>NZ_CP071661.1:0-807500 GCF_051132105.1 Pseudomonas sp. R1-7
GATTGCGCACCACGCCCGCGGCGCCAACCATCCGCTCGATGCTGTGGATAAACTCAGGACTCAACGCCATGCCGGGCTCCTCGTCGACCTGATCACGGGCGCCGCCCGATCTCGATCTGGTCCGCCGTCCACCCCGCTACGCGCTCACTCAAGGACAGCCCAAGGCCAGGCCGCGTAGGCACCAGCATTCTTCCGTCCCGGGTTTCCATGCGTTCGTTGAACAACGGCTCCAGCCATTCGAAATGTTCCACCCACGGCTCGCGACTGTAGGTGGCGGCCAGATGGATGTGCAGTTCCATGGCAAAGTGCGGCGCGATCATCAGCCCCGCTTGTTCGGCCGCTGCCTGGACTTTCAGGTAAGGCGTGATGCCGCCGACACGCGGTGCATCGGGCATCAGGTAATCGGCGGCGCGCAGCTTGATGAATTCCCAGTGTTCGGCGACGCTGGTGAGCATTTCACCGGTGGCGATCGGCGTGTCGAATTGCTGGGCCAGCGCGGCGTGACCTTCGGCGTCGTAGCAGTCCAGCGGCTCCTCGATCCAGATCAGGTTGTATTGTTCCAACTGGCGGCACATGCGCTGCGCGGTGGGTCGATCCCATTGCTGATTGGCATCGACCATCAAGGGGAAGCCGTCCCCCAGGTGTTTGCGAATGGTGCTGACCCGGTGCAGATCCAACGCCTGGTCAGGCTGGCCGACCTTGAGCTTGATCCCACCGATACCCTTCTCCCGAGAGATGTCGGTATTGATCATCAATTGATCAAGCGGCGTGTGCAGGAATCCACCCGATGTGTTGTAGCACTGGACAGAATCGCGATGAGCGCCCAGCAAGCGCGCCAGGGAAAGATTGGCGCGCTTGGCTTTCAAGTCCCACAGGGCCACATCGAATGCACCGATCGCCTGGGTCGCCAGGCCGCTGCGCCCCACCGAGGCACCCGCCCAGCAGAGCTTGTCCCAGAGCTTGGCAATATCGCTGGGATTTTCGCCGATGAGGCCAGGGGCGATTTCCCGGGCGTGGGCAAACTGCCCGGGGCCGCCGGCGCGCTTGGAATAGCTGAAACCCAGGCCACGGTGGCCGTCCCTGGTTTCGATTTCGACAAACAGCATGGCGATTTCGGTCATTGGTTTTTGCCGACCGGTCAGCACCTTGGCGTCGCTGATGGGATTGGCCAACGGCAAAAATACCGACGCCACGCGCACCCAGGCAATGCGGTCGTCGTCGGCAGAAGACAGTTGAGGCTTGTCTTGCATGGCTATGCTCCGAACGTTTGGGCTCGGCTGCTGCATCACGGGGCGTGTTGCAGCAGCAAATGCGATGGGCTAGCTGCGCATCAATTCAATCGCAGCACTTTTTCGGTTACGGAGGACCGTCACCAGATGCCAGGAGATGGACGCCGCAGCCAGGATGAGGAAGCCCGCCGAGATGGGGTTGGTCAGGAAGCCGCCGAAGTTGCCATCGGACAGCATCAAGCCGCGGCGCAAGTTGGTTTCAGCCATCGGACCGAGAATGAAACCGATGATGAACGGTGCGATCGGCAAGCCGGCTTTGACGAACCCATAGCCCAGCAAACCAAACAGCAGCACCGCCCAGACGTCGAAGATCCGGCTGTTCAGGCCAAAGGCCCCAACGACGCAAAGCACCAGGATGATCGGCAACAGAATGTGCTTTGGCACCGCCAACAGCTTGATGAACATGCGCAGGCCGTAGAACTCCAGCACCAGCATCAGCACGGAAGCGACGATGAGCGCGGCGAAAATCGAGTAGACCAAAGGCGCCTGGCTGATGAACAGCAGAGGCCCAGGCTGGAGGCCGTGGATCATGAAACCGCCGAGCATGACCGCCGTGGTGGTGTCACCGGGAATGCCTAGCGTCAGCAGTGGAATCATCGCTCCGCCAATGCCGGCATTGTTTGCCGTCTCGCTGGCGACCACGCCGTCAATCTTGCCTTTACCGAATTCTTCAGGGGTTTTGGAGCGTTTCTTCGCCACGATGTAGGAAACGATATTCGACGTACCAGCACCGATACCCGGCAAGATACCGATGCCCAGGCCAATCACGGACGAACGGGTGGCGTTGGGCAACTGGCCTACGAACTCCTTGATCGAAAAACCAAACCCTTTCACACCTTTCATGCTGATGTGCTGAGGTCTGGCCCGGTGGCTCAGGCGCGCACTCTCAGCGAACTTCAGCACTTCGGCGACGGCGAACATGCCGATCATGACCGTGAGCATGGCGAAGCCGCCATTGAGGCTCGGCAGGTCAAAGGTAAAACGACGGATCGCTTCGACCGGGGCGATACCCACGGTGGAGAAGGCAAAACCCAGGGCACCGGCAAACAAGCCCTTGACCAGCGAGCCGGTGGACAGCGTGGCGATCAACGTCAGCGAAAAAATCGCGATGGAAAAGTATTCGTGCGGGCCAAAGCTCAGGGCCAGTTCCGCCAGGATCGGGGCGATGAACATCAGCGCGGCGATACTGAAAATCGTGCCGAGAAATGAGAACACCACGCCAACGCCAAGGGCCTTGACGCCCAGCCCCTTCTTCATCAGCGGCCAGCCATCGAACGTCGTCGCGATGGAGGCCGGCGTTCCCGGTATGTTGAGCAATATCGCCGATATCAGCCCTCCCGAGGTGGCGCCAACGAACAGCGCAACCAACAGCGCCAAGCCAGGACCGGGACCCATCGAGTAGGTCAACGGCAAGCACAGTGCGATCGCCATGGTGGCCGAGAGGCCGGGCACCGCACCAAAAACGATCCCCACCGCAACGCCGAGGGTGATCAGGAGAAATACGTAGGGTGTCAGTACGGCTGCGAAGCCTGTTTGCATGAGCTCAATCATGGCCGTCCCCTAGAAATCCAATAAACCGACAGGCAGGAGCAAGTCGAAGCCATGACGAAAGATGTAAAAAATCAGCACAGCCGAAACGACCGCGATCAGCGTGTAACGCAGGTGCTTGACCTTTTCGTCCGCCGGGGTCAATACGATGAACTGGGCATAGAGATAGAGCGCAGTCGTGATCAGAAACCCCACCGGTTCCATCAGCACCGTGTAAAGCAGCACCAATGCCAGGGATTTGATGACGGTTGGGTAATCGATCGCCTCAGGCTTTTCCGCAGGTTCGGCACTCTTGTCCGGCAGCTTTCGCCAGGCCCATAACTGCAACGCACCCAACAGGCACAACGCGACGGCGAGGACCAACGGTATAAACGCGGCATCGACCGTCCCGCGACGCGGCAGGTTCAGTGTCAAAACCAGATAAGCGATGCCGGCGCCAAGCATGGCCAGGCCGGCGATCAGCTCGTTTCTCTTATAGGAATCCATACAGGCTCCTCTTGCTTGGAAGGACGGGTGTCGGGTGCAGGCCAGCGCGGCACGCACCCGAACCGTTACGCAAAATTATTTAGCTTTACGCATCTCGTCCTTGAACTGCATGAAGCTGTCGCGGGTTTTGTTCAACGTGGCAATGGCTTCTTCGGTGCCCTGGAAGCTGACCGGCTGCTTGAAGGACTTTTTCAGCTCCTCGGCGTACTCAGGCTCTTCGGTGATTTTCTTCATGGTGTCGGCCATCTTCTTGACGATGGCCGGGTCGGTGCCTTTCGGGAAGGCGACGACATACGGTTTGTCCAGGACCAGGTCCACGCCTTGCTCCTTGAAGGTCTTGACGTCGCCCAGCAGCGCATTGCGCTCGGCGTTAGGCTGGCCCAGGGCAGTCATCTTGCCGCTGGAGATGTAATCCTGGACCGAGCCATAGCTGATGGCGCCCAGATCGATGCGCTTGCCCAGCAAGGCAACGATTTTTTCCGAGACGGTGCCGCTGTCGACCATTTTCAGTTTCACGCCGGCGAGCTTCTCGAACATCAAGCCTTGCAGGTGCGAGAAGTTACCCATCTCGGTGCCGTAGGTGATGGTGCCGGGCTTGTCTTTGGCTTTCTGAATCAGTTGGTCAAGGCTGTCGATGCCCGAGCTTTTCGCCGAGACAAACACTGCACCTTTGTCGACGCCAGCGATGCAGGAAATATCAAACGCATCGAAACGATCTTCGGACAGCCCCGCCACCTCGTTGACGATCAACTGGCCGGTGTGGGTAAACAGGATGGTGTTGCCATCCGGCGCTGCGCTCTTGACCGCATCGGCAGCGATCGTTCCGCCCCCGCCTGCCATGTTGGTGACGACCATGGCCTTGCCGGTCACCTTGGTGAAGTACTTGGCCATCATCCGTGCGTTGAAATCGGTGTCACCACCGGCATTGGCGATCACCACGACCTGTACCGGACGGCTTGGCCAGTCGCTGGCATCGGCGGCCATTGCTGTACCGGCGGTCAGGCTCAGGAATGAGGCGATCAAAGAGGCGCAGAGTGTTTTCTTCATTATTGTTCTCCGGGTGCTGCCATTCATTGTGGGATTGAGGTTGAGCGAGAAACGGACACACCCAGTGCTAACGCCTGATGGGAAAGGCGAAGGCGCTTGGATGTGGAAAACGAGGCGTTCGGGAGTTGCTGCGAGCCCGCGTGGGACTTTTCGGACAAGAAAGAAAGCGTTCGGCGCACGGTGTTAAAGCGTGAGACCGGAGGGCTGCATACCCTTTGGGCGGTAAATGCAGAAAACATGACTGCACCTTTCATTTTTATTATTTTCTTATGTCATACGTTGTCGTATGACTTGATATCAACACCTCTACTCCCTGTTGTCAATGCAGTTGTTCCGGGCCTGCCACGAATGCGACGAACAGGAGCGGGTAAAAAACCGAATCGAGTCTTCGTGCTGATCCTCAAAAGGATACGCCATCGAACTTGCGCCCATAAAAAAACCCCCGGAGTCAGGGGGTTAGTTTGGGAAGGTTTGTGGTCCGCAGCGTCTTGCTGGAGCTTTGCCCAGCGTGAGGCTCTTACTCAACCGTGACCGATTTCGCCAGGTTGCGCGGCTGGTCCACATCGGTCCCCTTGAGCACCGCCACGTAGTACGACAACAATTGCAGCGGGATGGTGTAGAGGATCGGCGACAGGATGTCGTGGATGTGCGGCATGTGCACGACATGGGTGCCTTCACCATTGGTCATGCCGGCCTTCTCATCTGCGAAGACCACCAGTTGACCGCCACGTGCACGGACTTCCTGCAGGTTGGACTTGAGCTTTTCCAGCAGCTCATTGTTCGGCGCGACGGTGACCACTGGCATGTCGTTATCCACAAGCGCCAATGGGCCGTGCTTGAGTTCACCGGCCGGGTAGGCTTCGGCGTGAATGTAGGAAATCTCCTTGAGCTTCAGCGCCCCTTCCATCGCCACCGGGAATTGTGCGCCACGGCCCAGGAACAGGGTGTGGTTCTTCTCGGCGAACAGCTCGGCGATTTTTTCCACAATGCTGTCCATGGCCAACGCTTCACCCAAGCGCGCCGGCAGCCGCCGCAGTTCTTCCACCAGCTTGGCTTCGACGCCCTCCGCCAGCGTGCCGCGTATCTGGCCCAGCGAAAGAGTGAGCAACAGCAGGCCCACCAGTTGCGTGGTGAACGCCTTGGTCGACGCCACGCCGATTTCGCGACCGGCCTGAGTCAACAAGGTCAGGTCGGATTCACGCACCAGCGAGCTGATGCCGACGTTACAGATCGCCAGGCTGGCGAGGAAGCCCAATTCCTTGGCGTTGCGCAGAGCGGCCAGGGTATCGGCGGTTTCACCGGACTGGGAAATGGTCACGAACAGGGTATCGGGCTGCACGACGACTTTGCGATAACGGAACTCGCTGGCGACTTCAACTTGGCAAGGGATACCGGCCAGCTCTTCGAGCCAGTAACGCGCAACCATGCCGGCGTGGTAACTGGTACCGCACGCCACGATTTGCACATTGCGCACCTTGGCGAACAGTTCTGCCGCTTGCGGGCCGAAGGCCTGGACCAGCACTTGATCCTGGCTCAGGCGCCCTTCGAGGGTGCGCTGTACGACGGCTGGTTGCTCATGGATTTCCTTGAGCATGTAATGGCGGAACTCACCCTTGTCGGCGGCTTCGGCGCCGTCGCGGTATTGCACGGTTTCACGCTCGACGCTTTTGCCATCCCGATCCCAAATCTGCACGCTTTCGCGGCGAATCTCGGCGATATCGCCCTCTTCCAGGTACATGAAGCGGTCAGTGACCTGACGCAGCGCCAGTTGATCGGAAGCCAGGAAGTTTTCCCCCAGGCCCAAGCCGATCACCAATGGGCTGCCGCTGCGGGCCGCAACCAGGCGATCCGGTTGTTTGGCGCTGATCACCGCCAGGCCGTAGGCGCCATGGAGTTCCTTGACCGTGGCCTTGAGCGCCACGCTCAGGTCCACCAGGTCCTTGAGCTTGTGATTGAGCAGGTGAGCGATGACTTCGGTGTCGGTGTCCGAGCTGAACACATAGCCGAGTGCCTTGAGTTGCTCGCGCAGGGCTTCATAGTTCTCGATGATGCCGTTGTGCACCACCGCCAGATCACCGGAAAAATGCGGGTGGGCATTTCGCTCGCATGGCGCTCCGTGGGTGGCCCAGCGGGTGTGGGCGATGCCCAGGCGTCCGATCAGCGGTTCGGCATCCAGGGCCCGTTCCAGTTCGCTGACCTTGCCCGGACGACGCATGCGCGCGAGCTTCTCGTCGTTGGTGAATACCGCCACGCCGGCACTGTCGTAGCCGCGATATTCAAGACGCTTGAGACCTTCCAGCAAGATGGCCGTGATGTTGCGTTCAGCAACGGCGCCGACAATTCCACACATGCTATTTCTCCTGGCTGACAGACGCGCAGATCAATGTAATGCCGCGGGTCTGGATCTGATCGCGTGCCTCCACGGGCAGGCGATCATCGGTAATGAGGGTATGGACGCTGCTCCACGGCAGTTCCAGGTTGGGAATCTTGCGGCCGATCTTGTCGGCCTCCACCATCACGATCACTTCCCGGGCCACGTCAGCCATCACACGGCTCAGGCCCAGCAGTTCGTTGAAGGTGGTAGTACCTCGAACCAGATCGATGCCGTCGGCGCCGATGAACAACTGGTCGAAGTCGTAGGAACGCAGTACCTGCTCGGCGACTTGGCCCTGGAAGGACTCGGAGTGAGGGTCCCAGGTACCGCCGGTCATCAACAGCACCGGCTCATGCTCCAGCTCGCTCAAGGCATTGGCCACGTGCAGGGAATTGGTCATCACCACCAGGCCCGGCTGTTGGCCGAGTTGCGGGATCATGGCCGCCGTGGTGCTGCCGCTGTCGATGATGATGCGCGCGTGCTCGCGGATCCGCTTCACGGCGGCCCGTGCAATGGCTTGTTTGTACTTTGAGACGGTTTGCCCGTTATCGGCCACCAACTCCTGCGGCATCGGCACCGCGCCCCCGTAGCGACGCAGCAGCAGGCCATTGGTTTCCAAGGCGGCTAGATCCTTGCGAATCGTAACTTCGGAGGTTTCGAAGCGCTTGGCCAATTCATCCACGCTGACCTCGCCCTGCTCATGGAGCAAAACAAGGATGTTATGACGACGCTGTGGCGTGTTGCGTTTCGACATGGCGGCTTAAGTTTCGATTCGAAAGATAACGTAAGCAATCAAAACCTATTGAAGCGATGTCGTCAAGGTACCGGGAGAAAAATTCAGAAACCCCGTAATAAATGTGGGAGCGAGCTTGCTCGCGAAGGGGCCAGGTCAGGCAATGCTGCTTACCTGATACACCGCTATCGCGAGCAAGCTCGCTCCCACAGGAGGGTTGTGGATAACTTTAGGGCTTCTTGATCTTCTCTGGCCGCTTCCAGCCGTCGATATTGCGCTGGCGCGCACGCCCCACCGCCAGTTGGCCGTTATCCACATTCTGAGTGAGGGTCGAACCGGCCGCCGTTGTCGCACCGCTGGAGATTTCCACAGGCGCTACCAAGGAGTTATTGGAGCCGATGAAGACATCTTCACCCAGCACCGTTTTCCACTTGTTGGCACCATCGTAGTTGCAGGTGATGGTACCGGCACCAATGTTGGTGCGGGCACCGACTTCAGCGTCACCCAGGTAGGTCAGGTGGCCGGCCTTGGCGCCTTCTCCCAGATGGGCATTTTTGAGTTCGACAAAGTTACCCACATGGGCCCGGGCTTCCAGCACGGAACCTGGACGCAAGCGGGCAAACGGGCCGGCGTCGCTGCCTTCGCCCATGATCGCGCCGTCGAGATGGCTGTTAGCCTTGATTACCACGCCTTTGCGTAGGGTGCTGTCCTTGATCACGCAGTTCGGGCCGATGACCACGTCGTCCTCGATGATGACCTTGCCTTCAAGGATGACGTTGATATCGATGAGCACATCGCGACCCACGCTGACTTCACCACGAACATCGAAACGGGACGGATCGCGCAGGGTCACGCCTTGGGCCATCAGGCGGCGGGCGGCGCGCAATTGATAGTGGCGCTCCAGCTCGGCCAGTTGCCGGCGATCATTGGCGCCCTGCACTTCCATGGCGTCCAGCGGCTGCTCGGTGGCGACGACCAGCCCGTCGGCAACGGCCATGGCAATCACATCGGTCAGGTAGTACTCGCCCTGCGCGTTGTTGTTCGACAGACGACTCATCCAGTCACCCAGACGCTCGGCCGGCACCGCAAGAATCCCGGTGTTGCCCTCGGTGATTGCTCGCTGGGCTTCGTTTGCGTCCTTTTGCTCGACGATCGCCGTCACCTGGCCGTCGGCGTTGCGCACAATGCGGCCATAGCCGGTAGGATCATCCAACTCCACGGTCAGCAAGCCCAACTGCTGTGGCGCAACGCGCTTGAGCAAGCGCTGCAAGGTCTCGACTTCAATCAACGGAACATCGCCGTAGAGAATCAGCACCGTATCGGCCGTGATGAACGGCACGGCCTGGGCCACCGCGTGGCCAGTGCCCAGTTGTTTGTCCTGCAGGACGAAATTCAGGTCATCCGCCGCCAGGCGTTCGCGCACCGCATCGGCACCGTGACCGATCACCACATGAATGCGCTGGGGATCAAGTTGCCGTGCGCTGTGGATAACATGACCGAGCATGGAGTTGCCGGCGACCGGATGCAACACCTTGGGCAACGCCGAACGCATGCGGGTGCCTTGGCCGGCCGCGAGGATAACGATTTCAAGAGACATGACTGGCTACCAATCCTGGGTGGTCAGCGGCTGCGACCAGGTAATGAATGTCGGAAAAAGAAAAAAGGGTAGCCGAGGCTACCCTTTTTAATCAATCGCGCAGAAAGCTGACGGCTTAGCCGCCGAACTTCTTGCGGATCTGCTGGACGGTACGCAGCTGGGCTGCGGCCTCGGCCAGACGTGCAGAAGCCGAGCCGTAATCGAACTCTGCACCGCGTTCGTGCAGGGCCTTCTCGGCAGCCTTGACGGCTTCCTGAGCGGAGGCTTCATCCATGTCGGCAGCACGTTGCACGGTGTCGGCAAGGACCTTGACCATGTTCGGCTGAACCTCGAGGAAACCACCGGAGATGTAGAACACCTCCCGCTCCCCGCCCTGCTTGGTCAGCGTGATCGGACCTGGCTTCAAGCTGGTGATCAGCGGTGCGTGACCCAGGGCGATACCAAGATCACCCAGCTCACCGTGCGCAACCACAAACTCGACCAGACCGGAGAAGATTTCCCCTTCCGCGCTGACGATATCGCAATGGACTGTCATAGCCATCTGATTGCCTCAACCTAAATTAGCGCCCGTTGCCGGGCGCCGGGATTACAGTTTCTTGGCTTTCTCGATCGCTTCTTCGATGCCGCCGACCATGTAGAACGCTTGTTCTGGCAGGTGGTCGTAGTCACCGTTGAGGATGCCTTTGAAGCCAGCAATGGTGTCTTTCAGGGAAACGTATTTACCCGAGGCACCGGTGAAGACTTCAGCCACGAAGAACGGCTGCGACAAGAAGCGCTGGATCTTACGAGCACGGTTTACCAACTGCTTGTCGGCTTCCGACAGCTCGTCCATACCCAGGATCGCGATGATGTCCTTCAGTTCCTTGTAACGCTGCAGCACGTACTGGACGCCGCGAGCGGTGTCGTAGTGCTCCTGGCCGATCACGTTCGGATCCAGCTGGCGCGAAGTAGAGTCCAGTGGGTCTACCGCTGGGTAGATACCCAGGGAAGCGATGTCACGGGACAGAACGACGGTTGCGTCCAAGTGGGCGAAGGTGGTCGCTGGCGACGGGTCGGTCAAGTCGTCCGCTGGTACGTATACCGCCTGGATCGAGGTAATCGAGCCTTGCTTGGTCGAAGTGATGCGCTCTTGCAGCACGCCCATCTCTTCAGCCAGGGTCGGCTGGTAACCTACTGCAGAAGGCATACGGCCCAGCAGTGCGGATACTTCGGTACCGGCCAGGGTGTAACGGTAGATGTTGTCGACGAACAGCAGAACGTCGTTACCTTCGTCACGGAACTTCTCGGCCATGGTCAGGCCGGTCAGGGCTACGCGCAGACGGTTTCCCGGCGGCTCGTTCATCTGGCCGTAGACCAGTGCCACTTTGTCCAGAACGTTGGAATCCTTCATCTCGTGGTAGAAGTCGTTACCCTCACGAGTACGCTCACCCACACCGGCGAACACGGAATAACCGCTGTGCTCGATGGCGATGTTACGGATCAGTTCCATCATGTTTACGGTCTTGCCTACACCGGCACCACCGAACAGACCGACTTTACCGCCCTTGGCGAACGGGCAAACCAGGTCGATAACCTTGATGCCGGTTTCCAGCAGCTCGTTACCACCAGCCTGCTCAGCGAAGGATGGCGCAGGACGGTGAATGCCCCAGCGCTCTTCGGTGGCGATCGGGCCAGCTTCGTCGATCGGGTTGCCCAGTACGTCCATGATCCGGCCCAGGGTCGCTTTACCGACCGGTACGGAGATGGCTGCGCCAGTGTTGTTGACGTCCAGACCGCGCTTCAAGCCTTCGGTGGAGCCCATCGCAATGGTACGAACCACGCCGTCGCCCAGCTGCTGCTGAACTTCCAGGGTGGTTTCGGCGCCTTGAACCTTCAAGGCGTCGTAGATGCTCGGTACGCTGTCGCGTGGGAATTCCACGTCGATAACGGCGCCGATGATTTGAACGATACGTCCGCTACTCATAGCTGGATCCTCTGAATATTTGAACCGTTAAACCGCGGCAGCGCCGCCGACGATTTCCGAGATCTCTTGGGTGATCGCAGCCTGACGCGCCTTGTTGTAGATCAGCTGCAAATCGCTGATCAAATCACCGGCGTTGTCGGTAGCGTTCTTCATCGCGATCATCCGCGCCGCTTGTTCAGCTGCGTTGTTCTCGACCACCGCCTGGTAGACCTGCGACTCCACGTAGCGGACCATCAAGCCGTCGAGCAGCTCCTTGGCATCCGGTTCGTAGAGATAGTCCCAGTGGTGCTTGAGTTCCTGTTCCGGGGTCGCCACCAGTGGAATCAATTGCTCCACCGTCGGCTGTTGCGTCATGGTGTTGATGAACTTGTTGGATACCACGGACAGGCGGTCGATCCGGCCTTCCAGGTAAGCATCCAGCATCACCTTGACGCTGCCGATCAGGTCATTGATCGACGGTTCTTCACCCAGGTGGCTGATAGCAGCGACGACGTTGCCGCCGAAGTTGCGGAAGAAAGCCGCACCCTTGCTACCGACCACGCACAGATCGATCTCGACGCCTTGTTCGCGGTTTACCGCCATGTCCTTGACCAGGGCCTTGAACAGGTTGGTGTTCAAGCCACCGCACAGACCACGGTCACTGCTCACCACAACGTAACCGACGCGCTTGACGGCGCGGTCGATCATGAACGGGTGGCGGTATTCCGGGTTGGCGTTGGCCAGATGACCAATCACCTGGCGGATGCGCTCCGCATAAGGACGGCTAGCAGCCATGCGCATTTGTGCCTTGCGCATTTTGCTGACCGCCACTTTTTCCATGGCGCTGGTAATCTTTTGCGTGCTTTTGATGCTCGCAATCTTACTGCGAATCTCTTTTGCGCCTGCCATGTAACACCTATCAGGTTAGCAAGCGGGAGCCTTGCGGCTCCCGCTGCGGCTTACCAGGTTTGGGTGGCCTTGAACTTCTCGATACCGGCTTTGAGGCCAGCGTCGATTTCGTCATTGAAGTCACCTTTAACGTTGATCTTGGCCATCAAATCGGCGTGATCGCGGTTGAAGAAAGCAATCAGCGCTTGTTCGAAGCTGCCGATCTTGGTGATTTCAATGTCAGTCAGGAACCCACGCTCAGCGGCATACAGCGACAGCGCCATGTCAGCGATCGACATCGGTGCGTATTGCTTCTGCTTCATCAGCTCGGTAACGCGCTGACCATGCTCAAGTTGCTTACGGGTCGCTTCGTCCAGGTCAGAAGCGAACTGGGCGAATGCCGCCAGTTCACGGTACTGGGCCAGGGCGGTACGGATACCACCGGACAGCTTCTTGATGATCTTGGTCTGAGCGGCACCACCTACACGGGATACCGAAACACCGGCGTTAACTGCAGGGCGGATGCCCGAGTTGAACATGGCCGATTCCAGGAAGATCTGACCGTCGGTGATGGAAATCACGTTGGTCGGAACGAACGCGGAAACGTCGCCAGCCTGGGTTTCGATGATCGGCAGGGCGGTCAGGGAACCGGTCTTGCCAGTCACTGCGCCGTTGGTGAACTTCTCGACGTATTCTTCCGAAACGCGGGATGCGCGCTCCAGCAGACGGGAGTGGAGATAGAACACGTCGCCTGGGTAGGCTTCACGGCCTGGTGGACGACGCAGCAGCAGGGAGATCTGGCGGTAGGCCACTGCTTGCTTGGACAGATCGTCATAAACGATCAGCGCATCTTCACCGCGGTCGCGGAAGTATTCGCCCATGGTGCAACCGGAGTACGGTGCCAGGAACTGCAGGGCAGCCGATTCGGAGGCGCTGGCGGCAACGATGATGGTGTTGGCCAGTGCACCGTTTTCTTCCAGCTTGCGAACCACGTTGGCGATGGTCGATTGCTTCTGACCGATTGCCACGTAGACGCAGAAGATACCGCTGTTCTTCTGGTTGATGATCGCGTCGATCGCCAGGGCGGTCTTACCGATCTGACGGTCACCGATGATCAGCTCACGCTGGCCACGGCCGACAGGGATCATGGCATCGACAGCCTTGTAGCCAGTCTGTACAGGCTGGTCTACCGACTTACGCCAGATCACGCCAGGAGCAACTTTCTCGACCGCGTCGGTCTCGGTGTTGTTCAGCGGACCTTTGCCGTCAACTGGGTTACCCAGTGCGTCGACTACGCGACCCAGCAGTTCCTTACCGACTGGAACCTCGAGGATGCGGCCGGTGCACTTGGCGCTCATGCCTTCAGCCAGAGTCGTGTACGCGCCCAATACCACGGCACCTACAGAGTCTTGCTCCAGGTTGAGGGCCATACCGTAGACGCCGCCCGGAAACTCGATCATCTCGCCGTACATGACGTCGGCCAGACCGTGAATCCGCACGATGCCGTCAGATACGCTGACGACAGTGCCTTCGTTACGGGCTTGGGAGGTCACATCGAGCTTTTCGATGCGGCCCTTGATAATTTCACTTATTTCGGAAGGATTGAGTTGCTGCATTGCTCTGCTGCCCCTTCAAACTCAAGATTTCAATGCTTCGGCAAGTTTCGCGATTTTGCCGCGAATCGAGCCATCGATAACCAGGTCGCCGGCGCGGATTACAACGCCCCCTATCAGGGACTTGTCTTCCTCGACTTGCAGGCGCACTTCCCGGTTGAGTCGTGCACTGAGAACCTTGGCGAGTTTGTCTTGCTGTTCTTGGTTCAATGCAAAAGCACTGGTCACTTCCACGTCTACCGACTTCTCTTGCTCGGCCTTGTACAGGTCGAACAGAGCGGCAATCTCCGGCAGAAGCGGGAGACGGTCGTTTTCGGCAACGACATGGATGAAATTCTGTGCCTTGGCATCGAACTTGTCGCCGCACACGTCAATGAACGTGGCGGCCTTTTCTGCGCTCGTCAGTCGCGGGGCCTTGAGCACGCGCTGCATGGTGTCGTCTTGCGACACCGCTGCTGCCAGGCCGAGCATGGCTGACCAATTGGCCAGTTGCTGGTGGGCCTGAGCGTGCTCGAAGGCCGCCTTAGCGTAAGGTCGGGCCAACGTGGTCAGTTCTGCCATGATCGCCCTCGCTTAGATTTCAGCAGCCAGTTGGTTTACCAGCTCTGCGTGCGCGTTTTGATCGATTGTGGCACCCAGGATCTTCGAAGCACCGCCAACGGCCAGGCTACCCACTTGGGCGCGCAGCGCGTCTTTGACGCTGTTGAGTTCCTGTTCGATCTCGGCTTGAGCCTGAGCCTTCACACGGTCAGCTTCGACGCGAGCCTGTTCACGGGCTTCGTCGACAATCTGCGTACCGCGCTTCTTGGCTTGCTCGATGATTTCAGCTGCCTGAGCTTTCGCTTCGCGCAGTTGCTGACCCACTTTCTCATGGGCCAACTCCAGGTCGCGAGCTGCTCGGCTGGCAGCGTCCAGACCATCAGCGATCTTCTTTTGACGTTCGTGCAATGCCGCAATGACCGGAGGCCATACGAACTTCATGCAGAACAGTACAAAAATCAGGAACGCAACGGACTGGCCAATCAGGGTCGCATTAATGTTCACGCCAACACCTCGCAGTTACGTTGTCCATCACACCAAATTACCCGGAAAATCCGAGTAATCAGCCAGCGATCTGACCAACGAACGGGTTCGCAAAGGTGAAGAACAGAGCGATACCAACACCGATCATGGTTACGGCGTCGAGCAGACCGGCAACGATGAACATTTTGACTTGCAGCATTGGAACCATTTCTGGCTGACGCGCGGCGCCTTCCAGGAACTTGCCGCCCAACAGGCCGAAACCAATTGCGGTACCCAGTGCGCCCAGGCCGATCAACAGTGCAACAGCGATAGCGGTTAGACCAACTACAGTTTCCATCTTTCCTCCCGACTTTTACGTCGTATGGTTTAGGTTTTTTAGATTAAAGCGGTAAAACAAATCGTTTCATCGAGCCCGTTCGGGCCCCTTCCCGTTTGACCGGGAAGGACATCAGACTAGTCGAGACTGGCCTTAATGGTTTTCTTCGTGCGCCATCGACAGGTAGACGATGGTCAGCATCATGAAGATGAACGCCTGCAGGGTGATGATCAGGATGTGGAACACAGCCCACGCCCATTGCAGCACCACGCCCAGGCCGCTGAGCCAGAGCAGGCCGCTGCCGAACATCACAGCGATGAGGATGAACACCAGCTCGCCGGCATACATGTTGCCGAACAGACGCAGGGCCAGAGAGATTGGCTTGGCGATCAGGGTCACGAATTCCAGGAGGAAGTTCACCGGGATCAGCAACGCTTGAACGAGGATGTTCTTGCTGCCGAACGGGTGCAGGGTCAGTTCGCCGATGAAGCCGCCGATGCCCTTGACCTTGATGCTGTAGAAAATGATCAGTGCGAACACCGAGAACGCCATGCCCAAGGTCGCGTTCGGGTCAGTGGTCGACACGGCGCGGAACGGGATGTGAGCATCGCCGGAGATCAGGATGGCCAGTTGAGGAATCCAGTCGACCGGTACCAGGTCGATGGCGTTCATCAGGAACACCCAGACGAAGATGGTCAGCGCCAGCGGTGCGATCACCGGGCTACGGCCATGGAAGCTGTCTTTCACGCTGCCATCGACGAATTCGACCAATACTTCAACGAAGTTCTGCAGTGCACCAGGCTGACCCGAAGTCGCTTTCTTGGCCGCCATGCGGAAAAGAAAGACGAAGATCAGACCCAACGCGACCGACCAGCCGAGAGTGTCGACGTGGAAAGCCCAGAAGCCCATTTCCTTGGCTTCTGCTGCGGTGTGAGCAAAGCCCCAGCCGCCATTGGGTAGCTGCCCGAAGGTCAGGTTCTGCAAGTGGTGCTGGATATAGCCCGAAGCGGTTGTCTCTGCCATGGTTGCCTCAAACGCCCTAAGGTCTCGAAAGTCTTGTTCTCATTAGCAGGGGAGCGAACCAGCTGACCATCTGGGTCAGCAGGAACACGCCGAATACCGCCAGCGGCGCCAGTGGCTTCACACCTGCGAACGTCAGTGCAAACAGCACTGCCGTCAAAATCAGTTTCCCCGCCTCGCCGGCATAAAAAGACCGGACGATGGCTTGGGCTGCTCGGGCGCCGGAAAACCGAAATGCCCTGTGAGCGAAGTAAATATTGGGAAGCAAGGCTATCAGGCCTCCGCAAAGACCCGAGTATCCGGCGACGACTCCCTTCCATTGCCAAAGCGCCAACGCGGCGATCAGTACAACGACGAACTGGGCCATCAACACCGGGAAAACAGCCAGACGATGGAACGGCAAGCGGTTTGGCGTGCGTGTTTCCATCGCTTTTGCTCTCCAATGGTCGGCTGCCTGAATTCAATAACTTGGCATAATTTGTGCCGACAAAATGCGCGCAGAGTATAGGGGCGGTTCTGCCCCTATTCAACCTTCAGGTAGTGATTTCCGACTGCGCGCTACAAGAGCAATTGTTTCAGCGAATGTGCGCAAGAACACCTTGCAGCTCATCGAGGGAGTTATAGCCGATCACCAGCTGCCCTTTGCCCTTCTTTCCGTGGCGAATCTGCACCGCAGAGCCTAGGCGCTCGGCCAGCCGCTGTTCCAGGCGAGCGATATCCGGATCAGGTTTTGCCGCTTCGACAGGCGCAGGTTTCCCGCTCAACCACTGACGGACCAGTGCCTCGGTTTGGCGCACGGTCAGCCCGCGTGCGACAACATGTCGCGCCCCTTCAACCTGTTGATTTTCCGGCAAACCGAGCAATGCCCGGGCATGACCCATTTCCAGGTCGCCATGGGACAGCATGGTCTTGATGACTTCGGGCAAGGCAATCAGGCGCAGCAGGTTGGCCACTGTCACCCGGGACTTGCCCACCGCTTCGGCGACCTGCTGCTGGGTCAGCTGGAACTCTTGCTGCAGACGTTGCAGGGCCACAGCTTCTTCGATCGGGTTGAGGTCTTCGCGCTGGATATTCTCGATCAGCGCCATGGCAATGGCGGTTTCGTCCGGCACATCACGGACCATCGCCGGAATGGTTTCCTGCCCGGCCTGCTGGCTGGCGCGCCAGCGACGTTCGCCAGCGATGATTTCGAAACGTCCGTCGGCGATCGGTCGCACCACGATCGGTTGCATCACGCCCTGGGTCTTGATGGACTGCGCCAGTTCTTCCAGTGCCTGCGGGTCCATGTCCCGGCGCGGCTGGTATTTGCCGCGCTGGATCAGGTCCAGGGGCAAATGTTGCAGCTCGCGCTGATCGACTTGGACAGCCTGTTCTTCCAGCGAACTGACGGTCGGACCGCTGAGCAGCGCATCCAGTCCACGTCCGAGACCTCGTTTCTTGACGGCCATGGGGTTTCCTTAAGTTGGCTGGGCTGCAGCGATGCGTGGCTGGCGGCGCTGACGGCGAACCATCTCGCCCGCCAGGGCCAGGTAGGCCAGCGCACCACGGGATTGTTTGTCGTAGGCCAAGGCCGGCATGCCGTAGCTCGGCGCTTCGGCCAGGCGGATGTTGCGTGGGATGACGGTGTCGTACAGCTGCTCGCCGAAATGCTCCTTGAGCTGGGCGGAAACGTCATTCATCAGGCTCAGGCGCGGATCGTACATGGTCCGCAACAGGCCCTCGACCTTCAACTCAGGGTTCAGCAGTTCGGCGATGCGCTTGATGTTATCCACAAGGTCGCTTAACCCTTCCAGGGCGAAGTACTCACACTGCATGGGAATAATCACCCCATCGGCTGCCACCAGCGCGTTGAGGGTCAGCATCGACAGCGACGGCGGGCAATCGATCAGGATGTAGTCGTAGTTTTCCCGGATCGGCGCCAAGGCGCTGCGCAGACGGCTTTCTTTCATCTGCATTTCCAGCAGCACCACTTCGGCCGCCGTCAGGTCACGGTTGGCCGGCAGCAGTTGATAACCGCCGTGCTCGGAGAAGTGCATGGCCTGGCCCAGATCGCATTCGCCGATCAGGACGTCGTAGATGGAGTTTTCCAGGCCATGTTTGTCCACACCGCTGCCCATGGTGGCGTTGCCCTGTGGATCGAGATCGATCAACAGCACCCGGCGCTTGGTCGCGACCAGGGATGCTGCGAGGTTGATGCAGGTGGTGGTCTTGCCCACACCACCTTTCTGGTTCGCTATCGCGAATACCTTAGCCATTCTTGCTCGTGTTCCCAATCATGCCGTGCGGCGCAGTATCAGCAGATGGCGTTGGCCTTGGCAACCGGGGACGGCCAAGGCATGTTCGCTATCGAGGTGGAAGTCTGCCGGCAATGCTACCAGCTCATCGGCCGGATGAACGCCCTTCATTGCCAGCCAGCGTGTATCGGCGTCGCCCAGGTGGCGAGTCCAGTTGCTGAAGTTCTCCATGCTGCTGAACGCCCGGGAGATGATCCCATTGAACGGCTCGGCAGGCTGGAATGCTTCGACGCGGCTGTGGATAACTTGCAGATTATCCAGTTTTAATTCGAGTTTGACCTGGGTCAGGAAGCGGGTTTTCTTGCCGTTGCTGTCCAGACAGGTCACTTGCGAGTCGGGAAACAGGATCGCCAGCGGAATGCCCGGCATGCCACCGCCGCTGCCGACATCCAGCCAGCGACCGTTTTCGATGAAGGACATCACGCTGAGACTGTCGAGCAAATGCCGCGAGACCATTTCATCCGGATCGCGCACGGCGGTCAGGTTGTAGGCCTTGTTCCATTTGATCAACAGCGCCAGATAACCCAGCAGTTGCGCGTGCTGGGCTTCGGTCAGGCTGACGCCGAGCTCACGGGCACCTGTGGATAACTCTTCAGCATGTTGCGAGGTGACCATCGAACTCAAGCGCTTTGCTCCAACTGGCGGCCCGCGCCGCGTTTTTTCAAATGAATCATCAACAGGGAGATCGCCGCCGGCGTGACACCGGGAATGCGCGAAGCCTGGCCCAGGGTCTCTGGACGGGTCGCACCGAGCTTGCTCTGGATCTCCTTCGACAACCCGGAAATGCCGGTGTAATCGATATCCACAGGCAGCTTGGTGTCCTCGCTGGCGCGCAGGCGAGCGATTTCATCCTGCTGGCGGTCGATGTAACCGGCGTACTTGGTCTTGATCTCGACCTGCTCGGCCACTTGCGGATCTTCCGCGCCCTGACCGGTCACTTCCACCAGCCCGGCGTAATCGATTTCGGGGCGGCTCAACAGGTTGAGCAGATTGTATTCGTGGGTCAGCGGCGTACCGAATTTCGTCGCGATGGCATCGCCCTGCTCGGTACCGGGACGAACCCAGGTGCTTTTCAGGCGTTGCTCTTCCAGCTCGATACTCTCGCGTTTCTTGCAGAACGCGGCCCAGCGCGCGTCATCCACCAACCCCAGCTCGCGACCTTTCTCGGTCAGGCGCAGGTCGGCGTTGTCTTCACGCAGGATCAGGCGATATTCGGCGCGGGAGGTGAACATCCGATACGGTTCCTGGGTACCCAGGGTAATCAGGTCGTCCACCAGCACACCGATGTACGCCTCGTCGCGGCGCGGGCACCAGCTGTCTTTGCCCTGGGCACGCAGTGCCGCGTTGGCACCGGCCAACAGTCCTTGGGCGCCGGCTTCTTCGTAACCGGTGGTGCCGTTGATCTGCCCGGCGAAGAACAGACCGCCAATAGCTTTGGTTTCCAGGCTGTACTTCAGATCGCGCGGATCGAAGTAGTCGTATTCGATGGCGTAGCCCGGGCGAACGATGTGGGCGTTTTCCATGCCGCGGATCGATTGGACGATTTGCAATTGCACGTCGAACGGCAGACTTGTGGATATCCCGTTCGGATACAGCTCATGGGTGGTCAAACCTTCCGGCTCGATGAACACCTGATGGCTTTCCTTGTCGGCAAAACGATGGATCTTGTCTTCGATCGACGGGCAATAGCGCGGACCGACACCTTCGATTTCACCGGCAGCGGAATACATCGGCGAACGATCGAGGTTCGCCGCGATGATTTCGTGGGTGCGGGCGTTGGTATGGGTGATCCAGCAACTGACCTGCCGTGGATGCTGTTCCTTGTTGCCCATGAACGACATCACCGGGATCGGAGTATCGCCAGGTTGCTCGGTCATCACCGAAAAATCCACAGACTTGCCGTCGATGCGAGGTGGCGTACCGGTCTTCAGGCGTCCGACACGCAATGGCAACTCACGCAGACGGTGTGCCAAGGCGATCGACGGCGGATCCCCGGCGCGCCCGCCGGAAAAATTCTGCAAGCCGATGTGGATAAGTCCGCCGAGGAAGGTCCCGGTGGTCAACACCACGGAGTCGGCGAAGAAACGCAGGCCCATTTGAGTGACGACACCACGTACTTGGTCCTGCTCGACGATCAAATCATCGGCCGCTTGTTGAAATATCCACAGGTTCGGCTGATTTTCCAGGATTTCACGAACAGCGGCCTTGTACAGGACTCGGTCGGCCTGGGCGCGGGTTGCGCGCACGGCTGGGCCTTTGCGGCTGTTCAATACGCGAAACTGGATACCACCCTTATCGGTGGCCATGGCCATCGCGCCGCCGAGGGCATCGATTTCCTTGACCAAGTGGCTTTTGCCGATGCCACCAATGGCTGGGTTGCAGCTCATCGCGCCGAGGGTTTCCACGTTATGCGTCAGCAACAGGGTCTTGGCCCCCATGCGTGCTGATGCAAGTGCTGCCTCGGTACCGGCATGACCGCCGCCGATGACGATCACTTCAAAACGGGAAGGGAAATCCACCACGCACCTCGTGCCTGCTTTATTCAGGTAATTCGGAAATAGGTTTTGAGTCTGGCCCTGGGCGTTTTTCGAGCCAGGTCGGCAAGTATAGGGACTTCGCCCTTTCTAAAGAACCCTTTGCACAAAATTTAACCAGCTGTGGAGAACTCGCGGTTAAAAAAATAAAAAAGAAAGAAATTTATAGAATCTTTGTTTTTATGTTTATTCTTACTGGGCCACCAATCTGTGGATAAATGCCTGTAGGCCTTATTTTACAATGTGTACAGAGATCCAAAACCCTGTGGCCAGGTGCCCATGAAGGGCTTGGATAACCGGTGTAAGCCTGTGGATGAATGAGGTGGTTATCCACAGAGCGATTTATCTTCAGTTTTGGAGGGGCTTTATCAACCGACCTCAAAGGCAGTTATTCACAGGGCTTAATCCACAGAAAACAGCCAAAAGTGGGCGTCGCGGCGCCCACGGGCAAGCCGCCATCAAGGGCAATTCGTTCAAAAAGAATGGAGGAGCCGGGTTTGTGTTGCGCTCGATAGTTTTCGAGGACAAACCCGGTGGGAAAGGCGGGGCTATTTACCGATGCAGAAGCTGGAGAAGATCCGCCCCAGCAGGTCATCAGAGCTGAAAGCGCCGGTAATTTCTCCGAGGGATTGCTGCGCTTGGCGAAGATCCTCGGCCAACAACTCACCAGCACCCGCCAAGGTCAGCTGGGCGCGCCCGTGCTCCAGGGCCGCGCTGGCATGGCGCAACGCTTCCAGGTGCCGACGGCGTGCGCTGAAACTGCTTTCCGAAGTCTGCTCATAACCCATGCATGCCTTGAGGTGCTCGCGCAGCAATTCCAGCCCTTCACCCGCCGACTTCGCGCTCAGGCTGATGGTGACATGGCCGTCAGCGCTGACCTCTAGGACAATCGCTTCCCCCGTCAGGTCAGCCTTGTTACGAATCAGCGTGACTTTCGAGGGATCCGGGCGGATTTCAAGGAATTCAGGCCACAGGGCAAAGGGATCATCCGCTTCAGGCGCGGTGGCATCCACCACCAGCAATACCCGATCCGCTTCACCAATGGCCTTGAGGGCGCGTTCAACGCCGATTTTTTCGACTTGGTCATCGGTGTCGCGCAAGCCTGCAGTGTCCACCACGTGCAGCGGCATGCCATCGATGTGGATATGTTCACGCAAGATATCCCGGGTGGTGCCGGCAATCTCGGTGACGATAGCAGCCTCACGTCCGGCCAGGGCATTCAGCAGGCTGGATTTGCCGGCGTTCGGTCGCCCGGCGATCACCACCGTCATCCCGTCACGCAACAACGCGCCTTGGCCCGCTTCACGAAGCACTGTGGATAACTCATCGCGCACCTTGTCGAGCATGCTCAGCACATGGCCATCGGCGAGGAAGTCGATTTCTTCCTCCGGGAAATCGATCGCGGCCTCGACATAGATCCGCAGGCCGATCAATTGCTCGGTGAGGTTATGCACACGTTGGGAAAACGCCCCCTGCAAGGATCGCAATGCGTTGCGGGCCGCTTGCGCAGAGCTCGCTTCAATCAGATCGGCAATCGCCTCGGCCTGGGCCAGGTCGAGTTTGTCGTTGAGAAAGGCCCGTTCACTGAATTCCCCCGGTCGCGCCAGGCGACAGCCCAGCTCGAGGCAACGCTTGAGCAGCATGTCCAGGACAACTGGGCCGCCGTGACCCTGCAGCTCCAGGACGTCTTCGCCGGTGAATGAGTTAGGCCCCGGGAAATACAAGGCCAGTCCTTCATCCAACACTTGCTGCTGCCCATCAAGGAACGGCCCGTAGTGAGCGAACCGCGGTTTGAGTTCACGGCCGCTGATAGCCTTGGCCGCGACACTGGCCAACGGCCCGGAAATGCGGACAATGCCGACACCGCCGCGACCTTGGGCGGTGGCGACGGCGGCAATGGTTTCACGCGGTGCGCTCATAAAGCGGTATCCAGACAAAAGTGACAGATAGCAAAACGCCCCACTAGGGGGCGTTTTGTGTGGTTATCCACAGAGCAAGCTACGCCTCGGCTTTTTTCGTTGCCGCTTCGATCTTACGCGTGATGTACCACTGTTGCGTGATGGACAACACGTTGTTCACAACCCAGTACAGCACAAGACCGGCCGGGAACCACAGGAAGAAGAAGGTGAAGATGATTGGCATCATTTTCATGACCTTCGCCTGCATCGGGTCCGGAGGCGTTGGGTTCAGCTGCTGCTGGATGAACATGGTGGCGCCCATGATGATCGGCAGGATGAAGAACGGATCC
The DNA here is from genome assembly GCF_051132105.1 of Pseudomonas sp. R1-7. NCBI lineage: Bacteria > Pseudomonadati > Pseudomonadota > Gammaproteobacteria > Pseudomonadales > Pseudomonadaceae > Pseudomonas > Pseudomonas sp. R1-7. The sequence goes on from NZ_CP071661.1 coordinate 22,953, forward strand.
TTGATCGACAGGTCGGTAATCCACAGCATGAACGGTGCCTGACGCATCTCCACGCTTTCCAGCAGAACCCAGTAGAGCGCGAGGAAAACGGGCATTTGTACGAGAATAGGCAAGCAACCACCCAGCGGGTTGATCTTCTCTTTCTTGTACAGCTCCATCATGGCCTGGGACATTTTCTGCCGGTCATCGCCATGTTGTTCTTTCAGGGCAGCCAGTTTCGGCGCCACTGCACGCATGCGCGCCATCGACTTGTAGCTGGCGGCCGACAATGGGAAGAAGATCCCCTTGATCAGCATGGTGAGGAAGATGATCGACCAACCCCAGTTGCCGACGAGGCTGTGGATATGTTGCAGCAGCCAGAAGATTGGCTGGGCAATGAACCACAGGAAGCCGTAGTCGACAGTCAGCTCCAGGCCTGGGGACAACTCTTTAAGTACAGCCTGGCTCTTTGGACCGGCGTACAGAATGGCGCTGGTTTCGACTTTCGCACCAGATGCTGCTGTCAAAGCGGGGCCGGTGTAGCCGACGATGTAGTTGCCTTTGCTGTCTTTGCGCGTCTGGACGACGTTGCTTTCGCCTTTTTGCGGGATCCACGCGGTTACAAAGTAATGTTGCAACCAGGCAACCCAGCCACCTTGCACGGTTTCTTTCAGCTGGGCCTTGTCCATGTCTTTCATGGACACTTTTTTGTACGGCTCGGAACTTGTCCACAGGGCGGCGCCCAGGTAAGTCGCGGTGCCGGTGGCGGTGCTGGAAGAAGGATCGTCGCTGGCATCACGCTTGAGCTGCGCGAACATCGCGCCGGACCAAGGTTGGCTGCTCTGGTTGTCGACCAGGTAAGACACCGTCACGTCATACAGGCCGCGCTTAAGAGTGAAACGCTTGATGTAGTTGACGCCGTCCTTGCTGAATTTCAGGTCAACAACCAGTTGGTCTTGACCATCAGCCAGTTGGTAAACCTTCTTCTCGGCGGAATAAACCGGACGACCGGCCGGGTTGGCGTCCGGACCGTTAGCGCCAATCAAGCCGCTTTGGGCCAGATAAGTGCGCTCGTTGCCGTTGTCGAACAACTGGAACGGGATTTCCGGATGGTCCTGGCGACGTGGGTACAGTGGCAGCTTCAACTGGGCGACGTCGCCACCTTGTGGATCGATCGCCAGGTCGAGTACGTCTGTCTTGACTTGGATCAGATCCTTGCTTGCGGCCACGGGGGCTTCAGCTGGGGCACTGGTATCGCTTGCCGCGCGCGGAACGTCGTCATTGCTGGCGGTATTATTGCCAACTGCGGTGTCCGGTAGGCTCGGTGCGGTATTGCTGGCTGCAACATTCTGAGTCGGCAGGGCAGCTTGGCCATAGTCCTGGTTCCACTTAAGGACCATGACGTAGGACACGATTGCCAGGGCGACGATCAGGATCGTGCGTTTGATATCCATGATTACTCGGCCATCGAAGAAGAACGGGAGGTAGGGATAGGCGGAACCGGGTCATAACCGCCGGGATTCCACGGATGACAGCGACCTAAACGACGAAAGGTCAGCCAGCCACCGCGCAGAAGGCCATGATTTTCTATGGCTTCATACGCGTAGCAGGAACAACTGGGGTAGAAACGACAGTGGCTGGCCATCAGGGGACTAATGGCGTAGCGATAAAACTGGATCGGAACGAGTGCCAGTTTACGCATCGGTACTGTCTACCCCTACAGTTTCGGTGTTGACTGCTGGTGCTGGCTTGTTACGAGCCAGGCGCTTCCAGAGCTTGCCGAAATGCTGAATCAATTCGGGGTTTTCTACGTCACCCAAACCTTTGCGCGCGACGATAACAATGTCCCACCCCACCAGTGAATCCTGGTTCAGGCGAAACGATTCGCGCATCAGACGTTTGAGGCGATTGCGCTGAACGGAGAGCTTGACGCTCTTTTTCCCGATAACCAACCCTAGACGGGGGTGATCGAGATCGTTGCTGCGCGCAAGGAGCAGGAGATTTTTCCCCGGAACCTTGCCGGTAGGGGAGTCAAAGACTGCCTTGAAATGCCGGGGGGTAAGCAGACGCTTTTCCCGACTGAAGTCCTGACTCACCTCCAGTGCCGGATTATCAAACTGCCAGACGCGCACGACCTTTGGCGCGACGACGCGACAGGACGGCACGACCATTCTTGGTAGCCATGCGAGCACGGAAACCGTGGGTACGAGCGCGTTTGATAGTGCTTGGTTGGAAAGTACGTTTCATGTCGTGTTACCTGGTTCGTCCACAACGGGCCGGAATGGCCCCCGTTTTAAGAGACCGGGGATTCTAGAGAAAGCAAGCCTCTAGGTCAATTTCCAACCAGTGTTTCCTTTAAATAGATATCCAGCCGTGTTCGGCGGTTTCATCACACCGGGCTAGATATAGAAATAAAGAAGGGAATTATTTAAAGCTTTTCTGTAAAGCTTATAAAAGCGAGGGCGGGGCCTAGCTGTGGATAACCAAGCTCAGGCCTTGTAATGCGGCGTGTACAGAGAATGACAACTAGGCGGGAAAGCGGTGGCCAGGCTGTGCTGCGCTGTCGGATAAGCTGTGTATGGAATGTCTGGTTATCCACAGGCAGGTTATCCACCGAGTTTCGCCCCCACTTGTGCAATGCCCTCAGGCGGGGTTATCCACAGAGCTTATCCACCGACCGTTGGTCGTCTTTACCACCGTTAACACATTGATAAATCATGGCCGATGAGCAAGCTGCGTGTGGATAAGTGCACGTCTGCTCGCTACAATGGCCGCTTGTTTTTGCCTCACCGGCTTTCAACTTAGGGGATATCCGTGTCAGTGGAACTTTGGCAGCAGTGCGTGGAGCTTTTGCGCGATGAGCTGCCTGCCCAACAATTCAACACTTGGATCCGTCCACTACAGGTCGAAGCCGAAGGCGACGAGTTGCGTGTCTATGCACCGAACCGTTTCGTTCTCGACTGGGTCAATGAAAAGTACCTGGGCCGGGTCATGGAACTGCTCGACGAGCATGGCAATGGCATGGCGCCTGCGTTGTCCTTATTAATAGGCAGCAAGCGCAGCTCGGCCCCCCGCGCCGCGCCCAATGCGCCGCTGGCGGCTGCCGCGTCACAGGCCCAGCAGTCTGCGCCGGCACCGGTCAACAACCATGCCGCTCCGGCGCCCGCGCCTGCCCCGAGCAAACGCAACACACAAAAAGTCGCCGAGGTCAGCGAAGAGCCTTCGCGCGACAGTTTCGACCCGATGGCCGGCGCCAGCTCCCAGCAGGCACCGGTGCGCGCGGAACAACGCACCGTCCAGGTCGAAGGCGCGCTCAAGCACACCAGCTACCTGAACCGGACCTTTACCTTTGAGAATTTCGTCGAAGGTAAATCCAACCAATTGGCTCGCGCGGCGGCCTGGCAAGTGGCGGACAACCCCAAGCATGGCTACAACCCGCTCTTTCTTTACGGGGGCGTCGGCTTGGGTAAGACCCACTTGATGCATGCCGTGGGCAACCATCTATTAAAGAAGAACCCGAATGCCAAGGTCGTATACCTGCATTCCGAGCGTTTCGTGGCCGATATGGTCAAGGCGTTGCAACTGAACGCCATCAACGAATTCAAACGCTTCTACCGTTCGGTGGACGCCTTGCTGATCGACGACATTCAGTTCTTCGCCCGCAAGGAACGTTCCCAGGAAGAGTTTTTCCACACCTTCAACGCATTGCTTGAAGGTGGGCAGCAGGTCATTCTCACCAGTGACCGGTACCCGAAAGAGATCGAAGGTCTCGAGGAACGCCTCAAGTCTCGCTTCGGCTGGGGCTTGACGGTGGCCGTCGAGCCACCGGAACTGGAAACGCGGGTTGCGATCCTGATGAAGAAAGCCGACCAGGCCAAGGTCGAGCTGCCTCACGACGCTGCGTTTTTCATTGCCCAGCGCATTCGCTCCAACGTCCGTGAACTCGAAGGTGCTCTCAAGCGGGTGATCGCCCACTCGCACTTCATGGGCCGTGACATCACCATCGAGTTGATTCGCGAATCCTTGAAGGACCTGCTGGCACTCCAGGACAAATTGGTTTCTGTGGATAACATCCAGCGAACGGTTGCCGAATACTACAAAATCAAGATATCCGACCTGCTGTCCAAACGCCGTTCGCGTTCGGTGGCACGTCCGCGTCAGGTGGCCATGGCCCTGTCCAAGGAACTGACCAACCACAGCTTGCCGGAAATCGGCGATGTGTTTGGCGGACGCGACCACACCACCGTGTTGCACGCCTGCCGCAAGATCAACGAACTTAAGGAATCCGACGCGGACATCCGCGAGGACTACAAGAACCTGCTGCGTACACTGACCACTTGATGACCACCAGCGCAGCTTATTAAGGCAAGGGACTAGACCATGCATTTCACCATTCAACGCGAAGCCCTGTTGAAACCCCTGCAACTGGTCGCAGGCGTCGTCGAACGCCGCCAGACCTTGCCGGTACTTTCCAACGTGCTGCTGGTTGTCGAAGGCCAGCAATTGTCGCTGACCGGTACCGACCTGGAAGTCGAGCTGGTCGGTCGTGTGCAACTTGAGGAACCGGCCGATCCGGGTTCTATCACTGTGCCGGCGCGCAAGCTGATGGACATCTGCAAAAGTCTGCCTAACGATGCGCTGATCGACATCAAGGTTGATGAGCAGAAGCTCGTGGTCAAGGCTGGTCGCAGCCGTTTCACCCTGTCCACGTTGCCAGCCAACGACTTCCCGACCGTGGAAGAAGGCCCTGGCTCGCTGACCTGCAGCCTGGACCAGAGCAAACTGCGTCGCCTGATCGAACGCACCAGTTTCGCCATGGCCCAGCAGGACGTGCGTTATTACCTCAACGGCATGCTTCTGGAAGTGTCTGCCGGGGTCATCCGCGCAGTCGCCACTGACGGGCATCGCCTGGCGATGTGCTCCATGCAGGCCGATATCGGTCAGCCGGATCGCCACCAGGTGATCGTGCCGCGTAAAGGCATCCTGGAGTTGGCCCGCCTGCTGACCGAACCGGACGGCAACGTAAGCATCGTGCTGGGCCAGCACCACATCCGCGCCACTACCGGTGAATTCACCTTCACGTCGAAGCTGGTGGACGGCAAGTTCCCTGACTACGAGCGCGTGCTGCCAAAAGGTGGCGACAAGCTGGTACTGGGCGATCGCCAAGCCCTGCGCGAAGCCTTCAGCCGTACCGCGATTCTGTCCAACGAGAAGTACCGCGGCATCCGTCTGCAACTGGCCAACGGTCAGCTCAAGATCCAGGCGAACAACCCGGAGCAGGAAGAAGCGGAAGAAGAAGTCGGCGTCGAGTACAACGGTGGCTCCCTGGAAATCGGCTTCAACGTCAGCTACCTGCTCGACGTGCTGGGCGTGATGACCACTGAGCAAGTGCGTCTGATCCTGTCCGACTCCAACAGCAGTGCTTTGGTGCAAGAGTCCGATAACGACGATTCGGCTTATGTTGTCATGCCGATGCGTCTGTAACCAGAACCAGCTAGATGTCCTTAAGTCGCGTCTCGGTCACCGCGGTGCGCAATCTGCACCCGGTGACCTTCTCTCCTTCCCCCCGCATCAATATCCTTTACGGCGCCAACGGCAGCGGCAAGACCAGCGTCCTGGAAGCCGTGCACCTGCTTGGGCTTGCCCGTTCGTTTCGCAGCACCCGCCTCTTACCGGTCATCCAGTACGACCAATTGGCGTGCACAGTGTTTGGGCAGGTGGAATTGGCGGAAGGCGGACATAGCGCCCTGGGCGTTTCGCGGGACCGGCAAGGCGAGTTCCAGATCCGCATCGATGGACAGAACGCCCGTAGTGCTGCACAGCTGGCCGAAATATTGCCGTTGCAGTTGATAAACCCGGACAGCTTCCGCCTGTTGGAGGGCGCACCGAAGATTCGCCGGCAATTCCTCGATTGGGGCGTGTTCCACGTGGAACCGCGTTTCATGACGACTTGGCAACGCCTGCAGAAGGCGCTGCGCCAGCGAAACTCTTGGCTGCGACATGGTACACTTGACGCCGTTTCGCAAGCGGTTTGGGACAGGGAACTGTGCCAGGCCAGCGCTGAAATCGATGAATACCGCCGCGCTTACATCAAAGCCTTGAAACCGGTCTTCGAGCAGACCTTGAGCGAACTGGTTGAGCTTGAGGGCCTGACACTCAGCTATTACCGAGGCTGGGACAAGGACCGGGAACTGAGCTCCGTACTGGCTGGCTCGCTGCAGCGAGACCAGCAGATGGGCCATACCCAGGCTGGGCCACAACGCGCTGACTTGCGTCTCAGATTGGGCGCACACAATGCCTCGGACATTTTGTCCCGGGGGCAGCAGAAGCTAGTGGTGTGTGCCTTGCGTATTGCCCAGGGGCATCTGGTCAGCCAGGCCCGTCGCGGTCAGTGTATTTATCTGGTGGATGACTTGCCGTCCGAGTTGGACGAAGCCCACCGCAGAGCGTTGTGCCGCTTGCTGGAAGACTTACGCTGCCAGGTGTTCATTACCTGTGTAGACCACGAATTATTGAGGGAAGGCTGGCAGACGGAAACGCCAGTCGCTCTGTTCCACGTGGAACAGGGCCGTATCACCCAGACCCACGACCATCGGGAGTGAAGGCATTGAGCGAAGAAAATACGTACGACTCAACGAGCATTAAAGTGCTTAAAGGCCTGGATGCCGTACGCAAACGTCCCGGTATGTACATTGGTGACACCGACGATGGTAGCGGCCTGCACCACATGGTGTTCGAGGTGGTCGACAACTCCATCGACGAAGCCCTCGCCGGTTATTGCGACGATATCAGCATCATCATTCACCCGGACGAATCCATCACCGTTCGCGACAACGGCCGTGGCATCCCGGTAGACGTGCATAAAGAGGAAGGTGTTTCCGCCGCCGAGGTCATCATGACCGTCCTCCACGCTGGCGGTAAGTTCGACGACAACTCCTACAAGGTCTCCGGCGGTCTGCACGGCGTAGGTGTATCGGTGGTGAACGCGCTGTCCGAAGAGCTGGTACTGACCGTTCGCCGCAGCGGCAAGATCTGGGAACAGACTTATGTCCATGGCGTGCCTCAGGCACCGATGGCGATCGTTGGCGACAGCGAGACCACTGGCACCCAGATCCATTTCAAGGCTTCGAGCGAAACCTTCAAGAATATCCACTTCAGCTGGGACATCCTGGCCAAGCGGATTCGTGAACTGTCTTTCCTGAACTCCGGCGTTGGCATCGTCCTCAAGGACGAGCGCAGCGGCAAGGAAGAGCTGTTCAAGTACGAAGGTGGCCTGCGTGCGTTCGTTGAGTACCTGAACACCAACAAGACCGCGGTCAACCAAGTGTTCCACTTCAACGTTCAGCGTGACGACGGCATTGGCGTAGAAATCGCCCTGCAGTGGAACGACAGCTTCAACGAGAACCTGTTGTGCTTCACCAACAACATTCCACAGCGCGATGGCGGTACTCACCTGGTGGGTTTCCGGTCTGCGCTGACTCGTAACCTGAACAACTACATCGAACAGGAAGGCCTGGCCAAGAAGCATAAAGTCGCCACCACCGGTGACGATGCCCGTGAAGGCTTGACCGCTATCATTTCGGTGAAGGTCCCGGATCCGAAGTTCAGTTCCCAGACCAAGGACAAGCTGGTGTCTTCCGAAGTGAAGACTGCCGTGGAACAGGAAATGGGCAAGTACTTCTCCGATTTCCTGTTGGAGAACCCGAACGAAGCCAAGCTGGTCGTCGGCAAGATGATCGACGCCGCCCGTGCCCGCGAAGCGGCGCGTAAGGCTCGTGAGATGACTCGCCGCAAAGGCGCGCTGGATATCGCCGGCTTACCGGGCAAACTGGCTGACTGCCAGGAAAAGGACCCTGCCCTGTCCGAGCTGTACCTCGTGGAAGGTGACTCTGCTGGCGGTTCGGCCAAGCAAGGTCGCAACCGTCGTACCCAGGCGATCCTGCCGCTCAAGGGCAAGATCCTCAACGTCGAGAAAGCGCGCTTCGACAAGATGATTTCCTCCCAGGAAGTCGGCACGCTGATCACCGCGCTGGGCTGTGGCATTGGCCGCGAAGAGTACAACATCGACAAGCTGCGTTATCACAACATCATCATCATGACCGATGCTGACGTCGACGGTTCGCACATCCGTACCCTGCTGCTGACGTTCTTCTTCCGCCAGTTGCCGGAGCTGATCGAGCGCGGCTACATCTACATCGCCCAGCCGCCGCTGTACAAGGTCAAGAAAGGCAAGCAAGAGCAATACATCAAAGACGACGATGCCATGGAAGAGTACATGACGCAGTCGGCCCTGGAAGATGCAAGCCTGCACTTGAACGAGGATGCCCCGGGCATTTCCGGCGAAGCCCTCGAGCGCCTGGTCAACGACTTCCGTCTGGTGATGAAGACCCTCAAGCGCCTGTCGCGCCTGTACCCACAGGAACTGACAGAGCACTTCATCTACTTGCCAGCCGTCAGCCTGGAGCAACTGTCCGACCATGCTGCGATGCAGGATTGGCTGGCCCAGTACGAAGTCCGCCTGCGCACCGTGGAAAAATCCGGCCTGGTCTACAAGGCCAGCTTGCGCGAAGACCGTGAACGTAATGTCTGGCTGCCTGAGGTCGAATTGATCTCCCACGGCCTGTCGAACTACGTCACCTTCAACCGCGACTTCTTCAGCAGTAACGACTACAAGACCGTGGTCTCCCTCGGTGCTCAACTGAGCACGTTGCTGGACGAAGGTGCGTACATCCAACGCGGTGAGCGCAAAAAGTCCGTGACGGAGTTCAAGGAAGCCCTTGAATGGTTGATGGCTGAAAGCACCAAGCGCCACACCATCCAGCGATACAAAGGGCTGGGTGAGATGAACCCGGATCAGCTGTGGGAAACCACCATGGACCCGGGCTCGCGCCGCATGCTGAAAGTCACCATCGAAGACGCCATTGGCGCGGACCAGATCTTCAACACCCTCATGGGGGATGCGGTCGAGCCCCGTCGTGACTTCATCGAGAGCAATGCGTTGGCGGTGTCCAACCTGGATTTCTGATCCGACGGCCCTGCCCAACGAAAAAGGCCAACGCTTATGCGTTGGCCTTTTTTTATGCTAACTCGCCTCGGAAGCCTCACTCCCCGCCGCTACACTCTCCAATCGATACCCGTACCCATAGATTGTCAGCAACTGCCATCCCCGATCCGCAGTCAGCCCAAGCTTGTTTCGCAGCCGGTAGATATGAGTGTCGAGCGGGCGTGACGAGGTCATCTCCTCGTGTGTCCAGAAGCGCTCATAAAAATACTCCCGGGACAGCGGGCGTCCGAGGTTGGCGAACAGGCAGCGGGCCAGGCGGTATTCCCGTTCGGTCAGGCTGATGGGTATGCCGGCGCGGGTGACGGTGAGTTCGGCATCATCGAATTCGAGGTCGTTGAACACCAGAACGTCGCTGGCAGGTGTTCGTTGCAGGTTATGGCGACGCAGCACTGCGGTAACCCGGGCCTTGAGTTCGTTCGGACGGAACGGTTTGCTGACGTAGTCGTCGGCACCGGCGTTAAGCGCCAGGACGATGTCATGTTCGCCGTCACGGCTGGTGAGCATGATGGCGGCCGGCGGTGAGTCCATATGCTCGCGTGTCCAGCGAAGCAAGGACAGTCCGCTGATATCAGGCAACTGCCAGTCGAGGATCAACAGGTCGAACGTTTCGCGGCGCAATTGGCGTAACAGGTCTTCGCCTCGTTCGAAACTGTGCAATGTCCAGGCTTGCTCGCCCCTGCTGGGGATCTGTTGCAGTGTCTGTTCCACTCGGCGCAGTTCGGCCGGTTCGTCATCCAATATGGCGACACGCATGGGATGCGATTCCTTGATCTCGAATAATACTGACATCTACAGGCAGTGATGAAGGCAACCTGGCAGATGACCTGTTTCACTCTCCTGTCGCAGGCTGAGACAATACCGGCTCGTGGCAACAAGGGAAAGGCAGCCACATGCCACTATTGAGCCGCTATTCTCTCGAATCTGGAGCTAATCGTTCGATGCTCCATACCCTCCATATTCTGTCAGGGTCCCTATGAGCAACCCGCGCCGCCATGAGAGTCGTGAACCTACCCAAGTCCAACGATTGTTTCGCCGTTGGGTTCGCGAATGGCTGTGGATAAGTATTCTGTTATTACCGGCGACCGCTTTGCTGTCGTATTGCATGCAATCGGATCGCAATGGGGCAGGCGCCGCCTTGCTATCGGCCTGCTTGGTGGGCTGCGTATTGGGTTCGCTGCTGGTGCGCCCGCGTCTTGCCTTGGGAACGACGCTAGCGGGCATGGGCGTGGCTTTGTTCGTCAGCGCTCTGCTGGATATCCAGGGTTGGTCGTGGTCGCCGACGGCCAGTCTGTTGGGCATGCTCTGCGGTTATCTGATCTGGAACTGGCGACGCCTGAGTGTGGTGCTGGCCTACTTTGGTTGGGAGCTGGCGCGCCTGGATGCGGAGCCGAAGGTATTCCCGGAGCGTCGCCGCGCCTCTTATACCGGCAGTGACGGCCTACAAGGCCAAGTCATGGCATTGGAACAAGCGATGAGCCGGACGAGGGACACCCGTCGCTTTATTGCCGATGGCTTGGAATATCTGCCTGTAGCCACGATGATCAGCGACCCACAAGGCAACATACTGCTTGGTAATCGCAAGGCACGTGAGCTGTTCGGTCATGCGCTGGTGGGCAGTGATGTACTGGAAGAGTTGGCACGGCTGGGGTATCCCGCATTGGCGCACTCCTCTGTCCACCGTTTGTCCACGTTGCCTTTGGTCGAGTTTCGTGACACCCGCGAACGTAGCCTGCGGCTTGAAAGGGCTGCGTTGCTACCGGTTGACGGCGATGTGCCCATTGGTTGGCTGATGAGCCTGACTGACCTGAGCGCCGAGCGTGAGGCCGAAGAGCAGCGCAGCGTCATGCTCCGCTTCCTCTCCCATGACCTGCGCGCTCCCCATTCAGCCATCCTGGCATTGCTGGATGTTCACCGGCATGACGCTGGGACTGCCAGCCCATTATTTGATCAGATCGAGCGTCAGGTTCGGCGCGCCTTGGACCTGACTGATGGGTTTGTACAGTTGGCCAAGGCAGAGTCCGACGCCTACCAGTTCCGGCCAACGTTGTTCGCCATGCTGATCCTGGACGTGATCGACCAGGCGTTACCTATTGCCCAAGCCAACAACATTCAATTGCAACACCAACTGGATGATGACGAAGCGACGGTCAGCGCCGACCAACCGCTGCTGACCCGCGCACTCTTCAACTTGCTGGAAAATGCCATTAAATACAGTACGAGCGATACCTGCATTTCACTGCACGTTCGCTGCGCCGAAGGATGGCTGACTTGCGATGTGGTTGACCAAGGCAAAGGCATCGATGCTGGGGAGCTACCGGACCTGTTTATCCAATATCGTCGCTTTTCCTCGGCTCATGGCGTGGATGGCATCGGCCTGGGACTGTCCATGGTCAAGGCGGTCGTCGACCGGCATGGCGGCCAGATTGAATGCCGCAGCGCAGTGGGAAAAGGGACAACGTTCAGCCTGCGGTTTCCGCTGGTGAACTGAGGAAAGGATCGCAGCTGCGTGGATGTCGAAGCTGCGATTTCGAAAGCGGTATAAAAACTTATGCACCTTTTCCGTTGTTTTATGTGCTTAAGAAATATGCTTTTAAAACAATAACTTAAAAACAAAAAGCAACGAAATCGAGCGGAACGGTACACAGGTTATCCACAGTTCTCAAACAGCAAGCTTATCCGGCGTTGCTGGTGCGGCGGGGGCTGGTGGAAGGGAACCCAATTCCCTTTGCGTCTGTTCATTCCAAGCCTGTACCCGGTCGTTGAGGTCCGCGATGGCGCGCGGGCCGCTGCCTTCTGCATACATCGGTGCACCGATCACCACGGTGATGGTTCCGGGTGTTCTGATCCAACCAGCCTTTGGCCAGAATTTGCCCGCATTGTGTGCAATCGGCAGCACCGGCAGTCCCGCATTAACCGCCAACGCGGAACCGCTGCGGGAAAATTTGCCGATCGTGCCATAGGGAACACGGGTGCCTTCTGGAAAGATGAGTACCCAGACGTTGTCCTTTAGCAGCTCATCGCCTTTTTGAGCCACTTGCTTGAGCGCAACCTTGGGATTGTCACGGTCAATGGCGATCGGGCGCAGCATCGCCATGGCCCAGCCGAAGAACGGTACGAATAGCAGCTCACGCTTGAGCACCTGGCTCAACGGCTCGAAATAGGCCGAGAGGAAAAAGGTTTCCCAGGTGCTCTGGTGATTGGACTGGATGACGCACGGCCGGTCAGGTACGTTCTCGGCACCCTTCACTTCGTAACGAATGCCCAGGAAGACCTTGCTCAGCCAAAGTGCGCAGCGGCACCAGTAGACATTGATGAAGCGATAGCGCGTCCTGAACGACATGAACGGCGCGACAAAAAAACTCAGCGTGCACCACAACAAGGAACTGGTGCCCAGCAGCAGGTAAAAGAGGAAGCTTCTGATGGCCTGCAGTATCGACATAGCGGCGTTTACCATTGCGGGCAATGCCCGCGGTTCAAGCGCTTCCCGAACAATCCTTGATCAGGATGTCTGGGAGCTCTAATTGTGGATAAGTTCAGCGGCAATCGCCGCCAAATCGTCAAAAATCAAGGTGCCCACCGGTAGGGTCTTGCCCAGAGTCTTCTCGCCTTTTCCGGTCTTTACCAAAACTGGCTGACAATCGACGGCCTTGGCCGCCTCCAGGTCACCGAGGCTGTCGCCGACGAACCACACGCCCGCCAGCGCAACGTCATAATGCGCGGCAATGGCTTTTAACATGCCAGGCTTAGGCTTACGGCAATCGCAGCCTTCGTCCGGCCCGTGCGGGCAATAAACGATCAACCCGACCTCGCCGCCCTGCTCGGCCACCAGTTCGCGCAAGCGATCATGCATGGCCTCCAGGACGGCAAGCTCGTAGTAACCGCGCGCAATGCCCGATTGGTTGGTGGCCACCGTCACCGTCCAGCCTGCTTTGCTCAACTGCGCGATGGCCTCGATGGAACCAGGAATCGGCAACCATTCCTCCACCGTTTTGATGTAAGCGTCGGAGTCGTGGTTGATCACTCCGTCCCGATCGAGAATCAGCAGTTTCAAGCGTTACCCCAGCAGCGAAATGTCAGCAACACCGAGGAACAACCCACGCAGGCGCGCCAGCAATGCATAGCGGTTGGCCCGCACGTTGGCGTCTTCGGCATTGACCATCACCGCTTCGAAAAACGCATCCACCGGTTCGCGCAGTGCCGCCAGGCGCGCCAGGGTTTCGCTGTACTGACGCGCCGCCGCCATTGGCTGGACCGCCTGGTCCGCCTGCTGGATCGCCGAGTACAGGGAAAACTCGTTGGCGTTGTCGAAGTACTTGGCTTCGACGGTGGCCGCGATATTACCTTCGGCCTTGCCCAACAGGTTGGATACGCGCTTGTTCACTGCCGCAAGCGCTGCCGCTTCCGGCAGTTTGCGGAACGCCTGCACCGCTTGTACGCGCTGGTCGAAGTCCAGGGCGGAACCCGGCTTCAGGGCACGTACCGACAGGTAGGTCGCGACGTCGACGCCTTCGTCCTCGTAACGCGCACGCAGGCGGTCGAAGATGAATTCCAGCACCGCATCGGCCAGGCCGGCAGCCTTGACCTTGCTGCCGAACGCATTGACGGCGAACGCCACGGCGTCGTTCAGGTCCAGGTCCAATTGCTTGTCGATCAGGATCCGCAATACGCCCAGCGCCGCACGACGCAAGGCATACGGATCCTTGCTGCCGGTGGGCAGCATGCCGATGCCGAAGATGCCGACCAGGGTGTCGAGCTTGTCGGCGATCGCCACAGCCGCACCGGTCAGGGTGGTCGGCAGTTCAGCACCGGCACCGCGCGGCATGTACTGCTCGTTCAGCGCCAGGGCCACGTCCTGCGGCTCGCCATCGTTGAGGGCGTAGTAGTAACCGGCGACGCCTTGCATTTCCGGGAACTCACCGACCATTTCGGTGGACAGGTCGCACTTGGACAGGATGCCGGCACGCGCCGCACGCTGGGCGTCGCCGCCGATACGTGGGGAGATGAATGCCGCCAGTTTCGAAACACGCTCGGCCTTGTCGTAGACGCTGCCGAGTTTCTCCTGGAACACCACGTTGCGCAGGCGCTCGTTGAAGCTTTCCAAGGGCTGTTTCTTGTCTTGCTTGAAGAAGAACTCGGCATCGGTCAGGCGCGGGCGAACGACTTTTTCATTACCGGCGATGATCTGCTGCGGGTCCTTGCTTTCGATGTTGGCGACCGTGATGAAGCGCGGCAGCAACTTGCCTTCGGCGTCCAGCAGGCAGAAGTATTTCTGGTTGTCCTGCATGGTGGTGATCAGGGCTTCCTGTGGCACTTCAAGGAAACGTTCCTCGAACGAGCACACCAGCGGCACCGGCCATTCCACCAACGCGGTCACTTCGTCCAGCAGGTTGGCCGGCACGATGGCGGTGCCTTCCTGCAGGGTGGCCAGCTCTTCGGTGCGCTTGCTGATTAGTTCGCGGCGCTCGTTGGCGTCGGCCAGGACATAGGCGGCGCGCAGGTCGGCCAGGTAATTGGCCGGCGAGGTGATGCGCACGTTCTGCGGGTGATGGAAGCGATGACCGCGGGAATCGCGACCGGCCTTCTGGGCGAGGATCGTGCAGTCGATGACCTGGTCGCCGAGCAGCATTACCAGCCACTGGGTTGGACGCACGAATTCTTCCTTGCGTGCAGCCCAGCGCATGCGCTTGGGAATAGGCAGGTCGTTCAGGGAATCCTCGACGATTGTCGGCAGAAGGCTGGCAGTCGGCTTGCCCTTGATGCTCTGGCTATAGCGCAGCTTCGGGCCGCTCTGGTCGATCTCGCTCAGGTCTACGCCGCACTTCTTGGCAAAGCCCAAGGCGGCCTGGGTCGGGTTGCCGTCGGCATCGAACGCGGCTTGGCGCGGTGGGCCGTCGAGGTTGATGCTGCGATCGGGCTGCTGCGTTTCCAAGGCGGTGATCAGCACGGCCAGGCGACGCGGCGCGGCATAGACGTGCTTGGTTTCGAAGTTCAGGCCAGCAGCTTGCAGGCCTTTTTCGATGCCGGCCAGGAACGCATCGGCCAGGGTGTTCAGGGCTTTTGGTGGCAGTTCTTCGGTGCCCAGTTCAACCAGGAAATCTTGAGCACTCATTGTGCAGCCTCCAGCTTAGCCAACACTTCATCACGCAGGTCCGGGGTCGCCATCGGGAAGCCCAGCTTGGCACGGGCCAGCAGGTAGGCTTGCGCAACGGAACGCGCCAGGGTGCGCACACGCAGAATGTATTGCTGGCGCGCGGTCACGGAAATCGCCCGGCGTGCGTCCAGCAGGTTGAAGGTATGGGACGCCTTCAACACCATTTCATAGCTCGGCAATGGCAGCGGCTGGTCCAGCTCGATCAGGCGCTTGGCTTCGCTTTCATAGAAATCGAACAGTTCGAACAGCTTGTCGACGTTGGCGTGTTCAAAGTTGTAGGTCGACTGCTCCACTTCGTTCTGGTGGAACACGTCGCCGTAGGTCACCTTGCCGAACGGGCCGTCGGCCCATACCAGGTCGTAGACCGAGTCCACGCCTTGCAGGTACATCGCCAGGCGTTCGAGGCCGTAGGTGATCTCACCGGTGACCGGGTAGCACTCGATGCCGCCCGCCTGCTGGAAGTAGGTGAACTGAGTCACTTCCATGCCGTTGAGCCAGACTTCCCAGCCCAGGCCCCAGGCGCCCAGGGTTGGCGATTCCCAGTTGTCTTCGACGAAACGAATGTCGTGCACCAATGGGTCGAGGCCGACGTGCTTGAGGGAGCCCAGGTAAAGCTCCTGGAAATTCTCCGGGTTCGGCTTCAGGACCACCTGGAACTGGTAGTAGTGCTGCAGGCGGTTCGGGTTTTCGCCGTAGCGGCCGTCAGTCGGGCGGCGGCTGGGCTGCACATAAGCGGCGTTCCAGGTTTCCGGGCCGATGGCACGCAGAAACGTGGCAGTGTGGAAAGTGCCGGCGCCTACTTCCATATCGTAGGGCTGAAGTACCACGCAACCTTGCTCGGCCCAGTATTGCTGGAGGGCGAGGATCAAGTCTTGGAAGGTACGCACGGCTGGCGTAGGCTGGCTCACGAAATTCACCTGTTTCTTGGGCTGCGATTTAAAGAGCGGGAGTATACCCGATTCGTTCGTGCGCACGCCCCCTGGAGCCTTATGCCACGCTGCTTTTGGTGTTCCGAAGATCCTTTGTACATGGCTTATCACGATCAGGAGTGGGGCACGCCGCTGCGCGATGCGCAGGGTTTGTTCGAGTTGCTTTTGCTCGAAGGGTTCCAGGCCGGGCTGTCGTGGATCACCGTTCTGCGCAAACGCGAGCGCTACCGGGAAGTGCTGTACGGCTTCGACGTACAGCGCGTGGCGCAGATGAGCGACGCCGAAATCGATGAACTGATGCTCGACCCCGGCATCATCCGCAACCGTCTAAAGCTAAAGGCTGCTCGCCGCAACGCCCAGGCCTGGCTGGCGCTGGAGGACCCGGTGGCATTCCTCTGGTCGTTCGTGGGCGGCAAACCCATCATCAACCATTTCAAGGACCGCACCGAAGTGCCGGCCATCACGCCCGAGGCGTTGGCAATGAGCAAAGGTCTGAAAAAAGCCGGCTTCACCTTCGTCGGGCCGACCATCTGCTACGCCTTGATGCAGGCCTCGGGCATGGTCATGGACCACACCCAGGACTGCGACCGCTACGCCGAGTTGGTAAACGGCGGTTAGAATAGCCGGCTCGCAACACGGCCCATACATTCAGGAGTGACCTGTGGATAAGTTGAAAGGCGCCTTGCTGGTCGGCGCTCTGCGATTGTTTGCGCTGCTGCCCTGGCGTGCGGTGCAAGCAGTGGGTTCGGCGATTGGCTGGCTCATGTGGAAATTTCCCAACCGTTCCCGCGACGTGGTGCGGATCAACCTTGCCAAATGTTTTCCCGAGATGGACCCGGCCGAGCGCGAGCGCCTGGTGGGCCAAAGCCTCAAGGACATCGGCAAATCCCTGACCGAAAGCGCCTGCGCCTGGATCTGGCCGGCCCAGCGCTCCATCGAACTGGTGCGCGAAGTCGAAGGTCTGGAAGTGTTGAAAGAAGCCCTGGCCTCCGGCAAAGGCGTGGTCGGCATCACCAGCCACCTTGGCAACTGGGAAGTGCTCAACCACTTCTATTGCAGCCAGTGCAAACCGATCATTTTCTACCGACCGCCCAAGCTCAAGGCGGTGGATGAATTGCTGCAAAAGCAACGCGTTCAACTGGGCAACAAAGTCGCGGCGTCGACCAAGGAAGGCATCCTCAGCGTCATCAAGGAAGTGCGCAAGGGCGGCCAGGTGGGCATTCCCGCCGACCCGGAACCGTCCGAGTCCGCCGGCATCTTCGTGCCCTTCTTCGCCACCCAGGCCCTGACCAGCAAGTTCGTCCCGAACATGCTCGCGGGCGGTAAAGCAGTGGGCGTATTCCTTCATGCGCTGCGCCTGCCGGACGGCTCCGGTTACAAAGTCATCCTCGAAGCCGCGCCAGACGAGATGTACAGCACTGACACTGAAACGGCCTGCGCTGCCATGAGTAAGGTGGTCGAGCGCTACGTGCGTGCCTATCCGAGCCAGTACATGTGGAGCATGAAACGCTTCAAGAAACGACCACCGGGCGAGGCGCGGTGGTACTGAGGGCCTGTTGCTTCATATGAGCGGAGGGGTTGGGCCTTGTGGGGAGTGCAGTATCTGTGATCCCACAAGACCCCTATGGGAGCTTGCCCAATCACCGAATCAGCTACCGACATCCGCCAGCAAAAACGCCAAGCGAGGATCGGCCCTGGATGGGGTCGCCGCCACGATCTCGGCCTGCACAACATCTTCCGCGACGAAAGGGTCGCTTTTGACGCGCTCTTCCAGCTGGGCCAGCGTCACCCCACTTGCCAGGATCATCCCTCCGGCCTGTGGTTGGATACTGCCAGCCAAAAGGAAAACGCCCTCGTCAAACCCACGTTCCAACCAATCCTTATGAGCCTGCATCAGTCGGCCGGCTTGCTCGCGTCCAGCTGAAAATCTTAGAAAAACGACGTACATGGTTGTCCTCCTCGAAAGTCATTGTGGTTGTTTGATCTAAATCCTTACCTCATCAGCGATGCCGTCGAGCCATGTACACATGCGCTCGGCCTCGCGTTGGATGAAATGCTCGTCCTGAAATGCTTGTGCAACCAAGGCAGTACCCTGGCTGAACGCCAATACTTGCATCGCTAGTGAATCCGCGTTCGTTTCATGCCCGAGCAGGACGAACTGTTGGCTCAACCAAGTGCGAAACAACGCGAAGAGCTTGTTGGATTGGGGTTGTGCTGGATGACCGATCTTGGTCAGCTCGCTGCATAACGTGCCGACCGGACAGCCATGGCGAATGATCTGCGCTCGGTTCGTGACCACGATGAGGATGAAGCTTTTGATGCGATCGACGGGGGAATCACTTTGGGTTTCCCATGCCTCCAACATCCCTGAAGTGCTCATCATGCGTTTAGCGATGACGGCATCCAGAATCTCGTCCTTGTTCTTGAAGTGGTAGTAAAAGTTGCCACGGGAAATGCCAACGGCATCGGCAATGTCCGAGAAAGAGGTCAGTTCATAGCCCCATTCATAAAACAGCCTGTCCGCCTCCGCGACAATGCGCTCGCGGGTAGTCATCTCAGCCATGCGGGTGCGCCCGATAGTATTAACGTAGGATTAGGACGATTGACCTAATCGTGGAATTTGATCGTAGGACGCTTATCCTAATCGGTCAAGAACGGGCAACTTATCGGAGAGTGATATCGCGCGAAAACGCATGGACAGGCGCAAAGCCTCGAACTCAGTGTTGCCGGGGCCAACGCTTTCCGAAGTGTGGCCCAGATGCTCCAGGCAGACGTCGAGCGTAGTGGGAAAAGCCTGGAAAAGGTCGCGGCAGATTTCGTCAACGAGCACCGCAGCACCTCGATCATCCAGCGCGCGTCGCGCGTCGAGAAAGTCGCCAATATGATCATCTACGCCAGCTCGGAACAGGCCTCGGCCACTACCGGAGCGGCATTGCGTGTGGATGGCGGTGTGGTGGATAGCATCGTTTAGAGCCCTATGACAGGTTGAAAAAACGCTGCTTCCTCGTGAGAGATAAGCGGCGTTTTTGTTTTGAAAGCAACATGGGGTGAGTCGACCGGCTTTCACAGTGGTGAAGGGATCGGTCAGCTCACTCTGTTTTCCATCAGTCGATCCGAGCCGCCTTCGGCCACACGGTTTTGGATCAGTCGGTCCGAACCGCCCTCGGCGAACGTAGGTTGAACAAAAGAAGTCGCGAACGCATTGCCGAGCGACAAAGCCAGAAGCGAGCCAACGAGAGTTTTGCCGAGAGTGTTCATGTCCAGATCCTTTTTTGTAGATGAAGTGAGTTAGACGGTGACGTGCAGACGGACGTCGACATTGCCGCGAGTCGCATTGGAGTACGGGCAAACCTGGTGAGCCGCATCGACCAGCGCTTGAGCATCGGCTTGATCCAGACCCGGCAGACTGATGTGCAGGTCGATGTCCAGACCGAAACCACCAGGGATCTGGCCGATGCCGACGTGGGCCGTGATCGAGGCGTCAGCCGGAATGCTGCGTTTGCTCTGGCTTGCGACAAACTTCAACGCGCCGATGAAGCAGGCCGAGTAGCCGGCTGCGAACAACTGCTCAGGGTTGGTGGCTTCACCACCGGCGCCGCCCAAGGCTTTTGGAGTGGCCAGTTTCACATCAAGGATCTTGTCGCTGGAAACAGCACGGCCATCACGGCCACCGGTGGAGGTTGCGACTGCGGTGTAGAGAACGTTCATGGTGTTTCCTCTTTACTGATGGGTTTGGTCGGTTTTGTTTGGCGCTAAATGTTTGCGCGCTAACTAGTTGAGATAAATTTATCGCCCAAATGCTTTGCGCGCAAGATAAATTTTCAGAAAATTTCTGGTTTTTGATTAAGTGGTTGATTTTTCTCTGGATTTATTTCGTGCGATGCCAGGTCGCATGACCTGTGAGGTGAACCAATAAGAGACGGGGATCAGCAGGGCCTGCGAAATTGCAGGCATTTGGATAGGGGAGGAGCTTATAAGCGCAATGAGCGTTGTATGGGATCGTTCCCACGCTCTCACGTGGGAAACGCCGTCAAGGACGTCCGCGTTGCGCTTCGGAAACGCTATTCGCTGTCAGCGGTGCAAATGGCTTTCATCGCCAGAAACGTAGTGGGAGTGGGACCAATCTGAGTCTGCATGTTGACGAGCGTAGGCGCCCCAGGATTACCTTCCAGGCGGTACGGCCCGTTACAAACCTTTCTGGCCTTGTCATTGATACTTTCCAACATGCCTTCCCTGGAGTTGAAGACACTGCCGCCGCAGGTAAGCATATATTCGCCTGGTCCTACTTTATCAGCGGAGGTGAAGGTACAACCTGCCAGAGCAGAAAGGAAAAAACCGAGTGCTATTTTTTTCAACCGCTAGATCTCTTCTGAAAGTTGGAAAACGAGCGGCATGTAACAAAGAGGCAAACCCTACTGAGCAACCGCGACTTGATTACGCCCCAATGCCTTTGCCCGGTACAACGCCTTATCGGCACTGTTCATCAAACCATGAAGATCCTTATGAGCGGCCTCCGTCGACGCCACGCCAAGGCTGGCGGTTACCCGATGGACCGGTTCGATCATCATTCCAGCAATGCTCTGGACAAGTCCTTCCGCGATATCGGTGGCGACCTCAATAGAGGTATCCGGAAGCAAAATGGCGAACTCTTCCCCGCCGAGCCGCCCGTGGATATCGGTTGCCCGAAACGACGAACTGATCACCGTCCCCATTTCGCGTAAAACCTGATCCCCCACCTGATGGCCGTAGGTGTCGTTGATGTGCTTGAAGTGGTCCATGTCCAACATGACCGCGCACAACCCCCGCCGGTTGCTCTTACATTCGTCATAAAGCTGCTGGGCCTGCTCGAAAAAAGCCCGCCGACTCTTCAGGCCGGTCAGTTCATCGGTTTGTGCGGCACGGGTCGAAATGCTGTTCGCCTGTTCCATTTCACGGGTGAGCCGAAAGGCGATTTCCAGTGCCAGGGACATCTTGTGCGTGGCACGGGCCGCAAATGCCGCAAACACCAGGATCGAAAGTGCGATACCGACTTGGATCGGGGACGGCTGAAACAGTAGCCAGACAGTGCACGGGAACAGTACCAGGCCGATGGAGACCAGGGTCATATCGCGATAAGCCGAATAGCAGGAGACCGCGCTGACAGTCATTCCCACTGTAAAAAGCATGACCAACGCCTGGGACAACAGATCATCTGCCGGCATGGCCACAAACGCGCCGACGCCCCAGATGCTGGCGGATAAAACGAGCGAAAACCAGTACTTGCGCTCCCAACGCTTCGGCGTGCGCTGACTTTCGTCGCTGCGAAAATAGGCAACGAACATCGAGATGCGCAACAGCGTTGATCCGGTCAGCACGGCCAGCCACACAAGAACAGCACTGTGATCAAAACGATCCCAACACAGCCAACTGAGCATGATGGCGGCGAGGTAACTGCCAAAAACCGCGGAAACGGATTGTCGAAACAGTTGCTGCAGGCGGTCAGTCCGTACTTGCTCGTCTATGCAAAAATCTTGGCCGTTCCGAGATCTTGGGCCATCCATTTGATCCACCTGATCGTGACGCAACGAAAACGGCGATTGTGGCACCCTGCCACCAACGCAAACAACTGAATTACTGTGGCGAGGGGATTTAGCGAAACATCGCAACGCCCCGCTGGGCTTGTGTAGGAGCAGCCGAAGGCTTGGGCCGCGTTCGGACGATCTTTTGATCTTTCGCTTTAGATTCAAGTGTCTGGGGAGAGATCGCAACTTCAGGGCAGCCCAACCATTCCAACAGACAAACCCCATCATCGGCATTACAAGAAATGAGCCATCAGGTTGGAATCAACCCTGCCCGCCAAAGAAAAACCCGACGCTTTACGTCGGGTTTTTCTCGTGGGGACGGCTGCAAGTCCGACGTGCTTATCGGATTACTCGACTTGAGACAGCTTGGCGTCGTCGCAACCGGCAGCACGGCACTCGCGCTCGATGGCTTTGAGTATGACGATACGCGCCTCGGTCTTCTCGTTGGCACAGTCCAGGTAGAGCAGGCCATCGTTGGAACAGGCGTTGTCACGAATCTTGATCCACTGGATTTGAGCGGTCTTCACCTTTTTCTTTTGATCCGGGTTCAGAGCACCCATCGTCTTCTTGTATTGATCGTTGATGTCCTGATCCGACTGAACCATTTTCAGCGACGCACAATAGGTTCTGTCATAGGCGTTTCTAGGGTTATCGCAACTCATCGCTGATGCCGATGCTGATGCCATTGCCAGCAATACCCCAACCAACAAAGACTTGATCACTCACTTCACTCCCTGAATGCCCTCTATTGATTAGAGGTCGCGGCGAGGAATCTATCATGAGGATTGTGGAACAATAAACCGTGTGTGATTCGTGCATTTCCTGACCGAGATCAGGAATTAGCGTGGTCGCCATGGCTCATTTATCCCGGGCAAAAAAAACGGGCCTGCACTCCACGCAGCCCCGTCCTTTTCATCGCCCGATCAGCTCAAAACGCCGGCAAAACCGCGCCTTTGTACTTCTCAAGAATAAAAGCCTTTACTTCCGGCGTGTGCAGCGCGGCGACCAGCTTCTTCATCGCCTCACTGTCCTTATCATCCTCACGAGCCACCAGAATGTTCACATAAGGCGAGTCGTTACCTTCAATTATCAACGCATCCTTGGAAGGATCAAGCTTGGCCTCCAACGCATAGTTGGTATTGATCAGCGCCAGATCGACCTGGGTCAGCACCCGCGGAATGGTCGCCGCTTCCAGCTCACGGAATTTCAGGTCCTTCGGGTTCTCGGTGATGTCCTTGGTGGTCGACAGGATGTTGTTCGAATCCTTGAGTTTGATCACCCCAGCTTTAGCCAGCAGCAATAGCGCACGGCCGCCATTGGTAGCGTCGTTCGGGATCACTACGTTGGCGCCGCCTGGCAGCTCTTCGAGTTTCTTGTACTTGCTCGAATACGCGCCCAGGGGTTCCAGGTGCACGCTGGCGACGCTCACCAGATGCGTGCCCTTGGCCTTGTTGAACTCATCCAGGTACGGCTGGTGTTGGAAGAAATTGGCGTCCAGGCGCTTTTCCGCGACCTGCACGTTAGGCTGGATATAGTCGGTGAAGACTTTGACCTTCAAATCCACGCCTTCCTTCGCCAACGCCGGTTTGACGAATTCGAGGATTTCCGCGTGGGGCACGGGCGTGGCCGCGACGGTTAGGGTATCGGCATGGGCGGAGAACGCTGCGGCGGCAGCGAAGGCGACCAGTAGTTTTTTCATTCAGCTAACTCCTTTTGAGGCGCCTGCTCTCGGCGCCTGCCAGCGAATGGCCGGCTCATGTTTATGGGCGCGAGGCCTTATTTTCTAGAGAAATGCACAACCAGCTTGTCGCCCACGGTTTGCAGGACTTGCACCAGCACCAGCAGCAACACCACCGTGACCACCATGACGTCGGTCTGGAAACGCTGGTAACCGAAGCGGATCGCCAGGTCGCCCAAGCCCCCGGCGCCGACCACACCGGCCATGGCCGTGTAGGACACCAGCGTAATCGCTGTCACCGTAATCGCTGCAAAGATGCCCGGGCGGGCTTCTGGCAGCAAGGCGTTGACGATGATCTGCCGCGTGGTTGCGCCCATGGCTTGGGTGGCTTCGATGATGCCGCGGTCGACTTCGCGCAGGGCGGTTTCCACCAGGCGGGCGAAGAACGGTGTCGCGCCGACCACCAGCGGTGGAATCGCGCCGGCCACGCCCAGGGAGGTGCCGGTGATCAACACCGTGAACGGAATCATCACGATCAACAGGATGATGAACGGCAGTGAACGCAGGATGTTCACGATCAGCGACAGCAGCGCATAAACGCCGCGGGCTTCGAGCAGTTGGCGCGGGCTGCAGAGGAACAGCAGCACCCCCAGGGGCAAGCCGAGCAGCACGGTGAACAGCAGCGAGCCGAACAGCATCAGGAACGTGTCGCCGGTGGCCAGCCAGATTTCCAGCCAGTCGATGTTGGAGAAGAACGAACTCAACAGTTCCATTAGCGCAGCACCTCCATGTGGACATCGGCCGCGGTGAAGCGGGCGAACGCCGCCTCCATGTCACCGCCGGTGATGGCGAGGGTCAATTGCCCGTAGGGGGTGTCTTTGATGCGGTCGATGCGGCCGGCCAGGATGCTGTAGTCCACGCCGGTTTCCCGCGCGACAGTGCCGAGCAATGGCGCGTAGGTCGCGTCGCCCTGGAACGTCAGACGCACGATGCGCCCAGGGACGTGGGCGAAGTCGTCGCGCTGTTCACTTTCGTCGATCTGCTCGTCTTCCTGGACGAAACGCTTGGTGGTCGGGTGCTTCGGATGTAGGAACACCTCGGCCACCGGGCCTTGCTCGACGATGACGCCGGCGTCCATCACGGCCACTTGATCGCAAACGCGGCGGATCACGTCCATTTCATGGGTGATCAGCACGATGGTCAGTTTCAGCTCGCGGTTGATCTCCGCCAGCAGTTGCAGCACCGAGGCGGTGGTCTGCGGGTCGAGGGCGCTGGTGGCCTCGTCGCACAGCAGGATCTTGGGTTTGGTCGCCAGGGCGCGGGCGATGCCGACGCGCTGCTTCTGGCCGCCGGACAATTGCGCCGGGTATTTGCGAGCGTGGTCGGACAGCCCTACCCGCGCCAGCAATTCGGCGACACGGCGGTCGATTTCGCTGCGGGACAATTCACCGGCCAGGGTTAGCGGCAGCGCGACGTTGTCGGCCACGGTCTTGGACGCCAGCAGGTTGAAGTGCTGGAAGATCATCCCGACTTGCTGGCGGAAGCGGCGCAGGCCACCGGCATCCAGGGCAGTGACTTCTTCGCCATCGACGATGATCTTGCCGCCCGTGGAGTCTTCCAGGCGGTTTATCAGGCGCAGCAGGGTACTTTTTCCTGCACCGGAATGGCCAATCAGGCCGAAGACCTGACCGTTCTCGATTGTCAGGCTGGTCGGGTGCAGGGCGGGAATATCCCTACCGGCAACCCGGTAGGTTTTATGGACGTTTTGAAACTCGATCACGTAGCGAACCTTGTGGGGCGCGTTGGAAAAGGATCAGCGGTTAGCCGGGCGCGCATTTTAGCCTGTCCGTATAGATGTTCTTAGCATTTATTTTGCATCGTGGCTGCCATTTGGCAATAACGCGATCAAAGGTACGACAGGTGCAGCCCTTGGCCTCTTCATCCAACTGCAGGTTCCGCATCTGCTCCCCATGTCGGCCCCAGGATGGGAAGCGTGCGGGAGTCCCAAGCGACGATTATATGTCAGCAGGCGCCAGATTAGCGCCTGACCCTGGAGTTGATAGTTGCGATTGTATCGCCTGTTTAATATTTGGTCGCATAAATGGCGGTCAATTTAGTTGAGATCGGCACTGCCCTTGTTTTACTTTGAAAGTGTTCCACCCTTCAACCTGAACATGTCTTACTTAGATGGCTGGAATTAAAAGGAATTAATATCGTGAGTAAAACCAAACTATTATTTGCTGGATTGTTTTCTCTGGGCCTGATGGCGTCCGCTACAGCAGCTGATCATAAAAAATCGAGCCGTTTGATTGTCTTCGGGGGACCGTCGACAATGGCCATGGCGGGTGGTTCGGACCAGGAATTGTTATCGGGCACGGAAATCAATCAGTCTGACTTGGATGAAGTTATCGCAGACAAAAGTATTTCTACTTTTGCTTACCTTGATGTCGCCGCGGTAGCCCATGATGAAAATGCACTTGAAAGAGTCACGGCGATTTTTCGCTCCGGTATTCCGGTCTTATTGAAGCTGAACAGCAAGGATCCGGGCTTGCATAAACTGACCCGTGGCGTTTTCGGAATTTCCGGGGCCTTCGACTATGCCGTGTTTTTCCGAAAGGACAATAGCAAAGTCCAGGTGCACCGCTTCGAGGACTATGACGAGAGCAGCATTATGGAAGCGACCAGACAGCTCCTTGTGGAGTTAGCTTTGAAGCCAAAGACTACCCCGATGGACGACCAATATATTGGCCTGCCGAAACTAACCTACAACATCAATGTACAAAGCCCCACACGTGAAATGACGTCCGTAGTAAATATTGACGTCATCAGGAGTGCGGAGCGCAGCCAGGATAAAAAGTTCGTTTCCATAAAAACTTCCCCTACGACTTCGCGCTCCTTGAAAAATGGGGTAGTCATCGGAGGACATGGTCCAGGGGGCAATGGACAAAACCTGTGGGGGGCCTACTTGCCTCACGCCTATCGCTTCACTCACCAGCTGACAGCACAGAATGTCACGCCGATATTGGTAAATTCCGCGCCCGCCAGTGATACAAGAACTGATTTTAAGTTTTCCGAAACTAAAACCAATGCCCTCTCCATAGGTGGAACTCTGGGCAGTGAGTTTGGCGCAACAAAAGGTAAAAATATAGACTATGCCGCCAAGTCACCCTTCAATGTAAATTTCGGCTTGAGCTACACTCATGCAAAGACGTTGGAGTATGCATTCAAGGATTACGCTTTGCTGGCGGCACAAGAGGGTTCAAAGTTAACGTGGAACGTGCCCTTGGACTCGAAGCTTAGGGGCATATTGATACAGCGCTTGACCAGCCAGCTGCCCGAATTAACTGAAGACAAGATGACTCCCATGATGCGTTCCGCGTCACTTGAATCTTATTCACTATGGGAGTTGCCGGGTGCATACGCAGATCTGGCAATCGTCAGCGTAGGCGGTGGTTATGATCTTGATCGCGCTGAATGGTGGTGGGACAGAACGCAAGTCAAGCACCGCAATGTGACGGACATATTCAATGCTGATGAAACCTTCACGCTGGACATGAACAATCCATTCTTGACACGTGAAATGACGGTCCTGATTCGTTCTGCCGAGGGTGTTGGAAAATGTCTATCCGCAGGTGCGGACGCTAGTGTCAATCTTCAAGCCTGTGTTGCTTCCGATCCGAAACAGCTATGGGGATTGGACTCCGAAAGCCGATATGTTAACAGGGCAACTAATCAGTGTTTGAGCGTTCGAGAGACGGACGGCGCTATGATTACAAACAGGTGCGCAATCGATAACCGGCAGCAATGGGAGTGGCGAGCCGATCGGATTCATTCGCTATACAACCGTGAGTGGCGCCTATACGCCGATAACAATCAAGTTAAGGTTATTCCTGACGGCTCGATGCATTTCCAGAATACGCCGCTAAATTCTTTCAATCCCCTGAATATTCCTTGGGCAAGCTACCCACAAGCCCCCTCCCTGCAGGACGTCATGCCTAACCATCTAGGCCCGTCGCCGCAGATCAGCCCGGAGTGGGTGGATTTGTACCAGGGCGTGCATACCCGCCAGCGGTGGCGAATCGAGATTTTACGGGATGGCATCTGAAAAATGACCCTCAAACCAATCGGATCGTGACGACAGTCACGACTCGGTTGGCATCGCTCAAGCAGCCTCGGTCTGAGCCGTGCTCCAATCGAACTCAAACAAAACGGAACGGCCCTGAACCTCATCAGTCACTACATAAGCCACTCCCAACGCCGGGATTACTCTCCCGGCCATTGCCCGCTGATCCTGTGTCCAGGGTCTGAATGAGGAGTTTATGTCTGATGAGTACTAATCCGCCCACAAACAACAAGAGCCAACTGGCCGGGACCGACACCCTGGATCGCGGCAACTCCAACGCCAAGCTCGATAGCCTGGAACAGTTTCGCTCCGACGCTACTGAACAGGCGTTGCGCACCAACCAGGGCGTGAAGATCGCCGACAACCAGAACACCCTGCGCGCCGGCCCCCGCGGCCCCTCGCTGCTGGAAGATTTCATCATGCGTGAAAAAATTACGCATTTTGACCATGAACGCATTCCGGAGCGCATTGTTCACGCCCGTGGCACCGGCGCCCATGGTTATTTTCAGAGCTACGATACGCATTCGGCGTTGACCAAGGCCGGTTTCCTACAAGATCCGAGCACGAAAACCCCAGTGTTCGTGCGTTTTTCCACTGTGCAAGGTCCACGGGGTTCCGGTGACACCGTGCGGGACGTACGCGGCTTTGCGGTGAAGTTCTTCACCGACGAAGGCAACTTCGACCTGGTGGGCAATAACATGCCGGTGTTTTTCATCCAGGACGCGGTGAAGTTCCCGGACTTTGTCCACGCGGTAAAACCCGAGCCCCACAATGAGATTCCCACCGGCGGCTCGGCCCACGACACGTTTTGGGATTTTGTCTCGCTGGTGCCGGAATCGGCCCACATGGTGATCTGGGCGATGTCTGATCGGGCCATTCCAAAAAGCCTACGGACCATGCAGGGCTTTGGCGTGCACACCTTCCGCATGATCAACGCCGAAGGCCGCAGTAGCTTCGTCAAATTTCACTGGCGACCCACGGCCGGCACCTGTTCTTTGGTGTGGGACGAAGCCCAGAAACTCGCGGGCAAGGACACCGACTTCCACCGCCGCGACCTCTGGGAGTCCATCGAGATGGGCGACTACCCGGAATGGGAGTTCGGCGTGCAGATCGTTGCCCAGGAAGACGAGCACAAGTTCGACTTCGACCTGCTCGACCCGACCAAGATCATCCCCGAAGAACTCGTGCCCATCACCCTTTTGGGCAAGATGGTGCTGAACCGCAACCCGGATAATTTCTTCGCTGAAGTCGAGCAAATCGCCTTCTGCCCTGGGCACATCGTGCCAGGCATCGACTTTTCCAACGATCCGCTGCTCCAAGGCCGGCTGTTTTCCTACACCGATACGCAGATCAGCCGACTTGGCGGGCCGAATTTTCATGAGCTGCCGATCAACCGGGCGATTACGCCGGTGCACAACGGCCAGCGTGACGCCATGCACCGCACCACCATCGACAAGGGGCGGGCGTCCTACGAGCCGAACTCCATCGACGGTGGATGGCCGAAGGAAACCCCGCCGGGTCCGCAGGACGGTGGCTTCGAAAGTTATCCGGAGCGTATCGACGCCCACAAGATCCGCCAGCGCAGTGATTCGTTCGGCGATCACTTTTCCCAGGCTCGGCTGTTCTATAAGAGCATGAGCGCTCACGAACAAGAACACATCATCGCGGCCTACAGCTTCGAGTTGGGCAAGGTGGAGCGGGAGTTCATCCGGGCGCGGCAGGTCAATGAGATCCTTGCCAACATCGACCTGGAATTGGCCGGGCGGGTCGCCAAGAACCTCGGTTTGCCGGCGCCCACCGCTGGTACGGTCGATGTTCCGCAGTCATCGCTGGAACAATCCCCTGCCCTGAGCCAGGCGAACCTGCTCTCCGGCGACATCAAGACGCGCAAGGTCGCTGTGCTGGTCGCCAACGGTGTCGATGGGACGATCATCGATGCCCTCAAGCAGGCCCTGGAAGCCGAGGGCGCCCACGCCAAAGTGCTGGGGCCGACTTCGGCGCCGGTCACCGCGGCCGATGGGAAACCCCTGGCGGTGGATGCGTCCATGGAAGGCTTGCCGTCGATTGCCTTTGACGCGGTGTTCGTACCGGGCGGCGCGGAGTCGATCAAGGCCTTGAGTCGCGACGGCGTGGCGTTGCATTACGTACTGGAGGCCTACAAGCATCTGAAAGCCATCGGGCTTCACGGTGAGGCGCGGCAGCTGTTGGTGGACTTGAAGCTGGAGGTGGATTCGGGGTTGATCGAAGATGCGGATGCGAGCGGTTTTTCGCGGTTTTTTGCGGCAATTGCTCAGCATCGGGTCTGGGCGCGGGAGCCCAAGGCCAAGGCGGTTCCGGCCTAAAGCGATTTGTTGTCTGGTAGGGCCTTATCGCGAGCAAGCTCGCTCCCACACGGGTTTTGTGATCGACACATAATCCCTGTGGGAGCGAGCTTGCTCGCGATGCTTTTTAAGGCTTACGCGGAGTCAGCACGACCTGCGCCGGCACACTACGCAAAATCTGCCTCTGCACTTTCAAATCAAACCCCGGATCCAGTTTCGTGACCCGTTTGCTCAGCAACGTTGCCAACCACGGATAATCATCGGTACGCGGCGCCTGGATGCTGACGTCGCACTGAAAATTCACTATGTCCGCGGCAATGGCATCCAATTGACGACGCATTTGCTGGATATCGGCGAGGTTTAGCGCAACTGTAGTGCTCGGCGCGCTCGGGTCGATCACTTTTGCAACCGGCTTGGCTTCGGCGGCCTTGAGGTCGGCCTCGGCTTTTTCCAGGTCGGCCTTGCGGGCTTCTGCAATGGCGCTATTGAACTCGCCGGTCAGCGCTGGTGCCTTGGGCATCAAGGCTCGGGCTCGGCTTAGGGCGGTGGCGGCGGCGTTTACATCGCCCTTTTGCAGGTCGATCTGGCTTCGGCGCAGATACGCCTCGGCCAATTGCCGCTGATAGGCCTCCAGCGACCGGTCTTCTGGCGACTGGGCTTGCAGGGCCGCCAATTGGTCTTCAGCGGTGGCCAGCTCATTGCTGGCCAGGCTTTGCTCGAGCTGCGCGATGGCCGGGCCACGCGTATCGGGAGCCTGGGTGACCGGCGGTGTACTCTGGCAAGCGCCCAGCAGCAGGGAAAATGCGACAAGGAGCAGATAACGGGAGGCGAACGGCTTCATTCCTGCGACTCTCTATTTGCGCAAAAAGCGAGCAAGTCTACACCCCTCGACGAGGCAGGACAAAACTCAGCAGAAACAACGCAGCGGCGCTGACCACGATCGAGGGGCCGGCTGGGGTGTCCTTGAACCAGGAAAGAGCCAGGCCGCCACACACCGCGAGCATGCCCAGCAGGCTTGCGCCCAGGGCCATCTGTTCGGGTGAGCGGGCGTGACGCTGTGCCGCAGCCGCCGGAATGATCAGCAATGACGTAATCAGCAACACACCGACGATCTTCATCGCCACGGCAATGACCACCGCGATCAAAAGCATCAGTGCCAAGCGCAGGCCCACCACGGGCAAACCCTCGACCCGCGCCAATTCCTCGTGGACGGTGACCGCCAACAATGGACGCCATAGGGCGACCAGCAAAAGCAACACCGCCGCACTGCCGCCCAGGATCCAGGCGAGATCCGTTGGACTGATCGCCAGCAGATCGCCGAACAGATACGCCATCAGGTCGATCCGCACGTCCCGCATGAAACTCAGCACCACAAGCCCGAGCGACAAAGTGCTCGGCGCCAGGATGCCCAGCAGCGTGTCGGACGCCAGCGGCTGGCGCTGTTGCAGCGTGACCAGGACCACTGCCAGCAACAGGCAACCGACTGTCACCGCTACCGCCGGGCTGACGTCGAGCAGGAAGCCCAGGGCCACGCCGAGCAGCGCCGCGTGGGACAAGGTGTCGCCGAAATAGGCCATGCGCCGCCAGACCACAAACGAACCCAGCGGACCGGCGACCAAGGCAAGGGCCAGGCCTGCGAGCAGGGCGTACATTAGAAAGTCAGCCATGCTTGCAGCCGTCTCCATGAACATGATTGGAAGCAGAAGGGGCGCTGACCACCGAACCATGCAGGTCATGGGCGTGGTCATGGTGGTGGTGATAAATCGCCAGGCTTTGTGCGTTCTTTCCGAACAACTCGACGAAGGCCGGATCGCCGCTGACTTGCTCGGGATGCCCGGAGCAGCAGACGTGGCGGTTGAGGCAGACCACCTGGTCGGTGGTGCTCATCACCAGATGAAGGTCATGGGAGACCATCAACACGCCGCAGCCATGGCGGTCGCGCAGGCGTGTGATCAGGCTGTACAGCTCGGCCTGGCCCGCTACGTCGACGCCTTGCACCGGCTCGTCAAGCACCAACAGCTCGGGCTCGCGCAGCAGGGCGCGGGCCAGCAGTACGCGTTGCATCTCGCCGCCGGAAACACTTTGTACCGGGCTGTCGATCACCTGTCCGGCGCCGACCTCCTTCAACGCCGCCAAGGCGCGCTCGCGATCGACACCCGGCACCAGGCGCAGAAAGCGCAGCACCGATAGCGGCAACGTCGGGTCGACGTGGAGTTTTTGTGGCATGTAGCCGACGCGCAACCTGGGCTTGCGCCAGACACTGCCGCTGTCGGGCTTGAGCAAGCCCAATACGGCGCGCACCAGGGTGGTCTTGCCGGCGCCGTTGGGGCCGATCAAGGTCACGATTTGCCCCGGCTCGACGCTCAGGTGAATGTTGTCGAGCACGTTCTGCCCGGCGAACGTCACGGCCACCTGCTCGAGGCGGATCAACGCATTGCTCATCAGGCCCCCTGGCAGCCGGAGCAGAGGCCGACGACTTCAACGGTCTGGGTGTCGACCACGAAACCGACGTCCTTGGCGCTGGCGACAATGGCATCGCTGATGGACTTCTGCTCTAGCTCGATGGCGGCGTGGCACTCGCGGCAGATCAGGAACTGCCCTTGGTGGGCGTGCTCCGGATGGTTGCAGCCGACAAAGGCGTTCAGCGACGAAATACGATGCACCAGGCCGTTTTCCAAGAGGAAATCCAGCGCCCGATATACAGTTGGCGGCGCGGCGCGGCGGCCGTCCTGCTCGCTGAGCACCGCGAGGATGTCATACGCGCCCAGTGGCTTGTGGCTTTGCCAGACCAATTCCAGGACGCGCCGACGCAGGGCGGTCAGCCGCAACCCTTGGCGCGCACAGATGGCGTCGGCCTCGGACAGTGCGCTGTGCACGCAGTGGGAGTGATCGTGGGGACGACTGGCAAGGGGGGTAATAGGCATGGGCAGCGACGAGATTAGTGAGAGACGTTATTATGTTACCCGTTCTCGTCTCTTCGAGTGGTCATCGTGTCCCGATTTTTTTCGCTGTTTGTCGCTTTTGTCGCAAGTTTTCTACTGATTGGCTCGGCCCAGGCCGACGTCAAGCTGCTCACCAGCATCAAGCCGTTGCAATTGATTGCCGCCGCCGTGCAGGACGGCGTGGCCGTCCCGGAGGTGCTGCTGCCGCCGGGCGCCTCGCCGCATCACTATGCGTTGCGGCCCTCCGATGTGCGTAAGGTGCAGTCGGTGGACCTGTTGTACTGGATCGGGCCTGACATGGAGGGATTCCTGCCGCGTGTGTTGAACGGTCGTACGCTGCCGTCGGTCGCGGTGCAGGAGCTGCCGGGGCTCAAGTTGCGTCACTTCGCCCAGGACAGCGCGTCCCACGAGGATCATGACCATGATGGGGGCGATGATCACGATCACGACCATCGCCCCGGCACAGTGGACGCCCACCTATGGCTGTCGCCGCACAATGCGCGGGTGATCGCCGCCAGGATGGCGACTGACCTGAGCGCGGCAGATCCGGCCAACGCGGCCCGCTATCAAGCCAACCTCAAGGACTTCAATCAGCGTCTCGATGCCTTGGACGCGCGCCTCAAGACCCGCCTGGCCGGCGTCGCGGGCAAGCCGTATTTCGTCTTCCATGAGGCGTTCGACTATTTCGAGGACAACTACGGCCTCAAGCACGCCGGGGTATTCGCCGTGGCTGCCGAAGTCCAGCCCGGCGCCCAGCATGTGGCGGCGATGCGCACGCGGTTGCAGGCGGTGGGCAAGACCTGCGTCTTCAGCGAACCGCCGCTGCGTCCGCGCCTGGCCGAAACCCTGGTCGCCGGGCTGCCAGTGAAATTGGCGGAGCTGGATGCACTGGGCGGCTACACCCCCGCGACGGCGCAGGGGTATGAGCAATTGCTGGAGAAGTTGGGCAATGACTTGGCGGGGTGCCTAGAGTCGTTGTAACACCCAGCGTCGAGCGCTGAACCTGTGGCGAGGGAGCAAGCTCACTCGCCACAAAGCCTTCGCGCGCGCTTGGTTACAGGGCGAAAGGCAATGCCATGTGGACCGTCTGCCGCTGCGCCAACCGCTGCTGGAACTCCTTCGGATCATGAATCAACACATCCTGCCCGGCGAACGACTCGGCAGCGATCAACCGCGACAGCCAGAATCGCACGCACGCCACGCGAAGCATGGTTGGCCATAACTCGGCTTCGGCGGCGGTGAATGGTCGTAGCGCCGCATAGGCGCCCAGCAAGGCTCGTACCCTGGGGCCATCGAGCACGCCGTCTTCGTTCGAACACCAGTCATTCAAGGCGATGGCGACGTCATACAGCATCGGCCCGGAGCAGGCGTTGTAGAAGTCGATCAGCCCGGTTAGGTGCGTGCCTTCGAACATCGCATTGTCGCGGAACAGGTCGGCATGGATGTTGGCCCGGGGCAGCGCCAGGATGCCTACCTTCTTCAACGAAATTTCTTCCAGCGCTGCTTCCAGCAACTGACGCGGCTCGGTATCGAGGTGCGACAGCAGTTTGCCGCCCTCCTCCTGCATCCAGTCCAGGCCGCGATCGGTCTTGCGCTTGATCATGTTGTCGCGGGTCGCCAGGTGCAGATGCGCCAGCAATTCGCCGACTTGGGCGCAGTGCTGGGCGTTGGCCTGCTTGATGTGCTTGCCGGCCAGGCGTGGCTGCAACAGCGCTGGTTTGCCCGCCAGTTCCCGCAACGCGACTCCATCGGTGGTGCGCAAGGCATAAGGCACCGGCAGGTCGGCGTCATGCAGCACGTCCAGCAGCTCGATGAAGAACGGCATTTCCTGCACCGGGCCGCGCTCCACCAGGGTCAGGACGAACTCGCCCCGCTCCAGGCTGATAAAGAAATTGGTGTTTTCGCTGCCTGCGGCGATCCCCTGGAAATCAAGTAGGCGGCCAAGCCCGTAAGGGGCGAGAAAAGTTTCCAGCTCGGGCCGAGCCAGGGGCGTGAACACAGACATGGTTAAAACTGCCAGTACGGGCGCCCTTCAGCGGGCGCCGGTTGAAGTCGAGAGCGGTATTACCACTCAAAGATTTTCCACGAAGGGATCAGCATATCCGGCTGGTCCGAACGGATGAAGTTTGCATCGGTGCCGTCGGCACGTACCAGGAAATAAGGCTTGCCGTTTTTGGGCGTGACCTTGATCGCGTACAAAAAGCCGTTTTGCCGATATTCCTGGATCGTTTTATCCCCTTCAGTGCGAATGGTGACATCCGGGTCCGCCGAGGGGGCGTCGTCCGCCGCCATGACGGCTATCGGAGTGAATGCAAACAAGCCAGCCAGTAACAGGCGATTTAGTGTACGCATGATAACCTTGTCCCTTTGTCGTCAACGGTCCCGCTATTCTAGCCCCGGACCCGCCGAAAAGGTTGATCCTGCTCATGAGCCAAGCCCCCCTCGTCCTGGTGGACGGTTCTTCTTATCTGTACCGCGCCTTTCACGCGCTGCCACCGCTGACCACGTCCAAAGGCCTGCCGACCGGTGCGGTCAAGGGCGTATTGAACATGCTCAAGAGCTTGCGCAAGCAGTATCCGGACAGTCCGTTCGCCGTGGTTTTCGACGCCAAGGGCGGGACGTTTCGCGATGCGCTGTACGCTGAATACAAGGCCAACCGCCCAAGCATGCCGGACGACATGCGCGTGCAGATCGAACCGTTGCATGCCAGCGTCAAGGCCCTGGGTTTCCCGCTGCTGTGCGTGGACAACGTCGAAGCCGATGACGTAATTGGCACCCTGGCCCGCAGCAGCGCCGCGGCCGACCGTCCGGTGGTGATCTCCACTGGCGACAAGGACATGGCGCAGTTGGTCGACGGGCACATTACCTTGGTCAACACCATGACCGGTAGTTCGCTGGATGTGGCTGGCGTGAAGGAGAAGTTTGGCGTCGCTCCGGAGCAGATCATCGATTACCTGGCCTTGATGGGCGATTCGTCCGACAACATCCCGGGCGTGCCGGGCATTGGACCGAAGACCGCTTCCGGCCTGCTGGTGGGCGTCAACGGCGGCCTGACCGAGCTGTACGCGCAACTGGACATCGTCGCCACTTTGCCGATCCGTGGCGCCAAGACCCTGGCCGCCAAGCTCGAAGAGCACAAGGAGATGGCGTTCCTCTCCTATGAACTGGCGACCATCAAGACCGACGTGCCGTTGGATGTCGGTCTCGACGACCTGCAAATGGGTACGCCCGATCACGAGAAACTGGCCGAGCTGTACACGCTGCTGGAGTTCAAGAGCTGGTTCGAAGAGAACCAGCGGGACGCCAAGCGTGCCGGCCAGGAGATTGTCGAAGTCGCTGAGGAGCAGCCTGGCGCTGCCGAGGCCAAGTACGAGGTCATCCTCGATCAGGTGCGCTTCGACGCGTGGCTGGCGAAATTGGACCAGGCACCGCTCTTCTCCTTCGTCACCGAAACCAACGGCAGCGACGCCCAACATTCGCAACTGGTGGGACTTTCCTTCGCCGTCGCTCCTTTCGAGGCGGCCTACATTCCGTTGACCCACTCCTACATGGGCGTGCCGGAGCAGTTGGATCGCGACACGGTACTCAAGACGCTCAAGCCCTTGTTGGAAAACCCGGACAAGCTCAAGGTCGGCCAGCACGCCAAGTTCGAAACCAACATCCTGGCCAACTGCGCCATCGGTGGCGACCAAAACAACGGCATCATGGTCCAGGGCATTGCCTTCGACACCATGCTCGAATCCTACGTGCTGGATTCCACCGCGACCCGCCACGACATGGACAGCCTGGCGCTCAAGTACCTGGGCCAAAGCAAGACCGATTTCCAAGACATCGCCGGCAAAGGGGTCAAGCAACTGACCTTCGACCAGATCTCCCTGGAACTGGCCGGCCCTTATGCCGCCGAAGACGCCGACGTGACCTTCCGCCTGCACCGGGCCTTGCAGGAAAAGCTGGCCGCCACGCCGAGCCTGGGCACGGTGCTCAACGACATTGAAATGCCATTGATGCCCGTCCTGGCGCGTATCGAGCGCCAAGGTGCGCTGGTCGATGCCAACCTGCTGGGCGTACAAAGTGTTGAGTTGGGCGAGAAACTGGTAGCGCTGGAGCGAGAGGCGTTTGCCATTGCCGGGGAAGAATTCAACCTCGGCTCGCCGAAGCAATTGGGCGTGATCCTGTACGAAAAGCTCGGCTTGCCGGTGCTCAGCAAAACCGCCAAGGGCCAGGCATCCACCGCCGAAGCGGTGCTCGCCGAACTGGCAGAGCAGGATTACCCGCTGCCCAAGGTATTGATGCAGTACCGCTCGTTGAGCAAGCTCAAGAGCACCTACACCGATCGCCTGCCGGAACAGATCAACAGCCGCACCGGCCGCGTCCATACCAATTACCAGCAAGCCGTCGCTGCGACCGGGCGCCTGTCGTCCATCGATCCGAACCTGCAGAACATTCCGATTCGCACGGCCGAAGGCCGACGCATCCGCCAGGCCTTCGTCGCGCCGAAAGGCTACAAGTTGCTGGCGGCGGACTACTCGCAAATCGAGTTGCGGATCATGGCGCACCTGGCCAAGGACGAAGGGCTGCTCCATGCCTTCCGCAACGACCTGGATGTGCACCGGGCCACGGCGGCGGAGGTGTTCGGCGTTGATCTGGACGCCGTAACCAACGACCAGCGCCGCAGCGCCAAGGCGATCAACTTCGGCTTGATCTACGGCATGAGCGCGTTCGGCCTGGCCAAGCAGATCGGTGTCGATCGCAAGCAGTCCCAGGCATACATCGACCGTTACTTCGCCCGTTATCCCGGTGTGCTGGAATACATGGAGCGCACCCGCGCCCAGGCGGCCGAGCAAGGTTACGTCGAAACCATTTTCGGTCGCCGGTTGTACCTGCCAGACATCAACGCGAAGAACCCGGCCCTGCGCAAAGGCGCCGAGCGCACCGCCATCAACGCGCCGATGCAAGGCACAGCGGCCGACATTATCAAGAAAGCCATGGTTGCCGTGGACCGCTGGCTGACCACGTCAGGGCTGGATGCGAAAGTCATCCTGCAAGTTCATGACGAACTGGTGCTGGAAGTGCGTGAAGATCTGGTCGAGCAGGTGAGTGCGGAAATCCGCCAGCATATGAGCGCGGCCGCCACGCTGGACGTGCCGCTGCTGGTGGAAGTGGGCGTAGGTAATAACTGGGACGAAGCGCACTGATCACGAATCCCTTAGGTCGCTTGTGGCGAGGGAGCAAGGAAGTCACCGCAATGCCGGCGATGGCTTCGTTAGCTCAGAAGATTCCTACAGTTATTTCCAAAAATAATCTGAACTAAACCCGTGAATTGCTACTCAGAGATTCTGAATGGCTGGTGAAGCCCTTCAATGCTCCTATGTTGTGTTAAGTGTTGGCAGATATCTGGACCCCGCCCTAGCGGTCCGGAACTTGGACCCCGAACTTCCCCCTCCCCATACGAAGTCCGGGGTTTTTTTTGCCTGGGATTTGGCTATTCAGCCGCCTCGCTGCCCTTGTCTGCCAGTTCCATCCAGTCGGCCAATACCGTGTAGGCCTCTTCCAGCCCCATGCGCTTGGGGGCCGAGAACAGCTGGATGGTGATCGTGTCTCCCCAACCCTTGCGGATCTCGGACTGCACTTTGAGCAGGGTATTTTTCGCTGCGCCGTAGGTGAGCTTGTCGGCCTTGGTCAGCAGGATATGCATCGGCATGCCACTGGCGACCGCCCAATCAAGCATCAACAGATCGAAGTCAGTCATCGGATGGCGAATATCCATCATCAGGATCAGCCCCTTCAAACTCTCGCGGCTGCCCAGGTAGGCTTCCAGATGGCGCTGCCAGTGTTGCTTGAGCGGGATCGGCACCTTGGCATAGCCGTAGCCGGGCAGGTCGACCAAACGCCGTTCATCGTCTAGCTTGAAGAAGTTCAAGAGCTGCGTGCGACCTGGCGTTTTCGATGTGCGCGCCAGGCTTGCATGGGTCAATGTGTTGAGCGCGCTGGATTTACCGGCGTTGGAACGCCCGGCAAAGGCCACTTCGAAACCTTCGTCGTCTGGGCATTGATCGACTTTGGCAGCGCTGAGCATGAAGGTGGACTGTTGGCACAGGCCGAGGATGGGGTTCTTCAGTTGCATGGGATTTCCGATGTGGGCGGCGTCGGGAATGGACGCGGCAAGCTGTGTCGTTTCCGTTTCAGTGACGCCAGTATATAATGCCGCAGATTTTGTGTGCGCTTTGTCCCAGCGTAGGATGAAGTTCACGGGAGCGACCGACCGAAATTGCGCATTAGAACGCAGCTCGTTCCCAACCCTGAAAAGGTCGTTTTATGACGAAATGGCTGCTAGCTGCCGGTGTCTTGATGCCGCTTTACAGCGCTCAGGCTACACAGGATCCGGAAGCTGTGTACAACCGTGTTTGTGGCGCCTGTCATTCCGGCCAACTCCCCATGGCGCCCCGCAAGGGCGATCAGGAAGCTTGGACGCCGAGGTTGGCGAAAGGTATGGAGACGCTGGTGCAACACGTGACCCAGGGTTTCAAGGCGATGCCGCCGCGTGGTTTGTGCATGGACTGCAGTGCCGAGGATTACCGAGCCATCATCCAGTGGATGAGCGAGTAAACCCGGTCCATAACTCTTTAACCCTTAGCCGTAGTTGGATTAGCTGATGAACAAACTGATCGTGAGTCTGCTGTTGACCTTGGGGATATCCGGCGTAGCCCACGCCGCTGGCGACGCCGCTGCCGGTCAGGCGAAAGCGGCCGTATGCGGGGCCTGCCACGGCCCGGATGGCAATAGCATGGCGCCCAACTTTCCGAAACTGGCGGGCCAGGGCGAGCGTTATCTGGTCAAGCAGTTGAAGGAAATCAAGGACGGCAAGCGTGTCGTGCTGGAAATGACTGGCCTGCTGACCAACCTGAACGATCAGGACCTG
Source organism: Pseudomonas sp. R1-7 (assembly GCF_051132105.1). NCBI lineage: Bacteria > Pseudomonadati > Pseudomonadota > Gammaproteobacteria > Pseudomonadales > Pseudomonadaceae > Pseudomonas > Pseudomonas sp. R1-7. Next base: position 62,620 of record NZ_CP071661.1, read on the forward strand.
GCGGACATCGCGGCCTATTTCGCCAGCCAGAAAGGCAGCGTCGGCGCCGCCGATCCGAAACTCGTGGCTCGCGGTGAAGCGCTGTTCCGCGGCGGCAACCTGGAAAAAGGCTTGCCTGCCTGCACTGGCTGCCACTCGCCTGACGGCAAGGGTAACGCCGCCGCAGGCTTCCCACACCTGGGCGGCCAGCATGCCCAGTACATCACCAAGCAGCTGACCGATTTCCGCAAGGAAGAAGGCGGTCGCGCCAACGATGGCGATGCGATGACCATGCGCACCATCGCACGCAAGCTGAGCGACGAAGATATCGCGGCCGTTTCCAGCTACATCCAGGGCCTGCACTAAGGCCGTTGCAGGGGGGCGCCTCTTGCAACGTTAACGCTCGATTAATCTGTCGATGCGAGCATCAAAAGGGTGGCTTTGGCCGCCCTTTTTTGTGGCCGCTGCCGTTACACTAGAGAACTTGAACCCGCGACGGTCTGTCTTAGAAGCAAGTCTCGCGAGGCCCCCTCATTGTCCAGGAGTAAAGCATGCGTAATCTGATCATCAGCGCCGCGCTCGTCGCCGCCAGCCTGTTCGGCATGACTGCCCAAGCGGCTGAAAAGCCCGCCGCACCTTATGCCGAGCTGTCCAACCCCGTTCCGGTGGCCGTGCCTGGCAAGATCGAAGTCGTGGAGCTGTTCTGGTACGGCTGCCCGCATTGCTACGCATTCGAACCGGTGATCAATCCATGGGTTGAAAAGCTGCCATCGGACGTGAATTTCGTGCGCATTCCCGCTATGTTCGGCGGTCCTTGGGACGCCCACGGCCAGATGTTCCTGACGCTGGAATCCATGGGCGTCGAGCACAAGGTTCACGCAGCGGTGTTCAATGCGATCCAGAAAGAAAAGAAACGCCTGACCGATCCTGAAGAGATGGCTGAGTTCCTCGCCACCCAAGGCGTCGACAAGGACAAGTTCCTGGCCACTTTCAATTCTTTCGCCATCAAGGGTCAGATCGTCAAGGCCAAGGAGTTGGCAAAGAAATACGAAATCACCGGCGTACCGACCATGGTTGTCAATGGCAAGTACCGTTTTGACATCGGCTCCGCCGGCGGCGCGAATGAAGCGCTGCAACTGGCCGACCAACTGGTTGCCAAAGAGCGAGCGGCCACCAAGGCCGCTGCCAACTAAGCGGGCTCACGGCCATGGCCCGCTGGAGTACCGAGCGCATCGTTGGCCTGCATGAACCGCGGGTCAACGAGCATCATGTCGCCTCCACGGGCCTGCCGGCGGACAGTCGCCTGCGGTTGCTCAGTTTCAACATCCAGGTCGGCATCAGCACCGAGCGCTACCGGCACTACCTGACCCGAGGCTGGCAGCATCTGCTGCCCCATACAGGGCGAGCCGGAAACCTGCAAAAGATCGGCGACCTGCTCAAAGACTTCGATCTGGTTGCCTTGCAAGAAGCCGACGGCGGAAGCCTGCGTTCCGGCTACGTCAATCAGGTCGAACATCTCGCCCAGCTGGGCGCCTTTCCTTATTGGTATCAACAGCTCAATCGCAACCTCGGTCGCCTTGGCCAGCACAGCAACGGCGTGCTGAGTCGCCTGCGGCCCTGGGCGATCGAAGATCATCCGCTACCCGGTCCCAAGGGGCGTGGCGCTATCCTGGCGCGTTTCGGCGAAGGCCCGGACGCGCTGGTCGTGGTGATGATGCACCTGGCCCTCGGCGCTCGCACCCGAACGATGCAGCTGGCGTATATCCGTGAGCTGATCGGTGGCTACAAGCACCAGGTTCTGATGGGCGACATGAACACCCACGCCAATGACCTGCTTCAAACCTCGCCATTGCGCGACCTTGGCCTTCTCGCTCCGCAGCTCGAAGCCACGTTTCCCAGTTGGCGCCCCCAGCGCTGCCTGGACCATATCCTGTTGAGCCCGACCTTGACCCTCGAACGCGTAGAGGTATTGGCCCAGCCTATTTCCGATCACCTGCCGGTCGCGGTCGAAATACGTCTGCCGGGTTCGCTCACGGCCGACGCATTCCCCGCGCTGAGTCCTGCCCCTTGCGGATCCGATGAATGAGCGACGACGCCGAACGCTGGAGAGAGAAATACCTCAAGAGCATCGAAAAGCAGGAAAAGCTTGAGCGTCGCTGGGACGCTCGGCTCGACTTGCTGCGTCGGGGGCTGGTGCGCAGCACGCTTGCCGCCGAGGGCACCGACCGGGCGGTAGACCAGTGCATGAAAGAGATGCGCGAAGTGGTGCGCACCGACGACATGGACGCTGCCCTCGCCGCCCTGCTGCCGCGCCTGGAGAAAGCCGTACTCGATTCCGAGCAGCGTCGCGAGACGCGGGTCGAGCAAATGAGCGCCGCGTTGACGGCCTTGGTTGCCCAGCTGCAATCCTTGCCGCTGCCCAAGGACGTCAGCCGGCCCTTGAAGAAGTTCTCCAAGCAATTGGAAGCCCGGGTCGGCCAGGCGCGGGAAATCCCCTTGTTGCTCAGCGAATTGAGTGGTTTGCAGGGCAAGGCGCTGAGCGCGCTGGATACGCCGGATGAGCCGAGCCGCCCCGGCCTGCTGCAGCGGTTGTTCGGTGGTCACGGTCACGATGAGGCGGCACCCCAGCCTCCCCCATCGTCGGAGCCAGTCCAGCCGAGTCCGACGCCTGGAACAGATGCAACTGCGCTGACGCCGGCGCCGCCCGCAGCCGAGACGGTTTCCATCCCGCCCGCACCCGCACCCGCACCCGCACCCGCACCGAAAGCAGAGCGAGACCACGCGCCCGACATATCTGAAGCCGAGCCGGTCGAGCCCACTGAGCCAGCAGACGAACCAAAAGACGAACCTGCGCCGGAGCCCGTGACGCCGCCGGTCGCAGCCGTGGTTCAGTCGCCCGTCGAACCGCCGCCCCCGCTCCTTGATGAGCGCGCAGAACCAACAACCGCGTTCGAGAACCCGGACGAGCTAGTGCCTGAGGCACCCATCCCGGTCCTCGACGAGCTGCCGCTTGCTGCCGCCGAATCCAGCGAACCCGCCGAGCTCCTCGCAGCCGATTCCGATGTGGCTCACTATGCCCTGCCCGACTCACCAGAGCCTTCCTACAGTTCGGTCGCCAGGCATATCGAAGACACGCTGCTGGGCTTGCTTGGCGACCTGACGCTGCCCGAGCGTCATCGGCCCCAGGCGGAAGCCATGCGCGAACGTCTGCGCAACGGTTTGAACTGGTACGAATTGCTGCCCATCCTCGACGATCTGGCAGTACTGATGTTGGCAATCACCGACAGCGGCCAGCATGAGTTCGAAGCTTATCTGCAGCGGCTCAATGATCGCCTGGAGTCATTCCAAAGCACGTTGCAAGCGGCCAGTGATGACCATGCCGACAATCTGTCGGCCTCCAGGGAGATGGACTCCCAGATACGCGAACAAGTGGACGGCCTGCAGAGCAGCGTGCAGCAAGCCGATGATCTGGAAGGCCTCAAGCAAGTGCTGGAGAACCATCTGGAGGGTCTGCTTGGCACGATGGATGAGCATCGCAAGCAGCGTGATCAGCGCGAGAAAGAAGTCTCGGTTCGTCTCAAGAGCCTGGCCGAGCGCGTTGCGTTGATGGAGCAGGACGCGCTGATAGTGCGTGAGAATCTGGAAGAACAGCGTCAGAAAGCCTTGATTGATCCTTTGACAGGCCTGCCGAACCGCGCTGCCTGGACCGAGCGCCTCGAACAGGAACTTGAGCAATGGCAGCGGCATGGCAACAGCTTGTTGATCGCCATGCTCGACCTGGATCACTTTAAGCGGATCAATGACAACTACGGGCACCTCGCCGGCGACCGCGTGCTGAAGCTCATTGCCTCCGTGCTGCGCAAGCGGATCCGTGGCAGTGACTTCATCGCCCGCTTTGGTGGCGAAGAGTTCGTCTTGCTGGTTCCTGATACGCCTCTTGCGGCCGGCGCGAAACTGGCCGAAGCCCTGCGCGCGGCCATCGAAGCGTGTCCGTTCCATTTCAAGGGCGAGCCGGTGACGGTAACGGTGTCGATGGGCATGACGGCCTTCAAACCGGGGGAGCGCAGCGAATTGGTGCTCAAAAGGGCCGATGAGGCGCTTTATCGAGCCAAAGATGCGGGCCGTAACCGAGTGGAGTTCGGCTGAACAATTGTTCCATTTTGTTTAACGGCATCGGATCATTTCCGGGTGATACGTTACACTGTTGCATTATTTTCCTGTGTGCCTGTTCTTCACCATGAAATTTCTCCCGCTCGTTGTTTCGTTGTTGGTCCTGGCCGGTTGCGCGAGCGGCCCCCGGCTGGATACCAGCCATCCGTCGGTCAACCACGACAGCCGTGTCCAGTTCGTCGTGGTGCACTACACCTCGGCTTCCCTCGAGCGCTCCCTGTCGTTACTGACCCATGGCGAAGTCAGCGCTCATTACCTGATAGGCGACGATAAGGCCGCGACCATTTATAAGCTGGTGGACGAAAACCGGCGCGCCTGGCACGCCGGCGAAAGTGAATGGCAAGGCCGGACCTGGCTCAATTCCAGCTCCATCGGGATCGAGATCGTCAATCCGGGCTATGTAGATACGCCCACCGGCCGCCTCTGGTACCCCTACAGCGAAGCCCAGGTGCAAGCTTTGATTGCCTTGCTCAAGGACATCACCCGACGTAACGCGATCAACCCGGCCAACATCATCGGCCATAGCGACATCGCACCCAATCGCAAGCTGGATCCCGGCCCGTTGTTTCCCTGGAAGCGACTGGCGCAGGCAGGCCTTGGTGTCTGGCCGGACGAACGCGCGGTCGCGCTACAGCAGGTTGCCTACGCCGCTCAGTTGCCGAGCGCCAGTTGGTTCCAGGCAGAGCTGGCCCGCCTCGGCTACCCGACGCCTCGCACTGGCGAATGGGACGTAGCCACCCACCAGGTGCTCGCTGCCTTCCAGATGCGTTATCGGCCGACCCGGTTCGACGGCGCGCCAGACGCGCAAAGCGCGGCGATTTTGCGGGTGCTTAATCAGACAAAATAATGACGCTCGTCTGACTAATAGCGCCAAATCCAAAACAGAAGCTATAACTCATTGGTAACTTTCGGATTACTGATGATGACGGCTGCCCGCGAAACGCTGCAGAGTTGGCTGCATCGCCCTATTTTCCTGGCGATGACGGCGGCTGCCCTCAGTACTGTGTTGTTGCTGGCGGGCAGTCTGTTTGTGGTGATGCAACAAATCCAGCAGCGTGAAAGCGAGCAGATGAACGCCCAAGGCGAGCGCTTCCTGCTACGCCTGGAACAACTGTTTGGACAACTGCGCGAGAGCCTCGATGATTTGCAGGCTCAACCGCTGCGTGGTTGTAGCGATGACATGATCGCCACCTTGCAGCAGGTGAGCTTCAATTACCGCTTCGTCTACGAGGCGGCTTATATCGACAGCACCGGCATGTGCTCCAACCGTCCGCGCCAGAGCGGCTTGTCCTTGGCGCGAGTGCCTGACTTGCGGGGGCCGGCCTACAGCTACTGGCTCAACACCACCACGGAGCCCGATGAAAATCGCGCCGCGTTGATGTTGGGGCGCGGAAATTTTCGGGTGGCAACGTCTCGCGGCCATCTGACCGATGTGGTCGACTTGCCGCCGGGCAGCAGCTTGCTGGTGGTCCTCGATGACGGTGAGCGGGCGATTCCGGTTCTTGGCACTGAGCAACGCTGGCCACCGGCCGAGCCCTGGCCGCCGAAAAGCCGAAACGCTTTGCAGGTCACGAAAAATCGGCTGATCTACCGGATGCCAACCGACAGTCCTGAATACCAACTGGTGCTGATCGCACCTCGCAGCGACCTGCGAATTCCGGCCAATGCCTGGTGGATGCTGCCCATCAGCCTGATGCTCGGGCTGGGCATCGGCTTTCAGGTCTTTCTTCTCGCGCGCCAGCGCCAATCGATGGATGCCGAGTTGCACGGTGCCATCCGACGCGGTGAGCTACAGGTGCTCTATCAACCGATTTTCGACTTGCACAGCCGCAACTGCGTGGGCGCCGAAGCCCTGCTGCGCTGGCGCCGGCCGGACGGCACGCTGACCAGCCCGGATCTGTTCATTCCGATGGCGGAAGACACCGGGCAGATCCGTCAGATCACCGATTTTGTGCTGCAGCGATTGTTCGATCAGTTGGGTCAGCTATTGCGCGCCAATCCACACCTCTATATTTCCGTGAACCTGGCGGCATGCGACGTGATGGTGCCGCGCATTGGCGATGTGATTGCCCGGCTGTTGGCGATGCATCGCGTATCGGCACACCAGATCGCTTTCGAAGTCACCGAGCGTGGCTTGGTCGACGTGCTGGTGGCTCGCGATAACCTGCAATCGTTGCGCGATGTGGGGCACCAGGTGCTGATCGATGACTTCGGCACCGGCTATTGCAGCCTGGCTTACCTGCAAACGCTGCCGGTGGATTGCCTGAAAATCGACAAGGCCTTCATCGACGCGCTGGGGCACGACGCCGCCAGCAGCGGCGTGGCCCCGCATATCATCCGCATGGCCCACGCCCTTGAACTCAAGGTCATTGCTGAAGGTATCGAGCATGAGGCCCAGGCGTCTTACCTGAGCAGCGAGGGCGTGAAGTTCGGTCAGGGGTGGCTGTTTGCCCACGCGCTCAGTGCGGTGCAGCTCATCGAATTGATCACCCGCGGGCGACGTCTGGTCGGACGACGCGTTGATGACGAGGCGTGACGGGCACTTACACCGTCAAGGCCATGTAGAACTGAGTGCCCTGCCCTGGCCTGGAATACACACCCATGCGCCCACCGTGGAGCTGGACGATCTCTTTGCACAGCGCCAGGCCAAGGCCGGCGCCGCCCTTTTTGCGGCCGACCTGGACGAAGGGCTCGAAAATCCGCCCCTGCTGGCCGTAGGCAATCCCCTCGCCGTTGTCTTCGACGCTGATGATCACCCGCTCGCCGTGGCGTCGAGCCTGCAAGCGGATCTGGCCATCATCGTTGGTGTGACGCATCGCATTATCGATGAGGTTGTCCAACACCCGATCCAGCTGCGCGGCATCGGCGTGAAGGCGCGGCAACGGACCCTGGAGCTCGACGAGTAATTCGATACCTTTCGCTTGCGCCTGGCCGGCAAAGCGCATCCTCGCGGCCTCCAACAATTCTTCGATGGAGCAAGGTGCCAAAGTGAGTTTCTGCAGGCCGTTCTGGTAACGGGAGAAGTTGAGCAAGTCATTGATGAGCTGCATCAACCGCTGCATTTCTTCATTGACGGTATTGAGCAGGTCCGCCTCACGGGACTCCTCGGGAAAGTGCATGCGCTCCTGGAGCAGGCCGAAGGCCATGTGCATGCCCGTCACAGGGGTGCGCAACTCATGAGACGCCCGCAGGACGAATTCACTGCGCACCCGTTCGAAGGCGCGTTGCTCGGTGACGTCATGCAGCACCATCACCGCGCCGAGAATCTGGCCTTGGGTGTGGATGACCGGCGTCAGGCTGTAGGTGAGCACGCGTGACTCGCCATCCACCTCGATGCTCAAGTCGTCTGGCGCTCGCTCCTGTGTGCCGCCGCGCAGGACCAATTGCAACTCGTCGTCCAGCTCGATACGTCCAAGCGCCTCGCCGAGCCCCTGCCCCAAGCGCTCCTGATCCCAGCCCAGCTGACGTTGGGCCACGGGATTGAGGTGCTCGAGCCGACCTTGGCGATCAATCATAAGCAAGCCATCGTCGATGCTGTCGAGTACCGCTTGCAGGCGTTGCTGGCCGGCGAGCAGCTCATCGACATTGGTCGCCTGATGTTCGCGCAACGCCTGGGCCATGATGCCGAAACGGCGGGTCAGCAGGTTCAGTTCCGCCGCCGAGGAGATCGGCAGGGTCACCTCGAAATTGCCTTGGCCGATATCGTCCGCCGCCGCTGCCAACGCCTCGATCGGCGCGCCGAAGCGCCGGGCTATGCCGTGGGCCGTGACGAAGCCGATGATCAGCACCGCCAGCCCCACCAGCCCCAGCAGGCCGGAAATGAGTAGGGCACGCTCGCGGGCACGGTCCTGGGTGTCGCTGATTTTGTTCAGGGCATGGCGATAGCCCTCGATCAGTCCACTGCGCAATACATTGAATTTTTCAGTGAGCGCCTGGATACCCGCCAGCTGTTTGGGTTGCTGGCGAGAATCGTCAAAGGCCTCGAGGAAGCTGATGTAATCGGATTTGGCACGGCTGAAGCTGGTGGTGGATGGGTCATCCAACGCCTGTTCATGAGCGATACCTTCATCCAGCAACTCGAAATACTGGCGTTTTGATTCTTCCAGCGCCGCCAGGTTGGGGTTTTCATCCAGCATGATCATCAACTGGTCGCCCAGTGTCTGACGTAGCTTGAGGCCTAGGTCCAACAGCACGAAGTTGTCGCGAACGGATTGTTCCTGGGTGTTGGCCATTTGCATCACGCTGACCAACCCCAGCAGAAGCCCTAGCAGCGCCACCGTGATCAGCGCGGAAATGCTGAGGAACAACCGTGTGCGCAGCTTCATCGCCAGTTTCATAAGGTACCGCTCACAGGTTGTATTGCTTGCGTTTGCGATACAGCGTGGACGCGTCGATGCCCAGGGTCTTGGCGGCTTGGTCGAGGGTGTCGGCAGTGGCCAGCACTGCGCCGATATGCGCTTTCTCCAACTCGTCGAGACTCAGCGCGGCACCGATTCGCGGAGCGTTGTTGACCGGTTGCTCGGCCATGCCCAGATGGCTGATTTCGACCTTCTCCTGGGGACAGATGATGCTGGCGCGCTCGATCACGTTGCGCAGCTCGCGAATGTTGCCCGGCCAGCGGTAGCCTAGCAGCGCTTCGCGGGCCTCATCGCTGAATCCCCGTGCCGGACGGGCGTACTCCTTGACGAAGCGCGCCAGGAACCGGTCGGCCAGGGTCAGGATGTCCTCGGCGCGTTCGCGCAAGGGCGGCAGGTGCAGGGTAATGACGTTCAGACGGTACAACAGGTCTTCACGGAAACGTCCGTCGCGCACCATGTCCTCAAGATTGAGGTTGGTCGCCGCGAGAATCCGGACATCGGCGCGACGCGTGACGGGGTCGCCGACGCGCTCGTATTCCTTGTCCTGGATAAAGCGCAGCAATTTTGGCTGCAGTGCGAGGGGAAAATCGCCGATCTCGTCGAGAAACAACGTTCCGCCATCCGCTTGGTTGACTCGCCCCAAGGTACTTTCGCTGGCGCCGGTAAACGCACCGCGGCTGTGACCGAACAACTCGCTTTCCATTAGTTCGGTAGTCAACGACGGGCAGTTAATGGTGACGCAGGATTTTTTCGCGCGTTTGCTCCAGCCATGGATCGCCCGCGCCAGTTCGCCCTTGCCGGTGCCGGACTCGCCCAGAATCAGGATGTTGGCGTCGGTGCTGGCGACCTGCCGAGCTGTTTCAAGCACCACTTTCATCGCCGGGCTGTGGGAGTCGAGGCCGTCCTTCGGCTTGCGCATCTCGCCTTCCAAGGCTTCGAGCCTGGCGGACAGTTGGCGTACCTCCAGTTGCTTGGCGGTCGCGAGGCGCAGTTGGTCGGGGCTGCACGGCTTGACCAGATAATCAGCCGCGCCGGCCTGGATCGCATCGACGGCCGTATCCACGGCGGAGTGGGCAGTCACGATGACCACTCGCATCCAGGGTGCCTGGATTCGCATCTGTCCCAAGACGTCGAGACCGTTGTCCTCGCCCAGGCGCAGGTCCAGGAAACACAAGTCGAATACCTGGCGTTGCAGCAAGGCTTCGGCCTGTGCAGCACTGTTGGCGGTGGCGACGCTATAGCCTTCGTCTTCGAGGCAGTAACGGAAGGTACGCAGGATGGCGGACTCATCGTCTACCAGCAGAATGCGGCCTTGATGCTCGGTGGCGGATTCCATCTTTCCTACGCTCCTTAATGAATGATGATGATTAGTGTCAGAAAAATCGGGCAAGTTGCATGGTCCATTCTGATCGAATATTACCCACCGAATCGGAATCTGTGGACCTCGATCGTCTAAAAGACTGATTTCCAGTCATTTTTTCAGCTCCTCCGGTTCCAGCGGTTCGGCTCGCTCATTCCGACAGCCATTTGCGACTCGCAATTCAAAAAAGAAATCGACCGAGCGACCCTCTTCCAATTCGTGCATTACGCACGACGCGCGTCTGGCCCATCGTGCAGGATGCGCTCCGCGGCTTCTTCGGCAAGCTCATAACATGCTGATTTTAAAGGGTTTTATAGGTCCTGTATTTCTGGCATGCCGGCTGCAATGTTCTGGGCAACGTGGCGTTTAAGGCGCCTCAACCAGATCACCGCTAGGGTGGGGAGGAGTTTCAGGATGAACCGTCAATGTGCCGCCCAATTTCGCATTTCCCGTTTGCATATCCAGCAGGGGCTGTGGGCTTTTGTCGCACTGCTGATCACGCTTGTAGCAGGTCAGCAATTGATGCTCTGGCATGAAAGCCAGAAACCGGAAGCGCCACTGGTCTCTACCTACCGTGCCCCGCAAACCCATTTCAGTGCCGCCAGCACGTTGGCGCAGGAATCCGCTTCGATGCGAATGATGGAAGTCGACCAGGCGCAGCCCCTCTCCGAGATGCCTCGGGAAGAGCGCTGGGTGTTCTGACCGGTCGTCCGTTGCGCCGGAACCATCATTGCCAGACCCCTAACTAAATAGAAAAGCGTAAGGAGAATCACCATGTTGAGCTGGGCTATTACCTTCCTGATCATTGCCATCATTGCTGCGGTATTGGGCTTCGGTGGTATCGCAGGCACCGCCACGGGCATCGCCAAGATTCTCTTTGTCGTGTTCCTGGTGATGTTTATCGCATCGTTCTTCTTTGGCCGTCGCGGCCGAGGTTGATCATGAGCGTGACACTTAAAGGACTGGCCGCCGCCCTGCTGTTGGGCGGCAGTGCCATGGCAATGGCTGCCAATGACGGTCAAATGCGGGTCAACCAATTGCTGCAGTCAGACCCTCAATATCGCGAGACCTGGCAGCAGGTCGTCAAGAAAGAAGAGCGTCTTCCCGAGTGGGTGATGAACCTGACGGGCGAGGCAGAACAAATGAACGCGGTCGAGGAGGACGGCGACCAGTATCTGGTCGGGCCGCTGTGCGAGACCCAGGCGACCTGCAAGAGCAAACGCCTGTTCGTGGCTTTCAGCTTCGACAAAGACGAAGCCTACGCCCTGTTGGTGGAAGTCCCTGCCGGGCTGCCGTCCGACAAATCGCCGACCCGTCACGCGGACTACCGCTTTCTCGGCAACCCCGATGAAGGTATGCAAGAACTGTTAATGGAACAGCTCAAGAAAGATCCTAACTGGTACTGATTTCTTGAAGCGGGAAAAGCAACGCTGCTTTTCTCCCTGCGAAGCCCGAGGAGGGCGTAAGCATGACCAGGGGGCTGGGACGTTCTGACCATCAAGCGTCGGAGTGACCTACGGGCAAAAGGGTTGCCTGCGAAAGGGCCGGGTCAGGTAAAAGCTGCGACGCAAGTTCGCAAAGTCGTGAAGGCTTGGCGAACTTGCGTAGAGCTTATCCCCAGGCTAGAGCGGTTTGCTGTTTCTTTTGCCTGAACCCAACAGGCGCTGCGGCATATTGTCCCGTTCCCCAAGCAATGCTGTTCGAATGCCGACCGTATATCGGAGAATAGGCGCACGGTTTCGCTTTTAATCGATGCGCTTCAACTCGATCCTTTCATCGCCTCCCAAGCTATCCAGATAACGCCCGGCTACGCTGAAATGGCCGGTTGACGGCGTTTATGCCTGATGAAGTGTCGCTTTTGAACCGATTGGGACGTCCGTTTCACATCGTTGATCTCATGCCGATTCGGCATAGGGTAGGCGTTTACGGCATTAGACGATCCCCCCTTGCATCGCAATAGTTGCGCCTTTTTTCGCCTGCCAGTGAGCTGCCTTGGGCGCCCGGGTGACCTTATACGGGGGCAGCAGCGTGAATCCGAATCGCCTTTGGCGGTCCGTTGATGCTGCTGTCCGAGTCAAACTGAAGTAAGGGTAATGATATGAAGAAGGCAAGACTAAGCCTCGCCTGGCAGATCCTCATCGGTCTGGTGCTCGGGATTGCAATCGGCGCGCTGCTCAACCATTTCAGTGCCGAGAAGGCCTGGTGGATCAGTAACGTGCTGCAACCGGCAGGCGATATCTTTATCCGTCTGATCAAGATGATCGTGATTCCTATCGTGATCTCCTCGCTGATCGTGGGCATTGCCGGCGTGGGCGATGCCAAGAAGCTGGGGCGAATCGGCTTCAAGACCATCGTCTATTTCGAAATCGTCACCACCATTGCCATCGTCGTCGGCCTGCTGCTGGCCAATTTCTTCCAGCCGGGCAGCGGCATCGATATGAGCACCCTGGGTACCGTGGATATTTCCAAGTACCAGGCCACGGCGGCCGAGGTCCAGCATGAGCATGCGTTCATCCAGACGATCCTCAACCTGATCCCGTCGAACATTTTCGCAGCCGTCGCTCGCGGCGAGATGCTGCCGATCATCTTCTTCTCCGTGCTGTTCGGGCTTGGTTTGTCCAGCCTGCAATCGGACCTGCGCGATCCCCTGGTCAAGATGTTCCAGGGCGTGTCGGAAAGCATGTTCAAAGTCACCCACATGATCATGAACTACGCCCCTATTGGTGTGTTCGCCCTGATCGCTGTGACGGTCGCCAACTTCGGTTTCGCTTCGCTGCTGCCGCTGGCGAAGCTGGTGATCCTGGTTTACGTCGCCATCGCCTTCTTCGCTTTCGTGGTGCTGGGCCTGATCGCGCGCCTGTTCGGCTTCTCGGTGATCAAGCTGATGCGCATCTTCAAGGATGAGCTGGTGCTGGCCTACTCCACCGCGAGCTCCGAAACGGTGTTGCCGCGCGTTATCGAAAAGATGGAAGCGTACGGGGCGCCGAAGGCCATTTGCAGTTTCGTCGTGCCTACCGGGTACTCGTTCAACCTTGATGGTTCGACGCTGTACCAGAGCATCGCGGCAATTTTCATCGCGCAGCTCTATGGCATCGACCTGTCCATCGGCCAACAACTGATGCTGGTACTGACCTTGATGGTGACCTCCAAGGGCATCGCCGGCGTGCCGGGCGTCTCCTTCGTGGTGTTGCTGGCGACCTTGGGCAGCGTTGGCATTCCTTTGGAAGGGCTGGCGTTCATTGCCGGTGTCGACCGCATCATGGACATGGCCCGTACCGCGCTCAATGTCATCGGTAATGCCCTGGCCGTACTGGTCATCTCCCGTTGGGAAGGCATGTACGACGATGCCAAGGGCCAGCGCTACTGGAACTCCCTGCCGCACTGGCGCAGCAAGGAGCCGCTGCCGGCAGGGGAAACTTCCAGCCGTTGATCTTCTTGGCAATGCCAACCAAACCCCGGAGAAATCCGGGGTTTGTCGTTTTGGCCAGCCCCGCTATCATTCGCCGCATCTTCCGGGGGACTTAACCGATGCTCAATGGCCTGTGGCTTGGCTTCTTTATCGTGGCAGCCGTGTCGGCGCTGGCGCAGTGGCTGGTCGGCGGCAACGCCGGGATCTTCGCGGCCATGGTGGAAAGCATTTTTGCCATGGCCAAGCTGTCCGTCGAAGTCATGGTCCTGCTGTTCGGCACCCTGACCCTTTGGCTGGGTTTCCTGCGCATCGCCGAAAAAGCCGGCATCGTCGATTGGCTCGCCAAGGCCCTTGGCCCGCTGTTCCTGCGCTTGATGCCGGAAGTCCCGGCCGGTCACCCGGCGATTGGCCTGATCACCCTCAACTTCGCGGCCAACGGCCTGGGCCTGGACAACGCCGCCACGCCCATCGGTCTCAAGGCCATGCGCGCCCTGCAGGACTTGAATCCCAGCCCGACCATCGCCAGCAACGCGCAGATTCTGTTCCTGGTGCTCAATGCGTCGTCGCTGACCCTGCTGCCGGTGACCATCTTCATGTACCGCGCCCAGCAAGGCGCGCCGGACCCGACCCTGGTGTTCCTGCCGATTCTGCTTGCCACCAGTGCTTCGACGTTGATGGGGCTGTTGTCCGTGGCATTCATGCAGCGTCTGCGGCTGTGGGATCCGGTGGTGCTGGCTTATCTGGTGCCGGGCGCACTGGCGCTGGGCGGCTTCATGGCGCTGTTGGCCACGCTCTCGGCGACGGCGCTGGCGGGGCTGTCGTCGATCCTCGGCAACCTGACCCTGTTTGGCCTGATCATCCTGTTCCTGGTGGTGGGCGCGCTGCGCAAGGTCAAGGTCTATGAAACCTTCGTCGAAGGCGCCAAGGAAGGGTTCGACGTTGCCAAGAACCTGCTGCCATACCTGGTAGCGATGTTGTGTGCCGTCGGGGTACTGCGGGCTTCCGGAGCGCTCGATTTCGGCCTGGACGGCATTCGGCACGTGGCGCAGTGGGCCGGCTGGGACACTCGCTTCGTCGATGCGTTGCCCACCGCCATGGTCAAGCCGTTCTCCGGCAGCGCCGCCCGGGCGATGCTCATCGAAACCATGAAGACCTCGGGCGTAGACAGTTTTCCAGCCCTGGTGGCTGCGACGGTCCAGGGCAGCACCGAAACCACGTTCTATGTGCTGGCGGTCTATTTCGGCGCGGTGGGCATCCAGCGCGCGCGCCATGCGGTGGGCTGCGCCCTGCTGGCCGAGCTGGCCGGTGTGGTGGCGGCGATCGGGGTTTGCTACTGGTTCTTTGGCTGATCTGCTCGCGACAGAGTCTGGCGACCCTTATTCCGTCACCTTGAACCGCAGCACTCCGATCATCTGGCCGTTCTCGGTCAGGACCCGCACTTGCCATTTGCCCGTCGGGTCGGCTGGGAAGTTCTGCTTGTGAGTCCAGGCGCGATAGCCTTCCTTGCGCCCGCCATGAATGTCCAGGGCGATGCGGTCCACTTCTTTGCCGTTGAATTGCCAGACGTGATAGATCCGCTCATCCAGGCCACGCGGCGCATTGATGGCGGTGTAGGCGTACAGGCCATTGCCGCGAATCTGGGCGGCGCTGACTTCCTTGAGGCTGGCCCCCGGTGTGCGATCTTCCACTTGGGTGCTGATTGCCACCTCAGTCATCCAGAGCGTGGCGGGGGGCACCCAGGAGCGCAGCACCCAACCGGTAGCGCCTATGCCCAGGGTGATGCACAAAATGGCGAGTGCGTTGCGTACGGTACGGATCGGAAAGATCGAGGCCAGGCTCGGGAATGACAACAGCATGGCGATGCCCAGTGCCAACTTGAAGCTCTGGTCGGTGGTCAGGTGCAGTATCACCGGCAGTGCGGTCAGCAAGGCGGCGAACAGCGTCAGCGTGTGCAGCGCCAGAAAGGCCCAGCGCCGCGGCGCCAGCCATTTGTAGTACAGCGGATCGGTGATCGAGACCAGGGCCGCCGCCGCGAGCAGGCCTGTGAAAATAAACTGGCTGCTATTCCAAGTGGTAGTGATGAAGAAAAACGGCAGGACAAAAAACAGGCTTTCCTGGTGAATCATCTGCGTGGCGTAGCGCAACAGCGGCTGGGGAATTTCCCGTTTGAAAATCCGCGTGAACAACCGGGTCAGACTGTTCTCCAGCATCAGCCAGAGCCAGCTCACCAGCATCATGATGGCGATCCAGGTCGCCAGGCCTTGCTGGCGATCCACCAGAATGAAACTGCCGACCCCGGAAATGAAACCGCCGAGTGCGATAACCCCTGGGTAGCGCTTCATCAGTTCAAGGATGCGCTGGATAAAATGAGTCAGGTTCGGCATTCGGCAGTTTCACACTAAGACGTAGGAAATATCCCCGACAGAGTACCACTGTGGGTTCATTCCGGGTCCCGCCGAGACCGACGACGCGCCAGCCATATCAACAGCACCAGCAGCAACGCCACTGACCCGCCGAGGGTCCAGACCAGTTCGTCGTCACCGAGCAGCGGCTTCTCGATGCGCAAATAACCGGGGTCCTTCAGCAGCTCGCGCAAAGCCTGGTTGGCCTGCTCCAGGCTCACTGCCTGCAGGCGTGCGGCCGGGTTGGCGAAGCGGCCATCCTCGTAATCGCCCAGGGCGCCCCAGTAATAGTCGGCCAGTGCGCTGTTGCCTTGGACGGCCCAGGACTGGTGGGCGATGGCGGCGCGCTTTATCCGCACGAAACTTTCAGGATCCAGGCCGTCCCTGAGCAAGGTGTTGCGCAGCCTCTCCAGCGCCTCCTCCGCTTGGGGCAGGTCCTCGCGGGCCAGGTCGGCGTTGAGGCTCAGGAAACCGACGCCGCCGAAGACTTCTCGCTCCACCCACGGGCCGTAGGACAGCCCGTCAGCCAGGCGTAGTTGCCGGTAGAGTGCCCAATCGAGGTAGTCCTTGAGCAGATCGAAGGTTTCATCGTGTTGTTCCTCCAGCACAGGCTCCGGAAACAGCCAGTGAAGCTTGGCGCTGTTGCCGACCAGTCCACGAATCAGGTTGCGCTTGGTGACCGCGCTGTAGCGAATTTGCGCCAGCGGCTCGTGGACGCTGGGTTCGACCGGTTCGAGCTCGCCATAGGCACGTTCCAGATAGGCCGGCAGCAGCCGATCGAGTTCGCCGACGACGATCAGGGTCATGTTGTTGGGGGCATACCAGGCCTTGCGCACCTGTTCCAACTGGGCGACGGTAAAGCGCTCGACCTCGGCCCGCTCCGCACAACGCAAGCCCAGCTCCACGGCCAATTGGTTGCTGGCCTTGTGGCCGAGGTCCTGGCGGTCGAGCCAGCGTTGCAGATGGGTATAGTGGCCACCGTCCTCGCGCTCGACGACCCGTTTGGCCGCTTCCAGGTTCTTTTCGTCGATGCGGGTACGGGTCAATAACGCCAGTAACAGATCGAGGATCTTGCGTTGATTGCGCGCTGGCGCCTCGATGACGAACGTCGTGTCGGCGTTGCTGGTGAAGGCGTTCCATTCGCCACCCAGCGCTTGCATGCGCTCTTCCAGGCCGCCTTCGCCCGTACTGTCGACCCCGCTGAACAGCACGTGCTCGAGCAGGTGCGGCAGTTCCTTGTCGGCGCAGCTGAAGTCGTCAAGGCCCACGCCGACCACCAGCCGAATCGCCACGTGTCCACGTTCAGTGCCGGGCTTGAGCAACACCTGCATGCCATTGGGCAACAGGTAGCCTTCGACTTGGAAACGGTCCTGGGCAAAGAGGGGTAGGGAACCGAACAAAAGCAGGGCGAGTAGCAGACAACGCATGGCGGGCTTCCTGGCGGCTTATGAGATCCATGGTCCGGGCCAATCTTGTTGACTGGCCAAGACGCCAGTCGTTCAAGGCGAGTGGGTGATGTCTGAAATTTCGTCAGCGGCCAGCGCGCCGATCTCAGCCGTTTCCAGCACCACGTAGGCGCTGCCGCAAAACAACGAATTCAAGCGCCGCATGTCGGCGATAAGCTCCAGGTGCAGGGAGCTGGTCTCCAGGCTCTGCACGACTTTGCGCTGCAGGCGGCTGACATGGGCATGGGCCATCCGCCGCTCCTGCGCGCGGAAACGCCGTTTCTCGCGCAGCAACTGGCGGGCGCTTTCCCGGTCGGCGCTGAGGAAGACCGACAACCCCAAGCGAAGGTTGGCGGTCAGGTGGCTGTGCAGCCCCGCCAGTTCTTCCAGGCCCACGTCAGAGAACGAGCGGCGTTGCGAGGTTTTCTGCTGCTGGACCTTGCGCAACATGCGCTCGATGAGATCACTGGCCAGCTTGAGGTTGATCGCCAGCTCGATGATCTCCGCCCAGCGACGACTGTCCTGTTCGCTGAGGTCTTCACGGGGCATTTGCGCCATGTAGAGCTTGATGGCGCTGCACAGCGCTTCGACGTCGTCACTCATGCTGCGCACCTGCTGGGTAATCGCCGTTTGCTCGCCCCGCAGCACGCCGAGCATGGCTTCGAGCATGTTTTCGATCAGGTCGCCGATGCGCAGGGTTTCCCGGGCGGCGTTCGCCAGCGCCAGGCTTGGGGTGGCGAGGGCGGCAGGGTCCAGGTGCCGGGGCGTGGCCGTCCCGTTGGTTTCCGGACGCTCCGGCAGCAACCATGCACAAAGCCTGGCCATGGGGCCGACGCTGGGCAACAGCACCAGGCAGCGCACCGTGTTGTAGAGCAAATGAAAGCCGATGACGGTTTCCTGTGGGCTGAAATCCAGGCTGTCCAGCCAGCCCACCAGTGGATCGAGCACCGGGATGATCAGCAGCAGGCCGATCAGCTTGTACAGCAGGCTGCCCAGCGCCACCTGGCGTCCGGCGGCGTTCTGCATGCTGGTACTGAGGAACGCGAGCACACCGCTGCCGATGTTGGCGCCGATCACCAGGCCGATGGCCACGGGCAAGCTGATCACCGCAGCGCCGGCGAGTGTCGCGGTCAACAACACGGCCGCCAGGCTGGAATAGGAAATCATCGCGAACAGCGCACCCACCAACGCATCGAGCAGGATGTCGCCGGTCAGCGAGGCGAAAATCACCTTCACGCCCTGGGCCTGGGTGATCGGCGCAGCGGCCTCGACGATCAATTGCAATGCCAGGATGATCAGGCCCAGGCCAATGGCGACCCGGCCCATCTGGCCGAGGCGGGTCTGTTTGCGCGAGAGGAAAAAGATCACCCCGAGGAAAATCAGCAGCGGCGACAGCCACGACAGGTCCAGGGTCAGCACCCGGGCCATCAGCGCGGTGCCAACGTCGGCGCCCAGCATGGTCGCCAGGGCCGGGGTCAGCGCCATCAGGCCCTGGCCGACGAAGGAGGTGACGAGCATGGCCGTGGCGTTGCTGCTCTGGACCATGGCCGTGACCATGATGCCGGCGATGAACGCCAGCCAGCGCTTGGACATATTCTGGCCGATGACATGGCGCAGGTTGGTGCCGTAGACCCGCAGGATGCCGGTTCGGACGATATGCGTGCCCCAGATCAGCAAGGCCACGGCGGAGAGTAGATTCAGCAGGGTCAGCATGAGAAGCCCCCTGTTAGCGTCCCAAAGGGACAAATTGACGGTGCCACATCGTTTTACTTCTTGTACTTAAGCTGTAGTTGGCGAACGGTTCGGGCGCCAGCATTGCACAGCTAAAGAAGCGATTGAAACAAAACTGTCATGAAAAAAATTCCTCGAAAGCACCCAAACCCCTGTGGGAGCGAGCTTGCTCGCGATAGCGGCCTTACAGCCAAAAAAGATGTTGCATGTCATGGCCTCATCGCGAGCAAGCTCGCTCCCACAGGTATTGCATCCGGCCGGTTTTCTGCGGGCATGAAAAAGGGGCTCCCAAGAGCCCCTTCGTTCATTGCCCTACATCATTACTGACCCGGCATGTCCCGGCGCAGTTTCACCGGATCCTGCTGTTTGCGCTTGCGTGCGATCGCGGTGCGCATCTTGATATTGATCGCTTCCACCGCCAGCGAGAACGCCATGGCGAAGTAGACGTAGCCTTTTGGCACGTGTACGTCGAACGACTCGGCGATCAGCACGGTACCAACCACCAACAGGAACGACAGCGCCAGCATCTTCAGCGACGGGTGCTTGTCGATGAACGTGCTGATGGTGCCCGAGGCCAGCATCATCACCAGTACGGCGACGATGATTGCCGCGACCATGACCGGTACATGGGAGACCATGCCGACAGCGGTGATGACCGAGTCCAGGGAGAACACGATGTCGATGATCGCGATCTGGATGATGGTGTAGATGAAATTGCCGCCCTTGCCCGAAGGCGCGTCGTTGCTTTCATCTTCGCCTTCCAGCGCGTGGTACATCTCCTGGGAGCTTTTCCACAGCAGGAACAGGCCACCGAAGAACAGGATCAAGTCACGACCGGAAATGCCCTGGCCGAACACTTCGAACAAATCGGCGGTCAGTCGCATGACCCAGGTGATGGACAGCAGCAACAGGATCCGCGTGATCATCGCCAGCGCCAGGCCGAAAATCCGGGTGCGCGCCTGCATATGCTTGGGCATGCGGCTGACCAGGATCGAGATCATGATGATGTTATCGATGCCCAGGACAATTTCCAGGGCGGTCAAGGTAAAGAAGGCAACCCATATTTCCGGGTTGGTCAGCCATTCCATGTGAGTTCCTTTGAGCGAGTGTTAGGCCGCGCCGCGCCTCCGGTTACCCGAGAGGGGCGACGCAGCGGGCGTTGCTTTTATAGAGTGCTGAACAGCGGAAAAATCCCCATCAGCAAGGCGGCGAACATTATGCACAGGCAAACCAGTACTGCCCACTTCAAGGTGAAGCGCTGGTGGTCGCCGAAGTCGATTCCGGCCAGGGCTACCAGCAGGTAAGTCGACGGAACCAGCGGACTCAGCAGGTGGACGGGCTGGCCGACGATCGAAGCACGGGCCATTTCAACGCCGGTGATGCCGTAGTGGCTAGCCGCTTCGGCCAGAACTGGTAACACCCCGTAATAAAATGCATCGTTCGACATGAAGAAAGTGAATGGCATGCTCACCAGCGCGGTGATGACCGCCAGGTAAGGACCGAGGAAGTCCGGGATCACTGCCAACAGGCTCTTGGACATGGCGTCTACCATGCCGGTGCCGGACAGGATGCCGGTGAAGATCCCCGCCGCGAAAATCAGCCCGACCACCGCCAGAACGCTGCCGGCGTGGGCCGCGACGCGGTCCTTTTGCTGTTGCAGGCACGGGTAGTTGACGATCATCGCGATACTGAACGCCACCATGAACAGCACCGGCATCGGCAACAGGCCGGCGATCAGGGTGCACATCAGGGCCAGGGTCAGCGCGCCGTTAAACCAGATCAGCTTCGGACGGCGGGCGTCCGGAAACTGGGAAACGCTGATTTCGCTGTGGTCCATCTCATCACCGGCCAAATGCAATTCACCCAGGCGCGCACGCTCACGTTTGCCGTACATGTAGGCAATCGCCAGGATCGCCACGACGCCGGCCAACATGGCGGGAATCATCGGCACGAAGATGTCGGACGGATCCACATGCAGCGCGCTGGCCGCCCGGGCGGTTGGCCCGCCCCAGGGGGTCATGTTCATCACGCCGCCGGCGAGGATGATCAGACCGGCCATGATCCGTGGGCTCATGCCGATGCGGCTGTAGAGCGGGAGCATCGCGGCCACGCAGATCATATAAGTGGTCGCGCCGTCACCATCAAGGGAAACGACGAGCGCCAGGACGGCGGTACCGACCGAAACTTTCAAGGGATCGCCCTTGACCAGCTTGAGGATCTTGCGCACGGCCGGGTCGAACAGGCCGGAGTCGATCATCAAGGCAAAATACAGAATCGCAAACATCAGCATCACCCCGGTCGGGGCGAGCTTGGTGATGCCTTCGAGCATCATCGGGCCGATCTTCGGCGCAAAACCACCGAACAGGGCGAACAGGATCGGGATGATGATCAAGGCGATCAGCGCGGACAGGCGCTTGGTCATGATCAGGAACATGAACGTGATAACCATGGCGAAGCCAAGGAAAGTCAGCATGGGAAATACTCCAGGCGTGGCGCGGCTATGAAAGGCGAACCGGACAGGTCAGCGCGAGATGCAGAGCACGGGACGGACGAATGGAGAGGGCGCAACGGGGTGCAGAGCAGCGGACATCAGAATCACCATTGTTGTTGTTAAAAAGGCCGCACGAGCATCAGGAAGGCTCGTGGTAGGCCACCGGTCTGTTGCCGGTAGGTGGGGCGATCCTAATCGCGCAAGCTTTCAGCAGCCTTTCGCTGCCGCAATGGCTGATGATTGGCCAAGCTCCCTCGCCACAAAAGCAGTCAGGTTTTTGCTCTGAACCCCGAAAGATCCAACGGCCGCACCGCGCCCATCCAGATCGCATGGTCGGTGTGGTCCGCCAGGTCATCCCCGGTGTCGGGATGAAGAAAAATCACCAGCCCTTTGCGGTTCAGGGCCAGCCACGGCAAGACCACGCCGATGTACTGCGGGTCGAATGCCAGTTGGCAGCTCCAGTCCGGGTGTGGACCGACCGGGCGTTCATGCATCCGCCCCATTTTCAGCGCAAACAATTGCGCTGCCTGCTCACATAACGCCCGAGCCTGGTCGAGGGTATCGGCATCGAAATAGACGTGGGCGTGATAGCCCTTGATCCGTTGCATTGGTCACTCCTGGAAAGATCAGCGAACCCTCTCGGTTTACCGTGTGTCAGAGCCTTTACACGCGGGAAAAAAGGAAAGCCAGCCATGAAAAACGCCGAAACCCCGGTTATCAAAGTGGTGCTCTATGGTGCCATGAGCAGCCTCGGCAGTGCGTTGATGGCTGAACTGCTGCGGCGCCAGCATGAAATCATCGCCATTCTGGATGATCTTACGGCCCTCGCGCCGCGCCCGGGCTTGCGGGCCAAGACCGGCGATCTCTTCGATCCGGAACGGGTCAAGCAGAGCGTCGCGGGCGCCAGCGCCGTGGTGTGTCTGTTGAACGCACCGGGCTTGCCGATGAACAGCGAGCAAGTGGAGCGCACGCTGATCCCCGGCCCGGTGGAACAGGTCCTGGCGGTGGATGCGCTGATTGCCGGCATGCAGGCGGTGAACATTTCCCGGCTGTTCCTGGTGGGCAATTTCGCTGTGCTGGAAGAGGAGACGGACGATGATTTGCAGCGCCACGCCGCCGAAGAAATCCTCGATGCCCTGAAAAACAGCGCCTTGCAATGGACGCTCATCAATGCGCCCTATGCCGTACAGGGGCTGGGCATCGAGCATTTCAGCCATGTCAGCACCAGCCTGGAGCCGGGCATGGCCGAATCATTGGAGCGCTTGAGTCGCGTGGCGGTCGGCATCGCTGATGAGCTGCGCCTGAACCTGCACGTGGGCCAACACGTGAATTTCGTGCCCGCCGTTTAGTGCCCCCCGTGGCGAGGGAGCTTGCTCCCGCTGGGCCGCAGAGCGGCCCCAGACTCAAACAGCAATCGACGGCAGCGGCAATCCAGTCAGCGACTCCGCACTATTGGCCTGTTCCTCCATCAACCAATCCACGAACAATTTGATCAACACCCCACGACGTTTACGCTGGGGCAACACCACGTAATACCCCAGCCGCGACAGCACTGTTTCGGCGATCGGACGACACAACAATCCCTGCGCCAATAAGTTATCCACAAGGTGCCGCCAACCGATGGCAACGCCTTGGCCGCCGATTGCCGCCTGGATAAGCAGGGTGTAGTTGTCGAAACGCAATTGCCCTGGCGCCGGCGGCGACGTGATGCCCAGTTCACGGAACACGCCGCTCCAGTCGAACCAGGCGCTGCTATTGCCGCCGCGCAAATGCAGCAAGGGAAATTCCGCAAGGTCATGGGCGGGCAAGGGCAGGGTACGTTCGCCGAGCAACAGCGGGCTACAGACCGGAAACACTTCTTCGCTGAAAAGCCAACGACTTTCGCCCTGCTTGAAGCGACCGTCGCCAAACAAGACTGCAACGTCAATATCGGTGCGCAGCATGTTGTGGTTGCGTTCGCTGGTCACCAGGCTCACGTCCACCTGCGGATTGGCGGCATGAAACCGATGCAGGCGAGGCATCAGCCAATAGGCGGCAAAGGCGAAGTCCGTCGCCACTTGCAGCACCTCGTGCTGGTGCTGGGCGGTGATCGCAGTCAGGCCAGCATCGATGCTCTGTAAACCAGCCTGGACTTGCTCGAAAAGGATGGCGCCGGCCTCGGTCAATTCGATGCCGCGATAGATACGGTCAAACAACCGCGTGCCCAGCTGTTCTTCCAACCGTTTGATCTGCTGGCTGATGGCCGGTTGCGTGGTGCCCAGCTCAATCGCGGCCGCCGTAAAGCTCTGCTGGCGAGCCGCTGATTCGAAGGCGCGGAACAGGTCCAGCGACAAATCACCCAAGGCGTCATACATAAGCTGTGCTTATCCTAGTCATTGTTTCGCATGGGCTTTACCCCGAAAGGCATGGACTACATGCTCAATCGCAGCACTATCGCATAACTGCCCACTATGGAATGCCGCGAATACATGAAGCGCAAGAACATTCTTTTCATCATGGCCGATCAAATGGCCGCGCCAATGTTGCCGATCTATGGTCCGTCGCCCATCAAGTTGCCGAACCTGTCACGCCTGGCCGACCAGGGCGTGGTGTTCGATGCCGCGTATTGCAACAGCCCGCTCTGCGCGCCGTCACGCTTCACGCTGGTGAGTGGTCAGCTGCCGAGCAAGATCGGCGCCTACGACAACGCGGCGGATTTCCCTGGGGACGTTCCGACCTATGCCCACTATCTGCGCCGCCTCGGCTACCGTACGGCGCTGTCCGGCAAGATGCATTTTTGCGGGCCCGACCAGCTGCACGGCTACGAAGAACGCCTGACCAGTGATATTTATCCGGCGGACTACGGCTGGGCCGTGAACTGGGACGAGCCGGATGTGCGGCCGAGCTGGTATCACAACATGTCGTCGGTGTTGCAGGCCGGACCGTGCGTGCGCACCAACCAGCTGGACTTCGATGAAGAGGTGGTGTTCAAGGCCCAGCAATACCTGTTCGACCACATCCGCGAGGACGGCGACCAGCCGTTTTGCCTGACGGTGTCGATGACGCACCCACACGATCCGTACACGATTCCCAAGGCGTTCTGGGATTTGTACGACGACAACGACATCCCGTTGCCACAGACACCGGCGCAAACCGAACTCGATCCACATTCCCAACGGCTGCTCAAAGTCTATGATCTCTGGGACAAGCCGCTGCCTGTGGATAAGATTCGCGACGCCCGCCGCGCGTACTTCGGGGCATGCAGCTACATCGACAGCAACGTCGGCAAGTTGCTGCAGACCTTGGAGGACACTGGGTTGATCGATGACACCATCATTGTTTTCTCCGGCGATCATGGAGACATGCTCGGCGAAAAGGGGCTCTGGTACAAAATGCATTGGTTCGAAATGGCTGCGCGGGTGCCGCTGCTGATCAGCGCACCGGGGCAGTTCGCCAGCGCCCGTGTTGGCGCGGCCGTGTCCACCGCCGACCTGTTGCCGACCCTGGTCGAGCTGGCCGGAGGCACGCTGGAGCCAGGTTTGCCACTGGATGGCCGTTCGCTGGTGCCGCACCTGCAAGGGCAGGGCGGGCATGACGAAGTCTTTGGCGAGTACATGGCCGAAGGCACCATCAGCCCGTTGATGATGATTCGTCGCGGCCAGTGGAAATTCATCTACAGCGAGGATGATCCTTGTCTGTTGTTCGATGTGCGCAACGATCCCAAGGAAATGGAAAACCTCAGCCAGTCTCCCGAGCACCAAGCGCTGCTAGCCGACTTCCTCGCCGAAGCGCGTGCCAAATGGGACATTCCAACCATTCATCAACAGGTGCTCGCCAGCCAGCGCCGGCGCCGTTTTGTTGCCCAAGCGCTGACCCTGGGCAAGCTCAAGAGCTGGGATCACCAGCCGTTCGTAGACGCCAGCCAGCAATACATGCGCAACCACATCGACCTGGACGATCTGGAGCGCAAGGCCCGTTATCCACAACCCTGCCAATAAACCAATAACGTAAGGGGAAGCACATGCAAAAGTTATCCACAGCACTGGCCGCCGGGCTGTTGGCGTTGAGCAGTGTGTCGGCGTGGGCCGAACAAAGTTGCGAGACGGTGAAGATGGCTGATCCGGGCTGGAGCGATATTGCCGCCACCAACGCCATCACAGGTTTCCTGCTGGAAGGCATGGGCTACAAGGCCAAGGTCGACACCCTCGCGGTGCCGATCACCTTCGGTGGCCTCAAGGATGGCCAAGTGGATGTGTTCCTGGGTAACTGGATGCCGGCGCAGCAAGGTTTCTATGACAAGTTCGTGGCCAATGGCGACGTCACGCAACTGGCCAAGAACCTGGACGGCACCGAATTCACCCTGGCCGTTCCCGACTATGTCTGGGATGCGGGTGTGCATAACTTCGCCGACCTGAACAAATTCGCGGACAAGTTCGACAAGAAAATCTACGGCATCGGGTCCGGCGCGCCGGCCAACCTCTCTCTGAAGGAAATCATCAAGACCAATGATTTCGGCATGGGCGAGTGGAAGCTGGTGGAGTCCAGCGAGCAGGCGATGTTGGCGGAGGTCTCCCGTGCGGTGAAAAAACAGAAGTTCGTGACCTTCCTCGGCTGGACCCCGCACCCGATGAACGTGCAGCTCAAGATGCATTACCTCAAGGGCGGCGAGAAATATTTCGGTGATACCGGCAGCGTGTACACCCTGACGCGCAAAGGTTATGCACAGGCCTGCCCGAACGTTGGCAAGCTGCTGACCAACCTGAGCTTCACCCAGGAAATGGAAAACAGCATCATGGCGGAGGTGGTGAACAAAAAAGTCAGCAACGCCGAAGCGGCCAAGGCCTGGATCAAGGCCAACCCGGCGGTGCTGGATAAATGGCTGGACGGCGTGAAGACGCTGGATGGCAAGGATGCGTTGGCGGCGGTGAAGGCCAAGCTCTGACAATCATGCTGGCTCCCGTGCTCTCCCAGAGTGACGCGGAGCCATTGTGGCGAGGGGATAAATCCCCTCGCCACAGGGAGAACGGAGCCTTGTCCTGATACCCTTGCTCGCAAACCCCATCCCTTGAGGCCCCATGGCAATTCCCATGCGCCATTCACTCTTTCCCTTCCTGAGCTGGCTGCCCCGACAGACACGCGCCAGTGTTGGTCGTGACCTGATCGTTGGCCTCAGCGGTGCGATCCTGGCGCTGCCGCAGTCCATTGCCTACGCGCTGATTGCCGGACTTCCGCCCG
The DNA here is from genome assembly GCF_051132105.1 of Pseudomonas sp. R1-7. Taxonomy (NCBI): domain Bacteria; kingdom Pseudomonadati; phylum Pseudomonadota; class Gammaproteobacteria; order Pseudomonadales; family Pseudomonadaceae; genus Pseudomonas; species Pseudomonas sp. R1-7. Next base: position 89,179 of record NZ_CP071661.1, read on the forward strand.
AGTACGGACTGTACGCGGCGATCGTGCCGGTGTTGATCGCTTGCCTATGGGGTTCGTCGTGGCATTTGATCTGCGGTCCTACGGCGGCGATCTCCATCGTCCTGTATGCCACTGTCAGTCCCCTTGCCGTGCCTGCCACCCAGGACTACATCACGCTGATCCTGTTGCTGACAGTCTTGGCCGGTATTTTCCAGTGGCTGCTTGGATTGCTGCGGTTCGGTGCGCTGGTCAATTTCGTTTCACACTCGGTGGTGCTGGGTTTCACCCTGGGCGCGGCGGTGGTCATCGCCCTGGGGCAGTTGCCAAATCTGCTGGGCCTCGACCTGCCGAACGAAGCCACGGCGTTGAAGAGTCTGCTGATGCTCGCCGGTCATATCGAGGCTGTGGATAAACCTTCGCTGCTGCTGGGTTTGGGGACGCTGGTTGTGGGCATCGTGCTCAAACGCTTGCTGCCGCGCTGGCCAAGCCTGTTGATAACTTTGGGCATCAGCAGTCTGGTGGCCTGGGCCTGGCCCGCGATGTTCGGGCATGTGGCGCTGGTCAGCGCCTTTGTCGGGCGCCTGCCGCCATTCACACCGCTGCCGCTGGATTTGGAATTGATCCTGCGTCTGCTGCCCGGTGCCGTTGCGGTGGGCATGCTGGGGCTGGTGACCAGCCTGTCCATTGCCCGCTCGCTGTCGGTCCGCTCCGGGCAATTGCTTGATGCAAATCAGGAAGTCAGGGCGCAAGGGCTTTCGAATATCGTTGGAGGATTTTTCGCCGGCTCATTGTCAGCCGGTTCCTTCACCCGTTCCGGTCTCAGCTATGAGGCCGGGGCTTGCTCGCCCCTGGCCGGGGTCTTCTCGGCGCTGTGGGTGGCACTGTTTGCCGTGGCCGGCGCGAAACTCATCGCGCACATTCCGATTCCGGCCATGGCCGGCAGTATCCTGCTGATCGCCTGGGGCCTGGTGGACCATCGGGGCATTCGGGCGCTGTACCGGGTAAGTCGCTCCGAATTCCTGGTCATGGGCCTGACCTGCCTGGCCACGCTGCTGCTGGAACTGCAAACCGCGATCTACGCCGGCGTACTCGCTTCGCTGTTTTTCTACCTCAAGCGCACCTCCCAGCCGCGGGTGCACCATAGTCGCGAAGGCGAGGCGGACATCCTGCGGGTGGGCGGCTCGATCTTTTTCGGCGCCAGTCATTACTTGCAGGTGCGTTTGCAGCGGATGCAGGCGCAGCGGGTGGTGATCGACGCCCAGCAGATCAACTTCATCGATTATTCCGGCGTGGAAATGCTTCACCAGGAAGCCCGGCGGTTGCGCAGCCAGGGGCGTAGCCTGACCTTGCGCGGGGCAAGGCCGCAGGTGGTGGAGGAGTTGTTGAAGCTGGAAGGATCGCACAAATGCCCGATCCGGTTTGAAGCCTAGAGCGCGAGCTGGCGGCGCAACTCCGCAAGGACTGGCGCCGTATCCGGGCGTACCCCACGCCACAGGTAGAACGCTTCGCCGGCTTGTTCGGCCAGCATGCCCAGGCCATCCATCGCTACCGCCGCGCCGTGTTCCTTGGCCCAACGGCAAAACGACGTGGGTTCCTTGCTGTACATCATGTCGTAGCAAACCGTCTTGCCGGGCTCGATCAAACTGGCAGCAATCGGTGGCACATCCCCTGAAAGGCTCGCGGACGTGGCGTTGATGATCAGGTCCACCGGCTCCTGCAACCAATCGAAACCACTGGCCGAAACCGGGCCCAGGTCGGCGAACAACTCCGCCAGCAGCTCGGCCTTTTCCACCGTTCGATTGGCGATGATCACCGAAGCCGGCGCCTCGGCGAGCAGGGGTTCCAAGGCGCCACGCACCGCGCCGCCGGCCCCCAGCAAGAGGATGCGCTTGCCCTTGAGGCTGAACCCGGCGTTGACGGTCAGGTCCCGCACCAGCCCGGCGCCGTCGGTGTTGTCACCCAGGAGGCGGCCGTCGGCCAGCTTGCTCAAGGTGTTCACCGCGCCGGCCCGCTGCGCCCGCTCTGTCAGCTGATCAGCCAGGCGGAAAGCATCTTCTTTAAACGGCACGGTGACGTTCGCCCCACGGCCCTCGCGGAAAAATGCCTGCGCGCAACCGGCAAAATCATCCAAAGGGGCGAGCAGCGTGCCGTAGTCCAATGCCTGGCCGGTCTGCTCGGCAAACAGGCGATGGATCAACGGCGACTTGCTGTGGCCGATCGGGTTACCCATTACAACGTAGCGGTCCATGGATAATCCCCGTTCAGGCTGTAGCCAGCCAATCGCGATCCTGCAGGAAATACTCGGTCAACCTCGCCTCTTCGCTGCCCGGCTCGGCTTTCCAGTCATAGCTCCAGCGCACTTGGGGCGGCAGGGACATCAGGATCGATTCGGTACGCCCGCCTGATTGCAGGCCGAACAGCGTGCCGCGGTCATAGACCAGGTTGAATTCCACGTAGCGCCCACGGCGGAACTCCTGGAATTCCCGTTGCTTGGCCGTGAACGGGTCGTGCTTGCGACGCCGCACGATAGGCAGGTAGGCATCGATGTAGGCGTCGCCGATCGCGCGCATGAAGGCGAAGCTGGTGTCGAAATCCCACGCGTTCAGGTCGTCGAAAAACAGCCCGCCGATGCCTCGGGGCTCGTTGCGATGCTTGATGTGGAAATAGCTGTCGCACCAGGCCTTGTAGCGAGAATAGACATCCGGGCCGAACGGCTCGCAGGCTTGCTGGGCGATGCGGTGCCAATGCACGCAGTCTTCTTCCACGCCGTAATAAGGCGTCAGGTCGAAGCCGCCGCCAAACCACCAGACCGGCTCTTCGCCTTCTTTTTCGGCAATGAAAAAGCGCACGTTGGCGTGGGACGTCGGCACGTGGGGATTGTGCGGGTGGATCACCAGCGACACGCCCAAGGCTTCAAAGCCGCGCCCGGCCAGTTCCGGCCGATGGGCGCTGGCCGAAGGTGGGAGACCGCTGCCGAAGACGTGGGAAAAGTTGACGCCGCCCTTTTCGATCACCGTGCCGTTTTCGATCACTCGCGTGCGACCGCCACCGCCGGCGGGCCGGGTCCAGGCGTCCTCGACGAAGCGAGTGCCGCCGTCCTCGGCTTCCAGGGCTGCGCAAATGCGGTCTTGCAGGTCCAGCAGATAGGCTTTCACGGCCTCGGTGCGAGTAGTCATGACATCACCTTGATCAGGGCTACGCTGCGCGGCGTACACAGGCCGCCGGCAAAATGGGCGCACAGGATAACACCGCATCCGCCCACACCACAGTTGACGAAGATCAAGCATAGGAGTCCGATAGCAGGCTTGGTAAAAGTCCCACGATAAGGAGAAAGTGAAGATGGCCAAACGCATCCAGTTCAGCGCCCACGGTGGACCCGAAGTGCTCGAGTACGTGGAATACCAACCAGCCGAGCCCGGTCCGCAACAGGTCCGCGTCAGCAACAAGGCGATCGGCCTGAACTTCATCGACACCTATTACCGCAGTGGTCTTTATCCGCCACCGGCCCTGCCGTCGGGGCTTGGTGCCGAAGGCGCGGGTGTGGTCGAAGCCGTTGGTTCGCAGGTAACGCGCTTCAAGGTCGGTGACCGCGTGGCCTATGGCAGTGGCCCGCTAGGGGCCTACAGCGATGTGCACGTGCTGCCCGAAGCCAACCTGGTTCACTTGCCCGAAGCCATCAGCTTCGAACAGGCAGCCGGGGTAATGCTCAAGGGCCTGACCGTGCAATACCTGCTGCGCCAGACCTACGAGCTCAAGGGCGGCGAAACCATCCTGTTCCATGCCGCCGCCGGTGGCGTGGGCTCGTTGGCCTGCCAGTGGGCCAAGGCCTTGGGCGTAAAGCTGATCGGCACCGTCAGCTCGGCGGAAAAAGCCGCCATCGCCAAATCCCACGGCGCCTGGGAAGTCATCGACTACAGCAAGGAAAACGTCGCACAGCGCGTGTTGGAATTGACTGACGGCAAGAAAGTCCCGGTGGTGTACGACGGCGTCGGCAAGGACACCTGGCTGACGTCTTTGGATTGCGCGGCACCCCGTGGCCTGGTGGTGAGCTTCGGCAATGCCTCCGGTGCGGTGGATGGCGTAAACCTGGGCATTCTTTCGGCCAAGGGCTCGCTGTACGTCACCCGCCCGACGCTGGCGACCTACGCCAACAACGCCGAGAACCTGCAGCGCATGGCCGATGAACTGTTCGGAATGATCGCCAGCGGCAAGCTCACGGTGGACATCAACCAGCGATTCGCGCTGTCGGATGCAGCCAAGGCGCATACCGAGTTGTCGGCGCGGCGGACGACCGGGTCGACCATTCTCCTGCCTTGATCCAGAGGTCGCTAAAGAATCTGTGGGAGCGAGCTTGCTCGCGATAGCGGTGGATCAGCCAACATCAATGTCAGCTGACCTGACGCTATCGCGAGCAAGCTCGCTCCCACAGGGGATGGTGTGCTGACAAGAAGTCAATCCGGCCGCACGACCTTGCCGGTAGCCAGATCACGAATCACGCTCGGGTTCTTGCGCCCGCCCAGGTTACCGCCCAGGACCAGATCGAGCTGGCCGCGGAAATACTGTTCGACGCGAATCCGCGTGCGCGCCGCCGGCCGGCCTTGTGGGTTGGCTGAGGTGGACACCAGCGGGCCGACCAACGAGCACAAATCACGAACGATCGGATGATCGCTGACCCGCAGCGCGACAGTGTCATGCACGCCGGTGATCCATTCGGGCAGCAGGTCCTGGTGCGGCACCAGCCAGGTGTTGGGCCCCGGCCAGGTGCTGGCCATGCGGTCCATCCAGGTTTCGGGGAAATCCTCGAACAAGAAGTCGAACTGGCGAATGTTGTCAGCCACCAGTATCAAGCCCTTGTCGGGCCGTCGGGACTTGATCGCCAGCAGACGCTCCACCGCGTCTTCGTTCCACGGATCGCAACCCAGGCCCCAGACCGCTTCGGTTGGATAGGCAATCACCGCCCCGGCGCGAATTTCTCGCGCGGCTTCTTGCACACGCCAACTGTTGACCATGAAACATTCTCCGCAACGCAATTAAGGCTGTGGGCAGTTTACCGATCTTCCCCATAAAACCTAGCGTGCGAACCAACGTCCGTTGTCACAAATGGCGCGTCCCTCCATTTCCAGCTCGGTCAGCGCCGCCAGCACTTTGGGCAAACCCCAACCACTGGCGTCGGCCAACGCCTCGCTGCTCAGCGGCGCGGCATGCAGCAGGCGCAGCAGCGGGTGGGTCACAGGCACAGGCTCGGAGGCCAGCGGCAATCGCTGCCAACCCCGCAGCGCTTCGAGGATGTGCTCGACGGTTTCCACCAGCGCCGCGCCGTCACGGATCAGCTGATGACAGCCTCGGGCCCCTGGATGATGGATCGACCCTGGAATGGCATACACCTCGCGGCCCTGTTCCGCCGCCAGCCGCGCGGTGATCAGCGAACCACTGGCGACACTGGCCTCTACCACCAGCACGCCAAGGGACAAGCCACTGATGATTCGGTTGCGACGCGGAAAGTTGCTGGCGTGGGGCGCGGCATCCAGCGGAAATTCCGAGACCACCGCGCTGCCCTGGGCAATCATCGCGTCTGCCAGCCGACGATTGCGCTGTGGATAAAAATTTTCCAGGCCGGTGCCGAGCACGCCGACGGTTTGCCCTCCGACATCCAGCGCGGCTTGATGCGCGGCGGCGTCGATGCCCAACGCCAGGCCACTGGTGATGACAAATCCGGCGCCGGCCAGGCTTCGGGAAAATGCCGCCGCGGTGTCCATGCCCGGTCGCGATGCCCGGCGACTTCCGACCATCGCCAGCTGCGGTTTTTCCAGGATCAAGGGGTCGCCAGCGACAAACAGCAGCGGCGGTGGATCACTGATCTGTGCGAGCAGCGCAGGGTATTCAGGCTGGTCCCACATCAGTAAATGCTGGGCCGGGCCGTCTAGCCAGGCCATTGCGTGGGCGGCGCCGTCGCGTATCTCCGGGGCGCGTCGGGCCTCGGCGCATGTGGCCGGCAACCCCAGCGCTCGCCATGCGCTGGCCGGCGCGCTGATGGCTTTGGAGGCCGAGCCAAAGGCCTCCATCAGGGTCATGAAACGTTTAGGTCCCACGTCTGGCAAGCGATGCAAGCGCAGACGGGCCTCCAGTTCCGCAGGCGGAACCGAAGCAGATTCAGGCATTGGCATGGGATCAATCCTTGATCGTTATAGCCCCGTTGAAACGGGAACAAGCTGTGGATAACTCTGTTGGTAACTTGTGAGACCCGTTACGGATTGCGCACCTTGTCAAGGATCGCCAGCGACCGCGAGGCATACAGCACCAAGCCATAGCTGAGCTTGTCGTAAGTGCGGAACACCATCAGCAGGCCGGCACGTTCATCGGGGATTTTTACCGGCTCGCCGGTGATGCGGTCGCGCACGGTTTCGCCGGTTTTCATCACCGCCAGCACATTGCCTTCCACCAGCCCGTCGCGCCGCCCCTTGTTCAGGGTGACCACGTCCATCGCGCCGATCTGCGTCACGCCACGGGGAACATCGAGGATCAGCCCCTGGATGTCCGTTTTCGGCGCGCTGGGCATGAACGTCGAATTGATGGAACGCTCTTCGCCGCTGAACAGGCGATCACCCAGGCGCACTTCCTGGGTGGTGCGTTGCAGGGCCAGGGTGGTGACGTCGCCCTCGGTGGCGACGATTTCACCGCTGCCGATGTCATCGGCGTTGATACCCAGAAATTCCTTGGTCTCGGGATCGGTGTAGACCTTGCCCTGGCGGAAGATGCCGTAGGCCGGCTGGCTCGTGTCGAAGTTGCCACGGGCGAAGATCGTGTCGCCGGTGCCGCTGAGCACGCGTTCGGCATCGCCTGCCACGACGTAGGGCGCCTTGTTGAAATCTTCTGCCGTGTCGACGATGCGGTTGCTCAGCAAAAAGCTGTTGATGGCTTGCAGCGGAATGCTCGGGATCGCATCGGCTACCGGTGAACTGCGAATGCGCGGCGACAGCTTGATGGTGCCCCGCGAGGCGCCGCGATTGAGGGTCAGGCGTGGCTGGCCGTTGACGTAGACCAGCGACAGCGTGTCGCCCGGATAGATCAGGTTGGGGTTTTCGATCTGCGGATTGGCCTGCCACAGCTCCGGCCATTTCCACGGCTCGCGCAGGTATTTACCGGAAATGTCCCACAGCGTGTCCCCCGTCACCACCGTGTATTGCTGGGGAAAACCTTCCCGAAGTTGCACTTGCCCATGCGCGATACCGGCCGAAGCCAGGAGCAGCAGGGCGAGTAGTGATTTCCTCATGCGGTGAATCCCTTTATTATGTGCGTTCGCGTAAAACGCCAGAGCCCCCGTGGCTCGCTCTGTTCAAGAGCAACGTTTTACAACGGTAGCCTGCATCCCAAGACACGCCAGGCGAGCCACCCGACTTTACTTCACACGTGCATTTATCAAGCTTATGGCCATTTTGAACATTCTCGAATTTCCGGACCCGCGCCTGCGCACTATCGCCAAACCGGTGGCCGTAGTGGACGACGAAGTGCGTCAGCTGGTCGATGACATGTTTGAAACAATGTATGAGGCGCCAGGCATCGGCCTCGCCGCGACCCAGGTCAACGTGCACAAGCGTATCGTCGTCATGGACCTCTCCGAAGACCGCAGCGAGCCCCGGGTGTTCATCAACCCCGAGTTCGAAACCCTCACCGACGAGATGGAGCAGTACCAGGAAGGCTGCCTTTCGGTGCCGGGCTTCTACGAAAACGTCGACCGCCCGCAAAAGGTCAAGATCAAGGCCCTGGACCGTGACGGCCAGCCCTATGAGCTGATCGCCGAAGGTCTGCTGGCGGTGTGCATCCAGCACGAATGCGACCACCTCAACGGCAAGTTGTTCGTCGATTACCTGTCTAATCTCAAGCGTGACCGGATCAAGAAAAAACTGGAAAAGATCCATCGCCAGAACGCTTGATGCCCTTCTTCAAAGGCTTGCCGCGGCAAGCCTTTTTCTTTTTGCGACTGCTTTGTAATTGAGAGTTTTCCATGACTGAGCCACTGCGCATCGTCTTTGCCGGCACTCCCGAATTTGCCGCCGAACACCTCAAGGCCCTGCTGGCCAGCCCCCATGAAATCGTCGCGGTCTACACCCAGCCGGACCGTCCGGCCGGTCGCGGGCAAAAACTGATGCCCAGCCCGGTGAAGCAATTGGCCCTGGAAAACGGCCTGCCAGTCCTGCAGCCACCGACCCTGCGCGACGCCCAGGCCCAGGCCGAACTGGCGGCGCTGAAGCCGGACTTGATGGTGGTGGTCGCCTACGGCCTGATCCTGCCGCAAGTGGTGCTCGATATCCCGCGTCTGGGTTGCATCAACAGCCACGCCTCGCTGCTGCCGCGTTGGCGCGGTGCCGCGCCGATCCAGCGCGCCGTGGAAGCGGGCGATGCCGAGAGCGGCGTGACCGTGATGCGCATGGAAGCCGGCCTGGACACCGGGCCGATGCTGCTCAAGGCCAGCACCCGCATCAGCGCCGACGACACCGGCGGCAGCTTGCACGACCGCCTCGCGCTGATCGGCCCGCCAGCTGTGGTCGAGGCCATCTCCGGCCTGGCCGCCGGCACCCTGCAAGGCGAAGTGCAGGACGACAGCCTCGCCACCTACGCCCACAAACTGAACAAGGACGAAGCCCGCATCGACTGGAGCCGCCCGGCCGTCGAACTGGAGCGCCTGGTGCGGGCCTTCAACCCTTGGCCGATCTGCCACAGCACCTTGAACGGTGAAGCCTTGAAGGTTTTGGCTGCGGACTTGGCCGAAGGGAAGGGCGCACCGGGAGAAATCCTCAGCGCCAGCAAGGACGGCCTCATCGTCGCCTGCGGCGATCAGGCACTCTGTCTGACCCGCATGCAACTGCCCGGCGGCAAGGCGCTGAACTTCAGCGACCTGTTCAACAGCCGCCGTGAGAAATTTGCCGTCGGCACCGTTCTCGGCCAAGCGGCGGACGCCTCATGAACCCGCGTCTGGCCGCCGCCAAGGCACTTGCCGCCGTCCTCAGCGGCAAAGCCTCCCTCAACAGTTCTCTGCCGACTCAACTGGACAAGGTGGAAGACCGTGATCGCGGCTTCACCCAAGACCTGGCGTTCGGCACCGCCCGTTGGCAGCCGCGGCTGTCGGCCCTCGCGGCCAAGCTGCTGCAAAAGCCGTTCAAGGCCGCCGATGCCGACGTCGAGGCGCTGCTGCTGGTGGGGCTCTATCAACTGCTCTACACCCGCGTCCCGGCCCACGCCGCCATCGGCGAAACCGTGGGCTGCGCCGACAAGCTGAAGAAGCCCTGGGCCAAGGCCCTGATCAATGCCGTGTTGCGCCGTGCCCAGCGGGAAAGCGAAACCCTGCTGGCCGAGCTGGAGCACGACCCGGTAGTCCGCACGGCGCACCCGCGCTGGTTGCAGAAATCCCTCAAGGCGTTCTGGCCCGAGCAATGGGAAGCCATCTGCGCCGCCAACAATGCCCACCCGCCGATGATCCTGCGGGTCAATCGCCGTCACCATACCCGCGACGCCTACCTGGCGTTGCTGGGCGAGGCGGGCATCCCGGCCATCCCGTGCCCGTACAGCCGCGACGGCATCGTCCTGGAAACCCCGGGCGATGTGCGTGCCTTGCCGGGCTTCGCCGAGGGCTGGATCAGCGTCCAGGACGAAGCCGCCCAACTGGCCGCCGACCTGCTGGAGCTGGCGCCCGGCCAACGGGTGCTGGACGCCTGCTGCGCCCCGGGTGGCAAAACCTGTCACATTCTTGAGGCCGAGCCGAAACTGGCCGGCGTCGTAGCCGTGGACTTGGAAGCCAAGCGCCTGGTGCGAGTGAAAGAAAACCTCGAACGCCTGGGCCTGGAGGCCGAGCTGATCGCCGCCGATGGCCGCGACACCGCGACCTGGTGGGACGGCAAACCGTTCCAGCGCATCCTCCTCGACGCGCCATGCTCGGCCACTGGCGTGATCCGCCGCCATCCGGACATCAAGCTCACCCGCCAGCCGGACGACATCGCTGCATTGGCCGTGTTGCAAGGCGAACTGCTCGATGCCATGTGGTCGACCCTGGACGTGGGCGGCATGCTGCTCTACGCCACCTGCTCGACCTTGCCGACCGAGAATACCGAAGTGATCGAAGCATTCCTCGCCCGCACCCCGGGCGCCCGGGAGCTGGACATCGCCACCCAGGCCGGCCTCAAGCAGCCCCACGGCCGCCAGTTGCTGGCCCAGGAAGGCGGGCACGATGGGTTCTATTACGCCAAATTGATCAAAATCGCCGCCGCACGCGGTTAAAACCGATTCGATAGGAGTGAATGGATGAAAATCATCATCCTGGGTGCAGGGCAGGTCGGCGGTTCGCTGGCGGAACACCTGGCCAGCGAGGCCAACGACATCACCGTGGTCGACACCGACAGCGAACGCCTGCGCGACCTCGGCGACCGCCTCGACATTCGCACCGTGCAAGGTCGTGGCTCACTGCCAACCGTGCTGCGCCAGGCCGGCGCCGACGACGCCGACATGCTGGTGGCGGTGACCAACAGCGACGAAACCAACATGGTCGCCTGCCAAGTCGCCCACACGCTGTTCCACACCCCGACCAAAATCGCCCGGGTGCGCGAAGCGTCCTACCTGACCCGCGCCGACCTCTTCGACAACGAAGCGATCCCGGTGGACGTGCTGATCAGCCCCGAACAGGTGGTGACCAACTACATCAAGCGCCTGATCGAGCACCCCGGTGCGTTGCAGGTGATCGACTTTGCCGAAAGCAAAGCCCAGCTGGTGGCGGTCAAGGCCTACTACGGCGGCCCGCTGGTGGGCCAGCAACTGCGCCAATTGCGCGAGCACATGCCCAATGTCGAAACCCGCGTCGCCGCGATTTTCCGCCGCGACCGGCCGATCCTGCCCCAGGGCGACACGGTGATCGAAGCCGACGACGAAGTCTTCTTCATCGCCGCCAAGGCAAATATTCGCGCAGTCATGAGCGAAATGCGCCGCCTCGACGAGAACTACAAACGCATCGTCATCGCCGGCGGCGGCCAGATCGGCGAACGCCTGGCCGAAGCCATCGAAAGCCGCTACCAGGTCAAGATCATCGAGATGAACCCGGCACGCTGCCGCTACCTCTCCGACACCCTCGACAGCACCGTGGTGCTGCAAGGCAGCGCCTCCGACCGCGACCTGCTGCTGGAAGAAAACATCGCCGACGCCGACATCTTCCTGGCCCTGACCAACGACGACGAAGCCAACATCATGTCCTCGCTGCTGGCCAAGCGCCTGGGCGCGAAGAAGGTCATGACCATCATCAACAACCCGGCCTACGTGGACCTGATCCAGGGCGGCGACATCGACATCGCCATCAGCCCGCAACTGGCAACCATCGGCACCTTGCTCGCCCACGTACGCCGCGGCGACATCGTCAGCGTCCACTCCCTGCGCCGCGGCGCGGCCGAAGCCATCGAAGCCATTGCCCACGGCGACGCCAAGTCCAGCAAAGTCATCGGCAAAGCCATCCGCGACATCGGCCTGCCGCCCGGCACCACCATCGGCGCGATCATCCGCGACGAAGAAGTGCTCATCGCCCACGACGACACCGTGATCCAGACCGGCGACCATGTGATCCTGTTCCTGGTGGACAAGAAGCACATTCGCGACGTCGAGAAGCTGTTCCATGTGGGGTTGAGTTTCTTCTAACAAAACCTACTCGGTGGATGAACTCCTCCTGACAAAACAATCCCCGTGGCGAGGGAGCTTGCTCCCGCTGGCCTGCGAAGCAGGCCCAACCCTGCAACCGCTACGCGGCCAAGCAGGAGCAAGGTCCCCCGCCACGAATTCATAGGAGTGTTCAAATGCTCGACTCCCTGGAAAAAATGCTCGCCAAGGGCATGGACAACGCCCTTCTCCGCTTCGGCCTCGGCAAAGGCTACCTCGACCTAGGCGAATTCCCCCGCGCCGCCGAACACCTTCAACGCTGCGTCGAATTCGACCCCAAGTACTCAGCAGCCTGGAAACTACTGGGCAAAGCCCACCAAGGCCAAGGCGACACCGCTGCAGCCCGCCAAGCCTGGGAACAAGGGTTGGAGGCCGCCCGAGCCCACGGCGACAAGCAGGCTGAAAAAGAAATGACCGTGTTCCTCAAAAAGCTGGATCGGTAGGAACGGCCACCCTCATTTTTCGTACATCCTTCGACTGGAGACCATCCCCGATCCTGCCGCGATTGCTGCAATCGCAAAGAGCCCGACATCAATGCTTCCAATGAATGGCGGCAACACAAATATCACCAAAAAACCCAAGCAAACCAGGGCTATCCCCAGTCGCACCCTGAGCACGTAGCGTCTCACGCAAACATGCAGCAGCAGGATTCCCAAACCGGCCAGTACATACTGACTATTGAGACTCATAGCTTATGTTCCCTCGGGATTGAATGATGATGGACGAAGTTGAGCGCTGTGGCCCGATACCACCGCTGACTTGAGCATCCAGGCTGACGATTACATCGCCAGTGTGATAGGTCGGTAACAGGTCCTTGGCCCACCTTCGGCCTAAGTAGCCTGCTGCTGGTGCGACAACTTTGCCAATGCCTGGCACTTGACCAGCCACCCCCGTAAAAATCCCAGTGGTAAAGGTGAGAAGATCCATGCGTTGCTCATTGAGCCAATCCCCCTGGCTACGAGTGAGGGGATTGGAAATTCCGACGCTCATGACACAAGGCAGATCCCTGGCGAGCATCTTGTCGTAGAGCTCCACCAGCAATCGGGTGACTTCAAAGTTGGCCGCTTTCGCCTCGCGAAAATACAGCGTTCTGAGCCCGCCTCTGTCTGCGGGCATGACGGTGAAACGGCTTACGCAGAAAGTGATTCCGTGATGGGTGGTGAATTGATATTTATCGAACTCCATTCTTCAGTCCTTGATGAATTCGCAAGGCCTTGAGTTTTATTCAGAAATGGAGATTTACATAATGGCCAATTCCGGTTTGGGCGGGTTGTTTGTCACATAAGGTTTCCGCGAAGGCGTTCGATCCGGTTGTCCTACAGATACTTCTCAAGAGCCTCGCTTTGTGGCGGCGGTATAGAGTTAAATTTGAATCCAATGCGCTCGGTGCGCGTATGTATGCCTATGAAATCCTACCCACCTACCATGCTGGCGACGTACTGGTCTTGTTCATGAGGAGGTTGGTGTAGGGAGGAAAGGGGCTGATTGAACCTGAAATAAATCTGCCCCCCGACTCCTAGTAAAAGTCGTAATAAAGCGCCCACTCCCCAGTTTTGTTGTGCTTCCAGAACATCAGGCTCCCACTGTCGACCACGTTCAGATTGATCTTCGCGTCCGAGGAGATCTGGAACACAAACTCGAAGCCCTCACCCGGATCAACACCCGACTGGCAGAACGAGGGGTAACCGCCGATCTTGTGTTCGTAGGTGTGGGTGACCAAGTCGTAATAGCTCTGGATCTTGCCCGCGCGTTCCAGCGTGAGGATTGCTTGCTCAAGGTCTTCCGGGACACCTCCGCCATCCCACAATGGAAAGTCCTCCGGCACCGCTTGCGCCGTCAGTGGGAAGGGTTTGAGGAATGTACCTGCCACCGGCAGAGACTTGCGCACCAACACATCATCCGGCCCATACTCGCGGATGAGCCAATTATTCCCCATCGGCTCAAGGTGCTCGGGGAACGGGTTTGAAATGAACACCGTCAGCACACGAACCCCTGCTAGCAGAGGGCTGTTGATGGGCAGCGCGGGCAGGTAAAACTGCGCATAGGGGAGCAACGGTTGCCCCGCCTGATTAGTGGGCACCTCTTCATCCGGTTGGAACAGAAAGACATTGCCCAGCCAGCTTTCTTCATCGGTGCCCGCGGGACGAAAGCCGCCGGCAGTGAGCTTCACGGCGGGGCGGGCTAGGCGTTGCTTGATTTCCTGGATTTCCATGGCGATGTAAATCTCCTTTTTTACTACAGGTATTAAGGTCGCAGATGGGCAGTGTATGAGAGTGGATAGCAGTGCTTCTTTGCCCGAGCTAGGCCACGTTAGCGTCGCGGATAGAACGGTGGGCATCCTCCCACTCCGCCGGGCCAATGACTTTCCCGAGGGCTCCTAGCGTACCTGAGCGTCATCGGATACAGGCTCGGCCAGTGGTAAGGAAACGATAGAGCCCGAGGGCAATGCTGCAAAGTCGGCGGATTCTGGTGCAGTTGTAGGCAAAGGCGCGAGGATATGTGGTTGGAGGTGCGGTGGTCAGGTTCTGGCTTGGCCCGCAGCAGGTGGAGAAGTAGGAGCAAGCACCCATTGCGAATGCTATTGAAGGGGCGAATCTGCGGAAAATAAATCGGTCCCCTTTTTCCTGGAAATAAATCGGTCCCCTTATTCCTGCTCAGGTTTACTCGGCACAGCGAGGACTGGGTACCACCAGAGGAAGCTAGACAGATCACCGTGACGTTGCATGAAGTGAGCTACTTTAGTGCCGAAGGGCGCGATCCGGATTTGGCCGAGGACGATTGTGTACTGCATGCAATCGGCACTGTGGAGCCTGATGCCGAGACGGAAAGTTTTTACCTGTCGGATAACATTCCGGCAGATCAGCACTTAGTTGTATGTTTTGCGTCCGGGCTGACATTATGGATTCAGGCGGAGGAAGCCAGGTGTGAGATTAAAAATTTCTAAACGCGCGTGTCGGCCGACTCTCGACTGCCGTCACCGCAGAGAGCGGCCAGCAACCATTCCTTGCGCCAACCAAACGGGCTACGTACGCTCTGATCAGCGCTAACGACCACTGGAGGTGCATATGAAACGCGATGCGGCATTGGAAATCGAGATGGCTGCTTACGATGAGTTTCTGGTTCAGTGGAATCAAGACGCCTTCCCGCAGCAGAGGCTCGGTCAGGCTTTCTACAACTTTTTCAACCTCCATAAGCTTGCGGATCAGACATTGCTGACCGAGCTCTATGAGGCTGATGGTAAAAAAGCTACAGCCTTGATCTCTGGAGTTTTCAAAATCAGGTAGTAGTCGACTAACCTGCCAGTAACGGCCACTAGGATCGGACTGCACCGAAGTTCTGTTCGAGATTATTAACATGCTGGTTGAATGCGGGCTCACCTGTAATCGGACTGTCTGACAATGTCCGTCGCCGTCTCCGTGTCCCGTTTTCGCACTTCGTTATCAAATAGTCCCAAGGTCACCATGTCCGTAAATCTTGATGAGCTACTGAAAACCGTAGACGACGAACAATCATTCATCGGCTTCATCGAAGCTCTAGGTATGGACTACGGCGAGGAACGTTTGCTGGAGAAGACCTCTCCGTCGTCTCCCTATGGGCCGGGGGCGTTGGGATGGGAAAACGGCTCTATTGACACCTTTCTTGATGCTGCCGCAGCGTGGGCGACTGTCAGCTCACGGAGTTCCTCTGTAAGTGCCAGGAGCCCAAACGTATGGCAACGCTGTGCGACCATTTTGCTGGCTGGTAAGTTTTATGAGTGAGACTAGGCATTATCGACTCATGCTGTTTTAAACCGCAGATCCTGAACTGCTCGGCCGCGTTTTCACACGGCCTGGGTAGGAAGCTGTCGCTTGCGGAAGGTGGCTGATGGCCGTTTGCAGCCTATGATCAAAAGGGACAGATTTTTAGCTGGAAATAAATCTGTCCCCTTTTTTCCGGTAATTTGAGGTGGCGTCGAATGGTATTGCGTGAGCAGCCCATCTGCCGAGCGATAGCTCGGATAGACAAACCCTGACGAACAAGAACACTGATTTCCACGTGTTGCTCCTTGGACAGCATGGGCAGCTCGCAAAAGCTGCATTTTGCCCAAGTGGGTCAGTTTTCAACCGGTAGGGTGGGTCAGTTTTGCATCGGTACTGACACATATCGGCCGGTGAAAGCGTTCGACGCAGCGAACTCCACGAATGTGCCGCGCTTATCGTTAACAACGCGGATACCGGGACATCCAAGCAATGTGTACTTGATGATGGGTTTTGGTAGCGACGCCTCCCACATCTGAATCTCTACATCAGAATCATATTGCCAGATTGTCAGCTCCAGTCTGAGTGAGCCTTGCTCAATCAAATATTGATGTGACGTTTCATATTCATCGTGGGAAGGAATGACGCCAAGCACGGCGAAAAGATCATAAGGATCCCATATGAGCTGCGGCATACCGTGTCCTACTCCAGAGATTGTTATCCATCCTACCCATCATTCCTTTCAGAAGCCGCCATTCATGCACGGCGGCTTTTGGGCCGTTTGCTTCCTATCGATAGGAAGGACAGTCGTGGGCTACCCGGAAAAGGAACTGAGAATATTTAGGGCATATTCGTCCGTTTCAACGGGAAGAACCAAAACCCGACGCAAAACGTCGGGTTTTTCGGTGGCGGAAAATGCTACTGCCGCGGCTCCACATTATCCAACACCCGATTCGCCAACAACGAACTCAACTCAATCAACTGCTGAATCCCCAGCGCCACATGACGCCGTGCCCCATCCAGATCAAACGCCAGATCACTCACCATCGCATCAGCCGAAGCCAACGTTTCGCTGAGGTTGGCAAGCAGACATTCGTTATCGAGGCCTTTCACGACGGTGAATAGCTGGCCCGGTTTGGGCTCGTCTTTGGATTTATCCGGTTTCGGTAGCAAGTAGTGATCGAGCACCCGTTTGGTGGTTTCGTCTTGCTGCTTGGCTTTGGATTTTGCGGATTTGGGAGTGGAATCTGCTTCTGGCGGATTCGGGGTAATTTTGAACATAAGCTTCGGTTCCATATGTGGTGCCGACAACCCGAAGCTACTAAACAATGGGGTGGCAGCTGTACGCAGGTTAGTAGACCGGGGAACCGAAGAAGCCGGCGCGCCTAAGCGCCCTGCGTACAGCCACCATCAGAAACAGGGTAGGGCCCTGTTTGAGACGCGCTTGTACAACTTCGATTACCTCGGGCTACTAAACCCGACCACTGATGGACAGTGGCAGGAAGACAATAGAACCCCGGGACAAGGCGCACAAGCGGGCGGATTCTGGCGTAGTTGTAGGCAAAGGCGCAAGGATGCGTGGCTTGATGGACGTTGTAGGCGGGGGCTGTAGGAGAAGAGTGTTTTGGCGATGCAGGCGGGTTGTTTTGCTCAGTCCAGCAGTACGGAATGATTTGAATCCGATCCGCCCGTTGCAGAGAATTGCCTCCTTTACCCCAAAAGGATACGGGCGATGAAGTTCGAAGGGACTTTCCAATACATGGGCAATCACGGGATCGTCTTTAACGTCTCGCAGATCACCCTCACCGACAGCGAACGTGGGCGCTTGCGCGAGCTGCATTTTGGCGAAGCGAAAAGTGCCCACTATGAGGTCAACAGCAAGGTCGTCGAGGTATACGACAAGATGCAGGCCAGGGGCCTGCCTTGCGTGATGATGATCAGCATCTCCAAGCCGCTGACCCGACAACAGGGCGATGCCCTCAATGCCCAGCGCACCACGATCGCCAACCTTGCAACCACGGCCTCGACTGCCGCCGCGAAGGCCGTGACCCCCTATTACGTGGCGGCATCTGTAGGGGCCGGTGTGCGCATGTATGCCAATGAAATCCTGCCCACCTACCATGCGGGCGACGTACTGGTCAGCATCGAGGCGCAGGTCAACGGCGGCATTGGCCCGCAACGCACCCTCTCGACATTGATCATCAAGGCCTGACCGGAGACGTACATGTCCGAAATTACTCAATTGGTCATTGCCTTGGTGGTGTCCTTTCTGCTCGATCGATTCCTCAAGCCCTATCTGCTACGCAAGTGGCTAGGTGTGGCGTTGGTGGCGGCGGGTGCGGTTGGCTGCTTTGTGGCAGGTCAGAACCGCTTGTTGGGGTTTGATCTGGGTTTGCTGTCGGCTTTTGCCGTGGCGATAGGGATGGGGTTGTTCATGAAGCGGCGGCGGTTTGAGGAGGTTGGCTGAGTGGAAAAAGGGGCGGATCTCACAGCAGAAAAGATCCGGGTCGCCTATGGAGTGCTAGCGATGTATAGCTAAAGCTAGCTAGCTCAGCTAGCGCTAGCTATCTTTCTGTAGGTTTTGGTATTTCCGTTCAGAAACCGGGGATAGACCATGATTTGGGCTCATCTGTAATCGGACTGTCTCATAGTCGTGGTCTGTCCCCGTTTTCCCCCTCTTTTTTCCAGAAACCGTCTTGCTTCCAAAATGAATACATGAACTAATTGTCCCGAGTCCCGGGATCTGGGACAGGTGGTTCGAGGTAGACATGAAAGGTCAAGACATAGGCGTACTCCTCAAATTAATTTGTCTGCAACGACACGAATTGCGCGGGAAGGCTATGGCTGCCTGGCCGCATGACTGGAAAGACTGGAAGAGCCTTGAAGAGGATCCTTTGGGAGCAACGGAAGAAGAGTTGGATCCGGATGTCGGAATCATCAGCCTTTCACGCTATACGGCCCGCTCTCTGGAGATGCAGACTGGCATCAGCAAAACTCAGATAAATCGCTCGCTCAAACACTGTATGGACATTGGTCTGGCCAGGAACGACCGCAAGCTAAATGTTCCCAGGGTCAATACTAAAGCGCTGCTGGAGTTCATCGTTTACGGTGTGAAATATGTTTTTCCTGTTCGACCCGGCGAACTGACTCGTGGCATTTCGACCAGCTTTGCCGCCCCTGTGCTGGCCAATCAGCTTCTCAGCGCTGGAGAGCACCCGCTGGTTTGGTCATACGCACGCGGCAACACCATGGGCATGAAGGTTGAACCGCTGTTCAAGACAGCGCCCGACGCGGCGAGAAGGGACCCGGAAATGTACGCGCTACTCGCCTTGGTCGACGCAGTACGCCTCGGCCAGCCACGCGAAAGCAATCTGGCAGCAAAAAACCTGCAAGAGCGCTTGGAGTTTCGATGACCGTATTCAATGTCCTGCGAGAAATGCTTAAAGAGGTTGCCAAGGCCCTTGGGCCCGATATGTGCCAGCAGATGACCTTTGTTGGTGGTTGTACCACCGGTCTGCTGTTGACCGATGACTTCACCCGCGAGCAGGTCCGAAGTACGGAAGATGTCGATCTGATCGTGCATGTTATGGGGGCGATAGGCTTCGTCCGCCTACAAGAACAGCTTTCCCTGCGAGGCTTTCGGCTCAGCCCGAACGACGAGGGGGATGACCTACCGATCTGCGCTATGAAGCTGGGCGAGTTGCGCGTCGATTTCATGCCGGACGACGACACCCTCGGATTCAGCAATCGTTGGTACAAAGATGCCATGGCCACTGCAACGCCATACGAGCTGGATGCGGAAACCACCATCAATCTGGTCAGCCCCGTCTACTTTGTAGCCACCAAACTGGAGGCTTGGAAAGGCCGTGGTCGTGGCGATGCGCTAACCAGCCGAGACATTGAGGACATTCTCCACTTGGTCGACGGGCGCTCCGAGTTGTTGGGCGAAATTCAGAGCGCCAAGGTTGAGGTCAACACTTACATAAGCCACGAAGTCGCCAAGCTGCTGGACGATAACAATTTCGAGTATGCGGTAAGCGCCCAATCTAGAGGCGATTCAGATCGAGAAAATTTGTTGTTCGAACGTCTGGAGTCACTGGCCGGAGTCCGTCCTTGACGCAAATTGACTGGAGCAGCCGCCAAGGATGGCGGACACAAAGCAACAATGATGCCGCCGCTGTCGGCCAAAAAGGTCACTTCCTGCTGGCAATGCTGGTGGATGCAGCCGAGAGAGGTGAGGGTCAGGCCCTGGCGCGACACTGGGCCCAAATCATTGTCAGAAACGCACTTGTCGCCAACGAGCCGCCGAGTACGGCCAGCCTGCTCGATGTGATGCGCGTCGAACAGCATAAGCTGCGCCATCAGCACCTGCATGCCGTCGCCAGCTACTGCTGCGCGCTTATCGACCTGCGGTTGCAGCACCTGTATCTCCTGCACGTGGGAGATTGCCGGGCCGGCATCCGCCAGAGCAGCGGTCATATCGATTGGCTGACCCGTCCGCATGATCTGAGCCAGCAGCCTATTTGGCCTTCCTCATACGTGGAGGCTTCGCAGTACCGCCATATGCTGACCCGCTCTTTGAATGCAAAGCGCTTCTACGTTCCGGAATGCCAGAATATCCCCTTTCCCGCGGATGCCAGTCTGGTCCTTTGCAGCGATGGTTACTGGTACGAACATCAACAATTGGGTGTTGCTCTGCAAAAAGTAGAGGACGACACAAGTATCCTGGCTTTGCAGCCGAACAAACCTGCTCGCGCCCCAACGAACAGCGAAGGGCTTTTCATCATTTCGGTATGAGCGAATCGATTAACCCGACTTGATAGGCATCAGATAATCGCTTTTGGGCCGGTTTTGGCTTCTGGCAACGAGCAGCTTCTGGTCGTCCCCCCCCGAACCACCCCTCAACTCCCTTCACTGTTACAGCTGGCCGCGTGCTTGAGATACGTCAGGGCTTTCCGCTCACCCATCGAATCAAGGTAGGTGATCTGCGCATTCACCAACCCGCAAGTCTGGCTACTGTCTTCAGTCAGCGAGATCACTTTGTCGATGTCCAGGTGCGTGCCGTAGGAATAGCTTTCGCTGGCTACTTTGTCCTGGGCCAAGGCGGGCAATGCGCCGGCGCTCAGGGCAGTGATCAGGCAAGCGGTAGCAATAGTTTTCAGATTCATGGTCGTTTCCCTTCAATGAGTGGATGGCGCTCATTAAAAGCCCGTGAGGTATCTCGGCTATGTCGAAAAACCCCGTGATTGGATGCGTACGTATCTGAGGTGAATTGCGATACAGATCGATACAATCCCCCCTGTTTTCGCTTCGCTCTGGCTTGATTCAAGGCTGGATAAGCTGAACGCACGGTGCGTCGCCAACCGGCAACACGGCATCGTCACACTGCGCAATCGATGCGCGCATTTCGGAGAGCAGGGCATGGAACATGTCGATCACGTATTGATCGTGGATGATGATCGGGAAATCAGGGAGTTGGTCGGCAATTACCTGATCAAGAATGGCCTGCGCACCACCGTGGTCGCGGATGGTCGTCAGATGCGGGCCTTTCTCGAAGCCAATCAGGTGGACTTGATCGTGCTCGACATCATGATGCCGGGGGATGACGGGCTGCTGCTGTGCCGCGAACTGCGCGCCGGCAAGCATAAGGCGACGCCGGTGCTGATGCTGACGGCGCGCAGCGACGAGACCGACCGCATCATTGGCTTGGAAATGGGCGCCGACGATTATCTGGCCAAACCCTTTGCGGCCCGGGAGCTGCTGGCGCGCATCAACGCGGTGCTGCGGCGCACCCGCATGCTGCCGCCGAACTTTGTCGTCAGCGAAAGCGGCCGGATGCTCAAGTTCGGCCGCTGGCGTCTCGACACCACCGCTCGCCATCTGCTCGATGAAGACGACACGCTGGTCTCGCTGAGCGGCGCTGAATACAGGCTGCTGCGGGTCTTTCTTGATCATCCTCAGCGGGTCCTGAGCCGCGACCAGTTGCTCAACCTGACGCAGGGCCGTGACGCGGACATCTTCGACCGCTCCATTGATTTGCTGGTCAGCCGCGTGCGCCAGCGCTTGCTGGACGACGCACGCGAACCGCTCTACTTGAAGACGGTGCGCAATGAAGGCTACGTCTTTACCTTTGCAGTCGAAATGCTTGAGGAGCAGGCATGAAACTCGCGTTGCAATGGCCCCGCACGCTGGCCTCGCGGTTGTGGCTGGTGTTTCTGGTCGGCCTGATACTCGCACAGGCCCTGACGTTCGCAGCCCAGTACTACGAACGCTACGAAAGCACCAAGACGGCCATGTTGGGCAACTTCGAGCACGACACGGCGACGTCCATCGCCATCCTCGACCGTTTGCCTGCCGATGAGCGCCTGGCATGGACCAAGCGCCTGCAGCGTCGCAATTATGATTATTTGCTGCGCGAGCATGATGCTGGCATTCCCCTCACTTCGAACGATCTGGCGGCGACGGCGGCGCAATCCCTGCAAGTCTCGCTGGGCCGCAATTATGACCTGACCTTTGTCGAGATCCCGGGCCCTCGCCAGCATTTCCAAGCCCAGGTGCGACTGGCGGACGGCAGCCCGGTGACCATCGATGTGCGTCCCTCGGTCAAGCCGTTGTCGCCCTGGTTGCCCTTTGTGCTGTTCGGTCAGTTGCTGTTGATGATCGGCTGCACCTGGCTTGCCGTGCGCATCGCGATACGCCCGCTCAGTCGCCTGGCCGAGGCGGTCGAGAACCTCGACCCGAACGCCCATCCCGTCCAGTTGGATGAAACCGGTCCACGGGAAGTGGCTTACGCCGCCCGCGCTTTCAACAGCATGCAGGCGCGCATTGCCGCTTACCTGAAAGAGCGCATGCAATTGCTCGCGGCGATTTCCCATGACTTGCAGACGCCCATCACGCGCATGAAGCTGCGCGCCGAGTTCATGGACGACTCGGTGGAGAAAGACAAACTGGGCAACGACCTCAACGAAATCGAGCACCTGGTGCGCGAGGGTGTTGCTTATGCGCGCAGTGTTCACGGTGCGACGGAGACCAGTTGCCGCATCAGTCTGGATTCCTTTCTCGACAGCCTGGTGTGCGATTACCAGGACACCGGCCGCGAGGTCAGCCTGCGCGGCCAGAACGGCGCGATCATCGAGACAAGGCCCCATGCCCTGCGGCGTATTCTGGTGAATCTGGTGGATAACGCACTGAAGTACGCCGGCACCGCCGAGGTGGAAATCGGTGGCAATGCGAGTACCGGCGTTTCCATCAGTGTGCTTGATCGAGGGCCGGGCATTCCCGAGGAGATCCTGGCCGAGGTGGTCAAGCCGTTCTATCGGGTGGAAAGCTCCCGCAACCGCAGCTCTGGCGGCACCGGCCTGGGCCTTGCCATCGCCCAGCAGTTGACCGTGGCGATTGGTGGAACGCTGAGCCTGCGCAACCGCGACGGCGGCGGGCTTTGCGTGACCCTCGACTTCGGCGGCGATCAGTAGGCCGCTACTGCTGGATCAGTGGCGTGCATTTGTAAGCCACTGTATCCAGCGCATCTACGTACTCAAAAGAACGCATAACGGCCGGGTGTCGAACATTTCCGGTATACATGCCGCTGCAAGAATTCTCCCCATCAAGTCGCCATCGGATCCCCGGTGGCGAGCCATGACCTAAGGAGATCTTGCCATGAATACCCAGTCCTCCCGCTCTCAAGCAGCCAGCTACATCACCACCCAGGACGGCGTACAGCTCTATTACAAGGACTGGGGTCCGAAAGATGGGCCAGTTGTCACCTTCAGCCATGGCTGGCCGCTGAATTCGGATAGCTGGGAATCGCAGATGTTGTTCCTGGCCGAGCAAGGCTATCGGGTGATCGCCCACGACCGCCGCGGCCATGGGCGTTCCAGCCAGCCGTGGGAAGGCAACGACATGGATCACTACGCCGATGACCTGGCCACGGTGATCAATACCCTGGATCTCAACGACGTCACCCTGGTGGGTTTCTCGACCGGGGGTGGGGAAATCACCCGCTACATCGGCCGCCACGGGACTGGCCGGGTGAAGAAGGCCGCACTGATCAGCGCCGTTCCGCCGATGATGCTCCAGACCGAAGACTACCCAGGCGGTCTGCCGATCGAGGTGTTCGACGGCCTGCGCAAGGCCTCGCTGGACAACCGCTCGCAGCTGTATCGCGACATCGCCTCTGGCCCGTTCTTCGGTTTCAACCGCGACGGGGCGAACGTCTCCCAGGGGCTGATCGATTCGTTCTGGGTGCAGGGCATGCAAGCGGGTCACAAAAACACCTATGACTGCATCGCCGCGTTCTCGGCAACGGACTTCCGCGCCGACCTGGCTGCGTTCGATGTGCCGACACTGATCGTGCATGGCGACGACGACCAGATCGTCCCCATCGACGCCTCCGCCCATGCCGCCGCCGAGTTGGTGCAGAACGCCGAGTTGATCGTCTATCCGGGCGCCCCGCACGGCCTGACCGACACCCATAAGGACCGTCTCAACCAGGATCTGTTGGATTTCCTGGCCAAGTAAACCCATCGCTGCAGCGTCACCCCCTAATCAATGAAAAAAGGAATGATCATGTTCACTACCAAATCGCTCTTGGCCGTCACCATCACCGCTGCGCTGGCACTGACTTCCGTTAATAGCGCAACGGCCGCGCAACCCGACGCCGCCAAGCCCACCATCGTGCTGGTGCATGGCGCCTTCGCCGAATCGTCCAGCTGGAATGGCGTTGCCGCCCAGTTGCTGACCCAGGGTTATCCGGTCGTTGCCGCGGCCAATCCGCTGCGCGGCGTGAAGCAGGACGCCGATTATGTCGCCGATATCGTCGAGCAAACCGCTGGTCCGGTGATCCTGGTGGGTCATTCCTACGGCGGTGCCGTGATCACTAACGCCGTGCACAACAACCCCAAGGTCAAGGGACTTGTCTACGTCGCAGCTTTCGCGCCGGACAAAGGCGAAACCGCCATCGAACTGTCCGGTCGCTACCCTGGCGGCACCCTTGGCCCGACCTTGGCGGCTCCGGTGCAACTGGACGACGGCAATAAGGATCTCTACATCCAGCAGGACAAATTCGGCCAACAGTTTGCCGCCGACGTCCCAGCGGCGGACTCCGCCCTGATGGCCGCGACACAACGTCCCATCAGCGAGGCGGCATTGAAGGAAGCGTCTGGCGACCCGGCTTGGAAAAAACTGCCGTCCTGGTTCATCTACGGCTCGGCGGACAAGAACATCCCCGAGGCTGCGTTGAAGTTCATGGCCGAACGCGCTGGCTCGAAGAAGACTGTCACTGTCCAAGGGGCGTCCCATGTGGTGATGACGTCGAATCCGGGGAAGGTTGCAGAGCTGATTGTTGAAGCGGCGCAAGGCAGTTCGAAAGGATGATCAGGTAAAGCGGGGCGTCTAAAAGCCTCAACCGCTTTTCTTCGAGAAAAACTAAAAACCCGGCTCAGGAGGCCGGGTTTTTTCGTTGGGGAAACCAAACCGCTGTCCGAATCTTTTATGGCAACGAGCCATTAGTATGGATAATCCATCTGCGAATCATTAGCATTCACCTAAGTTGGCTTCCCGTTTCCCCGCAGGTACTCACCCCATGCTATTTCCATCTCGCCTTACCTTACTTGCCGCGTGCTGCTCAGTCAGTTTTCTTGCCCAGGCGGCAGCGCCTATTGAATTGGGAGTGACCGACGTTACTGCCGATGCGATCAAAACCAATTCCAACACGCTGCCGGCGCCCTATGCGGGTGGTCAGGTGGCGAGGGGAGGCCAGATGGGCGTGCTGGGCAACCAGGACAACATGGATGTGCCGTTCGTGATGACCAGTTACACCTCGCAGCTGATTGAGGATCAACAAGCTGAAGACGTGGGCGATGTGCTGCTCAATGATCCGTCGGTGCGTCAATCCTATGGGTTTGGTAACCAATCCCAAGTGTTCGTGATTCGAGGCCTGCCGCTTGCCAGTGACGACATTTCCTATAACGGGCTGTACGGCGTTTTACCCCGTCAGATTCTGTCGACGGATGCGATCGAGCGTGTCGAAGTATTCAAAGGCCCCAACGCGTTTATCAACGGTGTCAGTCCGACGGGCTCGGGTCTTGGGGGCGGCGTCAACTTGCAGCCCAAACGCGCAAAGGATGACCCGACTCGTCGTTATACCCAGGACATCAGCACCGATGGCCGCATTGGCGAGCATTTGGATATCGGGCAGCGATTCGGCGAGGACAATCGGTTTGGCGCCCGGTTGAACCTGAGCCAGCGCGAAGGTGAAACAGCGATCGACGACCAGGATCAGCGCACCAAGTTGTTTGTTGCGGGCTTGGATTATCGAGGTGATGACTTCCGTGTTTCCACCGATTTCGGCTATCAGAAACAGCGTATCAACGGCTTGCGTAACTCGGTGAATATCGGCAGCGCCACCCGCATTCCCACGGCTCCGCACGCGAGCCACAATTATGGTCAGGACTGGACTTACTCAGAAACCGAAGACACCTTCGGCATGGTTCGTGGCGATTGGGATTTGAACGAAAACTGGACCGCCTACCTGGCGGGCGGGGTAAAGCACACCCGGGAAACCGGGGTGTACGCCACACCGACACTGGTCGGCAATAACGGCGTTGCGACGATCGGTGGCTCGGAAATTCCTCACAACGAAGACAATACAACGTTCAGTGGCGGGTTGAACGGGCGCTTCAACACGGGGCCTGTTTCCCACCAAGTAGCAATCGGCGGCTCAACGATCTGGACCCAGCAGGAAAACGCCTACACCTTCTATCGTCCCGTTACCGGCAATACTAATATTTACGACACCCCGAAGCTTCCCAAGCCGACCGCAGTGTCCAGCACTGGCGGTGAAATGGGCGATCCCGGGGTGACCGGCAAAACCCGCAACCGCAGTCTGGCGATCTCCGACACGTTGGGTTTGTTCGATGACAAGTTGCTGGTCACTTACGGTATCCGTCGTCAGCAGTTGCGTGTCGAAAACTACCGGTACGACGGCACCACTTCCAACGGTGCCGCCAATCCTGCGAACGATGGCAGCCGCAGCGCGCTCTACGATGAAGCCGTTACCACGCCGGTCTACGGCATCGTCTACAAACCCGTAGAAAGCGTGTCGCTCTACGCCAACCGAATCGAAGGTCTTGCCAAAGGACCGGTGGCGTCTGGCACAGGCATCACCAACCTGGGCGAAGCCTTTCCCCCTGGCCGCACCAAACAGTTGGAAGCGGGCATCAAGCTGGACATGCAGACCTTCGGTGCCAACGTCGGCGTTTTCCGCATCGAGAAACCGTCCGATGGTTACGTCGACAACGTGCAGCGGCTTTATGTGCGTGACGGTGAGCAGGTCAACAAGGGCTTGGAGGTCAGCGTCTTCGGCGAGCCCATCGACGGCCTCCGGTTGATGGCCGGCGGTACCCGCATGACGTCCGAACTGAAAAACACCGCCGGCGGCCTCAACGATGGCAACCACGCCATTGGCGTGCCGACGTTCCAGCTCAACGCCAGCGTGGATTGGGATGTCCCGGGCATCGAAGGCGCCGCCCTCAGCGCCAGGATGCTGCGCACGGGCGGGCAGTATGCCGACCAGGCGAACAACCTGAGCTTGCCGACCTGGAATCGTTTCGACGCTGGCGCGCGTTATAAGATGAAATTCGTAGAGAAGGACCTGACATTGCGCGTCAATGTGGAAAACATTACCGACAAGAACTACTGGGCCTCGGCCAACGGCGGCTACCTTTCGCAGGGTGATCCGCGATTGGTGAAGTTTTCGGGGACTGTTGATTTCTGAATACTTGAGGAAGGCTCGAAATATCGAGCCTGAAGAGGGACACCCAACCCCTGTGGCGAGGGGTACTACCTTGGGGCAGGGATGCTGGTCCCGTCCCGCACCTGCATCAGCGCAAACCCCAGCAGGTTCAAGCCTTTCCACAGATTCGGATTGTTCGCATCCGCGTTGTCCTGTGCGAGCCCTATGCCCCAGATGTTATCAACCGGGCTGGCCTCGACGATCACGCTGGAACCGGTTTGTAGAAGGTATTCGTTCAACTGTGGGTTCTGGGAGAACTTGGCCTGGTTCGCTCGAACGACGATGTCGTACCGGTGTTGCAGCCAAACCTTGTCGTCGAATCCGCGCACGTTGCGGCCAAGTGCTTTGGCGGCATTGGGAGTGGGGGCGTTGAGCACCTGCGCACGAATGTCCTGATCGTCGAACAAGGCCGCTTTCTCGGCCATCATGAAGTGTTCGGCGGTTGGGTAATGTTGCCCCTCGACAACGAACCCGGCCTCGAACCATTGGCTGAAGCACGAAGCCGTGACGACATTTTTACTGCGCTGGTGCCCCCAGAAAAACGTAAAGCTCAAAGGTTCTCCAGCGTTGAAACGGGCGCACAGTTCTTTCAGGTGTTCAGAGTCGTTCAATGAGTTACCCCGCTAATTGAAGATCGACGTTACAGCGACTGTGCTGACCAAGGCAATCACGCATGTAGTGATACGTTTGGTGGTTTCGTCTTGCTGTTTGGGTTTGGATTTTTTTCAGGCAGACCGCGTCGTCCGGTATGGGGCTGCTGCGCAGCCCAACGGGGATGAATCCCCTCGCCACAGGGGCAGGTACAGAGGCTGGCCGTTCAGTTGGAGGCGTTGTTCAGTTGCTGGAGCGCGAGTTGCCTGGCGGCACTGGCTTCGAGGTTTGCACGCTCTTCATCGAGGTATCGATAGATGCTTTTCAAGTTGGCGATCTTCAGTTTGATTTCCGCCATTTTCTTTTCAATCAGCTTGGCGCCGTCAGCACAGTCGATCAGTTCGTTGCGCTGCGCATCCAGGATCTGACCTATTTCCCCCAGGGAAAACCCCATGCTTTGCGCGCGCTGGATAAATTCCAAGTCCTGCAGGGTCTGCGCGGTGTAGACGCGGTAGTTATTCGTTCGCCGCAGCGGTGAGATCAGGCCGATCTGCTCGTAATAACGCAGCGTATGACGACTGGCGCCGCTGCGGGTCTCGAGTTCGCCGATTCTCATGAACAACACCGCTTGACTGTAGAGTTGGGTCGATAGATTACGCTCGATTTTTCACCTTAACCAGGAGCAGGGAAATGAGCGTGGAGTGCTTTGTCACGGGGGGTACCGGCTTCATCGGTCAACATTTGGTGGCGTACCTGAGTGCAAAAGGTCACACCGTTCGGGTGTTGATGCGTCGCCCGGAGCGACTGGCTGCGCTGCGCGAGCAAGTCGACCGTTTGGGAGGGAGCGGGGCCCGGGTATTTGCCGTGGCGGGCGACCTGGAACGGGACAACCTCGGGCTGAGTCGTGCTGACCGAGAGGTGCTGAGGCACGCCAGCGTCATCTTCCACCTGGGCGCTCACTTCGCTTGGGGGCTTTCAATGGAAAACTCTCGCTCGGTGAACGTGGAAGGGGCAAAGCGGGTGGCGCTGTTGGCGGCCGGGCAGAAAAGCCGGTTGGTGATGATCGGCGGCTACATGCTGAAGAATCATGAACATCTGCAGCGCATCGGGATCGATCCTCGTTCTCCGGAGCTGACGAATTGGCCTGCCGTCTACCGGCATGTCGGGGGTTACGAGGGGAGCAAGCTGGAGGCGCATTTCGCGACCCTGGAGGTCATGTCCACCCTGGGCGGGGAGATCACCGTCGTCCACCCGGCGACGGTGTGTGGCCACAGCCGCACGGGGCATATCGTTGACGGTCAGCCGCTGGTGGAGCTGATACGCAACCTGGTGCAGGGAAAGTTGACCGCAGTGCCCGGCACCGCCGAGCATTGGCTACCCCTGGTTACCGTGGATTACCTGGTCGAACTGGTGGCGGTATGTGCGTTTGACCCGGCCATGGCGGGGCAGGAACTGCTGGCGCTTGATGACCAGAGTCCCAACTTGCGAGCACTCCTGGCAGAGGTCGCAAAACCCCTTGGCATAAAATCGCCCAGGCATCACATTCCGCTGCGATTGCTGAAGTGGCTACTGGGTATTCCTCCCGTCGCGCGCTTTTTGAACAGCAAGCCCGAAGCCTTGGACTTTATCCAGACCACTCGTTTTGACACAGCGGCGCTCGAGCAGTTTGCCAACAGGCATGGAATAACCAAGCCGGACATACGCCAGGCGTTGCAGCACACCGCAACGTTCGTCAATTCCTATTGCCTGGCGCAGGGCACGGCCCGCTGACTTTTAGGCGACCCGGTCTGGGGTCTTCTTGTGCGGTTTGTCCTGCGCTGGAACCGTGTCGTTTTTTTCATCGCGAGCAAGCTCGCTCCCACAATGGGTGGCGTTGGGCGGGATATTTGGTTCGACACTAACCCCTGTGGCGAGGGAGCTTGCTCCCGCTGGCCTGCGCAGCAGGCCCCTGCATTTCCTCAGGCAAACCGCATCGTTCGGTTTTGCGGTCGCTGCGCAACCGAGCGGGAGCAAGCTCCCTCGCCACGGGGAGAAGCATTATCAGCAAGCAAGTGGCCTCGCTTTGGCCTCATTTCCGCTTGAGCATTTCCGGCAACTGCGCCACCAGTTTCTGGTTATTCAACGGCGCACGAATAAACCCGCGTTGCTTGCCGTCCGGGCCAATCACGGCGAGGTTGCCGCTGTGATCAACCGTGTAGTTAGGTTTGCTGGTGTCCGCCGGGATGAACGGGATGCTCACCGCGTTGGCGAGTTTTTGCAGGTCTTCCACCGATGAAGCGGTGAGGCCTTTGAATTGCGGATCGAAGTAGCCCAGGTACTGCTTGAGTTGCTTGGGCGTGTCGCGGTTCGGGTCGACGCTCACCAGCACGATCTGCAACTTATCCACAGCCTCGGGCGGCAGTTCGCTCTTGATCTGGCGCAGTTGGGCCAGGGTAGTCGGGCAGATGTCGGGGCAGAAGGTGTAGCCGAAGAACAGCAGGCTCCACTTGTCTTTCAACCCGTCCATCGCTAGGGGTTGGCCGTCCTGGTCGGTCATTTTCACGTCCGGCAGGTTGCGGCTCTGGGGCAGCAGGATGATGCCGGCATCGATCAATGCAGTCGGGTCGCCCTGGCCTTTGCTGGACAGCACCTTGTTGATGGTCAGGCCGAGGATCACTGCGATCACGGCCGCGAGGATGAAGACGGTTTTCTGGGTTCGGGTCATAGGCTCAACAGTAAGTAGTGATCAACGAGCAGGGCGATGAACAGCAGGAACAGGTACCAGATAGAGTACTTGAAGGTGTTGATCGCCGCGTGCGGCCGGCTGCCACGGTACAACACCACGGCCCATTGCAGGAACCTTGCGCCCAGCACGAGTGCGCAAACCAGATAGATCAACCCACTCATCTGGATCACGAACGGCATCAGACTCACCGCCAGCAGCACCAAGGTGTACAGCAGGATATGGATCTTGGTGTAGTGCTCGCCGTGGGTCACCGGCAGCATCGGGATGTCGGCCTTGGCGTATTCTTCTTTGCGGTGAATCGCCAGGGCCCAGAAGTGTGGCGGGGTCCAGGCGAAGATGATCAGCACCAGCAGCAACGGTTCGGCGCTGACATGCCCGGTGGCGGCGACCCAGCCCAGCAGTGGCGGTGCGGCGCCGGCGAGGCCACCGATGACGATGTTCTGGGGTGTGGCGCGCTTGAGGAAGCCGGTGTAGATGACGGCATAACCGAGCAGCGACGCCAGCGTCAGCCAGGCGGTGAGCGGATTGGTAAACACCAGCAGCATGGCTTGGCCGGCGACGGCCAGTGCCAGGGCGAAGGTCAGTGCGGCGGCTGGCGAGACCCTACCCTCGGCCAAAGGCCGTTTGTGGGTGCGGGCCATGACCGCGTCGATGCGCCGGTCCACCACATGGTTGACCGCCGCCGCGCCGCCGGCACACAAGGCAATGCCCAGATTGCCGAACACCAGGACCGTCCACGGCACGCCGGCTCGGGTGGCGAGGAACATGCCGACCAGCGAGGTGATCAGCATCAGCACCACCACTTTGGGCTTGGTCAGCTCCAGGTAATCGCGCCAGATCGCCTGGCTGTGGCGTTCACCGGTCAAGGTTGCCATGGCATCTCTCCTTTAATCGTGATGGGGGCGACCCCGTGTTCAGGCGAATTGAAGCGCCAGCGCAGCGGGACGTGGTGCCGTACCCGGACCAGGCTGGTCCGGGCGTGATAATTGACCAGAACCAGGGTCAGCAGCAGGGCGGCTCCCCCGGCGTTATGGGCCACGGCCACCGGCAGCGGCAGATGAAACACGACGTTGCTGATACCTAAGGTAATTTGCGCGGCCAGGGCGGCGAGGACCAGCCCCGCCAGTCGGGTCATGCCCACCCGCTTCAATTGCCAGGCCAACCCCAACAGCACCAGGGTCACCAGCAACGCGCCGATGCGGTGGGTCACATGGATGGCGGTCCGAGCATCGCTGTCCAGTTGCCCGCCCAGGTAGTTCGGGCCGATGTGCTGGGTCAGGTGAAAACCATTGGCGAAATCGGCGGGCGGCATCCATTCGCCGTGGCAGGTGGGGAAATCGATGCAGGCCACTGCGGCGTAGTTGGAACTGACCCAGCCGCCCAAGGCGATCTGGCCGATCACCAGCAGCAGCCCAGCCGTGGCCCAGTGTTGCAGGCGCTTGGGTACGGTCAGCGCGGGTAATACGCCAGACAATCTCAGCGTCAGCAGGAACAGCAGGCTCAACGTCGCGAACCCGCCCAGCAAATGCCCGGTGACCACTTGCGGCCAGAGCTTCAAAGTCACGGTCCACATGCCGAACGCTGCTTGGGCAAATACCACCGCCAGCAGGAACAGCGGCAATTTCAAAGGTTGGCCGGGGCGGCGGCGGTTCGTCCAGGCCCGGGCGGCCAGCGCGGCAATCATCAGCGCCAAGGCACCGGCGAAATAGCGATGGACCATCTCGTTCCAGCCTTTATGCGCCTCCACCGGGGTGTCGGGGAAATGCAATTCGGCATGGGCCAGTTGAGCTTCGCCCTTGGGCACGCTGATGAAACCGTAGCAACCGGGCCAGTCGGGGCAACCGAGGCCGGCGTGGGTCAGGCGGGTGTAGGCGCCCAACAGTACGACAATCAATGCCAGCAGCGTGGCAAACAGCGCGAGGCGAAATCCAGGCTTGGCCATGTCGATGCCCTCATCCGATGTTCGACAGTTTCAGCAGGTGGCGCAGGTCGTTGAGCAAGTCCTTGCCCTTGACCCGGGCGTCGTAGCGCAGCACCAGGTTGCTGTGGGGGTCGATGATCCACAGTTGGGCGCCGCCAGAACCCTGGGCGCCTTTTTGATAAGCCGGCAGGTCCAGCGGGTAGCGTTGCAACTGCGGGTATTCACGCTGCAGTTGGGCGTCGTACTCGCTGTCCAGCGGCTGCGCGATGGCCAGGGCATGGCTGGCGCGGCCGGCATCGCGACCCAGGCCGATCTGCACCTGACGGGCCAGATAGACCAACTGGCGGCAGTCCACCGAGCATTCTTGAGGCGCGGTGACCAGGATCTGCCAGCGCTGCTCGTCGGCCTGGACACCGATGTCGGCGCGGGACTGGCCGTTGCCGATCAGCTCGCCGTGGTAGCTACGGCTGTCCGGAACCCAGAACTGGAATTTATACATGCCGGTGGCGAGGATCATCGGGCCAATCACGCCCAGCACGATCAACAGCAATTGCACGCGCCCCTTGCGACGGCTGCGGGCGTCGGGCGCTTCAGACGTGTTGGTTGGATTCATGGTGTTCCCCATGGTGTCTCCCTGCGTTGTGCCATCCGAGATAAAGGAAAAGGCCGAACAGCGCCGCCGCCATGGCGAACCACTGCACGGCATAGCCGATGTGTTTTTCCGGCCCCATCGCCACCACCGGCCAATCGGTCCGGTAGGCGCCGGGGCCGCTTTGTTGCCTTAACTCGTAGGCGAAACCGCCACGGTCCAGTTCGGCCCAGAGTTTCTGCGGCTCGATGGCAGTGACCAGCCTGGGCCACGGTGCGCTGGCCGGGTCGGCGTGAAGTTGGAACGTGGCGCCGGGCGCGACGTAGACCCAGGCTTGCAGGTCGACAGTCTGCTCAGGTGTGCTGAAGACTGGCGGGGTGCGGCGATCAGGCCACGGCAGCCAGCCGCGATTGACCAGCAGCCACAGCCCGCTGGCGTGGTCGAGAAACGGTTGCAGCAGCTCGACGCCCACCTTGCCGTCGTGCTGGCGGTTGTCCAGGAGGAGGCTGTGCTCGGCGTCGAATTGCCCACGCAGGCGGACCGGACGAAAGGCTGGATCCGCCGTTTGCGAAAGCTCCGCGCTGTCCATCGGCTTGGCCACGCGGCGTTCGGCGTAAGCGTCCATGAGCACACGCTTGTGTTCGCCCCGGCTCAATTGCCAGAACCCCAGGCACACCATCACCGGCACCAGCACGGCGACCACCAATGACGGCACGAGGCCCGGCCGGAAGCCTTTCATGGCGCCGCCCTAAGGCTATTGAACGGGATAGCTATACTCACGTGCATCGCGTCCCCCCGGAGTGTTCCTGATGCTCAAAGCAGCCATCGCCCTGATGCTGATCGCCACCGTTGCCAGCCTGTTCAGCGGCTTGTTTTTTCTGGTCAAGGACGAAAGCAATTCCAATCGCCTGGTCATCGCCCTGGCGATTCGCGTGGCCTTGGCCGCTGTCACCGTCGGCTTGATCGCCTGGGGCTTTTTCAGCGGCCAGTTGGTGTCGCATGCTCCTTGGTAAAGAGCCGCCCTGATAACGGCTGCCTCAGAGGATGTAGACGAAGAAGAACAAGCCGATCCACACCACATCGACAAAGTGCCAATACCAGCTCGCGGCCTCGAAGCCGAACTGGTGCTCGTTGTCGAAATGCCCGCGCATGATGCGCATCAGCATCACGAACAAAATGATCGTGCCGATGGTGACGTGGGCGCCGTGGAAACCGGTGAGCATGAAGAACGTCGCGCCGTAGATCCCCGAGCCCAACGTCAGGCCCAGCTCTTTATAGGCGTGGATGTATTCCTCGGCCTGGAAGCCCAGGAAAGCGCAACCCAGCAGCACGGTGATCGCCAACCAGATCTTCAGCGCGCCGCGATGACCCTTCTTCAAGGCATGGTGGGCGATGGTCACGGTGACGCTGGAACTGACCAGCAGGATGGTGTTGAGCAGCGGCAAGCCCCACGGGCTGATCACGTCCTTGGGCGGTGGGAAGAGTTTGGGATCGGGGTTGTTCAACAACGGCCAGACGTATTCGAAGTTCGGCCAGAGCATCTCCGATAAACCCTTGCTGCCTTCACCGGCCAGGCCTGGCGCCGAGACCATGCGCACATAGAACAGCGCACCGAAGAACGCGACGAAGAACATCACCTCGGAAAAGATGAACCAGCTCATGCCCCAGCGAAACGAGCGGTCGAGCTGGGCGCTGTACAGCCCGGCGCGGCTTTCCTTGATGACCGCGCCGAACCAGCCGAACAACATGTAGGCCAGCAACAGGCCGCCGACGAAAAAGATCAGCGGGCCGTGGGAATCCGGGCGGTCGGCTTTCAGGTCGTTGAACCAGGTGGCCAGACCGTACACCGTGACGAACATCCCGACCGTGGCGATGATCGGCCATTTGCTCTGGGCCGGAACGTAATAGTGCTCATGAGTTGCCATTTATTGTTCTCCTTATCGGGCACGCTATCGGTCAGTGTTTACAGCCACCGGTGGATGACGAGCGGTGATATCGAACAGCGTGTAGGACAGCGTCAGGTGCTTCACTTCCTTGGGCATGTCCCGGTCGACGATGAAGCGCATGGGCATTTCGATGCGTTCGCCGGGTTGCAGCACTTGCTGGGTAAAACAAAAACATTCGGTCTTGTGGAAATACGCCGCCGCGTTGCTCGGCGAGATGCTCGGGACCGCTTGGGCGCTCATCGGCCGGTCGGTGGGGTTGTGGGCGACGAACACCATCTCGTTGACCGCGCCGGGCTTGACCACCAGCTCATCGCCCTTGGGAAAGAAGTCCCAGACCATGTCCACCGAATTAGTCGACAGGAATTGCACGCGTACCTGGCGTGATTCATCGACGACCTGCTCGCCTTGGTACTGCCCGCCGGTCTTGCCGTTGATACCAAACGCCTTGCACATCACGTCGTAGATCGGCACCAGGGCAAACCCGAAGATGAACATGACCACCACCACCAGCAGCA
This sequence comes from Pseudomonas sp. R1-7, assembly GCF_051132105.1. Lineage (NCBI taxonomy): Bacteria > Pseudomonadati > Pseudomonadota > Gammaproteobacteria > Pseudomonadales > Pseudomonadaceae > Pseudomonas > Pseudomonas sp. R1-7. The sequence goes on from NZ_CP071661.1 coordinate 124,658, forward strand.
GGCGGGTGACCAGTTTTTTCAGCGAGATCGAGTCAGCCATGGCTTCCAGTCCTCACCGGGAACCCTGTGGGAGCGAGCTTGCTCGCGATAGCGACGACTCGGTGTGTCAGGCACACCGCTATCGCGAGCAAGCTCGCTCCCACACTGGTCCCATGTGTCATCTATTTCACTTCCGGCGGCGTAGTAAACGTGTGATACGGCGCCGGCGACGGCACGCTCCACTCCAGCCCTTCGGCCCCATCCCACGGCTTGGCCGGTGCCGGCTCGCCGCCACGGATGGTCTTGATCACGATGAACAGGAAGAAGATCTGCGTGGTGCCGAACATGAACGCGCCGATCGACGAGACCATGTTGAAGTCGGCGAACTGCAGGTTGTAGTCGGGAATCCGCCGCGGCATGCCCGCCAGGCCCACGAAGTGCATCGGGAAGAACGCCAGGTTCATGCCGATGAACGAGAGCCAGAAGTGCAGCTTGCCGAGGGTTTCGTCGTACATGTGGCCGGTCCATTTCGGCAGCCAGTAGTAAGCCGAGGCGAAGATCCCGAAGATCGCGCCGGGCACCAGCACGTAGTGGAAGTGCGCGACCACGAAGTAGGTGTCCTGGTACTGGAAGTCCGCCGGGGCGATGGCCAGCATCAACCCGGAGAAACCACCGATGGAAAACAGGATCACGAACGCCACGGCGAACAACATCGGCGTCTCGAAAGTCAGCGAGCCCTGCCACATTGTGCTCGCCCAGTTGAACACCTTCACCCCGGTGGGCACGGCGATCAGCAGGGTCGCGTACATGAAGAACAGCTCGCCCACCAGCGGGATGCCGACCACGAACATGTGGTGCGCCCAGACGATGAACGACAGGAACGCAATCGCCGCCGTGGCGTAGACCATCGAGGTGTAGCCGAACAACGGCTTGCGCGAGAACGCCGGGATGATCGAGCTGACCGCGCCGAAGGCCGGCAGGATCATGATGTACACCTCGGGGTGGCCGAAGAACCAGAACACATGCTGGAACAGCACCGGGTCACCGCCGCCCGCGGCACTGAAGAAGCTGGTGCCGAAGTGAATATCCATTAGCATCATCGTCACGCAGCCGGCCAGTACCGGCATCACCGCGATCAGCAGGAACGCGGTGATCAGCCAGGTCCAGACGAACAGCGGCATTTTCATCAGGGTCATGCCGGGGGCGCGCAGGTTGAGGATGGTGGCGACCACGTTGATCGCGCCCATGATCGAGCTGATGCCCATCAGGTGGATGGCAAAGATGAAGAACGTCACGCTTTCCGGCGCATAGGTGGTGGACAGCGGCGCGTAGAAAGTCCAGCCGAAATTCGGCCCGCCCCCCGGCGTGAACAGCGTCGAGACCAACATCAGGAACGCCGCCGGCAACAGCCAGAAGCTGAAGTTGTTCATGCGCGGCAGGGCCATGTCCGGCGCGCCGATCATCAGCGGGACCATCCAGTTGGCAAGGCCGACGAACGCCGGCATCACCGCGCCGAAGACCATCACCAGGCCATGCATGGTGGTCATCTGGTTGAAGAATTCCGGCTGGACGATCTGCAGGCCGGGCTGGAACAGCTCGGCGCGGATCACCATGGCGAACGAGCCGCCCAGCAGGAACATCGAGAAGGCGAACCACAGGTACAGCGTGCCGATGTCCTTGTGGTTGGTGGTCAGCACCCAGCGCATCAGGCCCTTGGCGGGGCCGTGGGCGTGGTCGGCATGACCGTGGTCATCGATCACAGCACTCATGTCCTTTCTCCTTCGAACCAATGGGCTGGACGGCGCGGGGCAACGCGCCCCGACCGGTTGCGGGAACAAGCGTCGGGCCGGCTCATTGGCTTTCCGCCTGTTTGAGTTCCAGCACTTCTTTAGGCGTCACCATGTCGCCCTTGTTGTTGCCCCAGGCGTTGCGTTCATAGGTCACGACCGCGGCGATATCGACTTCCGACAATTGTTTGCCGAACGCGGCCATGGAGGTGCCGGGCTTGCCGTGGAAGACGATATTCAAGTGATCCTTGATCGGCCCGGTGGCGATTTTCGAGCCTTTGAGCGCCGGGAACATCGGCGGCAGGCCTTGGCCTTCGGCCTGGTGACAGGCCACGCACGTGGTGTGGTAGACCTTGTCGCCACGCTCGACGAGTTCTTCGCGCGTCCATTCCTTGCTGGTCAGTTCCTTGAGCTGCGCGGCTTCGGCCTTGCGTTCACCCAGCCACTTCTCGTAGTCGGGCTTGCTCTTGACCTCCACCACGATCGGCATGAAGCCATGGTCCTTGCCACACAGCTCGGCGCATTGACCGCGGTAGATGCCGGGCTTGTCGACGCGGGTCCAGGCTTCGTTGACGAACCCCGGAATGGCGTCGCGCTTGACCGCGAAGGCCGGCACCCACCAGGAGTGAATCACGTCGGCGGAGGTCACCAAAAAGCGCACCTTGGCATCGACAGGCAGCACCAGCGGCTTGTCGACCTCCAGCAGGTAATGCTCGCCCTTGGCGCTCTGGTTGTTGATCTGTTCGGCGGGGGTCGCCAGGTTGCTGAAGAACTCGACGTCCTGGCCCAGGTACTTGTAGTGCCACTTCCACTGGTAGCCGGTGACCTGGATGTCGATCTCCGACTCGCTGGAGTCGTACATCTTGATCAGGGTGGCAGTGGCAGGAATCGCCATCAGCACCAGGATCAGGAAGGGCACGATGGTCCAGAGGATTTCGACGCGGGTGTTTTCGTGGAAGTGCGCGGCATTCTGGCCGGTTGAGCGGCGGTGCATCATCATCGACCAGAACATGGCGCCGAAGACGATGATGCCGATGACCACACAGATCCAGAAGATGGTCATGTGCAGGTCAAACACTGCGTTGCTGATCTGTGTCGCTCCAGGCGCCATATTCACAGTCCAGGCCGCTTGCGCCTGGCTGAAAATCGACCACAACAGGAGGCCCATCCATACGTGTGGATGTCGCGTCATTGCGGGTTCCCCTTATCGTTCTTGTTATCCCGTAGGCGTAAAGCCTGCGGCAAGGGATCGGCTCTTCAGACTGCTTAATTGACTCGCCGCGCCTTGCTGCACATGCAATCGGGTGTCATCAGCTAACTCCATTCCAACCCGAGTATAGACAGCACCTGCAACCTCGCAACGCGACGGCGTAAATCGTTTGAAACAGCCGGGGCTTGCGCTAGAGCCCAGGAATGGAGAAGGATGCGAACCTGAGTGATGGCAAACCGATATAACGGCGACGTAGCAAGGAAGAGGCGGTTATGAAAAATAGGTCTTAGGAGTCTTTTTGCGCCAGCTAAGTTATGTCATTCCTATTTCATTGCCTGTTGTTTACTGGAGTTGTCATGAACACCGCCGCATTGCGCGAGCAGATCCAAAAAGCCCAACAACACGAGGCCGAGACCGGCCTGTTGAGCCGTCAGCTGACGGCCCAGTTACCAATGCTGCACCCTGCCATCCAGCTACCGGATGCCAATGCCAATGACGTCCTGGCGCGGTTTGTCGCTGCCTACATCAACGAAGTGCCTGACTTGCTGGATGCGGCCAATGACGTCGCCAAGGAGGCGGGTATCGAGTCGCAGATCAAGCCCGTACTGAAGATTGCCGAGCAATACTTTCTCCAGCCTCCGACGATCATGGCCGGGCATGTCGGGCTCAACAGCCTGCTCGACGAAGCCTACCTGGCGCACCGGTTCGTCGAAGAGGTGAACGACCTCTACATCAAGCATTTCGGCCAGCCACTGATCCCCTTGGACATGACGGTCGCCAACCTGATCGCACACCAATTGATCGGTGAAGAGTTTGCCAACCAGCTCGATGAGGTGGTGCATCACGCGTTCGATGAGATGCTGAACGACGAGACGTTTGCATTGGAGTCGGTAGAAACCTACCGCGAGAAACTCAGCAGCCCTGAGACCGGCGCAGCCTGGAAGCGCTGGCCGTGCATGTCCCGACGCTTGGGCGTGGGCCTGGAGTTGGATCAGCCGGCAGCCTGATCCATCAGGCACACATAAACCTCTGTGGGAGCGAGCTTGCTCGCGATTGCATTGGGTCAGCCACATTGCAGTTGACTGACACGCCGCCATCGCGAGCAAGCTCGCTCCCACATCGGATTTGTGGTGTTCATGAACCAGGTGCCCTACACCCACCCCCTGTGGGGGTGAGATATCAGGCAGAGGCTGCGCCAACCCCAACCGTGGTCCGCAACCGCCCTTCCAACCGGCGCTTGAGCCCACGGGATTCAATCAGCAGCTTCGACCCTTTGCTGGCATTCGCCCGGCCCCATTCTTCGAGCAACTCCAGGCAGGAGTGATCGATGTAGCTCAGGTTATTGAGCGGCACATGCACCGTCGCGCCTTCGGGAATGGTGCCCAACACCTGGGTCAGCGCCGGCACCTTGAGGAAGGTTGCCGCGCCCACCAGGCGCAGTTCCATCTCGCCTTCTTGCGGCAAGTCGACCAGGCTGATTTTCAGGCGCGAGGCTTTCCAGGCGAGTTTCACCAGGGTCAGGCCGAAACCGATCAGCACGCCGGTCAGCAGGTCGGTGAAGATGATCGCCAGCGCCGTGGCGGCGTAGGTGAACATCGGCATCCGGCCATAACGGCCCAGGCTTCGAAACGCCTTGAGGTCCACCAGTTTGAAACCGGTGTACACCAGCACACCCGCCAGGCTCGCCACCGGAATGCTTTGCAGCACGCTGGACAGCAACAGTACGAACAGCAGCAACCACAAGCCGTGGAAAATCGTCGACATCCGCGTGGTCGCACCGGCCTGGACGTTGGCCGAACTGCGCACGATCACCCCGGTCATCGGCAGTGCGCCGAGCAAGCCGCAGAGCATGTTACCGATGCCTTGCGCCGAGAGTTCCCGGTCGAAGTCCGCCCGTTCACCGCTGTGCATACGATCCACGGCGGCGGCCGACAGCAAGGTTTCGGCGCTGGCGATGAAGGCGACCGCGAAGGCGGCGATCAGCACGGTCGGATCCGCCAGGTTCAGCAGGTCCGCCGGGCGCAGCCAATCAATGGCTTCGGCCAGGTTTTCCGGGACCTCCACGCGCTTGACCTGCAAGGCCAGCAGCAGGCTGGCGACGGTCGCGAGACCGACACCCAGCAGCGCACCAGGCACGAAGCGCAGGCTGTGGGGACGAAACTTTTCCCATAGCCACATCACCGCGATCGTCGACAGACCCAGCAGGCCGGCCTGCCAGCCGAAGGACGGTAACGCTTGGGCCACCGCCGCCGGGAATGCCGCGAGGTTATCCAGCCCTGAAGGCTTGGGCGCCGCGTCGAGCATCACATGGACCTGGGACAACACAATCAGCACGCCGATACCGGCCAGCATGCCGTACACCACCGCAGGCGCGGTGACCCGGAACCAGCAGCCGAGGCGAAAACGCCCCGCCAGCAATTGCAGCAGGCCGGCCAGCAACAGGATCGGCCCGAGCATCGCCACGCCATGCTGGCGCACCAGCTCGAAGACCAACACCGCCAACCCGGCCGCCGGACCGCTGACTTGCAGCTTCGAGCCGGCCAGGAAACCCACCACCAGACCACCGATGATCCCGGTAATCAGACCTTTGGCCGGTGGCAGGCCCGAGGCAATGGCAATGCCCATGCACAAGGGCAGCGCCACTAGAAACACAACCACCGAAGCCAGGAGCTCCCGTGGCAGAACAGCTTTTAATTGAGCAGCACGCATGGCGACTCTCCCGAAGTTTCTTCAGGCATGGCGAGGCCCTACCGCTCAAATTAGCGGTAAGGCTGAACCATACAAGGATGATTAGGAGTGGTTTTAGAAGCGCGCTTTGGGCGTCGCCACCGGTATCGGATGGCTGCCATCGAGCGGCAGGAAACAGCCCCGGTCCGCGTCAAAGGCTTTGATCTCGCTGGTCTCGATGTTGTACACCCAGCCATGGATGAACAACTGGCCGCTGGCCATGCGAGAAGCCACCGAGGGGTGCGTTCGCAAATGCTGCAACTGCGCGATCACGTTCTCTTCGGTGAGGATAGGCATGGTCTGCTTTTCGTCACCGCACGGGCAGTTGTCATGGACCATGGTCTTGGCGACTTCGGCGTGGCGCAGCCAGGCCTTGACCGTCGGCATTTTTTCCAGGGTATCGGGGTTGAGCACGGCACGCATGGCGCCGCAATCGGAATGGCCGCAGACGATGATGTGCTGCACGCCGAGGGCCAGCACGGCGTATTCGATGGCGGTGGAAACGCCGCCATTCATCTGGCCGTAAGGCGGAACGACGTTGCCGACGTTACGGGTCACGAACAGGTCGCCAGGGGAACTATGGGTGATCAACTCGGGCACGATGCGCGAGTCGGCGCAGGTGATGAACATCGCCCGGGGCTTCTGGGCGGTGGCGAGTTTCTTGAAGAGTTCTTCCTGCTGGGGAAAGATCTCGTGATGGAAATGCAAAAAGCCGTCAACAATGTGCTGCAGCGCTGCATCGGCGGTTTCCGCCTCGGGTTGGGCTGAAGCCGACGCAGCCAACGGCTGTTTATCCTTGTCACTCATGATTCATCCTCTTTGAGACGCCAGTGGCTGGTTAAAAAACATCCAGGCCGAAACGCTCGACCCGTCAGTCACTCGATGAACAAGGTAGCGGCCGAAACTTAACTCAAACTGAAATCGAAGGCTCTAGGACAACGATTACAGGGGTGGCGAAACGCTGGCGCGGATCATGCTCAGCGGCCCTTCCAAGCTCAACTTTAATCAAATCAACGACATCTGTCGGCCTGGCGGACAGAAGGCATCGCAGTCGAGATTGTAACCATGACGTCGTTCCAACCCTAAACGTTTCAGCGCCTTGGCGAATCGCTGGGCCAGCAAATCCGCGAAGGGCCCTTCACCGCGCATCCGCACCCCGAACCGGCTGTCGTACAGCTCACCTCCACGGCTCTGGCGCACCAGGCTCAGCACATGGGCGGCGCGCTGCGGGTAGTGCGCCTGTAGCCACTCTTCGAACAGCGGCGCCACTTCCAAGGGCAGGCGCAGCATGACGTAGGCGGCATTCTGCGCACCGGCGGCATGGGCTTCGGCCAGCAGGCTCTCGATTTCGCTGTCGTTGATCATCGGGATCATCGGTGCACAGAGCACGCCCACCTGGATGCCAGCCTCGCGCATCACTTTTATCGCCCGCAACCGCGCCTTGGGCGCCGCCGCCCGGGGTTCGAGAATGCGCTTGAGCTCATCGTCCAGCGTGGTCAGGCTGATCATTACGTGCACCAGGCGCTGTTGCGCCAGCTCGGTCAGCAGATCCAGGTCCCGGAGGATCAACGACCCCTTGGTGACGATGGTCACGGGATGTCGATAGCGCAGCAACACCTCCAGGATTCGCCGGGTAATGCGCTGTTCGCGTTCGATCGGTTGGTAGGGGTCGGTGTTGGACCCCAGGGCAATCGGCGCGCATTGATAGCCGCGCCGGGACAGTTGTTCCTCCAGCACATCGGCGGCGTTGGTCTTGGCGATCAGCTTGGTTTCGAAATCCAGCCCCGGCGACATGTCCCAGTAAGCATGGCTGGGCCTGGCGTAACAATAAATGCAGCCATGCTCACAGCCCCGGTAGGGATTGATCGAGCGATCGAAAGGGATGTCGGTGGAAGTGTTGCGGGTGATGATGGTCTTGGCCGTTTCGATGCGTACTTCGGTGCCCTGGGTGGGCGGCACTTCCTGATACCAGCCATCGTCCTCGGCCACCGAGCGACTCGGGGCGAAGCGGTTGTGCGGGTTGGTCGCGGTGCCGCGGCCGCGCGGTGGAAGGGAGGCGGACATGGAGATACTCCGTTGCTGTATGTGCATACAGTATTCGCTGCGTTCGATTAAGGCCAGTGCCATTCGGCAGCGAAACGACCGATCACCTTTCACAACTCGTTGACGCGCTGCTCACAGGCTTTTAACCGGAGCGAGCCGACACTGCGCCTCTCGTATCCCCTCGCTCTCGGTCGTGCGTGCATGCTCAAGCTCTGTTCCCGTTCGCTGCTTTGCCTGGCGCTGCTCGTAGCGCTGGCCGAGGCGCCCGCCCAGGCGGCCGAATCCACGCAGGCGAGGCCCGCTGAATGGGCCCAGCCAGTGGAAAAGGACTACAACCTCTACCAGATGTCTCCGACGCTCTACCGCAGCTCCCTGCCGGACGGCGGAGCGCTGCCCTTGCTGAACAAACTCGGGATCGGCACGGTCATCAATTTCCTGCCGGAGTCGGACCAGCGCTGGCTGTCCACGCCCGGCATCGAGCAGGTGCAATTGCCCTATCGCACCAACCACGTCGACGACAGCGACATCCTCAGTGCCTTGCGCGCCGTCCAGGCGGGCGAAGCCAAGGGGCCGGTGCTGATGCACTGCAAACACGGCTCGGACCGCACCGGGCTGGTGGCGGCCATGTACCGGGTGGTTGTGCAGGGCTGGAGCAAAGAGGACGCGCTGAACGAAATGACCGAGGGTGGCTTCGGTGACAGTCATCACTTCAAGGATGGGGTGCGCTACATGATGCAGGCCGATGTCGACAAACTCCGCGAGGCATTGGCGAACGGCGATTGCAGCACCAGCGTCTTTGCCCTTTGCTCCCTCGGGAGTTGGGTCAACTCGACCACGACGGCCCATCCCATGGAATCTCAGGTCCTTGCTCCCGCACGGTGATCGGTCGCCTGCATGAAGGCGGCGATGGATTCGGACAACGGTCGTGAATCGCCCGCCTCGTATATCGCTTGGCGCAACGCCCTCCCGGTGCTCCTATCGAACAATCCGTTGCGCTTGAAACGCTCGAATACTCGCTCGGCCAAATCCTGTGACCAGAGGTAGGCATAGAGGCCGGCGCCATAACCGGTGACCATGTAATCCAGCCCGTTTGGCCAGCGTTCGTTGGCGGAGGCTGGCAGATGCCCAACCTGTGCGCTGATCTGGTCGAACACTTGCTGGGCTGTGCGCCCGTCGCCCTGGCTGCGGTGCAACTCCATGTCAAATAGCGCGTCGCGTAACGACTTGGCCCTCCCCCAGCTGGTTTGAGTGGTGAGGTACGTCAACAGCTGATCGGCAATATGCTCCGGCAGCAAAGCCCCGGTCTGGTGATGCCTGGCTATGCGGAGCAGGCATTGCTTGGAGAAACACCAGCGCTCCAGCAGGTTTCCGGCAAACTCGGCGGCGTCGCGGGACAGCTCGGAAATGCCCGAGATGTCGCGATAGTCCGCCTTGCTCAGGACATGGTGCAGGCAATGGCCGAACTCATGGAACAGGACGCTCAGGTGTCGGTAGTCCAGCAACACCGGTTCCGAGCCGGAGCCGCGTGGCAACCAGGCATGCAACGTCGCGACGGGGTAACGCGGCCGACCCTCGGCCGTGATGCGGCGGTTTCGCAGGGGGGAGGTGTGGGGGTAACCGTTCAGCCTTCCGTTTTCAAAGGGATCGAAATAGATAAAACCGAGGGTATCGCCCCGCTCGTGGACCTCGAACACACGCACCTGCGCATGCCAGGTGGACAGATCCTGGCGCTCGGTGAACTCGATACCGAACAGATCGTGTGCAATCAGCTGCAATTGGTAAAAGGTTGATCTCAGCTCAAACCAGGCGCTGGCCGTCTGTTCTGAAACCCCTGTCGTTTGCCGACGAATTTTTTCCGCCAAGTACTGGTAATCCCAAGGCTGGAGTTCGCCGAAGCCTTGCTGCGCAGCGAAGGCCTGCATCTGTTTAGCGTCCTGCTTGAACCGTTCTTGTTGTCGCCCGAGTTTTTCCATCAGGAACGCCATGACCTGCTCTGGCGACTGCGCTTGCTCCGGCTCGATCGCCAGTTGGGCATAATTCGAATAGCCCAGCAGAAGGGCGGTTTGATGACGGTCCCTGAGCAATTGCTGCAGTACCTCGCCATTATCGAAGAGGCCTGCATTTGGCCCTTGATCCGACGCCCGAATGCTATAGGCCGTATAGATTTGCTCGCGCAGAACGCGGTCATCAGCATAACGACTGACAATGCGAAACGATTCGTCCGTCAGCCTCAACAACCACCCCGTGCGACCCTTTTCACGGGCGTGCTCGGCCATTTGCTGTTTGAAACTCGCGGGTAAGCCCTGCAAACGGGCCTCATCGATGAACGTTTGGCTCCAAGCCTTGTTGGCCTCTTCCAAATGCTCCATGAACAACATTTCGGCGCCACGGATACGCAGTTTCAGATCGACCAAAGCCGCTTGTAAGTCGGGTGCAAGTGAGTGCTGGCGAAGCCGCCGCAGGATCTTCGCCAGCGTTCTTTTTCTCGCGGGTGAGAAATGCGCGGCTATCTGACTGTCAGCCAGGCGCTGATAAAGCTGGAACAGCTCGGGGTTTTGCTTGAGAGAGCGGCGAAAATCATTCAGTCGTTCGCGGCACTCATTTGCAATCTGCTCCCAGGCGTCTCCCGTCCAGGTTGAGGCCAGGCGTTCCAGCACATAGCCAAAACTTCTCAGCCGCGCATGGATTTCATCCATGGCCAGCACTAGGTCATCCCAGGTCGGATAGGGCGCCTGAGTCTTGATGGTCTCGGCAACTTTGGCTTGGCTTTCGACAATGATCTGGTCGAGGGCGGGGGGAAAGTGTTCGGCTTGAATCTTTGAGAACGGCGGCAGGACATAGGGCTGCAGCAGTGGATTATCAGCGTGGCGCATGGAGACTTCCTGTCAGACTGGACGTGTCACGGCAGTCTGGAGAGGAAGGGGTTTGGCGCTGCGGTACATATCTATCGCTTCCGGGCCGGGCGGCCCGGAAGGTGATGCCGAAAATGTCAGTCGGTTTTTTTCTTCAACTTGGGGTTGGGAAAAAACTGCACCGCCTGGACCTTCGCGTCCGGCGTCTTGAGCGCGGCCGTATTGACCCGGGTGCCCAATTCCTTGGGCACCGACAGGCCTTGCTCGTTGAGCGTGTCGGAATAACCGCAGGCCACGCATTCGCGATGGGGCACGCCGTCTTCGTTCCACATCATCAACTTGTCCGGCTCACTGCACGCCGGGCAGACCGCCCCGGCGATGAAGCGTCGTTTGGTAATCACTGGCCCCTCACTCATGCTGCCGCGTCCTCGCTCAGGCCGCTATGGCGCAAGAGTGCGTCAATCGACGGCTCGCGGCCACGGAAGTCGACGAACAGCACCATCGGCTCCTGGGAACCGCCACGGGCCAGGATCGCCTCGCGGAAGGCGCGACCGGTGTCGGCGTTGAGCACACCGTCCTCTTCAAACTTGGAGAACGCATCGGCCGAGAGCACTTCCGCCCACTTATAGCTGTAATAGCCCGCTGCGTAGCCGCCGGCAAAGATGTGGGCAAAGCTGTTCGGGAAGCGGTTGTAAGCCGGTGGACGCATCACCGACACCTCGTCGCGCACGCCTTCGAGCACCTCCAATACGCTGCGGCCGTCGCCGTGGGTGGCGTGCAGCTCGAAGTCGAACAGCGAGAACTCCAATTGGCGAACCATCATCAGGCCGGACTGGAAATTTTTCGCCGCGAGCATTTTTTCCAGCAGGTCCTGGGGCAGCGGCTCACCGGTTTCGTAGTGACCGGAAATCAGCGCCAGGCCTTCAGGCTCCCAGCACCAGTTTTCCATGAACTGGCTCGGCAGCTCGACGGCATCCCAAGCCACGCCGTTGATGCCCGACACGCCGGCATGCTCGACGCGGGTCAGCAGGTGATGCAGACCATGGCCAAACTCGTGGAACAGGGTGGTGACTTCGTCATGGGTCAGCAGCGCTGGCTTGCCGCTGTCGGCTGGAGTGAAGTTGCACACCAGGTTGGCAACCGGGCTTTGCAGTTCGCCGTCGAAGGTGCGACGACGATCACGGGCGCCGTCCATCCACGCGCCGCCACGCTTGTTGGCGCGGGCATAAAGGTCGAAGAAGAAGCGGCCGACGTGCTGGCCGTTTTCCTTGATCTCGAACAGACGCACGTCCGGGTGCCAGCTGTCGAAACCTTTCAGTTCAGCGATCTCGATGCCGTACAGACGTTGCACGATGGTGAACAGGCCGCTCAGCACCTTGTCGATCGGGAAGTACGCGCGCAGGGCTTCCTGGGCAACGCTGTAACGTTGCTGGCGGAGTTTTTCACCGTAGAAACCGCTGTCCCAGCTTTGCAGGTCGGGGCAGCCTTGTTCGGCGGCGAAGGCCTTGAGCTGTTCCAGATCCTGGGCGGCGAACGGTTTGCTGCGCTTGGCCAGGTCACGCAGGAAGCTGAGCACCTGGTCGCCGGATTCGGCCATCTTGGTCGCCAGGCTCAACTCCGCGAAATTGGCGAAGCCCAGCAGGTGAGCCAGCTCCTGGCGCAGGTCGAGGATCTGCTCCATCACCGGGCCGTTGTCGTTCTGGCCGGCGTTCGGCCCTTGATCCGAGGCGCGGGTGCAGTAGGCCGCGTAGACTTCTTCGCGCAGGGCGCGGTCTTCGGCGTAGGTCATCACCGCGTAGTAGCTGGGGAATTCCAGATTGATCAGCCAGCCGTCCAATTCCTTGGCTTGGGCCGCAGCGGCCATTTGCGCCTTGGCCGAATCGGTCAGGCCAGAGAGGGCGGCTTCATCGGTGACGTGCTTGGTCCAGGCTTGGGTCGCGTCGAGCAACTGGTTGGAAAAGCGGCTGCCCAACTCGGACAACTTGCTTTGCACTTCGGCGTAGCGCTTCTGCTGCTCGGGCGGCAGGTCGATGCCCGACAGGCGGAAATCGCGCAGGGAATGTTCCAGAATGGTTTTCTGCGCCACGTCGAAACCGGCCGCCTCGGGGCTGTTCGCCAGGGCTTCGAACGCCTGGAACAACTCACGGTTCTGGCCCAGCTCGGTGGAGTAGGCACTCAGCGCCGGCAGGCACGCCTCATAGGCTTCGCGCAGTTCCGGGCTGTTGCGCACGGCGTTCAAGTGGCTGACCGGGCTCCAGGCCGCACCGAGGCGATCATTGAGCTCGTCCATCGCCAGCACCAGGCCGGCCCAGGTAGGCTGTTTGACTTGAGTCTTGAGGATTTCGGCGATGGCGGCACGGTTGTCAGCCAGGATCTGCTCGATGGCCGGTTGCACGTGCTCGGCACGGATCGCCGAGAATGGCGGCAGGTCGTAGGGCTGCAAAAGAGGGTTGTTCACGCTCACGGTTGACACCTTCGCTGGAAGAAACATGGGCCCATCTTAATTACAATCGACCTTCACCGCAGCTAGCAGCGCCTATCAGCCGATAAGAGAGAGCCTATCGTGACCCTTCGCACGTACCAGAACCACAGCCCGAAGCTTGCCCGTGGGGCTTTTGTCGACAGCACCGCGGTGGTGATCGGCGACGTCGAAATCGGCGAAGACAGCTCCGTCTGGCCGCTGACGGTCATTCGCGGCGACATGCACCGCATTCGCATCGGCGCGCGCACCAGCATCCAGGATGGCTGCGTGCTGCACATCACCCACGCCGGCCCGTTCAACCCCGACGGCTTCCCGCTGCTGATTGGCGATGACGTGACGGTCGCCCACAAAGTCATGCTCCACGGTTGCGCCGTCGGCAGCCGGATCCTGATCGGCATGGGCAGCATCGTCATGGACGGCGCGGTGGTCGAAGACGACGTCATCATCGGCGCCGGCAGCCTCGTACCGCCGGGCAAGCGCCTGGAGAGCGGCTTTTTGTATGTGGGCAGCCCGGTTAAACAGGTCCGTCCGCTGACCGACAAGGAACGTGCGTTCTTCACCTACAGTGCCGCGAACTACGCAAAACTCAAGGACCTGCACCTGGCCGAAGGCTACGACCAACTCTGAAGCGCCGAGTGAACCACTGTGGCGAGGAGATAAATCCCCTCGCCACAATTTCATTCATGCCTGTTGAGTGAACTGCACGATCACCTAGGACCCACCATGCACTACCAAACCGTACTCTTCGACCTCGACGGCACCCTCACCGACCCACGGGAAGGCATCACCCGTTCGATCCAATTCGCCCTGGGCAAGCTGGGCATCGACGAACCCGACCTCACCCGCCTCGAACACTTCATCGGCCCGCCGCTGTTGCAGGCCTTCATGCAGTTCTATGACTTCGACGAAGCGAAAGCCTGGGAAGCGGTGAACTTCTATCGCGAACGCTTCAAAGTCACCGGCCTCTACGAAAACCGCGTATTCGACGGCGTCATGCCCCTGCTGGAAACCCTCGGCGGCCAAGGCCGGCAGCTCTACATCGCCACCTCAAAACCCTGGGTCTTCGCCCGGGAAATCGCCCGCCACTTCGACTTCGCCCGGCATTTCAAAGTGATCTACGGCAGCGAACTGGACGGCACCCGCACCAACAAAGTCGAGCTCATCGCCCACCTCCTGGCCGAAGAAAGCCTCGACCCGGCCAACACCCTGATGATCGGCGACCGCAAGCACGACCTGATCGGCGCCCGCGACAACGGCCTTGACGCCGCAGCGGTGGGGTATGGGTTCGGCAGTTTCGAAGAACTGAACGCAGAAAACCCGGTGCACCACTTCCAGACACTGGATGAGTTGCACCGGGCTTTCCTGCGGGGTTGAAAACTAAAGCCCCTCGCCACAGAGGCTTGCGGTGCGGCGGCTAGCGGGGATCGACGTTATCCAACACGCGATTCGCCAACAACGAACTCAGCTCGATCAGTTGCTGAATGCCCAGTAGGACTTGGCGGTTCGAGCCCTCCATATCAAAAGCCAATTCATTGACCATCGCATCGGCTGAAGCCAGGGTTTCGCTGAGGTTTGCCAGCAGGCATTCGTTATCGAGGCCTTTTACAACGGTGAATACCTGGCCGGGTTGGATGTTTTCTTCAGCTCTGGTGGATTTGGGCTTTAGATAAAAGTCCAAAGCGCGTGTGGCGGCTTCTTCGAGTTGCTTGGCGTTTAGACCGCCCAGGTAAGGAGAGTTTGGATCTGCTTCTGGAGGGTTTGGCGTTATTTTGAACATCGGGACTTTACCTCTATTAGGGCCGCCACGATCTCGCTACTAAACGAAAGGAGGCAGCTGTGCGCAAGTTAGTAGACCGGTAAAGTCACCAAACCCGGCGCGCCCGAAGGCGCCTTGCGCACAGCCACCATCAAGTGCAGGCAACGCCTGACTGGATGACTCTCATGCAACCGAAGATGACTAACCGGACTACTAAACCCGACCACTGATGGGCAGTGGCAGAGAAACGATAGAGCCCAGGAGAAAGGCGCACAAGCCGGCGGATTCTGGCGTAGTTGTAGGTAACGGCGCAAGGATACGTAGCCCGACGGACTCATAGTGATCAGCAATTAAACAGTTTCGCAAAACTTGTAGTGATTTTATGCCTGACGTGGCTTGTCTTTGTTTCCAAACAATAGTAGCGAGCCGCTTCTTCGGAAAATTTTATAGCGCTCTGTTGTTAATTACATTCTTGTTTACGGAAATATCCTACATTTTTACCGTACAAAACTTGGCATTCTTCGCGCCGGTCGGAAGGCCGTGGGCGGTGAACACATCTCGCCATAGGCTGCCATTTAACGTGCTGAAATTTCCTACAGGTTGCGCTGAACTTTATATCGCTGTCTGTCCATAAATTCATCAAGCCGTTGCGTCTGAATATTTATTAAAGGCTGTAAATGTCTTATTCCGAAAAACTGTCCGCGCATTACCTGGCGCTCGCCAGCGCACCCATCTCCAGCGAAATCTTTTCGGGTGCGGACGTCCGTTTTTCAGATGAATACGAAGCCCTGGAACGCGAGCTCGGCAAAGCTCAGTCAATGCATGACGCCGGTCAGGTCGACTGGCTGAAAATCCACGAACGAAGTGAAGCCCTGCTGCGTACCCGATCGAAAGACATACGCGTAGCGATCTGGCTGACGTGGGCGTTATATCAGCGAGAGTCGTTCCAGGGGCTACTCGCCGGCCTCGGCCTCTTGCGATATCTGTGCGACCACCATTGGCTGGAGCTTCATCCGGCCAAGGTTAGAACCCGTGCCGCCAGTTTCCATTGGCTGGTGTCGCGCCTGGAAGGGGCGTTGAACGATGACGTTGCGATGAAGAACCAGTTGACCTTGTTCGAAAATCTGGCGGAGCAACTCGAAGCCCTCGATGCCATTTGCATCGCTCACTTTAGCGATGAAGCGCCTCTGCTGTTGCCGCTGTGCCGTCGCCTCAGGAGCCTGATCCTGCGTACCACCGACCTCCCGCCGCCCGGCGCTGTCGGGACCGTGGTCGCTCAGGTGAAGCAAGTCGCCAGCCAGCTACTGGCCTGCGGCGCCCCGGTTGAACATGAAAAAGATGCCCACAAAGCGTTGCGGACTCTGCAGGAAGGCGCACGGCCCTTATGTGCCTGGTGGCTCAAGCAAAAAGCCACGGACCCTCGCGCGCTGCGCCTCAACCGCACGCTGCTCTGGCTGGGTATCGAGACCGTGCCCGAGCGTAACACCGAGCAGATCACCCAATTGCGCAGGCTGCCTGCGGACAAACTCAAGGCGTATCAGGAAGGTCTCCAACAGGGCAATTACGCCGATCTGCTGGTGGACATCGAGGCCAGCCTGGCAAAGGCGCCTTTCTGGTTCGACGGCCAAAGGCTCGCATGGGAATGCCTGCAAGGGCTGGGGGCCGATTTGGCCATGCGTGAACTGGAGATTCATTTCGCCTTGTTCCTCCAGCGCATGCCGAGCGTCCTCGAGCTGCGCTGGCATGACGGCGAGCCGTTCGCCGATCCGTCCACTCGGGCCTGGATCGCTGCCCAAGTCATGCCTCGTCTGGACACATCGAGCGCTACGCCCAGCACGGATGCCATCGACCCCTCTGCGCCTTGGGACAGAGCACTGGAAGAGGCCCTGCTCATCGTGGGCACGGACGGCCTGAAATCTGCCGTCCAGTTTTTCAAGCGAGAAATGCACAGCATCGACGGCGAGCGCGCACGTTTCCTTTGGCGGTTCGCGATGGCGCGTTTGTGCTTCTCGGCCAAGAAATACGAGCTCGCCAAAGTCCAGCTCGAGGCGCTTGACCAGACGCTGCAAGACCCGAGGTTGCACGCATGGGAGCCCGATCTCGCATTGCAGATCTTGCACCTGTTACATCGCTGCTGTGAGTTGTTGCCTCAGAACCACCTCGTGCGCGAGCGCAAGGATGAAACGTACCGCAGGTTGTGTCACCTCGACCTGGAGCGGGTCGTTGAATAGGCCCGCGGGTCTCAATTGTAAGGAAGGAAATCATGGCCAAAGAAGGCTCTGTCGCTCCAAAGGAACGCATCAATGTCACTTTCAAGCCTGCTACCGGCGGTGCCCAGGAAGAGATTGAACTCCCGCTCAAGCTGATGGCGATCGGTGATTACACCCATCGCAAGGATGAGCGCAAGGTCGAGGATCGCAAGCCGATCAGCATCGACAAAATGACTTTCGACGAAGTGCTGGCGAAGCAGGAATTGAACCTGGTCCTGAGCGTGCCAAACCGGCTTCTGGAAGAGGGCGACACCGAGGAGCTGGCTGTGCAACTGCGGGTGAACGCGATGAAGGATTTCAATCCCGCGAGCCTGGTAGAGCAGGTTCCTGAGCTAAAGAAGTTGATGGAGCTGCGTGAGGCGCTGGTCGCGCTTAAAGGGCCATTAGGCAACGCCCCGGCGTTTCGCAGGGCCATCGAAGACGTACTCGCCGACGCCCAATCGCGCGATCGCATATTGGACGAGCTTGGCCTGGCACTCTCAGCCCCGGTCGTTTGATTCTCTTAGCCAAGGAAAGCCGACACATGAATTCCAATGCAGCGCTGCAGCACAGCCAGGAAAACGGCGAGCACAGCATTCTTGAAAGCATCATCGCCCAGACGCGCCTGACACCCGAGGACGACGCTTACGACATTGCCAAGCGTGGGGTGTCGGCATTCATCGAAGAACTTCTCAAGCCCCACAACAGCGGTGAGCCGGTCAAGAAGGCCATGGTCGATCGCATGATCGCGCAAATCGACGCCAAGCTCAGCCACCAGGTCGACGAGATCCTCCACCATGCCGATTTCCAGGCATTGGAATCGGCGTGGCGTGGTTTGCGCTTGTTGGTCGATCGCACCGATTTTCGCGAGAACATCAAGATCGAGATGCTCAACATCTCCAAGGACGACTTGCTGGACGATTTCGAGGATTCGCCGGAAATCATGCAGTCGGGCCTGTACAAGCATATCTACACGGCTGAATACGGCCAGTTCGGTGGACAGCCGGTTGGCGCGATCGTTGCCAACTACTTTTTTTCGCCAAGCTCACCCGATGTGAAGCTGATGCAGTACGTCTCCAGCGTCGCCTGCATGTCCCACGCGCCGTTCGTTGCTGCGGCTGGCCCGCAGTTCTTTGGCTTGGAAAGCTTCGCCGGGCTGCCGGACCTCAAGGACTTGCGTGACCATTTCGAAGGCCCGCAGTTCGCCAAGTGGCAGAGCTTCCGTCAATCGGAAGACGCGCGCTACATCGGCCTGACCGTGCCGCGCTTCCTGTTGCGTAATCCTTATGACCCGCAGGAAAACCCGGTCAGATCGTTCGTCTACAGGGAAACGGTTGCCAACAGCCATGAGCATTATCTGTGGGGCAACACAGCGTTTGCATTCGGCACAAGGCTTACCGACAGCTTTGCCAAGTTTCGCTGGTGCCCGAACATCGTCGGTCCGCAAAGCGGTGGCGCGGTAGACGATCTGCCGTTGCACCATTTCGAAAGCATGGGCGAAATCGAAACCAAGATTCCCACGGAAGTGCTGGTTTCCGACCGTCGCGAGTACGAGCTGGCCGAGGAGGGCTTCATCTCACTGACCATGCGCAAAGGCAGTGATAACGCCGCGTTTTTCTCCGCCAGTTCCGTGCAGAAGCCGAAGTTCTTTGGCTCCGGCGCTGAAGGCAAGGCGGCCGAGTTGAATTACAAGCTCGGCACGCAGTTGCCGTACATGATGATCGTCAATCGCCTGGCCCATTACCTGAAGGTGCTGCAGCGTGAGCAACTCGGCTCGTGGAAGGAACGCACGGATCTGGAGCTCGAACTGAACAAATGGATCCGCCAGTACGTTGCCGACCAGGAAAACCCGAGTGCTGAAGTCCGTGGTCGCAGGCCGCTGCGCGCTGCGCAGGTGCTCGTCAGCGATGTAGAGGGTGAGCCGGGCTGGTATCGCGTGAGCTTGAACGTGCGCCCGCATTTCAAGTACATGGGGGCGGATTTCACCCTGTCGCTGGTTGGCAAGCTGGACAAGGCGTGAGCGGAACCTGGCCCATGACCGGATATGGCAGCCTTTTCGAACGCTTGAATGGCGACTGCGACATTCGTGCAGGCATGAGCCGCGAGGCTTGTGCCGTGGCGTCCGTGGCTGCCCATCTGTCGAAGATGCTCAGCACCCGTGCGGGCAGTGTGCAGGTCGCGCCCGATTACGGATTGCCCGACCTCAACGACATGCGCCTGAGTTTGCACGACGCTCGTTACCGAGCCTGTCGTGCCATCCAGATGTGCATCGAGGCCTATGAGCCACGCCTGAACAATATCCGCGTCACTACGGTGTCGACTCACTCCGACCCGCTTTGCCTGTCCTTGCGCATCGACGCACTGCTGAGGATGGAAGGTCTCAAGCAGCCGGTGAGTTTTGTGGCTGGCTTGGACGGTAGCGGCCAACTCACGGTCAGCCAAGGATAGGTGGCATGTCGTTCAACCACTATTACCAAAGTGAGCTGACTGCACTTCGCCAGTTGGGTCGACGTTTCTCCGAGCGCAACCCTGCGTTGGCCCCTTACCTGGGCCAGGCCGGGAGCGACCCCGATGTGGAGCGATTACTGGAAGGGGTGGCGTTCCTGACCGGTCGTCTTCGCCAGAAGCTCGATGACCAATTGCCGGAGTTGAGCCATTCATTGATGCAATTGCTATGGCCGAATTACATGCGGCCATTGCCTGCGTTCAGCATCTTGCAGTTCGATCCGCTGCAGCGGTCGGGACCCGCGTTGCGGGTAGAGCGTGACACGCCGGTCGAGAGCAAGCCGATCCAAGGGGTGCGTTGTCGTTTTCGCACGTGTTATCCCACCCAAGTGCTGGCTTTGGATTTGACAGGCGTCAGTCACTCGGTAAAAGGCGATGGCTCGGTGCTGAACCTGCGCCTGCAGATGCACTGCGAGGGAAATCTGGGTGAATTGCGGTTGAGCAGCCTGCGCCTGCACCTGGCCGGTGAGCGCTACATCAGCCAGACGCTTTATCTCGATCTGTTACGCAATCTTGAATATATCGAGCTGGTCTTATTGGATGGTGAAGGTCAGCCCGTCAGCGCTACGGACGGCGCTCCCATGACGTTGAGGATTCCCCCTCATCATGTTCAGCCGGTGGGCTTTGCCGAAGAGCACGCATTGGTCCCGTATCCGCTGAATACCTTTCGCGGCTATCGGTACCTGCAAGAGTATTTCGCTTTCCAGGAAAAATTCCTGTTCATCGACGTCAACGGCTTGGAGGTCACCAACGGGTTGCCGCAAGCGCTGCTCAAACAGGTGCGCGGTTTGGACCTGCGCTTCGATATCCGCAACAGCGGTACCCAGCGAATAAAGCCGACGCTGGAGAACGTGAAGCTTTATTGCACCCCTGTCGTCAATCTGTTCAAGCACGATGCCCAGCCGATTCGCCTGGACGGCAAGCAGGAAGATTATCTGTTGTTGCCGGCCCAATACGCCCCCGAGCACTGCGGCGTGTTTTCGGTTGAGAGTGTCACCGGGTGGAGCCCTGGAGGGCTGGGATACCAGGCCTATGTGCCGTTCGAGTCATTCGAACACGACTCCAGTTTCGATGTTCCTGGCAACCGTGCCTACTACAGCATCCGCCACCGCCCATCGCTCCTTCATGGGGGGCTCGATACCTGTTTGAATTTTGACGTGCGGCACCACACCGCCCACGAAACCCTTTCGGTCGAGCTGATGTGCACCAACCGGAACCTGCCCCGCCAGCTCAAGCCTGGCGATATCAACCAGCCCGGTGAAAAAAGTCCTGAGTCGCTCGGTTTCCGCAGTATCGGCCCGGTGACTCCAACGTTCACGCCTCCCCTGGATCGTGATTTCCTGTGGAAGCTCATCAGCAACATGTCGCTTAACTACCTGTCGCTGGCAGACGTCAGCGCGCTGAAGGTGATCCTCCAAACCTACGACTTTCCCCGCTACCACGACGAACAATCGGAGAAAGTCAGCAAGCGTCTGCTGGATGGCCTCAAGTCGATCAAGCATCAGCCTGTCGATCGGCTCCATCGCGGCTTGCCGGTCAGGGGATTATGCACAGAACTGACCATCGACCCTCAGGGGTACATCGGAGAAGGCGACATGTTCGTCTTTGCATCGGTCCTCAATGAGTTCTTCGCGCTTTATGCCAGCCTGAATTCGTATCACGAGTTGCGGGTAAACAGCACACAGGGAGAGGTGTACCGATGGACACCCCGCATGGGCCAGCAGCCGCTTCTATGAGCGCGCTGACACGAGGCATACGTGAGTATTCGTTGTTTCAGGCGGTGCTGCTGGTCATTGACCGGCTGCGCGAAGCCCATCCTCACCTGGATGACGAGCAACTCTATGAGCAGTTGGAATTCCAGGCCAACCCGAGCCTTGGGTTCCCGGCCAGCGATGTCGAATACGTGAAGTTCTTCGAGGAGGATGGGCAATTACGGGCGCGTTTGTGCCTGAATCTGATGGGCCTGGTGGGCGCGGGATCGCCATTGCCGACCTTCTATGGTGAGCGGGCGTTGAGAGGGGGGCGCGACAACCCGACTCGCCAGTTTCTCCATCTGTTCAATGATCGTATCCAGCGCCTGATGTTACCTATCTGGCGTAAATACCGTTATCGGGCGAGCTTTCGCAATGGGGCTCGGGACCCGTTTTCCGAGCAGCTTTTTGCGCTTGTCGGCCTTCGGGGCGAGGCCATTCGCAGGGGGACCCAACTGAACTGGAACCGCCTGCTGCCTTACCTGGGGCTGCTGAGCCTTCGGGCCCATTCGGCGGCTTTGATCGAAGCGGTACTGCGTTATTACTTCAAACACGCCGAATTGAACCTGGAACAGTGCCTCGAACGTCGGGTGGACATTCTGGAGGAGCAGCGCAACCGCTTGGGAAGGGCCAACAGCCTGCTGAGCGAAGAGCTGGTGCTGGGTGAGCGGGTTCGTGATCGCAGCGGCAAGTTCCGCATCCATATTCTTGAGCTGGATTGGCAACGCTTTCATGAGTTCCTGCCGATCGGTGTCGCTTATCAGCCGTTGTGCGCATTGGTGCGATTCACTCTGCGCGACCCCCTTGAATACGACATCCGCCTGGTCTTGCAGCGGGACGAAATACGCCCATTGCGCATCGGCGAACGGAACACCTGCCGATTGGGATGGGCCAGTTGGCTGGGGCACGAGCAGGCCGATGGCGTGGTGACCCTCAGCAGTAAAATTCATCAGGAAGCGACGAAATGATCAACGTGGACCTTCAGCAACTCATTCAGGCGCTGGACGCTGATACTCGCCGCGACCTGGAACGCTCGGCTGAGCGGTGCGTGGATCGGGGCGCAAGCAAGGTCCTGGTGGAAGATCTGTTGCAGAGTTTGCTGGAGCGAGCACAAGGGTTGCTTGTGCGTGCGTTGCAGGATGCCGGGATAAGCGCGAGCGAGCTGGACGCGACCTTGCAGCCACGTGCGGAACACGGCGCTTCGCGTAACCCGGTCTTCGCGCCGGAGTTGATCCAATGGCTCCAGGATGCGCTGCTGTTCGCCAATCTCGAACTGGGCCAGAGCAACGTCACTGAAGGCGCATTGATCCTGGCCTTGTTGCGCAACCCCGGTCGTCATGCCGGCACTCGTTATCAGTCTTTGCTCGCCCGGTTGAACATCGAGCGGCTGAAAGCGTTCGCCTTGTCACAACGGGCTCAACAAGAGACGGGTCACGCCAGGGCTCAAGACGATTCGCTTCTGAAGCGCTTCACCCACAACCTGACCCAGCAGGCCCGTGACGGCAAACTGGATCCCGTGCTCTGCCGGGATGGCGAAATCCGGCAGATGATCGACATCCTGTCTCGTCGGCGCAAAAACAATCCGATCGTGGTGGGTGAGGCAGGCGTGGGCAAGACAGCAATCGTCGAAGGGCTGGCCCTGCGCATCGCTGCCGGGGCAGTACCGTCGGGGCTTGAAGATGTGGAGGTCTTGTCGCTGGACATGGGCCTGCTGCAGGCAGGGGCCAGTATGAAAGGCGAATTTGAGCGGCGGCTCAACGGTGTGATCGAGGGTGTAAAAGCGTCGCCCATCCCCGTCATTCTGTTCATCGACGAAGCCCATACCTTGATTGGCTCAGGTGGAAATGCCGGTGGTTCCGATGCGGCCAACCTGCTCAAGCCGGCCCTGGCTCGTGGTGAGCTGCGCACTATCGCGGCGACGACTTGGACCGAGTACAAAAAATATTTCGAGAAAGATCCAGCCCTTTCCCGTCGTTTCCAACCGGTGCAATTGCACGAGCCGACCATCAGCGAGGCGGTGACCATCCTGCGGGGGCTGGCCCGAGTCTACGAGGCGAGCCATGGCATCTATCTGCGCGATGATGCGGTGGTGGCGGCGGCGCAGTTGTCGGCCCGCTACCTGGCGGGCCGCCAGTTACCGGACAAGGCGGTTGATGTGCTGGATACCGCGTGTGCCCGTGTGCGCATCAGCCTGGCTGCCGCACCGCAGCGCCTTGAGCGCCTGCGCGGCGAACAGGCCGAAGTCGAGCGACAGCGCCAGGCGTTGTGTCGCGATGCAGAGGCCGGCTTGTCAATCGATACCCAGGCATTGGAAGCGCTGCGGGTGAGATTGGAGGCCATTGAAGGTGAGTGCCAGTTGCTGGAAGTCCAGTGGACAGAGCAGAGGATTCTGGCCGAACGTTTGTTATCGCTGCGCCGGCAACTGGCTGGCCTTCGGGAAAACCGGGCGGACAACTGCTTGGAAATCGAAACGCTGGAAGCGGCGTTGCACGAAACCCACATCGCGCTGGTGGATGCTCAGGTTGGGGAACGCCTGGTCAGTTTTGAGGTGTGTCCGCGCTTGGTGGCGGAAGTGATCAGCGCATGGACGGGTGTCCCGCTGTCGCAGCTGGCCAGCGAGCACAACGTGAGGATCGCTCGTTTCGCGGCAGATCTGCGCACGCGTATCAGGGGGCAGGAGCCAGCGGTGCAGGCGCTTGATCGAGCCATGCGTGCAACCGCCTCGGGCTTGAACAAGCCCGACGCTCCAGCGGGTGTATTTTTGCTGGTAGGGCCGAGCGGGGTTGGCAAGACCGAAACGGCATTGGCCTTGGCAGACTTGTTATACGGAGGTGACCGGTTCATCACCACGCTCAACATGGCCGAGTTCCAGGAAAAACATACGGTTTCGAGGCTTATTGGCGCGCCTCCGGGATATGTCGGATTTGGCGAGGGCGGGATGCTCACCGAGGCTGTCCGACAGAAGCCTTACTCGGTGGTGTTGCTCGATGAGGTCGAAAAAGCCGACCCGGACGTGCTGAATCTTTTCTATCAGATATTCGATAAAGGTTTGGCCAACGATGGGGAAGGGCGGGAGATCGACTTTCGCAATACGCTGATTCTGATGACATCGAACCTGGGCAGCGAGCGTATCGGCGAGTTGTGTCAAAACGGGGAGGCGCCGAGTGCCGAGCAACTCGAAGAAGCGATTCGGCCGTTGCTCAGCAAGCATTTCAAGCCGGCGTTACTGGCCCGCATGCGGGTGGTGCCGTATTTCCCTGTAAGCGGCTCAGTGCTACGCGAGTTGGTGGAAATAAAACTGGGTCGTCTGGGCGAGCGGCTGCACCGTCGTCAGTTGGACTTCAGCTATAGCACGCAGCTTGTGGATCATTTGGTCGAGCGCTGCACACGCAGCGACAGCGGGGCGCGGTTCATTGACCATCTGCTCGATCAGCATCTGGTGCCTGGGTTGGCCGACGGCTTGCTCGCGGCCATGGCAAGCGGCGAACAGCCGCGGCAGGTTCACGCCACTCTCAATGAGCAAGCCCGCGTAGCGTGTGAGTTCAGCTGATGAGTGCACTGTTCACCCATCTGCCTCAGCCGTTGGCTTATGCCGAAGCGCTGCTCCAACAGTTTTCCAGCCTTTGGCGGGCGGCGGACGATGCCACCCTGCTCGGCGATTTCATCAAGGGCGCGGCGCGGCTCAGCGGTTGTGAACTGGCGCAGTTATATCTGTTGGATACCGCGCGCTGTCGTCTGGAGTTGGGTATCGAGTGCCTGGAGGGCCTACAGCAGTTCCGTGATCTCGACAATTCACCTTGCGATTATTACGGTGAGCAACTGCTGCAATTCGTCCTGCGCCAAAACCGTACGGTATGCCTTGGTGCGTTGAGCGACAGCCTGCACGATACCTGTTTCCTACCGGTCCGCGCTGCGCCGTGGCAGTCGCTGCTCTGTGTGCCGCTCACCACCGCAGACGGAATCAAGGGGTTGCTGGTTTGCGCCAGCACCCAGCAGATCGACCTGCAGGGATTCGCTGATTCCCTCGGCTCTTTGGGTGCCTTCGCGCTCAACCAGATCCACCTGCGGCAGCGCCGGCGCCGGCCCGCCGGAGGAGACCAGTCCGGCGCCCTTGACCTGCCGAGCGCCAACGGCCTTGGCCTTATCGGCAAGAGCGCGGCGATGCGCCAGACTTGCCAACTCATCAGCAAGGTCGTGAACAGCCCTTATACGGTCTTGCTGTATGGCGAGACGGGTACCGGCAAGGAAGTCGTCGCCCGGGCCATCCATGATCTCGGTCCACGTCGCGCGCAGGCGTTCATCGTCCAGAACTGCGCAGCACTTCCGGAACATCTGCTGGAAAGCGAGCTGTTCGGTTACCGCAAGGGAGCATTTACCGGCGCCGATCGGGACCGCATCGGCTTATTCGATGCGGCTGACAACGGTACATTGTTGCTCGATGAAATCGGTGACATGCCCTTGTCCCTCCAGGCCAAGCTGTTAAGAGTTTTGCAGGAGGGAGAGATTCGTCCGTTGGGTTCTAACCACACCCATAAAATCGATGTTCGGATCATTGCCGCTACCCATCGGGACCTGAAGCTGTTGATGAGTGAAGGCAAGTTTCGCGAAGACCTGTATTACCGCCTCGCACCGTTTCCAATCCAATTGCCAGCGCTGCGTCAGCGTGGTCCCGACATCATCGAACTGGCCAGGCATTTTGCCGACAAGGCCTGTGTCCTACTGCAACGAGACTTGGTGAATTGGTCCGACGCGGCGCTGGCTCACCTGGCTGCCTACGATTTCCCCGGAAACGTACGTGAGCTCAAAGGCATTGTTGAAAGGGCTGTGCTCTTGTGCGAAGGCGGCGAACTACTCGTAGAGCACTTCGCCCTGCACATTGAAAACCCACCCGGTCGAGGTTGCGCAAGCCTGCGAGAACGGATGGGGCAAATCGAACGCAGCCTGGTGATTGATTGCCTGCGCAAGAATTTCGGTAACCAGACGCTGACGGCTCGAGAGCTCGGCTTGCCGCTGCGCACGCTGTTGTATCGGATGAGTCGGCTGAATATTCGCCGCCAGGACGCTGAAGTCTGATCCCGAACTTTTAATTCCTATCCCTTCTTCTGACTCATTTATTTTCAGGACACTTCGAATGCCTGCTCTCCCTTGGCAAATCTTCCTGCTGACCGTTGTCGTGTTGTTCGGCCTCGGTGGCTGCAATGGAAACTACAAATTCAACGACAGCACTTATCGCCCTTTAGGTGACCCGCAAGCGGTAAATCGCGGTAAGTGATCGCAAGGAGGAACATCGGTGGAAGTCATTTTCGAAAGGTTGGATGCCGGGCAATTAGTCAGTCCGAACCCGTGCCGGAAAGTTTTCGGGACGGCGGGCGGTGTAATTGGGCGAGGCGAAGAGTGTGACTGGGCTATCCCGGATAACGAGCGCCTCTTGTCCAAGCGTCATGCACGGGTGAGTTTCCAGGGAGGCATGTTTTTTCTCACCGACATCAGCGGCAATGGCGTATTCCACCGCAAAAACGGTACCCGTTTGCCCAAAGGCGAGCGGGTGCCCATCAGGGATGGAGATATCTACGTCATGGGCGAATGCGAGCTCCTGGCGCGGTTGATGGTGCGTTCGGGTAACGGTACTTCAGAGGCCAGCCGTTCGGTGTCGACCGGCAATTTCATTCCGGACAACGCGTTCGTGGGGCTCGATCCGCTGATAGGCCTCGATCAGCAGGAGCGTGTGTTTTCAGAAATAGATGGGTTGATCGACCCCTCCGGTATGCCCGCTTACGGCTCGGGACGTTCGGACCATGTGCGTATCGATATGGAAAACCTGCGACTTCCGGAGCTGGTCGAAGCGGATAACCAGCCGGAGCCTCTCCTGACGCCCGAACCCTGCGAGTCAGCACGCGAAGATTTCTGGCTACGTTTCGGTAATTCGCTGGGCATGGACCTCGGTGATCTGGACGACGAGGCCCGCGAAGCTTTGGCGGTCAACGTAGCCCTGTTGCTCAAGCAAAGCGTTGATGGCTTGCAACAGAGTCTGCGTACTCGTTCCGAGTTGAAGAACGAGCTGCGCCTGGCCCAGACCTTTTTCCAAGGGCCTCGGAAAAATCCATTGAAGTACACCGATGACGCCCTGCCGGTGTTGTTGCAGCCAGGCGTGCCATTCCAATTGTCGGCCAGCGAGGCCATCGCCCGCTCATTTGATGATCTTCGGGCCCATCAAGTGGCCTTGCTCGCCGCCAGCCGCGCGACGATGCGCGGGGTGCTGGAGCATTTTTCGCCTCGCCAATTGGTGTTGCGGATGGAGCGCGAGCAACGCCCTCTCATCAGGACGTCAGGCGGCCTTTGGCGCGCATTCGGTCGTTATCACCAGGCGCTGTGCGAAAACGATGACTGGGTAGAACGCCTGCTGGCCCGGGATTTCGCCAAGGCATACGAAGAACAGGTCCGCCTGGTTTCCACTCTGCAAAACGACCTTCATGGATGACGTACATGTCTGGCAGCACCCTGTTTCTTTTCAAGACGCTGGCGTTGGCGTTTGCGGTTACGACGTCGATGGCCGGCTGCGCCAGCCTGTCGCCGTTTTCAACGATGACCAAACTCAATCTCACCCTCACAGCCAGTGATCAGCTCAACCCGGACCTCAACGGTCGACCGTCCCCGGTCGTGGTGCGCCTGTTCGAGCTCACGCATCCGGTGGCCTTTGAAAACGCCGATTTCTTCAGCCTCTATGACCGTGCCAGGGAGTCATTGGCGCCTGACTTGGTCACCAGCGAAGAGTTGGAGTTGCGCCCAGGCGAAACGGTCACGCTCAGGCTCGACATCGCAGGGGGCGGTCGTTACGTCGGGGTGCTTGCGGCGTACCGTGACCTGCCCAGGACACAGTGGCGCCATACGCTTCCCGTCGCTGCGGCAGGTGTGACCGAAGCGAACCTGATGCTTGATCAAGACGGCATCGCCATCCATCCCGAAAGCCGTGCCAGGGCGGACGACCAATGAGCCACGATAAGGTCATCTGGCAGGAAGGGATGCTGCTGCGCCCGCAACACCTGCAGCACAACGATCGATACTTCGATCATCAGCTCAAGCTGCGAACACGATTGTCTGGGGGTTATGCCTGGGGCTTCCTCACGCTGGAAATCGATCCGCAATTTCTGAACATGGGCCGGCTGATAGTCAACTGGGCCTCGGGTGTCTTGCCAGACGGCAGCTTCTTCGAATTGGACGGTAATGCCGAACCAATGGTCCTCGAAGTGCCGACTGGCACCCGCAACACGCCGATTTATCTGGCCCTGCCGCTCGTGACCGGCAATCGGGTGGAATCTCGTCGTCCCGAGCAAGCCGACGTGCTGGCGCGCTATATCATCTATGAAACGCAGGTGACTGACTCCAACGCCGCAGACGCTTTCAGCAGCCAGATCAGCTGTGGCCGACCGGATGTACGCCTGTAGCTGGGCGAGCAACAGGGCGATCAGGTTTTCGTCAAATTGAAAGTGTGCGAAGTCCTTGATACCACGCCTGATGGTGCGATCAGGCTCAACGCGGATTTCGTGCCCGCGTTCATCCAGGCCAAGTCATCCGGCTACCTGCTGTCGTGCGTCAAGGAAGTCATTGGCATGCTTGGCCATCGGGGCGAAAGCCTCGCCGAACGCATTCGCTCCAACGGGAAAGCGGGTGCGGTGCAAGTCGGCGATTTCATGATGCTGCAGTTGATCAACCGTACCGAATCGTTGCTGCGTCACGATCTGGACCTGGAGCAGGTGCACCCTGAAACCCTCTATCGAACGCTGCTTTCTCTGCTCGGTGACCTGGCGACCTACTCGACGGACAGCAAGCGCCCTTCGTTCGATCACCGCTACCAACACAGCGATCTTGGCGCGTGCTTTCGTAGCCTGATGCAGGCAATCCGGCAGGCACTGTCGATGGTGCTCGAGCAGCATGCCATTGAGCTGCAGTTGCAGACTCGCCAGTACGGAATCAGCGTTTCGCCAGTGCATGACCTTTCGCTGCTGGACTCGGCTTCGTTCGTACTGGCCGCCAGCGCCCAGTGTGACAGCGAAGAACTGCGTCATCGCTTGCCCTCGCATCTCAAGATCAGTTCGGTGGAACGCATTCGCCAGCTGGTCAATTTGCATTTGCCGGGCATCAAAATCAGGCCCCTGCCCGTGGCGCCAAGGCAAATCGCGTTCCATGCCAACAAAACCTATTTCCTCCTCGAACCCAGTGTCGAGGATCTTGCTCAAGTGAAACGTTCAGCAGGCTTTGCATTTCATGTGTCGGGTGAATTCGCTGAGCTGGAGTTGAATTTTTGGGCTATCAGGAACTGACTGAAATGGATAAGGCAATTCCTCGAGACGATATGACCGTCTTGCTCGATCATCACGGACAGCGCCCGACTTCGGGACCTTTGACCGATGCTGTCGCGCCGCCTCGCATTGAACAGTTGGAAGATCGAATGATTTATGCCGCACGCCAGCCACGGTCCAGAAGGTTCGTGACCAGCCTCAATCCTCTCGTGGCGGCAGCGTCAGGGTTGCTGGCCCAGATGGTGTCGCTCAAACAGGGCCGCGACCGCGCCGACCTGAATGACCTCAAGCAAGAGCTGACTTCAGAGCTGAAGCAGTTCGAAGCTCTGGCATTGGAGGCAAACATCGAGCAAAGCGAGCTGGTCGCCGCGCGCTACGTGTTGTGCACGGTCCTTGATGAAGCCGTCGTCGTCACGTCGTGGGGATACGGGAACGGTTGGTCACAGATCAGCCTGCTCAGCACGTTTCACAATGAAACGTTCGGCGGCGAGAAAGTTTTTCAGTTGCTTGATCGCTGGTCTAAAGACCCTGTGAAGCACTTGCACGTACTGGAGCTGCTGTACCTGTGCCTGTCTTTGGGGTTTGAGGGCAAGTATCGGGTGCAGGCGCGCGGAGGACTTGAACTCGTCGGCATCCGCGACGCGCTGTACCGCTCGATCCGTCGGGTACGCGGCGATGCGCCGCGCCAATTTTCGCCCCATTGGGAAGGTCTCGTTGCCCCGCGTCGCCGTGCGGCGCGCGTTGTTCCTGCCTGGACCGTGGCGTTTTTCACTCTGGTCTGCCTGGGCGTGATGTATGCGGGCTTTGCCTGGGTATTGAATCAACAGCGCGAAAACATCCTGCAACCCTATCAATCATTGGAGCCGATCGTGGCTCAACCGCTGCCGTAAACAGGGACGTGTCATGAAATCGCTTTTCAGAAAAGTGGGGGCCTGTCTTCGCCAGACTTGGGCCTGGACGTTGTTATGCGCGCTTTGCACAGGCGCACTGGTCTGGTTTTTCGGGCCGTTGCTGGCGATCGATGATCACAAGTTCTGGGCATCACCGACGGCACGCCTGTTGACGATCAGCTTACTGTTCCTGGGGTGGGGCCTGGGTATGGTTTTTTTCAACGAGCGGTCCGGGGTGATGGAGAAATCCAGTGAACCCGATGTGAACCCGTCTCGCGGTCTTGCCCAGGCCAAGGTCGACGATGAGCGGCGACAACTTCGCTCGCGCTTCAAGCGGGTGTTGAAAACGTGCTCAGGCTCATATTGGCGTCGCGGCAAAGGCTGTCGCAACGACTTGCCGTGGTATTTGCTGATTGGCCCGGCTGCCAGCGGCAAGACCAGCCTCCTGGATAGCTCGGGCCTGGAGTTTGC
This sequence comes from Pseudomonas sp. R1-7, assembly GCF_051132105.1. NCBI lineage: Bacteria > Pseudomonadati > Pseudomonadota > Gammaproteobacteria > Pseudomonadales > Pseudomonadaceae > Pseudomonas > Pseudomonas sp. R1-7. The sequence goes on from NZ_CP071661.1 coordinate 155,657, forward strand.
GCTCGATGGAACGGAGCGAAAGCCTTTGTTCGATGGCGCAGGCACCCGTGATTGCGACTGGTACTGTTCCGATCAAGCGGTATTGATGGACACCGCCGGACGCTACCTGACCCAGACGGATAAGGACGTGGATGGTAGCGCCTGGCATGTCTTGCTCGAACTCCTGCGTCGAGGTCGACGCGGTCGACCTCTCAATGGTGTGCTGATAACCGTACCTACCGAAATCCTGTTGCGGGGGGCTGAAGAGGAGGTCATCGACCTGGCCGGCCAGATTCGTGGTCGCCTACGGGAGGTTCAACGACAACTGCGCACTAACGTGCCGATCTACTTGGTGCTCAGCAAGGCGGACAGCATCCCTGGCCTCACTGAGTTTTTCGATTCGCTGACCCGCGAGGAAGCCGATCAGGTGTTGGGCGCGAGTTTCAGTGGGGCTCCGCGCGGTTGCGACATGGCCATGTTGCGTGGCGAGTTCGAGGCGCTCTTGCAGAGGCTCAACAGCCAGTTGCTCTTGCGTTTGCATCAGGAGCGCGACAGCGAACGCCGTGGCCTTATCCTGGATTTTCCACAACAACTGGCGCAGCTCGGCCCTCACCTGTGCCTGCTGTTCGAGCTGGCGTTCAAGGGCGAGGCGTGTCCGCTGCGGGGTTTTTATCTGACTTGCGCTGCTGCGCCATCTCGCCTGGCAGGCGAACAGGTTTCGCAGTCACGTAAAGGTGCCAACGGACGGTTCATCCATCAACTGCTCACCAGAGTCATTTTCCCGGAGGCCGATTTGGCGGGCCCCGATCGGCGTGCACGAAACCATCCTATTGGGTGGCGGCATGCTATCTACCTAGGCGCGCTCTCTACCCTTGGGCTGCTCGGATTGTTGTGGGCAAAAGGTTATTCGGCTAATCACGAGCGCCTGGAACACCTGCGAACGTTGGCGCAACGTTGGGACCAGCACCGTTCGGCGCCGGTGGCAAAGGATGATCCCGTCGCCATGCTCGAATCGCTTGATATCCGTTTCAAGGCAACAGAGGTTTTTCCATCCGCCCAAGCGGTGCCGCTGTACGAGCGTATCGGTCTGTACCAAGGGGAGACGGTCAGTCCCGCGGTGCTCGGTGCCTATGAGCGCGAATTGAAGACGCAGCTGCTACCTCGGGTTGCGCAGATGTTGGAAGAGCACATCCACGGTAACTTGGGTGACCGTGAGAATCTGCTCAACAGCCTGCGCGCATACCTGATGCTGGCCCAGCCTGAACATCGCGATCGCCCCTGGCTCATGGACTGGGTCGCTCGCGACTTGTTCCTGCGCTACCCCGGGAATACGGCGATGCAGAGCGGCTTGAGTGCCCATTTCGAACGTTTGTTGGAGCAGCCTTTCATCCTGGAAATCAAGCCGCTGCTGGTGGCCCAGGCGCGGGAAGCGCTGCGCAGTGAATCCTTGGCGACAGCCGTTTATCGGATGCTGCGGGAGCAGGCGAGCCACCTTCCGAAATACAGCTTTGACCAACACGTTGGCCCACAGGGGACCTTATTGACTGGCACCGATCATGTCATTCCAGGTTTTTATACTCGCCAAGGTTTCGAGCAATATTTTTCAGTTCAAGGCACGAGACTGATCAGCGGGTTGCTGCGCGACAATTGGATCCTGGGGGAAGGTGCAAGCCTTAGCGGCAAAGACATGCGCCAGCTCCTGGTCGAGCTCGAGCAATTATATTTTCGTGATTATGCCGACCGCTGGAGCGAAGCGATTGGCCAGGTGACCCTGCAAACAACGCACAACACAGGCGAGATGGCCGATCAGATGGGGGAACTGACTTCAGCTCATTCGCCGGTTCTGCGATTGCTGGTGCAGGTGCGCGAGCACACTCGCATCCAAGGCCTGGTCGAACCCATGGACACGTCAACACAAACGCCTGGGAACAGCGAAAAAGCCGTTACGCAACTTGCTTCGGCCGCCGCAAAAGCCGCCGATTCGTTGGCAATGGCACTGCCGGATACCGGGCAAAAATCCCTGCGACGGCGTTTCGAGCCGTTGCACCGCTTGTTGGAACCTGACAACAGCCCCTCTGCGGATCTGACCTTCGCCCTGCGGGCTCTTGATGACACCCAGGCGCAGTTGGCGACGCTGGCCCGGGCCAGCGATCCGGAGCAGGCCGCATTCGAATTGGCAAAGCGCCGCATGGGTGGCCAGCGAGACGCGCTGGCAAGCCTGCGTAGCGCGTCGACTCGTTTGCCGCGCCCATTCGACGGGTGGTTCAACGGGTTGGCCGACGATAGCTGGCGAATCGTACTCAGCGATTCCTACCGTCACCTCAACCAGCGCTACCAGGGCGATCTGTACGGTTTTTACCGCAAGGCAATCAGCAAGCGATATCCGTTCAACGCACACAGTGCCAGTGACGTGGCGATCAATGATTTTCGCGAGTTCTTCAAGGATCAGGGCATCGTCGACCGATTCTTCGACAGTTATATGCGTCCTTTCGTCAGCGGTACTCCTGGAAACTATCGCCTGCGTAGCATCGATGGCCAGAGCTTGCCCATGTCCAGGACCTACCTGGATCAAATGGCGGCGGCGCATACGATCCGCCAGGGTTTTTTCATCGAGAACCCAGCCGAGCCACAGGTGCAATTCAAGCTTGAGCCCTACACGCTCGACCCGGCCGTGAGTCGATCGGAATTTCGTTTCGGCGACAAGACGCTGGAGTACCGCCACGGGCCGATACAGCCGCTGGCCTTCACTTGGCCAACTGACGCCCAGGGCGGCCGGACTTCCCTGGTATTGGACAGAATGGCCGGTGGGCGGGGCGTCGGTATCGAAAAGAATACCGGGCCGTGGTCGCTGTTTCGGCTGCTCGACTTGATGCAGGCCGAGTACCTGAGCGGCCGTGATGTGCGGGTGCTCAAGGCTGATCTGGGTGGGCTGCGGGCTAACTACCTATTGACGAGCCAGCGCACGCCAAACCCTTTTGATATGAAGGTGCTGCGCACATTCAAAATGCCGGCACAGCTCTGATGCATCACGTCAGCGTCTGGCGCAGTGCCGCGCGAACGGACATTGGCAAGGTTCGTCAACGAAACGAGGATGCTTTCCTGGAATGCCCGAAACGGGGGTTATGGGCAGTGGCTGACGGAATGGGCGGTCACTCGGGTGGCGATATCGCCAGCCAACTGATCGTCGCCAATCTGGCCGATCTACCCCTGTACGGAAACTTTGACGCGCACTTGAACGCCGTGCGCCAGTGCCTGCGTTGGACCAACCGGCGGTTGAGCCAGGAGCTGACCGTCAATGCGGCAAATCCGCTTGGCATCATGGGCAGCACGGTGGTGGCGTTATTGCTGGAAGGTCGTCGCGCCGCTTGTGTCTGGGCGGGCGACAGTCGCTGTTATCTATGGCGTCGTCAGCGGCTGTATCAACTGTCGCGGGACCACTCGCTGCGCCAGCAGTGGGTCGTTGAGGGCCGTCTCAGTCTCGACCAGGCAAATGCTCACCCCGCCGCCAAGGCGCTGACCCGCGCGATAGGTGCTTCGAAAGAATTGAATTTGGAAGTACTCGAGCTGGATGTTCAGCGTGGCGACAAGTTTTTGTTGTGCACCGACGGCCTGTATCAGGATCTCGGCAGCAAAACGCTTGGCGATGCCATGGGCTTGCCGTCCCCGAGCCGGGTGGTGGAATGTCTTTTTGAAGAGGTCCTGAATGGCGCTGCGCGGGATAACCTGACCGCCGTGGTGATTTGCGCTTGAGCCGTCTTGAGCCAACGCTGCAGATTTCTCGTGACGCAAAAGTGCCGAAAATACTTGCGGGTCGCTATTACCTGGAGCGCTTGCTCGGAGCCGGTGGGATGGGCGTCGTTTATCGCGCCCGAGACTTGCTTCATGAACAATTCGGCGATCCGGACCCCTACATTGCGCTGAAGATGCTCGGCGAGGCGTTTGAGGAGTCCCCCGACGCCAGCGTGCTGCTTTACAGCGAATTCGCGTTGACCAGGCGTTTGCTTCATCCAAACGTTCTACGGCCCTACACCTTTGAGGTGGATGCCGCTCACCGGCGTGCGTTCATCACCATGGAGTTGCTGCGCGGCTCGACGCTGGACAAGCTGCTTTGTGAGCGCCCCCTCGGTTTGCCTTGGCCTGAACTGAAAACGATAGCCGTGCCGCTGCTGGACGCCATCGCCTACGCCCATGAACGGGGCGTGTTGCATGGCGATATCAAGCCAAGCAATGTCATGTTGGGCGAAGAGGGTGTGCGCTTGTTTGATTTCGGCCTTGGCCTGGCCGAAAAGGGGGCTTTGAAAGAGTTGGCCTTTCTGAATCGCCAACGCCTCAACGCCTGGACCCCAGGCTACGCCGCCCCCGAATTGCTTGAGGGCGCAACGCTCTCCGCGCCCGCCGATCTCTACAGCCTGGCTTGCGTGCTGTACGAACTCGCGTGCGGCAAACATCCGTACCAACGTTTACCTTCGAACCAGGCCCGCGATACCGGGATGGAGCGCCAGCTCAAGGCACCGAGAAACCTGCCCCGGCGTTGCTGGGTGACGTTGCGCGAGGCGTTGGCCTTCGATCCGAGTCGCCGCAACATCAGTGCCGCGCGGTTGCGGGACGCATGGGCGGGTGGAGCTTTTTGGCGGTGAGGGGCTGTTGGGTTTGTCGTTCAGTTGGATAGGCGTTGTTTGATAGGCCGCTATCGCGAGCAAGCTCGCTCCCACAGGGGGAGCTGCGGTGCTTTGAAGGTTGGCGCGGGCGCTTGCTCGCGATGAGGCCTGTTCAATCGTTCGCGGTTTTGGGGGCAGCCAATGCCTCCAAGGCGGCTTTGCGCTCATCGCCGGGCAACCGGCCGAGCTGTTCAACCGCGCTATAAAACGCCATCCAACTCCCGCCCCCACGCTTGAACAACGCCGCAAACGCCGGCACCCATTGGTCATACAGGCCGAAGGGCAATAGCCGGGCGTTGTTCAGTGGCGCATAGACCCAGGCGTCGTAGCGTTTGTCGCCGTTCCATTGGCTATCGCGCATGCGTTCGTAGTCGGCGCGCAGGCGTTCGAATTCCGCGGCCTTGCGCTGGCGCATCTGCTCGGCCGGCAGAGGCTCGGCGTAGAGGGTTTCCAGGCGTTGGCGGGTGTCGAGGATCAGTTGGATGAACTGGTCGCGCTGGCGCAACCGGTTGCCGTTTTCCGGCGCCAGCCCGCGATGGGCGCGCCATTGGCGGGTGCCTTCCTGTTCGACGAAGGTGGCGAAGGATTCGTTGAATGCCGTGTCGTCCTTCACGTAGACGCGTTGGTGCGCCAGTTCATGAAAGATCAGCGTCGCCAGGCGCTCGTCGCCCCAGTGCAGCATCGAACTCAGGATCGGGTCGTTGAACCAGCCCAGCGTCGAGTAGGCCTCCACGCCGCCAATCGACACATCCATGCCCTGCAACTGCTGCAACGCGGCCTCGCCTCGGGCGGCGCCCTGGCTGTAATAGCCGCGATAGGCCACGCAACCGGCGATGGGAAAGCAATGGGTTTGCGGGGCCAGGGAGAATTCCGGGGTGGCGAAGACGTTCCAGACGACGAAGGGGCGACCTATGTCGGCGTACAGGCGATAGCTTTTGTTATCGGGCAGGTGCAGTTGTTTGCTGGCGAACTCGCGGGCCTTGCGGGCCTGGGCCAGGTGAGCGCGCAGTTTCGGGTCGCGGGTGGGGTCGGCAATGACGCGGTCGATTGGCTCGCGGGCTTGCAGCAGTCGTACTTGTCCGCTGGCGAGCTGGCTGTAGTAGCCAGCGCTTGTGCAACCGTTGAGTAACAAAAGCAGGAGGGCTGGAAACAAAATCCGCAAAACACGGTCGAGTAACCGATGGCTTGAACGCTGCCTGATCAATTTGGAATCACCCTGGGAAGTCTGCCCAAAGACTATCTCGCTTGCCCGGAGCTTCGCTATGCGCGTGTTGATGCTGACAAGTGGCCTATTGCTGCTGACTGGCTGTGCCGGTTTGCCTGATCCTGATCCCTCCCAGGCGTGGGTTGACCTGGGAAACCATCAGGACACGGCTTTGCAAGCGCTGGAAGTCGATGACAAGGAATCCATCGACCGACGTTATTTCGAGGTTCAACCGGGTAGCCATGAGCTGACGGTGCGTTATCAGTTTGCCGTGGAGCCGGGCAACATCGGCCCGGATGCCGAGCCGCTGTGGCGTGATTGCCGGTTGAACGTGAAATTCAAGGATTTCAACGCGGGCCAGCGCTACCAATTGCAGGCTGGCAGCATCGGATTCCGCCCTTGGGCGAAGCTTTACAACCAGCAGCGCAAGGTGGTGGGCCAAGGCACACCAGCCGGCTGCCAGCAAAGCTGATAAGCGCTATGCTCAGGACCTGACTCCAGGATATTCACCATGCGCAAATACATATTGTTGCTGGGCCTTGTTGCCATGAGCGGTTGTGCTTCGAGCCCGTTACCGCAAGTCGATCCGAACATGGCGTGGATCGATCTGGCCACGCCGATGCCGGGTGGCAAGCTGCTGATGGCCGAAAGCCTGGATGGTCAAAAATCCTCTGACGGACGATTCTTCCAGGTTTCACCGGGCAGCCATGAACTGAAGGTGCGCTTCGATTTTGAGGTTTTTGCCGGCGGTGGGCTGGGCATGCAGGGTGCTCCTCAGGAACGACTGTGCTACATGCTCGTACGTTACGACCATTTCGAAGCCGGCCAGCGTTATCGCTTGGAAGGGCGCAATCTGGCGTTTTCCGCCAGCGCCCGGCTCTATAACGCCAAGCGTGAAATCGTCGCAGAAGATCGACAAGTCAATTGCGTTCCGTAGCGCTGCCTAGCGGTCGTTCTTCTGATAGATGATTTTCTTGGTGCCGTACTCGCAACTGCCCACCACCATGTTCTGGTCATGGACTTCGTCATTGGTGACGATTTCCAAGGTATAGGACGCCACGTTATTAGCCTGGATCTTCGCTTCGATTTCGGCTTTCAGTTCTTCGCAGGGCTTGGGTGCTGCGAGGGCCGTTGTGGTCAATGCGCAACCGATGACTGCCAGGGTCAAACGTTTCATGCTCGGATTCCTCAATACAGCGCGCACGCCTGTGCGCTGAAACTGCAGACCTGCATTCGATCATAATTGCTTTCGGGTAAATAGCTCGCGGCTCAAGAAGATCGCAGCCTTTGAGGGGCTGCGATCTTCTCGGTTGGTCAACTCACCAGGGTCGCGTCCAGGGTGATCTTGGCGTTGAGCACCTTGGAAACCGGGCAACCTTCCTTGGCCTTGTTGCTCAGCTCTTCGAATTGCTCCTGGCTGGCGCCGGGAATCTTGGCTTTGAGGATCAGCTTGATTGCGGTGATCGCGAAGCCGCCATCGACCTGGTCCAGGGTCACTTCGGCGTTGGTGTCGATGCTGTCTGCCTTGAGCCCGGCGTCGCCGAGGATCATCGAAAACGCCATGGAGAAGCAGCCCGCATGGGCCGCACCGATCAATTCTTCAGGGTTGGTGCCCTTGCCGCCTTCGAAACGTGCCTTGAAACCATAGGGCGCTTCGCGCAACACGCCGGTTTCCGTGGAGATGGAGCCGATGCCGCTCTTCAGGTCACCTTCCCAGTGAGCCGATGCTTTCTTGACGATAGCCATGTGTGCCTCCTCATGATCCGGCGCGAGGGTTCGCGCCTGGGTATTTTTCAGTGCCAGGATTGTGAGGATAGACCGGTGGATAAAGTTCACCCGGTCGATTAGTCGACCAATTTAGTAGGAAAATTCTTCGCTACTATTGAAACTCGGGTATATGCCCACATTCATAGGACACACCTAGAGAAACGGCAGGCTTTCGCCCACAGGAAAGCTCGTACGCCGTTGGAGATGCCGGCCCATGAAACAGCTGTCCGAAGTTAAATTTTCAACCCTCGACCTTGTGCCTGTCCGCGCCGACGGCAACGCCGCCCAATCCTTGCGCAACTCCCTGGATTTGGCGCAGCACGTGGAAAAGTACGGCTACACCCGATTCTGGGTGGCGGAACACCACAACATGGACGGCATCGCCAGCTCCGCGACGGCGGTATTGCTGGGCTACCTGGCGGGGGGCACGTCGAGCATCCGCGTCGGCTCCGGCGGGGTGATGCTGCCGAACCATGCGCCGTTGGTAATCGCCGAACAGTTCGGCACGCTGGAAAGTCTGTTTCCGGGTCGGATTGACCTTGGGTTGGGGCGAGCGCCTGGTTCCGACCAGATGACGGCCCGTGCATTGCGACGTGAGCGCTCCGGCAGCGCCGATGATTTTCCCGATGACGTGGCCGAACTGATGCGCTATCTCGGGCCGCGTACGCCGGACCAACGCATCATCGCCATGCCGGGCACGGGCACCAACGTACCGGTGTGGCTGTTGGGTTCGAGCCTGTTCAGTGCGCAGTTGGCCGGTGAGCGCGGTTTGCCCTACGCGTTCGCCTCCCATTTCGCACCGCGGTTCATGCACGAGGCGATTCGTGTGTATCGCAACCACTTCCAGCCGTCGGCCGTGCTCGACAAGCCGTATGTGATGCTCGGCGTCCCTTTGGTGGCGGCGGACACGGACGAGCAGGCCGATTACCTGGCGACTTCGGTGTACCAGCGTATCCTGGCGTTGATGCGCGGCCAGAGCCTGGTGCAGCGCCCGCCGGTCGACACCATGAATGGTCTATGGCTGCCCCATGAGAAGGAAGCGGTAGGTGATTTCCTTGGCCTGGCCATGATCGGTGGCCCGCAGAAAATCCGCGCCAAGCTCGAAGTGTTGATCGAGCAGACCCAGGCCGATGAGTTGATTTTCACCAGCGATTTGTACGAGCACGCCGACCGCTTGCGCTCTTATGAACTGCTGGCGCAAGTGATGAAAGGCTGAATCGCGACCAGTAAAAAGCCGACGCGATGCGTCGGCTTTGATCTGAACGCGCTATCAGCCGCGGTTGTAGACGATTTCTTTCGAACCGCCTTCACAGGTGCCGACAACTTCTCCGTCAGCCGCTGCGCCTTTATCGACAATCTCCAGCGAATAACCCGAAGCGCCTTTTGCGTCGATCTTCGCTGCGATTTCGTTTTTCAGCTCCTCGCACGGCTTGCCGGCCGCTAACGCCGTACCCGCAAGGCTCAGCAAACCCAGGGCCACCATCAATTTCTTCATCGCTCGCACTCCTTGGTCGGATCAAATAGGGAGGTTTCGTACAGACGTGATGCGACAGCCATAGCGCATCGCCATTCCCTATGGCACTCCGCCAGCGTGCAAGTTCAAAGCGCTCAGCTATTGGCGATTCGGAATCCGACCTTGATGGTCACCTGAAAGTGCGCGGCCCGGCCATTTTCGATATGGCCGCGGGTTTCCGTGACTTCGAACCATTCCAGGTGCTTGAGGCTTTTGCTGGCCTCGGCCAGGGCGTTGTTGATTGCGTCTTCAATGCTGGTGGGAGACGAGCCGACCAGCTCGACTTTCTTGTACGTGTGGTGATCACTCATGACGTTCTCCTTGGTTGTCTTTAACAGCCTAGCAGCGATTTTTCGCCTTACATGTGGCGCCGTCTACGCTTGGAAAGTTCAGATTTACTGCACTTTCCCAAACGGCCGCAGTCCCAATCCACACACGCTACTCAACCACTGCAGGAGAGAGCCACCATGGCCAGCACTTCGTTACGCAAAGCCTCGTTGCAAAGCATGGAAGCGGAGATCGAGAGTCTGCTCAAGTCGTTGGAAAGCCTGAAGGACGACGCTTCGGACGAGTCGCGTAGAACCCTCAAGTCGCTCAAGGCAAATGCCGAAAATGCACTGAAGCACTCCCGGCATCTGCTCAGCGATGCGTATGAAGAGGTCAAGGTGAAAACCCGTGAAACCGGGATCGCCACGCGCGACTACGCTCAGGAACACCCTTGGACCACGGCCGGCGTCGCCGTTGGCGCGTTGGGTCTGCTGGCCGCTTATTTGTTGTGCAAGCGCGGCGACTAGTCCGAAGGGTTCAGCTCATGCCTGAGCCATTGCGCCAATTGCCGGGCGCGCCCGTCCGCGGCGCGCTTGGGCAGCCATAACGCCAGTCGTGCCGGGGTTTCGCTGAAACCCCACGGCGCGACCAGGCGACCAGCACGCAGGTCCTCGGTCACCAAGGGCTCGGGGGCAATCGCCACACCAAGCCCGGCCACGGCCGCCTCCAGTAAATAATATAAATGCTCGAAGCCTTGCCCGAACTTCAACGCCTGGGGCTCAAGGGCGTTTTGTTGCGCCCAGGTTGGCCAGGCCTGGGGGCGTGAGGTGGTGTGCAACAGCTGTTCGCCCAGCAGCGCGCTGGCGGGGGCATCGCGCAAACGGGTGAAGCCCCCATAACGAGGGCTCATCACCGGCCCGATCCGCTCGCTGGCCAGTTCGTAAACTTGCATGTCGGCCGGCCACGGCGGTTCGGCGAATACCAGCAGGGCATCCAGTCCTGGACGCCTCGGGTCAAGGTCGCCCTCACCAGCGGACAGGTGCAGGCGCAAGTCAGGCAGATCGGCATTGAGCCGGCCCAGGCGCGGAATGAACCAGCGCGCCAACAAACTTCCCGAGCAGCCCAACACGAACGGGGCGTCCGCTGTGCTTTGCGTCAGCTCCGCGCAAACGGTGCGCAGGCGCTCGAACGCGTCGGCGCTGGCGTCGCGCAATCGCAGTCCTGCATCTGTGAGTTTCAAGCCACGCCCGTCCTTGATGAACAGGCTGATTCCCAAGTGATCTTCCAGCACCTTGAGCTGGCGGCTGACGGCGCCATGGGTGACGTGCAGCTGTTCCGCCGCCTGGCTTACGCTGTTCAGGCGAGCAGTGGCCTCGAAGGCACGCAGGGCGTTTAGCGGAGGAAGGTCATGGCGCATGGTATTTGTGAGTTTTCCTGACAGGTTGCGGCGATCTTATCGGTTTTCACGCAGGTATGTCAGGGGTAGAGTGGCCTCATTGTCTTTCTACGCATTCGCCTGGAGCGCCCGATGACCCAGCCTACGACCCCCTTCAACCTGCGCAGCGGTCCCGATGCCAACGGCCTGTTTGGCGCGTTCGGCGGCCGTTATGTCGCGGAAACGCTGATGCCGCTGATCCTCGATCTGGCCCGTGAATACGAAGTGGCGAAGGAAGATCCTGCGTTCATCGAGGAATTGGCCTACTTCCAACGAGACTATGTCGGTCGTCCGAGCCCGCTTTATTTCGCCGAGCGCCTGACGGAGTACTGCGGTGGCGCGAAGATCTACCTCAAGCGTGAAGAGCTGAATCACACCGGCGCGCACAAGATCAACAATTGCATCGGCCAGATCCTGCTGGCGCGGCGCATGGGCAAGAAACGCATCATCGCCGAGACCGGCGCCGGCATGCACGGCGTTGCCACTGCTACCGTGGCCGCTCGGTTCGGCCTGGACTGCGTGATCTACATGGGCACCACCGACATCGAACGCCAGCAGGCCAACGTGTTTCGGATGAAGCTGCTTGGCGCGGAAGTCATTCCGGTGGTCGCCGGTACCGGCACGCTCAAAGATGCGATGAACGAGGCGCTGCGCGATTGGGTCACCAACGTCGACAGCACGTTCTACCTGATCGGCACCGTAGCTGGCCCGCACCCTTATCCAGCGATGGTCCGTGACTTCCAAGCCGTGATCGGCAAGGAAACCCGCGATCAGCTGCAAGTCCAGGAAGGTCGCCTACCGGACAGCCTGGTGGCGTGCATCGGCGGTGGCTCCAATGCCATGGGCCTGTTCCATCCGTTCCTGGATGACAAGAGCGTCGAAATCATCGGCGTTGAAGCGGCGGGTTACGGCATCGAGACCGGCAAGCACGCGGCGAGCTTGAACGGCGGCGTTCCAGGCGTATTGCACGGTAACCGTACGTTCTTGTTGCAGGATGAAGACGGCCAGATCATCGACGCTCATTCGATCTCCGCCGGCCTCGATTACCCTGGCATCGGCCCGGAACACGCCTGGTTGCATGACATTGGCCGCGTGCAATACACCTCGGTCACCGACGCTGAGGCGTTGGAAGCGTTCCATAAGTGCTGCCGCCTGGAAGGGATTATTCCTGCCTTGGAAAGTGCCCATGCCTTGGCCGAAGTGTTCAAGCGTGCGCCAAACCTGCCCAAGGATCACCTGATGGTGGTCAACCTGTCTGGTCGTGGCGATAAAGACATGCAAACCGTGATGCACCACATGGAACAGTCCCAGCAGGAGAAACACTGATGAGCCGCCTGCAAACCCGCTTTGCCGAACTCAAGCAACAGAACCGTGCCGCCCTGGTGACGTTTGTCACTGCCGGTGATCCGGATTACGACACGTCGCTGGCGATTCTCAAGGGCCTGCCTGCCGCCGGCGCCGATGTCATTGAGTTGGGCATGCCGTTCACTGATCCGATGGCCGACGGCCCGGCGATTCAGTTGGCGAACATCCGTGCCTTGGGCGCCCAGCAGAACCTGGCGAAAACCCTGCAGATGGTCCGTGAGTTCCGCAAGGACAATACCGAGACGCCGCTGGTGCTGATGGGGTATTTCAACCCGATCCATCGTTATGGCGTGCAGCGTTTCATTGGCGAAGCGCTGGATAGCGGTGTCGATGGCCTGATCGTGGTGGACATGCCACCTGAGCACAACGGTGAACTGTGCGAGCCGGCCCAGGCTGCCGGACTGGATTTCATCCGCCTGACAACGCCAACCACCGATGATGTGCGTTTGCCGACTGTGCTCAACGGTAGCTCGGGTTTTGTCTACTACGTATCGGTGGCGGGTGTGACCGGTGCCGGTGCCGCGACGCTGGAGCATGTAGAAGAGGCCGTGGCGCGCTTGCGTCGGCATACAGACCTGCCGATCAGCATTGGCTTCGGCATTCGTACGCCGGAGCAGGCTGCCGCCATCGCGCGGTTGGCCGACGGCGTTGTGGTCGGCTCGGCGTTGATCGACCATATCGCCAGCGCCGATACGGCGGAACAGGCGATTGATGGCGTGCTGAGCTTGTGCGCGGCCTTGGCCGATGGCGTACGTAAGGCGCGTCTTGGCTGATCGCTGATTCAGGTCGCAGCAATGCAAAAGGGGTTCGGAACCAGGTTCCGAACCCCTTTTTGTTGTTGCTTGAAAAATGCCGTCAGGGCAATTCCAATCCGGCTCCGGCCTTATGCAGCTCGCGCAGATGTTCGCCGATTTGCTTCACATTGGCCTCGCTCGCCGCAATTTCAGCGGCGCGGCTCGGTTCAAGCAATGCCCTGACTTCCTTATCCAACTCGCCGGTCAGCGTTTGAAGCTGTTTCTGGCGCAGGCTGCTTTCCGATTCCAGTCGCTGCCATTCGCTGGGTTGTGGCAATCCGTAGCCGCTGCTGCCCAGCAGTTCGGCAGGACGGCTCAGGAAGCCGCTGTTGGCGAGGATCTGTTGCAACGTCGCGTTAGCTCGCTCCATGCCGCCGTTCTGAAGCTCACGGGCGCCAAGATACCGCTGCTTGACTTCATCCTGGGCCAGTAGCAACTGCCTGCGGAAACTGGCTTGTTCCAACAGCAGCAGTGCCGCACTGGTGCGCAGGTCGGCCTGTCCAAACCAGGCGCGGCGTTCGGCGGCGTCCAGCGCCAGCCAGTCTTCAACGGTTTGTTGCTGGATCGGCAGGCGCTTTTTCAGCACGTCGAACATGGCCTGGTAGCGTTCGCGGAATGAGTCGAAGCGGTAACCCAGGCGCAGGGCCTCCTTGGGATCGTCCAGCACGCTGGTGTCGGCCAGGCCACGGCCCTTGAGCACTTCCAGCAAGCCATTGGGCAATATGCTGTCCAGGCCCTTGAGCTGTTCGTTGTTACTGCCGCTGCGCAACAGCTTCAAGCTTTCCACCGCGCAATTATTGGACAGGAAGTAATAGTTGCCGTCATAGCTCCAATGCATTTCGGCGGCATGTTCAACGGTTTCTTCGATCTCGGTGCGCGACAGGTTCAGCGGTACGGACGCCAGGCTGCGCAGTTCGGTCTTGGTGTATTCGTCGATGACCTGGGCGAGCGGCAGCACAAACAGGCGGGACGGGTATTTGCCTACAAGACCGTCCCAGCTCGATAGCTGTACGTCGCCGACGAAGGCGCGGTACGACAGCACCAGATGCTGGTCCAGATCCAGTCGGCAGTCGGGTCCACGTGGCCGGCCCGGTGCACAGATCACCAGGCGAAGCATGCTATGACCCCAACGGCTTACCCAGTTCTGGTTGGCTTCGGCCAACAGGTAATCGATGGCGTATACGCGTTCCGGATCGACCTTGCCCAGTGGCGTCTTGGCAAAGTCGTTGCCGGCATTGAGGAAGGCGAACGAGGTGGCGCAAGTGTCTTTGACGGCGGGCGCCCAGCCGAAGTGCTCACGGTAATAGCGATACAGCGCGGGCCGGCGACAGGCGTAGCTCGGGTCCAGGAGGAAATACTCCATGTTGACCGCGACGAACTCCTTGGGGCTGCTCGTCTCGTAGAGGTCCGGGCTGCGGGCAACCTGGCGATTGTGCTGCTCTCGTTCACCGCGACGGCCAACGTATTGCGGCCAGCCGGCGAGGTCGAGCAGGCGCGGATCATCACTGAGCGTGAAACGACGATCGTTCTGGCCCCGGCAATCATCTGGGAGGCCGATCAACCCGGCGCTGCTGTTACGTCGAGTACAGCGTTGGATCAGCGCACGTTCGGCATTTGGCCAGAGGCGCGAGCGGTCATAGATATGGGTCAGTTCGTGTAGGACGGTGGCGAGCATTTCGCGCCGCACGGTACCGTGGGGGCGCGAGGTCTTTTGCTTGGCGGCGCTGCCATCGGTGAGGCTGTCCAGCAGGTTCCGGTTGAGATCCAGCTGTGAGACCAATGAGGCCTGGCCGTAAGCGTTGGCAGGCATCTGGTCGGTCCAGCCGACATCGATGCGCCGGTCGAGTCGCTCGATGAAGCGTGGTGGCAAAGCCTGCATGGCTTCATCGAGCAATGCCTGGCTGGCCTGCTGTTGTGCCGGGCTCAAGCCGTCGCTATTGAGATGTAGCTGGAGGCCGGCCTGGGCGGTGCCGCTCAGGAGCAGCACGACCCCGGCTGTCAGCCAGGCGGCGAGCCGTCTCACAATGCGAGGATAGCTTCGGCGAGAACCTGGTCACTGGCGTCGCGGGCTTCCGGTACGCGGGTACGCAATGTCTCGAAGGCCGCTTCGAGATGAGCGCCACGAATCTCGCCATTGCTGGCGACGAAGCTGGCAGCGTCATCGTGGGCTTCGCGGACAATTTTTGAGTCACGGATGGATGTGGTGGTATCGGACGTGAAATCAATCGAACGCTGGGAGGCGCGAACGATGATGTTACTGGTGGCTACCAGGGTATGTGCCTGGGCCACATCGGCCAATACCAACAGGCCAAGGGCGGCAGCAATCAGCGGGCTACGCATGGAACGACTCCGGAAAATTAAAGATAGCTATTGGACGAGAATTGCCTGTGCCAGTTCAAGGTCGCTGGCGTGAAGTTTCGGCTGGCTCCGGCGCAGGTAGTCCAAGGCCGACTCCAACTGTGCCCCTCGCAATTGTCCATCACTGGCAATGAATGCGGCAGCGTCATCACGAGCGGCTGCGACCCGTTTATTGTCAAAGGGCGCGGAAGTCACCAGGCTCGTGGCGTAGCCGCTGGCTACCACCTGCTGGGTGGACACATCGAAGGCATGGGCCGGAACAGACCAGCAAGCAATTGCGAGGAAAAAGGCACTGTAGAGTTTTAAGTAATAACGCATGGGACTCGACGATGGTTGGCGAGCTTGAAGGCTAGCGCAAACCTGCGGGCCAGAGCCAGTGCTGAAACATCGGTACACCCTTGGGTGCCCGATGTTTCATGTTGCATCAGATTACCAGGATGGCCTGGGCCAACTGCGCATCGGTGGCGTTGAGTTGCGGGGCCTGCTGGCGGATGTAATCCAACGCGCTCTCCAGCTTCACACCACGGATGGCGCCTTCGCTGGCTACGAAGCTGGCGGCGTCGTCACGTGCGGCTTGGACGATTTTATTGTCACGCAGTGATGAGGTCGCGTCGGAGGTTACGTCGGACGTGGCCTTGAGTGCGCCGACGATGGAATCGGTGGTCACGATAAAGCTGCTGGCGTTCGAATGGGCGGCCACGGCGAACAGTGCAACGGCGCTGAGCAGGCGAAGACGGGACATGATGGAACTCCTTGGATGATGTGATGGCGGTGCGTGTAGCTGGAAGAGGAGACGCATGCTCGACTCGCTTCGCCACGTTTGCATCAATAGTAGGACAGAACGGATTTGCTTACAGCTCCGCAGTGGCAGTGATAAGCGTTCATTATGAACTGTACTGGTAAAATTTAGATTGGTGCATAACTGTTATTGTTCGGCGAATCTGATGAATCGAGCCCGGAAACGACAAGACCCGTCGCGGTTTCCCGCGACGGGTCTTGTTTTTTCAATTCGGTGCTGGCGGTGGACCCGGTGGGTCAGGGCCAGCGACGCTGAGTTAGCGCCAGAACGGCTTGCTCAGCTCTTCGTAGCGCTGTGCTTCGCTGATACCGGCGTCTGCCAGCAGGCGCGAATCCAGACGAGCCAGTTGATGGCGGCTGGCGATGCGGCGCTGCCACAGCATCAGGTTAGCGATAACGCGAAGAGGCAGGGAAGCCTGGTTTTTTTCAGCTTTGTCTTCGAAAAACAGCTCGGAACTGAGTGTACGTTCCATGGTTGACATCCTTCCGCTTGTGGCGGGATTAGGTAGTGGTTTAACTGGTGCCCATGATCCTCCCGTTTGGCCAGACTCAGTAGATACAGTTCATCTGTATTGTGAGAGACCAGTTAACTGTTAAAGAGTGGTGTACTGGTCGATATCGATGCAACTGTACCTATTGGCACTCATTTGGTGCATTTATTAAGGTGTCGGTACGTTTTGTGGGAAAAGGGTGTAGGAAATCACCAGTACAGCAGTACAGTTTTTGTTGGTTCTTGAGCTTGGCGCCTGGCTTCTCAAAACTGTATTTGCTGCAACGGTGATCCAGCTGTGTCAAACCGCGAGCATGCGCCCGGTTGCTTCCAGGTTAATGTGCCAGCTGAGTGCGTCGCGCAGGATATGCGGCGTATGCCCGCCCAAGGCACACGCCGCTTCGAAGTAGTCGCTCAGCGCTTGGCGATAGGACGGATGCACGCAGTTGTCGATGACGGCTCGCGCCCGCTCCCGTGGCGCCAGGCCCCGCAAATCAGCCAGGCCAATCTCGGTCACCAGAATGTCGACATCATGCTCGGTATGGTCCACGTGGCTGACCATCGGCACGACGCTGGAAATCGCGCCGCCCTTGGCGATGGATTTGGTCACGAAAATAGCCAGGTGTGCGTTCCGGGCGAAATCCCCCGAACCACCGATGCCATTCATCATCCGCGTGCCACATACATGGGTCGAGTTGACATTGCCGTACAGGTCGAACTCCAGCGCCGTGTTGATGCCGATGATGCCCAGGCGTCGCACCACCTCGGGATGGTTGGATATTTCCTGCGGACGCAGGACCAATTTGTCCTTGTATTTCGCCAGATTCCCAAAGACATCACTGTTGCGCCGAGCCGACAAGGTTATGGAGCTTCCGGAAGCGAAACTTAGCTTGCCGGCGTCGATGAGGTCGAAGGTGGAATCCTGCAACACCTCGGAATACATGGTCAGCTCTTCGAACGGGGAATCGATCAATCCGCACATCACCGCGTTGGCAATGTTGCCGATGCCGGCCTGCAGGGGGCCAAGCTTGTTGGTCATGCGCCCAGCGGCGACTTCTTGCTTGAAGAAGCTGATCAGATGGTCGGCAATGGCCTGGGTGTCTTCGTCGGGCGGCAAGACCGTGGAAGGGGAGTCTGCCTGTTGGGTGATGACAATGGCGGCGATCTTTTCCGGCGGGATCGGGATGGCCGTGCTGCCGATTCGGTCGTCAACCTTCACTAAGGGGATCGGCAGGCGAGTCGGGCGGTAGCTCGGTATATAAATGTCGTGCAAGCCTTCCAGGTCCGGGTTGTGGGCAAGGTTGATCTCGACAATCACCTGCTTGGCAAAAATTGCAAAGCTGGCGGAGTTACCCACCGACGTGGTCGGCACGATATGACCTTGCTCGGTGATCGCTACCGCTTCGATCACGGCAATATCCGGTAGCTTGAGCTGGGCGTTACGCATCTGTTCGACGGTTTCCGAAAGATGCTGGTCGATGAACATCACTTCGCCTGCGTTAATAGCCTTGCGCAGGGTGCTGTCGACTTGGAAGGGCATGCGTCGTGCCAGTACGCCGGCTTCCGTAAGTTGTTTGTCCAAATCGTTGCCCAGGCTTGCTCCGGTCATGAGGCTGATTTTCAGCGGCGTGACCTTGGCGCGCTCGGCCAGAGCGTGCGGCACTGCCTTGGCTTCTCCGGCACGGGTGAAACCGCTCATGCCGACGGTCATGCCGTCTTCAATCAACAAGGCTGCTTCGGCAGCGCTCATCACTTTGTTCAACAACGAAGGCAGGCGGATGCGATCACGGTACATGGATGGTTATCTCGGGCTGGAAGCTGGATGCGCAGTCTAGAGAATTCGCGCTGAGCCCGACCCGCTACAAAAGTCGCATTTAAGGCGTCTATTACGGGCGTTTCAGGCAAAACATTGTTACCGGATCGGTAACTTTTTGCCTTGATACAAATCAAAACGCCCCGACAAGTCGGGGCGTTTTGATGAATCGCTGGAGCTTATTCCACGGCTTTGACCATGTCTTCGATGACTTTCTTGGCGTCGCCGAACACCATCATGGTCTTGTCGAGATAGAACAGCTCGTTGTCCAGGCCGGCATAACCGCTGGCCATCGAGCGCTTGTTGACGATGATCGTCTTGGCCTTGAAGGCTTCGAGAATCGGCATGCCGGCAATCGGCGACTTCGGATCGTTCTTCGCCGCCGGGTTGACCACGTCGTTAGCGCCGAGCACCAATACCACGTCGGCTTGGCCGAACTCGGAGTTGATGTCTTCCATCTCGAACACTTGGTCGTAAGGCACTTCGGCCTCGGCCAGCAGTACGTTCATGTGTCCGGGCATTCGACCGGCCACGGGATGGATGGCGTATTTGACGGTCACGCCGTGGTGGGTCAGCTTCTCGGTCAGTTCTTTCAGCGCATGCTGCGCCCGGGCTACCGCCAGGCCGTAGCCTGGAACGATGATCACCGTGTCGGCGTTGGTCAGCAGGAAGGTCGCGTCGTCGGCCGAACCAGACTTCACCGGACGGGCTTCTTTCGAGCCTGCCGGGCCAGCCGCATCCGGGGCATTGCCGAAGCCGCCGAGCAGCACGTTGAAGAACGAACGGTTCATCGCCTTGCACATGATGTACGAGAGGATCGCACCGCTCGAACCCACCAACGAACCGGCAATGATCAGCATCGAGTTGTTCAGCGAGAAGCCGATGCCCGCGGCGGCCCAACCGGAATAGCTGTTGAGCATCGAGACCACCACCGGCATGTCCGCGCCGCCGATCGGGATGATGATCAGCACACCCAGGACAAAGGCCAGGGCCAGCATCAAGGCGAACGCGCCGAGGTTGCCGGTGAACATGAAGGTCAGGCCCAGGCCCAGCGTTGCCAGGCCCAGGATCAGGTTGAGCTTGTGCTGGCCGCCAAACTGTACCGGTGCGCCTTGGAACAGGCGGAACTTGTACTTGCCCGAGAGTTTGCCGAAGGCGATCACCGAGCCGGAGAAGGTGATTGCACCAATGGCTGCGCCGAGGAACAGCTCCAGGCGGTTACCGGCCGGAATCGAGTCACCAAGTTGTTTGACGATGCCCAGGGACTGAGGCTCGACGACCGCTGCGATAGCAATGAACACCGCCGCCAGGCCGATCATGCTGTGCATGAACGCCACCAGCTCCGGCATCTTGGTCATCTCGACGCGCTTGGCCATGATCGAGCCTGCGGTGCCGCCAACCAGCAGGCCGACGATCACATAGCCGATGCCAGCTGTCGCTAACTCAGCGCCGAGCTTATAGATGAGGCCCACGGTGGTGAGCACCGCCAGCGCCATGCCGAGCATGCCGAACAGGTTGCCTCGGCGGGAGGTGGTGGGGTGCGACAGGCCTTTGAGGGCCTGGATGAAGCAGACGGACGCGATCAGGTAGAGCGTCGTTACCAGGTTCATGCTCATTACTTGGGCGCCTCTTCTTTTACGGCTTTCGGGGCTTTTTTCTTGAACATCTCAAGCATGCGGCGCGTCACCAGGAAGCCACCGAACACGTTCACCGCGGCCAGAGCCACGGCGAGGGTGCCCATGGTCTTGCCCAGCGGCGTTACGGTCAGGGCGGCGGCGAGCATGGCGCCGACAATCACGATTGCCGAGATGGCGTTGGTCACCGCCATCAACGGCGTGTGCAAAGCAGGTGTAACGTTCCAGACCACGTGGTAACCGACGTAAATCGCCAGTACAAAGATGATCAGGTTGTAGATACCGGGGGAGATAAGCTCTTCCATTGTCTGAATCCCTGCTTAGGCGTTTTTGCGGATGACTTGGCCGTCGCGGCACATCAGGCACGCGGCGACGATGTCGTCTTCCAGGTTCACGTCGAACTGACCTTCCTTGGTGAAGACCAGCTTCAGGAAGTCCAGCAGGTTACGGGCGTACAGCGCCGAAGCGTCGGCTGCGACTTCGCCGGCCAGGTTGGTCGGGCCGACGATGGTCACGCCGTTCTCGACCACCACCTGATCAGCCACGGTCAGTGGGCAGTTGCCGCCCTGGGCTGCCGCGAGGTCGATGACCACTGAGCCGGGTTTCATCTGCGCGACGGTTTCGGCGCTTAGCAGCGTCGGTGCCTTGCGACCCGGGATCAACGCCGTGGTGATGACAATGTCAGCCTGTTTGGCGCGTTCGTGCACGGCCTGGGCCTGGCGCTGCATCCAGCTGGCGGGCATAGGCCGCGCGTAACCACCGACGCCGACCGCGCATTCACGTTCTTCGTCGGTCTCGTAAGGCACGTCGACGAACTTGGCCCCGAGGGATTCGATTTGTTCCTTCACCGCCGGGCGCACATCCGAAGCCTCGATCACGGCGCCCAGGCGCTTGGCCGTGGCAATCGCCTGAAGTCCGGCCACGCCGGCGCCGAGAATCAACACGCGCGCCGCTTTCACGGTGCCCGCAGCGGTCATCAGCATCGGCATGAAGCGCGGATAGTAATGCGCGGCCAGCAGCACGGCTTTGTAGCCGGCAATGTTCGCTTGAGACGACAGCACATCCAGGCTCTGGGCTCGGGAAGTACGTGGCGCAGCCTCAAGGGCGAAAGCGGTAATACCGCGTTCGGCCAGCTTGGCGATGGTCTCGTTGTTGAACGGATTGAGCATGCCCACCAGAACGGTGCCGCTCTTGATCAGCGACAGTTCGCTGTCGCTAGGGGCCACCACCTTGAGAATCAACTCAGCCCCGAACGCATCATTGGCATCGCCAATGGTTGCGCCGGCCGCTGCATAAGCACTATCGATCACGCTGGCCTTGATGCCAGCGCCGCTCTGGACAGTGACTTTATGGCCTTGGCCGATGAGCTTCTTGATGGTTTCCGGGGTAGCAGCAACCCGTGTTTCACCCGGTTGGGTTTCGAGGGGAACACCAATGTGCACGTCAAATCTCCTGCGTGATCTTATTGAGTAAACCCAGGCACTTCGGATGGTGCGGCTGGGGCGGCCGATCAGCACGATCCCGCCAAACCAGGCGGGGCGCGGCATTTTGCAGGCGAAAATTCAGCCCTTCAAGGGATTATGACGTGTGACGAAAAATTAACTACAAGTCACCCTGTGACCGAATGTCGCAACCTCTGGGCAAAACCGCCCGTGGAGCCTTGTTTTTCAAGCGATACGCGCGGAAATATCATACTTTTCCATTGCTCCTGTGAATGAATAGTCATCCGCTGGGAAATATGGCTCAAGGCCACGTATCTAGGCGGTTGTGGGACGATTGTACCGACTCCATAACAGTTTAATTTTATGCGACATAAAGTTATATCTGTAGCGCTAGTTGCGTGTTGACTACGTGGTCAGGATTAGGATTTTGCCTGCCTATTCAAGGAGATAACCTTCAGCTTGATTGACCAGCCAGTCGCGGAATGCTCGGAGCGATGCAGATTCCACTTTTCGCTCTGGGATCATCAGGTAATAGGCCTTGATACTCGATAAGGCATTGCGGTTTGCGATTACCAAGCGGCGCTCTGCCAATTCGCGCTGGATCAGGAAAGGCGGGATCAATGCGATTCCCATGTCATGCATGGCTGCTTGGGCCAGCATGGAGAATAGTTCATAGCGCGGGCCTGTCAGGTCTCGTGCGACGTTTAGATGTTGAGAGCTGAACCACTGGCGCCACGCGTAAGGGCGGGTGGTCTGCTGAAGCAACGGCAATTCAGCGATGGCGTCCGGTGTCAGTGCGTTCCGGCTGCCCAGCAATGCGGGGCTGCACACTGGCATCGGATTTTCGCCCATCAATTTGTGGGATTCGGTACCGGACCAATCGGCATCGCCGAAATAGATGGCCGCATCAAAGTCGGTGTCGGCAAAGAGGAAGGGGCGTGTTCGGTTGGTAAGGTTGACCGTGACTTCAGGGTGCTGCTTCTGGAAGTCCTTCAAGCGTGGCAACAACCACTGGGTACCGAATGTCGGAACCACTGCCAGCTCGATCACGTTTGCGCCGGTATGGCCCATGACTGAAAGGGTGTCGCGCTCGACCGCGTCCAACTGCGTGGCAATCCTGCGACTGTAAGAAAGGCCTGCTTCGGTCAGCTTTACACCACGTCTTGAGCGTCGAAACAGTTCCACACTCAAGAATTCTTCCAGGCTCGCGATCTGGCGGCAGATCGCTCCCTGGGTAAGCGAAAGCTCCTGCGCGGCCTTGGTAAAGCTTTCATGGCGGGCCGCGGCCTCGAAACTGACCAGGGCGGCGGTGCTGGGAATCTTGCGGCGCATGTACGGCGACCTCACACATAAGGGGCGTAAACGGCCTTAATGACGTTTACGGAGTGAGAAATTAGCACAACAACATGCGGAATTCTCGTTTGCTCTCGTGGGAAACCGCGCCTAGGATCAATCCACGAATTTTCATCTCATTGGCGAGGTTACTCATGGCCGGTAAAGCGAGCTTCAATTGGATCGACCCACTGTTGCTGGACCAGCAGCTCACTGAAGAGGAGCGCATGATTCGCGACACTGCCGAACAGTTCGCTCAGCAGAAGCTTGCGCCTCGAGTCCTGGAGGCGTTCCGCCATGAAAAGACCGATCCGGCGATTTTCCGGGAAATGGGCGACGTGGGTCTCCTGGGGGCGACCATTCCCGAACAATATGGCGGCAGCGGATTGAACTACGTCAGCTACGGCCTGATTGCCAGGGAAGTAGAGCGCGTCGATTCCGGCTACCGCTCGATGATGAGTGTGCAGTCCTCACTGGTCATGGTGCCCATCAATGAATTCGGGACTGAGGCACAAAAACAGAAATATCTACCGAAGCTGGCTTCGGGCGAGTGGATCGGCTGTTTTGGTTTGACTGAACCAAACCACGGTTCTGACCCGGGCGCGATGATTACTCGTGCGCGCAAAGTGGAAGGCGGCTACAGCCTGACGGGCAGCAAGATGTGGATCACCAACAGCCCAATCGCTGACGTGTTTGTCGTTTGGGGGAAAGACGACGCTGGCGATATTCGTGGCTTCGTCCTGGAAAAAGGTTGGAAGGGCCTGAGTGCGCCGGCCATTCATGGCAAGGTCGGCCTGCGTGCGTCGATCACGGGCGAAATCGTCATGGACAACGTGTTCGTTCCAGAAGAAAACATTTTCCCAGACGTGCGCGGGCTGAAGGGGCCGTTTACTTGCCTGAATTCGGCACGCTATGGCATCTCCTGGGGCGCGTTGGGGGCTGCTGAGTTTTGCTGGCACACAGCTCGCCAATACACGCTGGATCGGCAGCAGTTCGGACGCCCGTTGGCGGCGAATCAATTGATCCAGAAGAAGCTGGCCGACATGCAGACTGAAATCACTCTCGCGCTGCAAGGCTGCTTGCGCCTGGGACGCATGAAGGATGAAGGCTCGGCGGCGGTGGAAATTACCTCGATCATGAAGCGCAATTCCTGCGGCAAGTCCCTGGATATCGCGCGTATGGCGCGTGACATGTTGGGCGGCAATGGTATTTCCGACGAGTTCGGCATTGCTCGTCACCTGGTGAACCTGGAGGTGGTCAACACCTACGAAGGCACCCATGACGTTCATGCGCTGATCCTGGGGCGCGCGCAAACCGGTATTCAGGCGTTCTATTAATAGGAGAACGGCGATGGGCGCGCTTTCGCATCTGCGGGTATTGGATTTATCCAGGGTTCTGGCTGGGCCTTGGGCTGGACAGATCCTGGCGGACCTGGGGGCGGATGTCATCAAGGTCGAGCGTCCCGGCAACGGTGACGATACGCGTGCGTGGGGGCCGCCCTTCCTGAAAGATGCCTATGGCGAGAACACGACCGAGGCGGCTTATTACCTGTCGGCCAATCGCAACAAGCAGTCGGTCACTATCGATTTCACTCGCCCCGAGGGGCAGAAGCTGATTCGGGAGCTGGCGGCGAAGTCCGACATCCTGATCGAAAACTTCAAGGTGGGTGGGCTCGCTGCATACGGTCTGGATTACGACTCCCTGAAGGCTATCAACCCGCAGTTGATCTATTGCTCGATCACCGGTTTCGGGCAAACGGGGCCATACGCCAAGCGCGCAGGGTATGACTTTATGATCCAGGGGCTGGGAGGCTTGATGAGCCTTACCGGCCGGCCGGAGGGAGAAGAGGGCGCAGGGCCGGTGAAAGTCGGTGTTGCGCTGACCGATATCCTGACCGGCCTGTATTCAACCGCCGCCATCCTCGCGGCGTTGGCTCATCGCGATCATGCCGGCGGCGGGCAGCATATCGATATGGCTTTGCTGGATGTCCAGGTGGCTTGTCTGGCCAACCAGGCGATGAACTATTTGACCACTGGCAGCGCGCCGAAGCGTTTGGGAAATGCGCATCCGAATATCGTGCCCTATCAGGATTTTCCTACTGCTGATGGTGACTTCATTCTAACGGTGGGCAACGATGGTCAGTTCCGAAAATTCGCCGAGGTGGCCGGTCAACCGCAATGGGCCGATGATCCTCGATTCGCGACAAACAAAATGCGGGTTGCAAATCGGGCGGCCTTGATCCCATTGATACGTCAGGCGACGGTATTCAAGACGACTGCCGAATGGGTGATTCTGCTGGAGCAGGCCGGAGTGCCGTGCGGCCCTATCAATGATTTAGCCCAGATGTTTGCGGATCCTCAGGTTCAGGCTCGTGGATTGGCAATCGAGTTGCCCCACGCGTTGGCCGGTACGGTGCCCCAGGTAGCCAGTCCTATTCGCTTGTCCAATACGCCGATCGAATACAGAAATGCACCTCCTTTATTAGGGGAGCACACAATGGACGTGCTGCAGCGGGTGTTAGGGTTGGACAGTGCGGCGGTGGCGACCCTGCGTGATTCTGGCGTCCTATAGGTTCCCTTCTATATAGGAGGCGCGATTTGCGCTCGTTTGGTATCTGATTGATAGAAAACGAAATAAAGGGTTGACGGCAGATTCTGGATGTCTATAATTCGCCCCACTTCCGGCGCAGTCGAAACGGAAAACTCCTTGAGTTTCAATGAGTTAGAAGGTTTCGGCAGGTCAGGTGCTTCAGGTCATCGAAGTGCTGAAGGCGTTGATAGGGCGGTGTTGTTTGGCTCTATCGGCGATTCGATCCTCTCGATCGAAAGCGGTAAAAAAGAGGTGTTGACAGCAGCGAGTAACGCTGTAGAATTCGCCTCCCGCTAACGAGAGATCGGAAGCGCAAGTGGTTGAAGTTGTTAAGGATTTCCAAGCGAAACTTTGAAAACTTCTTAAAATAACCGCTTGACAGATACACGGGGCGCTGTAGAATGCGCGCCTCGGTTGAGACGAAAGGCTCAACCCACCGCTCTTTAACAACTGAATCAAGCAATTCGTGTGGGTGCTTGTGGAGTCAGACTGCTAGTCAACAGATTATCAGCATCACAAGTTACTCCGCGAGAAATCAAAGATGTAACCAACGATTGCTGAGCCAAGTTTAGGGTTTTCTCAAAACCCAAAGATGTTTGAACTGAAGAGTTTGATCATGGCTCAGATTGAACGCTGGCGGCAGGCCTAACACATGCAAGTCGAGCGGCAGCACGGGTACTTGTACCTGGTGGCGAGCGGCGGACGGGTGAGTAATGCCTAGGAATCTGCCTGGTAGTGGGGGATAACGCTCGGAAACGGACGCTAATACCGCATACGTCCTACGGGAGAAAGCAGGGGACCTTCGGGCCTTGCGCTATCAGATGAGCCTAGGTCGGATTAGCTAGTTGGTGAGGTAATGGCTCACCAAGGCGACGATCCGTAACTGGTCTGAGAGGATGATCAGTCACACTGGAACTGAGACACGGTCCAGACTCCTACGGGAGGCAGCAGTGGGGAATATTGGACAATGGGCGAAAGCCTGATCCAGCCATGCCGCGTGTGTGAAGAAGGTCTTCGGATTGTAAAGCACTTTAAGTTGGGAGGAAGGGCATTAACCTAATACGTTAGTGTTTTGACGTTACCGACAGAATAAGCACCGGCTAACTCTGTGCCAGCAGCCGCGGTAATACAGAGGGTGCAAGCGTTAATCGGAATTACTGGGCGTAAAGCGCGCGTAGGTGGTTCGTTAAGTTGGATGTGAAATCCCCGGGCTCAACCTGGGAACTGCATTCAAAACTGTCGAGCTAGAGTATGGTAGAGGGTGGTGGAATTTCCTGTGTAGCGGTGAAATGCGTAGATATAGGAAGGAACACCAGTGGCGAAGGCGACCACCTGGACTGATACTGACACTGAGGTGCGAAAGCGTGGGGAGCAAACAGGATTAGATACCCTGGTAGTCCACGCCGTAAACGATGTCAACTAGCCGTTGGGAGCCTTGAGCTCTTAGTGGCGCAGCTAACGCATTAAGTTGACCGCCTGGGGAGTACGGCCGCAAGGTTAAAACTCAAATGAATTGACGGGGGCCCGCACAAGCGGTGGAGCATGTGGTTTAATTCGAAGCAACGCGAAGAACCTTACCAGGCCTTGACATCCAATGAACTTTCCAGAGATGGATTGGTGCCTTCGGGAACATTGAGACAGGTGCTGCATGGCTGTCGTCAGCTCGTGTCGTGAGATGTTGGGTTAAGTCCCGTAACGAGCGCAACCCTTGTCCTTAGTTACCAGCACGTTATGGTGGGCACTCTAAGGAGACTGCCGGTGACAAACCGGAGGAAGGTGGGGATGACGTCAAGTCATCATGGCCCTTACGGCCTGGGCTACACACGTGCTACAATGGTCGGTACAGAGGGTTGCCAAGCCGCGAGGTGGAGCTAATCCCACAAAACCGATCGTAGTCCGGATCGCAGTCTGCAACTCGACTGCGTGAAGTCGGAATCGCTAGTAATCGCGAATCAGAATGTCGCGGTGAATACGTTCCCGGGCCTTGTACACACCGCCCGTCACACCATGGGAGTGGGTTGCACCAGAAGTAGCTAGTCTAACCTTCGGGGGGACGGTTACCACGGTGTGATTCATGACTGGGGTGAAGTCGTAACAAGGTAGCCGTAGGGGAACCTGCGGCTGGATCACCTCCTTAATCGACGACCGCAGCTGCTCCATGAGCTCCCACACGAATTGCTTGATTCATTGAAGAAGACGATTGGGTCTGTAGCTCAGTTGGTTAGAGCGCACCCCTGATAAGGGTGAGGTCGGCAGTTCGAATCTGCCCAGACCCACCAATTTCATGGTGTCCCCTGTAGCGATACGGGGCCATAGCTCAGCTGGGAGAGCGCCTGCCTTGCACGCAGGAGGTCAGCGGTTCGATCCCGCTTGGCTCCACCATTACAGATTGGTTCCAACGTTTAAAGCTTAGAAATGAGCATTCCACCAACAGGGTGATGAATGTTGATTTCTAGTCTTTTGATTAGATCGTTCTTTAAAAATTTGGGTATGTGATAGAAAGATAGACTGAACGTTACTTTCACTGGTAACGGATCAGGCTAAGGTAAAATTTGTGATTGGCTCTTTGGAGTCAAATCGAATTTTCGGCGAATGTCGTCTTCACAGTATAACCAGATTGCTTGGGGTTATATGGTCAAGTGAAGAAGCGCATACGGTGGATGCCTTGGCAGTCAGAGGCGATGAAAGACGTGGTAGCCTGCGAAAAGCTTCGGGGAGTCGGCAAACAGACTTTGATCCGGAGATGTCTGAATGGGGGAACCCAGCCATCATAAGATGGTTATCTTGTACTGAATACATAGGTGCAAGAGGCGAACCAGGGGAACTGAAACATCTAAGTACCCTGAGGAAAAGAAATCAACCGAGATTCCCTTAGTAGTGGCGAGCGAACGGGGACTAGCCCTTAAGCTTCTTTGATTTTAGCGGAACGCTCTGGAAAGTGCGGCCATAGTGGGTGATAGCCCTGTACGCGAAAGGATCTTAGAAGTGAAATCGAGTAGGACGGAGCACGAGAAACTTTGTCTGAATATGGGGGGACCATCCTCCAAGGCTAAATACTACTGACTGACCGATAGTGAACTAGTACCGTGAGGGAAAGGCGAAAAGAACCCCGGAGAGGGGAGTGAAATAGATCCTGAAACCGTATGCGTACAAGCAGTGGGAGCCCACTTTGTTGGGTGACTGCGTACCTTTTGTATAATGGGTCAGCGACTTATTTTCAGTGGCGAGCTTAACCGAATAGGGGAGGCGTAGCGAAAGCGAGTCTTAATAGGGCGTCTAGTCGCTGGGAATAGACCCGAAACCGGGCGATCTATCCATGGGCAGGTTGAAGGTTAGGTAACACTGACTGGAGGACCGAACCGACTACCGTTGAAAAGTTAGCGGATGACCTGTGGATCGGAGTGAAAGGCTAATCAAGCTCGGAGATAGCTGGTTCTCCTCGAAAGCTATTTAGGTAGCGCCTCATGTATCACTGTAGGGGGTAGAGCACTGTTTCGGCTAGGGGGTCATCCCGACTTACCAAACCGATGCAAACTCCGAATACCTACAAGTGCCGAGCATGGGAGACACACGGCGGGTGCTAACGTCCGTCGTGAAAAGGGAAACAACCCAGACCGTCAGCTAAGGTCCCAAAGTTATGGTTAAGTGGGAAACGATGTGGGAAGGCTTAGACAGCTAGGAGGTTGGCTTAGAAGCAGCCACCCTTTAAAGAAAGCGTAATAGCTCACTAGTCGAGTCGGCCTGCGCGGAAGATGTAACGGGGCTCAAACCATACACCGAAGCTACGGGTATCACGTAAGTGATGCGGTAGAGGAGCGTTCTGTAAGCCTGTGAAGGTGAGTTGAGAAGCTTGCTGGAGGTATCAGAAGTGCGAATGCTGACATGAGTAACGACAATGGGTGTGAAAAACACCCACGCCGAAAGACCAAGGTTTCCTGCGCAACGTTAATCGACGCAGGGTTAGTCGGTCCCTAAGGCGAGGCTGAAAAGCGTAGTCGATGGAAAACAGGTTAATATTCCTGTACTTCTGGTTATTGCGATGGAGGGACGGAGAAGGCTAGGCCAGCTTGGCGTTGGTTGTCCAAGTTTAAGGTGGTAGGCTGAAATCTTAGGTAAATCCGGGATTTCAAGGCCGAGAGCTGATGACGAGTTACCCTTTGGGTGACGAAGTGGTTGATGCCATGCTTCCAAGAAAAGCTTCTAAGCTTCAGGTAACCAGGAACCGTACCCCAAACCGACACAGGTGGTTGGGTAGAGAATACCAAGGCGCTTGAGAGAACTCGGGTGAAGGAACTAGGCAAAATGGCACCGTAACTTCGGGAGAAGGTGCGCCGGTGAGGGTGAAGCACTTGCTGCGTAAGCCCACGCCGGTCGAAGATACCAGGCCGCTGCGACTGTTTATTAAAAACACAGCACTCTGCAAACACGAAAGTGGACGTATAGGGTGTGACGCCTGCCCGGTGCCGGAAGGTTAATTGATGGGGTTAGCTAACGCGAAGCTCTTGATCGAAGCCCCGGTAAACGGCGGCCGTAACTATAACGGTCCTAAGGTAGCGAAATTCCTTGTCGGGTAAGTTCCGACCTGCACGAATGGCGTAACGATGGCGGCGCTGTCTCCACCCGAGACTCAGTGAAATTGAAATCGCTGTGAAGATGCAGTGTATCCGCGGCTAGACGGAAAGACCCCGTGAACCTTTACTATAGCTTTGCACTGGACTTTGAATTTGCTTGTGTAGGATAGGTGGGAGGCTTTGAAGCGTGGACGCCAGTCTGCGTGGAGCCATCCTTGAAATACCACCCTGGCAACTTTGAGGTTCTAACTCAGGTCCGTTATCCGGATCGAGGACAGTGTATGGTGGGTAGTTTGACTGGGGCGGTCTCCTCCTAAAGAGTAACGGAGGAGTACGAAGGTGCGCTCAGACCGGTCGGAAATCGGTCGTAGAGTATAAAGGCAAAAGCGCGCTTGACTGCGAGACAGACACGTCGAGCAGGTACGAAAGTAGGTCTTAGTGATCCGGTGGTTCTGTATGGAAGGGCCATCGCTCAACGGATAAAAGGTACTCCGGGGATAACAGGCTGATACCGCCCAAGAGTTCATATCGACGGCGGTGTTTGGCACCTCGATGTCGGCTCATCACATCCTGGGGCTGAAGCCGGTCCCAAGGGTATGGCTGTTCGCCATTTAAAGTGGTACGCGAGCTGGGTTTAGAACGTCGTGAGACAGTTCGGTCCCTATCTGCCGTGGACGTTTGAGATTTGAGAGGGGCTGCTCCTAGTACGAGAGGACCGGAGTGGACGAACCTCTGGTGTTCCGGTTGTCACGCCAGTGGCATTGCCGGGTAGCTATGTTCGGAAAAGATAACCGCTGAAAGCATCTAAGCGGGAAACTTGCCTCAAGATGAGATCTCACTGGAGCCTTGAGCTCCCTGAAGGGCCGTCGAAGACTACGACGTTGATAGGCAGGGTGTGTAAGCGCTGTGAGGCGTTGAGCTAACCTGTACTAATTGCCCGTGAGGCTTGACCATATAACACCCAAGCAATCTGTAGACTCGAAAGAGGCCAGATTGCGGTGTGTGAAGACGAAATGAACCGAAAGTTCGAGGCTCACAAAACACCGAAAGCTGTCACATACCCAATTTGCTGAAGCGAGGCCATCAGGCCACGACTCAGTACCCGAATTTCTTGACGACCATAGAGCATTGGAACCACCTGATCCCATCCCGAACTCAGCAGTGAAACGATGCATCGCCGATGGTAGTGTGGGGTTTCCCCATGTGAGAGTAGGTCATCGTCAAGATTAAATTCCGAAACCCCTATCTGCTGATGCAGGTAGGGGTTTTGTTTTAGTAGAAGTCTTAAATTTTCACCGACACGTTCTGTCTGGACGGGTTGGACACCGAATTTCTTGACGACCATAGAGCATTGGAACCACCTGATCCCATCCCGAACTCAGCAGTGAAACGATGCATCGCCGATGGTAGTGTGGGGTTTCCCCATGTGAGAGTAGGTCATCGTCAAGATTGAATTCCCAAAACCCCTGTCTGCAATGCAGACAGGGGTTTTGTCGTTTTGGAGCCGGTAATCGGATCAAGGCTTTAATTGCCGCCGCGTTCCGGCAAACCCCCAGGCCGTTGCTATGCTTTGATCGTCGGGTGTTGGTAGCAACGGCCCGCGACGTGACTGGTCATGGGGATTCCAATAATGAAAAACCCTTATGCTCCTGGCTTCTGGTGCGCTATTGCAGCGTTGGTGCTGCTTTCCGCCACCTACTTCTATGGCGTCATGTTGACTCATCAGATCGATAAGGCATTGATTTTCCTAGATAGCGCGTCGGCGCTGATCGGTGTCATATCCATCGGCGTGGTCGCCTGGGCCTCACTGCAAGGCCAACGCATCAAGAAAAAACAGCTCGAGCAAGGCAAGACCCTGGTGTTGATTTGGGATACCAAGGTTGCGCTGCGCAGGGTCGAAACGGTATTTGATCGCTATTTCTGGGGCAGCTATTGGCAACCGGGGCGGACCTTTCAGGAGGTCATGGGAGAGCTCACCGGGACGCCGTTGGAAAAAAGTCTCGAAGCTTTGAAGGTCCAATGCGCGGCGTTGGACGAGCAGGTCGCGCAGGACGACTGGCACTGGCTCAACAATGCGCGCGAACTGTGCGATGTCGCCAATGCCATGGCTCGGGAGCGCTACCAGTTGGATTTCTGTGATGGGCGCGCAGACTCATCGAGCACTGCAGTGATCAATCGTGATTTCGAAGTACTGGTGTACACCTGGACCGCACGGCTCAAGACCTTTGATCATCAACTGGACGAGATCGAAGTCCAATATTCGTAGACCATTTCGCAACAACACGCTTTTTCCCCTTTAAACATTGGGCTTGCTGGCTTGCCTGATGCTAATCTGCCCACCACTTTTGCCGCGTCGAGCCACAGCCCTTTGCGGGTCAAGGAAGACGGCGACTTTTTCAACCATGGAATACGATCGGGTCACTCATGAATAAATCAGCAAGCGTACTTCTCGGAATCGTTGTGGTGATCGGTGCTATCAGTGCAGGTGGCGCCTGGTATACCGGTACGAAGCTTGAAGGAGTGCTGAATACTGCGATTGCCGACAGCAACAAGCAAATTCAAACGGCGTTGGCCGGCTCCAACGGTACCGCGTCGATCGAGCTGGTGTCCTTGGACCGTGGGACATTCAGCAGTACCGCTCATTATCGTCTCAAGGGCGAAGGCGAGATGTTCGGCGGCGAACCCGTAGAGCTGCTGTTCGTTGACAATATCGAACACGGACCGCTGCCGTTTTCCCGTCTGATAACGCTCAAATGGCTGCCGGTCATGGCGACCAGCCACACCGAGCTTGAGCGGACTCCGCTGACCGAGAAGTGGTTTGTCGCCGCCAAGGATAAATCACCGCTCAAAGGCGTGTTCAACCTGGGCTATGACCAGTCCACGAACGGTACATTCGAGCTGCTGCCGCTGGATACCAAACTGGATGAACAATCCCAGCTCATTTTCTCCGGCCTGAAAATCGATGTGGCCGCCAGCGCCCAAGCGCAGAAGATCAAGGCCGACGGCTATATGGACAGTTTCAAGCTGACCACCGTCGCCGAAGATCAGACGCCGGTGCAAGTCGAGTTCGGCGGCTTGACGTTGGCCAGTAACCTGACCAAGAGCACCTACGGCTACTACATGGGTGACAACACCCTGCTGTTGACCAACAGCAAAACCAGTTTCGGCGAACAGAAATCGGTACTGGGCCTGAAGAACTTCGAAATGAAGAACAACAGCTCTGAAAACGGTACCAGCGCTTCGGGGCGCGCCGACTACAAGATCGGTGAGTTGTCGTTCAACGATAAAGTCATCGGTTCTGCCCAGATGGCGGTAAGCCTGAAGAACCTGGACATCCCGGCCACCATGTCGCTGATGCAGGTTTACCAAGCCAAACTGCAGCCATACGAAAAAGCCGCTGCCGAGGCGGCTGAAGCGGGTGAGCCGGCGCCAGAGCTGGAGCTGACCGAGGCGGAAGAGGCGCAGGTCAAGGCAGACCTGGAGAAACTCCTCGCTGGCGCCCCACAGGTCGCCCTGGAGAACCTTTCGTTCAGTACTGCAAACGGTGAAAGCCGCGCGAGCCTGATCGTAGACCTGGCCAAGCCGCAATCCATGGACCTGCCGCCGGATGAACTGGGCCGTCAGTTGCTCGCCCTGCTGGATTTCAAGGTGAAGGTGTCCAAGCCGATGCTGGTGGACCTGCTGACCGTGCAGGCGCAAATGGAAGGCCAGACGGACGCCAAGCTGATCGCTGACCAGGCCACCGCCACCAGCGACATGTTCAGCGCCATGGCTGTGGGTACCGAGCTGGCGAAGCTGGAAGGCAACGACGTGGTCACCAACTTGCACTACGCGAACAATCAAGTCGATTTCAACGGCCAGAAAATGACCGTTGAACAATTCTCGGCGTTTGTAATGAGTAAGTTGGGCGGCGGCGTCGCCGTTCAGTAATACCTCTAAAGCAACATCCAAAAACCGGCCCGTGCCCTGCGCACGGGCCGGTTTTTTTTGCTCGTTAAAAAACTTCGCCGCGCAAATCTGCAGGGATTCTGAAGAATTATGGCGTTCCGGAAAATGACCCATCGCGCAATGCCAGACTAAGCCCGTTAGAGCTTGGCTGGGTTCCTTTGATCCGGCCTCCTGTTTGATGGGCAAGGGGGCACTGCGACCCGGCTGGCCATGTAAGGATGCTGACGAATGCCGCGTACTGTGGGTCCTCTTATTCAATTCGGTTTGCGCCCGTTGTTTCGCGTCGCGCTGTGCAGCCAACTCTGCTGGCCGGTAGCGGCGCTTGCCGATCCTGCCTATGACCAGATGGTGCTTGATGCCCGCTCGGGCCATTACGCGCCCGCGCTGACTGCATTGCGCCAAGTGCCGACCGAGCAAGCCAGTACCGCGCAAATCAGCGATCACCTGCAAATCGCCAGTTGGGCCGGTCTCGATGCCGAAGTGGTAAACGTCTACGAAACCCAAGGTCGTTACCGCGACTTGCCGGTCCAGGCACTGACCGCGGCGGCCCGGGCCTATCGCAACCTGAAGCGTTGGGATCCGGCGATCGAGTTGTATCGCCGGGCCTTGGCCATCGATCCGCGAAATGCCGACCTGCAACTGGGCCTGGCCTTGACCCAGGCTGATGCCGGCAAGCCCGATGAAGCCGTCAGCCGTGCCAAGGCCCTGGTTGCCGCCAAGCCTGATGATCCGATGCGCCGGCTGGCGCTGGGCTATGCCCTGACGCGCGCTGACAGTCCCTACGAAGCGCTGTTCGAATACGATCAAGCCTTCATCCGTGCGGGGAGTAACAAGCCTGAGGTCGCACGCGAATACATCTACGCCTTGCAGCGCGCCAGGTTGCCTGAGCCGGCGTTGCGCATGGCCCGTCTTCAGCCTGGGCTGATCGACCGCGGTGTGCAGCGCCGGCTCGAAGGCGATGTGGCGGCCGAACGGGTGCGCCTGGCGGATATGGCCAGCCGCAGCGAAAAGGACCGTTTTGTCATCGCTGACCGCGCGTTGGCCGATTACGACACGTTGCTCGCCACCTGGACGCCAGTGGCAGAGGCCCATGAGGACGTGCTGCGGTGGCGTATCGATCGCATGGGTGCGCTCAACGCACGCGCTCGTCGGGCAGAGGTGATTGCCGAATACCAGAAGCTGGTCGCTGAAGGGATCAGCATTCCAACGTACGCCCTGCGGTGGGTGGCCTCTTCCTATCTGGAGCAACGTGAACCGGAAATCGCCGTCGAGCTGTACCGCCGCGTACTGACCGCGCCAGATGCCGACGCTGCGGACCGCTTCGAAGACAGTACCGCGCTCTACTACGCCTTGCTGGAAAGCGAAAAATCCGAAGAGGCGCGCGCGCTTGCCGAAGATGTGGCAAAAGCGCAGCCGGCTCGGGTGGAACTCAAGGGCCTGCCAATCGGTAACCCCAACGATGAATGGATGGACGCGCAGATGCTTGCCGCGCAAGCGGGCACTTATGGCGCCGACCTGCCCTCCGCGGAAGGGCGCCTGGAAAGTCTCGTTTACGAGGGGCCCGGTAACATTGGCTTGCGTCTGGCCCAGGCCGACCTGTACCAGGCCCGCGACTGGCCGCGGCGCTCGGAAAACCTGCTCAAGGAAGTCGAGGCCACGACACCGCGCAATCGCGACCTGGAGATTGCCCAGGCCCGGGCGGCGATGGATCTGCAGGAGTGGCGGCAGATGGATGCGCTCACCGATGACGTAGTTGCACGTTATCCGGAGAACGCCCATGTCAAACGCCTGCAACGCCAGCGGGAGGTCCATGACATGGCCGAATTGCGCATCGAAGCCTATACCGGCAAAAGCTACGGCGGTGGCAACGGCGATGCCGGCGCGGTGACGGGCAGTCGGGATTTCGGTATCGAAACGCTGCTATACAGCCCTCCCATCGACGAAGACTGGCGCCTGTTCGGCGGTGCCGGCTACGCCACTGGCGACTTCGAAGAAGGCACCGGCCATCACCGCTGGCAGCGCCTGGGGGTAGAGCGGCGCACCCGAGACATGACCCTGGAGGCGGAAGTCTCCAACCACTCGTACGGTTCCGGTGACAAACAAGGCGCTCGCGTGGCCGTAGCCCGGGACATCAACGATCACTGGCAGTACGGCGGCAGCCTGGATTACCTCTCGGCCAATACGCCGTTGCGGGCCCTCAACAGCGGTATTCGCGCCAATGGGGGGAGCGGTTTCGTTCGCTGGCGCGCCAATGAAAGTCGCGAATGGCGGCTGGCGGTGAGCCCGTCTCATTTCAGCGACGGCAACAATCGCCTCGAGACCTTGCTGACCGGCCGCGAGGGCATCTACAGCGCCCCGAGGCTGCAAGTAGAGCTGGGCCTGGAAGTCGGTGCCAGTCGCAACAGCGGTTCCGATGAAGTGCCGTACTTCAATCCGAAGTCGGACTTCAGCGTCATGCCGACCGTGAGCGCCAACCATGTGCTGTACCGCCGCTATGAAACCACTTGGAGCCAACAATTCCAGGTCGGGGCCGGCACTTATAGCCAGCGTGACTACAGCACCGGTGCCATGGGGCTGGTCGGCTACGGCCAGCGTCTGCTCTGGAACGATGTGCTCGAAGCAGGGGCCGCGCTGAGCTGGCTCAACCGCCCTTACGACGGCGATCGTGAAAGCGATCTGCGCCTGCTTGTCGACCTCACTTACCGCTTCTAGAAGAGTTTGAAAATGCCCGTCATGTCGCGCTTCATCCTTCTGCTGGGAGTCTTGCTGATCAGTGCTTGTGCCCAGCAGGCCCCGGCGTTCGCGCCACCTTCGCAACGGCCCGTGGCGGCCAACGATGCCCCGTGGCCGAAGAACCACGTGCTCGGCATCGCCTACCACGATGTCGAGGACCGCGACCCTGACCAGGCCTTGGTCGCCGTGCGTACGGAACGCCTGGTCGAACAACTGGCCTGGCTGCGGGAGAACAGCTATCAGCCAGTCACGGTCGACCAGATCATCGCGGCCCGCAACGGCGGCCCGGAACTGCCGCCGCGCGCGGTGCTGCTGAGTTTCGATGACGGCTACTCAAGCTTTTATACGCGCGTCATGCCGATCCTGCGCGCCTACAACTGGCCGGCGATCCTCGCCCCGGTTGGCAGTTGGGTCGACACGCCGATGAACCAGACGGTGGATTTCGCCGGCGTGCCACGCAAACGCTCCGAGTTCCTGACCTGGGAGCAGGTTCGCGAGGTTTCGAAATCGGGCCTGGTGGAAATCGCCGCCCATACCGATGCCAATCACAAAGGCGTACTCGCCAACCCGCAAGGCAACCAACAGCCGGCGGCGACCACCCGACGCTACGATCCGGCCACCGGTCGTTATGAGACCGAGGCGGATTTCCAGGCGCGTTTGCGCAAGGATGTGGCGGCCATTTCCGAGAAGATCCGCAGCGTCGCCGGCTACAGCCCGCGCATCTGGGTCTGGCCATACGGGGAGGCGGATGGCACCGCGTTGCAGGTGATCGGCAGCGAGGGCTACCAGATGGCCCTGACCCTGGAGGATGGCCTCGACAGCCTCGACAACTTGATGAGCGGCCCGCGCTTTCTTGTGGCCTCGGATCCGGATGGCGCTCATTTCGCCGAAAGCGTCGTGTCCGTGCAAACCATGGACCCGATGCGAGTGGTCCACGTCGACCTGGATTACGTCTACGACCCTGATCCGGTGCAGCAGGAGGCCAACGTCGGCAAACTGGTCCAGCGCATTTACGACCTGGGCGCCAACACGGTGTTCCTGCAAGCGTTCGCCGACCCGAAAGGTGATGGCCTGGTCCACTCGCTGTACTTTCCTAACCGTCACCTGCCGGTGCGCGCCGATCTGTTCGACCGTGTTGCATGGCAACTGCGTACCCGAGCCAGCGTCAAGGTGTATGCCTGGATGCCGGTGCTCAGTTTTGCCCTGGACCCCAAGTTGCCACGCGTACAGCGTTGGGATCCGGAGACCGGCAAGACCGGCGTAGCCCCGGATCAGTACGTTCGCCTGTCGCCTTTCGACCCGAGCGTGCGCCGGATCATCGGTGAGATCTACGAAGACCTGGCGCGGATGAGCTCGGTGGACGGCGTCCTCTACCATGACGACGCGGTGTTCTCCGACTTCGAGGACGCCAGCCCCGCCGCAATGAAAATCTATGCCGCCAACGGCTTGCCAACCTCCATCGCCGCCCTGCGCGATGACCCGGCGGCCATGCAGCGCTGGACCCGTTTCAAGAGCCGCTACCTGATTGATTTCACCGCCGAACTCACGGCCAAGGTCCGCGCGATTCGAGGCCCGGAAGTCCGCACCGCGCGCAATATCTTTGCCGAGCCGATGCTCAACCCGCAAAGCGAAGCCTGGTTCGCCCAAAATCTCGACGACTTCCTCGGTGCCTACGATTGGACGGCGCCGATGGCTATGCCGCTGATGGAAAAACAGACCCGCGAACAATCGGGCCCCTGGCTCGAACGGCTGGTGGAAACCATCAAGGCTCGCCCTGGTGCGCTCAAGCGCACGGTATTCGAACTGCAGGCCCGCGACTGGCACAGCAAGCCGGTGGCGGACATCGAGGGCGAACAATTGGCCGACTGGATGGGGCGTCTCAAGCGTCAGGGCGTGACCAGTTTCGGCTATTACCCGGACAACTTCATCGAAGACCAGCCCGCCGTGAAAGCCGTGCGGCCTGCGCTCTCCAACAAATGGAATCGTTGACATGCTCGACAGACTGCTCGCCGTGCTGGTGCTGGCGATTGTCCTTGGGGTACCCCTGGGCCTGATCTTCCTGGTCACCGGGCAATTCCTGATGGACTTCGTGTTCTTCTATCCGCTGTTCATGTCCGGCCTTTGGATCGCCGGTGGCCTGTATTTCTGGCTGCACTGGGAACGCCACTGGCCGTGGAAGGACGACACGTTGCCGCCGCCCCTGGCCGGCGAGCCGCTGATCAGCATCCTGATCCCGTGCTTCAACGAAGGCGACAACGTTGCCGACACGATCCACGCCGCGCTGGGCCAGCATTACCCGAACATCGAAGTCATCGCCATCAACGACGGTTCCAAGGACAACACCGCCGAGGTGCTTGATCGCCTGGCCGTTGAAGACCCGCGCTTGCGCGTGCTGCACCTGGCGGAAAACCAGGGCAAGGCCGTGGCCCTGCGCATGGGCGCCATCGCCGCGCGCAGCGAATACCTGGTGTGCATCGACGGTGACGCGCTGCTGGCGCCGAATACCTGTGCCTACCTCGTGGCGCCGATGCTGGACAACGCCCGTCTTGGCGCGGTGACCGGCAACCCGCGCATCCGCACCCGTTCTACGTTGGTGGGCCGGGTCCAGGTCGGCGAGTTTTCCTCGATCATCGGTTTGATCAAGCGCACCCAGCGGGTTTTCGGGCGGATCTTTACCGTGTCCGGCGTGATCGTCGCGTTCCGGCGCACGGCACTGCACCGGGTCGGCTATTGGAGCCCGGACATGATCACCGAAGACATCGACATCAGTTGGAAGCTGCAACTGGACCACTGGAGCATCTTCTACGAGCCCCGCGCCTTGTGCTGGATCCTCATGCCGGAAACCCTGCGCGGCCTCTGGCGGCAACGCTTGCGCTGGGCCCAGGGTGGCGCCGAGGTGCTTTTCAAGAACATCCGTGGCATCTGGCAATACCGCCATCGCTACCTGTGGCCGCTGCTGTTCGAATACTGCCTGTCCACCGGCTGGGCGTTCACCTTCCTGTTGTCGGTGATCTTCTGGGGCGCCGGCAAATTCGTCGAGATGCCAGCGGCTATCGCCGTCGACCATCTCATGCCACCGGCCTTCACCGGCCTGTTGCTGGCCATGGTGTGCCTGATGCAGTTCGCAGTGAGCATCCTGATCGATCGTCGCTACGAAAAAGGCTTGTGGCACACCATGTTCTGGGTGGTCTGGTACCCGCTGGTGTTCTGGCTGATCAGCCTGTTCACCACGCTGGTGAGTTTCCCCAAGGTGCTGTTCGGTCAGCACCAGAAACGTGCGCGCTGGATCAGTCCGGATCGCGGAATCAAACCGTTCGATGACGAAGAAGAGGAAGTGATCCGATGAAAATTATCAGGACCCGCCAGCGGCCTTTTCTGGTGATCATCGATGTGCTCTTTACCGTACTGGCCTGGGTCGGGCTGTTATACCTGCTGGTGAACGGGCTGTGGCCGTTGTTCGACAGCCACGCCGGCCCGCGCCTGGGCGGTTCGTTGTTCGACACCTTGGGTACGCTGCAGATCTACGGCTGGATCGCATTGGTCAACGCAATCATCCTGATCACCTGGGCGCGCTATCAGCAGCGCAAAAGCCGCAGCTTTGCCCAGCGCAGGCTGCCCAGGCCTGCGGTGGACGATCAGGGCCTGAGCGCCAGTTTCAAGTTGACTGACGAACGTCTGGAAACGCTGCGCCAGCCGGGTTCGAAGATCATCCATAACAACCAGGAGGGCGACATCAGTCACGTGGTGCCGCATTTCCATCTGCTGAGCCCGGACTTGCAGCCGCCGCCCTTGGCGCCCCTGGAGCGCCCGCAGGTTATTCATCTGCGGGCTGATCATTCCGTGTAGGAAGATCAGCGTCGGGAAACGCTCTACGATGAAAAATCCCGGACCAACCGCCAAGCCTCGTCCACGGGCAGCGGTTGTTTCATGCGCTGTGCCAGCGCCGCCATTGCCCGGCCTTCATCGCAGGCCACGACCGCCGCGACGAGACCGTCCTTGCCGAGTAACGCGATAAAGGGCGGATGCTCGGGCGTGCCCTTGAATTGCACTTCGTCCCATTCTTCGGCATGGCCCAGATAGTCGTAGCGTTTGCCGAAGTGATACGTCCAGAAAAACGGCACGTCCAGGTAATGCTCTTCACCACCGAGCATGTTCGTCGCGGCGATGCGGGCCTGCTGCTGGGCCAGCCGCCAGTGCTCGATGCGCCGGGGATGACCGTTGAGGGGAAACGTAGCGATGTCGCCCACGGCCCAGACGCCATCGGTCACGCGCATGCCATCGTCGACCCGCAATGACGCATCTTTCTCCCGTGGCAGGTTGACGAAAGGCTCCGTGGCCGGGCGCACCCCGACCCCGACAATGATCAAGTCCGCCGCGAAGCGTTGGCCGTTATCCAGCACCACGGCTTCAACCTTGCCGGCGCCTTCGATTCGCGCCGCTTCGCCTTCGCAGTGATACACCACGCCGTTGGCCCGGTGCCGAGCCAGGATTGCGTTGCCGACACTGTCGCCGAACTGCGCCGCGAACGGCACCGGGTGACGCGCCAGGACGGTAACGCTCAGTTCGCGTTTGCGCAGGGAGGAGGCGACTTCCATGGCAATGAAGCTGTCACCGATGATGACCACTCGTTGTCCGGGTTGGGTGCGGTCGAAGATCTGCCTTGCGTCGGCCAGTGAACGCAGCATCATGACTTGCGGCAAATCGATACCAGGTACATCCAGCGTCTTCGGCTCGCCGCCAGTGGCAATCAGCAAGGCGTCGTAGGCCAATGTTTGATTGTCCGCGAGGCGGATTCGGCGCGCGTCAGCGTCCAGGCCGGTCACTTGGCCATGGCGCCGTTCGATGCGTTGCTGGGTGAAATAATCTTCATCGCGCAGGGACGGGGTTTCGTCCGGCGCCATGTCGCCAGCCAGCACATATTTGCTCAATACAGTACGGTCGTAGCCTGCCTCGGCCTCACGGTCGATCAGCTCGATCCGGCCGCCAAAACCCTTCTCGCGCAACGCTGCCGCGCACGCGATGCCAGCCGCGCCGGCACCGATGATGACGAAAGTGCGCGGGTCATCGGCTGGGGGGATTTTTTCGTCCGGCAGTGGCTGGTCATCGATCCAGACTTCATCGCCTCGCACCTCGACGTGGTAGCGCTCCAGGCTGTCGAGGGCCGGCGGCTCGCACAGGGCACCGTCTTCGGCGCGAAACGCCGCCTTGTGCCAGGGGCAGATCAGCCTGCCGTGGCAAACGGCGCCCTTGGCCAAAGGGGCCCCGGCATGAGGGCATTTACCTTGGAACGCCCGCACCTGTCCTCCAGCACGCAATAGCAGGATCGGCTTGTCGTTGAGGGTGACTTCGAGGCCGCGGTCTTCTCGCATATCAGCGAGGCGGGCGACTTGATGCATGGGCATGGTCGTTCTCCGGCAGGCGTTTCCCGTTGGAGTCGACGGATTGGAATGAGGTTCAGCGTAATTGTCACTGCAACCGGGGCGGCGCTGCGGCTATAGTTCGCAGGCCGTCGTTGGCCTGAATGCATCAAGGTGCCCGGTATGACCCGATTGACTTTCCTTTCCTCCTGGCTCGCGGCCGTCACCCTCGTGCTGTGTGCACAAGGGGCTGTCCAGGCTGAAGAGCGTTTTACCCTGAGCATTCCCGGCGTGTCGGACAACCGCCTCTTTACCGCCGCAGCCGCCAGCGACGCCAACCAATGCGGTGGCAAGAATATTTCCCCGGCATTGAGCTGGAACGCCGGCCCACCAGGCACCCTCAGCTACGCCATCGTCATGCTCGACCCCGACGGCCAGCGTGGGCAGGGCGTCGATCATTGGGTCCATTACGGAATCAAGGCCAGTACCCGGCAGATTCGAGAGGGCGCGGGCACTAAATCCACGCTTGAGGGCATGAGCGGCCTCAACAGCAAGAATACCCATGGTTACATCGGCCCTTGCCCGCCCGTGGGTGACAGCGCCCACCATTACCTGATCCAGATATTCGCCCTGGACCTGCCGCCCGACGCCCTGCCCGCCGGCCTCACGCGCGCCCAGCTGATGGAAAAACTCAAGGGCCATGTACTGCGCAACAGCAGCGTGGTACGCCGCTATCACCGTTGACCGGGTCTCGGCGCCGTGGCGAGGGAGCCTGCTCCCGCGGGGCTGCGCAGCAGCTCCAATCGTCACGTAAGTTGGCATCAAGCGCCAAAAGCGAGCACTATCGGCCCCTGATCACTCATGCCGGAGGATGGCGATGACGCAGAAAACCGATGGCATCGCCCGCCTCAAGAATTGCCCCACCAAGGGTGATGAGATACGCCGGGCCATCGCCCAGAGCCGCAAGGATTTCCTGCCTGCTGACGAGGCCGCAGACGCCGAGCCAGGCCAACCGTCGACACTGCCCGTGGACAAAGATCCCGCTGCCTGAGCCGTCGTCTTCCTACACTTTTTCCAAACATGCCTATGACCGCCACCACCCATTTGCCAGCCGCGCGATTCAGCCGATCCGACTACAAGACCTTGGGCCTCGCTGCCCTCGGCGGTGCGCTGGAAATCTATGATTTCATCATTTTTGTTTTCTTCGCCCTGACCCTCAGCCAGCTGTTCTTCCCACCGGAGATGCCCGAGTGGCTGCGCCTTTTGCAAAGCTTCGGGATTTTCGCCACGGGCTACCTGGCGCGGCCCTTGGGCGGGATTCTCATGGCGCACTTCGCCGATCGCCTGGGGCGCAAGCGGGTGTTCAGCCTGAGCATCCTGATGATGGCGTTGCCTTGCCTGCTCATCGGCGTGATGCCGACCTACGCGCAAATCGGTTATTTCGCCCCGTTGCTGTTGTTGGCGCTGCGTATCCTGCAAGGCGCGGCGGTAGGCGGGGAGGTGCCCAGCGCATGGGTGTTCGTTGCTGAACATGCGCCGCTGCGGCATCGAGGCTATGCCTTGGGCTTTCTCCAGGCGGGCCTGACCTTTGGCTACTTGCTCGGCGCCCTGACCGCCACGGCACTGGCGCGGATCTATACCCCGACGGAAATCCTCGACTATGCGTGGCGCCTGCCGTTCCTGTTGGGCGGGGTATTCGGCGTGATTGGCGTCTGGTTGCGCCGCTGGCTGAGCGAAACGCCGATTTTCGTGGCGCTGCAAGCCAATCGCAAGGGCGCGGCGGAACTGCCGCTGCGCACGGTCCTGCGCGAGCATCGCCACGCCTTGCTGCCCGCTGCGATTCTCACTTGTGTGCTGACTTCCGCCGTGGTCGTATTCGTCGTCATCACCCCAACCGTGATGCAGAAAAGCTTCGGCCTGACCCCCAGCCACACCTTCGCGCTGAGCAGCCTCGGCATTGTGTTCCTGAACATCGGCTGCGTCCTGGCCGGCCTGATCGTCGACCGCATCGGCGCCTGGCGCACCGTCATGCTCTACAGCCTGTTGCTGCCCCTGGGCATCGGCGTGCTCTACGCCAGCCTG
Source organism: Pseudomonas sp. R1-7 (assembly GCF_051132105.1). Taxonomy (NCBI): domain Bacteria; kingdom Pseudomonadati; phylum Pseudomonadota; class Gammaproteobacteria; order Pseudomonadales; family Pseudomonadaceae; genus Pseudomonas; species Pseudomonas sp. R1-7. Next base: position 199,786 of record NZ_CP071661.1, read on the forward strand.
ATCAGCGGCAGCGCCTGGCTGGGCCTGGCCTACGCTGTCGCCGGCCTGGGTTGTGGCGTGGTCGGCGCAGTGCCGTCGGTGATGGTCAGCCTGTTCCCGCCGAAAATCCGCGTGTCCGGCATCTCGTTTACCTACAACATCGCTTATGCGTTATGGGCCAGCATGACGCCGTTGGTATTGATCGCGCTGGTGCCATGGAGCCCGTGGGTGTGCGTGGGCTATTGCGTGGTGATGGGCGCGGTGGGCGTCGGCGCTGCGGCGTATTTTCCGGGGCGGCACGCGAAGGCTGTCCAGCCCTCGCTGGTGTGCGAATCGTGAGCTTGTGACGGTTTGCCTCTCAAAGACGCTCGCGTAGAAAATCCACAAAAGCACGGGTTCGCGCCGAGCGGCGTCGGTCCTGGCTGAACAAGGCATTGATGGGAAGCGCCGTGGGCCGATAATCGGCAAGCAGGGGTACGACCGTTCCCTGGCGAATGTCCGCGGCGTACAACCATGTTGGTGGGGGAAGTCAATGAAGCGTTTGCCCAGATAGCCGAAGGGTGCGGGGCGGGAAAAACGGTGGTGGAAATTGGCTTTGAGTGAGACGGAACCGCGCTAAATTGGGCCAGACAACTTGAGCGCGGGTTCAAACCCCGTAGAATGCAGCCGCCATTATGCCGCTACCTCTCAAGGACGAATTCAAACATGCGAGTCTTCAGTCTCTTCCTGGCCCTTTGCCTTATGGCAGGCTGCGCTTCCAAGCCCGATTACTACATTTCCCCTGCGCCGGTGGCGATCCCCGAGACCGCCACCTATTGGATCGACACGTACAACGTTGAAGTCGTCGGCAAAAACGAACGCTTTCTGCCCGACGAAAAAGTTCGCGACAAGTTGCACACCGACCTGATCGTCCGCCTGCTCGATGGCAATCGTTATGCCTCCAGCAAGGAAACCGCTGACTATCTGTTGGATATCGATGCCGTCTATGCGCGCCGTATTCAAGATACCCAAGGTGGCTTCATGAGCAATATCGTTGCCGACGGTACGTATCTGGCCAGTGTCGATTTCTCTTATCAGGTCAAGGTGAAGAAGGCCGATGTCGAGGTGTTGCACTTTGCCCAGGCCCGCCAGGGGCTGATGCCGAGAGGGGCGGTTGGGCAACTTGAGGCCATGAGAGGCATTGCGGGTGCCCTGACGAACAGAGGCAACTCTGATGTCGAAGACTATTACACCGGTCATTTGAGCGGATTCATCGACGACGACCTGCGGGGCATTCCGTCCCGCTAGCAATCCCTGCTGTAGCGTGCTGGCGATTGCTCCGATCACGGCATCGGGCTGGCGACTTTTAAGGCGGCCAGCCCTGTCTGCACGGCGCTGCAAAAAAATCTCTGGGTCATTAACCCGAACCGCGTATGACCTGCGTCTGACTCTGTGAACGGATCATTCATTCACGAGGTTCAGCCCATGTCCCGTCCACTTCTTTTTATGCGTCCTGCTGCCCAAGGCTTCGCCGTGACTTTGCTGGTGGCGTTGGCCGGTTGTGGGTTGTCTTCCTCCCGTGAGACGGCCATTCCATCCGAACCGGTGTCCGTGGCGCCGAGCGTCGTACCGCAAGGCGAGATCGCTGAAGTGCGTCAGTCGACGGTCAAGCGCATGCTCATGAAGCCGGCACCAATGCCTGCCCCAAGCGTGGCGAACGATGCGATCGCTGTGGGTTATAGCGCCGAGTCCCGTGAACAATACGAAAAACTGCCAGACAACCCGATCCACAGCGTCGCCGAGACGCCGGTCTCGACCTTTAGCGTGGATGTCGATACCGGCAGCTACGCCAACGTGCGACGTTTCCTCAATCAAGGCAGTCTGCCGCCAGAAGGTGCGGTGCGATTGGAGGAAATGGTCAATTATTTTCCGTATAGCTACGCCCTGCCCACTGCCGGTTCACCCTTCGGCGTGATCACCGAAGTGGCCCCATCGCCGTGGAATCCCCACACCCGCTTGCTGCGCATCGGCATCAAGGCCAGTGACCGCGCCGTGGCGGACCTGGCCCCGGCCAACCTGGTCTTCCTGGTGGACGTTTCCGGTTCCATGGACCGCCGCGAAGGCCTGCCGCTGGTCAAGAGCACACTGAAACTGTTGGTGGATCAATTGCGCGACCAGGATCGGGTCTCCCTGGTGGTTTATGCCGGGGAATCCCGGGTGGTGCTCAAGCCTACCTCGGGCCGTGACAAGGTGAAGATCCGCAACGCCATCGACCAGCTCAACGCCGGTGGTTCCACCGCAGGCGCCTCGGGTATCGAGCTGGCTTATCAGATGGCCCGGGAGAGCTTTATCGATAAAGGCATCAACCGCATCCTCCTGGCGACCGATGGCGACTTCAACGTTGGCATCAGCGATTTCGACAGCCTCAAGCAGATGGCGGTCGACCAGCGTAAAAGCGGCGTCTCCCTGACAACGCTGGGCTTTGGTGTGGACAACTACAACGAACACTTGATGGAGCAATTGGCTGACGCTGGTGATGGTAACTACGCCTACATCGACAACCTGCTCGAAGCGCGCAAGGTCCTGGTGGATCAGCTCAGTTCCACGCTGGCGGTGGTGGCGCGGGACGTGAAGTTGCAGGTGGAATTCAACCCGGCCCAGGTCAGCGAATATCGTTTGCTGGGTTATGAAAACCGCGCGTTGAAACGCGAGGATTTCAACAATGACAAGGTCGATGCGGGCGAAATGGGTGCTGGGCACACGGTGACGGCGTTGTACGAAATCGTCCCGAAGGGCGAGCCGGGCTGGTTGGAACCACTGCGTTATGGCAACGTGCCGAAGCCGGACGGCAAGTCCGGTGAACTGGCGATGTTGCGTGTACGCTACAAGCCGGTCGAGGGCGGCAGTAGTCGCTTGATCGAGCATCCAATCGCCAACGCCCAAAGCGAAAAACACCCCAGCGACGACCTGCGTTTCTCCGCAGCCGTGGCGGCCTTCGCCCAACAGCTCAAGGGCGATGGACGCTACACTGGCGCGATGAGCCTGAAGGACACCGCACAGCTGGCGCGCTCGGCCCGCGGTGATGATCCGTTTGGGCTGCGTGCCGAGTTTGTGCAGTTGGTGGAGCTAGCGCAGAGCCTCAAGCCTGCACCCTGATCAGCGAAAGGAGTTCGACACGGACATGTCCGCAGCGCTTGATTCTTCCAGCGACGAAGCGTTGCTGGCTCGCTACCGCAACGGCGACGGGGCTTGTTTCGAAGCCCTGTATGCACGGCATCGACAGGGCCTTTATCGTTTTCTTGTGTCCTTGAGCAACAAGGCCGAACTGGCCGAGGAAATTTTCCAGGAAACCTGGCTCAGCCTGATCCGCAGCACCACCCAGCCACAAGGCCGGGCGAGTTTTCGTACCTGGTTGTTCCAGATTGCCCGCAATCGCTTGATCGACCATTGGCGCAAACACGGTGTCCACAACCCATTGCACGACAGCTACGACGAGCAACTCCACGTCCAGCCCGACGACACCAGCAGCCCCGAGCAACAGTTGAGCCTGAGCCGTGACCAGGCGCGTCTCGATGCTGCGCTGCAAGCCTTGCCCGAGGATCAGCGGGAGGTTTTCCTGCTGCGCCTGCATGGCGACTTGGAGTTGCCTCAGATTGCCGCGCTCACCGGCGCCCCGCTGGAGACGGTGAAAAGCCGCTTGCGTTACGCCCAGCAGAAGCTGCATCGACTGCTGGCCGAGGAGGTACCCGCATGAACGACCGCAAACACACATCGGATGCCGACGACCGGATGTTGATCGAGCATTTCCGCCAGCACGCCAGCGGCGAACCGCCGGCCTCCCTGGACGCCTTTATCCTCGCCGCCGCTCGCCGTGAAGCCCCGACGCCTGCGCCGAGCCTGTGGCAGCGCTGGTTGCACGCCTGTCAGCGACCGCGTTGGCAAATGGCATTTGCCACGGTCGCCGGTGTAGCACTGATGATTGGCCTGGTGCTGCGCTCGCCTGTGCCCCATGACGAGTTGGCCTCGCCCGCGTCGATGGAATTTTCCGCCGACCAACAAGAGCCCGCGGTTGCCGCTGCACCGCCACCGGCCATGCCCGCCCCCGCGCCGATCACCCGCATGGCGCCCCAGGGCGAACTGGCCCGGGCGCCGGTAAGCCCCGTGCAATCGTTGGCGGAAAAGCCCGCGGCGAAGATGAGCAAATCCGCACCGACTGCATTGCCGTCGCTGGAGCAAGGCTTGATGGAAATCCTGCGTTTGCGGCAGGCGGGGGATACCAAGGCCGCAGATGAAAAACTGCTGGCGCTGCACAAACGTTTTCCCAAGGAAGACTTGCCGGCGCGGTTGGAGGCGTTGCGCAAGCGTTGAAGTTGGCAACGTCCGTGGCGAGGGAGCTTGCTCCCGCTGGGCTGCGCAGCAGCCCCAAAACCATTCAACAGGGGAGCATCAGGAAACGGCTGTCAGGTTTTTACGACTGCTGCGCAGCCGAGCGGGAGCAAGCTCCCTCGCCACAAGGCAGCAAAAACAAGAAAACCCGCACAGGGCGGGTTTTTTGAAGCGCGTAGACTGTCCGGGACAGGTCTAGCTTTTGATATGGTGCACCAGGCGGGATTCGAACCCACGACCCCTGCCTTCGGAGGGCAGTACTCTATCCAGCTGAGCTACTGGTGCAACGCGGGCGCCATGATACTCATAAGCATGGCAGGCGTCCATGCTGCTGATTTGCCGTTTGTTTCTGCCTCACTCGGCGGCTGTTGGCTACGCTGATCAGAAAAAACAGGCAAATCAGGCTTTTTCGTTCTTTTTTTCGAACAGGCTATTGTCCTCGGACCCCATCGGCCCTAGGATTCGTTTGAGATTTCAAACGCTCTTGTCTGGGTGCTGAACCGCACGTCTGTGCTTATGTGCGTTATTTCTGTGCTTCAGCCCGGTGGATGATTTCCCTGACGGCAGCCCATAAGGCGCCTTTCTACAACTCTAATTCGCTCCGCGTGCGCGCGGTGCTGTTAAGGAAAGCCGACATGCAGCTTAAAGACACCCAGTTGTTCCGCCAGCAAGCCTTTATCGATGGCGCTTGGGTCGATGCGGACAATGGTCAGACGATCAAGGTCACCAACCCGGCAACGGGCGAAGTACTGGGCACGGTGCCGAAAATGGGCGCTGCCGAAACCCGTCGCGCGATTGAGGCCGCCGACAAGGCGTTGCCGGCCTGGCGTGCACTGACCGCCAAGGAGCGCGCCAACAAGCTGCGCCGCTGGTATGAATTGCTGATTGAAAACCAGGACGATCTTGGTCGCCTGATGACCCTCGAGCAGGGCAAGCCGCTGGCCGAAGCCAAGGGCGAAATCGCTTATGCCGCCTCCTTTATCGAATGGTTCGCCGAAGAAGCCAAGCGCATCTACGGTGACGTGATTCCGGGTCACCAGCCCGACAAGCGCCTGATCGTGATCAAGCAGCCGATCGGCGTGACCGCGGCCATTACTCCGTGGAATTTCCCAGCAGCGATGATCACCCGCAAGGCCGGCCCGGCCCTGGCCGCCGGTTGCACCATGGTCATCAAGCCTGCTTCGCAAACCCCATTCTCGGCCCTGGCCCTGGTTGAACTGGCGCATCGTGCCGGCATTCCCCAAGGTGTGCTGAGCGTGGTCACCGGCAGCGCCGGCGACATCGGCGGCGAGCTGACCAGCAACCCGATCGTACGCAAGCTGTCCTTCACCGGCTCGACCGAGATCGGTCGCCAGCTGATGGCCGAATGTGCCAAGGACATCAAGAAGGTTTCCCTGGAACTGGGCGGCAATGCGCCGTTCATCGTGTTCGATGACGCGGACCTGGATAAGGCTGTCGAAGGCGCGATCATTTCCAAATACCGCAACAACGGCCAGACCTGCGTCTGCGCCAACCGCCTGTACATCCAGGATTCGGTGTACGACGCCTTCGCCGAAAAACTCAAGGCCGCAGTGGCCAAGCTCAAGATCGGCAACGGCCTGGAAGACGGCACCACCACTGGCCCGCTGATCGACGAAAAAGCCGTTGCCAAGGTCCAGGAACATATCGCCGATGCCGTCGGCAAAGGCGCAACCGTGCTGGCGGGCGGCAAGGCGATGGAGGGCAATTTCTTCGAGCCAACCATCCTGACCAACGTACCGAAAAACGCCGCCGTGGCGAAGGAAGAAACCTTCGGCCCGCTGGCCCCGCTGTTCCGCTTCAAAGACGAAGCCGAAGTGATCGCGATGTCCAACGACACCGAGTTCGGCCTGGCCTCGTACTTCTATGCCCGCGACCTGGGCCGTGTGTTCCGTGTGGCCGAAGCCCTGGAATACGGCATGGTCGGCGTCAACACCGGGTTGATCTCCAACGAGGTCGCGCCGTTCGGCGGCATCAAGGCGTCGGGCCTGGGCCGTGAAGGCTCCAAGTACGGCATCGAGGACTACCTGGAAATCAAATACCTCTGCTTGGGTATCTGATCCCGCTTCAAGCGCAAAGGGCACGAGAGCGCTGTCCCTTTGCGCGTTTCACCCGTTCTGTTTCTTGTGGCCGGAACGCTGCGGCAGTCGATCATCGCATGCTGTCGCAGCTGCCTCCCCGCCATCTATTCCTTGAGCCACGCCGACCGATGAGCGGCGAATGAGGACTGTAATGAGCAAGACTAACGCTGACTTGATGGCCCGCCGTACCGCCGCTGTTCCCCGTGGCGTCGGCCAGATTCACCCGATCTTCGCCGAATCGGCAAAAAACGCCACGGTAACCGACGTCGAAGGCCGTGAATTCATCGACTTCGCCGGCGGCATCGCCGTGCTGAACACCGGTCACGTGCACCCGAAGATCATCGCCGCCGTCACCGAACAGCTGAACAAGCTGACTCACACCTGCTTCCAGGTCCTGGCCTACGAGCCGTACGTGGAACTGTGCGAAAAAATCAACGCCAAGGTCCCAGGTGATTTCGCCAAGAAAACCCTGCTGGTGACCACCGGTTCGGAAGCGGTGGAAAACGCCGTGAAAATCGCCCGCGCCGCCACTGGCCGTGCCGGCGTGATCGCGTTCACCGGCGCTTATCACGGTCGCACCATGATGACCTTGGGCCTCACCGGTAAAGTCGTGCCGTACTCGGCCGGCATGGGCCTGATGCCTGGCGGTATCTTCCGCGCCCTGTACCCGAACGAATTGCATGGCGTGAGCATCGACGACTCCATCGCCAGCATCGAACGCATCTTCAAGAACGACGCCGAGCCACGCGATATCGCCGCCATCATCATCGAGCCGGTCCAGGGCGAGGGTGGTTTCTATGTGGCACCGAAAGAATTCATGAAGCGCTTGCGCGCCTTGTGCGACCAGCACGGCATCTTGCTGATTGCTGACGAAGTGCAGACCGGTGCCGGTCGTACCGGTACTTTCTTCGCCATGGAACAGATGGGCGTTGCCGCCGACCTGACCACGTTCGCCAAGTCCATCGCCGGCGGCTTCCCGTTGGCCGGTGTCTGCGGCAAGGCCGAATACATGGACGCCATCGCGCCGGGTGGCCTGGGCGGTACCTATGCGGGTAGCCCGATCGCTTGCGCCGCAGCGCTGGCGGTGATGGAAGTGTTCGAAGAAGAACACCTGCTGGATCGCTGCAAGGCCGTGGGCGAACGCCTGGTGACTGGCCTCAAGGCTATCCAGAAGAAATACCCGGTGATTGGTGAAGTGCGTGCCCTGGGCGCGATGATCGCCGTGGAACTGTTCGAAGATGGCGACAGCCACAAGCCGAACGCCGCCGCTGTGGCGCAAATCGTTGCCAAGGCGCGTGACAAGGGCTTGATCCTGCTGTCCTGCGGCACCTACGGCAACGTCCTGCGAGTGCTGGTTCCGCTGACCTCGCCGGACGAGCAACTGGATAAGGGCTTGGCAATCATCGAAGAATGTTTCTCTGAGCTCTGATATCTACGTGCGTTGAACTGTGCGTTGCACCACAAAAAACCCGCTTCGGCGGGTTTTTTCATATTCGGGAACAGAGTCCCGATGTGGTTGAGCTGTCTGGAACGACCGCTATTGTCTAAGGTGCATGTATTGCAAGGGAGCGATGCGGCATGACTGCTGTTGATTTACCTGCTGGACCGCGTGTATTGATTGCCGAGTCTGATCCGGCGTCCAGGGAGCTGCTGGAGCAGGCGTTGTCGGCGGTGCGTTGCGACGCCCGGGTGGACACCTGTGGCGAAGGAAAGCAGGCTCTGGAATTACTGGCCCAACACCCATACGACTTGGTCATCGCCGACTGGGAGCTGCCGGGCGTCGATGGCTTGAGCATCTTGCGCGGCTTGCGTCAGCAGCGTCGCTCGCCCGCGTTGCCATTTATCCTGGTGAGCCAGCGCAACGACAGCGCCAGCGTGCGCGAGGTGTTGCCGCTGGCGCCGACGGCATATCTGACCAAGCCGTTGAACCGGGGGAACCTGACCCAGCGCCTGCAAGGGCTGCTCTTGAATGGTGAAGACACTTCCAATGCCGCGCCCATCCCGGGGCCAGGTCTGACGTTGGTGACTTTCCTCGAGCGTCGACGGGATTTGGCCGAAGGCGCGCCGTTGATGGCCGATGTGCAAGTGGCGGTGAAGCGTTGCCTCAATCCCGGTGGCCTGGATTTGAAGCTGCTGGAAGACGAGTTTCGCGCCGACCCGCAGATTACCGCCGTGCTGATTGCCGCCGCCAACAGCGCCGCGCAGCATCAGGGCGGCGGGCCGGTCCAGACGCTGGCCCAGGCGCTGCACCAGCTCGGTACCGGGCAGAGCATGAATCTGATCCTGGGCTTGACGCTCAAGCGCTGTGCCCGGCTGAGTGTTCCTTGCCTGGCAGACTATGCCGAACGCTACTGGGAATTGTCGCTGCACACCGCCGAGTATGCCCGGACGATGGCACGCTTGCTCGATCTGGAGCAGGAACGTTGCTACTGCGCCGGCCTGTTGCATCGCTTGGGCGATCTGGCGCTGCTGCGTTGCCTGGAAGAATGGAAGCAGGCCGGGGGCGAGCTGGATGAGCCCGAGGAAGTCGGGGACTCGCTCGAAGCGTTCGGCGCTGGCTTCGGCTCGGCACTGCGCGCCCGCTGGCGCCTGCCGCTGGAACTGCGAGAGTTGATCGCGGCAGTGTACGGCCTCGGCGGCGGGGTTTATTCCCGCGAGGCGCTGGTGATGAACATGGCCGCGCAACTGGCCCATCTGCCATCCCATGAAGGCCTTGAAGAACTGGCCAGGGGACGCACGGCGCGTTTGCTGAAGATCGGGCTACCGGAATTGATGCGATTGCGCCGCCAATAGGAACGCAAACCCCTAATGTAGGGGTGTGGCTCAATCAGGCGGCAATGATGCGGTTCTTGCCCTGGCGCTTGGCCTCGTACATGGCCGCATCGGCGCGGGAGAACAGGCTATCGAGCGTCAGGTCTTCGGCAGTGATCCCGGTCAAGCCCTGGCTGACAGTGATGCCGAAGTTCTGTTCGCCGCAGCGGAACGCCAAGCGCTGGATTTCCCGTTGCAAGCGTTCGGCGACCTGCAATGCCATATCCGGTGCGCAACCTGGAAACACAGCGGCGAACTCCTCACCGCCGATCCGCCCGAACAAGTCACCGCGCCTGAGCACGCTCCGTCCGCTCTCGGCGATCTTCTGCAACACGGTATCGCCTTCCTGATGGCCGTAAGTGTCGTTGATCAATTTGAAATCATCGATGTCCAGCAACAGGAATGCCATGGGAGTGCCTTGCAACCGAGCCTGCTCGAATTCGCGATGGGCGCATTCGAAGAAGTGGCGGCGGTTGCTGCTCTGGGTCAGCACGTCGGTGGTCGCCAAGCGCTGCAGCTCGCTTTCGAGCAGCTTTTTTTCTGTGATGTCCTCGGCGATGCCGACGACGATCACCGGTTGCCCGGGGTCGGCCTGCCGATTGATGAAGCATTTGTCGCTTAGCCAACGAATCTGGCCATCGGCGGCGATAATCCGGTACTCACGGTCTTCGACCGCGCCTTTGACCAGCACTTCAGCCAGGCTGCGCTCGGCGTAGTCCAGATCGTCCGGGTAGATGGCGTCACGCCATTCGTTGTAGTCCGCCAGTACCAGCCCCGCGGGCCGGCCGAAAATCCGCTCGTAAGCCGGGCTGACATACAGCACTTGCCGGGTCTCCCAATTGAACGCCCACAGCACCGCATTGACGCTGACCAACAGCGAACTGAACAACTGCTCCCGCTCGCTCAGGCGCGCAACTTCGCCCTGGGCATGCATCAGCGCCATGAGCGTCTGCGCCGCTTCGGGCCAATGCGGCTGGGATGAATCCTGTAGGTTCTTATCGACCATTGGCACAAATCTCAAGGAACGTGCATTGCTATGGATTTGCACGCGCTCACTCCAAAGCCCGCCAGGATGGCGAAGTGCTCTTTGAGATAGGGGATTGTGGGCGAAGTTCCTTTTCAGGCGACGAAGGGCGGGGGATGACGACGCTGAACCTGTGGCGAGGGGATAAATCCCCCTCCCCTCGCCACAACAACCCCCGCCGCCGCGCCCTTCGGCGTCAGGCCGTGGCTGGCCGCAACGAATAAGTCTTCAACTGGTCAGCAAAGTCGCGCAGGGACTGGATGCCACTGGCTTCGGCCTCGTGGACCCATTCCTTGATCGCAGCGAGCATGTCGTGGCCGTTGTTGCTGGTCTTGACCCAGATCTGCTGCAAGGCCAGGCGTTTTTCGTAGATCACCTTCAGCGCCTGGCTGTGCTCCAGCATGTTCTGGATGCGCACATGGTGACGGTCGTCCAGCAGGCTGGTTTCCCGGGACAGCAGCCGTTTGGCCCGATGAAACTGGTGGCGGACAGAGTGATCCACCTTCTCGAGTTCCTGCTTGACCAGCGGCGCAATGACCAGCCGGCGGTACTGGGCCATGATCTGGAAACGGTTGTTGAGAATTGCCATGGCCGTATCCATGTCCAGGTGGCCCTTGCCTTCGACCCGGTGGGCGATCGGCGCGACCCGCTGGACCTTGGCCAGGCGCAGGAAGCTGAACACCTTGATCCAGGCCCAGCCCAGGTCGAATTCCCATTTGCGCACCGACAGCTTGGCGGAATTGGGGTAGGTGTGGTGGTTATTGTGCAGTTCTTCGCCACCGATCAGGATGCCCCACGGCACCAGGTTGGTCGCCGCGTCGCGGCATTCGAAGTTGCGATAGCCCACGGCATGCCCCAGGCCATTGACCACGCCGGCGGCCCATACGGGAATCCACATCATCTGGATGGCCCAGATGGTGATGCCGATGGTGCCGAACAGCAGCAGGTCGATGACGCCCATGATCGCCACGCCCAGCAGCGGGTAACGGCTGTAGAGGTTGCGTTCGATCCAGTCCTCTGGGCAGTTCTTGCCATAGATGCGCAGGGTTTCCGGGTTTTCCGCTTCGGCGCGGTACAGCTCGGCGCCTTTGCGCAGCACGGTGGAGAGGCCCTTGATGACCGGACTGTGGGGGTCATCCTCGGTTTCGCATTTAGCGTGGTGCTTGCGGTGGATGGCGGTCCACTCGCGGGTGTTCTGCGCTGTGGTCAGCCACAGCCAGAAGCGGAAGAAATGTTTGAGGCCGGCGTTCAGTTCCAGGGAACGGTGAGCCGAATAACGGTGCAGATAGACCGTGACGCTGATGATCGTCACGTGGGTCATCAGCAGGGTGACTGCCACCAGCGACCAGGGCGACAAGCCAAGAAAACCTTCGTACCACATAGGCTGTAGGGCCCTCGATAAAAATAGAAACTGCCGTTGCATTATCACCAGCCCGAGGGAGAAAACCAGTCGGCCTTTCAGATAAGAGTGGCAGGATGTTTCTTCCACTATAATCCCTTCAAATTTCAGGGACATGGACGACCGCATGACCATCTCGCACCGCACTGCCATGCGTGGGGCATTGTTTTACCTCGTGGTATCGATCGCCTGGCTGCAGCTGGTTGGTTATTTATTGAGCAGTTTCTTCGATCATTCCGCCGACCAGCTTCGCTGGCAACTGATCAACGGTTATGCCTGGGTGCTGGTCAGCGCCGGGTTGATTTTCATGGCTCGGGTGCGGGTCGTGCGTTGCTTCGCGCAGGGCGAGGGCAGCCTCGACCGTGAACGATTGCGCCAGGCCGCCGCCGTGTTCGATTGCACCCGCGAAGGCGTCCTGGTCACGGACCGCCAAGGCTTGATCGTGCATGTCAATCGGGCGTTCATGGCGATCACCGGTTATGCCCGCGACGAAGTATTGGGACGCCAACCCAATCTGTTCAAATCCGGCCGTCACGGACCGGCCTTCTACCGGGATATGTTTGCCTCCCTGTCCAGCCGCGGGGAATGGAGCGGCGAAATCTGGAACCGCCGCAAGAGCGGCGAAATCTATCCGCAATGGCAGACCATCCGTGCCGTTGTCGATGACAACGGTGAAGTCAGCCAATACGTCGCGGTGTTTTCCGACATCAGCGCGATCAAGGATTCGGAGCATGAGCTGGCGCACCTGGCCCATCACGATCCGCTGACCGGCCTGCCCAATCGCCTGCTGTTTTCCGATCGCACCGAGCAGGCCGTGGCGTCGGCGCAGCTTCACAAGCGTGGGTGTGCGCTGCTGCTGTTGGACCTGGACCATTTCAAGAACATCAACGACAGCCTCGGCCACACCGTGGGTGATGAGTTGCTCAAAGGCGTAGCCAAGCGCTTTCTCGGCCTGTTTGCGCCGGGCATCACCCTGGCTCGGTTGGGCGGCGACGAATTCGCGGTGCTGGTGGAAAACTGTTCGCAGCCTGGGCAGGCGGCGGCGTTGGCCCGGCGCATCCTCGATGCGTTGAAAGAGCCGTTGCAGTTCGGCGAGCAATCCTTGTTTATCAACGCCAGCATCGGTATCAGCCTGTTTCCCGGCGACGCCCTCAGCGCCGGCCAATTGTTGCGTAACGCCGATTCGGCCCTGTTCAAGGCCAAGAGCAGCGGGCGGGATGGCTACGCCCTGTACACCGAAGAACTCACCGCTCACGCCCAGCAACGGGTCGAGGTCGCTTTCGAACTTCGGCGTGCCCTGCAGCAACAGGAATTGCGCGTGCATTACCAACCCGTGCACGACCTGGCGACCAGCCGTCTGGTTGGCGTCGAGGCGCTCGTACGCTGGGAGCACCCCACCCGTGGGCTGGTTTCGCCGGCCGAGTTCATCCCTATCGCCGAGCGTACGGGGCTGATCGCCCAGATCGATGCCTGGGTCATGGAACAGGCCTGTCGGCAGATGTGCCAGTGGCAGCAGGCGGGCGTGGTCCTGTCGTTCGTCGCGGTCAATGTGTCCAGCCGCTTGTTCGCCCGTCGCGAATTGTACGAGCAAGTCGCCCGCGTACTGCACGAGACCGGCCTCGATCCGGCCTTCCTCGAATTGGAAGTCACCGAAAGCGCAGTCATGGAAGACCCGGAAGTCGCGCTTGAACAAATGCACCGCTTGCGCGAATTGGGCGTGCGCCTGGCCATCGATGACTTCGGCACGGGTTATTCATCGCTGCTGCGGCTCAAGCGCCTACCGGTGCAGAAACTGAAGATCGACCAGGGCTTTGTCGCCGGGCTGCCCTGGGACGAAGACGACGTGGCGATCGTCCGCGTAATCATCGCCCTGGCTCACAGCATGGGCATGCAGGTGCATGCCGAGGGTATCGAGCAGCGCGAGCAAGCGGCGTTTCTGCTGGGCCAGGCTTGTGAGTTGGGGCAGGGGTACTGGTTTGGGCGACCGGTGGCGGCGGCGCAGTTGGATTGGGAGCGGGCGCCGGTGATTGCGTGATCCCCAAGGGTATTGATATTGACTGACATGCCGCTTTCGCGAGCAAGCCCGCTCCCACAGTTGACCTGTTTCTCCTGACACAAATCGGTCCATTGTGGGAGCGGGCTTGCTCGCGAAGGCGTCGGCTCGGCTGACATCAATGCCGAAATGACACAGCGCTAACCCTTGGCTGCAGGCGCCGCCATCCCCTGCGTTTCCAGATGATCCAACGCTCGTTCAACCAACAATTGAACCCCATCGGCCATGCGACTGATCGCCAGGGCGACGCAGCGGCGTGATTCGTCGATGTCGTCGGCCAGGTCGGCGGCGATGGTGCTGATGGAGAGCAGGTCTTCGGAGGCGTTGGCGAGCAGGGTTTCGGTGTCGATGTGGGGGGAGACGATGAAGAGCTGGTCTTTGTCCGGTTCCGGCGGTGAGGCGGGTTTGGGCTTGAGGTAGTAGTCGAGGGCGCGGTTGGTGGCGTCTTCGAGGCGTTGTTCTTCGAGTTTTTCGACCCGGGATTTATGGCCGTCTTTCGGCGGATTTGGCGTAGGTTTGAACATGGGTAGGTTTCCTATAGAGAACCGCCCTGGATCGCTTGCACGCAATGAAGGGTGGCAGCTGTGTGCGAGTGTGCAAGACCGAGCAACCCTACCCAAAAACTCGGCAGATCCTAAGATCTCCCGAACACAGCCGCCATAAAACACGGGCGCGAATGCGCCATGAATGGCTAGAAGCATCAAGGGTTGGTGTTTTACCCGGACTTGCACGTCCGTGTCACCGTTTTTTGCGATGACAAGCCAAGGTTAGCGGTGCAAAACCAAGGTGCCTAGTTCACCAACGGCACCACGGTTTGAAGGAAATCTCTGACGATATGGCAGGGCAAAAGACCCGCAATCAGACCCGCCGTAGGACTCTCATTTTGGATTGTAATTTTGGTTATATAAAAATTCTTAAATAGTCTTTTTAAGAATATCTGCGGTTATCTAGTATTGCTCCCACGCCGCTAGCAGTGCCGCCCACTGCCAGGCATTCAACTCAAGGAGCAGCAGCATGAGCGCATCTCTACGTAGCGTTGACGGACAGGACGAAGCCACCATTTTGCGCGAGATCCAAAGCGCCTTGCGCGATCTACGCTTCGGCGCGGTGGAGATCACCGTGCACAACGCGCAGGTGGTGCAGATCGAGCGCAAGGAAAAATTCCGCCTGCAGCAACCGAGTCAGAAACCGAGTTAAAGGATCGCCGCCTGCAAGCCAGCCCATTCCAGAAGCCATAAAAACCAGAATTCCAGGAGCTTTCACCATGCCGTCGATTCGCCGTTATGCCTTGGCCGCCCTGGCCAGCGCTGTTTTTGCAGGTTCCGCGGTTGCCAAGGATTACGAGTTGCTCAACGTGTCCTACGACCCGACCCGCGAGCTGTATCAGGAATACAACGCCGAATTCGCCAGCTTCTGGAAGAAAGCGCATCCGGACGACACGGTGAAAATCCAGCAGTCCCATGGCGGCTCGGGCAAGCAAGGCCGTGCGGTGATCGATGGCCTGCGGGCCGATGTGGTGACCCTGGCCCTGGCCGGCGACATCGACGAAATCGCCAAGCTGGGCAAATCCTTGCCGGCGGACTGGCAGACACGCCTGCCGGACGCCAGCACACCCTACACCTCGACCATCGTGTTCCTGGTGCGCAAGGGCAATCCCAAGGGCATCAAGGACTGGGGCGACCTGATCAAGGATGACGTGTCGGTCATCACGCCGAACCCGAAGACCTCCGGCGGTGCCCGCTGGAATTTCCTCGCGGCCTGGGCCTACGGCCTGAAAGCCAATGGTGGCGACGAAGCCAAGGCCAAGGAATATGTGCAAGCGCTGTTCAAGCACGTGCCGATCCTCGACACCGGCGCCCGTGGCTCGACCATCACGTTCGTCAACAACGGTCAGGGTGACGTGTTGTTGGCCTGGGAAAACGAAGCGTTCCTGGCGCTGAAAGAGGACGGTGGTGCCGACAAGTTCGACATCGTCGTGCCGTCACTGTCGATCCTCGCCGAGCCGCCGGTGGCGGTGGTGGACAAGAATGCCGAAAAAAAGGGTAATGCCGAGATCGCCGAAGCGTACCTCAAGCACCTGTACAGCCCGGCCGGGCAGGAAATCGCCGCGAAGAACTACTATCGCCCGCGTGACAAGGACGTGGCCGCCAAGTATTCCCGGCAGTTCCCAAAGGTGGAACTGGTGACCATCGACAAGGACTTCGGCGGCTGGAAGACCGCCCAGCCGAAATTCTTCAACGATGGCGGCGTGTTCGACCAGATCTATCAGGCGCAGTAAGCTGAAATAGAGCGCAATTCCTGTGGGAGCAAGCTCGCTCCCACAGGTTACGCACCCTGCGAGTTCTAAACCAAGGACCTTTATGTCGCGTCGCATATCCCCCGTCATACCCGGCTTCGGGCTGACGCTGGGCTACACCCTGGTGTACCTCAGTCTGATTGTGCTCATACCGCTGGCGGCGATGTTCGTGCACGCCGCCCAACTCACCTGGGAACAGTTCTGGGCGATCATTTCGGCGCCGCGGGTGTGGGCTGCCCTGAAGCTCAGTTTCGGCACCGCGCTGTACGCCGCGATCATCAACGGCGTGATCGGTACGCTGCTGGCCTGGGTGCTGGTGCGCTACACGTTCCCTGGCCGCAAGATCATCGACGCGATGATCGACCTGCCGTTCGCCTTGCCCACCGCCGTGGCCGGTATCGCGCTGACGGCGTTGTACGCGCCGACCGGCCTGGTTGGCCAGTTTGCCACCGACCTGGGTTTCAAGATCGCCTACACCCCGCTGGGTATCACCCTGGCGCTGACCTTCGTGACGCTGCCGTTCGTGGTGCGCACGGTGCAGCCGGTGCTGGCCGACATTCCCCGTGAAGTCGAAGAAGCCGCCGCTTGCCTGGGCGCGAAACCGTGGCAGGTGTTCCGCCATATCCTGATGCCGGCATTGTTGCCCGCCTGGTTGACCGGCTTCGCCCTGGCCTTTGCCCGAGGCGTGGGCGAGTACGGTTCGGTGATTTTCATCGCCGGCAACATGCCGATGAAAACCGAGATCCTGCCGCTGCTGATCATGGTCAAGCTCGACCAATACGACTACACCGGCGCCACCTCCATCGGCGTGCTGATGCTGGTGGTTTCCTTCGTCCTGTTGCTGCTGATCAACTTGTTGCAGCGGCGCATCGAAACCCCATAAGGAGGCGCGAACCATGTCCCAATCGTCTATTTCCGCAGCCTCCACCAACGCCGCCCGTCGCGGCAGCGCGACGTCGCGGCGCGTGCTGATCGGCCTCGGCTGGTTGATTTTTGCGCTGTTTTTACTGCTGCCGTTGTTCATTGTGGTGTCCCAGGGCTTGAAGTCCGGCCTTGGGACTTTCTTCGCGGCAATCTTCGAGCCTGACGCATTGTCGGCGCTCAAGCTCACCGTGTTTGCGGTATTGATTTCGGTGCCCCTGAACCTGGTGTTCGGCGTCAGTGCCGCGTGGTGCGTGAGCAAGTATTCATTCCGCGGCAAGAGCATGCTGGTGACGCTGATCGACCTGCCGTTCTCGGTGTCGCCGGTGATCGCGGGCCTGGTCTACGTGCTGATGTTCGGCGCCCAGGGCCTGTTCGGGCCGTGGCTGCAGGATCACGATATCCAGATCGTGTTCGCGCTGCCGGGCATCGTCCTGGCGACCATCTTCGTCACCGTGCCGTTCGTGGCCCGCGAGCTGATCCCGCTGATGCAGGAACAAGGCACCCAGGAAGAAGAGGCCGCGCGCCTGCTGGGCGCCAATGGTTGGCAGATGTTCTGGCATGTCACGGTGCCGAACATCAAGTGGGGCCTGATCTATGGCGTGGTGTTGTGTACCGCCCGGGCCATGGGCGAGTTCGGTGCGGTGTCGGTGGTCTCCGGGCACATTCGCGGGGTGACCAACACCCTGCCGCTGCACGTCGAGATCCTCTACAACGAATACAACCACGTGGCCGCGTTCGCCGTGGCGAGCCTGTTGCTGATCCTGGCGCTCTTCATCCTGCTGCTCAAGCAGTGGAGCGAAAACCGAATCAACCGCCTGCGCGCCAGCGCCGCGGAGGAATAAGTCATGTCGATCGAAGTCCGTAACGTCAGCAAGAATTTCAACGCCTTCAAAGCCCTGGACGACATCAGCCTGGACATCCAGAGCGGCGAGTTGGTGGCGCTGCTCGGGCCATCGGGTTGCGGCAAGACCACGTTGCTGCGGATCATTGCCGGCCTCGAGACGCCGGATCAGGGCAATATCGTCTTCCACGGCGAGGACGTCTCCGGCCACGACGTGCGTGATCGCAACGTCGGTTTCGTGTTCCAGCACTACGCCTTGTTCCGCCACATGACGGTGTTCGACAACGTCGCCTTCGGCCTGCGCATGAAACCCAAGGGCCAGCGCCCGAACGAAAGCCAGATCGCGGCCAAGGTCCACGAACTGCTGAACATGGTCCAACTGGACTGGCTCGCCGACCGCTACCCCGAGCAGTTGTCAGGTGGCCAGCGCCAGCGTATCGCCCTGGCGCGTGCCCTGGCGGTCGAGCCCAAGGTATTGCTGCTGGACGAACCGTTCGGCGCCCTCGATGCCAAGGTCCGCAAGGAACTGCGCCGCTGGCTGGCGCGGCTGCACGAGGACATCAACCTGACCTCCGTATTCGTGACCCACGACCAGGAAGAGGCCATGGAAGTCGCCGACCGGATCGTGGTGATGAACAAGGGCGTGATCGAGCAGATTGGCTCACCAGGAGACGTCTACGAAAACCCGGCCAGCGACTTTGTTTACCACTTCCTCGGTGATTCGAACCGCCTGCATTTGGGGGAGGACCGGCATGTGCTGTTCCGTCCTCATGAAGTGTCATTGTCGCGTTCGGAGTTGGAAGACCATCACGCCGCTGAGGTGCGGGACATTCGTCCGCTCGGCGCGACCACTCGGGTGACGTTGAAGGTGGAAGGCCAGAGCGAACTGATCGAGGCCGAAGTGGTGAAGGACCACGACAGCCTGGTGGGGTTGGCGAAGGGCGAGACGTTGTTCTTCAAGCCGAAGGTCTGGCAGAAGGTCTCAAACCTTTAAAAGCTTCGCTGGAACGCTCGCGAAGGCGGCCTCAGGCAGCCGCTCGCTTCGGATTGATTCTTACCGGCCCCGCCTGCGCCTCGATCTGCTGTTTGAGATCATGGCGCATGCCCAGCAGGAATCCGGCCTCGACCACCACGAACAACGGCCCGACGATCAGCCCGGTGAGGTCGTCGACGAACGCTGGCTTGCGGCCTTCGTAATAGTGGCCGACGAACTGGATCACCCAGCCCACCACGAACATGCCCAGGCCGCTGGACAACCAGATCGCTGTGCTCTGCGCCGCGAGCATCTGGCCCAGCCAGACGGCGAGCCCCAGCAGCACGGTCATCAGCACGCCCAGGCGCAGTTCCAGGCGCAGATAGAACCAGGCACTCGCGACCGCCACTAGCAACGCCGGGGAAACCAGGATCGCGCCAACCGCCCATCCCGGCCGTGACAACAACACCGCGACGGCGACGAAGATCAGTGGGATGCCGATGAAATGGCTGGCGATGTTGCGCGGGTCGCGGTGGTAGGCCGCGTATTGACTGAGGTGATCGACGAGGCTTTTCATTGTTGTTCCTCCTGGGGTGATGCCTGCATGATGACCGGGTTTCACCAGGCGCTCTGTCAGCTATCCGACACTTGTCCGGAGTTTTCATGAATTCGCACCGCTGGCACACGCATTTGCTGACCGGACATTGGTACAGCCATTTGCCCGCTGAGTTACAGAATAGTCTGCTGGAGATGTCGCGGGTGCGCCGTTTACCGCCGGGGCAGCGGTTGTTCAAGCGCGGCGACGCACCGTGCGGTTTGTACGCAGTGCTCGAAGGGGCGGTGCGCATCGGCGCGGTCAGCGAGCAGGGCAAGGAAGCGCTGCTGAGTGTGGTGGAGGCGCCTCATTGGTTCGGTGAAATCTGCCTGTTCGATGGGCAGCCTCGAACCCACGATGCCGTGAGCGTCGGGCAATGTTCGTTGCTGCATCTGCCGCAGGCTGCGCTATTGGCTTTTCTGGAAGACCAACCCGTTTATTGGCGCCACCTTGCCTTATTGATGAGCCACAAATTGCGCCTGACGTTCATCAATCTCGAACACCTGAGCCTGATGCCCGCCCCGGCCCGCTTGGCCCACCGTCTGCTGATGATCGCCGAAGGCTACGGCGAAATCGAACCGGCGCGACGGGTCTTGCAACTGCCCCAGGAGCAACTGGCGTTGATGCTTTCCCTGTCTCGCCAGACCACCAACCAGATCCTCAAGGATTTGCAGGGGCAGGGCATTGTTCGCCTCAGTTATGGTGAGATCGAAATCCTCGATATTGAACGGTTGCGAGCGTTGACCACGATCTGAAATCCGACGCGACATCCGTGGCGAGGGAGCTTGCTCTCGCTGGCCTGCGCAGCGGGCCCAGCGATCTACAGGCGGATCGCGTTGGCTGGTTTTGCGGCTGCTGCGCCCGAAGCGTCGGACCGGCCGAGCGGGAGCAAGCTCCCTCGCCACGGGCTTGGGTTTTCTCACATGTTTATGCGCTACACTTCACGGAAGTTTGAATTAAATACAGTGCATATCGTTAAATTTAATCAATATGCACTATATACGATGCGGAAAATGCGATGAAAAACCTCGGCGAACTGATCAGGCGACTTCGAAAAGAACACCGCCTCTCCCAGCAGGCGTTGGCCGCACAGTACGGCATGAGCCGTGCCACGATTTCCGGCATCGAAAACAACACGATTGCGGAAGTCGGGATCCGCAAGGTCGAAGCGATCCTCAACGGTTTTGGCTACGAGCTGACAGCTGTCGCTCGCCCTGCGAAACGTCCCACGCTCGGCTCACTGAGAAAGGATGCTTTCCATGGCTGACGAGCACGGGCTGGACAGGTTGCAGGTCACCGTCAGTGAAACGGCGGTTGGCGTTCTTGGGCGGGGTCAGCAGCGCAGTGAATCTGTGTTTGCCTATTCCTCGGGGGCACAGGAGGAGCAGTCGGTTTCGCTGACCATGCCGGTGCGTCTTGAAAGCTACGCCTGGGAACCCGGCGTGCCACCCATTTTTGAGATGAACCTGCCGGAAGGTGCCTTGCGTGATGAGTTGGTTCGTCGCTTCAGCAAAGCGGTACGAGGCTTTGACGACTTCGCCATGCTTGCCATCGTGGGGCCTCATCAATTGGGTCGGGTGGGCATTGGTCGTTTGGAGATTCCGGCCGGGCCGCCTGAAACCAGTCTGGCTGACTTGCTTGTACACGACGGGGCCGAGGGGTTGTTCGACGATCTGCTGCACACCTACGGGCAGTATTCGGGCGTGTCCGGCGTACAACCCAAGGTGCTCATTCGCGATAGCGCAACGACAGTTGATCGCTTGACCCACCGGGGTGCCACTCACCTGATCAAGGCTTTTCGCTCCGAAGAATTTCCCGAGTTGGCAGCCAACGAATTTTTCTGCATGCGAGCCGCGTTGCATGCGGGGCTTGAGGTACCGGAATTCGAGCTCAGCGAACGCGGTAAATTTCTCATCGTGAAGCGTTTTGATTTGCCACGCACTGGCGAATGCCTGGGCTTTGAGGACTTCTGTGTGCTCAATGGCTCGCCTGCCAAAACCAAATACGACGGGTCCTATGAGGGCGCGGCCCGGCAGATCAAGGCGTACGTTTCACCTCATAAGCTCAACCAGGCGCTGGAGTCTCTGTTTAAGATCGTGGCGCTTTCGGCTGGTTTGAAAAATGGTGATGCGCACCTGAAAAATTTCGGGGTGCTTTATGACCACTGTGGCGCCGATGCGTCTATCAGGCTCGCCCCCGCCTACGACCTGGTCAGCACGGCGGTCTACATTCGCAATGACAACATGGCGCTCTTGTTGGGCGGGTCCAAAGCCTGGCCGAAATACAAAATGCTGATGGGGTTTGGGCGCTCGGCCTGCAACTTGACAGAGAAGCGCTGCAAGGAACTGTTGGAGCAGGTGATCCATGGAATGGATGTCGCCTTGGTCGAAATGCGTCGGTACATGAATAGTCATCAGCTATTCCGAGCGACAGGGGAAGCAATGGTCGACGCTTGGACATCGGGCCTTGCGCGCAGCCTTAAACCCAACGCCGACTGAGCCACCCGGCAGCTGTGGCGAGGGAGCTGCGTTGCTCGTTGCATGCAGGCCCTACCGCAACCCATCCCGGAACTGCCCCGGCGTCATGCCCGTCCAGCGCTTGAAGGCGCGGCTGAAGCTGCTGGTGTCGGCGAAGCCCAGCAGGTAGCTGACCTCACTCAGGGAGCATTGCGGATCGCGCAGATGCAGCAGCGCCAGATTCTCCCGGCATTCGTTGAGCAGCGCGTCGAAGCGGCAGCCTTCGTCGGCCAAGTGTCGCTGCAGGCTGCGCAGGCTCAGGTGCATGGCCTGGGCGATGCGTTCGGCGCTGGGTTCGCCTTCGGGTAGCTGGGCTTCGATGGCAGCGCGGACCTTGCGCTCCCAGGTCAGTGGCTGAAGCTGGGCGAGGGTGCGCTTGAGCACGGTTTCGTTGTGTTCGGCCAGTTCCGGGTTCGCGTCGTCCAGGTGGCTGTCGAAATCCACGAGGTTGAATTCCAGGCAATCCTGGCCAGCATCGAAATGCACGGGAGAGCGAAACACCTTGTGCCATGGGTTCGGGTCGAGCGGCTCCGGGCGGCGCAGGTAGACCGCCAGCGGTGCGTAGTCGCGGCCCAGCCGGTTGCGGCAGGTGCGCACGTAGATCGCGGCAAACGCGTCGATGGCTTCGAAGGCGGGAGCGGGGCGTCCCGCTGGTACATCGAGGCTGAAGCGATAGCGGTCTTCGCCGCGGCTCAGTTGCAAGGTCAGCGCATCGCTGACCACCGGGTGATACCGCACGATCCGCTCGAACACTTCACGCAAACTGCCGCTCGCCACCAGGGCGTAGCCCAGCGCATGGAACGTGGTGGGGCTGACGAAGCGCGACACGCGCAGGCCGATCGCCGGGTCGCCGCTGGCCTGCACCGCCAATGCCCATAGGCGCGTGGTGGCCGAGAGCGGGTAGCGGGCGTTCGGGTCGTCCATCAACACCGGGTCCAGGCCCGCCTCCACGCATAAGGCTTGGCTGTCCAGGCCCAGCGCATCGAGCTGTTTGCGCAGAGCGCGGGTCCAGCTGGCGAGGGAGGTGGGTTCGGTCATGGCAATTGGCGCTTGCGGTCAACAGGTTGGCGTTTACGGCTACCACCCGATGGGACAACGCCCGGCAGGATGAGCACATCGTTAACAGAGGATGTAAGCCATGCACGGCACTTGCGCAAGCCCCGAGCGATTGAATGCACAACAGCGAGCGGTCCACATTCGCCAGGTTGTCCTGGCCCGAGGCGAAGAACTGCGCCGGCGCTACCCGATCCTGCGGCACCAGGACGCGTTGGGCGCGGGCATCCTGGCGTTCGCCCTGGCGGGGATGATCGGCTCGGCGCTGCTCTACATCAACGGTTATCTGGCCGGTTGGGCCTGCCTTTTGCTCAACGCCTTTTTCGCTTCCCTGACCCACGAGCTGGAGCATGACCTGATCCACAGCATGTACTTTCGCAAGCAGCGCGTGCCCCACAACCTGATGATGGGCCTGGTGTGGCTGGCGCGGCCGAGCACCATCAACCCGTGGATCCGCCGCCACCTGCACCTCAATCATCACAAGGTTTCCGGCAGCGAAGCGGACATGGAAGAACGCGCCATCACCAACGGCGAACCGTGGGGATTGGCGCGCTTGCTGATGGTGGGTGACAACGTGATGTCGGCATTCATCCGCCTGCTGCGAGCCAAGACCTGGGCGCACAAACGCAGCATTATCAAGCGCACCTTGAAGGTGTACTTCCCGCTGGCGCTACTGCACTGGGGCGCCTGGTATGTGTTCCTCGGTTTCCATGGCGCCAACGCCGTGGCCGGGTTGCTTGGCAGCCCCATCGACTGGTCGGCGAATACCTTGGCGACGATGCACGTGATCGACATCGCGGCAGTGGTGATCATCGGCCCGAATGTGCTGCGCACCTTTTGCCTGCACTTCATCAGTTCGAACATGCACTACTACGGCGACATCGAGCCCGGCAATGTCATCCAGCAGACCCAGGTGTTGAACCCTTGGTGGTTGTGGCCGCTGCAGGCGTTTTGCTTCAACTTCGGCAGCAGCCATGGCATCCACCATTTCGTGGTGAAGGAGCCGTTCTACATCCGGCAGATGACGGTGCCGGTGGCGCATGAGGTGATGCGGGAGATGGGCGTGCGGTTCAATGATTTCGGTACGTTTGGGCGGGCGAATCGCTTTGCGGGCGAGGACGGCGATGCGAGGGTAAAGGCCGATGCAGTCCAGGTCTGATCGCTCCCTTATGAGCGAAGGTAAACCCGTGGCGAGTGAGCAAGCTCCCTCGCCACGGGGATGAGTCAAAACAGGGATAAAGTCAGAACTGATAACTCACGGTCGCCGCTACGTTGCGCTCTTCACCCATGTAGCAAAAGCTCAGGCTGGCGCACGAGGCGATGTAGGTTTCGTTGGTCAGGTTATTGGCGTTCAAGCGCACATCGACGCCCTTCAAGCCGACCTTGCCCAGGTCATACCCCACCGATGCATCGAACAACGTGTACGACGGCACCTTCATGGTGTTCTCCGCGTCGACCCAACTGGCCCCCACATAACGCACGCCGCCGCCCAGTCGCAGGCCATCGAGCGTGCCGCTGTCGAACTTGTAGTCGGCCCACACCGAGGCCATATGGCGTGGGGCCTGGGTCGGTGAGTTGCCTTTGTTTTCGATGATGTCGGTGGGCGTGCTCAACGTGCTGATCATCGACTTCGAGTATTCGATATCGGTGAAGGTGTAGCTGCCCAGCACCTTGAACTGCTCGGTCAACTGCACGTGCGCTTCCAGTTCCAGGCCTTGGGAGCGAACGGCGCCGACGGCGCGGTAGAAGTTTTCCTGGGGCAGCTTGGTCGCGAGATTTTCCTGGTCGATGCGGAACAGCGAGGCGGTGTACAAATCATCCGTGCCGGGCGGCTGGTACTTCAATCCCAGTTCCCATTGCTTGCCGTCGGTGGGCGCCAGCGGGTTGCCGGCGCTGTCGGCGTAGGAGTTGGGGTTGAACGACTCCGAATAGCTGATGTACGGCGCCAGACCGTTATCGAACAGGTACAGCGCCCCGGCGCGACCGGTGAGCTTGGTGCGTTTGTCATTGATCTCGGTGCCTTCAGGGCGATTGAATTCGGCGATGCGGTTTTCATCCGAGGTTTCGACCCAATCCTGGCGCAGGCCCAGGGAGAAGCGCCACTTGTCCATTTCGATGAGGTCTTGCAGATAGACGCCGGTCTGCTCCAGGCGCCGCACATAGCTCGTCGGGCTGAAGTAAGTGATGGCCGAGTTGCCATAGACCGGGTCGAAGGCGTTGATCGGGGCGAGGCTGCCGCTGGTCCAATCGACCACGGTCTTGCGCCGCTGGTAGTCCGCGCCCATCAGTACCGTGTGCTTGGTGGCACCGGTGAAAAATTCGGCCTGCAGCATGTTGTCGACGATGAATGAATGCAGCTTTTCTTCGGCACCCGTGTAATAGCGATTCAGCTCGTTGCTGGTCGGCGTGGTCCAGTCATAGGCGTAGACCTGATTGTTGGTGACGTCGGAGTCCAGGTAGCGGAAGTTCTGCCGGGCGGTGAAGACATCGTTGAAGCGATGTTCGAATTGATAACCGAACGATTGCTGGTCACGTTCGTAAACGTCGACGCCGGGCTCGCCTTCGAAGAAGTTTTCCGAGATCCGTCGTCCGTTGCGCTTGTGCAACGCGCCATCGGCCGGCACGCCGCCGTGGTAGCCGCCGTCGGGTTCGTGCTGCAGGTAGGCTTGCAGGGTCAGCGAGGTGTCCTCGGTGAAGTCGATGCTGACGGTGGGCGCCAGGGTGAAGCGCTTTTCCTTGTTGTGATCGAACTGGGTGTCGGAGGTGTCCGCCAGGCCGATCAGGCGATAGGCGATGCGTTTTTCATCGTCCACCGGCCCGCTGAAGTCGAAGCCCACGCCGCGCTGGCCCTGGGTGCCGACGGTGGCCTGGACCTGATGGTAAGCCTCGTAAAGCGGCTTCTTGCTGGTGAGCGCCACCAGGCCACCCGGAGAACTGCGGCCATACAGCACCGAGGACGGGCCTTTGAGGATATCCACCCGCTCAAGGAAATACGGATCGATTTGCATGGAGCTGTACGTGCCGCTGTCGCCCATGGACTTGAGGCCGTCGAGGTAGATGTTGTCCACCGAGCCGTCGTTGAAGCCGCGCATGGCCACGTAGTCGTAGCGATGGGTCGCGCCGTAAGGGTTGGTCAGCACGCCAGGGGTGTAGCGCATCGCCTGGGACACGGTTTGCGCGCCCTGGTCGTCCATTTGTTCGCGCGTCACCACCGATACGCTTTGCGACGTCTCGCGCAGGGCGGTACTGGTTTTCGTTGCGACTTGGCTGTGGGTGGCGTTGTAGCCGGCCATGCTGCCCAAGGCGTTACCCAGGGCGAAGCCCTTGACGTCGGTGGTCGGCAGCGCCAGCGTGCTGTCCGCGGCTTGGGCTTGTAACACGTAGCCACTGCCCTCCTGGCCGACCGCAATCAAGCCCGAGCCGTTGAGCAATTGGTCCAAGGCCTGGTCTGCCGAATACTCACCTTTGAGCCCCGGCGACTGGCGGCCAGCGGTTTGCTCTGGGGTGCTCGCCAGGGTGATCCCGGCCTGGCGCGCGAACTGGTTCAGCACCTCGCTCAAGGGGCCCGCGGCAATGTTATAGCTCTGGCGGCTGGCGGTGACGCCGTCCTGCGCGGCGATGGCCAGCATCGGCACGGTACTGACGCCCAGCGCGGTGCTCAGCAGCGCGGCGCGGACGGCCTGGCGCAGGAGGCTGGTTTGCGAGGAACAGCCGAAGGAGGTCTTGAGGGTTAAGCGCTCAGTCATTATGGGTTTCCGTTGGAGTCGCTGAAGGCAGATAAGCGTTGCTTACAGTCCTAGCCGGACGCCTTCGCAAAACCCGCCAAAAAAAATCAGGCCGGACGTTCCACCGTGACCCACCAGCGGGTTCGATAACGCAGCTGCACGGGCAGCGTGCGGGGAAGCACGGCCAGCATCTTGTCGATGTCGTCCAGGCGGAAGACCCCTGACAAGCGCAGGTCGGCGACCGAGGCGGCGCATTTCAAGTAGCCCCGACGGTAGCGGCCGACCTCGTTGAGGAAGTCTTCGAGGCGCATGTTGCGCGTGACGATCAAGCCGTCCGCCCAGGCGCCGGCGTCCATGTCCAGGGGCGGCGCCAAGGTCGCTGTCGTTGCGCTGACGAGGTAGCTTTGCCCTGCCTCCACTTGGATCGGCGCGCCATCGCTGCCGCGATGCGAGCCAATGGCGACCCGGCCGCTGGTGACAGTCAGGCGCGTGCAGCCATTGTCCTGGCGCACGACGAAGCGTCCCGCCAGCCCTTCGAACAGACCTTCTTGGCTTTTCACCAGCAGCGGGCGTCCCGGATCGCGACCGCAGGTGACCATGATTTCGCCGCGCGCCAGTGTGATCAGGCGTTGGCTGGCGGTGTAGTCGAGGTCGGCGGCGCTGTGGGTGTTGAGTTCAAGGCGAGTGCCGTCCGGCAGTTGGAAGCCGCGTCGTTCGCCCGTGGCAGTGGCGAAGTCGGCATTCCATGGCTGCCAGTCCAGGTCCTTGCCCAACCACGCGGCGGCGCCCACCACCGCAACGCCGGACAACAGCTTCAGGGCCTGGCGCCGACCGAGGCGCTGGGTGCTGGTTTCCAGGGTGTCGAGAGCAATTTGGGCGCCGGGCACGGCGCGCAGGTTGGAACTGAGCTCGCTGTGCAGCGACTGCACCCGTTGCCAGGCCAACTCGTGATCGTGATGGGCGATGCGCCAAGCGTCGCACTGTTGGCGCAGGACCGGGTTGGCGGCATGGTTGCGCAGACGCAGCAGCCAATGGATCGCTTGCTTGACCACCTGCTGCGACGGGCTGCGACCGCGCGATGGTTGTTCCATCGGCTCAATCTTCATAGCGCAGCACGTAGCAGTGGTACAGCGCATCGGCGACGTAGCGCTCCACCGACCGCAGCGAGATCCCCATCTGCTCGGCGATCTGCCTGTAGGTCATGCCTTCACACTGGGCAAGCAGGAACGCCCTGCGGACTTTCGGCTTGAGCCCTTCGAGCATGCGGGAAATAGCCTCCAGCAGTTCCACGATCAACGCCTGGGCTTCGGCACTGGGGGTCTGGGCCTGCGGCAGATGCGCGATAGTCTCGAGGTAAGCGCGTTCGATTTCTTCGCGACGCCAATGATCGATCACCAGGCCCTGGGCGATGGTGCGCAGGAAGGCGCGGGGTGCCTTGAGTTCCAGGCGTTCGGTGCGTTGCAGCAGGCGCACGAAAGTGTCTTGGGCGAGGTCGGCCGCATCGGCGGCGTTGCCCAATCGGTTGCGCAGCCATGTGTGGAGCCAGCCGTGGTGGCTGCTATAGAGCGCCTGTACTGCAAACTCGGGAGAAGACATGAACGCGACAGCCTGGGTCACAAATGATAATAGGTCGCATTGTCATCAGCGCCCGGAAAATTTGCAACCACCGTTCGCCGTGGACTCCTGCCGATTCAGTGATCATCTCGTCGGACAATTGTACAACCGGCTAATCTTTTCCAGGCGCTGGCCGACAGCAAGGTATGCGTGCACCAAAATGGAGCGGATCCAATCTGTCCCCCATCAGAACATGGAAGTTTTCAACCGGAATGCACCCCCTAATCCTGCATAAGAAGCCCCATCCATGAATCTCAAGTTCAGCCACAAAATCCTCCTGGCCGCCTCTGGTGTGGTGGTCCTGGCTTTTGCCCTGTTCACGCTCTACAACGATTATTTGCAACGCAACACCATCGGTCGCAGCCTCGAGTCCTCCATCGAACAGTCCGGCGACCTGACGGCCAGCAGCGTCCAGAACTGGATGAGTGGGCGCGTGCTGGTGCTGGAAAACCTCGCGCAAAACATCGCTCATCAAGGCGCTTCCGCCGATTTGCCAGGATTGGTGGACCAGCCGGCGCTGACCTCGAACTTCCAATTCACCTACGTGGGCCAGAACAACGGCGTGTTCACCCAACGGCCCGACGCGAAGATGCCCGACGGGTACGACCCGCGTCAGCGTCCCTGGTACAAGCAGGCCGTCGCCGCCGATAAAACCATGCTGACCCCGCCCTACCTGGCAGCGGTTGGCGGCCTGGTGGTGACCATTGCGCTGCCGGTCAAGCACAACGGTGAGCTGTTGGGCGTAGTCGGCGGCGACCTGAGCCTGGAAACCCTGGTGAAGATCATCAACTCTGTGGATTTCGGCGGCATCGGCCATGCGTTCCTGGTCAGCGGCGATGGCCAGGTCATCGTCAGCCCGGACAAAGACCACGTGATGAAAAACCTCAAGGACATCTACCCCGGCTCCCCGGTGCGCATCGGCAAGGGCATCCAGGAAGTCGAGCTGAACGGTGAAGACCGCATCCTTTCGTTCACCCCGGTGACCGGTTTGCCGGGCGCCGAGTGGTACATCGGCCTGTCGATCGACAAGAGCAAGGCCTACGCACCGCTGAGCCATTTCCGTACGTCTGCGTTGATTGCGATGTTCGTCGCGGTGGCGGCGATTGCGTTGTTGCTGAGTCTGTTGATCCAGGTGTTGATGCGTCCGTTGACCACCATGGGCCGCGCCATGCAGGACATCGCCCAGGGTGAAGGCGACCTGACCCGGCGCCTGGTCGTGCAGGGCAAGGATGAGTTCGCGGTGCTGGGTAGTTCGTTCAACCAGTTCGTGGAACGCATCCACGCCTCGATCGCCGAAGTGTCTTCCGCCACGCGTCAGGTGCATGACCTGTCGCAACGGGTGATGACCTCTTCCAACGCCTCGCTCGTTGGCTCCGATGAGCAGAGCGCGCGCACCAACAGCGTTGCTGCGGCGATCAATCAGTTGGGCGCCGCGACCCAGGAAATCGCTCGTAACGCCGCCGACGCTTCGCAACACGCCAGTGGCGCCAGTGAACAGGCGGACGACGGTCGCCAAGTGGTGGAAAAAACCATCCAGGCGATGACCGAGCTGTCGCAGAAAATCAGCCTGTCGTGCACCCAGATCGAAACCCTGAACGCGAGCACCGACAACATCGGGCACATCCTCGACGTGATCAAGGGCATCTCCCAGCAAACCAACCTGCTGGCGTTGAACGCGGCCATCGAAGCGGCCCGTGCCGGTGAGGCCGGACGTGGTTTTGCGGTGGTGGCCGATGAGGTGCGCAACCTCGCGCACCGTACTCAGGAGTCGGCGGAAGAGATCCACAAGATGATCACGTCGCTGCAAGTCGGCTCTCGTGAAGCGGTATCGACGATGAACGCCAGCCAGACCTCCAGCGAAGAAAGCGTGGAGGTGGCCAACCAGGCCGGCCTGCGCCTGGTCAGCGTGACCCAGCGTATCGGGGAAATCGACGGCATGAACCAGTCCGTGGCCGCCGCGACCGAGGAACAGACTGCCGTGGTGGAGACCCTCAACATGGACGTCAGCCACATCAACCTGTTGAACCAGCAAAGCGTCGCCAACCTCAACGAAACCCTGAAGGATTGCGATGCTTTGTCACAGCAGGCCAATCGGTTGAAGCAACTGGTGGACAGCTTCAAGATCTGATCCAGGCGCGCCAGTTCCTAGTCGAGCAAACCCGGTTACCCTTAGCGAGGGAGCTTGCTCCCTCGCTAAGGGTTTGCGGTTGTCTTGATTAGCCTCTTTCAAGGAACTGCTTGCGGACATTCTCCATCGCCTCATCGGCGAACCCTTGCAGGAAGTCCCTGAACCCCTCCGGTGTATGCGCGTCGGTGTGGTCGGCAATAATCGTCCAGGTGGCGCGGCAACGGTTATCTCCCAGGGGCTCCACGCACATCGCCGCCCAAAGGTTGTCGATACCCAGGGTGTTGTAGATCAGCGTCCAGGTCATGTGCATGGCGTGGTCGTCACGGCTGTTGAGCTGTTCCACCACCAGGTTTTGTCCATCGCGGAAGAATTTCTTGCGCAGGGATCGCACGCCCTCGCCGGTCATTTCGATGGATTCAAGGGCTGGGATAAAGCGGTTGAACCCGCCGAAATCGCCCACCATTTCCCAGACGTGCGCGGCGTCGGCGGGTACTTCCACCGAGGTTTCGACTCGGCAGGCGTGGGGATTCTTGATCAGGGTGTCGGGTTGAAAGGCACTCATGGTCTTGCTCCTTGCGTTGGGTTGGATTGCTTCAGATGAAATCGATGGCCTTGAGGTAATCAGCGCCGCGGCGCAGCAGGGCCGGGGATTTTTCCGGGTAACGGGCGCCCATCTGCCGTACGCCGGAACGGGCGTTGTCATGGCGGATGAGCGAGATGTCGCCGATGTCTTCCTCAAAGCCGTTGAGGTAGAAACCCAGCACGCCGAACAGCGCGTTGTCGGTGTCGACCCGCGCCAGCTGCTGTTGCCAATCAGCGACACTGACCAACGAGAACTCACGGCCACTGTCGCGGAACGACGCCACATACGCGTCCCAGCTCAAGGGCTCGGGATTGTGCAGGTTGAACACGGCTTGGTTGGGTTGGTAACGGCTCGCGTGGAAGGCGATGAAACGGGCGAGGAAGTCCACTGGCATCAGGTCGAAATTGAGCGACAGATCCGGTACCTGGCCGAGTTGGATAGAACCCTT
Source organism: Pseudomonas sp. R1-7 (assembly GCF_051132105.1). NCBI lineage: Bacteria > Pseudomonadati > Pseudomonadota > Gammaproteobacteria > Pseudomonadales > Pseudomonadaceae > Pseudomonas > Pseudomonas sp. R1-7. The sequence continues at coordinate 231,212 of NZ_CP071661.1, forward strand.
GAGCATCAGCATCAAGCGGTTCTTGTGAGGCTGGCAAACCCCGGTCTGGCTGTTGAAGCTGATGTTGCCGGGGCGGAACAGATTGACCCGGACGCCAAGGTCGCGGGCCCGTTGCAGGATCCGCTCGCCGACCCATTTGGACAGGTTGTAGCCGTTCTTGATGTAGATCGGTGGCGTCCTGGCCGCGGGCTGCTCCAGCACTTGCCCGTTGGCGTCCAGGGTGCTGGAGGCCGACAGCGTCGAGACGAAGTTGAAGATCTTTTTGCTGCGTCCTTCGCACAGGCGCAGGCATTCGAAGATCGGCTCGACGTTGTCCCGCGCCAGGGACTCGTAGTCGAGCACATGATTGACGTGGGCGGCGTTGTGCACCAACGCGCCGAACGTGCTGTCGATGCGCTGGTAGGTGTCGTCCGGCAAGCCTAATTGCGGCTGGGTGATGTCGGCGGCGTAGACGCTGACACGGCTCAGGTCCAGATGCTCCAGGTGATTTTCCCGCAGGGCCTGGGCGAAGCGCTGAGCCGCGCTTTGCCCGCCGGATTCACGCACCAGACACGCCACTTCCGTGGCGCCCCACGCCAGCAGCGCTTCGACGATGTGCACGCCGAGAAAGCTGTTGGCGCCGGTCACGATCACTTTATGCACATCACCGCACTGGCTGATGGGCAGCGGATCGAGGTTGAGTTCGGCTTCGGCGTCGATGAAGGCCTGGGGGCTCAGGGTCGATGGATCGCTCTGTTCGGGGCCGTCGAGCAACTTTGCCAAGGTGATCAACGTGGGTGCTTCGATGAAGCGGTTGATCGACAGGCTGCGGCCAAACGACTGGCGGATACTGAGCAGCAATTGCGAGAGCAGGATCGAATGCCCGCCCAGGTTGAAAAAGCTCTCGTCGGTGGCGATGTCCTCGGCTGGCAACTCCAGCAGCTCGGCCCATAGCTGTTGGAGCTGCGTCTCCAAGTCATTTTGCGGCTGGCGCCCTTGCTGACCCGCCTGGACCGATCCCGCAGACTCCAGCAATGCCCGGCGATCGACCTTTCCATTGCTGGTGTAAGGCAGGCTGGGCAGCTCGATATAGGCCGCCGGGTGCATGTAGCTGGGCAGCGAATCCTGCACATGCTGGCGCAGGACGTTGAGCGCCGCGCCGGGTCGATCGTCCACGGGGTTCGCCAGGAATGCCAGGATCCGCCGTCGCTCGTCGACACCCACCGCCACTTGGCGGAACACCTGGCTGTCGCGCAGGCAATGTTCGATCTCCTCGGGCTCGACCCGAAAGCCGCGGATCTTCACCTGGTTATCGCGGCGGCCGCACAGCTCGATTCCGTCGTCGGTCCACTGGCCGATATCACCGGTGCGATAGACGCGCAGTGTTTGCCTGGCGGGCAGCGTCAGGTCCAGGTAACGGCTGGCGGTCAGCGCCGGATCGTTCAGGTATCCCAGGCCGACCCCGGGCCCGGCGATGTACAACTCGCCAGGCGTGCCTTGTGGCACCGGTTGCAGTTGTTCGTCCAGGATCAGCACGCGGCCGTTGGCGATGGGAGTGCCGAGGTTGCGGTTGTTGTCACCCACGGCGAATTGCCGCGTGGTCGCCAGCACCGTGGTTTCCGTCGGGCCATAGATGTTGTGGAAGCGGCACTGCGGCGCCAGTCGCTCGATCACGTACGGCTCGCAGACGTCGCCGCCGGTGATCAGGTGCGCCAGCCCCAGGGGCGCTTCCAGCGGCATCACGCTCAACAGCGCAGGCGGCAGGAAGGCGTGGCTGACGCGCTCTTCGCGAATCAGCGCCTCCAGTCGCTGCGGGTCGCGACGCTGGTCCTCGCTGGGCACCACCAGCAGCCCACCTTGGATGAAGGTCGGCAGGATATCCAACAACGATGCGTCGAAGTTGATGGTGGAAAACTGCAACGCGCGGCTGTCACGCCGCAGCCCGACATGATCACCGTACCAGGCGCAGAAATGGCTGAGGTTGCGATGGCTGAGCAAGACTCCCTTGGGCTGGCCGGTGGTGCCGGACGTGTAGATCGCCACGGCCGGGTCGTCGGCATCCACCACGCGGCGGATCGTCGAAGCCGGGAGACCGGGCTTGGACGGAGGCAGCCGATGGACGTTCAGCATCGGCGTCGGGCACTCGCCCAGGTCGCTGTCGCCGTCGTGCAGCAACAGGTCGGCCTTGGCGTTGTCGAGGATGAAGCGTCGGCGTTGCGCGGGGTGCTGCGGGTCCAGCGGCAAGTACACCGCCCCGAGTCCCAGCACCGCCAGGATCGCCGCATACAGTCGCGCGGATTTTGCCAGGCACACGCCAATCACCCATGGGCGACCGGTTGCTCCTCGCATGCTTGCCGTCATGGCCTCCTGCAGTTGCAGCACTGAATCGCGCAGAGTCCTGTAGTCGATGAGCTGGCCCTCGACACACAGGGCAGGTTGCGACGCGTCGTCGAGCATCCGCTGCTCGATATTGTGCATCACCGGCACCTTCGCGGCTGCCAGCAGCCACGCTACCGCAGGCCGGTTGAGACGGTGCTCGAAGGCCAGCGGCTCCAGCGCATCGAGCCCATGCTCGGGCTGGCCGGTAGGCTCGTGGGGTGCCGTCCGCCATTGATCGAAGCCGTGCTCATCACGCGACAGATGGCTGACCAGCCGCGCGCCATGCTCGACCACTGCGGTTGTAGCGTGCTGGCGTAGCGACTGGCCGTTGCCGTCGCTCGGTTCGGTGATCGCTTCGCGGATCAGCAACCGCTGCGCCCCGTCACGGAAAAACACCACCGGTTGCGGCAATGCCTGGCCGGGCACTGCTTGGAGTGCCACGCGCAGCTGAAGCTGAAAACCAGCCGCGATGGAACATGGCGCCGTGCCGTCGTCGATCGCCAGGTCGATCGCGCCATGGCTGGCAGGTGATTGCAAATCCACGACACCATGGCCGTGTTGTTCAAGTTCCCGGGCCAGTTCGGCCAGGGCCTGGCTGTGGCCAGACACTGCGATTTCGAGGCGTCTCATCGGAAGGTCCTCATGGGGTCAGGTAGTCGGCCAGGGCATCGCGCACGCAGGTTGACGCCAGCATCGAGCTGCCGCGAAAAAAACGCGTGATATTGCCTACCAAGGGGTGAAAGCGGTTGATGGGGTAAGCCAGCGCCCGGGCGTCTTCGCGCAGCGACTGGCGTGCCGATTCGTCGATGGGCAGGTGGTTGATCAACTCGAAGTCGAACGTTTGCTGCAGGTCGCTCGCCAGGTAATCGGCGATGAAGCCGGGCATCAGCCGCGCAATCGTCTCGCGGTCCTCTTCGGGCGCGGTGCGCCAGTAAATCTGTACCAGCCGCGTCCAGAAACCTGAGTGCCGTCCTTCGTCCAGCAGATGGTCGGCCATGAGCCCCTTGATCGAGGCCTTGACCGAATCGTCCCGGGCAAAGGCTGCCACCTCGTTGGTCACGGTGTTCTCGGCGATGGCGATGCAGATCAATTCCACGGCGCTGAGCAGATGCTCCGGCGTTCGCGCCAGTGTCGCCGGGATCGCGCGGCTGAGCTCGATCTGCTGGGGCAACGGGATCGGTGAAATGCCGGTCATCTCGATGGTTTGCTGCATGAAGTCCATCGCCACCAGGGCGTGGTAATCCTCGTCCACCACTACGGTCATCGCGTCGTAGCGACAGGCGAACGGAAACTCGATGCCAAAGCGGTTCTTGGCGATGCGTCGGGCGGTGTGATCCACCAGCTCGGTTTCGAAAATCACCACGTCATTGATGAACTTGTAGAGACTTTGCACCAAGACAAAATCACGCAGTTGCGGGCAATGGGTCAGAAAGGTCTGGCTGTGCACCATGGGTTGGCGACTCATGGGAAAGATCAGCTTGTCGTCATCCTCGACCCGGCGCCGTGGCCGGGTGCGGATCGTTGCACGGCTTTCCCAGGCGTCGGCGAAGGATTGGTATTGGACGGCATTCATGGCGTCACCTGCGCAACCGGCTGGGTCATGCTCAGGCGCAGGCCATCCCACAATGCTGTGCGGCTGTGGACGGCGGCCAGAGCGGCGGCGAGGACTTCGCGCTCGCGCTGCGGGTCGCCATCGATCAGCCGCGCCAGCAGTTTCTCCGCTGCCGGGCCATGGTCTTCGGAGTCCACCTCGATATGGCGCTGCAGGTAGTAACGAAACGTCGGCGCCTGATCCAGGCCAATGCCCCAAGCGTCCAGCATGCGTTGGAACATCTGCGGAATGACGCTTTCGCGACCGTGCACGAATGCGGCGGCCACGCTGTGGGCCGGGGCGTGCAGGGCGGTGTGCAACGTCTGGCGCACGAAGCGCGCCGCGGCCGGTTCCACCTCGACACTGTCCAGCGCGGTTTCGGGGCTGACGCCTTCTTGCTGCAGTGCGATGAATTGTTCAATCGGTCGCGTGTCTGCACCGACCTCGCGCATGGCGTCCAGGTACAGTTCGAAGTGGCTGCAATAGCCGGCGCCGGGACGGTCGTCGGATTCCTCGCCCAGGACGATTTCGTTGATCAGGCGCGCAGCATGGGGATCGGCGGGAGGCAGCCATGGCAGTTGAATACAGGTCAGTTCCCGTTGCAGGCGCTTGGTCAGGGACATGAAGTCCCACACGGCAAAAACGTGGCTTTCCATAAAGCGGCGCAACAGGTCGATTGATGTTATTTCAGAAAAAACCGGGTGTTCGCCAAGTTCGTGCTTTTTCAGAGATAGTTGTTCTTTGGTTGACTGCATTGGAACGTCCTCATCAATGTTATTTATCCGGAAGTTGCTCGCCTGTTTTTGTCAGGGCGAGCGAGTGCCTGAACCGGAATTCATGTTCTCTTGGAACTTCGATCTGATACCTGCTTATGGCTATGTGGCTTGATGCCTGTGCCTTTCGTGCTGCTCGTAGGTGGTCGAAGGCAACGCGGCGATTAAAAAATTAGTACATGTATCAAACGCTTCGCAAGTTATATTTTTATTATTTAAAGTTGCTCTTTTATTGGGCGCGAAGAGGCTGGATAAAACTTTGCGTGTAAGTTTTATTGGCGCGAAGTTGCCCCTTCCGATTTATGAATATCAGAATCGAATGGTTCGAGTGAATGCCTCACTCGGAGCACTTCAGGGATTGGGGGAATAGGAATTCAGTGTTTTATGGGCGGATTCCCGGTCGGACCTCCAGGTCTTTCCGCCAGTTGTGCGGCGCTCCTTGCATGGTGGTTTCGATTCGCCTGGGCTACAGCCGGGGCGCTGACTTCTTCAGGTCTGTTTTTGAACCGATAAACGCAAGAGTGAGCCCAAATCGATAGCAGTTCCATTGAACTGACGCAGGGGCGAATCGCGGCCGCGGCCGGGCCGTGTCCAGCGGGCAATCTGGTGGCGTATAGGTATGTAAGAAAGTACTACGCCGGCCAAGTGGCCGGCGCAGGAGCTGGGGGGCGGTTAGCGTTCGAGGTGACGACGCATGGTGACGGACGCTTTTTCCAGATGCTCTTCGAGAAGATGCACCGCTTGACCTACATCTTTGGCTGACGCGGCGGCGAGCATTGCGCGATGGTCATCCTGGGTGAGCTTGCCCAGGCCCATGGATGACAGGTGAAAGCGCAGGAAGCGTTCTTCTTCGTTGAGTTCGCGCTCGACCAGGTCAAGCAGCTTGGCATTGGGCGCCTTGTGGTAAAGCGACATGTGGAAGAGGCGGTTGAGCCTGGCGATCTCGGCGTAATTGGTCTGCCCTTCGAGCTGCTCGATGTATTGGGCAGCCAGGGCCAGGTCGTTGTCGTCAAGCAGCGGAATGGAGAGGCGCAGGGCGAAGCCTTCCAGGACCGAACGCAGGGCGTAGGTTTCGACCGCATTGCTAGTGATCAGCGGCGCTACCACGGCCCCTTTGTGCTGAACCACGTCGAGCAACGACTGTGCTTCGAGTTGGCGCAACGCTTCGCGTACCGGCATGCGGCTGACCCCGAACAGGTCGGCCAGTTCCTGCTGGCGCAACGCAGTGCCACTGGGCAGGCGCCCGTCGAGAATCGCTTCGCGCAACGAGCTTTCAATGATTGCGCGGGCCTGGGCAGCGGGGATGGGCCCGTTGACCTGGATGGTGCTTAACGGTTTGGGCTTCTGTGTCACGACAACACCTGACTGGTAGTAACGAATAATTGGATCCAAGCCAACATTAGTTACAGATTGCCAAGCCGTCAAAATTCGCGGCGCCGGTTCCTGAACTAAAGTTTAGTCTGCTTGCGGTGATTGCAACCTGCCATTGTCTTTTGCCGGTCCAGGCTTCACCATCCAACGAATTTTCCAACGGCCCTTTTCGGACGTATTCCCTTGGCTGCACCTTCTCCGGTCCTCAGGTCCTTGCGCTGGCTGTGTTCGGCATTGCTGCTGGCCGGCCTGATGCTGGGCGGGCTACGGGCCGACTGGGACTTTGCGCAGATCAGCCGGCGGGCGCAAGCGTTATATGGGCCGCTGGGCGAAGGACAGCAACGAATCGATGCGTGGCAGCAATTGCTGGCGACCCAGAAGCAGATCCCGGAGCTGGCACAGCTCAAGGTGGTGAACCTGTTCTTCAACAAACAGGTGCGCTATGTGGAAGACATCGACTTGTGGCGTGAGGTCGACTACTGGGAAACCCCGATCCAGGCCCTGTGGAAGGGCGCCGGCGATTGTGAAGACTACGCCATCGCCAAGTATTTCAGCCTGCGTCATCTCGGGGTGTCCAGTGACAAGCTGCGCATCACCTACGTCAAGGCCCTGCGGCAGAACCGTGCACACATGGTGCTGACGTATTACGCCACCCCCGATGCCATGCCACTGGTCCTCGACAGCCTGATCGACGGCATCCAGCCGGCCAGCCAGCGAACCGACTTGCTGCCGGTCTACTCTTTCAATGCCGAAGGACTTTGGCTGTCAGGCAAGGGCAACAAGAAAGTGGGCGACACCAAGCGCCTGTCCCGGTGGCAGGATGTGTTGAAGAAAATGCAGGCCGAAGGTTTTCCGGTCGAGACGACTAACTAGGAGCGCGCGCTCAGATGTCCTTGTTCAAACAGCTGTTGATCGCTATCTGTCTGTTCCTGGTGGTTGCCTTCAGCGGCAGCTTCATGGTCAGCCTGGAGAGCTCGCGGACCCAATACGTCAATCAGCTGCGTTCCCATGCCCAAGACGCGGCCACGGCGCTGGCGCTGTCGTTGACGCCTAACATCGACGACCCGGCGATGGTCGAGTTGATGGTCAGCTCGATCTTCGACAGCGGCTACTACGCAAGCATCCGCGTGGTCGATGTGACGACCGATAAAACCCTGGTCGAACGCACCGGTACTCCGGATGCGGGCAATGTACCGCAGTGGTTCATCAAGCTCATCGGCCTGGAGCCTGCCGGCGGCGATGCGATCGTCAGCCGCGGTTGGGAGCAGGCGGCGCGGGTCGAAGTGGTCAGTCACCCGATGTTTGCCCTGGCCAAGCTGTGGCAGAGCGCGTTGGGCAGCCTGGGCTGGCTGTTGCTGTGCGGCGCCGTGAGCGCGGTGCTGGGGGCCCTGTTGCTGCGTCGCCAACTCAAGCCCCTGGATTACATGGTGCATCAGTCCCATGCCATCGCCCGACGTGAGTTCCTGAGTCTGCCGGAGTTGCCACGCACGCCTGAACTGCGGCGCGTGGTGCAGGCGATGAACCAGATGGTCGAGAAGCTCAAGGCGCTGTTCCAGGAGCAGGCTGAGCGCAGCGAGAGATTGCGGGTGGAATCCTATCAGGACAACCTTACGGGGCTGGCCAATCGGCGCTATTTCGAGATGCAGTTGCATGCCCGGGTGAGCAATCCTGAGCAAGCCAGTTCCGGTTACCTGCTGTTGCTGCGGGTCAGGGACCTCGCCGGTCTGAACCAGCGGCTGGGCGGGCAGCGCACCGACCAGTTGCTCAAGGCCGTGGGCGAACAGTTGTTGCGTGAGTGCGCTCGATACCCTGAAACCCACAATCTGGTGACGCGTATTCGCGGTGGTGAGTTTGCCGTGCTGGCGCCCGGGCTGGTGCGCGAGGAAGCGCTGCAATTAGCACAGAATCTGGAAAGCGCGTTGGCCAGTTTGCACGCCACTGGCGCGACCGATGTGGCATCGGTGGCGTCCATCGGGCTTGCTCCGTTCGTGCATGGCGACTCGCCGCAAGCGGTGCTCCAGCTCGGCGACCAGGCGCTGGCCCAGGCCGAAAGCCAGGGCGAACCGGGCTGGGCCTGCCTGGAACACAGCGCGTCAGCCAGCGTGGGGGATGATCATCATGCCTGGCACAACCTGCTCGACCGGGCCCTGAGCGATCAACGCTTCGAACTGTACTTCCAGCCGGTGGTGGCCGCCCAGGACACCCAAGTCGTGCTGCACTACAAAGTGCTTTCGCGGTTGCTTGACGAGCAGGGCCAGACCATTCCCGCCGGCCGATTCCTGCCGTGGCTTGAGCGCTTCGGCTGGACGGCGCGCCTGGACCGCTTGATGCTCGAACAGGTGCTCAAGCAGATGGCAGGGCATGACCAGTCCCTGGCGCTTAACCTTTCATCCGCAACCCTGGCTGATCCTCAGGCGTTGAACAAGGTATTTGAAATCCTGCGGGCCCACTCCAACCTCGGGTCGCGCCTGACGTTGGAGATCGGTGAAGAGCAACTGCCCGAGCAAGCGGTGCTGGAGCAACTGACCCGGCAGTTGCGCGACCTTGGCTTCTCCCTGAGCCTGCAGCGTTTTGGCGGGCGATTCAGCATGATTGGCAACTTGTCGCGGCTGGGGTTGGCTTACCTGAAGATCGACGGCAGTTACATCCGGGCTATTGATCAGGAGAGCGATAAGCGGCTGTTCATCGAGGCGATCCAGCGTGCTGCTCACAGTATCGACCTGCCGTTGATTGCCGAGCGGGTGGAGACGGAAGGGGAATTGGCGGTGATTCGTGAGATGGGGTTGTTTGGGGTGCAGGGGCAGTTGGTTGGGGAGCCTCGGCGTTGGGGGTGACGGCGGCTGGTGAGGCGGGTTGTATCCCTCTGACCGCGTACATATCCGTTGCTGCGGTAACGGCGGCTTAGGGTTTCGCCCTTACGGCGACTCACTTTTTTTCAGACGCCAAAAAAGTAAGCAAAAAAAGGCTTGGGTATGACTCACCCACATGGGTTACAAACCAGTTCACTCACATAGGTAACGGTTTTAACTGGTAGGGTCGTTCCTACAGTTGTTCCGGGTACATATCCGTTGCTGCGGTAACGGCGGCTTAGGGTTTCGCCCTTACGGCGACTCACTTTTTTTCAAACGCCAAAAAAAGTAAGCAAAAAAGGCTTGCCCCACCACTCGGTGCCTCGCCTAGGCTCGGCATGCCCGCACTCCGGCATTGCTCCGTGGGCCGCCGCGAAGGGCCATCCATGGCCCAGCGCGGCTATCCCGGCATCCATGCCGGGATGCCCACTCCACAATGCCTGCGTTCGGCCATCGTGGTTAACGGGGCCTGGCAGATCAAAAGCAAAAGCAAAGGCGAGGCGGCCTGATGGCCGACCTGGGTTTGGTGGGAACCGCGTTTCTCCTGTGGGAGCCGGCTTGCTCGCGAAAGCATTCTCACAGTCGATGAAGATGTTGAATGTGCCGGCCTCTTCGCGAGCAAGCCCGCTCCCACAGGTTTTTGGGTTGTGTGCAGATGTCGTGAATACCTGCAAACCATGTGGGAGATGGGGTTGTTTGGGGTGCAGGGGCAGTTGGTTGGGGAGCCTCGGCGTTGGGGGTGACGGTTGTTGGTTAGGTTTTTGAGCGAGTACATATCCGTTTCTGCGGTAACGGCGGCTTAGGGTTTCGCCCTTACGGCGACTCACTTTTTTTCAGACGCCAAAAAAAGTAAGCAAAAAAGGCTTGGGTATGACTCACCCACATAGGTTACAAATCAGTTCACGCACATAGGTAACAGTTTTTAACTGGCAGGGTCGGTTTTCGAGGATCTGACCATGCCATGGCGAGAGCTGAAATCTATGGACCTGAAACTGCTATTCATCGCGGACTACATCAAAGGCCCGCCCAGCTTCAGTGCGCTTTGCCAGGCTTACGAGATCAGTCGCAAGACTGGCTATAAATGGGTCGAGCGGTATGAGAAGGAAGGGCCGGCGGGACTGGAAGAACATAGCCGTCGTCGGCTTACCCAGGAATGGGTGGTGCCCCTGGCTGTTCGCGAAGCGATCATTGAATTACGCGGTCGGGGTGAGACAGAGCCTGGCCCCAAGAAAATTCAGGCGGCTTTGCTTGAGCGTTTCCCTGACCAGGCGCCGCCATCAAAGACGTCGATCTACAACATTCTAAAGAAAGCTGAGCTGGTCAAACCACGCCGACTGCGTCAACGGGTGGCGGTTTATCCTAAACCACTGCAGAAAGCAGAGGCCCCCAACCAGTTATTCAGCGCCGATTACAAAGGCCAATTCCTGACAGGTGCGGGCGTCTGGTGCTATCCATTGACGATCATGGACCATGCCAGTCGTTTCTTGCTCGCTTGCCACAGCATGGCTAACACTAACTTCCAGGAAACACAGGCGGTGTTTACTCAGGTGTTTCGTGAGCATGGTCTGCCGGAGCGCATTCGTACCGACAATGGTGTTCCGTTTGCGAGTAAAGGGCGTGCGGGCCTTTCCCAGTTATCCATCTGGTGGTTGCGTCTAGGGATCATTCCTGAGCGGATCGCACCCGGCAGGCCGGAGCAAAATGGTCGACATGAACGTATGCATCGGACGTTGAAAAGTACTCTTCCGTCACCACCAGCAGTAGCGTGGGAGGCTAAACAACGGCACTTTGATCGTTTCAGGCAACATTACAACTACGAGCGTTTGCACGAGGCTCTGAAGCAGAAGACACCCGCGTCCTGCTATGAGCCTTCGCCCCGTCAATACCCTGAGAAGCTTCCCGAAATGACCTACCCGAGCCATATCGATAGCCTCCAAGCGGACTGCTCGGGCATCGTCAATCGCCATGGTCTACGGGTCTACGTCGGCTATGTGCTCAAGCACCAGACCATTGGACTGGAGCAAGTAGGGGACGGGATATGGGATGTTATCTTCGGTCCAATTATTCTTGGGCGGATTGATGTAAGAGATGCCATTGATGGCTACGTGACACTCCGGGTGTTACCTATGTGAGTGCACTTTTTTGTAACCCATGTGGGTGATCCGTATACTTGCCCCACCACTCGGTGCCTCGCCTAGGCTCGGCATGCCCGAACGAAGGCATTGCTCCGTGGGCCCGCCGCGATGGGCCATCCATGGCCCTGCGCGGCTATCCCGGCATCCATGCCGGGATGCCCACTCCACAATGCCTGCGTTCGGCCATCGTGGTTAACGGGGCCTGGTAGATCAAAAGCAAAAGCAAAGCGGCGGTATGGCCGACCTGATTCTCCCGGCTGTACCCCGGTCCAGTTGTGGGAGCGAGCCTGCTCGCGAAAGCGGAGGGTCAGTTTACAGTGAGGTTGGATGAGCTGGTCTCATCGCGAGCAGCCAGGGGCACCACCCATTCCTGGGTAAGCCGACGACGGCTATGTTCTTCCAGTCCCGCCGGCCCTTCCTTCTCATACCGCTCGACCCATTTATAGCCAGTCTTGCGACTGATCTCGTAAGCCTGGCAAAGCGCACTGAAGCTGGGCGGGCCTTTGATGTAGTCCGCGATGAATAGCAGTTTCAGGTCCATAGATTTCAGCTCTCGCCATGGCATGGTCAGATCCTCGAAAACCGACCCTGCCAGTTAAAAACTGTTACCTATGTGCGTGAACTGATTTGTAACCTATGTGGGTGAGTCATACCGGAAAGCGTTTTTGGTTACTTTTTTGGCGTTTGAAAAAAGTGACCCGCTGTAAGAGCGGAACCGCCGGTAGCCGTTACCGCAGAAACGGATATACCCCCTTTTCTGAAAGCAAAATCCTAGGAGATTTCCTTCAAGTTGTAGCGAACTTGGTGAACTTGTCCGGCGTCTGTCTCGTGGCTAGTCTGGGGTTGTCACCGAAAAAAACGGTGACACGGACGTGCAAGTCCGAAAAACTGTTTAGGATGCGACGCTACATCGCTCAGGGGCTTTCTTCTGCCCGCTGGCTTTATGGCGGCTGCACGCGGGAGATCCTTGGATCTGCTGGGTGTCCTAAACAGGCCCGGTCTTGCACACCTGCGTACGGCCGCCACCCTCATTCGCGTGCAAGCGAACGGTGACGGTTTCCATTTAACTGTTTAGGAAATCTCAAATGTTCAAAGTAACTCCAAATCCGCCAGGAGACCCTGGCAAGACCCCCAGCAAATCCTCGAAACCCAAAAAACTCGACGAAGCCGCCGAACGCGCCCTCGATTACTACCTCAATCCCAAACCCACCGATAAAGCCTCGGGAAAACCCCAAACCGCCCAACTGTTCATGGTCGCCCCGGACATCGACACCGAAACCCTACTGGCCAACGCCTGCGAAGACCTACTGTCCATCAGCGCCATCGCGGCCGACCTGGCAGATGACGTCGACGGCTCGCGCCGTAGCGTGATCTTGGCGCTCAGTCGAATGGCGGATGGGGTGCATTTGTTGGTGGAGCGGGCGATGGATCGGCTAGAAGTTCAAGCGTCAGTCTGAAAAAACTGTAGGGAATTGAAGATCGCCTTCGCGAGCAGGCTCGCGAAGGCGGCAGCCCAGACACCACAAAGTGTATGGCGAGGGAGCTGCCTGGAACGACGAGGCAGCCTAGATCAACCCCTTCTCATCATCATCGATCAACCGGCTCAACCCACCCAAGGCTTCACGAGCCTGGTTGCGGTCCATCAGTTTGGCCTGGGCCGCCGGCGGCAGGTCGGTGACGCGGATGACGCCTTTGCTGGTCAGCACCTGGATCAAGTCATCGAGTACCCGGATCATCTCGAGGTCGCTCTGCTTGAGCTGCTTGAGGCTGTTTTCCACCGCCTGGTTGGCGAACCAGTCCTGGATCTCGTGGTTGTCGGCCGGCAAGGTTTCGGTGGCCTCGGCGTAAGCAGTGGCTTCTACGCGCACCAGCAGGCCTTGTGCATCGCGTTGCACATAAAACATTGGGCATCCCTCATGTATGAAGCGGCGTCATGCTGGGCAGCATAGCCAACTTAGGGGGAGTATGAACACTTATCCCGTGGCGAGGGAGCAGCTCCCTCGCCACGGATCGAGTGTCAGCTTCAGCTGTTGTTGTGGTCGACCTTGATGGTCGGGTCGCTGCCGGCGATCAACGAGTTCAGGTTGACGTTCGACCAGTTGTTGCCCTCAAGCTTGATCGTCACATCCGGCGTCGCCGCCGCACCGTTGGCCGCGTTGAACTGGCCGGAGGTGCTGACTTGCAGGGAGGACACGCCATCGACCGTGCTGATTTTCAGGAAGTGGTCGATGGTGCTGCCGGTTTCGCCCTGCAACAGGTCCCGCAGGTCGATCCGGTCACCGTCGCCGGCCTTGAAGTCCTTGATCACATCATTGCCGGTGTCGCCGGACTTCCAGACAAACGTATCGCCGCCCAGGCCTCCGATCAGGGTGTCGTTGCCCTTGCCGCCAATCAGGGTGTCGCTGCCGCTGCCGCCGAGCAGGATGTCATTGCCCTTGCCACCGTCCAGCCAGTCGTTACCGCCCTGGCCGAAGAGGATGTCATTGCCGGCGCCGCCCAGCAGGGTGTCGTTGCCGTCATGGGCGCCGGACACATCGAACGCGGTGTAGTGCTCGGTGATGTACTGGTGCACGTTGGCGGTGGTGACCTTGCTCGCGTCCACGCCACTTTGTTGGGCGACAAACGACTGGATGGCCTGGTAACCCTCGCCGGCGATGCCGTTGAAGCTCACCAGGTCGCCGAACAGGATGTCGTTGCCGTCGCCGCCATTGACCGTGTCGGCACCTGGCATCGTCGCTTCGGTGTGGCCGATGATCGAGTTGGCCAGGTCCTTGGGGTCGATGTTGGTTTGCGGTTTGCCGTCCGAGTCGTAGGGGGCGAGATCGGACAGGGTGACGCCGTTGTTCAGGCCGATGGCTTCAACGTTGCTCAGGCCTTTGAGCAGCGTGAAGCTGGCCGTTGAGCCGTCCGCCGCCGAGGAGTCGCCCCACCAGCCGCCGGCCAGGTTGGAGAACTCGAACGTACCGTTGCCCTCGGCATGCACCGTGCCGACGTAACTCTCATTCCAGTTGTTCTTGCCGCTCTTGGTCGACAGGTACATGTCCCCATTTTCTTCGATGATGAATTTGTGTGTGCTGTCGATCGTCTGGGTGTAGTACTTGCCAACGGTGTAGTTGGCCGCGCTCAGGACGTCGTCGAGCTTGACGGTGCCGTACAACACTGGGTTTGTCTCTTCGCCGGACTGGTAGCGCGTTGGCTCACCGTCGGTGATGAAGTACGTCAGGTTCTTCGCGCCGGTATTACTCAGGGCCTGGGTGCTGTTGAAGAAGTTTGCGGTGGTCTTGAACACGTCTTCATAGTTGGTATTGCCGCCGGACACCATCGAGTCGAGCACGCTCTTGAGCAGTGTCAGCGCGTTCGGGTCGTTGAGGTTGACCGCAACGTTCTTGTTTACCTGGTTATCGAAGTCCGCCAGGAAGATGTTTACCGTCCCGGAATTGCTGCCCAGGCTCTGCTTGAGCGTGTTGAACACCTGAGTCAGCGAGTTCTTCGCGGCGGTAACGGACGACGAACTCATGCTGCCGGAGCTGTCGACCATGAAGGCGATGTTGTAGTTGACGCCCGGCACCACGGTCAGGCCGCCGATGTCGGCGACCACGATGTCGTTGCCGTCGGTACCGGTGACATTGTCGCTGCCGGAGGTGGCGGTGACTGCGTTATAGGTCGCCGGGTAGACGGTGACCGGGATGTGGGCTGTGGTTACTGCCGACCCGCCGAGGGCTTCGGTGGAAGTCGAGGTCACGGTCAGGTTGATCTGGCCGTTGAAGTAGGTCGGTGGCGTCAGGTTGAGGCTGCCCAGGTTCCAGCCAGTGACCGAGGCTTCGCCGTTGGCGCCCACGGTCACGGTGTGACCTGCGCCGTCGCTCAACACGCTGCCTTCCGGCATGCCGCCGATCTTCACGCTCAGGCTTTCGGAGCCGTCGGTGTCGGTCAGGGCGGTGGTGATCTTCGACAGGTTCACGCTGCCGCCTTCGGCGCCTTCGTTGAGCTTGAAGCCGTCGTAGTAGCCTTCGCCGTTGGTGCCGTGCAGGTCGGAAACGGACACGCCGGCATTCACCAGGTCTGCGACACCGGTATAGAGCGGCACACCGGCATTGCTCAGGTCCACAGGCGTGCTGCCGTTGACCGACAGGTTCACGTCGTAGCTGCCTGGGCCGGTCTGGTTGTGGTGGTAGATGTCCAGGGTGTAGTAGCCGCTGGTGGTCGGTGTGAACGAACCGTTCAACTGACCGCCCGCACCCCACGTGGTCGCCGCGGCGGTCTTGCCACCGATGGTCACCAACAGGCTGTCATCGCCCGTGCCGCTGAAGGTGTAGGTCTTGCCGGCTTCGAGGAAAATCAGGCCCGAGGTTTTCGACGCGGTGCCCGGATTGACGTTGCCGTCGTTCTGCACGTTGCTCACGTTGGTGCTGCTGTTCGGCGTGCCGGCAGCATCGATCACCGACTTAAGCGTGCCGGACGGCGCGCCGCTGCCATCGGTGCCCAGGCCTGACAGGCCGGTCCAGACTTCCTTGATCAAACCGGTGGAGGTCACGTTGTTGCCAGCCACGTTGAGGCTCGGTGCGTCGGCGACCGGCGTGATGTCGATCTTCACGGTGCTGGTATTGCCCAGCGTCTGGCCGTCGGTTGGCTGGAAGCTGATCTGCGCGTAATCGGCCTTCTGGTTGCCCACGCCGGCCGGGTTGCCGTTGGCACCGGATTCATTGGCGTCGGGTGTAAAGCGCAGCTTGCCAGCGTCGATGTCAGCCTTGGTGAAGGTCTGGTTGTTGGCCACGTCCTTCCAGGTTGCGCCGTCCAGGTACTGCAACTTGCCGTCACCTGGCAGACCGGTGATTTTCACGCCCTGGCTGGCGGCGGCGCTGTCTACGTCGCTGATGCCGAACGTCGACCAGCCGAGGACCAGCGAAGTGTCTTCGGTACCCGTCACGGCGCCACCGGTGGCTACTGGCGCGTCGTTGACCCCGACCACGTTCACGGTGGTGGTCGCCGTGTTGGAATAACTCGTGCCGTCGGTCACCGTCACGGTGATGACGCGCGGTACGGTGCTTGGATCTTCGCTGTTGTTGATGAAGCTGATGTTTTTGATCTGCTGCATGTAGTCGGCCAGCGTCGCATTGCCTGTCAGCGTCAGGACGACTTTGCCGTCGGTGCTATTGGCGTTGATGCTGATGCCGTTGACGCTATTGCCCAGGTTCAGATGATCGCCAGGCTGACGGTTGGTCAGCACGATGGTGGCGCCGGTCAGCATGGTGCTGTCCGGGTCGGTGATCTTCAGGTCGGTGTCGCCGATGGACACGCCCGGGCCGGTGGTGCCTTCGGTGAAGGTCACCTGGTAATCGGCACCGGTCTTACCGCTGGAGTTGTTGGCGTCCAGGTCGAGGACTGGCGGCGCGTCGTTGTCGATGATCGAGGTGCTGACGCTGCCGTTGGTCCCGCTGACCGCCAGGTGCTCGAAGTTACCACCGGTGGCCGAGTCGATATTGACCACGAAGTTTTCGGTGCCTTCGGTGATTTTGTCGTCCAGGGTGGCCACGTTGAAGTTGGCGCTGGTGGCGTTGGCCGGAATCTTCACGGTGTAGACGCCGGTGAAGTCCGTGCCGTCAGCGGCGGTGCCGCTGTAGACGATCTTCACCGTCACCTCGGTTTGCGCCGGGTTCGTCAGGCTGACGGTGTACGTAGCCGCCTGGCCTTCGGTGACCGATGAGCTGCCAGTGATGCTGACCGTGGTGTTGTCAGGGGTGTCGGTGACTGAAGTTACCGCTGGCGTGGTGCTCGGTACCAGATGCTCGAAATTGCCGCCGGTGGCCGTCTTGATCGTTGCCTCGACGCTGCCGGAATCCTTGTAGACGTCATCTTTTGGCGCATCGACGGTCACGGTGCCGGTCTTGGCGCCTGCGGCGATGTTGATGACGGCGCCGTTGCTCAGCGTCACGGTGACAGGCGAACCGGCAGCGTTGGTCAGGGTCGCGGTGTAGGTGATCTGGCCACCCTCGGCGACCGAACCGGTGGCGCTCAGGCTCAGGTCGGTGGTGTCTTGGACATCGGTGACAGTGGTGCCAGCAGGCTTGCCGTCGATTTCCAGGTTTTCGTAATTGCCACCTTTCGCGTCGTCGATCTTGACGCTGAGGTTGCTGCCGCCCGCGAGGGCATCGTTAGGCGCAGTGAAGTTCACCGAGCCGGAGCTTTCGCCGACTGGGATGGTGATGCTTTGACCGTTCGACAGGGTCACGACGAGCGGAGCGCCCGTTACCGGAGCATTCACCGAAGCGGTGTAAACCACGGTGCCGCCTTCACCCACGGAAGGAGAAGCCGTCAGGCTGACAGTCGAAGTGTCGAGCGTATCGGTAACGTCAGTGACAGCAGGCGTGGTGCTCGGCACCAGGTTTTCGAAGTTGCCACCGGTGGCTTTATCGATGCTGACTTCGACCTTGCCCGAGTCTTTGTAGACGTCGTCCTTCGGCGCGTCGACGGTTACGGTACCGGTCTTGGCGCCGGCGGCGATGTTGATGACTGCGCCGTTGCTCAGGGTAACGGTGACCGGTGAACCCGCAGCGTTGGTCAGGGTGGCGGTGTAAACGATGGAGCCGCCTTCAGCCACAGTATCGGTAGCCGAGAGGGTCAGGCCAGTCGCGTCTTCAACGTCAGTAACGGTCGTGTCGGCAGGTTTGCCATCGATTTCCAGATTTTCGTAGTTGCCACCTTTCGCGTCGTCGATCTTGACGCTGAGGTTGCTGCCGCCCGCGAGGGCGTCATTCGGCGCAGTGAAGTTCACCGAGCCAGAGCTTTCGCCGACGGGGATAGTGATGGATTGGCCGTTGCTCAACGTCACGACGAGCGGAGCGCCGGTTACCGGAGCGTTAACCGACGCGGTGTAGACCACGGTGCCGCCTTCGCCTACGGAAGGAGAAGCCGTCAGGCTGACAGTCGAAGTGTCGAGCGTATCGGTAACGTCAGTGACAGCAGGCGTGGTGCTCGGCACCAGGTTCTCGAAGTTGCCACCGGTGGCTTTATCGATGCTGACTTCGACTTTGCCCGAGTCTTTGTAGACATCGTCCTTCGGTGCATCGACGGTCACGGTACCGGTCTTGGCGCCAGCGGCGATGTTGATGACTGCGCCGTTGCTCAAGGTGATGGTGACAGGCGAACCGGCGGCGTTGGTCAGGGTCGCGGTGTAGACGATGGATCCGCCTTCAGCGACGGTATCCGTTGCCGAGAGGGTCAGGCCAGTCGCGTCTTCAACGTCAGTAACGGTCGTGTCGGCAGGCTTGCCATCGATTTCCAGATTTTCGTAGTTGCCACCTTTCGCGTCGTCGATCTTGACGCTCAGGTTGCTGCCGCCAGCGAGGGCATCGTTAGGCGCAGTGAAGTTCACCGAGCCGGAGCTTTCGCCGACTGGGATAGTGATGCTTTGACCGTTCGACAGGGTGACGACGAGCGGAGCGCCGGTTACCGGAGCATTGACCGAAGCGGTGTAGACCACGACACCACCTTCACCCACGGAAGGTGTGGCTGTGAGGCTGACAGTCGAAGTGTTGAGGGTGTCAGTGACGTCAGTGACCGCAGGGGCAGTGCTCGGCACCAGGTTTTCGAAGTTACCACCGGTGGCTTTGTCGATGGTGACTTCGACTTTGCCGGAGTCTTTGTAGACATCATCCTTCGGCGCATCAACGGTCACGGTGCCAGTCTTGGCGCCGGCGGCGATGTTGATGACGGCGCCGTTGCTCAGCGTAATCGTGACAGGCGAGCCGGCGGCATTCGTCAGGGTCGCGGTGTAAACAATCGAGCCACCCTCCGCAACGGTATCGGTCGCGGACAAGGTCAGGCCAGTCGTGTCCTGCGTATCGGTGACTGCGGTATCCGCAGGCTTGCCGTCGATTTCCAGATTTTCGTAGTTGCCGCCTTTCGCGTCGTCGATCTTGACGCTGAGGTTGCTGCCGCCCGACACCGCGTCATTAGGTGCGGTGAAGTTCACCGAGCCGGAGCTTTCGCCGACGGGGATGGTGATGCTTTGACCGTTCGACAGGGTGACAACCAGTGGCGCGCCGGTTACCGGAGCGTTTACCGATGCGGTGTAGACCACGACACCACCTTCACCCACGGAAGGTGTGGCTGTGAGGCTGACAGTCGAGGTGTTGAGGGTGTCAGTGACGTCAGTGACCGCAGGCGCCGTGCTCGGCACCAGGTTCTCGAAGTTGCCACCGGTGGCTTTATCGATGCTGACTTCGACTTTGCCCGAGTCTTTGTAGACATCGTCCTTCGGTGCATCGACGGTCACGGTACCGGTCTTGGCGCCAGCGGCGATGTTGATGACTGCGCCGTTGCTCAGGGTAACGGTGACCGGTGAACCCGCAGCGTTGGTCAGGGTGGCGGTGTAAACGATGGAGCCGCCTTCAGCCACAGTATCGGTAGCCGAGAGGGTCAAGCCAGTCGCGTCTTCAACGTCAGTAACGGTCGTGTCGGCAGGCTTGCCATCGATTTCCAGATTTTCGTAGTTGCCACCTTTCGCGTCGTCGATCTTGACGCTCAGGTTGCTGCCGCCAGCGAGGGCATCGTTAGGCGCAGTGAAGTTCACCGAGCCGGAGCTTTCGCCGACTGGGATGGTGATGGACTGGCCGTTCGAAAGGGTGACGACGAGCGGAGCGCCGGTTACTGGAGCATTGACCGAAGCGGTGTAAACCACGGTGCCGCCTTCACCCACGGAAGGAGAAGCCGTCAGGCTGACAGTCGAAGTATCGAGGGTATCAGTCACATCGGTAACGGCAGGCGCAGTGCTCGGCACCAGGTTCTCGAAGTTGCCGCCAGTGGCTTTATCGATGCTGACTTCGACTTTGCCGGAATCCTTGTAGACGTCATCTTTTGGCGCATCGACGGTCACGGTGCCGGTCTTGGCGCCTGCGGCGATGTTGATCACCGCGCCGTTGCTCAAGGTGATGGTGACAGGCGAACCGGCGGCGTTGGTCAGGGTCGCGGTGTAGACGATGGATCCGCCTTCAGCGACGGTATCGGTAGCCGAGAGGGTCAGGCCAGTCGCGTCTTCAACGTCAGTAACGGTCGTGTCGGCAGGCTTGCCATCGATTTCCAGGTTTTCGTAGTTGCCGCCCTTGGCGTCGTCGATCTTGACGCTGAGGTTGCTGCCGCCCGCGAGGGCATCGTTAGGCGCAGTGAAGTTCACCGAGCCAGAGCTTTCGCCGACGGGGATAGTGATGGATTGGCCGTTGCTCAACGTCACGACGAGCGGAGCGCCGGTTACCGGAGCGTTAACCGACGCGGTGTAGACCACGGTGCCGCCTTCGCCTACGGAAGGAGAAGCCGTCAGGCTGACAGTCGAAGTGTCGAGCGTATCGGTAACGTCAGTGACAGCAGGCGTGGTGCTCGGCACCAGGTTCTCGAAGTTGCCGCCAGTAGCTTTATCGATGCTGACTTCAACTTTGCCGGAATCTTTGTAGACGTCGTCCTTCGGTGCATCGACGGTCACAGTGCCAGTCTTGGCGCCGGCGGCGATATTGATCACTGCGCCGTTGCTCAAGGTGACGGTGACAGGCGAACCCGCAGCGTTGGTCAGGGTGGCGGTGTAGACGATGGAGCCGCCTTCAGCCACAGTATCGGTAGCCGAGAGGGTCAGGCCAGTCGCGTCTTCAACGTCAGTAACGGTCGTGTCGGCAGGCTTGCCATCGATTTCCAGATTTTCGTAGTTGCCACCTTTCGCGTCGTCGATCTTGACGCTGAGGTTGCTGCCGCCCGCGAGGGCATCGTTCGGTGCGGTGAAGTTCACCGAGCCGGAGCTTTCGCCGACGGGGATGGTGATGGACTGGCCGTTGCTCAGGGTCACGACGAGCGGAGCGCCGGTTACCGGAGCATTGACCGAAGCGGTGTAGACCACGGTGCCGCCCTCGCCAACTGTCGAAGTGGCGGTGAGCGAAACGGTGCTGGTGTCCAGGGTGTCGGTGACATCAGTAACGGCTGGTGCCGTGCTCGGCACCAGGTTCTCGAAGTTGCCACCGGTGGCTTTATCGATGCTGACTTCGACTTTGCCCGAGTCTTTGTAGACATCGTCCTTCGGTGCATCGACGGTCACGGTACCAGTCTTGGCGCCGGGGGCGATATTGATCACTGCGCCGTTGCTCAAGGTGATGGTGACAGGCGAACCGGCGGCGTTGGTCAGGGTGGCGGTGTAAACGATGGAGCCGCCTTCAGCCACAGTATCGGTAGCCGAGAGGGTCAGGCCAGTCGCGTCTTCAACGTCAGTAACGGTCGTGTCGGCAGGCTTGCCATCGATTTCCAGATTTTCGTAGTTGCCACCTTTCGCGTCGTCGATCTTGACGCTGAGGTTGCTGCCGCCCGCGAGGGCATCGTTCGGTGCGGTGAAGTTCACCGAGCCGGAGCTTTCGCCGACGGGGATGGTGATGGACTGGCCGTTGCTCAGGGTCACGACGAGCGGAGCGCCGGTTACCGGAGCATTGACCGAAGCGGTGTAGACCACGGTGCCGCCCTCGCCAACTGTCGAAGTGGCGGTGAGCGAAACGGTGCTGGTGTCCAGGGTGTCGGTGACGTCGGTAACAGCGGGTGCAGTGCTCGGCACCAGGTTTTCGAAGTTGCCGCCAGTAGCTTTATCGATGCTGACCTCAACCTTGCCCGAGTCTTTGTAGACGTCGTCCTTCGGTGCGTCGACGGTTACGGTACCGGTCTTGGCGCCCGCGGCGATGTTGATGACGGCGCCGTTGCTCAGCGTCACGGTGACAGGCGAACCGGCAGCGTTGGTCAGGGTCGCGGTGTAAACGATGGAGCCGCCCTCGGCGACGGTATCGGTCGCGGACAAGGTCAGACCAGTCGTGTCCTGAGTATCGGTGACTGCGGTATCCGCAGGCTTGCCGTCGATTTCCAGGTTCTCGTAATTGCCACCTTTCGCGTCGTCGATCTTGACGCTCAGGTTGCTGCCGCCAGCGAGGGCATCGTTAGGCGCAGTGAAGTTCACCGAGCCGGAGCTTTCGCCCACAGGGATAGTGATGGATTGGCCGTTGCTCAACGTCACGACGAGCGGAGCGCCGGTTACCGGAGCGTTAACCGACGCGGTGTAGACCACGGTGCCGCCTTCGCCTACGGAAGGAGAAGCCGTCAGGCTGACAGTCGAAGTGTCGAGCGTATCGGTAACGTCAGTGACAGCAGGCGTGGTGCTCGGCACCAGGTTCTCGAAGTTGCCGCCAGTAGCTTTATCGATGCTGACTTCAACTTTGCCGGAATCTTTGTAGACGTCGTCCTTCGGTGCATCGACGGTCACAGTGCCAGTCTTGGCGCCGGCGGCGATATTGATCACTGCGCCGTTGCTCAAGGTGACGGTGACAGGCGAACCCGCAGCGTTGGTCAGGGTGGCGGTGTAAACGATGGAGCCGCCTTCAGCCACAGTATCGGTAGCCGAGAGGGTCAGGCCAGTCGCGTCTTCAACGTCAGTAACGGTCGTGTCGGCAGGCTTGCCATCGATTTCCAGATTTTCGTAGTTGCCACCTTTCGCGTCGTCGATCTTGACGCTGAGGTTGCTGCCGCCCGCGAGGGCATCGTTCGGTGCGGTGAAGTTCACCGAGCCGGAGCTTTCGCCGACGGGGATGGTGATGGACTGGCCGTTGCTCAGGGTCACGACGAGCGGAGCGCCGGTTACCGGAGCATTGACCGAAGCGGTGTAGACCACGGTGCCGCCCTCGCCAACTGTCGAAGTGGCGGTGAGCGAAACGGTGCTGGTGTCCAGGGTGTCGGTGACATCAGTAACGGCTGGTGCCGTGCTCGGCACCAGGTTCTCGAAGTTGCCACCGGTGGCTTTATCGATGCTGACTTCGACTTTGCCCGAGTCTTTGTAGACATCGTCCTTCGGTGCATCGACGGTCACGGTACCAGTCTTGGCGCCGGGGGCGATATTGATCACTGCGCCGTTGCTCAAGGTGATGGTGACAGGCGAACCGGCGGCGTTGGTCAGGGTGGCGGTGTAAACGATGGAGCCGCCTTCAGCCACAGTGTCCGTCGCGGAGAGCGTCAGGTCCGTAGTGTCAGCCGAATCATTGATGGTGGTGACGGCTGGCGTGGTGCTTGGGACCAGGTTCTCAAAATTGCCGCCCGAGGTGCCGGCGATGGTGGTGCTGACGGTGCTGCCGTTGTTGTAGACATCATTCGCCGGGGTATCGACAGCGACGGTGCCAGTGGTTGCGCCAGCGGCGATGTTGATGATCGCGCCGTTGCTCAACGTCACGGTGACGGGCGTTTGTGCCGGGTTGCTCAACGTGGCGGTGTAGGTGATCTGGCCGCCTTCGGTGATGGTTTCGCTGGCGGTCAGGGTCAGGTCGGTGGTGTCGGCCGAATCATTGATCGTGGTGACGGCTGGCGTGGTGCTCGGAACCAGGTTCTCGAAGTTGCCACCGGAGGTGCCAGCAATGGTGGTGCTGACGGTGCTGCCGTTGTTGTAGACATCGTTCGCCGGGGTATCGACAGCCACAGTGCCAGTGGTCTGGCCTGCGGCGATATTGATCACGGCGCCGTTGCTCAGGGTCACGGTTACCGGAGTTTGGGCCGGGTTGGTCAGCGTGGCGGTGTAGGTGATCTGGCCGCCTTCGGTCACTTCGGGGGACGCGGACAGGGTCAGGCCAGTGGTGTCAGCCGAATCATTGATGGTGGTGACTGCAGGCGTGGTGCTAGGGACCAGGTTCTCGAAGTTGCCACCGGTTGCGCCCGTAATCGTGGTGCTGACGGTGCTGCTGTTGTTATAGACGTCGTTCGCCGGGGTATCGACCGCGACGGTGCCAGTGGTCTGGCCGGCGGCGATGGTGATGACCGAGCCGTTGCTCAAGGTCACGGTAACGGGGGTCTGTGCGGGGTTGGTCAGCGTGGCGGTGTAAGTGATCTGGCCGCCTTCGGTGATGGTTTCGCTGGCGGTCAGCGTCAGGTCGGTTGTATCGGCCGAATCAGTGATCGTAGTAACGGCCGGTGTGGTGCTTGGGACCAGGTTCTCGAAATTGCCACCGGTTGCGCCGGTGATGGTGGTGCTGACGGTGCTGCCATTGTTGTAGACATCATTCGCCGCGGTATCGACCGCGACGGTGCCGGTGGTCTGGCCGGCTGCAATGGTAATGACCGAGCCGTTGCTCAACGTCACGGTGACCGGGGTTTGTGCCGGGTTGGTCAACGTGGCGGTATAGGTGATCTGGCCGCCTTCGGTAACGGTGTTGCCTGCGCTCAAGGTGACGGTCGTGGTGTCGACGGTGTCGGTGATTTGAGTCACGGCGGGGGTGGTGGGCACGGTCACGGCGATGCCGTTGCCACCGGTGGTGCCGGTGACGGTCACGCTGATCTGGCTTGGGTCGTTATAGACCGTGTCGTTTGGTGCAAGCGGTACGTTGACGGTACCGGTCAGTTGCCCGGCCGGGATGACGATGACGGCGCCGTTGGACAAGGTCACGCTCAGGTTGGTCTGCGGGGCCTGGGTCACGGTTGCGGTGTAGACCAGCACGCCACCGGCCTCGGTCAGGGTCGGCGTGGCGCTCAAGGTCATGGTCGCATTGAGCACGGCGTTGGCGGTTGTATCGGGCGTGGTGTCGCCACCCAGGATGTTGTCATCCGTGGCGGCAGCCGCCGCGAGGCCTTCCGTCGGGAAGCCGATGGTAGGGTCGACACTGCCAGCCGTGGCGTCCAGCACCACAACGCTGTGGCCACCCCCGGCGGCACCGCCAGTACCGGCAGCGGTTGGGCCGGCGGCGGTGGCTTCCAGGGCGGTCGTCGGGTCGACGCCCGCGGCGATGGCTTGTTGCAGTTCATCTACAGAGGGCGCGGCTTGGGCGGCGGCCTGTTCAAGATCCGTGGAAGAGTCCGGCGCATTGGCGCTCCACTGAGTGTCGCGGCCCAGGTCGAGCGTGCGGCCATCGGCCAGTTCCAGTGTGACGGCGCCAGCAGGGCCGGTGTCCAACTGGTCGCCCACGTTAAGGCGATCGCCTTCAATGAGTACACGCCGAATGCCCTCGGGGGATACGACGAAAACCTGACCAACAATGCTTTTGACAACGGCAATAACACTGCTCATTGAAGACTCTCCGGGTACCACGTTCAGTAGACTTCCATGGACCCGACAGCCTCGTTGGCTATAGCGGTCTGGACGTTCATGCTCACTAAGGGAAAATGTTTTGACGCTTTCAGTTTGACAATTTATTGACGGCCAACCTGGATGATTTTAGTTGCTGCCAAACTATTGACCTTCTGCCGGCCATCCTAAACAATCGCTTCCGTAATGTCACATTGATATTTAAGCGGCAACCTGTTCTTTCGGTGCGAGTTCCAGCTCCTTTTTGAACTTTCCGACATACGGTCATTCCGGTTGCCATCATCCGATGCAGCGCCACGTTTCGCTGTGATCCAAGACAAGTGTTTTCGGGATTTAACCAACCATGCGTTCGCACCTGTTCAAGGCTTTACCCTTCGCCCTCGCCGCCAGTTTCGTACAAGCACAAACCTTGCCGCAGGCCATGCAACAAGCATTGGATGTTCATCCGGAAATCCAGGCTGGCGTGAACAGTCGCCTGGCCGCGGACTATCAGCTCAAGGCCGCCAAAGGCGGCTACCTGCCTAGAGTGGACCTCGCAGCCGGATACGGCCGCGAAGGCACCGACAGCGTGAGCACTCGCTCGGGCAGCAACAATCATTGGGAAACGTTGAACCGCAGTGAGTCGAGCCTGCGTCTGACGCAGATGGTCTTTGACGGTTTTGCGACGTCCAGCGAAGTCGGGCGTCAACAAGCCAACGTCAGTGCCCGTGCCTATTCCTTGCTCGACGCCTCCGAGCGCACCGGGTTGACGGTGGCCCAGGTGTACCTGGACGTGCTGACGCGTCGCGAGTTCGTGCGCCTGGCCGAGGACAACCTCAAGAGCCATGAGCGGATTTTCGATCAGATCAAGCTGCGCACCTCCCGGGGCGTAGGCAGTGGTGCCGACCTGGACCAGGCCGAAGCGCGCATGGCCCAGGCCCGCAACAACCTGATCACCGAACAGACCAATCTGGCCGACGCCGAGACCAACTTCCTCAGCGCCGTCGGTCAACTGCCGGACCAGTTGGAGCGTCCCGCCGATTTTATGGCGCTGCTGCCGGCCAACCTGGCCGAAGCCCGCGCCCAGATGCTGGAAAACAGCCCGGTGTTGCGTTCGGCCGAAGCCGACATCGCCGCTGCCGAAAAGCAGTACGAAGCCGCCAAGTCGAGCTTCTACCCACGCTTCGACGCCGAGCTGGGTCGCACCGCCGACAACGACCTGGACGGCGAGAACGGCCACAACAATGAATGGCAGGCCATGCTGCGCATGCGCTTCAACCTGTACGCCGGTGGCAGCAACAAGGCCGACCTGGAATCCAAGTCGTACCTGTCCAACCAGGCCCTGGACATCCGCAACAACGCGCTGCGCCAGTTGAACGAAGAACTGGGCCTGGCCTGGAACGCCCTGAACAACGCCAACGCCCAGGTGCCGATCGCCCAGCAATACGTTGATCGCAGCGCCAACGTGCGCACCGCCTACCAGAAGCAATTCAGCCTCGGCGAACGTACGCTGCTCGACTTGCTCGACAGTGAAAACGAGCTGTTCAGCGCTTCCCGTCGCCTGGCGGAAATCAAGAACGTGCAGCTGTTCACCCAGTACCGGATCAAGGCAACCATGGGCCAACTGCTGAAAAGCCAGGGCGTGGTCGCGCCGTTGGCATCGGTTGTGCAGAACGACGTGAAACCCAAGGTCCAGTTGCCTGGGATGAATTGAGTCCTACCACCGTTTTAATCAGTCAGAGTGCCGAGCGTGGAATCAGAAGTCAGTCCAGTCGAACTAGTTCATGACCCGCGCACGCTGCACGACGACCCGCTGTTGGATGGTTTGCTGGCGCTCTGCATGCTGCATCAGAAGCCTGCCAGTGCGGCGATGCTCACCACCGGCCTGCCGTTGCCCAAGCAACGGCTGAGCGTCGAATTATTGTCGCGCGCGGCGGCCCGTGCCGGTCTGCAAGGCCGGGTGCTGCAACGTAAGCTCGAACAAATCCCCGCCATCGCGATGCCGGCTCTGCTGCTGCTTAAAGAAGGTCGCAGCGCCGTGCTGCTGGGCTGGGCCGATAACGACCAGGCGCGGCTGCTGCTCAGCGAAAGCGATGGCGGTGAGGTGACCGTCAGCCGCGAGTTGCTGGCTGACGACTACAGCGGCAAGGTGTTCTTCGCCCAACCGCAGCATAAATTTGACGTCAACCACGGCACGCTGATCCCACGGGCGCGTTCGTGGTTTCGCGACACCCTCAAACGCTCCCGCTGGCTTTACGCCGATGCCATTGCCGCCAGCCTGTTAATCAACATCATTGCGATGGCCGCGCCATTGTTCGTGATGAACGTCTACGACCGCGTGGTGCCGAACCAGGCCGAATCGACTTTGTGGGTATTGGCGGTCGGCATTACCGGCGCCTACATTTTCGACCTGATCCTGAAGATGCTGCGCAGTCTGTGCCTGGATCTTGCGGGCAAGAAAACCGACCTGATCATTTCGGCGACGCTGTTCGAGCGCATCGTCGGCATGGCCATGAAATACCGCCCGGCGCGGGTCGGCAGCTTTGCCCAGAACATCCATGAATTCCAGAGCCTGCGGGATTTCCTCGCCTCGCTGACCCTCACCAGCCTGATCGACCTGCCGTTCACCCTGCTGATCTTCATGGTCATCGCGATCCTCGGCGGGCACCTGGTGTGGATCCCGGTGCTGGCGTTCCCGATTGCCTTGCTGATCGGCTATGCGTTGCAGAAGCCATTGGTCGCCACCATGGAGCGGACAATGGCCCTGGGCGCCGAGCGCCAGTCCAGCCTGATCGAAACCCTTGCTGGCCTGGACGCGGTGAAGGTCAACAACGCCGAGAGCGAGCGTCAATATCAGTGGGAGCAGACCATCGGCACCCTGAGCCGCCTCGAGCTGCGCGTGAAAATGCTGTCCGGCCTGGCGATGAATATCACGCTGCTGATCCAGCAATTGGCCGGTGTGATCATGATCGTCTTCGGCGTCTACCAGATCATCGCCGGCAACCTGAGCATGGGCGGGCTGATCGCCTGCTACATGCTCAGCGGTCGTGCCCTGAGCCCATTGGCCTCGTTGTCGGGCTTGCTGACGCGCTATCAGCAGGCGCGGGTGACCATGACGTCGGTCGACCAGATGATGGAGCTGCCACAGGAGCGCAATTTCGACGAGCGCCCGCTGAGCCGCAACGTCCTGCAGGGCGCTATCGAATGCCGCCAGTTGAATTTCACCTACCCGAACCAGCAGAACGCTGCGCTGAAGAACATCAACCTGGTGATCAAGCCGGGCGAAAAGATCGGCATCATCGGTCGCAGTGGCTCGGGCAAAAGCTCCCTGGCCAAGTTGCTGGTGGGCCTGTATCAGCCGGACGACGGCGCGTTGTTGGTGGATGGCGTGGATATTCGCCAGATCGACGTCAGCGAGCTGCGCTATAACGTTGGCTACGTGCCCCAGGACATCCAGTTGCTGGCCGGCACCCTGCGGGACAACCTGACCTCCGGGGCCCGTTACGTCGAAGACGAACTGGTGCTCCAGGCCGCCGAGCTGGCGGGCGTGCATGAATTCGCCCGCCTGCATCCGCAGGGCTATGAGCTGCAAGTCGGTGAGCGCGGTCAGAACCTGTCCGGCGGCCAGCGCCAGAACGTCGCCCTGGCTCGCGCGCTGCTCCTCAATCCGCCCATTCTGTTGCTGGACGAGCCCACCAGCGCCATGGACAACACCGGTGAAGAGCGCTTGAAACAGCGCCTGGCCGCCGTGGTGGAAAACAAGACGGTGCTGTTGGTGACGCACCGGGCATCCTTGCTGTCGTTGGTGGATCGCCTGTTGGTGGTCGACCGTGGGCAGATCCTCGCCGACGGCCCGAAAGCCGCCGTGATGGAAGCGTTGAAGAAGGGGCAGATCAGTGTTGCTTAAATCAGGTTTCAGAGACGCTGTGGGCCGCTATTTCAAGGGCTCCGACTCGCTGCACGGCCAACCGCTGCCCGAGGTCAACAAGGCACTGATCGAGGACGCCCCGCGGGTGGTGCGCTTGACGATCTGGGGCATCATCGGCTTCTTCGTTTTCCTGTTGCTGTGGGCCAACTTCGCCGTGGTCGACGAAGTGACCAAGGGCGACGGCAAGGCGATCCCCTCGTCGAAGATCCAGAAAATCCAGAACCTGGAAGGCGGTATCGTCGCTGAGCTGTTCATCAAGGAGGGGCAAATCGTCGAAGCTGGCGCGCCATTGATTCGCCTGGACGATACGCGGTTTGTCTCCAACGTCGGCGAAACCGAGGCGGATCGCCTGTCGATGCTGTTGCGGGTCGAGCGCCTGAGCGCCGAGGTCGATGACCGCCCGCTGAATTTCCCGGCCGATGTGCTCAAGGCCGTACCGGGCCAGGCTGCCAGCGAAGAGTCGCTGTACATCAGCCGCCGCCAGCAACTGCACGATGAAATCGGCGGCTTGCAGGAGCAATTGATCCAACGTCAGCAGGAGCTGCGCGAGTTCGTTTCCAAGCAGGCGCAGTACCGCTCCGGCCTGGCGCTGCAACGCCAGGAAATCAACATGTCCGAGCCGCTGGTCGCCCAAGGCGCGGTGTCGCCGGTGGAAGTGCTGCGGCTCAAGCGCGCCGAAGTCGAGACCCGTGGGCAATTGGACGCCACGACGCTGGCGATTCCTCGCGCCGAATCGGCGATCAAGGAAGTGCAGCGCAAGATCGACGAGACTCGCGGCAAATTCCGCAGCGAAGCCCTGACCCAGCTCAATGAGGCGCGTACCGACCTGAACAAGGCCCAGGCCACCGGCAAGGCCCTGGAAGACCGCGTGAGCCGTACCTTGGTCACCTCGCCGGTGCGTGGCATTGTCAACAAAATGCTGGTGAACACCATCGGCGGCGTGATCCAGCCGGGTAGCGACCTGGTGGAAATCGTGCCGCTGGACGACACCCTCCTCGTGGAAGCGAAAATCCGTCCCCAGGACATCGCCTTCCTGCACCCCGGCCAGGACGCCACGGTGAAATTCACCGCCTACGACTACACCATTTACGGCGGGATGAAAGCCAAGCTGGAACAGATCGGCGCCGACACGATCACCGATGAAGACAAGAAAACCACTTATTACATCATCAAGTTGCGCACCGAACGCAGCCACCTGGGCACGCCTGAAAAGCCCTTGCTGATCATCCCCGGGATGGTGGCGTCGGTGGATATCATCACCGGCAAGAAAACCGTGTTGAGTTACCTGCTCAAGCCGATCATCAAGGCCCGGTCCGAGGCGTTGCACGAGCGGTAAGGGCTGTTCTGTGGCTGCATAGCTTTTTGTGGCGGGGGCTTGCTC
The DNA here is from genome assembly GCF_051132105.1 of Pseudomonas sp. R1-7. NCBI lineage: Bacteria > Pseudomonadati > Pseudomonadota > Gammaproteobacteria > Pseudomonadales > Pseudomonadaceae > Pseudomonas > Pseudomonas sp. R1-7. The sequence goes on from NZ_CP071661.1 coordinate 261,648, forward strand.
CCGCTTGAGTGCGCAGCAGCGCTCATCACGATTTTTGGGGCCGCTGCGCGACCCAGCGGGAGCAAGCTCCCTCGCCACATTAAGTTTTGCAGTCTGAATAAACGCCATATCGTTATTCGCTAACGGTATTTAAATAAATGTTCTTATACCTTTAAAGTCATCCCTCTGCGTACCTGCCGACCAATCGGCGCGCCGCACGACACAAACCCACACGGTGACCCCGTGAGTTTTGATCGAATGCGCGCCTGTTGAAGCGCGCCGTGCGTGGGAGTGATGTATGCCAGCCGTCTCTTTTTCTCCAAATTCAACGACTGCGGACGTTGCGTCGCAGTCTTTTGAAGTCCGTCCATTCAGCGATGCGGTCGGCGCCGAGATCGTCGGCCTGGACTTGTCCCGGCCCATCAACGACCAGGATTTTTCCCGCATCCACCGTGCCCACCTCGACCATCACGTGGTGGTGTTCCGTGACCAACGTATCAGCCCTGAACAGCACATCGCTTTCAGTCGTCGTTTTGGCGTGCTGCAGATCCATGTGCTCAAGCAGTTCCTGCTGGCCGGGCATCCGGAAATTCTCATCGTGTCCAACATCATCGAAAACGGCCAATCCATCGGCCTCGGCGATGCCGGCAAGTTCTGGCATTCGGACCTTTCCTATAAAGAGCTGCCCAGCCTAGGCTCGATGCTCCACGCCCAAGAGCTGCCGAGCGAAGGCGGCGACACGTTGTTTGGCGACATGCATAAGGCCTTGGACGGCTTGCCCGACGCATTGCGTAAAGCGGTCGAAGGCCGTTCGGCGGCGCACTCCTACACGGCGCGCTACAGCGAGACCAAATTCGAAGGCAACTGGCGCCCGACGCTCACACCTGAACAACTGGCCCAGGTCGCTGAGGTCGTGCACCCGATCGTCCGCACGCACCCGGAAACCGGGCGCAAGGCGTTGTTCGTCAGCGAAGGTTTCACCACCCGCATCGTTGGCCTGCCTGAGGATGAAAGCCGCGCCATCCTGGCCGAGCTGTATGCCCACAGCGTGCGGCCCGAGAACATCTACCGCCATCAATGGCAGCCCCACGACCTGGTGTTCTGGGACAACCGCTCGCTGATCCACTTGGCTGCCGGTTGCCCGAGCCATCTGCGCCGCAAGCTGTACCGCACGACCATCCAGGGCGACGCCCCTTTCTGATCGGCTGCGCCTCGCGCAAAGAGCCCGGAGAAACACTATGTCCAAACGCATTGCTCTTGCACCGTTGGCCGCCGCCTTCGGCCTTGGGTTCAGTTTGCTGACCGGCAGCCTGGTCGCGCCCCCCAGCGCCCACGCCGAGGGCGAGATTCGCATCGCCGAGCAGTTCGGCATCGTTTACCTGTTGTTGAACGTGGTGCGCGACCAGCAACTGATCGAGAAGCACGGCAAGGAGGAGGGCATCGACATCAAGGTCGATTGGACTCAACTGTCCGGCGGTGCGGCGGTCAACGATGCGTTGCTGTCGGGCTCCATCGACATTGCCGGGGCTGGCGTCGGGCCGTTGTTGACGGTCTGGGATCGCACCCGCGGCAAGCAGAACGTCAAGGCCGTGGCCTCGCTGGGCAACTTTCCCTATTACCTGTTGAGCAACAACCCGAACGTCAAGACCATCGCCGACTTTACCGAGAAGGACCGTATCGCGGTGCCGGCGGTGGGTGTTTCCGTGCAGTCGCGTTTCCTGCAATACGCCGCCGCCAAGCAGTGGGGCGACAAGGACTTCAATCGCCTCGACAAATACACCCTGGCCGTCCCGCACCCGGACGCCACCGCTGCGTTGATTGCCGGCGGCACCGAGTTGACCGGGCATTTTTCCAACCCGCCGTTCCAGGACCAGGCCCTGCAAAACCCCAATGTCCATGTGGTGCTGAATTCTTACGATGTGCTCGGGCCGAACTCGCCCACCGTGCTGTTCGCCACCGAAAAATTCCGCGATGAAAACCCAAAGACCTACAAGGCGTTCGTCGAGGCGCTGACCGAAGCGGCGGAGTTCGCCCAAAAGGATAAACGCGCGGCGGCGGATACCTACCTGCGGGTGACCAAGGCCAAGATCGACCGGGCAACCTTGCTGAAAATCATCGACAACCCACAGATCGAATTCACCGTCACGCCGAAAAACACCTACCCGCTGGCGGAGTTCCTCTACCGCGTCGGCGCGATCAAGAACAAGCCGGCCTCTTGGGAAGACTATTTCTTCCAGGACGCCAAACCGTTGCAGGGGAGCTGATTGTCATGAACGCGCCATTGCAAGGCCACGCGGCCAGCAACGCCACCCGCACCGACACTGCGTTGTTGTCTGTGGATAACGTCAGCCTCGAATATCGCACCCCCCAGCGGGTGGTGCGGGCCACCGATCAAGTGAGTTTCGAGGTCGATCCAGCGGATCGTTTTGTGCTGCTCGGCCCTTCGGGTTGCGGCAAGTCCACGCTGCTCAAGGCCATCGGCGGTTTCATCGCGCCATGCGAAGGCGAGATTCGCTTGCAAGGCCAAACCGTCAACGCGCCGGGGCCGGACCGGATCGTGGTGTTCCAGGAATTCGACCAACTGCCGCCGTGGAAAACCGTCAAGCAGAACGTGATGTTCGCGCTGCTGGCGTCGGGCACGCTGAAGCGTCGCGAGGCCGAGGAGCGCGCACGGCACTATCTCGACAAAGTCGGCCTGGCGGCGTTTGCCGATGCCTATCCCCACACCTTGTCCGGCGGCATGAAAGCCCGCGTTGCGATTGCCCGGGCGTTGGCGATGCAGCCGAAAATTCTCTTAATGGACGAGCCCTTCGCCGCCCTCGATGCCCTGACCCGACGCAAGATGCAGGAGGAATTGCTGTTGCTCTGGGAGGAGGTGCGTTTCACCTTGCTGTTCGTCACCCACTCCATCGAAGAAGCGCTGGTGGTGGGCAATCGCATCCTGCTGTTGTCGCCACACCCGGGACGGGTCCGGGCGGAAATCCATAGCCATCAATACGATCTGCACAGCCTAGGCGGCGTGGGATTCCAGCACACGGCGCGGCGTATTCATTCCTTGCTGTTCGAACAAGGCCAGGTGCCGGACGCGGGGCGTGAGCTGGGTTTTGCCGATATCCGTATCGCGTATTAAGGGGAGCATTTGATGAGCCAGTTATCGCATGTGCGCGAAGAATACGAAGTCGACCTGCAACCCCTGACTCACGTGCCGCTGGAGCGGGAGTTGCCTCTGGGCCAGCGCCTCTGGCAACAGGGTTGGCTGCGTAAAACCCTGATCCTGATTGTGCTGGCGGTGCTGTGGGAAGGCGTGGCCCGCTATCAGAATAATGACCTGCTTCTGCCGAGTTTCCTTCAGACGGCAAATGCGTTGTACGACGGTTTGCTCAGTGGCGAGCTGTTGGGCAAGGTGTGGATTTCCCTGGTGGTGCTGCTCAAGGGCTATTTGCTGGGAATCCTGCTGGCGTTTGGCCTGACCACCCTGGCGGTCTCGACCCAGTTGGGCCGTGACCTGCTCAGCACCCTGACGTCGATGTTCAACCCGTTGCCGGCTATCGCCCTGTTGCCGTTGGCGCTGCTGTGGTTCGGCCTGGGGCAGAACAGTCTGATTTTCGTGCTGGTGCATTCGGTGCTGTGGGCGCTGGCGTTAAACATGTATGCGGGGTTTCTCGGTGTGTCGGAAACGCTGCGCATGGCCGGGCGCAACTACGGGCTCAAGGGCCTGCGCTTTGTGCTGTTCATCCTGATCCCGGCAGCGCTGCCGTCGATCCTCGCCGGGCTGAAGATCGGCTGGGCCTTCGCCTGGCGCACGCTGATTGCCGCCGAACTGGTGTTTGGCGCCACCAGTGGCAAGGGCGGCTTGGGCTGGTACATCTTCCAGAACCGCAACGAGCTTTACACCGACAAGGTCTTTGCCGGGTTGGCGGTGGTGATCCTGATTGGCTTGCTGGTGGAGAACCTGGTGTTCGACAGCCTGGAGCGGGTGACGGTGAAGCGTTGGGGGATGCAGCGTTGAGCCGTTCTTGAGATCCCTTGGAACCCGTGGCGAGGGAGCTTGCTCCCGCTGGCCTGCGAAGCAGGTCTCGTTGTTGAATTTAATTAGCGCTGCCAACCCATCCGCCAAGTAAAGCCTTTACCTTTTCCTTTAGACTTGCGGCCCTCAGCAAGCCTTCAGGACACGGAATGCCAGTCCCTCCCAGCCCCCTTCGCAAAGCCTTGGTCGCCTGGTTGTACGCGGCGGCCGTGATGCATCTGTTCGCCGGCCTCACGCTGGCCTGGGCTGGTTATTCCGGCTTGCTCGATGACTACTTGAACACCATCGAACTGGCTTTCTGGGGTGCCGATTCGGTGCCCGCTACGGCCCGCGCACAACAGGTCTGGTGGCTGGCGCTGTTCGGCGCCACGTTGCAAAGCTACGCGCTGTACATGCTCGCCCTCGTCCACATCGGCAATCGTTTGAAAAGCGCCATGCCCTGGGGCTGGCTCATCGTCGGTATCCTGCTGTGGGCGCCCCAGGACATGTGGATTTCCGCCCAGGCACGGGTCTGGTCGCACCTGTGGTTCGACAGCGTTGCCTTGCTGGTTTTACTGCCGCCCCTGTTCTGGCTCTGTCGCCACGACCGCGGCCCCTCCCTGACCGACAACGTGTCGAGTGAATCCAACCATGGCTGATTTTTCATTGCTGGACTGGGCCATCGCCCTGCTGATCGCCCAGGCAATCCTCGGTGCGCTGGACACTCTGTATCACCACGAACTCACCGTCGCCTTGCCCTATCGCCACAGTGCGCGGCTGGAGCTGTCGATTCACTCCCTGCGTTCGTGCTTCTACGGCATCTTGTTCCTGGGCATTGCGCATCTGGCCTTCGAGGGGACTTGGGCGATTGTCGTCGCGCTGCTGTTCGCCCTGGAGATCTGCCTGACGCTCTGGGACTTCGTGGTCGAGGACCGCAGCCGCAAACTGCCGCCCATCGAGCGGATCATGCACACGGTGCTGGCGGTCAACGGCGGGGCCTTCTTCGCGCTGTACGGCGTGCAACTGGCGCAGTGGGCGAGTTTGCCCGCCGGCCTCAGCGCGATCGATCTGGGCTGGCGCGGCTGGCTGCTGACCTTATTCGCCATCGGCGTCACGGCCTCGGGGATTCGCGACGGCTTGGCCGCATTGCGCATGCAGCGACAAGGCACGCCGGCCAATCCGTTTGCCGGCGGTGCCTACAAGCGTGTGCTGGTCACCGGCGGCACTGGATTCATCGGCGAAACACTGGTCAATCAACTCCTCGACGCCGGGCACACGGTCAGCGTGCTGGCGCGCGATCCGTTGAAAGCGGCTTATCTGTTCGATGGTCGCGCTCGATGCCTGCGTTCGCTGGGCAGGCTGGGCCATGACGAAACCTTCGATGTGGTAATCAACCTGGCGGGCGCTCCGGTGGCCGGGCCGCGTTGGAGCCCCAAGCGCCAGGCGCAACTCATTGCCAGCCGGGTCGATACCACCGAAGCATTGATGACCTGGTTGAAGAACGCCCGGCACAAGCCTGCGTTGTGGATACAGGCCTCGGCCGTGGGTTTTTACGGTGTGCGTGACGCCAGCGAAAGCCTCGATGAAAGTGCCAGCCGGGGCGAGGGTTTCATGGCTGAACTCTGTGTGCGTTGGGAGGCCTCCGCGCGGCCCGCCACGGAACTGGGCGTGCGGCAGGTGGTGATGCGCCTGGGCGTGGTGTTCGGCCCGGGCGGTGCGTTGCTGCCGTTGCTGATTCCGTTTCGCCTGGGGTTCGGCGGGCGGATGGGCGATGGTCGGCAAATCATGAGTTGGGTGCACCGCGACGATGTCATCCAAGTGATTGCCCGGGCCTTCGAAGACGAAAGCCTGAGCGGCACCTACAACCTGGTGGCGCCAGAGACGGTCAGCCAGGGACTGTTCGCCGAAAGCGTCGCAAAGGTGCTCAAGCGACCGGTGTGGTTCCACATTCCTGCCGCGCCGGTGCGTGCCCTGGCCGGGGAAATGGCCCAGCTGTTTTTCGACGGCCAGCGCGTGGTGCCCAATCGTCTCGTCGAGGCCGGCTATACGTTCCGTTATCCGACCCTCGACGCTGCACTGCGCGACCTGGCCTGAGGACCGTCCATGAGCAAACCCCGGATGTACCTGCTGGCCGGCAACGGTAGCGCCGCTGATTGGTGGGACGACGCCTTGCTACACTTCCAACACTACGATGTGCTGCCCTTGGAATTGCCCGGCTTTGGCAACAACCCCCAGGCGCCTTGCGAAGACCTTGCGGCCTACGCCCAAGCGTTGCTGGCGGCGACGGTCCGGGGCAGTGCGATCATGGCCGTCGGGGTCAACGCCTTACTGGTGCTGCATGCCTTGCAACGCCAACCAGGGCACTTTTGCCGCAGCGTATTGCTGGCGCCGGTGGGCGCGTTTTTGTGGCAGCGGCGGCTGCCGGCATTGATGTCGCCACTGCCGATTCGCAAGACCATTCACTGGCTACTGGCGAACAAGCCGACGTTGTTCGCCCGCAAGTTCTCCAGCCAGTCCTGGACGCCCGCGCAGTATCAGCGCATGGGCGCCGGCTATGCTCGCTGCCGGGCCTTTGTGCCGCATTGGGACCTGGTGCGCGCCGACACGGCGTTGCCGTTGTTGGAATGGATCAACGACCCGGTTGAATTGGTCTGGGGCGATCAGGACAAAGTGCTGGGCGTCGCCCAAGCGGCGGCCTGGTCGGCCATTCTGGCCCGCGCCGACCTGACCATCTGCCTGAAGCCTGGCTGGGGCCATTACCCGTGGATTGATGCTCCGGCAGAATTTGCCGCGTGGCTGGAGTCTGGCGAGCGTGGTTTTGTCGCGCATACCAAGGGCGGCCGTTTGCGTCTGGCGACACTGGCCGGGCAGCCGGTACCGCCGGCGCTGTCGCTTAACCATCGTGATGATCCACGTCTGGCCGGTTTCCTGCACGGCCAGCCGGAGACTACCTGGGCGGTGCGCTCCTCCAGTTACGGTGAAGATCAGGCCGACGCGGCGAATGCGGGCTTGAGCACCACATTTCTGCGCGAACTGACCCACAACGTACCGGCGCGCATTGCCGAGTTGAGCGCGGCGGGTGTCGAGGAAGTGGTGGTGCAGCGCTTCATCACGCCACGGCTGTCCGGGATCGCATTCGTGCGTCACCTGTCCGTCGAATTGGAATGGGTGGAAGGGCATCTGGAGTCATTGGCCGATGGCAAGGTGAGCCCCGAGCGCGCGGTTATTTCCCGGCTCGGCGAGGCATGGAACAGTGGCACGTTCAAGCCCGCCCACGGCCTGACCGCCGAAGCGCTGTGGCGTTTTCTGCAAGGCGTGCTGCGTGTCTTTCACTACGTGCCCGGCGATGTCGAATGGGCCTGGGACGGCACCCAACTGTGGCTGCTGCAGTACCGACCGATCAGCGATTACGGTTGGCGCCGCCACCTGACCGCCGCCAACATCGCCGAGATCCTGCCACCGCGACCCAGCGTGTTGGTGGAGTACGCCCAGCGCCGCGCGGCGGCAAGCATTCCAGCGATCATGGCGCGTTGGGATCCGCGGGTATTACAAGATAACGAGCCTTTCACAGCAGTGTTTGGCGGCGCTTCGTATATCAACAACGACCTGTTTCTCGCCCGATTGGCCGATTGGGGTATCAGCGCCAGCAGCTACGCCGGCGAGGTCGGTGGCGCAACACCGCACTTGCCTTGGCGGCCACTGCGCCTGCTACGATCGCTGCCGTTGTTCCTGCGCATGCAACGCATCGCCCGGGGGCATTTGTCGGCGCTGGAAAACGGCTTGCGACGTTTTGATCGAGAGCTGCACGAACTGACCGGCCAAGGTGCCGGCGGCCAGCAACTGGCCGACTGGTTTACCCGCTTCTACGTGTTCGTGGTGCAGGGCAACCTGTGCATCGCCAGCGCCTTGGCCAGCAGCGGCGGCGACTGGTTGGGGCGACCGCCGACTGCCTATGACAATCTGGAACACAGCCCTCATCGGTTGCCGTGGGAGACCGATCCCGCCACGCCCCGCCCGGCGTCCACCGCGCTGCCATTGCAGGCATTCCCACAATGGCCCCTGGCGATTCGCCTAGCCCATGGCGCCGGCCTGCCGGGGTTGCGCGGTTACTACTTACAGGTGCGCGAGTGGTATCGCGACAACCTGATGCGGATCTTTTTCCGCCTGCACCACGCCATGCCCGCCGCTGATCAGGCGCATTGGTTCGCCCCGCATTCGGACATCCGCAGCCGCGACGGCAGCTTCTGGCAGGACGGTCGTGAAGGCACCGAGCAGGCGAGCGGTTTCCTGATCTATCCGGGGCAGGCCCAGGGCATTTTGGGCAAAGACATCCTGCTGGAAGACACCCTGGACCCTGGCCGCCACGCCCACTATCAAAGCGCCCGGGCGGTGATTGCGCGCATGGGTGGGCGCCTGTCCCATGGCTCGACGTTGCTGCGCGAATTGCGCAAACCTTCGGCGGTGTTGCCTCATGTGAATGTGGGGTGGCTGGGGTGTGAGGTGGTGTATTGCGATGGGGTGTTGAGGTTGGTGGAGTAGAGGTTAGGTATTGCTACCAATAATCCGGCTTGATGGCAGGGGCTTTGTGGGTGGGTACTCGGTCGGGGAATTGGTGAGATTGCAGCTCGTCGCAAGTGATAACGCGGCGCATCCAGTGGGCGTGCTGCTTTAAAGAACCTGGAGATGGGCGATTCAATTCGGCTCGATGGGGAAGAATGACACCAACAGTTATCTCTGGAAAATCTTCCCGCACGGCTCTTAAAGCGGGAGTCATATCGGTGTCGCTGGATACAAGGACCAGTTGCTCCACCCGTTCATGATTTTTCAGCTTTGCTTGCTTGGCAGCGGTTCGGTACATGCTGATTGCTATGTGGACATCTGTTTCTTTCTCCTCCAGCTTCCAGATGTCGATTTTGTCCACGCGGGAAGCTTTCGTCTTTCTATCAACGAAGCGAGGTGCTTTGGCAGGTTCAAGTTGATGATGCCCGTAATGGACACGGATACGGGTGGTCTTCAGGGCCCTGATATAAGTGTCTTGTGCTTCTTTTGATACTCGACCCCGGGTCGCTAGTGCAGGTTTGACCGAGGAGGTGAAGTAGTCAACTGAGGCAGTTGTGCTGCGTGGGTCTTCGATATGCGCGATGTGTGTCAACAGACTGCGAAGATCCAGCCATTTTTAAGGTGTGTCGGCGAGCAGTCCGTAGAACAGGTTGTAGCCATCAATAAAAAATGCAGTACGCAAACTCAACCCCCAAAAACGAAAAAACCGGCCTAAGCCGGTTTTTTCACCCCAACAGCCAGAGAATTTAACCTCTGCGTACGGGGTTGAGTAAGGTCATCCTAAGTTGAGCGTGTCATGACGTCAACCGCTGTCTGGATGAGCCTCCATTACCGGCGAGCCAGTGTCGAGCGCATGCAGTGTAGAAGGTCAAACTCATTCTTCGCTCCAGCTATCAATTTTTGTTGCGAGATAAGACTTCTCTGTACACGTCCAAAAAATCTATCCTACAACACCGTTGTGAATGAGTGGAGGCTCTTAATCTGTTGTAAGAATTTTTACTAATTAATATCGGAAAATAATCAGGCGCATCCTTGATGCCTATTCCGCGATTTTGAAACAAGAGATTTCCCTTCGTCTCCGTGATCCCCTTGACGCCCCACACCGCTGTCGTAGACTCCGCCCATCCGTCAGGGAGTAGCGGTCATGCGGCGTTTGAGTAGTTGGGTTGTGGGATTGGCCTTTATAACGTGCGGGGTTCAGGCGCAGACGCCGGCTTCCGATGATCCGTTGCTGGGGAATGATATTTCGGCCAATGCGTCGGGCAGCGAGGCGCGTGGCGTGCTTCGGGCGCGGGACCAGGCGGTGTTGGCCAGTGAGTTGGCCGGGCGGATTGTCGAGTTGCCGTTCAGCGAGGGCGAGTCGTTCAAGAAGGGCGACACCCTGGCGCGCTTCGATTGCTCGGCCTATCAGGCCCAGCTCAATGCGGCCCAGGCGGCGAGTCGAGGCGCCAGTGAAGAACTGGCCCACAATCGCCAGCTCGCAGCGTTGAAGTCCGTTGGGCGTTTCGAGGTGTCGCGGGCCGAGGCCCGGCTCAGCGAGGCCCAGGCGCAGTCCCAGGTCTATCAAGTGCAGGTCAAGCGTTGCAGCGTCATCGCGCCGTTCGACGGACAGGTGGTGGCGCGCAAGGTCCAGCGTTATGAAAGCGTCGCGGCCGGCGCGCCGTTGCTGGACGTCGTGGACAACCGCACGCTGGAAATTCATTTATTGGTCCCCTCGCGTTGGATGGGCAAGCTCAAGCCCGGCCAGCCCTTTACCTTCGTTCCCGATGAAACCGGCCAGCCGCTGCAAGCGACGGTCAAGCGCCTGGGCGCGCGCATCGATGAGGGCAGCCAGACCCTGCTGCTGGTGGCGGCCTTGCCTGACGCCAACGGCCTGCTGTCCGGCATGAGCGGCACGGCGCGTTTCTCGGAGTCGAAGTGAACGCACCCGCGACGGGAAGCGCCGAGCAGGTGTTTGCCCGTTTCCTCGATCTCGAACGCCAGACGAGGGCCGCACGAACGCCAGAGCAACTGAGCTACAGCCTGGTCAACGATGGTCAGGCCCTGTTCGGCTTTCGCCACGCCGCGTTGTTGATCGCCGGTAAAGTGCAGGCCGTGACCGGGGTCAGCGCCGTTGAGCCGAACGCGCCGTTCGTGGCGTTTGTCGAGCAAGCGGTGGCGCAGTTGTTCAAGAAGGGATCTCTGGACAACGCGCGGGTCATTTCCCCTGATGAGGTCAGCGCATCGGTCCAGGCGGATTGGCGAAGCCTGTCGGCCGGGCAAGTGTTCTGGCTGCCATTGATCGATCATCAAGGTCAGGTGTTCGGCGGCTTGTGGATTGCCCGCGACCTGCCTTGGACGCCGCCGGAGCAGGTGCTGCTGTCACAGCTCGGCGATACCTACAGCCATGCCTGGCTGGCACTGCAACCGCGCAAGCCGTGGCGCCTGCGCTGGACGCGCAAGCGCCAGGTCGCCCTGGTGGCGGTGTTGCTGTTGGGGTTGCTGATTCCGGTGCGCCAGTCTGTGTTGGCCCCGGCCGAAGTGGTGCCGCTGGGCGGGCAGGTGGTGGCGGCGCCGTTGGATGGCGTGATTGCCGAATTCCAGGTCAAGCCTAACCAGGCCGTCAAGAGCGGCGACCTGTTGCTGCGCTTCGAAAGCACCACCCTCAAGGCCCAGGCCGATGTGGCCGAGCGGGCCTTGGGCGTAGCCGAGGCGGAACTCAAGGCCAATTCCCAGCGCTCGTTTGCCGACGCCGAGTCAAGTTCGAAGATTGACCTGCTCGCCGCCCGCGTGGAACAGAAGCGTGCCGAACGCGACTATGCACTTGAACTGCTCAAGCGCAGCGAAGTGCGCGCCGAGCGCGACGGCATCGCGGTGTTTGCCGATGCCGAGCGCTGGCTCGGCAAGCCCGTGCAGACCGGTGAGCGACTGATGGAAATCGCCGATCCGAACCAGGCCGAATTGCGCATCGAATTGGCCGTGGGCGACGCGATTGCCCTGGAACCCGGTGCGCAAGTGGCGTTGTTTCTCGACAGCGATCCGTTGCAGCGGCACTTGGCCCGGCTTGAGCGCTCGGCCTACGAAGCGCAGCCCACCGCCGCCGGCCAATTGGCCTATCGACTGGATGCGCGTTTCGATGCCACGGCGCCGCGCATCGGCCTGCGGGGTACGGCGAAGGTCTTCGGCGACCGTGCGCCGCTGGCCCTGTACTTGTTGCGTCGGCCATTGGCCGGCCTGCGCCAGAGCGTAGGTTTGTAGCATGAGCCTGCCGAGCCTGCGGCCGGATCTGCAATTGTCCGCGGCGGCCCCCGACCCGGATGGCTCACCGCAATGGACGCTCGCCGATCCGGTGCGCGGACGCTATTTCAAACTGGGCGCGGCGGCGATGCGCATGTTGCGGCACTGGTCCCTGGGCGATCCGCAACAGGTGCTGGCGGCTGCGAACCGCGAGCCGGGCCTGCCGCTCAATGGTGAGTCGCTGGAGCAACTGCTGGGCTTTTTGCGTGGGCATGACTTGATCAGCGCGATGGACCCGCAACAACGCGACAGCTATCAATACAAAACGGCTTCCCAGCGCCAGAGCCTATGGCAGATCCTGTTGCATCAATACCTGTTTTTTCGCATTCCGCTGTGGCGCCCGGACGCCTTTCTCAATCGGGCATGGCCCTGGTTGGCGCGGTTTGGCCCCGGGATCCTGCGTTATGGCTTGCCGCTGACCCTGGGCCTCGGCATTTTCCTGGTGTCGCGGGACTGGCAGCGATTCGTTGCGACGTTTCCGCACCTGTTCAGCCTGGGCGGTGCGCTGGCGTTCGGGGTGGCCTTGCTTTTCGCCAAGCTGTGCCACGAATTCGGCCATGCCTTCATGGCCAAGCGTGCCGGCTGCCGGGTGCAAAGCATGGGCGTGGCGTTCATGGTGCTGTTGCCGATGTTCTATACCGATGTCAGCGACGCCTGGCGGATCAAGGATCGCCGTGCGAGGTTGCTGATTGGTGCCGGTGGAGTCCTGGCCGAGCTGCTGTTGGCGTCCTTCGCGCTATTGGCCTGGTCGCTGTTGCCCGACGGACCGGCCCGCACCGCGGCGTTCATGTTGGCAAGCGCCACCTGGATCACCACGTTGATCATCAACCTGAACCCCTTCATGCGTTTCGACGGGTACTTCCTGCTCAGTGATTTCTGGGCGGTGGATAACCTTCAGGGGCGTGCGTTCGCCCTGTGTCGCTGGCGCCTGCGCGAAGCCCTGTTCGGCTATGGCGCAGCAGCGCCGGAGCCCTGGTCGCCGAAGATGCGTCGTCGTTTGCTGGTCTGGGGGTATGGTGCCTGGCTGTGGCGGGCATTGTTGTTTTTCGGGATTGCCCTGGCGGTCTATCACTTGTTCTTCAAGGTGTTGGGCATTTTTCTGATGATGGTGGAACTGGTGTGGTTCATTTTCATGCCCATCGTGAATGAGTGGCGGCAATGGTGGAATCGCCGTGAGCAAGCCCGCGGCGGGCGGATGTTCTTGAGCGGCCTGGTTGTGCTGGCGTTGCTATTGGCGTTGCTGCTGCCCTGGCGCAGTGCGGTGGAAGTGCCGGCCATGCTCGAGGCCGGGCGTGCCAGTGCCTTGCATGCGCCGGTGGCGGCGCGGGTCAAGCAGGTGAATGTGCGTGACGGCCAGGCCGTGGCCGAGGGCGATGTGTTGATTGAGCTGGAGTCTCCGGACATGGCGTCGCGCCTGGCCATCGTGCGCCGGGAAATCCAGATCCAGCAGTTGCAGATGCGCCGTCAGGCCGGGCGCAGTGAAACCGCCGCCGATGCCGGCATCATCGAACAGCAACTGGCCGAAGCGGTGGCCGAATACCGAGGCCTGGTCGCGCAGCGCGAACGCCTGTTGTTGCGTGCACCCCATGCCGGCCAGGTACGCGATTTGTTGCCGCAGCTGTCGGCAGGGCGCTGGTTGTCACCGACGCAGGCACTGGCGCGGGTTGTGCAGACCGACTCGCGGCTGCGCGGCTATCTCACCGAAGCCGAGCTTTGGCGGGTCGAGCCGGGTGCCACCGGACGCTTCATCGCTGACGATCCGATGCACCCTTCGATTGCGGTGCAGTTGAATGAAATCGACACCAACGGCGTAGCCTGGGTCGAACAGCAAGCGTTGACGTCCGACCATCACGGGTCGATTGCAGTGCGCCGCGATTCACAGCAACGCGCCGAGCCGGTGCAGGCGCAATACGGCGTGCGCTTGAGTGCGGTGGACGATACGTCCGCCCCGGCGCAGCCGTTGCGTGGCGTGGCGGTGTTGCAGGGCAAGGGCGAGTCGGTGTTGGGCGCGGCCTGGCGTCGGTTGGCGGCGCTGGGGGTCAGAGAAAGCGGATTTTAAGGAAAAAGCATGGATTCAGTGGCGGCAGAAGGATTGGTGGTGCGTCCCTCGCGAGTCAGCGATGGCCCTTTCTTGCAGGGCCTGTACCAGGCGGCGCGGCCGGACTTGCAATGGATCGACGGCGATCCCGAGCAGGTGCAGCAGGTGATTGCCCAGCAGTTCCAGGTGCAGGAGCAAGGGTTGGGCGAAAACTTTCCCAACGCCATGCATTACGTCGTGGAAAAACTCGGCACCGCCATCGGCGCCTTGAGCACGGATTTTGGCCCTAACGAAATCCGCGTCCTCTACCTGGCTTTCGTCCCCCAGGCCCGTGGGCAAGGCTACGGTCGGGCAGTGTTGCAAGGGGTGCAGAAAGCCGCACAACAGATCCGCTGCCCGGTAGCGACCGTGGTCTGGGCCAGTAATCCTCACGCCCGCCAGCACTATCTGGCGCTGGGTTTTGAAGTGCAAGAGCGCAACCCCGCGGCGGAGCGGTTGGTGTGGTATCCGAAAGGAAACTGAGCAAATCTTGCAGGCACTATAAATCCCTGTAGGAGCCTGCTCGCGAAGGCGGTGTACCCATGATACTCGCGCCGCTGAACCCCGCTTTCCGAGCCAACCCGCGATGGAGCGCTCCGAAGCGTAGGAAGAATCGGTTTTTTGCCTAGGACGTTTCCTAATCGTCCCAAATCCATACCCTTTGGGATTGCGTCTTGCCCGTAATGCAACGTTTTATCCATGGCTCTGAAATTCGTTCGGCTTGGCAGAGGACAAGCGAACGACTACCCCTGAGTAGGAGCCTTGAAAATGCACGCATCCTTGCAACTCGGCTATACCAACGAAGTATCCGCTGAATATCTAAGTCACATGGACGACTGCTATTTCAAGGAGCAACAACCGTCGTCGTTCATCGATGAACAACGGGCATACGTCAAAGCCCATCCGCCCACTGCCATTTACCGCGTCGCCACCGAGGGTAGCCAGACTCGCGACGGGGGTGTGGTCCAACAAGGGACTCTGCGGATGGTATTCACGCTCGATAGCGGTCAACAAGTATGCGCGGCGCGCAAGGGCGACCTCGTGGTTTATGCCGATGGACGAACGGCGCAAATCGTAACCACCGCAGGGGAAGCCAACAGTCACATTGCCCTGGTTGGCAGTCGCCTCAGCAATGGCGATGAAATCATCAACACGCCCCAAGAGGGCTTCTTGCTCTTCACCCGTGAAGGTGTGCCGATGGCGGAGGATTTCTTACCCGTCCTCACGCTTGCGGAGGTTCAGCCCCCGTCCTCGGATGTGGCGATGGAGAACGTGCGATGAAGGAGGGTTATTTCATAGGCCTGGGCGACAAGACCACCTGTGGCGGGAAGGTGCTGGACGGCAATAGCGGGGTCAATATGTTTGGCCTGCTGCATGCCCGTGAGGGTGATCACGTTTCCTGTGGCCGGGACGGGAAAACCTATCAGATCAGGGGCGGTATCGCGCACATGGTCAGCCACGGCAAGCATCTGGCTGGCACGTTGGACAGTCACAGTACCTGTCCTTGCAAAGCGCAGTTGATTCCCTCGGTGCACTGGGCTACCTACCGAAAATCGGACGTCGCACCGCAGGCCAGTCGCGCCGCTCAACCGGCTTCTCAACACGCCGTGGACGCGTCGATTGCACCGCGGCATTCGAGCTTCACCCCCTCAAGCCAACTGCCGTTCGGAGCATCCACCCGCCTGGAACCTCAGGAACCGGGCTTCTACGTCGTCCCTAAAAGCGTGAGCCGTGAAGCCTTGGAAGCCACGTTATTCCCCGCGCCCGACCCGCAGGTGATGCGCAAATTCCGAGCGTTGAACCCTCACCGCGATGTTGTAAAAGCCGGTTCGATGATCGTGCTGAGCGACCCGAACAATCTGCAATGTACCCGCGAAGAAGCTCAGGTGATGGCGGCAGCGGAAACAGTCAATGCCGCACTCGAAGACCTGACGGTCGAACAAGCCGATTTCATGCACCGCCACGCAGCCGAGATCGCCAGCTTCACCGGTCAGACCTCGACTTGGCTGGGTGTCAGCGCCGTGGTGATGGAAAAACACCTGACCAGCCTGCGCGACACCCTGCAAGCCATGGAGCGCTTGCATCAGGACAGCTATCGCCAGCACGGCCACCTCAAATCAGCGCAATTCTTTGCCGAACGCAAACTCCTGCTCGCCCAGTTGGATGCGCACTTGCTGAACTCCACCCGCCTGCGCGGCCATACGATACTGGGCGACCATCCCAAGTTGAAAACCGCTCTTGGCATTTCGAATCGCAGTCTGGTTCATCACTGGAACAAGGCTGGCGCGCCTGGGCAGATACCGGGGTATGCCACGCATGTGGAGGCGACCAGTCGTGCTGCGAAATATATGCAGATGGGTGGGTATGTCGGGATTGGGATTGGTGGGGTTTCTTCGGTGCTGGCGGTTCAGACTGTGTGCAATGGGGGGGCAGAGGAGACTTGTGAGCGGGTCAGGTTTACTGAAGGGGGTAAATTCGGCGTGTCGGTGGCTGGTGGTTGGGCAGGTGGAGAGATAGGCAAGTTAGCAAGCGGTCCAATTTGTTTGGCGCTTGGCGTTTCAACGGGAATTGGAGGTGTTGTCTGCGTAGCAGTAGTAATAGGAACTGGTGCGTGGGTAGGTACAACAATTGGTGGTAAAGGGGGTGAAATAGGAGGTGAAATACTGTATGAAAAGACCTTGCCATGATTGCCGCTGAGTTCTGGAAGTCTTGGCTAGCATTCTGGATTATGGTGGGTCCAGCCTTGCTAACGGTTATTGGTTTTGTATTTAGCTTGTACCTAAGTCACCGGCATCTGGATGCAATGATGGAGGCCCTGAAAAACAGCCGATACATATATCTTTGGGGCCCCGCATGGCGAGGTCGAGGCTGGTTTGGAGGCTGCGTATTGATCATTTCAATTGCAGGCATGGTGGTGTGGCCAAGGGCATATATCCGTATGGGTGATGTGAGCCCTGCTGATATCGAGAATTTCCCGCCCTCCTTGAAGCGTCTTTTGATTATCAAGGTGACGATGACGGTCATTTCCTTCACCGGAATGATAGTTGCAGCTCTGCTGGTCAAGTTCAGATAAATCGATGAGCAAGGTACAGAAGGCCTGCTTCGCAGGCCAGCGGGAGCAAGCTCCCTCGCCACGGGGGCGGGTGGGACGGGTGCCATCGCGAGCAAAGACACTCCCACAAACTCAGCAGAATCCCATCAGTTAAACGCGATGTAGAAATATCCCAGCGCCGGATCCCGCCCCATCGGCGGTACCCGCGACACGAACACCCCTTCGAGCCTACCCAGCTCCGGTACCTCCATCGCGCAGAGACCATCGACGAAGTCGGTGCTTTGCAGGCTGTTGAGCTCCACATTGAACGGAGTCCGCTCGGCGTTCGGCATCTTGGCCCTTGGTGTTTCTCCCAGGTGTTCGAATCGCACCGGCAGGCTGCTGCCGTCAGGCAGGGTCAGGGTTCGGGTCTGGCCCAGCAGCGATTGAAAGTGGCTGCTATGAACGCGCTGAAGCATATCGACACTCCACAAAGGCCAGAGGGCTTTCGCCCTCCAGCGGGTGATTAATTGCGGGAGGGGAAGAGGCCTTCGAGGGCGATGCTGAAGTTGATCGCCAGGAAAGGGTTCATGATCGCCATCGGCATGTTGCCACCGGTAGGGGAAACCGTTCCGCTGACCGTGGTTGTCACGCCTTGCAGTGGCACCGGCGAAGCGCCCGCTTGATCGGAATAAATTGCCGCCGAACCTGGCCCGGTGCCCGAGGTGCCAATGAACGAGTTGGTGGGCGTCGGCGTATTCACCGGGTTGCTGGCCGGGTTCGCCAGTTGCAGCGTGGTCGAGGCGCTGACGCCGACGAGGGCGTGGGTGTGATTGGGCAGGTTGTTGATGGTCGCGGTGACGTTTTCGGTGCCGGCGACCTCGCCAATGGTTCGCTGGCTCAGGCCCAGGCCGGTGCCCATGCCCATTGGCAGGCGACTCTGCAGGTTGGGGAGCGCGAAGGTGTTCTGGCCGTCACCCCCATAGGTGACGCCCAGCAGGGAGAACAGCGCCGAATTTTGAGCGATGCTGATGGTTTGCCCGTTGCACAGCGCCCAACCCCTGGGTGCAAAGTTAAAGGCGAACGATTGGATGGTGCCCATGAATACTTCCATAAATTCCTCGTCCTTCAGGTTTATAGGTCTCGCAATGCCCGGCGTTTGAAAGACAAGAGAGCGATCAGCCTGACTCCTTGATTCCCTGGCCTGGTCACGCACGGCTGAGCGTAGACGTGGATATTTGATTTTGCCGAACGAGATGGGCGGAAAAATGGCGGGACACGGCTTAATCGATTCAGGTTCCCCGAGCATCGCTACCGTCCATCTTTTTTACAGCATTCGGCCAATTTGATATCAAAGTACTACTAGGCGAAGATTGTTTCCTCGGCTACGCTTGGCGATACAAAGGGACTACAAACAAGGTGAAGGGATTGCCGCAGTTTCACTTTATTTCCGGTTTGCCGCGCTCAGGCTCGACCCTGCTTTCTGCCATTCTGCTGCAGAACCCGCGCTTCCATGCCGGCATGACCAGTCCCGTCGGCACGCTGTTCAGCAGCGTCCTGCAGCAATGCAGTGCCGGCAGCGAATTCGGTTCGGTGATCGATACCGACCTGCGCCGTCGCCTGCTGCGCGGCCTCTTCGATTCCTACTACGCCGACAAGGCCGACAAGCCAGTCATCTTCGACACCAACCGCCAATGGTGCGCGCGCCTGCCTGCCCTGCAGGACCTGTTTCCCCAGGCCAAGACCATCGCTTGCGTGCGCAACGTCGCCTGGATCCTCGACAGCCTGGAGCGGCTCTACCGCGCCAACCCGTTCGAAAATACCAAGCTGTTCAACGACGATGATGAGCGCAACACCGTCTACAGCCGTTGCGAAACCCTGGCCCAGCGCAATCGCCTGGTGGGCTTCGCCTGGACCGCGCTGAAAGAGGCCTACTACGGCGAGAACGCCGAGTCGCTGTTGATCGTTGATTACGACCTGTTGAGCCAGGCGCCCGAGCGCGTCATGCGGCTGGTGTACGAATTCATCGGCGAACCCTGGTTCGAGCATGATTTCAATCATTTGACCTATGACGCGCCAGCCTTCGACCAGGCGTTAGGCGTCGCCGGCCTGCACAAGGTCAAGCCCAGGGTCGCGCCGCAAGCCCGGCGGACCTTGTTGCCACCGGATCTGTTCGAAAAGTATGCCGAGTTGTCGTTCTGGCGCGATGGCGCTGCCAGCGCGGCCAATGTCATTCGTATGAAAACCGACGCCGCGGTCAGCTGATCGCGGTTTTTTTCATTGGCGTGTTGAAGAAGTTCGAGTCCAGGTGATCGTCATGTGGTGGAGCAAACGCAAATCGCGGGTAACCGAGGGCGCGCAAGCCCTGGCATCACCAATGATCATGTCCCTGGAGCCGCGAATGCTCTTCGACGGCGCGGTGGCGGCCACCGTGGCCGATGCGGCGCAACCGGAGGCGCAACCGACTGCCGAGGCGGCCAAGACGCCCGCGGCGGATCAGCCGGCCGACACGCATGCGCCCCAAGGCCAGGCCGACGCCACCGAGGCTGCCGTGCCGGGCAAATCCGTGGTGTTTGTCGATTCCCGGGTCAAGGACGCTGGCAGCCTGCTGCAAGGCGTCGCCCCCGGAACCGAGGTGGTGCATCTGGACGCCACCAAGGATGGCCTGCAGCAGATCGCCGATTACCTGGACAGCCACCAGGGCGTCAGCTCGGTACAGATCATCGCCCACGGCAACGCCGGTGATTTGTGGTTGGGCAACAGTTATCTGTCGGCGGATAACGTTCAGGCCCGCAGCGAGGTGCTGGCGCAGATCGGCCAGGACATGAACGCCGGGGGCGATATCCTGATCTACGGCTGCTATACCGCCGAAGGCGACCGCGGCTTGAGCCTGGTCAACTCGTTGGCGCAGCTCACCGGCCGCGACGTGGCGGCGTCCGACGACCGCACCGGCCTGGGCGGCGACTGGGATCTGGAAATCGCCACTGGCAACATCGAAAGCGCCAACGTGCTGTCGACCAATGCCATGAGCGAGTACCAATGGGGCCTCGCCACCTGGACCGCCACCAACAACCTCAATAGCGGCGTGGGTTCCCTGCGTGCAGCCCTGTTGTCCGCGCAGAACGGCGACATCGTCACGTTCAATAACACCATGACCGTCGCCCTGACCCAGGTGCTGGTGGTCGACAAGAACATCACCATCGATGGCGACCTCAATAACGACAACGTCGCCGACGTGACCCTCGACGGCCAGTACCGCACGCAGATCATGCAAGTGACGTCCGGCACCACGGCCACCCTCGATGGCCTGGTGATTACCCGGGGCATGGTGGCAGGCAACGGTGGTAACGGCGGCGACGATGCGCTGGTGTCTCAGGGCGGCGGCATCTATAACGCCGGCACCTTGACCCTGCGCAACGTCACGGTGACCGCGAACGCCGCGTCGGGCGGTGGTGGCGGCGGCGGTGTGACACCGCAGTACGCCGGTGGCGGCGGCGGTGGCGGCGGCGCGATCACCGGCGGCACCGGTGGCAAGGGCGGCGACACGCTCAACTCCACGGGCTCCAACGGCACGCCCGGACAGGGCGGCGCGGGCGGCGGATTCTTCAACATTGGCGGGCGTGGTGGTTCCACCACGGGTGGCGCGGGTGGTGCGGCGTATCCGGGCTACAGCACCGGTTCGGCCGGTGGCACGGCCTCCAGCGGTGGCTTATCCATTGGCGGTGGTGGCGGTGGCGACGGCTATAACGAAATCGGCGGCGCCGGTGGCGGTGCGGTCGGTGGTATCTACAACGATACCGGCGCGACCCTGCGGATCATCGGCAACTCGACCATTTCCAACAACGTCGGGGCCGGCGGTGGTGGTGGCGGCGGCGGGGCTGGCGGTAGCTATCTCCATGCGGGTGGTGCGGGCGGCGTCGGTGTTGGCGCGATTTGGAACAAAGGCTCGATCCTGATCACCGCCGCCAACTTCGCTGCCCTGGCCGGTAACGTCGGCGGCAGCGGCGTCGGTGGGACGAGTGCGGGCAGCGCCGGTGTTTCGCCAGCGTCGGTGGCCAACGTCTACGGCGATGGCGGCACCATCAATACCAACTATGTGCCGGACGAGACGCCGCCCACTGCGACGGTCGTGGTAGCCAACACCAACCTGAACTCCGGCGGCACGTCGACGGTGACCATCACCTTCTCCGAAGCCGTGACCGGCCTGACCGCGGCGGACCTGACGGTGCAGAACGGCAGCGTCGGCACCTTGACCAGTGGCGACGGCGGCATCACCTGGACCGGTACGCTGACGGCAGCCAGCAACATCGCCGACACCACCAACATCATCACCCTGAACAACACTGGCGTTGCTGACCTGGCCGGCAACGCTGGCGTCGGCACCACCGACTCGAACAACTACATCGTCAACGACACCGTGGCGCCCACGGCCTCGATCGTAGTGAGCGACACCGCCCTCAGGATTGGCGAGACCTCGACAGTCACCATTACTTTCTCCGAGGCCGTCAGCGGTTTCACAGCCGCCGACCTGACCGTCGCCAATGGCACGCTCAGCGGCCTGAGCACCAGCGACGGCGGTATCACCTGGACGGCCACGCTGACGCCGGACGCGCCAGTCACCGATACGTCCAATCTCATTGTCCTGAATAACACGGGCGTGGCGGACCTCAATGGCAACGCCGGCGTGGGCACGACCAACTCCAACAACTACGCCATCGACACGCAACGCCCGACCGCCACCATCGTGGTGGCCGACACCGCGTTGCGTGCTGGGGAAACCTCCGTGGTGACCATCACCTTCAGCGAGGCCGTGAGTGGTTTTACCACCGCCGACCTGACGGTCGCCAATGGCACGGTCACCGGCCTGAGCAGCAGTGACGGCGGCATCACCTGGACCGGGACGCTGACCCCGAGCGCCAGCATCACTGACACCAGCAACCTGATCACCCTGGATAACACCGGCATTGCCGACCTGGCCGGCAACGTGGGCAGCGGCACCTCCGACTCGAACAATTACGCCGTCGACACCCAGCGCCCGACCGCCACCATCGTGGTGGCCGATACCGCGCTGAACATCGGCGAAACCTCGCTGGTGACGATCACTTTCAGCGAGGCCGTCACCGGCTTTACCCTGGCCGACCTGACCGTGGCCAACGGCTCCTTGAGCGGGCTGAGCAGCAGCGACGGCGGCATCACCTGGACCGCGACGCTCACCCCGAGCGCCAGCGTCACCGACGCCACCAACCTGATCATCCTGGCCAATACCGGTGTGGCCGATGCGGCAGGGAACAATGGCAGCGGCACGACCAGCTCCAACAACTACGCGGTCGACACGCAGCGGCCCACCGCTAGCATCGTTGTAGCCGACACCTCCCTGAGCGTCGGCGAAACCTCCCTGGTGACCATCACCTTCAACGAAGCGGTGACTGGCTTTACCGCCGCCGACCTGACGGTCGCCAACGGCACGGTCACCGGCCTGAGCAGCGGCGACGGCGGCATTACCTGGACCGGTACGCTCACGCCAAGCGCCAGCACCAGCGACACCAGCAACCTCATCACCCTGGATAACACCGGCGTGGCTGACGCGGCCGGGAACGCTGGCAGCGGCACCACCGATTCCAACAACTACGCCATCGACACCGCGCGTCCGACCGCCACCGTCGTGGTCGCCGATCCGACCGTCGGTGCCGGCGAAACCTCGGTGGTGACCATTACCTTCAGCGAGGCGGTGACCGGCTTCACCCTGGCCGACATGACTGTCGCCAACGGCAGCCTGAGTGGCCTGAGCACCAGCGACAACATCACTTACACGGCGACGTTCACGCCGAGTGCGGGCGTCAGCGATGCCACCAACCTGATCACGCTCAATAACACGGGCGTGGTGGACGGCGCGGGCAATACCGGCAGCGGTACCACCGACTCCAACAACTACGCCGTCGACACCCAGCGTCCGACCGCCACCATTGTGGTGGCTGATACGGCGCTGAGCGTCGGCGAAACCTCGCTAGTGACCATCACCTTCTCCGAGGCGGTCAGCGGCTTCGACAATTCGGACCTGAGCATCGCCAACGGCACGCTGAGTGCGGTCAGCAGCAGTGATGGCGGCATCACCTGGACGGCCACCTTCACTCCAGCCCTCGGGGTCAGCGATACGTCCAACGTCATCGTCCTGAACAACATCGGCGTCAGCGACGCGGCAGGCAACACCGGTACCGGCACCACCAACTCCAACAACTACCAGGTCGACACCAACGTGCCGACGGCGACCATCGTGATTGCCGACACCACCTTGAGCATCGGCGAGACGTCGTTGGTCACCGTGACGTTCAACTCGGCGGTCAGTGGTTTCGATAACGCGGACCTGACCGTCAGCAACGGTACGCTCAGCACCATGAGCAGTACCGACGGCGGCGTCACCTGGACGGCCACGTTTACACCGAGCACCAGCATCTCCGACACCAGCAACGTGATCACCCTGGACAATACCGGCTTGATCAACGTTGCGGGCAACGCGGGAGTTGGCACTACTGATTCCAACAACTACGTGGTGGATACGGTGCGTCCAACGGCGACCATCGTAGTGGCCGACACGGCTATCGGCGCAGGTGAGACCTCGCTGGTGACCATCACCTTCAGCGAGGCGGTGATCGCGTTCACCACGGGAGACCTGACGGTTGCCAACGGCGTGGTCTCGGGGCTGAGCAGCAGCGACGGCGGCATCACCTGGACCGCGACCTTCACGCCGACCAACGGGATCAACGACAGCAGTAACGTGATCTCGCTCAACAGCGGCGGCATCATCGATCTGGCGGGCAACGGCAACGTTGGAACGACTGAATCCAACAATTACGCGCTCGATACCCAGCGTCCAACCGCCACCGTGGCGCTGAGCGATTCATCGCTGAGACCGGGCGAAACCGCCCAGGTGACCATTACCTTCAGCGAGGCCGTGACAGGCTTCAGCAACGATGACCTGAGCGTTGCCAACGGCACCTTGAGCGCCGTGAGCAGCAGCGACGGCGGCCTGACCTGGACCGCCACGTTTACTCCGGACTTGGGCGTGACCGACGCCACCAACCTGATCATTCTCGACAACACGGGTGTGAGCGATGCGGCCGGCAACACCGGTACCGGCACCACCGATTCGGCCAATTACGTGGTCGAGACTCGCGTGCCGACCGCCACTGTCGTGGTGGCCGACCCGTCGTTGAGCGTGGGGGAAACCTCATTGGTTACCATCACCTTCTCTGAAGCGGTCAGCGGTTTCGACAACAACGACCTGACCGTCAGCAACGGGACATTGAGCAATGTGTCCTCGACAGATGGCGGCGTCACCTGGACGGCAACGTTTACCCCGGCAAGCAATATCACCGACACCAGTAACCTGATCAGCCTGGACACCACTGGCGTCTCCAATGTTTCCGGCAACGCCGGTGTCGGCGTCGTCGACTCCAACAATTATGCGATCGACACCGTGCGCCCGGGTGCCACCATCGTGGTAGGCGACACCACCCTGGGCATCGGTCAGACCACGACCGTGACCATCAGCTTCACCGAGGCGGTGTCCGGTTTCGACCTGTCGGACCTCAGTGTCGCCAATGGCGTGCTGTCCAACCTTGCCAGTAGCGACGGAGGCCTGACCTGGACCGCGACCCTGACGCCGACCGCGGGGGTCAACGATGCCACCAACCTGATCCTGCTCGACGCCAGCAATGTGCAAGATAGCGCCGGCAACGCTGGCGTGGGCATCGCCATCTCCGCCAACTATGCCCTCGACGCTACCCGGCCTACCGCGACCATCGTCGTCGCCAATCCCAACCTGGGCGTGGGCCAGGCCACCCTGGTGACTTTCACGTTCACCGAGGCGGTGACGGATTTCGACCTGTCGGACCTGAGCGTCACCAACGGCGATTTGAGCAACCTGACCAGCAGCGACGGCGGCAGGACCTGGACCGCGACCTTCACCCCTGCGGCGAATCTCACCGACCCGAGCAATTTCATTGCCCTGGATAGCAGCAACGTCAGTGACTTGTCGGGCAACGCCGGGTCAGGCGTGGCGGTGTCCAACAATTACGCGATCGATACCGTTGTGCCCAACGATGTGAAGCCGCCGCCGGAGTTCCTGACATCGGACCCCGTGACGGTCATCCCGCCGTCCGAGGTGCCGCTGCAACCGATCGTTTTCACGCCGCCCACGGGCAATCTGGGTTCGCCCCTTGGCTTCCCGCCGCTGTTCGAGCAGCGGGATGTGGGGGGGCTTGACCCCATCGGCAGCATTTTCATCAACCGTGGCGAGTTGGCACCCAGCTATATCGCCCAGGTGTTCAGCAGCGACGCCGCCGGGGACGGCTCGGGACAGGGGTTCCTGGGCTTTGGCGGTGGCGACGGCGGCGTGTTCGGCAGCAGCACGATTTCCGGTTTGTTCAACCAGGGCGCGGGTTCGGAAGGCGAATCGCTGGACGCCTTCGACAACCAGTCGATCAAGGGCGGCGACGCGTCCCAAGGTGTGCGCGGGGTATTTGGCGCACCGACCCTGGGCCAGCAGCTGCAGCAACTCAAGGACACAGAACAACGCCAGGTGGATAGCTTGGCAATGGCTTTGAAACAGGCCGGCACCAGCCAAGCGCTGGCCTGAGTACTCCATAAAAAATACGGCAGCCAGGGGCAATCCAGGGATGAATAGAAGTCAGAAGTTATTCGGTATGAGTTTGCTGGCGTTGGTGGTCAGCGGTTGTGCGGTCACCAGCGAGCCGATCGATCGAAGCACCAGCGAACAGCGCGCCAGGACCGACCTGCAAAACATGTACAAGGACCAGGAGCCCCTCAGTGGTCCGCTGACGTTGCACCAGGCCATGGCCCGGGCGGTGAAGTACAACCTTGAAGGCCGCCTGAAAATCATGGAGGAGGCCTTGGCCAAGCGTCAGCTGGACTTGGCCAGCTTCGACATGCTGCCGCGCATGGCCCTCGATGCCGGTTATGTGGGGCGCAACAACGTCAGCGCCTCGAGCAGCCAGAGCGTGGAGACCGGTACCCAGTCCCTGGAGCCGTCGACTTCCCAGGACCGCGATCGTGAAGTGGCGGACCTGACGATGGTCTGGAACGTGCTCGATTTCGGCGTCAGCTACATCAGCGCCAAGCAGGCCGGCGACCAGCGGCTGATCGTGCAAGAGCGTCGGCGCAAGGTGATCAACACCATCGTCCAGGACGTCCGTTCAGCGTACTGGCGAGCCATGGCCGCCGAGCGTTTGCTCAAGCAGATCGACAGCCTCATGGCCCGGGTCGAGGCGGCGCGCCGAAACAGCCAGAGCATGAGCGAGCAGCGCATCGGTGATCCGGTGCAGGCCTTGGGTTATCAGCGTTCGCTGATCCAGGCCACCCGTCAGTTGGAAGAGCAGCGTCGGGCCTTGTCCCTGGCCAAGACCGAGCTGGCAACCCTGATCAACCTGCCCTTGGGTACCGAACTGACCCTGGCGACCCAGGACGAATATGCCATCCCGGAGCTCAAGGTCGACCTGGCTCGCCTCGAACAGGAAGCCCTGGCCAGCCGGCCGGAACTGCGCGAGCAGGATTACCAGACCCGCATCACCGCCGCCGAAACCCGCAA
This sequence comes from Pseudomonas sp. R1-7, assembly GCF_051132105.1. Lineage (NCBI taxonomy): Bacteria > Pseudomonadati > Pseudomonadota > Gammaproteobacteria > Pseudomonadales > Pseudomonadaceae > Pseudomonas > Pseudomonas sp. R1-7. Next base: position 288,181 of record NZ_CP071661.1, read on the forward strand.
GGCAATGTTGCGCCTGTTGCCGGGGCTGGAGTTTTCCGCTGGCGGGCACTACGACAGCAACTCGTTCCTGGTGGAGCAGGGCTGGGCCGATTATGGGGTCAAAGTCACCTGGAATCTGTTCAATGTCATCTCCGCCCCGGCGGCCATCGACGTGGCCAAGGCCGGTGAAGAAGTCGCGGCGGCGCGGCGTCAGGCGATGTCGATCGCTGTGCTGGCGCAGCTGTACGTCGCCAATGCCAACTACCGCGAAGCCTTGCGCCAGTTCAAGACCAGCCAGGAACTGTCGGACATCGACGGGCAAATCGTCGGCCAGCTGCGCAGTCGTCATCAGGCTGCAGGCATCGGCGAACTGGACCTGATCCAGGGCGAGCTGAACACCCTGCAGGCGGACCTGCGACGGGACCTGGCCTACGCCGACCTGCGCAATGCCTACGGGCAAATCTTCGCCAGCGCCGGCCTCGACCCGTTGCCGAACGAAGTGCAATCGACCCAGGTGCAGTCGATTGCCACGGCGTTGGCGAACCGCGAAGCGGCCTGGGCCCAGGGTGACATCACGGTGCCGACGTCGCCGGTGGCGCAATAACGGAGCACGGGGATGGCGCTTGCGGCGTTTTCCCGACTGCCCGTCACGGTCAACCTGCCGTTGCTGTTGCAGGCGCTGGCAGCCGTCGAAGAAGATCGTTGGCAGGGGCACTTCAACACGGCCTATCACAGCGGTGACTGGAGTGGCGTGGCGCTGATTTCGGCGGCCGATGCCTTGACCGAACTGTCGCCCGGGCGCGGCCAGCCCCAGCACCGCGCACCCTGGTCAGAGGATAGCCGCTGGCAGGATGCGTTGGGTGATTGGCCCTTGGACATTGTCTCGGCCCGTCTGCTGCGGTTGGGGCCCGGTGGTCGCATCCATGAGCATCGCGACTATGACCTCGGTGGTCCGGACGCGGACTTGCGCCTGCACGTGCCGCTGCTCAGCTCGCCTGGCGTGGCGTTCTGGCTGGACGGGCAAATCATTCCGATGCGGGAGGGTGAATGCTGGTTTCTCGACCTGGCGCGTCCCCATCGCGTCGCTAACCAAGGCGACCAGGCGCGGGTTCATCTGGTGCTCGATTGTCGTCCCGGGCCGTGGTTGGTCCAGCAAATTGCCGATGGGCTTCGCTCCACACCCGAAGCGGTCGTCGAGCAAAGCGACCTGGCCCGTTTTCAACTGCGCGTGGAAGCCGATCACCACCTTGCCCGAGCGCTGCAAGGCCTGCACGATCTGGACGTTTTCATTGAGACCGCGCTGGTACTGGGTGCGGGCCAGGGGCTTCATTTCACCCGGGAAGAGTTGCGCGCCGCCATGCGCCACGGTCGCCGGCAATGGAGTGAGCAGTGGAAAACCTGAAGCTGCACGGCTGGTTGCCGATCCGCGTATGGCAGCAGGCGGGCGAGTGGCGTGTCGATTGGTGCTGGTTCGGCGATCGGCAACTGACGCAGCCATTCTTCGGCGATGCCGTGGAAGAAGCCCTGCGCTTGCCCTTCAATCTGGTGTTCCGCCGCCAGACGCCCTTGAGTGCCTTGGGCCAATGGCAGCAATGTAGCCCGGGCCTGACGCCCAGCGCATTCATCTTCCACGCCTCACGATGTGGCTCGACACTGATCAGCCAGATGCTCGCCCAGTTGGACGACCACATCGTCATTTCCGAGCCGCCGCCCCTGGATACGCTGCTGCGCAGTGACTTGCCGCCTGCCGAACGGCACGCGGCGCTCAAGGGGCTGATGTCGGCGTACGGGCAGCGTCGTCGAGGCGGGGAGCGACGCCTGGTAATCAAGCTCGACGCCTGGAACATCGGCGAATTGCCGTTGCTGCGCCAATGCTTTCCCGATACGCCTTGGCTGTTCGTGTACCGCGACCCCCTGGAAATTGCCGTTTCACATCTGCGCCGCCCCGGCATGCACATGGTGCCGGGATTGATCGGGGCCAGTGTTCTCGATGACGCGTTGCCGTTTGGCGGCCGCGAAGACTTCGTTGCGCGACGGCTGGGACGACTGTTGCAGACGGGCTTGGAACACTGCCGGACCGGGGGCGGAGTGGCGGTCAACTACAGCGAGCTTCCCGAGGCGATGGCGGGTAGGTTGGCGGCATTTTTCCAGTTGGACACAGCACAGCGCAGGCACGCATTTGCCGCAGTTGGCCGGCATGCCAAGCAACCGGCGCAGGCGTTTGTCGGTGATAGCGAAGACAAGCGTCGAGAGGCTTCGCCATTGTTGGTTGAGCGGGTGAGGCATCGGGCGAAGACGCCTTACCAATCATTGGAGTGGCTGCGCAGTCATTCTTGTGGCGAGGGCAGTGTTTACTCATTGAAAGGCTAGACTGCAAATAACGCCCTGCCACCTGTTCATCTCCAGGAGCCCCGCATGGAATCCCCAGTGCATAAGCTTCCCGCATTGTTCAAACAACTCGGCCTGCCCGACGATGCCCTCAGCATCGACCAGTTCATCGCCAGCCACTCGCCGCTCAAGCCAGGGCTGCATCTGGCCGACGCCTTCTTTTGGAGCGAGGGCCAGCGGCAATTGTTGCGCGATGAAATCCTCGAAGATGCCGACTGGGCGGTGGTGGTGGATCAGTTGGATGTGTTGTTGCGCAAGGGGCGCAGCGAGTGACCTGCATGGGTGACTTGAAAGCTCTCATATGCTTTTTAGGTATTAATAAATATCTTCTTATTCCTTAAGGAATATAGCTCTCCTCCTTATACTCGTCCAGGAACAGACAGCAGGAGAGCACCCCATGCGCAACGAATCGATTCGCTACCTGATCGTGCCGGGCTGGCAAGGATCGCCGGACAATCATTGGCAAACTCACTGGCAGGCGAGCTTGCCCAATAGCGCCCGGGTCGAGCAGGCGGACTGGTTGACGCCGCGTCGCGAGGATTGGGTCGCCGCGCTGGCCGAAGCGATTGCCGCCGACAGCACACCGGTCATTCTCATCGCCCATAGCCTGGGGTGCATCACGGTTGCCCACTGGGCCGCTATCGCGCCGTTGCAGCTCCTGCGACAAGTGCGCGGCGCGTTGCTGGTGGCACCGGCGGACGTGGAGCGGCCTGCCTGCGCTCCGGCGCTGCGCAACTTCGCGCCGATTCCCACGAACCTGCTGCCGTTCCCCAGCCAAGTGGTCAGCTCCGACAACGATGCGGCCGTCAGCGCCCCCCGTGCGCTGGAACTGGCACGTAACTGGGGAGCCGAGGCGGGAATCCTGGCCGGCGCGGGACATATCAACGTTAAGTCCGGACACCAGCGATGGGAGCAGGGTTTCGCTTATCTCTATCGCCTGCAAAACCGCATGGAGCATCACGCCCTGCGTCGCGCCTGAATTTTTAGCGCCCTCCGTCTCCCGGCGGTTTGGGGCGGGAGCCTGTCATGACTTTGCATGAAACCTTTGGTCAGCCGTTGCTGACCTTTCCCGATGCGGAAAAAAGCCCCCTGAGCATCCGCGCCAAGGCGCTGGTGTTCGTCGACCCACGTTCGCGGCAGCTGCGCCAGGAACTGGAGCAATTGGCGCCACGCTCGGTCTCGGTGCTGATTCGCGGCGAAACCGGCACCGGCAAGGAATTGCTGGCCCGGCACATCCATCGCGAGAGCAACCGGGGTGGTTTGTTTGTTTCGGTCAATTGCGGTGCCATCAGCCCCACTTACGCCGATGCCGAGTTGTTTGGCTACGCCGCTGGCAGCCATAGCGGTTCGGCCAGCAGTCGGGCGGGGTGGTTCGGTTCGGCCAACGGCGGCACGCTTTACCTGGATGAGATTGGCGACTTGCCGCTGCCGATCCAGACGAGGTTGTTGGCGGCCCTGGAAAACCACGAAGTCACTCGTGTCGGTGCCCACCAACCGAGTCCGGTGGATGTGCGCCTGGTCGCGGCCACCAGCATCGACCTGGCGCAAGCGGTGGCGGCCGGGAAATTCCATGATCGCCTCTATCAATATCTGAGTGAGGGCCAGCTCGAGTTATCTGCCCTGCGCGAAAGGGTGGGCGATATCCTGCCTCTGGCGGAATATTTCCTCGGCATCTATAGCCAGCGCCTGGGCCTGGCTGTGCCGCTGATCAGCGAAGCGGCGCAGCATGCGCTCGAGCGGCACAGCTGGCCGGGCAATACCCGCGAATTGGAGAACATCATCCACTTCGCATTATTGGTGAGTACGGGGGATGAGATTTTGCCGGAGCATCTGAACCTGCCGTCCCAGCCATCGACGCTGGAGCTGCTCGACCGGCAGGTGGCACAGGTCGCCGCCGAGGGCTCTGGCGCCGAGCGCCTGGCCCTCAAGGCGCAGCTCGACCGATTGAGCCAAACGCTGTAGCGCGACCCCGTTCCGGGGGCGGTTTAGCTATATGAGTAAAATGAATATGAACTTGAATAAAAGATATTGTTAAGGCATAAAAAATGTCGGTATCTTCCGCATCACGCCAGCGATAGCACTTCGCTGGCACTCTACTTTGGCCGTCGTCGATGACGACCGTGATTTTCGATAAGGACACTGCATGAAAAAGGTTCTGTTGTTCACCGCATTGGCGGCAGCCCTGACCTCTGGCTTGGCCCAGGCCGCGGAAAAACTGGTCGTCGCCGCGACCCCGGTGCCCCACGCCGAAATCCTTGAGCTGATCAAGCCGGCCCTCGCCAAAGAAGGTGTGGATCTGCAGATCAAGGTGTTCACCGACTACGTACAACCCAACGTACAAGTTGACCAGAAACGCCTGGACGCCAACTACTTCCAGACCCTGCCTTACCTCAAGAGCTTCAACGAAGGCAAAGGCACCAATCTGGTAACGGTCATCGGCGTGCACGTCGAGCCGTTTGGCGGCTATTCGAAGAAAGTCAAAAGCCTGGCTGAGCTGAAGGACGGCGCGACCATCGCCATCCCTAACGAAGGCAGCAACAGCGGCCGTGCCCTGATCCTGCTGCAGAAGGCTGGCCTGATCAAACTCAAGGACCCGAAAAACGCCTTGGCAACGCCGAAAGACATCGCCGAGAACCCGAAGAACTTCAAGTTCAAGGAACTGGAGTCGGCCATGTTGCCGCGCGTGCTGGATCAGGTCGACCTGGACATGATCAACACCAACTACGCGTTGGAAGCAGGCCTGAATCCGGCCAAGGACGCCCTGGTGATCGAAGGTTCGGATTCCCCTTACGTTAACTTCCTGGTGTCCCGTCCGGACAACAAGGACAGCCCGGCCATGCAGAAACTGGCCAAGGCCCTGACCAGCCCGGAAGTGAAGGCGTTCATCGAGAAGAAGTACAGCGGCGCGGTACTGCCGGCGTTCTGATTCACGCGGTAGACCTTTTTATGGTTTCAAACGCCGACGGCTGATACAGCGTCGGTGTTTTTTTTGTGCGCAACAATGATGATCTGTGGCGAGGGCGCTAGTCCGGCCAATGCCACGCCGGCTCATCCAGTGCGCGCTGCCCGACGATCCCGGTCTGCCCGAAATCCTTTTCCAGCACGATGCAGTTGCAGTGCTCGTCCTGCTCCAGGGCGGCAATCAAGCGCGAGGCATGGGATACGACCCAGACCTGGCAATTGGCTGAAGCGCGGATGATCAAGCGCGCCAGGGCCGGCAACAGGTCGGGATGCAGGCTGGTTTCCGGTTCGTTGAGCACCATCAGCGATGGCGGTCGCGGTGTGAGCAGGGCGGCCACCAGCAACAGGTAGCGCAGGGTCCCGTCCGACAGTTCTGCCGCAGTCAGCGGCCGCAGCAGGCCGTGCTGCTGGAACGCGATGGCGAAACGTCCGCCCTGCAACTTTTCGATGTGCAGTCGGGCGCCGGGGAACGCGTCGCCGATGGCCGCGTGCAAGGCCTCGACGTCACCGATCTCCAGAATGGTCTGCAGGGCCGCGGCCAGATCTCGTCCATCGTGATGCAACACGGGCGTACGTGTGCCCAGTTGCGGTTGGCGCACCGGGGCGTCGGCGTCGCTGCGAAAGTGATCGTAGAAGCGCCAGCGGCGAATGAACTCGCGCATTTGCAGGACCTCCGGCGAAGCGCGCAGGCTGCCGACCTGGTCGAACAGGCTGTCGAAGGTCGGCGTGTGCTGGGACAGCACATCCCAGGAACGCCCTTCACGGGCACGGACCATCGGCCCGTTGCGGTCCACCAGCAGGCTGGCCGGTCGGAACACCGGGCCGGCCCAGATGCACTCGCGCTTGATTTCCGGGTCCAGGGAGAACGCCGAGCGACTGGGTGCCGGCAGGCCGAGGGCAATCGAATAGCTGAAGTTCTCACCGGCAAATCCCAGGCGCAGGCGTTTGGTACCCTGTCGCACGATCGCTTGCACCGGCACTTCGCCGTTGCGCATGCGCCGACTGATTTCTTCCGGGCCGGCCCAGAAGGTCGAGTCCAACCCGCCCTCACTGGCCAAGGCGTTTACCACTCCGCCCTGAGCCGTCTCCGCCAGCAGGCGCAGGGCCCGATACAGATTGGATTTGCCGCTGCCGTTGGGCCCGGTGATCAGGTTCAGCCGGCCCAGCGGAATGACCAGTTTATTGATGGACCGGTAGTTGGCCACCGCCAGGGTCGTGAGCATGCGAATTCCTTTGATGCATGGATGTCTGAGACGAGTCTGCCCGATTGCCGTGCATTCGGTGAACCCTGTTCTAAGCTCAGAGTCGTATCGTCACTGGTACGTCGGTACAACGCAAAGGAGTCTGCATGGCTGGTCCCGGAATCAAATTGATTGTTGGCTTGGGCGTGTGTGCGTTGTTGACCGGGTGCGGTGAAAAGAAGCCTGAGGAAAAAGCCCTGCCACGGGTGTTCATACAACAAGCCATGCCCAGCGAATACGCGGCTTCGGTAACGCTGACAGGCGATGTGCAGGCCCGGGTTCAGGCCGACCTCTCGTTTCGCGTGAGCGGCAAGATCATCGAGCGCAAGGTCGATGTCGGTGATCGGGTCTCGGCCCGGCAAGTGCTGGCCCGGCTCGATCCTCGCGACTTGCAGACCAACGTCGACTCCGCCGAAGCCCAGGTCGCCGCCGAGCAGGCGCGGGTCAAGCAGAGCGCGGCAGCCTTCGTACGCCAGCAAAAGCTCTTGCCCAAGGGCTACACCAGCCAGAGCGAATACGACGCGGCCCAGGCGCAATTGCGCAGTAGCCAGAGCGCGCTGACGGCGGCCCAGGCACAACTGGCGAACGCCCGCGAACAGCTGAGCTATACCGCGCTGATCGCCGAGGCGCCCGGTATCATCACGGCGCGCCAGGCCGAAGTCGGCCAAGTCGTCCAGGCCACGGAGCCGATCTTCAGCCTGGCCCGGGACGGCGAGCGTGACGCAGTGTTCAATATCTATGAGTCACTGCTGCGTGAACCGCCATCCGACCCGGCAATTACCATCAGCCTGCTGGACAACCCGGCCATCCAGACCACCGGTACGGTGCGCGAGATAACCCCGGCGGTGTCCGCCGAGACCGGCACTGTGCAAGTCAAGGTCACGCTCAACGACTTGCCTGAAGGCATGCGCCTGGGATCGGTGGTCAGCGCCACTGCCAAGTCCGCCGGAAAGACCGCCGTGGAATTGCCCTGGTCGGCATTGACCAAAAAACTCAGCGAGCCGGCCGTGTGGCTGGTGGACGGCGAGGGCAAGGCGCAATTGCACACGGTCACGGTCGGTCGCTACTTGACCGGCAAGGTCATCATCAGTGATGGGCTCAAGGGCGGCGAGAAGATCATCATTGCCGGTGGGCAGTTGCTCCATCCTGGCGTGCGCGTCGAGGTCGCTGAAAACAACTATGACAAGGCCCCGACAGGAGCTCAGCCATGAAGCGCTTGTGGATGGTCTTGGCCGGCCTGCTGCTGGCCGCCTGCTCGAAGGAAGACGCGCCGCCGGAGCCGGTACGGCCGGTGTTGTCCATTGAGGTCCGGGCGCTTGACCAACAGGCACTGGGACGCTTCGCCGGGAATATCCAGGCCCGCTACGAGACCAACGTGGGGTTCCGCGTGCCAGGCCGCATCGCCAGTCGCAACGTCGACGTCGGCGCCGAGGTGAAGAAGGGCGACTTGCTCGCGACCCTCGACCCCACTGACCAGCAGAACCAACTGCGAGCCGCCCAGGGCGACTTGGCGCGGATCCAGGCGCAGTACATCAATGCCCAGGCCAACGCCCGCCGCCAGCAACAACTATTCGACCGTGGCGTCGGCGCCCAGGCGCAACTGGACATCGCCCAGACCGACCTGAAAACCACCGCAGCATCTCTGGAACAGGCGCGGGCCTCGGTGGAGCAGGCCCGCGACCAGCTCAACTACAGCGAACTGCACACCGATCATGACGCCGTCGTCACCGCCTGGAATGCCGAGGCCGGACAAGTGGTGACCGCCGGCCAGCAAGTGGTGACGCTTGCCCGTCCGGACGTCAAGGAAGCGGTGATCGACTTGCCTGCCGGGTTGGCCGAGCGGCTGCCCGAGGACGTGGTGTTCGAAGTCGCCGCGCAACTGGACCCGGCGACCCGCACCACGGCCATCGTGCGCGAGATCGAGCCTCAGGCGCAAAGCGCCACCCGCACGCGCCGCGCGCGCCTGACCCTGACTGACTCACCGCCGGGCTTTCGCCTGGGTACCGCGATCAGCGTGACCCTCAGCTCAGCGATCGAGCCGCGCATCGAATTGCCGCTCAGTGCGTTGCAAGAGGTCGATGGCAAGACGCGGATCTGGCTGATCAACCCGCAGGAGCAGACGGTTTCGCCACGGGACGTGCAGGTGCTCGAACGATCGGACAGCTCGGTGTTGGTGGCCGACGGCATCAAGCCCGGCGACCGCGTGGTCAGCGCAGGCGTGAACAGTCTCCAGCCGGGGCAAAAAGTGAAACTCGACGAGGACGCACGATGAAAGGGCCTTTCAATTTATCGGAATGGGCCCTGCGGCATCAGTCATTCGTGTGGTACCTGATGTTCGTCGCGCTGCTGATGGGCGTGTTCTCCTACATGAACCTGGGTCGTGAGGAAGACCCGTCGTTCACCATCAAGACCATGGTCATCCAGACCCGTTGGCCTGGCGCGACTCAAGAAGAAACCCTCAAGCAGGTCACGGACCGCATCGAGAAAAAACTCGAAGAGCTCGACTCCCTCGATTATGTGAAAAGCTACACCCGGCCGGGGGAGTCGACGGTATTCGTGTACTTGCGCGATACCACCGGCGCCGAGGAAATCCCGGAGATCTGGTATCAGGTTCGCAAGAAGATCAACGACATTCGCGGCGATTTCCCCGAGGGATTGCAAGGCCCTGGATTCAACGACGAATTCGGCGATGTATACGGCTCGGTGTATGCCTTCACTGGCGACGGCCTGTCGATGCGCCAGTTGCGCGACTATGTGGAGCAAGTACGTGCCGAGATCCGCGATGTGCCTGGGTTGGGCAAAGTGGAAATGGTCGGCGAGCAGGACGAAGTGCTGTACCTGAACTTCTCCACCCGCAAACTCGCGGCCCTGGGCATCGATCAGCGCCAAGTGGTGCAGAGCCTGCAATCGCAGAACGCCGTGACCCCGGCCGGGGTGATCGACGCTGGTCCGGAGCGGATTTCCGTGCGCACGTCGGGGCAGTTCCAATCGGAAAAGGACCTGGCCAACGTCAACCTGCGGCTCAACGATCGCTTCTATCGACTGGCCGACATCGCCGACATCCGCCGTGGTTATGTCGACCCCGCCACACCGATGTTCCGCTTCAATGGCACGCCGGCGATTGGCTTGGCCATCGCCATGAAGAAGGGCGGCAACATCCAGGAATTCGGCAAGGCCCTGCACGCGCGCATGGACGAACTGACCGCCGACCTGCCGGTGGGCGTCGGTGTGCACACCGTGTCGGACCAGGCCGAAGTGGTGGAAGAAGCCGTCGGCGGCTTCACCAGCGCGTTGTTCGAGGCGGTGATCATCGTGCTGGTGGTCAGTTTCATCAGCCTTGGCATCCGGGCCGGGCTGGTGGTGGCCTGCTCGATCCCGCTGGTGTTGGCGATGGTGTTCGTCTTCATGGAGTACAGCGGCATCACCATGCAGCGGATCTCCCTCGGGGCGCTGATCATCGCCCTTGGCCTGCTGGTGGACGACGCGATGATCACCGTGGAAATGATGGTCACCCGTTTGGAAAAGGGGGACAGCAAAGACCAGGCCGCCACGTTTGCCTATACCTCGACCGCATTCCCGATGCTCACTGGGACTTTGGTCACCGTGGCCGGTTTCGTGCCCATCGGTCTGAATGCCAGTTCGGCGGGCGAATACACCTTCACCCTGTTCGCGGTGATTGCCGTGGCGATGCTGGTGTCATGGATCGTCGCGGTGCTGTTTGCCCCGGTGATTGGCGTGCACATCCTCAGTGCCAATATCAAACCCCACAGCGCCGAGCCGGGGCGGATCGGCCGGGCGTTCAACGGTGGCCTGCTGTGGGCGATGCGCAATCGCTGGTGGGCCATCGGCATTACGGTACTGCTGTTCGCGTTGGCGGTATTTTGCATGCGCTTCGTGCAAAACCAGTTCTTCCCGTCCTCGGATCGCCCGGAGATCCTGGTGGATCTCAACCTGCCGCAAAACGCTTCGATGGACGAGACGCGCAGGGCGGTCGATCGTCTGGAAGCGACCCTGAAGGATGACCCGGACATCGCTCGCTGGAGCACTTACATCGGCGAAGGCGCCATTCGTTTTTATCTGCCATTGGATCAACAACTGCAGAACCCGTACTACGCGCAACTGGTGATTGTCAGCAAGGGCCTGGAATCGCGCGCGGCGCTGACCGAACGCTTGCAGAAACGCCTGCGGGAGGATTTCGTCGGCATCGGCAGCTATGTGCAGGCGCTGGAAATGGGCCCGCCGGTGGGCCGGCCTATCCAGTATCGCGTCAGCGGCAAGGACATCGACCAGGTGCGCAAGCACGCCATCGAGCTGGCGACCGAGCTGGACAAGAACTCACACATCGGCGAGATCATTTACGACTGGAACGAGCCGGGCAAGGTGCTGCGCATCGACATCGCCCAGGACAAGGCGCGGCAATTGGGCCTGTCTTCCGACGATGTGGCCCGGTTGATGAACAGCATCGTCAGCGGCTCGCTCGTCACCCAGGTCAACGACGATATCTACTTGATCGACGTGGTAGGGCGCGCCGAAGACGCCGAGCGTGGTTCGCCGGAGACCCTGCAAAACCTGCAGATCGTCACGCCGAGCGGCACGTCGATTCCACTGCTGGCATTTGCCACGGTGCGCTACGAACTGGAACAACCGCTGGTGTGGCGCCGCGACCGCAAGCCGACCATCACCATCAAGGCCGCCGTGCGCGATGAAATCCAGCCGACGGACCTGGTGAGGCAACTGCAACCGGACATCGATAAGTTCGCCGCCAAATTGCCGGTGGGCTACAAGATCGCCACCGGCGGTACCGTGGAGGAAAGCAGCAAGGCCCAAGGCCCCATCGCCAGCGTGGTGCCGCTGATGCTGTTCTTGATGGCGACGTTCCTGATGATCCAGCTGCACAGCGTACAGAAGCTGTTCCTGGTGGCGAGCGTCGCACCGCTGGGCTTGATTGGCGTGGTGTTGGCGCTGGTGCCGACGGGCACGCCCATGGGTTTCGTGGCGATTCTCGGCATCCTCGCGCTGATCGGCATCATCATCCGTAACTCGGTGATCCTGGTGACGCAGATTGACGAGTATGAACGTGACGGCTATGAACCTTGGGACGCCGTCGTGGAAGCTACCGAACACCGGCGCCGGCCGATCCTCCTGACGGCGGCTGCGGCGAGCCTGGGTATGATCCCGATTGCCCGGGAAGTGTTCTGGGGACCGATGGCCTACGCGATGATCGGCGGGATCATTGTCGCCACGTTGCTGACCCTGCTGTTCTTGCCGGCGCTGTACGTCGCCTGGTACAAGATCCGCGAGCCGAAGCGCGACTGAAACGGCCGAGTACTGTCAGATGTGGCGAGGGGATAAATCCCCTCGCCACAGGTTAGTGTGTCTGGTCTCGGCAGCGCGCAATTTTTACTTACGCAACAATCGCAACCCATTGAACACCACCAGCAAGCTCACCCCCATGTCGGCAAACACTGCCATCCACATGGTGGCGAACCCGGCGAAAGTGACGCCCAGGAAGATCGCCTTGATGACCAACGCCAGGGCGATGTTTTGCTTGAGTATGCTCGAGGTCTGCCGCGACAGCCGGATGAACGCCGGAATCTTGCGCAGATCGTCATCCATCAAGGCGACGTCGGCGGTCTCGATGGCCGTGTCGGTCCCGGCGGCGGCCATGGCGAAACCGATTTCCGAGCGGGCCAGGGCCGGGGCGTCGTTGATGCCGTCGCCGACCATGCCCACTCGGTGGCCTTGGGCATACAGACTTTCGATGGCTTGCAGCTTGTGCTCCGGCAACAGGTCACCGCGGGCCTGATCCATGCCGACCTGCTTGGCGATCGCTTCGGCGGTATGGGCGTTGTCGCCCGTCAGCATCATTGTCTTGATACCCAATTCATGCAGTTGCCGAATGGCTTCGCGGCTCGAATCCTTCACAGTGTCGGCCACGGCGAACAGTGCCAAAGGCTTCGTGTCGTCGAGCAACAGCACCACGGACTTGCCTTGTTTTTCCAGGGCGAAGAGTTCTTCTTCCAGCTCAGGGGAGCACAAGCCGAGGTCTTCCACGAGACGGTGGTTGCCCAAGTGATAGGTCTGGCCGCCGATGTCGCCACGAACGCCGCGCCCGGCGAGCGCCGCGAAGTTATCCACAGTCTGCTGCGGCAGTTTTTTGTCCACAGCCGCCTCGGCAATCGCCCGGGATACCGGATGGTCCGAGCGTGCCGCGAGGCTCACGGCCAAGGCCGGGGCGGTGGTTTCCTGGGTCGGATCGAGCAGCACGTAATCGGTCTGCATCGGCTTGCCATGGGTGATCGTGCCGGTCTTGTCCAGCGCCAGGTAATCGAGCTTGTGGCCACCTTCAAGGTAAACGCCGCCCTTGACCAAGATGCCTTTGCGCGCTGCAGCCGCCAAGCCGCTGACGATGGTCACCGGGGTGGAAATCACCAGGGCACAAGGGCAGGCGACCACCAGCAGGACCAACGCGCGATAGATCCAGTCGAACCAACTCGCGCCCATGAACAGCGGTGCAATGACCGCTACGGCCAGGGCCAGGGCAAATACCGCGGGGGTGTAGATTTTCGAGAATTGATCAACGAAGCGCTGGGTCGGCGCCCGGGAGCCCTGGGCTTGCTCTACGGCGTGGATGATTCGCGCCAGGGTGGATTGATCGGCAGCGGCGGTGACGGTGTATTCCAGTTCGCCGGCCTGGTTGATGGTGCCGGCAAAAACTTTATCACCCACGGTTTTTTCCACCGGCAGGCTCTCACCGGTGATCGGTGCCTGGTCAATGGTCGAGCGCCCGGCAACCACGTCACCGTCCAGTCCAACCCGTTCGCCAGGACGCACCCGTACCCTGGCGCCGAGGGCGATGGCCTTCACTTCCTCTACCTGCCAGGTGCCGTCGGCCTGTTGCACCGTGGCTTGTTCCGGCGCCATTTGCATCAGGCCGCTGATGGCGTTGCGTGCCCGATCAAGGGATTTGGCTTCGATCAGCTCGGCCACGGTAAACAGGAACATCACCATCGCCGCTTCCGGCCATTGGCCGATCAATATGGCGCCGGTCACGGCGATGCTCATCAAGGCGTTGATGTTCAGGTTCAAGTTTTTCAGGGCGATCCAGCCCTTCTTGTAGGTGCCGAGGCCGCCGCTGAGAATCGACACCAACGCTACCAGCGCGACCACCCAGTTCGGCGCGGCGTTGGTGAAGTGAATCACCTCGGCAGCCAGTGCCGTGACGCCGGACAACGCCAGTGGCCACCAGGGCTTCGCTGGGGCAGGCAGGTTATTGGTTTCCGGTTTTTCGCCCGCGGTCAGCGGGTCGGCCTGCATCCCTAAGGATTCGATGGCCTTGATGATCGGCGCATCGCTGGGCAAGTCATGGGTCACGCCCAGTACCCGGTTGATCAGGTTGAATTCCAGCTGTTGCACACCTTCGAGCTTGCCGAGTTTGTTCTGGATCAGCGTCTGTTCGGTGGGGCAGTCCATGGCTTCGATGCGAAAATTGCTCAGCCGCGTACCGTCCGTCGGCGTCTTGCCGAGGTTGACCACTGACGGTGCCGCTTTCGAGGCGCAGCAGGAATGCCCATGGGCATGGCCGTGGTCAGGTTTGTGGATGTGAAGGGAATCGCTCATCGGATGATGTCCGTAAAAAGTGCCTGTTGCGCAGTAAAGACCCTGTAGCCACTATAGGGTCAAGCATCTATTTTCGGAGGCACCACCATGAAGATCGGAGAACTGGCGAAAATCACCGACTGTCAGGTCGAAACCATCCGCTACTACGAACGTGAAGGCCTTCTGCCGGAGCCGGCCCGCAGTGATGGCAACTACCGTGTCTACACCCAAGCCCACGCCGAACGGCTGACGTTCATCCGCAATTGCCGGACGTTGGACATGACCCTGGAAGAAATCCGCAGCCTCCTGGCCCTGCGCGACAGCCCCCGGGACCAATGCGAGAGCGTCAACGCGCTGATCGACGAGCACATCGACCACGTCAAGGCGCGCATCGATGGCTTGATGGCCTTGCAGGCACAACTGATCGACCTGCGCCATCGCTGTGGCGAAGGGCCGGACCTGGATCAATGCGGGATCTTGCAGCGGTTGGAAGTGAGCGGGGCGGTGGCGCCGGAGGTGGAGCATTCACATGTAGGCAGGAGCCATGGGCATTGAACTGATCTTGGAGCCCATGCAGATCTAATGTGGGAGCGAGCTTGCTCGCGATAGCAACCTATCAGTCAACATTGATGTTGAATGTACTGGACCTATCGCGAGCAAGCTCGCTCCCACAGGGGGATGGTGGTGTTTTCTAGACCGCCATCGGCGCGGTCATTGGCGCATGGTGCTGGTAGCCTTCCAGAGAGAAGTCGCTCGGCTCCACCCGCTCCAGCCACTCGGGTTGGTACACGCCAGTCTTGGCAAACTCCGGCACGCGCTCGGAAATCACCAGTTTCGGCATCGGGAACGGCTCGCGCTTGAGCTGTTCGTTGAGCATGTCCAGGTGGTTTTCGTAGACGTGGGCGTCGCCGATGAAGTAGGTGAACCAGCGCGGCGTGTAGCCGGTCAGCCGCCCGATCAGGCTCAGCAGCGCGGCGCCTTCGGTGAGGTTGAACGGCGTGCCCAGGCCCAGGTCGTTGGAACGGATGTAGAGGGTCAGGGAGATTTCCTTGGTCTCGACATTCGGGTGGAACTGGTAGAGCAGGTGGCATGGCGGCAGGGCCATTTCATCGAGTTGGGCGCAGTTCCAGCCGTGGAACAGGATGCGCCGGCTGCCCGGGTCCTTGATGATGGTGTCGACGCACTGGCGGACCTGGTCGATGGCCTTGTACAGCACCACGTAGGCCTGGCCGTTTTCTTCGCCCTCGGCGATTTGCCGATAACCCTGGCCCAGCGTCTGCTCGATGGCTGCCGGGTTGCTTACCGGGATCTGCTTGTAGGCCGGCCATTTGCGCCATTGCACGCCGTAGATCTCGCCAAGATCGTCTTCGCCCTGGCGGAACGGGTTGGCCAGCCACTGGGCGTTTTCGTTGGCGTTCTGGTCCCAGACCTTGCAGCCCAGGGCGCGAAACTCAGCGGCATTGTTGACGCCACGCAGGAAGCCGCACATCTCGCCGATGGCCGACTTGAAGGCCATCTTGCGAGTGGTGATGGCGGGAAAGCCTTCCTTCAAGTCATAGCGCAGCATGGCGCCGGGGAAACTGATGGTGTTCACGCCGGTGCGGTTGGCTTGCTTGGTGCCGTTCTTGATGACGTGGGCCACCAGATCGAGATATTGCTTCATGGGTTACCTGTGTCCTTGAACCCGGGGCCAACGCCCCGGGGCTAGAATTTTTAAACCTTGGCCGCCGCAGCCGGCGCACGATGATAAGCCAGCCAGATCAGCGCCAGGCCACCGATGATCATCGGCAGGCACAGCACCTGGCCCATGGTCAGCCAGTTCCACGCCAGATAGCCGAGTTGGGCGTCCGGCACGCGAACGAATTCGACGATGAAACGGAAGATGCCATAAAACAGCGCGAACATGCCCGACACCGCCATGGTGGGTCGCGGCTTGCGCGAGAACAGCCAGAGAATCAGAAAGAGTGCCACGCCTTCGAGGGCGAATTGATAAAGCTGCGACGGGTGGCGCGGCAACTGCGCCGGGTCGCTGAAGGGCGGGAAGATCATCGCCCACGGCACGTCGGTCGGCTTGCCCCACAATTCGGCATTGATGAAGTTGCCGATGCGCCCGGCACCCAGGCCGATTGGCACCATCGGTGCGACGAAATCCATCAGCTCGAAAAACGACTTGTTGTTGCGCTTGCCGAACCACAACGCCGCCAACATCACGCCGATGAACCCGCCGTGGAACGACATGCCGCCCTTCCAGACTTCGAAGATCAACGTCGGGTTGGCCAGGTAGGCGCTCAAGTCGTAGAACAGCACGTAGCCCAGGCGCCCGCCTACGATCACGCCCATGGACAACCAGAACACCAGGTCGGAGAGCTTTTCCTTGTTCCAGGTCGGGTCGAATCGATTGAGCCTGCGCGAGGCCAGCAGCCAGGCGCCACCGATACCGATCAGGTACATCAGGCCGTACCAGTGGATTTTCAGTGGACCGATGGCCAGGGCAACCGGATCGATCTGCGGGTAAGGCAGCATGGGTATTCCTCATGAACGTCAAAAATTCCCGGGCGAGGCTGCCACCTCGGGATTAAGCCAGGATTGTGTCAGAGCAGGAAGCTCAAGCCCACGCTGAACAACAAGGCGGCGAACAGCCGCTTGAGCAAACGCGGCGACAAGCGATGTGCCAGCCGCGCGCCGACGCGGGCGAAGATCATGCTCGTCAGGGCGATGCCCAGCAGCGCGGGTAAATATACGAAACCGAGACTATGGGGCGGCAACAGCGGATCCTGCCAGCCGAGAATCATGAAACTTAGCGCACTGACCAGGGCGATGGGCAATCCGCAGGCCGAAGACGTCGCCACCGCTTGTTGCATCGGTACGCTGCGCCAGGTCAGGAACGGTACGGTCAACGAACCACCGCCAATGCCGAAAATCGCCGAGGCCCAGCCGACCACCGTGCCAGCCAGGGACAAACCGACCTTGCCCGGTACCGTGCGGCTGGCCTTGGGCTTGAAGTCCAGGGCCAGTTGCGCGGCGACGAGCATGGCGAACACACCGATGATCTTCTGCAAGTGCGGACCGGAAATCGCCTCGGCGGTGATGGCGCCGAAACCGGCACCGATGAGGATCCCGACGGTCATCCATTTAAAGATCTGCCAGCGTACGGCCCCTTTGCGATGGTGCTCGCGCACCGCGTTCACCGACGTGAAGATGATCGATGCCAGGGACGTGCCGACGGCCAAATGCGTCAGCACCTGCGGATCGAACCCCTGCAAGGTGAAGCTGAACACCAGCACCGGGACGATGATCATCCCGCCCCCCACGCCGAACAGCCCGGCCAGCACGCCGGCGCAGGCACCGAGCAGCAGATAGAGCACGAATTCCACCAGCGTCTCCCCGCCCATCCCCAAAATAAGAGCGGCATGGTAACGGATCGAGGGGCTTGGGCTCTACTGAAGGCGATGGATGCGTCAGTGATGTATGGGTAGAGTGGTAAATGATTGCTGTCCCCTGTGGCGAGGGGATGAATCCCCTCGCCACAAAAGCACTGCTCGGTTTTATTCTTATAACAGGACAACCAGATGTGCCTGATCGTATTCGCCTGGCGACCCGGCCACGCCCAGCCGCTGGTCGTAGCGGCCAACCGCGACGAGTTCTATGCACGCCCGACGCTGCCACTGGCGCAGTGGCCTGACGCGCCCCATGTCCACGCCGGTCGAGACCTGGAGGCTGGCGGCACCTGGCTTGGTGTCGGTGCCGCCGGTCGCTTTGCGGCCCTGACCAACATCCGCGACCCCGGCCAGCTTCCGGCATTCAAGTCTCGTGGAGAACTGGTGGCGCGGTTCCTGACCGGGAATCTGTCGATTGCCGATTACCTGAGCGAAATCGTGCCGCGTGCCGGGGAGTACGGTGGTTTTAACCTGCTGCTCGGCGACGGTACGGAGCTTTGGCACTACAACGCCCGCGATACCCGGCCGCAGCAATTGGCCGAGGGGGTCTATGGCGTGTCGAACGCTGGGCTGAACACGCCGTGGCCCAAGCTGCTCAAGGCCCGGTTGGCGCTGGAGGAGGTCCTGGGCGATCCGCAGCCCCAGGCCTTGTTGGCGCTGCTGAATGACCCTCAACCCGCGCCCGTGGCGGAACTGCCTGATACGGGAGTGGGAGTCGCGACCGAGATGTTGCTATCGAGTGTGTTCATTGCCAGCCCGGCTTATGGGACGCGGGCGAGTACGGCGCTGATTGTCCATGCCGATGGGACGCGGCAGATGGTCGAGCGCAGTTTCGGGCCCCATGGGGGGCATTTGGGGGAGGTGGATCTGCTCGTTTAATGCCGACGATATCCCGTGGCTAGGGAGCTTGCTCCCGCTGGGCTACGAAGTAGCCCCAAAGCTTTTGGGCGGGCTTCGCCCGCCAGCGGGAGCAAGCCCCCTCGCCACAAATGCTCGCCGCAGGATTTAGAGGGTCTTGTTCGAAGCCGGATTGATCATCCGCGCCAACCCCAGGTTCTTCAGCGCCAGCTGCAAGGAGCTGTGAATCACCTGCGGATTGTCGATGGTCATCAGTTCCGCCAGCAGTTCCTGGGCCTTGCTGAGGTTGATCTGGCGCAGCATCCATTTCACTTTCGGCAGGTTGGTGGCGTTCATCGACAGGCTGTCGAAGCCCATCGCCATCAGCAGCACCGCAGCCGCCGGGTCGCCGGCCATTTCGCCGCAGATGCTCACCGGCTTGCCTTCGGCATGGGCGTCGCGCACTACGTTCTGCAAGGCTTGCAGCACGGCCGGATGGAGGTAGTCGTACAGGTCGGCCACCCGTGGGTTGTTGCGGTCCACGGCCAGCAGGTATTGGGTCAGGTCGTTGGAGCCGACTGACAGGAAGTCCACCTGCCGCGCCAATTCCTTGGTCTGGTACACCGCTGCCGGAATCTCGATCATCACCCCGACCGGCGGCATCGGCACGTCGGTGCCTTCATCGCGCACTTCGCCCCAGGCCCGATGAATCAGGTGCAGGGCTTCTTCCAGCTCATGAGTGCCGGAAATCATCGGCAACAGGATGCGCAGGTTGTTCAGGCCTTCGCTGGCCTTGAGCATCGCACGCGCCTGGACCAGGAAAATCTCTGGATGGTCGAGCGTTACCCGGATGCCGCGCCAGCCAAGGAAGGGGTTGTCTTCCTTGATCGGGAAATAGGAGAGCGATTTATCGCCACCGATGTCCAGGCTGCGCATGGTCACCGGTTGGGGATGAAACGCGGACAGTTGCTCGCGGTAGATCGCCAACTGTTCCTTTTCGCTGGGGAAGCGCTGGTTGATCATGAACGGCACTTCGGTGCGATACAGGCCCACGCCTTCGGCGCCACGTTTCTGCGCCCGGGCCACATCGGCCAGCAGGCCGGTGTTGACCCACAGCGGCATGCGGTGGCCGTCGAGCGTCACGCACGGCAGATCCCTCAGCGCATCGAGGCCCAGCGACAGTTGTTTTTCTTCCTCCACCACGTCGGCGAACTGCTTGCGCAAAACGTCGCTGGGGTTGGTGTAGACCTCGCCGTGGTAGCCGTCGACGATCATCTGGATGCCGTCGACCTTGGAATACGGCAGGTCCACCACGCCCATGACCGTCGGGATACCC
Organism: Pseudomonas sp. R1-7; assembly: GCF_051132105.1. Taxonomy (NCBI): domain Bacteria; kingdom Pseudomonadati; phylum Pseudomonadota; class Gammaproteobacteria; order Pseudomonadales; family Pseudomonadaceae; genus Pseudomonas; species Pseudomonas sp. R1-7. The sequence goes on from NZ_CP071661.1 coordinate 307,959, forward strand.
ATCGCCCGGGCCAGGATCGCCACGTGGGAGTTGCCCGAACCCAGGACCGAGACCAGGCCCGCCAGCTTGCCCTCGGGCACTTCGCCGAGCATCGCCGGGGTCAACTCCTCGCTGACCAGGATGGTGTTGTCGGGATAGACCAGGGTCTGCTGGCGCTCCTGCTGCAAATACGCCAGCAAACGACGGCCAAGGTCCTTGACGTCGGAGGCACGCTCGCGCAGGTAGGCGTCGTCCATCAATTCGAAACGGTTGACGTGGTCGGTCACCACCTGGCGCAACGCGCCCTGGGCCCATTGGCCGGTCTTGATGACCGTGGTGACTTCGCTGCCCAGGGAGGCATCGTCGAGCATCATCAGGTAGACATCGAACAGCGCGCGCTCTTCGGGGCGCAGCTGCGTTGCCAGCTTCGCCGAGAGGGCGCGCATGTCGGCCCGCACGCCTTCGATGGCGGTCTTGAACAAACCGAGTTCGGCGTCGATGTCGGCGATGGCCTTGTCCGGCACCACATCGAGATCGGCAGGCGGCAGCATGACCACTGCGGTGCCCACCGCCGCGCCCGGGGACCCTGGCACGCCGACGAACTTGGCTTCCTGGATGCCCTTGCCCTGGCGACCGAGGCCGCTGATCGAGCCGGTGGCTTCGGCATGGGCGATAACCCCCGCCAGTTGCGCACTCATGGTGACGAGGAAGGCTTCTTCGCCTTCGTCGAACTGGCGGCGCTCTTTCTGCTGGATGACCAACACGCCGACGACGCGGCGGTGGTGGATGATCGGCGCGCCAAGGAAAGACGCGTAGCGTTCCTCGCCCGTTTCAGCGAAGTAGCGGTAGCGCGGGTGGTCCGCGGCATTTTCCAGGTTCAGGGGTTCTTCGCGCGTGCCGACCAGGCCGACCAGGCCTTCATTGGGAGCCATGCTGACCTTGCCGATGGAGCGCTTGTTCAAGCCCTCGGTGGCCATCAGCACAAAACGGTTGGTCTCGGGGTCAAGCAGGTAGACCGAGCAGACTTGGCTGCCCATGGCCTCTTTGACGCGCAATACAATAATGCCCAACGCCGCCTTGAGATCCTTGGCGGCGTTAACTTCCTGGACGATCTTGCGCAGCGTATTGAGCATGGCTCGGGGTCGAACTCCGTCGTCAGTCGCGCGTCAGCAGGCGCGGGGCAAGCTCTTTGAGGGCGCGTCGGTATACCTCGCGCTTGAATGTCACCACCTGGCCCAACGGATACCAATAGCTGACCCAGCGCCAGCCATCGAACTCCGGTTTACCGGTCAAATCCATCCGCACCCGCTGTTCGTTGGAGATCAGGCGCAGGAGAAACCATTTCTGTTTCTGGCCGATGCACAGCGGTTGGCTGTGCGTCCTGACCAGGCGTTGCGGCAAACGATAGCGCAACCAGCCTCGGGTGCAGGCGAGTATTTCGACGTCCTCTCGCTCCAGCCCGACTTCTTCATTCAACTCGCGGTACAAAGCTTCTTCCGGCGTCTCCTGGGGATTGATTCCACCCTGGGGAAACTGCCAGGCGTCTTGATTGATACGGCGTGCCCATAGCACCTGCCCAGCATCATTCGTAAGAATGATCCCCACATTGGGACGGAAACCATCGGGATCGATCACGGCAACAACCTCGCAAACGCATGTCGCCGCATTGTTCCACAAAGGTTGTGAAAGCAGCAACGAGCCTGCCGAGCTTATGTGCACTCTTGTGAAAAGTACGTATTCTGGGCGCCTTTCTTCAGAATTTTCAGCGAGTAACTGCAATGCGGCTGGCTTTATTCGACTTGGACAACACGCTGCTGGGTGGCGACAGCGACCACGCCTGGGGCGATTACCTGTGTGAGCGCGGGTTCCTCGACGCGGTGAGCTACAAGGCGCGCAACGATGAGTTCTACCAGGACTACCTGGCCGGCAAGCTCGACAACGCTGCGTACCTGAACTTTTGCCTGGAAATCCTGGGCCGTACCGAGATGGAGGTGCTGGCCCAATGGCACCTCGATTACATGCGCGACTGCATCGAACCCATCGTCTTGCCCCAAGCGATCGAGCTATTGAAGAAACACCGTGACGCCGGCGACAAGCTGGTGATCATCACGGCCACCAACCGCTTTGTCACCGCACCGATCGCCGAGCGACTCGGGGTGGAGACGCTGATTGCCACCGAATGCGAGATGATCGATGGGCGCTACAGCGGACGCAGCACCGATGTCCCGTGTTTTCGCGAGGGCAAGGTGACCCGGCTGAACCGTTGGCTAGAGGAGACGGGCTATTCGCTGGAGGACAGCTACTTCTATAGCGACTCGATGAATGACTTGTCGCTGTTGGAAGCGGTGACACATCCGGTGGCCGTGGACCCGGATCCGAACCTGCGGGCCGAGGCCCAGAGGCGCGGTTGGCCCGTCATCAGCCTGCGCGACTGAGTCTTGGTGGCGCCCGCCGGGTCTTACCGGTGGGCCGTCTATGCGGGCTTGGCGACCATCAGGTAGAAAATCGCCATGAACGCCAAGAACGCCGGCCAGCCCAGCGCAAACCACCAGCGCATGTAGGTAGCGGCCTTGATCGGCATGGGCGTGCCGTCCCGCAAGGCTTGCTCGGCCATTTTGTGTACACGGATCTGTAACCAGACCACCGGCAGCCAACAGGCGCCCGCCAGGCAATAAAGCCCGATACTCCACATCAACCAGTTCTGTTGCAATGGCCAGCCGGCGATGTGCATCAGCGCCAGGCCGCTCAGTGGCTGGAATACAGCGGTGGTGGCGGTGAACGCCCAATCGGCGAAGACCAGATGCTTGAAGGTGACGGCAATGACTTCAAGCTTGCCGCTGCGCCAGGCCCGAAGCGCGTAGTAGGCAGACCCCGCGCCCAGGCCGAACAGAATGGTCGAAGACAGGATGTGCAGGGTTTTCAACAGCAGGTAGATGCTCATCGGCGGGGTTCAGTCCAAAGCAGCCATAAAGTCGCGACTATCAATACCAGATTCTTGGCGACAGCCGCATAAGGGTCGAACCAGTAATGCGGCAGGATAAGGCTGATGCACAGCGTATAGCCGAGCATCAACCCCACCTGAAGCCGCAATGCCTGGCGTCGCCAACGCTGGAGCAACAGGCCCACGCCCAGCGCGCCATCAAGTAGCGCGCCGCTGATGACTGCAAGCTTCGCCCAGGCGCCGTAGACGCCGGCTTCGGCCATGATGCGCAAGCCCCAGTCGTAGCCGGGGCCGAGGCACACCACGGCGGTTCCCAGCCAGATGAATGCCAGCACTGCGAGCATCAACGGGCGGATCGCCCGAAGGCTGCTCTGGGCGACGGTGGGCCATCCTTGCAAGCGGGTCTGGACAGGGGCGGCGCGATACCCGCAGATTGACGCAAGTACCTCGGGGTCGGCCAGGTTGTCCCGTTGTGCCAGCGCTACGCTTTGCCGGTTCAACGCCCGCCAGCCGAACCGGTCCCCCAGTTGGCTGCCCACTTCAGTCAAGAGCGCTGGCGCCCTGATGTAGCGTGCCGGCGCCCAACCTTGCGCGGCTCGCAAGTGATCGATGAGTCGGGCGAGCGTCATGGGCTCGGGCCCCACCAGTGGCACCACCACTGACTCGGTTGGCCATTGCCGCAACAGGGCGAGCACCGCGCCCGCCAGATCATCGATGTGCACGGGTTGGATGCGCGCCGTCAGATCCAACAAGGGAATCACTGGCCAAGGCGACAGGCCTTCCATCCAGCCGCTGCTCGCGCCGCCAGGTCCCACCACCAATGAAGGTCGCAGCACAACCGATAGGCTGTCGAGGTTGGACAGATATTCATCTGCCAGGCCTTTGCTCGCCAGGAATGGCACGTCGGATTGAGCGCTCGCGCCCAGTGCGGAAATCTGCAGGATGCGAACGCCGCGGCGCGCAGCCTGGTCGAACAGCGCTCGCGAGCCACGATCCTGGACCAGGCTCAGCGCCTGGGCGTCCACGCTGAGGAGGCCGGCCGCGTTGATCACTAGGTCGACGTCCGGAGGGAAGACAAAATGTGTCGGGTCGACCGCCAATACGCCAAGATCCAGCTGCCGCCATTCCACCCCAGGCCAACTGGGCGGTCCGGGGGCACGACGGGTGGCGATGATCGAATGGCCAGCGCCATGCAGCGCTCGCAGCAGGTGGCGTCCGATAAAACCGCTGCCTCCCACCAGTAGGATTTTCATGACGCTCCTTGTCGGTTAAATCGGCTTGGCACCCATCAATGCGGCGATGGAGAGGAATCCGACACCGCCGATGATCGCCAATGCCAGCGTAAATCTACCGCCGCCACCGTTACCCATGCGCAGACGATTCAGTCGTGCCAGCAGCCAAAGGACGCAGAGTGTTGCCACGGCGTAGATCACACTGGAGGCCAGCAGCCAGGTTTGCCCGAGCGGCCAGCCCACCAAGTGAACCAGCCACCAGCCGGTGAACGGCATGCTCAGCATGCACACCAGCATCGTGCCCCATGCCAGCGGCCAAGGACGCCGCAGCGTGCAGCTCGGTGCCTCGCTGCGTTTGCGCCAGGCCAAGACGGCAAGGCTTGCAGCGCAAGCCAGGAGCAAGACCGTGGCCGCGACGTGCAGGATTTTCAAGGTCAGCAGAGTTTCCATGGGGTTTCCTTGGACCGATGTCCTTCAGCGTAGCCTTTCAGCCGAGAAACAGCTGATAGGCCGGGTTATCGCTTTCATCCCAGTACGGATAGCCGATCTCTTCCAGGGCGGCCGGTACCAGGTGGCGTTCATCGTGAGGCACCTGCAAGCCGGCGACCACACGGCCATCTGCCGCGCCATGGTTGCGGTAATGGAACATCGAAATATTCCAGCGCCCGCCCAGCTTATTGAGGAAGTTGAACAGCGCCCCCGGACGTTCGGGGAATTCGAAGCGCAGGACCACTTCGTCGATGACATGGGCCGCGTGGCCGCCGACCATGTGGCGAATGTGCAGCTTGGCCAGTTCATTGTCGGTCAGGTCCAGTACCGGAAAGCCCTGCTCGGTCAGGCTGGCAATCAGCTTGCTGCGCGGGTCGTTTTCCGGATGCGTCTGTACGCCGACGAAAATGTGCGCTTCGCTGCCGGTGTTGTAGCGGTAGTTGAATTCGGTGATCTGGCGTTTGCCAATGGCTTCGCAGAAAGCCTTGAAGCTACCCGGCTTCTCGGGGATGGTCACGGCGATGATCGCTTCGCGGCCCTCACCCAGCTCGGCGCGCTCAGCCACGTGGCGCAGGCGGTCGAAGTTGACGTTGGCGCCGGAATCGATGGCGACCAGCGTCTGGCCGCTGATGCTGCGCGTCTCGACATACTTCTTGATGCCGGCAACACCCAGCGCGCCGGCAGGTTCAGTGATCGAGCGGGTATCGTCGTAGATATCCTTGATGGCTGCGCAGATCTCGTCGGTGCTGACGGTAATCACTTCGTCCACGTAGTGCTTGCAGATATCGAAGGTGTGCTGGCCGATCTGCGCCACGGCAACGCCATCGGCGAACAGCCCGACGGTTGGCAGGACCACGCGCTCGCCGGCAGCCATGGCCGCTTGCAGGCAATTGGAATCGTCCGGCTCGACACCGATGATCTTGATTTCCGGGCGCAGGTATTTCACGTAGGCCGCGATCCCGGCGATCAGTCCGCCACCGCCCACCGGGACGAATATCGCATCCAGGCGCCCCGGATGCTGGCGCAGGATCTCCATCGCCACGGTGCCCTGCCCGGCAATGGTGTGAGGATCGTCATAAGGATGGATGTAGACGTAGCCTTTTTCGTCGACCAGCTTCAGCGAATAAGCCAGGGCTTCGGGGAACGAATCGCCATGCAACACCACTTTGCCGCCACGGGAGCGCACGCCTTCGACCTTGATCTCCGGGGTGGTCTTGGGCATGACGATGGTGGCCTTGACCCCCAGCACCTTGGCGGCGAGCGCCAGGCCCTGGGCATGGTTGCCCGCCGATGCCGTGACCACGCCACGGGCGCGCTCTTCGTCGCTGAGCTGGGTCAGCTTGTTGTAGGCCCCGCGAATCTTGAACGAGAACACCGGCTGCAAGTCTTCACGCTTTAGCCAGACTTCGTTGCCCAGCCGCTCGGAGAGCTGACGGGCGGTCTGCAGCGGGGTTTCTACGGCAACGTCATAAACGCGCGAGGTGAGGATCTTTTTGACGTACTGTTCAAGCATCGGAAAGCATCACTGAGCGGGTTGGGCAGGGCCAGGGAGTCTAACCCGGCTTTTGGCCGGGCGACCACACGAATCCCGAGGTTTTGTTGGGTTATACTCGCGCCCCTCTTTACTCCTCGCCCGTTTTCGGAGCCCGCATGACCCAGGATCAACTCAAACAGGCCGTGGCCCAGGCCGCTGTCGACCTCATCCTCCCGAAGCTGGATGACAAGAGCATCGTCGGGGTCGGCACCGGCTCTACCGCCAATTGCTTCATCGACGCCTTGGCGCAGCACAGAGGCGCGTTCGATGGCGCGGTCGCCAGTTCCGAAGCAACCGCCGCACGCCTGAAGGGCCATGGCATCCCGGTGTACGAGCTCAACACCGTGAGCGACTTGGAGTTCTACATCGATGGCGCCGACGAAAGCGACGCGCACTTGAACCTGATCAAGGGCGGCGGCGCGGCGTTGACCCGCGAGAAAATCGTCGCGGCCGTCGCCAAGACCTTCATCTGCATCGCCGACGCCAGCAAGTTGGTGCCAGTGCTCGGCGCGTTCCCGCTGCCAGTGGAAGTCATCCCTATGGCCCGCAGCCACGTTGCCCGCCAATTGGTAAAGCTGGGCGGCGACCCGGTGTATCGCGAAGGTGTGCTGACCGATAACGGCAATATCATCCTGGATGTGCACAACCTTCAGATCACAAACCCGGTGGAACTGGAAAGCCAGATCAATGCCATCGTTGGTGTCGTCACCAATGGCTTGTTCGCGGCTCGTCCGGCGGATGTGCTGTTGTTGGGGACTGCTGAAGGGGTGAAGACCCTGCGGGCGGAATAAGCCGGCAATTGGCACCGGGACCCCTGTGGGAGCGAGCTTGCTCGCGATAGCGGTCTATCCGACACATTATTGTTGGCTGACACACTGCCATCGCGAGCAAGCTCGCTCCCACATCAGGTTGTGTGGCGCATCAAGGCTGCGGCTTCTTGAACACGTAGAACAAATTCGGCTCGCTCACCACGTACAGGTTGCCGTCGTCATCCATGGCCACGCCTTCCGCCTGCGGTATGGTGTTCTTCAGGCCATGGCGGCCCTTGTTCAGCGACAGCGTGCTCAACGGCCGACCGTCGATATCCAGTTCGATAATCAACCTGGACTCATCGGACAGCGCCAGCAAATGACCGCTGCGCTCGTCGTATTGCAAGCTGGAAAGATCGCGGACAAACAAGCCGGCATCGCGCTTGGGGTTATTGATCACGTGGACCGCGTAGGACTTTTCCGGATTGTGGTGGGGAAAACCGTGCACCTCATAAATCAGCATCGGGTCGCGTTCCTTGGCCACGAACAGGCGCTTGCCAATGGAGTCGTAGGCCAGCCCTTCGAAACCCTTGTTGCTGCTCATATGCACGCCAAGCGTCATTTGCTCGGCTTCCGCCGCGTCAAGGAACCGGGTGTCTTCGTCCAAGTGGATCTTGATCAGGCGCTGCCGGCGCTCGTCGGTGACGACGTAAATGTCTTCGCTGATGAACTCCACCGCTTCCGGGTCGCCAAATCCGACCAAGGCGATGCGTCGCAGTATTTTGCCCTCCAGTGAGAGCTCGATCAGCTCGGCATTCTTGTTGGTGACGGTGAACAGGCTTTTGCGAATCGGGTCGTAGGTCAGCGCCGAAACGTCTTCGTCCAGGCCTTCTATTACCTGTGCTTCAAGCGTGACCTGATATTGATCCAGCGAGATTGCCTGGCCATTGATGGGCTGCCAGAGGGTGTTCAGGTTAAACCAGGCGCGTTCGAACAGGCGCAGGTACTGGCCTGCCGCGACTAGCGTAATCAGCACAACTATCAGCAGCAGGAACAACGGTTTAGGGCGGGCGAGTCGACGCATGTGGATGGGCTCGGATTAGAACAGGTGGTTGAAATACCACGACTGCCTGAACTGAAGCTTAATGGCCGACTGCCATGCCCTACAATAATTGGTGAATTACCTTACAGCGTTTTCGCTATCGTGATTTCTCGAAGCGATAGAACAGGTTCGGTTCGCTTACCATGTAAAGATTGCCGGCCTCATCGAGGGCGGCGCCTTCTGCGCGAGGGATCGTGTCTTTCAGTCCGTTGAAGCCGCCGAGCAAGGTCATGAAACTGACCTGTTCACCTTGTTGATCAAGTTCCAGCAGCAAATGAGAATCGGCGGACAGCAACACGGTATGACCCGTGCGGGGATCGACGGCCAGGGCCGAAAGGTTGCGCAGGTCAAGTTCATCGCTGGCGTGGATCTGTTTGTCTCCCTTGAGCAATTGGCTTCCGTCGCTTTTCCAGGTAAACAATGCGGGTGGACGCTCTTCGCCCAGCACCAATTGTTGGTTGCGAGGATCCCACGCGATGCCTTCGAATCCCTTGTTCTGGTTTTTCGACGAGCCTAGGTTGTAACTAGGGAAGTCGGTGACATCTAATGCTCGGGTATCCGCATCCACCTTAACGATCGATAGCGTGTGCTTTCGCTCATCGGTGATGGCCAGCAGTCCATTTTCCATGTAGGCCACGCCTTCCGGGTTGCCCCAGCCCACCAAAGGGATTTGGCGCAGGACATCGCCCTGCAGGGTCAGCTCCACCAGGAACGGATGCTTGCCCATGACGGTGAATAAAGTCTTGGTCTTCGGGTTATAAGTCAGGTCGGAGGCTTCATCCTCCTCCATTCCGGGAAGTTCCTTGGCATCGATGACAGCGCGGTATTCAGGGAGCCAAATGCTGCCCTCGCGGAGGTCCTGGCTCTGGAAGCGTTCCGATACCCAGAGGCGGGCCCGGTCATCCCAATGCATGGCCGACGCCGAGCTGTAGGCAGCAATTATCCCCAGCAACAGCCAGGCATACCGAGGCAATTTAAAGCGTGCGGGGCGAATGCTCGAGGGTGCGGGCAGTGCTTGGGTGTTAGCCATCAGCAAGATAATCCAGAGATTCGGCGAGGGATTGGCAGGCTCAGATGCCGCAATCCCAGGGATTATCCAGATGGCATGTGAAAAAATGGTTAATGAGCGGATGGTACTGCTATCCAAGGGGAGCGAGCAGGCTTGCTTCCCTTGGATACCCGATGTCGCTGTCAGCGAACGCTGCTCTCGAAGCGGCTCGCCCCAGGCAACTCCAGCACCAGCTCATCGCCAACGTTCAGCGGCCCGACGCCCGCCGGGGTGCCGGTGAGAATGACGTCGCCGGCCTGAAGCGAGAAGCAGCCGGCCATGTATTGGATCATTGGCACGATGGGGTTGAGCATCAGGCGGCTGTTGCCGTCCTGGCGGACTTCGCCGTTGATGGTCAAGCGCACAGGGATGTCGCCCAGGTCGGTAAACGTATCTTTGGAGACAAATGGTGCGATCACTGCCGCACCGTCGAAGGACTTGGCGACTTCCCACGGCAAGCCCTTGGCCTTGAGCTCGGCCTGCTTGTCCCGCAGGGTCAGGTCCAGGGCCGGGGCGAAGCCGGAAATGGCGTCCAGCACTTCTTCAACGCTGGGTTTGGTGGACAAAGGCTTGCCGATCAGCACAGCAATCTCCGCCTCGTAGTGCACCGAACCGCGGTCGGCAGGAATGCTGAAGCCGCCTTCCAGCGGCACCACGCAGCTGCCCGGCTTGATGAATAGCAGCGGCTCTGTAGGCACCGGGTTATCCAGTTCCTTGGCGTGCTCGGCGTAGTTGCGGCCGATGCACACCACTTTGCCCACCGGGAAATGAATACGCGTACCGTCGACATACTGGTGCTGATAGCTCATTACCGACTCCTGCCTCTGAGATTTCATCAGGTGTTTTTATGGGTCAAACCGCGAAAATCTTGCCCGGGTTCATGATGCCGTTAGGGTCGAACACCGCTTTCACGGCTTTCATGTATTCGATTTCAACCGCAGAGCGACTGTACGTCAGGTAGTCACGCTTGGTCATGCCCACGCCGTGTTCGGCGGAAATCGAACCGTTGTACTTCTCGACGGTTTCAAAGACCCATTTGTTCACTGTCGCGCATTTGGCGAAGAACTCGTCCTTGCTCAGGTTTTCCGGCTTGAGGATGTTCAGGTGTAGGTTGCCGTCGCCGATGTGGCCAAACCAGACGATCTCGAAATCTGGGTAATGTTCGCCGACGATTGCGTCAATTTCTTGCAAGAAGCCGGGCACTTTCGAAACGGTTACCGAAATGTCGTTCTTGTACGGTGTCCAGTGGGAGATGGTCTCGGAGATGTACTCGCGCAGCTTCCACAGGTTTTGCAACTGGGTTTCGCTCTGGCTCATCACGCCGTCCAACACCCAGCCTTGTTCGACGCAGTGTTCAAAGGTCTCCAACGCATGGTTGGCGACCTCTTCTGTGGTGGCTTCGAATTCCAGCAGGGCATAGAACGGGCAGTCGGTTTCAAACGGCGCCGGCACATCGCCGCGGTCGAGAACCTTGGCCAGGGCTTTGTCGGAGAAAAATTCGAACGCGGTCAAGTCGAGCTTGCCCTGGAAGGCGTGCAGTACCGGCATGATCGAGTCGAAGTCCGGCGTGCCGAGCACCATCGCGGTAAGGTTTTTCGGGGCACGGTCCAGGCGCATGGTGGCTTCGACCACGAAACCGAGGGTGCCCTCGGCGCCGATGAACAATTGCCGCAAATCGTAGCCCGTGGCGTTCTTGATCAGGTCCTTGTTCAGTTCCAGCACGTCGCCCTTGCCGGTGACGACTTTCATGCCCGCGACCCAGTTGCGGGTCATGCCGTAGCGAATGACCTTGATCCCGCCGGCATTGGTGCCGATGTTGCCGCCAATCTGGCTGGAACCGGCCGAAGCGAAGTCCACCGGGTAATACAGGCCGTGCTCTTCTGCCTTGTTCTGCAATTGCTCGGTGACCACGCCCGGCTGGCACACGGCGGTGCGGTCGGTCAGGTTTACGTCGAGAATCTGGTTCATGTAGTCGAATGACACCACGACTTCGCCATTTGCCGCCACGGCAGCGGCCGAAAGCCCGGTACGCCCGCCCGATGGCACCAGCGCGACCTTGTGTGCATTGGCCCAGCGCACGATGGCCTGGACTTGCTCGGTGGTCTTGGGGAAAACGATGGCGGTCGGCGCGGGCGCGTAATGCTTGGTCCAATCCTTGCCATAAGCATTCAGGGAGTCGGCATCGGTCAGGACCTTGCCAGGCTCAACCAGGGTCTTCAGCTCATCTATCACGGCAGGATTGGTCATCGACAGAACTCTCGAACAATTCATGGTCATCCTGAGAACGCTTCACGTCGCAGGAATGGGTGTTTGCGGGGGGCATATGCTAGCATACCGACCCCGCAGCGTAGTGCCCAAAGGCTGTTCTGCGGCGACGGCTGTCACGCCGGTCGGGCCAGCCCAGGCTGTCCGATTCCCTGCCATTTTTCTCCGGGACACAGGTTTACGCAGATGAGCAAGACTTCTCTCGATAAGAGCAAGATCAAGTTCCTTCTTCTCGAAGGCGTCCACCAATCGGCTGTCGACGTCCTCAAGTCGGCGGGCTACACCAGCATCGAGTACATCACCAGTTCTCTGCCGGAAGCCCAGCTCAAGGAAAAGATCGCCGATGCTCACTTCATCGGTATTCGCTCCCGTACTCAACTGACCGAAGAGATCTTCGACCACGCCAAGAAACTGGTGGCGGTCGGCTGCTTCTGCATCGGCACCAACCAGGTTGACCTCAACGCGGCGCGCGAGCGCGGTATCGCGGTGTTCAACGCACCGTACTCCAACACTCGTTCCGTTGCCGAACTGGTGCTGGCCGAAGCGATCCTGCTGTTGCGCGGCATCCCTGAGAAAAACGCTTCCTGCCACCGTGGCGGCTGGATCAAGAGCGCGGCCAATTCCTTCGAAATCCGCGGCAAGAAGCTGGGTATCGTCGGCTACGGCTCGATCGGCACCCAGCTGTCCGTCCTGGCGGAAGGCCTTGGCATGCAGGTGTTCTTCTATGACACCGTGACCAAGCTGCCCCTGGGCAACGCAACCCAGGTCAACGACCTGCATGAGTTGCTGGGCATGTCCGATATCGTCACCCTGCACGTACCGGAAACCCCAGCCACCCAGTGGATGATCGGTGAGAAGGAAATCCGTGCTATCAAGAAAGGCGGGATCCTGATCAACGCCGCGCGTGGCACTGTGGTCAAGCTCGACGCCCTGGCCGAAGCGATCAAGGATAAGCACCTGATCGGCGCCGCCATCGACGTGTTCCCGGTGGAGCCACGCTCCAACGACGACATCTTCGAGAGCCCGCTGCGCGGCCTGGATAACGTGATTCTGACCCCGCACATCGGCGGCTCCACCGCTGAAGCCCAGGCCAACATTGGCCTGGAAGTGGCGGAAAAACTGGTCAAGTACAGCGACAACGGTACCTCGGTATCGTCGGTGAACTTCCCGGAAGTGGCCCTGCCGGCCCACCCTGGCAAGCACCGCCTGCTGCACATCCACGAGAACATCCCGGGTGTGATGAGCGAGATCAACAAGGTCTTTGCGGAAAACGGCATCAACATTTCCGGTCAGTTCCTGCAGACCAACGAGAAAGTCGGCTACGTCGTGATCGACGTCGATGCCGAATACTCGGATTTGGCGCAAGAGAAGCTGCAGCACATCAACGGCACCATTCGTTGCCGCGTGTTGTTCTGATCAGACTTGGCCTGCAATAAAAAACGGGAGTCTCGCAAGGGACTCCCGTTTTTTTTGCCTGCCACAACACCAAAACCTGTGGCCGGCGTTGGATCGCCGTGCTGTGTTACTTCACGTTTACCGTAATCTTTTCGGACACGATCGAGGGGTCGAACGGCATATGGCCGCTGTCGCCCAGGATCAATTGCAAGGTGTGTTTGCCCGGTGCCAGTTTGATCGTGGCTTCGGTTTGCGCCTTGCCGAAATGCATGTGGTGGGCGTCGGTCGGAATCGGCGCTCCTTCGGCCGGTAGATCATCGACATCGATCAGCAGATGGTGATGGCCAGTGTTTTTTGTCACGTCGCCCGCCGGGGCCAGGGCGATGTTCTTGACGCCGAACTTGACCTTGAACTCTTGGCTGACGGTGGCGCCGTCTTCAGGAGAAACGATGAATACTTCCGCATTTTTAGGCGCCGGGGTTGCTGCTGTTGCCAGCATTGAAGTTCCGAGCAACAAACCGGCCAACGCCGCACGCGACATAAAACTTTTCATTTTTTACTCCAGTTTTCCCATAAATCCGTCGAGTCGTGACAACTTCGTGACTAATCGTTGTCGAAGCCTGCAACAACCATAGCAAAGCGAGCCAGAAACGAGCGTCGCTTGTATAAATCCTAGGAGTGACCATGCGTTTCCTGCCTGGCCTGATCTGCCTGCTACCCCTGTTGAGCCCTATGGCCCATGCGGAACTGATCGATGATGTCAACGACCGTGGCGAGTTGCGAATCGCCCTTGAGGCTAATACCGCGCCGTTCAATTTCAAGGAGGACGGCAAGCTCACCGGTTTCGAAGTGGAACTGGGCGAGATGCTCGCGGGTGAGCTCGATGTCCGCCCGGATTTTGTCGTGACCGATGAGGCAGATCTGCTGTCCGGCGTGGAAAGCGGCAAGTACGACGTCGCCATCAACCACATAGCAATGACCCCGGAACTGGCGGAACGTTTCGACACCAGCGCCACTTATAGCCAGCCGGATGCGCAATTGCTGGCGAGCAAGGATGAGGCGCAACGGCCTCTGGTCCTGGCGCAGTCTTTCCAGCCGGAAGAGAAAAAAGAACCGGCACCGAACCTGGTGATTCCATTCCAGAAGGGCAATCCGGCGTTCAAGGCCAGCCTGGACAATGCGTTGGCGCGGATCAAGGATGATGGGCGACTGGAGCAACTGTCGCAGAAGTGGCTGGTCAAGCAGGATTGAGATCCGCAATCAGGCGCAAGCGCCCTCGCCACAAGAGCTCGGCATAACCGTTACAGAACGGTTTTCAAGTCTTACGCCACACGCTCGCCAACCAAGGTTGTTGCTCGCGCGGCAGCCCCGCTGGCCGGTAGTAATGTTCCAGCTCCACAAATCCCGCTTCTATGAGCAGCGTGCGCCAGGCGTCGAGGTCGTGATACGCGCCGAAGCGCTGGCCGTTCCAGCCTTCCTGGTTTTCGCCCCGGGGGTTTGAGCTGAACAGCACGCCGCCGGGTTTGAGCGTGGCGCGCAGTTGCTTGAGGACGCGGGGCAATTCCTGGACAGGAATGTGGAACAGGACGGCGTTGGCGAAGATTCCGTCGAAACGCTCCGCCGGCAGATCCAGCTGCAGGAAATCCTGTTGCCACACCTCGCAGCCGCTGTCCTGGCGGGCCATGCGTGCGAACTCTTCTGAACCGTCGAGGCCTACTGCGACATGGCCCATGGCCGTGAACGTGCGCAGGTCGCGTCCCGGACCGCAGCCGAAATCGAGGATGTGCAGTGGCGGCTGGCCTTGGATGTGGCGCAGCAAGGCGTCGATGTTCTGGCTGACGTCATGATCGCGGGTGCCTTCGCGAAAGCTTTCCGCCACGGTGTTGTAATGGCCCAGGGTCGTGGCGGTGATGGTCTGCAGGTCGTCGGTGGTGTGTTTCATGATTGCTGGCTTGGCTGGGAAGTGTCAGCCGACTATACCGCAAGCCGCTTGCACCATTCCCTGCGTTCAGCGCTTGTTCAGCCCCCGCGCCAGGCGATCCCCACCCAGTTGAATCACCGCCACCAATGCCACCAGCAATACGATCACCGTCAACATGATCTGGCTGTCGAAACGCTGGTAACCGTAGCGGTAGGCGATATCACCCAGGCCTCCGGCGCCAATCGCCCCGGCCATGGCCGATGAATTGATCATCGTCACCAAGGTGATGGTAAAGCCACCGACAATCCCTGGCAGCGCTTCAGGCAGCAGGACATGCCAGACGATGTGCCAGCGTCGACAACCCATGGCCTGGGCCGCTTCGATCAGGCCGTGGTCGACCTCCCGCAGGCTGACTTCTGCGATACGGGCAAAAAACGGCGTAGCGGTGATCGTCAGCGGCACCACCGCGGCCCATACGCCGTAGGTGCATTTAGGAATAACCATAGGCTGGATTTGTCATCCCGTGCAGCCAGCTGGAAGACGACTTCACGAGAAAAGCATCAAGGCGCCCGGCGTCGCGGTTCAGCGGCCATGAGTGGGTCTTTCGGCGGATTTTTCAGATACGGGTTAATACAGCCGATTTTCAGTGTCCGCGGTGGAGCCCAGCGGGAGTTGTTGCCCACGCGGTCGATGATGCAATAGGTCACTTCCAGGCGCAGGTCCTCGCCTGCTTCCATGATGATTTCCGGCGGCACCCAGACGTGGACCGCTTGGCCTACCTCGCAAGGTTTTATCCCCGGCAGGTCCATGCGCACGTCGCCCCAGCGCACGGTAATCGCATCGTCGGCGGCCATGTTCAGGTAGGGTTCGATGGTCAGCGGCACGCCACGTTTGATCTGGTTCGGGTTCACGCCTTGGCGGCGGATGGTTTGAGGAATCCGCACCGGCGCCAGGCTCTGGTTCTCATCACCGGTCAAGGCAGAGGGTTGACCACCGGGGCAGTCCAGCTTGACCTGAACCTGTCGCGCTGCAGAGAGCGCTGGCCCTCGTCCGATTTGCATGACGCGGTAGTGAACGAGGGAGGTCCCGTTGACGATGAAGCTCTCCGGAACCCGCAAGCGGATGCTGTCATGCACATCCGTCTCCGTAAGCAGGCGGGAGCCGACGTAGCAGTTGTCCCAGAACAATTCGAGCAAATCGCCTGCGTCCATGCGGGGGTAGGGCGCAACGATGACCTCCAGGTGCGCGGCGCTGGTGATATTGATGCCGCTACTGGCCAAGGTGGGCGCGGCCAATTCAGGGATAGGTGACGTACATGTCATGGTGTTCTCCTTGATGTCTAAACGCACTACGTTCCGGAAAGATAAGAGGCGTGGATAACTATCGCATTATTGAGTTACTTGGGTTGGTTGTGCGCTGGCTCATCCAACTCTGTTGAAATAAATAATGTGCTTCGCCTGTTTGCACCTAGATATAGGTTCGAGAGTTTCAGTGTCAATAGAGGCGCTTGCGCAAAAGTTGATTATGTCAGGCTTCAGAAATGTCCTACGCGCTGCTGTTACGAATACGTGCTGCTCAGCGTACTTTTCCTCGGGGCGGCGGGATTCGGGCTTCTATAGACAGGAAGCGGAGCTGGCCACTATTGGCGCAATATGTTGACTTGATAAGTTAAGTTTAGAGGGGTGGGGATTTAAGTGTGTGCGGGGATATTTCAATGGCTTGCAGATGGCCTTACTTCCGTCCATGGAAGTAATGACGGTGTTGCTAACTTACTATGCGCCGTGACCGGCTGAGAGAAACTTGCTGAGGAACTGTCGAGTACGCTCTTCTTTTGGTGCTTCAAACAATGCCTTGGCTTCGCCTTGTTCGACGATCACGCCTTTATCGAAGAACACCACGCGGTTTGCCACGTCCCTGGCGAAACCCATCTCGTGCGTCACGATGACCATGGTGCGCTTTTCCTCGGCCAAGCCGCGAATGGTTGCGAGTACTTCACCCACCAGTTCCGGGTCGAGCGCGGAGGTTGGTTCGTCGAAGAGAATCACCGCAGGTTCCATCGCCAACGCCCGGGCAATCGCCACGCGCTGTTGCTGGCCACCGGACAGGCGCCTCGGATAAGCGTTTTCCTTGCCGGCCAACCCGACCTTTGCCAGCAGCTTGCGACCCAGGGCCTCGGCATCGGCACGCGGCGTTTTTTTCACCACGATCGGGCCTTCGGTGACGTTCTCCAGGGCGGTACGGTGGGGGAACAGGTTGAAGTTCTGGAACACGAAGCCCACCTGCTGGCGCAAACGACGCACCAGGCCCTGCTGCTGGTTCAGTGGGCGACTGCCATCGATCTCGATGTCGCCGACCTTGATCCGGCCGCTGGTTGGCTCTTCGAGGAAATTCAGGCAGCGCAGGAACGTCGTCTTGCCAGAACCACTGGGGCCGATGATCGCAACCACTTCGCCTTCTTCGATCTTCAAGTCGATGCCATTGAGCACCACCTGACCCTTGAACTGCTTTGTCAGTTTTTCTACGACAATCATGGGTCAGGACTCCTGGTCGTGCCGATTGACCCGGGCTTCCAATACGTTCTGCAGGTGCGAAAGCACGGTGGCAAGAACCCAATAGATCAGCGCGGCGGCAAGGTACATGGTGAAGATTTCAAAGGTGCGGGCGGTGATCAACTGCGCCTGGCGGAACAGCTCCGGCACCTGGATAGTCGCCGCCAGGGCGGTGTCCTTTACCAGGGAAATGAAGCTGTTGCCCAATGGCGGCAGGGCCGTACGCGCGGCTTGCGGCAGGATGGCCCGACGCAGGGTCTGGGCACGGGTCATGCCGATACTCGCCGCCGCTTCCCACTGGCCGCGCTCGATGGAGCTGATGGCGGCCCGCAGGATCTCGCAGGCATAGGCCGCCATGTTCAGCGAGAACCCGATCAGCGCCGCCGGCAGTGGGTCAAGTTCGAGGCCCAATTGCGGCAGTCCGTAGTAGATCAGGAATAACTGCACCAGCAATGGCGTGCCGCGAAAGAACGACACGTACATGCGGGCGATCCAGTTGATCACCTTGAGACGCGACAGACGCATCAGCGCCAGGCCGAACCCCAGCAGCAAGCCGAAAAACATGCCGCCGAGGCTGAGGATGACCGTGTAATACGCGCCCTTGAGCAGGAAGGGCGCGGAATCCAGCGCGAGTTGAAGTGCTGCTTCCATTATTTCGTGACGTCAGCGCTGAAGTATTTTTCCGAAAGCTTTTTCAAAGTACCGTCGGCGCGCAGTTTTTCGATGGCCTTGTTCACCGCGGCCAGCAGCTCAGGCTCGCCTTTGCGCAGGGCGATACCCGATTCCTGGCGGGAGAAGGCTTCGCTGGTGACGGTGGTGTCCTTGGCTTTCTTGGCATATTCCAGCGCGGCCAGGCGGTCGATCAGGATGGTATCGATACGACCGACGCGCAGGTCCTGGAACTTGGTCGGATCGTCATCATAGGTTTTGACTTGGGCGCCTGGGACTTCGGCCTTGACCCATTGCTCGTAGTTGGTGCCCAGGCCCACGCCGACTTTTTTACCGTCCAGGTCGGCGGCTTTCTTGATGTTCAACTCGTCGGCTTTCTTGGTCAGGACCAGCGCTTGAATCCCGGAGATGGTGTACGGCTCGGAGAAGTCGTATTTCTTCTTGCGCTCCTCGGAGATGGTGACCTGGTTGACCACGGCGTCCAGGCGCTTGGATTCCAGCGCTGCGAGAATGCCCGCCCATGGGGTCGTCTGCAGCTTGACCTTCACACCCAGCTCCTTGGCCAGGGCTTCGGAAAACTCGACTTCGAAACCGGTCAGTTTTCCGCTGTCGTCAACGAAACTGAACGGTGGATAGGTGCCTTCCAGGCCGATCTTGATTTCACCAGCATCCTTGATTTTCTGCAGTTGCTCACCGGCAACCGCTTGCCCCAACAGGCCCGCGCTCAATGCCAGGCCCAGCGAACCCACCAGCAGGTTGCGACGTAATGCGGAAAAATTCATGACAAGCCCCTGTGTTTTCTTATGAAGAGGTAATTGTGGATGAGATAAGGCGCAGCCGCGCTCCGAAAAGATTGCCACATCCTGCCTTAAAGCAGGCTGGACGTCTCGCGGCAAATACGCCTGCGGCGAGACTATAGGTTGGCTTTTATAGATTGGAAAATAATATTAAATAAAGCAAATATGCTTATTAGGAATGAGGACCTGAGGGAGCGAGCTTGCTCGCGATGGCGGTGTGTCAGTTAAACAATTGTCGGCTGATCTACCGCTATCGCGAGCAAGCTCGCTCCCACAAAAGCCCTCCATCGAGTCTTCCACTAAGCCGAAAACGCTGTGCCATAGGCAAACAACGCCGGCGCACCGCCGGTGTGCAGGAAAATGATCGGGCCCTCGTCAAAGCGGCCGCGGCCAATGCCGTCGAGCAAGCCCGCCATCGCCTTGCCGGTATACACCGGATCGAGCAACAGGCCTTCCTGGCTCGCCAACAGCTTGACCGCCGCCAAGGTCCCGGCATTCGGCTCGCCATAGCGGGGGGCAAAATATTCGTCCCACAGGATCACCTTGAATGCTTCGGGCAAGGCGACGTCGAGCAATTCTGCCGTGCGCTCGGCCAAACCCTGGACCTTCGCGAACTGGTCCTCCTCGCTGCGGGAAACCGTCACGCCGATGACCGGAAGCGCCGGCAGGCTTTCGCTCAGAGCCAGCGCCAGGCCGCTGTGGGTTCCGGCGCTGCCCGAGGCCAGCACGACGGCGGCAAAATCGATGCCGGTGTCCTTGATCTGTTCGGCCAGTTCCAGGCCCGCACGTACGTAACCCAGTGCGCCCAAGGCGTTCGACCCGCCAATCGGCACCAGATAAGGCTTTTTCCCGTTGCTGCGCAGGCGACCGGCGAGGGCCTGCAATTGTTCGTCGGCGTTATCCAGGTTATCCACCAACTCGACTTTCGCATCGAACAACTCAAGCAGGAGGCGGTTGCCGTTACCCAGGTAATTACTGTCCTCGGTGCCGATGGGGTTTTCCAGCAGCGCCACACAACCCAGGCCCAACTTCGCGGCCAGGGCGGCGGTCTGGCGGACATGGTTGGACTGGATCGCCCCGGCGGTGATGAGCGTGTCGGCACCTTGGGCCAGCGCGTCGGCACCGAGGTACTCAAGCTTGCGCAGCTTGTTGCCGCCCAGCGCCATGGGCGTCAGGTCGTCGCGCTTGATGTAGATCTCGCGGCCGAGCCACTCGGAGAGGCGTTCAAGTTTTTCCAGCGGTGTCGGTTGGCCGAGCAGGTCGAGACGATGAAAGCGAGACAGCCGTTCTTTGATCATGGGGTCCGTACTGGTTGTAGGCGATGTCTGACTATAGGCATGCGGATATTCAGGGGCAACCGGGATATGGACCGCAGGGTTCGTGTCGACACTGAACGAATGCGCGCCAGACAACGTCATACCCTGCCATGGGCTAGTGTAGGAAACGTACCGTTTGGCTCTGCGATTAGTCCTTAGCTAGCTATTCATGTTTAACTTGAACGTTCATCCAAGTTAAACCATTGGTTTGCTGCCCGCTCACAACAGGAGGCTTGCCTTTGCCGAGTCCGTTTATCCACGTCACTGCTTCGCTTGGCGAGGTGCTTGGTCGATGAGCACTTCGTCCCTCCCATCCAGCGGCCTGGTCCGCATGAATCCACCGGTGTTCTACTTCTCGGCGGCCTTTATCCTGCTGTTCGGCCTGGTTGTCATCGCCATGCCCGAGCAAGCCGGCGCATGGCTGTTGGCAGCCCAGAACTGGGCGGCAAACACGGTCGGCTGGTACTACTTGCTGGCGATGACCCTGTATTTGATTTTCGTCGTGGTGACGGCATTGTCCGGCTACGGCAAGATCAAGCTGGGTGCTGATCACGACGAACCCGAATTCAGTTATCTGTCCTGGGCCGGCATGTTGTTCGCCGCCGGAATCAGCATCACGTTGTTCTTCTTTTGCGTTTCCGAGCCGCTGACTCATCTGGCCCAGCCGCCACAAGGCGAGGCCGGCACGGCCGATGCGGCGCGCCAAGCCATGCAGATCCTGTTCCTGCACTGGGGCTTGCACGGCTGGGGCGTCTTTGCGTTCGTGGGCATGGCCTTGGCGTACTTCGCCTACCGGCACAATTTGCCGCTGGCCTTGCGGTCCGCGTTGTACCCGCTGATCGGCAAGCGCATCAACGGTCCGATTGGTTACGCGGTGGACGGCTTCGGCATCATCGCGACCGTGTTCGGCCTGGGCGCGGACATGGGCTTCGGCGTCTTGCACCTCAATTCCGGGTTGGATTACCTGTTCGGCATCGCTCATACCCAGTGGATCCAGGTTGGGCTGATCGTTCTGATGATGGGCGCGGCGATCATCGTCGCGGTGGCGGGGGTCGACAAGGGCGTGCGGGTCATGTCCGACATCAACATGCTGCTGGCCTGCGCGCTGTTGCTGTTCGTGCTGTTTGCCGGGCCGACGCAGCATTTGCTCAACACCCTGATGCAGAACCTGGGCGATTACCTCGGCGCGCTGCCGATGAAGAGTTTCGACCTGTATGCCTACAACAAGCCCAGTGACTGGTTGGGTGGCTGGACCGTTTTCTACTGGGCCTGGTGGATCGCCTGGTCACCCTTCGTGGGGCTATTTATCGCACGGATTTCCCGTGGCCGTACGATCCGCGAATTCGTGTTTGGCGTGTTGTTGATTCCCCTGGGTTTCACCCTGGCGTGGATGTCGATTTTCGGCAATAGCGCCCTCGATCAGGTGCTGAACCACGGCATGAGTGCCTTGGGCATGTCGGCCCTGGATAACCCGTCGATGAGTCTGTATCTGCTGTTGGAAACCTATCCGTGGAGCAAGACGGTGATTGCGGTCACGGTGTTTATCAGCTTCGTGTTTTTTGTCACGTCCGCCGATTCCGGCACCGTGGTGCTTTCGACGTTGTCGGCCAAGGGTGGCAGTCCCGATGAAGATGGGCCGAAATGGCTGCGGGTATTCTGGGGGGCGATGACCGCCCTGGTCACCAGCGCCTTGCTGTTTTCCGGCAGCATCGACGCGCTCAAGTCGGCGGTGGTGCTGACGTCGTTGCCGTTCTCGATGATCCTGTTGCTGATGATGTGGGGGCTGCACAAGGCGTTCTATCTCGAATCCCAGAAGCAGATTGCGCAACTGCATTCCCTCGCGCCGGTGGCGGCTTCTCGCTGGGGTACGGGTGGCTGGCGCCAGCGCCTGAGCCAGGCTGTGCATTTCCCCTCTCGCGACGAGGTGTATCGCTTCCTGGACACCACGGTGCGTCCGGCCATCGAAGAAGTGAAAACGGTATTCGCTGAAAAAGGCCTGGCGGTGATGACCCAGCCAGACCCGGCCAACGACAGCGTCAGCCTGGAAATCGGCCACGGCGAGCAGCATCCGTTCATTTACCAAGTGCAGATGCGCGGCTACTTCACGCCGTCCTTCGCCCGGGGTGGCATGGGCTCCAAGCAAATCAACAATCGACGCTATTACCGTGCCGAGGTGCACCTGAGCGAAGGCAGCCAGGATTACGACCTGGTGGGCTATTCCAGGGAACAGGTCATCAACGACATTCTCGACCAGTACGAGCGGCACATGCAGTTCTTGCACCTGGTGCGTTGATCGAGTGAAGCCTCAGACCAGCCCGCCGTTGGCCCGCAGGACCTGGCCGTTCACCCAGCCGGCGGCCGGGCTGACCAGGAAGGAGACGATGCCGGCAATGTCTTCCGGCTGGCCGAGGCGCTCCAGGGGCGGCATCTTCGCGTAGTGCTGCACCTGCTCTTCGCTTTTGCCGTGCATGAACAATTCGGTGGCGACCGGCCCCGGGGCGACGGCATTGACCGTGATCTGGCGCCCGCGCAGTTCCTTGGCAAACACCTGGGTCAAGGATTCCACCGCGGCCTTGCTGGCGATGTACACCGAATAGCCAGGCAGGTTCAGGCCCACGGTGCTGCTGGAGAAGTTGATGATGCGGCCGCCGTCGTTCAGCCGGGTCGCGGCTTCGCGCAAGGTGTTGAAGGTGCCGCGCGTGTTGATGGCAAACGTGCGGTCGAACAATTCATCGCTGTGCTGCGCCAAGGACATGACCTGGAGGATGCCGGCGTTGTTGATCAACACATCGACCTTTCCCAGTTGCGCTTCGACCTCGTCGAACATCCGGCTGACATCGGCGGCAACCGACACATCGGCCTTCACCGCTATGGCTTGGTGCCCGGCCTGGCGTAGTTGCACGACCAGCTTGGAGGCTTCGGTGGCACTGCTGGCGAAATTGATGGCGACGGCAAAACCGTCGCTGGCCAATTGCTTGGCCAACTGCGCGCCGATGCCACGGGAGGCGCCGGTCACGATGGCAACTTTGGAGTCTTGAACAGTCATGGCGAGAATCCCCTTGAGGTGTGGTGATTGGGTTGAAGGCAGATTCACATGTTTACTCGTGGCGATAAATGCATGAGAGTTGCCTTGACTGTTCAATATTCATCAACAATCGGGGCGCCAAATTCAGATGGACCAAGTCAAGGCCATGAGGGTGTTTGTCCGTATATACGAGCGCAGCAGCTTCACCCTGGCCGCCGAGGACCTGAACATGCCCAGGGCGACGCTGACCCACACCCTCAATCAGTTCGAAGCCTGGCTAGGGGTGCGCCTGCTGGAGCGCAGCACCCGCAAGGTACGCCCCACCCTTGATGGCGAAGCCTATTACCCGCGCTGCGTGCAATTGCTGGCCGAGCTGGAAGAAGCCGAACTGGCATTTCGCAGCGTGGCGCCCAAAGGCAAACTCAGGGTGGACCTGCACGGAACGCAGGCGCGATATTTCGTTATCCCCGCGTTGCCGCAATTCATGGCCCGCTACCCGGAAATAGAACTGTTCATCAGCGAGGCGGATCGGTTTGTCGACCTGATTGCCGAGGGCGTCGACTGCGTCGTGCGCTCCGGCACGTTGGCAGATTCGTCACTGATCGGCCGGCGCGTCGCCAATCTTCGGCAGATCACCTGCGCCAGCCCTGCTTATTTGCGCCAGTACGGCGAACCCAAAAGCCTCGATGATTTGCAACACCACAAGGCAGTGAATTACGTCTCGCGCACCACCGCCAAGCTGTATCCGTTCGAGTTCATGGTCGACGGCGAACTCAAGGAAGTGTCGATCGGGGGCACGTTGTCAGTGTCCGGCGCGGAGATCTACGCCGCTTCGGCGATTGCCGGCATGGGCCTGATCCAATGCCCGCATTACCGGATGGAGGAGCCGATCCGGCAGGGCCTGATCCAAGAGGTTCTGGCGTCCATGCCACCGCCGCCGATGCCGGTGTCGGTCGTCTATCCCCATAACCGGCACATGTCGCCACGGGTACGGGTGTTCGTGGATTGGGTGGCTGAGGTATTTGCGCAGGCGCGTTAATGTGATTTTCGATTCCCAGATGCTGCACGTCGCCATGCGAACTTTCGGCCTGACCGATGCGTCTGTGAAATGTTAGCTTCTGCCACCCGCTGTCCGAACAGAGAGCCTTTTCGATGACCTACACCGCTGCGCAAAACCGCTACGAGTCCATTCCCTATCGCCGCGTCGGGCGCAGCGGATTGGTGCTTCCGGCCTTGTCACTCGGCTTGTGGCACAACTTTGGCGACAGCACGCCGATCGAGACCCAGCGAGCCTTGCTGCGTACAGCGTTCGACCTGGGCATCAACCACTTCGACCTCGCCAACAACTACGGCCCGCCCTATGGCAGCGCCGAAGTCAATTTTGGCCGACTGTTGCGTGAAGATTTCAAGCAGTACCGCGATGAGCTGATCATTTCCAGCAAGGCCGGCTGGGACATGTGGCCCGGCCCCTATGGACAGGGTGGCGGCTCGCGCAAGTACGTGCTCGCCAGCCTCGACCAGAGCCTGCAGCGCTTGGGCCTGGATTACGTGGACATTTTCTACTCCCACCGCTTCGATCCCGATACGCCACTGGAGGAAACGGCCAGCGCACTGGCGACAGCCGTGCAGCAGGGCAAGGCTCTGTATATCGGTATTTCTTCGTATTCGGGTGTGAAAACCCGGGAAATGGCCGCGCTGCTCAAGGAATGGAAAATCCCGCTGTTGATCCACCAACCGGCCTATAACCTGCTCAATCGCTGGGTGGAAAAAGATTTGCTGGACGCCACCGAGGAGCTGGGCACAGGCGTCATTGCGTTCACACCGCTGGCCCAGGGCCTGCTGACTGACAAATACCTCAAGGGCATTCCGGCCGATGCGCGGGTCAACCGCCCGGGCGGTGGCTCGTTGCAAGCTTCGCATTTGTCCGAGGACAACATCGCTCACGTGCGTGCGCTCAACGAAATCGCCCAGCGTCGCGGCCAAAGCCTGGCCCAAATGGCCCTGGCCTGGACGCTACGTGATCCACGGGTCACCTCCGCCCTGATCGGCGCCAGCCGGCCGGAGCAGATCGTCGAAAACGTCGGGGCGCTGCGCAACCTCGACTTCAGCGCCGAAGAACTGGCCGAGATCGACCGCTTTGCCCAGGAGGGTGGGATCAACCTGTGGGAGAAGCCTTCTACGGCTGAGTAAGCACTCTGCAAAGACGGTAAACACACACAACCCTGTGGCGAAGGGATAAATCCCCCTCGCCACACAAGCTCCATCCCACGCGGGACCTATAGAACGCGTGATTAGTTACTGATCGCCAGGATGCTCGCCTGGTACGAACCCACGAACACATCGAAATCCCCTACCTCGTTCTGCTCCAGCTCGGTTTGCTGGACCAGCGATTGCCGAGCGTTTTCCTCGAACGCAACGTGTTCGTCGGCCGACAAGGGCTCGGCGCGGAAAAACTCGGCGTGGGCCTTGCTCTGGCGCAGGGAGAATTGGGCGAAGCTTTCCTGGTGCTCGGCCATGGCGGCCAATACCCGGGCGGAGGGCGTCAGGGATGGGTCGCGGACTTTTGCCAGTTGAGCGTCCAGCGCCTGGCGATGGTCATCGCTCCCTTGGCTCTGGTCCAGCAGCGCCGCTAGCGGAGCGATTTTTTCCAGCAGTTCCAGGGCCCAGGCTTGCATGTCTACCGACTGGCCCTGGCGCTGCAGTTGCAGGCCAGGCTTGCGGCCTTCCTTGACCACCGTCAGGAAGTTGCGGGTGGCGTTGCTGCACTCGTTGTTTTCCAGTTGCGGGCTGTCATTGAGGCCGCAATACAAGAGGAACGCATCAAGGAATCGCGACTCGGTGAGGTCGATGCCCATCGGCAGGAACGGGTTGATGTCCAGGCAGCGCACTTCGACGTACTGGATGCCCCGGGCCATCAACGCCTGGATCGGCCGTTCGCCAGTGTAGGTCACGCGCTTGGGACGGATGTTGGAGTAGTACTCGTTTTCGATCTGCAGGATGTTCGTGTTGAGCTGCACCCATTCGCCGTTCTGGTGCGTGCCGATCTCGACATACGGCGCGTAGGGCGTCGCCACCGCTTTGCGCAGGCTGTCGGTGTAGCTCGCCAGGTCGTTGTAGCAAGGCGTCAGGCCGGCCTGGGCGTTGCTCTGGTAACCCAGGTCGCTCATGCGCAGGCTGGTTGCGTAGGGCAAGTACAACGTGTCCGGGTCCAATTGTTCCAATTGATGCGGCCGGCCACGCAGGAAACCGGCGTCCAGGGCCGGCGAGGCGCCGAACAAGTACATCAGCAGCCAGCTGTAGCGGCGGAAATTACGGATCAGCGCGATGTAGGCCGACGACTGGAAATCCCGGTCGCTCAGATCGCTGGTTTCGTCCTGCCGGAGCAAGGGCCAGAGCTTTTCCGGCAGGGAAAAGTTGTAGTGGATCCCGGCGATGCACTGCATGGTCTTGCCATAACGCAGCGCCAGCCCCTTGCGGTAAACGTACTTGAGTCGCCCGATATTCGAGGTGCCGTAGTAGGCGATCGGAATTTCTTCTTCGGCCGGCAGCGGGCACGGCATCGAAGGGCTCCACAGGTATTCGTCGCCGAGCTTGCTGTAGACGAACCGGTGGATCCTGTCGAGGCTGCTCAGGGTGTCGGCCGGGTTGGCCAGGGCCGGGGTGATGAACTCCAGCAGCGACTCGGAATAGTCGGTGGTGATCTGTTCGTTGGTCAGCGCCGAGCCCAGGGCCTCGGGATGCGGGGTCTGCGCCAGGCGTCCATCGCCCGTGACGCGCAGGCATTCACGCTCGATACCGTGCAGGCACTGCTCGAGCAGGGAGAGGTTGGCGCGCTCGCCGAGCAGGGCCAGGCGGCGGTTTAAAAGGTCGCTCAAGTTGAATTCCTTCACGCGTCAGTCGCCCCAATATGGGGGTGGGCAAGACGGTCTACAAGGGTGAAGTTAAAACTGGCGTTTTCGCCTGGTTTCTGTGCGGTCAAGGAGTCATCGCCTCGATCCCCTGTGGGAGCGGGCTTGCTCGTGATAGCGGTCTGTCAGTCAACTTTTATATTGACTGGTCCACCGCTATCGCGAGCAGGCTCGCTCCCACAAGGGGTTTCGGCGCGGCATTCGTGGCATCGAAATTACCCCAAATCGATGACAGGGAGCTATAGGACAGCGAACGTGCCTTGCGCTTTTGCGACCAGCTTGTCGCCTTGCATCACTTCGGCCTCGACCACCAGCGTGCGCCGGCCCGGGTGGATGACCCGGGCGGTGCACAACACGTCGCCGTCGGACACAGCGCGAATGTAGTTGATCTTGCATTCGATGGTCGCGCTCTGCTGGTCAAAGCCATGGACACTGGAGCAGGCCAGTCCCATGGCGATGTCCACCAGGCTGAACAGCGCGCCGCCGTGGAGCTTGCCGCCACGATTGCGCAACTCGGGTTCGAGGCCCAGGGCGACTTGCGCCACCCCGTCCCCAAGGCTGTGCAGACGGCAGCCGAGCAGCTTGAAGAACGCGCTCTCCACCAACCCGGCCGGCGCATCCATCAGCGTTTCTTCAGTTGCTTGGCGTTGGCGAACAGCGAGGCCATGGCGTTGTTGGCCGGGGCCGCGGTGGCGGTTTCCTTGCGCGGCGCGGTGTTCTGCGACTGGCGTGGCGCGGCGCCTGGGCGAGCACCGCGGGCACCGTCGACTTTCTCGCCTGGCGTGTCGCTCATGCGCATCGACAAGCCAACGCGTTTGCGCGGGATATCGACTTCCATGACTTTCACTTTCACCACGTCGCCGGCCTTCACGGCTTCGCGCGGGTCCTTGATGAATTTTTCCGACAGTGCGGAGATGTGGACGAGGCCGTCCTGGTGCACGCCGATGTCGACGAACGCGCCGAAGTTGGTCACGTTGGTCACCACGCCTTCGAGGATCATGCCCGGTTGCAGGTCCTTGAGGTCCTCGACGCCTTCCTGGAATTCGGCGGTCTTGAATTCCGGACGTGGGTCGCGGCCCGGCTTCTCCAGCTCTTGCAGGATGTCGGTGACAGTGGGCAGGCCGAAGGTTTCGTCGGTGAATTTCTTCGGATCCAGGCGCTTGAGGAACGCGGCGTCGCCAATCAGCGAGCGAATGTCCCGGTCGGTCTGGGCGGCGATGCGTTGCACCAGCGGGTAGGCTTCAGGGTGGACGGCCGAGGAATCGAGCGGGTTGTCGCCGTTCATGACGCGCAGGAAGCCGGCGGCCTGCTCGAAGGTTTTTTCACCCAGGCGCGGGACTTTCTTCAACGCGGCGCGGGTCTTGAATGCGCCGTGTTCGTCACGGTGGGTGACGATGTTCTGCGCCAGCGTGGCGTTCAGGCCGGAGATACGTGCCAGCAGCGCCACCGAAGCGGTGTTCACGTCCACGCCCACGGCGTTCACGCAATCCTCCACAACCGCGTCGAGGCCGCGCGCCAGTTTCAGTTGGGAAACGTCGTGCTGGTACTGGCCGACACCGATGGATTTCGGATCGATCTTCACCAGTTCCGCCAATGGATCCTGCAGGCGACGGGCAATCGACACCGCGCCACGGATCGACACATCCAGGTCCGGGAATTCCTTCGACGCCAGTTCCGACGCCGAGTAAACCGATGCACCAGCCTCGGAGACCATGACCTTGGTCATCTTCATGGCCGGGTATTTCTTGATCAGCTCGGCGGCCAGCTTGTCGGTCTCGCGGCTGGCGGTGCCGTTGCCGATGGCGATCAGGTCCACCGAATGCTTGGCGCACAGGGCGGCGAGCACGGCGAGGGTCTGGTCCCACTTGTTGTGCGGCACGTGCGGGTAGACGGTCGCGTGGTCCAGCAGCTTGCCGGTCGAGTCGACCACCGCCACCTTGCAGCCGGTGCGCAGGCCCGGGTCGAGGCCCAGGGTTGCGCGCGGGCCGGCCGGCGCGGCCAACAGCAGGTCGTGCAGGTTGTGGGCGAATACGTTGATCGCCTCGGTCTCGGCGTTATCGCGCAGCTCACCGAGCAAGTCGGTTTCCAAGTGGGTGTAGAGCTTGACCTTCCAAGTCCAGCGCACCACTTCGGCCAGCCACTTGTCGGCGGCGCGGTTCTGGTTCTGGACGCCGAACTGCTGGCCGATCATGCCTTCGCACGGGTGCATGGTGCCGGGCAATTCCTCGCCGACTTTCAACGCGGTGCTGAGGATGCCTTCGTTGCGACCTCGGAAAATCGCCAGGGCACGGTGGGACGGCATGCTCTTGAGCGGTTCATCGTGCTCGAAGTAGTCGCGGAACTTGGCGCCTTCCTCTTCCTTGCCGGCGATGACGCGGGCGCTGAGGATGGACTCCTGTTTGAGGAAGTTGCGCAGTTTCTCCAACAGGTTGGCGTCTTCGGCGAAACGCTCCATGAGGATGTACTTGGCGCCTTCCAGCGCGGCCTTCACGTCCGCCACGCCTTTTTCGGCATCGACGAAGCGCGCGGCTTCGGTTTCCGGTGCCAGGCTCGGGTCGTTGAACAGGCCGTCGGCCAGCTCGCCGAGGCCGGCTTCCAGGGCAATCTGGCCCTTGGTGCGGCGCTTTTGCTTGTAGGGCAGGTACAAGTCTTCAAGGCGGGTCTTGGTGTCGGCCAGCTTGATGTCGCGTTCGAGTTGCGGGGTCAGCTTGCCCTGCTCCTGGATGCTCGCGAGGATGCTGATGCGCCGTTCGTCGAGTTCGCGCAGGTAGCGCAGGCGCTCTTCCAGATGACGCAACTGGGTGTCATCGAGGCTGCCTGTCACTTCTTTCCGGTAACGGGCGATGAAAGGGACCGTGGAGCCTTCATCGAGTAGCGCGACGGCCGCTTCGACCTGTTGTGGGCGGACGCCGAGTTCCTCGGCGATGCGGCTGTTGATGCTGTCCATAAAACCACCTGACAAATTGTGAAATCAGGCTCGCCGCCGCGCAAATCGGGTTCGGCAAGACTGGTTGAGCGGCCTGGCATGCGCCGCTGCCTGGGTCAAAAGGCTGCCTGTTGACCCGCGAAATTCAAAAAGTGCTGCCTGGCCAAGGGTAAAAGTGTTGCGCCGGTTCAGCGATCCGGCCCGGTCCTGGCACAAAGGCCGCGCATTATAACCAGCGTTCCGCCGTTAGGGTGCGTCGTGCCCGCAGGCTGGATCAGTTGAATGCTGGAGATAGGCGAAAAATCTGCTAACAATGCACACGGTACGTACAGCGGCAGCTAGGCCATAATGCGCGCCGAGATCAAAGGAGCTTCCTATGAGCAGCACCGCACAAACTGCTGAAGGCGAAAAAATTCTGATTGTTGACGACGATCCTGGGCTGAGCAGCCTGCTGGAGCGCTTTTTCGTCAGCAAGGGCTACCGAGCCCGCACCGTACCGAACACCGAGCAGATGGACCGTCTGCTGGCCCGGGAGGTTTTCAACCTGGTGGTCCTCGACCTGATGCTGCCTGGTGAAGACGGCCTTACTGCCTGTCGTCGCCTGCGTGGCGCGAACAACCAGATCCCGATCATCATGCTGACCGCCAAGGGCGACGAGTTGAGCCGTATCAAGGGTCTGGAGCTGGGCGCCGACGATTACCTGGCCAAGCCGTTCAACCCGGACGAGCTGATGGCGCGGGTCAAGGCGGTCTTGCGTCGCCAGTCGGCGCCGGTGCCAGGCGCGCCGGGCAGCGAAGATGAAAGCGTGACCTTCGGCGACTATGAACTGTCGTTGGCCACTCGCGAGCTGAAGCGTGGCGACGAGATCCACATGCTCACCACCGGCGAATTCGCCGTGCTCAAGGCCTTGGTGATGAACGCTCGCCAGCCGCTGACGCGGGACAAGCTGATGAACCTGGCCCGTGGCCGCGAGTGGGATGCGCTGGAGCGTTCCATCGACGTGCAGATTTCCCGTCTGCGCCGGATGATCGAGCCCGATCCCTCCAAGCCGCGTTATATCCAGACCGTCTGGGGCGTAGGTTACGTATTCGTGCCGGATGGCGCCGCCGGCAAGTGATCGGCGATTTGTAGGAGCGGGTAGCCTGGCTGGGTTGAAGTCTTTTCCAGGCGACTCGCGGTCCGTCATTGTGCGAGCATCGCTCGCTCCTGCAAGTGTGTAGCGGCTATTCATGAAAACCCCCGTTTGGTTCCCCCAGAGTTTCTTCTCCCGCACCCTCTGGCTGGTGCTCATTGTCGTGCTCTTTTCCAAGGCGCTGACGTTGGTTTACCTGCTGATGAACGAAGACGTGCTGGTGGACCGCCAATACAGTCACGGCGTTGCCTTGACCTTGCGAGCCTACTGGGCGGCAGACGAAACCAATCGGGCGAAGATAGCCGAGGCGGCCACATTGATCCGGGTGGTCGGTGCCGGTGTGCCGGAAGGCGAGCAGCACTGGCCGTACAGCGAGATCTATCAGCGGCAGATGCAGGCCGAGCTGGGGGCCGACACCGAGGTACGATTACGCATGCACTCGCCGCCGGCCTTGTGGGTCCGCGCTCCCAGCCTGGGAGATGGTTGGCTGAAGGTTCCGCTGTACCCTCATCCGTTGCGTGGTCAGAAAATCTGGAACGTGCTGGGCTGGTTCCTGGCGATCGGCCTGTTATCGACGGCTTCGGCATGGATCTTCGTCAGCCAGCTCAACCAACCGCTCAAGCGCCTGGTCTACGCCGCCCGGCAGCTGGGGCAGGGGCGTAGCGTACGGCTGCCGATCAGCGACACGCCCAGTGAGATGACCGAGGTCTACCGCGCCTTCAACCAGATGGCGGAGGATGTCGAGCAGGCCGGACGCGAGCGTGAGCTGATGCTTGCGGGTGTCTCCCATGACTTGCGTACGCCCCTGACCCGATTGCGGCTTTCTTTGGAATTGATGGGCGAGCACACCGACCTGACCGACGAAATGGTCCGTGATATCGAGGACATGGACGCGATTCTCGACCAGTTCCTGGCGTTCATTCGAGACGGTCGTGATGAGTCGGTGGAAGAGGTCGACCTCAGCGACCTCGTTCGGGAGGTGGCTGCGCCCTATAACCAGAACGAAGAGAAGGTCCACCTGCGCCTGGAGCCGATCCAGCCGTTTCCGTTACGTCGCGTATCGATGAAGCGCTTGCTGAACAACCTGATTGGCAACGCCCTGAACCATGCCGGCACCGGTGTGGAGGTTGCTGCCTACGTATCGGGCGATACCAGCGCGCCCTACGTCGTGCTGAGCGTCATGGACCGAGGCGCCGGCATCGATCCCTCGGAGTTGGAGGCGATCTTCAATCCATTCACCCGGGGTGATCGGGCCCGGGGCGGTAAGGGCACTGGGCTGGGCCTGGCGATCGTCAAGCGTATCGCCTCGATGCACGGCGGCAACGTCGAGCTGCGCAACCGAGTCGGTGGCGGGCTGGAAGCGCGGGTGCGGCTGCCGTTGGGCTTGATGCTGCCTCGGGATGCGGTGTAGCGATTTCTTTCAGGTCAGGCAGAGGACCTGTGGGAGCGAGCTTGCTCGCGATAGCGGTGGATCAGCGAAGTTGATCTTGACTGACCCACCGCTATCGCGAGCAAGCTCGCTCCCACAGTGTTTGTAAATGGATTAACCCTTGCCCTTGGTCCGGGTCATGTTCGGCCCGCCATTCTTTTCCAGATGCTCGATGATGATCCCCGCCACGTTCTTGCTGGTGGTGGTCTCGATGCCTTCCAGGCCTGGCGAGGAGTTGACCTCCATCACCAGCGGTCCGTGATTGGATCGCAGGATGTCCACGCCAGCCACCGCCAGACCCATGACCTTGGCCGCACGCAGGGCGGTCATGCGTTCTTCCGGAGTGATCTTGATCAAACTGGCGCTACCGCCGCGATGCAGGTTGGAGCGAAATTCCCCTGGCTTGGCCTGGCGCTTCATCGAGGCGATCACCTTGTCGCCGACCACGAAGCAACGAATGTCCGCGCCGCCGGCTTCCTTGATGTACTCCTGGACCATGATGTTCTGCTTCAGGCCCATGAACGCTTCGATCACCGACTCCGCCGCCGTTGCGGTTTCACACAGCACCACGCCAATGCCCTGGGTGCCCTCCAGCACCTTGATCACCAGGGGCGCGCCATTGACCATCGCGATCAGGTCGGGGATGTCATCCGGCGAGTGGGCGAAACCGGTCACGGGCAAGCCGATACCGCGCCGAGACAGCAATTGCAGCGAGCGCAGCTTGTCTCGCGAGCGGGCAATCGCGACGGATTCATTGAGGGGATACACACCCATCATTTCGAACTGGCGCAGCACCGCACAACCGTAGAAGGTCACCGACGCGCCGATACGCGGGATCACCGCATCGAAGCCTTCCAGCGGTTTGCCGCGGTAATGGATCTGCGGCTTGTGGCTGGCAATGTTCATGTAGGCGCGCAGGGTATCGATCACCACCATTTCATGGCCACGTTCGGTCCCGGCTTCA
This sequence comes from Pseudomonas sp. R1-7, assembly GCF_051132105.1. Lineage (NCBI taxonomy): Bacteria > Pseudomonadati > Pseudomonadota > Gammaproteobacteria > Pseudomonadales > Pseudomonadaceae > Pseudomonas > Pseudomonas sp. R1-7. The sequence continues at coordinate 341,329 of NZ_CP071661.1, forward strand.
ACGAGACGACGAGTGGAATACAGACGCGGATTTCGCGACAGCACAGCGATCTTCATGCAACACCTGTGGCAGAGGTAGTGGACACCGGGAATGCCGGCTTGTCTTGAACGTATTTGATGCCTGGATTGACCACCAATTGGCCGTCAATCAAGGCTTTGGAACCCAGCAACAGGCGATAACGCATGGATTTGCGGCAGGCGAGGGTGAATTCGACCCGCCAGAACCGATCGCCCAGTGCCAACGTGGTGCTGATCACGTAGCGGACCTGGGCGTGGCCGTTGGAACTCTTGATGGTCTTGCGCGCCACCAGCGGCGCTTCGCAGCGGCGATGACGCAGTTGTACGACGGTGCCGAGGTGCGCGGTGAAGCGCACCCATTTTTCGCCGTCACGCTCGAACGGCTCGATGTCGGTGGCGTGCAGGCTGGAGGTGCTGGCGCCGGTGTCGATCTTCGCCCGCAGCCCTGCGACTCCCAGGTCCGGGAGCGCCACCCATTCGCGCAGACCGACAACGGTCAGATGGTCAAAAGTCTTCAATAAAAACAACCTGAAATTGGCACATCGGATAGCGGACTCCGCGAACCGCGGTATTCACGCAGAATAATCACAAAATGGCGACAGTTATCTACGTACTTGTTTGCAGGTGTAACCGATACCGACGCATGCCATGTGAACGGTAGGTTCGGCGGGCATTCTATCCGTCGGGATGGATTCGTGCGCCCGACAAAAACGGTAGTACAGTTCCAGCTATTCGTTAGAAAGAGGAATTCCAGTGGCACAAAAAAGCGAAGAGGATGACAAGGTCCGTCTCGATAAATGGTTGTGGGCGGCACGATTCTACAAGACCCGAGCCTTGGCCAAGGCCGCCATTGAAAGCGGCAAGGTCCATCACCGGGGCGAGCGATGCAAGCCTGGCAAAGAGCCACGTATTGGTGACGAATACGTCATCCGCACGGGCTTCGACGAAAAAACCATCATTGTCGAAGCCCTGTCCATCGTGCGTCGCGGCGCGCCGGAGGCTCAAACGCTATACCGCGAGACTGAAGCCAGTATCGCCAAGCGTGAAGCCGCAGCCGCACAACGCAAGGCCGGGGCCCTGGGCGTGAGCACCGATGGCAAGCCCAGCAAGAAGCAGCGGCGGGACCTGTTCAAGTTCCATGGAAGCAACAGCGAATAGAGCCTTGCTTGGAACCCACCCTGAATGCCCATAAAATGCCCGTCATCAATTGCCATCACCTCAGATACCAGACCCTATGACTGATTTGCCGGATACCGACTACACCCAACGTTTCATCTTCGATGACAGCGACGCCCGTGGCGAGCTGGTGGCGTTGGAGCGTAGCTACGCCGAAGTCCTCGCCAAGCACCCCTATCCGGAGCCGGTCGCGCAATTGCTCGGCGAGCTGATGGCGGCTGCGGCGCTGCTGGTCGGCACTTTGAAATTCGATGGCTTGCTGATTCTCCAGGCCCGTTCGGAAGGCCCGGTGCCACTGCTGATGATCGAATGCTCCAGCGAGCGAGAGATCCGTGGCCTGGCCCGTTATCACGCGGAGCAGATCGCGCCCGACGCGACCTTGGCCGACCTGATGCCCAACGGCGTGCTGGCCCTGACGGTCGACCCTAGTCACGGCAAGCGCTACCAAGGCATCGTCGATCTTGACGGCGCGACGCTGGCCGAATGCTTCACCAACTACTTCGTCATGTCCCAGCAGACCAACACTCGCTTCTGGCTCTATGCCGACGGGCGGCGCGCCCGTGGCTTGCTGCTGCAGCAATTGCCTGCCGACCGCATCCGTGATCCGGAAGAGCGCGACGCCAGCTGGCAACACGTCACCGCTCTGGCCAGCACGTTGAGCGCCGATGAATTGCTGGGGCTGGACAACGAAACCGTCCTGCATCGCCTGTACCACGAAGAGCAGGTTCGCCTGTTCGACGGTCAGCCGTTGCGCTTCAAATGCAGTTGCTCCCGTGAACGTTCCGGCAATGCGCTGGTCAGTCTGGGTCTGGAAGATGCGCAGCAACTGGTGATCGAGCATGGCGGCGCCATCGAGATCGATTGCCAGTTTTGCAATGAGCGCTACCTGTTCGACGCGGCGGACATCGCGCAATTGTTCGCCGGTGCGGGTGTCGACACACCGTCAGATACTCGTCACTAAATCGGTTCAGCGCAGGTAAATCTCCTGGCAAACGCCGGATTTACGCCGTACTGACGGGAGGGCCCTACTCTTTTTGGGGTTTTCTGGCATAATCCGGCCCACTTTTTTCGGGTAGTAGTGCGCGACTTCCTACTACAAAACGTTTGGAGCACTCGGCCACGGGCCGACGGGGAATCTCATGACGCAAGCCAATAACGCCGTGTACACCGATCTGAGTGTCGATGATCTGGTCAAAGAAGCCCTGAATCGCGGTGAAGGCGAGCTTGCCGATACTGGCGCGCTGGTTGTACGTACTGGTCATCGTACTGGTCGTTCGCCAGTCGACCGTTTCATCGTGGAAGAGCCAACCACCCAGGACGCCATCGCTTGGGGCCCGATCAACCGCAAGTTCCCGGCTGACAAGTTCGATGCCCTGTGGAACCGCGTCGCAGCCTATCTGGGCGAGCGCGAGCGTTTTGTTTCCCACGTGCATGTAGGCTCCGATCCTGCGCACTACCTGCCGGTCAAGATGACCACCGAGACCGCGTGGCACAACCTGTTCGGCCGCTGCCTGTTCATCAACCCCGAGCAATACAACGCCGGTGGCAAGGATGAGTGGCAGATCCTCAACGCGCCGAACTTCGTCTGCGAGCCTGAGCGCGATGGCACCAACTCCGACGGCACCGTGATCATCAACTTCGCGGCCAAGAAAGTATTGATCGCCGGCATGCGCTACGCCGGTGAGATGAAGAAAGCCCTGTTCTCCGTGCAGAACTTCCTGCTGCCGGCTGCCGACGTGCTGCCGATGCACTGCGCCGCGAACATGGGCGAAGAGGGCGACGTGACCTTGTTCTTCGGTCTGTCGGGCACCGGCAAGACCACCCTGTCCGCCGACGAGAGCCGTTACCTGATCGGTGACGACGAGCATGGCTGGGGCGTGGGCGTGGTCTTCAACATCGAAGGCGGTTGCTACGCCAAGTGCATCGACCTGTCCGAGAAGAACGAGCCGGTTATCTGGAAAGCCATCCAGCACGGCGCCGTACTGGAGAACGTGGTCCTGGACCCGGTCACCAAGAAAGCCGACTACGCCGATGACAGCCTGACCCAGAACAGCCGCGCCGCCTACCCGCGTGAGCTGATCGAAAAACGCGCACCGAAAAACCTCGGTGGCGAGCCGAACGCCGTGATCTTCCTGACCTGCGACCTGACTGGCGTACTGCCACCTGTGTCGATCCTCAGCGAAGAACAAGCCGCCTACCACTTCCTGTCCGGCTACACCGCGCTGGTGGGCTCGACCGAAATGGGTTCTGGTAGTGGCATCAAGTCGACCTTCTCCACCTGCTTCGGCGCGCCGTTCTTCCCGCGTCCGGCCGGTGAATACGCTGAGCTGCTGATCAAGCGCATCCGTGGTTTCGGCTCCAAGGTCTACCTGGTCAACACCGGCTGGACCGGCGGCGGCTATGGCGTCGGCAAGCGCTTCAACATCCCGACCACCCGTGCGGTGATCGCGGCGATCCAGAGCGGCGCGCTGATCGGTGCTGAAACCGAACACCTGGATATCATCAACCTGGACGTGCCGCTGGCTGTTCCGGGCGTCGAGACTGGCCTGTTGAACCCACGCAACACTTGGTCCGACAAGGCTGCCTACGACGAAGCCGCCAAGGCACTGGCCGGTCTGTTCATCGAGAACTTCAAGAAGTTCGAAGTGAGCGACGCGATCAAGGCAGCAGGTCCGCAGCTGTAAGGCTTGGCTGGTAAATGAAAAAGCCGCCCTTCGAGGGCGGCTTTTTTGTGTGCGACTATTTTGCTTCCAGCGCCTGTGTATCCCATCGCTGGGCCTTGATTGCCTTATAGAGCATGCCGATGGTCAGCGGCATTTTGTTTGCGCGCCCCTTGGCCCTGCGCTTTTGGAACACATCGAATCCTTCCGGTTGGAAATACCGATAAGCGTCATAGTCGACGAGCTCGATGGCGAACCGCTCCTCCAATGTTTCCATCAAGTGCCGGGCATCCGCGCCATCACAGCCCAGATCGTGATTGATCGCGGTCTCCAGGCGAAGGGTCTTGCGTTCCGGCAGGCCTATTTCTTCGTGGAGCAACTCCATGAGTTGGCGCATGACGGCGTCGTCGGGGAAGTCTGGGGCGAAATGCATGTTGGGGGATCCGGCTGGTAGGAATGGCAGGGCTGTACGGTAGGAAAGTTTAGGACGAAATCGTTTCTCAATAAAAAGAAGAAAGTTCTTACGCCAGACTCGGAGCTGTCTGGTGAGCATTTTTTCCGCTTGCTCGGTAAGGTTCGCCGCGCCGCTTGCATTGAGTTGGCGACGACCGAGCAAGGACGAGGGATGGCAAACGGAAAAAGCGATACTCCCCAAGTTTGGGAGTACCAAGGTGGTGACTGGCGCCACAGAGTCCTGCGGGATATGACTCCGGACGAGTTGGCAAAAAGAGACGCCGATTTTAAGGCCTATGAGGACATGCTCGCCCGACAAGAGGCCTACATGACCCAGCGACTGGGCCAGATACGCCAGAAGGAAGCACCGAGCATCAAAGGCTGTGTGTTCGCCAAGTCTTGCGAACTGCCCGATGCAATCATCGATTATCACAATCCAACCGGTTACATCCCGACGGAGATGCTGAGCGCTTATGGCGCCTTCACGTTGTTGGGCGGCCGAGAGGTAGACGCGTCAGGCTGCGTACCGCTGAAGACCATCAGCGGAGCGTTGCCCGCAAGTGTTGGCTCGCTGGCACTGGGTGGAACGGCGTTGGCCTCCCTTGGCGCTGGCGCGCTCACGGCGCCTGTGGTGGCGGGCGCGCTGGTCGGGTTGGTAGGGCTGCTGATCCCCTCGAACCTGGGCGATGGCTCGCTGTACACCGAAGAGCAATTGAGGTCGCTTGAGAAAGCACGCAGCCGGGTTCGCCTACACGTCGAAACCCAGGCTGACGGGACGCTTAAAGGGTACGGCTACAACACCCAGTCAAGACGCGACTGGGAAATGATCCCGGTGGTGACGTTCCAGACCCGCGGCGAGCAGCAAGTGGCAGACTTCGGCGATGGGGTCGAGTTGATCTGGACGCCGGCAGTGGACCCTTCCGCCACGTTGGGCATTCCTGCCCTGGAGGCTGCGCCACAGGCGCCGCGCATCTGGATCTTCCCGCCGACGCCCATGGCGGACAGCATCATCGTCAACCCGATTTATCCGCCGGAGTACAAGGACTTCATTCTTGTGTTTCCGGTGGGGGCTGGGGTTTCGCCGTTATATGTAGTTTTGAATGTTCGTCGCAAAGGGCTGCCGGAGGCTGCACATAAGTATCATCACGCACCCCAGACAAACGAAATTACGGGTTTCGCTGGTCTGACCGAAGTTAAAGCAAAGACTCCACGTCAAGGTGGCGGCGGTTTTCGGGAGCGTTGGATTGATGCTAAGGGCAGGAGGATTTATGAGTGGGACTCTAGCCACGGCGAGTTAGAAGTATATCGCTCAAGCGATGGGAGCCATCTCGGTGCATTTGATCACCTTACGGGTGAGCAAAAGAAAGAACGAATTCCGAAACGTAACATTAAGAAATATCTCTGAGGGCGCCATGGGTTTAAAAATCAGGCTGAGGTGGTTTGACAAGGTATCCGAGCTGTTGGTCGAGAAGGAGTATTCACAGGATTTCGGAAACGACTCCAAGATTCTGGATGAACTCAATATTCCTTTGGAAAACAATATTAATAACGGAAACTTTGATGTCGATGCCGAATGGGTTGAAATCCTTCAGCCACATTTCACGCATACTCTTGATTTGTCGAAGTACGACTATCAAATATCTTTTGATTATCGGGATGTCTGGTAAATGCGTAGGGGCAGACGGTAGGCTGGGCTTGTTAACTGAACAGGGTTCCAGGCGCATACGCCGTATCATCCAGTATCGTTTTCCCCCCGACCTTTTCTCGACTCGCTGCGTTGCCCGACTAGGCTTTGGGCTTCACAGCAGTCAAAGGAGCGACCGCTTATGCACAGCACCCTGGAGAAGGTCTTCGGTTATCCACAATTTCGCCCCGGTCAGGAGGCGGCCATCGGCGCGGTCCTTGCCGGTCGGTCGGCGGCGGCCATTTTTCCGACCGGATCCGGTAAGTCTCTCTGCTATCAATTGCCGTCGCTGCTATTGCCGCACCTGACGCTGGTGGTTTCGCCGCTGCTGGCGCTGATGCAGGACCAGCTGGCGTTCCTGAAGCGACACGGCATCGCCGCAGCCAGTATCGACTCGGCCCAGAGTCGCGACGAAGCCAGCGAGGCCATGGCGCGGGCCCGTTCGGGTGAGTTGAAGGTCCTGATGGTCTCGGTGGAGCGGCTGAAGAACGAGCGCTTTCGCAATTTCCTGGAGCAGGTGTCGATTTCGTTGCTGGTGGTGGATGAGGCTCACTGCATATCCGAATGGGGCCATAACTTTCGCCCCGATTATCTCAAGCTCCCCGACTACCAACGCCAGTTCAATATTCCTCAGGCACTGCTGTTGACGGCCACCGCGACACCGAAGGTCATCGTCGACATGCAGGCGAAGTTTGCCATCGCCGCCGATGACGTGGTGACCACTGGTTTCTACAGGCCCAACCTCAACCTGCTGGTCGAGCCTGTTCGCAGTGACGACAAGCGTGGGCGACTGCTGCAATGGTTAGGCGAACGTCCCGGGCAGTCGAGTATCGTCTACGTCACTTTGCAGCGAACCGCCGAGCAGGTTGCCGGGTACCTGAGTGAACACGGCATCAAGGCCGAGGCTTATCACGCCGGGCTGCCCCATGATCAGCGTGAAGCCATACAGCGGCGCTTCATGGGCGGGCAGTCTGACTGCATCGTCGCGACCATCGCGTTCGGCATGGGAATCGACAAAAGCGATATCCGCAACGTGGTCCATTTCGACTTGCCGAAGTCCATCGAGAACTACAGCCAGGAAATCGGTCGGGCAGGGCGGGACGGGCAGCCGTCCGATTGCCTGGTATTGGCTAACCGCGACAGTCTCAACATCCTGGAGAATTTCGTCTATGGCGATACACCGGAGCTTTCCGGCATCCGTTGTGTGCTTGATGAGCTGAAAGCCACCGCCCGGGATGAGCAATGGGAGTTCTTGCTGGGACCGTTGGCGGACCAGAGCAACATCCGGCAATTGCCGCTCAAGACGCTGCTGGTCCAGCTGGAGCTGCGCCGGCTGATCGCGCCGCGTTACGCCTATTACGCGGAATATCGCTTCAAGTTCCTGACCGAGCCGCAGGCACTGCTGGAGCAGTTCGAGGGTGAGCGAAGGGATTTTGTTTCGGCGATCATCCAGACCTCCAGCCGTGCTCGAACTTGGGCAACGGTGAATTTCGAGGAGATGTACCAACAGTATCGGGCCGAGCGTGATCGCGTGGTCAAGGCGCTGGATTATTTCCAGGAAAAGGGCTGGATCGAGCTTGAAAGCAAGCAGATGACGGAGGTCTACAACGTCCTTGAGGCGGACTTCGATTCCCAGGCCTTGAGCGTCGAGCTACACGCCAATTTCACCCAGCATGAGGAAACGGAAATCTCCAGGATTCACGCCATGCTCGAGTTATTCGCCACGGACCGCTGCCTCGGTTATCGACTGGCCGAATACTTTGGCGACAAAAACGCGCCGCGCCAATGTGGACACTGTTCCGTATGCCATGGACAGGTCGCGCACCTGCCGGAACCGCCATCCCTACCGCCGCTTGGGGATAGAAATTTCGAGACCCTGTGCGGGAATTTTATCCACAGGCATGAACAGCGCACGGGTAATGTCCCTTCTGCCGAGCAGATGACCCGGTTTCTCTGCGGAATCAGCGTACCGCTGTTTACCAAGCTAAAGGCTCGCCAGATCCTCGGATATGCTGCGCTGCAAGCGTATCCCTACGCTGAGGTTCGGCGTTGGTCGCAGGCACATCTTTGAGCTGCATCCATCCGCTGAATACCCGGCATCACACGAATAAATTTCAAAAATAGTCGGTGGCTGACTATGGTGAAGCAGTCTTTGGATCGCCAACAAGAGAGCAAACATGAGCCAGACATCCTTCGATATCCAGCGTGCCGCCGTTGTCGGTGCGGGGACCATGGGCCGCGGCATCGTGATGTGCCTGGCCAACGCCGGCGTCGCCGTGCAGTGGGTCGATAATAATCCGCAAATGCTGGAGCAGGCGTTGGTCACGGTGGCCGATACCTACGCCCATAACGTACGTCAGGGGCGTCTTGAACAAAGCGAAGCCGACGCCCGTATCGCCCGGATAACGCGGGCCGATGACTATGCGGCGATCCGCAATGTGGACATGGTTATCGAAGCGGTGTACGAGAATCTCGAACTCAAGCAGAAGATATTTCGTGAGCTGGACGGCATGCTCAAGCCCGAGGCGATTCTGGCAAGCAATACCTCGGCACTGGATATCGATGCGATAGCCGCGGCTACGCGTCGGCCAACTCAGGTGCTGGGCCTGCATTTCTTCAGCCCGGCGCACATCATGAAGCTGCTGGAAATCGTTCGCGGCGCACAGACGTCGAAAGCTGTTTTGGATGCAGCCTTGGCGCTGGGCAAGCGCATGGGCAAGGTCAGCGTGGTATCGGGTAATTGCCACGGCTTTATCGGCAACCGGATGCTTCATCCCTACGCGCTGGAAGCACGCAAGATGTTGTTGGAGGGTGCGTTTCCCCATCAGGTCGATGCGGCGTTGCAGGGCTTTGGTTTCGCCATGGGACCGTTTCGCATGTACGACGTGGTCGGGATCGATCTGGAATGGCGTGCGCGGGAACTGGCGGGCCGGGGCCAGGACGCGCCTGAGGTGCAGGTGGATAACCGTCTGTGCGAATTGGGCCGGTTCGGCCAGAAAAGTGGCAACGGTTATTACCACTATGAGCCGGGCAGTCGACAGGCTGAGCACGATGTAGAGGTCGATGCGCTGGTGCAGCGGGTCAGCGAGGAGCTGGGTTTCCAGCGGCGTGACATCGGCGCCGAGGAAATCCTCGAGCGCTGCTTGCTGGCACTGGTCAACGAAGGTGCGAAAATCCTCCAGGAAGGCATTGCCGAGTCGTCCCATGACATCGATCTGGTGTACCTCAATGGCTATGGTTTTCCGGCGGACAAGGGCGGCCCGATGGCCTGGGCTGACCAGCAAGGCCTCGAGGACATCCATGCGCGCCTGGTGGACCTCGAAACGAAGCAGGGGGACCAATGGAAGCCTGCGCGCCTGATTGCGGAACTGGCCGCCCAAGGCAAGGGTTTCTCGCAACGATAGCGCGTTACCCTGTGCCATCCCAACAGCGCATGACCAAGGACAAGCGATGCCTCAACGCACCGAGTACTTCCATTTCCAGCCGGTGACGACACGCTGGCACGACAACGATGTGTACGGCCACGTCAACAACGTCACCTACTACAGCTTTTTCGATACGGCGGTGAATACCTACCTGATCGAAACCGGCGGTCTGGATATCCACGAAGGCGAAGTGGTGGGCTTCGTGGTGAGTTCAGCTTGCGACTATTTTGCGTCGATCGCTTTTCCGGATCGGATCGAGGTCGGCCTGCGGGTCGGCAAGCTGGGCAACAGTTCAGTGCAATACGAGCTGGCGGTGTTCAAGGAGGGCGAGGACGAGGCCTGTGCGGCGGGGCGCTTCGTGCATGTGTTCGTGGATCGAGCATCGAATCGGCCCGTGGCGATTCCGGATCGGCTGCGCGCGGCGCTGGAGCCTTTGGTAGCCTGAAACGAAAAATCGCAGCCTCCGGTCAGTCTCAGTAGAGAAAGCCGAAGGCTGCGATCACTTAACGGTCGGTGTTGAACCAGCCGTCAGTCAATCGTGATAGCGATGTTTGTGCTTGTGCTTGCGATGGCCGTAGGCATGACCGCGACCTGGGTGGCCATCGCGGTAGTAGCGGCGATCACCACGGCGACCTTCATAACGGTCGTCATCGTCGTCCTTGCCCATGTAGTTACCCAGTGCGCCACCGGCACCACCGCCTGCTGCGGCACCGATCAGGCTGCCGGTGGTGCCGCCTACGCTGCGGCCAACCACGTTACCGCCGGCTGCGCCCAGCGCACCGCCGATTGCCGCTTCCCCGCGGCTGTGTCTGTCTGCACCGACTGCGCTACCGCCTGCGCCGCCCAGGGCTGCGCCGATAGTGGAGCCGGTATTGCCGCCCAGGGACTGGCCGACGACCGAACCCAAAACCCCGCCCAATGCGCCGCCTACACCCGCTTCGGCGGTACCGCCGGCAGACGCGACGCCACTGACCAGGCCAAGGGACAACAAGAGAATGGAGGAGAACTTCATAGAGGAGCCTCAAAGGGATGACGGCGCGATCCTGAGGCTGGCTTCGCTTGGTTACAATCGAAATCCGACGAGTAACACGACTTGTGCACAATTCTCTAAGTAACTGTTTTTAGTGCGGAACTTACTCTAGTTTCGCCGGTCTTTAGCTACTTCAGACAGGCCGTTTTCATTGGAAAACGGCCTTTTTTTTGGGTGTCTGAAAGTGCCCGGCAGGGCCAGTTGATCCCTCAGGATCGGTTCAAGCCGACTTGGCCATGATCAACCCGTTCTCGCTTGCCGCTTCCAGACGAATCGCCACGAACTTCGAGGTCGGGGTGTGGCTGCCGTCACCAGTGCTTTCCAGCGGCACCAACGGATTCACTTCCGGGTAGTAGGCGGCGGCTTGTCCGGCCGGGATGTCGAAGGCCAGCAGGGTAAAACCCTTGACCCGCCGCTCGCGTCCGTCATCCCAAAGCGAGACGATATCGGCCTTCTGCCCGGGCTTGAAGCCCAGGCGGATGATGTCCGCTTCGTTGACGAACAATACGTCACGCTGGCCCTTCACTCCGCGATAGCGATCGTCGAGACCATATATGGTGGTGTTGTACTGGTCGTGGGAGCGCATGGATTGCAGGATCAGGTCCGGCAATTGCCCTGTGGCACGGGTCCGCTCGTGGAGCAGGTCGGTCGGCAACATGTTGGGCTTGAAGTTGGCGCGGCCCGACGGTGTGTTCCAGCGACGGGCACCGGCACTGTTGCCCAGATAGAAGCCACCAGGGTTCTTGAGCTTCTCGTTGAAGTCCTTGAAGCCTGGGATGGTTTCGGCGATCAGGTCGCGGATGCGGCTGTAGTCGGCCACGAGCCAGTTCCAATCCACCGGACGGCTGCCCAGCGTAGCGGCAGCGATGCCGGCCACGATCCAGGGCTCGGAGCGCATCTGGTTCGACAGCGGCTGCAGTTGGCCGTTGGAGGCGTGAACCATGCTGAACGAATCTTCCACAGTCACGGCCTGGGAGCCTTCGGCTTGCAGGTCGATGTCGGTGCGACCCAGGCACGGCAGGATCAACGCATCCTTGCCGTGGGCCAAGTGGCTGCGGTTGAGCTTGGTGCTGATCTGTACGGTCAGGTCGCAGTTGCGCAGGGCATGGAAGGTCCGGTGGCTGTCCGGAGTTGCCTGGGCAAAGTTGCCACCCAGGGCGATGAATACTTTTGCCCGGCCTTCGGCCATGGCGTGGATCGCCTCGACCACGTTATGACCGTTTTCGCGCGGCACCTTGAACTGGAAACGCCGCTCCAGTGCGTCGAGGAATGCAACGGGCGGACGCTCGTTGATGCCCATGGTCCGGTCGCCCTGCACGTTACTGTGCCCTCGCACCGGGCAGAGCCCCGCGCCTGGCTTGCCGATGTTGCCGCGCAGCATCATCAGGTTGGCGATTTCCTGGATGGTCGCGACGGAATGGCGGTGCTGGGTGATGCCCATCGCCCAGCACATGATCACGTTGTTGGCCTTGGCATACATGCGCGCGGCCTGCTCGATCTCGGCCAGGGTCAGGCCTGATTGCTGGGCGATCTGTTCCCATGGGGTGTCATCGACGACCGCCAGGTACTCCAGGACGTTGGTGCTGTGTTCGTTGAGGAACCCATGGTCGAATACCGCGGGGCCACCGCTGTTCTGCGCTTCACGCTCCCATTGCAGCAGGAACTTGGCCATGCCGCGCAGCACCGCCATGTCACCGCCCAGGGCTGGACGGAAATACGCGGTGTTGGTGGGTTTATCACCGTTGGTGAGCATTTCCAGCGGGTGCTGTGGATGCTGGAAGCGCTCCAGGCCACGCTCTTTCAAAGGGTTGATGCAGACTACTTGGGCGCCACGCTTCACGGCTTCGCGCAGCGGTTCGAGCATCCGTGGGTGGTTGGTGCCGGGGTTCTGGCCCCAGACGAAGATCGCATCGGCGTGCTCGAAATCGTCAAAGGTTACCGTGCCTTTGCCGACGCCCACGCTCTGGGACAAGGCCACGCCGCTGGCTTCATGGCACATGTTCGAACAGTCGGGGAAATTGTTGGTGCCATACGCACGCACGAACAGTTGATACAGATAGGCTGCCTCGTTGCTCGCCCGGCCCGAGGTGTAGAACTCGGCTTGGTTCGGGTTGGACAGCCCCTGCAGATGTTTGCCGATCAAGGCAAATGCCGCATCCCAACTGATGGGTTTGTAGCGGTCGGTCTGCGCGTCGTATTGCATCGGCTCCGTCAGGCGTCCCTGATATTCCAGCCAATAGTCACTTTGCTCCAGCAACGACGTCACGCTGTGTTTGGCAAAAAAAGCGGCGTCGACACGGCGTTTGGTCGCTTCCCAGTTCACCGCTTTCGCGCCGTTCTCACAGAACTTCACCATGCCGCTTTCCGGCGAGTCACCCCAAGCGCAGCCGGGGCAATCGAAGCCACCGTTCTGGTTGGTCTTGAGCATCATGCGAATGTTTTTCAGCGCGTTATCGCTGGTCAGCCAGGCCTGGGCGACACTGATCAGCGCGCCCCAACCACCGGCCGGGCCCTTGTAGGGTTTGTAGCGCGGTGCGGGTTTCTGGTTGGCTTGTTGATAGTTGCTCACGCTTGTTTCTCCATCGCAGGGCTGTAGACCCGCGGCGCACTTTTTTGCGGCAGGTGGATGAGGTTGAGGTTGTGTTGGCGGGCCCATTGAACGGCGAGGCCCGTGGGCGACGACAGGCTGACCAGAGTCTGGATGCCTGCACGCAATACTTTCTGGATCAGTTCCAGGCTGCAACGGCTGGTGACGATCGCCACGCCGCCGGCCACTGGGATTTGTTGCCGGATCAACGCGCCGATCAATTTATCGAGGGCGTTGTGCCGGCCAATGTCTTCGCGGCCCATCAGCAACTCGCCGTCGGCGTTCATGAACAAGGCTGCATGGACGGCGCCACAATGCTGGCCCAAGGGCTGGAACTGGCTGATCCGTTGACGCAGGCCATCGAGCCATTGCGCCGGTGGCAGCGGTGCCCCGGGCAGCGCCTTGAGGTCGGGTAGCGCCTGTTCCACGGCTTCCACGCCACAAAGACCGCAGCCACTGGTGCCGGCCATCTGGCGACGTTGCTGCTTGAGATTCCAGAAGGCGCGATTGGCGATAGTGACCTGTGCATAGTGGGCGGAACCGGCGCCGCTCAGTTGCAAGTCATAGATGTCCGCTGGGTCTTCGATGATGCCGCTGCCAAGGCTGAACCCGACGATGAAATCTTCAAGATCGGTTGGCGTGACCAGCATCACCGCTTGGCTGATGCCGTTATAGGCGATGGCCAACGCCACTTCCTCGGCCAGCGCGGCGCTGTCCGATTCGGAGTGGTCCAGGTTGCAATAGCGATAGCTCTGGCTGGCGGCTGGCGTGGAAGATTCCACGTCAGTCGCAGGACAGACCGGAGGCTTGTCGTTCATGGGCATCACTGAAAGTAGGAATAGTGCTAAGACTAAATGCGGCAATCTGCCACGTCTAATCGCTATTACTGATCCTTCAATAGATGACGTCGATCAAGGAAAGGTTATTGATTTCTGGTAAAGGGCGAAACAAGCCTCCGCCAACGCCGATCGCGGAGCCCCTCGCCGCATGATCAGCCCAAGCGGAACGAGGGTTTGCGCGTTTTCGATGGGCTGGATACGCAAATCATCGGTCAGGACGTTCAGCCCACTCTCCAACGGGACCACCGCGCAGCACAATCCGCCATGAACAGCTTGCAACAATTGATGCACGGCGTCGGTTTGCAGCAACGGTTGGGGTGCAAGCCCCCGGCTGTGGAACGCATGATCGATTGATTGGCGAAAATGCATGCCGCTGGTGAGCATGCCAAGGGGTAGTTCAACCAGCGATTCCCACCTCAGCGGTTCTTCGCCAAAAAAGAAAAAACGCTGGTCGTACAGCAGGCCCATGCGGGTATGACTGAACGGCAAGGCTTCGAAGCGCTCGTTATCCAGGCGTTCCAGGTAGGAGATTCCCAGGTCGATGCGGTTGTTCGCCAGTTGTTCGAGGATGCGCTCGGAACTCAAGGACGACAATTCGAAACGCAGGCTGGGATGTTCGGTATGCAGGCGCTGCATCATCGTCAACGGGTCGAAATCCGACAATGGCACCACGCCCAGGCGCAGCGTACCGACCAGATTGCCCCGGCAAGCCGCCGCTTCCGCCTGGAGCCCGTCATAGGCCGCCAGCACCGTGCGCGCCCAAGCCAGCACCCGTTCGCCCGGTGCGGTAAAGCCCTCGAAACGCTGGCCGCGGTTGACCAGCGGCAAGCCCAGCTCTTCTTCGAGGCTGCGCAAACGCATCGACAGGGTGGGTTGGGTGATGTGACAACGGGCGGCAGCCTGGCCGAAGTGGCGGGTTTCGTCGAGCGCGATCAGGAATTTCAGCTGCTTGATGTCCATCTTCGCTCCTGGGTACGGGAAGATTGGATTCTAGCGCTTTGGACGTGGTGGGGTCATTGATCGGTTGGGAGGCAGGCTCGGTGGGCTTGGTCTAGGCTTTGCGTCTGGACATTCAATTCCAAGGAGCATTTGCCATGAGTATTTTTAGTTTCGTGAAGGAAGCAGGCGAAAAACTAATCGATCTCCTGACCCCCGGCAATGCTAACGCCAGTGAGCAATTGAAGGCGCACATCAGTAAAGTCGGGCTGGGCAACCCCAATGTCCAAGCGACCGTTGAGGGTGACAAGGTCATCGTGACCGGTGAAGTCGCGAGCCAGGAAGAGAAAGAAAAAATCCTGCTGGCTGTGGGCAATATCCAAGGCGTCGGCAGTGTTGACGATCAGATAACCGTGACGGGGCCGGTAGCGCAGGCCGCACGTTTCGTGACGGTGAAAAAGGGTGACACGCTCAGCGCCATATCCAAGGCCGAATACGGCGACGCCAACCAGTACAACAAGATCTTTGAAGCCAACAAGCCGATGCTCAAGCACCCAGACAAGATCTATCCGGGGCAGGTGCTGCGTATTCCGGAATAGACTGCCGCATTTGCGGCGCCTTCATCGCGAGCAAGCTCGCTCCCACAATGGTTTCGCGGCGAACCAAAAGCCTCTGTGGGAGCGAGCTTGCTCGCGATGAAGGCAGACAGTTCAAAGCCCGGCAATCAAATCCCGATAATCCCCGACCGCGTCAAATTCCCCCGTGTCCTTTGGCCCCTTGCGGCTGTCCGGCTCGCTCACCGCCAGCAGATGCGCGACGCCAAAATCCCGGGCGCTGCGCAATACCGGCAACGTATCGTCAATGAACAGGCTGCGAGCGGGGTCGAAATCCAGATCGGCCCGCAGGGCGTCCCAGAATTGCGGGTTTTCCTTGGGGAAACCGTAATCGTGAGAGCTGATCAAGCGTTCGAAATATGGGGCGAGTTCGATACGCTCCAGTTTCAAGGACAGCGAGTCGCGATGGGCATTGGTGATCATCACGACGCGTTTGCCGGCCTTTTTGATCGCCGCCAGGAATGTATCGGCATCCGTGCGCAGGGCGATCAGGTGGGCGGTTTCCAGTTTCAACTCGCGCACCGGCAGCTTCAACTCGGCGCTCCAGAAATCCAGGCAGTACCATTGCAGCTGGCCGGCGTTGCGCTCGAACAACGGCTGCAGTTCCATCTCGGCCATTGCGCGGCTGACGCCATGCAGTTCGGCATAGCGCTGGGGCAGATGTTCCATCCAGAAATGGTTGTCGTAGTGCAGGTCCAGCAGGGTGCCGTCCATGTCCAGCAGGACCGTGTCGATCTCATGCCAAGGCAACAAGGCCATAAAACTTCTCCAGCGGTAATCGAATATCCGACACAAACAATCAGAATAGGCCGGGTATAGTAGCCCGCTATCGCCCAGGGAGCCGTTTATGCGCCAGAAACCCACCATACTCGACCGACGGATCGTCGCCACCAGCCGCCTGTTTTGCGTGGAGGAAATGAAACTGCGTTTTTCCAATGGCGTGGAGCGCACCTATGAGCGGCTGGCAAGCAAGGGCCCAGGCTACGGCGCGGTGATGATCGTGGCGATGCTCGACAGCGACCATGCGGTGTTGGTGGAAGAATATTGCGGCGGCACCGATGCCTACGAACTGTCCCTGCCCAAAGGGTTGATCGAGCCAGGGGAGGACGTGCTGGCGGCGGCCGAGCGCGAGCTCAAGGAAGAGGCCGGTTTTGGCGCGCGACAACTGGAGCACTTGACCGAATTATCGTTGTCGCCTGGCTACATGAGTCAAAAGATCCAAGTGGTGCTGGCGACCGATTTGTATGAAGAACGGCTGGAGGGCGACGAGCCCGAGCCGATGAGGGTGGACAAGATCAACCTGGGCGAACTCTCTGCCCTTGCGCAAAACCCACAATTTACCGAGGGCCGAGCGCTGGCGGCGTTGTACCTGGCTCGCGACCTGCTGACTCAACGTGGAGCCTATCTGCCATGAACTTTCCCCATCCCCTGATGGCCCCCGTGATCGAGTTGGCGCTCAAGGCCGGCGCGGCGATCCTGCCGTTCTGGCGCGCCAATGTGGAAGTCGTGCACAAAGCTGACGAATCACCGGTAACCGCTGCCGACATGGCTGCTCACGACATCATCGTGGCTGGGCTGACCACCCTGGCGGCAGATATCCCGATCCTTTCCGAAGAGGATGCGAATATCGCGCAAAGCGTCCGGGCGACCTGGAAACGCTGGTGGCTGGTGGACCCGCTGGACGGAACCAAGGAATTCATCTCCGGCAGTGAAGAGTTCACCGTCAATATCGCCTTGATCGAAAACGGTCGGGTCGTATTCGGCGTAGTCTCGATGCCCACCAATGGTCGCTTCTATGTCGGCGGCACGGGCCTGGGCGCCTGGCGCGGCGACAGGGACGCCGAGCCTTTGCCCATCGCGGTGCGTAACGAATTGGCGCCTGGGGATGCGTTTACCGTGGTCGCCAGTCGGCGCCACACCAGCCCGGAGCAGGAGCGCCTGTTGGCCGGCTTGAGCGAGAGCCTTGGCGTCTTGCAACTGGCCAACATCGGCAGTTCGCTGAAGTTCTGCTTGCTGGCTGAAGGTGCTGCCGATTGTTATCCGCGCCTGGCGCCAACGTCCCAGTGGGACACCGCCGCTGCCCAGGGTGTGTTGGAAGGGGCGGGTGGCGAGGTAATGGACTTGGGCGGCGAACCGTTCTGCTATCCGCCGCGGGAGTCGCTGTTGAATGCGTCCTTCCTGGCGTTGCCGGCGAAGGCTGCATGGCGTGGGAAATTGTTGGAGCTTGCTCGCGCCTAGGATCAGATTCCCTGGCTCAGCGATGCAAAACGTACTGCCCTTCGAATCGCACCGCCACGTCGTCGCTGTCCACATTCAGCACCCGCGTTTGCAACGCCAGCCGCGCCCGCCCGTACCGCCTATAAGTGGCCAGGAAACGCTTCCAGGTTTTTTCATCAGGCGCGTCACACACGACGGTTGCGTCGCGGGTCACGGGTAGGGGATAGCTGATCTGTCCCTCCTGGATCACGATGTGCCCGTCCTCGATACCTTCTTCGCGCAAGGCCAGGTGCAGCCAGCCCCAGCCGCCGAGTACGGCACCGCAATACAGACTGCCGCCAAACATGGTGCTCTTGTGGTTGACGTTGGCCTCGAGTGGCAGGAACAGACGCAGCCGTCGGGCCTGCCAGTCGAGCACTTGCAGGCCCATGTCGTGGGTCAATGGAATATCCCGGTGCAGGATCGTTTCCAGATAACGGCTATCACTGTTCATGCGTGCCCTCTTCGAAAATAGGATGGCAAGGCTCAATCGGAGTCATCGGCTTGGCCTTGGCTATGGTCGCCGAAGGCCAGCCCATGCTTGCGCAATTTGTCGTGCAACGTCTTGCGTGGAACACCGAGGGCTTCGGCAAGGCTGCGCACTGAACTGTGAGGGCGGGCCAGCTCGGCAGCGATCAGGCTTTTTTCGAAATTCTCCACCTGCTCGCTCAAACTGCCGCTGATCCCTTCCACCGGAGCGCCTGGATGACCCTCCGGTGTGTTGTTATCCAGGGCCAGTTCCAGGCCCAGGGCGAAACGTTCGGCGGCGTTCTGCAATTCGCGCACGTTGCCCGGCCAGCCATGGCGCAACAACAGCGCCCGGTGGGCCGGTAGCAATTCGTGGGGCGGCAGGCCGTGGCGGGCGCTGGCCTCATCGGCGAAATGCTGGAACAGCACCAGCACGTCCTCACCCCGTTCGCGCAACGGCGGTATGCGCAGCGGCGCAACGTTCAGGCGGTAATAGAGGTCGGCGCGAAAACGCCCTTGATCGGCGGCCTGGCGCAGGTCTTCCTTGGTCGCGGCAATGATGCGGATGTCCAGCGGGATCTGTTGATTGCCACCCAATCGTTCCACCACGCGTTCTTGCAGCAGGCGAAGCAACTTGACCTGGACGTCCAGGCTCATGCTTTCGATTTCATCGAGAAACAACGTGCCGCCATTGGCGAATTCGAATTTGCCGATACGACGTTTTTGCGCGCCAGTGAACGCGCCGGGTTCGTGGCCGAACAGTTCGCTTTCCACCACGGACTCCGCCAACGCGCCGGCGTTGATGGCCACGAAGGGCCCGTTGCGCCGACTCGACAGGTCGTGCAGCGCGCGGGCGACCACTTCCTTGCCGGCGCCGGTTTCACCCAGGATCAGCACGTCGGCGCGCGTCGCTGCCAAGGCACCGATCTGCTCGCGCAGGCGCAACATGGGGGACGATTGTCCAACCAGCCGGGCGCTGAGTTCATGGCGGTCACTGAGGGCCAGGCGCAGGCTGCGGTTGTCCAGGACCAGGCGGCGCAAGGCCAGGGCCCGACGTACGCTGTCGAGCAGATGATCGCTGGCGAAGGGTTTTTCGAGAAAGTCGTAGGCCCCGGCGCGCATGGCCTGCACGGCCAGCGGCACATCGCCGTGACCGGTGATCAGCAGCACCGGCAGTTCCGGATCCTGGGCGTGCAGTTGGCTTAGCAATTCCAGGCCATCCATGCCAGGCATGCGAATATCGCTGA
The DNA here is from genome assembly GCF_051132105.1 of Pseudomonas sp. R1-7. NCBI lineage: Bacteria > Pseudomonadati > Pseudomonadota > Gammaproteobacteria > Pseudomonadales > Pseudomonadaceae > Pseudomonas > Pseudomonas sp. R1-7. Next base: position 360,721 of record NZ_CP071661.1, read on the forward strand.
CCACCACACCCGGCCAGTCGCGAGGCAACTGCCCGGCCAGACCGTTGGCCTCGCCCAGCGGCAGGATTTTCAGCCCGGCCAGGTCGAGGGTCTGGCTGAGGGCCTGACGGAGGTGGGGATCGTCGTCGATCAACACCACCTCAATCTGGTTGTCGATGGTCATACACTACGGTCCTCGGACGGTTGCAGGCTCACTCCAGGCGCGCCCGCGCGCAATTTCAGGGTAATCAGGGCGCCGCCTTCCTTGTGGTTGGCGAACAACAATTCGCCGCCGAAGGCGCGCATCAGGGTGTCGCAGATTGCCAGCCCCAGGCCAAGGCCTTGGGTGCGGGTCTTGGTGGTGTAGAACGGCTCGCCGGCGCGACCAAGGGCTTCCATGCAGAACCCCGGGCCGTTATCGCGAATGTACAAATTGACGCCGGTTTCGGTCGCCTGGGCACTAAGCCAGAGCCTACGCGGCGGACCTTTTTCAGTCAGGGCATCCAGCGCATTGGCCAGCAGGTTGCCCAGCACTTGGCGCAGGCGCGTTTCACCGGCTTCGACCCACAGGGTGGCCGCGGGCAGGTCACGAATCAGCTCCACGTCCATGCTGCGCCGACGTTTGGCGAGCAAGGCCAGGGCATCGTCCAGCGCCGGTTGCAGCGCGACGCTTTCCGGGGCGTGGCGGTCGCGGCGGGCGAAAGCGCGCAGATGAGCGATGATCGACGCCATGCGTCCGGTCAGTTCGTTGATCAGCTTGAGGTTGCCACGGGCGTCGTCCGTACGCTGGTGGTCGAGCAGTATTTCGGCGTTTTCGGCATAGCTTCTAATCGCCGCCAACGGCTGGTTGAGTTCGTGGCTGATGCTGGCCGACATGGTGCCGAGCGCGGACAACTTGCCGGCTTGCACCAAGTCATCCTGGGCACGGACCAATTCCTGTTGGGCGTGCTCGCGCTCCAGCACCTCTTGCTTGAGCCGACGGTTGAGGCCTTCCAGGTCGCTGGTGCGTTCCGCGACCCGGCCCTCCAGTTCGTGACGCGCCTTGGCCTCGAAGGCGATTCGATCCAGATAATGGCGCCTGCGCTGCATCATCAGCCCGAGCAACAACATCAAGACCAGCAACGCCGCGCCGCCGATGACGACCACCGTGCGTACCGGGCGGTCAATCAGCGTGCGTGGCGCCAGGATGCTTACATTCCAGCCAGTCTCTTCGATGGCCTGGGTCTGGGTCAGCCAGGCGCTGGGGTCCAGGTTGAGCGGCTTGGGATCGCGGGTCGGGTAAGGTTGTATCGCGCTGATCGCCTTGCTCTCCGCTTCGCCCAAGGGCCGCGTCGAGCGGAAGCGCCATTCCTGGCGCGAGGTGAGAATGACTACGCCGTTGTGGTCGGTCACCAGGAGCTGTTCGGGGGTCTTGCCCCACAGGCTTTCGGTGTGGTCCAGGTCCACCTTGACCACCAATACGCCAATGACTTTTTCGCGATCGCGTACGGCGGCGGCGAAAAAATAACCGCGCTTGCCCGATGTGGTGCCCAGGCCGAAGAACCTACCCAGGCGTCCGGCCATGGCCTCGATGTAATAAGGGCGAAAGGCGAAATTGCGGCCGACGAAGCTGTCGTGCTTGTCCCAGTTCGAGGCGGCCAGGGTCTTGCCCGTGGCGTCCATCAGATACATGACCTCGGCGCCTGTCTGGGCGCTGATGTTTTTCAGCAGCCGATTGGCGTTGCCCTGGGTGACGCCATCGTCCGGTGCCGACAGGGCCGCGCGTAGGGCCGGCAGTTCGCCGAGTATCTGCGGCAGTACTTCATAGCGATGCAGGGTGCCCAGCAGGTTGGCGACGTAGAGATCGAGCGTCTGGCGGTTCTGGCCGGCCAGTTCACTGCGGTAATACCGCTCGGCCAAATGCTCCAGTGGCCACAACAACGGCGCCAGGCACAATGCGAGCAACGCCAGGCTGCGCCAACGGGGTCTGCGGGGGAGAGTGGAATTCATGAGCATCGGGCGCCTGTGGTAACAGACGCATTATGCCTAGGACATGGGCGAACGTCTTCGATCAGGCGAAGACCTCGGCATGCTCGAGCGTTGAAGCAGCCATGTCCTTGCCAGACAGTTGTGGCTGGATGTCGCCCAATTGCCAATCGATGTTCAAGGCGGGGTCGTTCCACAACAGACTGCGTTCTGAGGCTGGGTCGTAGTAGTTGGTTGTCTTGTAGAGAAACTCTGCGAACTCGCTCAAGACCACAAAGCCGTGGGCGAATCCTGGCGGTACCCAGAGTTGGCGGTGGTTATCGGCGCTGAGGCGCACCGCGACCCATTTGCCGAAATGCTCCGAGCTGCGACGAATGTCGACTGCCACGTCGAGCACTTCGCCAGCGGTCACGCGGACCAGCTTGCCCTGGGTGTTTTGCAGTTGGTAATGCAGGCCTCGCAACACGCCTTTCTGCGAGCGGGAATGATTGTCCTGAACGAACTCCGTGTCGATGCCAGTCGCGTCCTTGAAAGCCTTTGCATTGAAACTTTCATAAAAAAAACCGCGCTCGTCACCAAATACCTTGGGTTCGATGATCAGGACACCGGGGAGATCGGTGGCGATGACATTCATGGTGTGTCTCCGGTAAGCCAGGGTTCAAAAGACCATTCTTGCCCAAAGGGCAGAGCGGCGCGAGCCCTGGCTGAAAAGAGGGGTTGCTAATCCCCTGGCTCAGTGGCGAGATAAGCATCCAAAACAAAACCACTCAGGGGTCGTTGTATGCCGCTCGCCACGTTGGTTCACCGTGCCAGTTTGCCAAGCCCACAGATCAGCGCCGAACAGGCGTTGGTGCTGCTGCGCTCGAATTACGGACTCAGCGGCGACCTGCGACCCCTCGGCAGCCACCAGGATCTCAACTACCGCGTCGATAGCGAGCGCGGCCGGTTTGTGCTGAAGATTTGCCACGGCGACTACGCCATCCAGGAACTCCAGGCCCAGCATGCCGCCCTCAAGGCGCTTGACGGGCACGGCGCGGTGAAGGTGCCAGCGGTTATTGCTGCCAGCAACGGCCAGGATCTGCTGACGCTCGAAGTCGCCGGGCAGACGGTCCATGTACGCCTGCTGGAATACATCGACGGCCAATCCCTGACTCAACTCAAGCACCTTACCCCAGACCTGGTGACCGGGCTGGGACGGCTGTGTGCGCAGATGAACCTGGCCCTTGCCAGCTTCGACCATCCGGGCCTGGAGCGCACCCTGCAATGGGACGCGCGCCATGCCCCGGCCTTGATCGACCACCTGCTTCCTGTCATCCAGGACGACCGGCGACGCCAGTTGATCGCCGAAGTCGCGCAACAGGCTGAGCGGCGCTTGTTGCCACTCAAGGCCAGCCTGCCGGTACAGGCGATCCACATGGACATCACGGATGACAACGTGGTCTGGCAGCGCGACACCCAGCGCCAGTGGCAAATGCAGGGGGTGATTGATTTTGGCGACTTGATCCGCACCTGGCGCATCACCGACCTCTCGGTGACGTGTGCGGCCCTGCTGCATCATGCCGATGGCGATCCGTTCTTCATCCTGCCCGCGATCCAGGCCTATCACTCGACTAATCCGTTGCAGCGCGAAGAACTCCTGGCGCTCTGGCCGTTGATCGTGGCCCGCGCCGCCGTGCTGGTACTCAGCGGCGAACAACAAGTGGCTATCGATCCGGACAATGAATACTCCCGCGACAATCTCGAACATGAATGGGAAATCTTCAGCGTTGCCCATTCCGTCCCGCTTGAGTTGATGGAGGCGGCGATTCTCAGCGCCGCCGGTCATCGCCTGCCGTCCATCGCCAACGAGGGCTTCGCGCCGCTGTTGCCGACACTGGTCGGGCGTGATTTCGCCCTGATTGACCTGGGTGTGCTCAGTCCGCATTTCGAGGCCGGCAATTGGGAGCAGACGGGGATTGACCAACATCTGTTGAGCGAAGCCGCCGCCGTGCATGGTTTGGCGGCCAGCCGTTACGGCCAGTACCGCTTGTCCCGCACCCGGCCGGACAGTGCCGTCGAGCCCGATACTTATCCGTTGCACGTCGAATTGCATGTGCCGCAAGGCACACCACTGGAGTCGCCTTTCGCCGGCGTGGTCCACAAGGACGCCGACGGCCAGCTGCGGCTCGACGGCCCGCAGTTGAGCGTGCGCCTCTGGGGAGTGGCGTCGTCGCTGCTGCCCGGGGCCGCGCTGGTCAAGGGGCAGGTGATCGGGGAGGTGACCGGGCCGTTGCGGGTCCAGCTGTGCCGGGGCGCGCATTTGAATCCACCGCTGTTCTGCTCGCCGTCGCGGGCGCAAGCGTGGCAGGCGCTCTGCCCGTCGCCTGCGGCCTTGCTGGGGCTGGCTTGCGATGCCGAGCCGGAAATCGATCCCGAGGCGCTGCTGGCCCGTCGCGATGCGAGTTTTGCCCGCTCGCAGAAGCACTACTATGTCGACCCGCCGCGCATCGAACGCGGCTGGCGCAATCACCTGATCGACATGCAGGGTCGCTCCTACCTCGACATGCTCAACAACGTCGCGGTGTTGGGTCATGGTCATCCGCGCATGGCGGCGGTGGCGGCCCGGCAGTGGTCGCTGCTCAATACCAATTCGCGCTTTCACTATGCAGCGATCGCCGAGTTTTCCGAACGCCTGCTGGCGCTGGCGCCGTCGAACATGGACCGGGTGTTCCTGGTCAACAGCGGCACCGAGGCCAACGACCTGGCGATCCGCCTGGCCTGGGCCTACAGCGGCGGACGCGACATGCTCAGCGTGCTGGAGGCCTATCACGGTTGGTCGGTGGCGGCAGACGCGGTCTCGACGTCCATCGCCGACAATCCCCAAGCCCTCAGCAGTCGGCCGGACTGGGTGCATCCGGTGACCGCGCCTAACACCTATCGCGGAGAGTTCCGTGGGGTCAACAGTGCGCCGGACTACGTGCGCAGCGTCGAACACAACCTGGCAAAAATCGCCGAGCAGAAACGCCAGCTTGCCGGTTTCATCTGCGAGCCGGTGTATGGCAATGCCGGCGGCATCGCCCTGCCGCCGGGCTACCTGAAACAGGTGTATGCGATGGTGCGCGAGCGTGGCGGCGTGTGCATCGCCGACGAGGTGCAGGTCGGTTACGGCCGCATGGGCGAATTCTTCTGGGGCTTCGAAGAGCAAGGCGTAGTGCCGGACATCATCACCATGGCCAAGGGCATGGGCAACGGCCAGCCATTGGGAGCCGTCATTACCCGTCGGGAGATCGCCGAGGCGCTGGAAGCCGAAGGGTATTTCTTCTCCTCCGCGGGCGGCAGCCCGGTCAGTTGCCGGATCGGCATGGCCGTGCTGGATGTCATGGAGGAGGAAAACCTCTGGGAGAACGCCCGGGTCGTCGGTGGCCATTTCAAAGCCCGGCTGGAAGCGTTGATCGACCAATATCCCTTGGTCGGAGCGGTGCATGGTTCGGGCTTTTATCTGGGCGTGGAGCTGATCCGCAACCGCGACACCCTGGAGCCGGCCACCGAAGAAACCACGGCGCTGTGCAATCGCTTGCGCGAGTTGGGCATCTTCATGCAACCGACCGGTGACTACCTGAACATTCTCAAGATCAAGCCGCCGATGGTCACTTCGCGGCAAAGTGTCGATTTCTTCGTCGACATGCTGGCGAAGGTGTTGGAGGAGGGGCTGTAGCCCTTTTTCCACGCTAACGATATTCCCTGTGGCAGCGAGCAGGCTCGCTGCCACGGGGCGCTCTTAATATCGATTTTTGTCGGTATTTTTGGCGTTATTTGTAGATCTGTTAGTTCTATTCCCTTTTAAACCCGATTTTTATCGGCTATAAAGGCGTCTCTGTCCATCCCCCAGGAGATGAATCATGAGTCGTATCGTCACCGTAGCCGCTACTCAAATGGCCTGTTCCTGGGATCTCGAAGCCAATATCGAGACCGCCGAAAAGCTGGTTCGCCAGGCTGCAGCCCAAGGCGCACAGGTAATTCTCATCCAGGAATTGTTCGAGACGCCGTACTTCTGCCAGAAGCCGAACCCGGACTACATGCAGTTGGCGACCTCGGTAGACGACAACGTTGCCATCAAGCACTTTCAGAAAATCGCCGAAGAGCTGCAGGTCGTGTTGCCCATCAGTTTTTTTGAACTGGCCGGCCGTGCGCGCTTCAACAGTATTGCGATCATCGATGCCGACGGGCGGAACCTGGGCGTCTACCGCAAGAGCCATATCCCGGACGGCCCTGGCTACCATGAGAAGTACTACTTCAACCCTGGCGACACCGGTTTCAAGGTTTGGAATACCCGCTACGCAAAGATCGGCGTAGGCATCTGCTGGGACCAGTGGTTCCCGGAATGTGCCCGCAGCATGGCGCTGCAAGGCGCGGAAATCCTGTTGTACCCGACCGCCATCGGCAGCGAGCCTCACGACAAGACCCTCTCGTCGCGCGATCACTGGCAACGCGTGCAGCAAGGCCATGCGGGCGCCAACCTTATGCCGCTGGTGGCCAGTAATCGCATCGGCAATGAAGAGCAGGATGGCTACGACATTACGTTTTACGGCTCGTCGTTTATCGCCAATCAGTTTGGTGAGAAAGTCCAGGAACTGAACGAAACCGAAGAAGGTGTGCGGGTGCACAGCTTCGACCTCGACGAGCTGGAACACATTCGCAGTGCCTGGGGCACTTTTCGTGATCGGCGGCCGAACCTGTACGGCGCGATCAAAACCCTCGACGGCTCACTGGAGTCCTGATTGATGACAACTTTGCACAGCACTCCGCGCGCGGACGGTTTCCACATGCCTGCCGAGTGGGCAACCCAGACCCAGGTCTGGATGATCTGGCCCGAGCGCCCGGATAACTGGCGCCTGGGCGGCAAGCCCGCGCAGGCCGCCCATGTAGCGGTTGCCAAGGCCATCGCCCGCTTCGAACCGGTGACCGTGGCGGTGTCCGCCGCGCAGTATGAAAACGCCCGGGCGCGCCTCGATGTTCCGAATATCCGCCTGGTGGAAATGTCCAGCGACGACGCGTGGGTCCGGGACACCGGCCCGACGTTTGTCATCAACGACAACGGCGAAGTACGCGGCGTCGATTGGGATTTCAACGCCTGGGGCGGGTTCGACGGCGGCTTGTATTCGCCGTGGAACCGCGATTTGCAAGTGGCCGGCAAGATTCTCGAGATCGAGCGCAGCCCGCGTTACCGCACCGAAGGTTTTGTGCTGGAAGGCGGCTCGATCCATGTCGACGGTGAAGGCACCTTGATCACCACCGAGGAATGCCTGCTCAACCGCAATCGCAACCCGCACATGAGCCGCGAAGAGATCGAGGCAGTGCTCAGCGCCCAACTGGCTGTGGATAAAGTCATCTGGCTACCGGACGGTTTGTTCAATGACGAAACCGACGGCCATGTGGATAACTTCTGCTGCTACGTGCGCCCGGGTGAAGTATTGCTCGCCTGGACCGACGACCCGCAAGACCCGAACTACACCCGTTGCCACGCGGCCATGAATGTCCTGCAAAACAGCACCGACGCCAAGGGCCGCCCGTTCACAGTGCATAAAATGCCGATCCCCGGGCCGCTGTACGCCACCGAGCAAGAGTGTGCCGGTGTGGACGCGGTTGAAGGTTCCCAGGAGCGCAATCCGAGCGTGCGCCTGGCCGGTTCCTATGTGAACTTCCTGATCGTCAACGGCGGCATCATCGCGCCGAGTTTCGATGACCCGCTGGATGGGCCGGCCAGGGACCTGCTGCAAAGCCTGTTTCCTGAGCATGAGGTGGTAATGGTGCCGGGTAGGGAACTGTTACTGGGAGGCGGGAATATCCATTGCCTTACCCAACAGCAACCGGCACCGCGCATAAAATGAGTGGCGATGTAACAACCAGGTGACACCAATCGCCGCGGCTCTAGATCGGTGGTTTTGGATCCATCCCGGCAAGCCCGCGTCCTGATTGGGGCGCGGGCTTTTTTGCGCCTGGTTGGCTGGCGACGCGGTGACATTGGCATAGCTCTTGTATCGTCATCCGGGCAGTTTCGGGGAGGGGAGCTGCGTTGTTTTGTCATAAACCTCGGATAGATTGGCCGCTCATCAACCAGGAGGGCGCTGGAATGAACATGATAAGTGAGCGCGCATGCCATCCTTTGGCTGTAAATGGTGAGTCGCTTCAAGCCGTGGCGCAGTGGTTGAAATCCAATGGGACGCGTCAGATCAGAGAGCCTGATCCGCGTCGGATGATCATGGAGCGCTACCCCGTTGGCCTGTTCAGCGAGGCGGAGCTGGAAGCGTTGTGGGATGTGATGCAAGGATAGAATCAACGGATTGATAAAGGCGCTGCCCGAAAGGACGGCGCTTTTTTTATGTCTGTGGCTTTCCTTTGGAGCCGGGAAGCCCGCCCCCACGGATTCGACCGATCCACGAAACAAACTGAACACCGTTCCAGCGTTTTTCCGCGTGCTGCCCAAGGCTAACCTGCCGCTTCAGAAACGAGAGCCCCGGCGGAAGCCTTCATGACCCAACTTCACTATATCTACGATCCATTGTGCGGCTGGTGCTACGGCGCCAAGCCGCTGATCCAGGCCGCCAGGACAGTGTTGCCCGTTATTGCCCATGGCGGCGGCATGATGACCGGCGCTAATCGCCAGAAAGTCTCCGCCCAGCTGCGCAATTACGTGATGCCCCATGACCGGAGAATCGCTGAATACACCGGGCAGCCGTTTGGCGAGGCTTATTTCGAGGGGCTTTTGCGGGACGAGGAGGCGGTCTTCGACTCGGCGCCTCCGACTGCGGCGGTTCTTGCGGCTGAACAGCTTGAGGGCCGAGGTCTGGCGTTGTTGGAGCGCTTGCAAACGGCCCATTACGTTGAAGGCCGGCGAATTGCTGACGAAACAGTGCTATTGGAATTAGCCGACTCCATCGGCTTCGAGGCCGAAGCGTTCCGGCGTTCGTTCATCGAGGTGGATGTGCAAGCACATTTCCTCGAGAGCCGCGCCTTGCTGGCCAAGGCTGGCGGGCAGGGTTTCCCGACGCTCGCCCTGGAGCGGGACGGCCGGCTGATGCTGATCGATATCGGTCCCTGGCTGGGCAAGCCCGAAGCGTTTGCCCAATGGCTGAAGCAAGCCATGCCATCGCATGAATCTGCATCCGCAGCGGTCTGTGGCCTGGACGGTTGTTCAAACTGATCTGTTCTTAGACGTTTTTCGCCTAATCCAAGACGATTCACGAAATTGACACAGGGTTCAGGGCGCGACTAGGATTCGCCCACGCCTGTGGCCAACAGCCATGACTCTTAAATAATAAAAGGGCCCGACACGATGAACCGTGGGCGGGCCTTTTCATTATTTCCAGGAGCAAGAGTCCGAAAAGAGCGCAAAAGCGCCATTCCGGTTGCCGGTTGCAGTGCGAATCAACCCGTACAAGGAAAATAATCATGTTGAACAAGCGCATTAGTTTGATCGCACTGGGGATATTGAGCACCACACAAGCCATGGCCAACGACCAGGCTGAATCCAAGGGATTCGTTGAGGACAGCAGCCTGAAAGTGCTGTTGCGCAACGCCTACATCAGTCGCGACTACAAGGATGGTAACGAGGACAAGGCCGAATGGGGCCAGGCGGCTATCGGTACGTTCTCGTCCGGCTTCACCCAAGGCACGGTGGGCGTGGGTGTGGATGCATTCGGCTTGTACGCGTTGCGTCTGGACGGCGGTAAAGGACGCACCGGTGCGCAAGGCATCGATTTCTTCAAGAAAGGCGACAGCGGCAACGCGGCCGATGACCTGGCCAAGGCTGGTGCTGCGGTGAAGTTCCGCGTTTCCAACACCGTATTGGCCTACGGCGACCAGATGCCGGCCTTGCCCGTCCTGAGTTATGACAACGGGCGCCTGCTGCCGGAAAGCTACACCGGCACGCTGATCACCTCCAAGGAGATCAAAGGCCTTGAACTGAACGCCGGCCGTTTCACCGCCGAGTCGCGTAAAAGCGCCGAAGGCCGCGACAGCGGTGGCTTGAAGTCGATCAACGTCCTGGGCGGCAGCTATCAGTTCACCGAACAGTTCAAGGCTGCGCTCTACGCCTCGGACGTCGAGGACGTGTTGAAGAAACAATACGTGAACGCCAACTACGTGTTCCCGCTGGCCAAGGACCAATCCCTAACCCTGGACTTCAACGGCTATCGCACCAAGCTGGATAACAGCTACGTGCGGGAAAACAACGTCACCGGCGACGACAACAAGATCTGGAGCCTGGCGGCCACCTTCGCCACCGGTCCGCACAGCTTCACCCTTGCCCACCAGCGCAGCACCGGCGACAGCAACCTCGGCTACGCCTACGGCGGCTACCAACGGGATCAGAATCGTGTCGGCGATGGCGGCAATACCATCTACCTGGCCAACTCCTACTGGTCGGACTTCAACGCCGAAGACGAACGCAGCTGGCAGTTGGGCTACGGCCTGGACTTCACCACCTTCGGTGTCCCGGGCCTGACCTATAACGTGGCCTACGTGCGTGGCGATAACATCACCACCTCCACCAGCGAAGGCGGTTCCGAGCGCGAAATCTTCAACCAGTTCAAGTATGTGGTCCAGGGCGGCCCGGCCAAGGATTTGAGCGTGCGGTTGCGCAGCTCGTTCCTGCGCGTGTCGCAGAAGTCCAGCGAGTATAACGTCAGCGGTAATGAACTGCGGGTGTTTGTGGATTATCCGATTGATGTTTTTTGATGGGTGATTGGATAGTAGATGTTTGACGAAAAGCCCCCGATCTTAGGTTTGGGGGCTTTTTGGGTTGTTGAGCTATTATTTTTTTATAGGAGCTCTGTCACGGCTTTCAAAAAATTTTTCATAGTTTGATAGAATGCGTTTCCAGTTTTTGAATAGCAATTCCTCTGAACCCCCTGTTCCGTCAGGTGGCGGCATATATCTTACAATGGATGCGATTTTTTCTGGGTAATCAAAATCAGAATACAATTCTTCTGCTATTTCTAGTGGGTCTTTGTATTCGTCTTTGTTTTCAAGAACGGAGTAAAGCAACAAAAATAGCCAGGGCTCAGTACTGTCCAGGTCTGACCGACAGTCTTGAGCCCTAAGTGTCCTGAGCAGGTCGTGAACTAAATGTTGTTGGTGTGGTTCAAGTGATGCGATTTCAAATGCCTCGATAGGCGCATCGGTTGTTAACGCATCACAGATGTAGTCTATTACTCCTTTTTCATTTATATAGCCACGCTCAAGACCAAGTAGGAGTTCGCTCCAGCTCAGCCATGGAGTTTTTTTAAAAATGTAATGGCCGTCAAGTAATAGTGGGGTCATTTGGGTAGCCGTGATGGGACTTGATTAGGAGTTCCAGTTATCCTTCCGTCCGGAATAAATCTCTGGTGGGTTAGCTCTAGCTTAGAGTTCACAATCCATTCAAAAATTCCAGCTCTGTCATTCATCGTTCCAGGCATTTGAGTTAACGTATTGTTTGATCCGTCACCGCCTCGAAGCGGAAATACTCTTCCATTTTCTGATATTTGGTCAATCACATAATTCGGAGCCCTATGCATCGGATCATCTTTCGTAGCGCTGCCTATATGTTTTGCGGTTTTTATCTCGTTTTCTGCATATGTGGCACGCTGGCGCTCAAAAAGCGCCACGTTATGTGCTGTGTTTTCCTGCGGCCTCGGGAGCGGAGGCGTACCGTCATTTACAACTACTTCGGAGGAAGGACTTGATGTTGTTTCGGCTAATGCGGGGGCATCACCTGGACACCCATTCAACCCCAACGGATCCACCCACCCCGTCGGGTTCAGGGTGTACCGGTACCCATTGAGCCCACCCTTGAGCTTGCTCGGGTCCAGTGTCAGATACCGCCCCGTCTCCGGATTGTAGTACCGGTGCCGGTTGTAGTGCAGGCCGCTTTCCCGGTCGTGGTATTGGCCTTGGAAGCGCAGCGGTTGTTCCAGGCGCTTGCCGTCGCCATGCCGGAGTTCGGTGAGTTTGCCGTAGCCGTTGTAGCGCGCGGCCCAGACGATTTCGCCCTGCTGGCTGGTCAGTTCCTGCGGTGTGCCGAGGTGGTCGTTGTGGTAGTGGAAAGGCGTGGCGTTGTCCGGGCCTTCGCCTTCGAGCAGGGCCAATGGGCGGAAGGTGCCGGGTTCGTAGACGTAGCTTTGGTAGTGGCTATCGCTGCTTTCGGCGATGACCTGATCGCCTTGCCAGATGAATTCCGTGGTCTGGCCGGCCACGGTCTTTTCGATGCGTCGGCCGAAGGCGTCGTAGCGGTAGGACGTTTCGCTGCCGTCCGGGCTGGTGACGCCGATGAGGCGGTGTTGGCTGTCGTAGCGGTAGTGCGTGACGAGGCATTGGGTTTTGCCACGGCGTTCGCGGATGAGGTTGCCGTAGGCGTCGTAGTCGTAGTGGCGGTCGCCCTCCATGAGCAGGCGGTTGGCCTTGAGGGTGGTCGGGCCGGGGCGGTCTTGCAGCAGCAGGTTGCCGGCCGGGTCGTGGGCGAAGCGTTCGGGGCCTTGGGTGTGGGCATAGTCGATGCGGAGCAGTCGATCTTGCGTGTCGTACTGGTAGCTGCGGCGGTTTAGATTGTCGGAAAGCGCGGCGAGGTTGCCGTTGGCGCTGTAGGAATAATCGCGCCATGACAACTGATGTTGCTGGGTTTGCCAGACGGTCTGGGCCTTGAGGCGGCCTTGCTCGTCGTAGCGATAGTTGCTGAGCAGCAGGCCTTGCTGACGTTGGGTTTCGCGGCCGCCCTTGAAGCGGTGTTCGGTCAGGCAGGTGCCGTTGAGGTCGATGGCGATCAGCGCGCCGCCGTGGGCGTGGCGGTAGTCGAGGGTGCTGCGGTCGGGCAGTCGGCAGTGGATCAGCCGGCCAACGCTGTCGTAGCGGTAACGCAGGGTCGCCCAGCCCTGGTGTTCGGCGACGAGGCGGTCCTGGTTGTCGTATTCGTAGGCCAGCGGCCAATGGCCGTCGTCGACGCTGACCAAACGGCCGAGGGCGTCGTAGCGGTAATCGACCGTGGTGCCGTCGGGCAAGGTCTTGCGCAATAGACGGCCGGCGCTGTCGCGTTGGTAGTGGGTGATCCGCTGGCTGCCATCGGCGCCGAATTCGGTTTTTTCCAGCAGGTGGCCGTTGAGGTCGTAGGCGTAGCCGGTGCGCTGGCCGTCGAAGCCGGTTTCCTGTCGGATCAGTCCGTTGGGCGTGTAGTCCAGCCGGTAGTGTTCGCCGGATTCGTTCTCGATGTCCGTCAGCAACAGCCGTGCCGAGTCGTAGCGATATTTGAGTTCGCTGCCGTCGGGGTTGAGGCGGCGGCTGATCAGGTGCAGGTCGTCGGCGTATTCGTAGCGGGTGGTGCGGCCCAGTTCGTCCCGCTCGGCGATGACCTTGCCGTAGGCGTTGTAAGTCCAGGCGCGGGTGGCGCCGCTGGGCAAGGTGGTTTGCAGCAAGCGGTCCACGGCGTCCCATTGGTAATGGGTGATGGCGCCGTGTTCGTCCTGGCGACTGACCTGCCGGCCGAGCGTGTCGTAGGTGTATAGACGCTGACTGCCGTCGGGCAGGCATTCTTCAACCAGTTGACCGAGGTTGTTCCAACTCAATGAGTGAGAGCTGCCGTCGGGGTGGCTGATGAGCCTCAGGCGCCCCTGGTCGCTGTAGTGGTAGTACGTGATGTTTCCGTCAGGATTGATCTGCCGGGTTATATCGCCCTGCCGATTGCGGCGGTATTTCCAGCTGGCTTTGCCGCGATGTACATCGCTCACGAAGCCGTTGATGTGTTCGTAGACGACCGCTTCGTCTTCCGGCGGGATGACGGCTGTGAGCAAGCCGTCCTCGTCGTAGCGGTATTCAGTCACGGCGCCCAGCGGATCTTGTTCTGCGATCAGCTGGCCCTTTTCGTTATAGGCCTTGCGATGTTGCGCGCCGTCCGGATCGGTCTTGCTGATGAGCCGGGCCTTGTCGTCGTGGGTATAGACCTCCACGCTGCCGTCGCCATGGGTAACGGTGACGCTGCCCTTATCATCCCAGGCATAACTCGCATGCATTTGCGAGAAACTGGCCCAGTGACGAACGCAACGGGCCTGCTTTCCCTGGTTCTCCCATTCCCAGAAAAAACTGGCACCACCGGCTAGCTGTCGTTCGACGATGACGTGTTGCTCGTCGTACCGATAACGCTCCGTCTCGCCGCTGGCGTTGGTCGCCTCGACCAGACGATGCTGGACGTCATAATGGTAGGTGACCAACGTCTGGATGGTCGTCCAGCACCGTTCCAGCGTGTTCTGCGCGTTGAACTGTTGGTAATCGACCGCGACGATGTGACTGCCGTTGTAGCGTAGGAGCAACCCTCTCCCGGCACCATTGTCCAGGCGTTTGATCTGGCCAAGCATGTCGCGGGTAACGCGCAATCGGTTGCCATAGCTGTCGCTGATGGCAACCAAGGTGGCGCCATCGTTGTGTAGATGAAAGTGATAGAACGAGGGCCTTTGGCCTGCTTGAGCCACGATCAGCTCGTTGGGAGCGTCGCCCAGGTAAATAGCTGCACGGGACAGACTGTTGGTAATCGCTGGACGCTGTTTGGTCGGGCGCGGGAAGGAAATGGATCGATTTTCGTGATCGGTCCAAACGACTTCTTCACCAGTGACTTCAAGCCGATGGGCCAGCGCGTGGCTCCAGCCATAACCCAGGCCGCAGTCGATTTCCACTGCGCTGGTTCGGTATAGGCGAGTCCACTCGAACGGCAACAGGCCGTCGAGTTGGCCATCGTTGAGCGTCAACAGTTCTTCGCCGGTCACCATCGAGACCGGGCACTTGTCGGTGCAGGTATGGGCCGCGGGCTCGGCGCTCTTGCCGGTCGGCGTCGTCGCCTGCTTCGAAGCATCGTCGACCGTCTTGCCCGCGACGAGCCTGGCGTTTCTCTTGCCGTCGATGCGCAGCTCGACCGCGCCTTTTTTCATGGGTGCCGCCGTGCCCCGCACGGCAACCGGAATGTACTTGGCGACGTACCCCATGAAGCCGTCGATGATGGCAAACACTGACTCTACGAAACCGATCACCGCCTTGAGGATGATTTCCCCATATTTCTTCAACCGTGCCGCGAGATAAATAACGCCGGTACCCTCGGCAACCACTGTAAGAACGATTGCCAGCACGATGTCGATCACGATTCCCATGAGCGCGGCGGTGGTCATCCTTGCGGCATCGCCGGCCATTTGCGTCGGCGGCAGACTTGCCAACCAGATCAGCGCACAGCGCATCATCAGGAAGAGCGCAGCCTCGTCGCTGGCCAGCAGCATGGCCTTTTTCATGACCTCGGGTGCTTGTCTGGCAACTTCGATGAGCCGATCGGCCCCTTCGCCCAGTTCATCCATGAATTTCGCCGGGTTCTTCAGCATTTCCAGCACCAGGCTGATGCCGTCCCACACACCCTTGATGGCTTCCCATCCACCTTCGAGAATACCGCTGCCCACCGCCAGGGCCGTACCGGATAAGGACAGGCTCGACCACTGCTGCCTGTACCCCGCCGGGCCTTCCCATTTAGTGCGCAGGAATTTTTCCAGCTCGCCGGTCAGCCCGTCATAAGTGCTGAACAGCGCATCGATCTGGGCGGGCGTGACTGTGCTGTGCACGCGAACCTGGTAATACTTGCCGGGTACACCGCCGGTCCAGCTGGCCCTTCCTTGGGCGTCGAGCCTGACTTTGCTGGTGGCGCCACTGTCCACATCGACGATTTCAACGTCGACATTGCCGATCGGGATGTCATAGACCGACTCGAATTTGCCCTCGATCTGCAAAGGCCCTTTCAGCGGGCACCTGGTTACATTCGAGTTGAAGTCGCTGTCGGTCATTGCCACGGTTTTCTGGCTTTCACCGACCTTGATGATGCGCTCCATCCCCATGAGAGACGGCAGGTCATGAAGTCGGCTGAAGTCATCGGCCCGTTGCGAATACCAGGCTTGGGTCTGCTCTTGATAGCGCTTCAAACTGTCTTTGAATGTCGCAAGTTCCTCATCGACGAACGCAATATGATCCGTTGCGGACATCAACATTGCTCCAGGATCAGCGCGTTCAGCAGGGTTGCCTTCAGTGTTTCCCGAGCCGTCCCATGGCGAACACAGCGGCTGACTTTCAGCCTCAGATTGCCTGTGGGCCAAGCGCTATAAAGATCCAGGCGCTCCTCCTCGAGCCACTGCATCAGGCCGTCCACCAGTGCCGAAGGGTTCTGCTGCGCCAGTTTGTCCGACAGCTCCTTCGGCATCTCCCACCACGGCCAATCCTTTACCGCCGGCACCTTGGTCGGACCGATATCCAAGGACTTCCCATTGATCAGATAACGCTCCAACACCGGCAACATATCCCCGGCGGCTTCACCGAGGCCTTCAAGGATCGAATGAAAGAATCGCCCATCCCAGAACCGGAAAAAGACTTCGCTACCGTCCGGCATCTTCACTTGCGTCAGGCTGCGCAGGTGCGCCAATACCTCTTCTGGATCACACCGCGAGACCGCCAGCCAGCCCCAGTCGAGGCTGTCGGTTTCGGCAATCCAGGACAGGAACGGCGAGCCGGGGTCGAGCTTGGTCACGTAAGGCATTACGGGTTGCCAAGTGGCGTAGGGCGTTTCGCTCCAGATGGGCAGCAATGGATGGACCGGAACCGAGGTGCGCAGGGCTTGCAGCGCATCGACCTCGCTCGCCGCACTGATGATCAGGTAAAGGTGCTCGTTTTCCTGTATCGGCTGTTGCGCCAGCCATGTTCTGGGGTCGAGCGGTATGAATGTTGGTGTGGCCATTGGGCTCTCCTTGCCGAAGATGCGAGGCCGGGGATTGCCCCGGTGAGGGCCGCACATCTATCAAGGAATGAGCCAGGTTTTGTGAAGGCCCATGAGCCGGCGTGTTAAAGCGGGGATTGGATGTTTGAAGGCGGATAATGCGGGCGGATTGGATAAAAAGTGCACAGCTAGTTGCGCGTTGCCGCGCCATTTCCTGCGTACTCGAAAAAACAGAATTCAGGGCCGTCCATTGTTAAAAATGACGTTGCGAACGCATCGTTCCGTGAAGAAAGTCGTACGGATCTAAATTTTTTGAAGCATTTCAAACGCCAGTTGAAATGCTTCAAATACTTTTTCATGGACGCAAATCCTGCACCTAATAGATTAGTCCGCTCAATGCAGTGGAGACCTATGAAAAATGATCGTTCTGAACAGGGAAGTGGGCGAAGCGCTAAGACGTGACAAATACGTCAACGTCCGCGGTGGAGACTTCAATCTCTACGGTCATTTCGGCGATTTTGTCCGGCTGACCAAAAGCTGGGAAAACATGGAGCCCGACAGTTATTACGGCCAGGCCGAGTCAGGCATGCGTTTCCGCCGCTACAGCGACTTCGAATACAACCCCACGACTCGCGAGCTCAAGCAGCTCGAACACCGGGCCTATGTCCAGTCCAAGGCCAACAACAGTTACGTCGGCGGATTGGAGCGCCACTTCCAGGATTTCTCCAACGAAGTGATCAATTCCCCGGTGATGCGCAGCCTGATCGACACGGACTTCGAGGTGTACAAGAACGTCTTGCCGCCGGAGCTCCATGATGAAATCTGGCAATGCCAGATCCATCAGATCCGCATCGAGATCAAGCCAGGCAAGCAGTTGGAGATCACCCCTGAAGGCATCCATTGCGACGGCTATCCGTTCAGCGGTGTCCATTTCTGGGGCCGCAATAATGTCTCCGGCGCAGAAAGTCGTCTCTACAGCGTCCAGGAAGAGCAACTGGCGGCAACCACTTACGAGGATATCCTCGATACGACATTTTTCCTCGATCGTGACATGCGCCACTATGTGACCCCTGCGCGCAACGTCCACAGCCACGAGATGGCGTTCAGGCAGATCCTCGCGATTTCCTTCTCGCGGCCCGGGACCGCTTTTGACATTGTTCGCTGAACAGCTCGAACCCATGGACGATCCGGTGCAACAGGTCCTGTTGCGCCGAGCCATGGTCAGGGATGCCGAGCGGCTGGAGCAGTTTTTCCGCGGTTTTGCCGAGGTCTCGTTCTGCGAATGGCAGGATGCGCGATTCTTGCGCGGCGTGTTGTTGCAGGAAACCACCACGGCCTACATGGCATTCGATGCCATGGGGGAAGTCGTCGGCGCGGTCATTGGCGGCATGCTGGGCACTCGAGGGACGATCAATCACCTGGCCGTCAGCCCCAGGCATCGCACCCAAGGCCTGGGCCAGCGCTTGGTCGAAGCGGCATCGGCGGACATGAAACGCGTGGGCGTACTGCGCATGTTTTTGTTCGTCGACGATAGCAACCTGGCTGGCAAGCGCTTCTGGGCTGCCCAGGGGTTCTGCGAGCCCCGGGGTGAAATCACTTTCGAGAGGGATTTATGAACAAGACTTCCAGCCAGCCGCTGGCAGTCGAACCACAAGCCTCGCGAACCTTTGCTGAAGCCAGTCCGGTAGTAGCGGGTTATTTCACGGTTTCGTTTGTGTTCGGTCTGATGGCGGTGAATGCCGGGCTGCCCTTGTGGCTACCGGTTGCGATGTGCCTGTTCGTCTATGCAGGCGCCTCGCAATTTGCCGCGCTGGCACTGATTTCCAGCGGTGCGTCGTTGACCACGATCGTGCTCACCACGTTCCTGATCAATGCGCGCCACATGCTCATGTCCGTCTATATGGCCAAGGCATTACGGGCGTTGGGACTCAGTCGTTTCGAGCGTTGGTGTTACGCGGCGGGGCTCACTGACGAGTCGTTTGCCTTTCACAGCGTCAAGTTGGGCAGCGGGGCGCCGGTTAGCGTGCGCTACTTGATTGGCTTCAACCTGTTTTGCCATGCGTCGTGGGTACTCGGCGGCTTGTTGGGGGCCGTCTGCGCGCAATACGCAGCGCACCTGATCAAGTATCAGCTTGATTACGCCCTGACGGCCATGATGCTCTACGTGCTGGTTTCACTGTGCAATACGCGCAATAAACTGATCGCGGCCTTGGCGGCGGTCGCCTGCATGGGCGTGCTCAGCCTGATGGTCAGTTCGCCGTTCAATGTGTTCATCGCCACGTTCGTTGGCTGCGGGGTGGGCGTATGCCTGACCAAACGTTCCTGATCCTCGTCGTTGTGTTGATGATGGCCGTGACCTTCCTGCCTCGGGCCTTGCCGCTGCAGGTGAATACGGAAAACTGGCCGCCCTTCGTCGCCCGCGCGCTGGAATACCTGCCGGTAGCGATTGTCGCCGCCATCAGCCTGACGCCGTTGTTGATCAAGGACCAACAGATACAGATCGACCGCCCGGAGTTCTACGCAGCGATTCCGACACTGCTATGTGCGTATTTCAGCCGCAACCTGTTTCTCAGTGTGGCGGTGGGCACGGCGTCGTATATCGCGCTCGGTTCGTTCCTGTAGCGTCATATCCACCACATCGTGCAGCGCCTGGTCGCTGAGCTCGGGATTGTTCACCGCCAGGCGAACTTCCAGGAAATCCTCGAAGTCCGGGAAGATCGCCAGGCCGTTGCGCATCGCCGCGTCCCTGGACACCAGTCCCAGGCCGTCGAGCTGGGTGATCAGCGACAACGTCAGCGTTTCGCTGCAGGAGTACACCATCCGCTGGCTGGGTCCGTATTCGCCAAGACCCGCGTCGAGAAAACGCAGGAAGCTGTGGGAATACGGGCATTCTTCAGCTGGGCGGACCTGGAACTTGTCGACGAGCAAGCCAAGGGAGTCATCCTGGTTACCGCAATGGGCACCGACTACCTGCACTTGCACGTCTGGCATCGGGATACTGGTGAAGCCGCTTTGTTGCCCGATGAGGATCGCCAGGTCGAAATGCTCGTTCTTCAGCTTGCTCAGGTTCTCCATCGACTCGGCGTAGCTGAACTCAAGCTGGTACTGGGGAAACACCGCGATCAGGCGATCGATCATGCGTCGATTGAAATCTGTCGGCAGCGTCGTATTGAGCGCCACTTTAAGGCTTCGTTGCCGGGGTGCCTTGAGCGCCGAGACCTTTTCTTCCAGTTGCCGAGTGGCCACCAGAACCTGATCCATGAAAGGCGTCAATTCAGAGCCTTGGCTCGTCAATGTCAGGCCTTTGTTCGAGCGCCGGAACAACCGAAACCCGAACTGTTCCTCAACCTTGTTCAATTGCGCTGCCAGCGCCTGCACCGTAAGGCACGACTGTTCCGCCGCGGCCGACAACGAGCCGGTCTGCATGATGCGCATGAGATTACGTAAGGTTCTGCTATCCATGAGGTAACGCCCTCTGCTTTAGTGGGCTCGCTATTATTGTGCACTCGGCCGGGTCTGGCGGTGCGATGCTGGCTATCATCAAGCACCTTGCCACGCTTGTCGCGATTTTGTGGCGAAAAGCTCCAGCAGGCGATGACTGGAGCTTATGCGCGATTTTGATTTTTTGCTGGGGCGGCGTGTAGGCCGATTCAATTCTGAAGGCACACCGCTGAGGCAAATCAGGCTGCATGAAGGTCGAGATTGTTCGTTATTGAATTAAATATTAATTTCTATCCGTATCTGTACTATTCTTTAGGCATCAATCCTTAGCAAAGGAGCCTGAACCTCATGGCGACTTCCTCAATCACCCTCAGTACACAGCAACAATTGGACTCCCCGGATGCGGGTCGAGTCGCGTTGAAGTTCTTCTTCAATCTCATGGAGTTGTGGGGCTGCAGTGTCGAGCAGCAGCGCACGTTGTTGGGCAAAGTTGGGAACACGACCTTTTACAAGTACAAGCAGTTGCCCGACAACGTACGGTTGCCGCGTGACACCCTCGAACGCATTTCATACCTCATGGGTATTCATAAAGCGTTGAGCATCATCTTCAGCAATAGCCGTGACCGTGCGTATCAATGGGTCAGCAGCCCCAACGCCGCCGCGCCTTTCAATGGCCAGTCAGCGCTTTCATACATGCTGGCCGGGCGGGTGGTGGATATTGCCGATGTGCGGCGATACCTCGACGGAGTGCGCGGTTGATGACGCCGCCCCTGGCGGACCCGCAATGGAAACGGGCCTATCGGATCGTCAACAGCAGCTTCCCGCCGATCACGCTGTTTGAAGATGTCCTCGACCCAGAAGACCTGGCCACCGCCTATGCCCTGGAAGCGTTGACCAACGACCGGCTCATGGAAGAAGCCGGCGTGCTGACCAGGGTTCGTCCGGAAGATCGCGTCTCCGGTCCTGGCTCCTCACCGGTGATGGCGGCCTTTACCCACATCGGCAAAAGCAGTCGTTTCAGCGATGGCACCTTCGGGGTCTATTACGCTGCCAGCAGCCAGGAAGCGGCCATTGCCGAGACGTGCTATCACCAGGCTCGGTTCCTGGGGGCTACCAACGAACCGGATCTGGAATTGACCATGCGCACTTATGTCAATCAGGTCGTCAAACCCCTGCACGACATCCGCCACGATTATCCGCACCTGCACAATCCTGACCCCACGGCGTATGGCCCGTCCCAGGTATTTGCCCGGGAACTGCGGGAAACCTTGTCCTGGGGGCTGCTGTATAACAGCGTGCGCCTGCCGGGCCACGAATGCGTCGCCGCGTTCCGGCCTCCGGCGGTGTCGATTCCGGTGCAGGGTAAGCATATTCGTTATGTCTGGAGCGCCCAGAAGCGGGAGATTTCGTTTGTGTTCGAGGTGAGTCAGGTTTGAGTGGTTTGATTGGGTTTGGTTGAGCTGGTCAAGGAAAGCCTGTCAGTTGCCCCGGCCGAAAGATTAGCGGTGGGTTTGATGGCCTCATCGCGAGCAAGCTCGCTCCCACAGGTTTTCAGGGGGGCGGAGGAAAAGTGAGCACGCCAGAAACAACAAAGCCCCCGCATTTCTGCGAGGGCTTCGTTTTGTATGGTGCGGCACCAGACGAACGGTATGTTTCGGGGAGGCTAGGTTTTCTGCGGGTCTGGACGTCGGTGGAAAATTTAGCGTACCCCGACCAGTAACTATAAATAAATCAGCTAGTTATGGTGTTCAGTGGAATCGAACCCGGAATCTGTAGGGCATCAACGCGGACCTGCACAGACCATCCAGAGCAGTATGCGGTATGGCAAACCTCTTGAGTTCGAACGTTGCCAACTATTACCTTCTTGGATAATAAGCAGTATTCGCCAAAAACGGGCATTTTGGATTTGTCTGCGTTTTACGGAGACAGCAACTGTAGTGCTAGGATGAATGGAAAATGATTTAAGGTGCGAACATTCAATTTATTTTTCATCGGCGGAGTCTGTCTTTGGGGCGTCTAACAACCTGCGGATGTTCTGCTTAAACCAAAATGACATAAATTTCGGCTTTCATCCACGCAGAACATCATGAAAAATCCATTAGATCTCCTCCAAAAAACAATCGAAGATGAACGGTATCTGTTAAGTGGTTATGAAAAACCTTCAGAAGCTCTGACATTTGAGACACTTCGCGCTATTGACTTCGCGTTCTGTCGCGAACTAATCCCTGAGTTGCAGCGATTGGATGATTCAGAGCGACAGATGGAAAACGTTCGCAAGCATGCGATTAATGCCGCCTTGCAACGAATTTTACCTACCGAACTGAAAACCGATGTGCCCATGCTTTTCGCCTCTAACCCGAGGACGGCCGAACAAACAGACGAGTTCCTGTTGCGAATGGGCTACCTCACTATGGCCGAGAAGCAGCTGAACTTGTTGCGCTCGGGTGCTCTTAAGGCTGAGATCGACCAGCGCAAATTGAGAGGAATGACGCTACTCGTGCTGTCGATCAATGATACGACTGCCTATCGCGAGCAGATCGGGTCCGAGGGGCTGAACTGGCTCAGCGATATGACAGTTGCAGAAGATCGTCAGAAGGAAGAGGCCTTAGAGCTCCGCCATGTGGAGATACTCCCTCGTTTAATTAAGTATCTACGCAGCAACACATCTCGTGAAGAGCTACCGTTCAACGGCGTCGATGACTACTTCAGGGAGTGGGCGGTCCTGTATCTGCGAAGAATCTCATTTAGGGATATGTTGGATGATAGTGATCAATTTGGCGGCCGCCCATATTCAGCGTACATAGCGGTCTTGGAAGCATTATCTGCGATGTCGCAGCAAAGGTTATGTTATGCCGGACTTTTGAATGCAGATGATCCAAGGATCGGCATAAGGAACCTAATGACCGGCGGTGTACTTCGTGAAGATCTTGTCGAGGGAGTGGCCAATTTTCTTCAAACAACGCGAGAAGATGTATCTGACATTCTCGATCATCTAACATTGAGTCCGGGAAACTCCAAGGAGCATCTAAAACGTGGCATGCCGACGCTCGCACCTGTCGTTAGGACAAGTCAAGATTTCGTAGTGCTCCCAATGTATGGTCTGGAGCTCAACCCATTCTCGTTTCTTTGGACAGAGTTGCGCAGACGGTACGAAAAAGAATGGTTTGAGGCGGCAAATCGGCGCGAGTCTCGATGGGTCTCTCAGCTTAGGGAGCAGTTCCCCTCTCCTCGTTGGAGATGCACGGATGGCGTCAATATAAAACGAGATGGCAAGGTGGTCACAGATATTGATTTCGTTGCGTATGATGCTGATTGCAGCAGTGTCATCCTCTTCCAGCTCAAATGGCAGCAGCCATTCATGAATGATGACAAGTTACGGCGGAATAACGCAAGTAGCCTAGTCCGTGACAGCAACAGATGGGTCGTGGAAGTATTGGACTGGATAGCGGCTGTTGGCATCAATGGGGTTAAAGAGCGTCTTTCGATCAAGTCTGATGGAGACCTTTCCATCCATCTTGTTGTTTTGGGTCGTTACTATGCTCATTTCACTGCTGCTGAAGATCACGACACACGAGCAGTTTGGTGTGACTGGGGGAACTTCCTGCGTCAACGTACACATAACTCCCGAGCGTCAGCCCTAGAGTTCGTTACACTCCTTCACGAGTCGGTGGAACAGGCGATCATGCAGGTGGAGCCGGAGTCGTTCTTCTTCCCTCTGGGCGACATCATTGTACTGGTCAATCCAAAACCAACAAATTCCAGGAAATAATTCGTACAGGGGCAGGGGGCGCCCATTAGCCGGCCTCAAGTCAAGGTTAAAAGCCACCTCACTCTGCAGTTTTTGACTGCAGGGTTTTCTTCTGTCTCAACCTGCCTGGTTGACCCCGTCGTACCCGTTTTCTCATCATCGGTTGTGACCGAGTTGTTCCTGAAGCCCATATGGATCAAGCGGTAGCGATACAGCGAGCGCCGCCTTGGCAGTTAACTGTCCCAGAGAAACGCGAGGGATCGAACACCCAAATGCAGTCAGTAAATTCTGGGGTTGAGCCTTAGCGGGTGGATTCACTACCTCATTCTGTACCCTGGTCCACCAATCTAATTGAAAGCGCGAAAACGCAACGCCGTTTGAAATCGCGGCCTGAGTTTGGAAGGTATGGCTGCAAGTGACGACTCAGACAAGACCAGATCTCCGGCGCATCGCAAGATCGATCAACGACGGTGCGTCTCACGCGGCGTCGCCCTCACGTCCTTTAGCCCTACTGTACAGGCTTTCAGTCAGTCATCTTTCGGGGCGATACCGTCGAGATCAAGCTAGCTAGGCTGAGATCGTGCTCGGCCTTTAGAGGAAAAGGGGACGGATTTATTTTCAGATAATGTCCCGGAAATTGCGCGCAGAACTCACAGGCGTCATGGCCTACGGGCCGCGCAAAGATTGTCAGGCATTGGTCGAGGAGCGTGGCGGTTTGATTGGGGGCGGGGTGAGTAAGAAGGTGCATTATCTGGTGGTCGGCAGCGTGGGTAATGAGCAGTGGCGCCAGAGTACCTATGGAACGAAGATAATGAAGGCAGTGGAGCTGCGGGAAGCGGGTGCTTCGATTGCCATTGTGGGTGAGGATCACTGGCAGAAGATGTTGTTTGGTTGAGCTGGTCTAGGAAAGGCTGCCCGTTGCCTTGGTGAAAAGAATGTCGGTGGGGTTGATGGCCTCATCGCGAGCAAGCTCGCCCCCATAGGTTTTTCAGGGGGGCGGAGAAAAATTGAGCACCCCAGAAACAACAAAGCCCCCGCATTTCTGCGAGGGCTTCGTTTTGTATGGTGCGGCACCAGGAGTCGAATAAAAACGTAATAAATTGATATTAAAAGGATTTAATTTCGATATATTAAACTCTACCTCTTACCTTATCTTTAAAAAGGCATCTCCAGAGAGAGCCTATTCTGCAAAATTTCCGTCTGGTTCAAGAGCGCCGGTTCAATGAGCTTTATGAGCTGGGATCTGGTTTCATCATCGTCGCGATTTTGACTGTCAGATGCAGCTTATGGCAGCCAGAATGTTTGTATCTGGGTTTTGTGCTCTAGACATGGTGATGGCGAATTAGTACTGTGGACGTAGCTAGGAAAGCAGACTCTACGGGAGTGACCTAATTGGTTATTTTTGTTGGCGGTATTCACGGATCGGGTAAAACGACGTTTTGCCGCGAGCTAGCGAAACGCACGGGGCTGAGTCATCGAACCGTTAGTGAAATAATAAAAGAAGAAATCATCGATCTTCAATTGGATATGACCAAGCGTACTTCTAACTTGGCACGAAATCAAAGAGCTCTAATTGCTTGGATAGATAGAAATCGGGACTCTAAAAACTTAATTTTAGATGGCCATTTCGCGCTGTTAGATGAGTCGCAAGACGTATACCGTGTTGACTTGGACGTTTTTAGGGCAATAGCGCCTATCGGGGTAATCTATTTAGATGTCCCAATTGAGGTGGCCGTTCAACGGCTTGAAACTAGAGATGGGAAAATCTGGTCGGCAGAAGTTTTAAAGCAGTTGGCTGATGCTGAAGCGCAGTGGGCCGAAAATGTAGCCAAAAAACTTAATATACCTATTTGCTCTGCCACGAATGACGACATTGTACTGGCTGGGCGTTTTGTACATGGACTTATGGAATAGCGTAGATGGCCAGTAGTTTTGTTAAAAGTCTGAGTTATGGTGCGTTTTCCAGCGATGTGCTGGCAGAGGAGTTTTTCGATTCCCTAAAACAAGACTACTCAGGATTTACTGATTGGTACTCGAGAAAGGTCGATGCAGGTGATAATGCATATACCTTTAGGGGTCCTAAAAAAAGACTTGATGGTTTTTTGTACTTGAAGATTGAGGACGACTCTGAAGGTATTGTTCCCCCTTTGCCTGTAGGTAGACGACTGAAAGTAGGAACCCTAAAAATCAACGCCCATGGAACGAGGCTGGGTGAAAGGTTTATAAAAAAAGTTTTTGATAATGCCATTGATCAAAAAGTTGATTATATATACGTAACGGTTTTTGCGAAGCATGAATCCTTAGTCGAGCTTTTTCTACGTTATGGGTTTCTACGATATGGAACCAAAGAGACAGTCGATGGTATAGAGGATGTCTTTGTTAAAGATCTCACCTCATTAGTAGGTGACCCAGTGAAGGATTTTCCTAGGTTTGACCTGCGCGGGCGTAAGCATTTTCTACTAGCTATTTATCCTGAGTATCACTCGTCATTTTTGCCGGAGTCGATACTTAAGAATGAAAGTTACGATATCTTGGAAGATGTTTCACATACTAACAGTATACACAAAATATATATATCAGGCATTGCACGTGCAAAACAGATGCGTGCCGGGGATATTATTGTTATTTATCGAACAACGGATCGCCCCGGACACGCTAGGTTTCGTTCGGTTGCCTCTTCAATTGTAGTGGTCGAGGAGGTAAGGCAAATAAAGAGTTTTGCCACTGAATCTGAATTCGTGAAGTACACCAAACCGTATAGCGTATTTACTAAGGAACAACTAAAAGACTATTTTACTAATAAAGGAAAATACTATATAATAAAATTCACCTATAATGCGGCGCTGACGAGGCGCATAATTAGAGGTAGGCTCATTGATGAGTGCGGAATTAGTACGCGGACTCGGTGGGATTTAATTGGTCTGTCAGAAGACCATGTGCGTTGGATAGCAGATTTTGGGGGCGTTAATGAAGGTCTTATTGTCAATTAAGCCCGAGTATGCTTCTAAAATTCTTAGCGGTGAAAAGCGCTTCGAATTTAGGAAGGTCGGTTTTTCGAATCCGGCCGTTCATACAGTAGTAATTTATGCCACCAGGCCGGTAGGGAAGATTGTGGGTGAGTTTGAGGTGACTCGGATTTATCAAGACTCTCCGAGCCGGATTTGGGAAAAGACAAAAGCATACGCCGGGGTAAATAAGAAGTTTTTTGATGCTTATTACGAAGGAAGGAATAGTGCCGTAGCTATCGCGGTGGGGCGAGTTATAACGTATGAAAGGCCGTTTGATTTGAAAGAGTTAGGTGGGCCTAAGGCGCCTCCGCAGTCGTTTTGCTACATTGGTTCACCTGAACGTCAAGTGGCTTTAGAATTGTCATGAATATCGAAATACTCAGAGATAGGCCTTTTTCGGAGGGTAGTGGAGTGATCGGATATCCCGAACTTCCGCGGTTAATTGATAGAAAGTATCTTGGCTCAAATCCTGATGCATTTCAGAATTTGTTGCCGAGGATATTTGATCATCTCTCTGAGTTGTCTGGCTATTATCCAGGTTTTGATGAGTGGCTTAACAAAAAAGTCCTCCCGGGATTGATGTCCGGCGAGCGAAGCATTCTTTTAGAATATCGTCGCGGTGATCTATCGGGGTTGGCGATAGTGAAGGATGATGAGTCTGAACAGAAATTGTGTTGTTTGAGAGTTTTACCTCCCTATCAAGGTACAGGCGTTGGGTTGAAGCTTTTTGAGCGTTCATTTGAAGTGCTCAATAATGACTCTCCGCTATTGTCTATTGCTGAAGAGCAGTTGGTCGTGTTTCGTAAAATTTTTCAGTACTATGGTTTTGAGTTCGCTAAGATTTATCCTGATTATTATCGGCCTTTCAAAGCCGAACTAAGTTTTAATGGTCTAATAGAAAGTGATTCAAGCTTCTCTCTTCTTAAGCCATCCACCGGATTTCAGCTTCCTAAATTCCGTAAGTCAACTCATGGCTAACTTCTATATGGCAGTAGGGATTTAATCTTTCTGTGGAGGCGGGATGCTAATTTCTTAGCCATATCTATGGCTGGTTCTATAAGCATTAATAATACACCTATTATAACAAACGCTGCCATTTTAGATGCGGACGTTACGCAATCGGCGCTCGAATAGTCACTCATGCATGTTGGGAAGTATTCCCATAATCCGTTACCCGTTGCGCCAAATAGTATGCCGAGTAACACAAATCGCATCATCAAAAGCAAGCCGGATTTGTTTTTTGAAAAACGACCTAATACGATTAGGTCTTTAACGCCACGATCATTACTAGCTGTCCATTGGTGGCCTAAATAGTTACTTACGCTATTTTCCTCTGATATCCGTTCTCTATGGTCCAGTCTGATGTATTCATTCCAAACATCTTCGTCCATTAGCGAACGGTAGCCATTATATGTTTTTCCTTGGGATGAACAGTCCTCACTTCGGTCTGTCGTTAAAAAACAATGTATTCTTTCAAATTGGGGGAAGTCGACGGTCTCGCTACCGCTTAAGAGTTCCTCCGGCACGCCTCGTCGAACATTGATTCTAAAATCTACTATTCGCATTACAGTTCTTGAGCTTATAAGGGTGCGGTCCTTCTGAGCAAAAGTACTCGTGTATACTTCTTTAGGTATATTCCTTATTCTGAATCTAACATATGCTGAGATTCTTCTGTCTGAACTTAGTGTGCTCGGGTGAGGGCGCGGGATCTCGACTAACAGGCGAGATGAAGTAGTTCCATTGCTTAGGTTTACGTATTCAATTTTAAAAAGCTCGGAGTTGAGCCTGAGCAGTGAAAATGGCTTTTCATCTTTGCCATCTTTTCTAAAGCTAATGTTTGCAAAATTTCCTTCGGCGAATCCATCATAGTGCACTACTTCGTTGAAGATGGCGGCTACGCTTTTCTCCCCATTTAATTTTGCGCCAAGATCACTTATATCTTTTTTGCTAACCTCCCATGGTAAGTCTACTTGGATAAATCCGGTGTTCTGACGGTCAGAAATCATGACCCCAATATCCATAAATGGGCCAGCGGGTTTCTTCCCAACTTCCCAAATGTTGATATGTAGTTCATCCCTTAGTCGCCTTTCGTGAAGCGGTTTTTCCTCGACGTTGGCTTTTTCTGCTAGTTCCTCAGAACACACGGAACAGAGTGTTATTTCTGCCTGGTCAGTTGTTGCTGATTCAGCAGTACCAGAGGCATCGTTGCTTGGGCTGTTGGCACCGGATTGCTGAATGCGAGGAATCTCTCCGTCGGGAAACTGACAGACTCCTTGTTGGGGCTTTCGGTAACGTACAATTATTCCCGAGAATGGGTATCGCATTAGGCGCTCCTTATCCAGCTGCTGCGTCAGTTTGTAGAGCAACCGATGCTATGTCAATCGGCCATCATGCTAGGTCCGCTGATAGATTTCGACGTTAGTGAAAATCGCCATTTTTTGTTCATTCGCTTTGCGATTAGTGCAGCTGTCAAAAGATAGTAGTAGCGCGTCGGTTCTTTTTTCTCGATTTTCTCTTTGAAGAACCACTTCAGATGTTTTTCTTGCCAGGTCCAAGGGTTGTCCCTACCCCAGCGGTTCCAAATCGCTGCTTGGATGGTCCTTGCTTGGCGAATGTGGCGCTGACGAGTGGTCGCTGAGCCGGACAAAATTCCCAACAGAAAAAGAGGCATATCAAATGCTTTTTTCATGTTCGCCCACCAATATAAGCGGATACCACGTCGATACGACCGTGCCCCAGCTCATAGCTGATCTGTGCTCGGGCCTCCTGATCGAGTTGTCGGTCGAGCTGATAACCATTGCCACCGTTAATGGGCGCGAGATGGTTAGTAATGTGCTCGTAGCGTTCGCACGCATAGGCCGCCCGCAATTCGTGGAAACCTTTGAGGTTGAGCGTATGGAGGATGTCCCGGGCGGGGCGGACGATTCGCTGTTGGAAATCGAGGAAGCTTTCGTTCGGTGCAAGCAGGTTGTGGCTACCGTCGGGCGAGACCTGTATGGCAAACCTCAGCGCATCACGAACTTGATTATCTACCGTAATCCAGCGAGGTGCCGATGCACCTGAGCGTCCACCTTTGGTGCCATCCTGGATGTTTATCTTGCCGAGTTGTTCGGCCTCACGTTTTAAGCGCGGAAGGTCGGCCAAAATGGCCTCACGTAAGCGCATGCCGGTGGCTCGCGCTAATTGAGCGATGGCCGCGGCGCGCGGCTGCTGGTATGCGCAAAGCACCTCTACGACCCTCTTCACATGTTCGCGGTCTTGGCCTTGCGGCACCGAACGACGAACACAGGTGCGCCGCGTTCCTAGCGCCGTGCTCGGACTCGGTACTTTCACATACTGATCACCGCGAAGCGCTGCCAGGGTCCGGTTCACGTTGGACAACCGGTTTTGCGCTGTGGCGATGGCGAGCTCGCCCTGTTTAACTTGCTGACGCAGATGCTCGGCGTAATCCAGCAAGGTCTGCCGATCAATCTGCCGCGCATCGTTAAACCCCGGGCCATCCTCCGACCGACACCACCGAACAAACGCCTTCCAGCGATCACTGTGCGCTTTGACCGTCCCGTAATGCCCACCGCCAAACAGATCTTTCAGCGCTTGCGGCCCCGCATAACTCAGTTGCCGTCCATAGCCAAAATTGCGCCCATCCCGTCTACCGACCAATGCCATGATCGAACTCCTCTCGAAGCCAAAACGTTTAAAACTTTCCCCACGTCATCCCGCCAAGAATGTTGAGTGTTATCAGGGATCAAGGCCCCTGCGACCTGTGAGGGTTGTCCACTAACGCGGGACTGACGGCTCCTTACGGCCGGGAGCTTGGGCATCTCATGATCTGGCCTCCTGGACACTTCCGAAGAAGTGGGCGGGTGGAGGCTGCACTGGCTGACGAGACCAATGCCGCGAGATCCTGAATCGGGTGAAGGCAGCGAAGCGATGACCGGGGCATGCCTGACTGTCAGTCAGGTGCAGTCCATTCCTTGGGCTGCGGCACCATCATCTGCATCGCTGTTGCTGGTGACTTCGGTGTTTGTCACGCCGATTGTCACGAGGGGGAATGCCGCAAAGCCTTGTACGAGTTGGGCTGCAGCAACGGTAGGAGCGCCCGTCTCTTTCCGGAAGAAAGAGACGGGCGCAGGTTGGCACAAGGAAATGGCCAAGCGGATAGGTTGCTGCAGGGCAGCTATGAAAGGGAATGAGTTGCCGCAGTGGGCGCACTGATAAAAGTAGGCATCCATCACATCGCAGTGACCGTGCGAGCCGCCGGACGCTAATCGCACTTTGGGAGAACCACCACGGTGTGGCGTAGCCTTAAAGGTTCTGGCTACCTGGGTTGCTGTCAACGACAGCGCTTGCCCGATCCTTTCTACGCCTGTGGATAATTTGGGTCAAGGCTCGATTTTTCGGGAATTCTGCGGCTGTGGATGAAATTATCCACCGGTGGAAATCAGTGGTTTTCCACAGACAGTTGCGTGGGCTTTAAATTTTTTAAGTGAGGTCCATCCAAGCAGGGCGGCTTTGCAGCCCTGCTTGGATGGACCCGCGTGGACAAGCGGATCGCTGAGATATGAAGACCGAGCGCTTACTCAGTTGCGCCACGTTTTGCTTTTAGGCGAGTGACGTTCGCTCCGGTCTGATTTGCGAATTCGTGTGGAGTGACATGCTCCTGTCAATTTGCGGGGGTAATGCGCCTGCTTTGGGTGGAAACGGTCAGAGAGAGTTCTTAATCTGTGACTGGATGACATGGTGATCGGCACTGTGATCTCAAAAGGAGCATATCAATGAGACCGAATTTCTTTCTGGACGATGAAGATGAAGCCATCGCCAAGAGCTATTTCAAGAAGGTTAATAGCATTGGTTTTGTTTGTGTCGGTTTGGCGTTGACGATAATCACAATGCCTCATCCCGAGCGCGCTGCATGGTTTGTCTTCGCGTTAGCGATCATCTATGCGTTTAGCCACGGCGATGGTTACAGGAAGATTGTTGCCAGTTATTTGTTGCGTCATAAAGGATTCGGCGGTGGTATTCGTTTGGTGTTGAAAGTAGCTCTCCTCGTGTTGGGCACAAGTCTGTTGTCTGGGATTGGGCTTCAGATCTTGACGCCTGAGGTTTTAGGCATCCTCCCATAGCAGTGACCTGGGTGGCGGATTCAATCATTGATCCGCTTCACCTTCATCCGGGTAACATTCGCCCCAATCTGATTAGCGAACTCATGCGGAGTGACATGCTCTTCACGGTTGGCTTCCAGGTACCGGCTCCACCAGTTCATTATCAGCCTACGCTCCTCTATGAACTCAGCCTTGTGAATATAGGCGGCGCGGACGTTGTTGCGCTCCTTGTGGCTCATTTGCCGTTCAATGGCTGTCTCTGACCATAATCCTGACTCGATCAGTGCGCTGCAGGCCATTGAACGAAACCCATGCCCGCAGATATCGGTTTTTGTGTCGTATCCCATCGTCCGTAGCGCGTTGTTCACGGTATTTTCGGACATGGGTTTCCAGGGTTTGGCATCACCTGCGAAGACCAATGCGAATTTGCCTGTGAGTGCATGGATTTTTTCGAGTAGCGCCACTGCTTGCGGCGATAAGGGTACTAAATGGATATCTCCTGCCATCTTCGTACCCCTTGTGGAAAAGGGTACTCCCTCCAACGCGGGTCGAGTGTCCGGTATCTCCCAGGTGCCGCGCTTGAGGTCGAACTCGCTCCAGCGTGCGAAACGCAGCTCGCTGGATCGTACAAACACATGCAGCGACAGCATCACCGTCAGACGGGTAAGTGCTCGGCCTTTATAGGTGTCGATCCGCTCCTGCAGTTCCGGCAGTCGCGATAAGGGTAGAGCGGGGCGATGTACCACCCGCGGGGCTTTGATCGAGCCTTCGAGATCGTAAGCAGGGTTTATGGTGATAAGCCGGAGGCGCTTTGCCTCGCGCATGATGCTCTGCAGGTAGTTTTGTACCCTTAAAGCAACGTCGATCGTTCCGCGCTTCTTGATCGCTTCCAAGGGCTGCATGAGGTCATGGGTGTCGAGGTCGACAATGGCGCGAGCGCCGATCAGCGGGAACACGTGGGTTTTGAGGCGGCTCATCACAGTCTTGGAGTGGCCTGGTGCCCACTTAGCCGACATTTCCGTATGCCAGTCGAGCGCAACGCTTTCAAAGGTTCTGCCTTTGATTACGGCTTCCGCCTTGGCTTGGTGCTTGGTCTCTATGGGATCAATGCCATCCGCCAGCATTCGCTTGACCTCCAAGCGCTTGCGGCGCGCATCGGCGAGGCCAATGACGGGGTAGTTGCCGAACGAGGTCAGTCCTTCCCGTCCGTCGGGTTTGATGTAACGGAACCGCCAGCCTTTGCGGCCATTGGGTTGGACTAGGAGGTAGAGGCCATCGCCGTCGAAAAGCTTGTAGGCGCGGTCTGTAGGTTTTGCCAAGCGGCAAGCTGCGTCGGAGAGCGGAGCTGTGGTGCGCGACATAAGGGTACTCCCTTTTATCGAAGTGACCTGTATCCCAAACTCTACCCTTAAAACGGTTGGAATCCACCAGTTTCTGACGGAAACCGATGGAACGCTAAAACGAAAAAACCCGCCAGAAGGCGGGTTTTTCGGGGGTTCCAGAGATTTTGAAAGCTTTCTATGGAACCTTGTATGGTGCCGGCACCAGGAGTCGAACCCGGGACCTACTGATTACAAGTCAGTTGCTCTACCAACTGAGCTATACCGGCGTGTGGGCGACGATTATAGCGACTGGGAAGGTTCTGTAAACCCCTGAATTCTGACTATTTTTAGACGGGCAGCAGTTCCGGTGGATGAGGCGCCGTTGGGCGGGGCGTGAAGGGCTTGGCAACGTGCGGTTGCTTGACTCATGCGGGGCAAGCCAAAGCGCTTGTTGGTTGGGGCGAAAAATGCCGCCAGGCCCAACCTTTATGCTGGTTTGCTCAGCCGCTTATGCACAATCGATAGGACGTTGCGAGTGATATCTTTCGCTTTTGTGACAACTTCCCGGTTTGCTCGCAAGCTGCTGTTTTCATGGTTTTTTATCCATGTGAACAAAAAATGACCAGCTAAGTTTCGACCCAGAAATCGCGGTTTTCTTGGATCCAGGTTTATTTCATCAACAGAGTTATCCACAGACTGTTTCGCTTCAGTGACGTTCTGCCAGCAATAGCAGATTGCGCGGAGTCAGCGGGGTTTCGCAGAAGGTACCAAGACGGACGTTGTAGCCTTTTTGGCTGAGGAAAAGTGCCCGGTCCAGCACCAGCCAAAGCTCCAACGGCCGTCGGAAAAGGCCTCGCACCAGTTCCAGATTTCGCACCTCGGCCAGACGCTGCTGGCCTGCGGCTTCCAGGGCTGCCCAATCAGGTGCGCCGACTGTGGATAAGTCTTTCATAGCCGCCAGATCGGTGCAGTATTGGATGAAGGATTTTTTCAGCCAGGCGCTGGGCAAGGAGGGGGTGGGCAGGTAGTCGTTGCACCCTCTGAGTTGCCGTTGCAGCAGGTCGAAGCCCAGGCGCCAGGCCATGGATTGGTCCCGTTGTTTTCTTACCCGAGCGCCAGCGGTGACGGTTTCGGTTAGCGGTAGGCTGAGATCTTCGAGCGACAGTTGTAGGACAGAGCCTTTTGCGGCGTCGGATAGCGGCTGATATTCCGAGGTGCTGATTCGGTTATAGCAGCACGGCGCGATCGCCAGTTGTGCACAGCCAGCCGCGCTGGCCAGGTGCATCAGGCGCACGTGCAAGTCGCCGCAGGCGTGCAGCGCCACGGGGGTGTGTTCCGGGTGCAGCGCCTGGGTCGCGTCCGCCGCCAGTACGTCTTGTTGCAGGTGCGTGGCGGGCAGGTGGTGGCGTTGACTCAGCAATTGGCCGCTGGCGACCAAGGCAGGATCGTATTCCAGGCAGGTCAGTTGCTGCTCATCGTGCAGCAAGCGTCGACCGAGATGGCCTTTGCCGGCGCACCAATCGAGCCAATGGGTCGGTTGGGTGGTGAAGTGCAAGCGGCTGGCGAAGGCTTCGATTTGCTGCCATTTGCGCCCGGGTACGTCGACGTTGAGGCGATGGCTGGCTGTTTCGAGCGAGTTGGCGGGCAATTGCGCGACAGCGCTCAATGCATGGGAGAGAGCCGCCAGTTCTGGGAATGGCGCTGGCGCATCCTCCATCAACCATGGCTGGTGATGGTCGTTTTCCGCAGCTTCCAGCGAACGCTCTCGTAGCCATCGGGCCAGTTCCGGGTGGGACGTTTCCCAAGGCATCTGCAGATGGGTGAACGGACGCGGTTTCCACAATGCCTGATGCGCTGTGAGAAAAACGTCCAGTGCCGTGAAACGGGCGAGCAATGCCTCGCCCGTCAGGACGCGACCGTCAGCGTCCTTGGCAGGCATCAACGCGCAACCAGCGTTCCAGCTGCTTGAAGCCTTGCACCAGAACGAAGGACATCAGCAGATAGAACATGCCGGCCGCGAAGAAAATCTCCACTGGCATGTAGGTCCTGGCGATGATGGTGCGGGCCATGCCGGTGAGTTCCAGCAAGGTCACGGTACTCGCCAGGGCGCTGGCCTTGAGCATCAGGATCACTTCGTTGCTGTAGGCCGGCAGGCCGATGCGCGCGGCGCGGGGTAGCATGATGTAGAACAGCGCCTTGGGCCGCGACATACCCAGGGCCCGTGCGGCTTCGATCTCGCCCTTTGGGATGGCCTGGATCGCGCCGCGCAGGATCTCGGCGATGTAGGCGGCGGTGTGCAGGGTCATGGTGGCCGTGGCGCACCAGAACGGGTCCCGCAAATACGGCCACAACGCGCTGCTGCGCACGGCATCGAATTGTGCCAGGCCGTAATAGACAAGGAACAACTGGACCAGCAGCGGCGTGCCGCGGAAAAAGAAGATGTAGGCGTAGGGCAATGCCCGCACCTGCCACAGGCGCGATGAGCGGGCGATGCCCAGCGGAATCGCCAGCACCAGCCCGGCGATCACGGCGATAGCCACCAGCTCCAAGGTCAATGTGGCGCCCTGGGCCAGCTTCGGCAGCCACTTGATGATGACGTCCCAGTTCATTGGGTGCTCCTGGCAAAGCCGCGGGCGGCGCGTTTTTCCAGCAGGTGCATGCCGAGCATGGCGAGCACCGTCAGCCCCAGGTACATAAGCGCGGCGACCATATAGAACGTGAACGGTTGCTTGGAGATGGTCACGCCGATTTGCGCGTGACGCATGATTTCTTCCAGGCCGATCACCGAAACCAGCGCGGTATCCTTCATGAGGATCATGAACAGGTTGCCCAGGCCAGGCAGGGCGATGCGCCACATTTGCGGAAGGATCAACCGGGTAAAGATTCGCCATTTCGACAACCCCAGCGCAACGCCGGCTTCACGGTGCCCCTTGGGTATCGCCAGGATCGCACCGCGAAACACTTCCGTAGCGTAGGCGCCAAAGCACAGGCCGAGGGCGATAACGCCGGCGGCGAAGGCGTTGAGGGCAAGGTCGGGATTGCCGAAATATTCACCCAAGGCACGCATCAGGTTGACGGTGCCGAAGTAGATCAGCAGCACCCAGAGCAATTCCGGAATGCCGCGGACCAGTGTCGAATAGGTGCCGCCAAGCCATTGCAGCGGCTTGTACGGGGAGGTCTTGGCAAGGGCGCCGAGCAGGCCGAGCACGAGCCCCAGGCAAAGGGCCGAGAGGGCCAACTTGACCGTCATCAGCGCGCCGGCGGCAAGCGCCGGGCCGAATCCGTATAGGTCGATCATCATGGGTATTGGTTCATATCGCGGCAGGCTTGGCTAAGGACCGACGCCGCGCAGGAGCGGGCGCCGGCCAGGCACGTCAGTATCAATAGATGCTGAACGGGAAGTACTTGTCGTTGATTTTTTTATAGGTGCCGTCCGCAATGATTTCCTTGAGCGCGGCGTTCAGCTTGTTGCGCAGCTCGTCGTTACCCTTGCGCACCGCAATGGCGATTTTGTCGCCTTCAACCACCGGGTCGCCCTTGAATTCGTAAGCACGGCCAGCGTCGGTTTTCAGCCAGTCGTAGTTGACGTATTTGTCCGCCAGGATCGCGTCGACGCGGCCGGAGACCAGGTCAAGGTAGGCGTTTTCTTGGGTGTCGTAGAGTTTGGTGGTTACGTCGTCGCCCAACTCGTCTTCCAGCCAGGTGCCGGCGAGAGTGGAGCGCTGTGCACCGATGACCTTGCCTTTGAGGGACTCTTTATCGACTTTGAAATCGACGCTTTTCGGGGCGATGAATTGCAGTTTGTTGGAGTAGTACGGGTCGGTGAAGTCAACGGCCTGTTTGCGTTCGCTGTTGATCGACAGCGAGGAAATCAGGAAGTCGAACTTCTTGGCCATCAGGGCTGGAATGATACCGTCCCAGTCGGAGGTGACCACTTCGCACTCGACTTTCATCTTGGCGCACAGGGCGTCGCCGATGTCTTTATCGAAACCCACGACCTGGCCGCTGGCATCCTTGTTGTTGAACGGAGGATAAGCCGCTTCGATGCCCATCTTCAGTTTTTCGGCCGCCATGGCGTTTGCCGAAAAGATCAGGCTGGCCGCTGCGACCAGGAGGAACTTCTTGTAAGTCTGCATGGGTACTGCTCCGTTAGCGGTTGCTGGACATGAATTGCTTGCAGCGTGCCGAAAGCGGGTTCTCAAAGACCTGCTGTGGCGATCCTTGCTCCTCGACCAGGCCCTGATGAAGAAACACCACTTCGCTCGATACCTGGCGGGCGAAGCCCATTTCGTGGGTCACCAGCAGCATGGTGCGACCCTCTTCGGCCAGGGCGCGGATCACGCCGAGTACTTCCTGGACCATTTCCGGGTCAAGGGCGGAGGTGGGCTCGTCGAACAGGATCACTTTGGGCTGCATCGCCAGTGTGCGGGCGATGGCGGCGCGTTGCTGCTGGCCGCCGGACAGTTCGGCCGGGTAGGCGTGGCGCTTGTCGGCGATACCGACCTTGGTCAGCAAGGCTTCGGCGACTTCGATGGCTTCGGCTTTGCTCTGGCCCAGCACCCGGCGCGGGGCTTCGATGATGTTGTCGAGCACGCTCATGTGTGGCCAGAGATTAAAGTTCTGAAATACAAAACCGATCTCGCTGCGCATGCGGTTGATCTGTTTGCCGTCGGCGGCCACCAACTCACCGTTTTTCGCGGCCTTGAGTTTGAGTTCTTCGCCCGCCACCAGGATCTGGCCCTGGTTGGGATTTTCCAGCAGGTTGATGCAGCGCAAAAACGTGGACTTGCCGGAGCCGGAGGAACCCAGGATCGAGATCACGTCACCGTCGCGAGCGGTCAGCGAGACGCCTTTGAGCACCTCCAGCTTTCCGTAGCGTTTATGCAAGTTGCGGATTTCAAGCGCGGGCGTGGCCTGGGCCATGTGCGGTCCTCATGATATGTGCTCCCTTGCTGTTGGCAGCCTTCCTGGCGAGGCGGCCAAGCTAGCATGCGTCCGAATGACAGCCAACAGCGCTTCGGACGGTAGGCCGATGATGTGCATCAGGTTGTCGCATCGACACAGCAGACTGTCGCGCTATCAACAACCGAACGGCTGTTTTAACCATGCACACCGGCAAAATGCCCGGGAGTCGCTAAAAAAAGGCGCGATGGTGCCAGCTTTGGGCGGGGGTGGGAAGGGTTAATCGGATGAGCGTTGTCTATTCCGATTGGCGTTTTCGGCTCAACGCCCAATTGATCTGAACGGCGAGGCTCATGCAAATACGTCCCGGATGTGCACGTGACCGTTCAGAACGCATCGGGGCAAACATTGCTGACGCTCAGTGATGCAGGCCCGTTGGTGTATGTACAGCTACCGCCGGGCAAGTACGGCGTGGTGGCGGCGCGTAACGGCGAGGAGCGTCGCGACACCGCCAATGTAGGCAGCGGAGCCGCGCGTAAGCTGGTGTTCCACTGGAACAGTAGCGAGTAGCCGGGGAGCTTACTCGCTGGTTGGCTCTTCCATGGATTGACGATATCGGTCCAGCGCCTCGCTGAATTCCTTGATGAACTCCGGCGTGCTGAGCCAGCGCTGTGCTGTCTCACGGTCCATGTCGTCGGCCCACATGCGGTAGTCGACCAGCATGTCGGCGGCCAGGTTGGTCGCGGCCATGCTCTCGTTTTCGGCGTTCTTCAAGTCCAACAGGCCCGGGCGTTCGACGATCATTTCGCTGACGTTCGCAAGCAGCGTGTCGAGCATTTGGCTGCGGCTGACTGCCTCGGCTTCGCGCAGCTTGGCAAACAGCTCCAGCACGTAGACCGGTGGCTGGGCAGTGGCGTGGGCCGGATCGCCGTACATCGGGATGGATTTGCGTCCCGTCATGCGGATTTGCTTGGCTTTGTCTTTGGCGCGCTTGGCGCGTTTCTGCTGTTTGTTCAGTGAGGCCATTGGGCTTCGGTTTCCAATTCGTTAGGGGGCGGTGCCCGGTTCAATCGATTTTTGGCACGGTGAAGCGGAATTCGCTGCCTTTGCCTGGCTGGCTTTCGGCCTGCAGTTTACCGCCATGAGCCTGGACAATCCCCTTGGAAATATAAAGCCCGAGGCCGGTGCCGTTCGGGTTGCCCTCCTTGGTGGTCCAGTAGCGGTCAAACACATGGGGCAGTTGTTCTGGTGCGATACCTTCCCCCGTGTCGCGGACGCTGAACACTATCTCATCGCCTACCGACATTGCGCTGATGCCTACGCTGCCTTGCTGTGGTGTGAATTTGATGGCGTTGCCAATCAGGTTGGACAGCACTTGGAACAGCCGCTCCGGGTCCGCGTTGATCTTGAGATTGGGTTCGGCATGGAAAGAGATGTCGATGGCTTTGGCAGAGGCCAGCGGCGTCAACAGCGAGCAGGCGTCTTCGAAGATCTGGCTGACGTCCATCGGCTTGGGGTGGATGGTGTAGCGGCCGGCGTCGATGCGCGAGGTGTCGAGCAGGTCTTCCAGCAGCGTATTCATGCGACTGGCGGCTTGCTGCATGGTGTCGATGGCCGAGGAAATTCGCTTCGAGCTGTGAGACCCGTCGGAGCTGAAGGACTTTTGCATCATGCCGCAAAGCATAGATATGACGGTCATCGGGTTGCGCAGGTCATGGGACACCACTGCGACCAACTCATCCCGGGCCTGCACTGCCTGGCGCTCCTTGCGAACCTGACGCGCCAAGTCGTTTTCCAGGGCCGAGCGACGCAGGTCATTGGCGGCGAACAGGTCACCATGGCTCCATCGGGTACTGATGCCGTCCATCTCGACTTTCCAGATTTCGAACGATGTCCGCGGACGCAAGCGCAAACCGGTCTCGCTTTGTTCCAGGTCGAGGGGCTTTTGCGGGTCACCGCTCCAATTGATGGTTTGCTTCACCTCGGGACGGAACCACAGGACGCCGTTTTCCACCGGCTTGGGCAGGTGAATCGCCAGCACACCGCTTGCGACGTCTTGATAAGCCTTGGCCGGTGCGAAGATGCCGCCCAGGTTATGGTGGGAGAAGACCGGTTGGCCGGTTTCCATTATCCATTTGTGCAGTTCTCGGATCTGCTCCGGTTCAGGGCATTGCCCATGGCGATGCAGCTTGTTGTCCTCGATGATCGCAACGCCATTGGCCCCGGTGAGGTCCATCAGGCACTGGGGCGCGTGGGATAGGCCGTCGAAAACGTTTTCGCTGGATTCGGCCATGACGCAGGCAAGCGCCTGCAGGCCTTCGAGCTTGGCGTCCCGTTGTCCCGCCAGCTCAATGGCTTCCATCGCGCTGATCTGCAGCGACAGGATCTGGCCGATGGTCTGGCAGGCCATGCGCATTTCGTGTGGCACATGCAGCGGCTGGCGATTGCCGCAGCTGATCAGTCCCCATAATTGCTCGCCCTTCATTAGCGAGATGCTCATGGATGACAGCACGCCCATGTTCTTCATGTATTGGCGGTGAATCGGCGAGACGCTGCGCAGCGTGGAGAAGCTCAGGTCCAGCGGCGCCTGCGTGTCGGGGCGCAGCTCGGGTACCAGTGGGACCGGGGTGTAATCGGCGTTGGGGATGATGCGCAACCAATTGGTGCGGTACAGCTCGCGGGCCTGTTCCGGGATGTCCGACGCTGGGAAAAACAAACCCTTGTAGAGCTCCATCGAAGGTGCGCTGGCCTCGGCGATGACTTGTCCGTGGCCACCTTCCTCGAAACGATAGATCAACACACGGTCGTAGCCGGTCATGGCCTGGATTTCGCGCACGCTGATTTCGTACAGGGCCTGAAGGGACTTGGCGCTTTGCAGGCGCTGCAACATGCGGCCCAGGTTGGCCTCGCCGTTGACTCCCTCGGGGCGGAAGTCGGTCAGGTGCAGTTCCAGTTCGACAATCAAGGCGCCCTGATGGCGGTGGATCAGGGCGTCGAAGCGCTGCTGGTTCACTGCGATGTCGAGGGGAACGTTGTCTCTTTCGGCGTCGGTGCGGAAAGCCTCCAAGAGGTTCGCTGCCTGTTCCTGCCCGAACAGGGCATCCAGGGGCAGGCCAAGGAGTCCTTGGGGATCCTGCCCGATCAATTCTTGCGCATTCGCGCTGACCTGGCGGATCAAGAAATCGGGCTCGGACAGCATCAACAGTACGCCGTGAGGCTGGATGGCCCCGGGGAAGCGAATCGGTTCGTCTGCGCAATTGGCCAGCAGTTGTTCGAAGGCTTCTTGGTCTTCCGGTTTCATAACAGGACCTCCTGACTGTCCAGCCAGCGTTCAAAACAGATAAATGTCGCCTTGGAGGCGCGTGTGGCTTCGAGCTTCTGGTCGTCACCAAGGTTCCGATCGCCTAGATACTGAAGAAAATCCTTCCAGCGCCGGCCGGTGAGTTCTCCATAGACGTCGAGGAAGGCGGCGCCGCTGGATGCATCGAGGCCCAACTGTTCGGCCACCCTGCGTCGCAGGATCTGTCCACCCAGTGTTGCCCCTTCGAGCACATAGGAAACACCGAGGGCGGCGGCCGGTGAATCAATCTGCGGCAAACGCTGGCAGGCGGGCAGCGCGTCAATCGCCGTTTCGTCCAGGCCCAGCGCCATGAGATCCATGCGTAGTACCGGCAGCTTGATGCGCAAGGACTGGTCCAGTCCGGTCGGTGCGAGCGCGAGAACTTGGAGCCGACGTTCCAGTGGCTGATAAAAACCGTGGTAGGCCGCTATCAAGCGCCGGTACAGGTCAAGATCCAGTTGATCGGAGAAAAACGGCAGGCGTTTCTCCAGGGCAAC
Organism: Pseudomonas sp. R1-7; assembly: GCF_051132105.1. Lineage (NCBI taxonomy): Bacteria > Pseudomonadati > Pseudomonadota > Gammaproteobacteria > Pseudomonadales > Pseudomonadaceae > Pseudomonas > Pseudomonas sp. R1-7. The sequence continues at coordinate 402,762 of NZ_CP071661.1, forward strand.
GTGCAGTTCAGCGGTTTCAGTCCGCAATGCCTGGATCAAGGAGGATGGAGGGGCGGACGGTGCAGACATGCAGAATGAAGCTCTTCAAGTGGAGCGTTGCAGAAAAAAAGCGCATCAATCTTACACAGGTTTATTGGGCGGGCGATCGTCAATTGCTGGCTTTATTGTTCCGGTAGCACGGTCGGGTTGTCGCTCCTCAAGTCGCGCCCGTTCGCAATCCAGCGCCCTGCGCAGTTCTTCTTCGGAGGGCAGCACCCGTTGGTACTGGCTGGCGAATAGCTGTTCATTGCCCTGTAGCACCGAGTAACGCACAACCGACTCGTCCTTTTGGGCACAAAGGATGATGCCAACGGTGGGTTTGTCGTCCGGGCCGCGCTTGAGGTCATCATAGAGGCGCACGTACATATCCATCTGCCCGATATCCTGAGGGCTCAGTTCGCCACGCTTGAGGTCGACGATGACAAAGCACTTGAGCACGTAGTTGTAGAAGACCAGGTCGAGATAGAAGTCCTTGCTCTCGGTACTGATGCGCTGTTGACGCGCAATGAAGGCGAAGCCTTTGCCGAGTTCCAACAGAAAGCCCTGTAGCTGATCGATCAAGGCCTGTTCCAGATCGCTCTCCTGCAGCATGCCGGCATTGGGCAATCCGAGGAACTCCAGGACCACGGGTCGACCAGTTTTGAGCGGCGGTTTCGTTCATGTACCACTGGCGGGTACCGTCGCGCTCTATCCGCAGGAGCGTCCGGTAATGAGTCCAACTCAATTCGGTACGCACTGCGTTCCAAATTGGAAACTTTTGATAAAAGTCCCGCATGTGGCGCAGGTTACGTTCATCAAACCCTTTCCCAAACCGCGCCGTCAGCACCTTCGCCAAAGACGGCAACAGTCTTGCCCCGTAGACCGCTCGTTCGGCTCCTCCTTGTTCAAATTCGATGATGTGCCGGCCGATCTGCCAGCAGGTTTGCACCTGAAGCGTATCGACCGCGCGCAGGACTTTCTGGCGAGCCTGGCGGATCAGCTCGCCAAGTTCGTCGATCAGGGGAGCGAGCTGTGGATCATCCAGGGGAGGTGTCGGTGTCATTGGAGTGTCCAGCCGTTGAGAGGGGGCGGACGAGAAGGATGCTCTAAAAGGAGTTGGGTGGATGCCGGACGCAGCTGATTGTGCGGGAGGAAAAATAGCGGGTTCACGCAGGACGGGTATGACGCCGTCCCATGTAGTTGGAACCTGGCCTGTAGGAGGTATCCTCGCCGGGCGTAATCTACCTCGGGCCCTGTCGTGAAATCAGACTTGGCCTTCGGCCAGTGCCTGGGAGGCGGCCACATAATCGGCTTGGAACTGCTTGCTTTCCACCCAGTCCAGTGCGGTCTGCTCATCGACGCCAGTGGTCAGGCGACGGTACTCGATCAAGGCGGTAATGATGAAGTCGGTGGCTTCTTCCTCACCTTCCTGTTCTAGCACCAACTCCAGCAATGGATGCGCCAGGAAGGCCGTGCACATGGCCCGCTGGCTGATTTTTTCGGCAGCGCTCATGAGTTGGAACAACTCCGACAAGTCTACGGTTTCCAAGTCGATGCGCTCGTCATTCGGGTCCAGGAAATCATTTGGCGCAGCAGCACGTTGAATGCGGTTCTTCTTGGCTTTCGCCTTGGCGCGCTGGTTGCGTTTCTGCTGTTTGTTCGCCGATGACATGGTCGGATTCCTGATGAATAAGGCGATCTATCCTACAGCTTCAACGCGAACGCTTCGAATCTCAATCGACTATGAAAAGCGTGGCCCCCGATGAAGTGAAAGAGCGATGGGGCTCGGCCTGGTCCGCCACCTGGTAGCTCATGCCTGGCTTGAGCAAAAATTGCCGGCCATCCTCGAGTTCAGTGTTGAGCTCGCCCTTGAGGCAAAAGAGGATGTGGCCCTTGGTGCACCAATGGTCGGCCAGATAACCCGCCGTGTACTCCACCATCCGTACCCGGATGTTCCCGAACTGTTGTGTACGCCAATAGGCGGTGCCAGTAACGCCTTTGTGTTCGGTAGGCTCGACGGTTGACCAATCGGTTGTGCCGAAGGGGATGCCGGTGATGTCCATGTCGACTCGCTTGCTGGAGGGGAGCGGACGAATGTAGCTGAGTCGACAAGGCGGCGGAGGAAAATCCAGGCAATAAAAAACCCCGATCAATTTCTTGATCGGGGTTTTCGGTATTTGGTGCCCAGAGACGGAATCGAACCGCCGACACGGGGATTTTCAATCCCCTGCTCTACCGACTGAGCTATCTGGGCAACGGGGCGCATTAAACGGGTTTTTCAGGGGGGCGTCAAGCACGTTATCAAAAAATATTTAATTATTACCGTCGCTTACGATTCGCCCCCGCCCCCAACAGTTTATTCGGACGGTGGTACGTAGCCTTCGGCCTTGGCGTAATCTTCGCCGGAAAAGAACTTTTCCATCTCGCCTTGGAGGTATTTACGATCCTCGGCGTTCATCATGTTCAGGCGTTTTTCGTTGATCAGCAGGGTCTGGTGTTTCTGCCAGTCGCCCCAGGCCTTGGCCGAGACGTTGTCGTAGATGTCCTGGCCCTTTGCGCCCGGGAACGGAGCTCGCTCCAGGCCTTCGAGTTCTTCTTTGTACTTGCGGCACATGATGGTGCGGGTCATTGCAACTCTCCTGCGTTCATTACGGCGGCCGCGCGTTCGAGCAAGGTTTTGACCGGGGCGGCAAGGCCCAGGCGCGGCGGGGTGGCGAGGTTATACCAGAGCCAGTCGGCCTCGGCCACGTGATGGCCGGTTTCCCGGACCCGGACCAGCCAGGGTTCGATCGCCAACTGGAAGTGGCTGAAGGTGTGCACCAGGCCAGGCATTGCCTGCTGGCTGCCCAGTTCCAGCGAGTGTTGCAGGGCCAAATGTTGCAGGTCGTCGAGGTCGTCGAGTTCCGGCAGGCTCCACAGCCCGCCCCACAGCCCGGTGGAAGGGCGACGGTAAAGCAGGATCGCGCCCTCGCGGTTGGCCAGCATTGGCATCAACGTGCGCTTTTTCGGCACTTCCTTGCGCGGCTTGGGAATCGGGTAGCGGGTTTCCAGGCCCAGCATGTGCGCCTCGCAGCCTTGCTTCAGCGGACAGAGCAGACAACTGGGTTTGCTGCGGGTGCAGAGCGTGGCGCCCAGGTCCATCATCGCCTGGGTGTAGGCGTTGACGCGATCTCGTGGCGTGAAGCGCTCAGCGGCGGCCCATAGTTGTTTTGCAACCTTGGGTTCGCCTGGGTAGCCCTCCTGGGCGGTGAAACGCGCCAGTACTCGCTTGACGTTGCCATCAAGGATCGGCGCCCGCAGGCCCATGCTGATGCTGGCGATTGCGCCAGCGGTCGACAGGCCAATCCCAGGCAGTTCGGTGAGTTTTTCCACGTCCCGGGGAAACTCGCCGCCGTACTGCTCGACGACGATTTTCGCGGTTTTTTGCAGATTGCGCGCACGGGTGTAGTAGCCCAAACCCGTCCACAGGTGCAGCACTTCATCCTCCGGCGCGGCGGCCAGGGCTTGGACGGTGGGGAGCGAGGCCATGAACCGGTCGAAGTAATTGAGCACGGTGCTGACCTGGGTCTGCTGCAGCATGATTTCCGAGACCCACACCCGATACGGCGTGATGCCTTGTTGCCAAGGCAAATCATGGCGCCCGTGGCGGTCGAACCAGTCCAGTACGGCGGTGGAAAACTGCTCGGATGTCATCGCTTGAACAACCCCTTGAGCGCATCTTTGAGCTCGGGGCTGACCTTGTCACCCAGCTTCTCGTCGATCTTGTCGCCGAGACGGTCGCCGGCCAGTTTCGCCGCGACCTTGCCGAGGCCATCGTTGTCCAGGCGGCAGGCTTTAGCGCCTAATTCCAGTGGACCGCGGCAGCGCAATGGCCACTCGACGTCGACGTAGCGTTCGTTGACCTGGCAGGCGGGGTCGGGCATGTCGCTCTTGTCGCCCTCGACGATGACGCCGATGCGGTAGTCCATGCCCAGCACGCGAAGGTCGATATCGCCGTTGCCGTTGACGGTCATGCCGGGAATGCGCACCTTCAGGTCCGGGTTGTGGGCAACGCCATTGTTGAAGGTGAGGTTTCCGTTGAGCTGCTGGAAAGGCGTGTCCTTGCCGCGTGGCTCGCCAGTGAGTGTCTTGCGGTTCAGCGTGGCGATGCCTTTGCACAACTGCTGTTCAAGGTTGGCATTGAGCAGTACGCCGTCATTGATGACGAACCCGGCGGTGCCGTTGAGGCTATCGATCAGGGCTTTCTGGCTGTTGCCGTTGGCGGTGATCGCGCTGTTGAGCGTGACCAGGCCTTTGACGGGTGGATTCTTGCCCTGGCTTTCGATGATTTTCTCTGCCGGGACCCGGTTGATGCGGGTCTGCAGGCTCAACTGCGGCGTAGGCTGGCGCACGTCCAGGGTGCCCTTGGTTTCGAAGTTCCCGCTGTACAGGTCGCCCCGCAGGTTCTCCAGGGTCAGCAGGCCGCCCAGGCCGGTGGCCTTGAGCGCGGCGTTCTGGATCGGCAGTTTTTCGAGGATCAGTTGCCCGAAGGTCAGGTCCGCATCGAGGTCCAGCTTGCTCAGGCGCTCCACCGGAAATAGCCGGTCATTGCTCCAGGCGCCCTGGGTTGGAGCGCTCGGTAGCGGTGTGCTGCCGGCACCGGCCATGGCACTGGCTTCGGTGTTGCTGACTTCGGCCTCGCGGGCCGCCTTGGAACTGTCGGCTTCGGCGGACTTTGGCGGAAGGTAGCGGTCGACATTGAACGTGTCGGCCTTGAGCTGCACGCGCAGCGCTTGTTTGGCAAAGTCTTGCACGGCGATACGACCGCTGAAGTGGCTGTCATCGACCTTCAGGTTGATGTCGTTGAATTCGACGCTGCTCGGCGTGCCGGCAATGCGGCTGGCCAGTTCTACCTTGCTCAGGCTGCCTTCACCCATGGCCGGCAATTGCTGGCCGACACTGTCGACAAATTTCGCCAGGTCGAATTGGGCGATCGAAATGCCGCCGTTCAATTGCGGTGTCTTGTCGAGGTCGTTGACCTTCAACTCGCCCAACGCACGCAGCTGGTTCAAGGAAAGCTTGATCCCGGTCCATTCGGCGACGTTCGCTGCCTTGTCCAGGAAGAGTTGCCCTTGGGCCGCGAAACTCACGGTCTTGCCTTGCAAAGGGTCGCCGGTGGCTTCGCCGGAGAGCTTCAAGTCTTCGAACCGATAGCGCTGCAAAGCGCGTTCGAAGCGCAGTTCGCCAGTGACCTCTGTGCGCACGCGGACGGCCGGCTGGTTGCTGGACAGGAACGCCGTGAGAGTGACCGGAATGTTGGTCGCGTCATGGATCGGGCCGGTGCTCAACTGGATGCTTTCGGCGCTGAACTGCCTGCCGGTCTGCTCGTCGGTGTATTCCACCCGGGCGTTGTTCACGGTCAGGCTGTCGATGTCCAGCCGGGTTGGCTGGGCCGGCTTCTCTGCGGGTGCGTTGGCAGGCGGGGTGGTCTGTTCGACGGGCGCCGGTGCTTCCCGGGTGGACGCTGAGGCGGGCGCCTTGCCGATGTCTTCCCAGTTGCCGTGGCCGTTCTTGTCACGGTTGAGGCGCAGGTTCAAACCTTCGACCCGGACATCGCTCATCTGCACTTCGCGGCGCAGCAGTGGCATCACCCGGACGGACAGCCCGAGCATCTGCAGGTCGGCGAAAGGTTGGGTAGGGTTGGCCAGGGTGGCGACACTGGCTTCGTGCAATTCCAGACCCAGCCATGGGAACAGGCTCCAGCCGATGTCCCCATTGAGTGTCAGCTCAATGTGGGCTTTGTCGCGGGCTATCTGGCGGATCTCTTCTTTATAGTCGTTGGGATCGAAGAGGTGGGTCAGGGCAAAGCCCAGGGCCACAATGATCAGCAACAGCCCGAGAAGTACCAGACCCAGGATTTTGCCGAACGCTTTCATGGGCGAATCCTTGTAGGTTGAGTTCAAAATTTAGCCGGGAGTATAACGCTGTGGATGGGGCGATGCGTTGGGTGCCGCAAATCCATGGGCTTCTAATCCTTGACGAGCGCCAGCCCTAGCTTGAACGCCAACGCCTGGGCTTCCAGGCAAGCGGCCGGGGCGGACAGCTGCAGCTCGACGCCATGTTCCCCGGCCATCCTCCGGGCTTCGCTCACCAGTCGTTCCGCCACGCCCCGGCGACGAGTGACGTTTCGTACGCATAGGTGGGACAAGCGCCAGCCGTTCTGGTGCCGTTGCAGCCGTGCTGCGCCGAGCAGGCGATCATTGAAGCGCGCCGCGATCAACGAGCCTTCTTCGAGACATTTCCCAATGAGTTGCGTGGCATCGCTGAACGGCTCGAACAGCCAAGCCGGGGCGTCCCGGTAGATTTTCTGCAGATCCTGATCGTCCTGACGAATGGCTTCATTCAGTTGCTCGACAACGATGGGCATGGAAATTCCTGAAAAATAAACGAATTGCCCCCTACAGAAAGTGAGCAGAGGCGCGATAAGACGAATGACAGAAAAAAGGTGATAGCACTTTGGTTTTTCTGTCATGAGCAAATGGTAACCTTTGTCAGTTCGCCCGTCCTTCTGCGGCGTGATGTCGCACTAAAATGGAGCTTCACCACAGAATACAGCCATGCCTGCGTGCAAGAAGGCTGAGGGTGAGGCGTGGCTGGCGAACCATTCCAATAACTGGGGGATACACAATGAGCACGAGCATTACGGCGGACGGCATTGCCGACCAGCCTGCGTTCCTCTCCAAGGAACGCATTATTGCCAAGCCAGGCTTCAACCGCTGGCTGGTTCCACCGGCCGCGCTGGCCATTCACCTCTGCATCGGCATGGCCTATGGCTTCTCGGTGTTCTGGTTGCCACTGTCCAAGGCCTTGGGTATCACCAAGCCTGTGGCCTGTGCGCCGGATATGAGCTTCATCTCGCAAGTCTTTTCGTCCCAATGTGACTGGCCGATCTCGATGCTCGGCTGGATCTACACGCTGTTCTTCATCTTCCTGGGTTGCTCGGCAGCCATCTGGGGTGGCTGGCTGGAACACGCCGGGCCACGCAAGGCCGGCGTTGTATCGGCCTTGTGCTGGTGCGGTGGCCTGCTGATTTCCGCGCTGGGTATTTATACCCACCAGATCTGGTTGATGTGGGTCGGCTCTGGGGTGATCGGTGGTATCGGCCTGGGCCTGGGCTACATCTCGCCAGTCTCGACGTTGATCAAATGGTTCCCGGACAAGCGCGGCATGGCGACCGGCATGGCGATCATGGGCTTCGGTGGCGGTGCGATGGTTGGTGCTCCACTGGCTGCAGCGCTGATGAGCCATTTCGCTACGCCAACCAGCGTGGGCGTCTGGCAGAGCTTCCTGGTGATGGCCGCGATCTACTTCGTGTTCATGATCGGTGGCGCCTTGTCCTACCGCGTCCCGCCAACCGGCTGGAAGCCTGAGGGCTGGACCCCGGCACCGAAAAAAGCCGCGAACGCGATGATCACCCATCGCCACGTTCACGTGAACGTGGCCTGGAAAACCCCGCAGTTCCGCCTGGTATGGCTGGTGCTGTGCCTGAACGTGTCCGCCGGTATCGGCATCATCGGCATGGCATCGCCACTGTTGCAGGAAGTGTTCGGCGGCAAGTTGCTCGGCAATGACTTGTCTTTCGGTCAGTTGGATGCTGCGCAACTGGGTCAGATCGCGGCCATTGCGGCCGGTTTCACGGGTCTGCTGAGCCTGTTCAACATCGGTGGGCGCTTCTTCTGGGCATCCTGCTCGGATTACCTGGGTCGCAAGAACACCTATTTCGTATTCTTCGCCCTGGGCTTTGCCTTGTACGCGCTGATCCCGAACCTCGGTCACCTGGGCAGCGTCGCGCTGTTCGTGGCGGCGTTCTGCATCATCCTGTCGATGTACGGCGGCGGTTTCGCTACCGTGCCGGCCTACCTGGCGGACCTGTTCGGTACGCAAATGGTTGGCGCAATCCACGGCCGTCTCCTGACTGCCTGGGCTGCGGCAGGCGTGCTGGGTCCGGTACTGGTGAACTACCTGCGTGAATATCAACTGAGCATCGGCGTTGAACGTGCCGCGGCCTATGACATCACCTTGTACATCCTCGCCGGCCTGCTGGTGCTGGGCTTCCTCTGCAACCTGATGGTCCGTCCGGTCGCCGACAAGTACTTCATGACCGACGCCGAACTGGCCGCCGAACAGGCGCTGGGCCATGACAAAGGTGCCGACAGCACCACCTCGCTCGAATGGAAAGCCGCGCCGGGCACCAAGCCCCTGGCGATCGCCGCCTGGCTGGTGGTGGGCATTCCGTTGGCGTGGGGTGTGTGGGTAACCCTGCAGAAGACGGCGGTGTTGTTCCGCTAAGAGCGTTGCCCTGGCCATCAGGTCGGGGCATATCTCATGTGGGAGCGAGCCTGCTCGCTCCCACAGTCGTTTTGGGTGATGACACAGGCTTGTATGCACATGTCTATCCCCGACCACACGGGCTTCAGCCCGTCAGTGATGTCACCTCTTTTGTTTCTGTTTGCCGCTCGCGCCCCTATAATGGCTGCCTTTTTCGCCCAATGATTTTGCGGAGCTGGTGATGGCCGAACGTAAGGCATCTGTCGAGCGCGACACTCTGGAAACCCAGATCAAAGCCTCGATCAACCTGGATGGCACCGGAAAGGCCCGGTTTGATATCGGCGTGCCTTTTCTTGAGCACATGCTGGACCAGATCGCCCGTCACGGGCTGATCGACCTGGACATCGTCAGCAAGGGCGACCTGCATATCGACGACCACCACACGGTGGAAGACGTCGGTATCACCTTGGGACAAGCCTTCACCAAAGCCATCGGCGACAAGAAGGGTATCCGTCGCTACGGCCATGCCTACGTGCCGCTCGATGAAGCGCTGTCGCGCGTGGTCATCGACTTCTCCGGCCGCCCAGGCCTGCAGATGCATGTGCCTTACACCCGCGCCACCGTCGGCGGATTCGACGTTGACCTGTTCCAGGAATTTTTCCAGGGCTTCGTCAACCACGCCAACGTGACCCTGCACATCGACAACCTGCGCGGGCACAACACCCACCACCAGATCGAAACCGTGTTCAAGGCTTTCGGCCGCGCGCTGCGCATGGCCGTCGAGCTCGATGACCGCATGGCCGGCCAGATGCCTTCCACCAAGGGCGTGCTGTAATGCAGACGGTCGCGGTTATCGACTACGGCATGGGCAACCTGCACTCGGTGGCCAAGGCCCTCGAGCACGTGGGCGCCGGCAAGGTGCTGATCACCAGCGATGCCGACGTGATTCGCGAAGCCGACCGGGTGGTATTCCCCGGCGTAGGGGCGATTCGCGACTGCATGGCCGAGATTCGTCGCCTGGGCTTCGACAAGCTGGTGCACGAAGTCAGCCAGGACCGGCCGTTCCTCGGCATCTGCGTGGGCATGCAGGCATTGCTCGAGCGCAGCGAGGAGAACGACGGAGTCGATTGCATTTCCATGTTCCCCGGCCAGGTGAAATTCTTTGGCAAGGGTCTGCATGAGGACGGCGAGCACTTGAAGGTGCCGCACATGGGCTGGAACGAAGTGAAGCAGACGGTCGATCATCCGCTGTGGCATAACATTCCCGACCTGGCGCGCTTCTACTTCGTGCACAGCTACTACATCGCCGCCGGCAATGCGCGGCAGGTGGTGGGCAGCGGTCACTATGGCGTCGATTTTGCCGCGGCCCTGGCCGACGGTTCGCGCTTCGCCGTACAGTTTCACCCGGAGAAGAGCCATACCCATGGCCTGCAACTGTTGCAGAACTTCGCGGCGTGGGACGGTCGCTGGTAATGGCCCGCAAGAAACCGCCGATCCTCACCCTCACGCCCGAGCAGGAGAGTGAAGCGAACCGCAAGATCCAGCGGTTCATGGAGGAACGTTTCGAGCTGGACCTGGGCTCGTTCGAAGCGGCGGAAATTCTTGACCTGTTTACCCGCGAAATTGCTCCGCATTATTACAACAGGGCGATTTTCGATGTGCAGACGCACCTTAAAGAAAGGTTCGAAAGCATTGAAAGCGACTTGTGGGCGCTCGAGAAGAATTGATTTTCGAGCCAAGCTGATTATTCGTATTTGAAGGTTTGCCAGATGCTGATTATCCCCGCTATCGATCTCAAGGACGGCGCTTGCGTACGTCTGCGCCAGGGCCGCATGGAAGACTCCACGGTGTTTTCCGATGACCCGGTGAGCATGGCCGCCAAGTGGGTGGAGGGCGGCTGCCGTCGCCTGCATCTGGTCGACCTGAACGGCGCCTTCGAAGGGCAGCCGGTCAATGGCGAAGTGGTCACCGCCATCGCCAAGCGCTACCCGAACCTGCCGATCCAGATCGGCGGCGGCATTCGCTCGCTGGAAACCATCGAGCACTACGTCAAGGCCGGCGTGAGCTATGTGATCATCGGCACCAAGGCCGTGAAAGAGCCCGAGTTCGTCGCCGAAGCGTGCCGCGCTTTCCCGGGCAAGGTCATCGTTGGCCTCGACGCCAAGGACGGTTTTGTCGCCACCGACGGCTGGGCTGAAGTCAGCACCGTGCAGGTGATCGACCTGGCCAAGCGTTTCGAAGCCGACGGCGTGTCCGCCATCGTCTACACCGACATTGCCAAGGACGGCATGATGCAGGGCTGCAACGTGCCGTTCACCGCTGCCCTGGCTGCCGCCACCAAGATCCCGGTGATCGCCTCCGGCGGCATCCATAACCTGGGCGACATCAAGTCGCTGCTCGACGCCAAGGCGCCGGGCATCATCGGCGCAATCACAGGCCGTGCGATCTATGAAGGCACCCTCGATGTCGCTGAAGCGCAAGCTTTCTGCGATTCGTACAAAGGCTGAGGAATCACCATGGCGCTGGCCAAACGCATCATCCCTTGCCTGGACGTGGATAACGGCCGGGTGGTCAAGGGCGTCAAGTTCGAGAACATCCGTGACGCCGGCGACCCGGTGGAAATCGCTCGTCGCTACGACGAGCAGGGTGCCGACGAGATCACCTTCCTCGACATCACGGCCAGTGTCGATGGCCGCGACACCACGCTGCATACCGTCGAGCGCATGGCCAGCCAGGTGTTCATCCCGCTGACCGTGGGCGGTGGCGTGCGCACCGTGCAGGACATCCGCAACCTGCTCAACGCCGGGGCGGACAAGGTTTCGATCAACACCGCGGCGGTGTTCAACCCGGAATTCGTCGGCGAGGCGGCCCAGCACTTCGGCTCGCAGTGCATCGTCGTGGCCATCGATGCGAAGAAGGTCTCCGGCCCGGGCGAAACCCCGCGCTGGGAAATCTTCACCCACGGTGGGCGCAAACCCACGGGTCTGGATGCCGTCGAATGGGCGAAGAAGATGGAAGGCCTGGGTGCCGGTGAAATCCTGCTGACCAGCATGGACCAGGACGGTATGAAAAACGGCTTCGATCTCGGTGTCACCCGCGCCATCAGCGACGCCCTGGGCATCCCGGTGATTGCCTCCGGTGGCGTCGGCAACCTGCAGCATCTGGCCGACGGAATCCTCGAAGGCCATGCCAGTGCGGTGCTGGCGGCGAGCATCTTCCACTTCGGTGAATACACCGTGCCGGAAGCCAAGGCCTACATGGCGCATCGCGGTATTTGCATTCGCTGATCGCTGGACACCATGGCGGGCCCAAGGCACTCTTGGGCACACCATGGATTGCGGTAGTCCGACATGCTCAAACGCCTCGTTCTTGCCTTTGCCGGTGCCACGTTGCTGCTCGCAGGCACTGTTCGCGCCGCTGATACATCGCTTGTGTTGCTAACGGAAAACTTCCCCCCGTACAACATGGCCAAGAACGGCAAGAACTTCGCCCAGGACGAAAACATCCATGGCATTGCCGTGGACATCGTCCGCGAAATATTCAAGCGCGCCGATATTTCCTACAGCCTGACATTGCGTTTCCCTTGGGAGCGGATCTACAAACTCGCCCTGGAGAATCCGGGCTACGGCGTGTTCGTCACGGCGCGGCTGCCGGAGCGTGAAAAGCGCTTCAAATGGGTCGGCCCCATCGGTCCGGACGACTGGATCATGCTCGCCAAGACTGACAGCAAGATAACTCTCGACTCGCTGGAGCAGGCGCGCCAATACCGGATTGGTGCGTACAAGGGCGATGCGATTGCCGAGACGTTGGCCAGGCAGGGATTGACGCCGATGCTCGTGTTGCGCGATCAGGACAACGCCAGGAAGCTGGTCAACGGCCAGATCGATCTCTGGGCCACTGGCGACCCCGCCGGACGTTACCTGGCGCGTCAGGAAGGGGTGGACGATCTCAAGACCGTGCTGCGCTTCCACAGTGCCGAGCTGTACCTGGCCTTGAACAAGGACGTGCCGGACGACGTGGTCGCCCGGCTTCAAGCGGCGCTGGATGCACTGCGCAAGGAAGGTGCGGTGGACGCGATCATGGCGCGGTATCTGTAGGAATTTCACCGGACGATGGCGGCGACGCGGTCGCCGCTACCGATAAACTCCATCCTTCCCATGTCCGATCATCGCCCGATTGCTGCGCAGGCTGATCATCGACTTGATGTCGATCCATTCGATGCCCTGGGCCTTGAGCTTGGGTAGTTCGCGTTCGAGCACGGCCAGGGTCTGCGGGTAAGGATGGCCGATCATCACGGCTGAGCCTTGCCGGCGAGCCAGGTCGATGGCGGTCTGGAGTTGCTGGGCGATGGCGGTTTCGGTGCGTTCGTCGTCCAGGAATACATCCCGCGAGACACTGGCGAGGCCGATCTTCTGCGCCTCGGCGGCGGCAACCGTCTTGGCGCTGGTGCGGCTGTCGACAAAAAACTTGTGCCGCTGTTGCAGGTTCGCCATCAACCACGCCATGGCCTGGGGTTGGGCGGTCATGCGGCTGCCCATGTGGTTGTTGATCCCGCTGGTGTAGGGCACGGCGGCAAACGCGGCGTCCAGGCGTTTGCCCAATTCTTCGATGGGCAATTCCGGATGCCAGGCGAACGGCCCGGTGGCTGGGTCCATGGGCATGTGGAGCATGACCAGTTTTCCGGCGCGATGTGCTTCGCGAGCGAATTCGGCGGCATGGGGCGTGTCGGGCATGATCGCGGCGGTGACGGGGCCAGGAAGGGCCAGCACCCGGCGATCCCGAGGCAGGTTTTGCCCCAGGTCGTCGATGATCAGGCTCAGGTACGCTTTGTGTGGCGAGGAGGCGGTGGCGGAGGCCGCGTTAACGGCCCCCGCCAACAGGCACAGCAGGATGAAAATTGAACGCAGGCCCATCTCAGCGGCCGGAGGTGATGTTCAATCCCTTGAGCAGGCTCAAGGCCTGGGCCAACTGATAGTCGTCATCCTGCGGCATTGGCTTGGCCTTGGCGCCGGAACCGGTCGGTTTGTCGGCGCCGCCGTTGCCATTGCCCAGGTGACCTTGCAGGTCGGCTTCCTTGAAGTATTCGCTGTCCGCCTCGCTGGTGATCTTGGCCTTGCGCACTTCGATGTCCGGAACGATGCCCTGGGCCTGGATGGAGCGGCCGTTAGGCGTGAAGTACAACGCAGTGGTGATTTTCAGGGCGCGCTCATTGTTCAGCGGCAACACGGTCTGCACCGAGCCTTTGCCGAAACTGGTGGTGCCCATGACCACGCCACGCTTCTGGTCTTGCAGGGCGCCGGCGACGATTTCCGAAGCCGAGGCGCTGCCGCCGTTGATCAGCACGACCAATGGCACGGCTTCGCTCAGGTCGTTGCCGGTGGCCGAGAAGCGCAGTTCGGAATTGGCGATGCGGCCCTTGGTGTAGACGATAAGGCCCTTGGTGATGAAGTGGTCCACCACTTCGACGGCCGATTGCAACACGCCGCCGGGGTTGTTGCGCAGGTCCAGCACCATGCCGTTGAGTTTCTTGCCGTTGTCCTTGCGCAGCTTGGCGAGGGCCTTGGCGACTTCTTCGCCTGTCTTGACCTGGAACTGGGTGATGCGGATGTAGCCGTAGCCCGATTCCAGCAACTGGCTTTTCACGCTCTTGACCTGGATGACCGCCCGTGTGAGGGTCACGTCGAACGGCGTGCCGCCGTCGCGCACCAGGGTCAGGGTGATTTTCTCGCCGATCTTGCCGCGCATCTTGTCCACGGCTTCGGTCATGCTCTGGCCGCGGGTTGGCTGGCCATTGATCTTGACGATGAAATCACCGGCCTGGATGCCGGCTTTGGAAGCGGGGGTGTCATCGATCGGCGAGACCACCTTGACGAAACCGTCCTCGCTGCCAACCTCGATGCCCAGGCCGCCGAACTCGCCGCTGGTACTTTCCTGCAGCTCGGCAAAATCTTCAGGGCCCAGGTAGGCGGAGTGTGGGTCAAGGTTGCTGAGCATGCCCTTGATGGCATTCTCCAGCAGCATCTTGTCATCCACCGGTTCCACGTACGCGGCTTTGATCCGGTCCATGACTTCGGCAAAGGTGCGCAGTTCATCCAGCGGCAGCGGGGCCTTGGTGGTGGCTGCCGTTGCGGCCGTCGACGCAGGCGCGGGTTGCGCGGCGAAAGCCTGGGGCGCACCGATCACGAGGGCGATCGTCAGGGCCAGCGAGGTGAGGCGGGACAAATGCAGCATGTCGAACGAACTCCTGAGTTGGATGGGCGCGCTTATCCTTGCGCACGACACCATTGGGCTGGGTCACTGGGGCGACCCTGCTGGCGAATAGCGAAATACAGCGCTGGCGTATCCTGCCCGCCACTGTTGCCGACCGTGGAGATGGACTCGCCGGCCTTGACCACGTCACCCGCTGACTTGAGCAGCGTCTGGTTGTGGCCGTACAGGCTCAGGTATCCGTTGCCGTGATCGAGGATCACCAGCAGGCCGGCGCCGCGCAGCCAATCGGCAAATACCACGCGCCCGCCGTGTACGGCGTGCACTTGGCTACCGGCGGAGGCGCTGATCATGACGCCGTCCCACTTGGTGCGGGTGTCGTCGCCGCGGGTTTCACCGAAGCGCGCAAGTAATCGACCATTGACCGGCCATGGAAGTTTGCCCCGGGCCGAACCAAAAGCACCGCCGAAGGTTTCGCCGTCACTGGAAACCAGTGCGCCGGGGCTCGATTTTGCCGGTTTGCGCGGCGCGTCCCCGGCGTCCGCGTCGGCCTGGGCCTCACGCAAACGCTTTTTTTCGGCTTCCTGCTGGGCGATCAGCGCTTTCTGGCGCGCTTCTTCCGCCTCCCGAGCCTGGCGAGCCAGGGTTTCCTCGATCGTCTTCAGGACTTTGGCCAATTCGGCCTGGTCTTGCTCGCGGGCCTTGAGTTTGCTGTCGCGAGCCTTCACGTCGTCATTAAGCTTGGCCAGGGCCACCTGGCGCTCTTTGCGGACCTTCTCGAGTTCTTCGCGCTGGGTGTCGAGGCTGCTTTTCTGCACCAGCAACTGGGCTTGTTGCAACTCGATGTCTTTTTCGACATTGGCCAGTTGGCGCAGGGTCTCGTTGAAACTCTTGAGCTGTTCCAGGCGCGCCTGGCTCAGGTAATCGTAATAAGTGAGGGTGCGGGCGAATTTCTCGGGGTTCTGCTGGTTGAGCAGCAGCTTGAGATATTCCTGTCGGCCGTTCTGGTAGGCGGCCCGGGCCTGGATGGCGATCAGCTTTTGCTGTTCAGTGCGCGCGCTCTGGAGTTTTTTTTTCTCTCCATCGAGCCGCTGCAGCTCTGATTCGCTTTTCTTCAGCTCTTTCTGCAGGGCCTCGACCTGCTTCTCCAGCTTGCCCATCTCGGTCTCGGTGCCGCGCAGGTCTTTCTGCACGCTGGATTTCTCTTCCTGCAACTTGCCCAGCAGTTTCTTCAGCTCGGCGATGTCCTGACGCGTGGCTTCCAACTGTTGTTGGGTTTGCGCGCGCTCGTCGGCGAAGGCCGGTTGAAGCAGGCAGGTCAGAGCAAGGGCTATCAGGACGCGGAGCATAGAGGCGGGCGGCACCAGGGTAAGGGACGGCCTAGTATGCCCGCCCCACGCTGCAAAAAAAACGCCCATTTGGGGCTGTGTGATAACTGGCCGGAAAAACACCTTAACCCTGTGGGAGCGAGCTTGCTCGCGATGAGGCCATGACATCCAATATAGATGTTGACTGTAAGACCGCTATCGCGAGCAAGCTCGCTCCCACATTGGTAAGTGTTGGGTCAGACCAGGATCGAGGTCCCGGTCATCTCCGTCGGCTTTTCCATGCCCAGCAACATCAGCATGGTCGGTGCAACGTCAGCCAGCACGCCGCCCTCGCGGACCTTGAAGTCGCGCTTGCCGACATAGATGAACGGCACCGGCTCGGTGGTGTGGGCGGTGTGAGCCTGGCCGGTGGATTCATCGGACATCTGCTCGACGTTGCCATGGTCAGCCGTGATCAGGGCTTCGCCGCCGACTTTATCCAGGGCGTCGACGATGCGACCCACGCAAGTGTCCAGGCATTCAACTGCCTTGACTGCCGCCTCGAACACACCGCTGTGGCCGACCATGTCGCCGTTGGCGTAGTTCACCACGATCACGTCGTAACGCTGGTTCTCAATGGCATCGACAATGCGGTCGGTCACTTCCGGCGCGCTCATTTCCGGCTGCAGGTCGTAGGTGGCGACTTTCGGCGATGGGATCAGGATGCGCTCTTCGCCCGGGAAGGGTTCTTCACGGCCGCCGGAGAAAAAGAACGTCACGTGGGCGTACTTCTCGGTCTCGGCGATGCGCAGCTGGGTCCTGCCGTTTTTCGCCAAGTAGTCGCCCAGCACGTTTTCCAGGCTGCCGGCGGCAAAGGCGGATGGCGCGGGAATGCTGGCCGCGTATTGGGTCAGCATCACGAAGCCGGCCAGTTTTGGCTGGCGGGCGCGCTCGAATTCCTTGAAATCATCTTCAACGAATACGCGGGTCAGCTCGCGGGCACGGTCGGCACGGAAGTTCATGAACACCACGGCGTCGCCGTCTTCGACTTTGACAGGCTCGCCGAGGGTGGTGGCCTTGACGAATTCGTCGCTTTCGCCACGCTCATAGGCGGCTTGCAGGCCTTCCTGGGCGGTGGCGGCGTTGAATTCGGCGTTGCCGTCGACGATCAGGTTGTAGGCCTGGGCGACGCGGTCCCAGCGATTGTCACGGTCCATCGCAAAGTAGCGGCCGATCAGGCTGGCGATCCGGCCCTTGCCCAGGGCCTTGAAGGTGTCGTCCAGTACTTTGATCGATGACTCGGCGCTCTTGGGCGGCGTGTCGCGACCATCGAGGAAGGCATGCAGGTAGATGTTCTCGGCGCCGCGCTTGGCGGCCAGTTCGGCCATCGCGACCAGGTGATCCTGGTGGCTGTGCACGCCGCCGTCCGACAGCAGGCCCATGAAATGCACGGCTTTGCCGGCGGCCACGGCTTTATCCACGGCGGCGCAGATGGTCGGGTTTTCGAAGAAGTCGCCGTCGCGGATCGACTTGGTCACGCGGGTGAAGTCCTGATACACCACTCGGCCCGCGCCGAGGTTCATGTGACCGACTTCGGAGTTGCCCATCTGCCCGTCCGGCAGGCCGACGTCCATGCCGCTGCCGGAGATCAAGCCGTTCGGCACGGTGGCCCACAGGCGATCGAGCACGGGCTTCCTGGCCGCGTATACGGCGTTGGATTCGTGGCTGTCACTGTGACCGAAGCCGTCCAGAATCATCAGGACCAAAGGTTTAGGCGTGGTAGTCATGGAATCCACTCGTGGCTGGTTAAAAGAAGACGATGGAAAAGGGACGGGCAGTTTAAAGGTAAGTTCCGGTGCCGTCACCGCCGGGCGGGGTTTGGCCGGCCTTGCGCGCTGTGTATACTGGCCGACATTTTAACGCCCTGGAACCTCCTTCGATGGTTGCTCACCTGATTGAATTTGCCACTAACCACTACATTCTCGTCGGTATCTTCGTCGTACTGCTGGCATTGCTGGTTGCCCATACCATGCAGGGCGGCGGACGCAGCCTGAGCACTGGCGAGCTGACCGCGCTGGTCAACAAGGACGCTGGTGTCGTGGTCGATATCCGTCCAAGCAAGGACTACGCCGCTGGTCACATTGTCGGCGCGCTGAATATCCCTCAGGACAAACTGATCGCACGCGTGGGCGAACTGGAAAAACACAAGGCCAAGACGCTGATCCTGGTCGACGCCCAAGGCCAGCAGGCCGGTACCCTTGCCCGCGAACTGATGAAGTCCGGCTTCACCGCCGCCAAACTGTCCGGTGGCGTTGCAAGCTGGAAAGCCGACAATCTGCCCCTGGTGAAGTGATATGCCCCACGTAGTTGTCTATTCCAGCGATTACTGCCCCTATTGCTCCCGAGCCAAGCACTTGCTCCAGAGCAAAGGCGTGGCTTTCGAAGAGATCAAGGTCGACGGCAAGCCGCAGCTGCGCGCCGAGATGACCCAGAAGGCCCGGCGTACCTCGGTGCCGCAGATCTGGATCGGCGACACCCACGTGGGCGGTTGCGATGACCTGTATGCCCTGGAGCGCGCCGGCAAGCTCGACGCGCTGCTCAAGGCCTAATTCCTATTAATAGACTGAAGTAAGAAGGATCTGCGATGACTGACCAACAGAACACTGCTGCCACTGAAGAAGAAGCCGCACCGCAATTCTCCTTGCAGCGCATCTATGTCCGCGACCTGTCCTTCGAGGCCCCGAAAAGCCCGGCGATCTTCCGCCAGCAGTGGGAGCCGAGCGTAGGCCTGGACCTGAACACCCGTCAGAAAGCCCTGGAAGACGACTTCCACGAAGTGGTGCTGACCTTGTCGGTGACCGTTAAGAACGGTGACGAAGTGGCGTTCATCGCCGAAGTGCAACAGGCCGGGATCTTCCTGATCAAGAACCTTGATGCCGCTTCGATGAGCCACACCCTGGGCGCGTTCTGCCCGAACATCCTGTTCCCTTATGCGCGCGAAACCCTGGACAGCCTGGTAACCCGTGGTTCGTTCCCTGCCTTGATGTTGGCTCCGGTGAACTTCGATGCCCTGTATGCCCAAGAGCTGCAGCGCATGCAGGAGGAAGGCGGCGCGACCGTTCAGTAAACGGCGCTCCAAGCCTGGATACAGAACCTGTGGGAGCGAGCTTGCTCGCGATGAACGATGGCGCGGTTTTGCAGTTGAACCGTCTCCACTTCATCGCGAGCAAGCTCGCTCCCACAGGTGTTTCTGGCTGACAGGAAGGGCTTCAGGCGAAGCCGTTCTGCCGCCAAGCCTCGTAAACCGCCACCGCCACGGTGTTGGACAGGTTCAGGCTGCGGCAGCCTTCGCGCATCGGCAGGCGCAGGCGCTGTTCGGCCGGCAGGGCGTCGAGCACTTCGGCCGGCAGGCCACGGCTTTCCGGGCCGAACAGGAATGCATCACCGGCGACGAAACTGGCATCGTGGAACGGTCGCGAGCCTTTGGTGGTGAAGGCGAACAGACGTGGATGCCCCAGGCTTTCCAGGCAACTGGCGAGGTCGGCGTGTCGCTGCAAGGTGGCATACTCGTGATAATCGAGGCCGGCGCGGCGCAGGCGCTTGTCGTCCATCTCGAAACCCAGCGGTTCGATCAAATGCAAATGGCAGCCACTGTTGGCGCACAGCCTGATGACGTTGCCGGTATTGGGCGGTATTTCCGGTTGAAAAAGGATGACGTGAAACATGCACGGCTCCGCAGATAAAGATGAGCGGCATTCTACGCCGCAAACCGACCGACGTTCGAAGCTATTGCCTCGGGTGATGGGCTCGCTGGCGATCTTCGGCATGATGGTCGGATTGATGATCGGCCGCCTGACCACGCCTGATCCGAGTGCGCTGCAACAGATCGAGGCGGGTGATGGCGTGCTTGTCGCCTGGTTCAACAATGAACCCAAGCTCCACGGGGAAACCATCGATGGCTCCGTAGCGCTGCTGTTCCAGGCCGAAGGCCGGCCGCAGAAGGGCCAGCTCAAGTTCAACGGCAAGGACGTGAACTGGCGGGTGCGGTTGAGCGACAAGGGGTTGTTGCTGACGGTGGTGGCGGCGCGTCCGTTGCGAGGGGAGTGGGCCGGCAGCGAGGTCGATGACCGCTGGCGGCTGGAGATCCGTCTCCAAGAGCAATAAAAGAGGGAATCCCCGGCCTGCCTGTACCAAGGTCCCCAAAACGGGGGGGCTCGCGCTCAGCGCAGGGCCCTGGGTGTAAAGAAGGGAAACCTTGACCTGCCTGTATCAAGGCCCCCAAAACAGTGGGCTCGATGAGCCCGGTATAAAAGAGGGGAATCCCCGGCCTGCCTGTACCAAGGTCCCCAAAACTGGGTAGTGATCTAGCTACTGCAGGGGGCGTGCCAGTTTTAAATGGTTTGTCACAAAAACAATGTTGTAGATGCGCAAAGCCCCGTATTCCGGGGCTTTGGTTTTCTATGGGCTGGTTTTGCAAGCTTGGTCCACTGGCTTTTGGCTTGTCGCAGTGGGCAATTGCAGCTCGCAGTGCATTGAAGCGGTGCATAAATCCATGGGGGGAGCGGGCTGATCAGCCCTCATCCCCGTCATCATCATCCCCACCATCAACCTTCATCCCCAATTCCTTGATCTTGCGGGTCAAGGTATTGCGGCCCCAGCCCAGCAGCACGGCGGCGTCGCGGCGGCGGCCGGCGGTGTGCTTGAGGGCGGTTTCGATCATGATCCGTTCGAAGCTCGGCACGGCGCTGTCCAGCAGACTCGATTGACCTCGGGCCAACGCCTGGTCGGCCCATTGGCGCAGAGCCTGTTCCCAGTTGGTCACCGGCGCCGAATCCTGTGGCAGGCTCAACAGTTCCGGTGGCAAGTCGCTGATATGCACTTCGCGACCCGAAGCCATTACGGTGATCCAGCGGCAGGTGTTCTCCAATTGCCGCACGTTGCCGGGCCATGGCAGGTTCTTGAGGTATTCCTCGGTTTCGCTCTTGAGCAGCTTGGGCTCCACCGCCAGTTCCTGGGCAGCACGGCCAAGGAAATGCCGGGCCAGAGTCGGGATGTCTTCGCGGCGGTCGGCCAGGCGCGGAATGTGGATGCGAATCACGTTCAGGCGGTGGAACAAGTCTTCCCGGAACTTGCCGGCGTGGACCAGGGTTTCAAGGTTCTGATGGGTCGCGGCGATAATCCGCACGTCGACCTTCACCGGCGTATGGCCGCCCACTCGATAGAATTCACCGTCCGCCAGTACCCGAAGCAAGCGGGTCTGGGTGTCAGCCGGCATGTCGCCGATTTCATCGAGGAACAGCGTGCCGCCATCAGCCTGCTCGAAGCGTCCGCGTCGCAGGTTGGCCGCGCCGGTAAACGCGCCTTTTTCATGGCCGAACAACTCGGATTCCATCAGATCCTTGGGGATCGCCGCCATGTTCAAGGCAATGAATGGCGACGCCGCCCGCGGACTGTGGCGGTGCAGGGCGTGGGCCACCAACTCTTTACCAGTACCCGACTCACCGTTGATCAACACGGTGATGTTGGAGTGGCTCAGGCGGCCGATGGCGCGAAACACTTCCTGCATCGCCGGCGCTTCGCCGATGATTTCCGGGGTGCGAGCCAGCGCCGGTACTTCTTCCAGGCCTTGTTGCTCCTGGGCGTGCTGGTTGGCGCGCTTGACCAGGGAAACGGCTTCATCGACGTCGAACGGCTTGGGCAGGTATTCGAACGCGCCGCCCTGATAGGACGCCACCGCGCTGTCCAGGTCGGAGTGGGCGGTCATGATGATCACCGGCAACCGCGGATGCTGTTCGCGGATCCTGGCCAGCAGGTCCAGGCCGCTGGCGCCGGGCATGCGAATGTCGGAGATGATGACGTCCGGCTGTTGACGGGCCAGGCGGCTCATCACCCCATCGGCGCTGTCGAAGCTCTGGGTGGTCATGCCTTCCTGTTGCAAGGCTTTTTCCAGGACCCAGCGGATAGAACGGTCGTCATCGACGATCCACACGGTTTCACTACGGCTCATGTCGATGTGGCTCCTTGTTCCAGTGGCAGGAAGATCGAGAAAGTGGTGTGGCCAGGGTGGCTCTCACATTCGATCAAGCCCTGATGCTGACTGATGATGTTCTGGGTGATGGACAGCCCCAGCCCGGTACCGTCCGGGCGGCCGCTGACCATTGGAAAAAAGATGGTTTCCTGCAGCTCCGCAGGGATGCCCGGGCCGTTGTCGATGATCTCGATCTTGGTCACCAGGCGATGGCGCACGTGGCCGATGGTGAACTGGCGCATGGCGCGGGTGCGCAGGCTGATGCGGCCCAGGCGCAGCTCGTTCTGGCTACTGATGGCCTGCATGGCGTTGCGCACGATGTTCAGCACGGCCTGGATCATCTGTTCGCGGTCGATCAAGACGTCGGGAATGCTTGGGTCATAGTCGCGCACCAAGGTGATGCAACCCTGGCTTTCGGCTTCGACCAGGCTGCTGACGCGTTCCAGAACCTCGTGGACGTTGCAAAGGGCCAGCGACGGCAGCTTGTTCGAGCCAAGCATGCGGTCCACCAGGTTTCGCAGGCGGTCGGCTTCTTCAATGATGACGTTGGTGTAGTCCTTGAGGCTTTCTTCCGGCAGCTCCCGCGCGAGCAATTGCGCCGCGCCACGAATGCCGCCCAATGGATTCTTGATCTCATGGGCCAGGCCCCGCACCAGCATCTTGCTGGTTTCCTGCTTGGACAACTGCGCCTCTTCCTTTGTGATGCGCAGCAGGCGATCACGGGGATGGACTTCCAACAGCAGGAGGGTGGCGTGGTTGTTCAGGATTGGCGTGACCGCGTAGTCGACGGTCAGGGTCTGGCCGGTCAGGGCGGTCAGCATCGCTTCACGCTTGGTGAACGGGTGGGCCTGTTCCACGGCCTGGCGCAGCGAGTTGAGCGCTTCGGCGGATTCGGTAAACAGCTCGCTGATGAACTGCCCATGGCTGCGCTGGCCGCTGACAGCAAGGAGCATCTCCGCCGCCGGGTTCATGTACTCGAGGCGCAATTCGGCGTCGAGCAGGATTGTCGCGGTGGTGAGGTTGTCGAGCAGCAAGCGGTGTAGTGCGTCGCTAATGGTCATCAGGACCTCTTTTAAAGCGTAGCAATCGGAGGCAAGCCCTCAAATTGCGCGCGCGATTAATGCGCTGATACCAGGAAAATGCAAAAACCAAACCAAGGCTCCGAAAAGAAGCGTTTAGAGCCTCAATCAGGCGTTATACGCCCGTTTGCGTGGCGTTCTGCCAGCTTTTTCGGGTAGTTTCGAACCAAAATGGGTTGAAATTTGAGTAGGGTGCGCAGCCGTGCACCAATATGGTGCTCAACTTCATAAGGTATTAGAAGAACGGCAGGATGCTGCTTTCTTCTTCCTCTGGTTTGTCGGCGAGCGGGCACTCGGGACGTTTCCCATAGTCGGCCTTTGCGCAGGGCTTGACGCGGCGCTTCTGCGCCAGGGACATGCGTTGCATGTGGAAGGATTGGTTGGCGGTGCGTTCGACGATCCGGTCGTGCTCATCGAGGATCTCCACGGCCAGGCGGTGGGTGCCTCGATCGACATTCTTCAGCGCGAATACCGGGCTGGGCCCCGGTGCGGCAGTGGGTTTGCCGTCCAGCAACAGGCGATAGCGATGGCCTTTCTGCAAGCCGGGTTCGCTGGTGGCGGTGACGATCAGCTCCCCGGCGGTGCTGCGTATCGTGGCGTCCGGTTCGGGAATCAGCAGCCGGAGCATCTCGTAACGAAACAGGGGCTCGGGTTTTGATTCCTCCGTTGGCGCTGTCGACGTCGCACCCGAGGTCGGGGCCTGCATCCTGTTGCCTGGTGAGAGTTGCAGCTTCTTGGCATTGCCGGGGCGGGGCTGATCGGTGAAGACGCGATTGCCCTGGGCGTCGATGTAGGTATAGACCTGCGCCAAGCCCGGCGATGCGCTCAATAGCAGGCCGGCGGCGAGCAGCCAGCGCTTCATGGAAGGTGCACCCGTTGCACGGTGAAGGTGACGGTTTCGCTCTGCTGTACCAAGCGTTCACCGTCGACGACCTGGACCGCCAGGCTGTGCTCGCCGCGGTCGATGTTCACCAATTGCAGCCGTGGCACATTGCTTGGCTGGCCGTAGGGCTGGCCGTCCAGCAGCAACCTGAACAGGTGAGGGCTTTGCAGGCGCGGTTGTGTCCGAACGCCGACGGTGAAAGCTCCATTGTTGGCGCGCAGGGCCTCTTCGGTGGGGAGGTCGGTCAATTCCAGGGTTTCGTAGGCATTGCGCGGCTCATTGTTGTCCGCAGGCGGCGGTGCGTCCGGGCTCGCCGGGGACTGGCGTTCAATGCTGT
Source organism: Pseudomonas sp. R1-7 (assembly GCF_051132105.1). Lineage (NCBI taxonomy): Bacteria > Pseudomonadati > Pseudomonadota > Gammaproteobacteria > Pseudomonadales > Pseudomonadaceae > Pseudomonas > Pseudomonas sp. R1-7. The sequence goes on from NZ_CP071661.1 coordinate 426,928, forward strand.
TGAGTGGCGGCAACTCCACTGTCTGCGCCGGCACGCCTTCGGGCGGCTGGTTGCTGTAGGCGGTGTTGCCCTCGGCGTCGGTGTACTTGTAGATCTGCGCGGCGGCGGGCAGTGCCAGCAGCAACAGGATGATTGAAAAACCGCGACCCATGGAAAATCGACCGAAAGCGAACACTGATGGATGCAGCATAGGCCAGGGCAGGCGGTTGGGGTAGCTCAGGATTTTGGTGCGGTACACAGTCCGCCGGTCGCCCGGATCAGGGCCAGCCGGTGTATTGGGTGCTGTTTGTTGTGGTGGGTGGCTTGGGCCAGCCATTGCGGGCACTGCGGGTCGGCGCGGTAGGGAGCGAAGTCGGCCAGTTGTTGCAGCAGGCGCTTTTGCAGGCGGTCGAGCTTGGGGCGGATCTCGCCTACCAGGTCCGGGCGCGGCAGATCCGGCGCCTTGCCGTCCAGGGCCCAGTCGGACAGGTTGATGTATTGCACCAGTTTGTTGGCTTCTATCTGGGCGGCGAAAAACGTTTCTACGGTTTCGCCGTCCAGCTTGTAGATCGGCGCTTGGGCCACGGCGGCGGCAATCACTTCGCGCTCGCGCGGACGGTCCTCTACGGGTTTGCCGCTGTCCCATTTGCTCAGTGCCACTTGATCGGCGATCAGCAGGCGTTCGCCGATGGCATTGAGCAACGGGGTCAGGGCGTCGGGGGCGGTGCCGGCCTCGGCTGTGGAGCACAACAGTGCGGCAGACAGGGCGAGGCAAATCTTCAAGCAGGAAGTCATCGGCAATCTCGTCTTGTAAGGGGGGCGACGATGCATCATGCACGTATCCTGCGCCCATGAAAAAGGCCTCCCGAAGGAGGCCTGTTTTCAGTTCACGCCGTGCGTGGCGGCGCTAACCGGATCAGCAGCTGTAGTACAGCTCATATTCCAGTGGGTGTACGAAGGTGCGAACCTTGATTTCTTCTTCGCTTTTCAGTGCGATGTAAGCGTCGATGAAGTCATCGCTGAATACGCCGCCCTTGGTCAGGAACGCACGGCCTTTGTCCAGCTCTTCCAGGGCTTCTTTCAGGCTGCCACAAACCTGTGGGATTTCCTTGGCCTCTTCAGGCGGCAGGTCATACAGGTTTTTGTCAGCGGCATCGCCAGGGTGGATCTTGTTCTGGATACCGTCCAGGCCGGCCATCATCAGTGCAGCGAAGGCCAGGTATGGGTTGGCAGCCGGATCCGGGAAACGCGCTTCGATACGGCGGGCTTTCGGGCTGTTCACGTAAGGAATACGGATCGAGGCGGAACGGTTGCGAGCCGAGTAGGCCAGCATCACCGGGGCTTCGAAGCCTGGTACCAGACGCTTGTAAGAGTTGGTCGACGGGTTGGTGAAGCCGTTCAGGGCCTTACCGTGCTTGATGATGCCGCCGATGAAGTACAGGGCGGTATCCGACAGGCCGGCATAACCTTCGCCTGCGAAGGTGTTCTTGCCGTCTTTGGAGATCGACATGTGCACGTGCATGCCCGAACCGTTGTCGCCGTACAGAGGCTTTGGCATGAAGGTCGCGGTGCGGCCGTAGGCGTCAGCCACGTTGTGTACGCAGTACTTCAGGGTCTGTACTTCGTCAGCCTTCTTCACCAGCGTGTTGAACTTCACGCCGATTTCGTTCTGGCCGGCAGTCGCCACTTCGTGGTGGTGAACTTCGACGGTCTGGCCCATTTCTTCCAGCGCGTTGCACATGGAGGTACGGATTTCGTGGTCGAAATCGAACGGTGGAACCGGGAAGTAACCGCCCTTGATACCTGGACGGTGGCCTTTGTTGCCGCCTTCCACGTCCTGGTCGGACATCCACGAACCCTGTTCGGAGAAGATCTTGAACATGGAACCGGAGATGTCGGACTTGAACTTGACCGAGTCGAAGATGAAGAACTCAGGCTCTGGACCGAAGAAAGCGGTGTCGCCGATACCGGTGGACTTCAGGTATTCCTCGGCACGGTGGGCGATGGCGCGCGGGTCGCGGTCATAGCCTTGCATGGTCGAAGGTTCGATGATGTCGCAGACCAGGATCAGGGTCGGCTCTTCGGTGAACGGGTCCAGGACGGCAGTGCTGTCGTCCGGCATCAGGATCATGTCGGAGGCTTCGATGCCTTTCCAGCCGGAGATGGAGGAACCGTCGAACATCTTGCCGATTTCGAAGAATTCGTCGTCCAGCGCATCACGGGCCGGCATGGTCACGTGATGTTGAGTGCCTTTGGTGTCAGTGAAGCGCAGATCAATCCACTTGACGTCATGATCTTTGATGAGTTGAACCGACTTCGACATATGTCCTCCGGGTGGCTTCGGGCGGGTAGTGGAGTGCCCTTAGATATGGGTGATGCCGGCGCGAATACTCTGCCAAGGCAACCTGCCTCACAAGGGAGCAAATTGCATGCCAGTGCCCCACCATGGGTTTTTTGCACCAAATCCACGCTTTTAAAGGCGTAAATCCAAGATTGTCAGACAATAACGCACTGCAATGTTGCGCAGTCAATCGATAATGACCTGTTTTGGTGCATGCAAAACCATCTTCACATTAACTGGTTAAACCTTGAGCAATTTCCGCTATAATCCGCGCCCCCCTTTTTCGGCTGGCCGTTCGCGCGCTGTTTTCATGAAACTAATCGTAAAAGTCTTCCCCGAGATCACCATCAAGAGCCGCCCGGTACGGATGCGTTTCATCCGCCAGTTGGCCAAGAACATCCGTGCCGTGCTCCGTGACCTGGACCCGGCCGTGGTGGTGAATGGCGTGTGGGACAATCTCGAACTGGAAACCCGCGTCAGCGAACCCAAGCTACTCAAGGAAATGACCGAGCGCCTGAGCTGCATGCCGGGTATCGCGCATTTCCTGCAGGTCGACGAATATCCGCTGGGGGACTTCGACGACATCCTCGCCAAATGCATGCTCCATTATGGTGATGCCCTGGCCGGGAAGATCTTTTCCGTACGTTGCAAGCGCGCCGGCAAGCACCCGTTCAGTTCGATGGACGTGGAAAAGTACGTCGGCAGCCAGTTGCGCCGGCAGTGCGGCGCCGCCGGTATTTCGCTGAAAGAACCGCAGATCGAAGTGCGCATCGAAATTCGCGACCAGCGGTTGTTCGTGATCCACAGCCAGCACGACAGCATCGGCGGGTACCCGCTGGGCTCCCTGGAGCAGACGCTGGTATTGATGTCCGGTGGTTTCGACTCCACCGTTGCCGCCTACCAGATCATGCGTCGCGGCCTGATGAGCCATTTCTGCTTTTTCAACCTTGGCGGTCGTGCCCACGAACTGGGCGTAATGGAAGTGGCGCACTTCATCTGGAAGAAGTACGGCAGCTCCCAACGCGTGTTATTTGTGAGCGTGCCGTTCGAGGAAGTCCTGGGCGAGATTCTCGGCAAAGTCGATAACAGTCATATGGGCGTCATTTTGAAGCGTATGATGTTGCGTGCCGCGACGAGCATCGCCGACCGCCTGCACATCGACGCGCTGGTGACCGGCGAGGCGATTTCCCAGGTGTCGAGCCAGACGCTGCCGAACCTGTCGGTGATCGACTGCGTGACCGAAAAGCTCGTGCTGCGTCCGCTGATCGCCAGCCACAAGCAGGACATCATCGACACGGCCAACGAGATTGGCACCGCCGATTTTGCCCGGCACATGCCGGAGTATTGCGGAGTCATCTCGGTCAACCCGAAGACGGCGGCCAAGCGCGGGCGCGTGGAGCACGAAGAGAAAGAATTCGACATGGCGGTACTCGAGCGCGCGATCGAGAACGCCAGGCTGGTACCGATCGATCGGGTCATCGACGAATTGGGCCAGGACATCCAGATTGAAGAAGTCGGCGAAGCGCTGGCCGGTCAGATCATCATCGACATCCGTCATCCGGACGATGCTGAAGACGATCCGCTGAGCGTTGCCGGCGTCGAGGTACAAACGATGCCGTTCTATGCAGTGAACGCGCGTTTCAAGGAACTGGACCCTACTCGCCAGTACCTGCTGTATTGCGACAAAGGCGTGATGAGTCGCCTGCATGCCCACCATTTGCTCAGTGAGGGGCATGCCAATGTGCGCGTTTATCGACCGAGCTAAGTGCCCGGGGCTGTTTGCCTGTGGCCTGCGTCACCGGCCCCCCGACGCCGCCGACACGCTGTAACTGTCGGACTCTACTGTAAATCGCTGCCACGACCTGTCAGCACACCGAATCCTCTGATCGAGATACACAAGTGATCGAAAATCTACGCAACATCGCCATCATTGCTCACGTTGACCATGGTAAGACCACCCTGGTAGACAAACTCTTGCGTCAATCCGGCACCCTGGAGCGCAACGAGCTCAACGACGAGCGCGTGATGGACTCCAACGACCAGGAAAAAGAGCGCGGTATTACCATCCTGGCGAAAAACACCGCCATCAACTGGAACGGCTACCACATCAACATCGTGGACACCCCGGGCCACGCCGACTTCGGTGGTGAAGTAGAGCGCGTGATGTCGATGGTCGACTCCGTGCTGCTGCTGGTCGACGCCCAGGACGGCCCTATGCCGCAAACCCGTTTCGTGACCAAAAAGGCCTTCGAAGCCGGCCTGCGTCCGATCGTGTGCATCAACAAGGTTGACCGTCCAGGCGCGCGTCCGGACTGGGTTCTGGACCAGATCTTCGATCTGTTCGACAACCTGGGCGCCACCGAAGAACAGCTGGACTTCAAAGTCGTCTACGCCTCGGCCCTGAACGGTATTGCCGGTCTGGACCACACCGAAATGGCTGAAGACATGACCCCGCTGTACCAGTCGATCGTCGACAACGTACCAGCGCCGAAAGTCGACCGTGACGGCCCGTTCCAGATGCAAATCTCGGCACTGGACTACAACAGCTTCCTGGGTGTTATCGGTGTTGGCCGTATCGCTCGTGGTCGCGTCAAGCCGAACACTCCGGTCGTGGCTATCGGTGCCGACGGCAAGCGTCGCAACGGTCGTATCCTGAAGCTGATGGGTCACCACGGCCTGCACCGTGTAGACGTTGAAGAAGCTGCAGCTGGCGACATCGTGTGCATCAGCGGCATGGACTCGCTGTTCATCTCCGACACCCTGTGCCACCCGGACACCGTCGAAGCGATGAAGCCGTTGACCGTCGACGAGCCAACCGTTTCCATGACCTTCCAGGTCAACGACTCGCCATTCTGCGGTAAAGAAGGCAAGTTCGTGACGTCCCGTAACATCAAGGAACGTCTGGACAAAGAGCTGCTGTACAACGTTGCACTGCGCGTTGAAGAAGGCGACTCGGCTGACAAGTTCAAGGTCTCCGGCCGTGGCGAACTGCACCTCTCGGTACTGATCGAAACCATGCGTCGCGAAGGCTTCGAAATGGCTGTAGGCCGTCCGGAAGTGATCATCCGCCTGGTTGACGGCGTGAAGCACGAACCGTTCGAAAACGTCACCATCGACCTGCCGGAAGAATCCCAGGGCAAGGTGATGGAAGAGATGGGCCTGCGTAAGGGCGACCTGACCAACATGGTGCCGGATGGCAAGGGCCGTGTACGTCTGGAATACAACATCCCTGCTCGTGGTCTGATCGGTTTCCGTAACCAGTTCCTGACCCTGACCAACGGCGCAGGCATCCTGACCTCGATCTTCGACCGTTACGACGTGATGAAGTCGGGCGACATGTCCGGCCGTCAGAACGGCGTTCTGGTTTCGGTCGAAACCGGCAAGGCACTGACCTACTCCCTGGAAACCCTCCAGGCGCGTGGCAAGCTGTTCGTCGAGCACGGCCAGGAAATCTACGGTGGCCAGATCGTTGGTCTGAACAGCCGTGACAACGACCTGGGCGTGAATCCTACCAAGGGCAAGAAGCTCGACAACATGCGTGCTTCGGGTAAAGACGAAACCATCGCCCTGGTTCCACCTGTTCGCTTCACCCTGGAACAGGCGCTGGAATTCATCCAGGACGACGAGCTGTGCGAAGTGACGCCTAAGTCGATCCGCCTGCGCAAGAAGATCCTGGACGAAAGCGAGCGTACCCGCGCCGCCAAGAAAGCCAAGGCCTGATTTAGCCCAGGTTGAATGAAAACGCCCCCGGTCGTGAGACCGGGGGCGTTTTTTTGTGCCTGGAGTTTTTGCAGCGTCTGTGGGGGCCTCTTCGCGAGCAAGCTCCCACAAGGGATTTTCAGTGGGCACCGATTTGTGCCCGACTAGATCTACTGTGGGAGCGAGCTTGCTCGCGATAGCGGTAAATCAATCACCGCTAAACCATCAGTTGATCAAAACCGATCCAACGTCCGCGGATTACGCTCGCGCTCCACTTCCTTGGGCTTGTAGGCGCAATAGCCCGGCCGCGGCCCGACCCGCGGATGGTTGCGGCAGGTGTCCGGGCGTTTCTCGTAAATGGTGCACAACCGGCTCTTGCGGTCCAGATACAGGCAGTCGTTGTTGCTCATGCGTTGCAACGTGAAGATTTCCGACTTCTGGTTGTAGCGCTCGACGATCCCTTCCTTTTGCAGGCGCTTGGCAATGTTCTTCGGCGGGTCGCCCAGTTCGAACTCATCGACGATGCCAATCCGGATCAGGTCCTTGATCTTGACCTCCACCGGCAGCGTGCAGCAGCTCGACACGCAGGAACCGCACATCGGGGCGGAGTACTTGGCCCAGGTATCGAGTCGGTCGATCTCCGCGGCGGCGATCAGGTTGGGCTTCATCATCGGTGTGTACCAGCATGCATCAGGGCGCGCGATCATACCGGGACTGGTGAAATTTTGAACGACCATCTGCCGGTTTTTTTTGCGTCCCGACAAAACCGTCCCGCAGCGGCACGGCCCCTGCATTCATTCGCCCATCGGCAATTCCTTGGCGACGATTCTCCGACGCTCGCGGAAAAACCACCGAACCAAGAGCCTGTACCGTCTGTCAGACCGACTAGGCTCAGACAATTCCATGCTCGTTCGAGGTCTCATCAATGACTCAAGAACCACTTGTTCGCGAAGCTGAGGTTGCGGCATTTCGCGACGCCGTGTTGACCAAACTCACTTATGCCGTCGGCAAGGACCCCGATCATGCGTTTGATCACGATTGGTTCGAAGCCATAGCCCTTGCCGCCCGCGACCACATGGTCGAACACTGGATGGACCACACGCGGCAGATCTACCGCAAGGGCCAGAAGCGCGTCTATTACCTCTCGCTGGAATTTCTGATTGGTCGTTTGCTCTACGACAGCCTGAGCAACCTCGGCCTGCTGGACACCGCTCGCGAAGCGTTGACGGAACTGGGCGTGGACCTTGAGCGCATCCGCCTGCTCGAGCCCGACGCGGCCCTGGGCAACGGCGGCCTTGGCCGTCTGGCGGCGTGCTTCATGGAGAGCATGTCCACACTGGGCATCGCCGGCCATGGCTACGGTATTCGTTACGAACACGGTTTGTTCCGCCAGGCGATTGTCGATGGCTGGCAGCAGGAGCAGACCGAGCACTGGCTCGATTTCGGCAACCCATGGGAGTTCGAGCGGCCGGAAGTGGTCTACCCGATCGGCTTTGGTGGTAGCGTCGAGACCGTCACCGACGACAGCGGCAAGACCCGCCAGGTCTGGTCCCCGGCCGAAACCGTGCGCGCCATTGCCTATGACACACCGGTGGTGGGTTGGCGCGGTGCCAGCGTTAACACCCTGCGCCTGTGGCGCGCCCGGGCCATGGAAGAGCTGCACCTGGAACGCTTCAATGCCGGCGACCACCTCGGTGCCGTGGCGGAAGTCGCCCGGGCCGAGAGTATCTCCCGCGTGCTGTACCCGGCCGACAGCACCGAGGCCGGCCAGGAACTGCGGCTGCGCCAGGAATATTTCTTCGTTGCCGCCTCGCTGCAAGACCTGCTGCGCCGTCATCGCAACATGCACACCTCAGTGTTGACGCTGGGCGATCACGCGGCGATCCAGCTCAACGACACGCACCCGTCCATCGCCGTGGCCGAGCTGATGCGCCAGCTGGTGGACGTCTACGACGTTGCGTGGGATGCGGCCTGGCAGATCACCCAGGACACGCTGTCCTACACCAACCACACGTTGCTGCCCGAAGCCCTGGAAACCTGGCCGGTGGGGCTGATGGAGCGCATGTTGCCCCGGCACATGCAGATCATCTACCTGATCAACGCCCAGCACATCGATTCGCTGCGGGCCAAGGGCGTGCATGATTTCGACGTGCTGCGCTCGGTGTCGTTGATCGAAGAGGACAACGGCCGCCGGGTACGCATGGGCAACCTGGCTTTCCTCGGTTCCCACAGCGTCAACGGCGTGTCCGGGCTGCATACCCAGTTGATGCGCAGCACGGTGTTTTCCGAGCTGCACAAGCTCTACCCCGAGCGGATCAACAACAAGACCAACGGCATCACCTTCCGCCGCTGGTTGTTCCAGGCCAACGCCGAATTGACCTCGATGATGGTCGACGCCCTTGGCCCGAGCGTGCTCGACAACCCCGAGGAACGCCTGATCGAGCTGGAGCCGTTCGCCGACAAGCCGGCGTTCCGCAAGCAGTTCGCCGAACAGCGGCTGCACAGCAAGAAAGCCTTGGCGTACCTGATTCACGAGCGCCTGGGCATCGCCGTCAATCCGGCGGCGATGTTCGACGTGCAGGTCAAGCGGATCCACGAGTACAAGCGTCAGTTGCTCAACCTGATGCACACCGTGGCGCTGTACCAGGCAATTCGCGCCGAGCCGGAAGTGGACTGGGTGCCGCGGGTGAAGATCTTCGCCGGCAAGGCTGCCGCCAGTTATCACCAGGCCAAACTGATCATCAAGCTGACCAACGACATCGCCCGGGTAGTGAACAACGACCCGACCGTGCGCGGCTTGCTCAAAGTGGTGTTCCTGCCCAACTACAACGTCAGCCTGGCCGAAAGCATCATCCCGGCGGCGGATTTGTCGGAGCAGATCTCCACGGCCGGTTTCGAAGCGTCGGGCACCAGCAACATGAAGTTCGGCCTCAATGGCGCGCTGACCATCGGCACCATGGACGGCGCCAACGTGGAAATGCACGAGCGCGTCGGCGGCGATCACATGTTCATCTTCGGTCTGACTGCCGAGCAGGTGGAAGCACGCAAGCGCAACGGTGAATTCAGCGCCGCGCCGGACATCGCTGCGTCCCATCGACTCAACGATGTGTTGCAGGCGATTCGTGGCGGGGTGTTCTCGCCGGACGATCCGATGCGTTACACCGGGCTGGTGGACTCGTTGGTGGATTACGACCGCTTCCTGGTCTGCGCCGATTTCGACGCCTACTGGAACGCCCAGGCCAAGGTCGAAGAAAAGTGGCACGACTCCAAGCAGTGGTGGCGCTCGGCGGTGCTCAATACCGCACGCATGGGCTGGTTCTCCTCGGACCGGACCATTCGCGAATACGCCACCGACATCTGGAAGGCCCTGGAGTAAACGTTGCAGGAAATGTGAGCGAAGCCCAACGGCGGTTGGGCTTCGTCGATATACTAAGCGCCAGATTCGCCGGGGTTGTGATGTCGTAGCCCAGTCATTGGCAGCACCAATATTCTAATGTGGGAGCGAGCAAGCCCGCTCCCACAAGAATTGTGCTGTTCCACTAGGCTGATCCAGGCACCACATCTTCCCGGTCATGCCCGTAACGGGCCGCTTAGGGATATCGACCATATGCAATGGATTTTGACACTGTTGGGCCTGGCACTCGGCTGGGTGGTGGATGAGTCGTTCGCCGATGCGCTGATAGGTGCGTTGGTCGGGCTCGGCATCGCCCAGTCGTTTCGCCTGGGGCGCCTGGGAAACCAGGCGGCCAGGCAACAGATCCTGTTGCAAGAGACCCAGCAGAGCGTGCTCACGTTGGAGGCGCGGCTGGCGGTTCTCGAGCGCGGCAAGGTCGCCGAACCGAGCGATCCGGCGCCGGCCCCCGAGGGTGTCGCGCCTCAAGTGGCGCAACCACGAACCCGCACCGAGCCGGAACTGGTCTGGGAGTTGCCGCCAGACCTCGAACCCGTTCCCGCCATGAGCACCCAGGCCAGCCAGCCGCTGCCTGACGATATCTGGACCCCTGCGCCAGCCGCTTCCACTCGGCGCGCCGATCGCGACTTCGCGCCGTTGCCCCTTGAACCGACGGCGCCTGCGCCCCCCCAAGGCCCGAATCTGTTCGACCGCGCCATCACGGGCGCGCGCAACTGGCTGTTCGGCGGCAACACCGTGCTGCGGGTCGGCGTGGTGCTGTTGTTCCTCGGCCTGGCGTTCCTGCTGCGCTACGCCACCGAAGGCATGGTGGTGCCGATCGAATTGCGTTATGCCGGCGTCGCGGCCAGCGCTTTGGGCCTGTTGGGCCTGGGCTGGTGGCTACGCCACCGCAACAGCAACTATGCGCTGATGCTGCAGGGGACGGGGATTGCCGTGCTGTACCTGACGGTGTTTGCCGCCATGCGCCTGCATCCGTTGCTCGATTCGAAGGCTGCGCTGGGCCTGCTGGTGGCGGTCACGGTGTTCTCGGCGATCCTGGCGGTTACCCAGAACGCCATGGGCCTGGCGGCGGCTGCCGCGCTGGGCGGGTTTGCCGCACCGATCCTGACCTCCACCGGCAGTGGCAACCATGTCGCGCTGTTCAGCTATTTCATCTTGCTTAATACCGGCATTCTCGCGATTGCCTGGTTCAAGGCCTGGCGCCTGCTCAACCTGATTGGCTTTGTCGGCACCTTTGGCATCGGTTTCGCCTGGGGGCTGCGTTCCTATGCGCCGCAATTGTTGTGGAGCACCGAACCGTTCCTCATCGTGTTTTTCCTGATGTACCTGGTGATCGGCTTGCTGTTTACCCGGCGCAAGCTGCTGGAAATGAGCGATGCGCCCGAAGATGACAGCCGGGACGCGATGTTGCGCTGGTCGGCACGCAAGGGCGACTACGTCGACGGCAGCATGCTGTTCGGCCCGCCCTTGGTAGGCTTCGGCTTGCAGTTCGCATTGGTGCAGCATCTGGAGTTCGCCGCGGCGTTCAGTGCCCTGGCCCTGGGCATGATCTACATGGGGCTGGCCCGCGTTTTGATGGGCGGTCGCGCTGTATTGTTGGCTGAAACCTGCCTCGCCTTGGGCGTGATTTTCGGCAGTCTGGCGATTCCGCTTGGCCTCGATGCCCGTTGGACTGCCGCAGCGTGGGCGGTGGAAGGCGCCGGCATCTTCTGGCTGGGCCTGCGCCAGCAGCGCCCCTTCGCGCGCATCTTTGCCCTGTTGCTGCAATTGGGATCGGCGCTGGCCTTCGTCAGCGAATTGCATCCAGGTGAAGGCAGCCTGCTGGAGGGGTCATGGCTGGGCGCGTTGATGCTCGGTTGTGCCTTGCTGTTCAGCTTCTACCAATTGCACAAGGCCGAGCCCGGGCATGTCGCGAGCTGGGAGCGTCAGGCTCAGCCTGTGCTGGCGGTACTGGGGCTGGGCTTCCTTTACTCGCTGGCGCCGCTGTTCTTCTTTACTCACGGCACCGCCATTGCCTGGGCCTTTGCTGGGCTGACGACGCTGTTTGTCGGCCTGCGCCTGCAATCAAGGGCCTTCCTGTTTACCGCGTTCGCCGTGCAACTGTTGGGCGGTGCGTTGTTCCTGATGCGCCTGCAAGGCGCGGAAGGGGATTCGACGGCCGTGTTCAATGCTGGCTGGAGCGGTTTGCTCAGTGCTTCGCTGATCGGCCTGGCACTGATCGGCGGCATGCTCCTGGCGGCTCGTGATGACATGGTGCGCAACGATGTCCGGTTGTTGCGCGGGTTGTCCGTGGTGTTGCTGGCGGGGCTGGTGCTGATCAATCTCGCGGTGCTGTTCGTTCTGCCTTGGCAAACGGCGAGCGGCGTTTGGGCGGCCAGCGGCCTGTTGATCATCTGGTTGAGCCTGTACCTGAAACAACGCGTGAGCTTTGTCTTCGGCTTGCTGCTGCAATTGCTTGGTGGTGCTGCCTTCCTCACTGCGGGGCCGTCGCTGCTGGGCCCGCTCAACGCCGAAGATCTCCGTCCGTTGGCCCATAGCGGCTTCTGGACGCCACTGGTACTGGGGCTGGCGGCGCTGGTGGGCGCATGGCGACTGCAACGGGCGCACTCGACGCAGGAGCTGGACGTCTTGAGCTTGCAGCGCCTCTCCGAGCTATTGCTGGTATGGGGCGCCGGTTGGTGGGCACTGGCGTGGGTCAGCGAAGTGCTGCGCTTTGCCCCGGCCAACCTGCAAGGCAGCTTGCTGTTGATTGTGGCGGCGACCAGCGTGGCGGTATGGAGCGTCTTGTCGCTGCGGTTGAAATGGCCGGCGTTGGGGCTGCTGTGCACCTTGCTGATTCCAGCGGCGGGCTGTGTGCTGTTGGCGACCGGGCACAGCCGTTATCATCCGGCGGCGGATTTCGGCTGGCTGGCCTGGTTGACGGTGTTCGCTGTGCATTTCGTGTCCTTGAAGCGGCTGGCGTCGACGCTGCCGGCCCAGGCGCGCAGTACAGCTCACGTGCTCGGTTGCTGGTTGCTGATGGCGGTATTGATGCTGGAGTTGCGTTACGGCCTTCTGCTGTTGTCCGAGCAGTACAACGCCTGGCGTTGGCTGGCCTGGGCGATTCTGCCGGGCCTTTACCTGGTGCTGGTGTCCACGCCGCGCACCTTGCCATGGCCGGTTTCTGCACAACCACGGGAATACCGCGTCTACGCGGCGGCGCCCATGGCGTTGTTGATGCTCGGCTGGTTCTGGCTGACCAACACCTTCAGCGACGGCAACTCGGAGCCACTGCCTTATGTGCCGCTGCTCAATCCCCTGGAGCTGGGCCTGCTGTTCGCCTTGTTCGGTATCTATGTGTGGGCCCGCAACGCCGTCGAGCAAACGACGACCCGTTGGAGTCGTATCGGTCATATTGCTCAGTTGATCGCCGGTGTTTCGCTGTTCGCGTTCTTCACTGCCCTGGTGATGCGCACGGCCCACCAGTGGATGGGTGTCCCGTACGAGCTGGATGCGTTGCTTGAGTCCATGTTCGTACAGGCCGGCTTGTCCATCGTCTGGACCTTGATTGCCTTGGGCCTGATGATCGGCGGGCACCTGCGCCATCGCCGAGAGGTGTGGCTGATCGGCGCGGCGTTGATCGCTGTCGTCGTGGCCAAGCTGTTCTTCGTTGAATTGAGTAACCGTGGCGGTCTGGCGCGGATCGTGTCGTTTATCGGCGTGGGGGTGTTGCTGCTGGTGGTGGGCTATTTTGCGCCGCTGCCACCCAAGCGCCCGGAGTCGGCCCCGGATGCCGAGCCGCCAATGCCTGTCAGTGAGGGAGTGTCGTCTTGAGTCGCAAATTGAGTCGAATCGGGCTGGGCGTGGTCGGGCTGTGGGCAGCCTTGTCGGCGACGGCGCAGGAGCAACCGCAGGATTTCGCCCATCAGGTGCCGTTGGCCTTGAGCGGCGAGGGGCCGTGGTATCGCTTGCCGTTGCCCTTGGATGTCCAGTTGCGGGCGCGGCAAACCGACCTCAGTGATGTGCGGGTCTTCAACGCCGCCGGGCAGGCCCAGGCCTACGCCTTGGTCCGTGAGTCGGCCCAGAGTCGAGAAAATCGCACCCTCACCGATGTGAAGTGGTTCCCGCTGTACAACGCGGCCGATGACAGTGAGCGCGCGCCCAGCGTGCGGGTGCAATCGAACGCCAACGGCACGCTGGTGGAAGTACAACCGTCCAGCCGACTCGAAGCGGGGGAAGAAGAACTGCGCGGCTGGCTGCTCGATGCCAGCGCAATCAAGGCCCCGCTGCAGCAACTGATCCTCGACTGGACCAGCGAACGCGACGGCTTCCAGCGTTTCAGCATCGAAGCCAGCGACGACTTGCAACACTGGCAGGCCTGGGGTGAGGGCCAGGTCGCACGGCTGACGTTTGCCGACGAGCGGGTCGAGCAGCACGAGGTGAGCTTGCCTGGCCAATCGGCGCGGTACTTGCGGTTGCTGTGGGATTCGCCGTCCTCGGCGCCGGTGCTGACCTCGGCCCAACTGCAAAGCGCCAGCCGCGAAAGCCTGCCGTTGCCGTTGGTCTGGTCGCAACCGCTCGCCGGCAGCACTACGAAGGCCGGCGAATACACCTGGCAGTTGCCGATGGGGGTGGACGTTGAACAGGTGCAGGTGGATCTCAGCGAGGCCAACAGCCTGGCGCCGGTGACCCTGGCCGGTCGCCGTGAAAGCAGCCATCCCTGGCAGCCAATGGGCGGCGGTTTGCTCTATCGCCTGACGCAGAACGGCCAGGACGTGCTGCAAAACCAACTGCAGCTGTCCGGCCAGACCGTTCAACAGTTGAAGCTGACGGTGGATGAGCGCGGCGGTGGCCTCGGCACCGAAGCCCCTGCACTGCGGTTTGCCGTGCGTGCGACCCAGGTGGTGTTCCTGGCTCGCGGCGAAGGGCCTTATACGCTGGCACTGGGCAGCGCGACGGTAAAGGCGGCCAGCCTGCCGTTGACCACGCTGATTCCAGACTACAAGCCGTCGCGCCTGGCGACGCTGGGCGCCGCGACGGTCAACGGGACGGCCACCTCGACGCCTGTGGTTGAAGCCACACCAGCGACTGCGGATACCAACTGGAAAAAGATCGGCTTGTGGGCGGTGCTGCTGCTCAGCGTGGTGTTCCTCGCGGCGATGGCCTTCAGTCTGCTGCGCAAGCCGCCGGTCAAGAGCTGAGGTGTGTTCATCGTCGGATCGCCGCTCGGAGCAAGCTCGCTCCCACAATAGGCCGCGTTCGTCAAAACAACTCGGTCAACTGTGGGAGCGAGCTTGCTCGCGATGGCGCCCTGTCATTCAACAGAAATACCCAAGCGAACCGACACCCCGTGAACTCAATCCTCCATATCCCGTCTCATAGGAGGAATTAAGTCCCGACTCGCGCTAAACTGCGCGGGTTTTCCGCCCCCTATTCTTCGGAGCCGTCCATGTCCCGCGTTACCTTGAGTCGCTATTTGATTGAGCAGACCCGCAGCAACAATACCCCTGCCGATCTGCGCTTTTTGATCGAAGTGGTGGCGCGTGCATGCAAGGAGATCAGCCACGCCGTGTCCAAGGGCGCGCTGGGCGGTGTCCTGGGCAGCATGGGCACCGAAAACGTGCAGGGCGAAGTGCAGAAGAAGCTCGACGTGCTCTCCAACGAAATCCTGCTGGAGGCCAACGAGTGGGGCGGTCACCTGGCCGGCATGGCGTCCGAGGAAATGGACAATGCCTACCAGATCCCGGGCAAATACCCGAAAGGCGCCTACCTGCTGGTATTCGACCCGCTGGACGGTTCGTCGAACATCGACATCAACGCGCCGGTCGGCACGATCTTCTCGGTATTGCGTTGCCCGAACGAGTACTTGAGCCAGAACGAAGCCCTGAATGAGAAGGCTTTCCTGCAACCAGGCACCGAGCAAGTCGCCGCCGGCTATGCCATCTACGGCCCTCAGACCATGTTGGTGCTGACCCTGGGCGACGGCGTCAAGGGCTTCACCCTGGACCGCGAAATGGGCAGCTTCGTACTCACCCACGAAGACATCACCATTCCTGAAACCACCCAGGAATTCGCCATCAACATGTCCAACCAGCGTCACTGGGAAGCTCCGGTACAGCGCTACGTCAGCGAATTGCTGGCTGGCGAAGAAGGCCCGTTGAAAAAGAATTACAACATGCGCTGGGTCGCCGCGATGGTTGCCGACGTACACCGCATCCTGACCCGTGGTGGCTTGTTCATGTACCCGCGCGACAGCCGCGAGCCGTCCAAGCCGGGCAAGCTGCGCCTGATGTACGAAGCCAACCCGATGTCGTTCCTGGTGGAGCAGGCGGGCGGCGCTTCCACCGACGGCCACCAGCGCATTCTCGACATCAAGCCTGAAGGCCTGCACCAGCGCGTTGCTGTGTTCCTCGGCTCGAAGGAAGAAGTGGCACGCGCCACGGCTTACCACAAGGAGTAAACCATGGCCGAGCCCTGGCAGCCGTTGCTCGATTGGTGGTTTGGCACAGCCGAAAAACCAGATGAGATTGCGGCTGTCAAGGGCAAGCTGTGGTTCGGCAAAGGCCACGATCGCCAGGCGCGAGAGCGCTTCGGCGATCTTGTCGAGCAAGCACTGGCCGGCGGATTGACCGATTGGGCGCAACGTCCGGAGGGTTGGCTGGCCCTGGTGCTGCTGCTGGATCAACTCCCGCGGATGATCTTTCGCAACACGCCCAAGGGCTTCTCCGGCGACCTGCGTGCCCAAGCGCTGGTGGCCCAGGGTTTGGCGGCGGGTTTCGACCAGCAACTACGACCGATCCAGCGCGTTTTCATCTACCTCGTCCTCGAACACTGCGAAAACCTGGCGGTGCAGAACGAAGCCGTGTCACGGTTCATCGAGCTGGTCCGGGAGCAACCCGAGGCGCAGCGGGCGGTGTTTGAAGACAACCTGGATTATGCCGAGCGGCATCAGAAGATCATCGCCCGGTTCGGACGCTTTCCCCATCGCAATGCGGTGTTGGGGCGAGAGTCCACGGCTGAGGAAGTGGAGTTTTTGAAGAGGCCTGGGTCGAGGTTTTAGTAAGTCGTTTAGGGGCTGCTTCGAAGCAATCGCTTCATCAGCAGAGCGGGCAAGCTCTTGCGGCTATCGGCGATGATATGGATATAGATCGTTTGGCCCCGCACCTCATAAATGATTCGGTTCATCCCTGACAATATCTGACGATACTGGCCGAGATTCAGCCTTTCGATTTCTTCTGGAATCGATCCTGCGTAAGGCAAGGTCTCCAAATGACGGATTGCCGTTTTTAGACTGGCGTAGGTGTTTTGCCAAGTTTGAAGAGAGAACCGTTCGATGAGGTATGTGCGGAGCTCTTTAAGATCTGTTTCAGCTGACTGAAGAACGACAATCTTTAAGCTCATTGGGCGTCGGCCTTGTCCAGTTCGCTGAAGATATCCTCGATTGCCCTGAATTTACCCTCTTCAATTTCCTGGTTGCCCATCGCCAGCAGCTTCAACAGGGCCATGGTGTCTTCTTGTTCTTCGAAACTTTTTACATCCATGACCACGAGCTTGGCTTCACCGTTTTGGGTGATGATCAACGGCTCTCTGCTCTCTGTGATGCTCTTGACGATTTCGGCGGTATGGCTCTTCAAATAGCTGATGGGTTTGATTTGTGATGAGAGTTTCATGGTGCGGGGCCTCGGAAGAACTGAACGGACTGAGTTTAGTCTTAATTCGGTCTTTCGTCAGGGTGTCGGTCTGATTTCCGCTGAGGGCTGATACCGCTTTCGTCAGATCGCCGCCCGGAGCCGGCTCCGGGCGGCGATCTGACGAAGGGCCCGCAAAGCGCTAGATCCGGAAGCTCCCCACCAGCTGCTTCAACCGCGCCGCTTGCTGTTCAAGGTCGGAACAGGCACGCAAGGTGGCTTGCAGGTTTTCCACGCCTTCCTGGTTCAGCGTATTGATCTCGTTGATGTCGACGTTGATCGACTCCACCACGGCGGTCTGTTCTTCGGTGGCGGTGGCAACGGACTGGTTCATGCCGTCGATTTCGCCGATGCGCTGGGTCACGCTGCCCAGGCGTTCGCCGGCCTGGTTGGCGATGCCGACGCTGCTTTCGCTCTGGCGCTGGCTGTCGGTCATGGTCAGTACTGCTTCCCGCGCACCGACTTGCAACTCTTCGATCATTTTCTGCACTTGCTGCGCTGAGTCCTGGGTGCGGTGGGCCAGGTTTCGCACTTCGTCGGCGACGACCGCGAAGCCGCGACCGGCTTCACCGGCCCGGGCCGCTTCGATGGCGGCGTTCAGGGCCAGCAGGTTGGTCTGCTGGGAGATGCTGGTGATCACTTCGAGAATCTGGCCGATGTTCACCGTGTTGCTGTTCAGGGTTTCGATGTTGCCGCACGAATCGCTGATCTTGGCCGACAGCTGTTGCATCGCCGTGATGGTTTTATCCACCACTTGCTGACCGTCTTCGGCCAGGTTGCGGGCCTCGCTGGAATGTTGCGAGGCGAGGGCGGCGTTCTGGGCGATTTCCTGGGCGGCGGCGCCGAGCTGGTTGATGGCCGCGGCCACGCTGCTGGTGCGCGACGCCTGCTGGTCCGAGTTGAACATCGACGAGTTGGATGCACTGACCACACGCAGGGCGACTTCATTGACCTGGCCGGTTGCTGAAGCCACCTCGCGGATCGAGGTGTGGATACGCTCGACGAAGCGGTTGAACGAGGTGCCCAGCGCGCCGAATTCATCATGGCCGTGGATGGTCAGGCGGCGGGTCAGGTCGCCTTCGCCTTCGGCGATATCGTGCATGGCGCGGCCCATGGTCAGCAGCGGTTGCATCAATACGCGGATGAGCATGCCCAGCAGGGCGATGATGAAGACCACGGCAATGACCATGGCGATCAACGCCGAGGTGCGGAATTCGCTGAGCATTGCCAGGGCGGTGTCTTTATCAAGCACCAGCGCCACGTACCAGTTGGCACCGGGGACGCCGTTGACCTGGGTGAAGGAGATGAACTGGGTCTTGCCGTCGAGCTCGACTTCTTTCACGCCCGGACTGATTTGAGGCGCGCCGTTGGGATAGGCCTCGGCGAGGGTCTTGAGCACGCGCTTGCTGTCGGGGTGAACGAGGATCTTGCCGTCGGCGCTGACGATAAAAGCATGGCCATGGCCGCCGAAATTCAGCGAGTTGATGATGGCGCTGACGCTCGACAGGTCGATGTCCGCCCCGGCTACGCCGATCATCTGGTTCTGGCGCTGTACCGGTGTCGCAACGGTAATGACCAACTTGCCGGACGAAGCCGCGATGTAGGGTTCGGTGACGATGGTTTGCTGGGCACTGTTGGCCGCCTTGTACCAGCCACGGGCGCGCGGGTCGTAGTCGGCGGCGCGATTGCCGGCTGGTATCGAAAACATCACGCCGTCGGTACCGCCGAAATAGCTGAGCTGGAAATTGCCGGTATAGGCGGGCAGGCCCACGGCGCGTTTCAGGCTGTCGGCACTGCTGCCGTCGATGGCGATTTGCTGGGCCAGCGATTGCAGCAACTGGATCCGGCCTTCAACCCACGTCTGGATATTGCGGCTGGTCAGGCTGCCGAGCTCCTGCATGGACGTCTCGGTGCTGGTGTTGAGACTTTGTCGCTGGCGGTAGTCGTTGAACAGGATGAAACAGGCGAATGCGACGGCCACCACAAGGGCGGCAGCCAACAAGATTTTGTGGCTGAATTTCATGTTTCTGGTCATTAAGAACGCTACCGCGAAGGGACGGGTCAAAAAGGGGAGTCAATTTGCCATAACGCAGGATTTTGCGCTGTTACTTTTTATCGGCGCAAAGGCCCGGCGCATCAGGCGTTGGGGCGCCCATCCCGACGAAAGGTTCGACGGCGTCACACTCCGGCTGATTCATCGGTGAAACACCTGCGCACAGCCAATAAATACTGGGGTCGTCAGGGAACCAGACAGGGGTTTTCTCTTCTAAGGATCAGGTTGGCACCCTGCCACCTCCCTTCCGTTCCAGGAGTTACACCATGTCGCTGCGATCTATCGCCCTGCTGTTTATGTGCGTCGTGTTGACCGCATGCAGCAAGGTCAACCAGGAAAACTATTCGAAGCTGTCGGCCGGGATGCCCAAGGCCGAAGTCGAGACGTTACTGGGGAAGCCGACTGACTGTTCGGGCGCGCTTGGCATGTCCAGTTGCACCTGGGGCGACCAGAAAAGCTTTATCAGCGTGCAGTACGCCGGTGACAAAGTGTTGATGTTTTCCGGCCAAGGCCTGAAGTAACCTGAAGTAAACCGGGGCCAAGCGCCCACGGGAGAAAAAAATAATGATGCGGTTAGTGTTTGTGCTTTTGGCCGGCCTGGTATTGGCTGGCTGTGCCACTTCTGGCGAAGATCCGTTGGCACCCAAGACCGTCAACAGTGTCAATCTCAAACGTTACCAAGGGACCTGGTACGAGCTGGCCCGCCTGCCGATGTATTTCCAGCGCAACTGCGCGCAATCCGAAGCCCATTACACGCTCAAGCCCGACGGCAACGTGGATGTGTTCAACCGCTGCCTGACTTCCGATTGGAAATGGGAAGAGGCCCGGGGCACGGCTTATCCGCAAGTGCCAGGCAAGACCGACAAGCTCTGGGTTGAATTCGATACTTGGTTTTCGAAAATCCTGCCGGGCGTGGCGAAGGGCGAATATTGGGTCTTGTATGTCAGCGATGACTACAAGACCGCCATCGTTGGCGATCCGAGCCGGCGCTACCTCTGGCTGCTGTCGCGCACGCCAACGGTCAAGGTCGATGTGCGAGAAGAGCTGCTGAGCAAGGCGCGCCAGCAGGGCTATGACACGACACGGTTGGTCTGGCGTGCGTCGGACCGGCAGATGGCCAAGACTTCGGACTGACAGTCACCCGAAAACCAATGTGGGAGCGAGCTTGCTCGCGATAGCGGACTTTCAATCAACATTCATGTTGAAGGTAAAGGCCTCATCGCGAGCAAGCTCGCTCCCACATTTGGTATCTATCACATTGATTTTTGGGGTCAGCCCAGCAGTTCGCGCAGCACTTGGGTAAACGCCCGGGCGCTTTCCTCTTCGCCGGCATGGCGGCCATCGCGCACAACCCACCGTCCGCCGACCATCACATCGCGCACCTGACGATCGCCGCCGGCAAACAGCCAACGATTGAGGATCCCGTCGCCCTGGGCCGTGGCCAGGTACGGGTCGTTGCCATCGAGCACCAGCCAGTCGGCGCGCTTGCCGACCTCGAACGCGCCGATGGGTTGGCCCAGAGCCTGGGCGCCCCCCTCCAATGCCGCGTCAAACAAGGTGCGGCCAACCATCGGCTGGTCCGCCCGATACAAGCGGTTGCGCCGTTGATCCCGCAGGCGTTGGCCATATTCCAGCCAGCGCAATTCTTCGACCACGCTCAATGACACATGGCTGTCGGAGCCAATACCGAGGCGTCCGCCTTGGGCGAGGAAGTCCACGGCTGGAAAAATCCCATCGCCCAGGTTCGCCTCTGTAGTCAGGCACAGACCGGCAATTGCCCGGCTCTTGGCCATCAGGCTGACTTCGTGTGGATTGGCGTGGGTGGCATGGACCAGGCACCAGCGCTGGTCGACTTCGGCGTTTTCGTACAGCCATTGCAGCGGACGGGCGCCGCTCCAGTTCAGGCAGTCGTCGACTTCCTTTTGCTGCTCGGCGATGTGGATGTGCACTGGGCAATCACGGTCACTGGCGGCCAGCACGTCGTGGATCTGCCCGGGTGTCACGGCGCGCAGCGAGTGGAAACACAAACCCAGCGCCTGGGACGGTCGCGCGGCCAGGATCGGCTGCAAGCGTGACTGGAGCTTCAGGTAGTTTTCGGTGCTGTTGATGAACCGGCGCTGCCCGTCATTGGGTGCCTGGCCACCAAAACCGGAATGGCTGTAGAGCACCGGCAGCAGCGTCAGGCCGATGCCGGCGGCGCTGGCGGCCTGGCTGATACGCAAGGCCAGTTCGGCCGGGTCGGCGTAAGGCGTGCCGTCGGTGTCGTGGTGTACATAATGGAATTCGGCAACCGAGGTGTAACCGGCCTTGAGCATTTCGATGTAAAGCTGTCGGGCGATGACACCGAGTTGGTCGGGGCTGATTTTTCCGACCAGGCGATACATCAGGTCGCGCCAGGTCCAGAAACTGTCGTTGGGATTGCCCGCCACTTCCGCCAGCCCGGCCATGGCCCGCTGGAACGCATGGGAATGCAGGTTAGGCATGCCCGGCAACAGCGGACCACCGAGCCGTTCGGCGCCGTCTGCGAGGGAATCGGCCTGGACATGGGTCAGGACGCCCTCGGCGTCGACTTCAAGACGTACATCATTGGCCCATCCATCAGGCAGCAGCGCACGCTCGGCAAAGAAGGCGGACATCGGTTGAACCTCGTTGCGTGTAATTTGTATATACATATACAGACGTTTGCCTGGCCGGTAAACTCCGGCAAGCTAGCAACCTTATTCGCAGAACAGGGAACCGCCGTGCCGACTCCGCCTGCCAAACCGCCTCTGGCCGCACACATGGGTGACAGTCCGGCGCCCTTGTACGCCCGCGTCAAACAGATGATCACCCAGCAGATCGACAGTGGAAACTGGCCGCCGCATTACCGCGTGCCGTCGGAAAGCGAGCTGGTCAGCCAGCTGGGTTTCAGTCGTATGACTATCAACCGTGCGCTGCGGGAAATGACCGCCGACGGCCTGTTGGTGCGCATGCAGGGTGTCGGCACGTTCGTGGCCGAGCCCAAGAGCCAGTCCGCGTTGTTCGAAGTACACAACATCGCCGACGAAATCGCCTCCCGTGGTCATCGGCATACCTGCAAGGTCATCACCCTGGAAGAAGAGGCGGCCGGCTCCGAGCGGGCCCTGGCCCTGGACATGCGCGAAGGCCAGAAAGTGTTCCACTCGTTGATCGTGCATTTCGAGAACGACATTCCCGTGCAAATCGAGGACCGTTTCGTCAATGCGCTGGTGGCGCCTGATTACCTCAAGCAGGACTTCACCGTGCAAACCCCCTACGCCTACCTGAACCAGGTTGCACCGCTGACCGAAGGCGAGCACGTGGTGGAGGCGATCCTGGCCGAGCCGAGCGAATGCAAGCTGTTGCAGATCGAAAAAGGCGAGCCTTGCCTGCTGATCCGCCGCCGCACCTGGTCCGGGCGTCAACCGGTGACCGCCGCACGCCTGATCCATCCGGGCTCCCGTCACAGTCTGGAAGGGCGTTTCCATAAATGAGCCAATTGAAGGTTTTACGCGCTGCGGATTACCCGCGCATGCCTTGGAAGAACGGTGGCGGCAGTACCGAGGAAATCACTCGTGATGCTGGTGCGGGCCTGGAAGGTTTTGGCTGGCGCCTGTCGATCGCCGATATTGGTGAGTCGGGTGGTTTTTCCACGTTCGCTGGCTACGAGCGGATCATCACGGTCTTGCAGGGGGACGGCATGACGCTGAATGTCGATGGCCATGCCACGCGACCTCTGCATCCGCTGGACCCTTTCGCGTTCAGCGGCGAGAGCCATGTGCATTGCACACTGCTGGGCGGGCCGATTCGTGACTTCAACCTGATCTACGCGCCGCAGCGCTACCAGGCGCGGCTGCAATGGTTGGGCGGCCAGCAGCGGTTTTTCAGCGAGGCGGGGACGGTGCTGGTGTTCAGTGCGGCCCCGACGCTTAGGGTCCAGATTGACGGGACTGTCGAGGCGCTGGGGCTTTATGACTGCCTGCAACTGCGCGGTAACACTGGGCTGCTGGAAATCACCTCCCACGGTCAATGCTGCGTGATCGAGCTGACGGCTCGCTAAATCCGGCGAAACGCTGTTGTGGCGAGGGAGCAGGCTTCCTCGCCACAACAGCTCACTTCATTGTTCCCTCCATGCGCACCAACTTGTTACCGAACGCCCCAGCGTGGCGCAACACCACGCTTTTATGTCCTTCCGTCTTCCCCCCAGAAACCCTCCTGAAAAATTTCATGCCGCTCGGCAGCCCTTCAATCACAGGGCTTTCAGCCCTATCCCCAATTTCTCTTGAACACTCCATCAACAAGTTGGCCGCTTGATTGCATATGCTTGTACATACAAGTAAAGACGTATGCGTATGAGTCACCGATATTCAACGCAACGTTCGTAGAAATCGCTGCCCACTGCCCGGGCTGGTCTGGATTGATCGCTGAGGAGTTTTTGCTGTGACCGACGCTACCCGCAAACCTGAAAAATACCGTGACGTTGAAATCCGCGCCCCTCGCGGCAACACGCTGACCGCCAAGAGCTGGCTGACTGAAGCGCCGCTGCGCATGCTGATGAACAACCTCGACCCGGAAGTGGCCGAGAACCCCAGGGAACTGGTGGTCTACGGTGGCATCGGCCGCGCGGCGCGCAACTGGGAGTGCTACGACAAGATCGTCGAAAGCCTGACCAACCTGAATGACGATGAAACCCTGCTGGTGCAATCCGGCAAGCCAGTAGGCGTGTTCAAGACCCACAGCAACGCCCCTCGCGTACTGATTGCCAACTCCAATCTGGTGCCGCATTGGGCCAGTTGGGAACACTTCAACGAACTCGATGCCAAGGGCCTGGCCATGTACGGCCAGATGACCGCCGGCAGCTGGATCTACATCGGCAGCCAGGGCATCGTGCAAGGCACTTATGAAACCTTCGTCGAGGCCGGTCGCCAGCATTACGACTCCAACCTCAAGGGCCGTTGGGTCCTGACCGC
The DNA here is from genome assembly GCF_051132105.1 of Pseudomonas sp. R1-7. NCBI lineage: Bacteria > Pseudomonadati > Pseudomonadota > Gammaproteobacteria > Pseudomonadales > Pseudomonadaceae > Pseudomonas > Pseudomonas sp. R1-7. The sequence continues at coordinate 451,046 of NZ_CP071661.1, forward strand.
CGGCCTGGGCGGCATGGGCGGTGCGCAACCGCTGGCTGCGACGTTGGCCGGTGCGTGCTCGCTGAACATCGAGTGCCAGCAGGTGAGCATCGATTTCCGCCTGAAAACCCGCTACGTCGACGAGCAAGCCAAAGACCTCGACGACGCCTTGGCGCGCATCGAGAAATACACCGCTGAAGGCAAGGCCATTTCCATCGCGCTGTGTGGGAACGCGGCTGAAATCCTGCCGGAAATGGTCCGTCGTGGGGTGCGCCCAGACATGGTCACCGACCAGACCAGCGCCCACGACCCACTCAACGGCTACTTGCCGGCCGGCTGGACCTGGGACGAATACCGTGCCCGCGCCAAGACCGAACCCACCGCCGTGGTGAAGGCCGCCAAGCAATCGATGGCCATCCACGTCAAAGCCATGCTGGCCTTCCAGAAGATGGGCGTGCCGACCTTCGACTACGGCAACAACATCCGCCAGATGGCCCAGGAAGAGGGCGTCGAAAATGCCTTCGACTTCCCTGGTTTCGTCCCGGCCTATATCCGTCCGCTGTTCTGCCGTGGCATCGGCCCGTTCCGCTGGGCCGCGCTGTCGGGTGATCCGCAGGACATCTACAAGACCGACGCCAAGGTCAAGGAACTGATCCCCGACGACGCCCACCTGCACAACTGGTTGGACATGGCCCGCGAGCGCATCAGCTTCCAGGGCTTGCCGGCGCGTATCTGCTGGGTTGGCCTGGGCCAGCGCGCCAAGCTGGGCCTGGCGTTCAACGAGATGGTGCGCAGCGGTGAGTTGTCGGCGCCGATCGTCATCGGTCGCGACCACCTCGACTCTGGCTCCGTCGCCAGCCCCAACCGTGAAACCGAATCCATGCAGGACGGCTCCGACGCTGTTTCCGACTGGCCGCTGCTCAATGCCTTGCTCAACACCGCCAGCGGCGCGACCTGGGTTTCGCTGCACCACGGTGGCGGCGTCGGCATGGGCTTCTCCCAGCACTCGGGCATGGTCATCGTCTGCGACGGAACCGACGAAGCGGCCGAACGTATTGCTCGCGTCCTGCACAACGACCCGGGGACAGGTGTCATGCGTCATGCCGATGCCGGTTACCAGATCGCCATTGATTGCGCGAAGGAGCAAGGGCTGAACCTGCCGATGATCACTGGCAAGTAACCCCCGGTCTCTTGTGGGAGCGAGCTTGCTCGCGATAGCGATGAATCAGTACCGGTTCCGTCTACTGACACGCCCTCATCGCGAGCAAGCTCGCTCCACAGGGATGAATTGCAGAACAATCCACAGAGGTTGAACCATGGCTGTCACCAGCACACGCGAACACAGCAAGCCGTTGATCGAGAAACGTTCGATCGACTACATCCCGGAAGGGGAGCGACACGGCCGATTGTTGAGCCAGTTCACCCTCTGGATGGGGGCCAACCTGCAAATCACTGCAATCGTCACCGGTGCATTGGCGGTGGTGTTGGGCGGTGATGTGTTCTGGTCGTTGATCGGTTTGCTGATCGGCCAAGTGCTCGGCGGTGGCGTCATGGCCTTGCATGCCGCCCAAGGGCCCAAGCTGGGCCTGCCGCAGATGATCTCCAGCCGTGTGCAGTTCGGTGTGTATGGCGCGGCCATCCCGATCGTGCTGGTGTGCCTGATGTACCTGGGTTTCACTGCAACGGGAACCGTGCTTTCCGGCCAGGCGCTGGGCCAGTTGTTTAGCGTCAGTGACAGTGTCGGCATCCTCATTTTCGCCAGTGTCATCGTGCTGGTCACGGTGCTCGGCTATCGGGTGATTCACTTCATTGGCCGTGTCGCCAGCGTGATTGGTGTGATTGCCTTTGTTTACCTGTTCGCTCGCCTGATCAGCCAGACCGACGTTGGCGCACTCCTGCAGATCCGCCACTTCAGTTGGAGCAGTTTCCTGCTGGCGGTGTCGCTCGCGGCCTCCTGGCAGATCGCCTTCGGCCCCTATGTGGCGGACTATTCGCGTTACCTGCCGAGCAAGACGTCCTCGGTGAAAACCTTTTTTGCCGCAGGCGCCGGTTCAGTCATCGGCGCACAAGTGGCGATGATCCTCGGCGTATTTGCCGCCGCTTCGGCCAACGGCCAGTTCGCCGGTCATGAAGTGGCTTACATCGTTGGCCTGGGCGGGACCGGCGCCACCGCTGCGCTGCTGTACTTCAGCATCGCATTTGGCAAGGTCACCATCTCCACGCTGAACTCCTACGGCAGCTTCATGTGCATCGCGACCATCATCAGCGGGTTCCGCGGGCATGTGAACGTCACGCGCTTGCAGCGCCTGGTGTTCGTGCTGTTCATCGTTGGCGCCGCGACCTTGATCGCGCTGCTCGGCCAGCACTCGTTCCTTGGTGCGTTCAAGTCCTTCATCTTGTTCTTGCTGGCGTTCTTCACGCCGTGGAGCGCGATCAACCTGGTGGATTACTACTGCATCACGCGCGAGCGCTATGACGTGCCGGCACTGAACGACCCGAACGGCCGTTATGGTCGTTGGAACGCCTTGGGTATCAGCGTCTATGTCTTCGGTGTTCTGGTCCAATTGCCGTTCATTGCAACCAAGTTCTATACCGGGCCGCTGGTGAAAGCCATGGGCGGCGTGGATATCTCCTGGATCATCGGCCTGGTGGTCCCGGCGGCGCTGTACTACGTCCTCGCCAAGAAGTGGCACAGCGCAGTACCCGATCAATTGATCCTGCCGGTCGAGCAGGACGCGGTTGACGCACAACCGAGCAGGGCGGGCCGCATCCAAGCGGTCTGATGGGACGTTGACAGGGCTGGATGCCTCTTGACTGCCGTAAGCCAATCCAACTGATTAGGAGCGTCACATAATGAAGTCGAACAAGACCCTGCTGACCGCATTGCTTTCCATGGGCCTGCTGGCCAGCGCTGGCGCCACGCAAGCGGCCGGTTGGTGCGAGTCGGGCAAACCGGTGAAGTTCGCCGGCCTGAACTGGGAAAGCGGCATGTTGCTGACCGACGTGATGCAAGTGGTGCTGGACAAGGGTTACGGCTGCAAGACCGATAGCCTGCCGGGGAACTCCATCACCATGGAAAACGCGCTGAGCAGCAACGACATCCAGGTATTCGCCGAAGAGTGGGTCGGCCGCAGCGAAGTGTGGAACAAGGCCGAGAAGGCCGGCAAGGTGGTCGGTGTCGGTGCCCCGGTCGTCGGTGCCATCGAAGGCTGGTATGTGCCGCGCTACGTGGTTGAAGGCGATGCCAAGCGCAAGCTCGAAGCCAAGGCCCCGGGCCTGAAGAACATCGCCGACCTGGGCCAGTACGCCGCCGTGTTCAAGGATCCGGAAGAGCCGTCCAAGGGCCGCTTCTACAACTGCCCGGCCGGCTGGACCTGCGAGCTGGACAACAGCGAAATGCTGAAAAGCTACGGCCTGGAAAAAACCTACACCAACTTCCGTCCAGGCACCGGCCCGGCCCTGGATGCGGCGGTGCTGTCGAGCTACAAGCGTGGCGAGCCGATCCTGTTCTACTACTGGTCGCCAACGCCGCTGATGGGCCAGGTGGACCTGGTCAAACTCGAAGAAAAACCGGGCGTGGATAAAAGCGTGAGCATCAAGGTCGGCCTGTCCAAGACCTTCCACGACGAAGCCCCGGAACTGGTGGCGGTGCTGGAAAAGGTCAACCTGCCGATCGATATCCTGAACCAGAACCTCGGGCGCATGGCCAAAGAGCGGATCGAGTCGCCGAAACTGGCGAAGATCTTCCTGAAGGAACATCCTGAAGTCTGGCACGCCTGGGTCAGTGAAGACGCTGCCAAGAAAATCGACGCGGCTCTGTAGGTCGAATCTTTCCCGGCCAACCGTGGGGCTGGCCGGGACGTTCACCGCATCCACCTGATCGAGAGTCTCTTATGTTTCCCGAAAGCTTTACCTTCTCCATCGCCGACTGGGTCAACGGTTGGGTCGATTCCCTGGTGACCAACTATGGCGATGTGTTCCGGCACATCTCCGACACCCTGCTGTGGGCCATCGTCAACCTCGAAGGCTTGCTGCGCATGGCGCCCTGGTGGTTGATGCTGGCCATCGTCGGCGGCGTTGCCTGGCACGCCACGCGCAAGGTTGTCGCCACGGCGGTGATCGTCGGCCTGCTGTTCCTGGTGGGCGCGGTGGGCCTGTGGGACAAACTGATGCAGACCCTCGCCCTGATGCTGGTGGCGACGCTGATCTCGGTGATGATCGGCATTCCCCTGGGCATTCTCTCGGCGCGCAGCAATCGCCTGCGTTCGGTGCTGATGCCGCTGCTGGACATCATGCAGACCATGCCGAGCTTCGTGTACCTGATTCCGGTGTTGATGCTGTTCGGCCTGGGCAAGGTCCCGGCGATCTTCGCCACGGTGATCTACGCCGCGCCACCCTTGATTCGCCTGACCGACCTGGGCATCCGCCAGGTGGACGGCGAAGTGATGGAAGCCATCAACGCCTTCGGCGCCAACCGCTGGCAACAGCTGTTCGGCGTGCAACTGCCCCTGGCCCTGCCGAGCATCATGGCCGGGATCAACCAGACCACCATGATGGCCCTGTCGATGGTGGTCATCGCCTCGATGATCGGCGCCCGTGGCCTGGGCGAAGACGTGCTGGTGGGCATCCAGACACTCAACGTCGGGCGTGGCCTCGAAGCGGGCCTGGCCATCGTGATTCTCGCCGTGGTCATCGACCGCATTACCCAGGCCTATGGTCGTCCTCGGCATGAGGTGAGCAAATGAGCAACGCAGCCGTCAGCAAGATCGAAGTCAAGAACGTCTTCAAGATTTTCGGCAACCGCTCCAAGGACGCCCTGGAGCTGATTCGCCAGAACAAGACCAAGGACCAGGTGCTGGCCGAAACCGGCTGCGTGGTCGGCGTGAATGATCTGTCGCTGAGCATCGGCACCGGTGAGATCTTCGTGATCATGGGCCTGTCCGGCTCCGGCAAGTCCACCCTGGTGCGCCATTTCAATCGGTTGATCGACCCCACCAGCGGCGCGATCCTGGTGGACGGCGAAGACATCCTGCAACTGGATATGGACGCCCTGCGCGAGTTTCGCCGGCACAAGATCAGCATGGTGTTCCAGAGCTTCGGCCTGTTGCCCCACAAGAGCGTGCTGGACAACGTCGCCTACGGCTTGAAGGTGCGCGGCGAAAGCAAACAGGTGTGCGCCGAGCGCGCGCTGCACTGGATCAACACCGTGGGCCTCAAAGGCTACGAGAACAAATACCCGCACCAGCTCTCCGGCGGCATGCGCCAGCGTGTTGGCCTGGCCCGTGCCCTGGCGGCGGACACTGACATCATCCTGATGGACGAAGCCTTCAGCGCCCTCGATCCGCTGATCCGTGCGGAAATGCAGGATCAATTGCTGGAACTGCAAAAGACCCTGCACAAGACCATCGTCTTCATCACCCATGACCTCGACGAGGCCGTGCGCATCGGTAACCGCATCGCGATTCTCAAGGACGGCAAGCTGATCCAGGTCGGCACGCCGCGGGAGATCCTGCACTCGCCGGCAGATGAGTATGTCGATCGGTTTGTGCAGCGCAGGGCGGCGGTGGTGTAAAGGTCGGACATCCTTGTGGCGAGGGGACTCATCCCCGTTGGGGCGCGTAGCGCCCCCAAGACAGCTGAATGCAATTGGCCAGATGCACCGAGGCGACAGTTTTTGGGCCTGCTTCGCAGCCCAGCGGGGATAAATCCCCTCGCCACAAATGCCATTGGCAACTTTATGTGTATGAGGTTTGAGATGTCCCAGGCTGAAAAAATCATCATCACCGGCGCGCCGTTGCGCTGGCAGGACGTGGTCGCCGTCGCCCGCTGCGGCGCCGTGCTCGAGCTGTCGGCCGAGACCTGGGCGCGGATCGACAACGCCCAGGCCATCGTCCAGCGCATCGTCGAAAGCGGCGAGCGCGCCTATGGCGTCAACACTGGCCTGGGGGCCTTGTGCAATGTCTCGCTCAAGGACGAACAACTCAGCCAGCTGTCGCGCAACACCCTGCTCAGCCATGCCTGCGGCGTCGGCCCGGCGCTCTCCGATGAGCAGACCCGGGCGATTCTCTGCGCCGCCATCCACAACTACAGTCATGGCAAGTCCGGCATTCACCGCCGGGTGGTCGAGGCGTTGCTGGCGCTGCTCAATCGCGGCATCACGCCGCAAGTGCCGTCCCAGGGCTCGGTGGGCTACCTGACCCACATGGCCCACATCGGCATCGCGTTGCTGGGCGTTGGCCAGGTCAGCTATCGCGGGCAAGTCGTCCCGGCGCAACAGGCCTTGGCCGCAGAGAGTCTGCAACCGGTGCAACTGGGCGCCAAGGACGGCTTGTGCCTGGTCAACGGCACTCCGTGCATGACGGGCCTGGGCTGCCTGGCCCTGGCCGATGCCACGCGGTTGGTGCAGTGGGCCGATGTGATCGGCGCCATGAGCTTCGAGGCCCAGCGCGGACAGATTGCTGCGTTCGATGCCGATGTAATGGCCCTCAAGCCGCACCCTGGCATGCAGCAGGTTGGCGTGAATCTGCGCGCGTTGCTCGATGGCAGCGAAGTCATCGCTTCGAGCCTGGGCATCCGCACCCAGGACGCCTTGAGCATCCGTTCGATTCCCCAGGTGCACGGCGCCGCTCGCGATCAGTTGGAGCATGCCCGGCAACAGATCGAAACCGAGCTCAACGCGGTGACCGATAACCCGCTGCTACTGGGGACGCCGGAGAACTTCCGGGTCATGTCCCAGGCCAACCCTCATGGCCAGTCGGTGGCGTTGGCGGCGGACCTGCTGGCGATTGCCATGGCAGAGATCGGCTCGATCGCCGAGCGTCGCCTCGACCGCTTGATCAACCCTCACGTCAGCGGCCTGCCGGCCTTCCTGGTGGCCAACCCCGGCGTGAATTCCGGGATGATGATCGTGCAATACGTCGCCGCGTCGCTGTGCGCGGAAAACAAGCAACTGGCGCAACCGGCGGTGCTCGACAACTTCGTCACCTCGGGACTGCAAGAAGATCACTTGAGCATGGGCACCAACGCGGCCCTGAAGCTGCACCGAGCGCTGGAAAACTGCACGCAGATCCTCGCCATCGAGTACTTGCTGGCGGCCCAGGCCTTTGAATTTCTCAAAACCCAGCGCTTCGGTGCCGGCACCGACATCGCCTGGAAGCTGCTGCGCGAGCGCGTCCCGGCCTACGACCAGGACCGCTGGCTGGCGCCGGACATCGCCAGCGCCGCCGGGCTGCTCAAAGACCCGAATGTGCTGCACAACGTACTACCGAATTTGAACTGATCGAAAAATAGCGCCAGCGTGCCAAGGCACCTCTAGCCCACAAGGCATCGCCGAAAAAGCGAAGGTGACGGACAACGGAACATTCCGGAGCGACTGGCGGTGAAAAAACAAAACTCTCACAAGGAGCACTACATGACTGCCTTAAACCTGATTCCCGGCCAATTGAGCCTGGCTCAATTGCGTGACATCTATCAGCAACCAGTGACCCTGAGCCTCGACGCCAGTGCGTCGGCGCAGATCGAAGCCAGCGTTGCCTGCGTGGAACAAATCCTCGCCGAGAATCGTACTGCCTATGGCATCAACACCGGTTTCGGCCTGCTGGCCTCGACCCGCATCGCCAGCGAAGACCTGGAAAACCTGCAGCGCTCCCTGGTGCTGTCCCACGCCGCCGGTGTGGGCGAGCCGATCAGCGATGCGCTGGTGCGCTTGATCATGGTGCTCAAGGTCAACAGCCTGAGCCGGGGCTTTTCCGGTATCCGTCGGCAAGTGATCGATGCGCTGATTGCGCTGATCAATGCCGAGGTCTACCCGCACATTCCGCTCAAGGGTTCGGTCGGTGCTTCGGGTGACTTGGCGCCACTGGCCCACATGTCCCTGGTGCTGCTGGGCGAAGGCAAGGCCCGCTACAAGGGCGAATGGCTGCCGGCCGTCGAGGCGCTGAAAGTGGCTGGCCTCGCGCCGCTGACCCTCGCTGCCAAGGAAGGCCTGGCGCTGCTCAATGGCACCCAGGTCTCCACAGCATTTGCGTTGCGCGGTTTGTTCGAAGGTGAAGATCTGTTCGCTGGCGCCCTGGCCTTGGGCAGCCTCACCGTGGAAGCGGTGCTCGGTTCGCGCTCGCCATTCGATCCGCGCATCCATGCCGCCCGGGGCCAGAAAGGCCAGATCGATGCGGCTGCTGCCTACCGCGACTTGTTGGGCGAGCGTAGCGAAGTCTCCGATTCGCACCAGAACTGCGACAAGGTCCAGGATCCGTATTCCCTGCGCTGCCAGCCGCAAGTGATGGGCGCCTGCCTGACCCAGTTCCGTCAGGCGGCCGAGGTGCTGGTGATCGAGGCCAATGCGGTGTCGGACAACCCGTTGGTATTCGCCGCCGAGGGCGATGTGATTTCCGGCGGCAACTTCCACGCCGAACCGGTGGCGATGGCAGCCGACAACATGGCCCTGGCGATTGCCGAGATCGGCTCCCTGAGCGAACGGCGCATCTCGTTGATGATGGACAAGCATATGTCACAACTGCCGCCGTTCCTGGTGGCCAATGGCGGCGTGAACTCCGGCTTCATGATTGCCCAGGTGACGGCGGCTGCCTTGGCGAGTGAAAACAAAGCACTGTCCCATCCTCATTCGGTGGACAGCCTGCCGACCTCGGCCAACCAGGAAGACCACGTCTCCATGGCCCCGGCCGCTGGCAAGCGCCTGTGGGAAATGGCCGAGAACACCCGCGGAATTCTTGCGGTGGAATGGCTCGCGGCCTGCCAGGGGCTGGACCTGCGCGGCGGCTTGAAGACCTCCGCGAAGCTGGAACGGGCCCGTGGCCTGTTGCGTGCGCAAGTGCCGTTTTACGAGAAGGACCGCTTCTTTGCGCCGGACATCAATGCGGCCACCGAGCTGTTGGCGAGCCGGTGCCTGAACGAACTGGTCTCGGCGCAGTTGTTGCCTAGCCTGTAAGGGCCTCATCGCGAGCAAGCTCGCTCCCACACTCATTTGGGGTGCACCCTGCCCCTTGTGGGAGCGAGCTTGCTCGCGATTCGATTTTGAATGCGACGAGGAAACCGGGATGAAAACCCTCTGGCAAAACTGCCACGCCGCCACCATGGCCCAGGGCGTCTACTCGATCATCGAAGACGCCGCCATCGTCACCCAGGGCGAGCACATTCAATGGATCGGCCCGCGTGCCGAATTGCCGACGGGCGACTACCCGGCGGTCAACGACCTCAAGGGTGCCTGGGTCACGCCGGGGCTGATCGACTGCCACACCCACACGGTGTTTGGCGGCAACCGCAGCGGTGAATTCGAGCAGCGCTTGCAAGGCGTCAGCTACGCCGAAATCGCGGCGGCCGGCGGTGGCATCGCCAGCACCGTGCGCGCCACCCGCGCGGCCAGTGAAGACGAGCTGTTCGCCAGCGCCGCCAAACGCCTGAAAAGTCTGATGCGCGATGGCGTGACCACGGTGGAAATCAAATCCGGCTACGGCCTGGACCTGGCCAGCGAACGCAAGATCCTGCGAGTCATTCGCCGCCTCGGTGTCGAACTTCCGGTCAGCGTACGCAGCACGTGCCTGGCGGCCCACGCCTTGCCGCCGGAATACAAGGATCGCGCCGACGACTACATCGAGCACATCTGCACCGAGATGCTGCCGGCGTTGGCGGCCGAAGGGCTGGTAGACGCCGTGGATGCCTTTTGCGAATACCTGGCCTTTTCCCCGGAGCAGGTCGAGCGGGTGTTTATCACCGCGCAGCAGTTGGGCCTGCCGGTGAAGCTGCACGCCGAGCAACTGTCATCACTGAATGGCTCAAGCCTGGCGGCACGTTACCAGGCGCTGTCGGCCGATCACTTGGAGTTCATGACCGAGGACGATGCCAAGGCCATGGCCGCATCCGGCACCGTGGCGGTGTTGCTGCCGGGGGCGTTTTACTTCCTGCGCGAAACCCAGCTGCCGCCCATGGATGCCCTGCGCAAGCACGGCGTGAAAATCGCCGTGGCCAGCGACCTCAACCCCGGCACCTCGCCGGCGTTGTCGTTGCGCTTGATGCTGAACATGGCCTGTACCTGTTTGCGCATGACCCCGGAAGAAGCCTTGGCGGGGGCGACGATTCATGCGGCCCAAGCCCTGGGCATGGTCCGTACCCACGGTTCGCTGGAAGCCGGCAAGGTGGCGGATTTTGTCGCCTGGCACATCGATCGCCCGGCCGACCTGGCGTACTGGCTCGGTGGTGATCTGGAAAAACGCGTCGTGCGTCACGGCGTGGAAATCGATTGAGGAGAACGGTTGTGGAGAAGGTCCTGAATTTCAAGCAAGGGCGCGTGCCGCTGTTGGTCAGCATGCCCCACGCCGGCCTGCGCCTGACCCCGCCGGTGCAGGCCGGTTTGATTCCCGAAGCCCAGAGCCTGCCGGACACCGACTGGCACATCCCAAGGCTCTATGAGTTTGCCGCCGAGCTGGGCGCCAGCACCCTGGCCGCCGAATATTCGCGGTTCGTCGTCGACTTGAATCGCCCAGCCGATGACAAACCGATGTACGTCGGTGCCACCACCGGCTTGTACCCGGCGACGCTGTTCGACGGCGTGCCGTTGTTTCGTGAAGGGTTGCAGCCATCGGCCGAGGAACGGGCGACGTATCTGCAACAGATCTGGATGCCCTACCATCAAGCGCTGCAACAGGAGCTGGCGCGGCTCAAGGCCGAGTTTGGCTATGCCTTGCTGTTCGATGCCCACTCGATCCGTTCGGTGATCCCGCACCTGTTCGACGGCAAGCTGCCGGATTTCAACCTGGGCACGTTCAACGGCGCCAGCTGCGACCCGACCCTGGCCAGCCAGCTCGAAGGCATCTGCGCGCGTCACGATCAGTTCACCCATGTGCTCAACGGGCGTTTCAAGGGCGGACACATCACGCGGCACTACGGCAACCCGGCCCAGGACATCCACGCGGTGCAGCTGGAGCTTTGCCAGAGTACGTATATGGAAGAGTTCGAGCCGTTCAACTATCGCCCGGACCTGGCGGCGCCGACCCAGGTGGTGCTCCGGGAATTGCTGGAAGGTTTCCTGGCGTGGGGGCGGCAGGCTTACAAACATTAACCTGTGGTGAGGCAGCTTTTGTGGCGAGGGAGCTTGCTCCCGCTTGAGTGCGCAGCGCTCACAAGATTCTGGGGGCCGCTGCGCAGCCCAGCGGGAGCAAGCTCCCTCGCCACAACAGCACTCATACCTCTCTACCTGTCGCCACCGTGCAAAACCAAGTCGCCACAGTTCACTTTCGCCCCCTCGACGCTGCGTAATGTTCCAGGCACGGTGCACCTAGACACCGACCTACAACAATCCACTGCCGCACGAGACCCTCGCGATGAAAAGACTGTCCAAACGCCGTCTGTCGTTCCTCTGCGGTGCCGTTCTACTAAGCGGCGGGGCGATGGCTGCCGAGCCTGCGTCCTGCCAGACCGTGCGCATGGGCGTGGTCAACTGGACCGATGTGATCGCCACCAGCGGCATGGCTGACGTGTTGCTTACGGGGCTGGGCTATGAAAGCAAGCAGACCAGCGCCGTGCAGCAGATCATCTTCGCGGGCATTCGCGACAAGCGGCTCGATATTTTCCTTGGCTATTGGAAGCCGGCGATGGACAAGAACATCGCCCCGTTCCTGGCGGCCAACCAAGTGAAGGTGCTGGACAAGCCAAGCCTGGCCGATGCCCAGGCCACGCTCGCCGTGCCCGACTACGTGGCGGCAGCGGGGCTCAAGACCTTCGGTGATATCGCCCGGTTCAAGGAGCAGCTCGGCGGCAAGATCTACGGCATCGAGCCGGGCAGCGGCGCCAACACCACCATCAAGACCATGATCGAGACCAACCACTTTGGTCTCAAGGATTTCAAATTGATCGAATCCGGCGAGGCCGGGATGCTGGCGGCGGTGCAGCGGGCGGTGAATCGCAAGGAATTCGTAGTGTTCGTTGGCTGGACCCCGCACCCGATGAACATCAACATGAACATCGCCTACCTGACCGGCAGCGAAGACGTCTATGGCCCCAACGAAGGGGCCGCGACCGTATCCACGGTTACCGCGCCGGACTATGCCCAGCGTTGCCCGAATGTGAACCGGCTGCTGGAGAACCTCACATTTACCGCCGCCCAGGAAAGCCAGTTGATGGTGCCGATCATGGAGCGCAAGACGCCCCAGGACGTTGCCCGGCAATGGCTGCGCGAGCATCCCGAGGACATGCAGCGTTGGTTGGCCGGAGTGACCAGCTTCGATGGCAAGGATGGAATTGCGGCGGTGCAGGCCAGTCTCAAGAACTGACGCATTCTCCTAGCCTTTAGCTGGTTGTCACCATGGCCTATCCACTCTCCCAGGCAATGTCCGCTTTCATCGACAAAACCCTGAGCTTCCCTGCTTCGGACGACAGCCTCGCCGGTTCTCGCGAGGCCTACAGCCAGATGTGCCGGGCCTTCACCCCGCCGCGCCCGTCAACACTGGCGGTCGAGGACCTGCACCTGGCTGGCGTGCCCATCCGCGCCTATCACCCGCGCACCGCGCCGCCGCTCGCCGGCTGGCCGTGCATCCTTTACCTGCACGGTGGAGGTTGGGTGGTAGGGGATCTGGATTCCCATGACTTCATCTGCATGGAGTTGGCCTTGGACCTCGGCGCATTGGTCGTGGCGGTGGATTACCGACTCGCGCCGGAGCATCCGTTCCCGGCCGCTTTCGAAGACTGTCTCGCGGTGTGGCACCACTTGGCGGACACCCCGTTTGCCATCGACCCACGTCGCCGGACGTTGGTCGGCGACAGTGCCGGAGGCAATCTCGCCGCGGCGTTGTGCCTGGCTTTGCGCGATGCCGGACAACCGTTGCCCCGGGCCCAGGTGTTGATCTACCCGGCGCTCGGCGGCCCCGCGGATTTACCGTCGCGTCATGAATGCTCCGATGCACCGCTTCTGAGCAGCCAGGACGTGAAGCGCTATGAGGCGCAGTACCTTGGTGACTTGCAACCCACACCGTACGCTGCACCGTTGCTCGCCGAGAACCTGAGCGGCTTGCCGCCGGCGCTGATTACCGTAGCCCGATGGGATCCTTTGCGCGACGACGGCATCCTTTATAGCGAGCGGCTGAACGCCGCAGGCGTGGACGCGGTGCTCCATGTCGGCAACGGGCTGGTCCACGGTTGCCTGCGCGCTCGGGGCCATGTGCCGGAGGTCGATAAGATGTATCGCACGCTGTTCGCTTACCTGGCTGACACGCTTTGACTGCGCGCGGGGCATGCTCATTGACGTAATTCGGGTTTATGATGCCGGACGGCAGACCAAATAGAAGTCCCCCCAGGGATGACTCGACCCCTTACGGAGCGCGCAATGCAGACTTTGTACCCGCAGATCAAACCCCATGCCCGGCACGATCTGGCTGTCGATGACACCCACACGCTTTACGTCGATGAGAGCGGTTCGCCAGAAGGCCTGCCGGTGGTGTTCATCCATGGTGGCCCGGGGGCGGGTTGCGATGCGCAGAGCCGTCGCTACTTCGACCCGAACCTGTACCGCATCGTCACCTTCGACCAACGCGGCTGCGGTCGGTCCACGCCCCACGCCAGCCTGGAAAACAACACCACCTGGGATCTGGTCGAGGACCTGGAGCGCATCCGCACGCACTTGGGCATTGAAAAGTGGGTGCTGTTTGGCGGTTCCTGGGGTTCGACGTTGGCCCTTGCCTACGCCCAGACCCATCCGGAGCGCGTACATGGCTTGATCTTGCGTGGGATCTTTCTCTGCCGTCCGCAGGAAATCGAGTGGTTTTACCAGGCCGGCGCCAGTCGCCTGTTCCCGGACTACTGGCAGGACTACATCGCGCCGATCCCACTGGATGAGCGCGACGACCTGCTCAGCGCTTTCCACAAGCGCCTGACCGGTAATGACCAGATCGCCCAGATGCACGCCGCCAAGGCCTGGTCGACCTGGGAGGGCCGCACCGCGACCCTGCGCCCGAACCCACTGGTGGTCGACCGCTTCTCCGAGCCGCAGCGCGCCCTGTCGATCGCGCGGATCGAATGCCACTACTTCACCAACAACGCTTTCCTCGAACCCAATCAGCTGATTCGCGACATGGGCAAGATCGCCCATTTGCCGGGCGTCATCGTGCACGGTCGCTACGACGTGATCTGTCCGCTGGACAACGCCTGGGAACTGCACCAGAACTGGCCCAACAGCGAACTGCAGGTGATTCGCGACGCCGGTCACGCAGCGTCGGAGCCAGGGATCACCGATGCGCTGGTGCGCGCGGCCGCGCAAATGGCCCGTCGCCTGCTTGACCTGCCGCCCGAAGAAGCATGAAAGGTCTGCTGCAACGGGTGCGCGGCGCCCGGGTAGAAGTCGCGGGCGAGATTGTCGGTGCGGTGGATCATGGCTTGCTGGTATTGGTGGCTGTCGAGCCCGGAGATACCCGGGCCCATGCCGACAAACTCTTGCACAAGCTGCTCAATTACCGGGTGTTCAGCGATGACGCCGGGAAAATGAACCTGTCCTTGGCGGATGTGGCAGGGGGGTTGCTTCTGGTTTCCCAGTTCACCCTGGCGGCGGACACCAAAAGTGGCCTGCGCCCGAGCTTTTCGACCGCCGCGCCTCCCGCCCTTGGTGAAGAGTTGTTCGACTATTTGCTCAGCCAGGCGAAACAGGTGCATGGCACCGTGGCATCAGGTAGATTCGGCGCCGACATGCAAGTGCATCTGGTCAATGATGGCCCGGTAACCTTTCTGTTACAGGCTTGAAAGCGTTTGAAACATCTTTTCGGTCGGGTTTCGAGGCAAAACGGGATGTTTTCTCGATAAATACTTTACTGGCCCTGATGCGTTGTCACGCGGCGTACTAGATAATCGCGCGCTACGGGGGATCAGCGTTCGCTGGTCCATTTGACTTAGGTAGAGACTTGTCCTGAACCGTTTGGGGAATCATTTTGTCCCATCGGAGTCGGAACAATGCTCGCCAACTTGGCAAGAGTGGTCCGCAGGAACGGTTTTTCAGCGCCGTTACCGTGTAGATACTTTATCTGGCCGTTGGTTTTTTGATCAGTTTTCGGCGAGGGTTGCTCGTGATTGTTAGTCCCTGTAATGCACCAAAAATGACTGCCAAACGGTTTAGAAACGCTCTGGTAGCGGGCTCGGCCCTGTTGTGCCTGTTTGGCGCCGGCCAACTGTGGGCATTCAGCCTGGATGATGTGTCGGCAAAAGCGCAAGAACTGGCCGGGCAGAAGTTCGAGGCCCCGCGCAGCAATTTGCCGAACGAATTCCGCGAAATGAAATTCGCCGATTATCAGAAAATCCGTTTCCGCACCGAAAAAGCGGAATGGGCCGACCAGAAGACTCCGTTCCGGCTGTCCTTCTACCACCAGGGCATGCACTTCGATACGCCGGTGAAGATCAACGAGATCACCGCGACCACCGTCGAAGAGATCAAATACGACCCGACGCGCTTCGATTTTGGTGACGTAAAGTTCGACCCCAAGGCCACCGAGCAGCTGGGCTACGCGGGTTTCCGTGTGTTGTACCCGATCAACAAGGCCGACAAGCAAGACGAGATCATGACCATGCTGGGCGCGAGCTACTTCCGCGTCATCGGCAAAGGCCAGGTCTACGGCTTGTCCGCCCGTGGCATGGCCATCGACACCGCACTGCCGTCGGGTGAAGAGTTCCCGCGCTTTCGCGAGTTCTGGATCCAGCGCCCGAAACCGACCGACAAGCACCTGGTGATCTTCGCCTTGCTGGATTCGCCTCGGGCTACGGGCGCCTATCGCCTGACCCTGCGTCCAGGCACCGACACCGTCGTCGACGTGAAGTCGCGCGTGTTCCTGCGTGATCGCGTCAACAAGCTGGGCATCGCCCCATTGACCAGCATGTTCCTGTTCGGCGCCAACCAACCGTCCAAAGTGCTGAACTATCGTCGTGAACTCCACGATTCCAGCGGCTTATCCATCCATGCCGGTAACGGTGAGTGGATCTGGCGCGCGCTGAACAATCCGAAACACCTGGCCGTAAGCAGCTTCTCCGTGGAAAACCCGCGTGGTTTCGGCTTGCTGCAACGTGGCCGTGACTTCAGCCACTATGAAGACCTGGACGATCGCTACGACAAGCGTCCGAGTGCCTGGATCGAACCAAAAGGCGACTGGGGCAAGGGCACCGTTAACCTGGTGGAAATTCCGACCGCCGACGAAACCAACGACAACATCGTTGCGTTCTGGAGCCCGGAAAAATTGCCTGAGCCAGGCCAGCCGCTGGACTTCGCCTATCGCCTGCACTGGACCCTCGATGAAGCCAGCCTGCACTCGCCAGACAGCGCCTGGGTCAAGCAGACCCTGCGCTCCACCGGCGACGTCAAGCAGTCCAACCTGATCCGTCAGCCGGATGGCAGCGTGGCCTACCTGGTCGATTTCGAAGGCCCGTCCCTGCAAGCCCTGCCGGAAAACGCAGAAGTGCGCAGCCAGGTGAGCGTCGGCGACAACGGCGAGATCGTTGAAAACAGCGTGCGCTACAACCCGGAAACCAAGGGCTGGCGCCTGACGCTGCGCCTGAAGATCAAGGACCCGAGCAAGGCCACCGAGATGCGTGCCGCCCTGGTCCGGCCGCTTGTCCCGGTTGAACTGCCGGCCGCCTCGCATTCGGTGACCACCTTGGCCAAGGCTGACAAGGTCGCTAAGCAGCAGGGCGAGAAAGAGAAGACCAACGAGCAAGCCAGCGAGCAAAAAGAAGCCAAGGCCGTCAAGGCGTCCACCGCCGCCGCCGAGCCGACCCCAACCCCACAGGAACCGGAGCAGACTGAGCAAGTCCTGACCGAGACCTGGAGCTATCAGTTGCCTGCCGATGAGTAATACTCCCGTACAACCAGAATCTCTTCGCGAGTATCTGGCCCATTTGCCGATGACCGACGAGCAGCGCGCCGAGCTGGCGGGCTGCAAGTCTTTCAGCGACTTGCATGAACGCCTGGCTTCTTCGACATTCGATGCACCCACCGAGGCGGCGCAAGCCTCGGTAGGTCGTCGCTTGACGCTGAGCACCGCCGAGGAACTCGAGGACGCCGAGATGCTGGCGCTCGATTCCAGCGGCCGGGTGTGCCTGAAGGCGACTCCGCCGATTCGCCGGACCAAGGTTGTGCCGGAGCCATGGCGTACCAATATCCTGGTACGTGCATGGCGCCGCCTGACCGGTCGCACCAATCCGCCGAAGCCACCCAAGGACGAACGCGTATTGCCGCACGCGCGTTGGCGTACCGTGGGGTCGATCCGCCGCTACATCCTGCTGATACTGATGCTTGGCCAGACCATCGTCGCCGGCTGGTACATGAAAGGCATCATGCCGTACCAGGGCTGGTCGCTGGTGGACCTGGACGAAGTGATGCACCAACCATTGTTGCAAACGGCCACGCAAGTGCTGCCGTATGCGCTGCAAACCAGCATCCTGATCATGTTCGGGATCCTGTTCTGCTGGGTGTCGGCCGGTTTCTGGACCGCGCTGATGGGCTTTCTGGAACTGCTCACCGGTCACGACAAGTACCGTATCTCCGGTGCCAGCGCCGGCAACGAGCCGATTCCCAAGGACGCCCGCACCGCGCTGGTGATGCCGATCTGCAACGAGGACGTGCCACGGGTATTCGCCGGCCTGCGCGCCACCTTCGAGTCAGTCGCAGCCACTGGAGACCTGGATCGCTTCGACTTCTTCGTGCTCAGCGACAGTAACGAAACCGATATCTGCGTGGCCGAACAGCAGGCCTGGCTGGATGTCTGCCGCGAAACCGGCGGCTTCGGCAAGATCTTCTACCGCCGTCGCCGTCGCCGCGTGAAGCGCAAGAGCGGCAACCTCGACGACTTCTGCCGTCGTTGGGGCAGTGACTACAAGTACATGGTCGTGCTCGACGCTGACAGCGTCATGAGCGGCGAATGCCTGACCAGCCTGGTGCGCCTGATGGAAGCCACCCCGGACGCCGGCATCATCCAGACCGCGCCAAAGGCTTCGGGCATGGATACGCTGTATGCGCGCATGCAGCAGTTCGCCACCCGCGTCTATGGTCCGCTGTTCACCGCTGGCCTGCACTTCTGGCAGCTGGGTGAATCCCACTATTGGGGCCACAACGCGATCATCCGCATGAAGCCGTTTATCGATCACTGCGCCCTGGCGCCGTTGCCCGGTAAAGGAGCGTTCTCGGGCGCGATCCTCTCCCACGACTTCGTCGAAGCCGCGCTGATGCGCCGTGCCGGTTGGGGCGTGTGGATTGCCTACGACTTGCCGGGCAGCTACGAGGAGTTGCCGCCGAACCTGCTGGACGAACTCAAGCGTGACCGTCGCTGGTGCCACGGCAACCTGATGAACTTCCGGCTGTTCCTGGTCAAGGGCATGCACCCGGTGCACCGCGCGGTGTTCCTGACCGGGGTGATGTCCTATCTGTCGGCGCCGCTGTGGTTCTTCTTCCTGGTGCTCTCCACCGCGCTGCTGGCGGTGAATACGCTGATGGAACCGCAATACTTCCTGGAGCCGCGCCAGTTGTATCCACTCTGGCCACAATGGCATCCGGAGAAGGCCATCGCGCTGTTCTCGACCACTATCGTGCTGCTGTTCCTGCCCAAGCTCTTGAGCATCGTGCTGATCTGGGCAAAAGGCGCGACGGAGTTCGGCGGCAAGTTCAAGGTCACCCTGTCGATGCTGCTGGAGATGCTCTTCTCCATGCTGCTGGCGCCAGTGCGCATGATCTTCCACACCCGCTTCGTCCTCGCCGCTTTCCTGGGCTGGGCCGCGACCTGGAATTCGCCGAAGCGTGACGACGACTCCACACCGTGGAGCGAAGCCGTCAAGCGCCACGGCCCGCAGACCCTGTTGGGCTTCTTCTGGGCACTGCTGGTGATCTGGCTGAACCCGAGCTTCCTGTGGTGGCTCGTGCCGATTGTCGGCTCGCTGATGCTGTCGATCCCGGTCTCGGTGATTTCCAGTCGCGTGGGCCTGGGCTTGAAGTCCCGTGATGAAAGCCTGTTCCTCATTCCGGAGGAATACGCACCGCCACAGGAGCTGCTGTCGACTGACCAGTACACCCATGAAAACCGTTGGCACGCGCTGAACGACGGTTTCATCCGGGCTGTGGTCGATCCACAACAGAACGCCTTGGCGTGCGCGTTGGCCACTTCGCGTCATGGTCAGGCCGAGCCCATCGAATGGCTGCGGGTCGAGCGTGTCCGTCATGCCCTGAAGGTTGGCCCAGAGGGGCTCAACAATACCGAGCGACTGGCGCTGTTGAGTGACCCGGTGGCCTTGTCCCGCCTGCATGAGCTGGTCTGGAGCGAAGCGCATCCGGAGTGGCTGGCGGCATGGCGTAAGTCGGTCAAGGCCGATCCGCACGCACCGTTGCTGCCGCTGCAGCCGGTGAGCGTACAGCCTCAAGTGGCTTGATCGCCTGATACGCAAAAGCCCCGCTTCTGAAAGGATGCGGGGCTTTTTGTTGGGCGTTATATGAGTTTTTGATCACCGCCCGTGGCAAGGTCAGGATTGTGTATTGACGTTGTCCAGTGCTCGGTTTGCCAACATGCCACTCAGCTCGATCAGTTGCTGAATACCAAGGGCAATATGGCGTCGCGAGCCTTTCAGGTCGAACGCGAGATCACTGACCATGGCGTCGGCTGAGGCCAGGTTTTCGCTGAGGTTGGCCAGTAGGCTTTCGGTGTCGATGCCGTCGACGACGGTGAAAAGCTGGCCTGGCGACGGCTTGTTCTCGGATTCTGCCTGTTTGGGGTTCAGGTAGTAGTCGAGCGCGCGATCGGTGGCTTCCTGGAGTTTCTTGGGATCGGTTTCTGGTTCTGGAGGGTTGGGTGTGGCTTTGTACATGGTTGACGCTCCTTGATTGATGGAGCCGCCAGACATCGCTGCTAAACGAAAAGGGTGGCGGCAGTACGCGGGTTAGCAGACCAGGAATCAAGGAACCCGGCGCACCGAAGTGCCCCACGCACAGCCGCCATGAAGCGGACCTGCGTGCCTTGATATTGTGCCGAGCTGCTAAACCCGATCGCTGAACTGACAGCGACCTGCAAACGTTAGAGCCCGGGGCCAAGGCGCACAAGCCGGCGGATTCTGGCGTAGTTGTAGGCAATGGCGCAAGGCGCCGTAGCCTTGGGATGACGGACTGTGGGAGTTGGGGATTTTGTGTGTATATCCGTTATTTGGGTAACGGCTGCTTAAGGTTCCGCCCTTACTTTCAGACGCCAAAAAAGTAACCAAAAAGGATTGCCCCACCACTCGGCACCTCTCCCAGGCTCGGTGTGCCCTCACTCCGGCATTGCTCCGTGGGCCCGCCGCGAAGGGCCATCCATGGCCCAGCGCGGCTATCCCGGCATCCATGCCGGGATGCCCACTGCGCAATGCCTGCGTTCGGCCAGCGTGGTTAACGGGGCGGCCCAGATCAAGATCAAGGTCTAAAGCGAGGCGGCCTTATAGCCGACCTGATTCTCCGGTCATACCCCGATCCGATTGTGGGAGCGAGCTTGCTCGCGAAGAGGGCGGCACATCCAACATTTTCGTCGACTGTGGCACCCCTATCGCGAGCAAGCTCGCTCTCACAGTAGAAACGCGGTCACTCAGAGCCAGGTCGGCTTTAAAGCCGCCCCCTCATGAACATTGATCTCGGGTGCCAAGTCAGACCCTAAACCGCCCCACCAACGTCTGCAAATGAACCCCCAGCCGTGCCAACTCCGCGCTGGAAGCCGCCGTCTCCTCACTGGACGACGCCGTCTGCTCCGACACATCACGCACATTCAGCACGCTGCGGTTGATCTCCTCGGCCACCGCACTCTGCTGCTCAGCCGCCGCGGCGATCTGCTGGTTCATCGACTGGATCGCTGAAACCGTGCGCGTGATGTTCTCCAGCGAGCCGCCGGCGCGGCGGGTCAGTTCGACGCTGCTGTCGGTCAGGCTGCGGCTGTTGTCCATGATGGTCGCGACCTGTTCGGTACCGGTCTGCAGGCCCACGATCAGTTCTTCAATCTCTTCGGTAGACTTCTGGGTGCGCTGGGCCAGGCTGCGGACTTCATCGGCCACCACCGCGAAACCACGTCCGGCTTCACCGGCGCGGGCTGCTTCGATGGCGGCGTTGAGGGCCAGCAGGTTGGTTTGCTGGGCCACGGACTTGATCACGTCCAGGACGCTGCCGATCTTGTCGCTTTCACGTTTCAGGTCGCCCATGGCAGCAGTGGAATTGCCCACTTCCTTCGCTAGGCGTTCGATCTGGGCGATGGCTTCGCCGACCACTTTGTCGCCTTCACGGGCCTGTTGATCGGCAGCGACGGCGGCTTCGGATGCTTCCTCGGCGTTGCGCGCCACTTCCTGCACCGTGGCGGTCATTTCATGCATGGCCGTGGCGACCTGGTCGGTTTCCACTTTCTGGCTGTTGACGCCGGCGCTGGTCTGCTCAGTGACGGCCGAGAGTTGCTCGGCGGCGCTGGCGATCTGGGTGACGCCTTCACCGATACCACCGATCAACTGCCGCAAGCCCACGGTCATGCGTTGCATGGCGCGTTGCAGTTGGCCGAGTTCGTCGCGGCGTTCGGAGGTGAGGTTGTGGGTCAGGTCGCCGGCGGCGACGCGTTCTGCCACTTTCAGCGTTTCATCCAGCGGGCCGACGATCTGCCGGGTAATCAGCAGCGCGGCAATCACGCCAAACAGCAGGGCCAGGGCGGCGGCTGCGATCAGGACAGTCTTGGCCTGGGCGGTGTCGTGGTCGCGCACGGCGGTCTGGGACACGGTGAGCTTCTGGCTGGAATCGATCAGTACCTGGCCCTGTTGACTCATGCTCTGCAATGCGGCGCCGTTATCAAGCTGGGAATCGCGGAACTGGCTGACCGCCGCTCGATAGGTGTTCATCGAGTCGCTGGCCTGTTGAAGTCTGTCGGAGTGTTCTTCAGGTAGCTGGGCAGGCAAGCGTGCCAGTAGTTTCAAGACATCGGTGATTGCATCGATGGCCGGCTGCTGGGCCTCGCTTTTGCCGCTGTAGGTGTAGCCGCGAACCTGATAGCGCGCCTGTTGAATTGCCTTGCTGAGGGCCACCACGCTGTTGAATTGCGTGATGTCGCCGCTTTGCAACGTTGCCTTTTCCACCTCGGCGACGCGGGCCACCGTGTTGTCGGCACTGGCGCCGAGCTTGCTGCGGGCATCTTCGCGGCTGACGGTGGCGCTGGTCATCTGGGCGAAGGCGCTTTTGTATTCGGCGAC
The DNA here is from genome assembly GCF_051132105.1 of Pseudomonas sp. R1-7. Taxonomy (NCBI): domain Bacteria; kingdom Pseudomonadati; phylum Pseudomonadota; class Gammaproteobacteria; order Pseudomonadales; family Pseudomonadaceae; genus Pseudomonas; species Pseudomonas sp. R1-7. The sequence continues at coordinate 473,225 of NZ_CP071661.1, forward strand.
GGCGGCCAGTTGCTGGTCGATCAGTGCAACGTCGGCTGGCTGCTCAATCAACTCGCGAGCGGTTTTCAGCCCGGCTTCGAGTTTGCCAAGCAGATCATTGACCTGTTGCGGCCCTTTCTCGCCCCGGGTGGTGTTGTAGTCGATGGCGGCCAGGTTCAAGTCCTTGCTCAGGTCGTTGAGACTGGCAATGAACCCCAGCTTGTCGCCGCGGCTGATGACATTGCCGAGGCCGGACCAACCGGTGAACGCAATCATCAAGGTGAGGAGCAGCACCAGGCCAAAGCCTGCGCCGAGTTTGCGGTTAACGCTTACATTTCCCAGACCCTGGGCAAGCCACCCGAACATGCTGATACTCCCTTGGAGCGCTGATTTTGGTTTTATGGGGACTGTATCGGCGGCTTTGTTGGGATCTGTAGGAAATTGTCAAGATTTCGTGGTGAAGGAGGCGTCAGAACAACCTGGCAAGCAATGCGGTCACCGCTGTCTCCACCCGCAGGATCCGCTCACCAAGCTGCACGGGTTGCAAACCGGCCTTGCCCAGCAGGTCGATCTCGTAGGGGATCCAGCCGCCTTCGGGGCCGATTGCCAGGGTTACGGGTTCCGTCAGGGCCCGGGGGCACGGCGGGTGGTTGCCCGGGTGGCCGACCAGCCCGAGAGTGCCGTCCACGATAGCCGGCAGGCGGTCTTCGACGAAGGGTTTGAAGCGTTTTTCGATGACGATTTCCGGCAGGACGCTGTCCCTGGCCTGCTCCAGGCCAAGGATCAACTGCTCACGAATCGCCTCGGGCTCAAGGAACGGCGTCTGCCAGAAGCTCTTTTCCACGCGATAGCTATTGACCAGCACCACACGCGGCACGCCCATGGTCGCTACGGTCTGGAACACTCGCCTGAGCATTTTCGGACGCGGCAGGGCGAGCACCAGGGTCAGCGGCAGCTTGGCCGGTGGCGGCTGGTCGAGGGTCACTTGCAGTTCGGCCTCGCGAGGATCCAGGCGCAACACGTGGGCCGTGCCCATCAAGCCGCCGATGCGCCCGACCCGCAGGCTGTCGCCGACGGCGCTGCGGTGGACTTCCTGCATGTGCGTCAACCGGCGATCACACAGGATGACGCGGTCAGGACCGATGAAATCGGCCTCTTCGAGCAACAGCAGGTTCACGCTTGGGTCGCTGGTGGCTGGTCGTTGTGGTCATCGACGGGCTGGTCCTCGGGCTCTTCTTCCCGGCGCTTGCGAACCAGGGCACCGAACAGAATGCCGATTTCGAACAGCAGCCACATCGGCACGGCGAGCAGAGTCTGGGAGAAGATGTCCGGCGGGGTCAGGATCATGCCGACCACGAAGCAGCCGATGATCACGTACGGGCGGATTTTCTTCAGATAGGCGACGTCGACCACGCCGATCCACACCAGCAATACCACCGCCACCGGGATTTCGAACGCCACGCCGAAGGCGAAGAACAGCGTCATGACGAAATCCAGGTAGCTGGTGATGTCGGTCATCATCTCCACGCCCGCCGGAGTGGCGGCGGCGAAGAATTTGAAAATCAGCGGAAATACCAAGAAATACGCGAAGGCCATGCCGGTGTAGAACAGCATGATGCTCGACACCAGCAGCGGCACGGCGATGCGTTTTTCGTGCTTGTACAGGCCCGGTGCAATGAAGCCCCAGATCTGGTGCAGGATCACCGGGATCGCCAGGAACAGCGAGACCATCATCGTCAGTTTCAGTGGCGTCAGGAACGGCGACGACACATCGGTGGCAATCATCGTCGCGCCCACAGGCAGATACTCGCGCAGCGGCGTGGAGACGAAGGTGTAGATCTGCTGGGTGAACGAAAACAGCCCGGCGAAGATAATGAAAATCGCCGCGACGCAACGCAGCAGACGGGTGCGCAACTCGGTGAGGTGCGATACCAGCGGCATCGGCTGGTCGTTTTCAGGGATATCGCTCATGGGGCTCGCGGCGGCAAAGTGGGATCGTTGGGAGTCGGTGTCGTCGCAGGTGCCGGATCGACCGGTTTCGCCGGTTCAGCCACTGTTGGCGCAGCTTCGACGGGTGCGATCGCCGGCTCGGCCGCTGGCTGCACCGGCGTCGGCTCATGCTGGGTCGGCGTGAAAATTTTCCGCGCTTCCTGTTCCAGCGACAGGATGTGTTCGTTGTGCAGCTGCCGACGGATGTCGTCGGCGCCGATTTCACGTTCAACTTCCTGTTTGATCGCATTGAAGCTGCGCTTCAGGCGGCCGATCCACAGGCCGGCGGTACGCGCAGCGCCCGGCAGGCGCTCAGGGCCCAGTACCAACAGGGCGACGAGGCCGACGAGCAGCAGTTCAGTGAAGCTGATCCCAAACATTAGTCAGTGCTCACGAGTCTTTGCGGGTTGGCTCTTCGACTTTCTGGGCCTGCACGTCGATGGTGTTCGGCGCGTTTACAGGCTGTGTAGCCTGCGGATGTACCGGTTGGGCCGGCTGCACGGTTTGACCCTGGTTGGTCGTCGGTTCGGCCGGTTTCTCATCATCGTTCATGGCCTTGCGGAAACCCTTGATCGACTCACCGACATCGGTGCCGAGGTTCTTGAGTTTCTTGGTACCGAACACCAGCACCACGACCACCAGAATGACGACCCAGTGTTTCCAGTCAAAAATACCCATGTGGCTATTCCTCTCAAAAGTTGATCAGGCGGACGGGCGCGAGGCTTTCTCAACGTGCCCGGACAGACCGAAGCGACGGTCCAGTTCATCCAGTACGGCCTGCGGATGCTGTCCCAGTTGGGCCAGCATCACCAGGCTGTGAAACCACAGGTCGGCGGTCTCGTAGATCACGTCGCTGCAGTCGCCGCTGATGGCGGCGTCCTTGGCAGCGATAATGGTCTCGACCGACTCTTCGCCGACTTTTTCCAGAATCTTGTTCAAGCCCTTGTGGTACAGGCTGGCGACATAGGAGCTGTCGGCCGCGGCGCCCTTGCGCTCTTCCAGCACCTGGGCCAGGCGGGTCAGGGTGTCACTCATGGGTATGTCCTGAATAAATGGCATGCGGGTCCTTGAGCACCGGGTCGACGGTCTTCCAGTCGCCGTTCTCGAAGACACGATAAAAGCAGCTTTGACGGCCGGTGTGGCAGGCAATCTCGCCGACCTGCTCGACCATCAGGATGATGACGTCGCCGTCGCAATCCAGGCGCATCTCATGCAGGTGCTGCACATGCCCGGACTCTTCACCTTTGCGCCACAGCTTGCCACGGGAACGTGACCAATAGATGGCGCGATTCTCGGCGGCGGTCAGGGCCAACGCTTCACGGTTCATCCAGGCCATCATCAGCACGCGCCCGGTCTTGTGATCCTGGGCGATGGCCGGCACCAGGCCGTCGGCGTCCCATTTGATCTCGTCCTGCCAGTTTTTCATCTTCGACTCCGACCATGGGCCGCGCGCTTCGAATCGGCGGGCCCAGCGTTGAAACAGTGTGCCAGTGAGAACCGGTGCTGGCTATCGGCGAACGACCAGATACAAACCGACGACCACCATGACACCGGCGGGCCAATGGCCCAGTTGGCTCAATGGCCCACCGGCGGCCAGCACCGCGCCGCCGCCCAGGTGGGCCGCGCCGAGCAGGCGCAGGAACCAGTCGTCCCGACGGCGTTTCCACGGCGGGGCAGGGTCGTTGGCGTGGGGTTGGGACATGCGTTCGAGCAGATCGCGGGTCATGTTGGCCAGGTGCGGGATTTGTTCGAACTGGCTCTGAACGTTGCCCAGCAAGGCTTTCGGGCTCATCCGCTCGCGCATCCAGCGTTCGAGGAAGGGCTGGGCGGTGTTCCACAAATCCAGGTCCGGGTACAGCTGGCGGCCGAGGCCTTCGATGTTCAACAAGGTCTTTTGCAGCAGCACCAACTGCGGCTGGACCTCCATGTTGAAGCGTCGCGCGGTCTGGAAGAGGCGCATCAGAACCTGGCCGAAGGAAATATCCTTTAACGGTTTTTCGAAGATCGGTTCGCACACGGTGCGGATCGCCGCTTCGAATTCGTTGAGCTTGGTTTCGGCCGGCACCCAACCCGAATCAATGTGCAGTTGGGCGACGCGACGGTAATCACGCTTGAAGAAAGCAAACAGGTTGCGCGCCAGGTAGTCCTGGTCCTCGGGAGTGAGGCTGCCGACGATGCCGCAATCGATGGCGATGTATTGGGGGCTCCACGGCTGCACCGTGCTGACGAAAATGTTGCCCGGGTGCATGTCGGCGTGGAAGAAGCTGTCGCGAAACACCTGGGTGAAAAAGATCTCCACGCCACGCTCGGCCAGCAGTTTCATGTCGGTACGCTGGTCGGCGAGGGTCGCCAGGTCGGTGACCTGGATGCCATAGATGCGCTCCATCACCAGGACTTTCGGCCGGCACCAGTCCCAATAGACTTGTGGCACATAGAGCAGTGGCGAGCCTTCGAAGTTGCGGCGCAGCTGGCTGGCGTTGGCGGCCTCGCGCAGCAGGTCGAGTTCATCGAAGATGGTTTTCTCGTAGTCCTGGACCACGTCCACCGGGTGCAGCAGGCGCGCGTCGGCGGACAGCCGCTCCGCAGCGCGGGCAAGGATGAACAGCCATGCCAGGTCCTGGGCGATGACCGGCTTGAGGCCCGGGCGAATCACCTTGACCACCACTTCTTCGCCCGTCTTGAGCTGGGCCGCGTGGACTTGGGCGACCGACGCCGAAGCCAGGGGCTCGACATCGAAACGGCTGAAGACTTCGCTGATCTTCTTGCCCAGTTGCTCTTCGATCAATGCCACCGACAACTTCGAGTCGAAGGGCGGCACGCGGTCTTGCAGCAACATCAATTCATCGGCGATGTCTTCGGGCAACAGGTCGCGACGGGTCGAGAGGATCTGCCCGAACTTGATGAAGATCGGTCCCAGGTCCTGCAAGGCCAGGCGCAGGCGTGCGCCGCGACTCAGGTCCAGGGTTCGCCGGGGAAACCAGCGCCACGGCAACACGAAGCGCAGCGCCAGGAGAAACCAGGGCAGCGGCAAGGCGAACAGCAGGTCATCGAGGCGGTAGCGGATCACGACGCGCTGGATGCGCAACAGACGGCGGACGGCAAGCAGCTTCATGCGTTATCGCTTGGTTTCAAGGGATCGGGAAAGGCGCTCGAAACGCGCCTCGAGACGTTCCAGGTCAAGCTTGACCTGGTCCAGTTCATCAAAACGGGCCTGCGCCTCGCGTTGGCCCACGAGGGTACGCGATTCTTCGGCCAGGTATTCACTCAGATTCTGCCCCAGGCTCGCGAACCCCTGGCGATACCAGCGGCTGCGGCTGCGCAGGTGGCCGCTGAGCAATTGTGTCGCCACCGGACCGATCCAGCGGGACACTTCGTATTCCCAGTCCAGCTCCAGGTCCTGGAGGATTGCCGCCAGTTCCAGCAGCACGCCGCTGTCGCCGTCGAGCTCGACGTCCGGGCCGTGCAGCACGGCGGTCTTGTTCTTGCTCAGCGCCAGTTCCAGCAGGCTCGACGCCGGGGCACGCAGCGTGCAATCGGCTTCGGCTTCCCAGTGTGCGGCGAGCATCAGGCCTTCATCGCTGGGCAGGATGAAGAGCTGTAACGCCGGGCTGCGGCAGTCGACGGCAATCACCTTGCCACTCAAGTGCGCCAGGCGCATCGGCGCCGTACTGTCCAGGCGCAGGACCCGGTTGATACCGAGTTCGACGCTGGCGAGCAGGCCGGTGAGCAGCATCAGGGCTTGATACCGCGGTGCAGGGCGACGATGCCTGACGTCATGTTGTGGTAGGTCACCCGGTCGAAACCGGCCTCGACCATCATCGACTTCAGCGTTTCCTGGTCCGGATGCATGCGGATCGATTCAGCGAGGTAGCGATAACTTTCCGCATCGTTGGTGATCAGCTTGCCCATCAGTGGCATGAAGGCGAACGAATAGGCGTCATAGGCCTTGGACATCAGCGCGTTGGTCGGCTTGGAGAACTCCAGCACGAGCAGCCGGCCCCCGGGCTTGAGCACGCGCAGCATCGAGCGCAGGGCGTCTTCCTTGTGGGTGACGTTGCGCAGGCCGAAGGCGATGGTCACGCAGTCGAAGTGGTTATCGGGGAACGGAAGCTTTTCGACATCGGCCTGGACGAACTCGACGTTGCCGGCCACACCCAGGTCCAGCAGGCGGTCGCGGCCGACCTTGAGCATCGATTCGTTGATGTCGGCGAGCACCACGTGGCCGGTCGGGCCGACGATGTGGGAGAACTTCTTGGTCAGGTCACCCGTGCCGCCGGCGATGTCCAATACGCGATTGCCGCTGCGCACGCCCGACAGCTCGATCGCGAAGCGCTTCCAGAGGCGATGCATACCGCCCGAAAGCAGGTCGTTCATCAAGTCATACTTGGCGGCCACCGAGTGGAAAACCTCAGCGACTTTTTCCGCCTTCTGGCTTTCCGGCACGTTCTTGAAGCCGAAGTGAGTGGTGGGTTCGGCATCGCTGCCTTTGCGCTGATCAGTCATATCGCTGTCACCAAAAAAGAATGCGGGACATTCTAATCCCGGTGGAGGGCTTTGTCTTGGCAAGGCTGCAGGTAAGATGAGCGATCGCCCGGACGTTTTGACGCAGGCAGGGTCTGAACGTTCAGGCAAGTCTCGATCAAGCAGGAGTTATCAGATGGCCCGTATTACTGTTGAACGTGCCCATGGCTTGGGCAAGGAAGCAGCCCGCGAAAAGGCTGACAAGTTGGCCGCAAAGTTGTCCAGCAGCTATGGCCTGGAGCCTACCTGGGAAGGCGACACGCTCAAGCTCAAGCGCTCCGGGGTCAAGGGCGAGGTGAACGTGGGCGAGGATTCGATTCGCGTCGACGTGGAATTGGGCATGTTGATGTCGGCCATGAGCGGCACGATCAAGACTGAAATCGAAAAGGCGCTGGATAAGGCGTTGGCTTGATTGACCGGAAGGGTGGATGCAGTACTCAAGTTCACCACCAAACTCTGTGGGAGCGGGCTTGCTCGCGAATGCGGTGTGTCATTCACTATTGATGTTTGACTGATCCATCGCTTTCGCGAGCAAGCTCGCTCCCACAAAGGTAGTCATCGCCCGCAGGTTTTGTGTCAGTTGTTAGGGTGCCCTTTCTAATTATTCTCACTACTTTGTGCCTGAGCCCGTCCGTGTGCGGGCAGTTCCTCAAACCTTTTTTCGAGTGAGGTGCACCATGGCCAAAGTTATCCTGAAGAAAAAAACCGACGTTGAATCTTCCACGCTGAGCGACGTGAAAACGTACGCGCGCAAGATCTGGCTGGCGGGCCTGGGCGCCTACACCAAGGTCGGCCAGGAGGGCAGCGAGTACTTCCATGAACTCGTAAAGGCTGGCGAAGTTATTGAAACCAAAGGCAAAAAGAATATTGCCGGGAAACTTGAAGCGGCCAATAGCGAGCTGATCGAAGCCAAGACCGACGTCAACACATTCAAGGCCAGGGTCGAAGTTCAACTCGACAAGGTCGAGAAGGTATTCGACGCGCGTGTTGCAAGCGCCTTGAATCGTATCGGCATTCCGTCTAAACATGACGTTGAGACACTCTCTGCTAAGCTCGATGAGCTGACGGCATTGCTCGAACGTGTCGCGCGTAAACATTAAGGAGAACGGGATGGCTGGCAAAAAAATCACCGAAAAAGAAGGCAGCTCGTGGGCCGGGAAGATTGAAAAGTACTCCCGCAAAATCTGGCTGGCTGGTTTAGGCGTGTACTCGAAGATCGACACTGACGGCAGCAAACTCTTCGAGTCCCTGGTTAAGGACGGCGAGAAAGCCGAGAAACTCACCAAGACGGCGGTCGGCAAACAAGTCGACGCAGCCAAGGACTCTGCCGAGTCCGCCAAGTCGCGCATGGGCGGTGTGAAAGATCGCGCACTGGGCAAATGGGATGAGCTGGAAGGGGCTTTCGACAAGCGCCTGAACAGTGCGATTTCCCGTCTGGGCGTGCCTAGCCGCAATGAAGTCAAGGAACTGCACAACAAGGTCGACACCCTGACCAAGCAGATCGAGAAACTCACCGGGGCCAAGGTCACGCCGGTCGCGACCAGAGCAGCCACAACCAAGACGGCGGCGGCCAAGCCTGCGCCGAAGACGGCAGCCAAGCCACTGGTCAAGGCTGCGGCCAAACCGGCGGCCAAAGCAGTGGCAAAAGCAGTGGCCAAGCCTGCCGCCAAAACCGCAGCGGCGAAACCTGCTGCGAAGGCAGCGGCCAAACCGGTAGCGGCAAAAGCAGCAGCCAAACCTGCCGCTAAACCTGCGGCCAAAACCGCGGCAGCCAAACCGGCCACCGCGAAACCTGCAGCCAAGCCAGCGGCAAAACCTGCTGCAAAAGCCGCAGCAAAACCAGCAGCGGCGAAAAAACCTGCCGTGAAAAAACCGGCCGCACCCAAAGCAGCCGCACCGAAGGCGCCAGCCGCAGCCGCCAAGCCGGCAACTTCGGCGAGCACGACTAACTCCGCCGCGGCTCCGGCTCCGGTTGCCACACCAACGACCGCGCCGACGCCATCGACGCCTCCTACTCAGTCCTGATCTCCAGGGTTGATAAAAACGCCCGGCCTGCATAGGTCGGGCGTTTTTATCTGTGCGATAGATTCGCAGCGGTGGGCGCACTGCCGTTCGTTAGTCGTGCTCTTCCAGATACCGCAACGCCATTCGCTCGGTCGCAACCTTGATCGCCGGTGGCAGGTGTGGCGCCACCAGCATCATGATCTGATAGACCACTAGGCGAACTTCGCCTTCGCGATCCAGGATTCGCTGGTAGTCGAGCGAGAACAATAAGGTCATGGTGATCTGCTCCACCAGTTGCCCCAACGCCTGGGTGTCGCTGACCAACAATCCTTGGGCCTTTAGTTGCGCGAGCAAGGAGGCCAGGGTGCGCTTCAGCGCGTTGAGCAATTGGCGAATACCCTTGGCCAGCTTTGGCAAACGCCCGGCCAGGTTCGACAGGTCCTGGAAGAGGAATCGGTACTGGGCCAGGCGTTCGACGATCAGGTGCAGGAACAGCCAGTAGTCCTCCGGCGCCAGCTGCGCGTCGGCGGGTGGGTCCAGCAGCGGCGCCAGCTCGGCCTGGAATCGCTCGAACAATCCGAGTATCAGCGGTTCCTTGCCATGGAAGTGGTAGTAGAGGTTGCCGGGGCTGATACCCATTTCGTTGGCAACTTCCATGGTGGAAACGTTTGGCTCGCCCTTTTCGTTGAACAACAGCAGGGCACATTCAAGGATTCGGTCGCGGGTCTTCATCCGGTCTTCTTAATGGTGGAGTCGTGCCACGGCCCGCATACGACCGTGGTGAGGCAGTCAGCGCACACGAACATAGTTCCCTGGCGCGGCTTCCAAGGGGGGATATTTGCTGTTGCCCAGCGCCATGACCGTTTCGCGCTGGGCACCGGAGCGTTCCTGGATCCAGCCCAGCCATTGGGTCCACCAACTGCCCTCGATGTGCTTGGCGTCGTAGTACCAGGCCCTGGGATCACTGCTCAGTTTCGGGTTCTCGATGTAGTTGGCCTTGGGGTTGCCCGGCGGATTGAGAATGCTCTGGACGTGGCCGCTGTTGGACAAGACGAAGCGTCGATCACCGCCCAGCAGCAAGGTCGAACGATAGACCGCATCCCAGGGTGTGATGTGGTCGTTGATGCCGGCCACGCTGAAGCTGTCCACCGTGACTTTTTGCAAGTCGATTGGCGTGCCGCACACTTCCAGCGCGCCTGGGCGGGTCAGCGGGTTGTGCTTGAAAAAGTCCAGCAGGTCGCCGTGGTAGGCGGCCGGAAGCCGGGTGCAGTCGTTATTCCAGTAGAGGATGTCGAACGCCGGTGGCTCCTTGCCCAGCAGGTAGTTGTTGACGAAGTAGGTCCAGATCAGGTCGTTGGGGCGCATCCAGGCGAATACGCGGGCCATGTCGCGGCCGTCGAGAATGCCCCTCTGGTAGGAGCGACGCTTGGCAGCCTCAAGGGTCTGTTCGTCGATGAGCAGCGTGGCCGGGCTTTCGATCTCGCTGTCCAGCAGGCTCACCAGATAGGTTGCGCTGGCGACCCGGCGCAGCTGGCGCTTGGCCTGCAGGTGGCCTTGCAGGGCGGCGATGGTCATGCCGCCGGCGCAGGCGCCCATCAGGTTGACTTCGCGCGCGCCAGTGATTGCCCGGCACACGTTCATGGCTTCTTCCGTTGCCTCGACATAGCTGGACAGGCCCCATTCACGATGGCGAACGTCGGGGTTGCGCCAACTGATGATGAAGACCTGCAAGCCGTTCTTCAGGGCATATTGGACGAAGCTGTTGGAAGGGCTGAGGTCGAAGATATAGAACTTGTTGATCTGCGGCGGCACGATCAGCAACGGCGTGGCGTACTGCTTTTCGCTCATCGGCTTGTACTGGATCAGTTCCAGCATCTCGTTGCGAAACACCACCGCACCGGGCGTGGTTGCCAGGGTCTTGCCGACTTCGAAGGCCTGGGGCGTGACCTGCCGCGGCAGTCCGTCGTTGTGCAGCAGGTCGTCCACCAAATGGCTGATGCCCCGGATCAGGCTGGTGCCGCCGGAGTTGAACAGCTCCTTGATCGCCAACGGGTTGAGCAAGGTGTTCGAGGGCGACACCGCATCGTTGAGCAAGGAAAAAGTGAAATGGGCGCGGGCGCGATCATCCGGGGTCATGTCGCTTTCATCGATCCAGCTCTTGACCTGTTTTTGCCAGCTCAGGTAGGCCTGCAAGCTACGGCGGTAGAACGGGTTGAGCTGCCAGGTGGGGTCGGCGAAGCGCTTGTCGTTGGGGTTGGTGGGGTGCAGCGTTTCCCCCAGCAGCACACGCCCCAGTTGACTGCCCAGGCGCAACGCATGCCGGGCGCTGTGCACCGGGTTGCGCAAGCCATGGGCGGCGACGTTGCGCAAAGTCGATAGCAGGTCCCTGCCGCGCAGGCCGGTGACGGCGCTTTGTGCATTGATGAAACTGGCAGGGGCGGGCATGGAATCCTTCGCCGGTTTGTCGCGCATGAGTCAACTCCTTCGTCATCAGGCTAAAAACAAACACACCGAACCAGACAACATAGTCGCTGTTTCGGGTAGTTGCGTGATCCGGCGTCCTGCCAGGCGCAATTGGCGGTGTCAGCCGCCACCCAGCGGCGCGGGATGCGGATGCATGACCGCGCGCTGACGTTCTTCCTCCAGGAATTTCATGATGATCGGTGCCACGGCCTCGGCCCGGGTGATCAGGAACAGATGGCCGTCATCGATGATGTGCAACTGCGAATTGGGGATGCGCCAGGCCAGCATGCGCATGTTGATCAAGGGAATGAGCGGGTCGTCGTCGCCGGCCAGGATCAGGGTCGGCTGGTGGATCTTGTGCAGCCAATGGATGCTGGTCCAGCCAAGTCCCGCGAAGAGTTGCCAGTAATATCCGAGCTTGCCAGCCGAACGCACCTTGGCCGCGTGACGGGCTGCCAGGCTAGGGTCGCGGCGGAAGGAGCCGCCATAGATCAGCGGGGCGATGCGCATCACATGGGATGGCTGCACGTAGCGCCGGGGGCTGGCCATCATCCACAGCACCTTCGGCTTGCCGGGTACCATCACCGCGCCGGCGGCCGTCGCGGCGAGCACCAGCTTCTTGCAGCGCTCGGGATAGTCATGGGCGAACTGTTGCGCCAGGGCGCCGCCCCAGGACACGCCGATCACGTTGACCTGCCCATAGTCCAGGTAATCGAGCATCCGCGCGGTGAGCTTGGCCAGGCCAGGAAAGCGATACGGTCGGCTCGGTGTCGAAGAACCGCCGACGCCGGGCACATCGAAGGCGATCACTTCCAGGTCCGGGTCCAGGGCCTCGATGAACGGGAAGACCAGCTCCAGGTTGGCGCCGATGCCATTGAAGATCAGCAGCGGCGTCAAATGGGGCTTGCCGGGACGTACCGCGGTGCGCAAGGTCTGGCCATCCAGGTCGACGGTACGGAAGATGTACGGTTGCGGCATGCTTCAAGCCCTGTGGGTTGGGTCGCTGTCTTTCATTTTTCCCCGATCCCCTGTGGGAGCGACCTTGCTCGCGATGACGGCGGCACATTCAGCATTAATGTGCGCTGATACACCGCAATCGCGAGCAAGCTCGCTCCCACACTGGATCTGCTGTGAACATGAGTTTGATGTTCGCCAGCGCTGTGGGTCTTGCATTCAGTGTCGGCTGGCGGGATGTATTCGTGAGCAAGCCCACCCCCGCAGCAGACGAGTTGCACCGTTACCGCTCATGCACATACGTACCCGGCGCCGCTTCACCGGCCACGTAGGTCTTGTTGCCCAGCACCGTCGGTGCCTTTTTCAGCTTGCCCGAGCGCTCGGCCTGCCAAGCCTGCCAGTGCAGCCACCAGGAGTCGGTGTGCTTGGTGGAGTTTTCCATCCAGTCCTCGGCCTTGGCCGGCATGTCCTCGCTGGTCATGTAGCGCGACTTGGGGTTGCCTGGCGGGTTGAGGATGCTCTGGATGTGGCCGCTGCTGGACAACACGAAATCAACCTTGCCGCCGAACAGCTGCGCCGACTTGTAGCAAGACTTCCACGGCGTGATGTGGTCGTTGGTTCCGGCCAGGGAGAAAATGTCGGCAGTGACCTGCTTGAGGTCGATCGGCGTGCCGCACACTTCCAGTGCATTGGGACGTGTCAGCGGGTTGTTCTTGAACATCTCGATGAGGTCGCCATGGAACGCCGCCGGCAGCCGCGTGGTGTCGTTGTTCCAGAACAGGATGTCGAACACCGGTGGCTCGTTGCCCAGCAGGTAATTGTTGACCCAGTAATTCCAGATCAGGTCATTGGGACGCATCCAGGCGAAGACCTTGGCCATGTCGCGGCCTTCCAGAACGCCGGCCTGGTAGGAATGGCGCTTGGCCGCTTCCAGGGTCTGCTCGTCGACGAACAGGGCCACGTCGGTGTCCAGGGTGGTGTCCAGCACGCTCACCAGCAAAGTCAGGGCATTGACCTTCTTCTCACCCAGCGCGGCGTAATGGCCGAGCAGCGCGGTGCAGGTGATGCCGCCCGAGCAGGCGCCCAGCATGTTGACGTCCTTGCTGCCGGTGATGGCCGTGACCACGTCCACTGCTTCCTTGAGCGCTTCGATGTAAGTCGACAGGCCCCACTCGCGTTGTGCCTTGGTGGGGTTGCGCCAGCTGACGATGAACGTCTGCACGTTACTGCGCAGGCAGAAGCGCGCCAGGCTCTTGTCCGGGCTCAGGTCGAACACGTAGAACTTGTTGATCTGCGGTGGGACCACCAGCAGCGGTCGCTCATGGACCTGCTCGGTGATGGGTCGGTACTGGATCAATTCCAGCACGTCGTTGCGAAAGACCACGGCACCTTCCGTCACGCCCAGGCTCTTGCCGACTTCGAACGCGCCCATGTCCACCTGGCTCGGCATCCCGCCGTTGTTCACCAAGTCCTTGGCCAGGTGGGACAAACCGTCGAGCAAGCTCTTGCCGCCGGTTTCGAAGAAGCGCTTGACCGCTGCCGGGTTGGCCGCCGAGTTGGTCGGGGCCATGGCCTCGGTCATCAGGTTGATCACGAAATGCCCGCGACTGATGTCCTGGGGAGAGAGGCTGCTGTCATCGATCCAGTCGTGCAGCTCCTTGCGCCACGCCAGGTAGGTTTGCAGGTAACGTTTGTAGAGTGGGTTCTGGCTCCAGGCCGGGTCGGCGAAGCGACGATCATCGCTGGCGGGCTGCAGCTCGGATTTGCCGAACAGGACTTTCCTCAGCTCAGCGCCGAAATGGGCCACGTGCTTGACGCTGTGCAGCGGTTGTTTGATGGTCTGGGTCAGCACCATCCGGGCAGAGGCCAGCAGGTCTTTCCTGCGCAAGCCGACGACGGGATTCAAGCCGAGGGTGTTTTCCGAGGCTTGGTACTTCAACTCATCGTTGTTCTTGTTGCTCATCTACGACGCTCCATTGTCCTTCAGACGAGTACCGGGATCGTGCCATGAAGCCGCAAGGCCAATACCAGGTACGCTGCTCGGGGTGACCATTAATTCCGCATCGAGGGCAATGAGGAAACGTGTGCCAGGAACTCGCCGGTTCCTTTGCAGGGAACTTGCCAGCTCCATTGGTTACCCGAGTTTAATTTTTTTCGCAAGCAGGCCAGTCATTGACGTTGCTGCGCGGGCATTCAAGCAGATGAGTCTAGAAAATTCGCCCTAAAGCGCCAGCCCTTGAGCTAGAGCATCAGCTTGACGACGGACTCGTTCGGGTCGCGGGTTTTTCCGGCGACCTTGAGTTCGGCGAGATAATCGTTCCACAGGTCTTCCTGGCGTACCGCCAACTGGTAGAGGTAGTCCCAGGTGAACAATCCGCTGTCATGGCCGTCGTCGAAGGTCAGTTTCAGTGCGTACTGGCCGGCGGGTTCAACCTTGGTCAGGCCGACACCGAGCTTGCCGTATTGCAGGATGGGTTTGCCGTGGCCCTGGACCTCGGCGGAGGGCGAGTGCACCCGCAGGAATTCCGCGGACAGGTGGTATTCCTCGTCTGGCGCGTATTTGAGCGTCAGGGTCTTGGAGGCTTTGTGCAGGTTGATGGCAGTGGGGAGTTTGGTCATCGTCAGTCTCGTGAGGCCTGTGGCGAGGGGATTTATCCCCGTTGGGCTGCATAGCAGCCCCCCTGAAAAGCTGATCACATCAACTTAATACACCACGGTGGCAGGCTTCAGGGCTGCTTCGCAGCCCAGCGGGGATAAATCCCCTCGCCACAAGAGCTCGCTCACACTGGGTGTGGCTTACAGGATATACCGCGACAGGTCTTCGTTCTCAGCCAGTTCGCCCAGGTGACTGTTGACGTACTCGGCGTCGATGCGGATCGGCGCTTCGTTATGAGCGCTGGCCAGGTCGCCGGCGCTGAACGAGACTTCCTCAAGCAAGCGCTCGAGCAGCGTGTGCAGGCGGCGGGCACCGATGTTCTCGGTCTTCTCGTTGACCTGCCAGGCAATCTGCGCCAGGCGCTTGATGCCTTCGGGCGCGAACTCGATGTTCAAGCCTTCGGTCTTCAGCAAGGCGCAATATTGCTCGGTCAGCGACGCATGGGGCTCGCTCAGGATGCGTTCGAAATCCTCGGGCGACAACGCCTTGAGTTCGACACGGATCGGCAAGCGGCCCTGCAGCTCCGGCACCAGGTCGCTCGGCTTGCTCAGGTGGAACGCGCCGGAAGCGATGAACAGGATATGGTCGGTCTTGACCATGCCCAGCTTGGTATTGACGGTGCAGCCTTCGATCAGCGGCAGCAAGTCGCGTTGCACGCCTTCGCGGGACACATCGGCGCCGCCGACATTGCCGCGCTTGGCAACCTTGTCGATCTCGTCGATGAACACAATGCCGTGCTGCTCGACCGCTTCCAGGGCCTTGGCCTTCAACTCTTCTTCGTTGACCAGGCGGCCGGCTTCTTCATCGCGCACCAGTTTCAGCGCTTCCTTGACCTTGAGCTTGCGGCTTTTCTTCTTGCCCTTGCCCATGTTGGCGAACAGGCTCTGCAACTGGTTGGTCATTTCTTCCATGCCCGGCGGCGCGGAAATGTCGACGCCGGCCATTTCGGCTACTTCGATCTCGATCTCCTTGTCATCCAACTGACCTTCGCGCAGACGCTTGCGGAACAGTTGGCGGGTGTTGGAATCCTGGGTCGCAGCGGAGTCGGCGTTGAAGCCCATGCGCGCTGGTGGCAGCAGGGCATCGAGAATGCGCTCTTCGGCGGCATCTTCGGCGCGATGGCGGACCTTGGTGATTTCCTGTTCGCGCAGCAGCTTGATGGCGGCATCGGCGAGGTCACGAATGATCGACTCGACGTCGCGGCCCACGTAGCCGACTTCGGTGAACTTGGTGGCTTCGACCTTGATGAACGGCGCGTTGGCGAGCTTGGCCAGGCGACGGGCGATCTCGGTCTTGCCGACACCGGTCGGGCCGATCATCAGGATGTTCTTGGGCGTCACTTCGACACGCAGCTCTTCAGGCAACTGCATTCGGCGCCAGCGGTTACGCAGGGCGATGGCGACGGCGCGCTTGGCATCGTCCTGGCCGATGATATGGCGGTTGAGTTCGTGGACGATCTCGCGGGGAGTCATGGACATAATAATTGGCGGTCCTCAAGCGGGAGTCTGGGCCTGGACGGGCTTACTCCGCGAGGTCCTGCTCCTCAATGGTCTGGGTGTGGTTGGTGAAGACGCAGATGTCGCCGGCGATGCCCAGGGCTGTCTCGACGATTTCCCGGGCCGACAGATCGGTTTTCTTCAGCAGGGCGCTGGCGGCGGCCTGGGCGTAGGCGCCACCGGAACCCATGGCGATCAGGCCATCCTCGGGCTCGACGACGTCACCGTTGCCGGTGATGATCAAGGAGGCGTCCTTGTTGGCGACCGCGAGCATGGCTTCGAGGCGGCTCAGTGAGCGGTCGGTACGCCATTCCTTCGCCAGCTCGACAGCGGCACGAACCAGATGGCCCTGGTGTTTTTCAAGTTGGCCTTCGAAACGCTCGAACAGGGTGAAGGCGTCGGCGGTGGCCCCGGCGAAACCGGCGATGACCTGACCGTGGTACAGGCGGCGGACTTTCTTCGCGTTGCCTTTCATCACGGTGTTGCCCAGTGAAACCTGGCCGTCGCCGCCCATGACGACTTTGCCGTGACGGCGGACTGAAACGATGGTGGTCAAGGGAAGAGTCTCCACGCAGCGGGGCGAAAATGCCCGGATGGAACTCATATGGGGGTGGCGTGGGGTTTTTCAACTGCGGGGTGGGGGAGGGGATGAGTGGCGTCCCGAGGGCCAATCAAGTTTGTGGCAAAGGCATTCATTGTGGCGAGGGAGCTTGCTCCCGCTGGAGCGCGCAGCGGTCCCAAGCTTTTGGGGCTGCTACGCAGCCCAGCGGGAGCAAGCTCCCTCGCCACAAAAGGCTGTCGCCATCAATCGGTACCACAGGGATGCGGAAATCAGCGGCTCTGACGTTGTTGTAACAACAGGTTGCTGAAGCCGCTGCCCGCCAATAGTTTCTGGGCCTTGGTCAGTTCCTCGCGGTTGCTGAACGGCCCGACCAATACTCGGTACCAGGTTTCTTCCTTCACTGTCCCGGACTCCACGGACACCGACTGGCCCAGCAGAATGATCTGCGCCCGCACCTTGTCGGCATCGGCTTCCTTGCGGAACGAGCCGGCCTGCAAGAAAAACTTCGTCACTGGCGCAGCCTTTTGTACGGGCGGCGCGGGTGGCGGCGTAATGCCGGCCAACGCTGCCTGGGCGCGGGCGGTGTCGATCTTCGCTGCTTCGGCCGGGGTCACCGGCGTCACCGGCGTGGTCGGCACCTGGGGCACTTGCGGCGTCGGCAGGGTTTTCTCCGGCACTGCATCGGGCGGCACGATGACTTCCGATTCCGGCAGTAGGGTATAGAAGTCGTATTTCGGCTTCACCGGTTGCGTCGGGCTCGGCGGAGTCTTGTTGGCCTCGGCGATCCGCGTGGCCTTCTGCTGCTCCTGGCGCACGCGCTTGACGTCATCGCCCTGGCCCGGCTCCAGCTTCATCAAGAAGACAATGAAAGCGCCGACGGTCAGGCCGATGGCCATCCACAACCAGCCCGGAATCGGCTGTTTGGCCGCGGGCTGGTAACGACTGGCGCCGCGTTTTGGGGCTGGTTTTTTCTTGGCGGCCAACTTACATGCGCTCCAGCGTTTCCAGGCCCAGCAGTTCCAGGCCTTGCTTGAGCGTACGCCCGGTCAGCGCGGCGAGGCGCAGGCGGCTCTGCATCTGCGCCGGTGTCTCGGCGCTGAGGATCGGGCAGTTCTCGTAGAAACTGGAGAACAGGCCGGCAACGTCGTACAGATAGGCGCACAAGGTATGCGGCGTGCCCTTGTCTGCGACGTTGTTCAGTACTTCGCCGAACTGAGCCAGCCTGGCCGCCAGCTCCTGCTCATGGGCGGCCTCGAGGACGATCTGGCCTTCCACTTCGTCGAAGTTCTTGCCGAGCTTGCGGAACACGCCTGCAACACGGGTATAGGCGTACAGCAGGTACGGCGCGGTGTTGCCTTCGAAATTGAGCATCAGGTCGAAGTTGAAGCTGTAGTCGCTGGTGCGGTGCTTGGACAGGTCGGCGTATTTCACCGCGTCGATGCCCACGACTTTGGCAATGTTGCGCAGTTCGTCTTCGGCCAGGTCCGGGTTCTTGCCCTTGACCAGGGTGTAGGCGCGGTCCTGGGCTTCGGTCAGCAGGTCGATCAACTTTACGGTGCCACCGTCGCGGGTCTTGAATGGGCGACCGTCGGCGCCGTTCATGGTGCCGAAGCCCATGTGCTCCATTTCCATCGGATGGGTCACGAAGCCGGCCAGGCGCGCCACTTCGAATACCTGCTGGAAGTGCAGGGCCTGGCGCTGGTCGACGAAATACAGCACCCGATCAGCCTTCAGCACGCCATTGCGGTAGCGTACGGCCGCCAGGTCCGTGGTGGCGTAGAGGTAGCCGCCATCGGCCTTGACGATGATCACCGGCAGCGGCTCGCCATCGGCGGTCTTGAACTGGTCGAGGAACACGCACTGGGCGCCGTTGCTTTCCACCAGCATGCCCTTGGCGCGGAGGTCGTTGACCACGTTGATCAGGTCGTCGTTATAGGCACTTTCGCCCATCACGTCGGCCATGGTCAGCTTGACGTTCAGCAGCTCGTAGATTTTCTGGCAGTGGGACAGCGAGATGTCCTTGAACTTGGTCCACAACGCCAGGCATTCGGCGTCGCCGGCCTGCAGCTTGACCACCAGGCCACGGGCGCGGTCGGCGAATTCGGGCGACTCGTCGAAGCGTTGCTTGGCGGCGCGGTAGAAGTTTTCCAGGTCCGACAGCTCATCGCTGGTGATCGGATTTTCCTGCAGGTAGGCCATCAACATGCCGAACTGGGTGCCCCAGTCGCCGACATGGTTCTGGCGGATCACGGTGTCGCCGAGAAACTCCAGCACGCGGGCGACACCGTCGCCAATGATGGTCGAGCGCAGGTGGCCGACGTGCATTTCCTTGGCGAGGTTAGGGGCCGAGAGGTCGACCACGGTGCGCTGCAGCGGGCCGGCCTTGCGCACGCCGAGGCGTTCGTCGGTCAGGGCGGCGTCGAGGCGCGAGGCCAGGGCCTGCGTGTTCTGGAAGAAATTGATGAAGCCAGGGCCGGCAATCTCGGCCTTGGTTACGTTTTCGTCGGACGGCAGCGCGGCGATGATTTTTTCTGCCAGGTCGCGAGGTTTCATGCCGGCCGGCTTGGCGAGCATCATCGCGATGTTGCTGGCGAAGTCGCCATGGGTCTTGTCACGGGTGTTCTCGACCTGAATCGCCGGCGACACGCCTTCTGGCAGCACACCTTCAGTGACGAGTTGGGTGATGGCTTGCTGGATAAGCTGGCGAATGGTGTCTTTCATGGTCTTCTCTTTCAACCGCAGGCGCGGCGGCGCTTTGATGCGCTGGTGGAAAAACTGGGCATTATCCGTGGCGCGGGCGAGCTTGCCAACTGTAGCGGGTCGGTTGGGGATGTGTGGTGATTATTCGGGCGCCTTCGCGAGCCTGGGTCAATACAAATCCACCGGATCCACATCCAGCGACCAGCGCACCGCGCGCCCGCTGGGCATCTGTTCCAGCAACAGCAGCCAGGCGCTCAGCAACCGATGCAGTGGCGCCCGGGCATTGGCCTGTAATAAAAGCTGCGCGCGATAGCGCCCGGCGCGCCGCTCCATCGGCGCCGGGACCGGGCCCAAGAGTTCGATGCCGGTGAGATTCTGCTCAGCCAGCAAGCGCTCTGCCTCGCTGCATGCCTCATCGAGGAAACCTTCGGCCTGGCCCGGTTTGTGAGCCTCGGCCCGCAACAGTGCCAGATGGGCGAAAGGTGGCAGGCCGGCGCCACGGCGTTCGCTCAGGGCCTGTTCGGCAAACGCGAAATAGCCCTGTTCGGTCAACTGTATCAGCAGCGGATGATCCGCCAGGTGAGTCTGGATGATCACTTTGCCCGGCTCTTCGGCACGCCCGGCGCGGCCTGCGACCTGGACGATCAGCTGCGCCATGCGCTCGCTGGCGCGGAAATCACCGGAAAACAGCCCGCCGTCGGCATCCAGGATCGACACCAGGGTGACACGGGGGAAGTGATGGCCCTTGGCGAGCATTTGCGTGCCCACCAGAATGCAGGGCTGGCCCTTCTGGATGGTGGCGAACAGATTGTTCATCGCATCCTTTCGCGAGGTGCTGTCGCGATCCACCCTGAGCACGGGATAGTCGGGAAACAAAATTCCCAGCCGTTCTTCGGCGCGTTCGGTGCCGGCGCCCACTGGACGCAAGTCGACTTTCCCGCATTGCGGGCAGTTGCGCGGTACCCGCTCGGAGTGCCCGCAATGATGGCAGCGCAATTCGCCGTAGCGCTGATGCACCGTCATCCGGGCGTCGCAGCGTTCACAACCGGACATCCAGCCGCAGTCATGGCACAACAGCGTCGGGGCAAACCCCCTGCGGTTGAGGAACACGAGGACCTGCTGCCCGGCGGCCAGCGTCTGGCCGATGGCTTGCTGCATCGGCCCGGAAATACCGCTGTCCAGCGGACGGCTTTTTACGTCCAGGCGCAAGAAACGGGGTTGCTTGGCGCCACCGGCCCGTTCGTTGAGGCGCAGCAGACCGTAGCGACCGGTGTAGGCATTGTGCAGGCTTTCCAGGGACGGCGTGGCCGAGCCGAGCACAATCGGGATGTTTTCCTGGCGGGCGCGCACCAGCGCAAGATCGCGGGCGTGGTAGCGCAGGCCTTCCTGCTGTTTATAGGAACCGTCGTGCTCTTCATCGATGATGATCAGGCCGGGGTTTTTCATCGGCGTGAACAGCGCTGAGCGGGTGCCGATAATGATGTCGGCCTCCCCGTCCCGGGCGGCGAGCCAGGCCTCCAGGCGCTCACGGTCGTTGACTGCCGAGTGCACCAGGGCGATCCGCGCATTGAAGCGCTGCTCGAAGCGCGCCAGGGTTTGCGGGCCGAGGTTGATTTCCGGGATCAGCACCAGAGCCTGCTTGCCGGCTTCCAGGGTTTGGCGGATCAGTTGCAGGTAGACCTCGGTCTTGCCGCTGCCCGTGACGCCTGCCAAAAGAAAAGCGTGGTAGCTGTCGAAGCCCGCGCGAATCGCCTCGCAAGCCGCCCGTTGCTCAGTATTGAGCGGCAGTTCCGGCTGGGCCAGCCAATGTTCATGGCGTGCCCCCGGGGCATGCCTGCGGACTTCCACCTGGACCAGGTCTTTGGCCAGCAGCAGGTCGAGGCTGTCTTTGCTGAGCATCAACTTGCTCAATAGCTGGTGCGCCACGCCATGGGGATGTTGGGCCAGGGTTGCCAGGGCTTCGCGCTGGCGTGGGGCGCGGGCAATGCGCGGATCGTCCAGCGAAGCGCCCGGCGCCACCGACCAGAAGCGTTCCTGGCGCGCTTCGGCCGGTTCGCCCTGGCGCAACAATGTCGGCAGGGCCCAGCTCAGGGTATCGCCCAGGCTGTGCTGATAATACTGGGCGGTCCACAGGCACAGCTTGAGCAGCGGCGCCGGCAGCGCAGGTGTGGCATCGAGCAGGGCCAGGGCCGGCTTGAGCTTGTCGACCGGCACCTCGCTGTGGTCGGTGACTTCCACCAGGATGCCGATCATTTCCCGGCGGCCGAACGGTACCCGCAGGCGCATGCCCGGTTGCAACTGGGCGCGTGGCACGCCGGCCGGAGCCCGGTAATCGAACAGGCGGCGCAGGGGCGATGGCAAGGCGAGGCGCAGGATGGCGTCGGGCACGCGGTGAATTCTCGATTGAGCGGGCGGTGAAGAAGGCCGGGAGCCTAGCAGACGGTTGGTACAAGTTGTAGCTTGCGCGATTAATGTTGTCTGGTAGAATCCGCGGCCTAATTACGTGCGGTATTCAACAATAGTGTTGGGTGGCGGCACGCTAGCCTGAGGAAAACACCATGAAAACCGATATCCATCCAGACTACCCAGTCGTTGCAGTAACCTGCAGCTGCGGCAACAAGTTCGAAACCCGTTCGACCTACGGCAAAGCCATGGCGATCGACGTTTGCAACGAATGCCACCCGTTCTACACCGGTAAGCAAAAGACTCTGGATACCGGTGGCCGCGTTCAGAAGTTCGCCGATCGTTTCGGTGCTTTCGGCGCCAAGAAAGCCTAAGGCTGATTATCTTGGAAAGTCGTTCCGGCTATTCCAGGCTAATGAAAAAGGCGTCCCTGGTGGGCGCCTTTTTTGTGCCTGCGATTTGGTTTTGTGGTGCCCAGGCATCTTGTCCCCTGCCGGGTCAGTTGCCCGAAGCGACCGTACAGCGGGTGGTGGACGGCGACACCTTGTACCTTGAGGACGGTCGTCGTGTCCGCATGATCGGCCTCAACAGTCCGGAGCTGGGTAAGCGCGGGCGTGCCGACGAACCTTTTGCCGTGGCGGCGCGTCAGCGACTCGAAGCGCTGGTGGCTGCCAGTGCTGGCCGGGTCAAGGTGTCGCCCGGCCGTGATGATCGCGACGATTACGGGCGCACGCTCGCCCACGTCTACGACCGCCAGGGCCGCAACCTGGAAGAGCAGTTGATTGCCGAGGGGCTGGGCTTCCTGGTGGCGGTCGCGCCGAACGTCGACCTGGTCGAATGCCAACAGGCCGCCGAGCGCCAGGCGCGGCAAGGGCGGCTCGGGATCTGGAAGAAATCCCCGGTCACGCGAGCGGAGCAAATCAAGACGCCCGGCTTTGCGCTGATCAGCGGCCGTGTAGACAGCGTGCAGCGCAATCGCGGTGGTATTTGGATCGAACTGCAAGGGGCGGTTGTCCTGCACATCGCGCCCAACTCGCAGCGAAATTTCGACGCCTCTGCGTTGAAACGTCTTGAAGGCCGGACGATCGAGGCTCGCGGTTGGGTCGTCGATCGCGCCCGCCGTGGGGAAACCAAGCCCGGGCAGGTGCGTTGGATGTTGCCTTTGACCGATCCGGTGATGTTGCAGCCGGTGCTTTGAGAAAATAATTGTAGACATTTCTACTTTGGATTGTATGCATCAAGCCCTTGTGTTTCGTAGCTCTTGGTCCAAAGTCGTAGGGCAGGGCGCTTGACAGGAGTGACTGGTCAGTCTTGTAGGGACTTTGCGAGGCGCGTATCCTCGGCGGTCCGTCTGTCCAACACAGTAAAAAGCGGAATGCCCACATGTCTGATCTGAAAACTGCCGCTCTCGAATATCACGCTAATCCTCGTCCGGGTAAGCTGAGTGTCGAGCTCACCAAGGCCACCGCTACTGCCCGCGACCTGTCGCTGGCCTACAGCCCCGGCGTAGCCGAACCAGTGCGTGAAATCGCTCGCGACCCTGAGCTGGCTTACAAGTACACCGGCAAGGGCAACCTGGTTGCAGTCATTTCCGATGGCACCGCGATTCTCGGCCTGGGTAACCTCGGCCCACTGGCTTCCAAGCCGGTCATGGAAGGCAAGGGTGTTCTGTTCAAGCGCTTCGCCGGCATCGACGTATTCGACATCGAAGTCGATTCCGAGAGCCCGCAAGCCTTCATCGACACCGTCAAGCGCATTTCCATCACCTTCGGCGGCATCAACCTGGAAGACATCAAGGCACCTGAGTGCTTCGAGATCGAGCGCGCCCTGATCGAACAGTGCGACATTCCGGTATTCCACGATGACCAGCACGGCACCGCAATCGTGACTGCGGCCGGCATGATCAACGCCCTGGAAATCGCTGGCAAAACCCTGCCGGAAGCCAAGATCGTCTGCCTGGGCGCCGGCGCTGCGGCCATCTCCTGCATGAAGTTGCTGGTGAGCATGGGCGCCAAGATCGAAAACATCTTCATGGTCGACCGTACCGGCGTGATCCACTCCGGCCGTGACGATCTGAACCAGTACAAGGCTGTCTTCGCCCACGCGACCGACAAGCGCTCCCTGGCGGATGCGCTGGACGGCGCCGACGTGTTCGTCGGCCTGTCGGGCCCGAACCTGCTGAGCGCGGAAAACCTGCTGCGCATGGCGCCGAACCCGATCGTGTTCGCCTGTTCGAACCCAGACCCGGAAATCTCCCCGGAGCTGGCTCACGCGACCCGCAGCGACGTGATCATGGCCACTGGTCGTTCGGACTACCCGAACCAGGTCAACAACGTTCTGGGCTTCCCGTTCATCTTCCGTGGTGCCCTGGACGTTCGCGCCAAGCGCATCAACGAAGAAATGAAAGTCGCGGCCGCCAACGCCCTGCGCGAACTGGCCAAGCTGCCGGTGCCTCAGGAAGTGTGCGACGCCTACGGCGGCATCAAGCTGGAATTCGGTCGTGAGTACATCATCCCGAAACCAATGGATGCCCGCCTGATCACCCTGATCTCCGACGCCGTGGCCAAGGCCGCCATCGAGACCGGTGTGGCCACCCTGCCGTACCCGAAGAACTACCCGCTCAAGAGCGTGGATGACGTGTTCAACGGCTAAGCCGTTGTAGCGCTTCAATAAAAAGCCCCGGCTCTTGTGAGTCGGGGCTTTTTATTGTCTGGATTTGTATGGGTGGAACCATTCCCCGGATTAACCGCAGACCTGTGGCGAGGGGATAAATCCCCTCGCCAAAGAATCCGCACGGGATAAAAAAGCCCCGCGCTTCTCTCGAAGGCGGGGCTTTTAGGTGACGTTCGGTCAGAACAGATCGATCGGCGCCGCCTCATCCGCTGGCAGCGGACTGCCCGGCGCTACGCCGTTGCCCAGCTCGTTGATCGATGGCGGGGTGTCTTCGCTCTTGAACAGCTCGAAGTACGCACCCGGCGTTCCTGGCGTGGCCGCGCGACCACTGACCGGGTCGACCCGCAGGCTGAGGATGCCTTCCGGTTCAGGCTGGGTGTGCGGTGGCTTGTCCTTGAGGGCAGCGCCCATGTAGCTCATCCAGATCGGCAGCGCCACAGTGCCGCCGAATTCGCGTCGGCCCAGGCTTTCGGGCTGGTCGAAACCGGTCCAGACGGTGGTCACGTAATCGGCGTTGTAGCCGGAGAACCAGGCGTCCTTGGATTCGTTCGTGGTACCGGTCTTGCCCGCCAGGTCAGTGCGACCCAGGGCCAGGGCGCGGCGGCCGGTGCCGAGCTTGATCACGTCCTGCAGCATGCTATTGAGGATGTAGGTGGTGCGACCGTCGACGATGCGCTCTGCGATTGCCGGGGCTTGCGGTACGGCCGGGGCGGTGGTGGCTTCGCCGCCCGTCGCGTTCACCGTGAAGGTCTCGGTGGCAGGCGCGGCGACGCCGTCGCTGGCCTGCTCGCCCGTAGGCACTCGTGGCGGGTTGGCGACGAACAGCGTTTCACCGTTGCGGCTTTCGATCCTGTCGATGATGTACGGGGTGATCTTGTAGCCGCCGTTGGCGAAGGTGCTCCAGCCCGTCGCGATTTCCATCGGCGTCAAGGTCGCGGTGCCCAGTGCCAAGGACAGGTTGCGCGGCAAGTCCTGCTTGTTGAAGCCGAACTTGCTGATGTAGTCGATGGTGCGGTCCACGCCCAGCGCCTGCAGCAGGCGGATGGATACCAGGTTGCGGGACTTGTACAAGGCTTCGCGCAGGCGAATCGGGCCCAGGAACGTATTGGTGTCGTTCTTCGGCCGCCAGACCTTGTCCAGGTACTCGTCGACGAACACGATAGGCGCATCGTTCACCAGGCTGGCGGCGGTGTAGCCGTTATCCAGGGCGGCGCTGTAGACGAATGGCTTGAAGCTGGAGCCTGGTTGGCGCTTGGCCTGCATGGCGCGGTTGTAGTTGCTCTGCTCGAAGGCGAAGCCGCCCACCAACGAGCGGATCGCACCGTTCTGTGGGTCCAGGGACACCAGCGCGCCCTGGGCGGCCGGGATCTGGCTGAACTTGAGGGAATTGTCCGGCTGGCGCTGCACTCGGATCAGGTCGCCGACCTGCGCCACGTCCGACGGCTGCCGTGGGTTGGCGCCCATGCTGTTGGTGTTGAGGAACGCACGGGCCCATTTCATGGTGTCCCAGGCCACATGTTCTTCCTGCTCGCCGTTGCGGGTCAGTACCTTGATGCCGTCCTTGTCCACCTGGGTGACGATCGCCGGTTCCAGGCTGCTGATGGTGCGTTGCTTGGTCAGCTCCTGGGCCCAGGCTTCCTTGGTCTTGCCTGGCAGGCGTGATTCCGGGCC
This sequence comes from Pseudomonas sp. R1-7, assembly GCF_051132105.1. NCBI lineage: Bacteria > Pseudomonadati > Pseudomonadota > Gammaproteobacteria > Pseudomonadales > Pseudomonadaceae > Pseudomonas > Pseudomonas sp. R1-7. The sequence continues at coordinate 499,296 of NZ_CP071661.1, forward strand.
TCGGTAGCCGTGGCGCTGGTCGTAGGTCATCAGGCCTTCGTGCAGTGCGGTGTTGGCCATTTCCTGCAAGTCGCTCGGCACCGTGGTGGTGACGCGGAAACCTTCGGTGTAGGCGTCGCTGCCATAACGTCCGACCATCTCGGCACGGGCCATCTCGGCGATATACGGGGCGTTCACTTCCGGGGTCGGCACGTGATAGCTGGCGTTCAGCGGCTCGTTGATCGCTGCGGTGTACTCGGCTTCGCTGATCTTGCCGAGCTTGTACATGCGCCCCAGGATCCAATCGCGCCGCTCTTTGCTGCGTGCCGGATTGGCCAGCGGATTGAAGCGCGAAGGCGCCTTGGGCAGGCCGGCGATCATCGCCATCTGCGCCAGGCTCACATCGCGGATCGACTTGCCGTAATACACCTGCGCCGCCGCCTCGATCCCGTAGGCGCGGTTGCCCAGGTAGATCTTGTTCACGTACAGCTCGAGGATTTCGTCCTTGGTCAGCTGCCGCTCGATCTGCAGGGCCAGGAGGATCTCGGTGGTCTTGCGCGAAAAGCTGCGCTCGCTGGTCAGGAAGAAGTTCTTCGCTACCTGCATGGTGATGGTGCTGCCGCCGGACTGGATGTGGCCGCTCTTGATCAATTGGCTGGCGGCACGCATCAGGCTGCCCGGATCGACGCCATAGTGGTTGGCGAAATTGTCGTCTTCAGCACTTAGTAACGCATTGATGAAATTGGGGGGAATGTCGGCGAAACGGATCGGTGTGCGGCGCATTTCGCCAAATTCGGCGATCAACTTGTTGTCGCTGCTGTACACCCGCAGGGGAATCTGCAACTGAATACTTCTCAGCGCCTCCACGGACGGCAATCCCGGACTAAGGTAAAGAAATGCACCGCTCAGGCCCAAGAGCAGTCCGCAGAAAACGGCGACGATGGACCATCCGAAAAATTTCAGCAGACGAATCAAGGCTTTTGGATATCCAGGCAAAGAATGAAAAAGACGCCAAGTGCAGGGAAGGACCCGTGCTTGCAGCAAGCGAAAAAAACGCTGGGCATTATAAGCATTTTTTTTCGTCGGGAACGCCATCCGGACGTTCGTCGGACCGGGGGGATTGAACGCAACGCTTATTAGAGAGTCCGTAACTCACGGATAGTCATAGGGAATTGGTAGTGCTACGACTCTTCAATAAAAAAGCCCATGCGCTTCTGGGGATCGACATCAGCTCGACGTCGGTGAAGCTGCTCGAATTGAGTCGCCAGGGTGATCGTTATCGCGTCGAGTCCTATGCGGTCGAACCGCTGCCGGCCAACGCCGTGATCGAGAAGAACATTGCCGAGCTCGAAGGCGTGGGGCAGGCATTGTCGCGGGTGCTCGCCAAAGCCAAGACGCCCTTGCGCAACGTGGCCGTGGCTGTCGCGGGTTCGGCGGTCATCACCAAGACCATCGAGATGGATGCCGGGCTGTCCGATGACGACATGGAAAACCAGCTCAAGATCGAAGCCGACCAATACATTCCGTACCCCCTGGATGAGGTGGCGATTGATTTCGAAGTCGTTGGCGTTTCGCCTCGCAGCGCCGAGCGGGTCGAGGTGTTGTTGGCAGCGTGTCGCAAGGAAAATGTCGAGGTCCGCGAGGCAGCGCTGGCGCTCGCCGGATTGACCGCCCGCGTGGTCGACGTGGAGGCCTACGCGCTGGAGCGTGCCTTCGGCCTGCTTTCCACCCAGTTGGCCGCGTCCCAGGAGCGGTTGACCGTGGCGGTCGTCGACATCGGCGCCACGATGACGACCCTCAGCGTGTTGCATAACGGGCGCATCATCTATACCCGCGAGCAGTTGTTCGGTGGCCGCCAGCTTACCGAGGAAATCCAGCGTCGCTACGGCCTGACGCCGGAGCAGGCCGGCCTGGCGAAAAAGCAAGGTGGCCTGCCGGACGACTATCTTGGCGAAGTGCTGCAGCCGTTCCGCGAAGCACTGGTGCAACAGGTGTCGCGCTCGCTGCAGTTTTTCTTCGCTTCCGGCCAGTACAGCGCGGTGGATCACATCCTGCTGGCCGGCGGTACTGCTTCGGTCGCGGGCCTGGATCGGCTGATCGAACAGCGCCTGGGCACGCCGACCCAAGTGGCCAATCCGTTCGCCAGCATGGCCTTGAGCAGCAAGGTCAACGCGGGCGCCCTGGCCAGTGACGCGCCGGCGTTGATGATTGCCTGCGGGCTGGCCCTCAGGAGTTTCGACTGATGGCGCGGATCAACCTGCTTCCCTGGCGCGAAGAGCTGCGCGAAGAGCGCCGCAAGCGCTTTCTGCTGGGATTGGCCGGCGCGCTGGTCGGCGCGGTGGGCCTGATCCTGATTGCGGTGCAATACCTGAACAGTGCCATCGACTATCAAACAGCCCGCAACAGCCACATCCGGCAGCAGATTGCCGTCCTGGACGAGCGCATCCAGCAAATCAGCGAGTTGAAGGCCCGTCGACGGCAATTGCTGGAGCGCATGCGCATCATCCAGGACTTGCAGGGCAACCGGCCGGTCAGCGCGCGCATTTTTGATCAGTTGGCGCGGACCCTGCCCGACGGCGTGTATTTCACCGACGTCAAGATGGAGGAGGGCACGCTGTCCATCACGGGAGCGGCGGAGTCGAACAATCGGGTTTCTGACCTGATGCGAAACCTGGATTCATCGGACCTGTTCGATGCCCCGAGCCTGACGGAAGTGAAGGCCACCACGGCGGGCCAGCTCGACCAGGCGAACGTCTTCCAACTGACGGTTCGCCAGACCCGCCCGGCCAATATGGAGGACGCCCAATGAAGCCGGGAGAATGGCTGGACGCGTTGCGCAAGGTCGACCTCAGCGACCTGGACACCAACAATATCGGCTCGTGGCCGGCGCCAATCAAATGGCTGGCCGGCATTCTGCTGGTCATACTCGTGCTGGGGCTGGGTTATAACTTCACCTTGAGTGACCTGCAAAACCAGCTGCACCAAGTTCAGGAAGAGGAAAACACCCTCAAGGCGCAATTTGCGGGCAAGGCCCACATGGCGGCGAATCTGGAGCGCTACACCGAGCAGATGAAACAGATGGAAACGTCATTCGGCGTGTTGCTGCGGCAGTTGCCGAGCGATACCGAAGTGCCGGGCCTGTTGGAGGACATCACTCGCACCGGCCTGGGCAGCGGCCTGGAGTTCGAGGAAATCAAGCTACTGCCGGAGGTCACCCAGCCCTTCTATATCGAGTTGCCGATCCAGATCACCGTGACGGGCGGCTACCATGACCTGGCGACATTCGTCAGCGGCGTGGCCGGATTGCCGCGGATCGTGACCTTGCACGATTTCGAAATCGCGCCGATGGAGCCCGATGCGGGGCCGAAGCTGCGCATGAGCATCCAGGCCAAGACCTACCGGTACAACGAGCAGGAGGCGCAGCCATGATGCCGGCTTGGCGCATTGGCCTGCTGGCCGGGCTGGTCGCGTTGGCCGGCTGCAATAGCGATGACGGCTTCAGCGACCTGGACGCCTACATGAACGAGGTGCGCTTGCGCCCGCCCGGCAAGATCGAGCCAACGCCGACCTTCAAGCCTAACGAAACCTTTACCTACAGCGCGGCCAACCTGCGCAGTCCGTTCTCGAGGCAGGTGCGCGTGGACCAGGCGGGTCGGCAGCAGGGCTCGCGCAACGTCCGGCCCGACCCCAACCGGGTCAAGCAGTACCTGGAGGGCTTCAATATCGAGCAGTTCGAGATGGTGGGAACGATCTCCAATGCCGGCGGATCCTTCGCATTGCTGCGCGGTGCGGGGGGCGTACATCGGCTGAAGGTGGGTGACTACCTGGGACGCAACGATGGGCGGATCGTCGCCATCAGCGCCACTCAGGTCGACGTGGTCGAAATCGTCCCCGACGGCGAGGGGGCGTGGCTGGAGCGGCCGCGGACCATTCCTTTGAAAGAGCATTCATAGTGGAATTCGAACAATGAACAGGATTTTTTCAGCCCTCGGTATTTCGCTATGGATAGCGCTGTTGTCGCCGATGGTTCTTGGGGCCGGCCTGAAGACACTCGACGTTGCGGCGTTGCCGGGGGATCGTGTGGAACTGAAGCTCAGCTTCGATGGGCCGCCACCCACGCCCCGGGGCTATACCACCGAACAGCCGGCCCGAATCGCGCTGGACCTGCCCGGGGTAACCAATCAACTGGCCCGCAAGAGCCACGACCTTGGGGGAGGCAATGCACGCAGCGCCACCGTGGTCGAGGCGGGAGACCGTACACGGCTGATCATCGGGCTTACGCAATTGGCGGCCTATGACACTCGGATCGAGGGCAACAACCTCTTCGTGGTGGTTGGCAAGGGGGCGACCGCCAGGGCTGCGGCGCAGGCACCGCGTCCGGCGGGTCCCGCCCCGTCCTTCACCAGGTCCAGTGCGCCGGCAGGCAAGGCTATCCGTGGCGTGGACTTTCAGCGCGGGACGCAGGGCGAAGGCAACGTTGTGATCGATTTGTCCGATCCGTCCATCACGCCGGACATTCAGGAACGAGAAGGCAAGATTGTCCTCAATTTCGCCAGGACCCAGTTGCCCGAACCCCTGCGGGTGCGCCTGGACGTCAAGGATTTCGCCACCCCGGTGCAATTCGTCAATGCCAGCGCCGGCTCCGACCGCGCGACCATCAGCATCGAACCCAGCGGCACCTTCGACTATTCCACCTACCAGACCGACAACAAGCTGACCGTCAGTGTCCGGCCCATGACGGTCGAGGACCTGCAGAAACGCAACAGCGACCGCGCCGCCTACAACGGCGAAAAGTTATCGCTGAATTTCCAGGACATCGAAGTGCGTTCGGTGCTGCAGCTGATCGCCGACTTCACCAATCTGAACCTGGTGGCCAGCGACACCGTGCAAGGCGGCATCACCTTGCGGTTGCAGAACGTGCCGTGGGACCAGGCGCTGGATCTCGTGCTCAAGACCAAGGGGCTCGACAAGCGCAAGGTGGGCAATGTGCTGCTGGTGGCCCCGGCTGATGAAATTGCAGCACGCGAACGCCAGGAGCTGGAGTCCCAGAAACAGATTGCTGATCTGGCACCGCTGCGGCGCGAGCTGTTGCAGGTCAACTATGCGAAGGCCGCCGACATCGCCAAGCTGTTCCAGTCGGTCACCAGTGCCGAGGCTAAGGCGGATGAGCGGGGCACGATCACGGTCGATGAGCGCACCAACAACATCATTGCCTACCAGACCCAGGACCGTCTCGACGAGTTGCGCCGGATCGTCGCGCAACTGGACATCCCTGTGCGCCAAGTGATGATCGAGGCGCGGATCGTCGAGGCCAACGTCGATTATGACAAGAGCCTGGGCGTGCGTTGGGGGGGCTCGATACAGAACAAGGGCAACTGGAATTCTTCCGGCGTGACCACCGGGGACTCCACCACGATTGGTACGCCGGGCAGCACCAGCACCAACCAACCGTTTGTCGACCTCGGGGCATCAGGCAACACGTCCGGGATCGGCATCGCCTTCATCACCGACAACGTGCTGTTGGACCTTGAACTGACGGCCATGGAAAAAACCGGCAATGGCGAGATCGTTTCCCAGCCCAAGGTGGTGACCTCCGACAAGGAGACCGCGAAAATCCTCAAGGGCACGGAGATTCCCTATCAGGAAGCCAGTTCCAGTGGCGCCACCTCGGTGTCGTTCAAGGAAGCCTCGTTGTCGCTGGAGGTCACGCCGCAGATAACCCCGGACAACCGGATCATCATGGAGGTCAAGGTCACCAAGGATGAGCCGGATTACCTGAACAAGGTCCAGGATGTACCGCCGATCAAGAAAAACGAAGTCAACGCCAAGGTGCTGGTCAATGACGGCGAGACCATTGTGATTGGCGGTGTTTTCTCAAATACTCAGAGCAAGGTTGTAGATAAGGTGCCATTTCTTGGCGATGTGCCGTATCTTGGCCGCCTTTTCCGGCGTGATGTGGTCTCGGAGAAAAAATCCGAGCTGCTGGTATTTCTCACTCCGCGTATCATGAACAACCAGGCGATTGCTGTGAGTCGTTGATTCTGTGCGAAATTTGATTCTTGTTGGACCGATGGGCGCTGGAAAAAGCACCATCGGTCGTTTGCTGGCCAAAGAGCTGCGCCTGCCATTCAAAGATTCCGACAAGGAAATTGAATTGCGCACGGGTGCCAATATCCCATGGATCTTCGATAAGGAAGGCGAGCCGGGCTTTCGGGACCGTGAGCAGGCGATGATTGCCGAGCTGTGCGGTTTCGAAGGCGTGGTGTTGGCGACCGGCGGCGGCGCGGTGATGCGCGAGGCCAATCGTCGGGCACTGCATGCCGGCGGACGAGTGGTCTACCTGCATGCTTCGGTCGAACAGCAGGTCGGCCGTACCGCCCGCGATCGCAACCGGCCACTGCTGCGAACCGCCGACCCGGCCAAGACCCTGCGGGATCTGTTGGAGGTGCGTGACCCTCTGTATCGGGAAATCGCCGACCTGGTCATCGAAACCGACGAGCGGCCGCCACGGATGGTGGTGCTGGAAATCCTCGAGCGCCTGCAACAATTGCCCCCCCGTTAATGCGCGGCGCGAAATGCGCTATCCTCGGCGTCCCGCCTTGGCCCGTAGGGGTGTGGCGGATGGCCATTAACAGGCGCCACAGCAGGCACCGTGGAATTTTTGTCAATTGCAGGCAGGACGCCTGATTTCATCTTCACCGTGGGGACACATGCAGACACTTAAGGTCGACCTGGGCGAGCGCAGCTACCCGATTCACATTGGCGAGGGCTTGCTGGACCAGCCCGAACTGCTGGCACCGCACATCGCCGGGCGGCAAGTCGCGATTATCTCCAACGAAACCGTCGCCCCTTTGTATCTGGAACGCCTGGCTCGTAGCCTGTCGGCTTACTCGGTGATTTCCGTCGTGTTGCCGGACGGCGAGGCCTTCAAGAACTGGGAAACCCTGCAATTGATTTTCGACGGTCTGCTGACTGCACGGCATGACCGCCGCACCACCGTGGTTGCCCTGGGTGGCGGCGTGATCGGCGACATGGCCGGTTTTGCCGCGGCTTGCTATCAGCGCGGTGTCGATTTCATTCAGATCCCCACCACGCTGCTCTCTCAGGTCGACTCGTCGGTAGGCGGCAAGACCGGTATCAACCATCCGTTGGGCAAGAACATGGTGGGCGCGTTCTACCAGCCCAACGTGGTGCTGATCGACACTGCGACCCTCAGCACCTTGCCGGCGCGTGAGCTGTCCGCAGGCCTGGCCGAGGTCATCAAGTACGGCCTTATCTGCGACGAGCCGTTCCTGGGCTGGCTTGAAGACAACGTCGACCGCCTGCGTGCGCTGGACCAGGCGGCCCTGACCTACGCCATCGAACGCTCCTGCGCCGCCAAGGCCGCCGTGGTCGGTGCCGATGAACGGGAGTCTGGTGTACGTGCCACGCTGAACCTGGGCCACACCTTTGGCCATGCCATCGAAACCCACATGGGCTATGGTGTCTGGCTGCATGGCGAGGCGGTTGCCGCAGGTACGGTCATGGCCCTGGAGATGTCTGCGCGCCTGGGCTGGATCAGCGAGCAGGAGCGTGATCGTGGGATCCGCCTGTTCCAGCGTGCCGGGCTGCCGGTGGTGCCGCCTGAAGAAATGAGCGAGGCGGATTTCCTTGAACACATGGCAATCGACAAAAAAGTGATCGACGGTCGCCTGCGCCTGGTGCTGCTGCGCCACATGGGCGAAGCGGTGGTGACCGACGATTATCCGAAAGAAGTTCTACAGGCCACGCTGGGAGCGGATTATCGCGCCCTGGCTCAGCTTAAAGGTTAATAAGATTCCGATGACTAGTTTGCATGCCGACGAGGCTTTCCTCGGCCATTTCCAATTGAGTCATGACCCTTTTGCGCCACGGGTCCCGGGCTTCAAGTTTTTCCCCGCCCAACGCAAGCCGGTGCTGGGCCAGTTGCATCACCTGGCGCGCTACAGCCAGTTGCTGTTGGTCGTCACCGGCCCCCAGGGCAGCGGCAAGACCTTGCTGCGCCAGGCCCTGGTGGCCAGCACCAACAAGCAATCCGTGCAAAGCGTGGTGGTATCTGCCCGTGGCGCCGGCGACGCAGCCGGCGTATTGCGTCAGGTGGCCCAGGCGCTGAATGTCGACCAGGCGGAAATCGGTGCGATTCTCGACCAGATCGTGCAGCTGGCGTTGACCGGGCAGGAAGTCTATCTGTTGGTGGACGATGCCGAGCAACTCGACGAATCAGCCTTGGAAGCCCTGTTGGCCCTGGCTGCCGGTGCGCCGGAGGGCCGTCCTCATGTGTTCCTGTTCGGCGAGTCTTCGCTGATCGCCGACCTTGAGCAACTGAACCTCGAGGAAGAACGTTTCCACGTCATCGAACTGGCGCCCTATACCGAGGAAGAAACTCGGGAATACCTGGCCCAGCGTCTTGAGGGCGCCGGCCGGGGTATCGAACTTTTCACCGCGGATCAGATCTCTGAGATTCACGAAAGCTCCGACGGCTGGCCAGGAAACATCAACCAGGTCGCCCGAGATGCTCTGATCGAAATCATGATCGCCAGCCGCTCAGCGGTGAAGCGTCCAAGTATGGGGTTCAAGATGCCGAAGAAACACGTATTGGCGATTTCCGCCGTGGTCGTGGTCGCGGTGGCTGCCGCCTGGCTGATGCCGGGTCGCAGCAAGGCACCAACCACCGGCGCACCTGCCAACGAACAGGCGCAGTTGCCTCTCGGCCAGGGCGCGCCGCAACCCAACGGCGGCGCCCCGGCAGTGGAATTCGCCGGCAATACCCAGCCGATGCCGCTGCCACTGGTCGGCAACTCGCAACCGGTCATGCGTGGTCCCCTGGCCGAAGCCGCGGGGGGAATCACAGAAGGTGATGACGGTGCGCCGCCTCCGATCGAAGACACCAGCGATGTGCCGCCTACCGTGACCACCACCGCACCGCCAGCGGGCGTTCCGGCCGGTCCTGCGCCGACACCTGCACCGGCTCCGGCCGCGAAGCCGACCCCTGCGCCCACTCAAGTTGCCACCGCCAAGCCTGCCCCGGTTCCCGCACCTGCGGCCAAGCCGACGGCACCCGCGCCGGCGAGCAAGCCAGCCGCTTCCCCGGCCAAGGCCGCTGGCGGTAGCTGGTACGCCGGCCAGGCGCCGGGCAACTACGTGGTGCAGATCCTCGGCACCAGCTCCGAAACCGCCGCGCAGAACTTCGTCAAGGAACAGGGCGGCGAGTACCGTTATTTCAAGAAAGTGCTCAACGGCAAGCCGCTGTATGTGATCACTTACGGCAGCTTTGCCAACCGTGACGCAGCCGTTTCTGCCATCAAAGCCTTGCCAGCGAAGGTTCAGGCTGGTAAACCTTGGCCTCGCACTGTCGCCAGTGTCCAACAGGAACTGGCAGCAACTCGCTGATGATTCGGCGGCCTTACCCAGGCCGCCTCTCCCGGCAACCTCAAAATTTCCGCAAGGGCGGGCGACCTTTCAGGCCGCGCGCCTTGTGGTGTCTGCGTCACAGTAGCGTTTGAGTCGTAGCGGTCGAACCCAAAAAAGTTTTGACTAGCACAGCATATAGCTTTAAACCTTTCACAAATGCGACATGGATTTGCGACAGTTCGTCGTCAAATTTGTGAGCCCCTGTGTCGGTGTGTACAATGACCTCCCTTTTGCCCCCGCAAAGCTGGCGTACGTTCGGCGCGACATGCAACTGGTTGAATTGAAAAGAAATTTGCCTCGTTAAGAGGCAGCCTGGTGAGAAAGTGTCTATGAAAGCAGGTCTGTACCAACCAGATGAATTCAAGGATAACTGCGGTTTCGGCCTGATAGCCCATATGCAGGGCGAGCCCAGCCATACCCTTTTGCAAACGGCCATTGAGGCCCTGACCTGCATGACCCACCGTGGTGGGATCAACGCCGACGGCAAGACCGGTGACGGTTGTGGCTTGCTGATTCAAAAGCCCGACGAGTTCCTGCGTGCCATCGCCCAGGAAACGTTTGGCGTGACCTTGCCCAAGCAGTACGCCGTGGGCATGGTGTTTTTCAATCAGGACCCGGTGAAGGCACAAGCCGCTCGCGAGAACATGAACCGCGAGATCCTGGCCGCCGGCCTGCAGCTCGTCGGCTGGCGCAAAGTGCCGATCGACACTAGCGTGCTCGGCCGCCTGGCCCTTGAGCGCCTGCCGCTGATCGAGCAGGTGTTCATCGCAGGCGAAGGCCTGAGCGACCAGGACATGTCGATCAAGCTGTTCAGCTCCCGTCGCCGTTCGTCGGTGGCCAACGCCGCCGACACTGACCACTACATCTGCAGCTTTTCCCACAAGACCATCATCTATAAAGGCCTGATGATGCCGGCGGACCTCACCGCCTTCTATCCGGACCTGAGCGACGAGCGCCTGAAGACCGCGATCTGCGTCTTCCACCAGCGCTTCTCCACCAACACTTTGCCGAAATGGCCGCTCGCCCAGCCATTCCGCTTCCTCGCCCACAACGGCGAGATCAACACCATCACCGGCAACCGCAACTGGGCCCTGGCCCGTCGCACCAAGTTCGCCAATGACTTGATGCCCGACCTCGAAGAACTCGGCCCGCTGGTCAACCGCGTCGGCTCGGACTCTTCGAGCATGGACAACATGCTCGAGCTGATGGTGACCGGTGGCATCGACCTGTTCCGTGGCGTGCGCATGCTCGTTCCGCCAGCCTGGCAGAACGTCGAGACCATGGACCCGGACCTTCGCGCCTTCTACGAATACAACTCCATGCACATGGAACCGTGGGACGGCCCGGCCGGTATCGTCATGACCGACGGCCGCTACGCCGTGTGCCTGCTCGACCGTAACGGCTTGCGCCCGGCGCGCTGGGTCACCACCACCAACGGGTTCATCACCCTGGCTTCGGAAATCGGCGTCTGGAACTACCAGCCCCAGGACGTCATCGCCAAGGGGCGCGTAGGTCCGGGGCAGATCTTTGGCGTGGACACCGAGACCGGACAGATCCTCGATACCGACGCGATCGACAATCGCCTCAAGTCCCGCCATCCATACAAGCAATGGCTGCGCAAGAATGCCCTGCGCATCCAGGCGACCATGGAAGACAACGACCATGGTTCGGCTTTCTACGACGTCGACCAGCTCAAGCAATACATGAAGATGTACCAGGTGACGTTCGAGGAGCGTGACCAGGTGCTGCGTCCGCTGGGCGAGCAGGGCTACGAAGCGGTCGGTTCCATGGGCGACGACACGCCGATGGCCGTGCTGTCGCAGCGCGTGCGCACGCCGTACGACTATTTCCGCCAGCAGTTCGCCCAGGTGACCAACCCGCCGATCGACCCGCTGCGCGAAGCGATCGTGATGTCCCTGGAAATCTGCCTGGGCGCCGAGCGCAACATTTTCCAGGAGTCGCCGGAGCACGCCTCGCGGGTGATCCTCAGCTCACCGGTCATTTCCCCGGCCAAGTGGCGCTCGCTGACCAACCTCGATCGTCCCGGTTTCGAGCGTCAGGTCATCGACCTGAACTACGACGAAAGCGTCGGCCTGGAAGCGGCGATCCGTAACATTGCCGACCAGGCTGAAGAAGCGGCGCGCGCCGGTCGTACCCAGATCGTCCTGACCGACCGTCACATCGCCCCTGGCAAACTGCCGGTCCACGCCTCCCTGGCCACTGGCGCGGTGCACCATCGCCTGACTGAAAAAGGCCTGCGCTGCGATTCCAACATCCTGGTGGAAACCGCCACTGCACGCGATCCGCATCATTTTGCGGTGCTGATCGGTTTCGGTGCTTCGGCGGTCTATCCATTCCTGGCCTACGAAGTGCTGGGCGACCTGATCCGTACCGGTGAAGTGCTGGGCGACCTCTACGAGGTGTTCAAGAACTACCGCAAGGGCATCACCAAGGGCCTGCTCAAGATCCTGTCGAAGATGGGTATCTCGACCATCGCCTCGTACCGTGGCGCGCAACTGTTCGAGGCCATCGGCCTGTCCGAGGAAGTTTGCGAGCTGAGCTTCCGTGGCGTGCCGAGCCGTATCAAGGGTGCGCGTTTCGTCGACATCGAAGCCGAACAGAAAGCCCTTGCTGCCGAAGCCTGGAGCCCGCGCAAGCCGATCCAGCAGGGCGGCCTGCTGAAGTTCGTCCACGGTGGCGAATACCACGCCTACAACCCGGACGTGGTCAACACCTTGCAAGCCGCCGTGCAGCAGGGCGACTACAGCAAGTTCAAGGAATACACCGCGCTGGTGGACAACCGTCCGGTGTCGATGATCCGCGACCTGCTGAAAGTCAAAACCCTCGACACTCCACTGGACATCAGCGAGATCGAACCACTGGAATCGGTGCTCAAGCGCTTCGATTCGGCCGGTATTTCCCTCGGTGCGTTGTCCCCGGAAGCCCACGAAGCCCTGGCCGAAGCCATGAACCGCCTCGGTGCGCGTTCCAACTCCGGTGAAGGCGGCGAAGACCCGGCGCGCTACGGCACGATCAAGAGTTCGAAAATCAAGCAGGTGGCGACCGGCCGCTTCGGTGTGACGCCGGAATACCTGGTCAACGCCGAAGTGCTGCAGATCAAGGTGGCCCAGGGCGCCAAGCCCGGCGAAGGTGGCCAGCTGCCTGGCGGCAAGGTCAACGGCCTGATCGCCAAGCTGCGTTATGCGGTGCCCGGCGTGACCCTGATTTCGCCACCGCCACACCATGACATCTACTCGATCGAAGACTTGTCGCAGCTGATCTTCGACCTCAAGCAGGTCAACCCGAAGGCGCTGGTCTCGGTAAAACTGGTGGCGGAAGCCGGCGTTGGCACCATTGCCGCTGGCGTGGCCAAGGCCTATGCCGACCTGATCACCATCTCCGGCTACGACGGCGGCACCGGTGCATCGCCGCTGACCTCGATCAAGTACGCCGGCGCGCCATGGGAATTGGGCCTGGCGGAAACCCACCAGACCCTGCGCGGCAACGACTTGCGCGGCAAGGTCCGGGTGCAGACCGACGGTGGCCTGAAGACCGGCCTGGACGTGATCAAGGCCGCCATCCTCGGCGCCGAGAGCTTCGGCTTCGGCACCGCACCGATGATCGCCTTGGGCTGCAAATACCTGCGCATCTGCCACCTGAACAACTGCGCCACCGGCGTGGCGACCCAGAACGACAAACTGCGCAAGGACCATTACATCGGTACCGTCGACATGGTGGTGAATTTCTTCACCTACGTGGCCGAAGAGACCCGTGAGTGGTTGGCGAAGCTGGGCGTACGCTCGCTTGAAGAGCTGATCGGCCGTACCGATCTGCTGGAAGTGATCGAAGGCCAGACGGCCAAGCAGCATCACCTTGATCTGACCCCGTTGCTGGGCAGCGATCTGATTCCTGCGGACAAGCCTCAGTTCTGCCATGTTGACCGCAACCCGCCGTTCGACAAGGGTGAACTGGCCGAGAAAATGGTCGACATGGCCGCTGCGGCGATCAACGACCTGAGCGGTGCCGAGTTCGAGCTGGATATCTGCAACTGCGACCGCTCCATCGGTGCGCGGATCTCCGGTGAAATCGCCCGCAAGCATGGCAACCAGGGCATGGCCCATGCACCGGTCACCTTCCGCTTCAAGGGCACCGCAGGCCAGAGCTTCGGCGTCTGGAACGCCGGTGGCCTGAACATGTACCTGGAAGGTGACGCGAACGACTACGTGGGCAAGGGCATGACCGGCGGCAAGCTGGTGATCGTTCCGCCCAAGGGCAGCGTCTACAAGACCCAGGACAGTGCGATCATCGGCAACACCTGCCTCTACGGCGCCACGGGCGGCAAGTTGTTCGCCGCCGGCACCGCGGGCGAGCGTTTTGCGGTGCGTAACTCCGGCGCCCACACCGTAGTGGAAGGCACCGGCGATCACTGCTGCGAATACATGACTGGTGGTTTCGTCTGCGTATTGGGCAAGACCGGTTATAACTTCGGTTCCGGCATGACGGGCGGTTTCGCCTACGTGCTCGACCAGGACAACACCTTCGTTGACCGGGTCAACCACGAACTGGTGGAAATCCAGCGGATCAGCGGCGAGGCGATGGAAGCCTACCGCAGCCACCTGCAACGCGTGCTGAACGAGTACGTCGAGGAAACCGACAGCGAGTGGGGTCGTGAACTCGCCGAGAACCTCGATGACTACGTGCGTCGTTTCTGGCTGGTCAAGCCGAAGGCTGCCAACCTGAAGTCGTTGCTTTCCAGCACCCGTGCCAACCCGCAGTGATATGCGCCTGAAGAGTTTGATGAGGTTTTAACAATGGCTGAACGTCTGAATAACGACTTCCAGTTCATCGATGTCGGGCGCAAGGATCCGAAGAAGAAACTGTTGCGTCAACGCAAGAAAGAGTTCGTTGAGATCTACGAGCCCTTCAAACCCCAGCAGTCGGCCGACCAGGCCCACCGCTGCCTGGGTTGCGGTAACCCGTACTGCGAATGGAAGTGCCCGGTGCACAACTTCATTCCCAACTGGTTGAAACTGGTGGCCGAGGGCAACATCCTCCAGGCCGCCGAGCTGTCCCACCAGACCAACACCCTGCCGGAAGTCTGCGGCCGGGTGTGTCCGCAGGATCGCCTGTGCGAAGGTGCTTGCACCCTCAACGACGGTTTCGGCGCGGTCACGATTGGTTCGGTTGAGAAATACATCACCGACACCGCGTTTGCCATGGGCTGGCGCCCGGACATGTCCAAGGTCAAGCCGACCGGCAAGCGCGTCGCGATCATCGGCGCGGGCCCGGCGGGCCTTGGCTGTGCCGACGTGCTGGTGCGTGGTGGCGTCACTCCGGTGGTGTTCGACAAGAATCCGGAAATCGGTGGCCTGCTGACCTTTGGCATCCCCGAGTTCAAGTTGGAAAAGACCGTGCTGAGCAATCGTCGCGAAGTCTTCACCGGCATGGGCATCGAGTTTCGCCTGAACACCGAGGTGGGCAAGGACGTGACCATGGAGCAACTGCTCGAAGAATACGATGCCGTATTCATGGGCATGGGCACCTACACCTACATGAAGGGTGGCTTTGCCGGCGAGGACCTGCCGGGCGTCTACGACGCACTCGACTTCCTGATCGCCAACGTCAACCGCAACCTGGGCTTTGAAAAGTCGCCGGAAGATTTCGTCGACATGAAAGGCAAGAAGGTCGTGGTGCTCGGCGGTGGCGACACGGCGATGGACTGCAACCGCACGTCGATTCGCCAGGGCGCCAAGTCGGTGACCTGTGCCTACCGTCGTGACGAAGCGAACATGCCTGGCTCGCGCAAAGAGGTGAAGAACGCCAAGGAAGAAGGCGTGAAGTTCCTCTACAACCGCCAGCCGATCGCCATCGTCGGTGAAGACAAGGTCGAAGGCGTGAAGGTGGTCGAGACCCGTCTCGGCGAACCGGACGCCCGCGGCCGCCGCAGCCCTGAGCCGATCCCGGGCTCCGAAGAGATCATCCCGGCCGACGCCGTGGTCATCGCCTTCGGCTTCCGCCCGAGCCCGGCGCCGTGGTTCGAGCAGTTCAGCATCCAGACCGACAGCCAGGGCCGCGTCGTGGCGCCGGAACAGGGCCAGTACAAGCACCAGACCAGCAACCCGAAGATCTTCGCCGGTGGCGACATGGTCCGCGGTTCCGACCTGGTGGTGACGGCGATCTTCGAAGGCCGCAACGCGGCGGAAGGGATCCTGGATTACCTGCAGGTCTGACCGAACGACACCAATCCTGTGGGAGCGAGCTTGCTCGCGATAGCGGTAGGTCAGTCGCCAGATGTATTGGCTGACATGCCGCCATCGCGAGCAAGCTCGCTCCCACAGTTGTTTTGTGGTGTTAGAGGGCTGCGTTGCCCCGCGACAAATTGCCCCGATAGATAAAAGGCACGGCTCTTGCCGTGCCTTTTGCGTCGCGCTCTGAGAAAATGCCCGCACTTTTTTTCCGGATGCCGACATGACTGCCCTGAAGAACGACCGCTTCCTTCGCGCCCTGCTCAAGCAACCCGTGGACGTCACCCCCGTGTGGATGATGCGCCAGGCCGGTCGCTATCTGCCGGAATACCGCGCCAGCCGCGCCAAGGCCGGTGACTTCATGAGCCTGTGCATGAACCCGCAGTTCGCCTGCGAAGTCACGATGCAGCCGCTGGACCGCTATCCGCAACTGGACGCGGCGATCCTGTTCTCCGACATCCTCACCATTCCCGACGCCATGGGCCAAGGCCTGTACTTCGAGACCGGCGAAGGCCCGCGCTTCAAGAAAGTGGTCAGCACCCTGGCCGACATCGAAGCCCTGCCGATTCCCGATCCCCAGAAGGACCTGGGCTATGTCATGGATGCGGTCAGCACCATTCGCCGTGAACTCAACGGTCGTGTGCCGCTGATTGGCTTCTCCGGCAGCCCGTGGACGCTCGCGACCTACATGGTCGAAGGTGGCTCGTCGAAGGACTTCCGCAAGACCAAGGCGATGCTCTACGACAACCCGCAAGCCATGCATCTGTTGTTGGACAAGCTGGCGCAGTCGGTCACGTCCTACCTCAACGGCCAGATCATGGCCGGTGCCCAAGCGGTGCAGATCTTCGATACTTGGGGCGGCAACCTGTCGGCGGCGGCGTACCAGGAGTTTTCCCTGGCCTACATGCGCAAGATCGTCAGCGGCCTGATCCGCGAGCACGAAGGTCGCAAAGTCCCGGTGATCCTGTTCACCAAGAACGGCGGCCTGTGGCTGGAAAGCATCGCCGAGTCCGGTGCCGACGCCTTGGGCCTGGACTGGACCTGCGACATTGGCAACGCTCGCGAGCGCGTCGGCCACAAGGTCGCCCTGCAAGGCAACATGGACCCAACGGTGCTCTACGCCAAGCCTGAAGCCATTCGCGCTGAAGTCGGGCGCATCCTGGCCAGTTACGGCAAGGGCAGCGGCCATGTATTCAACCTTGGCCATGGCATCACGCCGGAAGTCGACCCGGAACACGCCGGCGCTTTCCTGCGGGCAGTGCACGAGTTGTCGGCGCAATACCACGACTGACCCGTGGCGGGAGCGAGCCAACTCGCTCCCGCCACTGTTTCATGCGTTCAGGCTTTTATCTCGCCCAGCGGTGGCAACTTGGCCAACTTCAGTGCGATCAATAGAGCGATGATGAGCAGCGAGCCGATGAACAGTCCGGTGCCGTTCCAGCCACCCAAGTGCCACGCCACGCCCCCCGCCGTACCAGCGACACTCGAACCGGCGTAATAGCTGAACAAGTACAACGACGAAGCCTGCCCCTTTGCCTTGAGCGCACGCCGGCCAATCCAACTGCTGGCGACTGAGTGAGCGCCGAAGAAGCCGAAGGTGAACACCAGCATGCCGACGATCACCAGCCATAGCGGCGTGAACAGGGTCAGGACAAGCCCCGCCAACATGAGCGCGATGGTTGCCCAGAGCATTTTCCGGCGCCCGAGTTTGTCAGCCATTGCACCGATTTTCGCCGAACTGTAGATCCCCGACAGATAGACCACCGAAAGCAGTCCGACAAATGCCTGATCCAACTGATAAGGTGCGGCCAGCAGGCGGTAGCCGATGTAGTTGAACAGCGTCACGAACGCGCCCATCAATACGAAGGCTTCGAGAAACAGCAACGGCAACCCGGCGTCGCGAAAGTGCATGATGAACCCGTCCAGCAGGCTGCGCGGGTGCAGCGAGCGGGGACGGAAATTGCGTGATTCGGGGAGGATTCGCCAGAACACTGCCGCCGCGATCAACGCCAGGCCACCCACGACCAACATCGCGGTGTGCCAGCTGACGAAGTCGATCAACACGCCCGTGATCAGGCGCCCACTCATGCCACCGATGGCATTGCCGGCGATATACAGCCCCATCGCCAGGCCGATGTGCTTGGGGTGAATCTCTTCGCTCAGATAGGTCATTGCGACCGCTGCCAACCCGCTCAGCGACAACCCCACCAAGGCGCGCAGCAGCAATACGCCTTGCCAGGTCGGCATCATCGCGCTGGCGATCGTGCACACCGACGCGGCGAACAGTGCCGCAACCATCACCGATTTACGGCCGATGCGGTCGGAGATCGGGCCAGTGATCAACAGGCCGACGGCGAGCAGGCCGGTGGCCACCGACAGGATCAGGCTGCTCTGCGCCGCATTGATGGAAAACTCCTTGGACAGCAGCGGCATCATCGGTTGCACGCAATAGAGCAGGGCAAACGTCGCAAAGCCTCCGCAGAACAGCGCCAGCACCGTGCGCATGAACATCGGCGTGCCCTTCTCGATGTAGATGTCCTTCAATTCGGCAGCGACATCACCCTGCGCGCGGGGAGGGATTTCATGGGCGAGTGGGGCGGCAGCAGTTTTCACGATGGACCTCGGAGGAGCACGGCCAGGCAGGCAATGAAAAAAGCATATAGCCAGCTAATGATTCTATCCAATATATTGTTCGACCTATTTAAGACGTTATACGACCTACTAGGGTTTCCCATGGAACTGCGGCATTTGCGCTACTTCATCGCCGTCGCCGAAGAATTGCACTTCGGCCGCGCCGCGCTGGCGCTGGGCATTTCCCAGCCGCCCTTGAGCCAGCAGATCCAGGCGTTGGAACAAGAGATCGGCGCCCGGTTGTTCGATCGCACCAACCGTCGGGTCGAACTGAGCGAGGCCGGGCGTTTGTTCCTGGAAGAGGCGCGGCGGATTTTGGCCCAGGTCGACAAGGCCGCCGATGTGGCCCGCCGTGCTCAGTTGGGAGAACTGGGCGAGCTGAAGATCGGCTTTACCTCCTCGGCGCCCTTCAACTCCACCATCCCCCAGGCGATTTTTTCGTTCCGTCAGCGCTTCCCGGCCGTGCACCTGAACCTACGTGAAATGAGCAGCACCCAGGTCGCCGACGCGTTGATGGACGAGGTGATCGAGGTGGGCATCATGCGACCCTTGCCGTTGCCCGATTCACTGGTCGAAATCGAACTCAGCCGCGAACCGCTGGTGGCTGTGCTCAGCGCCAAGCATCCCTTGGCCCAGGGCAATGAAGACGGCCTGTTTCTCTCGGCCCTGGCCCAGGAACCGTTCGTATTTTTCCCCCGCAGCTACGGCAGCGGCCTTTACGCCCAACTTCTCAGCCTGGCCCGCGACGCCGGCTTCAGCCCGCATTTCGCCCAGGAAGCCGGCGAAGCCATGACTATCATCGGTTTGGTCGCGGCAGGGCTGGGCGTCTCGGTATTGCCGGCGTCGTACCAGCGGATGCGTATCGATGGGGTGGTGTACCGACCGCTGCTCGACCCGGCGGCGGTGTCGGCGGTGTGGCTGGTCCAGCGCAAGGACCAGCGTTCGCCGATGGCGCAGGCGTTTGTGGGGTTGTTGAGGGGGGGCGTGGAGTTGTAGGGGCTTGGGACATGTAGGAAAACGAATACTTCACTGTGCGAAACGTCTTTTCCGCTCCAAATACCTCTTCTTTGAGATTGCGGCTGATCCGCGACACAACGTTTTATTCATAGCTCTGAATTCGTTCGACTTGGCAGAGGCCAAGCGAACAGCGACCCCTGGGTAGGAGCCTTGAACAAATGCACGCATCTCTGCAACTCGCCTATACCAACGAAGCATCCGCTGAGTATCTCCGTCGCCTGGACGACTCACCTTTCACGGATCAGCAACTTGCCGGTTTCGACGAACACGGGTTAGCGATCGTCAATCGACGACAGGCGTACGCCCAGGCTCATCCACCGATCGCCATTTACCGAGTCGCCACCGAAGGCAGCCAGACCCGCGATGGCGGGGTTATCCAGCGAGGCTCGGCGTCGTTTGAACTGCCGTTGGCCGACGGACGCCAAGTCAGCGCAGCGTGCAAGGGCGATCAGGTTGTGTATGCCGATGGCCGCACTGCGCGGATCGTCACTGGCGCGGGCGCGGGCAACAGCCATGTTGCGCTGGTAGGTAGCGTCCTGAGCAATGGCGATGAAATTATCAACACGCCACAAGGGGCGTTCTTGCTCATTGCCCGTGAGGGCGTGCCGTTGGCGGAAGACTTTCTCCCCGCGATTGATCAGGCGCAGGGGGCCGACCTACCATCGGATGAAATGAAGGATGCCATCCAATGAACCGGGGTTATTACATTGGACTCGGTGACGAAACCACCTGTGGTGGGAAGGTGCTGGATGGGGATGCCAGCTTCAGTCTGGACGGCCTCCTTCATGCCTGTGAAGGTGACCGGGTTACGTGCGGCAAGAATGGAAAAACGTATCGGATCATCGGCGGTGTAACCCACATGACCAGCAATGGCCGGCTCATGGCAGGTACGCTGGACAGCCAAAGTGGCTGCCCCTGCAACGCGCGTCTGCTGCCTTCCGTATTCACGGCCAGCTACAGGAACGGCAGCCCCGCACCACAAGCCAGCCGCGCCGCTCAACCGGCTCCACAGCCCGCGCCCCATGCCTCAGCTACACCGGGTCATTCGACCTTCGGCCCATCGAGCCACCTGCCGTTCGGAGCATCCACCCACCTGGAACCTCAGGAACCGGGCTTCTATGTCGTCCCTGAAAGCTTGAGCCGTGAAGCCTTGGAAGCCACGCTATTCCCCGCGCCCAACCCCCAGGTGCTGCGCAAATTCCGAGCGTTGAACCCTCACCGCGATGTTGTAAAAGCCGGTTCGATGATCGTGCTGAGCGACCCGAACAACCTGCAATGCACCCGCGAAGAAGCTCAAGTGATGGCGGCAGCGGAAACGGTGAATGCTGCGCTCGAAGACCTGACGGCCGAACAAGCCGACTTCATGCACCGCCACGCGGCCGAGATTGCCAGCTTCACCGGCCAGACCTCGACCTGGCTGGGCGTGAGCGCCGTGGTGATGGAAAAACACCTGACCAGCCTGCGCGACACCCTGCAAGCCATGGAGCGCTTGCATCAGGACAGCTATCGCCAGCATGGGCATCTTAAATCAGCGCAATTTTTTACCGAACGCAGGCTCCTGCTCGCGCAGCTGGATGCGCACTTGCTGAACTCCACCCGCCTGCGCGGCCATACGACGCTGGGAGACCATCCCAAATTGAAAACCGCTCTCGGAATTTCGAGTCGCAGTCTGGTTCATCACTGGAACAAGGCTGGCGCGCCGGGGCAGATACCGGGGTACGCCACGCATGTGGAAAGCACCAGTCGTGCAGCGAAATATATGCAGATGGGTGGGTATGTCGGGATTGGGATTGGTGGGGTGTCTTCGGTGCTGGCGGTTCAGGCTGTGTGTAACGGGGGCTCTGAGGAGGCTTGTGAGCGGGTCAGGTTTACCGAGGGAGGGAAGTTTGTTGGATCGACTACGGGAGGAATAGCTATAGGGGGGCTTGCTTCTTGGGCGAGTGCTCCCGTTTGCCTTGCACTTGGTGTTTCTACGGGGATTGGGGGAGTTGTTTGTGTTGCGGCGGTGGTTGCGGCCGGCGCATGGGCAGGGACGACTGGTGGCGGAATAGGGGGCGAGGCAATAGGTGAGATTATTTTTGAGAGTACCCAACCGTGATTCGCATTGATAGTTGGTCGCCCTGGGTTGTTGTCATTGTTGTTGGCAGTCCGCATCTGCTGGCCTTTTTTTGTGTCGTATTCAACTTGTACCTAGGTCATCGACATCTGGACTCTATGATGCAGGCTTTGGGCAACGGCAGTTATGTCTCTACTTGGGGGGCCGCATGGCGGAGACAGGGTCGGTTCGGAGGATGGGTGCGGGTCAACAAAATTGCCGGAATGGTCACTTGGCCAGGGGCATACGTTCAACTTGGGGATGTAAGCGCTGGCGATATCGAGAACTTTCCGCTCCATCTGAAACGACTTCTGAACATTTATGTGGCGATGATGCTTGTTGCGTCGATTGGGATAATGCTCGGGGCACTATTGGTAAAGCTTAGATGATTCCAGCCATTGGCGTCTCCAGCCGTTGTCTGGTTCATCACTGGAACAAGGCTGGCGCGCCGGGGCAGATACCGGGGTACGCCACGCATGTGGAGAGCATCAGTCGTGCAGCGAAATATATGCAGATGGGCGGGTCGGTCTTAGCTTTTCTTATATATTTATTTTATTTTTTAGTGTCTTGCTAACCCTTTCCCTATTTTCAGTAAAAGCCTTCAGCCCCCCTGCACGAAGACTACAAGCATCACATCCCCCACACCCGCTCCCCACGATCCCGTTATAACAAGTCAGCGTCCGATTCATCACCAACTCCAGCTGGTTGTAATACTCCGCCAGTGCCCAAGTCTCTGCTTTATTCAGCCACATCAACGGAGTCTCGATGCGCAATTTGTAATCCATGCCGGTTTCAATCGCGACGTTCATGGCTTTGACAAAACTGTCCCGACAATCCGGATACCCTGAAAAATCCGTCTCGCACACACCGGTGATCACCGCTTCAGCCCCCACCTGATAGGCATAGATCGACGCCAACGTCAGAAACAGGGTATTGCGACCCGGTACGAATGTATTGGGCGGGCCGTCCTTGCTGCTGTTCGCCGACGGAACCGGAATGTTTTCGCGAGTCAGGCTGCTGATCGCCAGTTCGTTCAACAACGTGGTGTCCAGGACCTTATGGGCCGTCACGCCAAAATGCCGGGCGAGGTCCTTTGCTACTTCAATCTCGGCGCGATGGCGTTGGCCATAGTCGAAGGTGATGCAGTGGATTTCGTCGTACTGGGGCAGTGCGTGGATCAGGCAGGTAGTGGAATCCTGGCCGCCGCTGAAAACGATCACGGCTTTCTTGGTCACTTCATTCATCCTTGGCATTCTCGGCTTTTGGTGGGGATGTGACCGTAGCGCGAACTTCAAGGGCTTTGTTGTGGGACGTTTCGGAAATTAGGTGCTCCGCTTTCCGAGTTTTACTTGTCGCCTCGTAGGATCAAGGTTGAGCGCAAGGACGCTGGTCAATACGATGGCCGCCCCGACGATGACCATCGCCGATGGGCGTTCGGCGAGGATCATCGAGGCCATCAGCATGGCGGTCGGAGGGATCAGGTAAAGCGCCATGGAGGCTCGGCTCACGTCGCTGCGGGCAAGGACATAGGCCCAGGCAAGGTAGGCCAGCGCGCTGGGAAAGATGCCCAGCATCAGTACGGCCAGATTCACCGAAGTGGGCGTTTGTTTCGCCTCGTTCAGCAGCCCTGGCGCGAATATGAATAACAGGGCGGTGCCTGACCAGACGGTGTAACAGACCATGGTCAAGCCGTCGTAGCGATGGCAATAGCGTTTTTGCAGGGCGAAATACAAGCTCCAGGATAATGCTGCCAGGAGGATCTGCAGCCCATGGGCATTTATCTGACCCAAACCACGATCTCCCATGACCACTACGGCAGCGCCCGCCAACCCCAACAGCACGCACATCCACTGCCACGCATTGACGCTGTTCTTGAAGACGAAACGCGCCAGTAGCGCACTGAACAATGGTGTGGATTGGGCCAGGACACTGGCGGCGCCAGCGCTGACACCTCGCTGCCCGTAGTTGAGGGCGATGTGATGCAGGCTGACGGCGAAAAAACCCAGCAGGGCGAGCAGCGGGACGTCCTTCAATCGAGGCAGGCAAATGCCCCTGACCAAGGCGATTGCGGCCATGAATGTCGAGGCGATGAGGAATCTCATCAAGGCCAGGTGGCCGGGTTCGTATGCCTGGAGGCCAATGCGAAT
The DNA here is from genome assembly GCF_051132105.1 of Pseudomonas sp. R1-7. Classification (NCBI taxonomy): domain Bacteria; kingdom Pseudomonadati; phylum Pseudomonadota; class Gammaproteobacteria; order Pseudomonadales; family Pseudomonadaceae; genus Pseudomonas; species Pseudomonas sp. R1-7. Next base: position 522,839 of record NZ_CP071661.1, read on the forward strand.
GCCAATCGGGGAGTAGGCCCAGCAGACAATGACGAACGTTGCTGCCAGGGACACCTTTACGGTCGATCGTTTCGAACCTTTGTTGAGCATCAGCCGCGTCTTCATCCAAGTGCTTGCCTCGGAGTATCGAAAACGCGGCCTATCACCACAAGTGACTTAAACTCAGTCAATCATTCACTTTGGGTGAGCTATGGAACTGTCCCAACTGCGCATGCTGAAAGCGGTCTGCGACACCGGCAGCATTGCCCGCGCCGCTGAAGCATTGCACTGCGTCCCGTCCAACGTCACTGCACGTATCAAGTCGCTGGAGCGGGAGCTCGGCACGTCGTTGTTTTTCCGCGAGGGACGTGGGTTGCGAGTCAGCCCAGCGGGGCAAATATTCCTGGAATATGCGACGAGAATCCTCAACCTGGCGGAAGAGGCTCGCCGCGCAATCGCACCGTCCAACGCTCCGATTGGGCCGTTGCGCATTGGCGCGATCGAGTCCAGCGCCACCGGGCGCCTGCCCCAATTGTTGGCCAAATATCATGCGCAATTTCCGCAGGTGTCGTTGGAGCTGAGCACCGGGACCTGGGCTCAGCTGCTGGACGATATCTCGCATCACCGGCTCGATGGCGTAATTGTCGCGGTTGACGTGGAGCGGCCCGGGCTGAAGCGAGCGGTGATGTACCGTGAGGATCTGGTGCTCATTGCCGCCGATTCCCACGGGCCGCTGCGCAGTGCCGCGGATTTGCAAGGCCAGGCGATTTTCATGTGGCCTGTCGGTTGTCCGTACCGCCTGGCACTGGAGCAGTGGCTGCTGCGCCATGGTCAGGTGCAGCCGATCATCAGCATCGCCAGCTATGGCGCTATCGTCGGGTGTGTCAGTGCCGGGGCCGGTGTGTCGCTGGTTCCGCGGGGGATCTATGAGCAGTATCGCCAGGGAGCCGGTTGGACGGGGTATGAGTTCCCGGAATTGGCGGGTGTGGACAATTTGTTTTATTGGAATGAAAACGCTGGACGGCATCCGGCCAGGGAGGCGTTTCTGGCGATGTTGGAGAGGGAGTTTGAAGGAGGGGACAACTAGGTTGCTGGGGGGGCTGCTGCGCAGCCCAGCGGGAGCAAGCTCCCTCGCCACGGGGCGATACCTGTGGGAGCGAGCTTGCTCCGGGCGGCGATCCGACGATAGCGGTGGGTCAGTGCCGGTGATGCTGCATGTACTGACGCAATCGCGAGCAAGCTCGCTCCCACGGTAGATTTATCTATGTAAGCCCCAAAATCCAGGCTACTGCACCTTCGCCAAATCCCCTTTCAACGCAACACCGGCCATGATCGCCCCGGCGTGGCATTCGTAGGTCGTCGGATCCTTGCGCTCGTTGCGCTTGTAGAAGCTGACGATGTTGGTGACGGCGTTGGCGCCGGCGTTCTTCGCGGCTTCGTGCAGGCTGATCAGGGCTGATTGCAGCACCCATTCGCAGGCCGCTTCGTCGGACTTGTTGAAGGCGTTGGTTTTCTTGTTGGTCACTGCGCCCGGGCTGACCACGGTGACGTTGCCGGCCGGTTTGTTGCCGGCCAGGTAGAACTTCACGCTGCCGTCGATCTTGCCGGTGCGGATAGCTTCGGCGACCACTTTATCGAACGGCAGGAACAGCGCGGTATCACGGGCGTGGCTGAGGCTTGGCAGGGTGCCGAGCAACAGGGCGGCGGTCACGGCGATCTTCTTCAACGGCATCATGGTCTCCTTGACCAGGGATTAATTAACGGGTTCAGTGCCAGCGGCGGAAGATCAGCGAGGTGTTGACCCCACCGAAGGCAAAGTTGTTATTCATCACGTACTCATTGCTCATCGCGCGAAACTCGTTGCGCAAGTAATCGAGCTTGCCGCATTCGGGGTCGACTTCATCGAGGTTGCAGGTGTGCACGTAAACGTCGCGGTTCATCATTTCGATGCTGAACCAGGACTCCAACGCACCGCAGGCGCCAAGGGTATGACCGAGGAAGCTTTTCTGCGAGCTGATGGGCATGTGCTCGCCGAACAGGCTGCTGGTGGCCAGGGTCTCGGCGACGTCGCCCTGTTCGGTGGCGGTGCCGTGACCGTTGACGTAGCCAATGGCGGACGGTTCGAGGCCGGCGTCTTCCAAGGCCAGTTCCATAGCCCGGCGCATGGTGTTCAACTCCGGGCGGGTGGCGTGCTGGCCGTCGGCGTTACTGCCAAAACCGACGATCTCGGCGTGGATGTGCGCGCCACGAGCCAAGGCATGTTCCAACTCTTCGAGCACCAGCATGCCGGCGCCTTCACCGATCACTAACCCATCGCGTCCCTTGTCGTAGGGGCGCGGGCTGGTCTGCGGCGCATCGTTTTTCAGGCTGGTGGCGTAGAGCGCATCGAAGACCATCGCTTCGGTCGGGCACAGTTCTTCCGCGCCGCCAGCGAGCATCAGCGGCAAGCGGCCGAACTTGATCGCTTCATAGGCATAGCCGATGCCGTGGCTGCCGCTGGTACAGGCGCTGGACGTAGGGATCAGCCGTCCAGTCAGGCCGAAGAAGATGCTGATATTGGCCGCCGTGGTGTGGGGCATCATTCGCACGTAGGAATTGGCGTTCAGCCCTTCGGCCACGCTGTTGAGCAGCATGTTGCCGAAGGCCTTGATCTCATCGGTGCTGCCGGTGGACGAGCCGCAGGACACGCCCATGCGCCCGTCCTTGATCGACGGGTCGCCCAACAGGCCAGCGTCGGCCAGGGCCTGTTCAGCCGAGGCCACCGCCAGGCGCGAGACCCGGCCCATGCTGCGCAATTGCTTGCGGGTCCAGTGGGCGGGGACCTGGAAGTCATCGATGGGCCCGGCCAGGCGCGTGTTCAGCTCGGTGAAACGGTCCCACTCATCCATGCGCCGGATGCCGCTGCGGTTGGCGGCGAAGTTGGCGGCGATGGTCTCCCAGTCGCTGCCGATGGAGGTGATACCGGCCATGCCGGTGACGACGACACGCTTCATCAGCACAAGCCTCCGTTGACGGCCAGGATCTGCCGGGTGATGTAGCCAGCTTCGGCGGACATCAGGAAGTTCACCGCGCTGGCGACTTCTTCCGGGGTGCCCATGCGCTGGGCGGGGATCATTTTCATCAATTCTTCCACGGGCACGTTTCCATCGAGCATGGCGGTGTCGATCAATCCCGGCGCGACGCAGTTGACGGTGATCTTGCGCTTGCCCAGCTCGATGGCCAACGCCTTGGCCGCGCCGATGAGGCCGGCTTTCGAAGCGCTGTAATTGACCTGGCCACGGTTGCCGATCAGGCCGGACACAGACGTGATACAGACGATTCGTCCAGCGGCACGGCGGCGGATCATCGGCATCATCACCGGATGCAGCACGTTGTAGAAACCGTCTAGGTTGGTGCGCAACACGCTGTCCCAGTCGTCTTCACTCAACGCCGGGAAGGCGCCGTCGCGGGTCAGGCCGGCGTTGAGCACCACACCGTAGTAAGCGCCGTGAGTTTCGACATCAGCTTCGAGAGCGGCTTTGCAGGCGGCGCGGTCGGACACGTCGAATTGCAGCACCCTGGCGTTGCGGCCCAGGGCCTGGACTTCTGCCTGGACGGCTTCGGCCTCGGCGCGACCGCTGCGGCAGTGCAAGACAATGTCGTGCCCGGCCTGGGCCAAACGCAAAGCGATGGCGCGGCCGATGCCACGGCTGGAGCCGGTGACCAGTACGGATTCAGTCATGGCTGGGTTCCTGTTGCAGAGGTTTCATTGAGGTACTGGGCCGCATGGGGTGGACGGAATACGTTCAGCCGCGCCGTGGCATGGATGCCGGGCGCCTGGATATGGCATTCGAACACACCCATGCCGTTGTCGTCTTCCAGGGAGCGCACGCCATGGATGGCCAGTTCGGTGCCGAGGGGGAAATGTTCGACATTGCATTCGAACTTGCGCGTCCCAAGCAAAAAGCCGAGCTCCACGGCATCTCCGCGTCGGCGGGCATGACAGCCGGCGAACGCCGCGACGCTCTGGGCCATCAACTCGATGCCGACCCAGGCCGGCAGTGCGCCATCCTCACGGTTGAACAACCCGCCCGGCTTGACCATGGCGAGTGTATGGATCTGCTCGTCATCGAAGCTCACGATCCGGTCGATAAGAATCATGTCGCCTGCGTGGGGCAGCAGTTCGGCGAGCGGCCAGTCGATCATTGGGCGTCTCCGATAATGAGGCTGACGTTGTTGCCGCCGAAGGCAAACGAGTTGCTCATCAAGCGACGGGGGAGGGTCGGGTTCAGGCGGGCGCGGCTATCGATCCAGTTCAGCGCCGGCAGTTCGGGATCGGCCTGGCCGTCCCAGACATGCGGTGGCAAGGCGTGGCTGGGGTTTTCCGCGCTCAAGGCCAGCCAGCAAAACGCTGCCTCCAGTGCGCCTGCCGCGCCAAGCGTGTGGCCGGTCATGGGCTTGGTGGACGAGCAAGGCACCCCCGCTGGAAACAATCCGGCCACCGCGTGGCTTTCCATGGCGTCGTTATGTTGCGTGGCGGTGCCATGCAGGTTCAGGTAGTCGATCTGGCTGGCGTCCAGGCCAGCGCAGCGCAGGGCTTTTTCCATCGCCTGGCGGGCGCCGCGACCGCTGGGTTCCGGCGCGGAAATGTGATGGGCGTCGGAGCTGGCCCCGTCACCCAGCAGGGCAATCGAGTGGCCGTCGCCTGGCGTCTTGCTCATGAGAAACAGCACCGCCGCTTCGCCGATGTTGATGCCGCTGCGGTTCACCGAAAACGGGTTGCAGCGCTCGCTCGACACCGCTTCCAGGGCGCAGAAGCCATTGAGGGTCAGCTTGCATAAACTGTCTACACCGCCGCAAAGCACTGCATCGCACAGGTCCAGGTCCAGCAGGCGACGCGCGCTCATCAAGGCTCGCGCGCTGGAGGTGCAGGCGGTCGAGATCACGTAGGAAGGGCCGCTCAAGCCAAGCCAGTCGGAGAGGAAATTGGCCGGCGCGCTGAGTTCCTGCTGCTGGTAATCGTAGCCTTCGGGGAACCGTTGCTCGCGCAGGTAATGGGCGATGCCCTGGCTGGCCTCGTCGATGCCCGACGTGCTGGTGCCCAGGACGATGCCGATGCGCGTGGGGCCGTAGGCCTTGATGGCCTGGTCGATTTCGGGCCGGATCTGCAATGCTGCTTCAAGCAATAGTTGGTTGTTGCGGCTGCGTTGCGCCACCAGCGCCTCGGGGATGGGGGGCAGTTCACCCGTTACCGAAGCCACCGGCAATGCCCGCTCGGCCACCCAGCCGGCTTCGACGCGCACGCCCGAGCAATCGCCTGCAAACAGGTTGCGAGCGACGCTTTGTTTGTCCCGGCCCAGGGAGCAGATGACTCCGAGGGCGTTCAGATAGGCGGTCATGGTGGGCTCTCGGTCAGCGGTGTAATGCGGTAGTGCGGGCCTTGGGGCAGGCGCAATTCAAAATCCAGTGGTTGCTTGTAGCGCACCTGCCAGCGCGTATCGAGGGCGCGTTCAACGTCGTGTTGCCGGGCGACGGGGTAGCGGCCGGCAAGCTCCGTTTTCGGGGTCAAGGCGAACAACAGCGCCGCGAACAATTCCCTGGCCTCGGCATTGGGCGGCAGCAGGCCGTCAGCCTGCCATTGGCCATCCACAAGACGCTGGCGTGCGACGGGAATGCCCAGCGGGTCCATCATCGACCAGCGGATGCCCGTGCTTTCACGCTGGATCACCAACAGCCAATCCTGGCGCTGGCCGGCCAGTTGCCGCTCGATGTGCAATTGCAGCGGCAGCGCCAGGGTCGGCATACGCTCGGGCAGCGGTGCCTGGCTGGCGCAGGCGCTGAGCAGCAGTACAAAGCCGATAAGCAGGGCCCGGATCATCAGGCGCCCCCGTCGAGTGGCTTGCGCGCCACCACGTTGACCAGGGTTTCCTCGCGCTCGCCGAACGGCTTGGGCCGACGCAGGCCCCAGCGCTCCAGCAAGCCGAAGTCCTTGGCGCGGCTCCACCACAGGTACGGGTAGGACACGTTGCCGTCCTCGAACTGGAACCCTTGGTTGCGGATCATCGCCAAGTACTGCGCGGCACTTTTCTGCACGTGCATCGGGTGGCGGAACAGCCAGCGGATCACCCAGGTGTCGATGTAGGCCTCGGTGGATTCAGCGAACATCAGGTAGCCGCCGGGCTTGAGCACGCGATAGAACTCGGCGAGGGCTTTTTCCTGTTCCACCAGGTGATGAAAGGTCTGGTGGCAGAACAGCAGGTCGACGCTGGCGTCGGGTACGGCCAAGGTCGCGCAATCGCTGCCGATCAGTTCCACCGTCATGTCCTGGCGGGCCGCTTCTTCGGCGCTCAGGTCCAGGCTGTGCGGGTCCGCGTCCACGCCAATCAGGCGCTGCGGCGCGAATGCCTGGCGCAGGTACTGGAACGACTTGCCCTGGCCGCAACCGGCATCCAGCAGCACAGGATTTGCCGGCGGCGCGGCGCCGAACAGACCGCGCAGGTCGTTGATCGCCACGCGCAGCACATGGTGCTGCCAGGTGTGGCTGCGCAGGAACCAGAAACCGAAACGGGTTTCTTCGACATAGTTGTCGCTCAGGTAGCTCATGCTTGCTGACTCGGCGCTGTGCTCGCGCAGATCTCCGAGAGCATGCGCAGGCGCCGCTTGGGTTCGCTGACGAAGGGGTTGCGCTGGTCCCAGGCGTAGCCGGCGAGGATCGAACTGATCATGCGGCGGATGTCGGCGGAGCCTTCGGTGTAGAAGATCACATCCTGGAACGTCCCCGCGTACCAGCCTTCGACGTAGCAGCGGAACGTGTCGACGCCGCGTTTGAGTGGCTCGGCGAATTCGCTTTGCCAATCTACCTGCTCGCCTGACAGCTGACGATGCAGCACCCCAGCGGCCATGCTCGCCGAGCGCATGGCGATGGTCACGCCGGACGAGAACACCGGGTCGAGAAATTCCGCAGCGTTGCCCAGCAGGGCGAAGCCGGGGCCGTGCAAGGTCTTGACGTTGGCCGAGTAGCCGCCGATGGTCCGCGCCGGGGTGTCCCACAGGGCATTGTCCAGCACGCCGGCCAGGCTTGGCGTTTCGTCGATGAAGCCGCGCAGGCAGGCGTCGAGGTCATCGGTCCGGCCCTCGAAATGCCCAGCCGCCGCGACCACGCCCACCGAGCAACGGCCGCCGCTGAAGGGGATGGTCCAGAACCACACATCGCGCTTCGTCGGATGGGTCGTGATGAGGATTTTCTCGCGATCGAAGGCCGGGTTGTCGATGCGGTCTTCGATGTGGGTGAATACCGCTTGGCGCACCGGGAAGTTCGACGGCGCCTCAAGGTCCAGCAGGCGCGGCAGGACCCGGCCATAGCCGCTGGCGTCGAGAACGAAATCGGCCTCGACCCGATACTCGCTGCCGTCTTCGCGCTGCACGCCCAGTTGCGGCTTGGCGAGGGAGAAATCAACGTTGGCAATGGCCTGGCCGTAGCGGATTTCCACACCTTGCAGGGCCGCTTGGTCGGCGAGCAGCTTGTCGAAGTCGGCGCGCTGGACCTGGAACGTGGTGGGCTTGCCTTCGCTGAAGGTGTCGCCGAAATCGAAGGCGCTGTAGCGCTCGCCCCAGGCGAATGCGGCGCCGTTCTTGCGTTGGAAGCCGGCGGCGTTGACCGCGTCGAGCATGCCGGCTTCTTCGACGAAATCCAGGCAGTGGGACAACAGGCTCTCGCCGATGGAGAACCGTGGGAAATGCTGGCGCTCGATGACCAGCACATCGTGTCCCTTGCGCTTGAGCAGTGCGGCGGCGATCGCGCCGGAGGGGCCTGCGCCGATGATGACGACCTGTCGACGTTCCATTTCAACTGTTGACACGGGGGCTCCTGGCCGGGACGGCGTGCGAAGGAATACGGTGAAAACCGGCCAGGGCCGGTAGCAATGTAGCGATCAAACCCATCAGCATCAGTGCGAAGTACAGCGCCGGGCTGATGAGTTGTTGTTGTAGCAGCAGATTGAGGAAGACGATTTCACTCAAGCCGCGAATATTCAGCAAGATACTTTCGCGCAAGCGGCTGGCGCCGGCGAAGGACGCCCCCGCCCAACCGAGCCCCAGCCAGTTGCCCAGCAGTTTGCTGGCAATGGGCAACAGCAGCAACGCCACAAGCTGGACCCAGCCAAGGCTGTCCACGGCGCTGTGCACATTGATCTGCACGATACCGAACGTCAGGATCAACGGGATGGCCAGGTAGGTCTGCAACCTGTTCATCCACTCGGTGCCGAGGGGTAATACCAGCGGTACCTTGAGCGCGGCCATGCACAGCAGGTAGCCGATGCCGACGATGAGCGCATTGAGCCGGTAATGCTCGGCCAGCACCAGGAGGGCAAAAAACAGGCCGCTGTGCAGCAAGGGCTGGCGCAGGCCCGCCAGTCGCAGCAGCAACGGCACGCAGGCGCCGGCCAGTGGCAGCAACAGGCTGCCCAGGTGCAGGCTGCCCTGGGCCAGGGCGAACAGGCTCCAGCAGATCAGGTCGATCAGGATGGCGGTTTGCACCAGCCGCCGGGTCGCGGCGGGCGGATAGGCAATGTGGCGCAGATACAGATACAGCACCGGTATCGCCGTGATCGCGAACAGCAGCCCAACCGCCAGCGAGCTGATCCAGGGTTGAGTTGGCAGCAGCCAGAACGCGGTCGCCAAGCCGCAGGCAAACGGTACGCCAAAGCTTGGCAGGGCGATCTTCACGCTCTGGCGGTCCAGGCGCAGGTCGATCACATCACTGAGGATGTGCCCCAGCAACAAGGCGAATGCGAGGCTGTAGAGGTTCTTCAGCCACACGGGCGAGACCAGTTGCGCACCGCTGAGGTGCCAGCCCGACTCGATCCAGAAATACATCAGCAAGGGCAGGCCGAGCGTTGCCAGCAGCAATTGGCTGACGATCGGGATCAGCCCGAAGCGGCGCCCGGTCAGCGTCGCCACGGCAAACAGCGCGAGGGCCATGAGCCAGAACAGCACGGTCATCATTGGACTGGCTCCGCAACCTTGGCCGCATGGACCGGCCGCCCGGCCCACGGCGCGAGCAGGAAGCTGAACGCCAATCCGAGGCTAACCGCCAAGCCGAAATTGCTTACCGCCGGCGTGCTCGACAGCGCCAGCAGGCCGAACGACAGCCAGGTGGTGATCGCCGCCAGCAGCGTGCCCAGCAGGCTCACGGCGGCGCCGCCGATCTGCTCGCGCATGAGGATCGCGTAGTCGACGCCAATGGCCGTCACCAACAACAGGCCGAACAGGCTGAACAGCGTCAATGGCTGCCCCAGCCAGCCGAGGCTCGCCAGGCTGCACAGCGCCGCCAGCAACGGCAGCGCGACGATGCGCAAGGCGCCGCCGACGCCGAACGGCCAGATCAGCACCAGGACGATCAGCACGCAGGAGGCCAGTTTCAATTCGGCCGCGCTGACCTGCGTGGCGGCGAAGACGCGGTTGAGATCACCCAGGCGATCGACCAGTTGCACGCTGGGCAAGTCCACCGCCTGGACTCTTAACAGTGCGGCATCGTTCAAGCCTTGCAGGCTGACCACAGCCGCTACGCCTTGCGCTGTCGGGCCGAGCCAGAGCGGACGATAGGGCTCGGCCAGCGGGCCGGCCAGCGCGGCGTCGATGTCGGCCACGGGCAGGGCCCGCAATTGGTTCACCTCCGCTTGCAGCGCCGCAACCGGCACTCCCACGTCCAGCAACGGTTGCCAGAAGCCCGGCAACCGGCCCAGCGCTTCGCGGACTTTTTGTTGCTCGGCGGGCGGGCTGACCAATTGATTGAGGGACAGGTAGCCCTGGAGTTTCTCCAGGCCGATCAACTGGTCGAGCCGTTCGTTGAGCGCGGTCTGGCGCTCCAGCAGTTGTGCCTGGTCGTCGGCACGGATCAGGAAGAACTGGCTGGTGGGCTGGAAGCCGGTGATGCGGGCGACATCGCGGGCTTCGTCAGTCAGGTGCTGGGGCGTGCCGATCCACTGGCGAATGTCGTTCTTGCTGTTCAGTTGCCAGAGGCCGCCACCGCAGAAGGCCAGCAGCAGCGCGAGCAGGACGGGCGTGCGCACCCGGGCCAGCAACGCTGCGCGGCACTGGAGCAGGTTTTCGCACAGCCGCAACGGCCACTGGGCGGGGCGCAGGTCTGCCCGGTTGAGCAACGCCGGCAACAGGCAGACAGCCGTCAGATAGGCGCCGACCAGGCCTGCGGCGGAAAAAATCGCGATCTGGGTCAGTGCCGGGAAAGGTGTCCAGGCCAGGGCCAGGTAACCGATACAGGTGGTCGCCAGGCTCAGGCTCAGGCCCGGCAGCGTCAAACGCAACGCCGGCCAGCTGCGCCACGGCTTGAGGCTCCAGCTCTTGGACAAATAGTGCAGCGGGTAATCCACGGCGACGCCGATCAGGCTCGAACCCAGGACCAGGGTCATGACGTGCATGCGACCGAACAACGCCACGCAGGCCACCGCACCGAACAACATGCCCACCAGCACCGGCACGAACGCCAGCCACACGGAAAAGCGACGGAACGCCAGTAACAGCAGCAACAGGATGCCGACCGTTGCACCGCCGCCGACCCAGGTGATTTCCTGCGACGCCTGTCGCTGTCCACTGGCGGCGTAGAGCAGGCCGCTGGCGGCCAAGAGTTGGCCTTGGGCCTGGCTTGCGTGCTCGCGACTGCGTTGCACCAGATCGGCGACTCGCAGCGGCAGGCTCATGTCAAAGGCGTTGCCCTGGGTGCGCGCCCGCAACATGACCCAATGCTTGCCGTCGGCTTCGGCGACCAACGCACCGCTGCCCATGTCCAGTTGTATGGCGCCGCGTTGGGGCTGGCTGTTCTGGATACGCGCGGTCAGGCCGAGCCAGTCGTCCTGGCTCGGCACCAGGCTGAAGCCGCTGAACGGGTCGAACAGCGCTTGTACCCGCTGCTGGATAAAGGCCTCGGGATGATCGATCAATTGTTGCCGGTCAGCTGCCGACAGCATGGCCAGCCGGCCGTCGAGCAGTTGCCCGCGTAGCGCCGGCAAGTCGGCTTGAAGCGTCCATTGGACCTTGTCGAACAGGCCGCTGGCTTGCCATTGCTCGCCCAGCGTTTGCGCCAGGGCGATGGCTTGCTGGCGATCAGTGTGGCCGACCAGCACCAGCACTTCGCGGTTCAGCGGTTCCTGCATGCGTTGTTCAGCGATCAGCTCCAGCGCATCCGGCGTCGTACCCGGCACCAACTCCATCAGGTTCGCCGACAGCGGCGCGCCGTTGCGCCATTGCCAACCGGCGAGCGCGAGCACTGCCAGCAGCAGGATCAGAAACAGCCGCGGCAGCCTCCGTTCACTCGGCAAAGTCATGTTGCTCCGCTGCGCTCAAGGGTTGCTTGCTCGTGGTCTCCTGCATGCGCAGCACCGTGCTGTCGCCCTGGGTTTCCAGCAATTCAATGCGCTGCACCAACTCGCCGCCCTCAATGTTGATCTGGTTGAAGACCTGCTTGAGCAGCACCGAACGCGGGGTCAGGGTGAGTTTCCATTGTTGCGGCTCGCCCGACAGGCTCAGTTCGAAGTCGCGCTGCAAGCCGCTGCTGTCGCCCTGCAACACCGCCAGGAACAACCGGTTCTGCTCGGCGCCGGCACTCTTGTTCGGCAGCATCTGCCACGCGCCGCCGTCCCGCCGGGCGATGCCGTTGCTGGTGATGCGGTAATCCTGTTGCAACGGCGTCTGCAACAGCCACAGCAGGCCGTGGTTTTTTGCCAGCACGAAGCGGCCCTTGCTGGTGAGGGGCTGGGGCAGGGCACGCAGGTGCTTTTCCTGGATGAACTGGCCGTGGATTACGTCCGGGCGGGCCAGTTGGTCGCTCAACTGCTGCAGATCGAATGCCTGGGCCAGCGGCGACAGGCCGCACAGCAGCAGCCAGGTGAACAGGCGCTTCATGACAGTTTCCTCTCGACCGCTTCGACAAACACTCGTGGCGAGGCCAGCAGCATTTCGCGAGTGGCCATGTCCACGGCTACTTGCACTGAACAGGCACGGGTGAAGCGTTCGCCGGTTGCGGCGTCACTGATCAGGTAGTTGATCTTGAGCCGGTTTTCCCACTCCACCAGACTGGCGCGCACGTTCAGCGTCTGGCCGAACACGGCACCGCGTACGTAGCGCAACTGCAAGTCGATCACCGGCCACGCATGCCCCGATTCGAGCATGTCGTTGTAGTTGTGACCGATCAGGTCGAGCAGGGCGCAGCGCGCCACTTCGAGGTATTTGACGTAGTGGCCATGCCAGACGACGTTCATCGAATCGACATCGAAAAACGGCACCACGATTTGGGTGTCGACGTGCAGGACGCCTTGGCTACGCATGCAGCCTCCAATGTTGTTCGGCGATGCGTTGCAGACACAGGCGCAGTTCGCCTTCCAGGGCGCGGTCCTCGATGACCGGCGGGAAGTCCTCGGCCAGTTGTTGGTGCATGGCGGCCAGGGCCGGCGGCAGCGGTCGCGCGTCTTCGGCACGGCTGCGCAGCCACACGCCCTGGTTGGCGGCGAGCAAGGTAGCGGCGGCGACTTGTTCGGTCAGTTCCAACACACGGATGGCGTCCCGGGCGGCGATGGTGCCCATGCTCACCTTGTCCTGGTTGTGGCACTCGGTGGAGCGCGAGAACACGCTGGCCGGCATGGTGTTTTTCAGGGCTTCGGCGGTCCATGCGCTGGTGCCGATCTGCACGGCCTTGAAGCCATGATTGAGCATCGCCCGCTCGGCGCTGGCGCCGGAGAGGTTGCTTGGCAGGCCATGGTTGTAGCGCTCATCCACCAGTAGCGCGAGCTGGCGGTCCAGCAAGTCGGCGACGTTGGCCACCAGGTTCTTCAGGCTGTCCATGGCGAAGGCGATGTGCCCGCCGTAGAAATGCCCGCCGTGGAGCACGCGCTCGGCTTCGGCGTCGATGATCGGGTTGTCGTTGGCGCTGTTGAGTTCGGTCTCGATGAACCCGCGCAGCCAGCCCAGGCTGTCGGCCAAGACCCCCAGCACATGGGGGGCACAGCGCAGGGAATAGCGGTCCTGCAGGCGATGCAGCGGGGCGGTCGGGGCGTCGATCGCCAGGTCCTTGCGCAGCCACGCGGCGACTTGCATCTGCCCCGGATGTGGCTTGGCGGCGAACAGGCGTTCGTCGAAATGCTCCGGGTTGCCTTGCAGAGCGACGACGTTCAGCGCGGTGATGCGGGTCGCCAGTTGCAGCAGGTAGTCGGCGCGGGCGAAGGCCAGGCAGGCCAGGCCGGTCATTACTGCAGTGCCGTTCATCAGCGCCAGGGCTTCCTTGGGCCGCAACACCAGTGGCGTCCAGCCCAGTTCACGATGCACGTCGGCCGCCAATCGGCGTTCGCCGCGGAACATCACTTCCCGTTCGCCGGACAGCGTGGCGGCGACGTAGGACAGCGGGGTCAGGTCGCCGCTGGCGCCCACTGAGCCTTCTTCCGGAATCAGCGGCAGGATGTCGTGTTCGAGAAAGGCCTGGAGGCGCTCCAGCAATTCCACCCGCACCCCAGACACGCCGTGGCACAGCGACTGCAAACGCGCCGCCAGTACGGCGCGAGTGGCTTGGGCATCCAACAGTTTGCCGAGGCCGCAGCCGTGGAAGGTGTACAGGTGGCGTGGCAGGGCTTCGACGTGGTGCAACGGCACGGCCACCACGCAGGAATCACCGTAGCCGGTGGTCACACCGTAGATGACGCCTTCCTTGTCCAGCAGGGAATCGAGAAACTGCGCACCCTTGGCGATGCGTTGGCGGAAGGCCGGGTCATCCTGCAACTGCGTCGGCGCCTGGCGGTTGGCCAGGGCCAGCACATCTTCAATGCGCAGGGGGCGTTCGCCGAAGGTTACCGGCTCAAGAGTGGGCATCGTCATCGGTCTTCCAGAATGGGTAGAAATTGAACCACTGTTGCGGGCCCTGCAGGCAGTACTGCGCCAGGCGCTCGGCGTAGCGGGCGGCCCAGTGGGCGATCACTTGTTCGCGGTCGTTGCGCTTCCACGCCACGGCATCGGCGAAGGGTTCGAGGGTGACGCGATAGCGTTCCTCGTGCTTGAGACACATCAGCAGATTGACCGGGCATTTCAGCAGGCCGGCCAGCAGCCAGGGGCCTTGCGGGAACGCGGCCGGGTAGCCCATGAAGTCCACGGTCACGCTGCGCCCGCCATGCAGCGGTACGCGGTCGCCGGCTATCGCCAGCCATTCGCCACGCTCCAGGCGTTCGCTCAATTGCAGCATGATCACCGGGTCCAGCTCGCTGACCTGGATCAGCCGCAGGTGCGTGGCGCCCGCTTCGCCCAACAGACGGTTGAACTGCTCGGCGTGCTTGGTGTGCACCAGCACGTTCATGGTGACTTTCTCGCCCAGCTCGGCCAGGGCCCGGCACATTTCCAGGTTGCCCAGGTGCGCGCCCACCAACATCTGCCCGCGTGCGTCGCGCAGGTGATTGCGCAGCAGTGCCGGGTCGACGATTTCGATCTGCTCGATGCTCAGCTTGCCGTTCCAGACGTCGAGCTTGTCCAGCAGGGAGTCGGCAAAGGCCATGAACTGGCCGAAGACGCGCCGGTGGGATGGGCGCAGTCCGGGGCGGCCGCTCCAGTCGGCGAGGCGCTGCTGGTATTGCCAGGCCGCGTGCCGGGCGCTGCGACCGAAAACGAAGAAGTACAGGACGATGCCGTACAGGACCGGGGTCAGCAACCGACGGCCCAACACCTTGGCGGCAAACGCGGTGAGTTTCATCAGCCAGAAACTGCCGCGCTCCTGGCGGTCCGCCCAGTGTTGTTTGTCGGCGCTCATGGGCGCCACCGTTGCCAGAGAATCATCGGCAAGCGCACCAGCATGCCGAAGAACAACCGGGTGTGCATGCGGGAGATCAGCACGTTGTCGTGGAACAGGCGAAAGTGCGAGACACCGTCCAGAGGATAATGCACGCGGGTTTGCAGCCAGCGCATCGGCTGGTTGCGCCAGGACAGGCGCACAAGGATGTCGGAATCAAAATCCATGCGCTTGCCGATGTTTGCCGAGTCGATCACCGCCAAGGTCGGCGCCAGCGGGTAGACCCGGAAGCCGCACATCGAATCGCGGATTTGCAGGGACAGGCTGTTGATCCAGACCATGACATGGGTCAGGTAGCGCGCGTACAGGCGACCTTTCGGCACGCTGGCGTCGTATAGGGGATAGCCGCAGATCAGCGCATCCGGGTGAGCGCGGGATTGCTCGATGAACGTGCGCACGTCGCCAAGGTCGTGCTGCCCATCGGCATCGACCTGCAAGGCGTGGCTGAAGCCCAGGCGCGAAGCTTCCCGCAGCCCGGTCATCACCGCGCCGCCCTTGCCCTGGTTGACCGCCAGCCGGACCAGGTGAACCCGTTCGTTTTCGGCCAACTGTTCAAGCACCGCCGCGCAGGCCGGGCTGCTGGCATCGTCCACCAGCACACAGGGCAAGCCGTTGCCGAGCAATGTGTGAACCACCGTCGCGATGGCGGTTTCGTGGTTGTAGACCGGGATGACGGCACAGGGGTTATGCATGGGCTCTGCCCCTGTGGCGAAGGTCTTTTCTGTGGCGAGCTGATGGCTAGGCATTGTTTTCCCCCAACACAATCCGTCCACTGGAGCACGCCGCGGTGTCATTGCGGTAAGCGAAATACAACTTGCCGCGCTCACGATCAAAGCGCAGGTGGAGATGCACTTCATCGCCCGGGCGCACCAGTTGCTGGAATTTCAGCACTTCCATGCCGATGAACCGGGGCGGCAGGTCCAGCAATTGGCGGCCCAGGCTCAAGGCCCAATCGACCTGCACCACCCCCGGAAGAACCGGCGCGGTGGGAAAGTGGCCGCTGAAGTACGCCAAGTCTGGCGGTACGGCCAGGCGCAGGCTCCATTCGCCGTCGGTTTCAATTTGTTCAAGCACCTCGGGGGCTTTCGGACGCGGTGCCATCAGCACGGCTTCGACTTCGGCCTGGGGCAGCTTGCCTTGTGCGTTCAACGGCAATTGCCGCAGCCAGCGCCAGCGTCGGGGCAGCGCCAAGGTTTCACAATGCCCGCTCAAGTATTGGCGCAGGGCCAGGGTAACGGCTCGCCGGCCCAGACTGCGCAGGGCAAACAGGCCGGCTTCGCTGAGCACCAGCAAGGCGCCGAGGGAGGCGCGACTCTCCTGCACGACGCCCAACCGTGCTTCGCTGACCCACTCGTGGGCCATCAACGCCTGTTCCAGCATCGGCAGTGAGATGCGCTTTTCTTCGAGCTTGACGATGCGATCCAAGCGCCCGAGCAATTCGAAACGCCCGTCAGGGAAGATCCGCGCCGCGTCGGCGGTGTGTTCCACATGTCCGGCCGGCAGATAAGGCGAGGCAATCAGCAAGGCGCCGTCACCGTCCTGGCTCAGCTCGACACTGGCGAAGGGCTGCCACAAATCGCCGCCATGGCGCCAGGCAACGCCGCCGGTTTCCGAGCTGCCGAATACTTCCGTCGGCCATTGTCCCAGGCGCTGTTCGAGACTCCTGGCCGCCTCGGCAGGCAAGGCGCCGCCGGAGGAAAACACCCGGCGCACGCTGCCCAAGGCTGGCCAGTCGAGGTTGTCGCCCATGCGCTTGAGCAGGGCCGGGCTGGCGACCCAGGCGAACGCCGGGTGCTCGCGACTGGCGCGCTGCATATCTTCCGGGAAGGCCAGTTGCCGACGAACGAAAGTGCGTCCGGCGCACAGCGGCCACAGCACCCGGAACAGCAAGCCATAGATATGCTGGGCGGCGACGCTGCCGATCATGCAGGCCGCAGGTCCAAGATCGGCGCCCCATAATTGCTCCAGCGCCTGGACTTCATTGCTCAACTGGCGCAGCGTTTTCTCGATACGCTTGGGTTCGCCACTGGAGCCGGAGGTACACAAGGTCAGCCAGCACAGGTCGAGGTCCAGCCGGGCGGGTTCCAGCGGCGCCTGCCGGAGGTCGGCGGGTTGCGTGTCGCCGGGCAGGTCGGTCAGCCACAGGTCGACATCGGCCGACCAGCGCTGGCGCGTCTGGGCTTGCAGGTCAGCGGGCAGCAGCACGCGCGCGCCGGCTCGCCAGGCGCCGAGGAGGGCAATCGCCAGGCCCGCCGCATCGTCGAGATGCACGGCCACGCGCCGGATGCCTCGGGCCTGCAATCCTGCGGCCAGGCATAGCGCGTCTGCGCGCAGTTGTGCGTGATCCAACGCCGGACCAACGGCTACAGTGCGGTCCGGCATGGCCTCGAGCAAGATCTGCTCAAGCGATATCCAATTCATGGGCGGCCTCTTACCCGTTGTCGTATGAGCCATTCAATGGCAAACAGCAGCCCCATCAATCCGTAGGAAATCAGGCCGGTGTACAACATCCACCAGCTCAGCGGCGCCCAAAGGGTAAGGGCGGCGGCGAGCAAACCGTTACACAGGAAAAACACGCTCCAGGCCACTGTGACCTGGCGGGTATAAACCACCGCCTTGGCCGGCAAGTGCGGTTCGCGCAGGCGGGCCAGGCGCTCGATGACCGGCGGGCCGTATCTCAGGCTCAGCGTGAACAGCGCCAGCATGAAGGCACTGATCAAAACCGGATACCAGCGCAGCAGCAGCGGGCTGTCGAATGCCGCGAGCAACACGCAAAAAAAGATCGCCGTGACGGCCATCCAGCGCCCACCAGGCCCGCCCTTGCCGAGCAACGCCCGTGCAAGCCACAGACAGCCCAATAGCAGCCCGAACTGCCAAGGGGCGAAGCGCTCCATGCCGAAATACACCGCAAAAGGGTACAGCAGGCCCGCCAGCAGCAGGCCGAGGCCAATCAGCCGGCTCATGCGGCCGCTTGGACCAGTCGATAGACCGCCTCGACCACGTCACCCACGGTGCGCACCGACTTGAATTCTTCGGCAGCGATCTTCTTGCCAGTCTGGCGCTTGATGTGGTCGATCAGGTCGACCGCATCAATACTGTCGATTTCCAGGTCCTGGTACAGGTTCGATTCCAGCGTCACACGGTCAGCATCCAGTTCGAAGAGCTCGACCAGGGCATCGCGCAAGGTATGGAAAATGTCGTCACGAGTTTGCATGATCGTTCTCAGGCGGCTTGTTTTGCAGTGACGAAGGCCGCAAGGCTTGCCACATTGCTGAAGTGGTTACGGGTGTCTTTGGCGTCGGCGTCTATTTTGATGCCGTATTTTTTCTGAATCGCCAGGCCAAGCTCCAGGGCATCCACCGAGTCCAGGCCCAGGCCTTCGCCGAACAGGGTCTGGTCGTCGCCGATGTCGTCGACGCCGATGTCTTCCAGGCCCAGGGCGTCGATGATCAGCTGTTTGATGTCACGGTGCAGATCGCTCATCTTCGGCGAGCTCCTTGATGTAATAGTGATGCAAAAAATCGTTGAGCCGGCGTGAGGCCTGCGGCGCAGGACCCAGCGCGGCAAAAGCCTGTGGGTCTATATCGGCCCCGACGCGAAAACTGAAGTGCACGCGGCGTTGGGGGATTCGGTACCAGGGCTCGGCCTTGGTCAGGGTGGTGGGGCTGACCTTGATCGTTACTGGCGTAAGGATTTTCGCACCTCGCAGGGCGATCGCCGCGGCGCCTCGATGGAAGGCCGGTGCTTGGCCTGGCTGGGTGCGCGTGCCTTCGGGAAAGACAATCAGGCATTGGCCGTCTTGCAGGGCGTTGCTGGCGGCGTCGAGCATGTCCATGCTGCCGTCGTTGCTGATGTATTGGGTTGAGCGCAACGGGCCGCGGGTGAAGGGGTTGTCCCACAGGCTTTGCTTGACCACGCAGTTAGCGTCGCGCACCAGGCCGATCAGGAATACTACGTCGATCAAGGACGGGTGGTTGGCGATGATCATCTGCCCCGGGCGGCCGAGTTTTTCGGCACCGTCGATTTGATAGGTGAGCACACCGGTGCGGGCCATGAATCGAATGAAGAACCAGAACAGGCGCCCGACCGTTCGCCGGGCGCGATGCCGATGGGTCTTTGGGTCGCCGGGTAACGCATTGAGCAACGGAAACACCAGCAATCGCAGGCACAGCCCACCCAGCCCGAAAAGGGCGAAGCTTGCGGCGGTCGCAAACAGACGCCAGTAGTAGGCGTCGCGATGTTTACCGGTCACCGGTTGCGTTGCCAGGTCCATAGACGATTCTTCCAGGCATGTTGGCAGGTGAGTTGATTGCCCAGCAGCGTACGCAACAGATCCAGGGCATGGGGCCAGTCGCTGCCCGGCAGCGGCTCGGTCGGATTGGAGAGTTGCAGTTGCCAGTCGTCGCCACGGGTCAGCAGCAGCCCCACCGCGTAGGGAAACGGCACGTCGCTGACCCACGGCGCGTAGACGCTGGGCGGTTCTTCTTCGGTGATAACCAGCAACACCGCCGGCGAGCCCTCGCCCAGCAATGCAGCGGCCTCCAGCATGCCGTGTTCAAGGCCATCGCCCGTCGCGGCCAGCGCTGTCATTTCGCTGGTTTCACCGCGCATGATCGACCACAGGCCAATCACCGCGTTGTGCACCGACAGGCTGAACTGCGTAGGCGACAGCGGCTGGTCGGCGGCCAGGTCCTTGAGAATCTCAAAAGTCCGTGGGGTTTCGCCATGACGGGAAATAAAGACCAACGGTAGGTTCGATCGCCCCTCGGCCAACGGCCAGGCGACGCTGAAAGCCATGCGGGCCAGGCGGCTGAGGCGTCGACGTTGCATGGCAGGCAGGAACGACACGTCAGGGGCCGCATCGCTGACGGGCGGCACGACCGGTTGTCGGCTCCATGCCTGCCAATCGTCCACGCTTTCGAGCCCAGGGGCCCATGCGCGCCATTGGGCGATATTGAAATTGATCACAAACTCATCCCACCCCTGCGGGCTTTTATTGTCACGGTTCAGTGGTTTGACCCGCGTCCGACCCTGCATGGCCTTGCGACCCTAGTGGCGCGCATTATCCCGGTGCGGTTGGCTTGTAGCAAATAATGGTGACGTTTTGTCCAGGCAATATTCCCAACGGATCGGCCCAGGGCGAGCATCGCCATTGTGACGATAAAAGCGTGAATGTCTGTCAGCCGCTTCCGTCATCTTGCAGACGGATTGACGCTCGGTTGTCCGAAAAAGCCACCGACACCGTAATCCGAGCATGGCGAAGGTAGCGAAGCGGTGTCTTGCGCTACTACACTCGGGAATCTTTGATACACGGAGGTTTTGTCATGCGGCGTGTGGTGTTCAATCAAAAAGGTGGCGTGGGCAAGTCCAGCATCGCCTGTAATCTGGCGGCGGTCAGCGCCAGCGAGGGGTATCGCACGCTGTTGGTGGACCTGGATGCCCAGGCGAACTCCACTCAATACCTGACCGGCCTGACCGGCGATGACATTCCCATGGGCATTGCGGATTTCTTCAAGCAGACCTTGTCATCGGGGCCTTTTTCGAAGAAGAACAGGGTCGATATCTACGAAACCCCCTTCGACAACCTGCACGTCATCACCGCCACGGCGGAACTGACGGATTTGCAGCCCAAGCTCGAGGCGAAACACAAGATCAACAAGCTGCGCAAACTGCTGGAAGAGCTGGACGAGGATTACGACCGGATATACCTGGATACGCCACCAGCATTGAATTTTTATGCGGTTTCAGCGCTGATCGCCGCCGATCGGGTATTGATCCCTTTTGATTGCGACAGTTTTTCTCGCCAGGCGCTGTACGGCCTGCTGTCGGAGATCGCTGAACTCAAGGACGACCACAATGAAGATCTGGAAATCGAAGGCATTGTCGTCAACCAGTTCCAGGCCCGCGCCAGCCTGCCGCAGCAGATGCTCGACGAGTTGATCGCCGAAGGCTTGCCGGTGCTGCCCGTCTACCTGAGCAGTTCCGTGCGCATGCGTGAGTCCCACCAGGCGAGTCTGCCGCTGATTCACCTGGACCCGCGGCATAAACTGACCCTGCAGTTCGTGGAACTGCATGGGCTGCTGGAAAATGCCTGATTCAAATCCCCTGGTTGCGCAACCAGCTCATTAGCTGGGGCAAGGGGAACGCGCCGCTCTGGCGTGCAACCTCCCGGCCGTCCTTGAACAAGATCAGGCTGGGTATCGAGCGAATCCCCAACTGCGCCGACAATTGCTGATTAGCCTCGCTGTCGAGCTTGGCCAACCGGCATTGACCGGCCAGCTGCGCGGCGGCCTGTTCGAACACCGGCGCGAAGGATTTGCACGGGCCGCACCAATCCGCCCAGACATCTATCAATAACGGCAGGTCGCCCTTGATCTGGCTGGCGTAGTCGCCTTGCTTGAGTTCGAAGGGTTTGCTCAGTAACACCTGGGCCTTGCAGCGCCCGCACTTGGGCTGGTCGCCCAGGCGTTCCGCGGGTATGCGATTGAGCCCATTGCAGTGAGGGCAGGGGATCAGCATCGGGACATTCTCCTTCGATATTCGATTGAGCAGATTCAACACTATATAGAAAACAGCACAAAACCCCGGTGGGAGCGAGCAAGCTCGCTCCCACCGGGGTTATTGGCGTGGCTTTACTTAGCCTGGGTCAGCGTGTTGTAGCTGGTCATCAGGTTGCGGTAGTCCGGGATGTGGTTGGAGAACAAGGTCGCCAGGCCTTCCACGTCGTTGCGCCAGTCGCGGTGCAGTTCACAGGCCAGGCCGAACCAGGTCATCAGTTGCGCACCCGAAGAAGACATCCGGTCCCAGGCCGATTGGCGGGTCAGTTCGTTGAACGTGCCTGAGGCATCGGTGACCACGAATACGTCGAAACCTTCGGCCAGGGCCGACAGTGCCGGGAAGGCCACGCAGACTTCGGTCACCACGCCGGCGATGATCAGTTGCTTCTTGCCGGTTGCCTTGATCGCCTTGACGAAATCTTCGTTGTCCCAGGCGTTGATCTGGCCAGGGCGAGCAATGTACGGCGCGTCCGGGAACAGAGCCTTGAGCTCGGGCACCAGCGGGCCGTTGGGGCCGGTTTCGAAGCTGGTGGTGAGGATGGTTGGCAGTTGGAAGTACTTCGCCAGGTCGGCCAGGGCCAGCACGTTGTTCTTGAAACGGTCCGGGTCGATGTCGCGTACCAGGGACAGCAGGCCAGCCTGGTGGTCCACCAGCAGAACGGCGGCGTTATCTTTGTCGAGACGGTTGTAGGAAGTAGTCATGGCGTAGCCCTCATTAAGTTCTGATTGCCGAAGGTTTCGGCGTGGTTAAGGTTTTTAATGTTGGTATAGCGATTATTCGGTGACTCATCTGGCCGAAGCGCCGGTTTGAATCCGTGTTGCGTTTCGATGTGTGTAGATTAAAACTGGCACCTTTGATGCGCTAGACTGCGAAAATCAGCCTTAGCGTTCTATTTGGAGAACGATCATCGAAGACCTCAACACGCTGTACTACTTCACCCAGGTGGTTGAGCACCGTGGATTCGCCGCGGCGGGCCGGGCGCTGGACATGCCCAAATCCAAGCTGAGCCGGCGCATTGCCTTATTGGAGGAGCGGCTCGGGGTACGCTTGCTCCATCGCACCAGTCGGCATTGCACATTGACGGAGATCGGCCAGGCCTATTACCAGCGCTGCCTGGCGATGCGGGTCGAGGCCGAGAGCGCGGCGGAAGTAATCGAGCGCAACCGCTCCGAACCCCAGGGCCTGGTGCGCATCAGTTGTCCGACGGCGTTGCTCAACAGTTGGGTCGGGCCGATGCTGACCCGCTACATGCTCAAGTACCCGAGGGTGGAGCTGTTTATCGAGAGCACCAACCGCCGGGTGGACTTGATCCACGAGGGGTTCGATATCGCCTTGCGGGTGCGTTTTCCGCCGCTGGAAAACACCGACATGGTCATGAAGGTGCTGAGCAACAGCACACAATGCCTGGTGGGCAGCCCTGCGTTCCTGGAGCACATGTCTACACCGGCGTCCCCGGCGGACCTTAATGGCTTGCCCAGCGTGCATTGGGGTGGGGCGCAGCGTGAGTACCAGTGGGAGCTGTTCGGCCCGGACGGTACCCGTGCATTGATACGCCATGAGCCGCGCATGGTCACCGATGACCTGCTGGCCCTGCGTCATGCGGTGCTGGCAGGCATTGGCGTCGCCCATTTGCCCAGCGTGGTGGTGCGCGAGGACATTGCCGCCGGACGGTTGGTGGAGCTGGTGCCGGGCTGGACGCCCAAATGCGGGATCGTCCACGCGATTTTTGCTTCACGCCGCGGGTTGTTGCCGTCGGTGCGTACGTTGATTGATTTCCTGGCCGAAGAATTCAGCCAGAGTGATATGGCGTAGGGCGCTGGGCGTCGTCTTCATGGGGTTGCCATTCATCAGGTACGTCGCACTGAAAAGGTCTCACGGCCTCAAAAAGACACCACGTACCTGTTCGCAACCCCAGGAGGTCCCATGAGCCATCCTCAAGACCCAGCCACTCCCCAGGCAGTGGACAACCCCAACGACGACGGCTTCGTGCTCGGTACCGCCGGCCGCGACGAAGACCCCAACGCCGCCCCGGCCTACGCTACCGACAGTCGCCATGATCGGGACGAATTGACCCCGGAAGACGCCCGCGGCATGCCCGGTTATCCCGAGGAAAAGCCAGCGGCAGAGCCGGCTGGCGAAGAAGCAGAATCAGGGATCGAGACGCCCGAACAAGGGAATGATAAGGCGGGGTGAGCACATGGCTCATACCTGCTCACATTTCTTCCAAGGGATTAGAGCTTTCGGCGACTAGGCTGAAATTCTGCAATATCAACCCGTCTATCTGACTGGCGCTATCGCAATTTGCGATGCGCCAGTTTTGTGTTTAACTCTCCTATAGCAAAATGCGATAAGGACGTTGCACGCATGTGATCACTGAGAAGCGCATTTGGGAGGCCAAGGAGAAATGGCCGCATTGCGCCAATGCGTTGGATCAATGGTATCGGCTGATCAAGCGAAATAGCCCAGCGGATTACGCGGCGATGAAATCCATATTTCCGGCCACCGATAAAGTCGGTCCGCTGCACGTGTTTGACATTGGAGGAAACAAGTTGCGGCTGATAGCGGTGATTCGATACCGACCCCAACGGCTCTATATAAAATGCGTGCTCGACCACCGGGAATACGATAGAGGCAAGTGGAAGGAGTAAAAGGATGAGTGCATTGATAGAACAGGTCGCTGCCCATTGGGAGTTCGTATCGCCTCTTCTGCGCAAGCCCAGGAGTGAGGAAGATTACGATCGTCTGGCTGGCGCGCTTGATGAACTGCTGGAACTGGTCGGTGAAGACGAAGCCCACCCTCTGATGAGCCTGGTCGACATTATCGGCGAATGGATTGAAGCCTGGGATCAGCAACACCGGCCGATGCCCAAGGCGAGCGGCGTAGAGGCGCTTCGGTACCTTATGCGTGAGCACGGTTTGAGCCAGAGCGATTTGCCGGGTGTCGGCGCCCAATCAGTGGTATCGGAAGTGCTGAGCGGCAAGCGCCAGCTGAATCTAAGGCAGATTCGCTGGTTGGCAGAGCGCTTTGGCGTATCGGTTGAAACCTTTATTTGAAGGCTTGGATTGCTATCGGGGCTGCTGCGCCCGAAGCGTCGGACCGACCCCGCGGAGCAAGCTCCCTCGCCACAGGGTTATGACGAGCAACTGATCTCCAGATGCTTACCCCACTCAGGCGGGCGCTCGGCGTAGCTGTCCATGCCCGGTTGCTCCTCGAATGGCTTGCTCAACACCTTGTGCAAACGGCGGACTTCTTCGTAGTCGCCTGACTCGGCGGCGTCGATGGCTTTCTGTGCCAGGTAGTTGCGCAGCACGTAGAGCGGATTGACCGCATGCATGCGGGCGCGGCGCTGGTTTTGATCGAGGGGGCCTTCGCGGTTGACCCGGGCGACATACAGTTCGGCCCAGGCGTCGAAACCCTTCAAGTCGACAAAGTCGTCGCGCAAACTGGCAACGGCGTGTTCCGGGGCCTGGTCGCCCAACCGGCGGAAGAACAGGCTGTAGTCGACCCCGCTGTTCTGCATCAGTTGCAGCAGGCGCTCCACCAGCCTCTGGTCATCCTCTTCGGCAACGGTCAGGCCGAGGCGACGGCGCATCAAATCCAGGTAGTGGGCCTGATACAGCGGCAAATACAAACCGAGGGTTTCGCGCAGGGCTTCGACACTGATGAAGGGCGTCAGGGCTTGGGCAAGGGCGCTGAGATTCCACTGGCCGATGGGCACTTGGTTGCTGAACGAGTAGCGACCCTGGTCATCGGAATGATTGCAAATGAAGTTGGCGTCGAAGTCGTCGAGGAAGGCGAACGGGCCGAAGTCGAAGGTAATGCCCAGGATCGACATGTTGTCGGTGTTCATCACGCCGTGGCAGAACCCGTAGGCCTGCCATTTCGCAATCAGCTCGGCGTTGCGCTCGACGATCTCGCGATACATCGCCAGGTACGGCTCCGGCTGCTCGCGGCATTCGGCGAAATGCAGGTTCAACACGTGCTCGGCGAGCGCTGCATGCAGCTCGGGCTTCTTGGTGTAGTAGAAATATTCGAAATGCCCGAAGCGCACGTGGCTGGGGGCCAGGCGCAGCACCATGGCGGCACGCTCCTGCTTTTCGCGCCACACCGGGGTGTCGGAACCGATCACGCACAAGGCGCGGGTAGTGGGAATGCCCAGGGCATGCAGCGCCTCGGAGGCAAGGAATTCACGGATCGATGAGCGCAACACCGCGCGCCCGTCGCCCATCCGCGAGAACGGCGTCTGGCCAGCCCCCTTGAGATGCAGGTCCCAGTGCTCGCCGGCCTCGTTGTAGACCTCGCCGAGCAGCAACCCACGGCCATCGCCCAATTGCGGGTTGTAGTGACCGAACTGATGTCCCGAATACACCATTGCCCGGGGCTCGGTTTCAGCCCAGAGCTTGTGCCCGCCGAAGATTTCGGCAAACAGCGCTGTCTCGGCTTCCGCCGGTTCCAGGTCCAGTAATGCCATGGCCGCCGGGCTGGCCACCACCAATCGCGGATTGTCGATAGGCTCTGGCAGCACGTGGGCCGATAAGCCGTCGCCCAGGCGGGCGAAACGGTTATCGAAGGTCAAGGTTTCCAGCGTTTTCATGGCCGTCTCCGGCGCGATGCCCTGGGCATTGCGCGATCAGTCGAGGGTGGCTGCCGGTGGCTCTGGCAAGGACTTGGGCTCTGGCGCGCGGGAAGGCTCGGGCGTCGTCTTGTCCTGCGGCAATACTGGCGTCAGTTTGTATTCCAGGCCCTGGAGGTTTTTCAAGGAGACCTCCACTTGCCGGAACGCAATACCGATCTTGTGCTTTTTGAATTCGCGACTTATGAACCGGTTGATCTCGTCCAGTACAGGGTTGCGGTCGCCCAGGTCACGCACATGCATGCGCAGCTCATGATCCAGGGTGCTTTCCCCGAAGTTCAGGAAATACACCAATGGTTCCGGCTCCTTCAGCACCCGTGGATTTTCCCGGGCTCCCTTGAGCAGCAGGTCCCTGACCAGGTCAAGGTCCGCCCCGTAGTCGACACCTACCTTAAGGGTTACCCGTGTCACGGTATCGGTCAGCGACCAGTTGATCAATTGCCCGGTGATGAACGTCTTGTTCGGGACGATGATGTCCTTGCGGTCGAAGTCAGTGATGGTGGTCGCCCGAATGCGGATCTTGCTCACCGTGCCCGACAGGTTGCCGATGGTGATGGTGTCGCCGATGCGCACCGGTCGCTCGAACAGGATCATGATGCCGGAGATGAAGTTGGCGAAGATCTCCTGCATGCCGAAGCCCAGGCCCACCGACAGCGCAGCCACCAGCCATTGCAACTTGTCCCAGCTCACGCCAAGGGTGGACAGCGTCGTAACGAAGCCGACGCCGGCGATCACGTAGGACAGCAGTGTAGTGGTTGCGTACGCGCTGCCCTGGGCCAGGTTCAGCTTCGACAGCACGAACACTTCCAGCAGGCCCGGCAGGTTGCGCGCCAGGGCGAAGGTAATGCCGATGATGATCAGCGCACCGAGCATGTCGCCGATGCTGATAGGCACCATGCTCATGGCGGAGCCGGTGCCGCTGGTGTACTCATAGAGAGTGATGTTGTCCAGATAGGAGAACACACTGATCAGGTCCGACCAGACCCAGTACAGCGCGGCAATGAAACCGCCCAGCAGGGCCAGGCGGATCAGGCGCAGGGACTGCTCGTTGACCTTCTCGATGTCCAGGGTCGGCTCTTCTACCACCGCTTCGCCGTCACCGGCCTCCTTGGCCGCCTGGCGCTTGGCCAGAGCGCGCTGGTAGGCGAGGCGTCGTGCCGCGACCGACAGGCCGCGCACGAAGGTGGCCTCGATCACCAGCCAGAACATCAGCAAGTACAGCGTGTTGATCAGGCGGTCGCTGAGTTTCAGCGCGGTGTAGTAGTAGCCGAAGCAGACGGCGACGAACAGTGCGATCGGCAGCGCGGTGAACAGCACGCCGAGGGCCTTGCGGAACAGCGAGGTGTTCTTGTGCGTCGGGCTGCTCAGCAGCAGCCGGCTGAGCAACCAAGCCATCGAGGCGTAGCAGGTCAGCACCACCGGCATGCCAAGGACGTCATCGGCCAGGGCCGACGGCTGCAATTCCGCCACCGCCACCACGGCCACCAAGGCCAGGACCACCAGGCCGAGTCGACGGATCCAGCCCTGGAGGAATTCGACCTGGGGTTTTTCCCAGCGGAAATGCAGCTCGGCCACACCGCCTGGGGACAGGATTCGATAGGCGGTATAGAACACCAGCCAGGCCTGCCCGATCTGCAGCAGCGCCGCTCCGAGGTTGGTGTTCTGGCCGCGGGCGTCGATCTGCAAGGCGTAGCCGCACAGCGCCAGCGCAATGGCCACCGGCATCGCCAGCAGGATGTTGATCAGGATCGCCTGGGGGGTGTGCCACTGGCTGTCGCGCTTGAAGTGGCCGACATCCTGATGGACTTTGTTCAGGCGCGCATACAGATTCTTGCGCCGCCACAGCAGCACGCCGATCAACAGCACCAGGGGCAGGAACAGCAGCGGTCGCTGGGTCAGGCCGTCGGCCAGTTCGCTGAGGCTCGAAGCCCAGGGCAGCGAGTCGACCTGTTTTTCCAGGCGGGCAGGCACGCCGCGCATCCATTCGAAATCCAGCGGCTTGTTGCTGGGAATCCAGAACATCTGCTCTTCGAGGGTTGCGCGCAGGCTCTGTGCGGTGCTGAGCAGTTGCTTCTGGTTGAGTTGCAACGTGATGGACTCGTTGAGCACCGCACTCAATTCGCGGTTCAGGCGGTCCAGCAGGTCGACCCGGGTCAGCGCCAGTTCAAGCAAGGTCTTGCGCAGCTGTGGCGTGGCTTGCTCGGAGGGCTGGGACGCCAGCAGGTTGTCGACGTAGGCCGCGGGGTTGTTCAGCAGCTCGCGTTGCTGGCTGACTTCGAACTGATACAGGCGAATGTCGGCGATCTGGTCGGCCAGGTTCTGGTCCAGTTTCAGGCGCGGCAGGGTCTGGCGCTGCTTGTAGAGGATCTTGGACAGCAACAGGCTGCCCTTGAGCACGCTGATCTGCTCGTCCAGCGCTGCGTCGGTCTGCGTGACGCTGTCCAGCAGCTGTTTGGTCTGCAGGTTCTGCTGGGTGACTTCGTTGAGGCGGTCAGTGCTCCTGAGCAGGTAATCGGAGAGTTTCAGGTTCGCCGCGCTTTCGGTCGCCAGCAGGCTGCTGCCGCCGGCCTTCTGCGCTTCGATGGATTGCTGTGTCACCGTTTCCTGGGATTGGGCCAGGCGCTTCTGGTTGATCAGGTTCTGCAGGTCCTGGATTTCCCGCTCCATGCGGTCGATCTTTTCCGACAGTAGATCGTGCTGGCTGTTGCCCAGGTCTTGCAGCTGGCTGTTGCCGGCCAGTTCCTGGCGGCGCAGCGGAATCAGTGCGTTGAGGGCCGCCAGTTCTGCGTTGAGCTGGTCGCGCTGCTCGGCGCTCAGGGCTTTGCCCGCATCCCGGCCAGCCTTGAGGATGGTGTTGATCTGCTGGATTCGGGTCTGGCTGGCGGCGATTTCCGCCTGTGCTCGCTCGGGGCGGGTCTGGGCGGTGATAACCAGGCTGTTGGCGTCGGCCAGGGCTTTTTGCAAGTCGGACTGCTGGGTAGAGCGTTCCGTCAGCATTTGCTCGAGCTGGGGAATCGGCAGGTTGGCATAGCGTTGCGCCACCGGCACCACATTGGTGCCCTTGAGCCGCGCCAGTTCACGCTGGTTCTCGATATTCAGCTTGGGCGCGTTGGCCAGTTGCTGCTTGATGGCGAGCAGCTTCTGTTCGTAGTCGGCCTTGTTGCTCAACTGGGTCAGGGTGTTTTGCAACACGGCCTGCAAGGCTTTCTGATCGGCTTCCGGGAGTTTGCGGTCGGCGATCTTGTCCAGGCTGGCCTGGACCGAGGCACTGGTGGGCGGCTCAGCGGCCTGGACCGTGCAGATGGAAAGACTCAGGCCGAGCAGGGCGATGGCGAATAAGGAGCGCAGGGTAGGCATAGAGACCGGTCAAGCAAATGAGAGTGGGAGCAGTTTAGAGGAACAAGCCGGGACCCGGGCGACTTCCTTCGGGGAATCTGACGCCCACTTTGCCGATCTTGTTCCCGTCCATGACGGCGACGGTCCACAGGGTGTTGTTCCAGTCCACCTGGTCGCCGACCACCGGCGCACCGCCGACTTTCTGCGCGATGAAGCGGCCCAGGGTCATGTCCGGATCGATACCGTCCAGCTTCAACCCGTACAGGGCAGCAACCGCGGCCAGCTGGGCGTCTCCTTCGAGTACGAAGTCGCCGAAGAAGCGCAAATCCAGGCCCCGTTGCGGAGCCTGGCTGAACAGTTTTCCAAGGGCCGGCAAGTCGTGTTCATGGCCGATGACACACAGTAAATCATTGACTTCCAACACCGTACTACCCGACGGATGGAGCAGTTGCTGGCCACGAAACAGGGCCGCGATGCGCGTGCCGTCGGGCATTTTCAGGTCCCGCAGGGGCGAGCCGATGCACCACTTTTCCGCGCCCAGGCGATAAATGAACAGTTCCCACTCGCTGGTGACATGCACTTCCAGCGCAGCGCGGGAAATCGGCAAGGGCTCCGGCGGGACGGTCACATGCAACAGCTTGGCGACCCAGGGCAGGCTTGTGCCCTGCACCAGCAGCGACACCAACACGATAAAGAATGCCAGGTTGAAATAGAGTTGCGCGTGAGGCAAGCCGGCCATCAGCGGAAACACCGCAAGAATGATCGGCACGGCGCCCCGCAGCCCGACCCAGGAAATGAACACCTTCTCGCGACCATGAAAGGCCTTGAACGGCAACAGGCCGACCATGACCGACAGCGGGCGCGCGAACAGGATCATCCACAGGGCCAGGCCCAGGGCGGGCAAGGCTATCGGCAGCAGGTCATGGGGCGTGACCAGCAACCCCAGCACGAGGAACATGCCGATCTGCGCCAGCCAGGCCATGCCATCGAGCATATGGAGGATGCCGTGACGACTGCGTATCGGGCGGTTGCCGATCACCAGGCCGCACAGATACACCGCCAGGAAGCCACTGCCGTGCAGGGCGTTGGTCAGGGCGAATACCGCAAGGCCGCCGCTGATGACCAGGATCGGGTAGAGCCCGTTGGCCAGGTTGATACGGTTGACCAACTGCAGCATCAGCCATCCGCCGCCCAGGCCGATCGCGCCGCCGATGCCGAACTCGCGCACCAAGTGGCCGAGCAGGCTCCAGTGCAAGCCGGTCTCACCGCTGGCGAGCATGCCGATCAGGGTTACGGTGAGGAACACCGCCATGGGGTCGTTGCTACCGGACTCGATTTCCAGGGTGGCGCTGACACGCTCGTTCAGGCCTTTGCCGCCGAGCAACGAGAACACCGCCGCGGCGTCGGTGGAACCGACAATCGCGCCGATCAGCAATCCCTGGATCAAGTTCAGGTTGAACAGCCAGGCCGCCGCCATGCCGGTCAACCCCGTGGTGATCAGCACCCCCACCGTCGCCAGGGAAAGCGCCGGCCACAACGCCACGCGAAAGCTCGAAACCCGCGTGCGCAAGCCGCCGTCCAGCAGGATCACCGCCAAGGCGAGGTTGCCGACCAGATAGGCCGTGGCGTAGTTGTCGAAAAGAATGCCAGCGCCGTCGACACCAGCCGCCATGCCCACCGCGAGGATGATCACCAGGATCGGGATGCCCAGGCGCGATGAAAGAGAACTCACCAGAATGCTCGCACCCACCAGCAACGCGCCGATCAAGAACAGGCTGTTGATGGTCGTCGCAGTCAAAGGCAGTACTCCGGGAATCTTGAGGGACAGGCACAAACTGACCATGCAGTCTGCGTGCCAGCGATTCTAACCTGTTGAAATGTGATGCTGTCAAAAAAGGTTTGGAATTGAATTTTGGGCGCAGCCCTTGTGGCGAGGGAGCTTGCTCCCGCTCGGCTGCGAAGCAGTCGTCGCTTTTAAGGACGGGGCTGCTGCGCCCGAAGCGTCGGACCGACCCAGCGGGAGCAAGCTCCCTCGCCACAAAAGCCAGGCGGATGATTGCTCACTATCATCCGTTACGCGGGTTAAAGGCTAAACCGCCCAACCATGCTGTTCAAATCCACCGCCAAACGCGACAGTTCTGCACTCGCGGCGCTGGTCTGGTTCGCACCGGTGGCCGATTGCACCGACAGGTCGCGGATGTT
Source organism: Pseudomonas sp. R1-7 (assembly GCF_051132105.1). NCBI lineage: Bacteria > Pseudomonadati > Pseudomonadota > Gammaproteobacteria > Pseudomonadales > Pseudomonadaceae > Pseudomonas > Pseudomonas sp. R1-7. The sequence goes on from NZ_CP071661.1 coordinate 554,360, forward strand.
CACCAGGTTGCGGTCCACTTCACGGGCCACTTGGGCCTGTTCTTCGGCGGCGCTGGCGATCACCAGGTTGCGTTCGTTGATCTCGACGATGGCGCTGTTGATCGTGTCGAGGGACATACCGGCACCGCGGGCGATGTTCAGGGTCGATTCGGCGCGTTCGGTGCTGTTGCGCATCGAGTCCACGGCCTGTTCGGTGCCGCTCTGGATGCTGCCGATCATGCGTTCGATCTCGCTGGTCGACTGCTGGGTGCGGTGGGCCAGGGCGCGGACTTCGTCGGCGACCACGGCGAAACCACGACCGGCTTCACCGGCACGGGCGGCTTCGATGGCGGCGTTCAGGGCCAGCAGGTTGGTCTGGTCGGCCAGGCCACGGATCACGTCGAGCACCTTGCCGATGTCGCGGGATTCATCGGCCAGGTTGCCGATCAGCGTGGCGGTGCTTTGTACGTCGGCGCTCATGCGTTCGATGGCGCCGACGGTTTCCTGTACCAGGTCACGGCCGTCGCCCGCTGAAGTCGTGGCGTTCCTGGACGCTTCCGAGGTGCTGACCGCGTTGCGGGCAACCTCTTCCACGGCGCTGGTCATCTCGTTGACCGCCGTGGCGGCTTGTTCGATTTCGTTGTTCTGCTGGGTCAGGCCACGGGCGCTTTCATCGGTGACGCTGTTGAGCTCTTCGGCGGCGGAGGCCAATTGCGTCGCTGAGCCGGAGATCCGTTGCAGGGTGTCGCGCAGCTTGTCCTGCATGGTCGACATCGCACGCAGCAGGCGGCCGGCTTCGTCGCTGCCGTCAACGGTAATCGGCCGGGTGAGGTTGCCCTTGGCGATTTCCTCGGCGGCTTCCAGCGCGTTGGCGATCGGCTTGGTGATGCTGTTGGTCAGCAGCCAGGCGAACAGCACGGTCAGGCCGGTGGCGATGACCAGTAGAGTAACGACCCAGTTGAACGCGGTGGAATATTGTTGCGCCGCGTTTTTATTGAAGGCTTCCGCTTGCAGGTTGTTGATCTCTGTCAAACGAGCCAGCACTGCGTTGATGGCGTCGGAATTGCTCATCAGTTCGGTGTTGAGCAGTGCCTGCAATTCAGTGACCTGATTGTTGCGCGACAGGGTTTTCATCCGCTCTTCGAGCTGGCGGTACTGATTGAGCAATTGCACATACTGCTCATACGCGGCCCGTTCGTCCGGGGCGCTGATGAGTTTTTCATAGGCAGCCTGTGCGGCGCTGACTTGCTGGTTGCGCTGCTCGAACAGCTCCAGGGTTTTTTGCTGGGTATCCGCTTCGCGGTTGGTCAGCAGGCGATAGGACAGCACGCGAAGACGCAAGGTGAGCTGGGTGAACTCGTTCAATGCCTTGATACTGGGCACACTGTTCTGGGCGATGTTGTCGCCAGACACACGAATCTTGCTCATCTGGCTCAAGGCAAAAACGCCCAGGGCCAGCATCAGGGCGCCGATCAGGGCAAACCCCAGGAACGCCCGCGGCGCGATGTTCATATTACGTAGGGACATAAAATTTACCGTGAAGAAGCGCGTCCGTGCGGACTATGACTGGTTTCACTGACTTATCGGTCTTGCGACTGAAGTCTTGAGCCAGCCGCGGGCATTTGCCGCACCCATCGCCGATCTTGCGACGAAGGGTAGGAACCAGATCCCGGGACCGCAGTCTCTACAGCTCGCGAGCGAAGCACCGTTGCCCTTGAAACGTGGCATCCGCGGTGACTTTTCTTTATCGTACGCGCCCCTTGGAAAAGCCTGGAAATCAATATGTTGGAAACATCCCTCAGTCAGCTGGAGCAACTGGTCAATGACCTGGTGCAACAGAACCGCCACCTCACCGGCCTGAATGAAACCCTGAGCGCCGAACTGGCCAAGGCCAAGGATGAAAACGAAAGCCTGCAACTGAACCTGATGGAACAGGAAGAACTGCATGGCGCCACCACCGCCCGGATCCAGGCCTTGATCGAGCGCGCCAGCACCGCAACGGCCAGCGCATGAATCATCGTGCCGATGGGGTGACAGTCGTCTCGATTCTAGGCGAGGACTATTCGATAAAGGCGCCGGCCGGGCAGGAGCAAGCGTTGCTGGACGCCGCTTCGATGCTCAAGGCGGCCCTGGCCGATACCAAGCGCAAATACCCGACATTGATCGGTGATCGCCTGCTGGTCTTGGCGGCCATGAACCTGTGTTCGCAACAGATGGAAATGCAGAAGCAGCATCGGGCGGAACTCGACCGTTACCAAGAGCAGGTCAGCGCCACGGTCGAGGTGATTGCCAAGACGATCCAGCAGGCTTGAAGCCCCCCGCAGCCTAGCTCAGAACCACTCATCCCGCATCTCGAGGCATGTATCATCCCGTGCCTCGAGAAGCGTCAGCTCATGCTCGCAGCCCGGCACTTCCCAAGTCAGGAAGTAGCGCGCCGCTTGCAGCTTGCCTTTATAGAAGTCGCTGTCCGCCGCATTCCCCTTCGCCAGTCCTTCCTCGGCGCGAATCGCCTGTTCCAGCCAGCGCCAGCCGATCACCATGTGTCCGAACACCTTCAGGTAAAGCGCCGAATTGGCGAGGCTGCTGTTGACCTTGCCTTGAGCCAGGTCGGTCAGCAGACCGAGGGTGACGGTTTGCAGGCGCGCCACCAGGGCTTCCAATGGCTGACGCAAGGGCGTCAGCGATTGGTACGCTTGTGCGCGCTCGGTGGTGTCGGCCACCAGGCGGATCAGTTGCTTGAGCCCGGCACCGCCGTTCTGTGCCAGTTTGCGTCCCAGCAGGTCCAGGGACTGGATGCCATGGGTGCCCTCATGGATCGGGTTCAGGCGATTGTCGCGGTAATACTGCTCCACCGGGTATTCGCGGGTGTAGCCGTGACCGCCGAGGATCTGGATCGCCAGCTCGTTGGCCTTCAGGCAGAACTCCGAAGGCCACGACTTGACGATCGGCGTGAGCAGGTCGAGCAGCTCATGGGCTCGCCGGCGCTCGGCTTCGCTTTCCAGCGTGGTGGTGTCGTCGAACAGCCGCGCCGCGTACAGGCCGAGGTCGAACGAGCCTTCCACGTAGGCCTTTTGTGTCAGCAGCATGCGCCGCACGTCGGCATGCTGGATGATCGCCACGGGGGCGGTGGTCGGATCCTTGCTGTCGGGCACGCGGCCTTGTGGGCGTTCGCGAGCGTATTCCAGGGAATACAGGTAACCGGCGTAACCCAGCATCACCGCGCCCATGCCGACGCCGATGCGCGCCTCGTTCATCATCTGGAACATGTAGCTCAGGCCGTGGTGTGGTTTTCCTACGAGGTAACCGACACATTCGCCGTTGTCGCCGAAATTCAGCGCTGTGGACGTGGTGCCACGCCAGCCCATTTTGTGAAACAAACCGGCCAACAGCACATCGTTGCGCTTGCCCAGGCTGCCGTCGTCGTTAACCAGGAATTTGGGCACGATAAACAGCGAGATGCCCTTCACGCCCGGTGGCGCGTCCGGCAATTTCGCCAAGACCATGTGGACGATGTTTTCCGACAACGGATGGTCGCCGCCGGAGATGAAAATCTTGTTGCCCTTGAGCCGATAGGTACCGTCGGACGCCGGCTCTGCGCGTGTACGAATATCCGACAGTGATGAGCCCGCGTGAGGTTCGGTCAGGGCCATGGTGCCGAAGAAACGGCCGTCGATCATCGGTTGCAGGAAGCGTTGCTTCTGATCATCGCTGCCGAAGCTCTCGATCAGGTTTGCCGCGCCCATGGTCAGGAACGGGTAGGAAGTCGAAGCGGCGTTGGCTGACTGGAAATGCGCGAAGCAAGCCTGGGACAACAACGTCGGCAGCTGCATGCCACCCGCCTCGAAGCTGCGCGCGGCATTGAGAAAACCTGCCTCCAGGAAGGCATCCACTGCCGGCTTCACCTCCGGGATCAGGATCGCCTGACCGTTTTCATAGCGCGGTTCGTTTTCGTCGTTCTTGCGGTTGTGGGGGGCGAAATACTTTTCGGCGATGCTGCGAGCGGTACCGATGGCCGCGTCGAAGGTTTCGCGATTGTGCTCGGCAAACCGTTCGCGCTGGGTCAGGCCCTCGGCATCGAGGACTTCATACAGCTCGAAAGCCAGATTGCGGGAACTGAGCAACGTCTCGGACATGGCGGCCTACCTTTTCTTGGAATAGGCCGAGTCTAGGTCTGGCAATGGTGCCTGAACAGGATGATTGATTTGGGTGATGGAGCAGAGGGGGCGACGCTAATCAAAACAATGTGGAAGCGAGCCTGCTCCCACAAGGAGTTCTATTGCCAGGCACCCATTGCGGGGGCCTGGCATATAACGGTTTAGCCGATGGTCATCAGGCTGGCGTTACCGCCCGCAGCGGCGGTGTTGACGCTCAGTGCTCGTTCGATCACCAGGCGCTCCAGCGCGATGTTGGTTTCGCCTTGGGACAAGCCATGCACGCCGACGATTGCACCGGCGCGCTTGGCCACTTGCTGGCAAACGCCGCGCAGTTGGTCCGAGTCACCGTGGTGCAGGACGGCGTCGAACACCACGTCGTCCTTGGTCCAGTCGGAAATCCGCTGGATGCGTGCCTGGATTTCCTTCGGCAAGCGTGCGAACACTGCCTTGCTGGTGTCGGTTTCCGGCCATACGGCCGAGCCGCCGACGGCCAGGACTGCGGCCAGTTGCGTCAGCAGGTCGCCTTCCACGTCCGCCAGGCACAGCACATGCTCGCGGGGCAGGATGGCGTAGCTGTTGCGTTCGCCGGTTGGGCCGGTGAGCTGGCGGGTGATGCCGCTTTGCGACTGGGCGGCGAACTGCACGCACAAAGCGCTCAGTTCGGCGAGCTTCTGGCTGTCGGCCCAGGCTTGCAGGGCGGTCAGCGGCTTGCTCATGGCGTCGCGCAAACGCAGGTCCGGCGCGGCCAGGGCATCGCCACGGACGAAGGATTGCTGGATCGCATCGGTAGGACGGGTCGACAGCAGGCGGTACAGGTACAGCGGACCACCAGCCTTCGGACCGGTGCCCGACAAGCCTTCGCCACCAAACGGCTGTACACCGACCACGGCGCCGACAATGTTGCGGTTAACGTAGACGTTGCCGGCATTCACATTGTCGATGACCTTGGCGATGGTCTCGTCGATGCGGGTGTGTACACCCAGGGTCAGGCCGTAGCCGGAGGCGTTGATCTGGTTGATCAACTGGTCCAGTTCCTTGCGCTTGTAGCGAACCACGTGCAGCACTGGGCCGAAGATCTCGCGTTGCAGCTCATCGAAGCTTTCCAGCTCGATCAGCGTCGGCATCACGAAGGTGCCGCGCTTGCATTCGTCGCTGTCGGCGATCGCCATCTGGTATACGGTGCGACCTTTGTCGCGCATGGCCTGGATGTGCTTCTCGATGCCGGCCTTGGCCTCGGCGTCGATCACCGGGCCGATGTCCACCGACAAGCGCTCCGGGTTGCCGAGGCGCGATTCGGCCATGGCGCCCTTGAGCATTTCGATGACGCGGTCGGCGGAATCTTCCTGCAGGCACAGTACGCGCAGGGCCGAGCAACGCTGGCCGGCACTGTCGAAGGCCGAGGACACCACGTCGATGACCACTTGTTCGGTCAGCGCCGAAGAGTCGACGATCATGGCGTTCTGGCCGCCAGTCTCGGCGATCAACGGGATTGGGCGGCCCTGGTTGTCCAGGCGACCGGCGATGTTGCGTTGCAACAGACGGGCGACTTCGGTGGACCCGGTGAACATCACGCCTTTGACGCGATCGTCACCTACCAGGCGGGCACCAACGGTTTCGCCACGGCCCGGCAGCAGTTGCAGGACGCCTTCCGGAATGCCGGCTTCGAGCATCAGGCGCACAGCCTGGGCCGCCACCAACGGGGTCTGTTCGGCGGGCTTGGCCAGGACCGGGTTGCCGGCGGCCAGTGCGGCGGCGACTTGGCCGCTGAAAATGGCCAGCGGGAAGTTCCACGGGCTGATGCAGACCACCGGGCCCAGTGGGCGATGGGCATCGTTGGTGAAATCGTTGCGGGCCTGCACCGCGTAGTAGCGCAGGAAGTCCACGGCTTCACGCACTTCTGCGATGGCGTTGGCGAACGTCTTGCCGGCTTCACGGGCCAGCAGACCCATCAGCGGCTGGATCTCGCCTTCCATCAGGTCGGCGGCACGCTCGAGGATCGCGGCGCGTTCGGCTGGTGGCGTGGCCTGCCAGATCGGTGCGGCGTTGAGCGCGCACTGGATGGCGTTGTCGACGTCGGCGACCGTGGCTTCCTGCACATGGCCGACCACGTCGCGGTGATCGGACGGGTTCAGCACCGCTGCCGGGGTTTCTTCGCTGGCGGCGCAGCCGAGCATCGGCGCGGCTTTCCAGTCGTTATGGGCGGTGGCGAGCAGGGCACAGGACAACGAGGCCAGGCGATGTTCGTTGGCCAGGTCGATGCCGCTGGAGTTGGCGCGGTCGCTGCCATACAGGTCGCGCGGCAGCGGGATGCGCGGGTGCGGCAGGCCGAAACCGCCTTCCAGGGTTGCCATCTGCTCGATGCTTGCCACCGGATCGGCCACCAATTCCTGGATGGAAATCGACTGGTCGGCGATGCGGTTGACGAACGAGGTATTGGCACCGTTTTCCAGCAGGCGACGCACCAGGTAGGCCAGCAGTGTTTCATGGGTGCCGACCGGAGCGTACACGCGGCACGGACGGTTCAGCTTGCCTTCGGAGACTTTGCCTACAACTTGCTCGTACAGCGGTTCACCCATGCCGTGCAGGCACTGGAATTCGTACTGGCCCGGGTAATAGTTCTGACCAGCGATATGGTAGATGGCCGACAGGGTATGGGCGTTGTGCGTGGCGAACTGCGGGTAGATGACTTCCGGCACCGACAGCAGCTTGCGAGCGCAGGCGATGTAGGAAACGTCGGTGTACACCTTGCGGGTGTACACCGGATAGCCTTCCAGGCCTTCGACCTGGGCGCGTTTGATCTCGCTGTCCCAGTACGCGCCTTTTACCAGGCGGATCATCAGGCGGTGACGGCTGCGACGGGCCAGGTCGATGACGTAGTCGATCACGTACGGGCAACGCTTCTGGTAGGCCTGGATCACGAAGCCGATGCCGTTCCAGCCAGTCAGCTGCGGCTCAAAGCACAGGCGCTCGAGCAGGTCCAGGGACAGTTCGAGGCGGTCGGCTTCTTCAGCGTCAATATTGAGGCCAATGTCGTATTGCTTGGCCAGCAGAGTTAGCGACAGCAGGCGCGGGTACAGCTCGTCCATGACGCGCTCATACTGGGCGCGGCTGTAGCGCGGGTGCAGGGCCGAGAGCTTGATGGAAATACCTGGGCCTTCATAAATCCCACGGCCATGGGACGCTTTGCCGATGGAGTGGATGGCTTGTTCGTACGAGGCCAGGTACTTCTGGGCGTCATGTTCGGTGAGTGCGGCTTCACCCAGCATGTCGTAGGAATAGCGGAAGCCCTTGGATTCGAACTTGCTCGCGTTGGCCAGGGCTTCAGCGATGGTTTCGCCGGTGACGAACTGCTCGCCCATCAGGCGCATGGCCATGTCGACGCCCTTGCGGATCATCGGCTCGCCGCTCTTGCCGATGATGCGGCTCAGGGAGGAGGTCAGGCCTGCTTCGTTATGGGTGGCGACCAGCTTGCCGGTCAGCAACAGGCCCCAGGTGGCGGCGTTGACGAACAGCGACGGGCTGTTGCCCAAGTGCGGATGCCAGTTGCCGGTGCTGATCTTGTCGCGGATCAGCGCATCGCGGGTGCCTTTGTCCGGGATCCGCAACAGCGCCTCGGCCAGGCACATCAGTGCCACGCCTTCCTGGGACGACAGGGAAAATTCCTGCAACAAGCCCTGAACAATACCGGCACGACCGCCAGCACTTTTCTGGTTACGTAATTTTTCAGCAATGGAAGCAGCCAGCTTGTTGGTGGCTTCGGCCATTTCGGCCGGCAGGCGGGCCTGCTCGATCAGCATCGGCACCACTTCCGGCTCAGGGCGACGGTAAGCGGCAGTGATGGAGGCGCGCAGTACCGATTGCGGCAGGATGCTTTCGGCGAATTCAAGGAAGCACTGGTGAGCGTGATCGACCTGTACATCGCCAGCGTCGTCGCTGTCGGCACGAGGGGAACCGTTCAGCTCGGTCAGGGTTGCACCACCCTCGAGTTTTTCCAGGTAATTGAAAATTGCCTGCTTGATCAGCCAGTGAGGCGTGCGATCAATCGAGGTTGCGGCCGCCTTGAGGCGTTCGCGGGTCGGGTCGTCGAGTTTGACCCCAAGGGTGGTGGTAGCCATATTTTTATCCTCATGTTTGCCACGTACCGCGTGGCATCAGCTGGCGGCAAGATTAGCTGTGAGCTGTTGGAGGTGCAACCGGGTGCAACCGGTTTTTTGTCGAAATATTGAACAGCTCATCCGGATGTTCCTCGACATGTTTCAGGTTGGCACTTGTTTGGTGCAAGAAAACTCGTCACGGCTTCCATTTGTGCACCAATAGCGGGCAATAATGGCCGTTTGTACGATTATTCCGACTGGGTGCAACTTATTTTAGCGAAACTGGTTGCACCTTATTTGATTTGTTGAATAGCATTCGCGGCCAAGGTGCAACCGGTTCTGGGTTCGAAATCCGGGCTGAGCTGCATCGGCTGATGGCTTTCCTGGGGAAACATCAGTCATAAATTCGCGGGTCTGCGAAACGTCGGTACAACGTCTGCGTTGTCGGCGCTTTACAACTGCCACCGCACCATAAAAACAAAGCCAGGGCGTAACTCATGAGTGTTAGCAATCCCACCCTGATCACCTTCGTGATCTATATCGCAGCCATGGTCCTGATCGGCCTGATGGCTTATCGCTCCACCAATAACCTTTCCGACTACATCCTGGGCGGTCGTAGCCTGGGCAGCGTCGTGACGGCGCTTTCTGCCGGTGCCTCCGACATGAGCGGCTGGTTGTTGATGGGTTTGCCTGGCGCAATCTACATGTCCGGCCTGTCGGAAGGCTGGATCGCCATCGGCTTGATCATCGGTGCCTACTTGAACTGGCTGTTCGTTGCCGGTCGCCTGCGGGTCCAGACCGAGCACAACGGTGATGCGCTGACGCTGCCGGATTATTTCTCCAGCCGTTTTGAAGATACCAGCGGCCTGCTGCGCATCATCTCTGCGGTGGTGATCCTGGTGTTCTTCACCATCTACTGCGCTTCCGGCATCGTCGCCGGCGCCCGTCTGTTCGAAAGCACCTTCGGCATGTCCTACGAGACTGCGCTGTGGGCCGGTGCCGCCGCGACCATCGCCTACACCTTCATCGGTGGTTTCCTGGCCGTGAGCTGGACCGACACTGTACAAGCCACCCTGATGATCTTTGCGCTGATCCTCACGCCGATCATCGTACTGCTGGCGACCGGTGGCGTGGACACCACGTTCCTGGCCATCGAAGCGAAAGACCCTACGTCCTTCGACATGCTGAAAAACACCACCTTCATCGGCATTATCTCGCTGATGGGTTGGGGCCTGGGCTACTTCGGTCAGCCGCATATCCTGGCGCGCTTCATGGCGGCGGATTCGGTCAAGTCGATCGCCAAGGCACGTCGCATCTCCATGGCCTGGATGATCCTGTGCCTGGGCGGCACCGTTGCCGTCGGCTTCTTCGGTATCGCGTACTTCTCGGCGCACCCGGAGGTGGCCGGTCCCGTGACTGAAAACCCTGAGCGTGTATTCATCGAGCTGGCGAAACTGCTGTTCAACCCATGGGTTGCCGGTGTGCTGCTGTCGGCGATCCTCGCCGCTGTCATGAGCACCCTGAGCTGCCAGTTGTTGGTATGTTCCAGTTCCTTGACCGAGGACTTCTACAAGACGTTCCTGCGTAAAGGTGCTTCCCAGCTCGAGTTGGTCTGGGTCGGTCGCTTCATGGTGCTGTTGGTGGCGGTAATCGCCATTGCCTTGGCCGCCAACCCGGAAAACCGCGTGTTGGGCTTGGTGAGCTACGCCTGGGCCGGTTTCGGTGCTGCATTCGGTCCGGTTGTACTGATCTCGGTGATCTGGAAGAACATGACCCGCAATGGCGCCCTGGCCGGCATTCTGGTAGGTGCGATCACCGTGATCGTCTGGAAGCAGTTCGAACTGCTGGGCCTGTACGAAATCATCCCAGGCTTCATTTTCGCCAGCCTGGCCATCTACTTCGTCAGCAAGATGGGCACGCCTACCACCGGCATGCTGCAGCGCTTCGAAGCGGCTGAGAAAGATTTCCGCTTGAACCAGTAAGGTTCTCGGCGAGGCTTCGACGGCTCGCTTGAAAAACTGAAAACGGCCCGTCTCCATTGGAGGCGGGCCGTTTTTTCATGGGCGTCCGTCCAGGCATGCGTCGGTCTGGTTGAGAAAGATCAGCACGCCCAGCAGCGCCATGTAGAACCTGAACGCGGCGTCCTGGCCATTCCAGGTCTCGGATTGCCACATGAGGAACCATTCGCCGCCGACGACCATGAAGCCGAAGAACCAGACGAAAAACCCCGTTGTCAGCCCCACGATGGCCCATCCTTTTGCCTGATTGAACGCCAAGCTATCCGCCGTGCGTACCCGCCAGAGCTTCAGCGCGCCGTAGGCCAGCAACACGGTGGTCATGGCTTCGCCGAGGATGATCAGCCAATAAGCACCGTGCCACATCCAGGGCTTGTCGATGGCGCGATACCGGGCGGCATTGTCGGGAAAGGTGGTGTCCATGGTCAGTACGTGCTGGACGAAATTGAAGTTGGAGCTGTAGTCCGTGACGTTGTTGAACACGGTCAGGAAGGCGAAGGCGGCAAGCGCCAGGATCATGGCGATTTTTGTATAGCGGGTTGTCATGGTGCGTCCTTGGCTTTTTACGACGAAACGACGTTATCACGCCTCTACACGATACGAGGCCCCTCGCTTTGTCAGAAGCCGCTGATTACTTCGTACGAAGGCTTTCCGTATCGCGATTAAAGGATTGTCCATCGGAAAATGCAGCACGCCTTGCGCCTTTTTGCCTATTGGATGTAGGGGAAATCTGTTTTTCATGCCGTCCGGTCAATTCTCCGAAGCGCTCATGCACAATCGCCCATCCTTATTCAGCAGAGGCACACAGGATGTTCGCGCCTGCCAACCAACCACGCTTCACGCTGGCGTTCGAGAGCGGGCCAGATGATCTCAAGGTGCTTGAGTTCAAGGGCAAGGAAGCGATCAGCCAACCCTTTTGCTTTGATGTGGAACTGGTCAGTGAGCGGCCCGACCTGGTGCTGGAGGAGCTTCTGCATCGCCAGGCCTACCTTGGTTTCGATGATCGCGGCGGCGGAATACATGGCCAGGTCTACAGCGTGGCCCAAGGCGATTCGGGAAAACGCCTGACCCGCTACCAGATCACCCTCGTGCCGCGCCTGGCGTACTTGCGCCATCGCATCAACCGGCGAATTTTCCAGCATCTGAGCGTGCCCGCTATCGTGGCCCTTGTCTTGAAGGACCACGGTATCCTGGCCGATGCCTTCCAGTTCAATCTGGGTGGGCAATATCCCGAACGTGAATATTGCGTGCAGTACGGAGAAAGCGACCTGGCTTTCGTCGAGCGGCTATGCGCCGAGGTCGGCATCCATTACCACTTCCAGCACAGCCCTGACGGCCATCTTCTGGTGTTTGGCGATGACCAGACGATGTTCGCGCGTTTGCCCGAGTCGACGCTGTACCTGCCGGGCAGCGGCATGGCCGCCGCTGAGCCGGGCATCAAGCGCTTGGCGGTACGGCTCCAGACGCGATCCACCGCGGTGACGTTACGCGACTATGACTTCCGCAAGCCCGGCCTGTTGCTGCAAACCCGTCTCGAGGGACAAGCTCCAGCTTCGCTCGAGGACTATCATTATCCCGGCCAATTCACCGACCGTGACGATGGCAAGCACCTGGTCCGGCGTGCCCTTGAGCGCCACGGCGCGGACCATCGGCTGGCGGAGGGCAGCAGTGACGACAGCGCTTTCGCCAGCGGGCATTTCATGCGTATCGAGGCGCATCCCCGGACGCAGTGGAATGATCTCTGGCTGTTGACGCAGGTCGAGCACCGCGGCCGCCAGCCGCAAGTGCTGGAAGAAAATGCTTCCGTCGGCCCTGGTGAATTCCAGTGCTACGGCAATACGTTCCTGGCAACGCCGTGGGACGTTTTCTTCCGTCCGCCATTGCAACACCGAAAGCCGTCGATCAATGGCTACCAGCCAGCGGTGGTCACCGGGCCTATGGACAGCGAAATTCATTGCGATGAGTTCGGACGGGTCAAGGTGCAACTGGTCTGGGATCGCGATGGTGAGGGTAACGAGCATTCCAGCTGCTGGCTGCGCGTTGCCACCGGCTGGGCCCATGATCGCTACGGCAGTGTGATGATCCCTCGGGTCGGCATGGAGGTTCTCGTCGGGTTCATGGACGGCGACGTCGATAAGCCGTTGGTGGTGGGCTGCCTACCGAACGGTGCCAACCCGGTGCCCCTCGACCTGCCGGCGGACAAGACCCGCAGCATCCTGCGCAGCCAGAGCAGCCCCGGTGGCGGTGGCTACAACGAATTGCGCATCGAAGACCGCAAGGGTGCCGAAGAAATCTACCTGCGGGCGCAGCGCAACTGGACCCAGCACGTGCTGCATGACCAGCGCGTGCAGGTCGATCATGAGCGCAGCATCGTCGTCACCGGTCTGTCGCGGCATGAACTTAAAGGTGGCGAGCAGCGCATCACCGATGGTCGACGCCAGGTTGAAGTCCGCCAGGACGATCATCTGACGGTGACGGGGGATCGGCATATCCGCGTTGCCAATCAGGCCCTCAGCGCCACAGGGAAGTTTCATGTCAACGCCGGCCAGCAGGTCGTGCTGGAGGGGGGCGCCAGCGCGACCATTCAGGCGGGCGGGCATTGGATCAACATCGGGCCGGGCGGCATCTTCAGTAGCGTGCCGATCCAGGTGGGCGGCGCAGCGATGGTGGCGATGGGCGCCGAGCCCGTTGCGGCGGGCGGCCCGGACAAACTTGCCGCTGCGCTGGCGCCAGTGCTGTCCTTGGCACAAATGCGCAGCCTGAAAAGCCCGGCGCCGTTCTGTGAGGAATGCGAGCGCTGCAAGGATGGCGCCTGTGGTGTGTCGTTGGCAGCGCTTGGAGGATAGGTCCAGTGTTCTGGGGCTGGGTGCGCTGTACATCCGCTCGACCGCCAGCGCCTGACGTTGGGCGCGCTTCAAGGTAAACTCGTCGCCCTTCGCAGGAGCCGCCATGAATTATCGCCACGCCTTCCACGCCGGCAATCACGCCGATGTGTTCAAACACCTGACCTTGACTCGCCTCATCGCCTTGATGTCGCGCAAGGAGCAGCCCTTCGCCTACCTCGATACCCACGCGGGCATCGGGCTTTACGATTTGCAGGGCGACCAGGCCAATCGCACCGGTGAATACCTGGAAGGCATCGCGCGGTTATGGGATCAGGACGACCTGCCGCCGCTGACCGCTGACTACATGAAGGTGCTGCACGAGATGAACCCGGACGGCCAGTTGCGCTATTACCCGGGCTCACCGGAGCTTGCGCGGCGCCTGACCCGGTCGCAGGATCGGGTGTTGCTCAACGAGAAGCATCCGGAGGACGGCGTGCTGCTCAAGGACAACATGAAGGGCGATCGTCGCGTGGCGGTGCATCTGGGCGAAGGCTGGCATGTGCCCCGTGCATTGTTGCCCGTGGCAGAGAAGCGTGGGCTGATGTTGATCGATCCACCGTTCGAGCAGTTGGACGAGATGCAGCGTTGCGCCGCGTCGCTCAAGGAAGCCGTTAGCCGGATGCGCCAGACGGTGGCAGCGATTTGGTATCCAGTGAAAGACCAGCGGATGCTGCGTCGTTTCTACCAGGACCTGGCCGGCACGGGCGCGCCGAAGTTGTTGCGGGTGGAGTTGTTGGTGCACCCGTTGGCCACGCCCAACAGCCTGAACGGCTCAGGCCTGGCCATTGCCAACCCGCCATGGGGGCTTGAGGAAGAATTGCGTGAGTTGCTGCCGTGGTTGTCCAAGAAGCTTGGGCAGACCCAGGGCGGGTGGCAGATGGATTGGTTGATTGCCGAAAGCTGATTGATGGCGCCTGGAACGGTGCCTTCCCGAGCAGGCTCGCTCCCCCATTCGACCGAGCTGTAGATACGATCCACTGTGGGAGCGAGCCTGCTCGCGAAGTTTTTCAGCGCCGGACAGTCAGATCGGGCAAGTCACACCCGTGCCGCCAATCCCGCAATACCCTTCAGGGTTTTTCGCCAGGTATTGCTGGTGATAGGCCTCGGCAAAGTAGAACGTCGGCGCTTCGTCGATTTCAGTGGTGATTTCGCCTTTACCGGCCTTGTCCAGCTCAGCCTGGAACACTTCCTTGCTCTTCTTCGCCGCTTCCAGTTGCTCGGGCGTGGTGCAATAGATCACCGAGCGATACTGGGTGCCAATGTCATTTCCCTGGCGCATGCCCTGGGTAGGGTTGTGCAGTTCCCAGAACATTTTCAGAAGCTGCTCGTAGCTGACCTTTGCCGGCTCGTAGACCACCAGCACCACTTCGCTGTGGCCGGTCAGGCCCGAGCAGACTTCTTCATACGTCGGGTTCGGCGTGAAACCACCGGCATAACCCACCGCGGTACTGACCACGCCCTCGCGCTGCCAGAACTTGCGCTCTGCGCCCCAGAAGCAACCGAGGCCGAAGATGGCGAAGTCCACGTCCATGGCAAACGGGCCCAGCAGGGGCGCGTCGTGGACGAAATGTTTTTCCGGCACGGCCATTGGAGTTTCACGGCCAGGGAGAGCTTGATCGGGAGTAGGAAGCACGTTTTTGTTCACCAGGATTTCCGAGCGCAAGACCATCATCAGTCCTCTCAGTCAGATTGAAATTGAGCGAAATAGACCGTCAGTGTGCCTCAGAAAAGCCGCTGCAAGCTATAAGCGGTTGTCAGACCAGGGGGCCGCGCGGGTAGCGCTTGAGCTTCTCGATGAGTTCCGCGCCGGGGATCGGCCGGTCGAAGAGGTAGCCTTGGCCGACATCGCAGCGGTGGCGTCGCAGGAAGGCGAGCTGCTGCGCGGTCTCGATGCCTTCGGCCACGACCTTGAGCTTCAAGTTGTGGGCCATGGCGATCACCGCGGAGGTGATTTCCATGTCGTCCTGGTTGTCCGGGATTTCATGGATGAAGCTGCGATCGATCTTGATGATGTCGATCGGGAATTTCTTCAGGTAGCTCAGGGACGAATAACCGGTGCCGAAGTCATCCATGGCCAGGGTCAGGCCCAGGCGCTTGAGCTGGTCGAGCTGCAAGTGGGTGTCTTCGGTGGCTTCGAGCAGCAAGCCTTCGGTCAACTCCAGTTCCAGCAATCGCGCGGGCAGTTGTTCTTCCTTGAGGATGCTGGCGATCGAGGCCACCAGATCAGGATCGGAAAACTGCTTGGGCGACAAGTTGATCGCCACTTGCAGGTTGCCCAGGCCGGCGGCGGTCAGCTGTTTGCTCATCCGGCAGGCCTGGCGGGCGATCCATTTGCCGATGGGGATGATCAGGCCGGTTTCCTCGGCCACGCTGATGAACTGGTCTGGACGGATCATGCCTTTTTCCGGATGGTTCCAGCGCAGCAGCGCTTCCATGCCCAGCAGGCGGCCGCTGCGCAGGCACAGCTTGGGCTGGTAGAACACGTCCAGTTCGTTCTGGGTCAAGGCGCGCCGCAGGTTGTTCTCAACGAACAGCTTGTAGCTGGCCTCGGCATTCAGTGCCTCGGTGAACACTTGGACCTGATGCTTGCCGTTGGCCTTGGCCTTATGCAAGGCGAGGCCGGCGTTGCGCATCAGCGTCTGCGGGTCGCGCCCATGCAAAGGTGCGCAGGCCAGGCCCACGGAGCCCGTTACGCTGATCAGCTGGTTATCGACGAACATCGGTTTGTCGAGCGTCATCAGCAGCTGGCTGGCGATCTGTTGGCCGGTTTCAAGGTCGGTGTCGTCCAGCAGCACGGCAAATTCGTTACTGGCGAAGCGCGCCAGGCTGCCGCTGGGGCTCAGGCTGTTGCGCAGGCGTCGGGCCAGGCTGATCAGCAACTTGTCGCCGGTCTGGTGGCCGAGGCTGTCGTTGATGCGCTTGAAGTTGTCGATGTCCACCAGCAGCAGGCTGATGGGCGAATCGCTGTCCCGCGCGAAGCGTTCATCCAGGTTGCGGATAAATGCCGGACGGTTGCCCAGGTTGGTCAGGTTGTCAGTGTAGGCCAGGCGCTCGATGCGCTGCTGGGCCAGTTTGGTCTGGGTGATGTCTTCGTAGATGCCGATGTAGTGGGTCAGTTCACGGTTGTCGCCGTAGACCTTGGAAATCGACAACTGGCCCCAGTAAGGTTCGAGGTTCTTGCGCCGGCTCTTGAACTCGCCCTGCCAACTGTTGCTCTGGGCCAGGGCCGAGGGCGCGTCGAACAGCAGTTCACTGAGGTTTTCGAGGGCCGGCAGTTCCGAGAGGCGCTGGCCGTGGACTTCCTCTGTGGTGTACTGGGTGATCGCGGTGAAGCTTGGGTTGACGTATTCCACCACACCGTCGCAATTGACCAGCAGGAACGCATTGGCGCTCTGCTCCACGGCCCGCTGGAACAGGTGCAAGGCGCTGGTGGCGGTGCGGCGGTTGTGGTTGTTGATGACCTGGGCGAACTGGTCCGCCAACTCGCCGGCGAAGGCAATTTCGTCCGACTGCCAGGCGCGGGTCGCGCCGACTTGCTCCAGGCAGAGCACCCCGACGACCTGTCCATCGATACGGATGCTGGCGTCGAGTATGGCGTTGACATCCCGGGCTCGCAGGTTCTCGGCCATTTCTCGCGTGCGCGGGTCGCGCATCGCGTTATGGGCGTCGATGGCGCGGCAGGTCTGCAACGCTTCCATGTAGTTCGGGAAATCGTTGGCGTTGATCACGTCCGGCAGGAAGTATCCCTGGGAGGCGCGGTTATAGGCCGAGATCGGCATCAGCTTGCCGTCTTCCAGGTTCCAGATGCTCGCGCAATCGATCTGATAGATGTCACAGGCGCTGCGGGTAATCAGTTCGGCCGCCTCTTGCAGAGAGTTGTTGGCGCTGTAGCGCTGGCGGGTCAATAGCAGGATCAAGTCTTGCTGGGCGCGGACCCGGTCCAGATGCTGAAGCTGCTCCTGTTGGGCGCGCTGATTGAGCTCCAGGGCGATCTGCAGCCTGGAGTTCTGGGTTTCCAGGTCTACGGCCGGCATGGAGGGCCCGTCCTGCAGCAGGTCGTCGACCACAAGCAAATAACCGCGCAGCAGATGACGGTTGTGCTGCCTGTAGGCTTCACCGGTCTCCAACAGGTTCATCGGCCCCTTGGCGGTGTGCAACGTGTAGCGGATCAGATAGTGGGATGCCTGGGCCAACTGCTGCTGGATCGCGTCATGCAACTGATAGCGTGCCTCAGGTTCCATCAGGCTGGCGTAAGGAGAACTGACCAGCGAACAAAGCTCAACGGCTGGCAAGCCGAAGTAACGTTCGCAGTTGGGATCGAGAAACAGCAGCGCCCAGCTTGCTTCATTCAGCCGCTCGAAACGCAGCATACCGAGCCGCGAGGGCACCGGTAACTGCGTTACTACCTCGGCCGCCATACGGCTGGCGGCATCGGGTTGGCTTTTCATGGGGAAACTCGCTTCGAAAATGCTGATCGCGCCGGGCTGACGCCCTCGTTATTACGGATTGCCGCAAGGTTGCATCATTGCGGCACTGGCTGACAAGAGACATGAAGGCCAAGTGCTATAAACCTTTTATCGGCCGACAAAGGGATTTCTCCAATTGCCAACCGATCAGAGGCATTCCCAGGGCTATTGCAGGTCAGCGCAACGGTATTTCGACGACCTCCAATGGGTCACCGTCACGATCACGAAACGTCACCTGGACGCTCTGGGCCGTGACTTTCAGATGAGCGAAATTATCCTGGCTGATCACCTTGCTGGTCAGTTCGTATTGATACTCCCCGCTGGGCGTCCGAGCCATGGGCTTGCCGAAAATAAAAGTCGAAGTCTTGGCGTAGGGCAGCAGCTTGCTGTTGCAAAACGGCGACGAAACGATGGTGTGGACCTGGAAGTCAGGATCCTGGTTATGAGCCAGCAGGCTGGTCAGGGAGCCGTGTACGTCACCGGACACGAAAATCACGTTCTTGATTCGATGGTTGCGAATAGCTTCAACCAACCGCAGGCGCTGTTCGGGAAATGCCTGCCAGGCATCCCCGCCATTGAAGCGGCGGTCGGGGTAGAGCAGGACACTGGTCACGACAAATTTAACCCGGGCGGGGCTGTTGATCAGCCAGTTGAGCAGTGATTGTTCCTGCTCTTCATCCAGGATGCGCCGGTCGGTTGCCGACAGGTTGCGTCGAGTCCGGCTGTCTGTAATGAACCATCCGATATCGCCATGGGCAAACGTGTACCAGTAGTGGGTGAGTGGCTGGCTTAACGTGCCGTCATCCAGCAGTTCACCGGCCGGGCTGTGACTGGCTTGATAGAGCTCGTAAGTATCAAGGGCGTTTGAATATAGGGTTTCATCTCTGTTTGTTTTTTTAGCGGGCCAGTTGTCCTCTATTTCGTGATCGTCGAGCATCATGTAAGTCGGAATGCTGGACATCAGCTTTTTAATATGAGGCTGGGAAAAAGCAGTGCGGTATTTAAACAGAATGTCAGGGTGGGTACGGTCAGGCGCAATGATATTCAAATCATCGAGATACACTTGGTCGCCTGTCATCAATACCGCACTGATGGGTGGGTCGGCCTGCTCGACGATTCGGTTGATGCCGGCGAAAGTGCGATCTCCGTGTTCCGGCTTCGCCGGGATGCCGGCGGTAATCCGCAGGTATCGACACGAGCCGACGATGTAGCTGCGCGGAACGTCGGGCAAGCTGGAAGGAGTGCGCAGTTGATAAATCTCCTTCGGCCACTGCAGCGGAAGTTCCAGGATGGTTTCGGGGGTATGCGCCGGGCTCAGGGTGCTTTTCCAACCGGCCTGGTATTCATAGGTCGTGTCGGGCTCGAGGCCTTTCAATACGATGACGCCGGCTAGGTCGCGGTAGGAAACCAGTCGGATGAATTGTCCCTTGGACCATGCCGTATCGCCTTTTCGCCTGTGGCGAATCCCGGCAAATAACGGATTGTCTGTGTTGCCGTCACCTCGTAGGAATATACGGGCATGATCGGTTGTCGTGTGGCCGACAATAGGGCCAACAGTGGGCTTTAACATGTTCGAATCCATTCGAAGTTATAGGTTGTTGTTGGCGCTGTAAGTCAGGGCGCGCCAACGACATGCTAAAGCCGGGGTGGCAATAAATATCGCAGGGGGAGGGGACGGTCGTTGTGGGTAATGACTAACAGGGCAGGTAGTTTTTTTTG
The DNA here is from genome assembly GCF_051132105.1 of Pseudomonas sp. R1-7. Classification (NCBI taxonomy): domain Bacteria; kingdom Pseudomonadati; phylum Pseudomonadota; class Gammaproteobacteria; order Pseudomonadales; family Pseudomonadaceae; genus Pseudomonas; species Pseudomonas sp. R1-7. The sequence continues at coordinate 573,672 of NZ_CP071661.1, forward strand.
CTGGAGGCGGTAGGAAAATCCGTCAATTAATAACGGTTTTAGCCCGTGCAAAAAAAGCCCCGCCAAATGGGCGGGGTTGAGGTACGAGCGTGGCGCTCGGAAAACAGCGGTCGAGTGGCCCTCCGCGAGGAGGGCCGCTCGTGTTACAGCAGGATGGTGCGGATGTCGCCCAGCAGGTCGCTCAAGCGCTTGGTGAAGCGTGCAGCGGCGGCGCCGTTGATCACACGGTGATCGTAGGACAGCGACAGTGGCAGCATCAGCTTCGGCTGGAAGGCTTTACCGTCCCAGACTGGCTGGATGGTGGCCTTGGAAACACCCAGGATCGCCACTTCCGGCGCGTTGACGATCGGCGTGAAGCCGGTGCCGCCAATGTGGCCGAGGCTGGAGATGGTGAAACAGGCGCCCTGCATGTCGTCGGCGGTGAGCTTTTTGTTCCGGGCCTTTTCGGCCAGGGCAGCGGCTTCGCCAGCCAGTTGCAGCAGGCTCTTCTGGTCGACGTTGCGGATGACCGGTACCAGCAGGCCTTCCGGGGTGTCGACTGCAAAGCCGATGTGCACGTATTTCTTGCGGATCACAGCCTTGCCGCTTGGGGCCAGGGAGCTGTTGAAGTCCGGCAGTTCCTTGAGCAGGTGTGCGCAGGCCTTGAGCAGCAATGGCAGCACGGTCAGTTTCACGCCGGCCTTTTCCGCCACGGCTTTCTGCGCGACGCGGAAAGCTTCCAGCTCGGTGATGTCAGCCTGGTCGAACTGAGTCACGTGCGGGATGTTCAGCCAGCTGCGGTGCAGGCTCGACGCGCCGATCTGCATCAGGCGAGTCATGGCCACTTCTTCGGTTTCGCCGAAGCGGCTGAAGTCTACCGCCGGGATCGGCGGGATACCCGCGCCGCCGGTGGCGCCTTCGGCCGGGGCGTTCTTGGCCTTCTGCATCATCGCCTTGACGTAGGCCTGCACGTCTTCCTTCAGCACGCGGCCGTGAGGGCCGCTTGGGCCGACGGCGGACAGTTCGACGCCGAATTCACGGGCCAACTGACGCACCGCTGGGCCAGCGTGCACCTTGGCACCGCTAGGCGCAGGCGCGGCGACTGGGGCTGGAGCTGCCTCGGTCTTTGCGGCAGGCGCGGCGGCGGGTGCTGGAGCGGCTTCAGCCTTGGCGGCTGGCGCAGCGGCCGGGGCGGGTGCGGCAGGTGCCGCAGCGCCAGCGACCTTGAGCTTCAGGATCAGGTCGCCGGTACCGACTTCGTCTTCCAGCTTGATCTCGACGCTTTCCACCACGCCGGCGGCCGGCGAAGGGATTTCCATGCTGGCCTTGTCGGATTCCAGGGTGATCAGCGACTGGTCGGCTTCGACGGTGTCGCCGGCCTTGACCAGTACTTCGATGATCTTGGCCTTGCCCGACGAACCGATGTCCGGAACATGAATGTCCTGGACTGTGGCTGCTGCAGGTGCGGCAGCAGGCGCGGGAGCCGTTCCGGGAGCCGCTTCGGCAGCCGGCGCGGCGGCAGGCTTTTCAGCCGCTGCCGGGGCAGCCGCAGGGGCAGCCGCTTCAGGCGCCGCAGCGGCGCCCTCGACTTCCAGCTCCAGCAGCTCGTCGCCTTCTTTCAGGCGATCGCCCAGCTTCACTTTCAGGCTCTTGATGACACCGGCCTTCGGCGCAGGCACTTCCATGCTGGCCTTGTCCGATTCAAGCGTCAGGATGCTCTGGTCGGCTTCGATACGGTCGCCGACCTTCACAAACAGTTCAATTACTTCACCTTCACCGCTGCCGATGTCAGGTACGCGAATGAGTTCGCTCACGAAAATTCTCCTCAGCAGTCCAGTGGGTTGCGTTTTTCCGGATCGATGCCGAACTTGACGATGGCTTCGGCCACCACTTTAGGTTCGATATCGCCACGGTCAGCCAGGGCTTCCAGGGCTGCCAACACAACGAACTTACGGTCGACTTCGAAGAAGTGACGCAGCTTCTTGCGGCTGTCGCTACGGCCAAAACCGTCGGTGCCCAGCACTTTGAATTCCTTGGAAGGAACCCACTGGCGGATCTGCTCGGCGAACAGCTTCATGTAGTCGGTGGAGGCGATGACCGGACCTTTGCGGCCGTTCAGGCACTCTTCGACGTAGCTCAGCTTTGGCTTCTGGCCAGGATGCAGGCGGTTGCTGCGCTCCACGGCCAGGCCGTCACGACGCAGTTCGTTGAAGCTGGTGACACTCCAGACGTCGGCGCCGACGTTGAACTCTTCACGCAGGATCTTCGCCGCTTCACGCACTTCGCGCAGGATGGTGCCGGAGCCCATCAGTTGGACGTGGTGCGCCGCTTCGCGGGTGTCTTCCTCGAGCAGGTACATGCCCTTGACGATGCCTGCTTCCACGCCGGCCGGCATGGCTGGCTGCTGGTAGGACTCGTTCATCACGGTGATGTAGTAGAAGACGTCCTGTTGCTCTTCGGTCATCTTCTTCATGCCGTCCTGGATGATCACCGCCAGCTCGTAGCCGTAGGTCGGATCATAGGTGCGGCAGTTCGGGATGGTACCGGCCAGCATGTGGCTGTGGCCATCTTCGTGCTGCAGGCCTTCACCGTTGAGGGTGGTGCGGCCGGCGGTGCCGCCGATCAGGAAGCCACGGGTACGGCTGTCGCCGGCGGCCCAGGCCAGGTCACCGATACGCTGGAAGCCGAACATCGAGTAGAAGATGTAGAACGGCAGCATCGGCTGGTTGTGGCTGGAGTACGAAGTACCGGCGGCGATGAAGGAGCTCATGGCGCCCGCTTCGTTGATGCCTTCTTCGAGGATCTGGCCCTTCTTGTCTTCCTTGTAGAACATCACCTGGTCTTTATCGACTGGCTCGTAGAGCTGGCCGACGGACGAGTAGATGCCCAGCTGGCGGAACATGCCTTCCATACCGAAGGTACGGGCTTCGTCCGGGATGATCGGAACGATGCGCGAGCCGATTTCCTTGTCCTTGACCAGTTGCGCGAGGATCCGCACGAAGGCCATGGTGGTGGAAATTTCACGGTCGCCCGAGCCGTCCAGGATGGCCTTGAGGGTATCGAGTGGCGGAGTCGGAATGCTGAAGCTCTTGGCGCGGCGCTGTGGCACGAAACCGCCCAATGCGGCACGGCGCTCGGCCAGGTAGCGGGCTTCGGCGCTGCCTTCTTCGGGTTTGAAGAACGGCAGGTTTTCGATCTCGCTGTCCTTGACCGGAATGTCGAAGCGGTCGCGGAACAGCTTCAGGCTCTCGACATCGACCTTCTTGGTGTTGTGCGCGGTGTTCTTCGCTTCACCGGCACCGGTGCCATAACCCTTGATGGTCTTGGCCAGGATGACAGTCGGTTGCTCTTTGTGATTGACCGCCTGGTGGTACGCCGCGTAGACCTTGTACGGGTCGTGGCCACCACGGTTGAGTTTCCAGATCTCGTCGTCGGACAGATCGGCAACCATCGCCTTGAGTTCAGGCGAGTTGAAGAAGTGCTCACGGACGAACGCGCCGTCCTTGGCCTTGTAGTTCTGGTATTCGCCGTCGATGACTTCGTCCATGCGACGCTGCAGGATGCCGTCGACGTCCTTGGCCAGCAGTGGGTCCCAGAAACGGCCCCAGATGACTTTGTTGACGTTCCACTGGGCGCCACGGAACACGCCTTCAAGTTCCTGGATGATCTTGGCGTTGCCGCGAACCGGGCCGTCGAGGCGCTGCAGGTTGCAGTTGATGACGAAGATCAGGTTATCCAGCTTTTCGCGGCCTGCCAGCGAGATCGCGCCCAGGGATTCAGGCTCGTCGCACTCGCCGTCGCCCATGAAGCACCAGACTTTCTGCTTGCCTGGCTGGATGAAGCCACGGGCTTCCAGGTACTTCATGAAGCGTGCCTGGTAGATCGCCTGGATCGGGCCCAGGCCCATGGAAACAGTCGGGAACTGCCAGAAGTCAGGCATCAGCCAAGGGTGCGGGTACGAGGACAGGCCGTTGCCGTCCACTTCCTGGCGGAAGTTGTTCATCTGGTCTTCGGTGATACGGCCTTCCATGAACGCACGGGCGTAGACGCCTGGCGATGCGTGACCCTGGAAGTAGATCAGGTCGCCGCCGTGTTCGTCGGTCGGAGCCTGGAAGAAGTAGTTGAAGCCGATGTCATACAGCGTCGCGCTGGAGGCGAAGCTGGAGATGTGACCGCCCAGGTCGGAATCTTTCAGGTTGGTACGCATGACCATGGCCAACGCGTTCCAGCGCACCAGCGAGCGAATGCGGCGTTCCATGAACAGGTCGCCAGGCATGCGTGCTTCGTGGGTAACGGGAATCGTGTTGCGGTACGGCGTGGTGATGGCGTAGGGCAGTTGCGAACCGCTGCGGGTTGCGAGTTCACCCATACGGGTCATCAGATAATGAGCACGGTCTTCGCCTTCTTTGTCGAGAACCGATTCCAGGGCGTCCAGCCATTCCTGGGTTTCGACGGGATCGAGGTCTTGCATGGCTTGCTCCAGGGCGGAAAGGCTACCAGAATCGGTTGCCTGAGTTTGCGACTGGCCTTGTGGGCAGACGATATAAATTCTTGGATTGCCGAAGGTTGTTTCGGCGGCGTGTAGTTTTACTACAAATCGTCGGCCGTTTCAGCCTTTCGAATGTATAGACGAGTAGTAAAACTACACATGAGCGGCTGATGGCCCCTCGTTTCGTTGTGAGAATAATCGTTACTGTTGGTCATTTGCCAACTCGAACAGGTAAAAAATTGATGCGGGCTGCCAATAAAATCAGAAAATCAGCTATTTATCATCTTTGTTCGACAGTCGATCAGGTAGTGTCATTTCAAAAAACACTACATCCAGCCTTTCCCGCGCCGATCAAGGATAGACCATGAGCCTGCCCTCGCTTGCCGAAATACCGGCGATTCTCCAGTCATTGGTCAGTCGGGCCGAGCAGTCGTTCCGCGCGGCGGTCGCCTCCCTCGGTGACGACCATGGACTGTCTGCCTGGACGCCGCAGCGTTGGGCCGAGTTCAACCGCGTCGTCGCCGCCAGTGACTTTGTCATCGAGCAAAGTGTACGAGACCCTTCGATGCTGTTGGAACTGGTGCGTAGCGGCGAGTTGGACCGAAGCCTGGCCCAGGGTGAAATGCGCGCGCAGATCGGTGCGGCCGTGCAGGCCGCCGAGACCGAGGACGAGCTGGGTCGCGTCCTGCGTCGCCAGCGCACCCGCCAGCAAGTGCGAATCATCTGGCGCGACCTGACCCGCCAGGCCGACCTCGTCCAGACCTGCCGCGACCTGTCGGACATGGCCGATACCTGCATCGACCAGGCTTACCAATGGTTATACCAGCGCCTCAGCCAGCAATTCGGCACGCCCACCGGTCGGCGCAGCGGCGAGCCGCAGCAGATGGTCATCCTGGGCATGGGCAAGCTGGGCGCCGTTGAATTGAACCTGTCATCGGACATCGACCTGATCTTCGCCTATCCCGAAGGTGGCGAAACCGTCGGCGCGAAGCGGCCGCTGGATAACCAGGAGTTTTTCATCCGCGTCGGCCAGCGCCTGATCAAGGCCCTCGACCCGATGACCGTCGACGGCTTTGTGTTCCGTGTCGATATGCGCCTGCGCCCTTACGGCTCGGCCGGTGCGCTGGTGCTGAGCTTCAATGCCCTGGAGCAGTATTACCAGGACCAGGGGCGCGACTGGGAGCGCTACGCGATGATCAAGGCGCGCGTGGTGGCGGGTGATCAGGTGGCCGGCGCGCAGCTGCTCGACATGCTGCGGCCGTTCGTCTATCGCCGTTATCTGGACTTTTCCGCCATCGAAGCGCTGCGCACCATGAAGCAACTGATCCAGCAGGAGGTGCGGCGCAAGGGCATGGCCGACAACATCAAGCTGGGCTCGGGCGGCATCCGCGAGGTGGAATTCATTGCCCAGGCGTTTCAGCTCATCCACGGTGGACGCGACTTGAGCTTGCAGCAACGACCCTTGTTGAAGGTGCTCGGCACCTTGGAAGGCCAAGGCTACCTGCCGTCCAAGGTGATCGACGAGCTGCGCCAGGGTTATGAATTCCTGCGTTATACCGAGCATGCGATCCAGGCCATTGCCGATCGCCAGACCCAGATGTTGCCGGACAATGCCCAGGATCAGGCGCGCATTGCGTTGATGCTGGGCTTCGCCGATTGGCCGGCGTTCCATGAACAGTTGATGTACTGGCGAGGGCGCGTGGCGTGGCATTTCGGCCAGGTCATCGCTGATCCGGATGAAGAAGAGGGTAGTGAAAGCGAAGTCTCGGTGGGTGGCGAATGGTTGCCCCTGTGGGAGGACCGCCAGGATGAGGAGGTGGCGTGCCGCCAATTGCAGGAGGGCGGTTTTACCGATGCGTCCAAAGCGCTCAAGGCCTTGGCTGCCCTGCGGGCCAGCCCGCAATTGCGCGCCATGCAGCGCCTCGGGCGCGAGCGCCTGGATGCGTTCATTCCGCGCCTGCTGGCCCAGGCAGTGGAGCACGAGGACCCGGACCTGGTGCTCGAGCGCGTATTGCCATTGGTGGAAGCCGTGGCGCGCCGTTCAGCTTATCTGGTGCTGCTGACTGAAAACCCGGGCGCGTTGCGGCGTTTGCTGACGCTGTGCGCGGCGAGTCCGTGGATTGCCGAGCAAATCACCCGTTTCCCGCTGTTGCTCGATGAGCTGCTTAATGAAGGCCGCTTGTTCAAGCCTCCGCTGGCGCCTGAGCTGGCAGCGGAGTTACGCGAACGCCTGACACGCATTCCCGAAGATGATCTTGAGCAACAGATGGAGGCCTTGCGGCATTTCAAGCTGGCCCACCGCTTGCGCGTTGCCGCCTCGGAAATCGCCGGCAGCCTGCCCTTGATGAAGGTCAGCGATTACCTGACCTGGCTTGCCGAGGCAATTCTCGAACAGGTGCTGGCCCTGGCCTGGCGCCAGACTGTCGCCAAGCATGGCGTACCCTTGCGCACTGATGGCAGCCTGTGCGATCCGGGTTTCATTATTGTCGGTTATGGGAAAGTCGGCGGCCTGGAGTTGGGGCATGGTTCCGACCTGGACCTGGTGTTCATCCACGATGGCGACCCGCAAGCCGAAACCGACGGCCCGAAACCCATCGACGGCGCGCAATTCTTCACCCGGCTGGGCCAGCGGATCATTCACCTGCTGACCGCCCAGACCAACTCCGGGCAGTTATACGAAGTGGACATGCGCCTGCGACCGTCCGGGGCGTCGGGGTTGCTGGTCAGTTCCTTGGGGGCGTTTGACCGTTACCAGGAAAACGAAGCCTGGACATGGGAACATCAGGCACTGGTTCGTGCCCGGGTGCTGGTGGGCAGCCAGGACGTCGGCCAGGCGTTCGAAAAAGTCCGCGCCAAGGTGCTGGGGCGCACACGTGACTTGCCGACGCTGCGCCAGGAGGTCAGCGAGATGCGCGCCAAGATGCGCGACAACCTCGGCAGCAAGGCCACCGCCGCCGGGACCGCGCCGAATGCCTTCGAAGCCACGGCGCCCTTTGACCTCAAGCAGGATGCCGGAGGTATCGTCGATATTGAATTTATGGTGCAATACGCGGCCCTGGCGTGGTCCGAGGCGTACCCGTCGCTGGTGCGCTACACCGATAACATCCGCATCCTGGACGGATTGCAGGAGGTCGGGTTGATGCCCGCCGAGGATGCCACCCTGTTGCGCGAGGCCTACAAGGCCTACCGCTCCGCCGCCCACCGCCAGGCCTTGCAGAAAGACGCCGGGGTCATCGCAGGCGACCAGTTCGTGGATGAGCGTCGGCAGGTGATGCGAATCTGGCGGGAGTTGGGACTGAGTTGATAGTGAATGACTGTGGGAGCGAGCCTGCTCGCGAAGGCGGAGTGTCAGGCGACATTGGTGTCGGATGGGCCGGCCTCTTCGCGAGCAAGCCCGGTGCCACAGTTGATTGACGGTGTGTTGTAGATTAGGGCCACAGGTAACGACCTAAGCCACAGTGATTCTCGAGGCGGGGAGGCGTAGGCCTCCCCGTATCGTTTTTGGAAAGCACATGAATATTCTGATCGTTGGGCCCAGTTGGGTCGGTGACATGGTGATGGCGCAGACATTGTTTCAATGTCTCAAGCTGCGACATCCACAGTGCGAAATCGATGTCCTGGCCCCGGAATGGAGCCGGCCGATCCTTGAGCGCATGCCCGAAGTGCGCAAGGCTTTGAGCTTCCCGCTCGGCCATGGCGTGCTGGAGCTGGCGACCCGCCGGCGTATCGGCAAATCCCTGGTCGGCCAGTACGACCAGGCCATCCTGTTGCCCAATTCGTTGAAGTCGGCGCTGGTGCCGTTCTTTGCCGGCATCCCCAAGCGCACCGGCTGGCGCGGCGAGTTTCGCTACGGCCTGCTCAATGACGTGCGCACGCTCGACAAGGATCGCTATCCATTGATGATCGAGCGCTTCATGGCCCTGGCCTATGAGCCGGGCGCCGAGTTGCCCAAGCCTTATCCGCGACCGAGCCTGCAGATCGACCCGGTAACGCGCGAAGCGGCCCTGGCCAAATTCGGCTTGAGCCTGGATCGCCCGGTATTGGCCTTGTGCCCGGGCGCTGAGTTCGGTGAGTCCAAGCGCTGGCCGGCGGAGCATTACGCCCAGGTTGCCGAGGCAAAGATTCGTGAAGGCTGGCAAGTGTGGCTGTTCGGCTCGAAAAACGATCACCCGGTGGGAGAAGACATCCGTTCGCGGCTGATTCCGGGCCTGCGGGAAGAGTCGGTCAATCTCAGCGGCGACACGTCCCTGGCCGAGGCCATCGATCTGCTGTCCTGCGCCGATTCGGTGGTGTCCAACGACTCCGGGCTGATGCACGTCGCCGCGGCGCTGAACCGTCCGTTGGTGGCGGTCTACGGCTCCACTTCGCCGGGCTTTACCCCGCCATTGGCTGATAAGGTCGAGGTCGTGCGCCTGGGCATCGAATGCAGTCCGTGCTTCGACCGCACCTGCCGCTTCGGCCATTACAACTGCCTGCGCCAGCTCATGCCACCGTCGGTAAACGAGGCCTTGGAGCGGTTGCAGGGCACTCCCGTGGAGGTCCGGTAACTTGCGGGTATTGTTGATCAAGACCTCGTCGCTGGGAGACGTGGTCCATACGTTGCCGGCGCTGACCGATGCGGTGCGGGCGATTCCGGGCATCAAGTTCGATTGGGTGGTGGAAGAAGGCTTTGCCGAAATCCCGACCTGGCACCCGGCTGTGGGCAAGGTCATTCCGGTGGCGATCCGCCGCTGGCGCAAGAATGTCTGGCAAACCATCAAGAGCGGAGAATGGCGACGCTTCAAGCAGAGCATGCGCGCCGAAAAATATGACTTGGTGATCGATGCCCAGGGCTTGCTGAAAAGCGCCTGGCTGACCCGCTACGTCAAGGCTCCGGTGGCTGGCCTGGATAAGGATTCGGCGCGTGAGCCCCTTGCGGCGCGCTTTTATTCGCGGCGCCTGGCGGTGGCCCGTGGTCAGCATGCGGTGGAGCGTGTGCGTCAATTGTTCGCCTTGGCGCTGGGCTATGACTTGCCGCAAACCCAGGGCAGCTATGGTCTGGACATCGACCGGCTCGTGGAGCTGCCACGCCCATACCCTTACGTGGTCTTCCTCCATGGCACGACTTGGGAATCCAAGCATTGGCCCGAACTTTACTGGCGCCAGCTCACCGAGCGCATGGGGCAGTTCGGCGTGGTAGTAAAACTGCCATGGGGTAATCCAGCCGAGAAGGCCCGGGCCGAGCGTATCGCCAGTGGGCTTCGTAACGCCCTGGTGCTGCCGAAACTGAACCTGGGCGGCATGGGCAAGGTGCTCGCCGGCGCCCAGGCTTGCGTGGCCGTGGATACCGGGCTCGGTCACTTGGCCGCAGCCTTGGACGTGCCAACCATTTCACTGCTTGGCCCGACCAATCCGGTGCTGACCGGCGCCTATGGCAAGGGCCAGGTTCACCTCGCCAGTGATTTCCCTTGCGCGCCCTGCATGCAGAAACAATGCACTTACCCGCCAACCGCCGAGGATGCCCGGCGGTTTGACCTGAAACGCGAGCAGCCCCTGTGCTTCACGCGACTGAACCCCGAGCGTGTTGCCAGCCACCTGAGCACGTTATTGGCTGAGGAGCCGCGCTGATGCAATTGGCTTTTGTCCTTTACAAATATTTCCCCTTCGGCGGCCTGCAGCGTGACTTCATGCGCATCGCCTTGGAATGCCAGCGGCGCGGTCACCAGATCCGCGTCTACACGCTGATCTGGGAAGGTGACGTGCCGCCCGGCTTCGAAGTGCTGGTGGCGCCGGTCAAGGCGCTGTTCAATCACCGCCGCAACGAGAAGCTCAGCGCGTGGATGGAGGCCGACCTGGCCAAGCGTCCGGTGGATCGGTTGATCGGCTTCAACAAAATGCCAGGCCTGGACGTGTACTACGCCGCCGACGGTTGCTTCGAAGACAAGGCGCAGAACCTGCGCAATTCGCTGTACCGGCGCTGGGGCCGCTACCGGCATTTCGCCGAGTACGAGCGCTCCGTGTTCGCCAAGGACGCCAAGACCGAAGTCCTGATGATCTCCGAAGTCCAGCAGCCGCTGTTCATCAAGCACTACGGCACGCCGCTGGAGCGCTTTCACCTGCTGCCGCCGGGCATCGCCCAGGACCGCCGCCGGCCTGCCGACGCTGACGAGATCCGCGCCGCGTTCCGCGCCGAGTTCGAGCTGGCCGACGACGACCTGCTGCTGGTGCAGATCGGTTCCGGGTTCAAGACCAAGGGCGTCGACCGCAGCCTCAAGGCCCTGGCCGCGCTGCCTGCCGAACTGAGAAAACGCACCCGGCTGTTTGTAATCGGCCAGGACGACCCCAAAGTATTCCAATTACAGAGTGCAGCCCTGGGGCTGGGCGATAACGTGCGGTTCCTCAAGGGGCGCAGTGACATCCCGCGATTCCTGCTGGGCGCCGACCTGTTGATCCATCCGGCGTACAACGAAAACACCGGCACCGTCCTGCTTGAAGCGCTGGTCGCCGGGTTGCCGGTGCTGGTCAGCGCGGTGTGTGGGTACGCCCATTACATCGCCGAGGCCGACAGTGGCCTGGTGCTGGACGAGCCGTTCGAACACGCGCAGCTCACCGACTACCTGGGCCGCATGTTGAATGACGCCGACGCTCGGGCGGCCTGGAGCCGCAACGGTCTGGCCTTCGCCGAGACGGCCGACCTCTACAGCATGCCGCAGCACGCGGCCGATGTGATATTGGCGGAGCACGCTTAATGAAATTGATGCTGGCCGAACCGTTCAAGAGCCTTTGGGCCGGACGCGATGCGTTCGTCGAAGTCGAGGCGCTCAAGGGCGAGGTCTACCGCGAACTGGAAGCCCGGCGCACGTTGCGCACGGAGGTGGACGGTCGCGGTTTTTTCGTGAAGATCCACCGCGGGATCGGTTGGGGCGAGATCTTCAAGAACCTGCTGACCGCCAAGCTGCCAGTACTCGGCGCGGGCCAGGAGTGGAAAGCCATCCAGCGCTTGCAGGAAGTCGGCGTGCCGACCATGACGGCCGTCGCTTATGGCGAGAAGGGCAGCAACCCGGCCGACCAGCACTCGTTCATCGTCACCGAAGAACTGGCGCCGACCATCAGCCTTGAAGACTTCAGCATCGACTGGGTCAAGCAGCCGCCAGAGCCCAAGCTCAAGCGAGCGCTGATCGCTGAAGTGGCGCGCATGACTGGGATGATGCACCGCGCTGGGGTCAACCATCGCGACTGCTACATCTGCCATTTCCTGCTGCATACGGACAAGCCGGTCACGCCCGGGGATTTCAAGCTTTCGGTGATCGATCTGCACCGTGCACAGGTCCGGGAAACACTGCCCAGTCGCTGGCGTAACAAGGACTTGGCGGCACTGTATTTTTCAATAATGGACATTGGCCTGACTCGCCGCGACAAGCTGCGTTTCCTCAAGGGCTATTTTCAACAGCCGTTGCGCCAGATCCTGGCAGAGCAAGCTGCCTTGCTGAGCTGGCTCGAGGGGAAGGCCGACAGACTTTATGCTCGCAAGGTGCGTTACGGGGGCGCGCTCTGATGTCAGGTTGGGTATTGGAGCCGTCCTACGCTGGGCTGGCGGAAGACTTCGGTAGTCTCGACGCGGTGTTTGCTCTCCAGGGGGAGCATCTGACAAGGGATCCGCTGTCAGAGGTGATCCGGGTACAGCGCAATGGGGTGTATTACTACGTCAAGCGCTACAGTGGGGCTGGCAAGGGATTGCGACGGTATTTGGGCAAGCCAAGGGTTAAGGCTGAATGGCAAAATCTCAAGCGCTTTGCCAAATGGGGCATACCCACCGCCGAAGTCGTTGCCTGGGGGCTTGAGCGGCGTGGCGCAACCTATGCCCGCGGTGCCATGATCACTCGCGAGCTGCCTCGCACCGAAGACCTGTCCGCCTTGGCCAAGCGCAAAGATCCAAGGTTGGCGAATCGGGTTTGGGTCGACGAGGTGAGTCGCCAATTGGCCAGCTATACCCGGATCATGCACGAGAACCGCTTTACCCATAATGACTTGAAATGGCGCAATCTGCTGGTCGATGACCGGTCGAGGCTGTTTCTTATCGACTGTCCGAATGGCGATTTCTGGCGTGGCTTCTGGCTCAGGTACCGTATCACCAAGGACCTCGCCTGCCTGGACAAGGTGGCCAAGTATCATTTGTCGGCTACCCAGCGCCTGCGTTTTTATCTGCAGTACCGCCAGCGTGCCCGTCTTGACGCGTGCGACAAGAAGCGCATCCGTCATGTAGTCAGATTTTTCGAGGGGCGTGAATGACTGATTTCCTGGCCGCAGAAGACCGGGCTTTGCTGGAGCGCCATGGCCTGGACAGTTTCGAAAGTCTCTGGGCATGCAAGTTGGACGCGGTAGATGAGCCCAATACACTTGGCGATGGCTGGAGCAGCGTGTACAGGCTGGAGCTCGAGGGGCAGGGTTATTACCTCAAGCGCCAAAGCAATTACCTGACCCGGACCCTATCGCACCCTTTTGGCGAGCCCAGTTTTTCCAGGGAGTTTCGCAATATCAGCCGGTATCGCCAACTGGGCGTACCGGCTTTGCAGGCTGTGTTCTATGGTCAGCGCAAGGTGAACGGCGAAGTACGCGCGATTCTATTGACCCGTGCGCTGGACGGCTGGGATGACTTGGACTCACTGCTTGGGCGCTGGCCGACCCTGGCGGCGGGCCAGCGTACCGCCATCTTGCATGTGTGTGGTCATCTGGCGCAGCGCCTGCATGGTGTGCGTCAGGTGCATGGCTGTTTTTATCCCAAGCACATCTTTCTAAAAGCCACTGCGGGCGGCTACCAAGCGAAGTTCATCGATCTCGAAAAGACCCGGCCGTTATTATTCGGGCAGCGGGATCGGGTCAAGGACCTGGAGCCCCTGTTGCGGCGTGCCCGTGCCTGGAATGACGACGACGTGCGTCAGATGCTTTCCGCCTATCTGGAGCAATCTCCCCACAGTGCGGTGGTGGATAAATGGATGGCTCGGCTGACTGCCCGGCGCAGCCACAAGGAGGTTCGTTGATGCGCTTATCCGAATTGAAGGGTGCCGGCCGTAGCCCCACCCTGCCCTTGAGCTTGGAACTGGCGGATGCAGCTGGTTCTGCGCAATTGCAGCTGCTTTCATTGTTGCGCGTGCTGCCAGGGCAGCGTTACGTCGGTGCTGGCGTCTGGCGTGGCCGGCCGGTGTTGGCCAAGTTGTTGGTAGGCAGCAAGGCGCCCCGGCATTTCCAGCGAGAGCTGCAAGGCGTCCAACTGCTGGCGGAGCAGGGGTTGACGACGCCATTGTTATTGGCTGACGGCCTGAAGGATGGTGAGGGCGGCTGGCTGTTGTTCGAGTTGCTGCAAGGCGCCGAGAGCCTGGGCGATGCCTGGAAGCAGGTCGAGCACATGCCATTGCTGGCAGGTGAACAATCGGCGGTGCTGGCCGAGGCCTTGGGGGCGATTGCGCAACTTCACAGCAAAGGCCTTTGGCAGGAAGACCTGCACCTGGACAATCTGCTGCGTCATGAAGGCAAGCTCTATCTGATCGATGGTGCCGGCATTCGCGCCGAGACTCCGGGGCAGCCGTTGTCCCGGCAAAAAGTGCTGGAGAACCTGGGTGTGTTTTTTGCTCAGCTCCCCAAGTCCATCGAACCGTTCAACGAAGAGTTGCTGGTGCATTACCTGCTTGGAAACGCCGAGCACGCGCTGCCCATGGAGGCGCTGCAAAAACAGATCGACAAGGTGCATGCCTGGCGCCTGAATGACTTTCTGAAGAAAGTTGGACGTGAGTGCAGTCTGTTCAGCGTTCAGCGTGGTCCGTTCGGTCTGCGGGCGATTCGTCGTGATGAAGAGGCGTTCATGGCCCCTGTGCTGGAGCAGGCTGATGCCCTGCTTGACCAAGGCCACTACTACAAGACCGGCGGGTCGGCAAGCGTTGGCAAGGTCGAAGTGAGCGGGCGCTCCCTGTTGATCAAGCGCTACAACATCAAGAGTCTGGCCCACTGGCTCAAGCGTTTCTGGCGCCCGAGCCGTGCCTGGCACGCCTGGCGCGAAGCCCATCGATTGACTTTCCTCGGCATCGCCACGCCCAAGCCGCTGGCCTTGCTGGAGAAGCGTTTCTTGTGGCTGCGCCGCGGCGCCTACCTGGTGACCGAGCACCTATCAGGCCCGGATATCATCGAGCGCCTGGTCCCTTACGTCGAAAACGGTGACGTTCCTGAGGCAGAGTTGCTGGCGCTGGATCGGTTGTTTGCCGATCTGATACGCGAACGCATCAGTCACGGTGATCTCAAGGGGCACAATCTGCTCTGGCAGGATGATCGCTGGATGCTCATCGATCTGGATTCCATGTGCCAACACCGCACCCAGGCCAGCTTCGCGCCGGCCTACGCCCGGGATCGCGCGCGCTTCATGCGAAATTGGCCTGAGGAGAGTGCGTTGTATCAAATGATCGACGGGCGCTTACCGAAGAACGTCGATACCGCACCGTCTGTCCTGTAGCCGGTCACCGTGGTGGGGGAGGAACCGCCCTCGCCGCAGGTCCTGTCCCGCCAAACGTGCCAGAAGCTTGCTCCAGACGCTCCCGCTCACCGCTAGAGGCTTGCCGTCGCTTTTAAGTTATAATCGCGCCCTTTAGCTGCCCAGCGCCCCCGGCGTCAGGCACACCCATTTTTCGCGGCGCTTGTCGCCCGTATGCAGACATAAGAGGCTAGACCCTGTGGCATTGACGATTCTTGGCCTGTCCGGCGCCCTTAGCCATGATCCTTCCGCAGCGCTGTACATTGACGGCAAGCTGATCGCGGCGGCCGAGGAAGAGCGCTTCGTACGCGATAAACATGCAAAGAACCGCATGCCCTACGAATCGGCGAAGTTCTGCCTGGAGCAGGCGGGCATCAAGCCGTCCGACGTCGACGTGGTAGCGATTCCGTTCGCCCCGATCAGCCTGTTCGGCGAAGCACGCTGGCACTATGCCAAGCGCTACTGGTACGCACCGGACCGCGCCCTCGACGCAATCCTGATGGGTAACCGTCGCTACAAGCGTTATCGCCGAAAGATCGTCTGGTGCCTGGAGCAACTGGGCTTCGATCCGAAAAAGATCAAGATCGAGCCGGTCGAGCACCACCTGGCCCACGCCTCCAGTGCCTATCACTGCTCGGGCTTCCAGGAAAAAACCGCGATCCTGGGCATCGACGGCAAGGGTGAATACGCCACGACGTTCTTCGGCTACGGCGAAAACGGCAAGATCCACAAGATCAAGGAATTCTTCGACCCGGACTCCCTGGGCGGCCTGTACGGCGCGATCACCGAGTTCCTCGGCTTCGAGATGCTCGACGGTGAATTCAAGGTCATGGGCATGGCGCCGTATGGCGATGCCAGCAAATACGATTTCTCGCGCCTGGCTTCGTTCGAAAACGGCGAACTGGTGATCAACACCGACTACGCCAACGTGATCGGCCTGCGCCGCTATAAAGAGAAGGGCAAGGGTTTCTACTTCTCGCCGAAGCTGATCGAATGGCTCGGCCCGAAACGTGAAGGCGATATCGCCGACGAACCGTATATCCACTATGCGGCGAGCATGCAGGCGCTATTCGAGAAACTTGCTCTGCAGATGATCGACCACTACCTGGGCGACGTGCTCAAGGAAACCGGCAAGCTGGCCTTCGCCGGTGGCTGTGCGTTGAACGTCAAGCTGAACCAGAAAATCATCGCTCGCGACGACGTCAAGGAGCTGTTCGTGCAACCGGCTTCCGGTGACGCCGGTACGGCAGTGGGCGCGGCGGCCTATGTGTCCCATGCCCGTGGCGTCCCGGTGGAGAAGATGGAACACGTCTACCTCGGCCCGGCCTACAGCAACGAAGATGTGATCGCCGCGTGCGCTCGTCATCCAAGCAAGCCAGCATGGCGCAAGATCGAAAACACTCCCGAGCGTATTGCCAAGATCATGGTCGACGGCAACCCCGTGGCGTGGTTCCAGGGGCGCATGGAGTTTGGTCCGCGCGCCCTGGGTGGTCGTTCGATCATCGGTTGCCCAAGCGCCAGCGGCGTGGCCGATCGCATCAACGAGCAGATCAAGTTCCGCGAACGCTGGAGGCCTTTCTGTCCATCGATGCTCGACACCGTTGCGCCGCAGATGATCAAGGTCGATCACCCGGCGCCGTTCATGACCTTCACCTTCGAAGTGGCCGAAGAGTGGAAAACCCGCGTGCCGGAAGTTGTCCATGAAGACGGCACGTCCCGGGCCCAGGTACTCAAGCGCGAATACAACCCGCGCTACTACGACATGATGAAGGCGCTGGAAGTCTTGACCGGTAATGGTGTGTCGTTGAACACCTCGCTCAACCGCCGTGGCGAACCGATGATCTGCTCGCCGACCGATGCGCTGAACATGTTCTTCGGTTCCGACCTGCAGTACTTGATCATGGAAGACATTCTGGTGGTCAAAGACGGCGTGGACGCTTATGACTGATGCGCTGATCAGCGTCGTCGTTCCGGCTTACAACTACGCCAAGACCTTGCCCAGGGCACTGGATTCGGTTTTGGTTCAGTGGGCCGATGATGTTGAGCTGATCGTCATCAATGATGGGTCCCAGGACAATACTTGTGAGGTATTGGGCGACTATCAGCTTCGACATCCAGAAGCACTGCAAGTGGTGCATCAGGATAATGCCGGAGTCGCGGCTGCTCGCAATCGCGGCATTGCCATGGCGCGCGGCCGTTATGTTCTGTTGCTCGATGCGGATGATGAACTGACCACCGACGCATTGAGCATTCTGCGTCGTGTTATCTCGGGGGCGCCGGACGCCGGCGTGATCCTGGGAGCATACGTTTCTGTCTACCCGGATGGTAAGGAGCGGCTGCGTTTTCCGACGCCTGTTTCCGGCAGTGCATGCAAGCGCGCCGAAGACTATCTTCTGCGCAAGAAGATTTCGGTTTCTCATTGCTGCTCATTGTTTCGTAGGGATCTGTTGTTAGAGCGTCCCTACCCTGAGAAACTGCGGTCAGGAGAAGATATTCCGGTCTTTTTGCATCTATTGCTACGAGCCCAGGTGGTGTGTGTCGATGAGCCCCTTGCTCGTATTCACAAGCATGCGACGAGCTTGCGACACAGTCGGATAGATGACTCCGTAACACAGACTGTCGTACGAGAAATTTCCAGCGTGCTACCTGCTGACTGTCAATCGATGTTGATCGATTATGAGTCTCAACGCTATCTCTCAAGGTTTCGAACGGCTTTGCTGCAAGGCGACCAAACAAGCGCACGCCGCTTGTATTGGCGAGCACTAAAGTTGAGCAGGCGACAGGCATTGCAATGGCGATATTTGCGGAAAGTGTTGAAACCTGGCTTTTGGATCGGTTGAATGAAAATTTTGGTGCTTTCCACTCGGCCTCGTGAACCTGACAATCATTTGTTATGGGAGGGGCTGGCTCAGCATGCGAATGTCGAAGTCAGGTATGTCGCCAAGGAGCAACAGAGGAAGCTTGGCGCGCTGCTGGACTCCCTGGACCTTGCCTCGTACGACCGAGTCGTGCTGGATCTGCTGTTTCGCTACGTGCATCGACATGCCAGGCGTTTAAGTCGTATTTCGGGCCTGACGTTCTACGAAGAGGATGCGAGCCAGGAGTTCATGTCAGCATCGCGCTGGCGCGGCAAGTTTTCCGCGTTCTACCGTAAATTGCCTCATGCCAGGATGATTTTTACTGGCTATCAAGCGTTCCGAAAGTTTCAGGCAATGGGCTTTGACGCGAGGTTCCTCGTTAAAGGCTATGACCGTTCACACCTTTATGTAATGGACATACCGCGTGATATCGAGCTGGGGTTTATTGGGCGTCTCGGCAGTAACACTTATACGCAACGTCGCGAATTCCTGAAAGGTATCGAGGCGTCCTCCGGCTTGCAGATCATGCGTACGGAGCCGGGGGCCGCTTATTGCGAAGCGCTTAACCGGATTCGTTTTTTTGTGACTGCCGATATCGGCTTTTGCGAATACATGGCTAAAAACTTCGAGGCAATGGCATGTGGTTGCCTGCTGTTTTCTTATCGCCAGGGAGGCGGAGAGGAGGAAGCAGTCGGGCTTGAAGATGGCGTTAACGTGCTGTTGTTTGACGATCAGCAAAACTTTCTGAAACGCTTGGAACAAGCGCGGAACGACCCTGAGTGGGCTGCGAATATTGCCGCGCGGGGGGCGAAGTTTGCTCGTGAGCATCTGGATTATTACAGCCAGGCTGACAAGCTCTATCAAATGCTCTCCGAACCCATGGAACAATCGGTCAAGCAAAATTATATCAAGAGGGTGATACGTGCCATCATCGGTCGGAACTAAAAGGCTGTCAGTCTGGTTGATTTTCTTGTTTTTCGTCTTTGCGAGCTCGTTCTTTTTTATTGATGTTGCAAAAACACGAAACAATATATTTTACGCGGGCTTTGCGCTTCCCGTTTTGATATGGACGCTGGGGTCGTGGCGGTCAGCCCTGCAGATGCGTAGCCAGTCGCTCATGTTGCTGTTGGTTTTTTTCTTGGCCATGGCGGCGGTTGAGCTCATATTCCTGCGCGAGAACATGTATTCGGAATTGAAGCATGGTCTCTATCTTTTAATGTTTTTCATTGGGTTGCAGTTAATCGTTGATCAGCCTCGTTATGAGGGCTACTGGATCAAGGCATGGGGTTGTTCCATGCTCTTATGCCTTCTCTACGCTTCGGGGAAGTGGCTCTGGATTTATCAGCAAACGGGACAGTTGGTGCGACTTCAGATGGCCGGGGCAGCCTATAACCCTGTGCATGCAGCGCTGATGATAAGTTCGGGAATCGCGGCTTTTTGGCTGTTCATAATAGAGCCTCGGCTGCAGCGGTTCTCGCATTTGGTGCTGGGTGGATTGCTGATGGCAGCGTTGCAAGTCTGGGTGGCGCTAATCTTTGATGCGCGCTCCGCCCTGACGGGTACGTTCCTGTTTTTAGCCGGTTGGGCGCTGTTTCGCGAGCGCGGGGTCAGGCTGTTGCTCGGCTTGGCTCTCGTTGTGGGGCTTACGCTCTATTTGACGGGGGTGATGGATCTGTTCCTGTCCCGTGGTGCGAGTTTTCGCCTGGTCATTTGGCAAGACGCGTTGCAAAGATTGGTTAACCATTGTGGTATCTCGTTCGGATGCGGCAAGGACGACTATCGGTTCCTTGGCGAGTACACCCACGCCCACAGTGGCTATCTTTCAGTCCTTTATCGTTATGGTGCGTTTGTCGCTTTGATCGGCTCAGTGTGGGCTGCCAGCTACTGGTACTGGGGCGTCCGGCTGAAGAGTCGCTGGTTCTTGGTTTCGTTGATTGGCTGGGGGGGGCTGGTCACCACTGGGGCTGGGCTGTTGAGTTCACCTCAGCCCTACTGGTTATATTTCTGGTTGCCCACGTTGCTCTCGATGATTGAGGTCCGGCGTTTGCAGCGGATAAACGCCAATCCAGAATTGAAGGGTTCAACTTATGGCAATTAAATTATATTGGCATCGAGGCGCAGGGCGTTCAGATCCTAATCGTCAGAACTTTGGTGATTTTCTTTCGCCGCTGATAGTCGAGGCGGTCTCGAAGAAAAAAGTTGATTACGCCCCGCTTTCCCACGCGGATATGATGGCCATCGGAACCATTCTGGCTAATGAACCCAAGGCGAAACGCTTTGGATTCAAGCGCCGCGTGCATATATGGGGATCGGGCTGCGGGCGGGAGCATGAGTCATTTTCGTCGCGCCATTATTATCATGCAGTACGAGGCCAGGAAACCCGCACCAGGGTCGAAAGTGGCAGGGCGCGCGAGGCTGCGTTGGGAGACCCCGGCTTATTGTGTCCTGGGTTGATCGACCAGCCGGGGAAGAAGTGGCGCGTCGGTTTTGTCCCGCACTACCTCGACCAGCAACTGCCTGAAGCGCAAAAATTTATACAAGACAATCCGGACGTGAAATTCATCAACGTTTTCCAGCCTCCCCTGGAGGTGCTTCGGGAGATTGCAAGTTGTGAATTCGTTGTTTCCTCAAGCTTGCATGGCTTGATAGTCGCTGATGCATTTGGCGTGCCCAATGTCAGAGCCAGGCTGTCGCATGGTTTGATCGATGAGTTGAAGTTTACGGATTACTATTCGGCGTTCGGGATTTTACCGCCCGAGCTGCTGGACGCAGGCCAACTTTCCTCTGTCTGGGGAAAGTTAGAAGAATTGCATCAGGCACACAGCAGGCCTGGGCTAGAGGCGCTTCAACTTGGGCTGGAACGGAGTTTTCCGGCTATTAATTGACTATCGGGAAATAAAGGAATGGATATATTCACTATTGAGTACTCTGGTGTGTCGTTTGAGAGTTGGGCAAATTTGGGCGACGACATACAGTCGTTGGCGGCTAAAAAATTATTGCCTTACGTCAGCGGCGGAGTATCAAGGGAAGAACTGGCCCGTACGGACAGAACCGGAGTCTTGTCCATGAATGGCTATTTCCTGGGAGGGTGTGAGTGGCCCCCTGCGCCAGCAATTGAGCCTTTCTTCTTCGCTTTTCATGTCACGCCTGGTTCGCAGGCCAAGATCTGCTCGCCGGCAGGCATTGAATACTTGAAGCAATTCCAGCCCATCGGTTGCCGGGATCGCGGCACTATGGAACTCATGCAAGCACATGGGTTGGAGGCGTTCTACAGCAAGTGCGTGACACTGACGTTGCCACGTAGGGCCAAGGCTCCGGTGGATGGCAAGGTATTCATGGTCGGCCTGAGCAAAGGGGGTATAAGCGCCGTCCCACGTGCTATACGCAAGAAGGCGGTGCTTGTGGACCAGGCCAAGCTGCGCCTGCCGAATCTTTCCCCGAAAGCCAAGGAAATGATTTCGCAGGAACTGCTCGACACCTACGCGCGTGAGGCCTCGTTGGTGATTACGTCAAAAATCCACTGTGCAATGCCCTGCATAGCCATGGGCATTCCGGTGGTGTTTCTCTACGACGAAAAATGCAAGGACGATTATCGAGTCGGCATTATTGCTGACCTGGTCGGCATCAATTACGTCGGCGAGTCCTGGTTTGCCAAGGTCTTGGGAAATCGTCTGCGCAGCAGGCGGATTGACTGGGCCCCGATGTCCAAGGACATCGAAGCTGAGAAGTCAGCAATCAGGGCGGGTTATCTTGAGGCTTTCGAGCGGGCTGCCCAGCGTTACCAGGCGAGAAACAGAGTGGCAGCCTGATACCTTTCAAGAGGGCTGTGCGGCGATTGTGTAATGTCGCATCAGCTCATCCCAGGGGAAGTCGCTGATTTTGCTGCGAGCCAGATAACGGCGAAGATGATGGAAGTTACGCTGTACCAGGCGAGCGCTCAGTGGGGGGCGCCTGAAGCGAGTATCTAGAAAGTCGATCAAGCCGAAGCGATGCTCGCGCACCAGCAGTATGTTGCCCAGATGCAGCGAGCGGAAATAGATCCCTTGCTGATGCAATTTGAAAATATACGCCGCCAGTTGGGGCAGTAGCTCATCGAATCTTCCGCGCTCGTTCAAGAAAATCTTGTCCAGAGCACTTCCTTCCAAGGGGCTATAGAGGCAGCCGCTGATGCCAGCGGAGCGGTCTATCCAGAAACAATCCTTAACGCACGGGGTACTGACCCCTCGTTCGCGAAGGCGCTCCCCGCATCGAGCAAAGCGTTGCGCATCCGGCATCAGGCGAACCAGCAGCGGGTGGCGTCGACTGCGAAATATCTTGAGGATGTCTCCGTCATTGAGCTTCAGCACTTTGGCGCCACGGGCGTCTTTTTCCAGAACCTCGCCACGGCTTAGCCAGTCTTGTAATTGGTTCGCTGTTACAATCCGCATCTTGTCTCTCTTTTCAAACATACGAGGCGCGTCGAATGGCCAGTTCCGACCAGCAGTCGAGCATGAAGATTTACCTGCGATTGCTGAAATACGTGCTCCCTTACTGGGGGGCTTTCGCTATCAGTATCCTTGGTTTCGTGCTCTTCGCATCCAGCCAACCGATGCTTGCGGACATGCTCAAGCATTTTCTCGACGCTCTGCAGAAGCCCAATGACACCCAGTTCATGGGGATCTCGTTGGTACTCGGCGTGCCGCTGTTGATTGTACTCATTGCGGTCTATCAAGGCATAGGCTCATTTCTAGGCAACTATTACCTGGCCAAGGTCGCCCGCGGCGTGGTCCATGACCTGCGTTGCGCTCTGTTCGACAACTTGTTGACCCTGCCTAATCGCTATTTCGACAACCATAACTCCGGCCACCTGATTTCCCGCATTACCTACAATGTGACAATGGTCACCGGTGCCGCCACCGATGCGATCAAGGTGGTGATTCGTGAGGGGCTGACAGTCGTATTCCTGTTTGGTTACCTGCTTTACAGCAACTGGAAAATGACGTTGGTGCTGTTGGCGATACTTCCAATCATCGCTGTGCTGGTAAGTAGCGCCAGCAAGAAATTTCGTAAGCAAAGCAAGAAAATCCAAGTGGCGATGGGGGATGTGACCCATGTGGCTTCCGAAACCATCCAGGGCTTTCGCGTAGTGCGCAGCTTCGGCGGTGAAAGCTACGAAATCGAGCGGTTCCACAAAGCCAGTGCTGACAACATGAACCGCAGCCTGGGTATGACCCGCACCCAGTCTATCTATACCCCGATGCTGCAATTAGTGATTTATATCGGTATGGCAGTACTGATGTATCTAGTGCTCTATCTTCGCGGCGACTCGTCTGCCGGTGAGCTGGTCGCCTACATCACCGCTGCGGGCTTGTTACCCAAGCCCATTCGTCAACTGTCGGAAGTCAGCGCCACCATCCAGAAAGGCTTGGCCGCAGCGGAAAGTATTTTTCAACAACTGGACGAAGAACCGGAAGTCGATGCGGGTACCCAGGAAGTCGAGCGCGTCAGGGGGCGCCTGGAAGTGCGCAACCTGAGTTTCCAGTACCCGGGCACCGAGAAAAATGTGCTCGACGATATTTCCTTTACCGCCGAAGAAGGCCAGATGATTGCCCTGGTAGGACGTTCGGGCAGTGGCAAGTCGACTTTGGCCAACTTGATTCCGCGCTTCTATCATCATGACAAAGGGCAGATCCTGCTGGACGGTTTGGATGTAGAGCAATACAAACTGACCAACCTGCGCCGTCACATTGCTTTGGTGACTCAGCAGGTTACGTTGTTCAACGACAGCGTTTCCAACAACATTGCCTATGGTGACCTCGCTGGCGCTCCTTTTGAAGATGTGCGCAAGGCAGCTGAGGATGCGTACGCGGCGGAGTTCATTGAGCAAATGCCTGAGGGCTACGACACCTTGGTGGGCGAGAACGGCGTGCTGCTTTCCGGCGGCCAGCGCCAGCGCCTGGCGATTGCTCGTGCCCTGCTCAAAAATGCCCCCCTGTTGATTTTGGATGAGGCCACTTCGGCCCTCGACACCGAGTCTGAGCGCCACATTCAAGGCGCTCTGGATCAAGTAATGAAGGGGCGCACCACGCTGGTGATCGCCCATCGCTTGTCGACCATTGAGAAGGCTGACTTGATTCTATTGATGGACAAGGGGCGTATCGTCGAGCGCGGCACTCATTCAGAATTGCTGGCGCTGAATGGGCTTTATGCACGCTTGCATGAGAAGGATTTCATCGAAGGCACCGACGATGTGACAAAAGGGACCTTCGCCTGATTTCGATTCTCCGCGATTCCAAATATCTGCGAGAGGCTCGGCTATGGATAGGATGCCAAAAAAATCACTACAACAGCTGCGTGAGCTATCGATCACACCCCAGGCCCGGGCGGCGATCAAATCCCAGCAGCCACAATGCATCTGGCTGACCGGGCTCTCCGGGGCGGGGAAGTCGACACTGGCCAATGCACTGGAAGTGCGGCTGCACGGGCAGGGGCTTCACACCTGCCTGCTGGACGGCGATAACCTGCGCCGAGGGTTGTGCAGCGACCTGGGCATGACGCCCGAAGCGCGCAAAGAGAATATCCGACGCGTCGCCGAGGTTGCTCGGTTGATGTTTGACGCAGGGCTGATTGTCATCGTTGCGGCCATTTCACCGTTTCGATCTGACCGTGAGGCTGCGCGCAACTTGTTTCCCGAGGGCAGCTTCCTGGAAGTCTATGTCAGCACGTCCTTCGCAGTCTGCGCGCAGCGGGATCCAAAGGGGCTGTATCGGGAAGCGCGTGCCGGCCGGTTAAAGAATTTCACTGGCCTCGATAGCCCGTACGAAGCTCCCCTGGCCCCCGATGGCGACATCGACACGGCTGACCTGACGCTGGGTGAGGCCTGCGAGCGCCTGTGGGCCCTGGTCCAGCGCTGACCCGAAAAAACCTGTCGCCGCATCCGATTGCAGCCATGGAAGAGCCTTCCTCAACCCTGTGCTAATATCGCGCCCCTGTTCATTTTGTATGTGGGAAGCTCCATGAAGTTGTCCATGCCGCGATTCGATCAAGCCCCTGTATTGGTGGTCGGCGATGTCATGCTCGACCGCTACTGGCATGGCGGTACATCACGGATTTCCCCCGAGGCACCGGTACCGGTGGTCAGGGTCGAGCACATCGAGGACCGTCCCGGTGGCGCCGCCAACGTGGCCCTGAACATCGCCGCCCTCGGCGCACCGGCGTCCCTGGTGGGTGTGACCGGTGACGATGAAGCCGCCGAGAGCTTGGCCAATAGCCTGGAAGGTGCCGGCGTACGGGCGATCTTCCAGCGCATCGCGCACCAGCCGACCATCGTCAAGCTGCGGGTCATCAGCCGTCACCAGCAACTGCTGCGAATCGATTTCGAAGAGCCATTCGCCACCGACCCGCTGTCCCTTGGCGCCGAGGTCGACAACCTGCTCGATGGTATCAAGGTCCTGGTGTTGTCGGACTACGGCAAAGGCGCGTTGAAGAACCATCAAGTGCTGATCCAGGCTGCCCGTGCCCGCGGTATTCCCGTGTTGGCCGATCCCAAGGGCAAGGATTTTTCCATCTACCGTGGCGCGAGCCTGATCACCCCGAACCTCAGCGAATTCGAAACCATTGTCGGCGGTTGCGCTGACGAGCATGAACTGGTGAGTAAAGGCGCCCAGCTGATGCATGACCTGGATCTCGGAGCGCTGCTGGTGACTCGCGGTGAACACGGCATGACCCTGCTGCGTCCCGATCATCCGGCCCTGCACCTGCCGGCCCGTGCCCGTGAAGTATTCGACGTGACGGGTGCCGGTGACACGGTGATTTCCACCCTGGCCGCAGCGATTGCCGCCGGCGAGGAGCTGCCCCATGCGGTCGCCCTGGCCAACCTGGCGGCGGGCATTGTCGTCGGCAAGCTGGGTACTGCGGCCATCAGTGCGCCGGAGCTGCGTCGCGCCATCCAGCGCGAAGAGGGCTCCGAGCGCGGTGTGCTGGGCCTGGAGCAACTGTTGCTGGCCGTCGACGATGCGCGTGCCCACAACGAAAGAATCGTCTTCACCAATGGGTGCTTCGATATTCTGCATGCCGGTCATGTGACCTACCTCGAGCAGGCCAGGGCCCAGGGCGATCGCCTGATCGTCGCGGTCAATGACGACGCATCGGTAAGCCGCCTGAAAGGGCCGGGTCGGCCGATCAACAGCGTCGACCGACGCATGGCGGTCCTGGCCGGCCTTGGCGCGGTGGACTGGGTGATCAGTTTCAGCGAAGGCACACCGGAAAATCTGCTTAGCCAGGTCAAGCCGGATGTGCTGGTGAAGGGCGGTGACTACGGGATCGATCAGGTTGTCGGTGCTGATATCGTTGCGGCCTACGGCGGCACGGTGAAGGTGTTGGGGCTGGTGGAAAACAGCTCGACGACGGCGATTGTGGAAAAGATCCGCAATAACTGAGCTGTCCCGGCTCTAGTGGCCAGGTAGCTTCTTGTGGCGAGGTAGCAAGCTACCTCGCCACAAGAGCATTCAGATTGCTTTAACTAACGCGCCACCTTGCTCGGCACGATCTTCTTCAGCAGTTGCCTGGCCTTGCCCTTCAATCGGGTCAGCCCGGACTCCTTGCCCGGCGGCGCCAGACCTTGCTGGCGTAGCCAATCCTTCCAGCGAATCCGCTCGTCACGCACCAGCCAACCGTCTTGCCGGGCGAAGCTTTCGGCCAAGTACAACCCGCGGGTGCCAGCCGGGTGCAACTGGTCCTTTTTCAACGTATACAACTCGGGCAGCGGTTGCCCGTCTTGCAACGGCATCAGATAAAGATCGGGTCGCTTGCGGTCCAGGCGCGCCACCAACTGGTCACCCTCCAAGCGCTCATCGACATGAAACAGGCTCAGTGACTTGGCTTCCTTGGGCACGTCCAGTCGCAAGTCATAAATCAATTGCAGCGATGCCGTCGGCAGGTGCACATAGGCGCGTGGCCGTTCGATCAGTTGCAGGTTGGCACTGCGCACCGGGCGGGCCGATCCGGATAGCGGAGCCAGGCGAAACGGCAAGGCTTCGCGATAATGCAGCGCGCTTGAGTAAGGCGCGGGGAGCCAGGTGTCGTTGAAGCGTCCACCGAGCCAGCCTTCCGGCGTTTCCAGCAGGCACTCTTCGGCTATTTCATTGATAGCGGTGAGCAGCGGCAGATTCAGCTCATGGGCCGGGACGTAGCCCGAGATCAGTTTGAGCACCACATCGCCGCGATCTTGTCGTCGCTGGCGCACCAGCACCCAATAGTCGCGGTTCTGCCAATGCAGGGTCAGACGCACCGAGACGCCCAGGTTCGCCAGTTCCACGGAAAAGCGTTCGGCATCGTCCACGGTCACGGGACGCCGCCGCTGCAAGGTCTGGGCAAAGTTGAGCGGCATCCCCACGCTCTGGTAAGTCAGGCCTTCGGGAGTCGCTTCGACGAAAAGGGGCAGGGTCTTGAAGTTGCTTGGATTTTTTCTGATGAGCGTACGCGGCATGTCGGCTCCTTCCTTTAGGCCGCGTAGGGCGGCGTCAGTTTTTACGCAGGACCTTGGCGACGGTCGCGACGTTATGGGCGAGGTGCAGCGGATTGATGGTGCCGACAATAGCACTGGCGACCCCAGGATGCTCAAACAACAGTTCGAAGCTGGCGCGAACCGGATCTACCCCGGGGGTCAGGCAGACGTGGCCGCTGGCCAGGGCTTTCTTCACCAGAATCGCCTTGCCATGCAAGCTGGCGTAGTCAATGACAGCCTTTTCGCTTCGTTCGTTCAGATTGTAGGTGACCATCGCGCAATCGCCTTCCTCCAAGGCCTTCAAGCCACCTTCGACGGTCTTGCCGGAAAAGCCGAAGCCGCCGATCTTGCCCTCGCGCTTGAGGGCCGCCAGGGTCGGGTAGACCTCGCTGTCGTTGAGGATCGCCAGGTCGTTTCCGTCGGAGTGCACCAGGACCAGGTCGATGTAGTCCGTTTCCAGGCGCTTGAGGCTGCGCTCTACCGAGAATCGCGTATGAGCGGCGCTGAAATCATGGCGTGACTGGCCGTCGCTGAATTCCTCGCCAACCTTGCTGACGATCACCCAGTCGTGACGCTGGCCGCGCAGCAGCGGGCCGAGGCGCTCCTCGCTGCGACCGTAGGCCGGCGCGGTGTCGATCAGGTTGATGCCCAGGTCGCGGGCCTGCTTGAGCAGCATGCGCGCTTCGTCGTCATCGGGAATCTGAAAACCGTTGGGGTATTTGACGCCCTGGTCGCGGCCAAGCTTGACCGTGCCCAGGCCCAGGGGCGAGACCATCGGGCCGTTGTTGCCCAGCGGGCGGTGCAGATCGTGGAGTGTTGGCAGGCTCATGGCAGTAATTGGTCCCAGGCGGGAACGCCCATCGGCGGCTTGGGCAGGTCCGGCAGCGGAGTGGAATGGCTGGGTTGGATGCCGTCGCGCTGCAGCGCGGCGATCACCCGATCAGAAAAATCCGGGGCCAGGGCCAATTTGGTCGGCCAGCCCACCAGCAGGCGATCCTGCTCGGCGACGAAGGCATTATCCGGGCGGGTCAGGCCCGATTGCAGCGGCTCTGCGCGGGCGACCCGCAACGTGGCCCATTGCGCGGTGCTGAGGTCGATCCACGGAAGCAGTTGGCCGAGCTCCTTCTGGGCGACGGCGATCTGCGCGGCGGGCTCGCGGGCAACGGCATCCCCCTCGGCGAGATCGCCTCCCAGGTACCAGACCCATTGGCCATCGGCGGCTGGATGAGTGGTCACGGTCACCCGTGGCTTCGGCCCGCCGCCCAGGCAATGGGCATACAGGGGCTTGAGGGTCGGGCCCTTGGCCAGGACCATGTGCAACGGCCGGGTCTGCATGGCCGGCTGGTCCAGGCCCAAGGCTTTGAGAAGGTCGGCGGTGCCGCCGCCGGCACTGAGGACAATGCGCTGGGCGCGGATTTCGCGACCGTCGACTTTCAGCCCGACCAGCTTGCCTTCTTCGTGCAGTGGTTCGATCTGCTGTCCTGCCAGCAGGCTGTCGCCGGCCAGTTCCGCCAGTCGTGCGATCAGGCTGGGAACGTCCACCACCAACTCGGCCAAGCGATAGACCTTGCCTTTGAAGCGCTTGTCTTGCAGGGCCGGGGGCAGATGATCGCCCTTGACTTGGTCAACGCGTCCGCGCACGGCCTTGCTGGCGAAAAAACTGGTGAGGTTGCCGGCCAGGGTGCCGGGCGACCAGAGGTAATGGGCGTCGGACAACATGCGCACGCCCGACAGGTCCAGCTCACCGTCGCCCTTGAGGGCTTCGCGCCAGCGGCGCGGCATGTCGGCGATGGCTTCCGAGGCGCCGGTCAGGGCGCCATGCAACGCGTACTTGGCGCCGCCATGGATGATCCCCTGGGATTTGACACTCTGCCCGCCGCCAAGGCTGGCGCTTTCCACCAGCACGGTTGAAAACCCCTGGCGGCGCAAACGCGCGTTTAGCCAGAGGCCGGCGACGCCTGCGCCGACAATCAGAATGTCGGTGGAAATAACGGATGGCATGAGCGACCTCAGTGTTCAAGACGAGGGCGCAGTATACAGGCTCGATGCAGAGGGCATTTGTTGGCGATCAACGTCGGCAATTTTCGAACAAAGCTTTTGTGGCGAGGGAGCTTGCTCCCGCTGGGGCGCGAACCGGTCCCGTTTCTAGTGGGCGCTTCCTACCCAAGCGGGAGCAAGCTTCCTCGCCACACGTGCATTTCAGCTCAATGAAGCCGTATTTCAGCTCGGATGATCAGTGGATTATCAGTGCCCGGCAGTCTTGGAAAACAGCTGTATAACCACCACCCCCAACACAATCAACGCCATCCCCAGCATCGCCGGCATGTCCAGTTTCTGCCCGTAGATAAACAGCGCCGCCACGCTGACCATGACGATCCCCAGGCCGGCCCAGACCGCATAGGCCACGCCCACCGGAACGGTGCGCACCACCAGCGTCAGCATCCAGAACGCGGTGCCGTAGCCAGCGATGACCAGCAACAAGGGCAGGGGTGCGCTCAGGCCCTTGATCGCTTTCATCGAAACGGTGGCGATCACTTCGGCGCAGATGGCGATGGCGAGGTAGTAGTAGGCGTTCATGAGCGAATCCTCTTTGGCTGTTGCGTCGTTCGATGGACCTATTCTAGGCATTGGTCAGATGCGGTAAAGTCATTACCTATCTGTTACGGAGATAGGTCGAGCCATGAACGTTCAGTGGAACCTTGAGCAATTGCGGCTGTTCGTCGGGGTCGCCGAGAAGCGTTCGTTTTCCGCCGTTGCCCGTGATCAGCGCAAGGCCCAGTCAGCCATCAGCAGCGCGATTGCGATGTTGGAAGAGGATCTGGGGGTGAGCCTGTTCGAGCGCAGCAGTGGTCGCCAGCCCAAGCTCACCGATGCGGGCGTGGCATTGCTGGAGGAGGCCAGGGAGGTGTTGCGTCAATGCGAGCGCCTCAATGGCCGGTCCCTGGCCTTGATGCGGGGGCAGGAAGCATCGCTGCGCCTGGCCCAGGACGAAGCCATGCCGTATCAGCCCGTCATCGACAGCCTGGCGGCGCTGGCCGAGCGATTCCCCACGCTTGAAGTACAGCTGGCCAGCGCCGCCCAAGGCGATGTGGCACGCAAACTGGTGGAGCGGCGCGCCGATCTCGGGTTGTTGTTCTATCACGATCAGATTCCCGAGGCGCTGGAGCGCAGGGTGCTGGGCAGCGTCGAAATGGTCACGGTGTGTGGCCGGGATCACCCGCTGGCGAATCATGGTTATGTGTCATGCCTGGAAATGGCACGGCACCGGCAGTTGCTGATGGCGACCCAATCCAGCGTCTATCCCGGCAGCGAACAGGCCAGCCCGCAAGTCTGGCGCGCCGACAGCTTCTACGTGTTGGCCGAGTGGTTGAGAAGCGGCCTGGGCTGGGCCTGGTTGCCGCGGCACGTCGTGCAGTACCCGGCGTACCAGGGAGATATGGTCGAACTCAACAGCGAATGGACCCCGCCGGCCCTGGTGGTGGAACTGGTCTGGCGCCGCGATGAACCCCTTGGCCCGGCCGCGCGTTGGCTGGCGGAACGTTTTGCCGTGCAGTTGCAGGCGATTGGCTGAAAAACCGATAAACTCCGCCGCCATGAACAGAACTCTCTATAGCGCGTTGTTTTATCTGGGGCTGCCATTGGTGGCGATTCGGCTGTGGCTGCGGGCTCGCAAGGCACCGGCGTACGCGCGGCGTATCGGCGAGCGGTTTTCGTGGGGCTTGCCGGCGATGGTGCCGGATGGCATCTGGGTCCACGCGGTATCGGTGGGCGAGAGCATTGCCGCCGCGCCGATGATCCGCGCCTTGCTGCAACGTTATCCACAGCTGCCGATCACCGTCACCTGCATGACGCCCACCGGTTCGGAGCGGATCAAGGCGTTGTTCGCCAATGAACCGCGCATCCAGCATTGTTATCTGCCTTATGACTTGCCGTGCGCGGCCAGGCGTTTCCTCGACCAGGTCCGGCCCAAGCTGGCGGTGATCATGGAAACCGAGCTGTGGCCCAACCACATCCATCAATGCGCCCGGCGCGGCATCCCCGTGGCGTTGGCCAACGCGCGGCTGTCGGAGCGTTCGGCGCGTGGTTATGCCCGTTTTCCCAAGCTGACCCGGCCGATGCTCACCGAGATGAGCCTGTTTGCGGTGCAGACCGAAGCCGAGGCCGAGCGCTTTCGCCAGCTCGGTGCCAAGCCACAAACCGTCGAGGTTACGGGCTCGATCAAGTTCGACTTGACCATCGACCCACAGCTGCTCGAAAGCGCCGGCGCATTGCGTCGCCAATGGCAAGCGGTGGAGCGCCCGGTATGGATCGCCGCCAGTACCCACGAGGGTGAGGACGAAGTGGTATTGGCCGCCCACCGGCAATTGCTCGCCAGTTATCCCGATGCGTTGTTGATTCTGGTGCCGCGTCATCCGGAGCGATTCGATTCGGTGGCGCAGTTATGTGAGCGCGAGGGTTTCGCCACGGTCCGGCGTTCCACTGCTCAACCGGTCAGCGCCCAGACTTCGGTCCTGTTGGGCGACACCATGGGCGAACTGCTGTTTCTCTACGCACTGGCCGACAGTGCGTTTGTCGGCGGCAGCCTGGCGCCCAACGGCGGGCACAACCTGCTCGAACCGGCGGCGCTGGCAAAACCGGTGCTGAGCGGGCCGCACCTGTTCAATTTCCTCGAAATCGCCGCGCAACTGCGCGCGGCCGGGGCTCTGGCGGAGGTGGACGATGCTGAAAGCCTGGCCCTGGCGGTGCAGCGCCTGTTCGAGTTGCCTCGGGATGCCCAGCGCATGGTCGAGTCGGGATTGGCGGTGATGCGCCGCAATCAGGGAGCGTTGCAACGATTGTTGGATGGGTTGGGGCGGTTGATCGACTGAGCTGTTGTGGCGAGGGAGCAAGCTCCCTCGCCACAAAGGGATTCGTCGCAGATGAGTTACTTCGCCGGCCGCGAGCGCAACTGCTCCGCCGCCGCCTGTGCCAAATCCGGCGGCAGGAAATCCTTGTCCGGGTTGTAGTCGGACTTGAGGTAGCGGGACAGGGCTTGCAGGTCTTCCGGGCTCAAGGTCCCAGCGGCCTGCTTGAGGCGCAGGTTGTCGAGGATGTAATCGTACCGGGCATTGTTGTAGTCGCGCACCGAGGTGTACAGCTGGCGCTGGGCGTCGAGCACATCGACGATGTTGCGGGTGCCCACCTGATAGCCGATTTCCGTGGCGTCCACCGCGCTCTGGTTGGAGATGATCGACTGGCGCCGGGCCTGGACCTGCTCCACATCGGTGTTCACCGCGCGGTGCAGGTTGCGGGTGTTTTCCACCACCTGGCGACGCAGGCCTTCGCGCTGCTGCTCGGTCTGGGTGAGTTGCGAGTAGGACTCGCGAACCTGGGAGCTGGTCAACCCGCCGCTGTAGATCGGAATACTCAATTGCAGGCCAATGGTGCGTTGCTCGGCGTCGCCACCGTAGCGCTGGCCGGTGGGGCTCGGGTTGGTGAAACCGAGGCCGTCGTTGTCACCTTTGCGGTACTGGGCGATTGCATCGAGGGTCGGCGCGTGACCAGCCTTGCGTTGGCGCAGCGTATCCTCGGCGGCATCGACGGCGTAGTTGCTGGCCAGCAGGTTGAGGTTCTGCCTGGCGGCGGTGTCGACCCAGGCCTTGGCGTCGTTGGGCGCCGGCGGCAGGATCGGCAGGGTGTGGACGACGCCCTGGATCGAATTGTACTGGCGGTTGGTCAGGGTGATCAGCGCCTCGAAAGCATCTTCGACCTGGCGTTGCGCGATGATCCGGTTGGCCCGCGCGGTATCGTAGCTGGCCTGGGATT
The DNA here is from genome assembly GCF_051132105.1 of Pseudomonas sp. R1-7. Classification (NCBI taxonomy): domain Bacteria; kingdom Pseudomonadati; phylum Pseudomonadota; class Gammaproteobacteria; order Pseudomonadales; family Pseudomonadaceae; genus Pseudomonas; species Pseudomonas sp. R1-7. Next base: position 606,782 of record NZ_CP071661.1, read on the forward strand.
GCAGCACGTCGGTCTTGTCCGACAGGCCCACGTCGAAACGTTCGTTGGACTGGTCGAGCTGACGCTTGAACGCGGCTTCCTCGGCCTTGGTCGAGGCCAGGTTGTCCTGGCTGCGCAGCACGTTGAAATAGGCTTCGGCGCTTTGCAGGATCAGGTTCTGCTCGGTGGCCGACAACTGCAGCGATGCCTGTTCATTGACCGATTTGGCCGCTTGCAGTTGGAACCAGCGGTCGGCGCGGAAAATCGGCTGCGACAGCGTGGCCTGGTAGACCGTGGAACTGCGGGTGGCGGTCATCGCCGGTTCGTCGAGCTCGGTACGGGTGTTGTTCAGGTCGGCGCCGGCCGAAAGGTTGGGCAGCAGCCCGGCGCGGGCCTGGGGTACCACTTCCTTCTGGGCGCCATATTGGGCGCGTGCGGCGGCCAGGTCGGCATTGTTGTCCACTGCTTCCTGGTACACGCTGACCAGGTCGGTCCGGGTGGATAAAGGCGCTTCGGCGGCCCAGGCCATTCCATTGGACGCACAAGACACGGCAAGGGCCAGTGAGAGTTTGCGCAGCATGAGGCGATCCCTACGTTCAAATTGAAATGCGCATACAGGCGCGCGGCGTAGCGAGTGTAGATGCGCCTACGCACGGCAACAATCCTGTATTTGCGCCATTCATCACGGCTTTTGCCCTGGCGATGGCGTTCTGTCGTGGTTGTGTCTAGACTGGCCGGGTTCTTGTCGGGGTGCCTTGCTATGAGGCTGAGATCGAATAATTTCGGATCCCGTTGAACCTGATCAGGTTAGCGCCTGCGTAGGGAACAAGATTTCTCGTCACCCGGCGAGTCCTCTTGTGCTTCGTCCGGGATGTTGTTCGACAATCGAACACCTCCGAGCAGCAAGCACAGCGTCCGCACTTTCGTGCAGGGGCGCGTCCATTCGCTACAGGTTCGCTCCGACAAAAATCCACTGCCTGGATGTGTGTCTGGAGAGCCCGTAATGACGACAAAATCAAAAAACGCGACCAACCTCAGTGAATCGGCCCAGGTCGATCAGCAATCGGTCCAACCCTTTACCCGCTCGCAAAAAATCTATGTCCAGGGCAGCCGCCCGGATATCCGCGTGCCCATGCGCGAAATCAGCCTCGACGTGACCCCCACCGACTTCGGCGGCGAAATCAACGCGCCGGTCGTGGTCTACGACACTTCGGGCCCATACACCGACCCGAACGTGATCATCGATGTACGCAAAGGCTTGGCCGATGTGCGTTCGCCGTGGATCGAAGCCCGTGGCGACACCGAGCGTCTTGCCGGCCTGAGCTCCAATTTCGGCCAGGAACGCCTGGCCGACCCCGAGCTGACCAAGCTGCGCTTTGCCCATGTGAACAATCCGCGTCGCGCCAAGCCGGGTGCCAACGTCAGCCAGATGCATTACGCGCGCAAAGGCATCATCACCGCCGAGATGGAATACGTCGCCATCCGCGAAAACATGAAACTGGAAGTGGCCCGCGCCGCCGGCCTGCTGGACCAGCAACACGCCGGCCACAGCTTCGGCGCCAGCGTGCCGAAAGTCATCACCCCGGAATTCGTGCGTGACGAAATCGCCCGTGGCCGCGCGATCATCCCGGCCAACATCAACCACACCGAACTGGAACCGATGATCATCGGCCGTAACTTCCTGGTGAAGATCAACGGCAACATCGGCAACAGTGCGCTGGGTTCGTCCATCGAAGAAGAAGTGGCGAAGCTGACCTGGGGCATCCGCTGGGGTTCGGACACGGTCATGGACCTGTCCACTGGCAAGCACATCCATGAAACCCGCGAGTGGATCATCCGCAACTCGCCCGTACCGATCGGCACAGTGCCGATCTACCAGGCCCTGGAAAAAGTTGGCGGCGTCGCCGAGGACCTGACCTGGGAGCTGTTCCGCGACACGTTGATCGAACAGGCCGAGCAGGGCGTCGACTACTTCACCATCCATGCCGGCGTGTTGCTGCGCTATGTGCCGATGACCGCCAAGCGCGTCACCGGTATCGTCAGCCGTGGTGGTTCGATCATGGCCAAGTGGTGTCTGGCGCACCATAAGGAGAACTTCCTCTACACCCATTTCGAAGACATCTGCGAAATCATGAAGGCCTACGACGTCAGCTTCTCGCTGGGCGATGGCCTGCGTCCGGGCTCGATTGCCGACGCCAACGACGAAGCGCAGTTCGGTGAGCTGGAAACCCTCGGCGAGCTGACCAAGATCGCCTGGAAGCACGACGTGCAATGCATGATCGAAGGCCCCGGCCACGTGCCGATGCAACTGATCAAAGAGAACATGGACAAGCAGCTCGAATGCTGCGACGAGGCGCCGTTCTACACCCTCGGCCCGCTGACCACCGACATCGCGCCGGGCTACGATCACATCACTTCCGGCATCGGTGCCGCTATGATCGGTTGGTTCGGTTGCGCCATGCTTTGCTACGTCACGCCGAAGGAACACCTCGGCTTGCCGAACAAGGATGACGTCAAGACCGGGATCATCACCTACAAGATCGCCGCTCACGCAGCCGACCTCGCCAAGGGCCACCCGGGCGCGCAGATCCGCGACAACGCCTTGAGCAAGGCGCGTTTCGAGTTCCGCTGGGAAGACCAGTTCAACCTCGGCCTCGACCCGGACACTGCCCGCTCGTACCACGACGAAACCCTGCCGAAGGACTCGGCCAAGGTGGCGCATTTCTGCTCGATGTGCGGGCCGAAATTCTGCTCGATGAAAATCACCCAGGAAGTGCGCGAGTACGCGGCGAACCAGCGCATTGAAGCGGTGGACGTGGACGTTGCCCAGGGCCTGGCGGAGCAGGCTGAGCGGTTCAAGAAGGAAGGTAGTCAGCTTTACAAGAAAGTGTGATTTGAGCTGAAGAGGGCGGTGTTTTCATTGCCCTCATCGCGAGCAAGCTCGCTCCCACAGTGGGTTTCTGTTGTTCACAAGATTTGTGCACGCAGCAGGCCCCCTGTGGAAGCGAGCTTGCTCGTGATAGCGGCCAAAAAAACAACAAATATCCCCCTGAGATAACAACCCTTGAACATCCAACCCAGCACCTACTCCCCAGACGCCGCAGTCCCCCTGGACAAACGCGTCTTCGGCGCCCGCGATCTGTTTTCCCTGTGGTTCTCCCTCGGCATCGGCCTGATGGTCTTGCAGGTCGGCGCCTTGCTCGCGCCGGGCCTGGGCCTGAGCGGTTCGTTGCTGGCGATTTTCCTCGGCACGCTGGTGGGCGTCCTGCTGCTGGCGGCGGTCGGGGTGATAGGCAGCGACACCGGCCTGTCGGCCATGGCCGCGCTGAAGCTCAGCCTCGGCAGCAAGGGCGCGAGCGTGCCGGCGGTGTTGAACCTGCTGCAACTGATCGGCTGGGGCTCGTTCGAAATCATCGTCATGCGCGACGCCGCCAGCCTGCTGGGTGCCCGGGCTTTCAGCGAAGGCAGCCTGGGTTCGAACCCACTGCTGTGGACGCTGTTCTTCGGCGCCCTGGCCACTTTGCTCGCCGTGAGCGGGCCGCTGACCTTTGTGCGCAAGGTCCTGCGCAAGTGGGGCATCTGGTTGCTGTTGGCGGCCTGCATCTGGTTGACCTGGAACCTGTTCGCCAAGGCTGACCTGGCCGCGCTGTGGGCGCAGGCGGGCGATGGTTCGATGCCGTTGGCGGTGGGGTTCGATATCGCCATCGCGATGCCGCTGTCGTGGTTGCCGCTGATCGCCGACTACTCGCGTTTCGGCAAGCGCGCCAAGAACGTCTTCGGCGGTACTGCCGTGGGTTTCTTCATTGGTAACTTCTGGCTGATGAGCCTGGGCGTGGCCTACACCCTGGCGTTCGCGCCGAGCGGCGAAGTCAATGCGTTGCTGCTGGCCCTGGCGGGTGCTGGATTGGGTATTCCGCTGCTGCTGATTCTGCTGGATGAGTCGGAAAACGCCTTTGCCGACATCCATTCGGCGGCGGTATCGACGGGCATGTTGTCGGGGTTGAAGGTCGAGCACCTGGCGTTGGCGATCGGCGTCATCTGCACCTTGATCGCCTGCCTCGCGCCGTTGGCGCAATACCAGAACTTCCTGTTGCTGATCGGTTCGGTGTTCGCGCCGCTGTTCGGCGTGGTGCTGGTGGACCATTTCATCCTGCGCAAACGCAGCAGCCAGGTATTGTCAGCCGCGTTGCGCTGGCCGGCATTGTTGGCCTGGCTGGGTGGGGTGAGCACTTACCACCTGCTGGCCAACTTTTATCCGGACGTCGGCGCAACCCTGCCGTCGCTGATCCTGGCAGGGTTGCTGCAACTGTTGTTGGGCCGGGCTTTCAGCTACGGCCGGGAAACAGCTCGGGCTTGAGGATGCCGTTGAGGCGCGGATAGGCGATCTTCAGTTCGATGTGGCCCAGGGCGTACGGCGCGATGGTGCTCACTTCGTACTTGAGGATCACCCCGCCGTAGGTCAGCGCTACATGCGGTGTCTTCTGGAAGGGCCACTGTTTGACGAACTCCGGTTCCTGATCCAGCTTGGTGCTGATCAGCCAGCTGTTGTGGGCGACTTGCGCGGCCTTCCAGAACGCCTCTTCCTGCCCCGGCAGCAGCATGTCCGACAGTGTCAGCACCTTGTGTTGTTGGCGTGAATAGTTGATGAAACCGCGGCCCGGGGTGCCGTGGGCGCCGCCGGTGTCCAGGTAGCTGGACAATTCGATGATCACCAGGCCGTCATGTTGCTCACGTACCTTGGCCTGCAAATAGCTGCTGTTGCGCGGTGCGGCGCTGCGCAAGAATTGCTCGCGATAAGCGGCGAGCGTCGGCGCCACCGGGGCGTCCGGGCTGGTGCGGGTCATTTGCAACAGGCGTTTTTCGATGATGCCGTCCAGGGCCGGCTCGGCGGGAAAGTGCAGGGTATCGATGTTCACCAGCGGGCAGTCGGCACTGGCGCAGCCGGGCTGCAATTGCTCCGACGCATCGCGAGTGGTCTCCAGCGGTGCTCGGTAATTGGGTTGGAACAGGCTTTGGCAAGCACCCAGGGTCAGGGCAATGGCGGCCAGGGAAGCAATTTTGAAAAGCGACATGGGCGTCCTTCGTGAAACAGGGAAAGGCAAAAAGTTACCCGCTTCGACTGTCGGCAGGGCAATCAGTTCGCCACTAAGCTCATTAGAGTAATTTTAAAGGCAGCCGTCTATCCCGATGACCGGAAAGGGGCTGCATCAAACGGTACGGGCGCGTTAGGATGGCGCGAAGCCGAGGTTGGAACCTCGAACTGATCCATTGCACACGAGGATTGTCATGACCGATTTCGCCAACGCCACACCGAGCGCCGTGGAGATCGTCAAGCGCGAGAACTGCTTCAAGGGGTTCTACAAACTTGATCGCGTGCACCTGCGCCACGAGTTGTTCGCCGGTGGCATGAGCCGTGAAATCAGCCGCGAGCTGTTCGTCCGCCATGACGCGGTGTGCGTCCTGCCCTACGACCCGCAGCGCGATGAAGTGGTCCTCATCGAGCAGTTTCGCGTCGGCGCCATGGGCAAGACCGCCAATCCCTGGCTGATGGAACTGGTGGCTGGCCTGATCGACAAGGACGAGCAACCGGAAGAAGTTGCTCATCGCGAAGCGCAGGAGGAAGCTGGGCTTGTCTTCGCCGCGCTCTGGCCGATGACCCAGTATTTTCCATCGCCGGGCGGCAGCGATGAATTCGTGCATCTTTTCCTGGGGCGTTGCGACAGCACGGGGGCCGGCGGCCTGCATGGCCTGCTGGAAGAAGCTGAAGATATCCGCGTGAAGGTCTGGGCATTCGAAGACGCGCTGCAAGCGGTGCGCGACGGTCGTATCTGCAACGCGGCCAGCATCATTGCCTTGCAATGGCTGGCCTTGAACCGTGACGAAGTGAGGGGGCTATGGTCCTGAACAAGCTGCGCGATCGTTATCGCGTCGATCTGGTGGGGTTGCAGGCCGCCTGCGAGGCCAATTACGCCCGCCTGATGCGCTTGTTGCCGGACATGCGCAACGATCCGGCACCGCGTCGCATCGCCGTGACCCACGGCGACCAGATGCTCGGGGTATTGGCCCTTGAAGTGCTGCAAACCTGTCCTTACACCACCACTTTGCAGGTGCGCCAGGAACACAGCTTGCCCTGGCTGCCGGTGCCGCAACTGGAAGTGCAGGTCTATCACGATGCCCGCATGGCCGAAGTGGTCAGCGCCGAGCATGCACGGCGCTTTCGTGGCATCTATCCTTATCCCAATGCGTCAATGCACCAGCCGGATGAAAAAGCCCAGTTGAACCTGTTCCTGGGCGAGTGGCTGAGTCATTGCCTGGCGCTGGGCCACGAGTTCGAAGTCGTACGGTAGTTGTGAACCGGTTCCGGTTCGCGGGTTTCCCCTTTCGATCGTCCCCAGCATAATTGCCGCTTCATGCAACGGCGTCATTGCGCCTGGGAGAGAGCGATTTGCCGAGCGTATCCAGCTTGACCACGGCCGATGCGGCACTGGTGGTCCAACTGTCCGACAGCCATTTGTTCGCCGAGACCGAAGCCTCGTTGCTGGGCATGAATACCCGGGACAGCTTGCGGGCGGTCGTTGACCTTGTGCTTGAACAGCAGCCCAATATCGACCTGATGCTCGCCACTGGGGATCTGTCCCAGGACGGCACGTTGGAATCCTACGAGGCGTTCCGGCAACTGACCGCGCGAATCGACGCGCCGGCGCGGTGGATTCCCGGCAACCATGATGAGCCGCAGGTGATGCTTGAGGCGGCGGTCAAGAGTACGTTGCTCGATCCGGTGGTGGACATTGGCAATTGGCGGGTGACTCTGCTCGATTCGGCCGTGCCAGGTTCGGTGCCGGGTTTTTTGGCCGAGGAGCAGTTGGTCCTGTTGGCCAATGCCTTGAGCGAGGCGCCGGAGCGGCATCATCTGGTGTGCCTGCATCATCATCCGGTGTCGATTGGGTGTGCGTGGATGGAGCCGATCGGGTTGCGTAATCCTGAGGCGCTGTTCGCGGTGTTGGATCGGTTTCCTCAGGTTAGGGCGGTTTTGTGGGGGCATGTGCATCAGGAGATAGACCGGGTGCGCGAGGGGGTTCGTTTGTTGGCTTCGCCTTCGACCTGTATTCAGTTTGAGCCGGGGAGTGAGGATTTTGCGTTGGGCTCGCAGGCGCCGGGGTATCGGTGGTTGCGGCTTTTGCCGGATGGGCGGTTGGAGACGGGGGTTGAGCGGGTGGTTGGGTTTGCGTTTACCCCGGACTATGGCTCCAACGGTTACTGACTTGGGTGACGAGGCGGCCTTACAGCCGGCCTGTCTCTCCCTGCTGTACACCTATCAGGTCTGTGGGAGCAAAGCTTGCTCGCGATGGCGGTCTGATTGAGTACATATCCATTTCTGCGGTAACGGCTACTTAGGGTTCCGCCCTTACGGCGGCTCACTTTTTTTCAAACGCCAAAAAAAGTAAGCAAAAAAGGCTTGCCCCACCACTCGGTGCCTCGCCTAGGCTCGGCATGCCCTCTCTCCGGCATTGCTCCGTGGGCCCGCCGCGAAGGGCCATCCATGGCCCAGCGCGGCTATCCCGGCATCCATGCCGGGATGCCCACTGCGCAATGCCTGCGTTCGGCCATCGTGGTTAACGGGGCCTCAAGATCAAAAGCCAAGCCGAGGCGGCCTTAGGGCCGACCTGGCTCTCGGTGGGACCGCGCTCCCACAGGGGGTCGGCGGTGGACACTGATCTTATAAACGACCCAAAACCTGTGTGGGAGCGAGCTTGCTCGCGATGGCTGCCTGACAGCCGACCTGGATTGTGGGAATGGTCGGACAACCCTCCGGGCTGCAGCAGATTTTTCCGACGAGCTCTGGCGGTTGCCGGGTGGGAAGGGCTGTCGCTAGTCTTTTCCCGTCGCTGCAAATTCAGCGGCCGGGCCTGGAAACCCGAAAGTAGAAGGGCGTTATTTCAATCCTAGTGGAGCGCCAACATGTCTGAAGATAACTCTGGGCCAACAAAAAAAGATTCCATTTCTCCCGAAGCCAGCCAGATTCCTCCAATGCTTGATGAAGCCGCCAAGCGTGCCATCGATCTTTATCTCGACCCCAAACCTCAAGCCAAAAAGAAGAAGCCCTCAGGTCAATTGTTCACTGTCGCAAAGAGCGCAGACACCGAAACCCTCCTGGCCAACCTCAGCGAAACCCTGGCCTCGGCCAACGCCATGCTCGGCGACCTGGCTTTCGATCTGGAGGGCTCGCGCCGGCATTTCGCCTTGGGAGTGCAGCAGATGATCGAATTGGGTGAGTTGCTGGCGAATCGGGCGTTGGACATCGTCGAGCCGAGACTGTGAGGTTTCAAGGCTGACAAAGCCCCCGTGGCGAGGGAGCTTGCTCCCGCTGGCCTGCGAAGCAGGCCCCAGAGCAGGCTCCGCGTTCTGTCAGTCAGATGGGGCATTGCCGGTTTGGGGCTACTGCGTAGCCCAGCGGGAGCAAGCTCCCTCGCCACAAAGGCGGAGTGTTATTCAAAACACCCCAAACCACCTCGAACTCCCTGTAAACTCCGGCCTTTGCCCAACACCCAGGGAGTCGGCAATGTCGGGTTCGATCCTTTATATCCATGGCTTCAACAGCGCCCCAGCATCGACCAAAGCCTGCCAACTGGTCGACGTGATGGCGCGCCTGGGCCTCAGCGACCAGATCCAAGTGCCCGCCTTGCACCACCACCCCCGCCAGGCCATCGGTCAGCTGGAACAGGCGATTACAGAACTGGGCCGGCCACTGCTGGTCGGCAGCTCGCTCGGCGGCTACTATGCGACTCACTTGGCCGATCGCCACGGGCTCAAGGCCCTGTTTATCAACCCTGCCGTCAACCCGCATCGGATGTTCGACGGCTACCTGGGCACGCAGAAGAATTTATACACCGACGAAACCTGGGAGTTGACCCACGACCACGTGGCGGCCCTGGCCGAGCTGGAAGTGCCGGCGCCCCGGGATCCGCAGCGGTTTCAGGTATGGTTGCAAACCGGTGACGAAACGCTGGATTATCGCCACGCCCAGCAGTACTACCGCGCCTGTGCCTTGCGCATCCAGGCCGGCGGCGACCACAGTTTCCAAGGGTTTGCCCAGCAGTTGCCGGCGCTGTTGAGTTTTGCCGGCATTGGCGCCGATTTGTACCAGGCGATCGACTTCACGTCGCTGTGAACCCATCGCCCCTTTTTCATTGAACACTGACGACGAGACCCCATGGCCACTCCCAGCGCTAGCTCTTATAACGCAGACGCCATCGAAGTCCTCTCGGGCCTCGACCCGGTGCGTAAGCGCCCCGGCATGTACACCGACACCAGTCGGCCGAACCACCTCGCCCAGGAAGTCATCGACAACAGCGTCGACGAAGCCTTGGCCGGGCATGCGAAGTCGGTGCAGGTCATCCTGCACGCCGATCACTCGCTGGAAGTCAGCGATGACGGCCGCGGCATGCCAGTGGACATTCACCCTGAAGAAGGTGTGTCGGGCGTCGAGCTGATCCTCACCAAGCTCCACGCCGGGGGCAAGTTTTCCAACAAGAACTACCAGTTCTCCGGCGGTCTGCACGGAGTGGGTATTTCCGTGGTCAACGCCTTGTCGACCCAGGTGCGGGTGCGGGTCAAGCGTGATGGCAACGAATACCAGATGACCTTCGCCGATGGCTACAAGGCCACCGAGCTGGAAGTGGTCGGCACCGTCGGCAAACGCAATACCGGGACCAGCGTGTATTTCGCCCCGGACCCAAAGTATTTCGATTCACCGAAGTTTTCCGTCAGCCGCCTCAAGCATGTGCTCAAGGCCAAGGCCGTGTTGTGCCCGGGGCTGCTGGTCAGTTTCGAGGACAAGGCCACTGGCGAGAAAGTCGAATGGCATTACGAAGACGGTCTGCGCTCCTATCTGGTGGACGCGGTCAGCGGTTTCGAACGCCTGCCCGACGAGCCGTTCTGCGGCAGCCTGGCCGGTAACAAGGAAGCCGTGGATTGGGCGCTGTTGTGGCTGCTCGAAGGCGGCGAAAGTGTCCAGGAAAGCTACGTCAACCTGATCCCGACGGCCCAGGGCGGCACCCACGTCAACGGCTTGCGCCAAGGCTTGCTCGACGCCATGCGCGAGTTCTGCGAGTTCCGCAACCTGCTGCCCCGTGGCGTGAAGCTGGCGCCGGAAGACGTCTGGGAGCGTATTGCCTTCGTCCTGTCGATGAAGATGCAGGAGCCGCAATTCTCCGGCCAGACCAAGGAACGCCTGTCGTCTCGTGAAGCGGCGGCATTCGTTTCCGGCGTGGTCAAGGATGCGTTCAGCCTCTGGCTCAACGCCAACCCTGAAACCGGCCTGGCCCTGGCGGAGCTGGCGATCAACAACGCCGGTCGTCGTCTCAAGGCCAGCAAGAAAGTCGAGCGCAAGCGCATCACCCAAGGGCCGGCATTGCCGGGCAAGCTCGCCGATTGCGCCGGGCAGGACCCGATGCGTTCCGAGCTGTTCCTGGTGGAAGGTGACTCCGCCGGCGGCTCGGCCAAGCAGGCGCGGGACAAGGAGTTCCAGGCGATCCTGCCGCTGCGGGGCAAGATCCTCAACACCTGGGAAGTGGACGGCAGCGAAGTGCTGGCCAGCCAGGAAGTGCATAACATCGCGGTGGCCATTGGGGTCGATCCAGGCGCCGAGGACATGAGCCAGCTGCGTTACGGCAAGATCTGCATCCTCGCTGACGCCGACTCCGACGGCCTGCACATCGCCACGTTGCTCTGCGCGTTGTTCGTCCAGCATTTCCGCCCGTTGGTGGACGCCGGCCACGTCTACGTGGCGATGCCGCCGCTGTATCGCATCGACCTGGGCAAGGAAATCTACTATGCCCTGGATGAAGCCGAGCGCGACGGCATCCTTGATCGCCTGGTCGCCGAGAAGAAGCGCGGCAAGCCCCAGGTCACTCGATTCAAGGGCCTCGGCGAGATGAACCCGCCGCAGTTGCGCGAAACCACCATGGACCCGAACACCCGTCGACTGGTGCAACTGACCCTGGATGACTTTGCCGCGACTTCGGAAATGATGGACATGCTGCTGGCGAAGAAACGCGCCGGCGATCGCAAGTCCTGGCTCGAATCCAAGGGTGACTTGGCCGAGGTCCTGGCCTGATGCGCAATGGTTTCGCCCTGGCGCTTTGGCTGTGGGCGGGGGTTGCAGTCGCCGAGTCCGCTCCGGAGCTCACGTTGTTGTCCGAGCACGCCGTCGATGGCATGCGCGGTGGCAACCTGTCCGGGTTGGCGCTGTGCGGTGGCCAGATGTGGATGGTGTCGGATCGCGACGATGACCAGCTTTATCGCTTCGTGCCTTCTGGTGCGTCGGTCTGGAAGGTCGAGGCGGTTGGAATCGAGGTGCCCGAGGTGCCGGACAACGGTTTGCCTTGGGGGATAAGGTCGCGAACCTGGGCGGCGTCGTTCCTGCGCGGGGGCGAGCTGGATTTCGAAGGCATCAGTTGCGACAGCGCCGGTAATCGCTATCTGGTCAGCGAGTCCCATGCGGCCGTGCTGCAAATACCACCGACCGGCGCCGCATCCTGGCTGAAAATTGCCCCGAGCATGATCCGCCAGGCGCGGGGCAGTGGCATGTTGTTGCACTTCAACGCCTTGTTCGAAGGCCTTGCGGTCAACCCTGCCGGCGACAGGCTCTGGCTGGCGGCCGAGCGTGAGCGCCGTGGCCTGCTGTCGATAAAGCGTCAGCAAACGGTGTGGGACTGCGACGGCAATTGTGTGCTGCTCAGCGAGGCGGGCCAGGAAATGCAACCGGCGCAGTTTCCCAAGGCCAAGGCGGTTTCGCGGGATTTCGCCGACCTGTCATTGTTCGACGGCAAGCTGTTTACCCTGGAACGCAACGCCTACCAGATCTGCCGGCGAGATGCGCAGACGGCCAAGGTCGAGCGCTGCTGGTCGTTCGCCGCCGAGGCCCTGCAGGACGAGCGCCGTTACCCCCAGCCCTACGGACTGGCCGAAGCGCTGGTGGTGGACGCCGACGGCGCCTGGATCGGCCTGGACAACAACGACGGTACGCGTGCCGATGGCGAACAGCGGCCGATCGTCTGGCACTTTGCCGCGCCCGACGGTGGCTGGAGCGCGTCGCCGTGAGCCAGCAGCCGCCGGGCAAGCGCGCCGGCCGGGTATTGATGATCCTGGCCTGGTGCGCGGCGCTGTTTCTGGCAACGCGGTTTTTTGCCCAGTGGGAGCAGCGGGAACTCACTCCCAATGCCCAGGTGCATTCGCAAAAAGGCGAAGGTTTTATCGAGGTAAAACTGGTCGGCAACCGACAGGGGCATTTCGTCGCCAGCGGCCAGATCAACGGCCAGCCGGTGGATTTCATGCTCGACACCGGTGCCACCGACGTGGCGATTCCGCTGGAACTGGCCGAACGCCTCGAGCTGGAAAAAGGTTTCGGCGTGACGTTGAGTACCGCCAACGGTGTGAGCAAGGGCTACCGCACCCGCATCGACCGGCTGCAATTGGGTGACATCGTCCTGCGCGATGTCCGTGCCCTGGTGGCGCCCGGCCTGGGTGGCACGCAAGTGCTGCTGGGCATGAGCGCCCTGAACAAACTTGAATTTACCCAGCGCGACGGCACCATGCTGCTGCGCCAGACAACGAACTGATGAGGCCCGCATGAGCGACATTCTTGCAGACAGCTTAGACGGCGTGGAACGCCGGTCGCTGGCTGACTTCACCGAAAACGCCTACCTCAACTACTCCATGTACGTGATCATGGACCGCGCTTTGCCGCACATCGGCGACGGCCTGAAACCGGTCCAGCGGCGGATCGTCTACGCCATGAGCGAGCTGGGGCTGGATGCCGACTCCAAGCACAAGAAATCGGCGCGTACCGTCGGTGACGTGCTCGGTAAGTTCCACCCCCACGGCGACTCGGCCTGCTACGAGGCCATGGTGTTGATGGCCCAGCCGTTCAGCTATCGCTACACGCTGGTGGACGGCCAGGGTAACTGGGGTGCGCCGGACGATCCCAAGTCCTTCGCGGCCATGCGTTACACCGAGGCGCGGCTGTCGCGCTATTCCGAGGTGCTGCTCAGCGAACTGGGCCAGGGCACTGCGGACTGGGGCCCGAACTTCGACGGCACGCTCGATGAACCCCTGGTTTTACCGGCACGCTTGCCGAATATCCTCCTAAATGGCACCACCGGTATCGCTGTGGGCATGGCCACCGACGTGCCGCCGCACAACCTGCGGGAAGTGGCGACGGCGTGCGTGCGTCTGTTGGACGAGCCGAAAGCCACGGTGGAACAGCTCTGCGAGCACATCCAGGGCCCGGACTATCCTACCGAAGCCGAAATCATCACGCCGCGCGCTGACCTGCTCAAAATCTATGAGACCGGTCGTGGCTCGGTGCGCATGCGCGCCGTGTATCACATCGAAGACGGCGACATCATCGTCACCGCCCTGCCGCACCAGGTTTCCGGGGCCAAGGTTCTGGAACAGATTGCCGCGATGATGCAGGCAAAACCGTCGAAAGCACCACAAGTCGCTGACCTTCGCGACGAATCCGACCACGAAAACCCGTGCCGCATCGTGATCATCCCGGTTAACAGCCGGGTCGACCACGACGCGCTGATGCAGCACCTGTTCGCCAGCACTGACTTGGAGTCCAGCTACCGGGTCAACATCAACATCATCGGCCTGGACGGCAAGCCGCAACTGAAAAACCTGCGGGCGCTGCTGGTGGAATGGCTGGAGTTCCGGGTCAAGACCGTGCGCCGGCGCCTGCAATTCCGCCTGGACAAGGTCGAGCGCCGCCTGCACCTGTTGGACGGCTTGCTGATTGCCTACCTCAACCTGGATGAAGTGATTCACATCATCCGCACCGAGGAGCACCCCAAGGCCAGCCTGATTGCCCGTTTTGACCTGAGCGAAATCCAGGCTGACTACATCCTCGATACTCGCCTGCGCCAGTTGGCGCGGCTGGAAGAGATGAAGCTGCGCGCCGAACAGGATGAGTTGCTCAAGGAACAGGCGAAGCTGCAAGCCTTGCTGGGCAGCGAAGCCAAGCTCAAGAAGCTGGTGCGCACCGAACTGCTCAAGGACGCCGAAACCTACGGCGACGACCGTCGCTCGCCAATCGTCGAGCGCGCCGAAGCCAAGGCGCTGAGCGAGCACGACCTGCTGCCGAATGAGAAAGTGACCGTCGTGCTTTCGGAAAAAGGTTGGGTGCGCTCGGCCAAGGGTCATGATATTGACGCCGCCGGGCTTTCCTATAAAGCCGGGGATGGTTTCAAGGCCTTGGCGCCGGGGCGTTCGAACCAGTTCGCGGTGTTCATCGATTCCACCGGGCGCAGTTATTCGGTGCCGGCCCACACCTTGCCGTCGGCCCGGGGCCAGGGCGAACCGCTGACCGGTCGTCTGACGCCACCACCGGGTGCAACTTTTGAATGTGTGCTGATGCCTGATGATGACGGGCTGTACGTTATTGCGTCGGACGCCGGGTACGGGTTCGTCGTCAAGGGTGAGGACCTGCAAGCCAAGAACAAGGCGGGCAAGGCGCTGTTGAGTCTGCCGAACAACGCCAAGGTCATTGCGCCGCGTCCGGTCATCGATCGCGAGAGCAATTGGCTGGCGTCGGTGACCACGGAAGGCCGGCTGCTGGTGTTCAAGATCAGCGACCTTCCACAGCTCGGAAAAGGGAAAGGCAACAAGATTATCGGTATTTCCGGCGAACGGGTGGCGAGTCGTGAGGAATATGTCACGGATATTGCAGTGATACCGGAGGGTGCCACGCTTGTGCTGCAGGCTGGAAAGCGTACGCTTTCACTGAAAGCGGACGATCTTGAGCATTACAAAGGTGAACGCGGTCGGCGGGGCAACAAGCTTCCAAGGGGTTTTCAGCGGGTGGATGCGCTGCTCGTCGAAAACCTCAATTGAGCGTGCTAGAGGGCTCGGTCCGCGATTAAAAGCCGCAGATCGGAACTTTGGCGCTGGAGTCGGGACGCATATTCACGGATGATAGGCCCTTTCAAGCGCCGGCGTGGCCGAGCGTTCTTCATAATGACCGAGTATTTTTCACTGTGGTAAGCCTTGTGGCCGCCACCTGGACGAGACGATGACTGCTCTGCGCCTTCCTATTTTGTGGCTCGCCGGCCTACTTGGCCTGGCGGGCTGCAGCATGAACCAGCCGGTGTCGCTGTACCAATTGGACAGCGGCACCCCGGCCCAGCCTGCGCAAAGCACGGGCATGGCCGTATTGCTCGGCCCGGTTCTGATCGCTGATTACCTTCAGCGTGAGACCTTGTTGCAACGCCAACCGGACGGCAGTTTGCAAGCCGCCACTGATGGTCGTTGGGCCGGTAGTCTGTCTTCGGACATCGATCAATTATTGCTGCGCCAGGTTGCTGGGCACCTGGACAGCCAGCGCGTAGTGCTGGCCCCTGCTACCCAGGGGTTCACGCCGGACGTGCAGGTCTTGTTGTCCATTACCCGCCTGGATTCGGGCAAATCCGAACCTGCGGTACTCGATGCCCAGTGGCGTCTGATCGACCGTCGCGGCAAGGTTCGCGAGAACCGCATCGTTCACTTGCAAGAGCAACACGCGGGCACCACCGCGGCGCAGGTCCAGGCACAAGGCATACTTTTGCAGCGCCTGGCCGAGCAGTTGTCCGTGTCGCTCAAGCCCCTGGCCAACCAGCCACCTATCGCGGAAGTCCCGCGCAAGGCGGCTCCTGCCCCGGCCAAGCCGGTGGAAAAGGAAAAGGACAAGATACCCATGGCCTTGCCGATTCGTACCGACATGGAAGTGTTCCGGTTCTGATGGTTTGAGGAACATAAAACAAAGCCCGCGTTGATGCGGGCTTTGTTGTTTCTGGCTCCAAGGATTTCAGTGCCTGTCCTGGCCCTATCGCGAGCAAGCTCGCTCCCACAGGAGATCTACGGTCGCATGAAGATCCCTGTGGGAGCGAGCTTGCTCGCGATGGCGGCAGTGAAGGCAACAAAAAAGCCCGCAGATGATCACTCATCTGCGGGCTTCGTTATTTCAGGTCCAATGCCTCAGGCCTGGCGCTCATGCATCCGCGCCAGTTGTCGCTCCAGCATCGACGGATAAGGCTCCATCAAGCGCTCCACGCAGCAAGCGCCTTCGGGGCTGGCGATAGGGCGGATGCGTGCACGTTGGCGGATCAGGGCGTCATCATTGATCTTGCGTTCCACCAACAGCAGGTTGCGGCTGTGCTGGGACAGGGCCAATGCGTCCTGGGCGGTTTCGGTCAGCAGCAGGTCAATCTGGCTCAAGCCGAACAGCCCGTCGCCCAAGGTCAGGCCCAGTTGCAATTGCAGGGTGATGCCGCTGTCGGCGACTTCGATTTGCAACTGGTGACCCAGTGCCCGCAGCAGTTCACCGCAGCAGATGGCATTGGTCAGGTAGTCGTCGCCGCTGTCCTCGGTGTGGAACAACATCAGCGTGCTGCCGTCGTTCAAGGTGTGCAATTCGCCTTGATAAAGCGATGCGGCCTGATCGAGGCAGTCGCGGTAGCGTTCGAGCAGTTCCTTCAGGCGGGCCTGGGGCAGGCGGCGCAGTTGGTCCTGGGCGCCCAGTTGAATAGCCAGCACGGCACTATGCTGGGGCACGTTCGAGGCGGCGGGACGGACAGCCGGTTGCGGGGTGCCGCCAACCGTGTCGTTTCGCAAGTCGGCGAAGGCGTCGTCGTCTTCCTCGTCTTCCACGGTACGCGCGACGTGGCGCGGCGCAGGTCGTGAGGCGGGCATCGGTGCAGTTTCGTCGAAGCCTGGGTCGCGCAGGTTGCGCACCTCGAAGCCGGGTTCGGCATCGTCATCGTCGGCGTAATCGATCTCCTCCGGCTCCGGCACAGGCTCAGGTTCCGGCGCGAAGCTGGCGTGAAGTTGCCGGGCGAGATCGCCGATTTCGTCCTGGCGCTGGGTCGCCGGGGTGTGTTCGTCGATGTCCCGCAGCCAGACGCGCAATTGCAGCAGCGGCGTGGAGATGTGCCGCCCCAGGCGCAGGCTCAACGCCAGGGCCAACGCCAGCAGGATTGCACTGAGGATGCCCATGCTTTGCAGGCTGATGGTCATCGGTTGCTGGAACTGGTCCATGTCCAGGCTGATGCGCAGTTGCCCGGCAGTCACGTCCTGGAAGGTGATCTTGCTCTGGTACATGCCGCCGGTTTCGCCCAGTAGGCCAGGCTTGGGACGCTGGCCGGCCTCGGCGAGGATGCGGTTGTCCACGCTGTAGATGGCGGCGTGGGCGACCAGTTTGTTCTTGGTCAGGTTGTTGAGCAGCACGTTGAGGCTGAGGATGTCATTGGATACCAGCAGCTCGGTGGCGGACGTGGCGGTCTGGGTGGTCAGGCTTTCGCCCAGGGCATCCGCCTGCTCGTGCATGGCCTGCTTGAATTGCAGGCCCATCACGCAGGCATAGATGACCAGGGCCAGGGCGACCAGGATCACGTTATGGCTGGCGATGCGCAATGCAATCGGCACGCGGCGATGGCGCAATGCACGGAAGATCAGCAGGAAGAAATTGTCGGTTTTGACTGGCGTGGGCCGGTTCACTGAGCTCGGCTCTTTGTCCGTGAAATTGACGCGCAGTATAGCGACAGGCCCATGGCCGGCAAAGCACTGGCGGTGCCCGATGGTCACTGAATGTGGGTAGAATGCGGTTTTTTTCCACCTGCGGGGGTGCGCCTTGCGCGAAATCGTCCTGATAAACATCACTGGCAGCGACCGTCCGGGTCTGACTGCAGCCATTACCGGCGTTCTGGCCCAGGGTGGTGTGAACATTCTCGACATCGGTCAGGCGGTGATCCACGACACGCTGTCGTTCGGCATCCTGGTAGAAATCCCGGACGCCGAACAAAGCAAGTCAGTGCTCAAGGACATCCTGTTCACGGCCTACAAGCTCGATCAACAGGTGCGTTTCACCCCAGTGTCCGAAGCCGATTACCAGCATTGGGTGGCCGGCCAAGGCAAGAAGCGCCATATCGTGACGCTATTGACCCGCAAGGTGACCGCCGAACAGTTGCAGCGCGTCAGTTCGATCACCGCCCAATATGGGCTGAATATCGACCATATCGACCGGCTGTCCGGGCGCATGCCGCTCGATACTCCGGCTGACCAGGGCAAGGGCTGCATCGAGTTCTCCGTGCGCGGCGAACCGGCTGATCCTCAAGCGTTGCGCGCCGAATTCCTCAGCGTCGCCCAGGAGCTGAACGTCGACATCGCCTTCCAGGAGGACTCGCTGTTCCGCCGCAACCGCCGCCTGGCGGTGTTCGATATGGATTCGACGCTGATCGAAGCCGAAGTCATCGACGAGCTGGCCAAGGCGGCGGGCGTGGGCGACAAGGTTTCGGCCATCACCGAGCGTGCCATGGCCGGGGAGCTGGATTTTCGCGCCAGCTTCAAGGAACGCCTCGCATTGCTCAAGGGGCTGGACGTCAGCGTGCTCGACTCCATCGGCGCCTCACTGCGCCTGACCGAGGGCGCTGAAACCCTGTTCGCCGAACTCAAGCGCCTGGGCTACAAGACCGCCATCCTGTCCGGTGGCTTCACCTACTTCGCCAAGCAACTGCAGGCCAAGCTCGGCATCGACTACGTGTTCGCCAACGAATTGGAAGTGATGGACGGCAAGGTCACCGGCGTCGCCGTAGAGCCGATCGTCGATGCCCAGCGCAAGGCGGACCTGCTGCGTGAGTTGGCCGAGAAAGAAGGCCTTCGCCTGGAGCAGACCATTGCCGTGGGTGACGGTGCCAACGACCTGCCGATGCTGGCTATCGCTGGCCTGGGCGTGGCGTTCCGGGCCAAGCCGCTGGTCAAGCAATCGGCACGGCAGGCGATTTCGACCCTAGGGTTGGATGGGGTGCTGTACTTGCTGGGCTTTCGTGATCGCGACGGGCAGGTTTGAGCAGTTTGCCAGGTTGAGTTGATACACCCGTGGCGAGGAAGCAAGCTCCCTCGCCACGGGATGTTTTTTGTCCTTAGAGCGACTTCCACAGCGAATCGAAATCCCCCTCTTGCGCACCGTCCCCCCCGTTTGCCGTCGAGTCGTCCTGGCGATAGGCGAACTGGTTGAAGCTGTGGGTGCTGGTCACGCGTCGATCAAGGCCGGCGCGCCGTTCCTGTCCGTTGGTGTTGATCAATACTTGCTGGCCTTCCTGGAAAGGCAGGCGCGGGGCGATCACGGTGGGAGGCAAATCAATGGCGCTGATCTCCGGAAGCAGCAGTCCGCGCAGATAGTGCCCTTGTTCGTTTTGCTCGCGAAGCAATTGCAGACCACAAGGCTGGGCATGGGGCGCAACCAGTTCAATCCCCATTTGCATCGCGCCGTTGCGCACCTGGCGAATCCAGCGCACCACGGCAATGCTCCAACTCTGGTCGTTGGCGTCCCGGATACCCACCATTTCGCCGGCCTGCAGTTGCTCCGGCACTTCCTTCGGCCAGCCAAGGCAGTAACCACCCGGGCTGTGGTTGATGATCGGCAAATCGTAGGTCGGGAAATGATGCTGATTGTCGGAGCTTGCACTTTCGTCATCGGTTGGATTGACCGGGTATTCGATTTCTTCGTAGGGCAAAAGCTCACTGTCGCCGCTGGGCGCTGCGTCGAAGGCTTGGTCCCAGGTATCGCTTTTCCGGGTGGGCGACGCCTCGAAGCGGGCCTGGCGCGTGGCCGGGTTCTTCAGGATCTCACTGAAAGAGCGTTCCCCTCCGAGGTAATAGTGCAGGGCGCTCATGCCCACGCACAGGGTGAGCGTGCCGTTGCCTTCGGTGCGCTGGAAGCTACGCTCGGCGGCCTCGCCCCAGGCTGCTTGCAGGTGATGCAGGGTATCGGCGCTCATGCCGGTCGGTACCGTCAACGTCGAGTCGACCGGTTGAGCCAGGTGGGCGGTAATGGCACGCACCAGCGGCTGGGGATCGAAACCCAGCAGGGTAGGTTGCTGTTCAGCGCGGAATTTCGAGCGATAGCGTGGCCCGACATCCAGCTGCGGTGCCACTGCGAACAGGCTCGAGGCAGTGACCGCCGGGTCCAGCTTGACCCACTGGCTCCAGGGTTCCAGCACTTCGGCCAATCGGGCGATCTGGCTCTGGCGCAACTGGTTGCTGCGCGAGGCGCCTAACAACAGCGCGACGACATAGGTTTGCTCGACGTTCAATTGATGAACCTGGCTGGCCAGTTCATCGCTGACGACCAGGTGCTGCAGTTTATGCTGGCAAGCGATCCGGTACAGCTGATGCAAATCGAGCCAGAGCCCCTCCGGCACTGGACTGTACAGCTGGCTGGAGCGCAGCAAGGTGCTATTGAGTGCGTGAGTGGCTCGCTGCAATGCGGTGCTCAACAGACGCGCCCGGTCTTTGGAGAATTTCGACGCGATACGTCCGACGATTTGTTTGTAGCCCATCGCCAGGTGGGCTTGCAGGGCCTGGCACAGGTTGACGATCTTGCGCGAGCGGTCGTCAAGCACGATGGCCTGTTGCAGGAAATGCCGCTCGAGGTGCTTGCAGACGTAATAAACCTCTGGTCGCAGCAGCTCCAGCATTTGCAGGCGGTTATCGCTGGGGGTGAGCAGTTGGTTCAGTTCGCCGAGGGCTTGGTACAGCAGGCGAGCGGTTTCGCCGATGTTCGCCTTGGGCAGGTTAGCGATCCAACGCTTGAGATCGCGTGGCGTGGCATCGCAGAAGGACAGGCGCGACTGGGTTGGTGTCGACACGCGCAGTAGCTGGAGAGGGCTGGTCTCATTCATGCCGTGGACGGGCTCCGGCGGGAAATGAAAGGGATGTTTCCAACTCTAGCAGCTGTGGGCGAAAGAGGTGATCCATCTAGCTGTATTAGCCTGTGGGAGCGAGCTTGCTCGCTCCCACAGGGGATAACATCTGAATCAGGCGTTCGGCAGTGCCAGGGCCTGGCCCATCTGGACTGGCGAGCCGGCCACCAAATCCTCGGCCCATTTCACTTGGTCTGGACCAAACAGCACGATGGCGGTCGAACCCAGCTTGAAGCGTCCGAGTTCGGCGCCTTTTTCCAGATGGATCGGCGCACGGGCCGCTTCGTCATAACGGAAGGTTTTCAGCTCGCGCTTGGGCGGCGTCACCAGTCCGGCCCACACGGTTTCGATGGACGCGACGATCATCGCGCCCACCAGGACCACGGCCATCGGCCCGCGCTCGGTGTCGAAAATGCACGCGACGCGTTCGTTGCGGGCAAACAGCTCCGGGACGTTTTCGGCGGTGGTCTGGTTGACCGAGAAAATCCGGCCCGGGATGTAGACCATTTCCCGCAGGGTGCCGGCCAGCGGCATGTGCACGCGGTGATAGTCCTTGGGCGACAGATAGATCGTGGCGAAGTCACCGCCCATGAACGGCGCCGCATTGGCCGCATCACCGCCCAGCAGTTCCAGCACGCTGAAACTGTGGCCCTTGGCCTGGAATACTCGGCCATGCTCGATCGGGCCAAGCTGGCTGACGGCGCCGTCGGCGGGGCTGAGGATCGCACCGGGTGTTTCGTCCAGAGGCCGCGCGCCATCTTTCAGGGCGCGGGTGAAGAACGCATTGAAGTGCTCGTAGGCGGTGAGGTCTTCCACCAGCGCCTGGGACATGTCGACCTGGTAGCGCTTGGCGAACCAGGCCGTGAAGGCGTTCTTGAACCAGCGTACGCGGCACTCGGCAATGCAGCCGGCCAGCCGCGACAGCAGATGGTGCGGCAGCAGGTACTGGGAGAGGATGAACAAGCGGTTTTTCATTAACTGTCCTTAAAAATCTTCAAAGCTCGATGGGCGTGTCGGGGTGGTTGCCCCATTCGCCCCAGGAACCGGCATAGCCTTTGACTCGCGGATAACCGAGCGCCTTGGCCACCAGATAGGTGAAGCCAGAGCGGTGGTGGGTCTGGCAGTGGGTGATGACTTCTTTGTCGGGGGTTATGCCCAACTGGTCGAGAATCTGCGGCATGTCCTTGCGGATGCGCAGGCTGCGCGCTGGGTCCATGCCGGCGGTCCATTCGAAATTGACCGCGCCTGGTATGTGTCCGCCCCGTGCCGCGACGACTTTTTCGCCGGAATACTCCAGCGGGCCGCGTGCATCCCAGATGGCCAGGTCCGCAGCGCCAAGACGGCTTTGCAGATACTCGCGAGTGGCGGTGGGTTCGTCGTGCAGCACCAGGTCGACGGGACCTGCGGCCGGTGCTGGGACGTCAGTCGACACCGGCAGGCCTTGGTCAAGCCAGGACAACAGGCCGCCGTCCAGGTAGTGACAATTCGAGTGCCCGATCACATCGAGCAACCAGATAAAGCGTCCGGCCCAGCCGCCGCCTTCGTCGTCATACACCACGTAGACCGCGCCAGAGTCATGCCCGAGTTCGCCGAACAGCGTTTCCAGGTCTGCTTTTGCCGGCAACAGGCCCGGCGCCGGAGGCTGGCCCAGTTGCGTGCGTTTCGGATCGACGAAGCGTGCGCCGGGAATATGACCGGTGCTGTAGCGCGCGGCGCTGGTCAGGTCCACCAGAATCAGATTGGGAGCATCGAGACGCGGCAAGAGCTCGTTCGGCTCGATTACCAGCGGCAAGCCAGAGAAGTCAGGCATGTGAGGTCTCCTGGGGCGCAAAGGGAAAGGATTGTAGCAAGTTCAGCGGCCACGGTTGGTAAAGCTGTGCAGCGCCCTTTCGATGCATTGCACGGTTTTGCCGAAAGCCTGCACGGTCACGTCCGAAAACGGCCCGCCGCCCTGGTCCGCAACCACCAGCATGATCACCCGTCCATTGCAGGTCAGCGAGCGCAACAGCAAGTGCTCGCCCCGGAACAAGGCGCGCAGGCCCGCAGGCAGCAAGGCGGAAAACTGCGCGTTGTTCTCGGGATTCAGGCGTACCTGGGCCTGTTGGCCCAGTAGTCGCTGCAGGACCTTGCTCTGGCTAATGGAGAAACTCATCGCCGCTGCTTCCTTGGGCAGGCCGGCGGTCTGGTGCACGCGCACGCTGGTCTGGCTGCGATCGGCCATCAATATCAGCACCCGGCGCATGCCGCACGCTACCAGCGCATTTCGGGCCGAGGTGGTGAGGTGCATGGCGTTGCTGAAGGGGCTCGGTTCCACCAGCAACTCGGCGCATTGCTTGCGCCAGTGGCTCAGGTCCTGTGCACTGGGCGGGGCGGCTGGCAACAAGCCGGGGTGCACGCGGCGGCAGCCTGAGGGCCAGATCAATGCCACGGCGGGGTGCCACAGGTCTGGCATGGCATCCTGGCGGGCACTGTTGGCGGCTTGCTGGTGCAACTGTTGCTGAAGCTCATCCATCGGCATTTGTAAATAGAGGCTGGTGAGATATTGCCAGCGGGCGAGGTGGGGGCTGTCCCACGCCTGTTGCGCCGCAAGTGCCAGGCCGTTGGCCAGCAACACGGTGTTGGCCGGCTGATTGAGCCAGCGCCGCAGCGTCGGGTCGTCATCCAAGCGGTTTTGCTGGCGCAGCGGATGTTCGCTGTCGCGGGCGATGCGCAGGACTTTCACCAGTTCGCGGCGCTCCTTGAGCAGCAGGCGATAACCCTGCGCAATCCAGATGGGCAAGCGCCACGTCTCTGCCAGGGCCAGGCAGACTTCCAGCAGGCGGACGCCGAACAGTTCGCGCTCGACCTTGCGTGCGGGCTCGCCTTTATGGACCACCCGCAGTTCCCACTCCCCCAGCAGTCGCGGGTGAGTCAGGGCCAGGGGCCAGAGCGGCGACAGGAATAACAGGCTGCCCCAGTGGATGTCCTGCCACAGCCGCGCCAGGCGGCTGGCGAAAAAGCCGTTGGCCTGTTGCGTGGCGTGCTGACTGATCAATTGCAACTGGCGCAAGACGACGGGTATTTCCTGCCCCGGCAACGATGGCAGCCGAGCGAGCAGTTCCTCGGTACGCTTGAGGCCGAGGCGGTTGATCGCCACTTCGAGATTTTCCGCAGGCTCCGCGAGGCTGCCATGGGTATGATGGTTGGCCTCGCGAATGACGCTCAGCGCCAGGGCGGGGCTGTCCTGCATCAGGTCAGCGATGTCGCGCAATGAGCGGCGGCTGTCGGCGATGGCCTTGCAGACCTGGTCGTGGCTGGCCTGGGGGACCGGCAGGTGCACGCTATTGAGCAGTTTTACCCAGCCTTCCAGAGTGGTCGGTCGTGGCGTTGGAACCTTGGTTTCGTTAGTCATGGCTGGACGCGATCATCGTATGAATTCTCTACGCCCTGAACGGGGCAAATTGGCTTTTCGCCAGAACAGCCTATAGTCTGGCGCAGTTTTGCCGATAAGTAGAAGAAGAGATTTTTCAGCTTCCGAATATGACCTTGAACCCGACTTAAATAAGTACTTTCTATCTATGGCTAAAATTATCGGCATCATTGTCGTGTTCGCGAGCGTGCTCGGCGGATACGTGCTTTCCCATGGCAAGATCGCTGCGTTGGTCCAGCCTTTCGAGGTATTGATCATCGGCGGTGCCGCCCTCGGCGCATTCCTCCAGGCAAACCCTGGCTACACGACGATGCATGTGCTCAAGAAATCCTTGAGCATGTTCGGCTCGCGCTTTACCCACACCTTCTATCTCGAGGTGTTGGGGCTGGTCTACGAGATCCTCAACAAGAGCCGTCGTGAAGGCATGATGGCGATCGAGGGCGATATCGAAGACGCCGCCGCCAGCCCGATCTTCGCCAAGTACCCTTCGGTGCTGAAAGACGAGCGCATGACCGCGTTCATCTGCGATTACCTGCGCATCATGTCGTCCGGCAACATGGCCCCCCATGAGCTGGAAGGTTTGTTCGACATGGAGCTGTACAGCCTCAAGGAAGAGCTGGAGCACCCCTCCCACGCGGTCAACGGTATTGCCGACGGCATGCCCGGCTTCGGTATCGTTGCGGCGGTATTGGGTATCGTGGTGACCATGGCGTCCCTGGGCTCAGGCGACCAGGCTTCCATCGGCATGCACGTAGGTGCGGCCCTGGTGGGTACCTTCTTCGGTATCTTGGCAGCGTATGGTTTCTTCGGCCCGCTGGCCCACTCCCTGGCCCATGACGCCAAGGAAGAACTCAACGTCTACGAAGCCATCAAGGCTTCCCTGGTGGCCTCGGCCTCGGGCATGCCGCCGTCGCTGGCGGTGGAGTTCGGCCGCAAGGTCCTGTACCCGAAGCACCGTCCAAGCTTTGCCGAGCTGGAACAAGCGGTTCGCGGTCGTTAAGTTATGGAAAATAACCAGCCGATCATCGTAAAGCGCGTCAAGCGCATTGCCGGCGGGCACCATGGCGGCGCCTGGAAAATCGCCTTCGCCGACTTTGCCACGGCGATGATGGCGTTCTTTCTGGTGCTGTGGCTGCTCTCCACGGCCACGCCGGAACAGAAAATCGCGATCGCCGGTTACTTCAAGGACCCGGTCGGTTTTTCCGAGAGCGGCACGCCGTACATCATCGATCTGGGCGGTTCGCCCGTCCTGGCGCCGGAGAACACCCTCAACCCCGAGGTCAAGTCCCAGCCCCAGCCCGACAAGGCGACCGTCGACGCCAATGAGGCCGAGGGCATGGCCGAGCAGGTCGAGCGCGAGCGCTTGGAATTGCTCCTGCAAGAGTTGCAGAACAAGGTCGAAGAGAACCCCGAGCTGCAGAAGTTCAAGGACCAGATTCTGTTCGAGATCACGCCGAACGGCCTGCGCATCCAGATCATGGATGCCGATAACCGTCCGATGTTCGACTCTGGCAGCGCACGGCTCAAACCGTATTTCGAAGACATCCTGCTGGCCATGGCCGACACCATCAAGGCGGTGCCGAACAAGATCAGTATCAGCGGTCACACCGATGCCAAGCCTTACGTGGGCAAAGGCGATTTCGGTAACTGGGAATTGTCGGCCAACCGCGCCAACGCGGCACGTCGTGCCCTGGTGGCGGGCAGCTATCCGGATGAGCAAGTGGCGCGAGTGGTCGGCTACGCTTCTTCGGCACTGTTCGATCGCAAGGATCCCTTCAATCCGGTCAACCGGCGTATCGATATCGTGGTGTTGACCAGGAAAGCCCAGAAAGCCATCGAAGGTTCGCAAACCGACGATCCGGTGCCCGATACGGCGCCAGACCCGGCCCAGGGCGAGGTTGCGCCGGGTGAAGTACCGGTGCCATCGGCCACCCCAGGCGCGGCGGTCGATCCGAACGCCTTGCCGGCGGACCAGCAGCCCGTTCCGGCCCATGAATTGCGCGAGCGCCTGAACCTGTTCGACGACGCCGCGCCGAAACCGGCCGAACCGCCGGCGCAGTAACCCACAAAAAAGCCGACATCACTGTCGGCTTTTTTGTGGGTCCACTGTTTACTTGAGGATTGCTTGCCATTGTGGCTCACATTCCGGATCAGTAACTGCTCTCCGGCAGGCTGGCGATGATCGAGCGGTAGCTGTTCATCCTTTGCTGGTGCACACGACCTTCTTCCAAGGCCTTGAGCAAGGCGCACCCGGGTTCGCGGTCATGCTTGCAGTCGCGGAAGCGGCAGGTCCCAATCAGCTCGTTGAACTCGATAAACCCCGCTTCGACATCGGCCCGGCTGACGTGACCCAGCCCGAATTCGCGGATGCCCGGCGAGTCGATCAGTTCGCCGCCGCCGGGGAAGTGGAACAGCCGCGCGGTGGTGGTGGTGTGGGTGCCCTGGCCGGACAGCTCGGACAACGGCCCGACGCGGGTCTCGACCTCTGGCAGCAGGCTGTTGACCAGCGAAGACTTGCCAACCCCGGACTGACCGACGAACACGCTGATGCGCCCGTCCAGTTGCCGCTGCAATTGCTCCATGCCATTGCCGTGATGGGCCGAGACTTCCAGCACCGGGTAACCCAGGTCCCGATAGACCGACAGCAGGGCATTCAGCGCCGGGGCGTTGTGCTCGTCGATCAGGTCGAACTTGTTGAGCAGCAGCAACGGCCGGATGCCGGCGTGTTCGGCCGCCACCAGGTAGCGATCGATCAGGTTGGCGTGAGGCTCGGGCAACGGGGCGAACACGATGACGATCATGTCGACGTTGGCGGCCACGGGCTTGAGCTGGCCTCGGCTGTCCGGACGGCACAGCTCGGTATGCCGTGGCAATTGCGCGACGATCACGCCGATGCCCTGGTTGCCGGCCCGCCAGACCACTTGGTCGCCCGTCACCAGCGCCGGCAGGTTGGCGCGCAAGTGGCAGCGGAATACCTGACCGGCCAGTTCGCCTTCCTGGGCCTCGACTTCGACCTGCACGCCAAAGTGAGCGATCACCAGGCCGGTCTGCTCGGGGCCCAGGTCACCGCCTTCCAAGGCTTCGACAGCGCTGGATTCGCGCTTGGCGGCACGGGCGGCACGCTCGCCCTGGATCTTTTCGATGCGCCAGTTCTGACGACGATTGAGTTGGCGTTTGGCCATGGGTGTTCCGTATGAAGAAATACATCGAATTGGTTTAAAACGGCGGCGAGTTTAGCACGCCCAAGGAGCTGCCTAAGCTAAACTGCGCAGCTAAGCCGAGGAGCTCCCCCATGCAAAACC
Organism: Pseudomonas sp. R1-7; assembly: GCF_051132105.1. Classification (NCBI taxonomy): domain Bacteria; kingdom Pseudomonadati; phylum Pseudomonadota; class Gammaproteobacteria; order Pseudomonadales; family Pseudomonadaceae; genus Pseudomonas; species Pseudomonas sp. R1-7. The sequence goes on from NZ_CP071661.1 coordinate 634,207, forward strand.
CGCAGAACCTGATTTGGATTGACCTGGAAATGACCGGTCTGAACCCTGACACCGACGTCATCATTGAAATGGCCACCATCGTTACGGACAGTGATCTCAATACCTTGGCCGAAGGTCCGGTGATTGCGATCCACCACAGTGACGAGATCCTGGCCGGCATGGACGAATGGAACACCCGCCAGCACGGCGGCTCGGGCCTGACCCAACGGGTACGCGAGAGCAAGATCAGCATGGCCGAGGCTGAAGCCCAGACCATCGCTTTCCTCGAGCAGTGGGTGCCGAGGGGCAAGTCGCCGATCTGCGGCAACAGCATCTGCCAGGACCGTCGCTTCCTGTACACCCACATGAAATCGCTGGAAAGCTATTTCCATTACCGCAACCTGGATGTCTCGACGCTGAAGGAGCTGGCGGCCCGCTGGGCCCCCGAGGTTCGTGACAGCTTCCAGAAAGGCAGCACCCATCTGGCGCTGGACGACATCCGCGAGTCCATTGCCGAGCTGCAGCATTACCGTAAGCACTTCATCAAGTTCTAACCGGCAAACCAGCGGTTGGCGAGATCGCTTTTGTGGCGAGGGATTGTTTGGACTTGGCTGCAGGGTGTTCAGGCAGAAGACGAGACCTTGCCCTCTTTTGGTGCCCGCCCAAACTGGCTAGACTGCGCGCCTTCCCGCAAGGACCGCCACCATGTTGCTGATGCTGTATCTGATCGCCATTACCGCCGAAGCCATGACCGGCGCGCTGTCCGCCGGGCGGCGGGGCATGGATTGGTTCGGCGTGGTGCTGATCGCCTGCATCACGGCGCTGGGCGGCGGCTCGGTGCGCGACGTGCTGCTCGGCCATTACCCACTCACGTGGGTCAAACATCCTGAATATCTGGTGCTGACAACTGCGGCAGCCATGCTGACGGTATTTCTGGCGCGCTGGATGCGTCACCTGCGTTCGTTGTTCCTGGTGCTCGATGCCGTGGGCTTGGTGGCGTTCACACTGATCGGCTGCATGACCGCACTGGAAATGGGCCACGGCATGTTGGTGGCCTCGGTCAGCGGCGTGATTACCGGGGTGTTCGGCGGTATTCTGCGGGACATCTTCTGCAACGATATTCCGTTGATCTTCCGTCGTGAGCTCTACGCCAGCGTCTCGTTCGCCGCAGCGTGGTGTTATCTGCTGTGTGTGTTCCTGCAGTTGCCGAATGAACAGGCGATCCTCATCACGCTGTTCGGCGGTTTTCTGCTGCGGCTCCTGGCAATCCGCTTTCACTGGGAAATGCCGAAGTTCGTCTACAACGACGAAGTCTGACGCTCTGCGTGCTGGCGCAGTGCCCACTCCACGTGTTCGCGCACCAGTTCCGACGGATAATCGCGCCGCGCCTCCAGCGCCTGCAACACGGGAATCGTTGACGGCGCGTTGCCCAGGCCTACCGCGAGGTTGCGCAGCCAGCGTTCATAACCGGCACGACGCAACGGCGAACCTTCGGTGCTGCTGAGGAATTTTTCCTCGTCCCACATGAATAGCTCCGCCAGCCCGGCATTGTCCAGGTTGTGTCGCGGCTTGAAGTCGCTTTCTACCGACGGCCGGGCGAAGCGGTTCCATGGACAGACGATCTGGCAGTCATCGCAGCCGAACACCCGGTTGCCGATCAACGGCCGCAGCTCTTCCGGAATGGCATTTTTCAGCTCGATGGTGAGGTAGGAAATGCAACGTCGGGCATCCAATACGTAGGGCCCGACGAAGGCGTTGGTCGGACAGATGTCCAGGCAGGCGGTGCATTTTCCACAATGCTCGGTGCCGTGGGGCGGGTCTGTCGGTAGCGGCAGGTCGACAAACAGCTCGCTAAGGAAAAAATAGCTGCCGGCCTTGCGATTCAGCACCAGGGTGTTTTTGCCGATCCAGCCCAGGCCGGCCTGCTCGGCAATGGCTTTTTCCAGCACCGGCGCGCTGTCGACGAAGGCGCGATAGCCAAAGGGGCCAATGGCCGCCTGGATTTTTTCCGCCAATTGCTGCACGCGTTTACGGATCAATTTGTGGTAATCGCGGCCCAATGCATAACGCGAGACGTAGGCTTTTTCCGGTTGGCCGAGCATCTGCGCCATTTGGGTGTCGCCTGGCAGGTAGTCCATGCGCAGGGACACCACCCTCAGTGTGCCCGGCACCAGTTCCTCCGGGTGCGAGCGCTTGCTGCCATGGGCGCCCATGTAGTCCATTTCGCCATGGTAGCCGGCCTCCAGCCAGCGTTGCAGGTGTTGCTCATGCTCGGCAAGGTCCAGGCCGCTGATGCCGACCTGCTGGAAACCCAGCTCGCGGCCCCATTCCTTGATGGATTGGGCGAGGGTGGCAAGGTCTGTGGAAATGGGAGGCATGAGGCAAGAGAAACCGGAGCTGAGATGCGTATAATTCTGCCAGACATCGGAGCCCGAAGACGCATGCCGCAGACTAAAGATGATTTTCCCGACGCGCTGTACAGCGCCGCGCAGGTCCGGGCCTTGGATGCACAACTGATCGCGACAGGCACCAGCGGCTTCGAATTGATGCAGCGCGCCGCCCGCGCCACGTGGCGGGCAATCGTGCGACGCTGGCCGCAGAGCACTGAGTTGACCGTGCTGGCTGGTCATGGCAACAACGCTGGCGACGGCTACCTGGTCGCGGCCCTGGCCCGTCGTGCCGGCTGGTCGGTACGGGTCCTGGCCGTGGGCGAGCCCCGGCGCCTGTTGGGGGACGCCGCCAATGCCCACGCAGAAGCCGTGGCCGTCGGTGTGCCGGTAGAGCCTTGGTCGGACGACAGCGAGTTGCGAGGTGTGCTGCTCGACGCGCTGCTCGGCACCGGGACGACTGGCGAAGTGCGCGAGCCGTATGTCAGGGCCATCGATACGATCAATGTCAGCGGTTTGCCGGTCGCGGCGGTGGACATACCGTCGGGGCTGTGTGCGGACACCGGCCGAGTGCTCGGCACCGCCGTGGCGGCTGACCTGACCGTGACGTTCATCGGCTTGAAGTTGGGGCTGTTCACCGGGGATGCAGCGGATCGAGTGGGCGACTTGGTATTCAACGACTTGCATGCGGACCCTGACATCGTTGAGTCGGCGCCTGCCAGTGCCCGATTGCTCCTGCCTGATAATCTGCCGCATCTGACGCCTCGCGCACCAACGTCCCACAAAGGCAAGTTTGGTCACGTGCTGTTGATCGGCGGCGACCGGGGGTTCGGCGGCGCGATCCAGATGAGCGCCGAAAGCACGCTGCGCTGCGGCGCGGGGATGGTTTCGATGGCTACCCGCAGCGAGCACGTCGCCTCGGCGCTGGTCCGTTTGCCAGAGGTAATGGTGCAGGGCACCCATTCGGCCAATCAATTGATGGGCTTGCTCAAGCAGGCCAGCGTCCTGGTGGTCGGGCCAGGCCTGGGGCAGGCTGCTTGGGGGCGCAGCCTGCTGTCGGCGGCAGCCAACGCTGCGCTGCCGCAGGTGTGGGATGCCGATGCCCTGAATCTGTTGAGCCTGGGCGTGGTCGGCCTGCCTGATCGTTGCGTCATCACCCCTCACCCGGGCGAGGCGGCACGATTGCTGGGAGTATCCACCGCCCAAGTGCAGGCCGATCGCCCCGCGGCGGCCCACGCCTTGAGCAAAAAATACACAGCCACCGTGATCCTCAAGGGGGCCGGCAGTTTGATCGCCAGCCCCGACGGTCGCCTGGCGATTTGCGCCCAAGGTCACCCGGCCATGGCTACCGCCGGCCTGGGAGACGTGCTCGCCGGGGTGGTTGGCGCTTTGCTCGCCCAGGGGATGGAAGCATTCGAAGCCGCATGCCTGGCGGTCTGGCTGCATGCCAGTGCCGGCGTTGAGTGCGGTCGCTCGGGGCGGGGGTTGGCGGCGACCGATCTGATCCCGGCCATTCGTCAGTTATTGGAGGAGCAATCACCGTGTCTGAAGTAACCCTGTACGTGGCGGACGAACAAGCCATGACACAATTTGGCGCGCGCATCGCACGGATCACCGCAGGGCATGGCTTGATCTTTCTCGAGGGCGACCTCGGCGCGGGGAAAACCACCTTGTCCCGGGGCATCATTCGCGGCCTCGGGCACGTCGGCTCGGTCAAGAGTCCTACCTTTACCTTGGTCGAGCCCTACGAGATCGGCGACATCCGGGCGTTTCATTTTGATCTGTATCGACTGCTCGACCCTGAAGAGCTGGAATTCCTCGGTATCCGTGATTACTTCGAAGATGACGCCTTGTGCCTGATCGAGTGGCCCCAGAAAGGTGCAGGCTTTTTGCCAAAGCCTGACCTGACCATTACCATTGGCGCGCAGAACGGCGGGCGATCGCTGAAACTGACGCCGCAAGGCTCGCGTGGCGAGTCGTGGTGTGCCGCGTTGGCATTGGAAAACTAATTAGATGATGGGGTTTGGTATGCGCTTTCGCGCGGTGGTTGCTGTCGTAGGACTGTTGCTTACGGCACTGGCCGTCGATGCTGTGGCTGAGACAAAGGTCAACAGCGTTCGCCTGTGGCGGGCGCCGGACAATACCCGGCTGGTGTTCGATCTGACAGGCCCGGTGCAGCACAGTGTATTCACCCTGACCGCCCCGGATCGCCTGGTGATCGACATCAATGGCGCGTCCCTGGGTGCACCGTTGAACGTGCCCACCGCCAATACGCCCATCACCGCCATGCGTTCGGCCCAGCGGACGCCGACTGACCTGCGGGTGGTCATCGACCTGAAACAAGCAGTGACCCCGAAAAGCTTCACCCTGGCGCCCAACGCCCAGTACGGCAACCGACTGGTGGTGGATCTGTTCGATAACCCGGCCGACGCCGCGCCGGCACCACCGCCACCGACCAAAGTCGCCACTTTGCCGGCCGTGCCGGTCACGCCTACCGAGCCGGCGATCAAGCTGCCACCGGCCCCTGCCGGCAAACGCGACATCATCGTGGTCATCGATGCGGGCCACGGTGGCGAAGACCCCGGTGCCTCGGGTTCGCGCGGGCAGCGTGAGAAAGATGTGGTGCTGGCCATCGCCCGCGAACTGCAACGTCAGGTCAACGGCATGAAAGGCTTCCGCGCCGAGCTGACCCGTACCGGCGATTACTTCATTCCTCTGCGCGGGCGCACGGAAATCGCCCGCAAGAAAGGCGCGGACCTGTTCGTCTCGATCCATGCCGACGCCGCGCCGTCCAAGGCCGCGTTCGGCGCCTCGGTATTTGCCCTGTCCGACCGTGGCGCCACTTCCGAGACCGCGCGCTGGCTGGCCGACAGTGAAAACCGTTCCGACCTGATCGGCGGTGCCGGCAACGTCAGCCTCGACGACAAGGACCGGATGCTCGCCGGTGTGTTGCTGGACTTGTCGATGACCGCCTCGTTGACCTCCAGCTTGAACGTCGGACAAAAAGTCCTGAGCAACATCGGCCGTATCACGCCATTGCACAAGCAACGTGTCGAGCAGGCCGGGTTCATGGTGCTCAAGTCGCCGGACATCCCGTCGATCCTGGTGGAAACCGGGTTCATTTCCAACGCCAACGAAGCTTCGAAATTGTCGTCGTCGAGCCACCAGCAGGCCTTGGCCCGCTCCATCAGCAGCGGCGTTCGGCAGTTCTTCCAGCAGAATCCACCGCCGGGCACCTACATCGCCTGGCTGCGCGATTCGGGCAAGATCGCCCAGGGCCCTCGGGACCATCGGGTCAACCCGGGGGAAACCCTGGCGATGATCGCCGTGCGCTACCAGGTGTCGCCCGCAACCTTGCGCAGCGCCAATAATCTGCAGAGTGACGACCTTAAGATCGGACAGACCCTGACCATTCCCGGCAATGAAGTGGCGGCCAAGCAATGAGCGACGACGTGATCGACAGCAGCGCCCGCATCGAACTGCTCAGTCCTCGGCTGGCCAACCAGATCGCCGCCGGTGAGGTGGTCGAACGCCCGGCGTCGGTGATCAAGGAGTTGCTGGAAAACAGCCTCGACTCCGGGGCCAAGCGCATCGACGTCGATGTCGAGCAGGGCGGCGTCAAGCTGTTGCGAGTGCGTGACGACGGTCGCGGCATCCCCGCCGACGACTTGCCGCTGGCCCTGGCGCGTCACGCCACCAGCAAGATTCGTGACCTGGAGGACCTTGAGCGGGTCATGAGCCTGGGGTTTCGTGGCGAGGCGCTCGCGTCCATCAGTTCGGTGTCACGCCTGACGCTCACGTCCCGCACCCGCAGCGCTGACCAGGCCTGGCAGGTGGAGACCGAAGGCCGCGACATGGCTTCGCACGTACAGCCCGCCGCCCATCCGGTGGGCACGTCGGTGGAAGTACGTGATCTATTCTTCAATACTCCGGCTCGACGCAAGTTCCTCAAGGCCGAGAAAACCGAGTTCGATCATCTGCAGGAAGTCATCAAGCGCCTGGCACTGGCGCGTTTTGACGTGGCGTTTCACCTGCGGCACAACGGCAAGACCATCCTCAGCCTGCACGAAGCCAACGATGATGCGGCCCGTGCCCGGCGTGTGGGTGCGGTGTGTGGCGCGGGTTTCCTGGAGCAGGCCCTGCCCATCGAGGTGGAACGCAATGGCCTGCACCTGTGGGGCTGGGTCGGTTTGCCGACGTTTTCCCGCAGCCAGGCGGACCTGCAATATTTCTACGTGAACGGCCGTGCGGTGCGCGACAAGTTGGTGGCCCACGCGGTACGCCAGGCCTATCGCGATGTGCTGTTCAACGGCCGGCACCCAACCTTCGTGCTGTTTTTCGAAGTCGACCCTTCGGTGGTGGACGTCAACGTCCACCCGACCAAGCATGAAGTGCGTTTCCGTGATGGGCGCATGGTCCATGATTTCCTCTACGGCACCTTGCACCGCGCCCTGGGCGATGTGCGTCCCGAAGACCAGTTGGCGGCCCCGGCGGCCGTGGCCGGCATGGTCCGGCCTACCGGGCTGGAGGCAGGCGAATTCGGTCCCCAGGGCGAAATGCGCCTGGCGGCCCATGCGTTGCTGGAGCAACCTCAGCCCCAACCGAGCTATAACACCGCCGCAAGGGGCGCTGGCAGTGGCTACCAGTATCAATACACCCCGCGTCCGCAATCGAACGTGCCGGCAGCCGAGGCCCAGGCGGCGTATCGCGAATTCTTCAAGCCTTTGCCTGAAACCGCTCCAGCGGCGTTGCCCGACGGCCAGGGTGATATCCCGCCGCTGGGTTATGCCCTGGCGCAACTCAAAGGCATTTACATTCTTTCCGAAAACGCCCAGGGCCTGGTCCTGGTGGACATGCATGCCGCCCACGAGCGGATCATGTACGAGCGATTGAAGATCGCCATGGCCAGCGAAGGCTTGAGCGGCCAACCGCTGCTGGTCCCCGAATCCCTGGCCGTCAGCCAGCGCGAAGCCGATTGCGCCGAAGAGCACACGAGCTGGTTCCAGCGCCTGGGCTTCGAGCTGCAGCGCCTGGGCCCGGAAACCCTGGCAATTCGGCAGATCCCGGCGTTGTTGAAGCAGGCCGAGGCCAATCGCCTGGTCAGCGACGTACTGGCGGACTTGATGGAATATGGCACCAGCGACCGGATCCAGGCGCACTTGAATGAATTGCTCGGCACCATGGCCTGTCACGGCGCGATCCGCGCCAACCGGCGCCTGGCCCTGCCGGAAATGAACGGCCTGCTGCGGGACATGGAAAACACCGAGCGCAGCGGTCAATGCAACCATGGCCGGCCGACCTGGACCCAACTGGGCCTCGACGACCTGGACAAACTGTTCCTGCGCGGTCGTTGATGAGCCAGTTGCCACCTGCGATTTTCCTCATGGGGCCGACGGCCGCCGGCAAGACCGACCTGGCCATCGAACTGACCAAGGTCCTGCCCTGCGAGTTGATCAGCGTTGACTCGGCGCTGGTCTACCGGGGCATGGACATCGGCACTGCCAAGCCGTCGAAAGCCCTGCTGGCCGAATTTCCCCATCGCCTGATCGATATCCTGGACCCGGCCGAAGCCTATTCGGCGGCTGATTTCCGGCGCGATGCGCTCCAGGCCATGGCCGAGATCACCGCGCGTGGCAAGATTCCGCTGCTGGTGGGCGGCACCATGCTGTATTACAAGGCCTTGGTCGACGGCTTGGCGGACATGCCGGCGGCCGACCCCGAGGTGCGTGCGCAGATCGAAGAAGAGGCTGCGCGCCTTGGCTGGCAGGCACTTCATGAGCAATTGGCGGTGGTCGATCCCGTGTCGGCGGCGCGCATTCACCCCAACGACCCGCAGCGGCTGAGCCGGGCCCTGGAGGTTTATCGGGTCAGCGGCCAGAGCATGACGGCCCTGCGGCAGCGACAATCTGCGCAAAGTACTGAAGCAGCCGCTTCGGGACTGCAACAATTGCCCTATACTGTCGCGAATCTGGCCATCGCTCCGGCGAACCGGCAAGTGCTGCATCGGCGAATTGAACAAAGATTCACATTAATGTTGGAACAGGGATTCATAGACGAGGTCGTAGCCCTGCGTGAGCGAAGTGACCTGCATGCCGGGTTGCCGTCTATACGTGCGGTGGGTTATCGACAAGTCTGGGACTACCTTGACGGCAAGCTGACGTCAGCCGAGATGCGCGAGCGTGGAATCATTGCCACGCGCCAATTGGCGAAACGCCAGTTCACCTGGCTGCGCAGCTGGACTGACTTGCATTGGCTTGACAGCCTTGATTGCGACAATCTGCCACGCGCCTTGAAATACCTCGGGACCATCTCCATATTGAGCTGAGTCCTTGCAATTGCCGTCTATCCTTGGGGGTGTGACGGCCCAAGCCATCTGAATTCCGATTTTTATAATTGATCCTTAAAGGAGTGCGGCACATGTCAAAAGGGCATTCGCTACAAGACCCTTACTTGAACACTTTACGTAAAGAGAAAGTTGGGGTGTCCATCTATCTGGTCAACGGGATCAAACTGCAAGGCACGATCGAGTCTTTCGACCAGTTCGTCATCCTGCTGAAGAACACCGTCAGCCAAATGGTCTACAAACACGCTATCTCGACAGTGGTGCCTGTTCGTCCAATTCGTCTGCCTAGCGCAACCGAATCCGAAGGCGGTGACGCTGAGCCGGGTAACGCTTGATAGGAGCCTCCTTTGTTCTTTGAGCGCCACGGTGGTGGTGAGCGGACTATTCTCGTTCACTTGGAAGGACAGGACCCTGAGGCGCGCGAAGATCCGCAGGAGTTTCAGGAATTGGCAATTTCGGCCGGCGCCGAGACCGTCGCGTTTTTCAACGTGCCGCGTCATCGGCCAACCGCCAAGTTCCTGATCGGCAGTGGCAAGGTCGAGGAGTTGCGCGACCTGGTCAAGGCCGAGCACATTGATCTGGTGATTTTCAATCACATCCTTACGCCCAGTCAGGAACGCAACCTCGAACGTGTCTTCGAGTGTCGCGTGATCGACCGCACCGGGCTGATTCTCGACATCTTCGCCCAACGCGCGCGGACTCATGAAGGCAAGCTCCAGGTCGAACTGGCCCAGCTTGAGCACATGAGCACGCGGTTGGTCCGCGGCTGGACTCACCTCGAGCGCCAGAAAGGCGGTATCGGCCTGCGCGGCCCGGGTGAAACCCAATTGGAAACCGACCGGCGCCTGCTGCGGGTTCGCCTGCGCCAGATCAAGGGGCGGCTGGAGAAGGTTCGCAGCCAGCGCGAGCAGTCGCGCCGCGGTCGCAAGCGGGCCGACATCCCGACGGTTTCACTGGTGGGTTATACCAACGCCGGCAAATCGACCCTGTTCAACAACGTCACCCAGTCCGACGTCTATGCCGCCGACCAGTTGTTCGCCACGCTCGACCCGACCTTGCGCCGGCTCGACCTGAACGACCTTGGGCCGATCGTGCTGGCCGATACCGTGGGTTTCATCCGGCATTTGCCGCACAAGCTGGTCGAGGCTTTCCGAGCTACGCTCGAAGAGTCGAGCAACTCCGACCTGCTGCTGCATGTGATCGATGCAGCCGAACCGGATCGGATGCTGCAGATCGAACAGGTCATGGTGGTGCTGGGCGAGATCGGGGCTCAGGACTTGCCGATCCTGGAGGTATACAACAAACTCGATTTGCTCGAGGGTGTGGAGCCTCAGATCCAACGCGATGCCGATGGCAAGCCGCAGCGGGTCTGGCTGTCAGCCCGTGATGGCAGCGGCCTGGACCTGCTCAAGCAGGCGGTGGCGGAGCTGCTGGGTGATGACCTGTTCGTTGGCACCTTGAAGCTGCCGCAGCATTTTGCCCGGTTGCGTGCGCAGTTTTTCGAGTTGGGGGCGGTGCAGAAAGAAGAACACGACGAAGAAGGCATCTGCCTGCTGGCCGTTCGCCTGCCTCGATCGGAACTGAACCGATTGGTCAGTCGCGAAGGGCTGCAACCGATGGAATTCATCGAGCAACACACTTTGCAATAAAAGCCTGAGAAAGCTGTGTCAGGCATTCTGTAGCATTGGCCGGCGCGCCGCGGGTGCGTCTTTGCTTTATCAGATGGAGAGCGCTATGGCTTGGAATGAGCCGGGTGGCAACTCGAATAACCAGGATCCCTGGGGCGGCAAGCGTCGTAACAACGGCGACCGCAAGGGACCACCGGATCTCGACGAGGCCTTCCGCAAGCTGCAGGAAAGCCTGAACGGTTTGTTCGGCGGTGGTAAGAAACGCGGTGACGATGGCGGCAGCCGTCCGGGCAAGGGCGGCGGTTTTGGCCTGCTCGGCATCGGTCTTGTCGTGCTCGCGGCTGTCTGGCTGTACAGCGCGGTTTATGTCGTGGACGAGCAGGAGCAGGCCGTGGTGCTGCGCTTCGGCAAGTACTACGAAACCGTCGGCCCGGGCCTGAACATCTATTTCCCGCCGATCGACCAGAAGTACATGGAGAACGTCACGCGTGAGCGTGCCTACACCAAGCAGGGCCAGATGCTGACCGAAGACGAAAACATCGTCGAAGTGCCGCTGACCGTGCAGTACAAGATCACCAACCTGCAGGACTTCGTGCTGAACGTCGACCAGCCGGAAATCAGCCTGCAACATGCGACTGAAAGTGCGCTGCGCCATGTGGTGGGCTCCACCGCCATGGACCAGGTGCTGACTGAAGGTCGTGAGCTGATGGCCAGCGAAATCAAGGAGCGCCTGCAACGGTTCCTCGATACCTATCGCACCGGTATCACCGTCACCCAGGTCAACGTCCAGAGCGCAGCGGCTCCGCGCGAAGTGCAGGAAGCCTTCGACGACGTGATCCGCGCCCGTGAAGACGAGCAGCGTTCGCGCAACCAGGCCGAAACCTACGCCAACGGCGTCGTGCCGGAAGCCCGTGGCCAGGCCCAGCGCATCATCGAGGATGCCAACGGTTATCGCGACGAAGTGGTTTCCCGTGCCAAGGGTGAGGCTGATCGCTTCACCAAGCTGGTCGCCGAGTATCGCAAGGCCCCTGAAGTGACCCGCCAGCGTCTGTACCTGGACACCATGCAGGAAGTCTTCAGCAACACCAGCAAGGTCCTCGTGACCGGGAACAAGAACGGCCAGAGCAATCTGCTGTACCTGCCGCTGGACAAGATGGTCGAAAGTGGTCGCAACACCGGCACGCCGCCAACCGGCGCGGCGGCAGCGGCCAGCAATGAAGCCAACGCCCGCGCGGCGGCGGACCTGCAGCAACAGCAAGCACGTACCAGGGAGAGTCGCTGATGAGCAATAAATCGCTGATCGCCCTTATTGTCGGTGTCGTCGTGGCGATCGCTGCCTGGAACTGCTTCTACATCGTGGCTCAGACCGAGCGCGCGGTGTTGCTGCAATTCGGTCGCGTGGTCGAGGCTGATGTCCAGCCAGGGCTGCATGTGAAGGTGCCGTACGTCAACAAGGTGCGCAAGTTCGACGCTCGCTTGATGACGCTGGACGCACCGACGCAGCGCTTCCTGACGCTGGAAAAGAAAGCCGTGATGGTCGATGCCTACGCCAAGTGGCGCGTGAAGGATGCCGAGCGCTTCTACACCGCGACTTCCGGCCTCAAGCAGATCGCCGACGAGCGTCTGTCCCGTCGTCTGGAGTCGGGCCTGCGTGACCAGTTCGGTAAGCGTACCCTGCATGAAGTGGTGTCCGGTGAGCGTGATGCGCTCATGTCCGACATCACCCGCTCGCTGAACGCGATGGCGGAAAAAGAGCTGGGTATCGAGGTGGTCGATGTGCGGGTCAAGGCCATCGACCTGCCGAAGGAAGTGAACCGCAGCGTGTTCGAGCGCATGAGCACCGAGCGTGAGCGTGAAGCTCGCGAGCACCGCGCCAAGGGTAACGAGCTGGCCGAAGGCATCCGTGCCGACGCCGATCGCCAACGCCGCGTGCTGCTGGCCGAAGCCTATCGTGAATCGGAAGAGGTCCGCGGTGATGGTGATGCCCAGGCCGCTTCCATCTACGCCAAGGCCTATGGCCAGGACCAGGAGTTCTATGCGTTCTACCGTAGCCTGCGTGCCTACCGTGAAAGCTTCGCGAATAAATCCGACGTGTTGGTCCTGGACCCAAGCAGCGACTTTTTCCATTACTTGGAAAAGGCCAAGCCTTGATACGGCGTTGACCTGAAGCACTCCGCCCGGCGGCTAAAACGTCGGGCGGGGTGATCCTTTGGGAAAACGTGTGTATGATGCGGCAGCCGGGAAATTCCCGGCTTTTTTGCGTCTGCACGTTCGATTGTGGTTTATCCGTGCAGGCATCGGGTCGAATGACCCGACAGGTTTTTCGAGGAAAGTGCTTGGCGAGGCCGATCCAGGGCCATTCGTCACGTCGCCCTTGCGCGTTGTTTGCGGTTTTTCGCATGACGTGGGCATTTTCTGCTTCACTCAAGGCCAGCCCGAAAGCTGGCCGCCCGGACCATAGGGGAATGGCGTAATGGCAACGGTAGACCGCTGGCTGCTGCCAGATGGCATCGAAGAAGTACTGCCACCGGAAGCCGCGCGTATCGAAGTAGCGCGTCGGCAGGTGTTGGATCTGTTCCAGAGCTGGGGTTACGAGTTCGTCGTTACCCCGCATATCGAGTACCTGGAATCCCTGCTGACCGGCGCGGGCCAGGACCTGGATCTTCGCACCTTCAAGGTTATCGACCCGCAATCGGGGCGGCAGATGGGCTTCCGGGCCGACATCACCCCTCAAGTGGCGCGCATCGATGCCCACACTCTGCGCCGCGAAGGCCCGAGCCGCCTGTGCTACGCCGGCAGTGTCCTGCATGCCCAGCCGCGTGCCTTGTCGTCTTCGCGCAGCCCGATCCAGCTGGGTGCCGAGCTGTATGGCGATGCCAGCCCAAGCAGCGACGTGGAAGTCATCAGCCTGATGTTGGCCATGCTGCAACTGGCTGACGTGCCGGATGTCCACATGGACCTGGGCCATGTCGGCATCTATCGCGGCCTGGCCCGTGCGGCCGGCCTGTCTGGAGACGTCGAGCAGCGGTTGTTCGACGCGTTGCAGCGCAAGGCCATCGATGAAGTCATCAGCCTGACCGAAGGCCTGCCGAGCGACCTGTCCGGCATGCTGCGGGCATTGGTGGACCTTTGCGGCGGCCGTGAAGTGCTGGATGCCGCGCGCGAGCGCCTGGCCGGTGCGCCGGCTCCGGTGTTGGCGGCGCTGGACGACCTGTTGGCGATTGCCGAGCGTCTGTCGGTGCGTTTCCCCGAGTTGCCGCTGTATTTCGACCTGGGTGAGCTGCGCGGTTATCACTACCACACCGGCGTAGTGTTCGCGGTGTTTGTACCGGGTGTCGGCCAGTCCATCGCCCAGGGTGGACGCTACGACGACATCGGCGCCGATTTTGGCCGTGCACGTCCGGCGACCGGCTTCTCTACCGATTTGAAAACCCTGGTGACCCTGGGGCGTGCTGAAATCGAGCTACCGTCTGGCGGTATCTGGATGCCTGACAGTACGGATGCGGCACTCTGGCAGGCAGTCTGCCAGTTGCGCAGCGAGGGTCAGCGTGTCGTCCAGGCGTTGCCTGGGCAACCTTTGGCCGCCGCCCGTGAAGCGGACTGCGACCGGCAATTGATTCAGCAGAACGGGCTTTGGCAAGTATTGCCGCTGGCTTCTTGAGTTTTCCTGCCGGCCTGGAGCCGGCACCAAGTTTGCGCGAATGAGGACAAGTGTTATGGGTAAGAATGTCGTAGTCCTGGGCACCCAGTGGGGTGATGAGGGCAAAGGCAAGATCGTTGATCTGCTGACCGAACATGCTGCCGCCGTAGTGCGCTACCAGGGTGGCCACAACGCAGGCCACACCTTGGTGATCGACGGTGAGAAAACCGTCCTGCACCTGATTCCGTCGGGCGTGCTGCGCGAAGGCGTCCAATGCCTGATCGGCAACGGTGTGGTGGTTGCCCCCGACGCCTTGCTGCGGGAAATCATCAAGCTGGAAGAGAAAGGCGTGCCGGTGCGCGAGCGCCTGCGTATCAGCCCGTCCTGCCCGCTGATCCTGTCCTATCACGTGGCGCTGGACCAGGCCCGTGAAAAGGCCCGTGGCGAGCTGAAGATCGGCACCACCGGTCGCGGCATCGGCCCGGCCTACGAAGACAAAGTAGCCCGTCGTGGCCTGCGCATCGGTGACCTGTTCCACCGTGAGCGTTTTGCCGCCAAGCTGGGCGAGTTGCTGGATTACCACAACTTTGTCCTGGTCAATTACTACAAAGAGCCGGCCATCGACTTCCAGAAGACCCTGGACGAGTGCATGGAATACGCCGAGCTGCTCAAGCCGATGATGCTCGACGTCACTGCCGAGCTGCACGAACTGCGTCGCGCCGGCAAGGACATCATGTTCGAAGGCGCCCAGGGCTCGCTGCTGGACATCGACCACGGCACCTACCCGTACGTCACCAGTTCCAACACCACTGCCGGCGGCATCGCCACCGGTTCGGGTTTCGGCCCGATGTACCTGGACTACATCCTGGGTATCACCAAGGCCTACACCACCCGTGTTGGTTCCGGTCCGTTCCCGACTGAGCTGTTCGACGACGTCGGGGCTTTCCTGGCCAAGCGCGGCCACGAGTTCGGCGCCACTACGGGTCGTGCCCGTCGTTGCGGTTGGTTCGATGCCGTCATCCTGCGTCGCGCCATCGACGTCAACAGCATCTCGGGCCTGTGCCTGACGAAGCTGGACGTACTGGACGGCCTGGAAACCATCAACATCTGCGTGGGCTACAAGAACCAGGACGGCGCAGTCATCGACGCACCGACCGACGCCGACAGCTACATCGGCCTGGAGCCGGTGTATGAGCAGATGCCTGGCTGGACCGAGTCGACCGTGGGCGCCAAGACCCTGGAAGAGCTGCCAGTGGCCGCGCGCAACTACATCAAACGCGTCGAAGAGTTGGTCGGCGCGCCGATCGACATTATTTCGACGGGGCCGGACCGCAACGAAACCATCGTCCTGCGTCATCCGTTTGCCTGATAAGTCGTTGATATAACAAACAAAGGGCTCCTTAGGGAGCCCTTTGTCGTTTCTACCGGGCGGACGGCATGACACTTGCTACGCATCTTCGTTAAGGCACCGCTTCTACGAGTGCCATCAAATTAATGGCGTTTGGTAGAGGGATTTCACGTGTCGGCCGTTCTCTCACTGTTACAAAGCCGTTTATTGCGGCCTGTGTTCGTTACCCTCGGTATCGCCCTTTTGGTGCAGGTGCTGGTCGCCGTTGCGCTGACCCGAAGCACGGTCACGGCGCTGGAGTCCGACCTGGGCTCGCGCCTGGGCGCCGACAGCCAGAAGTTGGCCGGTGAGTTGGAGCAGGCTGGTCGCGAAGTCACCTCCAGCCTGGACAGCTTGTCCGCCAGTACCCGCCAGCGCTTGACCGCTGGATTGTCTTCGCGTCTGAAGGAGGAGCAAGCCCAGCTGCGTGCAACCCTGGAAAAAGACCTGAGGGATTCCGCCAATGATATGGCGCAGCTCCTGGCCTCCGTTGCGCCTCGCGCCATGTGGGACAGTGACGTCCCGACCCTTTCCGAATTCGCCCGCCGGGCCCAGCGCAATCCCAACGTGCTGTTTGTGATTTATGACGACGCCGCTGGAGAACACCTGACTCGCTATCTGAACCGGGAAAACCCGATCAACAAGGCCTTGCTGGAAAAAGGCAAGGGCGATCGTGCCTTGGACAAGGTGCTGGATGCGGCGAAGAACGATCCATCGGTTTATTACCTCGAAGCCTCGATCAACCCCAACGGTGTGGAGATCGGCAAGGTGCTGATGGGCGTTTCCACCGCTTCAGTGGAGACCGACCTGAAGGCGCTTGACCAGCGTTTCTCCGCATTGATCGCCAGCAGCGATCAACTGGTGGGCGACAGCCTCAAGGGCGCGGCTGCCGACAGTGCCACCGCGATGCGTGGCCGGCTGGGCTCGGCGCAGGCCACCGCCACCGAAATGCAAACCAATACTGCTGCGACCGTGCAGGAAGCTGCGGGGACGTTGCGCTGGCGCATCGGCCTGGGCCTGGCGCTCGTGGGGTTGGGTGTGTTGGTGTTGCTTGCCGTGGTGCTGGGGCGTCGGGTGGTCAATCGCCTGAAGCTGTTGATCGCGGCGATGAACGACCTGGCGGCGGGCGAGGGCGATTTGACCAAGCGCGTGCAGATCAACAGCAAGGACGAAATTGGCGACATGGCCTCGGCGGTCAATCGCTTTGTGGATAAGTTGCAACCCATCGTGCGCGAGGCAGGGGACGTGGCCCAGCGTACCGGCCAGGAAATTGGTGCGATGACGCTGCGCAACTCCGGCGCCGATGCGGCCGCCGGTATGCAACGCGATGAAGTGGCGGAGAGTCTGCGTGCGCTGTCGCAGATGGCCGATGAGGCGCAGTCGGAAAGCCAGGCGATGCAGGCAGCCTTGCAGCAAGTGGTCGAGATTCGTCAGGCCACTGATGAAACCACCCGCACGTCGGCCAAGGTCGGCAGTTTGATCGAGGCGTTGGCCGGGCAGGTCGATACGGGGGCGAAAGTCATCGAGCGGCTGGCCCAGCAGAGCGAGCAGATCGAGGTGGTGTTGACGGTGATCCATGGCATTGCCGAGCAGACCAACCTGTTGGCTTTGAACGCGGCCATCGAGGCGGCACGGGCTGGGGAGACCGGGCGCGGGTTTGCGGTGGTAGCGGATGAGGTGAGGGCGCTGGCGAGCAAGACCCAGAGCTCTACGGGCGACATCCAGGCGCATATCGTGGCCTTGCAGCAGGGGGCGCGTGAAGCGGTGGCTGCGATTGGCCAGGCCGGGCGGCAGGCCAGTGAAGGTCTGTCGGTATTGCGTGACAGTGCGCGGCTGCAGCAGTCGGTGCAGGCCTCAGTCGAGCAGGTTCATGCGGCCATCGGTTTGGCGACCCAGGCAGCAGCGCATCAGGCCCAAGGCGCGCAAGCGGTGCGTGGTCGGGTCGAGACCATTCATGCCCAGGCCGAGAAAGCTGCCCAGGCGGTGGTCGAGACTACGGCCAGTGGCAAGGTGCTGGATAACCTGGCGGCACAGTTGAAGGCCAGCCTCGGGCAGTTCAGGGCCTGATTCGAAATTCATGGCTGCCCCTTCGCGAGCTGGCTCGTTCCCACATTGGTTATCCCTGTGGAAGCGAGCTTGCTCGCGATAGCCCTCTCAGCGGCTCAGATACATCCGCGTCGTCAGTAAATAGACCGGCAACCCCGACACCACAATCAACAGTGCCGCATAAGGCGCTGCCGCCGCGAATTCCACATTCGAGGTATGCGCCCAAACCGCTGTCGCCAAGGTATTGAGTCCAGTCGGGCTCAGCAGCAGCGTGGCGGTCAGCTCTTTCATCGCGTCCAGAAACACCAGGGCGAACGCAGCGCCCAGCGCCGGTAAGATGATCGGCAGGGTCACCCGGCAAAACGCACTGAACGACGAAGCCCCCAGCGTTCGCGCTGCCTCTTCCAACTGCGGCGCGGCCTTGTTCAGCGCCGTACGCACCGGGGCCTGGGCCAGTGGCAGGAACAGCAGCGCATAGGCAATCAGCAGCAGGCCGGAAGTCTGGTACAGCACGGGCACATAGTGCAGGGCGAAATACACCAGGCTCAGGGCGATCACCAATCCGGGGAGTGCGTGCAGCAAGTAGGGCAGGCGTTCGGCCCATATCGCCAGCCGACCCTTGTGGCGCACCACCAGTAGCCCGACCGGCACCGCCAACACAAGGCAGAGCGCGGCGCCGCCCAGCGAAAGCGCCAGGGATGACAGCAGCGCTTCGCCGATCTCGCCCGCCGGGAATGCCGCGGAAGTCCCCATAGCCAGCCAGTACGCCAGCATTCCCAGCGGGATGCCGCTGCCGATGATTGCCAGCGCCAGGCAATACAGTTGCCCGAGAAGCCTCCAGGAGCCGAGGCGTACGTGTTCGGCCTGGCGTGCTGCGCCTTGCCCGGTGCGAACATGACGGCTCTTGCCGCGTACTCGCAGTTCCAGCCACAACAGCACCAGGCACAGCACCAGCAACACCGCTGACAGCATGGCGGCGTTGGCGTTGCTGAATTCCAGCTCGAATTGTTGATAGATCGCGGTGGTGAATGTCTGCAGGCCGATGATCGACAGTGCGCCGAACTCCACCAGCATGTGCAGGGCAATCAGCAGGGAGCCGGCCAATAGCGAAGGCCAGAGCAAGGGCAGGGTGACGCGAAAGAACACGCCCCAGCGGTTATGTCCCAGGGTGCGGGCTGATTCTTCAAGGGATGGGTCGAGGTTGCGCAGCGTTGCGGCCACGGGAAGAAAGACCAGCGGATATTTGGACAGGGTCATCACCAGGATTGCCCCGCCCAGTCCCTCGAACTGCGCGCTCAGGGATACCCAAGTGAAGCTGCTGACAAACGCCGGCACCGCGAAGGGCAGGCACAGGACAACGCCCCAGACACGACGCCCCGGCAGATTGCTGCGCTCCAGCAGCCAGGCCAGTGACAGGCCGATCACTCCACAGGTCAGCGTGACGCCGACCATCAGCGCCAATGTGTTGCGCAGCAAACCAAAGACATAAGGCCGCCACAACAAGTGCAATGCCTCCGCCCAGCCGGCCTGCCATGCCTTTGTAGCCACGTACAACAGTGGCAGCAGGCTCAGCAGGACGAGCAGCAGCACTGGCAGCATCAGCCCGATCGACGGGCGCTTGCGCCGGGGAAGGTAAGCCCCGGCTGCGGGAGAGGCGCTTAACGACCGCGTCATCAGTTCAGGCCGACTTCGCGTTCCAGTTCCAAGGCTTCTTCGGCATTGCCGAGGTCGGCCGGGGTGACTTTGGGCGGCTCCAGTTCATTGAACGGCTTGAGGCCGCGATCCGAGGTCATGCTCTTGTGCAGCGGATATTCAGCGGACGTCTGGGTAATCACCCGCTGGCCTTCTTCACTGGCCATGTAGGCAAGCAACTGTTGGGCTTCCTTGGGGTGTTGACTGGATTTCAGTGCCGCGGCGCTGGAGACGGTGACCAGGCCACCGGCATCACCGCCCGTGAAGTAATGCAGTTTGGAATCGAGCTGTCCCTTCTCTCGCTGCAGGGCGAACCAGTAGTAATTATTCACCAGGACTGTCGCCACTTCGCCGTTCTCCACGGCTTTGAGGGCGACCATGTTGTTGCTGTAGACCTTGCCGAAGGCGCGCAGCCCGGTGAGCCATTCCTCGGCGGCTTCCTGGCCGTGCAATTTGATGATCGCCACCGCTTGTTCCTGGAACGCGCCGCTGGTCGGGACGAAGCCGACCTTGCCTTGCCATTGTGGCTGGGCGAAATCCAGGACGGTTTTAGGCAGGTCCTTTTCATCGATCAGCTTGGGGTTGTAGGCGACCACGCGAACGCGAGCGGTCACGCCCATCCAAGTGCCGTTGTTGGCGACATAGTCAGTGGGAAGCACGTTGAGGGTCGCATCGTCGATCTTCGCCAGCAGGCCTTGTTCGCCTAGCTTGTTCAGCGGCGGCGACTCCTCGGTATAGATCACATCGGCGGGGGAGCGGTTGCCCTCTTCGACGACTTGGCTGGCGAGTTGGTTGCTGCTGCCCTTGCGCACATTGACGTGAATGCCGGTCTTGGCTTCGAAGGCCTTGGCCAATGCATCGCCGACTTCTTTATGTTGGCCGTTGTAGAGGGTCAGTTCCACCTTGTCGGCGGCTTGGGTGAGGGGCGTTGCGAGGGTGAGGCCGAGCAGGGTGAAGGTCAGGGCGCGGCGCAGGGTGGATCGAAACATCATTCGCGGGGTTCCTCACTGTCGTGTAGCAAAAACTTGTAACAATGATAAACGATATTGTTTCTCATGTGCGTCCGGGTGTCTGACGCTTGTGGCGAGGGATTTCCGGATCCCGGAAACGCAAAAACCCGCTTTCGCGGGTTTCTGTGAGGTTCAAGGCGTGTGGCCTTGAAGCTTGAATTGGTGCCCAGAAGAAGACTCGAACTTCCACGACCTTGCGGTCACCAGCACCTGAAGCTGGCGTGTCTACCAATTTCACCATCTGGGCAGCATCTTCAGCGTTGCCGCTGTTGATGTGGCGCACTATACGGAGCGAGTTTTGATCTGTAAACCCCTGTTTTTATTTTGATAATTGCCAAACGCAATTGCAGAGGTGGAAACGCAAAAAACCCGCTTTCGCGGGTTTTTTTTGAAGCTGGCAGGCTACTGACCTGCTGCTCGAAATTGGTGCCCAGAAGAAGACTCGAACTTCCACGACCTTGCGGTCACCAGCACCTGAAGCTGGCGTGTCTACCAATTTCACCATCTGGGCAACATCGGCAACGTGTGTACGTCGTCGATGGCGCGCACTATACGGAGCGTGTTTTTAACTGTAAACCCCTGGGCGAAAAAAAAACGCTAAATTTCACGAGCGGTGCAATCAGGGGCTTCAAAGGCCTGTCGAAAGACTTTAGAAAAGGCATCTGACGCTTGAAATTTCCCGTTTCATTACGCCTATGCCAAACTAACCCGCATATAGACAAGGTGAAAACTCTCTAATGGCCGATTGGCAGTCCCTCGATCCCGAGGCCGCTCGTGAAGCGGAAAAATATGAAAACCCTATTCCTAGCCGCGAACTGATCCTGGCGCATCTCGCCGATCGGGGTTCGCCTGCTAGCCGTGAGCAGTTGGTCGAAGAATTCGGCCTGACCACCGAGGACCAGCTCGAAGCCCTGCGCCGCCGTCTGCGTGCCATGGAGCGCGATGCTCAACTCATCTACACCCGGCGCGGCACCTATGCCCCGGTCGACAAGCTCGATCTGATCCTGGGCCGTATCGCCGGTCACCGCGACGGCTTCGGTTTCCTGATTCCCGACGATGGCAGCGATGACCTGTTCATGAGCCCGGCGCAGATGCGCCTGGTGTTCGATGGCGACCGTGCACTTGCCCGGGTTTCCGGCCTGGACCGTCGCGGACGGCGCGAAGGCGTTATCGTCGAGGTGGTGTCCCGTGCACACGAAACCATCGTGGGGCGTTATTTCGAGGAAGGTGGCATCGGTTTTGTCGTTGCCGACAATCCGAAGATCCAGCAGGAAGTGCTGGTCACGCCAGGCCGCAATGCCAACGCGCAGATTGGCCAGTTCGTCGAGGTGAAGATTACCCACTGGCCAACCCCGCGCTTCCAGCCGCAAGGCGATGTGGTGGAAGTGGTCGGCAACTACATGGCGCCGGGGATGGAAATCGACGTTGCCCTGCGCACCTACGATATTCCTCACGTCTGGCCTGAAGCGGTCCTGAAAGAGGCCGCCAAGCTCAAGCCGGAAGTCGAAGAGAAAGACAAAGAGAAGCGCATCGACCTGCGTCACCTGCCGTTCGTCACCATCGACGGTGAAGACGCCCGGGATTTCGACGATGCGGTCTACTGCGAAGCCCGGCCTGGCAAGTTGCGCCTGTTCTCCGGTGGCTGGAAGTTGTACGTCGCCATTGCCGACGTCTCCAGCTACGTGAAGCTCGGTTCGGCGCTGGACGCCGAAGCCCAAGTGCGCGGCAACTCGGTGTATTTCCCCGAACGCGTCGTGCCGATGCTGCCCGAGCAGTTGTCGAACGGCCTTTGCTCGCTCAACCCTCACGTCGATCGCCTGGCCATGGTTTGCGAGATGACCATCTCCAAGGCCGGCGAGATGACGGACTACTGCTTCTATGAAGCCGTAATCCACTCCCACGCCCGCCTGACCTACAACAAGGTCAGCGCGATGCTGGAAACGCCGAAGCTGGCCGAGTCGCGCAAGCTGCGTGGCGAGTACACCGACGTCGTCCCGCACCTCAAGCAGCTCTATTCGTTGTACAAGGTGCTGCTGGCGGCGCGTCACGTGCGCGGCGCGATCGATTTCGAAACCCAGGAAACCCGAATCATCTTCGGCACCGAGCGCAAGATCGCCGAAATCCGGCCGACCGTGCGCAACGATGCCCACAAACTGATCGAGGAATGCATGCTGGCGGCCAACGTCGCCACGGCCGAATTCCTGAAAAAGCATGAAATCCCAGCCTTGTATCGGGTCCACGACGGCCCGCCGCCCGAGCGCCTGGAAAAACTGCGGGCGTTCCTCGGCGAGCTGGGCCTGTCCCTGCACAAAGGCAAGGAAGGCCCCTCGCCGAAGGATTACCAGGCCCTGCTGGCGAGCATCAAGGATCGTCCCGATTTCCATTTGATCCAGACTGTGATGCTGCGCTCGTTGAGCCAGGCGGTGTACAGCGCCGACAACCAAGGCCACTTCGGCCTGAATTACGAAGCCTATACCCACTTCACCTCGCCGATCCGCCGCTACCCCGACCTGCTCACGCACCGGGCCATCCGCAGCGTGATCCATTCGAAGATGAACACCCCGCACGTCAAGCGTGCCGGTGCGATGACCATTCCGAAGGCGCGTATCTACCCGTACGACGAAGCGGCCTTGGAGCAGCTTGGCGAGCAATGCTCGATGAGCGAGCGGCGCGCCGACGAAGCGACTCGCGACGTAGTGAACTGGCTCAAGTGCGAATACATGAAGGATCGCGTGGGTGAGTCGTTCCCGGGCGTGATCACTGCCGTGACCGGCTTCGGCCTGTTCGTCGAACTGACCGATATCTACGTCGAGGGGCTGGTGCACGTCACGGCGCTGCCGGGCGATTACTACCACTTCGACCCTGTGCACCACCGCCTGGCGGGCGAGCGCACCGGTCGCAGCTTCCGTCTTGGCGATACCGTCGAAGTGCGGGTAATGCGCGTCGACCTCGACGAGCGCAAGATCGACTTCGAGATGGCGGAAAAAACCATCAGCGCGCCGATCGGTCGCAAAAAACGCGGCCCCGAGACCGCCGCGCCTGCGGCCAAGACCGCAGCCGAGCCGGCATCGTCCAAGTCCGGGCGTCGCGGTCCGGCCAAGGAAAAGGCCGTCGAAGCCTATCGCCCGAGCGATGCCGCGGCGAAAAACGCCGAACTGCGCAAAAGCCGAGAAATGAAACAGGCCTTGCTGGCCGAAGCCAAGAGCGGCGGTAAAGCGGCGTCTGGCGGCAAAACTGGACGGTCGGCTCCCGACAAGGCGAGCAGCAAGCCGAGCAAACATCGTAAAGGCCCGCCGAAAGCGGGCTCGGCCCCAGCCAAGAGTGGCGGGGCGCGTAAACCCAAGGCCAAGTCATGAGTCAACTGGAAAAAATCTACGGCGTGCATGCCGTGGAAGCGTTGCTGCGTCACCACCCCAAGCGGGTCAAGCAGATCTGGCTGGCGGAAGGGCGTAGCGATCCGCGCGTCCAGACCCTGGTTGAGCTGGCCGGTGAAAACCGTGTTGCGCTCGGCCAGGCCGAGCGGCGCGAGATGGACGCCTGGGTCGAGGGCGTGCACCAGGGCGTCGTGGCCGAGGTGAGTCCGAGCCAGGTGTGGGGCGAAGCGATGCTTGACGAACTCCTGGATCGCACCGAAGGCGCACCCCTGCTGCTGGTGCTGGACGGCGTGACCGACCCGCACAACCTTGGCGCCTGCCTGCGTTCGGCGGATGCTGCCGGCGCGCTGGCGGTGATCGTGCCTAAAGACAAGTCGGCGACGTTGACGCCGGTAGTACGCAAAGTCGCCTGCGGCGCGGCGGAAGTGATTCCGTTGGTGGCAGTGACCAACCTTGCGCGGACTCTGGAAAAGCTCCAGCAGCGCGGCCTGTGGGTTGTCGGCACGGCGGGCGAGGCCGAGGTCAGCATTTATGACCAGGACCTGACCGGCCCAACGATCCTGATCATGGGGGCCGAAGGCAAGGGTATGCGCCGGCTGACCCGCGAACACTGCGATTACCTGGTCAAGCTGCCGATGGCTGGCAGCGTGAGCAGCCTCAATGTCTCGGTCGCCACGGGTGTGTGCCTGTTCGAGGCCCTGCGTCAGCGTGGCGCCAAGGCGGCGGCCAAAAAAGCCTGATCTTGCAGTAACCCCTGTGGGAGCGAGCTTGCTCGCGATGACGGTGTATCAGTGACGCGAAAGTCGACTGGTATGCCGCTATCGCGAGCAAGCTCGCTCCCACACTGGTCTGTGCGGAACTGAAATTGCTGGTTGTTCAAATAATCACCAATTGCCTTGCGCCGCCCTCGGCCCTTCTCTACAATTGCGCCCCTTGCTGTGATGGCAGGCACTTATGTGTCTAGCGTCCTCAAGTCCATAAGTGTCATTCACTCCTTGTCTGACCGTTTTTGAGCGGCAGGCTACAACCCGTAAGGAGCATTCATGCGTCATTACGAAATCATCTTTTTGGTCCACCCGGATCAAAGCGAGCAAGTCGGCGGCATGGTTGAGCGTTACACCAAGCTGATCGAAGAAGACGGCGGCAAAATCCACCGTCTGGAAGATTGGGGCCGTCGTCAACTGGCCTACGCAATCAACAATGTTCACAAGGCTCACTACGTGATGCTGAACGTTGAGTGCACCGGCAAGGCCCTGGCCGAGCTGGAAGACAACTTCCGCTACAACGATGCAGTGATCCGTAACCTGGTCATCCGTCGCGAAGAAGCCGTTACCGGCCAATCCGAGATGCTCAAGGCTGAAGAAAACCGCAGTGAGCGCCGTGAGCGTCGCGACCGTCCTGAGCACTCTGACAGCGCCGATGGCGATGACAGCGATAGCGACAGCGACAACAGCGATAACGCTGACGAGTAATCCACGGACCTTTTAAGGAGCCAATCACATGGCACGTTTCTTCCGTCGTCGTAAATTCTGCCGCTTCACCGCTGAAGACGTGAAAGAGATCGATTACAAAGATCTCAACACCCTGAAAGCCTACGTATCCGAGACCGGCAAAATCGTTCCAAGCCGTATCACCGGTACCAAAGCTCGTTATCAGCGTCAGCTGGCCACCGCTATCAAGCGCGCCCGCTTCCTGGCCCTGCTGGCCTACACCGACAGCCACGGCCGCTGAGACCGGGCAGTCGACAAGTAGTAAGGGATTGAATGCATGCGCGCCTTAGCTGAGTTCATCATGCGCGGTCGTATGCAGGCCACTCTGGTAGTGGCTGGATGCGCGGCATTGCCGTTGTTGTATTGGTTGGGTGCTGCCGCCGGGAGTCTTGTACTCCTGCGGCGCGGATTGAGGGACGCCTTGGGCGTTCTTGCTCTGGGACTGCTGCCGGCTTTGCTCTGGTGGCTGTATTCCGCGGACCCACGTGCAGTCATGGTGCTGCTCGGGTCTTCGGCGCTGGCGTTGGTGTTGCGCGCCAGTGAATCCTGGAACCGCGTGCTGCTGGTCAGCATAGCGATAGGCGTGGTGTTTTCAGTGGTGCTCGGGGTGGCTTTTGCGCCCCAGATCGAGATGCTGTCGCAGGCTTTGATAAAAATCCTGCCCGAGGCGCTCGGTGATCTCTACCAGCAGATGTCGGTAGAGGAGCAGGCGCGTTTCGCGTCCCTGATTGCCCCCGTCCTGACCGGACTGATTGCGGCCTTGTTGCAAATCGTCAGTGTGCTGAGCCTGGTTATCGGGCGCTACTGGCAGGCGTTGTTGTACAACCCGGGTGGTTTTGGTCGCGAGTTTCGCGCCATCCGCTTCCCGCTTGGGCTGGCGATGTTGCTGTTGGCGGGCATGCTCCTGGGGCCGAACTTCGGTCCGCAGATGGCAATGCTCACGCCGCTGTGCAGTGTACCGCTGGTCTTTGCCTCGCTGGCCCTGATTCACGGGCTGGTGGCGCAAAAGCGACTGGCCAGGTTCTGGCTGGTGGGGTTGTACGTCACGCTGTTGCTGTTCATGCAGCTGATCTATCCGTTGCTGGTGGTCCTGGCCATCGTCGACAGCCTGATTGATTTTCGCGGTCGTATGGCGCCGAAAGACGCCGACAGCGCGAACGGTGAAGGTTAAAAGTTAGAGGATTTTCACATGCAACTGATCCTTCTGGAAAAAATCGCCAACCTGGGCAACCTGGGCGACAAAGTAAACGTTAAGGCCGGCTACGGTCGTAACTACCTGCTGCCTTTCGGCAAAGCCACCGCTGCGACCGCTGCCAACCTGGCTGCGTTCGAAGAGCGTCGCGCTGAGCTGGAAAAAGCCGCTGCAGACCGTAAGGCATCGGCTGAAAGCCGTGCTGCCCAACTGGCCGAGCTGGAAGTGACCATCACTGCCACCGCTGGCGACGAAGGCAAGCTGTTCGGTTCGATCGGTACTCACGACATCGCTGACGCACTGACCGCCTCCGGCGTTGAAGTTGCGAAAAGCGAAGTTCGTCTGCCGAACGGCACCATCCGCAACGTAGGCGAATTCGACGTAGCCGTGCACCTGCACGCCGAAGTTGAAGCCACCGTACGCGTTGTCGTGGTAGCAGCCTAAGCAACACCTGTCGGTTGGCACCCTCGGGTGCTTGCCGGTAACATCGGGCACGATCCTGTCTACAGGTCGTGCCCTTTGTCTTTCTGCAATTCCTGATTTTCATAACCAGACGTGGCCATGAACGAAATCACCGCCCCCGAGCAATATGATCTGCAAACCGCTGCCCTGAAGGTGCCTCCGCATTCCATCGAGGCCGAACAGGCTGTACTCGGTGGCCTGATGCTGGACAACAACGCCTGGGAACGTGTGCTCGATCAAGTTTCCGACGGCGATTTCTACCGGCATGACCACCGCCTGATTTTCCGTGCGATCGCCCGTCTGGCCGATCAGAACATGCCCATCGACGTTGTCACCCTGGCCGAGCAATTGGACAAGGAAGGGCAGACGTCCCAGGTCGGCGGCCTGGGTTACCTCGGCGAACTGGCGAAAAACACGCCGTCGGTCGCCAACATCAAGGCCTATGCGCAGATCGTGCGCGAGCGGGCGACCTTGCGTCAGTTGATCGGCATCAGCACTGAGATCGCCGACAGCGCCTTCAACCCGGAAGGGCGCACCGCCGCCGAGATTCTCGACGAAGCCGAGCGGCAGATCTTCCAGATCGCCGAGGCCCGGCCGAAAACCGGCGGCCCGGTGAGTGTCAACGACCTGCTGACCAAGGCCATCGACCGCATCGACACCCTGTTCAACACCGACAACGCGATCACCGGCCTGTCCACCGGCTACACCGACCTCGACGAGAAGACCAGCGGCCTGCAACCGTCCGACCTGATCATCGTCGCCGGTCGTCCGTCCATGGGTAAGACCACCTTTGCGATGAACCTGGTGGAAAATGCCGTGCTGCGCAGCGACAAGGCAGTGCTGGTGTACTCCCTCGAGATGCCAGGCGAATCGCTGATCATGCGTATGCTCTCGTCCCTGGGGCGTATCGACCAGACCAAAGTCCGTTCCGGCCAACTGGAAGACGACGACTGGCCGCGCCTGACCTCGGCGGTCAACCTGCTCAATGATCGAAAGTTGTTCATCGACGATACGGCGGGTATCAGCCCGTCGGAAATGCGCGCCCGGACCCGGCGGCTGGTGCGCGAGCACGGTGACATCGCGCTGATCATGATCGACTACCTGCAATTGATGCAGATCCCCGGCTCCAGCGGTGACAACCGGACGAACGAGATTTCCGAGATCTCCCGTTCCCTCAAGGCCCTGGCCAAGGAATTCAACTGTCCGGTCGTGGCCCTGTCCCAGTTGAACCGCTCCCTGGAACAGCGCCCCAACAAGCGCCCGGTGAACTCCGACTTGCGGGAGTCCGGAGCGATCGAGCAGGACGCCGACGTGATCATGTTCGTCTACCGCGACGAGGTGTATCACCCCGAGACGGAGCACAAGGGCATTGCCGAGATCATCATCGGCAAGCAGCGGAACGGCCCGATCGGCTTCATCCGCCTGGCGTTCATCGGTAAATACACGCGCTTCGAAAACCTGGCGCCGGGTAGCTACAATTTTGATGACGACGAGTAACCCGCTCCCACGGGGGTGCCACTAATTTCCGACCATAGCCGTCGGAATTGATCAAATTTTGTGCTATATTCCGCGCCCGCGATTTTTCATCCTTTATACCGGTCATCGACATGCAAGCAGCCAAGCCGTTATTTGACTATCCCAAGTACTGGGCCGAATGTTTCGGCCCGGCGCCGTTCCTGCCGATGAGCAGGGAGGAGATGGATCAGCTCGGCTGGGATTCGTGCGACATCATCATCGTCACCGGTGATGCCTACGTCGATCACCCGTCGTTCGGCATGGCGATCATTGGCCGTCTGCTGGAAGCCCAGGGCTTTCGTGTCGGGATCATCGCCCAGCCGAACTGGCAGTCCAAAGACGACTTCATGAAGCTCGGCGAGCCCAACCTGTTTTTCGGCGTCGCGGCCGGCAACATGGACTCGATGATCAACCGCTACACCGCCGACAAGAAAATCCGCTCCGATGACGCCTACACCCCCGGTGGCCTGGCGGGCAAGCGGCCGGACCGTGCGAGCCTGGTCTATAGCCAGCGCTGCAAGGAAGCCTACAAGCACGTGCCGATCGTGCTCGGCGGTATCGAAGCGTCCTTGCGCCGCATCGCCCATTACGATTACTGGCAGGACCGGGTGCGCAACTCGATCCTGATCGACGCTTGCGCCGACATCCTGCTCTACGGCAACGCCGAGCGGGCAATTGTTGAAGTCGCCCAGCGCCTGTCCTACGGTCATAAGATCGAAGACATCACCGACGTGCGCGGCACCGCGTTCATCCGCCGTGACACGCCGAAAGACTGGTACGAAGTCGACTCCACGCGCATCGACCGCCCGGGCAAGATCGACAAGATCATCAACCCGTACGTGAATACCCAGGACACCGCAGCCTGCGCCATCGAGCAAGAGAAGGGGCCGGTTGAAGATCCGAGCGAAGCCAAGGTCGTGCAGATCCTGGCGAGCCCGAAAATGACCCGCGACAAAACCGTGATCCGTCTGCCGTCGGTGGAAAAGGTCCGTGGCGACGCGGTGCTCTACGCTCACGCCAACCGCGTGCTGCATCTGGAAACCAACCCGGGCAACGCCCGCGCCCTGGTGCAGAAGCACGGTGAAGTCGACGTCTGGTTCAACCCGCCGCCCATTCCGATGACCACTGAAGAAATGGACTACGTGTTTGGCATGCCTTACGCACGTGTTCCTCATCCGGCGTACGGCAAGGAGAAGATCCCGGCCTACGAGATGATCCGTTTCTCGGTGAACATCATGCGCGGCTGCTTTGGCGGCTGCACCTTTTGCTCGATTACCGAGCACGAAGGCCGGATCATCCAGAACCGTTCCGAAGAGTCGATCATTCGCGAGATCGAAGAGATCCGCGACAAGGTCCCGGGCTTCACTGGCGTCATCTCCGACCTCGGCGGCCCGACCGCGAACATGTACCGCATCGCCTGCAAGAGCCCGGAAATCGAATCCGCGTGTCGCAAGCCGTCCTGCGTGTTCCCTGGCATCTGCCCGAACCTGAACACCGACCATTCTTCGCTGATTCAGCTGTACCGCAGCGCTCGGGCCTTGCCTGGGGTGAAAAAAATCCTGATTGCCTCCGGCCTGCGCTACGACCTGGCGGTCGAGTCGCCGGAGTACGTCAAGGAGCTGGTGACCCACCACGTCGGCGGTTACCTGAAGATCGCCCCGGAGCATACCGAGGAAGGTCCGCTCAACCAGATGATGAAGCCGGGCATCGGCAGCTATGACAAGTTCAAGCGGATGTTCGAGAAGTACACCAAGGAAGCCGGGAAAGAGCAGTACCTGATTCCGTACTTCATCGCGGCTCACCCAGGCACCACCGACGAAGACATGATGAACCTGGCGCTGTGGCTCAAGGGCAACGGTTTCCGGGCCGACCAGGTGCAGGCGTTCTACCCGTCGCCGATGGCTACCGCCACCGCCATGTACCACTCGGGCAAGAACCCGCTGCGCAAGGTCACCTACAAGAGCGACGCGGTGACCATCGTCAAGAGCGAGGAGCAGCGCCGCCTGCACAAGGCCTTCCTGCGTTATCACGACCCGAAAGGCTGGCCGATGCTGCGCGAAGCGTTGACCCGCATGGGCCGCGCCGACCTGATCGGCCCGGGCAAGAACCAGTTGATTCCACTGCACCAGCCAGCGACCGACAGCTATCAGAGCGCCCGTCGCAAGAACTCGACGCCGGCTGGCAGCCATAAAGTGGCCAAGGAAACCACCAAGATCCTGACCCAGCACACCGGCTTGCCGCCGCGCGCCAGTGATGGTGGCAATGCCTGGGACAAGCGCGAGCAAGCCAAGGCTGCCGCGTTCGCCCGCAATCAGAAGGCTGCCAAGGAACGCAAGGACGCCGCCAAGGGCAAAGGACCGAAACCGGCGCGCAAGCCTGTCGTGCCGCGCTGATCACCCTGCCGCCTCGCAAAACGCCAGCCTAAGTGCTGGCGTTTTGCTTTCTAGCGGCGGTGCTGGCCGTTTGTTATCGTGGCGCCCGCATAGCCTTTGTGGCGAGGGAGCTTGCTCCCGCTGGGCTGCGAAGCGGCCCCAGACAATCCCATGCAAGGTTTCCAGATAGACCGTGCCGCCCGGTTTACGACGGCTTCGCCGCCGAGCGGGAGCAAGCTCCCTCGCCACAGTATTGTGTGTGGATAAAGACTTACTTCTTCCGATTCTCAAGGACGATTCATATGAGCACTCCGTTACCCGGCATCGGCATGGACAACAGCATCTCCCAGATGATGGCCCGCCGCCGCATTGAAAGCCAAATCAACCTGCCACGGCTGTTCGCCTCCATTGACGCCGATCCGAGTATCGTCGGTGCAGGCGTGGTGTATATCGACGCCGAGTTCAATGTAGTGACCCTGCGTGAGTTCAAGCCGATCTGCAGCATCAAGCCCAAGCGGATCATTTTGCGCGAGGCGCAGAAATATATTGCGCCGGCTCAGTTTGCTCAGCAGGTTCAGGACAATCCACGGGAATCGCGATTAGTCGGCGAAGCGATCAATACTTCCTTGTCGTGTGCAGGGGCCGTTATCGGTTGGGTCGTGGTACTCAGCGGCTCTGTAGCTATCCCATTTTCAGCAGGGGCAAGCACCGCGATCGCCGTGTTGGGTTATACCGCCGCCGCGGCCAGCACAGCGCAATGTTTTGCGAGCGGTTATCGCATGCGCAATGAAATCAGTAACCCAGCCCGAAACGATCAGCTCGACAGTGAGGAGTGGTACCAGAACACCATGATTGTGCTGGATGCCGCGGCGTTGGTTGGGGTCGGGGCATCGTCGCTGACGACTCTCAAACTGGTCAGATTGAATAAAGCTGCCACGGGCAAAAGTGTGAGGGAGGTGCTCCGGGGCCTGAATCGACAGGAGCGAGCCAAACTGACCAAAGAGTTGCTGACTATCAATGACCCTCGCCTGACCTCCAAACTGCTCAAACTCAAGCAACTGTCTGGCGAGTTACCCAAGCGCTTTACGCCCACTCAAATCAAGCATGCCACCGTCACACAGATTCGGGATGCCCTGGGAGCCGCCATCGGCTTGACGGGAAGCGCGATTTCCGGGAACGTCCGGACCATTGCAGTGGGGTTGTACGAGGAGATCGAAGAATGAATGGACAGCCCCGTGTGCGCGTTTTTCTCATCCAATATTTTCCGGTCTTCATGGGCGCGATATTCGCGTCGGTCTTCGCTCTGGTTTTTGCTGTTCCCCTTTTTTTTGACAGCTATTTTCAAGCCCTTTCGTTGGCGGATAACGCCAAGTGGTCTTTTTTTGGAGGCGTCGCGCTTACGCTTGTCATCGTGCATTGCAATTTCATGATTGCCCGTGGGCGCCCCGTTTGGGTGTGGCCGATGGTTGCGGTGTTGGGGCTGTGTTTTTTTTGCGTCCTGCCCACGATCGCTTATCGGCCTGATAGGTTGATTTACAGTTTGAGTTTGCTGTTCCCGTTGCTGGCGCTGCTGCTGCTCAACAGCAAACGCCACCGGGAAATGCGTGCTCGACTTTTGGAGATCCGCCACGAACGTCAGCGGATCAAGCGTGAGACCAGGCAGCAGAGCCGATCAAGCTAATGCGCGGGGGTTAGTTGATGGACCGCAAGCATTCATTGAACGCGTTCCTTGCTCACTATTTTCCAACCTTCATAGGCGCCTTTTTTCTAGCCTGTTTTGCGGTTTCCGCTTCGATTTCATTGGCCTCAAGTACTTATTTTCGAGGCGATCCTGAGCGGGCTAAATATTCTTTTCTAATTGCACTGGTGCTATCTCTGCTCTTGGCGTTGAGTCATTTCTTCATGATCAGAGGGCGGTCGTGGGGTGTTCGGGCCATCGTTGTGTTCTATCTCGTTTGCCTCTTCATTGTCCTTCCCTCCTACGGCTATAGACCGCATCCCGTTGCCTATGTGACTGGGTTGTTGTTCCCGTTGCTGGGGTTGCTATTGCTCAACAGCAAACGCCACCGCGAGATGCGCAGCAAGCTCGTCGAAATCCGCCACCAGCGCGAGCGCATCCTCCAGTCCGCAAAGACGTCGCGACCGCGCCGCTGAGTCGGTGTCGTCAGGCTAGAAATCTGAGCTGGCGTAGATACTTCAGGGCACGGCACAATAAAAAATCAACTCTCCAATTCTTCAAGGACGATTCATATGAGCAGCGCCGCAACAGGCATCGGGATGGACCTGAGCTTTTCCCAGTTCATGGCCCGCAAACGGATCGAAAGCCAAGTCAACCTGCCGCGTCTGTTCGCTGCCATCGATGCCGATCCCAACATCGCCGGTGCGGGCGTGGTGTACATCGATTCCGAGTACAACGTGGTGACGCTGCGCGAATTCAAGCCGATTTGCAGCATCGCACCCAAGCGAGTCATCTTGCGCGAGGCGAAGAAATACATCGCCCCACAGCAATTCATTGACCAGGTAAAAAGCAGTCCGCGTGAGTCAAAGCTCGGGACTGAGTCGATGAATGCCGGTTTTTCCTGTGTCGCCGCGGTCATCGGTTGGGTGGTGGTATTCAGTGGGAGCGTCGCGGTGCCCTTTACGGCAGGCGCCAGTGCCTTTGTCGTTGCCTTGGGCGCCGCTGCCGCGACGGCCAGTACCGCGCAGTGCGTTATTGGTGGGATGCGGGTGGCGAATGAGCTGACCAATCCTACTGGCAACGATGAAATGAACGACGCCGATTGGTACAACATCGTGAGCCCCATTCTTGACGGTGTTTCCCTTGTGGGCGTCGGTGGCTCGGCTCTCACGACTGTTCGGCTGCTGAAGGCCAACAAAGCGGCGGGCACCGGGAAGAGCTGGTATCAGTTGCTCAAGGGCCTGAGTCGTCAGGAGCGCAGCAAATTGACCAAGGAATTGTTGACGCTGAAAGATCCGAGTCTTACCGCGAAGCTGCTTAAACTGCAGCAACGAGCGGGTGCCTTGCCCAAGCGTTATTCTTCCGCTGAAATCAGGCACGCTACGCTGACTCAGATAAAGGATTCTCTCGGAGGCGCTTTGGGGGTCATTGGCAGTTATACCGGCGATGGCGCCGTGAAGACTGTCGCCGTCGGACTGTATGAGGAGTTCACCGAATGATCGGCGGCGGATCAATGAAGCAGTTCCTCGCCCGTTATTTTCCGGTGTTCATGGGCACGATCTTCCTGGGTTGTTTTTCCGGGTCTGCGCTGCTCGTTTTGTCCGCAGGCACTTATTGGCGTGCCTTGGAGCCTTCCGTCAGGAGCAACTATGTTGGGCTCGGCACGTTGGCTCTGGTGAGTGTCCTGGTTCTGGGAAATCTCCTGATCGCACGCGGACGCGTCTGGGCGATCTGGTGGGTGACGAGTTATTTCCTTGCCTGTCTGGCGGCGGTGTTGCCGACGTTTGCTTATGGACCGCATCAAGGTGTGTACGTATTTGCGGTGCTGTTGCCGTTACTGGGACTACTACTGCTCAACAGCAAACGCCACCGGGAAATGCGCAGCAAGCTCATCGAAATCCGTCACCAACGCGAACGCATCCTCCAGTCCGCCAAGGCCTCGCGCCCGCGCCGCTGAGTCGATTCGCTACCGCCCCGCGCCGCATTTATGTGCGGCCTTTGCAGATCAATACAGGCATCGCGCGGTTTTAGTGCTCTACTGCCCTGAGTAGATGTTGAAAGTGTCCGGCCTGCCTGCATGGCATAAGTCTTGCGCCGCTTTCGATAACGCCCAGGCTCCGCAGGAGGCACGCCGTGTCGATCCATGTCGCTTTGCACCATGTCACACACTATCGCTACGAGCGCGCTGTCGAACTCGGTCCGCAGATCGTTCGCCTGCGCCCGGCGGCCCACAGCCGCACGCGCATTCTTTCCTACGCGTTGAAGGTCTCGCCCGATCAGCATTTCATCAATTGGCAACAAGACCCACAGGGCAATTACCTGGCGCGGTTGGTGTTCCCGGAAAAGACCGATGAGCTGCGGGTCGAGGTCGACCTGGTCGCCGAAATGGCGGTGTTCAACCCGTTCGATTTTTTCCTCGAGCCTTACGCCGAGAAGATCCCGTTCACCTACGCGGCTGACGAAAAACACGAGCTGATGCCCTATCTGGAAAAGCTCCCGCTGACCCCGAAGTTCAAGGCTTATCTGGACGGCATCGACCGCACACCGTTGCCGGCGGTGGATTTCCTGGTGGCGCTCAACCAGCGCCTGAGCGAAGACATCAACTACCTGATCCGCATGGAACCCGGCGTGCAAACGCCAGAACACACCCTGGAGCACGCGTCCGGCTCATGCCGCGACTCGGCGTGGCTGCTGGTGCAACTGTTGCGTCACCTGGGTTTGGCGGCGCGTTTTGTCTCGGGTTACTTGATCCAGTTGACTGCCGACGTGAAAAGCCTCGACGGCCCGTCCGGTACGGAAGTGGACTTTACCGACCTGCATGCCTGGTGTGAGGTGTACCTGCCCGGCGCCGGCTGGATTGGCCTGGATGCGACCTCCGGATTGTTCGCGGGCGAAGGGCATATTCCCTTGGCGTGTAGTCCGGATCCGTCCTCGGCGGCGCCGATCAGTGGTCTGGTGGAACCGTGCGAGTGTGAGTTCAGCCATGAAATGTCCGTCGAGCGGATCTGGGAAGCGCCTCGGGTCACCAAGCCTTACACCGAAGAACAATGGCTGGCGATCCAGGCGTTGGGCCGGCAGATCGATGGTGACCTGTTGGAAGGTGACGTGCGCCTGACCATGGGCGGTGAACCGACTTTCGTATCCATCGATGACCCGGACGGTGCCGAGTGGAACACCGCGGCGCTTGGGCCGGACAAGCGTCGCCTCTCGGCCGAGCTGTTCCAGCGCATGCGCGAGCATTATGCGCCGCAAGGCCTGGTGCATTTCGGCCAGGGCAAGTGGTACCCCGGCGAGCAATTGCCACGCTGGTCGCTCAACTGTTATTGGCGGCGTGACGGGGTGCCGATCTGGCATGACAGCGCCTTGATTGCCGACGAGCAGAAAGACTACGACGCCGATGGCGAGCTGGCGGGCCGTTTTCTGGCGAGTGTCGCCGAACGCTTGAAGATTCCCACACGATTCGTGTTTCCCGCCTACGAAGACAACTTCCATTACCTGTGGCGCGAAGGCACGTTGCCTTCGAATGTGACGGCTGAGGATTCCCGGCTGGAAGAACCGCTGGAGCGGGCGCGGTTGCGCAAAGTCTTCAGTCAGGGCTTGGGCAAGGTGATTGGCCAAGTCCTGCCGCTGGCGCGTACTGCCAAGGGCGACCAATGGCAAAGCGGGCGCTGGTACTTGCGCGACGATCACTGCCGGCTGGTGCCGGGGGATTCGCCGTTGGGCTATCGCTTGCCACTCGCGTCCCAACCGTGGGTGACGGCGGCCGAATATCCGTTCATCCATCCCACCGACCCGAACCAGGACTTGCCCGAGTTGCCCGACACCGAGCAGTTGAACCGTCACGGTGAGCCGGCTCTGGAGCAGGAGCGCGTGCCGAAGATCGACGAATCGGCCGATTGGCTGACCCGCACCGCCTTCTGTGCCGAGGCCAGGGAAGGACGGCTGTACCTGTTCATGCCGCCGCTGGAGCGGGTCGAGGATTACCTGGAACTGGTCAGCGCCATCGAAGCGACGGCGCAGGAACTGAGCTGCCCTGTGTTGCTGGAGGGCTACGAGCCGCCGAGCGACCCGCGCCTGAGCAATTTCCGTATCACGCCGGACCCGGGCGTGATCGAGGTCAACGTACAGCCTTCGGCGAGCTGGGAGGAGTTGGTCGAGCGCACTGAGTTTCTCTACGAGCAAGCGCGACTGAACCGGCTGACCACCGAGAAATTCCTGATCGACGGTCGGCACACCGGGACCGGTGGCGGTAACCATTTCGTACTGGGCGGCGCGACACCGGCTGACTCACCGTTCCTGCGGCGTCCGGACTTGCTGCGCAGCCTGATCAGCTACTGGCATAACCACCCGTCGTTGTCCTACCTGTTTTCCGGATTGTTCATCGGCCCGACCTCCCAGGCGCCGCGCGTGGACGAGGCGCGCAACGACGCGTTGTACGAGCTGGAAGTCGCCTTTACGCAAATGCCGAAGCCCGGCGAGGAGTGCCCGCCGTGGCGGGTGGATCGACTGCTACGCAATCTATTGATCGACGTGACCGGCAATACCCATCGCGCCGAGTTCTGCATCGACAAGCTCTACTCGCCGGACGGCGCCACCGGCCGTCTCGGCTTGCTGGAGCTGCGCGCTTTCGAAATGCCGCCCCATGCCCGCATGAGCCTGACCCAGCAATTGCTGTTGCGGGCGCTGGTGGCGCGCTTCTGGCGTGAGCCCTATGCACCGGCCAAGCTGGCGCGCTGGGGCACCGAGCTGCATGATCGTTTTTTGTTGCCGCACTTCATCGAGCAGGATTTCGCCGAGGTCATCGAAGAGCTCAATGGCGCCGGTTATCCGCTGCGTGCCGAGTGGTTCGCCGCGCACCTGGAGTTCCGCTTTCCCAAGGTCGGCGATTATGCGGTCAACGGTATCGAGCTGCAGTTGCGCCAGGCACTGGAGCCCTGGCATGTGCTGGGCGAAGAAGGCTCGGCGGGCGGCACGGTGCGTTATGTGGACTCGTCCCTGGAGCGCTTGCAGATCAAGCTCACGGGGTTGGCACCGCAACGTTATCTGCTGACCTGCAATGGCGTGCCGGTGCCGTTGCAGCCCACCGGCCGGGTAGGTGAATTCGTCGCCGGGGTACGTTTCCGCGCCTGGCAACCGTTCAACTGCTTGCAGCCGACGATCCCGGTCCATGCGCCGCTGGTCTTCGATGTGCTCGACACCTGGATGCAGCGCTCCCTGGGCGGCTGCCAATACCACGTGGCGCATCCGGGCGGCCGCAACTATGACAGCCTGCCGGTGAATGCCAACGAAGCTGAGAGTCGGCGGATGGCGCGGTTTTTCCGGATCGGACATACGCCCGGGAAACTTCCGATACCCGACCTGGCGACGGATGACGAGTTTCCGTTCACGCTCGATCTGCGGCGGTTCCAAGGGGCTTGAAGAATAAGTAGATCTCGTGGCGAGGGAGCAAGCTTCGTCGCCACGACAATTGCAGCGTGCAAACCCAGGCTGGATCCAACACAAACACACCTATCCGGGCGTCATGCGCTTGCGCTAGTCTCACCTTTCACTGCCGTCCTGCCGAGCTTTCCATGCCTGACCTGCTTGACCGTTACCCGCTGACGACGGGTACTTATCACGAATTGCTGGACGACAGCGGCGCCGTGCGCGCGCATTGGCAACGGCTGTTCGACCAATTGCAGCGCAGCACGCCGGCCCAATTGGTCCAGCGCCAGGCACTGTTGGCCCGGCAGATCCAGGAAAACGGCGTTACGTATAACGTCTATGCCGACCCGAAGGGCGCCGACCGGCCTTGGGAGCTGGATCTGCTGCCCCACGTCATCGATGCCCAGGAATGGAAGCTGCTTTCGGCCGGCATTGCCCAGCGCGCACGTCTGCTCAATGCGGTATTGGCGGACCTGTACGGGCCGCAGCGGCTGATCAGCGAAGGCTTGCTGCCGGCGGAGCTGGTCTTTGGCCACAACAATTTTCTATGGCCCTGCCAGGGCATTACGCCGCCGGACGGCAATTTCCTGCATCTGTATGCCGTGGATCTGGCGCGTACGCCCGATGGTCGCTGGTGGGTCACCGCGGATCGGACCCAGGCGCCTTCCGGGGCCGGTTATGCTTTGGAAAATCGTACGATCGTGTCCCGGGCGTTTCCTGATCTTTATCGCGACCTTAAGGTGCAGCACCTGTCGGGTTTCTTCCGAACCCTGCAAGAGACGCTGGCACGACAGGCGCCCAGCGACGGCGAGCCGCCGCTGGTGGTGCTGCTGACACCCGGGCGGTTCAACGAAAGCTATTTCGAGCATCTATACCTGGCGCGCCAACTCGGTTATCCGCTGGTCGAAGGTGGCGACCTGACCGTGAGGGACGCCACGGTGTACCTCAAGACGCTCAGCGGCCTGCGCCGGGTCCACGCGATCATGCGCCGGCTCGACGATGATTTCTGCGACCCGCTGGAGTTGCGCACCGATTCGGCCCTGGGCGTGCCTGGGTTGTTGGAAGCGGTGCGCCAGGGCCGGGTGCTGGTGGCCAATGCCCTGGGCAGCGGCGTGCTGGAATCGCCGGGCCTCCTGGGATTCTTGCCGAAGATCAACCAGTATCTGTTCGGTGAAGAGCTGATGCTGCCTTCCATCGCCACCTGGTGGTGCGGCGAGCCGCCAGTGCTCGCCCAAGCCCTGGAAAAATTACCCCAGCTGTTGATCAAGCCGGCATTTCCTTCCCAGAGTTTCACGCCCGTGTTCGGCCGCGACCTGGACGAGAAACAGCGCGCCCAACTGGCGGCACGCATGCAGGCGCGGCCTTATGCCTACGTCGCCCAGGAGCTGGCACAACTGTCCCAGGCTCCGGTGTGGCAGGCCGAGGACGGCCAGATCCAGCCCCGGGCCATCGGCATGCGCGTGTACGCCGTGTCCGGGAAAAATGCTTATCGGGTGCTGCCCGGTGGCCTGACCCGCGTGGCCGCCGAGGCCGATGCCGAGGTGGTGTCGATGCAGCGCGGCGGTGCCAGCAAGGACACTTGGGTGCTCGGCGAGCAAGCGCCCGCCGGCGAGCAATGGAAGGCCCAGCGCACCGTGGGCGTTCACGACCTGGTGCGGCGTGATCCGTACCTGCCCTCCCGCGTGGTGGAAAACCTGTTCTGGTTTGGTCGCTATTGCGAGCGCTGCGACGACAGCGCTCGTCTCCTGCGGATCATGCTGGCGCGCTATGTCGATGGTGATGACCCGCAAGCGCTGCAATCGGCGGTTTCCCTGGGCGAAAGCCTGATGCTGTTGCCCGAAGAGGGCGAGCTGCCCGAACGCCTGATGGCGGCCATGCTTGGCGATGACTGGTCTTTCAGCTTGCGCTCCAACCTGCAGCGCTTGCAGTGGGCGGCTTCGCAGGTTCGCGGCAAGCTGTCGCGGGAAAACTGGCAGGCGCTCGTGGAGTTGCAGCGCGAAGCCGTGGAGCTGGAAACCAGTGAGCCGGATTTCGGTGAATTGCTGGATTTCCTCAACCGCCTGGTGATGTCCTTGGCGGCGTTGTCCGGGTTCGCCTTGGACGACATGACCCGCGACGAGGGCTGGCGCTTCCTGATGATTGGCCGTCGCCTGGAGCGCCTGCAATTTTTGAGCAGTAGCCTGGCGGCGTTCCTGCGGGGCGAGGCGGTGTTCGATCAGGCCGGGTTGGAGTGGTTGTTGGAACTGGGCAACAGCAGCATCACCTACCGCTCGCGTTACCTGGCGGTGGCGCAGTTGATTCCGGTGCTGGACCTTCTGTTGCTGGACGAACAGAACCCCCACGCGGTGCTCTTCCAATTGAAACTGGTGGCACGCACCCTCAAGCGCCTGAACGATGATTTTGGCGCGCCGAGGGAAACCGCCCTGCCGGCGTTGGTGACGCGCCTGTCACGCTTCGACCTGCGCTGCCTGGAGAATCCGTTGTTCGGTGAGGCCAGCCTGCGGGCAGCCCTCGATGGCCTGGCTGATCTGTTGCAGGAAGTTGCCGATGTCAGCGCCCAGGTCTCCGATCGCTTGGCCTTGCGCCATTTCGCCCACGTTGACGATGTCAGCCAACGCACGGTATCCGTCTGATGAGCGCCCGTTACCAGATTCTCCACGAAACCCATTATCACTACGACAGCCCGGTATCCCTCGCGCAGCAACTGGCTCATCTGTGGCCGAGAGATTGCGAATGGCAGCGCTGTACTGAACAACAGTTGTCCATCAGTCCGGAGCCGACCACCCGTCGGGATGAGCAGGACGTATTCGGCAATCCGCTGACCCGCCTGGCCTTCGAGCGACCTCACGATGAGCTACTGGTCAACGCCCGGCTGAGCGTCGAAGTGTTGGCGCGCCCAGCGCTGGATTTCAACCTGTCGCCGGCCTGGGAATCGACCGGTAACGCCCTGACCTACAGCGGTCGACCGCTGACAGCGCAGTTGCTGGACGCGTGCCGCTACCGTTT
Organism: Pseudomonas sp. R1-7; assembly: GCF_051132105.1. Lineage (NCBI taxonomy): Bacteria > Pseudomonadati > Pseudomonadota > Gammaproteobacteria > Pseudomonadales > Pseudomonadaceae > Pseudomonas > Pseudomonas sp. R1-7. The sequence goes on from NZ_CP071661.1 coordinate 674,832, forward strand.
CGAATCACCCTACGTGCACCTCAAGCGCAGCTTCGTCGAGTTTTCCGAAAGCTGTTTTCCGGCGGGTCGACCGTTGATGATCGGCGTCCAGGCGCTGATGGAAAAGATTTTCGAGGAGTTCACCTTCGACGCCGAGGCGACCCAGGTCGCGACGCCGTTGGTGGAGGTGCTGGAGCGCCGCCGCGGCGTCTGCCAGGATTTTGCCCACCTGATGTTGGCGTGTGTGCGTTCCCGCGGTTTGGCGGCGCGTTACGTCAGCGGTTATCTGCTGACCCAGCCGCCACCCGGCCAGGCCCGTCTGATAGGCGCTGATGCTTCACACGCCTGGGTTTCGGTGTTCTGCCCGGTGCTGGGCTGGGTGGACTTCGACCCGACCAACAACGTGCAGCCGGCCCTGGAACATATCACCCTGGCCTGGGGCCGGGATTTTTCCGACGTGTCGCCGCTGCGCGGGGTGATCCTCGGGGGCGGCACCCATGATCCGGACGTGCGGGTGACGGTGATGCCGGTGGAATCGTAAGGCGATCCCACAGGGTATGTATTGAACAGGCGAGGAAGTGTCATGTTCCCGGTTTCGATCAAAGGTGTGCTGCAATCCCCCGAAGGCCTGGTAGTACTGATGCTCAACGAGCGGGATGAGTGGGAATTGCCCGGAGGGCGGATCGAGTTGGGCGAAACGGCGCCGCGATGCCTGGCGCGGGAAATTGCCGAGGAGCTGGCTGTCGAGGTCAGTATTGGCGAACCTCTGGATTCGTACTTGTTCGAGGTGATTCCCGGCAAGCACGTTTTCATTTCTACCTACCGCTGCCAATTGCTGGGCGGTTTTGTACCGGCGGTCAGTCACGAGCACAAGGAGATCGGGCTGTTCGAGCCGGGACAATTGCCGGCCAACCTGCCTGAGGGTTATCGCGTCTCAATTGCCAAGGCGCTGGGGATGTAAAGGCCGGTAGCGAGGCCACCAGCCCAACGAAGGGCCAGATCTGATCATCGGGCCCTGGGGGTATCAGGCGTCGGTGGCTTGATCTTTCGACGCATCCACATCATGTTCCGCCGCCACGTCGCCTTCGGTATCCGGGGTCAGTGCCGCTTCGTCTGCGGAGGCTTTCTTGCGCTGGAGCTTTTCCTCTTTCTTCTGCTCCTTGGCCAAGTCTCTCTGACGTTTGGCGAAGGAATAATTGGGTTTGGCCATGGGCGATCCTCTGGGGTCGAAGGTGAGGTTGAGCGGCGCATATTCTGCCCTGTATCGGGGCCGAGCCGTTAGCTGGGTTTTTGTTCGGCCCACTTTGGCTGCACTGACGGTTGCCACTCGTCCAATGCATCGAGCAGGTCGTGCGCTGATTCGCTCACTTGCAGCATGTCACGATGCGGTGCGCGGACGAAGCCTTCGCCGACGATATGATTCAGAAAACCGGTGAGCTTGCTGTAGAAACCGTTCACCTCCAGCAGCCCCAGCGGCTTGCCGTGGTAGCCGAGCTGGCCCCAGGTCCACACCTCGAACAACTCTTCCAGGGTGCCGAGGCCGCCGGGCAGGGCGATGAAGGCGTCGCTGAGTTCAGCCATGCGCGCCTTGCGCGCATGCATGCCGTCCACCACTTCCAAGCGGGTCAGGCCGCTATGACCGATTTCCTTGTCCTTCAAGCTTTGCGGGATGATGCCAATCACCTCGCCGCCAGCGGCCAGGGCAGCATCGGCGACGATACCCATCAGGCCGACCGCGCCTCCGCCGTACACCAGGGTCAGCTTTCGTTCCGCCAACGCTCGCCCCAAGGCCTGGGCAGCTTCGCGATAGGCTGGGTGGCTGCCGGTGCTGGCGCCGCAAAATACACAAACAGACGCTATGGACATGCTTCACTCCGTGGTTCGGTAACCGGACCAGAGTAAAGCCTGCCCTTGATTGCGCAAGAAGATTAAACCTCGCGCCGGGGTTTTTCGTAGGTGCCGCTGGCACCACAGGCGTAGGCGGCGAGCAAGCTGCACAACAGGCTGTTGAGGTTCATGGTGGTCGCTCCAGAGAGTTGATGGGGCTGATCATAGGCGGCCGTCATACTTCTGGTTGGTTGATTCTGTCCATCAGGCTGATAGTCTTAAGTTGTATACAATCTTTGACTCAGGTCATAGGAACTTGCCGGAAAATCAGGCAGTCTTTCCCTTTGACGGATTTTTGTTAACCATGCCTTGGAGATTCATGATGTTCGCCAAACTTGTAGCAGTATCCGTATTGACGCTGGCCAGCAGCCAGCTGATGGCAGCGGAGTGCAAGACCACCATCGATTCCACCGACCAGATGTCCTTCAGCACCAAGGCCATCGAAATCGACAAGAGCTGCAAGACCTTCACCGTTGAGCTGACTCACTCCGGCAGCTTGCCGAAGAACGTCATGGGCCATAACTGGGTGTTGAGCAAAGAAGCCGACATGCAGCCGATTGCCACCGATGGCCTGAGCGCCGGTATCGATAAGAACTACCTCAAGGACGGTGACGCTCGCATCATCGCCCACACCAAGCTGATCGGCGCCAAAGAGAAAGACTCGGTGACCTTCGACGTGTCGAAGCTCAATGCCTCTGAGAAGTACGGCTTCTTCTGCTCGTTCCCAGGCCACATCTCGATGATGAAAGGCACCGTTACCCTGAAATAATCAAATTTCAGGCACAAAAAAAGCGCCCCCGTGCAGGGCGCTTTTTTTATACCAGGCAAATACCCGACCCCTGTGGGAGCAAGCTCGCTCCCACAAGGGACTGCCCATCAAATGGTAGTCAAGGCGCGTACGGCATCACTCGCTTGTGCTCGGTCTTGCGGTAGGTATCGCAAATTATTCTGGCCGCTTCTTCGCGGACCGGTTGCCCGTGCAGGAATGCGTCGATCTCGGCGTACGTGACGCCATGGGCCGCTTCGTCCGGCTTGCCGGGCGACAGGTCTTCCAGGTCGGCGGTGGGGACTTTTTCCACCAGGGATTCCGGCGCGCCAAAATCCCGGGCAATGGCCCGGACCTGGTTTTTCACCAGCCCGCTCAGCGGGGCCAGGTCGCAGGCGCCGTCACCGAACTTGGTGAAGAAACCCATGACCGCTTCGGCCGCATGATCGGTGCCGATCACCAAGCCCTGTTCGGCGCCGGCGATGGTGTATTGCGCCACCATGCGCATGCGCGCCTTGGTATTGCCCAGTACGAAATCCCGCGAGCCTGGCCCCTTGCCCTCGAACGCGAGGACTTCCTTGGCCAGGGCCTTGACCGCCGGGCCGATATTGACCGTGTGGCGCTCATCCGGCTCGATGAAGTCAACGCAAGCCTGGGCTTCGTGCTCGTCGAACTGGGTTTCGTACGGCAAGCGCACGGCAACGAACTTGTATGCCGCATTGCCGGTTTTTTCCCGCAGCTCGCGCACGGCACGCTGGGCCAACAGGCCGGCGGTCAACGAATCGACCCCGCCGCTGATACCCAACACCAGGCTCTTGAGCCCGGAGTTGACGAGGCAATCCTGAATGAAGCTCACCCGGCGGGCGATTTCGGCCTTGAGAGCGGCGTCATCGGCGAACGGCGGCTGGACGTTGAGCTGTTCAGCTATCTCACGCTGTGCGGCTTGCATGAATTCACTCCTTGCTTGATGTGCCAGAAAGGGTGGCAGGTACTTGGAAAACATGTCGCATATAGGCGACGAAATTCGGGTCCTTGCAGTGGGTCTTGCCGGGCTCGTCTGAAATCTTGGCCACGGGTTGCCCGTCACAGCTGATCATTTTAAGCACGATGCTCATGGGTTCCACGCCTGGAATGTCACAGGTCAGGTTGGTCCCGATACCGAAGCTCACATTAATGCGACCACGCAAGGCCCGGAAAATCTCCAGGCATTTTGGCAACGTCAGGCTGTCGGAAAACACCAGGGTCTTGCTCATCGGGTCGATGCCCAGCTTGTGATAGTGGGCGATGGCTTTCTCCGCCCAGATCACCGGGTCGCCCGAGTCATGGCGCAAACCGTCGAACAGCTTGGCGAAGAACAGATCGAAGTCCTTGAGGAACGCGTCCATGGTGATGCAGTCGGTCAGCGCGATGCCCAGCAGGCCTCGGTACTCGCGAACCCAGCAGTCGAGCGCGGCGATCTGGCTGTCGATCAGCCGTGGGCCCAGTTGCTGGTGAGCCATGATCCACTCGTGGGCCATGGTGCCCAAGGGTTTCATGTCCAACTCCCGGGACAAATGCACATTGCTGGTGCCGACGAAGCGCCCAGGGAAGTCGTGCTTGAGCACGTTGACCACTTCCTCCTGGACGCGGTAGGAAAACCGACGACGGGTGCCGAAATCGGCCACTTGCAGCTCGGACAGTTCGTCGGCGCTGGCATTGGCGCTCAGCCAGTCGAACTTTCGATAAAGCTGTTCCCGCGCCTGCTCCAGCACGATTTCACGGTAGCGATAGCGGTTGCGTACCTCGCTCACGATGGACAGCAGCGGCACTTCGAACAGGATCACATGCAACCACGGACCGCGCAGGCGGATGAACAGCTCGCCATTGTCGATGCCGGTGTGCACGTAGCGCAGGTTGAAACGAAACAGGCCCAGGAAGCGCAGGAAATCCGGCTTCAGGAAGCTGATGCGTTCGAGGAAACCCAACTGGTCGGCGCTCAGGCTCAGCTCGGCCAGGCGCTCAATCTGAAAGCGGATCTCCGCCAGGTACGGGCGCAGGTCTTCGCTGTTCCGGCAGCGAAACTCCCACTCCACTTCGACGTTGGGGTAGTTATGCAGCACCGCCTGCATCATCGTCAGCTTGTAGAAGTCGGTGTCGAGCAGGTTCTGCACGATGCGATCGGCAAATACACTCTCGCTCATAACGTGAATCTCCAGACAGGTGGCTGCGGCGGGCAGCGGCGTACGGCGGTTCATGGTGAAAGGGCTAGTGGCGCATAACCGTGGTGGGTATTTCCACTGTTTTTTGTGGAGAGGGAGCTTGCTCCCTCGCCACAGGGGGGTGTTGGCTGCCGCTATTGCGGTGCATCCACGTTCTCGATCTGCTCCAGCATCCATTCCACGAACAGCCGCACCTTGGGCACCTCTGCGGAGTGTTCCGGATAAGCCAGGTAATAGGCGTTGGTGCTGGGCATCGCATGCTGCCAGGGGATGACCAGCTTGCCGTCGGCCAGTTCCTCTTCCACCAGGAACCTGGGCAGCAAGGCTACGCCGCAGCCGACCTGGGCCGCACGAATACACATGTAGAAGGTTTCGAAGCGTGGCCCGTGGTAGCTGTGTTCGGTGTGATAACCCTGATGATCGAACCAGTCGTGCCATGCCTGGGGACGCGAGGCATTCTGCAGCAGCACCAGCCCGGTCAGTTGTGTGGGATCGCTGAACGGTTCGTCCGGCAGGCTGCCCGGCGCACAGACCGGCACCAATTCCTCGCCGAACAATTTCAAGGACTCGGTCCCCGGCCTGGATCCCTGGCCAAAATAGAACGCCAGGTCACTGCGACCTTGCTGGAGGTCATCGGCCTCTTGCTCGCTGCAGAGATCCAAGTGAATGGTGGGGTGGCGAAGACGCCAACCCTTGAGCCGTGGAACCAGCCAGCGCGCGCCAAACGTCGGGGGGGTGGAAACGCGTAGTACCTCGGTATCGCCGCCGTAGGAACGCAGGTAATGAGTCGACATCTCTACTTGGGTGAGGATTTTTCGCACTTCTCCCAAGTACAAATCCCCAGCAGGCGTCAGTTGCAGGCGTCGACGCACGCGGCGGAACAGCAAATGCTGCAGCAACTCCTCCAGCTGCGCGACCTGTTTGCTGACGGCGCTCTGGGTCAGGTTCAGTTCTTCGGCCGCACGGGTGAAGCTCAGGTGACGAGTCACCGCTTCGAAGCACTGCAGCGCGGTGATCGACGGCAAATAGCGTTTATTGAGCATGATGGAGCCTTATTTTTTGTCGCTCTGCTTTTGTGCTTAAAAGTCTGCTTCAGTGGCAGCATGAATAAACGGAATGATATCTCGCTTAAAGGTCGTTTGTTGGCAAGTCTCGGGCCAGCTACAACTACAGGTCTGATCAGCCGCGTTCGCCTGGCTGCCAACTCATTGTCTTTTGCTTGAGGAATTTACCCATGGTTGCTGCATTGCTTGATCGTCTGGGCGTGAACCCGGCCTTGTACCAGAACGGCACACAGCCTGTGCATTCGCCCATTGATGGCAGTCGCATCGGCGCGGTGAACTGGGAAGGCGCCGCCGAGGTCGAGCAGCAGGTCAGCCGGGCCGAGCATGCGTTCGACCTCTGGCGCAAGGTGCCGGCGCCCCGGCGTGGTGAGTTGGTGCGCCAGTTCGGCGATCTGTTGCGTGAATACAAGGCCGACCTCGGCGAACTGGTGTCGTGGGAAGCGGGCAAGATCACTCAGGAAGGCCTGGGCGAAGTGCAGGAGATGATCGACATCTGCGATTTCGCCGTCGGCCTGTCCCGCCAGTTGTACGGCCTGACCATCGCCTCCGAGCGTCCGGGCCATCACATGCGTGAAACCTGGCACCCGCTGGGCGTGGTCGGGGTCATCAGCGCTTTCAACTTCCCCGTGGCGGTCTGGGCCTGGAACACCACGCTGGCCTTGGTCTGCGGCAACTCGGTGATCTGGAAACCTTCGGAAAAAACGCCGCTGACCGCCCTGGCGTGCCAGGCACTGTTCGAGCGTGTGCTGAGCAACTTCAGCGATGCGCCGCCATACCTGAGCCAAGTGATCATCGGGGGGCGCGATGCCGGCGAAGCCCTGGTGGATGACCCTCGCGTGGCGTTGATCAGCGCCACCGGCAGCACCCGCATGGGGCGCGAGGTGGCGCCGAAAGTTGCGGCGCGGTTTGCCCGCAGCATTCTCGAGCTGGGCGGCAACAACGCCATGATCCTGGCCCCGAGCGCCGACCTGGACATGGCCGTGCGCGCCATCCTTTTCAGCGCCGTCGGCACCGCCGGCCAGCGCTGCACCACTTTGCGTCGGTTGATCGCCCATGAGTCGGTGAAGGAAGAAATCGTCACCCGCCTCAAGGCTGCCTACGCCAAGGTGCGCATCGGCCATCCACTGGAAGGCAACCTGGTGGGGCCGCTGATCGACAAGCAAAGCTTCGACAACATGCAGGACGCCCTGGAGCAGGCCCTGAGCGAAGGCGGGCGGGTGTTTGGCGGCAAGCGCCAGCTCGAAAACCAGTTTCCTGATGCCTATTACGTCTCGCCCGCCATCGTCGAGATGCCGGAGCAGAGCGATGTGGTGCGCCACGAAACCTTCGCGCCGATCCTCTATGTGGTCGGCTACAAGGAGTTCGCCGAAGCGCTGCACCTGAACAACTCGGTGCCCCAGGGCCTGTCGTCGTGCATCTTTACCACTGACGTGCGCGAAGCCGAGCAATTCATGTCGGCGGTGGGCAGCGATTGCGGTATCGCCAACGTCAACATCGGCCCGAGCGGCGCTGAAATCGGTGGCGCGTTTGGTGGCGAAAAAGAAACCGGCGGCGGTCGCGAATCCGGCTCCGATGCATGGCGCGGCTACATGCGCCGCCAGACCAACACCGTGAACTACTCGCTGGAATTGCCGTTGGCGCAGGGGATTACTTTCGACTGAGGTTGAGTCGACAGAAATGCCTGTGGGAATCCCCTGTGGGAGCGAGCTTGCTCGCGATAGCGGTCTGTCAGTCACATAGCCATTGAATGTGTCGCCGCCATCGCGAGCAAGCTCGCTCCCACACTGAATAGTGTGATGGTTAGGTTTCTTTTTCGGAGTCTGGCAATGCCGTTACGCGAAGAATGTCTGTGGGAAAAACTGACGCCACAAAGACCAGAAAATACTGCGCTCACCGGTGAGGTCACGGTCGATGTCTGCATTATCGGCGCGGGCTTCACCGGGCTGTCGGCGGCGGTGCACTTGCTCGAACAAGGCAAGCGCGTGGCTGTGCTGGAAGCTCATCGGGCCGGGCATGGGGGCTCGGGGCGCAACGTCGGGTTGGTGAATGCTGGCCTGTGGATCCCGCCGGACGAGATCGAGGCCGGGTTCGGCGCGGCGGTGGGCAGCCAGCTCAACCGTATGCTGGGCGCCGCGCCGGCGTTGGTATTCAGTCTCGTCGACAAATACGCCATCGATTGCCAACTGCGCCGCGAAGGCACCTTGCACATGGCCCATAACGCCCGGGGCGAGGCCGATCTGCGCAGTCGCGAGGAACAATGGAAGCGCCGTGGCGCACCGGTAGAACTGCTCACCGGCCAAGCCTGTGCCGATGCCACCGGCACCGATAAGATTGCCGCGGCGCTGCTCGACCGTCGCGCCGGCACGCTCAATCCAATGGCCTACGCCAGCGGGTTGGCCAAGGCTGCCCAGGATCTTGGCGCCCAGATGTTCGATCATTCGCCGGTGACGCGCTTGGAGCGCCAGGGCCAACGCTGGTCAGTGCAGACCGCCCAGGGTTCGGTAACGGCCGAGCAAGTCGTGATCGCCTCCAACGCCTATACCGAGGGCGACTGGACCGAACTGCGGCGTAATTTCTTTCCCGGTTATTACTATCAGGTCGCCTCGGTCCCACTGGACGGCGAGGCCGCCAACCGCATCCTTCCCGGCGGGCAGGGCTCCTGGGATACCCGCCAAGTGTTGAGCAGCATCCGCCGGGACAAGGACGGGCGCCTGTTGCTGGGCAGCCTGGGCAATGGCAATCGCAAGCCGACCTGGTTTCTCAAGGCCTGGGCCGATCGGGTGCAGCAGCACTATTTCCCCTATCTCAAGGCGGTGGAGTGGGAATGCACCTGGACCGGTTGCATTGCTTTCACGCCTGATCACCTGATGCGCCTTTTCGAACCGGCCCCCGGCCTGGTGGCAGTGACTGGATACAACGGTCGCGGCGTGACCACTGGCACTGTCGTAGGCAAGGCATTCGCCGATTACCTTTGCCACGGTGATGCCAGTGCCTTGCCGATACCCTTCGCGCCGATGCAGCCCCTGGCGGGTGTTGGCCTGCGCAGTTGTCTGTATGAAGCGGGATTTTCGCTGTATCACGCGGGCCAGTGCTTGCGGATCGTCATCTGATTGTTGAAAAGTGTTACGGATGGCGGCGTTTCCCGGCTTAACGTCTAGCCTGTTATGGTGCGGGGTGTAGCAGCCGCGCACCGACAGTGTGCAGTTCGGTAGCGCAGGTTGTTACACAGTGGTTGCACGCCGTTTCGCGCGGCGGTTGCAATGATGGCTCATGGAGGGTTTTACCTACTTGTAAATAAGGTTGCACCTCGTGCGGATTAGACGGTTGCACGCCCTGTGAAAAAGGGCCCGAAACAGTCGAAATAACAATAAAGCAGCGACTTTTTTAAGAATAAAAAACCGATGGCACGGCCCTTGCTCTGAGCTTTTCAGTGAAGTGAAGTCGCAGTGCCAACTAAAAAAAACCTTGGAGCACCACCTCATGTCCCAGACGTTTTACAAGAAAGGTTTCCTGGCCCTCGCAGTGGCAACTGCGCTGGGTGTTTCTGCGTTTGCTCAAGCTGATGTGAAATTTGGTGTAGCGGGGCCGATGACCGGTGCCAACGCTGCATTTGGCGAGCAGTACATGAAGGGTGCGCAGGCGGCGGCCGATGTCATCAACAAAGCGGGTGGCGTCAACGGCGAGAAGATCGTGCTGGTTGCCGGCGACGATGCCTGCGAACCCAAGCAGGCCGTGGCCGTGGCCAACCGCCTGGTTGACCAGGACAAAGTGATCGGCGTGGTCGGGCACTTCTGCTCGTCCAACACCATCCCGGCCTCCGAGGTCTATGACGAAGCTGGCATCATCGCGATGACGCCTGGCTCGACCAACCCGGCTGTGACCGAGCGCGGCCTGAGCGCGATGTTCCGCATGTGCGGTCGTGACGACCAGCAAGGCATCGTGGCCGGCGACTACATCGTCGACGTGCTCAAGGGCAAGAAAGTCGTCGTGCTGCACGACAAGGACACCTACGGCCAAGGCCTGGCGGATGCCACCAAGGCACAACTGGCCAAGCGTGGCGTAACTCCAGTGTTGTACGAAGGCCTGACCCGTGGCGAGAAAGATTTCAGCGCCGTGGTCACCAAGATCCGTTCGGCGGGTGCCGACGTGGTCTACTTCGGCGGCCTGCACCCGGAAGCCGGCCCGCTGGTTCGCCAATTGCGCGAACAAGGCCTCAAGGACGTGAAGTTCATGTCCGATGACGGCATCGTGACCGACGAACTGGTCACCACCGCCGGCGGCGCGCAATACGTCGATGGCGTGTACATGACCTTCGGCGCCGACCCACGCCTGCTGCCGGACAGCAAGGCCGTGGTGGACGCTTTCCGTGCCCAGGGCGTCGAGCCTGAAGGCTACACCCTGTACGCCTATGCTTCGGTCCAGGCCCTGGCGGCCGGTTTCAACGGCGCCAAGTCCAACAAGGGCGAAGACGCTGCCAAGTGGCTGAAAGCCAACCCGGTGAAAACCGTCATGGGTGAAAAAACCTGGGATTCCAAGGGCGACCTGAAAGTCTCGGACTACGTGGTCTACCAGTGGGACAAGGATGGCAAATACCACCAGTTGGAAAAACAGAAGTAAGGGCTGAAGCGACCGTCCAGGCTCCGAAAGGGCAGGGGACGGTCGCGCCTGGCATTGCTCCGACGTAAATCTGTATTTTCCTTAGAAGAACCGCACGCCTCCGGGTGTGCAGGTTCTCACTGCGTGAGATTGCGTTATGGATGGTATTTTCCTGCAGCAACTGGTCAATGGCCTGACCCTCGGGTCGGTCTATGGCCTGATCGCCATCGGCTACACAATGGTCTACGGCATCATCGGCATGATCAACTTCGCCCACGGTGAGGTTTACATGATTTCCGCTTACCTCGCGGCAATCAGTCTGGCTCTGCTGGCTTACTTCGGTATCGAATCCTTTCCGCTAATGATCCTTGGCACCCTCGTGTTCACGGTCGTGGTCACCGGGGTCTACGGTTGGGTCATTGAACGCGTCGCCTACAAACCCCTGCGCAACTCCACCCGGCTGGCACCGCTGATCAGTGCCATCGGCATCTCGCTGATCCTGCAGAACTACGCGCAAATCAGCCAGGGCGCCCGTCAACAGGGTGTCCCGACACTGCTCGAAGGCGCCATGCGCGTCGACATCGGCACCGGTTTCGTGCAACTGACCTACACCAAGATCTTCATCCTGGTCGCCGCTTTTGCCGGCATGGCGCTGCTGACCTACATCATCAAGTACACCAAGCTCGGCCGCATGTGCCGCGCCACCCAGCAAGACCGCAAGATGGCCTCGATCCTGGGAATCAACACCGACCGGGTGATTTCCTACGTGTTCATCATCGGTGCAGCCATGGCGGCCCTGGCCGGTGTGCTGATCACCATGAACTACGGCACCTTCGACTTCTATGCCGGTTTCATCATCGGCATCAAGGCGTTCACCGCGGCGGTACTCGGCGGCATCGGCTCCCTGCCTGGGGCAATGCTCGGCGGGATCATCCTCGGGATCTCCGAGTCGCTGTTCGCCGGTCTGATCAACTCCGACTACAAAGACGTGTTCAGTTTCTCGCTGCTGGTGCTGATTCTGATTTTCCGTCCCCAAGGCCTGTTGGGTCGCCCACTCGTGGCGAAGGTGTAAGTATGTCTGCTGCCAATAAACCGCTTGATATCAAAAAGAGCGTCATTGACGCGATCCTGGCCGGCCTGATCTCGCTGATCGTGTTCGGCCCGATCGTCGGCGTGGTGCTCGACGGCTACAGCTTCAACCTGCAACCGGCCCGCGTCGGCTGGCTGGTGGCAATCGTGATGGTCGGGCGCTTTGCCCTGAGCCTGTTCCTGCAAACCCCCAAGGGCCTGAATATTCTCCAGGGTTTCGAGAGCACCGGCTCCGGCGTGCACGTGCTGCCACCGGATTACAAATCGCGGCTGCGCTGGATCATCCCGGCGCTGATCGTGATTGCCATCGTGTTTCCGTTCTTCGCCAACAAGTACGTGCTCACGGTGGTCATTCTCGGCCTGATCTACGTGCTGTTGGGCCTGGGCCTGAACATCGTGGTTGGCCTGGCCGGGCTGCTCGACCTGGGTTACGTGGCGTTCTATGCCATCGGTGCCTACGGCCTGGCGCTGGGCTATCAATACCTGGGACTGGGTTTCTGGACGGTGTTGCCATTGGCGGCCATCGCGGCGGCGATGGCGGGGTGCATATTGGGATTCCCGGTGTTGCGAATGCACGGTGACTACCTGGCCATCGTGACCCTGGGTTTTGGCGAGATTATCCGGCTGGTGCTGAACAACTGGCTGTCGTTCACCGGCGGGCCGAATGGCATGCCGGTCCCTGCCCCGACGTTCATGGGCCTGGAATTCGGCCGGCGGGCCAAGGACGGCGGGGTGCCGTTCCATGAGTTCTTCGGCATCGATTACAACCCCAATATCAAATTCCTGTTCATCTACATCGTGCTGTTCATCACCGTCTTGTTGGTGTTGTACATCAAGCATCGCCTGACACGAATGCCGGTCGGTCGCGCCTGGGAAGCCTTGCGCGAAGACGAGATCGCTTGCCGCTCGATGGGCCTGAACCATGTGCTGGTCAAGCTCTCGGCGTTCACTATCGGTGCATCGACGGCTGGCTTGGCGGGGGTGTTTTTCGCCAGCTACCAGGGCTTCGTCAATCCGTCATCGTTCACCTTCTTCGAGTCAGCTTTGATCTTGGCGATCGTGGTGCTGGGCGGCATGGGGTCGACGGTTGGCGTGGTGATTGCCGCATTCGTGCTCACCGTGGCGCCGGAGCTTTTGCGCAGCTTCTCCGAATACCGAGTGTTGTTGTTCGGCGTGTTGATGGTGCTGATGATGATCTGGCGCCCACGCGGCCTGATCCGTATCAGCCGTACCGGTGTGACGCCGCGCAAGGGGGTAGCGCCATGAGCGAAGTCGTACTCAAAGTTGAAAACCTGATGATGCAGTTCGGCGGCATCAAGGCCCTCAGCGATGTCAGCCTGGAGGTCAAGCGCAACTCGATTTTCGCGTTGATCGGCCCCAACGGTGCGGGCAAGACCACGGTGTTCAACTGCCTGACCGGTTTCTACAAGGCATCGGGCGGCAAGATCGAACTCAACGTGCGTGGCGAGCAGACCAATGTCATCAAGTTGTTGGGCGAAGCATTCCGCCCGACTGATTTTGTCTCGCCGAAATCCTTCGCCAGCCGGCTGTACTACAAGATGTTCGGCGGCACCCACCTGGTGAACCGAGCCGGTCTGGCGCGTACCTTCCAGAACATTCGCCTGTTCAAGGAAATGTCGGTGCTGGAAAACCTGCTGGTGGCCCAGCACATGTGGGTCAACCGCAGCCTGGTGGCCGGCATCCTGAACACCAAGGGCTACCGCAAGGCTGAAAGCGACGCCCTCGACCACGCTTTCTACTGGCTTGAAGTGGTGGACCTGGTGGATTGCGCCAACCGCTTGGCCGGCGAGCTTTCCTACGGCCAGCAACGACGCCTGGAAATCGCCCGGGCCATGTGCACGCGCCCGCAGATCATCTGCCTCGACGAACCGGCCGCCGGCCTCAACCCCCAGGAAACCGAAGCGCTGAGCGCGATGATCCGGCTGCTGCGCGACGAGCATGATCTGACCGTGGTGCTGATCGAACACGACATGGGCATGGTAATGAGCATTTCCGACCACATCGTGGTGCTGGACCACGGCAACGTGATCGCCGAGGGCGGCCCCGAGGCGATTCGCAACGATCCGAAGGTGATCGCGGCTTACCTGGGTGCCGATGAAGAGGAATTGGTATGAGTGGACCTATCCTCGAACTGAAGGAATTGGACGTGTTCTACGGACCGATCCAGGCCCTGAAAAAAGTCTCGATGCACATTGGCGAGGGCGAGACGGTGAGCCTGATCGGTTCCAACGGCGCCGGCAAGTCCACGCTGCTGATGTCGATTTTCGGCCAGCCGCGGGCGGCGGGCGGGCAGATCATCTACCAGGGCGTGGACATCACCCAAAAGTCGTCGCACTACATTGCTTCCAACGGCATCGCGCAATCGCCGGAAGGGCGGCGGGTATTCCCCGACATGACCGTCGAGGAAAACCTGTTGATGGGCACTATTCCCATCGGTGACAAGTACGCCAGCGAAGACATGCAGCGCATGTTCGAGCTGTTTCCACGGCTCAAGGAGCGCCGCAACCAGCGAGCCATGACCATGTCCGGCGGCGAGCAGCAAATGCTCGCCATTGCCCGGGCATTGATGAGCCGGCCCAAGTTGTTGCTGCTCGATGAACCAAGCCTGGGGCTGGCGCCGATCGTGGTGAAGCAGATCTTTGCGACCCTGCGTGAGCTGGCCTCCACCGGGATGACGATCTTCCTGGTGGAACAGAACGCCAACCATGCCCTGAAGTTGTCGGACCGGGCCTATGTGATGGTCAACGGCGAAATTCGCCTGACCGGCACGGGCAAGGAACTGCTCGCCAACGAAGAGGTGCGCAACGCGTATCTGGGCGGGCATTGAGGCCGGCTACGTAACGAAAAAAACCGGCGAAAATGATCGCCGGTTTTTTTATCTCCTGGATACACCTCAAGCCCGCTTTCACATGGGGATTCGTGTTGTCGTCGCAATTGTGGAAAACAATCCTGAGCCCCTGCGAAACCGCGACATAAAGTCGCCGCAAACAGTTGTTTTGTCACGGTTTTGACTTGTCCCCGTTTGCTGTGGAACCGGCTGTGGGTAACGTGGGAGTAGCTGGCTGAAAGCCTTTGAATACGTGGCCTGCAGGGCTGTGATCGTTTTTTGATCAGTCATTTATGGTCAAGGGAGAGCGGCTATTGTCAACAGTTTTATGAACACGGAAATGGGCTCGAAAGTCTGTGGGCAAACCTGTGGATAAGTCTGTGACTAAACTCTGGAAAGACTGCGCTGAGCGGCGTAATTGCTGGCTTGGAGCCATCGCATCGTCAAGCTCTGGCTTATAGCAGATAAGTTGATCTGCACAACCCGACTTGCGAGGTCAAGCGAAAAAAATTTCCAAAACTCTCGCGAAGCCTTATGCACAAAGGCTTTCAGGTTCTTTACTTGCCCCCGATTACTGTGGACGCGCCTGTGGATAAGGTGCGGGCAACCCGCTGCGGCCCTTGCTGGGCAAGGCCTGGCTCTGGTTGATCGTTTTTTGAACAGCGCGGCGCTGAGAGTGATTGATCAGCCTTGCCCCTGGCGGGCCAGGCCGGGCATGCTGTTGGCCAATTCCCATTCAATGGCTGTTTGAAGCCTAAGCAAGGAGAACACGATGTCTGACACCCTGTTTATCACTGGCGCGACGTCCGGTTTTGGCGAAGCCTGTGCCCGTCGTTTTGCCGAAGCCGGTTGGAAACTGGTGCTGACCGGTCGTCGTGAAGAACGCCTCAATGCCCTTTGTGCCGAGCTGTCCAAGCAGACCGAGGTCCACGGCCTGGTATTGGACGTGCGTGATCGCAAGGCCATGGAAGAAGCCATCGCCAACCTGCCGCCGTCCTTCACCAAGTTGCGTGGGCTGATCAACAACGCCGGCCTGGCTCTGGGCGTCGATCCAGCACCCAAGTGCGATCTCGATGACTGGGACACGATGGTCGATACCAACGTGAAAGGCCTGATCTACAGCACCCGCCTGCTGCTGCCTCGCCTGATCGCCCATGGTCGTGGCGCCGGGATCGTCAATTTGGGCTCCATCGCCGGCAACTACCCGTATCCGGGTAGCCATGTGTATGGCGCGAGCAAGGCCTTCGTCAAACAGTTCTCCCTGAACCTGCGTTGCGACCTGCAAGGCACGGGCGTGCGGGTGAGCAATATCGAGCCAGGCCTGTGCGAAAGCGAGTTCTCACTGGTGCGCTTTGGTGGCGACCAGGAGCGCTACAACGCGACCTACGCCGGTGCCGAGCCGATTCAGCCGCAGGACATCGCCGATACGATTTTCTGGGTGCTCAACACGCCGGCGCACATCAACATCAACAGCCTGGAGCTGATGCCGGTGAGCCAGACCTGGGCTGGGTTTGCCATCGAGCGCAACAAGGCCTGACCGCTGACGTACTTGAGCTGGAAATGGTGTTGTGGCGAGGGGGCAAGCTCCCTCGCCACGCAAAGTGTTACGCCAGGTAGTCGGCCAGACCGCGGTAGCAGGTCAGAAGATGGTAAGGGGTGGTCGAAGGCATGTCCCGGCGACTCACATTGCCATCGGCATCAAGGCATTCGTTCCAACCCTGGGCGTGCAGAAAGTGCTGCTGAAGAGCCCGCAGTTGACGCAGCAGGACTGTTTCGCTTCCCGGTCGCAAAGTCAGTGCCCGCAGGTATTCCGCTTGAGCCCAGATGCGTTGTGTCGCGTCACGCGAGGATGCTTGCGGCCCCAGGCTCAGCATCGCGCAAACTGCGCCGCAATCCGGATCGACGCCTTGTTGTTCCGTGAGGCCGAAGCTGTGCTCCAGGGCCGTGTGCAGTTTGCCGCCGCGCAACAACGAGGATGAAGCCAGCAGGAAATACCATTCGAACTGATGGCCTGGCTCGAACCAGTTATCCACAGCCTTGAGCGGTTTCTCCATCATGACTCTTTGCTCAGGATCCACGAAGCACCGGAACATCCCGTCGCATAGGCCCAGCAACGCCTGGCGCACGTTGGCGTCGTCGCGAACCGAAAGAGCCGCCAGGAACGCTTCGGCCAGGTGCATCAGCGGATTCTGTAGCGGGCCGGATTGGCGGGTTGACCAGTCACGTCCCAAGCTGGCTTCGTAGAGACCATCGCCAGTGGCGAAACGTCGCATGATCACTTCCAGCGCCGCATTCAACGTTGATTCCACCAGCGGCTCGCGAACCTTGCCCCAGTAATGAGCGCAAGCGAACAGGATGAACGCGTGGGTGTAGAGGTCTTTGCTGGAATCCAGCGGCGCGCCCTGCGGATCGATGCTGTAGAACCAGCCGCCATGCTCGGCGTCGTGGAAATGCCGTTGCAGCGAGCGGAACAGCGCAGCGGCGCGCTCTTCGGCCAGGGGTACTTCGCCGATCAGGCTGGCAAACACATACAGTTGCCGCGCACAGGCCATCGCCCGGTAGCGCTGGGGCGGCAGCGGCTGGTGCTGGCTGTCGAGGGATTCATAGGGCAACGCCAATTCGCCATTCCAACCCGGGCCCTGCCACATAGGCACGATCACATCGTGAAAATGCTGGCGCACCGTGGCGAACAGGGCGGTCAGTTCAGGCAAAAGGGCGGAGCGGGAAGCATCGGGCATTGGCGGATGTCGTCACGGCGGGGGGATCGATTGCGCGACATGGTAGCAGAGTGGCCGTCCTGGGGAGATGGGGTGGCTGTCAGGCCGCCTTCGTCGGCGATCCGACGAAGGGGCCTTTCAAGGCGCTGGAGAATCAACCCGCCAGCAACCAAACCCCAGCCGCCGCCGAAGCCGCCCCGGCCAACCGCACCAATGGCGCTGCCGCTCGCGGCAACACCCGCACCAGCGCAAAGCCCGCGCCATGCAGCGCCGCTGTCGCTGCGACAAAGCCTGCGGCGTAAGCCCAAGGGCTGGACATGTCCGGCAGCTCCAAGCCATGGGCCACACCATGGAACAGCGCAAACATCGCCGTCGCAGCAACGGCCATGCCCAGCGGCGGACGCACGGCCAACGCCACGGCCAGGCCCAGGGCAAATACGGAGGCGGCGATCCCGCTTTCCAGCGCTGGCAGCTCCAGGCCTTCAAAACCCAACAAGCCGCCAAGCAGCATCGTGCCGACGAAGGTGCACGGCAGCGCCCAGCGTGCAGCGCCTTGCTGTTGCGCCGCCCACAAACCGACCGCAAGCATCGCCAGCAAATGATCGAGCCCACCGATGGGGTGGCCGAGTCCGGCGATCAGGCCGTTATCGCCATGGCCTGGGTGGGCGAAGGCCAGCGCCGGGGTCAATAGCAGGGCGAGGGCGCCGCAGATACGTTTGAATGACATGGATAAGCTTCCTTGTTGGAATGGGAAAAATCACGCAGCCGTCAACAGGCCCTGGCGTTCGATGAAGGCAATGATGTCGTCCAGGCCCTGGCCGGTCTTCTGGTTGCTGAACACGAACGGCTTGCCGTTGCGCATCCGCTGGGTGTCGCTGTTCATCATTTCCAGGGAGGCGCCCACCAATGGCGCCAAGTCGATCTTGTTGATCACCAGCAAATCGGATTTGCAGATACCCGGCCCGCCCTTGCGCGGCAGTTTGTCGCCCGCCGAGACGTCGATGACATAAATGGTCAGGTCCGACAGCTCGGGGCTGAACGTTGCCGACAAGTTGTCGCCGCCGGACTCCACCAGGATCAGGTCCAAGTCTGGGAAGCGCCGGTTCAACTGATCGACCGCTTCCAGATTGATCGAGGCGTCTTCGCGGATCGCGGTGTGCGGGCAGCCGCCGGTCTCCACGCCGATGATCCGTTCCGGCGCCAGGGCTTCGTTGCGCACCAAGAAATCGGCGTCCTCGCGGGTATAGATGTCGTTAGTGACCACCGCCAGGTTGTAGCGCTCGCGCAAGGCCAGACACAGGGCGAGCGTCAGGGCGGTCTTGCCGGAGCCCACCGGGCCGCCGATACCCACGCGCAGAGGTTGTGTATTCATGTGTGTCTCCTAGGAACGGAACAGGCGGCTGTACTGGCGCTCATGGGCCATGCACGCCAGGGACAGGCCAAACGCGGCGCTGCCGTAATGGTCGGGATCGATGTTCGAGGCGTCTTGCTGGGCCTGTTGCAACAGCGGCAGCAGTTCGCTGGTCAGGCGTTGGGCGGCTTGCTGGCCCAGGGGCAGGGTTTTCATCAGCACCGCCAGTTGGTTTTCCAGCCAGCTCCACAACCAGGCGGCGAGGGCGTCCTGGGGGCCGATGTTCCAGGCGCGGGCCGCCAGGGCCCAGCCCAGCGCCAGGTGGGTTTCGCCGCGCTGTTGGAGAAAGTCGCGGGCCGCGCTGTCGAGTTCCGGCAGGCCGGCGAGCAACTGTTGCAACGAATAGCCCATCTGCCGGCTTTCCTGGTGCAGCTCGCGGGTTTCCCGGCTGGCACGGTGTTGTTCACAAAGTCGTTGCAGCGCGTTCCAATCGCTAGCCGCGGCGGCTGTGCAATGGGCGAGCAGCAGGGGCGCTTCGAAACGTGCGAGGTTCAGCAGCAGTTGATCGCCGATCCAGCGACGTGCGTCATCTGGCGTCTTGACCCGACCGTTATCCACCGCCATTTCCAATCCTTGGGAATAGCTGTAGCCGCCAATCGGCAGTTGTGGGCTGGCCAGACGCAGCAGCGCCCAGGCCGGGTTCATGTACGCACGCCAAACTGATGCAGGCGCGGCGCGTAATTGAAATCTTCGTCGCCGTGCCGGGAATGATGATGGCCACCACCATAGGCGCCATGTTCCGGCTGGAAGGGGGCTTCGATGGCTTCGGCCGTGGCGCCCAGTTGTTCGAGCATTGCCTTGAGCACGTAATCGTCCAGCAAGCGCAGCCAGCCATCGCCCACTTGCAGGGCCACGTGTCGATTACCCAAGTGGTAGGCCGCGCGGGTCAGTTCGAACGCATTGGCACAGGTGACATGCAGCAATTGCTCAGGACGCGCGCAGACCCGCACGATGCGACCGTCCTCGGCCTGTAGGCATTCGCCGTCATACAACGGCGGCTGGCCTCGCTCGAGGAACAGCCCAACGTCTTCACCTTCAGCACTGAAACAGCGCAGGCGGCTTTTACTGCGTGCATCGAAGGTCAAGTGCAACTCGGCGTGCCAGCCAGGCTGAGTGTCGATTCTGCGGTGAATCACCAGCATCGGAGTGCTTCCAGCAATGAACAATGCTGTGTTTAGAGCAAGGGGCTTGCCAAAGGAAGGGGATGTAGGAAATGGCGCGGGATGGCGTCGCGGGGCGGGGCAGATTGCGTTCCATGTTGGTGCGCGGCGTGATTTTGCGCACCATTTTGCGACGAGCCCGACAGCGCCTGTGGGCGTTACTCGGTGCTACCCAATCCGCGCCAATGCTTGAGGCCAATGAAGATGAATCGCAACTGCTGGGTAATCTTTGCCTGGGGCGTGAGGTGTTCGGGCAGGGCTTCGGCGGGTGGATCGATTATGTCCGGCAGGGTGGCGAACACGCTCTTGACGATGAGGTCGGCCATCACGTTCAGCCCGGCAAGGTCCAGGTGCTGGAGTTTCGGCATCAGCGCCAGGTCGGCGGCCAGGTCCGAGCTGATGTCTTCTCGCAGCCTTGCGATGGCTTGACGGACCGGTTGCGAACCGCCGTATTGCTCGCGGGCCAGGAACAGGAACTGCGATCGATTGGCGTGGACCACGTCGAGAAAGATCCGCACCGACGCATCGATAATGCCGCCCATGACGAATTCGTTGTGACGCACCAGTCGAATGGTTTCGCGAAAGGTCTGGCCGACTTCGCTGACGAGCGCCAGGCCCAATTGGTCCATGTCCTGGAAATGCCGGTAGAACCCGGTGGGAACTATGCCTGCCGTCTTGGCAACTTCGCGCAGGCTCAGGCTGCCGAACCCCCTGCCGCATTCCATCAAATGGCGGGCTGCGTCCATCAGGGCATTTCGGGTCTGTTGTTTCTGTTCGGCGCGGGGCAGCATCGCAGGACTGACTTCCGAGTCATGGGAGCGACGCACTCTAGCAAATCGGCTTTGCCGTCGTCGAACGGTAGGAGCTCATCGAGGGGAAACGAGGGGCTGGAAAAATCAAAAGCCCGATTCGAGGAATCGGGCTTTTCTATTGAACGCCATGGGCTCAGCTCACTGTGCTGTTGCGTTCGATTACACGGTCACCACCGCCTTCGGCCAGGGTTTGACCTTGTGGAGTGCGGTCGGAGCCGTCAGCGGCCAGGGTTTGACCTTGTGGAGTGCGGTCGGAGCCGTCAGCGGCCAGGGTTTGACCCGGAGTGCGATCGGAGCCGTCAGCAGCAAAGGTCTGGCCTTGAGGGGTGCGGTCGGAACCGTCTTCGACCAGGCCTTTTTGCTCCAGGCGGTCACGACCACCTTCGGCTACGGTTTGGCTGTAGACAGACTGGCTGTCCTTGACCTGCGGTGTGGCTTGTTCGGAAGCTGGCAGGGCAAAAGCGGTCGAGGCCAGGAGTGAAAGGGAAAGGCTCATCAGTATTTGGCGTTTCATGATCGTTGCTCCTTGGGAGGGCTGAAAAGTGGGTACGAGGGCAATGCTACTCTCGATAAGTCGATATAAAAGTTCATAAACACAATGGTAATAATCAACGGAATTGATTGTTCGGCGAAAAGGCTCTAGGACGCGGCTTTCAGAGGAGCGTTTTTGCCCCGGAGTGGGTAGTTTGTACTCACTTGCGCCCCGCAAATGTGCGGCGGCGGTAACAGGTAGCTGTCGAACCGGTCAGCTTCTTGTGCGTTTTTTAGTGCCGTTCGTCCCCCTTGGTGGTAAACCTGTCGGCCGTTTTGCCTGTCCAACGATCATCGACAACGAGCCGGCTACAGGTTCGGTTGCCCCAGGCGTCGTAGTCCGGACGCCCATTTGCCTCAGGAGCCTTGTGCATGACGCGCACCTCAAAAATCTTCGCCTGGGGCTTTGCCTGCCTCATTGTCCTGCTGGCCGTGCTGGTGCTGGTTATCGCGTTTTTCGATTGGAACCGAATCAAGCCGACGCTCAATACCAAGGTCTCCGAGGAGTTGCATCGCTCGTTCGCCATCAATGGCAACCTGGCGGTGATCTGGCGCCGCGAACTCGACGAAGGTGGCTGGCGGGCATGGTTGCCATGGCCGCACGTGGTGGCCGAGGACCTGACCCTGGGAAACCCGGAATGGTCGAAGACCCCACAGATGGTCACGCTCAAGCGCGTTGAATTGCGCATTTCGCCCTTGGCATTACTGGCCCGGCGGGTGGCCATCCCGCGTATCGACCTGACAGGGCCCGACGCCAGCCTGCAGCGCCTGGCTGATGGTCGCGCCAACTGGACCTTCCAGTTCGACCCGAAGGACCCGGACGCCGAGCCGTCCAGCTGGGTCGTGGACATCGGCGCCATCGGTTTTGACAAGGGGCACGTCACGCTGGATGACCAGACGCTCAAGACCCGGCTCGACGTGCTGGTCGACCCGTTGGGCAAGCCGATTCCCTTCAGCGATATTGTCGGTGAAAAAACCGCGGCCAAAGCCCGGGAGCAGGGCGCTTCGCCACAGGACTATGCCTTTGCCTTCAAGGTCGACGGGCAATATCACGGGCAGAGTCTGAGCGGATCCGGCAAGGTCGGCGGTCTGCTGGCCTTGCAGGACGCGGCGCAACCCTTTCCATTGCAGGCCCAGGCGAAAATCGCCGATACCCGCGTCGAACTGGCGGGCACCTTGACCGACCCGAAAAACCTCGGCGCCCTGGATCTGCGTTTGAAACTGGCCGGCAACAGCCTGGCCAATCTTTACCCGCTGACGGGTGTGACCTTGCCGGATTCGCCTCCTTATTCCACGGATGGTCGATTGATCGCCAAGCTCCACGAGCCGGACGGCGCCCAGTTTCGCTATGAGGCGTTCAACGGCAAGATCGGCGACAGCGACATTCACGGCAACCTGGCCTATGTCGCCAGCCAGCCCCGGCCGAAACTCAGCGGTGCGCTGGTCTCCGATCAGTTGTTGTTCAGCGATTTGGCGCCGCTGATCGGCGCAGACTCCAACGCAGAACAAAAAGCCCGTGGGGGCGCCAGTAAACAACCGTCCGGCAAGGTGTTGCCGGTTGAAGAGTTCCGCACTGAACGCTGGGGCGTGATGGACGCCGACGTGGAGTTCACGGGCAAGCGTATCGTCCACAGCGAGCAGCTGCCGTTTACCGATCTCTACACGCACCTGGTGCTCAACGATGGTCAACTGAGCCTGGAACCCCTGCGCTTTGGCGTGGCCGGTGGGCGGCTCGATGCGCAGATCCGCCTCAACGGCCACACCCAGCCTCTCGAAGGCCAGGCTAAATTGACCGCGCGCGGCTTCAAGCTCAAGCAGCTGTTCCCGGGGTTCGAGCCGATGAAGACCAGTTTCGGTGAGCTTAATGGCGACGCGGATATTTCCGGCCGCGGCAACTCGGTGGCGGCGTTGCTGGGAACGTCCAATGGCACCCTGAAGATGCTCATCAACGACGGCGCCATCAGCCGCGAGCTGATGGAGCTGGCGGGTCTCAACGTCGGCAACTACGTGGTGGGGAAAATCTTTGGCGACAAGGAAGTGAAGATCAACTGCGCAGCAGCTGATTTCGATATCAAGACTGGCCTGGCAACCACGCGCCTGTTCGTCTTCGACACCGAGAACGCGATTATCTATATCGACGGCACGGCGAACATGGCCACCGAACAACTGGACCTGACCGTCACGCCCGAGTCCAAGGGCTGGCGGTTGATTTCCCTGCGCTCGCCGTTATACGTGCGCGGCACGTTCGCCAAGCCTGCCGCCGGCGTCAAGGCCGTGCCGCTGATGCTGCGCGGTGCCGGCATGGTTGCCCTGGGTGTCATCGCCGCGCCGGCGGCGGGGCTGTTGGCCCTGGTGGCGCCCAGCGGTGGCGAGCCGAACCAGTGCGCGCCGTTGCTGGAGCAGATGAAGGCGGGTAAGGCGCCGGTGACGGTCAAACCTACCCGGTAGCTCAATGTCGCGGTGAGGCGACTGGCCTCATCGCGAGCAAGCTCGCTCCCGCAGGGGACCGCATTCTGTCCGAAGGAATGCGGTCAAAATGTGGGAGCGAGCTTGCTCGCGATGGGGCCCCTTAGGACTCTTACAGATCGGCCAGGATATCGGCCATGTCATCGGCGTGCTCTTCCTCTTGGGCCAGGATGTCCTCGAAAATGCGCCGCGTGGTCGGGTCTTTTTCGCCAATGTACTGCACGATTTCCCGGTAGCTGTCGATGGCTATGCGTTCGGCCACCAGATCTTCGAACACCATTTCCTTGAGCGTATTGCCCGCCACGTACTGGGCATGGGAATGCCGGGTCAGCAGATCGGGGTTGAATTCCGGTTCGCCGCCCAGTTGCACGATGCGTTCGGCGAGCCGGTCGGCGTGCTCGGATTCCTGGTTGGCGTGTTCGAGGAACTCGCTCGCCGCGACGCTGGCCTTCAGACCGGTGGCCATGAAGTAGTGCCGCTTGTAGCGCAGCGTGCAGACGAGCTCGGTGGCCAGTGCTTCGTTGAGCAGTCGGATGATTTCCTGGCGGTCGGCGTTGTAGCCTTCGGTGACCGCGCCGTTCTGGACGTTCTGGCGCGCACGTTCGCGCAGGGTCGTGACGTCGGATAAGTGCATGTCGCTCATCTCGTTCTCCTGGAGGCTGATCCGGTTTGGCGTCACGCTCTGCTGGCGCGATCGCTCTAGGTCTGAGCGACGCTGTCCTGGAAAAGTTTTACCGGATTTTTCAGCGCGTGCCCGGACTGGCGTGCTTCTTCCTCCACCCATTGGAAAAATGCCCGCACGGGCGGATGCCGCTCACGTCCCGGTACGCAAAGCGCGCTGTAGCCCGCGCCGTTGACCTGGACATGCGGGCGATAACCCACGAGCAGGCCGCTGGCGACGCTTTGCGAAGCGAGGATGTTGCTCGCCAATACCAGGCCTTGGCCGGCAATGGCGGCTTGCAAGGCGTAGTGCTCTTCGTCGTATTCACGCATGCAAGGCTGCCGGCTCATCCAACTTTCCCCTCCCTGGATGCACCAGGCATCCCAGCCATGGGCGTACAACTTGGAATTGTGCCAGCGCACGCTGATCAGCGTCGGCAACTGCCGGGTCGCCAGCGCGACTTGTTCAGGCGAGCCATACACGCCGAAGCTCTCTTCAAACAGGCACAGGCCATAGAGGTTCGCGTAGCCGTCCAGGCTGTAGCGCACCACCAGGTCGACGCTGGCGTCCTGATGCAGGTCGATGACTTCGCAATGAGTGTCCAGGCGCACTTTGATGTTCGGATGACGCGCGTAAAAACGTCCCAGGCGCGGCACCAGCCAAAGGGCGGCAAACGCCGCGGTGGTGGAAATCGTCAAATGAGTGGTGCTGCGCAACGGGCGGAGGCTGTCGACGCTTTGGGCAACC
Source organism: Pseudomonas sp. R1-7 (assembly GCF_051132105.1). NCBI lineage: Bacteria > Pseudomonadati > Pseudomonadota > Gammaproteobacteria > Pseudomonadales > Pseudomonadaceae > Pseudomonas > Pseudomonas sp. R1-7. Next base: position 699,764 of record NZ_CP071661.1, read on the forward strand.
TCCAACAATGCCCCGTGCAGGCTGTGGAACAGGCGTTGCCCGGCGTCGGTGAGACGCACCCGGCGCGGCAGGCGTTCGAACAACTGCGCCCCCAGCCAGGTTTCCAGCGAGCGGATCTGGTGGGAAATCGCTGTTGGCGTGACCGACAGCTCTTCAGCCGCCGCCTTGAAGCTGAGCAGGCGGGCGGCGGACTCGAAGGCTCGCAAGGCGTTCAGGGGCAGGCTGGCAAACATTCCAAATCTCCGTACGGATGAAAACAACTCATCTCGATGAACTAACGCTCATTTGAGAACAAGCGCTGGCGGGCCGCAAGCTGAAGCTACAAACAGTTCAATTGTAGTCGCAATGGAGGAGTTCCAGATGAGCAGCATTCTTGTCGTGCAAGGCAGCCCGCGTGGCGAGCGTTCCCATTCCCGACGTTTGGCGCAGACGTTCATGACCGCTTGGCAGGCCGCCAACCCGCTGTCCGTGCCAACTCGCCGCGAGGTCGGCCGCACCGTCATCCCAGCGGTCAACGAAGCCTTCATCGCCGCGGCGTTTTACCCGGAGCCGCAGGCGCGACCATTGACCATGCAGGCCGATCTGGCGCTGAGCGATGCGCTGGTGGCCGAACTGCAAGCACACGACCGCTTGGTCATCTCCGCACCCATGCACAATTTTGGTGTGCCCAGCGGTGTGAAGGCCTGGATCGACCAGATCGTACGTATCGGCGTGACGTTCAACCACAGTCTGGATAACGGGATCTCCCAATACGAGCCGCTGGTGCTGGGCAAGAAGGCGTTGATCGTGACCAGTCGCGGCGATTTCGGCTTTGGCCCCGGCGGTCAACTGGAGGCCATGAACCATGCCGACACCTGGCTTCGGGCGGTCCTGGGCTTCATCGGCATCAACGACGTGACGGTCGTGGCGGCCGAAGGCGAGGAGTCGGCCGAGCACAGCTTCGCGCGTTCCTATGCCGAGGCCGAGCAGCGATTGCTGGCACTGGCGCGGACGTTCTGATGGCCTGGGCCCTGCTGTGATCGGCTGAAATGACTTGGGTGTCATAGACTGGTCATCATCGGTACTGATGCTGACCCACTCTTGATCGCAAGGATGTCGCCATGTCGCAACGCTGTGCCACTCGTTACCCGCTGGTGCTGGTCCCAGGCATGCTCGGTTTCATTCGCCTGGTGTTGTATCCGTACTGGTACGGCATCGTGGAGGCTCTGCGCCGGGGTGGGGCCGTGGCGATCCCGGTGAAGGTGTCGCCCTTGCACTCATCCGAGGTTCGCGGCGAGCAGTTGTTGGCGCGGATCGAGGAAATCCTGAAGCAAACCGGTGCGCAAAAAGTCAACTTGATCGGCCACAGCCAGGGCGCCCTCAGTGCCCGCTACGCCGCGGCCAAGCGCCCGGACCTGGTGGCGTCGGTCACTTCGGTGGCCGGCACCAACCACGGTTCCGAACTGGCCGATTACCTGCAAACCCATTATCCGGCCGACAGCGCCAAGGGCCGGGTGCTCAGTGCCTTGCTGCGGCTGATCAACGCCATCATGAGTCGCTTGGACACCGGCTATCGCGGGCCACGCCTGCCGGCCGACCTGCAGGCCTCCCATGCCTCGCTGACGACCGCGGGGGTGGCGCTGTTCAACGAGCGTTTCCCACAGGGCTTGCCGCAAGCCTGGGGTGGGCACGGCCCGGAAGAGGTCAATGGCGTGCGTTATTACTCCTGGTCGGGGACGTTGCAGCCGGGCAAGACCGACAGAGGCCGCAACCTGTTCGACGGCACCAACCGCACTTGCCGTTTATTTGCCCGCACCTTCGTCAGGGAAGCGGGACAATGCGACGGCATGGTCGGGCGCTACAGTTCGCACCTGGGGACCGTCATCCGGGATGATTATCCGCTGGACCACTTCGACATCGTCAATCAGTCGCTAGGGCTGGTGGGCAAGGGCGCAGAGCCGATCCGGCTATTTGTCGAGCATGCCGAGCGGTTGAAGGCGGCCGGGGTGTAGCCAGCTTGCTCCGGGCGGCGATCCGACGATGGCGGCAGCTCAGGCACTAAAGGTCAAAAGAGGAAGGTGTAACAGGCCTTGTCTACACTGCACCCCATCGCCGTGCCCTCGTGCGGCAACCAGGAGAAACACCATGAAGATGCTTCGTGTGCCTTTGTTGATGCTCGGTTTGTTGCTGTGCTCCCAGGGCTACGCCGAGACGGCGCAGCAGAACAAGATGACCACCTGCAACGCAGACGCCAGCGCCAAGGCCCTCAAGGGTGACGAGCGCAAGGCCTTCATGAGCAACTGCCTCAAGGCTACACCGCAGGAGCGCATGAAGTCCTGCAACGCCACCGCCACCGAGCAGGCCCTGAAGGGTGACGCTCGCAAGGCGTTCATGAGTGAATGCCTGAAGAAGAAATAAGCGCCGCAATCTTCTGAACCCTGGCACAAATCGGCCGATACAATCCCTAGTGCTGCCAGCGGATCGCTGGCAGACTGCCGATCCTTTCACGCCGTTTTGTCCTGGGGCTGTATGCCAACGTTTTCTCAGCGTCATGTGTTGTTGGTGATCAGTTGGGTGATCATTTTTGGCGGGTTGTTGCTGGTGCTGCCGCTGCGCCTGTTGCCGAGCCTGTTGGCCGGGTTGCTGGTGTTCGAGCTGGTCAACATGCTCACGCCGCAGTTGCAACGCCTGATCGAAGGCCGCCGCGCCCGCTGGCTGGCGGTGGCGTTGCTGGGCACGCTGGTCGTGAGCGTACTGTCGCTGATCTTCGCCGGGGCTTTCAGTTTCCTGCTGCACGAAGCGGAAAATCCAGGCGCTTCCCTGGACAAATTCATGGCCGTTGTCGATCGCGCCCGTGGGCAACTGCCGCCCTTTATCGACGCCTACTTGCCCGCCAGCGCGGCCGAGTTCCGGGTGGCGATCGGCGATTGGGTGAGCAAGCACTTGAGCGACTTGCAGCTCGTGGGCAAGGACGCCGCCCACATGTTCGTGACGCTGCTGATTGGTATGGTGTTGGGCGCGATCATCGCCCTGCAGCGCATCCCCGACCTGACCAAACGCAAGCCCCTGGCCGCGGCGCTGTTCGATCGCCTGAACCTGCTGGTCAAGGCGTTTCGCAACATCGTTTTTGCCCAGATCAAGATTTCCCTGCTCAATACCTTCTTCACGGGGATCTTCCTGGCGGTGGTGTTGCCGCTGTTCGGCATTCATCTGCCGTTGACCAAGACCCTGATCGTGATGACGTTCCTGCTGGGGCTGTTGCCGGTGATCGGCAACCTGATGTCCAACACGCTGATCACCGTCGTTGCCCTGTCATTGTCGATCTGGGTGGCGGTGGCCGCGCTGGGTTACCTGATCGTGATCCACAAGCTCGAATACTTCCTCAACGCCCGTATCGTCGGCGGGCAGATCAGCGCCAAGTCCTGGGAACTGCTCATGGCAATGCTGGTGTTCGAAGCCGCGTTCGGCCTGCCGGGAGTGGTGGCAGGGCCGATTTATTATGCGTATCTCAAGAGTGAGTTGAAGCAGGTGGGGATGGTGTAGCGCTATCGCGCACCTGTTATATCTGACAGTAGACGGCGTTTTTGGAAGGTTGTTAGCTTGGTCAAGGGTTCGTATCTCCCGCAAACCCGGCTATCAGGAGCGTATCCATGAGCGTAATCACAGTTAATAAAGACACGTTCACCAAGGACGTGGCTCTATCAAACATTCCGGTGTTCTTGGCATTCACGAATCAGAGCAAAGCCGGCCTCGCGATGGAGGCGGTCCTGGATGAGTTGGCCAGCGACGCCGAGCTTGTCGGTAAAATCAAAGTGGCGCGAAAGGAATTCATAGCGGGGGAAGCGCTCGAAAAACTCCTTGACGTCCAATCCGCCCCGACGACCCTTATTATCCAGATGGAAACAGTCGTAGGGCGATATCCCTCCGGGTGGTTCAAGGACAAGATTAAAAATTCCTTAAGAGCTTTCGCTCCCGATCCTACGACAAGTCAACCAACGGAAAACTAGTTCAACAAATGCCCTCCCGATCTACCCTGACCGGGGCAGGCTCGGGTAGCTCGGGGAGGCGTTCAAATTTGGGTTCCGTAACGCTTCATCGCCTCGATCGCCAACCCACTGCCGATACTGCCAAAGATATTGCCTTCCACATGCCGTGCCTGGGGCAGCATGGCCGAGACGCTGTTGCGCAGCGCCGGGATGCCGCTGGAGCCTCCGGTGAAGAACACCGTGTCGACCTGATCAACCCGCACGTTGGCATCGTTGAGCAGTTGCGTGACGCTGTTGCGCACGCGCTCCAGCAGGCCGTCGATCGCTGACTCGAACAGGGCGCGGCTCAAGTCCACGCTCAGGCCCGGCTCGATCCGGTCCAGGGCCACGTGCCGCTGCTCGGCGTGGGTCAGCTGGATCTTGGTTTCTTCCACTTCCATCGCCAGCCAGTGTCCGGCGCGCTGTTCGATCAGCTTGAACAGCCGGTCGATGCCCGCCGTGTCTTCGATGTCGTAGCGCATGCTGCCCAGGGCCAGGGTGGATTTCTGCGAATACACCGAGTTGATGGTGTGCCAGGTCGCCAGGTTCATGTGGTGGCTGGTGGGCATGTAGGCACCGCTTTTCATCCGGCTGCCGTAGCCGAACAGCGGCATCAGGCCTTGCAGGCTGAGCTGCTTGTCGAAGTCGGTGCCGCCGATGTGCACGCCGCCGGTTGCCAGGATGTCGGCGTGACGGTTGTCATGCATGCGCCGCTCGGGCGACAGGCGCACCAGGGAAAAGTCCGAGGTACCGCCGCCAATGTCGACGATCAGTACCAGCTCTTCTTTTTCAATGGTCGATTCATAATCGAACGCCGCGGCGATGGGCTCGTACTGGAACGAGACTTCCTTGAAACCGATGGCGCGGGCCACGTCCACCAAGGTGTTCTCCGCTTCCTGGTCGGCCAGTTCATCGTCGTCGACGAAGAACACCGGGCGCCCCAACACCACTTCTTCGAATTCCCGACCGGCGGTGGCTTCGGCGCGTTTCTTCAACTGGCCGATGAACAACCCCAGCAAGTCCTTGAATGGCATGGCCGTGCCCAACACGCTGGTGTCGTGCTTGATCAACTTGGAGCCCAGCAGGCTTTTGAGCGAGCGCATCAGCCGGCCTTCGTAGCCCTCCAGGTATTCATGCAGGGCCAGGCGGCCATACACCGGACGGCGTTCCTCGAGATTGAAAAAGACCACCGAGGGCAGGGTGATCTTGTCATCCTCCAGCGCGATCAACGTTTCCATGCCGGGGCGCAGCCAGCCGACGGTGGAGTTGGACGTGCCGAAGTCGATGCCGCAGGCACGGGCCGGGGATGCGTTTTTCATGTCTTTCAGGTTCCGGTCGAAAAAACGGCCGCGCAGTGTATGCCAGTGCGGCGCGGATTCGAAGGCCGGTTATCTGCTAATTCACTAACACAGGCCTTGAAAGACACCCCGACCCCCCCAAACTTGCTGGCATGAGCCAAGTGGCCACAGGGCGGGCACAAGAACCGCCACCGGCTGCCGATAAACTTCTGAAGCGCCGCCCGGTCACAAACCTTGAGATTGGTCAAACTCCGGGGTTTGTACCACGAGCATGCTGTGCATGGCGGTGCGATATCGATAACGGATGGTGATCCTGCAATGGACTTCAAAGACTACTACAAGATCCTGGGTGTCGAGCCGACGGCAGACGACGCCACGATCAAGGCCGCCTATCGCAAGCTGGCGCGCAAGTACCACCCGGACGTGAGCAAGGAAAAGGACGCCGAGACCAAGTTCAAGGACGTCTCCGAAGCCTATGAAGCGCTCAAAAGCGCCGACAAACGCGCCGAATATGACGACCTGCGCCGGTATGGCCAGCACGGCCAACCGTTCCAGGGCCCGCCGGGCTGGCAGAGCCGTGGCGGTTTTGGCGGTCAGGATACCGGGGATTTCTCGGACTTCTTCAGTTCGATCTTTGGCAATCGCGGGCCGGGTTTCGGTGGCGGACAATCGGGTCGCAGCGCCGGCCGACGGGGACAAGACGTGGAAATGGAATTACCGATATTCCTTGAAGAGACCCTGTCGAACGAATCGAAGAAGGTCAGCTTCCAGGTGCCGCAGTACAACGCGGCCGGCCAGCATGTGAGCAACACCAGCAAAAGCCTGAACGTGAAGATTCCGCTGGGCGTGACCGACGGCGAGCGCATCCGCCTCAAGGGCCAGGGCGCGCCGGGCGTCGGCGGCGGTGCCAATGGCGACCTGTACCTGACCATTCGATTCGCGCCGCACCCCAAGTTCGACGTCGAAGGCCAGGACCTGATCATCACGTTGCCCCTGGCGCCATGGGAATTGGCATTGGGCACGGAGGTCGCGGTGCCGACCCTCACCGGCAAGATCAACCTCAAGGTGCCGGCCGGCAGCCAGAACGGCCAACGCATGCGCGCCAAGGGCCACGGCCTGCGCAACAAGGCCGGCGAGCGCGGCTACCTGTTCGTGCAACTCAAGGCCGTGATGCCCAAGGCCAGCGACGAATCGGTCAAGGCATTGTGGGCGGAGCTGGCGAAGAAAGCCGCGTTCGATCCGCGGGAGAATTTCTGATCTGTAATGAGCTGCCTGTGGACACAACCCTGTGGCGAGGGAGCTTGCTCCCGCTGGGCTGCGAAGCAGCCCCAAACCATTCTCATGGCTAGACTCGACAGTTGAAGCATTGGGAGAAGCAGACCATGAACAACCCGATCATTGAACTGAACCTGCTGGAATTCTGTGAAGCCGCCGCCTTGGCCGATGTCCATGTGATCGAAATCGTCGAGCATGGCATCCTTGAACCCCACGGCTCGGCCCCGACGGATTGGCGTTTCACCGATTACGAACTGGTCCTGGCCAAGCGTGCCGCGAAGCTGCGGCATGATCTCGAGCTGGAATGGGAAGGTGTCGCCCTGGCGCTGGACCTGCTGGAAGAAGTCCAGCAACTGCGAGCCGAGAACCGTCGGCTGCGCCAGCAGTTGGGACGTTGGGTGGGCTGAACCGCGCAGGCACAGCGTGCGTCATGCCCTGCCCAAGACAATAAATAGTTACCGCATCTGTAGGCGAGGCACTGGTTAGGCTCGGGTTTCCAAATATCAAGGATGACCCGATATGCCAGAACCCATTCTTCGCCCGGTAGTGCCTGTCGCCCGCGACCTGCACCTGGACTTGCTCAAGGCCCGTATTCCGGGTTGGTACAGCGCAGCCATCGTGCAGCGCCAGCAGGAGCTGAGCGACCATGCGCTTGAACTGCCTGACTGGTACAGGCAGGCCCCCTACGAAACCAGGGCCAGCCTCAAGAGCAGTCACTCCCGCTACCGCGAAATCTTGAATCAGGTCGACAACGTCCTGGGCGATATCCAGGACATCCGCGCTTTTGCCGAGCCGCTGCTGGAGCAGGCGATCAAGGCTGAATTCAAGCAGACGCTCGACGTCAACCAGGTTTATTTGGTCCGCAAGTACGGACGGCAAGTTCGCGGTGATTTCTTTGGCGCGCTCGTGTTGGATAAGGGCGATAGCCAGTTCAACCAGTACGAATACCACGGCTCTTCATTGCTGGAGGCCGCGCTGGCCAATTTCGAACCCGACGAAGAGAACCGGCCCGGTTGTGCCGATTGCACACTGCTCACCACCCAGCGTCCGTTCTACGGTGGGGAGGTCATGCCGTCCACCAGCGCCTTCCAGGCGGGGGCGTTGCCGATTGCGCCGCAAGCCTTCGCCAAGCTATGCCGCACATTGGATCTGGGGCGCCTCTATCAAGAACACATCAACTCGATCGCGCGACCGGCAAACGAGGCATCACGCAACCTGTTGGATCGCCAACTGCGTGATCATCACCGGCAAGGTTTGGCGCTGACCATGGAGATCGCCCGGGCCAAGGGGAATATCAGTCAGGCGGCTTATCGAATGTTGCAACAGGTCGTCGGCGATCAGGATGCGATCACTTTGGACGACCGCGCGGTGACCTTCACCTCACTGAAAATCTTCGATATCGAACTGGTTGGCCCGTTGCTGATCGGACCGGAGCGTGAAAACAGCCGGCGAGTCGAGCGGCTCGTGGCCTACCTTCCCGGTGATCCAGAGCAGCCGCTGAAGGAATTTGCTTCCAGCGCCGACTTCATGGCGCAAACGCGGCGGCGCCTGCATGGCATCGGCTATCGGCGCTTTTTCAGCCGTTTTGTACCGCTGCGTAAGCAAGGCGTATTTTTCGAGCAGTTCAACCGCCTCTACCAACCTACCGAGCAGGAAAATAGCCTGGTCGACTACCCGCTCAAGTCGAACCTGCGACGGCTGCCCATGGACACTTCGCCCATTCCCGCCCCGTTGTGGGAGTCGTTGCGTCTAAGGCAGGTCCAGAAGATCCAGCTCGACGCCCGCGCGATAGCGGTGCCTACCGGTGATGAAGACAAGAAAGCCCGCCTGGCGCGCCAGGAGAGTTATCTGAACGCGGTCATCGACGTGCTCAACCTGGGGGCATTTGTCGTGCCAGGGTTGGGGCCGCTGATGTTGACGGTTGGGGCCGTGCAGATGTTCAACGAGGCCTTTGAAGGCATCGCAGCGTTCGAGCGCGGGGAGACCCGGGAAATGTGGGCGCATTTTTCCAGTGTCGCCCTCAACACCGCGTTCGTGGCCACGGGCGCCGCAGTGCTGCCGCATATCCAATGGTCCAACACCGTGAAGCAGTTGGAACCGCTCCGATTGGACAACGGTGAGTCACGGCTCTGGCGTCCGGACCTGGCCCCCTACCGGAGCGATCTCGTCCCACCCGCCGGCGCAGTGCCGGACGCGCGAGGACTGTATCGGGTCAACGGACGCCAGGTCCTGGCGCTGGATGGCCAGCACTATGAAGTGCAGTTGGAACCGGCAACGCAGCGGTATCGCATTCGCCATCCCTCCCGGCCGGATGCCTACCAGCCCAAGCTGACGGACAATGGCAGCGGCGCGTGGCGCCATGAACTGGAGCATCCCCATGGCTGGGCGGGTGCTAAGTTGATGAAGCGGCTCGGGCATCGGGTCGAGCATTTCAGCGCGGCGGAGCTGGAGCAGATCCGCATCGCCAGCGGCACCGGTGAGGACGTGCTGCGGCGTATGCACATAGAGGGCGCACCGATGCCGGCGTTGCTGGCCGATACGATCACGCGTTTCGACATTTGTCGACAAATCGAGACGTTGACCGCGCAACTGCAAAGTGAGGAGGCGCTGGACTACGACAACGCCGAGCCGATGACCCAGATGCACTTGCTCACGCGCTATGGTCCGTGGCCAAACGGCTTGCAACTGGAGGTGGTCGATCACTCGGGCCAGCGTCTATGGCAATACGCACCGGGTCCGCAAGCTGGCGCCGCGGTTCGAGGTGTCAGCCTCGCCGAAGCGAACGTGCGCACGCCTTCGGTGTTGAAAAACCTGATCGAGGCGGTGGATGCCGCCGGCGGCGACCTGCTGGCCGATGCGAGCCCGGCCATCGCGAAAACCGATATGCCGGCTCGAGTCCGTCAGTTGCGCAAGCAGCTCGCCGAGATCGTGGTGCGCGAAAAAGTGAGTCTGCTCAATGATTACTATGCCAAGCAGGACCTCTCGACCGACCCGCGCGCGACGCTGATCAAATCCCGTTTCCCTTCGGTCCCCGCTGCGGCAATCGACCAGATGCTGGCCCAGGCCACATCGGCTGAAACACAGCAGATGGCCGCCTGGGATTTCGCCGATGCCACCCAGACCAAACCCATCCCGCTGCGTATCGCCGAAGAGCTGCGTCATTTCCAGCGCACGGTACGGATGAACCGCGCCTACGAGGGGCTGTACCAAGAGCCGCTGGCCACTGCCGATACGCCTCGACTGGCCCTGGCGACGGTGAAGACCTTGTCGGGATGGAGTGACACGGTGCGCATCGAGTTGCGCGCAAATGACCTCACGGGCGACTTGATCGGCGCGATCGGCCCGCAGGGCGCGGAGCAGACCAAACACGTGATCAAGGATGACGGTGCCTACAAGTCCTTCGACGACCAAGGCAACGATCTGAGCCACTGGGGCAGCCTCTACGATGCGTTGCAGCGTGCCCTGCCGGATGCCGAGCGCCAAGCCATGGGTCGTCCTTCGATTCATCAGGGGGACCTGTTGAAACAGGCCATTGGTGCAGCGCCGGCAAGCCGAGATTTTCTGGCAAGCCTGTTGAAGCTGCCGCCAGTCAAGCCGTCGTATAAATCGCCGATGCGTCTGGCCTCGGGCCAGGTCGGCTACCCGCTAGGCGGCTTGCGCGAACGATTGGGGTTGAGCCGGTCGCCGCAAAGTCGGGTTCTTGAGCTGTACCCGGACTACACCGAGCAAGAAGTCCAGGCCTTGCTGGAGGCATTGGGCGAAGGCGCCGTCGGTGAACTGAAGCGACGCAAGGTCGAGTTGCAGATGCTCGACCGCGACCTGGACCTCTGGGCCAACACACCGGGCTGGCGCGAGGTGGGTCGCCAGCGTCATCAACTGGTGGATCCGCAGGCCAGGCGCGCGGTGGCTGAGCGGATCAAGCGTTGTTGGAGGCGCCAGGTCCCGGTGGTAACGGCAGTGGACGGCAGCAGGGTGGGTTATGAACTGGTCTTGAGCCAACAATATGTCGGGGAGCTTCCCGACCTGACCGCCAATTTCAGCCATGTGGCGTCGCTGAAGCTGAACGACATGGGACTTACGCAAGAGGGCAGCGAAAGTTTCCTGGCCGGTTTTTCTTCCCTTCGCTGGTTGGACATGACCCTCAACAGGCTGACCGATGTGCCCGCCGCCCTGGGGGCAATGAATGGCCTGACCAGGCTCCAATTGGGGTCCAATCAGATCCGCTTGACCAGTCGCAGCGTCGGGACGCTGCAAGACCTGACCCAGCTCAAGATCCTCAATCTGGAAAACAACCCGCTGGATCGGTTGCCGGATTTCAGCCACTTGCCCGCCTTGCGCGGCCTGTTTTTGAAAAGCACCGATATAAGCGTTTGGCCCCGCGGCCTCGGTGAGCTGCCCCTGGAACGCGTTGACTTACGCGACAATCGGTTGACCGAAGTCCCTGAAGACCTGATTGATCCGCCGCCAGCGCGCGCGCTTGCCACGGCACGCCTCAATGGCGTGACCCTGTTGCAGGGAAATCCATTGAGCGAACTGACTCAGCAGCGCTTGGGTGAGTACTGGGCGAACCTCTCCCTGTCGCATCCGCAATGGATGGCTCTGCGCTCGCCCGGAGCGTTTGGTCATGCCCTGCCTGGCAGGCCTTCGAACGTGCAGCAGTGGTTGCGTGATTTGCCAAGCACCGAGCTGGAGGCAAGAAAGGCCTTGTGGCGAAGCCTGGCGCGGGAGCCGCAGTCCAAGGAGCTGTTCAGGTTATTGAATCGCTTGGCGGGTTCTTATCAGGGCGAAGAAAACTACCCGGACCTCCAGGCGCGCGTCTGGCAGATGCTTGAGGCGGCCAGGGATTCCACGCAGTTGCGTCGTGAATTGTTTGAGCTGGCCGGCGCCCCGGCGTGCGAAGACCGCGCGGCGCTGTCGTTCAGCTACCTGGAAATCAGGTTGATGATCCACAACGCCCGGGCCCTGGCAGGGGGAACGGATGAGGCAGCGGTGTTGGTCCGCCTGGCGAAGGGGTTGTTTCGCCTCGATGAGGTGGAACGTATTGCGCTCAAAGATATTCAGCAGCGTCGAGATGCGATCAATGCGCGTCGTGATCTTACGGCAGCGCAGAAGGCCCAGCACTTACAGCAGATAGAAGAGGTCGAGGTTCGCCTGGCTTATCGTGTTGGGCTGAAGGCGCGACTGGAACTGCCCAAACAGCCCGCAGGCGGACGCTTCCTGATGCTGGCAGGTGTCACCCAAGAGGCGCTCGATGCGGCTGCCGAGCAGGTCCTGGCCCTGGACGATTCGCCTGAGCAGTTCCAATCGCTGGTGGGGCGGGATTTCTGGATCGACTACCTGAAGGAACACCATCCGACGTCCTTCCAGGCACTGACGGATACGCTCATCGCCAACCAGATTGAACTGGATGAGGCAAAGGCCGCAGGAACCCTGGAGGGAGCCGACTATGCCTCTCAGTCCGAGGCGCTTGCCTTGCAGTTCAAGATCAAGGAGGCGGAGCTGATTCAGTCGTTGACTCAATCAGAGCTGGACGCGTTGAAGGAAAGTACTGATCTATAGGGTTAAGCCGGCCCGTCTGTTTCTTGACCCAATGAAACTTGTGGCGAGGGAGCTTGCCCCCTCGCCACAGGCAACTGTTGGTTCAGAACAGGAAATAACGCTGCGCCATCGGCAAGACATCGGCTGGTTCACACCACAACAACACGCCATCGGCCTTGACCTGATAGGTCTGTGGGTCGACGTCGATGCTCGGCAGGTAGTCGTTGTGGACCAGGTCGGTTTTCTGCACATCGCGGCAGCCTTTGACCACGGCGATTTTCTTCTTCAACCCAAGCTGTTCCGGCAACCCGGCCTCGGCAGCGGCCTGGCTGATGAACGTCAGGCTGGTGGCATGCCGCGAACCGCCGTAGCTGGCGAACATGGGTCGGTAGTGCACCGGTTGCGGCGTCGGGATCGAGGCGTTGGCGTCGCCCATCAGGCTGGCGGCAATCGCCCCGCCTTTGAGAATCAGCGTCGGCTTGACGCCGAAAAATGCCGGGCGCCACAGCACCAGGTCGGCCCACTTGCCCACTTCGATTGAACCCACTTCATGGCTGATGCCGTGGGTGATCGCCGGGTTGATGGTGTACTTGGCGATGTAGCGCTTGATGCGGAAGTTGTCGTTGCCTTCGCCGTCGCCGGGGAGGGCGCCACGTTGCTTCTTCATCTTGTCGGCGGTCTGCCAGGTGCGCGTGATGACTTCGCCGACACGGCCCATGGCCTGGCTGTCGGAGCTGATCATCGAGAAGGCACCCAGGTCATGAAGGATGTCTTCGGCGGCAATGGTCTCCCGGCGGATGCGGCTTTCGGCGAAGGCCACGTCCTCGGCAATGCTCGGGTCCAAATGATGGCAGACCATCAACATGTCCAGGTGTTCGTCGATGGTGTTGCGGGTGAACGGCCGGGTCGGGTTGGTGGAGCTGGGCAGCACGTTGGGGAAACCGCAAGCCTTGATGATGTCCGGCGCATGCCCGCCACCGGCACCTTCGGTGTGGTAGGTATGGATGGTGCGGCCCTTGAACGCGGCCAGGGTGGTTTCGACGAAGCCGGACTCGTTGAGGGTGTCGGTGTGAATCGCGACCTGCACGTCGTATTGGTCGGCCACGCTCAGGCAGTTGTCGATGGCCGCCGGGGTGGTGCCCCAGTCTTCATGCAACTTCAGGCCGATGGCCCCGGCCTTGACCTGTTCGACCAGCGGCTCCGGCAGGCTGGCGTTGCCCTTGCCGGTGAAACCCATGTTCATCGGGAAGGCATCGGCGGCCTGGAGCATGCGCGCCAGGTGCCACGGCCCGGACGTGCAAGTGGTGGCGTTGGTCCCGGTGGCCGGGCCCGTGCCGCCGCCGATCATGGTGGTGACGCCGCTCATCAGCGCTTCTTCGATCTGCTGCGGGCAGATGAAGTGGATGTGGGTGTCGATACCGCCGGCGGTGAGGATCATGCCTTCGCCGGCAATCACTTCGGTGCTGGCGCCGATGGCGATGGTGACGTCGGGCTGGATGTCCGGGTTACCGGCCTTGCCAATCGCTGCGATGCGCCCGTCCTTGAGGCCGACATCGGCCTTGACGATGCCCCAGTGGTCGATGATCAGCGCGTTGGTGATCAGCGTGTCGACGACCTCGGCGGCCAGCAGTTGGCTCTGGCCCATGCCGTCGCGAATCACCTTGCCGCCGCCGAATTTCACTTCTTCGCCGTAGGTGGTGAAGTCCTTTTCCACTTCGATCCACAACTCGGTGTCGGCCAGGCGGACCTTGTCGCCGACGGTGGGGCCGAACATGTCGGCATATGCCTGACGGGTGATTTTCATGTGCTTGCCTTGGGATTCAATTGGATGTTGGACCGCTCGCATTACTCGCTATCGCAGCCTTCGGCAGCTCCTACAGGGGCGCGTACATCTGTAGGAGCTGCCGAAGGCTGCGATCTTTTGATCTTTAATCCAGGTCGCCCATGATTCGTCCGGCGAACCCATAAACCCGCCGATGCCCGGCCAGTTCGACAAGCTCGACTTCCCGGCTCTGGCCCGGTTCGAAGCGCACCGCGGTGCCGGCCGGGATGTTCAGGCGCATGCCACGGCTTGCGGCGCGGTCGAAGGCCAGGGCGTCGTTGGTTTCGAAGAAGTGATAGTGCGAACCGACCTGGATCGGCCGGTCGCCGCTATTGGCGACGCTCAGCGTGAGGGTACGGCGGCCGACGTTGAGTTCGATGTCGCCCGGCTGGACCTGGTATTGGCCTGGAATCATTGCGGTTGCCCCAAAATCTTGTAGTAGATGGCGGTGGGTGTGTAGGTCCCGTCCGGGCTCTGGCAGTAGTCGGGCAGTTCACCGACGCGGGTATAACCCATGGCGCGGTAGAACGCCTCGGCCTCGGAACCGGCCTCGGTGTCGAGGTAGAGCAGGCCACGCTTGTGCTGGCGGGCGCCGAGCTCCAGGGCGCTCATCAATTGCTGGCCCAGGCCCCGGCGACGAGCTTCGCCGCGCACCAACAGCTTTTGCACCTCGGCGCGGTTGCGGCCGTTGGGCTTTTGGCACAAGGCGAGCTGGACGCTGGCCTGCACCTGCTCATCCTTGACCACCACCCACAGCAGCAGGTGACCCTGGTTGAGGCTGGTCTGGACCTCGTCGAAATAGGCCCGGGCCTGGACGGCGTCGAGATCGGCCATGAACCCCACGCTGGCGCCATACCCGACGGCGTCGAGCAACAGATCGATCAGGCCCTGGCGATAATGCGCAAAGCTTTCAGCGTGGACTCGACGCAACTGGGCGGCGTTCATCGGTATCACTCCTTGTCGACGGCGGGCGGTGGCGCCCCGGGATTGAGGACCAACTGCATGAAAGTCAGGTCCAGCCAGCGGCCGAACTTGGTGCCCACCTGCGGCATCTGCCCGGTGGTGACGAAACCGGCCCGCTCATGCAGGCGAATCGACGCCGCGTTGCCGCTCTCGATGGCGGCAACCATGACGTGTTTGCCGCAGACCCTGGCGCGCTCGATCAGGTCGGCCATCAGCAACGGGCCGAGGCCATGGCCGCGCTGGTCGGTGCGCACGTACACCGAATGCTCGACGGTGTGACGGAAGCCGTCGAACGGCCGCCAGTCGCCGAAGGAAGCGTAGCCGAGTACGTTGTCCTCGGCGTCGATGATCACCCGCACCGGGTAGCCCTGGTGTTGCCGGGCACTGAACCAGGCCTGGCGATTACCCAGGTCCACGGCGTGTTCGTTCCAGATCGCCGTGGTGTTGAGGACGGCGTCGTTGTAGATGTCGCGGATCGCCGGCAGGTCGGAGGGCTGGGCATCACGAATCTGAAAAGTCATTTCGCGGCCTCAGGCGATGGGCTGGTGGACGGTGACCAGTTTGGTGCCGTCGGGAAACGTCGCTTCGACCTGGATCTCCGGGATCATCTCCGAAATGCCTTCCATCACCTGTTCGCGGCTCAGCAACGTGGTGCCGAAATGCATCAGCTCGGCTACGGTCTGGCCGTCACGGGCGCCTTCGAGCAGCGCGGCGGAGATATAGGCCATGGCCTCCGGGTAGTTGAGTCTCAAGCCCCGGGCCAACCGCCGTTCGGCGACGAGGCCGGCGGTGAAGATCAGCAGCTTGTCTTTTTCGCGTGGGGTCAGGTCCATGTGCAATCCATAAGGGGGCAGATAATTTTTCCGCGGTAAACACCGATCCCTTGTGGGAGCGAGCTTGCTCGCGATGGCAATCGAACATTCAGCATAATGGTTGGCTGATACACCGCTACCGCGAGCAAGCTCGCTCCCACAGGTAAAAGCGAATTCAGGTACTCCAGATTCTCGGTGGCATGGCTTCTCTTCCAAGCAGAGCCGGGCGCAGGAGCCGCCACAACTCGATCAACCACCCCCGCGCCAGCAACGCCTCGTTCGCCAGGCAACGGGCCACGAGCAAACCGGGCAATTGGGTCAGGTCGCCGCGCACGGCATGGCCCAGGGATCGGCAGCGCTCCAGCAGCTCGCTGTCGATCTCGCCGGTCACCAGTAACGTGGCAAACACCGGATCACCGCCCAGCCCGATGGGCGAGTCCAGCAGTCCGTCGTTGCCAACGATGCGCTGGCGCTCATGCCACAGCAACTGGCCGTCGCGGCGAATGTCCAGCCGCGATTGAAAGTGCCCCAGGTCGAACCGCTCGCCGCTGGCCGGTCGGCCGAGGGCGACCATGTCCCAGTAGAACAACCGGGCATCGCCCTGCAGGTCGATGGTCGTGCTGAGTTCGGCCTGGGCAGCGCTGAAAACGATGGTTTCCTGGGGCAGCCATTCCAGAGTCGCGCCGGGGGCCACGCTCAGGGTCAGTTGTTGATACGCCGGGCCGGCGGCGCGGTACCACTTGGCCGCGCCGGGGCTGGTCAATTGTGCCCAGGCATCGGGGCCGACGTGGGCCGAAATGTCCAGCCGATCCCCGCCGGCAATCCCGCCGGGCGGGTGGACGATGATGTGTTGGCACACCTCGGGGCCTTCGGCATACAAGTGCTTTTGCACCCGCAACGGGCCTTTGTGCCGGCGTTGTACCGGGCGCGTGCAATCGCCGAAGCGGGCGTAGCCCAAGTCCAGCTCGGCGTGCCAGCTGGGGGTGAAAAGGGCGGATGGCGAAACAGGTAGATTCATGATTTTCTGATGATTGTCGGGACGCTAAGACTAGATCGTAACCAGGCCGCGCACACCCTCGGCTTCCATGTTTTCTCCGCGGCCCTGCTGCACGATTTCGCCCCGGGACATCACCAGGTACTGATCGGCCAGTTCGGCGGCGAAGTCGTAGAACTGCTCCACCAGCAAAATCGCCATGTCGCCGCGGGCGGCGAGTTTCTTGATCACCACGCCGATCTCCTTGATTACCGAAGGTTGGATGCCCTCGGTGGGCTCGTCGAGGATCAGCAGGCGCGGCCGACTGGCCAGGGCCCGGCCAATGGCGAGCTGCTGTTGCTGGCCGCCGGACAGGTCGCCGCCCCGGCGTTGTTTCATCTGCAGCAGCACCGGGAACAATTCGTAGATGAATGCCGGCACTTCCTTGGCTTCGGCGCCGGGGAAACGCGACAGGCCCATCAGCAGGTTTTCTTCCACCGTCAGCCGGCCGAAAATCTCCCGGCCCTGGGGCACATAGGCAATGCCGGCGTGCACCCGTTGGTGCGGCTTGAACGTGGTAATGGCCTTGCCTTCCCAATTCACCACGCCTTCCTTGGCCGGCAACAGGCCCATCAGGCATTTGAGCAGGGTGGTCTTGCCCACCCCGTTGCGACCCAGCAGGCACGTCACCTCGCCGACCTTCACGTCGAACGACAGGCCGCGCAGGATGTGGCTACCGCCGTAGTATTGGTGCAGCTTGTCGACTTGCAGCATGTTCCAGATTCTCCTCAAGTCCCTCGTGGGAGCGAGCTTGCTCGCGATAGCGGTGGGTCAGTTACATTGCATTCCAGCTGATCCACCGCTATCGCGAGCAAGCTCGCTCCCACATAAAAGCCAATTGCTTTCGCCTCAGCGACCGAGGTACACCTCGATCACCCGTTCATCGGCCTGCACCTGTTCCAGTGACCCTTCGGCCAGCACGCTGCCCTGATGCAGCACGGTGACGTGGTCGGCAATCGCGCCGACGAAGCCCATGTCGTGTTCCACCACCATCAGCGAATGTTTGCCTGCCAGGGATTTGAACAGCTCGGCGGTAAAGTCGGTCTCGGCGTCGGTCATGCCCGCCACCGGCTCGTCGAGCAGCAGCAGTTGCGGGTCCTGCACCAGCAGCATGCCGATCTCCAGGAACTGCTTCTGCCCGTGGGACAACAACCCGGCGGCGCGGTTGACCGAGGTGGTGAGACGGATCGTCTCGAGCACTTCGCTGATGCGGTCGTGTTGCTCGCCAGTGAGTTTCGCCCGCAGGCTGGCCCACACCGATTTGTCGGTCTTGAGCGCCAGCTCCAGGTTCTCGAACACGCTCAGGGCTTCGAACACTGTCGGCTTCTGGAACTTGCGCCCGATGCCGGCCTGGGCGATCTGCACTTCGCTCATGGTCGTCAGGTCGAGGGTCTCGCCGAACCAGGCCTTGCCGTGACTGGGGCGGGTCTTGCCGGTAATGACATCCATCAGCGTGGTCTTGCCCGCGCCGTTGGGGCCGATGATGCAGCGCAATTCGCCGACGCCGATGTACAGGTTCAGATCGTTCAAGGCCTTGAAGCCATCGAAACTGACGCTGATGTCCTCGAGGGTCAGTATCGTGCCGTGGCGGGTGTTCAGGCCAACGCCGGCGGCCTGGCCGAGGCCGATGGCGTCGCGGCTACTGCCTTCATCCTTATTGGGTTCAATGATCGGTTCGAGCATGAAATCCGCCGTCGGTGTGATTCTCATTGTTCGCCCCTTCTCTTCAGCAGCCCGATCACGCCCTTGGGCAGATACAGCGTCACGATGATGAACAACGCGCCGAGGAAAAACAGCCAATACTCAGGAAACGCCACGGTGAACCAGCTCTTCATGCCGTTCACCACACCCGCGCCCAGCAACGGCCCGATCAACGTGCCGCGCCCGCCCAGGGCCACCCACACGGCGGCCTCGATGGAGTTGGTCGGCGACATTTCGCTGGGGTTGATGATGCCCACCAGCGGCACGTACAACGCCCCGGCCAGGCCGCACAACATCGCGCTCAACACCCAGACGAACAGCTTGAAACCACGGGGATCGTAACCGCAGAACATCAGGCGGTTTTCCGCGTCGCGCAGGGCGGTCAGCACCCGGCCGAATTTACTGCGGGCCAGGCGCCAGCCGATGAACAGGCTCGCCACCAGCAGCAACACTGTGGCGAAAAACAACACCGCCCGGGTCCCCGGCTCGGTGATGCCAAAGCCCAGGATCGAACGGAAATTGGTGAAGCCGTTGTTGCCGCCAAACCCGGTCTCGTTGCGGAAAAACAGCAGCATCCCGGCGAAGGTCAGGGCTTGGGTCATGATCGAGAAATACACGCCCTTGATCCGCGAGCGGAAGGCGAAGAAACCGAACACCAAGGCCAGCAAACCCGGCGCCAGCACCACCAGGCACATCGCCCAGAGGAAACTGTCGGTGCCGGCCCAATACCAGGGCAGCTCGGTCCACGACAGGAACGTCATGAATGCCGGCAAGCCATCGCCGGCGGCCTGGCGCATCAGGTACATGCCCATGGCGTAGCCGCCCAAGGCGAAGAACAGGCCATGGCCCAGGGAAAGCAAACCGGCGTAGCCCCAGACCAGATCCAGCGCCAGGGCGACGATGGCGTAGCAGAGAATCTTGCCCACCAGGGTCAGGGTGTAGGCCGAAACGTGGAGCGGATTGTCCACCGCCAACAACGACAGCAACGGCAGGCTCAGCAGCACGACGAGGATCACCGCGCCGACGGCGAGGGTGACTTTGGGGCCGGCCTTTTGCGTGGCCGTGAGCATCAGGGGCTGGTTCATCAGTCGATTACCCGTCCTTTGAGCGCGAAGAGGCCTTGCGGACGCTTCTGGATGAACAGAATGATCAGCGCGAGGATCAGGATCTTGCCGAGCACGGCGCCGATCTGCGGTTCGAGGATCTTGTTGGCGATGCCCAGGCCGAACGCGGCGAACACGCTACCGGCCAACTGGCCGACGCCGCCGAGCACCACCACCAGGAACGAGTCGATGATGTAGCTCTGGCCCAGGTCCGGGCCGACGTTGCCGATCTGGCTCAGGGCCACGCCCCCGAGCCCGGCGATGCCCGAGCCGAGGCCGAAAGCGAGCATGTCCACGCGCCCGGTGGGCACGCCGCAGCAGGCGGCCATGTTGCGGTTCTGCGTTACGGCACGCACGTTCAGGCCCAGGCGCGTCTTGTTCAGCAGCAGCCAGGTCAACACCACCACGAACAGGGCGAAGGCGATGATCACGATGCGGTTGTATGGCAGCACCAGGTTTGGTAGCACTTGGATGCCGCCTGACAGCCAGGCCGGGTTGGCGACTTCGACGTTCTGCGCGCCGAACACCAGGCGCACCAGTTGGATCAGCATCAGGCTGATGCCCCAGGTGGCGAGCAGGGTTTCCAGCGGGCGTCCGTAGAGGTGGCGGATGACTGTGCGCTCCAAGGCCATGCCGATGGCGGCGGTGATGAAAAACGCCACTGGCAAAGCGATCAACGGATAGAACTCGATGGCGTTCGGGGCGAAGCGCTGGAACAGCATCTGCACCACGTAGGTGGAATAGGCGCCCAACATGAGCATCTCGCCGTGAGCCATGTTGATCACCCCCAGCAAGCCGAAGGTGATCGCCAGGCCGAGGGCGGCGAGCAGCAGGATCGAGCCCAGGGACATGCCGCTGAACGCCTGGCCCAGCAGCTCGCCCACCAGGAGTTTGCGCTTGACCTGGCCGAGGCTGGTTTCGGCGGCGGTGCGCACGGCGGCATCGGTTTCGACGCCGGGTTCGAGTAAACCTTCGAGGCGGGTGCGGGCCAGTGGATCGCCGGTTTCCCCCAGCAGCCGGACGGCGGCCAGGCGCACGCTCGGGTTGGCGTCCACCAGTTGCAGGTTCGCCAGGGCCAGGCTCAGGGCGGCGTGTACGTCTTCGTCCTGCTCGCCGGCCAATTGTCGATCGAGGAACGCCAGTTGCGCCAGGCGGGCGCTTTTTTGCAATTGCTGTGCGGCGGCCAAGCGTACGCGGGCGTCGACAGCGAGTAATTGGTGACTGGCGAGCGCGGTTTCGATCAGCCCTCGCAAGCGGTTGTTCAGGCGCAGGGTCTTGGGTTGGCCATCGACGGTCAACTGGCCTTGTTGCAAGGCGTTGATCAGTTCGACGCGCCCAGGCTCTGGCTGCGCGGCCCAGGCTTCCAAAAGCTTGGCCTGCTGGGTCGGGTTGGCGGCGACGAAGTCTTCGGCGTCGCCGGCGTGGGCCTCCAGTGGCAACAGCAGCACCAGGGCGAGGATGAGGCGGTAAAGGGCGGTGGGCATAGAGAGTCGCCTTGCGCGGACAATGTGGGAGCGAGCTTGCTCGCGATAGCGGTGGGTCAGTCACGTCAGTGGTGAATGTGAGTCCGCTATCGCGAGCAAGCTCGCTCCCACAGGGATTTGTGTCGCACCCAAGCGTCATGCTCGGGCCGACACCCATGGGCTCAGTTGCTCTTCACCGCATAGTCAGGCTTCTTGTCGTTGCCTTCGATGAACGGGCTCCACGGTTGCGCGCGAATCGGCCCTTCGGTCTGCCAGACCACGTTGAACTGCCCGTCGGCCTGGATCTCGCCGATCATCACTGGCTTGTGCAGGTGATGGTTGGTCTTGTCCATGGTCAGGGTGTAGCCCGACGGTGCGGCGAAGGTCTGGCCGGCCAGGGCTTCGCGGACTTTGTCGACGTCGGTGGACTTGGCTTTCTCCACCGCTTGCGCCCACATGTGGATGCCGACGTAAGTGGCTTCCATCGGATCGTTGGTCACCGCTTTGTCGGCGCCTGGCAGGTTCTTGGCCTTGGCGTAGGCTTTCCAGGAATCGACGAATTTCTTGTTCGCCGGGTTATCCACGGACTCGAAGTAGTTCCACGCTGCCAAGTTGCCCACCAGGGGTTTGGTGTCGATGCCGCGCAGTTCTTCTTCGCCCACCGAGAACGCCACGACCGGTACGTCGGTGGCCTTCAGGCCCTGGTTCGCCAGTTCTTTGTAGAACGGCACGTTGGAGTCGCCGTTGACGGTGGAGATGACGGCGGTCTTGCCGCCAGCCGAGAATTTCTTGATGTTGGCCACGATGGTCTGGTAATCGCTGTGGCCGAACGGGGTGTAGACCTCTTCGATGTCCTTGTCCGCCACGCCTTTGGAGTGCAGGAACGAACGCAGGATCTTGTTGGTGGTGCGCGGGTAGACGTAGTCGGTGCCCAGCAGGAAATAACGCTTGGCGCTGCCGCCTTCTTCGCTCATCAGGTATTCCACCGCCGGAATCGCTTGCTGGTTTGGCGCCGCGCCGGTGTAGAACACGTTCGGCGACATCTCTTCGCCTTCGTATTGCACCGGATAGAACAGCAGACCGTTGAGTTCTTCGAACACTGGCAACACGGATTTACGCGACACCGACGTCCAGCAGCCGAACACCACGGCGACCTTGTCCTGGGTCAGCAACTGCCGGCCCTTTTCGGCGAACAGCGGCCAGTTCGACGCCGGATCCACGACCACCGCTTCAAGCTTCTTGCCGTTCACACCGCCCTTGGCGTTGATCTCGTCGATGGTCATCAACGCCATGTCCTTGAGGGACGTCTCGGAAATCGCCATGGTGCCGGACAGCGAATGCAGGATGCCGACCTTGATGGTCTCGGCGGCCTGGACGGTCCAGGCCATGCCCATCGCGGCAATGCTTGCCGAGAGTGTAAAAGCCTTGATCAAGCTACGACGCTTCATTGTGCGATCTCCATGGACTTATGAGTTTTTTGGGTGGCAGATGCAAACGCTGAAGGCGCTTTTGCAAGGGGTGTGCCCGGTCGGGGGAAGGCGTTGAAATGCGGGGTTGGCGTGGGACGCCTGGGAGCGGATGCACCATGAGCGAACGCGTTGCGGGGGCTGGTGCGAGGAGGTGCGCCACATTGGGGCGCGAGATTGAAGATAATCCGTTGGAGTCAGATTTAACTGTGGCGAGGGGATTTATCCCCGTTGGGCTGCGCAGCAGCCCCAAGAGCGGAGCATGCAGTTCTCAAGCAATTGCAGCGTCAGGTTTTAGGACTGCTTCGCAGTCCAGCGGGGATAAATCCCCTCGCCACAGGGGGAATCTGGTAATTGATCAATATCAGCGACGGCGCATCAGGCCAATGAAAAACAGTCCGCCGATGGCGGCTGTCGCAACCCCAATCGGCAAGTCCTCCGGAGCGATCAGCGTCCGGGCCGCCACGTCCACCCATACCAGGAACAGGCTGCCGAGCAGCACGCAGGCCGGCAGCAACCGACGATGCTCGGCGCCCACCAGGCGCCGGGCAATGTGCGGCACCATCAGCCCGACAAAACCAATCGAGCCGCTGATGGACACCAGCACGCCGGTCATCAAGGACGCGATGAGGAAAATCCACAACCGCACCTTCGCCGCGTTAAGGCCCAGGGTCACGGCGGTCTGCTCGCCCGCCATCAGCGCGTTCAGCGGCCGGGCCATGCCCAGCAGCAACACCAGCCCCATCCCCACACTGGCGGCCGGCACGGCCAGCAGTTCCCAGCGCGCCAGGCCCAGGCCGCCGAGCATCCAGAACATCACCGCCGAACTGGCGCGATGATCGCCTAGGAACAACAACAGGTTGGCCGCCGCCATCATCACGAAGGACACCGCCACGCCGCACAACAACAGCCGATCGCTCTCCAGTCGGCCTTGGCGGGCGGCAATGGCCAATACCAGCAACATGCTCAGCAATGCGCCGATGAAGGCAGCGAGGGGTAGCGTCAAGAGCCCAATGACTTCACCGACATGCAACACCACGATGACCGCCCCCAGGGTCGCGCCGGAGGTGACGCCCAGCAGGTGCGGGTCGGCCAGCGGGTTGCGCGTGACCGCTTGCAGCACCGCGCCGATCAACGCCAGCCCTGCGCCAACCAGGGCGCCGAGCAACAGTCGCGGGACGCGGATCAGCCAGATGATATGTTCCTGGCCGGGCGTCCAATGCACCTCGCCGACACCGAAGGCCTTGTTCAGCAGCAGGTCCCAGACCACGGCCACCGGTACCCGCGCCGGCCCGAAGCCCAGTGACACCACGCATGACACCAGCAGCAGCGCGCCGAGGAACATCAGCAGGATGGCGTAGCGACGGTCGTTCATTGGCCGTGGAAACCCCGCGCCAGGGTTTGCACCGCCAACACGTTATCGATGCCCGGGGTGGCTTGCACGTAGGGGATCACGATGAAACGCCGCTGCTTGATCGCGTCGACTGACTGCAGGGCCGGGTTGTCCAGCAAGAATTGCTGCTTCTGCTCGGCGCTGACTTCACCGTAATCGACGATCACGATCACCTGCGGGTTG
Source organism: Pseudomonas sp. R1-7 (assembly GCF_051132105.1). Classification (NCBI taxonomy): domain Bacteria; kingdom Pseudomonadati; phylum Pseudomonadota; class Gammaproteobacteria; order Pseudomonadales; family Pseudomonadaceae; genus Pseudomonas; species Pseudomonas sp. R1-7. The sequence goes on from NZ_CP071661.1 coordinate 723,818, forward strand.
CGCTCGACCACGTTCTCCCAGTTCACCCGGGTCCAACTGGTTTCCACATCATCGAGAATGTTCCGTCCACCAGCCGCGTCGATCAAGGCCTGGGGCATGCCCAGGCGGCCGGAGGTCATGGCCCGGTCTTCGCCGCTGTCATACAGGAACACACGGGGTCGCTCGGTTGGCAGTTGCTTGCGTACATCGGCCACTTGGGCCTGCATCGTGGCGATCAGTGCATTGGCGCGATCCTGTACGTCGAAGATTTTTCCAAGGTTGCGCAGGTCGTTGTAGGTGTCCTCCAGCGAAGCCGCCGGACGCTTCATCACGAACGCGCAGGACTCGGTCAACTCGTAGACATTGATGCCCAGCGGTTGCAGGGTCTGCGGCGTCAGGTCGCCGCCCACCCGCATGCCGTAGTCCCAGCCGGCGAAGAAGAAATCGACGTTGGCATCGAGCAGGGTTTCCACCGAAGGGTATTTGGCGGCCAGTTCCGGCAGTCCGTCGAGAATCTTCGCCATCTCGGGTGTCACCGATTTCCAGCCGCTGATGCCGCTGTAGCCGACCATACGCGGCTTGAGACCCAGGGCGAGCATCATCTGCGTCATGTTGATGTCATGGCTGACCGCATGGCGAGGGGCCTCGTTGAACACCACCGAACGGTTGCAGCTCTGGATCGTCAATGGGTAGTGGGTGGCATCCGCCAGGGCATGGGCGCTGCCCAGCAGCAGGGGCAGCAACAGCAGGAGACGCAAGGTCATGGTTGGGTTATCCAGGTGATTCGTGGGTAGCCGGACAGCGGATGCTCGTCCACCACAGCTTCGACGCCGAAGACCTCGCGCAACAGTTCGGCGGTGAGGACATCCCTGGGCGTGCCGCTGGCGACAATGCGCCCGTGTTCGATCACGTACAGGCGGTCGCAGAAGGCGGCGGCCAGGTTCAGGTCGTGGAGGCTGGCGAGGGTGCCGATGCCCAGGCCCTTGATCAGTTGCAGCAGTTGCAATTGATAGCGCGGGTCGAGGTGGTTGGTCGGTTCGTCGAGGATCAGCAACTGCGGCTGCTGGGCCAGGGCCCGGGCGAGGATCACCCGTTGTTTTTCTCCACCCGACAGCGTGGCGAAGGCGTGATCGCCAAAGCCATCGAGTCCTGCCGATGCCAATGCCTGTAGTACCAGTCGGCGGTCTTCATGATTGTCGCTGTCGAACAGCCCCTTGTGGGGTGTTCGACCCATGGCGACCACCTCTTCCACCGTCAGGCCGAAGGCGTCGGGAAATTCTTGCAGCACCACCGCGATGCGCTGGGCGCACCAACGCGAGGACTGTTTCCAGAGGTTGTAATGTTCGAGTTTTACCTCGCCCTGTTCCGGTCGGCTGAAGCGATAGGCGCAGCGCAGCAGGCTGGTCTTGCCGCTGCCGTTGGGCCCGATCAAGCCGACAAACTCCCCGGCTGCCACCTGCAACGAAGCATCACGCAGTTGGAACTGGTGATGACAATGGCCATGGCCCAGGGGCGTCCAGGCGAGATGGGAGAGGGTTAGCGAGGTCATGCGTTTACTCGATTCATGGTGGCGCGCGCATCCCCTGTGGGAGCGAGCTTGCTCGCGATAGCGGTGGTTCAGCCTGCATCGTTGTTGAACGTACTGCCGCCATCGCGAGCAAGCTCGCTCCCACAGGGGCTGTATTCACAATTGGAAGGCGGGCGCGATTGTAGAGGTTTCGCGCCGCTTTCCGTTAACGCACTGTCTTCAGCTTGAAGATGAAGCGGCTTCAGGCTGGCGATTCAAGCGGGTAACAAGCCGATCCAGCGCCCACACCACCACCAGCGAAGCCCCCACCAGCGGGAACACCACCGCCAGGGCCAGCATGATCAACACGCCAGTCTTCCACGTCGGCAGGTCGTGACGCAGCGGCGGCACGCCGAACTTGCCCTGGGGACGGCGCTTCCACCAGATCACCAAACCACTCATTGCACTGAGCAGGATCATCAGGCAAACCAGCAGCACGAGGATCTGGTTCACTGGGCCGAACATCTTGCCTTCGTGCAGCATCACGCCGGTTTCGGTGGCGCGGGCCACAACGCTGTAGTGCTCCCAGCGCACATCGGCCAGGACCTTGCCGGTGTACTGATCCACATGCAGGGTCGCGTCGTTGCGCGGGTCATCGGCGAACACGGCGATGGTGAACACACCCGAGGCGGTCGTTGGGAACGTGATGCTGTAACCGGGCTCGACCTGGCGCTCGGTGGCGATATCCTGTACCGCTTGCAAGCTGACGGTCGGGGCGGCGGGACCTTCATGCATGCCGCCGTGGGCCATGTGCTCGGCATGATCGCCGGACATCGGCATAGGCGTATTTTCCATGGCCCACGGTACGGTCTGGCGGTGGGCGTTGTTGAGGCTGCCGGCCTCGACGTCGGACTTGGGCACGTCGTTCCACATCGCCGCCGGGAAGCGGTTCCAGAGGTCCGCGTATTGCTTGCCCCAGAAGCCGGTCCAGGTCATGCCACTGAGCAGCATTACCAGCAGGAACGCCGCGCCCCAGAAACCGACGACGACGTGCAGGTCGCGCCAGAACACCCGACCGCGCGCGCTCCAGCGCGGCCACAGCACGCCGGCCGACGATTGCCCGCGCGGCCACCACAGGTACAGGCCGGAGACCACCAGCACCACGCCCCAGCCGGCGGCCATTTCCACCAGTCGGTCGCCCACCGTGCCGATCATTAACTCGCCATGGATCGCCCGGGCCATGGCTTGCAGGTTGTCTTTCGCATCCTGTTCGCCGAGGACGTCGCCGTGGTACGGGTCGATGAACACGTTCAGTTCCCGGCCCTTGTCGATCACCACGAATTGCGCGCTGCGCTCGGCGTTGATCGGTGGCAGATACTGTTTGACCTGGCCTTCGGGATAGGCTTGGCGAACCTGCTTGAGCAGGTCGTCCGCCGCCAGGGCGTGATGACTGGGCGGCACGTTCAGTAAGTCGCCGTACATCAGTGGATCGAGTTGCGGCTTGAACAGGTAAATGATGCCGGTCAGGGCCAGCATCACCATGAACGGCGCCACGAACAGCCCGGCATAAAAATGCCAGCGCCAGGCCAGGTTGTAGAAATTGGGTTTCGGTTGGCTCATCAGAAAACGCTCCGCAGGGCAAATTGGCTTGTTATGTTTTGGCGTTTTTGATCGTTCCCACGCAGAGCGTGGGACGATCATCAAGTCAGTTGTCAGAAACTCATATCCACCTTCGTCCAGAGCGTGCGCCCCGGTTCGTTGATGGCTTGTGGGTCGCTTGCCGGATAGCCGAAGCCGGCGTTGCCAGCCAGGTTCAAGTGCTCGGCGTAGGCTTTGCCGAACAGGTTGTCGACGCCGCTGCTGACCTTCCAGTGCTGGTTGATGCGATAGGCACCGTTGAGCGAGAACACCCCGAACCCCGAGCTTTTGCCGTAGTCCTTGCCGACCACGTTGCCCTTGTTTTCATCGACCCGGTGCTGCGCCGCCACCACTCGCCACAAGGCGCCGGCGCTCCAGCGGTCTTCGCTGTAGGTCAGGCCCAGGCGGGCGTCCAGCGGCGGCATCTGGGCCAGGGCGCTGCCGTCGCTGCTGTTCTTGCCCCAGGCGTAGGCCAGGGTCGCATCGGCTTTCCAGCGTTGGGTGAGTTTGTAGGCCGCGCCCAGCTCACCGCCCATGATCCGCGCATCGATGTTCTCGGCCCGGGAGGTGGTGCCCATCATGCCGGGGGTGTAATCGAACAGGATGTAGTCGCGGACTTGCCCGACATAACCCGACGCCCAGGCTTCGAGGGTGTCGGTCTTGTACTGCAGGCCGAAGTCGAGCTGGGTGGTTTTCTCCGGCTTGATCGCGTCGAAGGCATTCAGCGAGCCGCTGGGGCCGGCCTTCGGCGAGAACAGCTCCCAGTAGTCCGGGAAGCGTTGCGCGTGACCGACGCCGGCATAGAGGGTGGTGGGACTGTCGTCCAGATCGTGCTCATAGCGGACGAAACCGCTGGGCAGGGTGTCGGCACGGGTGTCATCGGCGGTGGGGTTGGGGCGGGCCGACATGCCGGAACCGATGCTCTGGCGATAGTCCTTGGCCGAAGCACGGTCGAGCCGGGCGCCGGTGATGACCCTGTCGCGGTCGGCGGCGTACCAGGTCAGTTCGCCGAAAACGCCGTAATTGTGGAAGTCGGCGTCCTTGGTGTACGGCAGGCCCTTATAGGTATCCACGCCCATGCTGCTGCGTTGGCGATGCTCGTTGGTCTGGGCGTCGAGGCCGCTGATCAATTGCACATCGGCCCAGTGCCAGGTGGCCTTGATGCGGGCGCCGAGGGTGCGGCGGTCGACATTGGAGGCCATGGGCCCGGCCATCATCCCGGTGCCGGACGGCGTGCGCAGCGTGTAGTTGTCCATCACGTGGTCGGCGTAGTTGTAGTAGACCTGGGCCTCGACCTTATCCAGCACCTCGCCGATGTTCGAGCGTTCGAAACGCAGCCCGAGGCTTTCGCGCTTGAACTGCGAACCGTCCATGCCGCGCCCGGCATAGCGCGCTTCACCGTCACCCTTGCCGGCCGTCAGCTCCAGCAGGGTATCGGCGTCCGGGGTCCAACCGAGGGTGACGTCGCCATTCCATTTGTCATAGCGCGACGGCACGGTGTCGTTATTGCCGTCGCGGTAGTCGTCCGAATGGGCGGTGTTGCCGATTACTCGCACATAGCCCAAAGGCCCACCGGCGGCGGCATCCAGGACCTTGTCGAAACGGCCGTTGGAGCCGGCCAGCACACTGGCATTAACCCGGGTGCCCAGCTCGCCGAACTGTTCCGGCTCGCGCTCGAACAGCACGGTCCCAGCCGAGGCGCCGGGGCCCCAGAGTACGGTTTGCGGGCCTTTGATGACGGTGAGCTTGTCGTAGGTTTCCGGCGAAATGTAGGACGTCGGAGCGTCCATCCGGCCCGGGCAGGCGCCCAGCAACATGCTGCCGTTGGTGAGGATGTTCAGCCGCGAGCCGAACATGCCGCGCAACACCGGATCGCCATTGGTGCCGCCGTTGCGCACCAGGGCGAAGCCGGGGATGGTCTTGAGATAGTCGCCGCCATCGCTGGCCGGCACCGGTTGGCGTGGGTCCTTGGGATTGGTGACGACGGTCAGGGGTGAGCTGGGAGCGATGGCGGTGATGACCGTCGGGCTCAGTTCTTCGATCTGATGGTCGTGATGCTCGTACTCATCAGCCAGCGTGAGCGGGGTAAGCAGCAGGCCGCACAGTGCGGCGATGGTTTGGCGCGAACGAACCCGTGGCTCGTTCAGGGGGCAGCGAACCTGGGCAGAGCCCAAAGCGATGCCAGCAGAAAACCTGGACATGTTGATTCCATCGAACAGACGTAAACGACACAGTCGGCAGCCTGGGGCTGTCTTTTTGCGACCGGGTGAGTAAGTGTCGGGGCTACGCGACGATGGGCGGTGCGCGGGTGCGGGCACCTGGAAAGAGCGCGGGCCGGGCATGACCCAGGCGTGGGGAAGGGCTGGTGTAGGTGTTGGTATGGGGTGTGTCGAAGGCGGCGAACGTATGGCCGCCCGGTAGCGCGGGGCAATTGAACAACAGGCTGCAATAACCGCACTTTTCCCACAGCGCATGGTGCTCGCTCCGGGGCGGGCAATGTTCGGCTGCCGACGCTTCGTGCGCCGTCATGTCCATGCCCATCTCCATGTTCATGCTCATAGGCATGGACATGCGTTGATCCATCGGCATCGACTGGGAAACCAGCGGACCGATGAAGATCATCAGCATGGCGAACAGGCTGATCCAGCTACCGCGGGTCAGGCTCATGGGCTGACGACGGCGGGTGGGCAGGCTGGCGCGACGAGGTTGCATGGGGCGGCGACGTCTTATTGTTCGTGCTTATGCGTCTGGGTGCCGTCCGGTGCCTTTTTCTGCACCGCGACATCCACCGTGACATCCCCGGCCTTCTCAAAGTGCAGGGTCATGGGGAAACGCTTGCCGTCGCTGAGCAGGCTGCGGTCCTTCAGGTCCAGCAACATGACGTGATACGCCATCGGTGCAAAGGTGACGGTCGCACCGGGGGCGATGGCCACGATGGGCACTGGTTGCATTTTCATCAAGTCGTTTTGCATGACGTGCTCATGGAGCTCGGCCTTGCCGGCGATGGGCGAGTCGACGCTGAGCAGTTTGTCCCCGGCCTTGCCGCTGTTGTGGATCACGAAATACGCGGCCACGGTCGGCGCGTTGGGCGGCAACTCCTGGGACCATGGATGGGCGATCTCAAGCTCGCCCGCTTTGTATTGGTGAGCTTGGGCGACACCGATGGGAAGCAGCAGGACGGCCAGCAGGATAAGTCTGTTCAACATGGCATTTCTCCGGAACGATTCAGGACGCAGGTGTGTGCGGAAGAATCAGGCCAGAGGCGAGGCGCGGGGATTGAGGCTGGGCCATTGCTGGCGCGGGGTGGGGCTGTCGAACTGTGAATGGACGGTATTGCGATGGGCCCGTTGTGCATCCAGATACAACTGCGGGACGTGCCCGGCGAGCGCCACCAACGGCGCCGGACCTGAGCAGCACCAGCAATGCTGCATCGTCGAATGATTGTCCTGTTGCGGCGTGCCCTGTTCGAACTTGCCCAGGGAAATCGCCACCATTTTCGTGCCGCTGGAGGAGCAGAAACTGCCCCACAGCACTTGCTCGGCTGGCGAATTGGCGGTCGCGCCAGCGCTGTTGGAAAGCGGCATGGCAAGCATGTTGAACAGCACTGCGAAGCAGGCGATCCAGGCAAATGCAAGCCGTTGTCGGGACATGGGGCAATCCGCTCGGTTGGGCGATCAGGTGGCGGTATTTAGCCTGATCGGGGGGCAGAAGTAAAAAGGCCACGTGCGGTGTAGGGTCGCAGGGCTGGGGTTAACAGTAGCAACAGATCTTCGAGTGAGTGCTTTTGTGGCGAGGGAGCTTGCTCCCGCTGGGCCGGGCTGGCGCTCCAGCGCGAAGCGGCCCTAAAACCGGACATTGCAGTGTTTCAGGAACATAGCGTTCATTTCCTTGGGGCCGCTGCGCAGCCCAGCGGGAGCAAGCTCCCTCGCCACGGCATTATTGATCATTTGATATCCAGTCGTTCCCGATCTGCGCCGGTATAAGCCTGTGCTATATCGTTTGCCCGGGCGATATCGTTGAGGGCCGCTCGAATCAAGACGCCGTCACCCTTATCTTCTTCCAGGCAAGCATTCAGATAAGCCAACTTTTCCTCTGCCGTTTGGAGATAGCTGGCAGCATCGAAACCTGTGAAGGCTTCATCCCGCAGAATTCGGGCGAACGCTGGATCGCTTTTGGCGCGTTCCGCAATCGTATGTTTGTAGTTTCGTGTAAGGGCCATTTATTCACCTGTGGGACCAGAGAACATGCGTGGTTTTTGTGGCGAGGGTTTGATCAATCGCTTTGATCAAACCCAAGGCCCTGTCGCTTATCTCGGATCGACCACATCCAGCGCCCGATTTGCCAACAACTGGCTCAACTCAATCATCTGCTGGACCCCTTGCGCGATATGTCGCCGCGAGCCCTCCAGATCGAATGCGAGGTCACTGACCATGGCATTGGCCGAGGCCAGGGTTTCGCTGAGGTTGGCGAGCAGGCATTCGGCGTCGATGTTAGGTGCGATGACGAAAAGGGTATCTAGCCTGTCGGATGGTTCTTTGTCGGCTGACGGCTTGAGGTAATAGTCCAAGTCGCGGGTGGCCGCATCGTCGAGTTTTTTGGCGTTGGCCGACTGGCAACGGGATGTGTGGTCGTCTGGGGTTGGGGGATTCGGTGTGTTCTTGAACATTGCTGGAAACTCCATGTTATGGAGCCGCAACCGTTTCGCGACTAAACGAAGGGCGGCGGCTGTGCGCAGGTTAGTCGACCGGGGAGTCCAGCATTACCGGCGCGCCCGAAGGCGCCCTGCGCACAACCACCATCAAGTGCAGGGATGAAATACCTGACTGACGAAGCTTGTGAACCCGCTGAAAACCTCGGGCGACTAAACCCGATCACTGAAGGGCAGTGACGGGAATCAAGTTACCGAGGGCCTCCAAGGCGCACAAGCCGGCGGATTCTGGCGTAGTTGTAGGCAGTGACGCAAGGTGATGTAGCCTGCTGACGTAGTTCCGACAGGACAGGCTTGTAGGACGGTGCAGATTTCTGTCAGACCAACTGCCGCAGCCCCTGCAACACCTCATCCACCGTACCCAACTCCCGATCTACCCCCGCCAGCACCGGCCGCTTCAACACCAACACCGGCACCCCGCGCTCCCGCGCCACCTCCAGCTTCGGCTCAGTCGCCGTGCTGCCGCTGTTTTTGCTCACCAGCACATCGATCCGCCGCCGTTCGAACAGCTCACGCTCGCCCTCGATGTGAAACGGCCCACGGACGCCAATCACTTCGCAGCGCTCATTGCCGGGATAAGCGTCCAGGGCTCGCAAGGTCCAGAATTGCTCTGGCGGAATTTCATCCAGATGTTGCAGCGGCTCGCGCCCGAGGGTGAACAGGGGGCGGTGGAAGGGTTGCAGGGCCTGGATCAGCTCGCTCCAGTCGGCCACTTCGCGCCAGTCATCGCCGGCCCGGGGCTGCCATGCCGGACGGCGCAGCGCCCAGCAGGGGATGCCACAGGCGCGGGCCGCGTGGGCGGCGTTGTGGCTGATTTGCGCGGCGTAGGGGTGGGTCGCGTCCAGCAGCAGGCCGATGCCCTCGGCGCGGATGAAGTGCGCCAGTCCTTCGGCACCACCGTAGCCGCCGACGCGTACCTGGCAGGTCAGGTCGGTGGGGATGCGGCCGATGCCGGCCAGGCTGTAGATGTGCTGAGGACCGAGCGTGCGAGCGATGGCCAGGGCTTCGGTGATGCCACCGAGCAGCAGGATGCGTTTCATTTGAAAACTCCGGCGTGGCCGACGATACCGCCCTGGCGGTCGATGGCGAAGACTTCGACCTGGACCTGGGCCGGCACTACGCTGCGGGCGAAGGCCAGCGCGTGTTCGCACACCGCGTCACCGAGGGCGATGCCGGCGGCGCTGGCCATCGCCAGGGCTTGCTGGCTGGTGTTGGCTTCTCGGATGCCTTGCTGCAAAAACTCATCGGCACCGATGGCGGCTGCCCATTCGGCCAGTTGCGGCAGGTCGATGCTTGAGTGGCGGCTGTGCAGGTCCATGTGGCCGGCGGCGAGTTTGCTGATCTTGCCGAAGCCGCCGCAAAGGCTGAGTTTTTCCACCGGCACCTTGCGCACATGCTTGAGTACGGCGCCGACGAAGTCGCCCATTTCGATCAGGGCGATTTCCGGCAGGTTGTACACGCGGCGCATGGTGTCTTCGCTGGCATTGCCGGTGCAGGCGGCGATGTGCAGGTAGCCGTTGGTCTTCGCCACGTCGATGCCTTGGTGGATCGAGGCAATGTAGGCCGCGCAGGAAAACGGCCGGACGATGCCGCTGGTGCCGAGGATCGACAGGCCGCCGAGGATGCCCAGTCGCGGGTTCATCGTCTTCAGCGCCAGGGCTTCGCCGCCCTCGACGTTCACCGTGACTTCAAAACCGCCGGCGTAACCGCTTTCCTCGGCCAACCGGGCGAGGTGATCGTTGATCATCTGGCGTGGCACCGGGTTGATCGCCGGCTCACCGACACCAACAAGCCAGCCCGGTCGCGTCACCGTACCCACGCCCCGGCCAGCGACGAAGCGCACGCCGGGCGCGGTGATCAAGCGCACCTGGGAAAACAGCAGGGCGCCGTGGGTTACGTCCGGGTCATCGCCGGCGTCCTTGATCGTTCCGGCCTCGGCGCCTTGGTCGGTCAGGCGGCAGAACTCCAGGCGCATCTGCACCTGCTTGCCCTTGGGCAGGATGATTTCCACGGCGTCGGCTTCGGTGCCGCGCAGCAGCAGGCGGGCAGCCGCCAGGCTGGTGGCGGTGGCGCAACTGCCGGTGGTCAGGCCGCTGCGCAGGGGCGCGGGTTGTTCGGCGGTTTCGTCACGCATCGAGAGGCTTCGTCAGGTCCAGCAAGGTAATCGGCAAGGCCTGGCGCCAAGTGTCGAATTCGCCCAGCGGTTGGGCCTGGGCAATGTGGATGCGGGTCAGCTCACCGCCGTGACGTTCGCGCCAGTGCATGAGCGTCATTTCGCTTTGCAGGGTCACGGCGTTGGCGACCAATCGGCCGCCGGGTTTGAGTTGGGCCCAGCACGTGTCGAGCACGCCTTCACGAGTGACGCCGCCACCGATGAACACTGCGTCCGGCCGTTCGAGGTTTTCCAACGCCTGCGGGGCGCTGCCGCGAACCAATTGCAGGCCCGGCACGCCGAGGATGTCGCGGTTGCGTTCGATCAAGCCTTGGCGGCCTTCGTCGGCTTCGATCGCCAGCGCCCGGCAACTGGGGTGGGCGCGCATCCATTCGATGCCGATGGAGCCGCTGCCGGCGCCCACATCCCACAACAATTCGCCGGGTGTCGGGGCGAGGCGGGCGAGGGTGATGGCGCGTACGTCGCGTTTGGTCAACTGACCGTCATGCTCGAACGCGGTATCGGGCAAGCCGGCCAGGCGTGACAGGAGGCGTGTCGACGGTTCGCCCCGGCACTCGATGGCGATCAGGTTCAGGTCGGCGATCGTTTCATCGGACCATAGTGTCGCCGTGCTTTCGATCCTTCGTTCCGCCGCACCGCCCAGATGCTCCAGGACGGTCATGAGGCTGGGGCCGAAGCCGCGCTCGCGCAGCAATGTCGCCACGGCGGCAGGGCTGTGGCGATCATTGCTCAGCAACAACAGCCTGACGCCTGTGGATAAATGCACATTGAGCGCCGCCAGGGGGCGCGCCACCAGCGACAGCGTGACCACGTCCTGCAAGGGCCAGCCCATGCGCGCGGCGGCCAGGGAACAGGATGATGGTGCCGGGATGACCAGCATTTGATCGCCGGGTATTTGCCTGGCCAGGCTCGCGCCGACGCCATAGAACATCGGATCGCCGCTGGCCAGTACACAGACCGGTTCGTCTTGCCGGGCCAGCAGCGGCTCCAGGGAGAATGGGCTGGGCCACAGCTCCCGCTCTGCACGGATGCACAGGGGCAACAGCTCCAACTGGCGAGTGCTGCCCAAAATCCGTGACGCCCGCAGCAAGGCATGGCGAGCCGTTCGGCCCAGGCCCTTGAAGCCGTCTTCACCGATGCCCACTACGGTCAGCCAGGGGGTCATCTCTGTTCCTCGAATGGATGGGGTTGATCGGCGCACAGCTTGCGTCCGCGAACCGGGTCGCCATCATACCGCGCCCCGGCGGATCAGACAGACCGCTGTCGCGAGCAATCTCCCACAGCGACTTGGGGTTGGGCGCAGAACGTGTGAACACTCCGCTCAAAACTGGGGGAGCAAGCCTGCTCGCGATGGCGGCGATACAGACAACATCATTGGATCAGGCAGCCCGTGTTCTTGAGCAATCTCACCTCAATCCGACCAGCAAGCTTTTCATGACCCCCGGCAAAGCAGGCATAATGACGGCCCTCGCCGTCGTGGCGTTTCTCATCTGCCGGTTCTGCCTTGAACGAACATCCATCCTCCAACGTCATCCGCCCCTCCGGTTGCCCGGGTTTGCTGCGTGTCGTCCAGGCGCTGGACGGGGGGATCTGTCGGATCAAGCTCGATGGCGGTTCCATCCAGGCGGACCAGGCCGAAGCCGTGGCCTTCGTGGCCGAGCGGTTCGCCGGCGGGGTTATCGAGGCGACCAACCGGGCCAACCTGCAGATCCGAGGGATCGGTCCCGGCCACGAGGCCCTGATCGGGCCCTTGCTGGCCGCCGGGCTTGGCCCGCGCAACCCGGCCGGGGATGACGTGCGCAACCTGATGCTCAGCCCCACGGCCGGGATCGACCGGCAGATGCTGTTCGACACGCGCCCGTTGGCCGAGCAGGTCCTTGTCACCCTGCAAACCCACGCGCGTTTCCATGAGCTATCGGCCAAGTTCGCCGTGCAACTGGACGGTGGAGAGGCGCTGGCCATGCTCGAACATCATCATGACCTGTGGCTGTCGGCCCTGGTCTGTGACGGCAAGCCTTGGCTCGCCTTCGGCTTGACCGGCGTCCCTCTGGATAAGCCGGCGGGCAAGGTGCCCCTGGCCCAAGGACATGCCTTGGTGGTGGCGGTGCTGGAACTGTTCCTCGACCTGGCCCGCCCGGATCAGATCCGCATGCGTGATTTGCTGGCTGAAATCCCCGCGGATGAATTCATTACCCGCCTGGCTCGCCGCGTCCCCCTGCAACCTTGCCTGGATTGGCAGCGAGAAGGGCGCATCGATGGACTGCACCTTGGCGTCCATCCCCAACACAATGACCGCGTCTTCGTCGGTGCGGCGGCTCCTCTTGGCCGGCTCGATGCCGGAATGCTAAGGGACGCTGCGCAGTTGGCACGGGAGAAGGGCGACGGCAGCCTCCGTTTCACGCCCTGGCAAAGCCTGTTGCTGCCCAACGTGCGCCGCGAATATGCCGATGAAGTGCTGGCGCGGCTTGAGGCACTGGGGTTTTTAGGTTCGAGCGATCAGCCCCTGGCGCAACTCATCGCTTGCACCGGCTCCAGTGGCTGCGCCAAGGCCATGGCCGATACCAAGGCCGACGCCCGCCGGTTGGCCGAGCGCCTGCAACGCCGAGGCCAGGCGCTAGAGATCCATTTTTCCGGTTGCCCGCGATCCTGCGCGGCGGCCCATATCGCGCCTGCCACCTTGCTGGCGGTCGCCCCCGGTCGTTATGACCTTTATTTTCGCGATGCCACGCTGCCGGGTTTCGGCGCGTTGCAGGCACACAATCTGACTATCGAAGCGCTCGACCACTGGCTCGACGCTCACCCCCGGAGCCCCCTTGATGCTTGATTACATCCGCGACGGTCAGGAGATCTATCGCAACTCCTTCGCGATCATCCGCGCCGAGGCCAACCTGGCGCGCATTCCGGCCGATCTGGAAAAACTCGCGGTGCGGGTGATCCACGCCTGCGGTATGGTCGAGGCGGTCGATGGCCTGCAGTTTTCCGAGGGCGCGGGCACGGCCGGGCGCCAGGCGTTGGCCGCCGGCGCACCGATCCTGTGCGACGCGCGGATGGTCTCCGAAGGCGTGACCCGGGCCCGCCTGCCGGCCAACAATCCAGTGATCTGTACCCTGCGCGATGAACGCGTCCCGGCGTTGGCCGAAGAGCTGGGCAACACCCGTTCGGCGGCGGCGCTGGAGCTGTGGCGACCGCATCTGGAGGGCAGCGTCGTGGTCATCGGCAACGCGCCGACCGCGCTGTTCTACCTGCTGGAAATGCTCGATGCCGGCGCGCCGAAACCGGCCCTGATCCTCGGCTTCCCGGTGGGCTTTGTCGGCGCCGCCGAATCCAAGGCAGCACTGGCGGCCAACAGCCGTGGCGTACCGTTCGTGATCATGCAAGGTCGCCTGGGCGGTAGCGCCATGGCCGCCGCGGCCGTCAACGCCCTCGCTACGGAGATTGAATGATGCAGCAGCCTGGACGTCTGATCGGCCTCGGCGTGGGCCCTGGTGACCCGGAACTGATTACGGTCAAGGCCCTGCGCCTGCTGCGCGAATCGCCCGTGGTGGCGTACTTCGTCGCCAAGGGCAAGAAGGGCAACGCCTTCGGCATCATCGAAGCCCATCTGCAGGATGCGCAGACGTTGCTGCCACTGGTCTACCCGGTCACTACCGAAGTGCTGCCGGCGCCATTGTCCTATGAGCAAGTGATCGCCGATTTCTACGACACCGCCGCCGAGCAGTTGGCCGTGCACTTGGACGCAGGGCGCGACGTGGCGGTGATCTGCGAGGGCGATCCGTTCTTCTACGGCTCCTACATGTACCTGCACGACCGCTTGGCCGAGCGTTACATCGCCGAAGTCATCCCTGGCGTGTGCTCGATGCTCGGTGGTGCCTCGGTGCTCGGTGCGCCACTGGTCTATCGCAACCAGAGCTTGTCGGTGCTCTCCGGTGTCTTGCCCCACGACGATCTCAAGCGCCGCCTGGCCGACGCCGACGCCGCCGTCATCATGAAGCTGGGACGCAACTTCCCCAAGGTTCGCCAAGTGCTCCAGGAGCTGGGCATGGACGGGCGAGCGTTGTATGTGGAGCGAGCCACCATGGCCAACCAGAAAATCGTGCCGTTGGATGAAGTCGAGCCGATGTCCTCGCCGTATTTCTCGCTGATCATCGTCCCTGGCGAGCGGTGGCAGGGATGACGTCAAAGGCTCCGGCAATTGTCATCCTCGGTCAGGGCAGCCTGGCGACGGCCCGGCGAATCCAGCAGCGTTATCCCGAGGCTTTGATTTACGGGTTGGCCGTTCGGGTCGAGGGCTGTGATCGTCAATACACCGAGTTCGGCGCAACACTTCGCCAGCTCTACCAGCAAGATTCGCCGATCATCGCCCTGTGCGCGGCCGGCATCGTCATCCGCACCTTGGCGCCGTTGTTGCTGGAGAAGGGCGTCGAGCCGCCGGTGCTCGCGGTGGCAGAGGATGGCAGCGCCGTGGTGCCGTTGCTGGGCGGCCTGGGCGGGGTGAATGTCATGGCGCGGGAGATTGCGACAGCGCTGCAAGTCGCCCCGGCGATCACCACCAGCGGCGAATTGCGTTTCGGCACGTGCCTGCTCAATCCGCCAAGCGGCTACCGCCTCGGTGACCTGGAGCAGGGCAAGCGCTTCGTCTCTGACCTGCTGGCCGGTGAACCGGTGCGCATCGAAGGCACGGCGCCGTGGCTGGACCAGGCGCAGTTGCCAGAGGATGCGCAGGCGCGGTTGGCGATTCGTATCGACAGTGCCGCCGGCGCGCCGGCGGCGGACGAGTTGCGGATCTATCCGCGCAACGTCGTGATTGCAGTGAGTGCCGGTACGACGGATGTCTCCACGGTCATTGCCCAAGCGCTGGCCCAGGCTGATCTCGCGGAGCATTCGCTGGCCTGTCTGTTGGCGGCGGACAGCGACATGGCGCGTGCGCAATTGCAGCAAGCCGCTTCGGCCTTGGGCGTGCCGCTGCGATTCGCGGAACCCGGCGGCAGTGCTGTGCAGTGGTTGGGCGATGCCTTGGGGTCGTCGGCATCGATTCGGACCGTGGGCAGTATTGCCATTGCCGTTGCTGCGCATCCCCTCGATCCGCAACGGATCGGCCGCGCACGTGGGCGTCTGGCGGTAATCGGCCTGGGCCCTGGCGCCGCTGAGCTGATGGTGCCGGCCGTGCGCGCCGAACTTGACCGCGCGAACGACGTGCTGGGGTATGAGACCTATGTGCGCATGGCCGGCCCTTTCCGTGCCGACCAGGTGCAGCACTGCACCGATAATCGTGAAGAGATGCAGCGCGCCCGGCATGCCTTTGAGCTGGCGGCCCAAGGGCGGTCGGTGGTGGTGGTGTCTTCGGGCGATCCTGGCGTTTTCGCCATGGCGGCGGCGGTGCTCGAAGCGCTGCATGAGTCCAGCGATCCGGCCTGGCACCAGGTGGACCTGGAGATCCTGCCGGGCGTATCCGCTTCCCTCGCCACGGCCGCCCAGGCCGGCGCGCCGCTGGGGCATGACTTCTGCGTGATGTCGCTGTCGGACAACCTCAAGCCCTGGTCGATCATCGAGAAGCGCCTGGATCTCGCGGCGCAAGCCGACCTTGCCCTGGCGTTCTACAATCCGATCTCGCGTTCTCGTCCATGGCAGTTGGGGCGGGCGCTGGAGATCGTCGCGCAACATCGCACACCGGACACTCCTGTCGTCCTGGGGCGTGACATTGGCCGGCCCGGCCAGACCTTGCGCGTCACGGCACTGGGGCAATTGACCCCGGATCAGGTGGACATGCGCACATTGGTAATCGTGGGCTCCTCCACGACCTGTGTGTTCCCCCGCGCCGAGGGTGGCAACTGGGTGTACACACCGCGCTGGTATGGTGAAAAACCGCTCTGACAGATTCAGGGGGTATTTTTCTTACCGTTGTTTTCTGAACTAACGCATAAAGCCCCGTTCAATCAATTGAACGGGGCTTTATGCGTTAGTTACGGGTTTTGGTTTGTTGCTTGCCGACGTGGCGAGGCGTTGTTTGTAATATCTAAACTTGTTTTATTTGGAAAATCATTGGGCGCCTTGGTTTTGTTGTGGTGTTTTATCTGGATGAAGTATGTTGGCCTCGATTGATATTGTTCTGATTGCGAATGGGTCAGTTTAAAAGCTCACTTCGTTGAGTGGTTTTTTCCAATTTTTATTTTTGTTTTTAATTGCTGGTGTGTCTGCCGACGCTCATGGTGTCGGTTGTGTGCACTTGCTTGTTTGCAATAAAGGGATGTGTTGTTAATGAGTGAAGCTAAGTTGCCGGAAACGGAAGGTGATGTTGACTTTGTTGGTTTGTTGACCCGTGAGGAACTCAAGCGGGTATTGGAGCCGTACAAGAATAGTGAGCAATACGAAGCGGCGGTTCGATATTACGACGGCTGTGTCGGCTTGATGGGGTCTGCACAACTGCTCGAGCCGCTCAGCCTGCTCAGGCAAACGTTGGAGGGTTTACAGGGCAAGGGACGGCGACGCCGTACGCCTGCGGGGCCTGATAGCACCCGGACCGCTGGCTTGACAAAGGTGGTCGGAGGAGTCGCGGACTATGAGGCGCGACTGCGCAATGGGATCGAGCGCCCGGCCGTCACCGCGGTGCCGAAAAAACTGCATTTTGTCTGGCTCGGTGGGGCGTTGGGCCAGATTCAACTTGATTACATTAATATCTGGAAAAAAGTCATGCCGGACGATTACGTCGTGAATGTCTGGCATGACGAAGATGGTTTACTGGCCCATGAAGCCACCCGGGTTATTGTCGAAGCGGCAAAAGCAGCTACATGGTTGCTCGAAGATCAGGCGCAGCGTTCACCTGATGATCTTGCCGATCGTTATGAAGTAAGAGTCACCGCACTGAAGCGCGAAATGTTCTTGCACATCCGTCGAGCGATTGAACGGGGTGAAAGTGCGGATGAGGCGCGTATCGACTTATTGGTGAAAGGGTATGGGCAAGATAAAAGTCGTCTGCGCGCACTCAAGGAAAGAAATGCCCAGGTCATGCGCGACCTTGCTAATGACGGCCTGCGATTGCGCAACGTTGCCGATCTTTCGACATTCCCTGAGCTGAAGGAGTTCTACCACCGTGAGATGGCTCTGCGCGGAAATCTTGCGGCGGCCTCCGATCTTGTGCGGATGCTGGTGGAGGTTACCGAGGGAGGTATCTACAGCGACGTGGATTTCTTGCCGCCGTTTGTCAATGATATTGCAGGCGTCGACATCAACCAGTTTGCGGCCACTCCGAGGCGGGGGGTGTTGCAGTTGTTGCTCGACAACAATCCAGAATGGATGCCTGGCCGCCAGGCGTGGGGCGAAGGGTTCAAGGATCACACCCCTTTTATTCCTGAAGAGCATCGCGATGCGCTGGAGCGATTCGCAAAAAGCAGACCGCCACTGGAACAAGTATTTGCTCCGTTCAAGCAAACCAGCGTTTCGCTCGACAGTTTGCGCTTGTCGTCTATCGAGGGGGGCGAGTCCAATGCGTTGATTGTCAGTCATCCCGGTTCGGCTCCCTTGTGGACCATCATCCGGCGCTTCGAGACCTACCATCAGGCTTTGCTCGAGGTCGAGCGCCAGGCTCTGAAGAGCAATATCGGATTTCATGAGGCCGACAGCATCTTGGCACTCACGAAAGAAGTGGTTGAGGCTCGAATCGATCGCGCCAAGGACGACGACGGCGTGATGCATCACTGGGCCGAACAATTGGCTATGGGTATCGCCGAATACTTCAGCGATGGTATCCGGCCCAAGACCAGAGGCACGATACACCTGACAGGTCCGGGCGCATTGCGAGCGGGGCTGGAGGAGTATGACCACAAGGCTTTCACGCCAGATGTGGCTGAGATCGTCCGCAAATCCGTTCGGTTAAAAACCGGTTTCAACAACGCAACGGAGGAGGAAGCCGATCATTCATGGGCGGAGAATGTGGCTGATTTGAATGACTGGCTTGAGCGCGAGACAACATCCTGGCGAGAAGGTCGATTCAAGGCCCGTTACGCGGGAAAGATCACGCCGTTGCTCAAAGGCAGCACCCTCGAATTCCACGACGGCTGGCCGGTGATCGAGGGACGCCCGATCTTGTCCACCGACATGTTGCAGCATCTGGCCGCAGAGCTGGGTGAACCTTTCAAGGATGCCATGCAACGCGGTCATGACGGTGCTAAGACCTTTGATTCGCCTATACCGCTGAGCTTTGAAGAACGCCGATACATCAGCAGTCAAGGCGTTGCAGCACCGGCGTTTCTGAGCGATTCGCAAAACAAACAGCGGTCTGTTCGTGAACTCTTGGAGCAGCACGCCAACAGCCCGCTGGATTCCGTTCAGTTGAGCCCGTTGGAGCGCTTGCAGTTAGGGCCCTTGATCGGTGCCAAGGCTTTGGACAATCGCAGTTTTGAAGCGGCTCGACCGCAATTGGATAAGTTGGCCGACAATATCAGCAAGTTTGGGACCGCCTTCGGCTATACGACCATCGAGCGGGTGCTTCTCCAGTCCAAGGCACCCGAATTCATGGCGGCGCTTGCCAGTGCGGAGGATTACCCGCTGGTGCGTGGCAAGACCGCCTTGCAATTGATGTCTGACGCTCTGGAGCAGCCGCTGACGTTACGTGAATGGGGGCGGCAGGTTGCCGAGATCAAGCGGGTCGCTCAACTGGAACACGACGCAACGATTGATCAGGTCGAAAAGGTCCTGGCGGGTTTGGACGATACACGGATGAAGGCTGCACCGCAGGACTTGCTGAGTTCCAGGGAAGGTTCCGTAAAAGGACGTTGTTACCCACTGGCCTTGGTGATGGCGGCCGCTTTGTCGGAAGGCCAGGGGGCGGTCGATGTCCTATTCGAGCGGTTTTATGCGGCGGTGAACGATCATGGTGCAAGCGACTCGGCAACGTTCTTGAATATGCTGGAGTCGGTGGGCGCCGTGCAACTCGACACTGTCCTCGGCGCCCCGGAACGTTCGAATCTGCAGACTGTCGTCGATGTGCTCGAAGCCAAATCAGCGACCGCTCCGTTGATGCTCAACTCGGGTAACCATGCCATGCTCGTGGCCAGGGTCTTCAAGGGCACGGACAGCACCTACCATCTTTATGATCCAAATTTCGGCCTGTTCCACTCCACTGACTCATCGACGTTCAAGAACCTGTTGGAACGGTTTTTCGTTGACCAGAAGATGGCTGCCAGATACGACGCGTATGGCCCAAATCATACAACGTTCGATTTGATCGAATTGGATGGCGCGCGTCTATCAAGCCTCGGATTGCCAGGTGAAATGACCGTTTCGCAATTGATAAGGCCTGAAGCATTGCCTGGGCAATCATCGATCCCGCCCAGACAACGAATGGCCAGTGCACGGGGACAATCGCTCCAGAACAACGTCGAACTGGGCAGCGGCTTGCGAGCACTGGACGGCCATAGGCAAGCGCAACAGATCAGTGAGGCGACCACGCAGTTGCATGAGGCGAACAATCTGTCGCCCTCGTTAGTGCCGGTTTTCGACAGTCTGGAGGCCCTGCCGGAGGGGGAGTACCGCATCACCCTGATTGATCGTGATCAGCCGCAGCGAGTGGCCTACGCCAAAACGAAGGATCCTCGTTTCAAACAGATCAAGCGGTATCTGTCGGAGCATTTTTCGGCCATGGGGGCCAACACCCCCGACATGTTGGAGGACCCTACCCACGTAGGTGGCGTTCACACGTTGAATGCCGGGTTCAGCATCTTGGCGCTGATGCATGCGTTACAGGGCCGCGAAGGGGACGACCGTTCCCTTACGACGGCGGTTCGGTTGCACGCCTATGTGGGTTATGCGCAATTGGCGCAGGGGCACCTGAGCGATATCAACGCAATGGTTCAGTTGGTTCGGGAAGCCTTGAAAGACGAAAAGGTCATTGCCAGTACCGTCGCGCCGGCCATCAAGGCCTCAATAGGAAGCAGCGTGAGCGAGGCGACTGCGGGGCTGCTGCAGTTCGTGAGCGTCGGCCTGGACATCTACCAATTGGCAACCGCACAGAACGACGTTGAGCGCGCCGAGTTCGGCACGCAGTTGGCTTTCGACACGGCAAGCCTGTTGTTGTGGGGAGGGGCTTATGCTGCCGGCGCCACCGCCGGGGCGGTGCTTGGCGGGGCGGCCGTGATAGTGGGCGGGCTGGCTTTCGGGGTGTCGGCAGTGGTCCGGGGCTTCGCCGTGATCGCCGAGCAAGCCAGGCAAGTCGGGCTGTTCTTCGATGATGTCGCAAAGGCTCATCACCATGCCTACACCTTCGATACCACCCACACGCTCTGGAAACCCGACTCGTCCCTGGTCATCAAGACGCTGGATCTGCGTCGCTCCTCCCTTACGGTGGACGGGCCCAAATTGTATCCGCAGCGCGATCATTTGGGCGTGCCGACCATGATCCTCGATTACGAGCGGGCGATCGACATTCGTAAAGAACTTGGCCTGCCTGATCAAGTTGAATTCAAGCCGCTGGCACACCATGCCATCGTCCTGCCCTATATTCCGCATAGCTGCTATCGCTATGAGTACAAGGCGCTGCCGTTTGCCAATAGGTACGATTGGACCGGTTTCGATACGGCGCGGCGCTTGGAGAAATGGCAAGAGAAGGAAGGTCAATGGCTGTTTCAGTTTTCCTTCTATTCGTTTCCCAGCCACCAGATAGTCAATCGTCTCTTCAGCCCCGATTATCGCCCTACGACAATCGATGTGTGGCTCGACGATGTCGATCGGTCGTTGCTCGTGCCCAAGCTGCAGCCGATGTGGATGGACAAAATCGAATATCACATTCGCGGTGCCGGAAAACGGTGCGCCGTGCTGCTCCACCCAGGCGTGAGCCTGATTCTCGAAACGACGGCGCCGCTGAAGTCGGCATGGATGTTGGATGTACCTTGGGCCGAGGAACGCGACGTCCGGCTGGAGGGGCGCGACAAGTTATTCATTGGTGACGTTGCGGTGTCGATTACCGGAACGGGGCAGAACGACATCCTGATACAGATCAACCAAAGCCAGATCCTTAAAATCGACGCCGGCGAACTGTCCCATGTCGTGGTGGGACTAAAACCAGGCATGGATTCGCAAGCCGCGCACAAATATATGAAAACATTGGCCCAGCAGCATCGTCTGGCAGCGCCTTATACGCCCGTCCACGAATACCTGGTCCCGTTCGAGAACCCGGATGAGCCCCGGTACGTCACGGCCTGGTACGACGCCGAGAAGGACCGCTACCTCTACATCCGAGATGAGATACCGGGCGCCGAAGACGCAGGGCTTGGGGCAGTGACCGACGGCTATGCCTGGTTCTACAACCCGGAGGACGTGCGAATCTGGCAAGTCGATGCCGACAATGGCCAAGTGATCCGCTGTTATTGGTTGTGGTGTCCGCAAAGCATGACGAGCAAGATCCAAAGTATCGAGGTCGATGCCCACGGCATGATCAGTTTCGCACAGCACATTGCCCATAACGACGGGTCCCACGATGTGTTGGGTTATCTGATTCATGAAGAGAAGCTGCTTCTCAGTTCAGTGATTCGAGGCAGGGATAGCAGGCTGGAGTCGGTGTTCAATGCTGGCGAGACGTTGGCAAGCTGGTCGAGCGTGCTTCGTGAGGCTTTTGTCGTCCAGGCGCATTTGTCGGACGGACATGCCTTCGATACCGTGGTTTGGCAGCCGGCTCCTTTCGTTTCGGTTTGCTGGAAGATTGATGATGAATCACGGGATATGGCGTGGATTCGCAGCCGTGATTGCTTGATCATCCGCCCCTCGCCACGGCCCAAGCATTATCGTAGCTGGCCCGATTCAATCAAGAACCTGACCGATCTGGCGTTGCTTCCCCCGGTAGATGGTGGTGATAGTTTTATCATCTACAACAGACTCACCCAGTTCCTTTGTCACCAGCAACGCACACTTGTGGGGGGCAAGGGGCAATGGTCTGCTGCCTGGAAACGTCCCGCAAAACTGAACAATATTGTGGCTACCGGCACGGGGTATGTGGCTGTGAATGACGATGGGTTGTTTTTCAACCTGACGCCTCAATTCGAACTGTCATTGGCCGGCGTCGGTGAGCTGTGGCTCAAGGACCGCCAGCATTGGTGGGCTGACCTGGACGCGCTAGGCGGGAAGTACAAGGTTGATAGCTTTGCCATCGCCGGTTTGACCAATGCCGCTGGCGACTCGAAATTATGCGCCTGGTACCTGGGCGGCAGGCTATTGCTGGCTAACCTCGGCTATGGAAAGGATGTCCGTTTATTGAGGGGTATCCCGGACAGCGAGGCTGCCTGGTTGTTCGATGTTTCCAGTGGTGAGGTGTATCGCCAAGCCTTGATCGACCCGCAAGCGTTGACGCTCGCGTTTGGCTCCGGATCGAAATTATTGAAGGCTGACG
Source organism: Pseudomonas sp. R1-7 (assembly GCF_051132105.1). NCBI lineage: Bacteria > Pseudomonadati > Pseudomonadota > Gammaproteobacteria > Pseudomonadales > Pseudomonadaceae > Pseudomonas > Pseudomonas sp. R1-7. The sequence goes on from NZ_CP071661.1 coordinate 746,196, forward strand.
CGATACCCGCCGCCGAACGTGAATGGGCCCCCCTGCAGTTCAACAAATTGACGACCGACGGTCCGGGGCTTCGGGGCGTCACCCTCGAAGGTGTGATTGTTACGCTGCGCGAGGCAGAGCCGGCGCTGATCACCGGAGTCTCAGAGGATTGGGTGGCTATCCAGGGTGACCGTGTGCTCGAGGGGCTTGAGCGACTGGCGGCCCAACCGTCGCGCAGTGCCCTGCTGACGGTTGAAGATGCCAATCAACTCAAGTGGTTCGTCGCCGCGACCGGGAAGTTGATCCAGGCTCCCAAGGCCGCCGCCCCGCAAGTCTTCGAGGTGTTGGGAACGTTAAGGCGCACCAACGTATTACTCCACGATAAAACGGATGGAAAGTTGCTCCTCTTGCCAAAGCCGAAACAGACCGCGTCACTCGATTATGTCCTTCGTGAGGGAGAAGTGATGGTCGTCGAGGGTCAAGCTTTGAAAAGCGGGGATCTGCGCCCGCTGGTTCCGGATGATGTACGCACACTTGTCTTGCGCTTGGGGCTGGGGGAGACCACTTATCGTTTGTCAAAGGCGGTCTGGTTGCTGGTCGACTCGGTCATCCTTGATTGTCAACGTTCATTGGGCAGCGTGGTGGCAAGTCCGTCCAAGTTTATCTGGGTGCTGGATGAGCCCGACCAACTGCTGCTCAGCAAAGTCGACAAGCACTTGGTCATCATTGACCCGGACAGCGGGCGCAGTGTGATTGGTCGCGATGTATTCGCCACGGATGACGTCTTGCTTGGCGACGTGTTGCTCAGTTTCGGTGAGAAACGGCACTGCGAGCTCTCGACCTTGATATCGCGTATGAGGGCTTTATCGGACATCCAGAACGGCGTAACACTGGGTAAATTGTTAGCGGTGACGGCGATCCCGACAACTTGATGGGTTAAATGGCTGATCCATGGGGTGAAAAAAGGGTTGCAGATATCATCCATCTGCAACCCTTGATCATAGTGGGCCGTTCGTTATTAGATCTATTTCGCCGCAAACGCATCGGGTGAAAGTAACAACCTCAAGCCAAGTTTCATCAAACGTTCTTTCGCAGGGTAAAACGCCTCATGACGTGTGTATCCAGCTTCTTGTTGATAAGCGCTCTTCGCCCGTCCAGCGCGCTTCTGTCCAACTTCAGATATGCCTTTCGCTGGGTAATGCTGGCGGAATTCTTTGTCCACTCCCAGAACAAGAAGCTGTGCTTTCTTGTGCTGACGCTCAGTTCGAGTTTGTACAGGGCGATAATCAGATTGCCCCGTGCATCGTAGCGCGCCGGAACAATTTGAAATGACTCGCCCTCGCGGGTTTGCGTGTCCAGCGAGAGCATGGCCGCCTCGCTGGTTTTGAGCGTATCCAGCGTATCGATCATCGCATTGGCCTGCGATGAGTCACGCATTCCATACGCACTCTCCACCAGGAAATCCGCCACGGAGCCCGAGACCATATGCTGGGTGGTTGTGTAGATAGAGTCGTGGTGCAGCGACCAACCCAGGAAATTAAGGGTGCGCACATACTCTTCGAACCAGCCCTTGGGGTCGGCGTAGCGGTGATAACCGAGATCGGCCGAGCCGGTGGCAATGTTATTGCAATCGGCGATGTCGTCGTGGTCTTGCTGTAGAGGCGCCCCGATATATGAGAAAAGATTCGGGCCTGTCACCAGTCCGGTTAAGGGTTGTTCGTCCATGGTAATTATCCGTTTGCTGATGTAGGGCTTATATGAATACAGCTGCGGCGAGGATCTTCAAGTTTGTTGAGATTTTCATTGGCTTCTAAATGTGTTGTTTCGGATGGCTGTGCTACATATGTTGTATTCAGTTTTCAATGTTAATTCTTAGTTCGATAAATTAGATTCTGAGTCGTCCGCAGGAGCGGTCGTTTATTTAAAAAGGGAAGCAATCATGGAAATTTTTGAAAGTGGCGTAAGTATTGCGCAGAGCGTTGAACTGGTGAGTGCACGTATCAACAGGCGCAAGGCGTTGGCTTCTACTATGCGGCGCATGCGCAGGTCTGCCGTGCTGTCGGTACAAGACAACCCAACCCAAGAGATGGATGCGCTGATGTTGGGGGATGCACTGGTAGGCTACGGCCAAGGCATGTCGCTCAATAACATGGCAATCATGGAAAACCTGATGACCATGGCGATCATGGAAGCCAACTTCGAAGTGCCCGGTGGCAAAAACACCCGCGGATGGTATGACGCCTTCATTCGCTGCCTGCAGGACCTCGGCTGTTTCGTCGCCGATGACGGTTACTCCCGTTATTCCGAGAGCTCCCTGCAGGTGGATATGGACCTGGTGATCAGCGATATCGTCAAAGGGATCGTCGACGGCGTGAAAGCCAGCATCCCCGCGGCGACAGTGCTGGGTTCCGTGGTCAACACCACGATCGATGGTTTGAAGCAGGACAAGGAAACCCTCAATCTGTTCGACACCCAGGCCAAGTCGGCCGATGGCGCACGTCTATCCGTCATCCCTTGCGAACAACTGTCCAACGGTATTCTGATTGCGTCCTCCAGCTCGATCAAACAGACCGGGTCTTCCAGTAACGGTGGCGTGCTCTTCGTTAACTGGCGCGCCTCGGCGCGGGAGATCTTCCGTGGCAAGTCGTTCGTGACCTTCAATCCGGCGCGTTACGAGGACTTCAGGCAGGAAATCGAAGAATACCTGGGCGTACATCGTCGGGAAGTCTTGAGCAAGCGTTTCAGCCGTCGCAAGCGTGCCTGAGTTCAATACTGGCCAGGGTCACGGCGCCAGGTAGCCTTTCACCCCGGTAAAGATGATCTGCGCTGCCAATGCACAGACGAACAGTCCCATCAAGCGGCTGACAATCTGCAAGCCCTGGTCGCCAAGAATCCGTTCGATACGGCTGGACAGGTAAAGCACGACGCCAACGGTGAAGCTGGCCAGGGCAATGCTGATGATGGCCATGAGTTTGTCGTCCCAGTGCGGCTGGCTCACGCCCATCACCAGCAAGGCCCCGATGGTGCCGGGGCCGACGGTCAACGGAATCGTCAGCGGGACGATGGTCACGTCCTGCTGCACGTTATCGGTCTGTACGGCGGATTTGCCTTGGGCCATGCCCAACGCCGAAATGAACAGCACGCTGCCAGCGCCGATACGGAACGCATCTACGGTGATGCCGAATACGCTGAAAATCACTCTTCCGAACAAGTACAGCAATACGCTGGACACCAGCGTTGCGATCGCCACCTTCCAGGCCAGTCGACGTTGTTCCTTGCGTGAGTAGCCGCGAGTCAGGCTGATAAAACACGACAGGACAAAGAAGGGGCTGTAGAGCACCAGCATCTTCAGGTAAACGCTGAACAACACATGGAGCATGGCAAGACTCGAGAAGGGGGAACACGACGGGAGTCTATCAGGCGTTTCGGCGCCTGTCGGCTCAGGAGGTTTGTGCCGTGCGGTTTTGCTGATCGCGCTGGGCCACCCAGTGTTCAATCAGCTCGCGCAACTGCGACAGTTCCACGGGCTTGGCCATGTGCCCATCCATTCCAGCCTGGCGGGCGCGTTCCTTGTGTTCGGCCAGGATATGCGCCGTGAGCGCCACCACTGGCGTACGGGTGCGCTGGTTACCGACTTCCCATGCACGCAGCTGTTGGGTGGCGGAGAATCCATCGAGGATCGGCATCTCGCAGTCCATCAAGACCAGGTCGTAGCGCTGTTCTTTCATGGCTTTGAGCGCTTCCTCGCCGTTGCTGGCGGTGTCGGGTTGCAGGTTGAGCTTGCCGAGCATGCCCCGGATGACCTTGGTGGAAATGGTGTTGTCCTCAGCCACCAGGATCCGGAAATCGCTGGGAACCTGCACGGGAGTGGGAGGGCCGGCATTGACCGGCAGGTTCGGTGCCTGGCCTTTGTTGCGCTGGTTCAGTTCGTCCGCCAGGGTCGTCTTGAGCGTATAGCCCGCCACCGGTTTGGCGAGGATGCGCTTGACGCCGCTGTTTCGCGCCACGATCTTGCTCGGCGCGTTGCTGATGCCGGTCAGCATGATCAACAGGATGTCGTGGTTCAGGCTCGGATCTTCCTTGATCTTGGCCGCCAGCTGCATTCCCGTCATGCCCGGCATGTTCTGGTCCAGCAGCACCACGTCGAAATAGTCGCGCAGGTGAGCCTTGGTGCGCAGCAGCGCCAAGGCTTCCTTGCCCGACGGCACGGCGCTGACGTTCAAGCCCCAGGCGCTGCATTGCTGCACGAGGACCTTGCGGCAAGTGTCGTTGTCGTCGACGACCAGCACCCGTGCGCCTTGCAGGGGGCTATCGAGGTCTGCGGTCGGATGTTCGAGGCGGTCCGGGTCCAGCGGCAAGGTCAGCCACAAGGTGCTGCCTTGGCTGCTGCCGCTCTTGATGCCGAACTCGCCGTGCATCAGCATGATCAGTTGCCGGGCAATGACCAGCCCCAGGTTGCCACCCAGGCGCGTGGCGGACAGAACATTCTTGCTGTGCAGCTCGGCATGCATCAGCGTGTCGCGTTCTTCGGCATCCATGGGCGACCCGCTGTCCTGTACCGCGATGCGCAGGCGTGGCTGGTCGCTGCGTTCGTCGAGGGCGACGACGATCAGCACCTCGCCTTCGTCGGTTTTCTTCAGGGCGTTTTCCAACAGGCTCAACAGTGCCTGGCGCAGTCGCGTCGGATCGCCGCTGATGACTCGAGGAACCTGGGGCTGAATGAAACTGATCAGTTCGACGTTCTGCTGTTCGGCCTTGGCGCGGAAAATGCTCAGGCAGTCCTCGATCAACGCATTGAGGTCGAACTGCACATCATCGAGCTCGATTTGTCCGGATTCGAGACGGGAAATGTCGAGAATCTCATTGATCAACGTAAGCAGTTCGTTGCCGGCGCTGTGGATCGTCTGTACGTAGTCGCGCTGCTTGACCGATAGCGGCGTGCCTAGCAGCAGCTCGGTCATGCCCAGCACACCATTCATCGGCGTGCGGATCTCGTGGCTGATCTTCGCCAGGAATTCGGCCTTGGCGTTGATCTCGGCGTTGCTTGCGGCTAGGTCGCGACTGACGCTGAAGCGATTTTCATTGATTGAACGCTGACGTTCCCCCAACGCGATGCTCATCAGCAGGCCACTGACGCAGATAATGACCAGCAACGTGACGATCAGCCCTTGGGGCGCGACTTCGGTCAGCCCCTGCAAGGCCGGAAGGATGATCAGCGTACCCAGGTTGAACACCACCATGGCGGCGACGAACAACCGTGCCGGGCGGTAGCCTTTCTGCCAGTGCCAGGCGCTGACGAACAGCATGCTCAGGCCAGCCAGCGCCACCAAGGCGTAGGTCATGATATTGAGTGGCAGCGTGTTGACGAACAGCAGCAACAGGCTACACAGCATGATGAAGACTATTTCGCCCAGCAGGAGACGGTTCAGCGGGTGCGGTCCCAGCGGCGCGAAGTAACGATAGGCAAACATCAGCCCACAGGGCGCCGTCAGCAACAGGGCCAGGTAGGCCCCCGGCGTCTGGATTGCCGGCCAATCAGGCAGCCAGGCCCCCGCGAGGTTCAGCAGCAATATCAGGCTGAGCATCAGCAACCCTTCGCAGGCCGCCAGCCACAGGCAACTGCGCGATCGGGTGTAGGCATAGCGGGTAAGGTTGTGCAGGATCAACATGGCGATGCAGCCGAACAACAATCCATAGACCAGCGTCTGGTTCTGGTTGGCTGCCGCCAGGACGGCCGGCTGCAAGGTGACATAGGGGCGCAACTCGTAGCGCGATGCCAATCTCAGGTAGACGTCCAGCGATTTATCGCTGCGCGGCAAGGGCAGCATGAAATCGCTGCTGGGCACCATGGGTTCGGTATGCGGCATGGCATTGCCGCTGACTTGTTGGCCGACGAGCGTGTCGCCATCCAATACATAGAGATTCAGGCGCGATAGATCAGGCGCGAAGACACGCAGGATCTGCTCATGCCTGTCGGGAGAAAGCCGGAAGCGCAGCCACAAGGCACCGCCAGGTTCGGCTGCCTTGAGGTGGTCCAGGTCAATGGGGCTGAACTGGTTGGTATAGCGTGCAGAGCGGATGTCGCTCAGCTTCAGGTCGCCCTGTTCGTCGAGCAAAACCGCCCAGCCACTGCCGGGCGCCGCCTGGGCCGGCACGCAGAGCAGCGTCAGCAGGGTAACGGTCAAGCTTATGGCAATCCTGAGCCAGCGCACGGCGAAATCCCTTCGTAGGTTGATGCCAGATTATAACTATGCGCGGCGCCCGAGCAGACAGGCAAGAGCCCTGGGCCCCTGCCTGTCTGAATGGCCGGGTTATTCCAGGTTTTCGCCACGCTCGCGGGCAATGGCACGGTAGCCAATGTCCTTGCGGTAGAAACAGCCTTCCCAATCAATCTGCGCGGCAAGCTTGTAGGCCTGCTGCTGAGCGGCATCGACGCTGATGCCCATGGCCGTGGCGCACAGCACCCGACCACCGGCAGTCACGACCTGACCGTCCTTCAGTGCCGTACCGGCGTGGAAAACCTTGCCTTCCAATTGGGCGGCGGCTTCCAGGCCTTTGATTGCGCGGCCTTTGGCGTAGTCGCCCGGATAACCACCAGCGGCCAGCACGACGCCGACGCTCGGACGCGGATCCCATTGAGCTTCAACCTTATCCAGCGCCTGCGCCAGGGCGGCTTCGACCAGCAGCACCAGGCTCGATTGCAGGCGCAGCATTACCGGCTGGGTCTCAGGATCGCCGAAACGGCAGTTGAATTCGATGACTTTTGGGTTACCAGCCTTGTCAATCATCAAGCCAGCATAGAGGAAACCGGTGTAGACGTTGCCTTCCTCGGCCATGCCACGCACGGTTGGCCAGATGACTTGGTCCATTACACGCTGGTGTACTTCGGCCGTGACCACTGGCGCCGGGGAGTAAGCCCCCATGCCGCCGGTGTTCGGGCCGCTGTCGCCATCGCCGACACGCTTGTGGTCTTGGCTGGTTGCCATCGGCAGGACGTTCTTGCCATCGACCATGACGATGAAGCTGGCTTCCTCGCCGTCGAGGAATTCTTCGATCACAACCCGCGACCCGGCATCACCGAAGGCATTGCCGGCGAGCATGTCGCGCACGGCCTCTTCTGCCTCGGCCAGGGTCATGGCAACGATCACGCCTTTGCCGGCGGCCAGGCCGTCCGCCTTGATCACGATCGGTGCGCCTTTTTCGCGCAGGTACGCCAGGGCCGGTTCGATTTCGGTGAAGTTCTGGTAGTCGGCGGTCGGGATCTTGTGACGCGCCAGGAAATCCTTGGTGAACGCTTTCGAACCTTCCAGCTGTGCAGCACCGGCAGTCGGGCCGAAGCAATCCAAGCCGCGGGTCCGGAACAGATCGACCACGCCGGCGACCAGCGGTACTTCCGGACCAACGATGGTCAGCGAGACGTTTTTCTCGGCGAAATCGGCCAGTTGTTCCAAGGCCAGCACGTCGATCGCGACGTTCTCGCATTTGGCTTCGATGGCGGTACCAGCATTGCCCGGTGCGACAAACACTTTCTGCACGCGCGGATCCTGAGCTACTTTCCAGGCCAGGGCGTGTTCACGGCCACCGCTGCCAATGATCAAAACATTCATTTCAAAAACCTCGGATGACGCTGATTCTGTTTGGAGCCTAGGGCGTCATGCGCCGTAGGAGGTCGCAATGAAGCCGGTAGATGCAAGGCAGAGTGGACCTCGGTGAGCGGAGTTGCCTTTTGGCAATGAGCATCATCGAGGTCGGCTCCAACGCAGCAGATGCCGGCTTCAGTGCGGCCGTTGTCTTGTTAGTGACGGAAGTGGCGCATGCCGGTGAACACCATCGCGATGCCGGCTTCGTCGGCGGCAGCAATCACTTCACTGTCACGCATCGAACCACCCGGCTGGATCACCGCAGTGATGCCAACCTTCGCAGCATTGTCGATACCGTCGCGGAACGGGAAGAACGCGTCGGACGCCATCACGGCGCCCTGTACCTGCAAGCCGGCGTGTTCAGCCTTGATGGCGGCGATGCGGGCCGAGTTTACGCGGCTCATCTGGCCGGCGCCGACACCGATGGTCTGGCGGTTCTTGGCATAGACGATGGCGTTGGACTTGACGTACTTGGCGACTTTCCAGGCGAAGATCAGGTCGTTGATTTCCTGCTCGCTCGGGGCGCGCTGGGTCACCACTTTCAGGTCTTCGCTGCCAATCATGCCGATGTCCCGGCTCTGGACCAACAGGCCGCCATTGACGCGCTTGTAGTCCCAGGCCGACGCACGGTCGGCCGACCATTGGCCGCAGGCCAGCAGGCGCACGTTGGCCTTGGCGGCGACGATGGCACGGGCTTCTTCGCTGACCGAAGGGGCGATGATCACTTCGACGAACTGGCGCTCGACGATCGCCTTGGCGGTCTCCGCGTCCAGTTCACGGTTGAAGGCGATGATGCCGCCGAACGCCGACTCGGTGTCGGTGGCGTAGGCCAGTTCGTAGGCCTGGCGGATGCCGCCCTCGGCGTCCGGGCTCACGGCCACGCCGCACGGGTTGGCGTGCTTGACGATCACGCAGGCAGGCTTGACGAAGCTCTTCACGCACTCCAGCGCGGCGTCAGTGTCGGCCACGTTGTTGAACGACAGTTCCTTGCCTTGCAACTGGGTGGCGGTGGCGATGCCGACTTCGGCAGGCTTGGCTTCCACGTAGAACGCCGCGCTCTGGTGCGGGTTCTCGCCGTAGCGCATTTCCTGGGCCTTGATGAATTGGGTATTGAAGGTGCGCGGGAATTCGCTGCGGCCTTCCGTACTCAAGGTTTCGGCGGCCTGGTTCACGGTGCCCATGTAGTTGGCGATCATGCCGTCGTAGGCAGCGGTGTGTTCGAAGGCCTTGAGCATCAGGTCGAAACGCTGGGCGTAGGTCAGGCCTCCGGCCTTGAGGCTGTCCAGCACGCTGGCGTAATCGCTGGCGTTGACCACGATCGCCACGTCCTTATGGTTCTTGGCCGCCGAGCGGACCATGGTCGGACCGCCGATATCGATGTTCTCGATGGCGGTTGGCAGGTCGCAGCCAGGCTTGTTGATGGTAGCTTCGAACGGGTAGAGGTTGACCGCCACCAGGTCGATCGGCTTGATGCCGTGCTCATTCATGATGGCGTCGTCGATGCCGCGACGACCCAGGATCCCGCCATGGATCTTTGGGTGCAGGGTCTTGACGCGACCGTCCATCATTTCCGCAAAACCGGTGTAGTCCGCGACTTCCACTGCGGCGATACCGTTGTCCTGCAGCAGCTTGAAGGTCCCACCGGTGGAGAGAATCTCGACGCCCAGCTGTTGCAGCTCGCGGGCGAATTCGAGGATCCCGGTCTTGTCGGAAACGCTGATCAAGGCGCGGCGGATCGGCAGGCGGGTGGTCTGGTCGGTCATTTCAAGTTCCATCAAAAGCAAGGGAAGTCAGCAAAAAAGGCGACCGTTTTTTACGCGGGCGCCTTTCTGGTTTGATTGAATGCTTAAAGCAAGTCGTACTGTTTGAGTTTCTTGCGCAGGGTGCCGCGATTCAGGCCCAGCAGCTCGCTGGCCTTGGTCTGGTTGCCCTTGACGTAGTTCATCACGCTTTCGAGCAGAGGCGCCTCGACTTCGGAGAGCACCAGGTTGTACACATCCGTGACGGCAGCGCCCTCAAGGTGGGCGAAATAATTGTGCAGCGCCTTCTCGACGCTCCCGCGAAGGGTCTGGCCTTCTTCGCTGGGCGTATTGAGGTGCTGTTTCAAATTCACGTTGTCGCTCACGGGTGTTGTTCCACTCACTAAAGTCTCGGTCATCATCGTCATGCGGCCACCCCTTCGTCCCCTGTCAGGCTCTTGTAACGTTCGGCGAAGAACGCCTGAACGTCGGCGCATTGTGCTTGCGTACCATCCAAACGATTGAAACGGGCGCGAAACTCCCTGGCGCCCGGCAGGGTTGCGAGATACCAGCCCACATGCTTGCGAGCGATGCGTACGCCCATGACTTCTCCATAGAAGGCATGCAGCGCGGCCAGATGCTCTAGCAGAATACGTTCCACCTCGGACAACAACGGCGCAGCGAGTTTTTCACCGGTGCGCAGGTAGTGTTCGATTTCACGAAAAATCCATGGCCGCCCTTGGGCGGCCCGACCGATCAACAGGCCATCGGCACCGGTCGCGTCCAGCACGTACCGGGCCTTCTCGGGCGAGTCGATATCGCCGTTGGCAAAGACCGGAATGGACACCGCCTGCTTGATCGCGGCTATGGTGTCGTACTCGGCTTCGCCGGTGTACAGGTCTGCGCGGGTGCGGCCATGGACCGCCAACGCCGTAATGCCTGCCTGTTCGGCGATCTTCGCCACCGTCAGGCCGTTCTTGTTATCCCGGTCCCACCCGGTGCGGATCTTCAGGGTCACCGGCACATCGACCGCGGCGACAACCGCCTGCAGGATCTCGGTGACCAGCGCTTCGTCCTTCAACAGTGCCGAGCCCGCGGCCTTGTTGCAGACCTTTTTCGCCGGGCACCCCATGTTGATGTCGATGATCTGCGCCCCCAGCTCTACGTTGGCTCGGGCCGCCTCCGCCAGCATCTGTGCATCACCACCGGCGATCTGTACCGAGCGGGGCTCGGGATCACCTTCGTGGATCATGCGCAGGCGCGATTTGCGGGTGTTCCACAAACTCATGTCGCTGGTCACCATTTCCGACACCACCAGTCCTGCGCCCAATCGTTTGCACAACTGACGAAAGGGCTGGTCGGTGACGCCCGCCATAGGGGCGAGAACCAGGCCGTTCTGCAATGTATATGGGCCGATGCGTACCGCCGACATAGGACTTCCCTGAAGTGGGGCCGGATCATGAGACTTCGAAAAAGGGTTGGCATGATACCCGCTCTCGATGACTGGATAAAGATCGAATTGGATAAAATCTGAACAGCTATTTTGTTATCGCCAGCGGTTTGGTCTGGGTGGGGGCAGTCAGAAAGCTGCCGTCAATTGGCCGACCCTGGCCGGGTTCATTCGGGGGAATGAAAGCTCAGGCTGTAGTTCACCGCCTTGGAACCTGGGTCCAGGATATCCAGCGCGATATGGATGGGTGTCTGCGGCGGCATTTCGCCGCGGCCCTCGAGATCGCCGCCCAGGTATTCCCCGGGCTTGAAGCGACGGCTGGCGATCAGGTGCCCGTTGAGGTCGGCAAAGCGCAGCTCCAGCAACGGAAAAGGCTGGGAGAAGGGCGCACGGTTGTAGATGATCGCGTCCACCACCAGGGCGCCGCTGAATTCCGGATGACTGCGCACTACCAGGTTGCTGCTCTTGATCTTGGCAATGTCGACCTTGGACGGGACGTCGCAGCCAATGACGGGGCAGATCTGCAGGAACCACGGGCGGTACTGGTCCTGGCGGGCCAGCTCCTCGAAATGATAGGCGATGTACTGGCCGGCCAGGGCTGCGGCGCCGAGCAATACCAACAGGCCCCAGAGCAAGCGACGCCCCCAGGGCGAACGGCGTTTGCGCCAGTCCAGTTGCAATGGGTCGTCGTCAAGGTCCTGAAGCACTTCGGCGCGTATGCCGGGCTCATGGCGCTCGCGTTTCTTGCGCGACGCCGCCAGCGGCTCCGGTTCATCGTCCAGGTCGTCCGTGGCGGACAGGCGCTCAAGGTGTTCGTGGGGTTCGTCATCCGGCGCGAGGCTCAGCGGGGCGACGGGCTCATCCTCCGGTTCCAGGGGCTCGAGAGCGAGGGACAAGGACGGCTCGGTCCGCGGTGGTCGGGCTGGTTCGTGGGGCTCGAACGGTTCCAGCGGGGATAGGATGGCGGCCTCGGCACGCTCGGCGGGAGACTCGCTGTACAGGCTGTCGGCCCATGGCTCCTGCTCGCTCGCAGGATGCTCGCGCAGGGCGCTCAGGTTGTCTTCGCGACGCCGTCCAAACGTGTCTGGAGCCCGTTTGTCGCGCCGTTCCAGGCGAGCCAGTTCCTTATCCAGGTCATCGAGGTCCAGCTCGGCGGCGGTCCATTGTTTCTGGCTGATTGCCCGTGGTGCTTCGACCGCCGGTTTTACCGGGGAAGTCGTGGGAGGCGCGACGTCCTTGGAAGTGCGCTGCTCCAGCAATTGCTTCGCGGCATTGAACACTTGCAGGCACGAGCCGCAACGAACCACCCCGCGTGCCACGCTCAATTGAGCATGGCTGACGCGAAAACTGGTGCGGCAATGCGGGCACTGGGTGACGAAGCTGTCGGTCATGCGGCAATCCGGTCGATACAGGCGGTCATTCTAGCGCCGACGTCCGCTGATGCGCACCCAGCCATCGCGATTGGCGATGGGGTCCAGGTCGAAATCCGCGGAGTAAGCGGCAGCGACTTCTTCGCCCTGTTCGGCGAGGATGCCCGACAACGCCAGGCGTCCGCCCGGTTTTACCAGGCTCGACAGCTGTGGCGCCAAGGACACCAGCGGACCGGCCAGGATGTTTGCGACCAACACATCGGCTTGCACCTTCGGCAGATCCTGGGGCAAGTACAGCGGGAAAAGCTCGTCGGCAATGTTGTTGCGCCCGGCGTTGTCGCGGGACGCTTCCAGGGCCTGGACATCGATGTCGGTGCCGACCGCTTCCTTGGCGCCCAGCAGCAGGGCAGCGATGGCCAGGATCCCCGAACCACAGCCGAAGTCGAGCACATTGCAGTCTTCGAGGTCCTGGCCGTCCAGCCATTCCAGGCACAGCGCGGTGGTGGGGTGAGTGCCGGTGCCGAAGGCCAGACCCGGGTCCAGCAGCAGGTTCACCGCGTCCGGTTCCGGCGCGGCATGCCAGCTTGGCACGATCCACAGGCGCTGGCCGAAACGCATCGGCTGGAAATTATCCATCCAGCTGCGTTCCCAATCCTGATCTTCAATCACCTCGCTGTGATGTTCGGGCAACGGGCTGCCAGTCAGCAGCTCCAGATGGGCGAGCACGCTGGCCGCCTCGGTGCCGCCTTCGAACAGCGCCAGCAAATGGGTGTGGGACCACAGGGGAGTGGTATTGAGCTCGGGCTCGAAGATCGGCTGGTCTTCGGCGTCCATGAAAGTCACCGATACGGCACCTACTTCGAGAAAAGCGTCTTCGTAGGTTTCGGCTTGTTCCGGGCTGATGGCCAGGCGTACTTGCAGCCAAGGCATGGCGGGCACCTTTGAAAAATCGACAGGAAGCAGCGTGGGGCTGCAAAGGCGCGCAGTGTACGCCAGGTCGCTGTCAAAGTGGATAAGCGAGTCTGGAGCGTCAGGCTGTGGTGTTTCCATATATATATGTATGACATCGGTGTGTCGCGACGTCGATAAGGTGCCGGTCCCACACCACAAGGAAAGATGTGTATGGACACCATCACCGAGTCGAAGCGAAACAAGGACGGCGAAGCAGCGGCATCGTCCTCGCCCCAGGCGGTTCTGGAGAGGTTGATGCGTTGGCAGTCCGCAATCGACTCGCGACTGCAGACCCAGATGACCCTTCTGGAAATACTGGAGCAGTATTTGCTGGTCGAGTTGCGCACGTACTATAGCGAGGGCAATGTCGATTCATATTTTATCGGCGTGCTGCTTGAGGCGGTGCTGCAGCGCACGATAGATCAAGCCCTCGTGGCTTACGACGAGCAGCAGGATGCGCCTTATCGCTGGCCAGGCGGGGCGGACCAGGGCTTTTCGGCCGAACGTCGGGATGCCGTTGCCCAGGTTGTTGAAGGTACCGCCTCGAGTTTCGTTCGGCATTACCAGGATTATCTGCGACGACATTGGGAAGCAGTCGGGCTCGACGCTTCACTTGAAACACTCATCCAGCAGAAACTGGATGAACATCTGGCGGCGGTCGAAAGCGCTTTGCAGCCCGGGCAACTGGTTGGGCGGGATGTCGCGGCGCTACGTGAGGAAATCGAAACGCTCCAGGATGGCTGGCGTCGGATGAGCCAACTGGCCGAGTTGGCTACTGTGCAAGAGCGCCAGACGCTGGATGCATTGGCGCGCTCGCAGTTGCCGGACTGGCTGCGGGGACTGGGCGACGCAGAACGTAAGCGGCTGGAAGCTCTCCAAGAGCTGGCTTCCGAGGCGCAGGCCCGGGTTGATGAGCTGCTCGATGGCCTGGGCTCGCTGAAAGACTTCGCCCGGCACTCGGTCAAGGATTACATCAGGCACGAATTGGACATGGACGTCGAACCCGACAGCGTTCGGGTGCAGTTGCAGTGGCAAACCGTAGTGGGTCGCCCTTTGCAAACCTACACCTTGACCGAGCTGGTAGCGTCGGGCCCTGTCCGGCCGGACGTCATATCGGTGCGCCTGGTCGAGAACGGCGGCATGTTGCGCAACCAGCCGCTTGCGCCCGAGTTCGTCGCACGATTGCTGTCGGACCTGGACGTTGCTGCCGAATATTGGCCGGCGCTTTCAAGTCGATATGATCGCGTGGACTTGAAAATGGCCATGCTCGATTGGTTCGGCACGCGATTGCGACACGGTGCGTTTGTTGCGCGTTGCGCCGGCCAGATCACGAACGCCGACTATGAGGAGATCCGCAAGTCGTCGCAAGGCGACAGCATCCGGCAAGTCTGCAATGTCGTACTGCCCAATGCGATGCGTTGTGCTGATCTCTTGCTGTTCTACCGAGAAGATAGACCGGGTGACGCCAGCGACTTGCTGCTGTATGCCCCCGGCAAACCGGATGGCCAGGAGTGGATCAAGTTGCCTTCGCTTCGTGCCGTGAGCGCCGAAATGGGGCTTTGGATTGAAAGTGAAGTCGGTCGCGAATACTTGTTGCAGCAGCTCTCCCCGGCTGATCGTGGGGAGGCGCGGGAATATTTTATCGGTGTGATGCACAAGCCGACTCATTGGGATCTTGGCCGGGATCCCAGGGGGCCATTACGTGGCTTCAGGGACTGTCTCGAGGCCGCCGTGCTGGCAGGGTTGGCAAACAACCTGTTGCAGGTGGAATTGAGTGATTCGCCTGCCTGGTATCGCGCTTTGCCGCTTGCCAGTCGACAAATGATCCGCGGCCTGAACCAGGAGTTCCTGGTTCATCAGAAGGTTTTCGACGAGCAGCTCGAGGGCTACGAAGTCTTCATGGACTTTGCCAAGCGTACTGTCACGCAGGCGATTGCACCTTATATGCGTAGCAAGGGCGTGGAAGAGCCGGTAGATCCTGCAACGGTCCTTATCGATTACCGCCCCGGGTTGGGAAATGACATGAAGGTCGCCAATCTGCTGGACCTGGCTATCTACGGGTATGACGACAATTCAGGTATCGACCACCCAGCCAAAGGGGTGCGTTCCTCGATTGGGCAGGATCTGGGGCAGGTCCGCAGCGCCGATCTGGGAAGTTATATTCGACAGGCCTACCTGGGTGACCAGTACGCCAGGGAAATCCGCAGCAAGTTCCTGGATAGTCGGACTCCGGAGTACACCAAGCGCCGCGATGCCTTTCGCTACATGTTGCTGACACGGATGGATCGTGACCTGCGAATCGTTTATGGGCAGTCGGTGTTGAGCGACGACGAGTACCAATGGCTTGCGCGGCAAGTCACCCTGCTGAGCCGCTGGGTGCCTGGGCGCAGGCGTGTGCATTCCACAAATCTGGTGGCGAGCGAAGGCGTGATGAATTTCACTGTCGGCGGTCATGTTGTGTTGGGGGTGTACGTTTTCGCCTATTTTGCTTCCAGGAGTGCTTACTGGTTGTACACACCTGATGCGCCTGACGGTATCGCCTTTCGCCAATACGTTGAGTTCACCGCAAGCGTGGTGACGCAGCTGCATGACTACGTGTTGGAGCGAGTCGCGCTGACCGCGCGTGACGCGGTGCGCACATCGCTGAACGCTCTGGCGGCCGGAAGCATTCGTGTGGATGGGGTGCGCGAGCTGAACCGGGTCGTTGATATCAGCGCGCAATTCGACAGGTATATCGAGCGTGCGATCACCGATGTGCAAGACATCACCACCAACCGTGCGAAGGTGATCAAGCATCAGATCGTCAAAGGGCTGCTGTTCGCGGCCGCTCCCGTTTGCATGGTCTACCCTCCCTTTGCCCTACTGCTGGACGTCATGTTTATCGGCATAACCTCCAAACAGGCAATCGACGCGCACAGGCAAGGCGATACGCAGGGAGCACTCGGCCACTGGCTGGCCGTGTCTTGGGGGGCGCTGTTCGCCACGCTGGGGCCATGGATGGTCGCCAAGTCGCTCGGATGGGCCGTCAAGGGGCTGAATCTGCTCGTCAGGCCTATGTCGTTGGCTGCCCAGCGCTTGAGAAACGTGACCACGATTGCCGCCAAGGAAAGCGGGCCGGCCGTCAGGGGCTTGCGTTTCAAGCCAAAACAGGCAGTCAGGAAAACGCCTGATAACCTGCAGCTCGTGACCGATGACAGTATTTTCCATGGCACCTACCGCAGTCCTCCCAGTGCCACGCAACCGCAAAGCACCTACTACATAAAAAACACGGGCAAGTATTACCAGGTCAGGAAGGATTCTTATTTCGACGGTTTGTGCCTGGTGGACGCTCGCCGTCCCGGTGCGTTTTACAAGCTCCCCATACGCCGGGTGGCGGAGGGCAAGTGGGTGCACAATTCGGTTGGCCTGAGAGGGGGGAGCGATGAGGTGCGCAACCTGGGGCGAGTGAGGGATTTGCGTGAGGCGTTCCCAGGGCATGTTTCGCCGGACGTGACACGGGGAGCGCTCCAGGGTGAAGCCGTAGTGGCAAGGTTCAGCGATGCAGCGGCGGACAACTATCTGTTCTCGCTTAACGCGCAGACATGCGTGGTCGCTTCGTTGTACAACCCGGCCACTCGGATGGGGGCGGTGATTCATTTCGATCACAACATCCGCGCGCTGATCGAGCGCAGTATTCGCGAGGTGAAGCAGCGCCTGGGGGGGCCAGCCAGGAACATTCGCGCTACCTTGGTGGGGGGCGACTGGTTGACGGGAACGGACATCGGCGAACCGGTCAGGCTAATGATGCGGCGCCAGGGACTGCAGCCTACCTGGGATCATTGGTCGTACTCTTCCTGCTTCGGCAACACCTATGGTGTTGCACTCGATTTGCGCACGGGTGTCACTTCCGTGTTCAAGACTTCACAGGATCTGGTCGAACGCTACTACATACCTGTGCTGGCAAGGGCCAGGCGTGGCACCGATTCGGTATCGCTGCGGGCGCGTGGATTCATGACGCGCGTGCGCAGCGAGCCGTTGATGGCAACTGCCAACGGGGCCGTTCGCACCGTTCAAGGCAGGCCGGCGACGGCGGCGCAGCTTGCCTTGAACGAGTTCTCCATGGTTGTGCTGAGCTGATTGCGAGGCAAAAAAAGACCCCGGCAATGGGCCGGGGTCTTTTTTTACTCCACTTGAAACATCAGTGCTGGTTGCCCAGCTTGTGCTCCAGGTAGTGGATGTTGACGCCGCCTTTGCAGAAGCCTTCGTCACGGACGAGGTCGCGGTGCAGCGGGATGTTGGTCTTGATACCGTCTACGACGATCTCATCCAGCGCATTGCGCATGCGCGCCATGGCTTCGTCACGGGTCGCCCCGTAGGTGATCAGCTTGCCGATCAACGAGTCGTAGTTCGGCGGAACCGCATAACCGCTGTACAGGTGCGAATCGACGCGAACGCCATTGCCACCCGGCGCATGGAAATGCTTGACCGTGCCAGGGCTTGGCATGAAGGTCTTCGGATCCTCGGCGTTGATCCGGCACTCCAGCGAGTGACCGCGGATAACGACGTCATCCTGGGTAAACGACAGCTTGTTGCCGGCGGCGATGCTGAGCATCTCCTTGACGATGTCGATACCGGTGACCATTTCCGAAACCGGGTGCTCCACCTGAACACGGGTGTTCATTTCGATGAAGTAGAAGCGACCGTTTTCGTAGAGGAACTCGAAGGTGCCGGCGCCGCGATAGCCGATGTCGATACAGGCCTTGACGCAGCGAGCCAGGACTTCCTGGCGAGCCTGCTCGTCGATGCCCGGTGCCGGCGCTTCTTCGAGGACCTTCTGGTGGCGACGCTGCAGCGAGCAATCGCGGTCGCCCAAGTGAATCGCCTGGCCTTGGCCGTCGGACAACACCTGGACTTCGACGTGACGCGGGTTGGTCAGGAATTTTTCCAGGTAGACCATCGGGTTGCCGAACGCCGCGCCTGCTTCGGAGCGGGTCAGTTTTGCCGAGGAAATCAGGTCTTCTTCCTTGTGCACCACACGCATGCCGCGACCACCGCCGCCGCCGGCGGCCTTGATGATCACCGGATATCCGACTTCGCGACCAATGCGCAAAGCGGTTTCTTCGTCTTCAGGCAGCGGGCCGTCGGAGCCAGGAACGGTTGGTACGCCGGCAGCGATCATGGCGTGCTTGGCCGAAACCTTGTCGCCCATCAGGCGGATGGTCTCGGCTTTCGGACCGATGAAGGCAAAACCGGAGTTCTCGACCTGTTCGGCGAAGTCGGCGTTTTCCGCCAGGAAACCGTAGCCAGGGTGAATGGCAGTGGCGCCGGTCACTTCGGCGGCGGCGATGATTGCCGGGATATGCAAGTAAGAGTGCGCAGCCGACGCCGGACCGATGCAGACGGATTCGTCCGCCAGGCCCAGGTGCATCAGTTCTTTGTCGGCCTTGGAGTAAACGGCGACGGTCTTGATGCCCATCTCTTTGCAGGCACGCAGAATCCGCAGGGCGATCTCACCGCGGTTAGCGATCAGAACTTTTTCCAACTTCGCAGTCATCAAAGGCTCTCCGCGGTTCAAACGATGGTGAACAGCGGTTGGTCGTACTCAACCGGCTGGCCGTCTTCGACGAGGATGGACTCGATCACACCGCTGGTTTCAGCTTCGATGTGGTTCATCATCTTCATGGCTTCGACGATGCACAGGGTGTCGCCTTTCTTCACGGTCTGGCCGACTTCAACGAAGGACGGCGAGGTTGGCGAAGACTTGCGATAGAACGTGCCCACCATTGGCGAACGGGCAACGGTGCCGTTCAGCGCGGGTGCCGCAGGAGCCGCTGGGGCTGCGGCGGCAACTGGCGCTGCTGCCGGAGCAGGTGCGGCAGCCGGGGCTTGCATCGGGGCCGGTGCATAGAACTGCTGGGCTGGGGTCTTGCTGTGGCGGCTGATGCGTACGGACTCTTCGCCTTCCTTGATCTCGAGCTCGTCGATGCCGGACTCTTCCAGCAACTCGATCAGTTTCTTAACTTTACGGATATCCATGAATCATCAACTCCCAAGGGTCGGTCAGGGGCGTTTAACGCTTGTTGTTCAAGCTGTTGCCTGTTTTTCAAGCTGCTCTAGGGCGGCCTCCAGGGCCAGTCGGTAACCGCTGGCGCCAAGGCCGCAGATCACTCCCACCGCTACATCGGAGAAGTAGGAGTGATGGCGGAAAGCTTCGCGTTTGTGCACGTTGGACAAATGCACTTCGATGAATGGGATGCTCACTGCCAGCAGCGCGTCACGTAATGCGACGCTTGTGTGTGTAAAAGCTGCTGGGTTGATCAAAATGAAGTCCACGCCTTCGCCTCGCGCGGCATGGATGCGGTCGATCAATTCGTATTCGGCGTTGCTTTGCAGATAGAGCAAATGATGGCCGGCTGCGCGGGCCCGCTGTTCCAGGTCCTGATTGATCTGTGCCAGTGTCACGGCGCCGTAGACGCCCGGTTCACGGGTGCCAAGCAGGTTCAGGTTGGGTCCGTGCAGGACCAAAAGGGTCGCCATCTGCTGTTCCTTGTTATCTGTGAGCAGGTATCAGAACCTGGCGACTATGCCGCAAAGCCTTTGTGACTGTCCAGTTCTCTGCAATAGCCAGCACGATGACCGATGTTTGCGCGAAATTTGTGACCCTGGGCTCTGATCCGGTCATACCGTTGGAAACCGAACCCCGTGGGAGCTTGCTCGCAATGACAGCCGCACATCCAGCATTGATCCCAGCTGACCCGCCGCTATCTGAGCTCGCTCCTTCATTCAATCTGTTGGACTTGAACGCAAATAGATATTCACGGGTGTGTAGTCGACACCCCCAGCGTGTCGATAGAGGGTGTTGCTGTGGTAGGCATAGACTTCCTTATCAACTGACACCGTAATCGTCGACTCCTGAATGTCGACGGTTATTGAGTCATCCCGAGTGACAAGGAATGGCGTCGCGGTTTTCAGCTCGGAAAGGATGTCGCTGTCGGCTGCCAAGGTTCGATAGACGTAGTAGCGATAACTGAAAGGGACCGTTGCTCCGCCACGATCATCCTTTACGCCATAGATAAATGCATCGTGGGACAAAGGTTTTCGCAAGACGACCTCTGTCAGTTGGGGCATGTCCCGAGGGAAGAAACACAGCCAACTCATGCAAGCCAGGGCAAGGGCAAGCAATGCACATAAGACGGCGAGATAGGCGGGCTTTTTAGGTTCGGCGGATAGTTGCTTGTAGTCCCAAGGCCCGCGATTTCTGACTTGGGTGTAAAACCACGAGTAGATAAAAGCCGATCCAGCTTTCAGAGCATTTTTTTTTATGAAATGCCGCTGCGATATTTTCTTCGACAGAAACGCCGGGTGGCGACGCAGGTACCCTCATTGCATGCTCCTTTTGCAATTTCTTGAGGGGGCGGGAGCCTAGCATGAAGAGGGTCGTTACAAAATTCCGTAGCCTGCTCCATGCGGCAAACCCCATCGGGGCTGCGCAGCCGAGCGGAAGCAAGCTCCCTCGCCACAGTCGTGCACAGAGTTTCTTGGTGTTAAACCCGAAAGGCCTGCACAGCGGTATGCAGCCGCCCACCTAGCACCAGCAGGTTGTCGCCCTGTTCCCGGCCTTGGCCGATGCGCAGCAGGTTATCGCCGCCCAACTGATGAATCCGCTCGCTGTGATCGCGAATCTCGCTGACAGCGCCGCTTTGTTGGGCGGTGACGTCGGCGATGCGGACCGCCGTGTCGGCGATGGTCTGGATGGCGCCGACAATCTCATCCAGCGCGCCATCGGCCGCTTGCGCCTGGCTGGCGGTGGCTTCGGCGTGTTCGACCTGGGCGCGCATGCCGTCCACCGATTGGCGCGCGGCCAGTTGCAAGCGGGCGATCAGCGCCTGGATTTCCGAAGTGGCGCCAGCGGTGCGCTGGGCCAGCGAGCGGACTTCTTCGGCTACCACCGCAAAGCCCCGGCCCATTTCTCCGGCGCGGGCGGCTTCGATGGCGGCGTTGAGGGCCAACAGGTTGGTTTGGTCGGCAATCGAGCGAATGACCGTCAACACGCCGCCGATCGTCGCCGACTCCTCGGCCAGTTGTTCGATCATCTGCGCATTGCCTTGCACTTCGCCCACGAGCGCATGGAGGCCGGCGAGACTCAAGCCGATGACCTGTTGGCCATGCTCCACGGCGTTGCCGGCGCTGCGACTGGCCTGCGCGGCCTGGCTGGCATCGCCGGCCACTTGCTGGATGGTCGCCTCCAGTTCGCTGAGGGAATCACGGATCAGTGCGGTGTCGCCGGCCTGGTCCTCGGCGCCGCTGTGCAATTCGCCGCTCAACTCGGCCAGGGTCCGACTGCTCCCCGCGACCTGTTCGGCGTTCACTCGAATGGTGCCCACCAGATCCACCAAGTAAGCGCGCAGACGATTGAGCGAGGCCTCGATGTCTTGCAATTCGCGGTTGCTGGCGCCCACATGGATATCCCGGCTGAAGTCCCCTTCGGCCCAGGTCGACAAGGCTGGCGCCAAGTGCGTCAAGGTGCGTGCCAAGCGTCGCTGCAAGGTGTCGATGAGCAACGCGATCAACAGGATCAGGCCGATCATCACGCCCTGGATCAAGCGAACCTCCCCCTGGATCTGCCCATGCTGGGCGCGTACCGCCGGTTCCAACGTGTCAATCGCCGTCTGCACATCCGCGATTTTCAGGTGTGTGCCGCTGCTCAGTTCGGTGCGCTTCTGGATCAGCTCGCGGGTGCGGGCCAATTCCGCTGGGTAGCGGCCGAGCAAGCTGTTGAGTTCGCGCTTGAGGGCGATGCCAGCATCTTCGGCGACGGTTTTTTCCTGGGTTTTCAGGCCCATCAGCGCGGCAAAATCATCGCTGCCCGATTCGCTGCTGGCGGTGACGCCAAGCAGTGGCAAGTTATCCAGCTGCTGAGCCTGGGCGCGGATACTCGTCAGTTCCCGCTCGACATCGGCGGCCAACTCGCTGCGACCGCTGCTGACCAGTTTGTCCCGCGCCAGCGACAACCGGCCCAGGTGCTGCGAAGCAGTGAGCAATGGAGGCAAGTAGGCTGGGGCGCCGTTGGCGTATTGGGCGATCTGATCGAGACTGGCGCTCAGCTCCCGCTCGGCCTGCAACAGCAGCGCCTGTGGATCGCCGGCCAGTTTGCCGGCGGCCAGCAAATCAGTCTTGCTGAAGCTGTCGAGGTTCGACAGGCTGGGGCGCAGGGCCTTGGCCAGGTCCGGCGGGAATTGGTCCAGGTCCTTTTGCAGGCTTTCCAGCGCTTGGGTCGCCGCACTGAGGCGCAGGGCGTCGCCGCTGGCCAGGTAATCCTCGATGTTGCGCGCCACTTCGCCCTGGAACTGCCGCGACAGGCCCAAGTAGCGTTCCATCAGAAGGTAAGGTCGCTCCAAGGCAATTTGCGACCACCAAAGGGTCGCGCCAAGGCCAAGGCACACGGCAACTAAAAGAAGGGTGTTGAGATTGGTGAGCAGCTTCAGGCGCATCAAGGGTCTACCGGGGGCAGAATCGTAAGTGCCTGAAGTTATTGCGTTTGCGTTACACGTTTATGACTGAATCGGTGGATTCCGATGAAAAGGTGGCATTTTGCTTTGATTGCCTGGCGCTCTGTACCCTGTTTCGTCCTGCATGCTTGGCGCGGTACAGCGCTTCATCTGCCTGGCTGGCCATCATCAGGCTGTCGGACGCTTCGCTCATTTCCACGACCCCGGCGCTGAAGGTGCACCACAAGTCTTGGGGTTGGGCCGGGTAATGGATCTCGGCGAAGCGCTGGCGGATTTCGTCCAGTACCTTGCAGGCCGCGTCAATGTCGGTGTCCGGCATGACAATGGCGAACTCTTCACCGCCGTAGCGCCCGATGAAATCGGTCTTGCGCAGGCGTTGCTTTAGAAACAGCGCCAGGCTCTTGATGACCCGGTCGCCCATGGGGTGGCCGTGGCTGTCATTGACTCGCTTGAAATGATCGATGTCCAGCATGGCGAAGCTCAGGGGCTTGCCTTCGCGGCGGGCGCGGAAACTGCAGTCTTCGAGCAATTGCAGGATGTGGGTGTGGTTGTAGAGACCGGTGAGGCTGTCGCGCACCATCCGCGCCTTGAGATTGCGCGCCCGGGCTGCGCGGTTGCGCACGGTGGTGATCAGGTGCCGGGGCTTGATCGGCTTGGTCAGGAAGTCGTCGCCGCCTTCGCTCATGGCGTCGAGCTGCTTGTCGAGGTCGTCTTCGGCGGACAAGTAAATGATCGGAACGCTGACATACCGGTCGTTGTGGCGAATCACCTTGGCCAGTTCCGTGCCGGTGCAGGCGGGCATGTACATGTCGAGGATGATCAGGTCGGGCTGGAAGTCCGCCAGCTCGGCCATCGCCTGGATCGGCTCGATCAATGTCCGCGTAACGATGCCGGCGCTGTTGAGCAGGCGCTCGGTGTGCAAGGCCTGGGCGCGGGAATCATCGATGATCAGCACTTTATAGGGTTCGTACTGGGCGACGCAGGTCAGCACTTCGATCTTCTCCAGCAGGCTCGAGGCTTCGAGCGTGCCGGTGAGAAACTCCTGGCCGCCGGCGCGCACCGCCGCCAGGCGGGTGGGCGTATCGGTTTCAAGGAGGCTGAAGAAGAGCAGCGGAATGGCCTGGTCGAGTCCTTCCTGGGCTTGGGCGGCCAACGTCAGGCCCACGCCAGGGCCGCTGAAATCCACATCCATGACGATTGCCGCAGGCAGGCGCTCGACCATCGAGGAGCGGAACGCCGCGACACTGTTCAATGCATGGGCGCTGAGTCCGAAGAACTCCAACTGCTTGGCCAGCCGTTCGGCGCGGTCATGGTCTTGCAGCATTACGTAGATGGGTTTGCGCAGCGGCGGCAGGAAGGTCTGCTCGAGTTGATCGCCATGGCGCAAGCCGGTGCGGGACAGGCGCTGCATCAATCGATTGATGTCGGTGATCAGTTGGCTGCTCAGGCGCCCGCGATTGGCATCCACCGCTTGCAGCGACTGGCTGATGCCTTGGGCAAGCTGGCAATGCTCGGGCTGTTCGAAACGCTCGGCAAAGCGCAGCAGGCGCTGATTGGCTTCGCTGAGCTCGGACAGGTCGTTACTCGACCACTCGCTGCGTTGCAGGCGCTGCCATATCTCGAGGATCTGGCGAGCCTGATGAATTACCCGCTGGGCAAAGTGGTGCTTGAGGCGCTCACGGCTGGGGTCTTCTGACTCGGTCATATCCTGACTACTAGTTAGGGGGCATGCTGAGGTCGACTGGTGGCTCTATGCTAGCACCTCTTTTCCCTTACATGAGTGTCGTACGTCAATAAACTGCCAAGAGATGCGATTCAGTTTCTGACCGTGCGGTCTTTGATTGCCTGTCCGTTACGCCTCGAGGGCTGAAAATAAAGGGCTCCAGGGCTCTCGCGGACGGTTTTTTCAATCGCTTCGATGCGTAGGAGAGCACAATTCGCTTGTGCACCTGGCTGCCTCGCGACGTGGCTCGCTCCTCATTCCTGGCGGGCAGGGTTAAGGGAAACCCTTAGGTGTCTGTTGGCAGGGTGGCGTTAATTCTCCGATAAGCCCAACGACGGATGCCGGCCAAGGCACGTTGATGTAAGGTTGTGGTCGAACCGTGAACTCAAGTGATTGAAGGGACATCGCCATGCTGGACTGGAAAAACCGCGCGGGCAGCGCGCCTGAACGCGCCGCCGAGCCGAAATCAGACACCCGCAGCTACCTGGGCGGGCTTTTTTTCAGCCGGGCACTGGCCACGCTCGTTGGGTTGTACCTACTGGTCACCATTGCGGTGGGCTGGTACTGGAGCCAGGAGCCGGCGCTGTTTCCCGTGCAGCAGAACGCCCAGGCAGCGGCCGAAAAGGACGGCAGGCAAATGGTGGTTGGCTACACCACCGTCGAAACCCTCAAGGCCGTGGCTGGCACCTTGCTGACCAAGCAGGGCGGCTACATTTCCAATGACCGCTTCCCGCCGGGCCTGTGGATGGACAACATGCCGAGCTGGGAATACGGCGTGCTGGTGCAGGTTCGCGACCTGAGCCGCGCCCTGCGCAAGGATTTCGCCCGTTCGCAGTCACAGTCCGCGGAAGACGCCGACCTTGCCAAGGCCGAGCCGCGTTTCAACTTCGACAACCGCAGCTGGGTACTGCCCTCCAGTGAGTCGGAATACCAGGAAGGCATCAACTCCCTGAGCCGTTATCAGGCGCGCCTCTCCGATCCAGCACAAAAGAGCGCATTGTTCTATGCCCGCGCCGACAACCTGAACAACTGGCTGGGCGACGTCGGCACTCGCCTGGGTTCGCTGTCCCAGCGTCTGTCCGCCAGCGTTGGCCGGGTCAAGCTCAATACTTCGCTGAAAACCGAGGTTCCGGCGCCGGGCCAGGTGCCGCAGGTCGACGAAGAAGTGGTTGAAACGCCATGGCTGCAAATCGATAACGTGTTCTACGAAGCCCGCGGCCAAGCCTGGGCGCTGTCTCATTTACTGAGGGCCATCGAAGTAGATTTCGCCGATGTGCTGGCCAAGAAGAACGCCACGGTCAGCGTGCGGCAGATCATTCGTGAGCTGGAAGCCTCGCAAGAGCCGGTCTGGAGCCCGATGATCCTCAACGGCAGCGGCTTTGGTGTATTGGCGAACCATTCGCTGGTCATGGCCAACTATATTTCCCGTGCCAACGCGGCGGTAATCGACCTGCGGCAGTTGCTGAACCAGGGCTGATCGATGGACGAAAGTGGTCGGGACGCCGCTCACCGAGCGGCTTCGGATGCAGAGCTCATCGCTTGGGTCGATGAACAGGACAACCTGCTCGGCAGCCTGGTGCGCTCGGACCTGCGCGAACGAGGGCTGATCGGGCGCGGCACCTACATCATGCTGTTCAACTCTGTCGGTGAATTGTGCGTTCATCGCAGGACCCTGAGCAAAGCGATCTATCCCGGTTATTGGGACGTCGCGGCCGGAGGCATGGTGCAGGCTCACGAGAGCTACGCCGAGTCGGCGGCCCGCGAGCTTGCCGAAGAGCTTGGCGTCAGCGGCGTGGAACTGGTCGCCCACGATCATTTCTATTTCGAAGACACCGGCAGCCGCCTTTGGTGCTCGGCGTTCTCGGCTGTGTGGGACGGCCCGCTGGTGCTGCAGCCGGAAGAAGTGCTGGAGGCGCGTTTCCTGCCCGTCGACCAGGTGCTCGATGAAATCCGCCACAAGCCTTATTGCCCGGACTCCCTGGCGGCCCTTGGGCGCTATTTGCGAGCCCGCGAACGCGGTGTCGCAAAGAAGCTGTAAATTGGCGCCGATTGGCCCTTAGCAAGTCGCCTTTTTGTCGTTACACTGCGCGACTTTTCAAGCTTGGCCGACATCGTTCGGCCAAGTTGCGCTGCCCCTGCCTGAGTGGGGCTTCGCGGTCGGGGCACTTTCGCCCCTCGACCAGTCTTTGTCCTCCGAAGAGGATTGCCGGTGGCCAAAAAAGCCGCATCCTTCGCCGCCCTGGGCGGCCTGGTATTTTCTACCGACGCCGGTCGTCATTGCCCCGATTGCCGCCAGCCGGTGGATGCCTGCATCTGCAAGCAGACTGTCATTCCCGCAGGGGACGGTATCGCGCGCGTGCGCCGCGAAAGCAAAGGCCGCGGCGGCAAGACGGTGACGACCATTACGGGTGTGCCGCTGGCCGAAGACGCGCTCAAGGACTTGGCGACGACGCTGAAAAAACGCTGTGGCACCGGCGGCGCGTTGAAAGACGGCGTCATCGAGATCCAGGGCGACCACGTCGATCTGCTGCTGGCGGAACTCACCAAGCACGGTTTCAAAGCGAAGAAGTCCGGCGGCTAGCAGCCTCTGTGAAAACCACCCCGGCTTGATCCGAACCCCCGGTTCGCCAGTCGCCCGCATGGTTTTCACAGAGCCTGTTCTGAACGGGTTTTAAACTCAGCGCTGCGGGCAGGGTCTACCTTGCTTACAGGCAAATCGTCATTTCCATTCTCTAGACTGCGCCAGCCTCCGACCGGATGGTGCATTTTGACTTCTTTATAGGGGACTTCGATGTCCGTACGACGCACACGCAAAGACGATGGCAGCCAATGGACAGTTGCGGACAGCCGCAGTGTTTACGGGATTCGCCATTGGGGGGCCGGGTATTTCGCGATCAATGAAGCCGGTCGCGTCGAAGTCCGTCCGAACGGCCCCGACAGTTCGCCCATCGATTTGTACGAGCAAGTCGACCAGTTGCGCCAGAGTGGCCTTTCGCTGCCCTTGCTGGTGCGCTTCCCCGACATCCTGCAAGACCGGGTGCGCCAGCTCACTGGCGCGTTCGACAGCAACATCGCGCGCCTGGAATACCAAAGTCAATACACCGCGCTTTACCCGATCAAGGTGAACCAGCAGGAAGCGGTGATCGAGAACATCATCGCGACCCAGAATGTGTCCATTGGCCTTGAAGCCGGTTCCAAGCCCGAACTGCTGGCGGTGCTGGCTCTGGCGCCGAAGGGCGGGACCATCGTTTGCAATGGCTACAAGGACCGTGAGTTCATCCGCCTGGCGCTGATGGGCCAGAAGCTGGGTCACAACGTTTTCATTGTGATCGAGAAAGAGTCCGAAGTCGGCCTGGTGATCGAAGAGGCCGCGTCGCTCAAGGTCAAGCCACAGGTTGGTCTGCGGGTACGCCTGTCGTCGCTGGCATCGAGCAAATGGGCCGACACCGGTGGCGAAAAATCCAAGTTCGGTTTGTCGGCGGCGCAGCTGTTGTCGGTCGTCGAGCGCTTCCGTGGCGCCGGCCTGGACCAGGGCATCCGCCTGCTGCACTTCCACATGGGTTCGCAGATCGCCAACCTGGCGGACTACCAGCATGGCTTCAAGGAAGCGATCCGTTATTACGGCGAGCTGCGCAACCTTGGCCTGCCGGTGGATCACATCGATGTCGGCGGAGGCCTGGGCGTGGACTACGACGGTACGCACTCACGTAACGCCAGCTCCATCAACTACGACATGGACGATTACGCCGGTGTCGTGGTGGGAATGCTCAAGGAGTTCTGCGATGCCCAGAGCCTGCCGCATCCGCACATTTTTTCTGAAAGTGGCCGCTCGCTGACCGCCCACCACGCCATGCTGGTGGTGCAAGTGACCGACGTCGAGAAACACCACGATGACGTGCCGGTGATCGAAAACAAGGAAAGCCTGCCGGAAACCGTGCAATGGCTGGTGGACCTGTTGGGTCCGACTGACATCGAGATGGTCACCGAGACTTACTGGCGCGCCACCCACTATATGAGCGACGTGGCTGCCCAATACGCCGACGGCAAGCTGACCCTGGCGGAAAAAGCCTTGGCCGAGCAGTGCTACTTCGCTGTGTGCCGCCGCCTGCACAACTCGCTGAAGGCCCGCCAACGCTCGCATCGCCAGGTACTGGACGAGCTCAACGACAAGCTGGCCGACAAATACATCTGCAACTTCTCGGTGTTCCAGAGCCTGCCGGATACTTGGGCCATCGGCCAGGTCCTGCCAATCCTGCCGTTGCATCGTCTCGACGAAGAGCCACTGCGCCGTGCCGTGCTGCAAGACCTGACCTGCGACTCCGATGGCAAGATCAAGCAGTACGTCGACGAGCAGAGCATCGAGACCAGCCTGCCGGTCCACTCGCTCAACCCAGGCGAAGACTACCTGCTGGGTATTTTCCTGGTCGGTGCCTATCAGGAAATCCTGGGGGACATGCACAACCTGTTCGGTGATACCGACTCGGTGAACATCTACCAGAACGCCGACGGCAGTGTGTACCACGCTGGTATCGAAACCCACGACACCATCGAGGACATGCTGCGCTACGTGCACCTGTCGCCAGAGGAACTGATGACTCACTACCGTGACAAGTGCGCCAGCGCCCGGATCACGGCGGCCGAGCGCACTCAGTTCCTGGATGCGCTGCGCCTGGGGCTGACGCGTTCGTCCTACCTGTCTTCCTGATGGCGGCCCCTTGGAGGGGCCTGCTGTTCCAGGCTTGAGCGATTCATCGTGGCGAGGGAGCACGCTCCCTCGCCACGATGTTTTTGTGTCGAAGAAAAGTGCGCCGTGTTTACTGGCATCTGGATGCTGTTTAACTGGCAGCGTCCTAATTTCATGTAGTCCCTTTCCTAAATAGTCCTTGAGCCCTCTACTCGATCCCTGCTGTCGGCGAGAATGCCCGGTCGCCCCTCCTGTAGAGAAACGCCGATGTCCGATCCAGCCTGCGAGCTACCCTTTCGTCTGGAGATAGCCGGCCTGTCCGAACCTTTCGTTGTCGTCGCCCTGACCGGCAATGAAAGCATCAGCGAGCCCTTCATTTTCGAAGTGCAGCTGTTGGTCAGCGACATGACCCTGGACTTGGCAGGGCTGCTGTATCGCAACGTCTGGTTGAGTTTCGGGACCGGCGATCAAGGTGTTCATGGGCAACTTCACGAAATCGTCCAATATCACGGCGAAAACTGCCATGTGCGCATCGGGCCGAAGCTGGCGTGCCTTGCCCAGCGCTTCAGCCAACGGGTCTTCAATGCCTGCTCGGTGCCGCAAATCATCCGCCAGGTCCTTGCCGGGCATGGTATCAACGGCCGCAGCGTGAGCCTGGACCTGAGCGGCGAGTATCCTTCGCTCGATCTGTATACCCAGTACCGCGAATCCGACCTGCATTTTCTCCAGCGAGTGTGCGCCCAGGCGAATATTCACTTTCATTTCGATCACGCCCGGGACGGGCAATGCCTGGTTTTTGCGGACACGGTGGGCCACGTCCCGGCGATGATCAAGGCCGTCTATTGCGCTGAAGGGCAAGCCACCGCAGTACACGCTTTCGGGGTGAAGACGGACATTCACGGAACATGGGTTGCCCAGGGCCGGAGCGACCTGAAGCAGTTGCGCGCCGGCCAGGTCCTGTCTCTGAGTGGCCATTTCTGCGAGACGTGGAACCAGCGCTGGTTATTGACTCAGGTCGAACATCGCGAACAGTCCGGCGCCTACGGCAATCTTTTCCAGGCCCTTCCCTGGGGCACACCGTTCGTAGTGGACAGGGCCCCGGCCAAGCCTGTCATGGTGAGCCGGCAACGCGGTTGGGTCGTGGCGGTGGATGAACCACGGGTGGCTGGACGAGTGGCGGTGCAATTCGACTGGGCCTATCAGGGAGAGGGTGCCAACCCCAGCCATTGCTGGCTGCCATTGGCACCGGAGCTGTTGGCGTGTGGGGCAGATGAGATTTGCGAGGGCACCGAGGTATTGGTGAGTTTTATCGAGGGCGACCCGGACCGTCCCTTGATCAGCGCATTCTTGGGTAGTGCACCCAGCGCGCAGACGGTGCCAGCGAAATCTCCGAGTCCTGCTGCCGAAGAAGTTCCCGCTGCGCCTGGCATCGATTTGTCCTTGTTGTCCGTGATCGAGGGTGGCGAGCCGCTGGTCCTGCTATGCCTTTTGCCTGGCGGGGGGCGCTTCAGTCCTTGTGCCCAGCCGGTGTGTACCTGTCGAATGGTGACGGGGCAGGGCGCGGGCGCTGCGCCATGAACGTTGCCACCTTGCCGGGTCCCGCCCCCCAATGGTTGCTGCTCGACGTGCCAGGCGCGCCCGAGACTGCGAAGCGCTTGCGGGAACAGTTCCCCGAGGCGCCACGTTTTGCCCTGTTCGAAAGCACCGAGTTTGCTGGGCTGAAGGAGCACGGTCCATTGCTGGTGGACCTGCGACAATCGCCAGCGCTGGCCAGCTTGTGTCATCTGGACGCCGGGTCCTGGCCGGGCCTGCTGTTGGTGAGCCCGACGTCAGCCAAGTCCTTGCTGGCTCATTTGCGGCGCATGTTGACGGTGACGCTGGGCCTGCATTACAAGGCCTTCCTGAGTTATTACAACCCGCACACCGCCAGCTACTTCTTCGATGCCTGCGATCCTCGGGAGCTCAGTTGCTGGCTGGGGCCGATCAGCCTGTTGCGGTGGTTCGGTGGCACCTGGTCCGATCGGACGACGGGGTGCCAGGGGTGGCAACAACTTTCCAATCCCAGGCTGCCGGTGCCAGCACTGGAAAACGAGCATGGCCTCACCGACAGGCAGCAGAGGAAATTGCAGGAGTGCCTGATGGAGCGTCACGTCTGGCGCTGGTCGCGCTCCACCGGACATGACTACTGGTTGCTCTGGGACTACCTGCAACAGGGACATGCGCTGGGGTTTCGCGAGCAGGCTGTTCTCGACGGATGGTTATGGCTGCGCCTGCAATTTCCTGATGCCCAGCCAGCGTCGGCGCTGCCGGGTGGTTCGCAGCGTGAGCGTCTCGACCATCTGCGACGGCTATGGCAAGGCAACCAGGATTGAACGGTCATCGGGCTCGTGCGTCGAGCCAACCATCGCGTCGGTGCAAACGCCAGGCGACGGTGCCGAGCGTCAGGCAGCGCAGCGTCATGAAAGAAAGGAAAGTGATCCACAATCCGTGGTTGCCCAATCCTTGCAGCACCCAGGCAAGGGGCAACACCAGCAACAGTGTCAGCACCATGCCGTTGCGCATTTCCCGGGCTCGGGTGGCGCCGATGAACAGGCCATCGAGCAGATAGCTCCACACCGCAATCAATGGCAGCGCCGCGAGGTAAGGCAGGTAGCGGTAGGCAGTTTCGCGCACCTCGGCGATGTCGGTCTGCATGTCGATGAACAGATGCCCCGTCAGCAGGAACAGGCATGCGAACCCAATGCTAGCGATCAAGGACCAACCGCAGGCGACCACCAGCGAGCGGCGCAGGGCCAGGCGATCGCGGGCGCCGATAGCGTGGCCGCACAATGCCTCGACCGCGTGGGCCAGGCCATCCAGCGCATGGGCGGTGAGCAGCAGGCCGTTGAGCAGCAGGGCATTGGCTGCCACTGTCGCGTCCCCCAGGCGCGTCCCTTGGACGGTGATCAGGAAAAACACCGATTGCAGCACCAGGCTGCGGATGAAGATATCCCGGTTTACCGCCAGCAGCGGTCGCCAGCTCTGCCACAGGCCCAAGGCCGCCCAGGCGATCCGCCCTGGCCAGGCACGCAGCGCGCTTCGGGCCAGGCCCAGGCCCACCAGCGCACCGGTCCACTCGGCGATGACCGAGGCGCGTGCCGAACCCGCCACGCCCCAATCCAAGCCGATCACGAACCACAGGTTAAGGGCAATGTTCACCAGGTTGGTGACCAACAGGATCGCCAACGGCGCCCGCGCGTTCTGGGCGCCGAGAAACCAGCCCACCAACGCGTAGCTGGCCAGCGCCGCAGGCAGGCCGAACAATCGGGTATGAAAAAAGTCCCGGGTCAGTTGATCGAGCTCGGCCGATGGCTGCATGAAATGCAACGCCACGCCACTCAACGGAACCCCAATCGCCCCAAGCACCACCGCCAACCCTATCGCCAGCAATAGCCCTTGCAGCAAGACCTGTCGCAGCGCCGCGCCATCGTTACGCCCGGCTGCCTGGGCGGCGAACCCGGTCGAGCCCATCCGCAGGAACCCCATTGCCCAGGCCAACACCGTGTACAAACTCGCCCCGACCGCCACGGCGCCCAGTTGATGGGCGTGGGGCAGATGGCCGATGACGGTGCTGTCGACCAGTGCTACCAGCGGTACGGATATATTCGAGAGAATCATCGGCGCGGCCAGCGCCCATACCCGGCGATGGGTCAGGCGGTCGCGCCAGTCGGCGATCAGGTTGGACATGGTGGCTCCTGGATGGAGCGCGATTGTAGCGTTATCGCAGCGTTCGTTCCTGATGTCGCCCTGTTGGTCTTCAGTGAATGATCCAGCTCAGCAACCACAACCCCAGCACCAGCCAGATGATGCCCATGACAATCGACGCCCGCATGAAGGCACGGATCGCCGAGTACAGCAACAGCAGCCCGAGGATCAGCGCGACGATGCTGATGATCGAAGTGTCCATGCCAAGCGTTCGGGACAGGCCATCGACAAAATTGCCGCCGGCATTCGCCAGGGTGTTGAACAGTCCGCTGAGCAGGTCGACGATGAAACGGATCACCGAACCGAGCGCTTGGCCGAGCCATTCGAAGAAGCTTTCTACCTGCATGTTTGCATCCTGATGGAGAGAATCGGAATCGAGCCGTCGGCTCCTGATTGTAGGAGTTGTGGCGGCTGCGATCGTTCGATTATGGAGCAATTCGCCGCTTCGTATCGAGACGCTTGCCTTCCCTCCTCATCGCCCCGAAGCTATGCGCATTCAGGAGAGCCCGATGAACCTTGTTGAACTGACCGAACGCCTGCACGCCATCCGTGACCGTAACAACTGGCGGCAATTCCACAGCCCGAAGAACCTCGCCATGGCCGCCAGCGTCGAGATGGCCGAACTGGTCGAGATTTTCCAATGGCTGACCGAGGACCAGTCGCGCCAGTTGCCGGCAGATAAACTGGCCCACGCCGGGCAGGAGGTTGGCGACATCGTGCTGTACCTGTTGCTGCTGTGCAGCGAGCTGGGCTTGGACATGGACGCCGTGGTGCGCAGCAAATTGGCCGACAGTGAACGGCGGTTCGCCCATGAGTGACCGCCACTTCGACCAGCTCGCCACACGGTTCGCGGAAAAAATCTACGGCGGGGCCAAAGGCGCGATTCGCCTGGCCGTGCTCCAGGCCGATCTAATCGAAACCCTGCCGGACCGCCCGTTGCGCGTGCTGGATATTGGCGCGGGCCTGGGACACATGTCGCTGTGGCTGGCTGAGCGCGGTCACCAGGTCACCCTGGCTGAACCGGCCGAGCCCATGCTCGCGGGCGCCCGCCAGCGGTTTGCCGAGGCAGGGCAGGACGCGACGTTCATCCAGGCACCGTGGCAGGATCTGCGCGGCCGGCTCACCGAGCCTTACGATCTGGTGTTGTGTCACGCAGTGCTCGAATGGCTGGCCGAGCCCCAAGCGATCCTGCCGGTCCTGCATCACTTGACGGCGCCTGGCGGCTGGTTGTCGCTGGCGTTCTACAACCGCGACGCGTTGGTCTATCGCAACTTGCTCAAAGGGCATTTTCGCAAGCTGCGCAAAAACGACATGGCTGGCGAGAAACAGAGCCTGACCCCGCAACAGCCGCTTGATCCTCGGGACTTGGCGGCGCAACTTGAAAGCCTGTGGCAGGTCGAAAGCCAAAGTGGCGTACGGGTTTTCCATGACTACATGCCAGTGGAGTTCCAGGGACGCGTGGAGCTGGCGCAACTGCTGGAAATGGAACTGGCCCACCGTCGCCATCCGGCGTTTGCCGGGTTGGGACGCTACCTGCACTGGGTCTGCCGGCCGCTCTGATCCGGAGCGCAATTGGAGAGCGAAATGAAAGGTCGTTCAGGGTTATTGGTGGTATGCCTCGGCTTGGCTGCTTGCCAGGGCAGCAACCCTTATGTCGCGACATCCAATCCGTTGCCGCCGGCACCACCCGAGGCCGCCAACGTGTTTGATCGCAGCGCCTATCCGGCGCCGCCCCGTGATTATGGACGTTATCGCAGCTGGGCCTGGCTCAATGGGCGCTTGCCCCCGGGCACTGCCTGGGCGGATTCGGCCCAGGTGGCCGAAGCGGTGAGCGCTGCCCTGGATCAACGCGGGCTGCGTCCTCTGCACGATAATCACCCGGCCGATCTGTTCGTCAGCGCCGACTTGCGCCTGGAGACTCGGCTGCGCCAGGTCCGGGACGATTACGACGCGGGCTACTACGGCGGCTACAACCGCTATGGGCCGGGGTATGGCATGTACAACACCGTTCCCGTTGTGCGCACCTATCAGGAGCAAGTCGTGGTGGTTCGGGTGGATCTGTTCGACGCTCGCAGTGGACAGCCCGTGTGGAGTGCCAGCGCCGAGACCAGCCAGCGAGGCAATCAGAGCGAGCGCACCGATGCCATTCGTGATGCAGTGGAAAAGGCCCTGTCGGCCTATCCTCCCAGTTGATTCAAGCAACGGAGAAAAACCATGTTTCGCCGTCTCGTCCCGCTTGCCCTTGCCCTGTTGCTCAGCGCCTGCGCTTCCAATCAGGTCAACCATGACTTCGACACCAGCCGCGATTTCGCGGCCTACCGCAGTTGGAGCTGGAAGGAACCGGCGCTGCAATATCGCCCGGACGACCCGCGCATCAAGAGCGACCTGACCGAGCAGCGAATCCGCCAGGCGGTCGCCGATCAGCTCGATCAGCGTGGCCTGCGCCCGGCTGCGAGCGGTGCAGGGGGCGATGTGCAAGTCCAGGCCTACCTGATCGTCGAGGATCGCCAGCAACAGGTGACGACCAACTATGGCGGCGGCTGGGGTGGCCCATGGAATGGCTATTGGGGTGGGCCGATGTACAACGAGACGCGTAACCTCAGCTACAAGGTCGCCACCGTGCAGATCGACCTGCTCGACGGCAAGGACGGCAAGCTCGTCTGGCGTGGCAGCGACGAGCAATTGCTCAGCGATTCACCCAACCCGATGGATCGCAGTGCGAAGGTGCGCGAGACGGTGGGGCGGATCCTGTCCAACTACCCACCCCGCTGATAGATCCCACAGGGATCAGGCAACCGGCTGCCAACTTCCCAGCATATGCTCCAGCTCTCCAGCGCCCACCAGTCGCAGATGCCCACTGGAACCCGCCGCACTTGCCAGCAACGTCACCTCGCTGGGCAGGCGCACCGGCTTCTTGAAGGCCACTTCGATCTCGATGTTGGCCTCGGGCAAACGGTCGTCCAGCGCGGCCAGGGTCCGTGCCTTGTTCCACAAGCCATGGGCGATGGCAGTGGGGAAACCGAACAACCGGGCGCTGGCGCTGCTCAGGTGGATCGGGTTGTAGTCGCCGGACACCTTGGCGTACTGCCGGCCGATATCCGCAGGTGCGGTCCAGCGCGTCACCTCTATCAAATCGAGGGCCGACGACGGCGGGTCCTCTACCAGCGCACCATCGAGCTGGACACCTTTGCAAAGCATCCGGCTCTCGGCTTCCCACAACGGTCCCAACTGATCTTCGATACGGGTCACCAGATCGAACACCGCTCCCTTGGCATGGGGCTGGAGGTTCTCGACGTTGACGCTGGCCCGCACCTGGCTGACACCGCCCATGGGCCGCAGCACGCGGATGCGGTTGCTCAGGTGAATCAAGCCCAGCAAGGGGAACGGAAAGTCGCGAGCGGTCAGCAATTGCATTTGCAAGGCGAACGCCAGCACGTGCGGATAAGTCGGCGGCAACAGCCCGCTTTCGCTGAAACCGCACACCTTGCGATAGGCCGCCAGGTTCTTTTGATCGACCTGGATCACTTGGCGCAGCCCGACGTCAGGCAGGGTCGTGCCGGTGATCCTGCGGCGTGTCGCGGCCTTGGCATACAGCCCGGACATCGAAGGCGCAGTGTTTATCTCCTCCCATTGGATCGTCATGGTCATGCCCCCAACAAGCTTTGCCCGCAGACGCGCAGTGCCTGCCCGGTCACGGCGCCGGTGCCTGGTTGCGCAAGCCACGCCACGGCTTCGGCGACATCCTGGGGCAAGCCGCCCTGGCCCAGCGAACTCATGCGGCGCCCGGCTTCTCGCAGGGCGAAGGGGATGTCGGCGGTCATGCGTGTCTCGATAAAGCCCGGCGCCACCGCGTTGATGCTGATTCCCCGCGCTTGCAGGCTGGGCGCCCAAGCCTGGGCAAGGCCGATCAGCCCGGCCTTGCTCGCGGCGTAGTTGGTCTGGCCGCGATTGCCGGCGATGCCGCTGATGGAGGCCAGCAATACGATCCGGCCATTGTCCCGCAGGGTGCCGCTGTCGAGCAGGGCCTTGGTCAGCACTTGCGGTGCGTTGAGGTTGACCGCCAGCACCGCGTCCCAGAACTCGGGCGTCATGTTGGCAAGGGTCTTGTCCCGAGTGATACCGGCGTTGTGCACCACGATGTCGACGCCGTCGGGCAGGTGTTCGATCAATTGCGCGGCGGCATCTTCGGCGCAGATGTCCAGCGTCACGCTGCGCCCACTCAGGCGCGCGGCCAGGGCGTCCAAGTCGGCCTTGGCCTGCGGGACGTCCAGCAGGATCACATCGGCACCGTCACGGGCGAGGGTTTCGGCGATGGACGCGCCGATGCCGCGGCCGGCGCCGGTCACCAGCGCCTTGAGCCCGGTAAGCGGTCGCGTCCAATCCTGGACCTGGGTTTCGCAGGCCTTGAGACGGATAACCTGTCCGGAAACGTAGGCACTCTTGGGCGACAGGAAAAACCGCAGGGCGCCCTCCAACTGCGCGTCGGCGCCGTCACCGACATAGAGCAACTGCAGCGTCCCGCCATGGCGCAGTTCCTTGGCCAGGGACCGGCTGAAGCCTTCCAGCGCCCGCTGCGCACTGGCGGCAAACGGATCGTCGAGACTTTCCGGGGCGCGGCCGAGGATCACGACATGGGCGCTGTGGTCGAGGTTCTTCATGAGCGGCTGGAAAAATTCGCGCAACTGCTTGAGCTGATCGACCTGCACCAGATGGCTGGCGTCGTACACCACCGCCTTGATTTTCGGGCCGTGACCGGGGATCCATTCGGTCGCCAGCGTCGGTTCGCCACCGTAGATGAAAATGGCGTCGGTCAGGCGCTTGGCGAACGTGCCGACCTGTTCGGTCAACGGGCCACCGCCCAACAGCAACGCGCCTTCGATTGGCCTTAGCCGCCCGGCTTGCCAGCGTTCCAGGCGCACCGGCGAGGGCAAGCCCAGCGCGCCAACCAGACGCAGGCCAATGGGCGAATTGGCGAAGTCTATGTAACGGTCTGACATGGAACACACTCCGGCTGATGAGGTTCCAAGTGTGGACCATGTTTGGCAATTGGTCGTTCGATCGCCCGGATAAAGCCTAAGCTTGTGGCTGGGGAACGTTACAGCAGGCTTATTTCGCACATTCGCGCATACAGGGGAGTTCTTCATGGCACAGCTACGCCGCGTCGCGATCATCGGTGGTAACCGCATTCCATTCGCCCGTTCCAACGGGCCCTATGCCACCGCCAGCAACCAGGCGATGCTGACGGCTGCGCTCGAAGGCTTGATCGAGCGCTACAACCTGCACGGTGTGCACATCGGGGAAATGGCCGCAGGGGCGGTGCTCAAGTTTTCCCGGGACATGAACCTGACGCGCGAATGCGTACTCGGCTCGCGACTTTCACCCAGCACCCCGGCCTATGACGTGCAGCAAGCGTGCGGCACCGGGTTGGAGACCGTGCTGCTGGTGGCGAACAAGATCGCCCTGGGCCAGATCGACAGCGCCATCGCCGGCGGCGTGGACACTACGTCCGACGCACCCATCGGCGTCAACGAAGGGCTGCGCAGGATTCTGCTGCAAGCCAATCGCTCCAAGACCACCGCCGATAAGCTCAAAGCC
The DNA here is from genome assembly GCF_051132105.1 of Pseudomonas sp. R1-7. Taxonomy (NCBI): domain Bacteria; kingdom Pseudomonadati; phylum Pseudomonadota; class Gammaproteobacteria; order Pseudomonadales; family Pseudomonadaceae; genus Pseudomonas; species Pseudomonas sp. R1-7. Next base: position 784,559 of record NZ_CP071661.1, read on the forward strand.
TTCCTGCAACTGCGTCCCCGACACCTGGTTCCTGACCTGCCGCGCATCAACGAACCGCGCACGGGCCTGAGCATGGGCGAGCATTGCGAGTTGATGGCGCAGACCTGGCAGATTCCCCGGGACGAACAAGACCACCTGGCGCTGGAAAGTCATCAGAAAATGGCCGCTTCCTATGCCGAAGGCTGGCACAACGATTTGATGACGCCGTTCCTGGGCCTGACCCGCGACAACAACCTGCGCCCAGACCTGACCCTGGAAAAGCTCGCGTCTCTCAAGCCCGCTTTTGAAAAAAGCGCCAAGGGCACCCTGACAGCAGGCAATTCCACGCCGCTCACCGACGGTGCCTCGCTCGTACTGTTGGGCAGCGAAGAGTGGGCCAAGGCCCGGGGGCTGCCGATCCTGGCTTACCTGCGTGACGGTGAAACGGCGGCGGTGGATTTCGTCAATGGCGCCGAAGGCCTGCTGATGGCGCCGGTCTACGCCGTGCCGCGCTTGTTGGCACGCAACGGCCTGACGTTGCAGGATTTCGATTACTACGAAATCCACGAGGCGTTCGCCGCCCAAGTGCTGTGCACGTTGAAGGCCTGGGAAGACCCGGACTACTGCAAGTCCCGCCTGGGCCTCGACACGCCGCTGGGCGCTCTCGACCGCAGCCGGTTGAACGTGAAAGGCAGCTCACTGGCCGCCGGACATCCATTTGCCGCGACTGGCGGGCGCATCGTCGCCAACCTGGCCAAACTGTTGGATGCGGCCGGGAAGGGGCGAGGGCTGATTTCCATCTGCGCTGCGGCGGGCCAAGGTGTGACGGCCATCATCGAGCGCTGACCATCGCCTCGCGCTTGGACGCGGCCTGGGCCCGCTGGCGGCTGGCGTAGCGTTCGGCGAGGATCGAACAGACGATCAGTTGCAAGGGGTGGTAGATCATGATCGGCAGCAGGATCAGTCCCAGGCCGGGGTTGTTGCCGAAGATCAACGCTGCCATCGGCACCCCGGCGGCCAGGGATTTCTTGCTCGCGCAGAACACCGCGGCGATTTCATCGGGACTACTGAACCGCAGGGCGCGAGCGGTGCGGGTGGTCATCCCCAGGATGATCGCCAACAGCACGGTGCTGCCGAGCACGGCGCTGAGCAACACGCCATTGCCTTGTTCGCGCCAGATCCCGGAAACCATCGAGTTGCAGAACGCCGCGTAGACCAGCAGCAGGATGACCAGTTTGTCGATGATGCTGGTGTAACGCTTGTATCGGGCGAAAAAAGCACCCAGCCAACGCCGCAGCAACTGCCCAAGCACCAAGGGCAGCAGCAACATCACGCACAGATCGAGAAGGGTCGAGCCCAGATCGATGCCACCGGCACCGCTGCCGACCGCGAAGCTGACCAGCAATGGTGTCAGGAAAATCCCCAATACACTGGACAGGCTCGCGTTGAGAATTGCCGCCGGCACGTTACCACCCGCGCTGCCTGTCAGGGCCACCGATGAAGAAATGGTCGAGGGCAGGGCGCACAGGTAGAAAAAGCCCAGCATCAACAGCGGCGGGACATGGCTGCCCAACAGCCAGTCACTGGCCAGCCAGATCAATGGAAACACGACGAAGGTAAAACCCTGCACCATCACATGCAGCCGGACGTTCTTCAAGCCGTGGCGGATCTGCTCGCCGGAAAGGTTGATTCCGTGGAGGAAAAACACCACGAAGATACCGATATTGACCACCCACTCGGCATGCATCGCGCCGCCCGTGGCACCGAAGCGGGGAAAGAAGTACGCCAGCAGGGTGGCAAGCAACATGCCGCCCAGGAACCAGTCGGTCACCAGGCGTTTGAGGTGTCTGAAGATGTGCATAGGGCACCGCAAGTTGTATGAGAAGTCGACTTAGCCTAACGTCGCTCTAAACAGTCGTCTTGCGACATAAGGCCAATCAATGCCGACAAACGGACATCAACAGCTTGAACGGCGCATTCCTGACCTGACGGAGCTGCCCCGGCCACTTTATGCACGGGTCGAAAGCTTGGGCGCGGGTTCGTGGACCCAGGCTCATCGACACGACTGGGTGCAATTTTCCTATGCCATCAGCGGCGTGCTCGGCGTGCATACCGCCGAGGGCAGTTTCTTTGCGCCGCCGCAACGGGGCATTTGGATTCCGGCTGACCTCGAGCATCAAGTGGTGACGTCCACCCAGGCGGAAATGCGCAGCCTTTATGTGCATCGCCAGGCTTGCTTGTGGGCGGACGAGCGCTGCCGGGTCTTGGAGGTCACACCGTTGGCGCGAGAGCTGATCAAGGTCTTCTGTCAGTTTCCCGTCACCTATCCACAAGGCGATACCCAGGAGGCGCGCCTGGTGCAGGTGTTGCTGGATCAACTGGCCGCGTTGCCCGAGGTGGGATTTTCCCTTCCGCTGCCGCGACATGCACGCTTGCTGGAGCTTTGCAACGAGCTGATCGTAAAGCCCGAGGGCAACGTGACCTTGCAAGCCTGGGCCGAGCGCTTGGGCATGTCGGAAAAAACCTTGATGCGATTGTTCCTGCGCGAAACCGGCCTGAGCTTTCGTGCGTGGCGCCAGCGCATGCGGCTGCTGTCCTCCTTGGGGTCGCTGGAGAGGGGCGACAGCGTGACCGGCGCGGCGCTTTCTTGTGGCTATGAGTCGACGTCCGCTTTCATCGCCGCATTCAAGGTATTGTTCGGTTTCACCCCGGGCGAATTGTTCAAGCATTGAGTCATTGTCAGTTTTTGTCGCAATTACACGCTTATCCAATGATCCGCATCAGGACGGGGGGCGGCTATGATTTGGCGTGGTTGATTTGATCCGGCACAGTGTGTGCATCCAGGGTTCATAGGTCGGAACCCCTCCCCGTGACGAGAGGATTGCCGTATAACGACCTGTCATTCGCGTGTTTGGTAATAAAGGACCCAGAATAAAAGCTGATGAAGACTCCAAAACGCATTGAACCCCTGATCGAAGACGGTCTGGTCGACGAGGTGCTGCGCCCACTCATGAGTGGTAAAGAAGCAGCTGTCTATGTGGTGCGCTGCGGCAATGAGCTGCGTTGCGCCAAGGTCTACAAGGAGGCGAACAAGCGAAGTTTTCGCCAGGCGGCCGAATACCAGGAAGGTCGCAAGGTTCGTAACAGCCGTCAGGCTCGCGCCATGGCGAAAGGTTCGAAGTTCGGACGCAAGGAAACGGAAGACGCCTGGCAGAATGCCGAGGTGGCCGCGCTGTTCCGCTTGGCCAGCGCCGGTGTGCGAGTGCCCAAGCCGTACGACTTCCTTGAGGGCGTGCTGCTGATGGAGCTGGTGGCCGACGAATATGGCGATGCAGCACCGCGCCTGAACGACGTCGTGCTGGAGCCGGATCAGGCCCGTGAATATCACGCCTATCTGATTTCCCAGATCGTACTGATGCTGTGTACCGGCCTGGTGCACGGTGACCTGTCGGAGTTCAACGTGCTGCTCACGCCGACAGGCCCGGTCATCATCGATTTGCCGCAAGCGGTGGACGCCGCTGGCAACAACCATGCCTTCAGTATGTTGGAGCGGGATGTCGGCAACATGGCGTCCTACTTTGGCCGTTTCGCCCCTGAGCTCAAACGCACCCGGTACGCCAAGGAAATGTGGGCGCTCTATGAAGCCGGCACGTTGCACCCGGGCAGCGTGTTGACCGGTGAGTTCGACGAGCCAGAAGAGCTGGCGGATGTTGGCGGGATCATGCGCGAGATCGAGGCCGCGCGGCTGGACGAAGAGCGTCGCCAGGCGGTTCGCGCCGCCGACGATGCGCCGCCAGGCAAGACCGAGGAGCCGCCTCCGCCTTGGATGCAATGATCGGTTGACCCAGAAACCCGGCCCAGGCCGGGTTTTTTATCGGCGTCCCTACAGGGGCATCAACTCTTGCAGCACCCCGATTCCAACTCCTTGAGGATCGGACAGTCGGGACGGTGGTCGCCCTGGCAGTGTTCCACCAGGTCCTGGAGGGTATCGCGCAGCTCGGCCAGTTCGCGGATCTTCTGGTTCAGTTCATCGATGTGTTGCTTGGCCAGAGTCTTCACATCGGCGCTGGCGCGTTGACGATCCTGCCACAGCGTCAACAGTTTGCCGACCTCCTCCAAGGAAAACCCCAGGTCCCGGGAGCGCTTGATGAACGCCAGCGTGTGCAGCTCATCGGTGCCGTAGATCCGGTAGCCGCTGTCCGTACGATGGGCGGCCTTGAGCAAACCGATGGATTCGTAATACCGGATCATCTTCGCGCTAAGGCCGCTCTGGCGGGCCGCTTGGCCGATGTTCATCGCTTGTCCTCCAGGTCTGCTGGCTTCCAGAATTTCAACAGTAATGCATTGCTGACCACGCTGACGCTCGACAGCGCCATGGCCGCGCCGGCCAGCACCGGGTTGAGTAAGCCGAACGCGGCGAGGGGGATGCCGATCAGGTTATAAACGAAGGCCCAGAACAGATTCTGGCGGATCTTGGCGTAAGTCTTGCGGCTGATGTCCAGCGCTGCCGGCACCAGGCGCGGGTCGCCGCGCATCAACGTGATACCGGCGGCGTGCATCGCCACATCGGTGCCGCCGCCCATGGCAATGCCGATGTCGGCGGCGGCCAGGGCTGGAGCGTCGTTGATACCGTCGCCGACCATTGCCACCACCGAATGACCTTTCAATTGCTCGATTATGGCGGACTTGTCGGCCGGCAATACTTCGGCGTGGACGTTGGTGATACCCAACGCGTGGGCCACAACCCGGGCGCTGCCTCGGTTATCGCCGGTGAGCAGATGACTGGCGATACGGCGGTGATTCAAGGCGTCCACCGCCGCCAGGGCACCCGGCTTGAGTGTATCGCCGAAGGCAAACAGGCCCAGGACCCGAGGTGTCGAGCCTTGTTCGATCAGCCAGGATAACGTCCGGCCTTCCATCTCCCAGGCCTGCGCCGATTCGGCCAGCGAGTCGGGGCCTAGCCCGAGCTCTTCCAGCAAACGCCGATTGCCCAGCGCGAGGCGGCGTCCGTCGAGGTTGCCGGCGATGCCGCGCCCGGTGAGGGACTGGCTGTCGCTGATATCCGCTACGTCGAGGTCGCGCTCGGTGCAGGCGTCCAGCGCCGCTTTGGCGAGCGGGTGCTCGCTGCCCCGTTGCAGGGCTCCGGCCATTCTCAGCAGCGCATTTTCGTCGCCATCGAGCGCGGCCAAGTGAGCAATGCGCGGCGTGCCGGAGGTCAGGGTTCCGGTCTTGTCGAACACCACCGTATCGACTTCATGGGCACGCTCCAGCGCCTCGGCATCCTTGATCAGAATGCCGTGACGTGCGGCCACGCCGGTGCCGGCCATGATCGCCGTCGGTGTCGCCAGCCCCAGGGCGCACGGGCAGGCGATCACCAGCACGGCAACGGCGTTGATCAGCGCCGTTTCCAATGGTGCGCCATAGAGCCACCAGCCAATCAGCGTGGCGAGGGCCAGGAGCAATACAACCGGTACGAAAATCCGGCTGACTTTGTCCACCAATTTTTGAATGGGCGCCTTAGCCGCCTGGGCGTCTTCCACCAGGCGAATGATGCGCGCCAGGACCGTCTCGGCACCGAGGGCCTGGGTGCGCACCAGCAAACGACCCTCGCCATTGATCGCCCCGCCCGTGACCTTGTCGCCGGGTTGCTTGGGCACGGGCAGGCTCTCGCCGCTGATCAGCGCCTCGTCGGCATGGCTTTGGCCTTCGATCACTTCACCGTCCACCGGGAATCGCTCGCCGGGCTTGACCAGCACCCAGTCATTCACGCGCAGCGCGCTGATGGCAACGTCCCGTTCCTCGCCGTCAACCACTTGGATTGCCCGCTCCGGTCGCAAGGCTTCGAGGGCGCGGATGGCGCTGGCGGTTTGTCGCTTGGCACGGCTTTCCAGGTATTTGCCGAGCAATACCAGGGCGATCACCACGGCCGAGGCTTCGAAGTAGAGATGCGGCATGCTGCCTGGCTGGGCAATCGCCCATTGATAAAGGCTCAGGCCATAACCGGCACTGGTTCCCAGGGCGACGAGCAGGTCCATATTCCCGGCCCCGGCGCGGACAGCTTTAAAAGCCGCAATGTAAAAACGCGCACCGAAGAGAAATTGCACAGGCGTCGCCAACGCGAACTGCACCCAGGCCGGCAGCATCCAGTGCACCCCAAGCGGCTGCAACACCATCGGCAATACCAAGGGCAGCGACAGCAAAATCGCCAGGATCAGTGCCAGGCGCTCTCGGTTCAGGCGCTCGTCTTGGGTTTGTCGAGGTTGCTCGGCCTGCCTGACGCTCGCGTCGTAGCCGGCACGCTTGACGGCGTCGATGAGCATTTGCGGAGCGACCTGGCCGAGCAACTCGACATGAGCCCGTTCATTGGCCAGGTTGACGCTGGCGCGATTCACGCCTGGGACTTTACTCAACGCTCGCTCGACCCGACCGACGCAGGAGGCGCAGGTCATGCCCTCGATGTTCAATTCCAGGGTTTGCGCGGGAACGCTATAGCCTGCTTGCTCGACCGCCTCCATCAAGGCCGGCAGGCTGCCTTCCGGCGCCTGGACCCGCGCCTGTTCCGTCGCCAGGTTGACGCTGACGGCACTTGCGCCCGGGACCTTGCTCAGGGCTCGCTCTACCCGACCGGCACAGCTGGCGCAGGTCATGCCGGAGATCGGCAAATCGAAAGTGGTGGATTCGGACATGTGCAGGCTCCCTGTAGTGGATGACCACAGGATCAACCTTGCCATGCTGGCAAGGTCAAGCGCCAATGTAACTTGCATATTGCTCGGTGGGAGCGAGCAACCGTAACGTCAGTAACCGAGATCGGCCTGCTTGAGGTACATGCCTTGCTCATTCGCCGCGATGCGGTATTTCAAAATATCGCCGGCCTTGAGGGTGATGTCCTGCGACCCTGGAGCGAGCATGCCCGGGGCGCAACCTGCGGCCTGGCCTGGCAGCAGTTTCAGGCGCAAGGAAAACCGACCGGGTGGCAGGTTGAACGAGGTGCTTTGTTCCTGGAATAGCCTGCCTGAGAGCTGGTCCTGGATGTAGACGCCGATTTCGCAACTGGTCGGCACCTCCAGGCGCTCCCGGGAAATGATCAACACGCCATAGTCTTCACCGGCAGCCGATGCCTGGGGGGCCACTGCTGAAAGACCGAGCACGCAAAACAGGCTGAACGCTGACCAGCGCATGGCTGAACCTCCGGTATGAAATCCTGATAGGTGCAGCTTGGCCGAGCACGACGCCGATTGCCAGCCCGGCAGTTTTTTCGAAAACTTGACCTTGCCATGATGGCAAGCTTGAAACTGCGGGCAACCTCATTCCCAAGGAGTCATTTCATGCAAACTTTCAACGTTCAAGGGATGTCCTGTGGTCATTGCGTAAAGGCCGTTACCCAGGCTGTGCAGGCCAAGGACCCAGCGGCGCATGTGCAAGTGAACCTGGGCGCCGGGACCGTCCAGGTCCAGAGTACCTTGCCGGTGGAGACGGTGATCGAGGCGATCAGGGAAGAGGGCTACGAAGCCAGCCCAGCCTGAACATTTTTAATCGTTAGCGACCTATCGGAATGTTCAACGGCGTCCAGCCCGGCTAGACTGTCGGGCTGCCGACTGACGCTGAGCTGGACGCCTGATGAACCTCCGTACCATTCTGATTCTTGGCGCCTTGAGCGCTTTCGGTCCCTTGGCGATCGATTTCTATCTGCCGGCGTTTCCGGCGATGGCAATCGCTTTCGGCACCGATGAAAAACATATCCAACTGACCCTGGCGGCCTATTTCCTCGGGCTGTCTCTCGGCCAATTGGCCTACGGGCCGGTCGCGGATCGCTTCGGACGACGTGTTCCGCTGCTGACGGGGGTCGCTTTGTTCACTGTGGCATCGCTGGCCTGCGCCTATGCGCCAAGCCTCGAATGGCTAATCGGTGCGCGCTTCGTGCAGGCGTTGGGCGGGTGCGCGGGGATGGTGATTTCCCGGGCAGTGGTCAGTGACAAATGCGACGCGGTGGGCTCGGCCAAGGTGTTTTCGCAGTTGATGCTGGTGATGGGCCTGGCGCCGATCCTTGCGCCGATGCTCGGCGGCTTGCTGGTGAACCTCTATGGTTGGCAATCGATTTTCATTGGCCTGACGCTGTTCAGTGCACTCGCGGCAACCGCGGTCGCCTTGTGGTTGCCGGAAAGCCTGCCCGACCATGTGCCCCGCCAACCGCTGTCCGGCGCACTGCGCCAATACGGTCGTCTTCTGAAAGACTCCGTTTACCTTGGCCACGCCCTGACCGGGGGCATCGCGATCGCCGGGATGTTTGCCTACATCGCCGGTTCGCCGTTTGTATTTATCAAGCTCTACGGCGTGCCGGCCGAGCACTTCGGCTGGCTGTTCGGAACCAACGCGGCAGGTTTCATCCTGGTGGCGCAGGTCAATGCGCGATTGTTGTCCAAGCGCGGCCCGGCCTTCTTGCTGGCCCGCGCGGTCTGGGTCTACTGGATTGCCGGGCTGAGCCTGTTGGCCGTGAGCGCCCTCCAGCCGGAGCGGCTGTGGCCGCTGCTGATCCCGCTGTTCATCTGCATCGCCAGCCTGGGCTGCATCCTCCCCAATGCGTCGGCTTGCGCCATGAACGGGCAGGGCGCCCGGGCGGGGAGTGCCTCGGCCATGTTGGGATGCCTGCAGTTTTCCGTCGCTGCGGGTGCCGCCGCGTTGGTGGCCGCGCTACATGACGGCACGGCGGTGCCGATGGCGATTGTCATCAGTCTTTGTGGCTTGTTCGTGGTCGGTGCGGCAATGCTGACTCGCCGTCTGCAAAACGCCTTGGCGCTTGCCCAGGCGGGTCAGCGAAATTGAGTCAGCCGGCAGCGCGCTGCTGGTGTTCGGGAAAGTGATGGGGCGCTCGGATGCGCGCTTGCAGGGTATTGGCGAAAGCCTGGGCTTCGGCCTCGGTGCGAAAGGTCACGACATGCTGGTCAAGGCGCACTTGCCATTGGGATTTTGCCACTTCTTTTATCAGGATCTCCATTGCTGACCTCCTCGTGTAGAAGACTGCGTTGCAAAGGCCTCGAGTGTAGACCGGAATACGGGCGCAGTTGTGACAACGGTCAATTGTCGGACTGACGGTGCAGGCTTCGGTGGCGAGGGAGCGAGCTCCCCCGCCACCGGATTTTCTGAGGGGCGACGGCCCTGGAACGGTTAGAAACCTTCAAGCACGATCTTACCCTTGGCCTTCCCACTTTCAAGCAATGCGTGGGCCCGACGCAGGTTCTCGGCATTGATGACGCCGAAGTGTTCGCCGACCGTCGTTTTCAACGTGCCTGCGTCAATCAGTCCGGCCACACGATTGAGCAGCTTGTGCTGTTCAAGCATGTCGGCTGTCTCGAATAGAGAGCGGGTGTACATGAACTCCCAGTGCAACGACAGGCTCTTGCGCTTGAGCTTGGTCACGTCCAGGGATTTCGGATCATCGATCAGGGCCAGCTTGCCTTGGGGTGCCAAGGCTTCGACCAACTGGTCCAGATGCTGGTCGGTCTGGGTCAGGCTGGCCACGTGGGTCACTTGGGCCTGGCCGGCCTTCTTGAGTACTTCGCTCAGCGGCTGGCTGTGATCGACCACCAGGTCGGCACCCAGGCCACGTACCCAATCCACTGTCTGCGGTCGGGAAGCGGTGCCGATGACCTTGAGGCCAGTCAGCTGGCTGGCCAGTTGCGTCAGGATCGAACCCACGCCGCCGGCGGCGCCGACGATGAGCAGGGTCTGGCCCAGGTCGGCCTGGCCTTCTTTTATCTGCAATCGGTCGAACAACAGTTCCCAAGCGGTGATGGCTGTCAGCGGCAGTGCGGCGGCTTCGGCGAAACCGAGGGTCTTGGGCATGTGGCCGACGATACGCTCATCCACCACATGCAATTCGCTGTTGCCGCCAGCCCTGGCGATGGAACCGGCGTAGAACACCTTGTCGCCAGCCTTGAACAGCGTGACTTCGCTGCCCACGGCCTTGACCACGCCGGCCACGTCCCAGCCCAGCACTTTGGCGGCGCCGCCTTCGGGCTGCACGTTCTGGCGGACCTTGGTGTCGACGGGGTTGACTGAGATGGCCCTGACCTCCACCAACAGGTCCTTCGGCCCGGCGACGGGCTCCGGCAACTCGATGTCTTGCAGCGATTGTGGATCGTTGATGGGCAATGATTGGTAATAGGCAATGGCTTTCATGAAGCGGCTCCGTGAGTGGGACGATGGCGACCATGTTTGGCTATTTGGTGACGGGGTAAAAGTGGCTAAACCAACAGGCTCTTTCAGTGTTTTTTTGATAATGACCATTAGTCGCGTGCAAATAGAGATTTTTCCCTCAGGAACAATCGCCTCCAAAGGTTTTCTGGAGGACAGGAAAGCGTGATCCGCACGCTTATACTAGCGGCTGCCTGTGTCGACGCTGAAACGGGCACGAAGGCAAATGGCTTGGCGACTGCCATTTGCCCCGACACGAGCGACGTCCGGATGGGCATGCCGGTCTTACAGGCGGTCAGCCGCTTTGGGCGGCACCTTCTCACGGGTCAATATGCCCCAAAGCAGTAGACAGATGATTCAACAGGGAGTGAATACATGGAACATGCACCTTGCATCAGCCAGATTGCCACGCTGCTGGCCGACCCAAAGCGTAGCGCAATGATGTGGGCCTTGATGGATGGTACGGCCCGACAGGCCGATGAATTGGCTTTGCTGGCCGGGCTTTCGCCCTCTTCGGCCAATGCCCATCTGGGGCGGTTGTCCACAGGTGGCCTGTTGAAAGTCGAAATCCGTGGTCGCAAGCGGTTTTTTCGCTTGGCGGCCCCCGAGATCGGCGCTGCAGTCGAGGCGTTGGCGAGCGCAACCCTCGCCAGCACGCCTCGGCAGATTCCAGAGGTTTTCAAGCGCGGCCTCATGCCAACCAAGGCGCCGACGGCACCGGCGTCGTTGATGCGCGCCAGGCTTTGCGATGACCATTTGGGCGGGACCCTGGCGGCTGATCTGTATCAGCGATTGCTGGATGCCGGGTGGCTCGAACAGATTGAGCAGCGTGTGATCGTCTCCCATAAGGGCGCCACTCAATTGGCTGGGCACGGCCTGTTCATCCAGGCGTTGGCACATCGCAATGCTCGCATCGCTTGCCCCTGTCCCGATTGGAGCGAGCGGCGACCGCACCTGGGAGGCGCGCTGGGGGCGGCGTTGCTGCAATTGTTCATGCAGTCGGGTTGGCTGAGCTTGCCAAATGACTCAAGGGCCCTGCAGGTGACCACGCTCGGCCAGCAGGAAATCCATCGGTTCGCCAGGCAGGACACGCTGGAAATGGCGCTCTAGGACTGTTGGCAGGTCGCAATCAGCAATAACCGTCGGCGAGGTTCGCGCACACTCGGTCCAGGGCTCTTTCGGATTGGGGAATGCAAATGGACACTCACGTTTACAGCGCTGCGGAACGACTGGAGCGATTGCCTATCAGCGGCTATCACCGGGTCATCTTCATCATCATTGCCTTGGCGTTTTTCTTCGACTCCATGGACCTCGCCATGATGACGTTCCTGCTGGGGTCGATCAAAACCGAGTTCGGCCTGAGTTCGGCCCAGGCGGGGTTGCTGGCCAGTTCCAGCTTCTTTGGCATGGTGGTGGGCGCCTCGCTGTCGGGCATGTTGGCCGATCGGTTTGGACGCAAGCCGGTGTTCCAATGGAGCATCGTACTGTGGGGGCTGGCCAGTTATCTCTGTTCCACTGCGCAGGACATCGAGACATTGACGTTGTTTCGCATCCTGCTCGGCGTAGGCATGGGCATGGAATTTCCGATCGCCCAGTCGATGCTTTCCGAGCTTATCCCGGCGAAGCGTCGCGGGCGCTATATCGCCTTGATGGACGGCTTCTGGCCGCTGGGCTTTGTGGCGGCGGGCGTGCTGTCGTATTTCCTGCTGCCGGTGATCGGCTGGCGTGACATCTTCCTGGTATTGGCGGTGCCGGCGGTGTTCGTCCTGGTGATCCGCTTCTTCATTCCGGAATCGCCGCGCTGGCTGGAACAGGCCGGTCGGGGCGATGAAGCGGATGCCGTGCTCAAGCGGATCGAAGACAAGGTCCGGGCTTCGTTGGGGACGCGGGATTTGCCCGAGCCGATTCGCCTGCCGAGGCTGGCGACTGTCCCTGGCAATTTTTTCTCGGCGTTGGCGCAGATTTGGTCACCGTTGTACCGCCAGCGCACCGTGATGATCTGGAGCGTCTGGTTTTTTGCCCTGCTCGGGTTCTATGGCCTGACGTCCTGGCTCAGCGCGTTGTTGCAGCAATCAGGCTTCGCGGTGACGCAGTCGGTCTACTACACCGTGGTGATTTCCCTGGGCGGGATCCCCGGCTTCCTGATGGCGGCGTGGCTGGTTGAGCGCTGGGGACGCAAGCCGGTGTGCATCATCACGCTGTTGGGCGGCGGGGTGATGGCTTTCCTGTATGGCCAGAGCGCGGTGTTTGGTGGCAACGTCAGCCTATTGATCAGCACCGGACTGTTGATGCAGTTTTTCCTGTTCGGCATGTGGGCGGTGCTCTATACCTACACGCCGGAGCTGTACCCGACCTCGGCGCGGGCCACGGGATCGGGATTTGCCTCGGCGGTGGGTCGCATCGGTTCGCTGCTTGGGCCCTTGGTGACCGGGCTGGTATTTCCCATCACAGGGCAGGGCGGTGTGTTTGCCCTGGGTGCGCTGTGCTTTGCCGTGGCGGCGGGGGTAGTCTGGCTGTTTGGAATGGAGACGCGGGGCAAGACGCTGGAGGAGTTGAGCGAAGGCGCACTATCTGATTGAACACAAACCCCTGTGGGAGCGAGCTTGCTCGCGATAGCTCCGGGCCAGTCAACATCGATGTCGACTGATAGACCGCCATCGCGAGCAAGCTCGCTCCCACAAGGTATGGACGCCGGGCTTAAGGTTTTACCAACCGCGCATCCAGGCTGTTCTGCGCCAGCCGCTGGGCCTGGTCCTGGGTCATGCCCAGGTGAGTGTGCAGCGCATGGAAGTTCTCGGTGACATAACCGCCAAAGTACGCCGGGTCATCGGAGTTCACCGTGACCTTCACGCCGCGTTCAAGCATGTCCAGGATGTTGTGCTGCGACATGTCGCCGAAAACGCACAGCTTGGTATTGGAAAGCGGGCACACCGTCAGCGGAATCTGCTCATCGATGATCCGCTGCATCAACCGCTCGTCTTCGATAGCACGCACGCCGTGGTCGATGCGCTGGATCTTCAGCAGGTCCAACGCTTCCCAGATGTATTCGGGCGGGCCTTCCTCGCCAGCGTGGGCGACGGTCAGGAAACCTTCGTTACGAGCGCGATCGAACACTCGCTGGAACTTGCTCGGCGGATGACCCATCTCCGAACTGTCCAGGCCGACGGCCACGAACGCGTCACGGAACGGTAGCGCCTGGTCGAGGGTTTTCTCGGCCTGTTCTTCGCTCAGATGGCGCAGGAAACTCAGGATCAGGCCGCTGGTGATGCCCAGTTGCTGCTCGCCGTCCTTGAGCGCGGCGGCAATGCCGTTGAGCACCACTTCGAATGGAATGCCGCGATCGGTGTGGGTCTGCGGATCGAAGAACGGCTCGGTGTGGATCACGTTCTGCGCCTTGCAGCGCAGCAGGTAGGCCCAGGTCAGGTCGTAGAAATCCTGGGACGTGCGCAGCACATCGGCGCCCTGGTAATACAGGTCCAGGAACTCCTGCAAGTTGTTGAAGGCATAGGCCTTGCGCAGGGTGTCCACATCGTTCCAAGGCAGGACGATCTTGTTGCGCTCGGCCAGGGCAAACAGCAGCTCCGGCTCCAGCGAGCCTTCCAGGTGAAGATGCAGTTCGGCCTTGGGCAAGGCATTCAGCCAGTCGTACATGTCTTTTTCTCATCAGCGAATCAATGGCGGGCATTCTACAGGGGGTAGGCGCCGATGTCGGGTAAAACCTGACCGGGTGATCCACTCCGTAGTGCTGCATCCGCACGAAACGTTCCCGGCCTGCCACAGTCTAGTAGCTCATGACCCGTCCATTGCCAGGCCCGCGATGTTCTCGTTGATCAAGCAAGAAAAACTGTTGTTGTTGGCCCTGATAGCCGCCTTCGTTGCCTACCCGCTGGAACATTGGCTGCTGGGCAACGGGCGGGCCGTAGCGTTGGCAAGTGGGTTGGTGCTCATCGGTTTCATCGTTTCTGCCTCCATGCGCGTGGCCCATCACGCGGAGCTCCTGGCGGAAAAAGTCGGTGATCCCTACGGCACCATGATCCTGACCTTGTCGGCGGTTTTGGTGGAAGTCGTGATCCTGGCGATCATGATGAGTAACGAGGCATCACCCACCCTGGTACGGGACACCATCTATTCGGCAGTCATGCTCGACATCAACGGTATCCTCGGGCTCGCGGCGCTGATGGGAGGGCTCAAGCATGGCGAGCAGGTCTATAACGACGATTCGGCGCGCACCTACAGCGTGATGATTCTCACCGCGATGGGCGTGTCGATGGTGGTGCCGGAATTCATTCCCCAAGAGAACTGGAAGCATTATTCGGCGTTCACAATCGGCGCGATGATGGTCTTGTATGCCTTGTTCCTGCGGATGCAGGTGGGGCCCCACAGTTATTTCTTCAGCTACAGCTACCCGGAGAAGCGTCGAAAAAAAGAGCCGGTGGAAACCGAGCCGAAACCCATCAGCCTGGCATTCTCCGTCGGCGCATTGGTGTTTGGCGTGGTGGTGATCGGTGCGCTGGCCGAGGTCATGTCCAAGGCCATCGACCTGGGACTGGAAGGCTCCGGCGCGCCGCCGGTGGTCACGGCTATCCTGGTGGCGGCCATCTCCGCAGCGCCGGAAATCCTCACGGCCCTGCGTGCAGCCCTGGCCAATCGCATGCAGTCGGTGGTCAACATCGCGTTGGGGGCGTCGCTGTCCACCGTGATCCTCACCGTGCCGGTGATGGAAGCAATGGCGCTCTACACCGGCCAGCCTTTCCAGATGGCGATGACGCCGGTGCAGACGGTGATGATCTTCATCACCTTGATCGTCAGCGCCATCAACCTCAACGATGGCGAAACCAACGCCATCGAGGGCATGACCCATTTTGTGTTGTTTGCGACGTTTGTGATGTTGTCGTTGCTGGGGCTTTGACTTGTCATAGCCCCTGTGGGAGCGGGCTCGCTCCCACATTCGTTTTCGGTTTGATCAGGATGCTGCGATCAACTCCCGAGCCGCTTGGCTGTGATCGGCAATCAACCCTTTCAGGTCAAGGCCCTCGACCTGTCCGTCGATCACCCGCCACTCGCCGGCGACCATCACCCGATCCGCTCGATCAGCGCCACATAGCAGTAGTGCCGAGATCGGGTCGTGGCTGCCGGAGAAGCGCAGCTCATCGAGCTTGAACAGCGCCAGGTCGGCCTGTTTGCCCACCGCCAGTTCGCCGATATCGTTGCGCCCCAGCAATTGCGCCGAACCGCGGGTCGCCCAGCCCAGCACCCGTTCCGGCGTGATCGCTTGCGCGCCATAGCGCAGGCGTTGAATGTACAGCGCTTGGCGGGCTTCGAGGATCATGTTCGAGGCATCGTTGGACGCTGAGCCGTCAACGCCCAGGCCCAGTGGCGCGCCGGCAGCCGTGAGGTCGAGTGTCGGGCAAATGCCCGAGGCCAGGCGCATGTTCGAACTGGGGCAATGACAGATACCGGTGCCGGCGGCGCCCAGGCGGACGATTTCGTCCGGATTGAAATGAATGCCATGGGCCAGCCAGGTACGCGGGCCCAGCCAGCCGACGCTGTCCAGGTAATCGACGGTGCGCAGGCCGAAGCGTTGCAGGCAGAAATCTTCTTCGTCGAGGGTTTCGGCCAGGTGCGTGTGCAGGCGTACGTCGAGTTTTTCCGCGAGCTCGGCGCTGGCGCTCATGATTTCGGGTGTCACCGAAAACGGTGAGCACGGCGCCAAGGCAATCTGGATCTGCGCGCCATCGCCTCGTTGGTGATAACGGGCGATCAATCGCTGACTGTCGTCGAGAATAACCTGCCCCTGCTGGACGGTCTGTTGCGGCGGCAAGCCACCGTCGGCTTCGCCCAGGCTCATGGAACCGCGAGTGAGCATTGCGCGCATGCCCAGCTCGCGGACGCTTTCAACCTGCACGTCGATTGCGTCCTCCAGGCCTTGCGGAAACAGATAATGATGGTCAGCCGCCGTGGTGCAGCCCGACAACAGCAGTTCGGCCAGCGCCACTTTGCTTGCCAGGGCCAGTTTTTCCGGTGTCAGTCGCGCCCATACCGGGTAAAGGGTTTTCAGCCAGGGGAACAATGGCTGGTTGACCACCGGGGCCCAGGCGCGGGTGAGGGTCTGATAAAAATGATGGTGAGTGTTGATCAGCCCCGGCAGGATGACATGCTCCCGGGCGTCGAAGACAACATCACAGGGATGGTCGGGGTGCTGGCCGAGGCCGAGCAGTTCGACGATCGCACCGTCCTGCAGGACGAGACCGCCACGGGCATCGAGGTCGTTGGCCGTGAAGACGGCGAGGGGGGTTTTTAACCAGGTACGGGTCGCAGGCATGGTCGCCGGCTCCTCTGAAAGTGGGTTCAGGTTAGCCAGCTCAGTGATGCCCTGTCTGCTGATCCAGGGGCGCCCTTGGGAGGGCGCGGTTTGGAGTTTACCCAGTTTATGCGGCACCCATCCAGTGTTCGGCGAAATCTACCGAGGGAGTGGCGTTTTACCAGGGAATCGTCTCGCCCCTGTAGTTGACGAAGTGATGCCCGCCCTTGCCGGCGAAGGCATTGACCTGATCGATCAACCCTCGCGTGCTGGTCTCGACGTCGATGTCGGCGCCTTCCCCGCCCATATCCGTCTTCACCCAGCCCGGATGCAGCGATAGCACGGTCAACGATTGCTCGCTCAATTGACTGACAAAACTGTTGGTCATCGAGTTGAGGGCGGCTTTGCTTGCCTTGTACAGCGCCAGTTCCGGCGCATCGGGCATGGTCACGCTGCCGAGCACGGAGCTCATGAAAGCCAGTACTCCGCTGCCCTCGCGAATCTGCCCGACGAAGCGCTGTGCCAGGTTGATCGGCGCCACTGCGTTGGTGAAGAACAACTGGCCGACCTCCGCCAACGTTGCGCCGCCCGGGTTCTGGTTTTCCGGGCCCTTGACGCCGGCGTTGATGAACAGCAGGTCAAAGGTGTCATCCTTGAGCTGCTGGCTCAGGGCGATGACGGCTTGTTGGTCGTCCATGTCGAGCTTTTCGATGCGCACCGGCCCCAGCGCTTTCAGCGCGTCTGCGTTCTGCGGGTTGCGCACGGTGGCAGTGACGTTCCAGCCATCGCCGAGCAACGTCTTCACCAAACCCAGGCCCAAGCCCCTGGAGGCGCCGATGATCAATGCGTTTTTTGCGTAATTCATGAGGGCATCCTTGAATGAAAAGGTCATGGGATTAATGGACAGCGTTTACCGAGCCGTTGTTTCAGATGTGACGCAGTGTGTCGAGTCGAGTCGATCCCACGGAAGCTTCTTCAATCACCGTAACGATTGATTAAAAATTGATCAAGCGGCTGCGAACCATGCTGCTCTTGATGCAGCCGGAGCCATGAACGGGTTATCCACAGGTTGCTCCACAGTAATTGTGCGCAAGCTGGACAGTCGGGCATAAGCCTCGTGCGGCTTTCTTCTAAAGGCGATAAAGCGCTGCAACCAGTTGTTTTCCTGAAGATTTCGGTGGCTCTTGAGGCGCGTGTATAAAAAACGTACAAATCGCCGAAAGCCGCATGACAGAAGGGTTACAGCGTGATGCGCCCAGGTTATCCACAAGCAGGTGCACAGCGCATGTGGGCAAATCGGGGGCGTATGTCATCGGGCTGTTTGGCGCTCCAGGCGTATTTGCCCGCGGCTCAGGTCGGACAATCGTGTCTGCAGCGTTTCAATGTGGTCTTCACCCACCGCCAATTGGAGTTCCACGCCGTTAGCGGTGAAATGCTCGGTATTTATCAAGCCACCGCACTCGGCTGTACGTAGTTTTACCAAGGGCAGTTCCGCGAAGCCGCAAACGCAGCGCAGCGCCACGCGGCTGATCAATTCAATCTTTTCAGCATTTTGCAGGCATTTGTTTGCGCCGCCGCCATAAGCCCGCGCCAACCCCCCGGTACCCAATTGGATTCCGCCGTACCAGCGGATGACCAACACCACGACCTGATCGCAGGCCTGGGCCTGGATGGCGGCCAGGATCGGCCGCCCGGCGGTGCCGCCCGGTTCGCCATCGTCACTGCTTCGATACTGATCACCCAGTTTCCATGCCCAGCAATTGTGCGTGGCATCGGGGTCGCTGTGCTGTTCGATAAAGACCTGGGCCTCGGCGGGACTGTTGATGGGGGCCGCGAGGGTAATGAAACGGCTTTTGCGGATTTCTTCACGGTACTCACAAAAGCCGGCGAGGGTATAAGGCATGTAATCCTAGAGGTCAGGTGTCAGGCCGCAGCCTTTGAGAATGATACGGATGAGGTTGTCGCCGGCGTCGATCATGTCTTGCTTGGTCAGCTTGCTGCGCCCGGTCACGCGGCAGATTTGGGTGGCGAAGTCGGCGTAATGCTGGGTGCTGCCCCACAACAGAAAGATGAGGTGCACCGGATCGACCGGGTCCATTTTGCCTGCATCGATCCAAGCCTGGAAAACAGCCGCCCGGCCCCTGAACCAGGCGCGATAATCCTGGTTGAAGTGCTCACTCAGGCATTCGCCGCCACTGATGACTTCCATGGCGAAAATCCGCGATGCCTGGGGCTGGCGCCTGGAGAACTCCATCTTGGCGCGGATGTAGCGGGTCAACGCCTGCGCCGGATCGTCCTCGGCCGTCAGGGAGTTGAACGTGCTGTCCCATAACTCGACGATGTTGCTCAACACCGCGACGTAGAGTCCGAGCTTGTTGGTGAAGTAGTAGTGCAAGTTTGCCTTGGGCAATCCAGCCTTCAAGGCAATCGTGTTCATGCTGGTGCCCTTGAAACCGTGACGGGCGAACTCATCCTCGGCGGCCCTGAGGATGGTCTCTTCGTTCTGTTGACGAATGCGGCCGGTCGGCTTGCCACCATGGGCGGGAACTTCAAAGGTCATGGACGTTTCCGGGCTGGGTCTGTGGGTGCGGGGCAAATGCGTTCATAGCGCACCGGCGCGGATCCGACAAGGGTTGCCGCTATAAAAGCCGCGCGGTGGAGAATATCAGCGTGTTGCTGCCAGGCTTTCGAGAAAGCTTTCCAGCACCAAATGAGGGCGACGACCTTTGCGCGTGACCGATGCCAAGCTCAGGTCGTAGAAACGCGCCAAGGGCTTGAGGGCGCGCAGCCGACCTTGCTGGACCCAGAGATTGGCATAGTGATCCGGCAGATAACCGATATAGCGTCCAGTGAGAATCAGAAAGGCCATGCCTTCGCGGTCCGATGCGCTGGCGGTGCAGTTCAGTGCCTGGTAATGGGCCTGGATGTCGGCCGGCAAGCGAAAGGTTGGCGCGATGGCGTCCTGGCTATTGAGGCGAGCGTCTTCGAGTTGCTGATCATCCACATAAAACAGCGGATGTCCCACTGCGCAATACAACAACGAGCGTTCGCTGTAGAGCGGCTGGTACTCGAGCCCGGAAAGGGCGCTGGCTTGAGGAACCACACCGACATGCAGGCGACCATCGAGCACGCCTTGTTCGACCTCATTGGGGGCAATCATGCGAATCTGGATCTGCACGTCGGGTCCGCGTTCTTTCAACTGGGCCAAGGCGTGGGTGATGCGCATGTGCGGCAGGGTGACGAGGTTGTCCGTCAGGCCAATGGTCAGTTCGCCGCGCAAATGCTGGTGAAGGCCGTTGACCTCGGTGCGGAAGCTTTCCAACGCGCTCAATAGTTGCAGGGCCGATTGATAGACCTCGCGGCCTTCTTCCGTCAGTGAAAAGCCCGCGCGACCACGCTGGCACAAGCGCAGCCCGAGGCGCTGTTCCAAATCGTTCATCTGCTGGCTGATGGCCGACCGACCGATACCGAGCACCGTTTCGGCGGCGGAAAATCCACCGCATTCCACCACGCTGCGGAAAATGCGCAGCAAGCGGATATCGAAGTCGCTGACCTGGGCCAGCGGATCGGAACGACGAAGACTCATAGTTTAGTGATCCGCTGACTGAAGGTTAGAAAAGCTGGATTTCACCGACTTTATCGCCGTGGCAACGTAGCCGCAAGAACGCTCTGATTCAGTCCGCTTATGTCTTGCGAGGTTTTGTCGATGAACATGCCTGAACACGCTGTCGGTTCCCTGGCCAGCCAGTTGAAGCTGGATGCCCACTGGATGCCCTACACGGCCAATCGCAATTTCCAACGCGATCCTCGCCTGATCGTAGCCGCCGAAGGTAGCTGGCTGACCGATGACAAGGGGCGCAAGGTCTACGACTCGTTGTCGGGTTTGTGGACCTGCGGCGCCGGACACACTCGCAAGGAAATCCAAGAGGCGGTCGCCAAGCAACTGGGCACCCTCGATTATTCGCCGGGGTTCCAATACGGCCATCCACTGTCGTTCCAGTTGGCGGAAAAAATTACCAGCCTGACCCCGGGCAACCTTAACCATGTGTTTTTCACCGACTCCGGCTCCGAGTGCGCTGATACCGCGGTGAAGATGGTTCGCGCCTACTGGCGCCTCAAGGGGCAGGCCACCAAGACCAAGATGATAGGTCGTGCTCGTGGTTATCACGGTGTGAACATCGCCGGCACCAGCCTGGGCGGCGTCAGCGGCAATCGCAAATTGTTCGGCCAAGCCATGATCGACGTCGATCATCTGCCCCACACCTTGCTGGCCGGTAACGCCTATTCCCGAGGCATGCCCAAGGAGGGTGGCATCGCTTTGGCGGATGAGCTGCTGAAGTTGATCGAGCTGCACGACGCTTCCAACATCGCTGCGGTGTTTGTCGAACCAATGGCCGGTTCCGCCGGCGTATTGGTACCGCCGGAGGGATACCTCAAGCGGCTGCGGGAAATCTGCGACCAGCACAACATCTTGCTGGTGTTTGACGAAGTGATCACCGGTTTCGGTCGTACCGGTGCGATGTTCGGTGCCGACAGCTTTGGTGTGACCCCGGACGTGATGTGCATCGCCAAGCAAGTTACCAATGGTGCGATTCCGATGGGAGCGGTGATTGCCAGCAGCGAAATCTATCAGACGTTCATGAGCCAGCCGACGCCCGAATATGCCGTGGAATTTCCCCATGGCTATACCTACTCGGCGCACCCGGTGGCGTGCGCGGCAGGCTTGGCGGCGCTGGACCTGTTGCAAAAGGAAAACCTGGTGCAGAGCGTGGTCGACGTCGCGCCGCATTTCGAGGCTGCTTTGCATGGTTTGAAGGGCTCGAAAAACGTCATCGACATTCGCAACTTTGGCCTAGCCGGGGCTATCCAGATCGCTCCGCGTGATGGCGACGCGATCGTACGCCCATTCGAGGCGGGCATGGCTCTGTGGAAGGCTGGGTTCTATGTGCGATTTGGTGGCGATACCTTGCAGTTCGGGCCGACATTCAACAGCAAGCCGCAAGACCTGGATCGCCTTTTCGATGCGGTTGGTGAAGTGCTGAACAAGATCGACTGATTTCTTCCTTATAGAGAGACGCTCATTCTTGAGCGTCTGGTGACCGAATTTCCTGGAGTCCCCATGAGCCTCATCCCGCATTTGATCAATGGCGAACTGTTGAGCGACAGCGCTCGGACGGCCGATGTGTTCAACCCCTCCACTGGCCGAGCCATCCATAAGGTTCCGCTGGCTGATCGCGCGATTGTCCAGCAGGCGATCGATGCCGCCAAGGCGGCTTTCCCTGCCTGGCGCAACACACCGGCGGCGAAGCGCGCCCAGGTGATGTTTCGTTTCAAGCAGCTCCTGGAGCAGAACGAAGCGCGTATCGCCCAATTAATCAGCGAAGAACATGGCAAGACGTTGGAAGATGCCGCGGGTGAGCTCAAGCGTGGTATCGAAAACGTTGAGTTTGCCTGTGCCGCGCCGGAAATCCTGAAGGGCGAATACAGTCGCAATGTAGGACCGAACATTGATGCCTGGTCAGACTTCCAGCCCTTGGGTGTCGTGGCAGGTATCACGCCGTTCAACTTCCCGGCGATGGTGCCGTTGTGGATGTATCCGCTGGCTATCGTCTGTGGCAACTGCTTCATCCTCAAGCCGTCCGAGCGTGATCCGAGCTCGACATTGCTGATTGCCCAGCTATTGCTGGAAGCCGGTTTGCCCAAAGGTGTGTTGAGCGTGGTCCATGGCGACAAGGCGGCGGTGGATGCGTTGATTGAAGCGCCGGAAGTAAAGGCGCTGAGTTTTGTTGGGTCGACACCGATTGCCGAGTACATCTATGCCGAGGGGACTCGTCGCGGTAAACGCGTCCAGGCCCTGGGCGGTGCGAAGAACCATGCGGTCCTGATGCCCGATGCCGATCTGGACAACGCAGTCAGTGCCTTGATGGGCGCGGCGTACGGTTCGTGCGGTGAACGCTGCATGGCGATTTCGGTGGCGGTGTGCGTCGGCGACCAGGTGGCGGATGCGCTGGTGGTCAAATTGGTTCCGCAGATCAAGGCACTGAAGATCGGTGCGGGGACTTCGTGCGGACTGGACATGGGGCCGCTAGTTACCGGGCAACACCGCGACAAGGTCAGTGGTTATATAGAAGAGGGCGTGTCGGCGGGGGCATCACTGATTGTCGATGGTCGTGGCTTGAGTGTCGCTGGGCATGAGGATGGCTTTTTCCTGGGCGGCTGTCTGTTCGATCGCGTGACACCTGAGATGCGTATCTATAAGGAAGAAATCTTCGGGCCAGTGCTGTGTATCGTCCGGGTCGACAGCTTGGAAGAGGCGATGCAGCTGATCAATGATCACGAATATGGCAACGGTACCTGCATCTTTACCCGTGACGGCGAGGCGGCGCGGTTGTTCTGTGATGAGATTGAAGTCGGCATGGTCGGCGTCAACGTTCCATTGCCAGTGCCTGTCGCCTATCACAGCTTTGGCGG
>NZ_CP071661.1:810000-1942500 GCF_051132105.1 Pseudomonas sp. R1-7
GCTGGGAGAGCGCCTGCCTTGCACGCAGGAGGTCAGCGGTTCGATCCCGCTTGGCTCCACCATTACAGATTGGTTCCAACGTTTAAAGCTTAGAAATGAGCATTCCACCAACAGGGTGATGAATGTTGATTTCTAGTCTTTTGATTAGATCGTTCTTTAAAAATTTGGGTATGTGATAGAAAGATAGACTGAACGTTACTTTCACTGGTAACGGATCAGGCTAAGGTAAAATTTGTGATTGGCTCTTTGGAGTCAAATCGAATTTTCGGCGAATGTCGTCTTCACAGTATAACCAGATTGCTTGGGGTTATATGGTCAAGTGAAGAAGCGCATACGGTGGATGCCTTGGCAGTCAGAGGCGATGAAAGACGTGGTAGCCTGCGAAAAGCTTCGGGGAGTCGGCAAACAGACTTTGATCCGGAGATGTCTGAATGGGGGAACCCAGCCATCATAAGATGGTTATCTTGTACTGAATACATAGGTGCAAGAGGCGAACCAGGGGAACTGAAACATCTAAGTACCCTGAGGAAAAGAAATCAACCGAGATTCCCTTAGTAGTGGCGAGCGAACGGGGACTAGCCCTTAAGCTTCTTTGATTTTAGCGGAACGCTCTGGAAAGTGCGGCCATAGTGGGTGATAGCCCTGTACGCGAAAGGATCTTAGAAGTGAAATCGAGTAGGACGGAGCACGAGAAACTTTGTCTGAATATGGGGGGACCATCCTCCAAGGCTAAATACTACTGACTGACCGATAGTGAACTAGTACCGTGAGGGAAAGGCGAAAAGAACCCCGGAGAGGGGAGTGAAATAGATCCTGAAACCGTATGCGTACAAGCAGTGGGAGCCCACTTTGTTGGGTGACTGCGTACCTTTTGTATAATGGGTCAGCGACTTATTTTCAGTGGCGAGCTTAACCGAATAGGGGAGGCGTAGCGAAAGCGAGTCTTAATAGGGCGTCTAGTCGCTGGGAATAGACCCGAAACCGGGCGATCTATCCATGGGCAGGTTGAAGGTTAGGTAACACTGACTGGAGGACCGAACCGACTACCGTTGAAAAGTTAGCGGATGACCTGTGGATCGGAGTGAAAGGCTAATCAAGCTCGGAGATAGCTGGTTCTCCTCGAAAGCTATTTAGGTAGCGCCTCATGTATCACTGTAGGGGGTAGAGCACTGTTTCGGCTAGGGGGTCATCCCGACTTACCAAACCGATGCAAACTCCGAATACCTACAAGTGCCGAGCATGGGAGACACACGGCGGGTGCTAACGTCCGTCGTGAAAAGGGAAACAACCCAGACCGTCAGCTAAGGTCCCAAAGTTATGGTTAAGTGGGAAACGATGTGGGAAGGCTTAGACAGCTAGGAGGTTGGCTTAGAAGCAGCCACCCTTTAAAGAAAGCGTAATAGCTCACTAGTCGAGTCGGCCTGCGCGGAAGATGTAACGGGGCTCAAACCATACACCGAAGCTACGGGTATCACGTAAGTGATGCGGTAGAGGAGCGTTCTGTAAGCCTGTGAAGGTGAGTTGAGAAGCTTGCTGGAGGTATCAGAAGTGCGAATGCTGACATGAGTAACGACAATGGGTGTGAAAAACACCCACGCCGAAAGACCAAGGTTTCCTGCGCAACGTTAATCGACGCAGGGTTAGTCGGTCCCTAAGGCGAGGCTGAAAAGCGTAGTCGATGGAAAACAGGTTAATATTCCTGTACTTCTGGTTATTGCGATGGAGGGACGGAGAAGGCTAGGCCAGCTTGGCGTTGGTTGTCCAAGTTTAAGGTGGTAGGCTGGAATCTTAGGTAAATCCGGGATTTCAAGGCCGAGAGCTGATGACGAGTTACCCTTTGGGTGACGAAGTGGTTGATGCCATGCTTCCAAGAAAAGCTTCTAAGCTTCAGGTAACCAGGAACCGTACCCCAAACCGACACAGGTGGTTGGGTAGAGAATACCAAGGCGCTTGAGAGAACTCGGGTGAAGGAACTAGGCAAAATGGCACCGTAACTTCGGGAGAAGGTGCGCCGGTGAGGGTGAAGCACTTGCTGCGTAAGCCCACGCCGGTCGAAGATACCAGGCCGCTGCGACTGTTTATTAAAAACACAGCACTCTGCAAACACGAAAGTGGACGTATAGGGTGTGACGCCTGCCCGGTGCCGGAAGGTTAATTGATGGGGTTAGCTAACGCGAAGCTCTTGATCGAAGCCCCGGTAAACGGCGGCCGTAACTATAACGGTCCTAAGGTAGCGAAATTCCTTGTCGGGTAAGTTCCGACCTGCACGAATGGCGTAACGATGGCGGCGCTGTCTCCACCCGAGACTCAGTGAAATTGAAATCGCTGTGAAGATGCAGTGTATCCGCGGCTAGACGGAAAGACCCCGTGAACCTTTACTATAGCTTTGCACTGGACTTTGAATTTGCTTGTGTAGGATAGGTGGGAGGCTTTGAAGCGTGGACGCCAGTCTGCGTGGAGCCATCCTTGAAATACCACCCTGGCAACTTTGAGGTTCTAACTCAGGTCCGTTATCCGGATCGAGGACAGTGTATGGTGGGTAGTTTGACTGGGGCGGTCTCCTCCTAAAGAGTAACGGAGGAGTACGAAGGTGCGCTCAGACCGGTCGGAAATCGGTCGTAGAGTATAAAGGCAAAAGCGCGCTTGACTGCGAGACAGACACGTCGAGCAGGTACGAAAGTAGGTCTTAGTGATCCGGTGGTTCTGTATGGAAGGGCCATCGCTCAACGGATAAAAGGTACTCCGGGGATAACAGGCTGATACCGCCCAAGAGTTCATATCGACGGCGGTGTTTGGCACCTCGATGTCGGCTCATCACATCCTGGGGCTGAAGCCGGTCCCAAGGGTATGGCTGTTCGCCATTTAAAGTGGTACGCGAGCTGGGTTTAGAACGTCGTGAGACAGTTCGGTCCCTATCTGCCGTGGACGTTTGAGATTTGAGAGGGGCTGCTCCTAGTACGAGAGGACCGGAGTGGACGAACCTCTGGTGTTCCGGTTGTCACGCCAGTGGCATTGCCGGGTAGCTATGTTCGGAAAAGATAACCGCTGAAAGCATCTAAGCGGGAAACTTGCCTCAAGATGAGATCTCACTGGAGCCTTGAGCTCCCTGAAGGGCCGTCGAAGACTACGACGTTGATAGGCAGGGTGTGTAAGCGCTGTGAGGCGTTGAGCTAACCTGTACTAATTGCCCGTGAGGCTTGACCATATAACACCCAAGCAATCTGTAGACTCGAAAGAGGCCAGATTGCGGTGTGTGAAGACGAAATGAACCGAAAGTTCGAGGCTCACAAAACACCGAAAGCTGTCACATACCCAATTTGCTGAAGCGAGGCCGTCAGGCCACGACTCAGTACCCGAATTTCTTGACGACCATAGAGCATTGGAACCACCTGATCCCATCCCGAACTCAGCAGTGAAACGATGCATCGCCGATGGTAGTGTGGGGTTTCCCCATGTGAGAGTAGGTCATCGTCAAGATTAAATTCCGAAACCCCTATCTGCTGATGCAGGTAGGGGTTTTGTTTTGCCCGCAGGAAAGTTCTTACGACACGTGCGGGCAGCTCCTGGCTGTCACAGCCCCCCGACAGTGCTAAGGTTCCGCCCTAGCTTTTGCATTTTTCAAGGATGCCTTTATGCCGGACGCGACGTCCCTTAGCCCTGCGTTCATGGTGGTTCACGGGAATCGCCTTGATGAGCTGCGCAGCCTGGTTATCAGTCTGATGCGACGTTATCCGCTAAGCCCTCTTGAAAATGAGATCGCCCTCGTTCAAAGCAACGGAATCGCCCAGTGGCTGAAGCTGGCATTGGCTGAAGACCCAGAAGACGACGACAGTGGCGGCTGCGGTATCGCGGCGGCCATCGAGGTGCAGTTGCCGGGCAGTTTCATGTGGCAGCTCTATCGAATGGTACTCGGGCGTAATGAGATCCCGGCCAAGTCCTTGCTGGATAAGGCCCCCCTCACCTGGAGGCTGATGCGTCTGCTGCCTCAGCTGATTGAGCAACCTCATTTCGAACCCCTGCGACGTTTCCTCACTCACGACGCTGATCTACGCAAGCGATACCAATTGTCTGAGCGTCTGGCTGATCTTTTCGACCAGTACCAGGTGTACCGAGCTGATTGGCTTGAAGATTGGGCGCAGGGACGCCATCAGACAAGGAGCGTGCGTGGCGAAACAAAGCCGCTTGCGGCGGCAAATTGTTGGCAAGCGGAGCTGTGGCGAGCCCTGCTTCTGGATGTGGGGGAGGCAGGCATGGCTCAAAGCCGTGCAGGCGTCCATCAGCGCTACCTCGAGCGCATCAATAACCTTGAGGTCGCTCCAAAAGGCCTACCGGCACGCGTAATAGTCTTTGGTATTTCTTCATTGCCAGCCCAAGCCCTTGAGGCCCTGGCCGGGCTTTCACGGTTCAGCCAGGTTTTGCTGTGTGTCCATAATCCCTGTCGTTACCATTGGGCGGACATCGTCGCCGACAAGGACCTGCTTCGTCATCAGTACAAACGACAGGCACGCAAAAGCAGCATGCCAAACGTCCTTGATTCGCAAGCCTTGCACCAACATGCTCATCCGCTATTGGCCGCTTGGGGAAAGCAAGGGCGCGACTACATCAACCTTCTCGACAGCTACGATGATCCAACCACCTATCGCTCGGTATTTCGCGAGGGACGGATCGACCTCTTCAGCGAAGGCAATCCCACGACCCTTCTCAGCCAATTGCAGGACGACATCCTGGAGTTACGCCCCCTGGATGAAACCCGAAAACAGTGGCCAGCCGTCGATCCCGAACAAGATCAGTCGATCCGTTTTCATGTTGCCCACAGCGCCCAGCGTGAAGTTGAGATCCTGCATGACCAGCTGCTTGCCCACTTCAGCAAGGATTTCAACCTGCGTCCCCGGGATATCATCGTCATGGTCCCGGATATCGACAGCTATGCGCCGCATATTCGCGCCGTGTTCGGCCAGCTCGACAGGGCTGACCCACGTTTCATTCCATTCACGCTGACAGACCAGGGCCAGCGAGGTCGAGACCCTCTACTGATTGCCGTCGAGCATTTGCTCAAGCTCCCGGACAGTCGCTTTCCGGTCAGCGAGATCCTCGATCTGCTGGATGTGCCCGCATTGCGCGAGCGGTTTGGTATTGATGAGGCTGACTTGCCGACCCTGCACCGCTGGATCGAAGGCGCGGGCATTCGGTGGGGGATGAGTGCCGTACATCGCGCCGGCTTGGGGTTGCCCGCGGAGCTTGAACAGAACAGCTGGCGTTTCGGTCTGCGGCGCATGTTGCTGGGGTATGCGGTGGGCAATTCAGACGCCTACGAAGGTATCGAGCCCTATGACGAAATCGGCGGCCTCGATGCGGCTTTGATCGGTCCGCTGGTCGCTTTGCTGGACGCGCTGGAAGTTGCTCACCAAGAGCTCAGCCAGCCAGCGTCACCCAGGATTTGGGGCGCGCGTTTGCATGACTTGATGCAATTATTCTTCCTGGCGAGCAACGAGCACGACGATTATCTGCTGGCCCAACTCGAGGATCTGCGTGAAACATGGCTGGAAACCTGCGATTCGGTCCGGCTGGATGACGAACTGCCTTTGACGGTAGTCAGAGAAGCCTGGCTGGCCGGGTTGGACCAGGGCAAATTATCCCAACGCTTCCTCGCCGGAGCGGTCAATTTCTGTACGCTGATGCCGATGCGGGCGATCCCCTTCAAGCTGGTTTGTTTGCTGGGTATGAACGACGGCGATTACCCGCGAGCTCAACCACCGTTGGATTTCGATCTCATGGGTAGCGATTATCGGCCGGGCGATCGCTCCCGGCGCGAGGATGATCGCTATCTACTATTGGAAGCGCTGCTTTCTGCTCGGGAGAAGCTCTACATCAGTTGGGTGGGTCGCAGCATTCGTGACAACAGCGATCGGCCTGCATCGGTCTTGATCGGCCAATTGCGCGATCACCTCGCCAACGGTTGGCGGCTGGCAAACGGTGATGAGGATCTACTTGGGGCATTGACCCAAGAGCATCCGTTGCAACCATTTAGCGCTCGCTATTTTTATCAAGGTGATGGGCTGTTCAGCTATGCCAGTGAATGGCGAGCGCTTCACCAGCCCCCTGAGAACGGTGCAATGCCTGCAATGTTGGAGCCCTATATCCAGGAAGAGCCCTTGGGGATCGGTCAGTTGCAGGATTTTTTGCGCAACCCCGTACGTCATTTCTTCAGTCAGCGACTCCAGGTGTTCTTCGAAGCGTTCGAAGCCCCCCTGGCCGATGACGAACCTTTCGTTCTCGATGCGCTGCAGCGCTACAGCCTGAGCGACAGCCTGCTCGAAGCTGCCCTTGTTCGCCTTGACCAACCAGACCTGGCATTGGCGGCGCACGCCAAAAGGTTGCAAAACAGTGGCCTGTTACCTATGGCGGGGTTCGGTGAAAGCCTGCAACGCGAGCTGATCGAGCCATTGCCTGACCTGCTCCAGCGTTACCAGCAACTCCTGGCTTCATGGCCCACTCCACTGACCAGTGCCATACCCGTCAGTCTGCGGTTGCACGATGTCAGTGTAGAGGGATGGCTCAGCGGGCTGCACCAGCGAGCCGATGGCTCGTTTCTCGCAATCACCTCGATCCCAAACAGCATCGGTTCTACCAAGACCCGCAAATGGCATCGACTGATACGGCCCTGGGTCAATCATCTCGTAGCTTGTGCCAGCGGGCTTTCGATGACTACCGCACTGGTCGCCAGCGATGACAGCTTGTTGCTTGCCCCGTTCGAAGAGGCGGTGGCGCGACAGATGCTGGGCGATTTGCTGCAAGCCTGGCAAACCGGCATGCGCCAGCCTTTGCCTATTGCGGTGAAGACCGCGTTCGCCTGGCTCGCCCAAAGCGACCCGGAAAAAGCCCTGGCGGCGGCTCGCAAAGCCTATGAAGGCGATGGGCTGACATTTGAGGGCGAGCGCCGGGAAAGCCCCGCCCTGGCTCGGCAATACGCCGATTTCAATGCGCTGATGGCTGACGAAACGTTTCCCGACTGGTGTGATGCGCTTTACCGGCCGCTGCTCGACGCGCCTTGGCGCTCATTGGTCAGTGAGGACGCGCATCCATGAGTCGACAGATTCCCTTGGCCCTGGCATTCCCGCTTCGTGGCAGCCAATTGATCGAGGCCAGCGCCGGCACCGGGAAGACCTTTACCATTTCTGCGTTGTATTTGCGTCTGGTGTTAGGGCATGGCGATCCGCAGACCCGGTTTGACCGCGAGTTGCTCCCTCCGCAGATTCTGGTGGTGACCTTTACCGATGCCGCCACCAAGGAGCTTCGCGAGCGTATCCGCACGCGCCTTGCGGAAGCGGCGCGTTTTTTCCGTAACGAAATTCCCGCCCCGGACTCGTTGATCGCCTCGCTGCGTGATGAGTTTAGCCAGGAGCAGTGGGCTGCCTGCGCGAGCCGGCTCGATATAGCCGCGCAATGGATGGACGAAGCGGCCGTTTCGACTATCCATAGCTGGTGCCAGCGAATGCTTCGCGAGCATGCCTTCGACAGCGGCAGCCTGTTTACCCAGACCTTGGAAACCGACCACAGCGAATTGCTCGGGGAAGTGTTGCGGGATTACTGGCGCCTGTTCTGCTACTCGATGCAAGGCGAAGCATTGAACTGGGTGCGAACCCACTGGGGCGGCCCTGCCGCTCTGTTGCCCCGGGTAAGGGGTTTGTTTTCCAGCTCTCGAGGTGAGGCGCAGGGGATTGAGCCGGCCGAACTGATTGCCGCGTCCTTGCAGGAACGTAGCGCCGCATTGCTCGACCTCAAGGCCCCTTGGCGACAATGGGCCGTGGAGTTGCTGGAGATCTGCCAGCAAGGCGTTGCCAATAAAAGCGTTGACGGACGCAAGATGCAGGCTCGCTATTTCGAGCCCTGGTTTCAGAAAATCACTGCTTGGGTGGAAGACGAAAGTCTTGAGCTGCTGGACATTGGCACCGGCTTCACACGGCTGACGCCCGAGGGCATGGCCGAGGCATGGAAAGGCGAGGTGCCCAGCCATCCGGGGCTGGATGCAATGTCGGCGCTCAAGGCCAGCCTGGACGCCTTGCCCACCCCGGACGCCGCAGTATTGCAACATGCCGCGCAATGGGTCGGGACACGCTTCGAAGCGGAGAAGCGTCGCCGGGCGGAAATGGGCTTCGACGATATGCTGCTGCGCCTGGACGCGGCTTTGCAGGCCGAAGGCGGGGAGCGGCTGGCGAGCCTGATTCGCGAGCAATTTCCGGTGGCGTTGATCGATGAATTCCAGGACACCGATCCGGTCCAGTACCGGATCTTCGAAAGCATCTATCGTATTGAAGAAAACAACCCGGCTACCGGGCTATTCCTGATCGGTGATCCGAAGCAGGCCATTTATGCGTTTCGCGGTGCGGACATCTATACCTACCTGCGCGCCAGGGAAGCCACCGCTGGCCGATTGCATACGCTGGGGACAAACTTCCGTTCCAGCCATGCCATGGTCGGCGCGGTGAATCAGGTCTTCCAGCATGCCGAGGCGCGTCAGCAAGGGCGGGGAGCGTTCCTGTTCCGCGAGGCAACAGGTGACAACCCGGTGCCGTTCCTGCCTGTGGAGTCCCAAGGTCGCAAGGAGTCATTGCAGGTAGCGGGGCAGCCCTTGGCGGCCCTGAATATCTGGCACTTGGCTTCCGACCAACCCGTCTCCGGTGCGGTGTATCGGCAGCAGATGGCGGGAGCCTGCGCCAGTGAAATCACAGCGCTGCTTAACGGCGGCCAATCGGGGCGCGATGGTTTTTTCCAAGATGGAAAACTGCTTCGTGGAATTCTGCCTGCCGACATCGCCATCCTCGTACGCGATGGCAAGGAAGCGCAGGCCGTGCGAGGCGAATTGTCCGCACGAGGCGTGCGCAGCGTCTACCTTTCCGACAAGGACTCGGTGTTCGCTTCACAGGAAGCGCGTGACTTGCTGACTTGGCTCAAGGCGTGCGCCGAGCCGGATGTCGAGCGACTGCTGCGGACAGCCTTGGCAAGCATCACGTTGAATCTGCCGCTTACGGAACTCGAGCGCCTGAACCAGGATGAACTGGCTTGGGAAAGTCGCGTCATGCAGTTCCGTGGCTATCGGATGGTCTGGCGCACGCAAGGCGTGCTGCCAATGCTGAGGCGCTTGTTGCACGATTTCAAATTGCCCCAGGCCTTGATGACCCGTGATGATGGCGAGCGGGTACTGACCAACCTGCTGCACCTTTGTGAGTTGTTGCAGCAGGCCGCAGTCGAGCTGGATGGCGAGCAAGCCATGATTCGTTATCTGTCCGAGCATCTGGCCTTGACCGGGCAGGCGGGAGAAGAGCAGATCCTGCGCCTCGAAAGCGATGAGCAATTGGTCAAGGTGGTAACGATTCATAAATCCAAGGGATTGGAATACCCCTTGGTGTTCCTGCCATTCATATGCTCGACGAAACCGGTGGATGGCAGTCGATTGCCGCTGCATTACCACGATGAGCGCGGCCAGGCGCAGGTCAGTCTCTTGCCTACCCCGGAACTGGTTGCCAAGGCCGATGACGAGCGCCTGGCCGAGGATCTGCGTCTTTTGTATGTGGCGCTCACCCGGGCCCAGCACACCTGCTGGCTGGGAGTTGCCGACCTCAAGCGCGGCAGTAACAACCGCTCGATCCTGCATTTGTCTGCCCTGGGCTACCTGCTGGGTGGTGGTGCGGCGCTGAACGAGTCGGTGGAACTGAGGCGCTGGTTGGAAGACCTGCAGCAAGGCAGCCAGGCGGTGAACTGCCAGGATATGCCGCCGGCCAACGACGAGCGCTATCGACCCGCACGCAACGACGCGGTCCTTCTGCAACCCTTGCTTGCGCTGCGCAAAGCCAGCGAGAACTGGTGGATTGCGTCCTATAGCGCCTTGCGTTTTGGCGAAAGCCTCAACGCCGGCGGCGACACCTCGCCGGAAGACCCTCAGGCCCAGAAATTGTTCGATGATGAGCGACTCGATCCGGACGCTCCACGGGAAACCGTGGCTGCCGGCGGTGACATCCACCGCTTTCCCCGCGGCCCTCACCCTGGCACCTTCCTGCACGGCCTCCTGGAGTGGGCCGCCGGCGAAGGGTTTCCAACAGAGCCAGCCATCATCGAGGATGCCGTTGCCCGACGCTGCAACCGTCGGGGTTGGAACGGCTGGATCAATACGCTGGGCGACTGGTTGCTGCACCTGACCCAGACGCCTTTGCAGATTGGTGATGGCCAGCCGCCGGTGGTGCTGGGACACTTGACCCGGTTCCAAGTGGAAATGGAATTCTGGTTCGCCAGTCACAAGGTCGATGTGCTCAAGCTTGATGACCTGGTTTGCCGCTTCACCCATGACGGTGCGGATCGTGTCACTGCGGAACCCGTATTGCTCAATGGTATGTTCAAAGGGTTTATCGACCTGGCCTTCGAGCACGACGGCCGGTATTACGTGGCCGACTACAAATCCAATTGGCTGGGAATGGACGACGCTGCCTATACCAGGCCGGCCATGGAGCAATCGATCCTGGACAACCGCTATGACTTGCAATACGTGCTGTACCTGTTGGCCTTGCATCGCCAGCTCAAGGCGCGTTTGCCCGATTATGACTACGACCGGCATGTCGGCGGCGCGTTGTATATATTCCTTCGCGGCACGCGCGCAGCCAGCCAGGGTGTCTACTTCAGCAAGCCTGCACGCGCCTTGATAGAGCAACTGGATCGCCTGTTCCAAGGCGCGCCAGAACCCAAGGCAGAACCTGCTTGGGTGCAGGGGGAATTGTTATGAGTCGTTCTTTTGCCGATC
The DNA here is from genome assembly GCF_051132105.1 of Pseudomonas sp. R1-7. Taxonomy (NCBI): domain Bacteria; kingdom Pseudomonadati; phylum Pseudomonadota; class Gammaproteobacteria; order Pseudomonadales; family Pseudomonadaceae; genus Pseudomonas; species Pseudomonas sp. R1-7. The sequence continues at coordinate 820,790 of NZ_CP071661.1, forward strand.
TGCTTCCCAAGCCATCCGAAGACGAGAGCCTGAGGGGCCTGGCGCCCTTGAGCGAAGTGGATGACCTCTTGCTGCTGTTGACCCGCTGGGTGGAGCGCGGTTGGTTGCGGGCCCTGGACAAGGCGTTCGTCTTGTTCCTCCATGAGTTGTGCCCGGATGACGACCCGCTGGTATTGCTTGCCGCCGCACTCACAAGCCATCAGTTGGGCCATGGGCATGTCTGTCTGGATCTGTTCGAAACGCTCAAGGAACCGGATTTCGCATTGTCGTTGCCGCCGGAGGGCGACCTGCAGGCGGGCGTGATGTTGCTGCCATCGCAAATATTGCAGACGCTGGACGGTGCCGGCTGGTGCAAGGTACTGGCTTGCAGCCCGCTGGTGGCTCTGGCCGGTGACGATAGTGAGCAGGTGCGGCAACGACCGATGGTACTCGCTGGTAAACGTCTCTATCTGCGTCGTTACTGGGGTTACGAGCGGCGAATCGATGGCGCGCTGCGTCAACGACTGGCCGATCACGGCGCGGTCCCCGATGACCTTGGAGCGCGCTTGTCCGGTTTGTTCGGGCCGGCCCGCGGGACAGGTCCGATCGACTGGCAGAAACTGGCGTGCGCGCTGGCGACTCGGAGCGCGTTCAGTATCGTCACGGGCGGCCCGGGTACGGGCAAGACCACCACGGTCGTGCGTCTGCTCGCCTTGCTGCAGGCACCCGCGGTCGAAGCAGGGAAACCGCTGCGCATTCGCCTGGCCGCGCCCACCGGTAAGGCGGCGGCGCGCCTGACCGAGTCCATCAGCCAACAGGTTCGCACGCTGGATGTCACCGATGCCGTGCGTGAACGCATTCCCTGCGAAGTCACCACGGTCCATCGCCTGCTGGGCAGTCGTCCCGGCACTCGCCATTTTCGTCACCACGCAGGCAACCGACTGCCACTGGATGTGCTGGTCGTCGATGAAGCATCGATGATCGATCTGGAGATGATGGCCAATCTGCTGGATGCGCTGCCGCCTCACGCGCGTTTGGTATTGCTGGGGGACAAAGACCAGTTGGCTTCGGTAGAAGCCGGCGCGGTACTCGGCGATTTGTGCCGGGATGCCGAAGAGGCCTGGTATAGCCCGCAGACCCGGGCCTGGCTGGAATCCGTCAGCGGCGAGGACCTGATGGCTAGCGATCTGAAACAGGATCTGGACGGCACCCATCCCTTGGCCCAGCAAGTGGTCATGCTCAGGCATTCCCGGCGTTTCGGCGAGGGCAGCGGTATAGGCCAGTTGGCTCGCAGGGTCAACGGGCAACAGCCGGAGCAGGCCCGTGAGTTGTTGCGGGAGGGCAAATATTCCGATTTGTCCGCGTTGGCCTTGAAAGGTGAACACGATGCTGCGTTTGAACGTTTGCTGCTGGACGGCCAGGCGTCAGGGCCGCAGGGATACCGGCATTACCTGAGTGTCTTGCGGCAACGACGCCCGACGGCGTCCCGTCCGCTGGAGGACGACTGCTGGGCTGATTGGGCCCGTGAGGTCTTGTCGGCGTTCGACGAGTTCCAATTGCTCTGCACGGTACGCAAAGGCCCGTGGGGTGTCGAAGGATTGAACCAGCGGATCACTGCGGCGCTGCTCAAGGCGCGCCTGATCGACAATGACCAGCTCTGGTATGAAGGGCGTCCGGTATTGATGACGCGCAACGATTACGGACTGGGATTGATGAATGGCGATATCGGTATTGCCCTCAAGTTGCCTGAGCGTGACGGACCCGATGCGGGAAAACAGGTGCTGCGTGTCGCCTTCCCTCGTAACGACGGCCGAGGTGGCGTGCGTTTTGTGCTCCCCAGTCGATTGAATGATGTGGAAACCGTGTTCGCCATGACCGTGCACAAATCCCAAGGCTCGGAATTTACCCACACGGCATTGATTCTTCCGGACGCACTGAACCCGGTGCTGACCAAGGAGCTGGTGTACACCGCCATCACCCGGGCCAAGCAATGGTTCAGCCTGATCGAGCCTCGCGCTGGAATATTCGAAGAGGCAGTGCGACGCAAGGTCAAGCGCTTGAGCGGGCTGATGTTGGAGTGGGAATAAAGTGATGGAATGACTGGTTTTTTGCGCTTCAGTGTGTCGGTTGCGCTAATGCCTGTTTTTTGTCGGAGCTCTCTGTAGGACACTGTCTCGCTGGCTTTTTGACACTGTGCTATCGTTCCGGCTCTTATCTACAGCTAGAGATCATGCATGGCGCCGATGGTACGGGAGACGATGGGCCGCAAGGATTGCAGGCATTATGTGCTTGCCGTTCTTTTGTGGCTGCTGTCGCCGGGGGTCGTTGCCCAGGACCCGCCGACCGCTACCCGAGCCGACCAGCGAGCCGAGGCCGTTACGCAAGTCGTACTGGGCATTCTCAGCTACGCCCGTTGGCCGGTTGAGCCAACGCAATTGCAACTGTGCATCGTCGGCCCGACCCAATACACCGATAACCTGGTCAAAGGCACCACCCAGGCCACCGGTCGACCCGTGACCGTGCAGCGCGTGCTGGCTGATTATCCGAGCATCGCCACTGACTGCAACGCTGTCTATATCGGCAACCTGAGCAGTGATGAACGTTCCCGTCTATTCGCCTCGCTGATCGGCAAACCGGTGTTGAGCATCAGCGAGGGCGGTGACCAGTGCACCGTTGGCAGCCTGTTCTGCCTGCGGGTCGGTGACGAGCAAGTGTCGTTCGAGGTCAATCTCGATTCGGTGGCCCGCAGCGGCGTGCGTATTCATCCGAGTGTCCTTCAATTATCGCGCCGCAGGCCAACTGCCCCATGAGTTCGTCAAAACCACGAATTCGTCCCACGTTGGGGTCGGTCATTGGTCGCGGTCATCTGATCGTCGCGCTGGTGGCGATCACTATGGCCAGTGTCTCCCTGACTTTGCTGGGCGTGCTTGCCCTGCGTGTCTATGCCGATCACAACCTGCATCTTATCGCTCGCTCGATCAACTACACCGTGGAAGCCGCCGTGGTGTTCGATGATGCAGCCGCCGCCACTGAAGCGCTGGCCTTGATTGCCACGACCGAAGAAGTCGCCGATGCGCAGGTGTTCAACGCACATGGCCGCTTGTTGGCGCATTGGCGGCGGCCGGAAACCGGACTCCTGTCGGAGTTGGAGATGCACATCGCCAAGGCGTTCCTGGAAAAGCCCATCAGCCTCCCCATCGTCCATCAAGGGCGCGATATCGGCAGGATCCTTTTGGCCGGGCATGGCGGCAGTCTGTTGCGTTTTCTGCTCAGCGGCTTGGCCGGGATCATTGTGTGCACCGCAGTCAGCGCCTGGGTCGCGCTGTATCTGGCGCGACGTCAGCTACGGGCGATCACCGGACCGTTGCGCAGCTTGGCTGAAGTCGCCCACGCCGCGCGCTGCGAGCGAGCACTGGACCGACGGGTGCCGCCGGCCGACATCGCGGAGTTGGACAATCTGGGCAACGACTTCAATGGCTTGCTCGCTGAGCTGGAGTCCTGGCAGACCCACCTGCAAAGCGAAAACGAAACCTTGGCTCACCAGGCCAGCCACGACAGCCTGACCGGATTGCCTAACCGAGCATTTTTCGAAGGCCGATTGATCCGCGCCTTGCGCAACGCCAGCAAGCTCGACGAGCAAGTGGCCGTCCTGTATCTGGACAGTGATCGCTTCAAAGGCATCAATGACAACTTCGGCCACGCGGCCGGCGACGCGGTGCTGACGGCCGTTGCAACCCGGGTCAGGGCGCAGTTGCGAGAGGATGACCTTGTGGCACGCCTGGGCGGCGACGAATTCGCCGTGCTGCTGACGCCGTTGCACAAAACCGAGGATGCGCAGCGTATCGCTGAAAAGATCATCGCCAGCATGGAAATGCCGATCCAACTGCCGGGTAATGCCTCGGTCCTGACTTCCCTCAGTATCGGTATCGCCGTTTACCCCGAGCACGGCGCAACACCGGGTGCGCTGCTCAGTGCCGCCGATGCGGCGATGTACCAGGCCAAACGCCTCGCCCGAGGCGGCCAACACACGGCGGGGGCGGAGCACCCGGTCGCGGATCTTCAAACCAGGAGCTGAATGCATGTTTTCGAATGCTCGTTTTCCCGTGCTGCGGTTCGCAGCATTTTTACTGGTCGCCGTTTTTACCCTGGCAGCGTGCCAGACCACTCCCCAAAAAGGCCTGACCCCAGCGCAAATCGCCGTGCTCAAGGAGCAGGGCTTCAAATTGACGGACGATGGCTGGGCCTTTGGTCTTTCCGGCAAAGTGCTGTTTGGCAGCGATGTGGAAAGCCTCAATCCGGCCAGCACTGAAATTGTCGAGCGGATTGGCAAGGCCTTGCTGGGCGCCGGTATCGAACGAGTGCGCGTCGATGGTCACACCGACGCATCAGGCTCCCAAGCCTATAACGAACAGCTGTCGATACGTCGGGCCAACAGCGTCGGCAAAGTATTGATTGGCGTGGGCATGCGTGGAGAAAACGTCCAACTACGTGGTTTTGGCAGCAGCCAACCCGTCGCGTCCAACGACACCGCCAGCGGCCGCACCGAAAACCGCCGTGTCGCCATCGTAGTCATCGCCGACTAGTCGGCGAACACCATCTCCCGGCTGTTGCCCATCAGCAATGGCCGGTTCTGCTCAGTGACATCCCTGATGTAATCCCACAGCAACGTAATCCGCTTGAGCTTGCGCAGGTCCTCCCGGCAGTACATCCAGAATTGGCGAGTGACCGTGATTTCCGCTGGCAGCACCGGCAACAGGCGCGGGTCTTGGGCCGCCAGGAAGCACGGCAGGATAGCCAGTGACCGACCTTGCTGTGCCGCGACAAACTGCGCAATAACGCTGGTGCTGCGCAGAAGAGCATGCGCGCCGGGCAGGACGTTGGCGAGGTACAGCAGCTCGGAACTGAACGCCAAATCGTCTACATAGCTGATGAACGAATGCTTGGCCAAGTCCGCCGGGCGGTGGATGGGCGGGTGATTGTCCAGGTATTGCTGGGTTGCGTAGAGCTGCAGCCGATAGTCGCACAGCTTGCAGCATACGTATGGGCCATGTTCAGGGCGTTCGAGGGCGATAACGATGTCGGCTTCGCGCTTGGAGAGGCTGATGAAGTGCGGCAGCGGCAGGATGTCCACCGAAATGGCTGGGTAGGCATCGACGAAGTGGCTCAATTGCGGCGTGATGAAAAAGCTGCCGAAGCCTTCCGTGCATCCCATGCGCACATGGCCCGACAGCGCAACGCCGGAGCCTGAAACCTGTTCGCAAGCCATGTGCAGCGTGCTTTCGATCGATTCGGCGTAGCCCAGCAATCGCTGGCCTTCGGAAGTCAGGACAAACCCGTTGGTCCGGGATTTTTCGAACAGCAGCGTGCCCAGCGAAGCTTCCAGCGAGCTGATGCGTCGCGACACCGTCGTGTAGTCGACGGCCAGGCGCTTGGCGGCCGTGCTGGCCTTGCGGGTACGGGCCACTTCGAGAAAAAACTTGAGGTCGTCCCAATTCAGCGACCCTAGGGAGGTGATGTTTTTTTGCATGATGGACCGGATTTTATGTGCGTTCTTATTAGAAGTTTGCACATCTATACTCCAAAAACCGTCTTATCACCAAGCGTGTGCATACGCCTTGGTCTTTGCTGAACCAGCGCTCTCTTATAAGAACAATCCCGGAGGCCAGCATGAACGTTTCCCTTACGCCCAGCGACACCGCCCTGCAAACCGTCAGACTGTTGATCGATGGTGAGTGGGTTGAATCCCAATCCAGCGAATGGCACGACATCGTCAACCCGGCCACCCAAGAAGTGCTGGCGAAGGTCCCGTTTGCCACGGCTTCGGAAGTCGATGCCGCCATCTCCGCCGCCCAGCGGGCTTTCCAGACCTGGAAGCTGACGCCCATCGGTGCGCGCATGCGCATCATGCTCAAGCTCCAGGCCTTGATTCGCGAGCATTCCAAGCGCATTGCCGCGGTGCTCAGCGCCGAACAGGGCAAGACCATTGCGGACGCCGAGGGCGATATTTTCCGTGGCCTGGAAGTGGTCGAGCACGCCTGTTCCATCGGCACCCTGCAGATGGGTGAGTTCGCCGAAAACGTCGCCGGTGGCGTTGACACCTACACGCTGCGCCAACCGATCGGGGTGTGCGCGGGCATCACGCCGTTCAACTTCCCGGCGATGATTCCGCTGTGGATGTTCCCGATGGCCATCGCCTGCGGCAACACCTTTGTGCTCAAGCCATCGGAGCAGGATCCGTTGTCGACCATGCTCCTGGTGGAACTGGCCATCGAGGCCGGCGTCCCGGCAGGTGTGCTCAACGTGGTGCACGGCGGCAAGGACGTGGTGGATGCGCTCTGCACCCACAAGGACATCAAGGCCGTTTCCTTTGTCGGTTCGACCGCGGTCGGCACCCATGTCTATGACCTGGCGGGTCGCCATGGCAAGCGCGTGCAATCGATGATGGGCGCCAAGAACCACGCGGTGGTGTTGCCTGATGCCAATCGTGAGCAGACCCTCAACGCCCTGGTCGGTGCCGGTTTCGGCGCGGCGGGCCAGCGTTGCATGGCCACCTCAGTGGTGGTGATGGTGGGTGCGGCAAAACAGTGGTTGCCAGAGCTCAAGGCCTTGGCACAAAAACTCAAGGTCAATGCCGGCAGCGAGCCGGGCACCGACGTCGGTCCGGTGATTTCCAAGCGGGCCAAGGCGCGCATTCTCGAGTTGATCGAGAGCGGCGTGCAGCAAGGGGCGAAGCTGGAACTCGATGGCCGTGGCATCAGCGTGCCGGGCTTCGAGCAAGGCAACTTCGTCGGCCCGACCCTGTTTTCCGGCGTGACCACCGACATGCGCATCTATACCGAAGAAATCTTCGGCCCGGTGCTGGTGGTGCTGGAAGTGGACACGCTGGACCAGGCCATCGCGTTGGTCAATGCCAACCCGTTCGGCAACGGCACCGGCCTGTTCACCCAGAGCGGTGCGGCGGCGCGCAAATTCCAGAGCGAAATCGATGTCGGCCAGGTGGGCATCAATATCCCGATCCCGGTGCCGGTGCCGTTCTTCAGCTTTACCGGTTCCCGCGGTTCGAAACTCGGCGACCTCGGCCCCTACGGCAAACAAGTGGTGCAGTTCTACACTCAAACCAAGACCGTGACCGCACGCTGGTTCGATGACGACAGCGTCAATGACGGTGTGAACACCACCATCAATTTGCGTTGAGGATCCGGACATGAACATCGCATTTATCGGCCTGGGCAACATGGGCGCGCCGATGGCGCGCAACCTGCTCAAGGCTGGCCATTCGCTGAACCTGTTCGACCTGAACCAGACGGTGCTGGCCGAACTGGCGGCGCTGGGCGGTACCATCAGTGCCTCGCCGCGCGATGCGGCCCAGGGCGCTGCATTGGTGATCACCATGCTGCCGGCCGCTGCCCATGTGCGCAGTGTCTGGCTGGGTGAAGACGGCGTGCTGGCCGGCATCGCCGCCGGCACACCGGCGGTGGATTGCAGCACCATCGATCCCCAGACCGCCCGCGACGTGGCGGCTGCCGCGGCGAAACAAGGGGTGGCGATGGCCGATGCGCCGGTCTCGGGCGGCACCGGCGGTGCCGCGGCGGGCACGTTGACTTTCATGGTCGGCGCTACGCAGGAGTTGTTTTCCACGTTGCAACCGGTGCTGGCGCAGATGGGTCGCAACATTGTGCACTGTGGCGAAGTCGGCACCGGGCAGATCGCCAAGATCTGCAACAACCTGCTGCTGGGGATTTCCATGGTGGGTGTCAGCGAAGCCATGGCCCTGGGCGATGCCTTGGGAATCGACACCCAGGTGCTGGCCGGCATCATCAACAGTTCGACGGGCCGTTGCTGGAGCTCGGACACCTACAACCCATGGCCGGGCGTGATCGAAACGGCCCCGGCGTCTCGCGGTTATACCGGCGGTTTCGGCGCGGACCTGATGCTCAAGGACCTGGGCCTGGCCACTGAAGCCGCGCGCCAGGTCCGTCAGCCGGTGATATTGGGGGCGGTGGCGCAGCAGTTGTATCAGGCGATGAGCCAGCGAGGCGAGGGCGGCCAGGATTTCTCGGCGATTGTGAACAGCTATCGCAAGCCGTAGTAAACCCTGCGGTGTTCTGAAGCTTTTGTGGCGAGGGGATTTAGCGAAACGTCGCACCGCCCCTCGCCACAGGGTTATGCATTCCAGAAGTTGTTTTCCGAGAGACCACGTCGGGTGGTTTCTCGGCTTTTTTGCCTCAGGCAAAGACGAAATATTTGCGCACGGTCTCGACCACTTCCCAAGTACCTTTCATGCCCGGCTCGACGACGAAGATGTCACCGGCGCGCAGATGGATCGGCTCCATGCCGTCCGGCGTAATCACGCAGTAGCCTTCCTGGAAATGGCAGTACTCCCACTTCACATAATCCACACGCCATTTGCCCGGCGTGCAGATCCAGGTGCCCATGATCTTGCTGCCGTCTTCGCTGGTGTACGCGTTGAGGTTGACGGTGTGCGGGTCGCCTTCGAGTTTTTCCCATTTGCAGGCGTCGAGTACGGGCAGCGGGTGGGTGTCGCGCAGGACGGTGATGGGTGCGGTCATGTGAGCTCCGAAAGGGGCAGAAAAGAACAGGCACCCTAACGCGCGGCATGAGCGGGTAGATGTCTGTGGTCGACACCGGGCTATCCAGAAGCGCGCATCACTCGGCCAGATGCCGGGCCAGCGTCTTGGCGTAGGCAGGCAAGCCTTCGAAGTTGCGGGCGCAGAGCAGCAATGCCCGGTTGGCCCAGGCCTCTTGCAGCGGGACACAGTGATATGACGGCTCGAATGGGCGCCGGTCGATGGCAGCCCTGGGCACGATGGCAATGCCGGCACCGTGCGCGACCATGCGGATCACCCCGTCGAAACCGTCGGCGCGAATGCGGATTTGCATGCGCGAGCCGATGTGCAGCGCCTGTTCTTCCAGATGGATCGCCAAGGCGCTGGAGGCGTTCAGCCCGACATAGTCGTGGCTGAGGGTCTCGCTGAAACGCACGGCACGGCCGTCAGCCAGTGGGTGTCCGGTCGGTAGGAGCAATACCAGCGGGTCGTCGCGAAAAGACCAGGCCTGAAGGCCATCGGTGTCCACCGCGTCGGAAACGATCCCCAGGTCCGCGGTGCCCTGGCGCAGCGCATGGGTGATCCGTGAACTGGGCAATTCCTGCAGGTCAATGTCGAGGTTGGGATGGGCCTTGAGAAAATCGGCGAGCCGTTCGGGCAGGTACTCGGTCATGGCGCTGGTGTTGCACAGTAGCCGCACCCGGCCTTTGGTGCCTTGGGCGTATTCGGCCAGGTCCTGCTGGAGGCGTTCGGCATGTTGCAACAGGATCCGCGCATGTTCGGCCAGGGCTTTTCCGGCCGGTGTCGGGGTTACGCCGCGCCGTCCGCGTTCAAGCAGGTCGATGCCCAGGGAGGCTTCCATGGCCCGGATCCGTGCACTGGCCGCAGCCAGGGACAAGTGGCTGCGAGTGGCGCCGGCGGTGATGTTGCCGGTGTCGAGGATGTGCAGGTAGAGACGCAGGTCGGTGAGGTCGAAGTGCATGAGGCCGGTCTCAAATTCTGCGGTGTTGGGTGTGCCGTCTTCGCGAGCCTGCTCGCTCCCACAATTTGAAATGCAACTCCCTGTGGGAGCTAGCTTGCTCGCGAAGGCGTCAGTAGTGTCGATAAAATTTTCAGCCTCTTGCCAGAGAAGAGGCACCCTCAGTGTATGACACATTTCCAAACCAAGGCATGGGTCGCACGATAGTCCCATGAATACACTCCTCGCTTTCTATCAAAACCTCGGCCCGGCCCTTTCCCTGCTGGTTATTGGCACCTTCCTGCTGGCCGGCACGATCAAGGGTGTGATCGGCCTCGGCCTGCCGACAGTCGCCATGGGCTTGCTCGGGCTGGCTATGGCCCCGGCACAGGCAGCGGCGCTATTGATCATTCCGGCAACCCTGACGAACCTCTGGCAATTGGCGTCTGGTGGACATCTGACAAGGCTTATCCGGCGCCTCTGGCCGTTGCTGCTGGCGATTTTCATAGGCACCGGTCTCGGCACACTGTGGGTCGGCATGATCGGTGGGGCCTGGGCGATACGAGGGCTCGGCGCTGCGCTGGTGGTCTATGCGTCGAGCGGATTGTGGTTGCCAACGTTGAAGGTCAGTGCCAGGCATGAAGGCTGGCTCGCCCCGGCCTGTGGACTGCTCACCGGTTTGATCACCTCGGCCACTGGAGTGTTCGTGATTCCAGCGGTGCCGTACCTACAGGCCTTGGGCTTGAACAAGGATGAGCTGGTGCAAGCCTTGGGCCTGTCCTTCACCGTTTCCACATTGGCCTTGGCGGTCGGGCTGTCGTGGCGAGGCGCCTTGGGCGGCGGGGAGCTGAGCGCTTCGCTGCTGGCGTTGGTGCCGGCGCTGTTGGGGATGTGGCTGGGGCAATGGCTGCGCCAGCGGATCAGCGCCGTGTTGTTCAAGCGGGTATTTTTCATTGGCCTCGGCGTGCTCGGCGGCCATCTGCTGGTCAGCGGCTAGCCGAGGATGGGCTGAGCATGTCGACACGGCGAATATCGAAGTCGTGCTCCAGGTAATCCATGCGCTGTTCGAAGAATTGCTTCATGTGCGGCAGGTTCGAGTGCATGTCCAGATCAGCCTGGGACGCCCAGATCTCATAGAAGATAAACAACGTCGGGTCCTGCTGGTCCCGCAGCATGTGGTATTCGATGCAACCGGGCTCGGCGCGACTGGGTTCGACGTAAGCCCGGAACAACGCTTCGAAGGCTTCGGCTTTTTCCGGGCGGGTCTTGGCGTGCAGGATGAAACCGTGCAATTCGCTCATCAGGTTAGGCTCCTGGCTTAAACGGTTGGCGAATTCTACGGCAACAATAAGTGGCCTATTCGTGCGTTTTGGTCAAAACAGTTTTGTCGTTGCGGTGCTTATTCCTCGCGAAGCGCATCGGTACTCTGCCGCCATCATTTTTAATCTTCCATTTGGCGTCGGCCCAGCGGCCACGCCTTGGAACCGATGAGGCTCCCGATGAAAAAAGTCCTGCTACTCAATGGCGGCAAACAATTCGCCCATTCCGACGGTCGCTATAACGCCACCCTTCACGATACCGCGCTAAGCGTCCTGGACCGTGGCGGCCTGGATGTGAAAACCACCTTCATCGACGGTGGTTACGACATCAAGGAAGAGGTCGCCAAATTTCTCTGGGCCGACGTGATCATTTACCAGATGCCCGGCTGGTGGATGGGGGCCCCGTGGACCGTGAAGAAATACATCGACGAAGTGTTCACCGAAGGCCACGGCAGCCTCTATGCCAGCGATGGCCGCACGCGTTCCGATGCTTCGCAGAAGTACGGCAGCGGTGGCCTGGTGCAGGGCAAGCAGTACATGTTGTCGCTGACCTGGAACGCCCCGCAGCAAGCCTTCGACGACCCGAGCGACTTCTTCGAAGCCAAGGGTGTGGACGCCGTGTACTTCCCGTTCCACAAGGCCAATCAGTTTCTTGGCATGACTGGCCTGCCGACCTTCCTGTGCGTAGACGTGATGAAGCGCCCGAACATTGAGGAAGATGTGGCGCGGTATGAGCGGCATTTGATCGAGGTGTTCGGCCTTTCGCGGTAATCCGGCTACTATCGGGACTTGCCTGAAAGCGAGAGGACACTTGTGAAAGCCAGATCCGACGAGTTGCAGATTTTCGTCTGCGTGATCGAATGCGGATCCATCTCCGCCGCCGCCGAGCAAGTCGGGCAGACGCCCTCGGCGGTCAGTCGCACGTTGTCGCGGCTGGAGGCCAAGCTCGACACCACGTTGATCAATCGCACCACGCGGCGCATGGACTTGACCGAAGAGGGCAAATATTTCTTCGAACAGGCCAAGGGCATTCTCGACCAGATGGATGAACTGGAAGAGCGTCTGTCGTCTCGCCAGAAAAATCCCGCCGGGCGCCTGCGAATCAACGCCGCATCACCGTTCATGCTCCACGCAATCGTTCCCCACATCGACGAGTTCCGCACGCTCTATCCGGATATCCAGCTGGAGCTCAACAGCAATGACTTGATCATTGATTTGCTCGAGCAGAGCACGGATGTCGCCATCCGCATCGGCACCCTCACTGATTCGACACTGCATGCTCGCTCGCTGGGGTGCAGTCCGTTGCACATCCTGGCGAGCCCGGCTTACCTGAAGCAGCGTGGCATGCCCAAGAGCGTCGCCGAGCTGGCCGAGCATTCGTTGTTGGGCTTTGCCCAGAACGACGGGCTCAACCAGTGGCCACTGCGTCACATCCACGGTGATCGCTGGGTGATCCAGCCGGCCATCAGCGCGTCCAGTGGCGAAACGGTGCGTCACCTGGCCTTGCAAGGGCAGGGCATTGCCTGCCTGTCGGATTTCATGACCCGGGACGACATCCAAACCGGCCGGCTGAAGGTGCTGCTGGCCGATGCCAACAGCGGCTATCGCCAGCCAATCAACGCGGTGTACTACCGCAATTCGCAACTGGCCCTGCGGATCCAGTGTTTCCTGGACTTTATCCAGGGCAAGCTCGCCGAATACGCCTCGCGGGAGTTCAAGGCTGACTCGTGACTCCAAGGCAAGAGTGATTGAGGCGGCCCGTGAGTTGCTGGGTTGCCCTGCAACCTGGAATCCCCCACAGGTTTTGTGTCGGCGTCTTGTCAGTCGTGGTGCACGCCCGCGCGCTTGAGCATCCGCTTGCAGCGCTCCGACAGGTGGAACACGCGCAGATGCTTGCCGGCCTTGCTGTAGCGATCGCGCAGGGTCATCAACGCGGCGATGGCAGAGTAGTCGACGAAGCTCAAGTGGCGACAATCGACCGTCACCAGGGCCGGGTCGTTGGCCGGGTCGAACTGATTGAGGAACTGGGTCGTCGAGGCGAAGAACAACGTGCCGTGCAGGTGATAAAGCTTGCTGCCGTCCGCCTCCATGTGCGCGTCGGCGTACAGCTCCCGGGCTTGTTGCCAGGCAAAGTTGAGCGCCGCGATGATGATTCCGCAAAGCACGGCGACGGCCAGGTCGGTGAATACCGTGATGACGGTCACCGCGATGATCACCAGCACATCGTTCGCCGGAACTTTGTTGACCACCCGCAACGACGCCCAGGCGAAAGTCTGTTGCGACACCACGAACATCACGCCCACCAGCGCCGCCAGGGGAATGCGCTCGATCAGCGGCGACAGAAACAGCACGAACAGCAACACCATTACCCCGGCCACCACGCCCGATAACCGCCCGCGCCCGCCCGAGCTGAGGTTGATCATCGTCTGGCCGATCATCGCGCAACCGCCCATGCCGCCCAACAGGCCGGAGGCCATGTTGGCAGCACCCAGCGCCACGCACTCACGGTCCGGATAACCACGGCTTTCGGTGATTTCATCGGTCAGGTTCAGGGTCAGCAGGGTTTCCAGCAAACCGACCATCGCCATGATGACCGCATAGGGCGCGACGATTTGCAGGGTTTCGAGGTTCCAGGGAATGTCTGGCCAGGCAAAGGTCGGCAAGCCGCCCGCGATGTGGGCCATGTCGCCCAGCGTCCGGGTCGGCAGGCCGAGCAGATAGACCGCCAGGCCAACGCCGAGGATCGCCACAAGGGCCGGCGGCACGCTGCGGGTCAGGCGCGGCAGCAGGTAGACGACGGCCATGGTCAGCGCCACCAGCCCGGCCATCAAGTAGAGCGGGGTGCCGCTGAGCCAGACGCCGTCGTTCTTGAAATGCTCCAGTTGCGCCAGCGCAATCACAATGGCCAAGCCATTGACGAAGCCGAGCATCACCGGGTGCGGCACCATGCGCACCAGCTTGCCCAGCCGTAACAGCCCGAACGCCATCATGATCAGCCCGCCCAGCAGCACGGTCGCCAACAGATACTGCACACCGTGCTGCACCACCAGCGCGACGATCACCACGGCCATCGACCCCGCCGCGCCTGACACCATCCTGGGCCGACCGCCGAACAAAGCGGTCAGCGTGCAAATGATGAACGCACCGTACAACCCCATCAGTGGGTTGAGGTGTGCCACCAGGGCGAAGGCAATGCATTCGGGGAGCAAGGCGAAAGAGGTGGTGAGGCCGGCGAGGGCGTCGGCGCGAAGACGTGCTGGTTTCATGATTTACCTGACTGGGCGCCGGTGGGAGCGTCGGCTGCCGGGGAATGGTGCGAAAAACAGGTGCGGATGGTACGGAATTGAGTGCGGGGCGGCCAGCCATTGGTCGATTGCGTTGATGAAATGGCGCTGCTGCGCCCGAAGCGTCGGACCGCCGCAGCGCCAGCAAGCTTCCTCGCCACCGGAGCGATGAAAGTCTTGCGCCGAATTTTCATTAGCGCCCTGTCACGATGTCCGTCAGCGACAAGTTTTACCTGTGCGCGAAAATTACTTTCAGTGGGTTTGAAGATTTCTAGTCGAAATGATTTATGAGTTTCACAACACATCGACGTGACCCCATTCGAGGAGTAACGCATGGCACCTGCTTTCGGATATTGGCTATTGGTCTACGCGGCAATCGCCATCATTGCGCTGATCGTCCTGATCGCGCGCTACCGGCTCAATCCGTTCATCGTGATTACCCTGGTCTCCATTGGCCTGGCGCTGCTGGCCGGGATGCCGCCCTCGGGCGTGGTGGGGGCGTACGAGGCGGGTGTCGGCAAGACGTTGGGGCACATCGCGCTGGTGGTGGCCTTGGGCACGATGCTGGGCAAGATGATGGCCGAATCCGGCGGGGCCGAGCGCATGGCGCAGACGCTGATCGAACGCTTCGGCGAGCGCAACGCCCATTGGGCAATGGTCTGCATCGCATTCCTGGTCGGCTTGCCGCTGTTCTTCGAAGTCGGTTTTGTGCTGCTGGTGCCCATCGCGTTCACCATCGCCCGGCGTGTGGGCGTGTCGATCCTGATGGTGGGACTGCCGATGGTCGCCGGGCTTTCGGTGGTCCATGCGCTGGTGCCGCCGCACCCGGCGGCGATGCTCGCGGTGCAGGCGTTCCAGGCCTCGGTGGGGCAGACGTTGCTGTATGCGATCCTGATTGGCATTCCCACCGCGATTATTGCAGGCCCCTTGTACGCCAAGTTCATCGTGCCGCGCATTCAGCTGCCTGCTGAAAACCCGCTGGAGCGGCAATTTCTCGATCGCGAACCACGGGCAAACCTACCGGGTTTCGGCGTGACCCTGGGGACCATCCTGCTGCCGGTGATCTTGATGCTGATCGGCGGCTGGGCCAATCTGATCTCGACGCCGGGCAGCGGTTTTAATCAATTCTTGCTGTTCATCGGCAACTCGGTGATCGCCTTGTTGTTGGCAACCATCCTCAGTTTCTGGACCCTCGGCCTGGCCCAGGGCTTCAACCGGGAATCGATCCTCAAGTTCACCAACGAATGCCTGGCACCGACCGCCAGCATCACCTTGCTGGTGGGCGCTGGCGGCGGTTTGAACCGGATCCTGGTGGACGCCGGGGTCACGCAACAGATCGTCGGCCTGGCGCAGGAATTCCAGCTGTCGCCGCTGGTCATGGGCTGGTTGTTCGCCGCACTCATGCGCGTCGCCACGGGATCGGCCACGGTGGCGATGACCACGGCCTCGGGCATCGTCGCGCCTGTGGCGATCGGCCTGGGTTATCCCCATCCCGAGTTGCTGGTCCTGGCGACCGGGGCCGGGTCGGTTATCTTTTCCCACGTCAACGACGGCGGCTTCTGGCTGATCAAGGAATACTTCAATATGACCGTCACGCAAACGTTCAAGACCTGGACGGTGCTCGAGACGTTGATATCCCTGGTCGCGTTTGCCCTGACCCTCGGGCTTGCGCGCGTGCTTTGACCGCCACTGCAAGGAGCCGTCATGGACATCCTCTACCAGATCCGCTCCCGCCAGGATTCCTTCAGCGCCGGTGAAGGAAGAATCGCCCGGCTGATGCTCGACGACGTAGGCTTTGCCGCCTCTGCCAGCCTGGAAGAGTTGGCCCAGCGCGCGGAAGTCAGCAGCGCCACCCTGTCGCGCTTCGCCCGTACTGTCGGTTGCCGTGACCTGCGGGACCTGCGGCTGCAACTGGCCCAGGCAAGCGGTGTTGGCAGCCGTTTCCTCGACCCGACCGGCGCGCCGGAACAGTCGGCGTTCTACGGACAGATCGTCGGCGATATCGAGACGACGTTGCGCCAGCATCTGTCGGGCTTCGAAGAGTCGCGATTCGGCGATGCCGTGCGGATGATTGGCAAGGCGCGGATGATCCATGCGTTCGGCCTTGGTGGCTGGTCGGCGCTGTGCGGCGAGGAACTGCAGGTGCGGCTGGTGCGTTTTGGCTACCCGATTGCCGCCTGCCGCGACCCGGTGATGATGCGCATCACCGCCACCTCGCTGAGCGACCAGCACCTGGTTGTCGCCTGTTCCCTGACCGGGATCACGCTGGAGTTGTTGAGTGCAGTTGAGCTGGCCCGCAGCTACGGCGCGGCGATCCTGGCCATCACCCGCGCCGACTCGCCACTGGCCCGACTGGCCGACTGCGTGCTGCCCTTGCAAAGCGCCGAAACTTCTTTCATCTACAAACCCACGGCGGCGCGCTACGGCATGCTGCTGGCCATCGACGTGCTCGCCACCGAACTGGCGCTGGCCCATCCCGAAGACAATCAAGAGCGTCTGCGGCGGGTCAAACTCGCCCTCGACGATTACCGCGGCGGCGACGATCACTTGCCGCTGGGAGACTGACATGCTGTACGACACGCTTATCCGCAATGCGCTGGTCATCGATGGCCGCGACACACCCGGCTACCGCGCCGACATAGCGATCCACGGCGGTCGCATCGAACGCATCGGCGAGTTGCACGGTGCCGGGGCGGTCACAGAAATCGATGCCGCCGGCCGCGTGCTTGCTCCAGGGTTTATCGATGTGCACACCCACGACGACACGGTGGTCATTCGCCAACCGCAGATGCTGCCCAAGCTCAGCCAGGGCGTGACCACGGTCATCGTCGGCAACTGCGGCATCAGCGCTGCACCAGTGAGCTTACGGGGCGATCCGCCGGACCCGATGAATTTGCTTGGCCCATCCGAGGCGTTCGCCTACCCGCGTTTCGCCGATTATCGCCGGGCGGTAGAAACAGCGACGCCGGCGGTCAATGTGGCCGCGTTGGTCGGGCACACGGCGTTGCGCAGCAATCACATGGACGATTTGTTGCGCACGGCCTCGGTGGGAGAAATCGCCGCCATGCGTCGGCAACTGCGCGAAAGCCTGGAGGACGGTGCGCTGGGCCTGTCGACCGGCCTGGCCTACGCCAACGCTTTTTCTGCGTCCACCGACGAGGTCATGCAACTGACCGAAGAGTTGGTAGCGTTCGGCGCGGTCTACACCACCCATTTGCGCAGTGAATTCGAGCCGGTGCTCGAAGCGATGGACGAGGCATTCCAGATTGGTCGACATGCCCAAAGCCCGGTGATCATTTCCCACCTCAAATGTGCGGGTGCCGGTAACTGGGGGCGTAGCCCGCAGGTGCTGGCGGCGTTGGAAAACGCGGCCAAAACCCATCCGGTCGGCTGTGACTGCTATCCCTACGCGGCCAGCTCCTCGACCCTGGACCTCAAGCAAGTGACCGATGCCCATCGCATCACCATTACTTGGTCGACACCGCATCCGCACATGGGCGGTCGAGACCTGACGGACATCGCCGCTGAATGGGACGTGTCGCTTCAGGAAGCGGCCCGTCGCCTACAGCCGGCAGGCGCGGTGTACTACGGCATGGATGAAAGCGACGTAAGACGAATCCTCGCGCACCCACTGTCCATGATCGGCTCCGACGGCCTACCCGAGGACCCGTTTCCCCATCCGCGTTTGTGGGGCGCTTTCCCACGGGTGCTGGGACATTTCAGTCGAGACGTTGGGCTTTTTCCTGTGCACACCGCCGTGCACAAAATGACCGGTCTTTCCGCGGGGCGTTTTGGCCTGAAGGACCGGGGTGAAATCCGTGAAGGACACTGGGCGGACCTGGTCTTGTTCAATCCACAAACCGTTTGCGACGTGGCCGATTTCAACGAACCTCAACGGGCTGCAAGAGGAATTGACGGTGTGTGGGTCAACGGTGTCCTGAGCTATTGCGACGGTCAGGCGAACGGACATCGGGCAGGATGCTTCCTGGCGCGCGACGGCGATCTGCGTCGGGGGTTTTAGTCCATTCAATGACGTGTAAGCGATTGATAGTGTGTTAATTGGCGTCACAATAATGGCATTGCGACACTAAAGAAGCCGGATTTAAAGCCGAAGCAGTGAGTTCAACCCATCTAAACTGGGTCTTTTCAGCCAGGGAGCAACCCATGAGCTTCGGTAAAACCACCCCGATCCTGCGGATCTTCGATGAGACCAAGGCGTTGGCGTTCTATGTCGACTTCCTGGGCTTTACCGTCGACTGGCAACACCGCTTCGGTGATGACTTTCCGCTGTACCTGCAAGTCTCCCGTGGTGACTGCGTGCTGCACCTGTCCGAGCACCATGGCGATTGCACGCCGGGCTCGGCGCTGCGAATCGAGACAGATGAATTGGAAGCCTTCCAACAGCAATTGATCGCCAAGCAATACCGTTACGCCCATCCACAGATCCAGGCCATGCCGTGGGGAAGCCAGGACATGACCGTGATGGATCCGTTCGGGAATCGGTTGGTGTTTACCAATGCGATTAGTGTGTAACGGCGGCTGGACAATTCGACGACTCGTCGACTAATCTTGCGATCAATGATTTCATTGATTGCGGTGGCGCTATGGCTAGTATCACGATTCGAAATCTAGATGATCAAATAAAAGAGCAACTGCGTATCGCTGCGGCTCACAATGGCCATTCAATGGAGGAAGAGGCTCGTCTTATCCTGGGGCGCGCACTGGCCACGGTTAATTCTGCGGGAGGATTGGGAAGTCGTATTCGAAACAGGTTCCGGGCCCTGGGGGGCGTTGAGCTTGACCTACCGTCCCGTGACGAAAAAGCAAAGGCGGTGGATTTCTCTGAATGATAATCCTCGATACCAATGTGATTTCCGAATTCATGCGCGTTGAGCCGGATACAAAAGTTCTGACTTGGGTCGATGCGCAGCCTGCGATGGATCTGGTCATCTGCGCTATCTCGGTAGCGGAAATTCTTCATGGTATCGCCAGGCTGCCCTTCGGCAAGCGAAAGCAGAAGCTCGAATCCCATGCGATGGCAATTTTTGAAGAGGATTTTGCCGGCAGGATTTTATCTTTTGATGCCCATGCGGCTGTTGAGTACGCAACGCTTGTTGCGTCGTGTGAGGCCAAGGGTAAGGCGGCGGGTATGGCCGATGCGCAAATAGCGGCTATTTGCCGGACTCACGGCGCTCCGATTGCCACGCGCAATACAAGAGACTTCGAGTTTCCTGGAATTGAAGTGATCAATCCCTGGAACGCTTGAGCTGCATCGCTATGCAAAACGCCCGTTTCCATTGGAAGCGGGCGTTTCCGTAATCAAACCCTGAAATGGCTGACCATCTGCTGCAGCTGACCACCCAAGCGCGCCAGTTCAACACTGGACGCAGCGGTCTCTTCGCTGGCGGCGGCGGTCTGTTCGGACACATCGCGCACATTGATGATGCTGCGGCTGATCTCTTCCGCCACGGCGCTCTGTTGCTCGGCGGCGGCAGCAATCTGCTGGTTCATCGACTGGATGTTCGACACCGTGCGGGTGATGTTCTCCAATGAAACGCCGGCCTTGCGGGTCAGGGCCACGCTGCTGTCGGTGAGATTGCGGCTGTTGTTCATCACTGCAGCCACTTGCTGGGTGCCGTTCTGCAACCCGGCCACCAGGCCTTCGATTTCTTCGGTGGATTTCTGCGTACGCTGGGCCAGGCCACGGACTTCGTCGGCGACGACCGCAAAGCCGCGTCCGGCTTCACCGGCGCGGGCCGCTTCGATGGCGGCGTTGAGCGCCAGCAGGTTGGTCTGTTCGGCCACGGCCTTGATCACGTCCATCACCGCGCCGATCTTGTCGCTTTCCTGTTGCAACACAGTCATCGCATCGGTGGAGCGCACCACTTCGCTGGCCAGGCGCTCGATCTGGGCGATGGCTTCGCTGACCACCTGATCGCCATCACGGGCTTCGCCGTCGGCGGCGGCCGCGGCTTGGGAGGCCTCTTCGGCGTTGCGGGCAACTTCCTGGACCGTGGCGGTCATCTCATGCATGGCGGTCGCGACCTGGTCGGTCTCGACTTTCTGGCTGTTGACCCCGGCACTGGTCTGCTCGGTCACGGCGGACAATTCTTCGGCGGCGCTGGCGATCTGGGTCACGCCATCGCGGATCCCGCTGATCAGGTCGCGCAAGGTCACGCCCATGCGAGCGATGCCCTGCTGCAGGACACCGAGCTCATCGCGACGGGTGACGATGACGTTCTGCGAAAGGTCGCCACCGGCGATGCGTTCGACCACCGCCAGGGTTTCACGCAATGGGCGAGTGATCTGGCGAGTGATGACCACGGCGGCAATGATGCCCACCAACAAAGCCAGCAATGTGCTGACCAATTGCAGCGTGCGGGCCTGGGCGCTTTCAGCGTCGCGACGGTCGAGTTGGATCTGGTACAGCTGCTCGCTCAGGGAAACGATGGTCGCGCCTTGGTCGGTCATTTCCTTGCGGGCCTGTACGACGTCAGCCGTGGCCAATTTGAAGGCCTGCACGGCGCTGCGGTATTGGACCAGGGTCGACTCCAGCTGGCGCAGCTCACCTTGACGGGTGCTGGCGAAATGTTCATCGAGCGGCTTCAGCGAGGCGATGGCGGCATCCAGTTGAGCGAAGGCCTTGCGTTCGGTATCGGCGTTGGGGATGGCGGTATAGCCGCGCACTTCATAGCGGGCCAGCATGAACGCCTGCTTGGCCTGGGTGATGGCCTGGAACTGGGCGAAGCGCTCGTCACTGATTGCCAATTGCTTTACATCGGAATCGATGGCTTCGATCAGCTTGTAGGCTGCCTCGGCGTTCGTGCCCATGACGTCACGCGCGGCGTTGCCAGTGCGGTAGGCGCTGCGCATTTTGTTCAGCGACACCTGGTAGGCACCGATGACCGCGCTCTGCTCCTTGAGCAGCTTGACGTTTGCCGGGCTCTTGAAGCTGCTGAGCAGGGCATTTTGTTGTGCGATGAAACCATCGAGGGTGGTCTGCACATTTTGTGCGACGGTCTCGTCACCGTTGGCCAGCATGTATTGCAGGCGAACGACGCGCAGCTTGGTCAGGCCGGCGTTGAGCTGAGTGATGTCGCTCATCCAATTACTGCGGTCGATCAAACCGCCCAGGCTGGTCCAACTGGTGAGGGCCAGGAGACAAGTCAGTACCAGCACCAGGCCGAAGCCCAGGCCCAGTTTCATATTGACGCTAATGTTGCCAAACCAGCTATTCATCAAATTCCTCCAGGAACGTTGCACTGCTTATCGTCGGTTGGCTGGAAGATTGTTGTTGTTAAGAGCCAGCAAAAACGTTTAACGGAGCTGTATCGGCGGCGGGCCCTGAATCTGAAAATTTTTTTATCGGGACGAAAAATGACAGGCAAAAAAAAGCCCGCGGGAGAGCGGGCTAAAACCTTAGTTTCTTGAATGAGCGAGGGGACTGTATCGGATTGCATGAAGGCGTGGGGTGAAGAAAAGTTCATGCGGTTCAGCTTGTTGCTCTTCTCGAAAAGTATTCATCAACAAGGTGATTTCGGGCGCGTCCTGTGAGGCACGTCTCTTTTTTGAGTCAAAAAGTGTCCGATTTCTGAACCGAAAGCGATCTGCAAGGTCTGGTGTGCGCGCAGAAGGCTGTCCGATTTGGCCTGCGCCGCAATTTTGCTGTCGTTTTGTATCGAGGGATCGAAGATGTCCGTGTATGCCTTAGGGACAAGGCTTGTCGTCGCGTCGCTGTATTTTCTAGCGATGAACATTGCCGTTGCCGCGCCGACCCCCGGCGACACGGATCTGATCCGCGAGCGCCAGGACCGTCTGCTCGAAGAGCAGCGCCGACGCCTCGAACAGCTCAAAGAGTTACCGGGCAAACCCGCCACACCCCAAGCCCCCGTCGCGCCGACCGACAACCGTTGCTTCCCGATCAAGACCATCGAACTCAAGGGCGCCGATGCCCTGTCAGAGCGCGAGCGCCAACGCTTGCTCGCCCCTTACATCAATCAATGCCTGGGCGTGCCGCAGCTTAACGAACTACTCAAGACCATCACCGATGCGTACCTGGAAAAGGGCCTGGTCACGAGCCGTGCCTATTTGCCCCAACAGGACTTGTCCAGTGGGCATCTGCAGGTGCTGGTGGTCGAAGGACGGCTTGAAGGACTGAAGGGCGTCGAGGGCAGTGGCTTGTCCGAGCGCGAACTGGCCATGAGTTTTCCCGGCAAGCCCGGCGAATTGCTCAACTTGCGGGACATCGAGCAAATGGTTGATCAACTGAACCGTTTGCCGTCCAACAGCGCCCGGATGGAGCTGACGCCGGGGCAGAACATCGGCGGCAGTGAAGTGCTGGTCAACAATACCCCGCAAAAACCTTGGCGCGTCGGCCTGTCACGGCATAACGATGGGCAAAAGAGTACGGGCGAGCAGCAATGGGCTACCGCCTTCGATTGGGACAGTCCCTTGGGCCTGGCCGATCAACTGGCCCTGCGCGGTGGCCACGATGCCATCAGCGATCATCAGAAGACTTCCCGCAATGCCATGCTCTATTACAACCTGCCCTTTGGCTGGTGGAACCTGAGCTACACCTACAGCGAAAGCGAGTATCGCGCGCTGGGCCAGGCCAACAATTTCAACTTCAAGCAGACTGGCGACAGCCAGAACCATCAGTTGCGCCTGGAGCGGGTGGTCCACCGTGACGCGGTGAGCAAGACCTCGCTCAGCACGGGCCTTTCCTACCTGCGTACCAACAACTTCATCGAAGACAGCAAACTCTCCGAAAGCAGCAACCGCATCAGCGAGGCCCAGTTCGGCATCAACCATGGGCGGCGGATCGGCAATGCCTTCGTCAACCTCGACCTGGGCCTGCAAAACGGTATCGGCGCCCTGGATTCCCAGGGCGACCACGGCCCTGGGCCTGGCGTGCCGGATGCGCGTTACCGCAAATACACGGCCACCCTCAGCTACCTGCAGTCCTTCGAGTTGGGCGGCGAATCTTTCAGTTTCAGCAGCCTGATGACCGGCCAGCGCAGCGAGGACGCGTTGTTCAGCCCGCAGCGCATGAGCTTGGGCGGGTTGTCCTCGATTCGCGGCTACAAGGACCAGACGCTGTCCGGCGACAGTGGCGGTTACTGGCGCAACGACCTGCGCTGGAGCCGTCCGGTGACGCTGCAATGGCTGCGCCCGGTGTTCGCCGAGTACGGCACCAGCCTCGGTTACGACCAGGGCGTCATTCGGGGCGATCGCTACAACGGCGACCAGCATGGGCGCATGTCGAGCAATTCGCTGGAGCTGTTCGCCCGCGGTGAGCACCTGAGCGCCAGCGTCACCTTCGCCCACTCCCTGGAACGTCCGGACGCCCTGACCGAGCGCGAAGCGCCGATCTATTTCCGCGTGGATGTATCCATCTAATCCTGTTTGCAACGAGACCCGATCATGGACGAACGCCAATGCGCCTTCCTGGCCCGCCAGCCCTCTGCTGCCCTGAAAAACCGCGAGCGGTTCCTAGGCATGCCCAAGCGTGGCCTGGCGTTCCTGTTGGCCAACGTCATGTTCTGGCAACCGCTGTGGGCTCAGGCCGACGGTATCGTGGTCAGCGCGCCGGGCACCAGTCTCGGTCAGGCGGGCAACGGTGTGCCCGTGGTCAACATTGCCAAGCCCAACGGCAGCGGGCTGTCGCATAACCAGTTCAAGGACTACAACGTCGGCAGCAACGGCGTGATCCTCAACAACGCCACCAACCCCGCCCAGGCCACGCAACTGGGCGGGATCATCCTCGGTAATCCGAACCTCAAGGGCTCGGCCGCCAAGACCATCCTCAACGAGGTCAACGGCGGCAACCCCAGCCAGCTGCGTGGCTACACCGAAGTGGCGGGGCAATCGGCACACGTCATCGTCGCCAACCCTCATGGCATCACGTGCAACGGATGCGGTTTTATCAATACGCCGAGGGCGACGCTGACGACGGGCAAGCCGATCATCGAGAACGGCCAGTTGAACCGCTACCAAGTGGATCAGGGCAGCGTGGCCATTGAAGGCGCGGGCCTTAACGCCAGCAACGTCGACCGTTTTGAGATCATTACCCGCAGCGCCAAGATCAACGCCGAGATCCAGGCCAAGAACCTGACCATTGTTGCCGGGCGCAACGACGTCAACGCCGACACCCTCGACGCCACCGCCCGCGCCGATGACGGCAGCGCCAGGCCGGAACTGGCGATCGACTCCTCGGCGCTGGGTGGCATGTATGCAGGCGCTATCAAACTGGTGGGCACCGAAGCGGGTGTCGGGGTGAAGCTGGACGGCAAGATGGTCGCCAGCGGCGGTGATATCCAGCTCGATGCCAATGGGCATTTGAGCCTGGCCGAGACGGCGGCTGCCGGAGCGGTCGATATCCAGGCCAAAAGCCTCGAAGCCCGGGAGCACGTGTACGCCGGAAGCCGACTCGAAGTTAAGACCCAAGGTGACCTGAGCAGCCAGAAAAACCTGGTGGCGCGCGACAGCATTCATCTGGACAGCGGCGGCACGCTGACCAACAACGGCATTGTCGAGGCCGGGGTCAATGCCGATAACAGCCGCAACACCACGGGTGATGTCACCCTCACCGCCAAGCAGTTGAACAACGCTGGCAAAACCGTCATCGCCAGTCGCGACCTGAATGTCACGACCACCGCTGCGCTGAATAACCAGGGCGGCACGCTCAGTGGGCAGGGCAAGACCACCGTCACCGGCAACGTTGTGGATAACCGCAATAAAGGCCGGATCCTGGGTAACACCGAACTGCACCTGAGCGCCGATCAAGTCCTCAACAGCCAGGGCGGCCTGATCAATAGCCAGGGCCTGCTGACGGCCAACCTGGGCCATCTGGAAAACAATGCCGGTGAACTGTCGAGCCTGAACAGCGCGACCCTGGTCCTCGGCAGCCTGGACAACCTGACCGGCCTGGTCATGGCCGGCAACAACCTCGACATCACCAACACGGGGGCGATCAACAACCAGGGCGGCGAGCTTTCCAGCCAAGGCGTCATGAGCGTGCGCACCGGCAGTCTGGACAACAGCAACAAAGGCACCGTGGCCACCAATGGCAAGTTGCTGGTCACCGCCACCGGCGCGGTCAACAACGCCGAAAAAGGCCTGATCGCCAGCCGTACTGCCGAGGTCGAGTTCGATGCTGCCAGTCTGAATAACGCCAAGGGCACGCTGCAAGGCGAGGGCCTGGTCACCGTGGATGTATCCGGCGACATCGATAACCAGGGTGGCAGCATCATCGCCAAGGACGCCAAGCTAAGTGTCTTCGCCACCAACCTGGACAACCGTGGCGGCGTGCTGTCCAGCGTCAAGGCGGCGCTGGAGGCGCGGGCCACCGGTGTGCTGAAAAACGGCTACGACGTGAACCGCCAGGGCGGCACGATCCAGGCTCAAGGACTCAACATCCGAGCCTTGGCTGGGCTGTTCAACGACGGCGGACGCATCGCTGCGCAAGCCGGCGATGTCGTGGTCACCAACGCGACGGCGGATATCAACAATCGCAACGGCGGGATATACGCCACGGGCAAGGTCTGGGTCACTGGCCGGGGCCTGGACAACAGCGGCGGCGGGCAGGTCAGCGCCAGTCGCATCGACTTTGACCTTTCGGGTGCGCTGAACAACAACGCGGGCATCATCGAAAGCCGGGACAGCCTGGATATTCTGGCCGCCAGCTTGAGTAACCTGAAAGGCCAACTGCGCACCCTGGGCCAGAACAGCACCACGGTGTTCAACATCGGTGGCCTGTTCGATAACAACGACGGCACCCTCGAAACCGCCAGTAATGATGTGGGCTTCAACACCGGCAGCGTCCAGAACGTGGGTGGCAAGCTGTTGCACACCGGCCTGGGACTGTTTGGTATCAGCCAGGCCAACCTGGGCCAGGCCGGCGGTCAGCTGGTGACCTATGGCAACCTGACGGTGACGGCTGATCGCTGGACCAACACCACCGCGATCCAGGCCGGGCACCTGGTCATCGACGTCGACCAGTTGACCCAGACCGCTACGGGCCAGTTGCTCAGCACTGATGGCATGGAGGGCCGTGGCAACAATTGGCGTGTAGACGGCCTGATCGGCAGCGATGGGGCAATTGACCTGCAACTGACCGGCGCCTATACAGGCAACGGTCGCTTGAGCAGTCTCGGCACCTTGGGGCTCAAGGCCGCGCTGATCGATCTGGAGCAAGGCGGCAGCATCGCTGGCGGTGGCAACACAACCGTCGTGGTCGATGGCGTCCTCAACAGCTACGGTCGCCTGACCTCGGCGGCGGACCTGAATGTCACAGCCGCCACGCTCAACAACTACGGCACGCTGGGCAGTGCCGGCGCGCTCGGCGTATCCACCGGCGACTTGCTCAACGAACACGGATTGATCTTCAGCGGCGGCAATACCAGCCTGCGCGTGAACAGCCTGACCAACCGCTATGCCGATATCTATAGCATCGGTGATCTGAACATCGATCGCGACGGCCTCGGCACCCGTGCCAGCCGCATCCTCAACAGCTCCGGCACGCTGCAGAGCGACGGCAACATGCGCTTGGCGGCCAGCACTATCGAGAACGTGCGCGAGATCTTGACCACCCACGACGCAGGCATCTACACCGCCTCGATCAGGGAAGTGGCCTGCATCGAAGGGTACAACGCCGGGGATTGCAGCGGCGGCAAGGAAAACCACGTCTGGCAGATCATCCAGCGCGACAAGTTCGAAGTCACCGCGGCCAGCGCGGCTTCCAGTATCACCACCGGCGGCAACCTGGATATCCAGGGCGACACCCTGACCAATCGGAGCAGCAGCATCGGCGCCGGCGGCGCATTGACCGCCAACCTCGTCAGCCTGGACAACATCGGCATCGAGACCGGCGAGATTGAAACCTCGCGCACCTTCAGGTCCGAACGCACGCGTAATCCAGGACACTGGCGCTCTGCCGCAGATGACTTCACCAATAAATACTGGATTACAAGCCCAGATTACGATCCCAATAAGCTGACCGGCCTTGAAGCTGCGATGAGCACTTTCATCGGCATGACCGAACACGAGTTGACCCAGTTTGGCACTCAAACAGCCACCACTGATAACCAGACCTATGCTGCGATCATCCAGGCCGGCGGAGCCGTGGATGTCCGTATCCAGGGCGAAGCCGACAGCCGTGTCGTGCGCGGCGGTTACAATTATGTTGGTGCCGGACCGCGTACCGACACGGACGCTGACAATGTTTTCTCGACCCGCATCAACATCAATCGGCAACTCCCGCCGAGCCTGACCCAGCAACAGGTCGATCCACTGGCCCTGCCGGGCTTCGACTTGCCCACCGGGCAAAACGGCCTGTTCCGCATGAGCGGCGACGGCGCCACCACGCCAACCCAAAGCACGGGGCTGACGCAAGTGCGTGGCCTGCCGGACCGCTCATTCCAGGCCAACCCGCAGAAATACCTGATCGAGACCAACCCGGCGCTGACCGACATGCGCCGCTTCATGAGCTCCGATTACCTGCTGACAAACCTGGGCTACGACCCGGACACCGCCGCCAAGCGCCTGGGCGACGGCTTCTACGAACAACGCCTGATTCAACAGGCGGTGATCGCCCGCACCGGCCAACGCTTCCTCGACGGCCAGAACTCCGACGACGGCATGTTCAAGTACCTGATGAACAATGCCATCGCCAGCAAGGACAGTCTCAACCTGTCCCTGGGCGTGAGCCTGACCGCCGAACAGGTTGCGGCCCTGACCCATGACATCGTCTGGATGGAAAACCGGACGGTGAATAATCAACAGGTGCTGGTGCCGGTGCTTTACCTGGCCCAGGCGAACCATCGTCTGGCGCCGAATGGTGCGCTGATTCAGGGTTCAGACGTCAGCCTGATTGCGGGTAAAAACCTGAACAATGCGGGCACCTTGCGTGCGTCCAGCAACCTGAGGGCGACGGCGGGCGACAGCTTGGTCAACAGTGGGTTGATGGAAGCGGGTGGTCGGCTGGATGCGTTGGCGAGTAATAATCTGACTAACCGGGCGGGTGGGGTTATTGCTGGGCGGGATGTCAGTGTTGTTGCCGTGGCTGGTGATTTGACCAATGAGCGAACCATTACCCGGCATGCCAGCAGCACTGGCTACAAGACTGAGCAACGCGAATTTGCTGACAACGCGGCGCGGATTGAGGCGAGTCATGACCTGAGCGCGGGCGCTGGGCGGGATATCGCCAATGTTGGTGGTGTGCTCAAGAGTGGTAACGACACTACATTGCGCGCAGCCCGAAATATGAACATCACCGCCGCCGAGCAGGTGGACAGCCATACGCAGGGCAGCAAACATCGAGACCAGACCATTACCCAGAATGGTTCTAGCGTTACGGTTGGGCGGGATCTTCAGGCCGCTGCGGGCGGTGACCTCAACGTGATAGCCAGCCAGGTCGAAGCCAAGCGGAACTTGGCCATTGTCGCTACCAAGAACTTGACCTTGGGGCCCGCGGCGAATGAACAGCATTCGTATGGCCAGAGCAAGAAGGTCAAGAGCATCGAGGATCATGTCCAGCAGGTGTCCACCACGCTCAAGGCGGGCGGGGATGCGACGCTGAGCGCGGGGCAGGATCTCACGCTGGTAGCGAGTACGGTCAACGCGGGGAATGAGGCGTACCTGGTGGCGGGTAACAACCTCGCCCTGAAGGCTGCTGCGGATCAGGACTACAGCTTCTACAGCAAGACCAAGAAGTCTTCCTCCGGGAAGAAATTCCGGCTGGATGAAACGGATAGCACCACCCAGGTGGGCAGCCTGGTCAGTTCCGGTGGCGACAGTACGCTGGTGGCGGGTGAAAACCTGCTGTTGGCAGGTAGCGCCGTGACTTCCGAGAAAGGCGCGACGAAATTGGTCGCAAGCAAGGACGTACAGATTCTTGCCGTGACCGACTCCGACAGCGCCCGACATGAGCGTAAGGAAAGCAAAAGCAGTTGGGGCGGGTTCAAGTCGAGCAAAGTCCAGGACAAGGTCGATGAGAAGCGCACGACTGCCGTGGGCAGCATGGTCTCAGGCGAGACGGTCACCGTCGCGGGCGGCCAAGATGTGAAAGTGACGGGCTCGTCCCTGGTCAGTACCGGTGATCTGGCAGTCCAGGCCGGGCGCGACCTGAACATCGATGCGGCGAAAAATACCTTCTCGCGCACTGATATGCACAAGGAAAAGAATCGCGACCTGACAGGTGTATTGACTGGTAACAAGCTGGGCCTGGATGACATGACGGGCAATCAGCATCTGTTTATCAACAGTCAGAAGCACAACGGCACGGCTACAGAAACCACGCTTACCGGCAGCACGATCGGCTCCAGTGCCGGCAATGTAACGCTTACGGCTGGGCGTGAGTTGAGTGTGGTGGCTAGTGATTTGGTCAGTACCAAGGATATGGCGCTTACCGGTTCCAACGTAACCATTACCGCAGGTGATGAAACCGCGCGGCAAACCACAGAGGACAGCTCTAAAAGCTTGGCAGTGGGTAGGGTCATCGGTGGTGCGATCGTCGACACCGCAAGGACTATTCGCGACGCGTCCAAAGCTGCGAAGAATGCCGATGACCCTCGACTCAAGGCAGTAAAAATCGCCCAGGCTGCGCTTGCGTTTTACAACCTGGGTGGCCAAGCCTCGGATGCCAACGGGCAGAGCTCCGGGTTCAAAAACAAGCAAGGCGGCACCCCCAGCAATGGCTCACTGATCAAGATCGGTACCGAGCTGGCCAATACGCGCAGCAAAAGCAGCAGCGAGTACAACAGCCTGACGGCGAAGCAAAGCACCCTTAATGCCGGTCAAGAGCTATCGATTGTTGCCACGGGGGACGCGGCGGGAACCCTGGGTGATATCCAGATAACCGGCAGCAGCCTGAAGGCTGAAAACACCTTGTTGCTGGCTAAAAATGATCTGCTGCTGAAAAGTGCACAGGACACCGTTGATCGCAAAAACGACGGGTCGAGCAACAAAACGGCCATTGGTGCCAGCTTCAACATTGGGGAGCAAAACGGCTTCACCCTCGATCTGGGGGCCCAAGGTGCGAAAAACATGGGTAACGGCAAGTCCGTCACTCAGGTCAATACCACGTTGGAAACTGGATCGCTGTTGTTGCAAAGCGGTCGCGACACAACCCTCGAAGGCGCCCAGGTCCGGGCGGACACCATCAAAGCGTCGATTGGCGGCAACCTGAATATTGTTTCTCGTCAGGACACCGAATCGTCGAAAAGCAAGCAAAGCAGTGGGGGGATCGGAGCGAGCATCTGCGTTCCGCCGTTCTGCTACGGCTCCATGGTCGCGGGTTCGGCGAATATTGCCGCCGCCAACATGAACAGTGACTACAAGGCCGTGACCGAGCAGAGCGGATTGTTCGCTGGTGCCGGTGGCTACGACATCCATGTGGGTAAAACCACGACCCTGCAGGGCGCTGTGATTGCCAGCGAAGCGTCCGCGGATAAAAACCGCCTCAGCACGGATCGCTTGCTCGTCAGCGATATCAAGAACATCAGCAATATCGAGAGCCAATCGGCGGGAATTTCCATCTCGGGCAGCAATGTTGGCGGCTCCTCGTTCGGCGGCAGCATCCCAGTAGCCCTTAAGGACAAAGATCACAGCTACACCCGCAGTGCTGTCAGCGAAGGCACGATCGTTGTTCGTAACCCCGAGGGCGCGACTGACCTGGTGGGGCTGAACCGCGATACCGTCAACGCCAATCAGAAGCTGGACAAGCCTGATGAAGAGGCCATGCAGGAGCGTATCGACCTGATTCAAAGCTCGGCGCAACTGGCCAGCGGTGTTATCAGCACGGTCGCTAAGGCTAAGGCGGATGAGGCCAAGAGGCTTGGGCAGGAGGCAAAGGCACAATCAGACGCGGGGATGTCTGGCGCCGCCGATACAGCACGTGCAGCTGATGCGGCTTATGCAGAAGCCAAGCGCTGGCAGTTTGGCGGCGATAAAAAAATGATGGCCGATATCGCCTCTGGATTAATCGCCGCAGGCCTTGGTGGCGCTCCGGCCGGTACAACGGTAGGCATCGTTGCCAATACGGCTTCTAGCGATATCTTCAAGAGAATTGGTGATTACGCGGAGGCGCAAGCCAAAAACCCGAAATCCGACGCTGCGACTAGATCGGCTTGGGCAGAAGGTGGGGCTGCACGGGTGACGCTACATGCGCTGGCAGGTGCGGCGATTGGGTTATCTAGTGGCAGCGTGCAGAGCGGTGCGTTGGGGGCGGGAGCGTCGGCTGCATTAATGCCGGCAATTGGGGACGCGTTGCGAAGCAGCGGGATGTCGGAGATTGATCAGGAAACTATCGGTTCTTTGATTGCGACTGGGATAGGGGCTGGCGCCGGCTCAGGGAAAGGAGTGAGCGGTTCTTCGGTTGCCGCTGGGACTAGTTACGGCGTGGAAGTTTTTAACCGACAATTACACTTGACCCAAGAAGTCCCGATTCTGAAGAGGAAAGCGGAAGAGTTGGAGAAAACCCGCGGTAAGCCGAAATCGGATGCGCTGTGGGAAGACTTGCTACGTATGGCTGCTGGATCGAATGTCGATGCAGTCGAGAAAGCCCGTTTGGATGGGCTGCAAGAAAAGTGGGGTAACGACCCAACGCGCGATTGGCTCGATAGGGATCTGGCAATCGCAAAAGATGTTATTCAAGAGTTGGCAGACCAAAAAATTCCATTAACGTGGAAAGATGGCACGCCTATTATTGCCAATGGTTCTGTTGTTTATGCCTTTGGCTCGACCAAGGAGCAGTTTGAAGACACCAGCTTGTTTAATGGTACTGGGTCAGGCCTTTATGGCGAGTTGCGCTTGTCAGACAAGTGGAGTCAGTATGGCCGTGAGCAAGCAGATAATCACGCAACAGAAATTATTAATATCTCTACCAACGACGTCGCTTCGAAAGATGCAATGTCGAGATTGTTAGTTTTAGCAAGAAAATCTGCGGAGCCAGATACAACTGTTGACGATGTCCTTTTGTCCTTGACGGGGGTGCGTGCTGGTAAAGCTATCTCAGAGATAGCTGCGAAATTACTGGCAAAAAGGCAGGCGGCGAAGGACACCGGAAAGTTTTTTGAAATTGCTACTGTTGATGATCTGGCTATAGTGAGAACCAAATATAATTTACCAGAGGGAGATACGATTGGGGTCGCTAGAACAGATATTCCCGGTTTTGAGTCGGAGGTTATTGAAGGCCTCTCACCTGTACTCCGTCGAAACGCCGGTTTACCAAGTCTTGATGACTTGTATGGTAAAGAAAGGTTGATCAAGTCTCCATATAACAACCCTCTCTTCACCCGGCATGCGGAAGAAGACTTGTTTAACAATGTGGCTAATAAAATAGAAAGGCAAGGTCTAACATCTGCTCAGTTAAATGGTCGAGTTGTGGACGTAAAAATTTCTAATGCGAGTGGTATTTGCAATAAATGTAGCGCCGGGTTGGTAGGTAATACTGATTTGAATGGCGTTGTCAAACAGTTCAGCGAGCGCTATCCTACTTTGCTTTTGAGGGTGACCGCAGAAGGTGGGTCAGCAATGCCAAATCGTCTAACTGTATTGGTTAAGGGGGGGCGAGTAGTCAATGGACAATAAAGAGGCTATCGATCTTATTGGTGGAATGATGTGGACCAAGAAGGCCGCAGTTTTTCTTCTGGTACTTGATCATGTTTTAAGTAATTTGGAGTCGGCGGTTGTAACGCATAGTAAATGTAAAGAGGCAGTTGAGCTGTGCTGGGTGTGGCTGTCTGATCACAGTGTCAGTGCTGATAGATTGGCGTATTTTCTGGACTCAGATGAAATGCAAAATGGCCCCTTGGCAGAGCATAATTTCAAATCCGAAAGTTTAGAACAAGATAGTTTGATCCTAATAATGTTGGTTGTCGGTTTTTTTGCCCATCAAGCTTATAAGGTTTCAGGGCAGCAGAAAAAAATGTCCGCTTCAGTATGCGAAGCGGACGAGGGCGCGGCAGAGTATATTGTTGATTATATTGATAAGGTGGGTTTAATTAATATATTGAGCGTTTATTTGTCCGCCAATGGTTAGAGAACGGGTATGGCGACAGGCTAGGCTTTTGATCTGTGCGGTAATGTTTTTTCGATAGGATGTGGTTTGCAGCTGTTTGTCCGTAGCATGAGAGCTACTGATTAATAGGTTTCGTTTGTGGGGAGGTGGAGGAGTACTTTGAAATGTAGAAGGGACTAGTTTGTTTTTGCCAAGTGTCTAGTCCTGAAATAGGTTTACACCTGTTTCAGGACTAGACACACACCGATGGTGGCGTTCAACGCGACGACGCAGAGGGCAAATATCACCTCAGTGATCTCCCATCAGTGACCATGGCGCGACTTCCATGACATGAACTCTGATGGCCGTAACCCATAGCGCGCGAGCACCCCTTCGTGCAGGCGACGGAGTTCTTCGACGATCAGTGCTTGCACTTCCGGCTGTTCTCTTTCTGAAACATATTCCGCTACCGAACGTTGAATACATGACAATGGGTCAAGTTCTGGGTGAGTGATGATTTCCCGAATAGAGGAAAAGGGGACGGATTTATTTAAAGGGCGGAAATCGACGCCCATATGGGGTGGTAAATAAATCTGTCCCCTTTCTTCGGTCCCCTTTCTTCGTAATGGGGACGGGGAAAGACCACGTTATCTGTCCACTTTTTTACTCATCTATCAGTGGCCATGGCGCGACTTCCAGGACATGAACTCCGATGGTCGTAACCCATAGCGTGCGAGGACCCCTTCGTGCAGTCGACGGAGTTCTTCGACGATCAGTGCTTGCACCTCCGGCTGCTCTCTTACCGAAACATATTCCGCTACCGAACGTTGAATACATGACAATGGGTCAAGTTCTGGGTGAGTGATGATTTCCCGAATGGTCTTCTTGATGAAGTCTCGCCATGCCAGGCGTAAAGGGTCCGGCTCCGCAAGGTCTTGCTTGATTGCCAGATATTCCTGTGTTGAGCGTTCGTAGGCCCAGATATACAGGTCGCGAAGCAGCTCTACACGGGTCATTTCGTACACACCCAATGTGGCTCGGCTGTACGCCTGCTCCGGTACATCCAGAAAAGTCAGCGGACAAAGGTTGGCCCGGAACAAAGGGAGATTCGCTGCCAGTCGGGAGGTGCGTTTATTGATGTCGGCAAAGGGCTGCAAGTAGGGCAGGTGCACCATCATGAAGAAAGACTGCTCGAACGGATCAGCGATCTGATTGGCTTTGCCAAGCAGGACGTCCAGTGCATCTTCAATTTGCTGTGGCGTTGAGAGCGGGCGATAGGTACTTTTCCCGATGTCGACGGCGTGCTGGCGAATTCGGCCTTCGTCTGCTGGGTTGGGCAGCAGGTTTTCGGCCAAGGCGCTATGCAGGTTCATCAATGTGTAACGGTTGAACTCGGCACTCTCGATGTTCTCGACCAAAAGCTCGATAGCTGTCTTATGGTTCAAGATCATCTGCGTTTCTATAGCTGCCTTGCCCTGTGCTGCCTTACCTTGCTCGATGAGTTGTCGCGTGTCGAGCCGTGAGTAGGTGTTTCCTTCCAGATGGCTTGATGCCCATGACAGATCAATCAACAAGCGATTCAGGACCGCCCGGCTGTAAGTGCCTGCTGGCTCCGTCGCATCTGCGGTTTTGCCCATTCTGTGCAATTGGCGCCGTAACGACTCAGGTAAGTACCATGTCTCGTTAGGACGATAGGCGTCCAGAAAGTCACGTTGGTAGCCCACAGGCTTGCGCGCTTCTGTGGGCTGGTTGATATAGGCGAGTATGTCCCGGCTGTCTGCAGATAATGGAATGAAGGCAGGGAAGGCATCGGTGTCAGTATTCAGGGCGTGGGTTTCGGCCTGGTGTTCTATTGCGAAATAACGTCGTGCCCTGCCTTCTCCCTGTGCAGTGATTTGGCTGCTTTCGACCAGGTTTGCAAGGATGCGCTGCGCCGTTCGCCGGGCGATTTCCGGGTGCTTGGTCAAAAGCTCTGAGAGGCTCGCCCCGCTCCTGGATGCCAGGATACTGTTCAGTATGTCGGTGGTCGAAGGCATGGTTATGCTGGCGCTGTTAGAGAAGATTTGGCGCGATTATGGCGCAGTTCTCGGAATCGCGCCATTTTGGATTGAAAATGTGGCGCAGTTCTTGACGAACTGCGCCACAGCTCATCGGAGTAGATAGATGTAGTTGCTGCCGACAGTGGGGGCTACGTTATGGCCATAGTCGCCCGTCTCCACTTACTCCGCCGCCTGCGCCCGCAATCGCCTGCCAATCACATCCATCACATCACACCCGTCGCGCAACGCGATGGTCAGCATTTTGCAAAAGTCGGAAAGCACCAGCGTGTCGGAACTGATCTCTGAGCGGAACGCAATATTTTCCAGCAGTTGGGTCACGGTGCGGATGCGGTAGTCAGCGGTTTCGAAGAGGACATCAAGCGGGGCTTCGGTGTCGATCAGCAGGGTGGCGGGGGTGCAGTCGATGCCGGTGATGGGCATGTATCGATTCATGGGTAGGACCTCATTCAATTGAAAGGAGCTACCTCGTTGTCGAGTCGCCAAACCCGAGTCGCCTTTAGGGCGACGACGAACTATAGGCCGTCCCGCTCAAGTGCCACAAGACAGCGCTTTCTGAGCTTCAAGTAGGAGCTTTGACTTTTAAACTGCTGACTTTCCTACATCGCTTTGCGGCTATAAACGGGGTCGAGCCATTCCATTCGGCCTATTGTCATGACCAGGGAGCAGACCGTGGCGAGGGAGCTTGCTCCCGCTCGGTTGCGCAGCGACCGCAAAATCGAGGGGCCGCTGCGCGCCCCAGCGGGAGCAAGCTCCCTCGCCACGAAAGCGATGCGGCTCTATCCAGCCGTTGCAAATGATCGGCCCGGCATATGACACGCTGATAGGAATAGGCAATGCCCGAAGGCGAACCGGCATAGGTGGGCCATTTTTCGATCGTTACCATGACCTCCTGTTTATCCAGTGGAGTTCACCATGCACGACAGAAAAACCCTATTCATCACCGGCGTGAGCAGCGGCTTGGGCAACACCCTGGCGCAAGAAGCGCTCGCGGCAGGCCACCGCGTCATCGGCACGGTACGCAGTGAGGCGGCGTTACAGGCCTTCGAAGCGCTCTCCACGGAGCGTGCCCATGGCGTGATCCTGGACGTCACCGAGTTCGACCGAATCGATAGCGCAGTGGCGCAGATAGAAGCCACTTACGGCCCTGTCGATGTCCTGGTCAACAATGCCGGTTACGGCCATGAAGGCATCTTCGAAGAATCGCCGCTGGAGGAGATGCGTCGCCAGTTCGATGTCAACGTGTTCGGCGCGGTCGCGGTGACCAAGGCCTTCGTGCCGTATTTCCGCCAGCGCCGTGCGGGGCATATCCTCAATATCACATCCATGGGTGGCACCATTACGATGCCGGGCATTTCCTATTACTGCGCGAGCAAGTTTGCCCTCGAAGGCCTTTCCGATACGCTGAGCAAGGAGCTGCTACCGTTCAATATCTTTGTGACGGCGGTGGCACCGGGCTCGTTCCGCACCGATTGGGCGGGGCGTTCGATGCAGCGCACGGCGCGGAGTATTGGCGACTACGACGCCAGTTTCGATCCGATACGTAAAGCGCGGGTGGAGAAAAGCGGCAAGCAACTGGGCGATCCTCGCAAAGCGGCGCAGGCGATATTGCAGATCATTGCCAGCCCGACGCCGCCTGCGCATTTGCTGTTGGGCAGCGATGCGCTGAATCTGGTGCGCGACAAACTCAGTCGGGCCGCCAGCGAGATTGATCAATGGGAAGCGCTGACCCGTTCGACCGATGGTTGAGCGGCCAGCAAAGGGGGCGACAATGACTGAGGCCGCTGCGCGCATGGTGCAGTTGATGGAGCAGCTTGCACCAGTCGAGGGCTACAACCTCAGCGCACTGGACGAGATTCGTTTCCTTCGTTCGAACCGGCCACTGACGCGCACGCCGGTTCTATACGAGCCCGGTATCGTGATCCTGTGCCAGGGGCGCAAGCGCGGCTATCTGGGCGATGAAGTCTATGTGTACGACGCCCAGCATTACCTGGTGGTATCCGTTCCGGTTCCGTTCACCATGGAGACCGACGCCAGCGCCGAGGAGCCCATGCTGGCGATCTACATGCGCCTCGATTTACAACTGGCCAGCGAGTTGATGTTGCAAGTCGACGAGACCCTCGGCTCCAGCGATGCCCAACCCAAAGGCATGTACTCCTCACCCATGGACGATCTGCTGCGCAGCTCGACGCTGCGTTTCCTGGAGGCAATGAGTCATCCGGGCGACGCGCAAATCCTCGGACCGTCGCTGATACGGGAAATCTACTACCGCATCCTGACCGGCGAGCAGGGCGGTTCGATGCGCGCCGCCCTCGCTCGCCAGGGGCACTTCGGCAAGATCAGCCGGGCGATCCGCAAGATCCACGGCAGCTACCACGAGCATCTGGACGTCGAAACACTCGCTCACGAAGCGGGCATGAGCGTGCCCAACTTTCACCTGCACTTTCGCGGTGTGACGAACTCTTCGCCCATGCAGTATTTGAAATCGACACGCCTGCACCAGGCGCGCTTATTGATGTTGCGCAACACGATGAGCGCCTCGACGGCGGCGTTCAATGTTGGCTATGAAAGCGCTTCGCAATTCAGCCGTGAGTTCAAGCGAATGTTCGGCAGGGCGCCGCAGGCCGAGATTGAATGGATGAAGGCGACGTATGCGTTGCCTGCGCCAGTTGGTCCGTCTGTTTATGTTTCGTCGCATTAGAACGGGGTGAAATCGCTCCGGTTAACCAGCGTCAATCCAGTGCGTTGAGGGAGCGGTTCATGGCGACAATATCGGCATGGCTTGGGTTGGGCCCGAGCCGCCCGAAGTGTTTAGGAAACTCGTCTCGTTTCGCAGCGGCTTGCCCTTTGGAGGCGGTCAAAAGCGCCTTGCGCAGAGTCTCGGCGTCGTAGTCGCAGCAATAGCCTGGCGTACACGGTTGCTGTCTCCAGGACTCTCCCAGGGAACCTCCGTCCACCGGATCGAAGCCTGCTTGGTTGACCAGGGACATCACCGTTTCCTTGGCCTTGGGATCGTCGCCGGCCACTGCCGCTGCCAAGCGACCTGGAGTGCCTTGGCCACTGCCCAACTCGGCCAAGGTATAGGCCAGGATATTGTTGAAAGCCTTGATGACGGGGCGCCCAATCTGCTTTGAAACCCAAACGCTTTCCGTCATCCCTTGATCAATTTCAGCAATGTTGGGATCACGTAGGCCAGGGTAGTAATTACTCGTGTCCACCACCGGGACGCTGCCTGGTACACCGGTAAACAGATCAGCAGGTAATGCGCGCAACGCCGGTAGCGGTATGGATAGCACGATCACATCAGCGCCCTCGACTGCGCCGCGAATGTCCACCGGTTCGGCTCCAATTTCTTCGGCGAATGCGCGAACGCCGTTGATGCCACGAGAGTTTGCAACACGTATGTCGTGGCCCGCTGCCTTGAATTTGCGAGCGAGGGTGCCCCCGATGTTACCGGTTCCGATGATGCCGATTTTCATGTCTGAGTCTCCTGGATCATTTGTCTTGCACCGATTCTAGGAGGCTGGTGTGATAACGGTAAGTACCTACCAAAAGGTGTGTAACTCACCATCGAGGAAGAAATGGAACGGGAATGGGATTGCGGCGATCCGCAAAATCGTCGGAAATGGGCCGAGGCAACGACCGAAACGCTTCGCGTGCTGGAAGGGAAGTGGAAGATCATTATCTTGTGCCAGCTTTTCGCGGCGAAGGGCGCGCTGCGTTTCTCGGATCTGGAGAAGCTGATAGAAGGGATCAACCAGAAGATGCTGATCCAACAGCTAAAACAGTTGGAAAAGGACGGCATTGTGCAGCGGACGGTGTATCCGCAAGTGCCACCGAAGGTGGAATACAGGCTCACGCCCATGGGCCATGCACTCGGGCCGTCGATCCAGGCGTTGATCGAATGGGCAGAGATGAGGCGCGATCACACCTGAGATGACTGTCGAGGCGCAATGGCCCGACGCGGGCGAAGCAACTTCAGCAATCCCTCAACTTCGCCCAAAACTCCTCCGCCGATGGGCTAATGGCACCCGTTGGCCGAGTGAGGTGAATGTCCAAGGGAATATCCCAACTTTCATCAAGGGCTCGTACCAGGCGACCGTCGGCGACCTCTTGCTCGGTCAGGCTGCTTGGCAGCCAGGCCACACCTTTGTTTTCCAGCGCCATGGACATGAGCACCGCTGCGAGGTGACTGCTGAACAGCGGCTTGAGGTGCAGGAACTCTTCCTTGCCCTGGAGTCGATGAGCGACGATGCGCCCCAACCCGGACTCTTGGGTATACGCCAGGTACGGCAGCGATGCGGGCGCATTGCCAAAGTTCGCAGAAGCGCTCGCCAGTGGGACGAGTACATCCTCGCCGACTTTTTTGCCTGTGAACTGATCAGGGGCCAACAGCGGTGGGACATCCGGATGACGATGGCAAAGCAGGAATTGCACCTGGCCCTGGATCAGCATCTGCTCACAGGCCGCCATGCTATCGGAATGCAATCTCACCGCCTCGATGGGGGCACCGTTTTCCGTGCTTCTCAGCCACTTCGGAAAAAACGTGAATGACAGCGAATGGGTGGCCGCGAATTGTAGCGTCTTGATCGCCATGCCAGCCACTTCCTGGGCTTCGCTGCGCATGCGGTACAAGCGCCTCGCCGTCTCCTGGGCACTGGGCAAAATCTGCTTTCCCGCCTCGGTCAGCGTGGCACCTTGTGGCGTGCGAACGAACAGTTCCACACCCATCCAGTTTTCCAGTGCACGAACTCTGCGGCTGAACGCCGGTTGAGTCACGTGGCGCGCTTCAGCGGCGCGAACAAAGCTGCCGTACTCCGCCAACGCTGAAAAATCTTCTAGCCAAACGAGTTCCAAGGGCAATGCCTCCTGTGCATGGGGCGCGGCATTATTAGCATTGGGCGGGTGCCATCGCAAAGCATAACGTGGGGCCATCAACAACAAGAGGAACCCGCCATGCGCATCATCGACATCCGTGAAAAAACCGTTTCCATTGCCTCGCCAATTGCCAATGCCTACATCGACTTTTCCAAGATGACCTGCTCGGTCGTCGCTGTCGTCACGGATGTGATTCGCGAGGGTAAACCGGTCATCGGCTACGGTTTCAACTCCAACGGACGTTATGGCCAAGGCGCTTTGATGCGTGACCGTTTCCTGGCGCGTATCACCGAAGCCGACCCTGAGTCGCTGATCGATAAAGAAAACAATAACCTTGATCCGTTCGCCATCTGGAAAGCCCTGATGACCAACGAAAAACCCGGAGGTCATGGCGAACGCTCGGTTGCCGTGGGCACCATCGACATGGCCGTCTGGGACGCCGTCGCCAAGATCGAAGGCAAGCCGTTGTATCGCCTGTTGGCTGACCGTTACCGCAGCGGCGTGGCCGACGACAAAGTCTGGGTCTACGCCGCCGGTGGTTACTACTACCCAGGCAAGGACGACGCCAAGCTTCAGGATGAAATGCGCAGCTACCTGGATCGCGGCTACGACGTGGTCAAGATGAAGATCGGCGCGGCGCCTCTGGCTGATGATCTTCGGCGAATCGAATCGGTGATCAAGGTGGTCGGTGATGGGCGTCGCCTGGCTGTGGATGCCAACGGGCGCTTTGACCAAGACACGGCCATTGCCTATGCCGAGGCTTTGAAACCCTACAACCTGTTCTGGTACGAAGAAGCAGGCGACCCCCTCGACTATGCCTTGCAGGCTGAATTGGCCAAACACTATGAGCTGCCGATGGCCACCGGCGAAAACCTGTTTTCCCATCAAGACGCCCGCAACCTGCTGCGCCATGGCGGCATGCGTCCCGATCGTGACTACGTCCAGTTCGACTGCGCGCTGTCCTATGGCCTGGTCGAGTACATGCGCACCCTGAAAGTGATGGAAGACATGGGCTGGTCTTCGCGTCGCGTCGTTCCCCACGGAGGCCATCAGATGTCCCTGAATATCGCCGCGGGCCTGCATCTGGGCGGTAACGAATCCTATCCCGATGTGTTCCAGCCGTTCGGCGGGTTTGCCGACGGGATTCGCGTGGAAAACGGCTATGTGGGCCTGCCGGACATTCCGGGTGTCGGCTTCGAAGCCAAGTCCGCCTTGTACGCCGTCATGCGTGAATTGGGCGAGGGTTGATAGCCCGAACTCGGCCTCTTCGCCTGAGGCCGCCGTTATCAGGCGTCACCCACTGACGCCACACCACACGCCCATCACAACAATAAAATGAGGTGCTCCCGTGGAAATCTCCAAGTCCCGCTGGTATAGCCAGCTGTATGTGCAGGTCCTGATCGGCATCGTGGTCGGCGCCGCAATTGGTCACTTCGAGCCGCAGTTCGGCGCCAAGCTCCAGCCTTTTGCAGATGGTTTTATCAGGCTGATCAAAATGCTGTTGGCCCCGATTATTTTTGGCACCGTGGTGGTCGGTATTGCCAAGATGGGCAACATCAAAGAGGTTGGAAGAATTGGCGTAAAATCGCTGATCTATTTCGAGATTCTTTCAACCATCGCGCTGGTTATCGGCCTTGTCGTGGTTAACATCGCCAAGCCCGGCGTGGGGATGAACATCCATGTCGAGACACTCGATGGCAGTGCTATCGCCAAGTACAGCCAGGCCGCCTCTGCCCAGGGCGGCACCGTTGATTTCTTCATGAACATCATCCCGCCAACCTTTGTCGGTGCGTTTTCCAATGGCGTCATGCTGCAAGTCATCCTGCTTTCTGTCTTGATGGGGGTGGCCCTGGTTCAAATGGGTGAGACCAGCAAGCCGCTGATCAACACCATCGATCTGTTTCTGCAAGGGCTGTTCAAGATCGTTGCCATGGTCATGCGGCTGGCTCCGATTGGCGCTGGCGCGGGAATGGCGTTCACGATCGGCAAGTATGGCATCGGTACGCTGCTGTCCCTCGGCCAACTGCTGGTAGCGCTCTACGTCACCACCCTGGTCTTCATCGTGATCGTGCTGGGCACGGTGGCCCGATGGTCAGGCATGCCCCTGCTCCAGTTTCTCCGTTACTTCAAGGACGAGATTCTGATCACGCTCGGAACGTGCTCGACCGAGGCCGTGCTGCCGCGAATGATGGTCAAGCTTGAAAAGCTGGGCTGCAAGAAATCGGTGGTGGGGATGGTGCTGCCGACGGGCTACACCTTCAATGCGGATGGCACCTGCATCTACCTGACCATGGCCGCGATCTTCATCGCCCAGGCAACCAACACACCGCTGACGTTTATGGACCAGATGATCCTGTTGGGCGTTTTCCTGCTCACGTCGAAAGGTTC
This sequence comes from Pseudomonas sp. R1-7, assembly GCF_051132105.1. Classification (NCBI taxonomy): domain Bacteria; kingdom Pseudomonadati; phylum Pseudomonadota; class Gammaproteobacteria; order Pseudomonadales; family Pseudomonadaceae; genus Pseudomonas; species Pseudomonas sp. R1-7. The sequence goes on from NZ_CP071661.1 coordinate 863,217, forward strand.
GGCTGGCGTGGCAGGGGCCGGATTCATCACCCTTGCGGCAACGCTCACCACCATCCACTCCATTCCGCTGGTAGGCCTTGTCCTGCTCCTGGGCATCGACCGATTCCTCAACGAAGCGCGAGCCGTGACGAATTTGATCGGGAACGGTATCGGCACGATCGCCATTGCCAAGTGGGACAACTCTTTCGATGTGGAAGCGTGTGAGCGTGAAATCGCGGCCATGAAAAATGAAAAGGTGGCGCGTAGGGGGTTGGCTGCGCTGAAGTGATTGGTATTGCTTGCTTGATGGTGCTGGGAGCTTGGTTTGACTGAATTCCAGGCACAAAAAAAGACGTTTGAGGACGTCTTTTTTTGTTGGGTTGGTGGGCCGGGGGGATTGAAAATATATGCATAACTTATTGTTTTTGATGAATTTAGTTAAAATTTTATTATTAGATGCCCCCATAAGTGCCCCCGTGCACGTATTTCCGATGAGCGGCTATTTGAGGAGTTGAACTGGCGTCCTGAATTCTCGTTTTGCGACTGGGCGAGGCCAATCAACCACAGGGGAGCATTCAATAGATTCGTTCGTGTACAGCATAACCTCGGTTGCCTGGCCAGGAGGGTTTGATGTCCAGCTCAGACCGGGTGCTGGGTACATGTCAGGTCACGCGGTTGGGTTTTTTCCGCGGTAGCGCACCATGGGCTCATCTAGGACGATTTGAGCTGAGGTGCGGTATGAGACACTCGATGGTTACCTGCCACAAATGTGGCAACGCGATGGTTCCGAGGGCGTCATATAGCCGTGGTTTCTGGGGGTATTCGCCTTCGTCCAATCATTGCCCCTTTTGCCTGAGTGAGAACTGGCACGGCGGAAACCCAGGGTTAGGGGCTCGGCTGTTCGCTTTGGTTGGCCTGGCTCTTGGTGTTCTGGCCTGCGTGTTGGTGGGAGCTCTTCTGTTCAAGGTGCAGTGGTGGCTTGGTGTCGAAGGACAGTGGCCTCTATTGACGCTGGGCACATGTGCGGTGTCGGTTAGCGCGGGATACCAATTTTACAACTGGTTTATTGATTGCTGACCGTGATTATTGCTGTGGAAGGCAGCAATCGGCCCAGAGTGTGTAAAAACGCTTCGCCAAAATTGCAGTGTGGGCATCCGCGTTAAATCTTAAATTTATCGGCACGTTAGCAGATGTGGATTTCGCGTAGAAACGCGATTTTCAGTCCGGTTTTGAGCATCAGACGTGCTCAAAAACGTCTTTACGCTGCCTCGGCCAAAAAAGCGGACGACCAGCCGGGAAGCGGCCCCATTCCCGAAGAGGCCCCTCACAGGCGCACGCGTTCGGCCAATAGGTGCCAGTCGCTGGTATCTGGGAAACTATGGACGATTCAGGCATCGGGCAACGGGCTGACCCAAGTCTTCCCTAGAGGTACAATTGAGCTGGGAGTAGTTTTGGGACTGGTTCGCTATTGTCGCGCAGCAGTGTTTTGTTGGGGCGTGCGCCTGTAACTAATGTTTACTATGGGAATTCTTCCGCGTAGAAGTGTGAACTTTCTCCAGTTGGCCAGCTTAGTGAGGAATATAAGAGAATTCAGATCAGACAGGCGTTCAATGTCTGTTTGGCGTTCGATAAATAACCATAAGCATACCTGCTTTACATAAAAGTCTGTTCCATTTGCTTGAGCAATGAATGAGCTTCGTTCAAGAACACTAAGAGACGCCATCGCCTGGTCAATTGCATAGTTCAGTTTTTGCGGTTCTCCAATTTTTACGATGAAGATCGTCTCATCCTTAAAAAGATCGGCAACTTCTACCGTAGCACCTTCTGGCGAGCTCAAATCACGATCGCCGTCACAGTACCCAAAGTTTTCGGCCAGTGTTACGTTGACAAAGCGCTCGGCATATCTAACTCTGCCGGTCTGCTGTCCTTTCCAAATCTCAAAAGCCTCATAATTAAATAGAGGCATTTCAATCGAGAATCTAGTGTCAATCCGATTGACTTCTTGACGAATTGTATTCAGGTAAGTTAAATCATATCGATGCCACCTACCACCCTCGAGATAGTAGCCTTCTTCATCCTTGTAATCCAAGATGTCCTTGAGTGTTGTTATCTGCCTCTCGCCATCATCACCCAAAATAGCAACTGTTGCATTGAATAGCGCTTCATAATCTCCATCGAAATCTTCACGTGCAATGGTGCGAAGCGTCGTCAACTCAAGTTCGTCATTCAAGACAAATCGTTGTTTGGGTGTCCTAAGCACATAGTCGCGCTCTTCAGGAAACATCAGAGCGACACCTGATAGCTGCGTTGGACTGATGTCGGCCATATACAGATCGTTTTCAATCGCTTCTATCAACTTTTGATCTTGTTGAAGAATTACGTCTTGTTGATGGATCATAATTCGTCGAGGAATCTGTTTTACAATATCACCTTCAAGCACTCTGACGAGTCTCTGGCATATGAGATGACAGTTTTCTACTCCGAATTTTCGGTGCCTAAGATGAACTGAATGTCCGCAACTGATGTTCCGTCCCCACATTGTGATGTCAGCTGGAATACCTCGAATGTAATCGACAGCTTCACCAGCTTCATACGCCAGATCTGAAATGATTTTATATGTGTCGATGCTTCTTAATCGGCTTCCGGCAAACTCTTGCGAACTTTTTATTTTGAACGAGCTCAGCAGTCGACTGGCTATATCTATACCGAAGTCGAGATCGGAAAATTTCGAGATATAAAAGTGCGCTGATCCATAACTTAATACAAATGCTTGATCATCAAAGGTAACTATTACGGCGGCGGCGTAATGAGGGGTGCTCTTTTCTTCGATTTGAAAATTTTTTGCTAGGTCGGCGGTCCACTTTATTGGAGTGGGGTAGGCACTCTGTGTAAAGAAGAGCCTCAGATTAAAACGTTTCTCTTCGTGCTCACGTTCTATTTCTTGTACGAACGTAAGGTTATTAGCTGTTAATGACTCGACCAAATTATCCAGTTGGGCAGTGTATATTTTAAATATATTGAGGGCCGCCATACCAATCCCCTGGTTGTGAAACCACTTACCCGATAGTGCTGTCAGAACCAGGTATGAGGTGCCATCCTGTAGGTGCAGAAAAAAGCCTGCGAATCTGATGCTAGCACAAAGCTACCCTTGGGCGACTGCTCGTTGGGTAAGCGTGGAGGCCGAGGGTGGAATCGAACCGGCATAGGTGGATTTGAAATCTACGAACACCCCCATCGCCTGATGTCAGCTTCGGGGCGGATGTTGCCTCCCGCCCCCCGGTCAGGATAGTTGTCGCCTCTCCGAAATTTCCTGAAAACACTAATCGGGGGCGGAAAGAGACTGCTCGTGCCGTACTATTCACCGGAACGCAAAGCCGCATTGCTCAAGATGCTGCTTCCCCCGCTCAACCTATCGATGGCCGAGGTTTCCCGGCGCGAAGGGGTCAGCGAAATGTCTTTGTCCAACTGGCGAAAACAGGTCAGTTTTGAAGGAAACGCAGTGCCCGAAAACACCCCATCGGCCCAAAACTGGACAGCCGAAACCAAGTTTGCCGTCGTTCTTGAAGCCAGCGGTTTATCCGAGATCGAACTGGGTGAGTACTGCCGTCGAAAAGGCCTTTACCCCGAGCAGATCAAGGCGTGGCGACAAGCTTTCATCAGTGGTCAAAAGTCGGAAAAGGCTCAGTCCAAAGACGACCGCGAGCAAGCCCGCAAGGACAAGAAACGCATCGAGCAACTTGAGCGCGAACTACGCCGTAAAGATAAGGCGCTGGCTGAAACTGCCGCGTTGCTGGTGCTGCGAAAAAAGCTCAACGATTACTGGGGGATCGACAACGAGGACAGTTGACGGCTTTGCCGGAACGGCAATTGCTCGTGACCTGGTTGCATGAAGCGCAACTGGCCGGAGCCCGGAAGATCAGAGCCTGTCAGGAAGTCGGCCTCTCGCTCAGAACCTTGCAGCGCTGGACTGAAACCGAGGCTGTTCAGGCAGATGCCCGAACCACCACGGTACGACCCAGGCCACGCAATGCGTTGAGCGAGAGCGAACAACAAGCGATCCTGACGCTGTGCAACTGCCCGGCCTACGCCCATTTACCGCCGAGTCAGATTGTGCCGAGGCTGGCCGACCAGCAGCGCTATCTGGCATCGGAGGCCACGTTTTATCGGGTGCTGCGTGCAGCGGGTCAACAACAGCATCGAGGTCGCAGCCAGCGACCCCGACGACACGCGGCACCGACAACTCACGCCGCCAAAGGACCGAACCAGGTGTGGTCATGGGACATCACATACCTGCCTTCGCCGGTTCGAGGAAAGTATTACTACTTGTACCTGATCGAGGATATCTACAGCCGCAAGGCCGTGGGCTGGGAGGTCTACGAAGAAGAAAGCGGCGAGAAGGCGGCTGCTTTGCTGCAACGCAGCGTGATCGGCGAACAATGTTTGCGCGAGTCGCTGGTGCTGCATTCGGACAATGGCGCGCCGATGAAATCGTTGACGCTGTTGAGCAAGATGCATGACTTGGGCATCACACCGTCGCGTGGCCGACCGCGTGTGAGCAACGATAATCCGTACTCGGAGTCGTTGTTCAGAACGTTGAAATATTGCCCGCAATGGCCGACGGATGGCTTTGCCAGCCTGGAGGCCGCACGGGCTTGGGTCAGGGATTTTATGCGCTGGTATAACCACGAACACCGGCATAGCCGGGTAAGCGTCCGGCAGACACACCTTGACCACACCATTCTCCCCCGTGCTCCTCAAAACCACGCTCATTTGCAAGGCTTTAGTAAGCGCTTGGTTAAGTCACCGTGGTTCGGAATTCGCGCTTAGAAAACTCAATAGATAGTGAAGTGGGACGCCTCAGACCTCGGCAGATGGTGCGGATAAGATAAAGATTCGGTCGTCTTGGATTACCAGACCCATTCTCCGCGCCTTAGCTTCGGTTATCAGCGCCCATTATCAGACTGAGGAGCTTTTTAGCAGGTCAACTCCGAGCGCGAGAACGTTCGTTCAGCTACTGCCCTTATGCTGATGAGGTTGCCAGATTTGCACGGGCCCACTCCTCAGCGGTCGTGACTTGAGTCGACTGCTGCGCGTTGAAAGTGCCTGCTTTAGGCCAGGCCACGCCTCTGCCCTGGGCGAACACAGCGCGGTACTTCTTGATGTGATGCGTTGGGTCTCTCTCCAATTCTTGGAGCAAGTACGGAACAGTCCACACGTTACGTTTGAACGGGCGACCCAGTACACGTTCGAGGAGGCTCGCAACCTCTCCGTACGTCACTGTATCTCCCGAGAGGTACACAATCTGATCGCGGAAGCGAGGTTCGAAGAAAACAATTTCCGCTGTCAACGCACCAATGTCTTCTGGAGTCGTGAGCGTCACGCTGGTCTCAAGACTGCCTAGCGCGTTCACGGTATCGTTTTCGAAGTCAACCACCTCGAATACTGGCTCGAATAGAAAGCTGGTGAACATACCCGTCGAGATGATTACCCATTCAGTTTTATCCTGGGCGCGAAGCAATTCGCGTACATCAAGCTGAGCATCGAACAGATCTTGAGGACTGCCCCGACCGATTACCTCGAAGTCGACACCAAACTGCCAAGGAAAGTAGCGCTTCACACCGGACTTGAGAGCTGCTGTAGCCAGCTTCATCGGGGTTTCCCGGCCTGCAACCATGCCTGCGCAGCCTATTACGGTATCGAACCGTGCGAACACTTCAGCCAACTGATCGATTGAATTATTCACGAGATCTGCGGCCACCATCTGGATGCCAAGATCTCGAAGCTCATCGATTTCGACCTTTTTCTCGGGCACCTGAGTGTTGATGGTCGAATCCCTGAGCAGGACGCTGATTGTGGAGCCGGGCGCGCGCTTTGCTACTCGCGCAAGATTGCGCAGAACCGGCAGCCCAAGCTCACCGGCGCCTAGAACGAGAATGGATTGGGGGGAAAGCTGGGTCACTTCGGTCATGATTTCTCCTGAGACCTGTTGCCTGTAAGATGAACAAATGCTTGCACGATTAGGCAACGTTCGTAAGAAGGCACACCTGTGATACCAGAGAATGAAATGACCGATCAGGAGGCTCTCAGCCAGGCAGAAACAATTTGCCGAACGCTTAGAGAAGACGATGATGGCGTCAGACGAGAAGTGCTTGCTCACGCAGGTAGCCGCTGGTCGTTAGGTATTCTGCATGCCCTGGGGGTTTACGGCACGATGCGCCATGCCGAAATAAAAAGGCAGATGACTGGGGTGACTCAGCGGATGTTAACCAAGACGCTACGCTCCATGGAGCGGGATGGGCTAGTGGTTCGGCGGGAGTTCGGTGAGATTCCGCCACGTGTCGAGTATGAGCTGACGCCGCTGGGTATGGGACTGTTGATCCGCATGTCACCTATCTGGACTTGGGTTGTCGAGAACGTTGAGGATTTCCGCAAGGCGCGGCGTATTTTCGACAGTCAGGATGACAAAAAACCCGCATGGCAAATACCTCCATCGACACCATTAGATTCAGACGCGTCGGACTGAATGTAGCTCATAGCGTGTTAGGAGCCCTGTGCCCATTGATGCGGTAGTAATTGGTCAATTGCACTGGCCCTCTGTGTCGGCAACCGCGTCAGTACATCCTTGAGATACGCGAACGGATCATGCCCATTCATGCGTGCCGATTGAATCAAGCTCATAATTGCCGCCGCTCGTTTACCGCTGCGCAGTGATCCGGCGAAGAGCCAATTCGAACGGCCAAGGGCCCAAGGCCGGATCGTATTTTCGACCCGATTGTTGTCGATGGGCACAGCACCATCATTGAGGTAGCGCGTCAGCGCTACCCAGCGTTTCAGGCTGTAATCCAGAGCCTTGGCTGTGGCCGAGCCCTCGGGCACAAGTTCGCGCTGAGCCAGCATCCACTCATGCAACTTCTCCGCGATAGGAATCGCCATTTCTTGACGTAATCGCCAGCGATCTTCATCGCTCATCTCTTTGGCCTTTCGTTCAACCTCGTATAGGCCGCCGATTGAGTGCAGCGCCTGTTCGGCCAGTTGGCTTTTGTTCGCCACATGCAGGTCGAAGAACTTGCGGCGAGCATGGGCCATGCAGCCGATTTCGGTGATGCCCCCTTCGAAGCCGGCCTTGTAGCCTGCGAAGCCATCGCAGACCAGCTTGCCGTTCCAAGTGCCCAGGAAGTTGCGCGCATGTTCGCCAGCACGGCTCGGGCTGAAGTCGTAGACTACCGCCTTCAGTGCCGAGAATGGTGTCGTGCAGTAGGCCCAGACATACGCTCGGTGCGTTTTCTTTTCACCCGGTGCCAGCATCTGCACGGGTGTTTCATCGGCATGGACGACTCGCTGGGCCAGCACTGCCTCGCGCAGTGCTTCCACGAGCGGTTGCAGTTGTACGCCGGTTTGACCCACCCACTGCGCCAGTGTCGAACGGGCGATGGGCAGCCCGGCGCGGCCGAAGATTTTCTCTTGGCGATACAGCGGCAGATGGTCGGCGAACTTGGCCACCATGATGTGGGCCAGCAGGCCTGCGGTCGGGACGCCTTTGTCGATGACGTGCGCCGGTACCGGCGCCTGGATTAGCGTTTCACACTGCTCGCAGGCCCACTTTCCACGGATGTGACGCTCGACGGTGAATACGCCGGGCGTGTAGTCGAGCTTTTCGCTGGCGTCTTCGCCGATGCGCTTGAGGGCGCAGCCGCACTGGCAGTGGCTGTTGTCCGGTTCGTGATGGATCAGTGTGCGAGGAAACTGCGGTGGCAGCGGTGCGCGCTTGGGTTGCTGGCGCACTTTGGCTTCGACAGGTGCCGGTTGCAGCGCCTCAAGTTCGGCTTCGATAGCGGCGATATCCGTATCGATCAAGTCGTCGAGCAGGCTGGCTTGATCCGGGCTCAACTGCTCGCTGCGCTTGGCAAACTTGAAGCGTTTGAGCAGCGCGATCTCGTGGGCCAGTTTCTCGTTGACCGACTTGTGATGAGTGATTTGCTTGTCCATTGTCTCGACGCGCTGGATCAACTGCGCCGCCAGGGCACGCAGTTGTTCAGGGTTTAATTGATCGAGATTTGGATGCAAAGTCATGCCGCCGATTTTGCCAGAGAGGGCTGATGGCGACGATAGACTGATGGGCCAATTGCGCTGGCAAGCACGCCATGGCAGATGTTAAAGCATCGAGATGATTCCGCCTGCACCGACGCGCTGCCAAGGTAAACCGAGCACCAGGGCCTGAAGTTGCTCGGCATCCAACTCAACTTCGGAGCCGTGTCGCACACCCGGCCAGAAGAAGCGTCCTTGATTCAAACGCCGGGCGGCAAGCCAAATCCCCACGCCGTCATGCACCAGCACTTTCATTCGATTGGCGCGGCGGTTGGCGAACAGATAGGCACAGTGCGGCTTCGCCGCACCGAACACCGCCACGACTCGTGCGAGCGCGGTTTCAGTGCCGGCGCGCATGTCCATGGGCTCGGTGGCGAGCCAGATGGAATCGACGCGGATCATCGCAGCAGGTCTCGTAGGAAAGCAGAACACGCCGCTGCATTTTCTGCTGGCCAACTCACCACGACTACACCTTTTGGATGCGGCACTTCGATTCGGATCGTGGCAGGAAGGGCCTGATGCATCGGCACCGGCGGCGAAGTCTTGACCGGGATGAAGGCAGTTTGCAGTGCCAGGTTTTTCTGCGCATGCACCCGAATCCATTTATGGACGAGGTTTGCATTGAGGTTGTGGGTCAAGGCGACATTGGCAATTGAAGTGTCAGGATGGGCGCACTCAGTAATGACCTGGGCCTTGAAGGACTTGGAATAGGAACGGCGTTCTTGTGGCATTGGCGTCCGCTTAAAAAGGCTAAAAATGGTGTCCACTTAAATTTAGGTGGACACCATCGCCTTAACCGATGGCATCAGGAAGATGTGTTGCTCGGACGGTTACATAGCCGGATCCGTTTCGTGACCCCGGCCGAACGGCACCAAGGGCAGGATCGACAAATCCTGGCTCGGCGTCACGAAGTGTACGAGCAGGCGAGGGAGAAAAATCCGGAACGCTGGCCAGGCCGGACACGCAACTGGGAGCCAATAGGCAGGGTGCTGCTGAACCCGGATCGGGAGCAGCAGCCAGTCGAGAAAATAGCAGCATAGTTAGACGGTGACGCGACAACTACCTTGAAAAACGCCGCAGCGCTTCTCAGAACACTTGGCATCGTAGACCTGGTTTTTGTTTTGGAACTTGCCAGCAGTGACAGCGAAGAAAACCATCCCTTGCACCTTCATGGAATCGCCCGCATCTCGGCATGCATCGCTACACAAGCCATCCGAGAGCTACTTGCACCGGAACCAGATGTGGGCTCGTCACCTCCGACAAGAGGTTATCGCCAGCGCTGGAGCAATAAGGCCATTGCGGTGACCGAGATTCAGACGCCGGGGGCCTGGGTCTCCTATAGCGCTAAAGAGTTCGACTTCACCGCCCACAGTTTACAAGCCAGTCCGAGTTACTCCAGCCGATCAGCGACCACGACAGGTAGAGAGCTCTATGAAGCGATGCGAGCTTGGCTGCGTTCCTAAAGCTGCCCATCTTGCCGTAGGCGCTCTCAAGTTCAGGACCGCCCGCTACTACTGCAATCCTGCGCCCTCCGTGAGGCTTTACCGATCGACCCGGACGTTGTCATATTTTTCTCTCAAATGGCCGGAGTTATTAGCCGAGCCCTTTAAGGATTTCACGGAAACTGCCCAAGCCAGCCTCAATATTCTCGATAATCTCATCGGCTAGATCATCTGGCTCCGGCAGGTTTTCCAGATCAAATAGCGACTTGTCCTTTAGCCAGAAGATATCCAGACTCGTCTTGTCGCGGGCGAATATTTGTTCAAGGCTGAATTTGCGCCAGCGGCCTTCGGGGTTGGCCGTCTCGTGCCAGGTTTCGGTGCGCTCATTGCGGTTTTGCGGGTTGTAGCAAGTGATGAAATCTTGCATGTCCTCGAAGCGCAGCGGTTTTTTCTTCAGGGTATGGTGAATGTTAGTGCGGTAGTCGTAGAACCATACCTCTTTCGTTTGCGCGTTCTTGCTGGCCGAGCGGTTGTCGAAGAACAACACGTTGGCCTTCACGCCCTGAGCATAAAAGATACCGGTCGGTAGGCGCAGTACAGTGTGTAACTCGGTAGTTTCCAGCAGCTTTTGGCGCACTACTTCACCCGCTCCACCTTCGAACAGCACGTTATCCGGCAGTACAACTGCAGCACGGCCGGTGGTCTTGAGCATGCTGTGGATGTGCTGAAGAAAATTCAGCTGTTTGTTTGAGGTGGTTGCCCAGAAGTCTTGGCGGTTGTAGGTTAGCTCGTCCTTTTCCTGTTCGCCCTCGGCATTAGTAAAGCTCATCGAACTCTTCCGGCCGAAGGGTGGGTTGGCCAGAACATAGTCTACGCGCAGGCCCCCGTCGGCGATCAGAGCATCGTTCGGCGAGATAGAGCTGTTGCCGTCTATCTCGCCGATGTTGTGCAGCAGCATGTTCATCAGGCAAAGGCGGCGGGTGCTGGCGACGATCTCATTCCCGTAGAAGGTTTCGTTCTTGAGAAAAACCTTCTGGTCCTTAGTTAGGGCTGGATTTCCAGCTAGGAAGTCATAGGCAGCTAAGAAGAAGCCGCCGGTGCCGCAGGCAGGGTCAGCGATGGTCTTGCTTGGTTCCGGGCGCACGCAGTCAACCATGGTGCGTATGAGCGCCCGTGGTGTGAAGTACTGACCGGCGCCTGATTTGGTGTCTTCGGCGTTTTTTTCTAACAGGCCTTCATAGATATCGCCTTTAACATCCGCACCCAGAGTGACCCAGCGCGTCTCGTCGATCATGCTGATCAGGCGGCTGAGTTTAGCTGGGTCCTGGATCTTATTCTGCGCCTTGGTGAAGATCTGCCCCAGCATGCCGGTCGTGCCACCCAGTACTCGCAGAAGAGTAACGTAATGCACCTCCAGCTCGGCGCCGCGCTTGCTTTTCAGGCTTTCCCAATCATAGCCCGCGGGAATGCCGATAGCCCGGACGAACGGGGGGCGAGCGTATTCATCGACCATTTTGAGGAAGATCAGATAGGTCAGCTGCTCCAAATAGTCTCCGTAACTGACCCCGTCGTCGCGTAGGGTGGTACAGAAGCTCCAAACCTTGGAGACAATTGCATGAGTGCTCATGGATGATTCATTCCTGGGAGTCAGATGTGCCTGCCCGTGGCCGTCAGGCATTATGCTAGCTGTCGGCTGGCGGGACTTTCGGCAGTGGGGTATTAGATTAGTGCAGTGAGCCGGACCTTGACTTGGGCGGTGACTCTTCTCTGGTAACTGTTCTTCATCGGCATCGCCGTGTGCAACATGCTCATGCCGAGGCCTTGGCTTTGGCCTTGGCTTTGGCTTTGATACTGCGGGTCTTGGCCGGTTTGATCGCGCCTTCGGAACGGATACGCTCCAGAAGTACGCTGGCTGGCTCGTCCTCGTGATTCTGACCCACCAGCTCACCGGAAAAAGCTTTTCTCAGAATCGACTGGCGCAGAGTTATGGCCTGTTGCAGAGAGTCGGTGATGGTTTTTTCGAACTGTTCCAACACTGAAAGCTTTTCTTCGAGAAACTGAACCAGCACTCTTTGCTCTGAGAGAGAGAAAAAGGGCATCTTCATTGCCGAAACCCGCTCCTTGTTCAAAGCCTTCTGGTTGTTTCCAGATCCAAGCTTTCTGGTCATTTCGTACTGAAAACAGAGATATAAGTACATTAACTCTGGTATGCAGCCTGCCTCAGAAACTCTAATGGCTGCGGTGTTCTGATTGTGGGCTGCTGGCACGTCCAAAATTGCAGCCTGCCCACGGGTTTTTCCCTCTCCGATCATAGCCAGCATCACAGTACCGCTTGGGTGTATTTCAGTAGAAGCGTTGAGATAGCCCAGCTCAGTAATTTTCTCATTCGTGCCTTTTATTCGACAAAAAGACACTTCACCACTGCTAACCCAAGGAATTTCCCCGCCCCAGTAGTTCAAGTTTCCCCGGCTTGGCGTGGAGCCTACATACACACCAAAAGCCTCTCCAATCTGTACCCACTTCCAGCTTTCCGGAAGGTTAGGTAACTCCGATAGTTCTGCAGCAGTCAATGGGGGTAGGATTTTCGGCGCCCTGGGTTTGGCCGGCTCTCTATCAGGCGTGTAAGATTTTTCTCTGGATTTCTGCGCCTCTGTCCACTCCAGCAATTGCTCCTGATAGCGCATTTCACGCTGTTGCTGGATACGTGCTAACAGAATTCCGGCGGATTCAAGCTTGCCGGAATTTTGCGCTCGCCAGTCGCTTGTCAGCTTGCCTTCGAAGGCTTGTTTGAGCAGCGCCTGACGGTAAATCTTGAGTTGTTGCTGGGCGGTGCACAGACACTCAACTCCCTTGTCCAACTCTGATAGCAATTCTTCAATTTTCGCGACAATTCGTTTTTGTTCAGCAAGTGGTGCGAGAGGAAAAGCAAGATCAGTCAGTTGTTTCTTAGTGATCCCTGAAATCGTGGTTCCACGCCCCTGGAATTTCAGGATTTGCAGTTCAGAACTCAGAAAGTGCAGCGCATACTCAGGAACTACCAAGTCAGGGCTCTGGATCAGCCCTTGAACATCCTGGCTGAAGCAAGTTGGTGTTTCTGTGATAGCGATTTTTCCGAGGCCCACACGAGTAACGACCAGCAGCGTCCTACGTGGAACACTATTGGTCGTGCTGTTCTCTATACCCTTGCCAGTCACGTGCTTACGAGGCCTGATGTCACGCACACCGAAGATATCTGCGCTCGTGACCCATGGGACACCGTCCCCCCAGTATTCAGGCCTTTCAGTTGAAGGCGTGCCCCCGCCAACGACTTTGTAAACCTCGCCCAAGAGTGCAATGGCCCAGTTGGTTGGCAAACCACTACCGCCTTCTGCTTGGATGCATCCTTCTGCCTTACTCATTACGCTACCAACGCCTCATTGATTTCATCTAGCATCGCCGTGTAGGCGTCACCGAACTGGTCGTAGAATCCGCCCAGCCCACCGTGAGCGTCGAAGGGGGCGAAGTTTAGCGCTTCGCTGTCAATATGTATCGAACTGGCGATATGGCCGCGGATCATTTGCAACCACTGCATCTGCTGTTCGGTGAATTTTTCACCAGCGCCTGAGTGGCGCTTGAAGATCCAGTCCTTGAAGTTACGGCTTACTGTGTCTTCAAATGGCATCAGGATATCGTCTAGCCCACATACGCGGCGGATCAGCGCTACCAGCGCAGTGAGTTCGTTGAGCGGAGAGTGGCTCTGGTAGTTGTCCAGCCGGGCGTATGCCTTCCAGACATTGAGTGGCGCTAGATATGGGCGGTCTGCCTTTATGGCTTCAAGTACCGCATGCAGCTGTTCGAACGTAACTTCGCGGCGTCGTTGCGGCTGGCCGAAGTAGATGTTCAGTGCTTCCAGCTCCTCCGCGTGCTCCTTGAGGTATGTGACGAAGTCCTGTTTCAGATCTTGTGCCTGCTCCGTGTTCTGCTGCTGCCAGCCGGCAAAAGTGACTTGATCCAGGGTGTCGTGGTCGACCTTTTGCTCCCGGTCGCGACGGATCTGCTCGAGTAGTTCGATCAGTTCTCCATTGAGGGTGCTGGCAGCCTGCTTGACTAGCTCGGCCTGGGCCTGATCGCGCAGGGCATCGCCTGGATCGGTGCCTGTCGGCTGACCAGCGAGCTCAAGTGCTCGTGCTTCCACCTGATCGCCGTCTATAGCGTCGAATAGGCGGCTAACCAAGGTGCTCAGCGGTACGCCGCCACTGGCCGCCTCAACCTTCTTGTGCTCGGCCGGTTCGAGCTGCTTGGCCAGCCGTGCCAGCCTTCCGGCTAGCGAGCTGACGCTGTCGCTGTCGCTGGCCCCCAGCATTACGCCCATGGCCAGATCTTTGAGCAACACGGAAGGCTTGCTGATCAGCGGTTGGCTGGCTGTCTTCAGTGACTTCGTGACGCCTATTGCATCGACTATGACGTAGTGGGTCTTGGCAGTTTTGGCTGCGGAAGAAACTTTTTGTAGGTCGTCCTTATCCAGGGTTCGAGTGCCGCGCCCCTTCATCTGCTCGAAGTAGTTGCGACTTTTGACGTCGCGCATGAAGAGCAGACACTCCAGTGATTTTACATCTGTACCGGTGGCGATCATATCGACGGTAACGGCGATGCGCGGATAGTAAGCGTTGCGAAAAAGGGCCAGCACCGATTTGGGATCTTCACCTTTTTCAATGACGTTACCATCTGCGTCCTTCCGATCCTGGGAGACGCGGTAGGTGACCTTTTTGCAGAAAGCGTTACCTTCGTCGAATTCCTCGCGCACGCACTGGATGATGTCGTCGGCATGGCTGTCGGTCATGGCGAAAATCAGAGTCTTGGGCACCTGGAAATGATCGTCCTGGTCCATACGGTCGGGGAAGATGTCCGGCAGCTTATCGCGAAATGTCCGGATCACAGTGCGGATCTGGTCCGTATTTACGATGTCGCGGTTGAGCTGCTTAGCCGTATAGGTTTCATCATCATCTTGCTCTTCCCAGCGTTTACGTCGGGTCATTCGCTCCCGGTGCTCAACAAGCTGCTCAGTCTTGAACTGTCCACCGCTCTGGGTCACTTCGGTTTCAATCAGGTAGACCTCATTGCCGACGTTGACGCCGTCCGCCACAGCCTTTTCATGGCTGTAGTCGCTCACCACGTTCTTTTTGAAAAATCCGTACGTGCGGTTGTCCGGGGTGGCGGTCAAACCGATTAGGCTGGCGTCGAAGTAGTCGAGCACCTGCTGCCAGAGGTTGTAAATGGAGCGATGGCATTCGTCGATGAAGATGAAGTCAAAGAATTCCGGCGGAATTTTTTCGTTGTACACCACCGGAAGCGGTGTTTTTGGCTTGGTCAACTGCTCGGCCGGGTTGAGCTCTTCCGCCGTCTCGTCTAGCTCTTCGCCCTTGAGCGAGGCGTACATACGCTGAATAGTGCTGATACATACTAGGCTGTCGCTGGCGATATGGGGCGATTTAAGCCGCTGGACCGGGTACAGCTCGGTGAACTTGCGGCTGTCATCGATCGGTAGATAACTCATCATTTCCTGTTCGGCCTGTTCGCCCAGGTTCTTGGTGTCGACCAGAAACAGGATGCGCTTGGCGCCGGCGTATTTCAGCAGCCGGTATATGGCGGTGATGGCGGTGTAGGTCTTGCCGGCACCGGTGGCCATCTGGATCAGGGCGCGTGGTTTACCGGCCTTGAACGAGGCTTCCAGTTTGCGGATCGCAATTTCCTGGCACTCGCGCAGGCGCAGCTCGCTGGCAGGCAGCTGCTGCGGATTGAGCGGAGGTATGGTCTGCAAGCGGGAGCGCAAGGTAGATGGCTGGGTCAGCCAGTCGCGAAGGGTTTCCGGGGTTTGGAAGTTGAATACCTCACGGGAACGCGGCTTAGGATCGCGAGCATCGGTGAACCGGGTGATGACGCCAGTGCTTTCATAGAGAAAACGCAGGTTCTCATTGGATTTGACCCATTTTAGCTGGGAATTGGCATACCCCTGGGTTTGGTCCTCCACAGCAGTAATGCTGTGGCCGATCTCTTCGCGCTTGGCTTCAATGACTCCGACTGGTTTGCCATCGACGAACAGCACATAGTCAGCGGGACCGACGCTTGTTTGATATTCGCGCACGGCGACACCAAGGCCGGCGCTAAAGTTGATTTTTTTTTGCACTACCCAGCCTGCGGCAGTGAGTTGGGCGTCGATGCGGTCGCGAGCGAGCTGCTCCGGAGTCTGGTTTAGAGTCATCAAGCTACCTTGCCATTGCAGTTCGTATGGGTGGCAAGATGGTACTACTTTTTTGAGGGTGTTTTCGCTCTCAGAACCTGAGCTTGCAGAGAAGCGGGATTCCCTCTACCGCTGAATCAAGCAGATTTCCCTTAGTCGGTCATAGCGCGCGCGAGCAGAATATCCTGAGTTTGAGCGTGATCTGCGTGTGGCGTGCCAGGTACAGTTACGGTAGATGTCACAGTTGCCCGTCATGGCTCACAGATTTCCAATCTCTGATCTGAGGGATCATAGTTTGGATATGGACTGATGTGTGGGCTGGAGTCTGGCATAGCTTAAAAACTAATATTTTTCAAAGCCTTGAGGCATTAAAAAGCCGGCTTTTGGCCAGTTTTTAGTGAAGCGAAAGGTGGCGATTAGCTTCGTGAATGAGTCAGAATCCAGACTGAGCGCCGTGACTGTGGAGCATCCGCTTTGCATGAGCGAGACACTTGTCTATGCGACGCTCGCTGGTCAAGATTACTACCGGCACGTTAAGCCATATCTAGCGCTCAATTCCCCGCACCAATGATTGCTGACATCGAAAGACTACCGGTAGCTGCTTCCTGGATGTGTTCGCTCCACCACTGCATCATTGGGCGCCTGCGCTCTATATAGTCAGCCCGGTTATAGGCGCTACGCACCTCGTCCTTATCGACATGAGCGAGTGCAACCTCGATCAACTCAGGGTCCCAGCCATGCTCGTTCAGTATTGTGCTCGCCATTGAACGCATACCGTGGCTGACCAGGCGCCCCGCAAATCCCATCCGCTTAAGCGCCATGTTGGCGGTCTGGCTGTTGCAATGGGTGCGCGGATTTCGATCTGCGGGGAACACATATTCACGGTGTCCACTAAGGGGCTTGATAGTTTCCAGAAGCTCGAGCGCTTGCTGCGTGAGCGGGATTATATGTGTGCGACGCTTTTTCATCCGCTCCGGTGGGATCGTCCATATCTGCTTTTCGAGGTCGATGTCTGCCCACCGAGCGGTAGCGGCCTCTGCTGCACGGGTCATGGTGTGGAGCTGCCACTCGATCAAGCAGCGTGTGGTCCTTTTGATGCTGGCATTGGCGACAGCTAGCATCAGTTCTTTCAGCTCATCCGGCGCCAGCGACGCCATGTTTTGCTTCTTCGGTTTTTTAAAGACAGAGCGGATGCCGCTGAGCGGATTTGAAAAAATAAGTCCGGCATTCACCCCGTAAGTCATGATCTCGTTGAGACGTTGGCTAAGCCGCTTAACCGTCTCTAGGCTGCCCTTTGCCACGAGAGGTCTCAGCAATTTAATCACCTCTGGCGCAGTGATTGCTGAAATCGGCGTCAGCGCCAGGTCGGGAAAGACGTGGAGCGTTAAAGAGCGCCAGATGTCTTCAGCGTACGCGGTGGTCACTGAGTCTTTCTTGAGATCAAACCAGGCGGTGGCCACGTTTTTAAATGTGTGCTCCGTGGTCGCCTTTAACGTCTGCCGATCCGTGTCACGCTTTTCCTTAGGGTCGAGACCCTGGGCAACCAGCTCCCTGGCACCAACGGTGCGTTTACGTGCTTGAGCTAGGCCTACCTCGGGGAAGGTACCCAAACCCATGTTGATACGTTTCTTGGTCACTGGGTGGATGTAATTGAAGTCCAAAGCTTCGAACCATTCGCTCTAACTCATCTGAAGGCCGTCACCATCAGTGAGGATGTAGTCCTTCTCCTTTGGCTTGGCGGCCTTGACTTTGACGTCCGAAAGGCGCGCCGCTTGAGCTCTCATGGTGTTGTATTCCAAGCTGTTTATGTATTCCAAAACTTAGCAGGTGAGCGCATGGAATATCACTTGGAATACACGAGCCAGCAGATGTTCCTGGACGCTCAGAGATGGCTGTGGAGCCTAACTCTCTGTATTTACTGAATTTCAGGCACAAAAAAAGACGTCCGTGGACGTCTTTAGATGATGAAGTGGTGGAGCCGGGGTAAGTTGAATTGGTTTTTTAGATATTTGATTTAATTGACTAATGTGAGTGTGTAAAATTTTGTGGAATACCAATTGGAATACCGCGAGAAATTGGATTCAGCAATATGCTTCGGATCTATATCTTTCAGAGGGCGACCAAAAGGAGCATCTGTTTATTCAAAACCGGACAAGCTGAGCATACCGCCCCTGGTGCGCTTGCCAAAGCCGGTAGGCATCAGGATTTTGTGCTTCTTCATTTCTGCGAGTATTGCCAACCATTCCGTTTTGCCGAAGCGCAGCTTGGTGTCGTTCCAGCTATGCATGACTTCGTCCACGATGGCTTCATCGGTAACCGGGCGGCCCTCCAGGATGAAATCGTTCCAGGCTGCGTACAGTGTTACGGTCATTTCGCAACGATCAGTATCCCAGCCTCGCATCAGCTCGATAACCTGATCAATAGAGGCGCGTTCTGCGGCTAACCAGGAGTTCTCATATGCATGCTGATGTTGCCCGGCCTGGGGTAACGGGCGGTAGGCATGGCCGACAGTCTCGCGTTCGATGCGCTCATACCATTTACGATTTTGCAGTTCACCTTCGACCTGATTCATCAATTGGCGATCGTGGGGGCCTGCGGCGTCGCGCAGGTAGTCACCTTGAATGGTGGCAAGCCTAGCCACGTGTTCGGCCAGGTAAATCACTTTCTGCAGCTTGCGTTGGCCAAAGGTGCGTTGGCTATGCAAACGATGAGTGATTTCTGCTGCGAGCAAGGTACGGTCTGTTTGCCGATCTCTGGCAATGGGGGCCTGCAGGGCGTCTTCGGCAAGGGCACGTTCGACCAGAGTGCTAGTCAACTGTTCGTTCAGTTGACGGCTCTGGTTTAGGCGGGTTTTGAGTTGGTCGCAGAGGGCCATGAGTTGATCGACTTTGGCGACAATGCGGTCTTGTTCGGCAAGTGGGGGAAGCGGTACCGGATACTTCGCCAATTTTTCGCCCGAGAAATGTTTAATCGTAGCCCCGGTGAAGAATTGATTCAGATATTCAGAGTTAGCAGCTGCCTTCAAGCAAAACTGAAGGAAAAAAGGCGAAATACCCAGCCAGGGGCGGGCACGGTGCAGTGCTTTCTGGATGAACATATCCTCAACATCGCCCTGCCAGACAGCACACCGTCCAGGTTCTCCTCCTTCGCAAATTACTAAGTCGCCGGGGGTAACGCGATATTCATCAAGCTCATGCTCTTCAAATCGCATGCTTTTGAGATCGTCGATCTCAAAGTTGAACCACTGAACGTTGGTATTACGAAGATATGGTCGCAGTTCGCCTTTGTTCTTGGCTTTATCAAGCATCTTTCCAAGACGGGTATTTGAGATCGAGTCGAAGCGCACCCATTTCCAGCTTGAGGGCAAAGCATATGGTTTTTCTTCTTCGTCGACCTCTGGCAATGATTTCTGCTTTTTGAGCTTACCTTCCCTCACCAACCTTGATTTTTCCTCGGCGATGCGCTTGAGCAGTTCACTGGCCGTTTCATCGTTGGGATCTTGCGGCACCAATTTGCCCATAACGGCAAGTTGCAGCAGGGTCTGTTTGAGGGCGTCGATGCTAAGTTCAGAGCTGAACAGAATGTGAAAGTGTTCGGCCAAGCGCGTCCAACTGGTGGCGAAATCGGTGGCGTCGCTGGCTTGTGTCAGGCTGCCCAGCAGCGCTTGCACCAGTTGGATGTGGGTGTGTTCGGCGTCGCCCTGCTGTGCTTCTAGGCGGTCGCACAGGGTCATCAGCTCATCGACTTTGGCGACGATACGGTGTTGTTCTGCTAGGGGTGGTAAAGGCACCAAAATTTCCGAGACATCGCCCAGGCGGAAACTGTTTTTTATTCCTCGCTGAGGTGCTTCGTACTGTTTGTAGGCCAGCGGAGATCGCAGCGCTTCAGGTAGAAAACGGCTACGGATTGAACAGGCAAAGCGAATGAGGCACACATGCTGATTTATGTACGCTTCACCAAACTTTTCTGGAATCAATCCCAGCAGCCCAACCTCACCAGTGATTGATAGCAGTAAGTCGCCGGGCTCCAACTTGGTTCTTCTTCCCTCACCACCCTCTGGAGGTGAGACGCGCTGAATATTGTTGAGGCGTAGCTCATAGCTACGACGCGAAAGGTTGCCCATTCGGATAAAAATTGCACCCTCATTAGAATAATGTTGGGCCCAGTCGCGCGAACCACTCGTAATTAACTCGGAAAGATCTCCTAACCGAGCCCATTGCCAGCTCTTTGGTAAATCGAACGGTACGTCATCCCCAGTAGCATGCCCCAGAGGCTTCTTTTTAATCTTCCCCTCTGTCGCTAGCTGCGTCCTTTCCTCTGCAATGCGCTTAAGCAATTCACCGGCTGGTTCATCATTCGGGTCCTGTGGCACCAACTTGCCGCGCACCGCCAGCTCCAGAATCAGCTCACGCAGCTTTTGGACGCCGTTCGGCGCGCCGGCCAGCAGCGGCAGATTGCCGGTGAGCAACGCCGTCATACCTGGCGCTCCAAGGCTTCGGCCAGCACGTCTTTAAGCTGGTCGCGCAGATCGCTGATTTCATCTTGCAGGGCGGAGTAGTTTCGCAGCAGCTCGTCCGGATCATGGCTGATCTGCTCGCCGATATGCGGGTTTTTGCAGTCCAGGTTCCAGTTGCGTGCCTGCAGCTCTTCGATGCTGACCTTCCAGGCAAATTCGTTCTCGACCCGTGTGACAAAGCCATTAGCTTCGCTTCCCCACCAGGCTTCTTCCACGGCAAATTCTTCGATGCGCATGGGGCGGGTTTTAGAGTAGTTCTTTACGCCTGCCGGGTACTGGTGTTCATAGAACCACACTTGCTTGGTCGGGGTACCCTTGGTAAAGAACAGCAGGTTGGTCTTGATGCCGGTGTAGGGGTTGAACACGCCGTTGGGTAGGCGAACGATGGTGTGCAGGTTGCACTCAGTCAGCAGCTTTTCCTTTATGCGGTTCTTGATGCCTTCGCCGAACAGAAAGCCATCGGGCAGCACCACGGCGGCACGGCCGCCATCTTTGAGTAGCTGCATGATCAAAACCAGAAACAAGTCGGCGGTCTCTCGGGTACGGAAGGTGGCGGGGAAGTTGGTTTCGATGCCGTCTTCTTCCATGCCGCCGAACGGTGGGTTGGCGACGATGCAGTGCACGCGCTCGCTCGGGCCCCAACTGATCAGTGGCTTGCTCAGGGTGTTGTCGTGGCGGATCTGGCTGGGCACCTCGATGCCGTGCAGGATCATATTGGTAGTGGCCAACAGGTGTGGCAGCGGCTTTTTCTCCACGCCGAAGATACTGGCCTGTAGAGTGCGTTCGTCTTCGGCGGTTTTTACATAGCGGCTGCGTTTGTGTTCGATGGCGCAGGTTAGGAAACCACCAGTGCCGCAGGCCGGGTCCATGACCTTCTCGTCTAGCTTAGGGTCGGCCATGCGCACCATAAATTCAGTGACTGGGCGCGGGGTGTAGAACTCGCCGGCATTACCGGCGTTCTGCAGGTCTCGCAGCAGTTGTTCATAGAGATTGCCGAACTCGTGGCGCTCCTGGGCCTTGTTGAAGTCCACGCCTTCCTGAATCTTGTTGATCACCTGGCGCAGCAACTGCCCGGACTTCATGTAGTTGTACGCGTCTTCAAACACGCTGCGCACCACAAAGGCCGAGGGCGTGTTGCTGTACTCGTGCAGGTTCTGCAGTTGGGGGAACAGGTTGTGGTCGATAAAGTCCTTCAGCGCATCGCCGGTCATGCCTTCCGGATCGGCGGCCCAGGTACGCCAGCGGCAACTGTCGGGAATGGGCGATCGGTAGTTGTCGTCCATCAGTTCCCATTCCATCTCCCGGTCATCGAAGATTTTCAGGAACAGCAGCCAAACCAACTGGCCGATACGCTGGGCGTCACCGTCTACGCCAACGTCTTTGCGCATGATGTCCTGGATGGACTTGATGGTGGAGCTAATGGACATGAAGTTCTCTCAACGCGTACCGCAAGGGGGGCGAAATTCTACCGGATAGTGTGGACGACTGCCTTGGCATGTCGTCGGTGCGTAGCCCTTAGCTTGCGTAAAGTTCGTCTTCCAGCTCGTGGATAGCTTTGTTGTAGCCAGCCTTGCCACCAAAAGCCTTGACCAGCTCGATGGGCGCACCGAACTGACTGAAAGGGTCGAGCTGCAGGATTTTGATGTCCTCGATATGCTCGATGCCGGTATCGGCATATTTATCCAGCAATGCCTCCAACACCTGGCGGGCTGCGCCGGAATACTTGGCGAAATAGTTGCGCTTTTTCACCTGCTCGGCTCGCTCGCGACGTGATAGGGCAGGTTGATCGAAGGCGACGTGGCAGATCAGGTCGAACGGATCGAGGGGCTTGCCCTGTTTCTTTTCCACTTCCTCCGCTAAGGCTTCCCACATCACGCCCTGGACGGCCATCTCCTCAATGATGACTTTCTTTTGTTCGGCATCACTCCAACGTCGGAGGAAGTCGTCAAGCGAGGCGAACTGCTTTTGCACACAGGTGCGGGTGTAGTCGTGCAGCGATTCGGTAATCAGTCGACCATCCGGGCCGTAATACTGCACACGCTCGGCGATGACATAAATCGGAACGTTGTCGATGACGTACTTGATGCGTTTTTTGCCCTCATCTTCGCCGGTAAAATCCAGGTCATCACCCTCGTTATCGTTGTCTGCGTTTATGCCATCTTCATCGGCAAGCGGGTCATCCGGCGGTACGGGGGAGTCATCGCCTTCTGGCGCGTAGATCACCACTGGGTCTCCATCGAAGGCCGGGTCGGCAAACAGCTCGGTGGCCTTTTTGAAGTCCATGATGGTGAACCAGTACTTGCCATAGTCCTCGTTGATGCGAGTGCCGCGACCGATGATTTGCTTGAACTCGGTCATCGATTTGATGTGCTGGTCGAGCACAATTAGCTTGCAGGTCTGAGCATCGACGCCGGTGGTCATCAGCTTGCTGGTGGTGGCAATGACTGGGTAGCGCGCCTCCGGGTTGATGAAGTTATCCAGCTCGGCTTTGCCTTCCTGGTCATCGCCGGTGATACGCATGACGTATTTGCGATTCTCGGCCACGCGCTCAGGGTTGAGGTTGACTAGGGCCTGGCGCATGCGCTCGGCGTGGCTGATGTCGTCGCAGAAGACGATGGTTTTTTGAAACGGATCGGTGGCCTTGAGGAGTTCGGTAACCTTCTGCGCCACCAGTTGGGTCCGCGCCTCTATAACCAGGGTGCGGTCCATGTCCTTGAGGTTGTAGATGCGGTCTTCGATCAGCTCGCCATTCTTATCGAGCATGCCTTTGGGTGGCCGCCAGCCTTGCAGGTCTTTATCGAAGTCGATACGCACCACTTTGTAGGGGGCGAGAAAGCCGTCTTCGATGCCTTGCTTCAAGGTGTAGCTGTAAATCGGTTCACCGAAGTAAGTGATGCTGGATACTTCTTTGGTTTCCTTCGGTGTGGCGGTGAGGCCGACATGGGTAGCGCTGGAAAAGTAGTCGAGGATTTCACGCCAGGCGGAATCCTCGGAGGCGCTGCCACGGTGGCATTCGTCGATCACGATCAGGTCGAAGAAGTCGCGGGAGAACTGCTTGTAGATGTTCACCTCTTCATCGGTGCCGGTGACGGCCTGATAGAGCGACAGGTAGATCTCGTAGGAGGTATCGATCTGACGTTTGGCGATCTTGGTCATCGCCTGGCCGAAAGGCTTGAAGTCGTTGTTCTTGGTCTGGTCGACCAGGATGTTGCGGTCAGCTAGGAACAGGATTCGTTTCTTCTGTTTCGATTTCCACAGCCGCCAGATAATTTGGAAGGCGGTGTAGGTCTTACCGGTACCCGTGGCCATCACTAGTAAGATACGGTCTTGGCCACGCGCTACAGCTTCGACGGTGCGGTTGATGGCATTCATCTGGTAATAGCGCGGCATGCGCCCGGAGCCGTCGTCGTAGTAGGGCGCTTCGATCTTGTGCTGGACGGTATTATCCAGCCGCTTCCACTGGCAGTAGCGCTGCCAGAGTTCGGTGGGGCTGGGGAATTGATCGAGGGTGAGTTCGGTTTCTACTTGGCTGCCTGTGCCACTGCGGTCATGAAACAGGAAACCATCGCCATTGCTGGAAAATACGAACGGTACGTCCAGCGCCTCTGCATAGCCCAGGGCTTGCTGCATGCCGGAGCCGACGGAGTGCCTGTTGTCCTTCGCCTCGATTACAGCGATAGGCAGGTTGGTCTGGTGGTAGAGGATGAAGTCTGCACGGCGTGCTTCGCCACGGCTGTGAAGTTTGCCCCGGACGATAATGCGGCCTTTGGTAAAGCTGACTTCCTCCCGCACCTGCTTGTGCATGTCCCATCCAGCTTGCTGAACGGATGGGGCGATGTACTTGCTGCAGATGTCCCGCTCGGAAAGTGATTTCTTGTCCATGGCTGGCTATGTCCCTATGGCGTGCCGTGGACTTTACCAGATCGGGCTGGAGGCATGCTGCCAGTATTGGCACGCTGGGCTGACACGCCGCGTAGTACGCCCGGAAAGAGTACGTTTCTAATCTTTAGGTGCGTCGGTTTGCTCCGTCCGCGTAATTGCCGCGCGCAGAAACGGTGCCTTTCAGGTATATGGGAATTGACGTGGACGATGCTCTTGAGATGGCAGAGCAGACCGAGTTTTGGCTTGGATAAGCGACGGTTGAGGCCAGATCGTCGCTATCCGCCCCATACCGGCGTCTATTTAACAGGCGGTGAAGGTAGGCACTCAGGAGTCGGCCACAAGTCTGGCTCAGCGTGTGGCCTGTCTTATGAGCTAGCACCGGTATACCGCCCATCACTAAACATTGGGGTTTGAACGAATGCGCTGGGAGCTAGTGTTTCAGCCAGAAGCAAACATCTTCAATAGGGATATTGTTAAGGAAAAGAGGGACTACCTCGAATTTTTTGCGCTTAGCATATGCACATATTGGAAACCCGCTTGCTCCCAATCTCGCCAGTCTGGTGTCGTGTTAGGGCGCCAGGGAACATCGATTATTTCAACTAGCTCTTTTGTATCTTGTTCGTAAAATCCTGCCTGAACGCCTTCAGGAAGTTCTACGGCTAGCGGATAGGTATTTTTGTACGCGCTATGATCAAGCTTCCATCCAGGTTCTATTTGTTCCAAAATTTCGGTCAGCCGATTTTTCTGAACTTCGGCAATTTTCTCGATGAGTTCATTAAATGTGCAGATAAGAGGTTCGCCCTCTGAAAAGTCGGAGAATCGTGCACTAGGCCGGTTCCCCACACTCTTGTCCAGCTCGCGGCCAGTCCGGATATAGAAATTTAATGCTCCCAAATCGAGCACATCACCTCTCAGTTTTGCTTCACTCTCAAGCACTGCCAAAATATAAATCTGTGCCGGAAAGCCATAAGTCCAGCAGTTTGCATCTTTCAGAGGGTTCCAATAAGTTGTCTTACTTATGCTCCATGTTTTGGGCGCTCTAGTGGTTTTAAATTCACACGTTGTGCCCCAAGTTAGCTGAAGGTCAAACACGTCACCGTGAGGTTGGCTCTCATAGTGCTCGCGAATGCTTTGTTCGAGATCACCTTTGCGCGGATGCCAGGTGGTTAAGGTTCGCACCGTTTTGCCAACGATTTGATCAATGTTTTCAATGAAGTGTTGAACTAGGATGTACTCGATCAATACACCACGCAGCATAGGCACAGACATGTTCGAAAAAGCCCAACCCCAAAAGCCGGAAGCTTTGTAGGGGGTTGAGAGATCACCGAGTGAAAATTTAGTTGCCTCACTGATTAGAGGGTTTTTCAAAAGAAGTTCCTTAGATATGGTTTGTTGTGTAGGTAAAAGATTGTTGTAGGAAAAATTCCATGCGGCGCCATGTGAGAACTCTGTAGTAATTTTTGTGCTAAGTTCTCTGAAGGTTTACAAGTTGCACTTGTCGAGGCCAGAAGCAGTATCATTATTAACTTGTTGTGGAAGATTTTTTACTACTGTTGGCACTATATTTGGAGTGTCTCACTGACTACCGAGGGAGTCAGTGAGACACTACCCAGAAGCAGAAAGGCCGTGAATCACCAGCGCCGTGCGCAGGCCTAGACTCTGAAACTAACGCGAACAACTTACTCAAGCAACCAGAGTTCGCATGGATATGTCCAACTCCACGCACCATTCGAGATTGCGGTAAGATATTATCCCAATGCCTGGACAGAGTTTGCCAAACGTTTTTCCTGTCCAAATTGGGTGGTGTAAAACCGCTGCTCTATCCCATAGATGAGCATTTTTAGGTCGTTGTCCGTAGAAATGTCAAACATTCCAGAGTCTTTGTTAAATTTTAAGTTCTCGCCACAATAGCCATCAATATAGGAGAGCATACCTTCTTTGTCCTGTTCGGGTAACGCTGCCAACGTAGCCATAGCCAATGCAATTCGTTTTCGGTTTGGCTTTGACACTTTATCGGCATCAAATTCATTGCTGAGCGTAATAAATGGCTCGTCGAGGAATTGCTTAACCTCTTCTTGGGTTGCCTCTTTATAAAGCTCATCGATGCCCGGAAAAATACTGGAAATTGTCGCCAGATTTTTGAAAATTAGCACGTCAAGTTCGGAGAAATATACCGCATCCGGTTGAGTATTGATCACCAACCTCAGTCGATCATCTTCAACCTCTGCCACCTCACCGAAGACGAAGGTCTTTCGGCGCAGAAACAGAGAAGGCGTGACTTTCTGAAAGTAGAAATCATCGCTCTGAAGCGCACAGATATGAGAGATTTCCGGAAATTTACCCTTAGGTAGGTCGTCGTAGTCTTTTGCATCGAAATCCGATTTGAGAATTTCAGAGCAGTAGGCTTGCTCAGAAAATTTTTCAACCTTAAACCAACACTCCTCATCCAAATTATGATCAGGGTTGTAAGGAATGCACGCGGCGGGATCAATCTCCAATTTCGGGAATAGCGTGTAATCGGAAATTAACTTAAAGATTGGCTTTTTGCGCAGTTTTTTTACTTTTACTAATACATGATCCATATGTTCATTCTCGTTCAATAAATGTGTAATTATTTATTCTGAAGGCTTTGGCAATGGCGATATCACTGGGGACCTTGTATCTCTCGCGACTGATGAGGAATATGGAGGCCTTGGATGTTGTGGTTATATTGTAGAATTCATACCCATACAGCAAGAATAAGGGGTTGAAATACAATGCCTGTGACCTGAACGTGAAAATGAAGAGGACCCCATATACAAAGAATAGTGTCTCCCAGTTGCTCACGCTAAGCGCCACGAAGAAATACCCCAAGTAGCTGGGTAAAAAGCTATTGTTCGCGTGCTCGATACTTTCCACCTGCCCTTGTTTGAAGTCGTCCTTTCCTAAAAAAGAACTGAGGCGAAGACTCACTCCAGTGAGAAGGATCGGAACCAAAAGGTATAAGGCATAAGATACGGCATTAGGTGTTTTGTCTAACCAAGGAAGGCCAGGAAAGAAATGTGCCAGCGTAAGACCTTTTTGAACGAGATAAATGATGACCAGAAGCGACGTAGCATTAAAGGTCAGCAATATCCTGAATATAAAGTTGAGATCAAATCGTAACCTGTCCATAGGTTCCTTAGCGTAAAGATTAGGCATCGAAATTTTAGGTACTATAGATCGGAACGATAGCGAATTGCCATATTTTTGTCTGGCGTATGCTTGTTTCGTCAGGTTGATCTCGAGTTGGGCGAGATAGCCTTGTTGGGATTCGTGAAGCCGTCAAATCCGTTTGAAACTTTGCTTTTCCCGCTAAACCCTCCGATTCAGCGATCTTTGATCGCGCCGATCGGAGAGTTCACTCGCTTTTTCTCGAAGCCACCTTGTTCCGCCGTCTCATTTGGATATCTGATTGGCGCCACGCCTTCTTTTACCCTTCAGTAATTACCACGTTCTCTATCGGGCGCAGCGCCGTTTCAGTGTCAAAGCGGATCTTATCGTGGAGGCATGAATGTAGGTGTGGCGACAGCGGCGACGCCGGCGACAACACACGTAGAACGTGACCTGGAACGTGGCGACAAAAGTGGCGACAGTCGCCACTTTCTGAGCGCATTAGCCGTGACGCTTGACCGCCTTTTCGAGTGGGTATAAAAATTGGCGCACGGATCGCTGTCGTTGACAGCACCTGCCCAGGTAGCCAGAACCTTTAAGGCTACGCCACTTGCGTGGTGGTTCTCCCACAGTGCGATTAGCGTCCGGCGGCTCGCACGATCACTCCCCAAGAGTGATGGATGCCTACTCCACTTATCTGTCCACTGCGACAGACGATGGACCTTCCTCGCTGCACTGCAGCAACCTCACCTCTCGGCACACTTCGCTGCGCCAGATCGCGCCCGTCTCTTTCTCCTGGAAAGAGACGGGCGCTCGTACCACTGCTGCAAGCCACGTCATACAAGGCATTGCCGCAACTCTCCGCGTGACAATCGGCCTGACAAATCCGATTCGTCGCCATCCGCAACGACACAGGCACCGGTGCCGCAGCCTATTGAAAGGCTGCACCTGAATGGCAGTCAGGCATGCCCCAGGTTTCGATGTTGTTGCCTTCTCCCGCTCAGGATCTCTAGGTGCCGAACTCGTCAGTCGGCACAGCCTCCATCCGCCCGCATTTTCGGATGCGTCTAAGGAGGCCAGATTCATGGGGTCATGCCCCTGCTCCCGGTCGTAAGGAGCCGTTCGTTCCGCGTCAGTGAACACCTCACAGGCCGCAGGGGCCTTGATCCCTGATAACACTCAACAGCCGTGGCGGGACTACGTGAGGACAACCAGCAATGAACGAGGAGAGGGCCCATGCAGCAGTTAGATCCGAAGCTTGAATTACCGCAACCCCCTCGACCGCTGATTGAGTCGAATCCCGTGGCCCAGCCTTATCCGGTGCAGGCACTGGGTGGGATTCTTGGGCCTGCGGTTGAGCGTATGGCCGAGGTCATCGGCGTGCCTCAGGCGCTGGCCGCGCAATCGGTGTTGGCTGCCTCGGCGCTGGCCACACAAGGCCATGCGGGTTTACAGCTCGACGGGAGAAATTACCCTCTGTCGCTGTACCTGATTACCGTGGCTGCGTCAGGGGATCGTAAAACGGCAGCAGATCGATGTGCCTTGCTGCCCGCACGGCAATGGGAGCGTGAACAGTGGCAAAGCTATCGTGAACAACTTGCTCGATACCGTGCCGTACAAAAACAGGCTCAGCGTAGTAATCCTAACGATCCTGACTCCGCAAACCGCGCTCTCGTAGAAGAGGAGCCCTCGGCCCCTAGGTTGATCACCACGGACCCGACTATCGAGGCGCTGATCAAGGGGCTCTGTCATGACTTACCGAGCATGGGCCTGTTCTGTGACGAAGGGGGGCAGTTCCTCGGCAGCAGCACCATGAACCGGGACAACCGTTTGAAAGCAGTCACAACCTTGTCGTCACTCTGGGACGGGAGCGCGCTTGATCGAGCGCGCTCCATGGCCGGTGAAAGCCTACGGGCTTATGACCGGCGTTTGAGTCTGCACTTGATGCTGCAACCGTACTTGGCGACGCAGTTGCTCAGTGACCCATTGCTGCAGGGACAAGGCATCCTCGGTCGCTGCCTGATGACCTGGCCCGCCAGCCTGGCCGGACAACGGAGCTATCAATCTGTCGACTTGTCCCAAGATGCTGCGCTGAAGCGCTATCACCACCGAATTTCGGCCCTGTTTCATCAGCCGTGGTCGCTGTCCCCTGACGGCGCTCTATTGCTTTCAACGCTGACCATCAGTGCGTTGGCTCGCCGTCGCTGGATTGATCTACATGACGCCATCGAGGCCCAGTTGGGTGAGTTTGGGGAACTGGCCAATGTGCGGCCCAGTGGATCAAAGGCAGCCGACAACCTCTTGCGCGTCGCCGGTATTTTGGCCGTGGTGGAGGAGAGCAGTGTCGTGGAGGTCGATCATATTCAACGGGCCTCGACCTTGGTCGGCTACTACCTCACCGAGATTCAGCGCCTGACCGAACAGGAGCCGGTGTGCCGGGTAAAGGAAGAGGCTGATCGGTTGCTGCGCTGGCTACAGGTCAAGAAGTGGAAGCGTTTTAGTGTTCGAGAGCTGAATCGCAACGGCCCCCGCTTTGCCCGTAAGAGCAGCCGTCATGCCACCAAGCTCTTAGTCGAGTTGATTGATCATCAGTGGCTGATCACTGATGGCCAGACCTTCGAGGTGCGCCATGTTCAATCTTGATGAAGCACTGCGCAATCATCTGGCTCAGCGCCAAAAAGAGCCCAAAGCGCGATTTGTCGCCGCGACTGTCGCCAC
The DNA here is from genome assembly GCF_051132105.1 of Pseudomonas sp. R1-7. Taxonomy (NCBI): domain Bacteria; kingdom Pseudomonadati; phylum Pseudomonadota; class Gammaproteobacteria; order Pseudomonadales; family Pseudomonadaceae; genus Pseudomonas; species Pseudomonas sp. R1-7. Next base: position 893,188 of record NZ_CP071661.1, read on the forward strand.
TTTGTCGCCATGCTCAAAACCAGACCGGACAAGGGTTGTCGCCGCTGTCGCCGCTGTCGCCACCCTCAACAAAACCAGCGCCACGACGACAGCCATCATTCGATATTTGAAAGAGGAGGGCGCGGTTCTCTATGTCATCGACAACAGGCTGTGTTTCCGCCCAACTGATTGGGCCCAGTTCGCCATTGTGAGTGCGCACTGGCGAGCCCTTTTGCACGAGCTCGCTACAGTCGATCAGGAGCAGAAAAATGGCTCGGGTCGGTAAGCGAGCTGGGCGCAATTTCGGCTTCGGTCGCCAGCTTAGCTATGCTGGACCGCAAGCGCTGAAAGATCTGTTTGGCGATGGCCATTTCGGTACCGTCAAAGCCCATAGCGATCGCTGGCAGGCATTCGTACGTTGGTGTCGATCAGAGGAAGGGCCGAAGATCAATGATGCCCGACAGATCAATCGCGACATCCTCATGCGCTACGCCACCCACATACGAGAGCAGGTTGATCAGGGCAACGTCGGCATCGCCACCGCGCAGAACCGTTTGTCCAGCGTCAACCGCACGTTGGCCGCGCTGCGCGGTGATCAGTACGTCAAAATTCCCAGTCCGAGCCAGGCGCTGGGCTTGCAGCGCTCAGGCGTGCGTATTGAATCACCGCAAGGCCAAGACCGTGTGCAGGTCGAGCAGATCGCACAGGCGCTGTCAGAGCAAGGCCAGCAAAGAGTAAGCGCAATTGTGCACCTGGCCCGAGAGACCGGCATGCGCCTGCGTGAAGCGATCCTGGCGGATCTGCTCCGACTGCAACGTGAGGCTCGGCAGCTGGGCAAGATCAACATCCAGGACGGTACCAAAGGCGGTCGGTCGGGCGCATCGGCACCACGTTGGATCGCAGTCACGGATCAAGTTCTCGATGCCCTCGACAGGGCGAGTGAGTCCTCACCCAAGGGCAGTCGGAACCTGTTAGCACCTGATGAGAGCTACAAAGACTTCATACAGGCAGTGGTGCGACCTGCGCGGGATATTCTGCATGAGCAGGGATTGAAAGGCTTTCATGAACTGCGGGCGGCGTACGCCTGTGAGCGATATGAGCAACTGACGGGCTTCTCTGCACCCGTCAATGGCGGTCGTGGCCATCGAGACGATCGAACACGTGATCAGAGTGCTCGTCAGCAGATCAGTCACGAGTTGGGACATAACCGCATCGATGTGGTGCGTGCCTACATCGGGGGGCGGCGATGAAGACCGAGTTCGACATGGCGTTGTTTCTGAGTCCAGTGCTCAAAGGCGCGCATGCCACACGGCAGCGGCATATCAGGCAGGCAGAAAGGATGCAAGAGGCGATTCAAGAGCGCTGGGGTTGCGCGACTCCCTGGTCCTGGAAGGAAAAGCACGTGAAATGGTTTTTGAAACACTCTCAGCGCTGCTCTGCCCGCGCGACCGTGTACTACTTTGAGTTAACAGCAGGGTTGATCCGCCGCAGAAAATCGCAAGTCGTGGTTGGCTGATAGATCATTTAATCGCGCGTTGCATGGAAACACTGCAAGCCCGGTTAAACCATCCGAAGTCTAGCGTAGGTACAGTGAGCTAAAAGTAACGTGGTTACTGGTGTTAAGCGAAATTTGGTGAAATAGATAGAAACAGGTCTCTGTACCCCCAGTGTACTGCTCTCCGCATAGCAGACATCAAGGTCATATCCACATCACGCTGTTGACTGAGTACCATCGATCTGGGGCGCGTTAGGAAAATCAGCGGTCCCTTTTCCCTCGCGGCCAATAGCATTCTTCAATCGGCTGTTTTCCAGATCGAGACATTGCAGCCGATTGGTGTCCGGCACGGTGATGCCGTCGAATTTGGCGCGCCAAGTGTCGAAGCCCTCCGGAAATCTCGATTATGAGAAATGGGAGAGCCTTAGCAAAAAGTGGCTGAAAGCACTCGTGTCGTGATGCCTCGTTCTTAGGTTGGTATGGGAATCTGAAATCTGGCAATAGACTGCAATCGAGACAGTTAATCCACAAGGCACTTCGTAAAAAGAAGTGCCTATTGCAGTAATCTTAGCGAATAAAAGCAGGCTCAGTGCTTATATTTAAATTAGTAGTGTTCTTGCACGCCCGTGATAATAAGACAGCGCAGGATCTCGCTCAGAGCCAGCGAGCGAACTAGAATGCTCAAGCTTTCGAAGACTTTGTATTGCAGCGAGTTCAGTGGCTGGATTGTCTCGGAGTCGCCAGAATAGTGAGCTGTACTTGAACAACTGAAGCAAATTCAATATATCATTGTTCTGGCCAAAAACAGTCCATAGAAGGCGATGGCACTTATCATGCAAATTTGTCAGGTTGTCATTATGTAGATGATGGTAGATCCCGATTAGCTCTGAAATCATTTTCGGCTCTAGACGCTTATTCACCTTAAGCAAGGTGTCGGCCAACTCAATCAACGCTCTAGCGCGGCTGTAAACTGCCTGATTAATGTTGCAGTGCTCAACAATCCGCTCCAGCTCTTCAATCTTGTGGGTGTCGTTGGCTAAAGGTTGAACTCTATCTAACGCTATATTTGTATATGGGGCGCTCGCTTTTGCTTTCTTAGCCTTATTCTCAAGCTTAAGTAGCTCCTGAGCTAATCCCGGCGCTTGCTTGTTTATAAGAAGCACATGTGCAGCCTGCACAGAGTCGCCTTTACGATTAAGTTTTTGAACCTTTTCAGCATGAGCTATCGCTTGGCCATGATCTTTTCTCTTCGAGTAAATCAAAGCAATCGATAGATTTATTGATGCGCAAGTTTTCGAATCTGTCAGGTGCTCCAAACACTCAAGTAAGATGTCTAACGCCTCATCTGAAGCCCCCTCCGCATCGGACATTCTCAATGCCTTTCCATATAGAAAACTAAGGTGCCAATACTCACTGCTCTGCGTGTTTGGATGAAACCAAGGCCTCAATGATCCAAATAGATCTTGAACTGCTTTATAGTAGGATTTCTTTGTTATCATCGCGCAAAACTGCGACGCCAAGCCCATTACAACAGACCGCTTTCTGTCGTCACCGGCAGTTTGGGCAAACAGCTCTACAATAAACGATTTTGCATTATTAATTTCTGAAGATTGCTCGCCAATATCATTGGCTTTAAAGGCGGCGTGAAATTTTGGATCATTGGTTTCCCAGTTTTCACCAAAGTAAAGCTTGTGGGCCAAGCTTTTGATTTTAGCTAATTCCCTGCCTTTTACCTCCTGCTGAATCCATTGCCGAACTGCGCGAGTAACAACTAGGCGTTTCTTCGACGCTCGACTTCCAGTTTGGCCAAATCTATCCTGCTCCTCTATATAAATAAATCCTTCCTTTTGCAAGATAACAACATGATCAATTGTGAATTTCTTAGTCCTGTTCACGCGCTTGATGTTATCGAGATACTCTCCATACGGGAAGGCCGACAGATGTTTTAATAGTGAGTATGCATATTCTTTTTGAATGTCTTTTGAATTGGCTAGGGAGGTTATAGATACGCCAAATCTGCCGGTCAAATTAATATGGGAAGCTCCTCGTTCGGCAATTATTTCATCTAAAGATGCCACTGCGAGCTTTTCAAGCGCCAGTGCAATAATATCTGGAACTCCATTGGAGTATTCAAAAAGTTGATGAAGGTCCTCTCGGCCTAACCCTCCTTGATATAAAGGATGGCCTTCAATATATGTTCTCGTGTCAGCTGCACCCAAAGCCAAAAGCTCCACGGCCTCGGTTTTTATTGGTGGTGACTGGCGACTCACCAGCAATACTCTTAGGTCCTGACAAAATGATGTTAATATTTCAGACAGTCTTTGAAGATCTAAATACAGACCTTCCTTATTCTGTGTCGCGTCAAAGGGGATATCTTTGAGTATAAGGTATGACGCGCCAGCTATGGATAATGCGTTGCAAAATGATTCGAATGATTCCCCAAATATATCTTCTACTTGTCTGCCAAACGCTTCTATATTTGTGTAATTGCTGACGTTTATCTCGTATATATTGCTGATGTTTTCCGATTCTTGTGAAACTAGCGACCAAATAAATTCGTCTTCCCGCATACCCCAATCAGCAGCTATCCACAACGGGCGATGACTTTCAATAATTTGGCTTGCTTGGTAAAACTGGGCATGTCTTATACCATTAGCTTGTGGTGCCGGTGCGAGTGCAATCCGTATGGCGTCGAGATTTACACGTTTTACCCCTTGCTCCATTAAGCGCATGGGTGGCTTGCCCAGCACATCAGAGTCTATAGACGCTGATGTTGCTGTGACTTCACCAAATAGTTCTTCTAGAAAACTTGGAAGGTATGCTCGGTCTTCACCATATTCTAGCGCCTGAACGAGTCCATACCATTCCTTCTTTCGTTCAGCAATTTCACCACTGGATACGAGAGCAAAGTTAGGTACTCGTCCTGACTTAAACTCGGTATTAAGCCAATTTAAAATATTCTGAAAGTTTGGGTCATCGAATGTCCCGCCGCAGCCTACAAAAAGCAAGGTTTGAAGGACCATAAGATTTTGCTGAAAGAAGTCTCTTGGCTTACTACCTAAAATCTTCTCGTAGTCGGCATCACTCAACACGCAGGATTCGGCTTTTTCCCAGTATCCGTGCAGATGTAAAATTGCTTTTTTTTCGCCTTTTATCCACGCCACTACGTTATCAGTATCTGAAATGGAGATCGATGGTAGGCCAGTGGCCTGTTCTAAAAGAGAATCGTAATTGAGCGTGCAGAACCGCACACCAGAGTCAGATATATTTTTTATTATGTTTTTAAGCTTTTCATCTTTGATTAGTACGTCATGGAAAGCATTGTGGAACCAGCGAGTGTAGTTGACATGCCCAGGCCCTGACAATTTTTTTGATAAGAATCCAGCAACTGAGAGGGTTTCGTCTACGCTGCAAACTCCATCTAACATTGTAAGCCACTTCTTTTGGGCGGCGTTATCCATTAGCCCATTTTCCGTCGCGTAGCTATAACCATGCCTGATGAGACCAAGCCAGGACAATTGCGGATACAAGTTTTTCGTCAAGGCAAGGCTTAAGCCTGTACCGATGACGATGATAGTTTCCTTACTTGGTTTGACTTTTGAAATTGCTTCAGAAACCTCAGCGCGTAACATATCCATTTCCTTATAAAGCTTGCCTGGGAGCTTGGTAGCCATGAAAAATTTGCGGGAAAAGCAGATAAATTTATTTTCTGTGCAAAGCCGCCGCGCTTGATGGCATTGGCCGGCACCTCGGTTTTTTAAGGTACTGCCGCCGACTAAGGTGATGATCGAGTGCAGGCGGGCCGGATTATGGCCAAGGGTGGTCTCCAGCGCCTTGAGGTGCTTGTAGATCTGTAGGAGTGGGTTCCTGACTTGAATGTGTGCTTGTAGAGCTTATGCGTCCACTCGGGCTGCATCTCGCGGCCGAAGATCCAGCAGCTTATGTAGTTTGTTTCCAGCCTGAAGGTGCCATTGGACGAGAGGAATACGTGGCCGATCTGTGTGGTGCCGTCCGGTTTGTTTAGCGTGACATTGTGCAGGTGGCGGTAGGTACGCTTGTCCTGCCGCCAATGGGATAGCAGATGCATCAGGAGTACGCCAATATGGCCTTTGGCCCAAGGTGACTTGGGTAGGCCGATCAGCGGGATCAGAGGGATAAAGAACCCCAAGGTGTCCAGGACCTGCGTGATGATGGGGGTGAAATCCATTTCCTGACCTTCAACAATCCTGAGATGTTCCGGATAGTACCGAAAGTAAGCGTAAATGACCGGAAGTATTGCAGTTTAGGTTGTCTTGCTACCTTTGTTCACTCAGTGCGCAATGAACCTGATAGAACCGAAAGCAGGCCTGGTTCGAAAGACTGCTTGGATTATGGGCGCGGGCAGTAAATGCCTGTGTTCGCGGTGTCAGCCTTACATTTGGCTCGTAGAGCCTGGGGTTTCAAAGGGATCACCCTTTTGGCACCGGATGTGTATACATCCATGGCGTGCCTGTATTTTTTATTGGGTTGCTGCTTTTTCTGGCTTACATGTATTCGTCAGGCGTTTACAGGGCATTCGTCAGGAGTCGAGCGGGCAGTCATGCCTTTGTCAGGCATTTGTGGGGACACCGCCAAGTGTTTTTCAGTTTTGGTTGAAGTTGGGAGTGTAAGAAGACGATTGATACGCGACGTTGGTAAAGGGGAGGGATTCCGGCTATTTCTGGTGACGTGCGGTTCGAAGAGAGCGTGCGGCGCTCATGGGCTATCAGGGTCATTGGCCAATTAATATTATTAGCTACCGAGCTCTTAGGGTTGGCTGCTAATTATCGTCAGTGCGACAAGTAATCCTAGCTATCCACGCTGTCGATATCATCTGACTGGGCCGGTGTATCTAAAGCCAGGGTTAGTATTCAGAACGTTTGGACGATAGAGCGTGAGTCCCTGAGTATGGGAATGCGGAGCCTTCCCATACTCAGGGGCTTTGACTAAGAAGCGCAGGCGTGCGGGAGATTTTGCGATAGTCGTGAAGTCTTCCGCCATGCTGCACCACACGGTTACACGGTTACACGGTTACACGGTTACACGGTTACACGGTTACACGGTTACACGGTTTTTCTCCGGTGCCACCAGCCCCAGGATGCTCAGCGTATCGGTACGACGTTGAGGTCTCTGGTGTGATTGATCGCGGCTGCCGACAGGCTGCCGGTTGCCGCCTTCTGGATATGTTCACTCCACCAAGCCATCATCGGACGCCGGCGTTCGATGTAATCAGCCCGGTTGTAGGCGCTTCGAACCTCGTCTTTATCGACATGCGCCAGCGCGATTTCGATCAGTTCCGGATCCCACCCATGCTCGTTCAGGATGGTGCTGGCCATAGAGCGCATGCCATGGCTGACCAAGCGGTCCTGAAAGCCCATGCGCTTCAACGCCATGTTGGCGGTCTGGCTATTGGCGTGAGTACGTGGGTTTCGGTCTGCCGGGAAGACATACTCTCGATGACCGCTATGGGACTTGAGTATTTCCAGCAATGCCATGGCTTGATCGCTCAGCGGGATGCTGTGTGGGCGGCGCTTTTTCATCCGCTCCGGAGGGATGGTCCAGACACGCCTTTCAAAATCGATGTCTGCCCAGCTAGTGGTCGCCGCCTCTGCAGGGCGAGTCATGGTATGCAACTGCCATTCGATCAGGCAGCGGGTCGTGCGTTTGATACTGGCGTTTGCGATTTCCAGCATGAGCTCGGGTAGCTCTTCGGGCGGGAGCGCGGCCATGTTTTCTTTCCTGGGTTTCTTAAAAACCGCCCGTATGCCACTGAGCGGGTTGGCGAAAATCAGGCCGGAGTTCACGCCGTAGGTCATGATCTCGTTAAGCCGCTGACTAAGGCGTTTGACCGTCTCTAGGCTGCCTTTCGCTTCGATTGGACGAAGCAGCTCGATCACCATCGGCGCGGTGATTTTCACGAGTGGCGTCGTCTTCAAGTCGGGGAACACATGCAGCGTGAGCGACCGCCAAATGTCCTCGGCATAGGCCGGCGTGACCGAGTCCTTCTTAAGCTCGAACCAGGCAGTGGCTACGTTCTCGAAGGTATGTTCCGTATCTGCGCGCTTTGCCTCTTTTAGCGTATCGCGTTGCACTTTCGGATCGATGCCTTGGGCGAGCAGCTCGCGGGCTTGCACTGCCATCTTTCGGGCGTTCGCCAGCGAAAGCTCTGGGTAGGTACCCAAGCCCATGTTAATTCGGTTCTTCGTCACCGGTTCACGGTAATTGAAATTCCACAGCAGAGAGCCGTTGCTGCGTACACGGAGTTGCAAACCGTCCCCGTCGGTGAGGACGTAATCCTTGGACGCGGGTTTGACTCCCTTAAGCTGTCGATCGGAAAGGCGGAGGGTTTGAGCAGGCATGAGATTTCCCTCAAACACTGATTTGGTATTCCAAAGATTAGCACCTGATGGGCTGGAATACCGTTTGGAATACCAGAAATTCTGGAACTCCCAAAAGCTACTGAGACCCCAATAGCCGCTAAAGCCCTGTATTTACTGGATTTTAGGCACAAAAAAAGACGTCCATGGACGTCTTTAGATGATGAAGTGGTGGAGCCGGGGGGATTTGAACCCCCGTCCGCCAGTACTCCGCTGTCGGTACTACATGCGTAGCCGTGTCTATTAAGTTAACCCTCAGCGACCCGACGGGCAGGGTGCTTTGGGCGAGTTGTGTAAGTTTTAGCCGCTTCGTCCACAACGTACTGCACGGCGATTCCGTTCTATATGACAATCACTTTGGGTTTACGGACATCCCCTGGTGATTGCTGGACCCGAAGGTACCAGAAGGGAAGGGCTAAGGCTGCTTACGCAGCGAGAGCGTATTCCCCGTAGGTTTCGTCATTGGCAACTATAGGAAGTTGCAACAGTGGATTTACGAGTTCTGTTACCAACTCGGCATGCACCTAAAGTTTCGCAACCGGCGTCGAATCCTAAACGGCCCCGAACCTGGCGCTCGGTAAATCTTGAGGAGCGGCAGGCATGCGCAGTGTACGCCAATCCGCGTCTGAGGCCAACCCGAAGGTTGGCCTCAGGCAATGCTACTGATCGCCTTTCGCGTTGTTCTGCAGCTTCTGGATGGCCTGGTTAGTCAGGGAGATGCAATTTTCGGTGCCTTCTTTGGTGCCTTTGGCGTGTTCAGCCTTGGCTTGTCCGACCGTGGCATCGATGTCGGTCTTCAGACCTTCACTCATTTGCTCGGTGCTGACTTTGGCGTCGCTGATCTTTTGTAAATTGATTTTGCAAAGGTCATCTTGGCTTCCTGCAAACACCGGAGAGGCCAACATCGCAGCGGAAATGAACAAGCCAGCAAGTGCGGTGCGCTTCATGTGTATCTCCTTTAACGTCTGGTCTCGGTGCTGGCTGTAGGGGCACAGACAGGGCCGAGCATAAGGGAGGACCCAGCGGCGCCGGGTCTATTCAAGTTGACTACAGCGAAGCGCAGGAATTCGATTTATCTTACAGCTCCATGGCGACTCCCTCGCTGATGGGTTTGGGACGGGTGACGCGGTCCACCAGATACACCAGCCCGTGGTAGTCGATTTCTCCATGACGCGTCAGGCCGATCTCACACGTGCGGCTGGTGGAAACACCTTCTGCGCAATATTGAACCGCGTCCTTGAGGGTTCGCAGCGAATGAGCGTTGAGTTCTGGCGTGGTGAATCCTTTGTCACCGGCGAAACCGCAGCAATGGATGCCTTCCGGGATGACCACGGTCTTGCTGCATTTACGTGCCAGATCAATCAACGCCTGGCTTTCGCCGAGGTGTTGCGTGCTGCACGTGACGTGCACCGCAATGGGCGCCTCCTGGGGTGTGAAGTCGAGGCGATCCATCAGGTGCGTGCGAATGAAACGCACGGGGTCGTAGAGATCCAGGCGCGCTTCGCCCAAGTCCTGGACGAGGCGCAGCGTGCAAGGGCTGGTATCGCAGTAGATCGGGTCGAGCCCGCCGCGACTGGCCTGCACCAAGGCGCCGATCAGTTCCTGGCGCTTGTGCTCGGCTTGTTCGGCGTAACCTTTGGACGCGAAGGGCTGGCCGCAGCAAAGGCTGTCCATGTTGTCTGGAAACACGACCTGATAACCGGCTTTTTCCAGCAGGCCTCGGGTCTTGTCATGCAGCGACATCTGTTCTGCGTCCCCTGCCGCCGGGCCCATGACCCGCGATACACAGGCCGCCAGATAAACCACCCTGGGTCGTTCATCCAAAACCGCCGGGCTCAACCGAATGGCCCTTTCGGCCTGTGGCATGGCGTTGGTCCACTGCGGAACCTGTCCTTTGGACAGCCGTGTAAGACCTTCCGACAAACGTGCCAGCCGCGGCGCCCCCAAGAGCATCCGGGCACCATTGGCCACATGCAACGTAAAGCGCGCCCCTTGCAATGCAGTAGCGAAATTACTCGCAAGCCAGTCGGCGGTTTTCTTACGTGTCGCGTTACGTCCGCGCAGTTTTTTCACCAGCTCGCCGGTATTGATGCCTACAGGGCAGCGTTGGGCGCACAGCCCGGTGGCGGCGCAGGTGTCGATCCCTTGGTATTGATACGCCGTTTCCAATTCCGAAGTGTCGATGCCGGCGCGCTTTTTCGCTTGGATGTCCCGCCAGATCACGATGCGCTGGCGCGGGCTCAAGGTCAGGTCCTTGGACGGGCAGACCGGCTCGCAGAAACCGCATTCGATGCACTTATCGACAATTTCATCGGCGGCCGGCAAGGGCTTGAGGTGCTTGAGGTGTATCTGCGGGTCCTCGCTGAGCACCACATCCGGGTTGAGAATGCCGTTGGGGTCGAGCAGGCGTTTGAGTTGCCACATCAGTTGATAGGCATCACTGCCCCATTCCAGCTCGACGAACGGCGCCATGTTGCGTCCGGTGCCGTGTTCGGCTTTCAGTGAGCCGCCAAACTCCACCGCCACCAGTTGCGCCACGTCATCCATGAACGCTTGGTAGCGTGCGATTTCTTCGGCGCTGTTGAAGCCTTGTGTGAAGACGAAGTGAAGATTGCCTTCCAGCGCATGTCCGAAAAGGATCGCTTCGTCGTAGTGATGCTTGTCGAAGAGCGCGATCAGGCGATTCACGCCGATAGCCAGTTGTTCGACCGGGAACGTCACGTCTTCGATGATGACCGTGGTTCCGGTCTTGCGAACCGCGCCCACGGCGGGAAAGGTGTCCTTGCGGATAGCCCAGAGGCGGGCGTTTTCCCGTGGGTCTTCGGTGAAGTCGACCTGTTTCTCCACCGGGAAAACGGCCAGCGAGGTCATGATCCGGGCGAGCTGTTCCTGCAGCAGCGATGACGAAGCCGCGCGGGATTCAATCAGCAGGGCGCAGGCATTATTCGACAAGTGCTGTACGAAATCCGGCATGCCTGGTTTGTCCTGTACCGAGCGCAGGCTGCGGCGGTCCAGCAGCTCGACGGCGGAGACCGGCTGGCTTTTCAGCACGGTGACGGCGTTGCAGCAGGTTTCCACGTCTGGGAATACGATCAGCGCCGTGGCCTTGTTCGGATGATCGATGACGGTGTTATAGGTCACCGCGCTGATGAAGCCGAGGGTGCCTTCGGAGCCCACCAGCAAATGGCTCAAGATATCCACAGGCTCGTCGAAGTCCACCAAGGCGTTGAGCGACAACCCAGTGGTATTTTTCAGGCGATATTTGTGGCGGATTCGGGCGGCCAATTCGGTATTGGCGCGTGTCTCGCGGCCGAGGGTCGCCAGCCGTTCCAGCAGTTCAACGTGGCTCGCCCGAAATGCCGCCACGCTGGCAGCGTCTTCGGTGTCCAGGCGCGTGCCGTCAGCCAGGACCAGACGAATGCCGGCCAGGGTGTGATAGGTGTTCTGCGCCGTACCGCAGCACATGCCGCTGGCGTTGTTGGCGACGATACCGCCTATCTTGCAGGCGTTGATCGAGGCCGGATCCGGGCCGATCTTACGCCCGAAGGGGGCGAGCCAGGCGTTGGCCTGCGCGCCGATCACGCCGGGTTGCAAACGAATTTGCGTGCCTTGCCCACGAATCTCGCGACCGTTCCAGTTGTCTCCCAGCACAATCAGTACCGAGTCGCTGATGGCCTGGCCGGAAAGGCTGGTGCCGGCGGCGCGGAACGTAACCGGCACTTGATCGCGCTGGGCCAGTTGCAGCAGCGCGATAACTTCCTCTTCGGTTTCCACGCGCACCACCAGTTGTGGGATCAACCGGTAGAAGCTGGCGTCGGTGCCGAAGGCCAGGGTGGACAACGGATCGTCAAAGCGTCGTTTTTGCGGGATCAGTTGGTGTACGTCCCGCAGGAAAGCGGCAGGAAGAGTCATTGGTCCTCCAGAATCAAAACCACCAGATCCTTCGGACCATGGGCGCCGTAGGCCAGGACTTGTTCGATGTCGGCTGTTTTCGACGGGCCGGACACCAGCAAGGCATTGGTCGGCATGCCTTGGGCCCATTTGAATTCCTGTTGCACTTCATAGAAGTTGTCGCGGATCTCGCTGGCCTTGAGCAGCGCGAAATGCACCGGTGGGACGAGACTCATCAGGCGCGGTTCTTCCGGCGTCGGCCAGAGAATCAGGCTACCGGTCGCGGCGATGGCGCCGAGGGTGCCGGTCAGGCTGGCAGGGGTGTCGTTGAACAGCTCGGCTTTCCATTCTTCCACCGGCCGGTCGTAGGCCTTGAGGGTCGGCAGGTCAGGATTATTCGCCCAGAACTGTATGATTTTTTTCCCGTGTGCGGTTGTCGGGGCGATCAGCAGGCTCGGCAGTTGACGGTCCCGCAGTAGCTGCGCCAACAATGCCGGCCAGGCTTCGCCGGAGGTCAGGTGGATCTCGGTGTGCACCGCTTCCATCAGCTTTCGCAACTGCGGGATGCGCTCTTCAGGCGGATAGCGGTAAGTCTGCGTCACCAGTTCGACGTCATAGGTGTCGGCAACCGGCGTAGTGCCTGTGAGACTTTTACGTAGCTTGGCGAGGATATTTTCCTTGGCGCTCATCAGCGGTCTCCCTGCGGGTTCAGGTGGTTGCGGGCGAGGTCATGCAGTGAGCGGGCGGCGGGTTTCGGGGCGCTGTGGTTTTGCGTCCACGGGCCGACATTTTGCGGTGCCAGGGCGCGCAGGCGCGTGGCAAGGAAAGCAAACAATCGGTACAGCCGTGGCGAGCTGTTGAGCCGGGCCCAGGCATTCCAGATGAACCGCTCCTTGGCCGAATACTTACTGCCCTGGCCGCGCATGACCGGGTTGGGGCTGTCTGGCGCCTTGACGTTTTCCTCCCGCAGCCGCCGCAGCAGTGCCGGGATCGGAATCTTCACCGGACACACCTCGCCGCAAGCGCCGCACAGCGAAGAGGCGCTCGGGTGATCTGGCACTTTCGCCAGGCCGACCATATGCGGTGTGATGATTTTTCCGATAGGCCCCGGGTAAACCTCACCGTAGGCATGGCCGCCAATTCGGGTATAGACCGGGCAATGATTCATACAGGCGCCGCAGCGGATGCAGTTCAGCGTCTGACGCAGTTCGCTGTCGGCAAATGCCTGGCTGCGGCCGTTATCCAGCAGGACCAGATGGACTTCCTGGGGACCGTCCAATTCGTCAGCCTTGCGCGGCCCGGAGATCATGTTGACGTAAGTGGTGATGGGTTGGCCGAGGGCCGAACGGGTCAGCAGCGAGAGCAGCGGAACGACGTCCCGTAGATTCTCCACGACTTTTTCGATACCGGTGACGGCAATGTGCACCGGTGGCACGGTGGTGGACATCCGCCCGTTGCCTTCGTTTTCCACCAGCAGCAAGGTGCCGGTTTCGGCTACGGCAAAGTTGACGCCCGAAACGCCTATGTCGGCTTCGAAGAATTTCTGCCGCAAGACCTTGCGACCGATCTGAATGAGTTGGTCAACGTCCTTGGTGTACTCCACGCCAAGTTTGTCGTGGAACAAGGACGCGACCTGACCGGCATTCTTGTGGATCGCCGGCATAATGATGTGTGAAGGCTTCTCGTGGTCGAGTTGGACGATGTATTCCCCCATGTCGGACTCGAGACATTCAATGTCCCGGGCCTCGAGGAAATGGTTCATCTCCATCTCTTCGCTGACCATCGATTTGCCCTTGATCACTTGCCGCGCCTCGTGAGCGCGGATGATCGAAAGGACGATGCCGTTGGCTTCGTCCACCGTTTCCGCCCAGTGCACTTTCACACCGTTGCGGGTCAGGTTGGTTTCAAGTTGCTCGAGCAGGTCGGGCAGCTTGGATAACGCGCGGGCACGGACAGCGTTGCCGAGCACTCGCAGATGTTCTCTTTCGTGGGCATCGCTGAAAGACGTTGCCCGTTTTGTCATCAGTGAATCCATCGCAGTGCGAAAGTTATTTCGCAGTTGCGTGTCGTCCAGTGCCTTGTGGGCGCGGGCGCGAAAATCTTCCTGCACTTCAACGGTCGGAATCAGCGTCGGTGTGCTCATGCGGCACCTCCGGTTCGCTGCCAGAGGAAACTCGCCAGATGCTGGCCGCGTAACGCTTCCCGCTGCTTTTCCAATGCGCCGTTGATGTTCATCAAGCAACCGCAGTCGGCGCTGACAACCTGATGCGCGCCGGATTCCTTCAACGCTCGGGTCTTGTCGGCCACCATCGCGCCGGAAATATCCGGCATGCGTACGCTAAACGTCCCACCAAAACCACAGCATTCACTCTCATGGCTGTGTTCGACCCGCTCCACGTTGCGCAGCTGTGCCAACAATGCACGGCCATGCAGGTGGGTATTCATTTCCCGTCGTGCCGAGCAAGACGTATGCAGCGCGACCTTCACCGGCGTGCCACTGTCGTTCAATTGCACCTTGCAGACAAACAGTAGGAACTCGGCCAACTCGTAGGTCCTGGCGGCCAGGGCTTGGACCTGTTTGAGCGTCTGCGGCTCGTCCTTGAACAGGTCGGCATAATGCTCGCGCAGCATGCCGGCACAGGAGCCCGACGGCACGACCACCGGGTAATCCCCGGCAAACAATGCCAACTGCGCCCGCGCTACCGTCCGCGCCTGTTCGGTGTAGCCCGAGGTATATGCCGGTTGCCCGCAGCACGTTTGTCCTTGTGGGTACTCCACTTGGATCCCTTCGCGCTCTAGCAGACGAATCGCATCCATACCCGCTTCGGGGTAGAACAGGTCGACCACGCAGGTTCCGAACAGATACACCCGGCTTGGTTTCTCGCTCGGATATTGTCGCGGTTCGGGTAATGGCGGGGCGACACGGGTCGCGTTCGGCACGGCGTTGTAAAAAAGCTCGCTCATCAGGCGTGTCTCCGGGTGGTCCCGGTTATCCGTCTGCTGAGGCTGCTGAATATAGAGAGGAAATCTTTCAGCAGCCTTGCAGACCCGGTTGTGAATAGCGGACGCGGTTCGGCGTCGGTTTTTTCAGTATTTCGAGTAGTGCTTAGTGAACCAGCATGCCGGTGAACCAGTAGGCCTGGGCCAGTGTGATCAGACCGACGATCGTTGCAAAGAATAGGCTGTGTTTCAGTGTGAAACGGAACAGATCGGATTCTTTACCCACCAGGCCGGTCGCCGCACAAGCAACGGCGATCGATTGTGGCGAGATCATCTTGCCGGTCACGCCGCCGCTGGTATTGGCCGCTACCAGCAAGGTGTCGTTGACACCGATCTGGTGCGCGGTGGTCGCTTGCAGCGAACCGAACAGCGCGTTGGACGAGGTATCGGAACCTGTCAGGAACACGCCCAGCCAACCGAGGAATGGCGAGAAGAACGGGAACGCTGCGCCAGTTCCGGCCAACACCAGGGCCATGGTGGAAGACATGCCCGAGAAGTTGGTGACGAAGGCGAACGCCAGCACCATGCCGATGGAGAGGATCGGCCAACGCAACTCGAAAAGCGTCTCTTTAAAAGTGGTAAGACCAGTTTTTAGATTGATCTTCAGCACCAGCATCGAGATCAGCGCTGAGAAAAAAATCGCTGTGCCGGTCGCCGAAATCGGATCGAGCTTGAATACCGCCGGGATGGCGGTCGGGTTCACCACGATTGGCGCGGACTTGATCACCAGTTGGTCCAGGTGCGGGATCGCGAAGTTGAACACCCAGCCGTACATCGAACCACCCGCGGCGAACATCGCCTTGAATGGCTTCAGCGTCCAGATTGTCACCAGTACGGTAAGGATCAAGAATGGCGACCAGGCCTTGATGATTTCTCCCAGGCTGTAGGGCGACGCCACGGTGCTGCGAGGCTGGCCGAAACCGCCGGCACTGGCGGTGATGGCTGCGCTGGAGGTTGCACCGGCAATCTGGGCGCCGGCGGTACGCTTGGGCTGCCAGACTTTCAGGAACAGCGTCAGGGAGACCAGGCTGGCCAGGGCCGAGGTGATGTCCGGCAGTTCCGGGCCAATGAAATTCGACGTGAAGTATTGGGTGATGGCGAAACTCAAGCCCGCCACCAGGGCGGCTGGCCAGGTTTCTCGCACACCGCGCAGGCCATCCATCATGAACACCAGCCAGAACGGCACGAACAGTGACAGCAGTGGCAACTGTCGACCGGTCATGGCCCCGATCTTGAACGCATCGATGCCGGTGACTTGGCCGGCCACGATAATCGGGATGCCCAGCGCGCCGAATGCCACGGGGGCGGTGTTGGCGATCAGGCACAGGCCGGCGGCATAGAGGGGGTTGAAGCCCAGGCCCACCAGCAAGGCGGCGGTAATCGCGACGGGCGCGCCGAAGCCGGCGGCACCTTCCAGGAAGGCACCGAAGCAGAAGCCGATCAGCAGCACTTGCAGGCGTTGGTCATCGGTAATCGACAGCACCGAGCTGCGAATCACCTCGAACTGGCCGCTCTTGACGGTCAGTTTGTAGAGGAATACCGCGGCAACGATGATCCAGGCGATAGGCCACAGCCCATACGCAAAGCCATAACCCGCCGCTGCGAGTGCCATGTCCGCCGGCATCTGGAACGCGAAGATCGCAACCGCGATCGCCAGTGCCAAGGTGATGCTGCCGGCCACGTGCCCCTTGAGGCGGAACACCGCCAGGGCAAGGAAGAAGAAAACGATGGGAATAACGGCCGCGAGTGCGGACAAGCCTAGGCTGCCGAGCGGACTGTAAAGCTGTTGCCAGGTTTGCATAGTGGGTGAGCCCCTAATTGTTGTTGGTCAGGCACTGGTCAGCGGTTTTGGATAATTGGTAATACCAATTTACAAGCGCTGTCGGCTAGGGTAAAAGCCTTGGTTGCCGTGTGTCAATTTGCCGCCCAGAAACTTTCGTCGAATAAACGGTGCAGATCGCATCTGATCTGGTCGGGATGGGTGGTTTTGGTGGGTGTGGATAAGGTCCGAATGGGCCAGAATAGAGAGCCCGGCGAGCCGTCGGGATCGTGGAGAATGGAGTTATGGGGTTTGATCAGATTCGTCAGCGCCGTTTGTCTGACGATATTGTCGAGCGGCTTGAGGGCATGATCCTTGAGGGCACGTTGAAATCCGGCGAGCGATTGCCGGCCGAACGGACCCTGGCCGAACAGTTCGGCGTGTCACGTCCTTCGTTGCGCGAAGCGATCCAGAAGCTGACGGCCAAAGGCTTGTTGATCAGTCGCCAGGGCGGCGGCAACTATGTGGTGGAGTCGCTGGGCTCGACCTTCAGTGATCCGTTGCTGCAGCTCCTGGAAAGCAATCCCGAGGCGCAGCGCGACTTATTGGAGTTCCGTCACACCCTGGAAGCGTCCTGTGCCTATTACGCAGCAATGCGGGCCACGGAAGTGGATCGCGAGCGGCTGACGGCGGCCTTCGATGAATTGCAGGATTGTTACGCGCGTCACGACGAGGTGAGCCGGGCGGAGGAGGGTGCGGCGGATGCCCGCTTTCACCTGGCGATCGCCGAGGCCAGCCACAACGCTGTCTTGCTCCACACGATTCGCGGACTGTTCGACCTGCTCAAGCGCAATGTGGTGACCAACATTGGCGGCATGTACAAGCAACGCAGCGAGACACGCGACATGCTGATCAGTCAGCATCGCGAGCTGTACCAAGCCATCATGGACGGGCACGCCGAGCTGGCGCGGGAAGTCTCCAGCCGACATATCTTGTACGTGCAGGAAGTCCTGGAGGAGGTGCGTCAGGAAGTGCAGCGGGTGGCGCGGGCGGAGCGGCGCAAGGGCATCTGAATATGTCCGCGAAACCTGTGGGAGCTTGCTCGCGATGGCGGTCTGTCTGACACATCCAACAGCTGATGTGACGTCGCTATCGCGAGCAAGCTCGCTCCCACGAAGATCGAGGCTTAGTCTTCCTTGCCCTTGTTGCGCACCGCACGCTGCAGCTCGCGACCGGCATCGCGTTCGCGTTCGGTGTCGCGCTTGTCGTATTCCTTCTTGCCCTTGCCCAGCGCGATCTCGCACTTGATCAAGTGCTTGCTCCAGTACAGCGACGTACAGACGCAGGCATAACCTTTCTGCTGCACGGAGGCGAAGAGCTTTTCCAGCTCACGCTTGTTGAGCAGCAGCTTGCGCGAGCGCACAGGGTCGGCGATGACGTGGGTGCTGGCGGTGGTCAGCGGCGTGATATGACTGCCCAGCAGCCATGCTTCGCCGTCCTTGAGCAAGACATAACTGTCGACCAGTTGCGCCTTGCCGGCACGCAAGCTCTTTACTTCCCAGCCGGCCAGGACCATGCCAGCCTCGAACCGTTGTTCGATGAAGTAATCGTGTCGCGCCTTTTTGTTTTGCGCGATGGTCCCTGTGGGGTGTTTCTTCTGTTTAGCCATAGGGGCGGCATTATAGGCAGTTGCGTGCGTGTCGGCTACGGTGAAGCTGTGTGCTTGAGCAGGTTGCATGAATCCCGGACAATGCGGCCTCTTTTTCGAACGCTTGGGCGTGATCACGATGTCGACAGACAAGGTTTCTGTCCACGGCAGTTGGGCTAGCCGCTGGGTCTTCATATTCGCCGCGACCGGTTCGGCCGTCGGGCTGGGTAGCATCTGGAAGTTTCCGTACATGGTCGGCGTCTATGGCGGCGGTGCCTTCGTACTGATGTTCCTGGCGTGCATCGCGCTTATCGGTGCGCCGGTCATGTTGGCAGAGACGCTGATCGGTCGTCGCGCCCGGCAAAGTCCGGCCAATGCCTTGAAGGTGCTGGCTGTGGAGGCGGGGCATTCGGCGAAGTGGTCCTGGGGCGCATTCGCCGGGATGATCACGGCGCTGTTGATCCTGTCGTTCTACAGCGTGGTAGGTGGCTGGTCGCTGGACTACATCATCGACATGGGGCGCGGGGATTTCCAGAACGCGACGCCCGATCAGGTCGGTGCCTATTTCGGCAATGTGATTGCCGATCCCTGGAGGCTGACGCTTTGGCACACGCTGTTCATGGTGCTATCCGCGGTAGTGATCGCCCGCGGTGTCGTCGCGGGGCTTGAGCGCAGCCTGCGAATCATGATGCCGTTGCTGTTCGTGATGATCCTGGTGCTGCTGGGCTACAGCATGACCACCGGGCACTTCATGGAGGGCGTGCATTTCATGTTCGATTTCCAGCCGGAAAAAGTCATGGACGGACTACTGCCGGCCATGGGACATGCCTTTTTCTCCCTGAGCGTGGGGGTCGGTTCGATCATGATCTACGGCGCCTACATGCCCAAGAGCGCGTCTCTCACCAAGACCGTCGTCGGCGTTGCGCTGTTGGATACCTTTGTGTCGCTGCTGGCTGGGGTGGCATTGTTTCCGATTGTGTTCGCTGCCGGCCTGAACCCCAGCGAGGGGCCGGGGTTGATGTTTGTCAGCCTGCCATTTGCTTTCGGCAGCATGGCGTTCGGCCAAGTGATGGGCGTGGTGTTTTTTGTCCTGGTGGCCATCGCCGCCTGGAGCTCGGCCATTTCCCTGCTGGAGCCGATGGTGGCTTATCTGGTCGAGCGAACCCGCCTCAGCCGTGCCTGGGTGACTTTCTGGCTGGCCTTCACTTGTTGGTTCGTGGGATTGGGGACGGTTTTTTCCTTCAATATATGGAAGCAGGCGAAGTTTTTCGTGAACGAAGGCGGTCTGTTCCACCTCTACCAGTGGGGAGCGACTGGAGGGTTGGATTTCTTCGGGGTGATTGATTTCTTCACATCGCGAATCATGTTGCCTTTGGGCGGTTTGTGTTTCGTGGTGTTTGCAGGGTGGGTCATGGGGCGTGAAGCCGTGCGTGATGAGTTGTCGCTGCGCAGCCCTGTATTGTTCGCCTTGAGTCTGTTCTTGATGCGCTATGTAGCGCCCATTGGCATTCTTGTAGTGTTTGCCGCCCAGCTGTGGAAGTGACGCTTACATGACGACACATATTCAACGCTCGGCCCTGCTGCCCTATCCGGCCCAGGCGCTGTACGACTTGGTCAACGACGTGGCGAGTTACCCGGAGTTCCTGCCCTGGTGCTCATCCGCCGAGGTGCTCGAAAGTTCCGAAACCCATATGCGCGCCAGCCTCAGCGTCGCCAAGGGCGGATTGAGCCAGCACTTTGTCACTCGCAACACCTTGGTGCCGGGTGAGTCCATCGAGATGAACCTTGAGGAAGGGCCTTTCAGTCAGCTCCATGGCGTCTGGGTGTTCAAGGCACTGGGTGATAAAGCCTGCAAGATCAGCCTGGACCTCTCGTTCGACTACGCCGGGCCGCTGGTGCGAGCGACATTGGGTCCCCTGTTCAATCAGGCGGCCAATACCTTGGTCGACGCTTTTTGCCAGCGGGCCAAGCAAAATGCCGAGCTCAAGCGTTGATTGAGATAGAAGTGGTGTATGCCGGCGTCGATCGCCAGGTATTGCGTCGAATCGCGGTAGAGGAAGGGGTATCTGTTCGTGCTGCGGTGATGGCGTCGGGTATCGCTGCCGAGTTTCCGGAGCTGGATCTGACGACGAGTCCTGTCGGGATTTTTGGTCGGCTGGTGGCGGATCCGGACCGGCAGTTGGTACAGCCGGACGATCGCCTTGAGATTTACCGGCCGTTGTTGGCTGATCCCAAGGAAATTCGTCGCCTGCGGGCGGCGAAAGCAGCTCAGGCGCGTCAAGCGGAGTAAGGTTCTGGCTTGGAATTCAGGCAATAAAAAACCCGGCATGCCGGGTTTTTTTTGTGTCGCGATTTATTGCGGCGAGGTATCCAGAGGTTCTGGCGTCGGGACAGGTACGGTCTCGACGTTGTCGACGTCCTTCTGGATCTGATCCAACAGCGAACCTGGCTTGACGGGTTTTTCCGGTTTTGGCTGTTCGGTGTTCTGGCTCGGGTCGGTGACCGTGGTGCCGCTATCCTTGCCCATGATGGCTTCGTCACGGCTCACACCTGGCATGAAATCGCCCGACAGGCTGACGAGTTGGTCATTGGCATTGAAAATAACGCTGATGCGTTCTTGCTGCCGCTCGCCGCCACCTGGCTGCAAGCTGTACAGGTAATCCCAGCGATCGGCATGGAACGTGTCGGTCAACAGGGGGTTGCCCATGATAAACCGTACTTGCCGGCGGGTCATTCCCGGGCGTAACTGGTCTATCATGTCCTGCGTGACGACATTGCCCTGCTGGATGTCGATTTTGTAAACCCCGGGGAATGAACAACCGGCGAGTGCGAGCAGTCCCACGAAGGTGAAACTGGTTAGCAAGAGCTTGGTGTTTTGCATCGGTGGGCGACTTCCACTATCTTGGCTGGGACAACGTAAACACCGATCATACCCGCATTAAGAGAAGCTGCGAAGCAGCATCGCGAGAAAGCTGACCATGGTTGAAAATAGCGAACTACGCAAAGCCGGCCTCAAAGTGACCCTGCCACGGGTCAAGATTCTACAAATGCTCGATTCTGCAGAGCAACGCCACATGAGTGCCGAAGACGTCTATAAGGCGCTCATGGAAGCTGGCGAGGATGTCGGTCTGGCCACGGTCTACCGTGTCTTGACTCAATTCGAAGCTGCCGGGCTGGTGGCTCGCCATAATTTTGATGGCGGTCATGCGGTATTCGAATTGGCTGACGGGGAGCACCATGATCATATGGTGGATGTAGAGACCCGTGAAGTTATCGAATTCATCAGCCCTGAAATCGAGAAGCTGCAGAAGGCGATTGCCGAGGAGTATGGTTTCGAGCTGATCGATCACCATCTCGTCCTGCACGTACGCAAGCGTAAATAAGCTCGTGGTGTGGGTTTAAGCCCTCAAAACGAAAGAAGGCGACCCTCGGGTCGCCTTCTTGCTTTACTGCATTGTTCAGATTTTTGCCGCCACCACCATTTTTTTAGCGTGAGCCAAGGATTCCTTGGTCAGGTCTATTCCGCCCAACATCCGAGCGACCTCTTCCACCCGCTCATTTTTGTTGAGCTTGGACACGGCAGTGCGGGTAGCGTCTTCACCGCGCACCTTGTGAACGAATAGATGCTGGTGACCCTGGGCTGCGACCTGGGGCAGGTGAGTGACCGTCAGGACCTGTCCGCGCTCACCCAGTCGGCGCAGCAGTTGGCCGACAATTTCTGCTGTAGGGCCGCCAATGCCGACGTCCACTTCGTCGAATACCAGCGTCGGCACTCGCGATGTCTGCGCCGTGATGACCTGGATGGCCAGGCTGATGCGCGACAGCTCGCCGCCGGACGCCACTTTTGCCAGCGCCTTGAGCGGTTGCCCGGGGTTGGCGCTGACCAGCAGTTCCACTTGTTCCAACCCGTTAGGCTGAAGCTCGTCACCACCGTTGGGGTGCAGTTCGATGGTGAATCGGCCGCCTGGCATGCCCAGGCGCTGGATCTCCTGTTCCACCGCGCTCGCCAGGCCGGTTGCGGCTTGCTTGCGCAGTTCGCTGAGTTCCTTGGCCTTTTCCTGATAATGGCGTGCATAGGATGCCAGTTCATCCCCGAGCCGCTCGATGGATTCATCATTGGCATTCAGGGTTTCAAGTTCTTCCAGCAGGCGTTGCTGAAGTTCGACGACATCGGTTGGCTGGACGCGATGCTTGCGGGCCAGTGTATAGATAGTGTCCAGGCGCTCTTCCAGATATTGCAGGCGTGCCGGGTCTGCATCGAAATGGTCGAGGAAGCGGTTCAGCTCCCCTACGGCTTCTTCGACCTGGATCTGCGCACTGGTCAGCAAGTTACTCGCTTCGCCCAGTGCTCCTACGGAATGGCTGACGCTGGAAAGTCGGTTAAGGCTCGCGGTCAGCGCGCTGAGCACGTTTCCGGAATCGCTTTCGCTGCATTGCTCGACTACTTGTCGGCATACGCCCAGGAGTGCCTCGGCATTGGTCAGGTTCTTATGTTCCTGCTCCAGTTCCTGCAGTTCGTTTTCACCCAGGGCCAGGTTCTCCAGCTCTTCGAGTTGATAACTCAATAACTGGTGACGCGCCCGTTGTTCATCGCCTGAGTTGGAAAGTCGATCCAGCTCCTGCCGGGTCTGCCGCCAGCGTTGGGCCGCCAGTTGAACCTGGCGGGCAAGGTCGGTAGCTCCAGCGTACTCGTCGAGCAGGCGACGATGGGTATCGGTCTTGAGCAGGGATTGGTGTTCATGCTGGCTGTGGATATCGATCAGCAGCTCGCCGAGGGCCTTGAGGTCGCCGAGGGGGCAAGGGGTGCCGTTGATATAGCCACGGGAGCGGCCTTCGGCGGTGATGACCCGGCGCAGGATGCACAGGCCGTCGGTATCCAGGTCGCGCTCGGCCAGCCATGTGCTGGCTTCCGGTATGTCGATCAGGTCGAACGTCGCGAGAATGTCGGCCTTGTCCGCTCCGGGGCGTACCACGCCGCTGTCGGCGCGGTCTCCCAGCGTCAGGCCCAGAGCGTCGAGCATGATTGACTTGCCCGCGCCGGTTTCCCCGGTAATCACGCTCATGCCCCGATCGAGTTCGAGGTCGAGGTGTTCGACGATGGCGTAGTTGTGTACGGACAGGTGCACCAGCATAAGGCCGCTCCCAGGCGTTAGGTCTGGTTATTTATACAGTGTTTTGTTTCAGCCTGACAATGCCTGCGCTTAGCTCGTTTTGCTTGGTTCGACAAAATTCTTAGCGCTGCAGGGCATGATCATGCTGCTGTCTTTTGTAGGGTTAATTCGTCAGGTCGCCCTTGAAGCTGGAAAACCTGGCCCCATATACCGGGGCAGAAGCGCGAGTCGAGCTCGCGGACGAAATTGAAAGGAGAAAACTATGGCTGACGAACAGACGCAGGATACGCAAAATCTAGACGCCAATCAGGCTCCCCAGGATTCGGGCGAAGACCTGGCGGCACGTGTACAAGTGCTCGAGGAGCAACTGGCCGGTGCGCAGGATCAGGCGTTGCGTGTAGCCGCCGACCTGCAGAACGTCCGCCGTCGCGCCGAGCAAGATGTGGAAAAGGCCCACAAATTCGCCCTGGAGCGTTTTGCCGGTGACCTGCTGCCGATCATCGATAGCCTGGAGCGCGGGCTGGAGTTGTCCAATCCTGATGACGAAAACATCCGTCCGATGCGTGAAGGCATCGAGCTGACCCTGAAAATGTTCCAGGACACCCTCAAGCGTTATCAGCTTGAAGCAATTGATCCACACGGCGAGCCGTTCAATGCCGAACACCATCAGGCGATGGCGATGCAGGAAAGTGCGGACGTCGAGCCAAACAGTGTGTTGAAGGTTTTCCAGAAGGGCTACCTGCTCAACGGTCGCTTGCTGCGCCCGGCCATGGTTGTGGTCAGCAAGGCGCCAGCGCCGGTTTCGCCTTCTATTGATGAGCAGGCTTGAAATCGGGCGCAACGGCCCCCATTAAGAAGTCAAGCGTTTAAGTGCTACCGCAGTTAGCCACCACTGCTGCGGCAACAAAATCCAAGTTCCGGGAGAGTTAACATGGGCAAGATTATCGGTATCGACCTGGGGACCACCAACTCGTGCGTCTCCGTGCTGGAAAACGGCAAGGCCAAGGTTATTGAAAACGCTGAAGGCGCGCGCACCACGCCGTCGATCATCGCTTACGCCAACGATGGCGAAATTCTGGTTGGCCAATCGGCCAAGCGTCAGGCTGTGACCAATCCGCATAACACCCTGTACGCGGTGAAGCGTCTGATCGGTCGCAAGTTCGACGAAGAGGTCGTTCAGAAAGACATCAAGATGGTGCCTTACAAAATCGCCAAGGCTGACAATGGCGACGCATGGGTTGAAGTGAACGGCCAAAAGATGGCGCCGCCACAGATCTCTGCGGAAATCCTCAAGAAGATGAAGAAGACCGCCGAAGATTACCTCGGCGAAGCGGTGACTGAGGCTGTTATCACCGTTCCGGCCTACTTCAACGATAGCCAGCGCCAGGCGACCAAAGACGCCGGCCGCATCGCAGGCCTGGATGTAAAACGCATCATCAACGAACCTACCGCGGCTGCTCTGGCCTACGGCATGGACAAGGCCAAGGGCGATCACACCGTGATCGTTTATGACCTGGGTGGCGGTACCTTCGACGTTTCCGTGATCGAAATCGCGGAAGTCGACGGCGAGCATCAGTTCGAAGTGCTGGCAACCAACGGTGACACATTCCTTGGTGGTGAAGACTTCGACATCCGTCTGATCGACTACCTCGTCGATGAGTTCAAGAAAGAAAGCGGCATGAACCTCAAGGGTGACCCGCTGGCCATGCAGCGCCTGAAAGAAGCCGCTGAAAAAGCCAAGATCGAACTGTCTTCGAGCCAGTCGACCGACGTGAACCTGCCGTACATCACCGCAGACGCCACCGGTCCTAAGCACCTGAACGTGAAAATCTCCCGCGCCAAGCTTGAAGCGCTGGTGGAAGACCTGGTTCAGCGCACCATCGAGCCTTGCCGCATCGCGATGAAAGACGCCGGTATCGACGTTGGCTCTATCAACGACGTCATCCTGGTCGGCGGTCAGACCCGTATGCCGCTGGTGCAGAAGCTGGTAACCGATTTCTTCGGTAAGGAAGCTCGCAAGGATGTGAACCCTGACGAAGCCGTTGCCATGGGTGCTGCCATCCAGGGCGCCGTTCTGGCCGGTGACGTTAAAGACGTTCTGCTGCTCGACGTCAGCCCGCTGACCCTGGGTATCGAAACCATGGGTGGCGTGATGACCGCGCTGATCGAGAAAAACACCACGATTCCTACCAAGAAATCCCAGGTGTTCTCGACCGCTGACGACAACCAGAGCGCCGTGACCATCCACGTGCTGCAAGGCGAGCGCAAGCAAGCTACCCAGAACAAGTCCTTGGGCAAGTTCGACCTGGCCGAGATTCCACCAGCGCCACGTGGCGTGCCACAAATCGAAGTGACCTTCGACATTGACGCCAACGGCATCCTGCACGTCGGCGCCAAAGACAAGGCCACCGGCAAGACCCAGTCGATCGTGATCAAGGCCAACTCTGGCCTGTCCGAGGAAGAGATCCAGCAGATGGTTCGCGATGCTGAAGTCAACGCCGAGGAAGACCGCAAGTTCGAGGAGCTGGCAAGCGCCCGCAACCAGGGTGATGCGCTGGTGCACTCGACTCGCAAGATGATTGCCGATGCTGGCGAGAAAGTGACTGCGGAAGAGAAAACCGCTATCGAAGCGGCCGTGGTTGCTCTGGAAGCTGCCGTCAAAGGCGACGACAAGGCGGCCATCGAAGCGAAGATCGAAGAGCTGTCGAAAGTCTCCGCGCCAGTGGCTCAGAAGATGTATGCCGAGCAGGCCCAGCCCGCTGAAGGCGCTGCGCAGCAGGGCGAATCGGCCGAAAAAACCGATGACGTTGTCGACGCTGAGTTCGAAGAAGTGAAAGACAACAAGTAATCGCTTGTTGGTCGGCCGGTTGACTGCGTTTGTGCGGTGGCTGGTAGGATGTCGCCGCGCGGGAGCTTGCTCCCGCGTTGGCGTGTCTGGAGGCAGCGAATTTTTACAGCATGCGACAAAGCTCGGGTGCTGACGGTGTGTTCGGGAATGCTCCTGCTTTCCGGGCGATATGCGCCGAGACCAGGATCGTTGAATTGACGTGAGTTGGGTCCGGGCCTGATTGGGGCCCAACGAGTTTGGCGAGGCTCAGGAGAGGTTGGCCGAACGTCCTATAAGAGTGCAAAGACTAATGGCAAAACGTGATTTTTACGAAGTATTGGGTGTTGAGCGGGGGGCCAGCGAGGCAGAGCTGAAGAAGGCCTATCGTCGCCTAGCGATGAAGCACCACCCGGACCGTAACCCCGGCGACAAGGCTTCGGAAGAGATGTTCAAGGAGGCCAACGAGGCCTATGAAGTCCTGTCCGATTCCAGCAAGCGCGCGGCTTACGACCAGTACGGCCATGCCGGCGTCGACCCAAGCATGGGTGGCGGCGGTGCCGGTTTCGGCGGACAGAACTTCTCCGATATTTTCGGTGATGTGTTCAGCGATTTCTTTGGCGGCGGCCGCGGCGGTGCCCGTGGGGGCGCCCAGCGTGGCAGTGACCTGCGCTATACGCTGGAGTTGAACCTGGAAGAAGCGGTGCGCGGTACCACCGTCAATATCCGCGTGCCCACGTTGGTCAATTGCAAGCCGTGCGATGGCTCGGGTGCCAAGAAGGGCTCCTCGCCCGTGACCTGCCCGACTTGCGGCGGCATTGGCCAGGTCCGCATGCAGCAGGGCTTCTTCTCGGTCCAGCAGACCTGCCCGCGCTGTCACGGCCAAGGCAAGATCATTTCCGATCCGTGCGATTCCTGCCACGGTGAAGGGCGTGTCGAAGAGTACAAGACGCTGTCGGTCAAGGTGCCGGCTGGTGTCGACACCGGCGACCGCATTCGCTTGTCCGGCGAAGGTGAAGCGGGTGCCCAGGGTGGCCCGACCGGCGACCTGTATGTGGTAATCAACGTGCGCGAGCACGCGATTTTCCAGCGCGACGGCAAGCACCTGTTCTGCGAAGTGCCGATCAGCTTCGTCGATGCAGCCTTGGGCGGCGAGCTGGAAATTCCGACCCTCGACGGTCGCGTAAAGCTGAAGATCCCCGAGGGTACGCAGACCGGCAAGCAGTTCCGAATTCGCGGCAAGGGCGTGGCGCCGGTGCGTGGTGGTGGCGCGGGCGACCTGATGTGCCGCGTGGCGGTGGAAACCCCGGTCAACCTGGGGCGGCGTCAGCGTGAACTGTTGGAAGAGTTCCGCAACTCCCTGGCTGATGACAACAGTCACTCCCCGAAGACTACTGGTTGGTTCGAAGGCGTGAAGCGCTTCTTCGGCGACCTGTAAGGAGTTCGCATGCGACGTATAGCTGTGATGGGCGCTGCGGGGCGCATGGGCAAGGCGCTGGTCGAGGCGGTGCAGCAGCGCTCGCCGCTTTCGGGCCTGACGGCTGCCATCGTGCGACCCGACAGTACGTTGGTCGGTGCCGATGCTGGCGAGCTGGCCTCGCTGGGGCGTATCGGTGTGCCGATGTCTGGCGGCTTGGAAAAGGTGCTTGACGAGTTTGATGTCCTGATCGACTTCACCTTGCCGGACGTGATGCTGAAAAACCTCGCGATTTGCCGCAAGCACGGCAAGGCCATGGTCATCGGCACGACGGGGCTTGACGCTGCGCAAAAGCAGTTGCTGGCCGACGCGGGCAAAGACATCCCGATCGTATTCGCGGCGAATTTCAGTGTCGGGGTGAATCTGTCGCTGAAGTTGCTGGACTTGACCGCTCGGGTGTTGGGTGACGACGCGGATATCGAGATCATCGAGGCGCATCACCGGCACAAGATCGATGCGCCTTCGGGAACGGCCTTGCGCATGGGTGAAGTGATTGCCGATGCGCTGGGTCGTGATCTGCAGGAAGTGGCCGTGTACGGGCGCCAGGGGCACACCGGTGCCCGGGAGCGCGACACCATCGGTTTCGCGACCGTGCGTGGTGGTGACGTGGTGGGTGACCACACCGTGCTTTTCGCCACCGAAGGCGAGCGCCTGGAGATCACCCACAAGGCGTCCAGCCGGATGACCTTTGCCAAGGGCGCCGTACGTGCCGCGCTGTGGCTGGATGGCCGCGAGCCTGGTTTGTACGACATGCAGGACGTTCTCGACCTGCGTTGATGTCCCTGAAGACGGGGTTCAGGTTATACTGGGCCCCGTTTTACACCGCTTCGCGACGGCCTGTCGCATTCCCCTGCCTTTAAGGCTCATTAGCGGTGGACCAAAAAACCCTTTTTCTGTAAGCTACAGCTTTAGTGTGTCCACTAAAAGCGCGCAGAATAATTCAGTGAACAAGCGGGGTGACGTGTCCATACGTCACTCCGCTTTTTTACAACCTGCGATCGCCCTTTCAGGCTTTATTTACGGGAGGTCTTCTTGACTAAGCCAGCCATACTCGCCCTTGCTGATGGCAGCATTTTTCGCGGCGAAGCCATTGGAGCCGACGGTCAGACCGTTGGTGAGGTGGTGTTTAACACCGCAATGACCGGCTATCAGGAAATTCTTACCGATCCTTCCTACGCCCAACAAATCGTTACCTTGACCTACCCGCACATCGGCAACACCGGCACCACGCCGGAAGACGCCGAGTCTGACCGTGTCTGGTCCGCCGGCCTGGTCATCCGTGACTTGCCGCTGGTAGCGAGCAACTGGCGTAACACGATGTCCCTCTCCGATTACCTGAAAGCCAACAACGTCGTGGCGATCGCCGGTATCGACACTCGCCGCCTGACCCGCATCCTTCGGGAAAAAGGCGCGCAGAACGGCTGCATCATGGCCGGTGACAATATTTCCGAAGAAGCCGCTATCGCTGCTGCCCAGGGTTTCCCTGGCCTCAAGGGCATGGACCTGGCTAAAGTCGTCAGCACCAAGAAGCAGTACGAGTGGCGCTCCACGGTCTGGGACCTGAAGACCGACCGTCACGCGACGATCGAGGCTTGCGAGCTGCCGTACCACGTGGTCGCCTACGACTACGGCGTCAAGCTGAACATCCTGCGCATGCTGGTCGAGCGCGGTTGCCGCGTCACTGTTGTGCCGGCCCAAACCCCGGCCGCCGACGTCCTGGCACTCAAGCCCGACGGCGTGTTCCTGTCCAACGGCCCTGGTGATCCGGAGCCTTGCGACTATGCGATCCAGGCGATCAAGGATGTGCTGGAAACCGAGATCCCGGTCTTCGGTATCTGCCTCGGCCACCAGTTGCTGGCCCTGGCTTCGGGTGCCAAGACCTTGAAAATGGGCCACGGCCATCATGGTGCCAACCACCCGGTCCAGGACCTGGACACCGGCGTGGTGATGATCACCAGCCAGAACCACGGTTTCGCTGTGGATGAAGCGACCTTGCCGGCCAACGTCCGTGCGATCCACAAATCGCTGTTCGACGGCACGCTGCAAGGTATCGAGCGTACCGACAAGAGCGCGTTCAGCTTCCAGGGCCACCCTGAAGCGAGCCCGGGCCCGAACGATGTGGCGCCGCTGTTCGATCGCTTCATCAACGAGATGGCCAAGCGACGCTGACCGCGTGAAGCCCGAGGGCGGCCCCGAGCGCGGCGGCCCCCGCGGGCGCTTCAAAGATTGTTCGACGGCCTAGCCGACTGACCTGCGGATTTGAGTGACAAACCCATGCCAAAACGTACAGACATAAAAAGCATCCTGATTCTCGGCGCTGGCCCGATCGTGATCGGCCAGGCCTGCGAGTTCGACTACTCCGGCGCCCAGGCCTGCAAAGCCCTGCGCGAAGAGGGCTATCGCGTCATCCTGGTGAACTCCAACCCGGCCACCATCATGACCGACCCGGCCATGGCCGATGCCACCTACATCGAGCCGATCAAGTGGCAGACCGTTGCCAAGATCATCGAGAAGGAGCGCCCGGACGCGCTGCTGCCGACCATGGGCGGCCAGACCGCGCTGAACTGCGCACTGGACCTGGAGCGCGAAGGCGTCCTGGAGAAGTTCGGTGTGGAAATGATCGGCGCCAACGCCGACACCATCGACAAGGCCGAAGACCGCTCGCGTTTCGACAAGGCAATGAAATCCATCGGCCTGGACTGCCCACGCTCGGGCATCGCCCACAGCATGGAAGAGGCCAACGCCGTCCTGGAGCGCCTTGGCTTCCCGTGCATCATCCGTCCGTCCTTCACCATGGGCGGCACCGGTGGTGGTATCGCCTACAACCGTGAAGAATTCGAAGAAATCTGCGCCCGTGGTCTCGACTTGTCGCCGACCAAGGAACTGCTGATCGACGAATCCCTGATCGGCTGGAAAGAATATGAGATGGAAGTTGTCCGCGACAAAAAGGACAACTGCATCATCGTCTGCTCCATCGAGAACTTCGACCCGATGGGCGTGCACACCGGCGACTCGATCACCGTCGCACCGGCACAGACCCTGACCGACAAGGAATACCAGATCCTGCGTAACGCCTCCCTGGCGGTACTGCGCGAGATCGGCGTGGAAACCGGCGGCTCCAACGTCCAGTTCGGCATCTGCCCGAACACCGGTCGCATGGTGGTCATCGAGATGAACCCGCGGGTATCCCGTTCGTCGGCCCTGGCGTCGAAAGCCACCGGTTTCCCGATCGCCAAGGTCGCCGCCAAGCTGGCCGTGGGCTACACCCTGGACGAGCTGTCGAACGACATCACCGGCGGCAAGACCCCGGCGTCCTTCGAACCGTCCATCGACTACGTCGTGACCAAGCTGCCACGCTTCGCCTTCGAGAAGTTCGCCAAGGCCGACGCCCGCCTGACCACACAGATGAAGTCGGTCGGTGAAGTCATGGCCATCGGCCGGACCTTCCAGGAGTCCCTGCAGAAAGCCCTTCGCGGTCTGGAAGTGGGTGTTTGCGGTCTCGATCCAAAGCTGGACCTGAGCAACCCGGAAAGC
This sequence comes from Pseudomonas sp. R1-7, assembly GCF_051132105.1. Lineage (NCBI taxonomy): Bacteria > Pseudomonadati > Pseudomonadota > Gammaproteobacteria > Pseudomonadales > Pseudomonadaceae > Pseudomonas > Pseudomonas sp. R1-7. The sequence goes on from NZ_CP071661.1 coordinate 924,301, forward strand.
ATGAGCGAGCTCAAGCGCGAGCTGACCGTGCCGGGTGCCGAGCGTATCTGGTACGTGGCCGATGCGTTCCGCGCCGGCATGACCGTCGAGCAGATCTTCGGCATGAACATGATCGACCCTTGGTTCCTGGTGCAGATCGAAGATCTGATCAAGGAAGAAGAGAAGGTCAAGACCCTGGGCATGTCCACCATCGACCGCGACACGATGTTCCGCCTCAAGCGCAAGGGCTTCTCCGACATGCGCCTGGCCAAGCTGCTGGGTGTGACCGAAAAGAGCCTGCGCGCCCATCGCCACAAGCTGGAAGTGTTTCCGGTCTACAAGCGCGTCGACACCTGCGCGGCCGAGTTCGCCACCGACACCGCTTACCTGTACTCCACATACGAAGAAGAGTGCGAAGCTGCGCCTTCGACCCGCGACAAGATCATGATCCTGGGTGGCGGTCCTAACCGGATCGGCCAGGGTATCGAGTTCGACTACTGCTGCGTACACGCGGCACTGGCCCTGCGCGACGACGGTTACGAGACCATCATGGTCAACTGCAACCCGGAAACCGTGTCCACCGACTACGACACCTCCGATCGCCTGTACTTCGAGCCAGTGACCCTGGAAGACGTGCTGGAAATCGTCCGCGTCGAGAAACCAAAAGGCGTGATCGTCCAGTACGGCGGCCAGACCCCGCTGAAACTGGCCCGCGCCCTTGAAGCCGCCGGCGTGCCGATCATCGGCACCAGCCCGGATGCGATTGACCGCGCCGAAGACCGTGAGCGTTTCCAGCAGATGGTCGAGCGCCTGAACCTGCGCCAGCCGCCAAACGCCACCGTGCGCAGCGAGGACGAAGCGATTCGTGCCGCCGCCAAGATCGGTTACCCGCTGGTGGTGCGTCCGTCCTACGTACTGGGCGGTCGTGCGATGGAAATCGTTTACCAGGAAGACGAGCTCAAGCGCTACCTGCGCGAAGCGGTCCAAGTATCCAACGACAGCCCGGTGCTGCTGGACCACTTCCTCAACTGCGCCATCGAAATGGACGTGGATGCGGTCAGCGACGGCAAGGACGTGGTGATTGGCGCGATCATGCAACACATCGAACAAGCGGGCGTTCACTCCGGTGACTCCGCTTGCTCGCTGCCGCCTTACTCGCTGCCGGCGCACATCCAGGACGAGATGCGCGAGCAGGTCAAGAAAATGGCCCTGGAGCTGGGCGTTGTCGGCCTGATGAACGTGCAGTTGGCCCTGCAGGGCGAAGACATCTACGTCATTGAAGTCAACCCGCGCGCTTCTCGGACCGTACCGTTCGTTTCCAAGTGCATCGGTGTTTCCCTGGCGATGATCGCGGCCCGCGTAATGGCTGGCAAAACCCTGCAAGAGCTTGGCTTCACCAAGGAAATCATTCCGAACTTCTACAGCGTCAAGGAAGCGGTGTTCCCGTTCGCCAAGTTCCCAGGTGTCGACCCGATCCTCGGCCCGGAAATGAAATCCACCGGCGAAGTGATGGGTGTGGGCGATACCTTCGGTGAAGCCTTCGCCAAGGCCCAGATGGGCGCCAGTGAAGTGTTGCCGACGGGCGGCACGGCGTTCATCAGCGTGCGTGATGACGACAAGCCACTGGTTGCAGGTGTGGCTCGTGATCTGATCAACTTGGGCTTTGAAGTGGTCGCAACTGCCGGTACTGCCAAGCTGATCGAAGCAGCAGGCCTGAAAGTTCGCCGCGTGAACAAGGTGACCGAGGGCCGTCCGCACGTGGTCGACATGATCAAGAATGACGAAGTCACGCTGATCATCAACACCACCGAAGGTCGCCAGTCGATCGCCGATTCCTATTCCATTCGTCGCAACGCGCTGCAGCACAAGATCTACTGCACCACGACCATTGCGGCAGGCGAAGCGATCTGCGAAGCACTCAAGTTCGGTCCCGAGAAGACCGTGCGTCGCTTGCAGGATCTACATGCAGGATTGAAGGCATGAGCATAACCAAGTACCCGATGACTGTTCAGGGCGCGAAGGCCCTGGAAGAAGAGCACGCTTTCCTGACCAAGGTCGAGCGCCCGCGCTTGAGCCAGGCTATTGGTGAAGCGCGAGAGCTGGGCGACCTGAAGGAAAACGCCGAATACCACGCTGCCCGAGAGGAGCAGGGCATGGTCGAGGCGCGTGTCCGTGATATCGAAGGTCGCATGCAGAATGCAGTGATCATCGACGTCACGACGATCCCGCACACTGGCAAAGTGATTTTCGGCACCACTGTGGAAATCGCCAACGTCGAGACGGATGAAAGCGTTACTTACCAGATCGTTGGCGAGGACGAGGCAGACATCAAGCTCGGCAAGATTTCAGTGGGTTCACCTATCGCTCGTGCCTTGATCGCCAAGGAAGAGGGTGATGTGGTTGCCGTGAAGACGCCTGGCGGTGTCATCGAGTATGAGATTGTCGAAGTCCGTCATATCTGAGCGAAGGCGCCCGCTGCGCGCGGGTGCCATGATCTGGCAACTCTCCCAGATGTTGTGGGTGGGCGGCGTCTGGTTGCTGCACGTCGGTCTACTGCCGGTGCTGGGGCAAATCGGCCTGGCGCCGCTGCTCATCGATGAAATCGCAAGCATGCTGACGGCGCTGCTGGTCGGATTTTCCGCCGCATGCGTCATGTTCCAGGTTTTGGTGCTGGTCCAGGTCGAAGGTGTTGCTAGTCTTTGGCGCGACATCCGTGGGCAATTGCTGCTCATGGCGTCGTATGCGTGCGCAATGTTCCTGGCGGTGCGTCTCGGCTGGCCAGAAGCAATTCAATGGCAGGTATTCAGTTACCTGGTGTTGGGCTTTTCCGGATTGATACTGGTGTTGCAGCCGGTGCCCGGCTGGAGTGGCAGGGTGCGCGAAGCGCACCCTTGACCCTTGGCATCACTTGAAACGGTGCACATTCGACAGTTGCTTGTTGACGCTGAAGTTCTTGCGATAAATCAGCGCCATCTTGCCGATGACCTGTACCAGGTCTGCCTTTCCGACTTTGCATAGCTCGGCGATGGCAGCCAGGCGGGCTTCGCGGTCCAGGATGTTGAGCTTGATCTTGATCAGCTCATGGTCACCCAGGGCGCGCTCGAGTTCGGCGAGTACACCTTCAGTCAAACCGTTGTCAGCCACAGTCAAAACCGGTTTCAGATGGTGGCCAATGGATTTGTATTGTTTCTTCTGCTCTTGAGTGAGCGGCATAATCTGACCCCTGCGTCTGATCTTGTAAAAAGCGGCGGCCAGTTTACCCGAGCAAGTCCGGGACCGCCCAGTTAATCACGACGCGATTTATTTTTTTAGAGGTGGCCCGTGGCCCGTTCCAAGACAAGCCAGAACTGGCTCAAAGAACATTTCAACGATCCCTACGTCAAAATGGCGCAGAAAGACGGCTATCGCTCGCGCGCCAGCTATAAATTGCTGGAAATCCAGGAGAAGGATCGCCTGATCCGCCCTGGCATGACCGTGATCGACCTCGGTGCAGCGCCGGGAGGCTGGTCGCAAGTGACCAGTCGTCTGATTGGAGGTCAGGGGCGGTTGATCGCTTCCGACATCCTGGAAATGGATGGCATCCCCGACGTCACCTTCATCCAGGGCGATTTCACGGAGGACGCGGTGTTGGCGAAAATCCTCGAAGCCGTCGGAAATACCGAAGTTGACCTTGTGATTTCCGATATGGCCCCCAATATGAGTGGATTGGCGGCTGTCGACATGCCTCGTGCGATGTTCCTCAGCGAGCTGGCCCTGGATCTTGCGGGGCGGGTTCTGCGTCCGGGTGGTGATTTTCTGATCAAGGTCTTCCAAGGCGAAGGCTTCGACGAATACCACAAGGGCATCCGCAAACTGTTCGACAAAGTGCAGATGCGCAAGCCATTGTCGTCCCGTGACCGTTCTCGCGAGCAGTACCTGTTGGCGCGTGGGTTCCGCGGGATTGAAGGCGCTGCCAGCGATGAGCGTCTTTAATGAGGGGCGATAGTTTTTTTTGTCTCGCCTTGCAGAAGCCGCGTAACGAAAATTACGCGAGCCAAAGTTTCACAAAGGGTTACAGACGGCGCCTGCCAAGTCGCAGGTAATGTAGTAAGTTAGGCCGGTGAATATCATGCGAAGCGCGCGCCAGTAGCGGAGCTTGCTTCAGAGGGTAGTTAATTGAACGATATGGCAAAGAATCTGATCCTGTGGTTGATCATCGCAGCAGTCCTTGTGACCGTGATGAACAACTTCTCCAGCCCTAACGAGCCGCAGACCCTCAACTATTCCGACTTCCTCCAGCAGGTCAAGGAAGGCAAGGTCGAGCGCGTAGCCGTTGACGGCTATGTGATTACCGGCAAGCGCACCGATGGCGACAATTTCAAGACCATTCGTCCGGCTATCCAGGACAATGGCCTGATCGGCGACCTGGTTGACAATCGTGTCGTGATCGAAGGCAAGCAGCCTGAGCAGCAAAGCATCTGGACGCAGCTCCTGGTCGCAAGCTTCCCTATCCTCGTGATCATTGCGGTGTTCATGTTCTTCATGCGCCAGATGCAGGGCGGAGCCGGAGGCAAGGGCGGGCCGATGAGTTTCGGCAAGAGCAAGGCCCGGCTGTTGTCTGAAGATCAGGTCAAGACCACCCTTGCCGACGTCGCGGGTTGCGACGAGGCCAAGGAGGAAGTGGGTGAGCTGGTCGAATTCCTGCGCGATCCGGGCAAATTCCAGCGCCTGGGTGGCCGCATTCCACGTGGCGTGCTGATGGTCGGCCCACCGGGGACTGGTAAAACGTTGCTGGCCAAGGCGATTGCCGGCGAAGCGAAAGTACCGTTCTTCACGATTTCCGGCTCCGATTTTGTCGAGATGTTCGTCGGCGTGGGCGCGAGTCGCGTACGTGACATGTTCGAACAAGCCAAGAAGCACGCTCCTTGCATCATTTTCATCGACGAGATCGACGCTGTCGGTCGTCACCGTGGTGCTGGCATGGGTGGTGGTCACGACGAACGTGAACAGACTCTCAACCAGTTGCTGGTCGAGATGGACGGTTTTGAAATGAACGACGGCATCATCGTGATTGCCGCTACCAACCGTCCTGATGTGCTCGACCCTGCGCTGTTGCGTCCAGGTCGTTTCGACCGCCAGGTCGTGGTGGGGCTGCCGGACATTCGCGGTCGCGAACAGATCCTGAAGGTCCACATGCGCAAGGTGCCGATGGGTGACGATGTTGCTCCAGCGGTCATCGCCCGCGGTACGCCGGGCTTCTCCGGCGCAGACTTGGCAAACCTCGTAAACGAAGCGTCGTTGTTTGCGGCCCGTTCCGGCAAGCGCGTCGTGGAAATGAAAGAGTTCGAATTGGCCAAGGACAAGATCATGATGGGCGCCGAGCGCAAATCGATGGTCATGTCGGAAAAGGAAAAGCAGAACACGGCTTACCATGAGGCGGGTCACGCCATTGTCGGTCGCGTAGTGCCTGAGCATGATCCGGTGTACAAGGTGTCGATCATCCCGCGCGGTCGCGCGCTGGGCGTTACGATGTTCCTTCCGGAAGAAGACCGCTACAGCCTTTCCAAGCGTGCATTGATCAGTCAGATATGTTCGCTGTATGGCGGTCGTATCGCCGAGGAAATGACGTTGGGCTTCGATGGTGTAACGACCGGTGCGTCGAACGACATCATGCGTGCCAGCCAGATTGCCCGGAACATGGTGACCAAGTGGGGCTTGTCCGAGAAGCTCGGGCCGTTGATGTACGCAGAGGAAGAGGGCGAAGTGTTCCTTGGACGCGGTGGTGGTGGGCAGCATGCGAGCTTCTCGGGCGAGACTGCCAAGCTTATCGACACTGAGGTTCGCAGCATCATCGACCACTGCTACGGAACGGCCAAGCAGATCCTCACGGATAATCGCGATAAGCTGGATGCGATGGCTGATGCCTTGATGAAGTATGAAACCATCGATGCCGAGCAGATCGACGACATCATGGCCGGCCGCACGCCTCGCGAACCTCGTGATTGGACGGGTGGCACGGGTACCTCGGGTACGCCTCCGGCGGTGCAGGGCGAGCGTCCGGAAACACCTATCGGCGGTCCGGCGGCCGACGTTTAAGGCTTGAAATGACTTCTGTCCAGTCCTCGACCCGGTTGCCTTGCGGCAACCGGGTTCTTGATTTGGCCCATGTGCATGTCATGGGCATCCTTAACGTCACTCCAGACTCCTTTTCCGATGGTGGGCGCTTCAGTCAGCTCGACGCTGCGTTGCGGCATGCGGAGGTCATGGTCTCGGCGGGCGCGACGCTGATCGATGTGGGTGGCGAGTCCACCCGTCCCGGTGCGCGGGCGGTTTCGCCGACTGAAGAGCTGGAGCGAGTGGCGCCGATTGTCGAGCGCATCCATCGCGAGCTTGATGTCGTTATCTCGGTCGACACGTCCACGCCGGCAGTCATGCGTGAGGCGGCGCGCCTGGGGGCGGGGCTGATCAATGATGTTCGCGCCTTGCGCCGCGATGGCGCTCTGGATGCGGCCGCTGCCACGGGCCTGCCGGTTTGCCTGATGCACATGCTTGGCGAGCCAGGAACCATGCAGGACGACCCGAACTATCACGACGTGACCAGGGAGGTGGGCGAATTCCTGGCGGAGCGCATGGGCCTTTGTGCTGCTGCGGGCATTCCTGCCGAGCGCATCATCCTTGATCCCGGATTCGGTTTTGCGAAGACGCTGGCGCACAATCTGAGCCTGTTCAAACATATGGAAGCCTTGCATGCACTGGGGCGGCCTCTATTGGTCGGCGTCTCGCGAAAGAGCATGATCGGCAATGCCTTGAATCGTCCGGTTGGAGAGCGCCTATATGGTGGTCTCGCCCTGGCCGCCCTGGCCATTACAAAAGGCGCGCGCATATTGCGGGTGCATGATGTAGTCGAAACAATGGATATCGTGCGGATGATCGCGGCCGTGGATTCAGCCGAATAAGAATGAAGGAGCACTTATGAGTAAAAAATACTTTGGCACCGACGGTATCCGTGGTCGGGTCGGCGAATACCCCATTACCCCTGATTTCATGCTCAAGCTTGGCTGGGCTGCTGGCATGGCGTTCCGCAAAATGGGTGCCTGCAAGGTGCTGGTCGGCAAGGACACGCGGATATCCGGCTACATGTTCGAATCGGCCCTTGAAGCCGGCCTGACGTCGGCGGGAGCCGATGTCATGCTGCTCGGGCCGATGCCTACGCCTGCCATCGCCTACCTGACGCGTACGTTCCAGGCACAGGCTGGCATCGTGATCAGCGCGTCGCATAACCCGCATGACGATAACGGCATCAAGTTCTTCTCCGGCAAGGGCACCAAGCTGCCGGACGACATCGAATTGATGATCGAAGAGCTGTTGGATGCGCCGATGACGGTGGTTGAGTCGAGCAAGATCGGCAAGGTGTCCCGGATCAACGATGCATCGGGTCGTTACATTGAGTTCTGCAAGGGCAGTGTTCCAGCCGGTACGAGTTTTTCGGGGTTGAAGATCGTGGTCGATTGCGCCCATGGCGCAACCTACAAAGTCGCACCGAGCGTATTTCGTGAGCTGGGCGCCGAGGTGGTGGTGCTTTCCGCCCAGCCTAACGGGCTGAACATCAACCATAACTGTGGCTCTACCCATACCGAGGCGTTGCAGGCGGCTGTATTGGCTGAGCAAGCTGATCTGGGGATCGCTTTCGATGGTGATGGCGATCGAGTGCTGATGGTCGACCACACCGGTACGGTTGTCGACGGTGATGAGCTGCTGTTCATCATCGCCCGCGATTTGCGCGGTCGCGGCAAGCTCAAAGGCGGCGTCGTCGGGACATTGATGAGCAATCTCGGGCTTGAGCTGGCCCTGGCGGACCTGGACATACCCTTTGTGCGGGCCAATGTGGGTGACCGTTATGTCATCTCGGAGCTGCTGGAACGCGATTGGGTGATTGGTGGCGAAAATTCGGGGCATATTGTCTGTTTCGACCACACCACCACTGGCGATGCGATCATTGCCGCCTTGCAAGTGTTGATGGCGCTCAAGGCACGTAACGAGGGGCTTGCCCAGGCGCGCCAGGCGTTGCGCAAGTGCCCGCAGGTTCTGATCAACGTACGTTTCGGTGGGGGTGTGAATCCGCTCGAGCACGCGACGGTCAAGCAGGCCAGTGAACGCGTCACCCAGGCGATGGCCGGGCGTGGGAGGGTATTGTTGCGCAAGTCAGGGACAGAGCCTTTGGTGCGTGTGATGGTCGAAGGCGAGGATGAAGCGCAGGTCCGTGGTTATGCTGAAGAGCTGGCAAAACTGGTTACTGAAGTTTCTGCCTGAATTCGGCTTGCCAGCCATGAATCGGTTGGGTAACATCTGCGCCCACTTTGACCGACGAGGTACAGCATGCGTCGCCCTATGGTAGCTGGTAACTGGAAGATGCACGGTACCCGCGCCAGCGTCGCTGAGCTGATCAAGGGCCTTCGTAATCTGGCCTTGCCAAGCGGTGTTGATGTAGCGGTATTCCCGCCCTGCTTGTATATCAACCAGGTGGTTGATGGCTTGAAGGGTAAGTCGATTTCGGTCGGCGCGCAGAACTCTGCGGTGGAATCCATGCAAGGTGCGTTGACCGGTGAAATCGCACCGAGTCAGTTGGTGGATGCAGGGTCTTCCCTGGTCCTGGTCGGACATTCCGAGCGTCGCCAGATCATGGGCGAGCAGGACAAGATGCTGATCCGCAAATTTGCTGCGGCTCAAGCTTGTGGTCTGATTCCGGTGCTGTGCGTTGGGGAGACCCTTGAGCAGCGTGAAGCCGGCAAGACGCTTGAAGTTGTCGGGCGTCAGCTGGGCAGCATCATTGAAGACTTGGGTGTCGGTGCTTTTGCAAAGGCGGTCATTGCCTACGAGCCGGTCTGGGCCATTGGCACCGGACTGACGGCTTCGCCGCAACAGGCGCAGGATGTGCACGCCGCCATCCGCGCGCAGTTGGCGGCAGAGAATTCTGAAGTGGCACGAGGTGTGCGGCTTCTATACGGCGGCAGCGTGAAGGCGGCCAATGCGGCCGAACTGTTCGGCATGCCGGATATCGATGGGGGGCTCATTGGTGGAGCTTCCCTGAATGCAGATGAGTTCGGTGCGATTTGTCGCGCCGCGGGAAACTGAAAAAATGCTGGAAACAGTCGTAGTCGTTTTTCATCTGCTGGGCGCGCTGGGTGTAGTCGCTCTCGTATTGCTGCAGCAGGGTAAAGGTGCGGATGCTGGTGCGTCTTTCGGTGCAGGTGCTTCAAATACTGTATTCGGAAGCCAAGGTTCCTCTACCTTTCTTAGTAAGTTTACTGCTATACTCGCCGCCGGTTTCTTCATAACCAGCTTAGGGTTAGGTTACTTTGCTAAAGAGAAGGCTCAAGAGCTGACTCAGGTAGGTTTGCCAAATCCAGCGGTGTTGGAAGCGCCAAAGCAACAACCGGCTTCTGATGATGTCCCGGTGCTTCAAGAGCAAAAGTCGGCCAACTCGGCGACTGACGTACCTCCAGCTCAAGAGCAGAAGTAAGAAGGTTTCAAGCGCTGTATTTGCCGAGGTGGTGGAATTGGTAGACACGCAACCTTGAGGTGGTTGTGCCCATAGGGTGTAGGGGTTCGAGTCCCCTTCTCGGTACCAATTATCAGGAGAGCCCGCTTTTGCGGGCTTTCTTGTAGGTGGAAGCGTTACATTGACCCTATTAGGGATCGGTCGTATACTTCCGCCCCAGCTTTGTCGCGGGATGGAGCAGCCTGGTAGCTCGTCGGGCTCATAACCCGAAGGTCGTCGGTTCAAATCCGGCTCCCGCAACCAGTTTCAGGGCCCCTTCCAAGGGGCTTTTTGTTAGCTGGACACTTTACAACGCCGCTGTTCAACGGCGTTTCAAGGATGGGCGTTTCGCCCATTTTTTATTTTGCACAGCATGCACTACATGCACGAGGGGGTTCAGGTGTCGAGCAAGCTAGAAGAGTTGCAGGCCTTGTTGGCCCCGGTGGTCGTGGCCCTAGGCTATGAATGCTGGGGTATTGAGTTTTCGGCTCAAGGTCGCCACTCAATGTTGCGCGTTTATATTGATAAGGAAGGCGGTGTGCTGGTGGACGATTGCGCCATTGTCAGCCGTCAGATCAGTGGTGTATTGGATGTTGAAGATCCAATCGCCTCCGAATACACCCTTGAAGTTTCCTCGCCTGGCATGGAGCGCCCTCTGTTCACTCTTGAGCAGTTTGCTTCGTTTGCCGGTGAACAAGTGAAGATCAGGCTGCGCTCGCCTTTCGAAGGTCGACGCAACTTCCAAGGCCTTCTACGCGGTGTAGAAGAGCAGGATGTCGTGGTTCAAGTAGACGAACACGAATTCCTGTTGCCGATCGATATGATCGACAAGGCCAACATTATTCCCAGTTTTGACTGATACGTGCCAGATACTGCGGATCCCGCGGATCCAATGGCTTGCGAAAGGCGAGGCGTACGATGAGCAAAGAAGTACTGCTGGTTGTTGAGTCGGTATCCAATGAAAAGGGCGTACCGGCTAACGTTATTTTTGAAGCGCTGGAGCTGGCCCTGGCCACTGCTACCAAGAAGCGGTTCGAAGATGAAGTTGATTTGCGTGTGGAAATCAATCGCCACACGGGTGCCTACGAGACGTTCCGTCGCTGGACGGTAGTCGAGGAAGCGGACCTGGACGACCCGGCTATCGAAACCTGGCCGAGCAAGGTTGCGGAAACGCATCCGGGCGCCAAGGTCGGTGACGTCGTCGAAGAAAAAATCGAGTCCATTGAATTCGGTCGCATCGCTGCACAGACTGCCAAGCAGGTTATTGTGCAGAAAGTTCGCGAAGCCGAGCGCGCGCAAGTCGTCGACGCTTATCGCGAGCGCCTGGGGGAAATCATCTCCGGCACCGTGAAAAAAGTGACCCGCGACAACGTGATCGTCGACCTGGGCAACAACGCCGAAGCGTTGCTGGCCCGTGAAGACATCATTTCTCGCGAAACTTTCCGGGTTGGCGTGCGTTTGCGTGCGCTGCTCAAGGAAATCCGCACCGAGAACCGCGGCCCACAGTTGATCCTGTCGCGTACCGCGCCGGAAATGCTGATCGAGTTGTTCCGCATCGAAGTGCCGGAAATTGCTGAAGGCCTGATCGAAGTCATGGCCGCGTCCCGTGATCCGGGTTCGCGTGCCAAGATCGCGGTCCGCTCCAAGGACAAGCGTATCGACCCGCAAGGTGCCTGCATCGGCATGCGTGGTTCGCGTGTCCAGGCCGTATCCGGCGAGTTGGGCGGCGAGCGCGTGGACATCGTCCTGTGGGACGACAACCCGGCTCAGTTCGTGATCAATGCCATGTCGCCTGCTGAAGTGGCGGCAATTATCGTCGACGAAGATGCCCATGCCATGGACATCGCCGTTGGCGCAGACAATCTGGCTCAGGCCATCGGTCGCGGTGGTCAGAACGTGCGTCTGGCCAGCCAATTGACTGGCTGGACCCTGAACGTGATGACCGAATCGGACATCCAGGCTAAGCAGCAAGCTGAAACCGGCGACATCCTGCGCAACTTCATCGAAGAGCTTGAAGTCGATGAAGAGCTGGCGCAGGTGCTGGTGGACGAAGGCTTTACCAGCCTGGAAGAGATTGCCTACGTACCGGTGGAGGAAATGCTCAACATCGACGGCTTTGACGAGGAAATCGTCAACGAGCTTCGCGCTCGGGCCAAGGATCGTTTGTTGACCAAAGCCATCGCTACTGAGGAAAAGCTGGCAGACGCCCATCCGGCCGAAGACCTGCTCTCGCTTGAGGGCATGGACAAGGATTTGGCGATGGAACTGGCGGTGCGCGGCGTAATTACCCGCGAAGACCTGGCCGAGCAGTCTATTGACGATCTGCTCGACATCGACGGCATTGACGATGATCGTGCCGGCAAGTTGATCATGGCCGCCCGAGCCCACTGGTTCGAGTAATTAGGCGCGGCCTGAGGAGAGAAGTGCATGACGCAAGTCACGGTGAAACAACTGGCCGATGAGGTCAAAACACCGGTAGAGCGCCTGTTGCAGCAGATGCGTGAGGCAGGTCTGCCGCACACCGCCGCCGAGGAACATGTGACCGACAGTGAGAAGCAGTCCCTGCTGACTCACCTGAAGAGCAGTCACAAGGCGAAAGTGGAAGAACCGCGCAAGATCACTCTGCAGCGTAAAACCACCAGCACCCTGCGTGTTGCCGGTAGCAAAAGCATCAGCGTTGAAGTACGCAAGAAGAAAGTCTTCGTACAGCGCAGCCCGGAAGAAATCGAAGCCGAGCGCAAGCGCGAGCTGGAAGAACGTCGCGCAGTAGAAAATGCTGCTCGCCAGAAGGCTGAAGAAGAAGCCAAGCGTCGTGCTGAAGAAGAAGCGCGTCGCCAGCCTGCTGCTGCGCAACCCGCTCCGGCCGAATCTGTCGAGGCTGTTGCCTCGGTTGCCGAACCTGTGCGCGAAGCCGCTCCAGTCGTAGCGCCGGCGCCGGCTCCGGCCGATACCCGCAAGCGCGACGAACAGCGTCGTCCGGACAAGCCACGTGCCGACGACAACCGTCGTGGTAGTGGCGATGGCGAGCGCAAGAACGCTCCTCATCGCGCTTCGGTCAAGGAAAAGGCGCCGGCACCACGTGTTGCGCCTCGTACTACCGACGAAGAAAGCGATGGCTTCCGTCGCGGCGGTCGCGGCAAGGCCAAGCTGAAGAAACGCAACGCCCACGGTTTCCAGAGCCCAACCGGCCCTGTCGTGCGCGAAGTGAAGATCGGCGAGACCATCACTGTGGGCGACCTGGCCCAGCAGATGTCGGTCAAGGCTGCTGAAATCATCAAGTTCATGTTCAAGCTGGGCACCCCGGCCACCATCAACCAGGTACTGGACCAGGAAACTGCCCAGCTGGTCGCCGAAGAGCTGGGCCACAAAGTGACCCTGGTCAGCGACACCGCCCTGGAAGATTCCCTGGCCGAGTCGCTGAAGTTCGAAGGTGAAGCGGTTGCCCGTGCGCCTGTCGTAACCGTCATGGGTCACGTTGACCACGGTAAGACCTCGCTGCTCGACTATATCCGTCGTGCGAAGGTTGCTGCTGGCGAAGCTGGCGGTATTACCCAGCACATCGGCGCCTACCACGTTGAAACCGACCGCGGCATGGTGACGTTCCTTGACACCCCGGGTCACGCCGCGTTTACCGCGATGCGTGCCCGTGGTGCCAAAGCGACCGACATCGTGATCCTGGTGGTTGCGGCGGACGACGGCGTCATGCCGCAAACCATCGAAGCCGTTCAGCATGCCCAGGCAGCTGGCGTGCCGCTGGTGGTTGCAGTGAACAAGATCGACAAGCCGGGCGCTGATCTCGATCGCATCCGCAGCGAACTCTCGGTTCACGGCGTGACCTCCGAAGAATGGGGTGGCGACACGCCATTCGTTCCGGTTTCCGCGAAGATGGGTACTGGCGTCGACGAACTGCTCGAAGCCGTCCTGTTGCAGGCCGAGGTTCTGGAACTGACCGCTACGCCTTCGGCGCCTGGCCGTGGTGTGGTTGTTGAATCTCGCCTCGACAAGGGCCGCGGCCCGGTGGCGACCGTGCTGGTTCAAGACGGTACCCTGCGCCAGGGCGACATGGTGCTGGTTGGTTCGAACTATGGCCGCGTGCGCGCCATGCTCGACGAGAACGGCAAGCCAATCAAGGAAGCCGGTCCGGCTATCCCGGTCGAGATCCTCGGCCTGGACGGCACCCCGGATGCTGGCGACGAGATGAGCGTTGTGGCTGACGAGAAGAAGGCCCGTGAAGTGGCTCTGTTCCGTCAAGGCAAGTTCCGCGAAGTCAAGCTGGCCCGTGCTCACGCCGGCAAGCTGGAAAACATCTTCGAAAACATGGGCCAGGAAGAGAAGAAGACGCTCAACATCGTCCTCAAATCCGACGTCCGTGGTTCGTTGGAAGCGTTGAACGGCGCCTTGAATGGCCTGGGTAACGACGAAGTGCAAGTGCGTGTGGTCGGTGGCGGCGTCGGTGGTATCACCGAGTCCGATGCCAACCTGGCACTGGCTTCCAACGCTGTACTGTTCGGCTTCAACGTGCGTGCCGATGCAGGCGCTCGCAAGATCGTCGAGCAGGAAGGCCTGGACATGCGTTACTACAACGTGATCTACGACATCATCGAAGACGTCAAGAAAGCGTTGACCGGTATGTTGGGCAGCGACGTGCGGGAGAACATCCTGGGCGTGGCCGAAGTTCGCGACGTGTTCCGTTCGCCGAAATTTGGTGCCATCGCCGGTTGCATGGTGATCGAAGGTGTCGTTCACCGTAACCGTCCGATCCGTGTACTGCGTGAAGACATCGTTATTTTCGAAGGCGAGCTGGAATCCCTGCGTCGCTTCAAGGATGACGCTTCCGAAGTACGTGCCGGCATGGAATGCGGTATTGGCGTCAAGAGCTACAACGACGTCAAGGTCGGCGACAAGATCGAAGTCTTCGAGAAGGTCCAGGTTGCTCGCAGCCTCTGACTCGCGCACTTCAAGAGCCGCACCGGGCAGCCGCATGAACATGCGCTGCCCGGCTGGCGGACTCTAAACGCAACGCCCGGTCTGGCTTTTCGCCAGGCCGGGCGTTTGCCGCTTTCAGACCTCGCGGGTTTCACCGTGGGGCAGTAACAGGTAACAAGACATGGCAAAAGAATACAGCCGTACCCAACGAATCGGCGATCAGATGCAGCGCGAGCTGGCCCAACTGATCCGTCGCGAAGTCAAAGACCCGCGCGTTGGCCTGGTCACCATTACCGCCGTGGAAGTCAGCCGTGACGTCGGTCATGCAAAGATTTTCATCACCGTGATGGGGCAGGACAGCGCCGAAGAAATCGCCCAGAGCATCAAGGTGCTCAACTCGGCTGCCGGTTTCCTGCGTATGCAGTTGGCCCGGGAGATGAAGCTGCGCAGCGTTCCACAGTTGCACTTCCATTACGACGAAAGCGTCGTGCGTGGCGCGCACCTGTCGGCGCTGATCGAGCGCGCCGTGGCTGAAGACAGCCAACACCCGGCGGCCCCTGAACCCGAAGACACCAAGGAGTAGTCGGTGGCTCAGGTCAAACGTATCCGTCGTAACGTCAGCGGCATCATCCTGCTCGACAAGCCGCTGGGGTTCACGTCCAACGCAGCCTTGCAGAAAGTTCGCTGGCTGCTCAATGCCGAGAAGGCCGGCCACACCGGCAGCCTCGATCCGCTGGCCACTGGCGTTCTGCCGCTGTGCTTTGGCGAGGCGACCAAGTTCTCCCAGTACTTGCTCGATTCCGACAAAGGCTATGAAACCCTGGCGCAGTTGGGCAAGACCACCACCACGGCGGACGCCGAAGGTGAGGTTTTGCTGGAACGCCCGGTGACCGTTGGTCAGGCGGATGTCGAAGCGGTGCTGCCGAAATTTCGCGGGCAAATCAGTCAGATACCGCCGATGTACTCCGCTTTGAAGCGCGATGGACAGCCGTTGTACAAACTGGCCCGTGCAGGCGAAGTAGTGGAGCGTGAACCGCGTTCTGTTACTATTGCGCGCTTGGAATTGCTGGCCTTTGACGGTAATACTGCGCGGCTGGCTGTGGATTGCAGCAAGGGCACCTATATCCGGACCCTGGTGGAGGATATAGGCGAGCAGCTCGGTTGCGGTGCGTACGTGGCAGAATTGCGACGGACCCAGGCCGGACCTTTCACCTTGGCCCAGACGGTCACGCTGGAAGAACTCGAAGCCGTGCATGCCGAAGGCGGGAACGAAGCGGTCGACCGTTTCCTGATGCCATCGGACAGTGGCTTGCTTGACTGGCCGCTGCTGCAGTTCTCTGAACACAGTGCGTTCTACTGGCTCAACGGCCAGCCCGTACGTGCCCCGGATGCGCCGAAGTTCGGCATGGTCCGGGTACAGGATCACAACGGTCGTTTCATCGGCATTGGTGAAGTGAGCGAAGACGGGCGCATTGCGCCGCGTCGACTGATTCGGTCGGAATGACCGGAACCAGCCTGCGTAACAACAGGTTGGCGAGTGTGGCTGTTAACAGGCACGGTCACTACTCATTTATAGATACAGGGATTTGTCCCTGGCCTGTTGAAGCTGTTCCTCGGAACAGTTTCCTGACTAAAAGGATTGCCTCATGGCTCTCGACGTTCAAGAAAAAGCTCAAATCGTAGCTGACTACCAGCAAGCTGTTGGTGACACCGGTTCGCCAGAAGTGCAAGTTGCACTGCTGACCCACAACATCAACAAACTGCAAGGTCACTTCAAGGCCAACGGTAAAGATCACCACTCCCGTCGTGGTCTGATCCGCATGGTAAACCAGCGTCGTAAGCTGCTGGACTACCTGAAAGGCAAGGACGTGAGCCGTTACAGCGCTCTGATCGCTCGCCTGGGTCTGCGTCGCTAATCAGCGATTGCGCTAGAGGTTGGTGGTCTGTCGTGCGTCAGTGGGTTTCCCGCTGGCTCATGGCAGGCTCCCAGCCTCAAGTTTTATCTGGATACACGTTTTACCCTGGACAGACGTCGGGCCGATACCCGCCATTGCCCAAGAATTTCGCAAGAAGACAAGTTCCCCAAGAGCCACAAAGAAGGTAGGACACCGTGAACCCGGTAATCAAAAAATTCCAGTTCGGTCAGTCGACCGTTACCCTCGAGACTGGCCGTATCGCCCGTCAGGCCTCCGGCGCAGTGCTGGTCACCGTTGACGACGACGTCAGCGTATTGGTGACCGTTGTCGGTGCCAAGCAAGCCGATCCAGGCAAGGGTTTCTTCCCGCTGTCTGTTCACTACCAGGAAAAGACTTACGCTGCCGGTAAGATCCCTGGCGGTTTCTTCAAGCGCGAAGGCCGTCCTTCCGAGAAAGAAACCCTGACCTCCCGACTGATCGACCGTCCGATCCGTCCGCTTTTCCCAGAAGGTTTCATGAACGAAGTGCAGGTTGTCTGCACCGTCGTGTCCACCAGCAAGAAGACCGATCCGGACATCGCTGCGATGATCGGTACCTCGGCTGCCCTGGCCATTTCCGGCATTCCTTTCGACGGCCCGATCGGCGCTGCCCGCGTCGCGTTCCATGAAAGCACCGGCTACCTGCTGAACCCGACCTACGAGCAACTGAAGGCCTCCAGCCTGGACATGGTCGTGGCCGGTACTTCCGAAGCCGTGCTGATGGTTGAATCCGAAGCCAAAGAGCTGACCGAAGACCAGATGCTGGGCGCCGTGCTGTTCGCCCACGACGAGTTCCAGGTCGTGATCAACGCTGTCAAGGAACTGGCCGCCGAAGCCGCCAAGCCAACCTGGACCTGGGCACCACAGCCAGAAGCCACCGAGCTGCTGGGCGCAATCCGTGCCGAGTTCGGCGACGCGATCTCCCAGGCCTACACCATCACCATCAAGGCCGACCGTTATGCGCGCCTGGGCGAGCTGAAAGACCAGGTCGTCGCCAAGTTCTCCGGCGAAGAAGGCCAGCCATCGTCCAGCGACGTGAAGGCGGCTTTCGGTGAAATCGAATACCGCACCGTCCGCGAAAACATCGTCAACGGCAAGCCACGTATCGACGGTCGCGACACCCGTACCGTACGTCCGCTGAACATCGAAGTCGGCGTTCTGCCGAAGACCCACGGTTCGGCACTGTTCACCCGTGGCGAGACCCAGGCCCTGGTCGTTGCAACACTGGGCACCGCCCGTGACGCGCAACTGCTCGATACCCTGGAAGGCGAAAAGAAAGACCCGTTCATGCTGCACTACAACTTCCCTCCGTTCTCGGTGGGCGAGTGTGGTCGCATGGGTGGTGCTGGTCGCCGCGAAATCGGTCACGGCCGTCTGGCCCGTCGTTCGGTCCAGGCCATGCTGCCTGCCGCTGACGTGTTCCCGTACACCATTCGCGTGGTATCGGAAATCACCGAGTCCAACGGTTCGAGCTCGATGGCTTCGGTCTGCGGCGCTTCCCTGGCCCTGATGGACGCTGGTGTGCCGATGAAGGCACCGGTGGCCGGTATAGCCATGGGTCTGGTTAAAGAAGGCGAGAAGTTCGCCGTCCTGACCGACATCCTGGGTGACGAAGACCACCTGGGCGACATGGACTTCAAAGTGGCCGGTACCGCCAAGGGCGTTACTGCACTGCAGATGGACATCAAGATCAAGGGTATCACCGAAGAGATCATGGAAATCGCCCTGGGCCAGGCCCTGGAAGCGCGCCTGAATATCCTCGGCCAGATGAACCAGATCATCGGTCAGTCCCGTACCGAGCTGTCGGAAAACGCTCCGACCATGATCGCGATGAAAATCGACACCGACAAAATCCGTGATGTCATCGGTAAAGGCGGCGCGACCATCCGTGCGATCTGCGAAGAAACCAAGGCTTCGATCGACATCGAAGACGACGGCTCGATCAAGATCTTCGGCGAAACCAAGGAAGCGGCAGAAGCAGCACGCCAGCGCGTCCTGGGCATCACCGCGGAAGCCGAGATCGGCAAGATCTACGTCGGCAAGGTCGAGCGCATCGTCGACTTCGGCGCGTTCGTCAACATCCTGCCGGGCAAGGACGGTCTGGTTCACATCTCCATGCTGAGCGATGCTCGCGTCGAGAAAGTGACCGACATCCTCAAAGAAGGCCAGGAAGTGGAAGTGCTGGTACTGGACGTGGATAACCGCGGCCGTATCAAGCTGTCCATCAAGGACGTCGCAGCAGCCAAGGCATCGGGCGTTTAATCGCCCCCTCGCTTAGCCGCTGAACAAGCAAACGCCCCGACTGGTTCGGGGCGTTTTGCTGTGTGGCGAAAATCCCTGCCAGGCAGGTTGCCTGGCTACAGGGGACGGTGCTAGTTTTAGCCACCGCCCGTGTAGCTCAGTCGGTAGAGCAGCGCACTCGTAACGCGAAGGTCGCAGGTTCGATTCCTGTCTCGGGCAAAAAGCTTTTTCGCCAGCGATTTTATGCGTGGTGCTGTAGGTATTCGTTCAGTGCTTGGCGCGTCAGATCATTCAGGGATACATTCTGGCGGGTTGCCGCCAGAGCGGCTGCTAGATGCAGATCGTGACCGATACGGACATTGAACGATCCTTTGCACGGGATTTCTGGCTTCTGCCCTAGTTGCTGACAGGTTTGTAGATAGTCATCTACCGCCTCGCGAAAAGCTGTTTCCAATTCAGCTACCGTCTGTCCCTCATAACTCACCAGCGCCCTAATGAATAAAAGCTTTCCAAACAGGCATTTGTCCTCGGTGCTTGCTTCAATTGAGCCGACATAGCCTTTGTATTGCAGCTGGGAGTTCATGGAATCAGGCCTCCTGTTTTCAATTGCTCAATAATCTGGCGTCTTACATACGCTTCGAGCTCATTTCCTGGATGCGGCTTGTGCAGGTTGATCATTGCCCTCGGGTCTCCATTGTCGAATTTGACCCTACTGCCCGATCCTTCTAGTGGGGAGTAGCCAAGCCGACATAACAGAGTGACAAGCTCCGACCATGTGAATGCGCTTTGCCCGTTGAGTAGCTTTGCGAGAAGCCTTTCATTCTTTGACATGAATGCCTTTTCTTGCAACTGAATATAGTTGCACGTCCTTGGACGGTCAATGTGAAGGCCTCTGTTCGTCGAAACCTGAATGATGAAGGTGGGAATTTATAAAGGGTGAATTCCGCGCATGGAACTGAGAAACTGTAACCGAGCACATACCGCGCTCCTCCTCCATTTGATTCCAGTTGTTGCACTGGCTTGCGTCTCTGCTAGGATTCCCCTGTCCCATAAAAGCAAACGCCTTAGTTTTCAGATGATCCCCGAATGGTTCTGAAGGCCAGATAAACCGGGCTTCACGCGGTTTTTTTGCGTCAGAGAGATCCTTGATGATCCAGATCCATCTTCCATTCCCAGATCAGCGAGAACGCCATGACTGTTAAAGAACTGAGTCAAGAAGCCAGACACAAAGAAGCCCTGGAAAAGTACTTGAAAGAAACGCCGCAGCTGCGGGATGAGATCAAGGACCTGTCCGCCGATGATCAGAAAGACCAGATCCAATGGGCGTTCGAGGACGAGGCCGAAGCCCAGGGGCTGCAGCCTTGGGAGCTGACGCTCAAATACACCAGCACGCCTGAAGAGTTCGAGACGCAGCGCCTTGCCTTGCACAAGGAGGCTGCCGAGGTGTTGGGTGTGGAATGGGATGAATACTGCGAGATGAACAATCTGGTGGTCTGAATAAAACGCCAGCCTTTCGAGGCTGGCGTTTTTTCTTGTCAGAGGCTCAAACGCATCGACAGATCCACCGCCTTCACATCCTTGGTCATCGCACCGATAGAGATGTAGTCGACTCCGGTCTCGGCAATCGGCCGCAACGTGTTTTCGTTGATACCGCCGCTGGCTTCCAGCTTCGCCTTGCCACCGTTCAGGCGCACCGCTTCGCGCATGTCGTCCAGGCTCAGTTCGTCGAGCATGATGATGTCGGCGCCGGCCGCCAGTGCTTCTTTCAATTCCGCCAGGCTTTCCACTTCGACTTCCACCGGTTTGCCCGGTGCGATCTGGTGGGCGGCGCTGATGGCCTGGGCAATCCCGCCGCAAGCGGCAATGTGGTTTTCCTTGATCAGGAAGGCGTCGTACAGGCCGATGCGGTGGTTATGACAACCGCCACAGGTCACGGCGTACTTTTGCGCCAGGCGTAGCCCCGGCAGGGTTTTGCGAGTGTCCAGCAGCTTGACCTGGGTATCGGCGACGAAGTCGGCCAGGTAGCGAGCCCGGGTGGCGACGCCTGACAGCATCTGCAGGAAATTGAGCGCGCTACGTTCGCCTGTCAGCAGTGAGCGGGCCGGGCCTTCGAGGTGGAACAACGCCTGGTCGGGACTCACCCGATCGCCGTCGTGTACTTGCCAATGCACCGCGACACGCGGGTCCAACTGCCGGAACACTGTATCGACCCAGGCCGTGCCGCTGATGATTGCGGCTTCACGGGTAATGATGGTGGCCTTGGCCAGGCGTTCGGCGGGGATCAGTTGCGCGGTGATGTCGCCGCTACCGATGTCTTCCAACAGCGCGCGGCGCACGTTGGCTTCGATTTCGGCGGTCAGGTCGGCGAGACGTAGATTCGGCATAACGGGCTCCACAAACAAAGTGGCCGGATTATATCCGCTTGGGTCTTGTTGGCTTGCATTTGGTCGCATGCTCGCAACATTTACCCGAAATGCCGGTCTTTTATTGCGATCTCTTTGAGCCGGTTCACAGAGTCCTCTGGTGCGCCGAGCTCTTTTTACCCGATAATCCGCCTTTCGATTGACGTCATGAGTTTGACGTTGCGAACCGAAGAATGCCGTTTCAGGAGGCCAGGATGCACAACGACGGGAATGTAGTGCCTTTGCATAAAGTGCCTACCGACCAGGCGAATCGTTCGCCGCTCGCCCGCCTGCCTGTGATTCTGCTCCAGGTCCGCGACAAGGCCGCGCAGCAATTGCGCGTTGGTTTGCAGGGCCTGTTCGATAACGCCGATGACACGTTGTTCGAAATGGCCGACCGGGCGCGCAACGACATCGAGCAGAATCTGTACTTCGAAGCGATGCGCGACTTGCGGTTGAAGCGAAAGAGTATCGAGCGTGAGTTCCTCGAGCAGTTTTTCGAGGCCTTTGTCAGCCTTGCCCAATATGACCTGACCCAGGCAACCCTGGCGCCCGTGCTGGGCACCCTGCCGAGCCAGCCGAACCATGACGAGCTTGAACGCCGCCTGGCGGTGGAGACCATGGTCGCCCGGGTGCTCAGCCGCGACGGTGTATCGCTCGATCAACTGACGGCGCGGCTCGGCGTATTGCTGGACCGGCCCTTGACCAACCAGCAGAACCCGTTGAGTCCGGCACTGTTGTGTGAGCATTTTCTCCAGGCCGGGCGCAACCTGGGCGTGGGGATCAAGGTCAAGCTGATCCTGCTCAAGCTTTTCGAGCGCTACGTGCTCAGTGAATGCGACCAGTTCTATGCGGAGGCCAATCAGTTGCTGGCCGCGACGGGCGTCTTGCCGGACCTCAAGGTCTCACCGTCGCGACGGGCGTCGGATCGTGTCGAGGAAGTTACCCGACCCAACGTCGATGGCGTCGTCAGGCCTAGGGTCGATGACGTAGACGACAGCGTCCAGGAGGTCTTCGCCGCATTGCAGAAGTTGCTGGTCCAGGTGCGTGGCAGCGTTGCGCCGACCCTGGAACCCAGCGCGCCAGCCCAGCCGATCTCGACACGGGACCTGCTGCGACTGTTATCTCATCTACAGCAGTACGTACCGTCGCCCACCGTGCAGGATGACTTCGACCTGCGCAGTCAACTCGAACAGTTGCTGACCCGTGTCAGTGTCAAGAGCGGCAGGTCCCGGGTCGTCGATGGCGCTGATGAAGACGTGATCAACCTGATCGCGATGATGTTCGAATTCATTCTCGACGACCATAACTTGCCGGACTCGCTCAAGGCCTTGATCGGTCGACTGCAGATTCCCATGCTCAAGGTCGCGGTACAGGACAAGAGTTTTTTCAGCCGCGGCAATCATCCGGCCCGCCGGTTGCTCAACGAAATTGCAGCGGCAGCGATGGGTTGGGGCGATTGCGACGATCATCAGCGCGACAGCCTTTACCTGCGCATCGAGCAAGTCGTGCAGCGCTTGTTGAATGACTTTGTCGACGATCCGGCGATCTTTTCCGAAGTGTTGGCCGACTTCCTGGCGTTCACCAGCGACGAGCGCCGTCGCAGCGAACTGCTGGAACAACGCATTCGCGACGCTGAAGAAGGCCGCGCCAAGGCCGAACTGGCCCGGCAGCGAGTGGAAGGGGCGCTGAACCAGGTCATGCTGGGCAAGGTCTTGCCCCAGGCGGTGGTGGATTTTGTGCAGCAGGCCTGGAGCCAGGTGTTGTTGCTGACCGGTTTCAAGCATGGCGAGCAATCCGCCGAATGGCAGGCCGACGTGTTGACCCTCGAACAGTTGGTCTGGAGTGTCCAGCACCACGAGGAATCCGATGCGGGGCTGCGCTTGCTGGCGATGGTGCCGGAGCTGCTCAAGGCATTGCGCGAGGGCTTGAGCCGTTCGGCATTCGATCCGTTTGCCACCAGCGAATTCTTCAGCGAGCTGGAAGTGCTCCATGTCCAGGCGCTCCAACGGCTGGGCCAGGCAACCGAGCAGGCGCAGCCGGCGGATTCTCCGGTGCTGGTCGAGGTGGCGGAGCCCATCGTCCTGCGAACTACGCCGAAAATGCCGACGGACGAACCGACCGTGCGCTTGCCTGCCGATGACGTCGGCCTGCTCCAGGTCGATCAACTGCGCCTGGGAAGTTGGGTCGAATTCCAGGAGGACGAAGACAACAATCTTCGTTGCAAGCTCGCGGCAATCATCCAGGCCACCGGCAAGTTTGTCTTCGTCAACCGCACCGGTCTCAAGGTCCTGGAGCACAGCCGCACCAGCCTGGCGTTGGAGTTCCGCCGAGGCGCGGCGCGATTGCTGGACGACACCCTGCTGTTCGACCGGGCGCTGGAGTCCGTGCTGGGCAACCTGCGCCAGCTCAATCGCGGCAAGTGATCGCGCAGCCAGGGCCGATCGCGGCATACTGACGGTCTTCACCGTCGTCATCGAAGGAACCTGTATGCAGCTGGACTCCGCGAGCGGTTGGTGCGATGGCGTGCGTCATTGCCCATCGCCCAATTTCAATGCGCGCCCCGAGGGTGAAATCTCCCTGCTGGTCATCCACAACATCAGCTTGCCGCCAGCACAGTTCGCCACGGGCAAAGTGCAGGAATTTTTCCAGAATCGCCTGGATGTCACGGAACATCCCTACTTTGCCGGTATTGCAGACCTGCGCGTCTCTGCGCATTTCCTGATCGAACGTGACGGCGCGGTGACCCAGTTTGTCTCTTGTCTTGATCGCGCGTGGCACGCGGGCGTTTCGTGCTTCGAAGGACGGGAAACGTGTAACGATTTTTCCGTAGGCATCGAGCTCGAAGGCACCGATGATCTGCCATTCACCGACGCGCAGTATGCTGCCCTGGTGGACCTGACCCGGCAGTTGCAAGAGGCGTTCGCGGCGATCACGGTGCAGCGCATTTGCGGGCACAGCGACATCGCGCCGGGACGCAAGACCGATCCGGGACCGGCATTCGACTGGGCGCGCTATCGTGCGGCCCTGACAGAAGGGGAAAAACAATGAGTTTTCTGGTGTTGCTGCTGGCGGTCTGGATCGAGAAGTTCTCGGCCTTGCGCCAGCGGATCCAGCGTGATGGCGGCTGGCTGGGCGAGCTGAACAAGCTCGAGGCGAGTCCGCGCTGGGTCAATCGCCCCTGGCTGGTGCTTGTGGTGATGGTCCTGCTGCCAGTGTCGCTCTTGGCGTTGCTGCTTTGGGTACTGGAGCCGGTGGCCTATGGTTTGCTGGCATTGCCGATACATCTGATTGTGGTGATCTACAGCCTGGGGCGTGGCGATCTGTTGGCTGATCTCGGGCCGTTTCGCGACGCATGGCGACGTGAAGACCTGCAAGCAGCCACCCACGTGGCCAAGCGTGACTTGAACATCGATGCCGACAATGGCGAACAATTGCTGGGACGGGTCCAGGGGCATCTGCTGTGGCAGGCGTACCAGAGCTTCTTCGCTGTTATCTTCTGGTACTTCCTGCTGGGCCCGGTCGCAGCGCTGAGCTATCGATTGCTGGCGCTGGCCGCCGAACACAGCCTGAACCCCGGCGTGGCCGAGCGGGCCGCGCAGTTGCGCCACGCCTTCGACTGGGTGCCAGTGCGATTGCTGGCGGCGAGCTTCGCCCTGGTGGGCAATTTCGTCGCGGTCAGCCGGGTCATGCTCCATGAACTGCTGAACTGGAATATCAGCGCCGCCGACCTCATCGACAAGGTCGGGCTGGTCGCTGGCGAGATCCCAACCCCCGTCGTCGGGCCGGAAGGCATCAACACCCTGGATCGACTCTGGGAATTGCTGTTGCGCGCGGCAGTGCTCTGGTATGCCGGGTTTGCGTTGTGGACAGTGTTGGCCTGACACCCCACACCTGGCGCTGGTCTGCTTCGCAGGCCAGCGCAAGCAAGCTCCCTCGCCAGGGATGGCGTGCCCTCGTTAACCTTAAGTTACAAATCTCTCCGCCGATTTAGGCTATACAGGGACAGCGTCACGAATAGTGGCTTTGTGCTGTCTCCGTGCACGTGCGCATAACAATAAGAACACTACCGGGAGACCTCCTTGTGAAGAGTTTGCTCTGGCCCGCCGTCGCCCTGATGAATCGCCTGAGCTTCGGCATGAAGTTCAGCCTGATCAGCGTCCTGTTCCTGCTGCCGATGCTGGTGACCAATTTCTTTCTGGTGCGTGATTCCTATCGGGAGTTCCAAGGCACGCAAGTCGAGCTGCAAAGCCTGGACCTGCTGGGCAGCAGCCTGGCGCTGCGGCGCGACCTGGAGACGCTGAACAACCTGGTGCAGATCAATGCCAGCCTGGGTCAGTCCGGCAAGGCCGGCGACGTGGAAGCGAAGATCACCGCGCTCGAGCAAAAGGTGCTCGCACGCTTGCAAGGCATGACGGCCATGGCCATCGAGCCCGAGCACGTCAGCACCTTCGATGCCAAGCGCGACGAGATGATCGCCGCTTTCAAGGCCCAACAGGCCGAAAGCTCCCTGCAAAGCAAAAGTGCCTTGATTGGCAGTCTGCTCAACAACGCACAGATATTCGGCCAGATCATCGCCAGCCAGGCGGGCCTGAGTCGTGACAACCAGGGTGACATCCGCCAGCTCAGCGAGTTGATCATCGGTGTAACGCCCAAGGTCACCCAAATCCTCGGCGAAGGCCGTGCGTTGGGTGCTTCGTCGCTGGGGCTGGGCTTTCTCAATTCAGCGTCGAGTACCCGGTTCGATGAGTTGTTGGTGCAGATCGAAAAACTGCAGGGCGAATATGACCTGAAACTGCAGGACGCCCTGGGGTCGAGCTCGGCGGCTGGACAAGCGCTCGCCGATCAGGCCGCAGGCAGCAAGGGCACGCTCAAGCAGGCCGCGCAATTGATCGAAGATCAAGTGGTGATGGCCGACACGCTTGATGCTCCCTGGCCGGCATTTTTCGAACAGGTCAGCGGCCTGATGGAGCAGACCTACCGGCTCAATGAAGCGACCCTGGAATTTCTCGGTGTGCAATTGCAGCAGCGCCTGGAGCAGAACCGTAGCCACATGGTGTTGCAAGCCGTGGCGCTGGCAGCGGTGTTCTTGCTGATCTTTTATCTGTACGCCGGTTTCTACGCCTCGACGCGCACCACGCTCAAGCATCTGGGCGCGATGATGGACAAGGTTGCGGCGGGGGACATGACAGTCAATTTCGTGGCCCGCAGCAAGGACGAATTGGGCGAGTTGGGCGAGGTGTTCAATGGCACCGTGGCGAAGATCCATGACTTGATCGAACAGGTCGGGCACACCGTCGCCGAGGTCGAGCGGCAGGCCGGGCAGGTAGAAACGGTATCGGCCCAGAGCAATCAGGCCGTCGCCGGTCAACGCAGCCAGATCGAATTGGTCGCCACGGCGATGAACCAAATGTCCGCCACAGCCCAGGAAGTGGCCCGCAGCGCGGCGGCGGCGGTCAGCAGCGCCCACAGTGTGAACGACGAAACCCTGAGCGGGCGGGGATTGGTGGAGTCCCAGCAGGGCAGCATTGCGCGGCTCGCCAATGAAATCGACCAGTCGGTGCAAGTGATCAATCAACTGGCGACCGACAGCCAGGCGATCAGCCGCGTGCTGGAGGTGATCAAGAGCATTGCCGAACAAACCAACCTGCTGGCCCTCAACGCTGCCATCGAAGCCGCCCGGGCCGGCGAGCAAGGGCGCGGGTTCGCGGTGGTGGCCGACGAGGTGCGAACCCTGGCCAAGCGGACGCAGCAGTCGACCGAAGAAATCGAAGCCATGATCAGTCGTCTGCATGGCGGGGTCGGTGCCGCCGTCAAGGCAATGGGCACCAGCCATGAGATGGCCAGCGGCACGGTCGGACAGTCGGAGAAGGTGCAGCAAGCCCTGGAAAACATTCTTGGCGCAGTCGGTATGATCGTCGACCAGAATCAGCAGATCGCCGCTGCGGTGGAGCAGCAGACCGCCGTTGCCCATGACATCGACCAGAACATCGTCGAGATCAACCGCGCCGGCGAGCGCACCGCCGAAGGCGCCCATCAGACTGAAGATGCCAGCCGAGAACTGTCCGCCCAAGTGATGCAGCTCAAGCAGTTGATCAATGCGTTCCGGGTGTGATTCCTAGGCCTGCGAAGGTGGTTGTCACCAGTTGAACAGTTGGCGGGCGTTTGCCGTGCTGGCCTCGGCCAGTCGCTCGGGCGTCACCGCCATGATTCCCGCCAGCGCTTCGCAGATCGCCGGCAAATGGGCCGGGCTGTTGCGTTCGCCAGGAAACATCGCCGGAGCCATGTCTGGTGAGTCGGTCTCCAGCACCACCGCATCCAACGGCAGTTTCGGCAGCACCCGGTGCATGCGCAGGGCCTGGGGCCATGTGGCCGCGCCGCCAAGACCGAGCTTGAAACCGAGCTTGATGTACTCGCGGGCCTCTTCGAAGCTTCCCGCGAAGGCGTGGATGATGCCGGCCCGCGCCGGGCAGATGCGTTTTAGCGTCGCGATCACGGCAGCATGGCTGCGGCGTACATGGATCAGCGCCGGCAGTTCGAACTCCCGGGCCAATTCCAGCTGCGCCTCGAACAGCGTTTGCTGGCGGTCGCGATCCAGGGTCTCGACGTAATAATCCAGGCCGATTTCCCCCACCGCGCACAACTGCCGATGCCCGGCGAGGCGGTCCAGCCATTCACGCAACTGCGCGAGATCATTGTCGTGATGCTGATCGAGATACACCGGATGCAGGCCCAGCGCGGCGTACAGGTGAGGGTCGCTTTGCACCAGATCCCAGACGCGCTGCCAATTATCCCGATACACGCCCAGCACCACCACTTCCCGGACGCCCAAGGCGCGGCTTTTGGCCAGCAGCGCCGAGCGGTCCGCGTCGAAATCCGGGAAGTCCAGGTGAGTGTGGGTGTCGATCAACTGCATATCCGGACCCGAACCTCAGCCTTGGTGAATGCGCTGCTTGAACGTCCGCGCAATCGCCTGGACGCCGGGTTGATAGACATCGCTTTCGATGGCCGTCAGCGCAAGTTCCAACGCTTTGTCGGCGATCAGTTGGTGTTGCTGGGACATGGCGTTGACCGGCAGCGGCAGGAAATCCAGGAGTTGCGTGTCGCCAAACGTGCCCAGGCGCAGTGGACGCGCCTTGAGCGGAAAATCATGCAGGGCATCGAACACCCCTTGCAGCAGCACGTATGAGGTGGTGATCAGCGCGTCGGGCAAATGGCCCAGGCGCGCGAGCATTTCGTCCATCAACTGGCGGCCGCATTCACGGCTGAACGACTCGCCATGTTCGATCAGGACCTGGCCTTCGAAGCCTTCCAGCGCTTCGCGGAAACCCGCGGTCCGCTCTTGGCTGATGCTCAGTTCGGGGCGGGCGCTGATCAGGGCTATCTGCCGAGGGTTCGTCTCCAGGAGGCTGCGGGTCAGTTGCAGGCTGGCCTGGCGGTCATCGCTGATCACCGAGCAGAAATGCGCCGGCTCCATCACCCGGTCGATGGCGATGATCGGGATGCCCTTGGCCTGCAACTGACGATAGCTGTCATCGTCGGCGGGCAGGCAACTGGCGACGATCAGCGCATCGCAGCGCCGGGCACGGAACAGTTGCAGCAGTTGGCGCTCGCTGTCGGGCGCGTCATCGGAACTGGCGATCAGCAACTGATAACCCCGGGCCCGGGCACCTTGTTCCAACAGCTTGGCGATACGCGCGTAGCTGGGGTTCTCCAGGTCGGGCAGGATGAACCCGAGCGTGCGGGTATGCCGGCTGCGCAGTCCGGCAGCCTGGGGGTTGGGCGTGAAGCCATGCTCCTCGACCACCGCGCGCACCCGTTCGACGGTCGCGTTGCTGATGCGTTGCTGTTCGGCTTTGCCGTTGATGACGTAGCTGGCGGTGGTCACGGACACACCGGCGAGCTGGGCGATATCACTGAGTTTCAACCCGGTTTTCCTTGTTTTTTCGAGTGTGCCCCGACAATGAAGACTCATCCTACCCGATTCGGATCGATGGTCACCCTCCGGACGCTTTCGACAAGTTGCACTTCAAGGATGAGAGATTATCGAGTAACGTGCCAATCTTTCTAGATTAAACGTTTCAGCAAGCGTATTTTCAAGGCTCTCAGGTTTTTGGTCGGTGCTGCCGCAATCCCACCGGAAGCCGTTTTGCAACGCTAAGCTGATTCATTCAAAACAATACCTGGCGCCAACCGGACGCCAAAAAGGAGAAAGCATGCTCGAGCTCACTCTAGAGCAGATATCCATGGCCCAGGTGGCTGTGGATAAAGACGCCGCGCTGCAACTGCTCGCTGACAAACTGGTGGCGGATGGCCTGGTAGCCGAGGGCTATCTTGCCGGGTTGCAGGCCCGCGAGGCCCAGGGCTCGACCTTTCTTGGCCAAGGTATTGCCATTCCCCACGGCACCCCGCAGACCCGCGACCTGGTTTACTCCACCGGCGTGCGCTTGCTGCAATTCCCCGAAGGCGTGGATTGGGGCGATGGCCAGATCGTTTACCTGGCGATCGGCATCGCTGCCAAATCCGACGAGCACCTGCGCCTGCTGCAGCTGCTGACCCGAGCCCTCGGCGAGACCGACCTGGGCCAGGCCCTGCGCCGCGCCGGTTCCGCCGAGGCCTTGTTGAAATTGTTGCAGGGCGCACCGCAGGAACTGGCGCTGGATGCACAGATGATCGGCCTCGGCGTGTCGGCGGACGATTTCGAAGAGCTGGTGTGGCGCGGCGCTCGGTTGCTGCGCCAGGCCGATTGCGTGAGCAACGGTTTTGCCGGCGTGCTGCAGCAGGTCGATGCGTTGCCCCTCGGCGACGGACTCTGGTGGCTGCACAGCGAACAGACCGTCAAGCGCCCGGGCCTGGCCTTCGTCACGCCGGACAAACCCATTCGTTACCTCGGCCAACCCTTGAGCGGATTGTTCTGCCTGGCGAGCCTCGGGGAAGCTCACCAAGCCTTGTTGGAAAGACTCTGCGCATTGCTGATCGAAGGTCGCGGCCATGAACTGGGTCGCGCCACCAGCAGCCGCAAGGTCCTGGAAGTGCTGGGCGGCGAGTTGCCTGCCGATTGGCCCAGTGCGCGTATCGGCCTGGCCAACGCCCATGGTTTGCATGCGCGTCCGGCGAAAATCCTCGCACAACTGGCCAAGAGCTTCGAAGGCGAGATCCGCGTGCGGATCGTAGACGGCCAGGACAGCGCCGTGTCGGTGAAGAGCCTTAGCAAGCTGCTGAGCCTGGGCGCCCGTCGCGGTCAGGTCCTGGAGTTCATTGCCGAACCGGGTATTGCCGCCGATGCGTTGCCGGCGTTGCTGGCGGCCGTCGAAGAAGGCCTTGGCGAAGAAGTCGAACCGCTGCCGCCACCGAGCGCGCCACGGGAAACCACCATTGCCGAAGTAGCCACCGTGCTGCTGGCGCCCGAATCCGGCAGCCTGATCCAGGCCGTCGCCGCCGCGCCGGGCATCGCCATCGGCCCGGCACATATTCAAGTGCAGCAAGATATCGATTATCCACTGCGTGGCGAGTCCCCGGCGATCGAGCGCGAGCGCTTGCAAAAAGCCCTGAGCCAAGTGCGTCGGGATATCGAGGGTCTGATCGAGCGGGCGAAGGCCAAGGCCATCCGCGAAATCTTTATCACCCACCAGGAAATGCTCGACGACCCGGAACTGACCGACGAAGTCGACACCCGCTTGAAGCTGGGCGAGAGCGCGCAAGCAGCGTGGATGGGCGTGATCGAAGCCGCCGCGAAAGAACAGGAAGCCCTGCAGGATGCCTTGCTCGCCGAGCGCGCCGCTGATTTGCGGGACGTCGGCCGCCGAGTGCTTGCGCAACTGTGCGGCATCGAAACCCCGGCTGAACCGGATCAACCGTACATTCTGGTGATGGACGAAGTCGGCCCGTCCGACGTGGCGCGCCTGGACCCGGCCCGCGTCGCGGGGATTCTTACCGCACGCGGCGGCGCCACCGCCCACAGCGCCATCGTCGCCCGCGCCTTGGGCATTCCTGCCTTGGTGGGCGCAGGCGCTGCGGTGTTGCTGTTGGCGCCGGGCACGTCATTGCTGCTGGACGGCCAACGCGGTCGCCTGCATGTCGACCCGGACGCCGCGACCCTGCAACGGGCCGCCGAAGAGCGCGACACCCGCGAGCAGCGCCTCAAGGTCGCCGCCGAGCAACGGCACCAACCAGCGCTGACCCGCGACGGTCACGCCGTGGAAGTGTTCGCCAACATCGGCGAAAGTGCCGGCGTCACCAGCGCAGTGGAGCAGGGCGCCGAAGGCATTGGTCTGCTGCGCACCGAGCTGATCTTCATGGCCCACACCGAGGCCCCGGACGAAGCAACCCAGGAAGCCGAATACCGCAAGGTGCTCGATGGCCTGGCCGGTCGGCCGCTGGTGGTGCGCACTCTCGACGTGGGCGGTGACAAACCACTGCCTTACTGGCCGATCGCCAAAGAAGAAAACCCTTTCCTCGGCGTGCGCGGTATCCGCCTGACCTTGCAGCGTCCGCAGGTCATGGAAGCACAGCTGCGCGCCCTGTTGCGCTCCGCCGACAACCGTCCGCTGCGGATCATGTTCCCCATGGTCGGCAGCGTCGACGAGTGGCGCCAGGCCCGGGACATGACCGAACGGCTGCGTCGGGAGATCCCTGTGGCGGACTTGCAGTTGGGCATCATGATCGAAGTGCCGTCCGCCGCGCTGCTGGCCCCGGTGCTCGCCAAGGAAGTCGACTTCTTCAGCGTCGGCACCAACGACCTGACGCAATACACCCTGGCGATCGACCGTGGCCACCCGACTCTGTCGGCCCAGGCCGATGGCTTGCACCCGGCGGTGTTGCAGTTGATCGACATCACCGTGCGCGCCGCCCATGCCCATGGCAAATGGGTCGGCGTGTGCGGCGAGCTGGCGGCCGATCCGCTGGCGGTGCCGGTGCTGGTGGGCCTGGGCGTCGACGAGCTGAGTGTCTCGGCCCGCAGCATTGCCGAGGTCAAGGCGCGGGTCCGCGAATTGAGCCTGGCGCAAGCACAAACCCTGGCCCAAGAGGCATTGGCCGTGGGCAGCGCCGATGACGTGCGCGCATTAGTGGAGGCGCTGTAATGGCGAAGATTCTTACCCTGACCCTCAACCCGGCGCTCGACCTCACGGTGGAGTTGGCGCGCCTGGAACCGGGCCAGGTCAACCGCAGCGACGCGATGCACGCCCACGCCGCCGGCAAGGGTGTGAACGTAGCCCAGGTGTTGGCCGACCTCGGTCACACGCTGACGGTCAGTGGTTTTCTCGGCGAGGACAACGCCCAGGTGTTCGAGACATTGTTCGCCCAGCGTGGCTTTGTCGATGCCTTCATCCGTGTTCCTGGCGAAACCCGCAGCAACATCAAACTGGCCGAGCAGGACGGACGTATCACCGACCTCAACGGCCCCGGCCCGATGGTCGATGAAGCCGCGCAGCAGGCGTTGCTGGCGCGCCTCGAGCAAATTGCTCCTGGCCATGACGCAGTGGTCGTCGCCGGTAGCTTGCCCCGAGGCGTCAGTCCGCAATGGTTGCAGGCGCTGATTACCCGGCTGAAAAAGCTCGGCTTGAACGTCGCCCTCGACACCAGCGGCGAGGCCTTGCGTGTCGCCCTGGCGGCGGGACCATGGCTGATCAAGCCCAACACCGAAGAATTGGCCGATGCCCTGGGTTGCGATGTGGTCACTGAGTTGGCCCAAGCCCAAGCGGCTCGGCAGCTGCATACCCAAGGCGTGGAACATGTAGTGATTTCCCATGGGGCCGACGGTGTGAACTGGTTCAGCGTTGGTTCAGCGCTGCATGCCTCGCCGCCCAAGGTCACGGTTGCCAGCACCGTCGGCGCTGGCGATTCGCTGCTGGCCGGCATGCTGCACGGGTTGCTCGGAGCCCACGCGCCGGAGCAAACCCTGCGCACCGCGACGGCCATCGCTGCCATGGCAGTCACCCAGATCGGTTTTGGTATCCACGACACCGCGTTGCTGGCGTCGTTTGAACAGGGCGTGCGCGTGCGCCCCCTGACAGAACAATAAGAGGGTTCGCAAGATGAAATTAGCCATTGTGACGGCCTGCCCGAACGGCATGGTCACCAGTGTGTTGTGCGCCCGCCTGCTGGATGCAGCGGCCCAGCGCCAAGGTTGGAGCACCAGTGTCGAAGTCCATGACGCGGCTCACCCGGAGCGTCAGCTGTCGGCGGCGACACTGGAAGCGGCCGAATGGGTATTGCTGGTTGCCAGCGGCCCGGTGGATCTGTCGCGATTCGTCGGCAAGCGGGTGTTCCGCAGCACCCCGGCCCTGGCCTTGCAAGACGTTGACGCGGTACTGCGCCGTGGCGCCGAGGAGGCCGAGGTACTGGGCGAAGCCGATGTGCTCGCCGAAGAGCCAGCGCCATCGACCGAGCGCGCCCCGCGCCTGGTTGCCATCACCGCGTGCCCGACCGGTGTCGCCCACACCTTCATGGCCGCCGAAGCCCTGCAACAGGCGGCGGCGCGCCTGGGCTACGACCTGAAGATCGAAACCCAGGGCTCGGTGGGCGCGCGCAATCCCTTGAGTCCCGAGGCGATTGCCGAGGCCGATGTGGTTTTGCTGGCGACCGACATCGAAGTCGCCACCGAGCGTTTTGCCGGCAAGAAGATCTATCGCTGCGGCACCGGCATTGCCTTGAAGCAGGCCGAAGCCACGCTGAAAAGAGCCTTGGCTGAAGGTGTGCAGGAAAGCGCGGCGAGCGGCGCCACTTCGGGGCCGACGAAAACGGAAAAAAGCGGCGTCTACAAGCACTTGCTGACGGGTGTTTCGTTCATGCTGCCGATGGTGGTGGCGGGTGGACTGATGATCGCCTTGTCGTTCGTCTTCGGCATCGAGGCGTTCAAGGAGCCCGGCACCCTCGCAGCGGCGCTGATGCAGATTGGCGGCGACACCGCGTTCAAACTGATGGTGCCGCTGCTGGCGGGCTATATCGCCTATTCCATTGCCGACCGACCCGGCCTGGCCCCTGGCATGATCGGCGGGATGCTGGCCAGCACCCTGGGCGCCGGTTTCATCGGCGGGATCATCGCCGGTTTCCTGGCCGGTTACGCGGCCAAGGCGATCAATCGCTACGCGCGTTTGCCCCAGAGCCTGGAAGCGCTCAAGCCGATCCTGATCATTCCATTGCTGGCGAGCCTGTTCACCGGCCTGGTGATGATCTACATCGTTGGCAAGCCGGTGGCGGGAATGCTTGAGGGCCTGACGCACTTCCTCGACAGCATGGGCACCACCAACGCGCTGCTGCTGGGCGTGCTGCTGGGGGCGATGATGTGCGTCGACCTCGGTGGGCCGATCAACAAGGCCGCCTACGCATTTTCCGTGGGACTGCTCGCTTCGCAAAGTTATGCACCCATGGCCGCGACCATGGCCGCAGGCATGGTGCCGCCGATTGGCCTGGGCATCGCCACGTTCATTGCCCGCCGCAAATTCGCCAAGACCGAGCGCGAGGCCGGTAAAGCTGCGCTGGTGCTAGGGCTGTGCTTCATCTCCGAAGGCGCGATTCCGTTCGCCGCCAAGGACCCGCTGCGGGTGATCCCGGCCAGCATCGCCGGCGGCGCGCTGACCGGTGCGCTGTCGATGTACTTCGGCTGCAAACTCATGGCACCTCACGGCGGCCTCTTCGTGATGCTGATCCCCAACGCCATCAATCACGCGCTGCTGTACCTGTTGGCGATCGTGGCGGGTAGCCTGGTGACGGGCGTGGCCTATGCGCTGCTCAAGCGGCCGGAAGCTGTGGAAATCGCGTTGGAGCCGGCCAAGGCCTGAGCCCACTCCAGTTCCCTTGTGGGATCGAGCTTGCTCCCACAGGGGTTTGGGCTGGTCATAAATCCCTGTCACACCCACTTCACACAGCCATGCTTAAGTTTTCCCATTTCAAGGGAGAACACCATGAGCGAATTCGACCTGGGCCGTCGCCGTGTGATGCAAGTCGTCGGCGCTGGTTTATTGCTGCCCGGGCTGGCCCCGGCGGTGATCGCTTCGGTCAAGGACCGGCCCGTGCTGACCGAAGGCGTGCAGTCGGGCGACTTGCAGGGCGACCGGGCAATGATCTGGAGTCGCAGCGACCG
Source organism: Pseudomonas sp. R1-7 (assembly GCF_051132105.1). Lineage (NCBI taxonomy): Bacteria > Pseudomonadati > Pseudomonadota > Gammaproteobacteria > Pseudomonadales > Pseudomonadaceae > Pseudomonas > Pseudomonas sp. R1-7. The sequence goes on from NZ_CP071661.1 coordinate 959,403, forward strand.
TCCGGCGCGGATGGTGGTGGAGTGGGATACCCGCAGCCAGTTCAGCAATCCCCGGCGCTTTGTCTCGGCGCTGGCTGACAGCCGCAGCGATTTCACCGCCCGGGTCGAACTCACTGGTTTGCCCCGCGACCAGGCGATTTTCTACCGTGTGCATTTCGAAGACGCCCAGAGCGGGGTAGCCAGCGAACCTTGGCTTGGCCACCTGCGCAGCGTGCCGCAGTTCAAGCGCAACATCCGTTTTGTCTGGAGCGGCGATACCGTCGGCCAGGGCTTCGGCATCAATCCGGACATCGGTGGCATGCGCATCTACGAAGCCATGCGCCTGCGCCTGCCGGATTTCTTTATCCACAGCGGCGATACCATCTACGCCGACGGCCCGGTGCCGGCGCAGATTACGACCGAGGGTGGCCGTATCTGGCGCAACCTCACCACCGAAGCCAAGAGCAAGGTCGCCGAGACCCTGGACGAGTATCGGGGCAACTATCGCTATAACCTGATGGATGAAAACGTGCGTCGCTTCAACGCCGAAGTGCCGCAGATCTGGCAATGGGATGACCACGAGGTCGTCAACAACTGGTCGCCGGGCAAGCAATTGGACGAGCGCTACCAGACCAAGGATATCCACAGTTTGGTCGGCCGTGCGCGGCAGGCCTGGCTGGAATACGCGCCGATGCGCCTGCAAAAGGCCGACGGTGGCGGACGCATCTACCGCAAGCTCGGCTACGGGCCGATGCTGGATGTGTTCGTGCTGGACATGCGCAGCTACCGCGAAGCCAATGACGCCAACCTCGGCGCGGCGAAACCGTTTCTCGGGCGCGAGCAATTGAATTGGCTCAAGCGCGAATTGAAGCAGTCCCGGGCGCAGTGGAAAGTCATCGCCGCCGACATGCCCATCGGCCTGGGTGTGCCGGACGGCGAGGTCAGTCCCGGCGTACCGCGCTGGGAAGCGGTTGCCAACGGTGACCCGGGCGAGGCCCAGGGGCGAGAAGTGGAGATCGCCGAACTGCTCGGTTACCTGCGCAAGCATCAGGTGCGCAACTACGTCTGGCTGACCGCCGATGTGCACTATTGCGCCGCCCATCACTATCATCCCGAACACGCTGCGTTCCAGGATTTCGAACCGTTCTGGGAGTTCGTCGCCGGGCCGCTGAACGCCGGCAGCTTCGGCCCCAATGCCCTGGACAAGACCTTCGGCCCCGAAGTGGTGTTCCAGAAAGCCCCACCGGCCCAGAACACCTCGCCGTTTGCCGGCTATCAGTTCTTTGGCGAAGTGAACATCGACGGGCAGAGCGGGGAGATGAGCGTGGTGCTGCGGGACCTGGAGGGCGTGGCGGTGTTCGAGAAGAAGCTGCAGCCGGTTTGATTTTGAAGCTCACCCCATCCAATGTGGGAACGAGCTTGCTCGTGATGGGGGTGTGTCAGGCAAGGAAGTGTTGACTGACCATCCGCTTTCGCGAGCAAGCTCGCTCCCACAGGGGGATTCGATTGAATTCTGGATAAGCGTTCCGTCAGTACACATCCCGCCGATACCGCCCCTGCTCGATCAACTTCTCCACTTCCTCGCGGCCCAGCACCAGGTTGAGCACATGATCGACCCCTGACGCCATTCCTTGCAGGCTCCCGCAGACATAGATCACCGCGCCGTCGGCCAGCCATTGCTTGAGATGTGCCGCCGATTCCAGCAGGCGATCCTGGACGTAGATTTTCTTTTCCTGGTCCCGGGAGAAGGCCAGGTCCAGGCGCTCCAGGTCGCCGGAGGTGACCCATTCCTGCAGCTCATCGCGACAGTGGAAGTCGTGCTCGCGGTTGCGCTCGCCGAACAGCAGCCAGTTGCGCTGCATGCCTTGGGCGACGCGGGCCTTGAGCAAGCTGCGCAGGCCGGCCAGGCCGGTGCCGTTGCCCAGCAGGATCATCGGCACGCCTTGCGGCGGCAAATGGAAGCTGCTGTTGCGCCGAACCCGCAGACTGATAGGGCTGCCCAGCGGCGCATGGTCGGTCAGCCAGCCGGAGCCGATGCCGAGGCTGCCATCGGCGTGACGTTCCTGGCGCACGATCAGCTCCAGCACGCCATCGGCGGGAATCGATGCGATGGAGTATTCGCGCATCCCCAGCGGTGCCAGTGCTTGCACCAGAGCCTGGGCGTGCAGGCCGACCAGGTGGGCGCGGTTTTGCGGCAACTGGCGTGTCGCCAGGGCTTGTTCGATTGTCTGCTGCAAGCCATCGACGTGTACCCGGGCAATACCGGCGATGCCCAGTCCATCGAGGAAATGTTCAATGGCCCACGGGTCGTTACGCGGCAGGATTTCCACCAGGTCGCCGGCCAGCCAACTGCTCGGCCCCGGAGCGGTGAGGCCCAGCAGATACACGCCAGATCCACTGCTGTCGGGGTTGAGCAGGGTGCGTTGGCTCAATGTCCAGTGCTCGAAGCTCGGCGCCTGCCAGGCGTCCGCAGGGGCCTGGCCGGTGAGCTCGGCCAGTTGTTGTTGCCAATGGCGCAAGGCGTAAGGATCGCCGCTGTCCACTTCCACCGGCGCGAACAGCGTCTTGCCGCCATGCTCCGCCAGCCAGGCATGCAGGCGACGGGCGAAGCCGCAGAAGTTCTCGTACTGGCGGTCGCCCAGGCCCAGCACCGAATACTGCAAGCGTTCCAGGCTCAGAGGCTGGCCCAGCACTTTTCGCTCGAAACCACGGACGCTGTCGGGGCCTTCGCCATCGCCAAACGTACTGACCACGAACAAGGCGCGGGTCGAGCTGTTCAGATCCTGCTCGCTGACACCGGCCAGTGGCCGGACTTTCACCGGCAATCCGGCGGCCTGGAGTTGGCCGGCGGTCTGCCAGGCCAGTTGCTCGGCGAAACCGCTCTGGCTGGCGAAGCCGATCAGCCACGCCGGGGCATCACCAGGGTTGTCGGCCAGCGCCTGGCGCGCCTGACGGACCTGGCGTTTCTTGCGTCGACGGTCGAGATACAGCAGCCACCCGGTGATAAAAAACAGCGGCATGGCCAGCGCGGCAACGGTCACCAGGATCCGACCGATCAGACCGAAATAACTGCCGACATGCAACGCGTAGATGCTGGTCAGCAGTTGCGCCTTGAGGCTTTTATCGCTGTAGCGGCTGTGACGGCTGATGACACCGGTGGCTGGATCGAGGATGAGTTGGTTCAGCGCCCGGTCATGGGGGGAGTTTTTCAGGAGGTAGTACACCGTTGCCGGTTGTCCCGCTACCGGCGGCATGCGCACGTTATAGGCCGACAGGTCAGGACCTGCGGCGCTGTAGATGCTGCTCCACATGGCGCGATAGTCGGCAATCGGCGCCGGGCCGCCGGGTACGGGGGCGCGGTTGCGTACGCGCTCATCCTTGGGGGAATCGGAAAGCAGGCGAGTCACGCCGTTGTTGTACCACTCGTAGGACCAGGTCAGCCCGGTCAGGGCGGCCAATAGATAGAAGACCAGGCACCAAGTACCGGCGACGGAGTGCAGGTCCCAATTGAAACTACGGCCTTTTTTCGCCCAGTCGAGGGTCAGCCAGGCGCGCCAGTTTCTCCATTGGCGCGGCCAGCGCAGGTAAAGCCCGGACAGGCAGAAAAACACCAAGATCAGCGTGCACGCGCCGGTGATCTGCCGGCCGACGTCGTCCAGGGTCAGGACGCGGTGCAGACGCAGCATCAAACCGAAGAAGTCCTGGCCCACCACATCGCCCATGAATTGCGCGTTGTAGGGGTTGAAATAGCGCATCGGCCCGCGCTTCTCCCCGGGCGGGGCGGTGAAAATCACTCGCGCGGCATTGCCGCTGTCGGTCTCGACCCAGAGCATGTTGACGGTCTTGCCGGACGCGGCTTCGATCTGTTCCACCAGTTCGGCAGGCGGCAGGACGCCGGCCGGTTGCTTTTCAACCGTCAGCACCTGCGGGTTCAACGCCCGCAGGATCTCGTCCTGGAACGACACCATCGCACCGGTAATGCCCATCAACGCCAGGACCAGCCCGGCAGTGATGCCGAAAAACCAGTGCAACTGGAACAGGGTTTTCTTCAACACGTCGCTCGCCTTGTTCATTCAAGTTGTTCGTTACGGCGTGCATTATGCCGTGTGTTATCGAGAAGCATTCATAAACACACCAAAAAGCCCCGATCATTTGCATGAGCGGGGCTTTCCAAAACCTTCAAAGTGGATGGCTGTTCAAGCCCATCGTTGGTGGCGAGGAGATTTATCCGTGGATCGCGTTTTCCCCCGTTGTTTCTTTAATTGCGCCATTCCCTGAGAAGGGTATTCAAATGCCTGGTAAGAATGCCTGCCTGACTTAGAAATGTCTGGGCAACTGTTTCCAACGTCGCGGAGGCGCCATGGTTGTTAATGTTCAGGAACTGACTGATGGCACCGGCCAAGCGGCTCATTTCGTCGTGATAGGTATCCCTTGTCGCTCGTACTGATTGTGCCTCGAGCAGCAATTGGTGGCGATCTCTTAGCATCTGGAGTTCGTTCTGCTTGTGCGCCGACGTCTGGCGACGCCGGTCCAGCTCAACTTGAATTTGGCGCCTGGCTTCGATCAGGTTGCCATACTTGATGGCGTCCGAGACGAGGCCCAGCAGTCTACCGGCGACGTCCATACCCGCTTGGATGAGCTTGAGTTGTGTAGGGGATGGATTCATTACGGCAAGGTTGCTGGCGGTGAGGAGCAATTCCTTGATCAGCGAAAAACTGTCGGTCGACTCGATCAGCTTGATGCTCTCGTTCAATACCCCTTCATCGGTAAGCAGGCGTTCAATTGCCGCTTTTTCAGCGGCAGCCGGCAGCTCGCTCTGGCGGATTGTCTCCTCCAATGCCTGGATGCGGTATTGGTTGTCGCTGAGAGTGACAGCCCTCAAGTTCGCCAAGCTATCGTCGAATGCAATTGCATATTTGTCGGTTTCAGACAGGGCATTGTTGATGAGTTGCTTGATTTCCTGGCTTAAGCTTTCGATGGCTTGCTGCTGTTCGGCGGTGGGATTTTCCCGGATCCTTTCAATAGTGTCGATCAACGAAACTATCTCAACAGTTTGCAACGAGACGGGAATCCGGGTGATGGCGCGTTTCGCCTCGTCGTAGGCGTTGCTGGTTTCCTTGCGCAGAGCGTTGAACTCCTCGACGAGGACCGGGATATGAAGATTGTTCAGAATGCTGATTTTGTAATTGAGTTCATCCCGGCAAGCGTGGATTATTTTCACATCGGGTAGGACGTAATCGGTTGCCAGTTCAACGGAATCAATACCAGTCATCGTGTATTTCTCGGGTGTCGGGGACGGGAGCGCTGTCTCGGAAAAATGCATTTGCGTCAGCGCGGATCTCGCAGTTGGCGAAAATAAAGTTTCTTCGACGGCGTTGCTGAAGGCATTCAGTAAGTCGCGCGCTTGTTCTTGAATATTCTTCCAGTGGCTCATCATGGAGCTGAGCCGCGCGGAGAACGCGACCAGATACATTGCATTGGTTACGCCATCGAGTTTCCTGGAGGATGCGTCGACATAGGCTTGGATGAGTTCCCAGAGGTTTTCGAGATTCGAAGAGCTACCCACGGCATTCTCGACTCGAATTCTCAGATCATGGATATCACTTTCGAACGCGTTTAGATGCGCCAGGAGCTGATGGTTAGTCTCAATGCTTTTTACAATCATCCGCCGTTCGGATACCAGTAGTTCTAGTTCTTGGCGGGCCTCCTTGGCTTTTTGGCCGTAGATCGTCGCGGTGATAGTGAAACCAACCGCCCCTCCGAACAAACCCCACCATTTGTTCTTGGAGTAGCTCTCGATCTCCGCCTGCCGTTCTCTGATTCGCTGGCCAAGAATATCGAGTCGCTCGTTGTGTTGCTTTATTTCCTCACTCGCATTCTGGCTGTTGATCAGCGTCAGCTTCAGGTCCAGTGCGGGCTTGATCGAGTGGCCGATGCCATTTTTGAACTGGGTAATTTGAGCTTTCGTGGCGGAGGTTTTCGTGCTGTGGTGTTGGATCAAGCCTTTTAACTCTTTGACCAACTCCAGCAAGACAGGGGTTCTCCTTAACTCTTCGGAACTCAGGCGTATCTCCGGGAGGTTTTCGATCTCTTCGGGTGTCAGGTCGCCGATTTTCCCAATGCCGGATACATAACTGGGCAGGTTTTCAAGATATCCGATGATGGCCTCGCTGACGTTGGTCAGCTCATCAGCGAATACATGCAGGCCCGAACCGACTGCCTTCATGCCGGTTTCAATGGCTGGCCAGGTTTCGGCGTGACTTTTTATTGTTTCGTAGAGAACCTGCATGTCTTCAGAGCGCAGGCCATTGATTTTAAGCTGGTCATATTTATAGATCTGCTCTATTTGCGCTGTATCGGTAGGTAAGGCCAATCCACGCACAACGTAATTTTTTATATTTCGAATATCACTAGTCGTAACCAGCAGTCCTTTTTCTCGCTGAACACCGGGAAGAGTCCCTGAGGCGGCGTTGATAAAATTCATTGTTAATGCGTTGAGCTCACCAGCGGTGATGGGAAAGTCGTCAATAGTTAGCATATAAGTCCTTTTGTTCGCGTGACGGCGTCATGCCGATAGACGAAAAGTAGCGATTATTTGTTCGGGTGTTAAGCGCTAACTGTTTGCGATGTGTAACTTCTGACTGGAAGTTGGTGATGGCGAAATATTACGCCGACGTTTCCATGTGTGCCGATGTTGCAAGGGGAACTTTTCATCACGCAAAAAAAAAGGCCCGTACTATCACGGGCCTGTCTTATTGATAAGACTTATACGTAATACGACTTCAACGGCGGAAAGCCATTGAACTCCACCGCGCTATAACTGGTGGTGTACGCACCGGTCGACAGCCAGTACAGGCGATCACCGATAGCCAGGTTCAGCGGCAAACCGTACTTGTAGTTCTCATACATGATGTCGGCGCTGTCGCAGGTCGGGCCGGCGATGACGACTTCTTCCATTTCGCCTTTCTTTTCGGTCCAGATCGGGAACTTGATGGCTTCGTCCATGGTTTCGATCAGGCCGGAGAACTTGCCTACGTCCGTGTACACCCAACGCTCGACGGCGGTACGTGACTTGCGCGCCACCAGCACCACTTCGCTGACCAGGATACCGGCGTTGGCGATCAACGAACGGCCCGGTTCCAGGATGATTTCCGGCAGGTCGTCGCCGAAGTCTTCCTTCAGGAAACGGATGATTTCCTCGGCGTAGGTTTCCAGGCTGTTGGTGCGGGTGATGTAGTTGGCCGGGAAGCCGCCACCCATGTTGATCAGCTTCAAGACGATGCCGTCTTCTTCCTTCAGACGCTCGAAGATCACCTTGACCTTGGCGATGGCCGCGTCCCAGACGCTGATGTCGCGCTGTTGCGAGCCAACGTGGAACGAGATGCCGTACGGCACCAAGCCCAGGTCGCGGGCCAGGATCAGCAGGTCCATCGCCATGTCGGTCTGGCAGCCGAACTTGCGCGACAACGGCCAGTCAGCAGTGGTCGAGCCTTCGGTGAGGATCCGCACATACACCTTCGAACCCGGCGCGGCCTTGGCGATGTTGCGCAAGTCGGCCTCGGAGTCGGTGGCGTACAGGCGCACGCCCTTGTCATAGAAGTAGCGGATATCGCGGGATTTCTTGATGGTGTTGCCGTAGCTGATCTGCTCTGGGCCGACGCCGCGGCTCATGACCTTGTCCAACTCGTAGATCGAGGCGATGTCGAAGTTCGAGCCTTTTTCCTTGAGCAGGTCGATGATTTCCACCGCCGGGTTGGCCTTGACGGCGTAGTAGACTTTGGCGAATTCGAACCCGGCGCGCAGGTCGTCATAGGCCTGGGCGATCATCGCGGTGTCGATCACCACGAACGGGGTTTCCTGCTTGTCGGCGAACGCTTTCATTCTCTGAAAAGTTTCGCGCGCGAAATAATCTTCGACCTGGATCGACATACGTTGGGACTCCTACTGGCAAACATCAGGATCAATGGGTTTGAGGGTAGCCACCCTCGCGAACGTCCTCCGTATCCCCACTTTGGTTCGCCTACTTCCCAAGGCATGTCGCCGAAAGCAAAAAGGCCACGGGATGCGTGATTCCCTTGGCCTTGCTGTCTCGTCGTCAGTACTTGAGCCGGATGGATCGTTTCCAGCATGGACGTTCGGCGCGAACTTTAGGGCGTGAGGGGCCTGAGATCAACTAAAAATGTCGCGTTTCTGCACGTCTCCGTCGTGGGGCCCGCGACAGCTCATGATGTAACCGACCTGCGTGACAGGTTGATGTTCCCTTTGATCGGGTTTCGAGCCTGCTGAATGTCGCGCTTGCTCTTGTGGCGAGGGAGCTTGCTCCCGCTGGGTGGCGAAGCCGCCCTAAAAAGCGATGAGCGCTTCGCACTCAAGCGGGAGCAAGCTCCCTCGCCACAAAAGCAGCCACAAAAGCCAGCAAAAAAGGCTGCGGTGCCCGATCAGGCCAACGCAGTCTCGGCCGGCGAGACAATGCTGGTCTTGCCCCCGCGCGACCGTCCGGAGCTCAGGTACTCGGCAATCGATTCCTGGGTCACTTCGCCAAGGAACACCCGCTCGGCATCCAACACCGGCAGCCACGAGCGATTGAACTCGTACATGCGCGACAACAGGATCCGCAGGTGTTCGTCATAGGCGGCGGTGGCGTTGAATTCCCGCAGGTACTGGCCGCAGGTTCCGGCCTGGCGGTACAGGTCACGACGACGCACATAGCCAAGGGCCTTGTTCTCGGCACAGGTAACCACCACGTAGCGCCGGTCATGTTCGTCCATCAATTCCAGCGCCTCGTTTACCGGCGTCTCGGGGCTGACCGAGGGGGCGTTGTCCGCCGCGTCTTCGGCCTTGACCAGCAACAGCCGTTTGAGCGTGCTGTCCTGGCCGACGAAATTGCTGACGAACTCGTCGGCCGGATGCGCCAGCAGCGTGTCCGGGTGATCGCACTGGATCAATTTGCCGGCGCGGAAGATCGCGATCTTGTCCCCCAGCTTGATGGCCTCGTCGATGTCGTGGCTGACCATGATCACGGTCTTGTTCAGCGTCCGTTGCATCTCGAAGAACTCGTTCTGGATCATCTCGCGGTTGATCGGGTCGACCGCACCAAACGGTTCGTCCATCAGCAACAGCGGTGCGTCGGCCGCCAGGGCGCGGATCACGCCGATCCGTTGCTGCTGGCCGCCGGACAATTCACGTGGGTAACGGTGCAGGTATTGCTTGGGTTCGAGCTTGATCATGCTCATCAATTCGCGGGCGCGGTCGTGGCACTTCTGCTTGTCCCAGCCGAGCAGGCGCGGGACGACGGTGATGTTTTCTTCGATGGTCATATTCGGGAACAGGCCGATCTGCTGGATCACGTAGCCGATGTTGCGGCGCAGGGTGACTTCGTCGAGGCCGGTAGTGTCTTCGCCGTTGATCAAGACCTTGCCCGAGGTGGGCGGGATCAGCCGGTTGATCATCTTCAGCGTGGTGCTTTTGCCACAGCCCGACGGCCCGAGGAACACGCAGATCTCGCCTTCGTTGACGGTCAGGTTCACCGAGTCCACGGCTTTGACATCCTTGCCGTTGCTCTTGAAGGTTTTGCTGAGGTTTTGAAGTTCGATCATTTCAGTAATCCTTTGGGGGTCAGCGTACGTTGCAGCCGTTGCAGAAGCAGGTCGGCGAAGATGGCCAGGAGGCTGACCAGTACGGCGCCGACGATCAGCATCGACATGTCGCTGCGGCTGATGGAAGCGAGGATGAGCACGCCCAGGCCACCGGCGCCGATGGTGGCGGCGATGGTCATGACGCCGATGTTCATGACTACGGCGGTGCGCACGCCGGCCAGGATCACCGGCACGGCAATGGGCAGTTCGACCATGCGCAGGCGCTGGCCGAAGGTCATGCCGATGCCACGGGCGGCTTCACGGATGCCCGGTTCGACGCCGGTCAGGGCCAGGTAGGTGTTGCGCATGATCGGCAACAGGGAATAGAGAAACACGGCGGTGATCGCCGGCATCGGCCCCAGGCCCTGGCCGAATGTGGAATAGACCGGCAGCAGGAGGCCGAACAAGGCGATTGATGGAATGGTCAGCAGTACCGTGGCGCTGGCCTGCAATGGGCCGGCGAGCGTCGGAAAGCGGGTCATGAAAATGCCCAGCGGTACGCCGACCAGGATCGCCAGGGTCACGGCGATGCCCACCAGGGTGATGTGCTGCCAGGTCAGGTGCAGCACCAGCGGCCAGTCCAGATGGGAAAAGGCGTCAAGAAAATCCATGGCTTTTCCTCCAGGTCATTGGGTTGAGAGCAGCGAATGCTGGCGCAGGAAATCGGCGGCAACGGCCGAAGGGCTTTCGTGGTTGACGTCCACGCGGGCGTTGAGCTGGCGCATGGTTTCATCGTCAAACAATTCGGCCAGGGGTTTGAGCTGCGCGGCCAATTGCGGATTTGCATCCAGAGTCGTCTGGCGCACCACGGGCGCGGCGGTGTAGTCCGGGAAGTACTGCTTGTCGTCTTCCAGCAGTTTGAGTTTGAACGCGCTCAAGCGCCCGTCGGTGGTGTACACCAGACCGGCGAATACCTGGCTGTTGCGCAGGGCGGTGTAGACCAGGCCCGCGTCCATTTGCCGGATGTTCTCGCGGGTCAGGTTCATGCCGTACAGCTTGACCATTCCGTCCAGCCCGTCGGAGCGGTTGGCGAACTCGGTGTCCAGGGCCACCAGGTGATTTTCGTCGGCCTCGGCCTGCAACACCGTGTTCAACTGGCTGATGGTGTTGATCTGTGGATATTGCTGCGCGATTTTTTCCGGCAAGGCCAGGGCGTAGGTGTTACTGAATTTCGACGGCGTCAGCCAGGTCAGGCCTTTTTTTGCGTCGATTTCTTTCACCCGGGCGTAGGACTGGGCGCTGTCGAGTTTCTCCGTGATGTGGTTGTAAGACACCAGCGAGACGCCGGTGTATTCCCAGAGCAGGTCCAGTTGTCCACTCTCCTGGGCGCTACGGGCCAGGTTGCTGCCAAGTCCGCCGGTGATCTGGGCATCGTAGCCTTTGCCACGCAGGTATTGCGCAGTGATTTCTGCCAGCAGCGTCTGTTCGGTGAATACTCGGGCACCGAGGCGAATCAGCGGTTTTTCAGCGGCCTGGGCGAATCCTGCGAACAGCAGGACGCAGCCCAGTATCAAGCTCAACTTCTTCATAACGATTCCTTTATTGCAGCCGGGTCTATGCCGCTCGCAGACCGCGTTCCAGCCAGAGGCGGCTCGCCAGTGTCACCAGGCCGTCGAGCAGCAACGCCAGCAGGGCGGTGCACACCGAGCCGAGCAGCAGTTGCGGCTGATTGTTCAAGGCGATGCCGGGGAAGATCAGGCTGCCAAGGCTGTTGGCGCCGATCAGGAACGCCAGTGGGGCGGTGCCTACGTTGATCGCCAGGGCCACGCGCACGCCGCCGACGATGATGGGCACGGCGTTGGGCAATTCGACTTTCCACAGCACTTGGCGCGGGGTCATGCCGATGCCGACGGCGGCTTCCTTGAGGGAACCCTGGACATTTTTCAGGCCTTCGTAGGTGTTGCGTACGATGGGCAACAGCGAGGCGAGGAACAGGGCGAAGATGGCCGGCCCGCTGCCGATGCCCAGGATGCCCAAGGCGATGGCCAGCACGGCCAGGGGCGGCACGGTATTGCCGATGTTGAACACTTGCATGAAGCGTTCGGCACGCCCGACCATGCCGGGGCGGCTGAGGATGATGCCGGCGGGGATGCCGACAATCAGGGCCGCCAACATGGAGGCCAGGACAAGCATCAGGTGCGCTTGCAGGTAGAACAGTAGATCGTCGCGGTAGCGTTGGATCATATCGATGCCGATCCAGTGGACCAACAGGGCAAGAAGGGCGACGACGATTGCACCCCTCATAAGCCCTTTGCCATAGCGGATAGCCACAGGCGGACTCCTTTGTTTTTCAGTCGGCGCACGCTTGCCCGGGCGGCAAACCATCACGGGTTGCCGGGAAAACGTTCGCGAGAAGCAGCTCTTTCGATGCCGTTGAGGCGAGCCATGAGCGCCGCCTCGTCAGGCTAGCTCGATGATTTTTCGGACCATGACGGGCGGCTGTAGCAAGGGCAGTGGACGCCTGCACAGTTCAAAAGGTTCCCAAGTCCCAGTGAGCACTGTCCACCGTTTGATTGAATGGAAAACTCGATTGTTTATTTCAAATAAGTATCAAGCACTGTGAAAGTTGACAGGTGTTCGAAGGGAATCGCTCTTGTAGCTTGGATAAAACGGCTAAGCGAAAAAGAGACTGAAAGAACTTGGCTGATCTGGAATCTTGCCTGTTCATGAAAGGGAGACAGAAATGAAAAGACAGCTTTGTATTGTGCTGTTTTTATTGCTGACAGCCGGCTGTGCAACCCATGAACCGCAAACGAGTGCTATTCAAGAGCCGTCAGCCCAGACGGTCGACTCTCGTGGATCTGGCGTCCAAGGTGCAGGCACAGGCCCTGAAATAGCAGCCTATCTCACTGAAGCCTACAACAACGTCTTGACCATGTGCCGCAACAACCCTTCCGCTCCGTCATTTTTATGCACGGGCGTCACATTGCGGGCAACACAACACTCCACTCAGTTTCATTTTTGGAATCCCAACCCCTCATCGACGGGCGTTTCCTTTTCCTGGCTGCGCAAAGATGCAAAGTTCGGCAAACTTGTGTTTGGCTACAACAATGGGTTTATTCTTTATCCGGATTTTTTTAAACCGGCAGGAAAGATTTCACTGGCGGTGTTGTGTTTCTTTCCAGTAGACGGTGCCACTGACCATCGACCTGCCGAAGGTTGTGGTCAATATCCAGATCGTCCCAGCAGCCGACCTTGCCAATCCCAAGGTATTACCACCGCAGCGCAGTATGTTGACCATTTCAACAAGAACCCAGGTATGTATGGCGCATTGTGTGGCTTCGATATTCGTGACGAGTTGAACGAACAAGGCGCCCGTGCGTTCACTGAAGCCGTCAAGGCTCAAGGGCAACTTCCAACCTCTGCATTTACGACGCAGAATGAATTCCGCATGAGAAAATGGGCGCAAAATCTTGGTCAGACTCTTCCGATCGAGGCAGTTTTCTACATCAATGATACGGGTAAGGCTGGCGCTCAATATGATCAACGGGACTTCAAGACGAACACCGGCATCTGGATCCCCATGATCAAGATTACGCTTCCCCAAACGGCCGCCAACGACGCGAGATTTGAATTTATTCCCGCTGACCAGGCTATTTCACAATGAGACCTCAGCTGCAGGGCGGCGCTGCCGATGGGCGTGAGTCGTCAGGCTGCGCTTGCCAGGTGGTCCATAAGGAGGGTTCTGGGCTATAATCGCCGCCCTTTTTTGAATCACCTGCCAGGCGATTTCCCATGACCAAACAGGCCGCCGAAGTCGCGAAACGCCGCACTTTCGCCATTATTTCCCACCCCGATGCCGGTAAGACCACCATCACCGAAAAGCTCTTGCTGATGGGCAAGGCGATTGCGGTGGCCGGCACGGTGAAATCTCGCAAGTCCGACCGCCATGCCACCTCCGACTGGATGGAAATGGAAAAACAACGGGGTATTTCCATTACCACGTCGGTCATGCAGTTCCCGTATCGCGATCACATGATCAACCTGCTCGACACCCCGGGCCACGAAGACTTCTCCGAAGACACCTACCGCACCCTGACTGCGGTGGACTCGGCCTTGATGGTCCTCGACGGCGGTAAAGGCGTCGAGCCACGGACCATCGCGCTGATGGACGTCTGCCGTCTGCGGGACACGCCGATCGTCAGCTTCATCAACAAACTCGACCGCGACATCCGCGACCCGATCGAACTGCTCGACGAGATCGAAGCGGTCCTGAAGATCAAGGCCGCGCCGATCACCTGGCCGATCGGTTGCTATCGCGACTTCAAGGGCGTGTATCACCTGGCCGACGACTACATCATCGTCTACACCCCTGGCCACGGTCATGAACGCACCGAAACCAAGATCATCGAGAAGCTCGACTCCGACGAAGCCCGTGCGCACCTGGGCGACGAGTACGATCGTTTCGTCGAGCAACTGGAACTGGTGCAAGGCGCCTGCCACGAGTTCAACCAGCAGGAATTCATCGACGGCCAACTGACCCCGGTGTTCTTCGGGACCGCCCTGGGCAACTTCGGCGTCGACCATGTGCTCGACGCCGTGGTCGACTGGGCCCCGCGCCCGCTGCCTCGTGTCGCCAACGAGCGCACCGTGGAGCCGGTGGAAGAGAAGTTCACAGGCTTCGTGTTCAAGATCCAGGCGAACATGGACCCCAAGCACCGCGACCGCATCGCCTTCATGCGCATTTGTTCCGGCAAATACGAAAAAGGCATGAAGATGCGCCACGTGCGCACCGGCAAGGACGTGCGCATCGGCGACGCCTTGACCTTCTTCTCCTCGGAACGCGAGCAACTGGAAGAAGCCTTCGCCGGTGACATCATCGGCCTGCACAACCACGGCACCATCCAGATCGGCGACACCTTCACCGAAGGCGAAGCCCTGGGCTTCACCGGGATCCCGCACTTCGCCCCGGAACTGTTCCGCCGCGTGCGCCTGAAGGACCCGCTCAAGTCCAAGCAACTGCGCCAAGGGTTGCAGCAATTGGCCGAAGAGGGCGCCACCCAGGTGTTCTTCCCGGAGCGCAGCAACGACATCATCCTCGGTGCCGTCGGTGTGCTGCAGTTCGACGTCGTCGCCAGTCGCCTGAAAGAGGAATACAAGGTCGAGTGCTCGTACGAGCCGATCACCGTGTACTCCGCCCGTTGGGTCGAATGCGGCGACAAGAAGAAGCTCGAGGAATTCTCCAACAAGGCCGTGGAAAACCTTGCGCTGGATGGCGGTGGGCATTTGACCTACCTGGCGCCGACCCGGGTGAACCTGGCGCTGATGGAAGAGCGCTGGCCGGATGTGAAATTCCGTGCGACGCGGGAGCATCATTAAGCAGTAAGTGTGACCCATTGTGGGAGCGAGCCTGCTCGCGATAGCGCTGGACCAGTCAGCATTTATGTTGAATGTGCCGCCGTCTTCGCGAGCAAGCTCGCTCCCACATTGGTTTTGTGTCAGATCCTCAATCTCCCGGTCAGCCACAATTTCCTGTGGGAGCGAGCTCGCTCGCGAAAGCGGTGGGTCGGCTTGCATGAAAGCGGGCTGGCGCACGGCTCGTCAGCCCTCTCTTTAGGGCCAGTCGCTAACGCGGATCGACGATATCCAACGCCCGATTCGCTAGCAGCTCACTCATCTCAATCACCTGAAGAATACCCATCGCAACCTGTCGGCGAGAGCCTTCAAGGTCGAATGCCAGGTCGCTGATCATGGCGTTGGCAGAGGCGAGGTTTTCGCTGAGGTTGGCGAGCAGGCTTTCGCTATCGACCCCTTCCACCACAGTGAAGAGCTGGCGCGTTGGCGGTTCTTTCTTGGCCTTGGCCTGTTCCGGCTTCAAGTAATAATCGAGCGCCCGCTCAGTGGCTTCGTGGAATTTTTCCGGGTCTAGGCTGGAATAGGCAGAGGTGGGGTCTGATTCGGGTGGGTTCGGTGTGGCTTTGAACATGGTGATGCTCCTATGGGAATAGAAGCCGCCAAGACCTGTCGCTAAACAGAATGGTGGCGACCGTACGCAGGTTAGCGAACCGGACATAGGCACCCGGTAGACCCGAAGGTCTCCCACATACAGCCGCCATAACGTAATTGCGGTGGAATCCCGCAATAAAGCATGGCTGCTTACGTGCCTATGGTTCAGGTCGCTAAACCCGACCGCTGATTTTCAGCGACCCGGTAACCATAAAGTCCCGCCCCAAGGCGCACAAGCGGGCGGATTCTGGCTTAGTTGTAGGCAAAGGCGCAAGGCAACGTAGCTTCGGGACGAGCGTTCCGTGTTACCGGGTATTTGTCTGTAAGGCTCAATGCTCGGCACTTCAAAAAGGGTTTTGGTTTGGCACTGCTTTGTGACCACCCCCATTCAAACTCTGGGAGCGAGCCTGCTCGCGAAAGCGGTAGGTCGGCTTGCCTGGATGTTGGATGTGCCGGCCTCTTCGCGAGCAGGCTCGCTCCCACAAGGGAAGTTTTCGGTGTTAGCAGGTTTCGAGATAACGCTTATTCGAAACCAATCTGTAGAACGGCGGCATTTCTAGCTGTTCCAAGACGTCCTATTTGATGAACTGGTCTATTCATAATTAGCTTCTCTTAGGCGCCGTCGGGCTCTGCTTTATCCGGAAAGAAGGAATTGGGCTATGAATAAGCTGCTGCGCATGATGTTTTTGCTGAAGGTATTGGTGATGCTGTCCCTCGGTTCAACGCTTGCCTGGGCTGAGTGCGATGAGCACGAAAAGCACGCATCGAGTGGCTCGGTGGCGCAGGGTGAGTTGATGCTTGCCGCGACCGATGCGGATGCGGGCGATCCGGACGATGGCGAGGATGACGATGGTTCGCCGGTTGATCCGCCGGATGGTGATGAGGATGAAGAGGGCGATAGCCAGACGTAGGGCTATAGCCTAAAGAAAACCCCTCCAGCCCCAACTGATATTCAGTCGGGGCTGGCGGGGTTTTTTATGCAGGGTGCGTTACCCAGGACGAAGATTCATCCCCGTGGCGAGGGAGCAAGCTCCCTCGCCACAAAGGCTCTCCTGCCTTAAGTGCTTTGCTGCCTTTTAGCCTTTTAGCCTTACGCCGCGCCGTCGAGGAACCGCTCAGCGTAGTGACACGCTACCAACCGGTTATCGAGCGGTCGCAGGGCCGGTTCCTCGGTCTTGCATCGCTCGGTCGCGTACGGGCAGCGCTTGTGGAAGGCGCAGCCGGACGGTGGGTTGAGCGGGTTGGGCAGTTCGCCGACGATCTTGATCTTCGGCTTGTTCGGGTCCGGGTGGATGGTTGGGGTCGCCGACAGCAGCGCCTGGGTGTACGGGTGCAGCGGGCGGCTGTAGATGTTCTCGTTGGGGCCCATTTCCACTGGGCGGCCGAGGTACATCACCATCACGTCGTCGGCTACGTGCTGCACCACCGCCAGGTTGTGGGAAATGAACACGTAGGCGGTGTTGAACTCTTGCTGCAGGTCCATGAACAGGTTCAGCACCTGGGCCTGGATCGACACGTCCAGCGCCGACGTCGGTTCATCCGCCACCAGCACTTTGGGTTGAAGCATCATCGCGCGGGCCAGGGCGATGCGCTGGCGCTGGCCGCCGGAGAACATGTGCGGGTAGCGCTGGTAATGCTCGGGACGCAGGCCCACCTGCTTCATCATCGCCTGGACTTTCTCGCGACGTTCGGTGGCCGACAGGTTGGTGTTGATCAGCAATGGCTCGGCCAACTGATCACCGATTTTCTGCCGCGGGTTGAGGGACGCGTAAGGGCTCTGGAACACCATCTGCACGTCTTTGCGCAGCTGCTTGCGTTCGGCCTTGTTGGCGCCGGCCACTTCCTGGCCAGCGATTTTCAAGGAGCCGGCGGACGGCTCTTCGATCAGCGTCAGGGCCCGGGCGAGTGTGGATTTGCCGCAACCGGATTCACCCACCACGGCCAGGGTCTTGCCGGCTTCCAGTTCGAACGACACACCATTGAGGGCGCGCACGGTCGCATGGCCCTTGAACATGCCACGGGACACTTCGTAATGACGGGTCAGGTCACGGGCGGTAAGTACGACGGCCATCACGCCACCTCCTGGTTCAACGGGTAGAAGCAGCGGGCGAGGCTGTTGGATTTCGGGTCAAGGGCCGGGCGTTGTTGACGGCAGTTGTCCTGCACGTACGGGCAGCGCGGCGACAGCAGGCAGCCCTGCGGACGGTCGTAGCGACCGGGGACGATGCCGGGCAAGGTCGCCAGGCGCTCGGCGCCCATGCTGTGTTCCGGAATCGCCGCCAGCAGCGCTTCACTGTAGGGGTGGGCCGGAATGTCGAACAGTTCGGGCACCTTGCCGACTTCCACGGCCTGGCCGGCGTACATCACGCACACCCGCTGGGCGGTTTCGGCGACGACAGCGAGGTCGTGGGTGATCAGCACCAGGCCCATGTTCTGCTCTTTTTGCAGGGCCAGCAGCAGGTCCATGATCTGCGCCTGGATGGTCACGTCGAGGGCGGTGGTCGGTTCGTCGGCGATCAGCAGTTTTGGTTCGCCGGCAATCGCCATCGCAATCGCCACGCGCTGGCTCATGCCGCCGGACAGTTGATGCGGATAGGCGTCCATGCGGCTGGCGGCGCCGGGGATCTCGACTTTCTCCAGCAGTTCGATGGCGCGCTTGCGGGCGGCTTTGCCGGACATTTTCAGGTGCAGGCGCAGCACTTCTTCAATCTGGAAACCCACAGTGTAGCTGGGGTTGAGCGCGGTCATCGGGTCTTGGAAGACCATCGCCAGGTCCTTGCCGACGATCTGCCGGCGCTGGCGGTTGCTCAGCTTGAGCATGTTCTTGCCGTCGAAGTTCAGCGCGTCGGCGGTGACGATGCCGGGGTGCTCGATCAGGCCCATCAGCGCCATCATGGTCACGGATTTACCCGAGCCCGATTCGCCGACGATCGCCAGGACTTCGCCTTTGTCCACGCTCAGGTCCAGGCCGTCGACCACCGGCACGGCGGTGGCGTCGCCGAAGCGGACGTTGAGATTCTTGATTTCTAGCAGTGACATGGGAATCTCCTCAGGCGGCATTCTTGAGTTTCGGGTCCAGCGCATCGCGCAGCCCGTCGCCCATCAGGTTGATTGCCAGCACGCTGAGCAAAATGGTCAAGCCAGGCAGGCTCACGACCCACCAGGCGCGTTCGATGTAGTCGCGGGCCGAAGCCAGCATGGTGCCCCACTCCGGGGTGGGTGGCTGGACGCCGAGGCCGAGGAAGCCCAGGGCGGCGGCGTCGAGAATCGCCGAAGAGAAGCTCAAGGTCGCCTGGACAATCAGCGGAGCCATGCAGTTAGGCAGCACGGTGATGAACATCAGGCGCGGCAGACCGGCACCGGCCAGGCGGGCGGCGGTCACGTAGTCGCGGTTCAGTTCGCCCATCACGGCGGCACGGGTCAGGCGCACATAGGACGGCAGCGAGACGATGGCGATGGCGATCACGGTGTTGATCAGGCCTGGGCCGAGGATGGCGACGATCGCCACGGCCAGCAGCAAGGACGGCAGGGCGAGCATGATGTCCATCAGGCGCATGATGGTCGGGCCGAGGATGCGCGGGAAGAACCCGGCGAACAGGCCCAGCAGGATGCCCGGGATCAGCGACATCACCACCGACGACAAGCCGATCAGAAGCGACAGGCGCGAACCCTGGATCAGCCGCGAGAGCAGGTCGCGGCCCAGTTCATCGGTGCCCAGCAGGAATTGCATCTGCCCACCTTCGAGCCACACCGGCGGCGTCAGCAGGAAGTCGCGGTATTGCTCGCTCGGGTCATGAGGCGCGACCCACGGGGCGAAGAGCGCGCAGAACACGATCAGGATCATGAAGAGCAGCCCGGCGACGGCGCCCTTGTTGCGGGAAAACGCTTGCCAGAATTCTTTGTACGGGGATGGGTAAAGCAGGCTTTGATCGACTGCTACCGCGGTAGTTGGAGTACTCATGGTCTTGATCTCAGCGCTGGTGACGGATACGTGGGTTGGCAAAGCCGTAGAGCACGTCCACGACGAAGTTGACCAGAATCACCAGGCAGGCGATTAACAGGATGCCGTTCTGCACCACGGGATAATCCCGGGCGCCGATGGCTTCGATCAGCCACTTGCCGATGCCCGGCCAGGAGAAGATCGTTTCGGTCAGGACCGCACCGGCCAGCAGCGTGCCGACTTGCAGGCCGACCACGGTCAGCACCGGAATCAACGCGTTGCGCAGGCCATGCACGAACACCACGCGCGACGGCGACAGGCCCTTGGCCTTGGCGGTTCGGATGTAATCTTCGCGCAGTACTTCGAGCATCGAAGAGCGGGTCATGCGGGCGATCACCGCCAAGGGAATGGTGCCCAGCACGATGGCCGGCAGGATCAGGTGGTGCAGGGCATCGAGGAACGCGCCCGGCTCGTCGGCCAGCAGCGTGTCGATCAGCATAAAGCCGGTTTTCGGCTCGATGTCGTAGAGCAGGTCGATCCGTCCCGACACCGGCGTCCAGCCCAGGGACACCGAGAAGAACATGATCAGGATCAGGCCCCACCAGAAGATCGGCATCGAATACCCCGCGAGGGAGACACCCATTACCCCATGGTCGAACAGGGATCCTCGCTTGAGTGCCGCGATCACCCCGGCCAGCAGGCCCAGGATCCCGGCGAACAACAGGGCGGCCATGGACAGTTCCAGGGTCGCGGGGAACAGGGAGCTGAACTCGGTCCATACGCTTTCACGGGTGCGCAGCGATTCGCCGAGGTCGCCCTGGGCCAGTTTGCCGATGTAGTCCAGGTACTGGGCATACAGCGGTTTGTTGAGGCCAAGGCGTTCCATTGCCTGTGCGTGCATTTCGGGATCGACCCGACGTTCGCCCATCATCACTTCCACGGGGTCGCCGGGGATCATGCGAATCAACGCGAAGGTCAGCAAGGTGATGCCGAAGAACGTGGGGATCAATAATCCCAGTCGGCGGGCAATAAAACTAAACATCTTCAGGTGTACCTCATCAGCCGGTTAGGCGTGCCCTTCGATGCTTGGGGTCAAGCGTCGAAGGGCGTTTTCTTATCTACTTCACCTGGGTGGTGGCGAAGTTGTTGGTGGTGAGCGGGCTAATCACGTAGCCCTCTACGTTCTTGCGCATTGCCGTGAACATCCGGGTGTGGGCCATGCTGATCCATGGCTGGTCCTGGTTGAAAATCACCTGGGCCTGCTCATAGAGCCTGGCGCGGTCCTCGGGGTTCACTGTGGCGCGTGCCTGGTCGAGCAGCGCCTGGAATTTCTCATTGCACCAGCGCGCGTAGTTTTCGCCGTTCTTGGCGGCTTCGCAACTGAGCATAGGCGTCAGGAAATTATCCGGATCGCCGTTGTCGCCCGCCCATCCGGCGGACACCATGTCGTGCTCGCCGTTTTTCGCGCGCTTGAGCATTTCGCCCCATTCCATCACGCGGATGTCGACTTTGATCCCGACTTTCGCCAGGTCGGCCTGCATCATCTGCGCGCCGAGCATCGGGTTGGGGTTGGTCGGGCCGCCGCCGTTGCGGGTGAACAGGGTGAACACGGTGCCTTCCGGCACGCCGGCTTCCTTGAGCAACTGGCGCGCCTTATCGAGGTCGCGGGCCGGGTTCTTCAGGTCGTGGTTGAAGCCCAGCAGGGTCGGCGGGTACGGGTTGACCGCCACGGTGGCGTTGCCCTTGCCGAACAGTGCGTTGACGTAGGCTTCCTTGTCGAAGGCCAGGTCGATGGCTTTGCGCACCCGCACGTCGCTCATGTATTTGTGGCTGGTGTTCAGGGCGGTGTAGGAAACGGTCATCGCGTCCAGCTCGGTGACCTTCAGGTTCGGGTCTTTCTTGATGCTGGGGATGTCATCGGGTTTTGGATACAGCGCGATCTGGCACTCGTTGGTCTTGAGCTTCTGCATGCGCACGTTGTTGTCGGTGGCGATGGCCAGTACCAGCGCATCGGCCGGCGGCTTGCCACGGAAGTAGTCCGGGTTGGCCTTGAAGCGCACCTGGGCGTCCTTGTTGTAGCGCTGGAACACGAACGGGCCGGTGCCGATCGGCTTGCTGTTGAGGTCGCCGGTCTTGTTGGCCTTGAGCAACTGGTCGGCGTATTCGGCCGGGTAGATCGAAGAGAAGGCCATGGCAATGTCGGCCAGGAATGGCGCTTCGCGGCGGGTCAGGGTGAACTTGACCGTGTGCTCGTCGACTTTCTCGACGCTTTTGAGCAGTTCCTTGAAGCCCATGCTTTCAAAGTACGGGAAGCCCACGCTCGACAGTTTGTGCCACGGGTGATTCGGGTCCAGCTGACGCTGGAAACTCCAGACCACATCGTCGGCGTTCATGTCGCGGGTCGGCTTGAAGTAATCGGTGGTGTGGAACTTGACGCCTTTGCGCAAATGGAAGGTGTAGGTCAGGCCGTCGTCACTGATGTCCCAGGATTCGGCCAGGGCCGGAATCACTTCGGTGGTGCCGGGCTTGAAGTCGGCCAGGCGGTTGAAAACGGTTTCCGCCGCGGCATCGGCGGTGACTGCAGTCGTGTACTGGACAATGTCGAAGCCTTCCGGGCTGGCTTCTGTGCAAACCACGAGGGGCTTGGCCGTGGCGCCAACGGCGACACTCAGTAGCGCAGCGGCGATGGCGGCGCGTAGGGGGTTCATGTTCATCGTCAATCCTCTGCAATCGGTTGAACGGCAAAAAACCGAACGGTCGACCTTGTGGGTCGACCGTCGGTGGAAAGGTTAGAGAATGTTGAACGGAATGGTGGTGACCAGGCGGAATTCGTTGATGTTGCCATCAGCCTGGTTTTCGCTGGCGCGGTGAGTGGTGTAGGTGGCGCGAATCGCGGTGGCCTTGAGCGGGCCGCTCTGCACGGCATAGGAAGCGCCGACACCGTATTCGTAGTGAGTTTCGCCATCCATCAGGCTCAAATTGCCGCGCTGGCTGCTTGGATCGGTGTAGGCCGTGCCACGGTAATGCGTGCCGTCGATGCCCCAGCCACGCGCCTGGTAGATGTTGAACTTCAGGCCTGGCACGCCGTACTCGGCCATGTTCAGGCCGTAGGCGATCTGGAACGATTTCTCGTTCGGGCTGTTGAAGTCCGACAGCAAGGAGTTGGCCAGGTAGATGCCGTTGGTTTCGTGCAAGTAGTCGAAGTACTCGTCGCCGTTCACTTCCTGATAGGAGAAGGTCAGGCTGTGAGCCTGGTGAGCAAGGCCCAGGGACAGGGAGTAGGTATCGTTGTCGATATCCCCCATCAGCTTTTTGCCTTCGTCGACGGTTTTGTAGTAGTTCAGGCTGGTGGTCAGGCTGAGTACCTGGCTATCACCCAGTTCGTGGGTGGCGCCGAAGTAATACTGGTTCCAGAAATCTTCTACCTTGGCGCCATACAGGCTGGTTTTCAGGCTCTTGAACGGCTGGTAATTCACGCCGGCGGTGTAGACCTTGTCGGTTTCCACGCCAGTGGCGGAATACTCGGAGCGGAATTTCGACAGGCTCTGCTCGGTCCGCGGCGAAACGCGATCGAAACCGGCCAGGTCGAACGACAGGTTGTTGAATTCTTCACTGTGCAGGCTGATCCCCTCGAAGCTCGAAGGCAGTGCACGGTTACCGATAACGTCGATGATTGGCGTACTGAAGTTCTGGCGACCCGCAGTCAGCGTCGTGTTCGATGCGCGGAATTTGACGTTGGCCAGGCCCAGCTTGCTCCACTGATCCACGGCATCGCCGTTGGAGTCTGCCAGGGTACGGTTGGAGCCACCGGCAATGTGCTTGCGGTCCTGGTCCAGAACGACGGCGTTGTAGGCGGCCACTTCGGTGCTGACGCCGACGGTGCCTTGGGTGAAGCCCGACGTGTAGTTGACGATGGTGCCTTGGACCCAGTTGATACGACGGGAAATGGGGGTGGCCGGTACGGAAGGGTCATTCTTCACGCTGTTTGGCTTGTAGCTGAAGCGGTCATTGCGGCGTTTCAACTCGTTGGAGTACCAGTTACGAGTCGTGCCCCCCAGGCTCTGGCCGTCGATGAAGCCTTTTGCTTCGCTTTGGGCGCTGCTGTCGGCCAGCGCGGTAGGAACGAATTCCTGACTGACAGATTCTGCGTAAGCCGTGGCCGTAACGCTGCTGATGGCCAAGGCCAGTATTGCGGTGCTGCTCAGTTTCATTGGTAACGCTCCTTTTTCTTTCTTTTTTATGCCGATCTTTTTGGTGAATCGGCTATCGGGTTTCAACTCATTCGCAGGTTGCAAACGTTTGCTTGGCGCCAAATCGGCGAATTACGGCAAGACGTCGGCGTGGGGCTTCCAAAGGAAGCCCGCGCTGCGTGGCTAGACGGTTATGGGTTCAGGCTGACGCCCGAGAAGACGTTGCGACCGAAGGGGCTGACTTTGAACCCTTCGACTTTGGCACTCAGCGGCTGGTTGACCGTCGAGTGGGCAACAGGGGTGATCGGCACTTGCTGCTTGAGCAATTGCTGGGCCTGTTTGTAGAGCACGGTGCGCTGGTCGCGGTCGGTAACGACCTTGGCCTGCTTGATCAGCTTGTCGTAATCCTGGTCACACCACATGGAGTAGTTGTTGCCGCCGATGGCGTCACAGCTGTAGAGCGTGCCCAGCCAGTTGTCCGGGTCCCCGTTGTCTCCGGTCCAACCGATCAGGCTGATGTCGTGCTCGCCGTTCTTGGTGCGCTTGATGTACTCGCCCCATTCGTAGCTGACGATCTTCACCTTCAGGCCGATCTTCGCCCAATCCGCCTGGAGCATCTCGGCCATCAACTTGGCGTTGGGGTTGTACGGACGTTGCACGGGCATGGCCCAGAGGGTGATTTCGGTGCCTTCCTTGACCCCGGCGGCCTTGAGCAACTCCTTGGCTTTTTCCGGGTTGTAAGGCGTGTCCTTGATGGTCTCATCGTAGGACCATTGGGTCGGTGGCATGGCGTTCTGCGCCAGTTGCCCCGCGCCCTGGTACACGGCGTTGAGAATGCCTTGCTTGTTCACCGCCATGTCCAGCGCACGGCGCACTTCGACCTGGTCGAACGGCTTGTGGCGGGTGTTATAAGCGATGTAGCCGAGGTTGAAGCCCGGCTTCTCGATCAGCTGCAGCTTGGGATCGTTCTTCAAGGCCGGCACGTCGGCCGGACGCGGATGCAGGGTGACCTGGCATTCGTTGGCCTTGAGCTTCTGCACCCGCACCGACGCGTCGGTGTTGATGGAGAAAATCAGGTTCTTCAGCTTCACCCGTTCCGGCGCCCAGTACTTATCGTTGGCGACGTAGCGGATGTTGGAGTCTTTCTGGTAGCTCTTGAACTCGAACGGCCCGGTGCCGATCGGCTTCTGGTTGATGTCGCTCGGCTTGCCGCTCTTGAGCAACTGATCCGCATACTCGGCTGAAAGGATCGAGGCGAAGCTCATGGCGATGTTCTGGATGAACGCGGCGTCGACGCTGTTGAGGGTCATGACCACGGTCAGCGGCCCGGTCGCTTCAACCTTGGCGATGTTCTTGTTCAGGCTCATGCCGTTGAAGTACGGGAACTCGGTGGGGTAGGCCTTGCGAAACGGATGCTGTGGGTCAAGCATGCGGTTGAAGGTGAAGAGCACGTCGTCGGCGTTGAAGTCCCGGGTCGGCGTGAAGTAATCAGTTGTATGAAACTTCACCCCTTCGCGTAGGTGGAAAGTGTATTTCAAGCCGTCTTCGGAAATGTCCCACCTCGTTGCCAGGCCTGGGACGACATTGGTCGCGCCTTTTTCAAACTCGGCCAGGCGGTTATACAGCGGCTCGGCGGCGTCGTTGTCGGTGGCGGTGGTGTATTGCGCCGTGTCGAAACCGGCGGGGCTGCCCTCGGAACAGAACACCAGACTGCCACCGGCGGCCTGGGCTGCGGATGTGGCGGCCAGCAGGCCGGTGCCCAGCAATGCGGATAAAACCAAGGTATGGCGCATGACGCTCCCTCTTGTAGTGTTGTGCAATGCGCCCCGATCCCTTCCAGGATTCGATGGCTGCATTGAGTCCAAACCATGCGTATGGCAGACCGAGAACTCATGCAAATACTGTCAGCCCTGACGGTAGGGACCGTCGGTCTGGCAGTAAATGCGCTGAGTCCTAAAGACTTGTAGGAAAAGGCAACGCGCCTTTACCTTCTGCCGTGTGAGATATCGGGGTCCTGCGTAGGAAGATTCCGATACATCAGCCCAAAAAAATCGGCGACGTTAGGAAACGCCGCCGATTCTGGAGCTTATTTGCTGACGCTGACGCCGTAGAAGGAGTTCAAGCCAAAGGGGCTGATCTTGAAGTCCTGCACGTTGGCGCGCATGGGTTGGTACACCGTCGAGTGAGCGATAGGTGTCATCGGCACAGCATCCTTGAGGACGTGTTGCGCCTGTTTGTAGAGTTCGGTGCGCTTGGCCTGGTCGGTAGTACGCTTGGCGTCTTTCACGAGGCCGTCGAATTTCTTGTCGCACCATTTCGAGAAGTTGTTGCCGGCCAGCGAGTCGCAGCCGAACAGCACGTTGAGCCAGTTGTCCGGGTCACCGTTGTCACCGCTCCAGCCAATGATCATGGCTTGGTTCTCGCCACCTTTGGAACGCTTGATGTACTCGCCCCACTCGTAGCTGACGATGTTGACGTTCAGGCCGATTTTCTTCCAATCGGACTGCAGCATCTCGGCCATCAACTTGGCGTTCGGGTTGTATGGACGCTGCACCGGCATCGCCCACAGGGTGATGTTGGTGCCTTCCTTGACGCCGGCTTCCTTGAGCAGCTCTTTGGCTTTCTCGGGGTCGTACTTGGCGTCCTTGATGGTGGTGTCGTAGGACCATTGGGTTGGCGGCATGGCGTTGACGGCCAGCTGGCCGGCGCCCTGGTAGACCGAGTCGATGATCTGCGGCTTGTTGACCGCCATGTCCAGTGCCTGGCGGACTTTCAGGTCAGCCAGCACGTTCGGCTCGTTGCTGCCCTTGATCTTGTCCATGACGTTGTAGGCGATGTAGCCCAGGTTGAAACCCGCCTGGTCAGGCATCTTCAGCGCTTTGTCTTCCTTCAGCGCCTTGAGGTCGGCCGGGCGAGGGAAGAGGGTGACTTGGCACTCGTTTTTCTTCAGCTTCTGGATACGCACCGACGGGTCGGTGGTGATGGCGAAGATCAGGTTGTCGATCTTCACGTCCTCAGGCTTCCAGTAATCCTTGTTGCCGGTGTAGCGGATGTTGGAATCTTTCTGGTAGCTCTTGAACACGAACGGGCCAGTGCCGACCGGCTTCTGGTTGATGTCCGGGGCCTTGCCGTCCTTGAGCAACTGGGCGGCGTACTCGGCGGACTGGATCGAGGCGAAGCTCATGGCCATGTTCTGGATGAACGCGGCGTCGACATCTTTCAAGGTGAACTTGACGGTGTGGTCGTCGACTTTATCGATCTTGGTGATGTTGGTGTCCATCCCCATGTCGGTGAAGTACGGGAATTCTGTTGGGTAGGCCTTACGGAACGGGTCGTCCTTGTTGATCATGCGGTTGAACGTGAACAGCACGTCGTCGGCATTGAACTCACGAGTCGGCTTGAAATACGGGGTGGTGTGGAACTTGACGCCTTCACGCAGGTGGAAGGTATACGTGAGGCCGTCTTCGGAAATGTCCCACTTTGTGGCCAGGCCAGGAATCACGGCGGTGCCGCCGCGCTCAAACTGGGTCAGGCGGTTGAACATGGTTTCTGCAGAGGCGTCGAAGTCGGTTCCGGTGGTGTACTGAC
Organism: Pseudomonas sp. R1-7; assembly: GCF_051132105.1. Classification (NCBI taxonomy): domain Bacteria; kingdom Pseudomonadati; phylum Pseudomonadota; class Gammaproteobacteria; order Pseudomonadales; family Pseudomonadaceae; genus Pseudomonas; species Pseudomonas sp. R1-7. The sequence continues at coordinate 986,681 of NZ_CP071661.1, forward strand.
CAGGGTCGAAACCGGCCGGGCTGCCTTCGGAGCAGAACACCAGGTTAGTCGCGGCGGAAGCGAAAGGAGCGCTGGCTAACAAGCCTGCGCCGACTAAAAACGGAATGACCGCGTGTTTAAGCATGTTGGCCTCATGATTTGTTGTCATTTTTGGATTTGAGGGCGACCTCGTGAGTCGTCCTGCGGATACTTATGCAGGCCCCATACCCAATGCAAGATCCAGAGCGGTTTCAAGCTTGAAACAGTGGAACGAACGTACCTTAATGTCGCATCTTTATAACTTTTGACGCATTTGACCGTTTGCGCCGGTTTTTTTGGGGCAAACGGCGCCCGTTGGCGGTGCGGCGCAGGGCTGCGACGCACCGCCATGGGGCGGGTTTTACTTGTTCAAACCCACGCCATAGAAGGGTGTAAGGCCAAATGGGCTGAGTTTGAAATCCACCACTTCCTTGCGTATCGGCTGGAACACCGTTGAGTTGGCAATGGGCGTGATGGGCACTTGTTGCTTGAGGATTTTCTGCGCCTGCCGGTACAGATCGATCCGTTTCTTGCGGTCGGTCGCGACCTTGGCCTGCTGGATCAACCGGTCGTAGGCCGGGTCGCACCACTTGGCGTAGTTGCTGCCCTTGACCGCCGCGCAGCTATAAAGCACGCCGAGCCAGTTGTCCGGGTCACCGTTGTCGCCGGTCCAGCCATAGATCATCGCGTCATGCTCACCGTTCTTGGCGCGCTTGATGTATTCGCCCCATTCGTAGCTGACGATGTTGGCCTTGATGCCGATCCTGGCCCAATCCTGCTGGATCATTTGCGCCGACATTCGTGCGTTGGGGTTGGAGGCGCGCTGCACCGTCATCGCCCATAAATCAATGGTAGTACCGGGCGCAACCCCGGCTTCTTTCAGGAGCAACTTGGCCTTGGTCACGTCATGGGGCGCGTCCTGGATCGCCGGGTCGAACGACCATTGCGCCGGCGGCAAGGCGTTCTGCGCCAGTTGCCCCGCGCCCTGGTACACCGCTTTGATGATCGCCGGTTTGTCGATGGCCATGTCCAGCGCCTGACGGACCTTGAGCTGGTCCAGCGGCGGGTGCGTCACGTTGTAGGCCAGGAAACCGAGATTGAAACCGGGCTGCCTGAGCACCCGCAGGTTCGGGTCTTGCTCCATTACCTCGATATCGGCCGGGCGCGGATAACCGCTGACCTGGCATTCGCCGCGCTTGAGCTTCTGCAGGCGCACGGCGGCGTCCGGAGTGATGGAAAAAATCAGGTTGTCGAGCTTCACGTCCTCCGGTTTCCAGTACGCGGTGTTGGCGGTGTAGCGGATCTGCGAATCCTTCTGGTAACGCTTGAACACGAACGGCCCGGTTCCGACGGGTTTCTGATTCAGGTCGCCGGCCCTGCCTTCCTTCAACAACTGAGCCGCGTACTCAGCGGATTGCACCGAGGCAAAACTCATCGCCAGGTTCTGCACAAAAGCCGCATCGACGTTATTCAGGTTGAAACGCACGGTGCGGTCATCAACCTTCTCGACAGTCTTGATCGTGGTGTTCAGCCCCATGTCAGTGAAGTACGGGGATTCGGTGGGGTAGGCCTGGCGGAACGGGTGCTGTGGGTCCAGCAGGCGTTGGAAAGTGAACAGCACATCATCGGCGTTGAAGTCGCGGCTCGGGGTGAAGAACTCGGTTGTATGAAATTTCACACCCTCGCGTAGGTGGAAGGTGTAGGCCAGGCCATCGGCGGAGACGTCCCAACGGGTCGCCAAACCGGGCTCGACCTCGGTGCCACCGCGCTTGAACTGGGTGAGGCGGTTGAAGACGGTTTCGGCCGAGGCATCGAAGTCGGTGCCGCTGGTGTATTGGCTGGGATCGAACCCGGCGGGGCTGGCTTCGGAGCAGTAGACCAGGGTAGTGGCGGCTTGGGCCAATGGCGCTGCGCTGATCAACGCGAACGCGAGTAAGAGGGGCTTTAAAGTGGTTCTGTCCATGAAATCCCTTGGGGCGTGACGAAGGTTTTTCCGAAGACTAGCGGTTGGGACTGGGATGTAGGAAATATCCAAAAGTAAGGGGCACCCCTGGGTTTGGGCATACCGAATTTCTCGGCAATATTTAATTGACGCCGGAATAATGGCTATCTAGTATCGCGCCACTATTTTGATATTGCTTTGTGGGCAGAGGATGACGAACGTCTTCCTTGCCTTGTGAACGAGGTCGTGTCTGGCTTTTCGGCCACCGGCCTGCACGGATGACCTCCTTTTAAATTGCGCTGCAACGAGACCCGATCATGGACGACCGCCAATACGCCTTCCTGGCCCGCCAACCTTCTGCTGCCCTGAAAAACCGCGAGCGGTTCCTCGGCATGCCCAAGCGCGGCCTGGCGTTTTTGCTGGCCAACGTCATGTTCTGGCAACCCATGTGGGCCCAGGCCGAGGGCATCGTGGTCAGCGCGCCCGGCACCGGCCTCGACCGGGCGGGCAATGGCGTGCCCATCGTCAACATCGCCAAGCCCAATGCCAACGGTCTGTCCCACAACCAGTTCAAGGACTACAACGTCGACAGCAACGGCGTGATCCTCAACAACGCCACGTCCCGTACGCAGTCCACGCAACTGGGCGGGATCATCCTCGGCAACCCGAACCTCCAAGGCGCCGCCGCGCAAACCATCCTCAACGAAGTCAACGGCGGCAACCCCAGCCAACTGCGCGGCTACACCGAAGTGGCGGGGCAATCGGCCCATGTCATCGTCGCCAACCCGTATGGCATCAGCTGCAACGGCTGCGGCTTCATCAACAGCCCGAAAGTGACCTTGAGCACCGGCAAACCGGTGGTGGAAAACGGTCGGTTGGATCGCTACCAGGTCGACCAGGGCAGCGTCGCCATCGAAGGCGCGGGCCTCAATGCGAACAACGTTGATCACTTCGAAATCATCACCCGCAGCGCCAAGATCAACGCCGAGATCCAGGCGAAGAACCTGACGATCGTGGCCGGGCGCAACGACGTCAATGCAGAGACTTTGAGCGCCACCGCTCGCGCCGATGACGGCAGCACCAAGCCGGAACTGGCGATCGACTCTTCGGCGTTGGGTGGGATGTATGCCGGGGCGATCAAGTTGGTCGGCACCGAGGCCGGCGTCGGGGTGAAACTGGACGGCAAGTTGATTGCCAGTGGTGGTGATATTCAGCTCGATGCCAATGGGCGTTTGAGTATGGTTGATACCTCGGCCAGCGGGGCGGTTAATGTCAGGGCTGCGAGTCTTGATGTGCAGGGACCGGTTTATGCCGGCACGACCCTGAACGCCCAGACCCAGGGCAACCTGACTAACCAACAAACCCTCGCGGCGCGGGATAGCATCACGTTGAATGCCGGTGGGCAGTTGAGCAACAACGGCATTATCGAAGCCGGGGTGAACGCGGATAACACGCGTAACGCTGCGGGCGATGTGAGCCTTACGGCGCAAAACCTGAACAACAACGGCAAGAGCGTGATCGCCAGCCGCAATCTGACGGCCAATGTTACGCAGACGCTGAACAACCAGGGCGGGACCCTCAGCGCCGGGCAGGCCGCCACGGTAAAAGCCGGGACGCTGGATAACCAGAACAAGGGCCGCGTGCTGAGCAACGGCGCGCTGGACGTCACCGCTGACAAGCTGCTCAACACGCAGGGCGTGGTCAGCAGCAACGGTAGCCTGACGGTTGATGTTAGGCAGTTGGATAACCACGACGGCGAAGTCTCCAGCGCCGCCACCACTCAAGTCACCGGCACCATGCTGGACAATAGCGACGGCCTGCTCACTGGCGACGTGGCGCTGAACATCGGGTTGATCGGTGCCCCGAACAACCGGAACGGGGTGTTGGGTTCCGGCAAGAGCTTGACCGTCACCGCCGCCAGTCTCGACAACACCCTCCAGGGTAGCCTGGTCAGCGATGGCAGCCTGACCACGCGTATCAGCGGTCTGTTCGACAACCGGCAAGGCAGCCTCGGCGCCAAGGGCTCGACGGATGTCCAAGCGGGCAGCCTGGACAATCGCGGCGGCAGGGTCCAATCCGTCAAAGACCTGCAACTGACAGTCGCCAGGCTCGATAACCGCGAGCAAGGCTTGCTCAGCAGCCAGGCGGGGCTGCGTGTCGATGGCTCGCAATTGGATAATCGCGGCGGCCTGCTCAGTGCCGCCGGCCCTGTGCATTTGCAGGTAACTGACATCGACAACAGCGGCGGACGAATCTCCAGCAAAACCGACCTCACCGCGAACGTCTCGCACCTGAACAACCAGGGCGGCGAACTGGTCGCCCAAGGCCTGCTCACCGTCAGCGGCCAGGACCTGAATAACCGCGGCGGATTGGTTGGCGCGACCAACGCACTGAAACTCGACATCGACGCGCTGGACAATCGAGGCGGCGAAATCTCCAGTACCGCCGATATCAACATCGCCGGCCAACGCCTGGACAACAGCGACAACGGCAAGGTCCTCGCCGGCACTGATCTGGGCCTGAAAGTCGCGGCCATCATCAACCAGACCAAAGGCCTGCTATTCAGTACCGGCGTCACCACCGTCGAGGGCAAAAGCCTGGACAACAGCGGCGCCAATCTGGTCGCCCGCCAGGGTTTGGATATTCGCCTGGACAATGCGTTGATCAACGTCGGCGGCGCCATCACCACCGATGCCGGCCTGACCGTCAGCAGCCACAGCCTGGATAACCACGGCGACGGCCTGCTCAGCGCCAAAGGCGCCACCCACGTGACCACTGGCACGTTCGACAACACTGCCGGTGGCTACCTGGTCAGTGGTGACACCCTTGATCTCACCGCCACCCAGGTCAACAACGGCGCCGCCAGCCGCATCGCCAGTGACAAGGCGCTGACTGCAAGGGTCACCGGCCTGGATCAGCAGGGCGGTGAACTGTTCAGCAAGACAGCCTTGACCCTGGACCTTAACAACGGCCAGTTGAACAACCTCAAGGGCGTGATCAACGCACCGGTCCTGGTGCTGAAGAACCTAAAGGACGTGGACAACCGTGGCGGCGAGATGTCCAGTGCCCAGGCCTTCACGCTGGCGGCCCGCAACCTCGACAACCGCGACGGCAAGCTGATCAGCAACCAGGCGCTGACCCTGCGGATCGACCAGGCGCTCAACATTATCAAAGGGCTGGTTTCCGCCCAGTCCATCGACACCCACAGCGCCAGCCTGGACAACACCAATGGCTTGGTCAGCAGCCGTGGCGCGCTGGTCATGACCGTGGACGGTCAACTGACCAATCGGGACGCCGCGATCATTGCTGACGGTGACCTGCACATCGAGGCCACCCACCTCGACAACAGCGCCGGCCAGATCGCCGGCAAAGCCAACGTCACGGCCGCTATCGACAGTGTGAACAACCAGGGCGGGCAGATGATCGCCCTCGGCGGATTGACGCTGACCGGCGCCTCGCTGGACAACCGCGCCGCAGGGCTGGTCGGGGCGACCGACACGCTGACGCTAAACGTCGGTTCGATCGACAACCGTGGCGGCGAACTGTCCGGCCACGGCGATGTTGCTTTAACAGGCGACGCGCTGGACAACAGCGACGGCGGCCTAGTCATCGCCAACGGCGCGTTGGCCCTGACGGTGCAGGAAGTGCTCAACCGCACCAAGGGCCTGCTGTCCGGCAAGACCGGACTGACCTTGACCGGCGAGACGCTGGATAACAGCGGCGGCTCGCTGCTGACCCAAAAGGACCTCACCGCGCACCTCGACGGCGACCTGAACAACATCAAGGGCGCCTTGAGCGCCGAAGGGGCGCTCGGCGTTACCGCCGCCAGCCTCACCAATACCCTGGGCAGCGTTTCCAGTGCTGGGGCACTGACGCTCACGCTTGATAACGCCTTGCTCAACCAGGGCGGCGGCATCGTCACCGATGCCGGTCTCACCCTCAAAAGCGCAAGCCTGGACAACCGCAACCAAGGCAGCATCAGCGCCAAGCAGGCGGTGCTCCTCGAGACCGGGGCGCTCGACAACAGCCAGGCCGGACGCCTGAGCAGCGGCGCCAACCTTGACCTCACCACCCAACAATTGACCAACCAGGACGGTGGCCGCATCGCCAGCAGCGGCGCGCTGATCGCCAGCGTCACCGGCCTTGACCAGCAGGGCGGCCAGCTCTTTAGCAACACGTCGCTGAGCCTTGACCTGAACCAAGGGCAACTGAACAACCAGAACGGCTTGATCAGCGCCCCCTTGCTGATGCTGAAAAACCTCAAGGGCGTCAACAACGCCGGCGGCGAAATCTCCAGCGCCCAGGCATTCACCCTGGCCGCGCAAAACCTGAACAACGACAACGGCAAGTTGTTGAGCAACCAGGCCCTGACCCTGCGCATCGATAACGCGCTGACCAACCTCAAGGGCCTGATCGCCGCCGCCGCGTTGGACGTCGAGGCCGCCAGCCTGGACAACAGCGCCGGCACCCTGACCAGTCGCGCCAACCTCGACCTGAAACTGGCCGGCCCGCTGATCAACCAGAATCAAGGCTTGATCAACGCCACTGATGCCTTGACCGTCAGCACCCGCAATTTGAACAACCACCAGGGTTCGTTGCTGGGCAGCACCATTGCGATCGACTTCGGTGCCGCTACCGGGGATCTGAACAACAGCGCCGGCCTGATCACCACCGCCGGCGTACTCAGCCTCCAGCACCTGCGGGACCTGGACAACCAGGGCGGCGAAATTTCCAGCAGCCAGAACCTCGACCTGACGGCTCGCAATCTCAATAACAGCGCCGGCAAACTCATCAGCAACGGTTTGCTGACCGTGAAGGCCCGCGACGTCATCAACCAGGGCGGCCTGATGTCCGGTTTCAAAGGCCTCGACCTGAGCGCCACGAGCCTGGACAACCGCAACGCCGGCACGCTGTCGAGCCGCGACGAAGACGTCAGCGTGACCTTGAGCGGCGCGCTGCTCAACAGTGCTGACGGTGCGTTGGCCGGCAAGAAAAAACTCACCGTCACCGCGGCCAGCGTCGACAACCGCGGCGGGATTCTGTCCAGCGGTGCCGACCAGACCTTGACCGTCACCGGCGGTTTGCTGAACAACGCCCAAGGCGGCTTGATCGGCAGCGCCGCGACCCTGGTCATGAACGCCATGACCCTGGGCAACGCCGGCGGCACCGTCAACGCGCAACAAGCGCTGACCTTCACCGGAACCACCCTGGACAACACCGGCGGCACACTGATCGGCAACGCCGCCGTGACCCTGGACCTGCTCGGCGCCCTGACCAACACCAACGGCAAACTTGCCAGCACCGGGCCGCTGCGGGTCGAGCGCGCCACGCAGCTCGACAACCAGGGCGGCCAGATCGCCAGCCAAAGCCTGCTGACCTTGCTCATCGGCGGCCTGGACAACCGCAATCGTGGCACCGTCGCGGCCAATGACGCACTCGTTCTGACCGCCTCCGGTGCGGTGCAGAACAGCGCCGACGGCCTGATCTACAGTCAAAACGGTGCCGTGCAAATCGACGCCAACAGCCTCGCCAACGGCAAGGGCACCGTACAAAGCCAGGGCAACCTGACCCTGGTCGTCGACCAAGACATCGACAACCAGAGCGGCCGCATCCAGGCCAAGGCCGGCGACCTGACCATTGAAGCGCGCAACCTCGACAACCGCGGCGGCGTGCTCGCCAGCTTGCAAGGACTGCTGAAGACCGACCTGAGCGGCGTGCTGAAAAACGGCTACGACCTGAACAACAACCGCCAGGGCGGCATCACCCAGGCCCAGCGCCTGAACCTGATCGCATTGGGCGGCTTGGACAATTACGGCGGACGCATCTCGGCGCAAACCGGCGATGCCGTCATCACCACCGGCAACCTCGACAACCGCAACGGCGGCCTCTACGCCAAAGGCAAAGTCAACGTTACCGCCAACAATTTAGATAACAGCGGCGACAACGGCGGCCAGATCGCCGGCAGCCAGATCGACCTGAACCTCACCGGCGCCATGAACAACCGCCTGGGCGTCATCGAAAGCGACAGCACGCTGATGATCAAGGCCGCGAGCCTGGATAACCAGACGGGGCAGATCCGTGCGTTGGGTACGGGCGGCAAGACCCATTTCCAGATTGGTGGGTTGTTCGATAACCGCAGTGGTGTGTTGGAAAGTGCCAACACCGACCTGACTCTTGGCGCGACCAGTTTCCTCAATACCGGCGGCAGCTTGCTGCACGTTGGCACTGGCACGTTTGATATCTCCACCGCTAACGTCACCGGAGCCGGTGGTACGGTGGTGACGCGTGGCGGTCTGACTATCAGCACCGACACATGGACCAACAGCGGGGTCATCCAGGCAGGACGCCTTAGCGTCAATGTCAACCATTTCACCCAGACTGCTGGCGGCCAGTTACTGGCTTCCGACAGCTTCATTGGCGGCGGCGTCAATTGGTTTAATGAAGGTCTGGTCGCCAGTAATGGCAGCCTGAAAATCGACCTGGGTGGTGCCTATTGGGGGGGCGGTCGTCTCAACAGCCTGGGGACGCTTGGCCTCAGCGCGGCACAAGTGAGCCTCAACAGCGTCAGCTCCAGCATAACGGGAGGCGGCGATACCACCATTGGCGTTAATGGTCAGCTCGACAATGCCGGTCGCTTGACCTCGGCGGCGCGCCTGACGATTGGCGCCACGGGGATCAACAACTTTGGGACGTTGGGTGGTGGTCAAGCTTTGACCGTGACGACCGGTGCGCTGGCGAACCACCAGGGGCTGATTTTCAGCGGCAGCGACATGGGCCTGCGGGTCGATACGCTGAACAACCTCGACGCCAACATCTACAGCCTGGGCAATCTCACCGTTGACCGTAATGGCTTGGGCGCCTTGGCCAGCAGCATCGTCAACAGTTCCAGCTCGATCCAGAGCGACGGCAGCATGAGCCTGGCCGCCAGCACGATCCAGAACATCCGCACCCTGCTGACCATGGGCAGCAGCGGCATCTACACCGCGAAAATCACCGAACTCCCCTGCATCGAGGGTTACAACGCGGGTGACTGCAGCGGCAAGCAGAACCACGTTTGGGAATTGCTGCAACGCGAAAAAACCGAAGTGACCGCAGCCACTGCGGCTTCCAGCATCACGGCGGGTGGCAACCTCAACCTGAGCGGCGGCGACCTGCTGAACCAGAGCAGCACCATTGCCAGCGGCGGCAACCTGACGGCCTCATTGGTCAATTTGACCAACACCGGCGTCGAAACCGGCGAGACGGAAACGACGCGGGTGTTACGTTCCCAGCGAACCCGAAATGCGGGTGCCTGGTACACTGCCGCCAGTAACTTCACCAACAAATACTGGTTCGAAAGCGCCGGTTATGACGTCAACAACCTGAGCAGTCTGGAAGCAGGTATCGCCAACTTCATCGGCATGACCGAAATGGAGTACACGAACCTGGGCACCACCAAAAAACTCGCCGGCGGTGACCAAAGCTACGCAGCCGTGATCCAGGCCGGCGGCGCCGTAAATATCAACGCGCAGAACAACATCAATAACAGTGTCGTGCGACCCGGCTACACATACATCGGCAGTGGTCCACGTACCAACACGGGCGCTTCCGGCACCGCATATTCCACCCGCATCACGCTCAATCAACAACTGCCGCCCAACCTGGCGCAACAGCAAGTCAATCCGGTAGCCTTGCCTGGTTTCAGCCTGCCCACCGGCCAGAACGGCCTGTTCCGCCTGAGCGGGCAGAGCGGCGCTGTGCCGGCGGTCAGCGGCCCGCAAAGCTGGGCGCTGGGTAACGCGAGCCTGACCCAGGCCCAGCGCCAACAAGGCCTGCCTGCCGTCCAGGCCAGAGACCTTCAACCGGGTAACGCCCCGCAAGCTACCGCCAGCAATCTTGACCTGAGCATCGCAGCACGCCAGGCAACCAATATTGGCGACCAGGCCAGCACATTCGACACCAGCACCGGCGGCGCCCCCGTGGCCGGCGCCATGCCTGGCCGCACCACCGCGTTTACGGTCAACCGCGTCCAGGGCCTGCCCGCTTCCACTGTGGCGGCCAATCCGCACAAATACCTGATCGAAACCAACCCGGTACTCACCGACCTCAAGCAATTCATGAGCTCGGACTACCTGCTGTCAAACCTCGGCTACGACCCCGACCAGAGCGCCAAGCGCCTGGGCGACGGGTTGTATGAGCAGACCCTGATCCAGCAAGCCGTGGTCGCCCGCACCGGCCAGCGCTTCATCGACGGCCAGACCTCCAACGAGGACATGTTCAAGTACCTGATGAACAACGCCATCGCCAGCAAGCAGGCGCTCAACCTGGCCCTGGGCGTCAGCCTCACCTCCGAGCAAGTCGCGGCCCTGACCCACGACATCGTCTGGATGGAAAACGTCGAGGTCAACGGTGAGCAAGTCCTGGTGCCGGTGCTGTACCTGGCCAATGCCAACAACCGCCTGGCGGCCAACGGAGCATTGATCCAGGGCAGCGACGTCACCCTGATCGCTGGCAAGGACCTGGACAATGCCGGTACCCTGCGCGCGAGCAACAACCTGTCCGCGACCGCCACCAACGACTTGGTCAACAGCGGCCTGGTGGAAGCCGGCAACCGCCTCGACCTGCTGGCCGGCAACAACCTCGTCAACAAGGCCGGCGGCATCATTGCCGGACGCGACGTCACGCTCACCGCCACCCGTGGCGACGTGATCAACGAACGCACCATCACCACCCATGAAAGCGACAGCGGCTACCGTCGCGAACGCACCGATTTCATCGACAGCGCCTCACGTATCGAAGCCGCGAATAACCTGACCATCAGCGCCGGGCGTGACATCAACAACGTCGGCGGCGTGCTCAAAAGCGGAGCCGACACCACCCTCAACGCCACCCGCGACGTCAACCTTGTCTCCGCTGAGCGCATCACCAGCGGCAATCGTGGCACGCATCGAAACGAAACCATCACCCAGTACGGCTCCAGCCTCGACATAGGCCGCGACCTGACCGCCAACGCCGGCCGCGACCTCACCGCTGTAGCCAGCCAGATCGACGCCAAGCGCGACATCACCATGAGCGCCATCGGCGACCTGACCTTGGCGTCTGCGGCGGATGAGCAGCATTCGTATGGCAAGAGCAAGAAGGTCACGGCTCAGGAAGACCATGTGAGCCAAGTCTCCACCAGCGTGACGGCGGGTGGGAATGTGACGCTGAGTGCCGGGAAAGATCTGGGGTTGATCGCCAGTCGGGTGAGTGCTGGGGATGAAGCGTATCTGGTCGCCGGCGCGAACCTGGTGCTGCAATCGGCTGAGGATTCGGACTACAGCTTCTACAGCAAGACCAAGAAGTCTTCTTCCGGGAAGAAGTTTCGGTTGGATGAGACCAGTAGTGTCACCAACGTAGCCAGTTCGGTTACCTCCGGAGGCAACAACGTCCTGACCGCCGGCAACGACCTGCTGATCAAGGGCAGCAACGTGATTTCCGAAAAAGGCAGCGTCGGCCTGGGGGCCGGCAATGATGTGGAAATTGTTGCGGTTACCGACTCCGAGAGCGCTCGCCACGAGCGCAGCAAAAGCAAAAGCAGTTGGGGCGGTTTGAAGTCGAGCAAGGTCCAGGACAAGTTGGCCGAAACTCAGACAACCGCCGTCGGTAGCCTGATCTCGGGCGACACCATCGCCGTCAGCGCCAAACGCGATGCCACCGTGACCGGTTCTGCACTCGTCAGTACCAATGACCTAGCGGTACGTGCCGGGCGCGACCTGACCATCGACGCGGCAGAAAACACCTTCTCCCGTATCCAAATGCACAAGGAGAAAAATCGCGACCTGACCGGCGTATTAACTGCCAACAACCTGGGCCTCGACGACATTACCGGCAACCAACACCTGTCGATCAGCAACCAGAAACACAACGGCACCGCGTCACAGACCACCCTGACCGGCAGCACTATCGGATCCAGCAAAGGCAACGTCAGCCTCGTTGCCGGTGGCGACCTCAACGTCATCGCCAGCGACCTGGTCAGCACCAAGGACATGAGCCTGCGCGGCTCGAACGTCACCATCGCTGCGGGCATGGAAACGGCGAAGCAAAGCACCGCCGATAAATCCAGCAGCTTGGCCGTGGGGCGTGTCGTCGGTGGTGCGATCATCGACACGGTCAGGACTATTCGCTCGTCGGTCGAAGCCGCGAAGAATGCGGATGATCCTCGGCTCAAAGCCGTGAAGCTGGCCCAGGCGGCACTGGCCGCCTACAACCTCGGCGGGATGGCCTCGGATGCAAATGCCCAAAAAACCGGCTTCGCCGACAAACAGGGCGGCACCGCCAGCAATGGTTCGTTGATCAAAATCGGTACCGAACTCGCCAATACCCATAGCAAAAGTACCAGCGACTACGCCAGCCAAACCGCCAAGCAGAGCACCCTCAACGCAGGCACCACTTTATCCATCATTGCCAATGGCAACGCGGCGGAAAAGGATGGTGATTTGCATGTCATCGGCAGCAGCATCAAAGCGGCCAACACATCGCTGCTCGCCAGCAACGACATCATCCTGGAAAGCGCACAGAACACGGCTGATTGGTCCAATCGCAACAGCAACAACAAGACCGCTATCGGCGCCAGCTTCAATATCGGCCAGCAAAACGGCTTCACCCTGGACCTCGGCGCCCAGCTTGCCAAAGGCATGGGCAACGGCAGTTCTGTCACGCAGGTCAACACGACGGTCGATACCGGTTCGTTGTTATTGCGCAGCGGCGGCGACACCACGCTGTCGGGCGCTCAGGTTCGTGCTGATGAAATCAACGCGCTGATCGACGGCAACCTCAACATCATTTCCCGCCAGGACACCCAGGACCAGAAAAGCAAGCAAAGCAGCGGCGGTTTCGGTGCGAGCATCTGCATTCCACCGTTCTGCTACGGCACACCTGTAGCCGCCTCGGCCAACCTGGCCGCTGGCAACATGAACAGCGAATACAAAGGCGTCACGGACCAGAGCGGCCTGTTCGCGGGAGCGGGTGGCTACACCGTTGACGTGGGCAAGACCACCACGCTTGAAGGCGGTGTGATTGCCAGCGATGCCTCGGCGGACAAGAACCTGTTGATCACTGACCGGCTCATCGCTCGCGATATCAAGAATGTCAGTGAAATCGAGGCTCAATCGGCAGGTATCAGCATTTCCGGAAGCTACGGTGGCGCAGGTGCCTCCGCCTCGGTGGGGGGCTTGTACGGTATTGCTTTAAGCGAGTCCGATAAGAGCCATACACGTAGTGCGGTGAGTGAAGGCACGATCATTGTCCGCAATCCGGAGGGTGCACAGGACACGGTTGGCCTGAATCGCGATACGAAGAATGCCAACGAGCTTTTGGACAAGCCTGACGAAGAGGCGATGAACGAGCGCATTGAGCTGGTGAAGAGCTCGGTGGAGTTGGCGAAGGGGATTAGCAATGCCATCGCTGCTGAAAAAATCAAGGAAGCGCAAGACAAGAACAGCGATGCCTACAAGGTTGCGCAGCAGAAGCTGAATGACGGCGGTGTGGCTAATCCAACCCCTGAGCAGATCAGCCAACAGGTTCAGCGCGATTACGGCACAGGTAGTAGTTTCCAGAAGGCCAGCCAAGCGGTCGCGGGAATCGTCCAAGGCATCCTGACCGGAGACATCACAGCACTGGCGGGAGGCGCGGCTGCGCCTTATCTGGCTCAAGCCGTTAAGCAGATGACCGAAGGTGATGATGCAGCGAATCTGATGGCACATGCCGTGTTGGGTGCGGTCCTGGCAAAAGCACAAGGAGGCTCGGCGCTGGCCGGGGCTGCGGGTGCCACCGTTGGTGAGCTGATAGCGAGTCAGCTTTACCCGGGCAAATCCAGAGACGAGCTGACCGAATCGGAAAAACAAACGATCGCGGCGCTGTCGACGTTGGCTGGCGGGTTTACCGGCGCGCTTGCTGGAGGGGATGCGTTTAACGCTGCGGTTGGAGCGGGTACAGCGAAAAATGCAATCGAGAATAATCATCTGAGTGACATAGGAAGGATGTCGCTTCAGGTTTTGCAGCGGGAATACGAGGCGTCGTGTAAAGGCTCGACAACAGCTGATTGCCAAAAACTATCTAGCGAGATCGCGGATCTTCTGGCCAAAAATCATAGCGTTCTAAAGAACGAGGTGCTTGCGGAAGATAACGATTTCACCCGCGCTACGGTCCACACAACTTCGCCTGGGGATGTGATTTCCTGCGCTACGTCACCAAACGGCTTTTGCGTGGCTACCGACAAGACGATCACCACGGATCAAGGTGAGGAGTGGGTTCTACAGCCTGCCTCATTTGAACAGGCGGTTGATGGAAAAACGAGAAAGCAGTTAGATGATGCTGCCGTTACCGCTCGGCTTCAGGGGGTCTCCAATGAACTGTTCACGGCTGGTTGTGGTGGGGCAGGTCTGGCTGGTATAGCCTGCCAAGGCTATATGGCCACAGGTGGCGAAAATCCTATCACGGGGGAAGTGGCCAGTAACACCGAGCGGGTCATGTGGGGTATCCAGGGGCTGTTGAATGCATGGGGGTTGGGTGGTTCGTTATATAGCGCGTCTTCAAAAGGGCTTGTACCTAGCGGTTTCGCCGATGCGAAAGAATTTTCAACTTTTGGCGGTAGCGTCAGGGATGGTTTGTTGAAAGCAGGTTATAGCAATGTCGATCCCATACTTCAGGGGAGCGCTATAACTGGCAAAAGCTATCGAACCGGTCAACCATTTGATGTCGGACGAGCTAGCGATTTTGATATCGCACTCGCCAGTCCAGAGCTATTAGACAAAGCAAGCTCTCTAGGAATTGGGCTTAGGAGCGGCGCGACGCGTACCGGTCCCCTTAGTGCAAGGGATCTGAAAGTGCTTGGCTTGGAAGACTTGGCGAGTCAGTTAAGTAAGCAGGCGGGTCGCGATGTTAATTTCATGATTTACGGCTCAACGACCTCGGCGATAAGCCGAGCGCCAAGCATTATCTTGCCGAGGAACTAATACATGGTTGCATATGATCTGTATGGTATTAAAGATATGTCTCTTATAGAGGCGAAATTAAATGTGGAAAAATGCTTGGGTTTTTCATTTGTAGAGAAGGAAAGTGCTTACCAAGGGGGGGGGTATTATCGATTTGACGGTGAAGAGGGCGAGGGATTTGTTCTCAAAGAGAATGTTGATCCTTTTGATGGTGAAGCCGTGGAGCAGCTATTTTCGGAATATCCAATTTTGCTTTATGTCGATAAAACCATCCGTTCTGATAATATTGGCAGCCTTTTGGATATGAAATTTTCCCTGCTAAGACATGAGTCATTTGATTGAGTGGTGTTTTTTGTGGAAAAACGGGGAGGAAAAACGGGGGCAGACCCTGAGGGATCCCCACAAGTCTACTCCAGGCTCTGCAGAAAAGGGGACAGATTTATTTTCTGAGCCTGTGATGATGCGGAGCGATCCGGACCTGGTTGATCCCGTGGGAGGCAAAAGCCGATCGGGAAATAAATCTGTCCCCTTTTCTAGTCCTTTTCTAGAATGATGGTTTTTTCAGAAGACTTTTTACGTAATGAGCCAGTAATGTATAAAGAGCTATTTTCTTTAGAGTGTAGGGGTTATATGCTTGATTTGCTTAGAAAGCTAATCGCTGAGTTAAGGGTGGTGAAGTTTGAAGAATTAATAGAGGTTTTGGAGGTTTTGGAGGTTTTGGAGGTGTTGGAGTTTGTGCAAGGTGTATGCGCTGCGGCATTATGGAAATTTAATTGTGAGTTGCCTTCTGAGGTAGAGTGCTTCGTTAGGGAGTTTGATCGATTGGATGCCGTTTGAGAGAAGGAACGATTATATTTGTCAGCGCAGATAGAAGTAAAAAAGGGAAAATAAGGAGGCGCCCATTAATCGGTCTCAAATCAAGGCTAGAGATTTTTAATGCCATTTGAAAAAAAAGGACACCCATTAGCCGGTCTCAAGTCGAGGCTAAAAGCCAACTCGCCCTGCAGCTTTTAACTGCTGGGTTCTCTCTTATCCCAACCTGCCTGGTTGAACCCGTCGTACCCGTTTTCTCATATAAACAGAACCGGGGACAGACCACGTTATCTGTGCGTTTCTCTGATATAGAAAACGTGGTCTGTTCCCGGCTTTTCGGAAGTTCGTATACAATGTTCCCTGCAGCGTGGGACGAGGCGCGGCTAAAATCCGAAGTTGATGCCGCTTGGAACAGTCCGACAAAAACAGTTGTTGGTACACAGTGGAGTTCAAGAACACCTTCTGGAGTAAAGGTTAAAGGGTACACCTATCCAAGGGTGACGGTTTATCAGAGTATGAGCCTTAATGTATTTGGGAGATGCAATGGAACTTAAGTTTTATTATGTTGATGATGGCGTTCACCCGGTTGCTGGGCAGGTTTACAACGCTGTGGCTGAGGTGTCTCCTGGCCAGGAGGATGCGCAACGCTATGAGCTTTATGTTTGCAGTGTATTAAGTGCAATCGCTCAGGTTCCAAGTAACTGTGTTCGACTGCTGGAGGCTGTCACATCAATTGAGGAGGGTGTTCAAGTATCAGTCATTGAAGGTGGAAATGATGTCCTACTGAATATGGATGCTTCAGGTGTGCAAGTTGATATCTTGGTCAACGACGACTGGATCGGCCAGCCTGAGGGCAGGTTTGCCTTGCAGGAATGGCGTAAGATTTTAGAGAAGTGGAAGTGTTTTTTAGAGCTGCCCAAAGGTTCTGATGAGGCCGTTATAGTGAAGTTGCCGTAGGCGGAGGGTGAGCAGAATGAGTTTCGAGTTGGTGGGTTTTGGTGATATTGGATCAATGCACACCGGCGTGCACCGTGACCAATCGAGAGCGGTATTGGGAGAGGAGTTCGAGGAGTTTTATAAAATTCCAGACTCTACAGTTCCGACTGACGCCTACGATGATCTAGGAGTGCATGTTTATTTTGATGAGGGTTTCACCATCATCGGCTTGGAATTCTTGAAATGGAGCGACCTCAGCTGGCGCGGACAGCGTTTATCCGGTGCGGATGTACTTGAAGTTCAGCAGCATTTGGTTGCGCAAGGCGAGGTCCTGAACTTTAACAGTACAGGATTTGATGTGGACGGATTGGGTCTTAGGGTTTATGCGCCTGATATCGGTGAGGAGGACGCTGTGATAGAGACGGTTTATGTCAGCTTTGTGAAAAATAAATAAGCTTGCTAAAAGTGCCGGCAGAAAAGGGGACAGATTTATTTTCTAAGCCTGTCATGACGGGGAGTGATCAGAGAAAAAAGGGGCAGATTTATTTTCTGAAAGGGAAATGGGACGGATTTATTTTCCTCTGGTGACTAGCGGAGTGCTCCGTATCTGATTTTTGATTTGCAGCGGGTGAAAATAAATCTGTCCCCTTTTTTCCGAAAACGGGGTCTGTCCCTGAGGGACGCTGAGGGGTGAGAGGGTTTTTAAATGGCCAAGAAAGTAAAGTTGGGCGACATTTTGCAGGTGTTGACCGCGCAAGGCGTCGCCTATGCGCAAGTTACCCACAAGCATCCGGAGTTCGACTTTCTAATTCGTGTCTTTCCAGGTTTTTATAATGAAAAGCCAAAAGATTTTTCAGCGGTGGTTGAGAGGGAACCCCAGTTTTCTGCATTTTTTGTTGTTCAAAGTGCGGTAAATCAAGGCCTCCTGTCCGTTGTTGAAAATGTCCCGGTTCCCGAAAGCTTACAAGTATTTCCTATATTCCGCTCTAGGAATGGCAGTCCGGGTGGCTCCCTTTGGTTGTGGGATGGTAAAGACTCATCTCGACTCGAAAGGGAATTTAGGCCTGATGAGCTAAAGTATCCGACGGAAGGAATTATCAGCGCGCCATTGCTTGTTGAACGTATTGAAAAAAATTACAGAGCTGAGACTCATGAAGTTTGGTGAGTTGGAGAGAACCGGGTACAGACCACGTTATCTGTGCGTTTCTCAGATAGAAAACGTCGTCTGTCCCTGAGGGACAAGGTTCTCTGATTTTGGAGGTTCCGCCGCAAGTGAAAGGCGTTCCGAAATCGGTCCTCGATGCGGCAACAAAAGTTGGCGTGGTAATCAGAGATTCTAATGGGAAAATTTACTGATGAAAGCTGAAGTTTATTTTTGCAAGTCTTGGTTTAGGATAAAGAAAATCGCTCTCGAGCCCTATGACGAGGCTGCCGCGCGTATCAATCATGAATCGGGGGTGCCGTATACAGCTCTTATCGGTTCTGCAACGAAACCTAGCTGTTTTTTAGAATTTTTAACTGATAAAGGTATGGTGGGCGTTGGGTTCTTGGATCAGAATTTACGTGAATACATGAGCTATCAGTTTCACCGGGTGGAGGATGATAAGTTATTTCTCTCCATGGTGACGCATCGGGAATTTTTTGATGGTGGCGATAAAGTCAAAGAGGGTGTGACGTATTTTTTTGATCGGAGTGGGGAACTAGTTATTAGGCGGCAGGCCTTTAATCCGCACGCGGTTGAGAAGGCGGTTTCTAGTTTTGATCCGGTCAATAATTATGAGGTGTTTCCGAAATTTGGGGAATATTCGGAGCTAATTAAAATTGAGCGTTAGGAGAGAACCGGGGACAGACCACGTTATCCGTGCGTTTCTCAGATAGAAAACGTGGCCCATCGCCGAGGGATGTGAGGGTTTTTAAATGGCCAAGAAAGTAAAGTTTGGTGATGTATTGCAAGTATTAACCTCACAAGGCGTCGCCTATGCGCAAGTTACCCACAAGCACCCGGAGTTCGGTTTTTTAATTCGTGTCTTCCCCGGTTTCTATAATGAACAACCAAAAGATTTCTCAACGGTGGTTGAGGGCGAACCACAGTTCTCGGCATTTTTTGTTGTTCAAAGTGCGGTCAATCAAGGTCTGCTATCCGTCGTGGCAAACGTTCCGGTTCCCGAAGCTTTACAAATCTTCCCTACGTTCCGCTCCAGGAATGGAGGGCCGGGGGGCGCCGTTTGGCTGTGGAATGGAAGCGAATCAGTTCGGCTGGAAAGAGAGGTGAGCGTGGAAGAACTGAAACTACCCACAAGAGGAATTATCAGTGCGCCATTGCTTGTTGAACGTATTGAAAAGAATTACAGAGCTGAGACTCATGAGGTTTGGTGAGTTGTAGAAATTAAACTTGATCGGACGTGTCCCAGCGTTTGTGTTTGCGGAATGTCTATGAGAGCGATAATCGCTGATCTTCGAATTCTGGGAAGAGGTAGCAGATTTGAATGTGCTATTTAGTGCCGATAAGTTTATGTCCCTGCAAAATGAAGCAAGTTGGCTTTGGTCTTTCAAGAGGAAGACCTGCCGCAAGAAAAATTCCATTATTTTGTGTTTCGGTTCTTAAGGGTTGTTCAATGCGCTATTTCGCCACGTCTCTTTTACTGTCCATGACATTGCTTCTGTCCGCCTGCAACACAACCCCTTACGACAAAGCCACCATCTATTACGATCGTGCTCAGTTTCCTGCGCAACTTGCCAAGGACTACCCAGGGCTGACTGGCCCTATCCTGCAACACGGCCGTTGCTCTCTGATCGTCTCAACCCCCGGTTCGAACACCGGCACTTACTATTTCTGCACCTATGCATTGACCGCCAGTAATCTCTACGTTCAGGGGTGGGATGCGAAGGCATTGAAATACGTCGAGATCGCTCATGTGGATATATCGGCGCTTAAAAACATTGCCCTGCATACGATTTTTCGGACCAGTCAGCTCCAAATGACGGAAGAACGGCGTCAGTTAGCGTTGAGCGCGTCGATAGATGAGGGTGGCTATATCGACTCGTCAGCTACCAAGGAGCTGTTTGAGGCAATCAAACGCAAGGGAATACCCGTTGTGAAAAGCGAAGGCATGATCAGCCCGCCGGCAGGACCCTCTCCGATGATCATTCCAGTCGTTATTACGAAATGACGAACGGAATGCGGGCTGATTGACCGCTTGCTTAGGCTCGCCTACGGTGAATCTGGATAATAAATCTGTCCCCCTTTTTTGAGTATACGTCAGTCAGAAATTTTCCCTCAAATAAAAGATGGGACTTCAATTCCAAGAGGGAAAGTTGCCGTAAGTTTCGGCCTGACACCAGGCGTACAACTAAAGGATCAAGGTTATCCTAACGGTATCCCTATTGAGGTAATTAATTTTCCTGGTGCTAAGTGATGAAAGAAAAAGATGTGGTTTCAATTTTGACGGAGCAGGGCTGGGCTTGTAGTAAGGATGAAGTCGGGGATTATTTTTGCGTGACAGATGTTGATAGGGTTAAAGTTCAGATAATCCCATCTGTGAGGAAGCGCTCGGACCATTTTCGGGTGTCACTTATGCCATCGGTTTCGACCAGAGAATTCTCGGAAACTGTTGCTTTTGTGCGGGGAGAGGGGGACGGATATTCGCCAGTAATAGTTAGTAATGAGCCTCCAGAGAAGTTGCCTAAATTTTCTAGTGATGATGTTCTCAGGATGTCTGAGAAAGCCATGTCTTGGGCACGCTCTCAAAATATTGAGTCCGGCCTGATGGTTTATAGAAATCTGCCGACTGACAGTAAAGGCGCGATGCCCCTTCGGTACTTGGCTGCATTGGCAATAGCTGGTGACGTTGAACGATTGGACGGTTACAAGAAGAGCTTTGAGATGGGAGATAGGCTTGGTTTTGTACCTTACATTACTGATGGCATGATTGATCGAGCAGTCTTGAAAGCCACACAGAACCGGGGACAGACCACGTTTTTGTGATGTGCTTTGACTGGCTGAAATAGAGCAGAACCGGCGAAAAAAGGAGACAGATTTATTTTCTAAGCCTGTCATGACGGGGAGTGATCAAGCCCTGATTGATTGTGTAGGGGCAAAAGCTGATCGGAAAATAAATCTGTCCTCTTTCTTGTTATGTTTCCTGCTGCTTGGGATAAGGGATGAGAAATAAATCCGTCCCCTTTGTATGTTTTAACTGTACGACGACGCTCTGCACGCAATACAAGGACACCCTGACAGAGCGTGCACTAAACGACCTGACGAACCTAGCGAAGGTCACTGACCAGTGGGAAAACGCAACGAGCTTGGCTGCACTGGTCATACCCGGCTCCGGCGGTGCGCGTGGTGCTGGCGAAGGCGGGCTTTCGCCTAGAGTTCAGGCTGCTCTGGATAAATTTACGGAAGCCAAGGCGGTACGTACGGGAGCTTCTACGGGCAAGAACAGCAACCCTTCCAGCGCGGTCACTGACTCAGAGGCCGCAGTAAGTGGCTTGCCTAAGATTGGTTCGTTGAAAGGTGAAGCAGAAATACCGCCACCGAACGCTCCACCAGATATGGTGCGTTCCATTCAACGACAGAACGAGGCTGCGAAAGAGTTTGCAAAAGCAGGATATGACGTTGAACAATTGCCGAACCAAGGGAAAAAAGGCGAATCGCGTCCAGATCTTCGGATAAATGGAGAACTGGCCGATGTGTATTCCCCGACCTAAACGAGCCCTATTTCAGTATTGAAAACGGTAGGCTACAAGGTGCAGAAGCAAGCTGACAATATCGTGATAAACCTCGCTGACTCGCCCCTAAGTATCGAGGCGATAGAGAGTGCATTGAAATTAAGTCCTATTAAAAATCTGAAGCGCTTGTTTCTGATGAAGGGTGATAACAAGCGTGTTATCGAGATTGACTAATGACAATAACAATGTTTATGGAAGTAGAGGTTGGCGTGTCATTGGAAATAATTAAGGGGGCCGTGGCAGAAATCGCTAACGATATTGAAATGGAGGAGAGGTCCTTTGAGGGGTATTTTTCTGCATCGAACGGTTTCTTTTATTTTGAGGAGGTTGAGCCTCCGAGTGCCGTCGCAGCGGAAGGATGGAACGTTGAGTGGCAGGTGGGTGTATTGGGTGCATTTCATTGTCCTATGCAGCAGCTGGAGCAAAACTGGAGCGAAATCAAGCATCTGATGGAAGAGGTTTCCAAATGCTCTTCGTCGCGCTTCGTCCTTTCTTTTCAGTTTGATCGTGTATATGCGTTTAATGAGGGGGATGGTGTTGTGTACAAAAACAATATGGTGATCTAAGAAAAAATGGGGGGTAGAAAACCACAGAAAAGGGTACTGATCTGAATGGCACTTATTTAACCCTCTCCCAGTGTCGATTTTCCGTGATCTCAGCCCAGGATGATCGACGTGTTTGTTGTCTGCTAAGGCATTAGCTGTACGATTCAGTGGTGTAAAAATTCAAAAAACTGGAATAGCGCGTCAAGCACCGATGAGCCACCTAATCATGCGCACGGAGTGTTTATGAACAAGTTCCCCCTGATGCTCTTAACCCTGATCCTGACCTTACCCGGCTGCAAATCCAACGTCAGAGATTCCTCCCCCACCGTGCTCAACAACGGTATCCAGTTCCAGCAAAACAAAGTGACCGTCGATGCGCAGCACGCCAAGGTCATCATGAAAGCGTCCGGGGCTACTTATCCAGTGGAGTTTTCCATCAGGCGCGCGGCGGATCCTGATCAGCGTATGGATGTGCAAGGAACCGTGGTGGATACCGGTCGGGGCAAGGTGTTCGGCTGGATTGCCAAGGTCAACGAAACGGTGCACAGCGCAACCTTGAAGCATTTCCCGCAGTTGGAAGTGCAGGCTGACGTCGATCAACCGTTCGAGGTTTCCGGTTACGCCAGTGGTGGCAGCATCGGTAATGGTTACCGCTGTGGTCCGGTCCGAAGCACTTTTACGCCGGAGCGGGGCAAGGTTTATCTGGTGGAATTTCAGTTTGTGGGCAGCCGTTGCGAGCAGCATGTGTTTGATGTCACGCGGCCGCAGGAGCGTGTTCCGGTTGCGAGCTTGCCTTAGCTTGGAGCGAGTGGGGTGGGTGGTCCGTTAGCTGGCACGTTTCCTTCAGAAGAGTAGGACCGTTCGGGCTTGCTTAACGAAATATCCGACATGTTTTTAGGGTTGTCGGTCGGAAGTGCTGTCTCTAACCTTTTGCCTGTCGCTGCGAAACAGCGACCGGGAGTGGGAACCCGAAAATAGTAGGTCGTAAGCCTCACGACCGTAACGGCGAGTGATGGCTCCAACTTCATCAGGAGCATGCACATGAACGAAGGAAAGACTGAACCGAACTTCAACAGAACAACCCCCCTAGCAGAATTCGACGCCATCGAAGATCTGCTAAAGGACCGAGCCGCCGCCGAACGGGCCCTCGATCATTACCTCAATCCGAAGCCTTCAAAGCCCAGTACCGATCCACGTATCGACAGCCTGTTCTCCGTCACCGCCAAGGCAGACACCGATACGCTGCTGACCAGCACTTCCGAAACCCTGGCCTCGATCAAGACCATGGCCGAGGACCTGGCGTTTGAAGTGGAGGGCACGCGGCGCAGCGTGGCGCTGGGGATTCATCAGTTGGTGGAGTTGTGCCAGTTGCTGGTGGACAAGGCGTTGGATCAGCTTGAAGCGCCGGCCAGCCAAATACCTTGAGAATGTCTGTATAGGCATACACCTGACAGATCTGACAGTAGCGACGCTGTGCGCCCGGAGGTAGGTTGAATCCGGCGCGCTCCACTTCTGTGGCGATGCCGTCATTACTTATTCATTGGAAGAGGTGTAATCATGGCCGCTAAAGAAATTCGCATATCTATCGAAGACCTGGATCGTGATAGTAGCCCAGAGGTCCTATTCGAGTTCTACAGCGGGAAAGAGCTGGATTTTTCCACCTCTGTGTCCTCCTCTCTGAAGAACGGCCGCTACGACAAGGTGGACGTTAAAGGGGATGCTGACGGAGATGGCGATTTTGATGCGCAGGATGATGAGTTGTTCATCCAGCTCGCTAAAGCAGCCGTTGCTTTGCTGAAATAAGAATGTAAAGGCCGTGCCGCCAGGCTAAAGGCCCCTTCCGAAACAGGCGGGTCAAATGCCATCAGTGCGATTGACCCGCTGCCTTGAATGATTACTGCATCAACACCTCAACAACCCCATCTGCGGTCATCGTCACTTTGCTGGTGCCCGCTTCCACCTCAGGCGTCACCGACTCAGCATCCATGGACGCCGCTTTCATCATCATCTGCGGGCGCATGTACGGTTGTGGGTAGCCGTTGGTATTGAAGTTCAGGTTGACGATCTTGTAGCCCTTGCCGCCCAACGCTTCGGTGGCCAGTTGGGCGCGGGCTTTGAAGGCGTTGACGGCATCCTTGAGCAGGGCGTCTTCGCTGGTCTGGCGGGTGGCGGTGGCGATGGCGAAGTCCATGCCGGCCATTTTCATGTCGGTGAGCAGTTCACCGGTGAGTTTGGACAGGGCAGCGAAGTCGGCGCTTTCCAGGCGCAGTTCGGCGCGTTCGCGCCAGCCGGTGATTTTCTGGCCCTTGTTGTCGTAGATCGGATAGCTGTTGCGGCTGCCTTGGCGCAGGTTGATGTCCTTGACTTGCTTGGCCTGGCCGATGGCTTTGTTCAGGGTGGTGCTGATGGCTGCCGCGAGCCTGGCCGGGTCGGTGTTCTGTTCCTCGGTGTAGAGGGTGACGATCATCAGGTCGCGGGCCACTTCCTGGCTGGCTTCGGCGCGCAGGGAGATCTGGTTGTAATGAAGCTCGTCGGCGGCCAGGGCCGGCAGGCTGGCGACGGTGCCGAGGCTGAGGGCGAGCAGGGCGGCGGGGCGACTGAACGTGTGCATGAAAGCTCCTTGGGATGATGCGCAGGGGTAGGTTCCAGGCCTGCGTGAACGATAAGACTCTAGCGTTTATGGTCCGGTTCGCACAGTTACAACTTCTATACAGATTGCAGCAAAGTGGCTCCCTCGCCACAGGGGGTATAGGTAGCTTCAGGGCTGTGGCGCTTTGCCGCATATCTGCCTCTGCCCACCGTGCCTTGGTTATACTCCGTGCGATCCGCCTGGAGCGCTCATCAGGAGAGCTCATGCTCGCCCCTTTGCAAATGACTTCCGCTTCGCGCCAGAACCTCTGGCGCCTGACGTTTATCCGCATTCTGGTCCTCGCGGCCCAGGCCGGCTCCGTGGGGCTCGCCTATTGGTTCGATCTGCTGCCGCTGCCCTGGCTGCAACTGGCGATCACCCTGGCGTGCTCCAGCGTGCTGTGTGCGTTGACGGCGATTCGCCTGCGCACGTCCTGGCCGGTGACCGAGCTTGAATACGCCGTGCAACTGGCCTGCGACCTGTTTATCCACAGTGCGCTGCTGTATTTCTCCGGCGGCTCGACCAACCCCTTCGTCTCCTATTATCTGGTGCCGCTGACCATCGCCGCCGTGACGCTGCCATGGCGTTTTTTCGCTGATCCTGTCCGGCATCGCCCTGGCGCTGTACACCTTGTTGCTGGCGCGGTTCTATCCGCTGGAAACCTTCCCCATCGCCCGGGAGAATCTGCAGATCTACGGCATGTGGCTGAGCTTCGCCCTGGCTGCGGCGGTCATCACGTTTTTTGCCGCGCGCATGGCCGAGGAGCTGCGCCGCCAGGAAGAACTGCGGGCCATTCGCCGCGAAGAAGGCCTGCGGGACGAGCAGTTGCTGGCCGTGGCAACCCAGGCCGCCGGCGCCGCCCACGAGTTGGGCACGCCGCTGGCGACCATGAGCGTGTTGCTCAAGGAAATGCGCCAGGATCATAAAGACCCGGCGTTGCAGGAAGACCTCAGCGTGTTGCAGGATCAGGTCAAGCTCTGCAAGGAGACCCTGCAATACCTGGTGCGCGCCGCCGAGGCCAACCGTCGGCTGGACATCGACATGCAAGCGGTCACGTTCTGGCTCGACGATGCCTTGAACCGCTGGCACCTGATGCGCCCCGAAGCCAGTTACCGCTTCCAGTGCCTGGGCAAGGGCACGGTGCCACGCATGGCGCCGCCGCCGGACTTGACCCAGGCGCTGCTGAACCTGTTGAACAACGCCGCAGACGCCTGCCCCGAGGGCTTGGAAGTGGTGTTGGACTGGGACGCCTATGAATTGACGATCTGCATCCGCGACCACGGCGCCGGTGTGCCGCTGGCGATTGCCGAGCAGATCGGCAAACCGTTTTTCACCACCAAGGGCAAAGGTTTCGGCCTGGGCCTGTTTTTGAGCAAGGCCAGCGTGACACGCGCCGGCGGCTCGGTGAAACTCTACCCCCATGAGGAAGGCGGCACGCTCACCGAGCTGCGCCTGCCCCATGCCGACCGAGGAGACGAATATGAGTGACGAGATCCAAGTCGACGGCGAAGAACTGCCGCACCTGTTGCTGGTGGATGACGACGCCACCTTCACCCGCGTCATGGCCCGCGCCATGTCCCGTCGCGGTTTTCGCGTCAGCACCGCAGGTTCCGCCGAAGAGGGCCTGACCATCGCCCAGGCCGACCTGCCGGACTACGCCGCCCTCGACCTGAAGATGGACGGCGATTCGGGCCTGGTGTTGTTGCCCAAGCTGCTGGAGCTGGACCCGGAAATGCGCGTGGTGATCCTCACCGGTTATTCGAGCATCGCCACCGCGGTCGAAGCCATCAAGCGCGGCGCCTGTAACTATTTGTGCAAACCGGCGGACGCGGACGATGTGCTGGCGGCGCTGCTGTCCGAACATGCCGACCTCGACACCCTGGTGCCGGAAAACCCCATGTCGGTGGACCGTTTGCAGTGGGAACACATCCAGCGCGTGCTGACCGAGCACGAAGGCAACATCTCCGCCACGGCCCGCGCCCTGGGCATGCACCGGCGGACCTTGCAGCGCAAATTGCAGAAGCGTCCGGTACGTCGCTGAACCTGGGCTGAACAGATGTTGTCCACCCCCGCGACACATCGGGCCGTTGCTCTATATGATCGGCCCGAGTCTGTTCTTTTCTTTATAGAGCCTTAACCATGAATCAGAACGCTGAATATTCCGCGGTCAATGACGCGGTGCGCGGCCAGTTTTTCCGCCGTGTCTGGCAGATGACCACGCCATACTGGCGCAGTGAGGAGAAGGGCAAGGCCTGGATGCTGTTGATCGCCGTGATCGCGCTGTCGTTGTTCAGCGTGGCGATTTCGGTATGGTTCAACAATTGGAACAAGGATTTCTACAATGCCCTGCAAGAGAAGGACAGCGCGGCATTCTGGCGGTTGATCCTGTACTTCTGCGGTATCGCTGCGGTGGCGATCCTCGGCGCGGTGTACCGTTTGTACCTCACGCAGATGCTCACCATCCGCTGGCGGGCCTGGCTCACCGAGCAGCACTTCGCCCGCTGGCTCGATGACAAGAATTACTACCGACTGGAGCAGGGCGGCTATACCGACAACCCCGACCAGCGGATATCCGAAGACCTCAACAGTTTCACCTCCAACACGCTGGAACTGGGTCTGGGCCTGCTGCGCACCGTGGTCAGCCTGGTATCGTTCTCGGTTATCTTGTGGGGCATTTCGGGCAGCATTGAAGTGTTCGGCTACACCATCCCGGGCTACATGTTCTGGTGCGCTCTGATTTATGCGGCGGTGGGCAGTTGGTTGACGCACCTGATCGGCCGTCGCCTGATCGGTCTGAACAACAACCAGCAGCGCTTCGAAGCCGACCTGCGTTTCTCCATGGTGCGGGTGCGCGAGAACGCCGAGAGCATCGCCTTGTACGGCGGCGAGCCCAACGAGAATCGTCGCTTGAGCGGGCGCTTCGGCCTGGTCTGGCATAACTTCTGGGACATCATGCGGGTGTCCAAGCGCCTGACGTTCTTCACCTCCGGCTACGGCCAGATCGCGATCATCTTCCCGTTCATCGTCGCTGCGCCGCGTTATTTTACCGGCAAGATCCAACTGGGCGAACTCATGCAAATCAGTTCGGCGTTCGGTAACGTGCAGGAAAATTTCAGTTGGTTCATCACCGCCTATGCCGACCTCGCCGCATGGCGCGCCACCTGTGATCGCTTGTTGAGTTTCCGCCAGGCGATGAGTGACAACGAAAACCTCGTGCCGGCGATCGATGTGCAGAACCAGGGTAACGAGCTGAAAGTACGTAATCTCGGGCTGGACTTGGGCGACGGTCGTCATTTGCTGACCCATGCAGAGCTGGATGTCGAACCCGGCGAGCGGGTGATGCTCAGCGGTCGTTCCGGCAGCGGCAAGTCCACCTTGCTCCGGGCGATGGGGCACTTATGGCCCGCCGGGCATGGCAGCATTCTGCTGCCGTCGGCACGTTATCTATTCCTGCCGCAAAAGCCTTACTTGCCGATCGGCAGCCTGCGCGAAGTGCTGAGTTATCCACAGGCCGGCGATGTTTATCCCAACGAACGTTATGCACAGGTGCTGGAAACCTGCCGCCTGCCGCACCTGGTTGCGCGGCTGGACGAGAGCAACCACTGGCAGCGCATGCTCTCGCCCGGCGAGCAGCAACGCCTGGCCTTCGCCCGCGCATTGCTTTACGCGCCGTTATGGTTGTACATGGACGAAGCCACGTCGGCGATGGACGAAGAAGACGAGGCGACGCTGTACCAGGCCTTGATTGACCAACTGCCGGGCCTGAGCATTGTCAGCGTCGGCCACCGAAGCAGCTTGAAACGTTTCCATCCGCGACATGTGCGTATCGAAAATGGCCAACTGGTGGAACAGGCTGTCGTCGCCTGATGCGCACACGGTGATCGTACAACCACGTTGCGCTATGATGCACACTTCGCTGCTTGCCAAATATAGAGACACACCATGGAAAACCCGATCAACGTCCCACGCCTTCCCCGCAAGCGCCGCAGCCTGGCGCAGGAGCTGGTGACGGTGCTGACCGAGCAGATTCGCGACGGACTGCTCAAGCGTGGCGATAAATTGCCCACCGAGTCGGCGATCATGGAGGCCCATGGCGTCAGCCGCACGGTGGTGCGCGAGGCGATTTCCCGGTTGCAGGCCGCAGGCCAGGTGGAAACCCGCCACGGCATCGGCACCTTCGTGCTGGACACGCCCAGCCCGAGCGGTTTTCGCATCGACCCGGCGACGGTGGTCACGTTGCGCGATGTACTGGCGATCCTCGAATTGCGCATCAGCCTGGAAGTGGAATCCGCCGGGCTGGCGGCGCAGCGCCGCAGCGATGAACAATTGGCGGCCATGCGCGCGGCCCTCGATGCCTTGAACGAAAGCGCGGCCCACGCCAGCGATGCGGTGGCCTCGGACTTCGCCTTCCACCTGGAAATCGCCTTGTCCACCGGCAACCGCTATTTCACCGACATCATGACCCACCTGGGCACCAGCATCATCCCGCGCACCCGGTTGAACTCGGCACGCCTGGCCCATGACGACCATCAGCACTACATGGATCGCCTGAGCCGCGAACACGAGGAAATCTACGAGGCCATTGCCCGCCAGGATTCGGATGCGGCCCGGGCGGCCATGCGCTTGCATTTGACTAACAGTCGCGAGCGGCTGCGCCAGGCCCATGAAGAGGCTCAGGCGCAGGGCTGAAAGTCGCTCACTGCTCGGGTAGCAAGAATGCTTTTGTGGCGAGGGAGCTTGCTCCCGCTGGGCTGCGGCCCCCAGGTTGGTGACGGTTGCTGCGCAACCGAGCGGGAGCAAGCTCCCTCGCAACAGAGAAATTCCTCTTACCACAAGAGAGTGGTGTCCGGCTTCCGGGCGGCTGTTTGACAAGTAGCAGGCGCGCAGCCCTACGCCTTACTCGTAATCCGCAGCATTTGCGGATCGGATTTATCGTTTTCCCAGTCGCTCCCGTAACTAACCTCAACCATTTTTTTCGTTGAACGCGTTCAAGTCGACATTGGTTAGCGTCAATGTCACACCCTTGAGTGGTGCAGTCTCTTCGCCTTCAGCCGGGGAAGCAAAAGTGCCTACCCGAGTAGGGGGTTCCGAGCCGACGCCCAGAGTCAGTTGGGCGTTCGAGTTCTGTGCGAAATCTGCATCCGGAATCTTCACGGTCAACGTCTCTACCCGTGACAAGTTGATCTGGACTTCCCCGGTGGTTGGAAAACCCTTGAGCGTGGGCTTCGCATACGTCGTCATGATGTCACTCCCTATGAGGCGGCCCTGTGCGTCGCGTCCGGGCGACTCACTTAAAGGATTGTGGAAGGGGCTACGGCGCGCACAGCACAGCCATGCTTGGGTTATGCTCCCTCGCCGTAACGGCGCCTAGTGACAGAGTTGACAGTGGCGACGAGCGGTCTGGTGCCGCAGTGACGAACCGCCCTCCGGATGCTGAACGGGAGAGCCATCACCAGCGTTTGGGTACAGGAGTAAGGAGCCTCATATCTTGAGGTCGAGAGTGCTTTCCCCGACGGCAAAATTTCCCGATGGCCGGGTAACGGTCACTCGAGTGTTGATCTGGGCGTTTGGGGCATTCTTTCTCAGCCAGTCATTCGGCACATCGAATGTCATCGGTTGTCCTGACTGCGTCACGTTTATCGTGCCTTCCCATCTCTCTCCCGTAGAGGTGACGACTTCAAGTTTCACGACATCGTTTATGGAGACATTGAGGTATGACGGCACTTCGATTTGAGTCGAGTCGCTGAGGCTGCGAGCGTTTTCATTAATCACCGGGAGGCTTAAAGGCATGACCAAGTTCCTTTCAACAATGGATCAGAGGCAACGTTTCACCTGAGAGCTCCAAGGCAGAGGCTTTCCGTCGCCTTTATTCAACTTCTTTCGTACGGAACATTTCTGCTGCGTCTTGCCGTTTTGAAGCACTCGCAGATCTTATGCCCCCGCTCGCTGGACGACGACTACTGTCAGAGTCGAAAGCCACAAAGGTGGCAGTGATCCCCTGGACGCTGAAGGAAAATGCCACCCACCACATCCTGCCCATACGCAGGGGAATCGGATCGCTAAAATTGCGGCGCTTTTTTCGTCTCCGGAGGCGTAAGGGCATGAGCTTTCCAACGGTAAACCAGCGGCTACAATTTCACATGGAGTTCCAGAATAGGAGATTCAATGTAATTACCGTCCGCCCTCTCTACTCTGTAAAAGAGCGTGAGCGCGGGGTTTTCACTGGGGCTCCAGTTCTCCGCTAAGACGGTTTTCGGGACAAGAAAGGTAATAGGCATCCCGATAGTCCCGTTTGTGATTACCGTTTCGTTCTCGAATGATCCCCCGTAGACGGTCTTGACAGTCAATCTGACCCTGTCGCCTATTTCCATGAAGGTATAAGGCTTGATAACCGCAGTGGCGTCATGCTCGAGTTGAGACAAGTAGACGGTTTGTCCCACCGCCTCCTTCAGTTCCGGTGCGGCAAAGTTTTCTCTCGTTTCCATCATTCAGCTCCTTCAGTTGGAGGTATTTGGTGTGCTGCCATTCCACTTATGCCTTGGCCGTTGAACGAGGCCAACTGTCAGAGTTGACAGTCGCGACAAACGGCTAATCTTGCTCAGGGCCGGGGTCCATTCAAGATTTACCCGCCACGCATCCGCCCACAAAAAAGCGCGCGAAAGGCGCGATCTGCTGGGCTTCGCGCACACCTCCTACACCTGTCACACCCACCGAAAGACGAAATACAGTTGACGTTCACATTTTAAGTTGTACGATGACCTACAACTTCTCATGAAGCTGAACCGTTTCCTACAACACAACATTTGCGTCCAGGGTGTTCGAATAATGAATCCACAAGAACTGAAGTCCATCCTCTCGTCTGGCCTGCTGTCGTTCCCGGTCACCGATTTCACTGCCAATGGCGATTTCAATCGCGACAGCTACATCAAGCGTCTCGAGTGGCTGGCCCCGTATGGCGCCTCTGCATTGTTCGCAGCGGGCGGCACCGGTGAATTCTTCTCCCTGGCCGCCAGTGAGTACTCGCAAGTCATCAAGACTGCCGTCGATACCTGCGCCACCAGCGTGCCAATCCTCGCCGGCGTGGGCGGTGCCACCCGCCAGGCCATCGAATACGCTCAAGAAGCCGAGCGCTTGGGCGCCAAGGGCCTGTTGCTGCTGCCGCACTACCTGACCGAAGCCAGCCAGGACGGCGTTGCCGCCCACGTTGAAGCCGTGTGCAAATCGGTGAAGATCGGCGTGGTGGTGTACAACCGCAACGTCTGCCGCCTGAACGCCACTCAGCTGGAGCAACTGGCCGAGCGCTGCCCGAACCTGATCGGCTACAAGGACGGCCTGGGCGATATCGAACTGATGGTGTCGATCCGTCGTCGCCTCGGCGATCGTTTCAGCTACCTGGGCGGCTTGCCGACCGCTGAAGTCTACGCTGCGGCCTACAAGGCCCTGGGCGTGCCGGTCTACTCCTCGGCGGTGTTCAACTTCATCCCGAAAACCGCGATGGACTTCTACCACGCCATTGCCCGTGACGATCACGACACCGTCGGCAAGATCATCGACGACTTCTTCCTGCCGTACCTGGACATCCGCAACCGCAAGGCCGGTTACGCAGTGAGCATCGTCAAGGCCGGCGCGAAGATCGTTGGCTACGACGCGGGCCCTGTGCGCACACCGCTGACCGACCTGCTGCCAGAAGAGTACGAAGCCCTGGCCGCGCTGATCGACAAGCAAGGCAAGCAGTAACAGACCCGACAAGGCCGCTGAGCAATCAGCGGCTTTTTGCGTAAGGCTTGATCGTTTCCACGCACGCGTGGAGATGCAGCCAGGGACGCACGGCGTTCCTAGACAGCTTTTGTAAGAGGAGAAGCTCCGTGGCAGATGCAAAGCGTTTCGATAACTACATCAACGGTCAGTGGGTGGCCGGTGCCGACTATTGCACCAACATCAACCCGTCTGACTTGTCCGATGTCATCGGTGAATACGCCAAGGCTGACGCAGCGCAAGTCAACGCCGCCATCGAAGCCGCCCGCGCCGCGTTCCCGGCCTGGTCGACCTCGGGCATCCAGGCCCGTCACGATGCGCTGGACAAAGTCGGCAGCGAGATTCTCGCCCGCCGTGAAGAGCTCGGCCAACTGCTGGCCCGGGAAGAGGGCAAGACCCTGCCCGAAGCCATCGGCGAAGTGACTCGCGCTGGCAACATTTTCAAGTTTTTCGCCGGTGAATGCCTGCGCATGTCCGGCGACTACGTGCCGTCGGTGCGCCCGGGCGTCAACGTCGAAGTGACCCGCGAAGCCCTCGGCGTGGTCGGCCTGATCACCCCGTGGAACTTCCCGATCGCCATTCCCGCGTGGAAAATCGCCCCGGCCCTGGCCTACGGCAACTGCGTGGTGATCAAGCCCGCCGAGCTGGTGCCGGGCTGCGCCTGGGCCCTGGCCGAGATCATTTCCCGCGCCGGTTTCCCGGCCGGTGCGTTCAACCTGGTGATGGGCAGCGGCCGTGTGGTCGGTGACATCCTGGTCAACAGCCCGAAAGTCGACGGCATCAGCTTCACCGGTTCCGTGGGCGTGGGCCGGCAGATCGCCGTCAACTGCGTGTCGCGCCAGGCCAAGGTGCAGTTGGAAATGGGCGGCAAGAACCCGCAGATCATCCTCGACGACGCGGACCTCAAGCAGGCCGTCGAACTGGCGGTGCAGAGCGCGTTCTACTCCACCGGTCAGCGTTGCACGGCGTCGAGCCGCCTGATCGTCACCGCCGGCATCCACGACAAGTTCGTCGCGGCGATGGCCGAGCGCATGCAATCGATCAAGGTCGGTCATGCGTTGAAGGCCGGCACCGACATCGGCCCGGTCGTTTCCGAGGCCCAGCTCAACCAGGACTTGAAGTACATCGACATCGGCCAGAGCGAAGGTGCGCGGCTGGTCAGCGGTGGTGGCGTGGTGACTTGCGACACTGAAGGTTACTTCCTGGCACCGACGCTGTTCGCCGACAGCGAAGCTTCGATGCGCATCAGCCGCGAAGAGATCTTCGGCCCGGTGGCCAACGTTGTGCGCGTGGCCGACTACGAGGCGGCATTGGCGATGGCCAACGATACCGAGTTCGGTCTCTCGGCCGGTATTGCTACCACCTCGCTCAAGTACGCCAACCACTTCAAGCGTCATTCCCAGGCGGGCATGGTAATGGTCAACCTGCCAACCGCCGGCGTGGATTACCACGTGCCGTTCGGCGGGCGCAAAGGGTCGTCCTACGGTTCGCGTGAGCAAGGTCGCTATGCGCAAGAGTTCTACACCGTGGTGAAGACTTCCTACATCGGTTCGTAATACGCAACACCGGTCGGCGCCGCACTCCGGCGCCGACTGTACAATTTGATTTCACGCATAAAAATAAATAGTGGAAGTAGATTACATGCAAGAGACCAAGCCGACGCACGTCCGCTATTTGATCCTGCTCATGCTGTTTTTGGTGACGACGATCAACTATGCCGACCGTGCGACCATCGCCATCGCTGGTTCCAGCCTGCAGAAAGACCTCGGCATCGACGCCGTCACCCTCGGTTATATCTTCTCCGCCTTCGGCTGGGCCTACGTGGCCGGGCAGATTCCCGGCGGCTGGCTGCTCGACCGTTTCGGGTCGAAGAAAATCTATGCACTGAGCATCTTCACCTGGTCGCTGTTCACCGTGCTGCAGGGCTACGTCGGTGAATTCGGCATGTCCACGGCCGTGGTTGCTCTGTTCATGCTGCGCTTTTTGGTCGGGCTGGCCGAAGCGCCATCGTTCCCGGGCAACGCCCGTATCGTCGCCGCCTGGTTCCCCACCGCTGAACGCGGCACCGCCTCGGCGATCTTCAACTCGGCGCAGTATTTCGCCACCGTATTGTTCGCACCGCTGATGGGCTGGATCGTCTACCGCTTCGGCTGGCAGCACGTGTTCATCGTCATGGGCGTGGTCGGCATCGTGTTCTCGCTGGTCTGGCTGAAGATTATCCACAGCCCGCGCCAGCACCCGATGATCAACGAGGCCGAGTTCAATCACATTGCTTCCAACGGCGCGATGGTCGACATGGACCAGGACAGGGGCAAGGAAAAGAAAGCCGACGGTCCGAAATGGGATTACATCCGCCAATTGCTGACCAACCGCATGATGCTCGGCGTCTACCTGGGCCAATACTGCATCAACGGCATTACCTATTTCTTTCTCACCTGGTTCCCGGTGTACCTGGTGCAGGAACGCGGCATGACCATCCTCAAGGCCGGTTTCATCGCGTCCTTGCCGGCGATCTGCGGCTTCATCGGCGGCGTGCTGGGCGGGGTGATTTCCGACTACCTGCTGCGCAAGGGCCACTCGCTGACCTTTGCCCGCAAGGCGCCGATCATCGCCGGCCTGCTGGTATCCAGCAGTATTGTGGCGTGCAACTACGTCGACATCGAATGGATGGTGGTGGGCTTCATGGCCCTGGCCTTCTTCGGTAAAGGCGTCGGTGCGTTGGGTTGGGCCGTGGTGTCCGATACCTCGCCAAAACAGATCGCCGGCTTGAGCGGCGGCCTGTTCAACACCTTCGGCAACCTGGCGTCAATTACCACGCCAATCGTCATCGGCTACATCATCAGCTCCACGGGCTCGTTCAAATGGGCACTGGTGTTCGTCGGTTGCAACGCGTTGATGGCGGTGTTCAGCTACCTGGTCATCGTGGGCCCGATCAAGCGTGTGGTGCTCAAGGAACCAGCGGCCAAAGAAGCCGATCTTTCCAGCCTGTCTGAAGCCAAATCCTGAGGAATGGCGTCCATGAATCTGATTGAACATGCCGATTCGCCCCGTTACATCCGCCTGCACGAGCGCGACAACGTGGTGATTGTTGTCAACGACCAGGGCGTACCTGCCGGGACCGAATTCCCGGACGGCCTGGTCACCGTCGACTTCGTGCCGCAGAGCCACAAAGTCACCCTGGTGGAGATTCCCGAGGGCGGCGAGGTGATTCGCTACGGCCAGGTCATTGGCTACGCGCTGCAACCGATCCCCCGTGGCAGTTGGGTCAAGGAAGACCAGCTGCGCATGCCCACCGCGCCGCCGCTGGACAGCCTGCCGCTGTCCACCGATGTGCCGGCGGCCGATGCGCCGTTGGAGGGCTACACCTTCGAGGGCTACCGCAACGCCGACGGTACCGTCGGCACCCGCAACATCCTGGGCATCACCACCACGGTGCAGTGCGTCACAGGGGTGCTGGACCATGCGGTCAAGCGCATCAAGGACGAGCTGCTGCCCAAATACCCGAACGTCGATGACGTGGTGGCGCTGACCCACAGCTATGGCTGCGGCGTGGCGATCACCGCCACCGACGCCTACATTCCGATCCGCACGGTGCGCAACCTGGCGCGCAACCCGAACCTGGGGGGCGAGGCGTTGGTCATCAGCCTGGGCTGCGAGAAATTGCAGGCCGGGCAGGTCATGCACGAGGGCGACAGCTCGGTGGACCTCAGCGAGCCGTGGTTGTATCGCTTGCAGGATTCCAGCCACGGCTTCACCGAAATGATCGAGCAGATCATGGAACTGGCCGAGACGCGCCTGAAGAAACTCGACCAGCGCCGCCGCGAAACCGTACCCGCCTCGGAGCTGATCCTGGGCATGCAGTGCGGCGGCAGCGATGCGTTTTCCGGCATCACCGCCAACCCGGCCCTGGGCTATGCCTCGGACTTGTTGCTGCGGGCCGGCGCGACGGTGATGTTTTCCGAAGTCACTGAAGTGCGCGATGCCATCTACCTGCTGACCTCCCGGGCACAAACCCAGGCAGTCGCCCAGGAACTGGTGCGGGAAATGGACTGGTACGACCGTTACCTGGCCAAGGGCGAAGCCGATCGCAGTGCCAACACCACGCCAGGCAACAAGAAGGGTGGGTTGTCGAACATCGTCGAGAAGTCCCTGGGCTCGATCGTCAAATCCGGCAGCAGCGCCATCAACGGCGTGCTTGGCCCGGGCGAGCGTTTCAAGCAAAAGGGCCTGATCTTCTGCGCCACACCGGCCAGTGATTTTGTCTGCGGCACGCTGCAACTGGCGGCGGGGATGAACCTGCACGTTTTCACCACCGGTCGCGGCACGCCTTACGGCTTGGCGATGGCACCGGTGGTGAAGGTCTCGACCCGCACCGAACTGGCCCAGCGCTGGCCTGACTTGATCGACATCGACGCCGGTCGCATCGCCACCGGGCGCGCAACCATCGAAGAGTTGGGTTGGGAGCTGTTCCACTATTACCTGGACGTGGCCAGCGGCAAGAAGCAGACCTGGGCCGAGCGGCACAAGCTGTACAACGACATCACGTTGTTCAACCCGGCGCCGATTACGTGATGACAGTGTGATCGCTGGAGATCCAATGTGGGGGCGAGCTTGCTCGCGATGGGGGCGGTACATTCAGCATTGATGCAAGCTGACCCGACGCTATCGCGAGCAAGCTCGCTCCCACAGGGGATATGTGGTGAGTGTGGATTTGTGGTCGACCCGGTACAAAAGTGGGAGCGAGCTTGCTCGCGAAAGCGCTTCACCAGACGCCAACGTCGTTAGTGGCTATCATTAGCCACCTAACGACACCCTCCTCAAGGTTCCCGGCATGCTGGCAATTTTCCTCGAAACCCTGAACGTCACCGCGCCGGTGTTTGCCATGCTGTTCCTGGGGACGTTGCTCAAGCGTATCTATTGGATCAACGACAACTTCATCCACATCGCCTCGTCGCTGGTGTTCAACGTCACCATGCCGGCGTTGTTGTTCCTCGGCATCTTGCATGCCGACCTGCACGCAGCACTGCAACCCGACCTGCTGATCTATTTCTCGATTGCTACCCTGGTGAGTTTCGCCATGGCGTGGGGGTGGGCGATCTGGCGATGCCCGCGCGAGGACCGTGGTATCTACACCCAGGGCGCGTTTCGCGGCAATAACGGCGTGATCGGCCTGGCACTGGCCGCGAGCATGTATGGTGACTACGGGATTTCCCTGGGGTCGATTCTCGCGGCGTTGGTGATTCTGTTCTACAACACACTGTCGACCATTGTGCTGGCGGTCTACAGCCCGGTGATCAAGTCAGATCCCTGGAGCATCTGTAAAAGCGTGATCAGCAATCCGCTGATCATCAGCGTGATCGCCGCCGCGCCGTTCGCCTATTGGCAGATCGGCCTGCCGAACTGGTTCGAGACCTCGGCCAAGTACCTGTCGCAAATGACCTTGCCCCTGGCGCTGATCTGCATCGGTGGCACGCTGTCGCTGGCGGCCTTGCGCAAGAGCGGCAAGATGGCCCTGAGTTCGAGCCTGGTGAAAATGGTCGGCCTGCCGCTGGTGACCACGCTCGGCGCCTGGCTGTGGGGCTTTCGCGGAGCCGAGCTGGGGATACTGTTCCTGTACTTCGGCAGCCCTACCGCCGCCGCCAGCTATGTCATGGCCCGGGCAGCCGATGGCAACCATGAACTGGCGGCGGCGATCATCGTCATCACCACGTTGATGGCGGCGATTACCACCAACCTGGGGATCTTTGTGTTGCAGTGGGGTGGGTGGATCTAGCCTTGGGTTTGCGCTGTTCTTGAGGTCCAAATCGCGAGCAAGCTCGCTCCCACAGGTGTATCGCAATCATCTGTGGGAGCGAGCTTGCTCGCGATAGCGACCCAACGATCACTCAGATTTCTGGTAACTATCGATCACTTCCTGCGCCGCCCGAAACGCATCGATTGCCGCCGGTACGCCGGCATACACCGCGCAATGCAGCAACGCCTCGCGAATCTCTTCCACCGTGCAGCCATTGTTCAGCGCACCGCGCACATGGCCCTTGAGTTCTTGAGGACACTTGAGCGCGGTAAGGGCGGCCAGGGTGATCAAGCTGCGGGTCTTCAGCGGCAGGCCTTCGCGGCTCCAGACGCTGCCCCAGGCGTGTTCATTGACGAAATCCTGCAACGGCTGGGTGAATTCGGTGGCGTTGCCCAGGGCGCGGTCGACGAACGCGTCGCCCATGACCTGGCGACGCATGTCGAGGCCGGTCTTTGGAGTGTCGGTCATGGCAAATCCCTCTTGTGGTGTTGGCGGCGCCAGGCGCGCACCGAGGTGAACAGCAAGAATGCGAGCAGGGCCGGGAGCACGTAGAACAACATCAATCGTTCAAGCTGGCCGGCCAGCGGCATGCCTGTGGTGAACGACACCACGTGCAGCCCGTAGGCCGTGTACAAGCCCAGCAACAACAGGCCTTCTGCGCGGGTGACGCGGTAGCCGGAATAGAACACCGGCAGGCACAGCACCGCCACGCCGAGCATTACCGGCAGGTCGAAGTCCAGGGCATTGGGCGAGACCGACAGTGGTGTGGGGGCGGCCAGGGCGGTCACGCCGAGCACGCCCAGCAGGTTGAACAGGTTGCTGCCGATCACGTTGCCCACGGCGATGTCCCGCTGGCCCCGCAAGGCGGCGATCAACGACGTGGCAAGCTCCGGTAGCGAGGTGCTGACGGCGACGATGGTCAGGCCAATGATGCGCTCGGACAGCCCCAGGTCCGTCGCCACTTCCACCGCCGCGCCCAATAGCAGGTGCCCGGCGAAAATCAGCATCGCCAGGCCCGACACGATCATCACCAGGCTCTTGGGCCAGGGCATTCGGGCCACGTCGCCCTGCAGCGGGTTCGGACGCGCCGAATGCCGCGACTGACGCAGCAACAAGCCCAGGTACACCGCGAGGGCCATCAGCAACAGGACGCCGTCGAGTCGAGTCAGTTCCTCGTTCCAGGCCAGCACGAACACCAGCAGGCTGGCGCCGATCATCAGCGGGATGTCCAAACGCACCAATTGGCGCGAGACGCGCAGCGGAATGATCAGCGCCGACAGCCCGAGGGTAACGAGGATGTTGAAGATGCTGCTGCCGATCACGCTGCCCACGGCGATGTCGGCGTTCTGCGCCAGCGTCGCTTGCAGGCTGACGGCCATCTGCGGCGCGCTGCTGCCGAACGCGACGACGGTCAGGCCGATGATCAAGGGACGGACCTGCAAGCGTGCCGCCAGGCCGACGGCGGCGCGTACCAGCAGTTCGGCGCCTGCGATCAGCAACAGCAGGGCACCGAACAGTTCGATCAGGCTGAGCAGCGGTAAAGCGTTGATCAGGGAAATGGCCGGGCTCCGTCTATCAATCGTCGAGGGCTTGCACACGCACCCGTGCGGTGCCGCTGCGCAACATGCCCAGTTGCTCGGCGGCTTCACGGGACACGTCGATCAAACGGCCACGAGTATACGGGCCGCGGTCGTTGATGCGGACCACGACGCTGTCGTTGTTTTTCAAGTTGGTGACTTTCACCCGGGTGCCAAATGGCAACTGGCGATGCGCGGCCGTCAGGCCATGCTGGTCGAAACGCTCGCCGCTGGCGGTGCGCTTGCCATGGTGTCTTGCGCCGTAATAGGAGGCGACGCCAGTCTGGTCGTAGCCGTGTGGATCGACCGTCCCGCTCTGGCTGGCGCAACCGGCCAGCAGGGACAGCAGGGCGCAGGCGCCGAGGAGACGCTTCATCAAGGAATTTCCCACATTTGTGTGGTTGTGAAACTTATTGTGGCGAGGGAGCTTGCTCCCTCGCCACGGGGGATCGAGCCAGACCGCAAGACTGGCTCCATGGCCATCAGCCTTCGAGCTTGCTTTTCAGCAATTCGTTGACCTGTTGCGGGTTGGCCTTGCCTTTCGAGGCTTTCATGGCCTGGCCGACGAAGAAACCGAACATCTTGCCGCGCTTGGCTTCGTCTGCCGCACGGTACTGTTCGACCTGCTCGGCATTGGCCGCGAGCATTTCATCGAGCACGGCGCTGATCGCACCGGTGTCGGTGACCTGCTTCAAGCCGCGCTTCTCGATGATCTCGTCGGCACTGCCTTCGCCATTGGCCATGGCTTCGAACACCATCTTGGCGATCTTGCCGGAGATGGTGTTGTCTTTGATCCGCAGCAGCATGCCGCCCAGTTGCTCGGCAGAGACCGGCGACTCGTCGATTTCCAGCCCCTGCTTGTTCAACAGGCTGCCCAACTCGACCATCACCCAGTTGGCCGCCAGCTTGGCGTCGCCACCGATGCTCACGACTTTTTCGAAATAATCGGCCTGTTCACGGCTGGTGGCCAGGACGTTGGCGTCATAGCTCGACAGCCCGAACTGCGCCTGGAAGCGCTCGCGTTTCTGCGGCGGCAGTTCCGGCAGGGTGGCGCGTACTTCATCAAGGAACGAGTTCTCGATGACCACCGGCAGCAGGTCCGGGTCGGGGAAGTAACGGTAGTCGTTGGCTTCTTCCTTGCTGCGCATCGGACGGGTCTCGTCCTTGTTCGGGTCGTACAGGCGGGTCTGCTGGATGACCTTGCCGCCGTCCTCGATCAGTTCGATCTGGCGCTGGATCTCGCTGTTGATCGCCTTCTCGATGAAGCGGAACGAGTTGACGTTCTTGATCTCGCAACGGGTGCCGAACTCGGCCTGGCCTTTCGGACGGATCGACACGTTGCAGTCGCAGCGCAGCGAGCCTTCGGCCATGTTGCCGTCGCAGATGCCCAGGTAGCGCACCAGAGCGTGGATCGCCTTGACATAGGCCACGGCTTCCTTGGCGCTGCGCATGTCCGGCTCGGAGACGATCTCCAGCAGCGGCGTGCCGGCACGGTTCAGGTCGATGCCGGTGGCACCGTTGAATTCTTCGTGCAGGCTCTTGCCGGCGTCTTCTTCCAGGTGCGCGCGGGTGATGCCGACGCGCTTGACCGTGCCATCTTCCAAGGCGATGTCCAGGTGGCCCTTGCCGACGATCGGCAGCTCCATCTGGCTGATCTGATAGCCCTTGGGCAGGTCCGGGTAGAAGTAGTTCTTGCGGGCGAACACGTTGTGCTGGCCGATCTCGGCATCGATCGCCAGGCCGAACATCACCGCCATGCGCACCGCTTCGGCGTTGAGCACCGGCAGCACGCCGGGCATGCCCAGGTCAACGAGGCTGGCCTGGGTGTTGGGCTCGGAACCGAAAGTGGTCGAGCTACCGGAAAAGATTTTCGACCGGGTGGTGAGCTGGGTATGAATCTCCAGCCCGATCACGACTTCCCATTGCATGTGTTTCTCCTCAGAAGCCGGTTGGGGTGCGGGTGTGCCAATCAGTGTTCAGCTGGTACTGATGAGCGACATTGAGCAGGCGGCCTTCCTGGAAATACGGCGCGAGCAGCTGCACGCCCACCGGCAGGCCATCGACGAAACCGGCCGGCATGGACAGGCCCGGCAAGCCGGCGAGGTTGGCGGTGATGGTGTAGACGTCTTCCAGGTACTCGGCGACCGGGTCGCTGTTCTTGGCGCCGAGTTTCCAGGCCGGGTTCGGCGTGGTCGGGCCGAGGATGATGTCGACTTCGTTGAAGGCGGCCATGAAGTCGTTCTTCACCAGGCGGCGGATTTTCTGCGCCTTGAGGTAATAGGCATCGTAGTAACCGGCGGACAGCGCGTAAGCGCCGACCATGATCCGGCGTTGCACTTCGGCGCCGAAGCCTTCGCCACGGGAGCGCTTGTACAGGTCGACCAGGTTTTCCGGGTTCTCGCAGCGATAGCCGAAGCGCACGCCGTCGAAACGCGACAGGTTCGAGGAGGCTTCCGCCGGAGCGATCACGTAGTACGCCGGGATCGCGTGCTGCATGTTCGGCAGGCTGATTTCCTTGATGACCGCGCCGAGCTTCTCCAGCTCCTTGACGCTGCTGTGGATCAGCTCGGCGATGCGAGGGTCGAGGCCGGCGCTGAAGTACTCCTTTGGCACGCCGATGCGCAGGCCTTGCAGCGAGCCGTTGAGACTGGCGCTGTAGTCCGGCACGGGCTCATCGATGCTGGTGGAATCGTTCGGGTCGAAACCGGCCATGCCTTGCAGCAGGATCGCGCAGTCTTCGGCGGTGCGGGCCAGGGGGCCGCCCTGGTCGAGGCTGGAGGCGTAGGCGATCATGCCCCAGCGCGAGACGCGACCGTAGGTCGGTTTCAGGCCCGTGAGGTTGGTGAACGCTGCCGGCTGGCGGATCGAACCACCGGTGTCGGTGGCGGTGGCGGCCGGCAACAGGCGCGCGGCCACGGCGGCGGCGGAACCGCCGGACGAGCCGCCCGGCACATGTTCAAGGTTCCAGGGGTTTTTCACCGCGCCGTAGTGGCTCGACTCGTTGGCCGAACCCATGGCGAATTCGTCCATATTGGTCTTGCCCAGGGTCACGGTGCCGGCGGCGGCCAGCTTGGCGACCACGGTGGCGTCGTATGGGGCCTTG
Source organism: Pseudomonas sp. R1-7 (assembly GCF_051132105.1). Lineage (NCBI taxonomy): Bacteria > Pseudomonadati > Pseudomonadota > Gammaproteobacteria > Pseudomonadales > Pseudomonadaceae > Pseudomonas > Pseudomonas sp. R1-7. The sequence continues at coordinate 1,029,477 of NZ_CP071661.1, forward strand.
AAGTTGTCGAGCATCTTCGAGCCGCAACTGGTGCGGATGCCCTGGGTGCAGAACAGGTCCTTGTGGGCAATCGGCGCGCCGAGCAGGGCGCCGCTCTCACCGTTTGCGCGACGGGCATCGGCGGTCTTGGCCTGGCTCAGGGCCAGTTCTTCGGTGAGGCTGATGAAGCTGTTGAGCTGCGGATCGAGCTGGGCGATGCGCGCCAGCAAGGCCTTGGTCAGCTCTTCGGAGGAAAACTTTTTGTCGGCGAGTCCGCGGGCGATCTCGGCCAGTGTCATGTGATGCATGAGAGGCTCTTTCCCTTTAGTCGATGACTTTCGGAACCAGGTACAGGCCGTTTTCGACCGCTGGTGCGATGGACTGGTAGGCCTCGCGGTGATTGGACTCGGTCACGACGTCGGCGCGCAGGCGCTGGCTGGCTTCCAGTGGGTGGGCCAGCGGCTCGGTACCGTCGGTATCGACCGCTTGCATCTCGTCGACCAGCCCCAGAATGCTGTTCAGGGCAGAAGTGATGTGTGGAAGATCGGCTTCATTGAGGCCCAGGCAGGCCAGATGAGCGATTTTTTCCACGTCGGAGCGTTCAAGCGCCATGGGATTCTCCAGTGGAAAACAAAACGGACGCAGTCTGTCCGTGTGTTAGATTGTCGGAACACTACCGCATTTCTACGGCCCTACGGCCGCGATCTCGGTGTTTGGTGCACAGAAAAGCGGCCAATTTAACATATTGGCGCCTTGCCCAAAATCCCTGTCGTTGTTAGAGTTTGCCGCACTTTTTTACCCACGCGTTGCCTAGGGTCCCTTTCCCATGTTCAAGAAACTGCGTGGCATGTTTTCCAGCGATCTATCCATCGACCTGGGCACTGCCAACACCCTTATTTACGTGCGCGAGCGCGGTATCGTCCTGAATGAACCCTCGGTCGTGGCCATCCGCACCCACGGTAACCAGAAAAGTGTCGTGGCTGTCGGTACGGAAGCCAAGCGCATGCTGGGCCGTACGCCGGGCAACATTGCAGCCATTCGCCCAATGAAGGACGGCGTGATCGCCGACTTCAGCGTCTGCGAAAAGATGCTGCAGTACTTCATCAACAAGGTCCACGAAAACAGTTTCCTGCAGCCCAGCCCTCGCGTGCTGATCTGCGTGCCATGCAAGTCCACCCAGGTGGAACGTCGCGCCATCCGTGAATCGGCCCTTGGTGCCGGTGCCCGTGAAGTGTTCCTGATCGAAGAGCCAATGGCCGCTGCCATCGGTGCCGGCCTGCCGGTGGAAGAGGCCCGCGGTTCGATGGTCGTGGACATTGGTGGCGGTACCACCGAAATCGCCTTGATCTCCCTCAACGGTGTGGTCTACGCCGAATCCGTGCGTGTGGGCGGCGACCGTTTCGACGAAGCGATCATCACCTATGTGCGCCGCAACTACGGCAGCCTGATCGGCGAATCCACCGCCGAGCGCATCAAGCAGGAAATCGGCACGGCCTACCCGGGCGGTGAAGTGCGCGAAGTCGATGTCCGCGGTCGCAACCTGGCTGAAGGCGTTCCACGCGCGTTCACGCTCAACTCCAACGAGGTGCTCGAAGCGCTGCAGGAATCGCTGGCGACCATCGTCCAGGCGGTCAAGAGCGCCCTGGAGCAGTCGCCGCCGGAGCTGGCGTCGGACATCGCCGAGCGCGGCCTGGTGCTGACCGGTGGTGGGGCGCTGCTGCGTGATCTCGACAAGCTGCTGGCCCAGGAAACCGGCCTGCCGGTGATCGTTGCCGAAGACCCGTTGACCTGCGTGGCCCGCGGCGGTGGCCGTGCGCTGGAAATGATGGACAAGCACACCATGGACCTGCTCTCCAGCGAATAAGTCTGGCGCAGTGGTCTATGTTGTTCGCTCCCGGGCAGCACTTTGCAGTGCTGCCCGTTGGCGTTTATCTTCTGTCATTCGTATCCAGGCCGGTTTGATGCCGTATGAATAAAGAAAACATTTGCCTGGGAGGAGCGGCCTATTAAACCGCTTTTTGCCAAAGGCCCCTCATTGGGTGTACGCCTGCTGGTGCTGGCCGTGCTGTCGGTTGCGCTGATGGTGGTGGATGCCCGCTTCACACTGCTCAAGCCAGTGCGCAGCCAGATTTCCCTGGTATTGATGGAGTCCTACTGGATCACCGATCTGCCGCAACGGTTGTGGCAGGGTGTGGCCAGCCAGTTTGGCAGCCGGACCGAACTGGTCGCCGAAAACGAAAAACTCAAGACCGAAAACCTGCTGCTGCAGGGGCGCATGCAGAAGCTGGCGGCGCTCACCGAGCAGAACGTGCGGCTGCGCGAGTTGCTCAACTCCTCCGCCTTGGTCAATGAGAAGGTCGAAGTGGCCGAGCTGATCGGCATGGACCCCAACCCGTTCACCCACCGCATCATCATCAACAAGGGCGAACGCGACGGCGTGGTCCTCGGCCAACCGGTGCTCGACGCCCGGGGCCTGATGGGGCAGGTGGTGGAATTGATGCCGTACACGTCCCGTGTGCTGTTGCTGACCGATACCACCCACAGCATTCCAGTGCAGGTCAACCGCAATGGCCTGCGGGCGATTGCCAGCGGCACCGGCAACCCGGAGCGCCTGGAGCTGCGTCACGTGGCCGATACCGCCGACATCAAGGAAGGCGACTTGCTGGTCAGTTCCGGCCTCGGCCAGCGGTTCCCGGCCGGTTATCCGGTGGCGACGGTCAAGGAAGTCATCCATGATTCCGGCCAGCCGTTCGCGATCGTGCGGGCAGTGCCGACGGCTGCTTTGAACCGCAGTCGCTACCTGTTGCTGGTGTTCAGTGACAACCGCACGCCTGAAGAGCGCGCCAACGATGCCGCCGTGGCCCAGGAAGCCCAGGACCGCCAGGGTGGCGAATCGCCCGCTCCGGCCACACCTGCACCTGCACCGGCACCGGCCGCTGTGCCCAAGCCCCAGGCGACAACGCCTGCTGCGGTGACCCCGGCAACAGCGGCTCCGGTCGCACCCGCCACGACTCCAGCCCGCCCAGCCGCCCAGCAGCCCGCGGCCCAGCCTGCCAGGCCTGCCGCCCAACCTGCCAGGCCCGCGACCAAACCGCCGGCCCCGGCGCCCGCCGCTACGCCCGCCACCAGGGGAGCACGAGAAGAATGAGCAGTACTCGATCCGGTAACGGCTGGATGGTTTGGCTGACCTTCGCCATAGGCCTGCTGCTCAGCGTTTCACCGCTGCCGCAGTTCATGGAAATCCTGCGCCCGCTATGGCTGGCCTTGCTGCTGGCCTTCTGGGCGTTGGCCTTGCCGCATAAGGTCGGCATGGTCACGGCCTGGTGCCTGGGCTTGGCCGAAGATGTGCTCTACGGCACGTTGCTGGGCCAGAACGCGCTTATCCTGACGTTGATTACGTTCCTGGTGCTGTCGTTGCAACAGCGCCTGCGGATGTTCCCTATGTGGCAGCAGAGCCTGGTGATCCTGGTGATCTTCGGCCTGGCACAACTGGTGCAGCTGTGGCTCAGCGCGCTGACCGGCAACCGCCAGCCGACCCTGGCGCTGGTATTGCCGGCCTTGGTCAGCGCCTTGCTCTGGCCGTGGATAAGCTTCGGTTTGCGTGGCTTGCGGCTGCGTTTCAAAATCAACTGATTCGGTCAGGCATTGGCCCGTACCTTGGAAGGGAGATGTCTTGATGAAACCGCTTTACCTCGCCTCAGGTTCGCCGCGCCGGCGTGAATTGCTCGCGCAGATTGGCGTGCCGTTTACCGCCGTCAGTGCGGACATCGACGAAACTCCCCTCGATCATGAAACCCCGTCGGCCTATGTCGAACGCCTGGCGCGCGGCAAGGCCGAGGCTGGGCTGCGAGCCCTGGAAGGCGGTGTGGAGGGCTGCGTGCTCGGCGCGGATACCGCCGTCGTGCTGGATGGAAGGATTCTCGGCAAGCCGGTGGACCAGGCCGACGCCTTGTCGATGCTCCTGGGCCTGTCCGGTCGCGACCACGACGTACTGACCGCCGTTACCGTGCTGGACGGCCAGCGCTGTGAGACCCGGATGGTTCGCAGCCGGGTGCGCTTTCGCCTGATCACGGAGCAGGAAGCGCTCGCCTATTGGGCCAGCGGCGAACCGCGGGACAAGGCGGGCAGCTATGGTATCCAAGGGCTGGGCGCGGTGTTTGTCGCCGCGCTCGAAGGCAGTTATTCGGCTGTGGTCGGGCTGCCGCTGTGCGAAACCGCAGAATTGCTCGGCCATTTCGGCATACCCTGTTGGCAAACCTTGAGCGCGCGCTGAGCGCCGTCTGACTAGATGCGGCCATAATCGTGAATATGCCTGAACGAGACCCTGCCATGAGTGAAGAGATTCTGATCAACATCACGCCGATGGAATCGCGCGTGGCGGTGGTTGAAAACGGTGTTCTGCAAGAGGTTCATGTCGAGCGTACGCAAAAGCGTGGCATCGTCGGCAATATCTACAAAGGCAAGGTGGTGCGAGTGCTGCCGGGCATGCAGGCCGCGTTCGTCGACATCGGCCTGGACCGCGCGGCGTTCATCCACGCCTCGGAAATCTCCATGCGCGAAGGGCCTGCGGTGGAGAGCATCAGTGCGTTGGTCCACGAGGGCCAGAGCCTGGTGGTGCAGGTCACCAAGGACCCCATTGGCTCCAAGGGCGCGCGTTTGACCACTCAGCTGTCGATTCCATCGCGCTATCTGGTGTACATGCCGCGCACTGCCCACGTCGGCATATCCCTGAAGATCGAAGACGAAGCCGAGCGCGAGCGCTTGAAGCAAGTGGTCAGCGACTGCGTGGAAAAAGAGGGCATCAAGGAAGCCGGCGGCTTCATCCTGCGCACGGCCGCCGAAGGCGCCGGTGCCGATGAGATCCTCATGGACATCCGCTATCTGCGCAGGCTCTGGGACCAGATCGCCGCACAGATCAAGACCATCGCCACCCCTAGCGTGATTTACGAAGACCTGGGCCTGGCGTTGCGTACCCTGCGTGACCTGGTCAGCCCCAAGATCGAGAAGATCCGCATCGATTCCCGGGAAACTTTCCAGAAAACCACTCAATTCGTCGGCGAGCTGATGCCGGAAATCGCCGATCGCCTGGAGCACTACCCTGGCGAGCGACCGATTTTCGACCTGTACGGCGTTGAAGACGAGATCCAGCGCGCCCTTGAACGCAAGGTGCCGCTCAAGTCCGGCGGTTACCTGGTGGTCGATCCAGCCGAGGCGATGAGCACCATCGACGTTAACACCGGTGCTTTTGTCGGCCATCGCAATCTCGAGGAAACCATCTTCAAGACCAATCTTGAAGCGGCGACTGCCATTGCCCGGCAACTACGCCTGCGCAACCTCGGCGGGATCATCATCATCGATTTCATCGACATGGAAGACGAAGAGCACCAGCGCCAGGTGCTGCGGACCCTGGAGAAACAGCTGGAGCGCGATCACGCCAAGACCAACATCATCGGCATCACCGAACTGGGCCTGGTGCAGATGACTCGCAAGCGCACGCGTGAAAGCCTTGAGCAAGTGCTGTGCGAGCCATGCAGCAGTTGCCAGGGCCGAGGCAAGCTCAAGACCCCGGAAACCGTGTGTTACGAAATCTTCCGGGAAATCCTCCGGGAGGCGCGCGCCTACCAGGCGACCGGCTATAGAGTGTTGGCGAACCAGAAAGTGGTGGACCGGCTCCTCGATGAGGAGTCGGGCAACGTCGCGGAGCTGGAAGCCTTTATCGGTCGCACGATTCGTTTCCAGGTCGAGACCATGTATTCCCAAGAACAATACGACGTGGTGTTGCTCTGAAGTCGCAGGTGCAGTGGCGAGGCCGCGCCATCAATGCCTTTGCCAAGGGGGACTGCTGACATGGAGCGTCTGACACGCCTGTTGGCGACACTGACACGCTGGGGGCTGGGCCTGTGCGCGCTGCTGCTGGTGGTGCTGGCCTTGTACGTCAGTCTTGGCCGGGAGTTGGTCCCGCTGGTTGCCGAGTACCGTAGCGAGGTCGAGGCCCGCGCCGGCGAAACGCTGGGCCTGCCGGTTCACGTCGGCAGCCTTGAGGGTGGTTGGGGCGGTTTGGCGCCGATACTCGCTGCGCGCGACGTAGTGGTCGGCGACGGACCCAATGCCCTGCACCTGGATCAGGTGCGCGCCGTGCCCGCAATGTGGGACAGCCTGGTGGCGCGACAGGTGCGCATCGCCCATCTGGAAATCAGCGGCCTGAAGATCAGTCTGAAGGAAGGCGCCGACGGCAAATGGGCCCTGGAAGGCCTGCCGGTGCGGGACGACCAGCCGCTTGATCCGCAGCAACTGCTGGATCGGATGCAAATGGTCTCGAAGCTGTCGGTCCTCGACAGCCAGGTCACCTTGCAGCCGCTGGATCACCCGCCCCTGAGCCTCACCTACGTCGGCCTGAGTCTGCGCACCGGTGTTTCCCGCCAGCGCCTGGACGCCCGGCTGACCCTGCCTGATGGCCAGCCCGTGGCAATCAATCTGCGTACCCGCATCCGCGCCAACGATTGGAAAAATGGCGAGGCCGATGCCTACCTGAGCCTGCCGCAAAGCGATTGGTCCCAATGGCTGCCGAAACGCCTGACCCGGCAGTGGAATTTTTCCGAGATCAAGGCCGGTGGTGAGTTCTGGCTCAGCTGGGCCGCAGGCACGGTGCAAAGCGCAGCCATGCGGTTGAACGCGCCGCAGCTGCAAGGCGCGTATGCCGACCGCAAGCCGGTGCAGATCCACAACCTGGCCCTCAACGGCTATTTCCAGCGCGGCAGCCAAGGATTCGTCGCGACCTTCGACACCCTGGCGATGAGCCTGGGCGAGACCCGCTGGGAATCGCGCCTGCAACTGCAACAGAACGATGCCACCGACCAGGCCGAGGAACGCTGGCACTTGCAGGCCGATCGCCTCGACCTGACGCCGCTCACGCCGCTGCTCAATGCCCTGGCGCCCTTGCCCGAAGGCGTTGCCACCGCAATCGACCGACTCAAGGTGACCGGTGGCTTGCGCAATGTGTTGCTGGACTACCGGCCACAAAACATGGGCGATCAGAAAATCAGCTTTGCCACCAACCTGGATACGGTGGGTTTCAACGCCTATCGCGGGGCCCCGGCGGCGCGCAATGTCTCGGGCAGCCTCAGCGGCGACCTTGGTGGTGGCGAACTGCGCATGGACAGCAAGGATTTTTCCCTGCACCTGGACCCGATCTTCGCCAAGCCCTGGCAATACCTGCAGGCCAACGCCCGGCTGACCTGGAAGCTGGACAAGCAAGGCTTCACCCTGATCGCGCCTTACTTGAAGGTGCTGGGAGAGGAGGGCCGGATTGCCGGCGATTTCCTGATTCGCCTGCATTTCGACCACAGCCAGGAAGACTACATGGACCTGCGGGTCGGCCTGGTGGATGGTGACGGGCGCTACACCGCCAAGTACTTGCCGGCCGTCCTCAGCCCGGCGCTGGATGAGTGGCTGCGCACCGCGATTGTCAAAGGCGCGGTGGATGAGGGTTTTTTCCAGTACCAAGGTTCGCTGAACAAAGGCGCCGAGGACGCGGCCCGCAGCATCAGCCTGTTTTTCAAGGTGCATGACGCCGAGCTGGCGTTCCAGCCCGGCTGGCCTTCGGTCAGCAAGGTCAGCGGCGATGTGTTTGTCGAGGACAGCGGCGTACGCATCTTCGCCAGCCAGGGGCAACTGCTGAATACCCAGGTGAAGGATGTTTCGGTGAACATTCCCCATGTGCCAACCGGGCAGAGTTCCCATCTGCTGCTGGACGGTGGGTTTGCCGGCGGCCTGGGCGATGGATTGAAGATTCTCCAGACCGCGCCCATCGGCACGGCAGAGACATTCGCCGGCTGGGAAGGCGAGGGCGACCTGCAAGGCAGCGTGAAGCTCGATATCCCGCTGGCGAAGGGCGAGCAACCGAAAATCCTCGTGGACTTCGCCACGGACAAGGCGCGGCTCAAACTCAGCGAACCGGCCCTGGAGTTGACGCAGCTCAAGGGCGACTTCCGCTTCGACAGCAGCAAGGGGCTGAGCGGCAAGAACATCGCCGCCCGGGCATTCGACCGCCCCGTGACCGCGCAGATTTTCGCCGAGGGCCGCGCCGGTGCGCTCAACACGCGTGTCACGGCGTCCGGACGGGTCGAGGTGAAAAAACTCACCGACTGGTTGAGCGTGACCCAGCCGCTGCCTGTCTCCGGCGTGGTTCCGTACCAACTGCAAGTGATCCTCGACGGTGCCGACAGTCAACTGTCGATCAATTCCAATCTCAAAGGCGTCGCGGTGGATTTGCCGGCCCCCTTCGGCATGGCTGCGGATGTTGGGCGCGATACCGTGTTCCGCATGACATTGCAGGGGCCGGAGCGGCGTTACTGGGGCAATTACGGCGACCTGGCCAGCTTCACTTATGCCGCGCCGAGCGGTAAAACGGCCGACGGCCGTGGCGAATTGCGGCTGGGCGGGGGCGAGGCGGTACTGCCTGGCGCCAAGGGGCTGCGCTTGCGCGGCACGTTGCCGGAACTGGACGTGAGCCCCTGGCAGGACCTGGTGAGCAAATATGCCGGCCAGGATCCAGGCGGCAGCGCCCGGCAAGTGCTCAGCAGCGCCGACCTGAAAGTTGGCAAGCTCACGGCCATGGGCACGACGCTGGACCAGGCATCGGTGCAACTGGACCGCAAGCCGGACGCCTGGGCCATGCGGCTCGACAGCCAGCAGGCCAAGGGCACCGTCAACCTGCCGGATGCCAAAGCCGCCCCGATCGGTATCAAGCTGGATTATGTGCGTTTGCCTGCGGTTGACCCGACGGTCCAGGCCGATGAAAACGCCCCGGATCCGCTGGCTTCGGTTGATCCAAGCAAGATACCGGCGATGGATATCGCCATCGACCAGTTGTTCCAAGGGCCAGATCTGATCGGAGCCTGGTCGTTGAAGGTGCGTCCGACCGGTAAGGGCGTCGCGTTGAACGACCTGGACATGGGCCTCAAGGGCATGGTCCTCAATGGCAATGGCGCCTGGGAAGGCGCACCGGGCTCGACCAGCAGCTGGTACAAAGGCCGTATCAAGGGCAAGAACCTGGCTGACGTGCTGAAGGGCTGGGGATTCGCCCCCAGCGTGACCAGCCAGGAGTTTCGCCTGGACGTCGATGGCCGCTGGCCTGGTTCACCCGCCTGGGTGGCCACCAAGCGCTTCTCTGGAAGCCTCGATGCATCGCTCAACAAGGGGCAGTTCGTCGAGGTCGAAGGCAGCGCGCAGGCATTGCGGGTATTTGGCCTGCTGAACTTCAATTCCATCGGCCGACGCCTGCGCCTGGATTTCTCCGACCTGTTCGGCAAGGGGCTGAGCTACGACCGGGTCAAGGGTTTGCTGGTGGCGAGCAATGGCGTCTATGTGACACGCGAACCGATCACCTTGACCGGGCCTTCGAGCAATCTGGAGCTCAACGGCACGCTGGACATGGTCACTGACCGGGTCGACGCCAAGCTGCTGGTGACGTTGCCGGTGACCAATAACCTGCCCATCGCCGCGCTGATCGTTGGCGCCCCGGCGGTGGGTGGGGCATTGTTTTTGATCGACAAACTGATCGGTGACCGCGTCGCGCGTTTTGCCAGCGTAAGATACGACGTCAAGGGGCCGTGGAAAGAGCCGAAGATCACCTTCGACAAGCCGTTCTGACGAGTTGGCGCTAATCCCCTGTGGAAGCGGGCTTGCCCGCGAAAGCGTCGGCACAGTCAATATTGATGTGACAGACATACCGCCTTCGCGAGCAAGCCCGCTCCCACAGGTGAGTGATACGAAAAGGGAGGGAGCACATGCCAGTCGCGGTGATTCAAATGGTCAGCCAAAGCGATGTCCTTGCCAACCTGGCCCGTGCCCGTGTGCTGCTGGAGCAGGCGGCGGCTGGCGGTGCGAGACTGGCGGTGTTGCCGGAAAACTTCGCCGCCATGGGGCGGCGGGACATCGCCGACATCGGTCGCGCCGAGGCCTTTGGTCAGGGACCTATCCTGCCCTGGTTGAAACAGGCCGCTCGCGACCTCAAGTTATGGATTGTCGCCGGCACGTTGCCGTTGCCGCCGGTGGACGAGCCCGAAGCCAGGGCTCATGCCTGTTCGTTGCTGGTGGACGACCAGGGCCGGATCGTCGCGCGTTATGACAAGCTGCACCTGTTTGACGTGGACGTGGCGGACAATCGTGGGCGCTACCGCGAATCCGATGACTATGCTTATGGTCGCAACGTGGTGGTTGCCGATACCCCCGTGGGGCGGGTGGGGTTGACGGTCTGTTACGACCTGCGTTTCCCGGAGCTCTATAGCGAGCTGCGGGCAGCCGGGGCCGAACTGATTACCGCGCCTTCCGCATTTACAGCGGTAACCGGCGCCGCCCATTGGGACGTGTTGATTCGCGCCCGGGCCATCGAGACCCAGTGCTATATGCTGGCGGCTGCCCAGGGTGGGATGCATCCGGGGCCAAGGGAAACCTTCGGTCATGCCGCGATTATCGACCCGTGGGGTCGCGTGCTGGCGCAACAGGATCAAGGCGAGGCCGTGCTGCTGGCCGAGCGCGACAGCAGCGAACAGGCGTCCATCCGGGCGCGCATGCCGGTGGCGAGCCATCGGCGCTTTTTCTCGCAGGGCGCCCGACAGCGACCTGCCCAAAACGACGAATTCAAGGCGTAAAACATATGAGCGGGTTGTTGTCCTCAGTCAGTGAACACCTTCTAGCCCCCGGTGGCGTGACCCTCGAAAGCCTGCAAGGCGTGCTGGGCGACCTGGCCGGCCCGGGCATCGATGCCGCCGACCTGTATTTCCAGGGCCAGATTTCCGAGTCCTGGTCGTTGGAAGACGGCATCGTCAAGGAAGGCAGTTTCAACCTCGACCAAGGCGTGGGCGTGCGTGCCCAATCCGGGGAAAAGACCGGTTTTGCCTACAGCAATGCCATCACCCTCGAAGCCCTCGGCGCGGCGGCCCGTGCCGCTCGTTCGATCTCCCGGGCCGGGCAGAACGGCACGGTCCAGGCGTTCAGCAGCCAGGATGTGGCGCAACTCTATGCCCCGGATAATCCGCTGGAAGTCATGAGCCGCGCCGAGAAAGTCGAACTGCTCAAGCGCATCGACGTCGCCACCCGCGCCCTCGACCCGCGTATCCAGCAGGTGTCGGTCAGCATGGCCGGCGTCTGGGAGCGGATACTGGTGGCCTCCACCGATGGCGGCCTGGCGGCGGACGTACGGCCACTGGTGCGCTTCAACGTCAGCGTGATCGTCGAACAGAATGGCCGTCGCGAGCGCGGCGGCCATGGCGGTGGCGGGCGCACCGACTACCGTTACTTCCTCAGTGAAGACCGCGCCATGGGCTACGCCCGCGAAGCGCTGCGCCAGGCGCTGGTCAACCTCGAAGCCATCCCGGCCCCGGCCGGTACGTTGCCAGTGGTGCTCGGGTCCGGCTGGTCCGGGGTGTTGCTGCACGAAGCGGTGGGCCACGGCCTGGAAGGCGATTTCAACCGCAAGGGCAGTTCGGCCTACAGTGGGCGCATGGGCGAAATGGTCGCCTCGAAACTCTGCACCATCGTCGACGACGGCACGCTGGCTGGACGTCGCGGGTCCCTGAGCGTCGACGATGAAGGCACCCCGACCGAGTGCACCACATTGATTGAAAACGGCGTGCTCAAGGGCTACATGCAGGACAAGCTCAACGCCCGGCTCATGGGCGTGGCCCGCACGGGCAATGGTCGCCGCGAATCCTACGCACACCTGCCGATGCCGCGCATGACCAATACCTACATGCTGGGCGGCCAGAGCGATCCGGCGGAAATCATCGCCTCGGTGAAGAAGGGCATCTATTGCGCCAACCTGGGCGGCGGCCAGGTGGACATCACCAGCGGCAAGTTCGTGTTTTCCACCAGCGAGGCCTACCTGATCGAAGACGGCAAGATCACCGCGCCGGTCAAAGGCGCGACCCTTATCGGCAACGGGCCTGAGGCGATGAGCAAGGTGTCGATGGTTGGTAACGACCTGGCGCTGGACAGCGGCGTGGGGACGTGTGGCAAGGACGGGCAATCGGTGCCGGTGGGCGTCGGCCAGCCGACCCTGAAGATCGATGCGATTACCGTGGGTGGCACGGGCGCATGATGGAGCATCGGGTGGAGTGCATGGCCTCCACCCAAGGGCGTGCCTCAGCGCAGGCCGCGTTGAGTCTCGTCCAGCTCACGGATGTATTTGAAGATTTTACGGCTCGAGGCCGGCGGTTTGTTCTGCGCCAGTTCGTGCTGGGCCTGACGGATCAGGGAGCGCAGTTGCTGGCGATCAGCTTCCGGGTAATCGATGACGAATTTTTCCAGGGTGCCGTCATCGCCCGCGATCAAGCGATCGCGCCAGCGTTCCAGGTTGTGGAAGCGCTCGTTGTATTGCCGGGTGGAGGCGTCAAGCTGGTCGAGCAAAACGAGGATGGCGTCAGTGTCCTGGTCGCGCATCAGTTTGCCGATGAATTGCAGGTGCCGTTTACGCGCGATATTCGCGGTGTGCTTGGGCGCATCGGCCAAGGCCCGGCGCAAGGCGTCGGTCAGGGGCAGTTTGGCCAGCAAGTCAGGCTTGAGTGTTGTCAGGCGCTCGCCGAGGTCAACCAGAGCATGCAGCTCGCGTTTGACCTGGGATTTGCTTTTTTCACCCTCGTAGAGGGAGTCGTCGTAAGAATCAACCATGGTGGCAGTCCGCAAAGAAACGCCGCCATGATAACCAGTCGGGGGCCGCTTGTCCGGCCCGGTCGCTAGAAGGCCAAGGGTTTGTACGAAAAATCGCCGCGCAGGCCATTTGCGTTCGAACCGTTACCGAAAGCAGAATTTGAGTGGAGAACACCATGAGTGCAGTTCAAAGCGTCGGCCCGCAAGCATTGCCGGCACTGCAGGAACAAGTCGAGCAGATTCTCGCCGAGGCCAAGCGACAGGGGGCCAGCGCCTGTGAAGTGGCGGTATCGCTGGAGCAGGGACTGTCGACCTCGGTGCGCCAGCGCGAGGTGGAAACCGTTGAATTCAATCGCGACCAGGGTTTCGGAATTACCTTGTACGTAGGCCAGCGCAAGGGCTCGGCCAGCACTTCGGCCAGCGGGCCCGAGGCCATTCGCGAAACGGTGGCCGCGGCGCTGGCGATTGCCAAGCACACGTCCGAAGACGAAGCCTCGGGCTTGGCTGACGCCGCGCTGATGTGCAAGGAGCTGAAGGATTTTGACCTGTTCCACGCTTGGGAGATCACGCCCGAGCAGGCTATCGAACAGGCATTGCGCTGTGAGGCGGCGGCATTCGAGGCCGACAGCCGGATCAAGAACGCCGATGGTACGACGCTCAATACCCACCAGGGCTGCCGCGTCTATGGCAACAGCCATGGCTTTGTCGGCGGTTACGCATCGACCCGCCACAGCCTCAGTTGCGTGATGATCGCCGAGGCCGACGGGCAGATGCAGCGCGACTACTGGTACGACGTCAACCGCCAGGGCACCTTGCTGGCGGACCCGGTGAGCATCGGCCAGAAAGCCGCACAACGGGCAGCCAGTCGCCTGGGCGCACGGCCGGTACCGACCTGCGAAGTGCCGGTGCTGTTTTCTGCCGAACTGGCCGGTGGCTTGTTCGGCAGCTTCCTGTCGGCGGTGTCCGGCGGCAACCTGTACCGCAAGTCGTCGTTCCTCGAGGGCGCGCTGGGCCAGAAACTGTTCCCGGAATGGATGACCATCGACGAGCGACCACACTTGATGCAAGCCATGGGCAGTTCGGCGTTCGACGGCGATGGCTTGGCCACCTATGCCAAGCCGTTCGTGGAAAAAGGCGAGTTGGTGTCCTACATCCTCGGTACTTATTCGGGCCGCAAGCTGGGCATGCCAAGCACCGCCAATGCCGGCGGTGTACACAACCTGTTCGTTACCCATGGCGAAGAGGACCAGGCGGCACTGCTGCGGCGCATGGGCCGCGGCTTGTTGGTGACGGAACTGATGGGCCATGGCCTGAACATGGTCACAGGCGATTATTCCCGTGGCGCGGCGGGGTTCTGGGTCGAGAACGGCGAGATCCAGTTCCCGGTCCAGGAAGTCACCATTGCAGGGAACATGCGCGACATGTTCAAGCAAATCGTGGCGGTGGGGAATGATCTGGAGCTGCGCAGCAATATTCGCACTGGTTCGGTATTGATCGAACGGATGACCGTGGCGGGTAGCTAACACCTCAACGTATAAAACAAAGGCGCGTCATCCATCGAGGTGACGCGTTTTTTTTTGCCGGCAGATTTCCTTTGTACTTCTGTCTCGCTTGTTTTGCTTCTTATTATCATCTAATAATGAATCTCATTCGCCGAGCGGGACCCGGTCATGAGTGTTGCCCTGCACGAACAACCCTACCTTGAAAGCTGGCGCTGGATGAGTCGCCAGATCCGTTGCGCGACGAGTCCGGACGAGCCTCGGCTGATCGAGCATTACCTGGCCGAGGGCCGCTACCTTGCCTGCTGCACCGCCACTTCGCCGTGGATGATTTCCGAAACCGCCTTTCGCCTGCTCCTCGATACCGCCCGCGACGTCGCGCTGCCATGGCATTGGCGCAACCTGTGTCTCGATCAAGCCTGGCGTCCACTGCGCGATCTGGAGCAGCAGTCAAATTGCCGCTGCCGTCTCAGGCGTTGGCAAAGCTATGCCTGGGCACTGGCGACCTGCGCGCTGGAACCATCTATTTCCCTTACTGAACTGGAACAAGGATTCCCCGATGAGTAATACCCGTATCGAACGCGACAGCATGGGCGAACTCCAGGTGCCGGTGGCTGCGCTCTATGGCGCGCAGACCCAGCGTGCGGTGGATAACTTTCCTGTCAGTGGCCAGCGCATGCCGGCGCAGTTCATTCGCGCCCTGATCCTGGCCAAGGCCGCCGCCGCCAGGGCCAACGTAGAGTTGGGACAAGTCAGCGCGGCCCAAGGCAAGGCCATCGTCGATGCGGCCCAAGGCTTGCTGGAAGGCGACTTCATGGAACATTTCCCGGTAGATATTTTCCAGACCGGCTCCGGCACCAGTTCCAACATGAACGCCAACGAAGTGATCGCTACCCTCGCCAGTCGTCTGCTGGGAGAGCCGGTCAACCCGAACGATCACGTCAATTGCGGGCAGAGCAGCAACGACATCATCCCCACCAGTATTCACGTCAGCGCCGCGCTGGCCTTGCACGAGCAGTTGCTGCCGGCGCTGTCGCATCTGGTGCAGGTGATCGAGCGCAAGGCTGAAGAAGTCCATCCCTTCATCAAGACCGGCCGGACCCACCTGATGGATGCCATGCCGGTGCGCCTGAGCCAGGTGCTCGATGGGTGGGCGCAGCAGCTCAAGGCCAATATCGGTCATCTGCAGGACTTGCTGCCGAGCCTGCAATCCTTGGCCCAGGGCGGTACGGCGGTCGGCACTGGGGTCAACGCCCATCCACGCTTTGCCGAATTGTTCAGCCAACAACTGACGCAGTTGACCCAGGTGCAATTTACGCCGGGAACGAATCTATTCGCGCTGATCGGCTCCCAGGACACCGCCGTGGCGGTTTCCGGACAGCTCAAGACCACGGCCGTGTCGCTGATGAAAATTGCCAACGACCTGCGCTGGATGAATTCCGGGCCGCTGGCGGGCCTGGGCGAGATCGAGCTTGAAGGCTTGCAGCCGGGCTCCTCGATCATGCCCGGCAAGGTCAACCCGGTCATTCCTGAGGCCACGGCGATGGTGGCGGCCCAGGTGATCGGCAACGACACGGTGATCACCCTCGCTGGCCAGTCGGGAAATTTCGAACTCAACGTGATGCTGCCGATCATTGCCCAGAACCTGTTGAGCAGCATCACCTTGATGTCCACCGCGAGCCGGTTGCTGGCGGACAAGGCCATCGCCACGTTCAAGGTCAACGACGCCAGGCTCAAGGAGGCGCTGTCGCGTAACCCGATCCTGGTCACGGCGCTGAATCCGATCATCGGTTACCAGAAAGCCGCTGAAATCGCCAAGAAGGCTTATCAGCAAGGTCGCCCGGTCATCGATGTCGCCCTGGAGCACACCGACCTGACGCGCGCCGAGCTTGAGGTCCTGCTGGACCCCGAGAAACTCACCGCCGGGGGTGTGTGACCCCGACACTCATGTGGAGGACCCATCATGGAGCACTGGAAACGTACGATCGAGCGTGCCAATCGCTGTTTCATGCAAGGCGATTTGGTCGATGCTCGCGAAGCCTACCTGCAAGCGCTGGCGTTGGCGCAGGTGTTATTCGAGCGCTGGGCGGACGCGGATGAAGCCGTGGCGGCTTGTGTCGTGTCCCACCACAACCTGGCGGACCTGCACCTGCGCTTGAATCAGCCGGAGGAGAGCGCGGAGTACCTGTGCGCGATCCACCAGCGCCTGCTGACGACCCTGCAGGACGAACGCCTGGCCCCGGCCCTGCGTGCCGCTGCGATGCGCCAGAGCCACAAGACCTATGTCGAATTGTTGAATTTCATCAGCGAGCACGGCGAATACCCACGCACCCACCGCTTGCTCCACGGCGATGCCGCTTCAACCCGGCATCGCGACACCCCTCTTCATTACGGAGTCCATTGAAATGGCTTTTACCCTGCCTGCGTTGCCCTATGCCTACGATGCCCTGGAACCGCACATCGATGCGAAAACCATGGAAATCCACTACACCAAGCATCACCAGACGTACATCAACAACCTCAACGCGGCGGTGGAGGGCACCGAGTACGCCGATTGGCCCGTCGAGCAACTGGTGGCCAGCGTTGAGCAGCTTCCGCAGGCGTTCCAAGCTGCGGTGATCAACCAGGGCGGCGGCCATGCGAACCATTCATTGTTCTGGGAGGTGATGGCGCCCACCGGTGGTGGCCAGCCGGACGGCGCACTGGCGGCGGCGATCGAAGCGCAGCTGGGCGGCATCGAGCGATTCAAGGAAGCCTTCACTAAAGCCGCCTTGAGCCGTTTTGGCAGCGGCTGGGCCTGGTTGAGCGTAACCCCGCAAAAAACCTTGGTTGTTGAAAGCAGTGGCAACCAGGACAGCCCCTTGATGAGTGGCAACACGCCGATACTCGGCCTGGATGTGTGGGAGCACGCTTATTACCTGCTGTACCAGAACCGTCGCCCCGATTACATCAACGCGTTCTACAACGTGATCAATTGGCCAGAAGTTGCACGACGCTACCAGGCAGCGGTCGCTTGAGTCCCTACTAAGTACAATCCAAGGCTGATTATGGACACTGAAACTCTGGCAATAGGTGGCGGGCGCATGTTCCGCTACGCCTTGGGATCGCTGCTGCTGTTGGCCGGGATGACATTGCTGGTGGCGCAGGGACTGGCGTGGCTGGATCTGGAGCCGAAGTTGCTGCGTGCATTGCAAGGTGGCGGGCTTTGCGCCTTGGGCACCGCGCTGGGGGCGGTGCCGGTCCTGGTGATCCGGCGCATGCCCCAGGCCGTAAGCGATTCGCTGCTGGGGTTCGGTGCCGGGGTGATGCTCGCCGCCACGGCTTTCTCGCTGATCGTGCCGGGAATAGCCGCCGCCGAGCAGTTGGGGCTCACGCCTTGGGCTGCCAGCGGCCTTATCTGTTTTGGCATTCTTTCAGGGGCGTTCGGGCTGTATCTGGTGGACCGCAAGGTGTCGGCCAGCCCCGAAAGGCTGATCGCCGCGCCAGGACGCCCGATCATTGCGCCGCGGATCTGGTTGTTTGTCTTCGCCATCATTGCCCATAACATCCCTGAAGGAATGGCCGTTGGCGTCTCGGCGGGCGGCGGCATGCCGGACGCCGACAGCCTGGCGATGGGCATCGCCTTGCAGGACGTCCCGGAAGGGCTGGTGATCGCGCTGGTGCTTGCGGCTGCGGGAATGTCACGTGTCAGGGCTTTTATGATCGGCGCCGCGTCAGGGCTGGTCGAGCCGGTGTTCGCGCTGCTGTGCGCCTGGCTGGTCAGCCTGGCCGAGGTGCTGTTGCCGCTTGGACTGGCGTTGGCCGCAGGGGCGATGTTGCTGGTGGTGACCCATGAAGTGATCCCCGAATCTCGCCGCAATGGTCATGAGAAGCTGGCGAGCCTGGGATTGCTGGTGGGTTTTTGTCTGATGATGGTGATGGATACGGCGTTGGGGTGACAAGCGGTCCCTTCGCCGAAGTGCTCCAGTGCCGGGCGGTTACTCGCCTTCATCGAAATAGTTGTTGATCAACGCCACCAAGGCATCCATCGCTTCTTGCTCTTGTTCACCTTCAGTGCTCAGGTGGATCTTGGTGCCTTTGCCTGCGGCGAGCATCATCATCGCCATGATGCTTTTACCATCGACGGTGGTCTCAGGGTCGCGCCCGACCCTGATCGTGACATCCGGAAACTGACCCGCCACACCGACGAATTTCGCTGACGCTCGGGCATGCAGACCCAGCTTGTTGATGATTTCAATTTCCCGAGCAGGCATCGCGGTGTGAATCCTTTAGCTGAGGTCGCGGTGGCGAACCTGGACGTTCTTCAGGGATTGTTGCAGGAGCTGACCCAGGCGTTCGGTCAGGTAGACGGAGCGGTGATGTCCACCGGTACAGCCTATGGCGATCGTGACGTAGGCGCGGTTGCTCGCGGCAAAGCGGGGCAGCCATTTGAGCAGGTAGCTGGAGATGTCCTGGAACATCTCCTCGACATCCGGCTGGGCAGCCAGGTAATCGATCACCGGTTGGTCCAGCCCGGACTGCTCGCGCAGTTCCGGCTTCCAATAAGGGTTGGGCAGGCAGCGGACATCGAATACCAGGTCGGCGTCCACCGGCATACCGCGCTTGAAACCGAACGATTCGACGAGGAAGGCGGTACCCGGTTCCGGCTGGTTCAACAGGCGCAACTTGATGGTGTCGCGCAGTTGATACAGGTTCAGGTTCGTGGTGTTGAGCTTGAGGTCCGCCAGGTCCGCGATGGGGCCCAGCAGTTGGCTTTCGTCATGGATGGCTTCAGCCAGGGAGCGGCTGGCATTGCTCAGCGGATGACGTCGACGGGTTTCGGAGAAGCGCTTGAGCAAAGTTTCTTCATCGGCATCCAGGTACAGCACGTCGCACTGGATATGCCGGTTGCGCACTTCCTCGAGCAGTTCGGGGAATCGCGACAGATGGCTGGGCAGGTTACGGGCATCGATGGACACGGCGACCAGCGGTTGCGCCAGTTCGGTGTGGATCAGGGCGCGCTCGGCCAATTCCGGAAGCAGGCCTGCCGGCAAATTATCGATGCAATAGTAGCCGTTGTCCTCGAGCACATTGAGGGCGGTACTTTTACCGGAGCCGGAGCGGCCACTGACGATGATCATGCGCATGTTTAATGACCGCTCTGCTCGTCCAGGACAACCTGATACAAAGCTTCGTTACTCGGTGCGCTGCGCAGTTTTTCACGCACTTCCTTGCGGTCCAGCATGCTGGCGATCTGGCGCAGCAGCTCGAGGTGCGCATCGGTTGCCGCTTCCGGAACCAGCAATACGAACAGCAGGTCGACCGGCGCGCCGTCGATGGCGTCGAAATCTATGGGGGCTTCAAGGTGCAGCAGCGCGCTGATCGGCGCTTCACAGCCCTTGAGGCGGCAATGGGGAATAGCGATGCCGTTGCCAAAACCGGTGGAACCGAGTTTTTCACGGGCAATGAGGGCCTCGAAGACATCCTGCATCACCAGATCAGGCACCTCGCGGTGGATCAGGTTGGCGATTTGTTCGAGGGCTTTCTTTTTACTGCCACCCGGCGCGTTCACTTGGGAACGGCCGGGGGTCAGGATGGTTTCTAGTCGGATCATGGATTGGGGGGGTTAACGACCGGTTGCGCCCTGGAGGAGGCTCTGGGTCTTTTCCTTATGCTTTTTGAGTTGGCGATCCAGCTTGTCGGTCAGCAGGTCAATCGCGGCATACATGTCTGAATGCTCTGCGTTGGCAACCACTTCTCCGCCGGGAATATGCAGCGTGGCTTCGATTTTCTGCAGCAGCTTTTCGACGTTCATCGTGACTTGCACATTGGTGATCTTGTCGAAATGCCTTTCCAATCGGTCGAGTTTTTCGCCGATGTAGGTGCGCAGGGGTTCGGTCACTTCCAGTTGGTGTCCACTGATGTTGACTTGCATACAGCTTCTCCTTCGTTGCCAGTGCATAAAGCGGCAGGCTGGGTTGCCTGCCACTGGAACGCTGTGGCGTGGCCCGTTACATCAACCGCTTGCGTTCGCTCGAAGGTGCGATCCCGAGGGATTCGCGGTATTTGGCGACGGTACGGCGGGCCACCTGAATGCCTTGTGCCTCCAGTAAACCAGCGATCTTGCTGTCACTCAACGGCTTTTTCTGATTTTCCGCGGCGACCAGTTTTTTGATGATCGCGCGGATGGCCGTGGACGAGCATTCGCCGCCTTCGGAGGTGCTGACATGGCTGGAGAAAAAGTATTTCAATTCATAGATGCCCCGCGGGGTATGCATGAATTTCTGGGTAGTGACGCGTGAAATCGTCGATTCGTGCATGCCCACCGCCTCGGCAATGTCATGCAGGACCAACGGTTTCATCGCTTCGTCGCCATACTCCAGGAAGCCGCGCTGATGCTCTACGATCTGGGTGGCAACCTTCATCAGGGTTTCGTTGCGGCTCTGCAGGCTCTTGATGAACCAGCGCGCCTCCTGCAATTGGTTGCGCATGAAAGTATTGTCGGCGCTGGTGTCGGCACGTTTCACGAAGCCGGCGTACTGGGCATTGACGCGCAGCTTGGGCACCGACTCCTGGTTGAGCTCCACCAGCCAACGATCGTTGTGCTTGCGCACGATCACGTCGGGAACCACATATTCGGGTTCGGTGGATTCGATCTGCGAGCCGGGGCGCGGATTGAGGCTTTGCACCAACTCGATGACCTGGCGCAGCTCATCTTCCTTGAGCTTCATGCGGCGCATCAGTTGGCTGTAGTCGCGGCCGCCCAACAGGTCGATGTAATCGGTGACCAAGCGCTTGGCTTCAGTCAGCCAAGGGGTCTTGGCGGGCAGTTGGCGCAATTGCAGCAACAGGCACTCGCCCAGGTTGCGAGCGCCGATGCCCGCGGGTTCGAACTGCTGGATGCGGTGAAGGACGGCTTCGATTTCGTCCAGCTCGATGTCGAGCTCGGGGTCGAATGCTTCGAGAATTTCTTCCAGCGTCTCGTCCAGGTAGCCCTGATTGTTGATGCAATCGATCAGGGTCACGGCGATCAGGCGATCGGTATCGGACATCGGCGCCAGGTTCAATTGCCAGAGCAGATGACTCTGCAGGCTCTCGCCGGCGGAAGTGCGGGTGGTGAAATCCCATTCGTCGTCGTCGCCGCTGCTCGGCAAGCTGCTCGCGCTGGTCTGATAGACGTCTTCCCACGCAGTGTCCACGGGCAGGTCGTTGGGAATGCGCTCGTTCCATTCACCATCTTCGAGGTTATCCACCGTAGGGGCGGCTTCCTGCTGGTAGGACGGTTCCTGGATCTCGGGGGTGGTTTTCTGTTCGACGTTGTCGGCCAGTGGATCGGTGTTGTCGAAGTCGTCGCCTTCTTCCTGGCGCTCGAGCATCGGATTGGATTCCAAGGCCTCCTGGATTTCCTGTTGCAGATCCAGGGTCGACAATTGGAGCAGGCGGATGGCCTGTTGCAGCTGCGGTGTCATCGTCAGCTGCTGGCCCATTCTCAAGACTAGCGATGGTTTCATGGCAGGGGCTAAACACCTTATTTGCCGGCGCACATGCGCCATCCACTACAGGGCGCCGGAGCGCCAAACTTAAGCAAATTATATGCCTGAAACCGAGGTGTTTGCCTAGGGCGTCGTCACAATAAAATTGGCAACGCCCGGACGATTCGCCAGGCACTTGCGCTTACAGGCGGAACTCATGACCCAGATAAACTTCCTTCACCAGTTCGTTGGCCAGGATGGTGGCGGAGTCACCTTCGGCAATCAACTGGCCATCGTTGACGATATAGGCAGTTTCGCAGATATCCAGTGTTTCGCGAACGTTGTGGTCGGTGATCAACACGCCGATCCCCTTGGCCTTGAGGTGGTGGATGATCTGCTTGATGTCGCCGACCGAAATCGGGTCCACGCCGGCGAAGGGTTCGTCGAGTAGAATGAATTTCGGCGCGGTGGCCAGGGCGCGGGCGATTTCCACGCGACGACGTTCACCGCCGGACAGGCTCATGCCGAGGTTGTCGCGAATGTGGCTGATATGGAATTCCTGCAGCAGGCTTTCCAGCTCCTGGCGACGACCGGCCTTGTCGAGCTCCTTGCGGGTCTCGAGAATCGCCATGATGTTGTCGGCAACCGACAGTTTGCGGAAGATCGACGCTTCTTGTGGCAGATAGCCGATGCCAGCCCTTGCCCGGCCGTGCATCGGCTGGTGGCTCACGTCCAGGTCGTCGATCAGTACGCGACCCTGATCGGACTGGACCAGGCCGACGATCATGTAGAAACAGGTTGTCTTGCCGGCGCCGTTGGGGCCGAGCAAGCCGACGATCTGGCCGCTGTCGATGGACAGGCTGACATCGCGCACAACCTGGCGGCTCTTGTAGCTCTTGGCCAGGTGCTGGGCTTTCAGAGTTGCCATTACTGGGCCTTCTGCTCGTCGGTTTTCTTTTTCGGCTGGATCACCATGTCGATGCGCGGACGCGCCTCGGTGACCTTGCTGCCAGTGGCGCGACCGGCGCTGGCCAGTTTCTTGACCGTGTCGTAGACGATTTTCTCGCCTTGGGTCACGTTGTTGTCCTTGTCGACGACCTTGGCGCGATCGATCAATACAACTCGGTCCTGGGCGGCGTGATACTGGATGGTGACACCGTAGCCTTGCACGGGCTTGGTGTCGCCTGCGGTTTGCAGTTGTTCGAAGTAGGCCAGGTTGCCCACCGAAGTCACTACGTCGATGTCGCCGGATTGGGTGCGGGTGATGGTCACGGTGTTGCCGGTCACCTTCATCGAGCCCTGGGTAATGATCACATCACCCTTATAGGTGGCGACACCGTTCTTGTCGTCCAGTTGCGCGTCGTCGGCCTGGATACGGATAGGCTGGTCGCGGTCGTTGGGAAGGGCCCAGGCGCTCGCGCTTCCCAGTGCTGCGCCCAGACTGAGCAAAATAGGGAGGGTTTTAGCGAGCTTCATACTGTCCTCTTACTTTCGATAGCAGGTGTATCCTGCTTTCCTTCAAATACGCCTTCATTCCCGTGCCGGTCGATACGCCGCCAGCGCCGTCGATTCTAACGGGTTGCTCGGTCTGCGCATATTCTCGTTGCGGGAAGACCGTCATGCGACTGGTGGTGATGAGGGTCGTACGGTTTTTTTCGTCGGTCCGGGTGATGCGCACCGAGTCGATCAGTTCGACTTCGGTGCCGCCGGGATTGACCTCGGCGCGCTCGCTCTGGACATGCCATGGGAATTCGGTGCCCCGGAACATGTTCAGGTCCGGTTTGGTGACCAGCGTGATATCAGTCGCCTTTACGTGATCGACCTTGTCGGACGTCATTTCGTACTGCAGTTTGCCGTCGGGCAAGTATTGCAGGGTATGCGTATTGGTTGCGTACCAGTCGATGTTTTCCTCGACCTTGGGCGCCGGCTGGTCCAGGAAGCGTTCCGGGCTGATGTTCCAATAGCCCACCGCGGCGAAAATCGCCGCAATACAGCCGAACACCAGGAGGGTGCGAATCTTCTTGCTTAGCATAAATGGCTCACAGGTATGCGGCGTTGGCCGCTTCGAGGTGGCCCTGGGCACGCAGGATCAGTTCACAGAATTCGCGGGCTGCGCCTTCGCCGCCCTTTGCCGTGGTGACGCCATGGGCATGCTCGCGCACGAACGCCGCGGCGTTGGCCACGGCCATGCCCAGGCCGACCCGGCGGATGACCGGCAGGTCTGGCAGGTCGTCACCCAGGTAGGCGACCTGTTCATAGCTTAGATTGAGTTGGCCAAGGAGCTCGTCCAGAACCACCAGTTTGTCTTCGCGGCCCTGGTAAAGGTGCGGGATGCCGAGATTCTTCGCCCGCCGCTCCACCACCGGGGTCTTGCGACCACTGATAATGGCGGTCTGCACGCCTGAGGCCATCAGCATCTTGATGCCTTGGCCGTCGAGCGTGTTGAAGGTCTTGAATTCGCTTCCGTCTTCGAGGAAGTACAGGCGGCCGTCGGTGAGTACACCGTCGACGTCGAATACGGCGAGCTTGATTGTCTTGCCCCGTTGCAGCAGGTCGGTCGTCATTACATTACTCCAGCACGCAGCAGGTCGGAGAGGTTGAAGGCGCCGACCGGGCGGTCGTCGTCATCCACCACTACCAGTGCGTTGATCCTGTGGTCTTCCATGATTTTAAGGGCTTCGGCGGCCAGCATGTCGGCACGGGCGGTCTTGCCGTGAACGGTCATGACTGCATCGATGGTTGCGTTGCGGATATCGATCGCGCGGTCGAGGGTGCGGCGCAGGTCACCGTCAGTGAAGATCCCGGCCAGCTTGCCGTCGGCTTCGAGAATTACGGTCATGCCCAAGCCTTTGCGCGTCATTTCCATCAGCGCATCCTTGAGCAGTGTGCCGCGTTGGACCTGCGGCAGCTCTTCGCCGGAGTGCATCACGTTTTCGACTTTCAGTAGCAGGCGACGGCCCAGCGCGCCGCCGGGATGGGAAAAGGCGAAATCCTCGGCGGTGAAGCCACGGGCTTCCAGCAGGGCCACGGCCAGGGCATCGCCCATGACCAGGGCTGCGGTGGTGGACGAGGTCGGGGCCAGGTTCAGCGGGCAGGCTTCGTGTTCGACATGAACATTGAGGTTCACCTCGGCGGCCTTGGCCAGCGGGGAGTCCGGGTTGCCGGTGATGCTGATCATCTGGATGCCCAGGCGCTTGATCAGTGGCAGCAACGTGAGGATTTCGTTGGTCGAGCCGGAGTTGGACAGGGCCAGGATGACGTCGTCCCGGGTAATCATGCCCATGTCGCCGTGGCTGGCCTCGGCCGGGTGGACGAAAAAGGCCGTCGTGCCTGTGCTGGCCAGCGTCGCGGCAATCTTGTTGCCGATATGGCCTGACTTGCCCATGCCGACCACGACCACGCGGCCCTTGCTGGCCAGAATCATCTCGCAGGCGCGTACGAAATCAGCGTCGATATGGGCCAGCAAGCCTTGTACGGCTTCGAGCTCGAGGCGGATGGTACGTTGTGCCGATTGAATCAGGTCGCTGGATTGGCTCATGTCAGATCGTATAGCCCGATGAAAAGGCGGCGATTATAGCGGCAATGATCGATTCCCTCACGCTAGTTCGTCACGCTTTGTTCGAACGGTTGCAAGGTTGGACACAAAATGTGCTGATTTACCTTAAGCCAGGCTTAACGGGCGGGGGGTTGGCCTTGGGCGCCTGGCGGTTGCAGTGATATAGTTCGCCGCCGATTCGTGTGCTCGGCGGTTCCGGCGTTAGCCGGTTGGCCTGGGCATTCGGATATGAGGCTGCATCGCAAGGAGTTTAGATGAGTGCCGACAACGCCTACGCGGTCGAGCTGAAGGGACTGTCCTTCAAGCGAGGGACGCGCAGCATTTTCAATAACATCGATATTCGCATCCCGCGTGGCAAGGTGACCGGCATCATGGGGCCTTCCGGGTGTGGAAAGACCACGCTCCTGCGGCTGATGGGGGCACAACTGCGCCCCAGTGCCGGCGAAGTCTGGGTCAATGGCCAGAACCTTCCAGAGCTTTCGCGCAGCGATCTGTTCGATGCGCGCAAGCACATGGGCGTCCTGTTCCAGAGCGGTGCGCTGTTCACCGACCTCGATGTGTTCGAGAACGTGGCGTTTCCCCTGCGTGTCCATACCGAACTGCCGGAAGAGATGATCCGCGACATTGTCTTGCTGAAATTGCAGGCAGTCGGGCTGCGTGGCGCCCTGGACCTGATGCCGGACGAGCTTTCCGGCGGCATGAAGCGTCGCGTGGCGTTGGCTCGGGCGATTGCCCTCGATCCGAAGATCCTCATGTACGACGAGCCTTTCGTTGGCCAGGATCCCATTGCCATGGGTGTGCTCGTGCGGCTGATCCGCCTGCTCAACGATGCGTTGGGCATCACCAGCATCGTGGTGTCCCATGACCTGGCCGAAACCGCGAGCATCGCCGACTACATCTATGTCGTCGGCGATGGCCAGGTGCTGGGGCAGGGCACGCCCCAGGAACTGAAGGATTCGGACAACCCACGCATCCGCCAATTCATGAAAGGTGATCCGGACGGTCCGGTGGAGTTCCATTTTCCGGCCACGGATTACCGTACCGATCTGCTGGGGAAGCGCTGATGCGCAAGAAACCATTAATAGAAAGAATCCGCCTGTTCGGCCGTTCCGGCATCGACGTGCTGGCCGTGCTGGGGCGTTCCACGCTGTTCCTGATGCACGCGTTGCTCGGACGCAATTCGACCGGAGGCGGTTTTAGCCTATTGGTCAAGCAATTGCATTCGGTGGGGGTGATGTCCCTGGTGATCATCGTTGTCTCGGGCATCTTCATCGGCATGGTACTGGCGCTCCAGGGCTTCAGCATCCTGTCCAGCTATGGGTCGGAGCAGGCAGTCGGGCAAATGGTCGCGCTGACATTGCTGCGCGAGCTCGGGCCGGTGGTAACGGCGCTGCTGTTCGCCGGACGAGCCGGATCGGCGCTGACAGCCGAGATCGGCAACATGAAGTCCACCGAGCAGTTGTCCAGCCTGGAAATGATCGGTGTCGACCCGCTCAAGTACATCATTGCCCCACGCCTGTGGGCCGGCTTCATTTCGCTGCCGGTGCTGGCAATGATCTTCAGCGTCGTGGGGATCTGGGGCGGCTCCTGGGTAGCCGTCGATTGGCTGGGGGTCTATGAGGGTTCCTACTGGTCCAACATGCAGAACAGCGTCGACTTTCTCGATGATGTGCTCAACGGCGTGATCAAGAGTGCCGTATTCGCTTTCGTGGTCACCTGGATCGCCGTTTTTCAAGGTTATGACTGTGAGCCCACGTCAGAGGGGATCAGCCGTGCCACAACCAAGACCGTGGTCTACGCCTCGCTGGCCGTCCTGGGCCTTGACTTTATTCTGACCGCCTTGATGTTTGGAGATTTCTGATGCAAAACCGCACCCTGGAAATCGGTGTCGGCCTTTTCTTGCTGGCTGGCATCCTGGCTTTGCTGCTGCTGGCCTTGCGGGTCAGTGGCCTGGCGCCGACCGCGAGCACCGACACCTATAAACTTTATGCTTACTTCGACAATATTGCCGGTTTGACGGTCAGAGCCAAGGTAACCATGGCCGGTGTCACCATCGGCAAGGTCACGGCAATCGATCTGGACCGCGACAGTTTTACCGGTCGGGTGACGCTGCAGCTGGAAAAACGCGTGGATAACCTGCCGACCGACTCCACTGCATCTATCCTCACGGCTGGGCTGTTGGGTGAGAAATACATCGGTATCAGCGTGGGTGGGGAAGATAGCTTGCTCAAGGACGGCGGGACCATCCACGACACGCAATCGTCGCTGGTGCTAGAAGACCTGATCGGTAAATTCCTGCTCAATACCGTTAGCAAAGACGCCAAATGAGGAGCTTTTGAATGATCTCTATCCTGCGACGCAGCCTGCTGGTCCTGCTGGCGGCCCTGCCGCTGATGGGCAATGCCGTGGCGGCGCCTTCGGCGCACGACATCATCCAGGACACGACGACCCGACTGCTGGCGGACCTTGCCGCCAATAAAGAGAAGTACAAGCAGGATCCGGGTGCGTTCTACGACGCACTGAATGGAATCGTCGGCCCGGTCGTGGATGCCGACGGCATTTCCAGGAGCATCATGACCGTCAAGTATTCGCGCAAGGCCACCCCGGCGCAGATGACCCGCTTCCAGGAAAATTTCAAGCGCAGCCTGATGCAGTTCTATGGCAACGCCTTGCTTGAATACAACAACCAGGGCATCACCGTTTCCCCGGCCAAGGATGAGAGCGGCAACCGCACCAGCGTCGACATGCAGGTCAAGGGCAACAACGGCGCTGTCTATCCCGTGTCCTACACACTCGAGAAAATCAACGGCGAGTGGAAGGTACGCAACGTGATCATCAATGGCATCAACATCGGCAAGCTGTTCCGCGATCAGTTCGCCGACGCGATGCAGCGCAATGGCAACGACTTGGACAAAACCATCGACGGTTGGGCCGGCGAAGTCGCCAAGGCCAAGGAAGTAACCGAAGAAGCCAAAGAGAAGCAGGAACAATGAGCGAGCCGGTGAATGACTCGACCGTTCGCCTGGGCGAGTCTGGCGAGTTGCTGCTCAGTGGCGTGCTGGATTACCGCACTGGTCCGGGCTTGCGCAAGCAGGGCCAGGCGTTGATCAAGTCCGCGAAGGGCGCCGAGTTGGTCATTGACTGCTCTGCCGTGGAAAAGTCCAGTAGCGTCGGCCTATCCCTGTTGTTGTGCTTCATGCGCGACGCCAAGGCCGCCGGCAAGACGTGGAGCATCCGCGCAATGCCCGAGGATATGCGTGAAATAGCTCAGGTCAGCGAATTGACCGAGGTGTTGGAGCAGCCCTGACCCTCGCCCCGGTGATACGGCAAGCGAGGTGGGCAACGTTACTCGTCTAAGTCCTGCGTCGCGGGGTTCGCAGGCGCGGGGCTTTTTTGTATGATGTGCGACCCGTGCGCACAGGGCGCCGATTGAGGTTGAGCATGCAGGCTGTAGAAGTGAAGAGCTTCCTTGAAGGAAAGCTGCCCGGTACGCAGGTGGAAGTTGAAGGCGAAGGCTGCAACTTCCAGTTGAATGTGATCAGCGATGAACTGGCGGCGTTGAGCCCGGTGAAGCGTCAGCAGAGCATCTATGCCCATTTGAACCCATGGATCGCCGATGGCAGCATCCACGCGGTCACTATGAAATTTTTCAGCCGCGCGGCCTGGGCCGAGCGCACCTGAGCCCAAGGGCGTCGAGATTCTTATGGATAAATTGATTATTACCGGCGGCGTTCGTCTTGATGGCGAAATCCGTATCTCCGGGGCAAAGAACTCCGCGCTGCCGATCCTGGCCGCGACCCTGCTGTGCGATGGCCCGGTGACCGTGGCCAACCTGCCGCACCTGCACGACATCACCACGATGATCGAGCTGTTCGGCCGCATGGGCATCGAGCCTGTGATCGACGAGAAGCTCGCCGTCGAAATCGACCCACGTACCATCAAGACCCTGATCGCACCGTACGAGCTGGTGAAGACCATGCGTGCGTCGATCCTGGTGCTGGGCCCGATGGTTGCCCGTTTCGGTGAAGCCGAAGTGGCATTGCCTGGTGGTTGCGCCATCGGTTCGCGTCCGGTGGATCTGCACATCCGTGGCCTGGAAGCCATGGGCGCGATCATCGATGTCGAGGGCGGCTACATCAAGGCCAAGGCCCCTGAAGGCGGCCTGCGTGGCGCGCACTTCTTCTTCGATACCGTCAGCGTGACCGGTACCGAGAACATCATGATGGCTGCGGCACTGGCCAAGGGCCGCAGCGTACTGCAGAACGCCGCCCGCGAGCCTGAAGTGGTGGACCTGGCGAACTTCCTGATCGCCATGGGCGCCAAGATCAGCGGTGCCGGCACCGACACCATCACCATCGATGGCGTCGAGCGCCTGCACTCGGCCACTTATAAAGTGATGCCGGACCGTATTGAAACAGGCACCTACCTGGTTGCCGCCGCCGTCACCGGTGGCCGCGTCAAGGTCAAGGACACCGATCCGACGATTCTCGAAGCTGTCCTGGAAAAACTCAAGGAAGCCGGTGCGCAAGTCACCTGCGGCGAAGACTGGATCGAAGTGAACATGCACGGCAAGCGGCCCAAAGCCGTCAACGTGCGGACCGCTCCGTACCCGGCGTTCCCGACCGACATGCAGGCGCAGTTCATCTCCCTCAACGCCATTGCCGAAGGCACGGGCGCGGTGATCGAGACGATCTTCGAAAACCGCTTCATGCACGTCTACGAGCTGCACCGCATGGGCGCCAAGATCCAGGTCGAAGGCAACACGGCCATCGTCACCGGCACCGAGAAACTCAAGGGCGCGCCAGTCATGGCAACCGACCTGCGGGCCTCGGCCAGCCTGGTGATTTCGGCCTTGGTCGCCGAAGGCGACACCCTGATCGACCGCATCTATCACATCGACCGTGGCTACGAGTGCATCGAAGAGAAGCTGCAGATGCTCGGCGCCAAGATCCGCCGCGTACCGGGCTAGTTCCGCTGCATGGGCACAAGGATGTGCCTGATGAATTGCTTCAGATCGAGGGTGGTTTCACCCTCGATGTGTGTCCGGCGCCGCTTGCGACCGGGCATGAGTACCTTGATAAGGACTGACGTTTCCCATGTTGACCATCGCACTGTCCAAGGGCCGTATCCTTGACGACACCCTGCCGCTTCTGGCTGAAGCAGGCATCGTGCCGACCGAGAATCCGGACAAGAGCCGCAAGCTGATCATCCCCACGACCCAGGCCGACGTGCGCTTGTTGATCGTGCGCGCCACCGATGTGCCGACTTACGTGGAGCATGGCGCCGCCGACCTGGGTGTTGCCGGCAAGGACGTGCTGATGGAATACGGCGGCCAGGGCTTGTATGAGCCGCTGGACCTGCGGATCGCCCGCTGCAAGCTGATGACGGCTGGCAAGGTCGGCGCAGCCGAGCCCAAGGGGCGCCTGCGTGTCGCGACCAAGTTCGTCAACGTCGCCAAGCGTTACTACGCCGAGCAAGGCCGCCAGGTCGATATCATCAAGCTTTATGGCTCGATGGAGCTGGCGCCGCTGATAGGCCTGGCGGACAAGATCATCGACGTGGTCGACACCGGCAACACACTGCGTGCCAATGGCCTGGAACCCCAGGACTTCATCGCCGACATCACCTCCCGGCTGATCGTCAACAAGGCTTCGATGAAAATGCAGCACGCCCGTATCCAGGCACTGATCGATACCCTGCGCAAGGCAGTGGAATCGCGACACTGCGGCTGATTCACCTGCGCGACTTCGCGTCGCGCCCGTCTATCCGCGTCATAGCCAATTTTCTCAGGTGCCCACGCGAATGGACTGGTAGCTTAGGGCGCCTGAGCATTTGCCATTAATGAGGCCCTCGCTATGACCGCTCCCACCTCGATTCGCCGACTCAACGCTGCCGATCCGGATTTTGCACATCATCTGGACCATCTGCTGAGCTGGGAGAGTGTGTCCGACGACTCGGTCAATCAGCGGGTGCTGGATATCATCAAGGCCGTGCGCGAGCGTGGCGATGCCGCCCTGGTGGAATTCACCCAGAAGTTCGACGGCCTGCAAGTGGCGTCGATGGCCGACTTGATCCTGCCGCGCGAGCGCCTGGAGCTGGCCTTGACCCGCATCACAGTGCCCCAGCGTGAAGCCCTGGAAAAAGCCGCGTCCCGCGTGCGCAGCTACCACGAACGGCAGAAACAGGACTCCTGGACCTACACCGAGGCCGACGGCACGGTACTCGGCCAGAAAGTCACGCCGCTGGACCGCGCCGGCCTCTATGTGCCGGGTGGCAAGGCTTCCTATCCTTCCTCTGTGTTGATGAACGCGATTCCGGCCAAGGTCGCTGGTGTGACCGAAGTGGTCATGGTCGTCCCGACCCCGCGCGGGGAGATCAACGAACTGGTGCTGGCCGCGGCCTGCATTGCCGGTGTGGACCGGGTGTTCACCATCGGCGGTGCCCAGGCCGTGGCGGCGTTGGCCTATGGCACTGAAAGCGTGCCGCGGGTGGACAAGGTGGTCGGCCCGGGCAACATCTATGTCGCCACCGCCAAGCGCCACGTATTTGGCCAGGTCGGTATCGACATGATCGCCGGCCCTTCGGAAATCCTCGTGGTGTGCGACGGCCAGACCGACCCGGACTGGATCGCCATGGACCTGTTTTCCCAAGCCGAGCACGACGAAGATGCCCAGGCGATCCTGGTCAGCCCGGACGCCGAGTTTCTCGACAAGGTTGCCGCCAGCATCGACAAATTGCTGCCAACCATGGACCGTGCCGAAATCATCAACACCTCGATCAATGGCCGAGGTGCGCTGATCAAGGTCGATGACATGGAGCAGGCCATCGAAGTCGCCAACCGCATTGCGCCGGAGCACTTGGAACTGTCAGTCGCGGACCCACAAGCCTGGCTGCCGAAGATCCGCCATGCCGGCGCGATCTTCATGGGCCGTCACACCTGCGAGGCGCTGGGCGACTATTGCGCCGGGCCGAATCACGTACTTCCAACCTCCGGCACTGCGCGCTTCTCGTCGCCGCTGGGGGTCTATGACTTCCAGAAACGCTCCTCGATCATTTTCTGCTCGGAGCAGGGCGCGTCCGAACTGGGCAAGACCGCCTCGGTGCTGGCCCGTGGCGAATCGCTGAGCGCCCACGCCCGCAGCGCCGAGTACCGCATCAAAGACGAACAGAAGGGGAACTGAAATGAGTAGATTCTGGAGCCCGTTCGTCAAGGACCTGGTGCCGTATGTGCCCGGCGAACAGCCGAAGCTGACCCGCCTGGTCAAGCTCAACACCAACGAGAATCCCTACGGCCCATCGCCCAAGGCCCTTGCGGCGATGCAGACCGAACTCAATGACAATCTGCGCCTGTATCCGGACCCCAACAGCGACTTGCTGAAAAGCGCCGTCGCCCGGTATTACGGTGTGCAAACCAACCAGGTTTTCCTGGGCAACGGTTCGGACGAAGTGTTGGCGCACATCTTCCACGGTCTGCTTCAGCACGACCAGCCGGTGTTGTTCCCGGACATCAGCTACAGCTTTTACCCAGTCTATTGCGGGCTGTATGGCATCCAGTTCGACGCGGTGCCACTGGATGAACAGTTCCGGATCGACCCGGCGGATTATGCCAAGCCGAACGGCGGGATCATTTTCCCCAACCCGAACGCGCCGACTGGCTGCCTGCTGGCGCTGGAAGCGGTCGAGCAGATCCTCAAGGCCAGCCCGGATTCGGTGGTGGTGGTCGACGAGGCTTATATCGACTTCGGCGGCGAGACGGCCATCAGCCTGGTGGATCGCTACCCGAACCTGCTAGTGACGCAAACGCTGTCCAAGTCTCGCTCGCTGGCGGGACTGCGCGTGGGCCTGGCGGTGGGCCATGCGGACTTGATCGAAGCGTTGGAGCGGATCAAGAACAGCTTCAACTCCTATCCGTTGGATCGCCTGGCAAATGTCGGCGGCGCGGCGGCGTTCGATGATCGCGAGTATTTCGACCGCACCTGCCGGTTGGTGATCGAGCATCGCGAATGGGTGGTGGCACGATTGGAGGCCAAGGGCTTTGAAGTGCTGCCGTCGGCGGCCAACTTCATCTTCGCCCGCCACCCTCGGCACGACGCGGCGGGGCTGGCGGCGAAGCTGCGTGAGCAAGGCGTGATCGTGCGGCACTTCAAGCAGGAGCGCATCGCGCAGTTCCTGCGGATCAGCATTGGCACGCCGGAGCAGAACCAGGCGCTGATCGAGGCCCTGGGCGAACTCTAGACCTTTGCATCAGACCCAATGAGGGAGCGGGCAATCCCGCTTCCACATTGTAATAACCGGTTTTACTCGTGATGCTCTTCACCGAGGAACGTCAGAGAAGTAAACACCCCGCGCGTCGCGACATCTTTATTATCCTTGAGCGGGATTTCCATCTGCGCGGCGATCACGTTCAGACCCTCATTGCGCACCAGTACCTTGGCTCGGCCTTCGGCATCGGTTTCGGTGCTCACAGTGCCCGGCGCGCTACGATAGTCCCCCACCAATTTCACGCCTGCGGCAGGTTTGCCGTCGAGCAGCACCTGCACCGGCAACGACTGCCCGGGACCGATGGTCAGCGGGTCGACTTGCGGCACGATCACGAACTTGACCTGATCCAGCTTCGGCAGCTTCGCCCCCGGCTCATAGATCGCCAGGCTGTACTTGAAAGTCTGAGTCGATTCGATCGCACCTGGCACTTTGCTGCGGCCTTCATTGATCCATTTCTTGTCGGTGGTCTGTGACCACATGCCGTTGTCGAGTGCGACCGCCAGTACGGCTGGTGGCTTGAGAGGTTGCAGGCGGGCGTGGTCCGACAAGCGTTCCACGGTGACGGGGATCATGTTGCCGCCCAAGTCATAGGCCCAGGCACCACTGATTTTCTTCGCCTTGAAGGCGTTGTCCTCGGCGCCGTGACCGTAGATCACTTCGATGTTGCCGCGTCGTTGTTCCGTCCACAGGCCATGGGCCGAAGCCTGGGTGGCCAGGAACAGGCCGAGCAGGGCGAAGGTCTTGGGGTATTTCATGCTGACTTCCTTATAGATCGAGGGTGAGGCTGACAGTGAAGTTGCGCGGGTCGCCGGGAATGACCCAGTAATTGCTGTAGGAGCGTTCGTAGTATTTTTCGTCGAAAACGTTGTTCAGGTTCAGGCCCACGGTGACGGTGTCGCTAGCCTTGTAGTGGGCGAGCAGGTCTACGGTGTGGTAGGCAGGCAGTTCGAAGTCCTTGCCCGCTTCGCCTGAGCGATCGCCCACGTAAGTGAACGCCGCGCCGACATCCGAGCCGCGCAAACGCCCATCCTGGAACTCGTAGACCCCTAGCAGGCTGCCGCTGCGCTTGGCGACGCCAAGGATCCGGCTGCCCGTGGGGATGACCTCGTCGCCCTTGGTCACTTCGGCGTCGATATAGGCAAAGGCGCCAATCACCCGCACCGCGTCAGTGAGCTGGCCGGTCATCTGCAGGTCGATGCCCTGGCTACGGGCCTTGCCCACGGCGCGACTGAAATCGGTCCCGGCCACCGGGCTGAGGACGTTTTCCTTCTCGATATGGAAGGCCGCGAGGGTAGTGCTCAGGCGGTCGTCGAACAGTTCGCTCTTGACCCCGACTTCATAGCCAACCCCTTCCTCAGGGTCGAAAGTCTTGCCGTCGGCGTCCAGGCCATTGTTGGGTTTGAACGAGGTGGAGGCATTGGCGAACAGCCCGACTTGCGGCGTCAGTTGGTACAACAAACCGGCGCGTTGCGTCAGGGTGTCGTGGCGTTGGCGGCTGGTCACGTCGTTGACGTGGTTGTCGATGCTTTGCTCGAAGTGTTCGTAGCGCACGCCGAGCAGGCCGCGCAACTTGTCGGTGAAGATGATCTGGTCCTGGAGATTCACGGCTCTGCTTTTGACACGCTCGAAGAAATCCGTGCCGGAGCGCGTGCCGTTGGGTTTTGGCTGGCCGTAGACCGGGTCGTAGATATCGATCGGATAAGCGCCGCCAGCGATGGTCGTTACGCGCTCGTTCTTGCGGTAGTCCTCGTATTCCGTGCCGATCAACAGTTCGTGCCGCCAGGGACCGAGATCGAACAGCCCGCGCAGCTCAAGTTGGCTAATGCTGTCGTGCCAATTGTTGTCGCGCTCGCGATAGCGGCGGTTCACCGTGTGGCCATCGGCGTTCAATGGCCGCGCCTCGGAAGCGAATCCCCAGAGTTCACCCTGCTTGTAGTGGCTGGCCAGGCGTAACTGCCAGGCATCGTTGAGCTGATGCTCGAGGGCAGCCTGGAGCATGTTGTTGTGGTTATCGATGTCCCCGTCGTTGGGTTCGCCCAGGAACGTCGAACGGGAAACGCCACTCCAGCGATTGTTCGGGGCGACGATGCCACGGTCGAACGTCGAGCTGTGGCGCACAATTTCGCTTTCCACCAGCAAGCGGGTGTCCGGGTTCAGTTGCCAACTGATGGAGGGCGCGACGAAGACGCGCTTGCTGCCGACATGATCGCGAAAGCTATTGTTGTCCTCGACCGCCAGGTTAACCCGAGACAGCACATTGCCTTCGGTGTCCAGCGGCGTATTGACGTCCAGCGCGGTTCGGTAGCGGTCCCAGCTTCCGGCGCTGGTTTGCAACGTGGTGAACGCTTCGGGCTGGGGTTTCTTGGTGACAATGTTGACCGTGCCGCCGGGATCGCCGCGGCCATAAAGGCTGGCCGCCGGGCCTTTCAACACCTCGATACGCTCGATATTGGCGGCATCCGGCGTGCTCGGGTAGCCGCGGTTGGCGCTGAAGCCGTCCTTGTAGAATTCCGACGTTGTAAAACCCCGAACGCTGTATTCGTAAAGCGTAAGGCCGCCGAAGTTGTTCTGCTTCGATACGCCACCGGCATATTCCAGGGCTCGTTCGACGTGGGTGCTGCCCAGATCCTTGAGCACGGTGGCGGGGATGACGCTGATCGATTGCGGGACGTCGCGCAAAGCCGTGTCAGTCTTGGTGGCGCTGACGGAGCGGGTCGCCCGATAGCCCGAGACGGGGCCGGTGGCGGATTCGTAGTCGGACGTGACGTTGATGGCGTCCAGCTCCAAGGGCTGGATTTCTTCGGCGAAGGTTGGATCGCCGAGTAGCCCCAGGGCGAGGCTGGCAACGGAAATCCGTTTCAGAGATGACATGTTATGTTGTTCCAATTTTTAGTATTGAAACAATATAACACTACTAATGAGAATTTATGCTATTGCTATTTTCCAGGAAGAAATTGAGTCGAACGCCGTTTTGTGGCGAGGGAGCAAGTACCCTCGCCACGGGGGGATGGAATTTTACTGTTCTTCCTTGAGCACCACCGGCGCGGGTGGCGGGCGCAGGCCGATCTCAGCCGTAAGCTTGAGCTCCTTGCCGTTGCGCATGACCTGGATCGTGACCTTGTCGGTGGGTTTGATCCGCGCCACCTGGTTCATCGAGCGACGGCCATCGCCAGCGGGTTCGCCGTCGATGCTCAGGATGACATCGCCCAACTGCAGGCCGGCCTTCTGCGCCGGACCGTCGCGGAAAATCCCCGC
Source organism: Pseudomonas sp. R1-7 (assembly GCF_051132105.1). Taxonomy (NCBI): domain Bacteria; kingdom Pseudomonadati; phylum Pseudomonadota; class Gammaproteobacteria; order Pseudomonadales; family Pseudomonadaceae; genus Pseudomonas; species Pseudomonas sp. R1-7. The sequence continues at coordinate 1,066,127 of NZ_CP071661.1, forward strand.
CACCACGATCCCGGGCCGCCCGGACAAACCGAACGATTCCGCCAGTTCCTGGGTCAGCGGCTGGACTTCAATCCCCAGCCAGCCACGAATCACTTGGCCGTGTTCGATGATGGACTTCATCACTTCCATGGCCAATTTCACCGGGATGGCAAAGCCGATGCCTTGGCTGCCGCCGGACTTGGAGAAAATCGCCGTATTGATCCCGGTGAGGTTGCCATTGGCATCCACCAGGGCGCCACCGGAGTTGCCGGGGTTGATCGCGGCGTCGGTCTGGATGAAATCTTCGTAGTTGTTCAGGCCCAGTTGGTTGCGGCCGGTGGCGCTGATGATGCCCATGGTCACGGTCTGGCCTACGCCGAACGGGTTGCCGATCGCCAGGGTCACGTCGCCGATGCGGATGCTGTCGGAGCGGCCGATGGTGATGGCTGGCAGGTTCTTGAGATCGATCTTCAGTACCGCGAGGTCGGTTTCCGGGTCGCTGCCGATCACTCGGGCCAGGGTTTCACGGCCGTCCTTGAGCGCCACTACGATCTGGTCGGCACCGCTGGTGACGTGGTTGTTGGTCAGGATATAACCTTCCGGGCTCATGATCACACCCGAGCCCAGGCTCGACTCCATGCGCTTCTGCTTGGGCGAGTTGTCGCCGAAAAAACGCCGGAATTGCGGATCTTCGAACAAGGGATGGTTGGGTTTGTTGATGACTTTGGTGGTGTACAGGTTCACCACCGCCGGCGCCGCCAGGGTGACCGCGTCGGCGTAGGACACCGGGCCCTGCTGCACCGCCTTGGTTTGCGGCGCCTGTTGCAGGTTGACATCGAGGCTTGGCAGGCCGACCCATTCCGGGTAGCGCTGGATAATCAGTAGAGCGACAAGCACGCCGGCCAATAGCGGCCAGCCGGAAAAACGCAGCGCCTTGAGCATTAAGCACGTCCTACAAAGGTTGCAGGCGGTATGAGACCGCCCATAATGTCGCGCATTATACGAGGCCGCGGGCGCCTCTGAACGGGATATTTAGGAGTCTTTTCATGGCCGTAGCCCTGAACACCCTGGTAGAAGAAGCGGACCGTTACCTGACAAGCGGTCGAATTGCCGATTATTGCCCGAACGGGCTGCAAGTCGAAGGCAAGCCACAGGTGATGCGCATCGTCAGTGGTGTCACTGCCAGCCAGGCGTTGCTCGATGCGGCCGTCGAGGCCGAGGCCGACTTGGTGCTGGTGCATCACGGCTATTTCTGGAAAGGCGAGAACCCTTGCGTCACCGGCATGAAGCAGCGTCGCCTCAAAACGTTGCTCAACCACGACATCAGCTTGCTGGCCTACCATCTGCCTCTGGACCTGCATCCCGAGGTGGGCAATAACGTGCAACTGGCCCGTCAGTTGGACATCACCGTCGAGGGGCCGCTGGATCCGGATAACCCCAAGATCGTCGGCCTCGTCGGCTCCTTGAGCGAACCGATGACGCCCCGGGATTTTGCCCGCAAGGTCCAGGAAGTGATGGGACGCGAGCCGTTGTTGATAGAGGGCGAACAGATGATCCGCCGGGTCGGCTGGTGCACCGGTGGTGGCCAGGGTTATATCGATCAGGCGATATTGGCCGGTGTCGACCTCTACCTTAGCGGTGAGGCGTCGGAGCAGACGTTCCACAGCGCCCGGGAGAACGGCATCAGCTTCATCGCCGCCGGGCATCATGCCACCGAGCGTTATGGCGTCCAGGCGCTGGGCGACTACCTGGCGCGACGTTTTGCCCTGGAACATATCTTCATCGACTGCCCGAATCCGATCTGAATGCTTATAACCCCTGTGCGAGCGAGCAAGCTCGCTCCCACAAAAGCTGTCGCATTGCCCGAACCACCGGGCATATCCATATGCTGTTTCGATCTAGTTGGCGCCCTGATTAGAAGAGGTCGCTGTGCTAGGATTCCCCGCTCGAACACGGCCCGCTGGCCGTTCATAAGAAAGCTTTCGTGAGTAGCCATGGTCGACAAACTGACGCATCTGAAACAGCTGGAGGCGGAAAGCATCCATATCATCCGCGAGGTGGCCGCCGAGTTCGATAACCCGGTGATGCTGTACTCCATCGGTAAAGACTCCGCCGTGATGCTGCACCTGGCACGCAAGGCGTTCTTCCCCGGCAAGCTGCCGTTTCCGGTGATGCACGTCGACACCCGCTGGAAATTCCAGGAGATGTACAAGTTCCGCGACCGCATGGTCGAAGAACTTGGCCTGGACTTGATCACCCATATCAACCCGGACGGCGTGGCGCAGAATATCAACCCGTTTACCCACGGCAGCGCCAAGCACACCGACATCATGAAGACCGAGGGCCTCAAGCAGGCGCTCGACAAGCATGGTTTCGACGCAGCCTTCGGTGGTGCCCGTCGCGATGAAGAGAAGTCCCGCGCCAAGGAGCGCGTCTACTCGTTCCGCGACAGCAAGCACCGCTGGGACCCCAAGAATCAGCGCCCAGAGCTTTGGAACGTCTACAACGGCAAGGTCAACAAGGGCGAGTCGATTCGAGTGTTCCCGCTGTCGAACTGGACCGAGCTGGATATCTGGCAGTACATCTATCTCGAAGGCATCCCGATCGTGCCGCTGTACTTCGCCGCCGAGCGCGAAGTGATCGAGAAGAACGGCACGCTGATCATGATCGACGACGAGCGCATCCTCGAGCACCTGTCCGACGAAGACAAAGCCCGTATCGTCAAGAAGAAAGTACGTTTCCGTACCCTTGGCTGCTACCCGTTGACGGGCGCGGTGGAGTCCGAGGCCGAGAGCCTGACGGACATCATCCAGGAAATGCTCCTGACGCGAACTTCCGAGCGCCAGGGCCGGGTCATCGACCACGATGGCGCAGGCTCGATGGAAGATAAAAAACGTCAAGGTTATTTCTAAGGGGCTGTCATGTCGCATCAATCTGATTTGATCAGCGAGGACATCCTCGCCTACCTGGGCCAGCACGAGCGTAAAGAGCTGCTGCGCTTCTTGACCTGCGGCAATGTCGACGACGGCAAGAGCACCCTGATCGGGCGCCTGCTGCACGACTCCAAGATGATCTACGAAGATCACCTGGAAGCCATCACCCGCGATTCGAAGAAAGTCGGCACCACCGGAGACGATATCGACCTGGCGTTGCTGGTCGACGGCCTGCAGGCCGAGCGCGAGCAAGGCATCACCATCGATGTCGCCTACCGCTATTTCTCCACCGCCAAGCGCAAATTCATCATTGCCGACACCCCTGGCCATGAGCAGTACACCCGCAACATGGCCACTGGTGCGTCCACCTGTGACCTGGCGATCATCCTGGTCGACGCCCGCTACGGCGTGCAGACCCAGACCCGTCGCCACAGCTTCATCGCCTCGTTGCTGGGCATCAAGCACATCGTCGTGGCCATCAACAAGATGGACCTCAAGGACTTCGACCAGGGCGTGTTCGAGTCGATCAAGGCCGACTACCTGAAGTTCGCCGAAGGCTTGAAGATGAAGCCCACCAGCATGCACTTCGTGCCGATGTCCGCCCTCAAGGGCGACAACGTGGTGAACAAGTCCGAGCGGTCGCCGTGGTACACCGGCCAGTCGCTGATGGAGATCCTCGAGACCGTGGAAGTGGCGGGCGACCGTAACTTCACCGATCTGCGTTTCCCGGTGCAGTACGTCAACCGTCCGAACCTGAACTTCCGCGGTTTCGCCGGTACCCTCGCCAGCGGCATCGTGCACAAGGGCGACGAAGTGGTGGTGTTGCCGTCGGGCAAGAGCAGCCGCGTGAAATCCATCGTCACCTTCGAAGGCGAGCTGGAACACGCCGGTCCAGGCCAGGCCGTGACGCTGACCATGGAAGACGAGATCGATATTTCCCGTGGCGACCTGCTGGTGCATGCCGACAACGTGCCGCCGGTCACCGACAGCTTCGAAGCGATGCTGGTGTGGATGGCCGAGGAGCCGATGCTGCCGGGCAAGAAATACGACATCAAGCGCGCCACCAGCTACGTGCCGGGTTCGATTGCCAGCATCGTCAACAAAGTCGATGTGAACACCCTCGAAGAGGGGACCGCCAGCGCCTTGCAGCTCAACGAAATCGGCAAGGTGAAGATTGCCCTGGATGCGCCGATCGCCTTGGACGGCTACGAGAGCAACCGCACCACCGGCGCGTTCATCGTCATCGACCGCCTGACCAACGGCACGGTCGGTGCCGGCATGATCGTCGCCCAGCCGCTGACCCACGGCAGCAGCACGCACCACGGCAAACTGGCCCATGTGTCGGTGGAAGAACGCACCCAGCGCTTCGGCCAGCAGCCAGCCACGGTGCTGTTCAGTGGCCTGTCGGGTGCGGGCAAGAGCACGCTGGCCTACGCAGTCGAGCGCAAGCTGTTCGACATGGGCCGTGCGGTGTTCGTGCTTGATGGCCAGAACCTGCGCCATGATTTGAACAAGGGCTTGCCGCAGGATCGCGCCGGGCGGACCGAGAATTGGCGTCGCGCGGCTCACGTTGCCCGTCAGTTCAACGAAGCTGGCCTGCTGACCCTGGCCGCGTTCGTCGCGCCGAGTGCCGAAGGGCGTGAACAGGCCAAGGACCTGATCGGTCGGGAGCGCCTGCTGACCGTCTACGTCCAGGCCTCGCCGACGGTGTGTGCCCAGCGTGATCCGCAAGGGCTGTACGCGGCCGCCGGCGATAACATCCCGGGCGAGTCGTTCCCGTACGATGTGCCGCTGGATGCCGACCTGGTGATCGACACCCAGTCGCTGACGTTGGAAGAAAGCGTCAAGCAGGTGCTGGATCTGCTGCGCAAGCGTGGGGCGATCTAAGCAACGCCGCTGTAAATGAAAAGCCCGCAGATGAGTGATCATCTGCGGGCTTTTTTGTTGTCTAGAAAATTGCTATCGCGAGCAAGCTCGCTCCCACACTAGATTCTTGGCGCTCACACATACCCTGTGGGAGCGAGCTTGCTCGCGATGAGGTCGATGCAGCCACCTCAAGACTTGGCGGGATACTCCCGATGCATCTGCGCAAGCAATGCATCCTTGTCCTGCCATAACTGGTTGATCCAGCCCTGGAACTCAAGGCGATACGCACCGTCCTGGTCGTAGCTTTTGCCAATGAACTGCGGCGGTATCTTCAGCTCCTGGAAATGCACCACCACCTCCCCAACGTTGCCGCAGAGCAAACCCCAATACCCCGGGCGACCGCCCGGATAGTGAATGGTCACGTTGATGATCGATTCCAACTGCTCACCCATGGCATCGAGCACGAACGCGATTCCGCCGGCCTTGGGCTTGAGCAAGTAGCGAAACGGTGACTGCTGCTGGGCGTGCTTGCCTTCGGTGAAGCGCGTGCCTTCGACGAAATTGAAGATGCCCACCGGGTTGTTGCGAAACTTCGCGCATGTCTTGCGGGTGGTTTCCAGGTCCTTGCCTTTCTTCTCCGGGTGCTTTTCCAGGTAAGCCTTGGAGTAGCGCTTCATGAACGGGAAGCCCAGGGCCCACCACGCCAGGCCGATCACCGGCACCCAGATCAGCTCTTGCTTGAGGAAAAACTTCAACGGCCGGATGCGCCGGTTCAGCACGTATTGCAAGACCATGATGTCGACCCAGCTCTGGTGGTTGCTGGTGATCAGGTAGGAATGCTGGTAATCCAGGCCCTCCAGCCCGCTGAGGTGCCAGCGGGTACGGCGCAGCAGATTCATCCAGGCCTTGTTGTTGCTGATCCACGCTTCATGGATGTGGCTCATCAGCCAGTCGGTGAAGCGCTGGGCGGCAGGGAAGGGCAGCAACAGCTTGAAGATCGCCACGATGAACAGCGGCGTGCAGCAGGCAATGGTATTCAGTGCCAGGAGCAGCGAGGCGATGACGCCGCGCAAAGGGGCAGGCAGGAAGTCCAGCATTTAAATATCCAGAGGTCGGTTGGCGGCTTGGATCGCGGTCAGGGCGATGGTGTACACGATGTCATCGACCTGGGCGCCGCGTGGCAAGTCATTCACGGGTTTGCGCAAGCCTTGCAGCATCGGTCCGAGGCTGACGCAATCGGCGCTGCGTTGCACGGCCTTGTGGGTGGTGTTGCCGGTATTGAGGTCCGGGAAAATGAACACCGTGGCACGGCCGGCGACCTGGCTGTTGGGTGCCAGTTGCCGTGCCACGGTTTCGTTGGCGGCGGCATCGTATTGCAGCGGGCCGTCGATCAACAGCCCTTGTTGCGCCTCATGGGCCAGCAGGGTCGCTTCGCGGACCTTTTCCACCTCTTCGCCGCTGGCCGACTCGCCGCTGGAATAGCTGAGCATGGCGACCCTTGGCGTGATGCCGAACGCCGCGGCGGAGTCGGCGCTTTGCAGGGCAATTTCCGCCAGCTCCGCTGCGCTGGGGTGCGGGTTCATCACGCAATCGCCGTAGACCAGCACTTCTTCGGGAAACAGCATGAAAAACACCGAGGACACCAGCGAGCACCCAGGCGCGGTCTTGATCAACTGCAAGGCCGGGCGGATGGTGTTGGCGGTGGAGTGGATGACACCCGATACCAGGCCGTCCACTTCATCCAGCGCCAGCATCACGGTGCCGATCACCACGGGATCTTCCAGCTGCTGCTCGGCCATGGGGGCGTTCAGGCTCTTGCTCTTGCGCAGTTGCACCATGGGCTCGACGTAACGCTCGCGAATCACATCCGGGTCGAGAATCTCCAGCCCCGGCGGCAGTTCGATACCTTGGGCGCGCGCCACCGCCTCGACATCGGCCGGCTTGGCCAGCAACACGCAACGGGCGATGCCTCGGGCCTGGCAGATGGCGGCGGCCTGGACGGTGAGCGGCTCGCTGCCTTCAGGCAGCACGATGCGCTTGTTCGCGGCCTGCGCACGTTGGATCAACTGGTAGCGGAACACCGCCGGTGACAAGCGCATTTCCCGTGGCGTACCGCAGCGCTGGTGCAGCCATCGGGCGTCCAGGTGGCTGGCGACGAAATCGGTGATGATCTCTGCGCGTTCGCGGTCATCGATGGGGATTTCCTTGTTCAAGCCGTTGAGCAGGTTGGCGGTGTCGTAGGAACCGGTGCTCACCGACAGCACCGGCAAGCCTGCCTGCAAGGCGCCGCGGCACAGCTCCATGATGCGTGGGTCGGGCAAGGTGTCGCTGGTCAACAGCAGGCCGGCCAGCGGCACGCCGTTGATCGCCGCCAGGCTCACGGCCAGGATGATGTCGTCGCGATCGCCAGGGGTCACCACCAGCACGCCGGGCTTGAGCAGCTCCACGGTGTTGCGCATGGTGCGGGCGCAAATGATGATGTTGCTCATGCGCCGGGTTTCGTAATCGCCAGCATTGAGCACCTGCGCGCCCATCAGGTCGGCCACGTCGCGGGTCCGCGGGGCATTGAGTTCTGGGCGGAACGGGATGCAGCCGAGCAGGCGAAAGTCGCCGCTGCGCAGCAATGGCGAGTGTTCCTTGAGGCGCGCGGTGAACGCCTCCATGCTCTCGTCGGTGCGGACCTTGTTCAAGATCACGCCGAGGACTTTCGGATCCTTGGGGCCGCCGAACAGCTGCGCCTGCAATTCAACGCGGCCGGAAAGCTCCGTCAACACTTCGTTTTCCGGCGCCGACACCAGGATGACTTCGGCGTCCAGGCTCTTGGCCAAGTGCAGGTTGACCCGCGCGGCGTAGCTGGCGCTGCGGGTCGGGACCATACCCTCGACGACCAGCACGTCCTTGCCGATAGCGGCCTGCTGGTAAAGGGTGATGATTTCTTCCAGCAGCTCATCGAGCTGGCCATCGCCAAGCATGCGCTCGACGTGAGCCAGGCCCAGGGGCTGGGGCGGCTTGAGGCCGTGGGTGCGGGCCACCAGTTCGGTGGAGCGTTCCGGGCCGGTATCGCCGGGATGAGGCTGGGCAATGGGTTTGAAAAAGCCGACTTTAAGCCCGGCCCGTTCCAGGGTACGCACCAGCCCGAGGCTGATGGAGGTCAGGCCCACGCCAAAATCGGTGGGTGCGATAAAAAAAGTTTGCATGCGGATTCTCTAAGGGGGAATGGCGCGACCTATGACGGGTCGTCTACCCACAATTCAGTCGCCAAGGTTATCGCTAACCGGGCCTTGAGCGCACCAGCCGCAGTCAAAGGGCTGGCCTATTTTTTCAACACGTTGCGCCGGATCCAGGACCCAGGCCCGGGATTGCCACGGTGGCTGATGGCGCAGGTGCTGGGTGTGGCCGCAGGACAGCTCGGCCACCCAATGCCCATCCTCATCCTGGCGGAATCCGGTGACCGTTGGTCTGTTCGAGCTAGCCCGTTTGTCCGGGTTCCGTTCGCTTTCGGGCAAATCCTTGTTTAGACTTGTCCGTTCTTCATTCTTATGCAAAAGGTCTCGCCCCATGCTGATCGCCGCCAATAAGGCTGTCTCCATCGACTATACCCTGACCAACGACGCTGGTGAGGTCATCGACAGCTCCGCCGGCGGCGCTCCGCTGGTCTACCTGCATGGTGCAGGCAACATCATCCAGGGCCTGGAAAAAGCCCTGGAAGGCAAAACCGTCGGTGACGAGCTGAGCGTGGCCGTCGAGCCGGAAGACGCCTACGGCGAATACTCCGCCGAACTGGTCAGCACCCTGAGCCGCAGCATGTTCGAAGGTGTGGATGAGCTGGAAGTCGGCATGCAGTTCCACGCTTCGGCGCCGGATGGCCAGATGCAGATCGTCACCATTCGCGACCTAGACGGCGACGACGTGACCGTTGACGGCAACCACCCGTTGGCTGGACAGCGCTTGAACTTCCAAGTCAAGATCGTTGACATCCGTGACGCCAGCCAGGAAGAAGTCGCCCATGGTCACGTCCATGGCGAAGGCGGCCATCACCACTGATTTCTGCGCTACGTTCAAGTAACCCGTGAACTGGAAAGGCGCCCTACGGCGCCTTTTTAGTCGCTTGCTGCTAGCATCGCCCATGGCTGTATTGAAAAGATCCGCAAACCTGGAGTTTCGTCATGAGTGCTTTCCACGACCTTAAACTGACAGCCCTGGATGGTCAGGAGCTTCCTTTGGCGCCGTTCAAGGGGCAAGTCGTGCTGGTGGTCAACGTCGCCTCCAAATGTGGCCTGACGCCACAATATGCGGCGCTGGAAGATCTCTACCAGCAATACAAGGCCAAGGGGTTCGCGGTGCTGGGCCTGCCCTGCAATCAGTTCGCCGGGCAAGAGCCGGGGACCGAGCAGGAAATCCAGGCGTTCTGCAGCCTCAACTATGGCGTGACGTTTCCGTTGGCCGGCAAGTTGGACGTGAACGGTCCTGAACGTCATCAGTTGTATCGCCTGCTGGCGGGCGAGGGCGCCGAGTTTCCTGGGGACATCACCTGGAACTTCGAAAAATTCCTGCTCGGCAAGGACGGCCGGGTGCTGGCGCGTTTCTCGCCGCGCACGCCGCCGGATGATCCTGCCGTGATCCAGGCGATCGAAAAAGCGCTGAACTGAACCGTAGGCGAACCCCTGTGGCGATGGATAAATCCCCTCGCCACAAGGTATACGCTCGGCGTGCATTGGGTTGAGCCTCTCAATGTCAATCCTCCCTTCTGATCCTTAATCACTCCAATCAATAGTGCTACCCAGCACCGCCTCGACTCCATATTATCGCCGTCATATCTGAACTGTGACCGATCCCGTGGAGTGCCCCATGCCAGTACAAGCCCTGTTCAAACCTTTCCAGCTCGGCACGTTCCAGTTGCCGACCCGGGTGGTGATGGCGCCGATGACCCGTTCCTTTTCGCCGGGTGGCGTTCCGAACAGCAAAGTGATCGAGTATTACCGCCGTCGCGCGGCGGCCGGGGTAGGCCTGATCATCACCGAGGGCACGACGGTTGGCCATAAGGCTTCCAACGGCTACCCGAACGTACCCCACTTCTACGGTGATGCCGCGCTGGCGGGTTGGAAAGAAGTCGTCGACGCGGTGCACGCCGAAGGTGGCAAGATCGTCCCGCAACTGTGGCATGTGGGCAATGTTCGACGCCTCGGTACCGAGCCGGATGGCACTGTGCCGGGCTATGGGCCCACTGAAAAACTCAAGGATGGCCAAGTCGTGGTCCACGGCATGACTCAGGCGGACATCGACGAAGTCATCGCCGCTTTCGCCCAAGCAGCAAAAGACGCCCAGGACATCGGCATGGACGGCGTGGAGATCCACGGTGCCCACGGCTATCTGGTCGATCAGTTTTTCTGGGACGGCAGCAACCAGCGCACTGACGGTTATGGCGGCGATCTGGCCAATCGCTCGCGCTTCGCCATCGAACTGATCCGCGCCGTGCGCGCAGCGGTGGGCGAGGGTTTCCCGATCATCTTCCGGTTTTCCCAATGGAAGCAGCAGGACTACACCGCGCGCCTGGTGCAGACACCTGAGGCGCTGGAGGCCTTTCTCAAGCCGTTGGCTGATGCCGGCGTGGATATTTTCCATTGCTCCACGCGTCGGTTCTGGGAGCCGGAGTTCGAGGGTTCGGACCTGAACCTGGCCGGCTGGACCCGCAAGCTCACCGGCAAACCAACGATTACCGTCGGCAGTGTCGGTCTGGACGGCGAGTTCCTGCAGTTCATGGTCAATACCGACAAGGTTGCCCAACCGGCGAGCCTGGAAAATCTGCTGGAGCGCCTGAACAAGGAAGAATTCGATCTGGTGGCGGTGGGCCGTGCGCTGCTGGTGGATCCGGACTGGGCGCAGAAAGTGCGTGACGGGCGTGAGCAGGACATCCTGCCGTTCAGTCGTGAGGCGTTGATGACCTTGGTCTAAGCATCACCGAACGATCAACGCACTGTCGGCGCAGCAGGCATCACCTGCTCGCCGACACAAGCGCCTCGCAGTAACGCCTCGAATTGCTCGATCACCGACGCCCAGCCTTGGCGACTCGCGTGCTGGCGCGCATTGAGCCTCACGCAACGCAAGGCTTCACGCTCCTCCAGCAGCCAACGGGCCGCATCGCAGAACGCTTCTTCGTCGCCCGGCATCGCCGACACCCCGTTATAGCCATGACGGATGTGCTGCGCCGCCGCGGCCTGGTCATAGGCCACCACGCCCAGCCCGGATGCCAACGCTTCCAGCACAACGTTGCCGAAGGTTTCGGTCAGGCTTGGAAAGACAAACACATCCCCGGACGCATAATGAGCCGCCAGCGCTTCGCCACGTTGCGCCCCGCAGAATATTGCCTCGGGCAATTGCTGTTCGAGTGCGAGCCGCTGTGGGCCGTCGCCAACGATCACAAGCTTGATTTGCCGTGTAGGAAAAGCACTGCTCAGGGTGTCGAAGCAACGCTTGAGTAGCGCAAGGTTTTTTTCCGGCGCCAGGCGTCCCACATGCAGCACAGCGATATCGTCATCGCCCAAGCCCCAGCTCTCTCGCAGGGCGGTTGAGCGTTTGGCTGGATGAAACAAATGGCTGTCCACGCCACGGGACAACAACGCCACGCGTTCGAAATGCCGGCGTTCCAGTTCCAGGCGCTGGCTGACGCTGGGCACCAGCGTCAGGCTTGAACGGTTGTGGAACCAGCGCAGGTAATGCGTGAGCCCACGACTCAACAGGCCGAGGCCGTATTGTCGGGTGTATTGCTGGAAATTGGTATGAAAGCCACTCACCACCGAGATACCCAGGCGCCGCGCCGCACGCAACGCTGACAAGCCCAGCGGCCCTTCGGTGGCGATGTACAACACATCCGGGCGATGACGTTTCCAGCGCCGCAGCAGCTTGTGCATCGAAGCCTGCCCCCACTGCAACCCCGGGTACCCCGGCAGTGGCCAGCCCCGACACAGCAGCAATTGGTCGTTGCTGGTGAGGCCCTGGTCCCCTGCCTGGCGCGGACGAATCAATTCAACCCGATGCCCGCGGGCGCGCAAGCCGTCATAGAGACGACCCAGGGTATTGGCGACGCCATTGATTTCCGGCGCAAAGGTTTCGGTGACGAGCGTAACGTGCAGGTGTGTGGTCATGACCCCAGTGTCGACCGGGGCCGTTTCGCCATTGTGACGTGAAGATGATGGATTTGTGACGGGATCAGCCCTGTCGCGCCAACGCCGTCTCGGCGCCTTGCTCGCGCACCCAGAACAACGTCGCTCCAGCCACGGCCGCTGGCATCATCAGAATGTTTACGAAGGGGATCAACAGCACCAGATACACGCTGCCACCGAACCCCAGGCTCTGCCAGCGTTTTTCCCGCAGCCAGGCGAGCATTTCGTTCCAGCCCAGCTTGTGGTTGTCCGCCGGGTAGTCGATGTATTGGATCGCCATCATCCATATCCCGAACAGCAACCACAGCGGCGCGGCCACCACATTGACCCCCGGGATGAACGACAGCACGAACAGCCCCAGGGCCCGGGGCAGGAAATAGCCGAGCTTGCGCGCCTCGCGAGCCAGGGTGCGCGGGACCATGGCGACCAACTCGCCCCAACTGAACGCTGGGAAATCATCCGTACCGCGCACCACCACTTCAACCTTTTCGGCGAGAAAACCGTTGAAAGGCGCCGCGATGATATTGGCGAGCATGGTGAACGTGAAAAACACCATCAACACCACAAGGATGACGAACAAGGGCCACAGGACGTAGCTCAGGAAACTCAGCGCATCCGGCAACGATGGCATCAGCGTGTCGACCCACAGGCTGAACTGATGGCCGGCCAAATAGATCAACCCGACGAACAGCAACAGATTGATTGCCAGCGGCAGCAGGACAAAAAGGCGCAGGCCGGGGCTCAGGACCAATTTGAGGCCTTCGCGCAAATATTGCGGGCCGGACAGGACGGGGGCGGGCATAGGTGGCTCCGAGGGTAGTTGACGCGCCGACCTTACCGGCTTTGCTTTGTGCGGGAAAGCCGCGACACGGCGTGTAACAAAGGTTTAGCGAAGGATCGTCACTATCGGCAGCGCGGCGGCGGATAGAGCTCACCTATGAGCTGGATTGTTAAACCGTATTTCCTTAATCTTCGCTCCCTCGATACGCTGCACCCAATCTTTTTCAGGACTGTCGAACCCAAGCCTTCCCCAAGTGCATCAACAGTCCTTTTTTATTCCCGCCGCTCAGCCGGCGTTCCGGGCCACAGGTCCGGTCAACAGGAGCAGGTCATGTCTGAAGTCCGTCATTCGCGTGTGATTATTCTCGGTTCCGGCCCTGCCGGTTACAGCGCCGCGGTCTATGCGGCACGTGCCAACCTCAAGCCGCTGCTGATCACCGGCATGCAAGCTGGCGGTCAATTGACCACCACCACCGAAGTCGACAACTGGCCGGGTGACGTCCACGGCCTGACCGGCCCGGCCTTGATGGAGCGCATGAAAGAACACGCCGAGCGTTTCGAGACCGAGATCGTCTTCGATCACATCAACGCCGTGGATTTCGCCGCCAAGCCGTACACTCTGACCGGCGACAGCGCGACCTACACCTGCGACGCGCTGATCATCGCCACCGGCGCCAGTGCTCGTTACCTGGGCCTGCCGTCGGAAGAAACCTTCATGGGCAAGGGCGTTTCGGCCTGCGCCACTTGCGACGGTTTCTTCTACCGCAACAAGCCAGTGGCGGTGGTCGGTGGCGGCAACACCGCTGTCGAAGAAGCGCTGTACCTGGCCAACATCGCCAGCACGGTCACCCTGATCCACCGTCGCGAAACCTTCCGCGCCGAGAAGATCCTGATCGACAAGCTCAACGCCCGCGTCGCCGAAGGCAAAATCATCCTCAAGCTCAACGCCACCCTGGACGAGGTGCTGGGCGACAACATGGGTGTGACCGGTGCGCGCCTGAAAAACAACGACGGCAGCTTTGACGAGATCAAGGTTGACGGTGTGTTTATTGCCATCGGCCACACCCCGAACACTTCGTTGTTCGAAGGCCAGCTGGAACTCAAGGACGGCTACCTGGTGGTCAAGGGCGGCCGCGACGGCAACGCTACCGCCACCAGCGTCGAAGGTATCTTTGCAGCCGGCGACGTGGCCGACCACGTCTACCGCCAGGCGATCACCTCCGCCGGTGCCGGTTGCATGGCGGCCCTGGACACCGAGCGCTACCTCGATGGTTTGCAGAACGCTTCGTTCTGATTTCATCAGGCACAAAAAAACCGGCTTCGGCCGGTTTTTTTGTGCCTGGATGTTTTACACGCCGCTGCGGAAAACTTCTGTGGGAGCGAGCTTGCTCGCGATGGCGGTGTATCAGTCAACATCGATGTTGGCTGACCTGACGCTATCGCGAGCAAGCTCGCTCCCACAGGTTTTTTGTGTGGTCAGAAACACAGCATTTCAGGCCAGCTTCACCAGGCACGCCTCCAGAATATCCAACCCCTCTTCCAGCACCGCCGGCTCGGTCGTCAACGGCGCCAGCAGCCGAATGATGTGCCGCGACTTGCCGCTGGGCATCAGCAGCAAACCCGAGTCCCGCGCCGACGCCAGCAATTGCGTGAGTTGTGCCGGGGCCGGGAAGCCGTCGGTGTGGGCGAGTTCGATCCCGCGCATCGCGCCGACACCGGTCAGGCGGCCCAGGTAAGGGCTCAGCCCGCGGCTGCGCCAGGATCGGTAGCGGCTGACGATCGCCTCTTGCTGTTGCGCACCCCAGCCCTTCAGGTTGGCATCAGTCATTTCGTCCAACGTTGCCAGCGCGGCGGCGCAGGCGATGGGGTTGCCCGAGTAAGTGCCGCCGAGCCCACCTTTAGGCAGCGTGTCCATCAGCAACTTGCGGCCGACCACTGCTCCCAGCGGCACGCCCCCGGCGATGCTTTTACCCAGCAAGATGAGGTCCGGCTCGATGCCCAGTCGCGAGAACGCAAAACGCTGCCCGGTGCGACCGAAACCGGACTGGATCTCATCGATGATAAGCACGATGCCCTTGTCGTCGCAGAACTGCCGCAGTGCCTGGGCGAACGCTACATCCATCGCCAGGAAACCGGCTTCGCCCTGCACCGGCTCGACGATGAAGCAGGCCACGTCATTCACATCGATCTCGACGCTGAACAGCCTGTCCATGGCTTTCAGCGCTTCGGCGCATGTCACACCGTTGTCCTGGCTGGGGTAGGGCAAGTGATAGACCGGCCCGGGCAGTACGCCGACTTTCTGTTTGTACGGCGCGACCTTGCCGTTGAGGTTGAGGGTGGCGAGGGTCCGGCCATGGAAGCCTCCATCGAAAGCAATCACGGCAGTGCGTCCCGTGGCGCCGCGCACGATTTTCAGGGCGTTTTCCGCCGCTTCGGCGCCGCTGTTGGTCAGCATGCCGCTCACTGGGTAATCGACCGGGATGAAGGCGGCCAGGCGCTCCATCAATTCGAGATAAGGCGCGTGGGGCGCCGCATTGAATGCGTAGTGCGTCAGGCGGGTAGCTTGTTCGCGGATCGCCTCGACGATGCGGGGATGACAATGGCCGAGGTTCAACACGCCGATGCCACCCACGAAGTCAATGTAGCGCTTGCCGTCACAATCCCAGACTTCGGCGTTTTTTCCGTGGCTGAGGCTGACGGGGTGAACGAAGGAAATCGATTGGCTGATGCTGTCGCGGCTCATGGATGACGGCTCGGAAGAAGAAAGGATTTACCTTATCTAAGCCGCGAGCGGCAGCGCCCGGCAAACGAAATAAAGTTGCCGGGTCAATCATAAAAGTCGGGATGTGGTGAGATGCCACTTACTCCGGCTGTGCAATCTGAGGCGAGGGGTCGATCAGCGACGCTGCAGCGGCGGTGCCTCGAAGTGCACACCCTCCAACCCGTGGGCCATCAACGCGCGGATATTGCCGTGGTCGCTGCCTTCGGGCGTGGCCAGTACCGAACGATAATGTTCGCCAAACGCCAGCAGCGCTTCTTCGTCGCTCAAGCCTTCAAGCAGCGCCAGGCCCAACGTCTTGCAGGAACCTTCGTTCTGCCCGGCGGCGTTTTCCACGCTGCCGTTCTTGAAGGCCTGGGGTTGATAGTCGTAGCCATCGACAATGAAGGCCAGGGTGTCGGCAAAAAGATGCTCGCCGCTCTTGAGGCTGGCACGAAAGGTGTTCAGGTCAGGCATTGGGGTTTCCTTTGGCGAATGCTGCTTGTTGCTCGGCACTGGCTTCTTTCTGGTACTGGGCTTTCCATTCGGCATAGGGCATGCCGTAGACAACTTCTCGTGCATCATCGAGGCTGACCTCGAGCTGGCGTTCGTCGGCGGCCGCCTTGTACCACTTGGACAGGCAGTTGCGGCAGAATCCGGCGAGGTTCATCAGGTCGATGTTTTGCACATCCTTGCG
Source organism: Pseudomonas sp. R1-7 (assembly GCF_051132105.1). Taxonomy (NCBI): domain Bacteria; kingdom Pseudomonadati; phylum Pseudomonadota; class Gammaproteobacteria; order Pseudomonadales; family Pseudomonadaceae; genus Pseudomonas; species Pseudomonas sp. R1-7. The sequence continues at coordinate 1,082,300 of NZ_CP071661.1, forward strand.
GCTGTCGAGGTGGGCAACCAGCCGACGGAATGCGGCGGCTTCAAGTTCGAGGCGTTGTTGGTCGTTCATGGGAGTCTCTGCGAGACAGCTTCAAGTGGCACGCTTCAAGCTGCAAGTGGGTTTGCGGTGTTCAGCCTTGAAGCTTACAGCTTGAAGCTTTTGGCTGCTACGAAGAAGTCCTGCTTGCCGCCAGCGTAATCGATACGGACTCGGCGAAGCGCAAGGCATGCGGCTTGTCGACTTCGACTTCGGCGTACAGCACCGACTCGTTGGCCATGACCAGGTCGAGCAGCTCCTGGGTGAGCCGTTCGAGCAGGGCGAAGCGATTGCCTTCCACGTGGGCAATGACCGCCTTGGTGATGGTGCGGTAGTTCAAGGCGTGGTCGATGTCGTTGTCGCGCACCGCTTCCTGGGCGGCATAGAGGATGGTCAGGTTGATCAGCACATCCTGCTTATTGAGGATTTCATCCTCGTTGATGCCGATGAATGTACGCAGGCGCAGGTCCTTGACCTTGATGCGCGCCATGGCGGGTTGAAGTTGTGGCATTTATTGGCTCCGTCGAATCAATTGCAGGAACTCCTGGCGCGTGGTGCTGGACTCGCGAAAGGCGCCGAGCATCACCGAGGTGTTCATGGTCGAGTTCTGTTTTTCGACACCGCGCATCATCATGCACATGTGTTGGGCTTCAATCACCACCGCAACGCCGGCAGCCTGGGTTACCCGCTGCACCGCGTCGGCGATTTGCCGGGTGAGGTTTTCCTGGATTTGCAGGCGGCGGGCGAACATGTCCACCAGTCGCGCGACCTTCGACAGCCCCAGGACCTTGCCCGTGGGAATATAAGCCACATGGGCCTTGCCGATGAAGGGCAGCAGGTGATGTTCGCATAAAGAATAGAGCTCGATGTCGGCGACAATCACCATTTCATCGCTGTCGGAGGCAAACAAGGCACCATTGACAATCTCTTCGACGCTTTGCTCGTAGCCATGGCAAAGGTACTGCATGGCCTTCGCCGCGCGCGCCGGGGTATCCAGCAGGCCTTCGCGCTCCGGGTCTTCGCCCAGGCCGATCAGGATCTCACGGTAATGCTGAGGCGAAAGCGCCATGATGTTTCCTCGAAACCGCGACTATTTGAGATGCCGCCCGCCGTTCACCGTCAGGGTCGTGCCGGTGACATACGGGTTATCCAGCAAATAACGGAGACTCTGGTAAATGACCTCGCTGCCGGGCTCGATGCCCAGTGCGGACTTGGCCAGCGCCTTGGCACGATAGGCTGCGTCGTCGCCGGGATTGAACAGTAGCAGGGCCGGGGCTATACCGTTGACCTTGATGTCCGGTGCGTACTTCGCCGCGAACGATAGCGTCAGGCTTTCGAGCCCGGCCTTGGTGGCGCAATAGGCGATGTGCTTGCTGCTGCCCTTGCGTGTTACATCGTCGCTGATGTGCACGATATCGGCAGGAATGCAGCGCTGCAGCAGCTCGGCGCAATGCAGGTTGATCAGGTAGGGGGCGAGCATGTGCACCCCAAACATCTCGTTGAATGCAGCCGTTTCGCTTTCCGGAGTTTCCGCCAGCCAGGCCGAGGCGTTGTGCACGATGGCTCGCAGCTGGTCGGTGTGCTGTTTGAGCTGATCGATAAAGCCGAGGATACCCGGTTCGCTGGAAAGATCGGCGAACAGCACCGTAGCCCCTAAATCACGCAGCGTCTGCACCCCCGGGCGTTCGGTGCGGTAAGTGGCAATGACCGGCTGTCCGTCCTCCAGCAAACGTCGGGCGCAATGCAGGCCGACGCGTTGGGCTGCGCCGGTGATCAGGATCGGAGCGGTAGGCATGGGAGGGTTTGGCTCGGGTCGTGGCACAAGCAAAAACTATAACAGCCACGGCGGGTGCCTCCTATGCGCAAAGGCGAGACCAGCGCTCCGTCCGTTTTTCGCCGGGGGCGTTGGTTCAACGATTCTGCGTGGACGGTAACGGCCGTTGTGGTGCGCCCGCCAGCCAACTCGCCAATAAATGGGTCGACATCGGAATAAACAAATAGACCATCAGTGGCGTCAGGATGAGCGTGCTGATGCACACCCGGCTCAACAGGCCCAGTTCGCCGAGTAACGGTCCCAAGAGAAAATTGAACAATAACGAAACCGGAAAGAACGCAAGCCAGATCGCCACCGCCTGTTTCCAGCGTGGCGGGCGTTGGCCGGCCGCGCCGAACCAGCCATCGATACCGCGTACCCGGTGCTCGGATGGATGGGCAAACAGTTCGCTACCGCGCCCCAGCCAGGCCGTGCGCGAGGCTGAATGTTCCCAGGCGTGAAGGGTCTGCTCGTCGACAAATCGGAAGATAATCTGGAACTCGTCGTCTTCGGGCGGTGGCGCGAGCACGCCTGAGCCCAGATAGCCCGGGAAGTCAGCTGCCAGCAGTTCGCCTTCGCGCAACCACGCGATCAGGTCGTGATAACATCCATTGGCGACGCGGCGGGCCACCATGAGAGTGACTGGGGTGGTAGACATTTTGTATCTCCATGTTACATGTTGCGCTACTCCGGATAGGAGCTTCGCTATTGAGACGCCCCGTGGGTAAGGGCTGCGTCTGGTCACAAGAGGCAGGCAAGGATTATTCCCAGTCGAGCACAAAACCACAAATCCACAGATTGGCCGGTGCTGTCCCTTGTCAGTGCACCGCTGACAAGGGGTACTATGGGATCCAATTTTCCAGTTGGGAAAACCGACGGAATGAGCGTAATCACCGAAGATACTCCCGTGTTCTCGGCGCGAGGCGCCTTGAAGCGCGATGACTTGTTTCCTATTCGTGAAGTGGCGCGATTGACCGGTGTGAATCCCGTGACGTTGCGTGCATGGGAACGTCGCTACGGCCTGATCCAACCCACGCGCACCGAAAGCGGGCACCGCCTGTACTCCTTGGATGATGTTGAGAAGGTCCGCAGTATCCTCGCTTGGATCGAGCGCGGGGTGGCCGTGAGCAAGGTGGGAAAGATTCTTGCGAAGACCGAATCGGTGCAGCCGGTCTCCAAGTTGATTACCCCCGATCTGGTGCGCGCCGATTACAGCCAATGGCAACAGCAGGTAGCGGACGCGGTCGGCAATTTCGATGATGTGGAGTTGGACCGGGTCTACGGGCAGATTTTTTCCTGCTACACGGTATCGGTGGTCTTCCAGGAAATCCTGATGCCGCTCTGGCGGGAACTGCTGCAACGCCGGCATGAGTTCGGGCAGACCAGCGAATGGCTGTTCTATGACGCTTTCCTGCGCTCGCGCGTAGCGCAACGGCTTCTGCTCAATCGCGAGCTGCTAGCCAGGCGTGTTCTGGTCTGCTCGATCGCCAGCCAATGCCGGGAGCTTGAGTTACTGGTGACTGCGCTTTTCGTGTCCAAGGCAGAGGTGGGTGTCCGGGTTCTGACTATCGGCCAGCCCTTTGACGAGCTGACCTTCGTTTGCCAGAAGATCCAGCCTTTGGCATTGGTGCTGGTATCCAATCACGCGCCGATCACCGAGCTACCCAAGCGTCTGAAGAAGTTGGCTATGGGCCTGGATTGCCCGCTGTTTCTGGCTGGCGAGGCGTCCGATCTGGCTCAGGAAAGCCTGGCGGGCTCATCAATTGGTTGCCTGGGGAGCGACGGAACGGAAATGCGCCTGCGCTTGCGTCAATTCCTGGACGGTAACCTGGATACCTGATGGCAGGCTTAGAGGTGCATCGCAGGGTGAGCCAGGCGATGTTGTTGAAGGATGTATTGGCGTAGCCGTTCAGTTTCGTCCTGATCATGCTGGCTCAAGTGATAAGCGTACAGGCCTTGATCGGTTTCCCTTTCGAACGTGCCACGCAAGGCAATCCTTTCGTAGCCTGACGGGCTGAACCAAAGGGCGAACTGCTTCGCAGGCTTGGTGCGATTGCGGATTTCCAGCAGTACACCTTTGCAAGAGACCTCATGCACCCACAATGGCCCTGGCTGCCCCTGGGCATTTTCCAGCGCCACCGGCTCCTCGAGAGCGAGGCGCCAGGGACGTATCTTCGGTCCATCCTCATAGATGCTCGGCACACCGAGGCGAAGGTGCATGGCGTGGAACTCATCTTCAACCAGTTGCAACGGAAAGGTCATCTGCTGATTTTCGAAATTAGCCTGCAGCGTGACCTGTTCATTTGCGGCCAGACGTGTCAACAGATCACGGATCTGCGACCCACCGTTAACCAGCAAGCTCGACGTGACGTCCCGCTCATTCAATTGCGGGTTGTGCTGCATGGTCCGGATGAAGTCCAGTTCGTCCTGGGTCAGGAGGCTGTCGCGCTGCATAGGATGCTCGAAAAAAGATACTTTCACTGGTGATTGTAGTGACTGACCACTAATTCGCCGTTTTGTTTTCGCCATTCGTCGCATTGAGCCGAGCGATGGTCTGCCGCGCTTCGGCCAACTCCGCTTCCAACTGGGTAATGCGCTGTTGGGCCTTCACTTGCACCGTTACGTCTTTCTGCACACCAACGAAATAAGTATGGCCATCGGCTTCATTTTTCACCGTGGACAGTGACAACTCGTTCCAGAACGGCGTGCCGTCCTTACGGTAGTTGCGCAGGATTTGCCTGCATGCGCCTCCTTCTTTCAAGGTCATGCGGATAGATTCGAGGGAAGGTTGGTCGCGATCACCCGACTGCAGGAACCGGCAATCCTGATAGAGGATTTCGTCGCGACCATAACCGGTCAACCGTTCGAATGCAGGGTTTACGTAAATCAATATGTTGTCTTCGCCTTCCTTCTCGGCGACAACGATTCCATCGTTCGAAGCGTTGATCACCAGTTGCATCAGATGAGCATTGATCATGAAGTCTCTCCTTTTAGCAGCCGAGTATGCGCGTCATTCTAAAAGAACCAAGCCCAACGAGTGGCCATTAGCTGTTGTTGAGAGTCAATCGCAGCTTTAGCGCGCAGCCTGTTACTATTCCTGCCCTCCATCAGCTTCAGGATCAGATTGATGAAAGTCGCCATTCTTTCCGGCTCCGTATACGGCACGGCCGAAGAAGTTGCCCGGCATGCCGCCAAGCTATTGGGTGATGCCGGTTATGAAATATTCCATCATCCACGGGCGACCCTGGCGGACATTCAAGCGTTCGCACCGCAAGCGTTGCTGGCCGTGACGTCGACAACGGGAATGGGTGAGCTGCCGGACAACTTGGTGCCGCTGTACTCGACCATTCGAGACCAGTTGCCCGCATCGTTCCGCGGTCTGCCTGGCGCCGTCATCGGCTTGGGGGATGCGAGCTACGGTGACACGTTCTGCGGCGGTGGCGAGCAGATGCGCGAATTATTCGGCGAGCTGGGCGTGCGTGAAGTGCTGCCCATGTTGCGCCTGGATGCCAGCGAAAGCGTTACACCTGAGACCGATGCCGAGCCCTGGCTGGAGAAACTGATCGGAGAACTGCAGCGGGCCTCTGACTCGCTCGGCCAGTAAGCTGGCTGCCAAGGCAACTATCGCCCTCGCCGGAGCTGACTAGACTGGTTTTCTTGTTCATGAGGATCGTGGACATATTTCTCCAACAAGAAGCCAGAGGTCACCGCCGTGAGCGTAGCGTCCCTTCAATCGACAGCCGGCATCAAAGACCAGGTCAGTGCGGCCGAATGGCAAGCCCGTGTCGATCTCGCCGCCTGTTATCGGCTTGTCGCGCTGCACGGCTGGGATGACTTGATCTTCACCCACATCTCCGCGAAGGTTCCCGGTACGCAAGAGTTCCTGATCAATCCATACGGCTTGATGTTTCATGAAATCAGCGCGTCGAGCTTGGTGAAGATCGATCAGGCCGGCAACAAATTGATGGACAGCCCCTACGAGATCAACCCTGCCGGCTTCACCATTCACAGCGCGGTCCACGAAGTGCGACACGACGTTGTGTGCGTGCTGCACACCCACACCGCAGCCGGCGTCGCGGTATCGGCCCAGAAGCAAGGCGTGCTCCCGATAAGCCAGCAGTCGTTATTCGTGCTGTCGAGCCTGGCCTATCACCCTTATGAAGGGGTGGCGCTCAATCCCGACGAAAAAGCTCGCCTGCAAGCGGACCTCGGTGAGAACAACTTCCTCATGTTGCACAACCATGGCCTGCTGACCTGCGGCGGCACCATCGCCGATACGTTCCTGATGATGTTCATTTTCCAGCGGGCCTGCGAAATCCAGGTATTGGCCCAGACGGGCGGTGCCGAGTTGATCGCCATCGAGCCCCAGGTCCTGGCCGGTGCACGCGCAATGGTCGCCGGAGTGACGAGGAGCGCCCAGGGCATGGGAGGCGCGCTGGCTTGGCCGGCGTTGCTGCGCAAACTCGACCTGCAAGATCCGAGTTACAAGAATTGATGCCCATGGTCCAGATCCCCTTGCGCATCTGGCGACAGCGCGGCCAGACGTTCATGTTTCGTGGCCATGCTATCCGGTACTGGGTTGCAGGACATGGCGAGCCTTTGCTGCTGATCCACGGGTTTCCGACCGCCAGTTGGGATTGGCATTACCTGTGGCAGCCGCTGGCGCAGCGTTATCGGGTGATTGCCTGCGACATGCTCGGTTTTGGTGATTCCGCCAAGCCGGTGGATCATGTCTACAGCCTTCTTGAACAGGCCGATTTGCAACAGGCATTGCTGGCGCATCTGAACGTGACGCAAGCGGTTCATATACTGGCCCATGACTACGGCGACAGCGTGGCCCAGGAGCTCATCGCCCGACATGGCGAGGCACGCATCGATGTTGCCAGTTGTACCTTTCTCAATGGGGGCTTGTTCCCGGAAACCCATCGTCCGGTGCTGATGCAAAAACTTTTGCTCAGCCCTTTGGGATGGTTGATTGGCCGGGGTTTTACCAGGGATGGCCTGGCCAAGAGTTTTCGACGAATCTTCGGCCCGTGGACTGCCCCCACCGAGAGCGAACTGGATGATTACTGGAGCCTGGTCGAAACCCATCGCGGACCACGGGTCATGCACAAGCTCATTGCCTATATCCCGGAACGACGCGTGCAGCGTGACCGTTGGGTCAAGGCGATGCAGCGTGGTGAAGTGCCCATGCGGGTCATTGACGGGGCTTTCGATCCGATTTCCGGCGCGCATATGGTGGCGCGTTACCAGGCCCTGATCCCCAACGCCGATACGGTGTTGTTAGCCGATATTGGTCATTACCCCCACACCGAAGCGCCAGTGCAGGTGCTCAAGCACTACCTGGCATTTCGCGAAGCGATCGCTGCGCCTTGCCGGCAAATGGCATGTTCCTGACGGTTATCGCCGGGACGAGATAGCGCAACCGCTGCATCATCCCTTCACCTTATTGCCTGCCATTCACTCCCGCCCTTGTTGATTGTGACCGGCCGACTTGTGCCGGACACTCGTGCCAATGTCCTATCGGTCTGATGGAGTTCTGCCCATGAATGATTCTGTGCGCTTCGAAGATAAAGTCGTGATCGTCACCGGTGCCGGTGGTGGCCTGGGTCGCGCCCATGCGCTGTTGTTCGCCAGGCATGGCGCAAAAGTATTGGTCAATGATCTCGGCGGTTCGGCGCAGGGCGAGGGGGCCAACGCCTCGGCAGCGGATCGGGTGGTCGCTGAAATTCGCGAGGCAGGCGGCATCGCCGAAGCCAACCACGATTCTGTTACTGATGGCGACAAGCTTGTGCAAAACGCCCTCGACACATTCGGCAGGGTTGATGTTGTCGTCAACAATGCCGGCATCCTGAGGGACAAAACCTTTCACAAAATGGACGACGCCGACTGGGACCTGGTTTACCGCGTCCATGTCGAAGGCGCCTACAAAGTCACCCGTGCCGCCTGGCCGCACCTGCGCGAGCAGAATTACGGCCGGGTTATCTTCACGGCTTCCACGTCCGGCATCTACGGGAACTTCGGGCAGTCCAACTACGGCATGGCCAAGTTGGGTCTCTATGGCCTGACCCGCACCCTGGCCATCGAAGGGCGCAAGAACAATATTTTCGTCAATGCCATCGCCCCCACCGGCGGCACTCGCATGACCGAAGGCCTGATCCCGCCGCAAGTGTTCGAGCAACTCAAGCCCGAACTGGTCAGCCCGCTGGTGGTGTACCTGGCCAGTGAAGCCTGCCAGGAAACGTCCGGCTTGTTCGAAGTCGGCGGCGGCTGGATGGGCAAGGTGCGCTGGGAGCGCAGCCTTGGCGCAGGGTTCGACCCGCGCGAAGGCTTCTCGCCGGAGGACGTCGCCGCCCATTGGCAACAGATCTGCGATTTCCAGGACGCTGTTCACCCGAATGACAATCTGGAAGCCTTGAAAGAAATGATGGCTAACCTGCAGCGTTACGCCGTTTAAGGTTCGTCGCCCAGGCCGGTTGCCGCCGACAGCGGCGACCGGATCACGGGAAGTACTTCTTTACCAGGGCGGCCAGGTTCGCGGCGGTCTCGATGTCCATCACGCCGTCATGCCTGGCCGGACGAAAATGCAACTGGAAGGCGCGTACGAGTCGTTGGAAACCCACGACCGTGGTTGCCGCCGAAGTGTCATAGCCATACCGCTTGAATAACCCGAGTAGCTGTTCGCGAAGTGGGATGCCGTTGGTTTGATACGCCTGCATGAATGTTTTCTGAGTGGCCTCGTCAAACCAGGCCCCGATTCCCTTGAGATACAGCCCGTGCCACGGAAACATCGGGCCGGGGTCGCTCTTTCGTCCGGCAGCGATGTCCGAATGCCCCACCACGTTGACTGGACTGATGTCCGGGTATCGCTTGAGAATGTCCAAAGCCAGGTATTCGATCGCCTCGATTTGCTGGGCCTTATAAGGCGGAAAGATAAACTGGCCTTGGTTGTCGGTTGCCAGGTTGACGATTTCGACGCCGATCGAAGTGTCGTTCAGATTGCTGCGATTTCCCCAACTGCTTACGCCGGCATGCCAGGCGCGCTGGTTTTCGTCCACGAGATTGAATATTTGCGGTTCTTTGAAGCCTAGCTTCAGGTAAGTGGGGTCAGCGACGTCGGGAATAAGGTAATGAGCACTGACGGAAGGGCCTGTTAATGCATTGACGGAAGAGGCGAAGTTGCCGGCCGTGTAATGAAAGATCAGAAAGCGAATGCGGCTGTTATGACTTTTTGTTGAACGAAAGCGTGCGTTGTCTATTTGCATGATCAATGACTCACTGCTGAATAAATCGGAGCGATATGCGGCGATTGATTCAGCGTAACAATCAATTATTGGTCTGCGCGTAGCTCTGATCTGGCATCGTTGTAGGAGCAGACAACAGCCAATACGTTATTAATGTAACCGGACGGTAAAAAGATTCCGACAAAGTTGTAGGAAGCGAGGAAGTTTCCTTCAATCAACCAAGAAATAAAAAAGGCCGCTGCAAAACGCAGCGGCCTAAACGTGACGTTGCAAAGGAGCTACAAATCAACGTCAGTCGTGCGCGGGGACGATGGATTGATGCGCAATCCATCCGAATGACGGTGCGCCGGGCGCGGGGGACGCCATGGCGACTTGGGCTTGCAGGCCCGTTGCCCTGCAAACCCGGCCAGCATAGGGATCGGACGTTGCGGGAAACAGCCCGGTTCCGGACATGCACTGTTGCAGTGCGCGCAACAGTCACACGCACCGTGATCGCCATGTGCGGCATTGATGATTCATCATCCAGTCTGTTCATGCGCTGTGCAGAGGCCAGTCCCGCATGGGCTGTAATCCTTTCTAGGTACAGCGCGAATACCCCCTTGGTGCGCTTATCGCCCATGGCTCGCGGCAGTAGGGTGAAGGCTCTGTCACTCACCGGGGAAGACGCATGACAACAATAACAATGCGCGCCATCTTCAAGCCGCAGGCGCTGGCCGTCGCGGTGGCCTTGGGTTGCTGTGCCCAGGCGCAGGCCGTTTCTTTCAACATTGGCGAAATCGAGGGGCAGTTCGACTCCTCGCTGTCCGTTGGCGCGAGTTGGGGCATGCGCGATGCCGACAGTGACTTGGTCGGTACCGTCAACGGCGGTAGAGGCCAGTCCTCCACCGGCGACGATGGGCGACTGAATTTCAGGAAAGGCGAGACGTTCTCGAAGATTTTCAAAGGCCTGCACGACTTGGAGCTCAAGTACGGCGATACCGGCGTGTTCGTGCGGGGCAAATATTGGTATGACTTCGAACTCAAGGACGAAAACCGTGAGTTCAAGGACATCAGCGACAGTAATCGCAAGGAGGGCGCCAAGTCATCGGGCGCGCAGATCCTCGATGCCTTTGTCTATCACAACTACTCCATCGCCGATTTGCCAGGCACGGTGCGGGCCGGCAAGCAGGTGGTCAGTTGGGGTGAAAGTACCTTCATCGGCAACTCCATCAACAGCATCAACCCGGTGGACGTGTCTGCGTTCCGTCGCCCCGGCGCGGAGATCAAGGAAGGCTTGATCCCGGTGAATATGTTGTTCGCCTCCCAGGGCCTGACCGACAAACTCACGGTCGAAGGTTTCTACCAGTTGGAGTGGGACCAGACCGTCGTGGACAACTGCGGCACCTTCTTTGGCAACGACGTGGTTGCCGACGGCTGCACCGACGGCTATACCGTGGGAAGCCCGGCGATTGCTCCGTTCGTACCGTTGACCAACGCATTCGGCCAAGGCATCCAGGTGACCAGCGAGGGCGTCGTCATTCCCCGTGGCGGTGACCGCGATGCGCGGGACTCCGGACAGTGGGGCACGGCGTTGCGCTGGCTCGGCGACGACACCGAGTACGGCCTGTATTTCATGAATTACCACAGCCGCACGCCGACCGTGGGCACCACTACGGCGGGCCTCTCTACGCTGGCCGCCCTGCCGGGGATGGTTGCGACGGCCAACGGCATTGTGCCGGGCAGCGGCGCGGGCCTGGCGCAAAGTGTCATGCTGGGTCGCGGTGGCTACTACCTGGAGTACCCCGAGGACATCCGCCTGTACGGCGCGAGCTTCTCCACCACGCTGCCCACCGGCACCGCGTGGACCGGTGAAATCAGCTACCGCCCCAACGCTCCGGTGCAGGTCAATACCAACGACTTGACGCTCGCCTTGGTGAATCCGATCGCCGGCGGCGCCGCGTCACCCATCGCCACCCGGCCAGGTGCCGACAACACCGGCTACCGCCGCAAGGAAGTTACCCAGGTCCAGAGCACCCTGACCCACTTCTTCGACCAGGTATTGGGCGCCGATCGCCTGACCGTGGTGGGCGAGGCGGCGGTGGTGCACGTCGGTGGCCTCGAATCGAAGAACGAGCTGCGTTATGGCCGCGATTCGGTCTACGGCCAGTACGGCTTCGGCGGCGATACCGATGGTTTCGTCACCTCGACGTCCTGGGGCTACCGCGCCCGGGCGATTCTCGATTACTCGAACGTCATCGCCGGGGTGAACTTCAAGCCCAACGTGTCCTGGTCTCACGACGTGGCCGGCTATGGCCCCAACGGTTTGTTCAACGAGGGCGCCAAGGCTGTCAGCGTGGGCGTCGATGCCGATTACCGCAACACCTACACCGCCAGCCTGAGCTACACCGATTTCTTCGGCGGCGATTACAACGTTCTCGAAGACCGCGATTTCCTCGCGTTGAGCTTCGGCGTGAACTTCTGATCTGGCTGACAAGGAAAACCCAATGCGCAAGACGATCCTGCAATGCGGTGCCCTGGCCCTGAGCCTGCTGGCCGTGAACGTGATGGCGGCGGTGTCGCCGGAGGAAGCGAACAAGCTGGGCACCAGCCTCACGCCACTGGGCGCGGAGAAGGCCGGCAACGCCGATGGCTCGATCCCGGCCTGGACTGGCGGCATCCCGAAAAACGCTGGTGCCGTGGACAGCAAAGGCTTCCTGGCCGACCCGTTCGCCAATGAAAAACCGCTGTTCACCATCACCGCCGCGACCGTGGACAAATACAAGGACAAGCTGTCCGACGGTCAGGTCGCGATGTTCAAGCGCTACCCGGAAACCTACAAGATTCCGGTCTACCCGACCCATCGCAGCGTCGGCCTGCCGCCGGAAGTCTATGAGTCGGCCAAGCGCAGCGCGCTTAACGTCAACGCCATCAACGACGGCAACGGCCTGGCCAATTTCACCGGCAACCGCTACTACGCGTTCCCGATCCCGAAGAACGGTGTGGAAGTGTTGTGGAACCACATCACTCGGTATCACGGCGGCAACCTGCGGCGCGTCATCACCCAGGCCACGCCGCAGACCAACGGCAGCTTCACGCCGATCCGCTTCGAAGAAGAAATCGCCGTGCCGTTCCTGATCAAGGATGCCGACCCGGAAAAAGCCAGCAACGTGCTGACCTATTTCAAGCAGGAGGTCACCGCGCCGGCGCGCCTGGCCGGTAACGTGTTGCTGGTGCACGAGACGCTCGACCAAGTGAAAGAGCCGCGCCTGGCGTGGATCTACAACGCCGGCCAGCGCCGTGTGCGGCGTGCCCCGCAAGTGGCCTATGACGGCCCGGGGACTGCCGCCGACGGATTGCGTACCTCGGACAACTTCGACCTGTTCTCCGGCGCGCCGGATCGCTATGACTGGAAACTGGTTGGCAAGAAGGAGATGTACATCCCGTACAACAGCTACAAGCTCGATTCGCCAAGCCTCAAGTACGACGATGTGATCAAGGCCGGCCACATCAACCAGGACCTGACCCGCTACGAATTGCATCGGGTCTGGGAAGTGGTCGGGACGGTCAAGCCAAGCGAGCGGCACATCTACGCCAAGCGCCACATGTACATCGACGAGGACAGCTGGCAAGCGGCGCTGGTCGACCACTACGACGGTCGCGGCCAGTTGTGGCGCGTGGCCGAGGGGCATGCCCAGTTCTACTACGACCACCAGAACCCGGGCTACACCCTCGAAGCGCTCTACGACATCATCGCAGGCCGCTACATCGCGCTGGGTATGAAGAACGAAGAGAAGCACGCCTACGTGTATGGTTTCGAGGCTCGTGCAGCCGACTACACCCCGGCGGCGTTGCGTTCGAGCGGGGTCCGGTAATCCCCCTGGCAAGGCAGCAAAAAAAAGACCGGCAACCGAGTTGCCGGTCTTTTTTTTATGGGCGCCAATCAGCGTGCTGAATATTTCTCCTAAGGTGGTCGACACAGGTCTAGGGTGAAGGAACAACAATAAAAAGGACCTCGCAATGACCGCCATGACCCCGTGTCCGGACCGTCCAGGGCTGCTGCCTCGCCTGTCGTCGACGCACGTGCCACGCAGGTCGTTGAGCGAGCCTTTGCTGGCTTCCGAGGCGCGGGTAAAACTGCTTTGCGCACCCGCGGGAAGTGGCAAGAGCGCCTTGTTCGCCGAGTGTTTCCTGCAGGCCCCCGCCGAGTGCCGGGTGCATTGGCTGCCCCTGGCCGGCGCGACGATGAATGCCGCGCAAATGTGCGAAAGCCTGGCGCAGGCCCTCGGGCTGCCGGTGACGGATGAGGCGAGCCTGCTGGCTCATCTGGCGCGCCTGCAATCTGCGACGTGGCTGTTCCTGGATGACTATTGCCGGGTGGCCAATCCTGAGCTGGACCAACTGCTTGACCGTTTGTTGAACACCAGCAGCCCTGCATTGCATCTTTGGTTGAACGGCCGTCGTCGTCCTCATTGCAACTGGCCGCGCTTGTTGCTCGATGACGAACTGTACGAGTTCGACGCCCAGGCCCTGGTTTTTTCTTGCGACGATGTCCAGCAACTGCTGAAGCACTTGCCCGGTCCGCTGGCAGCGCGCACGGCCCGGGAAGTGATACAGCGTAGCGGCGGCTGGTGTGCCGGGGTGCGCATCACCCTGCTGGAGCGCTGTGAATGGGCTCGCCGGCACGCCGCGCCGGGCCGGGCCGGCACCTTGCTCGATTATCTGGAATACGAACTGTTCGGTACGCTGACCCCGGAGCTGGCCCAGGCCTGGCGGGTACTGGCGCATCTGCCGCGGTTCAATGCCCAGCTTTGCTCTCACCTGTTTGGCGATACGGTCGGTGCCGAATGCCTTCCGTTGCTGATGGACCTGGGGTGCTTCATCGAGCCGTGGGAGGATTCCTCGGACTGGCTGCGGATTTTCCCGCCCCTGGCGCGATTGGTGCGCGAAGAGCCCTGGCCACAAGGCCGCTCCTGGCATCGACGGGCCTGCCAATGGTTCGCGGCCGAACAGGACTGGCCCATGGCATTCGAGCAGGCCATGCAAGCTGGGGAATTCGAGACCGCTGTCAGTTTCATGCAGCACCTGAATTTCGAACATGTGCTGCAAGGCAGCAACGTCCAATTGCTGCTTGCCCTGCATGACCAGCAGGGCGAAGCATTGTCGCTGGGGACCGCGCAATCGGTAGGGCTGATCACCACGGCCTTGCTCTTCGCCGGCCGCTTTGACCAGGCTGAAATCTGCATTGATCAACTGGCCAGGTTCATGCCACATCCCCTGGTCGGTCAGCAGAGACAACTGGTCGCCCGTTGGGAGGTGCTGCGTGGTTGGTTGTTGCACCTGCGCGGCGAGGGTGACCAGGCTCGCGAACATTTTCTCCAGGCCCTGGCCGGGCTGGATCCGGAGGCCTGGGCCCTCAAGGTGCTGTGCCTGATCGGACAGACACAACAGGCATTGCTTCAAGGCGAACTGGCGTTGGCGCAGGCGATCAATCGCCAGGCGCTTTGCGTAGCGCGCGCCGGCGGTTCGCTGGTGTTCGAAGGGCTACTGGAATTGGACCATGCGCAAATCCTGGAACAGCGCGGCGCGCCCCACCGGGCCGATCACCTGCTGGGCGCGGTCCAGGCATTGCTCGATAAGCCTGGGCAGGATTTTTCTGCATTGCTGGGCCGTATCGCCTTGCGACGGGGGCGCCTGGCGTTGCGCATGGGGCTTGACGAGCAGGCCGCCGAGCACTTCCAGGCGGGCCTCGAGACCGGTTTGCGCAGTCAGGACAAGCAAGTGCTCTATGGCTTTCTCGGTAAGGCAAGCCTGGCCGCCAACCAAGGCGACTATGGCGAGGCCTTCATGCAGCTTCGCGACGCCGAGCGGACCATGCAACAGCGGCAAATTCCCGACACGGTATACCGCGGTGTGTTGCTGCAAGTCAGCTGTCAGTTCTGGTTGCAGCAGGGGCGACCGGAACTGGCCCATGAGGTATTGACCCGCGTGTTGCGGCATTTTCATGGGCCACAGGCCAAGCATGCGCCGCCCGCGACCTTGGAGCTGATTCCCCGTCTGGAGTACTTGCTGGTGCTGACGGAAGTCTATCTGGGCCGGGCGCACGAGCCGCAGGCCCGACTCAGGGAAATGATCGCCCAGGCACAGCACTGCGAGATGCATGCCTTGGAAACCGAACTGCTGCTGGTATTGGCGGAGGTCGTCTGGTTGTCGGCCGATCGTCACCAGGCGCGCGAGCTTTTGCAACAAGGGCTCGAACGGGTTGCCTGCCGGCGGGCGCAACAAGCCCTGCGCGAGCTGTGCCTGCGCCAACCGGATCTGGTGCACGCGGCACAAACTGCCGACCCCCTCGACCCGCCATCGACGGTGGCCGAGGAAACCGTGCTCAGTCACCGTGAACTGGAAGTGCTGGAGTTGATTGCGCAAGGTTATTCGAACCAACAGATCGCAGAACAATTGTTTATCTCATTGCACACCGTGAAGACCCATTCGCGTCGCATCCATAGCAAGTTGGGCGTGCAACGGCGTACACAGGCAGTGGCCAAAGCCAAGGTCATGGGTGTGATGAGCTAGGTTTGAAAAAACTTACGCGCGCTTACATATCGCTGAGCGTAGATGAATGGTGTTGGTGTATAACTTCCGGGCTGAACTTGGTTGAAGCTGAACTTCAGCTGGCTCCGAGTGCCGTAACAAGTGAAATCCATTCAACGGATCGAGCGGGAAGTTTGATTCGATACAGAACAAGGAAGTTGTTTTTATGTACGTTCCATTATTTGCTTCATATTCGCAAAGGCTTGCTGCTCTCAAGAAAACGCGTATTGACTTCGCTGTACAGGTGTTGCTCGGTGAGGCGTTGGAAGGGTTGGAAGGGTTGGAAGCCAGTCCATATCATCTCTATTTAAATGCACGGGATCATATTGCTGGCGCAGAGGTTGTTTCCTCCGTCACATTGTTTGATGAAGCGCTGGCTTGCGTTGAAAGACAAGTCGGCCCCACTTACACCCAAGGCACTCACGAAATTTTCAGCAAGCGTTATTCGTTTGCCCCAGAGGATCGGATCAAGGGGCTTGATGTGATCGGCTTTGAGAAAATCGTCATGGATATCGTCTCGAGCCTGACCGACGAACCGTCGATTGATCTATCCCGTCCCGCGCTGAGGCCACTGGCCGTCGAGGACCTTGAGTCGATCTTGAAGAGCCACCTGCCAGGCGTCGAGTTGAACGAAACCTATGTCACCGGTTTTGGCTCGGACGATCTGGGCGGCCGAGTCATCACTTCATCCCAGAAGCTGGTGGACTATCTCCTGGCTCACTTCGACGATGACGATATTCCCTTTCATGCCAAGGGCGGCCATCAGGCCGTGTACACGCAGGCCTTCAGCGGGGAAGCGACGCACGTACATCCGCAGTTGACCACCGCACACCTCAACGACTTATTGATCAGGATCGTGCCGGACTTGTTGAGCTGATCCCGGATTGCCCTCGTAGCCCATTCGCCAGCTTACGGCCCGGCTCGCCGCCAACAGGCGCTGCGCCGCCGGGCCGTTCTCATCCGCGTGGAACAGTGACGTCGGGCCGACGATCGTCATTACCGCCGCCACGTCGCCCATGGCGTTGAACACCGGCGCGGACAACGCATCCACTCCGGGCATCAGCAACCCATGCACGTGATGCAAGCCACGACTGCGGATGTGCTCGCACAGCGTTGCATAGGCCTGTTCGTCCGCCAGGGCGTGGCTTTGGGTGGCGTGCACTTCCTGGTCGCGCAACTCGATCGTCTCGCGCTCCGGCAGATAAGCGCTGAAAACCAGACCGGTGGAAGAACTGAGCAACGGCAATACCGAGCCCAGTTGCGTCACCACGGTCACGGCCCGTACGGCGGGCTCGATTCGCACCACTGTCGCGCCGTGATTGCCCCATACCGCCAGGAAACAGGTTTCGTTCAAGTCATCGCGCAACTCGGCCAAGGGCAGGGCGGCCACTTGCAGTACGTCCATGCCGTTCAACGCCGCCAAGCCCACGCGCAAGGCCTCGCGACCCAAGCCGTAGTGGTTGGTGGCTGTGTTCTGTTCGGCAAATCCGCTGGCGATCAAGGCTTGTAGATAACGGTGGACCTTGCTGGCCGGCATCTGCACGTGTTCGGCCAGGCGCGACAGCGACGTGGACGGCGACAGTTCGGCCAGGGCCTTGAGGATATCGGTGCCGACCTCAGCGGAGCGGACTTTCTGTTTACCGTTGCTCGGCGGGTTTTCCATGGAGGTGTGGGTCCGAAGGGCGAATGGGCGTCTTTATAGCTTGACGGTGGTTGTCGAGCAAATTACGTTATGCGTAATTTGATTACGATAAAAATAACCCGGTACGCCTCAAGTCATTCATTGAGTGACGGACCGCATCTCAGGAGGCTCCATGAACCTCGATCCCACGCCGTCGGATGTGCTTTACCAGTCTGGCTTCGGTAATGAGTTCGCCAGCGAAGCGCTGCCTGGCGCTCTGCCGGTTGGCCGGAATTCCCCGCAAAAGGCGCCTTACGGCCTGTATGCCGAGCTTTTTTCCGGCACCGCGTTCACCATGGCCCGCAGCGAAGCGCGGCGAACCTGGATGTACCGCATCCGGCCCTCGGCCAACCACCCGGCGTTTACCAGGCTGGAGCATCAATTGGCTGGCGGCCCGCTGGGTGAGGTCACGCCTAATCGCTTGCGCTGGAGTCCCCTGGGCGTACCCGATGAGCCTGCCGATTTCATCGACGGGCTGGTGCGCATGGCCGCCAATGCTGGCTCGGACAAGCCGGCGGGCATCAGCATTTATCACTACCGGGCCAACCGTTCCATGGAGCGGGCGTTCTTCAATGCCGACGGCGAATGGCTGCTCGTGCCGCAACTGGGGCGTCTGCGGATCGCCACCGAGCTAGGTGTGCTGGATCTCGAACCCTTGGAAATCGCGGTGCTGCCCCGTGGACTGAAGTTCCGTGTCGAGCTGCTCGACCCTCAGGCCCGCGGTTATATCGCCGAAAACCATGGTGCGCCATTGCGCCTGCCCGACCTGGGGCCCATCGGCAGCAATGGCCTGGCCAACCCAAGGGATTTCCTGTCGCCTGTCGCTCATTATGAAGACCTCGCCCGACCCACCACATTGGTGCAGAAGTTCCTCGGGGAGTTATGGGCCTGCGAACTCGATCATTCGCCGTTTGACGTGGTGGCCTGGCATGGCAACAACGTGCCGTACAAATATGACCTGCGTCGCTTCAATACCATCGGCACGGTCAGCTTCGACCATCCAGACCCGTCGATTTTTACCGTGCTGACCTCGCCCACCAGCGTCCATGGCTTGGCAAACCTTGATTTCGTAATTTTCCCGCCACGCTGGATGGTGGCGGAGAACACCTTCCGTCCACCCTGGTTCCACCGCAATCTCATGAATGAATTCATGGGCCTGATCCAGGGCGCATACGACGCCAAGGCCGAAGGTTTCCTACCTGGAGGCGCGTCGCTGCACAGTTGCATGAGCGCCCATGGTCCCGACGGCGAAACCTGCACCAAGGCCATTGATGCCGAACTCAAGCCGGCGAAAATCGACAACACCATGGCGTTCATGTTCGAGACCAGCCAAGTGCTGCGCCCGAGTCGTTTCGCCTTGGACTGCCCGCAATTGCAAACGGACTACGACGCCTGCTGGGCTTCGTTGCCGGTCACGTTCGACCCGACCCGGAGATAATCCATGACTCAAATTTTCCCCACCCGCAGTTGGGTCGACTCCGCCAACGGCCATGCCGACTTCCCCTTGCAGAACCTGCCGCTCGGCGTTTTCAGCCCGGCCGGGGCATCCCCGCGCAGCGGCGTTGCCATTGGCGATCGGATTTTCGACTTGCAGGCGGCGTTGCACGCGGGGCTGTTCGATGGCGCTGCGGGCGAGGCCATCCTGGCCATGCGGGACGGCCAGTTGAATGCGTTCTTCGAGCTTGGCCGTGGCGCCCGGGTTGCCCTGCGTGAACAGTTGGTGGAACTGCTGCGCGAGGGCAGTCCCCGGCGGGACGAGATCCAGGCCAAGGGTGAAAAGCTGCTGCATCCGGCGGAGAACTGCCAAATGCATCTGCCTGCGAAAATCAACGATTACACCGACTTTTACGTTGGCATCGAGCATGCGCAAAATGTCGGCAAGCTGTTCCGGCCGGACAACCCGCTGCTGCCGAACTACAAATACGTTCCCATCGGTTATCACGGCCGTGCTTCGACGGTGCGGCCATCGGGCACCGATGTACGTCGCCCGAAGGGTCAGACTTTGCCGGCAGGGCAGACCGAGCCGACTTTCGGGCCCTGCGCGCGGCTGGACTATGAGCTGGAGCTGGGGATCTGGATCGGAAAGGGCAACGCTCTAGGCGAGCCCATCGCCATCGGCGACGCCGCCGAACACATTGCCGGTTTCTGCCTGCTCAACGATTGGTCGGCCCGGGATATCCAGGCGTGGGAATACCAGCCGCTGGGGCCGTTCCTGTCCAAAAGCTTCCTGACCAGCGTTTCGCCATGGGTCGTGACTGCCGAAGCCCTGGAGCCGTTCCGTCGTGCGCAGCCGGCGCGTCCCGAGGGCGATCCGCAACCATTGCCGTACTTGCTGGACAAACGAGACCAGGCCGCGGGTGCATTCGACATCGAGTTGGAAGTCCTGCTGCTCACCGAAGCCATGCGTGAGCAGAACCTGCCAGCCCATCGACTGACCCTGAGCAATACGCAATACATGTATTGGACGGTGGCACAAATGGTTGCGCACCACAGCGTCAACGGCTGCCAGTTGCAAGCGGGTGATCTGTTTGGCTCGGGTACGTTGTCGGGGCCGCAGAGCGGTCAGTTCGGCAGCCTGCTGGAAATCACCGAAGGCGGCAAAAAGCCGATCGAACTGGCATCCGGCGAAGTCCGCAAGTTCCTCGAGGACGGCGATGAAATCATCCTGCGCGCCCGGTGCAGCCGCGAGGGCGTTGCATCGATCGGCTTCGGCGAATGCCGCGGCAAGATCCTGTCGGCACGTTGAGGCGCGGGCATGGAACTCTATACCTACTATCGTTCCACTTCGTCGTACCGGGTGCGTATCGCCCTGGCCCTCAAGGGCCTGGATTACCAGGCCCTGCCCGTCAACCTGATCGCCGCACCCGAGGGCGAGCATCGCCAGCCGACGTACCTGGCGATCAATCCACAGGGGCGAGTACCGGCACTGCGCACCGATGAGGGGGCGCTGCTGGTGCAGTCGCCGGCGATCATCGAATACCTGGACGAACGTTATCCACAGGTGCCGCTGTTGAGCCGCGACCTTGCGACTCGCGCCCACGAGCGTGGCGTCGCGGCGCTGATCGGCTGTGATATTCATCCCCTGCACAATGTCAGCGTGCTCAATAAGCTGCGCAAGTGGGGGCACGATGAAACGCAGGTAGTAGAATGGATCACGCACTGGATCAGCCAGGGGCTCACCGCAGTGGAACAACTGATTGGCGACGACGGTTATTGTTTCGGCGCGCTGCCAGGTATGGCGGATGTGTACCTGATTCCTCAGTTGTACGCTGCTGAGCGGTTCAACGCTTCATTGCAGCTGTATCCGCGAATCCGTCGTGTTGCAGCGTTGGCGGCTGGGCATGAGGCCTTTCAGCGGGCGCATCCGGCGAACCAGCCGGATACTCCCAGTTGATACGGGTGTTGCACCTTGCTCAATGCACTATCGAATTGGGCGGCAGATGCCCCAATCGCTCGGTCAAACGCAGCCGCTGGATCGGATCGTCGCTGAGCATCAGCGCATGCTCAAGGTCGAAACGTTCGGCGTTGGGGCAGTCGAGCCGTTGGTAAAGGCTGGCACGGGCCAGGTAATCGGCGGCGTTGGCATTGCCCATTTCCAGCACGCGTTCGGCGTCAATCAGTGCGGCAATGTAATCATCGTTCGCCAGGTGCAATTGCCGCAGGTTGCGCGACAACCGTTGGAGCATTTGCATCGGCTCGGCGCTGACCAGGTGCTCAGCCTTGAGCTGCATGTTAGAGCCATATTGGCGTTGTAGCAGGTCCCGGCAGTCATTGGGGTACAAGCGCCGGCCACCGCATGGGTCGAGCAAATGATCGGCGCCGGGCACCCGCAGCAGGAAATGGCCGGGAAAGTTGACGCCAACCATCGGAATCTCCAAGCCGCGAGCCAGTTCCAACGCTATCAGCCCAAGGGCCAGCGGTTGGCCGCGCTTGCGCGCCAGGACTTTGTCGAGCAAAGCCGCGCGAGGGCGTAGCGGGGTGAAATCGTCCTGGGCGAAACCCAGGTCATTGAGGCGTCGAAGCAAGGGCTGGCCCAATTCGTTGACCGGCAACATTGGCAGGCCGTGGCTGACCAGCCGTTGCAGGTCCTTGAAATCGTTCAGCAGCGTCGGTACGTCCACCTCATGGTCATGTTCGGCGGCAACCCATAGCGCGGCTTCGAACAGCGCCGGTGGCGAACGGTGCAGGCATTCAAAAAAGGCTTGGCGCGGCTTCATCACAATCTCCGGGCTATGCCTCGTTTTAGCTCCGCCATGGGTTTTCGTCCAGCCCTGCAAATGCCCCGTTACAGGTTATGCCTGAAAAGCTGCGCCGCGCTTGCGCTTATTCCGGCGTGCTCCAGCAATTTTCGACTGCGCGCCTATACTGGCGAAACAGACAAAAGTGATTCGGGAGCCTGTCGATGTTTGCTCTCATGCAAAGCTCCCGCCTTGAATCGCTGTACTTGAGCGTAGACCCGGCGACCGGGTTGAAGGCGGTGATTGCCATTCATTGCAGCCGTCCGGGGCCTGCCCTGGGTGGTTGTCGTTATCTGTCTTATCCCGACGACGAAAGTGCCGTGGCCGACGCGGTGCGCCTGGCCCAGGGCATGAGCTACAAGGCCGCCTTGGCCGGATTGCCGGTGGGCGGGGGAGTGGCAGTCATCATGCGCCCGGCCCATGTCGACAGCCGGGCCGCGCTGTTCGAAGCCTTCGGGCGCTGCATCGAGCAGTTGGACGGACGCTACATCACCGCCATCGACAGCGGTACATCGGTGGCCGACATGGATTGCATTGCCCAGCAGACCCGTCATGTCACCAGCACCACCGCCGCGGGAGACCCCGCGCCCCACGCGGCGATGGGCGTTTTCGCCGGCATCCGTGCCACGGCCATGGCGCGCCTGGGCAGCGATAACCTGGAGAGCCTGCGGGTCGCCATCCAGGGCCTGGGTAATGTCGGATATGCCCTGGCCGAACAACTGCACGCGGCGGGTGCGGAGCTGCTGGTCAGCGACATCGATCCCGGCAAGGTCCAGTTGGCAATGGAGCAATTGGGTGCCCATCCCATCGCCAACGATGCGTTGCTCAGCACCCCCTGTGACATCCTGGCACCCTGCGGCCTTGGCGGCGTACTCAACAGCCAAAGCGTGGCGCAATTGCGCTGCTCGGCTGTCGCAGGTTCGGCTCATAACCAACTCAGCAACCTGCAGGTCGCTGATCAGTTGGAAAGACGCGGGATCCTCTATGCCCCGGACTATGTGATCAACTCAGGCGGCCTGATCTACGTCGCGTTGAAGCACCGCGGCGAAGAGTTGCCGACCATTACCGCGCACCTGTCGAAAATCGGTGCCCGGCTTACGGAAGTCTTCGCCCACGCCCAGGCGGAAAAACGCTCGCCGGCCCGGGTGGCCGACGAGCTGGCGGAGCGTCTGTTGTATCGGTGAAATTGTCGCGGGCAATTATCGTGGGTTGTCCTCGGCCATCGCAGTCGCCCGGCTTTCCCGGGTGTAGTTCAGTGCCAAATGCGCCACGAGGCCGAAGATCAACCCCCAGAATGCGGCGGCCAAACCGAGGAAGCTCATGCCCGACGCTGTCACCAGGAAGGTGATCAGTGCGGCCTCCCGTTGCTTTTCATCAGCCATGGCACCGCTCAGTCCGGCACTGATCGCACCGAACAAGGCCAGGCCAGCGAGGGAGGCGATCAGCTCTTTCGGCAGCGCGGAGAACACCGAGGCCAAGGTTGCGCCGAAGATGCCCATCAGGATATAGAAAACTCCACAGGCGATCCCTGCGATGTAGCGTTTGTCGCGATCTTCATGGGCTTCGCGGCCGGTGCAGATAGCCGCGGTGATCGCTGCCAAATTCAGACCATGCGAGCCGAATGGCGCCATCAGGAGCGAGCCGATGGCGGTCAACGAAATGATCGGGCGAGCCGGTGTGGTATAGCCCGACGTGCGTAGCACTGCCATGCCCGGCACATATTGGCCGGTCAAGGTAACCAGTGCCAAAGGCAAGCCGATATTGATGATTGCATGCCAGCTCCATTGCGGGGCGATAAAGACGGGGTGCGCCACTGCGACAGCAATCGAACCGCTGTTGAGTTCACCGAAGGAGGCGGCCACCGCGCACCCGATGATCAGCACCGACAGGATCGCGTAGCGTGGCGAAAAGCGCTTGAAGGCCAGGTAAGCCGCGATCATCGCCAATACCAGCACCGGCTGCAGCTCAATGGACGTGAACAGTCCGGCGCCGAAGCGGAACAGGATACCGGCGAGCATCGCCGCGGCGATGGCCTTGGGCAGGCGACTCATCAGCTTGTCGAACGCTCCAGACAGGCCGACCACGGCAATGATCACCGAAGCCGCGATATAGGCGCCGATGGCCTGGGGCAGGGTTACGGTGGGCAGCATCGATACCAGCAACGCCGCGCCCGGTGTCGACCACGCGGTGATCACCGGAACCCGCAGGCGCCAGCTCAGGAGTAGGCCGGTCACTCCGCTGCCAATGGAAATGGCCCAGATCCATGAAGACACCATTTCTTGGGGCAATTGTGCTTCCTTGGCGGCCTGGAAGACGATGATCAGCGGGCCGGCGTAGGAAATGATCACTGCGATAAAGCCTGCAATGATTGCTGAGATGGATAGATCCTTTCTGAGTGTGTCCATGAGGTCTCGGCTTGGCGCGGTCGGCGCCCGAATGTTGAAGAAAGGTGTATGAATTGGTTCGATTAATGTGAGTGTATTTGAGCTGATTGAATCGATTCAATAGGGAGTGCAATTAATTTTATAAACTTTTTAGCGAATGCGCCCCTTGAGGCCGATCGACCCTATGGCTATGGATGCTCTTGTTAGTTGAGGTACAGGCGGTTTGCTAAGCGGAGAATCGAGTCAATTGGCCGATTGCTTTGCAGAATTAACCGCATAACCCCGCTGTGATATGCTCGAAACTGATCATTTTCTACGATGGGCAGTCATCATCCATGTGGGTTCCCCAACTGAGCGACACCAATCAGCCGGTGTATTTATCCATCGCCGATGCATTGGCGCGTGACATCGAAAGTGGTGTGCTGAGTGAAGGTGACCGGTTGCCGACGCTACGGGAGCTGGCCAGCGCCCTGAACGTCACGCCAGGCACTATCAGCCGGGCCTACAGCGAAGCTCACAGGCGTCAGTTGGTGCAAGGAGAGGTGGGACGTGGCACTTATGTGCTCAACCGCAAGCCGCTTGGACTGCCGACGAGCCACGGTGCCGCGACCCTTGGTCTCGGCCAGCCTGAATGGCTTGATCTTTCGATCATCAAGCCTTCCAGCGAGACCCTGGATGACTGGTTGCGCGATGCGCTGGTGGGCATGGCGAAGAGCACCGATTTCGCTCGGACCCTGGATTACGCCCCCGACGGAGGCCATCCGGCCCATCGTGAGGCGGGGGCGCAATGGCTGCGTCATTCATTGCCCAACGCCCAATGGCAACAAGTCGTCATCACGTCAGGCGCGCAGCATGGCTTGATGGTGGCGATGAGCGCCTTGACCCACGCTGGCGACCTGGTGCTATGCGAAGCGCTATGCTATCCGGGCATCATCTCCCTGGCCCATGGCCTGGAGCGTCGCCTGCGCGGTGTGCCGATGGATGATGAAGGCATTATTCCAGAGGCGTTGCGCGAGCTGTGCCAGCGGGAAAAACCGGCCATGCTGATTTGCGTGGCGACGTGCCAGAACCCCACGGCGGCGATCATGTCGCAAAAACGCCGGGCCCAGATCGCGGCGCTGGCCGAAGAGTTCGATTTCATCATCCTTGACGATGATATCTATGGTTTTCTCGCGACCGATCCTTCGACCAAGCCGCTGGCGGCCTTCGCGCCGGACCGTTCGGTGTATCTGACCAGTCTGTCGAAGTCAGTCATGCCGGCACTTCGCATCGGCTATCTCTATAGTCCGCCCAAACTGTTGTCGCGCTTGACCTCGATGGTGCGCAGCAGCGTCTGGATGCCCTCGCCGTTGACCGCGCAATTGGCCAGCAATGTGATTATCGAGGGTTTGGACAAGAAACTGGTGCGCATACAGCGCAACGAAGCGGCCGGGCGTCAAGCCATTGCCCGCGAAATTCTTGGCCGATTCGAACTCAAGACCCAGCCGCATTCCTATCACGTCTGGTTGACCTTGCCCGAGCCATGGACCTGCGACGAATTCACCATGCTCGCCCGGGCCAACGGCGTATTGGTACTCAGCGGCAGCCAGTTCCAGGCTGAACGTTCAGGGGCGGCCAACCGGTGCGTGCGGCTGGTGCTGATGTCCCCCACCAGCCAGGATGAACTGCGTTTCGCCTTGACCAAGCTGGCGAGCTTGATTGATTCGGACCCGCGTCTTCACTACTGAAAAAGATCGCAGCCTTCGACAGCGCGTGCATGACAGATCAAGTGCATGCGCTGCCGAAGGCTGCGATCTTCCGGTTCATTCGTCCGACGGATTGAGCAGTTCGGACAGGGCGTCCGGCTGGCTCTTGAATGCCTTGGCAAACACATCGCGATTCTTCGCCATGTAGATCCCGGCTTCCTCCACTTGTTGCTCGCTCAGCGATGGAACGGCTTTTTGCAACACCTCGGCCAGCAATTCGGCGAGTTCCAGCATTTTGTCATGACGGTCAGCTTCGGCTTTATCCATGAACAAGCGCTCCAGATCTCGGCTGCTGCGGTATACCACTTCGACGGCCATTCACCACCTCACATGCCTTCACATTGGTTGTCTGTGTGACTACTGTATTTATATACAGGCCAAAGAATAAGCGAATCCATTCTCTTTGGGTAGTGGCTTTTTAATGTAGTCCGATTTCGGGTCTTGTCGCGCACGCTGCAGGCATTCGGGACGCCGCTTCGCGTCTCTACGTGTCGAATACCAGCCTATCGCCATCTCATCTGCGACACTGGCCTTTTTTCTGCATGCAGAAAACCGTCACGTCCATCCCGCATCATCCGGTCGAGTCGACCTAAGGAAACTACATCGTGAAAATCAACTGGGCCGAGAACCTGCGCCAGAACGTGCATCAACTGGCCGAATCACTGGGCAACCTGTTCGTCGAGACCTTCCATTACCTGGCGCTGTTTGCCATTGGTGCGGTCACCGCATGGGCAGCGGTGATGGAATTTTTGCAGATGATCGAGGTGGGGCACATCAAGATCGACGACATCTTGCTGTTGTTCATCTATCTGGAATTGGGGGCGATGGTCGGGATCTATTTCAAGACCAACCACATGCCGGTGCGCTTTCTGATCTATGTGGCAATCACTGCGCTGACGCGGCTGTTGATTTCCAACGTCTCCCACCACAGTCCGCCGGACCTGGGCATCATTTACCTGTGTGGCGGCATTCTGCTGCTGTCGTTCGCAATTCTGGTGGTGCGCTACGCCTCGTCGCAATTCCCTTCGGTAAAAATCGAACATCCGCACCGCAAGATCGGTGCGGGTTCCAGCGAGCATTCCGAAGTCGAGAAAGGCGAGATTTAGATACCCACAGCGGAGGGGGCCGGGCCTTGTGATTGCGGTGGCGGCACCTTGATGTTGTCGCCGCCGGTCATGGCTTCGAGGATCGCCACGGCGCTGTGGCCTTCTTCGATGGCAATGCCGAACTGAATGCTTTGTACCAAGCGCCGCAGCCGTTCCGGGTCGTTGCGTTGCTGGGCGCTGATCATGCGCTTGGCGACAATGCGCCCGGACTTGGAAAGGGTCAGCATGATGCTGCCGTCCAAGCCCTGGATGCTCAGGTTGATCTGGTATTGCGGCGCGAAAGCGTCCGTAATGATCTGAAAAGGATTGTCCATGATGCGTCACCGCCTGATTGAACGTGCAGTTGTTGACCGGCCATGGTCGGGATAAGTTCGCAACACCAGACCATCGGCCATTCCATGATCGTGTTCATCCTTGGGCTGGGCGGGCGATGGACCGACAGATCCCGCCAGCGGCAGCTCCGCCAGGGAGTTTGCAAGGCCCATGCCGGAAAAAATCCGGGCCAATGAGCTGGGGGGCAGGCTGCAAAATGCTCTGCAATGCTGTTCTGGGCGTAGCCCGTTTCAGGGCAAAGAGGGGCGGGTGTCCCCTTGCGGTGCAGGCTGTAGGGAGGATTGGCGAAAGGGGCGCGGGGCGAGATAACTCCCGACATTAACAGCGCTCTTGGCGATTGTCCGGCTTTATTTGCAAATGAATATTTATCTTTTTTTGGGGCTTGAATTGTTCCGCTGCCAGCCCGACTCTGTACTCAAGGGGCCGTTGCGCTAACGTCGATTGACCCCTGGCGAGCTAGCCGAAATAAGGGATGAACTATGCAAATCCAAGTCAACAGCGATAACCATATTCAAAGCAGCATCCGACTGGAGGAGTGGGTACGTACTACCATTGAAAGCACGCTCGAACGTTACGAAGAAGACCTGACACGGGTCGAGGTCCATTTGGGGGATGAGAACGGCGACAAGCCCGGTCCCCATGATCTGCGATGCCAGCTCGAAGCCCGGCCCAAAGGCCATCAGCCCATTTCCGTGACACACAAGGCTGAGTCGCTGGAGCTCGCCATCGAAGGCGCAGCCACCAAGCTGGAACACAAGTTGGAGCATCTGTTTGGCAAGCTGCGCGGCAAGCGCGGCGCCAGCAATGGCCAGACCGAGTCGATTGCCCTGGCCGATGCGATGCTGGAGGAAGAATTCCTGGAAAACGAACGGGCCGCCCTCAACGGCTGATTGCCCCGTCTATTAACGTCTGAACTGAAAACGGGCCTGCAATCGCAGGCCCGTTTTGTTTCAGCGATCTGTCGAGATCGGGTCAGAACGCAACGGAAGTTTGCACATACAGCGTGCGCGGCTCCCCGACATATTTGCCGCGGTTGTTATCGTCGAACGAACGGGTGAAATATTGGGTGTTGAAGATGTTCTTCACACCCACCGCGACGTTGAGATCCGACAGTCGTGGGCCGAAATCGTAGGCGGCGCGGCTGCTGAACAGCATATAGCCGGGAATATTGCCGGTGCTGCCGTTGGCACTTTCGGCTCGGGTGTTGGCGTTGTCCGCGAATTGTGCGCTCTGGTAGGTGCTGTCCAGGTTCAGCTTCCATGAGCCTTCTGTGTAAGCAACTCCCAGGGTGCCTTTATGCTTCGAGGAGAAGGGCACCCGGTTGCCCTTGTTCGGGCCTTCTTCGCGGATGGTCGCGTCGACGAAGGCATACGTGCCGTACACATCGAAACCAGCCAGTGCCGGGTCAAGGCCTTCGAGGGCGTAGCTGAAGCTGGTTTCGATGCCTTGATGGCGCGTCTCGCCGCGAGCGATGACCGAATCGTTGGTCTGATTGCTCTCATACTGGTTATCGAAGTTGATCAGGAAAGCGCCGATCTCCGCCCGCAGATTGCCATTGTCGTAACGGGTGCCGAGTTCCCAGGTGCGAGCCTTCTCTGGCTTCACTTCTCCGCTGCTCACGCGATTGGGCATCTGGCTGTACTGCACGCTGCCAAATGAACCTTCGGTATTGGCGTAAAGGTTCCACTCATCGCTCAGGTGGTACAGCACGTTCAGCGCCGGCAGCGCCGTGTTGTAGTCGCCCTTGTACTTCACATTCGTCAGGTTGTTGGTTTGCTGCGACTCAATCATTTCGTAGCGAACACCGGGCGTGATGGTCCATTTCCCAATGTCGATCCGGTCATCGATGAAGAATGCGTTGGCCTCGGTGCCGCCACGCGTATCCCGATCGTTGCGGCTGGAGGTTGTGGGCAGTTCATTGCCGGCGATGGGCGTGCGGTAGCGCAGCTCATGACCGGCCTCGTTGATGTAGCGATAACCGATGCCGACTTCATGGCTGGTCGGGCCAAGGTCGAAGCCCTGGGCGAAACGGGTTTCCAATCCACGCACCCAATATTCGCGGGGTGACAGGGACAGGAAGGTGCCTTGGTCGAGGTAGCCGCTGCGCAACGTCTTGGTAAAGAAAGTGCTGGCAGTGAATTCCCGCCGGTCCTGTTGGTAGCGGTAGCCGACGTTGACCAAGGTGCGACGGCCCCAGAACCGGTCGTTCGGACGCGTGGATTGATACGGGTCGGCGTCGTAGTCGGCCACATTCAGGCCGCCGGGCATGTCGGCTTCACCTTCGTAGTATTGGGCCATGGCGTTGAAACTGTTGGCATCGTCCAGTTGGTAATTGCCCTTGAGAATCAAGTCGTCAATTTGCGTGTCGCTGTGTTCACGCCAGTCACCGCCGCGAGTACCGGAATACAGCAGGGCACCGCCGAGGCCGTTGTCGGCGGTTCCGCCGGCCAGCAGATTGGAGGACGTCTTGAAACCGTCGTGGCTGGAGGATGGGCTCGTTTCGGTCTGGAAGCCGCCCTTTACCGTGGGGGCATCGGGAATCGCCCGGGTCACGAAGTTGACCACGCCGCCGACGTTCTGCGGGCCGTAGCGCACTGCGCCGCCGCCGCGCACGACGTCCACCGCGTCCATGTTGCCCATGCTGACCGGCGCGAACGAGAGCTGTGGTTGACCGTAAGGTGCGAACGGCACCGGGATGCCGTCCATCAACACCGTGGAGCGAGAGGCCAGGCGTGGGTTGAGGCCTCGGATACCAAAGTTCAGCGCCATGTCATGGCTGCCGGTGCCGTTGTTTTCCGGTGCGTTGACGCCGGGGATGCGATTGAGCACGTCCCGCGCCTGTGTTGCGCCCTGGCGTTCGAATTCCTCTCGACGGATGACGTCACGGGCGCCGGGGTGTTCGAAAACGTTGGCTTGCTCGGCATCGCCCAGCCAATCGCCGACCACGGTGGTGGTTCCAAGGTCCAGCGAGGCGTCTGCGGCAGGTTGCAGGCTGAAAGCTTTGTCTCCCTCGGGCCGGGCTTGCAGGCCCGTGCCTTCAAGCAGCGCGCTCAGCCCTTGCTCTGGGCTGTAGTTGCCTTCCAGGCCACGACTCTGCAGACCTGCGGTTGTCTGCGAACCAAAGGAAATCAGCACCCCGGCCTCGCGTCCGAACTGATTGAGGGCATTCTCCAGTGACGACGGCGCGATGTGATAGGCCTTGGCATCTGCAGCCAACACGGGAGGCAGTGCGACGAAACTCAAGCTGGCCCCCAGCAACAGTTGACGCAGGGTACGGGCGAGCGGGGTGAGACAGGTGGGTTGCTGCGGCATGGATGAGGATCCCGAGAAGGTTGTATCGAAGTGCTTTCCTTCTCTGTCACCCGAGGTGTGGAAAACGGCTCACTGGCGCATCATTTTTTTTCAGGGAGCGTGGCGATCGATTCAAGCACGAGCCTCGACGGTGACCCAGTAGCGGGTGAACCGACGTACTTTTACCGGCAGGCTGACCTCTAGCAGGTCGAGGATTCGTTCGCTGTTGTCCAGCGGATACGTTCCGGAAATCAAAAGGTTGGCGACCGCCTCGTCGCAGTGCAATTGGCCGCGTCGATAACGGCCGAGCTCGTCGAGAAAGTCCGCCAGGCGCATGTGCGCGGCCACCAGCATGCCTTCCGTCCAGGCACCGCTGTTGGCGTCCAGCGCGGTGATGGGCCCGGTGCCGTTGATGGCAAGGGACACTTGCCGTGACGCCGTCAGCAACAGAGCCGTGCCGTGTCGGCTACGAATGTCCACCTGGCCTTCAAACACCGTCACCTGGGTGTGGTCTGGATACTCGCGGACGTTGAACCGGGCGTCGCGGCTTTCCAGCAGGCCATGGGCGGCCAGCACTTGCAGGGGCCTTGGGTCCCGTGCAGCGGTGAGCATCAGTTCGCCTTCCAGCAGGCGGATCAAGCGGCGTTGGGCGTCGAAGCGAACGTCTACCGCGCTGCCGCTGTTGAGCTGCAACTGGCTGCCGTCATCCAGCATCAACCGCCGGCGTTCGCCCACGGTGCTGCGAAAGTCGGCCATCAATGGCGGCAGCAGTTGGCGTTCTCGCAAGCCCCAGGTCAACGCTGAGCCAGCGCCCAGCACCAGCAACATTTTCAGCGCCCGACGTCGCGCCGCCGACTTCGGTGCGTTGAGGGCCGCATGGGCCAATGACGGTGACACGCTGCGCAGCCGCTGATTGACCCGCTGGATATGCTCCCAGGCGCGGCGATGTTCGCTGTGGGCATCGAGCCAGTGTTCCCAGGCTTGCTGCTGGCGGGTATCGAGTGGGCCTTGCTGCATTTCCAGGAGCCAGTGCACGGCTTGCTCGGCGACGTGTGCACTGACGCCCGGCGCGCCGTTGATCGGTGGCGTCATAAGGCGAAGTAGCAGCGCATGGCTGCCTTGTTCAGATGACGCTTGACTGTCGCCACTGAAATCCCCAATTCGCGGGCAATCTCGTTGTAGGTCAGGCCATCGACCTGGGCCAGCAGAAACGCCTGCTTGACCGCCCGCGGCAACCCATCGAGCAATTGGTCCAGTTCCATCAGGGTTTGCAGGATGATTGCCCGCTCCTCCTCCGACGGCACCACGTGCTCCGGCAGTTGAGCGAGGGCGTCGAGGTAGGCGCGCTCGAGGTCCTGGCGACGGTAATGGTTGAAAAGCACGCGCTTGGCAATGGTCGTGAGAAATGCACGGGGCTCAAGGACCGGCTGCGGATCGCGCGCAGTCAGCACACGCATGAACGTGTCCTGGGCCAGGTCGGCGGCGCTGTCGGGGCAACCGAGTTTTCTTCGCAGCCAGCCATTGAGCCAACGATGGTGGGTGTTGTAGAGGACTTCGACGGTGTGTGCAGGCGGCAACGAGGAACATCCCGACAGCGCAGAGCTGTGCTAGAGAACAAGAATTGTTCGCATTGTAGGGGCGCAGTGGTGGCTACGGCAATCGGGATGAATGCCTGGTTGTTTTATTTGGCCGGGGCACGCTGGCGCTTAGCGCAAGAACGCCTGTCGATATTCTCCGGGGCTTGCGCCCAAGGCTTGGCGAAAACGGTTAGTGAAATGACTGGCGCTGGCAAATCCGCAGGCCAACGCTACGTCGCCCAACGGCCGTGAAGTACTGCGCAACAAATGCCGCGCGCGGGCCAGGCGCCGAGCCAGCACATATTGGTGCGGTGGCAGCCCGAAACTTTCGCGGAACATCCGCGCAAAGTGATATTCGGACAACGCGCACAGCGCCGCCAGTTGTCCGAGACTGATGGCGTCGGCCAGGTGGCTGTCGACGTAATCCACCAGCAACCGCCGCTGGTGAGCTGCCAGGCCACCCTTGAGGCGAAGGCCCTGGCGCTGGCCGACCTGGCTGAGCAGCAAGTGGTTGAGCAGATCATGGGCCAGGCTGGTGGTCAGCAGGCGTTCTCCGGGCTCGTCCCAGTTCAGCGCGATCAACTGGCGAAAGCGCTGGGCCTGTTGCGGATCGTCGAGGAAGGTTTCCTCGTGCAGCTGCACCTGCCGGGGCTCGCGGTCCAGCAGGGTGATGCAGCCAAGGGCGAATTGTTCAGCGCTGAAATAAAGATGGGCGAGGCGAATGTCGCCATTGATGACCCAGGCGGACTCATGCCCGGCCGGCAGGATGCAGAGTTTGTCAGGTGCTCCAGTGGTATCGGGCCGTTCGCGACGAAACGTGCCGGTGCCACCCGCGATGTAGCACGATAGCGTATGGTGCGTCGGCGCTTCGTAATCCCGGGCGTCGTGGTGATTGGTCCACAAAGCGGCCGCCATGCCGTCCCCGAGCTCGGCGCTGTGCTCGAGGCGAGCGTTGGGCGAGCTGTTGAGCGCTTGGAAGACTTGTAGGGTTTGCAGTGTGGACATGATCGGTTCTCCAACGCTTGCATCCTACTCCGTAGGTCGTTCCCTGCCAGCCCATCGCTCATAAAAACCGCAAGTTTACGCAAGTGCCCGGCAGGCATCGGCGTAAGACTGGCCGCCACTGCCAGGAGTCGCCGTCATGAACCTCTCGTTGTACCTGCTTACCGTGCTCATCTGGGGCACCACATGGATTGCGCTGAAATTGCAGTTGGGTGTGGTCGCCATTCCGGTTTCGATCGTTTATCGCTTCGGCCTGGCCGCGCTGATCCTGTTCGCGATGTTGCTGCTCAGCCGCCGCTTGCAGGTGATGAACCGTCGCGGCCACTTGATCTGCGTCGCCCAGGGCCTTTGCCTGTTCTGCATCAACTTCATGTGTTTCCTGACCGCCAGCCAGTGGATTCCCAGTGGATTGGTCGCCGTGGTGTTCTCCACCGCAACCCTCTGGAATGCCTTGAATGCCCGGGTGTTCTTCGGCCAGCGGATCGCTCGTAACGTGTTGCTGGGCGGCGCCTTGGGGCTGTTCGGGCTGGCGTTGTTGTTCTGGCCGGAGCTGGCCGGTCACCGCGCAAGCCCGCAGACCTTGTTCGGGTTGGCGTTGGCGCTTTTGGGGACGTTGTGTTTCTCGGCGGGCAACATGCTGTCGAGCCTGCAACAGAAGGCCGGCCTTAAGCCGTTGACCACCAACGCCTGGGGCATGGCGTACGGGGCGGCGATGCTGTCGGTGTGGTGTTTGTTCCAGGGCATCCCGTTCGACATGGAATGGAACACGCGCTACATCGGCTCGCTGCTGTACCTGGTGATACCTGGCTCGGTCATCGGCTTCACCGCCTACCTGACACTGGTTGGACGCATGGGCCCGGAGCGGGCGGCGTATTGCACGGTGCTGTTCCCGGTGGTGGCGTTGAATGTCTCGGCTTTTGTCGAGGGCTACCAGTGGACGGCGCCGGCCTTGGTGGGATTGGTGCTGGTGATGCTGGGTAACGTGCTGGTGTTTCGCAAGCCACGGCCAGTGGCGGCGAAAGTCGCGCTGGGTGCTCGATGAGGCATAAGGTCTGGCGACAAGCCCGTGGCGGGGGAGCAAGCTCCCTCGCCACGGTGTGCTTTATTTCCAGACTTGCGGGTTGACCAGGTTCTGCGGCCGCTCGCCCAGCAATGCACTGCGCAGGTTCTCCACAGCGAGGTTGGCCATGGCTTCACGGGTTTCGTGGGTGGCCGAGCCGATATGCGGCAAGGTCACGGCATTTTTCAATTGGAACAGTGGCGACTCGCCCAGCGGCTCTTTCTCGTAGACATCCAGCCCGGCGCCGCGAATGCGGTTGTTCTGCAAGGCTTCGATCAGCGCCGGCTCGTCCACCACCGGGCCGCGGGAGATGTTGATCAGGATGGCGCTCGGTTTCATCAAGGCCAGCTCGCGTTCGCCGATGAGGTGGCGGGTCTTTTCGCTCAACGGCACTACGAGGCAGACGAAATCCGCTTCGGCCAGCAATTGGTCCAGCGAACGGAATTGAGCACCCAACTCATTTTCCAAATCGACCTTGCGGCTGTTGCCGCTGTAGAGGATCGGCATGTTGAACCCCAGGCGACCCCGTCGGGCAACGGCTGCGCCGATATTGCCCATGCCGACGATGCCCAGGGTCTTGCCATGCACATCGCTGCCGAACAACTGCGGCCCGACTGACGCCTGCCACTGTCCGGCCTTGGTCCAGGCGTCCAGTTCGGCGACGCGGCGGGCGCTGCTCATCAGCAGGGCGAAGGCCAGGTCGGCGGTGCTTTCGGTGAGCACGTCAGGGGTATTGGTGAGCATGATCCCGCGTTCATTGAAGTACGCCACGTCGTAGTTGTCATAGCCCACCGACACGCTGGATACCACTTCCAGTTTCGTGGCGTTCTGCAGCTGCTCGCGGCCGAGCTTGCGGCCGACACCGATCAGCCCGTGGACATGGGGCAGGGCTTCGTTGAACTGCGCATTGATGTCGCCGTTCGATGGGTTGGGCACGATCACATCGAAGTCCTGTCGCAGGCGCTCGATCATGGGAGGCGTGATACGGCTGAAGGCAAGTACGGTTTTTTTCATCGTGCAAGGCTCATCTGCATTGGATACCAAGCACGCTAACATTCCTGGCGCGGGTTAGGCGAGAGGGGACCGTGTAATCGCTGCACCGCAGTGCCCTTGTGGGAGCGAGCTCGCTCCACAGGGAATCTCTACAAGTTCAGGCGGCCCGCAGCGAAATAAAGGCGTAATTGACTGGGGTTTCCGTGACCACCCGCGCGCCGCTGGCCGTGACCTGGCTGGCAATGTCATCCCCGGACAAATGGAACTGCCATTCGCTGGCTTGCGACTGCAGTGGCTGCGAACGGGCCTGGTCGATGGCCTCGGCGAAGGCATCCATGTTCGGCAGGTACGCCGTGAATCCGTCACCCTTCAGCGCAGTGGTGTGAATGCCGAGAGACGCACAAATGCGTTCCTTCATCCCGATTTCTTCACGATCGGCCTGGCGCGAGCGCTCGATCAGTTCGGCCAGTTCCTGGTCCACCAATTTGCCCCCGACGATCAATTGCGGCCCCGTTTCCCAGGACTCCGGCGGGCAATCCTTGGTGGCCACGTTGAGCGGGATGTGCGGATTGATTTCCATGGGGTAGATGCGGCACACC
The DNA here is from genome assembly GCF_051132105.1 of Pseudomonas sp. R1-7. Lineage (NCBI taxonomy): Bacteria > Pseudomonadati > Pseudomonadota > Gammaproteobacteria > Pseudomonadales > Pseudomonadaceae > Pseudomonas > Pseudomonas sp. R1-7. The sequence continues at coordinate 1,117,969 of NZ_CP071661.1, forward strand.
AAGGGCCTGCGCTCGTAGATGCCGCAGAGGTTGTCAGCGTTCAGGTTGTGACAAGGGCCGGCGTTATAGGCGGCGAAAGTGATCGCCACCAAGGCTTGGCTCGTGCCGCTGCGCACGACTGCGGAGCGCCGTTCGGCGTGCTCGCGTTGCGCCATTGGCAGGCCGAGGCCATTGGGCAGGAAGGCCTCGACCAGGACAATCACTTGCCCGCCGTCACTGGCCCACATCCTGGCTTCGTCGAGCGTCAGCGGAACATGGTGGCCGGTGCAGCATTTACCGCACCCTACACAGGAAAACGTTGTATTCATTCATTGTCCGCAGGCAATAGGCTGAGGGCGGCGACAGAAAAACGCCGTAATCAGCCGTGCGAAGCAAGTTATGCGCCATTCACCGAGAAGTGTCGGCCGGGCGGATCGAGTCCCATTCGGTCACGACGGCGGTCTTGGTCTTCTTGCGATAGAGGCACAGTTCGGTGCCGGTCGCGCCGTTCATGTGTTTCTGTGGGTATTGGCCCTGCAACAACACGGCGGTGTAGCCCACGCGGTCATCGAATTGCGCGGCGGTGCCGACCGGTTCGGCGTTTTTCAATCCGCTGGCCTTGATGCAGCTGGCGAGCACTTTTTTGTCGTAGGCGGCCCAAGCGTCGGAGCTTGAAGCATGAACCTGTGCAGACAGGGCGGTCAGGGCGAGGAGAATCAGGGCGGGGGCTTTCATCAGGAAATTCCTTGTTCTGGGGTGAACAAGAGTATGCCAGAGGTTGGAGGAAGGGCTGGTGCGGGGTCGGATCGCAGCCTCGTTGCGCTTGGAGGCGACAACGAAGCCTGGATCGGCTTCGATGAAGTCAGCGACCTTGTTCGGCAACGGCCTTGGCCGCCGTGATCAGGCACTTGGTCAGCTCCGGCGAAGAGAACTTGGTGAGTACGCCATTGGCGCCGGCCAGTCGGGCTTTCTCACTGTTCATGGCGCTGTCGAGCGAGGTGTGCAGCAGCACATAGAGATGAGCGAAGTCGGGCGTTTCGCGCAGGGTCCGGGTCAGGGCATAGCCGTCCATCTCCGACATCTCGATGTCGGAGACGATCAGGTTGATCTCCTGTGCAGTGCCTTGCAGTTCCAACAGGCAGTCGATGGCTTCCTTGGCGCTGCGTGCGGTGTGGCACTGCAGGCCCAGGTTGCGCAGGGTATGCACCGACTGTTGCAGCGCGACCTGGCTGTCATCGACCACCAGGATTCGTGCATTGCCGAGCACTTCGGCGTCTTCCATGCTCAACTCGGTCGGCGCCGTCTCGATTTGCGCCGGGGCGATGCCGTGGATGACTTTTTCGATATCCAGCACCTGCACCAGCGTGCCGTCCACGGAGGTTACGCCGGTGATGAACGCGCGCACGCCGCCAGAGCCGTAGGGTGGTGGCTTGATGTCCGTGGTCAGGCAATGGACGATCTTGCTCACCGCTTGCACATGCAAACCTTGTTTGGAGCGGCTGACGTCAGTGACGATCAGGCAGCCGCCGTCCGGGTCTTCAAGGGGCCGCTCGCCAATGGCGCGGCTCAGGTCGATCACCGACAAGGATGCCCCGCGCAACGTGGCGATGCCTTTGACGTGCGGGTGCGACTCCGGCAGCTTGGTCAGTGGCGGGCAGGGAATGATCTCACTGACCTTGAGCAGGTTGATCGCCATCAGCTTGCCGCTGCGCAAGGTAAAGAGCAGAAGCGAAAGGGAATCTGCGCGGGCTTTGTTGGAGGACATAAAAACCTTCTGTGGAAAAAGGTGGGGCGAGCATGAAGGTCGCCAAGACAGCTTTTGATAACGGGTTATCGACTTGTTGGGGACAGGCTTTAGGGCGAAAGGTATCGACAGCTGATTACCATGGCCGGGATGCCGCTACTTGAGGCCCAATCGCTTTGCCATCCGTCCCAGATTGGCCCGGTCCAGGCCCAGCTCCCGAGCCGCGCTGGCCCAGTTGTGCTGGTGGCGTTCCAGGCAAGCACTGATGATTTGCCGCTGATAGTTTTCCGTGGCCTGGCGTAAGTCACCGGTGGCTGTCAGCGTGGGATCGGGTGCCGTGCTTGCGGTCGGCGCGCTGTCCCGGTTGGCGTGAGGCAAATCGAGGTCATCGGCGCTCAGGCTCAGAATCTTCGGCCGTACCGGATGGCTGCCCAATGCCTTCAGTGCGCTGCGGCCGATCAGGTGCTCCAGCTCGCGCACATTGCCTGGCCAATCGTAGGCCAGCAGTGCGGCCTGGGCGTCGCTGGTCAGGCGCAGGCTGCCCAGGCCCATGCGTGAACGGTTCTGTTCGAGGAAAAAACCGGCGAGAAGCAGCACGTCACGCCCACGGTCACGCAGTGCGGGCACTTGCAACGGATACACGCTCAGCCGGTGATAGAAGTCGGCCCGATAACGGCCGTTGCGCACCTCTTCAGCGAGGTCGCGATTGGTCGCCGCGATCAGGCGCACATCGACGCGGTGTTCCTTGTCCGAGCCCAGGCGTTGCAATTGCCCGCTCTGCAGGACGCGCAACAATTTGGCCTGGACAGGCAAGGACAGCTCACCCACCTCATCGAGGAACAACGTGCCGCCATCGGCCAGTTCGAACTTGCCCCGTCGGTCGTTGGTGGCACCGGTGAAAGCACCGCGCACATGGCCAAACAGCTCGCTTTCCACCAGCGTGTCCGGAAGGGCGGCGCAGTTGAGACTGATCAGCGGTTGGTCGGCGCGATTGGAGGCGGCGTGAATGGCCTGGGCGACCAATTCCTTGCCGACCCCGGTTTCGCCGGTGATCAGCACCGTCAGGTCACTGCCGCCCACCAGCTTGATTTCTTCCACCAGGCGTTTGTGGGCCTTGCTCTGGCCGACCATGTCGCGGTGCTGCTGGCCGCTCGCCTGGCGATAAACCTCGGCGCGGTGATGCTCGTCTTCGGCCTTCAAGGCCAGCCGCTCGATACGTTCGGCTGCGCTGACCGTGGCCGCCGCGAGACTGGCGAAGGCTTGCAAGGCACTCAGGTCGATGGGCTCGAAACGTTCCGGGTCCAGCGAATCCAGCGTCAGCAATCCCCAGGATTGCTCGTCGACGAACAGCGGGCAGCCCATGCAATCATGGACTTCCAGGTGTTCATCCAAGCCTTCGACCAGCCCATCGTAAGGGTCGGGCAGGTCGCTGTCGGCGGCGAAGCGAGTCGGTTGCGCATTGGCCAGCAACGCTTCGAAGCGGGGGTGTTCGCTGATGCGGAACCGGCGCCCCAGCGTGTCGGTACTCAAGCCGTCTACCGCCAGCGGCACGAGGCAATCCCCGTCCAGGCGCAGCAACGCCGCGGCGTCGCAGGGCAGCAGGGCTCGCAAGGCGACAAGCAAGCGGCGGTAGCGCTCGCCCTCCGGCAGCTCGCGGGACAGGTCCGCCACCAGGGGCAGCAGCGAGGTGAGCAATGAGGTTGCGGTCATAATGACTCCATCTGGTCGTAATGACTATAAAGCCAGTCGTGTCATTATGACTATATATTTATTAACTCATTGAAAAACAAAGAAAAAATTTATGGCATGAAAAGTGATGAGCGTAGGTATCAGTTATCTGTACCACGCGAGGAGTTACCCATGCTGAGTCGAGAACAACGCGCCATTATCCGTTCCACCGTGCCTTTGTTGGAAAGCGGTGGCGAGGCGCTCATTACTCACTTCTATCGCATGATGTTGTCCGAATACCCCCAAGTGCGTCCGCTGTTCAACCAGGCTCACCAGGCCAGTGGCGACCAACCGCGTGCGCTGGCCAACGGTGTGCTGATGTATGCGCGACACATCGACCAGCTCGATCAATTGGGCGACCTGGTGGCCAAGATCGTCAACAAGCACGTGGCCCTGCAGATCCAGCCGCAACACTACCCGATTGTCGGTTCCTGCTTGCTGCGGGCAATTGCCGAGGTGCTGGGCGAAGAAATCGCTACGCCTGAAGTGATTTCGGCTTGGGGAGCCGCCTATAACCAATTGGCCGATATCCTGATTGGCGCCGAAGCAGGCCTGTATGACCAGAAGGCCGCAGCGCCGGGCGGCTGGCGTGGGGAGCGCGAATTCATCTTGACTGCCAAGGTGCAGGAAAGCTCCGAGATCACGTCGTTCTACTTCGAGCCGGCGGACAAGGGGCCGATCCTGCAAGCTGAGCCAGGCCAGTACATCGGCATGAAATTGGTCCTCGATGGCGAGGAAGTACGCCGCAACTATTCGCTGTCGGCACTGGCCAATAATGGACAGTACCGCATCAGCGTCAAGCGCGAGGCGGGCGGGCGGGTATCCAACTACCTGCACCATCATTTCCAGGTCGGCAGCAGCATCCAGCTGTTTCCACCGTCGGGAGATTTTTACCTCACCGCCAGCGACAAACCGCTGGTGCTGATCAGTGGCGGTGTCGGCATCACTCCGACCCTGGCGATGCTGCAGGCGGCATTGCAAACCGAACGTCCGGTGCATTTCATCCACTGCGCACGCAACGGCCATGTGCATGCCTTCCGTGACTGGATCGACGACCTGGCCAAGCAGCACCCGCAACTCAAGCGCTTCTATTGCTATGACGAGCATGACGGCACAGGTCCGGCGGCTGACAAGGTTGGGCTGTTGAGCCAGGACCAACTGGCGCAATGGCTGCCGGAGCAACGTGACCTTGATGCCTATTTCCTTGGGCCGAAGGGGTTCATGGCAGCGATCAAGCGACATCTCAAGGCGTTGGGCGTGCCGGTTGAGCAAAGCCGCTACGAGTTCTTCGGGCCGGCTGCGGCATTGGAATAATCGCTGCGGCAATCCGCAAGACCGGGTTGCCCTTATCGCGAGCAAGCTCGCTCCCACAGGGGATTTGTGGTGCACACGAAATTGTGACGCTGCAATGAACATTGTGGGAGCGAGCTTGCTCGCGATAGCGATGGCTCTGCCGACGCGGCACTGAAATTAATCCCCGCTTAACCCCCTTCCTGTTTATTCCCCTCGATACTGCCGACTGCCGCACGTTCATGTTCTGCGTGTAGACTTCGGCCATCCGAGCGCGCGCCGAGGCCGGTCATGCGGCGCGTCGATCCATGCAGATGAAGGGAAACGCAATGAGTGAGGAAATGATGCGGCTGGGCCGTGAGCGGCGCTATCTGGTGTTGCTGGGGTTGATCTGCCTGGGACTGATCGGCGGTGCGCTGTATATGCAGGTCGTGCTGGGTGAAGCGCCATGCCCGCTGTGCATCCTGCAACGCTACGCGTTGTTGCTGATCGCCCTCTTTGCCTTCATCGGTGCGGCGATGCGCACCCGTCGCAGCCTGACGATTTTCGAAGGGTTGGTCGTGCTGTGTGCGTTGGCCGGCGCGGGCGTGGCGGGGCATCACGTCTACACGCAGTTCTACCCGGCGGTCAGCTGTGGCGTCGACGTGCTACAGCCGATCGTCGATGACCTGCCGCTGGCGAAGATCTTCCCGTTGGGCTTCCAGGTCGATGGTTTCTGCTCCACCCCGTATCCGCCTGTCCTTGGGTTGTCGCTGGCACAATGGGCGCTCGTGGCATTCGTGCTGACTGCCGTGCTGGTGCCTTTGCTCGTGTCGCGTAATCGCAAAGCCATTCGCTGAAGTCGTTCTGAACAGACGCCCCGGTTTCTTCATCTAGAGCCGGGGCGTTTTTCATTTCAGGGTCATTGAGGATCAGCCTTGATCCTGGGCAAGAATGCCCTGCGGCGATGTGCGACACGTTGTCACACATCTTGCCGCTGGCGTCCTTTCATGGGGCGAATTGGCGGTGCAACCTGTAACAAAAAAACGGCCTGGCATCCCCCTTGACCGCAATATTGTCATCTTCCAAGCAGGCATTTTTAACAGCGAAGCGCCATATCGCCAAGCCCCCGTAAAATGGGCGCATGCCGGCTATGAAAGCTCACCGGAAACGTGCGCAGCTGTCTAAATCGGGCGTAGTAGCCTTACGTTTTTTGGGGTTCTTGTTGAGAATGAATTTCGATAACATGCTGGCCCGTTGCAATAGCGGCAATAGATTGTTGCCGGATCGGATAAAAATTATTTCGGGTTAAGACATGGTCTCCAACGCCGCAGCTCACTACAATCGCCCGCACCGATTTTCCGACCCGGCTCAGGCTTGAGCACGAGAGTGGTCGAAGGGCGCCAGCGCCCCATGCGACCCCAGGTGTCGGTGCCTCCAACTACCCGCACCAAATGGAATTGGGCTTGAACTAGGCCTTTGACCAACGAATAAGAACTCACTGCTGGCCCAGGATGTGTCGAACAGCGTCTGACGTTCGACGGGCAGCCCTTATTCAATCCAAGAAAATGCCAACCCTTGGCAGGGTGAAGTGTTGGCGATCAAAACCCAACTGCATTGCGCAAGCTGCTTTAGAGGTCGTGAGATGAGTAAAAACAGGTACCCCCGATTACTAGGCTTGTTGCCGCTGCTCGGCACGTTGCTGCTGGGAGGCTGCAACATGACCCTGCTCGATCCCAAGGGCCAGGTCGGCCTGGATGAACGAAACCTGATCATCACCGCCACGCTGCTGATGTTGCTGGTCGTCGTACCGGTTATCGTCATGACGTTCCTGTTCGCCTGGAAGTATCGCGCATCCAACACCCAGGCCACCTACACGCCGAAGTGGTCGCACTCGACCAAGATCGAAGTGGCGGTGTGGACCATTCCGGTGCTGATCATCATTGCCCTGGGTTACATCACCTACAAGTCGACCCACGCATTGGACCCGTACCGTCCGCTGGATTCGGACGTCAAGCCGATCACCATCGAAGTGGTCTCGATGGACTGGAAGTGGCTGTTCATCTATCCGGAACAAGGCATCGCCACGGTCAACAAGATCGTGTTCCCGGCCCACACGCCGATCAACTTCAAGGTCACCTCCGACACCGTGATGAACTCGTTCTTCATTCCGGGCCTGGGCGGCCAGATCTATGCGATGGCCGGCATGCAGACCAAGCTGCACCTGATCGCCAACCAGAACACCGAACTTGAAGGTATCTCCGCCAACTACAGCGGCGCGGGTTTCACCGGCATGAAGTTCAAGGCGACCGCCACCACCCAGGAAGAGTTCGACGCCTGGGTCAACGAAGTGAAGAAGGCACCTAAACAGCTTGAAAAAGCTGAATACGAAGCCCTTTCCAAGCCGAGCCAGAACAACCCAGTCGAACTCTACTCGTCGGTCACGCCGAACCTGTTCCAGACCATCATCGATAAGTATGAAGGGATGAATCCGGGCAAGCCGATGCATCACGAGAAGAAAGAGAAGGAAGTGGCCCACAACATGGAAGGGATGGACATGAGCTCGCATTCAGCTGCCGGGGCAGAGGAGTAAACGATGTTTGGTAAATTAAGTTGGGAAGCGATCCCGTTCCACGAGCCGATTGTCATGGTGACCCTCGCCATCATCGCGCTCGGTGGCCTGGCGCTGTTCGCGGGTATCACTTACTTCAAGAAGTGGACTTACCTGTGGACTGAATGGTTGACCTCGGTCGACCACAAGAAGATCGGCGTGATGTACATCATCGTCGCCATGGTCATGCTGCTGCGCGGTTTTGCCGACGCGATCATGATGCGTACCCAGCTGGCCATGGCCACCGAGGGTTCGCCTGGCTACCTGCCGCCTGAACACTACGACCAGATCTTCACCGCCCACGGCGTGATCATGATCATCTTCATGGCGATGCCATTCTTCACCGGCCTGATGAACCTTGCAGTGCCGCTGCAGATCGGCGCCCGTGACGTTGCCTACCCGTTCCTGAACTCCCTGAGCTTCTGGCTGCTGGTTTCCGGCGTCGTGCTGATCAACGTTTCCCTGGGTGTCGGCGAATTCGCCAAGACCGGTTGGGTCGCCTATCCGCCGCTGTCGGGGCTGCAATACAGTCCGGGCGTGGGGGTGGATTACTACATCTGGGCGCTACAGCTATCCGGGTTGGGGACAACGCTGACGGGGGTCAACTTCCTGGCCACCGTGCTGAAGATGCGTACCCCTGGCATGAAGCTGATGGACATGCCGATCTTCACCTGGACCTGCACCTGGGCCAACGTGCTGATCGTCGCTTCGTTCCCGATCCTCACCGCGACATTGGCTCTGCTGACGCTTGACCGCTACATGGATTTCCACATTTTCACCAATGAACTGGGTGGAAATCCGATGATGTACGTCAACCTGTTCTGGGCCTGGGGTCACCCCGAGGTGTACATCCTGATCCTGCCGGCGTTCGGTATTTTCTCCGAGGTCATCTCGACCTTCTCCGGCAAGAAACTGTTTGGCCACCACTCGATGATCTACGCTTCGGGCGCGATCTCGGTACTGGGCTTCATGGTCTGGCTGCACCACTTCTTCACCATGGGTTCGGGTGCGAGCGTCAACGCCTTCTTCGGTTTGGCGACGATGCTGATTTCCATCCCGACGGGTGTGAAGCTGTTCAACTGGCTGTTCACCATCTATCAGGGCCGCCTGCGTTTCACCAGCCATGTGCTGTGGACCCTGGGCTTCATGGTGACCTTCGCCATCGGCGGCATGACCGGCGTTCTGCTGGCCATTCCGGGTGCTGACTTCGTACTGCACAACAGCCTGTTCGTGATCGCGCACTTCCATAACGTGATCATCGGCGGTGCCGTGTTCGGCTACATCGCAGGTTTTGCGTTCTACTTCCCGAAAGCGTTCGGCTTCAAGCTGCACGAAGGCTGGGGCAAGGCAGCGTTCTGGTTCTGGATCTCGGGCTTCTTCGTCGCGTTCATGCCGCTTTATGCACTGGGCTTCATGGGCATGACCCGTCGCTTGAACGCCACCACCAACCCTGAGTGGGTGCCGTACCTGTACGTCGCCATGTTCGGCGCGGTGATGATCGCGGTCGGTATCGCCTGCCAGTTGATCCAGCTGTACGTCAGCGTGCGTGATCGCAAGAAGCCGGAAAACATGTGCGAACACGGTGATCCGTGGAATGCCCATACCCTGGAATGGTCGACTTCGTCGCCACCACCGTTCTACAACTTTGCCGTGCTGCCGAAAGCTGACGTCATCGACCCGTTCACCGAAGCCAAGGAAAACGGCACCGCGTACCAGGCCCCGGCCAAGTACTCGCCGATCCATATGCCCAACAACACCGCTACCGGTGTGGTCATGGGCGGGCTGTTGACCGTGTTCGGTTTCGCGATGATCTGGCACATCTGGTGGCTGGCCATCGCCAGCCTGGTCGGCACCGTGGTGTATTTCGCCATCCATGCCGCCCGTGACGATCAGGGCTACATGGTGCCGGTGGATGTCATCGAGCGCATCGAAGCCGAGCAGCACAAGCGCCTGGTCGCGGCCGGGAAAGTCCCTGCCACCGCCACCCGTGTTGAAACCTCGTTGGAACAGGCTTAAACCATGTCGAACTTAGTGACCAATGTTGGACACGCCCATGGTCATGACCATGGGCACGATGACCATCACCACGACTCGGGCGAGATGACCGTATTCGGTTTCTGGCTCTACCTGATGACCGACTGCATCCTGTTTGCGTCGATCTTCGCGGTCTACGCGGTGCTGGTTAACAACGTCGCCGGTGGCCCGTCGGGCCACGACATCTTCGAACTGCCTTATGTACTGGGCGAAACCGCGCTGCTGCTGTTCAGTTCGATCACCTACGGCTTCGCCATGCTGGCGTTGTACAAGGGCAAGAAAACCCAGGTCCTGGGCTGGTTGGCAATGACCTTCCTGCTGGGCGCCGGCTTTATTGCCATGGAGATCAACGAGTTCCATATCCTGATCGCCGAAGGCTACGGCCCTAGCCGCAGCGGTTTCCTGTCCGGGTTCTTTACCCTGGTCGGCACCCACGGCCTGCACGTGACCAGTGGTCTGATCTGGATGGCGATCATGATGTACCAGGTCCAGAAAAACGGCCTGACCGCCACCAACAAGACGCGCCTGAGCTGCCTGAGCCTGTTCTGGCACTTCCTGGACGTGGTGTGGATCTGCGTATTCACCGTTGTTTATCTGATGGGGACCCTGTAAATGGCTAACGCTCATTTCCATGATGGCCACGACGCCGGCCACGGCAGCGTCAAGTCCTACGCCATCGGTTTCATCCTGTCGGTGATCCTGACCGTCATTCCGTTCGGCCTGGTGATGTACCCGTCGCTGCCCAAGAGCCTGACGCTGTGGATCATCCTGATCTTCGCCGTGGTCCAGGTTCTGGTCCACCTGGTGTACTTCCTGCACCTGGACCGCTCGGCCGCCCAGCGTAACAACGTGATTGCGTTTGTCTTCGCTGCGCTGGTGATCGTACTGCTGGTCGGCTTGTCGCTGTGGATCATGTTCAGCATCCACACCAACATGATGGCGCACTGAGGAAAGTCCGGATGTCACTGAAGCACTTTATCCAAATCACCAAGCCGGGGATCATTTTCGGTAACGTGCTTTCTGTGGCGGGCGGGTTCTTCCTGGCCTCGAAAGGGCATGTCGATCTGGCCATCTTCCTGGCGGCGATGATCGGCACTTCCCTGGTGGTGGCGTCCGGTTGCGTGTTCAACAACTGCATCGACCGCGACATCGATATCAAGATGGAACGCACCAAGAACCGGGCGCTGGTCCAAGGCCTGATTCCGGTGCAACTGGCCCTGGCATTTGCCACGGTGCTGGGCGTGGCCGGCGTGGCGCTGCTGTATTGGGTCGCCAACCCGTTGGCCGCGTTGTTCGCGGTGATCGGTTTTGTCATCTACGTCGGCCTCTACAGCCTGTACCTCAAGCGCAAGTCGGTTCACGGCACGCTGGTGGGCAGTCTGTCGGGGGCGATGCCGCCGGTGATTGGTTATGTCGCGGTCAGCAACAGCTTCGACATGGCTGCGCTGACGCTGTTGGTGATGTTCAGCCTGTGGCAGATGCCGCATTCCTACGCCATCGCGATCTTCCGCTTCAACGACTACCTGGCAGCTTCGATTCCGGTGCTTCCTGTGAAGCGCGGTATCCAGGTGGCGAAGAAGCACATCCTGCTCTATATCCTGGCCTTCCTCGTGGCGACCCTGATGCTGACCTTCAGCGGCTACGCCGGCATGAGCTACCTCGCCGTCGCCGCTGCCATGGGCATGTACTGGCTGTACATGGCCTGGACCGGCTACAAGGCGGTGGATGACACGGTCTGGGCACGCAAGCTGTTCGTGTTCTCGATCTTCACCATCACAGCCCTGAGCGTCATGATGTCCCTGGATTTCAAGGTGCCGAGTGAGTTGTTGCTGACTTACGCACCTTAAGCTCCAGACGCTGCACAAAAAGCCCCGCCTTCGAGAGAAGCGCGGGGCTTTTTTTTCGAAATTGGCCATGGCTAGCCGCTGTCATTCGTCGCAATAGATTGTGGCTTGTTGATCTATACGCGATTTGCCTATAGTTTTTGCCATGCGAACCTTATTTTTTGAAACGACTGCGTTCACTGCCACGGTTGGTCATTACCTGACCGATGATGAATATCGCCTGCTTCAGTTCTATATGCAGCAGCATCCAGAGGCCGGTGACGTCATGCCACGTACCGGTGGTTTCCGTAAGTTGCGTTGGTTCGATGAGCGTCGTGGCAAAGGGAAGCGAGGTGGGTTGCGGGTCATTTATTATTGGTTGAGGCATGATCGTCAGTTCTGGATGTTTGCGATTTATGACAAGGACGAACTGGAAACCCTGACCGCCGAGCAAGAGAAGACGCTCAAGCGCGCCATAGAAGCTGAGTTGAAAGTACGAGGGACCTTATGAAAAAGCGCGATCTGTTTGCCGAGATGATGCGAGGCGTCGAGGAGATGGCCGCTCACCGCGAGGGCAAGATTACCCTTCGCCAGATTTCGATTGAAGACAAGCCGGTTCCTGAGGTGTCAGCCCAGGAAATCGTGGCTTTGCGCGACAGGCTTCATATGTCCCAAGCCGTCTTCGCCAAGAGCATCAGAACCAGCCCAAGTACCCTGAGAAACTGGGAACAGGAAAAATCCAAGCCTAACGCCCAGGCAGCTTTGTTGATCAAACTGGTCGAGAAGTTTCCGGACATGGTCGAGCGCCTTGGTGCTGTTTGAACCGCCGAAACCCATGAAAAAGCCCCGCCTTCGAGGAAGCGCGGGGCTTTTTCTTGGTATTACTTCGGACTCAGTGGGAACAAGCTCGCTCCCGGACAGATTTCAACAGGCTTTATTGCTGGGCGATGCTGTAGCCATCGAACGCTTTCTGCTGTTGCAGCGCAGTGACGATGCTCTTGCGGGTGACCGGTTGTTCGGTGCCGTCGTTGTCCAGGAAGGTTTCGCTTTCCAGCTCGGCTTCGTCGCCTTCGCCTATGAAATTGAAACCCAGGAACTCGAAGGCTTCGCGGTCGACGTTCGGCTTGGAGCGTGGCGTGCGCAGGGGCAGGGTGACGCTGATGCCGTCCTTGCTGATCACGAAGACCTCGGCTTCCTTCTTGGGCCGCGAGGCCTTGCCCTTGCTGCCACTCGGGTTGCTGATGGCCTGGTGGGTCTGGTTCAGCACTTTCAGGGCCAAGCCGTAGACCAATTCCTGGAAGGCTGGATCGTCCTTGTAGCTGGAGAGGATGCGGCTGATGGGGAAGCGGCTGCTCAGGTCTTCCAGCGCGGCAAAATCCGCAGCCTCAGCGTCCTTGAGCTGCTTGAGCTGGCCCATCAGTTCGTAGGCTTTGTCATCATCGAACGCATCGTGGGCCTGGCGAATAGCGGTACGCAGTTCGCGGATCTGGTCGCTTTCGCGGTTCGACTGGAACGCATCGAGGACCATCTCGCTGATGGTTTTGGCCTGGGGCAGATGCTGTGAAAGATTGATGGAGTTTTCGTATTCCGCTTTGGACGACAGGGAAACTGGGGATTCAGCGGTATTGGAATCGGACATTGAAATTTCACTACTTCTGTTAGCTGGATGAGGCGAGAAAGGCATTGAGCTTTTTCCGGTCGCCTAATCTATTGGACGCGGGCAGCATTGTCACGGTCGGCGCGGTGGCCGGTAGGTATTTCAGTCGAGCATCAGCTCCATCAGCCGCAACGCATCCGGCGTTGCGGCGCCGCTGGCGGTGTTGTCGAAGATGCACCAGGTCGGCGTGGCCGCAGTGCTCTTCAATTGCTCCGCGAGCTGTTTCAGCCAGGCGTCCTCGTAAGGGGAATAGTAGATTCGCGGCGAGCCATGCAGACGGAAATAGCGAATACCAGGCCAGCCGGCCGGTCGATCACCTCCCGATAAGGGGGACGGATCTGCGGCCACACGAGCGATCCGCTCGTCCTCCAGTATCGCCATGGCCTGCGGCGCGAGCCAGCTCGGGTGTCGGGGTTCGAGAACCGCGTGGCCCTGATATCGATCCCGCAAAACCTTGAAGAAATGCTCGGCCTGGGTACTGTCGAAGGCCAGCGACGGCGGCAACTGAATCAACAGGCAACCGAGTTTTTCCCCCAGCTGTGAACATTGCCCGAGGAACTCATCCACAAGCCCCTCGCAATCGTGCAAACGTCGCTCGTGGGTGATCTGCTTTGGCACCTTGACCGAAAAACGAAAGTCCGGCGCTACACTGTCCGCCCACTTTTCATAGGTGGCCGGGCGGTGCGGGCGATAGAACGAACTGTTGATCTCCACCGCCGGGAAGCGTGCGCTGTAGCGCTGTAAATGGGGCCCCTCATCAGGAAACGCCGGCCAATATGCCCTGGGCAACGACCAGCCGGCGCAGCCCAGGAAAAGGTTCGAGGAGCGGGGGAGTCGAGTCGCCAATGTAAGAGAACCTGTTGCGGGTGAGGACAAAGCTGTGACCGCAACAAACGGCTCATGGATTCATTCAATTGCTGCTTCAGTTGCAGATGACGTTCTTGCCGGCCATCTTGGAGCGATACAGCGCCTGGTCCGCCCGATCCATCAATACTTCCTGCGTTTCGTCTTCGAGTCGTTGCACCACGCCAAAGCTCATGGTGATCTGGAAGTCGCCCACCGGTAGCAGGTCGGACAGACCTCGGCGAACGGTTTCAGCCATCAGGACCGCATCGGGCAACGACGTGTTTGGCAAAATCATGATGAATTCATCGCCGCCCCAGCGCACCAACAGGTCACCGTCGCGCTCACAGCGTTTGACCGCCTGTACCACCTGCACCAGCGCTGCGTCACCAAAGGCGTGGCCGTAGCGATCGTTGATGTCCTTGAAATCATCGATGTCCATGGCGATCAGCGACAACGGTTCGCGAAAGCGCTGGGCACGCTCACAGGCCAGTGGCAGCGCCTGCTCCAGGCGATACCTGTTGGCGACAAGGGTCAGCGCATCGGTTTCGGCCAGCTTGCGGTTTTCGTCGAGTTGGATTTGCAGTTGATGGTTGACCCGCGACAGTTCGCGGGTGCGCTCTTCGATGATCGCTTCCAGGGACTTGTTACGTCGTTCAAGTTGCTCGAACAGGCGCTTCTTGTCGTCGATGCTGCGGTGGGCGCCGATCATTCGGGCCACGCTGCCGTCGGGGTTGCGGGCGATCACGTAGCCGCGGTCTTCGATCCAGATATAGGAACCGTCATGGGCCCGGCAACGGTACTCGGCTTGATATTTCGACGACCGTTGTTCCAGGTAATCGTCGAACAAGGCCATTACCTGGGGGTAATCCTCCGGATGGATCACACTCTCCCAGGTCAGCACGGTGTTGCTCAGGGAATGGGGCGTGTAGCCGAGCATCGTGTACCAACCGGGGTTGCGGTAGACGAACCCGGTATTGGCGTTCCAGTCCCAAATGCCGTCGCTGACCAGCTCCATGATGGTGTGCAGCACGCTTTCGTCCAGATCGGACAAATCGAACCGCAGCAAATCGATCTTCGAGGCGTCGTCCATCGTTGTTCCTCAATCAGCCCTGATATCAAAATGCTCTCCAGAGGGGAAGAGTAGCCGATGGGGCGCGGCGTCACTAGCCGGGAGTTGTTCAGGCCGCCAGGCTAAGGTGGGTCAGTCCTGGGCCTTGCCCCACTTTTGTAGCGCAAACTCGACAAAACTGCGCAGCTTCGGCAAACGGTAGCGATCCTGGGCGTACATCAAGCTCACCGGCCGATGGGGCAATTGATAGTCCTGCAGCAGCGCCACCAGATGGCCTTCTTGCAGATCTTTTTCCACCAGCGCGTCGGGCAGCATCACCACGCCCATGCCGGCCAGCGCCGCGCGGTGCAGCCCCGAGGAGCTGTTGATCAGCATCGGCCCGGTCACCGGGACCTTGGTTTCCCCTTCGGGGCCGATGGGCCAGTGCTCCTGGGCGAAGCGCCATTCGTCGCCGGCGGAGTAGGCAAACGACAGGCAGTCGTGGTGTCGCAGATCGTCTGGCTTGAGCGGCGTGCCTCGCCGTGCCAGGTAAGCCTTTGATGCGCAGATGGTCAGGGTGTAGTCCACCAAGGGACGGGCAATCAACTTTGGATCGGGGAGCCCCAGGCGGATGGCGACGTCGAAGCCGTGGTCGAGCAGGTCGAGACGCTGGTTGGTCAGGACGACATCAAGCTTGACCTGTGGATAACGTTGGCTGAATTGCGCCAACGCCGGTGCCAGGCGCTCCGTCCCGAAGGTCAGCGGCGCGGTGATGCGCAGGGTGCCGGTGGGATCGCCTTGGGTCTGTTCCGCCAGGCGTTCGGAGTCAGCGACCAGCCCGAGCACTTCCAGGCAACGCTGGTAATAGGCTGAGCCGAATTCCGTCAGGCGCTGGCGACGTGTCGTACGATTGATCAGGCGCACACCGAGACGTTGCTCCAGCGCGCGAAGATGATTGCCTACCATGGTGGTGGACATTTCGCTGGCCTGGGCTGCTGCTGTCAGGCTGCCGGTCTCCACGACTTTCACATAAACGGTCATTGCCTGGAACAGGTCCATTATCAAGCTCTGCTTATAAATGATTGAAGTAAATCGGCGTTTATCCATCTGAAGTGGCTAACCATACTGGAAAAAACCACCCGATGGAGCTAGATGTCATGACCGCTGCCTGCTTGATGACCACCTACCAACCCCTGGCGCTGAGTTTCACCCATGGCCTGGGCACTCGCCTGTGGGACCAGGATGGGCGCGAGTACCTCGACGCGGTGGCGGGTGTGGCGGTGACCAACGTCGGGCATTCCCATCCCCGGTTGGTGGCGGCCATCAGTGAACAGGCTGGCCTGCTGCTGCACACATCGAACCTGTACAGCATCGACTGGCAGCAAAGGCTGGCCCGCAAGCTCACGCAGCTTTCAGGAATGGAGCGGGTGTTTTTCAACAATTCCGGAGCTGAGGCCAACGAAACCGCATTGAAACTGGCCCGTCTGCATGGTTGGCACAAAGGCATCGAGCAGCCACTGGTCGTGGTCATGGACAACGCCTTCCATGGGCGCACCTTGGGCACGATGTCCGCCAGCGACGGCCCATCGGTACGGCTGGGGTTCAATCGGCTCCCTGGGGATTTCGTCAAGGTGCCGTTTGGCGATCTCGCCGCGCTGGAAAAAATCCAGCAGGCCCATGGCGAGCGTATCGTCGCGATTCTGGTGGAGCCGATCCAAGGGGAAAGTGGCGTGCAGCTCGCACCGCCGGGTTACCTGCGGGCCCTGCGGGATGTGTGCAGCCGGCGCGCCTGGCTGCTGATGCTCGATGAGATCCAGACCGGCATCGGTCGCACCGGCCAATGGTTCGCGTTCCAGCACGAGGGCATCGTGCCGGACGTCATGACCCTCGCCAAAGGCTTGGGCAACGGTATTCCCATTGGTGCCTGCCTGGCGCGGGGCAAGGCCGCCGAGCTGTTCACGCCGGGCAGTCATGGCAGCACGTTTGGCGGCAATCCCTTGGCCTGCCGCGTGGCTTGTACGGTATTGGATATCATCGAGGAGCAAGGCCTGCTGGAAAACGCCGAGCGTCAGGGGGCGCAGTTGCTCAGCCGGTTGCGCGCCGAACTGGCCGACAATCCGAACGTCCTGGAGATTCGTGGCCAAGGGTTGATGATCGGCATCGAGCTCAAGCAGCCGGTGCGCGACCTGACGCTCCTTGCCGCCCGGGACCATGGCTTGCTGATCAATGTCACCCGGGGCAGGACCATCCGCCTGTTGCCGCCACTGACCATTGATGGGCGGGAAGTGGAGATGATTGCCAGGGGCGTGAGCCGCAGTTTGGCGCAGGCGTGAAACGTCTTCGATCGGGCGGCGACCGATGTTTTTCAGTCGGGGCGAAGCGCAGCGCAACGCGACGGAATTTTTAACGTTTGCCGCGTTCCAACGCCAGCCAGAGTGGATTGCCTACACTTTGGCAACCAGACTGAAAATCCCAGGAGCATCTCCATGTTCACCTCGCGTCGCTTGATCGTTGTCGCTACCGCCGTGGCCCTGTTGTCCGGCTGTGCGTCGCCCAACCCCTATGACAACCAGGGCCAGGCCTCTACCGAATCGTCGGGCATGAGCAAAACCGCCAAGTACGGTGGCCTCGGTGCATTGGCGGGGGCCTTGGCCGGTGCGGCCATCGGTCACGATAACCGCGGCAAGGGCGCGTTGATCGGTGCCGCGGTGGTCGGCGCCTCGGCGGCAGGCTACGGCTACTACGCCGACCAGCAGGAGAAGAAACTGCGCGCCAGCATGGCCAACACCGGCGTTGAAGTGCAGCGCCAGGGCGACCAGATCAAACTGATCATGCCGGGCAACATCACCTTCGCCACCGACTCGGCGAACATCGCCTCCAGCTTCTACCAGCCGCTGAACAACCTGGCCAACTCCCTCAAGGAGTTCAACCAGAACCAGATCGAAATTGTCGGCTACACCGACAGCACCGGCAGCCGCCAGCACAACATGGACCTGTCCCAGCGCCGTGCCCAAAGCGTGGCGAACTACCTGACGGCCCAGGGCGTGAGCGGCGCCAACCTGTCGGCCCGTGGCGCCGGCCCGGACAACCCGGTGGCGAGCAACGGCGACGTCAATGGCCGCGCGCAGAATCGTCGGGTCGAGGTCAACCTCAAGGCGATTCCGGGGCAGCAGTACCAGGCGCCGCAACAGCAGGGGCAAACTTACCAGCAATATCCATAATCGCTGGGCTGTAGATAAAAAGGGGACCCTGGAAACAGGGGCCCCCTTTTTTTGCGGCCAGCGTTTGGGCTTTTGTGCGAGGGGGTTAGTTAGCCTCTTTCACCGCACTCAAGAACGCACATGTGCGCTCCTGCTGCGGGTGCTCGAAGATCTGCGCAGGCGTGCCCTGCTCGTGGATTTGGCCTTTGTAGAAGAAGCACACCCGATCAGCGAACTCCCGCGCAAATCCCATCTGATGGGTCACCATCAGCATCGTCAGGTTGTGCTCGGCACCCAGTTTGCGGATCACGTTCAATACTTCTCCGCACAGTTCCGGATCCAGCGCCGAGGTCACTTCATCGAACAGCATCACTTTCGGCCGCATCGCCAGAGCCCGGGCTATCGCTACCCGCTGTTGCTGGCCGCCGGACAACTGCGACGGGTAATGGTCGAGCTTGTTGCCCAGCCCCACCAGTTCCAACAGGTCGGCGGCACGCTCCCGGGCTTCCTTCGGTTTCATGCCCAACACTTGCACCGGCGCCTCGATGACGTTTTGCAACGCGCTCATGTGCGGAAACAGATTGAAGCTCTGGAACACCATGCCGATCTTGCCCCGCACGCGGCGAATGTGTCGGTCGTTGGCCGGCACCAGCACGCCGTTGCGGTTGGGCATGTGGGTCAGCGAGTCGTCTTCGACGCGGATCTGGCCTTGGTCAATGCCTTCCAGGGTCATCAGCACCCGTAAAAGAGTAGATTTGCCCGATCCGCTGGGGCCAATGATCGCGACCTTTTCACCGGGCGCGACATCCAGGTTCAGATGGTCAAGTACGGTGAAGCTGCCGTAGCTTTTGGTCACGTCCTGGAAACTCACAATCGGCCGGGACGGTGTCGGAATCTGCATGGCCGGGGCCTCCTGCTGCGACGCCAGCGTGCTGCGCCGGGACAAATCGGTGGGCGTGGACAGGGGTAAAGTCATTAGCGTAGCTCCATGCGCGTTTCAAGGCGCCGTACCAGATAGGCCAAGGCGAGGCTCAGGGCGAGGAAGAACAGGCCGACCAGGGTGATGGGTTCCAGGTAGCGGAAATGCTCGGAACCGATGTTCTTGGCCTGCTGCATGATTTCCACCACAGTGATCGCCGACAGCACCGGCGTGTCCTTGAGCATTGCCACCAGGTAGTTGCCCAAAGGCGGCACGATGGGGCGCAGTGCCTGGGGCAGGATGATGTTGCGGTAGGCGTCGTACGGCGCGATGTTCAGCGCCGTCACCGCTTCCCACTGCGCCCGGGGCACCGCATCGAGACCGCTGCGATAGACCTCGGCGATGTAGCAGGCGTAGTGCAGGCCGATGCCGAGGATGCCGACCTGCATGGCCGTCAGGCTAAGACCGTAGTTGGGCAGCACGTAGTAGAGGAAATACACCTGGATCAGCAACGGCGTGCTGCGGATGAACTCGATCACCGCCGTGGCCGGCCATGACAGCCAGAACTTGCGGCTGCGTCGGCCAATCGCCAGGAACAGCCCCAGCACGATCGCGATCAAAAAGCCGATCAACGTGATGCCGACGGTATTGAGGGAGGCGCGCAGCAGGTCCGGAAGGATTTGCGCCGCGTAGGACCAGTCGAACAACGTCATGACAGACCTCCACGCATCCGGCCCCGGCTCAGCCGCCGCTCGACGTTGCGCATGCCGAAGTTGATGGCCTGGGCGAGGATGAAATACATCACCAGCGCCAGACTGAAAATCTCCAGGGTCTGGAACGTCGCCTGGTCCAACTGGCGCGCCCGGAAACTCAGGTCCGACAAGGTGATCAGCGACACCAGCGAGGTGTTCTTCAACAACTCGATGAGCAAATTAGTGCCCGGTGGAATCGCCGCCAGCAAGGCTTGGGGCAGGATGATCCGCTTGAAACGGGTGAAACTGCTGAAATTCAATGCCGTGCAGGCTTCGTATTGGCCCTTGGCGACCGAGCTGATCGCACCGCGCATCACTTCAGCCCCATACGCGCCGATGTGCAGGCCCAGGCCGACGATCGCCACGGCGTAAGGGCTCAATTCGACGTTGAAGGGCGGCAGCGGCAGCACGAAGAACAGCCAGAACAACTGCACCAGCAGCGACGTGCCTCGGAACACTTCGATGTAAGTGATGGAAAACCAGCGCAACGCGCGCCACGGCGACAGCCGCCCGAGCGCCGCGAGTACCGCCGCGACAATCGCCAGCAGCGAGCCGAAGAAGGTCACCTGGAGCGTGACCCAGGCCCCTTGAATCAATAACGGAAGTAATTCGCCCATGGTTCAACCCGATATCCGATGAAGCGGGGAACAGGCATCACGCCTGCGCGTCATGCCCGTTTCGGCGTGCCATTACGGCTGAGCGCAGAGCTCGGCCGCGGTCTTGCTGGTGACGTTGGATTTATCGAAACCGAATGGCGCGACGGTCTTGAGGTGTTCTTCCGACCCCAGCCACTTTTTCAGCTCGGCGTTGACCGCGTCGCGCAGGTCCTTGTCTTCGGGGCGGAAGGCCAGGGCGCCGTAACCGATGTGGGACGGGTCGTCCTTGAACTCGGTCATCGCCTCGACCTTGTCACCGCCCTTGGTAGCCAGGCCTTTCATGGTCAGTTGCGTGCCGACGGCGGCGTCGGCGCGACCGGCGCGCACGGCTTGCAATTGCGCGGTGGTATCGGGGACCTGGAGGATTTGTTCATCCTTGACCCCGGAATCGCGGGCATACGCCAGGTTCACCGTGCCGGCCATGATGGCCAGTTTCACGTCCGGTTGCTTGGCGATGTCTTCATAACTGTGGAGTTTTTTCGGGTTGCCCTTGGCCACGAGCAAGGCGTCGGGCAACTGGTATTGCGGATCGGTGAACAGCACCTGCTTGCAGCGCGCCGGGGTGATGTACATGCCGGCGGCAATCACGTCGAAGCGTCCGGCGCGCAGGCCAGGGATCAGCGAGCCCCATTCGGTGAGCACGCCGTTGACCTGCTTGATGCCCATCTTGGCGAAGATGATCTTCGCGATCTCCGGCGATTCGCCGGTGACGGTGCCGTCGGTTTCGGTGAAGGCAAACGGGGTTTCGTTGGCGTAGCCGATGCGGATGCTGCTGTTGCTTTTGACGGTGTCCAGGGTGGCCGCCTGGACGCTGCTGGCCAGGCCAAGCACGGCACAAGTCAATAAGAGTCGGCGCAAGGGTGTGCAAGTGCGGGGAAGAAAATTGCTCATCGATAAAATCTCCTGTTTCTTGTGGATCCGTCAGCGGACGGTTCTGTGTTAGGAGGCAGTGTGACAAGAGCAAAACGTACGGCGGCGGATCCGGGCGGGGCCTGGAATCGGTAACGGCGCCGGTACAGGTCGATCCGGCTTTTTGTCGGGGTAATGAACCCGCCTGGAGGACGACCTTGGACCGAGCATACAAAAGCCCCGGCGCGGATTGTATTGCACTAGGACAATTGCTTTGCCGCCATGGCCGCGCAATGCTGTGCGCACCCTTTCTCACGCCGGTTGCAGCGTTATGGATAAGTGGAAGTCAGCCTTGGACCTCGCCCGCAGCGGTGAATCCAAATACAAGATCCTGGTGCAGGCCATCGCCGACGATATCGAGCAGGGCGCCCTGGCCAACGACCAGCGCCTGCCGCCGCAACGGCAGGTGGCCGACGCCATGGGCATCAGCGTGCAGACTGTCACCAATGCCTACAAGGAGCTGGAGCGCCAAGGGCTGGTCCGTTGCGAAGTCGGGCGTGGCAGCTTCGTCTCGCGGCGCATGAGCGACCGGGTGGCGACTTACATACTCGACAGCCCCGAGCGGGCGCTGGTGGATTTTTCCATCACGCGCATTCTCCACACCCGCGAGCACGATCAGTTCTGGCGTGACACTTGCGCCGAGCTTAGTACCGAAGAGGATCAGCCATGGATCCATGCGTTTCGTCCGATAGCCGGTTTTGAATCCCATCGCGAAGCTGCGGCGCAATGGATCGGGCGGCAGGGGCTGAAGGTCGATCGCAACGATGTATTGATCACCAATGGCGCGGCTCATGGCATCTTCCTCGCCCTGGCGTCCCTCGCCGGTCCCGACGATGTGGTGCTCTGCGAAGGGCTGACCGACCACGGCGTGATCGGCAATTCCCAAGTGCTGGGTTTCACCCTCAAGGGCCTGGACACTGACCGCCATGGCATCGACCCTGAGCATTTCGAGGACATGTGCAGCAACGAGCGCATCACCGCGCTGGTGTGCACGCCGAACCTGAACAATCCCACCACCAGCCTGATGCCCGACGCCCGGCGCCGGGAAATCGCTGAGATCGCTCGCCGCTTCGGTGTGCACATCATCGAAGACGATGTGTACGGTCCGCTGCTGGACGAACGCCGGGCGCCACCCATCAGCCATTACCTGCCGGAGCTGTCGTTCTATTGCACGAGCATGACCAAGTCGGTGCTCACGGGATTGCGCATCGGCTATCTGGTGGTGCCCAAGCGCCTGGCGTTGCGTACCGAGAGCATCCTGCGGGTGAACAGTTGGATGGCCACGCCGATGGTGTCGGAGATCGCCGCCCGCTGGATCCGCGATGGGCGCGCCGAGTCGTTGCTGCACTTACAGCGGCGCCTGTTGGCGGGGCGCCAGGCGATGGTCACCGAATACATGGGCGAGCACGTATTGGCCCAGCATCCTCACGCCCTGAATGCCTGGATCGGCATCCCGTCGCACTGGGAGGTCGACAGCCTTGTGCGGGCGCTGCGACACAAGCACATCGCGGTCACTTCCCCCGATCCGTTCACCGTCCGCGGCACTCCCAGGCCACGCGCGGTGCGGGTATGCGTCGGCGCCGAATGCAGCGACGACGAAATGCGCCATGCACTGATCGGCATGCGCGAGATCTTCAACCAGTATCCGCAGATTCATGATTTCTGACGCACCACACCATTCCCTGTGGGAGCGAGCTTGCTCGCGATAGCGGTGTGGCAGTCAGCAAAGATGTTGCATGTGAGGGCCCCATCGCGAGCAAGCTCGCTCCCACAAGGAATTTTGGTGACTTTGGAACTTCATCACTAAATTGCCCTAGTACATTCATCACTACAATCCAGCCCTCTTAGACTGCGCCCAACACATCTGCTCGGGACGCGGTCATGACAGGGTTGCAGCTTCAGGACATCTACCTCGCTCGCCAGCGCATCGCGTCGCAGGTCCGGCGCACGCCCATGGAGCATTCCCCCAGCCTGTCGCGACTGATAGGCGTGCCGGTGTACCTCAAGCTGGAATCCCTGCAGATCACCGGCAGCTTCAAGCTGCGCGGGGCGAGCAATGTCGTGGCGCAGCTCAGCGTCGAGCAAAAGGCCCAAGGCGTGGTCACGGCTTCGACCGGCAACCATGGCCGGGCGTTGGCGCATGCGGCCTCGCAGCAGGGCGTCCGGGCGATTGTCTGCCTGTCGAACCTGGTGCCGGCCAACAAGGTGCAGGCGATTCGCGATTTGGGCGCCGAGGTGTGCATCGTCGGCCAATCCCAGGACGATGCCCAGCGCGAGGCCGAGCGCATCGCCCGGGAGCAGGGGGCGACCTTTCTGCCGCCGTTCGATCACCCGGCAATCATCGCCGGTCAAGGCACCCTCGGCCTGGAGATCCTCGAACAGCAACCGGACGTGGCCCAGGTCCTGGTGCCGTTGTCCGGTGGCGGCCTGTTCGCAGGCGTTGCCCTGGCGCTGAAAAGTGCCAGTCCGGCAATTCAGGTCCACGGCATCAGCATGGCCCGAGGTGCCGCGATGCACGCCAGCCTGGACGCAGGCGAACCGGTGGAAATCGAAGAACTGCCAACCTTGGCCGATTCCCTCGGCGGCGGCATCGGCCTGGACAACCGCTACACCTTCGCCATGACCCGGCAGCTGATCGACGGCCTGCACCTGCTTTCCGAGGCCTCCATCGGCAATGCCATCCGCCACGCCTATCACCACGAGCGCCTGGTGCTCGAAGGCGCCGCCGTGGTGGGCATCGCGGCGCTACTCGACGGCCTGGTCGAGCCCCGTGGCCCCATCGTCCTGGTGATCAGCGGGCGCAACGTCGACACCGAACGCCATGCCCGCGTGATCGCTGGCGCCAACGCCTGATAAACCCTGAACGGAGCCTGCCATGAGTGAAGTCACCCTATTGAGCGAAGCCGACCTGCGCAGCTGCGTGACCCTCGATCTGGCCAGCGTCGACGCCATCGAGCAGGCCTTCGTGCTGCTGGCCACCGCCGCCGTGGCGATGCCGCCGATCCTGCGATTGGACATCCCCGAGTACAACGGCGAAGTGGATGTGAAGACCGCTTACCTGCCGGGCCTGGAACGCTTCGCCATCAAGGTCAGCCCGGGCTTTTTCGACAACCCCAAGCTTGGCCTGCCCAGCCTCAACGGCATGATGATGCTGCTCTCGGCACGCACCGGTTTGCTGGAGGCGCTGCTGCTGGATAACGGCTACCTCACCGCCGTGCGCACCGCTGCAGCGGGTGCGGTGGCGGCGCGTTGCCTGTCCCGCGAGGACAGCCGCAGCGTGGCGCTGATCGGTGCTGGTGAGCAGGCGGCGTTGCAGCTTCAGGCACTGCGCCTGGTACGGCCCATCGACGAGGTGCGGGTCTGGGCGCGTGATGGACAAAAAGCCAAGGCATTCAGTCAGGCGTTGGCACGTGAGACCGGCCTGGCCGTCACGCCATGCGCGTCCATTGACGCTGCCCTGGAAGGCGTGGACATCGCCATCACCTGCACCCCCAGTCGCGAACCTTTGATCGAAGCCCGTCATTTGCACCCGGGCCTGCACATCACGGCGATGGGCTCGGACGCGGAGCACAAGAACGAGATCTCCCCGCAAGCCTTGGCGGCCGTCGACTGCTATGTCGCCGACCGCTTGAGCCAGACCCGTGTGCTCGGCGAGCTGCACCACGCCCTTGCGGCAGGCACCGTTCGCGATGACCTGGGGTTGATGGAATTGGGACGGGTGTTGGCGGGGCAGCGGCTCGGGCGCACCGATGCGGCGCAAGTGACGCTGTGCGATCTCACCGGTACCGGCGCCCAGGACACCGCTATCGGCAACCTCGCCTTCGAACGGGCGCTGGGGGCGGGCAAGGGCTTTGCGTTCGGTCGCTAACACATCTTTCAACGAGTCATTGAACAGAGGGCAGGTGGATGTCAGAGATAGTCGTCAATCTTCCGTTCCAGCGGGAGGAATATGCCCAGCGCCTGGCGAAGGTTCGCACGGCCATGCAGGCCCAAGGGCTGGAGCTGCTGCTGGTCACCGATCCATCGAACATGGCCTGGCTCACCGGCTATGACGGTTGGTCGTTCTATGTGCACCAGTGCGTGCTGCTGGCGCTGGAGGGCGAGCCCGTGTGGTTCGGTCGCGGCCAGGATGCAAACGGTGCCAGGCGCACGGTGTTCATGCAGGCAGACAACATCGTCGGTTACCCGGACATCTACGTGCAGTCCCGCGAGCGCCACCCCATGGACTACCTGTCCCGCGAGGTGATCATCGCCCGCGGCTGGGGCGCGCTGCGCATCGGCGTGGAAATGGACAACTATTACTTCAGCGCCGCTGCGTATCTGTCGCTGCAAAAGCACCTGCCCGACGCGAAACTGGTGGACGCGGTAGGCCTGGTGAATTGGCAGCGCGCGGTCAAGTCGCCCCAGGAAATCGCCTACATGCGTATCGCTGCGCGCATCGTCGAGAACATGCACGGTCGGATCCTCGAACGGATCGAACCGGGCATGCGCAAGAACGAACTGGTGGCCGAGATCTACAGCAGTGGCATCCTCGGTGCCGACGGCCATGGCGGCGACTACCCGGCCATCGTGCCGCTGTTGCCCACCGGGGCTGATGCCAGCGCGCCGCACCTGACCTGGGATGATTCGCCGTTCGAACGGGGCGCCGGGACCTTCTTCGAAATCGCCGGTTGCTACAAGCGTTACCACTGCCCGCTGTCGCGCACGATTTACCTGGGCAAGCCGCCGCAACATTTTATCGACGGTGAAAAAGCCGTGGTCGAAGGCATCGCCGCGGGCCTGGACGCGGCCAAGCCGGGCAACACCACTGGCGACATCGCCGTGGCGTTTTTCAAGGTGCTGGAGAAGTTCGGCATCCACAAGGACAGCCGTTGCGGCTATCCCATCGGTATCAGTTATCCGCCGGATTGGGGCGAACGCACCATGAGCCTGCGCCCTGGTGACAACAGCGTGCTGCAACCGGGCATGACCTTCCACTTCATGCCGGGGCTGTGGATGGACGATTGGGGCCTGGAAATCACCGAGAGCATCCTGATCACCGAGACTGGCGTCGAGACGCTGTGCAACGTGCCTCGTCAATTGTTCGTGAAGGATTGAGCCATGCCCGACTTGCCCAACAATCCCATCAGCGCCACGGTCGACTTCAGCCGCGAGGGCGTGCAGCACGGCTTTCTCAAACTGCCGTATTCGCGGGACGATTCGGCCTGGGGCGCGGTGATGATTCCCATCACGGTCATCCAGCGCGGCAGCGGTCCGACGGCGCTGCTCAGCGGTGGCAATCACGGCGATGAATACGAAGGCCCAGTAGCCCTGAGCAAACTGGCGCAGCAACTGACGGCTGAAGACGTGAGCGGGCGGGTGATCATCGTGCCGTTCATGAACACCCCGGCCTTCCACGCCGGACGCCGGACTTCGCCCATCGACAAGGGCAACCTGAACCGCAGTTTTCCCGGCAGGCCGGACGGCACCGTTACCGAGAAAATCGCCGACTATTTCAATCGCACTCTGCTGCCCTTGGCTGACATTGTCCTGGACATTCATTCCGGCGGGCGGACCCTGGATTTCCTGCCGTTTGCCGCTTGCCACGTATTGCCGGACAAA
The DNA here is from genome assembly GCF_051132105.1 of Pseudomonas sp. R1-7. Lineage (NCBI taxonomy): Bacteria > Pseudomonadati > Pseudomonadota > Gammaproteobacteria > Pseudomonadales > Pseudomonadaceae > Pseudomonas > Pseudomonas sp. R1-7. Next base: position 1,144,745 of record NZ_CP071661.1, read on the forward strand.
CAGCAGCAAGCGCGCTGCGAGGCCGGGATGCTGGCGTTCAACGCGCCGTATTGCATGCGCATGCTGGAGCTGGACGCCGGGGCGATGTACGACACGGCGGCCGAATCCCAAGGCAAGGTATTCGTCACCACCGAACTGGGCGGCGGCGGTTCGTCGACCGCCCGTAGCGTGGCGATTGCCGAGCGTGGGGTGCGCAACCTGTTGATCCACGCCGGCATCCTGCGGGGCACGATCGAGTTGCAGCCCTCGCTGGTGCTCGACATGCCGGACGCCAGTTGTTTCATTGCCAGTGAGCACAACGGCTTGTTGGAGATGTGCCGTGACCTGGGGGAAAACGTCACCCAGGGTGAGGTGGTTGCGCGTATCCATGACACCACCCGCAACGGCGTCGCCCCGGTCCAATACCGCGCCGCCCGCAGCGGCCTCTTGGCGGCCCGGCACTTTCCCGGGTTGGTGCAGTGTGGCGATACGTTGGTGGTGATTGCGGATGTGTTGGCGTAATGCGCCTCAACTGACACACACACTGTGGCGAGGGAGCTTGCTCCCGCTCGGCTGCGAAGCAGTCGTCGCTTTTTGATCTGAGCGATTACGAAGCTGCTATTGGGGCCGCTGCGCGGCCCAGCGGGAGCAAGCTCCCTCGCCACAGGGGCGGTGTGATTTTCTGATTTGTCTGGAGAGCCCGGCCCCATGCACAAGCTCGATCGCTACGACCTGAAGATCCTGCAAATCCTCGCCGAGGACGGGCGGATTACCAAGTCGAGCCTGGCCGAAGCCATCAACCTGTCGGTGACGCCGGCCTGGGAGCGGGTGCGCAAGCTGGAAGCGGCGGGCTTGATCATCGGTTACCGGGCGCAGGTCGATTGGGCCGCCGTGTTCAAGCGTCAGCAAGTGCTGGTGGAAATCACCCTGGCCCGGCATACCGCCCAGGACATGCGTCGTTTCGAGCAACGGATGATCTCGGCGCCGGAAGTGGCGTTCTGTTACGCCACCGGCGGCGGTGTGGATTACCTGGCGATGATCCAGGCGCCGGACGTCGATGCCTACCAGCGTTTCGTCGATCAACTGTTGCTCGAAGACCTCGGCATCGAACGCTATTTCACCTACATCGTCACCAAGACCATCAAGACCGCCGGTGCGTTGCCGGCGGAGCTGTCGTCATCCGCCTGAGCACCGCAGAAAACGCTCTTCAGCGGGTTCTTTCCAGAAAAAAACCAAGGTCTGACCCCACTCGAACACCCGAAAGTCCAAGTGTTGCTGGCCTAGCATGGATTCACGCAAACGGTCTGGAGTGAACGTCATGCCTTATCAACATCCGCTGCTGTTCAAAGCGCTTTGCTATGTCGACGGCCATTGGATTCACAGCGACAGTGGCCACAGCGTAGCCGTCCAGAACCCGGCCAACCGCACCGTCATCGGTCATGTGCCGATGCTTGATCAACCGCAGATCGTCGCGGCGGTGGACGCGGCGCATCGTGCATTCCCGGCGTGGCGCGAGCAGAGCCTGGAGGTTCGCGGCACGATCCTGCGTCGCTGGGCGGCGTTGATCAACGAGCACAGCGAAGACCTGGCGCGCATTCTCAGTCTGGAGCAGGGCAAGCCGCTGGCTGAGTCCCGTGGCGAAATCGCCTACGCCGCCAGCTTCATCCCATGGTTCGCCGAAGAGGCCCGGCGTCTATACGGACAGAACATTCCCAGCCATATCCCCAATGCTCACCTCGGCACCATCAAGGAACCCGTGGGCGTCTGCGCGCTGCTCACACCATGGAACTTCCCGTCGGCGATGATCACCCGCAAAGCCGCCGCCGCCCTGGCCGCCGGATGCACAGTGGTGATCAAACCGGCCCACGAGACACCGTATTCGGCCCTGGCGTTGGCGCAGTTGGCCGAGGAAGCGGGCTTTCCGGCCGGGGTGTTCAACGTGGTGCTGGGCGAGCCGCAAATGGCTATGGAAACCCTGGTCAAGGACCGTCGCGTACGTTCTGTGAGCTTTACCGGCTCGACCCGGGTCGGGAAGCTGGTGTTGCAAACGGCGGCCCATGACGTGAAGAAAGTCGCGTTGGAGTTGGGCGGCAATGCGCCGTTCATTGTCTGCGCCGATGCCGACCTGGCCTTGGCGGTGAAAGTCGCTGTAGAGGCGAAGTTCCAGACCTCGGGCCAGGATTGCTGCGCGGCCAACCGAATCATGGTGCAACGTCCGGTCTATCAGGCATTTCTCACTCGCTTCGCCGCAGCGGTGCGTGCCTTGCGCGTCGGGCCGGCCATGGTCGATCAACAGGAACAGGACGTGGATGTCGGCCCATTGATGCACCAGGCCGCGCTGGATGCGACCGCTGATCGTGTCGCCGATGCCTTGGCCCTTGGCGCCCAGCGCCTGGTGGGTGGCGAGGCCCACGCCTTGGGCGGGTTGTTCTACCAACCCACCGTGCTGGCCGATGTCACGCCGCAAATGCGCATCTACCGCGAGGAAAATTTCGCGCCCATCGCTGGGGTGATGCCGTTCGACACCTTGGACGAAGCCGTCGAAATGGCCAACGACACCGAGTACGGACTGGCGGCCTATATTTGCTCCAACCGCCTGGATGTCATCTACCCGCTGATCCGCCGTCTCGACCACGCCATGGTTGCGGTCAACGGCGTCAAGTTCACCGGCCACCCGATTCCCTTCGGTGGCATGAAAGCCTCCGGCCTCGGCCGCGAGGGCGGCACCGAGGGCTTCGAGCCTTTTGTCGAAACCAAATATTTTTGCCTGCACCATCAAGGCCAGTTCCCAGGAGAGTCCGCATGAGCCAAGACTTCAACACGCTGTTCGAACAAGACCGTGCGCATTTCATGCACCCCTCGACCCACGCCCATGACCACGCCAGCGGCGCGCTCAAGGGCCGGATCATCAAGAGTGCTTCGGGCGTTCGCATTCGCGATCATGAAGGCCGTGAGTTCATCGACGCTTTTGCCGGCCTCTACTGCGTGAACATCGGCTACGGCCGCACCGAGGTCGCCGACGCCATCTACAAGCAGGCCAAGGAACTGGCCTACTACCACACCTACGTTGGCCATTCGAGCGAGGCGATCATCGAGCTGTCCAGCCGCATCATGGACTGGGCGCCGGAGGGGATGAAGAAGGTTTATTACGGCTTGTCCGGCTCCGATGCCAACGAGACCCAAATCAAACTGGTGCGTTACTACAACAACGTGCTGGGCCGGCCGCAGAAAAAGAAAATCATTTCCCGTGACCGTGGCTACCACGGCTCGGGCATCATGACTGGCAGCCTGACGGGTCTCCCAGCGTTTCACCAGCATTTCGACCTGCCGGCGGAAGGGGTCAAGCACACCGTGTGCCCACACTGGTATCGCAAGGCCCCGGCGGGCATGGACGAAGCGGCCTTCGTGCGTTATTGCGCCGATGAGCTGGAAAAAATGATTCTCGCCGAAGGCCCGGACACCGTGGCGGCGTTCATTGGCGAACCGTTGATGGGCACCGGTGGCATCATCGTTCCTCCCGCCGGTTACTGGGATGCGATCCAGGCCGTGTTGAAGAAATACGACGTGCTGTTGATTGCCGACGAGGTGGTCTGCGCATTCGGCCGCCTCGGTTCGAAAATGGGCAGCCAGCGTTATGGCATGAAGCCGGACCTGATCACCACCGCCAAAGGCCTGACCAGTGCCTATGCACCTTTGTCGGCGGTAATCATCGGGGAAAAGGTCTGGAGCGTGATTGAAAAAGCCTCCCAGGCCGAAGGTGCCATGGGCCATGGCTGGACCTATTCCGGTCACCCGATCTGTGCGGCGGCGGCGCTGGCCAACCTCGACATTCTCGAACGGGAAAATCTCACGGCCAACGCCGAGGAGGTGGGCGGTTACCTCAATCGCCGCCTACGTGAAACCCTCGAAGGTCATCCGTTGGTGGGCGAGGTGCGCGGGGACGGGATGCTCGCCGCGGTGGAATTCATGGCCGACCGCGAGCAGCGCACGGCGTTCGACCCGGCACTCAAGGTCGGCCCCAAGGTCTCGGCCGCCTGCCTGGAGCGCGGCATGATCGCCCGCGCCATGCCCCACGGCGACATCCTGGGCTTCGCCCCGCCGCTGATCCTGACCCGCGAAGAGGCGGACCTGATTGTCGACATCACCAAGGGGGCGATCGATCAGGTGGCGGAAGAAGTGTTGGCTTAACTGAGATGCCTCAGTACACCGATCCCCGTGGCGAGGGTGCAAGCTCCCTCGCCACGGGGGATCAAATTGAAATAGGGAATTGGAACCAATAAAAAGCCCGCCCGATCTGTGATCGGGCGGGCTTTTTGGTGTCGTTGCGAAACTACTTCTTCAAACCGTAATGCTCATCGAGCATGCCGGGTGAATTCGGCGCCTTTGGCGCATAGTCCCGTGGTGGTTCCTGGATCCCTTTTGGCGGGGTCAGGCGCTCCCGTGGCGTCTGCGTCGCATCGGCTTGCAGGGCGGCCAGCAGGCGTTGGCGGGTCTGCTCGTCCAGGGCCAGGCGATTGGCGCCCTCGGACAGATGATCCTGGACTTCCTGGTAGCTCTGGGTGAGTTTTTTCACCAGGGAGGCGGTGCTGTTGAAGTGAGTGACCACTTCATTCTGATAACTGTCGAAACGTTCCTGGATGTCGTCCAACTGACGTTGGGTGCTGTTGGGCACCGCATTGGGCAGCAGGCGGGCAATCAGGAAACCAATGGCGACACCGGCAACCAGGGCAAGAGTCGGCAACAGCCAAACTAAGAGCGAGTGTTCCACGAGTCCTTCCTCTATAAACGGCTTTGCTTTACGTTAACGGCTCGGACCTGCGCTGTATACCGCGAAGAACATCGCAATGATGCCAGGCACAGACTTTTAGCTAGACGAGTCGACCCAATTCGAGGTCACGGAGTTCTTTCCTTGCTTATGCGCGAAACCCCTGTAGTCATCGCTGGCCCGGTGGGCCAACTGGAAGCCTTGTATCTGGACAGCGAGGCCCCCCGTGGCCTGGCGCTGATTTGCCACCCGAACCCGGTGCAGGGCGGGACCATGCTCAACAAAGTGGTCTCGACCCTGCAACGCACCGCCCGCGATGCCGGCCTGGTTACGTTGCGTTTCAATTATCGCGGCGTCGGCGCCAGTGCCGGCAGCCACGACATGGGCACCGGCGAAGTGGACGACGCCCAGGCCGCGGCCGCCTGGCTGCTGGAAAAACACCCCGGCCTGCCGCTGAGTTTGTTCGGTTTCTCTTTCGGCGGCTTCGTTGCCGCGGCCCTCGGCGGGCGCCTGGAAGCCCAGGGACAACCGCTCAAGCACCTGTTCATGGTGGCCCCGGCGGTGATGCGGCTGGACGAACAATCACCCTTGCCGACGGGCGGTGAGTTGACCGTGATCCAGCCGGAAACCGACGAAGTGGTCGACCCGGAGCTGGTCTACGCATGGTCCGACGCGCTCCAACGTCCCCATGAGCTGCTGAAAGTGGCAGAATGCGGACACTTTTTTCATGGCAAGCTGACCGATCTCAAGGATCTGCTCCTGCCGCGCCTCTCGAATTGACAGCAGTCTGACAAGCGATAACCCATGACGACGCGTACCCGTATCCTGACCGGCATCACCACCACCGGCACCCCGCACCTGGGCAACTATGCCGGCGCCATCCGTCCGGCGATTCTCGCCAGTCGCGACAGCAACGCCGATTCGTTCTACTTCCTGGCCGACTACCACGCCCTGATCAAGTGCGATGACCCGCTGCGCATCCAGCGCTCGCGCCTGGAAATCGCCGCCACCTGGCTGGCCGGCGGCCTGGATGTGGACCGCGTGACATTCTATCGCCAGTCCGACATTCCCGAGATCCCGGAGCTGACCTGGCTGCTGACCTGCGTCGCCGCCAAGGGCCTGCTCAACCGCGCCCACGCCTACAAGGCTTCGGTGGACAAGAACGTCGAGGCCGGCGAAGACCCGGACGCCGGCGTCACCATGGGCCTCTATAGCTATCCGATCCTCATGGCAGCCGACATCCTGATGTTCAATGCCCACAAAGTGCCGGTCGGTCGCGACCAGATCCAGCACGTGGAAATGGCCCGCGATATCGGCCAGCGCTTCAACCACCTGTTTGGCCAGGGCAAGGAGTACTTCACCATGCCCGAAGCGCTGATCGAAGAAAGCGTCGCCACGCTGCCGGGCCTCGATGGTCGCAAGATGTCCAAGAGCTACGACAACACCATCCCGTTGTTCAGCAGCGCCAAGGACATGAAGGACGCGATCTCGCGGATCGTCACCGACTCCCGCGCACCGGGCGAAGCCAAGGATCCGGACAACTCGCACCTGTTCACCCTGTTCCAGGCCTTCGCCACCCCGGCGCAGTCCGCCGAGTTCCGCAGCGAATTGCTGCAGGGACTGGGTTGGGGCGAGGCGAAGAACCGTCTGTTCCAATTGCTCGATGATCAGTTGGGTGAAGCACGCGAGCGTTATCACCAGTTCATCGAGCGTCCGTCGGACCTTGAAGACATCCTGCAACTGGGCGCGAAGAAGGCCCGGGCCGTGGCGACACCGTTCCTCAACGAGCTGCGCGAGGCGGTTGGCCTGCGGTCCTTCGTCAGCCAGGTCCAGGTGACCACCCAGACGAAGAAGAAAGCGGCCAAGGCGGCCCGTTTTGTCAGCTTCCGCGACGAGGACGGCAGTTTCCGTTTCCGCCTGCTTTCCGCCGACGGCGAGCAACTGTTGCTCTCGAACAATTTTGCTGATGGCAAGACCGCCGGGCAGGTGACCAAGCAATTGCAGTCCGGCCAACCCTTGGATGTACGCAGCGAAGACCTCAGTTTCAGTGTCTGGCTCGACGGCGCATGCGTGGCCCAAAGTCCTGCGTTCGCCGACAGTGCCGCCCGGGATGCCGCCATCGACGCGTTGCGCGTGGCACTGACGCCTGCCCAGGACTGACCGAAGGCGTAACCCGATCATCGGCCCGAATAAGGGCCGATTGCCATTCCTCTGGGCCATCGCTACAGTGACGGCCCGTTTTTGTTGCCTTGCTAACGAATATGACGCCCCTAGAACGATATCAAGCTGATCTGAAACGCCCGGAATTCTTTCACGACGCAGCCCAGGAAACGGCGGTGCGGCATTTGCAGCGCCTGTACGACGACCTGATCGCCGCGTCGAACAACAAGCCGGGCTTGCTGGGCAAGCTGTTCGGCAAGAAAGACCAGGCGCCGGTCAAGGGCCTGTATTTCTGGGGCGGCGTTGGTCGTGGCAAGACTTACCTGGTGGACACATTTTTCGAAGCGCTGCCGTTCAAGGAAAAGACGCGGACGCACTTCCACCGCTTCATGAAGCGCGTGCATGAAGAAATGAAAACCCTGGGCGGCGAAAAGAACCCGCTGACCATCATCGCCAAGCGTTTCGCCGCCGAAACCCGGGTGATCTGCTTCGATGAGTTCTTCGTTTCCGACATCACCGACGCCATGATCCTCGGCACGCTGATGGAAGAACTGTTCAAGAACGGCGTGACCCTGGTCGCCACCTCCAATATCGTGCCCGACGGCCTCTACAAGGACGGCCTGCAACGGGCGCGCTTCCTGCCGGCCATCAAGCTGATCAAGGAGCACACCGAGGTCGTCAATGTCGACAGCGGCGTGGATTATCGCCTGCGTCACCTCGAGCAAGCGGAACTGTTCCACTTTCCTCTGGATGCCGCCGCCGAAGAAAGCCTGCGCAAGAGCTTCCGCGCCCTGACGCCGGAATGCACCCAAGCGGTGGAAAACGATGTGCTGATCATCGAAAACCGCGAGATCCGTGCCATACGCACCTGTGACGACGTGGCCTGGTTCGACTTCCGCGAACTGTGCGACGGCCCGCGCAGCCAGAACGACTACATCGAATTGGGCAAGATCTTCCACGCCGTGCTGCTCAGCGGCGTCGAGCAAATGAGCGTCACCACCGATGACATCGCCCGTCGCTTCATCAACATGGTCGACGAATTCTACGACCGGAACGTGAAGCTGATCATTTCGGCCGAAGTCGAACTCAAGGACCTCTACACCGGTGGTCGCCTGACCTTCGAGTTCCAGCGGACCCTGAGCCGTTTGCTGGAAATGCAGTCGCACGAATTCCTTGCGCGGGCGCATAAGCCGTAGGGTTTTGCGGACAAACGCCCTTCCATGCCAGCAACGCTGTCCGGCAAGGGCGGTGACAAAACCGTGGCGAAGCGTTTGCGTGGGCAGCAGCCTGTTTCACCGCAATGATCTCAACGTTACTGAAACTGGACGTTCTCTTTCAGGTAGCGGCCCACATCGTCCTGGCGCTCACAACCCAGCAGCAGCCACAAGAGAATCCTGGCTTTGCGTGGACAGACAAAGCCAGCCATCAACGCGCCCCTGCGAACCAGATCCATTTCGCCACCCTTGAATCCGTAGGTCGAACGTGCCGTGGACCCTGAGCCGCAGCGAGTCGCGATAATGACCGGAATTTTTTTGGCAATGGCATCAATCGATGCAGTCCAGGTTTCGGAAAGATGCCCGGCACCAAAACTGGCAATGACTAACCCGTCGTAGCCCAGCGTGAGAATGTTATCCAACAACAGGGTGTCGGCAGACAGTGATGCCTGTAGCAAGGCGACTTTCTGTGCGGTTTGATGCGGCACAGGCAAGACGTGGCGTTGCGTTCTGGAGCGCAGGTAATAAACGCTTCCTTCGCGCAACAGGCCGGTCGGCCCCACGATGGGCGAAGAAAAAGCCTGTAACGCCATCGAGTCAGTTTTACGAACAGCTTGCGCCGAGTGAATCTGCCCGTTCATCACCACTTGAACACCTCGCCGGCGGCTGTCCTCCGCCAAGCCGATCCGGCAAGCATCCAGCAGGTTGCCCGGCCCATCGGCGCCCGCCTGGGTTGCCGAACGCATCGCGCCGGTGAGGACCAGTGGTTCGTCGTGTTCCCATAGAAGATCGAAGAAGGTCGCCGATTCTTCCAGTGTGTCGGTGCCTTGAGTGATGACTACACCCACCGCGCCTTGCTCGATCTGATAATTCGCCCAGCACAGGACGTTCAGCAGAAACGCAAAGTCCAGCGAGGCGCTGGGTAACATCCCGAGTGTTTCGACGGTGACATGTGCTTGCGTCATCAGCTCCGGTATCGACGCTAGTAGGGTTGCGCCGCTGACAGTTGGCACCACGCCCTCTCCGACGGCCCGGGCCTGCATGCTTACGGTGCCGCCGAGTGACGCGATGGCCAGTTTGGGCAAGTTCATGCGATACCTCTCTTTTTTTGTGGGAACTGGCTGTACGCGCCGCGCTTCAAGGTCGCAATACAGCCAGTGGGTCAAGGGCTCAGCGGGTTATCAGCAGTCCGATAAACGGAATGACCAGCAGGGTGCTTATGGCCATGGACAGGACATTGGCGATGAAAGGATGCATGTCCGCGGGTATCCGCTTTGCAATTGCGCACGCCAGCGGTGGTGCGATCAAAGCACCCAGCAAGGCGCTTGAAATGATTACCAGCCAGCTGTCGCCATAGGTCAGCAACGCCGCCGGAACCACTGATACCAATGGGATGTAAGTGGGATACCAGCCACGCGATATCCATTGTCGGCGCCAGATCACTACGCCCAATGCCGAGGTCAATGCTTGCGCGCCGATCAATTGGGGTAGCAAGCCCGAGCCATAGGCCGGGCTCATCGGGTTCAAGCTGTAGGCCAGCAATGCGCCCACTATCAGGCCGATGCTGGCCCATTCGTTGCCAAAGAACGGTGCCTCGGAAAAGTCCGCCAGGATCCGGCGCAACGTCCAGACGACACCGTAGTCGGGCGTCTTGGCGGGGAGTGGGGCAGGTGGTGGCGAGGATGGCTCTGCCGATGCCTGCGGCTTCACCAGGCTCGGTTGGTAGCGACAGATCAGAAAAGCGATGACGCTGGCGACAGCCATCCCCGAGACGTTGCCAATCACCGCGGGTAATCCGAGCGGATTACAGACGTAGTTGACGATCAGCAGGCACGCCGGGGTGACCAGCAAAGCGCCCATGATCGCCCCGTTGACAGCGACCTTCCAACCGCCGCCAAACATCAGCACCATCGCTGCAGGCAATGAAACGAACGCTGCGAAGGTGGGCTGCCAGGCTGTAGCGGTGACTGTCCAGCCCCACAACAGGTTGCTGAGCAAGAGCCCCAGCAACGAACTGGTCACGAGCCAGGGCCACAGACCGGTGCCGTAGCAGATGGAGAAGCCTTGCCAGGCTTTTCCGGTCCGATTGACCCGGTACGCGAGATAGGCCCCGGCTAGCAATCCAACAGAGGCAAACTCATGCTTGTAGAACGCAACCTCGCTGATGTCGCCCAACACCCAACGTAACCAGGCAACGGGCTGCGGCAGGTTCGATACCATGTGGCTGTAGTCTGGCCAGTGGGCAGGCCAGGAAGAGCGGTACGTGAATGAAAGCCAGATGACCAGCGCTATCGCGCCAAGCATCAGCAAGACGATGGCGATGTCCAGCGGTGATCGGGTGGTCGGCTGACGTTGTTCGAGCTTTTCGCTTGTAGTTTCCATCGGATCGCTCCCTTATCAGCGCGGCAGAGAAGGGTGCTGGGTGTAGCCAAGCATTGGATCGTAAAGATCGGCTCTACGATCGCGGTGCAGGTCATTCAGATTGTTCCAGATGGCGGCGCTGCGGGAACTGGTCAGGTCGATGTCGGCAAGCAGGATTTCCTGTTGGTCGGCGGATGCGACCGCGCCGATTGGCCAGCCGTTGGTGCCCGCGATCAGTGAGCAACCCAGGTAACGGGCACCTCGCTCTTCACCTATGCGGCTCGCCGCTGCGATAAATACATTGTTGACGTGCGCGGCTGTCATCGTCAGGTACGACGCCATGCATTTGCCGGCGTCATCAAACAGAGGCGGTGGTGTCCAGACCCAGTTGTTCAGGCTGCAAATGATGTCTGCGCCTTGCTGGCTGAGAATGCGCGGCACTTCCGGGAACCAGATGTCCCAGCAGATCAACAACCCGATGCGGCCGATGGGGGTTTCGAACACTGGAAAGCCCAGATCACCTGGCGTGAACCAGAGTTTTTCCAGATTCCACAGATGCGCTTTTCGATACTTGCCGATAAAACCGTCAGGCCCCACCAGAACGCCAGTGTTGAACAGCCGCATGCCGTCGCGCTCCGTCAAGCCGGCTACCAGGTAGATTTGATGCTGGCGGGCGAAGTCCATCCAGGCCTGCACGCTTTGCCCGTCGGGGACCGACTCGGCGTGTTCAAACGCATCCTGTCGGCTAGTGAAGAAATAGCCGGTATTCGACAGCTCCGGCAGGACGACGAGGTTGGCGCCGTCGTCGACCGCTTTTGCGGCTAAGGCAAGGCTGCGATGCAGATTGGTTTCGCGATTGCTGATACCGACCTGTGGGTCGAATTGCACGACGGCGACACGAACAGGACTGGTTGGCTCGCTCATAGGGATAACCTCTTTTTTATTGTTATTACGCTGTGTATTGGCGTGTGTATAAGAGGCTAAACAGGCAGGGATGTAAGTCGGCCGTTTCCGTGTAGGTTGTAGGCAACTTCTGAAGATGGACGATTGGAACGCTTCGGGGAGGACTCGGCAGTGCCGTGCACAGCGTGCATGGCACAAGACGGACCAGGGTCAGGAGCCGAGCTTATAGTGCGGATAGTCGTCCAGGGAGAACCCGCCATTGAAGGTCGCCGCGGTCTTGTTGCAGATGTGAATGGCGGCGTCGATGGCGCCTCGAAAGCAAGGCTCTGTCCAGCCAGCGTCCACGGAAAACGATTCGCCGGAAAAATACAGGCCCGAATGATGACCAAAGTCCCTGTTGTATTTCATCAGGCCCACGGCATCGCCGTAGGTGCCTGGCCGATATAACTTGGCACAACCCAAGGAGTTTCTATCGGTAATCCACCGTTGGACCACGGCTTGATCGAGTCCGATATAAGGCGAAATTCTCTCCTGGATATTGGTACATCTCATGAGTATTCGATCCAGCTCCTTGGCGCACTTGCTGACAAGCTCCTTGTCGCTGAATGACGCGAGTTTGGTTGCATCGTCCTCCCAGGTGTAGCTCAGCAGTATGCAGTCATAGCTGTAGTCGTCGTTGTAGCGATAGGTGTAGACGTCGTGGATGAAGCTGTCGGTGACGATTGCCTGCGGGATGGTTCTGTTTTTGGAGAGAAATGATTTCTTCAACGGTGCGAATACTTTGCAGCTGGTCTCCCAATGAGCAGTTTTATAAGCATTGATTGTTTCGAATGGCAGCATTAGCCGCGTGAAATTTTCCAGTTCGATGCGAGTCTCGATCAGCCAAGAGGGGAGCGTCAGGATGACCGAGTCGAAATCCTGGGCGTGCTGCCGGGTTTGCTCGGGCAGACCGTGTTGCCAGTCGAAATGGACGCGTATCTTTTGGTTTGCCAGTTTTGTCAGCCCGGTCACGGATGAGTTTGTGAGCAGGCCGTCTTTTCGTTCAAGGCTATGCTCATGGACGGATTTTCCGGTCTCCGCAGTCTTCATGAACATCAAGCATTCGCTCAGGGCCGCGAGCCCGATGTAGCGGGGGCTGTCGAAGCTCAATCCCGCCGAATCAACAACGGTTTCGCTATGCAGATGGGGCGAAGGGAGTGGATCACCCAGCGAGTCCACCCGACCAAGCACCAGCTGCAAGTGGCTGCTGAACCCAAACACCGCGGTGCGAAGGGGATATAGAGAGCAGACATCGTAGAAGGCCCCCCAACTGCCATCGCCGATGCCGATCGCATAGAAGATCGCGGACTCCTCGGCAGACATTCCCATGCCGCCGAAATCTCCCGGTTCGCGCTCATCCCAGGCTTGCAAGGCAGGCATGCTCACCAAGTCGCGAAATGAGACATTCTGATATTTCGCTACGATCGCCTGCCACATGGCTTCCCATCGTTCAGTGGCGTAAACCTCAGCGACGTGTCGCGTCATTCGGTCGGCAAAGGCTTTCCATTTGGCATATACCTCCCGCAGCTTTCTGCCGGGCGGTGGCGTACTGCCGTCTTCGTTTTTCCAGATCAGCATTTGCGGTGTCGGCTCGCCGCCAATAGTGCCCTCGCGCAGGTAGATGCCTGTCGAGTGGACCCATTGGCTGCCTGGATTGGCGAAGTCGGCAGTCGATAACTCAAAAATCCTGGCGTAGTAAGCCATCAGCGACCGGCCTTCCACTGGAGGCTCATCCGACCGGTTGAAAAAGGGCATGCGCATGGCGCCCATCTCGAAAGGTGTATGGCTGGCGGTGGATTGTTTACTCCCAGGGACGGTCAGGTGCCTGCCGCCGATGCGACTGGATTGTTCAATCAGGGTGATGTGGGTAAATCCGCAACGATAGAGTTCCCTTGCGGCCGTCAACCCAGTGATACCGGCACCGATGATGCAAATCCTATGTTGTGGGTCGGTTGCCTTGGCGATGCCGCCTTTCTGTTCGACCAGGGCCCGGTAGTCGAAGCACAGATCGGGAGGGTTTGGAAAGCGAACGGCCCATTTCTTGTCTGTCGAGCGCTTGGCTCGAATGATGTCCCGGGTGGCGGAGGCGGGGTAGTTGTAGCTTGATCCGATGGTCACTGTTGGTCATCCCTGATGGTGTTTTCAGGGATTGATGTTGCGGTGTTCATGGGGAGCTGTATGTGAGTGAAATTCGGCACTCGGGCATTCTGCGTTCTGCTTTTCATGTAGGAATGAGCGGGGAGGATGATCTTGTGTTGTGCATGATCGAAGGTGGGAGCGAGCAGGCTCGCTTCCACCTTAAATTGCATTCAGCCTTGGCTCACGCCGCCTGCTGGAACTGCTGCCGGTACTGGTTCGGCGACAGGTCGGTGTGTTGTCGGAACAGCCGTGCGAAAAAGCTTGCGTCGTCGTAGCCGACTTCATAGCTGATGGTCTTGATGCTCTTGCGGCTGCCTGAAAGCAGGCCCTTGGCGGTTTCGATTCGCAGTCGTTGCAGGTAATGCAGCGGTTTGTCGCCCGTGGCGGTCTGGAAGCGACGCATGAAGTTGCGGATGCTCATGCCGTGCTCCCTGGCGACGTCCTCGAAGCGGAATTTGTCGGCGAAGTGTTCTTCGAGCCATTGCTGGATCTGCAGGATGATCACGTCCTGGTGCAGTTTCTGCCCGCCGAAGCCGATGCGTCCCGGCGAATAGCTGCGCTGCACTTCATAGAGAATGTCTCGCGCCACGGCCTGGGCCACGTTGGCGCCGCAGAAGCGTTCGATCAGGTAGATGTAGAGATCGCACGCTGAGGTGGTGCCGCCGGCGCAGAACAGGTTGTCGGCGTCGGTCAGGTGCTTGTCCTGGTTGAGGTGGACTTGGGGGAAGCGTTCCTTGAAGGCATTGAAAAAACGCCAATAGGTGGTGGCTTCCTTGCCGTCGAGAAGCCCGGCCTCGGCCAGCCAGAACACCCCGGTGGCTTCTGCGCAGAGCACCGCGCCGCGAGCGTGTTGTTCGCGCAGCCACGGCAGGACCTGTGGATATCGTTGGCACAGGGTGGCGAAGTCATCCCAGAAGGCCGGCAGGATGATGACGTCGGTATTTTCCAGGCCACCGTCCACCGGCATGATCACATCGCTGAAGCTGTTCACGGGGTTGCCATCGGGGCTGACCAGGCGGGTTTCAAAGGCCGGGGTCAGGCCGTGGCCCAGTTGTTTGCCATAGCGCAGGCTGGCCAGGTGGAAAAAATCCTTGGCTTGCATGAGGGTGGAGGCGAAAACCCGGTCGACGGCCAGGATGCTGACGCGCCGCAAGGGCGTGGAGACGTGCATGGACATAATTCATCTTTATTTTTATAGGGGATAGTGGTCAACAAGCGGCTGGATCGTCTTATTTTTTGGCGCAAGTGTCCAGTGTCCCGTTGCGCGCTGCAGGCTTAGGCTCTGTTGAATGACCCCATCCAACAATAACCAAAGGTGCGCCATGATCCCTAGAACCCTGTTCAGTCCCGAGCATGAATTGTTTCGAGACTCTGTACGAACCTTCCTTGAAAAAGAAGCCGTGCCGTACCACAGCCAATGGGAAAAACAGGGACATGTCGATCGCGAGCTTTGGAACAAGGCAGGGGAAGCGGGGATGTTGTGTTCGCACCTTCCAGAAGCCTACGGCGGGCTGGATGCAGACTTCCTCTACAGCACCGTAGTGATCGAGGAGATCGGTCGCCTGGGGCTGACCGGGATCGGCTTCTCGCTGCATTCCGACATCGTCGCGCCGTACATCCTCCATTACGGCAGCGAAGCGTTGAAGCACAAGTACCTGCCGAAACTGGTGTCCGGCGAAATGGTGACCGCCATCGCCATGACCGAGCCGGGCGCGGGCTCGGACTTGCAGGGCGTGAAGACTACGGCGGTGCTGGACGGCGACGAATATGTCATCAACGGCTCCAAGACGTTCATCACCAATGGCTTCCTTGCGGACCTGGTTATCGTCGTCGCCAAGACCGACCCGAAGGCGGGGGCCAAGGGCACCAGCCTGTTCCTGGTAGAAGCGGGCACGCCGGGCTTCGAGAAAGGCAAGCGCCTGGAAAAAGTCGGGATGAAGGCCCAGGACACCTCCGAATTATTCTTCCAGGACGTGCGGGTGCCGAAGGAGAACCTCTTGGGGCAGGCCGGGATGGGCTTTGCCTACCTCATGCAGGAACTGCCCCAGGAGCGCCTGACCGTCGCCATTGGTGGCCTGGCCTCGGCCGAAGCAGCGTTGCAATGGACATTGGACTACACCCGAGACCGCAAGGCATTCGGCAAGTCCATCGCGGATTTCCAGAACACTCGCTTCAAACTCGCGGAAATGGCCACCGAGATCCAGATAGGCCGGGTCTTCGTCGATCGCTGCCTGGAGCTGCACCTGCAGGGCAAGCTCGACGTGCCGACCGCAGCGATGGCCAAGTACTGGGGCACCGACCTGCAATGCAAAGTGCTGGACGAATGCGTGCAGTTGCATGGCGGCTACGGCTTCATGTGGGAATACCCGATTGCCCGGGCGTGGGCAGATGCGCGGGTGCAGCGGATCTATGCCGGGACCAATGAGATCATGAAGGAGATCATTGCGCGGTCGCTTTGATAAAGGGGTGGGTTTGAGTCGGCTATCGCGAGCAAGCTCGCTCCCACAGGGGATTTGTGTCTGATCGTGTATTTGTGATCAGCACAGACCTCCTGTGGGAGCGAGCTTGCTCGCGATGAGGCCTATGGATCAAGGCGCCGGGTTTGGCTGATCCTTGTGAATTGCCTCGATCCCCGCCAGCACTTCATCCGACAGCTTCAGGTCGAAGCTGGCGATGTTGCTGTCCAGTTGTTCCAGGGTGGTGGCACCGATGATATTGCTGGTGACGAACGGCTGCTGGGTAACGAACGCCAATGCCATTTGCGCCGGGTCCAGGCCGTGCTCGCGGGCCAGCGCCACATAACGGCTGCACGCGGCTTCCGATTGTGGATTGAAATAGCGCATGAAACGGCTGTACAAGGTCAGGCGACCCTTGGCGGGGCGCGCGCCGTTTTCGTATTTGCCTGACAGGAATCCGAACGCCAGGGGCGAATAGGCCAACAGACCGCATTGCTCACGAATGGCGATTTCCGCCAGGCCGATTTCAAAGCTGCGGTTGAGCAGGTTGTACGGGTTCTGGATCGACACTGCTCGCGGCCAGCCACGGGCTTCGGCCAGGGCGAGGAATTTCATGGTGCCCCATGGCGTCTCGTTGGACAGGCCGATGTGGCGGATCTTGCCGGCCCGGACCTGTTCGTCAAGGGCTTCGAGGGTTTCCTCCAGCGGCGTGAAATCTTCATCGGGCTTGTGGGTGTAGCCCAACTGGCCAAAGAAATTGGTGCTGCGCTCCGGCCAATGCAACTGGTAAAGATCGATCCAGTCGGTTTGCAGGCGCTTGAGGCTGGCATCCAGCGCTTCGACGATATGGCGGCGGTTGTGCTTGAGGTTCTTGTCGCGGATGTAGTCGATGGTGTTGCCGGGGCCGGCGATCTTGCTCGCCAGGATCCAGTCGGCGCGGTCACCACGGCTCTTGAAATAGTTGCCGATGTAGCGCTCGGTGGTGGCGTAGGTCTCGGCCTTCGGTGGCACCGGGTACATCTCGGCGGTGTCGAGGAAATTGATACCGGCACCCTTGGCACGTTCGATCTGGGCGAAGGCCTCGGCCTCGCTGTTCTGCTCACCCCAGGTCATGGTGCCGAGGCACAGGGCGCTGACATTCAGATCGGTACGGCCTAGCTTGCGATAGTCCATCGGGGACTCCTTGGGCAAAACAATCATAAAAGCAGGTTGAAATATTTTTCGCAATCTGCATAATTGCGCACCTCTTTCTGCAGTGGAAGTGATGCGCCGCCGCCGAAGAATCTTGCCGTTGAACGGACGCGCCGACCCGAGCCCCCGAAAGCGTCTGTATCCGGCTGCCTTTGACTTGTCAAAGTACGCACTATTCAGTAAGATCCGCCGTCTAATTTACAGGGCGGCCCCTGAGGCTATAAAGAATGAAAACTTTTACTGCTAAACCGGAAACAGTAAAGCGCGACTGGTTTGTCGTCGACGCTGCTGGTCAGACCCTGGGTCGTCTGGCCACCGAAATCGCGAGCCGTCTGCGTGGCAAGCACAAGCCTGAGTACACCCCTCACGTTGACACCGGTGACTACATCGTCGTGATCAATGCCGAGCAAGTACGTGTTACTGGCGCTAAAACCACTGACAAAATGTACTACTCCCACTCCGGTTTTCCTGGCGGCATCAAGTCGATCAACTTTGAAAAGCTGATCGCCAAAGCCCCTGAGCGCGTGATCGAGACCGCGGTTAAAGGCATGCTGCCTAAGAACCCGCTGGGTCGCGACATGTATCGTAAGCTGAAGGTTTATGCGGGCGCTGCTCACCCTCATACTGCTCAGCAGCCCCAAGAACTGAAGTTTTAACGGAATAGTTCATTATGTCGGCGACTCAAAATTACGGCACTGGCCGTCGCAAGACTGCAACCGCACGCGTTTTCCTGCGTCCGGGCACTGGCAACATCTCCATCAACAACCGCTCCCTGGATAACTTCTTCGGCCGCGAAACTGCCCGCATGGTAGTTCGTCAGCCGCTGGAACTGACCGAGACCGTCGAAAAATTCGACATCTACGTCACCGTTATCGGCGGTGGTGTAAGTGGGCAGGCTGGCGCAATCCGCCACGGCATCACTCGCGCCCTGATGGATTACGACGAGACTCTGCGCAGCGCCCTGCGTAAAGCTGGCTTCGTAACTCGCGATGCTCGCGAAGTTGAACGTAAGAAAGTCGGTCTGCGTAAAGCGCGTAAGCGTCCGCAGTACTCGAAGCGTTAATTTCGCTTTCGCGTTCAAAAGGCGCCCAGTTCCTCACGGAGCTGGGCGTTTTTTTATGTGCGAAATAATTGCTCTGTGACAACTTGCCACATTCGTAGAGCCCCTATACTACAAGGCTTGGCGGTTTCGCCGCTTGGTAATTACCTTGTCAGAATTGGGGGTTTTCATTACCATTCGGCAAAATTTTTATAAGTTCAGATTTTTACTTAGTAGACGCCTGATTTAACAGGCCACAAAGCTGATGGGAGAGGACTGAATGAGCAATGACGGCGTGAATGCAGGCCGGCGTCGCTTCCTGGTAGCAGCCACATCCGTGGTGGGTGCTGCAGGAGCGGTGGGGGCTGCGGTCCCGTTCGTGGGGTCATGGTTTCCCAGCGCCAAGGCGAAAGCCGCAGGTGCACCGGTGAAAGTGAATGTCAGCAAGATCGAGCCAGGCCAGCAGATGATTGCTGAATGGCGCGGTCAGCCGGTGTTCATCGTCCGCCGTACAGAGGAAATCCTGGGGAATCTGAAAAAGATTGAGGGCCAGCTGTCCGATCCCTCCTCCAAGAACTCGGTCCAACCGGAATACGTCAACCCTGAGACGCGCTCGATCAAGCCGGAAATCCTGCTTCTGATCGGGATCTGCACGCACCTGGGTTGCTCGCCAACGTTCCGTCCCGAAGTGGCCCCTGCCGATCTGGGCAAAGACTGGGTTGGTGGTTATTTCTGCCCATGCCACGGCTCCCACTACGACCTGGCCGGTCGCGTCTACAAGTCGCAACCTGCACCTCTGAACCTGCCAGTTCCCCCGCATTCCTATGAGACCGATGACATCATTGTCGTTGGCGTCGATACGGAGAAAGCGTGATGAGCAAACTAATGGATTGGGTTGATGCGCGCTTTCCCGCGACCAAGATGTGGGAAGACCATCTCAGCAAGTATTACGCTCCGAAGAACTTCAATTTCTTCTACTTCTTTGGTTCCCTGGCGTTGCTCGTCCTGGTCAACCAGATCGTCACCGGTGTCTGGCTGACGATGAGCTACACCCCCTCGGCAGAAGAAGCGTTCGCCTCCGTCGAATACATCATGCGCGACGTCGAGTACGGCTCGATCCTGCGTCTGCTGCACTCCACCGGCGCTTCGGCGTTCTTCATCGTGGTCTACCTGCACATGTTCCGTGGTTTGCTCTACGGTTCGTACCAGAAGCCGCGTGAGCTGGTGTGGGTCTTCGGCATGTTGATCTACCTGGCGCTGATGGCCGAAGCCTTCATGGGCTACCTGCTGCCTTGGGGCCAGATGTCCTACTGGGGTGCCCAGGTGATCATCTCGCTGTTCGGTGCGATTCCGGTTATCGGCGACGACCTGACCCAGTGGATCCGTGGTGACTACCTGATCTCGGGGATTACCCTGAACCGCTTCTTCGCCCTGCATGTCGTGGCCCTGCCGATCGTGATCCTCGGCCTGGTGGTGCTGCACATCCTGGCGCTGCATGAGGTGGGCTCGAACAACCCCGATGGCGTGGACATCAAGAAGCACAAGGACGAGAACGGCGTACCGCTGGATGGCATCGCCTTCCACCCGTACTACACCGTGAAAGACATCGTCGGCGTAGTGGTCTTCCTGTTCATCTTCTGCTCCATCGTGTTCTTCTTCCCGGAAATGGGCGGTTATTTCCTCGAGAAGCCGAACTTCGAACAGGCCAACGCCTTCAAGACCCCTGAGCACATTGCACCGGTCTGGTACTTCACGCCGTTCTACGCGATCCTGCGGGCCGTTCCTGACAAGCTGCTGGGCGTAATCGCCATGGGCGCCGCCATTGCCGTGCTGTTCGTCCTGCCTTGGCTGGACCGCAGCCCCGTCAAGTCGATGCGCTACAAGGGCTGGCTGAGCAAGATCTGGCTCTGGGTGTTCTGCATTTCGTTCGTGATCCTCGGCGTGCTGGGTGTATTGGCACCGACACCGGGCCGGACGCTGCTGTCGCAGGTCTGCACCTTCCTGTACTTCGCCTACTTCATTCTGATGCCGTTCTACACCAGGCTCGAGAAGACCAAACCGGTTCCGGAAAGGGTGACTGGCTGATGAAAAAGCTATTTTCTGTACTGATTCTTGCTGCGTTGCCTATGTTGTCCTTTGCGTCCACGTCTAGTGGGCCGGAACTGGAAAAAGTCGACATCGACGTTTCCGACAAAGCGGCAATGCAGGACGGCGCCCGTACCTTTGCCAACTATTGCATGGGTTGTCACAGCGCCAAGTTCCAACGCTACGAGCGCGTGGCCGATGACTTGGGCATTCCTCACGAGCTCATGCTTGAAAAGCTGGTGTTCACTGGCGCCAAGCTGGGCGACCACATGAACATCGGCATGCAACCGGCGGACGCCAAGACCTGGTTTGGCGCTGCGCCGCCGGACCTGACGCTGGTGGCCCGCGTGCGGGGTACCGATTGGCTCTACGGCTACCTGCGTTCGTTCTATGAAGATCCTGCACGCCCGTGGGGTGTGAACAACAAGGTCTTCCCGAACGTCGGGATGCCGAACGTACTGGTCGGCTTGCAAGGTCGCCAAGTGATAGGCTGCAAGCAGGTTCAGATCGTCGAGGACGGCAAGAAGCAATATGATCCGCTGACCGGCACGGCTTTGACTCATGAAGCCTGCGACCAGCTGACCATCGTGCCGAACTCTGGCACCCTGACGCCCGAGCAGTTTGACGAGAAGGTCAAGAACCTGGTGACCTTCCTGGCCTACTCGGCCAACCCGGTAAAGCTGGAACACCAGCGTATCGGTACGTATGTATTGCTGTACCTGGCGTTCTTCTTCGTATTCGCATATCTGCTCAAGCGTGAATACTGGAAAGACGTGCATTGATAAAGCTGTAAGCCGTTGCTGTTAATCGTGCGCGCCCAAGGGCGTCTCTGAAGGTGTAACGAGCCTGGTCGGCCAGGTGGTTACGGGAGACGCCCTCTGGGCGCGCTCGTTTTTCCGTTTTTCGATAATTTCAACAAGCGAGGAGGATCGCCATGGGCGTGACCAATCGGTTGGCCTGTTACTCCGACCCCGCCGACCACTATTCCCACCGGGTACGCATCGTACTGGCCGAGAAGGGTGTCAGCGCCGAGATCATTTACGTCGAAGCGGGCCGTCAGCCGCCGAAGCTGATCGAGGTGAACCCTTACGGCAGCCTGCCCACGCTGGTCGATCGTGACCTGGCGCTGTGGGAGTCGACCGTGGTGATGGAATACCTGGATGAGCGTTATCCGCATCCGCCTTTGCTGCCGGTATACCCCGTCGCGCGTGCCAACAGCCGTTTGCTGATCCACCGCATCCAGCGTGACTGGTGCGGGTTGGTGGATCTGATCCTGGATCCGCGAACCAAGGAGCCGGCACGGGTCGTTGCGCGTAAGGAACTGCGCGAAAGCCTGACGGGCGTGTCGCCGCTGTTCGTCGACAAGCCGTTTTTCCTCAGTGAGGAACAAAGTCTGGTGGATTGCTGCCTATTGCCCATACTCTGGCGTTTGCCGATCCTGGGTATCGAACTGCCGCGGCCCGCCAAGCCGCTGCTTGATTATATGGAGCGCCAATTTGCACGTGAGGCATTCCAGGCGAGTCTGTCTGGTGTCGAACGTGACATGCGCTAAGGCTTAAGGAGCCGCTATGAACTCCAGTCGACCTTATCTGGTCCGCGCGCTCTACGAGTGGATTGTGGACAACGATTGCACCCCGCACATGCTGGTCAATGCCGAGTATCCATCGGTCCAGGTGCCGCAGGGTTTTGCCAATGACGGGCAGATTGTATTGAACGTATCGCCGGCCGCTGTGCGTCATCTGCACATGGATAACGATGCGGTCAGCTTTGAAGGGCGTTTCGGTGGGGTGCCGCATACGCTGTACGTGCCGATTGCTTCGATCCTGGGAATCTATGCCCGGGAAAATGGCCAAGGCATGGTGTTCGAGTTGGAAGTGCCGTTGGATGGTGAAGAGGAGTTCGAGGCGGATGATGATCTACCACCACCGGATGACGAGCCGCCGCGTCCTAGCGGGCGGCCGAGCTTGAAGGTGGTGAAGTAGCGGGCGTTTTTTAGCGCTTTGCCGGCTAGTTGAGAAGAATGCCTGTGTCGCGAGATGCGGGCATTTTTTTGTGTCGTAGTTGGTGTGTATATCCGTTGCTGCGGTAACGGCGGCTTAGGGTTCCGCCCTTACGGCGGGTCACTTTTTTCAGGCGCCAAAAAAGTAACCCAAAAGGCTTCGCCCCACCACTCGGTGCCTCGCCGAGGCTCGGTGTGCCCTCACTCCGGCATTGCTCCGTGGGCCCGCCGCGATGGGCCATCCATGGCCCTGCGCGGCTATCCCGGCATCCATGCCGGGATGCCCACTGCGCAATGCCTGCGTTCGGCCATCGTGGTTAACGGGGCGTCGAAGATCAAAGTCCAAAGCAAGAGCAAGAGCAAGAGCGGGGTGCACGCTGACCCAGGCGCCCCCCAACGATGCATAAAAAACGGCGCTTTCCTTTTCAGGAAAAGCGCCGTTCTTGTGCGAGCACTTATATCAATCGATGTATTCAAACAGCTTCACAATTTTCTGCACCCCAGACACCCCCTGCACCAGGTTGGTCGCCTGCGCAGCCTCCTGCTTGGTCAGCAACCCCAGCAGATAGACAATCCCGTTCTCGGTCACAACCTTGATGCGCGATCCTGGAATGCTGGCATCGGTCAGCATCTGCGTCTTGATCTTGGTCGTCAGCCAGGCATCGTTCTGGCGCGCCAGCAGGGAGGAGGGTTGCAGAACCTGAAGCTCGTTATGCACGGTCTTGACCCGTTGCACCGCGCTGGCTTCCTGTTCGGCCTTGGCCTTGAGGTCGGCGCGTGGGGTCTGGCCGGCCAGCAACACGACACCGTTGAAGCTGGTGACGACGATGTGCGAGTTGTTGTCCAGGTCCGGATCGGCCTTGGCGATGTTCACGCCGACCTTGGTTTCGATCAGCGAGTCGTCGATCTTGCTGCCGAAGGTGCGGGTGCCGCGGTCGTCTTCGATCGGCTTTTCCCGGCTGGCATTAACCATCGATGTGCAGCCGCTGATGCCGAGGCACAGGGTCAGGGCCAGAAGGCCTAGGCGATTAGGGGTCATTCTTCACTCCCGAACAATTGGCTGTCGATCAAATCGCAAAGGCAGTGGATCGCCAGCAGGTGGACTTCCTGAATACGTGCGGTGACATTGGCCGGTACGCGGATCTCGACGTCCTCAGGCAAGAGCAAGGATGCCATGCCGCCGCCGTCGCGACCGGTCAATGCTACGACAATCATTTCGCGATCATGTGCGGCCTGGATCGCTTGAATAATGTTGGCCGAGTTGCCGCTGGTGGAAATCGCCAGAAGCACATCGCCAGGCTGGCCGAGGGCGCGGATCTGCTTGGAAAATACTTCGTTGTAGCTGTAGTCGTTGGCGATCGAGGTGATCGTCGAACTGTCGGTCGTCAGTGCGATGGCCGGTAGGCTCGGGCGCTCGCGTTCGAAGCGGTTGAGCAGCTCAGAGGAAAAGTGCTGGGCGTCGCCGGCCGAACCGCCATTGCCGCACGAGAGCATCTTGCCCTCGTTGAGCAAGGCATTGACCATCACTTGGCTGGCTTGCTCGATGTGCGGTGCAAGTACGTCCATCGCCTGTTGCTTGGTGTCGATGCTGGCCTGAAAAAGCTGGCGGATTCGCGATTGCATGTCCATCTGTGTGACCTTAATTAGCGCGACTTATCGGCACAAACATGTGCGGCGCGCAAAGCAAAGAGCAAAAAAGTTAAATGAAGGTGTCCGGCTTGGCTGGGCGTTCAACTGTCGAAGGCGTTCTGCAGCCAATTCAACTGGTCGGCATTGCTGTCGATGGCGACCACGTCGAAGCGGCAGGGGTAATCGGCCCAGCGAGACTCGCGTTGCAGAAAGTACTGCGCGGCGAAAATCAACTTCTGGCGCTTGCGCTCGTCGATGCTGTCGAGCGCGCCGCCCCATTGGGTATTTTTTCTGTAGCGGACTTCGACGAATACTACTGTATCGCCGTCAAGCATGACCAGATCCAGCTCGCCGCGTTTACACAACCAGTTCTGCGCCAGCAAGCGCAAGCCCTTTTGCTGCAGATGCGCGAGGGCCTGGCCCTCGGCATCCTTTCCGCTTTGCAAGTGTGATCGGTCGGGCATCAGCGCTGGGTATCCGGCAGGCGCTGCACCTGGCCATTGACGAATTGGGCCCACGGCAATTGACGTTGCACGCGTTGGGTCGACGAAATCGCCAGGCTACCCGACAAGCCTTCGATGCGACTGTCCGGCAATGTCTTGAGCTGGCCGAGGCGCGGAGCGAGTCGATAGGCGTCGGCACCCATCGCATACAGTCGGCCCAGGCTTCCACCGGCCTGGGGCCATTGTGCAGTGACTTGCTGGCGCAGTGGGTCGTTGGCGTCGAGCAGCCACGGCGTTTCGCAAAAACGCACACCGTTCATGTCGTTATATTGGTTCTGGTCGCCGCTGACACTGAACACTGAAGACGTGGCGTAGACCGGTACGTCACCAGCGTACTGGAAGTTCAGGGTCGGCTTGATCTGCTGGGCTTGCTGCGGCGTCGATGCCAGGAAAATGAACTCGATGTCTTGGCGACGCGAAGGCTGGGCCGCTACCGCGGTGCCTACGGTGTTTTGCAGGCTCTTGGCGCGACCTTCGCTCTGGCGCAGCTGGAACATGTCGGCGATCTGCTGGGCCAGTTGCACCGGTTGGTCAACGCGCTCGATCGCAACGATGGTTCCGCCGTTGGCTTGCCAGTCCTGGCTGAAGGCTTTCAATACACGATCGCCCCATTCGCCTTTAGGCACCATGGCGGCGGCGCGATGCAGGCCGTCGGCGCGGGCGCGGCGGGACACTTCGCGGGCTTCATCTTCCGGGGCCAGGCCGAACTGGAACAGTTGGGGAGGACCTTGCTCGCCTTCGCTGTAGTTCAGCGCCAGGGTGGTGATCGGCAACTGTGGGCGAGTGGCAATCTGCTTGACCAGTGGTTTTTCCAGCGGGCCCACCACCAGCTGTACGCCGTCGGCCTGGGCCTTGCGGTAGAACTCATCCATGGAGGTCAGGCTGGCGCTGTCATAGATCTGGATGCTTGGTGGCTTCTGCCCGGCCTGTTGGGCCTGGTAGTGCGCGGCCATGAAGCCTTCGCGCAGGGCTTTGGCAACGGCAGCCAGCGGGCCATTTTGAGGCAGCAGCAAGGCGATTTTGCTGAGCGGCTGGCTTGCCAGTTCCTTGAGCTTGACCAGCGGAGTCGGCAGTTGTTGCGCGGCAGGGTGTTTCGGGTTCTGTTCGCGCCAGCTGTCGATGGCGGCCTGTTGTTGCTCCAAGGTACCGGCTGTTTTCACGGACTTGGCCAGGCTCAGCCAGCCACCGAGGTCATCGGTGGTGGTCGGTTGCAGTTGGTCGGTAGGCAGCGAGGCGATCAGAGACCAGATCGTTTCGTGGTTTTTCGCCGCGGCTTCGCCTTCCAGCAGTGGGGCAATGAAAATCCGTTCCTTGGCAGCGGCCAACGTCTGGCCATCTGCCTCAAGGGCGCGAGCGCGAACGGTGCCGGTGCGGGCCTGCTGTTCCACTGGCATTTCGCTCAGGTGTTGCAGGCTCGGATGGCCGAGGGACGTCAGCGCCGCCTTGGGCTGATTGCGAGTCATTGCCAGTTCGGCCGACAACGTGCTGGCGAAAATCTGCTGGCCGGGCTTGAGTTGCTCCATCGGCACCTGCTGCAGGATCTGTGCGGACTGGCCGGCATTGCCCTGGCGGTACGCCAGGTCTGCGGCGGTCAGACGCAACAGGGCGGCTTTTTCCGGTGTTTTGCTTTGGGTGGCCTGTTCGAGCAGTTGCTCGATACTGGCATCCGGGGTCCGTGGGAGTTCGCCAAGGCTGGACGAAGGCGAGCTGGCGCAAGCCGCCAGGAGGGCAGCGAGGCAGAGGGCGGAGAGCAGCCGCAGGCAAGCGATCATGTAAGTGTTCCTGATACGAGATCAAATTAGCGTCGAATTGTACCCAAGCACTGGCCGGGGCGCGATGTTACTGGTGCGAATCGATTGATTTAGATATTTCAAAGAGTGCGGCGCAGCACCGAAGGTGTGCTTTGACCCATGTGGCAAGGGGACGAGGTCTCTCGCTACAAGTGCTAATGTGAACGGCTGAGAATGGCGGCACGCGCTACAATGCCGTTCTTTACCGACCATGAGGTGTGTGTTTTGACTGTTCCAGGTGCTTCGAATTCCGCTGCAGGCTCGCTTTACGTGGTGGCGACGCCCATCGGCAACCTGGACGATATCAGCGCCCGTGCGCTGAAAATCCTGAGGGAGGTGGCTCTTATCGCCGCCGAAGACACGCGCCATTCCCAGCGGCTGCTGCAGCATTTCGGGATTTCCACGCCGTTGGCGGCGTGCCACGAGCATAATGAGCGGGATGAAGGCAGTCGGTTCATCACCCGGCTGTTGGCAGGCGATAACGTGGCGCTGATTTCCGATGCCGGCACGCCGCTGATTTCCGACCCGGGTTATCACCTGGTGCGCCAAGCCCGCGCTGCCGGCATCAATGTGGTGCCGGTGCCGGGGGCTTGCGCGTTGATCGCGGCGCTGTCGGCGGCCGGCTTGCCGTCCGATCGTTTCATTTTCGAAGGTTTCTTGCCGGCCAAGGCGGTGGGGCGGCGAGCGCGTCTGGAAGCTATAAAGGAAGAGCCTCGTACACTGATTTTCTATGAGGCGCCGCACCGCATACTGGAGTGCCTGCAAGACATGGAGCAGGTGTTCGGTCCCGGGCGCCAGGCGTTGCTGGCCCGTGAGTTGACCAAGACGTTTGAAACCCTCAAGGGCTTGCCATTGGTAGACCTGCGTGCCTTCGTCGAGAGCGACAGCAATCAGCAGCGTGGCGAATGTGTCGTGCTGGTGGCGGGTTGGACGCCGCCTGAAAACGAAGATGCGGTCAGCAGCGAGGCAATGCGCGTACTTGATCTGTTACTGGAGGAGATGCCCCTCAAGCGCGCCGCAGCCCTTGCCGCGCAGATCACTGGCGAGCGCAAGAATGTGCTGTATCAGGTCGCGTTGGAAAAACAGAAGGGCCAATGAAACCGGGGCGTCAGGCTGGCCAGGGGCTTTTATCGCTTGTTCTTGAGGCGCTCTACCGTTAACCTTCGCGGCGGAGAGTCGATCGGACAGTCGCTGCCCTCTATGAAAATTAGGGGGGGGAGGAAAGTCCGGGCTCCATAGGGCGAAGTGCCAGGTAATGCCTGGGAGGCGTGAGCCTACGGAAAGTGCCACAGAAAATAACCGCCTAAGCGCTTCGGTGCCGGTAAGGGTGAAAAGGTGCGGTAAGAGCGCACCGCACGGCTGGCAACAGTTCGTGGCTAGGTAAACCCCACTTGGAGCAAGACCAAATAGGGTCCCAAGGCGTGGCCCGCGCTGGGACCGGGTAGGTTGCTAAAGATGTCCAGTGATGGCCATCGTAGACGAATGACTGTTCAAGACAGAACCCGGCTTACAGATCGACTCTCCACCTTTCCCCCTCCCTGCCGGAATCACAGGCAGACGCAGTTCCTAATACCAAAAAAATCTTACTCTTAACAAATCACTTTAACTTGTGCGCGCAGTCCCCTGTGTTGCCTCAGGTTGGAGCGAAATTTCCTACGCCAGATTCTTGTTACCTCTCCTGAAACGCTCCTAAATCTCCGATCTATAAGGCTTTTCCTTCATCCCGCGCCTTGACGGTGCGGTGGGCGCATTCCTATAGTGTGCGCAAGTGGCGGAAAGTGGCACGAAGTGGGTTTTTTTGAAGGTAAAACGCAAAAAAGTGGAGAAACGCTGACGTGTTTCGAGGAGCTAACGCTATCAGTCTCGATGCAAAAGGCCGGCTCGCCATGCCCAGCCGGTATCGTGACGAGCTCGTTTCGCGAAGTTCCGGGCAGTTAATCGTCACGATCGACGCTGTTGACCCATGTTTGTGCGTTTACCCGCTGGATGAGTGGGAAATCATCGAAACCAAGCTGCGCGCCTTGCCTTCGCTGCGTGAAGAAAACCGCCGTCTGCAACGCTTGCTGATTGGTAATGCCGTCGATCTCGAGCTCGACGGCAGCGGTCGTTTCCTGGTGCCGCCGCGCCTGCGCGAGTACGCCAAGCTGGATAAGCGCGCGATGCTGGTCGGCCAACTGAACAAGTTCCAACTGTGGGACGAAGATGCCTGGAATGCGGTTTCTGCCGCTGACCTCGCTGCTATTCAACAACCGGGCGCCATGCCTGATGAACTGCGTGATTTGATCCTGTGACTATTGATAGCGGCTTTAACCACATCACCGTACTGCTTGACGAGGCCGTCGAGGCTCTCGCCGTACGCCCTGATGGTTGCTATCTGGACGGCACGTTCGGGCGTGGCGGACACAGTCGGCTGATCCTCAGCCAGCTTGGGCCGGACGGTCGGTTGCTGGGGTTCGACAAGGATCCTCAAGCGATTGCCACCGGGCAAGCGCTAGCGGCCGAAGACGGCCGCTTTGTCGTTGTGCAGCGCAGCTTTGCCGAGTTGGGTGCGGAAGTCGCCGAGCGTGGCCTCGCCGGCAAAGTCAGTGGCGTGCTGCTCGACCTGGGCGTGTCGTCGCCGCAACTGGATGATCCGGAGCGCGGCTTCAGTTTCCTCAATGACGGCCCGCTGGACATGCGCATGGACCCGTCCCGCGGCGTCAGTGCCGCCGAATTCGTCAACACCGCGCCAGTGGAAGAAATCGCCCGCGTCTTCAAGGAGTACGGTGAAGAGCGTTTCTCCGGCCGCATGGCCCGTGCCGTGGTCGAGCGTCGCGACATCAAGCCCTTCGAGCGTACCGGCGACCTGGCCGAAGTGTTGAAGGTTGCCAACCCTGCATGGGAAAAGGGCAAGAACCCGGCGACCCGCGCTTTCCAGGGTTTGCGCATTCACGTCAATAACGAACTGGGCGATCTGGAAGTGGGTCTCGAGGCCGCCCTTGAGGCGCTGGAGATCGGCGGCCGGCTGGTGGTGATCAGCTTCCATTCCCTTGAAGACCGCATCGTCAAGCTGTTCATGCGCAAGCTCACCAAAGGCGAAACCGATAACCTGCCGCGCAACCTGCCGGTGCGTTTCGAGGCTTTCGTACCGAAAATCAAGATCCACGGCAAAGCGCAGTTCGCCTCCGAAGCCGAACTCAAGGCTAACCCTCGCGCCCGTAGCGCCGTCATGCGTGTCGCGGAGAAGTTGCGGTGAGCAAGCTCTTCGCCAAGCCTCTGCCGGGCGGCAGCTTTTTCATGCTGCTGCTGTTCGTAGGCGTGCTCGTCTCGGCCATCGCCGTGTCTTATAGCGCGCACTGGAATCGGCAGTTGCTCAACACTCTTTATAGCGAGCTGAGCGTGCGCGACAAGGCGCAGGCCGAGTGGGGCCGGTTGATCCTGGAACAGAGCACCTGGACCGCCCATAGTCGCATCGAAGTATTGGCCACCGAACAACTGAAAATGCGCATCCCCGGCGCCGCCGAAGTGCAGATGGTGACGCCATGATGAAACTCGAAGGGGCACTGTTCCCGTGGCGGTTTCGTCTGGTCCTGGGCTTGCTCGGACTCATGGTGGCGGCGATTTCGTGGCGTATCATCGACCTGCAGGTCGTCGACCGTGACTTTCTCAAGGAGCAGGGCGATGCGCGCAGTGTGCGTCATATTCCGATTCCTGCTCACCGTGGCCTGATCACCGACCGCAATGGCGAGCCCCTGGCCGTGAGCACGCCGGTGACGACGTTATGGGCGAACGCCAAGGAAATGCAGCAGGCCAAGGAGAAGTGGCCGGCACTGGCTGCTGCTCTCGGGCAGGATCCCAAGGCGCTGGCCGAGCGGCTTGAAGCCCAGGCCAATAAAGAATTCATCTACCTGGTACGCGGGTTGACGCCCGAACAGGGCCAGAGCGTGCTCGACCTGAAGGTGCCCGGTGTCTACGGCATCGAGGAGTTCCGGCGTTTCTACCCGGCTGGTGAAGTCACTGCCCACATGGTCGGCTTTACCGACATCGATGATCGAGGGCGCGAAGGGGTCGAACTGGCCTATGACGAATGGCTCGCCGGGGTCGCCGGCAAGCGCCAGGTCATCAAGGACCGGCGCGGCCGGCTGATCAAGGATGTCCAAGTCACCAAAAACGCCAAGGCCGGAAAGCCCTTGGCGTTGTCCATTGACCTGCGCCTGCAATACCTGGCCAACCGCGAGCTGCGCAATGCCATCGTCGAGAACGGTGCCAAGGCCGGCAGCCTGGTGATCATGGACGTGAAGACCGGCGAGATCCTCGCCATGGTCAACCAGCCGACCTACAACCCGAACAACCGCCGCAACCTGCAACCGGCGATGATGCGCAACCGCGCGATGATCGACGTGTTCGAGCCCGGTTCGACCATGAAGGCGGTGTCCATGGCCGCTGCCTTGGAAACGGGGCGCTGGAAGCCGGGCGACACCGTCGAGGTGTACCCGGGGACCCTGCAGATCGGCAAATACACCATCCGTGACGTGTCCAAGACCGAAGGCCCGGTGCTAGACCTGACCGGCATCCTGATCAATTCCAGTAACGTGGGCATGAGCAAGATCGCCTTCGATATCGGTGGCGAGGCGATCTATCGCCTGGCGCAGAAAATCGGCCTCGGCCAGGACACCGGCCTGGGCTTCCCGGGCGAGCGCGTCGGCAACCTGCCCAACTATCGCGAATGGCGCAAGGCTGAAACCGCCACGCTGTCCTATGGCTATGGTGTTTCCGTGACGGCGATCCAGCTTGTCCATGCCTTCTCGGCGCTGGCCAACAATGGTCGGATTGCACCGCTCACCCTGATCAAGGCCGACAAGGCGCCGCAAACCACCCAAGTGATTCCGGAAGACGTCGCCAAGACCATGCAAGGCATGCTGCAACAGGTGATCGAGGCGCCGCGTGGTGTCTATCGTGCCCAAGTGCCGGCCTACCACGTTGCCGGCAAGTCCGGTACGGCGCGCAAGACGTCCGTGGGCACCAAGGGTTACGCCGAAAACTCCTATCGCTCGCTGTTTGCTGGCTTCGGTCCGATGAGCGACCCACGCTACGCCGTCGTGGTGGTCATCGATGAGCCGAGCAAGGCCGGTTATTTCGGCGGTCTGGTTTCCGCGCCGGTGTTCAGCAAAGTGATGTCCGGCACCCTGCGGCTGATGAACATTACCCCGGATAACCTCCCGCCGACCCAGCAGGCTAATACCGCACCGGTCATTCCCTTGAAAGCCGACGGAGGGCGTGGCTGATGTCCCTGAGCCTGAACAAGATTTTTGCCCATGCCGGTCATGACCTGCTGATTCGCGAATTGGCGCTGGACAGTCGCGACGTGCGTGCCGGGGATCTGTTCCTGGCGGTGCCGGGCGCTCGCGTCGACGGACGTGATCACATCGCGGACGCCTTGAAGCGCGGTGCGGCCGCGGTGGCCTATGAAGTCAACGGCGCAACCGTGCTGCCCATCACCGACGTCCCGCTGATTCCAGTCAAGGGCCTGGCGGCGCAGCTGTCAGATATCGCAGGGCGTTTTTATGGCGAACCGAGCCGGCACCTGAACCTGATCGGCGTGACTGGCACCAACGGCAAGACCAGCGTTACCCAACTGGTGGCCCAGGCGCTGGACCTGCTCGGGCAGCATTGCGGCATCGTCGGGACACTGGGCAACGGTTTCCACGGCGCGCTGCAAAGTGGGCTGCACACCACGCCAGACCCGATTGCCGTGCAAGCGACCCTGGCCGACCTGAAGAAGGCCGGCGCCAAGGCCGTTGCGATGGAAGTCTCTTCCCATGGCCTCGATCAAGGTCGCGTCACCGCGCTGGCATTCGACGTTGCCGTGCTGACGAACCTGTCCCGTGACCACCTGGATTACCACGGCACGATGCAGGCCTACGGCGAGGCCAAGGCCAGGCTGTTTGCCTGGAACAACCTGAAATGCCGGGTCATTAATATCGATGACGAGTTCGGCCGGCAGTTGGCCGCCGAGCAGCGCGAGTCCCGGTTGATCACCTACAGCCTCGAAGACGCCAGCGCCTACCTTTATATACGCCAGGCACAGTTCGACGACGAAGGCGTGCGCGCCACGTTGGTCACCCCCCAGGGTGAACACCATTTGCGCAGCACTTTGCTGGGCCGCTTCAACCTGAGCAACGTATTGGCCGCCATCGGCGCCTTGCTCGGACTGGATTATGCACTCGATGAAATCCTCAAGGTCCTGCCGAAACTCGAAGGCCCGGCCGGACGCATGCAGCGCCTGGGCGGCGGGCATCAACCGTTGGTCGTCGTCGATTACGCCCATACCCCGGACGCGTTGGAAAAAGTCCTCACGGCGTTGCGTCCTCACGCCAAGGGCCGGCTGCTCTGCCTGTTCGGCTGCGGCGGCGATCGCGATCGTGGCAAGCGCCCGTTGATGGCCGAAGTGGTGGAGCGGCTGGCAGACGGCGTGCTGGTGACCGACGACAACCCACGCAGTGAAGACCCATTGCGGATTTTCGACGACATTCGCGCCGGTTTTACCGATGTGGATAACGTCACCTTTGTCGCCGGTCGCGGCCAGGCCATCGCCCAGTTGATCGCCGGTGCTTCGGCGGACGATGTCATCGTCCTGGCTGGCAAGGGACACGAGGATTACCAGGAAATCAACGGCGAGCGCCACCCGTTCTCCGATCTGGTGGAAGCCGATCACGCATTGACCGCATGGGAGGTGGCCCATGCTTAAGGCCTGGAAACTCAGCGAACTGACCAACGCCCTGAATGCGCGCCTGGTTGCCGCAGACGCCAGTTTCAATGGCGTCAGCATCGACAGCCGGGCGATCGCACCGGGGCAATTGTTCGTCGCATTGGCCGGGCCGCGTTTCGACGGCCATGACTATTTGAACGAAGTGGCGATCAAAGGCGCGGTCGCGGCACTGGTCGAGCGTGAAGTGACCAACAGCACGCTGCCCCAGCTGCTGGTCAGCGACACCCGCCAGGCACTGGGCCAGCTCGGTGCGCTGAACCGTGCCGCGTTTGCCAGCCCGGTCGCGGCCATCACCGGCTCCAGCGGCAAGACCACGGTCAAGGAAATGCTTGCCAGCATCCTGCGCACCCGCGGTCCGGTGCTGGCGACCCGTGGCAACCTGAACAACGACCTTGGCGTGCCGCTGACCTTGCTCGAACTTGCACCGGAGCACAGCGCCGCCGTCATCGAGCTGGGGGCTTCGCGGCTCGGCGAGATCGCCTACACCGTGGCGATGACCAAGCCCCACGTTGCGGTGCTCAACAACGCCGGGACCGCCCATGTCGGCGAGTTCGGCGGCCCGGAAAAAATCGTCGAGGCCAAGGGCGAGATCATCGAAGGGCTGGATGCCAATGGCGTCGCCGTACTGAATCTCGATGACAAAGCCTTCGAAATCTGGAAAGCCCGGGCGGGCGAGCGCAAGGTGCTGACCTTTGCCCTGAGCAACCTCGCCGCGAATTTCTATGCCAGCGACCTGGATCGCGATGCCCGCGGTTGCCCGGCCTTCAACCTGCATAGCCCGGACGGGGCAGAGCGCGTGCAGTTGAACCTGCTGGGCACCCATAACGTTGCCAATGCCCTGGCCGCCGCGGCCGCCGCCCATGCGCTGGGTGTATCGCTGCCGGGCATTGTCGCCGGGTTGAACGCGGTGCAACCGGTCAAGGGGCGCTCCGTCGCGCAACTGGCCAGCAACGGCATGCGCGTCATTGACGACACTTACAACGCCAACCCGACCTCGATGTGCGCGGCCGTGGATATCCTCTCCGGTTTCTCCGGTCGTACCGTGCTGGTGCTCGGCGATATCGGTGAATTGGGCGAGTGGGCGCAGCAAGGCCATCACGACGTCGGCGCGTATGCGCGTGGCAAGGTCGATGCGCTGTATGCCGTCGGCCCGATGATGGCCCATGCGGTCGCGGCGTTTGGCGAGCAAGCACAGCATTTCACGACCCAGGCCGAGCTGATCCAGGCCCTGGGTGCCGAGCAAGACCCGAACACCACCTTATTGATCAAGGGCTCACGCAGTGCGGCGATGGAAAACGTCGTCGCGGCTTTGTGCGGCACCCGTATGGAGAAACATTAATGCTGCTGCTGCTAGCGGAGTACCTGCAACAGTTCCACAAAGGCTTCGCGGTCTTCCAGTACCTGACCCTGCGCGGGATCCTGGGTGTGCTGACCGCGCTGTCGTTGTCGCTGTTCCTGGGCCCGTGGATGATCCGCACCCTGCAGAACCTGCAGATCGGCCAATCGGTCCGTAACGACGGCCCGCAGTCGCACCTGTCCAAGTCCGGCACCCCGACCATGGGCGGCGCGCTGATCCTGTCGTCCATCGGCATCAGCACCTTGCTCTGGGCCGACCTGGCGAACCGTTACGTCTGGGTCGTGCTGCTGGTGACCTTGTTCTTCGGCGCCATCGGTTGGGTCGACGACTACCGCAAGGTCATCGAAAAGAACTCCCGTGGGCTGCCAAGCCGCTGGAAGTATTTCTGGCAGTCGGTGTTCGGCCTCGGCGCTGCGATCTTCCTTTATATGACCGCCGCCTCGCCGGTGGAAACCACCCTGATCCTGCCGATGCTCAAGGACTACAGTATTCCGCTGGGCGCAGGTTTCATCGTGCTGACCTACCTGGTAATCGTCGGTTCGAGCAACGCGGTCAACCTCACCGACGGCCTCGACGGCCTGGCGATCATGCCTACGGTCATGGTCGGCGGCGCCTTGGGGATCTTCTGCTACCTGTCGGGTAACGTGAAGTTCGCTGAATACCTGCTGATTCCTTATGTGCCGGGCGCGGGCGAACTGATCGTATTCTGCGGCGCGCTGATCGGTGCCGGCCTGGGCTTCCTGTGGTTCAACACCTATCCGGCGCAAGTCTTCATGGGCGACGTCGGCGCGCTGGCGCTGGGCGCGGCCCTGGGCACCATCGCCGTGATCGTTCGCCAGGAAATCGTCCTGTTCATCATGGGCGGTGTGTTCGTGATGGAGACGCTGTCCGTCGTCATCCAGGTTGCCTCCTTTAAATTGACCGGTCGCCGCGTATTCCGCATGGCGCCGATCCACCACCACTTTGAACTCAAGGGCTGGCCCGAGCCACGCGTGATCGTCCGTTTCTGGATCATCACCGTGATTCTGGTGCTGATCGGCCTTGCCACCCTGAAGCTGAGGTAGAACGAGTGTCCCTGATCGCTTCTGACCACTTCCGCATCGTTGTCGGCCTCGGCAAGAGCGGCATGTCCCTGGTTCGCTTCCTGGCGAACCGGGGCGTGTCGTTTGCCGTGGCCGATACGCGGGAAAATCCGCCTGAGCTGGCCACGCTGCGCCGTGACTACCCGCAGGTGGACGTGCGTTGTGGCGAGCTGGACGTCGAGTTCCTGTGCCGCGCCGATGAGCTCTACGTGAGCCCCGGCTTGGCGCTGGCGACCCCGGCCCTGCAGGCTGCCGCTGCCCGTGGCGTAAAACTGTCCGGCGATATCGAGCTGTTCGCGCGTAACGCGAAGGCGCCGATTGTCGCCATCACCGGCTCCAATGCGAAAAGCACCGTGACCACCCTGGTCGGTGAAATGGCTGCGGCGGCCGGCAAACGCGTCGCCGTCGGCGGTAACCTCGGTACCCCGGCGCTGGATCTGCTCAGGGATGACATCGAGCTGTACGTCATGGAGCTGTCGAGCTTCCAGCTTGAAACCACCGACCATCTCGGCGCCGAAGTGGCGACTGTGCTCAACATCAGCGAAGACCACATGGACCGCTACAGCGGCCTGCCGGCTTATCACCTGGCCAAACACCGGGTTTTCCGCGGCGCCCGCCAAGTGGTGTTCAACCGCCAGGATGCGTTGACCCGTCCGTTGATGGGCGAAGGGCTACCGTGCTGGACCTTCGGCCTCGGTGTCCCGGATTTCAAAGGCTTCGGGTTGCGCGAAGAGAATGGCGAGAAATACCTGGCCTTTGAATTCCAGGCCCTGATGCCGGTGCGCGAATTGAAGATTCGTGGCGCCCACAACCAGGCCAATGCCCTGGCCGCGCTGGCGCTGGGGCACGCGGTCGGGCTGCCGTTCGATGCCATGCTTTCGGCCCTTCGCAATTTCGCCGGCCTTGAGCACCGCTGCCAGTGGGTACGCGATCTGGATGGCGTGGCCTGGTACAACGATTCGAAGGCCACCAACGTCGGTGCCGCGCTGGCGGCCATCGAAGGCTTGGGCGCGGACATCGATGGCAAGCTCGTGCTGATTGCCGGTGGCGATGGCAAGGGCGCCGACTTCAATGACCTGCGTGACCCCGTGGCCGCCAACTGCCGCGCCGTGGTGCTGATGGGCCGCGACCGCGAATTGATCGCCCAGGCGTTGGGCGATGCCGTGCCGCTGGTACGCGTCGCTTCGCTGGACGAGGCGGTGCAGCAATGCCGTGCCCTTGCTCAACCGGGCGATGCCGTGCTGTTGTCGCCGGCCTGCGCCAGTTTCGACATGTTCAAGAACTACGAAGAGCGAGGGCAGTTGTTCGCCCAGGCGGCGGAGGACTTGGCATGAACCTGATGAACATCATCAAGCCGTACCCGTCGCCGCTGATCACCGGTCGCGGTATCGACCTGGACTTCCCGATGCTCGCTGGTTGCCTGGCATTGCTGGGCCTGGGCCTGGTGATGATCACCTCCGCATCGTCGGAAGTGGCCGCCGTGCAGTCGGGCAACACGCTTTACCACATGATCCGCCACCTGATTTACCTGGTGATCGGCCTGGGCGCGTGCATCGTCACCATGATGGTGCCGATCGCCACCTGGCAACGCTTGGGCTGGTTGATGCTGCTCGGTGCCTTCGGCCTGCTGGTCATGGTGTTGGTGCCGGGGATCGGCCGCGAGGTCAACGGCTCGATGCGCTGGATCGGCTTCAGCTTCTTTAACGTCCAGCCTTCGGAGATCGCCAAGGTTTTCGTGGTGATCTACCTCGCCGGTTACCTGGTGCGTCGCCAGAAAGAAGTACGCGAGAGCTGGATGGGTTTCTTCAAACCGTTCGTTGTATTGCTGCCGATGGCGGGCCTGCTGCTGATGGAACCGGACTTCGGCGCCACGGTGGTGATGATGGGCGCGGCGGCGGCGATGCTGTTCCTGGGCGGTGTCGGGCTGTTCCGTTTCACCTTGATGGTCGTGCTGGCGGTAGCAGCGGTGACGGTGCTGGTGCAAGCCCAACCGTATCGGATGGCGCGCCTGATCACCTTTACCGATCCGTGGGCCGACCAGTTCGGTTCCGGCTATCAATTGACCCAGGCACTGATTGCCTTCGGTCGCGGCGAGTGGCTGGGCGTGGGCTTGGGCAACAGCGTCCAGAAGCAGTTCTACCTGCCGGAAGCGCACACCGACTTCGTGTTCTCGGTACTGGCCGAAGAACTGGGTGTGGTGGGCTCCCTGTGCACGGTCGCGCTGTTCGTGTTCGTCTGTGTGCGCGGCATGTACATCGGCTTGTGGGCCGAGAAGGCCAAGCAGTTCTTTGCCGCCTACGTGGCGTATGGCTTGTCGTTCCTGTGGATCGGCCAGTTCCTGATCAACATCGGTGTGAACGTCGGCCTGTTGCCGACCAAGGGCCTGACGCTGCCGTTCCTCAGTTATGGCGGCAGCTCCCTGGTGATCTGCTGTGCCTGTCTCGGCCTGTTGCTGCGCATCGAATGGGAGAGTCGAACTCACCTGGGCAGCGAAGAGATGGAATTCCAGGAGAGCGACTTCGCCGAGGAGCCGACTCATGGGCGCTAATGTGCTGATCATGGCGGGCGGTACCGGTGGACATGTGTTCCCGGCGCTGGCCTGTGCCCGGGAGTTCCAGGCACGCGGCTACACCGTGCACTGGCTGGGTACGCCACGGGGCATCGAAAACGAACTGGTGCCAGCCGCCGGCCTGGAGTTGCATCGGATCAATGCCAGTGGCCTTCGCGGCAAGGGCAAGCTGTCGCTGCTCAAGGCGCCGCTGATGCTGCTCAAGTCGGTCTGGCAGGCGCGGGCGATCATTCGTCGGCTGCGGCCGGTGTGCGTGGTCGGTTTTGGTGGTTATGTGACCGGCCCTGGCGGCGTTGCCGCAAAACTGGCCGGTGTGCCGGTGATTGTCCACGAGCAGAACGCCGTCGCCGGTACCGCCAATCGGTTACTGGTGCCGTTGGCCGCTCGGGTCTGTGAAGCCTTTCCCGACACCTTTACCCTGTCGGGCAGCCGCCGCACCACCGGTAATCCGGTGCGTACCGAGCTGTTCCTCGATGCACCGCGCCCGGCCCTGGCCGGACGCAAGGCGCGTTTGCTGATCCTGGGCGGAAGCCTGGGGGCAGAACCGTTGAACAAATTGCTGCCCGAAGCCTTGTCGCAGGTCGCTCCCGAACTGCGGCCCGAGGTGTTTCACCAGGCCGGTAAAAACCACGATGAAGTCACCGCCGAGCGCTACCGCGCCGCAGGCGTCGAGGCGCAAGTGCAGCCTTTCATCAAAGACATGGCCCAAGCCTATGGCTGGGCCGACCTGGTGATCTGCCGCGCAGGCGCGCTGACCATCAGTGAACTGGCTGCCGCCGGTCTGCCCTCGATGCTGGTGCCTTTGCCCCACGCCATCGACGATCACCAGACCCGTAACGCCGATTATTTGGCCCGTGAAGGCGCTGCCTTCCTGATGCCGCAAAGAACGACTGGCGCCGCGGATCTTGCCGCCCGCCTGACAGAGGTTTTGATGCAGCCGCAACGACTTGAAGACATGGCCCGCGCCGCGCGCCGCCTGGCCAAACCCGATGCCACGGCCCAAGTGGTCGATACCTGCCTGGAGGTGGCCCATGGTTGAGAATCGCAAAGCCATGCCGCAACCGGAAATGCGCCGCATCCGCCGCATCCACTTCGTCGGTATCGGCGGCGTGGGTATGTGCGGGATCGCCGAGGTGTTGCTGAACCTGGGTTACCAGGTTTCGGGTTCCGACCTGAAGGCTTCCCCGGTCACCGAGCGCCTGGAGTCCTTCGGTGCGCAAATCTTTATCGGTCACCGTGCCGAGAACGCCGCCAATGCCGACGTGCTGGTAGTGTCCAGCGCCGTGAACACTTCCAACCCGGAAGTCGCCACTGCCCTGGAGCGCCGTATCCCCGTGGTGCCGCGTGCCGAAATGCTCGCCGAGCTGATGCGCTATCGCCACGGCATCGCCGTCGCCGGCACCCACGGCAAGACCACCACCACCAGCCTGATCGCCTCGGTGTTCGCGGCCGGTGGCCTGGACCCGACGTTTGTGATCGGTGGCCGCCTGAATGCCGCAGGCACCAATGCCCAACTGGGCACCAGCCGTTACCTGATTGCTGAAGCCGACGAGAGCGATGCGAGCTTCCTGCACCTGCAACCGCTGGTGGCGGTGGTGACCAACATCGACGCCGACCACATGGCGACCTACGACGGCGACTTCAACAAACTGAAGAAAACCTTCGTCGAGTTCCTGCACAACCTGCCGTTCTATGGTCTGGCGGTGGTGTGCCTGGACGATCCGGTGGTGCGCGAAATCCTGCCGCTGATCAAGCGTCCGACCGTGACCTACGGTTTTGGCGAAGACGTCGACGTTCGCGCGATCAACGTGCGCCAGCAGGGCATGCAG
The DNA here is from genome assembly GCF_051132105.1 of Pseudomonas sp. R1-7. NCBI lineage: Bacteria > Pseudomonadati > Pseudomonadota > Gammaproteobacteria > Pseudomonadales > Pseudomonadaceae > Pseudomonas > Pseudomonas sp. R1-7. The sequence goes on from NZ_CP071661.1 coordinate 1,184,582, forward strand.
ACGTTCTTCACCGTGCTGCGTCCTGAGCGCGAGCCGTTGGATGTGTCAGTGAACATGCCCGGCAACCACAACGTGCTCAACGCCTTGGCGACTATTTGCATCGCCACCGACGAAGGCGTCAGCGATGAGGCCATCGTCCAGGGCCTGTCCGGGTTCCAGGGCGTGGGCCGACGCTTCCAGGTCTACGGCGAACTGCCGGTGGACGGCGGCAACGTGATGCTGGTGGACGACTACGGCCACCATCCGACCGAAGTCGCGGCGGTAATCAAGGCCGTGCGCGGCGGATGGCCGGAGCGGCGCCTGGTGATGGTCTACCAGCCGCATCGCTACAGCCGCACCCGCGATCTGTATGACGATTTCGTCCAGGTCCTGGCCGACGCCAACGTGCTGCTGTTGATGGAAGTCTACCCGGCCGGCGAAGAGCCGATCCCCGGCGCCGACAGCCGCCAGTTGTGCCACAGCATCCGTCAGCGTGGCCAGTTGGACCCGATCTACATCGAACGCGGCGTGGACCTCGCGCCGCTGGTCAAGCCGTTGCTGCGCGCCGGCGACATCCTGCTGTGCCAGGGTGCCGGTGACATCGGTGGCCTGGCCCCGAAACTGTTGAATAGTCCGTTATTCGCCGGAGCCATCGTGGCCTCCAGCGAGGGGAAACTGAAATGACTGCTGCCTACGCCAACCTGGTCTCGACCTTCGAGCCGAAAGCCTTCGGCCGCGTTGCCGTGCTGTTCGGTGGCAAGAGCGCCGAGCGCGAGGTGTCCCTCAAGTCCGGCAACGCCGTGCTGCAAGCCCTGCAGAGCGCCGGCGTCGACGCCTTCGGCATCGACGTGGGCGATGACTTCCTGCAGCGCCTGCTGAGCGAAAAGATCGATCGCGCGTTCATTATTCTCCATGGTCGCGGCGGTGAAGACGGCAGCATGCAGGGCCTGCTCGAATGCCTGGGCATCCCCTACACCGGCAGCGGCATCCTCGCGTCCGCCCTGGCGATGGACAAGCTGCGCACCAAGCAGGTCTGGCACAGTCTCGGGATTCCGACGCCGCGTCACGCCGTGCTCGCGTCCGAGGCCGATTGTATTTCGGCGGCGACGGAACTGGGCTTCCCTTTGATCGTCAAACCGGCCCATGAAGGTTCAAGTATCGGCATGGCGAAAGTGAATTCGCTGCCTGAGTTGACCGCAGCCTGGAAGGACGCCAGTTCCTACGATTCGCAAGTGTTGGTCGAGCAATGGATCACCGGTCCGGAGTTCACCATCGCCACCCTGCGTGACCAGGTGTTGCCCCCGATTGCCCTGGGCACGCCTCACACGTTCTACGACTACGACGCCAAGTACATCGCCAACGATACCCAGTACCGCATTCCGTGCGGGCTGGATGCCGCCAAGGAAAAAGAACTGATGGACCTCACCGCCAAGGCGTGTGAGGCGCTGGGTATTGCCGGTTGGGGCCGGGCGGACGTGATGCAGGACGCTGACGGGCAGTTCTGGTTCCTGGAAGTGAATACTGCCCCAGGCATGACCGATCACAGCCTGGTGCCGATGGCGGCCCGTGCCGCCGGTCTGGATTTCCAGCAACTGGTGCTGTCGATCCTGGCGGCCAGCGTCGGCAACCAAGAGCCAAGAGGTTAAGCCATGCAGGGCGCATCGCTTCGTCATCAGCCATCCGCACCCGGTCGCAAGCCGGTGCCGCGGGGTGCCAGCCGAATGGTGGCCAAAGAGCCGATGTCGGCGCGCCTGCCGAAAGCCAATTTTGGTTTTCTCAAGAGCCTGTTCTGGCCGGTGCTGCTGGTGGCGCTGGGGTTCGGTACGTATGAAGGTGCGCAACGGTTGCTGCCTTATGCCGACCGGCCGATTGCCCGGATCAACGTCCAGGGCGATCTGAGTTATATCAGCCAGCAAGCGGTGCAGCAGCGGATCGCCCCGTTCGTCGCGTCGAGCTTCTTCACCATCGACCTGGCGGGCATGCGCACGGAGCTGGAGCAGATGCCCTGGATCGCCCATGCCGAAGTTCGGCGGGTATGGCCTGACCAGGTCTCCATTCGCCTGGAAGAACAATTGCCGGTGGCCCGTTGGGGCGACGAGTCGCTGCTGAACAACCAGGGCCAGGCGTTTACGCCACGGGAACTGGCCAATTATGAACATTTGCCACAACTGTTCGGTCCACAGCGGGCCCAGCAGCAAGTGATGCAGCAATACCAGGTGTTGAGCCAGATGTTGCGGCCATTGGGCTTCTCCATCGCGCGCCTGGAACTGCGTGAGCGCGGCAGCTGGTTTTTGACCACTGGCGCGGGCAGCTCGGGACCGGGCATCGATCTGCTGCTCGGGCGCGGCAACCTGGTAGAAAAGATGCGCCGCTTCATCGCCATCTATGACAAGACGCTCAAAGAACAGATTACGAACATTGCGCGCATCGATCTGCGCTACGCCAACGGCCTGGCTGTTGGCTGGCGGGAACCTGTAGCGCCGACGACGGCCGAACCCGCCGTCGCGAAGAATTAAGAAGAGGCAGGACCCATGGCAAACGTGCAAAGCGGGAAAATGATCGTCGGTCTCGATATCGGCACTTCCAAGGTGGTGGCGCTGGTAGGCGAAGTCGCGGACGACGGCACGCTGGTCATCGTCGGGATCGGTACGCACCCGTCCCGCGGCTTGAAAAAAGGCGTGGTGGTGAACATCGAGTCCACCGTGCAATCGATCCAGCGCGCCATCGAAGAGGCGCAACTGATGGCCGGTTGCCGGATCCACTCGGCATTCGTCGGCGTGGCGGGCAATCACATCCGCAGCCTGAATTCCCACGGCATCGTGGCGATTCGTGACCGTGAAGTCAGCTCCGCCGACCTCGAGCGCGTACTCGACGCGGCCCAGGCCGTGGCGATCCCGGCCGACCAGCGTGTGCTGCACACCCTGCCGCAGGACTACGTGATCGATAACCAGGAAGGCGTGCGCGAGCCCCTGGGCATGTCCGGCGTGCGCCTGGAAGCCAAGGTCCACGTGGTGACCTGTGCGGTGAACGCTGCGCAGAACATCGAGAAATGCGTGCGCCGCTGTGGCCTGGAAATCGACGACATCATCCTCGAGCAACTGGCCTCGGCCTACTCGGTGCTGACCGACGACGAGAAAGAACTGGGCGTGTGCCTGGTGGACATCGGCGGCGGTACCACCGATATCGCAATCTTCACCGAAGGCGCGATCCGCCACACGGCGGTGATTCCGATTGCGGGCGACCAGGTCACCAACGACATCGCCATGGCGTTGCGCACCCCGACCCAGTACGCCGAGGAAATCAAGATCCGCTACGCCTGCGCCCTGGCGAAACTGGCCGGTGCCGGTGAAACCATCAAGGTGCCAAGCGTCGGCGACCGTCCACCACGCGAACTGTCGCGCCAGGCCCTGGCCGAAGTGGTCGAGCCGCGCTACGACGAGCTGTTCACGCTGATCCAGGCCGAACTGCGTCGCAGTGGCTACGAAGACCTGATTCCGGCCGGCATCGTGCTGACTGGTGGTACGTCGAAGATGGAAGGGGCGGTCGAGCTGGCCGAGGAGATCTTCCATATGCCGGTGCGCCTGGGCGTGCCCCACGGCGTCAAGGGCCTGGATGACGTGGTCCGCAACCCGATCTATTCAACCGGCGTGGGCCTGTTGATGTACGGCCTGCAGAAGCAATCCGACGGGATTTCGTTCTCGGGGATAGGCAGCCGCGACAGCTACAGCAGCGATGAGCCGAAGGCACCGCTGTTCGAGCGGCTCCAGGCTTGGGTCAAAGGCAATTTCTAAACAGTTTCAAAGCTTCAAGCGGCAAGTTTCAGGCTTGGCGCTGGAAGACGCAGCAAACGCAGTAGGCGAAAAAAACTAGAGAATGTAAGGAGAGGGAACATGTTCGAACTCGTAGACAACATCCCCGCTAGCCCGGTTATCAAGGTAATCGGTGTCGGCGGTGGCGGCGGCAACGCTGTCAACCACATGGTCAAGAGCAACATCGAAGGCGTCGAGTTCATCTGCGCCAACACCGATGCTCAAGCGCTGAAAAACATCGGCGCGCGGACCATCCTTCAACTGGGTACCGGCGTGACCAAGGGCCTGGGTGCCGGCGCGAATCCCGAGGTTGGCCGTCAGGCTGCCCTGGAAGATCGCGAGCGCATCGCTGAAGTCCTGGCCGGCACCAACATGGTGTTCATCACCACGGGCATGGGCGGCGGTACCGGTACCGGTGCAGCGCCGATCATTGCCGAAGTGGCCAAGGAAATGGGCATCCTCACCGTTGCGGTGGTGACCCGTCCGTTCCCGTTCGAAGGCCGCAAGCGCATGCAGATCGCCGATGAAGGCATCCGCGCGCTGAGCGAAAGCGTCGACTCGTTGATCACCATCCCCAACGAGAAGCTGTTGACCATCCTCGGTAAGGACGCAAGCCTGCTGTCGGCTTTCGCCAAGGCCGATGACGTGTTGGCCGGTGCCGTTCGCGGTATCTCCGACATCATCAAGCGTCCGGGCATGATCAACGTCGACTTCGCCGACGTCCGCACCGTGATGTCCGAGATGGGCATGGCGATGATGGGCACAGGCTGCGCCAGCGGTCCGAACCGTGCGCGCGAAGCCACCGAAGCGGCCATTCGCAACCCGCTGCTCGAAGATGTGAACCTGCAGGGCGCCCGCGGCATCCTGGTGAACATTACCGCCGGTCCGGACTTGTCCCTGGGCGAGTACTCCGACGTGGGTAGCATCATCGAGGCGTTCGCTTCCGACCACGCGATGGTCAAGGTTGGCACCGTGATCGATCCGGACATGCGTGACGAGCTGCACGTGACCGTGGTTGCCACTGGCCTGGGCGCGAAAATCGAGAAGCCGATGAAGGTGATCGACAACACCGTGCAGACTGCCATGGCCTCTCAGCCACAGCAGCCGGCTGCCGCTCGTCAGGAAGCGCCTGCGGTCAACTACCGTGACCTGGACCGTCCGACCGTCATGCGCAACCAGGCCCAGGCCGGTGCTGCGACTGCCGCGAAGATGAATCCGCAAGATGATCTGGATTACCTGGACATCCCGGCATTCCTGCGTCGTCAGGCCGATTGATGGAATGTATCAGGGGTATACGGGTGATTGGTGTTCAGCAAAGGTCTGGTCTGCTATCATCGCCAGCCTTTGTTGATACCAGTTCGCAATTTGCGCTGAAGCGGCCCATGCCATGATTAAACAACGCACCCTGAAGAATATTATCCGTGCCACAGGTGTCGGCCTGCACTCCGGCGAGAAGGTCTACCTGACCCTCAAGCCAGCGCCTGTCGACACCGGCATCGTGTTTTGTCGTGCCGACCTCGACCCTGTGGTGCAGATTCCTGCTCGCGCGGAAAACGTTGGTGAAACCACTATGTCGACCACGCTGGTCAACGGTGACGTCAAAGTGGACACGGTGGAGCATTTGCTCTCGGCCATGGCTGGCCTGGGCATCGATAACGCCTACGTCGAGCTCTCCGCGTCCGAAGTCCCGATCATGGATGGCAGTGCCGGACCCTTCGTATTCCTGATTCAATCGGCTGGCCTGGAAGAGCAGGACGCGGCCAAGAAATTCATCCGCATCCTGCGGGAAGTGACAGTGGAAGACGGCGACAAGCGCGCCACTTTCGTCCCTTTCGATGGTTTCAAGGTGAGCTTCGAGATCGATTTCGATCACCCGGTTTTCCGTGACCGCACCCAGAGTGCAAGCGTGGACTTCTCCAGCACTTCGTTCGTAAAAGAAGTCAGTCGCGCCCGCACCTTTGGTTTCATGAGTGACATCGAGTACCTGCGCAAGCACAACCTCGCACTTGGCGGCAGTGTTGAAAACGCGATCGTGGTCGATTCCGATGGCGTGTTGAACGAAGACGGCCTTCGTTATGAAGACGAATTCGTCAAGCACAAGATCCTCGATGCAATCGGTGACCTCTATCTGCTGGGCAATAGCCTGATTGGTGAGTTCAAGGGCTTCAAGTCCGGCCATGCACTGAACAACCAGCTGCTGCGCAAGTTGATTGAGCAGAAAGATGCTTGGGAAGTCGTGACCTTCGAAGACGCCAGCACCGCACCAATCTCTTACATGCGTCCTGTCGCGGCCGTGTAAGCAAAAAACCTCTCTAGTTTTTTAAGGGCTGCCTTTGGGTGGCCCTTTTTTATGGCCGGGTTTCGGAGTTTGAGTCAGCCCTCTGGCCGCCTTACATCGCGCATACCACCCGATTACGCCCGCTGACCTTGGCCTGGTAAAGGGCCTTGTCGGCGGCGAACAGCAATTCCTCGAGTTCGTTGTAGGGACCCTGGGCCCAAGTGGCGATGCCGATGCTGACGGTCATCGGCATCTCGCCAGGTATCTGTTCCACGGCTTCGCGAATGTTCTGCGCCATCGTGAATGCACCTGCCGTCGTGGTTTCCGGCAATACCACCGAGAACTCTTCACCGCCGTAGCGCGCCGCCAGGTCGGCGGGTCGACGAACATGCTCGCCAATCAACTGAGCCAGGCTTCGCAACGCCTCGTCGCCCCGTTGATGGCCGAGGCGATCATTGAGCGCCTTGAAATGATCCGCGTCGATCATCAGGACTGACAGCGGTTGCCCGGAGCGCTGGGCGCGTAGCCATTCCAAATGCAGCATGTGGTCCAGGGTTCGACGATTGGCGAGGCCGGTCAGCGGATCGACGGACGCCAATTGAGCCAGCTCCCGCTCGGCGCTACGGCGGCGTTTCAATTCCCGGCGCAGCAGCCAAGTGAGCCAGAGCAGGCTGATGCACAGTGCGCCAGTGGCGCCACTGACCAGAAGTGCCGTACGTTGCCAGGAGGCGAAGACCTCTTGCGAAGAAAGCGCGACCACTACGATCAACGGCAGGTTACCGACCTGGGAAAAGGTATACAGGCGTTGTGCCTGGTCCACGCTGGAGGTGCCGGTGAAACTGCCATCACCTTCGCGCAGGATGCGTACGAAATTTGGCCGATTACTGAAATCCTTGCCGATCATGTCATCCGCCAGCGGCGGTTCTTGTGCCAGCAGGATGCCATCGCGGCTGACCAGGTTGACCGTTCCGCCGCGACCGATGTTCAGGCTTTTGAACAGTTGGTTGAAATAGTTCAAGCGCATCGCGGCCTCGGCCACGCCTATGAATTCGCCACGGTCGTCGTTCAAGCGATAGCTGAAGCTGATGCGCCAGTCGTGCGGTTCACTTCGGCCGCGGAAGGGGCGACTGATCATCATGCCCGGGGACGGGTCTTGGACATGAGACTGGAAATATTCCCGATCGGCGTAATTGCCACTGCGCGGCTGGACCGAGGCGGAGTCGGCAATCACGTCACCGCGCTTGTCGAGCAGCAGTATGTCGCCTTTGTAAGGCGCGGCGGTGGCGCGGTCAAACAAGGCGAGATGACGGATCGTCGGCGATACGTCCTTCAGGTCGTCGCGCTTTGCGGCTGCTACAAGGCCTTGCAACGACAAATCATACAGTTCGACATTGCGCAGCACATCGGCGTCGATCAGTTGCACGATGTTGCTGGCGGCACGCGTTGCAGCCTGCTCGGCGCTGGCGTGTTCACGGATCAGCAGGAACGTCACGATACTCAGGATGGCAATCACAGCCAGCGAGCTGGCCAAGACGAGTACCCGTTCCGAACGTATTGGAAGCGGGATATTGCCGGGTGTTGCACTGCTCGCGTTCATGGTTCCGATCTGCATTGTCATATGGCTGGGATCCTTCCCATAGGCTGCTCATCTACAACTGCGGATGACTGGCATCAAACAATGCTGGCCTTTTGCAAGATTGTGCTTGGGACACTGGAATTGAGCAATCCACATCGTGGCTTATTTCAAGCCGGCAAACGGATTCCGAAGGTATTTGCGCCTCGGTCGCTGTGCACGAAAACTTCGCCGCCGTGCATCAGCGCAATCGCCTTGACGATGGCCAGGCCCAACCCGTGGTTGGCGCCGCTGTTGCTGCGCGAAGCATCGACGCGATAGAAACGTTCGAACAGGCGCGGCAGATGTTCGCGGTCGATAGGCGTGCCGGGGTTGGTGACGGCAAGGCTAATCTGCCCGCCGATGGCTTCGATGTGTACATCGATTTTTTGGCCGGGCGCAGTGTGCTGCACGGCATTGCTGAGCAGGTTGATCAAGGCCCGGCGCAGGTGGGCAATTTCGATAGTGGCCTGGGCATCGCCGCTGACGTGTACCTGGACCTGGGCGTCCTCCAGGATGAAGTCCAGGTAATCGAGGGTGGTTGCCACTTCGTCGGCCAGGGAAGTCGTGGTCAGCTTGGTGGCCTTGCTGCCCTGGTCAGCGCTGGCCAGGAACAACATGTCGTTGATGATGGAGCGCAAGCGTTCCAACTCTTCGAGGTTCGATTGCAGCACTTCGAAGTAATGCTCTGCCGAGCGCCCCCGGGTCAGCGCCACTTGGGTCTGGCCGATCAGGTTGGTCAGCGGCGAACGCAGTTCATGGGCAACGTCGGCGTTGAACGATTCGAGCCGGGAGTAAGCCTGTTCGACCCGGTCGAGGGTGGCATTGAACGAGCTGACGAACTGGCCGAGTTCCGGTGGCAACGGGGACAATCGCAACCGCCCGCAAAGGCGAGGTGGCGCCAGGCGTTGGGCTTCGTCCGATAACTTGATGAGCGGCTTGAGCCCGATGCGCGCCACCCAGTAACCCAGCAACGAGGCCAGCAGCACACCGACACAGGCCAGGCTCACCAGTGCCACCAGCAGACGGTGTTGAGTCTGGTAGAACGTCTCGGTATCGATGCCGATCATGAAGCGCAGGGGAGGGCGCTGCTCCTTGGCGGGGAACTGGCTCACCAGCACCTTCATTGGATAGCGCCGGTCGGGTAAGGTCAGGTCGTGCTTGCCCAAGGGGCCCTGGGCGACGGCGCGAATCCGAGGGTCGGGGTTGCCATATTCAAAGCGCGGGTCGCCGCTGACGATCCAGAAATGGATGCGCTTGTCTTCCTCACCCAGCAACCGCAGCTTGTTATTGATCTTTGCCCAGTGCTCGGCCGTGCCATAACGGCCCACGGTGGATTCGAGCACGCTGTAGCGGGCGTCGAGCTCCGCTTCCGGCAACAGGCCCAGGCCCTTATCGACCTGCTGGTACAGGGCACCGCCAATCAGCAGGAACACCAGTGCCGCCACCAGCGTGAACATGCCGCTCAGGCGCAGCGCGATGCTGTTACTCACCTCGATTCTCCAGCACATATCCCATTCCTCGGATGGTGTGCAGAAGCTTACGGTCGAAGGGACCGTCCAGCTTGGCCCGCAGGCGTTTGATCGCGACTTCGACCACGTTGGCGTCGCTGTCGAAATTGATGTCCCAGACCATTTCGGCGATGGCCGTCTTCGACAGGATTTCGCCCTGGCGGCGGGCCAGGACGCTGAGCAGCGAAAATTCCTTGGCGGTAAGGTCCAAACGCTGCCCGGCCCGCGTGGCCTTGCGGCTGATCAGGTCGATCCACAGGTCGGCGATGCTCACCTGCACCGGCTCGTGGCCGCCGCTGCGGCGGGTCAGCGCTTGCAGGCGCGCGACCAGTTCGAGGAAGGAAAACGGTTTGCCCAAGTAGTCGTCGGCACCGTCGCGCAGGCCTTTTATACGGTCTTCGACCCGTTCGCGGGCGGTGAGCATGATGACGGGTGTCTGCTTGCGGGCGCGCAGGGCACGCAGCACGCCAAAACCGTCCAGGCCCGGCAGCATGACGTCGAGCACGATCACCGCGTAATCGCTCTCCAGGGCCAGGTGCAGCCCTTCGACGCCGTCCGGCGCCACATCCACGGTATAACCCTGTTCGGTCAGGCCGCGGTGCAGGTAGTCGGCGGTTTTTTCTTCGTCTTCGATGATCAGAACGCGCATGGCCCGGCCTCAGTTTGTATTCGCCAGCGCCGCTGGCGTAGGGCCGTGCCGGTGGGCGGGTCGATGGAACAGTCGTTCGAGCCACAAGTATATGACCGGTGTGGTGAACAATGTCAGCGCCTGGCTGACGAGCAGGCCTCCGACCACAGCGATGCCCAGCGGCTGGCGCAGTTCCGCGCCGGCGCCATAGCCGAGCATCAGGGGCAGTGCACCGAGCAGGGCGGCAAGGGTGGTCATGATGATGGGACGAAACCGCGTCATACAGGCCTGGAAGATCGCGTCCTGTGGCGTCATCCCGCCGTTTCGCTGGGCGTCGATGGCGAAGTCGATCATCAGGATCCCGTTCTTCTTGACGATACCGATCAGCAGCACCAGGCCGATCAACGCCATGATCGAGAAGTCCTGTCCCAGCAGCCACAGCATGATCAACGCGCCAAGGCCGGCCGAGGGCAGGGTGGAAATGATGGTCAGCGGATGCACGAAGCTCTCGTACAGAACGCCGAGGATGATGTACACCGCAACCAGCGCGGCGAGGATCAGCCACGGCTGGCTTTTCAGCGAACTCTGGAAGGCCTGGGCCGCGCCCTGGAAGGTGCCGGTGATTGCCGCAGGCATGCCGATTTCGTTCTTCGCCTGGTCGAGCAGGCGCACCGCATCCCCCAATGCCACGCCCGGCGCCAGGTTGAAGGACAGGTTGGCGGCCGGGAACATGCCGTCATGGGCGATCGACAACGGGCCGTTGGTGGGGGCGTCGAAGCGGGCCAGGGCCGAGAGCGGCACCATTTCCCCGCTCAAGGGCGAGCGCAAGTAGAAATACGCCAGGCTCTCGGCCTTGCCACGTTGCTGGGTGTCGAGTTCGAGAATCACGTTGTACTGGTTGGTCTCGGTCTGGAATTCGTTGATCTGGCGCTGGCCGAACGCGTCGTATAGCGCCTGGTCGACGTCCGTGGCGGTGAGGCCGAAGCGCGCTGCTGCGCTGCGATCGATGTTGATGTGGGTGATGCTGCCGCCCAGTTGCAAATCGTTGGAGATGTCACGGAACGCCGGAATGCTGCGCAACTTGTCAGTGAGCTTTTGCGTCCAGGCGTTGAGGGTTGGCCCATCGTTGCTCTTGAGCACGTACTGGTACTGGGCGCGACTGGGGCCGGAACTGAGGTTGATGTCTTGCCCGGCCCGCAGGTACAACACGACGCCGGGAATCTTCAGCAACTTGGGGCGGATCCGATCGATAAAGCCGCTGGCCGATACGTCGCGCTCGCCCCGAGGCTTGAGAGATATCCAGAAGCGGCCGTTGGCGATGGTCTGGTTGTTGCCCGAGACGCCGACGGAGTGAGAGAAAGTCTGCACTGCCGGGTCGGCGGCGACGATTTCGGCCAGGGCCTTGTGCTTGGCCACCATGTCCGGGAACGACACGTCGGCGGCGGCTTCGCTGGTGCCGAGCACCAGGCCGGTGTCCTGTACCGGGAAGAATCCCTTGGGTATGAACACGTAGCCCACCACGGCGAGCGCCAAGGTCAGGCCGAACACGCCGATCATCAACTTCTGATGGGCGAGGGCCCGAAGCAGGCCCCGTTCATACCAGCCCAACAAGCGCTCGCCGAAACCCGGCCCCGCGTGGGCATGGTGCGTCGGGGCGCGCATGAACAAGGCGGCCAGGGTCGGCGCCAGGGTCAAGGACACCACCACCGAGATCAGGATGGTCGAGGTGGCCGTCAATGCAAACTCCTTGAACAGCCGCCCCACCACGCCACCCATGAACAGGAGCGGAATGAACGCCGCCACCAGCGAGAAGCTGATGGACACCACGGTGAAGCCGATTTCCCCGGCGCCCTTGATTGCCGCCTCGCGCATGCCATCGCCGGCTTCCAGGTGCCGGTGGATGTTCTCCACCACGACGATGGCGTCGTCCACCACGAATCCCACCGAGATGACGATCGCCACCAGGGTCAGGTTGTTGAGGCTGAAACCCATCACGTACATCAGGGCGAAACTGGCGATCAACGACACCCCGAGTACCGCCGAGACAATCAGGGTCGCCGAGAGCTGGCGCAGGAACAACGCCATCACCGCCACGACCAGCAGCACCGCGATCAGCAGGGTGATTTCCACTTCGTGCAACGAGGCGCGGATGGTCTGGGTGCGATCGATCATCACCTTGACCTGCACCGCGGCGGGGAGCATGGCCTCCAGGGTGGGCAGCGCCGCCTGGATGCGGTCGACGGTCTCGACGATGTTCGCGCCCGGTTGGCGGAAAATAACCAGGTTGACCCCTGGCTGGTCGTCGGACCAGGCCTGGACGTAGGCGTTTTCCGAACCGTTGACGACCTTGGCGATGTCCTTGAGATGAACCGGCGCCCCGTCCCGGTAGGCCACGATCAGCTCACCGTATTCCTCGGGCTTGAACAACTGATCATTGGTGGACAACGTCGAGATGCTCGACTCGCCGTACAGCGCACCCTTGGCAAGGTTGAGGCTGGCTTGCTGGAGTGACAGGCGAATATCGGCCAAGGTCAGGCCAATCGCCGCGAGCCGGTCGGCGGAAGCCTGGACCCGGATCGCCGGGCGTTGCTGGCCGGTGATATAGATCTGCCCGACGCCATCGATCTGGCTGATCTGGCGGGCGAGCAAGGTCTCGACGTAGTCGCTCAGTTCGGTGCCGGGCATCAGGTCGGAGCTGATACTCAGGATCAGCACCGGGCTGTCCGCCGGGTTGACCTTGCGCCAGGTCGGCAGGTTCGGCATGTCGTTGGGCAGCTTGCCGGCGGCGGTGTTGATCGCCGCCTGGACTTCCTGGGCGGCGGTGTCGATGCTTTTGTCGAGACTGAACTGCAGGGTCAGGTTGGTCGAGCCCAGCGCGCTGCTGGACGTCATCTGGGTAATGCCGGGAATGGCGCTGAACTGCACCTCCAGCGGTGTCGCCACCGACGAAGCCATGGTCTCGGGACTGGCACCGGGCAACTGCGCGTTGACCTGGATGGTCGGGAATTCTGCTTCTGGCAAAGGCGCGACAGGCAGGCGGGGGAAGGCGATCAACCCCAGCAGCACCAGAGCGAACGTCAAAAGGACCGTGGCGATGGGGTGGTCGATGCACCACGCCGATATCGAGCCACGCCCCTTCATGGCTTCGCCTGCCCGGCCTTGGCCACGGCGGGCGGGTCGCCGAGCACCTGGATGCTGGTGCCAGGCTTGAGCCGTGACTGGCCGTCGCTCACCAGTTGGTCACCGGCGTTCACGCCTTTGATGATGTGCTGGTCGCTGTCCTGGTAAACCATTTCCACCGGCACGCTTTCCACCTTGTCGCCCACGACTCGATAAACGAAGGGTTGCTCCAGCCCGCGCTGGACGACGGTCGGCGGTACCACCAGTGCGGCCTTGTCGATGGCGGTCTGGATCTTCAGCGTGACCAACTGCCCCGGCCACAACCGTTGGGCGGCGTTGTCGAATTCGGCCTTGGCCCGCAGGGTTCCGGTGCTGGTATTGACCTGATTGTCGATGAGGCTGAGTCGTCCTTCGCCGAGCAACTCCCCGGTGGCCCCGTCGGCCCCGATGTACGCCTTGACCAACGCCTGGTCCGGAGCGGCGATCAATCGCTGCAGCGTGGGCAACATTTGTTGCGGCAGGGAAAACTCCACGGCGATCGGATCGATCTGGGTCACGGTGAACAGCCCTTCGGCGTCGCTGGTGCGCAGGAAATTGCCTTCATCCACGTTGCGAATGCCGACACGGCCCGTCACCGGAGAGCGGATCTGGGTGTAGGACAGTTGCACCTGTGCCGAATCGATGGCCGCCTGGTTACCCTGGGCGGTGGCCTTGAGCTGGTTGACCAACGCCTGTTGCTGGTCGTAGGTCTGCTTGGATACGCCGTCATCGACGCTTAATGCTTTGTAGCGTTTGAGGTTGACCTGGGCCACCGCCAGTTGTGCCTGGCTTTCGCCGAGTTGGGCGCGGGCCTGGTCGAGGCTGGCGCGGATGGAGCGGTCGTCGATAGTTGCCAGCAGGTCGCCTTTCTTGACCAACTGTCCTTCCTTGACCGCCAGCTTGGTCAGGATGCCGTCGACCTGCGGGCGGATCACCACGCTGTGGAGCGACAGTACCGTGCCGATCCCGCTGGCAAAGCGCGGCACGTCCTTTTCGACCACGCTCACGACCTTGACCGGCACGGCGCCGGCAGCACTGGGTTTGGTGGCGGCAGGCTTCATCGAGAACCACAGGACCAGCGCCCCCAGGACGACCAACAGCGCGACGAGCAGGGTGGTTTTTTTCTGAATGTGCATGGATGCGAAGAGCCGGTTCGGGACGGTGGGAATTCTATCTGTCTTATATAGCGTTGCGAGGCGGTCAGGAAGGTGACGGCTAGCTGTCACGGCTGTCAGTTTCGTCCTGACTTTCCGTCAGACGGAACTTCACAATTGAATCTGCCCCGTGCACCGCGATTTCGGGCAGGTATACTGCTGCGTTTCGCGGCTCACTTACCGAGCCCGGCATACCGCCCGGAGCCTTACATGACTTCCCCGATACCATCGCCCGCGGACGAACGCCTGCAAGGCGAACCGTCTGCCCAGACGGACAGCGATGTTTCCAACGCCGATGAAAAGCCTGTGATCCCGGCCTTCAGGTTCCCGTTCAAACCCGGCGAACTGGCAGCCGCCAAAGGTGCCGGGCAGCAGCCCTGGTACAAGAATGGCGCGAAAAACGGCCACACCAAGACCCCAGGCGCGGCGCCTCCCGGTACCCGTCGTTCGATGGGCAAACGCTGAGGTTTTCCTGGGGGCAAGGCGCGGATTCAGTTCGCGACCCGTGCCCCCGTCAGGCTTCCACTCAATTCATAGGCTGTCAGTTCGGCCTGGTGCGCCGCCAGGATTTCCGGCAGTGAACCTCGCAGGTACTCGACCCACGTCTTGATCTTCGCATCCAGGTACTGGCGCGACGGGTAGATGGCGTAGAGATTCAACTCCTGGGAACGGTAGTTGGGCATGACCCGCACCAGAGTGCCGTTGCGCAGACCCTCGATGGCCGCATACACCGGCAATACCCCCACCCCCATGCCGCTGATGATGGCGGTCTTCATGGCGTCGGCGGAATTGACCAGGAACGGCGAGCTATTGATGGTGACCATCTCCTGGCCTTCCGGGCCGTCGAACACCCATTTCTCCAACGGAATGACCGGGCTGACCAGGCGCAGGCAGGCGTGGTTGAGCAGGTCGCTGGGTTTCTGCGGGCAGCCGCTGGCTTTCACATAGCCAGGCGATGCGCAGACGATGCTGTAGGTGATCCCAAGGCGCTGGGACACGAAGCCCGAATCCGGCAATTCGCTGGCGAGCACGATGGAAACGTCGTAGCCCTCGTCGAGGATGTCTGGCACGCGGTTGGCCAGGGTCAGGTCGAAGGTCACGTCCGGATGAGTCTTGCGGTACCGGGCGATGGCATCGATCACGAAATGCTGGCCGATACCGGTCATGGTGTGCACCTTCAACTGCCCGGCCGGGCGCGCATGGGCGTCGCTGGCCTCGGCTTCCGCTTCTTCGACGTAGGCCAGGATCTGCTCGCAACGCAGCAAGTAACGCTTGCCGGCCTCGGTCAGGGCGATGCGTCGGGTGGTGCGGTTGAGCAGGCGGGTTTGCAGATGCGCTTCCAGATTGGAAACCGCACGCGAGACGTTGGCCGTGGTGGTGTCGAGTTGCGCGGCGGCGGCGGTGAAGCTGCCAGCTTCGGCCACACAGCTGAACGCACGCATGTTTTGCAAAGTGTCCATGGAGGGCTCTCTTGGGAGGTGTCAAATTGTGACATGAAGTTACAGCGTGACGGGACCCCAACTTATGGATTATCGCGTTTACGGTAACAAAGATTCGCACAAAGGTCGGCTTATCGCCGTTGGGAGCGGTCCCTAGAATTGCCGCCAGTGGCGCAGCTGACGACCGCTCCGACAGTTTTTCGATATTTTTCCTAGGATTTTGCGCCCGTGCCGCGTTGCATCAGCAGAGAGCTGAAGACTCTCAGTGTTTGGGTTTTGACGTTGACCATCAGCGGTTGCATCGGCACCGGGGGGATTGCCCCACAAGGCAAGGCACTGTCGCCCAACCAATTGGCGACCGATAACGCGATTCGCGAGGCGGCACGCGACGCCCATTGGCCCACCCGACAATGGTGGAAAGCCTATGGCGACCCGCAATTGGATCGCTGGATCGACTTGGCCGGGCACGACAGCCCAAGCCTGGCCATCGCCGCTGCCCGGGTCCGGCAGGCCAGGGCAATGGCCGGTGTCGCCGAAGCGGCCGAGTCGCCGCAGATCAGTGGCGAGTCGACCCTCAAGCGCCACAACTGGCCCACCGATCAGTTCTATGGCCCCGGCGAGTTGGCCGATACCACCACGTGGGACAACAACGCTGCCCTGGGCTTGAGCTACGCCTTGGATATCTGGGGGCGTGAGCGCAATGCCACCGAGCAAGCCGTCGACTTGGCCCATGTCAGCGTCGCCGAGGCCCGCCAGGCGCAGTTGGAGTTGCAGAACAACATCGTGCGCGCCTATATCCAATTGTCGCTGCACTACGCCCTGCGCGATATCGTCGCTGCGACCCTCGGTCAACAAGAGCAGATCCTTGATCTTGCACAAAAACGCCTGGACGGTGGCATCGGCACGCACTTGGAAGTCAGCCAGGCCCAGGCACCGCTGCCCGAAACCCACCGTCAACTCGACGCCCTCGACGAAGCCATTGCCCTGAGTCGCAACCAATTGGCCGCGCTGGCGGGCAAGGGGCCGGGCGACGGCGCGGGCCTGCACCGTCCCGCCCTGGCCTTGGACGCCCCCCTGAAGTTGCCTTCGACGCTGCCCGCCGAACTGCTCGGCCAACGCCCGGATGTAGTAGCCGGGCGTTGGCGGGTGGAGGCCCAGGCCCGTGGCATCGATGTGGCCCGAGCGGGTTTTTATCCCAACGTCGATCTGGTGGGCAGCCTGGGCTACATGGCCACCGGCGGTGGGGCGCTGGAGTTCCTGACCGGCAAGAAGCTCACCTACAACGTCGGCCCGGCGATCTCGCTGCCGATCTTCGACGGCGGCCGCCTGCGTTCGCAATTGGGCGAAGCGGCTGCCGGTTACGATATCGCCGTGGCGCATTACAACCAGACCCTGGTGAACGCGCTCAAACACATCTCCGACCAGTTGATCCGGCGCGAGTCGATGGACAAGCAACAGGTCTTCGCCGCCGAATCGGTGGCTGCCGCCCAGCGCACCTATGACATTGCGCTGGTGGCGTTCCAGCGTGGCCTGACGGACTACCTCAGCGTACTGAACGCCCAGAGCCTGTTGTTCAAGCAACAACAGGTGCAACGGCAGGTCGAGGCGGCGCGCTTGAGTGCCCATGCCGATCTGGTGACGGCGTTGGGTGGCGGGCTTGAGGCGGGCAGCGACCTGCCTGTGGCGCGCGCTGTCTCGTGGCGAGGGAGCTTGCTCCCGCTGGACTGCGCAGCAGTCCCTTCAGGTGGGTGCTGCGCACCCAAGCGGGAGCAAGCTCCCTCGCCACGATGCTGAGTATCCTTGCATGACGTATTTGCTCTGGCTGTATCGCCTCGAATGGCGCCGTGGACTCTACGATTGGGCCCGCAGCGACGGCGTGACCTGGGTTTACATTTTCAAGGTCTTGCTGGCGGCGTTCCTGACGTTGTGGCTGGCGATGCGCCTGGAACTGCCGCAGCCGCGCACCGCGATGATCACCGTGTTCATTGTCATGCAGCCCCAGAGCGGCCAAGTCTTAGCCAAGAGTTTCTATCGCTTGCTCGGCACCTTGGCCGGCTCGGCCGTGATGGTCGCGTTGATCGCCTTGTTCGCCCAGGACACCGAACTGTTCCTCGGCTGCCTGGCGATCTGGGTCGGCATCTGTTCGGCGGGCGCGGCGCGTTATCGCAACTTTCGCGCCTATGGTTTCGTGCTCGCTGGCTACACCGCGGCGATGATCGGCCTGCCGGCCCTGGCCCATCCGGAAGGGGCTTTCATGGCGGCTGTGTGGCGGGTGGTGGAAATTGCCCTGGGGATCCTCTGTTCCACCGCGGTCAGCGCCGCGATCCTGCCGCAAACCGCGAGCGCTGCCATGCGCAATGCGCTTTACCAGCGCTTTGGCGTGTTCGCCTTGTTCGTCACCGACGGTTTGCGCGGGCGCAGCCAACCCGAGGCATTCGAGGCGCGCAACGTGGGTTTCATTGCCGAGGCGGTGGGTCTGGAGAGCCTGCGCAGCGTGACCGTGTTCGAAGACCCGCACATGCGTCGGCGCAACGGTCGGCTCAGTCGCTTGAACAGCGAGTTCATGGGCATCACCACCCGATTCAACGCCTTGCACCAATTGCTCGAACGATTGCGCAACGGCACGGCGGACGCGGTGGTCAGCGCCATGAAACCCGGACTGCAAAGCCTGGCTGAACTGCTCGATGGCTTTAGCACACGGGCCCTGACCGATGCCGACGCGGGGCGCCTGGCGGCGGCGCTCGCAGCCTACAAAGCCGATTTGCCGGCCCAGGTGCGCCGATTGCGGGCGCAGTTCCAGGAGACTGATCCCAGTGAGGCGCAGCAATTGGATTTCCACACCGCCTATGAACTGCTGTATCGCTTTGTCGTAGACCTGCACGGCTACGCCCAGACCCACGCTTCCCTGGCCGACCACCACCACGAACGCGAACGCTGGAATGAGCCGTTCGTGTCGCAGACCAACGGCCTGGCCGCAGCCGCATCCGGTTTTCGCGCCGCGTTCATCCTGCTGGTGCTGGGCAGCTATTGGGTCGCCACGGCCTGGCCGAGCGGCGCGACCATGACGATGATCGCCGCTGCCACTGTCGGGCTCTCCGCCGCTACGCCGAACCCCAAGCGCATGGCGTTCCAGATGGCTTGCGGCACGTTGTTCGGGGCGTTGGTCGGCTTCGTCGAGATGTTTTTCGTCTTTCCTTTGATTGATGGTTTCCCGTTGCTCTGCGTGATGTTGGCGCCAGTGATCATGCTGGGCTCATTCCTCAGTTCACGCCCGCAATACACCGGCGTGGGGCTGGGGTTGCTGATCTTTTTCTGCACCGGCTCGGTGCCGGACAATCCGACGGTCTACAACCCGTACACCTTCATCAACGATTACCTCGCGATGATCCTCGGCATGCTGGTGTGCGCCGCCGCGGGTGCAATCATCCTGCCGCCCAACAGTCGCTGGTTGTGGCGCCGGCTCGAACAAGACCTGCGCGAACAGGTGGTGTTTGCCATCAGCGGCAAGCTCAAGGGACTGGCGTCGGGTTTCGAAAGCCGTACCCGCGACTTGCTGCATCAGGCCTACGGGTTGGCGGCGGGGCAACCTGGGGTGCAACGGGATTTGCTGCGCTGGATGTTCGTGGTGCTGGAAATCGGCCACGCCATCATTGAGTTGCGCAAGGAGCAGGCGACGCTGCCGGTACATCCTGCCTACGCCGAAAGCCAGCCTTGGCGCCAGTCGATCCGGGTGATGGGGCGGGCGCTGGTGCGGCTGTTCCGCCAGCCCGGCCAGAACAATCTGGAGCGCGCGCTGGTGGCTGTTGACCATGCGCTCAGCTGTGTACAAGCCACCGACGAGCCTTTCGCCCCGCACTTCGACACCTCGGCCCTGCGCCGGGTGAAAAGCTACCTGCATTTCATCCGCACCTCTTTGCTGGATCCGCAATCACCATTGGCCAGCGATGCCATGCCGCCTGCCGCGCCGCCCCAGGAACCTGAACATGCCCCGTGAAATCGCCTTCCACGGCGTTTACATGCCCACCATGACCCTGATGTTCTTCATCGCCGCCGGCCTGGCCTGGGCGTTGGATCGTTTCCTGTCGGAGATGGACCTGTACCGTTTTTTCTGGCACCCGGCGCTGCTGCGCCTGAGCCTGTTTACCTGTCTGTTCGGCGCGCTGGCGCTGACGGTCTACCGTTGAGATCGATGCGATGAAGAAGTTTTTCAGTCTGGTGGCGACGTTATTGGTGCTGGCCGTGGCGCTGTGGATCGGCCGTACGCTATGGGTGCACTACATGAACACACCCTGGACCCGCGATGGCCGGGTGCGGGCCGACATCATCAATGTCGCCGCCGATGTCAGTGGCGAGGTGATTGAGGTGCCGGTGCGCGACAACCAATTGGTGAAAAAGGGCGACTTGCTGATGCGCATCGACTCCGAGCACTACCGCATCGCAGTGAAACAGGCGCGCTCGCTGGTGGCGTCGCGCAAGGCCACTTGGGAGATGCGCAAGGTCAATGCCCACCGGCGCGCCGACCTGGATAGCCTGGTGATCTCCCGGGAGAACCGCGACGACGCCAGCAACATAGCCGACTCGGCCCTGGCCGACTACCAGCAGGCCCAGGCGCAACTGGAGGCGGCCGAACTGAACCTTGCCCGTACCGAGGTTCGCGCGGCGGTGGACGGCTACGTTACCAACCTCAACGTGCACCGTGGCGACTACGCGCGCATCGGCGAGGCGAAAATGGCCGTGGTGGATATGAACTCGTTCTGGGTCTATGGCTTCTTCGAAGAAACCAAGCTACCCAAGGTGCGGGTGGGTGATTCCGCACAGTTGCAGCTTATGAGCGGTGAGATGCTCAAGGGCCACGTGGAGAGTATTTCCCGGGGGATCTATGACCGCGACAATCCCGAAAGCCGCGAGTTGATCGCCGACGTGAACCCCACGTTCAACTGGGTACGCCTGGCCCAGCGCGTGCCGGTGCGCATCCATCTCGACGAAGTGCCGGATGGTGTGCTGCTGGCGGCAGGGATGACCTGCACCGTGGTGGTCGACCCGCCCGTCGTGCGCTGAGTCCCCTCGGTTGTAGTAAATATCTACCACCCGACCTGTCCCTGGCCCGTCCAAGCTGGTGTCTTCGACTGAAGGAAACTCTCGATGACCCAGCTGACTCATCACCTTTTCATTCGCCGCCAGTTGCCACAATGGTTGCTGGATGCCAACCAGGCCGAACAGGCGAAACTGCAACAGGCCGCCCTTGACCTCGCCGAGGCAGGACATCGCTTCAGCCAAGCGATAAACGGTATCCCGTCGCTGCGCGACTTTTCGCTGTCACGCATGCAATTGCATATGGATGTTTTTTTCGGCGCGACCGTCGACGTGGAGCGTTCTGAACTGATCAGGTATTTTCGGGATGACTGTGCAACTTACCCGATACCTGGGGGAGGTACATCGACGCCGGTGTGTACACCGCGTGCACCTGAAAAGCGCTCGCTGCTGGAATATGCGCTGATCAATTTCACCTCCTCCGATACGCAGGCCCAGGCTTTCTTCCGGGGCAGTCGATTCAGACTTTATCCTGAGCCTGTCAGCGCGTCTCTTGTGCAGATGCATGACTTCGCCAGGCTCTGTCGCGATCTGGATACTGGAGCCGCCTACACCCACGAATTGCGACGCCAGCTGCCCCGGCTTTCCCATGATGTTGCCGTCCCGCCAACCATCGCGGCAACTTACATAAAATACAAAAAAACGCAGTTGCGACATGATGCCCAGCAAGCTCGCATGCGGGGACTGCTGGACGTCACGGGCGAACGCATCCTGGCGGCGTTTGGTGTGCATCTCGATGCCTCCGTTGTTCTGCAACCGTTGCGAACAGCGGTCGCCAGCGGTCTGGAACTGAGTGATCGATGGCGGGCGGAACACCGCATCATCCTGCCGGGGGTGCGTGTCTTTTGGGGCGAACCTCAAGGCGCGGGGCAACGGGTACCGATCGTGGTCCACATACCTGACGACCCCGTCTCGCCCATCAAGCAATATCCCAGCTCCGTGGCGTTCCAGGATGATCTGTCCGAGCGTCTGGGAGACCTTCGGTATGCGGCATTCTTTTCCCGGCTCCTGCCCCTGCCCCATAGAAGCTGGAGCGATCCAGCCCTGGTGGAACTGTTGCGCAAGGGAGAAAAGAACCTGGTCAAGGGCCATGAACTACGTGGGGATTTCTGGCGAGGCCTGTACCATGAGTGGCGTAGCGTTGTGCTGAGCAGCGCATCGAGCCAGGCCCGCTCAGTGGCTGATATTGATCGAGACGTGGTGGTTGGCGAAACCTGGATGTGGCTGGGTGCCGGATTGCAATTCTTCAGCGGCATCAGCATGTTCCTGCCGGGCGTGGAGCCGCTGGCCTGGGCAGGGATTGCCCTGGGGATGGGACAATTTATCCTCGATGTCTATGAAGGCGCCTACGCGCTGAACCTGGGAGAGCGGCTGGAAGCGATCCAGCATCTTTTCAGCGCCGCGATGAGCGCCGCGACGTTCGGGGTAGGTGCGTTCGGAGCCAATCATCTGCTTGATGAAATGAGCCCGGTGGTCACGATCGAGGGGCATGAGCGGCTTTGGCACGGGCGCACCGAGGCGTTCGCCAGCCTGCGCTCGCCGCCGGCCCATGCGACTGTGGACCCCTATGGCGTCTGGCGAGCTGCGGATGATGCCTGGGTGAAGATTGATGGACGTTTCTACGAGGTGACCGGCCAAGAGCGTGACCTGCATCTCAGGCTTGCCCCCGATCACCGTGGCGTAGCCCCGGCCCTGGAGTGGCGCCGAACGACAGGGTGGCGCTGGATGCATCGAGATCCGTTGGTCATGCAAGGCGCACGCTTGCTGCAGGAAATCGACCCCCAACTGCAAGCGTTGTCCAAAATCAGCCTGAACGATGCTCAACAACTGTTGGGCATCAGCGATGATCGGCTGCGCTACCTGGCCGTGAACGGCGAGCCACTGCCGGAACTTTTGCCCTACATGGCCCGGCGTCTTTCAGCCCGGGCGCAAATATCGGTAGCGATGGCCCGGCTGCGCGCCAATCAGCCCTTGCAGAGCGTGCCCCTGGGCGTTGCCCAGTTGTTGACGGAGTTGCCCGGTTGGCCGGTCCGGCGTGCGTTTCGCTACATGGATGAACGTGCCTCTTTTCTTATTGCCGGAGAGGGCCCCGAGCTGCATCTCGACGGTAGCGCATTCAACACTGGCCAATGGCAGGAACGCTTGCTATGGCAATTCGACGCCCGCGAAAAGAGCGCTTTGCTGGGCCCTGAAACCCCCTGGGAAGCCCCAGCAATTACCCATCGCCGTCTCGCCAATCTGTTGGCTGACAGGCTGGAGCGCTCCGGTTACCGTTTGATCGATAACTTCGCCAATCTTGCAGCTCGACATCCGTACGCCGCGCTCTTGCGACGCGACTTTCCGAGCTTGCCGGAGCCGGTGGCGGATGCCCTGCTGTCGAGCATGACCGTCGAAGAACAACAGGGTCTGAGTAGCGGTCGCGTACCGCAGAGCCTTGCCCAACGAACGGTTGAAGTGCTGCGAGAGCTACGGGTAGCGCGTGCACTGGAGGCGCTCGAGGCCGGCGTTTCCGGCGATGACCGGGACCGGTTGGCCATGAAGCTGTTCTCGTCCGAGTTGATAGGGCTGGCAGAGCCGGTACGTGTGCAACTGCAGCTCGACGGCAGTTTTGCCGACCCTTTGGACGCTGGCGAAACCGGACCACTGAAGACCGTTCGCCGCCGCGACGGTCACTATCAACCTTTCGATGAGACGGGCAACGAACTTGGTCCGCCCACAAGCCTGGAAGATGCCTTGCTGCGGGCTTTGCCTGACTCGGCACGCCGCAGGCTGGGCCTGGACATTTGGCAACAGGACGAGCTGCGCAGACGTCTCATGGACTATGCCTTGGGACGTCGCGAGCTATTGCGCCCGGCATTGGGTATTCGCCCATCGCGACTTGACAACGTTCGTTCCCTCAAACGGGTGGGCGAGCATCTGGGCTACCCGATGAGCGGGCGAGGACGGGGCTCGTGGCAGCGCAGGGCGACCTTGCAATCTCGCCTTCAGGCGCTCTATCCAGACGCAACGATCTGCGCCCAAGTGATGACCGAACTCCAGGCACGCAGCGTGCAAACGGGCAAACGGCTGGGCGAGCTGATCAGTGAAAAAGAAGTCGAGTGGAAAACGCTCGACGAAAGCCTGGAAACCTGGGAGCAAGATCAGGGCAAGCATCATGTTGTGGAGCGCGATGATCCGGCCGTCAGAACGGCTTTGCGCAAGAGAGTCGGCAGGGCGTTGCGCCGCAGTTGGCGCCGTGAAATCCGTTTTCCCATCCGGCAACGGGAAGTGCTGGGGTTGGCAGTGGAATCTTGTCCGATAGGGAAGCTGCCTAGGCTGCCAGGTGATTTCAGCCATATTGAGGCGATCAAGCTCAACGGGTTGGCTTTAGCTGAAGACCCTTCGGAGTTCTTGAGCGGGTTTGCGAACCTTATCGAACTCTCGGTGACCGACAATCGCCTTACTCGTTGCCCCTCCGCCGTTGGGGACATGACTCGGCTGCGGTTTCTTTTATTGAACGACAACCCGCTTGTTTTCGACGACCAGGTTTTCGCGCCCTTGCTCAGTCCAAGGCCCAGCGCCACATTGGAATGGATCGAGCTTTGCGGTGTGCCCAGCGGCCCTGAGCCTGCGCAGGATCAAGGCGCCGTCGCGGCTATCGAGGCGCTGGCACGATTGCCGAGACTTGAACATCTGGTGTGGAAGGACAACCTCTGGTTCGGGCCTGAGCTGCTGCAAGCCATCGGTCGCCTGAGACGATTGGTGTACCTCAGCCTGAGCGACAGCAGGCTGCTCCTGGATGAGCGAAACAATTCGTTCCTGAGCCATCTTAATCGTCTGGTTGCACTGGACCTGAGCGGCAATCGCCTGATTGATTTGTCGAGCATGGCGGGATTGTCCCATCTGGAATTCGTGAACCTGGCGCACTCCAAACTCAAGGAGATTCCTGCTGCACTCATCGAACTGCTGCAGCGATCGCCACCCCACACGCTTCACCTGATCTTGCGCGGCAACGCCATTACCCACCTGGACTCCCTGCTGTCGGCGTTGCCCGACAATGCGCAAGACAGCCGGTCGTTCGATGTGAACCTGGATGACAATCCGCTGCCGGTGAGCCAGATCGCCAGGCTGCGAGCGGCGAATTATCGTTTTGCACATACCCGTGACCTCTGGGTCTCGGACGCTAGCCTGCGCAGCACATTCGAACGGCTGCGTGAAAACCTCTCCAGTGCGAAATTCCTGGACTGGCTCAGCGACGAGGTGGCCCGCCTGGTGAACGAGCAAGACATGGGACTGAACGCCCCCGACCCCACCCACCGCGGCGTAAGGGCCGTTGAGCGTCTTTTCAATCTGGACGGTTCGATGGAATTCGCACGTCAACGTGTCACCGACCTGGACGAACGGTTCAAGGCGTTGCAGTCGCGTATTTACTCGCGCCTGGAGCCCAGCTTGCGGCATCGGACATTTACATTGGATGAGCTAGAGACCCACGTGCAATTGTTCCGATTTTTTTGCTTGGACCTGGCGCACCCAATGCTGAATGATTTTTCTCGATTCACGTTTCAGCATTATCGAATATGGGCGGGTCTGCAGGCCATTAACGAGGGGTGGAGCCCCCAGGTATTCAACACTCGTGCAACCGAGGCGCTTTTCGTCAGCCATCTATTAAAAGACCTCACAGAGGGAGAGCCGCAATTCGAGACACTCTCATGGGCGCCCTACCTCAAGGAAATGTCTTCCATCTGGCGGGCATTCGAGAGCAAGTGGGATCCCGTTATTGAAAACCTGAGCGATGCCTATGATGGGAGGCTGGATACCTCTCAATGGCCCCCGGGACTTATGGACAGTCTTGCCCATCCTCCCCAGGCGCACCCCCCTCTGGAGCCGGTAGGGGAAGTGCCCTGGGGCGCCAAGGGCATTGAACTCAATTCCGACCAATTACGCCGGGCATGGTTGATCATCAAATTCGTTCAGGCCGCTGACGCGGTACAAGCTTCAACCCAGGCTACCGAGGCCTTGGTGCATAGCTGGTGGCCGTACAGGTCGCCGATTTGAATGACTCGCCAGCAGGTTGCGGTGCGATCAAAGGGAACCCTTCAACCCGAACCGCTTCATCAAGCCTTTCTCCAGCAACCCCTTGGGCAGCAGGCCTGCCATCAACGGCAATGCCCGGCTGCCGTTGCCCAGGCGCAGCAGGCGCGGTGGCTTGGATTGTTGTACGGCCTTGAGTAGGTCGGCGGCGAATTCGCTGGCCGGGGTCGGGTTGTCCTGGGAGGCCTTGGCGCGGGCGCGAATGCCGTCGCGCAGCGGCCACCAGGGCGATTGTTCAGTGATCAACTGTTCGGCCTCATGCCCGGCGTTCTTGGCGAAGCTGGAAGCGATGGCGCCGGGCTGGACTTCCATCACGCGGATGCCGAACGGCGCCAGTTCCATGCGCAGCGCATCGCTCAAGGCATGCACCGCTGCCTTCGAGGCGCAATAAGCGCCGGCAAAGGGCGTCACCAGCACGCCGGAAACGCTGCCGATGTTCACCACCAATCCCTTGGCCCGGCGCAGCACCGGGAACAATGCGCGAGTCACGCCGACGATGGCAAAGACGTTGGTTTCGAACTGACGCTGCATGGCTTGCACGCCGCCATCCAGCAGCGGGCCCATGGCCCCATAGCCAGCGTTGTTGACCAACACATCGAGGCCGCCGTGTTGCTGGTTGATCCGTTCGCTCAACTGTTCCAGCGCCATACTGTCGTTGACGTCCAGCTGCACCGCCGTGAAACCTGCGGCGCTTAGCTGCGCCACGTCCTCGGCTTTGCGCGCGCTTGCCCATACCTGATAGCCGGCGCCCTTGAAAGCATCGGCAAGGGCGCGGCCGATGCCGCTGGAACATCCGGTGATCAACGCAACGGGCATGGCGCATTCCTTGTGCAAGAAGCTGAAGGGGAGGTCAATTGGAGAAGCTACCTTGCAATCGCTCCGCACGAAACTCCAGGCTCTGTGGACGATAGCCGGGACGCAGTGGCGGGATCGGCAAGCAGTCCTGCCAGTCGGCACCGGGCTGCAAGTCGCCGGGGCCGCGATAACGCGGTGAGCTGTAGAGATTGTCGGCCAGATTGATGGTATCGCCGGGTGCATAGGCCGCGACTCGCCAGTGCAGTTGGGTCAACGGAACATCGTTGCCATTGCGTATTTTCAGCAACAGCGGCCGATCGGCCGGGCAGTGTTCGGGCGCGTAGGCAATGCTCAGGTCCAGGCGGGCCAGTTGCCGGGTCTCGCGATTCTCCTGCCAGAGTACCCACGCCGCCACCAGCCCCAGGCCCAAGAAGGCCGCCAGGGAAACCGGCAAGGCCTTGGCCGGGTAGCGCAACAGCAGGATGAGCCAGGTGATGACCAATACGACGCCGATAAGCATGTTTGAAGCCTCCGTTCCCGTTGGCACATCCTACCGAAGGGAGCGGGCGATGGATATTGACCCGCCCTGTACCGTCGGTCGGCACTGTCATATATGACAGTAGGCAGCCATGCACCGCCGTTGGTTAGATGTGCTGCGATAGCCTGGCATATGCGGAGCTGCCACTTATGGGCATGGATCATCGAACGCCGACGTTGACGGCTGTCGACTCGCGAAACTTGCCGGTTCGTTCGATTGGCTATTGCCGCAGCCGTGAGGGCGGTCTCGCGCAGCCGCGCATCAACCGTAGCCTGTTTGATGTCGCTGGGCGCGCGGTGAAACAGTGGGATCCGCGGTTGTGGTCATTGCAGGAAAGTGCCAAGTCGGCGCCCGCCAATCTTTCAACGATTTCTTCGTTATCTGGCGTCGCGCTGCAAACAGACAGCGTTGATGCCGGCCGGCAAACCGATCTGCCGGGCCTCGCCGACGAAGTTCTGCTGGGCTGGGACAGCCGAGGGACTCAGCGCGATGTTTTCTACGACGAATCGCTTCGCCCCGTGGCGGTGTTCGAGCGAGGCGCCGGGCTGCCGCGCCGGTGTACCGAACGCCTGATGTATGGCTACCCGGGCCAGGGCGATCAAGACTACAACCAATACGGGCAATTGATCCGCCACGACGACACGGCGGGTACGTTGTCGCTGGCATCCTTTACCTTGACCGGGCAAAACCTCATGCAAGATCGCCGCTTCATCCTCGATGCGGCTTCGCCCGATTGGCCGGAGGCTGGGGCCGATCGCGAACATCTGCTGGAGCCGGGAGATGGCGCTGTTTCGACGTGGCGCTTTGGGCCGTTGGACGATGTGCTGGAGCAGGTTGATGCCATGGGCAATCGACGACGACGGGGCCTTACGCTCGATGGCCGGCTGTCCGGTAGCCAATTGCTGTTGGAGGGGCAAGGCGATTGGCAGGCGCTGGTGAGCGATATTCGCTATGACGCCTTTGGGCAGATAGAACACGAGACAGCTGGCAACGGTGTGCAAACTTCACTTACGTATGACCCAGAGGACGGACGCCTGTCGGAACGCCAAGCCATGCGTGCTGACCAGATGCTGCAACACTTGCGCTATGTCTATGACCCGATGGGCAATGTGCTGAGCATCGAAGACCAGGCCCAGCCGGTCCGCTACTTCGCCAATCAGCGCATCGATCCGATCAGTCGCTTTACCTACGACAGTCTTTATCAACTGATCGAAGCCACGGGTTGGGAGGCCGGCGCGGCCAATCAGGGGCCCGACCCGCTGGGACGAAGCGACCCGGCGGCGGTCAGCAACTACCGACAGACCTACCGGTATGACGAGGCCGGTAATCTGCTGGAGCTGGTTCACGTCGGTGCGCAAAGCCATGGCCGGAAAATCCAAGCGGCGCGCTACAGTAATCGCTGCCTGCCGTACCGCGACGGCGTGCCGCCCACGGAGGAGGAAATCGCTGCTGCGTTTGACGCTCGGGGTAACTGCCTGGAACTGGATGCGGGTCGGTTCCTGGCCTGGGACTTACGCAACCAGTTGAGGTCGGTCACGCCCATCGAGCGCGCCTCCGGGCTCAACGACAGCGAAGCGTATGTCTACGACGGTGGCGGGCAACGGGCGCGCAAGCTTCGCACCTTGCAGACCGGTACTCGTACGTTGGCCGCCGAGGTGCGTTATTTGCCGGGATTGGAGTTGCGTGCCGACAGTGGCACGGGCGAGGCGCTGCAGGTGATCGTCGCCCAGGGCGGGCTCAGCGATGTTCGGGTATTGCATTGGGAAAGCACGCCGCCGACTGGAAAGAATGATTGCTATCGTTACAGCGTTGCCGATCATCTGGGTTCGGTTGGCCTGGAGCTGGCCGAGGACGGGCGGATCATCAGCCGGGAGCATTTTTATCCCTTCGGCGAAACGGTCTATCTGACTGGAAATGACGTAATCGAGGTGGGCTACAAGACGGTGCGTTATTCGGGCAAGGAGCGGGATGCGACGGGGCTTTATTACTATGGGTTTCGGTATTACGCCCCGTGGTTGCAGCGCTGGGTGAATCCGGATCCGGCGGGGACGGTGGATGGTTTGAATATTTACCGGATGGTCAGAAACAATCCAATCTCTTTCATTGACGATAATGGCTCCATAACTACGAAAAAACGTCCCAATGGATTACACGAACCGGTCATTGCAATAGGTGCTGAACGCAACGTTTCTGGGGCCAAGCGGGCTGATGTCGGAACATATATGCGGAATCTGCCGGCGGTCGCAAAACCGACCAGTATCCACAGCGCGCTTAGCGAAACTGAACTCAAGGAAGTGGAAGTCAGCACGTTTCTATTAAGTGATGTCCGTGCACTCCCTCCCGAGTTCAGTAACCTGCAAGGCGGAGGTAAGCTGCTGTTTACAACGGAAAAATTTAGTTACGGCGGGGCGGCTAGTGGAGTTTTCAACGCCTTGAGGGTTTTGAGAAGTCCCACGGATATTCCTCAAGGAAACAACGCAGTATTAGCCTATTGGGCGCCTCAGGGGGGCTTTGTCGACATTCCCATAAATCCCGGTCGGCGGGACGCGGATCATGTCTTCACTCCTGGATTCAGTGGTTGTTCGTTGACTGTTGACCAGCTCAACGACAATGTTCTGCGGGTCCGGCATGTGCAAGGAGGAAAGGAAGATGTCGAATACAATGACCTGGCTGTTATCGACCATGGTCTAGGACTCAGTGCGGCAATGGAGTACAAGGATTACGGTTATATCTTAAATTCCGAAGGCCAACAGGAAGAAGTCACTACCGCCTTCGCTTTTATGAGATTCAACCGAGAGGATGGCGTCTGGAGCATTTTTCAACAGAGCACGCAGGGCACGGCTGCGATCAATCAGTATTCGCCGGATAAAAAACCATCCTTATTTAATCGCTCGAACGCGTCGGTCAGCGTTTATTCGAAGACACGCGTTCGAAAAGTGCAATCCAAACAGGTACTGGTGGCTAACCGTTGATAGCCGAAAGCTGATTTTCGAGTGTATAGACGCATCAGTAAGGCTGTTGGATCCATGAAAAAAAGCCCCCACCCAACCCACTGCGGATAGGGGACGCAGTGGGCTGGATGGGGGCTTCTTGTTCTACTGATCGTTACTGCGCGATGGTCTTCACCGACACGCCGCGTTCGATCGGGGTGGAACGACCGTAGATATCTTCGAAGCGCTCGATGTCGTCTTCGCCCAGGTAGCTCCCGGACTGCACTTCGATGATTTCCAGCGGGATCTTGCCCGGGTTGCGCAGGCGGTGGACCGACGCGATCGGGATGTAGGTCGACTGGTTTTCGGTG
This sequence comes from Pseudomonas sp. R1-7, assembly GCF_051132105.1. Lineage (NCBI taxonomy): Bacteria > Pseudomonadati > Pseudomonadota > Gammaproteobacteria > Pseudomonadales > Pseudomonadaceae > Pseudomonas > Pseudomonas sp. R1-7. Next base: position 1,214,946 of record NZ_CP071661.1, read on the forward strand.
AGCAGGAACACGTTCTCGTCGCAGGTCACTTCGGCGGTGCCGCTGACCACGATCCAGTGCTCGGCGCGGTGGTGGTGCATCTGCAGCGACAGGCACGCGCCCGGCTTGACCGAGATGTGCTTGACCTGGAAGCGACCGCCCATGTCCACCGAGTCATAGGAACCCCACGGACGATAGACCTCGCAATGGTTCTGGGTTTCGCTGCGGCCCTGGGCGTTGAGGGTGTTGACCAGTTGCTTGACGCCTTGGACCTTGTCCTTGTGGGCGATCATCATGGCGTCTTTGGTCTCGACGACGACGATGTTGTCCAGACCGATCACCGACACCAACTTGCCGTTGCCGTGGATCATGCAGTTGCGGCTGTCCTGGATGACGACGTCGCCCTTGGTGACGTTGCCGTTGGTGTCTTTTGCGTTGACTTCCCACAGCGATGCCCAGCAACCGACGTCGCTCCAGCCGGCCGACAGCGGCACCACGCAGGCGCGCTGGGTTTTTTCCATCACGGCGTAGTCGATGGAGTTGTCCGGGCAGCAGGCGAAGGTAGCGTCGTCGAAGGTGATGGTGTCGGCGGTCTGCTCGCTGCGCTCAAGCGTCAGCAGGCAGGTGTCGTAGATGTCCGGATCGTGCTTCTTCAGCTCTTCGAGGAAGCGGCTGGCGCGGAACAGGAACATGCCGCTGTTCCAGAAGTAACCGCCGGCTTCGACGAACTCGGTGGCGCGCTTGACGTCGGGTTTCTCGACGAAGTGCGAGACGCGGCTCACGCCTTCAGGCAGCAGCGCATCGTTGGTCGATTTGATGTAGCCGTAGCCGGTTTCCGGCTTGGTGGCCGGTACGCCGAACAGCACCATTTCGCCACGCTCGGCGGCCACGGTGGCCAGGGCGAGGGCGCGTTGCAGGGCTTTCTGATCTTCAATGACGTGGTCGGCTGGCAAGACCAGCATCAGTTCATCGCGGCCTTCGTTGACCAGCATCATCGCGGTCAGGGCTACGGCCGGCGCAGTGTTGCGACCAAACGGCTCCATCAGGATGCGCTGGGCCTCCAGGTTCTGGCCGGACAGCTGCTCGTTGACGATGAAACGGTGCTCTTTGTTGCAGACTACGATCGGCGTGTCCATGCCTTCGAACACCAGGCGCTCGAGGGTCTGTTGGAACAGGGTGTGTTCGCCGGTCAGGGCCAGGAACTGTTTAGGGAATTGCTTGCGCGAAAGCGGCCAAAGACGTGAGCCGCTACCACCTGACAAGATCACCGGAATCATGTGTGTTACTCCTACAAAATCGAAATGGTTTTAGAGCTACTGCGTTCTGTCGTTTCACTCTCTTGTTTTTGTTCCGTGCCCGGGCGGCCCTCAGGCCACCCGGGCAAATGATCAGCGGGTGGAAACCGGGCGCTTGACCCAGACCGGCGACAGGTTGCTACCCGAACCGGTCACGTACAGCACGGCCGCTTCGCCGCGCTCCAGGGCCACTGGCTTCAGATCGCCAACTTTCTTGTCGCCTTCGAACAGGGCCAGGCTGACTTTCACCGGGTTGATTTCACGCTCGCCACGGCCCTTGGCCGCTACGTTCGGAACCACTTCGGTCTTGCCGTCGGCAGTCTTGAGGGTCAGGGCCTTGTCGCTGAGGTTCTGTACACGTACCAGGGATTTCTGCTTGTTCTTGAACGGTGGTTCTTCGATCAGTTGTGGCTGGCCGCTGGCGTTGTTGACCAGGGTGTAATAGTGATCGGAGGCCAGTTTAACCGGTACGGTCTGGCTGCCTACCTTGGCGCTGTAGTCGCCGCCGGGCATGAAGCTGAAGTCGCTGCTGGCCAGGGGGGCTACGTCGCTGATGTTGGTGCTGCCGACGGTGGCGCTGACTTCGGCGTTGCTGGCGTTGTAGACCCGCACGAAGCTCGAACCCTTTGGCGCGACCGGACCGTAGAGGGCCGAGTCACCGGCGAAGGCCGAGAAGGAAAGGGCGCTCATGCTGGCGACCAGGGCAACGGCCTTGAAGGAGCGAGCAGCGAGACGGCGAGGAGTAGTGTTGAAAGTCATGGTGGACCTCTCTTTCAGTTTTGCGCCCGATCGGGCGTCTCGGATTGTGTGTTTGCAGCTACGTTCTGTTGGCGGGTACCGGCTTGCTTGAGCTCGGCGACCCACTTTGGATCGGCGTCGCCGATCTCGTTGTTCACGGGCAGATAACGTTCAGGAAACTCCCAGATCAGCACCTGTGGCGGGCTGTTCTTGAAGGCGTCGCTCTTGAGGTAGCTGAGCATCGGCAGAATCGGGCCGTGGCCGTCTTCGGCGTAGTTCACAACGTCGCTGTGCAGGGCTTGCTTGAGGGCACCGACAAAGTTCCAGTTGGGGTTGGCGCTGTAGCTGGTACCGATCAGGGCCACAGGCACCTGGGCATCGGCGAACAACGCGTCATCGCTGGCCGGCTGATCGTCGGCTTCGCGGGTGTTGCGCTTGACGAGCGGCTCCTGGGCCGGCATCAGGTTTTCGAACAGCGGGTCCAGCGGCAGGAACTGGCGCAGGTCGCCCTTGTGGATGATCTTCTCCGCAGGCTCGGTGACGAAACGCTGGGGCTCACCGTTGAGTGGTGTGCGTTCGGCAATGGCCTTGGCCAGATGTTCCGCGGCAATTTGCGCGCCTTCCGGAGTCCAGTGGGTGTCGGTGCGCAGGAACACTTGCTGGCCGCTTTGCTTGGCCTGCTGCATCGGGGCGAGCAGGTCAGGGGCGACGATCTTGTCCGCGGCCACACGGGCATGGAAGTCCTGGTAAAGGTTGGCGTGAATGCTCGAAGGCTTCACTTCGCCCAGGTGCTCCGGATACAGCCGCGCCTTGGCCGGCACGATCGCCATGACCAGGGTGATGCCTTGTTCCTTGAGCTTCTGGCGCACGCCTTCGATCAGCGCGTAGTTGCCTTGCAGGTTCTGCTCTTCGTTGACGATCGGGTTGAACTCTTCGTCGCTGAACAGCCATTGGTCGCGTCCGAGGACTACGCCTTTGCGGCCTTCGTTGAACAGCTTGTAGTCCAGCGCGGCCCAGATGTTGGTGCCCAGGCGCTTGATCGGGAACTCTTCGTCGTAGTGCGTTTCCACGGCCTTGGCCCAGCGACCGTTGAGCACGGTCGCGTCGGGGTTGGTGCTGAAGCCGAAGAAGCTGCGCATCGACCAGATACCCAACGCTGTCAGAATCAGCATGAAGAGCACGACGTAGAAGATGCGTAATGAGCGGGTCATGTCCGGATCCCTCAGAACTGGAAGTAAAGGAACGGCGAGAAGCTTTGCGCCGACAGTTTGAGAATCGAGGCGATGAACAGCACCAACACCAGGGTGCGCATCACGTAGCGTGACCAGTCCACGGTCCAGTAGGCCGGTTGCACCTGGGCTTCGACGCCGACGGTGTAGCCCGGTTCATGGATGGTCGACGGGTTGTCGCCCGGTACGGCTTTGATCATTCCCGGTTGCGCGGTGGCCGGGCCATTGGCCTCGGTATTCACGTCAGGCTTGGCCTTGACCGGCGGACGATTGGTGTAGAAGTCCCGCAGGCCGAAGAAAGCGAGAGTGATGTAAGCCACAGCCAGCGTGGCGATCTGCAGACCGGTGAGGTTGGCGCGGGTCAGTTCCGACAGCGACCAGTCGCCGAAGCTGAACATTGCGCTGTACATGCGGCCAGCCACGTGCAGGTTCTCGGCACGGAAGATCACCCAGCCCATCACCACCAGCAGGAACGTCAGTGCCCAGCGGATCGGATTGATGGTGCGTGGATTGGTGTTGATGCCCACCGCTTTTTCGATGGCCAGCCACATGCCGTGCCAGGCACCCCAGATCACGTAGGTGATGTTCGCGCCGTGCCACAGACCACCGAGCAGCATGGTCAGGAACAGGTTGCGATAGGTCATCAGCGTGCCTTTGCGGTTTCCGCCCAGGGTGATGTAGAGGTAGTCACGCAGCCAGGTCGACAGGCTGATGTGCCAACGGCGCCAGAACTCGGTGATCGACTGGCTGATGTAGGGCTGCTTGAAGTTTTCCATGAAACGGAAACCCATCATCAGGCCCAGGCCGATGGCCATGTCGCTGTAGCCGGAGAAGTCGAAGTACAGCTGCGCGGTGTACGCCAGGGCGCCGAGCCAGGCATCCCCGGTGGTCGGGTTCTCCAACGCAAAGCAGTGATCGGCCACCACCGCCAGGGTGTCGGCGATGAACACTTTCTTGATGAAGCCCTGCATGAAGCGCGTGCAGCCTTCGGAGAACTTGTCCAGCGTGTGGGTGCGGTTGTTGAACTGGTCGGCCAGGTCACGGAAACGCAGCACGGGGCCGGCGATCAGGTGCGGGAAGATCGCCACGAACGCCGCGAAGTCGATCAGGTTGCGGGTCGCCGGCGTATCACCGCGATACACGTCGATGATGTAGCTGATGGACTCGAAGATGTAGAACGAGATCCCGATCGGCAGCAGCACGTGGGTCAGGATGAACGGGTTGAGCCCGAAGCTGGTGATGATTGCGTTGAGGCTGTCCACGCCGAAGTTGGCGTATTTGAAATAGCCCAGGATGGCCAGGTCCACGCCCACGCCGAGCAGCAGCCAGCGCTGGGCCGGTTTGGTGCGCACGCCGGCGGCACCGACTTTCAGGCCGATCCAGTAGTTCCACAGCGTCACGCCGGCGAACAGGGCCAGGAAGTCCACGCGCCACCAGGCATAGAACACATAGCTGGCGATCAGCAGCAGCAGGTTGCGATAGCGTTGCCCGCTCAAGTAGTACAAGCCGAGAAAGATCGGCAGGAACAGGAACAGGAACACATTGGATGAAAATACCATCCCGATCTCTCCTTGTTGAATCAACAGTCAAGGGCCAGAGCCCCCCCAAACCCCCCCATGAGAACCGGGGGGTTATTGCATTTGAAACAGACCACTTCCCTGCCAGGCAGAGAGAAGGGTGTCAGCTTCCTTTTTCGCCTTTCTCCCGAGAGGGGTCGTACACCCGGGTCAAGTCACCGCCGAGGCGGAAGGTCTTGAACGGTTGCATTTCGTGCTTGCGCTCCAGCACATCCTCGGAGCAGGTGTAGAGGCTGCAGAACGGTTCGAGCCAGGCGAATTTCGAATCGATCTTCAGATCCTTCATGTCCTGCTCTTCGCCGTTTTTCTCTTCGAAGATGTCCGGGTCTTCCACCCCGGCCAGCACCCGGTCACCCAGTCGCTTGAGCGCGCCGTTGTTTTCCTGGCGCAGGTCCACGCCGTTGACCTGGGCGAAACTGGCGATCATTGCCAGCGGCGGCAGGGCGTAGTTGTGGTAAGACAGGGCGCGTTGCTTGCGCTTGAGTTCGTTGGGCAGATAACCCTCGGCATCGACCTGGTTGACGCCGACCTTGTATTCCTTGACGGCCCAATCGAACAGGTCGCGGCGGTTGGTCGCCACGGACGTGGCCATTACCGACCACGCAGCCCAGTACGAGTGGTTGTTGGTTTTCTCCAGCGGCAGGTTGTCCCAATCGCTGACCACCTGGTAGGCCATCTTGCTGAACCAGCCTTCGATCAGTTGAGCCTGCTCCTGATGGTTCGCCAGCGGGCGCGACTCTGAGAACTTCAGGCGCACGTAGGCCGAAGCCATGCTGCCCAAGGCCCATTTGCGCATGGACTTGCCGGTGTGGTTGAAGTCCTTTGACATCAACGCATCGGCCTTGGCCCAGGCGGTCAGCCAGTTCAGCGTGCATTCCAGTTGCTCGGGACGACCGTCGCGCATGAACTGCATGACTTGCTTGCTGATGCCGCGCTCGATCTTGGTGATGTCGGCGGTACTGTCGCGGAAGGCTTTTTCCGATTTTACGTTCAGCGTTGCGCGAGCCTTGTCGGAGCCCTCGTATTTGCTGCGAAACTGCAGCGAGCCGGTATACGGTGTCGGCACGGCTTCGCAGCCCTTGCCGCCGTCGCCTTCCTTGACCTTTTCAATCGGTGCGAAGTAGCCCTGTGGCGGGCGCAGTGGAGCCGCGGCCTGCGTGGCCCCGGCGAACATCGCCAGGGTCAGCAGCGACGGCGCCAGCAGCGTTTTCAACGTTCGGGTGCGCATGATTCTGGTCATGAGACGAGACCTCATTGTCCGATTTGAGCCGTTTGTTGCTCGGCTTGCGGAGATGCGTTGCGTTTGCAGACTTTCGCTTCCACTTGCAGGGGTTCTTTTCCGGCTTCAGGCCCTTGGACTTCCAGAGCCAGGAGGTTCTGGGAAGCCCAGTCCTCGTCGGTGCGCAATTGGAAGGCGAAACGTCCGTCGGTTTCGGAGGTGTTCGGTTTTTCGATCTTGATGTCCTCGTGGCGCCCATTCATGTACCAGAGGGTGGCTTGCAAGGTTTTCACCGAGGTATCGGCGAACTGGATGTCGACCTGGTGGCTGCCGTTACGCAGATCCATGTTCTTGCTGTTGACCATCAATTCGTTCTTGCCCGGCTTGAGCTTGGCCTTGCTGCTCATCAGTGCCGGCTTGCCTTCGCAACCGTTGTTGTCCAGCAGCGCCATCATCTGGCGGTAGATGGTTTCCTGGTCCAGGCGATACAGCGGCGAGAATTCCCAGATGAGGATCTTCGGCGGGTTCTTCTGGAACTCTTCGCTGCCCAGGTACTGGATCATCGCGCCTTCTAAACCGCCGCCCGGGAACGCCACGTTAAGGATGTCGGCGCCGATGGCTTCCTGCAGGAAGCCGGCGAAGTTGTAGTTCTTGCCGCTGTGACTGGTGCCCACGAGGGTGATCTGCGGATCGCCCGAGTCGCCGAACAGGTCGCCATCGCCCGCCTCGCCCTTGGGCTCGGTGGTGAACTGATCCATGTACTGGATCGCGTAGCTGGTGCCGCAAAGTTGCCCGGCCATGTTGTGCAGGGTGCCGGTCTTGCCCATGCGGCCGGACTTCTTGGTCTCGAATTCACGCTTGGGAATGTCGGCGAAGGCGGGGATCTGCTTGACTTTTTCTGCGACGATCTTGGCGGTGCGCTGGGCGCCGTATGGCGTCCAGTGCTGGTCGCCACGGAAATAGAAATCGTGGGCCGGCAGGGTTTCGGGCAGGTTCTCGTTGGTCAGCGGCGACAGGTCCGGCACGACGTAACCCATCTGGGCGAAACGCCCCAGCATGGATTTGTAATTGGTCAGGGCCTTGTCAAAGTTGAAGCTGGCCTTCTCCTGCGGATTGAGCTTGTTACGGTTCACCAGGCCGCGGGTCGGCTGATAGACGAGTACCAGCTCGACGCCTTTTTTCTTGAACGCATCGTGCAACTGCTGCATGCGTTTGTAGCCGGCGGGCGTGGTGTTGAACTCCGTGCGCAGGTCTTCCTGGGTACGGAACAGCCAGTCACCCTGGGCCTGCACCAGCGTGGTGAAGTTCTGCTGGTAGCGCGTGGTGTAGTTCTTCGCGTCGTGGGCAGCCGGGCACAGGTTACAGCACGGTTCGGCAGTAAACGTCGGTGCTTTGACTTCATCGGCGCGCGCGCCGCTTGCGGCGGCGAGAATGCCGGCAGTCAGGGCGGACAGGCCCAGAAGTTTGATCATGTGTGGGTTCATAAAGGTCATTCCTCAGTCCCGCATTTCGGTCTGGCGTTCGACAGGGTCGATCAGCACGGCTTTTTGCTGGCGCACCAGCAGGTCGAGGATTTCGTCCTGGCGTTCACCCAGGATCCCCGAGAAGCTGATGCCGCTGGATTTGGTCGGCGCAAGCATGGACACGCGGTACAGCTCGACGCTCAACGGCGAATCGATGGACAGCGGGCCGCTGCCATTGCCGGCCAGTTCGCCGCCGACCACGATCAGCGAGACCTGGGCATCGAACGGGTCGAGCTTGATGTCCCGGTCGGTGTCCGACAGGTCCTTGATGTGGCCGTAAAGGCCGGTCAGGCCGTTGGCCATGGACAGGTTTTCGTACAGCCGGATGTTCACGCTGTTACGAATCCGGATGCCGTGGCGCTGGTTGCTGATCACCTTGTTGCCCCACAACAGGTTGTCACCACTCTCATAGAGGGTGATGCCGTCGGTGTGGTTCTTGTAGATCTCGTTGTAGGCGATCACGTTGTTGATGCTGTTACGGTCGATCACCAGGCCCGAGAGTTTGTTGTCGTAGCTGCGGTTGTTGAAAATGAAGCTGTCGTTGACCTCACGGGAAATAATGATCCCGTGCTTCTTCTTGGTCCCGTACACGGTGTTGTCGGCAATGATCAGCCGATGGGAACGGTCGTGCGGGTCGATGCCGTAGACGATGTTGTCTTTGTAGGTATTGCCCTTCACCACGAAGTCGTTGGTTTCGTAGCAGTAGAAGCCGTACCACATGTCCGAGAACTCGGAACCGATGATCCAGCCGGTCGGTTCCGGGCGCTTGAGGACCTTGGCCATGTTCGGCGTGTACTGGGAAATACTGACGCCGTACGACTTACTGTTGGCGTAGCCGAAGCTGGCCATCTTGGTGTTGACGATGTAGGTCTCGGTGCCGCCCCAGGACAGCAGGAACGGCCGGAATTCGTTGGCCGAGCGGAACGTGGCGGGGCCGTTGTCCTTTTCGCGCCAGCCGGTGACCTTGGTGTCGCGGATGAACATCCGGCCATCGTTGACCAGGAACGAGCCGCCCTCTTGGGACAGGCGCAGTTCCTGGGTCTGCTTGTCGATTTCCAGGATGCCTTTTTCGCCCACGACAATCGGAATCCGCGCCAGGAATACCCCTGGCGACGTTTCCTTGAGGTACTGCTTGGGCACCTTCTTGACCAGGTCCTTGAGGTTCATGTAGCCGTCGTCGATGAAGATGGCCTGCGGGATACCGTGCTGGCGCACCACCCACTCGGCCATCTTGTTGTCGCCGCCGATGAAGTCCTTCAAGGCGTTTTCCTGCATCATCCGCCGCACGCTGACCTTGCCGGGCTTGCTGCGCACGATCTTCGCCGCGACCGCTTCGGCGGTGTAGCCGGAGAGGTCGGGCAGGGTGGGCGCGGCCAGTTCCAGCGGTGCGGTCGGCGCGCTGCTGACGGTATAGGTCTTGGCTTGTTGCAGTTCCTTGGCCACGTTGCCCGGCTTGACCACCGGTTCAACGTTGGCGAACGCCGACGAGCCGGCCAGCAGCATCGCTGCGGCCAACAGGCTGATCGAACCTTTCATCGCCTGGCTGTTCCTGAGGTAGCGGTTCATATCGGGCACTCCCATGGCCGTTCGCATCAGAAGCGCCAGATCACGTCGACAAAGGCGCGATGCATGTACGAATCGACCTCTTTGCCGTAGGCGTCGCCTGGCTTGAACACGCCGCCACGCAAGCGCACCAGCGCCGACGGCTCATCTATGGATTGACTCAGCGCAGCCGGCAGCAGGCCTTGCTTGAAGTACTTGGTAACCACCAGGTCGACTTCCTGGCCCAGGTCCTTCTCGCCATCGCGCAGCGGCAGGGTCGAGGTGGACAAGATGGCGCCGGTCACGTCGTCGGTGTTGTTTTGCACGGCGTTGATGCCGTTGCTGCCCACCTGCTTGTTGCCGTCCACGCGCCAGAACTTGTGGTACACCAGGCTGGCGTCGTATTCATCACGCAACTGCCAGGAACCGAACAGGCTGGCGCTCTGGGTGTTGGCCATTTCGCCGCGGAACGCTTCGCCGAAACGGTGCACGCGCGAGCGGGTGCCGGTGAAGTTCGAACGGTTGCTTTGCAGGCCGTTCTGTTCGTAGTCCTCGCTGGCGCGGGCATAGGCCGCACCGACTTGCCATTGCGGGTCCAGACGCAGGCGGATACCCAGGTCGGTTGCCCAGCCGTCGACGTCGTCGCTGCGCTTGGCTTCTGTTGGGCGGGTGCCGTCGGCGTTGAGCGGGTTGACCGTGTCACGATCGCCGGTCATGCCGGTGATGCTTGCCCAGTAATTGACGGTGTTGGTGTTGCGCCAATTGTAGGCGTCGCTGTTGGCTTCGAGGCCGAGCCAGGTCAGGTTACCGTTCTGGGTCTTGTCCAGGGTGTCGGTGGCTTCGCCCGGGGTCGGGTAGTCGAGGCTGCCGTTGTCGTGGCTGTGGTGGGCGCGGATTCCGGCCCACTGGCCTGGCATCCACTGGTAGCCGACGTCACCGTAGACATGCATGCGATCCTCGTCCTGGGGCGACAGCTCCTTGAGGTCGGTGCGGTATTCGCTGAAGCGCTCGGCTACGCCCAGGTTTGCGCGAAGCAGGGTGGTGTCGAAGGTCCAGTTCAGAGCTTCGATGTTGGTGTCGCGCCATTGGCCGTCGTCATTGCGCAGGCGCTGGCGACCGAATTTCAATTGTTCGCCCGGATACTGAGTCAGGCCCCGGTAGCCGATCCAGAATTCGCGCATGGCCAGGTAGCTTTTCTTGGCTTCGCGGTCGCCGCTGTCGGTTTGTTGGGTCGCGTCATCCGACTGCTGCAGGGTGTCGGTCTCGATGATGTCAGTGGACGTCACGGCCTGGGCCATGGCGTAGGCGCTCCACGCGCCACTTTCCCCGTAGATCCATGGACGCAGGTCCAGGCCGACGCCGTTCACATCGCCACCGCGCTGGGTGCCAAGGTCGCGGTCATCTTCGGACTGGCCGGTAATCTTCACTTCAAGGCCGAAATTCTTGCTTTCGGTCAGCGCCGCCAGGGTCGGGCAGGACCACAGCAGGGCAAACGACAGGCCAATACCAGCCTGCACAAAAGGGTTGAGCTTCAAAAGCTTCATAGAGGTTCCTCGCCGTCATCTTCTTTTAGGGCTTGCAGTTCAAGCGTATCGGGGCTCATTGCGCCGCGAATGGCCTGCTCTTGTTGTAGCAGGCGTTGCGCTTGTGCAAGTTGTTCCGGCGGTAATTGTGCTTCGAGGGTCTGGGCAAGCTCGATGGCCTGCGGGGTGTTTTGCGCCTTGGCCAACTGGCTGAACACATAAGCGTTGACCGGGTTGGGCTTGGTGCCCTTGCCCTGGGAAAACAGCTGGGCAATGGCGTAGTCAGCGCTGTTCTGACCGTTGCGAGCGGCCTTGAGCAGGTGATCCAGGGCTTTTTGCGAGTACACCTGGCCCAGGTAGCCACGGCGATAGATCTGGCCGAGGTAGTAATCGGCGGCCACTTCGCGGCCCACGGCTTTCTGGAAATGTGCCTCGGCGACCTTGGCGTCGGCGGGCACCCATTTGCCTTCGTAGTACAGCTTGCCCAGCAACAGCTCGGCGCGAGGCTGGTCGGCCGCACGGCCGTTTTCCAAGTACTGCATCATCTTGTCAACGTCACCCAGCTCGGGGAAATCGTAAAGCAGCTGAGCCAGGCTGACCCAGGAAGCGGGGTAGCCGGGGGCGATGCCTTCAAGCAGCGACTGGGCGGTTTTCTCGTCAGTCTTGCCCAGGCTCTGATCGGCCAGGACGCGGGCGACGCTGTCTACACGCTGGGCCGAGACCACGCCGCGGGCGTGACCGGCTTGCATTTGCTTGATCAGCTCGGCCTGCTGTTCCGGCTGGCCGCGTTTCTGATAGACCGTGGCCAGTTCGACGTAGCAGATGTCGGTGGTGGCCAACGCGGCTTTGCAGACCTTTTCCACTTCGTCCAGGTGCTGGTCGTAAGTGCCCTGGGTACGATAGAGAAGGATCTGCGCCAGGCCCGCTTCCGGGTAGCCGGCGCTGCGCCATTGGCTGATCTGCTGCTGTGCGTTGACGTTCGGGAAGCTGTGGGGATATTGCAGGTACAACATCGCCAGCGGGATCAAGGTGTTGCCTTCACCGTTGGCGAAGGCTTTTTTCAACAGGCCTTCGGCTTCGTGTTTTTCAGCCTCGGTGGAACCGGGCTTGGCCACCAGCAGGCGACCCAGGCGAGCCTGGGCGCGAGGCGAGATATCGGCTGCGGCGCGGTAGGTCGCCTCGGCCTTTTTCATCTGCTCGGGGTCGCGGCTGTCCACCTGGATATCGGCCAGGCCGACCTGGGCTTCGCTGTAGCCCAGGTCTGCCAGTTGCTGATAGTTCTGCTGCGCCAACGCCGTGTCGCCGCGCTTGAGGGCTTCGTTGGCCAGGCGCTGGTCGGGCAGGCCGGCGCAACCGGCCAGGCTCACTGCCAATGCCAAGGCACAGAGGGTTCCCACTTGGGAACGAGCTTGCGGCGCATCGTCCTGACCGCGTTGATCCTTTCGCGAGCAGGCTCGCTCCCACAGGGTCTGTGGGCTGTTCAGGATTTTTATAATGGTCACGGGCATATCCTCGACTTAAAGACCAACGGCCATGGCTTTGTCGATCAGCCAGTTCAGGCTTGGGCCACGATCGCTGACAACTTCCACCGGACGGCCGGCCAATGCGCTGTCGAGGGCTTCGTCAGGCTGGATCAGCACGCGGATATCGGAAGACAGGTCGGCGCTTTTCAGACTGGTGCTGCTGACGATCTTGCCGGTGCGGGTGGAGTCTTCGCCGGCCACCTGGAAGCTGACCGGTGTACCTGGACGCACGTCGCCGAACTGACGATAGGAGAAGCGCGCTTCGACGTTGGCTTCGGCGCCGCGTGGAACCAGTTGGAAGATCACGTCGCCCTTGCTCGCGTATTGGCCGTTGGAAACCAGTTGCTGGGCCACGATGCAATCGCATGGCGAGGTCAGGGTGCCGGTCATTTGCTTGCCGAACAGTTCTTCAACCTTGGCCGGCTGCAGCTGGTTGTCGTCCAGGTGACCCTTGAGCACGTCCAGCATGCTGGTGCTGAAAGTCGCCAGCGGAGCGCCCTTGGCGGCCAGGCCGTCGGCCTTGACCAGGCTCTGCACGGTGCCGTCGCGCGGCATGGTGATGGCCATGCCCGGTACGTTGACGATACCGGCCTGGGCGTGGCTGACGAAGTACATGCCGTACACCGACTTGAAGATGAAACCGAACGCCGCCAGGCCGACAACGAAGATGCCCAGGCTGAAGGTCACGGCGCGCAGGCGGCCAAAGGCGCTCATGCCGCCGTTGTCGTCTTTCTGCTTGCGGGCCTTGGTGAAGTTGTCGCGCTGCAGGGTCGCCAGCACGTCGCCGACGCCGACGATGTCGCCGGCCAGGTGCGAGGTGATGATGTGGCGCAGTGTCGAAATGTCACGCGGCTCCAGGTTCTGGAACTGGCAACCGGTACGGCCGGTCTGGCGGTCGTAGGAGCGGATCTGCAATTCCACGTCCATGGCCAGGCCGAGGTTGTCGATCACGAACTGCAGGCGAGCCTTGTAGGTCTCGCCAACCTTGAGCGGCAGTTGGCCGGCGTTGAAGCACAGCCCACCGGCGGACAGGTCCAGGACCTTGACTTCCATGGGCGTACGATCAGGGCCGAAGAAGCGCAACTTGGCCGGGATTTTGACCCGGGCGTGTTGGCGTTGGGCTTCGGATTCATGCACTACGTTGACATTCACGGCGGTGTTCATAGGGGCGATTTCCTAGTTAATTCATTCAAGTCCGGTCAGACCATCGTCAGCAGCACGGCGACAAAAATGCTGCCGGCGGAGAAGGTCATGGTCCGAGACGACCAAGTGTTGAACCAACGTTGAAAGCTGGCGAGATCACGGGTCAGGTGGGTGGGCTGGCGGGTCCAGGATTGTTGATCGAGACGGAAGAACACGTAGATCTTCACCAGCGCGCCGACGATCTGGTTGTAATAGAGAATCGCCGGGTAGGCCGGGCCGATCCGGTGTCCGGAGCACGACAGCAGCAGGGTCAGGAGCAACCGCGTGATGCCGATCCACAGCAGGTACACCAGGATGAACGCGGTGCCGTACTTGACGCTGGCAATGATCGCCACGGTCAAGCCCAGCAGCGAGGTCCACATCGACACGCGCTGATCGAACAGCACAACGGAAGTGAACAGGCCCAGACGCCGCAGACCCAGGCCCAGGGCCCGGGAGTTCTGCCGCAGGTTGTTGCCGTACCAACGGAACATCAACTTGCGACTCGCCTTGATGAAGCTTTTTTCCGGCGGATGCTCCACCGTGTTGATGGCGGCGTCCGGCACGTAGAACGTGTCGTAGCCCAGGCGCATCAGGCTGAACCAACTCGACTTGTCGTCACCGGTGAGGAACTTGAAGCGGCCCAGGCGCCAGTGTTGCAGCGAGTCGCTTTCCACGTCGGCGATGAAGTCCGGGTTGGTAACCACGGTTGCGCGGAATACGGACATGCGTCCGGTCATGGTCAACACGCGCTTGGACAGGGCCATGGAGCACATGTTGATGTGACGCTGGGCGAAACGCAGCTTGTGCCATTCGCTCATGATGTAGCCGCCGCGTACTTCGCAGAACTCGTTGGTGGTCAGGCCGCCGACGTTGCCGAACAGTTGGAACCACGGCACGGTCTTGCGCACCACGCCCTCGGCGAGGACGGTGTCGCCATCGATCACCGCGACCACTGCGCGATCGTCCGGCAGGTGGCGGGAGATGGCGCGGAAACCGTAGGCCAGGCCGTCACGCTTGCCAGTGCCGGGGATGCGCACGAAGTCCAGCTTGACGTGTTCCGGTGGGTTCATGCGGGCCCAGAGGCTCTTGACCAGCAACTCGTCGGACATTTCCACGATGGAGCAAACCACGGTGGTGGGAAGCCCACACTGGATGGCTTCGCGAATCACCGAGCCATAGACCTGGGCGGTGGTCAGCGCGTCGATGCGGAAGCTGGTGACCATCAGGTACACATGGGACGGGTCCGCCGCCTTGCCCAACTTGCGTACCTTGCGACGCAGATGTGGGTAGACGATGTACAGGAAGATCATGCCGCGCACGAAATGCGTCGCCCCCATGGAGTAACGCCAGATACCCACGGCACCGATCAGGAAAATGAAATCCTTGGATTCGGAGTCGAACGTGGACGCGGGCAACGCCGTGGCGATGCCCATCAGTAAACTCAAGTAAAACAGCCAACCGGCGGCCTGAAGCAGGCCGTGCTTTAGCCTGTGCATAATCTGCATCCGTCTCTATCTCGGGCGGGCCTTGTGGGCGGCCCGATGGGTTAAGGCAGGCGAAAGGCCGGCCGGGACGAATCCCGGCCGGCAAACAGACTTACCAGCAGATACCTTCGGTCCGGCCATTCGGAGAGGTGGCCTTGGACATGAAGCCAACCAGGTCGATGACCTGCTTGCCTTCCGGTACGTTCTCGGTCAGCTCGCGGAACTTCTCGTCGCGGTTGCCGAGGATGATGATGTCGGAGCTGTCGATCACCGCGTCGAAGTCGGAGTTGAGCAAGGACGAGACGTGAGGGATCTTCGACTCGATGTAATCCTTGTTCGCACCGTGGACACGGGCGTATTCGACGTTGCTGTCGTAGATGCGCAGGTCGTAGCCCTTGCCGATCAGCATTTCCGCCAGTTCTACCAGTGGGCTTTCACGCAGGTCGTCGGTACCGGCCTTGAAGCTCAGGCCCAGCAGGGCGACTTTGCGCTTGTCGTGGCTGGAAACGATGTCGAACGCGTTCTGCACTTGGGATTCGTTGCTGCGCATCAGCGAGTTGAGCAGCGGCGCTTCGACGTCCAGCGAGCTTGCGCGGTAGGTCAGGGCGCGCACGTCCTTTGGCAGGCACGAACCGCCGAAGGCGAAGCCAGGGCGCATGTAGTACTGGGACAGGTTCAGCGCCTTGTCCTGGCAGACCACGTCCATCACTTCACGACCATCGACGCCGACAGCCTTGGCGATGTTGCCGATCTCGTTGGCAAACGTCACCTTGGTGGCGTGCCAGACGTTGCAGGTGTACTTGATCATCTCGGCGACGGCGATGTCCTTGCGGATGATCGGCGCATCGAGCTCTTCGTACAGCGATTGCAGGACATCGCCCGAGGCGGTGTCGAACTCGCCGATGACGGTCATTGGCGGCTGGTCGTAGTCCTTGATCGCGGTGCTTTCACGCAGGAACTCAGGGTTGACCGCGACGCCGAAATCAACGCCGGCTTTCTTGCCGGAGCAGTCTTCGAGGATCGGGATGACCACATTGGCGACGGTGCCTGGCAGTACAGTACTGCGAACCACGATGGTGTGGCGGGTGGACTTCTCGCGCAGGACAAAACCGATTTCACGGCACACTGCTTCGATGTAGTTCAGTTCCAGGTCGCCATTCTTTTTACTTGGCGTGCCAACACAAATCATGGACAGGTCAGTATCACGAATTGCTTCGGCGAAGTTGGTAGTACCCCGCAGTCGGCCGGTTTGAATGCCTTGCGCCAACAGCTCGCCAAGACCCGGTTCAACGATCGGGGATTTACCCGCGTTGATCATGTCGATTTTGTCTTTGGCGACGTCTACGCCAACTACGTCATGGCCCCGTGCAGACAGGCAACCGGCACATACTGCACCGACGTAACCCAAACCAAATATGCTAATGCGCATCGCATTTACCTCTGTTTTCACGCCATTAAATGGCCGGAGTTAATAGTGTTCAGCGGTCATCGTGCACTCGGAAGTGTGGAATGCAGGCGCCACAGTGCCGTGTGCAGGCATACAAAAGTTCCGAGTGACTAAATAATTGCACTCAAGTTGTGCGCAAAGCGGCCTAGTTGTTATGACCTGCCCTGTTATGCAGCCAGTCCTCGTTGGCGGGACGTCCGTGCAAAAGATCTTTCACTTCAGACTCCTGGCAAAAAGCCCACAAAATCAGAAGCTTGTGTGCTCGGGTGAGCACGTTAATAGGGGCGCAGCCTTGGCCTTGTAGGGGATAGTAATGGTGCGTTATCTCCCGTCCTTTTAGGGTGGATCCAATTAGACGACCGTTTCGCTAAGTTGTCGTTACAACTCGGTTACTTCGGACGACGTGCTATGTAAGTTATCTCGTACACGCTCGGCGAGAATCGTTACGGGTGGTATGAGCCGTGCAATTTCACATAGTTCCGATCCGCTCATCGCCATTTTCGAAATTTTTCGAAATATCTGCCTAGATGGCACTGCCCTCATAGTGATAGCACTTTCGATTTTGGCCTTTAGTTTCGGGGAGTTGAGGAGGGTGGATAGTTTTGTGCCACTACTGATGAAAAATTTCCGTGCCACTACGGAAAAATCTGACATTTGTCGAGTGAAAGAAAAGTTAGCGCGGAGGGTGTTTGTTTTATTGACGCCAAGAAAGTGGCAAATCGAGTGGGGAACTGGGATGACATTTAACGAAGTGATCGAGGCCCCTTATCGGGGCCTGAAAAAAGCGTTGCGTTATTGCGGGGCGTGGTCGCGCAAGAAGACCAGTTTTTCCGGCGAGGATTGTTCGGGGTTGTAGCGATAACCCTGCACATCGAATGCCTTGAGTGCCGCAGGGTCATCGATGCGCTGCTCAATCACGAATCGGCTCATCAGGCCCCGGGCTTTTTTCGCATGGAAACTGATGATCTTGTACTGGCCGTTCTTGAGGTCCCTGAATTCGGTATCGATCACGCGTGCTTTCAGTGCACTGCGTTTCACTGCCGAAAAGTATTCGTTGGAAGCCAGGTTCAACAATACGTCGTCACCCTGTTCGGC
Source organism: Pseudomonas sp. R1-7 (assembly GCF_051132105.1). Lineage (NCBI taxonomy): Bacteria > Pseudomonadati > Pseudomonadota > Gammaproteobacteria > Pseudomonadales > Pseudomonadaceae > Pseudomonas > Pseudomonas sp. R1-7. The sequence continues at coordinate 1,232,305 of NZ_CP071661.1, forward strand.
CAGGGCTTCGTTCAACCATTCGCTGATACGGGTGCCCCAGAAGGCATAAAGGTCCTTGCCCCGGGCGTTGGCCAGCTTCGTGCCCATTTCCAGGCGATACGGCTGCATCAGGTCCAGTGGGCGCAGCAGGCCATACAAGCCTGACAGCATGCGCAGGTGCTGCTGGGCGTAATCGAAATCGGCTTCACCGAGGCTTTGCGCGTCGAGGCCGGTATAAACGTCGCCCTTGAAGGCGAGCAACGCCTGTTTGGCGTTGGCTGGGGTGAACGCCGGGTTCCAACTGCCAAACCGCGCGGCGTTGAGGCCGCCGATCTTGTCCGAAACGTGCATCAGTTCGCTGATCTGGGCCGGCGACAGTTCACGCAGTTGCTCGACCAGTTCCTGGGAGTGGTCCAGGTATTGCGGCAGGGTGAAGCGCTCGATGGCCGGCGGTGTTTCGAAATCGAGGGTCTTGGCGGGGGAAATCACCATCAGCATGCAAACGTCTCCTTTGAGGGTGCGGCGATTCTAGGGGGTTGTACGGGTGGACTCCAGCTATTGGGTTGATAGGGGATGGATGGTGGGCTGGATTGAAATGGAGGGGAGCTCCCTCGCCACAAAGGCAGGTTCGCCAAGAAGGATCAGCTATCATGCCGCGCGGGTTTCGTTATGGAGACATCCCCTTTGCGTATCGTCCTTCTACTGTCGGCCTGGTTGTTGAGTTTCGCTGCGGTCGCCGCACCCAACGATGTCGCCACCCTGGACCGCAGCACCTGGCCTGAGCAACTCGATAATCCGACGCTGTTCGATGTCGCCTCGCGCGCCGAAATCCTGATGTTTGCCCGGGTGTTGCTTGACGTCGACGCCATGGATGAAGTGGCGCTCAAGCAGTACCTTGGGCTGCGCTCGGTCAATATGGCGGCGGTCGACGCGCTGCGCGCACGGCTTTGGCAACGCCTGCTATCGAGCTACAACTTCGCCCAGCGAAGCTGCGAACTGGATGCCTCCTTCTGCTATCTGGTCGAAGACATGGGGACTTTGAAGGAGGAGGCGGGCAGGTTCCAGCTCGATGACAACTCGTATTACGTCAAGTGGGCCGAGCCGAGCCGGATCTTCCATACCCACTATCGGGATGAACTGTTGCGCAAGGCGGCGCTGTTCCCTCAGGTCAGCAGTGAAGTCGAGCGTTTTGGCGAATACGAGCGCAACGGCGAGCAGATGAACGACCGGCTGTTTTTGCTGACCTTCGACAGCGGCGCCAATGTCGCGCCGGATAACACCCCGTGGCTGACTGATTACCTGCGTAAATCGAACATGAACGGTACGTTCTTCGTGCTGGGCAAGGACATCCAGGCGCGTCTTGCGGATCGCTCGGTCAACGATCTCCAGGCCCTGTATTCGCGGCAATGCGTCGGCGTGCAGGGCTGGGAGTTTCGCTCCCACAGTTTCTGGCAGGATTGGCAGGACTCGGTGCGGCGCAGTGTCGATCTGGTCAAGGGCAAGCTGCCGGAGAACTTCGTGCCGCTGTTCCGCCCGCCCCAAGGCCAACGCCGGGGCGATGCGCAATCGTTTTTCCGGAACCAGGGGCTGCAAGTGGCGCTCTGGGATATCGATCCCCAGGACAGCACCAACCGCCTCAAGCCCGAGCAGAGCGCCCAGCGAGCACTGACCCTGATGCTGTTGTGGCGCCATGGCGTGATCAACTTCAACGCCAAGCAGGACGCAGTGAAAACGGCGCTGCCCTGGCTCATTGCGCAAACGGCACAAAGCGGGATTGGTTGGGAAGATTGTCAGGACGCGTTTCGCTGAGGGACGAAGGTCCCGGAAACATTAGGCAGGACGGGTTTTCTGGCACGCATTCGGTGCGACCCGACTTCCGACTTTAACGGTGCAACAGCGGTACGCCAAGGGTTATTCGTCACTCTGAAAAATAAACTTCAAAAAAGCGTCAAAGTACTTTTTCCTGTCATGTGTTTTGGAGTATCAAGAAGTCAGACCGCCGAAACCTGCAACACAGGTGGCGTCTTCCAAGACCCAGTTTGTGTGCAGTTCACCCGAATCGTCGCGGGTGAATTCGGTGGCTACCTCGAGGCGCAGCACTGTCACGGTATTGCGTCGAATGGCCCCCACAAAGGTGACCGAGTATGGATGACCACGGACGTAGCCCTTCCTCCAACCAGCCAATCCTGTATGTACTCGATACCAACGTATTGATCCACGATCCAAACGCGCTGTTGAACTTCGAAGAACACCACGTTGCCCTCCCGATGACCGTCCTTGAAGAGCTGGACAAGCTCAAGAGCGGGCATCACAGCGTGGCGGCCGAATGTCGCCAGGCGATCCGCCTGATCGACAAGACCCTGGGGGACGCCTCTCCCGAAGACGTCGAGCTGGGCGTGCCGATCCAGCGCGGCAAAAGCGGTCCCAAGGGCTTGCTCTCGATCCTGATGAGCAAGCGCACCGAGCCCAACCTGGTACTGCCCGAACACCTGAACGACAACATCATCATCAACCAATTGATCGACCTGCACGCGCGCAACAAGGACCAAGCCGTGGTGCTGGTGACCAAAGACATCAACATGCGGCTCAAGGCCCGCGCCTGCGGGATAGCGGCCGAGGACTACAGCACCGACCAACTGGTCGACGACGTGTCGCTGCTGCCCAACGGCTATCACACGATGACCGGCTCCTTCTGGGACCGCGTGAGCAAGGTCGAAACCCGTCAGGACCACGGTCGCACCTGGCACCAGGTGCAACTGATCGACAACCTGCCGGCCGTGCACATCAATGAGTTCATCATCGACGAACAAGGCTTCGTCGGCTGGATCAAGGAAATCCAGGTCGACAAACTGCTGATTCTCGACCTGCATCAGGAACCCCTGTTGCATCAAGAGGCGTGGGGCCTCAAGCCTCGTGACATCTACCAGAGCCTGGCGCTGTTCGCCTTGCTCGATCCGGATATCCACCTGGTCAATCTGTCCGGCGCCGCCGGTTCCGGCAAGACCATCCTGGCCCTGGCCGCCGCCATCGAGCAGACCATGGTCAGCAAACGCTACCGGCGCATCATCGCTACCCGCAGCGTGCAGGGCCTGGACCAGGAAATCGGCTTCCTGCCCGGCACCGAAGCGGAAAAAATGGAGCCGTGGCTGGGCGCCATCACCGACAACCTCGAGGCCTTGCACATGGATGACGAAAGCACCCATGGCAGCGTCGACTACATCCTCAGCAAAGTGCCGTTGCAGTTCAAATCCCTCAACTACATCCGAGGCCGCAGCTTCCAGCAGAGCCTGATCCTGATCGATGAATGCCAGAACCTGACCCCGCACCAGATGAAAACCATCATCACCCGTGCCGGCGCCGGTTCCAAAGTGGTGTGCCTGGGTAACCTGGCACAGATCGACACCCCTTACCTGTCCGCGACCAGCTCCGGGCTGACCTACCTGACCGAACGCTTCAAGGACTTCCCCAACGGCGTCCACATCACCCTGCAGGGCGTACCGCGCTCGATCCTGGCCGAATACGCCGAATCTCACCTGTAACTCCAGCCAAGCCTGGGCGGCCTATGGCTGCCCAGGTTTTTTATTGGATTATTCAATTGGTTATCGATATCAGCTGTTGTCGGACCATGATCGGCGCGCAGGTGCTATGCGGAAAACTTATTCATTGGAAATGCGACGTGCTTCTAAAGAAAAATCATTGCGATAATTAAAATGTAGTAATGCGCCGGAAAAAATTGCGGCACCTCCCGATAAAACAAATACGCCACTGATGGATACTAAGGTTGATAACCAAGCACCAAAAATCGGCCCCGCGATCATGAAGGACAATATTAAACTTCGTGTGGTTGCCGAAATTGTACCCAGATTAGACACTGGGCAATATCTTTGCAAGGTCAGACCAAACCCTAGTGACGTCAGCCCATACGCAAAGCCTGCAAGGAAAAAAATAAATACTAAAATGGAGAGTGATGAAAAATTGTCGAGTACTGGAACTAATCCCGCTATGACTATCATTAGGCCAAATATAAAAAGGGAGAAGGTAGAACATAAAACTATTCTGCTGGGATAAATTGATTTGAAGCATAAGCCGGAGAAAATCCCGCCTAAAGCCGTACAGCTGACAATTATCCCAAATATATATGCATCAAATCCTATGTCCCTCAGAAAGATACTCAGTAACGAATCGTAGGTCCCTAGTACGGCAGACTGGACCAGTACGCAGATAAAAAATAGTTGAGCGGAAGGGCCGCTTCGTAATAGTATTTTTAGCGCTTCAAAGCTTCCGAAAGAACGCTTTTCAATGCCATTTATTTTTGTTTTCCCACAGCTCAGAGAGAGCATAACTACAAAAAATATCCCAGAAAATGAAAAGGTGGCAGAGATTAAAAAACCGTGTGCTTTGTCAGCCATACTCGCAATGATGCCTGCTGCGAGAGGTGAGCATACCTTGATGAATTGGTCCATTATAGTTATCAGGGATATATTATTGACGAGATCCTTGTCGCTTAGAAGTTTCCTGGTTAAAATTATTTCTGCCGCGCCGGAGCCTAGGTTGGATATTCCTTTTAAGCAAACCAGAGCCAGGAAATAAGCTTCAGAGCTTGCCCCGAACAATAGGCAGGCGACGATGAGCCGAATTGAGAAGCTGATTGTCAAAAAACTGAGGGGGTTCATGCGATCAGCCAGCGCTCCAAAAAATGGGCCTAACAGCAGGGCGGGAAGTCCATACAGTGCTGCTGCGTACCCCAATGTTTGTGGGGACGCATCGAACCCAAATGTAAGCATTGTAAAAATTAGAACGAAGTCTACCCAAAGCGTGATAGAACTGCTGAGCCGTATTCCACACAAATAGCCATATCCTTCTACCTTTGGGATATTCACACTTCTGTCCTGTTTCTGAGGTGCATTGTTTGATTGACCACAAACATAGATATTTTGTTTTGCAGGCAGAATAGTTCAAGGTCTGTTGATGCGTTAATAAAGCCTCTTCCTTTGACATTAAGCGAAGTGTTGCAAAGTACGCTGACTCCCGATAGTTTCTTGAATTCTGACAATAAATTAAACATGTGTATGTTGTCTTGGGCGCTGACGGTCTGAACCCTGGCGGTACCATCGATATGAGTGATAGCATTAAGTCGATTATCAATGACCTTGTGAAAGGACAACATAAATTTACTTTCAGTGCAATTTTCGAAATAAAGCTTGGCATCGTCCGCTATGCAAATTGGAGCGACGGGACGAAAGTGCTCTCTTCGCTTTATTTTATTTAGTTTTTCCGTTGTGCTTGCTGAGAAAGGTGCAGCGATAATTGATCGATTTCCCAGCGCCCGTGGGCCAATTTCACAGTTTCCCTGAATCCAGCAAACAATTTCGCCTGCCATAAGTGCGTCGCAGATTTCTCTCAGAACTAAGGGGCTTTTCTTAAATTCAGATTTAGCCATGTCTTCCATAATGAAAGGTTGTCCTGAGTAGACTGACCATCGAAGTGCCGCTTTACCCGTCAATCTCTTCTGTGCTATCGCAGAGGCGCCAATGCCGACACCAGTATCATTGGTGCAAGGAGGTATAAAAACATCTTCGAATAATCCGGATGCCTCCCATTTTTTATTCCATTCACAGTTCAAGCCGCACCCGCCGGATATTAGTAGTGGGAGTTTTTCAGTAATGTGTGAAGATATAAAATCCAAAAAGATATTAAAGATACGATTTGATAGGTTTTTTGCTAGATTGCAAAATTTTTCTGAGTCCACACCTATGTTGTAGTAACCGTTGTTAATTAAGTCTGCTTTGTTTAGGGTGTCGATAGCTGATTCGCAATTTATTATATAGTCTATGATTTTTGACTCATGTATGTCAGGTTCTCCACCCTTTCCAAACGCAGCAAGGGCCATCATTTTTCCCGCGTCACCTAGCCTGCAATACCCTTTCTTTAAATTAAAGCTTGGATCAGCCACGCCATAAGCAAATGCATATCGAAGTCCCGGTCCTTGCATAATTTCACCGATTAATTCAATTTCGGCATCTGGCGTTATCTTATAAAAACTTCCTATAAATCCCTCCCAAAGTAATACGTAGCAGGATTTTTCATCTGCATAAGGAGAAAGAGAATAAGAAGCCATGATGTGGGATATTTCGTGGCTGCAGTTTATCCACTCTATATTTCTATCGCCCAAGCGGCAAAGGCTTCTCTCGGTATTTAACCCAAGATACCCGCCCTCAGTTGGTTTGTTCCGAGGATCCATACCTTCGGCCCATCCGCTTACTGCAATCGCATCGAGGCCGGGAAGATGTTGAATGACGTTAGTTAATGCAGAACTCAAGGTCAGAGAAGCGTATCTCAATCCGCTATTTTTTTCTGCTTCATAGCTGAAGATCAATGTTCCATTCTCGATCAAACAAATATGGCCGTCATGGCCAGTATTGATGCCTACTATTTTCATGATTGCTCCCTTTTGGGCTTTAACCAAAATAAATACATTTCGCTGAAAAAATTCGGATTTGAATGTTCAAATACACTCCAGAATTTAAAAAAATCTTCTGTATTTGAATGGCTTCCGAAGTGCCTAAAATTCGGAGAACCCTCCTGGCCAGCTCTTTCGAATCCGGAAAATTCACATTTCAGCGTTTGTGTAAATTTGTGAATTTCATCTGGAGTGAAGGTTGTTTCGGACGGATTGAAAAGTAGATCCATACATCCGTGTCTACTATAAAAGTCTGGCGAATTGACGATCTCACCTATCCTTCCATAATGGCGGCTATTAATTGCTAGCGTTCGTATTTTTTCTAGGTTATCAGGAATGTATAAAATGTTTTTCTCCGCCGCCAAACCTGCCAGCTCTTTTATTGGCGCGCGTGCGAATGTGCTGTAAAGACCTATCTTTGCGATCCCACCCTCGCAAAGAGATGAAATAATCGATTGACCTCCTTTCGAAGGGTTTTGCAGATGGTGTAACACTCCAATGCATTCGATAAGTGAAAATTTTACGCCTAAAGAGTCGATGTCATTCAGGTCGCCATGAACGAATTCTAAATTTTTTAGCTCATATTCATTTTTTTTTAGATTGGCATACTCCAAACTCTTTTCGCTGATGTCGAGTCCTATGATATCTGCGTGCGGATAAGTTAAACAAAGCTGAATGGCATGCCTTCCTGTTCCGCAGCCTGCAACGAGTATTCTTTCTTTTTTAACTGGTGGGGGAGATAAATTTAGGCGTCTGAAGTATTCAGTCAATGTTGATGGGGAGCTTTGGGGTTTTGATGTCCACACTGGATATGGATGGAATTTGTAAAATGTTCGAATGAGGTCTTTTTGTTTGGGTGGTTTTAGGGTTGATGTTGAATTTTGATGCGTTTTACTATTGTTCAGAAGAATGCGATTAAAAATTCTGATGTGGTTTTTTTTTGTGTATGAGCTAATTATTTTTTTTGCGTCCATCTGGACGATGGAGGGTAGTTTCGGAAGCTTGCTCTTTAAGTTTTCAAGGTCTGTCAATTCTTCATTTGCCGCTGAATAGATGAAGCCGTTCAAGATGCATTGGTTGGTAAGCGCTGTGAGAAATGCTGTATGGGTTTCGGCGTAGCTATCACTTGATAGGGCGCGTATAAGATGTTTTCTTATGTCTAAAATCAAATGTTCTATGGTGTGGTTGGTGATTAAGTGATTGCTGAGAATGGTTAGGGTCAACGGATCTGTTTCGATTATTTCAAGTGTTTTGTTTATATTTTTGTATTTTTGTTCCGATGATGATTTAAGTTTGAACGCTAGCTGGCATAGGTATAGATGTGCTGCTGCATCTTTATCAACGTCGGTGACGCTAAGGAGTAGTTTTAAATTTGAGAAAATTCCGGAGTCAAATACAGGGATGTGTACTCTTTGAAGTAAATTGAAGTACTTAAGCGCAATTCGGTGTTCTACGAATCCTTGGATGTTTGCGGCTGATTGGTATGTCCACAGAGCTGCGTTAAAATTTTCATTTCTTTCTTGTAGTGCTGCTAAATTTTGCAGGTACTTAAGTTTGTCAGTAGGTATTGTCTCTGACTGTTTACAAGCCTGCTTGTAGAGTTTTTCGGCCTTGTTGTATTCGCCTAGTTCTTCGGATAGTACAGCAAGATTGTTCAATGATTTTACATTGTTTGGATAGGATTCTAAGCTGAGCCCGTATAGGTGTAATGCTTCTTTGTAGTTTTTTTCCTTGAAGCATATATCAGCCATTTTTCTATTTTGTTCGGAAAGTTTTCTATCGCCTGCTGAATTGTTGTGCATATGCGAGCCTGATGATTATGTTTTTATGGGGAAGTTGCTTTCAAAAGCTTTACAACTCCTGGGCTCAAGGGGTCCATTGGGCCGTGCCCCCCTGCTAGAACAAACATGGAATGCTCTTTGTGCCCATCTACTTTAATCAGGTCATTCAATAAGTCATCTATGAAATAACCGGTAAGCCATGTATTCAGCTTGTGTGCTGTTGCCACTAGGCTGAATGTTTGGGATAAATGCCCCACATCCATTAAGGCCGAGCGGTAAGCTCGTGAGTGTGGGTATTTCCACCAAAGCTTGTCGAAGCGTGAACTCAGCACAATCAGAAAGCTTGCATCCAATGCAAAGCTTTGATGACACAAAATTTGGGAAAGATCAGGGTCTATTCCATCTTTCAGTTTGGTCAATATATGTTGATGGGACCTATAGTGATAAATACCGCGCTCTAAATTGTTAACGTTTAACGCTATCAGATACGCTTCTGTTGCTTGTAAGCATCCCGCGCTGGGGGAGGATCTACGGTAGCCAACTGTAAGGATTCCGCGTTTTGCAAGTTTGGTTTTATGTGAGTCTCCATGAATTTTTCCGAAGGTGGTGAATAATATATCTGACACAGACTCTAGTGGGACAGGGTCCTTGTTGAAGTTGCGACTTGTCGTTCTGTTCCATAGAGCTTTTCTTAAACTATAGTTTTCTGTTGCTTTGCTGTTGTAGGAAGGAAGCGGTATTTGCGTTCCTTCTCGCTCTATGTCGAGGGTTGGGGTGTTTTCAACGATGCTTTTACAGAAGTCTAGATAGCCGATTTCTTCGTTGATTTCACTGGTTTTTAGTTTTCTAGGGAAGTTATGTTTACTTCCAAGATGAAATATTTTTGAGATTGGATCCCATCCCCATGGACCATTCAGTTTTTTATTTTTTAAGTATTCTTCAGCCTTTCTGTTTGTTAGTATATTCCTGCCTCAATCAGTATGTCGTCTTCGTCTTTCGGTGTGTATTGGCTTTGGCTCAGTTCGTGTAGCTCAAAAATTCGGTCCAAATAACGTTTTTCGAATATTTCGTATTGCTCACCTGTTTCCAAATTCCATAGCCCGAAGACACCTTCATATAGCGTAATCGTAATGTTTTCATTAACTGCAAAATAGGGCATTGTAAGTGCTCCAAATTGATATGCCAGACGGGCTGGCTCGCCCGTCTGGCGTTTAGACTTATTTAATCAGCCAGTTTTGATTCACGCTTCGCAGGCGTGATGAGGATGTTGTACGCATTGTTGGAGAGAGCGGTCAGTCGAGTTTGCAGATTTACCTTACGCATAGTGAAAACCTCTTGTTTTAGGATTCGAAGCCGTATGGCCTCGCTAATTAAATTAGGCGCCTTAGGCGTGCGGAACAATAGTTTTGATGTAGGAATTATCTCTGGTTGTGAGTCTAAAAGTCTTACATGAAGCTCCTACATGCGTTCGGTATATTTAGAATAATCAAATGGTTGTAGCGGCGATGGCTTGCCGCCGAAATATCACGGTGCTCTTGAAAGCATGGGTTTGGTTACATTACGTTACTTGTTTCTTTGGAGGGGATGTATGTAATAGAGTATGCAGTCCAGATTCTCTAGATGTTATAGTTTTTGGCAATGGATACTCTGGTAGTGGACTTAGTTCAACGATTCAATTTTCGCCGAATATGCCGAATTTATCCGTGAGCGACCATCGGAGCTGGGTGACTTCACCGTTGCCCGGTTTTTTCCCCACATGAAATTTACATTACCTCCAAACCCAAGATGAAAGCAGGTGCGACAATCAGCCCTGCCGGAATCTGACCCACGGGTTTACAATCCCTGCTCCTGATCAGGAGTAACCCTGTGCTGACTCATCTCGATTCCCAAGGTCGCGCCAATATGGTCGACGTGACCGACAAGGCCGTGACCTTCCGTGAAGCCACCGCCGAAGCCTTTGTACGCATGCTGCCCGACACCCTGCAAATGATCGTCAGTGGCGGCCACCCCAAGGGCGATGTGTTTGCCGTTGCCCGGATTGCCGGTATTCAGGCCGCCAAGAAAACCAGTGACCTGATTCCGCTCTGCCACCCGTTGATGCTCACCAGCGTCAAGGTCGAGCTCACTGCCGAAGGCGAGGACCGGGTGCGCATCGTCGCCCGCTGCAAGCTGTCGGGGCAGACCGGCGTGGAAATGGAAGCGCTCACCGCCGCCAGCGTCGCCGCGCTGACCATCTATGACATGTGCAAGGCCGTCGACCGTGGCATGACCATCGAAGGCGTGCGGGTGCTGGAAAAACTCGGCGGCAAGAGCGGCCATTTCCAGGCGGACGCGCCATGAACATCACCGTGAAGTTCTTTGCTCGCTACCGTGAAGCGCTTGGCGTGGATTCGCTCAAGGTGCAAGGCGATTTCGCCACAGTCGACGATGTGCGCGCGCTGCTCGCCCAGCGGGACGATGCCGAGGTGCTGAAGGAGCAAAACCTGATGTGTGCGCGCAACGAGGATCTGTGCCAGCTCGACGAACCATTGGCAGACGGTGACGAAGTCGCGTTCTTCCCCACCGTGACCGGAGGCTGAACCATGGCCATTCGTGTGCAGGTCGAGCCGTTCGATCCGGGTGTTGAAGTTAACGCGATGCACGCGGCCAACGTCGGCGTGGGGGCGGTGGTGAGTTTTGTCGGCTACGTGCGCGACTTCAATGACGGTCTCGATGTGTCGGGGATGTTCCTGGAGCATTACCCGGGCATGACCGAAAAAGCCCTGGGCAAGATCGCCACCGAGGCCGAGCAGCGCTGGCCGTTGCTCAAGCTGGAGGTGTTGCACCGTATTGGCGCCCTCGAGCCGGGTGAGCCCATCGTTTTTGTCGGCGCTGCCAGTGCCCATCGCCAGGCAGCATTTGACGCCTGCGCCTTTGTCATGGACTACCTCAAGACCCGTGCGCCGTTCTGGAAAAAGGAAAACACCGTCGACGGCCCGCGCTGGGTGGAAGGGCGGGACAGTGATCATGCGGCGGCGGATCGCTGGAAGCAGTAGGCAATCTGTTGTTTTTTTCGCAAGCCATAAGTCGCCATCGCGAGCAAGCTCGCTCCCACACTGGATCTTTGTTGTACACAAGTCCCTTGTGGGAGCGAGCTTGCTCGCGATGAGGCCTGCAGCCTCCCATCACTTTCCCCTGTTTACCCAATTGACGATGTGTACATTAGAGTCCAGTATGGATTTATAAGTACATAATCAGTCGCGCCTAACTTTCTCTGCCAAACCAACAACAACCCGCGAGAGATCGAACATGAAGAAACTCCCCCTCATCACCGGCCTGGCCTTGAGCCTGCTAGCCTCCAGCAGCCTGTTCGCCGCTGAGAAAACCCTGCGCATCGGCATCGAGGCGGCTTATCCACCGTTCGCCTCCAAGACCTCGGAAGGAAAAATCGAGGGGTTTGACTACGACATCGGCAATGCCCTCTGCGCGCAGATGCAGGTCAAATGCGAGTGGATCGAGGGTGAGTTCGACGGGCTGATCCCGTCGCTCAAGGTGAAGAAGATCGACCTGGCGCTGTCATCCATGACCATCACCGAAGAGCGCAAGAAGTCGGTGGATTTCACCCACAAGTACTATTTCACATCGTCGCGGCTGGTAATGAAGGAAGGCGCTGTAGTCGATGACCAATACGCCAGCCTCAAGGGCAAGACTGTCGGCGTGCAGCGGGCCACCACCACGGATCGTTTCGCCACGGAAGTCTTCGAGCCGAAAGGCGTGACGGTCAAGCGCTACAGCAACAACGAGGAAATCTACATGGATCTGGCTTCAGGTCGCCTGGATGCGATTTTTGCCGACACGATCCCGCTGGAAGATTTTCTGTCGATGCCTCGCGGCAAGGGCTACGCATTTGTCGGGCCGGAGCTCAAGGATCCGAAATACGTCGGTGAGGGCGCCGGGATTGCGGTGCGCAAGGGCAATACCGAACTGGTGGCGGATCTGAACAAGGCCATCGATGGAATTCGGGCCAATGGCGAGTATCAGAGGATCCAGGCCAAGTATTTCAAGTCGGATATCTACGGCGACTGATCAATTGCTATCGTCGGATCGCCGCCCGGAGCAAGCTCGCTCCCACAGGGTCTTGGGTACACAAAGATCCAGTGTGGGAGTGAGCTTGCTCCGGGCGGCGATCCGACGACGAGGCCAGGCAAGACAAAACCTCAGCCCTTCAATTCCTTCAAATGCTTGTACACAGTCGCCCGCCCCATGTTCAGCACGTTTGCCACATAGTTGGACGCGCTCTTGCCCTTGAATGCACCCTCGGCATGCAGCGCCAGTACCAGCTCGCGTTTGTGGTCGCGGGTCAGCAGGTTCAGGCTCAATTGACGCTCGCGAATCCAGGCGTGGAGGAAGGTGTTGATCCGCTCCTGCCAATCATCGCGAAACAGCGAATCCGGCTGCGCAATCAATTTGTTTGGCGACAGGAACAGGTCCAACGCCGCCTTGGCGTTTTCGAACAGTGAAATATTCAGGTTGATGCACAGCACCGCCAGCGGATGGCCGTGTGCGTCTCGCAGCACGCTACTGAGGCTGCGGATTTTCTGACCGTCCCAATTCAACTTCTCGTATGGCCCGATGTTTCGTTCGCTGACGTCTTCGCTGAGCATGTCTTCCAGGGATGAGTCATCGCCCACTTCGCGCTTGGACAGGTTGTTGGCGATGTAATCGACCCGTTGCGTGCGCAGGTCATGCAGCACCACTTCAGCGTGGGGATAGAACAGCGTGGCGATGGCATCGGCGATGGTGCGGAAGTTATCCAGTGCCGGATCGGCTTGCGGGGCATTCATGACAGGACTCCAGGCAGTCAGCGCCCCGTGAAGCAGGGGCGCGAGCGAGTGTGCCGCAATCGTAGCGATGCGTCACCTTGATGAAGGTCCGCCCAGGCGTGCGGGTGACAACATCGCAGCGTTCAGGCCGAAACGGGCCAAGGGTTCGGGCAGTGGTTCTCCGCGCACCAGGGCCGCGCTGGCCTGGCCCATGGCGGGGGAGGTCTGGATGCCATAGCCGCCTTGGGCTGCGACCCAGAAAAGGCCAGGCACTTGTAGGTCGAAACCGGCCAGTAGATCGCCGTCATGCACGAAACTGCGCAGTCCGGCCCACGTGCGGGTCGGACGGCGAATGGTCAGCGTGGTCGCTTCTTCGATCTGATAGATACCCATGGCGATGTCCAGCTCTTCGGGCTGTACGTCGTGAGGCTCGACGGGATCGGCATTGGCGGGCGAACCGAGGAACATGCCGGCGTCCGGCTTCATGTAGAAGGACTCGTCAAGGCTCACCAACATCGGCCAGTCATGAATGTCCACGCCCTCGGGGCCGGCGAAAATGAATGCTGCCCGCCGCTTTGGTTGCAGCCCCAGCTTGGGTGCACCGGCCATTTCGGCCACTTGGTCGGCCCAGGCGCCGGCCGCGTTGATCAGCACGGGCGCGCAGAAAGTCTGGCTGGCGGTCCTGACCTGCCATTGCCCTTGATCGTCCCGGATCAAGTCGAGCACTTCGCTGTCGGTGTGCACCTCGCCGCCGCTGCGACGAATGCCGCGTAAGTAACCTTGGTGCAGCGCATCGGTGTCGATGTCACAGGCAGTGGGGTCATAGATCGCTCCGTGGACTTTTTCCCGACGCAAGATCGGCAGCCGCACGCAGGCTTCTTCGGGGCTGAGCAACTGCATCTGCGGCACCGTGGCCTTGGCGCTGAGGTATTGGTTGTTCAGTTCGGTGGGGTCACCGATGAAATCTACAGTCATCTCGCCGCGTGGTGTGAGCAACGGATGCTCGCAGAAACCGGTTGGCGGGGCGTCGAAAAAATCCCGGCTGGCCTGTGTCAACGCCCTTACCTGTGGAGTGCCATAAGCAGCGGTATACAGCGCCGCCGAGCGGCCGGTGGAATGGTAGGCCGGATGGGATTCGCGTTCGAGCACAATGACCCGGCCGTGGGGCGCGAGCCAATAGCCTGTGGAAGCCCCGGCGATGCCGCCGCCGATGATGATGAAATCTGCTGAGGTCATGAAGCTCTCCTGTCGAGCACTGCCGGGAGTCTGGAAAAAATCCTGTGGGAGCGAGCTCGCTCGCGATGAGGCCAGCACATTCAACCTGGATGTTGACTGTCAGGCCGCCATCGCGAGCAAGCTCGCTCCCACAAAGGAATGGGGGTGTCAGTTATGAAGTCGATACAGCGCATTCGCCAGCGCAACATCTTCCAGCCCCAACCCGATGGAGCGGAAGAACACATGGCGCTCATAGTTAGGCTGCGCCACCCGTTCGCTCAGCAGATCGGGCAGGTCACCCACGATGCTCGATGCCTGCCAGCCATGTAGCTCGCTGGCGATCAGCATCTCGCCGGCCGAGCCCGGAGTGGTCTGACGATAGTCACAGAACACGTCCATATCGTTGAGGCGCTCGGGCGGCACTTCATGGGCGCGTGGGGCGTTGGTGCTGATGGAGGTGATCAGCGCAGGTTTACCCAGGACCTGTGGATCGAGCACCGCTTTGGCGGACGAGGTGCAGAGCATCACCACGTCGGCGTCGTGTAGCGCGGCTTCAAGGGTGTCGCAAATCTGCAGGCGCGGGTCCAGGCCAGTAATCAGCGCGAGATCTTCAGGTGTTCGGTTTTTCAGGCTTGGTGAATAGAGGCTGATGCCCTGCCAATCCCGCAGTCCCTTGACGTACTGCACATGGGCGCGCGCCACTGCGCCACTGCCGATTACCGCCAGGCGCTTGGCCTTGAGCGGAGCGAGGGCATCGACAGCCACGGCGGTCGTCGCGGCGGTGCGGACCGTCGTCAGCTCGGCTGCATCGCACAGCAACAATGGCTGGCCGGTCTGCATCGACATCAGCAAAGTCCAGGCGGTAACCAACGGGCCTTGCTCACGGACGATATAGGGCGAGGTCTTGACCCCGTAGACCTGATCTTCAGCCAGCACGCCCAGGTAATTGATGAAGTCCCCGGCGCCTTGAGGGAAAACCACCAACTGCTGGGGTGGCTGCACCGCTTGTCCGGCGGCGAGATCGCGGAACAGCTTGCGCAGGATCTGCGGCACATCGACGTGTTCGAGCAGCGCTCGGGCCTGGGCTTGGGTCATGACTTGAGGCGTGCTGGTCATCGTGTGCTCCGGTGGCTCATTAAACTAATTTGTCCATTATGGACTTTTAGTTTTATCGAGCAATATCCCCAGGCAAAAAAAAGCGCAGCCTTTCCGGGCTGCGCCTCTTGTCTTGTCGAGCGGTTAAGGCCGCTTACGCTCAACCGGTCGCAACAGATGAGTCGGCGGCATTTCGCAACTGATCTTGCGACCCAGCAGCGCTTCGATCGACGGCAACTGGTAAGAGTCGTCTTCCCCGGCGAAGCTGATCGAAACCCCCGCGGCCCCGGCACGACCGGTGCGACCGATGCGGTGCACGTAATCGTCCGGCACTTCCGGCAGGGTGAAGTTGATCACGTGGCTGATGCCGTCGATGTGGATGCCGCGGCCGGCCACGTCGGTGGCAACCAGCACGCGGATCTTGCCTTCGCGGAAACCTTCGAGGGTCTTGATGCGCTTGTGCTGGGGCACGTCGCCGGAGAGTTGGGCGGCGTTGACGCCATCGCGCACCAGGCGTTCTTCGATGCGGCGCACTTCGTCCTTGCGGTTGGCGAACACCATCACGCGTTCCCAGCCGTTGTCGTTGACCAGGTTGTAAAGCAGCTTGTATTTGTCAGCACCGGCGACCGCGTAGATGTGTTGCTCGACGTTTTCGCTGGCGACGTTCTCGGCTTCGATCTCGACAATGGCCGGGTCGGTCGTCCACTGCTTGGCCAGGTTCATCACGTCTTCGGTGAAGGTGGCGGAGAACAGCAGGGTCTGGCGTTCGCTTTTCGGCGGGGTCTGGCGAATGATCTGGCGCACCTGCGGGATAAAGCCCATGTCGAGCATGCGGTCGGCTTCGTCCAGCACCATCACCTCGACCATGTCCAGGTGCACGTCGCCGCGCTGGTTGAAGTCCAGCAGGCGGCCCGGCGTGGCGACAAGGATGTCGCAGTGGCGGGCCTCGAGGTGCTTGAGCTGCTTGTCGAAGTCCATGCCGCCCACGAACGTCATGACGTTCAGGCCGGTGTACTTGGTCAGGTCGGCGGCGTCCTTGGCGATCTGCACCACCAGCTCGCGGGTCGGCGCGATGATCAGCGCCCGCGGTTCACCCATGTAGCGTTCCCTGGGCGGCGGGGTCTGGAGCAACTGGGTAATGATGGAGATCAGGAACGCGGCAGTCTTCCCGGTGCCGGTCTGGGCGCGGCCGATGGCATCTTTGCCGGCGAGGGTGTAACCGAGCACCTGCGCCTGGATCGGCGTGCAGTAAGGGAAACCCAGGTCCTGGATGGCGTGCATCAGTTCGGGGGCGAGCTTGAAGTCGTGGAAGCGGGTCTTGCCTTCCTGGGGTTCTACGACGAAGTCTTCGAGCTTCCAGGCGACGACGGGCGGTTTTGGTGCGCGTTCGCGGCGTGGCCTTGGCGCTTCGCTGCGTGGCTTTTCCTCGGCCGGAGCGGCGACGGGCTGGGCAGCGGGGGAGGTCGTGGGCGTTGTTTTTGCCTGCGCAACCGGCGGAGCGGTCCGGCGCGGCTGTTGCGCATCGGTGCGGCTCGGGGCTTGGACTGGCGCGCTGGAAACAGGCGCGAGCTGCTCGGCCTCGCTTTTACCGAACATCTTCTTGAGTGCTTTGAGCACGGTCATCTCATCGATTGGTTAAGGAATGTACGCCGGCCAGTGTAATGCAAGAAACGGGCGCGGCGTAGTGTGTTCATCAAAGCGTTGACGTGGCGATTGGCCTCTTAGCGCAGCTGCTCGGCCAGCCAGGTGCCGATGTCGCGAATCTCCTCGGGTAACACTTCGTGGCCCATTGGGTATTCTCGCCATGTCACGGTGACACCATGCTGCTTCAGATACTCCTTCGCAGTCCGGCCCATCGGGTTGAGCACCACTTCATCGTATTGTCCGTGCAGCGCCAGTACCGGGATGCGTTGCTGGCTCGCAGACAATTGCAGTTCTTCGCTGAACGTTGGGGCATAAGTGGACAGGGCGATCACGCCACCCAGCGGCCCCTGCCATTTGACGAATGCCGTGTGATAGACCACGGCCCCGCCCTGGGAAAATCCCGCGAGGAAGATTCGCGAAGCGTCTATTCCGCAGGCTCGCTGGGTTTCCATCAGCTCAATGACCCGCTGTGCAGAGCTTTCCAATTGATCTTCGTCAATCGCTCGTGCCGGGCTCAGGGCGCGAATGTCGTACCAGCTCGGCATGGCATAACCGCCATTGATCGTGACGGGCTGAGTCGGAGCCTGGGGCAGGACGAAGCGCGTGGTGAGCAGACTTTGCTGCAACATTTCGGCTACCGGCATGAAGTCATAGCGATCGGCACCCAGGCCGTGGAGCCAGATAACGCAGGCATCAGCGGTGCCAGAGGGCTCGAGAATCAAGGGGTCGGTCATGGTGTGCTCCAAAAATGTGCGGGCGCGCCCAATCAGTGCGTGATTACGGTGCGTGCCTGGTCTCTCAGTTAATTAGATGTCGCAATACTACAACTTTTTGTCTTGACCTCTTCAGTAAGGGCCAAGCGCAGCGGTGTGGTACGGGCTTTGCTATTGGTTTAGCCGAGTGATGATTCTTACGCTGCGCGGTAACACTATCAGCTCGACGCGACGCATGGGATATCAGAAATCCGGTGATGGATGTTCGCCAATAGCCGCTACGGGCTTCGCGAACGTGAAGGGCTACAGCCCGTTCGGCCGATTGGTGAGAAGTGAGCAGGCCGCTGTTTATGGGCGCTCTCATTAATAGACTCATAGCGAAGGCCCAGACGTCGGTTGACCCTAAAAAAAGCCAACAAGGGTCGGCAATGCCTCAAAAGGGTGCGACAGGGCTCGAGCTCCGACACAACAAGAGCAAAACTGGAGGTTTGAATGAAGTTACTGAAATCCACCCTGGCAGTCGTGACTGCAGCAGCAGTCCTCGGTGTCAGCGGGTTCGCTCAGGCGGGTGCAACCCTGGATGCCGTGCAGAAGAAAGGTTTTGTGCAATGTGGTGTAAGTGATGGCCTGCCGGGCTTCTCGGTGCCTGATTCCACCGGCAAGATCGTCGGTATCGACGCTGACTTCTGCCGCGCCGTGGCCGCTGCGGTATTCGGTGATGCAACCAAGGTCAAGTTCAGCCAGTTGAACGCCAAGGAGCGCTTCACCGCGCTGCAATCGGGCGAAATCGACGTGCTGTCGCGCAACTCCACCATGACCAGCTCCCGTGATGCGGGCATGGGCCTGAAGTTTCCTGGCTTCATCACCTACTATGACGGCATCGGTTTCCTGGCCAACAGCAAATTGGGCGTCAAGAGCGCCAAGGAACTGGACGGTGCGACCGTCTGCATCCAGGCCGGTACCACCACCGAGCTGAACGTGTCCGACTACTTCCGCGCCAACGGCCTCAAGTACACCCCGATCACTTTCGACACCTCCGATGAAAGCGCCAAGTCGCTGGAATCCGGTCGTTGCGACGTGCTGACCTCCGACAAGTCCCAACTGTTCGCCCAGCGCAGCAAGCTGGCTTCGCCAAAGGACTACGTGGTTCTGCCAGAAACCATTTCCAAGGAGCCACTGGGCCCGGTCGTGCGTAACGGCGACGACGAGTGGCTGGCCATCGTGCGTTGGACTGGCTTCGCCATGCTCAATGCCGAAGAAGCAGGCGTGACTTCGAAGAACGTCGAAGCCGAAGCCAAATCCACCAAGAATCCTGACGTTGCTCGTATGCTGGGCGCTGACGGTGAATACGGTAAAGACCTGAAGCTGCCGAAAGACTGGGTCGTGCAGATCGTCAAGCAAGTCGGCAACTACGGCGAAATGTTCGAGCGCAACCTCGGCAAGGACACCCCGCTGCAGATCGATCGCGGTCTGAACGCTCTGTGGAACGCAGGCGGCATTCAATACGCACCACCAGTGCGCTGATGGTTCTATCACCCGGTGGGCCAACCACCGGGTGATGTTCTGTTCCATTCTTTGCGGGGCACTTCATGCAAAATTCAATCGGCGCACCTAAGCAGAGGCTCAGCCTCAGCGATCCACGAGTGCGTGCGTGGGTATTTCAGATCGTCACCATCGTGGCGGTTATTTCGCTGGGCTGGTTTCTGTTCGATAACACACAAACCAACCTGGAACACCGGGGCATCACTTCCGGTTTCGGCTTTCTGGAGCGCAGTGCCGGGTTCGGCATCGCCCAACACCTGATCGACTACACCGAAGCGGACAGCTATGCCCGCGTCTTTGTCATCGGTTTGCTCAACACCCTCCTGGTGACCTTCATTGGCGTGATCCTGGCGACCATCCTGGGGTTCATCATCGGCGTCGCACGCTTGTCGAAGAACTGGATCATCTCCAAGCTGGCGACCGTCTATGTGGAGGTTTTCCGGAACATTCCACCGCTGTTGCAAATCCTGTTCTGGTACTTCGCCGTATTCCTGACCATGCCGGGACCACGGGCTGCCCACAATTTCAGTGACACCTTCTTCGTCAGCAGTCGCGGTCTTAACATGCCGGCGGCGCTGATGGCGGATGGGTTCTGGCCGTTCGTGATCAGCATCGTGCTGGCGATCGTCGCCATCGTGCTGATGACCCGCTGGGCCAACAAGCGTTTCGAAGCGACGGGCGAGCCGTTCCACAAGTTCTGGGTGGGCCTGGCGCTGTTCCTGGTGATCCCGGCACTGTGCGCCGCGATCTTCGGTGCGCCTGTGCATTGGGAAATGCCGGAACTCAAGGGTTTCAACTTCGTCGGTGGCTGGGTATTGATCCCTGAACTGCTCGCCTTGACCTTGGCCTTGACCGTATACACCGCGGCGTTCATCGCCGAGATCGTGCGCTCGGGCATCAAGTCGGTCAGCCATGGTCAGACCGAGGCGGCCCACTCGCTGGGCCTGCGCAACGGTCCGACCCTGCGCAAGGTGATCATCCCGCAAGCCCTGCGCGTGATCATCCCGCCGCTGACCAGCCAATACCTGAACCTGGCGAAAAACTCTTCTCTGGCTGCTGGTATCGGTTATCCGGAAATGGTTTCGCTGTTTGCTGGCACGGTGTTGAACCAGACCGGCCAGGCCATCGAGGTGATCGCGATCACCATGAGTGTGTACCTGGCGATCAGTATCAGCATTTCCTTGCTGATGAACTGGTACAACAAGCGCATTGCGCTGATCGAGCGGTGAGGAAAAGCGCATGACATCCCATACTTTCAAACCTGATATGCCGCCACCGAGCAAAGTGTTCGGGCCGATGGCATGGATGCGCGCGAACATGTTCTCCAGCTGGCTCAATAC
The DNA here is from genome assembly GCF_051132105.1 of Pseudomonas sp. R1-7. NCBI lineage: Bacteria > Pseudomonadati > Pseudomonadota > Gammaproteobacteria > Pseudomonadales > Pseudomonadaceae > Pseudomonas > Pseudomonas sp. R1-7. The sequence continues at coordinate 1,252,876 of NZ_CP071661.1, forward strand.
GCTGTTGACGCTGTTTGCGTTCTACCTGATCTACCTGATCATCCCGCCGATCCTGCAATGGGCGATCCTGGATGCCAACTGGGTCGGCACCACCCAGGCCGACTGCACCAAGGAGGGCGCCTGCTGGGTGTTCATCCAGCAGCGCTTCGGCCAGTTCATGTACGGCTATTACCCGACAGGCCTGCGCTGGCGCGTCGACCTGACGGTATGGCTGGCCGTGATCGGCGTGGCGCCGTTGTTCATCTCGCGCTTCCCGCGCAAGGCGGTGTACGGCCTGAGCTTTCTGGTGCTGTACCCGATCATCGCCTGGTGCCTGCTGCACGGCGGCGTGTTGGGCCTGGACACCGTGGCGACCAGCCAGTGGGGCGGCCTGATGCTGACGCTGGTGATCGCCACCGTCGGTATCGCCGGCGCCTTGCCGCTGGGTATCGTCCTTGCCTTGGGCCGTCGTTCCAACTTGCCGGCGATCCGCGTGGTCTGCGTGACCTTCATCGAGTTCTGGCGCGGTGTGCCGTTGATCACGGTGCTGTTCATGTCCTCGGTCATGCTGCCGTTGTTCCTGCCAGAAGGCATGAACTTCGACAAGCTGCTGCGGGCGCTGATCGGCGTGATCCTGTTCCAGTCGGCCTACGTGGCCGAAGTGGTGCGCGGTGGTCTGCAAGCGATTCCCAAGGGCCAATACGAAGCGGCTGCGGCGATGGGCCTCGGTTACTGGCGCAGCATGGGCCTCGTGATCCTGCCGCAAGCCTTGAAGATGGTCATTCCGGGTATCGTCAACACCTTCATTGCGTTGTTCAAGGACACGAGCCTGGTGATCATCATCGGCCTCTTCGACCTGCTCAACAGCGTGAAACAAGCTGCCGCCGACCCGAAATGGCTGGGCATGGCCACCGAAGGCTATGTGTTCGCCGCCCTGGTGTTCTGGATTTTCTGTTTTGGTATGTCCCGCTATTCCATGCATTTGGAACGCAAGCTGGACACTGGCCACAAGCGTTAGGAGTTGACTCATGAGTGAAGCGATCAAACAGCCTGTGAGCCCTGAAGGCATTATTCAGATGCAGGGCGTCAACAAGTGGTACGGCCAGTTCCACGTGTTGAAAGACATCAACCTGAACGTCAAGCAGGGCGAGCGCATCGTGCTGTGCGGCCCGTCGGGCTCGGGTAAATCCACCACCATCCGCTGCCTCAACCGCCTGGAAGAGCACCAGCAAGGTCGCATCGTGGTCGACGGCGTGGAACTGACCAACGACCTCAAGCAGATCGAAGCGATCCGCCGGGAAGTCGGCATGGTGTTCCAGCACTTCAACCTGTTCCCGCACCTGACCATCCTGCAAAACTGCACCCTGGCACCGATGTGGGTGCGCAAGATGCCCAAGCGCAAGGCCGAGGAAATCGCCATGCATTACCTGGAGCGCGTACGCATTCCAGAGCAGGCGCACAAGTATCCGGGCCAGCTCTCCGGCGGTCAGCAACAGCGTGTGGCGATTGCCCGTGCCCTGTGCATGAAACCGAAAATCATGCTGTTCGACGAGCCGACCTCGGCCCTTGACCCGGAAATGGTGAAGGAGGTACTCGACACCATGATCGGCCTGGCAGAAGACGGCATGACCATGCTCTGCGTGACCCACGAAATGGGCTTCGCCCGTACCGTGGCCAACCGCGTGATCTTCATGGACAAAGGCGAAATCGTCGAACAGGCAGCGCCGAACGACTTCTTCGACAACCCGCAGAACGACCGCACCAAGCTGTTCCTGAGCCAGATCCTGCATTGATCCAGCCTTAGGTAATGAAAATAAACCCGGACTTGTCCGGGTTTATTTTTTTGCTGCTTCGGCTGCTCAGGAAGCCGTGAGGGTTTCGTGCTCCTTGTGCACCGTCGTCTCGAATCCTCTCAGATCCGCGCCTTCAGCCAGGGCTCGTGCATCTGCAAGTAAATGCGGGTAGCGATCAAGCAGTCGCATCAGCAACGTCAATGCTTTTGGCGGGAGTACCTCGCCACGCTCATAGCGGGAAAATGCGTTGTGTCCACCGCCCGATAGCAGCAGTACCGCTTCCTTTTGCGATAGATGAAGTTTGCGCCGGACACGTTTGATCTCTTCACCGACCATTCGCCTGGCCGCATTGACCAGCTCATCACCTGCCTGGTCGTAGCGATCCGAGCAGCTTGAATCGAGCTCGACTTCGCCGCACATCTGACATTCCCAGCCAGACAAGTCATCGACCCGACGTTCCAGTCCCTTGACGCTCATGGTTTCGCCGCGACCTTCGAAATGCAACATGCCCTCCGGGGCACCACAGCTGAAGCATTGCTGGTGTTTCATGAGTTTTTCTCCTTGAAGGAAATTACCGGTGGTCCTCCGCTGGGGCGGTACGTCACCTTCAGGTAAATCTCCAGACCGTGTGAATTGGCGTGGTAGACGTCATGCCAGACTCGATGATCGTCATAGGTGGTCATCGATTTGTAGAGATGTTTTCGCTGAAGCCCATGGATGACCTGCTGCATGTCCGAGACGTTTAAACCGAGCGTCCAGCAGTGTTCTTCGCAGTGCTGGAGAAAGCTTTCCCTTTAAGCCGCCTGACATCCGCCTGTATCGCCACCAAGGCGTAGTGGGGTGTGTTCTTTTCCATGGAGCGGTGCGCCTTGTTCGTAAAATTACCCTCAAAGGGTAATTTTGACTAATCGAAAATCTCGTTTCTTTTGCCTCCCATTGACCCTAGGCGGTTGCCGTCCTACGCGAAGCTGACTAACATGTCAGAAAATTCATCCTATGATTGGATGAAAAGGCGAATTCCATGTCCGACATTTCTCCATTGATAAAGCGCTCCCTGGTCGATCAGGCCCTTGAGCAACTGCGCCAACGCATCAGCGATGGCGTGTGGGTCGTCGGCCAGCGCTTGCCCACCGAGCCGGAGTTGGTGGCCGAGCTCGGTATCAGCCGCAACACGGTGCGCGAAGCCATGCGCGTGCTGGCGTTTTCCGGGTTGATCGAGATCCGCCAGGGCGATGGCAGTTATGTCCGGGCAGTGGTCGATCCGCTGGACACGTTAAAGGTGCTGTCGCGCTGTTCGCTGGAACAGGCTCGGGAAACCCGCCATATCCTGGAGGTGGAGGCCATCGGCCTGGCGGCACTGCGGCGTACCGAGGACGACTTGGTTGCGTTGCGCCAGGCGCTGAAAACCAGCGGCAAGCATTACCACGGCGACCTGGAGCACTACATCGCCTGCGACCTGATCTTCCATCGTCTTCTGGTGGACGCTGCGCACAACCCCGCCCTCAGCGAGCTATACCGCTATTTCTCCAGCGTGATCGGTGCGCAATTGCGCCAGAGCCTCAACATCACTCCTCGTCATCAACACGTGTTCGACCTGCATGTCGAGATTCTCGAAGCCGTCGAACGACAAGACCCGGAGCGGGCCAAGGCCCTTTGCCGACAGTTGATCAATGAACCCTGAACCAGAGCTTTCCATGCCCCGCGATTCGCTTGACCGCACCACGGCGACGACACACAAACGCGCCGCCGAACTTGAAGAACTGCTGATCGACGCCGAAGCCGACGACGAGTCAACCCAGCAGAGCCAGCCATTTGTACGTCGGCCCTGGCTGTTGTTGCTCGGGCTCATCCTGGTGGCGCTGAACCTGCGTCCGGCCTTGTCGAGCATGGCGCCGCTGCTCAGTGATGTTTCAAAAAGCCTGGGCCTGTCGGCCGCGCAAGCGGGTTTGTTGACGACGTTGCCGGTACTTTGCCTGGGCCTGTTCGCGCCGCTGGCGCCGGTGCTGGCGCGGCGTTTTGGTGCCGAGCGGGTGGTGTTGGGGATTTTGCTGACGCTGGCTGGCGGGATCGTCCTGCGCAGTTCGTTCGGCCAGTTCGGCTTGTTCGCCGGCAGCATCCTGGCGGGCGCGAGTATTGGCATCATCGGCGTGCTGTTGCCGGGCATCGTCAAGCGCGACTTCGCCAAACAGGCCGGCACCATGACCGGTGTCTATACCATGGCGCTGTGCCTGGGCGCCGCGATGGCGGCAGGGGCGACGGTGCCGCTGAGCCAGCACCTTGGCGACAGCTGGGCCTTGGGCCTGGGTTTCTGGGTAGCCCCTGCGCTCCTGGCGGCGATGTTCTGGTTGCCACAAGTGGGCCAGAAACACGGTGCACATCAGGTGGCCTACCGGGTCCGGGGCTTGTTGCGGGATCCGTTGGCCTGGCAAGTGACCTTGTACATGGGGCTTCAATCCTCGCTGGCTTATATCGTGTTCGGCTGGTTGCCTTCGATCCTGATTGGCCGAGGGCTGAGCCCGACCCAGGCCGGGCTCGTATTATCCGGGTCGGTCATCGTGCAGTTGATCAGCTCCCTGAGTGCGCCTTGGCTGGCGACGCGTGGCAAGGACCAGCGGCTGGCCATCGTTGTCGTCATGCTCATGACCCTGGGAGGCCTGTTCGGTTGCCTTTACGCACCCATCGATGGTTTGTGGGGCTGGGCGATCTTGCTGGGGTTGGGGCAGGGCGCGACGTTCAGCCTGGCGCTTACCCTGATCGTGTTGCGTTCGAGGGACGCCCATGTAGCCGCCAACTTGTCCGGCATGGCCCAGGGCTTCGGCTACACGCTGGCGTCGCTGGGGCCCTTCGCGGTGGGCCTGGTTCACGATTTGACCGGAGGCTGGAATGCCCTGGGTTGGATCTTCGGTGTGATTGGCCTGGGGGCGATCATCGCGGGAATCGGTGCCGGTCGGGCGTTGTATGTGGGTGTGGTCAGTGAAAGAGTCACCGAGCCTCATTGATATCATTTTCATGGCGAATGACGATGGTCTTCCCGACGGTGGCAGATTATCGTGCAGGCCTATCGAACCGTTTTTCGGAGCCTGCCCATGAGTGAAGCCCACAACGCCCTGATCACCCGCTTCTACCAGGCCTTCCAGCGCCTGGATGCCGAAGCCATGAGCGCTTGCTACACCGACGACGTGGTGTTCAGCGATCCGGCGTTCGGCGAACTGCGCGGGCGCGACGCCGGTGACATGTGGCGCATGCTGACGACCCGGGCCAAGGACTTTTCCCTGACCTTCGATAACGTGCGCAGCGACGAACGTACCGGTGGCGCTCATTGGGTGGCGACGTACCTGTTCAGCCAGACTGGCAATACCGTCGTCAACGACATCCACGCGCGGTTCGTGTTTCGCGACGGCAAGATCTGCGAGCACCATGACAACTTCGATCTGTGGCGCTGGTCCCGCCAGGCGTTAGGCACCAAAGGCCTGTTGCTAGGCTGGACGCCGCTGGTACGCAACGCGGTCAGGGCCCAGGCGCTCAAGGGGCTGCGGGCGTTCCAGGCCAGTCGCTGATAAGATCGCGGTTTGTCTTGGCTCACCTGTTGAAGATTTTGTGACGACCGTCGACTTATCCTCCGATCTGCCTGCACAAGGCGCCGCCGAACCGGACAAACCCTGGTTCGTCTACCTGGTGCGGGCCGCCAACGGCTCGCTGTACTGCGGCATCAGTGATGACCCGGTGCGGCGCTTCGCCAAGCATCAAAGCGGCAAGGGCGCGCGCTTCTTCCTGTCCAGCCCGGCCGTGGCCCTGGTCTACACCGAGGCCTGTCGCGACAAGGGCGAGGCGCTGCGCCAGGAGCGGTTGATCAAGAAACTCAGGAAAAGCGCCAAGGAGTGCCTGGTGGCCAGCGCGACGGCGTCGGATCAATCGCACTGATAACCCTTCATCACGCGGGTAGGCTGTCGGTCGATGTCACGCTACAGTGCGGGTCTTCCTCACTGCATTGGCGAATCTCATGTCAGAGCTGATCCTTCACCATTATCCGACGTCTCCATTTGCCGAAAAGGCCCGCCTGCTGCTGGGCTTCAAGGGCCTGTCCTGGCGTTCGGTGAACATCCCTCCGATGATGCCCAAGCCCGACCTGACCGCCTTGACCGGGGGCTACCGCAAGACGCCGGTGTTGCAGGTCGGCGCGGATATCTATTGCGACACGTCATTGATAGCTCGGCGGCTGGAGCAGGAAAAAGCCTCGCCTGCGCTGTTCCCGGAAGGCCGCGAAATGATCGCGGCGTCCTTCGCGGCCTGGGCCGATTCGGTGGTGTTCCAGCATGCGGTCAGCCTGGTGTTCCAGCCTGAGTCGGTGGCGGTGCGCTTTGCCAGGCTGACGCCTGAAGCGATCAAGGCATTCATCAGCGACCGCGCCGGCCTGTTCAGTGGCGGCACGACCACGCGCTTGTCCGCCGAACAGGCCAAGCACCAATGGCCGACGATCATGGCGCGGCTTGAACAGCAACTGCAGCGCGAAGAGGGCGATTTCCTGCTGGGCGATCCGTCGATTGCCGACTTTGCCATGGCGCATCCGCTGTGGTTTTTAAAGGGCACGCCCGTCACTTCACCGTTGGTGGACGAGTACCCGGCCGTATCGGCCTGGCTTTCGCGGGTGCTGGGCTTTGGTCATGGCGCGCCGAACGAGATGAGTTCCGAAGAGGCGTTGGACGTGGCTCGGAACGCGACGCCGGCAGCGTTGCCGGATGAACTGTTCAATGACCCGAATGGCTTCGTGGCGGGGCAGCAGGTGACCATCGCCGCGACGGATTATGGTGTCGATCCGGTGGCTGGAGAGTTGTTGTTTGCGGGCAGTGAGGAGCTAATCTTGCGTCGCAAAGATGAGCGTGCCGGGGTAGTGCACGTGCATTTTCCACGGATGGGTTTCAATCTTTCGTTCCGGTAACGATGCACTTCCCTCCAGCCCGAAGCTTCAATCCGTCCCAACCAATTGGCAATAACGGTTTCCATGACTCCGTTATTGCCTGTTTGTCGAAGAATACCCGCCGCAACGCACGAGCCTGTTATAGAGTTTCTGCTCGCTTGGTTTATCCCTTATAGCGGATAAGCTTTAAGAACTGTTAGTTCCGACAGTGGTTCGCATGTGAGGGCTGCGTTCTACTGTGCGTGGAGATTCTATAAAACGGGTGCGCTATGAAATGTATATCTCTAGTGTCAGCGGCTTTCGCATGGTTGATGTTATGTGGCGCAACTATGTTGCCCTACGCGACCCCGGAGCAACGTGGCATTGAAGTGGCAGATCAGCTAAGGCGCAATTATAACGATCTGAAAATAGATTGCGGAGCAGCCAGCAGACCTTCCCTTTTATGTACGGGCGTCATTCTGCGAGGTACGGTATATTCAGACAATTACCGGGCCTGGGATCCGAGTCCCCAATCAATTGCTCAGGGCGCGACGTCTTTTTCGTTTTTACGAAAAGATGCCAAGTTTAACTCCCTGGCTTCGGATCATAAAAATGGCTATATCCTTTATCCGGAGTTCTTGAAGCCAGTCAGTACGATGACCAAGGTCAGCGTGCTTTGCGCGTTCCCTATTGACGCCGGTAGTCATGGCCGGCTTTCGGCCGGCTGTGGTGACCACACGACAACGCCTCAGGTTGAGGACTACTGTCAAAACCTGGGCATAACTACCGCTGAGCAATGGAATACGCATTACCGGAGTAATGGAGGCTCCCATTATATTTCCTGCGGATTTAACGTGGCGGCAAATCCACAGGGAAGAGGTGCCGAGGCGTTCATGGAGGTGTTGCGCGCCATGAAATATACAGAGAACGAAAACTTCAGCAGTGGCGGACTCAGTAATAATGAAATACGAATCGCTGTCTGGCCATCCGGGCTGGCTGAGCAACTTCCGATACAAGCTTTTTTTTATTTGGTCGGGGGGGTGGACTCCGCTAAAAAAGACCAGCGAGCATTTTATGCCGACGGGGGGAGATTTGTGCCTGTCATTAAACTGGCCTTCCCCACAACACCGGGGCAAGACGCCGCGTTTACATACAGTAGTGCTGATCAGGCCTCGCTGGGTGATGTCGTTTGTAAACGATATATCGATTCGGCTTCTTGGGAAAAACGTTTTGATCCTGGCTTGAATGCGCAGGCTTGGACGCTTTCGGTTATCCCAACGGATTGTGGAAGATCGATCGGGCCCGAACAAACCGAGGCGTTTTACAGTGAGATGCTGCGTAGTTATGGCAGCAGCACCGAGTGGAGGGAGCAGGACGGTGGAGGGATGCGCCGACAATTGGTGTGTTTGATTTCTACCGTGCGTACAAAGGATGTATGGAATCTGGAGCCATTTCGACCCGATACCACTCATGAAAAAGCCGTAGCAGCTGGTTGTAATAATACCTAACAAGTCGTCCAGCTTTGCGCCGTGCAGGAGTTTGCGGTGCTCTTGTTTTTTATCAGTAATAAGAGGGATTGACATGAAATTTCTAGTGGAAAGTCTAATATCGGCTGGTTTCGGGTTATTACTGTCATACGGCTCTGGTGTTCAGGCATTGGAGACTTCGGGAGCGCAGGTCGCTCGTGAATTGCAAGCGCTCTATAATGACACGCCTGCTAACTGCGGCACAGCTTCTATGCCGGCTTTCTTATGCAGCGGTATTATTTTTCGGGCGACGGTTCCTTCTACAGCTTATAAGTCTTGGGCGCCTAGCCCCCCAGCTGTCGCAAGTGGGGGGTTTTCATTCTCTTATCTGCGAGTTGATGCGGAGTTCAGGAGACTGGTTCGCGACGAAAATAATGGTTTTATTATCTATCCTCCGCTGTTTGCGCCTGTGGGGAACCAGAAAGTCAACATCTTATGCATGTTTCCGGTGGATGGCGCAACTAACGTTCGGGCCGAAAAGGGCTGCGGCGTCGCTCAAGGAGCGGAATCAAACAGCGACCTTTGTCATCGGCAAGGCATCTACACGGCACAGCAGTGGTACGACAAGCGTGTTGCCGACGGTTTCAGTAACCTGAGCCAGTGCGGCTTCAATGTACGGGATGATGCAAATGAAAAGGCAACCATCTCTTTCAACGAGGCAATCAAGGCAATGGGCCTGGGTGACAGCGGAACCATCCACCAGCAAAATGAAATGAGGTTGGCTACGGCGGCGTGGGACGTCAACGTGCCGGAGACGTTGCCGATAAAAGCCTTCTTTTATCTGCCGGGGGGGCTGGAGGATGCCCAATATGATCAGAAGGATTATTTCTCGACGACCAACGTTCTGGTACCTGTGATCGCGATGACGTTGCCCGGAACCCGGGCCCAAGATGCCAATTTTGTTTTCAATGCGGGAGACCAAGCGATCAAGATGGCGAATCCGATGGACGGATACATAAACTACGCCGAGTGGTTAAAGCGCTATGACCCCGGTACTCGGAAGGAGGAGTGGAGCTTATCTGTCGTTCCTACCGATAGAGGCCGTATGGCCACGGCGCAAAGCACCGACTCGGTGTATTCCGAGTTGGTAAAAAGATACGGCGATGATCCGCGCTGGGTAAATAATGATGGTGGTGGTATGCGTCGCCAACTGGTTTGCCACTTTAATATCTCACGCAATAAACCCGAGTGGAATTTGGAGCCCTTCAGGCCCAACGTTTCCCATGACGCAGCGGTGGCGGCCGGTTGTAATCCAATTTGATTTTCAAGGCGGGATAAAATTGATCACAACGCCCGAGGCAGTCGCTTTGGGCGTTGCCTGGCGTGGGATCATGTGCAAATAATCCAACCGCTGGAAGTGTTGATGCCCTGCGACTGGAAAATGGTTTTCGCTTGATTCAATGCGTCGGCGGTCGAGTTTGCGTTGATAGTTAGGGTGCTGCCTTGTTTTACGTTTGCCAGCGTGACGTATTCACAACTATAAGACGCAGCGGAAGCCGAGTCGGTATAAGTCGCGGCTATTAAGCTAAACAGTCCAAGACTGGCGAGCTGTTGTGCGCGGAAGATTGTACGACGATTAGTTGATTTCATTTCGTATGCTCCACAGACGGATTCGGTCATGGGGTGGTTCCAGCCGGGGGCAGCTGGACGCATATAAAATACCGGGTGGTTCAAAGGCAATATAACTGTAGAACTTGACAGTGCTGACCAGCGGCCTCCAAATATTTTGGAGGGGAGTTGTCAAGCTCGCGGAGGTTTAAACAGTGCCATCGTGGGGTGACGATGGCGTGCTGTCGAGACGATATTCAGTGCTTGTGCTGAATATCAATTACGCCGCTTGAGCTGATCAGTCAGCGATGTCGGCAAGCCCTTGATGATCAACGTACCGGCCTCTTCGTCATATTCGATCTTGGAGCCCAGCAAGTGCGCTTCGAAGCTGATGGACAAGCCTTCGGCGCGGCCGGTGAAGCGGCGGAACTGGTTGAGGGTGCGTTTGTCCGCCGGGATTTCCGGCGACAACCCATAGTCCTTGTTGCGGATGTGGTCGTAGAAGGCTTTCGGGCGTTCTTCGTCGATCAGCTCGGACAGTTCTTCCAGGCCCATGGGCTCGCCGAGCTTGGCCTGGCTGCTGGCGTAGTCCACCAGGGTCTTGGTCTTTTCCCGGGCATCGTCTTCCGGCAGGTCTTCGCTCTCGACGAAGTCGCTGAAGGCCTTGAGCAGGGTGCGGGTCTCGCCGGGGCCGTCGACGCCCTCCTGGCAGCCGATGAAGTCACGGAAGTATTCCGAGACTTTCTTGCCGTTCTTGCCCTTGATGAACGAAATGTACTGCTTGGACTGTTTGTTGTTTTGCCATTCCGACACATTGATCCGCGCCGCCAGGTGCAGCTGGCCCAGATCCAAGTGGCGGGACGGGGTCACATCCAGTTCATCGGTGACTGCCACGCCTTCGCTGTGGTGCAGCAGGGCGATGGCCAGGTAGTCGGTCATGCCCTGCTGGTAATGCGCAAACAGCACGTGGCCACCCACCGACAGGTTGGACTCTTCCATCAGCTTCTGCAGGTGTTCCACCGCCACGCGACTGAACGCGGTGAAGTCCTTGCCGCCGTCCAGGTATTCCTTCAGCCAGCCGCTGAACGGATGCGCCCCGGACTCGGCGTGGAAGAAACCCCAGGCCTTGCCTTGCTTGGCGTTATAGCTTTCATTGAGATCGGCGAGCATGTTCTCGATGGCCGTGGACTCAGCCAGTTCGGAGTCGCGGGCATGGAGCACAGCAGGCGTGCCGTCGGGTTTTTTGTCGATCAGGTGGACGATGCAATGACGGATCGGCATGGATTTCTCGGCTGATGAAAGAGGGGAGTGCGCGCTCCCCGAAAAGGGCCCAGTGTACCGCAATCACTGGTTTTGCAACGCGTCGAAGGGCCTTTCAGACCCTTCCGACACTCGGAGAGCATTTTTTTACCGTTTTAGCGCAATAAAGCTGACCATTTGGGTAGGTAGAGGCGGATATTTCACAGGCGTTGTGCTAGTTTTGCCCGGTCTTACGCGATGTCACTGCGTTAAGCGTGCATTCAGCATTTGTCAGGTCGAACCAAACCCGGATTTCGGCATCTATTACCCCGATCCGTCGTGGTGATGACCGAGGGCGGCTGATCAGATAGATCGGGCTCGATGGCTGACACTGCACTCTGCAATCCATATGAATTTGATAGGGAAGGAACACTACATGGCTCTTACTAAAGACCAACTGATCGCTGATTTGGCTGAAGCTGTAGACGCACCAAAAGCTACCGTGCGTGCACTGCTGGACCAACTGGGCCAAATCGTTGCCGATCAGCTGGAAAACGGTGGCGAACTGACCTTGCCAGGCGTTGGCAAGCTGAAAGTCACCGAGCGTCCTGCCCGTACCGGTCGCAACCCTTCGACTGGCGCAGCCATCGAAATCCCGGCCAAGAAAGTGATCAAGCTGGTTGTGGCCAAAGGCCTGACCGACGCGGTCAACAAGTAAGACCGCTTGATAAAAAACCGTGCCGCGGAGCGATCCGGGCACGGTTTTTTTGTGTCTGTGTTTTTTGTGTCGACTGCGCAGGCCGTCGTCATGGCAGGAGCTCGCTCCCACCTTGGATCAGCGTCGTATTAGCGGACCCAGCGTTCGCGCCGCCAGATCTGCTGCTCGGACTTGGTCTGGAAAGTCCACGCCACGAAGCGACTCTGTTTCTGCCCCTGCGACATCTCCACCACCTGGCTCTCCAGCGCGCCAGCCCTCTTCAACGCGGTTTCGATCGCCGGCAGGTTCGAGGCTTTCGACACTAGCGTGCTGAACCATAAAACCTTGTGTTGGAAGTTGGCACTTTCGGCTATCAGTTGCGTCACAAAGCGCGCTTCACCGCCTTCACACCAAAGCTCCGCCGATTGCCCGCCGAAGTTCAGCACCGGCAGCTTGCGTTTCGGATCAGCCTTGCCCAAGGCGCGCCACTTGCGCTCGCTGCCCTTGGTCGCTTCTTCCATCGAGGCGTGGAACGGCGGGTTGCACATGGTCAGGTCAAAACGCTCGCCCGGTTCCAGCAAGCCGATGAGGATGTGCTTGCGGTTTTCCTGTTGACGCAGCTGGATGACTTTGCTCAGATCGTTGGACTGAACGATGGCCCTGGCTGCTGCCACGGCTGTCGGGTCGATCTCCGAGCCGAGGAAGTGCCAGCGGTATTCGCTGTTGCCGATCAGCGGATAAACGCAATTGGCGCCCATGCCGATGTCCAGCACATTGACGATTGCGCCACGCGGCACCTTGCCGTCGTTCATGCTCGCCAGCAGGTCAGCGAGAAAATGCACGTAATCGGCGCGCCCTGGAACCGGAGGGCAGAGGTAATCCGCCGGGATGTCCCAATGCTGGATGCCATAGAACGCCTTGAGCAGCGCCCGGTTGAACACACGCACCGCGTCGGGGTTGGCGAAGTCGAGGCTTTCCTTGCCGTACGGGTTGGTGATCACGTACTTCGCCAGTTCCGGCGAGGTTTTGATCAGCGCCGGGAAGTCGTAACGACCCTGATGGCGATTGCGCGGGTGCAGGCTGGCCTTCTCGCGCGGCTCGACGGCTTTGCTTGGGGGCGCGGCGTCAGGCTTCTTGCGCGCAGGTTTGGGAGTGCGGGGGGCGTTCATGGGCTGGTCGATTCGGGTATGGCTGAAAATGGCGGGCATTGTCCCACATCCCGCGCGCTCTTGATGGTAATACGGACTAAATGTGGGAGTGAGCTTGCTCGCGATAGCGGTGTGTCAGTCGGCATATCAGTTGGCTGACCTACCGCTATCGCGAGCAAGCTCGCTCCAACAAGGGTTCTTCATTGTCTGGGAGAAAAGGGCAGGCATAAAAAAGGAGGTCCAGCTGGACCTCCTGTTTCGTTGCGAACAACCGTTACAGACTGGCAATCCGCGCGTGTTGCTCAGCCAGCTTGCCCAGGGCCTGTTCAGCCTCGGCCAGCTTTGCCCGTTCCTTCTCGATGACTTCAGCCGGGGCCTTGTCGACGAAGCCGGCGTTGGACAGCTTGCCGCCGACCCGCTGCACTTCGCCTTTGAGGCGCAGGATTTCCTTGTCCAGGCGCGCCAGTTCGGCGGCCTTGTCGATCAGCCCGGCCATTGGCACCAGCACTTCCATCTCGCCGACCAGCGCGGTGGCCGACAGTGGCGCTTCCTCGCCCGCAGCCAGCACGGTCACCGATTCAAGCTTCGCCAGCTTCTTGAGCAGCGCCTCGTTTTCGTTGAGGCGGCGCAAGTCCTCAGTGCTGGCATTCTTCAGGAACAAGGCCAGTGGCTTGCCCGGGCCGATGTTCATTTCGGCGCGGATGTTGCGCAGGCCGAGCATGAAGGTCTTCAGCCACTCGATGTCGTCTTCGGCTGCCGGATCGATGCGGGTCTCGTTGGCCACCGGCCACGGTTGCAACATGATCGTCTTGCCTTGGATGCCAGCGAGCGGTGCGATGCGCTGCCAGATTTCCTCGGTGATGAACGGCATGAACGGATGCGCCAGGCGCAGGGCCACTTCCAGCACTCGAACCAGGGTACGACGGGTGCCGCGCTGACGTTCCACCGGTGCGTTTTCGTCCCACAACACCGGCTTGGACAGTTCCAGGTACCAGTCGCAATACTGGTTCCAGATGAACTCGTACAGCGCCTGCGCAGCCAGGTCGAAACGGAACTGATCCAGTTGGCGAGTCACTTCGGCTTCGGTGCGTTGAAGTTGGGAAATGATCCAGCGGTCGGCCAGGCTCAGCTCGTAGGCTTCGCCGTTCTGGCCGCAGTCTTCGCCCTTATCCAACACGTAGCGGGCTGCGTTCCAGATCTTGTTGCAGAAGTTGCGGTAGCCTTCGACGCGGCCCATGTCGAACTTGATGTCGCGACCGGTGGATGCCAGCGAACAGAAGGTGAAACGCAGGGCATCGGTGCCGTAGCTGGCGATGCCCTCGGCGAATTCTTCGCGGGTGGCTTTCTCGATCTTCTTCGCCAGTTTCGGCTGCATCAGGCCGGAGGTGCGTTTCTGCACCAGGGTTTCCAGGTCGATGCCGTCGATGATGTCCAGCGGGTCAAGGACGTTGCCCTTGGACTTGGACATCTTCTGGCCCTGGCCGTCGCGCACCAGCCCATGGACGTAGACGGTCTTGAATGGCACTTGCGGAGTACCATCTTCGTTTTTCACCAGGTGCATGGTCAGCATGATCATCCGGGCGACCCAGAAGAAAATGATGTCGAAGCCGGTGACCAGCACGTCGGTGGAATGGAATTTCTTCAGGAACTCGGTCTGCTGCGGCCAGCCCAGTGTGGAGAAGGTCCAAAGGCCCGAGCTGAACCAGGTATCGAGGACGTCGTTGTCCTGCTGCAGCGCAACGTCCGGACCGAGGTTGTGCTTGTCGCGGACTTCGGCTTCATCGCGGCCGACATAGACCTTGCCCGACTCGTCGTACCAGGCCGGAATGCGGTGGCCCCACCACAGCTGGCGACTGATGCACCAATCCTGGATGTCGCGCATCCACGAGAAGTACATGTTCTCGTATTGCTTGGGCACGAACTGGATGCGGCCGTCTTCCACGGCGGCGATCGCAGGCTCGGCCAGCGGCTTGGTGGACACGTACCACTGGTCGGTCAACCATGGCTCGATGATCGTGCCAGAGCGGTCGCCTTTCGGGACTTTCAGGGCGTGATCGTCGACGCTGACCAGCAGGCCGGCGGCGTCGAACGCGGCAACAATCTGCTTGCGCGCCTCGAAGCGGTCCAGGCCGGCATATTCGGCCGGGATCTGGCCGTCGACGCTTTCGTTCAAGGTGCCGTCGAGGTTGAAGGCCTGGGCAGCCGGCAACACATTGGCGTTCTTGTCGAAAATGTTCAACAGCGGCAGGTTGTGGCGCTTGCCAACTTCATAGTCGTTGAAATCGTGGGCTGGGGTGATTTTCACGCAGCCGGTGCCGAATTCGGGGTCGCAGTAATCGTCGCCGATGATCGGGATGCGACGGCCAACCAACGGCAGCTCGACAAACTTCCCGATCAGCGCCTGATAGCGCTCATCGTTCGGGTTCACCGCCACGGCAGAGTCGCCCAGCATGGTTTCCGGACGGGTGGTGGCGACGATCAGGTAATCCTTGCCTTCGGCGGTCTTGGCGCCGTCGGCCAACGGGTACTTCAGGTTCCACAGGAAACCTTTCTCGTCGTGGTTCTCCACTTCGAGGTCGGAAATGGCCGTGTGCAACTTGGTGTCCCAGTTGACCAGGCGCTTGCCGCGGTAGATCAGGCCATCTTCATGCAGGCGCACGAAGGCTTCCTTCACCGCTTCCGAAAGGCCGTCGTCCATGGTGAAGCGCTCGCGGCTCCAGTCCACGGACGAGCCGAGGCGACGGATCTGGCGGCTGATGTTGCCACCGGACTCGTCTTTCCATTCCCAGACTTTCTCGAGGAATTTCTCGCGACCCAGGTCATGACGACTCTGGCCCTGGGCTTCGAGACGACGCTCCACAAGCATCTGGGTGGCGATGCCGGCGTGGTCGGTGCCCGGCTGCCACAAGGTGTTGCGACCTTGCATGCGGCGGAAACGGATCAGGGCGTCCATGATCGCATTGTTGAAGCCGTGGCCCATGTGCAGGCTGCCGGTGACGTTCGGCGGCGGGATCATGATGGTGTAGGAATCGCCCGCGCCTTGCGGAGCAAAATAATTCTCGGACTCCCAGGTGTTGTACCAGGAAGTTTCAATGGCGTGCGGCTGGTAGGTCTTATCCATGCGCGGCGGGACCCTATTGGCATTTATTCAGGAAAAGCCGGGAAGTATAGCGGGGCGTGGGGCGCAGGGCGAGTCGGTGTGGCTGTGATCGCTTCATTCAAGCCGAGAAACATTGTGGCGAGGGAGCAAGCTCCTTCGCCACAAAAGCGCATGCAATCGAGGCGCAGCGCTATTCGTACTGACTCAACAACCGCTCCATCCGCGCATCCAGCCGGCGCTTGATCTCGGTTTCGATGTGCGGGGCGAAGTCGTCGATAACGTCTTGCATGATCAGTTGTGCGGCGGCGCGAAGTTCCCGGTCCAGGTGCAGCAGGGCGTCGGGGCCTTTTGGGTCGGCCTTGGGCGCTGGCTTGGGTTCCGGCTGGCCGTTGATCGGGTCGAACAGCAGCGGAATCTGTTCGTCGTGCACCGGTTCGTGTTCCACCGTATCGGTCAGCAGCGGCGGTTGCAGGGTGTCGTCGCCGAGCAGTTGGCGGATCGACTCGAGGTCATCGAGCAATTGCGCGGGTTTTTGCGGTGGTTTTGGAGTATCCATCGTAGGCTCAAAGTCGCTGTAAACGGTGGTCTTGCAGAGGATAGCCCTGTTCGCGGTAGAAACGGAAACTCTCCCGCGCGGCTTGCCGGATGACCGGGTCTTCCACCACCACTTCCGCCACGCGGGCGAAGCGCTGGGCGAAGGCCGGCACTTTCAGGTCAAGGTTGACCAGCAGGTCCTGATGCCCTGCGCAGTCATCCCCCAGCCCGAGCACGATTGCACCTTCTGACTCGCTTTCCGCCGGGCCATGGGGCACGAAGCTTTCGCCCTTGAAAGCCCACAGCCGTGCGTCGAGGTCCTCGCGCTGGGCGGCATCGCTGCAATGCAGGTAGATGCGGTGTCCCATGCGCCAGGCCTTTTCAGTGAGCTTGCAGGCGAAATCCAGTCGCGCCGAGGGATCGGCGCTGGGCAGGATATAGAAGTCGACTTTGGTCATTGCGGTTCCGGAGCCATCGCTGGCGCCACCCGAGGGCGACGCCAACGTCAATCATTGATGTCAGGCCTTGGCGCGGTCCAGCAGGTATTGGGTCAGCAGGGGAACCGGACGGCCGGTTGCGCCCTTGTCCTTGCCGCCGCTGGTCCAGGCCGTGCCGGCGATGTCCAGGTGCGCCCAGTTCAGGTTCTTGGTGAAGCGCGACAGGAAGCACGCCGCCGTGATGGTCCCGGCTTTCGGGCCGCCGATGTTGGCGATGTCGGCGAACGGGCTGTCCAGTTGTTCCTGGTATTCGTCGAACAATGGCAGCTGCCAGGCACGATCGTCGGCTTGCTGGCCGGCGCTGAGCAGTTGGCCGATCAGCTCGTCGTTATTGCCCAGCAGGCCCGAAGTATGGGCGCCGAGGGCGACGACGCAGGCGCCGGTCAAGGTCGCGATGTCGATCACCGCTTGCGGCTTGAAGCGTTCGGAGTAGGTGAGGGCGTCACACAGCACCAGGCGGCCTTCGGCGTCGGTGTTGAGGATTTCGACGGTCTGGCCGCTCATGGTGGTGACGATGTCGCCCGGACGCGAGGCCGTGCCGCTGGGCATGTTCTCGGCGCAGGCCAGGATGCACACCAGGTTGATCGGCAGTTGCAGTTCGAGCACGGCGCGCAGGGTGCCGAATACACTCGCGGCGCCGCCCATGTCGTACTTCATTTCATCCATGCCGGCGCCCGGCTTGAGGCTGATGCCGCCGGTGTCGAAAGTGATGCCCTTGCCGACCAGTGCGTATGGCTTCTCGGATTTCTTGCCGCCGTTGTATTGCATGACGATCAGGCGTGGCGGCTGGGCGCTGCCCTGGCCGACGGCATAGAACGAACCCATGCCCAGGTCCTTGATCTTTTTCTCGTCGAAGACTTCGACCTTCAAGGCCTTGAATTCCTTGCCCAGTGCCTTGGCCTGTTCGCCCATGAACGTCGGGTGGCAGATGTTCGGCGGCAGGTTGCCCAGGTCGCGGGTGAGCGCCATGCCGTTGGCAATCGCGGTGGCGTGGGTCACGGCGCGCTGGACTTCAGCCTGGGCGGCCTTGATGGTCAGCAGGGTGATTTTTTTCAGGGCGCGGGGTTCGGCTTTCTGGCTCTTGAAACGGTCGAACTGATATTCGCCGTCCACCAGGGTCTCGGCCAGCAGGCGATTCTTGCCGTAGCTGTCGCGGCCCTTGACCACCAGTTCGTCCAGCGCCAGTGCAGCATCGCCACCGCCCAGGCCTTTCAGGGTGCCGAGCACGCCGGCAATGATCTTGCGAAACGGACGGTCGCCCAGTTCGGCGTCCTTGCCCACGCCCACCAGCAGCACGCGCTCGGCCTTGAGGTTGGGCAGGCTGTGCAACAACAGGCTCTGGCCGACCTTGCCGGCCAGGTCGCCGCGCTTGAGCACCGCGCTGATCGCGCCGCCGCTCAAGGCGTCGAGCTGGGTCGCGACGACGCCGAGCTTGCGGTTTTCACCCACGGCAACCACCAGCGTGGCGGTCTTCAACGTTTCTGGGCTGACGCTTTTTACAACCAGTTCCATGTCCGGATCCTTGAGTCAATGGTCAAGAGGCCAGGCGCCAGGACGACATTGGCGCGCTGAACAGCTGTCTTCTCTATAAAAAGAAGCGCCGGGCTCGCCGGCGACAAAGGCCGCAGTTTGAACCTCGGCGCCCGAGCCTGACAACCCTCGCAACTGTTAACTTTTTAGCCATGAAGCGTCTGGTTAAAGCGTGCGCAGTGACAGGCGCGTCCAATCACAGGATAATGCGGCTCTTTTTTCGACGGCTCGATGCGTGGGCCGGCTCGATACGTGTCTTGTTTGGCCGCCTTAGCCTGACAATCCTGGAGTGTCTGGTTTGATCGTCTTCCGTTATCTGTCCCGCGAAGTCCTGCTGACCCTGAGCGCCGTCAGCGCCGTGCTGCTGGTCATCATCATGAGCGGGCGCTTCATCAAATACCTTGCCCAGGCGGCTTCGGGCGCCCTGGACCCTGGCTCGCTGTTCCTGATCATGGGGTTCCGCCTGCCGGGCTTCCTCCAGTTGATCCTGCCCCTGGGATTGTTCCTCGGCATCCTGCTGGCCTATGGTCGCCTGTACCTGGACAGCGAAATGACCGTGCTGTCGGCCACCGGCATGAGCCAGCAGCGCCTGTTCCGGATTTCCTTGTTCCCGGCGACGCTGGTGGCACTGGTGGTCGCCTGGTTGAGCCTCAGCCTGGCGCCCCAAGGGGCTAACCAGTTTCAACTGCTGATCAACCAGCAGGACGCCCTGACCGAATTCGACACCTTGGTACCGGGGCGCTTCCAGGCCCTGCGCGACGGGACTCGCGTCACCTATACCGAGGAGCTTTCGGAAGACCGCGTCAACCTGGGCGGGGTTTTCATTACCCAGAAGAACGTGTCTTCGGACACCAAGAAGGACCGCGGAATTTCCGTGCTGGTATCTGAAAAGGGGCGCCAGGAAATCAACCCTGACGGCAACCGCTACCTGATCCTGGAAAACGGCTATCGCTACGACGGCACGCCGGGGCAGGCCGATTACCGGGCGATCAAGTACGACACCTACGGCGTGCTGCTGCCCAAGCCCGAGGCCAGCGACGAAGTCACTGACCGGGATGCGATGTCCACGGCCAGCCTGCTGGGCAACGACGATA
This sequence comes from Pseudomonas sp. R1-7, assembly GCF_051132105.1. Classification (NCBI taxonomy): domain Bacteria; kingdom Pseudomonadati; phylum Pseudomonadota; class Gammaproteobacteria; order Pseudomonadales; family Pseudomonadaceae; genus Pseudomonas; species Pseudomonas sp. R1-7. Next base: position 1,272,455 of record NZ_CP071661.1, read on the forward strand.
TCCGCGCCCGTACCGAGCTGCAGTGGCGCCTGTCGCTGCCGCTGCTGGTGTTTATCGTGACGCTCATGGCGGTTCCGCTGTCGCGGGTCAATCCGCGCCAGGGCCGTTTCCTCAAGCTGTTGCCGGCGATTCTCTTGTATATGGCTTACCTCACCATCCTGATTTCCGCCCGCAGTGCCCTGGAGAAGGGCAAGATCCCACCGACGCTGGGCTTGTGGTGGGTGCATTCGATTTTCCTGGCCATCGGCCTCGGGTTGCTCTACTGGGAGCCGCTGCGGCTGAAACTCGCCAGCCGTCGCAGCGCGCTGGAGGTGGCCCGTGGTTAAGCTCGACCGCTACATCGGCAGCAGCGTGTTCATGGCGATCCTCGCGGTGCTGGGGATCATCCTTGGCCTGGCGACCTTGTTCGCGTTCATCGATGAGATGGGCGATGTCAGCGATACCTATACGCTTCTGGACGTCGCGAGCTATGTATTGCTGACCGCGCCGCGCCGCTTGTACGACATGCTGCCGATGGCTGCATTGATCGGCTGCCTGATCGGCCTGGGCAGCCTGGCGAGCAACAGCGAACTGACCATCATGCGCGCCGCCGGCGTGTCCATCGGTCGGATCGTCTGGGCGGTAATGAAGCCGATGCTGGTGTTGATGCTGGTGGGCTTGCTGATCGGCGAATACGTCGCCCCGGCCACCGAGAACACCGCCCAGGCCAACCGTTCCCTGGCCCAGGGCGGCGGTGACGCGCAAAGCGCCAAGCATGGCCTTTGGCACCGCCAGGGCGATGAGTTCATCCACATCAACTCGGTCCAGCCCAATGGCACCCTGTATGGCGTGACCCGCTACCGTTTTGACGACCAGCGGCACATGCTGTCCTCCAGCTTCGCCAAGCGCGCGAAGTTCGAAGAGGACCATTGGCAACTGAACGACGTCACGACCACGCTGTTCCATGACAAGCGCACCGAAGTCGTCGCCGTCCCGCAGGAGCGCTGGGACGTGGCGCTCAGCCCGCAGTTGCTCAGCACCGTGGTCATGGCGCCGGACTCCTTGTCGATCACCGGTTTGTGGGGCTACATCCACTACCTGGCGGACCAGGGGCTGAACAATGGTCGCTACTGGCTGGCTTTTTGGGTCAAGGTGTTGCAACCGCTGGTGACCGCTGCACTGGTCTTGATGGCCATTTCCTTCATCTTCGGTCCGCTGCGTTCGGTGACGCTTGGCCAGCGGGTCTTCACTGGCGTGCTGGTGGGATTTACCTTCCGTATCGCCCAGGATCTGCTCGGCCCATCGAGCCTGGTGTTCGGCTTCTCGCCTTTATTTGCCGTGCTGGTGCCGGCCGGTATCTGCGCGTTGGCCGGACTCTGGCTGTTGCGCCGGGCGGGTTGATTCAACGTTCATCGTGTCGAGCAGGCTTGGGTGGGGAGGGCGCTTGCTCCCTCGCCACTAAGTAGTCATCGACAGGTGAACGTGACGCTTGCGGGGTGTATCAGGTACAATTCCCGGCTATTTTTCGGCGGGCCATGCCTGCAGCCTTTTTGAGTGTTGATCCGTGAGTGATTTGAGTCATATCCGCAATTTCTCCATCATCGCCCACATTGACCATGGCAAGTCGACGCTGGCTGATCGCTTCATCCAGATGTGCGGCGGCCTGGCCGAGCGTGAAATGGAAGCCCAGGTCCTCGACTCCATGGACCTGGAGCGTGAACGCGGGATCACCATCAAGGCCCACAGCGTTACCCTTTATTACAAGGCTCGCGACGGAATTACCTACCAGCTCAACTTCATCGATACCCCAGGCCATGTCGACTTCACCTATGAAGTCAGCCGGTCGCTGGCGGCCTGTGAAGGTGCTTTGCTGGTGGTGGATGCCGGCCAGGGCGTCGAGGCCCAATCGGTCGCCAACTGCTACACGGCCATCGAGCAAGGCCTGGAAGTCATGCCGGTGTTGAACAAGATCGACCTGCCCCAGGCCGATCCGGACCGCGTGAAAGAAGAAATCGAGAAAATCATCGGCATCGACGCCACCGACGCGGTCACCTGCAGTGCCAAGACCGGCCTGGGCGTGGATGAAGTGCTCGAGCGCCTGGTCACCACCATTCCCGCGCCGACCGGCAATATCGAAGACCCGCTGCAAGCGTTGATCATCGACTCCTGGTTCGACAACTACCTGGGCGTGGTTTCCCTGGTTCGCGTGCGCCATGGCCGCGTGAAGAAGGGCGACAAGATCCTCGTCAAGTCCACCGGCAAGATCCACCTGGTGGACAGCGTCGGTGTCTTCAACCCGAAACATACCGCCACCGTCGACCTGAAGGCCGGTGAAGTGGGCTTCATCATTGCCGGTATCAAGGACATTCACGGGGCGCCGGTCGGCGACACCCTGACCTTGAGCTCGACCCCAGATGTCGATGTGCTGCCCGGCTTCAAACGCATCCAGCCGCAGGTCTACGCCGGCCTGTTCCCGGTCAGTTCCGACGATTTCGAAGATTTCCGCGAAGCGCTGCAAAAGCTGACGCTGAACGACTCGTCCCTGCAATACACACCGGAAAGCTCCGACGCCCTGGGCTTCGGCTTCCGTTGCGGGTTCCTCGGCATGCTGCACATGGAAATCATCCAGGAGCGCCTGGAGCGCGAGTATGACCTGGACCTGATCACCACGGCGCCGACGGTAATCTTCGAACTGCTGCTCAAGAACGGCGAGACGATCTACGTCGACAACCCGTCCAAGCTGCCGGACCTGTCGGCCATCGAGGACATGCGCGAACCGATCGTGCGGGCCAACATCCTTGTGCCTCAGGAGCACCTGGGCAACGTCATCACCCTGTGCATCGAGAAGCGCGGCGTGCAGCACGACATGCTGTTCCTCGGCTCCCAGGTCCAGGTGACCTACGACCTGCCGATGAACGAAGTGGTGCTGGACTTCTTCGACCGTCTCAAATCCACCAGCCGCGGCTATGCTTCGCTGGACTATCATTTCGATCGTTACCAGTCGGCTAATCTGGTGAAGCTGGATGTGCTGATCAACGGCGAGAAGGTCGATGCCCTGGCATTGATCGTGCACCGTGACAACGCGCACTACAAAGGTCGCGCATTGACCGAGAAGATGAAGGAGCTGATTCCGCGGCAGATGTTCGATGTGGCAATCCAGGCCGCCATTGGCGGGCAGATTGTGGCGCGTACAACCGTCAAGGCACTCAGAAAGAACGTATTGGCCAAATGCTACGGCGGCGACGTCAGCCGTAAGCGCAAGCTGTTGGAAAAGCAGAAGGCCGGTAAAAAACGCATGAAGCAGGTCGGCAACGTGGAAATTCCACAGGAAGCCTTCCTCGCGGTGCTCAGGTTGGATAGTTAGGTCCTATGTCGCTAAATTTCCCGCTGTTGCTGGTTATCGCCGTGTTCGTCTGCGGCCTGTTGGCGTTGCTTGATCTGTTGTTCCTGGCGCCTCGGCGCCGGGCCGCTATTGCCTCTTACCAGGGCAGTGTCAGCCAGCCTGACGGCGTGGTCATTGAAAAGCTCAACAAGGAACCACTGCTGGTCGAGTACGGCAAGTCGTTCTTCCCGGTGCTGTTCATCGTGCTGGTGCTGCGCTCGTTCCTGGTGGAGCCGTTCCAGATTCCGTCCGGTTCGATGAAACCGACCCTGGACGTGGGCGACTTCATCCTGGTGAACAAGTTTTCCTACGGGATCCGGCTGCCAGTGATCGACAAGAAGGTCATCGAGATCGGCGACCCGCAACGCGGCGATGTGATGGTGTTCCGCTTCCCAAGCGACCCGAACGTCAACTACATCAAACGTGTGGTGGGCCTGCCGGGCGACAAGATCCGCTACACCGCCGACAAACGCCTCTTCGTCAACGGCGAATTGGTGGCCGAGCAGTTGATCGGTTCCGAACCGGGCACGCTGGGCAGCGCTGAGCTCTACAAGGAAAAGCTCGGCGAGGCGGAACACCTGATCCGCAAGGAAATGAGCCGCTACCGCGCCACGCCGGACCATTCGTGGACCGTGCCGGCCGGGCACTATTTCATGATGGGCGACAACCGCGACAACTCTAACGACAGCCGGTACTGGGATGATCCGAACATACCCAAGGACCTGCTGGGCATGGTTCCCGACCGCAATATCGTCGGCAAGGCCTTTGCAGTCTGGATGAGCTGGCCGGAACCCAAACTCAGCCACCTGCCGAATTTCTCGCGGGTTGGCCTGATCAAGTAATCACACACGGCGCTGTTGAACACAGCGCCGAATGCATTTCTGGAGCCTGCACAAGGTTGCCCGAAGGCATGAAGCCAACGATAGTCAGGACGTCATTTTTGAACACAGCGTTAATTGTCCCAAGCCAACGGCGCCTCGTCGCCGTGGCGGTGGAATCCAGCCACGAACTCAGCGTGGGTAAACCGTGAGCGTTTCTCTAAGCCGTCTCGAGCGTCAGCTCGGCTACACGTTCAAGGATCAGGAGCTGATGCTCCTGGCCCTCACTCACCGCAGTTTTGCCGGGCGCAACAATGAACGCCTGGAATTCCTCGGCGATGCGATCCTCAACTTTGTCGCCGGCGAGGCGTTGTTCGAACGCTTCCCCCTGGCTCGCGAAGGCCAGTTGTCGCGTTTGCGCGCACGATTGGTAAAAGGTGAGACCCTGGCGGTACTGGCCCGTGGTTTCGACCTGGGCGACTACTTGCGTCTGGGTTCCGGCGAGTTGAAAAGCGGCGGTTTCCGCCGCGAATCCATCCTCGCCGACGCCTTGGAGGCGTTGATTGGCGCGATCTACCTGGACTCGGGCATGGAAATGGCGCGCGAGCGCGTGCTGGCCTGGCTGACGTCCGAAATCGACAGCCTGACGCTGGTGGACACCAACAAGGATCCCAAGACTCGCTTGCAGGAGTTTTTGCAATCGCGCAGTTGCGAACTGCCACGCTACGAAGTGGTGGATATCCAGGGTGAGCCGCATTGCCGAACCTTCTTCGTCGAATGCGAAGTGGTCTTATTGAATGAAAAAAGCCGGGGCCAGGGCGTGAGCCGTCGTATTGCCGAACAGGTAGCGGCCGCCGCAGCACTGATCGCCTTGGGCGTGGAGAATGGCAATGACTGATACAACCGTCACCCGCTGCGGCTATGTCGCCATTGTCGGTCGGCCGAACGTGGGCAAGTCCACGCTGCTGAACCACATCTTGGGCCAGAAATTGGCGATCACCTCGCGCAAACCGCAAACCACTCGGCACAACATGCTGGGCATCAAGACCGAAGGCGACGTGCAGGCGATCTATGTCGACACCCCAGGCATGCACAAGGGTGGCGAAAAGGCCCTGAACCGCTACATGAACAAGACCGCCTCGGCGGCGTTGAAAGACGTCGATGTGGTGATCTTTGTGGTCGACCGCACCAAGTGGACCGAAGAAGACCAGATGGTCCTCGAGCGCGTCCAGTACGTGACCGGGCCGCTGATCGTGGCGCTGAACAAGACTGATCGCATCGAAGACAAGGCTGAATTGATGCCGCACCTGACCTGGTTGCAGGAGCAGTTGCCGAACGCCCAGATCATCCCGATCTCTGCCCAGCATGGCCATAACCTCGATGCGCTGGAGCGGGTGATTGCCGAGCACCTGCCGGAAAACGATCATTTCTTCCCTGAAGACCAGATCACCGACCGCAGCAGCCGTTTCCTCGCCGCCGAGCTGGTGCGCGAGAAAATCATGCGCCAGATGGGGGCCGAGCTGCCGTACCAGATCACGGTGGAGATCGAGGAATTCAAGCAGCAGGGCAAGACCTTGCACATTCATGCCTTGATCCTCGTCGAACGTGACGGCCAGAAGAAAATCATCATTGGCGACAAGGGCGAGCGTATCAAGCGCATCGGCACCGAGGCGCGCAAGGATATGGAGCTGCTGTTCGACTCCAAGATCATGCTTAACCTGTGGGTCAAGGTGAAGGGCGGCTGGTCCGATGACGAGCGGGCGTTGCGTTCGTTGGGTTACGGCGACCTCTGATCAGCTGACTGGATGTACCGAGAACCATTGTGGGAGCGAGCTTGCTCGCGATGAGGGCCTGCTGTTCAACATGGATGTTGACTGACAGACCGCTATCGCGAGCAAGCTCGCTCCCACATTGGTTTGGGGCTGTTTGAAAACTCTGCTCGTCCATTGAGAACTCTGATTCCCATGCCCTCAGCCCAACCCACCGCCCAACCCGCCTACGTCCTGCACTCTCGCGCGTACCGCGAAAGCAGCGCCCTGGTGGACTTCCTCACGCCCCAGGGGCGACTGCGGGCGGTCTTGCGCGGTGCGCGAGGCAAGGCCGGGACGTTGGCGCGGCCGTTCGTGCCGCTGGAAGTCGAATTCCGTGGCCGGGGGGAGTTGAAAAATGTCGGGCGGATGGAAAGCAACGGCGTCGCGGCCTGGCTCAATGGCGAGGCCTTGTTCAGCGGTCTATACCTCAACGAACTGTTGATCCGCCTGCTGCCGGCCGAGGATCCCCATCCCGCGGTATTTGATCATTACACCGCCACGCTGCTGGCACTGGCCGAAGGGCGTCCGCTGGAGCCGTTGCTGCGCTCGTTCGAATGGCGGCTGCTGGATGACCTGGGCTACGGCTTTTCCCTCCACACTGACCTGCACGGCCAGCCCATCGCCGCCGACGGGCTGTACCGCTTGCAAGTGGACGCGGGCCTGGAGCAGGTCTACCAACTGCAACCCGGGCTGTTCAATGGCGTTGAACTCCTGGCCATGGCCGAAGCCGATTGGACCGCGCCGGGTGCGTTGGCGGCGGCCAAGCGTTTGATGCGCCAAGCCTTGGCCGTTCATTTGGGCGGTCGGCCGCTGGTCAGTCGCGAGCTGTTTCGCAAGCCCTGATCTCCCCGTATGCTGTGGGCCGAATCTCTGTCCATTCAGGAGCGCTTTTCGTGAGCACCAGCAATCGCATTCTTCTCGGCGTGAACATCGACCATGTCGCCACCCTGCGCCAGGCCCGTGGTACGCGCTACCCGGATCCGGTCAAGGCCGCACTGGATGCCGAAGAGGCGGGTGCCGACGGCATCACCGTGCATCTACGCGAGGACCGGCGCCACATTCAGGAACGCGACGTGCTGTTGCTCAAGGATGTGCTGCAAACCCGCATGAATTTCGAAATGGGCGTGACCGAGGAAATGATGGCGTTCGCCGAGCGCATCCGCCCGGCGCACATCTGCCTGGTGCCGGAAACCCGCCAGGAACTGACCACCGAAGGCGGACTGGACGTGGCGGGGCAGGAGGCGCGGATCAAGGCGGCGGTGGAGCGGCTGTCGAAGATGGGCGCCGAGGTGTCGCTGTTCATCGACGCCGACGAGCGGCAGATCGAAGCCTCCAAGCGGGTCGGCGCCCCGGCCATCGAACTGCATACCGGGCGTTACGCCGACGCCGAGACCCCGAGCGACGTGGCCGATGAGCTGCAGCGGGTCGCCGATGGCGTCACCTTTGGCCTGGCCCAAGGGCTGATCGTCAACGCCGGCCATGGCTTGCATTACCACAACGTCGAGGCTGTCGCCGCGATCAAGGGTATCAACGAGCTGAACATCGGCCACGCGCTGGTGGCCCATGCGTTGTTCGTCGGGTTCAAGTCGGCTGTGTCGGAAATGAAGGCGCTGATCCTGGCTGCCGCCAAACCTTAGATTCACTACGAGCCCCTGTGGGAGCGAGCTTGCTCGCGATGACGGTCTGACAGTCAACATTGATATTGATAGCCAGTCTGCTATCGCGAGCAAGCTCGCTCCCACAGGGTTTGGGGTATGCCCTTAAAGTTGCGGGGATTCCTGGCTCGGCTTGCTCTTGTCCACGCCCGGCACGTGCAGGTTGCCCTCGGCCACCTGGTTGCCTTCGAGCTGCGGCTGCGTCACCCAGGTCAGGATGTCGTAGTAGCGACGAATGTTCGCCACGAAATGCACCGGTTCACCGCCCCTGGCGTAGCCGTAGCGGGTCTTGCTGTACCACTGCTTCTGGGACAGGCGAGGCAGGATTTTCTTCACGTCCAGCCACTTGTTCGGGTTCAGCCCTTCCTTGGCCGCGAGCTTGCGTGCGTCGTCGAGGTGGCCGCTGCCGACGTTGTAGGCGGCGAGGGCGAACCAGGTACGGTCCGGTTCCTCGATGCTCTCGTCCAGTTGTTCTTTCATGTAGGCCAGGTACTTGGCGCCGCCCATGATGCTCTGCTTCGGATCGAGGCGGTTGGATACACCCATGGCCTGGGCGGTGTTCTGGGTCAGCATCATCAGGCCGCGTACGCCGGTCTTGGAGGTCACTGTCGGTTGCCACAGCGATTCCTGATAGCCGACGGCGGCCAGCAGCCGCCAATCGACCTTTTCCTTCTTGGCGTAGGTCTTGAAGTGTTGCTCGTATTTGGGCAGCCGCTGCTGCAGGTGCTGGGCGAACGTCGTTGCGCCCATGTAGCCGAGGACGTCAACGTGGCCGTAGTAACGATCCTTCAGGCGTTGCAGGGTGCCATTCTTCTGCACCTTGTCCAGGTAGTCGTTGATCTCGTTGAGCAGGCTGTTGTCTTCGCCGGGGCCCACCGCCCAGCTCTGGCTGCGGGTATCGCCCAGGTCGAACGCCACGCGCACGTTGGGGAAGTAGACCTGGTTCATCGCCACTTCGTTGGAATCGACGAGGGTCAGGTCGATCTGGCCCTCATCGACCATGCGCAGCAGGTCGACGACTTCAACGGCGTCGGACTCTTCGTATTCGATTCCTGGATATTGCTGCTTCAACTGCGCCAGTTGTTCGGCATGGGAGCTGCCCTTGAGCACCATGATCTTCTTACCGGCCAGGGCTGCCGCGTCGGTGGGACGTGATTGGCCATTGCGATAGATGATCTGCGGGGTCACTTCCAAGTAAGGGTGGGAAAACCGCACCTGCTTCTTGCGCTGTTCGCTGCTGACCAGTCCCGCAGCGGCGAGGACCGGGCCGTTGGGCTTGCCGACCTGGCTGAACAGGTCGTCGAGGTTGTCGGCGGTCTCGATTTTCAGCTCGACCCCCAAATCCTCGGCGAAGCGCTTCACCAGCTCGTATTCGAAGCCGGTTTCACCACTGCGATCCTGGAAGTAGGTGGCGGGGCTGTTCCGGGTAACGACCCGCAGCACGCCATCCTCCTTTACGCGCTCCAGTGTGTTGGGTTTCTCAACACAGCCACTGAGCACCAGGAAGAGTCCGGTTGCGATCAGCCATCTGGCGTACCGCGGACGCAAAGCCGTTGGGGAAAACATCTGCGCAGTATACGCAAACGGCCTCGACCGCCATATATCGACAGCAAAAGGCCAGTCTGCTAGAGGTTGCAAAACGTGTCCGCAAGCCAAGCGGGCCGGCGCGCGGCAGGGCTCATGGGGATAAAAAATATCTCCATGGCGTGGCGCCGATGACCGGGTAAGGCTGCCGCCGACAGCGCGACCGACGTTCGGCTGGCACCTGACGTAGCGTTTCGGGTGCCGTCGGCAGCGGTTTAGGCTAGAATGCACGGCCTCAAAGCACACCCCTTCCCGAGGCTGTCCCGAAGATGTTGATCCTGCGCGGCGCTCCTGCCCTTTCTGCCTTTCGCCACAGCAAACTTCTTGAGCAACTGAGCCAGAAAGTACCGGCTGTCAGTGGCTTGTATGCTGAATTCGCTCACTTCGCCGAAGTCACCGGCGGTTTGACCGGCGACGAACAGCAGGTGCTCGCGCGCCTTCTGAAGTACGGTCCAAGTGTTCCGGTCCAGGAGCCAACCGGTCGCCTGTTCCTGGTATTGCCGCGTTTCGGCACTATTTCGCCGTGGTCGAGCAAGGCCAGCGACATCGCCCGCAACTGCGGCCTGGCGAAAATCCAGCGCCTGGAGCGCGGCATTGCCTTCTATGTTGCCGGTGACTTCAGCGAGGCCGAGGCCCAACTGATCGCCGAAGGCCTGCATGACCGCATGACCCAGGTCGTACTGGGTAACCTGGAGCAGGCCGCCGGCCTGTTCAGCCACGCCGAGCCCAAGCCGCTGACCGCCATTGATGTGTTGGGCGGTGGCCGCGCCGCGTTGGAAAAAGCCAACGCCGAGCTGGGCCTGGCCCTGGCCGAAGACGAGATCGATTACCTGGTCAACGCCTTCCAGGGCTTGAAGCGCAACCCGCACGACATCGAACTGATGATGTTTGCCCAGGCCAACTCCGAGCATTGCCGCCACAAGATCTTCAACGCCAGTTGGGACATTGACGGCCAGGAACAGGAAAAAAGCCTGTTCGGCATGATCAAGAACACCTACCAGATGCACAACGAAGGTGTGCTGTCGGCCTATAAGGACAACGCCGCGGTGATCGTCGGCAACGTTGCCGGTCGCTTCTACCCGAACCCCGAGACCCGCCAGTACGGTGCGGTCCAGGAACCGGTGCACATCCTGATGAAGGTCGAGACCCACAACCACCCGACCGCCATTGCCCCGTTCCCGGGCGCGTCCACCGGTTCCGGTGGCGAGATCCGCGACGAAGGCGCCACCGGTCGCGGTGCCAAGCCCAAGGCCGGCTTGACCGGTTTCACCGTGTCGAACCTGCAGATTCCAGGCTTCCAACAGCCGTGGGAGAAGCCGTACGGCAAGCCTGAGCGCATCGTCAACGCCCTCGACATCATGATCGAAGGCCCCCTGGGCGGCGCGGCGTTCAACAACGAATTCGGCCGTCCGGCCCTGACCGGCTACTTCCGTACCTTCGAACAATCCATCACCACCCCCCGTGGTGAAGAAGTCCGTGGTTACCACAAGCCGATCATGCTCGCCGGCGGCATGGGCAACATCCGCGCCGAACACGTTCAGAAAGGCGAAATCCTGGTCGGCTCCAAGCTGATCGTCCTCGGCGGCCCGGCCATGTTGATCGGTCTGGGCGGCGGCGCGGCATCCTCCATGGCCACCGGCACCAGCTCGGCGGACCTGGACTTCGCATCGGTCCAGCGGGAAAACCCGGAAATGGAACGCCGTTGCCAGGAAGTCATCGACCGTTGCTGGCAGCTGGGCGAACACAACCCGATCAGCTTCATCCACGACGTTGGTGCGGGCGGCCTGTCCAACGCCTTCCCGGAACTGGTCAACGATGGTGGGCGTGGCGGTCGCTTCGAACTGCGCAACATTCCGAACGACGAGCCGGGCATGGCCCCGCACGAAATCTGGAGCAACGAATCCCAGGAACGTTACGTCCTGGCCGTCGGCCCGGCCGACTTCGAGCGCTTCCAGGCGATTTGCGAGCGTGAGCGTTGCCCGTTCGCCGTGGTGGGTGAAGCCACCGCCGAGCCGCAACTGACTGTGACCGACAGCCACTTCGGCAACAGCCCGGTGGACATGCCGTTGGAAGTGCTGCTGGGCAAGGCCCCGCGCATGCACCGTTCGGCCGTTCGCGAAGCAGAGCTGGGCGACGATTTCGATCCGTCCACCCTCGACATCGCCGATTCCATCGAGCGTGTACTGCATCACCCGGCCGTGGCGAGCAAGAGCTTCCTGATCACCATCGGCGACCGCACCATCACCGGCCTTGTGGCCCGCGACCAGATGGTCGGGCCATGGCAAGTGCCGGTGGCCGACGTGGCCGTGACCGCCACCAGCTTCGACGTCTACACCGGCGAAGCCATGGCGATGGGCGAGCGCACGCCGCTGGCGCTGCTGGACGCCCCGGCGTCGGGCCGCATGGCGATCGGCGAAACCCTGACCAACATCGCGGCTTCGCGCATCGGCAAGATCTCCGACATCAAGCTGTCGGCCAACTGGATGTCTGCCGCCGGCCACCCCGGTGAAGACGCCCGCTTGTACGACACCGTCAAGGCGGTCGGCATGGAGCTGTGCCCTGAGCTGGGCATCACCATTCCAGTGGGCAAGGACTCCATGTCCATGGCCACGCGCTGGAACGACGAAGGCGTGGACAAGAGTGTGACCTCGCCGCTGTCGCTGATCGTGACCGGTTTCGCCCCCGTCACCGACATTCGCCAGACCCTGACCCCGCAACTGCGCATGGACAAGGGCACCACAGACCTGATCCTGATCGACCTGGGTCGCGGCCAGAACCGCATGGGCGCCTCGATCCTGGCCCAGGTGCATGGCAAGCTCGGTTCGCAAGCGCCGGACGTCGACGATGCCGAAGACCTGAAGGCGTTCTTTGCCGTGATCCAGGGCCTCAACGCCGACGGTCACCTGCTGGCCTACCACGACCGTTCCGATGGCGGCTTGCTGACCACCGTGATGGAAATGGCCTTCGCCGGCCACTGCGGCCTCAACCTGACCCTGGACAGCGTGGCCGAATCGGCCAGCGAAATCCCGGCGATCCTGTTCAACGAAGAGCTGGGTGCAGTGATCCAGGTTCGCCAGGACGCCACCCCGGACATCCTCGCCCAGTTCAGCGCCGCCGGCCTGGCCGAGTGCGTCTCGGTGATCGGCCAGCCGATCAACAACGCCCACATCAACATCACCTTCAACGGCGACACCGTCTTCGAAGGCCAGCGCCGCCTCTTGCAGCGCCAGTGGGCCGAGACCAGCTACCAGATCCAGCGCCTGCGCGACAACGCCGAGTGCGCCGAGCAGGAATTCGACGCGCTGCTGGAAGAAGACAACCCAGGCCTGAGCGCCAAGCTCAGCTACGACGTCAACGACAACGTGGCCGCGCCTTACATCAAGAAAGGCATTCGCCCACAAGTGGCGGTCCTGCGCGAGCAGGGCGTCAACGGCCAGGTGGAGATGGCGGCCGCGTTCGACCGCGCCGGTTTCAACGCGATTGACGTGCACATGAGCGACATCCTGGCCGGTCGTGTCGACCTGAACGACTTCAAGGGCATGGTCGCTTGCGGCGGCTTCTCCTACGGTGACGTGCTGGGTGCCGGTGAAGGCTGGGCCAAGTCGGCGCTGTTCAACAGCCGCGCCCGTGATGCGTTCCAAGGCTTCTTCGAGCGCACCGACAGCTTCACCCTTGGCGTGTGCAACGGTTGCCAGATGATGTCCAACCTGCACGAGCTGATCCCGGGCAGCGAGTTCTGGCCGCACTTCGTGCGCAACCGTTCCGAGCAGTTCGAAGCCCGTGTCGCGATGGTCCAGGTGCAGGAGTCGAACTCGATCTTCCTGCAGGGCATGGCCGGTTCGCGCATGCCGATCGCCATCGCCCACGGCGAAGGCCACGCGGAGTTCGAAAGCGAAGAAGCGCTGCTCGAAGCGGACCTGTCCGGTTGTGTGTCGCTGCGTTTCGTCGACAACCACGGCAAGGTCACCGAAACCTACCCGGCCAACCCGAACGGCTCGCCGCGCGGCATCACCGGCCTGACCAGCCGCGACGGCCGCGTCACGATCATGATGCCGCACCCTGAGCGGGTCTTCCGTGCGGTGCAGAACTCGTGGCGTTCGGACGACTGGAACGAAGACGCGCCATGGATGCGCATGTTCCGCAACGCGCGCGTCTGGGTGAACTAAGACGGTGTACAAGCTCTGCTTCTTCGTCCCGGCCAGCCATGTGGATGAGGTCAAAAGCGCCGTATTCGCTGCCGGTGGCGGGCGAATCGGTGGCTATGACCATTGCGCCTGGCAGGTGTTGGGCCTGGGCCAGTTTCGCCCTTTGGACGGCAGCCAGCCGTTCATTGGCGAAGCGGGGCAGGTCGAGCAGGTCGAGGAGTGGAAGGTGGAGCTTGTTGTCGCCGATGAGCTGATCCGCCCCGTAGTGGAGGCGCTGAAACAGAGCCATCCCTACGAGACACCGGCGTATGAAGTGTGGCGGTTGGAGGATTTTTGATCTTCCCGCTGTTGCAATAAAAAAGAACCCGCTGATCGATTCAGCGGGTTTTTTATTGTGGCGAGGGGTGTCAGGGGCTAGGTGTTGAGTGTCCTCCGGCCCCATCGCGAGCAAGCTCGCTCCCACAGGGTATGGTGTCGATCACTTGTCTTGTGGACAACACTAATCCACTGTGGGAGCGAGCTTGCTCGCGAAGGCGTATTTTCAGGCAAAGAAAATTCAGGCTTTGACATCCGCCTTACGACTGAGCAGCGCCGCCTCCAACGCCCGCCACAACCCCGGCGCTTTCTCCCCTAACAGCAAGTGCCAGACGCCACCGTCCAGCGAGCTGACCCCCTGGCAACCCAGGGCCTTGAGCTGGCTTTCCGACAACCGCTTGCCATCAGCCAACTGCACCCGCAAACGGCTCATCGCCACGCAATCGAGCTGCAACACATTCCCGCCACCGCCCAGGGCATCGAGCCATTGTTGCGCCTGGGCCTCGGAGACACCTGTCGGTAGGGTCGGCTCGACCACTGCGTTCGCGGGCGCACTGACTGGCCTATCGGAAGAGGGCAAGGCCAAGCGAATTTCATCAGCGATGCTGTCGGCCATCGGCCCCACCACTACCTGCAAGCTGCCGCCGTTGCCAGGGCGGACCACGGCCATGGCGCCGAGGGCCTTGAGCTGGGCGTCGGACGCCTTGTTGCGATCCACCATGTCCAGGCGCAAGCGCGTGGTGCAAGCGCCGACGGTGATCAGGTTGTCGCCGCCGCCCAAGGCCTGGATATACGCAGCGGCGCGTTGGTTTTCGGCAATCACCGGTTTGTCGCCCGCCGGCATTTCTTCACGCCCCGGCGTCTTCAGGTCGAAGCGGCGGATGCAGAAATCGAACACCAGGTAGTAGATCAGCGCATAGGCCAGGCCCACCGGAACGACCAGCCAGCCGTTGGTGGATTCGCCCCAGCCCAGCACCATGTCGATAAAGCCGCCCGAGAAGGTAAAGCCCAAGTGGATATCCAACATATTGGTCACCGCCATCGACAGGCCGGTGAGCAACGCGTGGACCAGGTACAACAGTGGCGCGAGGAACATGAAGGCAAATTCGATGGGCTCGGTGACGCCGGTCAGGAACGAGGTCAGCGCCATCGACAAGAAGATCCCGCCCATGACTTTGCGCCGTTGGGGCAGGGCGTTGCGGTACATCGCCAGGCAGGCGGCGGGCAGGCCGAAGAGCATCACCGGGAACATGCCGGTCATGAACTGGCCGCCCTTGGGGTCGCCGGCGAAATAGCGGGTCAGGTCACCGGTGACGACCGCGCCGGTGGTAGGGTCGGTGAAGCTGCCGAATATGAACCAGGCCATGTTGTTGAGGATGTGGTGCAGGCCGGTGACGATCAGCAATCGATTGAACACGCCGAAGACGAACGCGCCGAAGCTGCCGCTGGCCATCAGCAGCTCGCCGAAGGCGTTTATACCGTGCTGGATCGGCGGCCAGATCAGGCCGAACACCAGGCCAAGGCCCACGGCGCTGAAACCGGTGACAATCGGTACGAAGCGCCGGCCGCCAAAAAAAGCCAAGTACTCCGGCAGCTTGATGTCCTTGAAGCGGTTATATAACGCGCCGGCCAACAGCCCGCTGATGATCCCGGCGAGCATGCCCATGTTGATGGTCGCGTCGAGTACCTTCAGCGTCGCGATCATCACCAGGTAGCCGATGGCTCCTGCCAACCCGGCCGTGCCGTTATTGTCCCGGGCGAAGCCCACGGCGATGCCGATGGCGAAGATCATCGGCAGGTTGGCGAAGATCGCTTCGCCGGCATCGTGGATAATCGCGATGTTCAACAGGTCCGTGTCACCCAGGCGCAGCAATAGGCCCGCGATCGGCAGGATCGCGATCGGCAGCATCAGCGCCCGGCCGAGGCGCTGAAGCCCTTCGATGAAATGCTGGTACATGGCGTCTCTCCTTTATTGTTCTTCGACGTGGCTCAGCCCAAGGGCCAGTGTTGATGACAGGCCTGGCGCACGGCGGCGGCGCTGGCGAGGTTGAGCAGATCGGCACTGACGCGGCGGCACTGGGCGGCATCGAGGCGGCGTACGCGATCCTTGATTTCGCCGACCTGCGGCGGGCTGACCGACAGTTCCCTCACACCCAGCCCGATCAGCACCGGCGTCGCCAGTGGATCAGAAGCCAGGGCCCCGCACACGCCGACCCAACGCCCATGCTTTGCGGCACCGGCGCAGGTCTGGGCGATCAGCCGCAACAGCGCCGGGTGCAGGGCATCGACCCGGGCGGCGAGGCCGGCGTGGTCGCGGTCCATGGCTAGGGTGTATTGGGACAGGTCATTGGTGCCGATGGACAGGAAGTCCGCGTGCTCGGCCAGTTGCTCGGCGAGCAGGGCGGCGGCTGGCACTTCGATCATCACTCCAAGCTGCGGACGTTGGTCCAGGCCCATTTCAGCGCCCAGGGCATCGAGGCGCTGGCGAATGTGCAGCAGCTCGTCGACCTCGGTGACCATCGGCAACAAAATCCGGCAGCGCTGCAAAGGACGGGTTTGCAGCAGCGCGCTTAGTTGTTGATCCAGCAGCTCCGGCCGCGCCTGGGACAGGCGAATGCCCCGCAGGCCGAGCACCGGGTTGGCTTCGGCCGGCAGCGGCAGGTAGTCCAATTGTTTGTCACCGCCGACGTCGATGGTGCGGATGATCACCGGCTTGTCGCCCATGGCATCGAGCACCGCCTGATAGGCCTGGCGTTGTTCCTCTTCGTCCGGGGCGGTGTGGCGGTCGACGAAGAGAAATTCGGTGCGCAGCAAGCCGATGCCATCGGCGCCGTTGGCCAAGGACTCGCTTGCCTCGACGCTGGAAGCGACGTTGGCGGCGACTTCAACCTCCACCCCATCGACGGTTCGCGCAGGCGTATGGGCAAGGGTCCGTTGCTCGGCGCGCAGGGCTGCGCGTCGGGTCTGTGCTTGTTGCACGTGCGCCAGGCGCTCGGCGGTTGGCATGAGTTCGAGGCGGCCAGCGTCAGCGTCCAGCACCACCGATTGGCCCGGCGCCTGTTCAAGCACTGCCTCGCCCAACGCCACCAGGCAGGGCAGGCCTTTGCCACGAGCCAGGATCGCCACGTGGGATGTCGCGCCGCCCGCGGCCATGCACACCCCTGCGACGCCTTGGGCGCTGAGTTGCAACAGGTCCGACGGGGTCAGTTCCTGGGAGACGACGATGGCGCCCGCCGGCACGTCGTACTGCCAGGCCTCACCCACCAGCGCCCGCAGGACCCGCTGGCGCAGGTCATGCAAATCGTTGGCGCGCTCGGCCAGCAACGCGCTGTGCAATTGCCGCAGCATTTGGCACTGCAGGTCAATGGAGCGGCTCCAGGCGTGGGTCGCCGCGCATCCTTGATCGATTGACTGGTACGCGGCGTCCAGCAGGACCGGATCTTCCAGCAACGCCAAGTGGGCGCTGAAGATCGCTTGCTCATCAACGTGACGCCGGGCCCGGGCGTTTTCCAGCGTCTGCTGGATATCGCGGCTGACTTGCGCCAGGGCCTGGCGCAATCGTTGCCGTTGTTCTTCGACGTCGTGGCCGCCGGGATCCTCGGGCAATTGGATACCGTCCAATCGAACCAGGGGCCCGCTCACCAGGCCAGGCGCGGCGCAGACGCCTTGCAACACGCCATCTTCAGCGGCATGCCTGGGCGGCTGGACTTGCGGCGCCTTCGCGTGGACCTCTTCGGCCAACGCGGTGGACAGGGTCGCCAGCAGCGCCTGCAATGCCATTCCGGCATCGCTGCCGCGACAACTGACATGCACTTCGGCCTGTTCGCTGATCGCCAGGCCCATCATGCCCATGACGCTGTCGCAGGACGCCGACCGGCCGCCGAAGTGCAGGTGCGAGCGGCTCTTGAAACACTGTGCGGTCTGGCGAACCAAGGCGGCCGGTCGCGCATGCAGGCCGCCGCGATGGGCGATGCGGATCTGGCCGGACACTTCGATGCCGCCATCCAAATCATCGACGCGTTCTTCACCTGGCGCCTTGGCGACAATGTGCAACAAGGGGTCGCCGACCTTGACGCCTTTAAGGGTAATCGGCCGTGCCTGGAAGTGTTCGCCATTGGTAATGATCAGCAGGCTGACCAGGCTCTTGCAGCGTTGGGCCACTTTGTCGAGGTCATAGCGCAGCAGCGCCTGTCCGTGGCTGACCCGTGCACCTTCCTTGACTAGCATGGAAAAACCGTCGCCCTGCAACTCGACAGTGTCCAGCCCCAGGTGCAGCAGCAGTTCGGCGCCGTTGTCGGCCCGCAGGGTCACGGCGTGGCCGGTGCGAGCGACGTGGATCACCTCGCCGTCACAGGGGGCGTAGAGGGTGTCGTTCAGCGGATCGATGGCGATCCCGTCGCCCATGGCGCCGCTGGCGAATACCGCGTCCGGGACGTTGGTGAGGGTGAGCACCGGACCGCTGAGCGGGGCGCTGAGGATCAGCTCTTTATTGTTGTTGGGCATGGGCTCGCTCTCTGTGGAATCTCGTTGGCCTTGCGTCAAAGGCTTATCGGGTCAGTGGGTCCGGGTGACCTTGCTCAAATGCCGTGGCTGATCCGGGTCCAGGCCTCGGGCTACCGCCAGCCGGGCGGCCATGCCATAAAAACTCTGAATCGCCAGGATTGGGTCCAAGGCCGGGTGCTCGGCGCGGCTCAGCGTCAAGTCGCGCTCGACGATGTCATCCGGCGCGGCCAGCAATACCCGGGCGCCGCGCTGGCGCATGTCGGCGGCCAAGCTCAACACACCCGCCTGCTCGGCACCGCGCGGCGCGAACACCAGCAACGGATAATGTTCATCGATCAGTGCCATCGGCCCGTGGCGGACCTCGGCGCTGCTGAAGGCTTCGGCCTGGATCGCCGAGGTCTCCTTGAATTTGAGCGCCGCTTCCTGGGCGATGGCGAACCCGGCGCCACGGCCGATCACCATGAGCCGCTGGCACTCGCGCAAGGCCTCGACGGCAGGGCTCCAGTCCTGGCTCGCGGCGTCGCGCAGTCCTCCGGGCAAGGCACTGCCGGCTTCAAGCAACTCGGCATCGTCTTTCCAGTGAGCCACCAACCGTGCGCTGGCGCTGAGGGTGGCAATAAAACTCTTGGTCGCGGCAACGCTGCTTTCGATGCCGGCGCACAACGGCACGTTGAATTCACAGGCCGCCTCCAGCGGGGAATCCTCTGCGTTGACCATCGCCACGCTCAACGCGCCGCGCTTGCGCAACAGGCGCAGGCTGTTGACCAGGTCCGGGCTCTGTCCCGATTGGGAGAAGGCGAACGCCACCTGGCCGCTGACCTTCAGCGGCGCCTGTTGCAGGGTGACCACCGACATCGGCAGCGACGCCACCGGCAAGCCCAATTGCTGCATGGTGAGGTAGGCGAAGTAGCTGGCGGCGTGGTCGGAACTGCCCCGAGCGACAGTCATCGCCACCTGCGGCGGTTGACGGCGCAGGCGTCCGGCGATTTCCGCCAGCGTCGGGTCCAGCCGCTGTAATTGCTGCTCGACGGCTTCGGCCGAGGCGAGGGCCTCTTCAAGCATTTTGCAAGTCAATGGCTTCTCCTTCGACCATCACGTCGATCAGGTTCAGGGCTCGGTCAAGGCGCACACAGTCGGCCCAGGCGCCTGTTAGCAGGCGTCCACGTTCGGGCAGGCCGAGGTAGTCGGCGGGGAACTGCGACAGGCGTCGGGAGGCGTCTTCAAGGGGCAGGCCGATTTTCACCAGGTTGCGCAGTGCCTGGTCCATCGTCAGGGTGCTGCCGGCCAGCGTGCCATCTGCCAGGCGTACGCCGCCCAGGCATTTGGTCACGGTGTGGCTGCCCAGCTTGTATTCACCGTCGGGCATGCCGGCGGCGGCGGTGGAATCGGTGACGCAATAAAGGCATGGGATCGAACGCAAGGCCACACGCATGGCGCCGGGGTGTACGTGGAGCAGATCGGGGATCAGCTCGGCATACCGGGCATGGGCCAGCGCCGCGCCGACGATGCCCGGTTCGCGGTGATGCAACGGACTCATGGCGTTGTACAAATGGGTGAAACTGCTGGCCCCGGCCGCCAATGCCGCGACGCCTTCTTCGTAGCTGCCCAAGGTATGGCCGATCTGCATGCGCACGCCCCGGGCGCTGAGGGCACGAATCAAGGCGTCGTGCCCGGCGATCTCCGGTGCGATGGTAATCACCCGGATCGGTGCCAAGGCCAGGTACGCCTCCACTTCGGCCATCAATGCGGTGTGGGCGAAATTCGGTTGGGCGCCGAGTTTGCCGGGATTGATGTAGGGGCCTTCCAAGTGCACACCGAGAACACGTGCGTTGCCGCTAGGCCGCTTTTCGCAGAACTCACCGAGGGCCTTGAGCACGCCAGCGATTTCTTCGCTCGGCGCCGTCATGGTGGTGGCAAGCAACGCCGTGGTGCCGAAGCGGACATGGGTGCGGGCAATGGTGTCGAATGCCGCGGCGCCTTCCATGATGTCCTTGCCGCCACCGCCGTGCACATGGAGGTCGATGAAGCCAGGCAGCAGGTAGGGCAGGTCGTTGCTCGTCGGATCACAAGGCTGGCCTTCGATGGACACGACCTTGCCTTGTTCATGGACCAGGCGGCCGCGTATCCAACCGTTGGCAGTGAGGATGTTGTCTTCGGACATGGGGATTCTCTGATCGTCTATCGCCGCAGCTCGGCGACAAAGTCGTAGTAGTCGTTGCGGCAATAGGTGTCGGTCACTTCGATGGGCGTGTTGTCTTCCAGATAACCGACCCGGGTCATCAGCAGCATCGCGGTGCCGGGGGCGATGCCCACCAGGGCGGCGAACTCGTCCGAGGCGTTGATCGCCTGGATGTGCTGCAGGGCGCGCACCACCGGTTTGCCGATGCCGTCGAGAAATTCATAAAGCGAATCGCCCACCGCTTGTGGCTTGGGAATGATCGACGCGGGCAGGGTGCTCATCTCGATGGCCATGACCGTGTCGTCGGCCTTGCGCAGCCGTTTGAGCCGGGCAACTTTGTCGGTGGGCGACAGGCCCAGGCGGATCAATTCTTCGTGGGTCGGCGGGGTGATGTTCCGCTCCAGCCATTGGGAACCGGGCACGAAGCCTTTGAGGCGGAGCATCTCGCTGAAGCCGCTGAGGCGAGAGAGCGGTTGTTCCAGGCGCGGCGTGATGAAGGTGCCCGAACCTTGATTGCGGCGGATCAGGCCCTGTTCGAACAGCACTTCCAATGCCTTGCGGGCGGTCACCCGGGAAATGCCCAGTTGCTCGCTCAGGCTGCGCTCGGAGGGCATCGCTTGCTCGGCTTTCCACTGGCCGGCGTGGATAGCGGCTTCGAGGTTGCGGGCCAGTTGCAGGTAGAGCGGGGTGGGTTGGGTGTCGTCGGGGCGTAGGACCAGGATGTCGTTCATTGGCGATGCGTCCGATGCGATTGTAGGAGTCTTCCTCGGCTAACGGGGTGGAAACTAATACCACTTGAATACCATGTCAACGCTGCTTTTCCTGGGTTGGCTAGCGTTTTCTGGGTGCTTTTCAGGGTTGTTCTTTAAGTGGTATTAGGGTGGTGGGGGTCGGGTATGGAATTGCTGCGTTGGGCTGGGGTTTTTAGAGGTCAGTGGTATGCATGGAGGGCGGGTTTTGAGATTTGATATTTATTTTTGGTGGTGAGCGGTGATGGGGCGTTTTGTGTGGATATCCGTTACCGCAGCAATGGTTATGTACCCAATTCAATCCAAAAAAACCTATCTGGAATTTCGTCTGAAACATCCCTGATCAGATGGGTGGTCTGTCAGACGCACCGAAGTTTCCGACATGTTTTTAAGGTTGTGCCTCGGAAGCGAGGGCTCTAGCTTTCGAGGCCCAAATCTCCTAGCGCAGGGATCGCTTACCAGTCTTTGGGACGACCAGGCGGCAGATCCAAGTTTCAAGGAGCAACATCAGCCTCTGGGGTTCAAACATGGAACTGCCGGATACGATCACTCCCCGCCTTAATACAGGCACCGCCCTAGGACAGGCTTTGATTTCAATGTTCAAGTCTGTCGAAGCGGAGCTGACGTCTGAGAACGCAGCGCCTGGGGTGCTCAAAATCATCATTTTTGGTGGGTGCGCAGTGCACCTTTATACGAACCATCGTGTCTCCATGGACGTTGACGCCGAAATTTATGAGGCAAACCTTCCAGAAGATTTTTATCTTCGAACCTTGCTTGCGGAAGTGCCTGAGCAATTTGTCGACGAAAAATCCGGCCGGTTGATGGAGCTCAACTACGACCTCCAATACAACACTAGCTTCGGTCCGATTCACGAGGACTATTGGGCTCGAAGCCTCCCTCTTGAAGAGTTCTCGGTAGAATCTCCTTTGCACGTTCACATTGCTGCCCCTGTCGATATTGCGATTTCAAAACTGGGCAGAGCAACGGATCAAGATATTGGCGATATCATGGCGCTCCTGAGAGCCGGCTTCATATTGACCGCTGAGCTGCGTCGACTGGCATTGCAGGCGATTGATGTATATGTTGGCAACAAAGAGCCTCCAACCTCTGTTCTTACCTCTATTTTGCAAAATTATTTGGAGAATACAGATGGCGAAGCCTGCTAACGGCCACGTCCTCTCAGCCGCTCTGGACACATTGGTCAAAAGCCCGTTGGATCACGCAGATGATGTCGCACTCGTGAGCGCGGCCAAGGCTGTCTGGTATTCCAACTCGGACTTGATAAGCGCAGCTCAAGCTTTTCTGAGTCAGCACACTGATGAGGTCGAGTTGCGTCGCGCAGGCTATCTGCTCGAACGACTCACCCGATTTTCGTGTGTCACGGACAGTCGTGCATTGGAAGTCTTCAAAGCCCTCGAGCTATTTTTACGCTCGACACCCAAGCAAGCCATAACCTCACAAACCGCTGTTGCGCTTCGCAGACGCCGTGATGAACTCGCTCTCTCTTGGGGGCTGAATGAAGGTCTTGGCTTGAAGGTGCAAACCCTCCTGCCTTTTCAGACCCGGCATTATGAGGCTGAGCAGCGTGCAGCGTTTGTGTAGACACCGAAACCCTGCTAGCCAACCTCAGCGAAACCCTGGCCTCGGCCAATGCGGTGCTGAGCGACCTCCTGTTTGATTTGGACGGTTCGCGGCGGCATGTGGCGTTGGGGGTGGCGCAGATGATCGAGCTGGGGAAGTTGCTGGCGAACAAGGCGTTGGACCGGGTTGAGCTGCGGACTTGACGCCATAGTTGCCGGCCTCATCGTCGGCTCGCCGTCCTGAGCAACCCAGCGGAAGCAAGCTCCCTTGCCACAGGAACCCTTATCCACAGGAGCCCCTCGCCGCAAAAAATAGGGTGCTACGGCCGAATCTCGATCATCGTCCCATCCGGCACCAGGTTCCACACCTCGCGCATGTCCACATTGCGCATGGCGATGCAGCCATCGGTCCAGTCCAGGGTATGGAACAACTGCTCAGGGTTGTCTTCCGAATCGGGGGTGCCGTGGATCATGATCATGCCCCCCGGTTCCACGCCTTCACGGCGGGCGCGGGCGGCGTCGCTGATGTTGGGGTAGGAGATGTGCATCGACAGGTAGAACTTGTCGCTGACCTTGCGCCAGTCGATCCAGTAAAAACCTTCGGGGGTGCGCTTGTCGCCCTCAATCAGCTTGGGACCTTTCTTGGCGCCCTTGCCCAGGGAGATGCGATAGGTCTTGAGCGGCTTTCCGTCGTTGATCAATTGCAATTGATGGGCGGACTTGAGCACCAGCACTTTTTCGATGACCTTGCCGTTGTAGGTTCCCACGGCGGCGGCCTGGGACACAGCGGTGAACGACAAGCAGAACAGCACAAGCAACCAGCGCATTGAAACGATATCCCTAGAGGTGTCGCGGCTATATTGGGTTTTCTAAGTATTGGCAGGCTGAGCCAGTGGCGGTATCGACTCGGATCGCACCGGGTAATCCTCGGCCCGCCGGTCAGCGTAGAAGTATTCTAGGGTACGGCCGACGGTGCGGAAAGCCAGCTCGTCCCAGGGGATGTCCGCTTCTTCGAACAACTGCACTTCCAGGCTCTCGGGCCCGGCGGCGAAGTCCAGGTCCATCAGGTCGGCGCGGAAGAACACATGCACCTGGCTGATGTGCGGAACGTCGATCAGCGTATAGATGCTCAGGTTGCGCACTCGGGCGCAGGCTTCCTCGGCGGTTTCACGCACGGCGGCCTGCTCGACGGTCTCGCCGTTCTCCATGAAGCCTGCCGGCAATGTCCAATAACCGCGCCGCGGCTCGATGGCACGTCGGCACAACAGGACTTTGCTGCCCCAGGTAGGTACACATCCGGCAACGATATTGGGGTTCTGGTAATGGATGGTGTGGCAGGTGTCGCAGACAAAGCGCAGGCGCGAGTCGCCCTCGGGTATGCGCTGGGTCACCGGGTTACCGCACTGGCTGCAGAATTTCATGCTGGGATTCCTGAAGGCTGCGCCTATCTTGGCGTGCGTTGGCCGGTGCGGCAAGTTGTCGTTTCGCGACATGACGCGGTGCGGGGCTTGGGCCGCTTGCTTGATTGGTGCATGATGCTAGGCAGCGAATAAATCGAGAAGTCTCATGCTGGACGAGCTACTGCATCGAGTAAGCAACCATACACCGCGCGATCTGGAGACCGATCGGCGTTTCCCGGAAGCGGCGGTGCTGGTGCCGATCACTCGCAGTGATGAACCGGAGCTGGTACTGACCCTGCGCGCCAGCGGTCTCTCGACCCACGGCGGCGAAGTGGCCTTCCCCGGCGGGCGTCGCGATCCGGAAGATCCGGACCTGATTTTCACCGCCCTGCGCGAAGCCGAGGAAGAAATCGGCCTGCCCCCCGGCCTGGTGGAAGTGATCGGACCCCTCAGCCCGTTGATCTCGCTGCATGGCATCAAGGTCACGCCGTACGTCGGCGTGATTCCGGACTACGTCGAATACCAGGCCAACGACGCCGAAATCGCCGCAGTGTTCAACGTGCCGCTGGAGTTTTTCCGCAAGGATCCGCGTGAGCACACGCACCGTATCGATTACCAGGGCCGCAGCTGGTACGTGCCCAGCTACCGCTTCGAGGGGTACAAGATCTGGGGCCTGACGGCGATCATGATCGTGGAGTTGGTCAACTTGCTGTATGACGCTGATATCGAGCTGCACACACCGCCCAAGACTTTCATCAACACTTGATGCCCGAGGACCCTTCATGAAATACCGCCTGGGCGATGCCCGTGTCGAAACCCATCCACAGAGCTGGGTCGCGCCCAACGCCACGCTGGTGGGCAAGGTCCGCCTCGAAGAGGGCGCCAACGTCTGGTTCAACGCCGTGTTGCGCGGCGACAACGAACTGATCCTGATCGGCAAGGACAGCAACGTGCAGGACGGCACTGTAATGCACACCGACATGGGTTATCCGCTGACCATCGGCACGGGCGTGACCATTGGCCACAACGCCATGCTCCACGGCTGCACCGTCGGAGACTACAGCCTGATCGGTATAAACGCGGTGATTCTCAACGGCGCGAAGATCGGCAAGAACTGCATCATCGGCGCCAATTCGCTGATCGGCGAAGGCAAGGAGATTCCCGACGGCTCACTGGTGATGGGCTCGCCGGGCAAGGTCGTGCGGGAGCTGACCGAGGCCCAGAAGAAAATGCTCGAGGCCAGTGCGGCGCACTATGTGCACAACGCCCAGCGCTACGCCCGCGACCTGGTCGAGCAGGAACAGTGAACACGACTGAACGCCCGGTACCCTCGCCCTGCGTGAACATATGCGCGCTGGACGATGACGACGTCTGCACGGGTTGCCAGCGCACCGTGGCGGAAATCACCCGTTGGAGCCGGATGGACAACGATGAAAGACGCGCTGTGTTGGCGTTGTGTCATGAGCGGGCAAAGGCCAGCGGGCTGGTGTGGATGTTGCCGGCGAGGCGCTGATATTCATTTATCGCGACCGTCGCCCCAACCACCGGTCCAACCCCACCACCCCCAGCGCAATCCCGACGAACCCCGCCAATACCCCCGCAGCATTGATGAACACCTGTGGATAACCCAGGCTCGCCACGTCGATGAACGGGTAGGGGTAGGCCGCCAGCAAATCTCCCCGCAGCAGGATGTAAGCGAAGTACACCAGCGGATAAATCATCCAGAGCCCGATGTGACCCAGGCGCAAGGTGCCTTTGGGCACCCACAGCCCCCAGTAGATGATGAACAGCACCGGCATGACGTCGTGGAGCAATTCATCGGCGATGAATTGCCAGCCTTGCGGTTGCCAGAGGTGGCGTAGCAGCAGGTTATAGGCGAGACCGACCAGGGCGATGCTCACCGCGATGCCGCCGCGTACCGCAGGCAGCAGGAACCAGCGCCGGGCGGCTGATTCGCGCGGGGTCAGTTCCCACGTCAGCACCACGGCGGCCAAAGTATTGGTCAGTACCGTGAAAAAACTGAAGAAATTGACCAGGCCACCCAACAAGCTTGCGCCCAGTTCCCAGCGCCCGAGCAATATCAGGTAGAGCTGGACGCTCAACCCTGCCCAGCCAAGCAATGCCAGCATCCACACGAAACCGGTTCGAACGCCCACGGTTCAATCGGGCCGCTTGGTGCGCATCAGCTTGACGTACAGGCGTTCGACTTTTTCCCGCGCCCATGGCGTCTTGCGCAGGAAGGTCAGGCTCGACTTGATGCTCGGGTCGCTCTTGAAGCAACGGATGTCGATGCGTTCGGCCAGGCCCGACCATTCGTAGTGCTGGACCAGAGCGTTGAGGATCTGCTCCAGCGTCACGCCGTGCAGCGGGTTATTGTTCGGTTCGGTCATGGCAGGCCTATGCAGGAAGAGCTGTAAAGCCGCGCACCTTAGCCGAGGCGCCCTTCGGGGGGAAGTGCCGCCGTAATCGCGGCCATGTGGACCTGACATACTGTTACCGAATCCGAGATGATCCATGTCAACAAAAGCGCTTTCTCTATTTGTAACAGGACATTATCCTTGCGCCGCCCGCTGAAACGCTTCTTCTAGCGTGCCAGAGCGGTTGCATGTGGTGAATTGCTTCCCAGGCTCGTTGCACTGACTCTGCAGAGACAGCGCTATCTCAGCGTGCGGCGTAATCAGTGGTGAGTTGGCTGGTCAACCGCTTTCGCGAGCGAGCCCACTCTCACAGCGGACCGCGCCAATCGAATTTGCCTTTTTTCAACTGAACCATGCCCCCTCAGGATCGTCATCTAAAGTGACTACTTGCGCGGGACTCTTTGAAACGTCACGGAGATACACACTATGAGCGCTGAGGGTGCTTTAAGTCGAAGCCGTCTGCTACCGAGCTTGCTCGGCATTCTGCTTCTATTGATGGGGCTGGCCTTGTTGGCCGGTGGAATCAAACTGAGTACGCTCGGCGGCTCGCTGTATTATTTGCTGGCCGGTATCGGCTTGGCGATCACGGGTGTACTGCTGGTCCTGGCGCGCCGTGCAGCGCTGGGCCTGTACGCGCTGGTGCTCTTCGCCAGTACGGTCTGGGCATTATGGGAAGTGGGCCTGGACTGGTGGCAACTGGTGCCGCGCCTGGCAATGCTGTTTGCCTTGGGCATCGTCATGCTGCTGCCGTGGTTCCGTCGCCCGCTGCTGACCGGCGATGCTTCGCCCATGGGCACCCGCGCGCTGGGCGCCGCCGTCGTGATCGCCGGTATCGCTGCACTGGCCAGCCAATTCACCAACCCCGGTGAAATCAAGGGCCAACTGGACCGCGACAGCGTGCCGGGCATGGCCAACACTGCACCGGCCATGCCGGACGGGGACTGGAACTCCTACGGCCGCAGCGCCCATGGCGACCGCTATTCGCCGCTGGCGCAAATCACCCCAGAGAACGTCAGCAAGCTGAAGGAAGCCTGGTCCTATCGCACCGGCGACCTGCCAGGGCCGAACGATCCGGGTGAGACCACCGCTGAAAACACCCCGTTGAAGGTCAACGGCATGCTCTACGTGTGCACCCCTCACAGCCAAGTGATCGCCCTGGAGCCTGAAACGGGCAAGGAAATCTGGCGGTTCGATCCGAAGCTTTCCACGCAAAAAGCGGAAAACTTCAAGGGCTGGGCGCACATGACCTGCCGCGGCGTGACCTACCACGACGACGCTGTCTACGCGTCCGCCGAGCAGAGCCCGACCGGCACCGCCAGCACCACGCCGGCCAGCACCGTGTGCCCGCGGCGGATCTTCCTGCCGACCGCCGACACCCGCCTGATCGCCCTCAACGCCGACACCGGCAAGATGTGCGAAGACTTCGGCGACAAGGGCCAGGTGGACCTGACCGCCAACATCGGCGGCTTCACCGCGGGTGGTTACTACTCCACCTCGCCACCGGCAGTCACCCAGAACCTGGTGGTGATCGGCGGCCACGTCACCGACAACGTTTCCACCGACGAGCCCAGCGGTGTCATCCGCGCCTACGACGTGCACACCGGCAAGCTGGTGTGGAACTGGGACAGCGGCAACCCGGACGACACGACGCCGATTGCCGAAGGCAAGACCTACACCCGCAACTCGCCGAACATGTGGTCCATGTTCAGCGTCGATGAAAAACTCGGCATGCTCTACCTGCCGATGGGCAACCAGACCCCCGACCAGTTCGGTGGCTTCCGCACACCGGAGTCGGAAAAATACGCCGCCGGCCTGACCGCCCTGGACATCGCCACTGGCAAGGTGCGCTGGTACTTCCAGTTCACCCACCACGATCTTTGGGACATGGACGTCGGCGGTCAGCCGACCCTGATGGACCTGAAGACCGCCGATGGGGTGAAGCCGGCCGTCCTGGCGTCGACCAAGCAGGGCAGCATCTACGTGCTGGACCGCAGCAACGGCCAGCCGATCGTGCCGATCAAGGAAATCCCTGTGCCGCAAGGCGCGGTGGAAGGCGACTTCACTTCGCCGACCCAACCGATGTCCGACCTGAACTTCGTGCCGCCGGTCCTCAAGGAGCGGGACATGTGGGGCGTCACCCCGTTCGACCAGATGTTGTGCCGGATCGACTTCAAGTCGCTGCGCTATGACGGCATGTTCACGCCGCCATCGCTGCAAGGCTCGATCGTCTACCCGGGCAACTTCGGGGTGTTTGACTGGGGCGGTATTTCGGTCGATCCGGTACGCCAGATCGCCTTCGTCAACCCGAGCTACATGGCGTTCAAGTCGAAACTGGTGCCGGCGGCGGAAGTGGCCGGTGGCCCAGGTCGCAAGAGCGAAACCGAAGGCGTGCAGCCGAACAAGGGCGCGCCGTATGGCGTGATCCTCGAAGCGCTGCTCTCGCCCATGGGCCTGCCATGCCAGGCGCCTGCCTGGGGTTATGTGGCGGCGGTGGACCTGACCAATAACAAGACGTTGTGGAAACACAAGAACGGCACCGTGCGTGACAGCTCGCCGGTCCCGATCCCGCTGAGCATGGGCGTCCCAAGCCTGGGTGGCACCTTCACCACCGCCAGTGGCCTGGCGTTCCTCAGCGGCACGCTTGACCAGTACCTGCGCGCCTACGACGTGAAGAATGGCAAGCAGTTGTGGGAAGGCCGCCTGCCTGCCGGCGCCCAGACCACGCCGATGACCTACACCGGCAAGGACGGCAAGCAATACGTGCTGGTCGTGGCCGGTGGTCACGGTTCCCTGGGCACCAAGCAGGGTGACTATGTGATTGCCTACAAACTGCCGGATTAAGCTCAACCGGCGGCCATGAAAAAGGCGACACCTTTACGGGTGTCGCCTTTTTCATGCCTCGATTTCACACTGGCTTTTGTGAACACAACAAGCTTATGTGGCGAGGGAGCTTGCTCAGCCTTGGACTTGTGCTCAGCCTTGGGCTTTACAGTTCGATCTTGACCGCCTGGGAAGCCCGGGTCGCCTTGGCGCGGGCGGCTTCGATGGATTCATCGCGGGCCAGGGCCACGCCCAGGCGACGCTGGCCGTTGACTTCAGGCTTGCCGAACAGACGCAGCGCTGTATCCGGCTCGCTCAGGGCCACGCCGAGGTTCGCGAACGCGGTCTGGGTCGACTGGCCTTCCACCAGGATCACCGCCGAAGCCGAAGGGCCGAACTGGCGGATCAACGGGATCGGCAAGCCAAGAATGGCGCGGGCATGCAGCGCGAACTGCGACAGGTCCTGGGAGATCAACGTTACCAGGCCGGTATCGTGGGGGCGCGGCGAGACTTCGCTGAACCACACCTGGTCGCCCTTGATGAACAGCTCGACGCCAAACAGACCGCGACCACCCAAGGCCTCGGTCACCGCCTTGGCAACGCGTTCCGATTCGGCCAGGGCCGCCGGGCTCATGGCCTGCGGCTGCCAGGATTCCTGGTAATCGCCTTTTTCCTGGCGGTGGCCGACCGGTGCGCAGAACGTGGTACCGCCGACATGGCGCACGGTGAGGAGGGTGATTTCATAGTCGAAATCGATGAAGCCTTCGATGATGACCCGGCCCTTACCGGCGCGGCCGCCTTCCTGGGCGTAATCCCAGGCTTTCTGCACATCGTCAGCGCTGCGCAGCAGGCTCTGGCCCTTGCCCGAGGAACTCATCACCGGCTTGACCACGCACGGGAAACCCAGGGTCTCGACGGCCTTGCGGTAGTCTTCCACGGTGTCGGCGAAGAAGTACGGCGATGTCGGCAGGCCCAGCTCTTCAGCGGCCAGGCGACGAATACCTTCGCGGTTCATGGTCAGTTGTGCGGCGCGAGCAGTAGGGATCACCGTGAAACCTTCGGCTTCCAGTTCCACCAGGGTCGCAGTGGCGATGGCTTCGATTTCCGGCACGATGTAGTGCGGCTTCTCGGCCTCGATCACCGCGCGCAGGGCGGCGCCGTCGAGCATGTTGATCACGTGGCTGCGGTGGGCCACTTGCATGGCCGGCGCATTGGCATAGCGATCCACAGCAATCACCTCGACGCCCAGGCGCTGCAGCTCGATTACCACTTCCTTGCCCAGCTCACCGCTGCCACACAACAAAACGCGGGTCGCGGTGGGCGACAATGGAGTTCCGATACGGGTCATCTGAAGGTCCTCAAACAGGAGCGGATCATTGGGGCGCGCGCCGGGCGAGCTTCCCATGGGAGAAAGCGCGGCATTTTACATGAACCGCGTCAGCCGGCGATGGCCTGTTTGCGCAGACGCCAGGCCATGATCAGCCAGACGGCCGTGACCCCGGCGAATTTCGAGAGCAGGGCGGTCGTCACCACCGCGGGGGTCAGCGCGTCGATCAGGCCGAAGAAAATGAAGGTGTCGAGGGGGATGCTCAAGGCCGAACTGATCCACAGGCGATCATGCAGCGGACGCTTGGTGACGGTGAACACCAGCCAGTCGATGCACTCCGATACGGCGAACGCCGTGGCGCTGGCCAGGGCGATGGTCGGGTCGGAGGTGACGTAGGACAGCACCAGCGCCACCAGCATCGCCACGATGGCGCCGTGGCCGAAACGGGTCTGCACCATGTCGCGCAAGACGAACACCAGCCCGCCCCAGGCCGACCAGATGACGTCCAGGTGCGGCGCGGCGGAGAAAGCGAAGTTGATCAGCACGACGCTGCCGATGTAGGCGATCAGGAAAAGCATGGGGAACACCTGGCAAATACGAGCTGTGGCTGATGAAAGACTTTAATTATGGCGAGCGGATAAATCCCCTCGCCATAAGAGGGTGGCGGCGTCGGTGGATGGAGGGTACTTCAGGTACCGCCAATTCCTCAATCTTCCTCACTGCCGTCCAGCTTCCAATACCCCACCGCCTTCACGAAATCCTGGTCCAGTCCTTTCTCCTCCAGCAGCACCCTGCGAATCTGCCGCGACACTTTGCTTTCGGTCGCGACCCACGCGTACAGCTTGCCGCCGGGCATTTCCAGCTGCTGCACGGTGCGTAGGAGGCTGTCCTGGCGACCCTCGCGCAACACCCAGATCACATGCACCTGCGCCGGGCTGTGGAGGACTTGCTGTTCGGCGCCATTCTCCACTTCCACCACCACCAACGCACGCCGGTTGGCCGCCAAACCTTCGAGACGTCGGGCGATGGCGGGCAGGGCGGTTTCGTCGCCGATCAACAGGTAGCTGTCGAAGATGTCCGGCACGACCATCGAGCCACGGGGCCCGGCGATGTACAGAAACTGCCCTGGTGCTGCTTGCGTAGCCCAGGTCGAGGCAGGGCCGTCACCGTGGAGCACGAAGTCGATGTCCAGTTCGAGGGTGTCCAGGTCATAGCGGCGCGGGGTGTAGTCGCGCATTTCAGGCATCGGGCCCTGGGCTTTGCCAGCGGTGGGGTTGAAGTGTTCCAGGGCGGCGTGTTCCTCGGCATTCTGCGGGAACAACAGTTTTACGTGATCGTCCGTGCCCAGGCTGACGAACCCGGCCAGCTCCGGCCCGCCGACCGTGATGCGGCGCATGCGCGGGGTCAGGTCCTCGACCCGCAGCACTTGCAGGCGGCGGCGTTTGATTTCGTGGCTGACGCGGTGAATGGTGTTTGGATCGATTTCGGTCATTGGTTTGACTCCGAGACAGGTGGACGGTCGCAACCGTCGACGATGGCTTTGGCGGTGGCGTTGAGCAAGTCGCACACCCGCCGGGTTTCTTCAGGACTCCAGCGGCCAGAGTGATTTTGCAGCGCATGGCGCAGGTTATACACCGCTTCCTGGACCTGCGGGGGGCGATCATGGCCGTGCAGCGTGCGCTTGCTGACTTCAATGCGTGCGCGCACCTCGTCCAGCGTTTGGGCCTGCTTCTCAAGTGATAGACGTCCAGCATCGGTCACGCTGTAGCATTTTTTTTCTATTTCAACGCAGCAGGTGACCATCGCGTTTTTTTCCAGGAACGCCAGGGCCGGGTAGATCACCCCAGGGCTGGGGCTATAGGCCCCTTCGAACATCTTTTCGATCCTGCGGATCAGGTCATAGCCATGGCAGGGCTGTTCGGCGATCAGGGCCAGCGACAGCAACTTGAGGTCCCCAGCGGCGAATACACGAGCGTTGCGTCGGTTACGGTCACGACCGGTCGGGTGTCGCTCGAAACCATCGTGTTCGTCGTGGGCGCTGGGATCGGAATAGGGGGCTGCCATGTACTGCTCTCCATGCTGCATAAATAAACTCGAACTGCTGGTTCTTTATTTGAGATACATCTTTGTGCTTGATATATCTTTAAGTTGAGATATATCTAGTGGGGTTGATGTTGCGTTAGTTGCACAAGACCTTACCTGAATGAGCCGGCTCTGAGGGGGGATGTGTTTTCTTTTAAGGTTTTTATTGACTTTTCCAGAGGCCGCTTGGTGCATGGTTTTGTGGGCAGTTTCTTACATCCAAATTGGCGTTTTAAATGAATTAAGGTATTTTTCGCTCTTTTGTATGGTGGAATTACTACAAGTGCGTGGGAATTTGCCTGCTTTTTTTTAGTTGTTAAGAACCGATCATGCCCAGCGTTGAAGTTGCAGTCTTCGAGCTATTAGTCGAACTGAAACTTCAGCCCTTCTCTTTATGGCTATGAACAGGTATTAACAACATGCTCAAACAATTCATGACCGGTGCTTCGCTGGCAGCCGCTGCCCTGAGTTCCTCGCTGGCATTCGCCGCCGATGATGCGCGCTCGTCCATCCATATCAGCGCGAACATCCCGACCCAACAGTTCCATGTGCAGCCGCGCAACCCGGACTTCGGTAAGGATGAGACCATGAGCTACAACACGGTCAGCGGCACCTTGTCGTCGTTGCGCGCGACCTATGACGTGAAGAACACCGAGGGCTCGGTCCACGCCTACATCGAGGGCGGTCCGTCCGCGCTGTACAACGGCAGCAACTCCATCGCCCTGACCACGGCTTTCAACGGCGTCACCCTGACCGCCACGCCTCAGGAAGTGGTGGACGATGCGACCTCCACACCGGGTACCCAGGCTGACATGACCATCGTCGCCGCCAGGCCGCTCGATACCCAGAATGGCCTGTACACCGCCGACATGACCGTCATTTTCGACGCGGTGCCTCGCGCTAACCCGTGATGCCATTCAATGCCCGCTGAGGTTCTCCTCTGTCTTCGGGCATTGCTGCAGGCCGGCCGGTCTTCCCCAGCCGGTCGGCCTGCCCCCGAAACGCCCAGATAGCTCGCTGATTAGAGAGTCCGTTGATGTTTCCGATGACACCCATCGCGGGTGCGCTCGCGCTGCTGTTGTGCGCGAACGCATTGGCCGCGCCGACTGCCCCTGGTACGACACCGAAAAGCTTGTTGTCCCAGGCAAAAGGCTTGCCGGCGGAATTTGAATCCCACTTCTTCGACGTGCCCTTGGCGGTTCGTGTTGAACTCAATCAACAGTTCCTTGGCGAAGCCATGGTGGTATTGAGCCGGGACGACCGCATCACATTGCTCGAATTCACCGAGACCCAGGACAGTTCGATCAATAACGTCGAGCGCCAGCAATGGGAGCAACACCTCAAGCAGGGGCAGCCGTTGGGCGCCTGCGAAGCCGGTTGCCCGTCCGGGCTGCTCGCCGTGCACTACAGTCTCGAAAATTCATTGGTTTCGATCCTGACCCGGGACGTGGAGCGCTCGACGCAAGCCAAGCGTTACTACGATCAGCCGGAAGAAGGCAGCCTGGGCCTGATCTTCAACAACCAACTCAACATCAATGGTGGCCAGGAACAGGACACTGGCGGGCGTTACGGCCTCAATGCCAGTTCCAGCCTCGGCAATTGGAGCCAGTCGCTGGACTTACAGCTCTCGCGCCTTGGCGGTCCGGACGACAAGCTGTACCACGCCGTCCATGAGCTCCATACCCAGCGGGAAATGGAAGGCCAATTCTTTCGCTTGGGTTACTTCACGCCCGGTTCCGATGGCTTGAACCGACAGATTCGTTCGTTCGGCGCCAACCCGGACACCGCTCTGGGCGTGATGTTCGGCAGTTCCGACAGCCTGGCGATCGACAATCCGAAACCCAGTGTCTATCCCATTTATGTCACCGCGAGCCGTCAGGCTTCGGTGGAAATCTATCGCAACGGCCTGCTGATCAATACCCAGGCCGTCAGCGCCGGGCTGCAAAGCCTGGACACCCGCCCCTTGCCTGGCGGGATCTACGAAGTGGAAGTGCGGCTGGTCGAGGACGGGCAAACCACCGCCACCAGCCAGGAACTGGTCTACAAGCCCAACAATTGGAGCAACTCGGAGGACCGCTGGCGCTACAACCTGTTCGCCGGCCGCGAGACCCGGCTCTGGAGCAACTGGGAAGACCAGCCCTCGGGCTTCATGACGGCCGGGGTCGGCCTCAATTACCTGCTGCATCCCCGGGTGATCCTGGGCGCCTCCACCCGCAAGGTGCAGGATAGGATGCAAGTCGGCACCTCGGTGGACTGGACCCTGGGCAGCACCACCAGCCTGTACGCCAACGTCTATAAAACCGAGGACTACGGCAACGGCATGGACCTGCAAGGCCTTTACAGCTATGGCCAGGGCAGCATCGTCGCCAGCCACAACCGCAGTTGGCTGGACACCCGCAACACGTATGAAACCCTGCCGGACGGTACCCGCATCCGCCAACGTGACGTGTATGTCGGCCATACCAGCAACTCTTCACTCTCGGTCAATCATCGCTTGAGCAACAAGACGTCCATCAATGGGCGGCTGGCCTACAGCGAAGGCAACGTCCAGGGCACCGGCCTGGACTTGGGTTGGACCCAGCGGGGCAAATTACGCGGCAGCGATGCCAACTGGCGATTGTCGGTGTTTGATCGCCCCGGTACTTCCAGCACGGCCGACAAGCGCAATCGCGGCCTGGACCTGAGCGTCAGTGTCGCCCTGGGTGGGCCGGGCGAGTACTGGTCGGGCAGCGTCGGCACGCGCACTTCCCGCGATGGCGCACGGGACAACAACGCCTCGCTGTCGTACCGCCGGGACCTGCAGGACCACGTACTGCAAAGCGTCTCTGCCACTGCACTGGCGGATACTTATGGCGTGGGCCTGTCCGGCATCGCCAGCTTCCAGACCGACTCGCTGTATGGCGATGGCTTCGTCCAGCGTTCGTCCTACAACGACAACCTCACCGGCGGCCTCAACCTGAGCAGCACGGTGGCCGTGGGCGGCAGCAAAGCAGCCTTTACCGCCATACCCCATGGGCGCGGCGCGGGGATGATCGTCGATGTGGAGGCCGACGTGGATGACGTGATCCTGCGCGCCGACGACTTGACCGGCGGCAGCACCACCTTGCATCCGGGTCGTAACTTCGTCCCTATCACTGCTTATAAAAACAGCATGGTCACCTTCGACTTCGAAGGCGTGCACCCCCCGGCGGCGAGCATCGAGCCCTCGCGTACTCGTTATCACTTGAACAAGGGCGGTGTGGACTACCGCAAGATCAGTGTGTTGAGAACCGTGACCGTCCTCGGTCGCCTGTTGGACGACCAAGGGCAACCGCTCAAGGGCCATCACGTCATCAACCACGCCAGCCGCGGCGTCAGCGAGGCGGACGGGTTCTTCTCCATGGAAATGAACGCCGGCTCGCCCACTCTGGAGGTGCGTTATGGCAGCGAGTTGTTCTGCCGGTTCCGCCTTGATCCGGACAGCGCCCAGCGGGAAGGGGACGTGCTGATGATCGGTGATTTGCGCTGCACGCCGGACACATTGGCCGATACAACGCTCGCCGAGGCTCATGGTGAAAAACAGCGTTCATGAGGTTATTGCATCGGAAGCAATGTTTGTTCGACGGACCGGGCTTTCCACCCTTCGCGGCGATTCGCTTTGATGCATGAGGTTGTAAAAATGAAACGTATATCCGTGGCAGTCTGTGGCGTGGCTTCGATGTTATTGCTGGCCTGGGCTCCGACTGCCAATGCCTTGACCCGGGACATCAGCGCCACCTTCAGGCCTGATCCTGCCAAGCCCAACGAGAACGCTTTTTTAAATACCACACCGGTCAGTGGTTACTGTTCGGAATATCCGGCGCAATGCGCGAACACAAAAATGTTCAGCATTCGTCTGCCGATCACGTTTAATTCGATCAGCCCTATTCAGGCGGGTCATACGGACGTGAGAAAAGGGGCAATGTTCAAAGTCCCCGCAAACTGGCGTACAGCACAGGTTGTCCATGCAAGCACCGGCGAAACGGAAGTCGTCGAAGTACGCATGTCGGGCATCGGTTCGCGCTATCAACTCCCTGCCAGTGTAGTTGACATGGTGGGTGGGGGTGTCACTGTCGTACTTGCTCATAATCGGTTATGGGGCAGTTATGGTGACAGTTGGGTGAGTGCTCCGGCACCCTGTCAAAACGGCGGTAACCAGCCCTACGGCGATAAATGGTACGGCTTTTTCTGGAAGACGCCCGTGGAAAACGTGTGCTCCAAAAG
The DNA here is from genome assembly GCF_051132105.1 of Pseudomonas sp. R1-7. Taxonomy (NCBI): domain Bacteria; kingdom Pseudomonadati; phylum Pseudomonadota; class Gammaproteobacteria; order Pseudomonadales; family Pseudomonadaceae; genus Pseudomonas; species Pseudomonas sp. R1-7. The sequence goes on from NZ_CP071661.1 coordinate 1,309,443, forward strand.
AGCCCGCTATCCAATCCCGACCTTTGCATACTCCCACCTGGATTTTGCCTATGAGCTGCGCACGCCCAACCCGTTGAAGATGTCCTCCGGCCAATACACGGGATCGCTGACCTACAGCGTCGGGCCGGGGCAGGACATCGACATGGGAGACGTCATGCTGCCCAACGACTCTGCACTGACGCTTAATTTCAATCTCAACGTCGAGCACACCCTGAAAGTCGATGTGCCACCCGGTGGCAACCGTGTCGAACTGGTACCCCAGGAAGGCTGGCAATCCTGGCTCAACAGCGGGCGCAAACCGACCCGGTTGTTTCGCGACCAACGCTTCCATATCTCGGCCTCATCACGTTTCAAGATGGGCCTCGAATGCCAATACATCAGTGGCAACACCTGCGCGATTTCCGAAACCAGCAGCGGTCACCAAGTGCCGGTGAACGTCAGTGTGACGCTGCCTCAGGGCTTGACCGACGGCGCCAATCAGCCGGTCGATCGCCGGCCATTGCTGCTCGATGGCAGCGGCACCGAATTATTCCAGCCGTCGTTCTACCTGGATCGCAAGTCGGGAATGCTGCACTTCGAAGTGGCCCGCAGCGGCGTGGAGGACATGCTGGACAGCGGCGCCAAGGCTTACACCGGCAACGTCACGGTGATCTGGGATTCGGAAGTTTAAAAGGACTTGCTCTATTCGGGGCCAACTTAGGGACATGGAGTTTTTCGATGGGACGATTACCTGTAGCAGTAAAGGGCACGCTTGCGATGTATCTGCTTGCAAGCACGCCGGTGGCCGATGCCTTGACCCAAGACATCAGCGCCGTATTCAGACCCGATCCGTCGAAGCCTCAGGAGGCCGCTTTTCGCAACACCACGCCGTTGAGTGGCTATTGCGCCGAATTCCCGTCGCAATGCCAGGCGTGGAACATGTCCAGCCTGCGGCTGCCGCTGACGGTCAATTCCATCAGGGCGATCCAGGCCGAACATGCCGATGCCCGGCAAGGTGCGATGTTCCAAGTGCCGGCCAACTGGCGCACGGCGCAAATCGTCCATTCGGCTACGGGCGAAACCGAGATCGTCCAGGTGCGTTGGGTCGGTATCGGTTCTCGATACCAGTTTCCTGGCAGCGTGATTGACCTGGTGGGCGGTGGGGTAGACCTCGGTACGGCGCATACCAAATTGTGGGGCCAGAACTGGGGTTATCCGCCGGCATCCTGTCATTTCAGCGGTTTCGGTCGGATGGGCGAGACGTATTACGAGTTTTTCTGGCGCACGCCAATGGAGGTCGTCTGCGCGAAAAAAGCCCAGTACCTGATTCCCAGCATGGCCTATCAGTACCTGGACTTCGCCTACGAACTGCGCATGCCCAACCCTATGAGAATGACCGCCGGCCAGTACACCGGGGACCTGACGATCAGTGTCGGGCCAGGTCGGGAAGTGGACATGGGCGACGTGATGTTACCCAGCGATTCGGCGATCACGCTCAATTTCAGGCTCGACGTCGAGCATGCCTTCAAGGTGGAAGTCCCACCCGGTGGAAATCGGGTGGAGCTGGTGCCCGAACAAGGCTGGCAGGCCTGGCTGAACAGTGGAAGCAAACCGACCCGGTTGTTTCGGGACCAGCGTTTCCATATCTCGACCTCCTCGCGTTTCAAGATGGCGCTCGAATGCCAGCACATCAGCGGCAATACCTGCGCCATTGCCGAAACCGGCACCGGCCATACCGTGCCGGTGGAAGTCAGGGTGACCCTGCCCGATGGCTTGACCGACATGGGCGGCCTGCCCATCAGCCGGCGGCGCCTGTTGCGCGACGGCAGCGGTACGGAGTTGCTCCAGCCCAATGTCTATGTCGATCGCAAGCCCGCGAGCCTGCATTTCGAAGTGACCCGCGACAGCATCGAGCAAATGTTGGCCGGCGGCGCGAGGACCTATACCGGCAACGTCACAGTGATCTGGGATTCAGAAGTTTGAACGGCTCCGAGAGCCGGCAGTATTCAAAAATTGTGAACAACACATGAGGTTCAGGCAGTGATGAAGTACGTATTGGCGTGGATGGGTTTTTATCTGTTTTGTGGTCTGGCTCACGCCGGGCCGCAGATTGGGGTCGGGGTGGTTTACGACTATCTGGATGCGGACAAGAGCACCTACATGAAACGGGTGTTCAACGGCGGCACGTCCACGGCATTCGTCAAGGTCAACGTCCTGGAGATCCACTACAACGAAGATGGCAGCTACCGGGAGGAGCCGGTTCAAAGCCAGGAAGGGGGCTTGGCCAAGGATGGCTTGATGGCCAGTCCAGCGCGGCTGATCGTGCCGGCAAACGGTGTGCAGGGTACGCGCCTGCTGTTCTTGGGCAATCGCGACCGGGAGCGTTATTTCCGGGTGCGTTTCGTGCCAGTGGTGCCGGAAGCCGAAGACGAGTTCGCCATCAGCAAAGAGGAGCGCGAAGAGTACAAGAAGGAACGTGTGGCGGCCGGGGTCAAGGTCCTGGCGGGTTATGGCACGGTGTTCTTCGTACGCCCCAAGGACACTCGATTCCAGACCGTTATCGAGGACGACGCCAGCAAGTACGTGATGCGCAACGACGGCAACAGCGTTTTGGTGATCGATGAATTCAAGGACTGCGCGGCGAAAAAGGAAAACGACTGCCGTCCGACCACCAAGCACCACGTCATGGCCGGCCGCACCTTTTCCTTCGAGAAGGAGGCGGGGCGGGAATACCGCTTCACGTTGATCGAGGGTAGCCAGAGCAAGGCCATCGAGATCAAGGGGTGACGGTCGCCGTCGCCGAACCGTTGCTGACGCACAGGTAATCACTATGTCCAAGACACCGCTACGCCCCCTCGCATTGACCGCGCTGATCCTGCCCTGGGCTTCGGCCTGGGCAGCGGTCGAGCGGGAAACCTTCGAGGTCTATGTGACCATTCCCACGGTCGATTTTTTCGTGCTGCCCCTCGATCCGCAACTGGTCCAACGCGAACAGCGCTTGCCGTTCAGCACCATCACCGGCGAGCTCAGCCCATTGCGGGCGACCTACGAGGTGAAGAACGCCAACGGCTCCATCGACGCGCGCCTGGCGGAAGAAGCGTACCTGTCCAACGGCCGTGAACGCATCGATCTGCGGGTGAGGTTCAACAACGTCCCGTTGACCCTTGATTCCACCCCAGTGGTGTCGGCCAGCGAAGCACGGCCAGGACGGCACGTGCCTTTGGAAATCGCCGCCATAAGGCCCGCAGGCGAAAACTATGTGCCCGGCGATTACTACGGCACCGTGCACATGGTGTTCGATGCCGTGGCGCCCTAGGGCTGGATCTCGCTTTTAACCACGCAATAAGGTATCGACGATGTATAAAACAATAATGTCCGCTGTTGTGCTGGGTGCCGCCACCTTGAACCCTTTGCAGGCGGGGGCGGCTGATGACGCGCGCTCGTCCATCCACATCACGGCGAACATACCGAACAAGCAGTTTCATGTGCAGCCGCGCAATCCGGATTTCGGCAAGGATGAGGTCATGCATTACGATCCGGTGCATAAAACGCTGAGCATTCTGCGTCACACGTACGATGTGAAGAACACCGAGGGCTCGGTCCATGCTTACATCGAAGGGGGGTTACCTTGGCTGACTAACGGCAGCGCCGACCCCCTTAAAGGTATTCCGCTGCTCGTCAGGTTCAATAACGTCACACTGTCTGCCATTCCCCAGGAGGTAGTAGATGATGCGACATCCACTCCAGGCACCCAGGCGGAGATGGTTATCAGGAACGCGTCGGTGATCCAGGATCATCAGACGGGCCTGTACAACGCAGATTTTACGGTGATCTTCGATGCGGTGCCCCGTGTCCCTTTATGAGGTCGTTCATAGCCTCGCCATCAACGGCTTGCATTGAGTCTGGCTACCCGGTTGCAGGTAGCCTGACAGGAACGGTGCCATGCCCTTGAGCACCTGCACCGGCAAGGCCGAGGTGAATTTGAAATTCTGCGCCGACGCTCCCGGCACATAGGCGGTGAGGGTGCCGAAATGGCTGTCGCCGATGTAGAACACGAAGGTGGCGGTGCGGTTGATCGATTTGGAGCTGATCACCCGTCCGCCGGAACCGATGGCTTCGATGCGGTTGTCGCCGGTGCCAGTCTTGCCGCCCATGGCCAATGGCGTTCCGTCGGCCAGCTTGAAGCTGCCCGCCACCCGTTTCGCGGTGCCGGCGTCCACCACTTGGGACAATGCGCCGCGCAAGGCGCGGGCCACTTCCACGGGCATCACCCGCTTGCCGCTGTCCGGGTCGCTGACCAACCGCGTTTCATATGGCGTACCGGTCGCGAATTGCAGACTGTCGACGCGCAATGCCGGGCGCCGCATACCGTCGTTGAGAATGGTGCCCACCAGTTCGGCCAGTGCGGCGGGACGATCCCCGGAACTGCCGATCGCGGTGGCGAGCGAAGGCACGAGGTGGTCGAACGGATAGCCGACTTGCTGCCAACGTTGATGGATATCCAGGAAGGCTTCGATTTCCAGCATGGTACGGATGCGACTGTCGCGGGCACTCTTGTGGCGGCTCTTGAACAACCAGCTATACACCTCCTGGCGCTCGAACCGGCTGGCCTTGACGATCTGGCTGAACTTGGCGTCGGGGTTGTTCAGCAGATAACCCATCAACCACAAGTCCAATGGGTGGACCTTGGCGATGAAACCCTGGTCCGGCAGGTCGTAGGCGCCTGGTCCGTAGCTCTGGTAGAGCCGTTCGAGGCGTTCGTCAGTGAGTTTTTCCGCGCTCTTGGCCGACTTCAAGTGTGCGCGCACGAAGCGATTGAAATTTTCCTGGGTCTCGTTGGGAAAGAAATAACGGTGCACGGCTGCCAGGCGAATCGCGGTAGGGCGCATGCCGTCGAGGAAGGTTTCGAGGCGCTGGCCGGTGTCCTTTTTCTGATACTTCTTCCAGAACTTGAGCAGGAACGAGGTGCCCTCGCGGTCGGCGAACTGGGCCAGGTATTCCTGGCGGCGCGGGTCCTTGTCGTCCTTGAGCAGTTCGGAGCTGTTGTTAGGGCCGGCGTAGGTCGCGTAGCGCACCAAGTCGCGCATCAAGCGAATGAACGGCAGGTTGATGGATTCGCGCAACGAGTCACGCAGCGTGGGCAGGCGACCGTCGTCTTCCTTGCGGAAGTTGTGGAAGGTGTGCAGCCCGCCGCCGGTAAAGAAGGCCTCGCCGGGGCTGGCTGAGTACTTTCGGTCCAGCGCGGCTTCGAGCATCTTCGGCAGGCTGTGGTCGCTGTTTTCGATCAAGTAATCCACCGCCCAGCGGGACAGGCGATCCTGCTCAGCGATCCCGGTTTTCTTCAACGCCGCCGGGGTCTGTTGGGCATAACGCTCGTGCAGCTCGGCGATGATCTGCAGGTAGGTGGTGAGCACGCGCAACTTGGCGGTGGAGCCCAGTTCCAGCTTGCTGCCTTCGTTGATGTCGAAGGGCTGGTCGGTGCTGTCGGTCTGCACCCGCACGCGCGAGCCGTCGGGGGTCAGTTCCAGCAAGGTAAAGCTGTAGCGCACCTGGGTGGTGCTGGTGGGGGTCAGCAGGCGTTCTCCCATCAGGCCGATCTCGGTCGCGAAGGCCGGGTCGGCCAATCGCTTGAGGTATTCGGTGGCCTGGGCCTGCAAATCACTTTGCAAGGTGCTGGTGGCGGAAAGGTCCAGGCGATCGAGGTCGTACAGCGGACGGTTGAGCAGGGCGGCGATGCGACTGCGAGCGGCGCTGATGCCTTTGTTGGTTTCGATGGGTTGGACGGTCGGGTCCTGGACCCAGTCGCGGTAGCTGACCTGGCTGGCGAGAGCGGCCTCGGCCAGCGCGGCATCGATCACGCCGTTCTGGGCCAGTAGCCGGATGTGGCTGTCGGTCAGGCGCGCAAGCTCCTCGTGGCCCTTCGAAAGATAGTGCGACGGCCGGCGCTGGGCGATCATCAACGACAGCATTTCCCGCAGGGCCAGGCCTTTATCCGCGAGGCTCTTGGAGTCGGTGGCGGTGCTGAACAAGCGTTCATTGGCCCGTTTGAAGTCCGCGCCATACCAGACCCTCAGCCCTTCGGCCATGCCATGAACTTCGCCATGCCCGGGCACGGCGGAGAGCGGCACGCTGTTGAGGTAGTCACGGACGATTCGCTGACGGGCTTCAAGGGTTTGCGGGCCGGCCTGGTAAGCGCGGACGCTGGCGGAAATCATCTGGCGGATTTTTTCCGCGCCCGACACAGTCAAGCCTTCGGGGGAATGCCGGTACTTCTCCAACTGCGTCGCCAATGTGCTGCCCCCGGCGGATTGCCCCGGCAGGCTCAACAGCTTGGCCACCTGCGACCACGCCGCCATGCCGAAGCGCGGCCAGTCCACGGCCGGGTTGGCCAGGGGTTGCTTGGGGTCGAGGAGGAAGCGGTTCTCGATGAACAAGAGGCTCTGCACGACTACTGGCGGAATTGCGTCGAAACTGGCGTACAGCTGTTGCGGATATTTGAATTGATAGACCGGCGCGGCGCGGCAATCGGTGATGGTCAGCCCGGCCTGGATCTTCTCCGCATAGGGCACGAACAAGCCTTTGTCGACGTAGTCCATCAAGGCTGGCGAAAAGCGCGCCTGGGCTTCGATCACGTAGTCACGCTTGAGCAGGCGCGGCAGGAACTCCCCCAGCGAGCTGTAGCCCAATCGCTGGTCGAATGGGCCGGCGCCGGGGTAGACGATGGCGTCGCTGGGGCCCGGTTCTACCGAATAGGTCAGGGACTCGGCGTACTGGCTGATCTCGCGCGACTGAAACCGCGACGTGCGCATTTCCTTGGCCACGGCCAGGCCGACCACCACCACGATAATCAGCAACAACAACCAGAACGCCCGCCAGCCATGCCGGGCGCGGCGAGTTTTTTTGGGTAAAGGCGCTTCTTCCATACGTTCAGTCGGGACCACAGGTTTATTCGAATCGGTTTGCCACAAAGCGCCCATAGTCGACTGATCCATTCACGCAGATTGATCGGACTTGCTTGAAGCTTAGACGGTGCTTGGCGTGGGGGGAGGGGAAATTATGGGAAAGCCCTACACGAGCACCTGTGAGATGCCATTGGCTGAGGCATTTTTTTGTGGCGAGGGAGCTTGCTCCCGCTCGGCTGCGCAGCAGCCGCAAAGGTGGCATGTCTGAAGAGTTCAGCGGTTGAAAAACGAGGGCGGCTGCGCCCCCCAGCGGGAGCAAGCTCCCTCGCCACGGGTACTACGCCTTTTTCGGAAAAGTCGCTCAACTATCATCGCGTCGGATCGTCGAGGGTGAGGCTACCGTAAGTAGACACCCCAACCACAGGAAACCAAGGAATGCGTCCTTCGCGCCCAAACTCTCATCGCTTACGTCGCGGACGTTCTTCGGAACCGGGGCGAGGTTATCTCGTTACTACGGTCGTTCACCGACGCACACCGATCTTCAAGGACTGGCGACTAGGCCGCTTACTGATTGCAGAAATGCGCCTGGCTCATGAGCGAGGTCAGGTCAATTCGCTGGCCTGGGTTGTGATGCCGGACCATCTGCATTGGCTGGTGCAGGTGGAGCAAGCTCAGCTCACAAAAGTGATGCAGGCAGTCAAATCCCGCAGCACCCTTACAATCAATCGAGCAATGAACAGAAAGGGCGCCTTCTGGCAAAGCGGCTTTCATGACCGCGCGGTCCGCGACAACGAGGATCTGAAGCCCTTCGCCCGCTACATCATCGCCAATCCGCTTCGTGCAGGGTTGGTAGATCGTATCGGCGATTACCCTCTCTGGGAAACAGTGTGGCTTTAGCCGCTTTTTGTGGCGAGGGAGCTTGCTCCCGCTGGGTGGCGAAGCCGCCCTCGCTTTTCAGCTTTTAGAAGCGGGCGGCTGCGCAGCCGAGCGGGAGCAAGCTCCCTCGCCACAGGGATGGGGGTGTCTGAATCCCAGGGTATTGATGCCTGAAAGCCTTGCTCTAGAGCCATCGCCCCTTGCCAGAACATGACGCTGCACCATCACTGTGCAATACTCGGCGGCGTTTTCTGTAGGACCTGTATCCCAGACAAGACCTCTCCTAAACCCAATTCAGGCGCAGGCTTATCCCTGAATTTTCCAGTTTTTACAGTGAAACTCTCTATCCCTGGCTTTTTATACTGCACGACCCGCTGATCCTGAGGTTGTCGTTCCACAGGACGGTCTGCCCACAAGACAGACCCGGTTTCGGCAATGCTCGCAGGCTCACCCGCCTGCGGCTTTGGAGACTCGGTGGTCAATCCAATAACAAGACGAGGTTGTATCCCTATGCCAGTCGGCAATCATCTGCCCCATGGCGAGACCGCCCAGGGTGGTCCGCTCAAACGTGAGCTCGGCGAGCGGCATATCCGCTTGATGGCGCTTGGCGCCTGCATCGGTGTCGGGCTGTTCCTCGGTTCGGCCAAGGCTATCGAAATGGCCGGGCCGGCGATCATGCTGTCCTACATCATCGGTGGCCTGGCGATCCTGGTGATCATGCGCGCCCTCGGCGAAATGGCCGTGCACAACCCGGTGGCCGGTTCGTTCAGCCGCTACGCCCAGGATTACCTCGGCCCGCTGGCCGGTTTCCTGACCGGTTGGAATTATTGGTTCCTGTGGTTGGTCACTTGCGTGGCCGAGATCACTGCGGTGGCGGTGTACATGGGCGTCTGGTTCCCCGATGTCCCCCGCTGGATCTGGGCGCTGGCTGCACTGGTCAGCATGGGCTCGATCAACCTGATCGCGGTCAAGGCCTTCGGTGAATTCGAATTCTGGTTCGCCCTGATCAAGATCGTGACCATCATCGCCATGGTCATAGGCGGCGTCGGCATTATCGCCTTCGGGTTCGGCAACGACGGCGTGGCCCTGGGTATCTCCAACCTGTGGACCCACGGCGGTTTCATGCCCAACGGCGTGACGGGCGTATTGATGTCCCTCCAAATGGTCATGTTCGCCTACCTGGGCGTGGAGATGATCGGCCTGACCGCCGGTGAAGCGCGCAACCCACAGAAAACCATCCCCAACGCCATCGGCTCGGTGTTCTGGCGGATTCTGCTGTTCTATGTCGGCGCGTTGTTCGTGATCCTGTCGATCTACCCATGGAACGAAATCGGCACCCAAGGCAGCCCGTTCGTGATGACCTTCGAACGCCTGGGCATCAAGACCGCCGCCGGCATCATCAACTTCGTGGTGATCACCGCCGCGCTGTCATCCTGCAACGGCGGGATATTCAGCACCGGCCGCATGCTCTACAGCCTGGCGCAGAACGGCCAGGCCCCGGCCGGCTTCGCCAAGACCTCCAGCAACGGCGTGCCACGCCGTGCATTGCTGCTGTCCATTGCCGCGTTGCTGCTGGGTGTGCTGCTCAACTACCTGGTGCCGGAAAAAGTCTTCGTCTGGGTGACCTCCATCGCCACCTTCGGCGCGATCTGGACCTGGGTCATGATCCTGCTGGCCCAACTCAAATTCCGCAAAGGCCTGAGCGCTTCCGAGCGTGCGGCGTTGAAATACCGCATGTGGCTTTATCCGGTCAGCTCTTATCTGGCGCTGGCGTTCCTGGTGCTGGTAGTGGGCTTGATGGCGTACTTCCCGGATACGCGCGTGGCGCTGTACATCGGCCCGGCGTTCCTGGTGCTGCTGACGGTGTTGTTCTACACCTTCAAGTTGCAGCCGACCGCCGAGGCACAGGGTTCGATGCGATCGGTTTCGTAAGGTCAAGCGCGATGTAAAACAAAGCCCCGGTCAGATGACTGGGGTTTTTTTGTCGCTAATGGCGCGTGACCGTCCGTCGGTTTCGGAGTCCGACCTGTAAGATCTGACAGTAGACCGCCACAGGTTCGTGGCCTAGCGTGGAAGCCCGCCAATAGGAGAATGGCAAGGGTAAAGATGAACGGATTTTCTGCGTTGATAGTTATCGCACTGGTCAATGGACTGATCCATGGCCAGGTTTTTTTCCTGTTGCATGACGCCGTTGGACTGGTCCAGGCGACCAGCAACTTTGCTGCGTTCTGCGTGGCTGCGATGTTTTCGTTTTATGTGAGTGCGCTTTACATCTTCCGGCCCGGGGAGTCGTGGCGAGGTTATCTCGTGGGCAATGGCGCGATGGGCGGGCTGAGTTATGGCTTCGGCGCGATGGGCGATGCGCTGGACTTGCCTGGGTGGATAGCGGTCGTTTTGTCTTTGTATTTCACGCTGAACCTGGTGATGGGGTATGGGTTTATTCGATTCAAGTTGTAGTTGGCACAGGACACTCATGTACCTTCCAATTAAATTAACAGTTCCGACTTTTCCAAAGAAAAGCATGCGGCTATTGGTGGGTAGCGCTGTGTTCTTCCTTATCTCTGCTGCTTGCTCGGCTTGGCATGAGCAAGATGACCGGGTCACAGCTATCAATGCCAGCTATTCCACCCGCTGCGCCGAAGAGGACAACGTATATTTAAAATTGGTGGGAGGGGGTATTCGGAAGTTAAGAATTGAAGCTATGCATCCCGTTTATCTAAAATCGCTGAAGTCCGGAGAATCTGCTGCGGATTTTTCCGGGTGCTCGTTTACTGAGAAGAGTAATTCGCAGGACCAGGTGTTTTTTTCTGTTCCTAAACAAGTTGTTCTCTGGGAGTCGAATGACCTGTTGATAGTGGGTAATACGTTGGAGCGTTTTTGGCGGCCGAACGCTGTCGAGATCTATATCAATGGTGTTGGTCATAAGAATATCCATCTTATCCAGGTGTATAGCAAAGACCTGCGTCAGCCGAACGGAACCGCTAATCAGTTTCTAGTGCTTTACCCTCCAGATGGATATTGGCGTCTTAAGCCCCTTGCGGCGCCTTATCTCGATACCGGGGGGTACGGCACCTCCTTCCTCGTCGGCCCCATAGACGAAGCGTTACGTCCTGTCGTTGACCTGACTAAAGTTGAGTTCATTCCTGCGAATCGGACCTTCGAGTTGGACTATCGTGACGGCTCCCATGGCAGCATGAAAATCGTCGAGATCAATCGGCAACATGCCGTGTTGGACTATACCCATGATCGCCCATCCCTTGCCGGACAACCTCTGGCCGCCATGCGCTCCATGTATGTAGCTCCGGACAATGCAGACGCCTCTCAGGTGACTTATCAGAGCCGGGAGGGAGGGGCGTTGATAGAAGAGCCCCTAATGGAATTTGATCGTGCCGATGTGCAGAGCATCCGCCTCGGCCGTTCGGTCCCTTCCAAACACAACGCTTCGGCGCCAGACATGTGGTTCGGTCATTTCAGAAGAGAATGATGCTTGCTCAGCGCATTGATGAGTCGCGCACCGTGCGTGGAATGGCTGAGCCGGGGCCAGTCAGTTGTGCGTTGGTAGTGATTTCAAATTCCGCCTGATTACCAGTGGTGGAACTACTGCCAACGAATACCGTAAAAATTCCCGATTCCACGGACCGCAAGAGTTTATGGTCAAGCAATGCCCAATCGTCTTGATCGAGTAAAAAGCTAACGGTCGTGCTTTCACCGGGTTGGAGCCTGACTTTTTCGAAGCCTCGTAACACTCGCACCGGGCGCGTGATGCTCGCGACATTCTGTCGTAGATATAACTGGACTGTTTCTTCCCCGGCTCGTTGACCGCTGTTACGGACGACAACCTGAACCGTGAGAGTCTCATCTGCGGTCAGTCGTCGCTTGCTCAGTTTTGGCGCTCCATAGCTGAAGGTGGTGTAACTCAGGCCATGGCCGAACGGGTAAAGGGCTGTCCACTGAGAATCAAGGTATTTCGAACTGAAGTGATTGGTTTCACTCGGCGGGCGTCCGGTGTTTTTATGAGCGTGGTAGATGGGAACCTGGCCTACTGTACGGGGAAACGTGATGGGTAGTTTTCCACTTGGATTTATGTCGCCGAACAGTACGTCCGCTACTGCGTTACCCATTTCGGAGCCTAAAAACCAAGCCTCAAGTATTGCGGGAAACTGTTCATCCACATCGGGTATAGCGAGCGGGCGTCCGTTCATCAGGATAACTACGACAGGCTTACCTGCTTTGACCAACAGAGCGACCAACTCATTCTGCGTCCCTGGTAATCCCAGAGACGTACGGCTGCGTGCCTCGCCGCTCATGTCTGCTGTTTCGCCCAGTACGGCTACAACTACATCGGTATCAGTCACCGCGCGCAGGACTGAGCCACTATCAAACATGTCTGAACGTTCGGGGGAGCCTGCCGGGACGTAGACAACCTCAGTCGTGGGCGAGACGGCACGTTTTATCCCATCCAAAATAGTGACTGATTCGTCGGCGCGACCATCCGCCGACCAAGAGCCCAGTGTGGATAACGCATCATTCGCCAAGGCACCTACCACAACGACTTTGCGCAAGCTCTTGGAAAGTGGCAGCAGTGCACCGTCGTTTTTCAACAACACAATTGATTTTTGCGCCGCCTCCCTGGCTATCGCGCGGGGTTGTGGCAGCGAAAGCTGCGCCGTTTCGCGGGCCGGGTCGCTGTAGCGGTACGGATCATTGAATAAGCCTAGGCGTTGTTTCACCTGAAGTATCCGACGCACCGCGTCATCCACGGCACTCTGCGAAAGCTGTCCGCTGCGTACCAATCCGGGCAATTGCGCAGCGTAGTCACCGCCGACCATCTCTATGTCAACCGTGGCATTGAATGCAAGTCGAGCGGCTTGCCGTGAGTTGGATGCGACACCATGCGCTATCAACTCCATAACACCGGTGTAATCACTGACGATCACCCCTTGGAAACCCCACTCCTCGCGCAATTTTTGTTTGAGCTGCTTTTGGCTGGCATGCATCGGCATGCTGTCCAGTTCATTGAATCCGGGCATGATCATGTCGACACCTGCTTCGATAGCCGCTCGAAACGGGGGCAGATAGACCTCCTCCAACGTGCGCTCGGACAGATCGGAAGTGTTGTAGTCACGGCCACCTTCCGCCGCACCATAAGCGACGAAATGCTTCGCCGTCGTCAGGATTGACGAAGTGTCGGGAGGTCCGTTGCCCCGGAACCCTCGTACTCGCGAAGCGGCCAGCGCCGCGCCTAGGAAAGGATCTTCCCCGGCACCCTCGACCACTCGACCCCAGCGTGGGTCTCGTGCGATATCCACCATCGGGGCGAAGGTCCAATGCAAGCCGCTGGCCGTTGCTTCGACCGCAGCAGCTCTGGCGGTTCGTTGTGACAGGTCTGGGTCCCAGGCTGATGCCTCGGCCAGCGGAACAGGGAATATTGTGCGGAAACCATGGATCACATCGAAGCTGAACAGTAGCGGGATGCCGAGGCGTGAGCCTAGGACCGCTTCGCGTTGAAGTTTTCGAGTGTTCTCGGCGCCATACACACCGATCAATGAACCGGCCTCTGGCAGGCCGATCGTCTTGCGGCCTTTGGTATCCACCGCCGGTCCGGTGGGCGTGTTCTGCATCCCCAGCTGGGTCAGTTGACCGGCCTTTTCTTCCAACGTCATTTGTTCGATCAGCCGTTCAATGAAGGCATCGTCTTTTAGTTTTTTCGAAGATTTTTCTTCAGATTGGGCCGTAGAGTGAAACCACGTTGCGAGGATCAACGTGCAGAGCAGAGCTGCCGTGGTCAGGCATGTCCGATCCATGACATCACCCCGTCGATACGGTTGGCGAAGATTGCGCAACCGCTGCTTCTGAAACCGCAGCTGGGAACTCTACGAATGGGTGATATTGATAAAGCCAAGTCTCGGAAAGAGTTTTTTCATCCAGGCGCAGAAACAGGCGCATCTCGACGGGGTCACTGCCCTCTGCGCCCAGATCAAACTGAGCGCGCCAGTGCCCGGCCTTGTCGTCCGGAACGGGTTCGGTAAATACATTCGAGAAGGTACCCCTGGAGGCCCAGAGTACCGCCTCTGGTCTGACGCCGAAGGCAAGTTTTTCCAGCGGCGTGCCAGTAAACTCTACACAAAACTTGCGCAAGCCCTTTGGGCGGGGCTGACCGGGTTGTCCCCCGTTACCCAGGCGTGTTGCTACACAACGTGCCAGGTCGGAGGGGTAGGGTTCGTCGGCCAACCAGTGTAATCGATACTTCAATTGGTACTGGTTTCCCGCCTCGGCGGGCTCTTCGGGTACCCACATGGCGACGATGTTGTCGTGGATTTCATCGTCGGTCGGAATTTCCACCAATTGCACACTGCCTTTGCCCCAGTCCCCGAAAGGTTCGACCCACACGCTGGGTCGGCGCTGATAGTTCACACCGTCCTGGTAATGATCAAAATTCCGGTCCCGTTGAAGTAGGCCGAAGCCCCGAGGGTTATTGTCTGAAAACGCTGACGCCATGGTGCGTCCGGGATTGTTCAGTGGTCGCCAGATGTGTTCTCCTGCCCCCGTCCAAAGCGCTAGCCCGTCGGAGTCATGCACTTCCGGACGCCAGTCGATTGCCGTACGTTTGATTGTTTCACTGAACCAGTACATGGACGTCAGCGGGGCGATTCCGAAGCGATCGATGTTCTGACGCAGGAATAAGGCTGCATCAACATCCATTACTACGGCTTTGGTGCGGTTCACCACGAATCGATAAGCGCCGCACAAGCTGCGCCCTTCAAGCAGTGCGTACAGCGTCATGGTTGGCTGACGATCATCTGGCGGCGTCTCGAACCAGAAATGGGTGAAGTCTGGAAACTCCTCGGCCTTGTCCGGCTGTGCAACGTCCAGTGCTATACCGCGTGCGGAGATTCCGTACTGGTATTGCTCGCCGATAGCCCGGAAATACGAGGCCCCAAGAAAGGCCAGCCAGTCATTCTGCTTCCAGTTGAGTTTTTTCTGGTCACCCAAGCGGCTTTCCTGAAAGCGGAAGCCGGCGAAGCCGCTGTTTGACGCCAGGGCTTGCGCCGGGCTGTCGCTGGGCATGTCGAACAATGTTTTGTCGTAAGTGATTTCCCGAGGTACGCCTTTGTCAATGACGTGCATTTTGACCGGGACGCGGGAAAATTTGCCCAGATGGAAAAACGTGACGGGGTATTTTCCAGGACCATTGGCGAAGAGTGAGCGTGCGGTATCGAATCGGATCCGCCCCAAGGCCTCGTAATCTATTTTTGACAGGATCTGCTCATCGCTAGTGACGGGGCGCACGTAAGGCTTCAACGCCTTCTCTTCAGCCATCCGCACCAACGTGTCATACGTAAACGGACCCGCTTGCGCCACCGACGCTGACGCCTGCCCGGCCTCCGCCGTATCGACAACCTTGACCGCCCCCAATGCCGCAAAAAGCGAAGCAAAACCAACCAGATCGCGCCGGGTCAACATACGCACCTTCCATGACGAATAAGCCATTGGGGTGAATGGTCAATCGTATGGAGGGTGTCGTCTACTGTCAGAACTTACAGGTAGGGAGTGAATTCGGGCATCTCGAAGAACGGTGCTCCCTCGCCACGAGAGCGGGTGCGAATTTATGCGGCCACGATTTCCTGCGGCTCAAAACTGTCCGCCCGCGCCAGTTGCCACATCCGCGAATAGAACTGTCCGTTCACTTCACCGGTCAGCAATTCCCCCGGCTTCAAAAACACATGCAACTGCGAAAACAGCTTGATCTCGGTCGCCGACATGCGCCGCACCAGATGCTTGGGCTGCAATTGCGAAGGGTGGTCGAGGCCGGCGGCGGCGAGCATTTCCGCCAAGGCCTTGAGGGTGTTGCGGTGGAAATTGTAGACCCGCTGGGCTTTGTCCGGGACGACCAGGGCGCGTTGGCGCAGGGTGTCCTGAGTGGCGACGCCGGTGGGGCATTTGTTGGTGTGGCAGCTTTGCGACTGGATGCAGCCGATGGCGAACATGAAGCCGCGCGCGGCGTTGGCCCAGTCGGCGCCGATGGCCAGGACGCTGGCGATGTCGAAGGCGCTGACGATCTTGCCGCTGGCGCCGAGCTTGATCTTGTCGCGCAGGTTCAGGCCCACCAGTGTGTTGTGCACGAACAGCAGGCCCTCGCGCAACGGCACGCCGATGTGGTCGGTGAACTCCACGGGGGCGGCGCCGGTACCGCCTTCCTTGCCATCGATGACGATGAAGTCGGGCAGGATCCCGGTTTCGAGCATGGCCTTGGCGATGCCCATGAATTCCCACGGATGGCCCAGGCAGAACTTGAAGCCCACCGGTTTGCCGCCGGACAGTTCGCGCAACTGTTGAACGAACTGCATCAGTTCCAGAGGCGTGGAAAACGCGCTGTGTCGGGACGGTGATACGCAATCCTCGCCCATGAGGATGCCACGGGTCTCGGCGATTTCCCGGGTGACTTTGTGCTTGGGCAGGATCCCGCCATGGCCGGGCTTGGCGCCCTGGCTCATCTTGATTTCGATCATCCGCACCTGCGGGTCCTGCGCCTGGGTGGCGAAGCGCTGCGGGTCGAAGCGCCCATCGCTGGTACGACAGCCGAAATAGCCGCTGCCCAGTTCCCAGGTCAGGTCGCCGCCGTGTTCGCGGTGGTAGGGGCTGATGCTGCCTTCGCCGGTGTCGTGGGCGAAGTTGCCGAGCTTGGCGCCCTGGTTCAACGCCCGGATGGCATTGGCGCTCAGGGAGCCGAAGCTCATGGCTGAGATGTTGAACACCGAGGCCGAGTAGGGCTGGGTGCATTGCGGGCCGCCGACCATCACCCGGAAGCCGCTGGGGTCGCTCAGCGGCGCCGGGCGCATGGAGTGGCCGATGAATTCGAAGCCGGTCTGGTAGACGTCGATCAAGGTGCCGAACGGTTTGTCGGCGCTTTCGTTCTTGGCCCGGGAATACACCAGCGAGCGCTGGGCACGGGAGAAGGGCAGGGCATCGCTGTCGGATTCCAGCAGGTACTGGCGGATCTCCGGGCGGATGCCTTCGACCAGGTAGCGAATATTGCCCAGGATCGGGTAGTTGCGCCGCACGGCGTGGCGGCTTTGCAGTAGGTCGAACACCCCTAGCAGGCTCAGCAACCCCGTCACCAGCGCAATCGGCCAGAGCCAGTCGTGTTGCAGGAACGGCAGGCTGGCGAGGGTGAAGATCACGCAGCCGGCGAAGAAGGCGTAGCGGCTCAGCAACGATAGGCTCATGCGGGTTCCTTGGGGGAGGGCGATTGGCGAGACATTAGCGTGGAATGTCACCTCGTGGCGAGGGAGCTGTGTAGGGCTGGAATAATTAGCCTGAGACTGCGGAAAAACCTGTGGGAGCGAGCTTGCTCGCGATGGCGGTCAAACATTCAACACCTTCGTTGACTGTCACACCGATATCGCGAGCAAGCTCGCTCCCACAATTTGAACCAGAGTCGATCAGGCCGGTGTTACTCACCCCGCCATCTTCATCTGCCGCACCGGCAGCTCCACTCGGAACGTCGTCCCCACGCCCACTTCACTGCTCACCGTGATCTCACCGTTGTGTTTTTTCACGATGCCGTAGGACAGCGACAAGCCAAGCCCGGTGCCTTGGCCGATGGGCTTGGTGGTGAAGAACGGGTCGAAGATCTTCTGCAATGTTTCCGGCGGCATGCCTGAGCCGGTATCGGCGACTTCGATCCAGACGTTGTCGCCTTCCACGCCGTTGCGCAGGGTGATGGTGCCGCGTTCGGGGCCGATGGCCTGGGCGGCGTTGACGATCAGGTTCATGATCACCTGGTTGATCTGCGACGGCAGGCACTCGACTTCCGGCAACGGACTGTATTGCTTGACCACGTCGGCCTTGTACTTGATCTCGTTGGCAACGATGTTCAGGGTCGAATCCATGCCCTGTTGCAAATTGGCCATCTGCCATTCCTGGCTGGAGTCGACACGGGAGAAGTCCTTGAGGTCCTTGACGATCTGGCCGACGCGGGCGATGCCGTCCTTGGATTCCTTGATCAGGATGGGAATGTCCTCCACCAGGAAATCCAGTTCCACCTCCTGGCGCAGGCTCTTCAAGTTCATCACCAGCTCCGGCGAGGCAATGGCCTGCTCGGCGCTGCCATAGGCCTGGAGCATTTCCTCCAGCTTGCTGAAATAACCACCCAAGGCGCCGAGGTTGGAGGAAATGAAGCCGATCGGGTTGTTGATTTCATGGGCGACGCCGGCTGCCAATTGCCCCAGCGAGGCGAGTTTTTCCGACTGCACCAGTTGGGTCTCGAGCATCTTGCGTTCGTCGATTTCCATCTGCAGCAGCTCGCTGGCCTGTTTGAATGCCAGGGTGCGCTGTTCCACCAGGTCTTCGAGCTTGTTCATTTTCAAGCGCGCACGGGAGGTCATTTCCCATTTGGTGGTCAGGGTATTGGCCATCTGCTGGACTTCGATGTTGTCGAATGGCTTTTTCAGGATCAACAGGCGGTCGTGGCCGTTGAGGCGGTCGAGCAGCTCGTCCCAGGAATAGTCCGAATAGGCGGTGCAGACCACCACTTGCAGTTGCGCGTCGACTTTCCACAACTCTTCGATGGTCTTGGCACCGTCCCAGCCTTCGGGCATGCGCATGTCGACGAACGCCAGGGCATAGGGGAGGTCCTTGGCCAATGCCTGCTGCAATTTGGCCAGGCCTTCCTGGCCACCGTAGGCCGAGTCGAGTTCAAACACGGTGGCTGCGGTTTTCGGGGCCTCGCCGAACAGTGCGCTTTCCATATCCTGCAAGTCGCTGTCGCTCTCATCCTCCGGTGTCAGGATCTTGCGGAAGTCTTCATGGATGGCGGGCGTATCGTCGATCAAGAGGATGCGCCGGTTGCTCATGTTGTTCATTGCTCACCTTCTGCGAGTTTCAAGGGCAGTTGCAATACAAACGTCGCCCCGGTCCCAGGCCCCTCGCTGTGTGCGGTGAGGTGACCGTTCATTTCAATCGCTGCCAGTGCGCAACTGTGCAGGCCGAACCCGTGGCCGTCCTTACGGGTGGTGAAACCATGGGCGAAAATGCGCGTCATGTTTTCCTCTGGAATGCCTTCGCCTTCGTCCTTCACGCTGATTTGCAGCGCCTCGCCCACGACCATGGCCTTGAGCGTCATGTTCCGCGCATGGTTGGAAACCCCGGCCATGGCGTATTTGGCGTTGCTGATCAGGTTGATGAGGATCAGCAACAAGCGATGCTTGTCGCCCATGATCCGCGGCACCTCGCCGTATTCCTTGATCACCGTCACATGGTGGCGGGTCAGGGCGCCGGAGTTCATGCGCAGGGCGTCCTCGAGCAGTTCGCTGACCACCAGCGGCTCCATCAGGCTATTGGCGCCGGCATACGATTGCTGCGTGGAAACGATGTCCTTGATGTGGTCGACGCTCTTGCTCAATTGCGCCAGTTCGTCCGTCAGGCCTTGTTGCTCCGTCGCGATGGCTTCGACCAATTGGTTGAGGTAACCGGGCAGCAGCTTGCCTTTTTCGTCCTCGGTGAGGAAGTGCCCCAGGTCGTGGCTGTGTTCGTTGATCAGGTTCATTGCCTTGCCCAGCCCCAGGGCCTTGCTGCTGCGCAATTTGCGGCTGACCAGGTCGGCAGAGATATTCACGCTGTTGAGCACGTTGCCGACGTTGTGCAGCACGTTGGTGGCGATTTCCGCCATGCCGGCCTGGCGGGCGGTGTCCATCAGTTCGCTCTGGGTGTCCTTGAGCTGGCGGGTGCGTTCCTCGACCCGTTGTTCGAGCTCATCGTTGGCCGTTTGCAGGGCGCTGTTGACCCGCTTGATCTCGCCGAAACTGCGTACCAGGCGAACCGCCAACCAGATCAATATCAGCACCAGGAAGGTGGCGAATACCAGCAGCAGGATGTGGTTGCGCTGGTGCTTGGCGGCGGCTTTTTCCTGGTCCTTCTCCAAGAGGCCGGTGATGGTGTCCAGTCGGTCAGCCAGGGGGACCGCTTCGAAGTCACGCAGCAACTGGTTGACCAAGGGCTGCTCACGCAGGATCAGCGCGATGTGCCTGCGCAAGATATCGACGGAGCCGACGAGGCCCGTCGGCAGGCGATCCTTGTTGGCGTCCAGTTGGTTAAGGCCGAGCAAGACTTCGGCGGCCTGCTCGCGGGTGGTGATCTGGGCAAATTCCAGCGTGGCGAGCAGCAGGTCGTACGTGTCGATGGCGACGTTGTGCAGCTCCAGCTTCTCGATGTCGGACAGTTGGGCGAACTGGCGCTGGATGTCGTCTTCGGCAGTGGGCAGGAATGCCAGGGAGTTGCGCAGCACCGCGTTGTGAGACTTGAACTGCTCCACCAGGCGGGTCTTTTCCTTGATCGCCTTGAGGTATTCGTCACGCTGGGTCGCCCAGAGCGTAGGCGCATGGCGGCCGGGCTCCGACTCGATGGCGTCGAGGCGCTGCCACAGGCGCGCCATTTCGTACAACGGCGAGACCAAAGGATCGTAGTTGTGGCTCAGGGCGATCCTGGACTTGAGCACTTCGTTGTCCCAGATGCCGTCCTGCTGCTTGAGCAGGCGGATCAGGTCGCGGGATTCGATATGCGAGGCGGCTTGCTGGGCACCCGACTGGATGTACATGAACAACAGGATCGAGGCGAGCAATACGCCGATGAATGCCAGGCCGAGGCGACGGGAAAGAGTCATAGCGGCTTGCCCTCCCATTCACCGGTGAGCGTCCTGAGAAATTCGACGATCAGTTCGGTGTCGTTCTTCATGGGCTCGCGGCCCAACTGATACTTGAACATCACCTCCACAGCCTTCTCCAGCGTCGGCGCGGAACCGTCGTGGAAATACGGCGACGTGACGGCCACGTTGCGCAGACTCGGCACCTTGAACACCTGGCGGTCGGCTTCGTCGCCGGTGATGTTGAAGCGTCCTTCGTCGGCCCGAGTGGCATTGCCCCGGTCCTGGATATAGTCGCCCATGACGCCGAATTTCTGGAACATGTTGCCGCCGATGTTCACGCCTTGGTGACAGGCGATGCAGCCGTATTCCTTGAAGCGCTGGTAGCCGAACTTTTCCCGGGGCGTGAGGATGTCGGTATCGCCCGACAGGTATTGATCGAAGCGCGAGTTGGGGGTCAGCAGCGTGCGTTCGTAATTGGCAAGCGCCCCCTGGATGTTGGGTTGGGTCACGCCGTCCGGATAGGCGGCGGAAAAGTCCTTGGCATAACCCGGATCGTCGGCGATGCGCTTGACCACCGTTTCCCAGGTGTTGCCCATTTCTCCCGGACTGGTGACCACGATGTGCACCTGTTCTTCGAGGGTGTCGACACGGCCGTCCCAGAACTGATGAAAGTTGAGGCTGGCGTTGAACACCGTGGGCGTGTTGACGTCCACCGGCTTGCCGTCGAAACCCAGGGAGAACGGCTTGTCGTCGGCGCCGCCCTTGTCCAGGCGATGGCAACTGGCGCAGGACAGTGTGTTATTGACCGAGAGTCGTGGGTCGTTGAACAACCGCTGGCCCAACTGGACCCGCTTGGGATCCAGGGCTGGAAGGGGAGGCAGCGGCTTGAGCGGTTCGTCCAATGGCTCGGCGTGAGCGGTCACGCTCAGTCCCACCAGCAGGCCGAGAGCCAGAATCAGTCCGTGTGACGCCATGGAGTGCTTTCCTTTGAAATGCTTTCCCTTGAAACAGGGGGGTTATAACGCTGGCGCTCACGAAAACGGGTTCGGGCGTTGTTCCCATTCAGCCATCCATTGGCTGAAGGCTTGCGGTTCCACAGCCTTGCTGAAGTAATAGCCCTGGGCTTCCTCGCAGTGGTGGATCTTGAGGAATTCCAGCTGCTCCCGGGTTTCCACGCCTTCGGCAATGATGTGCAGGTTCAAGCTCTTGCCCAGGCTGATGATGGTGCTCACCAGTTTCGCGTCGTTGCTGTCGATGCTCAGGTCGCCGACGAACGACTGGTCGATCTTCAACACATCCACCGGAAATTTCTGCAGGTAGCTCAGGCTCGAATAGCCGGTGCCGAAGTCATCGATGGCCAGCCGTATGCCCAGGTGCTTGATGGCATTGAGCGTGGCGACGGTGGTGTCGATGTTCTGCATGAGCACGCTTTCAGTGATCTCCAGTTCTAACTGTGTCGGATCCAGGCCGGTTTCCTTGAGGGTGCGCGCGATGCCATCGACGAAACCGCGCTGGCGAAAATCGATCGCCGAGACGTTGACCGACAGGTACAGCGGCCGCATGCCCTCGGCTTGCCAGCGACGTGCCTGCTGGCAGGCTTCCTGGAGCACCCATTGGCTCAGCGGCACGATCAGCCCGCTGTCCTCGGCCACGGGGATGAAATCCGACGGGTAGACGAGCCCATGGTCTGGGCGGTTCCAGCGCACCAGTGCCTCTACACCGACCACTTCGCCGCTCGTCAGGTCGAGCTTGGGCTGGTAGTGCAGCACGAACTCCTTGCGTTGCAGGGCCAGCCGCAGGCCGGATTCGATAGTCTGCTGCTGGCGGGCCCGGCGGTTCATGTCCTCGGTGAAAAAGCGGTAGTCGTTGGGGCCGTGTTCCTTGACGTTGCGCATCGCCGTCTCGGCTTTCTTGATCAGCGCCACGGCGTCGAAGCCGTCGGCCGGGTACACGCTGACGCCCAGGCTCGCCGTGACGGTCAGGTCATGACCGTCGATGGGGTGAGGGGTGCTGATGGTGGCCAACAGTTTTTCCGCCACGCCCTTGATCAGTTGCGAGTCGGTGATGTCGCCTAGGATGACCACGAATTCATCGGAACCATAACGAAACACCGAGTCGGATTCGCGCACCACGGCAGCCAGCGCGCGCGCCACACGCTTGAGCATTTCGTCGCCCACCGGATGGCCCAGGGCGTTATTGATACGCTTGAAGCGGTCCAGGCCGATGAACATCACCGCCAACTGTCGGTCATGGCGGCGGCATTGGGCCACGGCCTGGGTCAGGCGATCACCGAGCAGCATGCTGTTGGGCAGTTCGGTGAGCACGTCGTATTGCAGCAGGTGGGAGACCTTGAGCAGTTCCTGGACCCGCTCTTCGATGGTGCGTTCCAGGCTGCGCATTTTCCGCGCAGCGTCCTGGGCCAGTTGCCATTTCCAGGTCATGGCGCTGGCCATCTGGCGGATTTCCAGGGTGTCGAACGGCTTCTTGAGGATCAGCAACTGGTCGTCGAATTCGATGCGTTCGGACATGGTCTCCCACGAGTAATCGGAAAACGCCGTGCACAGCGCGATCTGCAAACGCGGGTCGGCTTTCCACAGCTGCTCGATGGTTTGCAGTCCGTCCCAACCCGGCGGCATGCGCATGTCGGCGAAGACCAGCGCATATGGCTGGCCTTCGGCCTGGGCGCGCCTGACCAGTTCCAATGCCTCTTCACCCTGGTAGGCCGAATCGATCTGAAACTGCAGCCGGTTGACCTGGGGCGTGCCGAACAACAGGCTCTCGGTGTCGTCGAGCGAGTCGTCATTGCCGGCGCTGGGGCTGAGGATCTTGCGAAAGTCCTGGTGGATGGCGGGCGTGTCGTCCACCACGAGGATTCGCCTGTTCGCCGGTACGGACATGGGGTTCATGGGTTGCTCTCCGATAGCTGGCTGGCCGGCCGGGTCCAGTGATCGGCCACCGGGACGATGGTGCCGGCCTTGAGCAGGGCGGCAGCCTGGTCGCTGTCCACCACGGTGCTGAAATAATGCCCTTGGGCCTGCATCGTCCCGCCGCTGGACATCAGCGTCGTGCGTTGCTCCTGGGTTTCGACGCCTTCGGCGATGATGCCGATGCCCACGTCCCGGGCGAAGTTGATGATTGCCCGCAGGGTCGTTGCGTTCTCCGGATCGTCATTGGCGCTGTCGAGGAATCGTTGGGCGAGCTTGAGGTGGTTGACCCGGTAGGTCTTGAGATAATCGAAGGATGAATATTCGGTGCCGAAATCATCGATGGCGACCTGCACGCCCAGCTCGCACAGGCGCGGCAGCACGTCGTTGTGGGTCCATTTGGTCTGGGCCAGGGTCGCTTCGGTGACATCGAAACGCAGGTCCCAGGGCGCCAGCTCCCAGCGGGCGGTGGTGCGCAACACGTCGTAGATCAGTTCCGGTCCGGTCTTGAGTTGGGTCAGGGACAGGTCGATGGCGATGACGGGGGGCGCCATGCCTTGGTCACGCCATTGGCGCATCTGCTGGCAGGCCTGGTCCAGCACCCAATGACCGAGCCCGATGATGATCCCGGTTTTCTCGGCGGCCGGCATGAACGCCGCCGGTTCCAGCCAGCCGCGCTGAGGATGGTTCCAGCGCACCTGCACGCCCATGCCAAGGATCCGGCCGGTGCCGAGGTCGACTTCGGGCAGGTAGTGCAATCGCAATTCATCATTCTCGATGGCGTTGCGCAGATCGTTGGCCAGGGCGACACGGTCCGTCACCTCCTGGTTTATTTCCTCGTTATGGAAGTGATACTGGTTGCGGCCCTTTTCCTTGGAACGGTACAGGGCCATGTCGGATTGGGCCATCAGGCTGTCGGCACTTGGGCTCTGCGGGGTGTACAGGCTGATGCCGATGCTCACGGAAATGCGTACGTCGTTGCCGTCCAGGGAGTAGGGCGCCACCAGGGTGTCGCGGATCTTCGTCGCCAGCGCTGCACAGTGGGTCGCCTCATGGACGTCCAGTTGCAGGATGGCGAATTCGTCGCCGCCCAGGCGCGCGACCACGTCGTTCTCCCGGGTACAGGCCTTGAGCCGCGCCGCGACCTCCTGCAACAGCAGATCGCCGATGGGGTGGCCGAGGGTGTCGTTGATCCGTTTGAAATGGTCCAGGTCCAGGTAGAACATCGCAAACGGCGCCGCGCCCCGGCGTGCGGCAGCGAAGGCCTGGTGCAGGCGTTCGATCATGGTGGCGCGGTTGGCGAGCCCGGTCAGCCCGTCGGTGCGGGCCAGCAGGGCGATTTTATCTTCGGCCAGCTTGCGCTCGGTGATGTCGAGGATGATGCCTTCGACTTCCAGCAGCAGGCCTTGTTCGTTGCGCACCGGGATGTAGCGGTTCTCCACCCAGCGGAACGCGCCGTCGCCGGTGCGCATGCGAAATTCAATGGAGGCGCCCGCCGTGTCACGGTCCAGCACGCGGACCATGGCTTGATGAACCTTGTCCTGGTCGTCGGAATGGATCAGCGTTTGCGCCCAATCCGGCGAGTCGATCAGTTGCGCCGCGACATGGCCGAACTTGGTGATGTTGTGGGAGATGTACATCAACGGGAACGGCGGCTCGCCGCGCAGGCGATAGAGGATGGTCGGGCTGTTCTGCACGATGATGTTGGCGTCGGCCAACTCCCGGGTGCGTTCCTCGACCGCCCGTTCGAGCATGTCCATTTTCAACGCCGCGTCTTCGGTCATCTGCCATTTGACGGTCAGGGTGCTGGCCATTTGGCGGATTTCGATGGCATCGAAGGGTTTCTTCAGGATCAGCAGCCTGTCGCCCAATTCGAGGCGATCAGCGATGTCTTCCCAGGAATAGTCCGAATAGGCGGTGCACAGGGCCACTTGCAACTTGGGGTCCACGCGCCACAGCCGCTCGATGGTTTCAAGGCCGTCCCAGCCCGGCGGCATGCGCATGTCGATGAAGGCCATGGCAAAGGGCTTGCCTTGGGCAAGGGCGGTTTCGACCTTGTTCAAGGCTTCCATGCCCTGGAACGCCGATTCGAGCTCGAAGCTCTGGACGGAAACCGCCACCGGCGCGCCGAACAAGGCTTCCTCGGCGCTGCTGAGGCTGTCTTCCGGAACCGCGTGAGGGCTGAGGATCTTTCGAAAATCCTCATGGATCGTTGGCGTATCGTCCACGATCAGTATCCGCCGATTGGATCTTTCCATCGGCAGGCTCATGGCCGTGCACCGTCGAGATGCTGACTACGGAACCGTGGGAACATCGGATATCCCTTTCGCTAGCATGAGTATTCGGCCTGTACTTGGCCCTTCATGGGGTACAGCATAGTCGGCTCATCGGAGGCGCGCGGTGAGTGATGGCGAATCGTGTCTAAATTTTCGCAATCTACTAGTCTGTCATTCGGGGCTAGGGTAGAACGGTTGTCGATGACAGGAGGGGGTTCCAAATGGAAGATCAATCGCCGGACGTTCCGGTAACAAAGCCGACGGTGTTGCTGGTCGATGACGAAGAGTCGATTCTCAACAGCCTGCGTCGGTTGTTGCGTAGCCAGCCGTACGAAATCCTGCTGGCCGACAGTGGCGCCAAGGCCCTGGAAATCCTCAAGGAGCGGCCGGTCGACCTGGTGATGACCGATGCGCGCATGCCCAACATGGACGGTGCCACGCTGCTGGCGCAAATCCGCAAGCTGTATCCCTCGACGTTGCGCATCCTGCTCACCGGTTATGCCGACGTGGACATGATGACCAAGGCCATCAACGAGGGGCAGCTCTATCGCTACCTCAGCAAGCCCTGGAATGACGAGGAACTGGTGCAGGCCCTGCGCCAGGCCCTGGCCCACCAGCATTCGGAAAGCGAGCGCCAGCGCCTCGAAGCGCTGAATCGCGAGCAGAACCAGCAACTCAAGACCCTCAACGCCACGCTGGAAAAACGTGTGGCGTCGCGCACCGCCGAGCTGCAGCAGACCGCTGACATGCTCGACCTGGCCTATGAAGAGCTCAAGCGCAGTTATGTGACCGGCACCGAAGTATTCTCACTGATCGCCAACCTGCGCCTGCCCAAGGCCAAGCAGACCAACCGGCAAATCATCGAGCTGATCCGGGTCTACAGCCGCCTCAACTTCCTCGACGAATCCACCGACCGCGACCTGACCATGGCTGCGGCGCTCTACAACATCGGCAAGCTGAGCTGGACCGACAACATGATGGTTACGCCGGCGGACATGTTGCACCACAGCGAGCTGGAGCTGTACCGCGCCTATCCGAAGCAGAGCGAATCGCTGTTGATGACCCTGGACCCGATGAAGGACGCGGCGCGGATCATTCTGCATCACCAGGAGCGCTGGGACGGCAGCGGCTTCCCCGATCACCTGCGCGGCGAGGCCATTCCGTTCGGCTCGCGGCTGCTCAAGCTGGCGGTGGATTTCATCGAGCTGCAACGCGGGTTGATCCTGGAACGGCAGATGAACAGCGACGAAGCGCTGGTCTATATCCGCAAATACGCCGGCAAGCTGTACGACCCGGACATGGTCGAGGACTTCATCAAGGCCTGTGCCGAATACCTCGAAGACGTGACCTTGTCCGACCCGTCGGTAAAAGTCTTGACCACCCGCGAGCTGGCGGCCGGCATGCTCCTGGCCCGCAACCTCAACGCCGACAACGGCATGCTGTTGCTCAATGCCGGCAAGGTCATGAGTGGCCCGCTGATCGAAAAGCTGATCGCGTTTGAAGCGATGGAAGGCGCGCAGTACAGCGTATTCGTCAAGATCCCCGAGGAGGAGGCCGATCCGTCGGCGCCGAAGCCGATGTTGGGGTGAAGAAGGCCTGGCAGGCAATTGGGGGCCCCTGTAGGAGCGGGCTTGCTCGCGATAACGGATCATCAGTCAGATATTTTTCGACTGACACACCGCTATCGCGAGCAAGCTCGCTCCCACAAGGGGCACATGTTGTGTTGAGGTCCAGTCCAGGCTTTGCTCCCATCGCTACGATCTGTAATCTGCCCCGCATTTTCTACCGGAGTCCCTCGCAACCATGACCACCCCCCTGATCCGCATCGCCGCTGCCCTGCTCATCGGCCCGGACGGCCGGACCTTGCTGGTGCGCAAGCGCAACACCGAGGCCTTCATGCAGCCGGGCGGCAAGATCGAAGCCCATGAGCAACCGGTCCAGGCCCTGGCTCGGGAATTGGACGAAGAGCTGGGGCTCAAGATCAATCCTGCCCAGGCTCGCCATCTGGGGCAGTTCAGCGCGCCGGCCGCCCATGAGCCGGGGTTTACCGTGCAGGCTGAAGTATTTTTGCTCGAGATCGACGCAGCGGTTTCTCCCGCTGCCGAAATCGAAGAAATCTGTTGGGTCGACCCGGCCGCGGACAGTGATCGTGTCCTGGCGCCATTGACAGGCGAGGTGATCCTGCCGTTTTATCGGGCCACTTGCCTGGCGACCTGCTGACTCTCCCACTCCAAGGAATGACACCCATGATCCCATTGCCGGACCTGCTGATTTTCGCCGCCGCCGCATTGTTGATGGTGCTCACGCCCGGCCCGAACATGATCTACCTGATTTCCCGTTCGATCTGCCAGGGCCGCAAGGCCGGCGTCACTTCTTTGCTCGGGGTGGTCGCGGGCTTCTTCGTGCACATGTTCGCGGCGGCGGCGGGGCTGACGGCGGTATTCCTCGCGGTGCCCATGGCGTATGAAGTCCTCAAGTGGGCCGGTGCGTTGTACCTGTTGTGGCTGGCCTGGCAAGCGGTGAAACCCGGCGCGCGTTCGCCGTTCCAGGCCCAGCAGTTGCCGGCGGATTCGACCCGCAAGCTGATCACCATGGGCTTTCTCACCAGTGCCCTGAACCCGAAGATCGCAGTGTTCTACCTGTCTGTGTTCCCGCAATTCATCAGCCCGGAACATGGTTCGCTGTTCACCCAGAGTCTCATCCTCGGGCTGACGCAGATCAGCGTGAGTTTCAGTGTCAACCTGCTGATCGCGCTGTTCGCCGCCGGCATCGCCTCATGGTTTGTCCACAACCCGACCTGGCTGGCGGCGCAGCGCTATTTCATGGGCTTCGTACTCGGTGCACTGGCCCTGAGACTGATGCTTGAGCAACGCAGGGCAGCTTAGGCATGTGGATCGCACGGTTGGATGCCAGTCACGCCCTGGCCTACCGCGAGCTGATGCTTGAAGCCTACGACCGCCATCCGCAGGCGTTCACCTCCAGCGTGCGGGAGCGGGCGGCGATGCTGTTGAGTTGGTGGGAAGGCCGGTTGACCAGCAAGCTCGATGTGGTGCTGGGTGCGTTCGAAGCTGGAACCCTGGTGGGCATCGTGGGCCTTGCTTTCGAACCGCGAGAAAAGGCGCGCCACAAGGCAACGCTGTTTGGCATGTATGTGTCGGCCGTATTTCGCCGGCACGGTTTAGGTTATGAGCTGATGCAAGCTGCGCTGGCCGAAGCGCAAGGCCATTCGGCACTGAAACTCATCCAACTCACTGTCACCGCCGGCAACGACGCCGCATTCAAGCTGTACCAGCGGTGCGGTTTTGTCCAGTTCGGCCTTGAACCTCTGGCGGTGCGGGTGGGTGAGGATTACTTCGACAAAATTCACATGTGGCGCCGGATTCGTGATCCCGGGGAAAAGGCCGGAGCAGCTTGATCCGCCCTGTCCCGATACCCGGATCAAGGGTATTTGATCTCTGGTCGTGGACCGGTATAAACGGGCAGCTCGGATTCCTTGCCAGGTGCCAGCCGTTATAGGTATCCGCCAGTGACGTGTAGTGGTCCACCCATTCCGCCGGTGCCGTGCCGTGCCGATGACAATGGAGCTCGGAGGCGACGCACTGCTGTTGCCCAGCTGATCGACTGTCCGCGCGCTCACCGGATGGGGGCCGTCGCCGATCTGCTGCAGGTCGGCGGCCGTCAGGGTGTAAGTGATTGGATTGGCGGGTTGGACGTAGGGAATATTTTTGTTCCAGGTCCCCACGGTGAGTGTCACTTCGTCATGTGCGCGGGTAATTGCGTTAACGTAAACAGGCCTGTGCCTGGCTGCGCGGGATCAAAGCTGGGCGGATGGCTGACCGTGATCGTGGATGCCGGGTAATGGAACAGCAGGTTCAGCACTGGGACCGAGTCACCATAATTGTGGCTGCCGGATCGGGTCACTCGGTAAAACATTGTGTTGGCGCCGTCGTTGAGCCATCCCCACGGACAAGGGTCGATGTCATCAGAGCGCGAAAGGAAAAAAGCGTCACCTGTCAGACCTGACAGGTGAGCGGCATATCAAGACGAACGGTTTTTGGACGCCGAGTGTCAGTACGCTGTGCTTCAACGAACGGCGCTGACGCCGTCGAGTGTCGAGAACGATGTATCTTTCGCCGTCAGCAGAAAGTCGCGCATATACGGCGCATCGAGCATGTCGGTGCGCACCGCCGCGTACAGCGTGGCGAACAAGCCTTTCTCCCCCAGCCGCTTGGCCTTTACATAACCCCGTGAGCTGTATTCATGCAGCGCCCAGTGCGGCATGCCGCAGACGCCACGGCCGCTGGCAACCAGTTGCATCATCATCACCGTGAGTTCGGAGGTGCGGACCTGGGCCGGTTCGATGTCGGCCGGTTCCAGGAAGCGGGTGAAGATGTCCAGGCGATCGCGTTCCACCGGGTAGGTGATCAAGGTTTCGCTGATCAAGTCTTCGGGCACGATGTAGGGCTTGCCCGCCAGCCGATGCTGGTTGGCGACCGCGAGCATTGCTTCGTAGGTGAACAGCGGCACGTAGGTGATGCCGGCAAGTTCCAGCGGATCGGAAGTCACCACCAGGTCCAGGTCGCCACGGGCCAGGGCCGGTAGCGGGGCGAAGGCAAAGCCCGAGGCCAGGTCCAGTTCGACTTCCGGCCAGGCATCGCGGAACTGGTCGATGGTTGGCATCAGCCACTGGAAACAACTGTGGCACTCGATCGCCATGTGCAGGCGCCCGGCGGTACCGCCCGCCAGCCGCGCGATGTCCCGTTCGGCACTGCGCAGCAACGGCAGGGTGGCATCGGCCAGTTGCAGCAGGCGCAGGCCGGCGCTGGTGAAACGGACCGGTTTGGTCTTGCGCACGAACAACTGCATGCCCAGGCGCTCTTCCAATTCCTTGAACTGATGGGAGAGGGCGGACTGGGTCAGGTGCAGGCGTTCGGCGGCCTCTACCAAGCTGTCGGCTTCGCGCAGGGCATGCAGGGTCTTGAGGTGACGGAGTTCAAGCACCGGAATCGCTCCATGAGTAAAACTTGTGATCAACACGAAAAGGTTGAGTTTGTCTCATGTGGGGCTGGCTGTCGACAATGGCGCCATCTTTTACAGAAGGACATTCACCATGGCCTTGGCCCACACCCTCGGTTTTCCCCGTATCGGCGCCGACCGCGAATTGAAAAAAGCCCTCGAAGCCCATTGGAAGGGCGACCTGGCCCCGACGGCGCTGCAAGCCGTGGGCCGTGAACTGCGGGCCCGGCATTGGCAATTGCAGAAGGATGCCGGCATCGACCTGTTGCCGGTGGGCGATTTCGCCTGGTACGACCAGGTCCTCAGCCAGACCTTGACCTTCGGTGCCGTCCCGCCACGTTTCCACGACACCCTGAACGCCCAGGGCCGGCCCACCTTCGACACCCTGTTCGCCATGGCCCGCGGCGCCACGGCGAGTTGCTGCGGCGTCGACCACGGCCAGGCGCAATACGCCCAAGAGCTGACCAAGTGGTTCGACACCAACTACCACTACCTGGTCCCGGAGTTTTCTATTGACCAGACCTTTGCCCTGAGCTGGGAGCAGTTGTTCGACGAAGTGGACGAGGCCCATGCCTTGGGCCATCAGGTCAAACCGGTGATCATCGGCCCGTTGACCTATTTGTGGCTGGGCAAGGCCAAGGGTGGCGACTTCGACAAGCTTGACCTGCTGGAGCGCCTGCTGCCGGTGTACGGTGAAATTCTCAATCGCCTCAAGGTCCAAGGCGTGGAATGGGTGCAGATCGATGAGCCCATTCTTACCCTCGACTTGCCGTTGGCCTGGAAGAGCGCCTTCGAGCGCGCTTACCACATCCTCCAGTACTCGCCGCTGAAGAAACTGGTGGCGACCTACTTCAGTGGCTTGGAAGACAACCTCGGCCTGGCGGTGAGCCTGCCGGTGGATGGCCTGCATATCGACGCGGTGCGCGCGCCGGATCAACTGGGCCAGGTGCTGGATCGCCTGCCCACCTACAAGATCCTCTCGGTGGGCCTGGTCAACGGGCGTAATGTCTGGCGCTGCGAGCTGGAGCAGGCGCTGGCGCAGTTGCGCCCGGCCCAGGAGCGTTTCGGCGACAACCTCTGGATCAGCACTTCATGCTCGCTGTTGCACAGCCCGGTGGACCTGGAGCGCGAAGACAAGCTCGACCCCGAGATCAAGAGCTGGCTGGCGTTCGCCGTGCAGAAGTGCGGTGAAGTGGCGGTGTTGCGCGATGCACTTAACGATCCGCACGCGCCGGGCGTGCAGCAGGCCTTGGTCCACGACCGTGAAATACAGGCCAGTCGCGCACGTTCGCCGCGTACTCACAAACCCGATGTCCAGAAGCGTCTGGCGGCGATCGGGCCACAAGACAGCCAACGGCACTCATCGTTTGCCAAGCGCATCGAACGGCAACGCGCACGGCTGAAACTGCCTGCGTTTCCCACCACTTCGATTGGCTCTTTCCCACAGACACCGGCAATTCGCCTGGCACGCCAGGCCTACAAGCAAGGCAAGCTATCGGCCAACGATTATCAGGATGCCATGTACACCGAGATCCGCCATGCCGTGCAGATCCAGGAACGCCTGGGCCTCGATGTTCTGGTGCATGGCGAGGCCGAGCGCAACGACATGGTCGAATACTTCGCCGAGCAACTGGATGGCTACGCCTTCACCCGTTTCGGCTGGGTGCAGAGTTATGGCTCGCGGTGTGTGAAACCGGCAATCATCTACGGTGACATCAGCCGGCCCCAGGCGATGACGGTCGATTGGATTCGCTACGCCCAGAGCCTGACCGAAAAGCCCATGAAAGGCATGCTCACCGGCCCCGTGACGATGTTGATGTGGTCGTTCCCGCGCGAAGACGTGTCGCGCAAAGTCCAGGCCCAACAGTTGGCCCTGGCCTTGCGCGATGAAGTGCAGGACCTGGAACAAGCCGGGATCAGCATTGTGCAGATCGACGAGGCCGCATTCCGTGAAGGCTTGCCGTTGCGTCGCGGTCAATGGCAGCAATACCTCGACTGGGCGGTACAAGCGTTCCGCCTGAGCGCATCGGGAGTACGTGACGAAACCCAGATCCACACCCACATGTGCTACAGCGAATTCAACGACGTGATCAAGGCCATCGCTGACATGGACGCGGATGTCATTACCATCGAGACTTCGCGTTCGGACATGGAGTTGCTCGATGCATTCGAGGCGTTCGACTACCCCAACGACATCGGCCCGGGCGTCTACGACATCCACTCGCCACGGGTGCCGGACACGGCTGAAATGGTGTCGCTGATGCGCAAAGCCGTGCAGCGCATCCCCGCCGAGCGGCTGTGGATCAACCCCGATTGCGGTTTGAAGACACGGGCGTGGCCGGAGACGGAGGCGGCGCTGGTCAACATGGTTGCGGCGGCGCGGCAGTTGCGTGGTCAGTTTGCCTGAATGCCACTGGTCCCGTGGCGAGGAGACAAGCACCCTCGCCACGGGTTCTAAACAACCACTCGGCAATCTTCATCAAACTGTCACTAAACTGTGGCAGCGCGCTTGAACAAACTTCATCAGACTCGCGCTCTACTGGGGTTCTGCGTTTTGGTATTTGTTCATGCGTGTATTCATTTTCCTGGCCGCGTTGTTGTGCGGCTTGCCGTCGTTGGCGGCGTCTCGTTGTGATGTCAATGTCGCGACCCAACGGGTCGACCTGGACCAGGTAAGCCTGGCGTACCAGAGCATCGGGCGTGCGTCCGATCCGGCGTTGCTGCTGGTGATGGGCTTGGGCGGCCAGTTGATCCACTGGCCGGACGAAGTGGTGGTGGCGCTGTGTGAACAGGGTTTCCGGGTGATCCGCTACGACAACCGGGACGTGGGCCTGTCCACCTGGCGCCAGGCACCCGGCAGTGCCAACCTGGCATTCGAAGCCTTGCGCTACAAGCTCGGCCTGCCCGTGGCGGCGCCTTATTCGCTGACAGACATGGCCGCCGACGGCTTGGGCTTGATGGACGCTTTGCAGGTGCAGAGCTTCCATGTGTTGGGCGTCAGCATGGGCGGGATGATCGCCCAGCACATGGCCGCCATGGCGCCCCAGCGAGTCGAGAGCCTGACGTTGCTGATGACCAGTTCCGGCGCGCAAGGCTTGCCGGCGCCCAGTGAAACGCTGGTGCAGCTGTTGTCGCGGCGCAGTGCACCGAATCGAGAAGTGGCCCTTGAGCAACAAGCAGACCTGCTGGCCGCGCTGGGCAGCCCGATGGTGGTCGATGATCGACAGGCTTTGCTGCACCAGGCTGCGGTAGCCTACGACCGGGCCTTCAACCCCGAGGGCGTGAAGCGCCAGATCATGGCGATCATGGCCGAGCCCAGCCGGGTGGCGCTGCTCAATCAGTTGCAAGTGCCGACCCTGGTGGTCCATGGCACCGCCGATCCATTGTTGCCGGTGATGCATGGCGTGCATCTGGCGGCACATATTCGCGGCAGCCAGTTGAAGCTGATCCCGGGCCTGGCCCATCGCTTTCAAGAAGCTTTCAAGGAACCTTTGCTGGGGGCGGTGTTGCCGTATTTGCAGCAGCACCGCGAAGACACGTCGCACTGGGCGCAGGTTGAGCCGGCGCAGGCGCCGAATCTGCTTTGATTAACCGAGGCCTGCCTCGCCACAGAAGAACCCTCAGCGCGCCCGGGCCTGCTCCACCAACCACCCCATCAATTCCTGCAACTGCCTCGACACCTGCGGCCTGCGCGGGCACACAAGGTGATAACCCAACCCAGTCCTGACCTTCAATTCGAACGGCATCACCAGCCGGCCGGCGCTGAGGTCGTCGCCGATCAGCGACCAGTCGCCAATAGCCACGCCGGTGCCCTGGGAAGCCATGGACATCGCCAGGTCCAGGGTTTCGAAATGCTGCCCCTTGCTGACATTGCTCAAGTGCACGTCTGCCGCGGCCAGCCAAGCGCTCCAGTCGCGCTCGTCGGCGGTAGGGTGCAGGAGCAAGTGGTGTTGCAGGTCGGTGGGAGACTCCAGCGGGACCGGACCTTCCAGCAAGGGGTGCGAGCACACGGGAGTCAGCTGTTCGTCGAACAAGTGCAGGCAAGCCAACGACGCATCGGGCGGCGGGCCGTAGATCACCGCCGCGTCGAACGCCTCACGCTGGAAATCCACGCCGTGCCGGACCGTGGTGGTCAGTTCCACCGGTACGTCCGGGCGCTCCCTCTGCCATTGCAACAGGCGCGGCAGCAACCAGCGCATCACACAGGTCGGGGCCTTGAGTTTAAGTGCCTGGCGCTTCTCCCCGATCTGCTCGACCGCTTCGCCGATCAGGCTGAACACCTGCTGCACCCTCGGCAGCCACGCCTGGCCCTCGGCGGTCAGGCTCAAGCCGCGCGCCTGGCGCTGGAACAGCGCATAACCCAGATGATCTTCCAGTCCGGCGATCTGCCGGCTCACCGCGCCTTGAGTGATGTGCAGTTGCTCGGCGGCGCGGGTGAAGTTGCAGCATTGGGCCGTGATCAGAAACGTGTGCAGCGTTGGCAGCGGTGGGAGTCGTTTCATTTGGGATTCAGCCATGATGTGGGGACATGGCTAGTATGACTTTTTATCCATTGTTGCCGCTACGGCCTGACCGTTCCAATAACGCCATTCCCTCAGAGCAAAAGGGGCCCGCCAAGTGACGTGCGGGGCTCTTTCCAGACAAGAAAAGGCAATGGCAATGGCGACGTGCGGCGAAGTGTTGGTCAAGTTACTCGAAGACTATGGCGTGGAGCAGGTGTTCGGCATCCCCGGCGTGCACACCGTCGAGTTGTATCGCGGACTGGCCCGCTCCAGCATCCTCCATGTGACGCCGCGTCATGAGCAGGGCGCCGGGTTCATGGCCGACGGGTACGCCCGCGTCAGCGGCAAGCCGGGCGTTTGCTTCATCATTACCGGCCCGGGCATGACCAACATCACCACCGCCATGGGCCAGGCCTATGCCGATTCGATCCCGATGCTGGTGATTTCCAGCGTGCAGTCGCGCAGCCAGTTGGGCGGTGGGCGTGGCAAGCTCCATGAGCTGCCGAACCAGAGCGCGCTGGTGGGCGGCGTGGCGGCGTTTTCCCACACGCTGATGTCCGCTGCCGAATTGCCAGGCGTACTTGCACGGGCCTTTGCCTTGTTCCAGGCTGGGCGGCCACGGCCGGTACACATCGAGATTCCGTTGGACGTGCTTGTCGAGGAGGCCGATGACTTGCTTGCCAGCACGCCCGTGGACATCAATCGCGCCGGGGCCGCGCCCAATGCCGTGGAGCAAATGGCAGCCCTGCTGGCGACGACCCGTCGCCCGTTGATTCTTGTCGGAGGCGGGGCGCTGGACGCGGGGGCCGAATTGACCCAACTGGCCGAACGCCTCGACGCCCCCGTGGCGTTGACCATCAACGCCAAGGGCCTGCTGCCGTCGCGCCATCCGCTGTTGATCGGCTCTACCCAGAGCCTGGTCGCCACCCGCGCGCTGGTGGCCGAAGCCGACGTGGTGCTGGCGATCGGCACCGAGCTGGCCGAGACCGATTATGACGTCACCTTCGCCGGTGGTTTCGAGATTCCCGGCGCGTTGTTGCGCATCGACATCGACCCCGACCAGACGGTGCGCAACTACCCGCCAACACTGGCGTTGGTGGCCGACGCCCAAAGTGCCGCCCAGGCATTGCTCGATGCATTGAACCGTCGCGTGGCCGGCGCGCGCGACGACAATTGGGGAGCGGTTCGTGTCGAACGGCTGCGAGCTGAACTCGATCGGCAATGGGACGTCCCGACCCGCGCCCAGACCTTGTTTCTCGATACAGTGTTGCAGGCGCTGCCGGAGGCTGTGTTCGTCGGCGATTCCACACAGCCGGTGTACACCGGCAACCTGACTTTCAACCTGGAGCAGCCGCGCCGCTGGTTCAATTCATCCACCGGCTACGGCACCCTCGGCTATGCGCTGCCGGCGGCGATCGGTGCCTGGCTTGGCGGTACCGACAACGGTCTTGGCCGTCCGCCCGTGGTGTGCCTGATTGGCGACGGCGGCTTGCAGTTCACCCTGCCGGAACTGGCCAGCGCGGTGGAAGCGCGCACGCCGGTGATCGTGCTGCTGTGGAATAACCAGGGTTATGAAGAGATCAAGAAATACATGGTCAACCGCGCCATCGAGCCGGTGGGCGTGGACATCTACACGCCGGATTTCATCGGCGTCGCCAAGGCCTTGGGCTGCGCCGCCGAAGCCGTCGACGGCGTTGCGCAATTGCACGCCGCGTTACTTGCCGCTAGCGAGCGGCAGGGCCCGACGTTGATCGAAATCGACCAGGCGAACTGGATGGCGCAGGTGGCGAAATGAACTTCCCGACGACGCAAGACGGGCTGTACATCAACGGCGAATGGTTGGCGGGCGATCAGCCGCTGCGGGTGATCAACCCGGCGACCGAGGCGCTGCTCACCACTGTTTATGGCGGCGATGAACAGGCCGTCGATCAAGCCTTGGAGGTCGCTACCCGGGCGTTCGGCCCATGGTCAAACACCTCGGGTGCCGAGCGCGGCGCGTTGCTGCGCCGTATCGCTGCCTGCGTGCGAGAGGCTCGTGAACGGCTGATGCACCTGCAATCGAGCAACAATGGTAAACCGCTGTTCGAAGCGGCCATCGATGTCGATGATGTGGCCGCGACCTTCGAGTATTACGCCGAGTTGGCCGAAGGCCTGGACGCTCGGCAGGACAGTCCACTGGCGTTGCCCTGCGAAGATTTCAGCGCACGCATTCGCCGTGAGCCCTGCGGTGTGGTTGGCTTGATCGTGCCGTGGAATTTTCCGATGGTTACCACCGCCTGGAAAGTTGCCCCGGCGTTGGCGGCCGGCTGCTGCGTGGTGCTCAAACCCTCGGAAGTCACGCCGTTGCCGGAGTTGGAACTGGCCTCGATCATCGCCGGATGCGGCTTGCCTGACGGCGTGTTCAATCTGGTCTGCGGCACAGGCCTGGCGGTCGGCGCGCCGCTGGCGTCAGACCCGCGCGTGGCGAAGATTTCCTTCACCGGCAGCAACGCGGTCGGGGTGCAAGTGATGCAACGGGCGGCGGAAACGGTGAAGGGCGTGAGCCTGGAGCTGGGTGGAAAATCGTCCTTGCTGGTGCTGGCCGACGCCGACCTGGACCTGGCGGTGGAGCTGGCCTGCGGCGGCGGTTTCTTCAACGCCGGGCAGATGTGTTCGGCCACCAGCCGTGTGCTCGTCGCCGATGAGCTGGCCGATGCATTCCTGCAACGGCTCAAGGCGCGCGCCGAGTCGATCCGCGTGGCTGATCCGTTCGACCCGGACGTGGAGATGGGCGCGCTGGTCAACCAGGCGCAATACCAGCGGGTGCTGGGGCACATCGACCGCGGCTTGAGCGCCGGGGCGACGCTGGTGTGCGGGGGCCAGCGACCCGCGCACCTGGCTCGGGGCTTTTTTTTACAGCCGACGATCTTCACCAACGTGCCCCTGGACAGTGCGTTGTGGTGCGAAGAGATCTTCGGGCCGGTGCTGTGCGTACGCAGTTTCAGTTCCCAGGCGCAGGCGATTGCCTTGGCCAACGACAGCCGTTTCGGGTTGGTGTCCAGCGTGGTC
Organism: Pseudomonas sp. R1-7; assembly: GCF_051132105.1. Lineage (NCBI taxonomy): Bacteria > Pseudomonadati > Pseudomonadota > Gammaproteobacteria > Pseudomonadales > Pseudomonadaceae > Pseudomonas > Pseudomonas sp. R1-7. Next base: position 1,347,609 of record NZ_CP071661.1, read on the forward strand.
GGCCGCGATGTCGAGGCGGCCGGAAAGGTCGCCGATGCCTTGCAGGCCGGGCTGGTGTGGATCAACGCACCGCAAGTGATTTTTCCCCAGGCCGCTTGGGGCGGCTACAAGCAGAGCAGCCTTGGCCGTGAATTAGGACCTTGGGGACTGGCGGCTTTCCAGGAAATCAAGCATGTAGTCCGGGCCGTCTGACGGCACGTTATCAGGTCGCGCATGCCTGGATAAAAGGCATGTGCCGCGGACTGCTCGCGATGAGGCAGGCCCAGCCAACACAACCCTCAGGTCAAACAGTCATCCGCAACCGCGCCAGATCCCGCAGCGGCGGAGCGCCAAACAGCCGGCTGTACTCACGACTGAACTGCGACGGGCTTTCATAACCCACCCGATAACCCGCCGCCGACGCTTCCAGCCCTTCGGCCAGCATCAGCCGGCGGGCTTCCTGCAGGCGCAGTTGCTTCTGGTATTGCAACGGGCTCATGGCGGTCATTGCCTTGAACCGATGGTGCAAGGTCGAGACGCTGAGGTTCACTTCCCGGGCCAGGTCATCGATGCGCAGCGGCTGTTCGAAATGGCCGTTGAGCCATTTGATCGCCTGGCTGATACGGTGACTCTGGCTGTTGGCAATGGCGATTTCATACAGCCGGTAGCCTTGCGGGCTGCGCAACAGGCGGTAAAGGATCTCCCGGCGTACCAGGGGCGCGAGCATGGCGATGTCTTTCGGCGCATCGAGCAGGCGCGTCAGGCGCAGCACGGCGTCGAGCATGGGGGTGTCCAGGCGTTCGACATACAGCCCGCGCCCAGCGGGGCGGGTCGGCACGCCCAAGGGACCGGCGTCGGCGATCAACGCAGTGATTTCCGCCGGGTCGATGTCCAGGCGCAGCGCCAGGATCGGCTGCTCGGGCGAAACGTCGGCGATGCAACCGCTCAACGGCATCGAGACCGAGACCACCAGGTAGTGCAGCGGGTCGTAGTTGAACAATTCGTCCGCGAGGCGCACCTGCTTGCTGCCCTGGGCCATGATGCACAGGGCGGGTTGCGCCAGCACTGGGGCGAATTTGTGGGGCTGGCCGTGGCGCGACAGGTGCAGCGAGCCGATGGCCGTGGCGTAGCTACCGTCCTCGCCGGTGTTGCGGTCGATGATCGACGCCAGTTCGGCGCGCTGTTGTTCCAGGTACGTGTCCAGCGGGACGTGGGCGTGATCGAGTGGCGACATGCCAGGGACCTCAGGGGGAAGGAAGCGATAGGACAAAGCTTATGTTTGTGCAAGGCATGGCGGTAGTCACATCCTGTTGAAAGCTTGCCTGATCCTGCACAACTGTCGGAGGACGGACTGGGCCGCCCTGGCGAAACTTGCTTGAAACCTTTTGTTTCAACTACCGGCGAATCCAATCACTCAAGGGGGGCGGAAAATGCCCAGGCGCAGAATTGTGCAATGAGTCGGCAGAAATCGACTAACGAAGCTGGCGTCGGGACGCTTAACCTTTGATCCTGTCGCAGCCTGTCCCCGGCTGCACAACGGATTACCTGGGAGGGTTGAACATGACTACACAGATCCCCGTCAGCCACATGGCTTTTGTCCGGGCCCGCGCCGGTTGTTCCAAGCCATTGGGGGCACGCCTCAGCACCCTGATCGTACCCTCGCGCCAGGCGCCCGGCTGCCTGCACTTTGCCTTGCAGCAATCGCAATGCGACGCCGATTTGTGGCTGGTGTCCGGGCTGTGGGCCAACCAGCAGGCGATGGACGCTTATTTCAATTCACCGGCCATGGCGATCTTCGCTGAATTGGTGCAGGAGCTTGTGGTAAGCAGCCTGGATTTCCACACCTTTCGCGAAGTGTCCGCCGCCCAGGCGACCGAAGGGTGCCTGGCAAAGGTACACAAACTGGCCGGTTGAAGGTTTAATGCCCATTATTCCCACCGCCAGGATGCGCAGTATGGCACGCAAAGCCTTTGAGACGTTTGAAGCTGTTTCCGCTGTTGTTCCCAAGGAAGGTGGCGGTTATTACGCCGCCATCGCCACCAAGGCCATCGGCAGTGCCGAGAAGCCGCGTTTCAATAAAGTGCTCCAAGAGCAGACATTCGAAACCGCGGCCAAGGCCGATGAAGCGGCTGCCGTTCGGTTGACTCACCTGCAGGGCGTCGACAAGGACGGCGGGTTGGTCTGGTAATCCGCATTTCGAGGATTGCTTTTGTGGCTAGGGAGCAAGCTCCCTCGCCACGGGTTCTGTGCAGGGCCTATCGCGGGCGATGCATCCTGAACAACGCTTCCGGCCCCAACTGGAAATAATCCGCCGGCCCGCCACCGCGCAAGATCGGTTCGGCGGCGGCGGTGTCGTACACCCCGTCTTTCAACAGCCACTTGGCGATATGCACGGCGACCACTTCGCCGAGGATCAGCCAGCTCGGCACCAGCCCCTTGTCCGCCCGCTGCAACTGAATGATCTGGGTGACCTTGCACTCGAAGGACACCGGGCTCTCGGCCACGCGTGGTACCTGGATCACTCGCGAAGGCGCGGTCGTCAGGCCCGCCAACTCGAATTCGTCCACCTCTGGCGCGACCATCGCGCAACTCTGGTTCATTTGCTCGGCCAAGGGGCGCGTGGCCAGGTTCCAGGCAAACTCGCCGGTCTGTTCGATATTGTTCAGGCTGTCCTTGCGCCCGACGCTGGAGAAACCAATGATCGGCGGAACGTAGTTGAAGGCGTTGAAGAAACTGTAGGGCGCCAGGTTCAGGCGGCCTTCGGCATCCTGGGACGAGATCCAGCCGATAGGCCGTGGGCCGACGATGGCGTTGAACGGGTCGTGGAGCAGGCCGTGGCCGTTGGCGGGTTCGTAGAAATGGATATCGTCGGGCATGGCTGGAGGAGATCCTGCGGTGGGGTTTCAAGGGAATCGAGGATAGTGCAGGGCCCCGCCGTTTTTGTCAGCACCTGGAACCCACATTGGATTTTGTATTCAGGCAAGTCGTGCTCCGCTGTTATCGCTGTGCTGGTTTCACATGCCCCATAAATAACTAAGCCCGGCCGAAGCCGGGCTGTGAGGGTGCCTTCGTGGTTATTAGCTGATGACGGCGCCGTTGGTGCGATCGAAGCCATCTTCAGCGACGGTGTTGCCGTTTGTGCGATCGAAGCCATCTTCAGCGACGGTGTTGCCGTTGGTGCGATCGAAGCCATCTTCAGCGACGGTGTTGCCGTTTGTGCGATCGAAGCCATCTTCAGCGACGGTGTTGCCGTTGGTGCGATCGAAGCCATCTTCAGCGACGGTGTTGCCGTTGGTGCGATCGAAGCCATCTTCAGCGACGGTGTTGCCGTTTGTGCGATCGAAGCCATCTTCAGCGACGGTAGCGCCGTTAGTGCGGTCGAAACCATCGGCAGCGAGGGTGGCAGCGCCGGTGCGCTCATAACCATCGGCGGCGATGGCCGAGCTGGTGCGGTCGAAACCGTCGGCGGCGAAGGTGTTGGCGGCCAGTACGGAAAGGGTCAGGGCGATGATCAGTTTGGTTTTCATGGTCGTGCTCCAGAGTGTTTGGCGTTAAGTGCCTTGGGTGTGGAATTCATATTACGCTCGTTAAATTGATTAAAAAGCGCAAAAAAACGCTCAAAACAATCGACAAAATAGATCTATTGGCAATTGCCACTGGACGGTCAATGAAGTCACTACCGGCGTATCGAATGTTCGTTTTGTTGAGGATGAGGATGGAGGCCAGGCATTAACCAGAGATTAATCTCGGATAAAATCCTTGGACATGCAGAACGAAAAAAGGGGCGAACCTGTCTGGTTCGCCCCTTTCTGTTTGTGCGACTGGGGAAATCAGTCGGTCACGATCCGCGAATGCTTGCGGGTGTCTTTCATGGTGATGTACACCAACAACGACACGGCGATACAGGCTGTCACGTACCAGTAATAGCCAGTTTCCATGCCGATGCTCTTGAACCACAGCGCGATGTATTCAGCGGTGCCGCCGAAGATCGACACCGTCAGTGCGTAAGGCAGGCCGACGCCCAGGGCGCGGATTTCGGTGGGGAACAACTCGGCTTTCACCACGGCGTTGATCGAGGTGTAGCCGCTGACGATGATCAGTGCCGCCATGATCAGGAAGAACGCACCCCACCAGGTCTCGATGGTGTGCAGCGTGGTGAGGATCGGCACGGTGAACAGCGTGCCCAGGATGCCGAAGGCAATCAGGATCGGCCGACGACCGATCTTGTCCGACAGCCCACCGATGACCGGTTGCAGGCACATGAACAGGAACAACGTGGCAGCGGAAATGGTGGTGGAGTCGGAGATGCTCATGCCGACTGTGTTCACCAGGTATTTCTGCATGTAGGTGGTGTAGGTGTAGAACGCCAGCGTGCCGCCCATGGTCAGGCCGACCACGGTCAACAATTCCTTGGGATGGCGCATCAAGGTGCGCATGGCGCTTTCCTTGGCTTTTTCCTTCTTGGTGAACGACTCGGTTTCTTCCATGCCTCGACGCAGGTACAGCGCCACGATCGCACACAGCGCGCCGATGGCAAACGGGATGCGCCAGCCCCAGGCGTACAGCTCTTCGGTGGTGAGGAACCGTTGCAGCACGATCAACACACCCAAGGCGATGAGTTGACCGGAGATCAGGGTCACGTATTGGAAGCTGGAGAAGAACCCGCGACGCTCCTTTGTCGCCATTTCGCTCAAGTAGGTTGCCGAGGTGCCGTATTCGCCGCCCACTGACAGCCCTTGGAGCAAACGGGCCACCACCAGCAGGATCGGCGCACCGACGCCAATGGTTTCGTAGCCGGGGCTCAGGGCGATGATCAGCGAGCCGAAGCACATCAGGTACACCGAGGCCATCAGTGCCGCCTTGCGGCCAGCGCGATCAGCGTACAGGCCCATCAGCCAGCCACCGATCGGGCGCATCAAAAAGCCTACCGCGAAGATCGCGGCGGTTTTCATCAATTGCGCCGTGGATGACCCAGCGGGGAAAAATACTTTGGCGAAGTACAACGAGAATGCGGCGTAGACGTACCAGTCGTACCACTCGACCATGTTGCCGACCGAGCCGCTGAAGATCGATTTGATCCGGCTGGCGGTGGTTCTTTCACGGGCGGGCACGGCAGCCGACCCAATGGGCAGGGCGTTGGAGTTGTCCATTGAAGGATCCTTCGTTTAATTGTTTTTGTGGAGCGCGTGTGGACGCAGCCTGCCAGGGCTATAGCAGGAGCTGTGCCAGGTGGCGGAGGGCCGGTCTAGAGGGGTTTATCGCGCGTGGTGAGCGGAAATCCGCTTATTTCGAGCGGCGGCGTGGGCGGGAATCCGCTTATGGCAGGAGAGGTTTGTCGTCTGAACCAACCTCATCGCGAGCAAGCTCGCTCCCACATTTCGTCCGGCGTACACAGGACCCTGTGGGAGCGAGCTTGCTCGCGATGAGGGCGGTACAGACACAGCAAATTCAGCGGGCCCTTACAAAAACATCTCCCGATTCAACCCATGCCGCTGCATCTTTTCATTGAAGGTGCGACGCGGCAGTTGCAGTTCTTCGAGCACGGCCTTCACGTCACCCTTGTGCCGGGTCAGGGCGGCGCGCAGGCATTGGGCTTCGAAGGCTTCCTGCTGGGCTGCGAGGGACTGGCCCGGCTCCGTCTCCAGGGCGGGCAGTTGATCGAGCCCTAACACTTGGCGCTCGGCGACGTTGGCCAGTTCACGCACGTTGCCCGGCCAGTCGTGGCTGAGCAGATGGCTCAGTTGCGGGCCGTTCAAGGGCGCGGCGGGGCGGCCCAGGCGTTCGGCGGCGCTATGGGTGAAGTGCTCGAACAGCAGCGGAATGTCCTCGCGGCGCTCGCGCAAGGGTGGCAGGCGCAGCTCGGCGATATTCAGGCGATAGGCCAGGTCTTCGCGAAAACGCCCGGCCCGGGCTTCGTCCAGCAAGTCGGGCTTGGTCGCGGCGATGATTCGCAGGTCCACGTTGATGCTCTGGTTGGAACCCAGGCGCTCGAGTTTCTTCTCCTGCAACACGCGCAGCAGTTTGGCCTGCTGGGCCAGCGGCATGCTTTCGATTTCATCAAGGAACAGCGTGCCGCCATCGGCGTACTCGAGTTTGCCGATGCGCTTGCCCTGGGCACCGGTGAAGGCGCCGCTTTCATGGCCGAACAGTTCGGCTTCGAACAGCGCTTCGGGGATGGCCGCGCAGTTCAGGGCCACGAAGGGTTTGCTCGTCCTCGGGCCGAAGTCGTGCAGGCAACGGGCAACCAGTTCCTTGCCGCTGCCGGTTTCGCCGCGGATCAACACGTTGACCGGCAAGGTCGCCAGGTCCAGCACCTGGCGCCGCAGGTTTTGCAATGCACGCGAGACACCAAGCAGGGTGGCGTCGAGCCTGGCGCGGGCATCGGCCTGTTCGTGCAGCCGGCGGTTTTCCAGGACCAGGAAACGCTTGTCCAGCGCCCGGCGCAAGCCGCCCAGCAACGCTTCAGGGCTGAACGGCTTTTCGAGGAAGTCATAGGCCCCGTCGCGCATGGCCTCCACGGCCATCGGCACGTCGCCGTGACCGGTCAGCAAAATCACCGGCAGGTCCGGGTCACGCCTTCGCACTTCGGCCAGCAACTCCAGGCCGCCCAGCCCAGGCATGCGCACGTCGCTGAGGATCACACCAGGGAAATTTTCCGGCAGCTTCGCCAGGCAATCCTCGGCGCGACTGAACAATTGCACCCGGAATCCGGACAGGCTCAGCCATTGCTCCACAGCCGTGCGGATGCTGTTTTCATCATCGACGACTATGACCGAATCAAGCATGCAGTTGCGCCTCCTGATCGATGGGCAAGGTCACGCAGAATACCGCACCGTTTTCATGGTTGTCCGCCGTCAGTCGTCCGCCGGATTCATGGATGATTGCAAAGGAAACCGCCAGCCCCAGGCCGAGGCCATCACCCACCGCCTTGGTGGTGAAGAAGGGGTCGAACACTTGCGCCAGATGTTCTTCGGCGATCCCCGTGCCGCTGTCGCTGACGGTCAGGCGCCACAGTTGTTCATCGGCGTGCAGGCGCACTTCAAGGCGCTTGAGCGGCTGCTCGAGCATGGCGTCGAGGGCGTTGCGCAGGAGGTTGATCAATACCTGTTCAAGGCGGATGGCGTCGCCGCGCACCCACGCCGGACGGGCCAGGTGCAACACGGTGCTGACGTTTTCGTCCCGCAGGCGCGTCTCCAGCAGTTGCAGCGCCTGGTCCACCACCGCCGCGAGGTCGAGGCGTTCGCGCAGACCGCTGGGGCTTTTACGGGCAAAGGTCTTCAGGTGGCCGGTGAGGGCGGCCATGCGGGTCAGCATGTCGTCCACTGGCTTGAGGGCTTTGTAGGCATCGTCGATCCGACCGTGGTCCAACAGCAGGCGCAGGGTTGCCAATTGCATGCGCTGGGCGGTCAAGGGCTGGTTGATCTCGTGGGCCAGCGCCGCCGACATCTGCCCCAGCGCCGCGAGCTTGGCCGACTGCACGAGGCCGTCCTGGGCGGTGCGCAATTCACGGGTGCGTTCGTCCACCAGGCGTTCGAGTTCCTGGCGGCTGCGCTGGCGCAGTTTCGCCAGGCGCCAGCGTTGGTTGAGAAACAGCAGCAGGAACACCAGCGCCAGCCACAACCCGGCGGCGGCGAGCCCGGCGTTGCGCAGGTCTTCGAAGGCGATCTGCGGGCGACGCAGCAGGTGCAGCGTCCAGCCTTCGCTCGTCAACGGCAGGGACTCCCAGAGGTATTCCTGCGGGCCATTGGGTGCCTCGACCCGGGTCAGATGACTGTTGTCGTCAAAGCGCTGCAGCGGATCGAAGGCCAAGGGTTGCAACGGTTGCTTGTCGTATTGGCGCGTGGCCTTGAGTTCGGCGCGATCGTTGTCGGTCAAGGGTTGTAGATGGCGATAGCGCCAGCCGGCCCGGTTGGCGATGAAAATGATCCCCCGCGCATCGCTGACCAACAGCGTGTCGCTGCCCTGGCGCCATTCGCGCTCAAGCTCGGGAAACTCCAATTTAACCACCATCGCGCCGAGGAATTCGCCGTTGTCACCGGTCACTGCGCTGGACAGGAAATAGCCAGGAATGCCACTGGTCACGCCCACCGCATAAAACCGTCCAGTGCCCTGGCTTCGGGTCTGGAGGAAATAGGGACGGAAACCATAGTTGTGCCCGACATAACTGCTGGGCAACTGCCAGTTGCTCGCGGCAACCGCCAGCCCGGTGTGGTCCAGCAACTCCAATGTCGAGGACTGCGCGGCGCCGTTGATTTTTTCCAGCTTGCGGTTCAAGGCATCCTGTTGCGCTGGGCTGACCGGCCCCTTGAGGGCATCACGCAACTGAGGGTCCAGCGCGAGCACGGCGGGCAAGGCACGGTAGCGTTCGATCAAGGTGTGCAAAGAGTTGGCGTACAGCGCCAGTTGCTGGCTCGCGCGGCTGGCGTCTTCTTCCAGGGCCTCGCGTTCGGCGTGGCGTACGGCGAGGGTGGCGGAAAAGATCGCGCCGGTCAGAATCAGCAGGATATATAACGACAGGCGCAAGGGACGGGGCATTGCGGGCATGAAGGTGTCACAAAGATGGACTGGGGCGGGCACGATAGCATGTCATCTCCAGCCGTGACCTCCACGATGCCGAGTCCCATCGAATCACCGTTTAGAAGCCTTGGCCTGCTTCAGCAAAAAAATGTTGTCGGTGGTGCGGTTCTTTTTATATTGAGCCATGCCCTTTTGCGCCTGGTCGATATAGTCCAGTATCACCCCGGTCTGTTGTTGCAAGGTTGAACGATGGATCGGCGCCAGGGTTTCTGGTGTCGTCAAGTTGTTGACGTTGGGTAGCACGTCGCCTGGGTGGATAGTGTTCTTCCTCAATGTATCAAAGGCGGCCTCGGTCGCGGCCCAGCGACTTTCCACAGCCGCTTTCCATTCGACGAGCATTGCGTCGATTTTCTGGATTTTCATGGGAGTCAGCCCCGTCTGGATGTCCTCGGCTTCTTGTGCACGGGAGCCTAGATTAAGGAAATTCGCAATGCCCGGGATAACTGAGCCAACGACTCGATTCATGAAAAAGCCCGCGGCATCAAGGGGGGAGAACGTAAGAGGGTCGTCGATAAGCCCAAGCCTACGGTCAATCGACTCGACCGACATCGCCGATGTCTGAGGTATCAGTGGGCGGATCCAGCGAGCAGTGGGCAGGATGGCATCGGCCGTCATACCGGCTGCGTCGCCGCCGATGTTCCCGCCAACGAGGCCTCCCACATAAGCGACATCGTTGAGGCGCGGAGCCACGCTGGCGAACGCTTCACCTCCGGCGTAGCCACCGGCAAAACCGATGGCGCCGCTGATGGCTTCACCTATCAGGTTCTTCAGCAGACCGGTCTTGATGCCTGTTTGGGTGAGGATGCTATCTATTTGCTTCAGGGCTGTGGCTGATTCGGTTCCCAGTTCTGAAATAAAATCCGAATAGTTCATGATCTGCCATTCGAGTTTGTTTGTTCCTCCGCCATCCAAGTAGCGCAACGGGCTATTCACCACGAAGGCATATAGATTCAGGCCGTCCACATCCCGTGCGGGATCGGCACTCAACCAACGCTGCAACCACGGCGCGTAGTAACGCGCACCGTAGTAATAAAGCCCGCTTGCATCCATTTCCTTGCCGGAGTAACGAACGGTCTTGTAGCTTGCCTCCAGGGCGGAGCGGCCCGCGTACCAGGCGGTTCCGCCGAAAGGATAATAATGCTCAAGGCTGATCAGGCCGCCGGCGCGGTCCAGCTCCAGTGTGCTGGAACCCAAGTGATCATCGAGGTTATAGCGCAACTGATCGGCTTCGATCCCTCCAGGTTGGCCGGCTTCCCAGTGCAGGCAGCGGACACTGCCGTGAGCCAGCCCGAGGGTGAGGACGTGGAGACGTTCGCCATCGCTGGAAGTGCGTATTTCAATGCCCGGCAAATAACGTGTCTGCCGGACTGTGCCTGCGGCTGTGTGGGTTTTGCCGACCCGCTCACCCTGGCTGTACAGATAGGTTTCTTTATCGTCGCTCAGATCATCTTCCCGCTTGATCACCGTGACAGTGCTGAGCTGGTCGCGAGAGTTCCAGGCCAGCGCCGGCGTACCGCTCTGCAGGAACAGCTGGTTACCATGGGTGTCGAACTGCGTGTCGAAATCCGGCTCGGGTTCGCCTTCTGTCCAGCGCACGCCGCGGTTGCTGTTGGGGTCGATGCGCGTGATGTGCGTGTGATTGTTGCCCTCGCGAATATGGCGCAGACGGATCAAGTTGTTGCCGCTGTCGTATTCGTATTGTTGGGCATAGTTGAAGCGGCGGTTCGGGTCTATGGGGATGATCGGTGCCGGCAAGCCGGGTTGCAGGTGCGGCGTGTCACCCTCGAAGCCGCTGGCGGCGATGAGCCGATAGAGCGAGTCGTAGGCGAACTCACGATGGCCGTCCACGCGTTGGTTGGCAAAATGGACGGTGGCGACTGTGCGGTCTTCGATGCTCGTTATGTTGCCTACACGATCGTAGAAGTAGGCCAGGTCCTGGCGCAGGTCCGCCCCGGGTTTTCCTGCCTGGAGTGTGTTCAGCCGGCCATCGGCCGGGTCATAGGTCCAGTGGCTGATGACATCGTTCGCCGCCTCCTGACGCTCGATCTGGCCGGCGGCGTTGTACTGGGCCGCCAGCATGATCGGTTGCGACGCGGTATCGAACTTGAGCTGCAAGTCGACTGCCTTGAGCTGCCCGGCGACGTCCAGGCGCAGGTGCTGGCGATGACCACCTGCATCGGTCTGGCCGATGAGCGCGCCGAGGGCATCGAAGGTTTGCTCGGTCGTATGAATGTCGGCATCGGCGAACATGCGGGCCTGACGCAGGGGCAAGCCGGACAGGCTATAGCTGTCGCAACGCAAAGTGCCGGACGGATCGACTTGTTCCAACAATTGCCCACGCAAGTTGCGACCGGCGTCTTGAGTGGCGTCGCCATAGGTGAAGGTATCGACATTGGCCACGCCGTTTTCCTCCAGGGCCACCGGGCGCAGTTGGTCGTCATACTGCGTGCGCCAATGACTGCCACGTGCATCCCACAGCTGCAAGGTTTTACCCGCCAGCCCCGGCAAGGCCAGGCGCCATCCGGCGTCGACGCTGTCGGTCTGCAGTGGCTCGCCGAGGAGGCTGTAGACGGTCGCCTGGTTGGGCTTGGGGGCGTGGCCGAACAGGCGAGGGTCCCATTGTTCGACGAGGTGGCCGGCGAGGTTGAAGCGTTGACGTGTTGTCAGTGCGATTGCGAGGTCCGAGTCCTGGCTTCGCAGATACGCGCCACGCCGCGCTGGCAGGCCACGACCGTCGAAGGCAATGATGTCTGGGGTACGGCAGTGGACAGCGCTCATCGGTCGATTGCCTCCGTGTGCCCAAGCTGAGCCGGATCTTCAGTTCGGCCCAGTATAAAGTTGACGCATCGAAACCCTGTGAGGTCTGACAGGGTTTCGATGCGAAGTTACCGGAGCATGCTTTTCGCCTGCTTCAATCGGCCAATGGTGGCGTCCATTTCTCTTCTCAGGCTTTGCGGTGTGTCGCCACTGGATTGTCCAAATATCTTGCTTAGCGGCCGGTAGGTGTTGGTCGCGCCAAGCTCCGCCTCGACAAACAGCGTATCGATGTAGTTCATCTGGCTATTCAACACTTCAATCATACCGTCGATGTGTTTTTCTGCCCGAGCGATTTTTTCTTCGGAAAGCTCATCGCTGGCGGCTCGGGTTTCGTGAAAGATTTCGAAGAACCCAAGCACCGTAGAGACGACGGCACCGATTTCGCTGGAGGCTATGTTTCCGCTTGCTTTCAGCGCTATCTTGGTGCCGGTGCTGGTCGCTTCCTTACCGGCTTTCAAGACGTTTCGAGTGGTGGGTGCGCTCACGGCCTGGAACAGATCCCGGCCTTTCGCCGCGACGTACGGGCCGAAATTGAGTTGTTTGTATTCGCCTCTCCTCACGATGCGTTCCGGGTCCAGTTTCCGGCTTTTGAAGTTCACCGATGCGCTCAGGCTCAACCTTTCCAGCGCATAGTCAAGGCCAATGCTCAGGGCTTTGGTGGTCACGAACCCCAGTGTGACGCCCATGACAACGCCTGGTGGGCCGGCGACGCTACCCAGCGCCGTCGCCCCGATGCCGACTGCGATGCCCGCGCCATAACTGATGACCTGGGCACCGACGTGAGCGCCGGCACGTACCGCGGTGGACTGGGCATGGGCCGATGCCGAGCGATGGCTCGCCAGTTGAGTCTGCGCTTCGCTGGCCCTGCGTGAAGTCAGCGCCATGATGTCTTTGAACTTTCGGACCTCTCGGTTCAGACGGTTGTGTTTTTTCCGCCGTTGGTGATCGGCAGCGGCCTGAGCTTTTCGCGCGTCTTTTTCTGCCGGTGTCTCGATTATCAGCCCTTGGTAATCGGTAAGCGTCATCGGGTTGTTGCCGACAAAACCATACAGGTTCAAGCCATCGACGTCCCCTGCCGGATCCGCGCTCAGCCAACGCAGCAACCACGGTGCGTAGTAACGCGCACCGTAGTAATACAATCCGCTGGTGTCCATTTCCATGCCCGAATAGCGCCGGGTCTTATGGTCGACTTCTATTGTTGAGCGGGCGGCTTGCCAGGCGCTGCCGCCAAAAGGGTAGTAGTACTCAAGGCTGATCAAGGCGCCGTGGCGGTCCAGTTCCAGGGTGCTGGAGCCAAGGTGATCATCGAGGCTGTAGCGCAATTGATCGGCCTCGATCCCCCCAGGTTGGCCGGCTTCCCAATGCAGACAGCGGACACTGCCGTGAGCCAACCCGAGGGTGAGGACGTGGAGAAGTTCGCCATCGTTGGAAGTGCGTATCTCAATACCTGGCAAATAACGTGTCTGCTGGACTTTGCCTGCGGCAGTGTGGGTTTTGCCGACCCGCTCACCCTGGCTGTATAGGTAGGTTTCGTCATCGTTGCGTAGATCGTTGTCGCGCTCGATCACCGTGACGCTGCTGAGCTGGTCGCGGGCGTCCCAAGCCAGCGCTGGCGTACCCCGCTGCAAGAATTGCTGGTTGCCGTGGGCATCGAACAGCATGTCGAAGTCCGGCTCGGGGTCGCCTTCTGTCCAGCGCACGCCTCGGTTGCTGTTGAGGTCGATGCGCATGTCCTGTGTGTAATTGTGGCCTTCGCGTATATGGCGCAGACGGGTCAGATTGTTGCCGTTGTCGTATTCATATTGTTGGGAATAATTGAAGCGGCGGTTCGGGTCGATGGGAATGATCGGCGTCGGCAAACCGGGTTGCAGGTGCGGCATGTCGCCCTCGAAGCCGCTGGCGCCTATCAGCCGATAGAGCGAGTCGTAGCTGAAATCGCGATGACCGTCCACGCGCTGGTTGGCGAAATGGACGGTGGCAACGGCGCCGTCATCAATGCGCACGACATTGCCGACCGGGTCGTAGTGGTAGGTCAGATCCTGGCGCAAATCTGCACCGGGTTCTCCCGCCTGGAGGGTGCTCAGCCGCCCATCGACCAAGCCATAGGTCAAGCGGCTGATGACTCCGTTGGCCGCGTCCTGACGCTCGATCTGGCCGGCAGCGTTGTACTGGGCCGCGAGCATGATCGGTTGCGGCGCAGTATCGAGCTTGAGTTGCAAATCGACTGCCTTGAGCTGCCCGGCGACGTCCAGGCGTAGGTGCTGGCGATGACCACCGGCGTCGGTCTGGCTGATCGGCGCGCCGAGGGCATCGAAGGTTTGCTCGGTTGCATGAACACTGGAATCGTCAAACACGCGTGCCTGACGCAAGGGCAAGCCTGACAGGCCGTAACTGTCGAAATGCAACGTGCCGGATGGATCGATTTGCTCCAGCAGTTGCCCGCGCAAGTTATGGCCGGCATCTTCAGTGGCGCCGCCATAAACGAAAGTGTCGACATTGACGTGGCTGTTTTCATCAAGGGCCACCGGGCGCAAACGGTTATCGTAATGCGAGTGCCACCGATTGCCGCGTGCGTCCCAGTGCAGCAGGGGCTCGCGGGCCAGCCCTGGCAATATCAAGCGCCAGCCGGCATCGACGCTGTCAATATGCAGCGGCTCGCCCATGAGGTCGTAGATCATGGACTGGTTGGGTCTTGGGGCATGCCCGAACAGCCGTGCATCCCATTGTTCGGCGAGTCGCCCGGCCCCATCGAACTGTCGACGGGTGATGAGGGCGACAGCAGGCGCCGAAGCCTGGCTACGCAGATAGCCGATTTGCCGCACGGGCAGGCCTCGTCCATCGACTGCGACAATGTCCGGCGTACGAGCGTGTACATCGGTCATTTCAATCCTCCGGCAGTGAGCCCGTCGGTGGCGAGGCGGTATCGTTGTAATCATGATCACACTGGTACCACGGATGGTAGACCTGCCACGCTTCATCGCCCCTGGCATTGATGATCTTGACCAGGCGCCCCGGCGGGTCGTAGAACTGCTGGTCGTGATAACCATGCTCGCGCAGTGACGCGTCGTTGATGTAGCGCCAGGCATCGGCGAAGTAGGGGCGATAGACCCGGGTGACCAAGCCCTTGTTGTTGTACTCGACCCGTTCGCTGACGCGCCAGCGCGGGTCGGCTTCATGCTCCAGCGGCTTGTCATCCTCGCCAAGCTGCAATGAGCCATCCTCCGCCACGGCATAGGCTTTTCCGGGTTCGACCAACTGCTTGCTTTGCAGGGGGCGACCAAAGCCATCGATTGCGCTCACGGCGATGCGGATCTGCTGCAAGGGATCGTCCGGGTAACGATCGGCGCTCAGCACGACACTGTGAGCCGGTTCCCGGGCCGTTGCCTGGATCAGCGCCCAGAGCTGTTCCTCATCGGCGGTCCGGGCTTTGTTTTGGGCCAGGCGAACCCGAGCCGATGCCCGGATGTGACCGCTGGGCAGCAGGTATCGGGCAGCGACCCACGCGTCACGTTGCGTCGATGACACTTGAGCCGGGGCAAGCGAGCCCATCCAGCTCAGCTCCTCGACGCGCACGGCGCTGGCGATCTTGTCCAGGGTTACCTTGGGGTTCGCTATGGCGTAGGCCGGTGACAGATCTTCAGGGGGCAGATGATCCTCGATGGTACCGAAGCCCACCGGAACACCGTTTTCGGTGCCGTGGAACGTCACGCCCAACGGTACCCCCGCCGGTCCGTACAGGGCTTGCTGGATGTTCTCGTTGGCATCGATGATTTTGCGCGGCAACAGCGAGTGATAGTCGTATTCGACGTGGGTGGTGCAACCGTCCGGAAGCTGCACGGTGGTGGCCATCAAATGAAACTCGTCGTAACTGACCGAGGTGACGCCGTGGCTCTGGGTCTCCTGTAATTGGCTGATGTGGAAGAAGCCGTCCAGCGACAGGTATTGGGGAAAACCGATTTTCTTGGACCAGAGATTTCGGGCCTCGTCCTTTTTCTCATCTTCAAGCAGGAACAGCGCCATGGGCTCGAAGCCGATCGTTTCCAGTTGCTCGCGAATGTCGAACGGTTCAGGCACAGCGTCGTAGGCGCTCAACGCCTGCTCGTCGAATTCGGCGATTTCCAACGGGCCGCGCAAGGCCTGGAACAGGATCTCGTCCGATGCGTCACGCACGTAGGTCTGTTCTTCAAGGGCGATCAATACCCGGGCGGTTGTCCATGACGCCGAGTTCTGGTGCTCGACGAAATGTTCGTAGCTGACCTGTTCCGGGCGCAGTCCGTCCGGGAGTGTGCCTTTGGCGCGTTGCAGTCCGTTGGTCCGGGCGCGCCAGGGCAGGCCCAGTCGTTGGCGTTGTCCCTCTTCATCGATAAGGTGTCTGTATTCGGCACGGCTTTCAGTCAGGTGATACACCTGCTGCTGTTCGTCGTGGGCATCGCCCCACCAAGTATTCTCGTATTCATCATCGAAGGGCGGTGCATCGTCCGCAGTGAGGCGGCGGGCGTAATGGACGATGAAACTGTGAGTGAGTTGACCGTAGCTGTTCCAGCCCAGGTTGATAGTGTGTTGGACTTGCGGGTCGTTGATGAAGCCATCGTACTGGTAGCTGACCGTTTCCAGCGCCAACACCAACAGGCTCTTCTGCTCATTATGTGGTTGACGCAACATGTAGCGTTGTTGCGTCACGGTGTACGGTTCGAGCATGGCGGTTGATTCGGCGTGATGGGTCTCGCTGCGCAGTACGTGGCCGGCCAGAGCGTAGGCCATTTCCCGATCGGTCTCCGGGTCGGAACCGAGGATTTCGTCAGCTCTATCCAGATCATGGAACCGGGTCAGCAGCGTGGAGCCCAACGGTGGGGCGTCGGGGTCGACTTCGAAGCAGTCTTTAAGGGGCGGGTCGATATTCCGTCCGGTGTGAAACCACGTCTTGACCAGCACCGGAGCGGTAAAATTCTCGTCTGTTTCGCCGGCTGGCATTTCGCTGTCGAGCTGATACAACCGGCCAAAGCCCCGGAATTCACGGTAATAGCTGTCGTAATCGCCTTCGAAATAGCTGAAGTGCTGGGTCAGGTTGTTACCGGTGATCTCATCGAGCAGTTGCTGGCGCGCCACCAGTGGCAAGGCCATGGGCAGGTAGCAGACCGGCGGCTGGAATAGTTTGACCCGTTGTCGTTTTTCATCCAGCCAGAACTGTGCACTACTGCGGTACGCCAGGGAGCTGCTGCAGCCCATGTTGTTGTTCGTTGCGCTGAGCAGGTAAGGCCGCGCCGTGACGAAATCGTAGCGCCAGTGCCTGGGTTTCATATCCGGCGTGGCATGGGGCACGCTCAGGATCAGGCTCGCACAGCCCAAGCCTTGCAGGTCGGCCAGGGTGACCTGGCAGAGGTTGTCATAGCGCAGGCCGTCGGGCCAGGGCACCTGCAACGCCTCTTGATCCATGCCGTTGCCGCCTCGGTTGAAGTAGATTTCGAAACAATCGCTTCGCAGGTAGATCAGCGCCGGCGCCCCGGAGCCATCCAGATCGGCGATTCGCACCTGCTCGGCATTGAACTCGTCATAGGTGAAGGGCAGGTCACTCATGACAAAACCTTCGCCGAAACGCCCATGACCGAGGTTGGGCCAACACTTGATTTCGTTGAAGCGAATACGGCATAGCTCAGTGCTGTCGCTTCCCAGCATATTGCCGAACATCACCAGCTCACTGCGCACATCGCTGAACAATGGCAGGGTGCTGTCCGGCTCATGGGGAACTTCCACGCCCGCGGCGAACCCCTCTTCGCGCAGGTTGGCATAGAGCCGCACGCTTTTGGGCCCGATCATGGCCAGCGAGCGCAATCCGTCGCCGATCAGGTCGCCCAGCTGTGCGGCAGGGTGCAGGAACTCCGTGGGGAAGCGCTTGAATTCGGTGAACGTAGACCAACTGCGGTCCGGATTCAGTGTGTAAAAACCGCACATTCCGGGCTGGGCGATGACCCAATTGAGCCGGCCGCTGCCGGTCAGGTCGGTAAGCAACTGCATGGCCACCGAGTCTTGGGCGGCGACAGGAATGCTCGGCAGCAGTGACCAAGGACCGTAGCCGATGGCGTCACTGCCACCTTCCGTGGCGCGTTCAGGCTCGCGGTAATACCAGCCATCGCTGTGACGACACAAGAAGCCGGGAACCCCTTCGCCATAAAGGTCGACGCACTGGTAACGCAGGCCGTCTTCCAGTGCGGGCATCGTCTCCAGGGCAAAAAATGCAGCGGGTTCGAGATCGGGTTCGAAGTCGGGGTAGTGGAGTTCTATCGGTGCGTAGTACTCGAACCGATCCTCGGCATCCCAATCTTGATAGTGGGCAGCGGTCAACAGGCTATAGCCCAACTTCGTCGGGGTGTATTCCAACAAAAGGCGCCGCACCAGTGCAGGTTCGGCGTCGGCAGGGAAACGGTGGAACATCAGTATCTGGTGACACAGGCGCCGTGTGCCTGTTTCAAAACCGTATCGGTAGGCGTGGAACGGGTCGGTGCGCAGCAGCCAGGCATCTTCGTCGACGGCTAGCCATCCGGGTTTTCCATCGAGCTGGAGGGTGCGCTGGCCGTAGTCGAATAAAAGATGGAAGTGCCAGTCCCGCTCGGCCGGGTCCACTTCTTCGAAGCAATAAAAGGTTTCGCTGGCCGTGGCGTTGCCGTAGCAGACCCGGCGCAGGTAACGCTGGGCCCGGTAGTCATGGGGGCCGTCGGACTCAGCCGGGTCTGCCGCATATTCGTAGTAGATATGCTCGCCCAACGGGCTGACTTCCTCCAACAGCAGCCATTCGGCGATGCGTAGGGCGTTATTGGGGTCAGCGATGCGCGATTTGTCGTCGTGCCCATAGCAATACAAGCTCCCGTTACTGCCTTGTACTCGCCAGAACCAAGGCTGGCCGCCGTCGGGCATCCACAGCTCATAGATGTCGAATGTACTTTCCAGCCTGGGGTAATAGCGCACCACCGTGTAGGTCATATTGCTTCGCCCCGGGAGCATGCGTGTTACATGCGCCCCGTGGTCGGGCCAACGATCCACTCCATCGGGGCCCACCATGACATCGTCTTCCTGGTAATGCGGCACGCCTTTACTGGTTTTACGGGTGATGCTGGGGATCGGCAACTGCATGCCAATGCCGAACGTGCCGTTGCCGCTCTGGCTGTTGTACTGCAGGGCCAGGGCCGGCGTCAGGTGACGGGCGCTCGACACAGGCAGCGGCAACTCAAACGAGGCAGCGCCTCGGGTACCCACCGGGCCGAGGCTGTTGCCGAACGTTGCGATTGACGCGCTGCCGGCGATAGTGGGCGTGACGATCTGGAGGGGGGCTTGCTCTGCCATGCTGTTTATCCCTTGACCCGCGCCAGGCCTGATTCCTGGCCACGATGAGGATGCCAAGGGCGAGCAGGGATGTAACCTGTCAGATCTGACAGGTCGATGGGTACATCCGATAAACGGTTTTTCTCAGCCAGGTCAAAAGGGACACCGGGCACATGTTCAAAAAAAGGCCGGTGAGCTTGTCGCCCACCGGCCCTCTTGACAGCGATTGAGTGCCAGTTACTGCACTTCCACCGCCAGGCTTTCGCTGATCTTCTGCTGCCAGATCGCCGGGCCGGTAATGTGTACCGACTCGCCCTTGCTGTCGACCGCAACGGTTACCGGCATGTCCTTGACCTCGAACTCGTAGATCGCTTCCATCCCCAGTTCGGCGAACGCCAGCACCTTGGACTTCTTGATCGCCTGGGCCACCAGGTAAGCGGCGCCGCCAACGGCCATCAGGTACACGGCTTTGTTGTCCTTGATCGCTTCGATGGCGGTCGGGCCGCGCTCGGATTTGCCGATCATGCCCAGCAGGCCGGTTTGCTCGAGGATCTGGCGGGTGAACTTGTCCATCCGCGTGGCAGTGGTCGGGCCGGCTGGGCCAACCACTTCGTCACCCACCGGATCGACCGGGCCGACGTAGTAGATGAAGCGACCCTTGAGGTCCACCGGCAGTGTTTCGCCCTTGTTCAGCATTTCGACCATGCGCTTGTGCGCCGCGTCGCGACCGGTGAGCATCTTGCCGTTGAGCAGCACGGTTTCGCCCGGTTTCCAGCTCTGCACGTCTTCCGGGGTGAGGGTGTCGAGGTTCACGCGACGGGCCGACGGGCCGGCTTCCCAGACGATTTCCGGGTAGGCGTCCAGCGGTGGCGCTTCCAGCGACGCCGGGCCTGTGCCGTCGAGCACGAAGTGGGCGTGACGGGTGGCGGCGCAGTTGGGGATCATGCACACCGGCAGGGAGGCGGCGTGGGTTGGGTAGTCCATGATCTTCACGTCGAGCACGGTGGTCAGGCCACCGAGGCCCTGGGCGCCGATGCCCAGTTGGTTGACCTTCTCGAACAGCTCCAGGCGCATCTCTTCGATACGGTTCTGCGGGCCGCGTGCTTTCAGCTCATGGATGTCGATGGATTCCATCAACACTTCCTTGGCCATGACCGCGGCTTTCTCGGCGGTGCCGCCGATGCCGATGCCGAGCATGCCCGGTGGGCACCAGCCGGCGCCCATGGTCGGAACGGTCTTCAGGACCCAGTCGACGATGGAGTCGGACGGGTTGAGCATGGCCATCTTCGATTTGTTCTCGGAGCCGCCGCCCTTGGCCGCCACGTCCACTTCCACGGTGTTGCCCGGGACGATGGAATAGTGGATGACTGCCGGAGTATTGTCCTTGGTGTTCTTGCGAGCGCCTGCCGGGTCGGCGAGGATCGATGCGCGCAGGACGTTTTCCGGCAGGTTGTAGGCGCGACGCACGCCCTCGTTGATCATGTCGTCCAGGCTCATGGTGGCGCCATCCCAACGCACGTCCATGCCCACGCGCACGAACACCGTCACGATGCCGGTGTCCTGGCAGATCGGCCGATGGCCGGTGGCGCACATGCGCGAATTGATCAGGATCTGCGCCATGGAGTCGCGGGCCGCCGGCGATTCTTCGCGCAGGTAGGCTTCGTGCATCGCCTGGATGAAATCCACGGGGTGGTAATAGGAAATGAACTGCAAGGCGTCGGCGACGCTCTGTATCAGGTCATCTTGCTTGATCACGGTCATGAGTCGCGCTCCTCTCAAAGACGGGAACATTCAATGAGGTGCTGTCCGCTTGGGTGCATCGGTCGACGGACGGCACCTCTCAAGGCACGCCGGGCATGCTGGCGCGACGCTAAAAAGGCGCGGCAGTATATCGCAGGCTGGGGCCCTGTGGGAGCTATGGGCTGAAGGTATGAAACGCACGAACCCGTGGCGAGGGAGCAAGCTCCCCGCCACGGGGGTGTGGTTGGCAGCAAAAACTGCGTCATTCTGGGCCATTGCTTTGACGCCATTTTTCTGATCCAGAATTGAATGGTCACTTGCCGAACACGCCACTAAAGTGGCGTCTGGCCTGTAGCGTAGGACCGTTCCATCAGTTCCCCTTTCCCATGGTGAGTCACCGATTGACCCATAACGCCATTCAACGTCTTTTGCTTAAACGTTTCGCCCTCGCAGCCACGACTTATGCGCTGGCGCTGGTGTTGCTGTGGCTGGCGTTCTTCAGCGGCCATTACCTCGACTCGTTGCGTGGCGTCGTCATCGGCACGCTGTTGGTGATTTTGTGCCAGGCCGGCCTGTTCGCGCTGTTCATCACCGATCGCAACTTGCGCTTCGCAGACCCCAGTCTTACGGAAATACAAGTCTGGATCGGCCTGGGCTGGCAGACCTGGATGATGGCGCATCTGGATCAGGCCCGCGGCGTGTTCCTGGTGTTCTATGTGCTGATCCTGCTGTTCGGGCTGTTCCACTTGACGCGGCGGGCCTTCGTGCGCTGTGCGACGCTGGTGTTTATCAGCTTTACCGGCATCACGCTGTGGGACGGCTACTTCTTCCGGCTTCCCGACCCGACGTTGGCCGGCTTGCAAGTGTGCGTGCTGTTTATCGTGCTGGTGTGGCTGGTGCTGTATGCCCGCTACGTCCAGACCTCGCGCCAACGCATGCGCCAGCGTCGATTTGCCTTGCAGGCGCACCAGGACACGTTGCGCGGCATGATGCGCCAGCTTGAAGACCTGGTCGCCACCGACGAACTCACCGGGCTGTTCAATCGCCGCCATTTCCTGCGCCTGGCGAGCCGCGAACTCAATACGCTCAGGCCCGGCATCGCCCATGGACTGGCTCTGATCGACCTGGACCATTTCAAGCGCATCAACGATTTGCACGGCCATGCCGCGGGCGACCAGGTGCTACAGGCGTTTGCCGGTGTTGCCACGGCCTGCCTGCGCGAAGGCGACGTTCTTGCCCGGTACGGGGGCGAAGAATTCGTCATGTTGCTGCCTGCCTGCGACCCTGCGCGGCTGACGGCCTGTTGCGAGCGCTTGCGGCTGGCGTTCACCGAAGTTGAGCTGATCGACCTGCCGGTCGGTAACCTCAGCCTGTCGGTGGGCATGACGATGCTGGAAATGGGCGATGACCTGGACAGCGCGTTGCAGCGCGCCGACCAAGCCTTGTACCGTGCCAAGCGAGACGGCCGCAATCGGTGTGCCGCCGCCTGGGAGAATGTCGATGCCTGAGTTGAAAGTCGCAGGCCAGCAATGGTCGGTGGCGGTGGGCAGCAACCTGCTGGATGCGTTGAACCAGGCCGGTGTGCCGGTGCCTTACAGTTGCCGTGCCGGCAGTTGCCACGCTTGCCTGGTGCAATGCCTGAGCGGCGACGTGCGTGACAGCCGTCCCGACGCCCTGGCGCCGGCGCAGCGCGATCAAGGCTGGCGCCTGGCGTGCCAGTGTCAGGTGGTCGAGGACGTACACATCCATGCCTTCGACCCGCAACGCGATGGCCAGCCCGCCGAGGTGGTGGCAGCGGATTGGCTGGGGCCCGACGTATTGCGCCTGCGCATCACGCCGCAGCGCTCGTTGCGCTATCGAGCCGGACAACATGTGGTGTTGTGGGCCGGTGACGTCGCCCGCCCCTATTCTCTGGCGAGCCTGCCCGAGGAAGACCGCTTCCTGGAGTTTCACCTGGATTGTCGCGCCCCCGGACAATTCATCGATGCGGCGCGACAACTGAAGGCCGGCGACCCGATCCGTCTCGGTGAACTGCGCGGCGGCGCGCTGCATTACGATTCCGATTGGCATGAGAAACCGCTATGGCTGCTGGCGTCCGGCACGGGCCTGGGGCCGCTGTTTGGCATCTTGCGCGAAGCGTTGCGCCAGCAGCATCGGGGCGCGATTCGGCTGATTCATGTGGCCCGTGATGCCGCTGGACACTATCTGGAAAAACCCCTGGCAGCATTGGCGGCCAAGCATCCAAACCTCAGCGTCGAGCTGCTGACCGCAGCCGAGGTCCCCGACGCACTGGCACAGATGCGCCTGGCTTCGCGCCAGACCCAGGCGTTGGTGTGCGGCCATCCGGATTGGGTCGAGACGTTTGCGAAACGCTTGTACCTGGCGGGGTTGCCGCGTAATCAGTTGTTGGCGGATGTGTTTCTTACCCGTGGGAATGGCGGCGTCTGACCGATCGCCATCGCGAGCAAGCTCGCTCCCACACCGGATTTGCGGCATACACAGAACCCCTGTGGGAGCGAGCTTGCTCGCGATGGCGATCGGTCCAAACACACCATCTTCCAAAAGCAGAAACCAAAAAGCCCCGCCATTCACATGGCGGGGCTTTTGTTTTCAGCAGCCGATCATCAAACCATCGGGTCGCCAACGTGCAGGATCTTCATCCCGTTGGTGCCACCGGTGGTGTGGTAGCTGTCACCCTTGGTCAGGATGACCCAGTCGCCTTTCTCCACAACGCCGCGCTTGGTCAGTTCGTCGATGGCTTTCTGGCTGACTTCGTGCGGCTCCAGCGAAGCCGGGTCGAACGGAATGGTATACACGCCACGGAACATCGCTGCGCGTGCCTGGGCTTCGCGGTGCGGGGTGAACGCGTAGATCGGCACCGAGGAGCGGATACGCGACATGATCAGCGGGGTGTAGCCACTTTCGGTCAGGGCGATGATCGCCTTCACGCCCGGGAAGTGGTTGGCGGTGTACATGGTCGCCAGGGCGATGCTTTCGTCGCAGCGGCTGAATTCCTTGCCGATGCGGTGGCTGGAGGTCTTGCCGGTCGGGTGCTTCTCGGCACCGATGCAAATGCGCGCCATGGCCTGCACCGCTTCGAGCGGGTAGAGGCCGGCGGCGCTTTCGGCCGACAGCATCACGGCGTCGGTGTAGTCGAGCACGGCGTTGGCTACGTCGGACACTTCGGCGCGGGTCGGCATCGGGTTCTGGATCATCGACTCCATCATCTGGGTCGCGACGATCACCGCTTTGTTGTGCCGACGTGCGTGCAGGATGATCTTCTTCTGGATGCCCACGAGCTCGGCGTCGCCGATTTCCACGCCCAGGTCGCCACGGGCCACCATGACGGCGTCGGAAGCCTTGATCAGGCCGTCGAGGGTGTCATCGTCGGCCACGGCTTCGGCGCGTTCGATCTTGGCCACCAGCCAGGCGGTGCCGCCGGCTTCGTCGCGCAATTGACGGGCGTATTCCATGTCCGCTGCATCACGGGGGAAGGACACGGCCAGGTAATCGACTTCCATTTCCGCGGCCAGCTTGATGTCGGCCTTGTCCTTGTCGGTCAGGGCCGGTGCAGTCAGGCCGCCGCCGCGACGGTTGATGCCTTTGTGGTCCGACAGCGGGCCGCCGATGGTCACGACGCAGTTCAGTTCAGTGGCGGTAGCGGTCTCGACGCGCATCACCACGCGACCGTCGTCGAGCAGCAGCTCGTCGCCCACGCCACAGTCCTTGACCAGGTCCGGGTAGTCGATGCCGACCACTTGCTGGTTGCCTTCGGTCAGCGGGTGGCTGGTGGAGAAGGTGAATTTGTCACCGATCTTCAATTCGATGCGCTTGTTGGCGAATTTGGCGATGCGGATCTTCGGACCTTGCAGGTCACCCAGCAGGGCGACGAAGCGGCCGTGCTTGGCGGCCAGGTCGCGCACCAGCTTGGCACGAGCCTTGTGCTCGTCGGGGGTGCCGTGGGAGAAGTTCAGGCGGGCAACGTCCAGGCCAGCCAGAATCAGCTGTTCGAGAACTTCCGGCGAGTTACTGGCCGGGCCAAGGGTAGCGACGATTTTGGTGCGACGGACGGACATGCAGGACTCCTCAAGTTCAAGCGCCAGCGAAGGCTACTATGGTCTTTGGGTGTAGTCATTGTTCATGTGCACTACTTATTCGTTTCTTTTTCGAAATGAACATTCCTGAAAATTTTTGCGCCTTTTAACTACTAAAGCCGAACATTGCTCTTGTGGCGAGGGAGCTTGCTCCCGCTGGGCTGCGCAGCAGCCCCAAAAAAACAGGGCCGCTGCGCGCCCCAGCGGGAGCAAGCTCCCTCGCCACACAGGTGTTCACCATGGCGAGTACTTTCGGGCTGAAGATTTTCTGGCCCAGGTCGATAAAGAGCTCAAGACAGGAGAACCTCCCCATGCGATTCGTGCTTTTTATTGCCCTGGCCCTGAGCATCACGGGCTGCACCCGTTGGTCGATGAACCACCACATGAACCTGGCCTACAAGGCTTACGAGCGCGGCAACTGCGAGCAGGTCATGCTCGAGTTGTCCAAGGTCGACCGGGCCAGCCGTGCCCGTCGCTATATGCAGCCGGAAGTCTCGATGATGCGCGGCCAGTGCCTGGAGCGCCAGAAGCTCTACGTCGATGCGGCGCAAACCTACCAGTTCATCCTCACCCAGTACCCCAACAGTGAGTACGCCTACCGCGCCCGTGCCCGGCTCGAAACCCTGCAGAGCCTGGGCCACTATCCGACCCGCAGCGCCTCGGCGATTCGCCCCACGGCGTTCTGACCCGCATTGGATTGAAACCATTGGCGCGAGGTGGCTGTCGGACCGATGACCGGCAGCTTTTTTCGACTGGCCCCCGCCTGCGCATGGGCTATATTTGTACAAGTCGTGACTAGAGCCGGCGCTCTGATTTCGAAGCGTCACCTGTGACCGGTAGCATTAAGCCAGCCTCGTTGCGAGCGTCTGGCACCGGGATCGGGGAGAGCGGGCTGGCCTGGGCTCGTTCCGAAATACTCGATTGGCCGCGTAATCGGTCATCAAAAAAGCGATACAAGACATGTACAAAGAACGTCGAATTGCACGACATCAGTTGTCGCATTGCCTTGAGGTCTTCAATGGTGTCAACGGCAAACCCATCGGGTTCTTGGGCAATGTTTCAGACGATGGCCTGATGCTGATCAGCCATTTGCCGCTGATGGTCGGCGCAGAGTTTGATCTGCGCCTGAAGTTGCCCGCCGATGACGGGCCCCAGCAACACATCAAGTTGAAAGCCACCTGTCTGTGGTGCACGGAAGACGTGACACCCCAGCATTTCGACGCCGGTTTCAGCCTGCAATGGGCGCCACCGGAATACGGCCAACTGGTGAGTGCGCTGCGCCAGTATTTCAGTTTCTACCCGATGTCGGCCTCGGCTTGAGCCAGCGGCTCTGGGGCTAGACTCATTACCCTGTGGGAGCGAGCTTGCTCGCGAAGGCGGTAGCACATTCAACAACGATGCAAGCTGATCCGCCGCCATCGCGAGCGAGCTCGCTCCCACATATCTTCTACAGCTTCAAGAAAGTGACGCAGCCCTCAACGCTGCACCCTCGCCTCGCCATCCAGCAACTTCTCCAGCAACAACACCCCCATCTCGCCCATCTGGTGAATCGCCAGGGCCAAATTGCGCGGGGCGCCTTCCAAGTCGTCCGATAGATCCAGGATGAGCGTGCTTACCGAGCAGAAGGTTTCGTAAGTGTGCGCCAGCACGCCTTCGGGGTCGGCATCGGGCGCGACGATGAAGTAATCCAGCTGTCGTTGTGTTTTGTCCGGCTTGCCGACGTTGGGCTTGAGGTAATGGTCCAGGGCTTTTTGCGCGGCTTTGTCGAGCTTCCGGGCTTCGGCTGTCTTGGGGGTAGGGCGTGGAGCCGTTTTGGGGGGATTGGGTGTTGGTTTGATCATGATCGGTCTCCGTTAATGGTGCTGCCACCCGGTTCGCGACTAAACGAATGTGGGTGGCGGCTGGACGCAGGTTAGTCGACCGGCGGAGACACGAAATCCGGCGCGCCCGAGGGCGCCCTGCGAACAGCCACCATCAAGTGCGGGGAAGGGAGCCCGACTGGATGACGCTTGTGCACATCGTATCTACCGTCGGGCGACTAAACCCGATCGCTGAGGTGTCAGCGACGCGAATCACGTTACGGGGCAAGGCCAAGGCGCACAAGCCGGCGGATTCTGGCGGATCTGTAGTCCGTTGCGCAAGAAGGTGTAGTCAGTTGGGAATTGCTGGGTGTTGCCGCTGGTCGGGACTGTCAATGTTGACAGGTGTCTGATCGCGGAGCTTGGCATTCACTGTTCAACGAAAGCCGTGCCAATGTCAGCTGGGCTGACATGCGACTCCGCGATTCCAACACGCTAAGTGGCTTCAAGAACCCCCAGCAAGACTTTCAATTTTCAAACCTTTTTTGAAGGGGATGATCATGGGTACGGATGACGATACCGGAAAGACTGAAGCAGACGCCTCTAGCGACGGTGTTGATGAAAATCAGCTAAATCAGTTTTCAATGGATACACCCAGTGGTTTTTCGAAACAGACCGAGCAGCCCGATAATGTCATTGAAACGAGTATGGATGAGAAAGAAAATAGTATTTTTCAAGAAACTGTTCTGGATGCTAAGAGCCCTAATGGAAATCAACTGGCGAGGCTCAGGGTTGTATATAGCTGGAATGGCCCGGGTACGAAATTTACTTGTAATGCAGTCGAGTATTGGGTTACGGCTTTCGACGGTGATAATGGAAATATTTTGCTGGCGTTTAAAACCGATCGCGCTCAGTGGGGGCTTTCTGAACTAACCGCCAGGGCTCAACAAGTTGGACGTTGGGTGCCTATTTCTGGAGGCGGAACTATAGATGGTAATCCTACAAGTGCAAATATTCATTTTAGGTATATTTTTGATTATTCGGGAGGGAATGATCCTACTGGAAATGCCGATGAGGATGTGGTTTTTTATCCTCGGATGCCTGTTGTTAATCCTGTGCAGAATGTTACGAATAGAACATTTTCCGTCTCCGGGGTTGAGGGTATTTATAATGCAGGGAAAGTTCAGCTTCTTCGGCGCGAAAATGATGAGGAAATAGGTCAGCCTGCGATCCCTAGCTCGAATGGCGCTTGGTCGACGGAAGTCAGCTTGGCGCAAAGTGCTATGAGCATTAATCTTGCTGCTGTGCAAATTGTGAACGGGAGACGGTCCCAAAAGACTGATACTCCCGGCGTGGTATATGTCGCCGAGGTTACAGCTCCGTCTCCCGGCTCGGTGATTGCAACGGATGCCGAGTTCTCTGGGACGGCTGCCCCAGGAACCAGGGTCAAAATCGTAAAAAGCAATAGCGATAATGACGCGGTGACTGACTATTATGACGTGAAGGCTGATGGCCGGTGGACGTTAAAACTCGATCCGCCACTGTCCAGTGGTAAGTATTCGTTAACGGTTTTCTTACGGTTGCCGTGGAATGATCCCATCGGTGGTTATACTCCGGATGTTGAATACGCTGTGCTGGGCATGTTGAAGATCACCCCTCCTAACCCTGATGAACATAAGGAAATGAACTTCACAGTCACCGGAACAAACGGAACACCGGACGCCACAGTCAACATCAGAAAAGACCTCGGCGACGTAGCGTTAGGCTCCGGCACTGTTGGCACAGGAGGAAACTGGAGCGCTGATGTACAGTTGACCGAGGCAGGGCTTATCAGGCTCGTAGCTGAGCAGACCTATAAAGGCGTCCCATCGCCACCCAGCAATTATGAAACGTTCAAAATCAAACCGCCGAAGCTGGTCAATATCCAGGTGGCTTACTCCGAATCCGGTACCGTAACGTTCTCGGGAAGTGGTTACAACACGGCCACCGTGGATGTTCATATCAAGGGCAACGTTACTCCGGTGGGCAGTGGCAACGTAAGAAATGGCACATGGTCGGTCGATTGGAGCGAGCAACCGCCGGCAAGCCATATCATCGAGATCCGGCAAAAATTATCCGACGGACAAGGCGGTTGGATTTATTCCGTTTGGGCTGATTCGCTAGTTGTCGTAATACGGGTTCCGCAGCCAACGCTGTCGGCTCGAGTCGAGGCCGACCGCAAGCCGGTGCTTTCCGGTACCGGTCACAGTTGGCCGGGGAAACCGAACACTAATATCCAAGTGAATGTCAGTGGCCCGCCGATACCTTATTTTCCACTCATTCCAGTCACCAATGACAGCTGGAGGTATACAGCCGACACCGCGTGGGCACCTGGAAGGTATCAACTTAAAGCCCGGCAATTGCTCGGTGTTCTGGCGTCCGGATGGACTTCTGAAGTTTCATTGATCGTCCCTGCGCCACCGCCTACGGTGACCGTCCTCGACAATGGCCTGACGCCGAGCTTCTCGGGTGACTGTCTGGGCGGTGCAACGGTGAAGGTGTGGTTCGGCGAAGACGAGGGTTCGGCCGAAGGGGCGCAGGTGAGTGACACCACCTGGACCTATAGTCGGTCCGCGTCTTTCCTGCCGGGTACCTATACCGTCAACGTGAAGCAGACCGTGAATGAGGTGATCTCTGCCGCAGCCTCTGCAGTATTCACCGTGGTTGTCACGAAGCCGGTCATCACGGCTCCCGCCGAGGCGCAAGAGGTGGACCACAACCCCATCATCGAAGGCACCGGTGGCATACCGGGTGCGACGATGACGGTGTTTGAATTTGTGGCGGAGCAGCACATCGACAACAATGAGGTGACGGCCGACGCATGGTCGGTGCCCATTTCGCCAGACCTCCCGTTCGGCAACCATAAGATCTACGCCGTCCAGCAATACGAAGGGTCCGATTCCGAGAAAAGCGAGCCGGTCTCTTTCACGGTCATCCTGTTTCCCCCCACCATTGAACATCCGCAGCCAGGCGAGAGCGTGCCCCGAAAGTTTGTCATCGATGGTTATGCCCGCAAGGTATCGGGGTTGGATACGGCGCAGGTAGAGCTATGGCTGGAGGGTGAAGACGAACCCCGGAAGGCAAAGGCGAGGGGCCATGACGGCTACTGGTTCTACGAAGCTGATTTGCCAGTGGGCCGTCATGTCTTGCGGGCCAAGCAGATTTTCGCCGGGGAAGACTCCGAGTTGGGCACTGCCCATGATTTCACCGTCGTCCCGGCTAAACCGGTCATCGAATCACCTGCGGCCTTGCAGCACCTTGGCACCACGGCCACGCTTTCCGGGTTCGGGTACGCGGGCGATTGGGTTGAAGTGGCCTGGAGCGATGCGCCGGAAACCCTCCTGGGCCGAACCCAGGTGCAGGCGAACCGGACCTGGTCCCTTGCGCTGACCTTCGACAAACCGACCGGCGAGCACAGTTGGATCATGCAACAGGTCAACGGTGATTACAGCTCCGGCTGGAGCGACGCGCATCCGGTGATGGTGCTTTCGCCGGCTCCAGCGTTTACCTCGCCCGAGCCTGGGCAATGGTTCGCCGGCCTGCCGGTTTTCCACGGCACCGGCGAGACGGGTAAGGCGATCGAGTTGTCCCACTGGTTCGATACCC
Source organism: Pseudomonas sp. R1-7 (assembly GCF_051132105.1). Classification (NCBI taxonomy): domain Bacteria; kingdom Pseudomonadati; phylum Pseudomonadota; class Gammaproteobacteria; order Pseudomonadales; family Pseudomonadaceae; genus Pseudomonas; species Pseudomonas sp. R1-7. The sequence goes on from NZ_CP071661.1 coordinate 1,377,574, forward strand.
GGCAGCGCATTTCTCAAGGTGACTCGGTGGAAGACGGCACTTGGTCTGCCTCGCCCGATACCCCGCTGCCGCCGGCTTCGCATTGGGTCAAGGCCCGGCAAGGCGATTCGGCTTGGGGGGAGAGTGCGCGTTTTGAAGTGGACCCGTTCGGGCACACGTCTGAAGGGTAAAAACCTGCGTCTACTGTCAGATCTGACAGTAGACGCAGCCTCGATCTCACTCTCAAATAACGTCAAGCAGGCCGGTTATGCGGCGTCCCCTAGACGTATCCCCAGCGGAGCACGACGATGAAGCTTTCTGCGTCGAAAATTGCCAGTCAGTTGTGTTCACAATTAGTGAGCAGGCCGCAATCGGATGAATTCCCTGACCTAGCGAAGTATTTCGAAGAGGGTGGCTCGGTGTGTGCGCTAGCGCGCAGAGGCGTGGCCGGGTTGGTGAGCGAGTATGGCCTGGAGGTCGGCGAGGCCCAGGCGCTCGCCTTGCGCCTCAACGGATTGGCGACCTGGCTGCTGCGCGATTTCATCGAAAAGCAACTGACCTGTACGCAGTCGACGCCCGAGCACTTGCGCCATGGATTACTGGCACTGGTCGATGGGCCGAATTATCGCGATCTTTTCAGCCCCAATTTTGCCGGTATGTGCCCGGCCGATGCGATCGAGGCCATTCATTCGCCAGTGGCCTATGCGGTGTGGCTCAAGCGCTGGTCGGAACAGCGGCTCCTGCCTGCCGGCACGGCTTATCCGCTGAAAACCCGGCGGGTGGATCTGGACAAACTGAAGATCGATCCGGCAGCGGTGTATGGCGTTGTTTCCTCGGTTGAGGTGGTCAGCAGCGTGTTGGAGGTGTCGATCAACGCTTCCCTCCAGAACATCCAGGATCTGGATTTTGAGCTGAGCAAGCGGCGTTATCCCAACGGCCTGCCTTATCACCATCCCTGGACCTCCTTGGACGAGTTCACTCGAGACCTGGGGATGTCCGTAGGCGGCGTGGTGAGGTTGTGTGATCCCCGTTTTCCTTATTTCCTGAGGCCGTTGGAGTGGGGGGAGACGTCCAGGCATGGGCTCACTCAGTCCGCCAGGCTAAGCCCCGGCGTGCGGAAGATAATGACGGAGCAAGCGCATTTTCCTACACAAGAACAACAGAATGAGGCGTATTTTCGAGATAACTTCGGCTTGCACGGTCTGGAGCCGCTGAATCTTGATCAAGCTTATTTTTTCAACCAGCATACCAAGCTGACCCAAGCCGGCCTGGAGGCTTTGCTTTCGGTCGAATTGTACGCCCCGACTCCATCGCCGCATGCCCTTGACGTGATCGTAAAGCCTGGAATAGCAGGCTCAGTATTCATCAACAACGGGGCTACAGAAAATTCGATGAAGATCGATTACAAGGCTCATGTAAAGACAAATAGGATCACAGAGATCTCGAGCGCCGGCGATAGCCCGCGCTTCGACAAGATTGACCGCCTCAACCGCAAGATCCGACTGGACAACGCGTTGCAGTTGCCCAGCCATGAAACCGATGCGCTGTTGAGTGCGATCATCCGGGCTGAATCAACAGAGAAGGAGCCCAGCAATTACTGGATAACCGAGGCTACGCTTCGGGCGTTGGGCCTGTTCCAGATGCTCAGGGAGAACTATCAATGCACGGCTGAAGAGTTTGCGGTTTTCATGGACGGCATTTCCATCTACGGTCGCGGCACCGAGCTTTCCCAGTTTGACCGGGTGTTCAACAAGGACACACTGTCGGCCCCGCCCTTGGTGCTGGATGGCACTTCGTTCGCGCTGGTGCCGGTCGATGAAAAGGACGCGCTCACGGTCCTGCACATTTGCAGTGGCTTGAATATCGACTTGGCAACCTATTTCATCCTGGCGCCATTGATTGCCGAGGCTCAGACACCTTCAGGACTCAAGCGCAGTCGCGAGGTGTTGTCCAGTTTCCATCGCATGGCCAGGTTGCCGCAGATATTGGGCATTGCACCGGGTCTGGCGGTAGAAATGTTCAGTCTTTTAAACGAGGGCGCGGGGTTGTCTGCGCTGGTCGGTCAGCCCTACATCAATGCGGACGCTTCTTTGAAACCGGAGCCCGATGCCGACATCCTGACGCAGATCCAACGCCTGGAGGGCTGGGTTCGCTGGTGCGCGGACAGTGACCTGGACGTGGCTTGGGCCGTCGAGCGCGTCAAGCCCAGGCCCGATCCGGCCGAGGCGAGCGAGGCGCAGACCTCGCTCTTCGAGCAGATCCGCACCCAGTTGGCGCCGTCCTTGTTTACCGAGTCGGCGCTGCAAATGGCGGGTGTCGTGCAATTGTCCAACGGACGGCAATGGACGAACCAGCTACTTGAACTGGCCGACCAGGACGGGCTGGTGATCCACCGGGCCGAGTCCACCGAACGCCCGTATGAGATGTTTGCCCGCGAGGTGACCAAGCGTGTTGTGAACAATATGATCGGCCAGGACGATCCTCAGACTGTCGAACAAATTCTCAGTGTGTTGCTGAGCTGTCGTGCGGGCCAGCAGGGCGTGGTGCAGGAGAGCCTGGCAGCCCATGGTCAACTGGCGCCGCCGCTGGCGCTGCCGGTACTGAGTTGGTCGGGTGCAACGGTGTACGAGGTCCTGACCTACGTGTTGCGTCGGACATCAACCGCCAGTCCTTCCAGCCGCCCACGGATAGAGGAGCCAGGCGTTCCTTTCCTAGGCGTGCTCAACGAGTTTATCCATCGCAGTGAAGTCGCCAGGACGCTCAAGTTAAGCCCTGAATTCCTGACGCTCTACCTGACCATTGGCGATGGCATCGGCAATGCTCCCGGAACCGAACCGCTGACGCCGCGTGCCTTGTATTACCTGACGGTCTACAACCGGGCCGTCGCGCTCAGTCAGAAAAACGAGGCTCAGTTGCTCGGCTACTTGCAGATGGCCAATGGACTTCCAGGGATGTCCGGCGACGGCCTCCGGTTGGCGCAGGACCATTGCGCCGAATTGCTTGCCGGGATTTTTGATTGGAGTGCCGAAGAGGTGCGGGCCTGTGCGCGTCGGTTCTCAGTCTCGCCGGGCTACATTCGCAGCCTGGAGCATGTTGATCTGCTTACACGTCTGCGTGCGTTCGCGCTTGAAAGCAAGCTGGATGCCTTGACCACGCTGAAGATCGGCCAGTTAGAACCCGATGCCTTGTTCTCTGCCTACGGGGAGGTAGCCGATCAGGTCGCTGCTGTCCTGGCCGACCCAAACCGGACATCGCCGCTAATGGGCCTCAATGCCGTGGATGATCAGGTCGAGGTTATCTGTTCGATCGGGTCGACTGAACTGTTCGCCAACAGTGAAGAAAAGAGCCAACTAACCGTTACCGTCAAGCGGGGGGGGACGGAGCAGAAAAGTACCAACGTCTACTTCACTTCCACACTTTGCCCCATCGTCCCATCGAGCGCCACGACCGATGAAAATGGCACCGTAACGGTCATCGTGCACGCCGGTACGACCATGGGGCGTGACGTGATCAGTTACCGGCTGGATGCTCGCGAGGAACAGCCTGCGGTGACTATCACGTTGAGGAATGACCCCGATAGCTTCAGCTTCTACAAGCTTGAAAACGAAATTTACGTCACAGAAGAAAAGGTCGGCAACGACGTCACCTTGCGAGTGGAGTTGCTCGATGATTATGAAAACCCAGCTTCTTACGAGAGTGTGACATGGGCACTTGAGCCGCTGTTTTCGCAGCTTGTGTATACCCAGACCAATGCCGACGGCGTGGCGGAGGTGACATTCACCAGCCTGACCCCCACCGAAATCATAAATCCGACCGCCCGGTACGAGAAGGGCGACGCGGGGGGACCCAATCTGACGCTGAGCTCCATCGAATTTACCGACGACTCAGAGGCCGGAGCGACACGCTGATTATCCGAATGACACCGAACCCAGCAGCAGGAGACGGTCATGGCTACACAAAACATCACCCGCGCCACAGCCCTGCGTCGCGACGCACTGATCGAATGCGCCCTGAGTATCAAGGCCATTGAGGACAAGGAAGAGAACAAAGAAGGACCGGTGATCAAAACAGCCGATGACCTGTTGGAATGGCTGCGAACTGACCTGCTGGACAATCATCAGGTCAAGACCTCCTGGGTCGCCGAGGCGGTCAGTTGCTTTCAGCAATATATACATGCGGTGTATCAAAAACTTGAACCGGGCTACAACGGCCAGGAGTTCGACAGCAAGGACCTGAAAGACTGGGACATCGCCAGCCAATACCCGTTATGGGCGGCCAGCCAGTTGCTCAAATGCATGCCGGAGGACTACATCACCCCGTATGCGCGTATCCGCAAGACCAGCCTGTTCAAGGCGCTGGAAAACAACCTCAACCAGACCCGGCTCACCCCCGATTCGGTGCAACAGGGCGTTCAGCAGTACCTGCGCGCTTTTGAAGAAGTCTGCAACCTGGAAGTGCTCAACGGCTACGTCGACGGCCACGATGCCCTTAGCGCCGACTATTACCTGGTCGGCAGGGAACGGATCGCGCCCTATCGCTATTTCTGGCGCAAGGCGGATGTCCAGTTGAGCGAGGACAGCGAGGCTATCAATCCGGCGGCCTGGAGCGAGTGGACGCCTGTCGATATACCGTCGGATGTGCGGGTGCTCGATATCCGTCCGGTGTTTTGGGGAGGGCGCTTGTGCCTGGTCTGGGCCGAGTGGCGCGAGGCCCTGTTTGACGGTGAGGGTGGGCTGCGGCAGCCCTACGAACTTGAGCTGAAGGTTGCCTTCATCGCGTTGAGTGGGCAGTGGTCGCCGCCGGTACGGCTGAACCTGTCAGTGTTTCATGAAGATGTCAGTCCGGATTTGCGGCTGGTGGCGGTGATGCTGCGCGATGACGTGGATACGCTCTATCCCAAGGGGCGGCTGGCAGTGCATTTGACCAGTGCGACAGGCTTGCTGTTTGAGAGCCGAGAAAATCCGGTGGAAATCTACGAAACGCGTGACGCGCTGTTTCGCAAGGTGGCCGATGAAAAACCTATCATGGACCACCTGGCGATGGTTCGCTACATCAGTCCCCTGACCCTGCAGCAGCGGGTTGCGCCCGCGGAATTTTCCCGGATGACCGAAACGGTTTCCGAGGGCGCGAAGCCCCTGGTGGAAAATTTTTCGCTCAAGGCAGTGATAACGCGTTCCGGCGCTAATCAGGTTCTGAATCTACAAGCGCATTGCACCCAATTGGTACCTGGACAGATTGGTCAGGACGTCCCCTTCACTTTAGCCTTGGAAGACGCTTCAGAGGGTGATCCGGAGCCCAAAAGGGAGCAGAAGTCCAATAACGGTGGTTGGTCATTCGAGTTTCCCGGAGTCATACGTCCCAGCTTTGACGGTACTGAAGTGACCGTCACCTTGAGCAATCCGGATCTAGGCACCAAGACTTTTACCCTGAACCTCAAAAACCCTCCTGTCGAAAGCAGCTTCCCATCGGTACACAAAACCAATTCACGTGGCTCACAGTTCCTGAGCCTGAAAGGCTTGGCGACAAAACTCAAATACGTTCGCCTCAATACCCTGATTGGTGCGGAACTGGTCACCCGCTCCAACGTCTCGATCGATGCCGTGCTCGATTGGGATACCCAGTTTCCCGATGAGCCCGAACTGCCCGAAAACGCAGAGGAACCAAACGGCCCCTTCGATGGTGCCAACGGGCTGTTTTTCTGGGAGCTGTTTTTTCATCTTCCGCACTTGGTGGCAACGCGACTCAAGGACGAAGACCGTTTCGTCGAAGCCCAACAATGGTTGCATTTCATCTTCGACCCCCAGGCCGTTGCAGACTCCGCGGGCCGACTGGAGCAACAGAAGCCTTTCTACTGGCGCTGCCGACCCTTGAATGTCCCCGTTGGTGGGGGGGACGTGGGTTGTGAAGCGGACAGTCCGACCGATCCGGATGCGATTGCCTACTCGACGCCACGACACTACCAGATGCTGATTTTTCTCGACTATGTCGCCAACCTCATTGCGTGGGGCGACTGGCTGTATCGGCAGTTGACTCGCGATAGCCTGGCGGCCGCCAAGCTGCAATATCTGCGTGCCAAGCAGTTGATGGGCGCGGCCCCGGACGATCAGATCGTCAGTCAGTGGACGCCCACCGAGTTGAAGGATCTGGTCGACGAACTGGAGGAGGCGACCGCCCTCAAGGCATTCGAACGCGAGGCGGAGCTGGACCTTGGGAGGCTACCGGTCAAGACCCGGTTCTTTGAGGATCCCGGTGTCATTGGCACGGAGCAGTTCAGGTTGCCGGTCAGCCAGCGAGTCCTGCACTTATATGAGTTGCCGGGCCAACGCATGTACAACTTGCGCAACAACTTGACGATCGATGGCAAGCCGTTGTCCATCGAGTTGTTCAGCACGATCGACCCTGCCGAACTGCTCAAGAGCCTAGCCGCGGGGGGCGGGGGCCCTGTGCGGCCGATAGGCGGGCCTTTGCGGGTGGCGGCGTTCCGTTGGCGGGTGCTTTTCGATGCGGCCCTGCGGGCCACGCAATATTTGCAAGAATGCGGCAACCAGGTGATACGGTTGCTGGAACAGCAGGACCGTGGCGAGCAGGAACTGATGCAACAGCGTCACCTGACCGAGTTGAGTGCCTTCGCCAAAGCCATGCAGGAGGAAAACCTCGAGCAGTTGAACGCGAACTTGGCGGCATTGCGCAGCAGTCGCGAGATGATCGAACAGCGTCGCTCTCACTACGGGAAGCTGCATTCAGAGAACATTTCCAGTGCCGAATACAAGGTCATGGCACAGCTCGATACCGCGAAAATACTCGCGGCGACCAGCACCGCGTTCCAGGCAGCCGGCGGTTACATCGATGCGATCCCCAACATATATGGGACATCTACCGGCGGCGCTCAGGCGGGCGGTATTCCAAGAGCCGTCAGCTATGGGCTTCAGGTCGACGCCGACGTCATGCGCAGCAATGCCGAGAAAGACGCCACCTCCGAAAGCTATCGGCGGCGGCGCGAGGACTGGGGCCTGGCGCGGGATCAAGCCAGTGCGGAACTGGCGGTGGTCGATGAGAACATCGCTGCCCAGGAACATGCGATGGCGGCAGCCGAGACCAGCCTGGCACAGACCCTGAAAATGAACGCCCAGACCCAGGCACTCTACGATTTCCTGCTCACCCGTGCGACACGCGTGGAGTTGTACCGTTGGTATGTCGGGCAATGCAAGACGTTGCATTTTCAAGCGTACGATCAAGTCGTCAGTTTGTGCCTCAGCGCCCAGCGCGCCCTGCAACTGGAGACGGCCGAGTTCAGTCTTTCCCACATACGCACCGATGCCTGGTTGGACAATCACTACGGCTTGACCGCTGGGGATGCGCTGCGGCTCGATCTGTTGCGCATGGAAGCCGACTATTTGCTGCGTTATGAGCGACGTCTTGAACTGGTCAAGACCGTGTCCCTGCGCAAGCTATTCGATAGTAGAACCCAGTTGGCCTTCGAGAGTTGGGAGGAGGCCCGGGAAGATTTGCAAAAAAAAGGCACACTGGAGTTCGAGCTTTCGCAGGTGTTGTTTGACCGAGATTATCACGACCATTATTGCCGCCAGATCAGCGCCGTGGATGTCACCTTGCCGACACTTCTCGGCCCTCATGAAAACATCTGCGCAACGCTGACCCAGATCAGCAGCGCCACGGCCATCGAGCCTTCGCTTCAGTCCCTTGAGTACCTGTATGGAAATGGCACTGCGATCGCTCCGCCCGATGTGTTGCTGAACATCGGCAGCGGCGAGCAGATGGCTATTTCCCTGGGCATCGATGATTTCGGCCTGAACGCAATGAAACCTGACGAGGGGTTGCGCAACCCATTTGAACATACCGGTGCTGTTTCCCGCTGGACGCTGGCCTTTCCCTGGCCTGGCGAATCACGTCAAGAGCAGCAACTGGAGGCGTTGAGCGACATCATCCTGAGGGTCCGGTACACGGCGAAGGTGGGAGGGCCAGCGTTCTCCAGAATGGTTCAAGGCAAAGTAACCAGCGCCCCTGGCGCCCGTCCTAGGAGGTCATGATGAACATCGAACCTGTCGATATCCGGACCAATGTCCTGCCCAACGGACGTTTCGATTTGGGAACCCGCTTTTGGGAGTTCACCGGCCCGTCAAATGGCTGGGCGTTGAAAGGCGACACTTGGGAAAACGCCCCCATACAATATATGTCGCTTTACCAGGGGGCGGGTATTACCCAACAGGTGGCCGCTCCCGCGCCACGATCGGACCGGGCGCGTTACCGCTTGAGTTTTCTGTACAACAACCGAAGTGCAGAAACCGTCACGTTTAGCTTGCGTCTGCTTGGATCCGAAGACAGTCTCGAAATAGAGTTGCCAGGCACAGGTGCCGTGGCGGAGGAAGGAGAAAGGGCTCTGAGCCTGACGCCCTACTCGGCACTGATTGAGTTCGATGTCACGCAAGAAGACATTTTCGACTTCGTCATCCTGAGCCCAAGCGAGGCGACACGCACCAGGGACTTCCAGATTGCCCGAATTGATTTCCACCTGGAATTGGATGACCTGGAGCTGACGGCAATCGTCAACGATGGCCAGACCCACTCCATAACCGCAGATCCAGTGCTTTACCTGTGTCATGGTGCGACCGGCGAAGCCGCCCACAGGGTTTCTTTCACGCCCGCTACGGGCAGCCCCTGGGCTGGAACCGAGGCGTTGCTGTGGAGCCAGGACAATCCGCAGGAAAGGGTCGTCGTGACGCCTGCGTGGGGCGAGAACCAACTGATCGATGATCAGTGGGAAATCGATTGCCCGGCTCTCGTCCAGGACGAAACACTGTTGTTCAACCTGTCGATCTACAGCAAGTACCACGCTGACCCTTATCCGATTGCGGTGTCGCTGGGGCATCATCGGTTGGTGGTCGAGACTGTGCTGCAGCCTGCCTATGAACCGGTGATCGAGTACGACCAGTCGGTCAAGTTGGGCGTTCAGGTGAAGTCGCATTATCTCGGCATCCCCATGGCCGGCGTGTCGGTTTCCTGGACGCGGGGCAGTACGGCGCTCGGGGTCACCGAGACCGATGGGAATGGCTATGCCGAGTTTGTCTTTACCCCCGACGCCGCGGGATCGCTGCAGATAGACGCCCGTGTCGACAGCCCGTTTTATGCCTCGGGCAATATTGCGGGTTCGTTTGCCGTGAAAGCTCATGCGTTGGATCCGTTGAAGGCTGTGCGGGTCAAGTTCCCCGACATGGAGGCGGCCCCATGGGGAGAAAAAACCGGCTATCCCGATCGGGGCGCGACGTATCGGTTAAGCGTGATATTGACCGATGACAGCCCTCTGCTAAGCGGTAACGTTTGCCTGGCGTGGGAAGGCAAGGATCCCGATGAGTTGGGCGTCACGGCCTCCCCCGATTTCTTGCAACCGGTACCGGTCAATGGGACAACGCTGAACTGGACGCTCGATTGTGCGGATATCATCGATGGTGAGTTCAACTTGCGCCTTGTCAGTGCCGATTTGTTGGAGCCAACCGTCAGCAACGTCATGTCCCTGGCTCGCCACAAACTGAAAATCGGGGACGTGCGCGAAGCCAATCGGGTCCCGGTGGTGGATGAAGAGGATTACGTCTGGTGCATGCTGCAGGTGACGAGCCTGAGTGACGAGCCGATTGCGGGCGTGCCGGTGGAGTGGGAATCACCGGGAGGTACCCAGCAAACCTTTACCGGTCTGGACGGCTGGGCCAGCGTGATTGATCGGCCTGAGGAGCATGGGGATTACAGCCTGGTGGCGCGGGTCAATCCGCGGGAGGATGGGCAGGTTCTGTCGCACGAATTTGCCATCCAGACGCTGCCGACCAGTGCATGGAAAACGGCCAGCTTCAAGCTCGATGAGATTGCGATCGATCGGGTCGGGGCGGGTGCGGTGTGCCGCATGGGGCAGCAGTATGTTCTTCACTTGATGGTCGAGTCCGGCAGTTTACTAATAGGCAAAGATGTTTCCCTGCGATGGCAGGACCCGGCCGGTACAGGTTTAATCGACATCGCCGACATGGAAACCCCGATCACCGTCACGCCCGACGGGGTGCAATGGAACGTCGACGCGAAGGTGGCTGAAACCAGCGATGTGTTTGACTTGCAAGTGATGTCGAGCGGGATGGAACCGCTCGACCTGGCGTTTCGCCTGCTGCCCGAAGACCTGTCCGCCGAAGTGGAGCTGCTGTTCGACCAGATGCCGAAGAACTGGGACGTCGATGTCGAGTTGTTCCCCTGCCTTGGCGCGACCCACGACCTGACGGTACGGCCCGTCAACAACTTGGGCGGCTTGCATGGCTTATTGCTCGAGGCCGCTTCGACGCCGGCGTTGCCGTCGGATTGGGTCATCAGCCCTTCGTTGTCGGAACGTCCCGCCATGACGGCGGGCGGCGTTCGCTATCGCTGCGATTTCAGTGAGGCGACCACCGCTGCGCAACGAAACTGGACCATCAGTTTTTCGGACATTGGCGCGTTCACCCAACCACCTGCATTCGGATTGCAACTGGCCCACAACAAAGTGACCGGTACACCGTACGAGGTGGCGACCGATCCGGTGCTGAGCAAAGGCGAAAGCGCGCGGCTGGCCTTGCGATATGTGTCGGCGTTCACTGGCCAACCGGCGAACCAGGTCGACGTGGAATGGGATGATGGAGACCGTTCCACCAGCGGAGCAGAGGGTATTGCCCAGCGCAGTTACCTGCCCGTGGCTGCGGGCGATAATGCCGTTCAGGCACTGGTCCGCAATTTCTATGATTCCACTCAGGTCGAGCACACGTTTGCCGTGCATGCTTATGAAAATAGTCCTTGGGATGACCTGAAGGTAAAAAACAGTCGGGGAGAAGAACAGCCTTGGGGTGGACAAACTTTTTTCCCCCGGCGAGCAGACAGCTTGGAATTGGAACTCTGTGCTGCGCCGGATAGCTCGTTGCTCGGCCAGACGTTGACGCTCGGGCTCAGTGGCGCCCATGAGCTGGACACGAAGGTCATTTTTTCGCCGGTATTGGGTGTGTCGCAGCCATTGACCGACGACGGTTTGCCGATTCGCCTTGTTGCAGGTGATCAGACCGACGCAGCCTTTCACCTGCAGTTGTCAGCCTCGCGCCTGCTGGAGCGCTCACCGCTGAACGCTTTTTCTCTGGGGAGCTATGTTCCAGTGGATGTCGCGGCCAGTACCCATGAGGAGATGGTCGCCGATTGGGGCGAATCGCTGTCATTTGAAGTCACCCTGACCAATGTCCTGACCGGCCAACCCGCCAGGAATGTTCAGGTGACATGGGAGGGGACGGATGAGGCCATCGAGCCGGTGGCCACGGTCACCAATTTCTACGGTGTAGCTCGTTTCAGTTTCGTTGCGACACTTCCCGGTCCGGGAAAATTGACTGCCCGCGCCGTGGGCACAACGCAGGTCATCACGTTCGATTACCTTGTGCATGAGGCCTGCAGAATCGACAGCCTGACTTCCGACAAGCTTGAAGGTTTTCCAGGGGAAACACTCAACGTGGAGGTTGCGGTGGTCAGCGTTGCGACCGATGAGCCGGTTGAAGGGGTGCGGGTAGACTGGTATTTAAAAGGCGTGGTGTCAGAACCGGTTTTCACCGATGCGCAGGGCAAGGCGTTGATTGTATTTGAATTGCCAACGCGGATTGGCAGTTACACGCTGAGTGCATCGGTGCGCGGGGAGCGTGGATGGGAATCGGATTGGCTATCGGTGAGGGTGTTGGGGACTCAAGATAGCTGGTGGCAGGAATTTACGCTTTTGCTGGGTGATGAGCCAATCATCGGAGCAGGTTACATAAGGGAGGTGAAACTGCCGGCTCTTAGCGATCATTTCTCATACTTGAAGTTAAAAGCCAAGAAAGACAGTAGTTTGATCGGTCAGGCCTCGGTTCATATTAATGGGGACCCAGGGGTGAGCTTGGGTGTACGTTTTTCACCTGGATTTCTTCAGCAACGGCCAATAACGAAGGATGAACTGGAGTGGGCCATTTCAACTGTAACCGGCGCTTTCGGCAATTTCACATTATGGTTTTACGTGCCTGGGTTGCCGGACCTGGAACTCCGTGCCTCCACGAACGCACCCTCTTGACAGCCCGCTACAAATCTCCCGCCTTCTTCCACCCCAGATACAACGTCACCAGCTCGGCCCCCAACTCCCCGGGCCGGGCTTGCAACACGACCACCCCATGGGCGTTCAGCCGCTCATGCAACGTCGCCCGCGCATTCAAATAATCCACCGTCCCGCAATAGGCCAGCGCCTCGGGCAAGGTCTGTACCGGCGCCTGGCGCAATCGATCGAGGGCTTCTTCGCGCAGGCTCGCTACCAGCACCCGATGCCGTTGGCCCAGGCGCTTGACGGCGACCAGCAGTTCTTCATCGTCCTCGTCCCGCAGGTTGGTCACCAGCACCACCAGGGCCCGGCGTTTCTGTCGGGCCAGCAATTGGGTGACGGCGGCCGGGTAGTCGGCGGGGTGTTGGCTGCTGTCGAGGTCGTAGACGCTGTTGAGCAGCACATTGAGCTGATTGGTGCCCTTGACCGGGGCGAGGTAGCGCGGCTGTTCGCTGGCGAAGGTGCTCAGGCCCACGGCATCGCCCTGGCGAAGCGCGGTGTAGCTGAGCAGCAGGCAAGCGTTGAGGGCGTGATCGAAATGCGACAGCTCGTCGTCCTGGCTGCGCATGCGTCGACCGCAGTCGAGCATGAATATGATCTGCTGGTCGCGTTCGTCTTCGTATTCCCGGGCGATGGGCGTGCGGTGGCGTGCGGTGGCTTTCCAGTCGATCTGGCGCAGGCTGTCGCCTTCGCGGAATTCGCGCAGTTGATGGAATTCCTGGCCCTGGCCGCGGCGTTGCCGCTGGCGGATGCCAAGTTGGCTGAGCCAGTTGTCCACGGCCAGCAATTGACCGTCGTAGAGCCTGGCGAAATCCGGGTAGACGCGGGTGCTGTCGAGAGCCGTCAGCAGGCGTTTGTCGGTCCAGAGGCCCATCGGGCTGGGCAGGTTGATTTCGCAGTGTTCGAAGCTGAAGTGTCCGCGCTTGAGCGGGCGCACTCGGTAACCGAGCCGGGTGAGCTGGCCGGGTTGCAGTTCGGCTGACAGCGGCAGGTGTTCGAAATCCAGGCCGTCGGGTACGTGGTCGAAGAGCTGGCTCTCCAATGGCTGGGCGAGATCATGGCTGATTTCCAATCGCACTTCGCTCCAGCGGCCGAGGGCCAGGCTGCCGGGCAGCTGTCGTTGGACTCGGGGCGAGGGCAGGCGGCGGGCGCGTACGGCATCGAGAATCGACAAGGCCAGCAGGGCGAGCAATAACCCCCAGTTGACCGACAACAGCGCCTGGGGCACTGCGAGGCCCAGCGCGCGCAAGGCGCCCAGGACGATGCCGACGGCCAGCAAAATGGCGAGCCAGATCAAGAGCAGGCGGGAGGGTTTCATCGGTGCAGTTTCCCCGTGGCGAGGGTGCTTGCCCCCGCTGGAGGCACAGCCTCCCCTTGCGGTGTGCCAATCAAACCCAGGGGGCTACTGCGTAGCCCAGCGGGAGCAAGCTCCCTCGCCACGGAAAGCGCTTTCGTCAGGAAAAACTTCATCACAACCTTGGCGCCGACACTTGATCGAGCAACTGCCCCAGCACCTGATCCACCGAAAGCCCTTCGATGTCCAGCTCCGGCGCCAGCCGTACGCGATGGCGCAGCACGGCCAGGGCGCAGCCCTTGATGTCGTCCGGCACTACGAACTCGCCGCCGCGCAGCAATGCCCGGGCGCGGGCGCAACGGACCAGTGCAATCGAGGCGCGAGGCCCGGCGCCAATCGTCAGGCCTGGCCAGGTGCGGGTGGCCCGGGCCAGGCGCACCGCGTAGTCGAGCACCTGGTTGTCCATCGGCAGGTCGCTGGCGATGCGTTGCAGCGCTTGCACGTCCTTGGCTTGCAACACCGTGCGCAACGGTTGCACATCGAGCATGTCGGCGCGGGTCGAGCGGCTGACCTGGCGCACCATGTTCAGCTCCTGGTCGGCGTCGGGATAATCCATGCGCACCTTGAGCATGAAACGGTCGAGCTCGGCCTCCGGCAGCGGGTAGGTGCCTTCCTGTTCGATGGGGTTCTGGGTGGCGAGCACCATGAACGGCTGGGCGATCGGTAATGCGCGGCCTTCGAGGGTAACCTGGCGTTCCTGCATGGCTTCGAGCAGTGCCGCCTGGGTCTTGGCCGGCGCGCGGTTGATCTCGTCAGCCAGCAACAGGTTGGTGAACACCGGCCCCTTGCGCAGCTTGAATTGCTCGCTCTGCAAGTCGTACACCGCATGGCCGGTTACATCGCTGGGCATCAGGTCCGGAGTGAACTGAATGCGTGCGAACTCGCCCCCGAAACAGCGGGCCAGGGCGCGCACCAGCAGCGTCTTGCCCAGCCCGGGAACGCCTTCGAGCAGGACATGACCGCCCGCGATCAGTGCCGTAAGCACATCGTCGATCACCGCGACCTGGCCGACCACGGCCTTGTGCAGCTCGGTGCGAATTGCCTGGGCCAGTTGGCTGGCGCGCTGGCGTTGCTGGGCGGCATGGGCCTGGCTGTCTGAGGGTTCTTTCTGTTCAGTCATCAATTCTGGAACTCTTCTTAACGATTGAGTTTTAGGGCGCTGGAAAAATCGCGTCGACAGCTGAGTCGGTAAAACCTAGCCCATTTGGATATGCAGGTTCGTAAATATCAAGCCGGCAAAGTGTGCGGGCAAACCCGCTTCCACAGTGCGGGACCTCGGCGTACTACTGACCACAATTCCCGCTTCGATCAAGCGGCTCAATTCTTCCGTTGCAAGCCGATCCTTCAAGCCCGTGAACACCTTGAACTCCGCACGCGGCATAGCGCCTTGAGTCAGAAGGGCCAGCACGGCGCCGGCACTGGTGGGTCTGATCCCGGCACGGTGCAGGTCAGCATCCGTTGAGAACACATGACTGACCTGTTCGCGCAGCCTGGCTGGGTTCAGTGAGGTAGTCATGTACTCGATCTGGTCGTGACACACATCGAGCATGAACTCGATGAAGTTGAAGTAATGACGTTGTGAAAGTTGGCCACGCCCGTCGCAGTCACCCTCGCGAGGACGATCAGCCAAAGCCAGGAAACGATAGTATTCATCCTGTCTTCTAGCCAAACCACGGGACAGCGACCATAGATAAGGTTTTAGCCCAAGGTGAACAAGTTGCAGGTGGGTCAGCATCCGTATCACTCGTCCGTTGCCGTCAAGGAAAGGGTGGACAAGCGCCGCTCGATGATGACTAGCCAGTGCAGCGATCAGTTGGCGCCGAGGGTCCCTGATACGTCCGTAATGCAACTGCAAATGTTGAAGCATGGGCAATACCGCTGCAGCAGCTGGAGCAATATGTGCTCCGACCTGTACTTGTTCGTTCTCTTCGGCTCGCAGCCTGCCTGGCTCCATCAAGCGACCATCGCTCAGGGTCAATTCCTCGGTGGAGGCATTTTTGAATAGTCGACGATGAAGGGTGCTGACCAGTGTTGGATCGAACATGGCAGAGAAGCTTTCGGCTGGTCGCATTCGAAGCAGTCGCTCCATCACCTCCTGTTGCGTCATGTGCTGCACGGCCAGCTCTTTGAGCGCCTTTCTTTCCCGTTTTGGTGTCGTGCGAGCAACCTGAAGGTCGGCGATCTCGGTTCGATGCCCCTCGATCAGATTGGAGTAGTAGGTGTTGGTGATGCGCAATAGGCCCGCCAGTTGCCTCGATGTCTCATCGGCCAGCCGCCCGGCGAGAAACTCCGCTTTGCGCGGCAACCGATCCGCCGCCTGAATGATCGACTCGGGCAGATTTTCTGGCAGTACTGGGTCCAAGTATGTCTTTGAGGTAATCATCGTTTGCTTCCAGCTACGAACACTGCCTTTATTTCTTTGCAGTATCTGCGAAAATTTCTGCGGAAAAAAATCAGCATTGAAATGCCCGGGATCATTAGCTTTTGTCGCGCTACACGATAGGCGCTATTGAGTATTTCTGCGGATTTTTCTGCGAATAAATCTATAAGGCATTCCTGAGGGTTTGCAAAAGGGCGACCTGGCGGCAGAAGTCGGCGCTGGACAAGCGTTGTTTCGGTCGAGGGCTGAGGGCCTGGCTGATGGTTCGCGTGGGTTGGCGCGTCAGGCGGGCAAGCACCTGCCATTGTTCGGCAACGACCAATTGTTCGAAACCTGGATGAAGCTGGCGCGCCCGGCGCAGCACGTCCTGTTGGAGGCTGTGCAGCAGGTGTTGCTGGCCGTCGTGACGCAACTGGAAGGCGGCGCTGGCTTGCAGGTGCTCTTGCAGTTGGCGTCGCGCCTTGGGCGCGGGTTGTTGCAACGGGCCCTGGCGCACCGCCGACCGCCACAGCCACAGCCCGATCAAGGCCAGCAGCGCCACCAACGCCTGGGGGAAGTAGCGCAGCAGCAGGGCCAGCAGGTTGTCGTGGTCGGTATTGAACAGCAAGGTGACGTCGGAATCGGCGCTCAGGTACCAGAGCAGCCAGGCGTTGTCGTACTGGTCGATCTGGTCGTTTTTCCACAGCTCGGCGTCGGTGAGCACGGTGATCGTGCCCAGGCCGTGGTTCAGTTGCATCAAGTGGGTCGCCACCGCACTGTTGGCCCAGGCCTGGGCGAGGTTCAGCGGGTCTTCGAGGTGGAAGTCAGTGTCGAAACCGATATAGGCCGGGGCCTCTTCGTCCTCCAGGTAAAGCTTGGTCAGTTTGGGATAGGGATCCTTGATGAGCTTGGGATCCGGTTCCTGGAGGTCTTTGCTCAGCAGTTGGCGCAGGCGCACGCGGTCCAGCAGCAGGTCGCCGCTGCTCCCCGTGCTGTCGTCCCACAGGGCTTCGGCGACGAACAGCAGGCGCCCGCCGGCGCGGGTCCAGTTCATCAGTTGGTCGACGTCCCGTGGCGTCATGTTGCTGCGTTCGCCCAACAGCAACAGGCTGCGCTGGTGCGGTTCGAGGGTGGGCAGGACGTCCAGGCCGTTGGCGTGTTCGACGTTGAGGCCTTGCTGGCGCAGGAATTGTTCGGCGGCCAAATAAGGGTTTGCTTGCGCTTCGGGAGAGGGGCCGTGCTCGATGGTTTCCTGATAGGGCACGGCCTTCAGGTACAGGTAGATCGCCAATGCGCAGGTCAGCGCGGCGCCGACTGCACCCATCACCCATCCGGTGCTGCGGCTCATCGGGGCGCTCCCTGGCCGAACAGTTCACGCCAACCATCGCACAGTTCCTGCTGCAGATGGGCGGGCGGAGGGCGGTGTCCATAGGCGATGTTCTGCCAGTGCAGGGTCAGGTTCCTGCTGAACGTCATCAGTGATTCGCGCTGGAGCTGCTCAACCCGTTGCAACACCTGGCCTTCGGTGTCGGCGGGTTTGAGGGCCATGTTGAATTCATGGTGCAAACGGCTGAGCAGCGCTCGGTATAACAGGCCCAACGCTTCTCGCGGCGCGCTCGACCATAACTGTTCGGCGCTGGCCGCGACATCGTCCGGCAGGCTCTCTTCGCGAATATCCAGGCCGAACATCCGTGCCGGCACGGAGCGCTCCACCGGCAGGCGTTTGGTTGGCCGGTAGTTGGCGAGCGCCTTGAGCCTTTCACGATAGTGCCAGGCCAGCCAGGCAATCGCGCCCAGCAGGGCGGCCCAGAGCAGCGCCTGGATGATGGCTGCGATCGTTTCGAAGCGTTTCGCGCTCCAGTTGAACATCGATTTGAGCCAGCCGGGGGCTTCCTCGGTTCTGGCCGGCTCGGGGGCTTCTTCGCCGAAACGATAGCGCGTCACGGTTTCCTGGTTCTTGAAGGGCGGTGCGTCGAGGATCGCCTTGATGCGCTCGCGGGAGGCTTCGCTGGTGACGGGTTGGTTGAGCAGTCGAGGACTGTCGGGGGCGCTGCTGTCTGCGGCGGCCCAGGCGGGCGGCGACAGCGGCAGGAGGGTCAGGACAAGCAGCGCCAGGGCCGGCACCACGGCGCCCAGGCGTTGGCGCAGGCGTCGGAATACCAGCTCGATGTCCCAGGCTTCGAGCAGAGTGCGCCGATTCAGGTAGAGGCTGAAGCCGCAGGCGACGTAGATCGGCTCCCAGACAATCAACAACAGCGGATAGAGGAAATTAAGCAGGTGCTCAAGCCACAGCCACTCGTGCTCGGCGACGGCGATCAGGGTCTGCCAGTCCCATTCCAGTTCGACTTGTTGCGGCACGAATAGATAGAACAGGGCCATCAGGCCGAACCACAAGACTGTTTCCAAGTGAACACCGAGGATGGTCAACCATTGCGCCGCGCCGCCGTTGCGTTGCAGCAACACCCGCAGGCGCTGCTGCCGCTCCTCGCCGGCCAGCCCTTCGAGTTGCACGACGGGCATCAGGAAGCTGCGGCTCAGGCTCAGCCGGCGCCAGGTCAGGCTGGCCAGCAACTGTGGCCTGAGCAGCGCCGGCCATTGGCGCAAGGCCTGTTTCAAGGTGGGCGTCTCGCCAAACAGCGCCTTGGACAAGATAAACAGCGGCAGACGCTCGAACGCTGGTTTCAGCCACCAGAACAAAAACACCACCAGCGAGGGCGAGTCCCACAGCAACAGGGTCAGCAGTGCATACACCGGCAGCGTGACGATGGCCCAACTGGTCATCAGCAGCCGTCGGTGCCGTTGGGTCATCAGCACGCCGAGGTCCATGGCTTCCCAGGTGGTGCGTGGGCGGATCGCTACCGTGACGTCACTCAGGCGCATGCTGGCCTCGCCCGGCGAACAGCAGGTAACCGAGCACCAGCAGCCACAGCAATGTGCCGACGGTGTATTTGGTGGCCGGTGTCACGGCGCTGGAGGACCAATAGGCTTCGATGAATGCGGCGATCAGCAGGAAAAGGATAACGCCGCCGATGATCAATACGCTTTTGCCCGCGGCGAGTCGCAAGGCTTCGCCCCGGGTGAGGCGTCCGGGGGCAATCAGCGACCAGCCCAGTTGCAGGCCCGCCGCACCGGCCAGGGTAATGGCGGTGAGTTCGAAGGCACCATGGCCGATCACGAATGACCAGAACGTCCCGCCGGAGCCGATCTGGGTCAGGTGCCCGGCTACCGCGCCGATGGTCAGGCCGTTGAAGAACAGGAAGAACGCACTGCCCAGGCCAAACAACAAGCCACTGGCGAAGGTCTGAAAGGCGATGCCGATGTTGTGCATGATGTAATAGCCGAACATGACCCAATCCTCACTGGCGGCCCGCTCGACCGAGCGTCCCAGGTGTCCGGCCGCCGGGTCGTACATGCTGCGCATCTGGCTGACTTCATCGACGCCCAGCAGGCTGTAGACCAGTTCGGGATACAGGTAGACCAGCAACCCGATGCCGGCCAGGCTGCCGAGGAACATCAGGCCGGACGCGAGTACGAATCGCCATTGCTCCCGAACCAGGCGTGGGAAACCGGCGAGGATGAACGCTGACAAGCTCGCCGTCGGCCGACTCCGGTCCCGGTAGAGTTGCTGGTGGCCGCGTAGCGCCAGTTGCTGCAAGGTGTCCACCAGCAAGCTGCTGTAGCCCCGTGCCTGGGCCAGCGCCAAATGATGGCAAAGCCGTCGATAGGCCTGTGGGAAGTCGCCGCTCTGGGCAACGTTGCGGCGGCGCTCCAGTTGGTCGAGCAGACGGGAAAGGTGCTCCCATTCCCCTTGGTGGCGAGTTTCGAATTGGCTTTGCTTCATGTCGGCCCCAGCAGGCCGCGCGCGATGCCATTGAGTTCAGCAACGGCTCCGGTGGGGTGAACCTTTAATGGCGCGGCCAGGATCGCCGCCAGTTCGGTGGCCCTGGCGTCCGACAATTGTGCCTGGCGCTCGGCGAAACCCAGCACGGCGCGCTGTTCGACCAAGGTGAGGGCAAAAGGTGAGTGCAGCGGCCGGGCCATGGGCAGCTCGGGACGCTTGACCGGTTGCTCGCGATAAACCACCAGGGTGCCTGCGGCCAAGTCGCCCAGGCGCTTGAAGGTCGGATGTTGCAGGCAGCAGATCGCTCCGAAGGTGTAGCCGAACGGCAGCATGTCGACGAAGCGCAGCAGGTTGCGGATCAATGAGGCGGACCACCCGATCGGCCTGCCGTCGTCCTGCACCACGCGCAACCCCATCATTTGCTTGCCGGGGGAGCGGCCTTGGTTCAGCACCTCGAACAGCACCATGTACCACCAACTGACGATGAACAGCAGGATCGAGCCCAGGCCGATCCCAAGTTTGCCGAAGAACGCCAGGATCAGGAAGAACAGGCCGAGCACCAGCCCACGTATTCCCAAGTCGATGGCGAAGGCCAGCGCACGGGGCATCAGGCCCGCCGGGCGCAGCGGAAGGTCGATGCCTTCGGGCGTCTCGACCTGGTAGCGCGTGTCCAGTGGCGGCGGCAGCGGCGCGTTCCTTTGCAGTGCTGGTGTCTCGAGCATGGGCAACCTGTGATGGGCCGTTCGAACGTTCGATCTCGGCGCAGATGCTAGCAGTCTTCGGGCGGGCGCACGATATGGCCGAGTGTGTCATTTCATGGCCTGCAACATGATTCAAGGCCAGAATGCTGGCGGGGGCGGGGTTCGCCCCCCTAGACTTCGCCAGTCCCCAACCCAGGAACACCCCGTGACTTCCATCTTCTGGTACGACTACGAAACCACCGGCATCAACCCGCGGTGCGACCGCCCCTTGCAAGTGGCGGGGATCCGCACCGATTTCGAGCTCAACGAGATCGACGAGCCGGTGAACCTTTATTGCCGGCCCAGCGATGACGTCCTGCCTCATCCGGCGGCCTGCGCGATCACCGGCATCACTCCGGCGCAACTGGCGGAAAAGGGCTTGAGCGAAGCTGATTTCATGACCCGCGTCCACGCGCAATTGGCTGCCCCCGGGACCTGTGGCGCGGGTTACAACACGTTGCGCTTCGACGATGAAATGACCCGCTACAGCCTGTATCGGAATTTTTTCGATCCCTATGCACGGGAATGGCAGGGCGGAAACAGCCGTTGGGACCTGATCGACCTGGTGCGCGCCGCTTACGCGTTGCGCCCCGAGGGCATCGTCTGGCCGCAGGAGGAGGGTCGCGTCACCCTCAAGCTCGAACGCCTGACGGCGGCCAACGGCATCGACCATGGCCAGGCCCACGACGCGCTGTCGGATGTGCGCGCGACGATCGCCCTGGCCCGGTTGATCCGCGAGAAACAACCCCGGCTCTATGATTGGTTGTTCCAGCTGCGCAGCAAACAGAAAGTGATGGATCAGATTCGCCTTTTGCAACCGATGGTGCACATCTCCGGGCGCTTCTCGGCGGCGCGAAACTACATCGGCGTGGTGTTGCCGCTGGCCTGGCATCCGAAGAACCGCAATGCCCTGATTGTCTGCGACTTGCACCTGGATCCCCAGGGCTTGCTCGATCATGACGCGCAAATGCTGCGTCAACGCTTGTACACCCGTCGCGAGGACCTGCTCGACGGTGAGCTGCCGGTGCCCCTCAAACTCATCCACATCAACAAATGCCCGGTGGTTGCGCCATTGGCCGTCTTGCGCGCCGAAGACCAACTACGGCTGCAGCTGGACATGGAGGGCGTGCGTGAGCGAGCGCTGCGGCTAAGTGACGCACAGCAGGTGTGGCAAGACAAACTTCACATCATTTATGGGCAGGAAGACTTCGCGGCCAGCGCGGATCCCGAGCAGCAATTATATGCAGGGTTCCTGGGCGACCGTGACCGTCGTTTATGTGAACAAGTTCGCATGGCGGACCCGGCTCAATTGGCGCAAGGACAATGGCCTTTCGACGATGAACGACTGCCGGAATTATTGTTTCGATATCGTGCGCGCAACTTTCCGGAGACCTTGGATCCAGAAGAACAGGAACGCTGGAAACTATTTTGCCAGCAGCGCCTGTCATCCTCGGAGTGGGGCGCACCTAATACGCTGAACAATTTTGATGAGGCGATGACTGAGTGGATGGGGCTATCTACGTCTTTGCAGCAAGACGTACTGATGCAATGGCAGGCCTACAGCCAACAATTGCGCAAACGTTTTAGCCTCTGAGCCGCGCCAGTGTGATTCAAGCGGCTAGATAAAAACCAAGGTATAAAAAAACGCCAGCAATTGCTGGCGTTTTTTTGCTTGCAAGCTCCGTGCGTAAACGCGGTGCCGGCGGGCGAGGCTTAGCCCAGCAGGGTTGCCCAGCCTTCTACTACGTCACCGCCCCACTTGGCTTTCCACTCTTTCAGCGTCTTGTGGTTGCCACCTTTGGTTTCGATGACTTCGCCATTGTGCGGGTTTTTGTATTGCTTAACTTTACGGGCGCGCTTGGTGCCGGTGGTCTTTACGGCGCCACGAGGGGCTTTGCCCGACTTGGCTTCCGGATCCAGCAGGGCAATGATATCGCGCAGGGACTTGGAGTATTCGCCCATCAGAGTGCGCAGTTTGCCTTCGAATTCCAGTTCTTTTTGCAGTTTGTCGTCTTCGGACAGATTTTTCAGGCGGGCTTGCAGTTCTTTGATTGCTTCTTCTGTAGCACGGTATTCGTTGATCAGGGACATGGGGACTACCTTATGTAGGACACGGATGACAAGGAGACAGTGAAGCAATAGTAATCAGACAGTTTCATCAAGTAAACATTTAAGCCGTGTTTCTTTAATTAAATAGTGCAGTGCCACAAAATTGGCGGCGCAATAACTAAGGGGTGCGCCCTGACATCTGTTCAAACATATAGCGGTGCCGCCGCAGTCCGGGCCATTTTCCAGCCTCGGCTGATCACGCGGGGGGGCGGGTGTGTCATCAGTACTGCAGTTTTGCCGCGCAGTGGCTAGAATGGCGGCCTTTGCGAAAGTTCTGGAGTTCCCCTAATGCGCACTTTTCGGCTGGTGATCGCTTGCCCGGACCGCGTCGGTATCGTTGCTAAAGTCAGTAACTTTCTGGCGTCCCATAACGGTTGGATCACTGAAGCAAGCCATCACTCGGACAATCAGAGTGGCTGGTTTTTCATGCGTCACGAGATCCGCGCCGACTCGCTGCCCTTCGGCATAGAAGCCTTTCGCGAGGCCTTCGCCCCGATTGCCGAAGAGTTCTCGATGGACTGGCGCATCACCGATACCGCGCAGAAAAAACGCGTCGTTCTGATGGCCAGTCGCGAGTCCCATTGCCTGGCTGACTTGCTGCACCGCTGGCACAGCGATGAGCTCGATTGCGACATCGCCTGCGTGATTTCCAACCATGACGACCTGCGCAGCATGGTCGAATGGCACGGCATTCCTTACTATCACGTACCGGTCAATCCGCAGGACAAGCAACCGGCGTTCGCCGAAGTCTCGCGCCTGGTCAAGCAGCATGGTGCCGAGGTGGTGGTGCTGGCCCGCTACATGCAAATCCTGCCGCCATCCCTGTGCAGCGAATACGCGCACAAAGTCATCAACATCCACCACAGCTTCCTGCCGTCTTTCGTCGGCGCAAAGCCATACCACCAGGCTTCGATGCGGGGTGTGAAGCTGATCGGCGCGACTTGCCACTACGTGACCGAAGAGTTGGACGCCGGCCCGATCATCGAGCAGGATGTGGTGCGTGTGAGCCACAGCGACAGTATCGAAGACATGGTGCGATTCGGTCGCGACGTGGAGAAGATGGTGCTGGCGCGCGGCTTGCGTTATCACCTTGAAGACCGCGTATTGGTGCATGGCAACAAGACCGTCGTATTCTGATCCAACGCAAAATCCTGTGGCGAGGGAGCGAGTTCCCTCGCCACGATCAGCCTTGAGGAACACGTAAAACCATGGCCGATCCCTTGGACAAAGCTACCGCCAAAGCGCCGCCAACCGTGGGCGAGGGCTGCCTGAGCCGTTTCGATCCCGACGCGCTGAGCCCCGAGGATGGCACGGAGTTTCCCGACGCCGCGAAACTCTGGAAAGAGCTGAACGAGAAGCCTCAAGACGACTCCGAGCCCAAGCGGTAAAGCGGTCAGGCCTGCCTGAGCCTGATCAGCTTCCTGATCAACGGTCGCCCGACCATCAGGAAAAATACCGGCCCGCCGGCCAGCAGATAGAAGTAATAAGTCACCGCTCGCCAGATCAGGATCGCCGCCGCTGCGGTGGATTTCCCCACCATGGGCGCCAGCAGCGCCGCCGAGGTCAATTCCGCCGCTCCGGCGCCGCCCGGCAGCAGGCTGAACTGCCCTGCGCTCAGGGAGAGCATCTGGATCAGAAAACTCCAGGCCCATTGCAGATCCGCCCCCAACCCTTTCAACGCCAGGTAAAGCACGCTGTAGCGAAGAGCCCAGTGCAGGCAAGTCAGGCCGAACACCTGGAAAAGTGTCATTCGAGGCAACTTCAACGTATCGGTGAACGCCGCCAGGAAGTTGAGGATCTTGCGCCCCCACCGCCGCCGGGTGCTGGCTTTCACTCGCAGATGGCACAGCAGCCGGGCACCCAGCAGAATCAGCCGGCGATGGTAGCGGGCGACCATGGCGCAGCAGATCAGGCCGCCAAACAACGAAATCGCGCTCAACGCCAGCATCCACTCCATACGCTGGCTGAGATTCTGGAACAGCGCGTAGAACAGGATGCCCAGCAACGCACACAAGAAAAACAGCAGGTCGCTCAACTGATCCATCGCGAACACTGCGCTACCGTGGGCCGGGCGCACGCCGTTGCGCGCCAGCAGGGCCATCAGCGTCAACGGTCCACCGCTGCCGCCGGGCGTCGCGCACATGGCGAACTCGGTGGACATCACCACGCCCATGCTTTTGATCGCGCCGATGCGCCCGCGGTGTTCACCCAGCAGCAAACGCAACCGCACCGAGTTCAGCCCCCAGCACAGTACGATCATGCCCAGCATGACCAACAACAGCGACAACGGAAAACGCTGCACCCGCGACCACATTTCCCCGCCACCCACCAGCATTGGCACCAGCAGCGCGATGAGCAGGGCGGCGGCCAGCCAGATCAATCGTTTCATGCGGCGCTGCTGACCCGCAGGCCCTGGGTCGCCAGCCATCCGGCCTTGGTCATCGGCACGCGTCCGTCCTCGAGCAGGCGCTCCAGGGTACGCAGCCAATAATCCCGCGAATAGCCATGGCGCATGTCCACCGGATGCAGCCCCAGGCGAATCACCGAGGCCTGGCGCCAGCGTTGCTCGCGCTGGTCGCTGATGATTTTCGACAGGCCCCGGCGCCAGGCGCTGCGCGCGCTCCACACGAGGCCTGGCGCATCGATCCGGGTGAAATCAGGCAAGCGGTAGAGGTGCTGCGTATCGCTCGTGTAGCTCAAGGGCAACTGGCGCAAGGCTTGCCGGGTGCCTTCGCTCATCAGCCAGGCGGGCGCGACAAAACCCTCCAGCGGCCATTGATACCGCTGGAACATGTCGATACCGGCCCGCAGGCGGGTGAAGGCGGCGTCCTGCGACAACCCATAGAACTCGCCTTCATGGGTGTAGACCCGGCGCATGAACCAGTCCTTGGGATGGATAGCGGGCGGGCCGTCGTCGCAGTGGTAGTAGCCGTGCAAGACCAATTCATCGCCGCGCTCGACCCGGCTGTCGAGCAGGCGCCTGAAGCCGGGATGATCGTCCAGCGCATTGGCATGATGGAAATCCGGCACCACCAGCCAAGTCATCGGGATCTGGCCAAGGGCGTCGACGGCTTCGACGAAGGGTTGGTAATCCGGCCAGGTCTGGGGCGCGACGTCATGCAGCACCAACAGCAGGCTGGGGGCATGGTTCATTGCCATGGGTGTCGCCTCAACCATTGGCCAGCAGCGGCATTTCTGCGCCGAGCACGCTGTAGTAATGGCCCAGCAGGCTATTGACCACCGAGTCCCAGGCGTAATGCCGCTCCACATGCCGGCGTGCCCTGGCGCCGCGCTGCTCACACCCTTCGGCGAACAACTGCCGCACGGCGTTGGCCATGGCTTGTGGGTTGTCTGGCGTGCACAGCAGGCCGCAGTCTTCCTGGACGATTTCGCTGAACGCGCCCGCAGCGACCGCCACTACCGGAATGCCGCTGGCCATCGCTTCGAGGATCACCAAACCAAAGGTTTCCTGGTCGCCGGCATGCAGCAGCGCATCGGCGCTGGCCATCAGCCGGGCGACCTGGGGCGCCGGGCAGAATTCGTCGATGACCGTGACGTTGTCCGGCACCAGGGCCGGCATCGAAGAGCCGACCAGCAATAAGTGGTAGCGCTCGCCCAGGCGTTTCATGCACTTGAGCAGCACCGGCAGGTTTTTCTCCTTGGAACCACGGCCGGCGAAAATCAGCAGCCGCGCGTCTTCTGCGATGCCGAGCTCTGCCCGCAGTTCAGGGTCGCGGGCGGCGGGGTTGAAGGTTTGTAGGTCTACACCCAAGGGTTGTACATAGACATTCTTCACGCCCAGCCCGGTCAGCTTGTCTGCCATCACCTGGCTCGGCGCCAGGACTCGGTCGAAGTTGCCGTATAACTTGCTGACGTAGGCTTCGATATTAGGGGTGAACCAACTTCCCATCCGGTTGCTGACCAGCAATGGCAAGTCTGAGTGATAGAAACCGATGACGGGGACATCGAGCTGTCGTCGGGCATCGAGGGCGGCCCAGGCGGTCAGATACGGGTCGCCGACTTCAATAAGATCGGGCTGCAGATCGCGCAGGACGTTACGCCAGGGAGCCAGGCGCAGCGGAAAGCGATAGCCCTTGCCGAAGGGCAGCGGAGGGGCGGGTACCTTGTAGATGCCGTCCTGTTCACTCAAGTGCGCACCGGGAACCAACAGGCTATGGCGAATGCCGGGCCGATTGCCCAGGCGCCGATGCTTGGCATCCAGGTAGGTGCGCACGCCGCCGCTGGCGGGGGCGTAGAACATGGTGATGTCCGCTATGTGCACGATGAACGTCCCTCCGGTCTGTGTTCTCCTGTGTTGACCTTTAGTAAGAATAGATGTTCGGTTGGGGTTGTGGGGCGCGAAGAGGCCTGTCCCGGGTCGCAGACTATTATTCCTGGCGCCAGGGTCTTGAAGCGCTGGGCATGCTTTTATATAAGCGCGCAAAATAGCCTCATCTCGCAAACACCACGGGTGACGAAATGCCTGACTCATCGCAACTCATTATCGGGGCCGACCTTGCTGGCCAGCCTGTCGCCCAGGCCATGCGCCTGGCGAACCGCCATGGATTGGTGGCGGGTGCCACCGGCACCGGCAAGACCGTCACCCTGCAACGCCTGGCCGAGATGTTCAGCGACGCCGGCGTGGCCGTGTTCGCGGCAGACATCAAGGGCGACCTGTGCGGCCTGGGCGCGGCTGGCGCGCCCCAGGGCAAGATTGCCGAGCGCATTGCCGGCATGCCTTGGCTCGGCCACAAACCTCAAGCGTATCCGGTGACCTTGTGGGACATCCATGGCCAATCGGGCCATCCGCTGCGCACGACCCTGAGTGAAATGGGCCCGTTGCTGCTCGGCAGCCTGCTGGAACTCACGGACAGCCAGCAATCGGCGTTGTATGCGGCGTTCAAGGTTGCCGATCGCGAGGGGCTGTTGTTGCTGGATCTGAAAGACTTGAAGGCATTGCTCAATCACCTCAAGGACAACCCTGAACTGCTTGGCGACGACGCGGCCCTGATGACCACCGGTTCCAGCCAGGCGCTGATGCGACGCTTGTCCACCCTGGAACGGCAGGGCGCCGACGCTTTGTTCGGTGAGCCGGCGTTGCAGCTCGAAGACATCCTGCAGCCGGCGAGCGATGGCCGCGGCCGTATTCATCTGCTGGACGCCAGCCGCCTGGTCCATGAGGCACCGAAGGTCTACGCGACGTTTTTGCTGTGGCTGCTGGCCGAGCTGTTCGAACAGTTGCCTGAGCGCGGCGATGCGGACAAACCTTTGCTCGCATTGTTTTTCGACGAGGCACACTTGCTGTTTGCCGATACACCCAAGGCTCTGCAGGATCGCCTGGAACAGGTGGTGCGGTTGATTCGCTCCAAGGGTGTCGGAGTGTATTTCGTGACCCAGTCGCCAGGCGATTTGCCTGACGATGTGCTGGCGCAGTTGGGGTTGCGCATCCAGCATGGCCTGCGGGCGTTTACCGCCAAGGAACAGAAATCCTTGCGGGCAGTGGCGGAAGGTTTCCGACCGAACCCGCAATTCGATGCCTTGTCGGTACTTACCGAACTGGGCATCGGCGAAGCCCTGGTCGGCACCCTGCAGGAAAAAGGCACGCCGGAAATCGTCCAGCGCGTGCTGGTGGCGCCGCCGCAGTCGCGTATCGGGCCGTTGAGTGACGCCGAGCGCGCCGGGTTGATTGCCAGTTCGCCTTTGCAGGGGCGCTACGAAAAGCCTATCGACCGTGAGTCGGCCTATGAAGTGTTGATGGGCCGCAAGGGGTTGGAACCGCAAGTTGAAACGGCACCGGGCAAACCGGCGGCGGACGAGCCGAGCTTCACCGAACAGGCTGGGGAATTCCTCGGCACCGCAGCCGGCCAGGCGTTGAAATCAGCGATGCGCCAGGCGGCCAATCAATTGGGCCGGCAATTGGTGCGGGGGTTGATGGGGTCTTTATTGGGGGGCAGCAAGCGCCGGTAGTCGAGACCGAGTCGCCCCCATCGCGAGCAAGCTCGCTCCCACAGGAGATCTTCAGCGGACACAGATTTTGTATCCACCACGAATCCACTGTGGGAGCGAGCTTGCTCGCGATAGCCAGTTAACAGGCGACGAAAATCTCAACCCTTGGGCCGCGCATGCGCCGCCAATCGCTCCAGCGCCGCCCGCAGGTTGGGGTCGCTGATGCCTTCGGCGGTGGCCTGGATGGTTGCGGCTGCGTCGGTCGACAGGTCCAGGGTATGTCCCTTGGCGCCGCCTTGTACGGTCGGCGGCTGGACCTTGAACAGGATGCGCGTCAGGTTGGCGAATTCTTCGAACGCCTGGAGTTGGCGCAGCAGGCGCTTCTGCTGGTAGCGCAGGCGCGTGGCCCAGTGTCCGTCGGTGACGATCAGCAACAAGCTGCCTTCGCGCCACGAGGCAACGTGGCAATGCTCGCGCGCGGCGGGCTGCAATTGGCTGTCCAACAGGCGTTGCAGATGGCCGAGGCGCCGGGCGTGGCCGAAGATGGCTTTCAGCGGCTTGGCTTCGCGCAGCAGAACGGCGGGCGCCTTGGCTGGAAGAGGGCGGAAGGCCATGGATGAAATACCGCGAAATGACAGAGGCGCCATGGTAGCAGAAAGCGCTGGATGCGCCGCGGCCCTGTCGCCCAGCGGCTTTGATCCACACAATCATTAAGTAACTTATGCGCTTTGTGGGTTGAAGTTCGCGCAAAAGCCCTTATTTTAATGGGGCCCCGTCACAGCGCTGTGCCAGCATCGTGGAATAACGCCACTTTCCTCACCATCGTTTCCGGGTAGAATGCTCGTTCGCATGCGGCCATGAGGGCTGCACGGGCGACTCACGGGGCCGCCCTCCATCCCTTTAGTGTGGAAGATCCTGCCGATATGTTTGCGCCTTTGTTAAAGAAACTTTTTGGAAGCAAGAATGAGCGTGAAGTCAAGCGCATGCTCAAGACGGTACAGATCGTCAATGCCTTCGAAGAGCAAATGGTGGCCCTTTCGGACGATCAGTTACGCGCCAAGACTGCCGAATTCAAGGACCGCATCGCCAAGGGCGAAACCCTTGACCAGATCCTGCCCGAAGCCTTTGCGGTCTGCCGCGAGGCCGGCAAGCGGGTCATGGGCATGCGCCACTTCGACGTCCAGTTGATCGGCGGCATGACCTTGCACGAAGGCAAGATCGCCGAGATGCGCACCGGTGAGGGCAAGACTCTCGTGGCTACCCTGGCGGTGTATCTCAATGCATTGTCCGGCAAGGGCGTGCACGTGGTAACGGTCAACGACTACCTGGCCCGTCGCGACGCCAACTGGATGCGCCCGCTCTACGAATTCCTCGGCTTGACCGTCGGTGTCGTCACGCCGTTCCAGCCGCCGGAAGAGAAGCGCGCCGCCTACGCCTCGGACATCACCTACGGCACCAACAACGAATTCGGTTTCGACTACCTGCGCGACAACATGGCGTTCAGCATGGAAGAAAAATTCCAGCGTGAACTCAACTTTTCCGTGATCGACGAAGTCGACTCCATCCTCATCGACGAAGCCCGTACCCCGCTGATCATTTCCGGTCAGGCCGAGGACAGCTCCAAGCTGTACATCGAGATCAACAAGCTGATCCCACAGCTCACGTTGCACGTCGAAGAAGTGGAAGGCGAAGTCACCCAGCCCGGCCACTACACCGTCGACGAGAAGACCCGCCAGGTCGAACTCAACGAATCCGGCCACCAGTTCATCGAAGAGATGCTGACCCGCGTTGGGCTGCTGGCTGAAGGCGAAAGCCTCTACTCGGCCCATAACCTGGGCCTGCTGACCCACGTCTATGCCGGCCTGCGCGCCCACAAGCTGTTCCATCGCAACGTCGAATACATCGTGCAGGACGGTCAGGTCGTGCTGGTGGACGAACACACCGGCCGCACCATGCCGGGCCGTCGCCTGTCCGAAGGCCTGCACCAGGCCATCGAAGCCAAGGAAGGCCTGAACATCCAGGCCGAGAGCCAGACGCTGGCCTCGACCACCTTCCAGAACTACTTCCGCCTGTACAACAAGCTGTCCGGCATGACCGGTACCGCCGACACCGAAGCGTTCGAATTCCACCAGATCTACGGTCTGCAAGTGGTAGTGATCCCGCCGAACAAGCCTTTGGCGCGCAAAGACTACAACGACCTGGTGTTCCTGACCGCCGAAGAAAAATACGCGGCGATCATCAACGACATCAAGGAAGGCATGGCCCAGGGCCGTCCGATCCTGGTGGGTACCGCCACTATCGAGACCTCCGAGCACATGTCCAACCTGCTCACCAAGGAAGGCATCGAGCACAAGGTCCTGAACGCCAAGTTCCACGAGAAGGAAGCCGAGATCATCGCCCAGGCCGGTCGCCCGGGTGCATTGACCATCGCCACCAACATGGCCGGCCGCGGTACCGACATCCTGCTGGGCGGCAACTGGGAAGTGGAAGTCGCTTCCCTGGAAAACCCGACCCCTGAGCAAATCGCGCAAATCAAGGCTGACTGGCAGAAGCGTCACCAGCAAGTACTCGAATCCGGCGGCTTGCAGGTGATCGCTTCCGAGCGTCACGAATCCCGTCGTATCGACAATCAGCTGCGCGGCCGTGCCGGTCGCCAGGGTGACGCCGGCTCCAGCCGCTTCTACCTGTCGCTGGAAGACAGCCTGATGCGCATCTTCGCCTCTGACCGGGTGAAAAACTTCATGAAGGCGCTGGGCATGCAGCCGGGCGAGGCAATCGAGCACCGCATGGTGACCAATGCCATCGAAAAGGCCCAGCGCAAGGTCGAAGGTCGCAACTTCGATATCCGCAAGCAGTTGCTGGAGTTCGACGACGTCAACAACGAGCAGCGTAAAGTGATCTATCACATGCGCAACAGCCTGTTGGCCGCCGACGACATTGGCGAAACCATCGCCGATTTCCGCCGCGAAGTGCTCGACGCGACCGTCAGCGCCCACATCCCTCCCCAGTCGCTGCCGGAACAGTGGGACGTCGCCGGGTTGGAAGCTGCCCTGCGCAGCGATTTTGGTGTGTCGTTGCCGATCCAGCAGTGGCTCGACGAAGACGATCACCTCTACGAGGAAACCCTGCGCGAGAAACTGCTGGCCGAACTGATTGCCGCGTACAACGAAAAAGAAGACCAGGCCGGCGCCGAGGCGCTGCGCTCCTTCGAGAAGCAGATCGTGCTGCGCGTGCTGGACGACCTGTGGAAAGACCACCTGTCGACCATGGATCACCTGCGCCACGGTATCCACCTGCGCGGCTACGCCCAGAAGAACCCGAAGCAAGAGTACAAGCGCGAGTCCTTCACACTGTTCTCCGAACTGCTGGATTCGATCAAGCGCGACTCGATTCGTGTCCTGTCCCACGTTCAGGTACGCCGCGAAGATCCGGCCGAAGAAGAAGCTCGCCTGCGCCAGGAAGCCGAAGCCCTGGCCGCGCGGATGCAATTCGAACACGCCGAAGCCCCAGGCTTGGAAGTGGCCCAGACGATGGAAGAGGGCGTCGATGTGGACGTGGCCCTGGCCACCGCGCCGGTGCGCAACGAGCAGAAGCTGGGCCGTAACGAGCTGTGCTATTGCGGCTCGGGCAAGAAATACAAGCATTGCCACGGGCAGATCCAATAACCCCGTTTCAACGCTGAACGACCCGCGCCGCGACAGGACACTCCTGTCGCGGCGTTTTGCCATTTGATCCGCCGTCTTGATGAAGGCGGTGCTGAAATAATTTTATAAGGAGCGCATTCATGGCTGTTGGTCTTGGTCCGTTGCCAACGTTGCACCCGGTTGCCGGTTTTGAACTCGGTATCGCTTCGGCGGGCATCAAGCGTCCTGGGCGCAAGGATGTCGTGGTCATGCGTTGCGCCGAAGGCTCGACGGTGGCAGGCGTGTTCACCCTCAACGCGTTTTGTGCCGCGCCGGTCATCCTCGCCAAGCAACGCGTGCAGGGGCCGGTGCGTTACCTGCTGACCAACACCGGTAACGCCAACGCCGGCACCGGCGCGCCAGGCCTGGCCGCCGCCGAGCGTACCTGCGCCAAGCTGGCCGAACTGACCGGCGTCGATGCCAGCCAGGTGCTGCCTTACTCCACCGGCGTGATTGGCGAACCGCTGCCAGTCGAGAAGATCGAAGGCGCCCTGCAAGCCGCCCTCGATGACCTCTCGGAAAACAACTGGGCCGCCGCCGCCACCGGCATCATGACCACAGACACGCTGCCCAAGGGCGCGAGCCGTCAGTTCCAGCACGACGGCGTCACCATCACCGTCACCGGGATCAGCAAAGGCGCCGGCATGATCCGCCCGAACATGGCGACCATGCTCGGCTACATCGCCACCGACGCCAAGGTATCGCGCCAGGTGCTGCAAGACCTGATGCTCGACGGCGCCAACAAGTCGTTCAACCGCATCACCATCGACGGCGACACGTCCACCAACGATTGCTGCATGCTGATCGCCACTGGCAAGGCCAACCTGCCGGAAATCACCGAAGCCAGCGGCCCGCTGTTCGCGGCCCTGAAGCAGGCCGTATTCGAAGTGTGCATGGAAGTGGCCCAGGCCATCGTCCGTGACGGCGAAGGCGCGACCAAGTTCGTCACCGTGCAGGTCAACGGCGGTGGCAACCATCAGGAATGCCTGGATGTCGGCTACACCGTGGCCCACTCGCCGCTGATCAAGACCGCGCTGTTCGCCTCCGACCCGAACTGGGGCCGGATCCTCGCCGCTGTCGGCCGTGCCGGCGTGCCTGAGCTGGACGTGAGCAAGATCGACGTGTTCCTCGGTGAAGTCTGCATCGCCAGCCAGGGCGCCCGCGCCGCGACCTACACCGAAGTCCAAGGCGCGGCGGTGATGCAGCAGGAGGAAATCACCATCCGTATCGAGCTGGGACGGGGTGATTGCAGCGAAACCATCTGGACGACCGACCTGTCCCACGAGTACGTCAAGATCAACGCTGAATACCGGACTTAATACGCTCGGGACCGAGCTGCTCCAATCGCGAGCAAGCTCGCTCCCACAGTGGATCTGTTGGGTGATATCGATAGTGTTCACACCACAAGCCCCCCTGTGGGAGCGAGCTTGCTCGCGATGGCAACAGAACAGACACCTCAGAACCACAAGAAAGGAATCCACATGAGCCTGCACCTGATCATCGGCGACAAAGATCTCTCTTCCTGGTCCATGCGCGGCGCGCTCGCCCTGGCGCTGACCGGCGCGAAGTACACCGAAGAGTTGGTCAGGCTCGGCCAGCCGGATACCCGTGAAAAGCTGCTCAAGTATTCGGCCACGGCCAAGGTCCCGTTGCTCAAGACCGAATTCGGCGTGATCGCCGATTCCCTGGCGATCGGTGAGTACTTGGCTGAACAGTTCCCGGATGCCGGACTCTGGCCCAAGGATGTCGCCGCCCGGGCCCAGGCGCGTTCGGCCTGTGCACAAATGCACAGCGGCTTCTTCGCTATACGCAGCAATATGCCCATGGACCTGCTGCACGATGCGCCGCTGTCACCGATGCCGGCGGACGTCCAGGCGGAAATCCAGCGGATGCTGGCGCTGTGGGCCGAGTGCCGCGCGGCGGCGACCGAAGCCGGTCCTTACCTGTTTGGCCGGGTCAGCCTGGCCGACGCATTTTTTGCCCCTGTTGCCGTGCGCTTGCGCACTTATCAGGTGACGCTGCCGGAGGTCGATGAGGCCTACGTCGAAACCCTGTATCAATGGCCGGCATTCAAGACGTGGCAACAGGCTGGCCTGAAGGAGACTACGCGGTGAAACGAGTCCATGTGGCGGCGGCGGTCATCCGCGACGCCGCCGGCAAGATCCTGATTGCTCGGCGGGCCGACACCCAACACCAGGGTGGCCTGTGGGAATTTCCCGGCGGCAAGGTCGAGGCCGAAGAGTCCGTCGAAACCGCCCTGGCCCGTGAACTGAATGAGGAACTGGGCATTGTCGTCGACGCTGCCCGGCCATTGATCAAGGTGCGTCACGATTACCCGGACAAACAGGTGTTGCTGGATGTCTGGGAAGTCTCGGCGTTCAGTGGCGAGCCCCACGGTGCCGAAGGCCAGCCGTTGGCTTGGGTGACGGCCCGTGAGTTGGCGAACTATGACTTTCCGGCGGCCAACCAACCGATCGTCGCGGCGGCGCGTTTGCCGGGTGAATACCTGATCACACCTGATGGCCTGGAAAGCCCAGCCTTGCTGCGCGGTTTGCAAAAGGCAATTGCGGGCGGGATCAAGTTGGTCCAACTGCGTGCGCCCAACGGCTACGACCCGCAATACCGCGACCTGGCGGTGGATGCGGTGGGGTTGTGTGCCGGCAAGGCCCAACTGATGCTCAAGGGGCCGTTCGAATGGCTGGGGGATTTTCCCTCCGCCGGCTGGCACATCACTGCCGCGCAACTGCGCAAGCACGCGGCGGCCGGTCGACCGTTCGGCAAGGATCGCTGGCTCGCGGCCTCGTGCCATGACGCCGAGGAATTGGCCCTGGCGCAGCAGATGGACGTGGATTTCGTGACGCTGTCACCGGTGCAGCCGACCCAGACCCACCCCGATGCACAGCCGCTGGGCTGGGCGGAGGCAGTGCGGTTGATCGAGGGCTTCGACAGGCCGGTTTACCTGTTGGGCGGGGTAGGGCCTGCCGAGCAGCAAAAAGCCTGGGAAGCCGGGGCCCAGGGTGTGGCGGGGATTCGGGCGTTTTGGCCTGAGGCTTGATTTTGTGGTGTAACCGCTGACGCCATCGCGAGCAAGCTCGCTCCCACACGGGATCTTCGGCGCTCACAAAACCCCTGTGGGAGCGAGCTTGCTCGCGATGGCGGCCTCAAGAACGATTAGTCCCCAGGCTTCGCCGCCGCCTCCCAAAGCACCTCGGCCACCCCTTGCCGCCGGGCAATGACCCGCGCGGCCACGAACAACAAATCCGACAGCCGATTGATATAGGCCAGCCCCGGCCCGGCCAGAGGCTCCACCGCGTTCAACTGTTGGCAACGACGCTCGGCACCACGGGCCAGGGCTCGGCAGACGTGAGCTTGCGCGATCAAGGAAGAGCCACCGGGCAGGATGAAATTCTCCAAGGGCCCCAGTTCTTCGTTCCACAGGTCAATCGCCGCTTCCAGCCGCTCGACTTCCGCGACGTTCAAGGCTTGGTACGCCGGCATCGCCAGTTCACCACCCAGGTCGAACAACCGGTGCTGACAAGGGGCCAGCACTGCGATGACTTCCTCCAGCGCCGGATGCCGGGTCTTTTCTTCGGCCAGGCCGGCCAACAACAAGCCCAGTTGGCTGTTCAGTGTATCCACTTCGCCAATCGCCTCGACCCGTGGATGATCCTTCGCCACGCGGCGACCATCCCCCAGCCCGGTTTCACCTTTGTCACCGGTGCGGGTGTAAATCTTCGACAGGCGAAAACCCATTGTTCAGCGCTCCACTTGCTTATGTTCCTGGGCCACGACCGAAGTGCCCGCCAGGGGCAGGCGCAGGGTGAAGCAAGTGCCCTGGCCTGGCGCGGATTGCACTTCCATCTGGCCCTTGTGATTGTTGGTGATGATGAAGTACGACACCGACAGCCCGAGGCCCGTGCCCTGGCCGATTTCCTTGGTGGTGAAAAACGGCTCGAAGGTGCGTTTGCGCACGTTCTCGCTCATGCCGATGCCGTTGTCCTCGACCTGGATTTCCGCCCACGGTGGGTTCAACCGCGTGCGCAGGATAATGCGCCCGGGTTCGCTATCGTCCTGCCGTTGGTGGATCGCTTGGGCGGCATTTTTCAAGAGGTTGAGCAATACCTGTTCCAGCTCGTTGGCAGTGCCTGGCACCGGGCCCAGGTTCGGGTCGAACTGGCGGATGATTGCCTGGCCCTTGAAGTCGAAACCGATCGCAAGGTCGAAGTCGTTCCCTGCGATTTCCACGGCTTGGTCGATCAAGGCTGGCAAGTCGCAGGGGGCCATCTGCCGGGTGCTGCGTCGGCTGAAGCTGAGCATGTGGGTGACGATTTTTGCGGCTCGCGCGCCGGCCTGCTGGATGCCGTCGAGCAGTTGCGGGATCTCCCGGCTTTGCAGGTAACGGTTGACCACCGGCAATTCGATGCCCAACTGCTCGGCCTGTTCGAGGTTCTTGGGCAGCTCGGCGGACAGGCGTCGACGAATGTTCTGCACGTTGTGCAGGATCGCCCCCAGCGGGTTGTTGATTTCATGGGCCATGCCCGCCGCAAGGCCGCCGACCGAGAGCATCTTTTCCGATTGCACCATCATTTCCTCCAGCGACAGGCGCTGGGTGATGTCGTCGATGCGGATCACCACGCCACGCCCGGCGCCGCCCATCAGCGGGTAGAAGGTGAGGGCGTAATGCCGCGCTTCGTCGTCCTTGGTCCAGGTCACGCGCTCGATCTTCGCCACCGTGTGCTGCTCGACGGTTTGTTTGAGCTGCGGTAGGTACGGCTTCAGCGGTTCGAAGGCGAGGAAGATCGGCTGGTTCAGCGCTTCGTCCAATCGTGTGCCCGAGAGCGCGCTGGCTTCCTGGTTCCATTGGGTGACGTAGAGCTGTTCGTCGAGGGCGATCAGGGCCGACGGCATGGAGTCGATGATGCTGTTGAGGTAGTTCTGGAAACCGGTGAGTTTTTTCTCGATTTTGCTGCGCACCTGGACTTCCAGTTCCAGCTTGCGGTTGGTGTGGCGGGTTTCTTCGGCCAGGCCCTGGGCCTGGTCATAAGCGGCCTGGGAGTCGTCGCGGGCGCGCTTGAGTTGCTGCTCGCGGGCTTCGATCCGCGACAGCATGGTGTTGAACGCTTCGGCCAGGCTGCCGATTTCGTCGTGGTTGCCCCGGGCGGCGCGCAGGGAATAGTTTTCCTCGCGGGTCACCTGGCGCGACAGCTCTTCGAGCTGGTGGATCGGTTGGGTGATCAGTCGCTTGATCTGCTGGGCAATGACCAGCCACAGCAGCACGCTGAAGATCAGGATGCCGAGGCTCGCGGTGAGGGTGCCGGTGTAGAACGCGGTGGGTAACTCGCTGCTGGCGACCAGCAACAGGTGGCCCGGTGTCGTCCCGGGACGGGGCAGGGTGATGACTTGATTGCTGCGGAACTCGCCGGCCTGCCAGGTTTGCATGTGGCGAAAATGCTCCGGCAGCTTGAGCTTTTCGCCCTGTTGCAGTTGGGCCAGGCGCTCGCCTTGGCCGTCATACAAAGCCGCCGCCCGCAGCGGTGCGTAACTGTTGAGTTCGTCGAGCAGGCGCTGGGCGCTTTGTGGCGATTGCAGCGCGTCGGCGATCAGGCTCGGGTTGGCCACCAGCCGGCCAATGGTCTGCAAGGCCTGGGGAGCCATGCTTTCCTGGGAAATGTAGTAGGCCGCGCTGATGAAGGTCAGGTTGGCCACCAGCAAAACCGTGGTCAACAACACCAACAGGGCCGCCAGCAGTTTCTGGCCGACCGGGAGATTTTCAAGGCGCTGGCGCAATGGCATCGGACTCGTCGCTAACAAGGAACACGAGGGCCAGCGTAGCTGCTGCTCAGTCGCTGGGCAATCCAAGGTTGTCCAAGTGGGCAATCAGTCGCTGGCGCATTTGTCCGAGATGCGGCGCCGCCACGCCATGCCGCTGAGCAACCGCGCAGGCATGGCCAAGCAGGTAGCTGATTTCGGTGCGCCGCTGGTTGGCGACGTCCTGGTACATCGAGGAGTAATTGGCGGCCGTGGCCTGGATCACCCGTTCGACTTCCATCTGCAAGTCTTCGGCTGCCGCTGGCTGGCCGCAGCGTTCGAGCAGGTCAGTGAGTTCGGCGCAGAGGGTTGCCACCTCGCAGCGGTGTTCCTGCAGGCCGCCATTCTTGCAATGGTGCAGCACGGTGAGTGGGTTGATCGCACAATTGAGGGCCAGCTTGCGCCACAGGCGAGTGAGGATATCGGCGCTCCATTCGTGGGGAATGCCCGCGGCACTCAAGTCGTCCAGCCAGATCGGCGCCACCGGCCGCGCCGGGTCGCCCAGCCAGGTGAAGCCGTGGCCGGCGAACACCACACGCCAGTCACCGTCGCGAAATGCGCCTTCAGTGCTGGAGGCGCTGATGCAGCGCGCCTGGGGCACGCGGTTCGCCACGGCGTCCTGGCTGCCGAGGCCGTTCTGCAACAGGATCAGTTCCGAGTCGGCACCCAGCCGATGGGCCACCGAGGCCACGGCCGCTTCCGCGTCGTAGGCCTTGCACGCCAGCAACAACCGTTTGATGGGCTCGGGGCCTTGGGCCGTTTCGCCGGGCACCGGATAACACTGCGCCTGGCCTTGTTCCACCAGCGTCAGGCCCCCGACCTCGCGATAAGCCTGCAGGCGTTGTTCATTGCGCAGTACCAGCCGCACCGGCAGCCCGGCCCGGGCCAGGCGCGTCGCCCATAACGTGCCGAGGCTGCCGGCTCCCAAGACATGCCAGGTGGTGGACATCAGTTTTTTACTCGGTTTGGCGCAGGCATCTGAAGGGCTCGCGGTAACGGCGGGAAAAGACCCGTTATAATGAGCCCGATTTTAACCACAAGCCAAGTGCGCGCCGTTGTCATGAGCGCGCCTTTTTATTTGGAGAACACTACATGCCGTCTTTCGACGTGGTATCCGAACTGGACAAGCACGAAGTCACCAACGCCGTTGAAAACGCCGTCAAGGAACTCGACCGTCGGTATGACCTCAAGGGCAAGGGCAGTTTCGAGTTCAAGGAAAAGGACCTGACCGTCAACCTGACCGCCGAGGCCGACTTCCAGCTCGAGGCGATGATCGAAATCCTCAAGCTGGCGCTGGTCAAGCGCAAGATCGACGTGCAGTGCCTTGAAGTGAAGGACGCCTATGCCTCGGGCAAGGTGATGAAGCAGGAAGCCGTACTCAAGGAAGGCATCGACAAGGAACTGGCGAAGAAGATCGTTGCCCACATCAAGGACGCCAAGCTCAAGGTCCAGGCCGCCATCCAGGGCGAGCAGGTGCGGGTCACCGGCAAGAAGCGTGACGACTTGCAGGAAGCCATCGCCGCATTGCGCGGCAAGGAATTCGGCATGCCGCTGCAGTTCAATAACTTCCGCGATTGATCCTGAGCTGTAAAAAAACACTGTGGCGAGGGGATAAATCCCCTCGCCACAAAATGCCGCGTGCAACAGGAATAAGGAGAATACGATGGACTTGAACGCTGAAGTGGACCATCTGGTCAAGGCTTCCCAGGCCTGGATACCGATGATCATGGAGTACGGTAGCCGTGTGCTGCTGGCGATCGTCACCCTCGCCATCGGTTGGTGGTTGATCAACAAGGTCACGAAAAAGGTTGGTGCGCTACTGGCCTTGCGCAACGCCGACCTGGCGCTGCAAGGGTTTATCAGCACCCTGGCGAACGTCATTCTGAAAATACTGTTGATCGTCAGCGTCGCGTCGATGATCGGCGTGGAAACCACCTCGTTCGTCGCGGCTATCGGTGCCGCAGGCTTGGCGATTGGTTTGGCATTGCAGGGCAGCCTGGCGAACTTCGCCGGCGGCGTGCTGATCCTGCTGTTTCGTCCGTTTCGCATCGGTGACTGGATCGAGGCCCAAGGCGTGGCCGGTACCGTCGACAGCATCCAGATTTTCCACACGATCATCCGTACCGGTGACAACAAGACTGTCATCGTGCCCAACGGCAACTTGTCCAACGGCATCATCACCAACACCAACCGCCAGCCAACCCGCAAAGTGGTTTTTGATGTGGGAGTGGATTACCAGGCCGACCTGCAAAAGGCCCGGGAAGTCCTGCTGGAGCTGGCCAAGGATGAGCGCGTATTGACCGACCCGGCACCTGAAGCGGTGATTTCCACCTTGGGTGACAGCGCAATCACGGTGTCGCTGCGGATTTGGGTCAAGACAGCGGACTATTGGAGCGTAATGTTCATGCTCAACGAACTGGCGCGGGATCGCCTGAAGGATGCGGGTATTGATATTCCGTTTCCGCAACGTGTGATTCGGGTTGTTCAGGAAGGGCCGGCGCAATAACACTTGGACTATAACCTGGCGCTTGAGTCAGGTTATGTTTAGTTAGCTTACTAATTAACAGGCTGTGTTAAAGCAAGCGCTGCAATTAGGTATAAAAAAACCGCTCACCTGGATCAGGTGAGCGGTTTTTGTTTGCTGCGGGTGAAGCTATCGAACTTGCACTGAATTACAAGATGCTCAGTGGGTATTCGACGATTACGCGGAAGTCGTTGTTGCTGGTGTAATCCGTGTTGGATCTGTCGGTCCGATAGATGGCGCTACGCAGACGGAAAGACAGGTCTTTTGCGGGACCGCTTTGCAGAACGTATTTGCTTTCAAAGTCCCATTCGTGGGCTTTGGCTTCGCCTGTAGCGGTAGTGATATTATCACTGGTGATATAGCGGGTCATGAAGCTCAGCCCAGGGATACCGTAGCTTTTCATGTTCAGGTCGTAGCGGGCCTGCCAGGAAACTTCATCTTCGCTGTTGAAGTCGGAATATTGGACGGAGTTGGCAACGTAAACAGTACCGCCGCCGTCAACGCCGTAGGCGTAGCCGCTATCACCGGACGAGCGCTGGTGAGCCAAGGTGAATTTGTGCGCACCGAGGCTGTAGGCTGCCGCCAGCGACCAGATGCGGTTATCAATGTCACCGCTCAGCTCTTGGCCCTGACTTTTGCTGTCATAGCCGTTGAAATCGAAGTTCAAGGACTGATCTTCGTTGATCGGCAGGGTGTAGTTCACGTTGAGGTATTTCTTCTTGAAGTAGTCTTCAATATCCGAAGCCGCAACGCCTGCTACCAAATTGTCAGTGAACTGATAGGTCGCGCCAGCAATGTTGGCGGATGGAAGGCCTGGGCTGTGCCGACCATTGATGCTGTCACGGCCGGTGTAGTTCTGGGCGTTCATCGCGGT
Source organism: Pseudomonas sp. R1-7 (assembly GCF_051132105.1). Classification (NCBI taxonomy): domain Bacteria; kingdom Pseudomonadati; phylum Pseudomonadota; class Gammaproteobacteria; order Pseudomonadales; family Pseudomonadaceae; genus Pseudomonas; species Pseudomonas sp. R1-7. Next base: position 1,418,906 of record NZ_CP071661.1, read on the forward strand.
GAAGCGGCCAGCGGTCAGTTCCAGACCCTTGATTTCCTTGCTGGTGATGAGCGTGCCGGTAGCGACTTCAGGATTCAGACGGCTGTCATCCGTGGAGAACACCGGGCTAGTGGTGTATTGGTTACCGTACTTCAGAACGGTGTCGGACAAGCGGAATTTGATAGCGCCGCCAACTTCAGACTGGGTGTCTTCTGGGCTACCGTCGTCACCTGTGCCGAAGATGCCGTTACCGGTGCGACCTGGGCCGCTATCCAGTTTGACTTGGCCATTGAACAGGGCGTCCACACCTACACCAACGGTGCCTTGAGTGAAGCCTGATTCATAAACAGCCTGTACGCCAAGACCGGTTTCTTCGCGGTAGCCAGTGCTACGTGCCTTGCCTATGTTCTGGTTGTTGGAGGCACCTTTTTTGAAGTCACGGTTCATGTACAGCATACGACTTTTAACGGTCAGGCTCTGATCTTCAAAAAAGCCCTTGGATTCTTCCTGGGAAGAGGCCACTGCGAACTGCGAAACGCTGGCCGATACAGCCAGTGCGATCATGCTCCACTTCATCACGCGCATCGTGATTTGCTCCTTTGGTTTTTAGAAGAGTACTGCCGTCCCACCTGTTTTTTTATCTGGGCGGCTCTTTCTTTTTGTGTCGGCGCAAACTTATATCACGCTGACATTCTTTGGCGATACTTGCCCATCCAACCTTTCAGCTTCTTTACGACCATGTCGCCAATGGCTCGATCCATGTCGTATTCCAGCCGCTCCGGCGCAATCGGACCTGCAACTTGAATGTTGCTATTTTTCTCCGGCGTCGGTGTAAAGAGTCCTTGGTTACTGCGCTTGAAGCTCCTTGAGGGCAACCTTGCCACTTTTATTCATAGGCCCGTGGGTTTTCGCGTCCGGCGATCCCCTGCAGGCGATGTGGGGATGAATGCAACAAGTATGCTCAAATCCGATTTTTGTTCACGTTTTTTTCACATTTTTCATTTTCGAGCGGTGAAACCTCATGAAACCGGCCTCCAAAGGCCTTGTTTTAATTAAGGTTGACTGCCGATGCAGTCTCATGTTTGACGCTTGAAAAGACCGCGAGACAACCAAAAACGTTACCGGTTCACCCCATAAGTGAGTAGATCACGGATGCTTCGTGCACTGAGCGTAGACGCGTTGTGCGATTTTGGTGCAAAAAAACTGTTGGCTGTACGAAAAATTTACAGCTCAAGAAAAACCTGCGGCGTCTCTGGTGCGCGCCAGGCACCGTTGCAAATCCCTTGCGCTGAATTGGTGCGCGGCGGCGAAAGCGGGCCCTGGGTCGGTTCATCATTCGCGGTGAACCCTTCGCCGTTCACAGGTATGCTGGACACCTGTGCCGGGGCGCAGGCCTGCGGGTCGAACCGGGCTCAATTGACCATGAGTAAGGAGTAGACACGGTGTTTGCCTTAGATCCACGACTGCAACAAGACACATTGCCCATCGGCGATTTTCCGCTGTGCCGTTTGCTGCTCTCCAACGACTCGAATTACCCGTGGTTCATCCTCGTGCCGCGACGGGAAAATATCAGCGAATTGTTTCAGTTGGATGACGATGATCAATTGCAGTTGTGGAAAGAAACCACGGCGCTGGCCGAAACGCTCAAGGACTCGTTCGACGCCGACAAGCTGAACGTTGCAACCTTGGGTAACGTCGTCAGTCAATTGCACATGCATGTGATCGTGCGCAAGCGAGAGGATGCCGCCTGGCCGGCGCCGGTCTGGGGGAAACATCCGGCCCGGCCTTATAATGCCGAGCAGGTAACCGCCATTTGCGAACGGTTGCGAGCGGTGCTTACCGATGATTTCAAGTTCCTGGAGGGCTGAACCATGAACCTTGAAGGCCGTGTAACCGATCTGGAAAGCCGCCTGGCATTCCAGGACGACACCATCCAGGCGTTGAACGACGTGCTGGTGGAACAGCAACGAATCGTCGAGCGTCTGCAGCTGCAGATGTCGGCGCTTCTCAAGCGCCAGGAGGAAATGGCCGGGCAGTTCGAATCCTTCGAGGAAGAGGCGCCACCCCCGCATTACTGACCGGCCCGAACGGCAGGCAATAAAAAACCGCGAGCAGCGAGGCTGCATCGCGGTTTTTTTACGCCCGGATCAGCGGCGCGGCAGCGCGGCGATCACGTCTTCGGCCTGTAGGCCCTTGTCGCGATGCATCACCGAGAACTCCACGCGCTGGCCTTCGACCAGGACGCGGTGGCCCTCGCCACGAATGGCCCGGAAATGCACGAAAATGTCATCGCCGGAGTCGCGGGAGATGAAACCGAACCCCTTGGAAGTGTTGAACCACTTCACGGTGCCGGTATCTCGGTTGGACATGTCGTAGTTCTGCGGGGCGGCGCTCGGCGACGACTTCTTGTAGAAGCTGACGGCCAGGTGCAGCAACACAGCGAGCAAGGCTGCGGCCAGGCTGGAGAGAATGGCGGGTTGGCCGCCGATTTCCGGCATGGGTGCCAGCAGGGTCAAGGTTTGCAAGGCAACAGCCAGCACGAGCAAGGCGCTGACAAGGTTTTGCAGTTGATGACGTGGACCTTTGTTCCAGTAAGGGATGACGGGTGCCAGGGTCAGGTTGAGCAGGCCGAAAAAGGCCAGGTACAGCGCGTCGGGGTGTTGCAGGTAAGGTGTGGCTTCGGAACCCAGGCTAGGGATGAAGGACAGCAGCAGGGCAGCTGCGCCCATTAGCAAGTGGACGATTTTCAACATTTTGATTGGCTCACGGTTAAGACAGATCACAAGGAAGAGCTGGTCGGGGGCGGTTCGCTCCAGAAATGAGAGGCGTAGGAACACGTACCCGAATCAGCCTATGCGCGACGCCCCGGAAAATAGGCGTAGCGACACACTGCCTATTTAACAGCAAAGCCCGGGCCTTCTCAAACTCGTTACAGGCGCGCAGCACGCTGTTCGTCGGCCCGAAGCATGGGCAGGGCGCTTGCAGGCGACTGGCAATGGAGGTTGAATTTCCAACGTTTGCCGGAACCGTCCGGCGCCCCGGCTTGTCGGTTCAGGATGGCTGGCGATATGTCGCACGCTATCGAGGGCGATACCCGCTAGAGTGAATTCACCACCGTCAGGAGAACAACCCATGGCAATTGATATCGGTATCAGCGAAGAAGATCGCAAGTCCATCGTCGACGGGCTTTCGCGGCTGTTGTCGGACACCTACGTGCTGTACCTCAAGACCCACAACTTCCATTGGAACGTTACCGGGCCGATGTTCCGTACCCTGCACTTGATGTTCGAGGAGCAATACAACGAGCTGGCGCTGGCGGTGGATCTGATCGCCGAGCGCATCCGTGCGCTTGGCTTCCCGGCGCCGGGCGCTTACTCGGTGTATGCGCGCCTGTCCTCTATAAAGGAAGAGGAGGGGGTGCCTGCCGCCGAGGACATGATCCGGCAATTGGTCGACGGCCAGGAGGCGGTGACGCGTACCGCGCGCGGCATCTTTCCTTTATTGGACAAGGTCAGTGACGAGCCCACCGCCGATCTGCTGACCCAGCGCATGCAGGTTCACGAAAAAACCGCCTGGATGTTGCGTTCGTTGCTGGAAGATCGCTAAGCCCCGAGCAGGCGATGCTGCTGCCGTTGGCATCATCGCCTGTCGCTGCGTGTAGGAACATATGATTCGTCGCCAGCTCCCTGTTGGCTTGTCCTACGTTGATGGTCAAAAAGTCATCTGGAACTGGCGGTCCAGTTGAGCTTCCATAGGACCACAGATCGGTTGTTCCGACTGAGGCTCGTATGGCAAAGGAGTGTCAACGGTATGATTCAAGGAAAAGACCCCAGGGAAAATATGCGCGGATGTCCGCAGTCCGTGAAGATCGACCCGTTCGTCAGTGGTTTCGACATGCAACTGGCCCGCCCGCTGGCGCGCTCCATCCGGCTCAATGGGTTCGCCACCTGTCTGCGGCTGGAGCAGGTCTATTGGGATATCCTCGGTGACATGGCCCAGCTCAACTGTTGTTCCGTCAGTGCCTTGCTGTCCCATGTGGATCGGGAGGTGCACCTGCGTCATGGCGGCGTGCGCAATTTCAGTGGCCTGGTGCGTGTTGTCTGCGTGGTCCACAGCCTGAAGGAAATGAACATGGGTCATGCAAGTCTCGATTGACCTGTTTATCGGCAATGACTGTGCGGTCTTACGGCTGCACAGGCCGCATTTAATGGATATAATCCCGCTCTTTGCCGCAAAGCCGGGCTTTGCGTGAATAACCTGATTGCCGAGACAACCCCCATGCCGATGTACGACTATCAATGTGCTTCCTGTGGTCATCAGATGGAAGCCATTCAAAAAATCAGCGCGGCACCGCTGGTCGATTGCCCCGCCTGCCAGGCGCCAGAGCTGAAAAAGATGCTGTCCATGCCAGGATTCCGCCTCGGCGGCACGGGCTGGTATGAGACCGACTTCAAGACCGGCGCCAAGAAGAACCTGGCCGGTGGCGACAAAGCTGACTAAGTTGAACACGCGCGAGTTCTTGCACGGGCAGGGCCTCCAACCGAATGTCGAATTACGAGAAGTGAAACCACTACCATGATGCGCAGCCATTATTGCGGCCAACTGAACGAAAGCCTGGAAGGCCAGGAAGTTACTCTTTGCGGATGGGTTCATCGTCGCCGTGACCATGGCGGGGTGATTTTCCTCGATATCCGTGATCGTGAAGGCCTGGCCCAGGTAGTGTTCGATCCTGACCGCGCTGAAACCTTCGCCACCGCCGACCGCGTGCGTAGCGAATACGTCGTCAAGATCACCGGCAAGGTGCGCCTGCGCCCGGCCGGCGCCGGCAACGCCAACATGGCGTCCGGCATGATCGAAGTGCTGGGCTACGAGCTGGAAGTGCTCAACGAAGCGGAAACCCCGCCGTTCCCACTCAACGAATATTCCGACGTCGGCGAGGAAACCCGCCTGCGCTATCGCTTCATCGACCTGCGTCGCCCGGAAATGGCCGAGAAGCTGCGCCTGCGTTCGCGCATGACCACCAGCATCCGTCGTTACCTGGATGAAAACGGTTTCCTTGACGTCGAGACACCGATCCTGACCCGCGCCACGCCGGAAGGCGCCCGCGATTACCTGGTGCCGAGCCGTACCCACCCCGGCAGCTTTTTCGCCTTGCCGCAATCGCCGCAGCTGTTCAAGCAACTGCTGATGGTGGCCGGGTTCGATCGCTACTACCAGATCGCCAAGTGCTTCCGCGACGAAGACCTGCGTGCCGATCGTCAGCCTGAGTTCACTCAGATCGACATCGAGACCAGCTTCCTCGACGAAAAAGACATCATGGGCCTGACCGAAGGCATGATCCGCAACCTGTTCAAGGAAGTGCTGGACCTGGAATTCGGCGAGTTCCCGCACATGACCTTCGAAGAGGCCATGCGCCGCTACGGTTCCGACAAGCCGGACCTGCGTAACCCGCTTGAGCTGGTGGACGTGGCCGACCAGCTCAAGGAAGTCGAGTTCAAGGTGTTCAGCGGCCCGGCCAACGACCCGAAATGCCGTATCGCTGCCCTGCGCGTGCCAGGCGGCGCGAGCATGCCGCGCAAGCAGATCGACGACTACACCAAGTTCGTCGGCATCTACGGCGCCAAGGGCCTGGCCTACATCAAGGTCAACGAGCGTGCCGCAGGCGTTGATGGCCTGCAATCGCCGATCGTCAAGAACATCCCGGAAGCCAACCTCAACGTGATCCTCGATCGCGTCGGCGCAGTCGATGGCGACATCGTGTTCTTCGGCGCCGACAAGGCCAAGATCGTCAGCGAAGCGCTGGGTGCGCTGCGCATCAAGCTGGGCCACGACCTCAAGCTGCTGACCTGCGAGTGGGCCCCGATGTGGGTCGTCGACTTCCCGATGTTCGAAGAAAACGACGACGGCAGCTTCTCCGCGCTGCACCACCCCTTCACCGCGCCGAAGTGCTCGCCTGAAGAGTTGGAGGCCAACCCGGCCGGCGCGCTTTCCCGTGCGTATGACATGGTCCTGAACGGCACCGAACTGGGTGGCGGCTCGATCCGTATCCACCGCAAGGAAATGCAGCAGGCGGTGTTCCGCCTGTTGGGTATCGATGAAGCTGAGCAGGAAGAGAAGTTCGGCTTCCTGCTGGACGCCCTGAAGTTCGGTGCGCCGCCCCACGGTGGCCTGGCCTTCGGCCTGGATCGCCTGGTGATGCTGATGACCGGCGCCCAGTCGATCCGCGAAGTGATCGCGTTCCCGAAAACCCAGAGCGCGGCCGATGTCATGACCCAGGCGCCTGGCGTGGTGGATGCCAAGGCGTTGCGCGAGTTGCACATTCGTCTGCGTGAACAGCCAAAGGCTGAGTAAGGCTGGCACCTGAGAGGGCGCATCTTCGGATGCGCCTTTTCATTGGGGTCGATATTTCTGATTGCCGGCCACTGCGTACGCGCTGGGCGGGCAATGTTCCAAAGAGAAACGGAGCGAGTTATGGCAGGTCATTCCAAGTGGGCGAACATCAAGCACCGCAAAGAACGTCAGGATGCCAAGAGAGGCAAGATCTTCACCAAGTGGATCCGTGAGCTGACGGTCGCGGCCCGCCAGGGTGGCGGCGATCCGGGTTCCAACCCGCGCCTGCGCCTGGCCCTGGACAAGGCGCTCGGCGCGAACATGAGTCGCGACATCATCGACCGGGCCATTGCTCGTGGCGCCGGTGCCACCGAGGCCGACAACGTCGAAGAGCTGACCTATGAAGGTTACGGCCCGGGCGGCGTGGCGGTGATGGTCGAGTGCATGACCGACAACCGCAACCGTACCGCTGCGGCCGTGCGCCATGCGTTCAGCAAGTGCGGCGGCAACCTGGGCACCGACGGTTCGGTGGCTTATCTGTTCGAGCGCAAGGGCCAGATCAGCTTCGCGCCGGGCCTCGACGAAGATGCCCTGACAGAGGCGGCGCTGGAAGCCGACGCCGATGATGTGGTCGGTCACGAGGACGGTTCGTTTGACGTGTTCACGTCGTTCGCCAGCTTCTACGCCGTGCGCAACGCCCTGGAAGCCGCAGGGTTCAAGCCGGCCGACGCGGAAATCGTCATGCAGCCGACCACCAGCGCCGAACTCGACCTGGAAGGCGCCGAGAAGGTGCTCAAGCTGATCGACATGCTGGAAGACCTGGATGACGTGCAGAACGTGTATTCCAACGCCGATATTCCGGAGTCGGTGGCTGAACAGCTGGGCTGACAGGCCTGATGCTGCACTTAGGGTTTGTTTGAAATCATCGTGGCGAGGGAGCTTGCTCCCGCTTGACCGGGCTGGCGCTCCAGTGCGAAGCGCTCCTAAAAAGATCTGCTGCGCAGCCCAGCGGGAGCAAGCTCCCTCGCCACGGATTCACTGCAAGCCTTTGATGAGCTGTATCCTCTTGCAACCGCATCACCTTTCGCAGGCGTTATGACTTTAATCCTTGGTATCGACCCCGGTTCGCGCATCACCGGCTACGGTGTGGTTCGCGATACCGGGCGCGGCTGCGTGTACGTCGCCTCCGGTTGCATTCGCACCGGCGCGGGTGAGCTGCACGAGCGCTTGCAGATCGTTTACCGCGGCGTGCGCGAGGTCATCCAGACCTACGGCCCGGTGACCATGGGCATTGAAAAAGTCTTCATGGCCCGTAATGCCGATTCGGCCCTGAAGCTGGGGCAGGCCCGGGGCGCGGCGATCGTGGCGGGCGCCGAGGAGAGCCTGGAGATCGCCGAGTACACCGCGACCCAGGTCAAGCAGGCGGTCGTCGGCACCGGCGCGGCGAACAAGGAGCAGGTGCAGATGATGGTGATGCACCTGTTGAAATTGGTCAGCAAGCCGCAGATCGACGCCTCCGACGCCCTGGCCATCGCCATTTGCCATGCCCATACCCGCTCCAGCCTGTTGCCCCATGGCCTGGGAACCGCACGCAGTCGTGGCGGGCGCCTGCGTCTCTGATAGCATCAGCGCTTCATTCATGAACCCGAGTCAATTGCGCCTGTGTCGTCGGCCTTGAAGCTCGTGTTGTAATTCGCCAGCCAGCGGCTGGCCAACGCCCAAGGATCTGAAACGTGATTGGACGCTTGCGCGGCACCCTGGCTGAAAAACAGCCGCCGCACCTGATTCTGGATGTAAACGGCCTGGGCTATGAGCTCGAAGTGCCGATGACCACCCTGTATCGCCTGCCGTCGGTCGGCGAGCCGCTGACCCTGCACACCCATTTGGTCGTGCGCGAGGATGCGCAGTTACTCTATGGCTTCGTCGGCAAGCGCGAGCGGGATTTCTTCCGTGAGCTGATCCGTCTCAATGGCGTCGGCCCAAAGCTGGCCCTGGCCTTGATGTCCAGCCTGGAAGTTGACGAGTTGATCCGTTGCGTGCAGTCCCAGGACACCTCGGCGCTGACCAAGGTGCCCGGTGTCGGCAAGAAAACCGCCGAGCGCCTGCTGGTGGAACTCAAGGACCGCTTCAAGGCCTGGGAGGCGGTGCCGGCGATGTTCGCGCTCGTTCCGAACCAGCCGGATGCGCCAGCGCCTGCGGTCAGCGCTGAAAACGATGCGGTCACCGCGCTGATATCCCTGGGCTACAAACCCCAGGAAGCCAGCAAGGCGATCTCCGCCATCAAGGAAAAAGGCTTGAGTACCGAAGACATGATTCGCCGTGCCCTGAAGGGAATGATTTAAGTGATTGAAGCTGACCGTCTGATCGCCGCCACGGGCGCGCCCCGTGACCGCGAGGAAATCCAGGATCGCGCGATTCGTCCTGTCAGCCTGGCCGACTACATCGGCCAGCCGACCGTGCGCGAGCAGATGGAGCTGTTCATCCAGGCCGCCCGTGGGCGCAGCGAGTCGCTGGACCACACCTTGATCTTCGGCCCGCCAGGCCTGGGCAAGACTACCCTGGCCAACATCATTGCCCAGGAAATGGGCGTGTCGATCAAGAGCACGTCCGGGCCGGTGCTTGAACGGCCGGGCGACCTGGCGGCGCTGCTGACCAACCTTGAACCCCATGACGTGCTGTTCATCGACGAAATCCACCGGCTGTCGCCGATCGTCGAGGAAGTGCTGTACCCGGCCATGGAAGACTTCCAGCTCGACATCATGATCGGCGAAGGGCCGGCGGCGCGCTCCATCAAGCTCGACCTGCCACCGTTTACCCTGGTGGGCGCCACCACCCGCGCCGGCATGCTGACCAACCCGTTGCGCGACCGTTTCGGCATCGTCCAGCGCCTGGAGTTCTACAACAACGCCGACCTGGCCACGATCGTCAGCCGCTCGGCGGGCATCCTCGGTTTGCCGCTGGATCCGGACGGCGCCTATGAAGTCGCCCGCCGGGCACGGGGCACGCCACGGATCGCCAACCGCTTGTTGCGACGGGTGCGGGATTTTGCCGAAGTCCGGGCAAAAGGTCATATCACCAAGCCGATTGCCGACCTGGCCCTGAACCTGCTGGACATCGACGAGCGCGGCTTCGACCATCAGGACCGGCGGCTGCTGTTGACCATGATCGAGAAATTCGACGGTGGCCCGGTGGGCGTGGACAGCCTGGCTGCCGCTATCAGCGAAGAACGCCACACCATCGAGGATGTGCTGGAGCCCTACCTGATCCAGCAGGGCTACATCATGCGTACCCCGCGCGGACGGGTGGTGACGCGGCATGCTTATCTGCACTTCGGCTTAAACATCCCGACACGAATGGGGGAGATGCCGGTGGTAGACGAGTTCCTCGATGCGGTAGACGATTGAACGCGCTCTGTACGACGACTTTTTTTCGGTTCGTGCTGTCCCAGACCACGCCTGGAGCGTCAATGCGTTCAAGAATGAAAAAACAGTTGCCTGGCCGGATTGGCAACCTGAGGAGTAAGCACTAGAGTATGCGCGCGCAAAACGGGCTGGAGTCGTTCGCACATCGCTGTCGCGTTTATTACGAGGACACCGATGCCGGCGGCATCGTTTACTACGTCAATTACCTCAAGTTTATGGAACGGGCTCGAACCGAACGGCTGCGGGAACTGGGTTTTGCCCAATCCGCGCTGGCAGGAGAGGACCTGTTATTCGTCGTGCATTCCAGCGAAGCGCGCTACCACGCGCCGGCGCGACTGGACGACGAGCTTGTGGTGACTGCCGATGTCATCGAGTTGAACCGCGTCAGCCTGCGCTTCAAGCAGCAGGTCAGGCGCGCTGCGGATAATGTGCTGCTCTGCGAAGGGCAGTTTTTGGTGGCCTGTGTGCGCACCCATAGTTTGAAACCCCGGGCCATTCCCGAAGCTCTACGCGCGGCCTTTGCCGGCGTGAGCGGCGCGGGTACACACTCAGAGCAGGAGATAAAGCGTGGAAGCTAACGTCGTCGACCATTCCTCCATGTGGAGCCTGGTCAGCAATGCCAGCGTCGTGGTGCAACTGGTAATGCTGACCCTGGTAGCCGCATCGGTGACCTCATGGATCATGATTTTTCAGCGCAGCAACATGCTGCGCGCCGGTCGCCGTGCCCTGGAGAGCTTCGAAGAGCGCTTCTGGTCCGGTATCGACCTGTCCAAGCTGTACCGCCAGGCCGGCAGCAACCCGGACCCGGATTCGGGCGTCGAGCAAATCTTCCGCGCCGGTTTCAAGGAATTTTCCCGTCTGCGCCAGCAACCAGGTGTCGACCCTGAAGCGGTGATGGAGGGCGTGGCCCGTGCCATGCGCGTTGCCATCTCGCGGGAAGAGGAAAAACTCGAACAAGGCTTGCCGTTCCTCGCGACCGTCGGTTCGGTCAGCCCGTACATCGGCCTGTTCGGTACCGTCTGGGGGATCATGAACTCCTTCCGAGGCCTGGCATCTGCCCAGCAAGCGACCCTGGCCACCGTGGCCCCCGGCATCGCCGAGGCTCTCATCGCCACGGCCATCGGCCTGTTTGCGGCGATCCCGGCCGTTATTGCCTACAACCGCTTCGCTGCCCGCAGCGAAACGTTGACCAGCCGTTACTACACCTTCGCCGATGAATTCCAGGCGATCCTGCACCGCAAAGTGCACACCAGCGAAGAATAAGCAGGTATTTCCCGATGGCTTTAATCGCTCGAGCCCGAAACAAGCGCAAGCCGGTTGCCGAGATGAACGTGGTGCCCTACATCGACGTGATGCTGGTGCTGTTGGTCATCTTCATGGTGACCGCGCCGATGCTCAATCAGGGCGTGAAGGTCGATCTGCCCAAGGTTTCCAGCGAAGCCTTGCCGCAGGACAACAACACCCAGGTCCTGACCATCTCGATCAAGGCTGACAAAACCTATTACTGGAACCTTGGCAGCGAAGTCGATACCGAGAAGCAGCAGGACCGGGCCATGACCTTGCCGCAGATGACCGATGCGGTGACCAAGATCATCAACGCCGGCAACGGCAACGGCAAGCGCACCCAGGTCTTCATTCGTGGCGACAAGACCGTCGACTACGGTGCCGTGATGGGCGCCATGGGCGGCCTGCAGAAAGCCGGGGTCGGTAATGTTGGCTTGATCACTGAGGCGCCCTGATGCAGCAACAGCGAGAGCCGTCCGCCTCGGAAAGCTACTTCTGGCCCAGTGTTTTGGCTATTGGCCTGCATGTACTGGTGTTCGGCATGCTGTTCGTCAGCTTTGCCATGACCCCTGAGCTGCCGCCAGCCAAGCCGATCGTCCAGGCGACGCTGTACCAGCTCAAGTCGAAAAGCCAGGCCACGACGCAGACCAACCAGAAGCTTGCCGGCGAGGCGAAGAAATCCGCTGCGCGCCAGACCGAAGTCGAGCAGATGGAGCAGAAGAAGGTCGAGCAGGAAGCCGTGAGGGCAGCGGAACAAAAGAAAGAGGAAGCTGCTCAAAAGGCCGAAGAAGCGAAGAAGGCCGATGAGGCGAAGAAAGCGGACGAGGCTAAAAAGGCTGACGAAGCCAAGAAGGCCGACGACGCGAAGAAAGCCGAAGCCAAAAAGGCAGAAGAGAAACAATTGGCTGATATAGCCAAGAAGAAAGCCGAAGAAGAAGCCAAGAAAGCCGCTGAAGAAGAGGCCAAGAAAGCGGCCGCTGAAGAAGCGAAGAAAAAGATTGTCGAGGACGCGAAGAAAAAAGCGGCCGAGGACGCCAAGAAGAAAGCTGAAGCTGAAGAGGCGAAGAAAAAAGTCGCCGAAGACGCGAAGAAGAAGGCCGCCGCCGACGCCGCCAAGAAAAAGGCCCAGGACGCAGCGCGTAAATCCGCCGAAGAGAAAAAGGCCCAGGCCTTGGCAGATTTGCTTTCCGACACGCCGGAACGACAGCAGGCATTGGCCGACGAGCAGGGCGATGAGGTCGCTGGCAGCTTCGACGATCTGATTCGTGCCCGGGCGGCGGAAGGCTGGGCTCGTCCACCTTCGGCGCGCAAAGGCATGACAGTTGTATTGCAAATCGGCATGTTGCCCGACGGTACGGTTACCTCGGTCAGCGTGGCCAAGTCCAGTGGCGATGGTCCGTTCGACGCTTCGGCGGTCGCGGCGGTCAAGAACATTGGGCGGTTGACGGAAATGCAAGGAATGAAGCCGAGCGATTTTGCTCCCTATCGTTCGTTCAAGATGACATTCACACCTGAGGATCTAGCCTTGTGAGAAACCTTCTTCGATCAATGCTTGTCGTTATCTGCTGCTTGGCAGGGATAGCGGTAGCAGAGGAAAAGAACATCCTGGTCACCAGCGGCAGCGACCGGGCGACGCCAATCGCCGTCGTTCCGTTCGGTTGGCAGGGCGGCAGCGTCCTGCCGGACGACATGGCTGAAATCATCGGCAACGACCTGCGTAACTCCGGTTACTACGCGCCGATTCCGAAGCAGAACATGATCAGCCTGCCGACCCAGGCCAGCGAAGTCATCTACCGTGACTGGAAGGCGCTGGGTGCCCAGTACATCATGGTCGGCAGCATCGTTCCGGCCGGCGGTCGCCTGCAGGTGCAGTACGCTCTGTTCAACGTCGCTACCGAGCAGCAAGTGCTGACCGGCAGCGTGTCGGGCAGTGTCGACCAACTGCGCGACATGGCCCACTACATCTCCGACCAGTCATTCGAAAAGCTCACCGGCATCAAGGGTGCGTTCTCTACGCGCATGCTTTACGTGACGGCTGAGCGCTTCTCCGAGAACAACACCCGCTACACCCTGCAGCGTTCCGACTATGACGGCGCCCGCGCAGTGACCCTGCTGCAATCGCGCGAGCCGATCCTGTCGCCGCGTTTTGCGCCTGACGGCAAGCGTATCGCTTACGTCTCGTTCGAGCAGAAGCGTCCACGTATCTTCGTGCAGCACATCGACACCGGTCGCCGTGAGCAGATCACCAACTTCGAAGGACTGAACGGCGCGCCAGCCTGGTCGCCGGATGGTTCGCGCCTGGCGTTCGTGCTGTCCAAGGACGGCAACCCGGACATCTACGTGATGAACCTGGCTTCACGTTCGATCTCGCGCGTGACCAACGGCCCGGGTATCAACACCGAACCGTTCTGGGGCAAGGATGGCTCGACCATCTACTTCACCTCCGACCGCGGCGGCAAGCCACAGATCTACAAGACCAGTGCCGGTGGCGGCGGTGCCGAGCGCGTGACTTTCGTTGGTAACTACAACGCCAACCCTAAGCTGTCGGCGGACGAAAAGACCTTGGTGATGATCCATCGCCAGGACGGTTTCACCAATTTCAAGGTGGCGGCCCAGGATTTGCAGCGCGGTAGCGTAAAAATCCTCACTGATAGCACTCTGGACGAGTCACCTACTGTTGCGCCCAACGGCACCATGGTAATCTACGCCACCCGCCAGCAGGGCCGGGGAGTCTTGATGCTCGTGTCCATTAATGGACGCGTGAGGCTCCCGCTTCCTACCGCTCAAGGCGAAGTCAGAGAACCGTCCTGGTCCCCTTACCTGAACTGACGCGGCGCAATACGTTTTACTTAACACACTGGGGTTCATTAGGAGTTTCACGATGGAAATGCTGAAGTTTGGTAAATTTGCTGCGCTGGCTCTGGCCATGGCTGTAGCTGTAGGTTGCTCGTCCAAAGGCGGCGACAATGCCGGTGAAGGCGCTGTTGATCCAAACGCTGGTTACGGCGCTAACACCGGTGCAGTTGACGGCTCCCTGAGCGAAGAAGCTGCTCTGCGCGCAATCACCACCTTCTACTTCGAATACGACAGCTCGGACCTGAAGCCAGAAGCCATGCGCGCTCTGGACGTTCACGCCAAAGACCTGAAAGGTAACGGCGCTCGCGTTGTTCTGGAAGGCAACACCGACGAACGTGGTACTCGTGAGTACAACATGGCACTGGGCGAGCGTCGTGCGAAAGCCGTTCAACGCTACCTGGTACTGCAAGGTGTTTCCCCAGCTCAGCTGGAACTGGTTTCCTACGGCGAAGAGCGTCCAGTTGCTACCGGCAACGACGAGCAGTCCTGGGCTCAGAACCGTCGCGTCGAACTGCGTAAGTAATTCGTCATGCGAACGTGCCGTCGTGCTGTAACTGTCCTGGCTCTCAGCCTCGCGCCGCTTGCGGCGTGGGCTGCGGTTCCTGTGGTCGATAACGACTCTGGCTATAACAATAGCGGGAGCAGCTATCCGCCTGCAGGTTACGGTACGAACGGCGCCTATGCCGGGGGAGGGGTTTCGACCCCTGTCTCGGCACAGGGCCAGCTGTTCAACCAACTGCAGCAAATGCAGGATCAGATCTCGCGCCAACAGGGTGTGATCGAAGAACTGCAAAATGATATTTCGCGCATGAAGCAGGAAAGCCTGGAGCGATACCAGGATCTTGATCGGCGCATAGGAACCGGCGTTGCACCTGCCGCGACTCCTGAGAATTCTCCAGCCGGTGGCGACTTGAACGCCCCCGGTGCAGCCGCAGGCGCCGGGGCAAGTGCTCCAGCAGCACCTGCCGCCGGTGGCGAGCCGGCAGATCCGGCGAAGGAAAAGCTCTATTACGATGCTGCCTTCGACCTGATCAAAGCGAAGGATTTCGACAAGGCCAGCCAGGCCTTTACCGCTTTCCTGCGCAAATACCCCAACAGCCAATACTCGGGTAATGCCCAGTACTGGCTCGGTGAGGTGAACCTGGCCAAGGGTGACCTGCAAGGCGCCGGCCAGGCATTCGCCAAGGTCTCGCAGCTGTATCCCAAGCATGCCAAAGTGCCGGATTCGCTGTACAAGCTTGCTGACGTAGAGCGCCGCCTCGGTCACACCGACAAGGTCAAGGGCATTCTGCAACAGGTGGTCGCCCAATACCCGGGTACCTCCGCCGCCCAATTGGCCCAGCGTGATCTGCAGCGCATGTAAGGCTGTTTGACCGGTTCTGAAGAAACCCGCGCCTGCCGCGGGTTTTTTCGTTAGAATTCACGCCCTTTTTATGAAACACGCTTTTTGGGATCTACGCGTTGGCGGGGTTCCTTGAAGTGCCTGACGGAGGCGGACAGCCTGTTTAGCTGTTACGCCCGTGGCGACTATGCAAGACACATTGAGAATTACCGAAGTTTTTTACTCGTTGCAGGGTGAAACGCGAACGGCCGGGCTGCCCACTGTTTTTGTGCGCCTCACCGGTTGTCCGTTGCGTTGCCAATACTGCGACAGCGCCTATGCCTTCAGCGGCGGCACCTTGCGAACCCTCGACGATCTTCTCGAACAAGTGGCCGGCTTCCGTCCGCGCTATGTTTGCGTCACGGGGGGCGAGCCATTGGCGCAGCCCAATGCCATCCCTTTGCTCAAGCAGTTGTGCGACGCCGGCTATGAGGTTTCCCTGGAAACCAGTGGTGCGCTGGATATTTCCGCGGTTGATCCGCGTGTCAGTCGTGTCGTGGACCTGAAGACCCCAGGTTCGAAGGAGGCCCATCGCAACCGTTACGAAAACATCGAGCTGCTGACCCCCAACGACCAGGTCAAGTTTGTCATCTGCTCGCGGGAAGACTATGACTGGGCGGTGTCCAAGCTGATCCAGCATGGCCTCGACCAGCGGGCCGGCGAGGTATTGTTTTCACCAAGTCATCACGACTTGAATGCCCGGGACCTGGCGGATTGGGTGGTGGCGGACAACTTGCCGGTCCGCTTGCAACTGCAGCTGCATAAATATCTTTGGAACGACGAGCCGGGGCGCTGACATGACTGAACAATCAACCACCGCCGAAAAACGCGCGGTCATCCTGCTGTCGGGCGGCCTGGACTCGGCGACCGTCGTGGCCATGGCGCGGGCCGAGGGTTATCGCTGCTACACCATGAGCTTCGATTATGGCCAGCGCCACCGTGTCGAATTGCACGCCGCTGAACGGGTCGCCCGGGACTTGGGCGTGGTCGAGCACAAGGTCATTGGCTTGAACCTCAACGGCATCGGCGGTTCGGCCCTGACCGACAGTTCCATCGACGTCCCCGAAGCGCCGAGCGAAGGCATTCCGGTGACCTACGTGCCGGCGCGCAACACCGTGTTCTTGTCCCTCGCGCTGGGCTGGGCCGAGGTGCTGGAGGCGCGGGACATTTTCATTGGCGTCAATGCGGTGGATTATTCCGGCTACCCGGATTGCCGTCCGGAGTTCGTCGAAGCGTTCGAGCGCATGGCCAACCTCGCGACCAAGGCCGGTGTAGAGGGACAGGGTTTCCGCATCCTTGCGCCGCTGCAAAACCTCAGCAAGGCCGACATCGTCAAGGCGGGCGTGAAGCTTGGCGTCAATTACGGGCTGACCGTTTCGTGCTACCAGGCCGACGATCAGGGGCGCGCTTGCGGCAAGTGCGACAGCTGCCGCCTGCGTGCCGAAGGCTTCGCGGCGGCGGGTGTGAGCGATCCAACACCTTATTTTTGATTTATTTCAAATTGGGTGTTGAATAGTCCTTAAAAATCAGTATTATACGCGCCACCACACAGAGGGTCGTTAGCTCAGTTGGTAGAGCAGTTGGCTTTTAACCAATTGGTCGTAGGTTCGAATCCCACACGACCCACCATTTTCTGTAGTTTTAAAAGTCTGGAAGGCCCACGCAAGTGAGGATTTCCGGATTTTTTTTTGCCTGCGAAAAAGTTGTTGTTCGATGCCGGGCTCAGGACAGGCGGATCTCGGCGCAAACGTCCATGATCTGCTGGCTTAGCCAGGTGTTGCCGTTGTCCTGGCTCGCTTTCTCGCTCCACATCATGTCGAGCGTAAAGTCCGGCAGCCCTGGGGGCGGTTGGCGCACGCCGAATCGCTCGTCGCAAATCAGCGCCTGGATGCGCTTGGGCAGGGTCAGGATATAGTCGGTTCCAGTGACCAGGGCCAATGCGGCCACGTAACTGTTGGCTCGCGCGACGATCTGTCGCTTATAGCCCTGTCGAGCGAGCCAGCCATCGATCATGTTGGTATCGGACGTCCAGGGAGTTGGAAAGACATGCTGGCCCGTAGCGAACGCTTCGAGGCTGAAGTCCTGCCCGGCACCCGGAAATTTCCTATCGACTACGCACACCAGCTCATCCGCCAGCAGTACCTGTGATTGCAATCCGTTGGTATCGCCATGGAAATGCGGGCCGAAACCCACGACAAGATCGAAGCGTTCATCCTTCAGCGCATCAACCGGAATATCGCGGTGCAGCTTCGTGGTGTTGATGACTACGGGAGAACGGTTGCCGATGAAGCGCTTGACCAGTTTCGGAAGGATCAGGAGTTCGAAGTATTCCGGCGCGCAAAGGTTGAACGTCATTTCTTGCTGATTCGGATCGAACGTCAGGGTGCCGGAATGGCAATGGTTGATGGTCTTGATTATCCCAAGTATCTGGCCATACATGACAATGGCTTTGTGGGTGGGGCTCATGCCGCTGCGGGTGTTGGTGAACAGTTCGTCTTCGAAGCTCGTGCGCAATTTTTTCAGGCAGTAGCTAACGGTCGACTGGCTGACACATAACGCTTCGGAAACCTGGGTGACGCTGCGCTGTTCATACACCGCGACGAACACCGTCAGGTCTTGCATGTCCAGCTTTCGGAGCAGGTTACTAATGAGCATCAGCCAGTCTCGTCGCCATCCTTGCGTAAGATCCCATTCCCACGAAGGCGTCCTTTATACAGGAGCATCGGCGTTTTAGCCTACGACAGTGGTGCCTGGCCAAGATGCCGAGCGTATTGCCTGGGGTTGAAGCGCAACGCCATCAGCATCATCAGTCCCATCGCCGCAGTCAGCGACCACCAGGCCCATTCGAAACTGCCCAGTTGGTCACGTATCACTCCGGCGGCCAGTGGCGAAAGGCCGGCGATCAGGTAGCCGATACCTTGCACGAATGCGGTCAACGCACCGGCCCTGCGCGGGTTGTCCAAGTGATCGAGGGATACGATCAGGCTCATCGGGAACAGGCCTCCGATGCCCAATCCCAGCAGGCAGGGCCACAGTAGACCGAAGCGACCTGGGCTGAGGATCAAGCCACAGAAGCCAGCCATGATCAGCGTCAGCAGTGCGATCAGTACCCAGCGTTTGTCCCGGCTGCGGTTGGCGAGCGCCGGGGTGATCAGGCCGGAGATCACTTCCATCGCCGTGAGGAACCCCAGCACCAGCCCAGCCTGCTGTTCACTCCAGCCTTTTTCCAGGTAATAAGGCGCCAACCAGGCCAGCACGCAGGTGTAGGACGCGGTGCCCAGGCCAAAAAAGAGCGCCAGCAGCCAGGCCCGACGGTTACCGAAGAATGACGCCTGCGGCCGTCCCGGTGCTTCGGGCAAGGGGCTGACGGCCGAGCGCTGGGCGTGCCAGCCACCGAGCGCGACCAGCGCCAGCAGCGCCCAGATCGCCAGGCCGATGCGCCAACTGCCAGTCTCAGCCAGGACAAAGGGCGAGAGCGATGCGGCGATGGCCGCCCCACCCATGATCGAAGTGACGTACAGCCCCATGAACAACGAGACGTTGTCGCGTAAGCGCGATTTGATCAGCGCCGGCAGCACGGCCTGGATCAGGGCAATGCCGACTCCGGCCAAAATGGCGCTGATGATCAGCGCTGCGGCACTGTCCAGATAAAGCCGCGAGGCCGTGGCGAGGCCGATGATCACCAGCGACAGGAGGATGGTGCGGTGCTCGCCGATGCGCAGCGCCACGCGGATACCCAGGAACATCGCCAGGCCCATCGCCATGACCGGCAACATGGTCAGCAGCGATGCCGTGCTGAAACTCAGGGGCACTTCGCCGCGAATCGCTGACAGCAACGGTCCGATCGCCGCCATCGATGGTCGCAGGTTCAGCGCCACGCACACGATGCTGACCATTAGCCAGACGGCATGGGTGCTTGAGGTTCGAACGTTTTCCATAACAGAGCCTTGGCTAAAGCAAAGCGCCATTTAGGCTGGAGCAGCCTGATTTGGGCAAACTGAAAACTGGCGGGGCTTATTGAATAATTAAATACCGCTCACCCGGCCTGCGTGGCGAAGGAGCAAGTTCCCTCGCCACGGGCTCAGCGGGGCGCCAGCCGGTCAGCCCATCCCTGGACTCAACGTTCCCAACCAAGCCACCAGTCCGAGGATGGTGACCACCACGCAAAACTCCAGGATCATGCTGCGGCGCAGGGCATTCACCGCCACGTGATGCTCGCCGGTCTGTCGGGCCTGCTCCAGCAGAGGGCTCAGCTGAAAACGATTCAGCGCGGCGAACACCAGCATGGCCATGAACAAGATGAGTTTGAGCGCCAGCAATTGGCCGTAGGTACTCTGGAGCATTCCGTCGACGCTTGGTCCGACGATGAACAGGTAGTTGATCACCCCCGTCACACTGATGACCACCACGAACACCGTCCCGGCGGTCTCGAAACCGGTCAATGTCCGGGCCAGTACCGCCAGCCGATGTTCGGCCCTGCGCAGCAGCAGGGCAAATGCGGCCAAGGCACCGACCCAGCCACCCGCGGCCCACAGGTGCAGGAAGTCGGTGATGAAGTGCCAGTTCCGGCGGGTGCCTTCGTCCATGGCACCGTGGCCTGTCCAGGCCAGCGTCGCCAACGCCACGGCCCCGCCCAGCGCGACCAGGGCCAGGCTGGCGGTCGGCCAACGGTGGCTGAGCGTCGCGGCGACACCGGCCAGCAGCAGCGCCGCCATGCGCACCGTCCACGTCAGGCCGACATCGGTCTCCGATACCATCATTTCAACGTGCGGCCGCAGTTCGGCCCACTCGGAAACACCACTCATCGCCCAGGCCATGCACGCCATCGCCGCCAGGGAGAGCAACCCGCCCAGCACCGCCGTGATCCCCAACAGCGGTGCGAAAGGCAACACCGCGCCCGACATGCGTTCCTTGCCGCGCAGGCTGTAGAGGCCGAAGGCGGCCAGGCCGAACAGCAACATCAGATCCAGGTACAGGGCAAAGCGCAGCGCAACGTTGATCGAGTCGCTCATCAACTCACTTCACCTTGAACGTAACGTTGCCGGTGATCGGGTGAGTGTCGGACGACACCGCGCGCCATTGCACCTGGTAGGTGCCGGTGGCGAGTGGCGTGTTTGGGGTGATGACCATGGTTTTCGGATCGTCGCTCCCGGACACCTTGGCCGACATCGGCATCGGCGCATGGTCCGCCATGCCGGGCATACCGGTCATCATCAGCTTGGCGCCGGAAAATCTGGTGATCAGGTTCTCGGAAAAGTGCAGCTCGATCTTCGCCGGTGCCGCGCCCTCGGCCCCTTCGGCCGGCGTTGACGACAGCAGTTTCGGGTGGGCCTGGGCCAAGCCACTGACCAACAGGCCGGTGGACAAGGCGACGGTGATAACAGCGGTTTTGATGAATGACATGCAAGGACTCCTACAGCTCGGTTTTAGTTTTTAGTGAAGCAGATCAGCGGCTCAGAACCACATGCGCACGCCCAGCACCAGGCGTGCTTCGCTGCGGTCCTCGCCTTCTTCCCGGGCGTAGTCGGCAGTGTTGCCGTAGACCCGATTCCAGGTGACGCCAATGTAGGGCGCGAATTCGCGGCGTATTTCGTAGCGCAGGCGCACGCCGAGTTCGGTGTCCGACAACCCCGAGCCGACGCCACGGGCAGGATCGTTCTTGCCATAGAAGTTGGCTTCGGCGGTGGGCTGCAGGATCAGGCGATTGGTCAGCAGGATGTCGTAGTCACCCTCAAGGCGCGCCGCGCTCTGGCCACCCTCACCGATAAAGGCAGTGGCTTCGGCCTCGAAGTTGTACAGCGCCATGCCTTGTACGCCGAGTGCCGCCCAAGTCTGTGAATCGCCAGGCTTGAAATCCTGGCGCACGCCGGCCACGACGTCCCACCAGGGGCTGACGGCATGGCCCCACAGTGCTTGGAGTTCAGCTTCTTCGGTCTTGCCATTGGAGCGCTCGCCTTCGGAGCGCAGCCACAAGCGATCGATGTCGCCGCCGATCCACCCAGAGGCATCCCAGCTCAGGGCGCTGCCGTCGTCGGCGTCTTGCCATTCCAGTTGGTCGATCAGGAAAAACGAGTTGATGGCGCTGTCATGCACCGCGTGTCCACCGTGATCCTCGTAGACGACGGCGCGGTCGGCGGCGGTCAGTTCCGGGATGGGCGTGCGGCTGCGGGTGGGGGCCGACTGCATGGACTCCATGCCTTGCATCGAGTCCATGCCTTGCATCTGGCTGTGGTCCATACCCTGCATCTGGCTGTGATCCATGCCTGGCATGTCATTGCTCGCGGCCCAGGCCGAGATACTGGTGCCGAGGGCAAGCATGGCCACGGGCAGGGCGGGGTATTTCATGATAGTGGTCATGGTTGCTTCCTCATTCCTGCACCCGAACTTCACGGAACATGCCCATCTCCATGTGATACAGCAGATGGCAGTGATACGCCCAGCGCCCGAGGGCATCGGCGGTGACCCGGTAGCTGCGCCTGGAGCCCGGTGGCACGTCGATGGTGTGCTTGCGGACCATGAATTGGCCGTTTGCGTCCTCCAGGTCGCTCCACATGCCGTGCAGGTGGATGGGGTGGGTCATCATGGTGTCGTTGATCAACACGATGCGCAGACGCTCGCCGTACTTGAGCAGCAGCGGCGCGGCGTCGGAGAATTTCACGCCGTCGAACGACCAGGCGAATTTCTCCATGTGCCCGGTCAGGTGCAGCTCGATGGTGCGGCTCGGTTCGCGGCCGTCGGGGTCGGGGAAGGTGCTGCGCAGGTCCGCATAGGTCAGCACTTTGCGGCCATTGTCACGCAGGCCCATGCCGGGGTCGTCGAGCTTGGGCTTGACGCTCATGGCCTGCATGTCCACCAGCGGATTGTCTTTCTCCGAATCGGGGTGGGCCTGCATGCCGCCCATGCCTGGCATGGCGCTGTGATCCATGCCGGACATGTCATCCATGCCCTGCATGCCTGCGTCCATGCCTTGCATCTGGCTGTGGTCCATGCCCGCCATGCCCTGCATCGATCCGTGATCCATTTCTTTCATTTCACCCATTTTGCCGTGATCCATACCGCCCATGCCCATGTCATCCATGGTCACCAATGGCCTGGGGTCGACGGGCGGAACCGGCGCCGACAACCCGGCCCTGGTGGCGAGAGTGCCGCGGGCATAGCCGGTGCGGTCCATCGATTGGGCGAACAGCGTATAGGCTTCCTGCGTCGGCTCGACGATGACATCGTAGGTTTCCGCCACGGCGATTCGGAACTCATCGACGCTCACCGGTTTGACGTACTGGCCATCGGAGGCGACGACGGTCATTTTCAGGCCGGGAATGCGCACATCGAAATACGTCATGGACGAGCCGTTGATGAAGCGCAGGCGGATGCGCTCGCCAGGCTTGAACAGGCCGGTCCAGTTCATGTCTGGCGCCTGGCCATTCATGAGGTAGGTGTACGTGGCGCCACTGACGTCAGCAAGATCCGTGGGATTCATTTTCATCTCGGCCCACATCTTGCGATCGGCCACGGTGGCGGCCCAGCCGTTCTTGCCCACGTCGTTGATGAAATCGCCGACGGTGCGCTTGTTGTAGTTGTAGTAGTCCGACTGTTTCTTGAGCTTGCGAAGCACGTCGGTGGGGTCTTCGTCGGTCCAGTCGGTGAGCATCACCACGTAGTCACGTTCGTACTGGAAGGGCTCGGGCTCCTTGGCGTCGATGACCAATGGCCCATAGACCCCGGCCTGCTCCTGGAAACCGGAGTGACTGTGGTACCAATAGGTGCCGTTCTGCCGGACCTTGAACTGGTAGACATACAGGCCGTCGGGCTCGATGCCCTTGAAGCTCAGCCCAGGCACGCCATCCATGTTGGCCGGCAGCAGGATGCCGTGCCAGTGGATCGAAGTGGTGTCTTTCAAGCGATTGCGCACCCGCAAGGTCACGGTATCGCCTTCGCGCCAGCGCAGCAGCGGGCCGGGGATGCCACCGTTGATGGTTTGGGCGATACGTGGGCTGCCGGTGAAGTTGACCGGGCTTTCGCCGATGAACAGGTCGAACTCGGTGCCGCTCAGTACGTTGGGTTGGCCAGGGCCAGTGACTGCCCAGACAGGGGCGCGCCACAAGCCCAGGCCTGCGAGGATGCCGCCGGCAGTCAGGCCCTTTACAAAGGTTCGCCGGGAAGTTTTTGTTTGCATGCGATGAAAATCCGTCAGTCGATTCGCTGCGTGCAGGGAAAGGGTTCCCGTGCAGGTTTGAGCGAAAGATGACACAGGCGGGCGGGGCGAGTGATTACATTTCAGTCAGCTTGGCACAGGCGCAAGTCGCCTGCCCGGGCACAGGTCAGAATGATCTTTTGCAACGGCGGGATATTCTGTAGCCTTGCCGGCTTCACGCTGTCCCGTGCCTGATGACACTCACTTTCCCGGCGGTACCCGAGTGGTCCGGAGCCGGGTGTATACTCGACTTTCGCGCAAACGCGCCTATAGGTCTTGCGAACATGACGCAGATTTCCGAACGCCTTCTGGTCCAGGCTCACCTCGACGCCAAGCAGCCCAAGCCGCTGTCAGCCGAGCAAGAGGCCTGGTACCGCGCCGCCATCGCCGCCGAGCTCAAGGCTCAGGACGCAGTGCTGGTCGCGCATTTCTATTGTGACCCGATCATCCAGGCCCTGGCCGAAGAGACCGGGGGCTGTGTCTCCGATTCCCTGGAGATGGCCCGCTTCGGCAATGCCCACCCGGCCAAGACCGTGGTGGTGGCCGGGGTCAAGTTCATGGGGGAGACCGCCAAGATCCTCAACCCTGAAAAACGCGTGCTGATGCCAACGCTGGAAGCCACATGCTCCCTCGACCTGGGCTGCCCGGTGGATGAGTTCTCGGCGTTCTGCGACCAGCATCCGGAGCGCACCGTGGTGGTGTATGCCAACACTTCGGCGGCGGTCAAGGCCCGGGCGGACTGGGTCGTGACGTCCAGCTGCGCACTGGAGATCGTCGAAAGCCTGATGGACAACGGCGAGACGATCATCTGGGGCCCGGACAAGCACCTGGGCACCTACATCCAGCGCAAGACGGGTGCCGACATGCTGCTCTGGGACGGCGCCTGCATCGTCCATGAAGAGTTCAAGTCCAAGCAATTGGAAGACATGAAGGCGCTGTACCCGGACGCAGCGATCCTGGTACACCCGGAGTCGCCGACCTCGGTCATCGAGCTGGCGGATGCCGTGGGTTCCACCAGTCAGTTGATCGCCGCTGCCCAGAGCTTGCCGAACAAGACGCTGATCGTCGCCACTGACCGGGGCATTTTCTACAAGATGCAGCAGCTGTGCCCGGACAAGGTCTTCATCGAAGCCCCTACCGCCGGCAACGGCGCGGCGTGCCGCAGTTGCGCGCATTGCCCGTGGATGGCGATGAACACCCTGGAACGCACGCTTCAGGCACTCAAGGACGGCAGCAACGAGATATTCGTCGACCCGGCGTTGATTCCCCAGGCGATCCGCCCCCTCAAGCGCATGCTCGACTTCACTCAGGCGGCGCGGATGAAGTTGGCGGGCAATGCCTGAGGCTGAACAGATTTTAGGCCTGCCAGGCTTTTTGTGGCGAGGGAGCTTGCTCCCGCTGGGCTGCGAAGCAGCCCCAAACGAGACACCGCGCGGTATTCAGTCACACAGCATTGGCTGGATTACGACTGCTGCGCAGCCGAGCGGGAGCAAGCTCCCTCGCCACGGAGGTTGTAATGCGTTGCTACTTGGTCTTCTTGGGAATCCGCACCAACTGCGTATCCGAGTAGATGTCATGCCAGCCGCGCTTGCGCTTGTCGAACAGCGCCCAGATAAAGCCCGCGCCCACCAGCAGCAATGACGCAATCGACACCACGAACCGCAACAACGCCTGCCACAGGCTGATGGCCGTGCCGTCGGCGTTCTGCACGCGGATGCACCAGACCTGCATGCCCAGGGTCTGGCCGTTGTGGGTCCAGAACTTGGCGAAGAAACCGAACAGCACGAAGAGCAACACGGTGGACAGCAGCGGGTCGCCGTCCAGCGCGCCGGCGTCGGTAAGGGCGCGCATCTTTTCTTCGCCGATGATCGCCATCTGGATCATCTTGTACACGCCACCGGTGACGATCAGCAGCGCCGTGCACAGCAGGAAGTCATAGAACATCGCGGCCAGGCGACGACCCAGGCCGGCGGGAGGGAAGTCACCCTGGGGGGTGAGCAGGTGTTTCGACATGACGGCCTCGAGCCAAAAAGAAGCCATTTTACGGATTTACGGCCATAAAAAAGCCCCGGATATCAATCAGGGGCTTTTTTAGTTGGGCAAGCCTTAGGATTCGGCTTGAACCTCGTCAGCCTGCATGCCTTTCTGGCCTTGCACGGCAACGAAAGTGACTTTCTGGCCTTCTTTCAGGCTCTTGAAGCCGTTGCCCTGGATGGCGCGGAAGTGTACGAACAGATCCGGACCGCTTTCAGGGGTGATGAAACCAAAACCTTTTTCGTCGTTGAACCACTTGACGGTACCGCTCTGACGATCAGCCATTTTCTTATTTCCTTGACGCTAAATTAATGACAGCCTCTTTCCACACGAAAGAGTACTGGGGCTGGGTTGCAGGAAAGTAAGATGACGTCGAACGGGTTGTAGCTAACTTAGTAGGCTACTGCCCAGGTCACGATCCAAGCGACCCATGCAAACACAGTGACGAAACTCTACGCCAACTTCCAACGAAAAAACAACCCCCCTGAAGGGCCCGGATTTACTCAGCTTTGCTGGCGTTTAGATGTTTTGTCGAGGTCGGCTTATTCAAAAGGCAAGTCCAGTAGTTCCGTAGCGTTATAAGCCCGGTTGATTAAGACTAGATGCACCTTTTTATGGCGGTTGCGTTACACATTAGTGCACGTTTAACGCAACCGCGTTACTTATAGAAACAGCCAATCAACCACGGTAGTAGCGCTGTGGAACGAATGGCATTTTGCTTACAAGCAGAGGCACTTTTTTCCCACGCACAATGGCCCAGACTGGCGTGTCCAGGGCGACGTAGGCGCTGTCCAGGTAACCCATCGCCAACGGACCGCCCAGTGTCGGCCCGAAGCCGCCGCTGCAAACCGTGCCGAGGGTCTCGCCGGCTTCGTTGACGATCTCCGCACCTTCGCGAACCGGTGTGCGTTCCTGGGGCAGCAGGCCGACACGTTTGCGCTTCACGCCTTGCTGTTGTTGGGCAAAAACAGTTTCCGCCCCGGGGAAGCCCCCGGCACGGGCGCCATCGGCGCGGCGCACCTTGGAAATCGCCCATAACAGACTGGCTTCGATCGGCGTGGTCTCGGTGTTCATGTCATGGCCGTAGAGGCACAGGCCGGCTTCCAGGCGCAGGGAGTCACGGGCGCCAAGGCCAATGGCAGCGACTTCGGGCTCGGCCAACAGGGCGCGTGCAAGTTTCTCCGCATCGGCCGCCGGCACGGAAATCTCGAAACCGTCTTCGCCGGTGTAGCCCGAACGGCTGACGAAGCAATCCACGCCCAGCAGGGTGACGCGCTGGAATTGCATGAAGGTCATCTTCGCCACGTCCGGCGCCAGGCGTGCGAGTACGGTGACGGCGACCGGGCCTTGCAGGGCGAGCAGGGCGCGGGCTTCGAACAGCGGCTCGATGCTGCACTGGCCGCCGATGTTCGCTTGCAGGTGGGCAAGGTCCTGGTCCTTGCACGCTGCGTTGACCACCAGGAACAGTTCGTCATCGCCCAGGTTGGCGACCATCAGGTCGTCCAGGATACCGCCGTTGTCATTGGTGAACATGGCGTAGCGCTGCATGCCCACCGGCAGGTCGACGATGTCCACCGGCACCAGGGTTTCCAGAGCCTTGGCGGCACCTGCGCCAGTCAGGCGGATCTGGCCCATGTGGGACACATCGAATAAACCGGCCTGATCACGGGTGTGCTGGTGTTCCTTCATCACGCCCAACGGGTACTGCACTGGCATGTCGTAGCCGGCGAACGGCACCATGCGGGCGCCGAGTTCGAGGTGCAGGGCGTGCAGCGGGGTTTTCAACAGTTGTTCGGTGGACATATCAACTCCTGGAAAATGAGATTGGCACGCGTCAGCATTCGATGATGTTGACCGCCAGACCGCCACGTGCGGTCTCCTTGTATTTGCTTTTCATGTCGGCGCCGGTCTGGCGCATGGTGCGGATGACTTTGTCGAGGGAGACGAAGTGATGGCCGTCGCCGCGCATGGCCATGCGTACCGCGTTGATGGCCTTCACCGAGCCCATGGCGTTGCGCTCGATGCAGGGCACTTGGACGAGACCGCCGATGGGGTCGCATGTCAGCCCGAGATTGTGTTCCATGCCGATCTCGGCGGCGTTTTCCACTTGTTGCACGGTACCGCCCAGCACTTCGCACAGTGCACCCGCCGCCATGGAACAGGCCACGCCGACCTCGCCCTGGCAACCGACTTCAGCGCCGGAGATGGAGGCGTTTTCCTTGTACAGGATGCCGATGGCGGCGGCGGTCAGCAGGAATCGCACCACGCCATCTTCATTGGCGCCGGGGATGAAGCGCATGTAGTAATGCAGCACGGCCGGGATGATGCCCGCCGCACCGTTGGTGGGGGCGGTGACGACGCGTCCGCCATAGGCGTTTTCTTCGTTGACGGCCAAGGCATACAGGTTGACCCAGTCCAACACCGACAGCGGGTCGCGCAGTGCGGCTTCGGGGTTCTTGCACAACTGGCGATGCAACGCCGCGGCCCGGCGCTTGACCTTCAGCCCGCCCGGCAGGATCCCTTCGTTGCGACAGCCCGCCGCCACGCAATCCTGCATCACCTGCCAGATCTTCAGCAGGCCGGCGCGCGTTTCGGCTTCTGGGCGCCAGGCACTTTCGTTGGTCAGCATCACCTGGCTGATGGACAGGCCATAGGTGCTGCAATGGGTCAGCAGGTCCTTCGCGCTCTTGAACGGGAAGGTCAGCGGCGTGGCATCTTCGACGATACGGTCGGCGCCGGCCGCGTCTTCGTCGACGACAAAGCCGCCGCCCACCGAGTAGTACTCGCGGCTGCGCACTTGCAGTCCGGCGGCATCGAAGGCGCGGAAGATCATGCCGTTGGGGTGGTAGGCCAACGGTTTGCGGATCATCGCCAGGTGCAGTTTTTCGTTGAATTCGATGGTGTGCTCGCCGAGCAGGTTCAGGCGACCGCTGCTGCGGATCTCCTGGAGCCGGGCGGTCACTGTTTCGGTGTCCACGGTGTCCGGATGCTCGCCTTCCAGGCCCAGCAGCACGGCCTTGTCGCTGCCGTGGCCTTTGCCGGTGGCGCCGAGGGAACCGTATAGCTCGACTTTGACGCTGGCAGTGGTATGGAGCAGCTCATCGCGACGCAACCCTTCGACGAAACGGGCCGCGGCACGCATCGGGCCGACCGTGTGGGAGCTGGAGGGGCCGATGCCGATCTTGAACAGGTCGAACACGCTTAACGACATGGTGTTTCTCCGGTTTCTTTTTATGGGATCGACTTTGAAGATGTGACTCAAGCCCCTTGTGGGAGCGAGCTTGCTCGCTCCCACAAGGGGAGATTCGGAGGGCGGGTGACCGCCCCCCTTCATGGTCAAGCGTAGCTTTCGATCGACGGGCAGGCGCAGACCAGGTTGCGGTCGCCGAACACGTTGTCGACCCGGCCCACGGGCGGCCAGTATTTGCCTTCGATCAACGACGCCACCGGATACACCGCCTGTTCGCGGCTGTAAGGGTGGGTCCAGTCGCCGACGAGTTCCGCCGCGGTGTGCGGGGCGTTCTTCAGCGGGTTGTCGTCTTTGTCGAGGCTGCCATTTTCAACTGCGCGGATTTCTTCGCGGATGCAGATCATGGCGTCGCAGAAGCGGTCCAACTCTTCCTTGGATTCGCTTTCGGTCGGCTCGATCATCAACGTGCCGGCCACCGGGAACGACATGGTCGGCGCGTGAAAGCCGAAGTCGATCAGGCGCTTGGCGACGTCATCGACGCTGATGCCGCTGCTGTCCTTGAGCGGACGCAGGTCGAGGATGCATTCGTGGGCCACCAGGCCGTTGCTGCCGGAGTAGAGCACGGGGTAGTGCTCTTCCAGGCGACGGGCGATGTAGTTGGCGTTGAGGATCGCCAGTTGCGAGGCGCGCTTGAGGCCCGCGCCGCCCATCATGCGGATGTACATCCAGGTGATCGGCAGGATGCTCGCGCTGCCGAACGGCGCCGCGCAGACTGCGCCTTCCTTGCGTTCCATGTTGGCGTGGCCCGGCAGGAACGGTGCCAGGTGCGACTTGACACCGATCGGGCCAACGCCTGGGCCGCCACCGCCGTGAGGAATGCAGAAGGTCTTGTGCAGGTTCAGGTGCGACACGTCGCCACCGAACTTGCCCGGGGCGCAGAGGCCGACCATGGCGTTCATGTTGGCGCCGTCGATGTACACCTGGCCGCCGTTGTCATGGATGATGCCGCAGATCTCGCGGATGCCTTCTTCGAACACGCCGTGGGTAGACGGGTAGGTGATCATCAGCGCGGCGAGGTGCTCGCGGTGCTCGATGGCCTTGGCGCGCAGGTCTTCGATGTCAACGTTGCCGCGGGCATCGCAGGCGGTCACGACCACGCGCATACCGGCCATGTTGGCGGTGGCCGGGTTGGTGCCGTGGGCCGAGGACGGGATCAGGCAGATGTCGCGACGGTCTTCGCCACGGCTCTGGTGATAGGCGCGGATCGCCAGCAGGCCGGCGTATTCACCCTGGGAACCTGCGTTGGGTTGCAGCGACACCGCGTCGTAGCCGGTGGCCGCGCAGAGCATGGCTTCCAGCTCGTCGGTCAGTTGCTGGTAACCAGCGCTTTGCTCGGCCGGGGCGAACGGGTGCAGGGCGCCGAACTCGGCCCAGGTCACCGGGATCATTTCGCTGGCGGCGTTGAGTTTCATGGTGCAGGAACCCAGCGGGATCATGGTGCGATCCAGGGCCAGGTCCTTGTCGGCGAGCTTGCGCAGATAGCGCATCAGCTCGGTTTCGGAGTGGTAGCGGTTGAACACCGGGTGGCTGAGGATCGCCGATTGGCGCACCAGTTCGGCCGGGATGCGGCTTTGCACGCTCGAAGCGAGGGCCGCGAAGTCCGGCAGGGCCTTGCCGTCGGCCAGCAGGTTCCACAGAGCTTCGACGTCAGCCTGGCTGGTGGTCTCGTCCAGGGACAGCCCCAGGCGTTCTGCGTCCACTGCACGCAGGTTGATGCGCTGGGCGCGGGCCTTGTCGTGCAGGGCGGCGGTTTGCGCGCCGGTGTGCAGGGTCAGGGTGTCGAAGAAACTCTCTTGCTCGACGTTCAGGCCCAGCGCGCCCAGGCCCTTGACGAGAATCGCGGTCAGGTGATGGATGCGATTGGCGATTTGCACCAGTCCCTTGGGGCCGTGGTACACGGCGTACATGCTGGCGATGTTGGCCAATAGCACTTGGGCGGTGCAGATGTTGCTGGTGGCTTTCTCGCGGCGGATGTGTTGCTCGCGGGTCTGCATCGCCAGGCGCAGGGCCGGCTTGCCGAAACGGTCCACGGAAACGCCGACCAGACGGCCCGGCATGTCGCGCTTGAACGCATCCTTGGTGGAGAAATAAGCCGCGTGCGGACCGCCGAAACCCAGCGGCACGCCAAAGCGCTGAGCGCTGCCGATGGCGACGTCGGCGCCGAATTCGCCTGGCGGGATGAGCAGGGTCAGGGCCAGCAGATCAGCAGCAACGGCCACCAGGGCGTTGGCGGCGTGGAAGCGTTCGGTCAGTTCGCGGTAGTCGAACAGGTCACCGTTGCTGGCCGGGTATTGCAGCAGCGCACCGAAGAATGCGCTGACGTCGGTCAGTTCGCGTTCATCACCTACCACCACGTCGATGCCCAGGGGCTCGGCCCGGGTGCGCAGCACGTCGAGGGTCTGCGGGTGGCTGTGCACGGAGGCGAAAAAGGCGTTGCTGCCCTTGTTCTTGCTCAGGCGCTTGCAGAAGGTCATCGCTTCGGCGGCGGCGGTGGCTTCGTCCAGCAGGGAGGCGTTGGCGATCGGCAGGCCGGTGAGGTCACTGATCAGGGTCTGGAAGTTCAGCAGCGCTTCGAGACGGCCCTGGGAGATTTCTGGCTGGTACGGAGTGTAGGCGGTGTACCACGCCGGGTTTTCCAGCAGGTTGCGCAGGATTGGTGCCGGCGTATGGCAGTTGTAGTAGCCCTGGCCGATGTAGGTCTTGAACAGCTGGTTCTTGCCGGCGATGGCCTTGATCGAGGCCAGTGCATCGGCTTCGCTCTGGCCGTCGCCCATGTCCAGCACGCTGGTGCCCTTGATGCTTTCCGGGATGACGCTGGCGCTCAGGGCTTCCAGGGAGTCGAAGCCCAGGCGTTCGAGCATGGCTTGCTCGTCGTTGGCACGCGGGCCGATGTGGCGGGCAATGAATTCGTTGGCGGTGCCGAGATTAACGGTCATGGTGCGCTCCTCAGGCTTCGGCGTTGGCTTTGATCAGGCGGTCGTAGGCGTCTTGATCCAACAGCTTAGCCACTGCGTCGGCGTCGGTCGGTTTAAAACGGAAGAACCAGCCTTCGCCCATCGGGTCTTCGTTGACCAGTTCCGGGCTGCCGTCGAGTTTGTCATTCACTTCGAGCACTTCACCGTCCAACGGCATATACACACCGCTGGCGGCCTTGACCGATTCCACGGTGGAGGCTTCGGCGCCTTTTTCATAGGACTGCAATTCAGGCAGTTGCACAAAAACCACGTCGCCCAAGGCATTCTGCGCGAAAGCGGTGATGCCTACGGTAACGCTGCCGTCGGCTTCGGCGCGCAGCCATTCGTGATCTTCAGTGAAACGCAACTCGCTCATGGAAACTCCTGGGACCAGATTCGTCTGGTGGACGCGAAGAAAGGCGCGAGGCTTGGCCCGGCCGAATGGCAATACCCATAGCAAGAACGCGGCCAATATTATTAATGGCTTATTTATCAAGGATTTAAACGGTTTTGTTGGCGATCGGATTGACTTGTTTGTAGCGAAATCGCTACAGCTGGTCGCCTGTAAAAAATCGTTGTGGGATCAAAGCCTTGCGCCGTGCAGGTTAGCGCGGAGTGTATCGATATCGTTCCGCTGTAGCGCTTTCAGTACAGTGGAGGTCGTTTTTGGATGCACTGCATAGCCACTGTGGGAGCGAGCTCGCTCGCGATGACGGCAGCCCAGTCAACCAAAGGGTGACTGACACACCGTTATCGCGAGCAAGCTCGCTCCCACAGGGGAACTGCGGCGGGTTTATGGCTTCCCGGAAATCCCATACTTGCGCAACCGATGGGCAATCGCGGTATGGGAAGTTTGCAGGCGGCTGGCGAGCTGGCGAGTGGAGGGGTAGTTGGCATAGAGGCTTTCGAGCAGGTGCTTCTCGAAGCCTTCCACGGCCTGCTCCAGACTCTCGACTTCCACATCGCCCTGGCGCGCGACCGAGGTGCCGGCGATGTCCAGGTCGCCGATGTCCACCAGGCTGCTTTCGCAGATGGCGGCGGCGCGGAAGATCACGTTCTGCAATTGCCGAACGTTGCCCGGCCAGCGGTTGCCCAGCAGCGCGGGGTACGTGCCGGGGGCCAGGCGGCAGACCGGGCGCTGGATCTGCGCACAGGCTTGCTGCATGAAATACCGCGCCAACAGCAGGATGTCCTGGCCACGTTCACGCAGCGGCGGAACTTCAACGTTGAGTACATTCAGGCGATAGAACAGGTCTTCGCGGAATGAGCCTTCGCTGACCATTTTCTCCAGGTTGCGGTGGGTGGCGCTGAGGATCCGTACGTTGACCTTGATCTCCCGGTCACCGCCGACCCGGCGAAAGCTGCCATCGTTCAAGAAACGCAGCAGCTTGGCTTGCAGGTACGGCGACATCTCGCCGATTTCATCGAGAAATACCGTGCCTTGGTTTGCCAGCTCCATCAGCCCCGGCTTGCCGCCCCGTTGCGCGCCAGTGAAGGCGCCGGGGGCGTAGCCGAACAGTTCACTCTCCGCCAGGTTCTCCGGCAATGCCGCGCAGTTGAGCGCTAAAAACGGAGCGCCGTGACGGGCACTGATGGCGTGGCAGGCGCGGGCCACCAATTCCTTGCCGGTGCCGGTTTCGCCCTGGATCAGCAGCGGTGCGTCCAGGGCCGCGACGCGTTGCGCGCGGGCCTTGAGCGTACGGATCGCCGGGGATTCGCCCAGCAATGCATCGAAACCTTCGGCGTGGTCGTGGTGCAGGGCCGAAAGGCGTTCGCCGATACGGTTGGGCTGGTAAAGCGTCAACAACGCGCCGGCGTCGGTGATGGGCGTGGCGTCCAACAGTAAGGTCTGGCCGTTGAGGGTGATTTCCCGCAGCGGCAAGCGGAAGCCATTCTCCAGCAGGGCGCCGAGCAATGCCTCGTCACTGAACAGCTCGGCGACGCTTTCCCCGGCCGGTTCACGGCCGTACAGGGCGATCAGCGCCGGATTGGCCAGCAGCACTTTGCCGGCGCTGTCCAGGGCCAACACCGGGTCGGTCATGGCGGCGAGCAAGGCATCGAGCTGCAAGTGCCGACGCTGGCCCGGCAGGATGTCCACCACCGTGACCGCCTGCACGCCGCGCACGCTGAACAGCGCCTCGCGCAACTCATCCAGCACTTGGGGGCTTAGGGTCGGGGCGTCGATGTAGACGTTGGGCGGCACCATCTCCACCGCATCCAGGTTGAGATTGCGCCCACCGAGCAACGCCAGGACTTCCTGGGTGATGCCGACGCGGTCGATGAAGCTGACGTGGATACGCATGGGGCGATGGGTTCTGGAACTCGGAGGGCCGCAAGTATGCCTTGGGGCGGGCTAATGGTGAAATCCTAGTCATACGCCGATCTCCATCGTGGGAGCGAGCGTTCACAAGTGGCAGCTACAACCCAATATCCCACTCCGGCGTCTCGGGAAACTTGAGCACCAGGAAATCCAGCAGGCTGCGCAGCGCCGACGGCATGTGCTTGCGCGAAGCGTACACCGCGTACATGTTCATCCGGCGCGGTTCGGCGTGGGCCAGCAGCCGCACCAGTTCGCCGTTCTGGATATGAGGGCCGGCCTGGTAGCTGGGCAGCATCGCCACACCGGCGCCGGCGATCGTGGCCTGGAGCAAGGTGCTGGCTTCGTTGGCGCTGATGTTGCCCTGCACCGGCACCGAGACCTGATCGCCGTCCTGCTCGAAATGCCACAGGCTTTTGCCGACGTAGGAGTGGGTCAGGCAGTTATGTCGGCTCAGGTCTTCTACCCGCTGCGGTATCGGGTGTCCGCGCAGATAGCGGGGGGCGGCGCAGATGACCGAGCGGCAGACCGTGAGGCGCCGGGCGATGAGATTGGGATCGAGGTCGTTGCTCATGCGGATCGCCAAGTCGATGCGTTCGTCCACCAGATTGACGGTGCGATCAAGCATCTGCAGGTCGACGCTCACCCCAGGATATCGCTCGACGTACTCGGCAATCGCGCTCGCCAGTTGCGATTGGCCGAACGAGGGGCTGGCGCTGACGCGCAGCATGCCTCGTGGGGCGTCTTCGGGAGTGCTGACGGCCGCTTGCATGTCGCCGCACAGCTCCAGCATCTGTCGGCAGCGTGGCAGGATCTCCGTGCCCGCGGCTGTCAGGCTCAGCTTGCGCGTGGTGCGGTGCATCAGCCGGGCGCCGACCCAATCTTCCAGTTCCGCCAGATAGCGCGATACCACCGGCCGCGAGAGGTCCAGGTGCTCGGCCGCCGCCGATTGGCTGCCCAGGTCCACCACGGTGACGAACACCCGCATTGCTTGTAGACGATCCATGATTTGCCCGATTCTAGAAACAAACTATGTCCGAGCATCGCATTTTTTGTAATGAGTTTGGCAACTAAGCTCCGTTCATTCCCTTGCGGGCCTTTGCACAAACGGAGCATCCCATGACCGGTTTCACCCCCATCAAACGCTTGCTGCTGGCGACCGCGGCGCTGGCCTTCACGGCCCAGGCCTGGGCTGCCGATTTGACGCTGGACGTCTATAACCCTGGCGCGGCGGCGATCTTCCCGGTGACTTCGGTACTGGTCAGTGGCGAAAAAGAGGCGATCCTGGTGGACGCTCAATTTGGCAAATCCCAGGCCGTGCAGGTCGTGGAAAAAATCCGCGCCAGTGGCAAGCGATTGACCACGATCTACATCAGCCACGGCGACCCCGACTATTATTTCGGCCTGGAGACCCTTACCGCTGCGTTCCCGGACGCCCAGGTGCTGGCCTCCGCGCCGACCGTCGAGCACATCAAGCACACCATGGACGGCAAGCTGAAATACTGGGGGCCGATCCTGAAGACCGATGCACCGGCCAAGGCCATCGTGCCCCAGGTGCTCAAGGGCGACAGCCTGACGCTGGAAGGCCAGCGCTTGCAGATCGTCGGCCTCGATGGTCCGCAGCCCGACCGCAGTTTTGTATGGATTCCATCGATCAAGGCCGTCGTTGGCGGCGTGGTAGTGGCGGAGAACATCCATGTGTGGATGGCCGACACCCAGACGCCGCAATCCCACAAGGATTGGCTGGCGACCCTGGATAACATCGAAAAGCTGCAACCGGCCACCGTGGTTCCCGGCCATTACCTGGGTGACAGCGCCCGTTCCCTGGCGCCAGTGCGGTTCACTGTCGGTTACATCAAGGCCTTCGACGAAGAAACCGCCAAGGCCAAGGATTCCGTCGCCCTGATCGCAGCCATGAAACTACGCTATCCGGACCTGGGGGAAGACAGTTCCCTGGAGCTCAGCGCCAAGGTGGCGAAGGGTGAGATGAAGTGGTGATGCATGATCTTTGATCACCACAACAGCATGTATTCCACATCACTAGTCACTGGAGAACACCATGAGCAAAATCGCAATCATCGGCGCCACTGGCCGCGCCGGCAGCCAACTGTTGGAAGAGGCCCTGCGTCGTGGCCACAGCGTGACGGCCATTGCCCGCAACACTGCAAAAGTCGGCGCACGGGACGGTGTGGTCAGTAGGCAATTGGATGTACTGGACAGCGAGGCATTGACCGCTGCTGTTGAAGGCCACGACGTGGTGATCAGTGCTACGCACTTCGCCACCGTGCCGGCCGATAAAATCATCGCGCCGGTGAAAGCTGCCGGGGTCAAGCGCTTGCTGGTGGTCGGCGGAGCCGGTTCGTTGTTGTTGCCGGATAACACTCGGGTAATCGACAGCGAGGGTTTCCCGAAGGAGTACCTGGCCGAAGCCACAGCCGGTGCGTTGTTCCTGGACGTACTGCGCAAGGAGCAGGACCTCGATTGGACCTTCCTTTCGCCTTCGGCGGAGTTCGTCGAAACCGAGCGCACCGGCCAGTTCCGTGTTGGCAAGGATCACCTGCTGTTCGATAACGCCGGGCGCAGTTGGATCAGCTTTGCCGACTACGCCATTGCGATGATCGACGAGGTCGAAACGCCGCAGTTTTCGCAAACACGGTTTACCGTCGGTTATTGAGCCACAGGTTTGGGTGGGGAATCAGCCATGGATCCTTACCCAGACGCTGACCAGCACTGTCGCCGCCATCAACCAGGCGACGGCTGCAACGGCCAACGAGGCTTCGAGGCGCATCCGATCGACCATCACGTAGAGCGTCGCGAGATAGACGAAGTACGGAATGATCGACCACATCCCAAAGACAATGGTGGTCTTCAGGTCGTCCACCGAGCGACCCTTGCCGACGATGTAATGGGCGATCAGGGCGAAGGTCGGGAACAAGGGCACCAGCCCGGCGATGTAGTAATTCCTGGTCTTGGCCAGCATTGCCAGGATGACCACCACGGCTGCACCCAGCGCCGCTTTGAAAATCAGATCCACAGGTTCACGTCCCAGGTCAGTGGCTCAGGCCATATTTTTTGACTTTGTCGAACAGCGTGGTCTTGGCCATGCCCAGTTCCTGGCTGGCCTGGGTCAGGTTGCCGCCGCTGCGTTGCAAGGCATCCATCAACAGGTTGCGCTCAAAGGCTTCCACCGCTTCGCCAAAGGCCAGGCCTTGGCTGCCGGTGCTGCTGCCGGACTTCTTGAAGGCCGGCAAACCCAAGGCATACCGTTCGGCGACGTTGCGCAGTTCGCGCACATTGCCTGGCCAGTCGTGGCTCATCAGGTTCGACAGGGTCTGGTTGTCCAGCTCCGGGACCGTGCGGTCGAAGCGCAGGGACGACTGCTGGAGAAAATGTTCGAACAGTTGCAGGATGTCTTCGCGCCGCTCACGCAGGGGCGGCAGCTCCAGGGTCACGACGTTGAGGCGGTAATACAGGTCGCTACGAAACTGCCCGGACCGGCCCATTTCGTCCAGGTCGGATTTGGTGGCGGCGATCACGCGGCAATCCACGGCCACGCTCTGGTTCGACCCCAGGCGTTCAAGGGTGCGTTCCTGCAATACTCGCAGCAGCTTGATCTGCAAGGGCAGGGGCATGCTTTCCACTTCATCGAGAAACAACGTGCCGCCATCGGCGTGCTCGATCTTGCCGATCCGGCGTTTGCCGGCACCGGTGAAGGCATTGGCCTCGTGGCCGAAAATCTCGCTTTCGAACAGGTTCTCCGGCAGGCCGCCGCAGTTCAGTGCGACGAATTGCTTGTCGTGGCGCCGGCTGAAATCGTGCAGGCAGCGGGCGACCAGTTCCTTGCCGGTGCCGGTTTCGCCTTCGATCAGCACGTTGGCCGAGGTGTCGGCAACGTTGGCGATCAGCTCGCGCAGGTGCTGCATGGCCGGCGAGCGGCCGATGATCCGGCCTTCCAGGGAATCACGTTCGGCCAGTTGCCGACGCAGCGAAGACACTTCCCGAGCCAGGCTGCGCTGCTCCAGGGCGCGGCGTGCCACGTCGACCAGGCGCTCGGGGGAGAACGGTTTCTCCATGAAGTCATAGGCGCCTTTCTGCATGGCACCGACGGCCATGGAAATGTCGCCGTGGCCGGTAATCAGTACCACTGGCAGGCTGCGGTCCCGCGCCTTGAGGCGGGTCAGCAGTTCCAGTCCGTCGATACCCGGCAGGCGGATATCGCTGATGACGATGCCGGCAAAGTTATCGTCGACCCGCTCCAGGGCCTCTTCGGCGCTGCCCACGCCGATGCAGGGAATGTCTTCCAGGCTCAAGGCCTGCTGGCAGCCCAGCAGGACGTGGGGGTCGTCTTCGACGATCAGTACGCTCAGGTCGTGGTTCATAGCGGCTCGGCAGGTGAAAGGCTTACCAACGGTAAACTGAGGATAAACGTAGTACCACCGTCGTCCGGATGCTCGACGCCCAAGTGCCCGCCGGCGGCGGCACACAGGCTTGCCGAAAGCGTCAGGCCGAGGCCCAGGCCCTGTTCGCCGGGCTTGGTGGTGAAGAACGGTTCGAACAGATGCTTGCGTGCCTCCGGGTCGATGCCGTGGCCATTATCCCGCACCCGCAGGCGATACTTGCCATCGCTGCCTTGGCCCTCGAGCCACAGCGTCGGCGTCGGTTGGAGCTGCATGGCGTCCAAGGCATTGCCGATCAGGTTCACCAGGATCTGCTCCAGGCGGGTCTGGTCGATCTGGACCTGGACGTCTTCGAATGCCGTGTGGATCTGGATGTCGAGTTTTTCAAGGCGCGCCCCGAGCAGTTGCAGCGCGGCCTCGACGGCCTTGCCCACGCTCGCCCGGCCCTTGTCGTCGCCGCGCCGGGCGAAGGCGCGCAGGCTGGCGGTGATCCGGCCCATGCGGTCAATCAAGTCATTGATGGTCTTGAGGTTAGTGCTGGCGATGTCCAGTTGGCCACGCTCGAGGAAGCGCACCGTGTTACCTGACAGAGTACGCAGGGCGGCCAATGGCTGGTTGAGTTCATGGGCGATACTGGTGGACATCTGGCCGATGGCCGCCAGTTTTCCGGCCTGTACCAATTCGTCCTGGGCCCGGCGCAGCGTCTCTTCGGCCTGCCGTCGTTCGCGGATCTGGCCCTTGAGTCGCTCGTTGCTGGCCCGTAGGTCGGTGGTGCGTTCGGAAATCCGACGCTCCAGCTGATTGTTGGCCTCCTGCAATGCTTCGCGAGCGGCGAGGCGGGTGGCAATGACTTTGCGTCGCTCGTTCCAGGCGATCAACAGGAAAGCCACCAACGCAAACGCCACGGCAACCAGGATGCCTTGGTTGATCGCTTGGCGACGCAGGTCTTCAAGCGGGGTCAGCAGTGTGAAATTCCACGGCGTGTCGCTCAGCGGCCGGGTCTGGGAAAGGTAACTGGTGGCACGCTCGTCGGCCGCTATTTCGGTGTTGGCGGGGAAGGTCAGTTTCTCCATGCCTTCGGCCAGTCGTTCCCGTGCCAAGGGGATCAGTTCGTTCAGCGGAAACCAGTAGTACTGAAGGCTGCGGGCCAGGCGCTCCTTGGTTTCGTCGCTCAGCGGCCGCACCGACTTGAGCCGCCGTGCCGGGTCGCTGGACAAAATGATAATGCCATTCTCATCGCTGACGAAGGCTTCCAGGCGGGCGCGCTGCCAGCGCTCCTCCATGGCTTCGAGGCGGACCTTGACCACGGCCACGCCGATGATCTTGCCCTGCTGCTCCAGGCCATGGGCCAGGTAATAACCGGGTTCGCCGCTGGTGCTGCCGATGCCGTAGAAACGTCCCGGCTGGCCGCGCACGGCGTTCTGGAAATACGCGCGAAAGGACAGGTCTTCGCCCAGGTAACTGTCGACATCGCGCCAATTGCTGGTGGCCATGACTCGGCCGGTGGTGTCCATGACATAGATGGCCCGGCTGCGGCTGCGGCGGTTCAGGCCTTCGAGGTATTCGTTGACGGTCTTGCGGTGCTCGGGCGTCGGGTCGTCGAGCAGTTTCGAGACGCTGGATTCAAGTTCCAGCAGGCTGGGCAAATAGGTGTATTTGCTGATTTCGCTTTCCACCGCGCGGGCATGCAGTTCCAACTGGCGCTCGCCATTCTCGGCCAGGCCGCGAATGCCGTAGTGCTCGCTGATCCAGAAGCCGAGGTAACCCAGGCCGATCATCAGGGCAATGACCAGCGGCGGCAGGAACAGATGGCGGATCAGGCGGGGTTTCACGGCGAGTGATGGCGGCGCGGCGCGATAAAGGGTGGGGTCGCATTTCATCACAGAAGCCTTGGGTCAACCACAACACAAATCGACAAGCCAACACACCTCCCTTGTGGGAGCGAGCTTGCTCGCGATGACTGCTGATCAGCCGACAATAAAGTGACTGGCAGCCCGCTATCGCGAGTAAGCTCGCTCCCACAGTGGGGAGCGGTGTTGTTTAGTGCTGCAAAATCTTCTCGAGGAAATGCTGCGCGCGTTCGGAGCGGGCGCTGATGTCACCGAAGAACTCTTCTTTCGGACAGTCTTCGATGATCTGGCCCTGGTCCATGAAGATCACCCGGTTCGCCACTTTCCGGGCGAAGCCCATTTCGTGGGTCACGCACATCATGGTCATGCCTTCGTGGGCCAGTTGCACCATCACGTCGAGCACTTCGTTGACCATTTCCGGGTCAAGGGCCGAGGTCGGTTCGTCGAACAGCATCACCACCGGATCCATCGCCAGCGCACGGGCAATGGCCACGCGCTGCTGCTGGCCGCCGGAGAGCTGGCCCGGGTGCTTGTGGGCATGGGCCGACAGACCTACGCGCTCAAGCAGCTGCAGGCCTTTCTTGGTGGCTTCTTCCTTGCTGCGACCCAGCACCTTGATCTGCGCGATGGTCAGGTTCTCGGTGATCGTCAGGTGTGGGAACAGTTCGAAATGCTGGAACACCATGCCCACGCGCGAACGCAGTTTCGGCAGGTTGGTCTTCGGGTCCGCGATGGACGTGCCATCAACCACGATGTCACCCTTCTGGAACGGCTCCAGGGCGTTCACGCACTTGATCAGTGTGGACTTGCCCGAACCCGACGGCCCGCATACCACCACAACCTCACCCTTGCTGACCTCGGTGCTGCAATTGGTCAGTACCTGGAAGTCCCCATACCACTTGTTGATGTTCTTGATAGAGATCATACGGCGAACCTTTTTTGCAGACGCTTGACCAGCAGCGAGGCGGCAAAGCTGATTGTGAAGTACACGAGACCTGCGATGATCAGGAACTCATTGGAGCGGCCGATGATGTCGCCATTGGCGCGCGAAGCATTGAGGAAGTCCACCAGGCCGACGGTGTAGACCAGCGAGGTGTCCTGAAACAGGATGATGCTTTGTTGCAGCAACAGCGGGGTCATCTTGCGAAACGCCTGGGGCAGGATGATCAGGCGCATGACCTGGCCATAATTCATGCCCAGTGCTTGTGCCGCGCCCATCTGGCCCTTGGGGATCGACTGCACGCCGGCCCGGACGATTTCGCAGAAGTACGCCGCCTCGAACATCATGAACGCCACGACGCAGGAGCCGAACGCGCCGATCGGCGTGTCCTCGCCGGTGATCCAGCGCAGCACGAACGGCACCGCCAGGTAGAACCAGGTGATGACCAACAGCAGCGGGATCGAACGGAAATAGTTGACGTAGGCGCCAGCGATGTTGGAGATCAGCTTGTTGTGGGACAGGCGCATCAGCGCCAGGATCGTCCCCAGGATGATCCCGCCGACGACGCCCAGGGCCATCAGCTTGAGGGTCATCACCATGCCGTTCCACAAGCCGGGAATGGCCGGGATGATGCCTGTGAAGTCGAATTCCATTATTTACCCCCCACGGAGATCAGGCCGGGCACCGCGACTTTCTTCTCGACCATGCGCATGAGCAGCATCAAGCTCATGTTCAGGGTGAAGTAGATCAGCGTCGCCAGGGTAAAGGCTTCGAACAGGTTGGCCGAGAACTCGGCGGTCTGCTTGGTCTGCGCGAGCAGCTCCATCAGGCCGATCAGCGAGGCCACGGAGGAGTTCTTGAAGACGTTGAGGAATTCCGAGGTGAGCGGCGGGATGATGATCCGGTAGGCCTGGGGCAGCAGCACGTTCCAATAGATCTGCGGCAACTTGAAGCCCATGGCACGGGCGGCGGATTCCTGGCCGCGCGGCAGCGCCTGGATGCCGGTGCGCACTTGTTCGCAGACCCGGGCGGCGGTGAACAGGCCCAGGCACACGACGACGCTCAGGTAGGCCGAGGTGGTCGGGTTCAGGTCCTGCTTGTACCACTCCTGCATATCGGCGGGCAGCAGGTCCGGTACCAGGAAGTACCAGATGAACAACTGCACCAGCAGCGGCACGTTACGAAAGAGTTCCACGTAGCAGGTGGCGATGCCCGATACCAGCCGGTTCGGCACGGTACGCATCACACCCAGGATCGAACCCAGCAGCAGGGCAATGATCCAGGCGACGACGGCGATAGCGATGGTCCAGCCCAGGCCGGCCACGTACCAGTCGAGATAAATCTCGCTGCCCACGCCGGTGGACTTGAAGAACACGCTCCAGTCCCAGTTGTAATTCATTAGGGTCTCCCCTCAGATCGTTCGATATACAAATGCCCGCCTGGGGAAACTCCGTTCCCGCCCGGCTTGGAGGCCAGGCACACGCAATCGGCTCGACAGCCACCGGTTCGAGTGTTTCCAGATTTGCCAGCAGGGAGTGACCATCCCCTGAAGGAGCGGGGCCCCTTCAGGAGATAAGGTTAGTCAGAAATCAGGATTTCTTTTCGTCAGCCGCTTTGTCGGTCGGTTCTGCGATCAGTTTCTTGAGTTCGTCGCTCATCGGGAAGTTGAGGTTCAGGCCTTTTGGCGGGATCGGTTGCATGAACCATTTTTCGTAGATCTTGTTGATCTCGCCCGAAGCGTAGGTGGCCTTGATGGCGTCATCGACAACCTTTTTGAACGGCTCGTCGCCCTTGCGCATCATGCAGCCGTAGATTTCGTAGGACTGTGGAGTACCGGTTACTTCCCAGTCAGTCGCCTTCTTGGCCTTGGCGGCTTCACCGGCCAGCAGGGCGTCGTCCATCATGAACGCGACGGCACGGCCCGATTCCAGCATCTGGAAGGACTCGCCGTGGTCCTTGGCGGAGATGACATTCATGCCCATCTGCTTGTCGGCGTTCATGGACTTGAGGATGCGCTCGGACGTGGTGCCAGCGGTGGTCACGACGTTCTTGCCCTTGAGGTCGTCGAAATCCTTGTATTTGGAATCTTTCTTGGACAGCAGCTTGGTGCCGATCTCGAAGATGCCAACGGAGAAGGCGACTTGCTGCTGGCGCTCGACGTTGTTGGTGGTAGAGCCGCACTCCAGGTCCACGGTGCCGTTCTGCACCAGCGGGATACGGGTTTGCGAGGTCACCAGGTTGTACTTGACCTGCAGGTTCGGCACGTCCAGCTCTTTCTTCAGGGCTTCGACGACTTTCAACTGGATGTCATGGGAGTAGCCGACCGGCTTGCCGGAAGCGTCTGCGATGTAGGAGAACGGAATGGAAGCGTCGCGATGCCCAAGCGTAACGACGCCGGACTCTTTGATCTTTTTCAGTGTGCCGGTCAGTTCGGCTGCGAAAACCGGCGTGCTGATCAGAGCGGCAGCAATGGCTGCGCCCAGGAGATGGGGAACGATACGCATCGATGTTTCCTCGACATTGTTTTTTTTGTATTCGGCCGGTTCACCGGCCCTGAGTGCTTCGAATGCCTGACAGCTCCTGTTGTGTTGGCGTAACAGGCGTTCGTCTCGAGGAGTGTAGAGCATGACTCGTGCCAGGCCAGTGCCTTGAGCCTATCTCTATGTTTTTAAAGGAAATTAATGTTTTGTTTCAGCTTTTTGGCCGGTTATCTATCCGGTTTGCCGAACTGACTGCCGGGTCGTGTTCGGAAAACCGAATGCCATTGCTGTGGATCTTCTGGGGGCAGACAGCAAAAAGCCCTTGTTTCCGAGCGGAGCCAAGGGCTTCCGGTTTAGCAGGCGATCGTTCAGGCCGCTTCGATCTTGCGCCGATTGTGCTCGACCTTTTGCAGATATTGCTGGAGCTTGTCCTGCTCGGTCGCGCTGGTGAACAGACCCAGCTTGCTGCGGCGCCAGAGAATGTCATGGGCATCGACGGCCCACTCGTCGCTGCACAAGTAATCGACTTCGCGGGTATAAAGGCCCGCGCCGATGTGCTCGCCCAAGTCACCGAGACTGTGCACGCCTTCAAGCATGCGCCAGGTGCGGCTGCCATACGTGGTGGCCCAGCGACGGGCGATATCGGTTGGCAACCAGTCGAACTTGTCGCGAATTGCCGAGCACAGCGCTTGCGGGGTGGTCATGTTTTCGCCCCCCGGCAAGGTTGCCTGGGCGGTCCAGCTCGGCCGCATCTGCGTAAAGTAGGGGGCCAGTTGCGCCATCGCCGATTCGGCCAACTTGCGGTAAGTGGTCAACTTGCCACCGAATACCGACAGCAGCGGCGCCTCTTCACCGGCCGCCGAAAGCGCGAGGGTGTAGTCGCGAGTCACGGCGGAAGGGTTGTCCGACTCGTCGTTGCACAACGGTCGGACGCCGGAGTAACTGTGCAGGATATCGTCGCGGCTGACCTGCTTTTTGAAGTGCGCGTTGACCACTTTCAGCAGGTAATCGGTTTCGCCCTCGGTAATTGCCACC
This sequence comes from Pseudomonas sp. R1-7, assembly GCF_051132105.1. Lineage (NCBI taxonomy): Bacteria > Pseudomonadati > Pseudomonadota > Gammaproteobacteria > Pseudomonadales > Pseudomonadaceae > Pseudomonas > Pseudomonas sp. R1-7. The sequence continues at coordinate 1,463,606 of NZ_CP071661.1, forward strand.
TTGGCCGGATCGCCAGTGTATTCGCGATCCGTCGTACCGATCAGCGTGAACTGGTTCAGGTACGGGATGGTGAAGACGATGCGCTGGTCTTCGTTCTGGAGAATATGCGCATGTTCGCCTTCATAGAGTTTCGGCACGATCAAATGGCTGCCCTGGATCAGGCGAATGCCGTAGGGCGATTCCATTTTCAGATCGTCACGAATGAACTTGGCCACCCACGGGCCGGCGGCGTTCACCAGGGCCTTGGCCTGGATCGAAAACAGGCTGCCGTCGGCACGCTCCAGATGCAGGTTCCACAGGCCTTTGCTGCGACGAGCGCTGACGCAGCGGGTGCGGGTGTGGATGTGGGCGCCTTTCTCTCGTGCCGCCATGGCGTTGAGTACCACCAATCGGGCGTCGTCAACCCAGCAGTCCGAGTATTCGAAGCCTTTGGTGATTTCGCTTTTGAGAACGCTGTCGGCACCAAATTTCAAGCTTCTGGAGCCCGCCAGCTGTTCGCGTTTGCCCAGGTGATCATAAAGAAACAGGCCCGCGCGGATCATCCAGGCGGGGCGCAGGTGCGGCCGATGGGGCAGCACAAAGCGCATCTGCTTTACGATGTGTGGGGCCTTGGCGAGGAGGACTTCGCGCTCGGCGAGCGCCTCGCGCACCAGGCGGAACTCATAATGTTCGAGGTAGCGCAGGCCGCCATGGATCAGCTTGCTGCTGGCCGATGAGGTATGGCTGGCAAGGTCGTCCTTTTCGCAAAGGAACACCGAAAGACCGCGACCGGCAGCGTCCGCAGCAATCCCTACGCCATTGATACCGCCGCCAATGACGGCGACATCATAGATCTCTGCGAGAGGGGGCGTAGGCAAGGTGGTAGTGGGCATCGGCTGGCCTCGGGTTCTTTTCGAAATATTTGAATTCGAACATTAATGTTCATTTGCGAAAAATACTAGCCCATAAGCGTGGCAACAGCCAGTCGCATTCGATTGAAAATACTGATCGAATGACCCTGAAAGGAAAATTATCGAACAAAAAGGAGTGTGGGGGAGTGCTTCTGCAGTGAAGGCCAACCCTTCACCACAGGGGCAGAAGTGAAGTCAGACCACTTCCAATCGAATCTTGTGCTGGCTCAGCAACTGCGCCAGGGCTGGCACTGGTTGCTGGTCGGTCACCAAGCAATCGATCAGGCTGATCGGGCCCAGGCGGACCATGGCGTTGCGCCCGAATTTGCTGGAGTCCGCCGCCAGCAGCACTTGCCGGGCGTTGGCGATGATGGCTTGGGACACCCGCACTTCCTGGTAATCGAAGTCCAGCAGGCTTCCGTCCTCATCGATGCCGCTGATGCCCACGAGGGCGAAGTCGACTTTGAACTGGTTGATGAAATCGACGGAAGCCTGGCCCACCACGCCACCGTCGCGACGTACGTTGCCGCCGGCGATCAGGACTTCGAAATCGTCCTTGGCGCTGAGGATCGACGCCACGTGCAGGTTGTTGGTGATCACCTTCAAGTGGTTGTGATTGAGCAGCGCTCGCGCGATGGATTCGGTGGTGGTGCCGATGTTGATGAACAGCGAGGCGTGGTCGGGAATCTGGGCGGCGATGGCTTCGGCGATGCGTTGCTTCTCGTCGCGCATCTGGTCCGCGCGCATGGCGTAGGCGGTATTTTCCACGCTTGAGTCATAAGCCGCGCCGCCGTGGTAGCGGCGCAGCAGGTTCGCTTCCGCCAATTGATTGATGTCGCGGCGGATGGTCTGGGGGGTAACGACAAATAGCTGCGCCATCTCCTCGATGCTGACATAACCGCGTTCGCGGACCAGTTCGAGGATTTGTTGCTGGCGGGGAGGCAGATTCATGGGGCTTCCTTTGGGCTGCCATACAAAATTTGCCCATGATGCCGCAGGAATCCCCTCCCGACCAGTTTCAGAATTCTATCGGCCGTTATTCCGCGTCTTCGTGAGGCTCCCAATCGCGAGTGCGGCTGACCGCTTTTTTCCATCCGGCGTAGAGCTTTTCCTTGGCTTGCTCTTCCAGTTGCGGTTCGAACTCGCGCTCGATCACGGCTTTGCCGCGCAGTTCTTCCAGGCTGCCCCAGAAACCACATGCCAAACCGGCCAGGTACGCCGCGCCCAGGGCGGTTGTTTCGCGCATTTTCGGGCGTTCGACCTGGGTGCCGAGGATGTCGGCCTGGAACTGCATGAGGAAATTGTTGGCCACCGCGCCGCCGTCCACGCGCAGAGACTTGAGGCGTTCGCCAGCGTCCTGCTGCATGGCGTCGAGCACGTCGCGGGTCTGGTAGGCAATGGATTCCAGCGTGGCCCGGATGATGTGATCGACCCGCACGCCGCGAGTCAGGCCGAACAGCGCGCCACGGGCATAAGGGTCCCAGTACGGCGCGCCCAGGCCTGTGAAGGCTGGTACCAGGTACACGCCATTGCTGTCCTTGACCTTGTTGGCGAAGTACTCGGTGTCGAGGGCGTCGTTGATGATCTTGAGTTCATCGCGCAGCCACTGGACAGTGGATCCGCCATTGAACACGGCGCCCTCAAGGGCGTAGGCAACTTCGCCGCGAGGGCCGCAGGCGATAGTGGTAAGCATGCCATGGTTGGATTTGACGGCTTTGTCGCCGGTATTCATCAGCAGGAAGCAACCCGTGCCGTAGGTGTTTTTCGCCTGGCCCGGCTCCACGCACATCTGGCCGAAGAGGGCGGCTTGCTGGTCGCCGGCGATACCGCCGATGGCGATGCCGCTTTTGGTTCGGCCGTAGATTTGCGAGGAGGATTTGACCTCCGGCAGCATCTCCCGGGGGACGTCGAGGATGTCGAGCATCTTCGCGTCCCACTCCAGCGTGTGGATGTTGAAAAGCATGGTGCGCGAGGCGTTGGTGTAGTCGGTGACATGGACTTTGCCACCGGTAAATTTCCAGATCAGCCAGCTGTCCACGGTACCGAACAGCAGCTCGCCGTTGCGCGCGCGCTCACGGCTGCCTTCGACGTTATCCAGGATCCACTTGAGCTTGGTGCCGGAGAAGTAGGGGTCGGTGACCAGGCCAGTGGCTTCACTGATGTATTGCTCATGGCCGTCACGCTTGAGCTGCTGGCAGATCTCGGTACTGCGCCGGCATTGCCAGACGACGGCGTTGTAGATCGGGCGTCCGGTGGACTTGTCCCAGACCACCGTGGTTTCGCGCTGGTTGGTAATGCCGATGGCAGCGACCTGGTCGTGATGCAGGCCGGCCTGGGCCAATGCTTCGACCATGACCGCGCTCTGGGTGGCGAAGATTTCCATCGGGTCGTGTTCGACCCAGCCAGGCTGCGGGTAATGCTGGACGAATTCGCGTTGGGCCGTGCAGACCACGTTGGCGTCACGGTCGAAAATAATGGCGCGTGAGCTGGTCGTGCCCTGGTCGAGGGCAATGATGTAGTTCTTATTCTCAATGTCGGTCATGTCGATTGCCTTGGGACTTAGGTAACGTAAATAAACGAAGAAGTCAGCGCGTGCTCCGATGGCAGCAGCCCGCGCCGACCGTTTCAGGACGTTCTGGGCTTGCCGTCAATGGCCGGCTCTGCCTCCTTTGCAGCAACCACGGCGCTGGGCAGATGACGGGCAATCAGCCCGCGATACGCGGCAGCACCCAGGCATGCGCCAACAATCGGCGCGAAAATCGGTACCAGGAAGTATGGAATCTCACGCGCCCCGGTGAGGGAAATTTCACCCCAGCCTGCTAAGAAAGTCATCAGTTTCGGACCGAAGTCACGTGCCGGGTTCATCGCGAAGCCTGTCAGCGGCCCCATCGAGCTACCGATTACCGCGATCAACAAGCCGATCAGCAACGGCGCCAGCGGGCCTCGCGGCAGTCCGTTGTTATCATCGGTCAAAGACATGATCACGCCCATCAGGATGGCGGTGATGATCATCTCCACCAGAAACGCCTGGCCGGTGGACAGTGCGGGGTGAGGGTAGGTAGAAAACACCGACGCCAGTTCAAGGCTGGCTTCGGTGCCACGAACCATATGGCGGGACTGTTCGAAATCGAAGAACAAATTGCTATACAGCGTATAGACCAGCAACGCGCCGCAGAACGCGCCGGCCACTTGGCAAACAATATAGAAGGGCAGTTTGCGTTTTTCGAAGTCAGTAAAAACGCACAAGGCGATGCTGACGGCGGGATTCAGGTGCGCGCCGGAAATACCCGCGCTGAGATAAATCGCCATGCTGACACCGACACCCCAGATGATGCTGATTTCCCACAGGCCGAAACTGGCACCCGCGACCTTGAGCGCTGCAACGCAACCGGTACCAAAGAAAATCAACAGGGCCGTGCCCAGGAACTCCGCCAGGCATTGGCTGGACAGGGAGGGTTGTTGTAAAGCAGTCGTCATTCAAACCTCGGTTCTTTTTGTTGTCCTGCGCATCGAGTAAACAACCCCGTCTGCGCCCTTTCGTCGAGTGCCGGATCCCCATCCAGCACTCGGGGTGTTGCTTGAGACACGTGTTTCTGCTTTCAGTTTCGAAAAAATATAGACAAGAAACGCCGCTGTCAAAGGTCGAAAGTGAACCGTCGGTCATATTGGGATTATTCGTCGCGTGAATGACTTTTTTAATGGGGTGTTGCCACCACAGCCAATGGGTCTGCAAAGCCTTTTATCTGCCGATCGCTTAGAATTCTGGTCACTCTTTTGTTCTTTCCTGCCAGGAGCGGTCATGACCCCCGCGTTGGATCTGCTGAAAAAAGTGCGCGCCGAACATCGTATCCACAGCTACGAACACGATCCGAAGGCCGCGTCCTACGGCCTGGAAGCTGCTGAAAAATTGGGCCTGGAGCCGGCGCGAGTGTTCAAGACGCTGCTGGCGGCTAGCGAGAAAGGCGAATTGCTGGTCGCAGTGGTGCCGGTCGCCGGAAGCCTGGACTTGAAAGCGCTGGCCCATGCGGCCGGAGTGAAAAAAGTCGAGATGGCCGATCCGGCCGCCGCACAGCGCTCGACCGGCTATTTGCTCGGGGGCATCAGTCCCCTAGGCCAGAAGAAACGCCTGCGCACATTTATCGATAAATCCGCGCAACCGCTGGCTAGTATTTTTGTCAGCGCGGGTCGGCGTGGCCTGGAAGTGGAGTTGGCGCCTGCGGTGCTGGCGGAGCACACCGGGGCGGCGTTCGCGGAGATTGGACGTGCCTGAACCAGACTGCGCCGCCTGGCGGGAGCGAGCGCCCTCGTCACGGTGAATCTTTACAACAGGCCAGGCGTCGAACGTCCAGTGTGTAAGGTGAAAATAGTGCCGATCTGTCACTGGATAAACGGTGCCTGCGCAGCTCATGCTCACGCATCGATAAAAAAGGAGAGGTGCCATGCAGCTTGCGTTTCATCAGGTCGATGCATTCAGTGACCGCCCCTTTGGCGGTAACCCGGCGATGGTCTATCGGCTCGATGCCTGGCTTGCCGACGACTTGATGCAGAAGATCGCCGCCGAACATAACCTGGCTGAAACGGCGTTCCTGGTGCGCGAAAACCAGCACTGGCATATCCGCTGGTTCACGCCCACCACCGAAGTACCCTTGTGTGGTCATGCCACCCTGGCCAGCGCCTACGTATTGTTCGAGGTCTATCACGAAACCGTGGAGCGACTGGATTTCATCTGCAAATCCGGGGCATTGAGCGTTGCTCGCCAAGGCGACCGGCTGTGGTTGGATTTCCCCGCCATCGTGCCAGCCGAATTGGGCGCGTCCCTTGCGGTTCAGACTGCCTTGGGGGTCGAGGCGGTGGACGTGCTGAGTGCAAATGAATTGTTCGTGGTACTCGAGTCGGAGCAGGCTGTGCTCGAGTGCAAGCCGGACATGGCGGCCCTGGCGAAGTTGCCGTGGCCGGGTGCGATTGTCACCGCGCCGGGAAGCAAGCACGATTTTGTCTCACGCTATTTTGCCCCGGCGATTGGAATCAACGAGGACCCGGTCACCGGCTCGACCCATTGCAGCCTGATCCCCTATTGGTCCAAACGCTTGAGCAAGCTTGGGCTGACGGCCTATCAGTGCTCGGCCAGGGGCGGGGCACTGTTTTGCCGGCTGGAAGGTGATCGGGTGAAGATTGGTGGGAATGCGACGTTGGTGGCCAGCGGGACATTGTCGCTCGGCTCAGGTCAGTGAGGTTTTGTAGGAGCGAGCAACTCGCTCCTACAGTGTTCTCTCGGTCTTAATGAGCGGAGCTATGCCGCCGCACGCCGCTTTCCATCGGCGGCAGATGTGCTGCCGTGCTGCCCGAGGCCTGGAAAAGCACCAGGTGTTCGGCCGCCACGCGAATACCCACGGTCGCCCCGACCTGATGGTCGGCGTGGCTCGGAAAAATCGATTCCAGTTGCGCGCCGGTCGGCAATTGCAGGCGATACAAGGTTGAAGCACCAAGGAAGGTCTTGCCGACGATGGTTGCCTTGAGCGAGCTGTCCGGCGCATAGACGATGTCGTCCGGGCGCAGCAGCACATCCACGGCGCCGCCGATGGGCCAGGTATAGGCCCGGTTACCCCGCAGCGTCCCCAATTCGGTCTGCACCGATTCCGGGCTATCGAGCTGGCCGCGAATGAAGTAACCCTGGCCGATGAAACTGGCGACATAGGGCGTCAGGGGTTCGTGATAAAGATTGTAGGGCGTATCCCATTGTTCCAGCCGACCCTCTCGGAATACCCCGACGTGATCGCTCACCGCGAAGGCTTCTTCCTGGTCATGGGTCACCAGGATCGCGCTTGTGCCACGCGCCTTGAGGATGTCCCGCACCTCATGGCTGAGCTTGCGCCGCAGCTCGCCATCGAGGTTGGAGAAGGGTTCGTCGAGCAACAGCAATTGCGGTTCAGGCGCCAAGGCCCGGGCGAGGGCCACGCGTTGTTGCTGGCCTCCGGAGAGCTCATGGGGGAAACGTTTTCCCAGGTTCTTCAGGTTGACCAGTTCCAGCAGTTCGTCGACCACGCGGTTCTTGTCAGGATGTTTGCGAATGCCAAAGGCCATGTTCTCGGCGACGCTGAGGTGTGGGAACAGCGCGTAGTCCTGGAACACCATGCCGATGCGACGTTTTTCCGGAGCGAGGGTAAAACCCGCGCGGGAGATGGTTTCCCCGGCCAGCTGGATCTCGCCTTCGTGTACCGGCTCGAAGCCGGCAATGGCCCGCAGGGTCGTGGTCTTGCCACACCCGGACGAGCCTAGCAGGCAACCGATGTCACCGGCATTGAGGTGCAGGTTGAGGTTCTGGACGACTCGCTGGTCCTGGTACCCGCAGGCCAGGTTGTGCAGATTCAATAGCAAAGAATGACTCATGCGTGGTGATACGCCGGCTCGACGAGGAATTCGAGCAGGGCCTTTTGTGCATGGAGACGGTTTTCTGCCTGATCCCAGGCCACGGAGCGCGGGTCATCCAGCAGGTCGGCGCTGATTTCCTCACCGCGGTGGGCGGGCAGGCAGTGCATGAACAGCACCTCGGGGTCCGCCAGGTCGAGCAGGGCGCGGTTGACCTGCAGCGGCGCGAACAGCTTGAGGCGCTTGGCGGTTTCCTCTTCCTGGCCCATGGAGGTCCAGACATCGGTGCTCACCAGGTGCGCGCCGGCCACGGCCAGCTTCGGATCCCGGACGAGCGACACTCGGTCCCCGGCCTTGGCAAGCAGTCCTGCATCTGGCTCATAGCCTTCAGGGCATGCAATGCGCAACTGGAAATCGAATTGCATCGCCGCTTCTATATAGCTGTTGCACATGTTGTTGCCATCACCGATCCAGGCGGCGGTCTTGCCCTGGATCGAGCCGCGGTGCTCGAGGAACGTCTGCATGTCGGCCAACAGCTGGCAGGGGTGCAGATCATCGGACAGGCCGTTGATCACCGGCACGCGGGAATGAGCCGCGAACTCGGTCAGGGTGCTGTGGGCAAAGGTACGGATCATCACGGCGTCGAGCATGCTCGACATGACGATGGCGCAATCGCTGATCGGCTCGCCACGGCCCAGTTGAGTGTCGCGAGGCGACAGGAAGATCGCCTGGCCGCCGAGCTGGATCATGCCGGCTTCGAAAGAGATGCGCGTGCGGGTGGATGACTTCTCGAAAATCATTCCCAACACACGGTTTTTCAAGGGCTCGAACAGTACGCCGCGCTTACGCAGGTCCTTGAGCTCCACGCCTCGACGGATCACACCGAGCAACTCATCGGGTGTGAAATCCATCAGGGAGAGAAAGTGCCTTGCGCTCATGATTGACTACCTTTTTGTAACAGACCGCAGATACTCAGAGCCTTGTTTAATGGAAAAACGGGCGAGACCTGCGGCAAAAGCCGCACGGGGCGACGAAATAGGGGAAGGCGCGATATTGACATTAAATGTCGCGTCTTACCAATAGGGCTACGGTTATAAGGGATTTCAGCGAGGCCAATGCAGATTGCACTGACGCGGTTGAGGCCGGTTTCCTGACAGCAGCGGGTTCATTTGTACACTGGCGTCGCGCCGCTTGGCAATCGAGCAGGGCGGGCACGGGATAGCTGACGGTTGGTTTTTGACCGCTGTCCGGGTCGCCGGTCTGGTGTGCAAAGTGAAATATTTCCTAATGTAGGGGGCTGGGTTATAAATGAACTCCGAGTCGCAGGAGCCCCGAAATGGATTTGAAAGAGCAACAACTGATGGAACTGTTGGGGCTGACGGCGCGTTCCCTGACGCACCTGACCGCTTCGGTGACGTCCATGTCATTCGAGTTGCTGCGCAGCGATGACGAAGTGACCAAGGCCGCGGGTCGCCGGATGATCGACCGGATGGCTACGATCAGCAGTGGGCTTGACGAACACTGGCGGTTGATCGGCGAATTGACTGGGGTGCCCATTGCCCAGGAGCAAGTGGAAACCATCGAGGAGATCCAATTGCTGGAGCCTCCTCCCGAGCATCCCTGATAGCGGTTCATCGGCGGGCCTGATGCCCGGCGATTCACAGGACGAACGTCGCTGGCGCTGTACAAGTTCAGGCGCCATAGTTTTATTCCCGCGGCCGAAAGGGCCCGCTACGAATAAAACAGAGGCTGGCCATGACCAAGACCCTCCACCACCGTGCGTGCCACCTGTGCGAGGCCATCTGTGGCCTGACCCTCGAAACCACTGAAACCGAAGGCCAAGGCTTGGCGATCACCTCGATCAAGGGTGACCCGCTGGACAGTTTCAGTCGTGGACATATTTGCCCCAAGGCAGTGGCGTTGCAGGATATCCAGAACGATCCGGATCGCCTGCGCCAGCCCATGCAGCGAGTGGGTGGCGAGTGGCAGCCCATTGCCTGGGACGACGCCTTTGCCTTGGTGGCCGAGCGTCTGGCGACCATCCAGGAACGCCACGGCCAAAATGCGGTGGGGGTGTATCAGGGCAACCCGAGCGTGCACAACTATGGGCTGATGACCCACAGCAACTATTTCCTCGGCCTGCTGAAAACCCGTAGCCGATTCTCGGCGACTTCCGTGGACCAATTGCCCCATCACCTGACCAGTCACCTGATGTACGGTCACGGCTTGCTGCTGCCGATACCGGACATCGATCACACCGATTTCATGCTGATCCTGGGCGGCAATCCATTGGCCTCCAACGGCAGCATCATGACCGTGCCGGACGTGGAGAAGCGGCTGAAGGCAATCCAGTCGCGGGGCGGCCGAGTGGTGGTGGTCGATCCCCGCCGCAGCGAGACGGCGGCGATTGCCGACCAGCATGTCTTCGTACGCCCTGGCGGCGATGCCGCGTTGTTGTTTGGCCTGCTCTGCACCTTGTTCAGCGAAGGACTGACGCGGGACAGTCACCTGCCGGTGGACGGTCTCGACGAGGTGCGCCACGCCGTTGCGCCCTTCTCGGCAGAGGCCATGAGCCCGCTCTGTGGGGTTCCTGCCGAGCAGATCCGCCAATTGGCCCGAGATTTCGCCGCCGCACCGTCGGCCGTGTGCTACGGCCGGATGGGGGTTTCGACCCAGGCTTTCGGTACGCTGTGCCACTGGCTGATCCAAGTGATCAACCTGGTAACCGGCAATCTTGATCGGGTAGGCGGGGCGCTGTGCACCGAGCCGGCAGTGGATTTGGTGGCAACGACGTCGGGCGGGCACTTCAATCGCTGGCAAAGCCGGGTCTCCGGGCGCCCAGAATACGCAGGCGAGCTGCCCGTCTCGACCCTCGCCGAAGAAATGCTCACCGGCGGCGAAGGGCAGATCCGAGCGCTGGTCACCGTGGCCGGCAACCCGGTGCTGTCCACGCCCAACGGACGGCAACTGGAGCAAGCGCTGGATGGGCTTGAGTTCATGGTCAGCATCGACCTGTACATCAACGAAACCACGCGCTATGCCGACTTGATCCTGCCGTCCACCTCGGCCTTGGAAAATGATCATTACGACACCACGTTCAATCTGTTCGCGGTGCGTAACGTCAGTCGTTTCAACCGGGCCATCCTGCCCAAGCCCGAGGGGGCGCTGCACGATTGGGAGATTTTTGTCGGGCTGGCCAAAGCCTTTGCCGCCCGGACCGGCAAGGAGCTCAAGCCGACCATGCCGCCGGCACAGATGATCGATTTTGGCCTGCGGGCGGGGATGTATGGCGATGCGTCGCCGTACAAGTTGTCCTTGGCGACGCTGTTCGACCATCCCCACGGCATCGATCTCGGTGCGCTCAAGCCCAATCTGGCTCCCCGGCTGAAAACTGAAAACGGCCGCGTGCAGGCCGCGCCCGCTGTCATCCTCGCAGACTTGGCGCGCTTTGCCGCGTTGCGTGCGCCGGCAGCAGACGAGCTGCTGATGATTGGCCGTCGCCACGTACGCAGCAACAATTCCTGGATGCACAACTTTCATCGGTTGGTGAAGGGCAAGCCGCGTCACCAGTTGCTGATGCATCCCGAAGATCTTGCCAGCCGGGGCCTTATCGATGGGCAGCGCGTAAAGGTCAGTTCCCGGGTGGGCGTAATCGAGGTGGACGTGCAGGGCAGTGCGGACATGATGAAAGGCGTGGTCAGTCTTCCCCACGGTTGGGGCCATGCTCGTCCGGGCGTGCAGATGACCATCGCCAGCGGACAGCCTGGGTCCAGCGCCAACGACCTGACTGATGACCGCCAGCTCGACGAGTTGTCCGGCAATGCGGCGCTGAACGGGGTTCCGGTGAAGGTGGCGGCTGCGTAAAATTGTCCTTGGGGCGGACCGAGCAGGGTGCTCGGCTTTCCGTTACAATGCGCCACCGTGTCGACAACTGAAGTCGCAAAAGTTCTAGCCGAGGTGCTCCGTGGATATCATCGAAACGATTAAAGACCAGATTGCCAACAACACTATCCTGCTCTACATGAAAGGCTCGCCGAATGCCCCGCAATGCGGCTTCTCGGCCAAGGCTGCTCAGGCGGTGATGGCGTGTGGCGAGAAGTTCGCCTACGTGGACATCCTGCAGAACCCGGAAATCCGCGCCAACCTGCCTAAATACGCCAACTGGCCAACCTTCCCACAGCTGTGGGTGGGCGGTGAGCTGATCGGCGGCAGCGACATCATGACCGAGATGGCGGCTGATGGTTCTCTGCAGACCACGATCAAGGCAGCTGTAGAAGCAGCAGCGGCGAACAAGTCCGAAGCCTGATCTACCCCAGGCCCTTGTGGGAGCAAACTCTCCCACATTGGTTTGTGTGGGCCTGGCCATCAGGCAACAAAAAGCCCCGCGCCTCGAAAGAGGGCGGGGCTTTTTAGTGGCTTGCTGTCGGGACGCTTATTCTTCGCCCATCTGCGATTGCAGGTAATTCTCGAGACCTACTTTGTCGATCAGGCCCAATTGGGTTTCCAGCCAGTCGATGTGTTCTTCCTCGGATTCGAGGATATCTTCCAGCAGTTCACGGCTACCGAAGTCGCCAACGGTTTCGCAATGGGCAATCGCGGCTTTCAGGTCGGCGTGGCCGGTGCGTTCGATGCGCAGGTCGCACTCAAGCATTTCGCGGGTATGTTCGCCGATGTGCAGCTTGCCCAGGTCCTGGACGTTCGGCAGGCCTTCGAGAAACAGGATGCGCTTGATCAGCTTGTCCGCGTGCTTCATTTCGTCGATGGATTCGTGGTACTCGTGCTTGCCCAGCTTGTTCAGGCCCCAATCTTCGTACATGCGGGCATGCAGGAAGTACTGATTGATCGCGACCAGCTCATTGGCGAGGATCTTGTTGAGATGCTGGATGACTGTAATGTCGCCTTTCATGGTGAGGGCCTGCCCTGATAACTGTGTATAAGGCGGAGTTTGAGCCGAGCAATTACGAGTGTCAAACCTAAGTTATTGAATAATAAATGAAAATTAATCGGAATAAGAATGTTTGTGTTCCGCGTCTGGAAGCTAACCATTTGATTTTCAGACATAAAAAAACCGGACGTTGAGTCCGGTTCTTCAAATATCTGGATTTATGCGGCGCTAAATTCTGCCGGATAAGGAATCGAGGCTTGGGCGGTCTGCACCTTGGCGAGGGTTTCACGCACCACTTCCTTGGCCAGGCAGGCGCATTTGCCGCATTGGCTGGCTACGCCGGTGGCCTGGCGGACTTCCCGGTAGCTGCAGCAACCTTCGTAGATCGCTTCGCGGATTTGTCCGTCGGTGACGCCAGTGCAGAGGCATACATACATAAGTGAGAACCGTCGCTGGTTGTGACTCAATTGGGACGGATCTTAATGTTAACGAGAATGATTGTCAAAGTGGTTTCCAAGGTTCGTTGACGAACGGTGTCGAGCGGCTGCCATTGGGTAGGGCAGCGGATTTTCAGGGGGCGCCAAAAAACCGTTGAGGACAGTCCAAACCTGCGGTGTATGATGGTCGGTCCTTGCAAAGCGGGTTCGTGTCACAGGGCTGTCGCCTGAGGGTGGCAGGCTGGCGCGGACCTTGTTTTCACGTTACTACACCAGGAGATATCCAATGAGCGTACTCGTAGGCAAACAAGCCCCTGACTTCACCGTTCCTGCCGTCCTCGGCAACGGCGAAATCGTTGACAGCTTCACCCTGTCCTCGGCCATCAAAGGCAAATACGGCCTGGTGTTCTTCTATCCGCTGGACTTCACTTTCGTTTGCCCATCCGAGCTGATCGCACTGGATCACCGCATGGACGACTTCAAGGCACGCAACGTTGAAGTGGTCGCTGTTTCGATCGACTCGCACTTCACCCACAACGCCTGGCGCAACACCGCCATCAATGCCGGTGGCATCGGCCCGGTGAAATACACCATGGCAGCCGATATGAAGCACGAGATCGCCAAGGCCTACGACGTGGAGTCCGAAGGTGGCGTAGCCTTCCGTGGCGCGTTCCTGATCGACGACAAAGGCGTGGTTCGTTCGCAGATCATCAACGACCTGCCGCTGGGCCGTAACATGGAAGAGCTGATCCGTCTGGTTGACGCCCTGCAGTTCCACGAAGAGCACGGCGAAGTCTGCCCGGCCAACTGGAAAAAAGGCGACAAGGGCATGACCGCATCGCCTGAAGGCGTTGCCGCTTACCTGGGCGAGCACAGCGACAAGCTGTAAGCGCACCCAGGCATAAAAAAACCGGCCCCCGATGGGCCGGTTTTTTTATGGGGGGCTAAATACATACTGTGGCGAGGGGATTTATCCCCGCTGGACTGCGCAGCAGTCCCAAAATGGTGAGTCCGCCACACCCAGTTGGCAGGTTTGGGGCCGCTTCGCGACCCAGCGGGGCGGTGCGACGTTTCGCTAAATCCCCTCGCCACAAAGAGCTAAGCCTAGCTCTATGTCAGTCGTCGAAATCCTGCCAGCCACCCATCTCTTTCCACCGGTTGACGATGCCGCAGAACAGCTCGGCGGTCTTCTCGGTGTCATAGCGGGCCGAGTGAGCCTCACGGCCATCGAAATCGATATCAGCCGCCTGGCAGGCCTTGGCCAATACCGTCTGGCCGTAGGCCAAGCCAGCGAGGGTCGCCGTGTCGAAGCTGGAGAAGGGATGAAACGGATTGCGCTTCATGTCCAGGCGCGCAACGGCGGCATTGAGGAAGCCCAGGTCGAAACTGCTGTTATGGCCGACCAGGATCGCGCGCTTGCAACCGTTGGCCTTCAGTGCCTTGCGCACGCCACGGAAGATGTCGGTCAGCGCGGTTTCTTCGCTGACCGCCATGCGCAGCGGGTGATCGAGTTTGATCCCGGTGAACTCCAGGGCTGCCGCTTCGATGTTGGCGCCTTCGAACGGTTCGACCCGAAAGAAGTAGGTGTGGTCGGGGAAGACAAAGCCTTTCTCGTCCATGCCAATGGTGGTCGCGGCGATTTCCAGCAGCGCATCGGTGGCTGAGTTGAAACCACCGGTTTCTACGTCGACCACGACCGGCAGATAACCCCGGAAGCGAGCAGCCATCGGGTGGCGCGCGCCGCCCGAACCGCCGTTGCCGTCCAGTTCGTCGTCGAAATGATCTTCACTCACGCGTTTTCCTCCAGCAGGCGCCAGCGCAGTTTTTCACCGGCGCGCAGCGGGATGACAGTCTGCTCGCCAAACGGCAGGCTGGCAGGGGCGGTCCACTCGTCGCGAACCAGGGTAATCCGATCGGTGTTCACCGGCAGGCCATAGAAGCGTGGGCCGTGCAGGCTGGCGAAGCCTTCGAGCTTGTCCAGGGCGTTGCGCTGCTCGAACGCCTCGGCGTACATCTCGATGGCGGCGTAGGCGGTGTAGCAACCAGCACAACCGCAAGCGGCTTCCTTGGCATGACGGGCGTGGGGCGCCGAGTCGGTGCCGAGGAAAAACTTGGCGCTGCCGCTGGTGGCCGCATCCAGCAAGGCTTCCTGATGGGTGTTGCGCTTGAGGATCGGCAAGCAATAGAAGTGTGGACGGATCCCGCCCACCAGCATGTGGTTGCGGTTGTACAGCAGGTGATGCGCGGTGATGGTCGCGCCGACATTGGCCGAAGCCTCGTTGACGAACTGCACGGCATCACCCGTGGTGATGTGCTCGAAGACCACCTTAAGCGTCGGGAAGCGTTCGACGACGCGACGCATATGTTCGTCGATGAAAATCTTCTCACGATCGAACACATCGACGTCGCCCCGGGTAACTTCACCGTGGATCAACAACGGCATGCCGACTTCGGCCATCGCCTCGAGCACCGGGAAAATCTTGTCGATGCTGGTGACGCCAGAGTCCGAATTGGTAGTGGCGCCAGCGGGGTACAACTTGGCCGCATGCACGAAACCGCTGGCCTTGGCCTCGCGTATCTCCTCGGGCTGGGTGCGGTCGGTGAGGTAAAGCACCATCAGCGGTTCGAAGCGGCTGCCTTTCGGGCGTGCCGACAGGATGCGCTGGCGATAGCCATCGGCCTCGGCGGCGTTGCGCACGGGCGGAACCAGGTTTGGCATGATGATGGCGCGGCCAAAAGTGCGCGCGACATCGGCGACGGTATGGGTCAACACAGCACCATCGCGAAGATGAATATGCCAGTCGTCGGGACGCAGCAGGGTCAGGCGGTCGGACATGGGGGGCTTCCAGGCGGGTAAATCTCGGGGGAATGCTACCGGAAAAGACCGATCCGGGCACCCGCTATCAAGTTTTGCCGCAAGTTACCGATAGCCCCTTCAGGTGTGCCAGCATTTCGTGCCAAGCGGCATGCCCAGCGTTTCTCGATTTCCGTATAAAAGCCAGTGGAGCCTCCCGTGCGCCAGCGTTATCTAGCCTTGCTCAGTGTGTTTGCCAGCCTTCCTGCGATGGCGCTCACTTTCCAGACCCGTCTGGAGAGCATCGAGTGGACGGTCGAAGGCGACAAGTTCGAGTGTCGGCTGAGCCAGCCGATCAGCGATTTCGGCAGTGGAGAGTTCGTGCGCAAGGCGGGCGAGCAGGCCACGTTCCGGCTCAAGGCCAATAATCCGATGCTCGGCGGCGGCTCTGCGACGTTGCTGGCGGCCGCGGCGCCTTGGCAGCCCGGGCGGGGCGATATCAACCTTGGTTCGGTCAGGATCGGCAGCGGCGATGTGCTTTTCAACAGCTCCCAGGTACAGGCCGGCCGCTTGATCAGCGGGCTGATGGAAGGTCGCAGTCCCGTAGTGCGACGCAACACCGAGGACGGGCGGGTGTCGGAGGTTCGGTTGCTCCCCGTGCGCTTCAACAAGGCGTTCAACGATTACCAGGGCTGTGTAGCGAAACTCTTGCCGAAGAACTTCGAGCAGATCAAGCAAACCCAGATCGGCTTCCCTGGCGAAGGGATCGAGCTTGATGCCCAGGCCAAGGCCCAGTTGCAGGTCATGCTCGACTTCATCAAGGCGGACCCGAGCGTCAATCATGTCGAGCTCGATGGCCACTCCGACAACAGTGGCAACCGCCTGACCAACCGCGAGTTGTCGCGTCGCCGGGCCCTGGCTGTCCAGGATTTCTTCAAGGCCAACGGTTTCCAGGAGTCCCAATTCACCGTGCGCTTCCACGGCGAGCGTTATCCGCTGGTCGCCAATACCAACGCAGCCAACCGGGCCAAGAACCGGCGTGTGTTGGTAAAACTGGAGCGGGTACCCGCCACCCAGGCCCCGGCCCCACAGGCGCCAGCTCCCGCGGCAATGCCGGCGGCACCTGCCGTGGCACCCGCTGCTGCGCCGGGCAAGACGGCGACGCCGGTTGCTCCGACCAAGACGGCTGCGCCTGCCGGAGCGACTGCACGTACTTCCTGAGCCGGCCTGATCGTCGCGCAGTCGACATAATCTGTCGCTTCGTCGTCATAAGCTGTCGCGCCTCTGTAAATTATCCGCGCTGGACGTTAGACTTCCCGGCTTTCCGTACAACCCGTGGAGTGATGGCATGGCGGACGTAAACAAGGTCGTTCTGGCGTATTCCGGCGGCCTGGACACTTCGGTGATCCTCAAGTGGCTGCAGGACACTTATAACTGCGAAGTGGTGACCTTCACCGCTGACCTGGGACAGGGCGAGGAAGTCGAGCCTGCACGTGCCAAGGCCCAGGCCATGGGCGTCAAAGAAATCTACATCGATGACCTGCGCGAAGAGTTCGTCCGCGACTTCGTGTTCCCGATGTTCCGCGCCAACACCGTTTACGAAGGCGAGTACCTGTTGGGTACGTCCATCGCCCGTCCGCTGATCGCCAAGCGTTTGATCGAAATCGCCAACGAAACCGGCGCCGATGCCATTTCCCATGGGGCCACCGGCAAAGGCAACGACCAGGTGCGTTTCGAACTGGGCGCCTATGCCCTCAAGCCGGGCGTGAAAGTCATTGCACCGTGGCGTGAATGGGACTTGCTGTCCCGTGAAAAACTGATGGATTACGCCGAGAAGCACGCGATCCCGATCGAGCGTCATGGCAAGAAGAAGTCCCCGTACTCGATGGACGCCAACCTGCTGCACATCTCTTATGAAGGCGGCGTGCTGGAAGACACCTGGACCGAGCACGAAGAAGACATGTGGCGCTGGACCGTCTCCCCGGAGAAGGCCCCCGATACCCCGCAATACCTGGAACTGACCTATCGCAACGGCGATATCGTCGCGCTGGACGGCGTGGAAATGAGCCCGGCCACCGTGCTGGCGACCCTGAACCGCATCGGCGGCGAACACGGCATCGGTCGCCTGGACATCGTCGAGAACCGCTATGTCGGCATGAAGTCCCGTGGCTGCTACGAAACCCCAGGCGGTACCATCATGCTGCGTGCTCACCGGGCGATCGAATCGATCACCCTGGACCGCGAAGTGGCTCACTTGAAGGATGAGTTGATGCCCAAGTACGCCAGCCTGATCTACACCGGCTACTGGTGGAGCCCGGAGCGCCTGATGCTGCAACAGATGATCGATGCCTCCCAGGTCAACGTGAACGGTGTCGTGCGCCTGAAGCTGTACAAGGGCAACGTAATCGTGACCGGGCGCAAGTCCGACGACTCGCTGTTCGATGCCAACATCGCGACCTTCGAAGAAGACGGCGGTGCCTACAACCAGGCCGACGCGGCCGGCTTCATCAAGCTCAACGCCCTGCGCATGCGCATCGCGGCGAACAAGGGGCGCAAGCTGTTCTGATCCGCTCCCCATGGAAACGGCCTGCATAAGCAGGCCGTTTTTTTATCTCCCTTCCCTAGCGCAATGCTCACGGTTTCCTCCTTCGACGATGACGGACCAAGCGATTGTGTTTTTTCCTTCCCCGTCGTAACGCATAGCGGCGCCTGCCGGCGGAGCCATGCCTGCCCTTCTTGACATGTTTGCTTTTGGGGAAATCTGAAGGTGAATACAGAGCGCGGTAGTTGAAATTGAGCGTCAGAAAAAACAACAACGATAAGAAAACGGGAAAGCCGATCAGGAACCAGACGTAACAGTCACGATCGTCGCTGTCCAGGTACGGCAAGGATATCGCTGCGGATGTTTCCGACAAACTTGCAAGTATGGCAATAAGCGTCATTGGGTTGATGATGGTTTTTTTTAATTCGTTCATGATGGATGCTCATGGGTAATTACATGCTCTTGATTAAAATTTGGATTTTATTGGTGGCCGCCCGAAAGGGTGGTCAGTCAGAAAAGACATTCAGGTCGTTCTTGTCTAATTCCACCAGGCTGTCTTTTTTATACAGAAACTCATGCCGATGAGTGAAATTTTTACCGTTTGTATGAAATTAAATCCGTTACTATTTATAAAAAACAATGACTGCATGCGCTGAAACACCTTCTGTTTCTTCGAGAAAATCCCCCTCGTTTAAGCGAGGTCGGCATGTCAGATTTATGGCGTTGGTCTCGTGGAAAATTTCATGGCACATTATTTTGCAGATAATTTGTAGGAAAATTCTGTATTGCTTGTAGGTTGCGTCTTTCGCTGCGAGCGCTCACGAGCAACGGCATGCCAAGGTAGAAATGACTAGGCTATTGTGCGTGCTCTAAAAATTCGAACAGCGAAATTGGATGTGCCCATGAATAAAGTGCTGATCGTGGACGATCACCCCGTCATTCGTCTTGCTGTACGTTTGCTAATGGAGCGTCATGGATATGAAGTTATCGCCGAAACGGATAATGGCGTTGATGCCTTACAGATCGCCCGAGAACAAATGCCCGATATCGTTATCTTGGATATCGGAATTCCTAAGTTGGATGGGCTGGAAGTCATTGCTCGCTTGACCGTTAATCCTTCGCCCGTGAAAGTTCTGGTATTGACCTCCCAGGCACCCGGGCATTTTTCGATGCGCTGCATGCAGACAGGGGCGGCGGGCTATGTTTGCAAACAGCAGGATCTGACGGAATTGTTAAGTGCAATAAAGGCCGTGCTGTCGGGGTATAGTTACTTTCCCAACCAGGCACTGCATACGGTACGTTCAACGCTCGGGAATGCCAGTGAGTCCGAGATGGTGAATCGTTTGTCTGGGCGGGAAATGATGGTCTTGCAGCAATTGGCTCGCGGAAGAACCAATAAGGAAATAGCAGACGCGATGTTCCTGAGCAACAAGACCGTCAGTACCTACAAGACTCGCCTGTTGTTGAAACTGAACGCCCGTTCGCTGGTCGACCTGATCGAACTGGCACAGCGAAATGGATTGGTGTGAATTTCAGGCCTTTCACACGATAAAAAGCCTCCATACGGGAGGCTTTTACGTGTCAGAGATCGAAGTCGTAGTCGGCGAGTTGCTTTTGCAAGCGGCGCTCTTCCAGCAGGTTGTCGATGGTGCGGCGTTTGCTCAGGTTGGTTTTTGCAACCTCCACGACAGGTTCCGCCTCGTCAGCCTCAACGGCGATGAAATCGTCTTCTACATCCAGTTGTTCTTTGCCAGCGCTCATGGGTTCGACTCCAGGCTAAGACTGCCATTGGCGCTCCTTATATCGATAAACCACCTGCGGGTAAAAAAGATTTTTTCAATCGACGGATAAACAAAAGCAATAGCGCATCAATCGTCAGATGTCTTGTGCTTGTATTCGCATAGATCTTCGATCCGGCAGCTCCCGCAGCGGGGCTTGCGGGCCAGGCAGACGTAACGTCCGTGCAGGATCAGCCAGTGATGGGAATCCAGGAGGTATTCCTTGGGTACGAATTTCATCAACTTCCTTTCCACTTCCACTACGTTCTTGCCCGGAGCCAACCCAGTCCGGTTACTGACGCGGAAAATGTGGGTGTCGACCGCCATCGTCAACTGCCGGAATGCGGTGTTGAGGACCACGTTGGCAGTCTTGCGGCCGACGCCCGGCAGGGCTTCCAGCTCTTCGCGGGTCTGGGGGATCTCACCGCCGTGTCGCTCGATCAGCAGGCGACAGGTTTCGATCACGTTTTTCGCCTTGCTGTTGAACAGTCCGATGGTCTTGATGTATTCGGACAGCCCTTCGACGCCCAGGGCAAGGATCGCCTGCGGCGTATTGGCCACCGGGAATAGTCTGGCCGTGGCCTTGTTGACACCGACGTCGGTGGATTGGGCCGAGAGGATTACCGCGATCAGGAGTTCGAAAGGGGAGGAGTAGGCCAGTTCGGTCTTTGGCTCCGGGTTGTCTTCATGAAAGCGACGAAAGATTTCCAGACGTTTTGCGGCGTTCATGGGCGCGGCGTTTCCTCTAGGGTTGAACGGGTTTTGGTGCCGATCCAGGCTTGATAGGCAGCGAGCAACAGGCCGAGCAAAATGAATCCGCCAGGGGCGAGCAAGGCCAATGGCACGCCTCTGCCGATCAGCTCGCGCAAAGTGCCCAGGATGATAATCAATAGGCCGAATTGTCCCGCCAACCTGAGATGAACCGTCATGCGTCGCTCGATGGTAGCGGTATGTTCCAGCGCCACGCAGCTCAGTGCGACCCATCCGATATACACGGCCAGCGCGCCATGCCGCTCCAATATCCAGGCTTGTGCGAGGAGGTCCGTGCAGGCAGTCATGGCAGCGGCCACGGCGATGGATGCAAGGAGTTGCTGGCAGTCTGTGAGACGTGGTCTCAGCAGCGCCATTGTCGAGCCGTGGGCGAAGCTGATCACAACCCAGGCGAGCCATAGGATCAGCGCATTGACCAGCGAGTCGCTGGCGCCGACCACGGGCACGAGTACCAGGGCGCGCGGCCAGGAGGGGGAGTCATTCATGGCTGATCGCTCCGGTCAGCTGAGCCTTGTGCTCGTCGAAGTAACGCAACGTATCGTGCACAGCCTGGAGCACCGCCCTGGATGTCACCGTCGCACCAGCCAGCTGATCGAACTGGCCGAGGTCCTTTTTCAATGCCCACCCCTCGTCGGCA
The DNA here is from genome assembly GCF_051132105.1 of Pseudomonas sp. R1-7. NCBI lineage: Bacteria > Pseudomonadati > Pseudomonadota > Gammaproteobacteria > Pseudomonadales > Pseudomonadaceae > Pseudomonas > Pseudomonas sp. R1-7. The sequence goes on from NZ_CP071661.1 coordinate 1,484,706, forward strand.
GGCGCCTGGCGCGACTTGCCATGGAACGTTTGCAGCCAGGCATTCGGCCAGCCGGCGATCGCCGCGCCCAGGCCGGGAGTTTCCGACTGGCGCAGGGTCTTTACGCCTAACACTCGTCCCGCAGGATCCACAGCGATCAATAATTCGATGGTGCCCTCGTAGCCCAGTACCTGGTTGCGTAGCAACACGGCGCTGGGCGTCCCTTCGCGAGTTGCCCGGTACGCGCCCAGCAATGTGCTGCGGGGCAGCGTCACCGGGGTCGCAATGACAGGTTGCGCCAAAGGCTGATTGTCATAGCGGTCGCTCGGCAGTACGTCGAGCAAGGTCCGGTTGGCGATAGCCCGGTGCTGCGCCTCGATGCGCCCGGCGGTACTGATTTGCATCAGGTACGTGGCGCCTACGGCGAGGCCGACCAGCAACACCAGGATCGCAACGCCTGCGGTTTTCTTCATGTCAGCGGGCGCCTTTGTCGTGCGTCGACGAAACGCTCCAGGGCCGGCACGGCGAGGTTCATCAGCAGCACCGCGAACGCCACGCCATCCGGAAAGCCACCCCAGGTGCGGATCAGGTAGACCAGCAATCCCACGCCTGCGCCAAACAACAAACGCGCCAGCGGAGCCCTGGCACCCGACACGGGTTCGGTCACGATAAAAAACGCGCCGAGCATGGTTGCGCCGGTCAGCAGATGAAACAGCGGCGAACCGTGGGAGTCCGAGCCCGAACCGTTCCAGAACAACAGGCTGATCGTGAACAGGCTGGCCAGCATGCCCACCGGCGCGTGCCACGTAAATACCCGTTGTTGCAGGAGGAACAGGCCGCCCAAAAGGAACGCCAGGTTGACCCACTCGACACCGTGCCCACCCCAGCGGCCGAACGCCGGGTCGCTGGCAAACAGCTCGTCGATCGTCAGGCTCGTGTTGATCCGCAGGCTATCCAGCGCGGTGGCGCCGGCCCATCCATCGGGGGGCTGGCCAATGTCGGCGACCAGACGCAAGCCGTCGGCCAGGCCCAGGCCATGAGCCGCTGGCCATTGGCTCATGTGCTGCGGGAACGCCACCAGCACCAGGGCATACCCGAGCATTGCCGGATTGAACGGATTGCTGCCGACCCCACCCCAAACGTGCTTGCCCAACAACAAGGCGCAGGCGACCGCCGTGACGGTCAGCCACCAAGGGCAGTACGCTGGCAAGGCCAGGGCCAGCAATGTGGCGCTGACCCATGCGCTGCCGTCGCGCAGGTCAGGTTCGAGAGACCTGCGCCGCAAACGCAAGACCAGCGCCTCGATCGCCAGCGCTGTGAGACCGGACAACAACAGGTTCAGCAACACACCCCAACCAAAGACCCACATCGAGGCCAGCGCGCCGGGTAGCGTGGCCAGTAGGACTCGCCGCATGGCCTGTCGTAGCCGCTCGTCCAGCGGATCAGCGAGTGGCATGGGCGTCCACCTGCTGTTCGGCGTCTCTGACGGCTTGTTCCAAGACTTGCAGTTGTTCTTGGGAGGCCGCGGCAGCCCGGGCTTTGCTGAGTTCGGCGCGCCGCATCGCCAATTGGATCTTGGCCCGCTTCAGTTCGACGTCATTTGCCGGTGCCGGTGCCGGTGCCGGTGTTGGTGCGGGCGTGGCGGGCGACACAGTGCCAACCAGCCGGGCCAACGCCTGTTCGGCCGCTTCGAACTGGCGTTGCAGCATGATCAATTGTGACTGTTGCTCAAAGGTTGGCGGGTGGCCGAACGCCCTCAAGGATTTATGCAACTGCGCCCGGCTCATGGCGAGATCAACCTTGGCTTTCTTCAGTGCGGCATCCGCAGTGGCGGCTTTTTGCGCGCGTACTCGCTCCAATGCGGCCTGGACCGGATCGAGTGGCTGTACCTGGGCTTGCTGGGCGTTTCGCTGGATTCGGGCCAGGCGCTCGGCTTGGCGCTGCTCTTCCTCACGATGCAGGCGCGCGGTGCGTTGTTCGAAACGTCGGCGAGCATGGTTGCGCTTGGCCGTTCGTGCTTGCCGTTCTTCGTCGCTGGCGGCCAACCCGCCAACGACTGGCGTTACGGTTGTCATTGGCAGTGGCCGCATCTCGATGCAATCCACCGGGCAAGGCGCCACGCACAAGTCACAGCCGGTGCATTCGTCGATGAGAACGGTGTGCATCAGTTTCGCCGCGCCGACGATCGCGTCCACCGGGCAGGCCTGGATGCACTTGGTGCAGCCGATGCATTCGGCTTCGCGGATAAACGCGATCTGCGCCGGTGCCGCGCCGCGACTGGTGTCCAGGTCCAGCACCGGTACCTGCATCAGCTCGGCCAGGGCTGCGATGGTTTCCCGTCCGCCGGGTGGGCATTTGTTGATCGGTTCGCCTTGGGCGATGCCTTCGGCGTATGGCTTGCAGCCGGGGTGGCCGCATTTGCCGCATTGTGTCTGCGGCAGCAAGGCATCGATGTGTTGGATCAGGTTCATGTCTTGACCAGCCCGTGCAATCCGAGAAAAGCCACTGCCATCAGGCCGGCACAGATCAGTTGGATCGGCAGCCCCCGGAAAGGCAACGGAATATCGTTGTCGAGGATGCGCTGTTGCAAGTCGTCAAACAGACTCAGCACCAACCAGAAACCCAGGCCGGCACCCAGGCTGGACGCCATGGCCTGGCCCAGGCTCGTGGCCTCCCGGCTGTTGAGCAGCGTGACGCCCAGTATGGCGGCATTGCCGAGGAGCAACGGCCACAGGCCGGCGAACGGCAGCACGGGCAGCCAGCGCCCCAGCAGCCGCAGCACTGGCCCGATCAGCAAGACGCTCAGGGGCAGCCAAACCAATAGTTGCAGTGATGCCAAGTCAGCCGGGACCAGCAACCATTGATCGACCAGATAGCCCAGGGTACCGACACAGAGCATCAGGCCTGCCGTCGCCAGGCCCAGGGCGTGTACCTGGCTTCTACCCTTGGCTGCCAACAGCGGATCGACGCCCAGCGGCCAATGCAACACCAGATTGTTGATCAGGGCCGCGCTCAACAGGGATAAGAGGATTTCGGTCATGGGTATGGGGCGACAGGGCCTGTGACAAGATTAGGCATTATCCGGCACACCGTGAGGGCGGGCCAGATAAGAAAAATCCCACAGTCGCTCGATAGCGACTGTGGGATCGGTGCCGCGTGCAGTCGTGTTACTTGATCCGCTGGCCCGGCTTGGCGCCGCTGTCCGGGCTCAACAGGTAGATTTCTTCACCACCAGGGCCCGCCGCCATCACCATGCCCTCGGAAATACCGAAACGCATTTTGCGTGGCTTGAGGTTGGCGATCATCATCGTCAGCCTGCCTTCAAGCTTGGCCGGGTCCGGGTAGGCGCTCTTGATACCGGAGAACACGTTGCGTTGCTCGTCGCCGATGTCCAGGGTCAGGCGCAACAACTTGTCGGCACCTTCCACGGCCTCTGCCTTGACGATCAGCGCCACGCGCAGGTCAACGGCGGCGAAGGCATCGAAATCGATCTCCGGCGACAGCGGGTCCTTGGCCAGTTCGCCGTTACCGGCGGGGGCGCCGGTGTCGGTCTGGCTGGCGGCCAGGTCTTCCTTGGACGCGTCGATCATGGCCTGTACCTTTGCGGAATCGATGCGGGTCATCAACGGCTTGAACTCGTTCAGCTGATGGTTGCTCAGCAGGGTCTGGTGGTCGTTCCAGGTCAGCGGCGCGACGTTGAGGAACGCCTCCGCGTCAGCGGCCAACAGCGGCAGCACCGGCTTGAGGAAGATCACCAACTGGCGGAACAGGTTGATACCCAGGGCGCAGATGGCCTGGACTTCGTCCTGCTTGCCTTCCTGCTTGGCCAGCGACCACGGCGCCTTGTCGGCAATCCAGGCATTGGCGCGGTCGGCCAGGGCCATGATTTCGCGCATGGCACGGGCGAAGTCGCGGTTCTCGTAGGCATCGGCGATGCTTGGCGCGGCGGCGAGGAAGGCGTCGGTCAGTTCCGGCGCGGCGTTACCGGCCACCAGCACGCCCGCGTTGCCCTTGTGGATGAAACCGGCGCAACGGCTGGCAATGTTGACGACCTTGCCCACCAGGTCGGAGTTGACCTTCTGCACGAAGTCTTCGAGGTTCAGGTCCAGGTCGTCGACGCCACGGCCGAGCTTGGCCGCGTAGTAGTAGCGCAGGTATTCCGGCGACAGGTGGTCCAGGTAGGTCCGCGCCTTGATGAACGTGCCGCGGGACTTGGACATTTTCTGGCCGTTGACGGTCAGGTAGCCGTGGACGTTGATGCCTGTCGGTTTACGGAAGCCGGCACCTTCGAGCATGGCCGGCCAGAACAGCGCGTGGAAGTTGACGATGTCCTTGCCGATGAAGTGGTACACCTCGGCGGTGGAATCCTTGCCCCAGAACGCATCGAAGTCCAGCTCCGGCGTGCGGTCGCAAAGGTTCTTGAAACTCGCCATGTAGCCGATCGGCGCGTCCAGCCACACGTAGAAATATTTGCCGGGTTCGCCGGGAATCTCGAAGCCGAAGTACGGCGCATCGCGGGAAATGTCCCATTCCTGCAGGCCGGAATCGAGCCACTCGGCGAGCTTGTTGGCGACCGCGTCCTGCAACGTGCCGCTGCGGGTCCAGGCCTGCAGCATCTGCTGGAAATCCGGCAGCTTGAAGAAGAAGTGCTGGGAGTCCCTGAGCACCGGCGTGGCACCGGAAATCGCCGACTTCGGGTCTTTCAGGTCGGTCGGTGCGTAGGTGGCGCCGCATTTCTCGCAGTTGTCGCCGTACTGGTCCTCGGTACCGCATTTCGGGCAGGTGCCCTTGATGAAGCGGTCGGCCAGGAACATTTTCTTTTCCGGGTCGAAATACTGGGTAACAGAACGGGTGGAAATATGCCCGGCATCACGCAGCTTCAGGTAGATCTGGCTCGACAGCTCACGGTTTTCTTCGGCGTGAGTGGAGTGGAAGTTGTCGAAGTCCACCAGGAACTCGGCAAAGTCGGCGCTGTGTTCAGCCTGGACATTGGCGATCAGTTGTTCCGGGGTGATGCCTTCTTTTTCCGCGCGCAACATGATGGCCGAACCGTGGGCGTCGTCGGCGCAGACATAAATGCATTGGTTGCCGCGATGTTTCTGGAAGCGCGTCCACATATCGGTCTGGATGTATTCCAGCATATGGCCGAGGTGAATCGAACCATTGGCATAGGGCAGGGCGCTGGTGACGAGGATCTTGCGTGGCTCGGACATGGGGCTCGGCTACTTGATGAAACGGAGGTCGGCCACTATAAAGCGCCGGCGGCTTTTTTTCACCTTTCAGGGTTGTTTCGGAATACATCGTCCGGGAACGGCACAGCCATGAAAGCAGTGCGGTCGGCGCGTAATCAGGTCGCCACAAAAGCATGCACGGCGTAGGATAGCCGCCTGTTTTTCAAGTCTTGCTATCGGAGTTGCCCATGAGCGCCGTCAATCGCGCAGCGGTGGAAGCCGTCCTTTGCCAGTACACCGACCCCTACCTGAATCAGGACCCGGTCAGCGCCGGATGCGTGCGTGCCATCGACATCCAGGGTGATCGTGTCAACGTCCAGCTGGAAATCGGCTATGCCGCCGACCTGTTCAAGAGCGGCTGGGCACAGATGCTGCAAATGGCGATAGAAGGACTGGACGGCGTGACAGCCGCCAAGGTCGAAATCAAAAGCGTAATCGCCGCCCACAAGGCCCAGGCCCAAGTGCCAGGGCTGGCTAACGTCAAGAACGTGATCGCGGTGGCCTCGGGCAAGGGCGGCGTGGGCAAGTCCACCACCGCCGCCAACCTGGCCCTGGCCCTGGCCCGTGAAGGGGCCAAGGTCGGGATTCTCGACGCGGACATCTACGGTCCGAGCCAGGGCATCATGTTTGGCATCGCCGAGGGCACTCGACCGCAGATCAAGGACCAGAAGTGGTTCGTGCCGATCCAGTCGCACGGCGTGGAAGTGATGTCCATGGCGTTCCTGACCGACGACAACACACCCATGGTCTGGCGCGGGCCGATGGTGTCCGGGGCCTTGCTGCAACTGGTCACGCAAACCGCCTGGGGTGACCTGGATTACCTGGTGATCGACATGCCGCCGGGCACCGGCGATATCCAGCTGACCCTGGCGCAGAAAGTCCCGGTGGCCGGCGCGGTGATCGTCACCACGCCTCAGGACCTGGCCTTGCTGGACGCGCGCAAGGGCGTGGAAATGTTCCGCAAGGTCAACATCCCGGTGCTGGGCGTGGTGGAGAACATGGCCGTGCACATCTGCTCCAACTGCGGGCATGCCGAGCATCTGTTCGGTGAAGGCGGAGGAGAGAAGCTGGCTACCCAGTACGGGGTCGAGTTGCTGGCTTCGCTACCGTTGTCGATGGTGATCCGCGAGCAGGCCGACGGCGGCAAGCCAACCGTCATCGCCGAACCGGACAGCCAGATCGCCATGGTCTACCAGGAGCTGGCGCGCCACGTTGGCGCGCGGATCGTGCTGCAGGAAGCTGCGTCGCCGGTGATGCCGAACATCACTGTCAGCGACGATTGAACAGGCTGTAACACGATCCATTGTGGGAGCAAGCCTGCTCCCACATTTTATTTGCGTTGAATTTAGATCCGCATCCCTCCATCCATCTCCAGGATCCGACCGGTGTAGTAGTCGTTCTCGAAGATATAGGCGGCTGAATGCGCGATCTCCTCGGGCTTGCCCATGCGCTTGAGCGGGATCACCGAGGTCATTCTTTCCAAGGCTTCCGGTTTCATGCCCAAGGTCATTTCGGTTTCGATGAAGCCCGGTGCGATGCCCGCCACGCGGATACCGTAGCGCGCCAGTTCCTTGGCCCAGGTCACGGTAGCAGCGGCCACGCCGGCCTTGGCGGCCGAATAGTTGGTCTGGCCGATGTTGCCCGCGCGCGAGATCGACGAGATATTGATGATCGCACCGCTGTTCTTCAGCTCGACCATTTTCGCCGCCACTTCACGGGTGCACAGGAACACACCGGTGAGATTGACGTCGATTACAGCCTGCCACTGGGCGAGGCTCATCTTGGTCATTTCGCCGTCCTTGACCTTGAGCAACAGGCCGTCACGCAGGATGCCGGCGTTATTGATCAGCCCGTGGATCGCGCCGAAGTCATCAGCGACCCGGGCGACCATGTCGACCACTTGCTCTTCATTGGCAACGTTGCACAAATAGGCGCGGGCCTCGACGCCCTTGGCTGCGCAAGCGGCAACCGCCTGGTCGAGTTTTTCCTGATTGAGGTCGACCAGCGCTAGCTTGGCGCCCTTGTCGGCGAAATACTCGGCCATGGAGCGACCCAGGCCCTGGCAACCGCCGGTGATAATGATTACTTTGTCAGTGAGTTGCATTCTCATGTCCAGAGGGCGCAGCGGTGGAGGGGGAATTTTAAAGAGAAACTCTCGATTCGCGGCAAATGTAGCCCGGCTGCACACGAAAACAGTCCCGCAGATGTGACGGAACATTACCCCACTCGCTTGACCGTTTTCTAGACGAATTTTATTAAAGGAGTCATAAATTGAGCGTTGAAGCTGCCAAGCATGCCCGGGAACTGCTGCTCAAGGAATACCGCGGAATGCTCTCGACCCATTCCAAATCCATGCCCGGCTTTCCGTTCGGCTCCGTGGTGCCCTATTGCCTGGATGAACAAGGCCGGCCGCTGATTCTGATCAGCCGTATCGCCCAGCACACTCATAATCTGCAGAAAGATCCCAAATGCTCGATGCTGGTAGGCGAACGTGGCGCCGAGGATGTGCAGGCGGTAGGGCGTCTGACCTATCTGGCAGAGGCGCGCAAACTCGAAGACAGCGCCGCCATCGATGCCGCCGCAGAGCGTTATTACCGCTATTTTCCCGAGTCACAGAATTACCACAAGGCCCATGACTTCGACTTCTGGACACTCGACCCGGTACGCCATCGCTACATTGGTGGGTTTGGCGCGATTCACTGGATTGACCAGATCACCTTGGCCAATCCTTTCGCCGGCAGGGCCGAAGCCAGCATGATCGAGCACATGAATGCCGACCACGCCAAGGCTATCGCCCATTACGTGGAATTGAGCGGCCTGCCGAACGATGAACCGGCGCAACTGGTCGGCATCGACAGCGAAGGCATGCACTTGCGCATCGGGCAGGGGCTGCATTGGTTGGCGTTTCCAAACCCCTGCAACACGCCGACACAAGTGCGCGAAGCCTTGGTTTATCTGGCTCACGCCCAGCAATGGCCAAAAAATGCCGAGGTCGATGCTTGAATTCACGAAAGGGCGACGTCATTTAAGGTTTCATAGCAAGGCATTCTTGCGTAGAGGAACCCTTTGATGCGCCCTTTTTTGTTGCTCTTTCTGCTGTTCCCGGTGTTGGAGCTGTTCGTATTCGTCAAGGTCAGCGGTGCGATCGGGTTTTTCCCGGCGCTGTTGCTGGTCATTCTCGGCTCGATGCTCGGTGTCTTCGTGCTGCGTATCGCCGGTCTCGCCACGGCGCTGCGTGCCCGTGAAAGCCTGAGCCGTGGCGAGCTGCCTGCCCAGACCATGCTCGAAGGCCTGATGCTGGCCTTGGGTGGTGGCCTGTTGATCCTGCCAGGTTTCATCAGCGACGTGCTGGGCCTGGTCATGCTGTTGCCGTTTACCCGTCGGTTGCTCGCCAACAAGATGCGCCAGCGCGCCGAAGAGCAGGCGATGCGCCAACGAGCGTTCGCCGATGATCTTCAACCCCGTGGCGGACCGGCTCCGCGTGAGCCAGTGGGCCGCGAGCCTAACGTGATCGAAGGCGAGTTCGAACACCGGGACTCCAAGTAACCCCTCGCCACGGCGCCTTCGGGCGCCGTGTTCGTTTTGGCGGCGACAAGCAAAAAATTTCTAACCCCGGCCCTTGTAATCCTCTTGCACGCCCATATGTATGGGTCACCGCAAGGTTTCCGGTGGCGACACTGGACAGACTTCCGCGGTTCGCTTGACGAACCGCACCCCGGCTCAGCCGGCTTTTGTTAAACCCGCCGGGACTACACCGGCCGATGAAAACCAAAATTAGGAGAGATCGACAATGAAGCTTCGTCCTCTGCATGACCGCGTCGTCATCCGTCGCAGCGAAGAAGAGAAGAAAACCGCTGGCGGTATCGTCCTGCCAGGTTCGGCTGCCGAAAAAGCCAACCACGGTGAAGTTCTCGCTGTAGGTCCAGGCAAGGCCCTGGAAAACGGTGAAGTACGTGCGCCGGCCGTGAAAGTGGGTGACAAGGTTGTGTTCGGCCCTTACTCCGGCAGCAACACTGTGAAAGTCGACGGCGAAGACCTGTTGGTAATGAGCGAGAACGAAATCCTCGCCGTTCTCGAAGGCTGATTTTTCCGCTCATTTTCCCGCTACTACAAAGTATTTAAGGAATATCGATCATGGCTGCTAAAGAAGTTAAATTCGGCGATTCCGCCCGCAAGAAAATGCTCGCCGGTGTCAACGTCCTGGCTGACGCAGTAAAAGCGACCCTGGGCCCGAAAGGCCGTAACGTGATCATCGAGAAGAGCTTCGGCGCTCCGACCATCACCAAGGACGGCGTTTCCGTAGCCAAGGAAATCGAGCTGAAAGATCGCTTCGAAAACATGGGCGCGCAGCTGGTCAAGGACGTTGCCTCCCGTGCCAACGATGACGCCGGCGACGGTACCACCACCGCGACCGTACTGGCTCAGTCGATCGTCAACGAAGGCCTGAAGGCCGTCGCTGCCGGCATGAACCCGATGGACCTCAAGCGCGGCATCGACAAGGCGACCATCGCCATCGTCAAGGAACTCAAGGGCCTGGCCAAGCCATGCGCTGACTCCAAGGCGATCGCCCAGGTCGGTACCATCTCCGCCAACTCCGACAACTCCATCGGCGACATCATTGCCGAAGCCATGGAAAAAGTCGGCAAGGAAGGCGTGATCACCGTTGAAGAAGGCTCGGGCCTGGAAAACGAACTGTCGGTTGTAGAAGGTATGCAGTTCGACCGTGGCTACCTGTCCCCGTACTTCGTCAACAAGCCAGACACCATGGTTGCCGAGCTGGACAGCCCGCTGATCCTGCTGGTCGACAAGAAGATCTCCAACATCCGCGAAATGCTGCCAGTGCTGGAAGCCGTTGCCAAAGCCGGTCGCCCACTGCTGATCGTGGCTGAAGACGTCGAAGGCGAAGCCCTGGCGACCCTGGTCGTGAACAACATGCGTGGCATCGTCAAGGTTGCTGCCGTCAAGGCACCAGGCTTCGGCGACCGTCGCAAGGCCATGCTGCAGGACATCGCCGTATTGACCGGCGGTACCGTTATCTCCGAAGAGATCGGCCTGAGCCTGGAAAGCACCACCCTGGAGCACCTGGGTAACGCCAAGCGCGTGATCCTGTCCAAGGAAAACACCACCGTGATCGACGGTGCTGGCAACGACGCTGATATCCAGGCTCGTGTGACCCAGATCCGCGCACAAGTGGCCGAGACTTCGTCCGACTACGACCGTGAAAAACTGCAAGAGCGCCTGGCCAAGCTGTCCGGCGGTGTTGCTGTGATCAAGGTTGGCGCCGGCTCCGAAGTTGAAATGAAAGAGAAGAAAGCCCGCGTTGAAGACGCCCTGCACGCCACCCGCGCAGCCGTCGAAGAAGGCGTGGTACCTGGCGGCGGCGTGGCACTGGTTCGTGCCTTGCAAGCCATCAGCGAGCTGAAAGGCGACAACGACGACCAGAACGTTGGTATCCAGTTGCTGCGTCGCGCTGTTGAAGCTCCGCTGCGCCAGATCGTTGCCAACTCCGGCGACGAGCCAAGCGTAGTGGTCGACAAGGTCAAGCAGGGTTCGGGTAACTACGGTTACAACGCTGCTACCGGCGAATACGGCGACATGATCGAAATGGGTATCCTGGACCCAGCCAAAGTGACTCGTTCGGCTCTGCAAGCGGCTTCGTCGATTGCCAGCCTGATGATCACCACCGAGGCGATGATCGCTGAAATCAAGGAAGACGCTCCAGCTGGCGGCGGCATGCCAGACATGGGCGGCATGGGTGGCATGGGCGGCATGATGTAAGCCAGCCTTACCCCTGTAGCGAAAAACCCCGCTGGCGAAAGCCGGCGGGGTTTTTTATTGCCTTGGGTTCATGGTCGGCACCAACTGGGAGCAAACTCGCTCCCACCGGATTGCTCCGTCAGGCGTTGACGGGCTCGGTTCTGGTCGCCTGCTCATCTCCCAGGGCCGGTCGGTACAGCACGAAGTAGTAACACCCCAGGCAGATCAACCAACAGAACACCGCCGTCCATACGTTGTGGGAAAAGAAATGTGCCCCTTGCATCATCCGCCCCACGGAGAACACCGTGCCCAGGGTGAAGGCGAAGACCAGGGAATGACGGGCCAGGCGCGGGCGGCGATCCCGCAGCACGAAGAACAACGCGAACAGTGTGAAACCGGTGGCGGCGTGGCCGCCGGGCCAGCAACGGCCAGGCTTGTCAGTGGCCGGACGCGCGCTCAGCAATTCACTGTAGGTTTCCTTGCCGCCAAACTCCTTCAGGCTCCAAGGGCATTGCACTGCGGTAACCGCTTTTAACGGCGTGACAAAGGCAGTCGCCAGGGCCAGCGACAGGACGAGGCAACCCAGCTCTCGCTTGAATGGTGAGAGCCGTTCGATAAAAAACGATGCGATGAATCCCGCGACTGCCATGAGGGAGAACAGAATGACCATCTGCTTGGCCCGATCGTGCAGGATATCTTCGAGAAAAAAACTGTGCCGTCCAATGAATCCACCCTCGGTGGCGCTGTAGAAAAGCTTGGCCAGGTCCATGTCCAACGTAGTCAGTTCCAGCACCACCAGCACTAGCGCGACAACAGCGGGCAACCCCAGGGCGATCCTGAAATTCAATGGCCTGGAAGCAAGGCGAAGGGGGGCGTAAGCCATGGACAATACCTTTCGTGAATGTTCTTGAGCAGCAGGTTGCGCGCAGTCTGGTCCGCGTCACGTTGGGCGGGCGTGAATGCCGGGTGAAAAACTCGTCAATGCCTTTCTCGGGTCGCGACAACCCTAGCCGTGAAGCACGCTTGGCCTTAAGCTGCGCGGGCCACGACGAATGCCTACGTGTGCAGGAGAGATGTCCATGCGAATTCTATTGGTCGAAGACAACCGCGACATTCTGGCCAACCTGGCCGATTACCTGGGGCTCAAGGGCTATACCGTCGATTGTGCCCAGGACGGTTTGTCGGGGTTGCACCTGGCCGCCACCGAACATTACGACCTGATCGTGCTCGATATCATGCTGCCGGGCATCGATGGCTACACCTTGTGCAAGCGGTTGCGCGAAGACGCCCGGCGCGATACGCCGGTGATCATGCTCACCGCGCGCGACCAACTGGACGATCGCCTGCAGGGCTTCAAGTCCGGGGCCGACGATTACCTGGTCAAGCCTTTTGCGTTGTCCGAGCTGGCGGCACGGATCGAAGCGGTCATGCGTCGCGCCCAGGGCGGAGGGCGGCGGGCCTTGCAGGTTGGCGATCTGAGCTACGACCTCGACACGTTGGAAGTGACTCGCGAAGGCCGCTTGCTCAAGCTCAACCCTGTAGGTCTCAAGTTGCTGGCGGTACTGATGCAGAAAAGCCCCCATGTATTGCGTCGCGAAATTCTCGAAGAAGCCTTGTGGGGCGATGACTGCCCGGACAGCGACAGCTTGCGCAGCCACGTCCACCAACTGCGCCAGGTGATCGACAAACCGTTCGAGAAACCGTTGCTGCACACGGTGCACGGCGTCGGTTACCGCTTGGCCGAGGGCCGGGATGGAGTTTAAGCAGAGCCTTGCCCAACGGATCATCATCGCGTTCGCGTTAATGAGCGCGTTGGTGGCAGGCGCGTTTGCCTTGGGCATCGTGGCAACCGTTCACCTGGTTGAAGAAAAGTTGATTTCCGCCGGGCTTGGCGGAGACCTGCAACGCCTGTTGCTGATGGACAACGTTTCCGACTGGAGCCATCGGCCCGAACCCGACCAGTTGTTCTATTTCAGCGGCGGCCCAGGTGACTTCGATTTGCCGAAGGACCTGCGCCATCTGGATCGTGGTTTTCACGAAGTGTTTCGCGAACAACTGTCCTATCACGCCATGGTGGAAATCGTCGACGGTCGGCATTACGTATTGCTCCAGGACCAGAGCGATTTCGAAGAGCGCGAGCGGGTACTGTTCGCCGTGGTGCTGGTGGGCTTCGTGCTCAGTCTGGCGCTGGCGGTATTCCTCGGTTGGGTGCTGGCACGCAGGGTGATGGCGCCGGTCGTGCGCCTGGCTCGCCAGGTTCGGCATCGCGACCAGCTCCTCGGACTTGCTCCTCCGCTCGCTCCGGACTATGCCGCCGACGAAGTGGGCGAACTCGCCGTGGCGTTCGATGCTACGTTGGGGCGACTGCGCCAAGCCTTGACCCGTGAGCGGTTGTTCACCAGTGACGTCAGCCATGAGCTGCGTACGCCACTGATGGTGCTGGCTACTTCCTGCGAATTGCTGCTGGAGAACCCGGCGCTCGACCCGCGGGGTCGTACCCAGGTTGAACGCATCAACCGCGCCAGTGAAGAAATGCGCGAATTGGTGCAAACCTTCCTCATGCTTGCCCGCGCCCAGCGCGAGGACAATGCAATCTCCCCTCGGTCGACCCTTGGACAGGTCGCGGACAACCTGCTGGGTGTCTGGCGCGCGCCGATCGAGTCAAAAGGGCTGAGCTTGATCTTCGAACCAGGACAACCCGCTGATACGCAATACAACGCCACGTTCCTGACGGCCGTCATGGGCAACCTGCTGCGCAACGCCTTGCATTACACCGACCAGGGGTTTATCCGCGTCTCCCTGACGGCCACTGGATTTGTGGTCGAGGACAGCGGCGTGGGCATTCCCGAAGAGAAGCGCGAGGCGATGTTCGAGCCGTTCGTGCGCGGCAATGAAAAGCGTGGCGAGGGCTTGGGACTGGGTCTCTCGCTGGTTCAACGAATCTGTGAGGACCAGGGTTGGACAGTGAGCCTCAGCACGATGGAGCCGAACGGTTGCCGTTTCGAGGTGGAGCTGAGTCCAAGAGGTGAAAGGCGCTTCGGAAAATCTTGAAATGACTTGTTCGGTTCGGTGACGGGTTTTTCACAAAGCGATGACATAGCTGTTCATAGGGTGGGGTCCTATCTATAACGGAGAGCCCCCATGTCCAAGGCCATCGAGCTGAATTTTTCCGCAAAGTATGACGAACAGCACGCCAGGCAATATCTCCATAAACACCGCAGCGGCTTGAGCCGCCGCCTCTCAAACCGTCGCGACCGTCAACTGGCCCGCCGCGCCCTGGCGTTGGCCGGTGATCCTGGCTTGGTGTTGGACCTTCCCTGCGGCGCCGGGCGGTTCTGGTCGTTGCTTGCCGAAAAATCGAATCGGGTCATCATTGGCGCGGATAATTCCGAAGCCATGCTGCAAGCGGCGATGAACTTCCAATCCGCCGATGTCGTAAATCGGGTACAGCTTTTGCACACATCTGCATTCGACATTGCCTTGCCTGATAACGCCGTCGACAGCATTTTTTGCATGCGCTTGTTGCACCACATTGGTGAGCCCGCGCACCGGCTGGCGATGCTCCGCGAATTCGGGCGTGTCAGCCGCGACAGTGTGATCGTTTCATTGTGGGTTGATGGGAATTTCAAGGCTTGGAAACGCAAGCGTCTTGAGCGCACTCGTGGGCAAAAAGACTACCAAAATCGATTTGTGTTACCAGTCGCTACAGTTGAGAGTGAATTTCGACAGGCTGGCTTTCGTGTCCAGGAACGCCTGGATTTCCTACCGCTGTATGCCATGTGGCGAGTTTATGTCTTACGCAAGGGGTAACGGGCATGGTGGTATTGGCAACGGAAGCCCCAATGGCTTCTCGTGGTTGCTTTGAGCATTTCTGGAGTCTGTGCGGTGAATGGGTGGAGCCAGCCAACACGCGGCGGGGCGGTGAAAGCGGTGTGCAGCGGATCCATAGCGACGGTGGATTGCTTTATTTCAAACGCCAGACCGGCCACATCTACCGTAGCCTGCTATACCCATTTGGCCGTCCCACTGTGTTGCGCGAAGAACAAGCGCTGGCGGCGTTGACGGAACTTAACATCACGGTACCGCGAATCGTTTTCTGCGGAGCGCAGAGGGATCCGGTACATAAGTGGCGCGCACTGCTGGTTACCCATGCACTGGATGGCTTCGAGCAAATCGACCATTGGTATGCAGCAGGCGGCCGCGAACGCCATGGCGAGGCCGTGCATGACTGTGTCCTCCAGGCGTTGGCAGAAGACCTGGCCCGCATGCACAAGGCGCGTTGGCAGCATGGTTGTCTCTATATCAAGCATGTATTCGTTCGCGTGACAGCGGAGGGCGAGTCGATCAAGGCCGAGGTGGCATTGCTGGACCTGGAAAAAAGCCGTCAACGTTTGACTGCCCGCAGCGCCGCCTCCCATGACATGAGGCAGCTACGGCGCCATTCGTCGTTCCATGAGGATGACTGGGAAAAACTCGTCTACTTTTATACAGCGGCGTTTGGCAGCGCTATCAAAGGTTTGTAGCGATGAAACTAGAAATTGCTAGAGGTTTGTTTTTGGTCGGAGCCCTGGCAGTTGCGTCAATGGCGGTGGCGGTATGGGAACAGCCGCGCTCGCAGATTCTCAGTGCCTCCGCAGTTGGCGCTCATTGTCCGGTGCCTCGAGTTGCCAAGGCCAGCGAGGCGATCCGACCGGACAACGATCTGTTGTTGTTCATGTTTGGCCTGTCCCAGGGGATGAAACCTCAGAGTTGAGCTTCGATTAAAACAAAGGCCTCGCAATTGCGAGGCCTTTGTTTTTGCACGCCAGCCAGCATCGCAACCGGCAACGTGTCTTAATGCTTGTCCGGTTTTGCCAGCAATGTGTAGACGCAAGGCAATACGAACAAGGTGAACAGGGTGCCAATCGACATCCCCGTCGCGATCACCGTACCGATGTCGAAGCGGCTCACGGCCCCGGCACCGGTGGCCAGGATCAACGGCACCATGCCGAACACCATTGCCGCTGTGGTCATCAGCACAGGCCGCAGACGAATCGACGCAGCTTGCTCCACGGCTTCGCGCGGGCTCAGGCCTTGTTCCTTGCGCAATTGGTTGGCGAACTCAACGATCAAGATGCCGTGTTTGCTGATCAGGCCGATCAACGTCACCAGCCCCACCTGGGTATAGATATTCATGCTCGACCAACCGAGGAACAGCGGAATCAATGCACCACAAATCGATAAAGGCACGGTTACCAGGATCACCAGCGGATCCCGGAAACTCTCGAACTGCGCCGCCAGCACCAGGAAGATAATCGCCAAGGCCAAGGCAAAGGTCGCCCACAAGGCGCTGCCTTCCTGCACGAACTGGCGCGAAGCCCCTGCGTAATCGAAGGCGAACCCCACCGGTGCTTCCTCGCGGGCAATCTGTCGGACGGTCTCGATGGCCTCGCCCATGCTCACCGTGGGAAAACCCGAAATCGTTACGGCGTTGAGCTGCTGGAACTGGTTCAGTTGCCGCGGTCGTGCCTGGTCGCTGACCTTGATCAACGTCGAAAGCGGGAGCGATTCGCCCTGGGCATTCTTGACGTAGTAATTATTCAGCCAGTCCGGATTGTCCCGGAACGGTCGTTCGACCTGGGCAATGACCTTGTAGCTGCGTCCCTCGAGGGTGAAGCGGTTGATCTCCGATTCACCCAATAACGTGGCGAGGGTTCCGCCCAGGTCCTGCATCGAAACGCCCATCTGGGCAGCCTTGGCGCGGTCGATGTCCACGACCACCTCGGGTTTGTCGAAGGCGAGGTCGATGTCCATGAACGCAAACTTGCCCGACTCCAGCGCGCGTTTCTTTACCCGTTCGGCAATTTGCAACAGCGTCGTGTAGTCCTTCGGCGAGTTGATGACGAATTCGAAGGGCAAGCCTTCGCCAGTGCCCGGCAGCGAGGGCAGGTTGAAGCCGAAGATCTGAAGCCCAGGGATGCTTTCCAGTTTGGCCTGGACTTCGGGCAGGATTTCCATCTGGGTGCGGCTGCGTTCGTTCCAAGGCTTGAGCAGGAAACCGCCGATGCCTGACTGCACACCGTTATAGCCGTTGATCTGGAAGGAGGAATAGTACTCAGGGAACTCCTTGAAGATCGTGATGAAGTGATCGGTGTAGGCGTTCAGGTAGTCGAGGTTGGTTGTCTTCGGCGCGTTGGCCATCATGAAGATGATGCCCTGGTCTTCGTCTGGCGCCAGTTCGGATTTGGTGAACATGACCAGCACAGGAATCAGCAGCAGGACCACCACCGCGAACACCAGCACGACTGGCCGAGTTTCGAGCGTGCCGTGGAGCATGCGTTGGTAACGGGTCTTCAGGCGTTCGAAGATCACGTCCAGGCGATGGGCCAGCCCCGAGGGATTCTGCTCATGGCGCAGCAGCATCGCGCACATCATCGGCGACAGGGTCAGTGCGACGATGCCGGATATCACCACCGCCCCAGCCAGGGTCAGGGCGAACTCCTTGAATAATGCCCCCGTCAGGCCTTCGAGCAGACCGATGGGCGCATACACCGCTGCCAGCGTGATGGTCATCGAGACCACCGGCATGGCGATTTCCCGGGCGCCTTCGATCGCGGCGTCGAACGGGGTCTTGCCTTCCTCGATATGCCGATGGATGTTTTCCACCACCACGATCGCATCGTCCACCACCAGACCGATCGCCAGCACCATGGCCAGCAGCGTCAGCAGGTTCATGGAATAGCCCATCAACTGCATGAAGAACATGACGCCGATCATCGACAGTGGAATGGTCACGACCGGGATGAGCACCGAGCGCAAGGCGCCGAGGAACAGGAACACCACGACGATGACAATCAGGACCGCCTCGAACAGTGTCTTCACCACCTCATCGATGGAGGCCTGGATGAAGAGGGTGGCGTCGTAGGCGATCTCGGCCTTGAGGTTGGTCGGAAGCTGGGCTTCCATCTCCGGCATGATCTTGCGCACTTCCTTGATCACATCCAGAGGGTTGGCGCCGGGGGTGGCCTTGATGCCGATGTACACCGAGGGCGTGCCACCAAAGGAGCTGATGGTGTCGTAGTTTTCGGCGCCCATTTCCACTCGCGCCACGTCCCGCAGTAACACGCGGCTGTCACCGTCGGTCTTGAGCGGGATAGCGGCGAAGGCTTCGGCGGACTTGAGTTCGGTGTTGGCGTTGATGCTGGTGACGACGTACTCGCCTTTCACTTCGCCGGCAGCGGAAAGGAAGTTTTGCTGGCGCACGGCATTGGTCACGTCGGCGGCGGTCAGGCCAAAGCCCGCGAGCTTGACCGGGTCCAGCCACAGGCGCATGGCAAAGACCTGGTTGCCCAGGATCTCCGCTTCAGCCATGCCGGGCAGGGTCGCCAGCTTGGGCTGGATCACCCGCGACAGGTAGTCGGTGATCTGCGGGTTGTTCAGTTCCTTGCTGAAGAAGCTGATGTACATCAGCGCCGAGGCATCGGCTGCCTCACGGCTGAGTACCGGGTCCTCGGCGTCCTGGGGCAGTTGGTTCTTGACTTCGTTGGCCTTGGCCAGCAGTTCGGTGAAGAGCCGGTCGCTGTTGGAGCCGATGCGGGCATAGACCGAGATCACCGAGAAATTCTGCCGGCTGACCGAGGTCATGTAGTCGATACCCTCGGCGCTGGCCAGGCTCTGCTGCATCGGCTGGGTGATATAGCCCTGGATGGTCTCGGCGTTGGCGCCGGGATAGGCCGTGGTCACCGTGATCAGCGCGTTTTCCATCTGTGGGTACTGGCGCAGGGGTAGTTTGCTCCAGGCCTGGAAGCCCAGCAGCACGATCAACAGGCTGACCACAGTGGCGAGCACCGGGCGGCGGATGAACGGATCGGTAAAAGCCATGGGGGTTCCTTGATCAGTCCGCGCGAGGCGTGCTGTTCTGTTCGGTCAGGGTCGTGTCGTCGCTGATGGCGATGTGCGTGCCGTTGTCCAGCTTGATCTGGCCGGCTATCACCACTTCCTCGCCGCTTTGCACGCCCTTCGTCACCAGGACCTGCCCGTCGCGACGCTCACCCGTCTCGACGAAGCGTCGCTCGGCGATCAGGATCGGCTGGCCCTTGTCGTCTTTCTCGACGTTACCGTCGGAGGTTTTCTTCTGGGTGACCACGTACATGGAGTTGCCGTAGAGCGTATAGGTGACGGCGCTTTCCGGGACGACGATCCCGGCAGCCACGTCTGGCAGGATCACCTGAAGGTTGGCGAACATGCCCGGCAACAGCTTGCCGTCGGGGTTGGCGAGGGTGGCGCGCACCAGCACGTTGCGGGTGGTGTCCTCGACCTTGGGGTTGATGGCGCTGATGGTGCCGACGAAGGTCTGGCCTGGGTAGGCCGAAACACTGACGTTGACCGGTTGGGCAACGGCTAGCCGAGGCACCGTCTGTTCCGGGACATAGAAATCGACGTACAGGCTGCTGAGATCCTGCAGGGTGGCGATCACCGTGCCGCTGGCGAGGTAGTCGCCGACGTCCACCCGGCGAATGCCGATGGTGCCGCTGAACGGCGCGACGATGTGTTTCTTTGCCAGCGCGGCCTTGAGCTGGTTGACCGTGGCCTCGTCTTTCTTCAATCGGGCCCCAAGCCGGTCGAATTCACCTTTGGAAATCGCCTGGCTGCCCACCAGTTGTCTGCCCCGGCCGAAATCCAGCTGTGACAGGCCGAGGTCGGCCTTGGCGGTTTCCAGCAGGGCGCTTTCGACTTCGCTGTCCAGTTGCAGGAGCGGTTGGCCGGCCTTGACCTTTTGTCCCGATTCGAACTGCAGCTTTTGTACCGTCCCGGCAATTTCCAGGCTCAGGTCAACGCCTTGCGAGGCCTTGAGGCTGCCAACGGTGGGCAGGCGAGACTGCCAGGGCTGCTCGGTGGCCTTGGCCACGGCAACACTGACCGGCGGTTTCGGGGCAGAAAACATCTGGATCTGCTGGTAGATGGAGAAGGCCTTGTAGCCTGCCAGCAACAGCACCACCAGCAGGACAACACCCAACATGATCAGCATGCGGCGTCGCAGCATGTTCCACTTCCTTGGAAAAGAGCTGAGAGAAACTACAGATAGGCGGGCACATTACCCTGAGTACGCAGGGTATTCCAGATGCTGTCGGGTCCGTGGTGCGTGGGATTTTTCCGAAATTTCATAGCTCCCCGCACCAACGGGCTTCGCTTCTCCCCTCAGACCAGATGCAAATGGTTGTCCCAGAGCCCCGCCGGCAGATCCAGCGGTTTCGCAGCCAGTTGTGATTGCCGGCAATCGTAGTAGCGGCAACGCCCTTGGCCCGACGTCACGACGAAACCGTCGGCCACCGCGCCGACTCCTGCGCAGTCCGGCAAAGGCGCATCCAGGCGAACCTCGCCGCTGTCCAGGTCCCAGATGAAAAAGCGGTTGCCCCGTGGTGCCGTCAGGGCCACCAGGCGCAGTTCGCTGTGCACGGCGACGCTGGCAGTGTAATGCCCCATGGCTTGTAATTGATGTTCGGGCACGGGGAACGCCTGGAACGGTTGGCCCGGACGCTTGATCGCCAGCAGTTGCGACGGCTCGTGCGCCGCGCCCATGAATTGCTGGCCGGAGACGATGGTCCCGTCGCTGGCGATACCCAAATGGCGCACGCTGTTCATTTGCTGGGCGAGGGTTTCCTTGCTCAACAGTGTGCCATCGCGCTGCATCAGCACCAGGCTCGGTTCCATGGCGTCGAGGTTCATCTCGACCCGGCTCTCGGCCTCGGTGCGGATACCGCCGTTGGCCACCACGAGCGTTTCACCGTCGGGCATCCACGACACTTGATGGGGGCCAATGCCGTGGGTGGAGATCTCGCCGTTGTGCACCAGCCGCTCGCCTTCGAAACGGTATACGCCCAGCAAGCCGCGGCCCGGATCGCGGGTGTCGTTCTCCGTGGTGTACAGCCACTCGCCACTCTTGTGGATCACCGCATGGCCGTAGAAATGCCGGTTCGGCAGCGAAGCGATGGTCTGCAGCAGCGTCCCGTCGCGCAGGTCGACCAAATAGCTTTCGGTGCCCGGACGGCGGGCGACGAACAGTGCGATCGGCAGCGTCGGGTGATTGATGATGTCATGGCAGCGCTGACTGACCCGGGTAGCGAACACCCGGGTGCCGTCCAGTCGATAGCCGACGGCATAGTGATTGCCGTCGCGATCGTCTCGTGCCGAAAGCAATAGCGGACTCTTGTCCTTTTGCTTGAACAGCGTCCAGCCGCCCAGGGTGACGGCGCCCAGCAGCAGACTGCCGAGCGCCAGAGCCTGACGTCGAAACATGATCAGTCACCGTCGTTGGCGTTGAAGCCCAGTTGAATGCCCAGCGCCTTGGCCAGTTCGCCTTCATGCAGGCGATGGACGACGTTGAGGCTGTCGTACAAATCGTTGAGTTGTTGGCGCCCGGCGTCGTCACCGAGCATTTCGGTCAGCGAGCGCTGGCTGCTGGCGAACAACTTCAGCGATGCGTCGTAGGCAGCGTCGATCTTGTCGGCCAATGGTTTCTGGTCGCTTGGCAGCAAGCCTCGCAGGCCCTTGTTGTCGACGCCGACCCACACGGTCCTGGCGGCGTTCAGGCTCGCTTCAAGCCCTTGCAGTGACGACTGGCTGCGCCAGGCATCGGCTTGGAACGGTTGCGGCACGCCCTTGCTCTGGCGGCCCATCGGCGTGCCGAGCTTTTTCTTCAGGGTGTCCAGGGCGGTGACCTGGACTCGCAGCAGATCGGCGATCGCTTCGTGGGAATCGGCGTAGCGCTGGTTAGGAAACTTGCTCATCTGGGCGAGCATGCCGTCGTTGCTGTTCCAGCTCGACAGGATCTCCTCGGCCAGTTGCTTCTGGCGTTCGCCGATGGCGATGAGCAGCGGGCAGTACTTGGCTTTCTGGGCGCTGTCAGCCATGTCGATTTTCGCGTCGAACAACAGATATTCGTAGGCCGAAAGCCCTTGCACGACCACGCTGGACTTGGCCAGGCCGGCGGCGTCGATCTGCGGCTGGCTATTGACCAATTGCTCGACCTGGCGGCCGACCAGGTTTTTCTTGTCGGGCCAGAACTGCACCTGCCAGGCACGGTTGCCTTCTGCCAGCGGGCCGATCAGCAGCGGCTGCAATTCGGCCCAGGCCTTTTGCGCCTTGAGGAAATCGGCGCGCGCGGTTTCCAGGTTTTCCTTGCCTTGGCAGAACGCCAGGGCACTGCTCGCCAATTGCCGGTCGGCCTCGACCCAGCGGCTGTAGGTCGGCAGGATCACTTGCTTGGCGATGGCGGCCGACGTAACCGCTTGCGGGTCCTGGGGCGAGCAGGCACCGAGGACGATGGCAGCGAGGCTGGTGAACAACAGCTTGGGACGGAACATGTCGGGCTCCCGTTTCGGAAATTACGTTTAAAGGGAATTCAGGAAGGCCAATAGCGCTGCGCGCTGCTCGGCGTTGAATGCTAGAACCTGTCGCTGCGCCGCCTGGGCTTCGCCACCATGCCAGAGCACGGCTTCGAGCAGGTTTCGGGCGCGACCGTCGTGCAGGAACTGGGTATGGCCGTTAACGGTTTCGGTCAGGCCGATGCCCCACAGTGGCGGGGTCCGCCAGTCACGACCGCTGGCCTTGAACTCGCTGCGGTTGTCAGCCAGGCCTTCGCCCATGTCATGCAGCAACAGGTCGGTGTAGGGACGGATGACCTGGTTTGCCAGCTCCGGTTCGGCAGCCTTGGCAGACGTGGTGTATTTAGGGGTGTGGCAGGACTGGCAGCCCGCCTGGAAAAACAGATTCTTGCCCGCCAGCACCTGGGGCGAGTCCACGTCGCGGCGGGCCGGCACCGCAAGGTTGCGGCTGTAGAACAACACCAGGCGCAGAATGTTATCGCTGACTTCCGGCTCGCCCTGCGGGCCGTTGCCGTTGGGTGCGCGCTTGCAATCGACCTGGGCCTCGGTGCAATCGTCGAACGGCCGCAGGCTGGTGGTCAGGCCCATGTCGCCGGAAAACGCATGGACGTTCTGTTGATTGAGGTTCGGCTGCCCGGCCTTCCAGCCGAAACGCCCCGGCACGGTCTTTTGTTGGACATCGTCCCAGACCATGTTCGGACGGCCGGCAATGCCGTTTTTCTCCTGCGCCTGAGCCTGCGCATTCGCCAGGATGGCGTCGTCGGGGATGGCCTCGAGCAGACCCAGGCCGATCATCGGCGGGGCGACGCGGGCCGAAAAGCGCGTGTCGGGGTGCATCGGGCCATAACCCAATTGGCTGATCCGCAAGGTCGGCTTGCGCAGTTCCACCACGGTGCCGTCGGCAAAACGTACCGGCACCGGGGTGTAGTCGACTCGTACCTTGCCTTCCGGCGCGACGCCTGGAACCGACATGTCTTGCAACTGGCCGCCGTAGACCGGCTCCGGCACGACGCCGAGTTGCTCGATGACCTTGGCGTACGGCGCTGCATCGGGGATCGACAGGCGTACCAGCATCGATACGGCGCTGCTCGCATCTGGCGCTGGCGGGTGGCCGCGCCCGTCCTTGATATGGCAATTCTGGCAGGCGTTGGTATTGAACAGCGGTCCGAGGCCATCGCGGGCAGTGGTGGTCGACGGCGCAATCACCCACGGGCTGCGAAAGAAACTGTTGCCAACGCTGAAATCCAAACGCCGCGACGGCGTCAGGTTGGCCGAAGGCAGGGAGAACGCGTTCTGATCGGCCTTGCGTACCGTCGCGCCGCCGCCGGACTTGGCTTCGCCGGGTTCGGCCTGGGTGAAGCGCGGGGCGTCATCGCAGGCACTCAGGCCCAGGGCCAGAAGCAGAGCACATAAGCGAAGAGGCAACGACAACATCGGGAATCCTGCGGGACGAGTGAAACGCGGGCGCAAAGTCTAACAGGGCGACGCGGTTTGAATAAGAGGAATTATCGTTTGGTTTGATCGGGGCGTTTGATTTCCTGTGGCGAGGGAGCTTGCTCCCGCTGGGTTGCGAAGCAGCCCCAAAACCAGGCGCCGCGGTGCAACAGGTAAATCCTGCCAACCGGTTTGCGACTGCTGCGCAGCCGAGCGGGAGCAAGCTCCCTCGCCACGGGATTTACTGTTGGTCTGTAGGGGGGACTACCGCCCCCGGCACCAACGGCAATTCCAGCGTCGCAATGAACCCGCCCTCAGGATGGTTGGCCAGTCCCAATGCACCGCCATGGCGTTCGGCGGCGCGGCGCGCGATGGCCAGGCCCAGGCCGTGGCCGGCGGCGGTCTGGCCGGGGGCGCGGTAGAAAGGTTCACCCAATTGGCCCAGATGCTCGGCCTCCACGCCTGGCCCGTGATCGCGCACACTGACCAGGATTCGCTCCCCCTGGCGCACCGCGCGCATTTCGACGGGCTGCCCGTCCGGACTGAAGCGCTGGGCATTGCGCAGCAGGTTATCCACGGCCCGTTCGATCATGGTCGGCCAGCCCTTGAGGATCAGGTTCGGCTCCGCTTCCAGTTGCACGATCTGTTCTGGCGAAGCCATCTGCGCGTCTTTTTGCAGGTTGACCAGCAGGCCATTGAGATCGACCTCTTCGGCGCTGGCGTTGTCGGCATCGACCCGCGCCAGGACCAGGATTTCACTGATCAGCGCCTCCAGGCGATCGCACTCGCGGGTCAGCCTCGGCCAGAGCTTTTCACGCTCTTCGGGGCTGGCCCGCTCTGCCAGTGCCAGGGCGATGCGCAGTCGGGCCAGGGGCGAGCGCAATTCGTGTGAGACGTCGCGCAGCAATTGGCGCTGGCTGGCAATCAGGCTTTGCAGGCGCGCGCCCATGCGGTTGAAATCCGTGGCCAGCACGCCGAACTCGTCCCGGCGGTTGGCCAGTTTGGCGAGGCTGTTCTGCTGATAGGTCGCCTGTCCCAAATCATGCACCGCGCCCCGCAGGCGGCTCAGCGGCCGGGTGATGGAGAGGGTCACCAACAGGCTGAACAAGGTCAGTACTACCAGGGCAATCGCCAGGGCACTGAGGGGCCAAAGCAAGCTGCCGCGGTGCCAGGCGTCCAATTCGGGGTGGGGTATGCGGTAGATGAACAGGTACGAGTCGCCGGTCTTGGCACTGGTGAATTCGTCGGTCAGGCGCCGCCAGGGCAAGCGTCGATCATCGTTGTTCTGTCGCGCTTCGAAGGCCGCGGCACGATGCGGGAACGTGCCGCGCACCACTGGATCGCCACTTTCATTGAGTACCTGGACGTCAATGTGGTACTGACGCTTGCGCTGTTTGAGGATGTCTTGGGCTGCGTCTTCGCCCAGGCTTTCGTAAGTCTGCGTCCACTCCTCGGCCAAGGTGTTGAGACCCGGATGGCGGCTGAGGATCCAGGCGTCCTGGTTCAACATGTGGCCCAGGAGAATCGAAAGTCCCGCCACCAGAGCAATGGCCAACCAGAAGCTGGCCAGGACGCGCCAGAACAATGAGCGCACGGAGTTATCCTCGAAAAACAAAGAAAGCCCAACGGCGGCGTGCCGTTGGGCTGGGGCATTTCATTTCATTATTGCGCTTTTTGCGGTTGTTGCGCTTTCCAGGCCTTGAATTCGGCCCACTCGGCCCGACGCTCGGCCTGTTTTTTCTGAATCGCGTCGAATTCCTTTTGCTGCTCAGGTTTCAACAGGCCGCGGATCTGTGCGTCGACTTTCTGATGCCGAGCCTCCATCTCGTCCTTCATGGCTTTCTGGTCGGCCGGCGACAGCTTGGCCAGGTATTTGTCGATCAGTTCCCGTTGCTCGTGGCGCTGCTCGCCCATGATCTGGCGAATCTGCTGGCGTTGCTCGCGGCTCAGGTCCAGTTGGCTGTATGGGCCTTTATCGTGCATCTGGCCGCCGTGACGCGGGCCGTCCATCGGCCCCATCGGACCTGGGCCTTCGGGCATGGCCATGGCGACGGTCGGCAGGGCAGCGGCGAACAGCAGGGCGGTAAGGGTCTTGCGCATGGTGTCTCTCCTTGTCTCATTCCCGGTCAGTTCCGGATGTGTGCAGATTACGGAGATCAAGGTCAGCGGCGGTCAGGGGTGGGTAAAGCTTGGGTAAAGACGGTTTGCCGAGGTGCTTACAAACCGCCCCCCCATGTGACGAGGATGCTTGTTGTGGCGATCAGTGTTGCTCAAAGGCTGTAGTAATAGCCCCGGCTACGCAGCGCCACGATCCGTGGACGGCCGTCGGCGTGGGGGCCGATTTTCTTGCGCAGGTTGCTCACGTGCATGTCGAGGCTGCGGTCGTACAGCGTCAGCTTGCGGCCCAGGGCGAGCTGCGCCAGCTCCTGTTTGTCCAGCGGCTCGCCCGGTTGCTTGAGCAGCGCTTCGAGCAGGCGGCTTTCGGACACGGTGAGGGTTTGTTCCTGTTCATCGATACTAACCACGCCCCGGACCGGGCTGAAGGTCAGGTCTCCCAGTTCGATCTGGCTGGACACGGCCGCAGGATGGCTGCGCCGCAGTACGGCGCGCAGGCGGGCGGTCAGTTCCCGAGGGTCGCAGGGCTTGGCCAGGTAATCGTCGGCGCCCAGTTCCAGGCCGAGGATACGGTCCAGCGGTTCGCCACGTGCCGAGAGCATCAGCACCGGCAGCTCCGGATGTTCGTTACGCAACTGCTTGAGCAGTTCCAGGCCGCTGCCGTCGGGCAGCATCACATCCAGCACCACCGCCGCCGGGGCGGTTTCGGCCAGGGCCTTGCGGGCGCTCAGGCCATCGTGGCAAGCGCGGACCTGAAAACCTTCCTGGCCCAGCCAACTGCCGAGGAGCTCACACAGCTCCTGGTCATCATCTATCAGTAACAGCTCGCTCATGACTCACTCAATTTAGCCATTGCCGACGTTGTCTACGTCCACCGCTGGCAAAGATACCGCAGAGCAGGGCCAATAGCGCTACCCCTGCGCCGACGACGAACCACTGTTGCTGTTCGGTCAGCAGGCGGGGCAGGGGACTGGACTGGGCTTCCTTGAGCTGCAGCTTCAGGCGCTGGTTTTCCTGGCGCAACCGTCCCACCAGCGCAGTCTCGCGTTCGCCATTGGCATTCTGCAATTGTTGGGTCAGTTCTTCGCGCATGCGCTCGCTGTCTTTCAAGCGCTGTTGCAAATCGGCGATCTGGCCGCCTGCGCTCAGGGACAACGGCGCCGAATGGGCGGCCTCGGTGCTTTCCTCGCCATGGGCGGGCGCCCCGATCGCCAACGTGACCAACAACAGGCACAACGGACCTTTGCGCATTGCAACTCCTGAATTCCAATCGAGATTAAGCAGATTAGACAGGTTGTCGGCAGGCCGGCGAGAACAATGAGCAATTGAACGCGATGAGCCAGGAAGGCCCACCGCGTCGAGGGCGTTACGGCAGGACTTGCTTGAACGGCTTGACCACGACATCGGCATACACGCCGGCTGTCACGAACGGGTCGGCCTTGGCCCAGGCTTGCGCGGCGGCCAGGGAGTCGAACTCGGCCACGATCAGGCTGCCAGTGAAGCCGGCAGCGCCTGGGTCGTTGCTGTCCACCGCCGGATGGGGGCCGGCCAGCACGATGCGGCCTTCGGCCTTGAGCTGTTGCAGGCGTTCCAGGTGTTCGGGGCGGGCGGCCAGGCGTTTTTCCAGGGAGTTGGCAACATCGGTGGCAATGATCGCGTAGAGCATGTCAGTCCTCGGTTTTTGGCGTGGTGGGGTCGGCATCGTGCAGGTGACGGGACAGGTAGATACCCTGGCCGATCAGGAACAGCAACGTCATGCCCAGGCTGCCGAAGACCTTGAAGTCGACCCAGTACTCCTGGAACGTGAACGCAACGAACAGGTTGGCGGCGCCGCAGAACAGGAAAAACGCGATCCAGGCGATGTTCAAGCGGGTCCAGATCACCTCGGGCAGGTTGATGGCATGGCCCATGATGCGCTTGATCAACAGGCGATCACCGATGAAATGGCTGCCGATGAAGGCCAGGGCGAACAGCCAGTTGACCACCGGGGCTTTCCATTTGAGGAAGGTTTCGCTGTGGAACGCCAGCGTCAGGCTGCCGAATACAAGGCAGGCGATCAGGGTCAGCCACTGGCTTTTCTCCAGCTTGCGCTGGGAAATGAACAGCGCGCCGTAGACCACCAGGGAGCTGATGATCAATACCGCGGTGGCGCTGTAGATGCCACCTACAGTCAGGGAATGACCGGCGAGGTCGACGGTACGGGGATCGAGCTTGTAGACGATGAAAAACAGCAGGAGCGGGATGAAATCGATGAATTGTTTCACAGTGGCAGCCAGGAGCAGGATGTGGCGGCATAATAACAAACATCCTTGGCCGCGATAGGGCCAGCTGATTTGAGGTAACAAAGTCTCGTGAATGTTGATTTGCACTGCCACAGCACGGCCTCCGATGGCGCCCTTGCGCCTGCGGTTCTGGTGGCGCGGGCGTTCGAGCACGGCGTGCGAGTCCTGGCCCTGACCGATCACGACACGCTTGAAGGCCTCGACGAGGCGCGTAGCGCCGCGACTGCGCTGGGCATGCAACTGGTCAACGGGGTCGAGTTGTCCTGTACCTGGGGCGGGGCGACCATCCATGTGCTGGGCTACGGTTTTGATGTGTCGGCACCGTCCCTGGTCCAGGCCATCGCCGAGTTGCGCGATGGCCGTTGGCTGCGCTCCGAGGAAATCAGCCGCAAGCTTGCCCTCAAGGGCATGCCCGGCGCGCTGGAAGGGGCCCGGCAGATCCAGCAGGAGCTGGGCGACAGCGGCAATGCGCCGGCCCGTCCGCATTTTGCCGACTGGATGGTGCGCGAAGGCTTCGTCAAAGACCGCGCCGAAGCCTTCCGCAAATGGTTGGGGGCCGGCAAGCTGGGGGACGTCAAGCAGCACTGGCCGACGCTCGAGGAAACGGTCGGCACGCTGCGGGCCGCGGGCGCCTGGATCAGCCTGGCACATCCCTGGCACTACGATTTCACCCGCAGCAAACGCCGCCGCCTGATAGCCGACTATATTCAAGCAGGGGGCCATGCCATCGAAGTGGTCAATGGCCATCAGCCGGCCGAGCAGGTCGGCAGCCTGGCGATCCTCGCCCGGGAGTTTGGACTGTTGGTGAGTGCCGGCAGCGATTTCCATGGCCCGGGGGGCTGGTCCGAGATTGGCGAATACCGCCCGTTGCCGGAAGATCTGCCACCACTATGGTGTAGATTCAAACATGATCCCGTTATCGCCGACGTCTGAACAGGTAGAACACGTGAGTCAATTTTTCCAGATTCATCCGGAAAACCCGCAAGCGCGCCTGATCAAACAGGCAGTGGAAATCATCCGGAGCGGTGGCGTAGTGGTTTACCCCACGGATTCGTCCTACGCCATTGGTTGCCAGATCGGCGACAAGAATGCCGTCGAGCGGGTAAGACGCCTGCGTCAGTTGGATGACAAGCACAACTTCGCGCTCATCTGCAGCGATCTTTCGCAGTTGGGGCTGTTCGCCAAGATCGACACCGGTACTTTCCGTCTGCTCAAGGCTCACTTGCCGGGACCGTACACGTTCATTCTCAATGCGACGCGGGAAGTCCCGCGGCTGCTGCTGCATCCAAAGAAACGCACCATCGGCCTGCGCGTGCCGAGCCACCCCATTGCCCTGGCGCTGCTGGCGGAGCTGGGTGAACCGCTGATGAGCGTGACGCTGATCATGCCCGGCGAGACCGATCCGCTGACCGACCCCTATGAAATTCGCCAGCTATTGGAACATCAGGTCGACCTGATCATCGACGGCGGTTCCGGTGGCATGAAGGCGTCCACGGTGATCAACCTGGCCGACGGCGAGCCGCAGGTGGTGCGCGTCGGCTGCGGCGACCCGACGCCGTTCATGGTCGAGGCCTGAATGTCCGTTGTGGAAACTGCCGTCGACAGCGTAGACAGTCAGGCCGGCGCACAACAGGAGCTGCCATTCGCTATGGTCTATGGCCAGGCGGTCATGGAAATGCCCCTGGACTTGTACATTCCGCCGGATGCGCTGGAGGTTTTCCTCGAAGCTTTCGAGGGGCCGCTCGATCTCTTGCTGTACCTGATCCGCAAGCAGAACATCAACATCCTCGACATTCCCGTGGCGGAGATCACCCGCCAGTACATGGGCTACGTCGAGTTGATGCAGTCGGTGCGCCTGGAACTCGCGGCGGAATACCTGGTGATGGCGGCCATGCTGGCCGAGATCAAGTCACGCATGCTGCTGCCGCGCTCGGCCGAGGTCGAAGCGGAAGAGGACGACCCACGTGCCGAGCTGATCCGCCGCCTGCAGGAATACGAGCGCTTCAAGGTCGCCGCCGAAGGCATCGATGGCCTGAGTCGCGTCGGACGTGACGTCGTGGTGCCCAAGCTCGACGCTCCCGAGGCGCGGGCGCGCAAGTTGTTGCCCGATGTCAGCCTGGAGGAATTGCTGATGTCCATGGCCGAGGTGCTGCGCCGTGGCGATATGTTTGAAAGCCACCAGGTCAGCCGCGAAGCGCTGTCCACCCGCGAGCGCATGAGCGATGTGCTGGAACGGCTCAAGGGCGGCGGCTTCGTGCCCTTCGTCGAGCTGTTCACCGCCGAGGAAGGGCGTCTGGGCGTGGTGGTGACGTTTATGGCGATCCTGGAATTGGTCAAGGAATCCTTGGTCGAGCTGGTGCAAAATGAGCCGTTCGCAGCGATCCATGTGCGAGCCCGAGCCGAATAACGAGCAAATCAATGAACCTGACTGAACCCCGCGAGCTGGCCCCCTTGCTTGAAGCTTTCCTGTTGGCCTCGGGAAAGCCGCAATCGATGGAACGCCTGTTCGAACTCTTCGAAGAAGGCGAGCGACCCGAGCCGGCCGTCTTCAAGAAAGCGCTGACGCTGCTGGGCAAATCCTGCGAGGGGCGGGCTTTCGAGCTCAAGGAAGTTGCGTCCGGCTATCGCCTGCAGATCCGCGAAAAATTCGCGCCTTGGGTAGGGCGCCTGTGGGAAGAACGGCCGCAGCGTTATTCCCGCGCATTGCTCGAAACCATGGCGCTGATCGCCTATCGCCAACCGATCACTCGCGGCGAGATCGAGGACGTGCGGGGCGTGGCGGTCAACAGCAACATCGTCAAGACGTTGCTGGAGCGAGAATGGATCCGCGTCGTTGGTTATCGCGATGTGCCGGGCAAGCCCGCCATGTTCGCCACCACCAAGGCGTTTCTCGATCACTTCAACTTGAAGAACCTCGACGACTTGCCGCCGCTGGCCGAACTGCGGGAACTGGAGCCCGAGCCCATGCTGGAGTTCGACGACGCTCCGGTGCCCCAGGGCTTGCAGGAACTGGCGGACGCCAGTGCCGAGCCCGAGGAGCCGAAGGAAGAGACCAGTTTCCATTCGTTGCTGTTGGAACTGGACAGCATGGAGGAGGGCTTGAAGACCGACTTCGATGACCTGCTGCGTGAAGGTCCGGGCGCCGAAGGCGAGACGGGTGAACCGGCGCCGCCCCTGAGTGAAATCGAGCACGCACCGGAGCCTGAGCCTGAGCCGGAAGAGGATATGCTCGGTGTTGCCGAAGCCCGTGAAAAACTGCTGGCCGCCGTCGCCGCCCTTGAGCCGCCGGAACCCGAACTGAGCGACGAAGAGGCCGAGGCTCGCGCCTTGGCTGAAGCGATCGAAAACGAACGGCGCCAGTTCGACGACTGATCCTGCCTAAACTCCGCCTCTGCGAGGGCAAGTGAATCATGAACTCCACCAAAGACCCTTGCATCAGTCTCTGCAAGTTCGACGCAGATATTTGCATTGGCTGTGGGCGCAGCAAGCGTGAGATCAAAGCCTGGAAAAAACTCGATAAAGACGACAAGCGCGTCGTGTTGGCCGAGGCGGCGCTGCGCCTGATCAAGCTTGGCGCCACCGGTCGGCGGAAAAAACGCTAAGCGCGTTTCTATCAGCTAGTCTCTGATGCGCAATCACCTCAACGAGCGTATGATTCGCGACCCTTTGACGATCCCTTCGCCGAAGACCTGTTTTCAAGTGTCAGGCCAAGCCTGGCTCGACCACACCGGGAGGTGCCCAGAAATGAACGACCAAGACCAGAACGACAGCCAGGAAATCGGCCCAGCAGGCGAAAAACTGCAAAAGGTCCTCGCCCGCATCGGCGTCGGCTCGCGCCGTGACGTGGAAGCCTGGATCACCCAGGGCCGCATCAAGGTCAACGGCAAAGACGCCACCTTGGGCCTGCGTGTCGACATGCATGACGCCATCACCATTGATGGCAAGGTGATCAAGCGTGAAGAGGCCGCCGAAACGGTGCGCCGCGTGATCATGTACAACAAGCCAGACGGCGAGATCTGCACCCGTGACGACCCGGAAGGCCGTCCTACCGTGTTCGACAAGATGCCGCGTCCGAAAGAAGGCCGTTGGATCAACATCGGTCGCCTGGACATCAACACCACCGGTTTGCTGATGTTCACCACCGACGGTGAGCTGGCCAACCGCCTGATGCACCCGTCCTACGAGATGGACCGCGAATACGCGGTACGTGTGCGTGGCGAAGTCGATGACGAGATGATCGAGCGCCTCAAGGCCGGCGTCGTGCTGGAAGATGGCCCGGCGCGTTTCACCGACATCAAGCAGGCGCCCGGCGGTGAAGGTTTCAACCACTGGTACCACTGCGTGGTGATGGAAGGTCGTAACCGTGAGGTGCGGCGCCTGTGGGAATCCCAGGGGTTGGTGGTGAGTCGCCTGAAGCGCGTGCGTTTCGGCCCGGTGTTCCTCAACTCCGACCTGCCGATGGGCCGCTGGCGCGAAATGACCCAGCAGGAAGTCGACATCCTCGCGGCTGAAGTGGGCCTCAAGCCTGTGGCGATGCCGCAGATGACCGCCAAGAGCAAGGACAAGCTGGAGCGGATGCAGCGCAAGTCCTCGCGTCCGATGGGCAAGACCGAGCGCGTGCGTACACTGCGCCCGGCGGCCGACGGTGTAGCGACTGGCCCACGTCCGTCCCGTGAGCCGCAGATCGAAGGCGAGCGCCCGGCCCGCAAACCAGCAGCGCGTCAGGACGGCGAGCGCGGCCCGCGCGCGCCACGTCCGGCCAACGGTCGTACCGAGCGTGGCGAAGGCCGCGCCCCGGCCGGTCGTGGCACGCCAGTCGCTGATCGTCCAGCCGACACAAAGCGTCCGGCCAAACCGGCGCCGAAAAAGCGTCCGGGTATCATCCTGGCCGACCGCGACGCGCCATCGGGTAAACGCCGTGGCGCACCGGCAGGTTCGGGTCAGCGTCCGGGGTTTGGGCGTCGTAAGCCGGAGTGATCGGCGAGCGCCCATGAAAAAAAGCCAACTTTCGAGTTGGCTTTTTTTTTGAGCTGGCTTTAGTGATGAAGCGCAGGTGAGCATCACCGCTGCCTTAAAGCACAAACCGCCCATCAAACATCGGCTCATTATCCAGCGCCAACATCCCCTTCTCGAAAATCAGATCCAGGTGATGGCTGCCCTTGGCCCCGCCACCGAGCCCCAGGTGAAGGCCGCAATGGCGCTCTTCAAAACCGGCATTGCGCGCGTACAGGCTCTTGACCCCTTCGTTGGTGCCGATCCCCAGTTCCTCGATGCGTCGGTTGGACGGGTTGGCGTCCAGGTACCGATTGAAATCGTGTTCAAGACCCGGGACATCGGTGGCGATCTTCTGGATCGTGGAGTCTTCGATCCACAGCTCCAACGGCGACTGCAGCACGCCATATTTGCGCGCAAAGGGGATGGTGCTGAGGAAGGTGCCGACGAATTTTACCCGGCCATTGATGGTGTCGCTGTGGGTGGCGATTTCGCCAGGCGCCAAATCGTAGTTGCCGACGCCGTTGATGTCCGTCCACTTCTTGATACTGTTCAGCGCGGTGTCGAAATACGAGCCGTGCTCGTCCTCGAAGCTCAAGGTGGTGGCCTGGGACATGCGGCGGATCAGGTGGCTGTTGAGCCCGGCAATACGCTGGGGAATTACGCTGAAGGTGTCGTAGAAGTATTCACCGTAATCTTTGAATAACAGTGATTTTTTCCAGTTGTCCGCCATCACCCCTTGCAACGCGCGGACAAAATCGGGGCCGTCGGGGCGCGGGTTGGGAAGGGTGGAAGAGTCGTAGAAGAAAATGTACAGATCGCTGTCGGCAATCGCTTGGGACAGGCGCTCCGTGGTTTCAAGGTCCAGGCGCATGGCGCTGAATCGGAACGGTGATGTGCCGCCGGCCTGTTCGGCAATGCTGCCGGCCAGCGCTTCGTAATCGGCGGTGTGGCCGAGCAATACCTTGGCGGGCTGGATGCCGGCCAGGGCGGGATGATGTTCGAGGTAGTAAAGGAAATGTGAGATGGCTCGTTGTGTGTCCATGCTTATTCTTCCCTGACGATTGATTTGGCTTCCTGGCAGCAGGATGGCGGAGCCGACCGGCCGGATCAGCTCCGCCGGGTATCGCTTACAGAGGCCACATCGCCGTGCCGAACGGAACGACGGCGTCGGCTTGCATCATTTCAACGGCGGCTTCATGGGTCGGTGCCTCGAACCATTCGTCCAGTTGCAGTTCGGTTTCCAAGTCTTTGTCCAGTGCTTGCATAGTGAATCTCCTAGATGACTTTTGCGGAAAACGCGGGCCGATTCGGCGAGTCAAACCCGGCAGAATCGGCACCGCAAAAACTCGCCGGCACGATGCCTGGGCAAGTGGCTGAAAACCTAGTCGAGGGTTTTTTGGAATGCAAAAAAATATTTTAGTTTTTTCTTTTGAACTTTTTGTTCCATTTTTGAAGCGTTGGTTAACCGTTGGAAAACAGCTGATTGCCCCTCTTATTTTGATAGGTAGCTACCTACCGTCAATTTGCAGTCAGTCCTCGATAGTTTCCCAAGTGGAAATCCTGCGTTACGTCTCGTAAAGAAATGCTGACGGAAAACGCCCGTCGCCTTGGCGGCGAGCGAGGTTTTGTTCGCCTGTAAGAAAAAGCTTCCGCACCGCCGTGGCTTAAGTCGTTTTGAAGGCTCTGGCCCGGTTGTTTCAGGCGCGCTTCAAGGGTGAGATGCGCTCCATGCCTGTCGTGCAGGCGAATAACAAAAAGGAGGCGCAATGAACGCCGTAGCTCCGTTTCCATTCTCCCGTGGTGGCGTTTTTTGCGTCGCTCACATCAACGGCTCGCAAGGGCCCGGACATCTTTTCGCAGCCGCCCGACACGCTCGGGGTGGCCCCGTGCGATCCCGGCAACTGACACGCTGATCCGGTGGTGTCTGGCAGCAGGGGGTCAGCGGTGTACAATGCGCCGCGTTTTACTGTGACCCTTCGCGTACCCACGCACTTTCAAGGTTATCCGCCTTGTTCACTCCGCCACGCCACAAGCGTGTCGGGTTCGATTTCGTCACAGATAAAAACAAACAGGTGACGCATGACCGTTGTAAAAACGCTGAATTCCTGGTGCCTGCGCTGGGGTTTGATCGGCGCTGCTTGAGATCCGATTCGAGCGGCAACGTCTAACGAACATCATCAAACCTTGCGTGAGACTTTTTTCATGAGTGGACAAAACTCGCATTCGGGCGAGCTGAAACGCGGCCTGAAAAATCGCCACATTCAACTGATCGCCCTCGGTGGCGCGATCGGCACCGGCCTGTTCCTCGGCTCGGCGGGGGTGCTGAAATCAGCCGGCCCGTCGATGATCCTCGGCTACGCCATCTGCGGCTTCATCGCCTTCATGATCATGCGCCAGCTCGGTGAAATGATCGTCGAAGAGCCGGTGGCCGGTTCCTTCAGCCATTTCGCCCACAAGTACTGGGGCGGTTTTGCCGGGTTCCTGTCGGGTTGGAACTGCTGGATTCTCTACATCCTGGTGGGCATGTCCGAACTGACCGCGGTCGGCAAGTACATCCATTATTGGGCGCCGGATATTCCGACCTGGGCGTCGGCGGCGGCCTTTTTCATCCTGATCAACGCGATCAATCTGGCCAACGTCAAAGTCTTCGGCGAGGCCGAGTTCTGGTTCGCGATCATCAAAGTCGTGGCGATTGTCGGCATGATTGCCCTGGGCAGCTATCTGCTGGTCAGCGGTCACGGCGGCCCGCAAGCGTCGGTGACCAACCTGTGGTCCCACGGTGGGTTCTTCCCCAATGGCGTCAGCGGCCTGGTCATGGCCATGGCAATCATCATGTTTTCCTTCGGCGGCCTGGAGATGCTCGGTTTCACCGCCGCTGAAGCCGACAAGCCGAGAACCGTGATTCCCAAGGCCATCAACCAGGTGATTTACCGGATCCTGATTTTCTACATCGGTGCCTTGGTGGTGCTGTTGTCCCTGACACCATGGGACAGCCTGCTGACCACGCTCAATGCCTCCGGCGATGCCTACAGCGGCAGCCCGTTCGTGCAAGTGTTCTCGATGCTGGGCAGCGACACCGCCGCGCACATCCTCAATTTCGTGGTGTTGACCGCTGCGCTGTCGGTCTACAACAGCGGCACCTACTGCAACAGCCGTATGTTGCTGGGCATGGCCGAGCAGGGCGATGCGCCCCGGGCCTTGGCAAAAATCGACAAGCGCGGCGTGCCGGTGCGTTCGATCCTGGCTTCGGCGGCGATCACGCTGGTGGCAGTGCTGCTGAACTACCTGATCCCGCAACATGCGCTGGAGTTGTTGATGTCGTTGGTGGTTGCCACCCTGGTGATCAACTGGGCGATGATCAGCTACTCGCACTTCAAGTTCCGCCAGCACATGAATCAGTCCGGCCAGGCACCGCTGTTCAAGGCGTTGTGGTATCCGTATGGCAACTATGTCTGCCTGGCATTCGTGGTGTTCATCCTCGGCGTGATGCTGCTGATCCCTGGCATTCAGATCTCGGTGTACGCGATTCCGGTGTGGGTGGTGTTCATGTGGGGGTGCTATGTGATCAAGAACAAGCGCGAGGCTCGGCATGAGCTGGCGGTGGCTGCTGCTGCCAAGTAAGCAAGCCCGAAATACAACAAACCCGGCCAAGTGCCGGGTTTGCTGTTTCAGGCAAGACACCAATCCCCTGTGGGAGGTGTTGTCTGGGGGATTCGCGGTATCCTGTGGAACCTGACACCGGACACTTTCCATGCTGGTCATTTCCAACACCGTGCACATCCCGGACGCCGAGATCGAGCTGACGGCCATTCGCGCCCAGGGCGCCGGCGGGCAGAACGTCAACAAGGTGTCCAGCGCCGTGCATTTGCGCTTCGACATCCCTGCCTCGTCGTTGCCCGAGTTCTACAAGGAACGGCTGCTGGCCCTGCGCGACAGCCGCATTACCAGCGACGGTGTGTTGATCATCAAGGCCCAGCAATACCGCACGCAGGAACAGAACCGGGCGGACGCATTGGAGCGCCTGACCGAACTGATCCTCAGCGCCACCAAGGTGGAAAAGAAGCGTCGCCCGACCAAACCGACGCTGGGCTCGAAAAAGCGTCGCCTCGAATCGAAGACCAAGCGCGGCTCGATCAAGGCCGGGCGCGGCAAGGTGGATTTCTAGTTCTTCTCCCGCTCCTCACGGTAGCGAGGCGCCTGACGGAACAGGTAGACGCTCAGCGCCAGCCCAACCAGGGCCGCCAGCGCAGCGAACAGAAAGATCGAGGCAAAACCGAAACCGGCGGCAATAGCACCGGCCAGTGGCCCGGTGATGCCCAGCGACAAATCGATGAACAGCGAATAAGCCCCCACCGCCGCCCCACGGCTTGAGGCCGGAACCAGGTTGACCGCTTCCACGCCCAACGCCGGGAATACCAGTGAGAAGCCGAAACCACTCAACGCCGCGCCCGCCAGGGCCCATTGCGCATCCGGGGCCAGCCACAATAGCAACAGGCCCAGGGTTTCCACCGACAGGCAGGCAATCGCCACCCTGAACCCTCCGAGACGGTTGATCAGATTACCGAACAACAGGCGCGCGCCAATAAAGCTGGCGCCGAACAGGCTCAGGCACAGCACGGCGTTGTCCCAATGCTGCGTGGCGTAATACAACGTAATGAAGGTGGCGATGGTGCCAAATCCGATGGAACCCAGGGCCAGCCCGCAGCCATGGGGCAGCACGCGCCCCAGCACGTGCATGAATGGCAAGCGTTCGCCGACGACGATGGGCGCTGCGGTTTTTCGCCAGGCCAATGCCAGCCCCAGCACGCCCAGCAAAATGATACTGACGCCCATGCTCCACAGCCCGAGCGCATTGACCAGCCACACTCCCAACGGCGCGCCGATCGCCAGCGCGCCGTAACTGGCGATGCCGTTCCACGAGATGACCTTGGCGGTGTTCGCCGCGCCGACCCGGCCGATGCCCCAGCCAATCGATCCCGAGCCCACCAGGCTCTCTGCGCTGCCCAGCACCAGGCGACCGATCAGCAGGCTGGTCAGGCTCAGGACCGGCATGCTGGCGGACCAGGCGGAAACCAGCATGAATACGCCACTCAAACCACACCCGGCCAGGCCAAACATGACCGCGCGCTTGCTGCCCAGGTTGTCGATGATGCGTCCCGCATACGGACGGCTGAGCAGGGTGGCCAAGTACTGGACGCTGATCACCAGCCCCGCGATCACCGCGCCAAATCCCAGCTCGCCATGGACGAACCCCGGCAGGACGGCCAAGGGAATGCCGATGTTCAGATAGCCGATGAAGGTAAACAGGACAATGGAAACGACTTGCAGCGTGACCGCCATGGGGCGCTGGAGATCTGGCATGGGGAAAAGGTCCACGGGCAGCAGGATAGATAGGCTGCTTATGATAACGGTGACCGCAGGGGTGGAGCGTGGAAAAGTAAAACTATTTGCCGGACGGCGGTTCAGTGGTGGGCTTGCCAGCGACCAGGTGGGTGGTGACCAGCGCGGCCAGGGCATTCTCTTGCGTGCCGAACCGAGCCAACAGGGTGGCTTGTTTTTCGGGAGAGAGGCGGGTCCAGATTTCGACCATTTTCTCGGCGGTGCCGATCAGCGCACTGGCCTGGGCCGGGCTGAAGGAGGAAGTGTCGTCGGTCATGGTGGGGGCTCGGATTCAGGCGGTGTGGAAAGCGCATCTTAGCGCTTTCCACACAGTCTGGTGGTGCGGGTGAATCAATCCTCGCTGTCGGCCAGGCGGCGTTCAGCGGCTTGCTGCTGCTCGGGTTGCTGGGCGTCGGGTTGCCCTCCGGCTTGTTGCGGGGTCGTCTGCTCAGGTTCGTGCAGGCTTGGGAAGGGGAGATTAGGGATCTCGTGCATATCGCGCTCCTCGCAAAGTCTGTTGATAGATCTGGTAGATCCGCGCTTCTAAAAAGCCTGGGCAGGATACCCCAGGACAAATGACAAAAAGACTTTTAAATCCTGGCGGAGCGACCGATGGGCTTGTCTGGACAAGTCATGTCCAATCCGCGGACCGCTGTCGCTACCAGTGGTCGCCACGGCTCAAGAACGGTAGCCGCGGGCCGATGCCGTGTACATATCCTCCACATTCAGTAGCGAGAGTGGACCCTGGACATGGAGGTCCTTTATTCGAAGAGATCGACTCCATGTTTCTACAAAAATCCCTGAGAGCGCAGATTCTGGCCCTGTTGAGCGGCAGCCTGCTGGCGATGCTGCTGATCGCCCTGGCGTCCTTTCACTTCCTTTCCGATGGCATCCATAATTATCGCAACCTGATCGATGGTCCGTTGCGCGCCTCGCAACTGATCGATGAGGCCAATTTGCAATTCAAGGTCCAGGTCCAGGAGTGGAAGAACGTCCTGCTGCGTGGCAAGCAGCCGGCGGACATGGAGAAATACTGGAAGCAGTTCGAGGAACGCCAGCGCGACGTTCAGAATTTGCTGGGTGAGTTGATCAAGCATGAAGGTGTTCCGACGTCGATCAGGACACGTATCGAACGTCTGCGGGGCGAACACGCACAATTGGGCGCGGCCTATCAAAAGGGCCGTGATGCGTTTGTCGCTTCTGGCGCGGACGCCGCGGCGGGGGATGCGGCGGTCAAGGGTGTGGACCGTGCCGCCAGCGAGCAGATGAGCGAACTGGTGGTAGAGCTGCATAAACTGGGCGACGAACAATCGGCGCTGATCAGTGCCGGTGCTGATCGCACGATCCTGCTGGGCACGGTGATCATGCTGGTGTCGGGGTTGCTGGTCGGCTTACTGAGTCTGTGGTTGATCAACCGCAACCTGGTGCAGCCAATCCGTAACCTGATCGAATACGTGACTCAACTGAGCCGTGGGCGTTTTGCCGAGCGCGTAACGAGCACGCGTCAAGACGAATTGGGCGACTTGGCCCTGGCGGCGAATACGCTGCGTGATTTCCTCGCTGAAACCTTTACCCGCCTACAACGCAGCGCCACGGAGCTGGACAGCGCCAGCGGTGAGCTCAACGCCATCGCCAGCCTGATGAGCCAGGGCACCAGCGAACAATTCGAACGCACCGACCAAGTGGCAACCGCGATGAATGAAATGTCCGCCACCGCCCAGGAGGTCGCCCGCCATGCCGCCGACGCGGCGCGGGCCGCCGATGATGCCGATCATTCGGCGCAGCTGGGTGAAAAGGTCATGCAAGGCACTATCCACACCATCACCCAGATGCGCGGCGAAATCTCCAACACCGCCACGGTGATCCGTCGCCTGGAAACCGACAGTGGGCGCATCGGCAAAGTGCTGGAAGTGATTCGCGGGATCGCCGAACAGACCAACCTGCTGGCCCTCAACGCCGCCATCGAAGCGGCCCGGGCCGGTGAGGCCGGGCGTGGTTTTGCGGTAGTGGCCGATGAGGTGCGCAGCCTGGCCCAGCGTACGGCGTCGTCGATCATCGAGATCAACCAGATCATCCAGACCGTTCAAACCGGTGCGGTGGACGCGGCCCAAGCCATCGAAAGCGGGCAGTCGCGCAGCGAAGAAAGCGTCGAACAGGTGACCCAGGCCGGCGAGATGCTCGAACGCATCACCCAGGCTGTCGAAGCGATTCGCGACATGAACCGCCAGATTGCCACGGCGGCTGAAGAGCAGACTTCGGTGGCCGAGGACATCTCGCGCAACCTGACCGAAATCACCTGCATCGCCAGCACTAACCTCGACAACGTACAGCGCACCGAAGCGGCCAGTCGCGATTTGCACGGGTTGTCGGGGCAGTTGAATGAAGTGACGGCGCGGTTGAGTGCCTGATCACTGTTTGGAATAACACACCCGTGGCGAGGGAGCTTGCTCCCGCTGGGTCGGCTGGCGCTCCAGTGCGCAGCGGCCCCAAACCCATCCAGCGTGGTGCGACAGCTTTTACGACTGCTGCGCAGCCGAGCGGGAGCAAGCTCCCTCGCCACGAAATAGCGGATTGGATTCAATAATCGCGCCGCTTGCGAAACGCCCAGCGGCCGGCGAACAGGGTGAAAGTAGCAACCAGCGCGACGAGAATCCAGAAGCCGTGGGGGTCCCCCTCCAGCGGCACGCCGCCAACGTTCATGCCGAAGAAACCGGCGATGATGTTGATGGGCAGCGCGAGCACCGTGACCACCGTCAAGGTGAACAATGACCGGTTGGTTTGCTCGTTGAGGTTGGCGGCGATTTCTTCCTGTAACAGCTTGATCCGTTCGCCCAACGCGGTGAGGTCGTTGATGATCAGCGCAAATTCCTCGGTGGATTTGCGCAGTTCCTTGACGTCTTCTTTCTGCAACCATTGCGGTGGTCGATTGAGCAGGCGCAGCAGCGACCCGGGCTCCAGCGCCAGAAGGCGCTGCAGGCGAACCAGTATGCGGCGTTGGCTGCCCAGTTCGGCGCGATTGGTCGACACTCGCGAAGACAGCAATTGGTCTTCGATCTGGTCGACGCTGAGGCTGGTTTTGCGCACGATCTGGGTCAACACTTCACCTTGGTCGCGCAGCAGATGCACGAGCAACTCCAGCGGTGAGCGAAAGCTTTCCCCGGCCTTGACCGATGAGCGCAGCTTGTCGACCGAGTGCAAGGGTTGCAGCCGTGCGCTGACAATCAGCCGACTGCTGACGCAAACCCACAAGGTGGAGACGTCCGAAGACACCAGGTTGCTGAGGTTGAACACAACGTCGTTCACTACGGCGAGCAAGGCCGAGTCCACATGCTCGATGCGGGTCGAGCGCGAGCCTTCATGCAGGGCTTCGAAGAATTCCTCGGGCAAGGCCAGATGATTTTTCATCCAGCGCTCGCAAGCCGCGTGGGCGAGGTTCAAGTGCAACCAGAGGAATTCATCGGCATCCTGGGGTTGTTGCAAGCATTGCAGGGCCTGGGCCGAACCGATCTCCCTGCCGCGCTCACCGGGGCGAAAGCGAAAGCCGTAGAGCAGGCCAAACAGGTCCGGATCGCGATGGCTTTGGTCGATGCTGTGGTTCATGGAGGCTCGCTGGCGGGGAGCGCCTGTCGCGGCGATGACAGGTTCACTTGAGCGGCATCATTGCAGGGATTCTTGAAGGTTTTGTGACGGTTGGGTTGCGGTAGCAGTTAGATACATCCACGAAAAAGCCGCGCAACTTGAAAGTTGCGCGGCTTTTTTTACGACTGATTAGTTATCCTTTCTGTCGCTCAGGACTTTACCGGTGGTGGCGTCGAAGTCGACATCCCATTCTTGACCGTTGGCGTCGCGCAACTCCACTTCATATTCATAACCATTGAAATGGTTATCCAAATCGGTGTCGGTGATAGTGGCACCTGGGTGCAACTTCAGGGCTTCTTCATTCATCGACTCGAGGGATTTGATCTTGCCGTCCTTGACCAGTTGAGGAATCTGATCGATACGGACGTCCGCCTGGGCAAGGCCAGCGGTGAGGGTCAGGGCGGCAGCGGTGAACAGGGCAGTCAAAGTTTTCATATTGTCTTTCCTTGGTGTCGTTAAAGGGTGATTCGTTTAAGTGGGTTCAGATTATCCCTGGCAACTTAATTCACCCTTAATTCGAAAAACTTGCAGCGACTGCACCGATCCGGCCCTGATTCTTCAGTAACCGACCTTCTCCAATAGTTGCGTCACACTGCCTGCTTCGGGACGCTTGAAGTACTTGAGCAATTCACTGGCCCGGTTGGTGAAAATACCATCGACGCCGGCATCTACCACTTTCTTGAAGTCCACCGGCTCATCCACAGTGTAGACATGTACCAGCAACCCCTGCTCATGGGTGTACTGGTTCATCCACGGTTTCACCAGGTCCGAATAGCTCTGGCTGCCGCCGTGGGTCAACGCCGCCGAAGGGCCGGTGCCGATCGCGCCGTGGGCCTTGGCGTACTGGACCCATTGCTCGAACTCGGCCTTGTCCTTGGGCTCCTGCTTGGCGTAGTACGCAGCCTTGTCGGTTTCGCCAGACTCGGCGAACGTCACTTTGGATTTAGGCTCGATATTGCCTTCGCCCACCCACAGCAGCAGGATCTTCGGCACCTTCGGCATCTCTTTGTGCAGCAGTTCCAGGCTGCTCTTCTCGAAGGTCTGCAAAACCACCTTGCCTTTGCCCTGGCCCACACCGAGGGCGCGCTTGGCCAGCTTGGAGCCGGATGGGCTCAGCCAGCCACGGTCCTGCAGCTTGTCCTTCAGGTCGCGCTCGATGCCTGGAAACAGCTTTGGCTCCTTGGTCTCGATGTACAGCCCTGGTTTTTGCTTGGGGTTGCCCTCGGCGATGTCGATGACTTCATCCAGCGTCAGGATCTTCTGGCCCGCGAATGACGGCCGAGCACGCTCCGGATAGGCGGCGTTGAACCAGCTGCCGGCATCCAGCGTCTTGAGTTCCGCCATGGTGAATTCGTTGGCGGTGCTGTCCTTGCGTTCGGGAAACTTGGTCGCGACATCGGTGGTGCGCAGCAGGCTGTCGTCATGCAGGACAAACAAGACCCCATCCTTGCTGCGCTGCAGGTCCAGCTCCAGGTAATCGGCGCCCAGGTCGCGGGCCAGTTTGTAGGCGGGGGCGGTGGATTCCGGTGCGTCGAACGAGGCGCCACGGTGTGCGATGACCGCGGGATGAGGAATACCCTGAAGGTTCGCCAGGGCCTTGGGGGACGGGGCCTCGGCGGCATTGGTCTGACTGAGGCCGAGCAGCAGGCTCAGCATCAGGGCGCTGCGGGAAAAGGTGACGGGCATGCTCGAAATCCTTTCGTGGGTTTCTGTAAAACCTCTCTTTTAACAATTGAACGCGGCGGACGCTATCGCCATTCCGACATTGACCTGCGTAAAGCAGATTTTCCCCACGCACTTACGAACCACTTTGAAGTACCCTTGGCCGCACCAGTTTCCCCGGCAGAGGGAAACCTGAATATCAACATTCGCTTGCCCTGCGTGTAAACCATCGATCAGACGTCCCGAGGGACGCATCCATGAGGT
Organism: Pseudomonas sp. R1-7; assembly: GCF_051132105.1. Taxonomy (NCBI): domain Bacteria; kingdom Pseudomonadati; phylum Pseudomonadota; class Gammaproteobacteria; order Pseudomonadales; family Pseudomonadaceae; genus Pseudomonas; species Pseudomonas sp. R1-7. Next base: position 1,528,806 of record NZ_CP071661.1, read on the forward strand.
TTACCATGCGCACCACTTCGACACTCATCTGCCAGGCCGCCGACCAGCTCAAAGGTTTTGTCGGCCTGAACCGCAAGACCGGCCACTATATCGTGCGATTCAGCGAAGACGCCTTCGGCATGGACGTGGCCGACGACGGCATCATCCCGACCAGTGAGTTTGTCTGGATTCCCGCGGCAGACGGCACCATGGCCCTCAAGCGCGAGCGAATCCAGCTACTGCTGGAGCAGAATATCGACGATCGAATCAACCTTACCGAACCCCTACGGGTGTACATGGCCCGCGGCGATCTGCCGGAGATCGTGGCGGTGCGGCAGTTGATGGAAGGCTGAGCCCCAATCTTGAAGTGAACAAAAAACCTGAGGGAGCGAGCCTGCTCCCACAGGGATTTGTGTCTTGGCATCAGTTCTGGCGTTGGAAGGTATAGTCCCGTTCGACTTTGCACACCCTCGTCTGGCAATGGGCATACCAGGTCGATCGGCCTCGCTCACGGATCGCGGCGTGTTCGGGATGTGTCTTCCAAGCCAGGATCGCCGCCTCGTCGCGCCAATAGGACACGGTAATTCCCAGGCCGTCGTCGCCACGGGCCGATTCAACGCCTAGAAATCCGGGCTGCTCCCTGGCAAGGGCCAGCATGCGCTCGGCGGCCTCGGCGTAGCCTTGATCCCCCTCGGTACGCAGGGAAGTGAAAATCACGGCGTAGTAATAAGCGCTCATGCCATTTTCGCTGCGCAGGCTTCGACAAACGCGCTGACCAGTGGCGGCACGCGGCCTTCCAGTGCGGCCCGTTCAGGCTGGAACAGCGTTGCGACAAAAAATGGATGGTCGCGCAATTCCACTGCGCGCAGGTCCCCGGCCAAATCCCGGGCCACGGCGTGCAAGTGTTCGCCCAGCAAGTCTTGTTCAAATTGTGGATTGACCCCGAAGCGGCAGTGGTAACCCTCGAACGCGTTCTGTCGGCCGTAAGCCTTGGCAATCAAGGAATCCGCATTGAGCTGAAGACTGTCAATGGTTTCGATCAGGGCACAGCTCAGCGGCGTCAATAATGCACGTTCAGCTTCGGGCGCCGTCTCGCCATGGACGGCGTCGGCCCAACCCACCACGTTACGGGCATATTCCAGCACGGCATGCTGGAAGCCACCGCAGGTGCCCAGGAACGGGCGACGCTGTTCACGGGCAAAACGAATGGCTAGCAAGGCGCCGTCTTCGTTCTGATAGGGGCTGCCGGGAACACACCAGACACCGTCGAAATCCTCCAGCACGGCGGTACCGGCGATGAGCGAGGTTGCCAGCCAGTGAAAGCGAATGGCATGGCCGGTTTGCTGGCCAGATAGCTCAAGTGCGAGGGGGATCGCCCGGTGAGCGGTGATGGTTGGGTCATGATCGCCGATCAGGGCGATGTTCAAAGCATGCTGTTTTTCCATGGGAGGCTCGCCGCTTGTTGATTCCTGGTGGCCACTATAGATTGGCGTTCACGCAATCAATATTGGCGTTTACCCAAGTGATCAATGCAGCTATGCACTATCGACTGGACTATCCCGATCTGTCGCTGATCCTGGCGCTGGTCCGTGGCGGCTCGCTGGCCCGGGCCGCCCGGCTGCTTCAAGTGGATGTGTCGACGGTGTTTCGTTCGGTACGTCGGCTGGAGGCGGCCCTGGGCCTGCCTTTGTTCGAAAAAAGCCGTTCCGGGTATTTGCCCACGAGCCTGGCCCAGGCGTTGGCCGAACAAGCCGAGCGCGCCGAGCAGGCACTGGAGGCGGCGCGGGTGGGGGTGGAGCAGGGTGGCGAGGTCATCAGCGGGACGGTACGCCTGACCTGCAGTGACTCAGTCCTGCAAGCGTTATTGCTGCCAGCGCTGGCGCGTTTCATGCCCGCTTATCCGGCATTGACCCTTGAGCTGAGCACGTCGAATGACTTCGCCAACCTCAGCCGCCGCGATGCCGACGTCGCTTTGCGACTGACCCGTGCACCGCCGGAACACCTGGTCGGTCGCAACCTGGGCAACGTGGCTTACCGGGTCTGCGCCGGCGCCACGTACCTGCGCTCGGCGGATGCCGATGACCTGGCTGCCCTGTGCTGGATCGCGCCGGACGATTTCCTTCCGGATCACCCCACCGTGGCCTGGCGCCGCCAGCATTTGCCCGGCGTGATGCCCGCCTATCGCTGCAACAGCATGCTCTCGGTCACCGAGCTGGTGCGGGCCGGTCTTGGGGTTGCGGCGCTGCCGGACTTTCTGATCGACGAAAACAAAGGCCTGGTGCCCCTTGGCGAACCGCTGGAGGGATACGACACTGCATTGTGGCTCCTGACCCGACCGGACTGCCGAGCCTTGCGCTCGGTGGTGACTTTGTTCGATGAGTTGGGGCGCAATCTGCGCTGGGGTTGAGACTCAGGCTTGATAACGACTCAGGAACATGTCGAGGGCCGATTCGATCACCTGGGTCTGCTCCTGCTCGGTCAGGCTCGGTTGCCCCATCGAAACCTGCGGCCAGAACGCGAACGTCTTGAGCAGCCCATGCATTTGTTGGGCGGCGAATGCCGGCTCCACGGGTTTCAAGCGGCCATCGGCCTGGGCCTGGCGAATCCAGGCAGTCAGGCCTTCTTCGCGCTGCCCCATGCGCGACACCATGTCCTGGGCTCGCTCCGGAGAGTGAATCGTTGCGGCGATGGCAATGCGCGCCAGGTCGAGGAAGTTCTCGTCCGCCAGCATATGCAGTTTGGCTTGTAGCAACGTTTGCAGCTGTTCCCGTAGAGGCGTTTGCGGGTTATAGGGCATGTCCTGCTCAGCGGTGATGCTGTTCCATAACCGATTCAGAATTTCGGAAAACAGTTCTTCTTTACTCGGGAAGTGGTTGTACACCGTACGCTTCGACACGCCTGCCGTTGCTGCAATCTTGTCCATGCTGGTGATTTCAAAACCGCTGCTACGAAATTCAGCAATCGCGGCCTGGAGAATCGCTTCGCGTTTTCGCTCGGTAAGGCGTTGCGGTACGGTCATGGGTACTCGTCGGTAGAAAGAGAAAACTTACACTCGGCAGTTTACTTGCTCTTGCGATTCATGCAATCTGGAAACTACACCGAGTGGTGTAGTCCTGAGTGAAGCGGCTGAGCGTGCATGCAAAGGCCATCCAGCGTCCACAACGGCGAAGCACATAGGTGCCGACGCCCTTGGAGTTATCGCACCATGACCCATCCCTCTTTTTCGACCGACAATCCGTCTGCCCCTGAGCCCTCGCGGCAAGACCACGGCAAATATCGCAATCACGCTTTCACACCGCGTGAAGGCTTTGGCACAACGCTGCGCATCATCTGGAACATGATCTTCCACAAGCCGCGCACAACTCGGCCCGCAGGGGCCATCGACGTTCAGCCGCTGACGCGCGCCGCACTGCTGGCCGCCCCGAACCACAGCGTCTTCCGCCTCGGCCATTCCACCGTGCTGCTCAAGCTGCGGGACAAATTCTGGCTCACCGACCCGGTGTTTTCCGAGCGTGCCTCACCCGTGCAATGGGCCGGCCCGAAGCGTTTCCATCAGCCACCCATCAGCCTGGAGGAATTGCCGCCGATCGAAGCGGTGATTCTGTCCCATGATCATTACGACCACCTTGACCATCAGGCCATCCTCAAGCTGGCGGCCAAGACCCGCCACTTCCTGACGCCCCTGGGCGTGGGCGACACCCTGGTCAAATGGGGCGTCGACGCCAGCAAGGTGCGCCAGCTGGACTGGTGGCAAGGCACCGAGGTGGACGGTATCGAGTTCGTCGCCACGCCCTCCCAGCATTTCTCCGGACGCGGCTTGTTCGACAGCAACAGCACCTTGTGGGCGTCGTGGGTGATGATCGACGGCGCCACGCGAATTTTTTTCAGCGGCGACACCGGTTACTTCGAGGGTTTCAAACGCATCGGCGAGCGATATGGCCCCTTCGACCTGACGCTGATGGAAACCGGCGCCTATAACGTTGATTGGCCCCATGTCCACATGCAGCCGGAGCAAACCCTGCAGGCCCATATCGATCTGAAGGGGCGTTGGCTGCTACCAATCCACAACGGCACGTTCGACCTGGCGATGCATGCCTGGTATGAACCCTTCGATCGCATCCTGGCCCTGGCCTGGGAGCGCAACGTTTGCATCACCACACCGCAAATGGGCGAAGCATTCACCCTGACGCAGCCGCAACGTGGCCGGGCCTGGTGGTTGGACGTGGAACCCTCGGCCTATCAGGACCAGGCCGGTATCGCCTAGGCTTTGTACGACAAGTGCCTGCTCAGAGGGGGTTATTCGATCATTGCGTAATCGGAGCGCCCCATCGGGTCTGGCGTCGCGCCCTTGATGTTCATGCCGCGCCCCGGTGCGAAGCCGGGGAAGAACACCAGGCCCTCGGCCTCCAGGCGGAACGCCAGGGCCAGGCGAGTCACGTCGAGCAATTCGCCACCGGCCTCAAAGCGGCGGATGGCCTGGACCGAAACGCCGGATTGGCGGGACAGCTCCTCGACACTCCAGTCCAGCATGGCTCGCGCCTGTGCACTGTGGGCGGGGGTGAATTGATAGACAGCGATGCGTTCCAGGGTGGTTTTGATTGCGAGAGAGGCCATGGGGTGCTCCAAAGCTGTGGGAATAAAAAAACACTGTGTTTTTGTACAGTTGTTTTGAATCCCGATCAATCTCATTTTTTTGATCAATGACCGGCGGTCTTCTCCAGCCAGGCGCTTGGGGCGTGACCCAATACCCGACGGAACATGGTGGAGAACGCAGCGGGACTGTCGTAGCCCAGATCCAGGGCTATGCGTGTCACCGAATCCCCCTCGGCCAGGCGGGCCAACGCCGACATCACGCAAGCCTGTTGTCGCCACTGACCGAAACTCAGCGTGGTCTGTCGGCTGAACAGGCGATTGAATGAACGCAGGCTGATATGCAATAGCGCCGCCCATTCCACGGGCGAGGCGTGGGCGTCGGGGTGTTCCAGGAACGCCTGGCACAGGCTGAGCAGGCGAGGGTCCTTGGGCAGCGGAAGGTGCAGCGGCAGGTGGGTGCTGCGCAGCAACTCGTGTAGCAGCAGATGAATCAACGCCCCGTCCCGACCCGCCTCGTCGTAGTCCGGCGCAAGCTCCACGGCCTCCATCAGCAACTGGCGCATCAGCGGCGACACACTGATGACCTGGCACCGCGTGTCCATGGCCGTTACCGCGGCCGGTTCGATGTACAGGCTGCGCGTACTCACGCCCAGCATCAGCACTGCATGATCGACCCCCGGCGCAATCCACACCGCCCGTTGCGGCGGCACCACCCAATTGCCATCCGCTGTGCTGACCTGCATGACCCCGGTGGCACCGTACAGCAACTGCGCTCGGCGATGGCGATGCAACGGCAAGACTTGCCCGTGAGCGTAATCGGTGCCGATGGCAACGACGGCCCTGGGTGTCGCATCCAATAAATCGATCGAACTGTTGCGCATTGGCAGGGCATCCAGGATTGGCGTGAACGCAAACATTATTGGCCTGATTGCTACAGCAGGCCAAGCTTCGCGTCCCCTATCGTGGAAGTCTTTCCACTCCACGGATTCGCCTCGATGTTTTATGTATTGCTCGCCTGTTTCGGCTGCCTGAGTGGCACCACCGCCGTGCTGTTCGGCTTCGGCGGCGGCTTCGTCGTCGTGCCCTTGCTATACCGGATGCTCACCGCCAGTCACGGTGCCGACGACCCTGTCGGCCAATCGGCGATGCACATTGCCGTGGCCACCTCGACCTGCGTCATGATCGTCAACGCACTGATCGCCACCGTGAAGCATCACCGCGCCGGCAACCTCATTCGCCATTATGTGTGGCCGTTGGGCGGCTTCATCGGCCTGGGCGCTGTCATCGGCGCCATTGCCGCGATGTGGGCGAGCAGCGAAGCGATTCGCTATGCCTTCATCGTTTATTTGGGCATAACCATTGTGGACTGCTTGTTCAGACGCGGTTTTCTGACTCAGTCTGACGCTGCAGTCCCACGGCGATTGGGCAGCGCAGAGGTCTCGGCAGGCGGGATCAGCATCGGTGTCATTGCTACTTTCCTGGGCGTGGGTGGCAGCGTTATGACGGTCCCGCTGTTGCGCCGTTGCGGACTGAACATGTCACGCGCCACGTCCATGGCTAACCCGTTGAGTTTGCCGGTTGCGGTGGCTGGGACGCTGACTTACATGGCGCGTTAGTGGGGATTCGTCTGGCAACGCCGTGGATCGGGCGGATACCGGATGGGGTTCATGCCTGGGTCTATATTGGATTGTTGGTCGTTGTGATGCTGGGCATATCGATACAATAAAATTTCCATGCAGCGTTGCCGATGTCTTGTAGAAGGAGGATGGCATGTCGGTATCCGATAGTGACTGGAAGCTTTACAACGGACTCCGCGATCTGGCGCTGGAGCGCTTCTGCCAAGGCGTTCTTTCGGATGCGCAGGCGGTGGTCCAGAACGAAGCGTTATCAGCTCACGCTCGATATCGCACGCTCTACGACCTCATGCGAGAGCGGGACAAGAGCTTGGCGATGGCGTTCAACATAGGTCGACGTCGAGACATTTCTTTATCTTTGAGATTGCTGATTGCGTACGATCTGCTGAGCGATGAGGAATTGGCGATTCTGAGCGAGGAGCTTCGTGAAAGGGTTTCCGACGCTGTCCGTCAACCCTTTGGAATCGAATGGGCCGAAGACGCCTGATATTTTCCGAGAGTTTAAATGCTGATCTTCAACTGCACCGAAGCGGCCAGCAATTTTTTCAGCCGCGTGAGCAAAGGTAAGAAAGTCACCCCGGTAGGAAAACCGCCATCCCCTGTTATCGAGGACGATGAGCTGGTTGAGCTCGACGAGCAATGGCTGGTGCATGTGATCACTGTGCAGCGCAAACATGTGTTGTTCGTCATCCATGTGCAAACCCGTTACTGCATGATTTTCGCCGGTGCCAAAAAAGCGGACATCGAAGGTTTTGTTTACCGGTTTTCCGAACGATGGATCCATGGCCTGATGCGTCACGCGGGGCAGCACGATCTCCTTCGCTGGGTCGATGACGAACCGATGATGGAGCGCTTCCAGGAAAGTTGTCGTGAGTACATCTTTTATAAACGTGGCCACCGTGGTGCGCAAAAGCACCTCAACGAGATTTCCTGGATTTTTGAGGACTGCGCCGCCGAATGGGGCACGTTACCTTCCGATGAGTTCTCTGCAGGCCGCTTCGACGGCAATATGAACGACACTCCCAGAAGCAGTAAGGGGCATAAAGATTATTACTACCCGGACGAGGAAATGACCGTCCACTGGTTGCGGCGTTATGGCGGTTTGGATGAGTCCGCCGCCCAGGCCGCACGTGAGCGGCGCATGGAAGTGAAACGGGAGATGCGGGCGTTCGAACGTCAACTTGCTCAAGAGGCGCAATGAAGAAGGCCTAGCGCCACGGCTAGCCTAGGCGAAGTCACTTATCGGCCAACCCCGGTGCCTCCCGAATAATGAAGTGATCCAAGTTCTCGATATTGGCACTGAACACCCCGAACGTTTCTTCGGGGTTCTTCTTGCTCGGCACCTGCTTCAACTCCGGCGTCACGCCATAAAAGAAGCAATACAACGGCGCGTCACTGTCGATGGCATGCTTGATCTCTGCCAGGAACGCCTTGCGCTTGCGGTAGTTGTCGATCAGCTTCTTGCTCAGGTAAACGTTGACCGAGTAAGGCTTCTTCTTCGCCTCGTCCGGCTGCTTGAACCAGACCTTTGCTTCGAAATCGATACGAAAGCTCAGGGTGTAATCTTTGATCTCCTTGATCTTGCCCCAGTAAATCAAGCCCCTGTTGTCCTGCAAATACTCGATCCTCTTGAAGAACGAGCCATAGGGCGCCGTGTGCTCGCCAATCTTCAGCGGCTTGCGCTTGAGCAAATCCTTGTTATCGAAATTCGAAACGAAACACTCCACCGGATGGGCGAAGACACTGGTCTTGTCCGGTGTTGAATCCTGCGCGGAATGAGCGCTATCACCGTGGAAAGATACGGAGGGAGGCGTAGGCCGAGTCGCGTCAACGTCCTTCGATGGGTCGGACGGCTTACGCAGGTACTGACGCCGTGTCAGCAACAGCTCCGACGGAAAATGTTCTTCGCGATCATCCTCCGCCTCAATACTATCCGCATCCAGCCCCGGCGTTTTCGGACTGACATAAGGACAGCCCTCGATATGCTGGGTCGTCGGCTGGTTCTTGAAATGCGGCGTGCGGATGTAATTGACGTTCTTGGCATTGAACGTCGTCAGCCGATTTCCCTCATCGAACGCCGCCCGATAGACATCATTGGGGCACTGAAAGCGCTCCTTGGCCGAATCGAATGCCATGGTCTCGTCGAAATTCAAATCCCGAACGTCATAGATCGAAAGCTTGGCATCGAGGCTGAGGCAATAGGCGGTATCGAATTTCATCGGGGCTCGGGTCCGTGAGAGGAAGTGTATTAATACCGAAGGACGCGGCGGGCTGCACCCAAAGTTTCAACCCACCACAAACCCCCTGTGGGAGCGAGCTTGCTCGCGATTCCCAAAACCAACCCCGCCATCAAGCCTGCCACCCACCTGCACCCTGACACGCGTGGCGAGGGAGCTTGCTCCCGCTGGGCTGCAAAGCGGCCCCCGTTCCGCAGTTTCGTACTCGGGGAAATCGATATCATAATGCTGGTTCTCAGCTCGATCTTTCAGGTGGCCGGAATTGTTATGCCTGCTTAGCTAAATCCATGGAGGCCGTTGTATGAGTGAACAGGTGCAAGTAACCCTGCAAGAAGCAAAATCCCAGCTCTTACAACTGGGCGCACGTGCATGGCAGGGCGACAGGGTGGTGATCACCAAGGCCGGCAAGCCTTATCTGGATCTGCTGCCCCATGTCGATACACCGCAGGCGCGCAAACCTGGACGGTTGAAGGGGACGATTCGGATGCCGGCGGATTTCGACCGCACCCCCGAGGACATCATCGATGGTTTTGAGGGCCGGCTCTGAATGCAGACGAGTCTTCCTGATCTGAGATTTCAGCAGATACCTCAGCCATGCAGGCCTCGTCAAACTCTCGCATAGCGGCCTTGTCGATAGCGCCGATTTTCAACAGCGCCTCGGCCGAACTGTGAATCGACTCGAAGGCCTCACTTTTTATTTTTTTAGTCATTTGCATATCCCGTAGATTATTTTCGTCCAATAAAAGCCGGACTGAACGCTGGTGTTCTCAAGGCTAACACCCGTGGCGAGGGAGCTTGCTCCCGCTGGGCTGCGCAGCGGCCCCAATCCACATTCCCAACAAAAAACCGCCGCCCGAACAACGGACGACGGCTTCCGATTGAACCTCAAAACCCTCGCAAAATCCGAGAAGCTTTTCGCCACCAGGATTCATGCTGGCTAAACGGATCATCCACCAGCACCGCTGGCATATCCCGCAAGCGAATCCATGGCTCATCCTGCCAGTGCAGCATGCAGAGCGACATCTTCGGCCAATCCAGCACGCTCAAGGTAGGCCGTTCCACCTTATGCGAGTAGCGCTCATCTCGCAGGGTTGGCACTACCTGATGCGTGATCCACTCACGCAGCAATCGATATTCAGGGCAGTAGTGATAAACCAGCAATGCATAGACGCCTGACTCGCTCAGCATCAGACGCTCTTCGGTCAAACCGTGGACATGCACGAACATCATCCGGCGCTGGTCAGGGTCAAGCTTGCGGGTCATGCGTTCATCAAGGTGCTTGCTCATCAAACGACCCAAATCGGACGCGCTGAACCAAGCTTGGTTTTCAACCAAGAGGGCATGCAGATGAATATTATGTCGAATAAATTGAGTAGGAATCAGTGGATCAGACATGACAGACCTCCAGAAGCGGCTGTGCATGAGCTGACGTGCGGGTAGGGCTGGTTACCTTCATCGTGAAGGTCAGGTTTGCAGGCATATCCTTTACCTCTGGCTGCTTTCTTAGGGCATTCGTTATGGGTGTCGGGAGCTAAGAAACCCACCAGAGACGGGCCGGACATATTCCCCTTTCGGGTCTTGTATTCGCCCACTCCCGACATAACGGGGAATTTTCGCAGGCGTAGAGAAACCGCAGACGAAAAAAAGCCGCTGGCTGTCGGGTGCGGAGGACCGCTCTGGTTGAGGCGTTTCTTAGGCGCCGGATGCAAAGCGTAGGTGGACATTATCGTATCGTCAACCCTACGAAACACTTTCAGTGTTTTTCCGTTTTAAATGCGTCGGGCATTAAAATCGACCGTCCTGTGGTCTCCAGACCTTAGAATTTTCTATTTCTACTCTCGCATTTTCGACGGCCGTCACTCAGCATTAGCGAGAGCGATTTTGTGAGTGTTCGGAGCTCGTCCAATGTTCCCAACTGCTTCGATGGCTACTACCAGAGTATTGCGAAAACGTTAAAGGAATGAATAATAGGATAGATGGACGTGATTTTGGTAGCGAGTTGTGTGCTGATAATTTGGTTTAAATCACTCTAGGAGGGTGTATGCACTGTGTTTTTAGGGGGGATGTATATGAATTGGCAAAAAAAATTCGTAGGGGAGTCATAAAGAAAAAAGATATTTTATCGATTATTAATTCTAAGGATGACGCTTCTGCCTTTTTGGTTTCGGGGCGAATATTTTCCCTGCCTGGAGAAATACGTGAAAAGGTGTTGGAAAAAATAATTGCCATTTATTCAAGAGAAGGTGGGCTGGATAATGCAGTCTTTCTCAAATGGGCTATGGGCGTAGCCGAGCGAGCATATTCTGATGCCGAGAGTAAAATTTTTGAAGTGGGACAGGATCGCATTTTAGAGTACCTTGAAACGGCGATTATGCGGATGGAGGTGAGTGGGGTAAGCGTTGATGGGAAAAAATATCCAGAACATATATTAGTGTCCCAAGCAGGGCATTTGGTTTCGACGTTAATTTCAGTTTTATATTTTCTGTCTAGAAAAAATATCTCTACCAAGAAGGTAAAGGATAAAAGGGGTGATAGCGAAGGTGCTATTGCTAGTTTCTGGAATGATATGGCTCATTATGAATCCATAAAAGAATTTATTCAGGAGGTTTCATGTGGGAACTGTATCCCTGTTGACGTCTCATCCTTAAGTCCGGCAGTTTCGGCAAAAGGCCTTGAAGGATTTGTACAGCGGGCAAAATATTATATGGATTGGGTTGATCCTAAGTGGCGAGACTTGGAGATATATCGAGATCTTAATTATAAGTTCTACAATTTGTATGAGGATGATGCAACGAGATTGGAGGGGGTAATTAAGCGTAGCGGAATGGGGAGGCTCAATGGTGGTGTTATGCATTTTGATTTGAGTCGTGGAAAAGATTTTGAGTTGGAGTTAAAGCGTTCTAATATCATTAAGTTGTTAGAGCTTATGTATGACGTTGACGCTGTCTGCACATACAAGCGCTGCGTCTTTACGATAAGAGAGCTGGTGGAATACCTTATTTCCTTGTATGTGTATGCCTGTGCGTTGGATGAGGAGAATCGAGGGCGAGTTGCTAATGGAGGAGCTGCTAGAATTCAAAAATTGGGTATTCATCGTATTTGCAAAATTTTAGGGTTGCCCGCAACAAAAAAAGAGTTGCTTGATTTGCTTTCGTGTAATTTAAATATTCAGAGTCCAAGTGCGGATGTGAGTATTTATTTGCTGGGACAAGATCACTATGTAATACCATCTCGTATTATGTCGCTGTGTTTTGAGAAGGTTGTTGATCGTATTGTTGTTCGTGACGATGTTATATTTTCCGACGAGGTGTCCATAGATAAAGGATACTTTTTCGAGGGCGTGGTTAAAAGCATTGTTGAAAATTCGGGCCGTAATTTCTACAAGATTAATCGCGACGCCCGAAAGGGAACGCCAGAAATAGATGGCATCTTTAAGGTTGATGGTCATGCGTGGGCAATTTGTGAAGTTAAGTGTAGTGTGAAGCCGGAATGTAGACGTGATGCTTATCAGTTTACTGAAAATCATATTTCCGGAGCTCTAGCTCAATTGGATGAGCGTTACGATTATCTTGCGCGTGTCAATAATGTTGTGCAGGGGCTGGTGTTTGATGAAAACGAAATTTTACTTTTGATTGTTACTAATCATAATTATTTTACAGGTCTGGGTTTGAGGACTCCCAAGGGGCGTGAAGTTTTTGTTGTGGATTCCTTGTACTTAAATGACGTGTTAAACGGCGGGTTTGTTCCTGTGTGGGATTATAGCGGGGAGGGGCAGAAATATATTAGAACGCAAAGAAAGGTTAAGGTGGGTGAGGTGGTTGATGCCATAAAAAATCCTATTGCGAATCTTCAAAGTAAAGAAAAAACCTCTTTTCAGATTCAAGAGTCCGGTATCGCTATCCGAATTCACAAAGAATCCGTTGTGGATGAGCGCTCTTTTTATGATGAGAAATTTAGAGCGTTTGTTGAATGATAGTAAGAAGGAAGCTACTTTTCTTCGCTGCTTTTCGTAATAAGTAATCCGGATATCACATATAAAAATATGTATGGCTAAGAGCTTTGAATCAATGCTTTCTGAATTTCGGTCTGTAGGATTTCTCTGTTTTTTGTCTGGCATTCCCAAATAATGGTTACGCGCCATCCAAGCGTTTCCAGCGCCTGCAGGGCATGGAGATCTCGTTCCACGTTTCTTGCCAATTTAGGTAGCCAAAATTCCGGCCTGCTTTTGGGCGTGTAGGCGTATTTGCAACCAGGATGTCTGTGCCAAAAACAGCCGTGAACGAATATGCACAATCGATGCTTGGGTAAGACCAAGTCGGGCTTCCCTGGAAGATTTTTCCGATGCAGACGATAGCGAAGCCCCATCGCATGGCACACCGATCGCACGATCATTTCGGGCTTGGTATTTTTCCCCTTGATTGTTGCCATGATCCTGGAGCGGTGTTCGGGGGTGACTATATCTGCACTCATTCAGAACTCACTCAGCGGAAAACTCGTCTTCAGCCATGTCTGGACAGCAGAACTATCACGTAATCCCGTTTCCCGCAGAAGCTCAACGACGTCTCTGCCCGCAAGAATCATCACGGGATGGCCATCCTCCACGATCTCCTTGTAGGCTTGGTCATGCAACCAGGAAGTCGTAATAATCACTCCGAATTGACGATGGCGCAGGCGAGAGATCAATCTTGATACCTCTCGCACGCCAACCGAATTGCTCGTTCCATAACACTTGGCCTCGATTGCGAAATCCACGAGAACAGACGTCTCTGCTCGTCCGATCCTGAGCTTGCCAATGCCGTCCCTACCACCATCTCGATAACGTCTTGTCAGATCTAGATCTACGATGTCAGGCAGACATATCCTTATCAGATGCGCGGCACAGGCTTCGAACGCATAAGGATCCGACTCAAAATGCTTGTGCAAAATTGCGAGCATCTTGATGTCCTCTTTCGCGGAGGGAAGCTGATCTTTCTTCGAGCGTATGGGTTGAGAGCGTTTGGTAATCAGTGGTGTGTACTGCCCGGATCTGACCCATTTCAGCCATTCGGTTGGCGCGTGCTCGCTTTCACTTGCTCGGACTCCATTGATTACGTCCTCCAGCCATGATCTCGGTATCTCTGGCAAGTCAAGGATGGTGAAGGTGGCTCTGTAATTCTGAAAGCGCTGACCTTTGCTTGCGTGCCACACAGCCACCAAGTCGTCATTGTGAGTGCTGCCTATCCGGCCGGGGACTGCCAAACCTCGGAAAATCACATCTCGATAGATTCCTGCCTTGGTGAAAACAAGAATGGGTGGGATTAATGCACGTAATCCTGAATGCTGCCGCTCGAAAATCAGCTCCAAAAGGTTGTTGCCATACCGGTTGGTTTCGTCCAATTTACGCCCGGGTTTCTTGTTGTCACCGTAGTAGGTAAATACGCCCGTGGAGAGGTCCAGCTCATCGGGCCAGTCAAAATCCTCCATGCTCGATAAAAGTGCTATCAGGCGCGGATCATTGCGTTTGCCTCTGATCCTGAAGCCGCCTTGGTTGCTGAGGCTCAGCAGTTTCGTCAGGGGATCATCGCTGGAGTTGCCATTTCGGCTCCCTGAGTAGCGAGCGTCGATCCTCAAATCTGAGCTTGACAGCTCGTCAACAGAGTAAACCAGATTGTCGGTCATCGTGGTGCCCTAGTGCCATTATGGTTGAATGGTGCCGGGAACCTGGTAACCTGGCTAGAAGATAAATTTGAAGGTTTCCAAATGGATCAGATTCGTACGTTTGACATGTTTTGTGGGGCGGGGGGGAGCAGTTTGGGCGCGCGGGAAGGGGGCGCAAAAATTGTTGGTGGTGTGGATTTATGGGGGCCAGCGGTAGAGTCCTTTAAGCTGAATTTTCCGGAGGCCCACGTTTTTCAAGAGGACCTTCGAATTCTGACGCCAGAGCGTGTATTAGAAAAAACTGGGCCAATAGATCTTTTAATTTCCTCGCCTGAGTGCACCCATCATACCTGCGCTAGAGGAAGCAAGCCTAGATCTGAGGAAAGTAAGGATACGGCATTCCAAGTAATCCGATATGCAGAAGTTATGAAGCCGCGATGGATTACATTGGAAAATGTCGTTCATATGAAGCCTTGGGGTCGGTACAAAGAGTTGATGGCGGAACTAGTTAACTTGAAGTATAAGGTACGAGAGCAGATTATAGATGCTTCAGGTTTCGGAGTTGCCCAACGTCGACGAAGACTTTTCATGATAGCTGACCTGATGGAAATGCCTTCTCCAGTGATGCCCGTCAGAACTACATATAAAAATGTATGGGATGTCTTGGATAAAACTGAAAAATATAAGATGACTCTGTTGCGGCGGCCGAATCGTGCAAAGGAGACGCTTGCTCGAGCTGACAGGGCTATTGCTGAGTTGGGAGAGGATAAGCCATTTTTAATTGTTTATTATGGAACTGATGGAGGGGGGGGGTGGCAACGGATGGACTCTCCTCTTCGTACCATTACCACCGTTGACCGGTTTGCATATGTAAAACCGACCGCAGATGGACATATGATGCGAATGCTTCAACCTGACGAGCTTAGAAGCGCAATGGGCTTTCCTGAACATTATCGCTTTCCCAATGTTACGAGACGCGAAAAGGTGAAGTTGATGGGGAATGCCGTCTGTTCACCTGTTATGGAAGCTATTGTCGCGTCATTACGCTCTTCAGAAAGGCTTAATAAAAATAGTAAGGATGCTGCCTGAAATATTCATGCCGTCCTTTGCGACGGCATGCTGGCCTGAGTTGACGATGAGGCTAATAGAACCGCATAACCCCAGGGCGTCTCGCGTGTGTAGTGTAGTGGTGTATTATTTCTTCCAGCGTGTTTCGTCTTAATCTAGCAATAGGATCCACAGGAAAAGAAAGGCTGGCTGAATGCTCGCTGGTGAAACGCCGACATGAAACCAAAATGCATTTGGCTGCTCCTCCTACCATGATCATTCCGATATTCTGTAATGCTGCTCTTGCTGGATTCCCGCTTCGAAGGAAAAATTTTACGTCTGCTGGATCAAATATGACACCTAAAAGATATCTGTGGCTCGGAATTTTCCCTTGCACTTCATCACATTCTGCTGAAAGAGATATTAAGCAGGGGATTGACCTTGCAGCCAGGGTTGAGTCTTGAGATGCGGTGTCTCCATTGAGCACAAATTCCTTATATAAAACGTCAATCCATTCGGCGCCAAAATGTTTCAATATAAAATCGAGATTGCTTGCTTCGATTTTTGAAATAACGCCTCTAAAATTATATGGCTGTGTGGCGTCCGCTTTAAAGTCCTCAACTAAATAAAAAGAGTTAAGTGATGCGCGATTAATTGAAGGTGCCAGTTTAAGCTTTGCAGCACCCTGCGCAGACAAGGTCTCACTAATGGGATCGTCAACTCTCGGGGTATCTGAGGTTAGAGTTCTAAGTTGATCTTCCAATACGGGGAGTAATGCGTTGTCCAATGCGTTAGATGCATTTAATATTGCTGAGTTTTTACCTACGGCTTCTTGGCTTAAGTAGGAAAGTAATTTAAGCCACTCATCAGATACGCTATAGTTTTCACCGTCTGGAGGGCTGGCGATAATTTGGAAAAGATTGTTGCTGGCCTGTGCGGCAGCCAAAAGAATTCGCTCTTCCCAGTTCATCACAATTGAAAGGGACTGGGATTTGGATATCTGCTCGTTTATAAGATTTCCGAATAACTCGTAGTCTATGTCCGGATCCGATTGTCCAATTCCCACTTGGTTTTTGTCCATGAATCCAAAAAAAACTGGGAGGTTGAACCCAATGTATTTCGCCCTGGAAATAAGTTCGTTAACGATATTTTTTTCATCGGCTTCGTGTTTGGACCAGAAAATTACTCCGTATGGACCTACAGGTACTATCTCTTTTAAGAAATTTCCAATGGTTGAGGCGTGATCGACTCCATTTATACTGCTTGTGGGTGTTAGATGTATATCTGAAAAGACCAGTCTTAAACCGGCGCAGGGCTGCGTGATGGCTGGTACAAAAGTGCCCACGTCAAAAAGATAGGGAATTGCGCTATATCCTGCTCTACCTAGTGCGCGGACTATCGCGTCGAGGTCTTCTTGATCGTTGTCTAGGGCGACTACTCTGGAGAAAGGTTTCATGTTCTATTCCTTGAAAGTAAATACTACAGCCGCCCCATCATAAGAGGGGGAAAAACTAAAATCGTCACGCAACTCATCTGCACTGCAAACCATAAATCTCCCTCCCATGGACTCAAGTACAAGCCTAGAGAAGTAGAGGCCTAATCCTGAGCCGCCTGCTTTCATAGTCATAAAAGGTTTTGCGATTGAGTCGGGGTTAAGTTGAAAACCCATGCCGTTGTCAATTACAGCCAGGGTGCCCTCTTTTAGTTCTTGATCCCAGGAGGAAAGAATTAAAATCGCTGCTGGATCAGATCGATTTTCCAGCTCTTTTCTATACCGTGACCAATAAATTGCATTATCAATTACGTTGCTAATAGCCCCGATTACGAGATTTAGTGGTCCTTTAACTTTGAAGTTTACGGCCTTGTCTTTATCGTTGGTCCAATCGGATAGCGTTACTTCGTGCCGTGGAAATCTATGCTCTTGCATTTTTATAACTCGAGTGGTGAGCTCGTTAATCGGCAAGGAGCGATTTTTTTCACGCTGTAGCAGGGGTTTGAATGTGTCCAGCAAACTTCTGAGATGGCGTACAGTACTTAAAATTATTTCCTTGTTTGAATTGCGTTCAAGTTGGCCGACGATATTGTCCACGCCATGAACCATCTCATGAAATGCTAGTCCAATATTCATATTTGCCATGCCTGAGCCAACCATTACCTGCTTAAAGCTTTCAAGTTCATTTTTTATCGAGGCAACCGCGGGTAGAATCTCTTGTTCGAGTTTGTGTTTCTTCGCGACTTTTATAATTTCTTCAAAAGCACTTTCAATTGGAGGTAATTTTTCTGTGTTTTTTATTGCTTTGTCTACTGCGTCTCGATCGGGTGCTAGCTCTCGTTCAAATTTATCAAATATACTTAAAGCGATCGCGCGCAGGTTGTCAAAAAAAACGTTTTCGTCGAATCCTTCGCGATTAGTTTTTTCCCTAAGTCCCGAACTTTTGTCTAAATCCAGGTCAATATACGAGACTATACTATTTGAGCCTAATTTTTTTCCGGGGGTGTTGATTCTGCGCGCATTTAGACGAAGCCAGTCATCCCCGGGCTCGCCATAGTTAAAAACTCGAACTTTATCGCGATAAACCCTGACGCCTGACTGACCCGCTAGCCAAGCTTTCATTTGTTGGCTGTCACCAAAAAGTCTGAGTATCTCAGGGCTTTGGTGAAAGGCATAAATACGACCTTTGATAGGCCCGATGTTTTTTAGAATGTCTGCTGTTATAAATATTTTTTGTTCTTTTTTTTGTTTTCCAGTCTTAGTATCTTCTCCTTTCTCGGGGAGCATATCTAGGCGCCCGGTATAACGTTTAAATCTACGCTGGAGTCCCTTGTATTTTGGAGGTTGGAAAAAATATGCCCATCTGAAAATGCCCTTTTCATCAAGGCGATAAGTCAGCTTCCACATCGCCCTATCAAGCATGTCTTCGACATCGGGGAGACCGCTAATTTCATCCTGTCTTCCAGGTATGTTTAGCTTTACGTTGAATGAGCCGACGCGATTAAATGGGTTGCTCAGAGATTTTACTAGGCGATACAGCTCTCTTATATCTCCGCGCTTCCAATCTGTAAGATATAGGTCTGATATTTTTATAAAAGTGCCGTGCCCACTTTTGAAGTGGGATGGAGAAGTCCGTTCAATGACCTCGACAGATAAAGTGTCATCAAGGTATTTTGAGCTGCCTATCAGGGCGTCCCAGTCAATATTGAACTCGTACTCTGAAGAACCTTCTTCTTTTGTAATGACCTGTAGTTTTCGGCCGAGTTTTTGTACTGCGAGGCGACCCACACCTTTCTCACCTAATGGAAGACGATTATAGACCTTGGAGCGAGCTCTGTTTTCTTTTGTGCGTTTTGAGTCTGTTCCTACTTCTAGCCATGCGCCAGTGATTACGGATAGATTCATGCCTGATCCGTTATCTTCAACTTTCACGCAGGGATCTGTGTCATTAAGCTCTATAGTGATAGAGACCTCGCTGGCATCAGCATCATAGGAGTTTTTTACAAGTTCGAATACAGCTAAGCGGTCATGTCCAATTAACTGATCACCCAGGAGTCGCAGGATATGAGATTGAACACGAAGAGGATGTTTGTTTGGCATGCTATTCCCTGAATTTCATTAATTCTTTGAGGAAATGCTTAAGTTTTTGGCCGATACGTACGCCGTCTGGACCGGTATGTGCAGTTCTGAATTAGGAAAGATGTCGTATTGCATAGCCATTGCATCCTTGCGATCGGAGAGTTAGTTTGTATTATGATGGCTTTTTGGCTTCCAGCAACCATTACGTAACGAAATTTAGATTTTTGGCTTGGCCCGTTCAGCGTTTCATATATGTTGACAAATACTTCCTCACGAGCATATGAGACTTTTTTCTGAAAATAAGAGGGGCATCAGATGTAAGGAGGTACAAAAAAGGCCGCCTAAAGGCAGCCTTTTTGTACTAACGGGATCAATCCCAGCTCAAAGCCCCACCCGTCTGATACTCAATCACCCGAGTCTCAAAGAAATTCTTCTCTTTCTTCAAGTCCATGATCTCGCTCATCCAAGGGAATGGATTCGTCGTCCCTGGATACTCTTCCTTCAACCCAATCTGCGACAAGCGACGGTTGGCGATGAACTTGAGGTAGTCCTCCATCATCGCCGCGTTCATGCCCAGCACGCCGCGAGGCATGGTGTCGCGGGCGTATTCGATCTCCAGTTGGGTCCCTTGCAGGATCATCTGGGTCGCTTCTTCCTTCATCTCGGCATCCCACAGGTGTGGGTTTTCGATTTTGATCTGGTTGATCACGTCGATGCCGAAGTTCAGGTGCATGGATTCGTCGCGCAGGA
Organism: Pseudomonas sp. R1-7; assembly: GCF_051132105.1. NCBI lineage: Bacteria > Pseudomonadati > Pseudomonadota > Gammaproteobacteria > Pseudomonadales > Pseudomonadaceae > Pseudomonas > Pseudomonas sp. R1-7. The sequence goes on from NZ_CP071661.1 coordinate 1,548,254, forward strand.
TGTACTGGAACTGCTCGGCGACGCCGGTCATTTTGTTGCGGCGGCCCATGGAGAGGATCTGGGTGAAGCCGCAGTAGAAGAAGATGCCTTCCAGGACGCAGTAGTAAGCGATCAGGTTGCGCAGCAGCTCTTTGTCGGTGTCCGGGGTGCCGGTTTCGAACTTCGGATCGGAGATCGAACGGGTGTATTTCAGGCCCCAGGCGGCTTTTTTCGCGACCGATGGAATCTCGTGGTACATGTTGAAGATTTCGCCTTCATCCATGGCCAGCGATTCGATGCAGTACTGGTAGGCGTGGGTGTGGATCGCCTCTTCGAACGCCTGGCGCAGGATGTACTGGCGGCATTCCGGGTTGGTGATCAGGCGGTACACGGCCAGGACCAGGTTGTTGGCAACCAGGGAGTCGGCGGTGGAGAAGAAGCCCAGGTTGCGCATCACGATGCGGCGCTCGTCGTCGGTCAGGCCTTCCGGGGTTTTCCAGAGGGCGATGTCGGCGGTCATGTTGACTTCTTGCGGCATCCAGTGGTTTGCGCAGCCGTCCAGGTACTTCTGCCAGGCCCAGTCGTATTTGAATGGCACGAGCTGGTTGAGGTCGGCGCGGCAGTTGATCATGCGCTTTTCATCGACGGCGACACGGGCGGAGGCGCCTTCGAGTTCGGCGAGGCCTTCGGCAACGTCGAGTTTGTCGAGGGCGGCCTTGGCGCGAATGATCGCGGCCGAGTCGCTGGCCGTCACGGCCCGGGCTTCGAGGGCGGCGGCACCGCCGGCGCTGTCGAGGCGGTCCATGTTGGCTTCAGAAGCGTGGCCGGCGTTGGCGCCTTTTACAGCAACTTCGCCGTCTTCTTTGTCGAATTCGTCCCAGCTCAGCATGACGTGTCGTCTCCTGCGTGAGGGCCAGATGCCCAATGAAGGCCTACTGGCCGCGGTGGCTCTTGGAAAATCGTTTGTTGCAGCAGCTGACGCAGGCAATAAACAGAAAAATGTACGGGTCATTCCGGAGCGGCGGTGGGCGCGAGGAGGCGATTGGCCCCTGCGTCGGCTCCAGGCTGGCGTGATCCCCTGTAAGGGAATATTGCAGGCCCGTTTAAGGCGGCATTATAAGGACTTTTTTGCCTACGTGCTGCGGCGAAATAGCTCACAGAAGGGGTGGCGGGGGGGATATCCGCATGGGAGCGAGGGTTTACAAGGCTTTGGCCGTTGAAGATTTTTTTTGCAGGGTGCGGATCGCGATTTTTTTTGATCAAAAAACCAGCGTTTTTTGTAATTTTGCACTACATGTTGTGTTTGTTTAGGCTTTTCGGCGGTTACAGACACAACCTGGCCCGACCGAAATCGGGCCATGGAAGTTGCCAGTAATGATCAGTCGGTACGGGCCGAGTCGGTGTGATTACGGTTATCGGTGGCGACAGTCGCTGGGCGAGTGCTGTCCAGATCGTCGGTGGCGATCGTGGCTGAATCCGTCAAGTCGTGACGCTTGAGCGCTGCAGCGGAACCGGTGCGATCAAAGCCGTCGGCGGCGAAGGCATTGGCAGCCAGTACGGACAAGGTAAGGGCTACGATCAGTTTGCTTTTCATGAGGGGTGTTCCTGGTTCGATGACGTTGATCAGCCGTTGGAGCAGCCGTTACCCATGACGCTGTAGCGCAGGATGTGGCGTTGGCCGTTGGAGTCGTCGTATTCCATCTTCGCCGGGACCACTTCGCAGACATTCGGAATCTCGCTCATGGAGATGACTTTGGCGATATCCAAGTGGGTGGAGTAGGTGTATTCCTCGATCACCGGTTTTTGCTGTGCGACATCGGTCGGGGCCTCATCCGCCATCGCGGTGGCGCAAAGGCTGCCGAGGACCAGAACCCATAAAGCTTTCATCTGTATTTCACCTTTTTTGAGGTCGAATGGGGTCGCGCAACCTTTTTGGGGTTGCGTGTGGAGCTGATTTTGGAAGTTTGATCAACGGCCTTCGTGGGGGCTGTGTTGCGTCAATCGTGTTTGCCGGTTGGCGAAGTGGATTCTAGGAGCCGGGGGCGGGGGTAAACAGACTCGGTTTTGATAAACACTGTTGGTTGATCTGGTAATAATCGTCGTAGGAAGCGGTGGCTGTCTGTTACATCTGTATTGGATCTACCGCCGCCTTCGCGAGCAAGCCCGCTCCCACAGAGGATTTGCTGGGTGCGCAGGTTAGTACCGACATTTTGTAGGGACTTGTTACTACCATCGTCGAATGGTTCTATAGGCCCGCCCCGAGCTACAACGGAACCATACAAAAACAACTATTGTCACCGAGGTAAGAAAGATGAGTGCGGCTTCTGTGTATCCCGTTCGTCCCGAGGTAGCGGCCAACACGCTGACTGACGAGGCGACCTACAAGGCCATGTACCAGCAGTCGGTCGTCAACCCCGATGGCTTCTGGCGCGAGCAGGCCAAGCGCCTCGATTGGATCAAGCCTTTCACCACGGTGAAGCAGACGTCCTTCGACGATCACCATGTCGACATCAAGTGGTTCGCCGACGGCACCTTGAACGTTTCCTACAACTGCCTCGACCGTCACCTGGCCGAGCGCGGCGATCAAATCGCGATCATCTGGGAGGGCGATGACCCGTCCGAGAGCCGCAACATCACCTATCGCGAACTGCACGAAGAAGTCTGCAAGTTCGCCAACGCCCTGCGCGGTCAGGACGTGCACCGCGGCGACGTGGTGACAATCTACATGCCGATGATCCCTGAGGCCGTGGTCGCCATGTTGGCCTGTGCCCGCATCGGTGCGATCCACTCGGTGGTGTTCGGTGGTTTCTCCCCCGAAGCCCTGGCCGGCCGGATCATCGACTGCAAATCCAAAGTGGTGATCACTGCCGACGAAGGCATTCGTGCTGGCAAGAAGATCCCGCTCAAGGCCAACGTCGATGACGCGCTGACCAACCCGGAAACCAGCAGCATCCAGAAGGTCATCGTGTGCAAGCGCACGGCGGGCGACATCAAGTGGAACCAGCACCGTGACATCTGGTACGAAGACCTGATGAAGGTTGCCGGTACCGTCTGCGCACCGAAGGAAATGGGCGCCGAAGAAGCGCTGTTCATCCTTTACACCTCCGGTTCCACCGGCAAACCCAAGGGTGTGCAGCACACCACGGCTGGCTACTTGCTGTACGCGGCACTGACCCATGAGCGCGTGTTCGACTACAAGCCGGGCGAGGTCTACTGGTGCACCGCCGACGTGGGTTGGGTCACTGGCCACAGCTACATCGTCTACGGCCCGCTGGCCAACGGCGCGACCACGCTGCTGTTCGAAGGCGTGCCGAACTATCCGGATATCACGCGGGTGGCCAAGGTCGTCGACAAGCACAAGGTCAGCATTCTCTACACCGCGCCGACCGCGATCCGCGCGATGATGGCCTCGGGCACCGCCGCGGTCGAAGGCGCCGATGGCAGCAGCCTGCGCCTGTTGGGTTCGGTGGGCGAGCCGATCAACCCGGAAGCCTGGGACTGGTACTACAAGAATGTCGGCAAGGAACGTTGCCCGATCGTCGACACCTGGTGGCAGACCGAAACCGGTGGTGTGCTGATCAGCCCGCTGCCAGGCGCCACAGCGTTGAAGCCGGGTTCCGCTACTCGCCCATTCTTCGGTGTGGTGCCGGCGCTGGTGGACAACCTTGGCAACCTGATCGAAGGCGCTGCCGAAGGCAACCTGGTGATCCTCGATTCGTGGCCAGGCCAGGCGCGTACGCTGTACGGTGACCATGACCGTTTTGTCGACACTTACTTCAAGACCTTCAGTGGCATGTATTTCACCGGTGACGGCGCCCGTCGCGACGAGGACGGCTACTACTGGATCACCGGTCGGGTGGATGACGTGCTCAACGTATCCGGCCACCGCATGGGCACCGCCGAGATCGAAAGTGCCATGGTTGCCCACCCGAAAGTCGCCGAAGCGGCGGTGGTGGGTGTGCCGCACGACATCAAGGGGCAGGGCATCTACGTGTATGTCACCTTGAATGCCGGCGAAGAAACCAGCGAGGCTCTGCGCCTGGAGCTTAAAAACTGGGTGCGCAAGGAGATCGGTCCGATTGCTTCGCCGGACGTGATCCAATGGGCGCCAGGGCTGCCGAAAACCCGCTCCGGCAAGATCATGCGCCGCATCCTGCGCAAGATCGCCACGGCGGAGTACGACGGCTTGGGTGATATCTCCACCCTGGCCGACCCGGGTGTGGTGGCGCACCTGATCGAGACGCACAAGACCATGAACGTCGCCTGACGGTAGCGTGTAACACCGAAAAGCCCCGCTCGGCGTTTGCCGGGCGGGGCTTTTTTTGTAAGCGTGTGGCGCTCACTTTTGTGGCGGGTTTGGTGGATGAATAAATATCGGCGTTTAAAGTAGGAGGTGTCTGAACGTTACCGACGTTTCGAAATGTGTAACCAAAGGCGCCATAACGGGGCGATGTGAAACGCGAAGCCCCGTCACAGGGCGGTTCGAGGCCTCTCTGAAAATAAGCCGACACGCTGTGCTTGCCGGATTAGAAGGGTTTGCCAATAATGGGCCCGCTATTTGCAGTATAGATCGGTTTACCTTCTTTTGCTCTTGCATGAATTTGCAAGACTGTCAATGTGCTCGAACAGCTTTCTCGGTGCTTCTGTAATTTGTTGTCGCATTGAAGAAATATCGGCTTCGGGCCTGTCGTTAGAATGCCGATCACTCGCTCGTCGTGGCCTGCGTTGAATAAAATGCGCGCTTGTCGGACGCAGCACCAAAGTTCGTTCCACCCATTCGCATATTGGGCTGTTGCTCACTCTGCCGTTTTCGCCCTTTACCGATGGAGTCCCAAGATGAAGAAACTTGTGCTGCTTGGCGCCCTTGCACTGTCCGTGCTGTCCCTGCCGACCTTCGCTGATGAGAAGCCCCTGAAAATCGGTATCGAAGCCGCTTACCCTCCGTTTGCTTCCAAGGCTCCGGACGGCAGCATCGTCGGTTTCGACTACGACATCGGCAATGCGCTGTGTGAAGAGATGAAGGTCAAGTGCGTGTGGGTCGAGCAAGAATTCGACGGCCTGATCCCGGCGCTGAAGGTGCGCAAGATCGACGCGATCCTTTCCTCCATGTCGATCACTGAAGACCGCAAGAAGTCTGTTGATTTCACCAACAAGTACTACAACACCCCAGCCCGTCTGGTGATGAAGGCCGGCACCCAGGTCAGCGAAGGCCTGGCCGAGCTCAAGGGCAAGAACATCGGCGTGCAGCGCGGTTCGATCCACGAGCGTTTCGCCCGTGAAGTCCTGGCTCCACTGGGTGCCGAGATCAAGCCGTACGGCTCGCAGAACGAAATCTACCTGGATGTCTCCGCCGGCCGCCTCGACGGCACCGTGGCGGACGCTACGCTGTTGGATGACGGCTTCTTGAAGACCGATGCTGGCAAAGGCTTCGCATTTGTAGGTCCAGCCTTTACCGATGAGAAATATTTCGGCGACGGCATCGGCATCGCGGTTCGCAAGAATGATGCGCTGAAAGACAAGATCAACACGGCAATTGCCGCCATTCGCGAGAACGGCAAGTACAAGCAAATCCAGGACAAGTACTTCGCCTTCGATATCTACGGCAAGTAACCACGTCCCGCCACTCGTGTGAAATGGCGCAAGCAACAGGATCTCTGCGGTTTGCGCCATTTTTTCATCCCACTTTCGAGGACCTGAATCATGTTGAAAGGCTACGGGGCTGTCATCCTCGATGGCGCATGGTTGACGCTTCAGCTCGCCTTGTCGTCCATGGCCCTGGCCATCGTCCTGGGGTTGATCGGCGTCGCCTTGCGCCTCTCGCCGGTGCGCTGGCTGGCGTGGCTGGGCGACCTGTATTCCACGGTCATCCGCGGCATTCCCGACCTGGTGCTGATCCTGCTGATCTTCTACGGCGGCCAGGACCTGCTCAACCGCGTCGCGCCGATGCTCGGCTATGACGACTACATCGACCTGAACCCGCTGGCGGCCGGCATCGGCACCCTGGGATTCATCTTCGGTGCGTACCTGTCGGAAACCTTTCGCGGTGCATTCATGGCGATCCCCAAGGGCCAGGCGGAGGCGGGCATGGCGTATGGCATGAGCGGCTTCCAGGTGTTCTTCCGGGTGTTGGTGCCGCAGATGATTCGCCTGGCGATTCCGGGCTTCACCAACAACTGGCTGGTGTTGACCAAGGCCACCGCGCTGATTTCCGTGGTGGGCCTGCAAGACATGATGTTCAAGGCCAAGCAGGCGGCGGATGCCACTCGCGAACCTTTCACCTTCTTCCTCGCAGTGGCGGCGATGTACCTGGTGATCACCAGTGTCTCGTTGCTGGCGTTGCGTCACCTTGAGAAGCGCTACTCGGTAGGCGTAAGGGCGGCTGATCTATGATCTTCGACTACAACGTCATCTATGAAGCCTTGCCGCTGTACTTCAGTGGCTTGCTGACCACCCTGAAGCTGTTGGCCCTGTCGCTGTTCTTCGGCCTGCTGGCGGCGCTGCCCCTGGGGCTGATGCGGGTGTCGAAGCAGCCGATCGTCAACATGACGGCCTGGCTCTACACCTACGTGATCCGCGGCACGCCGATGCTGGTGCAGCTGTTCCTGATCTATTACGGGTTGGCGCAGTTCGAGGCTGTGCGCGAAAGCTTCCTCTGGCCGTGGTTGTCCAGCGCGACGTTCTGTGCGTGCCTGGCGTTCGCCATCAACACCAGCGCCTACACCGCCGAAATCATCGCCGGCAGTCTGCGGGCCACGCCCAATGGCGAGATCGAGGCGGCCAAGGCCATGGGCATGTCGCGCTACAAGCTGTATCGCCGGATCCTGCTGCCATCGGCCCTGCGCCGGGCACTGCCGCAATACAGCAACGAAGTGATCATGATGCTGCAGACCACCAGTCTCGCCTCCATCGTGACCTTGATCGACATCACCGGTGCCGCGCGTACGGTGAATGCGCAGTACTACTTGCCGTTCGAGGCCTACATCACGGCCGGCGTTTTCTACCTGTGCCTGACCTTCATCCTGGTGCGCCTGTTCAAGCTGGCCGAGCGCCGCTGGCTGGGTTACCTGGCCCCGCGCAAGCACTGATAACGCATCGATCCGATCGACTGCACAACGACTGACGTTTTGTGAGAACCGACCGCATGTACAAGCTTGAAGTCCAAGACCTGCATAAACGCTATGGCAGTCACGAAGTGCTCAAGGGTGTGTCCCTGAAAGCCGCCGCTGGCGATGTGATCAGCATCATCGGCTCCAGTGGCTCCGGCAAGAGTACTTTCCTGCGTTGCATCAACCTGCTTGAGCAACCCCATGCCGGCAAGATCCTGCTCAACAACGAAGAGCTGAAGCTGGTGGCGGGCAAGGATGGCGCCATGAAGGCCTCGGACCCCAAGCAGCTGCAGCGCATGCGTTCGCGGTTGTCGATGGTGTTCCAGCATTTCAATCTGTGGTCGCACATGACTGCGCTGGAAAACGTCATCGAAGCACCCGTCCATGTGCTGGGTGTGGCCAAGGCTGAAGCGCGGGAGAAGGCCGAGCACTACCTGAACAAAGTTGGCGTGGCCCATCGCAAGGACGCCTATCCTGGACACATGTCCGGCGGCGAGCAGCAGCGGGTGGCAATCGCCCGTGCGCTGGCGATGGAGCCTGAGGTGATGCTGTTCGACGAACCGACCTCGGCGCTGGATCCGGAATTGGTCGGCGACGTGCTCAAGGTGATGCAGGCCCTGGCGTTGGAAGGCCGGACCATGGTGGTGGTGACTCACGAAATGGGCTTTGCCCGTGAAGTGTCGAACCAGTTGGTGTTCTTGCACAAAGGCATCGTCGAAGAAAGCGGCAACCCGCGCGAAGTGCTGGTCAACCCGCAATCGGAGCGTTTGCAGCAATTCCTGTCGGGCAGCCTCAAGTAATCTCGCTCCCGTTACGCAACTGATTTGGATCATGCTGCGCGCCATGCGCCAGATGGTCTAATTTGGTTGCAGCCGCTTTTGGCTTTAACACTGTTTTCGCTTCGGATTGCCCGCCATGACTGCCCATCGAATAGGTTTCCTGATTTGGCCCAGCACTAAAGCCTTGACGCTGGCGCTGGCCGAGGAGGCCTTGCGTGTCGCTCAGCGAGTGCATCCGGACGTGGTCTACGAGCTGTCGTTCTTGCAAGCCGAGCCACCCGCCGAGGGCGCCTGGCAGTTACCCGGTGAATCCTGGGTCGGCAAGCTCGAGGGTTTGCAGAAGCTGTTCCTGCTGGCCGACGAGCCGCCGACCACGCTGGCCTCGCCACTGAGCAGCGCGCTCAAGCAGTTGGTGCGCGCCGGTTGTGTCATCGGTGGTTTGTCCGCCGGCGTCTATCCCCTGGCCCAGTTGGGCTTGCTCGACGGTTATCGGGCTGCGGTGCACTGGCGCTGGCAGGACGATTTTTCCGAGCGTTTTCCCAAGGTCATCGCCACCAGTCATCTGTTTGATTGGGATCGTGATCGGCTGAGTGCCTGCGGCGGCATGTCGGTGCTGGACCTTTTGTTGGCGGTGCTGGCGCGAGATCACGGTGCGGAATTGGCCGGCGCGGTGTCGGAAGAGCTGGTGGTCGAGCGCATTCGCGAAGGTGGCGAGCGCCAGCGCATCCCGCTGCAGAACCGTCTCGGTTCCAGCCATCCGAAGCTCACCCAGGCTGTTCTCTTGATGGAAGCCAACATCGAGGAGCCGCTGACCACTGACGAAATTGCCCAGCATGTGTGCGTCTCCCGTCGGCAGTTGGAGCGGATTTTCAAGCAGTACCTCAATCGTGTGCCTAGCCAGTATTACCTGGAGCTGCGCCTGAACAAGGCCCGCCAGATGCTGATGCAGACCAGCAAATCCATCATCCAGATCGGCCTGTCCTGCGGTTTCTCTTCCGGTCCTCATTTTTCCAGCGCATACCGCAACTTCTTCGGCGCCACGCCTCGGGAAGATCGCAACCAGCGGCGCAGCAGTAGTCCGTTCGAATTGTCCTCGGTGCCGTCCGAGCGCGGCTGAGGCAAATCTTCAGTCCAGCGCCTCAAGTCCTGCGACACCGTTTAAACTGCGCCTTTGCGACGCTATTTGTCGCATTGCCGTAAACCCGCGAAAAACGTGGGTTGGCGCTATAAGAAGTTGTCGCTTGGCGGCAAGGCCGGGCTGAAAACTGTCCTTACAATCCTTACCAAGCCCGCCAGTTCCAGGCGGGTGTTCCTCATCAGGAGACTCCGATGTCCGTTGAGCAAGCCGCGGTACAACGCGCCGATTTCGACCAGGTTATGGTTCCCAACTATGCACCTGCTGCCTTCATTCCTGTGCGTGGTGCCGGTTCCCGCGTATGGGACCAATCCGGTCGCGAACTGATCGACTTTGCTGGCGGTATCGCAGTCAACGTACTGGGCCATGCCCACCCGGCGCTGGTCGGCGCACTGACCGAACAGGCCAACAAGCTGTGGCACGTCTCCAACGTCTTCACCAACGAACCGGCCCTGCGCCTGGCTCACAAACTGGTCAACGCGACCTTTGCCGAGCGTGCGTTCTTCTGCAACTCCGGCGCCGAGGCCAACGAGGCCGCCTTCAAGCTGGCCCGTCGCGTTGCGTTCGATCGTTTCGGCAGCGAAAAATACGAAATCATCGCCGCGCTCAACAGTTTCCACGGCCGTACGCTGTTCACCGTCAACGTCGGCGGGCAATCGAAGTACTCCGACGGTTTCGGGCCTAAAATCACCGGCATCACCCACGTTCCTTATAACGATCTGGCTGCTTTGAAAGCCGCCATTTCCGACAAGACCTGCGCCGTGGTGCTGGAACCGATCCAGGGCGAGGGCGGTGTACTGCCGGCCGAGCTGGCTTACCTGCAAGGCGCCCGTGACCTGTGCGATGCCCACGATGCGCTGTTGGTATTCGACGAAGTGCAGACCGGCATGGGCCGTAGCGGCCACCTGTTCGCCTACATGCATTACGGCGTTGTCCCTGACATCCTCACCAGCGCCAAGAGCTTGGGCGGTGGTTTCCCGATCGCGGCGATGCTCACTACCGAAGCGCTGGCCAAGCACCTGGTTGTCGGCACCCACGGCACCACCTACGGCGGCAACCCGCTGGCCTGCGCGGTGGCCGAAGCGGTGATCGATGTGGTCAATACCCCTGAAGTGCTCCGTGGCGTCAAAACCAAGCACGACAAATTCAAAGCGCGCCTGGAACAGATCGGCGAGAAATACGGCCTGTTCACCCAGGTGCGTGGTTTGGGCCTGCTGATCGGTTGCGTGCTGAACGACGCCTGGAAAGGCAAGGCCAAGGACATCTTCAACGCCGCCGAGCAGGAAGGCCTGATGATCTTGCAAGCCGGCCCGGACGTGATTCGCTTCGCCCCGAGCCTGGTGGTGGAAGACGCCGACATCGACGAAGGCCTGGATCGCTTCGAGCGGGCTGCGGCGAAGTTGACCCAAGCCTGAGGCTGACCCGGACCCCCTGTGGGAGCGAGCAAGCTCGCTCCCACAGGGGTCTTGCAGTGGCTGAAAAATCGAAGACCGCCGCAGATGCAATGCGGGCCTGGGTGTTCGTTTAGTTTTTTTCTGTGTATCGACTCTTTGGTCGAACCGTTTATTTCAAGTTAAGGAGTGACACCATGCTGGTGATGCGCCCCGCGCAAATGGCTGATCTGGGCGAGGTACAGCGTCTGGCTGCGGACAGTCCGATCGGTGTCACCTCCTTGCCGGATGACGTGGAACGCCTGAGCGACAAGATCGCCGCAAGCGAAGCCTCGTTTGCCGCTGAAGTCAGCTTCAACGGCGAAGAGAGCTATTTCTTCGTCCTCGAAGACACCGCGACCGGCAAGCTGGCCGGCTGTTCGGCGATTGTCGCTTCGGCCGGTTACTCCGAACCGTTCTACAGCTTTCGCAACGAGACCTTCGTTCACGCCTCCCGCGAGCTGAAGATCCACAACAAGATCCACGTACTCTCTCAGTGCCACGACTTGACCGGCAACAGCCTGTTGACCAGTTTCTACGTGGTGCCGGAATTGGTGGGGTCGCCGTGGTCGGAGCTCAATTCACGCGGGCGGCTGCTGTTTGTCGCCAGCCACCCGGAGCGATTCGCCGATTCGGTGGTGACCGAGATCGTCGGCTACAGCGACGAGAATGGTGACTCGCCGTTCTGGGACGCTATCGGTCGCAACTTCTTCGACCTCAACTACGCGGCGGCCGAGCGTCTGTGCGGGCTGAAAAGCCGGACCTTCCTCGCCGAGCTGATGCCGCATTACCCGATCTACGTGCCGCTGTTGCCGGATGCCGCCCAAGAAGCCATGGGCCAGGTCCACCCGCGTGCGCAGATCACCTTCGACATCCTGATGCGCGAGGGCTTCGAGACCGATCACTACATCGACATCTTCGACGGCGGCCCGACCCTGCATGCCCGTGTCTCGGGGATCCGCTCGATCGCCCAGAGCCGCGTGGTGCCGGTCAAGATCGGTGAACCGGTCAAGGGTGCCGGTCGGCAATACCTGGTGGCCAATGCCCAATTGCAGGATTACCGCGCCGTGCTGCTCGAACTCGACTACGCGCCAGGCAAACCTGTAACCCTGGACATGGAAGCAGCCGAAGCCTTGGGCGTTGGCGAAGGTGCGAGTGTGCGCCTGGTAGCGGTTTAACGCCTTACAGCTGAGTTTCGCGGGTGGCGTGAGCGGCCCGTTTGAGGAGATAGCATGATCGTTCGTCCCGTACGCAGCAGCGATTTACCCGCTCTGATCGCCCTGGCCCGCAGCACCGGCACCGGCCTGACCACCCTGCCAGCCAATGAAGAGCGCCTGGCCCATCGGGTCGGTTGGGCCGAGAAGACTTTTCGCGGTGAAGCCGGGCGAGGCGATGCGGACTATCTGTTCGTGCTCGAGGACGACGACGGGCGGGTGGTGGGCATTTCCGCCATCGCCGGTGCCGTGGGCCTGCGTGAGCCTTGGTATAACTTCCGGGTCGGCCTGACCGTCAGCGCTTCCCAGGAACTGAACATCTACCGGGAAATCCCGACGTTGTTCCTGGCCAACGACCTGACGGGTAACTCCGAGTTGTGCTCGTTGTTCCTCCACGCGGACTACCGCAACGGCCTCAATGGCCGGATGCTGGCCAAGGCGCGGATGCTGTTCATCGCCGAGTTCCCGCAGCTGTTCGGCAACAAGATCATCGCTGAAATGCGCGGCATGTCCGACGACAACGGGCGTTCGCCGTTCTGGGAAAGTCTGGGCCGGCATTTCTTCAAGATGGAATTCAGCCAGGCCGATTACCTGACCGGTGTCGGTAACAAAGCGTTCATCGCCGAGCTGATGCCCAAGTTCCCGCTGTACACCTGTTTCCTTTCCGAAGATGCCCGGGCCGTGATTGGCCAGGTTCATCCAGATACCGAACCGGCATTGTCGATGCTCAAGAGCGAAGGCTTCAGCTACCAAGGGTACGTCGACATCTTCGACGCCGGCCCGGCGGTGGAATGCGAAACCGGCAAGATCCGCGCGGTTCGCGACAGCCAGGCGCTGGTGCTGGCCATCGGTACGCCGGGCGATGACGCCACGCCGTTCCTCATTCATAACCGCAAGCGCGAAGAGTGCCGCATCACCGCTGCACCGGCCCGCTTTGCCGCAGGCACACTGGTCGTCGATCCGCTGACCGCCAAACGTCTTCAACTCAACGCTGGCGACCAGGTGCGTGCCGTGGCGTTGTCCGCTGCACGGGAGTCGAAATAATGAAATCGTTGTACATTGCTGGAAGTTGGCTGGAAGGCCAGGGCGACGTCTTTGAGTCGTTGAACCCGGTGACCCAGCAAGTGCTGTGGTCTGGAAAAGGCGCAACCGCAGCCCAAGTGGAGTCTGCCGTGCAGGCGGCGCGCCAGGCGTTTCCGGACTGGGCGCGACGCCCGCTGGATGAGCGCATCCAGGTGCTGGAAGCGTTCGCCGGCACCCTGAAGACGCACGCTGACGAATTGGCCCGTTGCATCGGTGAGGAAACGGGCAAGCCCCTGTGGGAAGCGGCTACCGAAGTCACCAGCATGATCAACAAGGTCGCGATCTCGGTGCAGAGCTACCGCGAGCGTACCGGCGAGAAAAGCGGCCCCCTGGGCGACGCGACTGCGGTCCTGCGCCACAAGCCCCACGGCGTGGTGGCGGTGTTCGGTCCCTACAACTTCCCTGGCCATTTGCCCAACGGGCACATTGTGCCGGCGTTGCTGGCGGGCAACTGCGTGTTGTTCAAGCCGAGCGAGCTGACGCCGAAAGTCGCCGAGCTGACGGTCAAGTGCTGGGCCGAGGCCGGCTTGCCGGCGGGCGTGCTGAACCTGCTGCAAGGCGCGCGGGAAACCGGCATTGCCTTGGCAGCGGAGCCGGGGATCGACGGGTTGTTCTTCACCGGCTCCAGCCGCACCGGCAATCTGTTGCACCAACAGTTTTCCGGCCGTCCGGACAAGATCCTCGCGCTGGAAATGGGCGGCAACAATCCGTTGGTCGTGGATGAGGTGGCCGATGTCGATGCGGCGGTGTACACCATCATCCAGTCTGCATTTATTTCCGCTGGCCAGCGCTGCACCTGCGCACGCCGCCTGCTGGTGCCGGACGGCCCATGGGGCGATGCCCTGCTGGCGCGCCTGGTACAGGTCAGTTCGACCCTCGACGTAGGGGCCTTCGACCAACAACCGGCGCCATTCATGGGCTCGGTGGTTTCCCTGGCCGCCGCGAAGGCCTTGATGGATGCGCAGAACCATTTGTTGGGCAAGGGCGCCTTGCCACTGTTGGCAATGACCCAGCCACAGCCCCAGGCTGCATTGTTGACGCCAGGAATCCTCGACGTCACCGCCGTGGCCGAGCGCCCCGACGAGGAACTGTTCGGGCCGTTGTTGCAGGTCATCCGCTACAAGGATTTCGCAGGCGCGATCGCCGAAGCCAACAACACTCAATATGGCTTGGCCGCCGGGTTGTTGTCGGACTCCCAAGAGCGCTATGAGCAGTTCTGGCTGCGAAGCCGCGCCGGTATCGTCAACTGGAACAAGCAACTGACCGGCGCTGCCAGCAGCGCCCCGTTCGGTGGGGTAGGCGCCTCGGGCAACCACCGCGCCAGCGCTTATTACGCGGCGGATTATTGCGCGTACCCGGTGGCTTCCCTGGAGACACCAAGCCTTGTGATGCCGGCTGCCCTGACCCCCGGCGTGAGAATGGTGTGAACCCCGATCGCGGTTGTTACTTGATGTCTATAAAAAAACAGATTCTCGTGGAGCCTCGCTGATGAAATCCTATGAAGTCAACTTTGACGGTCTAGTGGGGCCGACCCATAACTACGGCGGGCTCTCGTACGGCAACGTCGCCTCCCAGAGCAACAGCCAGCAGTCTTCCAACCCCAAGGAAGCAGCGCTGCAAGGCCTGGCGAAAATGAAGGCGCTGATGGACATGGGCTTCCAGCAAGGTGTGCTGGCGCCGCAGGAACGTCCGGATGTGGCAGCGTTGCGTCGGCTGGGCTTTGCCGGCAGTGACGCGCAGGTCATCCAGAGGGCCGCGAAAGAAGCGATGCCGCTGCTGGTTGCCAGTTGCTCGGCCTCGAGCATGTGGGTGGCCAACGCCGCCACGGTCAGCCCGAGCGCCGACACCGCCGATGGCCGCGTGCATTTCACTGCAGCCAACCTGAACTGCAAATACCACCGCAGCATCGAGCATCCGACCACCAGCCGTGTGCTGGGAGCGATGTTCGCCAACCAGCAACACTTTGCCCACCACGCCGCGTTGCCGGCGGTGGCGCAGTTCGGAGATGAAGGCGCGGCCAACCACACCCGTTTCTGCCGCGCGTATGGCGAGGCCGGTGTCGAGTTCTTCGTCTTCGGTCGCAGTGCCTTCGACAACCGTTATCCGGCTCCGCAGAAATACCCGGCGCGCCAGACCCTCGAAGCCTCCCAGGCCGTTGCCCGCCTGCATGGGTTGAGGGAGGAAGGCGTGGTCTACGCCCAACAGAACCCGTCGGTGATCGACCAGGGCGTGTTCCACAACGACGTAATCGCGGTGGGCAATGGCGAAGTGCTGTTTTATCACGAGGACGCCTTCCTCGAGACCGACAATATGTTGGCCGAACTGAGCAGTAAACTCGCCAAGGTCGGTGGGAAATTTCAATCGGTGTGCGTACCGCGTTCGGCGGTTACCGTCGATGACGCGGTACGTTCCTACCTGTTCAATAGCCAGTTGCTGTCGCGTCCTGACGGCTCGATGCTGTTGATCGTGCCGGAAGAATGCCGTAGCAACGAACGCGTCTGGCAATACCTGCAAGGCCTGACGGGCGCTGGCGGGGTGATCCGTGAAGTGAAGGTCTTCGATCTCAAGCAAAGCATGCAGAACGGCGGCGGCCCGGCTTGCCTGCGGTTGCGCGTGGCGCTGAACGAAACCGAACTGGCGGCCGTCAACCCAGGGGTTATCATGACCGCGCCGCTGTACGATTCGCTGACCCAATGGGTCGAGAATCACTACCGCGACCGCATGACCGAAAACGACCTGGCGGACCCGCAATTATTGCTCGAATGCCGGTCGGCCCTGGATGAGCTGACACAAATCCTTAAACTTGGCTCGGTCTATCCTTTCCAGATCAATTGAAAGCGCGCGCGACCTGACTACAGTCAAGGCAGGGCGCGTTGCCTTATCCCCAGACGAGAATGTAAAAACATGAGCGATACCCTGCAGCTGATCCTTGAAGACACCGACGGCACGCAACTGGAAACCTCCTGCACCCGCGTCGCGGTGATGTGGCAGGGCAAGGAGTTGTGGATCCAGCAAGATGGCCGCGGTCAGCTGCTGATCGGCGTCGACGTCGAAGAAGGGGACGAGGAATACGCCAACCTGCTGTTGCGTCCGTTAGCCACCAACCTGGTCAGCCTGCAACTGGAAATGGAACCAGCGGACATGGGCGATGACGACCACGTCCATGGCCCGGATTGCGGCCACGACCACTAAGGAAACCGCATTATGCTCGCCCTCGGCAAACTGCTTGAACTGACCCTCGCCGGCCGTGAACCGGCGGAGAAGACTCAACTGACTGTCGAAGGCGTAAGGATGCGCTGGTTGAGCGAGGGCGCGCTGGAGGTCAAGCCGCCCGAAGCCCGGGATAATGGCCTGGACCTGCTGCTGTCGGCCGGTATCCACGGCAACGAAACCGCGCCGATCGAATTGCTCGACCGCCTGCTGCATGACATCGCCCGTGGCGACCTGAAGCCCCGGGCACGCATTCTTTTCCTGTTTGGCAATCCGGAGGCGATCCGTCGCGGCGAGCGCTTCGTCGAACAGGACGTCAACCGGTTGTTCAATGGTCGCCATGAGCTGAGCGGCGGCCCAGAGGCGTTGCGCGCCTGTGAACTGGAACGGCTGGCCGCGAGTTTTTTCAGCGTGCCGGACCGCAGCCGCTTGCACTACGACCTGCACACCGCCATTCGCGGTTCGAAGATCGAGCAGTTCGCTTTATACCCGTGGAAGGAAGGCCGCCAGCATTCACGCCGTGAACTGGCCCGTCTGCGTGCGGCGGGCATGGAGGCGGTGTTGTTGCAGAACAAACCATCCATCGTGTTCAGCGCCTACACCTACGACCAGCTTGGCGCCGAATCCTTCACCCTGGAACTGGGCAAGGCCCGGCCATTTGGCCAGAACGACGGGGTCAATGTCGGCTTGTTGGAAACCCGTCTGCACCAGATCATCGAAGGCAACGAGCCGGAGACGAAAGGCAGCCTGGACGGCCTGCAACTGTTCAGTGTTGCGCGGGAAATCATCAAGCACAGCGACAGCTTCCGCTTGAACCTGCCAGCGGACATCGAGAACTTCTCGGAGCTTGAAAAAGGTTATGTGCTGGCTGAGGACATCGCCCAGACCCGCTGGGTGATAGAAGAAGAGGGCGCACGGATCATCTTTCCGAATCCCAAGGTCAAGAATGGCTTGCGGGCGGGGATTCTGATCGTGCCGGCGACGGATGAAGGTTTGGTCTGACCCAAATCTCACCCACGCTGCTGAATCCCACAGGTTTTTTTTTGCAGCTTTTAAACCGCTACCGCCCGCTGTTCACTGCGACGCAGCGCCCGGGTTTTGTGCAAGGTATCGGCACAGGTCTTCGCCGCTTCCTGGCCCTTGTGCACGAAATGCTCGAAGAAGAACTTCTGGTGTTCCTCCCCAGCGTGGAAGTGATGCGGCGTCAGCACGACCGAGAACACCGGAACTTCGGTTTCCAATTGCACCTGCATCAGGCCGCTGATCACCGACTGGGCGACGAATTCGTGGCGGTAGATGCCGCCATCCACCACCAGGCCGGCGGCAACGATGCCGGCGTAGCGGCCTGATTTGGCCAGCAGCTTGGCGTGCAGTGGAATTTCGAAAGCACCGCCGACTTCGAAGAAGTCGATGTCACTTTCCTGGTAGCCCTGGCTGAGCATTTCAGCGACGAAGCCTTTACGGCTCTGGTCGACGATTTCCTTGTGCCAGCAGGCCTGGATGAACGCGACGCGCTCGCCCGGATGGGTTTTGGTCTTGCTGTCGATTGCGGTGGGTTGCATGTTCTGGTTCCTGTTTGTGTGAAAAACAGGGCGTCATGAATTGAAGGGGATTCGAGGGTGCGCCGCGCACAAGACAGTCGCAGGCGGCCCTTGGGTGTCGATCCCGTTCTCTCTTCATCCGGACTATGACCGTCGGCCCCGGGATCACACCGGGTCTGCTGACCTTGTCGCTACACCCCAAAAGCGATGTACCGCCAAGCGCTCGCGGGCTATGCGCATTGCGCGCAATTACCGCCGGTGGGGAATTGCACCCCGCCCTGAGAACGTTTTTGCCGCCACGTTTTGTGACGGCGGACGATTTTTAACACATATTCCGGTGCAGTGCATGACTTGGAAGCCTTGAGCACACATTGTGGCGAGGGAGCTTGCTCCCGCTCGGCTGCGAAGCAGCCGCAAAAGATGGGCCTGCTTCGCAGTCCAGCGGGAGCAAGCTCCCTCGCCACGGAAATTACTTCGAGCGGGCTTGATTATTCTTGCCCATGCCCGCAGTAATTGCCCTCCGAAAGGGAATTCCTCCACCAGAACCCGAGGCCAGATTCATGAGTGTTATCGATCTTCGCAGCGACACGGTCACCCAACCTTCCGCCGGCATGCTGGATGCCATGGCCAGCGCGCCGACCGGCGACGATGTGTATGGCGAAGACCCGACCGTCAATCGTCTCGAAGCCGAGCTGGCCGCGCGCCTGGGGTTCGCTGCGGCGTTGTTCGTGCCCACGGGCACGATGAGC
Organism: Pseudomonas sp. R1-7; assembly: GCF_051132105.1. Classification (NCBI taxonomy): domain Bacteria; kingdom Pseudomonadati; phylum Pseudomonadota; class Gammaproteobacteria; order Pseudomonadales; family Pseudomonadaceae; genus Pseudomonas; species Pseudomonas sp. R1-7. Next base: position 1,566,480 of record NZ_CP071661.1, read on the forward strand.
AATCTGTTGGGATTGATGGCCCACTGCGAACGCGGCGATGAATACATCGTCGGCCAACAGGCCCACACCTACAAATACGAAGGCGGCGGAGCGGCGGTGCTCGGTTCGATCCAGCCCCAGCCCCTCGAGGTGCAGGCGGATGGCTCTTTGGACCTGGCGCACGTCGCCGCGGCGATCAAGCCCGATGACTTTCATTTTGCCCGCACCCGCTTGCTGGCCCTGGAAAACACCATGCAGGGCAAGGTGCTGCCGCTGGAGTACCTGGCTCGTGCGCGGCGTTTCACCCAGGAGAATGGCTTGGCCCTGCACCTTGATGGCGCGCGGTTGTACAACGCGGCGGTCAAGCTGAATGTCGATGCCCGGGACATCACCCAGTATTTCGATTCGGTGTCGGTGTGCCTGTCCAAGGGCCTCGGCGCTCCGGTAGGCTCGGTCCTGTGTGGCACGACGGAGCTGATCGGCAAGGCCCGCCGGCTGCGTAAAATGGTGGGGGGCGGCATGCGCCAGGCCGGGATCCTCGCGGCGGCGGGGCTGTATGCGCTGGAGCACAACGTCCAGCGGCTGGCCGATGACCACGCCAACGCCCAGCGACTCGCCGAAGGCTTGCGCGCGGCGGGCTATGAGGTCGAGCCGGTGCAGACCAACATGGTCTACGTGCAGATGGGCGAGCGGGCCGAGGCAATCAAGGCGTTTGCCGGTCATCGGGGCGTCATGCTCAGCGCGGCGCCACGCCTGCGAATGGTGACGCACATGGACGTCAGCTCGGCGCAAATCGATCAAGTGGTCGGCACTTTCGTCGAATTTTCCCGCCAATGACCCGCCAACCGGGGCAATTGACAGTTTCTATCGCATAAACACGCTGTACCCCAAGCGAAGGGCCGATATAATGCGGCCCTTTGCCGTTGCTTCGTCTGTTGACGTTTTGCACAGGCCTTTGGCCGCAGCCTCCGTGGAAGAACCTAATGAAAAGCGCAGAAATCCGTGAAGCCTTCCTTCGCTTCTTCGAAGAGCAAGGCCACACCCGAGTAGCCTCCAGCTCTTTGATTCCGGGCAACGACCCGACCCTGCTGTTCACCAACGCGGGGATGAACCAGTTCAAGGACTGCTTCCTGGGCCAGGAAAAACGTGCCTACACCCGTGCGGTGAGCAGCCAGAAATGCGTACGTGCCGGCGGCAAGCACAACGACCTGGAAAACGTCGGCTATACCGCCCGTCACCACACGTTCTTCGAAATGCTGGGCAACTTCAGCTTCGGTGACTATTTCAAGCGCGACGCCATTACCTTTGCCTGGACCTTCCTCACGTCCGACAAGTGGTTGAACCTGCCCAAGGAAAAACTCTGGGTAACGGTCTACGCCACCGACGACGAAGCCTATGACATCTGGACCAAAGAGGTCGGTGTCCCGGCAGAGCGCATGGTGCGCATCGGCGACAACAAGGGCGCGCCTTACGCTTCCGATAACTTCTGGACCATGGGCGACACCGGCCCGTGCGGCCCTTGCACCGAGATCTTCTACGATCACGGCGCCGACATCTGGGGCGGCCCACCCGGCTCTCCGGAAGAAGACGGCGATCGCTACATCGAGATCTGGAACAACGTCTTCATGCAGTTCAACCGCACCGCCGATGGCGTGTTGCATCCGCTGCCAGCGCCGTCGGTCGACACCGGCATGGGCCTGGAGCGGATCAGCGCGGTGCTGCAGCATGTTCATTCCAACTACGAAATCGACCTGTTCCAGAGCCTGCTGAGCGCGTCGGCCAAGGCCATCGGTTGCACCAACGACAACCAGGCTTCGTTGAAAGTGGTCGCCGACCACATCCGTTCGTGCGGCTTCCTGATTGCCGACGGCGTGCTGCCGTCCAACGAAGGTCGTGGCTACGTGCTGCGCCGGATCATCCGTCGCGCCTGCCGTCACGGCAACAAGCTGGGTGCCAAGGGCAGCTTCTTCTACCAGATCGTCGCGGCACTGGTGGCCGAGATGGGCGAGGCGTTCCCTGAACTCAAGTCCCAGCAAGCGCACATCGAACGCGTGCTCAAGGGCGAAGAAGAGCAATTCGCCAAGACCCTGGAGCAAGGGCTGAAAATCCTCGAGCAGGACCTGGCCGAGCTCAAGGGCAACGTGGTCCCGGGCGACGTGGTGTTCAAGCTGTACGACACCTACGGCTTCCCGATGGACCTGACCGGCGACATCGCCCGCGAACGCAACCTGACCCTCGACGAGGAAGGTTTCGAACGCGAGATGGAAGCCCAGCGTGTACGTGCACGCTCCGCCAGTTCCTTCGGCATGGACTACAACAGCCTGGTCAAGGTTGACGTGGCGACCGAATTCACCGGCTACACCGCAACCACCGGTTCGGCGAAGATCGTCGCGATCTATAAGGACGGACAATCGGTCGACATCCTGAGCGAAGGCCAGGAAGGCGTGATCGTGCTGGACAAGACCCCGTTCTACGCCGAATCCGGCGGTCAGATCGGCGACAGTGGTTACCTGCAAGCAGGTAGCTCGCGTTTCGACGTACGTGACACCACCAAGACCGGCGGCGCGTTCCTGCACCACGGCGTGCTGGCTTCCGGCAGTCTGATGATCGCCGCGCCCGTGGCCGCCCATGTCGATGCCGAGGTTCGTCACGCGACGTCGCTGAACCACTCCGCCACGCACTTGCTGCACGCAGCGTTGCGCCAGGTGCTGGGCGAGCATGTCCAGCAAAAAGGTTCGTTGGTGGACAGTCAGCGCCTGCGCTTCGACTTCAGTCATTTCGAAGCCATCAAGCCTGAGCAGATCAAGGCGTTGGAAGACATCGTCAACGCCGAGATTCGCAAGAACTCCCCTGTAGAGACCGAAGAAACCGACATCGAGACCGCCAAGGGCAAGGGCGCGATGGCGTTGTTCGGTGAGAAATATGGCGACAACGTGCGCGTGCTGAGCATGGGCGGTGATTTCTCCGTCGAGCTGTGCGGTGGCATCCACGCCAATCGCACCGGCGACATCGGCCTGCTCAAGATCATCAGCGAAGGCGGCGTGGCCTCCGGCGTACGGCGTATCGAGGCGGTCACTGGCGCAGCGGCGCTGGCGTACCTCAACGCGGCGGAAGAACAACTCAAGGAAGCGGCGAGCCTGATCAAGGGCAGCCGCGACAACCTGATCGACAAGCTGTCGGCTGTGCTGGAGCGCAACCGTGCGCTGGAAAAGCAACTCGAGCAGTTGCAGGCCAAGGCCGCCAGCGCCGCGGGCGACGATCTGTCGGCCCAGGCCGTGGACGTCAAGGGCGTGAAAGTGCTCGCCGCGCGTCTCGACGGCCAGGATGGCAAGGCGCTGCTGGCGCTGGTCGATCAACTGAAAAACAAACTCGGTCGCGCAGTGATCCTGCTCGGCGGTGTCCATGAGGAAAAGGTCGTTCTCGTCGCAGGCGTGACCAAAGACCTGACTGGCCAACTCAAAGCCGGTGATTTGATGAAGCAGGCCGCTGCGGCAGTGGGCGGGAAGGGCGGTGGTCGTCCGGACATGGCGCAAGGCGGCGGTACCGACGCCGGCGCATTGGACGCGGCACTGGCCCAGACCGTTGCATTTGTAGAGCAGGGTATTTAAGACGGCGCTCCGGGCTCGCCAAGGTGGGCCCGGCCGCTGTTGATTGATTATTTGGGCGCCCTTCATGGGCAGAGGCGGCTTTGAAATGGCTTTGATCGTACAGAAATTTGGAGGCACCTCGGTCGGCACCGTCGAGAGAATCGAACAAGTCGCCGACAAGGTTAAGAAATTCCGTGACGCTGGCGACGACCTGGTGGTCGTGCTGTCGGCCATGAGCGGCGAGACCAACCGTCTGATCGATCTGGCCAAGCAAATCAGCGGCGACCAGCAACCGGTCCCCCGTGAACTGGACGTGATCGTTTCCACCGGCGAGCAGGTGACTATTGCCTTGCTGGCCATGGCGCTGATCAAGCGTGGCGTGCCGGCGGTGTCCTACACCGGCAACCAGGTGCGCATCCTGACGGACAGCGCGCACAATAAAGCGCGTATCCTGCAGATCGACGATCAGAAAATTCGTGGTGACCTGAAGGCCGGTCGCGTCGTGGTTGTCGCCGGTTTCCAAGGCGTGGATGAGCACGGCAACATCACGACGCTGGGCCGTGGCGGTTCAGATACCACTGGTGTTGCGCTGGCGGCAGCCCTCAAGGCTGACGAGTGCCAGATCTACACCGATGTGGACGGCGTCTACACCACCGATCCACGGGTCGTGCCCGTGGCTCAGCGCCTGGACAAGATTACCTTCGAAGAGATGCTGGAAATGGCCAGCCTCGGTTCCAAGGTGTTGCAGATCCGTGCCGTTGAGTTCGCCGGCAAGTACAACGTTCCGCTGCGCGTCCTGCACAGCTTCAAGGAGGGTCCGGGCACCCTCATTACTATCGATGAAGAGGAATCCATGGAACAGCCGATCATTTCCGGCATCGCTTTCAACCGCGATGAAGCCAAGCTGACCATCCGTGGTGTGCCAGACACCCCCGGCGTGGCCTTCAAGATCCTCGGCCCGATCAGTGCCGCCAACATTGAAGTCGACATGATCGTGCAGAACGTTGCCCACGATAACACCACCGACTTCACCTTCACCGTGCACCGCAACGACTACCAATCCGCCGAAGCCGTACTGAAGAAGACGGCCGACGAGATTGGTGCCCGGGAAGTGGTCGGCGACACCAAGATCGCCAAGGTCTCGATCGTCGGTGTCGGCATGCGTTCCCACGCAGGCGTGGCCAGCCGCATGTTCGAATCCCTGGCCAAGGAAAGCATCAACATCCAGATGATCTCCACGTCGGAAATCAAGGTTTCCGTGGTGATCGAAGAGAAGTACCTGGAGCTGGCCGTGCGCGCCCTGCACACGGCTTTTGAACTCGACGCTGCGGCCCGACAGGGCGAGTAATGCGTTGTGCCGAGGGCGCGGTTTTCACCGCGCCCTTTGTTTTTCTGAATGGCGTGTCCCAAAACTGTTCTTTTGCGCGCGCTGGTCAATACTAGGCCTGTAGGCTGCGACCGTTTCGGTTGTAGGTCCCATGCCTTTTTTTTGCAGACGGTTGTCCCTTAAGTGAATTGCGTGAGGAGAAAGGTATGCTGATTCTGACCCGTCGGTGTGCAGAGAGCCTGATTATTGGCGATGGCGAAATCACCGTGACCGTGCTCGGCGTCAAAGGAAACCAAGTGCGCATCGGCGTCAACGCCCCGAAAGAGGTTGCTGTACACCGGGAGGAAATCTACCTGCGTATCAAGAAAGAGAAGGACGACGAACCAAGCCATTAATTTTTATCGATTTTTATGTTTGCAAACGGAGATGAAGGTGGTTAATATACGCCCCGTGTTGCGGAGAGCTGGCCGAGTGGCCGAAGGCGCTCCCCTGCTAAGGGAGTACACCTCAAAAGGGTGTCGGGGGTTCGAATCCCCCGTTCTCCGCCATTATTCGTTTAGTGCGTTAGAACCTGGCTTGATCGGTAAGTGATTGAAATTACTGAAAAAAGCGCTTTACAAAAGGATTTGACGACCTATAATGCGCGGCAACAAATGCACTCGTAGCTCAGCTGGATAGAGTACTCGGCTACGAACCGAGCGGTCACAGGTTCGAATCCTGTCGAGTGCACCATTTAAGAGTTGCTTGCAGTAATGCAAATAACTTGGCTTCAACCAGTTGTGATCTGGTATAAAACCACAACTTGCACTCGTAGCTCAGCTGGATAGAGTACTCGGCTACGAACCGAGCGGTCACAGGTTCGAATCCTGTCGAGTGCACCAAACACCAAAAAGCCTGCGTTGAACGCGGGCTTTTTGCTGTCTGCGATTCAGCTTTTTACGCATCCTCTCTCATCGAATACGACTTCTGCACTGCGACCCCTCTTGGTTTTGTAGGTGTACCGCGTGCTCGAATTCCGAACCTTGATCGTGTCCGGTTTGCCCAGCGCGCTCACGACATCCCCCTGGCTCATGCCGACAACGATTCGTTGGTTCAGGATGGCATCGCGGCGCTGGCTGGCGTTGATCAGGTTTCCACAGCTGTCTTCTTGTCGGCCGACAATGGTCGGTTCCTTGCGCCTGGTTTTGTTGCTGGATGTTTTCCGGCCCTCGGCTTCGGGCAGTATCGGTTCGATGTGGTCCGGGGTGAATGAATGAATTTGTTGCAGGGTGAGGGTTTCTCCCTGATCGCAACTAAGGGTCGTGAACGTGACTTGCCCTGCGTTGTTTTCGCAGCGATGCACAACGTGATCGGCAGCCCACAGAGGCAGGCAGGGCAGGGTGGCGAATAAAAACAGATAGCGGCATAAGGGCATGCAACCCGTCCTCCTTGGCGGTAAATGAAGAAGGTTAGCCGCTGCATTTTTGCCTGAGGGTGTGTTTTCTTTTCAGGATAAGTCGTCGTAGAAACAGACATTCAGCCTGTGTTCAGGTTTGTCTCGCAAGCGCTTGTTCTTGCCATGATTTTTTAACGTGTTACGGCGCCAAGCGGTGTATGATTGCGCCCGTCAGCCCCGCCGGGGCTTTGGAATATCTTCATGGACTTACCCAGTAGTTACTCAACAGCTTGTTTTGCCAATCATGAATTAACTGATTGATCCTTCCGGCGTGCTCCACTGCTGGGAGTGGAGTTCGCCTATGACCGAAATAGAAGTAAAAAAAACGCAGGAAAGCCTTCAGGATCGCCTCGCTCAAGTCGTTGAGCTGCTGCATCGCCAGCGGGTCGTGGAAGACCTGACGCATCGCCAGGAAGGTCCGCATTCCGATCGGGTCGAGAACCTGGTCCACCGGCAGAATCTCGTCGAGTTGCAGCGCAAGCTCGACGATCTGCACTCGGCCGACGTCGCCTACATTCTTGAAGCCTTGCCGCTGGAAGAGCGGCTGACGGTCTGGCAATTGGTCCAGGCCGATCGCGACGGCGACATCCTGCTCGAAGTGTCCGACTCGGTTCGCGAAACCCTGATCGCCGACATGGATGATCATGAGCTTCTCGCCGCAGCCAAGGAGATGGACGCCGACGAGCTCGCCGACCTTGCCCCTGAACTGCCCCGCGACGTTGTCCACGAGCTGATGGAAGCCCTCGATGGGCAGCAGCGCGAGCGTGTGCGCTCTGCACTGTCCTATGACGAGGAGCAGGTCGGTGCGCTGATGGACTTCGAGATGGTGACGATCCGCGAGGACGTCAGCCTTGAAGTGGTCTTGCGTTATCTGCGTCGCCTCAAGGAGTTGCCAGGGCATACCGACAAACTCTTCGTGGTCGATTACGACGGTGTGCTCAAAGGCGTGCTGCCAATCAAGCGCTTGCTGGTCAACGACCCGGAGAAGCAAGTGGCCGAGGTCATGGCCAGCGACCCCGTGAGCTTCCATCCCGACGAAAACGCCTACGATGCGGCCCAGGCGTTTGAACGTTACGACTTGATTTCTGCGCCGGTGGTGGACAAGAACGGCAAGCTGATTGGCCGTCTCACCATCGACGAAATGGTTGACCTGATCCGTGAGGAAAGCGAAAGCGAAGTCCTCAGCATGGCGGGTCTGCGGGAAGAAGAAGACATTTTCGCCTCGGTCTGGAAGTCCTTGCGTAACCGCTGGGCCTGGCTGGCGATCAACCTGATCACGGCGTTTGTCGCGTCTCGTGTCATCGGCTTGTTCGAAGGCTCAATTGAAAAACTGGTGGCCCTCGCGGCGCTGATGCCCATCGTTGCCGGTATCGGCGGCAACTCCGGTAACCAGACCATTACCATGATTGTCCGCGCGATGGCCCTGGACCAGGTCAGCACGGGCAATACATCGCGGTTGATGCGCAAGGAATTGGCGGTTGCCTTGATCAACGGCGTCATCTGGGGTGGGGTGATTGGCGTGGTGGCCTATCTGCTGTATGGCAGCTGGTCGCTGGGCGTGGTCATGACTGCAGCGATGACACTCAACCTGCTATTGGCCGCGTTGATGGGCGTCTTGATTCCCATGACCCTGGCGCGCTTGGGGCGCGACCCGGCAATGGGCGCCAGTGTGATGATCACTGCCATGACGGACAGTGGCGGGTTCTTCATTTTCCTGGGCCTGGCGACGATCTTCCTGCTCTGAATGGCTTATCAAGCAGCCCGCCCGACCGGCGGGCTTTTGTCTGGGCGATGGTTTTTCCTGGCTGCCAGATTCCAAGCAAAAAAAAGCCAGCACTAAGCTGGCTTTATTACCCTGGACACGATCAGGACGCGTCTGCGGCCATCTCGGCATCATGAGCAATCAGCGAAACGAGGGCGTTCTGCTGGCGATGAGAGAGTTGTCGGAAGCGTTGGAGCAACTCGCGCTCATGCAGCGACAGCTCCGGGCTGTCCAGGCGCATGCTCAATTCTTCACCCAATGCACCTTCCTGAATCAGGCTTTGCTCAAGGCGCGCGATGATTTCGGAGTTCATGCTGCGGTGATGATTACGAGCCACCTCGGCAATGCGTTCCCGCATTCCGTCTGGCAGACGTACGACGAACTTGTCAGCCGTACGGCTGGAATAAATTGCCTGTTTCATTGGGCGCATATTTATTTAACCGGTTAGTTCAGGGGAGCGGTTCTGGGATTGGCCGCAGGATGTCGATAGGACAAGGCCCGCAGCCAAATGTTCAACCTGAATTGTTAAGAGGCCCGCATCATGCCTCAAAATTGCCAGATCATTGGCGCCAATTCTGTGACAAATTCTGATCCGGGTAAAGGCGTTATGCCAGTACCCTTCATCAAAAAATGCGGACTGGTTTGAAAAAACACACAGGTTCCGCAGTTGTGACCACTGCATCGTGTCGTTGTGCCATACCGTTGGGCGGATAACCGATACGCAACAAAACGCCTGCCGTCCTTGCTTTGTATAGGATAGTGGCAAAATGCCGATTTACTAGGTCGGCAGGTCGGGGAAGGATGAATGGTGCTGTATTTGCGCGGTCTTTCCTCGGCGCGGCGCTTGGGGCGAACCATTTGCCTACACTTAAAAGGCAGCGACGACATGACAAACGCGAGAGTGGCCGTTAACATGCTCGCCGTCCAACGCACCGCGTTTCTCGTGGTCGACCCGTGTCTCAGTAGCTCAATTGGATAGAGCATCCCCCTCCTAAGGGGAAGGTTGGCAGTTCGAACCTGCCCTGGGACACCATTTTATTATCCCGCTGTCCTGCAACTCCTACGATCTCCTTAACGGAACGCCATTTGCGGCCGATAACCCTATGAGTCTCCTTTCCTGACGTCCCGGCGTCCTGGAACGGCTCGCGGTATGCGTCGCGGGTGTCTATCATCTGCGCGCCTCGCCAGCCGTGAGGCGATGTTTCGTTTGTTTTGCCATTGAGTTCATTTTTTTATCTGCCTGGACATCCTCGATGCTGGCGTACCACCAAAAAAGTTTTCTGATCGTCGATGATTTTTCGGATTTCCGCAGCTCCGTCCGGTCGATGTTGCGGGAGTTGGGCGTCAAGGACGTGGACACCGCCGACACCGGTGAAGTGGCACTGCGCATGTGCTCGCAAAAGCGTTATGACTTCATCTTGCAGGATTATCACCTGGGTGACGGGCGCAAGAACGGCCAGCAGGTGCTGGAAGACCTGATGGTCGAGAAGTTGATCAGCCATGAGAGCGTGTTCCTCATGGTGACTGCCGAGACCAGCCAGGCAATGGTGCTCAGTGCCCTGGAACATGAGCCGGATGCCTACCTGACCAAACCTTTCAATCGCTCCGGCCTGGCCCAGCGGTTGGAGCGCCTGGAGCAGCGCAAGACGTTGCTCAAGCCGATCCTGCAGGCGCTTGATCGTGGCAAGCCGATGGAAGTGCTCAATGCTTGCATCGCCCTGTGCAAGCAGGATCCACGCTACGGGCCGCTGTGCCTGCGTTATCGGGCCGATGCGCTGCGCGACCTGAATCAGAACGAGGCCCTTGAGCGGTTGTACAACTCCATCATCGCGGATCGCCCGTTGCCATGGGCTTATGCGGGGTTGGGAAAGTTGCTGTTCAAGCGTGGGCAGATAGGCGAAGCCAAGGCTGTCTATGAAAAAGCCCTGAAAGTCTTCCCGATGATGCCGGCCCTGTATGACGGCATGGCCGATGTGCTGGTGGCCGAGGGCGACACGAAGCAAGCCCAGAACATATTGGAAGAAGCGGTGCGCCTGTCGCCGTTGGCGGTGCGTCGGCAATCCCTGTTGGGCAAGTTGGCGATGACCAACGAGGATTACGAGACCGCGTCCAAAGCCTATCGCCAGGCGGTTGGGCAGGGCGCGCAATCGCGATTCAAGGATCCGGAAAGCAACCTTGGCCTGGCCCATGCCTTGATCAGCAAGGGCAGCGAGAAAGGCCTCGACACTCGGACAAGGCTGGAAATCAACACCACGCTCAGCGCGGTGGCGAAGGACAACCCCAGCGATCCGGGCCTGCAAGTTCGAGCGCGGCTGATGAAAGCCACCAGCCTGTTGCTCAACGATGCCGAAACCGCCGAGAAGCTGACCGAACAAGCCTTGCAGCGTCTCGACGGCATGGAGCAATTCATGAGCGCCGAGGCCGCTTTGCTGGTGGCCAAGCAATTGCAGATGCTCGGCCAGACCAGTGCCGGCGAGTCGATGCTCAAGAACTGCGCGGAAATCTACGGTGATGATCCGGCCGTGATGCAGGGCATCGCCAAGCTCACCGACGACCCGAACATCCTCAACCAGGGCAACGCCGCCGCCGAGCTGAACCGCGAGGGCGTGCGCGTCTACAAGACCGGCGCGTTGCCCGAGGCGCGGGAGCTGTTCCGGCGTGCCCTGAAGATGCAACCGAAGAACATCAGTATTGCCCTGAATATGGCGCAATCGCTGCTGCACGGCACCGATACCAGCGTGGAATCGGAGTTGCTTCAGGAGTGTCGCGCCTGCCTGAAACTGGTGGGCATGATGCCCGATACCGATGCGCGTCATGCGCGTTATCAGAAACTGCGGAGCAAGGCATTTGGCGATGAATGACAGCGAACAGGCGCTCGATTTTTCCACGGTGATCGCGTCTACCGTGCATGACATGAAAAACTCCCTGACCTTGCTCATGCAGGCTCACACGCAATGGCTCGAGCGCTTGCCGGAGCCTGAGCGGCAGACCTCGGAGCAGGGCGTGATCGAGTTCGAGTTTGCCCACCTCAATGGCCTGCTGGTGCAGTTGCTCGGGTTGTACAAGCTGGGTGTCAATCAGTTGCCGCTGCATCCGGCCTACCATGAGCTGGATGACTTCATTGAAGCGCAATTGGCCGGTCATCAGGATGTGTTCCGCAGTCGCGGCATCATGGCCACCTATGAGGTCGATCCGCTGAGCCCGTTGGGTTTCTTCGATCGCGAGCTGATTGCTTCGGTGCTCGACAACATGATCAACAATGCCATTCGCCACGGGCGCCAGGCATTGTTGATCAGCGTGAGCGACGAGGCCGGGCAGTTGGTGCTGACCATCAATGACGACGGCGAGGGCTACCCGGCCGAGATGATCGAGCGTCAGGCCGAGTACGTGCAGGGTATCAACCACAGCAGTGGCAGCACTGGGCTGGGCTTGTATTTCGCCGCCAGGATCGCCGGGCTGCACCAGCGCGGCGGCTTGAGCGGGCGTACCGAGATTGCCAACGGCGGTGTGCTGGGCGGCGGCGTGTTCAGGCTGTATCTGCCCTGAGCCAGCCTTCGGTCGGTACAGAACCCTGTGCGTTCCATGTCAGATGTTTATTGTCTCGGAGTGCTTGATATTCCGAACAGCCGGAGCCTATTTTGTACGGGTTGCCGTTCGCGGCTCGCACATAACAAGGATTGCGTCATGACGACCGATGGCCAGCGTTCACTCGCACAGCGATTGACGGGCATTGATGAGATTGAATGTGTCACGCCGGATTTGAATGGCGTACCCAGGGGCAAGGTAATGAGCGCCGAGGGCTTCCTTGAAGGCCGGCGGTTGCAGATGGCGCGGGGTGTGTTGCTGCAATGCATCATGGGCGGTTACCCGCCAGCGCGCTTTTATGGCAGTGACGATGGCGACTTGGCGTTGGTGGCCGATCCGCAGCAGATTCATCGCTTGCCGTGGAGCCATCCGCCACGCGCCTTGGCGATCTGCGATGCCGACGAGCTCAGCGGTGAAAGCTCGCCTTTGTCGACGCGTGGCCAGCTCAAGGCCGTGATCGCTCGGTATGCCGCGCTCGGGCTGGCGCCGGTCGTGGCGACGGAGCTGGAATTCTTTGTGTTCGCCCCCAATCCGGATCCTGCCCAGCCGTTCCTGCCGCCGGTGGGCCTGGACGGTCGACGCGAAGATGGCCAAGCGGCGTTCAGCATCAGTTCCAACAACGGCCTGCGTCCGTTCTTCGCTGAAGTTTATGAATGCATGGCGGCCTTGGGCTTGCCTCGCGACACGTTCATGCATGAAATGGGCGTCAGCCAATTCGAAATCAATCTGCTCCACGGTGATGCTCTGCTGCTGGCGGACCAGACATTCCTGTTCAAGCATCTGCTCAAGGAAGTGGCCCTCAAGCATGGCCTGACGGTGGTCTGCATGGCCAAGCCGCTGGCGCGGACGCCTGGCAGTTCGATGCACATTCACCAGAGTGTCGTCGAGCTGGACAGTGGTCGCAATGTGTTCAGCGACGAGGCGGGAGAGCCGACGGCAACGTTTCGGCACTTCATTGGCGGGCAACAGGCCGGCATGGCGGATTTCACCGCGCTGTTCGCGCCGAACGTGAACTCCTACCACCGCCTCTGCCATCCATTTGCCTCGCCAAACAATGCGTGCTGGTCCCATGACAATCGTTCGGCCGGATTGCGGATTCCTGCGAGTCCGCCGGTGGCCCGGCGGGTCGAGAATCGTTTGCCGGGAGCCGACGCCAACCCTTACCTGGCAATTGCCGCCAGCCTGGCGGCGGGGCTCCATGGCATAGAAAATCGCCTGGAACCGGGCGACGCGATCCAGGGTGAGTTCGAGGTGCCGGATAATCTGTCCTTGCCATGTACCTTGCATGCAGCCCTCGAACGTCTCAAGCGTAGCCACTTGGCGAAGGAACTGTTCGGTACCGAGTTCATCGAAGGCTACATTGCCTCGAAGACCCTGGAACTGACCAGTTTCTTTGACGAAATCACACCCTGGGAGCGGCGCGTCTTGGCGGCCCAGGCATAACGAACCGTCGCATTCGGGCTATCTTCGAACGATAGCCCTTACTCACCTCAAGGAGCCGCTCGGAACGCCGATGCGCCAAATCTGGAAACCTTTTCGAGCGCTTTATTTCGCCTCGCTGATGATGCTTATCGGCTCGGGCCTCTTGAGTACTTACCTGGCCCTGCGCCTGGCCGCCGACAACGTGGACAGCCTGTGGGTCGGTGCGCTGATGGCAGCGAACTACTTCGGCCTGGTGCTGGGCGGCAAGATCGGCCACCGCTTGATTGCCCGGGTCGGGCATATTCGCGCCTATTCGGCTTGCGCCGGGATCGTCGGCGCGGCGGTGTTGGGCCATGGCCTGGTGGACTGGCTGCCGGCCTGGATCGTGCTGCGGATGATTGTCGGCCTGGGCATGATGTGCCAGTACATGGTCATCGAAAGCTGGCTCAACGAGCAGGCCGATGCCAAGCAGCGCGGGGTGGTGTTCAGCGGCTACATGATCGCTTCGTACCTGGGACTGGTGCTGGGCCAACTGATCCTGGTCATGCATCCGGCCCTGGGACTGGAATTGCTGATGTTGGTGGCCTTGTGTTTCGCCCTGTGCCTGGTGCCAGTGGCGTTGACCCGGCGGATCCACCCGGCTCCGCTGCATCCGGCCCCCATGGAGCCGCGCTTCTTTATCAAGCGTGTGCCGCAGTCGCTGACCACGGTGTTGGGCTCCGGGCTGATCGTTGGCTCCTTCTACGGCCTGGCGCCGCTGTACGCCTCTCAGCAGGGCCTGAGCACCGAGCAGGTCGGCCTGTTCATGGGTTGCTGCATCTTTGCCGGCCTGCTGGTGCAATGGCCGTTGGGCTGGCTGTCGGATCGTTATGATCGAGCCCTGTTGATCCGCTGCTTCGCGCTGGCCCTGGTGGTGTGTGCATTGCCGCTGGCCATTTTGTCGAAGGTGCCGCTGGAAGTGTTGTTCGTCGCGGGGTTCTGCTGTTCGCTGGTGCAGTTTTGCCTGTACCCATTGGCGGTGGCGTTTTCCAATGACCACGTCGAAGGTGATCGCCGGGTGTCGCTCACCGCGATGCTGTTGGTGACCTACGGCGTTGGCGCGAGTATTGGCCCGTTGGTGGCGGGTGTGCTGATGAAGCTTTTCGGCAGCCAGATGCTCTACGGCTTCTTCGCGTTGTTCGCGTTGGTACTGGTGTGGCGGATTCGGCCGAAAGCGGTCACCAACTTGCACCAGGTCGACGACGCTCCGCTGCACCATGTGGCCATGCCGGACAACATGACCAGCTCACCGCTGGTGGCGTGCCTCGATCCGCGGGTCGACGAGCAGGTGGTGCAGGAGCAGATGCAGACGTCGCCCGATCCGGACGCCGAGGTGGAGCCAGAGCTGGAGCCGGTCACCGAAGACGCCGGTGACCAACCGCCACCGTCCGATTTCACCCAGGCCAGGCCATGAGTCCGGCATAAAAAAACGGGCAATCCTTGCAAGGGATTGCCCGTTTTTTTATAGCGCGCGAGAAACTCAGAAATCGTCTTTATCGAACCGGCGGGCTTCACGCTGCAATTGATACACGAACCGTTCAACCTGGCGCTGTACCAGGCCGCTGATATTGTGGAAGCGCACGCCAGCGAAGGTGGTGTTGATGCGCTCTTCGAAATGCAGGTAGCGCAGCTCCACGGGTGCAGTCATGTTGCCGAACGGCAGGGCGGCGATGAAGCGTTCATAAACCTGGCCCAGTTGCAGCCGCTCGGTGATGTCGCCGTCGAAGCGCAGCTTGCATCCGGTTGCGGAGATATCCAGCAGTTTGCCGTTGACCGGAGACTTGAGCTTGTCGCCACCCAGTTCCACGTTAACCAACTGCGCCAGTTTCAGTGCGGCCCGGAAGGCGTTGCGACGTTGGTGGTAAACCACTTCTTCAGGCAAGGCGCCGCGATAGCAGCGACCGTCGCTCGACTCTTGGATGGTCAGCGGACCGTTGCCTTCCCACGCAATGCGCACGCCGTCATGGAAACCCTCGACGCGAAACGGCTCGCCCGCCAGTAGGAAACGTTCACCGTCCCGAGGAATCATTTCGTCCAGGGCGATGGTGTTGCTGTCGCGATCGACATCCACCAGGTAGCTCTGGAACCGCTGGCTGCGCTCGTGAAAGGTGATGATCAGCGGGTCATGGCTGTCTTGCAGCATCCGCAGGTTGCCGGAGATTTCCAGAGGGGTGGTGAGGACCTTGGGTGGCTGCGGAGCATCATCCGCGTTTGAGGCATTGAACACGGTGGGTCAATCTCCAGGCAAAATACGACTACAAAGAGCCAGCATTTTGCCAGCATGTATCGCGCGTTGATAGTGCGCCGGCATCGTTCGCTTCATGCCTGGCTGAGCGGGCGGTGCTTGACCATTTTTGCGGTCGAGCCGCGGGCGTCATAGAGCGTCGGGATTTCGCCGCCGTTGAGAATGCGCAACTGATTGGCGGTGGCGGCCTGCTGCATCTGGATGGACTGGCCGTTTCGAGCGTTGGCGGCCTGGCATTGGTTGAGCAGGTCGTTGAGCACCGCGCTTTGCGACAACAGCTGATCGCCGATCGGCGATTGGCTGGCCAATTGCTCGAGGCCACTGTTATCGGCGGGCAGGTTGAGGCTGGCGAGAATTTCGCTGCGCTTGCGGCCATGCTGGTCGAGCAAAATGATCAATGCCTGTTTCTGCGCCAGAATGTTTTCCAGCAGCGGCATGTCCCGCCCGTGCAATGCCAGGGCTTCGGTCTGCAACAACTCCAGTAATTGTTGCGCTGGAGCGAAGTCGTCGGTGATCAGTTGCAATAAATGAGTGTCGTGCATGGCTGGCCTTGGGTCTTAAGCGTCCAAAAGCCTGGCGCAGGCGTTGGCCTAGCGCTGGGCTTCGAAGTTGAGCAGCTTGCTGGCTACACGGTTGCTGTCGACTTGATAGCTGCCATCGGCGATTGCTGCTTTCAACGCGGCCACGCGGGCGTTGTCGACGACAGGTTGATCGCGCAGCTTGTCAGTGACCTTCTGCAACTGTTGAGCCTCATTGCTGAGGTGTACCGACTCCCCGTTCTTGACAGTGGCGGCCTGGTCGGCTGGCTTGGATTTGTCGGTTTCGACGGTTTCCTTGCTGGCGCTGGTGCGCGTTGTGCCTGTCACGGGCGAGGAGCTGTTTAAACGATTGAAATCGATGACCATGGTAAAAAACCTCTGGGTATTTGGACGCTTGCCATGTTTTCGGCCATCCCCAAAAAAACTTTAGGCTCATTTTTTCAAATGAACGAGCGCACGTCTGCGCTTGCCCTGTACAAGGCACAGTCTAGGGAACACCGAGGTCAAGCGCCAGCCTGTCTACCCTCCTTGCGGCCTCTTACATAGCCACTTCTACCTGGCCAGGCGCTATCACCTGGGCCTTGATGACTCGCTGGGAGTTGAGGTTCTTTACCCGAATCTGTTCACGCATGCCGCCGTTGGCCAGGGCCTCGCCGGGCATCCGCACGGCCAGGGTTCCGCTGCGAGCGGTAATGACCACCTGGTCGCCCTTGCGAACCACTTCGGCCTGTTCCAGATGCACCTGGGTAATCACTTGGTCGGCGACCATTGGTCGGACAAGTTTCTGACCAATGGCCTCATCGACGGAGGTCAAGAAGCCCTGGCTGATCTGGCTGACGTCGCGTTCACGCAAGACCACGTCCTGCGGCTCGACAATCCCGGCGCGCTTGAGTGGACGAGTGGTGGTGACAATTTCCCGATACAGACGCACTTGAGCGGGCACGAACACGGTCCAGGGCGCCGCGCTGTCGCAACGAACCCTCACCGTGACGCGGCCCAGCGGCCGGGCCGGGCTCTCCAGCGAGGCAGTCAATTCCCTGTCACACATTGGCATGCGCAGGCGAGGGTCGAGCTGGTTGACTTCGATCTCGTAGCGACCTTCGGTTTGACTGGTTGCCAGGTAGTCTTCTACGGTGAACTCAAGAAAGCCCTGAGTGACGCCGATAAGGAGATCAGGCAAGGTTACAGCAGCAGCACCGACGGCAGGACCGCCAGACGCGAGCAGGCAGGCAGCCAGCAGTGCACCGAGCCAGTGGCGGCAGTGAGTGGTCAGGCGTCGAGAAAATGTCGTTTGTGCGTTCATGCCGGTTCAATAGCAAGCCCCGTGCCGTTTAGTGATGAATGCGCGACGGACACATTAGCGTGAGTAGGAGTCAGGGCATGGCGGGAGTGATGGATTCGGTAAACCAGCGCACACAGCTGGTGGGTCAGAATCGCCTGGAGCTGTTGTTGTTCCGTCTCGACGGCCAACAGTTATATGGAATTAACGTGTTCAAGGTTCGCGAAGTGCTGCAATGCCCTAAGCTCACCCTGATGCCGAAATCCAGTCCCGTCGTGTGCGGTGTGGCGAATATCCGGGGAGCGACCATCCCGATTCTCGACTTGGCGATGGCGACCGGTTCCGGCCGGTTGCTGGACCAGAGCAATCCGTTTGTGATCATCACCGAGTACAACACCAAGACCCAAGGGTTCCTGGTGCGGTCGGTGGAGCGCATCGTCAACATGAACTGGGAAGAGATCCATCCACCACCCAAGGGGACCGGCCGCGATCACTACCTGACGGCGGTGACCCGGGTTGATAACCAATTGGTGGAAATCATCGACGTGGAGAAGATCCTCGCCGAAGTGGCGCCGACCCCGGAGACCATTTCCGTTGGCGTGGTGGATGCCGAGACCCAGCACAAAGCAGTTTCCCTGCGTGTGCTGACCGTCGACGATTCTTCGGTGGCACGCAAGCAGGTTACGCGCTGTCTACAAACGGTCGGCGTCGAAGTGGTCGCCCTGAACGACGGACGGCAAGCGCTGGATTATCTTCGCCAGTTGGTCGATGAGGGCAAGAAGCCGGAAGAAGAGTTCCTGATGATGATCTCCGACATCGAGATGCCGGAGATGGACGGCTACACGCTGACATCGGAGATACGCAGCGACCCACGCATGCAAAAGCTGCACATCATCTTGCATACTTCGTTGTCCGGGGTGTTCAACCAGGCGATGGTAAAGAAAGTCGGCGCCGACGATTTCCTGGCGAAGTTCCGGCCCGATGACCTGGCTTCCCGGGTTGTCGAACGAATCAAGACAGCAGGCTAAAGGTCGGGCGCGTTGTGCGCCCGGCAAGTCAACACAGTGAAAAGAGGCGGTATCTTGTCTACGGGTAATTTGGATTTCGAACAGTTCCGGGTCTTCCTGGAAAAAGCCTGTGGCATCTTGCTTGGTGAAAACAAGCAGTACCTGGTGTCGAGCCGTCTCAATAAATTGATGGAACAACAGGGCATCAAGTCATTGGGCGAGCTGGTCCAGCGTATCCAGACCCAGCCGCGCAGTGGCTTGCGCGAAATGGTCGTGGACGCGATGACCACCAACGAAACCTTGTGGTTTCGCGACACCTATCCCTTCGAGGTATTGAAGAACAAGGTGTTGCCGGCGGCCATCAAGGCCAGTCCGGGCCAGCGCCTGCGGATCTGGTCGGCGGCCTGTTCGTCGGGGCAGGAACCTTATTCGCTGTCGATGTCCATCGACGAATTCGAGCGGACCAACATCGGCCAGTTGAAGGGCGGCGTGCAGATCGTCGCCACCGACCTGTCCGGGACCATGCTCAATAACTGCAAGACCGGCGAGTACGACAGCCTGGCCATCGGCCGCGGCCTGTCGCCCGATCGCCTGCAACGTTATTTCGACGCTAAGGGGCCCGGCAAATGGGTGGTCAAGGCGCCGATCAAGAGCCGCGTGGAGTTCCGCTCGTTCAACCTGCTGGACAGCTACGCCAGCCTGGGCAAGTTCGACATCGTTTTCTGCCGCAACGTGCTGATCTACTTCTCCGCCGAAGTGAAGAAAGACATCCTGCTGCGTATCCACAGCACGCTAAAGCCAGGCGGTTATCTGTTCCTGGGTGCTTCCGAGGCGCTCAACGGTTTGCCGGATCATTACCAGATGGTGCAGTGCAGCCCGGGAATCATTTACCAGGCGAAGTGATTGGCTTGGGTTGTAAAAAAACGGGAGTCCCAAGGGGCTCCCGTTTTTTTTCGGCAACGTCCCACCGTTTGGATCTCAATTGCGCCTGAGAAGCGGCAGAAAAGCGGCAGCCAGCGGAAACCGATTGCCGCTTTTCTGGCATTGCCGCCTTGCCGATCCTCGCAAAGCCCCGGTTTACGGGCTTCTTAAAAGTGGCACGACGCTTGCTAAAGCCTTCGTACGTACATTCTGGTCACCCAAAGGTTTCCGACATGAGCATCAGCTTCGATAAAGCGCTCGGTATCCACGAACAGGCCCTGAGCTTCCGCGCCCAGCGTGCCGAAGTCTTGGCCAACAACATCGCCAACGCCGACACCCCGAACTACAAGGCCCGTGACTTGGACTTTTCCAAGGTGCTCGCCGAGCAGAACGAGAAAACCAAGAACGGCCACTTCGCCTTGAACATGACCAACAGCCGTCATATCGAAGCCGAGGGCGTGGGCAGCGGCGACGAATCGTTGATGTATCGCACGCCGATGCAACCGTCGATCGACCAGAACACCGTGGACGCTCAACTGGAACAGTCCAACTACGCGGAAAACTCCGTGAACTTCCAGGCCAGCTTCACCCTGCTCAACAGTAAATTCAAAGGGCTGGTATCGGCCCTGCGTGGAGAGTAAGCCATGTCGATCGCGAGCGTTTTCAACATCGCCGGCAGTGCCATGAGTGCCCAGACCACTCGCCTGAACACCGTCGCCAGTAACATCGCCAACGCCGAGACCGTTTCGTCGAGCATCGACCAGACCTATCGCGCCCGCCACCCGGTGTTCGCCACCATGTTCCAGGGCGGCCAGTCCGGCGGCAGTGACTCGCTGTTCCAAGACCAGGACGCGGCGGGGCAGGGCGTACAGGTCCTTGGCGTAGTCGAAGACCAGAGCAACCTCGATGCACGTTATGAGCCAAACCACCCGGCCGCGGACGCCAAGGGTTATGTCTATTACCCGAACGTCAACGTCGTCGAGGAAATGGCCGACATGATTTCCGCCAGTCGTTCGTTCCAGACCAACGTCGAAATGATGAACACCGCCAAAACCATGATGCAGAAGGTCCTGACCCTCGGTCAGTGATAAGGGGCGAGTCACATGAGCGTCACCAACACTACCGGCGGTTTGAGCCTCAACGAGATTCTCGCCAACTCCTCGGTCAAGACCAACACCACGACCGATGGCCTGGGCGCGGCAACCAATGCGGCGAGCGGCAACCAGGAATTGGGCAAGGATGCGTTCCTGCAACTGCTCGTTACCCAGCTGAAGAACCAGAACCCGCTGGAGCCCCAGGACAACGGCGAGTTCGTTGCCCAGTTGGCGCAATTCAGCAGCCTGGAAGGCATCACCACGCTCAACGATACGGTTAGCGGCATCGCCGGCAACTACAACTCGTCCCAGGCGTTGCAAGCTTCGTCCCTGGTCGGGCGTTCGGTGATCGCTCCCGGCGACAAGGCTGTGGTCGACACGTCCAAGAGCTTCAACGGCACCGTGGTGGTACCGGCTTCGGTCTCTTCCGTCGCGGTCAAGATCATGGACAAGGATGGCAAGACCGTCCGCACCATTGACTTGGGCAGCCAGAATGCCGGCAAGTCCGCTTTTATCTGGGACGGCAAGGACGACGCGGGGAACACGCTCGAGTCGGGCACTTACAGCTTTGGCGCCTCGACCACCATTGATGGCCAGGCCACATCACTGATCACCAACCTGCCGGCCACGGTCAGCAGCGTGACGATCAGCCAGACGGGCGGTGAACTGATGCTCAACCTGGCCGGGCTGGGCAGCATTGCCCTGTCCAAAGTACAAACTATTGGTATGTAGAGCCGACTAACCGGCAAAAGGAGTCAACATGTCTTTCAACATCGGCCTTAGCGGTCTCTATGCAGCCAACAAACAGCTGGACGTGACCGGCAACAACATCGCCAACGTGGCGACCACCGGTTTCAAATCGTCCCGTGCGGAATTCGAAGACGTCTACTCGGCCACCAAGCTGGGTTCGGGCAGCAAGACCGTCGGCAACGGCGTGCGCCTGGCCAACGTTTCCCAGCAATTCGGCCAGGGTGACGTGAACAACACCGGCAACGTGCTGGACATGGGCATTCAGGGCCAGGGCTTCTTTGTCCTGAGCAACGACGGTTCCCTGAGCTACACCCGTGCCGGTACCTTCAAGACCGACAAGGAAGGTTTCATCACCAACAGTGATGGTACCGCGCGCTTGCAGGGTTATGGCGTGGATGCCAATGGCAAGATCCAGAACGGCATCCTGACCGACCTGCGTATCGACACCTCGAACCTGCCGCCGCAAACCACCAGCCTGGTTTCGTCGACGATTAACCTGAACTCGACGGCCCCGATTATCAACCAAGCGGCCCCTTACGTGTTCAACCCGGCCGATACAGCGACTTTCACCAAGCAATTCACCACGCCGATTTACGACACCCAGGGTAACCAGCATTCCATGGACCAATACATGGTCAAGACTGGCGAGAATGAATGGGATGTCTACACGCTGATCGACGGTCGTAACCTGGACGGTAGCTCGCCGACCGCTGCCGCTACCCTGGCGGTGCCTTCGACCATGAACTTTGACGCGAACGGCAGGTTGACCACGGTCACCACTCCACCCGCGACCACCAGTAGCGACTTGGAACTGGATGATTGGATCCCCGGCACCGTGACCAACGGTGTGTGGACCGCCAATGGTGCCGACGGCGCCGATACAATTACCATCTCCATGGCCAACACCACCCAGTTCAACGCCGACACGGCACGGTCGATTCCGACCCAGAACGGCTACGCCACTGGCCAGATCACCAACCTGACCATCGACGGCAGCGGTGTACTGCTGGCCAACTTCAGCAACAACCAGACCAAGCCGATCGGCCAGCTCGCGCTCGCCAGCTTCACCAACGAGCAGGGCCTGCAGCCGGTAGGCGGCACCGGTTGGAAGGAAACCTTCGCCTCGGGTATCCCGGGCTACGACGCGCCACAAACCGGCACCCTGGGTTCGATCGTCTCCAACTCCCTGGAAGAGTCCAACGTCAACCTGACCAACGAACTGGTCGAGTTGATCAAGGCGCAAAGCAACTACCAGGCGAACGCCAAGACCATCTCCACCCAGAGCACCATCATGCAGACCATTATTCAGATGGCTTGATGTCGAAGGTTGCTTGAAGCTGCACAAGAAGCCCCTCGAAAGAGGGGCTTTTTCATGAGCTTCAGTTTTGTATTGCTTGGGCCGGCCTCATCGCGAGCAAGCTCGCTCCCACAGGAGTACGCATTCCAATGTGGGAGCGAGCTTGCTCGCGATGAGGCCAGCCCAGGCGCCGAATTTTCTTCAGGCAAAAGAAAACCCCCGATAAACCAGCGGTCTATCGGGGGCTTCTTCAGCAGGCGTTTCGCAACACCTACCCGCTCAGCTTATTGGCAAGCTTCGCAATCCGGCTCGTCGATCGCGCAAGCCTTTGGCACGGGTGCCGGGCCTGCCGGAGCAGCCAGGACCGAGTCGTCGCCGTGGTTGCCGCCAGCGGAAACCGCGTTCAGCTTGCCGGTGTTGACGGTCGACTTCTCGGTGCTGGTCGCGGCCAGGGCACGGAGGTAGTAGGTGGTCTTCAGGCCACGGTACCAAGCCATGCGGTAGGTCACGTCCAGCTTCTTGCCCGAGGCGCCGGCGATGTACAGGTTCAGCGACTGAGCCTGGTCGATCCACTTCTGGCGACGGCTGGCGGCGTCGACGATCCACTTGGTGTCCACTTCGAACGCGGTGGCATAGAGCTCCTTGAGTTCTTGCGGGATGCGCTCGATCTGCTGCACCGAACCGTCGTAGTACTTCAGGTCGTTGATCATGACCGAGTCCCACAGGCCGCGGGCCTTGAGGTCGCGAACCAGGTACGGGTTGATCACGGTGAATTCGCCCGACAGGTTCGATTTCACGTACAGGTTCTGGTAGGTCGGTTCGATCGACTGCGACACGCCGGTGATGTTGGCGATGGTGGCGGTCGGTGCGATGGCCATGATGTTCGAGTTACGGATGCCTTTCTGCACACGGGCGCGAACCGGTGCCCAGTCCAGGGTTTCCTTCAGGTCGACGTCGATGTACTTCTCGCCACGCTGGGCGATCAGGATCTGTTGCGAGTCCAGCGGCAGGACGCCCTTGGACCACAGCGAACCCTGGAACGTCTCGTACGAACCGCGCTCGTCGGCCAGGTCGCAGGAAGCCTGGATCGCGTAGTAGCTGACCGCTTCCATGGACTTGTCGGCGAACTCGACGGCAGCGTCCGAACCGTACGGAATGTGCTGCAGATACAGCGCATCCTGGAAGCCCATGATGCCCAGGCCGACCGGACGGTGCTTGAAGTTCGAGTTCTTCGCTTGCGGCACCGAGTAGTAGTTGATGTCGATCACGTTGTCGAGCATGCGCACGGCGGTGTTCACGGTGCGTTGCAGCTTGGCGGTGTCCAGCTTGCCATCGACGATGTGGTTCGGCAGGTTGATCGAGCCCAGGTTGCAGACCGCGATCTCGTCCTTGTTGGTGTTCAGGGTGATCTCTGTGCACAGGTTCGAACTGTGGACCACGCCCACGTGCTGCTGCGGGCTGCGCAGGTTGCACGGGTCCTTGAAGGTCAGCCATGGGTGGCCGGTCTCGAACAGCATCGACAGCATCTTGCGCCACAGGTCTTTGGCCTGGACGACTTTGAACAGCTTGATCTTGTTGTACTCGGTCAGGGCTTCGTAGTACTCGTAGCGCTCTTCGAAGGCCTTGCCGGTCAGGTCGTGCAGGTCCGGCACTTCGGATGGCGAGAACAGGGTCCACTTGCCGTCATCGAAGACGCGCTTCATGAACAGGTCAGGGATCCAGTTGGCGGTGTTCATGTCGTGGGTACGACGACGATCGTCACCGGTGTTCTTGCGCAGCTCGATGAACTCTTCGATGTCCATGTGCCAGGTTTCCAGGTAGGCACAGACCGCGCCCTTGCGCTTGCCGCCCTGGTTGACCGCAACGGCGGTGTCGTTGACCACTTTGAGGAACGGCACGACGCCCTGGGATTTGCCGTTGGTGCCCTTGATGTACGAGCCCAATGCGCGAACCGGGGTCCAGTCGTTGCCCAGGCCACCGGCGAATTTCGACAGCATGGCGTTGTCGTGGATCGCGCCGTAGATGCCCGACAGGTCATCCGGAACGGTGGTCAGGTAGCAGCTCGACAGCTGTGGACGCAGGGTGCCGGCGTTGAACAGGGTCGGGGTCGAGGCCATGTAGTCGAAGGACGACAACAGGTTGTAGAACTCGATCGCGCGGTCTTCACGCTGTTTCTCTTCGATCGCCAGGCCCATGGCCACGCGCATGAAGAAGATCTGCGGCAGTTCGAAACGCACGCCATCCTTGTGGATGAAGTAACGGTCGTAGAGGGTTTGCAGGCCCAGGTAGGTGAACTGCTGGTCGCGCTCGTGGTTGATCGCCTTGCCGAGTTTTTCCAGGTCGAATTCGGCCAGGACAGGGTTCAGCAGTTCGAACTCGATACCCTTGGCGACGTAGGCCGGCAACGCCTTGGCGTACAGGTCGGCCATTTCGTGGTGGGTCGCGCTCTCGGCGACTTCCAGGAAGCTCAGGCCTTCGGCGCGCAGGGTGTCCATCAGCAGGCGGGCGGTGACGAACGAGTAGTTCGGCTCGCGCTCCACCAGGGTCCGCGCGGTCATCACCAGTGCGGTGTTGACGTCCTTCAGGGCGACGCCGTCATAGAGGTTCTTCAGGGTTTCGCGTTGGATCAGGTCGCCATCGACTTCTTCCAGACCTTCGCAGGCCTCGGTGACGATGGTGTTCAGGCGGCCCATGTCCAACGGCGCCAGGCTGCCGTCGGCGCGTGCGATGCGGATCGAAGGGTGGGCCTGGACCGGTGCGTCGGCAGGGGAGCGGGTAGCACGTTCCTTGGCGCGGGAGTCACGGTAGATCACATAGTCGCGAGCCACTTTCTGCTCGCCGGCACGCATCAGCGCCAGTTCGACCTGGTCCTGGATTTCTTCGATGTGGATGGTGCCGCCCGACGGCATGCGACGCTTGAAGGTCGCGGTGACCTGTTCGGTCAGGCGGGCCACGGTGTCATGGATTCGCGACGAGGCGGCAGCGGTGCCGCCCTCAACTGCGAGGAACGCTTTAGTGATGGCGACGGTGATCTTGTCATCGGTGTAGGGAACGACAGTGCCGTTACGCTTGATCACGCGCAGTTGGCCCGGCGCGGTGGCGGACAGATCCGGGCTCGAATCGGTGGCCAGCGGCGCGGTGCCCTGCGGGTTCTCGCGAGTTGTGTCGGTGTGCATGGGTGTCTCCACGTTCTCTATGTTTATTTGGGCACCATCACGGTGCCCACCGTTCCGTCCTGAAGCACTACAACCGACTGGCGCCGGGTATAACAACTTCGGGACAGTAGGACGCGGGCCTCTGGCGTCGCGTCCATCCGAAGTTCTTGGGTTGCGAGCCTGGGCTCGAAACCGGGTTTGCCAAGGTGGCAGCAAAGGACTGCAACACCCGTACCGTTCCGGTCGGTTTCGACCTGGGAAACGGTTGCCATCCGCAGCGGCGGTCTGGACTGGGAAAACTACGGTGTTGCAGGAGGACAGAGGCAAGAAAAGCGCTTGAATTCTCTATCCGACTTGTGTTTGGTTTTTGGCCTGAAACCCTACATGTAGGGTTTTTTACGCGGCGGGCTACAAGATAATGCGTTTTTGGACATGAATCAACGTGCTACCTGTGGATAAGCCTGTGCGTAATTTGTGTGCGAAACGTGGAACTGCTCTGTAGGCCGCGACCTAGCTGGAGCGAGCCTTTTTTCATCGATTTTGACGACTCGAAAACAGCCCGGAGTTTTTTGCGGGCGCGGACGTTACCACACAAATCCAGCCTGACCGAATGCATTTGTCCGCTTGTTTTCTGCGCAGGTCGCGTTTATACAATCGGCCGGTGCGTGGGCGTGTTTATCCTCCTTTGATATGACAAAAGATGGAGGGGCGGTAGTCATTGTGGGAGCGAGCTTGCTCGCTCCCACAGGGTTCGCGTTTATCCTTCCTTAATATGTACAACAAGACGAGGCCCCCCAGTGGAACAAGAAGCCTGGCAGATATTGATCGTCGAGGATGACCAGCGTCTGGCCGAGCTGACCCGCGAGTACCTGGAGAGCAATGGCCTGCACGTCGCCATCGAAGGCAACGGCGCGGTGGCGGCGCAACGGATCATCGACGAGCAGCCGGACCTGGTCATCCTCGACCTGATGTTGCCTGGCGAAGACGGCCTGAGCATTTGCCGCAAAGTGCGCGAGCGCTTCAACGGACCGATCCTGATGCTGACGGCGCGTACCGATGACACCGACCAGATCCAGGGCCTGGACCTTGGGGCCGATGACTACGTCTGCAAGCCGGTGCGCCCACGCCTTTTGCTGGCACGCATCCAGGCCCTGTTGCGGCGCAGTGAGCCGGAACCGCCGGTGCCGCAGAAACCGCGGCGCCTGGAATTCGGCCCGCTGGTGGTGGACGACGCCTTGCGTGAAGCCTGGTTGCAGGGCAACGGTATCGAACTGACCAGCGCCGAATTCGACCTGTTGTGGCTGCTGGTGTCCAACGCCGGGCGCATCCTGTCCCGGGAGGAAATCTTCACCGCCCTGCGCGGCATCGGCTACGACGGTCAGGATCGCTCCATCGATGTGCGCATCTCGCGCATCCGTCCCAAGATTGGCGACGACCCCGACCATCCACGACTGATCAAGACCATTCGCAGCAAAGGCTACCTGTTCGTGCCTGAAGCTTGCGTAGACGCCGCTCCGTGAACTCGATCTTCCTGCGTATCTATGGCGGCATGTGCGCGGCCCTGGTGTTGGTCGCGGTACTTGGCGTACTGGCGCTGCACCAGCTTAATCAGACGCGCGCCGAGCAGTACCGCGAGCGCCTGGCGCACGGGACGTTTTCCTTGATGGCCGACAATCTGCGGCCGATGAATGACACCGAGCGCCGTCGAGCGCTGGCGGTGTGGGCGCGTCTGCTGGGCATTCCGCTGGAACTGCAGGTGCTCAGCCAGGGCGACCTCGACCTGGGCCAGCGCACCCGCGTATTGCGCGGGCAGGTTCTGGTGGAGCAGACCGGCCCCCACGCGGCCAAGGTCTATCGGCTGGTCAGCGATGGCGAGCAGTTGACGTTGGTAGGCGAAGTTCGCCAGATCAGCGAGCAATTGGCCCGGGCGACGATCTACTTGTTGGCCGACGAGCTGGTGCGCTACCCCGTGGCGGAGCAGCCCGAGCGGCTTGCGCAACTCAAACAGGAAAAGGGCTTCGGTTTCGACCTGCGCCTGATGACCGTCGACCAGGCGGACATGGACGAAGACCAGCGCCGGCGGGTCTCCGAGGGCGACACGGTGATGGCGCTGGGCAAAGGCGGCGACTCGATCCGGGTGTTCGCCGGGATGGTCGGCACGCCGTGGGTCCTTGAAATCGGACCGTTGTACCAGATGAATCCGTATCCGCCCGAATGGCTGGTGCTGATCGCGGCGCTGGGCTTGAGCCTGATCGGCTTGATCGTCTACCTGCTGGTGCGTCAGTTGGAGCGACGCTTGCGCGGCCTGGAATCAGCCGCCACCCAGATTGCCCAGGGCAGCCTGGAAACCCGCGTACCGGCTCGGGGCGCCGATTCGGTGGGGCGTCTGGCTGCTGCGTTCAATGGCATGGCCGAGCACTTGCAGCAATTGTTGGCGATCCAGCGGGAGCTGGTGCGCGCGGTGTCCCACGAATTGCGCACGCCGGTGGCGCGCCTGCGCTTCGGCCTGGAAATGCTCGGTAGCGCCAGCACGCCCGCGGCCCGGGATAAATACCTGGCCGGCATGGACCACGACATCGAAGACCTGGATCGCCTGGTAGACGAGATGCTGACGTATGCGCGCCTGGAGCAAGGCTCGCCGGCGTTGAATTTCCAACGGGTGGACCTGGATGCGCTGGTCAATCAGGTCATAGAAGAGTTGGGACCTTTGCGCGCCGGGATCACGGTGGAGCGTGGCCTGTGCCTGTCCGCCGCCGATTGCGACGGCGCCTGGGTCGAGGCCGAGCCGCGTTTCCTGCATCGCGCCCTGCAGAATCTGGTGGGCAATGCCATGCGCCATGCCAAATCCCGGGTCACTGTGAGTTACCAAGTGGGCCAGCTGCGCTGCCGGGTCGATGTCGAGGATGACGGGCCGGGCGTGCCGGAGGCCGCATGGGAGCGGGTATTCAAGCCGTTCCTGCGCCTGGATGACAGCCGGGCGCGGGCGTCGGGGGGACACGGGTTGGGGCTGTCGATCGTGCGGCGGATCATCCACTGGCATGACGGACGCGCGCTGATCAACAGAAGCAAAAGCCTGGGCGGGGCGTGTTTCAGCTTGAGTTGGCCGAGGCATCAGGATCGGTCCTGAAAGGTACGGCGCTCCAGATGCTACAAGTCTCGGGCCTCGATCCCCACCAGGCTCAGCAACTGCCCATCCTTCACCCCAAACTGCCCTTGCAATTCGCTGCCATGACGCCACTCGGGCGACAGGTCGGTCAGTAGCCGCAGGCGCACTTGGCCGTCGTGGGACCACTCCAGGACTTCGGCATGCTCGAAATAGAAACGCTGCCCGACGATCGGGTACAGCGCCTTGAACAGGCTTTCCTTGACCGAAAAAGTCAGCGTAACCAGCAGCGCCCGGTCGTCGTGCGCAACGGTCGCCATGCGTAGCAGTTCAGCGGGGGTGAGGATCTCACCCGCCAGGCGCTCGGCACGTTCGGGGTCGAGCAGGTTCTCCAGGTCCATGCCCAGCCCTTGCCAGCGTCGTTTTTGCGCGACGATGGCCGCCGCCCGGCCGGTACTGTGGGTAATCGAACCGCTGACATGGGCGGGCCACACCGGGGCGCGGTCTTCGCCGATGGCAGGAACACACGCCATTCCGTCAAGCTTATGCAAGGCCGCCCGGGCGCAGATTCGCCCGGCGAGGAATTCCGCCTGGCGCTTGGCAACCGAGCGTTGGATGCTCGCCGGCGGTTCAATGGCGCTGTCCGGGAAATCAGTCGCGACGAGCAGCAGCGGATCGAAGCGAGTACTGAGCAGCACGGTATCGGACAGAGCGTCGGGCAGCAGCCAATGATCGTCCAGAGGCGAGCAGCAGGCGGGCAGGGCGGGGATTGGGTTCATGCCGGGCATTTTGCCGGGTTGGCTGGGAGCTGGATAGTGGGAGAGACTCGAGCGGGATGGCTTTTATGGCGAGGGAGCAAGCTCCCTCGCCATAGGCATGGTATGTACTAGAAAATCTTCTTGAAGAACTTCTGCATATCCGCCCACGATTTCTCATCGGCCGCCTTGTTGTAACCGATATCCGGCCCGCCATGCTCGCCGTGGCTCAGGCGATCGGCGTCGGGGTTGCTGAAGCCGTGCTTGGCGCCGTCGAGGCTGACGAACTCATACTTGGCGCCGGCCTTGTCCATCTCGCTCTTGAAAGCGGTCACGTTGTCTTCGGTGACCATGCTGTCCAGCGCGCCGTGCTCCACCAGGATCCTGGCCTTGACGCTGCCGGGGGTGGCCGGCGTGTTGGTGACCAGGGCGCCGTGGAAACTCACCACGCCGGCCAGCGGAACGCCTTGGCGCGCGGCGTCCAACACCACCTTGCCGCCGAAGCAATAGCCGATGGCGGCGAGTTTGTCAGGATCGGTCTGGGGTTGTTTCTTCAAGAGGTCGAGCCCGGCCTGGAAGCGCGCGCTGGCAGCCTTGCCGTCCTTGAGCGCCGCCTGCATGAAGGCCAGGGCGTCCTTGGGGTGCTCGGTGTTCTTGCCGTCGCCGTACATGTCGATGGCCAGGGCACTGTAGCCCAGGCCGGCCAGGTCACGGGCGCGACGCTTGGCATAGTCGTTCAGTCCCCACCATTCATGCACCACCACCACGCCCGGGCGCGGGCCCTTGATCGCATCGTCGTAGGCGTAATAGCCGACCAGCTTCGTGCCGTCGGCGCTGGTGTAGGGAATCTCCTGGGTCTGGATGGCGGCGTGGCTTGCGCCACTCAAGGCCAGAAGTACAACAGCAAGCAACCTGCGCATGATCGATCTCCTTAAAAAAGTGGTGCACACAGACTAGCCGATTCATTCAGCCCAGGTTCAGAGAACGTTCAAGAGGTGTTCAGGGAGCAATGGCTATCGTGGCGGCGACTTCACACAACCATCGCTTCAAAAGGAACCTGATCATGACCCATATGAAAACACTGCTGCTGGCCTTCACCGTGTTGGGTGCCAGCGCCATGGCCCACGCCGATGACAACTTCGCCAGCCTGACCCTCGGCCAGACCAGCGACAAGGTCAAGAAGTCCAGCGCGCTGGACCAGAACCTGAACAACCCGAATGCAGACGGCGTGATCGGCAAGGACACCACCTACGGCCTGCGCCTCGGCCGGCAGAACGAGCAAGGTCGTTACTACGCCACCTATGACAACGTGTCGGGCAGCCACAACGGCATCAAGCTGCGCCAGGAAAACCTGCTGGGCAGCTATGACGTGTTCTATCCAGTCACCAGCAGCACCAAACTGTTCGGCGGTGGGACGGCGGGCCTGACCAAATTGACCCAGGACTCGCCAGGCTTCAGCCGCGATACCGATATCGGTTACGCGGTGGGTTTGCAAGGCGGCGTCCTGCAACAAATTTCGCAAAACACCTCGGTGGAACTGGGGTACCGTTACCTTCGCAGCAATGCCAGCACTGAAATGAGTCCGCACGGTGGCGCCAAGGTCGGTTCGCTGGACCTGACCAGCAGCGCCCAGACCTACCTGTCGGCGAACTACACGTTCTAGGCGGCAGGAGATGGAAACGTGCAGCCGGGTCGGCCCAAGACGACCCGGCGCCTTGTTTGACATGGCTGTTCTGAATCGCCTGGGAGAGGCCCATGAAACTATTGGTTGTCGAAGACGAAGCGCTGTTGCGTCATCACCTGCAAACCCGTCTCACCGACAGCGGGCATGTGGTGCAGGCCGTGGCCAATGCCGAAGAAGCCTTGTACCAGGTCTGCGAATTCAATCATGACCTGGCGGTGATCGACCTGGGCCTGCCGGGCATCAGCGGCCTGGAACTGATTCGCCGCCTGCGCTCCCAGGACAAGTCCTTCCCGATCCTGATCCTGACCGCCCGCGGCAATTGGCAGGACAAGGTCGAAGGCCTCGCCGCCGGGGCCGACGACTACGTGGTCAAGCCTTTTCAGTTCGAAGAACTGGAGGCCCGGCTCAACGCCCTGCTGCGCCGGTCCAGCGGGTTCACCCAATCGACGATCGTCGCCGGTCCGTTGCAGCTGGACCTCAACCGCAAGCAGGCGTCCCTCGGTGAAGAACCGCTGGCGCTGACGGCCTACGAGTACCGCATCCTCGAATACCTGATGCGCCATCACCAGCAAGTGGTTGCCAAGGACCGCTTGATGGAACAGCTGTACCCGGATGACGAGGAGCGCGATCCCAATGTCATCGAAGTACTGGTCGGGCGCCTGCGCCGCAAACTCGAAGCCCCGGCCGGCTTCAAGCCGATCGACACCGTGCGGGGCCTGGGTTACCTGTTCAACGAGCGCTGCCAGTGATCCGTTCGCTTCGACTGCGCTTGATGCTGGCCGCCATGACCTTGGCGGTGCTGTTCATGCTGGCGTTGTTGCCGGCGATGCAAGGCGCGTTCAGCCTGGCCTTGCAGGAATCCATCGAGCAACGCCTGGCCTCGGATGTGACCACGCTGATATCCGCCGCCCGGGTGGAAAACAATCGACTGAAAATGCCGGCGCAGTTGCCGGACGAGCGATACAACCTCGCCGATGCGCGCCTGCTGGGCTACATCTATGACCGGGAGGGACGGCTGGTCTGGCGGTCGAAGGCGACCCAGGAAGAACGCATCAATTACTCGCCACGCTATGACGGGCAGGGCAACCAGTTCGCGCGTATCCGCGAGGACAACGGCCAGGAGTTCTTCGTCTATGACGTCGAGGTCAAGCTGCTGGGCGGCCAGAGCGCGGCGTTCAGTATCGTTACCCTGCAGCCGGTGCGCGATTATGAAATCACCTTGCAAGGGCTGCGGGACAATCTTTACCTGGGGTTTGGTGCTGCCCTGCTGGTATTGCTGGCGCTGTTGTGGATCGGCCTGACCTGGGGCTTGCGCGCCTTGCGACGCCTGAGCCAGGAGCTGGATGAAATCGAAGCCGGCACCCGCGAAAGCCTCAGCACCGCCCATCCCCGTGAGCTGTTGCGCCTGACCGGCTCCCTCAACCGCCTGCTGCACAGCGAGCGCGAGCAGCGCAGCCGTTATCGGGACTCCCTCGATGACTTGGCCCACAGCTTGAAAACCCCCCTGGCGGTACTGCAAGGTGTCAGCGAAGACATGGCCCGGCGGCCGCAGGATCGTGGTCAGGCTTGGGTGCTGCAAACCCAGATCGAACGCATGAGCCAGCAGATCGGCTATCAGTTGCAGCGCGCCAGCCTGCGTAAAAGCGGCCTGGTGCGCCACCAGGTGCCCTTGCGCCCGGTCCTGCAAAGCCTGTGCGACACCCTCGACAAGGTCTACCGGGACAAACGCGTGCACGTCGAATTCGATTTGCCGGAGCATTGCCAGGTGCCAATCGAACAAGGCGCGCTGCTGGAAATGCTCGGCAACCTCTTGGAGAACGCCTACCGGCTATGCCTGGGGGAAGTCCGGGTCAGCATGCACCAGACCCTCGGTGGTACGGAGTTGAGCGTCGAGGACGATGGCCCGGGCGTGCCGCCGGACCAGCGTGCACGGATTCTCCAGCGAGGCGAAAGGCTGGATCGCCAGCATCCGGGGCAGGGGATCGGGTTGGCGGTGGTCAAGGACATCATCGAAAGCTACGGCGCGCGGTTGACCTTGGGGGATTCGGAATTGGGCGGGGCGGCATTCCGGATTCATTTTCCGGTGGTTTGATTGGAGATTTCGGATGTCTGCGGGCTCCCTCGCCACGGGAACCGGTACATGCAGCAAAGAAGCTGGATGTCCCCACTCAGTTTTCCTGCTCCCGATAAGCTCCCGGCGTCAACCCCGTCCACTTCTTGAACGCCCGATGAAACGCCGACGGCTCGGAGAACCCCAACTGCTCGGCAATCTGCTGCAACGATAGGTCCGCGCGCCCCAAATGGTAGATGGCGATATCCCGCCGCAACTGATCCTTGAGCTCCTGGAAGCTGGTGCCTTCTTCGCGAAGATGCCGGCGCAGCGTCTGGGCGCTGGTATGCAGATGCGCGGCGACGGTGTCCAGGTCGGGCCAGCGCGCCGTGTCGCGGCTGAGCAGGCGACGCAGTTGGCTGGTCAGGCTGTGGCCGTCGTCCGGGCGCGACAGCAGGTCTGCAGGGGAGCGTTCGAGAAAATACTTGAGGGTTCGCTCGTCCTGCAGCAACGGCATTTCCAAGTAACGCCCATGGAACAATACGCTGCTGCGGCGGGCCTCGAATACCAGTGAGCAAGGGAACAGTAGGTCGTATTCCGCGCCATGGCTGGGCTTGGCATAGCTGAAGGTCGCCTGTTCCAGGCCGATTCGCTGGCCGATCAGCCAACTGCCGAGGCGATGCCAGATGACCAGCAGGCTTTCAGCCAGGAAGTGATCGGGGTCGCGCAGCGTCGATTCGTCCAGGCTCAACCGTACCCGGTCGCCTTCGGTTTCCAGGGTCAGGCTCGGCGCATCGGGAAACAGGCTGTAGAACAACAAGCCGCGCTGCAGGGCTTTGCCCAGGGTCCGACAATGAATCAACGTGTGGCACATCATGGCAAACGTCCCGGGTTTACTCGGGGCCTGGCCAAATCCCAGGAATTCATCGCCCAAATCCGCCCATAACGCCTGCAACAGGCGGGCGAACTGCTCTGGGGCGATTCGCGCTCGCGGTTCATCTAGCAGTTCCGGGCTGATGCCCAATCGTTGCAGCAAAGGAAGGTAGTCAAACCCTTCCCGGCGCGCCCCGCCCAGGGCTGCGCGGGCGAAGTGGCTGGCAATGGTGCGTTGGCGCATGGCTCAAATCCGTCCGTTAAGCGGGCGATGGTAGCAGGGCGTCCGAGCTGGACAAGGCGGATATCCGCCAAATCCAGGAGCGAGAAACCGCGTCTTGGCGGATATCCGCCATCCTTCGCCACCTGTTTAATCGACGACGAATAAACAAAAGCGTGATGCGACGCGGGCTGTAGGGCATTTCTTAAAAATGGCACGGGCCTTGCGATGCCCTGTGCAGGTCTGCCGCGTGCAGCCGACAAAACAAATCCCTCCAGTGCAGGAGGGTTCGCAATTGAGGTGTCGTGGACAACAGGTGGATGTTGTCACACGGGACTCTTGAGGAAAGTTTGCCATGACGACTCGTCAGCCCCTGTACAAATCCCTGTATTTCCAGGTGATCGTAGCCATTGCCATCGGCATTTTGCTCGGCCACTTCTACCCGCAGACCGGCGTTGCCCTCAAGCCGTTCGGTGACGGGTTCATCAAGTTGATCAAAATGGTCATCGCCCCGATCATCTTCTGTACCGTCGTCAGCGGCATCGGCGGCATGCAGAACATGAAGTCGGTGGGCAAGACCGGCGGCTACGCGCTGCTGTACTTTGAAATCGTCTCCACCATTGCCCTGCTGATCGGCCTGGTCGTGGTCAACGTCGTGCAACCGGGCGCCGGCATGCACATCGACGTAACGACCCTGGACACCAGCAAGATCGCCGGCTTCATCAATGCCAGTAAAGACCAGAGCATTGTTGCCTTCATCCTCAACGTGATCCCGAACACCATCGTCGGTGCGTTCGCCAACGGTGACATCCTGCAAGTGCTGATGTTCTCGGTGCTCTTCGGTTTCGCCCTGCATCGCCTGGGTTCCTACGGCAAACCGGTGCTGGATTTCATCGACCGTTTCGCCCACGTGATGTTTATCATCATCAACATGATCATGAAGCTGGCCCCGATCGGTGCGTTCGGTGCCATGGCCTTCACCATCGGCGCCTACGGTGTCGGTTCGCTGGTGCAACTGGGCCAGCTGATGATCTGCTTCTACATCACTTGCGTAGTGTTCGTGCTGGTGGTGCTGGGCGCCATCTGCCGTGCCCACGGCTTCAGCGTGGTCAAGCTGATTCGCTACATCCGTGAAGAACTGCTGATCGTGCTGGGTACCTCTTCTTCTGAATCGGCCCTGCCACGCATGCTGATCAAGATGGAGCGCCTGGGCGCCAAGAAATCCGTGGTGGGCCTGGTTATCCCGACTGGCTACTCGTTCAACCTCGACGGTACTTCGATCTACCTGACCATGGCTGCGGTGTTCATCGCTCAGGCCACCGACACCCCGATGGACCTGACTCACCAGATCACCCTGTTGCTGGTACTGCTGCTGTCGTCCAAGGGGGCTGCCGGCGTAACCGGTAGTGGCTTCATCGTGCTGGCGGCCACGCTGTCGGCCGTGGGTACCTTGCCGGTTGCCGGCCTGGCGCTGATCCTGGGTATCGACCGCTTCATGTCCGAAGCCCGCGCCCTGACCAACCTGGTGGGTAACGCCGTCGCCACGATCGTGGTTGCCAAGTGGGTCAAGGAGCTGGACGAAGACCAGTTGCAGACCGAACTGGCTTCCGGTGGTCGCGGTATCGCCGACGTGCGCGAAGACGACGACGCGGTTGCCGCGCCAGAAAGCGCTCTGCCAACCAAGTAAGCTTCAGCCTGAATGAAAAACCCGCTTCGGCGGGTTTTTTATTGGGCGCAATCTTGAGATGAACATGCTTCCGTGGCGAGGGGATAAATCCCCTCGCCACAGGTTTTTCCATCAGCCATCGAGCACAATTGTCAGCCCAAACGCTACCTCTGGTGATTGCTCCGCCGCCAGCCCCTGCCTAGTCTTGGATGCATATCAACGCGGAGATCTTCCATGCAAGGTCCACTGGCATCGCTCAAGGTACTGGATTTCTCGACCCTGCTGCCGGGGCCGTTCGCCTCGCTGTTGCTGGCGGACATGGGGGCCGAGGTGCTGAGGATCGAATCGCCAGAGCGTCCGGATCTGCTGCGGATCCTGCCGCCCCATGACCAAGGCGTCTCTGCCAGCCATGCGTATCTCAACCGCAACAAGCGCAGCCTGGCCCTGGACCTCAAGCAACCGGCGGCGCTGGAAATCATCCAACAGCTACTGAACGACCATGACATCCTCCTGGAACAGTTCCGCCCCGGCGTGATGGAACGGTTGGGCTTGGGCTATGAAGCCTTGAAGGCGATCAATCCGAGGCTGATTTATGTCTCGATTACTGGCTACGGCCAGACCGGTCCTTACAAGGCGCGCGCCGGCCACGACATCAATTACCTGGCCCTGGCGGGTTTGGCGAGCCACACCGGCCGTGCCGGCAGCGGCCCGTTGCCGCTGGGGATCCAGGCGGCGGACATCGCTGGCGGTTCATTGCACGGGGTCATCGGGCTTTTGGCGGCGGTGATCGCCCGTCAGCAGACCGGGCTGGGCCAGCACCTGGATGTGAGCATGACCGACTGCGCCTTCAGCCTCAACGCACTGGCCGGCGCCGGTTACCTGGCTTGCGGTGTGACGCCCGGGTGGGAAAACCATGTGCTCAACGGCGGCAGCTTCTATGACTATTACCGCAGCCGTGATGGTCGATGGATGTCGGTGGGCAGCCTGGAGCCGGCCTTCATGCAGGCGCTCTGCGAGGCGCTGGGGCGACCGGAGCTGGCGGCCCAAGGGCTTTCGCCCAAGCCTGAACAGCAAAAAGCCCTCAAGCAGGCTCTGCAAGCCGAGTTCGAGAAACATGATTTTGCCGAGCTGTGCAGCTTGTTTGCCGGGATTGATGCCTGCGTCGAGCCGGTGCTGGGGCTGGACGAGGCGCTTGAACATCCCCACTTGAAGGCTCGGGCACTGGTCACCCAAGTGCCCCGTGGCGATGGTTCGAGACAGCCGCAGATTGCGTGTCCCGTGAAGTTTTCCGAAGGGCTGCCCGAGCCGCGGCATATCGGCGCGAGGTTGGGGGCGCATACGGATCAGGTGTTAAGGGCGTTGGGGTTCAGTGATGAGCGGATTGCCCAGTTGCGCGATGCAAAGGTGATTTTGTAGGGCCGGCCCAGACACCACAAAAACCTGCTATTCCACCCTGGTCTCGCCACTGAACACCAAGGTATTGCGGCAACTGCGGCACAAATACCGCCGCCCCTGGCGCACCAGGCGGTGGCGTTGCGCCGTGAATGGGAAATCGCTGCCGTCGCAAGGGCATCTATAGATATAGCGGGTCGCGGTGCGGCGCTTGATCTCGTAGGTGTGGCAACGGTTGGGCGGCAGCTCGTAGACCCCACGCATGATCAGTTGCCATTCTTCACCATGGGCCTGGATGCGGTCGCCGAACAGTTGGTGGGCGATCAGGTGCGCGACCTCGTGGGCCACCGTCTGTTTGAGAAAGTCCTCGGCGTTTTCCTGGTACAGCTGAGGATTGAAGCGCAGCAGGTTTTCGTGAAGGTGCGCGACACCGGCCTTCTGGCCACGCAACTTGAGGCTGACCACCGGGCGTTTGAAAGGACGTTTGAAAAAGGATTCGGCTTGTTGGTAACACTCTTCGACGCGGGTATTGAGTTGCTCGAGCATGCTTTACGGGTCTCCAGAAAGGCGAGTATGCCGCAAGCGCTGGCCGTTGCGAATCGTCGAGGCGCCCAATGGTCGTCTCGACGGGTCCAGATACAGAGTAAGGCCGCCTTGCGGCGGCCTGTGGTGGCAGATCGTTTGTTGTTGGAGAACCTCAATCCTTCAATTGGTGTAGACCGGACCAACGCCCAGTCCCCAGACAATCACGGTGAACGCCATGATAGCCACCAGCACGACCAGGCCGACGGCGAGCACCGAGCTGGAAAACAGAAAGCCTTCGTCCTGGGGAATGTTCATGAACGTCGGCAGGCCCACGTACAACAGATAGACCGTGTAGCAGATCGCTGCGGTGCCGACGATCATCCCCAGCCACATATGGGGATAGAGCGCCGCCAGGCCGCCGATGAACAGCGGTGTCGCGGTGTAGGTGGCAAACGCGACGCAGCGGGCCAGGCTCGGGTTGGCGTCATAGGTGCGTGCCATCCAGTGGATGAACGCCCCCATCACCGCCACGCCGCCCAGCATCGCCAGGTACGACATGATGGTCATCCACAGCGCGCTTTCCTGGGTGAGCATGACCGGTGGACGATTGCCGATGACCCATCCCACCTGCGTGGTGCCGATGAACGCCGATACTGCGGGGATCGCCGCAAGGATCAGCGTGTGGGTGAGGTACATGTGGCTGATGCTTTCCTCCTGATCGCCACGGATTTCCTTCCATTCTTGATCAGGGTGGGTAAAGAGCCCCACGACATGATGGATCATAGTCAGTCACTCCTTTGTTATTGCCATCGCCCCCCAACGGAGCGCCTACGGGCCAAGTGGCCGGGTAAGTTAAGGTCTGTAAGTGTGTGCGACCTTATGCCGCAGTATAGAAAGGAGTGGGCGTCAAGGGGATGGGCGGCTTAGAGCAAATCGCGCTGTAACGAAGCGGGTTAATCGCGGCGTGATCTGTGCGCAGGTCCTGGGATCGGGAAAATCTCGTGGCGAGGGAGCTTGCTCCCGCTCGGCTGCGAAGCAGACGCCAGGATACGAGACGTCGTGGGGCCGCTGCGCAGCCCAGCGGGAGCAAGCTCCCTCGCCACAAAGGGCCGTGCCATGGCGGGGATTTTTTGCGTAAAATGCCCGCCTTTCGTCACATCTCACGGATTTCGCGTCATGGGCACTCTTACGGTCAACCAGAACAAACTGCAAAAGCGCCTGCGCCGCCTGGCCGGTGAGGCGGTCGCCGACTACAACATGATCGAGGACGGCGACAAGGTCATGGTCTGCCTGTCCGGCGGCAAGGACAGCTACACCTTGCTCGACGTGCTGATGCATTTGCAGAAGGTTGCACCGATCAAGTTCGAGATCGTCGCGGTGAACATGGACCAGAAGCAGCCCGGGTTCCCGGAGCATGTGCTGCCGGCCTACCTGAAGTCGCTGGGCGTTGAATACCATATCGTCGAGAAAGACACCTATTCGGTGGTCAAGGAGCTGATTCCCGAAGGCAAGACCACCTGCTCGCTGTGCTCGCGCCTGCGCCGCGGAACGCTCTACACCTTCGCCGACGAGATCGGCGCGACCAAGATGGCCCTGGGTCATCACCGCGACGACATCGTCGAGACCTTCTTCCTCAACATGTTCTACAACGGCTCGCTCAAGGCCATGCCGCCCAAGCTGCGGGCCGACGACGGGCGCAACGTGGTGATCCGCCCGTTGGCCTATTGCAATGAGAAAGACATCCAGGCCTATTCCGATTTCAAGCAGTTCCCGATCATCCCCTGCAACCTGTGCGGCTCCCAGGAAAACCTGCAGCGCCAGGTGGTCAAGGAAATGCTGCAGGAATGGGAGCGCAAGACCCCGGGGCGTACCGAGAGCATTTTCCGGGGCCTGCAGAACGTCATCCCATCGCAACTGGCGGATCGCAATCTGTTCGATTTCACCAACCTGCGCATCGACGAAAACGCCACGCCGCGATTCGTCAATGTGGTGAACCTCTGACGGTCTCAGCGATAGCTATTCACGGCGCTTGAGGGCGCCGTTTATATTTTTGACCCATAGGAGAGGGCATGCGCGATTACAAGTGGCTGCACGAGTATTGTCTGAACCGCTTCGGTTCGGCGGCTGAACTGGAAGCCCACCTGCCTGTACCCAGGACCCCGGCGCAACTGCGCAAGATCAGCGACGACCGCTACCTCTCGACCATGGCGCTGCGAGTGTTTCGGGCCGGGCTCAAGCACAGCCTGGTGGACGCCAAGTGGCCGGCGTTCGAAGAGGTGTTCTTCAAGTTCGATCCGGAGAAAGTCGTGCTGATGAGCGCCGAGCACCTGGAGCGACTGATGCAGGATGCGCGAATCATCCGCCACCTGGGCAAGCTCAAGAGCGTGCCGCGCAACGCGCAGTTGATCTTGGACGTGGCCTATGAAAAAGGCAGCTTCGGCGCGTTGATCGCCGACTGGCCGGTGACCGATATCGTCGGCCTGTGGACCTACCTGAAAAAACACGGCCATCAACTGGGGGGCCTGTCGGCACCGCGTTTCCTGCGGATGATGGGCAAGGACACGTTCGTGCCCAGTTACGACGTCGTAGCGGCGCTCAACGCCCAGGACATCATCGACAAGGTTCCCACCAGCCTGCGGGACCTGGCGACGGTGCAGAGTGCCTTCAACCAGTGGCATGAAGAAAGTGGTGGGCGGCCGATGTCACAGATTTCGATGATGCTGGCTTACACCGTCAATCATTGAGACCGCGTCGCGCCCATCGCGAGCAAGCTCGCTCCCACACTTGATCTTTGGTGTTCACAAAACCCCTGTGGGAGCGAGCTTGCTCCGGGCGGCGATCCGACGATGGCGGCCTATCAGGCGACGGAGATCTCTCCCTCGCCCGCCAGCCGCCGATTCAACTGAAACCGCCAGCGCACATACAGCAACGCCGAGCAGAACACCGCAACGCTCGCTGCCATTTCCAGCAAGCCGAACACATGCCGGTTCGGATCGTAGGCGGCCAGCGCTCCCTTGATGAAATAGAGATTGACCACGAAGCACATCCAGGAATGCCCGCGTGGACTGCCGCTGAGCATGCCCGGCGCGAGGATGAGCAGAGGCACCAACTCGATCAGCAAGATGACCCACGGGCGCGCGCCGTGCAGGTCGGCGATCAGCAGGTAATACGCGCTGAGCAACCCCACTAAACCGAAAAAGCACAGCAGGCTCAGCACACGGGCAATGCGTACGCGCGGTTCCAGCCATTGGATGGGCGGCAAGATTTTCGGCTTCTTAGCCACGGCCGTTCTCCAGTAGCAGGGCGGTTTTCGCCAGGCGCAGGCCCAAGGCCCGGCACAGCTCGACTTCATGCGTGTTCAAGCCGCTTTTACCGTCGGCGCCGGCGTGATGGCTCGGGCCATAGGGCGTACCGCCACCCTGGGTGTCGATCAGGGCCGATTCGCTGTACGGCAGGCCGGTAATCAGCATGCCGTGATGCAGCAGTGGCAGCATCATCGACAACAGCGTGGTTTCCTGGCCACCATGCAGGCTCGCGGTGGAGGTAAACACACCGGCCGGCTTGCCCACGAGGGCGCCGGTCAGCCACAGGTTGCTGGTGCCGTCGAGGAAGTACTTGAGCGGCGCGGCCATGTTGCCGAAGCGGGTCGGGCTGCCCAGGGCCAGGCCGGCACAGTTCTTCAGGTCATCGAGCGTGGCGTAGAGCGGGCCCTGCTCAGGAATATCCGGGGACACCGCTTCGCATTCGGTAGAAATCGCCGGCACCGTGCGCAACCTGGCTTCCAGCCCGGCTTGTTCGACGCCACGGGCAATTTGCCTGGCCATTTCGTTGGTGGAGCCGCTGCGGCTGTAATACAACACCAGGATGTACGGTGTGGTCACGGCAGGATCTCCAGGATCTTTTCCGGTGGACGGCCAATCACGGCTCTGTCACCGGCTTCGAGGATTGGCCGTTCCATGAGCTTCGGGTGGGCAACGATGGCATCAATCAAGTCGTCCTGGCTCAGGCTCTGGTCAGCCAGGTCCAGGGTTTTGTATTCGTCCTCGCCGGTGCGCAGCAGTTGCCGCGCACTGATGCCGAGCTTGCCCAACAAGCGCTTCAGCTGCGCGGCATCGAGCGGGGTTTCCAGATAACGAACCACGGTGGGCGCCAGGCCACGGGCCTCCAACAGTTCCAGCGCACCGCGGGATTTCGAGCAGCGCGGGTTGTGATAAAGCGTCAGATCGGTCATGAGCAGGTCGCATCTTGCGTAAGGTGGCGGCTATTCTACTGTGCAGCGCCGCGCCTAGCACCTGATGGTCGGCCAGCGTTCATATTTCAGACAAGGATCGACACATGACAAGGCGATTGGCGGCGGCACTGACATTCATCGGCATTTTGTTGCTCGCCGGCTGCGGAAACGACTACGGGGTTGATCAGAACGGCCAGCCGATTGCTTCGCAACGGTTGGACAAACAATGGGTGGTCCTCAACTACTGGGCCGAATGGTGCGCACCCTGCCGCACTGAGATTCCGGAATTCAATGCGCTGGCCGAACAGCTCAAGGGACGCAACGTGGGCGTGTTTGGTGTCAATTTCGACCAGGTG
Organism: Pseudomonas sp. R1-7; assembly: GCF_051132105.1. Classification (NCBI taxonomy): domain Bacteria; kingdom Pseudomonadati; phylum Pseudomonadota; class Gammaproteobacteria; order Pseudomonadales; family Pseudomonadaceae; genus Pseudomonas; species Pseudomonas sp. R1-7. The sequence goes on from NZ_CP071661.1 coordinate 1,608,758, forward strand.
CAGGGCGAAGAACTCAAGAGCGCCAGCGACAAGATGGGGATTCGCTTCAGTGTGCTGGCCCAGGACCCGGCCGAAATCTTCGATATTCCTCGCAGCGAAGGATTGCCGGTGACGTACATCATCGACAACCAGGGCAAGGTGCGCGAGCAACTGCTGGGCGAGCAGACGGCGGCCGCGGTGATGGCGAAGCTCGAGGCGTTGCAGGCGCTGAAATAGCGGGATTTTGGGGCGAGGGTGCAAGCTCCCTCGCCCCTGCTTGGTCAGGCCAGGCCTCAGCCTTCCTCCAGCCACCAACGCAGCGGCTTGCCCTGGGCCGGCCAGAACCGCATCTGCTCGATGGGGGAGACGTCCCAGCGCTCGACCTTCTCCAGCGCCTGCAAGAAACGCGTCTCCTGCTCCATGACCGCCGGGGAACAGAGTTTGCGGGTACTGCCGATCTTGCCGAAACTCAGCCGGTCGCCCTTCAGGGTGTACGGCGCGAACCAGTGGTTGCAGCCGGCATTGCCATAGGCCCGGCCATCATCGCCGAGGGTGATGGTCAGGTGGCTGTAGTCCATCAATGGCCGCTCGCCGATCCATTCAAGGATGTAGCTGCGGTTTTGTTGCAGCTGCACCGGCTCGCTGGCGCAACCCATCAGGCCGACGCCGATCAGTACCGCCAGGACCAGGGATTTCATCAAGCGGCTTCCTGGCATTGAGGGCACAGATGCTTCTCGCCAACCGTTTTCCAACCCAGTTCGGCGATGCGCGCGGTGGCGGCGGGTTTCTGGGCCTTGGTGCCGAGCTTGGCATCGACGGCAAATTCGAAGCTCAATTCCTTGGCGCAGCGGTCGCAATTGACCTGCCAGGTGTGGATCGCCAGCTCGCCGAACACCGGACCGGTGGTCATGGCGGTCCACTGGCCCATCGGCTTGAGCAAATGGCGGACGGTGTCCACGGTCAGGCGCATGGACAGGTCCTTGCTGCCCTTGAGGGTCACGAGCAATACGTCGTTGGCCTGGATCGAACCGCCATTGCCGGTGACCTGGTAACGGCCCGGCGCCAGTGCGCGGACCTCGGTCAAGGTGTGCTGTGGGTTCATCAGGGTGTAGCGAAAATCGTGTTCGGCCATGGGTCCTCCAAATAGGCGCGACATGCTAGCACGGGGCATGGCTTGGGCATGGACTCGATGAAAGGTTGGCCGACGAAATCCCTCCCAGGGGGGTTAGTTGTCCACCAGGTTCTGAGGTGCGCCAGCTGCCCAGGCCGCAATGTTGTCCAAAGTGGTGGCGGCAATCGCCGCCAATGCTTCCCGAGTCAGGAACGCCTGGTGGGCGGTGACCATAACGTTGGGGAAGGTCAGCAGCCGCGCCAGTACGTCATCCTGCAAAGGCAGGTTGGAGCGGTCCTCAAAGAACAGCTGGGCCTCTTCCTCATAGACGTCGAGTCCCAGGTAGCCGAGCTGACCGCTCTTTAGCGCCTCGATCAATGCCGGCGTGTCCACCAGGCCGCCACGGCCGGTGTTGATCAACATCGCGCCGCGCTGCATGGTTTCCAGGGAACGGGCATTGATCAGGTGCCGGCTCTGTTCCTTGAGCGGGCAGTGCAGGCTGACGATTTGCGCGTGCGCCAGCAAATCTTCCAAGGACACGTAGCGAGCGCCAAGGGCCTCGACCCGGGGATTGGGGAACGGATCGTACGCCAGCAACTGGCAGCCGAAACCGGCCATGATCCGGGCGAAGGTCGCGCCGATCTGGCCCGTGCCGACCACCCCCACGGTCTTGCCCACCAGGTCGAAACCGGTCAACCCGTTGAGGCTGAAGTTGCCATCCCGGGTGCGGTTGCAGGCGCGATGCAGGCATCGGTTGAGGGCCATGATCAGCGCCACGGCGTGTTCGGCCACGGCATGGGGCGAATAGGCCGGTACCCGGACAATGCTCAATCCGAGGCGTTTGGCGGCGGGCAGGTCCACATGGTTGTAGCCGGCCGAACGCAAGGCGATCAGTCGCGTGCCGCCCTCGGCCAGCCGCTCCAGCACCGGGGCGCTCAGGTCGTCGTTGATGAAGGCACAGACCACTTCGTGCCGTTCGGCCAGGGCCACGGTGTCCAGGTTCAGGCGTGCGGGTTGGAACTGCAGCGCCAGGCCAGCGGGCAAAGGCACGTTGCTGAAACTGTCGCGATCATAGCTCTGGCTGCTGAAAAGAATGGCACGCATGACCGCCTCCTGGCGTTGGGATGGAACCAGCGTAGCAGCCCTTGCGCCGGTAACCATTGCCCTGGGTCAGGCGCTGATGCGTGCCTCTTCGGCCAGGCGATCAATGGCGCGCTCCAGATCTTCGAGGGCCGCTGCCGCTTTGGGGTCCTGTTGCTTGAGCAAGGTTTCGCTGCGCTGGCAGGCGGCGCGCAATTGCGGTACGCCGCAATAACGCGTGGCACCGTGCAGGCGATGGACCCGCTCGATCAGTGCATTGTGATCATTGGCTTCGCTGGCCTGGCGAATCGCTTCGCGGTCGGCTTCCAGGGAGGCCAGCAGCATTGCCAGCATGTCCGCGGCCAAGTCGGCCTTGCCGGCGGCCAGGCGCAGGCCTTCTTCGTGATCGAGCACCAGCAGTTCACCGCTGCCATGGATGGCCAGCCCGCGGTCCGACACTTGGTTGCGCAATGCCAAGCCGGTCCATTTGAGCACGACCTGGGCCAACTGCCGCTCGCTGATGGGTTTGGTCAGATAGTCATCCATGCCGCTTTGCAGCAAGGCACGTTTCTCGTTGGCCATGGCGTGGGCGGTGAGGGCGACAATCGGCAGCGGCGTGCAGTGCCGCTCGCTTTCCCACTGACGGATTGCCTCGGTGGTCTGGCGACCGTCCATGCCAGGCATCTGCACGTCCATCAAGACCAGGTCGAAGGTTTCCTTTTGCACGGCCTTGACCGCGGCATAGCCGCTTTCCACCGCCAGCACTCGCGCGCCCATGTCTTCGAGCAGGGTTTGCACCAGCAACAGGTTGGCCGGGTTGTCGTCCACGCACAGTACTTTCGGGGCGCGGCTGGGCGCCGGTTCGCTGGGTTCGTTGCGCGGTGGACGCGGGTTGACCAGATCGGAAAGCGAGCGCCGCAACTTGCGCGTGCAGGCCGGCTTGGCCTGCAACTGGCTGTGGGGGTTGGGAACGGAGAGGTGATACAGCGTCTGCTCGGTGGTCGGGCAGAGCACGAGGACCTTGCAGCCCAGGTGTTCGAGGTCCCAGATGTGCTGGTTGAGACGCTCCGGTGGCACCTCATTGCTGGTAACGCCCAGCACCGCCAGATCGATGGCCTGGTCGGTCTGGTGAGCAACCGTGACCCCGTTGGTCAGGTTTTCCAATGTGTTGAACGGCGTGACTTGCAGCCCACAATCTTCTAGCTGGTGCTGCAAGGCCTGGCGGGCCAATTCGTGATTTTCCAGGACGGCCACGCGTCGGCCCAGCAGCGGCGGCCCCGGCAGGTCCTCGGCATCATCGCGGGTCTTGGGCAGGCGCACGCTGATCCAGAACTCGGAACCTTCGCCCGGGGTGCTGTCCACGCCGATCTCGCCGCCCATTTGTTCCACCAGCCGCTTGGAAATCACCAAGCCCAGGCCGGTGCCACCGGGTTGCCGGGACAAGGAGTTGTCGGCCTGGCTGAACGCCTGGAAAAGCGCCCGTACGTCCTGGGCGGAGAGGCCAATACCGGTGTCCTGGATGCTGATGCGCAATTGCACGCTGTCTTCGTGTTCTTCCTCCAGCATGGCGCGAGCGACGATGGTGCCTTCACGGGTGAACTTGATCGCGTTGCTCACAAGGTTGGTGAGGATCTGCTTGAGGCGCAGCGGATCGCCTACCAGGGACAACGGTGTGTCGCGATAGACCAGGCTCACCAGTTCCAACTGCTTGGCGTGGGCGGCGGGGGCGAGGATGGTCAAGGTGTCTTGCAACAGGTCCCGCAAGTTGAACGGGATGTTGTCGAGCACCAGCTTGCCGGCCTCGATCTTCGAAAAATCGAGGATCTCATTGATGATCCCAAGCAGGCTGTCGGCGGATTTTTCGATGGTACCCAGGTAGTCGAGCTGGCGTGGAGTCAGTTCGCTTTTCTGCAATAGATGAGTGAAACCGAGGATACCGTTGAGCGGTGTGCGGATCTCATGGCTCATGTTCGCCAGGAATTCGGATTTGATCCGGCTCGCTTCCAGGGCCTCCTTGCGGGCCAGGTCCAGCTCGATGTTCTGGATTTCGATGGTTTCCAGGTTCTGGCGCACATCCTCGGTGGCCTGGTCGATGCTGTGCTGCAATTCTTCCTGGGCGTTCTGCAACGTGCCGGCCATGCGATTGATGCCCGACGCCAATTCGTCCAGCTCCTGGCTGCCCAACGGCGGCAAGCGGGTTTCCAGGTGGCCGTCCTTGAGCTGCGCCACGGCTTGCTTGATCTGGCTCAGCGGGCGGTTGATCGTGCGGCCCATGCGCAGGGCCAGCAGCGCGGTCAGGCACAAGCCGGCGGCGATCAACAGCAGGCTGGCAAACAGGCTGCGATAACCACGCAGCAACATGCCGCTGTGGGACAACTCCAGCTCGACCCAGCCGAGCAGGCGGTCGGCTTCTTCGGGAATCAGTTCGCCGGCCAGGTTGCGGTGCTTGCCGAACACCGGCAGCAAGTAACGGGTGGCATCGTTGCCGGTACGTTGCAGCAGTTGGGTACTGTTGCCCTCCGGTGCCCGGTTGAGCATGGTCGGGCCGGCATGGGCCAGTGGCGCGCGGTCGGGGGCCAGGAAGGTCACGGCGCGTACATCCGTTTGCTCGAGAGACTGGGTGGCGACTCGCTCCAGCAGTTCGATGTCCTGGCGGCTCAGCGCAGGTGCGACCAGCGGTGCCAACTGCTCGGCGATCATCTCGCCCCGTTGCAGTAACTGGGCGTGCAGGTCCGATTGCTGCATCCAAGTGAAATAGCCGCCCAGGACCAGCGCCATCAGGCTGGTCGGCAACAGGGTCAGCAACAGGACGCGGCCTTTGATTCCCAGTTTCTTGAGCACACTTGTCTCCTGCATCCAGCGGTTTTATTGAGCTTTGCGCGCATCCGGCACGCAATACCTGCGCAGTGTAGCGACTTGCGGGCGAGCCTTCTCCGTAAAAATCATGTCGCCGTGCATCTGGGCGCCGGGCATTTTGCTGCGCAGACAAGCGGTGCTGGCCTTTGGAATCAATCTTTCAACGACTTGGCAGGAAACATCGAAGCACGTGTCGGCTCTGACTCGCCGTAAGACCGTCGGTCGGGACTGTCAACTTTGACAGGTGTCCAATGCCTTCTAGGTATTTAAAACTCGGCGTTGTCGAGTGATACAAAACCAATAGGAGAGCAACGTGAATATCTTGAACAAAGAAAAGCAACTAGCATCGCTAAAGACGGCTCCTAAATTTGTTGCGGAGGGAAAAATAACTTTTGAAATTGATGGGAAAACTACCGAAGCTACGGATGTTATTATTCAAGATTCGCCTGACAACTCACTCGTAGGATTGATGGGGGCGGATATAGTCATCGTGCAATTCCCCACTTTAACGAAGCCTGGCACTTACAATCTTAAGGATGAGAAGCATGTCTGGATCTATATATCGCTTAATGGTGTTCCCTGGGATGCGGAAACAGGCAGTTTAACGCTTGAAATAATCGAGATGAGAAGCAGCTACAAAGGTTCTTTTGACTTTAAAACCAAAGATCATCGTAAGGTAGACGGGACATTTAACGTTCGGAGGATCTAGGCTTGAATATCGCTGGTCGGCAGGCGTTTTGATTCCACAGTAAAGGCGACCCTGGCTGCAAGCGCCTTTCCCCGCAAGGGCGGGCAGGTGTCGGAACAAGAATGGCGCAACAGGGTTACGCTTGAGTCCGCGGTTGTTGGCCGCTGAGCCGGACAAAGCGCTTGTGGCGAGGGGGCGAGCTGTCTCGCCACGGGAGCACACCTGTTTTTCCATGGCTTATTCCCATAAGCCATAACCACTACACTTTGCGTGATATGGCCTTGCCGGGTTTGCCGGTATGATAGGCGCCCCCGCAGCCCGGATTGCGAATACGCCATGACTCTGCAGTACCCCACCATCGCCGATTGCGTCGGCAATACTCCGCTGGTTCGCCTGCAGCGCCTGCCCGGTGCGACCAGCAATACGCTGTTGCTCAAGCTCGAAGGGAACAACCCGGCGGGTTCGGTCAAGGACCGCCCGGCGCTGTCGATGATCACTCGCGGCGAGTTGCGCGGGCAGATACAGCCCGGCGATACGCTGATCGAGGCGACGTCCGGCAACACCGGCATCGCCCTGGCGATGGCGGCGGCAATCAAGGGTTACAAGATGATCCTGATCATGCCCGACAACTCCAGCGCCGAGCGCAAGGCCGCGATGACGGCCTACGGCGCCGAGTTGATCCTGGTGACCCAGGAAGAAGGCATGGAGGGCGCCCGCGACCTGGCCGAACGCATGCAGGCCGAAGGCCGTGGCAAGGTGCTCGACCAGTTCGCCAACGGCGACAATCCCGAGGCCCACTACACCAGCACCGGCCCGGAGATCTGGCGCCAGACCGACGGCACGATTACTCATTTCGTCAGCTCGATGGGCACCACCGGCACCATCATGGGCACGTCGCGCTATTTGAAAGAACAGAACCCGAACGTCCAGATCGTCGGCTTGCAACCGATGGAAGGTTCGGCGATTCCCGGAATTCGCCGCTGGCCCCAGGAGTACTTGCCGAAGATCTACCAGGCCGAGCGCGTGGACCGCATCATCGACATGGCCCAGAGCGAAGCAGAGGATGTGACCCGTCGTCTGGCGCGTGAAGAAGGCATTTTCTGCGGCGTGTCTTCGGGCGGTGCCGTGGCGGGAATGCTGCGCTTGTCCAAAGAGGTTGAGAATGCAGTGATCGTCGCGATCATCTGCGACCGTGGCGACCGTTATCTGTCGACCGGCATTTTCGACGCGCCCAACTGATGGCCAAGCAAGAAAGAGGCTTGCGCTTCCAGCCCAGCGGGGGAAGCCGGGCCCCGCAAGTGCCCACCGGTAAAAAGCAGCGCCTGACCATTGAACGCCTGGCCAATGATGGCCGTGGGATCGCCTTTGTTGACGGGCGCACCTGGTTTGTCATCGGTGCCCTGGCGGGTGAAGAGGTCGAGGCGCGGGTGCTCGGCGCCCACGGCAAGGTGGTCGAGGCCCGTACCGAACGCGTGTTTTCGCCCAGCGAACTGCGGCGCCCGGCGCCGTGCGTCCATGCCGGTCGTTGCGGCGGTTGCAGCGTCCAGCATTTGCCCCACAACGAACAACTTGCCCTGAAACAGCGCATGCTCGCCGAGCAACTGTCGCGGGTCGCCGGGGTCGAGCCGGACGAATGGGCCGAGCCTTTGAGCGGGCCGGAGTTCGGCTACCGGCGCCGCGCCCGGGTAGCGGTGCGTTGGGACCAGAAGGCGAAAAAACTCGAAGTGGGTTTCCGCGCCGTCGGCAGCCAGGACATCGTTGCCATCGGTGATTGCCCGGTGCTGGTACAGCCCTTGCAGCCGATCATGAGCCGCTTGCCGGAGATGCTTCGGCGCTTGGGTAAACCCCAGGCGTTGGGCCATGTGGAGTTGTTCGCCGGTTCGTCCCTGGCCTTGTTGCTGCGCCACATGGCGCCGTTGTCGGAAGTCGACCTGACGATCCTCAAGGATTTCTGTGCGTTCCATGAAGCCCAATTGTGGCTACATGGCGAAGGTGAGCCGCAACCGGTCGATACGGGACAATCCCTGGGATATCGCCTGGAAGCCTGGGATCTGGATCTGGCTTACCGGCCAGGGGATTTCATCCAGGTGAACGCCGCCGTCAACGAAGCGATGGTCGCCCAAGCGTTGCGATGGTTGGCGCCTGGATCCGAAGAGCGGGTGCTGGACCTGTTCTGTGGCCTGGGCAACTTTGCCTTGCCGCTGGCCAGGCAGGTGCGCGAAGTGGTGGCGGTGGAGGGCGTGCAGACCATGGTCGACCGCGCCGCTGCCAACGCTGTCAGCAACAATTTGCATAACACTGCTTTTTTTCAGGCCGATTTATCCCAGCCATTGGCGGGTGCCGAATGGATCGGCGAAGGCTTTTCTGCGGTACTCTTGGACCCACCCCGTGACGGTGCTTTCGAGGTGGTGCGCAAGCTGGCATCCCTCGGTGCCAGACGGTTGGTTTATGTCTCGTGCAACCCGGCAACTTTGGCGCGGGACACGGTCGAACTGATCAAGCAGGGCTACCGGTTAAAACGTGCCGGGATTCTCGATATGTTTCCTCAAACGGCGCATGTCGAGGCCATGGCGTTATTTGAAGCGAGCCAGGATGGCTTGTCCGACTGACCCGTTCGTGCCAACCCGCCACAGCCCTGGGCGGGAACACGGGCAGCGAAGGTCAGCGAAGTTGACGCATTGAATCTGCGTCGTAGGGAAGGTAGGTAAAGATGGTACAGGTGAGAGCACACCAGCCGATCAACACTGACGGCAGTATCAATCTCGAGGCTTGGCTCGATCACGCGGTCAGTATCGACACGGCACTGGATCGCGAAGCCTTGAAGGCCGCCTGCGAGTTCGCTCGCGAGGCGGAGCAGCAACACAATGCGGCGAAGAACCTGTGGTCCGAAGGGACGTCGAGTTTCCAGACGGGCCTCGAGATTGCCGAGATCCTCGCCGACCTCAAGCTGGACCAGGATTCACTGGTCGCCGCAGTGCTTTATCGCGGTGTTCGCGAAGGGCAGATCCAACTCCCGGTTGTCAGCCAGCGTTTCGGCACCGTGGTCGCCAAGCTGATCGACGGCGTGTTGCGCATGGCGGCGATCAGCGCCAGCCTCAGCCCGCGCCAGTCCATGGTGCTGGGCACCCAGGGCCAGGTGGAAAATCTGCGCAAGATGCTGGTGGCGATGGTCGACGACGTGCGCGTCGCGCTGATCAAATTGGCCGAGCGCACCTGCGCGATCCGCGCCGTGAAGTCCGCCGATGACGAAAAGCGCAATCGCGTTGCCCGGGAAGTCTTCGACATCTACGCACCCCTGGCCCACCGTCTTGGCATCGGTCACATCAAGTGGGAGCTGGAGGACTTGTCCTTCCGCTATCTGGAGCCCGACCAATACAAGCAGATCGCCAAGTTGCTGCACGAGCGGCGCCTGGACCGCGAGCGCTTTATCACCGATGTGATGACCCAGTTGCGTGAAGAGTTGCAGGCCACCGGCGTCGAAGCCGACATCAGTGGCCGGGCCAAGCATATCTACTCGATCTGGCGCAAAATGCAGCGCAAGGGGCTGGAATTCAGCCAGATCTACGACGTTCGCGCCGTTCGCGTGCTGGTCCCTGAAATGCGTGACTGCTACACCGCGCTGGGGATCGTCCATACCTTGTGGCGGCACATTCCGAAGGAGTTCGACGACTACATCGCCAACCCCAAGGAAAACGGCTATCGCTCGCTGCACACTGCGGTGATCGGTCCGGAGGGCAAGGTACTGGAGGTGCAGATCCGCACCCACGCCATGCACGAAGAAGCCGAGTTGGGCGTTTGCGCCCACTGGAAATACAAGGGCACCGACGTCAAGTCCGGCTCCAACCATTACGAAGAGAAAATCTCCTGGCTGCGCCAAGTGCTGGAATGGCACGAGGAACTCGGCGATATCGGCGGCCTCGCCGAGCAGCTGCGGGTCGATATCGAGCCGGATCGCGTCTATATCTTCACCCCTGACGGCCACGCCATCGACTTGCCGAAAGGCGCGACGCCGCTGGACTTCGCCTACCGCGTCCACACCGAGATCGGCCACAACTGCCGGGGTGCCAAGATCAACGGGCGGATCGTGCCGCTCAACTACAGCCTGCAGACCGGTGAGCAGGTAGAGATCATCACCAGCAAGCACGGTACGCCAAGCCGCGACTGGCTGAACCCGAACCTGGGATACATCACCACCTCGCGGGCACGGGCGAAAATCGTCCATTGGTTCAAACTGCAGGCCCGTGACCAGAACGTCGCGGCCGGCAAGACCTTGCTCGAACGTGAGCTGAGTCGCCTGGGCCTGCCGCAGGTGGACTTCGACAAGCTGGCCGAAAAAGCCAACATGAAGACCGCCGAGGACATGTTCGCCGCCCTCGGTGCCGGCGACCTGCGCCTGGCGCAACTGGTCAACCTCGCCCAACAGTTGGTGGAGCCGGAACGCGGCAACGAGCAACTGGAGCTGATTCCGCGCAAGGCCACTGGCTACAAGCCAGGCAAGCGCGGCGACATCCAGATTCAGGGCGTAGGCAACCTGATGACCCAGATGGCTGGTTGCTGCCAGCCGCTGCCGGGGGATGCGATCGTCGGCTACATCACCCAGGGTCGCGGCGTGAGCATTCACCGCCAGGACTGCGCCTCGGTGCTGCAACTGGCGGGGCGCGAACCGGAACGGATCATCCAGGTCAGCTGGGGCCCGGTGCCGGTGCTCACCTATCCGGTGGACATCGTCATCCGCGCCTACGACCGATCCGGGCTGCTGCGTGACGTGTCCCAGGTGTTGCTCAACGAGCGCATCAACGTGCTCGCGGTCAATACCCGTTCGAACAAGGAAGACAACACTGCGCTGATGTCCCTGACCATCGAGATTCCGGGGCTGGATGCGCTGGGGCGGTTGCTGGGGCGGATTTCCCAGTTGCCGAACATCATCGAGACCCGGCGTAACCGGACACCGGGTTAAGCGCTGGTTGTCTTGGTTCATGTGGGAGCGAGCTTGCTCGCTCCCACAGGGTTCTTTTGTGACGGGATGGATTGATGTACAGCCTCGAAGACCTGCTCCACTTGATGAGCCGCTTGCGAGATCCGCAATACGGTTGCCCCTGGGACATCAAGCAAACTTACGCCACCATCGTCCCTCATACCCTGGAAGAAGCCTACGAAGTGGCCGATGCGATCGAGCGCGGCGATTTCGATCATTTGCAAGGTGAGTTGGGCGACTTGCTGTTTCAGGTGGTGTATTACAGCCAGTTGGCCCGGGAAGAGAACCGCTTCGAATTCGCCGGCGTGGTCGACAGCATCACGCGTAAGCTGATTCGCCGCCATCCCCACGTGTTTCCCACCGGTGAGCTGTATGCGCCTGTCGATATCCCGCGTCTGAGCGAAGAACAGGTCAAGCAGCGCTGGGAAGAAATCAAGGCTGAGGAACGGGCCGAGAAGGCGTCGGCGCCCGAGCAGTTGTCGCTGCTCGACGATGTGCCGGCGGCGCTGCCGGCCTTGTCCCGTTCGGCAAAACTGCAAAAGCGTGCGGGCCAGGTGGGTTTCGACTGGCCGGGTCCCTTGCCGGTGCTCGACAAAGTCCGCGAGGAACTGGATGAAGTGCTCGAAGCCATGGCGGACGACGATCCGGTGGCCATCAGCGATGAGGTCGGCGACCTGCTGTTCAGCGTGGTGAACCTGGCTCGCCACCTCAAGGTTGACCCGGAAACCGCGCTGCGCGACGCCAACGGGAAATTCGAGCGGCGGTTCCGATTTATCGAACAGGCATTGCGCGACACCCGTCGTCCCATGGAAGATTGCACCCTCGAAGAGTTGGACGCCTTGTGGGGCGAAGCCAAACGTCAGGAAAAGAATTTGCCCAGCTGTGGCTGAGGCCGTTGCCTAAGTGAGTAAGCACCATGAGCCTTTCCCTTCGCGACCAGTTGCTCAAAGCAGGGCTGGTCAACCAAAAGCAGGCCAAGCAGGTCGGCAAAGAGAAACAGAAACAGCAGCGCCTGGCCCACAAAGGCCAGATCGAACTGGATGATTCCCAGCAGCGGGCGGCGCAGGAAGCCATGGCCGAGAAGGTCAAGCGCGACCAGGAACTCAACCGTCAACAGCAGGAGAAGGCCGAGCAGAAGGCCCGTGCCGCGCAGATCAAGCAACTGATCGAAGTCTCGCGCCTCCCGAAGCTGACCACTGACGACTACTACAATTTTGTCGACGACAAGAAGGTCAAGCGTATCTCGGTCAATGCCCTGATGCGCAACAAGCTGAGCAGTGGTTCCCTGGCGATCGTCCACCATGCCGGCGGCTATGAAGTGATCCCGCGCGAGGCTGCGCTGAAGATTCAGGAGCGCGACCCCAAGCGCATCGTCCAGCTCAACACCCAGACCGAAGAAGTGGATGCCGATGATCCGTACGCGGCTTATCAGATTCCTGATGATTTGATGTGGTAAGCGGGACAATGCTATTGAGTTGAACACAAACCCCGTGGGAGCGAGCTTGCTCGCGATGGCGGTCTATCAGTGACAGAGATGTTGGCTGATGCCCCGCTATCGCGAGCAAGCTCGCTCCCACAGGTGTTTTGTGTGGTTCAGGATTGCGCGGTCTCACGCAAGCGCTGCCTTTCCTCCCGCTCCAGCTCAGCCTTGTAGCTGTGAGCATCCGTTTCGGAGTGGAACATTCCCACCAGCAAATCCTGTTGATGCACGTCCCAGATCCGGATGCCGGCGGCAATGCCTTCGTGGGACATGTGAGCGTCGTCGCGTTCAGTTACTTTCACAGTCATCTTGCAAGCTCCAATCTCTGTTATCTGCAGCAAGGCGTGTGCAGGGTTTTGTTATAGATTTTGGTAGCGTGCTAAGTAAATCCCTCGGTCCGTTAAGAAGTTTTCATGAAAAGCGCAACAATCCTGTAGGCCAGGCAGGGCGCGGCATTCGGTCGCAGGTGGCGTTCATGAAGAAGGTTTCATGTTGTCAAGAGTGATGGTGCGCGTGGAATTCCAGCCAACAAAAAGCCCCGCATTTGCGGGGCTTCGTGTTGTCAGCGTGGATCAGCTGCCTTTCACAGCCTTGCCATTGACCGTACCGTCCTGGAGCATGATGTTGTACTCCTTGCCGTCAGTCTCGACCTGTTGCAGGCGCACCAGCAGGTAATCCCAGTCCTTGGCGAACCAGAGCACGGTGATGCGCTTGCTCTGTGTCGGGTCGCGCACGCGCTCTACCTTGATCGCGTCGATCTGGCCGGCCTTGGTGTCGACTTTCTCCGAGCCCAGCACGCGGAAATCATAGGTATCGATTTCGCCATCATCGACGACCTGATAACTCATGCTTTTCTTGCCGGCCGCCACATCGTGCTGAAGCGCCAGCTGATAGGTGGATTTGTCGACCATGCCCCGGTTCAGCGGAATCTTGACCGCGTCACCGCGATCAGTGCCGGTAACCATCTTGGTGTTCCAGTCGAAATCCAGGTCAGCCTTTTTCGCCTTGCCCAGGCCGCCGCGCTCGAAGTGATAGGACTGCGGCAGGAGGGTGTCCTTGTCCAGGGTCAGGGTGCTTTCTTCGGTCAGGCTGGCGATCATCATCGAAGCCTTGAAGCTCAGCTTCCAGGTGCCGTTGGCTTCCTTGGTCAGGCTGCGCTCGGCGGTACCGCTCATGGGCAACTGCTTCCAGTCGGCGGTGTAGCTGGCGGAGAACGGTTGAAGGTCTGCGGCCTGTGCCAGGGGCAAGGCAAGCAGAGCGCAAGCGAAGAGCAGGGCGCGACGCATAAAATCTCCTAGTATCGAATCAAATGGCCGCTGGCGGCGAGCAACTGGCCGTCCAGTGAGGCTCCCCGATCATCGAGGGTCAGCCGGCCTTCGGCAAACCAACGCACGGCCATCGGGTAGATCTGGTGCTCGCGGGCATGAACCCTTTGCGCCAGGCTTTGCGGCGTGTCGTGCAACTCTACCGGTATTACTGCCTGTACGACCAGTGGTCCGCCATCGAGTTCCTCGGTGACGAAGTGCACCGAGCAGCCATGCTCCGTGTCTCCGGCCTCCAGCGCGCGCTGGTGAGTGTGTAACCCTTTGTATTTGGGCAACAGCGAGGGATGGATATTGAACAGGCGTCCCTGGTAGTGACGCACGAAGCCGGGGCTGAGGATGCGCATGAAGCCGGCGAGCACCACCAGTTGCGGATCGAACGCGTCGATCTGTTCGATCAGCGCGGCGTCGAAGGCTTCGCGGCCCTCGAACGCCTTGTGATCCAGGACGCGGGTGTCGATACCTGCGTCCTTGGCACGCTGCAGGCCGTAGGCATCGGCGCGGTTGGAAATCACCGCGCGGATCCGGACCGGGCTGTCGCCGGTCCGTGTGCTGTCGATCAGGGCCTGCAGGTTACTGCCGGTGCCGGACAGCAGCACCACGACGTTACAGGTTGCAGGCATCTGCTCGTGCATCAATGTGCCCTAAGATTTTTCAGCTCGACCTGTGCGGCGCCTTCGGCCGCAGTGGCGATCTGGCCGATGACCCAAGGTTGCTCACCGGCTTCACGCAATACGTTCAGGGCGGTCTCGACGTGCTCCTGGGCCACGCAGATGACCATGCCCACGCCGCAGTTCAGCACGCGGTGCATTTCGGTTTCATCGACGTTGCCTTTCTCTTGCAGCCAGTCGAACACGGCAGGGCGCGTCCAGCTCGCCACGTCGACCACGGCCTGGGCGCCTTTTGGCAGTACGCGCGGGATGTTGTCCAGCAAGCCGCCACCGGTGATGTGGGCCATGGCCTTGACGGCGCCGGTGTCCTTGATCAGCTTGAGCAGTGGCTTGACGTAGATGCGGGTCGGGGCCATCAGCAGGTCGGCCAGCGGCTTGCCGTCGAGCTGGGTGTTCTCGATGTCGGCGCCCGATACTTCGATGATCTTGCGGATCAGCGAGTAGCCGTTGGAGTGCGGGCCGGAGGACGGCAGGGCGAGCAGCGCGTCGCCGGCGGCCACTTTCGAGCCGTCGATGATCTCGGCTTTCTCCACGACGCCGACGCAGAAACCGGCCAGGTCGTAGTCTTCGCCTTCGTACATGCCAGGCATTTCAGCGGTTTCGCCGCCCACCAGGGAGCAACCGGACAGCTCGCAGCCGGCGCCGATGCCGGTCACGACCTGGGCAGCGGTGTCGACGTTCAGCTTGCCGGTGGCGTAGTAATCGAGGAAGAACAGCGGTTCGGCGCCGCACACCACCAGGTCGTTCACGCACATGGCCACCAGGTCGATGCCGATGCTGTCGTGCTTGTTCAGGTTCAAAGCCAGGCGCAGCTTGGTGCCGACGCCGTCGGTGCCCGAGACCAGGACCGGTTGCTTGTAGCCCGCCGGGATCTCGCAGAGGGCGCCGAAACCGCCCAGGCCGCCCATGACTTCCGGGCGCGCAGTGCGCTTGGCGACGCTCTTGATGCGTTCGACCAATGCTTCACCGGCGTCGATGTCCACACCGGCGTCCTTGTAGCTCAGGGAGGGTTGCTTGCTCATGATCCAGGCCTTTAAAGGGGGGAATTCTGGGTAACGACCGATCGCCGGGGCCCTTGAATAACCGTTGTACGAATTATTCCGGATGCCCAGCCATTGCCGGTCTGCGAAGGCGCGCGATTTTATCAGGCTTGAGGGGCAGCGGCCATCCTCGTGCCGACGGGCAGGGACATATCCTTGGAAAAAACCGATATTTCTTCTGTTGGTACTGCGTGGCGCGTCTGTATAAGGTGTAGCGGTAAGCGACTATGGTTGTGGCAGCGTCGAAAGATGCATCGGGCGGCTGAATGTTTTGCCAGGCGTCGTGTCACAGCCATGCTCAGTCTTCTCCACACGGCCGGTGCCAGCCGTTATGTCCGGGAATTTTCCATGCGTCTGTTCAAACTCTTGTCTGTTGGCTGCCTGTCGCTGATCAGCCTGGCGAGCCATGCCGAAAACCTCAACAACCTTTATCAGGTGCGTGAACCGGTCAGCAGCCAGGCGCCGGATGAGCGTAACCAGGCAACGTTGCGAGCGCTGGATACCCTGGTGCTGCGCCTGACCGGCGACGCCAAGGCCGCACAGAACCCCGGCCTGGCGGCGATCCGTAAGGATCCGCAACAAATCATTCTTCAATATGGCTACGACGCCGGCCCGCCGGAAAGCCTGCAGGTGGATTTCGATCCCGCCAGCACCGACCGCGCGTTGCGTTCGGCTGGGTTGTCGCTGTGGGGTGCCAATCGCCCCTCGATCCTGGGGTGGTGGCTGAACGACTCGGCGGAAGGGTCCAGCCTGGTGGGGGATGGCCAGGCCAGCGCCACGCCGCTGCGTCGCGCCGCCCAGCACCGGGGCTTGCCGCTGCACCTGCCGCTGGCGGACTTGAGCGAGCAGATTGTTGCCACCGCGCCGAACCTGGAAGGCAATGATCCGGCGCCGTTGCGCGAGGTGTCGGAGCGTTATGGGTCCGACGCGTTGTTGGCGGTCCACGCCAAGGAAGAGGGCGGCCAGTGGCAAGCGACCTGGCGCCTGTGGCTGGGTGACCAGCGCGAGCAGGGCAGTGCCCAGGGCGGCGACCCTGCGGCACTGGCCGATGCCGTGATGTTGGCGGTGAGCCAGCGCCTGGCGCCGCGCTTCGTCGCCAAGCCGGGCGTGGCGACCGAACAGTTGCTTGAGGTGCAGGGCATGAATCTAGAGCGTTATGCGGCGCTGGGGCGCTTGCTTGAACCGTTTGGGGGGCAGTTGCAACGGGTCGAAGGCGACGTGATCGTCTACAAGGTCAATGGCAGCGCCGAACAGTTGAAGGCGCAATTGGCCCTGGCCAAGTTGCAGGAAATGCCCGCCGGTGAGGTTGTCGCGCCACCACCCGTGGCCCAGCCAGCGGCCGATGGGGCAATTTCGCCGCAACCAGCGCCCGCGCCAGCGCCGAACCTGCGGTTTCGCTGGTAGGATTTCTTCCTTTATAGAGTCAGGAGTGGTTCATGGGCGATACGCGGCGTTGGTTCTGGTTGGGTGGGGTCGCCCTGCTGGTTGCGTTTATCTATTTGCTGCACCCGATCCTCACACCGTTCCTGGTTGCGCTGCTGTTGGCCTATCTGTTCGATCCGGTGGTGGATCGCCTGGAAAAACTCGGCTTGTCCAGGACGTGGGGCGTGGTGGCGGTGTTCGCGCTGTTTACCTTGATCGTCTGCGCCCTGTTGCTGGTACTGATCCCCATGCTCGCCAAGCAACTGTTGCGCCTGTACGAATTGGCGCCGCAGATGCTCGATTGGCTGCAACACAGCGCGGTGCCGTGGGTGCAATCGAAACTGGGGTTGGCGGATGGCTTCTGGAAGTTCGACAAGGTCAAGGCGGCCATCAGCGAGCATATGGGCCAGACCACCGACATCGTCGGAGTGGTGCTGAGCCAGGCCACGGCTTCGAGCCTGGCGTTGATGGGCTGGCTGGCGAACCTGGTGCTGATTCCGGTGGTGGCTTTCTACCTGCTGCGTGATTGGGACCTGATGATGGCCAAGATCCGCAGCCTGCTGCCCCGACATCGCGAAGAACGCATCATGACCCTGACCGGTGAATGCCATGAAGTGCTGGGGGCGTTCGTGCGTGGGCAGTTGCTGGTCATGGTCGCGCTGGGCTTTATCTATGCGGCGGGGCTGATGCTGGTGGGGCTGGAGCTGGGGCTGTTGATCGGCCTGATCGCCGGCCTTGCGGCGATCGTCCCGTACATGGGGTTTGTGATTGGTATTGGCGCGGCATTGGTCGCCGGGTTGTTCCAGTTCGGCGGCGACCTCTACCCGATGATCGGCATCGTGGCAGTGTTTATGGTCGGGCAGGCCCTGGAGGGGATGGTGCTGACGCCGCTGCTGGTGGGCGACCGCATTGGCCTTCATCCGGTGGCGGTGATCTTTGCGATCCTGGCGGGCGGAGAGTTGTTCGGCTTCACCGGGATACTGCTGGCGTTGCCGGTAGCGGCAGTCATCATGGTGCTGGTGCGGCATATGCACGATTTGTACAAGGATTCGGACATCTACAGCGGCATCGAAGACCCCGACCTGTAGTGTGTAGGGCGGACGGGGTGTCAGGGAAACTGGCGCTCCGCGCCCTTGCCGCTGCAAACCTTTGATTTTGCTCGTGGTCCGGCGCATTGTGCGGTCCGCGTCACGGGTATAAACTTTGCGAACTTTACACAGAGGCCACTAATGGTTCCTTTGGAACCGTTCAGTCAGCATGAAACCGATTCAGCTGCCCCTTGGTGTGCGTCTGCGTGATGACGCCACCTTTATCAATTACTACCCAGGCGCCAATGCCGCTGCACTCGGCTATGTCGAGCGGCTTTGCGAAGCCGACGCCGGCTGGACCGAAAGCCTGATCTATCTGTGGGGCAAGGACGGAGTAGGGCGTACGCACCTTTTGCAGGCCGCGTGCCTGCGGTTCGAACAATTGGGCGAACCTGCGGTGTACCTGCCGCTGGCGGAGCTGTTGGATCGCGGCGTTGAAATTCTCGACAACCTGGAGCAGTACGAACTGGTCTGCCTGGACGATCTCCAGGCTGTGGCCGGCAAGGCCGACTGGGAAGAGGCGCTGTTTCATTTGTTCAACCGACTGCGCGACAGTGGCCGACGCTTGCTGATCGCCGCGTCGACGTCACCACGGGAGCTGCCGGTGAAGCTGGCGGACCTCAAGTCCCGTCTCACCCTGGCGCTGATTTTCCAGATGCGCCCGCTTTCCGACGAAGACAAGCTCCGTGCCTTGCAGTTGCGCGCTTCCCGCCGTGGCCTGCACCTGACCGATGAGGTCGGGCATTTCATCCTCACCCGTGGCACTCGCAGCATGAGCGCATTGTTCGAACTGCTGGAGCGCCTCGACCAGGCCTCGCTGCAGGCCCAGCGCAAGCTGACTATTCCTTTCTTGAAAGAAACCCTGGGCTGGTAGAACCATTACCCGTAGTGGCTGATAGCCTCCTCTGGGCGCGGCGAAACCCGCGGTCCTGCTGGGCGGCAGGCCACGTGACGTTCAAAATAGGCTTAAGCGCTTAGATGTAAACGTAAAACCGAGAAGTCACATTTGCATCGATTGAATTTGCAAATGAGGTTGATAGAAGGCATAGTCTCGCCATCTTTACTACTTCAGCCACGGTCGTGCCCATGCTAAATCGCTTCGCACCCCTCGTGCCTCTCGCACTCGTTACCCTGTTGTTCGGTTGCGCTGCCCACTCCCCAGTGTCCCAGCAAGCACAACAACCACAGGTCAAGAACACCGTAACCGCCCAGTCTTCCTCCGTAGCGTTCCAGGAAGAAGTGGCCTCCGATAAAGAGCTGGCAGACTTCGCCGGCAGCAAGCCTTATCAGCTTCCGGTGCTGGCAGACAGCATCCTGGAACGCGGCATGTCCTTGATCGGCACTCGTTATCGTTTTGGCGGTACCTCTGAAGCCGGCTTCGATTGCAGCGGGTTCATCGGCTACCTGTTTCGCGAAGAGGCGGGTATGAACCTGCCACGTTCCACTCGCGAAATGATCAACGTGAAGGCTCCGCTGGTCGCTCGCAACCAGCTCGAACCCGGTGACCTGTTGTTCTTCAGCACCAATGGTCGTCGCGGTCGAGTCAGCCACGCCGGTATCTACCTGGGCGATAACCAGTTCATCCATTCCAGCAGCCGCCGCAGCGGTGGCGTACGGATCGACAGCCTGGGCGACAGCTACTGGAGTAAGACCTTCATCGAAGCCAAGCGCGCCCTCGCCATGGCCCCGACCGTGGTCACGGCTCGCAAGTAAGCACACAACTTGTAAGGCAAACTTAAAGTCTTACTTGAAGTTTGCCCCATAGCCGCTAGAATCCTTGATCATTGATTGATGGCAATCCGCCTGCGTACTACGCGGGCGGATCTGTTTCCATCTCCACGGCAGAAAAGCCGCATCCAGATCAGGATTGTTCTGCATATGTCGACGTCGGCCCGCCTCGCTCTGATTGTTCTTGCCGCGCTGCTCAGCGCCTGTGCCAGTCGCACTCCACCGCCCGCGCCAGTGCGCGCTCCGGTGGTATTCGCACCCTCCCAGACTTTTTCCCCCGCTGCCGAAGACGTGCTTTTCCGCGCGCTGGGCCTGGTGGGGACGCCCTATCGTTGGGGCGGCAACACGCCGGATTCAGGCTTCGATTGCAGTGGCTTGATCGGTTATGTGTACCGCGACGCCGCCGGTATCTCCTTGCCACGTTCCACTCGCGAGATGATCAGCATGCGCGCGCCGCAGGTCGGCAAAGACGCGTTGCAGACGGGCGACCTGGTGTTCTTCGCCACCAATGGCGGTTCCCAGGTCAGCCATGCCGGAATCTACGTGGGCGAGGGACGTTTCGTCCATGCGCCTGCCACGGGCGGGACGGTCAAGCTCGACAGTCTGTCCAAGGCCTATTGGCAGAAAGCGTACTTGGGGGCCAAGCGTGTATTGCAGCCGGAGCATCTGGCGCGCAATCCCTGAGGTGCACTTCTGATCAGCTCACCTCTGTGGCGATAGGATCAATCCCCTCGCCACAGGGCACGTTTGCCTTATTTGCCCGACACCCGCCAGATCTTGTTCCCTACATCATCGGCCACGAGCAATCCACCCTGTTTATCGATCACCACGCCCACCGGCCGGCCCTGGGCCTTTTCGTCTGCGTCGAGAAAACCCGTCAGCACATCCACTGGCTGCCCCTCGGGCTTGCCCGCCTTGAACGGGACGAAGATCACTTTGTAGCCGCTGTGGGGCTTGCGGTTCCACGAGCCGTGTTGTCCGACGAAGGCGCCCTCCGCGAACGGCGCGGGCAATGTGCTGCCTTCGGCGAAAGTCAGTCCCAGGGATGCAGTGTGAGGGCCGACGGCATAGTCGGGGGCGATGGCCTTGGCCACCAGCTCGGGATTCTGTGGCTCGACCCGGACGTCGACGTTCTGCCCGTAATAGCTGTAGGGCCAGCCATAAAAGCCGCCGTCCTTCACCGAGGTGATGTAGTCCGGCACCAGGTCGCTGCCAATCTCGTCCCGTTCGTTGACCGCCGTCCACAATGCACCGCTGCGAGGCTCCCATGCCAGGCCGTTGGGGTTGCGCAGGCCTGAGGCGAAGATGCGGTGACTGCCGGTAGCCCGATCCACCTCCCATATGGCCGCGCGACCTTCTTCCGCTTCCATGCCATTCTCCGCGACGTTGCTGTTCGAGCCGGTGGTGACGTACAGCTTGCTGCCGTCGCGGCTGGCGATCACGTTCTTGGTCCAGTGGTGGTTGAGCGTGCCGCCGGGTAAATCGACGACCTTGGTGGGTTGTGCCTTGATCTGCGTGTCACCCTCTTTGTAAGGGAAACGGATCAACCGGTCCGTGTCGGCCACATACAGGTCAGTGCCCACCAGCGTCATGCCGAACGGTGAATTGAGGTTCTCCAGGAAAATCGTCCGGGTCTCGGCGACGCCGTCGTGATTGGCGTCGCGCAGCAGGGTGATGCGATTCGGACTGGGGACGCCAGCGCCGGCACGGTCCATGACTTTTTTCATCACCCAGCCACGGATGCCCTGGGTATCGTCGGGCTTGGGCGGAGCGTTGGTCTCGGCTACCAGCACATCGCCGTTGGGGAGCACGTAGAGCCAGCGTGGATGATCCAGGCCTTCGGCAAAGGCCACCACCTGCAGGCCTGGCGCCGGTGTTGGCTTGGCGCCATCCGGCCAGCCGACGGCTTCGGCGATATTCACCGTAGGCATCAGGGTCTTGTTCGGCTCGGGCAGTTTCGGTGACGGGCCGATGCCGTCGGAAACCTGCAAGGTCGACGACTCGCCGCAAGCGACAAGCCCTGTGGCAAGGGCGGCGATCAACAGGTGGTTTGGTTTGAGCATGCGGGCTTCCCTATGAGTGCATGTGGTTACTCATAGAGAAGCGTAGACGTGGGATGGTTCAACGGTGGGAGGCGGCTAAGCCAAGCGAAGTCTGGCCGCCAGGTCCAGCTGATCAGCCGTGAGCCTGCTTGAACAGCACCGCGATCCCAGGGTGATAGTGGCCGGCCTCGTTGCGCAATTTGCGGTAGGCATAAGGGAAATACCAGGCCACGGCGCAGGTGTTTTCCTTCTGCAGGTCGTCGATCATGTCCTGCAACTCTTCTGGCGTGGCGCTTTGCTGGGCTTTTTGCGGGGCGACGAACAGGCAACCCAATTTCAGGTCGCTGGCGTAGCTGATGCGCTTGGCGTCGCTGGTGGCTTCCAGCAAAGGTTGGGTCAGGTTCAGGTTGTTGACCTTCGGCCAGCGTTGCGTTGCCTGGATGAAGGCGCGCTCATCGCTGCTGGCGATCAACAGGTCGGCACTGACGTTGCGTTCGCCTTCTTCATTCTGTTTGCGGGTCGCTGCGTCCTGGAGCGTCACCATCTCCGCCATCCAGGCGGCGGCCGCCAGCAATCCGAGATTGGCTTTTTCATTGTGCCAATAGGGCGTGTCGTTATCGCCGCGCACGGCGTTGTATCGGTCGATACAATCAAACCAGCGTTCCAGCACTGGGCGCAGGAATTCCAGCTTCGGATTGCTGATGATCATGCCTTGCATGTGTTTTGCCCTCTTGTTCTTGTGATATCGGGTCGTAATGTCTCTTTGATATCACTTGCGCCAGCTTCACACAAGATTGACGTCAGTTTATTGATCCCGGCCAATATCCCTCGTGGTGCCCATCGCGGCTTTAATTGACGCTCCACCCCCAACCCTCTAACCTTCGCGGCTTGTTTCAGGTGCTCTATGGCAATGGCCGATAGGGTGAAACAGGGAAGCCGGTGCGTACATGCAAACCCGGCGCTGCCCCCGCAACGGTAAATGAGTCAACGCTGCGCTTGTGGCCACACAGGCCCCCGCCACTGTGTCGAATGACATGGGAAGGCGCGCAGCCAGGCATCACGCCGCTCATGAGCCCGGAGACCGGCCTGATTCATCCAACGGCATCACGGTGGGCGATGCCAGGCACCTTGCCGTCCTTTTTCTGCCCGCCCGCCGTTATCCAGTCCCAACGGAGAGCTCCCCATGACCGATACGCCCGATCGCGACGAACGCCACCTGGCGCGCATGCTGCGCAAGAAAGCCGTGATTGACGAGCGTATCGCCAATTCACCGAACGAGTGCGGCCTGCTGCTGGTGCTGACCGGCAATGGCAAGGGCAAGAGCAGTTCGGCGTTCGGCATGTTGGCCCGGGCGATGGGCCATGGCATGCAATGTGGCGTGGTGCAATTCATCAAGGGCCGCAACAGCACCGGTGAAGAGCTGTTTTTCCGCCGCTTCCCGGAACAGGTGCGCTTTCACGTCATGGGGGAAGGCTTTACCTGGGAAACCCAGGACCGCCAGCGCGACATCGCCGCCGCCGAAGCTGCGTGGGCCGTGTCGCGCGAGTTGCTCAGCGATCCGTCGATCGGCCTGGTGGTGCTCGACGAACTGAACATTGCCCTCAAGCACGGCTACCTCGACCTCGATCAAGTCTTGAGCGATCTGCAAGGCCGTCCGCCCATGCAACATGTAGTCGTGACCGGGCGTGGCGCCAAGCCCGAGATGATCGAGCTGGCCGATACCGTGACCGAAATGGGCATGATCAAGCACGCGTTCCAGGCCGGTATCAAGGCGCAGAAAGGCGTCGAACTGTGAGCCATGCGTCGACTGCCAGCCGCCACTGTCCGGCGGTATTGATTGCCGCCCCGGCCTCGGGCCAGGGTAAGACCACCGTCACCGCGGCCCTCGCACGGTTGCACCGCAACCAGGGACGCAAGGTGCGCGTGTTCAAGTGTGGTCCCGATTTTCTCGACCCGATGATCCTTGAGCGAGCCAGCGGCGCGCCGGTCTATCAGTTGGACATGTGGATGGTCGGCGAACAGGAAAGTCGTCGGCTGTTGTGGGAAGCCGCTGCGGAAGCAGACCTGATTTTGATTGAAGGCGTGATGGGCCTGTTCGACGGCACGCCGTCCAGCGCCGACCTGGCCCGGCATTTCGGCGTGCCGGTGCTGGCGGTCATCGACGGCACGGCCATGGCCCAGACATTCGGCGCCCTGGCCCTGGGCTTGGCGCGGTATCAACCGGACTTGCCCTTCGCCGGGGTCTTGGCCAACCGGGTCGGCACCTTGCGCCATGCGCAGTTGCTCGAAGGCAGCCTGACCGAGGGCTTGCGCTGGTATGGCGCGCTCTCGCGGGAAACCGGTATCGAACTGCCGAGCCGCCATCTGGGCCTGGTGCAGGCCAGCGAACTGAATGACCTGGACGCTCGCCTCGATGCCGCCGCCGAGGCCCTGGCGGGCAGTTGTGAAGTGGCCTTGCCGCCTTCGGTGGAATTCGCGGCTCCGCAATTGACAGCCGTTGAACCGTGGCTCGACGGAGTACACATCGCCGTGGCCCGTGATGAGGCGTTCGCCTTCACCTACGGCGCGAGCCTCGATCTGCTTCGGGCCATGGGTGCGCAGTTGAGCTTTTTCTCGCCCATTCATGACAGCGAGCTGCCCCAGGCGGACAGCCTTTATCTTCCCGGCGGTTATCCCGAACTGCACCATGTCGCGCTCGCGCAGAACGCGCCCATGCTGGCGGCGATCCGTGCCCACCATGCAGCCGGCAAACCATTGCTCGCCGAATGCGGCGGCATGCTCTACCTGCTTGATTCGCTGACCGACGTCGACGGCACCCGCGCCGAACTGCTCGGTTTGTTGAGCGGTGATGCGCAAATGCAAAAACGCCTGGCGGCGCTCGCATTGCAATCGGTGGATTTGCCGGAAGGCAATCTGCGCGGGCATACCTACCATCACTCCCTGACCAGCACCTCCCTTGAGCCGATTGCCCGAGGCCATAGCCCCAATGGTGGGCGAGGGGCGGAGGCGGTTTTTCGCCAGGGACGGATGACGGCTTCCTATGTGCATTTTTATTTTCCGTCCAATCCGAGGGCGGTTGCCGCACTGTTTGCTCCGGACCCTGTTGCAGTCTTTGCGAGCAAGCCATGACTGACGCCTTCTCTGCGGCCGAACGCGAAGCCGTCTACCGCGCCATCGCCGAGCGCCGCGACATGCGCCATTTCAGCGGCGGCACCGTTGAGCCGGAGATGCTGGGCCGTTTGCTGGAAGCCGCGCACCAGGCCCCCAGTGTCGGGCTGATGCAACCGTGGCGATTCATCCGCATCAGTGATCGCGTCTTGCGCGGCGAAATCCAGCATTTGGTGGAAGAAGAGCGTATCCGCACTGCCGAAGCGCTGGGGGAGCGCAGCGATGAATTCATGAAGCTCAAGGTCGAAGGCATCCACGATTGCGCCGAGGTGCTGGTGGCAGCGCTGATGGACGATCGCGAGCGGCACATCTTTGGCCGCCGGACCTTGCCGGAAATGGATTTGGCCTCGCTGTCCTGCGCCATCCAGAATCTATGGCTGGCGGCCCGCGTCGAAGGGTTGGGGATGGGCTGGGTGTCATTGTTCGAGCCCCAGGCCCTGGCTGACCTGCTGGGCCTGCCCGCCGGGGCAAAACCGCTGGCGATCTTGTGCCTCGGGCCGGTCGAGGGCTTTTATCCGGCGCCGATGCTCGCCCTGGAAGGCTGGGCGCAACCGCGGCCGCTCAACGAACTGATCTACGAAAATCGCTGGGGAGTGCGCCCATGAGCGTAGCGTTGCTCAGTGCCGCCGCGGTGGCGCTGGATGCGCTGCTGGGTGAGCCCCGGCGCGGGCATCCATTGGTCGCGTTCGGTCGTTTTGCCAATCGTCTTGAACAACGTTTCAACTCCGGTGGACGGGGCTGGCGCAGTCACGGTGTCACGGCGTGGATCATCGCCGTGTTGCCCTTGACCTTGCTGGCCACGGCCTTGTCCTGGGCGCCATGGGTGGGCTGGCTGGTGGACATCCTCGCGTTGTACTGCGCCCTCGGCTTGCGCAGCCTCGGCGAGCATGTCGAACCGGTCGCACGCGCGCTGCGCAGTGGCGACCTGGATGAGGCGCGTCGACGGGTGAGCTATCTGGTCAGCCGCGAAACCACCGAGCTGGATGAAAACGCCGTGGCCCGCGCCGCCACCGAGTCGGTGCTGGAAAATGGCAGCGACGCAGTATTCGCCGCCCTGTTCTGGTTCGCGGTGGCCGGCGCGCCTGGGGTGGTGTTGTATCGGTTGAGCAATACCCTCGACGCGATGTGGGGTTATCGCAACGAGCGCTTCGAACGGTTTGGCTGGGCGGCGGCGAAGATCGATGACCTGCTCAACTATATTCCGGCGCGGCTGGTGGCGTTGACCTACGCGCTGCTTGGCAAGACCCGCCTGGCGCTCAAATGCTGGCGCACCCAGGGGCCGACCTGGGACAGCCCCAATGCCGGGCCGGTCATGGCCGCTGGCGCAGGGGCGCTGGGCGTGGAACTGGGTGGCGCGGCGGTCTATCACGGCGAGCTGCATCAACGTCCGCCCTTGGGCGAAGGCGTTCCGGCCAGTGCCGACTCGATTGATCGCGGCTGGCAATTGGTGCAGCGCGGCGTATGGTTATGGCTGCTGATTCTCTGCCTCGGAGCCGAGTTCTATGCTTGAGCATGGTGGACGACTGCGCAACGCTTCCCGGCAATACGGCATTGCCGAGGCCGATTGGCTCGACCTGTCCAGCGGCCTGGCGCCCTGGCCGTTCGATATTCCGCCAATTCCACCGCGGGCCTGGGCGCGCCTGCCCGAGGCCGATGATGGGTTGGAACAGGCCGCTTGCGATTATTACGAAGCGACGCACGTGTTGCCGGTGGCCGGTTCGCAGATGGCCATCCAGCTCTTGCCGCGCTTGCGCCGGGCCGGCAAGGTCGGTGTCTTGTCCCCTTGTTACGCCGAACACGCCGAAGCCTGGCGGCGCAGCGGTTACATCGTGCGCGAAGTGCTGGAGACGGAAGTGGATTTTTTCCTCGACAGCCTCGACGTGCTGGTGGTGGTCAATCCGAACAATCCCACGGGCCTGAGCCTGAGCCCCGAACGCTTGCTGGACTGGCACGCGCGGTTGGCCCAGCGCGGTGGCTGGCTGGTGGTGGACGAAGCGTTCATGGACATCACGCCGCACCTGAGTCTCAGCGCCCACGCCCATCAGGTCGGGCTGATCGTGTTGCGATCGTTTGGCAAGTTCTTTGGCCTGGCCGGGGTTCGCCTGGGATTTGTCCTGGCCGAGCGGCGCCTGCTCAAGCTGCTTGCCGAGCAAGTCGGGCCGTGGGCCGTGAGCGGGCCGACACGGGTCCTGGGCGAGGCGTGCCTCTTGGATACCGAGGCCCACGTTCGCCAACGACAGCGCTGCGAAGCAACCAGCGAACGCTTGGCTCTGATGCTCGAGCGCTTCGGCTTCAAGCCCCACGGCGGTTGTGCGTTGTTCCAGTGGCTGGTCACCGAGCACGCCCAGGCCCTGTACGAATTCATGGCCCATCGCGGCATTCTGCTGCGCTTGTTCACGCACAACAGTAGCCTGCGTTTCGGGTTGCCGGCCGATGACGCCGGTTTCCTGCGCCTCGAACAGGCTTTCGAGGCCTACACCAAGGACATCCGATGAAGACGTTGATGGTGCAGGGCACCACCTCCGATGCCGGCAAAAGTACCCTGGTTACCGCATTGTGCCGTTGGGTCACGCGCCAGGGCGTGAGCGTGGTACCGTTCAAGCCGCAAAACATGGCGCTCAACAGCGCGGTGACTGCCGACGGTGGCGAGATCGGCCGGGCCCAGGCGGTCCAGGCCCAGGCCTGCGGCCTCGAACCGCACACCGACATGAACCCGGTCCTGCTCAAGCCCAACAGCGACACGGGCGCGCAAGTCATCATTCATGGTCGTGCCGTCACCACCATGAACGCCGTCGCCTATCACGATTACAAAGCCATTGCGATGCAAGCGGTGCTGGCCTCCCATGCACGGTTGAGCGCGACGTATCCGGTCGTCATGGTCGAGGGGGCGGGGTCGCCGGCGGAGATCAACCTGCGGGCCGGCGACATCGCCAACATGGGTTTCGCCGAGGCGGTGGACTGCCCGGTGCTGTTGATCGCCGACATCAATCGAGGCGGTGTATTCGCCCATCTGGTCGGCACCCTGGAGTTGCTTTCGCCCAGTGAACAGGCACGGGTCAAGGGTTTCATCATCAACCGTTTTCGCGGCGATATCGCCTTGCTGCAACCGGGGTTGGATTGGTTGGAAGCGCGAACCGGCAAGCCGGTGGTTGGCGTGTTGCCCTACGTGATGGACCTGCACCTGGAGGCCGAGGATGGCCTCGACCGGCGCCAGGCCGACAAGGCCGAACAGGTGCTCAAGGTGGTGGTACCCGTGTTGCCACGCATCAGCAACCACACCGATTTCGACCCGCTGCGCCTGCATCCGCAGGTCGATCTGCAATTCATCGGCCCTGGCCAGCTCATCCCGCCAGCCGACCTGATCATCCTGCCCGGTTCCAAAAGTGTGCGTAGCGACTTGGCGTTTCTACGAGCCAATGGCTGGGAAACGGCGATCCACCGACACCTGCGCTACGGCGGCAAGTTGTTGGGCATCTGTGGCGGTTTGCAGATGCTCGGCCAGCGGGTCCACGATCCGCTGGGGCTGGAAGGCGCGGCGGGCTCCAGCGCCGGTTTGGCCCTGTTGGATTTCGAAACGACCCTGGAGCGCGAGAAGCAACTGCGCAATGTGCGTGGACGACTGGCCTTGGAAAATGCTGACGTCAGCGGCTACGAGATCCACGCGGGCGTGACTGTCGGTCCTGCCCTGGAAAACGCTGCGGCGCACCTGGACGATGGCCGTTGCGATGGCGCCCAGAGCCTCGATGGGCAGATTTTCGGCACTTATCTGCATGGGTTGTTCGAATCGCCCGCGGCCAGCAGTGCCTTGCTGCGCTGGGCCGGTCTGGAGGACGTGCAGGCGGTGGATTACCACGGCTTGCGTGAGCGCGATATCGAGCGGTTGGCGGACCTGGTGGAGCGGCATCTGGACACTGGATTGTTGCGTGAACTCTGTGGGATCTAGGGTCGCCAGGCTGGCCTCATCGTGAGCAAGCTCGCTCCCACAAGGGAATGCATTTCAAACTGTGCGAGCTTGCTCGCGATGACGACAGTCGCCCTGCGCCAAATGAAAGGTAATGCCTCATGCTGCAACTGATCCTCGGCGGCGCCCGCTCCGGCAAGAGTCGCCTGGCCGAAAAACTCGCGGCAGACACTCGTTTGCCGGTGACCTACATCGCCACCAGCCAACCCCTCGACGGCGAGATGAACCAGCGTGTCGCCCAGCATCGCGCCCGGCGTCCGGCCGAATGGGCGCTGGTGGAGGAACCCTTGGCGCTGGCGTGGGTGCTGCGGGAAAACGCCGCAAGCGATCGGTGCCTGCTGGTGGATTGCCTGACCCTCTGGCTTACCAACCTGCTGATGCTCGACGATCCCGAGCGGTTGATCGCCGAGCGTGAAGCGCTGTTGGACTGCATCAGCGCGCTCCCCGGTGAGGTCATATTCGTCAGCAACGAGACCGGCATGGGCGTCGTGCCGCTGGGCGAGTTGACGCGCCGTTATGTCGATGAAGCCGGTTGGCTGCATCAAGCCCTGGCCGAACGCTGCCAACGTGTCGTGTTGACCGTCGCCGGCTTGCCCCTGACTCTTAAAGGAACTGCGTTATGAATCACCGCTGGTGGCTGGAACCGTGCAAGCCCGTTGATACCCAAGCGCTGGAGCAGGCCACGGCCCGTCAGCAACAGCTGACCAAACCGGCCGGCTCCCTCGGGCGCCTGGAATCGGTGGCGGTGCAACTGGCGGGCCTGCAAGGGCAGCTCAAGCCGAGCCTGGACCGGCTCTGGATCACGATTTTCGCCGGCGACCACGGCGTGGTGTCCGAAGGTGTCTCGGCTTATCCCCAGGAAGTCACCGGGCAGATGCTGCACAACTTCGTCAACGGTGGCGCCGCCATCAGCGTGCTCGCCCGGCAACTGGGCGCTTCGCTGGAAGTGGTGGACCTGGGCACCGTGACGCCTTCGCTGGACTTGCCCGGCGTGCGTCATTTGAACCTTGGCCCTGGCACCGCGAATTTCGTCCAGGGGCCGGCGATGACCCAGTCCCAGGGCGAGCAGGCCTTGCAAGCCGGGCGCGACAGCGTAATGCGTGCCGTCGCCGGCGGGACGCAGTTGTTCATTGGCGGCGAGATGGGCATTGGCAACACCACTGCGGCCAGCGCCCTGGCTTGTGCATTGCTCGATTGCCCAGTGGCGCACCTGGTTGGGCCGGGCACAGGGTTGGATGCGGCGGGTGTCAACCGCAAGGGGCAGGTGATCGAGCGTGCCCTGGCGCTGCATGGCGGCGCGAATGGCGATCCGTTGCAGGTTTTGTTCAATCTCGGTGGCTTTGAAATCGCGGCATTGGCCGGCGCCTATCTGGCCTGTGCCCAGCAAGGCATCGCCGTGCTGGTGGATGGGTTCATCTGCAGCGTTGCGGCGTTGGTGGCGGTGCGGCTCAATCCTGGATGCCGGGCATGGTTGCTGTTCGGTCATCGCGGCGCCGAGCCGGGGCACAAGCACGTCTTGGAAACCCTCGGTGCCGAACCGCTGCTGGATCTGGGTTTGCGCCTGGGCGAGGGCAGTGGCGCGGCGCTGGCGGTGCCGCTGTTGCGCCTGGCCTGTGACCTTCATGGGCAGATGGCGACGTTTGCCGAAGCGGCCGTGGCGGATCGCCCGGCATGACCTTGCGCCTGGACCTGCTGCGTCACGGTGAAACCGAACTGGGCGGTGGATTGCGCGGCAGTCTCGACGACGCCTTGACGGCCAAAGGGTGGGAGCAAATGCATGCAGCGGTGGCGCAAGGCGGGCCCTGGGATCGCCTGGTGTGCTCGCCATTGCAGCGATGCGCCCGTTTCGCCGAACAACTCGGCGCCCGGCTGGAGCTGCCGGTGCATGTGGACAAAGACCTGCAAGAGTTGCATTTCGGCGCGTGGGAAGGCCGCAGCGCAGCAGCGCTGATGGAAACCGACGCCGACGCCCTCGGTCGCTTCTGGGCCGATCCCTATGCTTTTACGCCTCCCGACGGCGAGCCGGTGCTGGCGTTTTCGGCGCGGGTCCTGGCGGCAGTCGAGCGCTTACACCTGGCGTATGCCGGACAGCGCGTCTTGCTGGTCAGTCATGGCGGCGTGATGCGATTGCTGCTGGCCCAGGCCCGCGGAATGCCGCGCGAGCAATTGTTGAACGTCGAAGTCGGCCATGGTGCGCTGTTTTCCCTGGCGGTGTCCTCCGGTCCAGTGCTTGAAGAGGCGGGCTGAGCATGTTGCCCTTCTGGATCGCCCTGCAATTCCTCAGCAGCTTGCCGGTTCGCTTGCCAGGCATGCCAGAGCCCGGACAGCTCGGGCGTTCGCTGTTGTTCTATCCCATGGTGGGGCTGTTGTTCGGTGGTCTGCTGTGGCTGCTCGATGCGGTGTTGATCGGCGCACCGGCAATGCTCCATGCCGCGCTGCTGCTGACGGCGTGGGTGCTGCTCAGCGGCGGCTTGCACCTGGATGGCCTGGCCGACAGCGCCGATGCCTGGCTCGGCGGTTTCGGTGATCGCGAGCGTACGCTGCTGATCATGAAGGATCCGCGCAGCGGGCCGATCGCCGTGGTCACGTTGGTCCTGGTGTTGCTGCTCAAATGGACGGCGCTGGTGGCGCTGATCGAGCAGAGGCAGGCGCTTGCGTTACTGATTGTGCCAATGCTGGGGCGTGCTGCTTTGCTGGGCTTGTTCCTCACCACGCCGTATGTGCGTGCCGGAGGGCTGGGCCAGGCGCTGGCTGAGCACTTGCCGCGCCGCTCGGGTTGGCAGGTGCTGTCGGCCAGCGCGCTGGGGTGCGTGTTGGTGATGGGTTGGGCAGGGCTGTGGACGCTGGTGGTCGCCGCGGCCGTATTCATCGGCTTGAGGCAGATAATGTTGCGCAGGCTGCAGGGATTCACCGGCGACACCGCGGGTGCCTTGCTGGAGCTGCTGGAAGCGGCCGTTCTGGTGGCATTGGTCTTAAGCTGAACTTGCACATTGCCAGCGGGCGAGCGCTGATTTAAATTTGCATTCAACTAGTCGCGGGTATATACACGCATCATGCTTCCTTCCCAATGTCTGTGCATCAACCTGCGTCGCGCCGCGCGTGGCGTCAGCAGGTATTACGACGGCGCTCTCGATGGCTTCGGGATCAACGTTGCCCAGTATTCTTTGCTCAATAACCTGGCGCGCCTGGACCAGCCGAGCATTTCCTCCCTGGCCGAGGCCATGGGCCTGGACCGCAGCACCCTCGGGCGCAACCTGCGGGTGCTGGAAGGCGAGGGGTTGGTGAAGCTGGCTGAGGGCGACGATTTGCGCAACCGCATCGTCGTGCTCACTGACGCGGGGAAGGCCCGGTTGGCGGCGGCGTTGCCGGCCTGGGAGGTGGCGCAACAGAAATTGATCGATAAGCTCGGTGCCGAAAAGCGCGCGACCTTGCTGGCCTTGCTGGATGAACTGGCGTGACGCCGGTTAATCCGATGATAAGTGGGTATATACCCGCGACCGGAGAATAAGAATGACATCGATGTGGCGTACCTGTGGTTGGGTCCTGGTGGGCAGTGCGCTGATCCTGGCGTTGTCATTGGGCGTGCGGCATGGCTTCGGGCTGTTCCTGGCGCCGATGAGCGCGGAATTTGGCTGGGGCCGCGAAGTGTTTGCCTTTGCCATTGCCTTGCAGAATTTGATCTGGGGCTTGGCGCAGCCTTTCACCGGTGCCCTGGCGGATCGCTTCGGCGCGGCAAAAGTAGTACTGATCGGTGGCGTTCTGTATGCGCTCGGCCTGGTGTTCATGGGCATGGCCGACTCGCCCTGGTCGCTGTCGTTGAGTGCCGGCCTGTTGATCGGTATCGGCCTGTCCGGTACTTCGTTCTCAGTGATCCTTGGCGTGGTTGGACGGGCCGTGCCGCCAGAGAAACGCAGCATGGGCATGGGCATCGCCAGTGCGGCCGGCTCCTTCGGCCAGTTTGCCATGCTGCCGGGCACGTTGGGCTTGATCGGTTGGCTGGGCTGGTCCGCGGCGCTGTTGGCGCTGGGCCTGTTGGTGGCGTTGATCGTGCCGCTGGTGAGCATGCTCAAGGACGCGCCGGCGCCGCTGGCCGGGCATGAGCAAACCCTCTCCGAAGCGTTGCGCGAAGCGTGCAGTCATTCAGGGTTCTGGCTGCTGGCCGTTGGCTTTTTTGTGTGTGGTTTCCAAGTGGTATTCATCGGCGTACATCTGCCGGCCTACCTGGTGGACCAGCACCTGCCGGCCAGTGTCGGCACCACCGTGCTGGCCCTGGTCGGGCTGTTCAATATCTTCGGCACCTACACCGCGGGTTGGCTGGGCGGGCGAATGTCCAAGCCGCGCCTGTTGACCGGGCTTTACCTGGCGCGGGCGGTGGTCATCGGGCTGTTCCTGTGGTTGCCGGTGACAACCACCACGGCATATCTGTTCGGCATGGCGATGGGCTTCCTCTGGCTGTCGACGGTGCCGCTGACGAACGGGACGGTCGCCACGTTGTTCGGCGTACGAAACCTCTCGATGCTGGGTGGGATCGTGTTCCTGTTTCACCAGTTGGGATCGTTTCTCGGCGGTTGGCTGGGCGGCGTCGTGTACGACCGCACCGGCAGCTACGACTTGATCTGGCAGGTGTCGATCCTGCTCAGTCTGCTGGCTGCGGCATTGAACTGGCCTGTACGTGAGCGTCCGGTGGCGCGCCTGCAAGCCCAGGCTGGTGCGGCATGAGCCGCGTCGGCCCATGGTTGATCGCACTCGGCGCCGCGGCGCTGCTGGCAATTGCCTGGTGGGGCTGGCACCAGGGCGGGTTGGCCTTGATGCAGCTGGGCATGGGCAATTGTTGACGTGTGGACGGCACCGGGCGCGCGGAGTAACGTCGTGGTCTGACAGGCCTACAAGGAAAATCCGACATGATGCGTTGGTTTGCTGTTCCCACCCTGTTGCTGGCTGTGACCGGGCACGTATGGGCAGCCGGGTGCCCGCCGCTACTGGAGGGGTCGCTGCCCAAGTTGCGGGCCAAGGAAACCGTTGACTTGTGCCAGCGCTTCGCCGGCAAGCCTTTGGTGGTGGTCAACACGGCCAGCTTTTGTGGGTTCGCTCCGCAGTTCAAAGGGCTCGAGGCGCTTAACCAGCGCTACAAAGGTGAAGGGCTGGAAGTGCTGGGCGTGCCGTCCAATGATTTCAAGCAAGAATCGAAGGACGGGGCGGAGACGGCCAAGGTCTGCTACGTCAATTATGGCGTGACCTTCACCATGACCGAGCCGCAGCCGGTACGGGGTGCGGACGCCATTCCCTTGTTCAGGCATCTGGCCGAACAGTCTGGCGCACCGAAGTGGAATTTCTACAAATACGTCGTTGATCGCCAGGGCAAGGTGGTCGGCAGTTTTTCCAGTCGGATCAAGCCCGACGATCCTGATTTCATCAAGGCCGTCGAGACGGCTATTGCTTCCAAACCCTGATCATCAGCCATCAAAAAGCCCCGCCTCCTTGCAGAGAGCGGGGCTTTTTTCGCCTCAGGTGGCGAGCAGCTGTGTTGGTTAGAGCCAACCTCGCCTTACATCATCAGAAGCGGTAGGTTGCGCCGACGCCAAAACCGTTGGCGCTGTTTTCGTATTCAGCGTTGTAGGCCTGGCCCAGGTTGTTGCTGCCACTGACGTTGACTTTTTCTTCCTTGAGGTAGGAATAGGCCACGTCGATGGTCAGGTCGTCGGTTGGGCTCCAGCCGGCACCCAGGCTGAAGATAGTCCGGTCGCCGGTAGGAATGCGTGGCGAACGGTCGGCGTTGTTGGCGGGCGACTGGTCGAACGTCAGGCCGGTGCGCAATACCCACTGCTTGTTCAACTGGTAGGACGTACCGATGGCGTATGCCCAGGTGTCGTGCCAGTTCTGCTCTTCGGTGATGGTGGTGAATGCACCTGGAGCCAACAATCCATCGCTTGCGGGTGTGACACCCTCGTTGTCCACGGTGATATCTTTCAGGCGGCTCCAGCGCGTCCAGGTACTGCCGGCATAGACAGTCCAGGCATCATTGATCTGTTGGGTGACCGAGAAGTCCACGGATTCCGGCGTGGTGATATCCAGCGAAGCGTCGTAGCGTGCGCCGCGCAGGAATGCGCCAGGAACACCCGCGCCCGGCGTCACCTCGGTATGGCCTTCAAGCTTGTACTTCACCTTGGAGTGGTAAGTCAGGCCGACGCGAGTGGTGTCGGTCGCCTGGACCAGCAGGCCGATGTTGTAGCCATAGCCGATGTCGTCACCCTTGATCTTCACGTTGCCGTCAGTGCCCGGCAATGGAGCGGGCAATGTCAGCGCCGATTCCAGCGAACCAGAAATCCGGTTGATGGTCGGACCGAAGCCGATCGACACCTTGTCGTTGAAGGCATAGCTGATGGTGGGCTGGAAGGTCACGACCTTCACTTCGCTCTTGCTACCGAAGTTGCGGCCCTGGAAGCTGTTTTCGTAGTCGGTGATCAGGCCAAACGGGGCGTAGACGCCCAAGCCGAATGCCCATTGATCATCGATAGGCTTGACGTAGTAGCCCATCGGAACGCCGGTGAACGGGACCATGTCGCCATCGTTGGTGCCGGAGCGGGTGCCGCTGGCATCGTTGATATCGGTGGACGCGTCGATGACGGCGAAGCCACCGGTCACTTGCTCGCGCTTGAGGCGCGACATGCCGGCAGGGTTGCCAAACACAGTGCTTGCATCATCGGCAGAAGAAGAACGACCTGCGAAGCCAGTACCCATGCCACTGATGCTTTGTTCGTTCAAGGCAAAACCACTGGCAAAAATCTGTGTGGATGCCAAGGTCACGGCAAGGCCAAGGGTGGTTTTGAGCATCATTTTTTTCATTGTTAGAACTCCAGGTGATCACCGTCGCGAAAATTACCAACATTTTTGCCCAAGCGCTATAGCTTGTATGGCTTGATTTAGAGGGGTTTTGTAGGACAATCCGACCAAAATCGTAGCATTTGTAGGAAGTTTCTTTTTTTGCACTCAGCAAGCGACCTGATTCAACGGTGAAACACAGGTTCGCCATGCGTAGGTGAAATCCCGCAGGCGGCCGGGGGGATGGAAGACTTGGCGCCAGACCCGGGCCATGCCTAGCAAATCGTCCGCATCGGGAAGCGGAGTGGCATGTTCCTCTACCATCAGCCAGGCGATGGCCGTGGCGTAGCGCAAGTTGACGGTCAATTCCAAATGAGGGCCGCTTAAAAAAGCATGCTGGCTCGCCAGGCCGCGCACCAGGCTGGCTCGTTCCGGGTCCAGTGCCAAATAGTTGTCCCAAAGGGCTTGATGGCGAGGTTCGGTAATGCGGTACAAGCCGTGTCCGCGGCGATCATGCAAGGCGGCGCCCAGGCCTGACTGGCTAGCGGCGATTCCGAGTAACAACGCTTCCGCCGTGGGGCTGTGGCTCCCCAGGTATAGGAGCGTCGGGCGGATCACATATCGACACAGTTCGCTGGCAGCGATACCCATAAAACCCTCGAAACGAGTGGTGGGCGAAGCCTGATGATGTGGGCTTGGCAGCAATGAATCGGATCAGGCTTCGCCGAAGCGGATCATGCCGCTCGAGTTGAAGTGTAGTGTCATATCTGCGCTGTAAAGGCCTGTTTTTAAACCATGTTCGTCGAACGGTTATGACCGTTATAGCGGTTCGTGCTTACGCCGTTGCGCTTTATCGAGAAACGTGGGGCAATAAAAAGCCCCGCGTTTTGGGCGGGGCCTTGGGAGCTTCAGCGGTCTTGGCGTCTCAGGCAACCAGTGCCTGACGGGTACGCTCGATCACGGCCTGCAGCGGTTCTGCGCTGGAGTACTGGTCGGGATAAAGGCGTTCGCTGTGACGAGCGATGCCGTGTTCGTTGACCAGTGTGAAGCTGAAGCAGCCTTTGCGAGCGGCCATGATCAGGCAGTTCATTGGTGCAAAGGCGTTGGTTAGGGTGCGGATGGCATCCTGTGTCTGGATTTGATTAGACATGTTATGGGTGTTCCTACAAATGACACGGTTAAGAACCGTGCAACGTTAAAACGTTCCAGTAACGTCGACCACCATTGGTCGAACGAAGAACCCGACTGGAACAAAGCAGCCAGTTTGAGCGCTATATGAAGTGCGCGCTTGGGCTGGCAGGTAGGTACTTAGGAGGGCAGGCAACACATCGAGGGCAAAGGTTCTGGGCCCGGGGTGCAGATCCTGATCAATTTTGCAGGTTGGTTCGGTCAGAGTAATGAGCCTGGCCGCAGCTTCGGATTCGTTCGAAGTGCGCAGCGTAAGGATTACCTGGAAACCATCGAGGGGGACGGTCTCTTTTTTCGGTGAGGCTTCCCGTGGGGATGGCTGACCGTAGAGATGTTTCCGACCCTGAATTGACTTTCAGCTTGGTACTAACGCCGCGGATACTATCGGGTTGGATCGGGAAAGGGAAGACCATTGGTCAGAAAGAACCCGACCCGCTGCTGTGGCGCGACGCGGTCACCGTGTGGATGGCTGCGTTACCAAGGTTGTCCACAGGTCCTGAGCGCCGGATGCATCAAAAAACGCAGCGATATAACCACTTCAGCTGTTACTTGTACACACTCCTGGCGGCAGCTGTCACCGTATTGTCATGTTGGGGCAATCGAGGGTGGGTGCCTGTATCCAAAATTTAAGTCAATGAAAAACATCGCTTTTTTTTACTGGTGAAAAAATCGACAGTTTGAGCGCAGGCCCCGTTCCATAGGGCTTGCGGCGGGTTCAAGGTAGGTTGTCCACTGAGTTATCCACAGCTTCTGTGGATTGTCCCAAGCGCTTGCTCTAGGACGGGCGTGCCGGTTTTTTTCGACTTTACCCGTACGAAAAAAGGAGTAGAGTGGCGCGCCTTCCGATCTGTCCCGTAGTGCGCTATGAAGTTTCGCTCAGTATCAAATCCTGTTACCTCCGTACCCTCCGGTGTTACCCCGCCCAAGCGCATTTCAATGCGTGTAGCCGAGTGGCTGCTGGATAGCCCGAGCCTGGGAGAACGTCCGAGCGTCAAGCACCTGGCCGGCCGCTTGCTCAAGCAACCGGCCCGTGAAGGCGTGGTGGCTGCGCAAAGTCGCCTCGGCCAATTGATGTGCCGCGAATGCGGCAATGCACGAGACCGCCGTATCGGCCAGGACTTGCTGCGCCAGGCCGCGCGCGCTGGTGATCACCGTGCCCGCCAGGCATTGGGCGAAATCGAAGACTGAGCTGGGCATCGCCGGGTTGCTTGGTTAACCTTCGGGCTTTATCTCTTGCGTGGGAATCGTCATGGCGATGGATTTGACCAGCCTGTTGCTTGGCCTGGCGGCCGCTGCGGTGCCGTTGTTGGCGCTGGCCTGGCACCTGCAACGCCAGGCAAGTGCCGCGCAGACCGAACTGGCGCTGCTTGAAGAGCGCCTGGCCACCGCCCACATGGCCCATGATGGATTGAATGCCCAGCTTGATGCCTGCCGCGACGAAATCAGCGACCTGAGCCAGGCCAACGCCGCCAAGCAAGCCGAGCTCGCGGCCGCGCGTCGCGAGGTCGAGCTGCTGCAGATCGAGCGCGACAATGCCAGGGACGCCGCTCACGCCTGGAGCCTGGAGCGTGCTAATAAAGAAGCGGAGCTGCGACGCCTCGATGCCCAGGCGGCTTCGTTGCACGCTGAGTTGCGCGAGCAACAGGAAAACCACCAGCAACGCCTGGACGACCTGCAAGGCTCGCGCGATGCATTGCGGGCCCAGTTCGCCGAGCTGGCGGGAAAGATCTTCGACGAGCGTGAACAGCGGTTCGCCGAAACCAGCCAGCAACGCCTGGGGCAATTGCTCGATCCGCTGAAGGAGCGCATCCAATCCTTTGAGAAACGCGTCGAAGAAAGCTATCAGGCCGAGGCGCGGGAGCGATTTTCCCTGGGCAAGGAGCTGGAGCGCCTGCAGCAGTTGAACCTGCGCTTGAGCGACGAAGCCACTAACCTTACGCGCGCGCTCAAGGGCCAGAAGACCCAAGGCAACTGGGGCGAATTGATTCTTGAGCGGGTCCTGGAACACGCCGGCCTGGAGAAGGGCCGGGAATACCAGACCCAGGTCAGCCTCAAGGGCCCCGATGGCGAACGCTTCCAGCCAGACGTGTTGATTTACCTGCCGGGCGACAAGCAGGTGGTGGTGGATTCGAAGGTCAGCCTCACCGCCTACCAGCAGTACGTGGCGGCCGAAGACAATGCCATCGGCCAGCTCGCCCTGAAGCAGCACGTCGTGTCATTGCGCGCCCACGTCAAAGGCTTGGCCGGCAAGGACTACAAGCGCCTGGACGGTTTGCACAGCCTGGATTTCGTCTTGCTGTTCGTGCCGATCGAAGCGGCATTTTCCGCTGCCCTGCAAGCCGAGCCGAATCTGTTCCAAGAGGCTTTCGACCGCAACATCGTGATTGTCAGCCCGACGACGCTCCTGGCAACGCTGCGGGTAATCGACAGCTTGTGGAAACAGGAACGCCAAAGCCAGAACGCCCGGGAAATTGCCGAGAGGGCGGGGTGGCTGTATGACAAATTTGTACTGTTCATCCAGGACCTGGACGAAATTGGCAGTCGCTTGCAGCAGTTGGACAAAGCCTACGCCGCTGCGCGCAACAAACTGACGGAAGGCCGCGGCAACCTCGTCAGCCGTAGCGAACAACTGAAGCTGCTCGGCGCCCGGGCAAGCAAGAGCCTGCCGACGGAATTGCTTGAGCGAGCGATGGCGGATGTGGATGGGTTGCCTGAAGAAGCCGGCGAAGAAAGCCAGGGTCAGTAGCTTTCAAGACTTACACCGAATCACAACGGCAAGTGCCGACTCAACAACGCCCGCAACGCCGCCGGTTTCACCGGTTTGGCCAGGTAATCCAGGCCCGCCGCGTGCACTTGGGCCACGGTCTCGGGCCGACCGTCGGCGCTGATCACCACCCCGGGCACCGGTTCGCCCATGCGGGTGCGCAACCAGGCCATCAATTCAGTCCCGGTTTCGCCATCGTCCAGATGAAAATCCACCAGCGCCAGTTGCGGTCGGCCGCCCTGGGCGAGCCAGCGCTCGCATTCTTCACGGTTGCGTGCCGTCCATACGCGGCAACCCCAGCGTGTCAGCAAGCTGTCCATGCCAATCAGGATGCTGTCTTCATTGTCGACACATAGCACCTGTGCGCCGCTGGGCAGGTGGCCGTTGGCCTCGATCACGACATTGGGTTTGACGGCTTCGCTGCTGGCCAATGGCACGTTGACGCTGAACACGCTGCCACGCCCAGGCCAGGAACGCACACGCAACGGATGGCCCAGCACGCGGCACAACCCATCGGCGATTGCCAGGCCCAGGCCCAGGCCTTTTTCGGCGCGGGTCTGATGGCTGTCGAGGCGCTTGAATTCTTCGAAGATCACCTGTTGTTTGTCTTCGGCGATGCCCGGTCCGCGGTCCCATACCTCCAGGCACAGCTCGCCGTTGCGGCGGCGCACACCTAGCAGCACCGGGCCCTTGGCGTAGCGGAAGGCGTTGGTGAGGAAGTTCTGCAACACCCGGCGCAGCAACTTGATGTCGCTGTCGACCCGCAACCGCGAACCACGAACCCGGAATTTCAAGCCTTGCTCCCGAGCCAGCACGGTAAATTCGGCGCCGAGGGTATCGAACAGATCATTGAGGACAAATGGCTTGCGGTCGGGGTTGATCTTGCCGTTTTCCAGGCGGGAAATGTCCAGCAGGTCAGTGATCAAGTCTTCGGCCGAGCGCAATGAACTGTCCAGATGCTGCACCAACTGCTGGGCTTCGCTTGGCAAACCGTCGTGCTGGTGGGACAGCGCGGCGGAGAACAGGCGCGCAGCATTGAGGGGTTGCATCAGGTCATGACTGACGGCGGCCAGGAAGCGGGTCTTCGATTGATACGCGGATTCGGCAGTGCTCTTGGCTTCGGTCAGCGCCAGGTTCAGTTGCGACAGTTCGCGGGTGCGTTCGGCCACCCGTTGTTCCAGTCCTTCGTTGGCTTCGGTCAGGGCTTGTTCGGCTTCACGGTAGGCAGTGATGTCGGTGAAACTCATGACAAAACCGCCGCCGGGCATCGGGTTGCCGATCAGCTCGATCACCCGGCCGTTGGGGAACAAGCGTTCCGAGGTGTGCGCGCGGCCCTGGCGCATCCAGTGCAGGCGCCGGGCGACATGGACTTCGGCCTCGCCCGGCCCGCAGAGACCACGCTCGGCGTTGTAGCGGATGATGTCGGCGATCGGCCTGCCGACGCTGATCAAGCCGTCGGGATAATTGAACAGTTCCAGGTACCGACGATTCCACGCTACCAGCCTGAGTGACTGGTCAACCACGCTGATGCCCTGGGTGATGTTTTCGATGGCGCCTTGCAACAGCGCGCGGTTGAATTGCAAAACCTCGGAGGCTTCGTCGGCGATCCGCACGACGTCTTCCAGTTGCATCTCCCGGCCTTCAATGGCGGCTTTCACCACCGCCCGCGTCGACGAGGCACCCAGCACACCCGCCAGCAGGCGTTCGGTGTGGGCGATCCATTCACTGTCGGCATTCTGGCTCGGGTTGAAACCCTTGCCTTGGCGATAGGCAAAGCGGATGAAGCTTTGGCGCGCCCGTTCCTCACCGACGAAGCGGGCCGCGAGCTGAAGTAAGTCGTCGATCTGGACCGCAAGCATTGAGCGCGGGTTGGGCCGGGCGCTGATTTCCTGGCCGATGAAGCGTCCAGCTTGCCAGTGCTCCGACACGCGGGTGCGCGACAGCACCGAGACCCAGGCGAACAATATGAAATTGCCGGCCAGGGACAGGACGACGCCCTGGGTCAGTGGGGTGATCGGCAAGTCCAGCGGGTTGCCATGCAACCAGGCCAGGCCGGGAAAACTGCTCAGCGACCAGCCCAGGCTATGGGCGGCGATGGGTAGCACCAAGGTGTAGAACCACAGGAATATGCCCATGGCGAGGCCGGCAAACACACCGCGTCGATTCGCCTGTTTCCAGTACAGCGCGCCGAGCATGGCGGGCGCCAGTTGCGTCACGGCGGCAAAGGCGATCTGGCCGATGGTGGCCAGGCTCGCGGTCGAACCCAGTAGCCGATAGCTGACGTAAGCCAGCAGAAGAATCGCGACGATGCTCACCCGGCGTACCGACAGCATCCACTGGCGGAACACCTCGAAGGGGCGCTCGGCGTTGTTGCGGCGCAACAGCCACGGCAACAGCATGTCGTTGGACACCATGGTCGACAGCGCGACGCTCGCCACAATGACCATGCCGGTAGCGGCCGAGGCTCCGCCGATGAAGGCCAGTACAGCCAGCGCCGGATGGGCCTGGGCGAGCGGCAGGCTGATGACGAACGAGTCCGGCAATACCGAACTGGGCAGCATCATTTGCCCGGCGAGGGCGATCGGCACGACGAACAGGGCGGCCAAGGCCAGGTAGGCGGGAAAGACCCACTTGGCCAGGCGCAGGTCCTGGGGCTCGATGTTCTCGACCACGGTGACGTGGAACTGCCGTGGCAGGCAAATGATCGCCATCATCGCCACACCGGTTTGCACCACCATGGACGGCCAGTTGATGGTTTCCTTCCAGTACTGT
This sequence comes from Pseudomonas sp. R1-7, assembly GCF_051132105.1. Taxonomy (NCBI): domain Bacteria; kingdom Pseudomonadati; phylum Pseudomonadota; class Gammaproteobacteria; order Pseudomonadales; family Pseudomonadaceae; genus Pseudomonas; species Pseudomonas sp. R1-7. The sequence continues at coordinate 1,650,912 of NZ_CP071661.1, forward strand.
TCCAATCGTGGCGCGAGCATCGCTTGGTTGAACAGATCGTCGAAGCCGTCATAGAGGCCAAACGTGACGAACGCACCGACCGCCAGGAAGGCGAACAGCTTGACGAGGGATTCGAAGGCGATCGCCAGTACCATGCCGCGGTGGTGCTCAGTGGCGTCGAGGTTGCGCGTGCCGAAGACGATGGTGAACAACGCCAGGATCAGCGAGACGATCAGCGCGGTGTCCTGGGCACGGGTGCCCATGGCGTCGGCACCGGCGCCGATCAACAGGTTTACCCCGAGCACGATGCCCTTGAGCTGCAGCGCAATGTAGGGCAGGACGCCGACCAGGCAGATCAGCGCGACCACCACCGCCAGGGATTGGGATTTGCCATAACGGGCGGCGATGAAGTCGGCGATGGAGGTGATGTTTTCCTGCTTGCTGATCATCACCATCTTCTGCAAGACCCACGGCGCCAGCACCAGCAGCAGGATCGGCCCGAGGTAGATCGGCAGGAATGACCAGAGCTGTTCGGCGGCCTGTCCCACGGCGCCAAAGAACGTCCAGCTGGTGCAATAGACCGCCAGCGACAGGCTATAGACCCACGCCCGCACGCGTGGCGGCAGCGGCGTGCTGCGGCGGTCGCCGTAGAAGGCGATGGCAAACATGATGGCCATATAGGCCAGGGCGACAACGGCGATCAGCCCGCTGGACAGCGACATGGAAACTCCCAGACAAATGCACCCGGGCTCGGGCCCGGCAAGACAGTCTCGCATGCCCGCTCGGGTTCGTCAGTGTCGACCAAGGTCGAGGCGTGGCGGGGTGTCGCGGGCGCTGGGCTATGGGGTGTTTGAAAGGGCCTCTTCGCGAGCAGGTCTGTGGCTACTGAAGACCCGTGTGGGAGCGAGCCCGCTCGCGAAGAGGCGCTACTGACCCAACGCCATATCAGCCAACCGATACATTTCGGCGAGGTATTGCTCGGCCCAGGCGCGCAGATCGCCGCGCAGGTATTGGCCGGCTTGGCGCGCTGGTGGGCTTGCTGCGCCGGCCAGCGAAACTGCCGGCGAAAGCGGTTCGATTCTGGTTGCTTATCTATAAAACAGAATATATATAGAGAAATTACCCGTTATATAGATATTCATTCGAGTTCTAGCATGGTTCACCTCATCCGAGGAGAGGAGTGACCATGACTTGCTGTGCTGAAAACCGTTTTCGACCGCTGAGCCATTTGCCGGGGCCGTTGGAAGTCGTTCGCCAGTTCACCCCGAACTGGTTTGCCGCGACCATGGGCACCGGTGTGCTGGCGCTGGCCTTGGCGCAACTGCCCGGCGTCAACCCTGGCGTGTACGCCTTCGCCGAAGGATTGTGGCTGTTCAACATTTTCCTGTTCGTCCTGTTCACCGGGCTTTACACCGCTCGCTGGCTGCTCTTTTTCGACGAGGCGCGGCGGATTTTCGGACATTCAACCGTGTCGATGTTCTTCGGCACTATTCCGATGGGGCTTGCAACCATCATCAATGGTTTCTTGCTGTTCGGCGTGCCGCGCTGGGGCGAGGGCGTGTTGTCGCTGGTGGAAGCGTTATGGTGGATCGACGTCGCCATGTCGGTGGCCTGTGGCGTGCTGATTCCGTTCCTGATGTTTACTCGCCAGGAACACCGCATCGACCAGATGACTGCCGTGTGGTTGTTGCCGGTGGTGGCCGCTGAGGTCGCGGCGGCGAGCGGCGGACTGTTGGCGCCGCACCTGGCCGACGCGCATTGCCAACTGATCATGTTGGTCACCAGCTATATCCTCTGGGCATTTTCCCTGCCCGTGGCGTTCAGCATTCTGACGATCCTGCTGTTGCGCATGGCCTTGCATAAACTGCCCCACGAAAACATGGCAGCTTCGAGCTGGCTGGCCCTCGGCCCGATCGGTACCGGCGCCTTGGGCATGTTGCTGCTGGGCGGCGATGCGCCAATGATTTTTGCCGCCAATGGCCTGCCGGGTGTGGGCGAGGTTGCTTCAGGCCTGGGCTTGGTGGCTGGCGTCACGCTGTGGGGCTTTGGGTTTTGGTGGATGTTGATGGCGCTGCTGATTACCGCGCGCTATTTGCGCGAAGGCATCCCGTTCAACCTTGGTTGGTGGGGCTTCACCTTTCCCCTGGGCGTGTATGCGCTGACGACGTTGAAGCTGGCAGGCCTGCTGGGCCTGGTTTTTTTCAACGTATTCGGCTGTGCGCTGGTGGCGCTGCTGATGGTGATGTGGCTGATCGTTGGTTGGCGCACGCTGGTCGGCGCCTGGCACGGTGAGTTGTTTGTGTCGCCATGCCTGGTGGCGAAATAATCGTCAAAGACAGGTAATGTGTGGCCTGGATCGAAAAAGCGTCATTTCAATAAGCGTCCACGCCACTCAGGAACATGGAAGATGAGTCACCCTTCACAGTTCACCTTGCTTCGCACGCGGCGCTTCCTGCCGTTCTTCATTACGCAATCCCTCGGCGCGTTCAACGATAACGTCTTCAAGCAATCGTTGATCCTTGCCATCCTCTACAAACTGACCATCGAGGGCGACCGCTCGATCTGGGTCAACCTCTGCGCCCTGTTGTTCATCCTGCCGTTCTTCCTGTTCTCCGCGCTGGCGGGGCAGTTTGGGGAAAAGTTCGCCAAAGATGCGTTGATTCGCCTGATCAAGCTCGGAGAAATCGCCATCATGGCGGTCGGTGCGGTGGGGTTCCTGTTCGATCATCTATGGCTGATGCTGGTGGCGTTGTTTGCGATGGGCACCCATTCGGCGCTGTTCGGACCGGTGAAGTATTCGATCCTGCCGCAGGCTTTACGCGAAGATGAACTGGTCGGCGGCAACGGCCTGGTAGAGATGGGTACGTTCCTCGCGATTCTCGCCGGCACCATCGGCGCAGGGATCATGATGTCGTCGGCACACTACGCGCCGGTGGTGTCAGCGGCGATTGTCGGCATTGCCGTTGCCGGCTACCTGGCCAGTCGCAGCATCCCCCGGGCAGCAGCCGCCTCGCCACAGATGCGCTTGAACTGGAACATTTTCAGCCAGTCCTGGGCGACCTTGAAGTTGGGCCTCGGGCAGACCCCGGCGGTGTCCCGTTCGATTGTCGGCAACTCCTGGTTCTGGTTCGTCGGGGCGATTTACCTGACGCAGATTCCCGCCTACGCGAAGGAGTGGATGCACGGCGACGAAACCGTGGTGACGCTGATCCTCACCGTATTCTCGGTAGGGATTGCGCTGGGTTCGATGCTCTGCGAAAGGCTGTCGGGGCGCAAAGTGGAAATCGGCCTGGTGCCGTTCGGTTCGTTCGGGCTGACGGTATTCGGCCTGCTGCTGTGGTGGCACTCCGGTGGAATTCCCGACAGTGTCGACGGCCACGGCTGGCTGCAGATTCTCGGATTTGGCCACGCCTGGCTGGTGCTGATCGATATTCTCGGCCTGGGTGTTTTTGGCGGCTTCTATATCGTGCCGCTGTACGCGCTGATCCAGTCACGTACGGTCGAAAACGAGCGGGCGCGGGTGATCGCCGCCAACAACATCCTCAATGCACTGTTCATGGTGGTTTCGGCAATCGTTTCCATCGTCCTGCTGAGCCTGGCCGAACTGTCGATTCCCCAGTTGTTTCTCGTGGTGTCGCTGCTGAACATTGGCGTCAACGCCTACATCTTCAAGATCGTGCCCGAGTTCAGCATGCGCTTCATGATCTGGCTGCTCAGCCATTCCATGTACCGCGTGGAGCATCGCAACCTGGAGGCGATTCCCGATGAGGGTGCCGCACTGCTGGTCTGCAACCACGTGTCGTTTGTCGATGCCTTGCTGATTGGCGGCGCGGTGCGTCGGCCGATTCGCTTCGTGATGTACTACAAAATCTACAACCTGCCGGTCTTGAACTTTATCTTTCGCACCGCCGGAACGATTCCGATAGCCGGACGCCAAGAAGATATCCATATCTACGAAAAGGCCTTCAGCCGTATCGCCCAATATCTGAAAGACGGCGAGCTGGTGTGCATTTTCCCTGAAGGAAAACTGACCGCTGACGGTGAGATCAATGAGTTCAAGAGTGGCTTGACGCGCATCCTCCAGGAAACGCCCGTGCCGGTCATTCCGCTGGCATTGCAGGGCTTGTGGGGCAGTTTTTTCAGTCGCGATCCGAGTAAAGGAATGTTTCGTCGTTTTTGGTCGCGAGTGACCCTGGTGGCGGGGGCGGCGGTAGCGGTCGAGGCGGCGGAGCCTGCGAAGTTGCAAGCGCTGGTGGGGGAGTTGCGTGGGGCTGTCAGATAAGCCGAAATCCTGTGGGAGCGAGCAAGCTCGCTCCCACAGGAACGGATCTAGGCGCTGACCTTGAGCCCGATCAACCCGGCAATGATCAGTGCGACGCTGGCCAATCGAACCAGCGCCATCGACTCACCAAACAAAATGATCCCGGCGATCACCGTGCCCACGGCACCGACCCCGGTCCAGATCGCATAGGCCGTACCCAGTGGCAGCTCCTTCATGGCAAGGCCCAGCAGGCCAAGGCTGATCGCCATGGCCGCGATGGTCAATGCGGTAGGGAGCGGGCGGCTGAAACCGTCGGTGTACTTCAGGCCGACGGCCCAGCCGACTTCGAACAGGCCGGCAAAAAACAGAATGATCCAGGACATCACACACCTCATCGATGGATGGGGTCGTCCCCGGACAAAAAAGCAGGATTGCAGGGTCGTCCCCGCATCGGGCGCCAGAATGCCCAATGCTGACTATTCGGTCAAGTCCGCCTATCAGTCCGCAGTCTGTCGAGCGAGCTCCTCGCGATCCTGCTTTTCGCTCATGCGGCGGAACCAGGTCGAGAGCAGGGCGCCGGAGATGTTGTGCCAGACGCTGAACAACGCGCTGGGTACCGCCGCCAGGGGCGAAAAATGCGCACTTGCCAATGCCGCGCCGAGGCCGGAGTTCTGCATGCCCACTTCCAGCGACAAAGTCTTGCGCTGGGGCAGCGGCAGGCCAAACAGTCGGCCGGTGAAATAGCCCAGTAGATAACCGAAGCTATTGTGCAGGACCACGATGGCCATGATCAGCAAGCCGGATTCGGCAATCTTCGCCTGACTGGCCGCTACCACGGCGGCGACGATGATCACGATGCTCACCACCGACACCAGAGGCAGCACTTCTACGGCGTGACGAACCCGCGCGCCCAACAGGCGCTGGGCAACGATGCCCAAGGCAATGGGCAGCAACACGATTTGCAGGATCGACCAGAACAAGGCGGAGAACGACACCGGCAGCCAGGCCGAAGCCAATAGCCAGATCAGCGCCGGGGTCAGCAGAGGGGCGAGCAACGTGGTGATGGCGGAAATTGCCACGGCCAGGGCCAGGTCACCGCGTGCCAGCCAAGTCATCACGTTGGAGGAGGTGCCGCTCGGGCAGCAGCCCACCAGAATCACCCCGACGGCAATCTCGGGTGGCAGGCTGAACATTTGGCAAAGCAGCCACGCCGTACCCGGCATGATCACGAACTGCGCAATCACACCTAGGGCCACGCGTCCTGGACGACGAGCCACTTCGGCAAAATCTTCCAGCTTGAGCGCCAGGCCCATGCCGAACATCACCAGTCCCAGCAAGGGGACAATGGCGACCTTCAAGCCGACGAACCACTGCGGTTGCATGAATGCCAGCACGGCAAAAAACAGCACCCAGTAAGCGAACGTATTGCCGACAAAGCGACTCAATGCAGCCAGTGCACGCATGACCTGATCCTTATTATTTGAAAACACCGAATACTAATGTGGGAGCGAGCTTGCTCGCGATAGCGCAGTGACAATCACTGGGATGTCGACTGGAGTTCCGCCATCGCGAGCAAGCTCGCTCCCACAGGGTAGTAACTGCAGGGTATTAAATCCCCTGCGGAATTTCTTCACCACCCAACGCTTCCACCAGCGCCGGCAGGAATTCGCCGAACGTCAGCATCATCAAGGTGAAGCTGGCGTCCAACTGGCCGAGGGCTTCGTCGCCGCCATCCTGCTCCGCCTGGTCCTGCAGCAGGTCTTCGAACTTCAGGCGCTTGACCACCATTTTGTCGTCGAGCACGAAGGACAACTTGTCCTGCCAGGCCAACGACAGCTGTGTCACCACCTTGCCGGTGTTCAGGTGCAGTTGGATTTCGTCACTGGTCAGGTCCTGGCGCTTGCAGCGGACGATGCCACCGTCTTCATGGGTATCGCGCAGTTCACATTCGTCCAGCACGTAGAAATCGTCCGCGGCTTTCTGGGTCTTGACCCAGTCGGTCATGATTGCGGTCGGGGCCGTCTTGACCGTCAGTGGGCGCACCGGCAGCGTGCCGATGACTTCGCGAAGGGTGGAGAGCAGGTCTTCAGCGCGTTTCGGGCTGGCGGAATTGACCAGGATCAGGCCCTGTTTCGGCGCGATGGCGGCGAAGGTGGACGAGCGACGGATAAACGCTCGAGGCAGGAAGGCCTGGATGATTTCATCCTTGATCTGGTCCCGTTCCTTTTTGTAGACCTTGCGCATTTGCTCGGCTTCGATCTCTTCGACCTTTTCCTTGACCGCGTCACGCACGACGCTGCCCGGAAGGATGCGCTCCTCCTTGCGTGCCGCAATCAACAGGAAATCCTGGCTGACGTGCACCAGGGGCGCGTCTTCGCCTTTGCCAAATGGCGCGACGAAACCGTAAGTGGTCAACTCCTGGCTTGCACAGGGGCGCGCCAGTTTGCTCGCCAGTGCAGTTTCCAACGCCTCGGCATCAACAGGCAGATCTTGGGTCAGGCGATAGATAAGCAGGTTCTTGAACCACATGGGGTGAGTCTCTCCTTTATACAAAGGGGGGCATTATTCTCTTCGCGGCGCGATAGGCCAACCCTTCGCTAAGCCTTTGGAAGGCCTGAAAAAATTAATTTAAAAAGTGCTTGCCAGCTTGGGGACTGCTCCGTAGAATGCGCGCCACACCGAAAGTGAAGGGTGATTAGCTCAGCCGGGAGAGCGTCTGCCTTACAAGCAGAATGTCGGCGGTTCGATCCCGTCATCACCCACCATTCGCTTCCAGTGTTACGCGCAGCGGTAGTTCAGTCGGTTAGAATACCGGCCTGTCACGCCGGGGGTCGCGGGTTCGAGTCCCGTCCGCTGCGCCATATTCGGTTACCTGGAACACTGAACGCCAGGTCACCACGGAAAGCCCGCTCACGCGGGCTTTTTGCTGTTTGCAGTTCCCGCGGTGCGCGTTGCTCAAGTTTTTTGCTGAATTTGTTAATTAAATCAGCACGTTACAAAAAACTGTGAGAGAATGCGCCCCGCATCGAAAGTGAAGGGTGATTAGCTCAGCTGGGAGAGCGTCTGCCTTACAAGCAGAATGTCGGCGGTTCGATCCCGTCATCACCCACCAAACTTTCAATGTTACGCGCAGCGGTAGTTCAGTCGGTTAGAATACCGGCCTGTCACGCCGGGGGTCGCGGGTTCGAGTCCCGTCCGCTGCGCCATATTCGGCACTTGGAATACTGAACGCCAGGTTGCCAACAAAAAGCCCGCTCATTTGAGCGGGCTTTTTGTTGCCTGTCATTTGCCGACTTGCTACTGCTCGGCATTGCGGCTGTGACGATAGTCGCTGACCGCCTCATACACCGCCTTGCGCAAACGGTTGATACCGCCAATCGGCCGATGGGCCTCAACACCGAACCACGGGTTGAACGACTGGTTATCACACGCCAGGTTCAGCTTGGGCGTATCGAAATCCTGGGCCGGCACTTTGATCCGCGCCACCGTTTCGAACGGCGCATCACTTTCCTGCCATTCGATGCTGGTGTCTTCGATTGGCATGTATTTGCTTGGGTCCTGGCGCTGGATCTGCAGGACGAAACAGGCCGGTACACGATCGGTGGATAATTGTTGATTCAGCGCGCTACGCAAGAAATTCGGCAAGTCCTGATTCTGCGGTGGCAAGTTATAGCTTGGGCAACTGTCAGGGTCCGGCGCGACGCGGAACTTGGCGTTGGCTTCGCCGAATTTATACGGCGCGACCGAGAAATAGGTGGTCTGGGTCGGGCTGGCCGGAGGCGGCGAGAGTGTCGCCAGGGCGATGAACAAGTGGCGGATTTGCCAAGTGCGCGGATCCAGGCTTGGAAAGAACGCCATCGCCTTTTTTCCATCAGCCTGGGCGGCCACATTCTGACGGTACTCGGCGACGTCACTGACGAAGAAGTTCGGATGGTTGAACATCACGAAGTCCTGCTCGCCTTTGGATTGCCGATCAGCCAGCAGTTGCTTGCCGGGCACGTCCATCAACTTGATTGCCATGCCCCGGGCATCGCGCAGGCTGTCGAATTGCGGATACGCGTTGCCATTGGACAGGCGGATCGTCGCCTGCCAGGTCTTGCCAGGTTCGGCGAATACCCCCTGGCGCAACGGCGCAGGCAAGTCGTTGGGCACCTGGACTTCGGCCATGACGCAACCATGGGCCTTGGCATGGGCATCGCGCAGGTAGCGCGTGCCCTCGCGGTGTTGGTCGACGATGCGGATGGCGGTCTGGATGATGTCCTGGGTCATGGCGCTTTCGCCGGGGGGTATTTGTTCCTTGTCCGGGACCGGCCCGCTGTGTTGCCAGGCAAACCAAGCAGTAGCCAGGGCCCAGCCGAGCAGCCCGATGCCCAGCAGCCATAGGAGCGTCTTGCCCAAAAAGGCGCCGAGGCGCAGCCAAAGCGTGATCAGCATGCAAACATCCTTCTACCTGTGGGGTTCATCATTACAGTTGCGACTCCAGTGGCCCGCCCAGCACCTTCAGGTATTCCAGCAAGGCCCAGCGCTCCTGCGGCTGCAGCAAGCGACCGATGACGCCATTGCCTCGCTCGCCCGCGCGGAACTCATGGCCACTGTTGTGATTGCCGGTGATCCGCGTATCGAAGAGAAAACCGTTGGCGAAGGCTTCGGTACGATAGCCCAGGTGTCGCGGATCGTATTCGAAGCTGCCTTTATAGAAAGTGGTCGCTCGCTCAGCCTGGGGCGACAACAATTGATAGAGGGTCGGCACCGAGCCGTTGTGCAGGAACGGCGGCGTGGCCCAGACGCCCGCCAGTGGCCGCGCTTTGTAAGCGCGCAGCTCCCGAACGCCGATCGGCAGTCCGAAACCGTCCAGGGCCGGGCGCTCGGCTGGCGTGACGCCGGCGTCGCGATAGGCGCGGTTCTCGACGAAAGCCGTGACGTAGGCCAGGCCCTTGGCGACCGAGACCTGGCTAAGGTCAAGTGGTTCTGTCGGAGTCGGGTGCAGTTGGACTCCCAGCTTCGCCAGTTCTGCCGGATCCCACTGCAGGCTGGTCAGGTTGAAACGGTGATCGGCGATATTGTTCGCAGTGCCGGGGTCGGTGCCGATCACGTTCACCGGCAACATGTGCAATTGCTGGACCGGCCTGTCGGGCCCCTGGACAACCTTGGGCACATGGCAGCCGGCACAGTTCTCGGTAAACAGCGCCCGGCCTTTTGCGGCCAACGGCTTGTCGATCGAACCGAGCAGCGTTTCCGGCCATGCCGGCGGCCTGAGCAGTTGCAGGGTCTCTTCGATCTTGTTCAGGTCGCGCACGCGCACGCTGGAAGGGTAGCGCGCGTCGCCCTGTAGCGGCTTGCCTTGGGCGTCGAAGAAGCTCAACGTCGCGCCGACGCCCAAGGCTTCGCCGACGTTGCGGGCCATCGGCTGCTGGGCCGAGCCGTTCCACTGCACCCAGTCGAATGTCCACATTTCCCATAATTGCGGGTAATCCACGGGAGCGTTGGCGATCCGGTAGTTTTCAGCCGAAATCGCGTCGCCAAAGCTCGCATTGGCGATACGGCCAAAGGCGTCGGTACGACCCGGGCCTTCCTCGGTTGGGTAGAGGCCGCGATGGGTGTCGTTCCAGGCCGTGCGCAGGAACGTGTCCAGGGAAACCTTGAACGCCTTGCGCAATTCTTCATGGCGGGCGTCGTAATCCTTGCCCAGCACTTGGCGGGCGAAGCGTTCGAATTTCCATGGGTTGTAGTAAGTCGAGGCGAGACTTGCGACCAATGCTTGTCCGAAACTGCCTCCGCGGAGTGTCGGAACCGTTGACGGCAATACATGCTGGGCTGAGCCACCGTCGATCCGTATCGCTTGGCCCTTGAAGTGCAATTCGCCGGTGTGGCAGGCCGCGCAGGTGATATCCAGGTATTGCGCGTTGCTGTCGGCGTTCTGATGCCGGGTGAAGCCTACCGGCAGATTGCCGGGATTATCCGGCGTGGGCTTTTGCGCTGGATCGACCAGGAAACCGAAGCGTGCCAGGTACTCCGGTGAAGCGAAGCGCTGTTGCGAGAACGGCAGTTCAAGGGCGGTGAACCATTCGTAGCGCAGGCCTTTGACCTGGGTGCCCTGGGGCGTGAAATAGTAGGTCTGGCGCTCAGCGGCGCTCCATTGGTCCAGGTAGTGGACCTTTTCAACCGGTGTATACGCCGGTAGGCGCGGGTTTGCGACGTAATAAAGCACCACGGCCACGATTACGATGAGGAGCGCGAGGGCCAGCAAGAGAACGCGAGAGAGGAGGCGCACGGTAACGTCCTTGTTTTTTTGATATGCCCTTATGCCTCAGTGCCGCTTGGCCGGCAAGTGGCCATTACCGTTGGGGAAGGGGAGGCGGCAATTTGTCTCTGTACGTAATAGATGACAGATGCTTCATCAGCCCAGGATTAAAAAGCGTTTGGCGCCCTGAACTTATCATCGCTTTGTGGCTCACATGCCGGTAGCCATTGGTCGTGGCCGCCTGATAAGCTCGCGGCTTTACTCGATTGCCCTTTAGGCGCATGAACAAGGAAATAGCATGAAACAGCATCGGTTGGCGGCGGCGGTTGCCCTGGTTGGCCTGGTACTCGCGGGTTGTGACTCGCAGACCAGCGTAGAGCTGAAAACCCCGGCGCAGAAAGCTTCCTACGGTATTGGCCTGAACATGGGCAAGAGCCTGGCTCAGGAAGGTATGGATGACCTGGACTCCAAAGCAGTCGCCCAGGGCATCGAAGATGCCGTCGGCAAGAAAGAACAGAAGCTGAAAGACGAAGAATTGGTCGAGGCCTTCGCCGCACTGCAAAAGCGTGCCGAAGAGCGCATGGCCAAGATGAGCGAAGAGTCGGCAGCAGCCGGCAAGAAATTCCTCGAAGAAAATGGCAAGAAGAGCGGCGTGACTACCACCGCTTCGGGCCTGCAATATGAAGTCGTCAAGAAAGCCGACGGCGCTCAGCCAAAGCCAACTGATGTAGTGACTGTTCACTACACTGGCAAGCTGACCAACGGCACCGTGTTCGACAGCTCCGTGGAGCGTGGCAGCCCGATTGACCTGCCGGTCAGCGGCGTGATCCCGGGTTGGGTTGAAGGCCTGCAATTGATGCACGTCGGTGAGAAGTACAAGTTGTACATCCCAAGCGACCTGGCCTATGGCGCTCAGAGCCCGAGCCCGGCGATTCCTGCCAACTCGGTCCTGGTGTTCGATCTGGAACTGCTGGCCATCAAGGATCCGGCAAAAGAAGACGCAGCCAAGTAATCGCGTCTGCTATAAAGACAACGCCTCGCTTATGCGGGGCGTTGTTGCATTCGGCTTTTGAAAATGACTAAAAAAACCGAACGTCCGACGCGGGCTACAGTCACAGGCAATACAGGCGCTGTGCTAGACCCAGTCGGCCGATCAAGTCAATGAAATGTTGGGTTTTTTTATGTGAGTAAAAAACGCCCGATCTAAGCCGGGCCCTTATGAAACGGGGGCTTCAGCGGTGAAATGCAGCTCTGTTCACAAGGTTATCCACAATTTGTGTGGATAACATTTCAGTGGGAGAAAAAATGAAGGCGCCGTGGAATTTCACGAGATTCCTGCCCCTGGCGGGACGGCTGCTCGCCCGCGGCAGATTGCCGACTTTACTGTTTGCCGTTGCCAGCAAGGGCGCGCGTGAAGGTGGTCGTCTTGGCAAGCTCAAGGACGACCTGCGGTTGCTCCAGGCGTTGTGCCTGGCTTACTGGCGTGGCGAATACCGGGCCGTCAGCGCCAAGTCGTTGCTCTCGGTAGTGGCGGGGCTCATGTATTTCCTTAGCCCTTTGGACGCGATTCCAGATCTGCTGCCCATGTTTGGCATGTTCGATGACATCGCCGTGCTGGCTTGGATCATGAAGACACTCGACGATGAGCTAAGCGCCTTCCGTGCCTGGCGCGACCGGCAACCCCCCGAGAAACTCGCGTTGGTGGAGAGGCTTCCCGATACCCCGGAGCAACTTCAGCTCCAGGGTCCGAAAAAGACCTGATTCCGGCGTTTCCCTCCAGAACATCATCGCCCCGCGACCTTGGCTGCTATTTAGGATTACACTTCCTAGGAAAAAGCTGACTCGCTAAGTGTTGTTGTCCTACGGGGTAGTCATGGATATTCAAATAATCACACGCGACGGAGAGCCCGAGTACGCGGTTTTACCGTGGGATCAGTACCAGTCGTTATTGAAGGCAGCAGGCATCAATCAAGCTCCGCCGCGTGAGGCAACGGTCCAGCATGCGGCGGCACCCGGCCAGGTTCTTCCTGGTCTGGATCAACTGCGCAGTCTGCGTGAAGGGAAGGGCATCGCCATCGAGGCGCTGGCCCGCACGGTAGGCATCAGCCCGTCTTATCTGGCCATGATCGAAAGCGGCGAGCGTCAGCCCGATGCTGCGATCAAGCGCAGTCTGGCCTGGGAGTTGACGGTGCCGGGGTGGAGGGACGAATCGTGAGTGTACGCATCAGTCGGCAACATTGGGACGGGTTGTTGGGTGAGTTGGACCAGGCGCGCCGCCAGCGCCATTTATTGACCTATCGCGCCTTGCTGGAACGCTTGCAGCTTCCCAGCCCGGCCATGCAGACCTTGACCGCAGCGCTTGAACACCTGGCCGCGCTGGATGCACGGGCCGAACAGCCGCTGCGCAGTTCGCTGGTCATCAGCCAGGGCGCCAGCCGGTTGCCGCGCACCGGTTTCTTCGAATGTGTCGAGCGCTTGGGCCGTTTTTCCGGCCCTTCCGACGGTGTGGCCGCCGCATCCTGGCATGCTTCGGAAGTGGTCCGGGTATTCGAGTACGAATATCCCGAATCGGCGGAAGCCTAGTGCTCTGGCGTATCAAGGCCCGAGCCGGTTATTGGCTCGCGCGCCGGTTGTTTCATTGGTCTTGGTTCGTTCGACAGCCGCGCGGCTGGGCCTGGCTCGAAGGCCAGTTCGCACGGATGGCGAACCTGGGGGATGTCGGCGCCCAGAGTTTCTATGGTCATATCCTGACGTTTCGCGGCCAAGGTCTGGGTGCTCGGGAAGAGGGTGTTCGTCTGCTGCGGTTGGCTGCGCTGGCCGGTGATGGCAAGGCCGCTTACCAAGTGGGTGTCATCAGCCTTGCCGGCACCACCACCAAAGCGCCCGATCCGGCCGAAGCAGCGCGTTGGTGGGCCCTGGCCGCGAAGGCTGGGCACCCGTTGGCCGAAATCAAGCTCAAGACGCTCGACGGCCAGAATCCATAGCGTTATCCACAGGTTCCTTCGCCCGCCTTCCTTCCCGTCCAGAAAGGGACCTGTAAGGGCAGTTTAAGAATTGTCCTACGCGTCACGCCTCCTTATCTGACTTATTTCACCTGCCGTCCCCGGCAAAGTCTCGCGCTTCCCGATTTCTCGCGAGATGTCTTCCTATGTCTGACCGTTCTTTCCTGCTGCCTGATGGCCGAGCCATGTCCTGATGGATCAGGTGCGCCGCATCGAGGAGGCACTCGACGATTTCAAGAACACCCTTCCTCTCTACCGCGAGCAACTTGGAAACTGGTACAGCCGGGCTGCGGATCGAGCCAGCCAGGCGGCGGACCTGCCTTCGCTGATGGGCATGGAGCGATTGATTCGCTTCGGCGACAGCACCACGGCAGTCGGCATCCAAGACAGGGATTACCTCTCCACCGTCGCCCAGTGTCCGCAGGGCGGGATCATCACGATCGAAAGCAAGCTGGAGTCGGTGTACGACATTCCGCTGGGCGATATCGTGGTGGACGTGGTGACGGTGGATACGGGCGAAGTCACCCCCGTCACGCTTGATGCTCAGGGTCTTGGGACTTTCAAGGGTGAGCCGGGGCGGTTCTATCGGGTTCACGTCCAGGGTGAGGTGTCCCCCAAGCAAATTGACGATCTGTTTTCTTCCTACGACGGCTTGAGCTCCGATCTGACGGACTGGCTGCGCGGCGAGTGGCAGGGTTTCAAGCCGCAGTGGGCCCGGCAGTCGCTGGCGACTTCGGCGGCAGCGGTGGGCAATGGCTTGCTCGCCGGCGGTTGGGCGGCGATCGAAGGCGTGTGGGACAGCATCGGTTTGCTGTCAGACATCCTCAAGGACCCCAGCCAATTTGGCGAACGGTTGGGCAGCAGCGCGGACGAGCTGGTCAAGCTTGCCGAGTCGGCGCCACAGGTCATGGCGAAGCTTCAGCTACTCGTCAGCGACGAAGCGGCGCTATGCCTGCTGGTACGAACCGCCATGCTTTGGCTGGAGATGCTGCCACCCAGCGATTTAGCGGGCGGGACAGCGGCGGCAGTCGCCACGATGGCCGTGCAATTGGCGATCGATCTGCTGATCGGCGTGGTGCTGACCTTTGTCGGTGCGGGAGCGGGCATTGCCTATCTGACGATGCGTCTGTTCCGCTACGGTGCACGACTGCTGGATGCGGTGAAGCGTTTTATCAGCGCCATTTTCGGGTTGGTAAACGGCTTCATGGGCTACGTGGACCGCTACAAGACCGTGGCCGCACGGGGCATCGCCGCCGGTGTGAAGAAGGGGCGGATGCAGTTGCGCTGGGACGCGCAGCGCAATGCCTCGCTGAAAAAACAAGAACACCACGACGACGCCTCCTCCCAACCGACAAACCCCAACGGCGACCCCGCGGACAATGCCGCTCAGACCCGCACCAACGGCTGCCCGGTGTCGATGGTCACCGGCGAAGAACTGCTGACCCTGGAAGACGGCACCCTCGACGGACGCCTGCCGTTTATCTTCACCCGCCTCTATCGCAGCAGCGCCGCCGAGTTGGACATCGGCCTCGGTCGCGGTTGGAGCCATGCCCTGGCCCATCGCCTGGTGATCGAAGGCGAGCAGGTCATCTGGCTCGACCAGGAAAACCGTCGCACCACCTTCCCCCGGCCCAGCCTGCAACGCCCGGCCATCCATAACAGCCTGGCCCGCGCGGCGATCTACCTGAGCAATGAGCCAGACGAACTGATCATCGCCCAGCCCGGCGAAGAGGCGCCTTTCCTACACTTTCGCGACGGTCATCTGATCGCCTTGAGCGATCGGTACGACAACCGGCTGACCGTCCAGCGCAACATCTACGGCGACATCAGCCGCCTGGACAACGGCGCCGGACGTTGCCTGCGCTTGCGCTACGAACACCGCCACCTGGTCGCCATCGACTACCAGAGTTTTCACCCGGCGCCGACCCGCGACGAAAGCTGGCGCACTGAACAAACGCTGGTTTCCTACCGCTACGACGGCCGTTTCCGACTCATCGAAGCGACCAACGCCGCAGGCGAAAGCGAGCGCTACGACTACGACGACCAGCACGTCATCCTCCAGCGGCAACTGGCCGGCGGGGCGAGTTTTTACTGGGAGTGGCAAGGCCTCGGTCCGGCGGCCCGCTGCGTGCGGCACTGGGCGTCGTTCGCGCAGATGGACAGCCGCTACACCTGGGGCGAGGACGGCAGCGTCACCGTCCATAACCTCGATGGCAGCGAGGAAGTCTACGTCCACGACGACCGCGCGCGACTGGTGCGCCAGGTCGATCCCGCCGGCGGTGAACACCTCAAGGCTTATGACGAACAGGGCCGGCTGATCGCCGAGCAAGACCCGCTCGGCGCCGTCACTGAATACCGCTACGACGAAGTCGGACGGCTGGTGGCGCTGATTCCGCCTGAAGACGAGCCCACGTCCTACGAGTACCGCAACGGCTTCCTGCACGCTCGGCAACGCGGCAAAGCCGTGTGGACCTACCGCCGCAATGACCAGGGCGACGTCATCGAGGCCATCGACCCGGACGGCCAAAGCACCTGGTATCACTACGACGGCCAAGGGCAACTGAAAACCATCAGCTACCCGGACGCCAGCGCCCATTATTTTGTGCGCAACCCCCTGGGCCAGTTGACGGAAGAAACCCTGCCCGACGGTAGCCAGCGGTGTTTTTCCTACGACGCCCTCGGGCGTTTGCTGACCCGCCAGGACGAACACGGCGCCATTACCCGTTACCAATGGGACGCCGTGGGCCGCTTGCTGCAAACCACCTTGCCCGGTGGCGCCACCCGCGCCTGGCGCTACAACGCCTACGGCAAGGTCATCGCCGAGCAGGACGAACTGGGGCGCACCACCCGCTACGAATACGCCGACGACCTGCACCTGATCAGCCGCCGCCTCAACCCCGACGGCAGCGAAGTCAAATATCGCTACGACTCGGCGCGGCTGTTGCTGACGGACATCGAGAACGAATCCGGCGAACACTATCGGCTGGACTACACGCCCAACGGACTGATCCGACAGGAAACCGGCTTCGACGGCCAGCGCACCGGCTATGCCTACGACCTCAACGGTCATCTGCTGGAAAAGACCGAGTTCGGGGCCGATGGCAGCCAGCGCATCACCGCCTACCAACGCGACAGCGCCGGCCGCCTGCTGCGCAAGACCTTGCCCGATGGCACCACGGTCGATTATCGCTACGACGCCCTCGGACGTTTGGTCAGCGTCGACGACGGCCATTGGCCGCTGGCCTACGAATACGACAACCAGGACCGCCTCGTCGCCGAACACCAGGGCTGGGCGACCCTGCGTTATCGCTACGACAGCGTTGGCCGGCTGATCCACTGCCGACTGCCCGACCGCAGCACCCTCGACTACCGCCACGCCCACGGCGGCGCGCTGATCGCCATCGACCTCAACGGCACCTGCCTGACCGAACACCGCTTCAAGGGCGGCCGCGAAACCCAACGTCAGCAAGGCCTGCTGCTCAGCAACTATCGCTACGACGAGCAAGGCCGCCTCAAGTCCCAGACCGTCTGGCAAACCCAGCAACATCAGTTGTCATGGCGCGATTATTCCTACAGCGCCAACGGCAACCTCGCCGCGCTTTCCGACAATCGAAACCGCCGCAGCTACCAGTACGACACGCAAGATCGACTGCTCCGCATCGACTATGCCCACACCCAAGGCCCCGAACGCTTCGCCCACGACCCGGCCGGCAACCTGCTGCTGCAAGACCGTCCCGGCCCGACCACCCTCAAGGCCAACCGCCTGCTCATGGAGGGTGACCGCCACTACGACTACGACGCCTACGGCAACCTCATCCGCGAACGCCGCGGCAAAACCCAATGCCTCGTCACGCACTACCGCTACGACAGCCAACACCGCCTCATCGGCGTCACCAGCCCGGACGGCAGCGAAACGTCCTACCGCTACGACGCCTTCGGCCGACGCATCGAAAAGACCGTGGCCGGCCAGACCACGGAATTCATCTGGCAAGGCGATCAAGTCATCGCCGAAAGCAGCGATAGCCACTACCAAAGCTACGTCTACGAGCCCGGCACCTTCCGCCCATTGGCCCTGCTCGAAGGCGAAGGCCCACAAAACGCCACGCCGTTCCACTACCACAACGACCACCTCGGCACGCCCCAGGAACTGACCAGCCACCAAGGCGAAATCGTCTGGGCCGCGCGCTACAACGGCTACGGCAAACTCACCGAACTCCGGCACGGCGACGGCAAGCGCCTGCAACAACCGCTGCGTTTCCAGGGCCAATACCACGACCGGGAAAGCGGCCTGCATTACAACCGGCACCGGTACTACAATCCGGAGACGGGGCGGTATCTGACGCTGGATCCGAGCAAGCTCAAGGGTGGGCTGAATGGGTATCGGTACACCCTGAACCCGACGGGGTGGGTCGATCCGTTGGGGTTGGAGGGTTGTCCGGGTGACGGCGGGTGTAAGAAGCCGGCGGTTGGGGAGCAGGATCCGGCGGTTAAGGTTGGGGTTGATGAGGGTGAGCCGGCTCTGCCGATGACGGCGGAGCAGCGCCGGGCGCGGATTGACATGTTGTCGGAGGCGAATGCTAAGAGACGGGTTGTTGCTATGGAAGAAAAATACGGTATGCACACCGTCGAGAAGCACAGTCCTGAAATATCAGACGTTGCGCTCAAACAGCGGGCAATCAACGGGGCGAATCCGCATACGGGTGAGATTCCAAAAGGGGCTAATGGAAGCTTAAGCTCCCAATTCAATAGCTGGCGAATTCATTTGAATGCACTCAATAAAGCTATGACGAGAGAAAAACTTGGGCTGGATCCGTTTACAGGTCTGGACCACAAAAAAGACAGAATTGTCAGGCAGGAGCTGCCAGGCGCGGGGCGTGGTTACAAGCCAAATAAAAAGGATAAGAAAAATCCCAAGCTGAATGAGAATTTAAACTGGTTTGAGGTTAAGTTCGGCAAGGATGGCATACCTTATACCGGGTTCCCTATGGAGAAAAAATAATGTTAAGAAACCCTTTTTTAGATGAGGAGTTTGTCCCTGACTTGATGTGGTTCATTGGTCAGTTTGATGTGTATGATCTTGAAGAAACCAAGGGGGCAGAACTGGCTGTTTACAATCCAGATGACGAATGTGACAGAGAAAAATTGATAGTTGAATATGCTTTGGATTTGGAGTGCCTATCCTATAGGCACAAATTCGTATTGATGAGGTTTTTAGGTGAAAAACTTGATGACCCGAATTTTGACTTTCAGAGCTTGTTTGAAATACACGAGGACTGCGCGGGTAGTTGGCCTAGAGGAGAGTGGTATAACTTAAAGAGCCCTAAAGAGTTTCTTCAAAGTGTTTATGTTATTGCAAAAGAAATTTGGGAAAAAGATCTCAGAAAAGCCGCCATTGAAGACCCTGCTACTTGGTAGTTCAAAAAAATGCCAACGCCGTTTATGATGATTTTGTTAGAGAGCCTCAAGCGTTATCATCTAGCGCAATGCAGCCCTAACACAGGCCGCTCGGTCAGCCAGACACACCAAGGCGCTGCCCAAAAGAGGGGGCTGCTACGCAGCCCAGCGGGAGCAAGCTCCCTCGCCACGGGGTTTCGCCAGTGCAACCGATCCGCTGTCAAACCAACAACCCCGCAACCGGCACCCGCCCAACCCCCCCATCAATCAAATACACGCTCCCCCCAACAATCTCCTTGGCATGATGCTTGGCCTGCGAAGCCATCTCCGCCAACTGGCTGGCGTCCAGCTCCCCGCAGGCCTCCGAGCGCAGGTGCACTACCCCAATCGACAGCGACAGCAACGCAAACTCCTGCCGCATTCCCTGTCGATTCAACGCAGTAAAACATCCGGCCTCAAGGTGCTCGGGCCGGTAGAAGCGGCGACAGTGGTTCTGGAAGTCGTTCAGCAGTTGGGTCAGGCGTTTGCGCCAGTCATCCGGGCCGAGGACCAGCAGGAAGTCGTCGCCGCCGATATGGCCGACGAAGTCGCGGCTGGGGTCGATGCGTTCGTTCAGGCATTGCGCCAGGCACAGTAGGACTTCGTCGCCGCGGCCGTAGCCGTAGATGTCGTTGAAAGGTTTGAAGCTGTCGATGTCGACGTAGCAGATCACCGACTCCTGGCGTTGTTGAAGCAGGCGGGTGAGGCATTGCTGGATCGGGACGTTGCCGGGCAGCAGGGTCAGCGGGTTGGCGTAGCGAGCCTGTTGGATTTTCAGTTCGGTGATGAGTTTGAGCACGTCGATGACGCGCCCCAATCCCATGTAACTGCCGTTGAGGGTGATGATGAAATCTTCTTCGATGCGTTGCCGGGCGCGGCTGGTGATCAGGCGGCTGACTTGTTGCAGCGACTGATTGAGTTCCACCGCTAGGAAGTCATCACTCATCAGGCGGCTGATGGGTTTGCGTGCGAAGAGGTCGGTGGCGAAGGGTTTGAGCAGGGCATCGGAGAGCGAATGGCGATGGACGATGCCGCAGGGCTGGCCACGGTCATCCAGCACCGCCAGGGAGTTGAGGTTGGCCTGGCGGCGGAACGCCTCCAGGACTGCCGCCGTCGGGGTGTTGTGGGTCACCGCCGGTTGTTCGTTGAGCAGTGCGCCAAGGTCGTTGACTTCATCGCCCAGCGGCACCACGCCGCTGTCTCGGCGGGGCATCAGCGCCTTGGCGTCCTGGGAAGGGTGTTCCTGGGGGCGGGCAAGCAGGTAGCCCTGGACCAGATCGACGCCCATCTCGATCAACACGGTCAGTTCTTCCTGCAGCTCTATCCCCTCGGCAATCACTTGGGCCCGTGATGCCTGGGCGATTTTCAGAATGGAACCGACGAACTCGCGCTTGAGCGCGTCCTGGTGAATGCCATCGATGAAGTGCCGGTCGATCTTCACGTAATCCGGGCGCAGTTCCGACCAGAGCCGCAGGCTCGAATAACCAGCGCCAAGGTCGTCCAAGGCGATGGAAAAACCCATGGCTCGATAGTGATGCAAAGCGGTTTGCAGGAGCTGGAAATCATCGATCGGGGTTTGCTCGGTCAGTTCGATCACGACTTGGCTGGGTGGGATGCCGAAGTCTTGCAACAACTGCAATGTACGACCGGTCTGGTGCGCTGACTCGAGCAGCGATTCGGGCGACACATTGAGGAACAGCTTGCCCGGCAGTTTCTGTTCGTTGAACCGCTGGCAGGCGCTACGTCGGCAGGCCAGTTCCAGCTCACTGAGGCGCCCGGCCTGGCGAGCAACGGAAAGCAATGCGATAGGGGAGTGCAGCGGGCTGTTGGACGGGCCGCGGGTCAAGGCTTCGTAACCCAGGATGCGTCGTTCGGAGAGACAAACGATTGGTTGGAACAGGCTGTGCAAACCGCTTTGACTCAGGATTGAGCTCAAGGCACTCAGCTGTTCTATCGTGGTCATGGCAGTCTCTGGCGATAAAAAAAGGACGGGGCTCAACCTCTGCTGAGGTGCGCCCGGTCCTGTATTTCACGACAGACTGATGTCAGTTTGATGACACTCCGACGAGCATCACCATTAAATGGCCATCACTCAGTGCTTGGCGACCGCCGTGTTGAGTTTCAGGTAATCCAGGAGGATTCGCCCGGTTTCACTCAGGTAGGCATCGTCTTCCGGCTTGGTCTTTTCCGGTTCGGTGATCAGGTCTTCGTCTTCTTTCTTCAGCTCTTTGAGCGGTTCTTCGCCCTTGGCCTTGCGACGCAGGTTTTCCATCGCCAGTTGCCTGGCCTCGATGTCGGCATGCTGCGCGCGGCGCTCGGCTTCGTTGAGGGTGACGGTTTTTTCCATCATCAACTTCTGCGCCAGGGCCAGCTTGTCGCGGATGAACACGAACTCCGCGTCTTGGGACGAGCGCGCATCATGGTCGGACTTGAGTTGGGCCAGGAACGGCTTGAACGGGTCCACGGCCGGCTTGATCGCGGGGCGGATGGTGTCCCACGGCATGGCCTCGGGCAGGGCGCTTTCACCGATTTCCTTGGTGTCGATGATCGACGGGTAATCGATGTCAGGCAGCACGCCTTGGTGCTGGGTGCTCTGGCCGGAAACCCGGTAGAACTTCGCCAGGGTCAGCTTCAGTTCGCCGTGGTTCAGCGGCTGGATAGTCTGCACGGTGCCCTTGCCGAAGGTCTGGCCGCCGATGATCAAGGCGCGGTGGTAGTCCTGCATGGCGCCGGCGAAAATCTCCGAGGCCGAGGCCGACAGGCGATTGACCAGCAAGGCCATCGGGCCCTTGTAGAACGCGCCCGGGTTTTCATCTTCCAGCACATCGACCCGGCCATCGGCATTGCGCACGAGCACGGTCGGGCCTTTGTCGATGAACAGGCTGGTCAGTTCGGTGGCTTCCTGCAAGGAGCCGCCGCCGTTGTTGCGCAAGTCGATGACGACGCCGTCGACCTTTTCCTTTTGCAGTTCGGTCAGCAGCTTCTTGACGTCGCGGGTGGTGCTCTTGTAATCCGGATCGCCAGCGCGGAACGCCTTGAAGTCCAGGTAGAACGCCGGGATCTCGATGATGCCGAGCTTGTAGTCCTTGCCGTCCTGCTTGAGTTTCAGGACCGATTTTTTCGCGGCCTGTTCTTCCAGCTTCACCGCTTCGCGGGTGATGGACACGACTTTGCTGGTCTGGTCGTTCGGTGCATTGCTGGCCGGAATGACTTCCAGGCGGACCACCGAGCCTTTCGGGCCACGGATCAGCTTGACCACTTCATCCAGGCGCCAGCCGACCACGTCGACCATTTCCTTGTTGCCCTGGGCGACACCAATGATCTTGTCCGCCGGGCCGACCTGCTTGGTCTTGTCCGCCGGGCCCGCCGGCACCAGGCGCACGATCTTGACCTGATCGTTATCGCTCTGCAGCACTGCACCGATGCCTTCCAGGGACAGGCTCATGTTGATGTCGAAGTTCTCCGCGTTATCCGGCGACAGATAATTGGTGTGCGGGTCGTAGGACATTGCGAAGGTATTGATGTAGGCCTGGAAGATATCTTCGGCACGGGTCTGGTCCAGGCGCGCCAATTGGTTCTTGTAGCGCTTGGTCAGGGTTTCCTGGATCTGCTTGGGATCCTTGCCGGCGATCTTCATGCGCAGCACTTCGTCCTTGACGCGTTTGCGCCAGAGGTCGTCGAGTTCGGCTGTGCTCTTGAGCCAGGCGGCATCCTTGCGGTCGACCAGCAAGGTTTCCTTGGCATTGAAGTCGATCTTGTCGACGCCTTTGTTCAACTCCGCCAAAGCGTAGTCCAGGCGCGCCTTGACGCGGTCCAGGTAGCGTTTGTAGATAATGAAACCGGCGTTCAGGTCACCGCTCTTGAGGAAGTCGTCGAATTGGGTCTTCCACTTGTCGAACTCGGCGATGTCGCTGGCCAGGAAATAACTGCGCGACGGATCGAGCAGCTTCAGGTAGCTGTCATAGATGATGACCGAGCGTGCGTCATCGAGCGGCGGCTTGCTGTAATGATGACGCTTGAGCAACTCAACGACATTAAGGCTGGCAATCACCTCGTCGCGATCGGGCTGAAGCTTGTCCCAGCTGTTGGCCGCGAGCGCATTGCTCGAAAGCGTCGAAACGCCAAGGCCAATGAAGAGGGCAAGTGCAGTACTGGGGAACAAGTGCTTCATGCTGATTCGACGCAGGGACAATTGATAACGCATATTAGGCCGTCTTTGAAGTCGCCGGTTCCATGTGGCCCGGGCGCATAATGCAAGAAAGCCCGGCGTTGAAGCAGCGGGCCCAGTCGAGACTCACTATGGAGGCACCGTGAAAGCATTGCAAGGCGTTGAAGGCCAAGTGGTATGGGCAGATGAGCCGAGTCCGGCCTGCGATGCGGGGCAAGTTCGCATCCGCGTGGCAGCCGCCGGCCTGAATCGGGCCGATTTGCTGCAAAAAGCCGGGCATTATCCACCGCCACCGGGCGCCAGCCAGGTGTTGGGGCTGGAATGTTCCGGGGTGATCAGCGAAGTCGGGCCTGGCTCTTCCTGGCAGGTCGGGGACCGCGTTTGCGCGTTACTGGCCGGTGGTGGGATGGCCGAAGAGGTGGTGGTCGATGGTCGCCATGTCTTGCCCGTGCCGGAAGGCCTGTCGATGGCCGAAGCGGCCGGCCTGCCGGAGGTCTATGGCACCGCTTGGCTGAACCTGTTCCAGCTTGCCGGGCTGCGGCCAGGGGAAAAAGTGCTGCTGCATGCAGGGGCCAGTGGCGTCGGCTCGGCCGCGATCCAGCTCTGCAAGGCCTTTGGCAACCCGTGCTGGGTCAGCGTCGGTTCGGCGGATCGGCTGGCCTATTGCGAAGCACTAGGGGCCCAGGGCGGCGTGGTGCGCACCGACGACATCAACAGCCTGAACGACTTCGCGCCGTTCGATGTGATCCTCGATCCGGTCGGCGCGAACTACGCCAGCCTCAACGTGAAACTTTTGTCAGTTGACGGCCGCTGGGTGTTGATTGGCCTCATGGGTGGTCGCACGACCGAGCTCGACCTCGCCCAAGTGTTGGGCAAGCGAATTCAATTGCTTGGCTCGACCTTGCGCAGTCGCAACGACCAGTTCAAGGCCGACCTGATCAGCGACCTGGGCCAGAACGTATGGCCGCTGTTTGCCGATAAACGCCTGAGTCCGCAGTTGGCCAGGACATTTGCAATCACCGATTCCGAGGCGGCGTTCGCGGAGCTGGCGACCAACCAGGTTTCCGGGAAGTTGGTGTTGGTGATTGATGAAGGCCTGAGCTGATTTTGACCTGTGGGGGCATGCTGACCTTTGGTCGGCGGGCCCTATCCGATGCACGCGCCCTGCTAGCGTTAATCAATGAGGGGATGGGGTAACCGCAACTGTCATTTCACCGCCAGGTGAAGAGGTTGATCATGGCCATCGCCGAATGGCGCATGCAGGGCGTCGAGTTCATTGCCTGCAACTGCAATTGGGGCTGTCCCTGCCAATTCAATGCGCCACCGACCCATGGCCACTGCCAGGCGGTGGCGTCGATGCGGGTGGAGCGCGGGTATTTCAAGGAAGTGGCGCTGGATGGCTTGTGCTGGGCTGCCACTTTCTCTTGGCCGGGCGCTATCCATGAGGGCAACGGCAGCTGCCAGGTGTTCATCGATGAACGCGCCGACGAGGTGCAACGCGAGGCCCTGCTGACCATTCTGTCTGGCCTGGAGAGCGACCCTGGGGCCAACGTGTTTCAGGTGTTCAGCAGCACCATGAGCGAAGCGTTCGAACCGCAGTTCGTGCCCATTACCCTGTCCATCGATGTGGATCAGCGCCTGGCGCACCTGGACATTCCAGGCGTGCTGCAGGCCAGCGGCGAGCCGATCCGCAGCCCGATCAACGGCTCGCCGCATCGCGTGCGCCTCTCACTGCCCAATGGTTTTGAGTTCCTCGAGGCGGAAGTCGCCAGTGGCAGCTACCAGACGCATTCAGCCCTCAAACTGCAATCCCGGGACAGCCACAGCCACCTCGCCCATGTGCACTTCACCGGCCACGGCATAGAGCCGTAGCGATGGCAGGACCCCAGGCGGTAACGCCGAGTAAGCGACTGTCAGGCGAGCAGATACTGTTGCTGCTCTGCCTGCTCGCACTGAGCGCCCTGGCCTGGGTAATGCTGCTGCGCATGGCCCGCGACATGAGTGCGCCGGGCGGCATGGCTGATGCGGCAATGGCCGGCATGATCATGCCGTGGAGCCTCGCCGATGCGCTGTTGATGTTCGCGATGTGGGTAGTGATGATGCTGGGCATGATGCTGCCCAGCGCCTTGCCCATGCTGCTGATCTACCAACAGATGCTGCGCAAGCGTATGCGAGCACCGCAGCGACACCTGGCCTTGCTGTTGTTCTGCTGCGCCTATGGCCTGGTCTGGGTCGGTTTTGCCCTGGGCGCTACGGCGCTGCAATGGGCGCTCGAACAACTCGCCTTGCTCAGCCCGGGGATGTGCACCACCAGTACCGCGCTGGGCGCCGGCCTGCTGCTGGTCGCAGGCGTCTATCAGTGGCTGCCGGCCAAGTCGACCTGCCTTGAGCATTGTCGCGGGCCGCTGCATTTTCTGCTCAGCTACTGGCGCCTCGACGTGCTAGGCGGCTGGCGCATGGGGCTGGCCCATGGCGCCTACTGCCTGGGTTGCTGCTGGGCGTTGATGGGCGTGTTGTTTGTGGTCGGCGTGATGAACCTGGTCTGGGTGGCAGTGATCGGTGCCTTCATCCTGCTGGAGAAAAACCTCCCGCAGGGACTGTGGCTCAGTCGTGCCTGCGGTGTGTTATTGCTCGGCTGGGGCCTGTGGCTGCTGCTGGGGTAGCTGAACCCCGTATCAGTCTGGCGAACGGGTACTACTGGAGCCATGATGTGCTCGCGAGTGTTGAGATTGACCTTTTGATGGGCTGAGCAGTAGAGCCACTGAGGAGAGCGGTGAGCCTGGAAGGTTCACCGCAATCCTTGGATCAGCGTGTGTCGTTGTCTGCTCTGCTCAGTGGAGGCAGCTACAAATCTGCACGATCCTCGAAGGTAACGTTATTAACCAACTGATCATGGCCTGACGTCTACTGTCAGAAATAACAGGTGTCATTAGTCGGATAAGGTATATGACCTGTCAACTCTGACAGTAGACGCCACGATGGGAGCCTCCCTAAATTGGAGGCTAGATTTGGAGGCCTGGGGTAGACGGTCGTCACTCTGCTCACGCTCCACCAACAGAAGAGGTGTCGTGATGGCTACTTAGAGAGTTCCGCCTGTCCATGGCTGAAGTGGATGCCAGCAATAAAACGCCCGAAGTTGTCGTTGAGTTCAGGACGAAACGATCCTTCTGGAATTTGCCAGCGCTTTTTCCAGGTTCAAATAACGACAGCGTTGTCTGTTGATCAGCCCGCACCGATCTGTGGGGAACGACATAGAGGTGAGGACTGTTTACAGGCAAGCCTTCTTCATTGAGCCAAAACAATGAAAAAACTGTCGATTCTCGCCTTTTTCATCGCGTTTTTGTTGGGGTGTCATGCGCCTTCACGACTGTTGCATACGAACGATGCCGATGCATTGGGAGCGCAAACAGCAATCAACCTGACCACCCGTTATCATAAAAAAGTAATCGATTGCGGCCCTGCACGGCCGGCTTATTTATGCTCGGGCATCATGCTCAGAGGAACGGTTGCATCGGAATCTTTTTTCTTCTGGAACCCCAGTCCGCTGTCAGTCAGCAGTGGCGGCGTGTCCTTTTCGTTTCTACGAGAGGATGCGAAATACATTCGCCTGAGCTACGGCTATACAAGTGGCTTTATCTTCCAGCCCTATCTTGAGTCCGTACGGGCTGCCGTCCAGCCAGACGTACTGTGTTCCTTTCCCGTGGACAGCAGCACGCTGGAGAGAGATGAGAAAGGTTGCGGGCAGTATCAGGCATTTCCTGGCAGTAGTCGGCAATGCCAGTCACAGGGGATTACCACCGCTGCGCAATGGCTGGCGCACTATCAATCTGTTCCATCGGAACAACGCGCACGGCATCAATGTGGCTTCAATGTCAGCGAGGCGCTTGGTGGTGCGGCGGCAAGCGCGTTCTATGCCAGTCTCCAAGCGCGAGCGCTGGGTAGCGACGATATGAGTATCGCTCCTGTTCAGAATGAACTGCGATTAGCCACCTGGGCTCAGGACATAGGTCGTGACTTGCCTGTCGAAGCACTTTTCTTCGCCCCCGGGGGACTAGCCGGTGCTCAGAATGACCAGCGAAACTTTTACCTGGAAACCGACAAGTGGGTTCCGATTATCGCCTTGACGCTGCCAGCGACCCCGACGGGGAACGCGACGTTCACCTATCGCAGTACCGATCAGGCATTTTTCCCCGGGGGGCCGCTTTCAATCAGTCATACGCTGATGGCGCTGAATGGTTTCAGAATCTTCGCATCGTGGCCGCAGACAGGGGCCGATGCCATGGACAACGTGCTAACTCGCAGGGCTGTGGGAGGAGCACCGCCTTACCGCTATGTGTCCAGCAATCCCCAAGTTGCATCGGTCACTCCCGGCGGTAAGGTGACAGGAATAAGGCGAGGCAACACGACCATTACCGTATCTGATTCCAGCACGCCGACACAGTCATTAACTTATTCAGCGCAGGTGAGCAATACCTGGCTGCTGGGCGTGGTGCAGCCAGGAACTTTCAGTGGCGTCGCGGACTTCCATCGCTGGTTGATCGCATCGGGAGGGTTCATTATCAACAGCAGCGGGCAGTTTCAGAACCTCGAGCGTCTGTATGCACAGCCTTTCCCACTTCCCCGTGGAAGATACTGGCTGGGCGAGCACGGCGGCGCCTGCCCGGCGGGTTATTACACCTACTACCATGCTGAACATACCAATGCGCTTGCTTGCGCCCTACCTAGAGAGCCGAGCGTAACCGGTGCGCTGTATGTAATACCTTATTGATCTGTCGCTGTGTCTTTATGGCTGCCTATTTCCACTGGTGGATCGGCCATCCTGCTCGTTCCGCCTGTTCACGCAGCACCGGATCCGGGTTCACCACATGCGGATGATCCACCCGCAGCAACAGCGGCAAATCATTGCGCGAGTCGGAATAGAAACTCGCGCCTTCCAAATTCTCTTCCTCGGCATCCAGCCAGTCCAGCAACCGCGAGATCTTGCCTTCGCGATAGGTCAGGGTGCCCACGGTCTTGCCGGTGTACACCCCATGGGCGACGTCCAGATCGATCGCCAGGATCTCGTCGATGCCCAGGCGTTCGGCAATCGGCTTGACCAGGTGCGTGCCCGAAGCCGAAATCACCAGGATCCGGTCGCCGGCCTTGCGGTGTTCGGCGATGGCCTTGGTGGCGTCGCTGAAAATGATCGGCTCGATGAAATCCTCAACCCACGGCGCCACCAGGTGTTCGATTTCTTCCGGCGTGCGGCCGATCATCGGCTCCAGGCTGAAGTCCATGTACTCTTCCATGCGCAGCTTGCCGTGGCTGTAGGCGTCCATCAAATCGTTGTTGCGGCGCATGAACGACTCTGGATCGACCCAGCCCAGGCGTCCCATCTGTTCGCTCCAGAGAGTGGCGCAGTCGCCGTGGATCAGGGTTTCGTCCAGATCAAAAATTGCCAAGGCCATCAGCAGGTTTCCCTTCTTAAAATCAACAAAGCCATCAGGCTACCTCACACAGCGCCGAAGGATCGATGGAAAGTGCCAACCGAGCACCGTCAGGATGCAGGTCGGCGGCCGAGCGATTGAGCACATCCACCACCAGTTCCACGCCGCGGGCCTCGACCCTGTAGCGGATCACGTTGCCCAGCAGGCTGTGGCTGCGGATCAGCGCATCGGGTTCGCCGCTGCGATTCAGTTCAATCGCTTCCGGGCGAATGGCGATGCGACCGGTCACCGGCCGTTGCAGCAGTTTGCTCGCACTGTCGGCATCCAACAGGTTGTAGTTGCCGATGAAACCGGCGGCGAAAACATCGACGGGCGCAGTGTAAAGGGTCTCGGCGTCGCCGCTCTGTACGATCTTTCCCTGGTTCATCAGGAAAATCCGGTCAGACATCGTCAGCGCTTCTTCCTGATCGTGTGTGACGAAGATCGTGGTCAGACCCAATTCGCGTTGGATCTGTCGGATCTGTTCACGCAAATGCTTGCGAATCCGCGCATCAAGGGCTGACAGCGGCTCGTCCAGCAGCAACAGGCGCGGCCGTGTGACCAGGGAGCGGGCCAGGGCCACGCGCTGGCATTGGCCGCCGGACAGTTGATGGGGATAGCGGCCGGCAAACTCGTGCAGCTCCACCAGGCGCAGGATTTCCAGTACCCGCTGACGGCTGTCCGAGGCGGCGACCTTCTGCATGCGCAGGCCGAAGGCGACGTTCTGCTCCACGGTCATGTTGGGGAACAAGGCGTAGCTCTGGAAGACCATGCCGATGCCGCGCTTTTGCGGGCTCAGTGGGACGATGTCCTGGCCGTCCAGCAGGATCTTGCCGTCATCCACGGCTGTCAGGCCGGCAATGCAGCGTAACAGCGTGGATTTGCCGCAGCCCGAGGGGCCGAGAAGGGTGACGAACTCCCCCTTGTGGATCTCGCAGTTGATGTCGCTGAACACCGGCGTGCCGGCGTAGCTTTTTTGCAGGTGTTGGACGCTGACGTAGCTCATTGGCTTTTGTCCTTGCTCAAGATGTTGGCCGCCCAGGTCAGGACCAGTACGAAGAAGAAATATGAGATCACCAGCGCACTGGTGAAATGGCCGCTGCTGTTGCGCATGTTGTTGAGGTACACCTGCAAGGTTTCATAGCGGGTGCCGACGAGAATGTTCGCGAACACGAACTCGCCGAACAGGAACGAGAAGGACAGCAGCAGCGCCACCATCAAGCCCTTGCGCAAGTTCGGCAGCACCACCAGCAACGCGGCCTGGAAGGTGCTGGCGCCGAGCAGCTGCGCGGCGTCCATCAGGTCCCGCAGGTTGATGGCTTGCAGGTTGTTGGTGATCGCCCGGTACATGAACGGCAGGGCGACGGTGAAGTAGCAGCCGATCAGGATCCAAGGCGTGCCGACCATCGCCAGCGGCCCGGAACCATAGAGCTGCAACAGCCCCACCGACGACACCACTGGCGGCACCGCGAAGGGCAGCAGGATCAGGATGTTCATCAGCGCATCGAGCCTGGGAAAGTGGTAATGCACCACAAACAGCAGCGGCAGGATCAGCACCACCGAGAGCACCAGCGCACCGACGCAGACCAGCAGCGATTGGCCGAAGGCATGGAGAAAACGTGGATCGCTCCACAGTTGCACATACCACTTGAAGGTGAAGCCGCTGGGCAGCACCGTGGCCGACCAACTGCTGGCAATGGAGTAAACCAACGTTCCGACCAAGGGCAGCAGCAGGATGGCGAACAGCAGGTACACCACCGCACGATGATAGAGCCCGGCGGAGCCCGATTCAGCGCGAGACATGGTAGCTCCTCTTGAGCAGCAGTTGATGGACGATGGTCACCAGGGTCATCAACGCCACCAGCACCACGGCGAGTGCGCTGGCCATGTTCGGATCCAGGGAAATGTCGCCGGAGACCATGGCTGCGATGCGAATCGGCAGCACGTTGAAGTTGCCCGTGGTCAGCGCGTAGACCGTGGCGTAGGCACCGAGGGCGTTGGCCAGCAGGATTACGAACGTGCCCAGCAGCGCCGGCGTCAGCACCGGCAAACCGATATGCCGCCAGAACTGCCAGCCGCTGGCGCCCAGCAGCGCGGCGGATTCGCGCCAGTCTTCACGCAGCGCGTCGAAGGCCGGGTAAAGCAACAGCACGCCCAGGGGAATCTGGAAATAGGTATAGAGAATGATCAGCCCGGTTTTCGAGTAGAGATTGAAATCCTCGATGATCCCCGCTTGCTTGAGCATGATCGTGATGCTGCCGTTGAAGCCCAGCAGGATGATGAACGCGAAGGCCAGGGGCACGCCGGAGAAGTTGCTGGTCATGTTGGCGAACGCGTTGACGAAGTTGCGCAGCCGCGAATCCACTCGACGCAGGGAATAACTGCCTAGCACAGCGATGATGATGCCGAATACGCTGGACCAGAAACTGATCTCCAGGCTGTGCTGGATTGCCTGCCGGTAAAACTTCGAACTGAAGATCTTGCTGAAGTTGGCCAGGCCCCAGCCGAACTCTTCTGATTCCAGGCTGTTGACCAACACCCAGAGCAGCGGGGCGATCTGGAACACGATAAAGAAAATCGCGAATGGCACCAGGCACAACGCTGCCAGCCATTTGCCGCGCGTCATGGCGTTCACTTGAGTAACTCCTGGCAATAAGGTTTGTCGTGATCGACGCCGAGCAATTGGCAAATCGTGCCGCACAGTTCGGTCTGCCGAGGGGCCGCGCTGGCGTCAAGGCTGAAGCCATCCCCGAGGACAAACAGTGGAACCTCGCGTTCTTCTGCCAGCAGGCCATTGTGGGAGCGGTCGTTGTTCATGCCGTGGTCGGACGTCACCAGCACCTGGTAACCGGCGTCGAGCCAGGCTTGCAGGTAGACCGCCAGGTTGATATCGGCCGAGCGGGCGCTATTGCGGTATTGCGGCGTATCGAGGCCGTGCTTGTGGCCGGCATCGTCGATGTTCATTGGATGCACCAGCAGGAAGTTCGGCAAGTAGCGCTGGCGCAGGTGTTCGGCGTCGGCAAACAGATGGGAATCGGGGTAGTGGTCATTCCAGTAGAAATGGCCGTATTGGATCGGCAGGTCGGGGTTGTCGGTGTGACGATCACGGCCGGCTACAAAGGGGGACGCGTTGTAGAGCTCGCTGACCCAGTGGTAGGCCGCGGCCGCCGTACTGAGTCCGCCTTCGATGGCGTAATGGAAAATGCTGCGCTGGTTCGACAGGCGCGAGACGTTGTTGTGCACGATCCCGCTGTCGATGGGTACGACCCCGGTGAGGATGCATTCATAGAGCGGGCGGGACAGGGCGGGCAGTTCACATTCCAGCTTGTAGAGCGCCGCGCGTCCTGCGCCGACATACGCCTGCAAATGTCCCATGGCATGCCGGGCGACCTCGTAGTTGAGACCATCGAGCACCACCAGGATGACGTTGTGCTTCATGGGGACCGGAACTCCGGGCAAAAACCAAAAAAACCGGATTCACCAAGCGTCCAAGGGGGGAGCGAGCTTGCTCGCGATTGTGGTTTGCCAGCCAAAGATAATTGAACTGACACTCCGCCATCGCGAGCAAGCTCGCTCCCACAAATGGATCATCGGTTATCCAGGAGCGGGAGCTAGCGCTTCACTTCATCTCGACAATGACTTCTTCGTTCCACTTCTGCGGCAAAGCCTTGGAGGTCTTCTCCCACGCATCCGCGTCCTTGATCGGCGTCACGCCTTTGTACTGCTCGTTCGGCAGCAGCTTGGCCTTGACCTCTTCCGGCAGCTTCAGGTGCTCGGCGCGGATTGGGCGGGCATTGCCCTTGGCCAGGTTGATCTGGCCAGCGTCGCTGAAGATGTATTCACGGGCCAGCTTGGCGGCGTTCGGGTGCTTGGCGTATTTGTTGATGATGGTGGTGTAGCCGGAGATCACCGAGCCGTCGGACGGGATCAGCACCACGTAGTCGTCCGGGTTGGCCATCTTGGCCTTGTAGCTCAGGCCATTGAAGTCCCAGACCACGCCGACTTCGACTTCACCTTTTTCCATTGTCGCAATGGTCGGGTTGGCCATGGACAGGCGGCCTTGCTTGGCGATCTCGGCGAACATCAACAGCGCTGGCTCGATGTTCTTTTCATTGCCGCCGTTGGCCAGGGCCGCAGCCAGCACACCGTTCGCAGCCTGGGCGGCGGTGCTCACGTCACCGATGGAGACTTTGTACTTGCCAGTCTTCAGGTCAGCCCATTTGGTTGGCACTTCGGAACCGTGCAGCAGCTTCTTGTTGACGATGAAGGCAATGGTGCCGGTGTAGGCCAGGGCCCAGTTGCCGTCCTTGTCCTTGGCCCAGTCCGGAACCTGGTCCCAGGTGCTTGGCTTGTAGGGCTGGACCACGCCCTGTTTTACCGCGATCGGGCCAAAGGCGGCACCGACGTCGCCGATGTCGGCGCTGGCATTGTCTTTCTCGGCGGCGAACTTGGCGATTTCCTGGGCCGAGCTCATGTCGGTGTCGATGTGTTTCAGGCCGTAGACCTTGGCCAGGTCGTCCCAGGTGCCTTTCCAGTTTGCCCAGTCATCAGGCATGCCGACGCTGTTGACGGCACCTTCCGCTTTCGCAGCGGCTTCCAGTGTTTTCAGATCGGTATCAGCGGCCATGGCGGCGGTGCACATGGCAATGGTCGAGCCTAACAGTGATGCCAGGAAAAGCTGTTTCATCCGAAGCTCCTATGGGCGTTTTCAACGCTGCGATTGCGGTTGTGTTGGTCTAGGTCAGCAATACCTGAGCCAATGTAGGCGTCTCCCATGACATTTTGATGTCGATGGGAAGCTCGCCAGCAATCGTCGGGCTCACGGAGAGTCGCTGTGGGATAAGCGTAGACCATGAGCAAACACCCGCCGCGCAAGGCCCTGGCCGTTTAATTGCAAGCGCATGTGTTGACCGTTCGGCGGTTGTGTCATCTATCAGTCATGCGCAGTGCCTAGGCTTGCAGGCATGAGACGTGGATCGATGCGCCATCGAATCCTGCCCCGAAACAGTGCTGGTCTAGTCCAGATAGGTAACGTTGATGCGCGTTGAGACAACCAAAGCGGTGACAACCATCGGGCAGGTCCTGCAAGAACAGCTTGACCACGGCTTGCTGGCGCCGGGTAGCAAGTTGCCGGCCGAACGCAAGTTGAGCGAGTTGTTCGGGACCACCCGGATCACCGTGCGTGAGGCGTTGTTGCAGCTCGAAGCCCAAGGGCAGATTTACCGGGAGGAGCGCCGGGGCTGGTTTGTCTCGCCGCCACGGCTGGCTTACAACCTGATGCAGCGTAGCCATTTCCACGCGATGGTCGCAGCCCAGGGCCGGGTGCCGTCTACCCAGGTGATTTCTGCCCGCCTGCAACCCGCATCGGCGGCGGTCTGCGCCTGGTTGCAACTGCCGGCGTTGTCCAGCGTCATCCAGATCTGTCGAACCCGGCGCATCGATGAGCGACTGGTGCTGTACGTCGAACACTACCTGAACCCGGCGTATTTCCCGGGCATCCTCGAATTTGATCTTAACCAGTCGATGACCGAGCTGTATGCGCACCATTACGACCTGCATTACGGTCGGGTGAAGTTCGAGATCGTGCCCACCTCGCTACAACCTGAAGCGGCAGCGGCATTGAAAGTATCGGTTGGCAGCCCCGGGCTTCGGATTGCACGGGTCAACTACGACCAGCACCAACGACTGATCGATTGCGATCTGGAGTTCTGGCGGCACGATGCAATCCATGTCGGCGTGGACGTGCCGGAACAACCCGTATGAGGCGTATTCAGTAGGAGTCGTTGAGTTTTGCCAGGATCCGGAACAACACGGTGACAAGAATCAGCAACATGCCGATCCACATGGCAAACACCCCGACGTTCTTGTCGCGGAAGTTAAAGCCGATGGCCAGCAGGATCATGCCGGCAATGATGGGCACCAGCATGGCGTTGAACGAGGACATGGAGATCATGGCGACAGCCTTGTCGGGAAAGATAAGGTCAGTCTAGTTGTGGTTTGGCGGGGATGGGCTGATGTGTGTCACAGGCTGCTTTCAGAATCTGGAATGAAAACTGTTGTGGCGAGGGAGCAAGCTCCCTCGCCACAAAGGCTCAGGGCAACTCGCGAGACGCGTAGAACGCGCTCAGCACTTTCACCAGGTGCGCCAGGTCATGGCTGCCGCACAGCTCACGGATCGAGTGCATGGCGAAGGTCGGCAGGCCGATGTCCACCGTGCGCACGCCCAACTGGCTGGCGGTGATCGGGCCGATGGTCGAGCCGCAACCCATGTCGCTGCGCACCACGAAGCTCTGCACTGGCACTTCTTCGGCCATGCACAGGTGACGGAAGAATCCGGCGGTTTCACTGTTGGTGGCGTAGCGTTGGTTGGTGTTGACCTTGATCACCGGGCCGGCGTTGAGCTTGGGGCCATGGTTGGCGTCGTGCTTGTCGGCATAGTTGGGGTGTACGCCGTGGGCATTGTCCGCGGAGACCAGCAGGGATTTCTGGATGGCGCGTACGAATTCTTCTCCTTCGGGCAGAAGACGCCGCAAGGTCTGTTCGAGCATCGGACCGTCCGCGCCACACGCCGAGGTAGAGCCGACTTCTTCATGGTCATTGCACACCAGCACGCAGGTTTCGTCGGTCTCGGCGGTCAGCAAAGCTTGCAGGCCCGCGTAGCACGACAGCAGGTTATCCAGGCGCGCGCCCGCGATGAAGTCGCCGTGCAGGCCAATGACCGCCGCGCTTTGCGTGTCATAGAAGCTCAACTCGTAATCGAGCACCACGTCGGCGTTCAGGCCGTGTTCACGAGCGAGTTGATCGGTAAGCACGGCGCGGAAGTCGACGCGTTCGTCGCCGGCGAACTGGGCGAGGATCGGTGGCAGCTCGTTTTGCGGATTGATCGCCCAGCCCTGGTTGGCTTCGCGATTGAGATGGATCGCCAGGTTTGGAATCGTGGCGATCGGCGCCTTGAAATCGATCAGCTGGCTCTCGACCTTGCCGTCACGGCGGAAGGTCACACGGCCGGCTAACGACAGGTCGCGGTCGAACCACGGCGCCAACAAGGCGCCGCCGTATACTTCGACGCCCAGTTGCCAGAACCCCTGGCGTTGCAGTTCCGGCTGCGGCTTGACCCGCAGGCAAGGGCTGTCGGTGTGGGCGCCGACCAGGCGGATGCCGTCGTGCAGTGGTGAGTTGCGGCCCAGTTTGAAAGCGATGATCGAGGAATCGTTGCGCGTGACGTAATAACGACCATTGGCCTCGGTGGCCCAGGTTTCGCGCTCATCAAGACGCTGGTAACCCGCCGCTTCCAGGCGCTGGGCGAGGCTGGCGGTGGCGTGAAACGGGGTAGGGGAGGCCTTGAGAAAATCGATCAGGCCTTGGTTCAACTCTGCGCGCATAAGTAGCTCCATACAGCGATGGGCGGGAGTTTACCGTATTAGCAGCGTCGATGATCATCCCCGCCACGATATGGGTACTGCTTGCTAAAACGGCGCTGGACACTCGAAGCGCAGGCGCTCGCCGCTTTGCGGGTGGGTGAAGCTGAGCATGCTGGCGTGCAGGCACAGGCGTGGCCAGGCGGCGAGGGCTTGCGGGTGGGCGTAGAGCCCATCGCCCAGCAACGGATGACCGATGGAAAGCATGTGCACGCGCAACTGGTGCGAACGTCCGGTGATCGGTGTCAATTCGACCCGGCACCAGTCGCCGCAACGTTCCAGTACGCGCCAGAACGTCAGGGCGTGTTTGCCCTGCTCATGGTCCACCACATGCCGAGGTTTGGTTGGCGGGTCGTAGCGCAGGGGCAAGTCGATGCTGCCGCTGTCCAGTTCCGGTTGGCCCCAGCACAACGCTGTGTAGGCTTTTTCAGTCTCTCGATCATGAAACTGCCGGGACAACTCACGATGAGTGTCCGGATCGCGGGCCAGCAGGATGATGCCGGAAGTTTCCCAGTCGAGCCGGTGCACAATTCGCGCTTCCGGATAGCCGTTTTCCTGCAGGCGGGTGATCAGGCAATCCTTGTTGTCGTCCGCCCGGCCTGGCACGGACAGCAGCAGGGTCGGTTTGTCGACCACGAGCACGGCGGCATCCTGATGGATGATGCGAATGTTGGACAGGGGCATTAAACAGTCTCGTACAAACGCCAACGGCGGCTCGGGCCCTGCTCAAATCCCGAGGGAAGAGAGGAGAGGGCCCGAGCCGCCGTGGCTCCCACTGGATCGATCAGCGATCCGGCAGGGTGATATTGAGTTCCAGAATCGAGCAGCTGCCCTGGCTTTCCAGCGCCACATGCACGTCATCGTTGCCGATATTGACGTATTTGCGGATCACTTCCACCAGTTCCTTCTGCAAGGCCGGCAGGTAGTCAGGGGTGCTGCGTTGGCCGCGTTCGTGCGCCACGATGATCTGTAGACGCTCTTTCGCGACCGAGGCGGTACTTGGCTTTTTGTTGGCACGAAAGAAGTCAAAAAGGTTCATTACCTACCTCCAAACAGGCGCTCGAAGAATCCCTTCTTCTCGACGTTCAGGAACCGGTGTTCCAGGTCTTTGCCCAGCAGGCGATCAACGGTATCGCTGTAGGCCTGGCCGGCGTCGCTCTGATCGTCGAGGATCACCGGCACGCCCTGGTTGGATGCCTTGAGCACCGCCTGGGATTCCGGGATTACGCCGAGGAGCCTGACGGCGAGAATTTCCTTGACGTCTTCGACGCCGAGCATCTCGCCCTTTTCCACGCGCTCTGGGTGGTAGCGGGTAATCAGCAAGTGTTCCTTGATCGGCTCTTCGCCCTTCTCGGCGCGACGGGACTTGCTTGCCAGAAGGCCCAGCATGCGATCCGAGTCACGTACCGACGAGACTTCCGGGTTGGTCACGACGATCGCTTCGTCAGCGAAGTACATGGCCAGGTGGGCGCCTTTTTCGATACCGGCGGGGGAGTCGCAGACCACGAACTCGAAATCTTCCTTGAGCTGCATCAGGACTTTTTCCACGCCTTCCTGGGTCAGCGCGTCCTTGTCGCGGGTCTGGCTGGCGGCCAGCACGTACAGGTTTTCGAGGCGTTTGTCCTTGATCAGGGCTTGTTGCAGGTTCGCTTCGCCATTGACCACGTTGACGAAGTCATAGACCACGCGACGCTCGCAACCCATGATCAGGTCGAGGTTGCGCAGGCCGACGTCGAAGTCGACGATGACTGTTTTGTGGCCGCGCAAGGCGAGGCCGGTACCGATAGCGGCGCTGGTGGTGGTCTTACCCACACCACCCTTGCCGGATGTAACCACGAGAATCTTGGCCAAGGTGTTTCACCCCTAAGGAAAAAGGACTGTGTCAGCCCCTGAAAAACATCTCTGGAAAACTGCGGCAACTGGACAGGCTTGGCTGGAATCGGATATTGGGGCGGGGTCTACCTCCGGTAAACACTGCCTGGTCCTCTTTCCTACGTCGTTTAAGCTGTTTTCGCTAAGTTTTAGAGATGCTTGGAAAATGCGGCAGTATCCGTTAAAGCCGAATGATGTTCAACACGTCGCCCGACAGGCTGACCTGGACGCCGGCACCCCACAACGGGTCGCGACGCAAATCCTCGGAAACCTTGTATTGCCCGGCGATGGAAACCAGTTCGGCGCTCAACTGCTGACAGAAGATCCTTGCCTTGGTGTCGCCCTTGACACCGGCCAGCGCACGGCCGCGCATCGGGCCGTATACATGGATGTTGCCATCGGCCAGAAGTTCCGCGCCCGGACTGACCGAGGACACGATGACCAGATCGCCACCCTGGGCATAAATCTGCTGCCCTCCGCGCACCGGCGAGGTGATGACTCGGGTGGGCTTGATGGTGGGCTCGGGTGGTTTCTCCGGTTTTTTCGGTTCGGCCGGGCTCAGCTCCAACACCCGCTCACGGGCGCCGGACGGCGGCAGTACCGGAATATCCACGGCGATTGCGGCGGCAATGTCTTCGATACGGCTGGCGCGGATCGCCAGGGTGCGCAGGCCGTGTTGGCGGCAGACGCGCATCAGGCCTGGCAAGTCCACTGAACCTTCGCCGGCCGGCAGCTTGTCCAGTGCCAATACCAGCGGTGCGTTGCTGAAGAAATTCGGGGCCTGGGCGACTTTTGCCGCCAACTGCCGGTCAAGACCTTCCAGGTCGTTACGGGCCAGTTCCAGCACCGTAATGGCGAGCATGCTGCCCTTCAGCTGGAACACGGGATCTTGGTCTAGCGGTTCGGTTTGGCTCATGGTCGGCGTACAACGACTTGTCACTAAAAGTGCCGAGACTTATAACGAGATCGCCCGCGAGCCGCAAGCCGGGTCGAACAATGTAGAATGCGCGGCCGAGGTCTTTGTGGAAGCTGTAATGGATCGCCCGCGTTTTCGAGCTGCTTTTTTTCACCCACGTTTCTGGCTGCTGTGGTGTGGCCTGGGATTGTTGTGGCTGATCGTTCAGTTGCCCTATCCGTTGCTGCTGCGGATCGGTCGTGCGCTGGGCGCGCTGATGTACCGGGTCGCAGGCGACCGGCGGCGCATCGCCCGTCGCAACCTGGAGCTGTGTTTCCCCGAAAAGCCAGCCGCCGAACGCAAGCGTTTGCTCAAGCAAAACTTTGCGTCCACTGGCATCGCCTTTTTCGAAATGGCCATGAGCTGGTGGTGGTCGCGTTCGCGCCTGGCGAAGCTGGCCCACGTCGAAGGACTGGAGCATCTCAAGCAAGCCCAGCGCGATGGCAAGGGTGTGATTCTGATGGCGCTGCATTTCACCACGCTGGAAATCGGCGCCGCATTGCTGGGCCAGCAACACACCATCGACGGCATGTACCGTGAGCACAAGAATCCGTTGTTCGACTACATCCAGCGCCGCGGCCGCGAACGGCATAACCTCGATTCCCTGGCCGTGGAGCGCGATGACGTGCGCGGCATGCTCAAGCTGCTGCGCGCAGGTCGGGCGATCTGGTACGCGCCGGACCAGGACTACGGCGCCAAGCAAAGTATTTTTGTGCCACTGTTCGGCATCCAGGCGGCAACGGTCACCGCCACCACTAAATTCGCCCGCCTGGGCAAGGCGGTAGTCGTACCGTTCGTCCAGGAACGCCTGGCTGATGGCAGCGGCTATCGCCTGGTGATCCAGGCACCGCTGGAGGATTTTCCGGGGGAGACCGAGGAAGCCGATTGCATTCGCATCAACCAATGGGTAGAAAAATCGGTCAGCCAGTGTCCCGAGCAATACCTCTGGGCCCATCGGCGCTTCAAGACCCGTCCGCCGGGCGAGCCGAAGCTGTACGACAAACGCGGTTGAGTATGTAGCCTAATTGACTAAGCACGGAGCATTGCGATGACCCCAGCTGAACCGGTGACAGGTTTGATTCTTTCCGGCGGCGGGGCTCGGGCGGCATATCAGGTGGGCGTATTGGCGGCCATCGCCGAATTATTGCCGGATGGGGCACGAAACCCGTTTCCGGTGATCGTCGGCACGTCGGCCGGCGCGATCAATGCGGTCAGCCTGGCGAGCGGGGCGATGGATTTCAAGACTGCCATCGAACGGTTG
Organism: Pseudomonas sp. R1-7; assembly: GCF_051132105.1. Classification (NCBI taxonomy): domain Bacteria; kingdom Pseudomonadati; phylum Pseudomonadota; class Gammaproteobacteria; order Pseudomonadales; family Pseudomonadaceae; genus Pseudomonas; species Pseudomonas sp. R1-7. Next base: position 1,690,967 of record NZ_CP071661.1, read on the forward strand.
ACGGCGTTTTGGCAAGCGGTGCGCAGCCATCAGGTGATGCGCAGCGATTGGCGGGGCGTGCTCGCCCAGGCGACGCGTTTCATCACTCACAGTCTATTGGGCCTGGGGGCCAAGTTGCCGGTGGCGCTGGTGGACAGTTCGCCGTTGCGCGAATTGCTCCAGGCCCAGTTCCACGCGTCGGGTATCGAGCAGGCAATCGCCGAGCATCAGCTGCGGGCGGTGGCGGTGACGGCGTTTGGCTACGAGTCCGGACAGGCGGTGACGTTCTACCAAGGTCGCGGCACCATTGGCGCCTGGTTGCGACATCGGCGCATCGGTGTGCCCACGCAGTTGTCCGTGGAGCATCTGCTGGCCAGTTCGGCGATCCCCTTGCTGTTCGCGCCAGTCAAGATCGGCCCCCAGTACTTTGGCGACGGCGCGGTGCGTCAATCGGCACCCATCAGTCCGGCCTTGCACCTGGGAGCCAATCGTGTGCTGGTCATCGGTGTCAGCGGCAACCCGCGCGGTGCGGGAGGCCAAACTCCCCAGGAGCGCAGCTACACCGGCCTGCAGCCTACCTTGGCGCAGATCGGCGGCCACATGCTCAACAGCACGTTCATCGACAGCCTGGAAAGCGACATCGAGTTGCTGGAGCGCCTCAACCAGTTCAGCCATCTGCTGCCCGACGGCGTTCCCGCCCACACCCTCGGCGCGGCACCGGTGGAGGTCCTGGTGATTTCGCCAAGCCAGCCGATCGATGAGATTGCCGCACGTCATCGACAGGAGTTGCCCCGTGCGTTGCGGATGTTCTTGCGCGGGCCCGGGGCGACGAAGACCAGCGGGGCCGGCGTACTGAGCTATCTGCTGTTCGAGGCGGGGTATTGTGGGGAATTGATCGAGCTGGGACGTCAGGATGCGTTGGCGCAGCGTGAGGCGTTGAGCCGGTTCCTGGGGTTGGCTCACACCTGATGTGGGAGCGGGCTTGCCCGCTCCATGAAGCGGATCAGAAGTGATACTTCAACAAGAAACTGGTATTGCTCTGGTTGGTCTTGAAACCACCGCTGTCTTCGATCGCGTACTTGTTTTTCCAGTAATCGTATTCCACCCCGACATACAACTGCTTGGCGCCCAGCTTCATGGCCTTGCCCAGGTCATATTTGATCTGCGGGACGATGTGCAAGTTGGCGTGGTAGGTGCCCTTTGAGTTCGTATCGTTATCCACGACCCAGTCGATGAAACCATCGAACAGGATATCGGAAGACCCCACCGGCATGGTGTAAGCCCAGACCGGGGTGATCTGCCAGACGTTGTCGCCGGCGCGCGATCCTTCGGTCTGGCGGTTGTAGAAATTCAGCTGGAAATAATCGAAACCGGGGATCGCCAGGTCGAAGCCCGGGCCGATCAGGTACGACTCGTTGTCGCCTTCCCCGAACTCATACGTCATTGCCAGCAGCACGTCCTTGATTGGCCCCATCTCGAGCTTCTGGTCAAAAATCTTGCCGAACGACAGACGTGGGCTGAACTCGCCGTAATAGGTATTCGGCCCGGACTGACTGTCGTCCTGGCCGTTATAGAAGATCCGGTCGAGGAAGAAAAAGTTGTCGCCGTATTTCCAGGCATCGGCATGCTCGAACGTCACGGTCTGCTGGATGCGTGGATTGATCTGGAAGTCCTTGCCGTAGAGGTAGCTCAGGCTGTTGTTCTGCCATTGGAACAGGTCTCCCGCCATGGCCTGCCCCCCGGCCAATAAAGATCCCGCAACGATCAGGTTGGTGCACGTACGTTTCATTCGGTTTGCTCCCAAGGTAAGTGGTATCGCGTTTCTTGTCGTCAGCGCTCTGGTGTGGCGCTTTTTCCACGGATAAACATCCGTTCGGTCAGCTTTTTGTTTGTGACAAGAGCTGAAAAACAGCGGCATCGGTCAGGATCCGATTGTTATTTGGAGGCGTCCGGATTCGAACGGCCGCGCAGGATACGGGCTTGCATGGAGAGGCTCAAGTGCGCTGCGACAGCGCCTTGGCGGCGAATGTGGGGCATTGGGGTGGGGCGCGTGCATGGGGTGCTTTCCTCTTGTTGTTATTGTCGAGGCGCAGGCGGCCGCTGACGGGCGACCGGTGGTGTGCCGGTCAGCCTGTCTGCGGTATTGCATGTGGGGCGAAATGTACTGAGGACTAGTGGGTCCGCGCGCCTTGGGTGATCCAGGCGCCAATCAGGTCGCGCTCTTGCTGGGTCATCTGGGTGATATTGCCCAGTGGCATGATCTGGGTGGTCACGGCCTGGGCCTGGATGCGCGCGGCTTCTTGCTGGATCTGCTGCGGCGTATCGAACATCACCCCGCCCGGAGCCGCGCTGAACAGCGGGCTGGTGGGCTTGGCCGAGTGGCAGACCGAGCAGCGTTCCTGAATGACACTGTGGACTTTCTCGAACGACGGGCCCTGGGCATTGGAGGCCTGGGCAGGCGCGGCGGCCTGTGCCGGTGCTGCGGGCTTGGCGCCGCCACCCACCGCTGTCTCCGGCAGCGGCTGATACTCGATCACGCCCGGCACCTTGGCGACTTCCGGCGCGGTGGGCATCGGCTTGGGACCGGTGACATAGGCCAGGCAGATCATCGCCAACGCGCCGACCGGCAATGTCCAGGCAAACCGATTGCTGTCATGGCGCGTGTTGAAGTAGTGACGCACCAACACCGCCGCCACGGCGATACCTGCCAGGATCAGCCAGTTGTATTGGCTGCCGTAGGTGCTCGGGAAATGGTTGCTGATCATGATGAACAGCACCGGCAGGGTGAAGTAGTTGTTGTGGCGCGAACGCAACAGGCCTTTGGCGGGCAGTGCCGGGTCCGGGGTGCGGTTCTCGGCGATGGCCGCCACCAGCGCGCGCTGGGCCGGCATGATGATGCGGAACACGTTGCCGACCATGATCGTGCCGATCACGGCACCGACGTGCAGGTAGGCGCCGCGACCGCTGAACACCTTGCTGAAGCCGTAGGCCGCGGCAATCAACAGTACGAACAGGATCAGGCCGAGCAGGGCGGGACGCTTGCCCAAGGCCGAATCGCAGAGAAAGGAGTAGACGAACCAGCCAACGAACAACGAACCGATGCCCAGGGCCACGCCTTCAGCGCCGCTCAGGCTGCTGCCCGGAGCCAGCAGGTAGACGGTCGGGTTCCAATAGAAGACCACGCACAACAGCGCGATACCCGACATCCAGGTGAAGTAGGCTTCCCACTTGAACCAGTGCAGGTTGTCCGGCATGGCCGGTGGTGCGAGTTTGTATTTTTCCAGGTGGTAGATACCGCCACCGTGGATGGCCCACAAGTCGCCGGCCAGGCCGCTCCTGGGGTTGACGCGATTGAGGTTGTTTTCCAGCCAGACGAAGTAGAACGACGCGCCGATCCAAGCCACGCCAGTGATCATATGAACCCAGCGAACGCTCAGGTTCAGCCATTCCAGCAAATGTGCTTCCACAGTCTTTACCTCTCGCCCGTCACCCTTGTCTTCGGGTGATCGGACCTTCTCTTATTGGTGGGGGGCGAGGATCAAACATTCATCCTCTTTGAAAAAATGCTCATCGCAGTTATTGCCTGTGCCACTGCGATCAACCACCAGGAAGTCATCCCGCTTTTCGATCGTCAGCACCGGGTGGTGCCAGACGCCGCGATGGTAATTGATGCCCTGCCTGCCGTTGGTAACGAAGGCGCGGACCAAGCCTGATACAGGTGCATCGCCAAGTGGCGCGACCACGATCAGAAAGGGGTTGCCGAGCAGCGGAATGAAGGCCTGGCTGCCCAGCGGATGGCGCTCCAGCATGCGTACGGTCAGCGGCATGTCCAGCGCGTCGGCGCGGAAGATGCTGATGATCGCCTTGTCGTCCGGCGTAGCGGTTTCAACCGTCGCCAGGCGATGGAAGCGCATGGTCGAACCGTTGTTGATCATGAAGTGATCGCTGCCGTCGGTTTCGATCACGTCACCGAACGGGGCGAAGGCTTCTTTGGTCAATGGTTCGATCTCGAGTGTGCGCATGCTGGTTTTCTTATCCAAAAATTGTGTGTTGTTGATTCAGCTTTTTGTGGCGAGGGAGCTTGCTCCCGTTGGACTGTGCAGCAGTCCCATTTTTAAAAAGCGGGGTCGCTTCGCAACCCAGCGGGAGCAAGCTCCCTCGCCACAGGTGCGCCGCTTATTTCGACACCTTACCGAGCACCCGCAGGCGACTCACGCCACCGTCCGGGAACACGTTCAGGCGGATATGGGTGATCGGGCCCAGTTCCTTGATCTGCTCGGCGAACGTGTGTTCAGCGTGCATTTCCAGTTTCTGGCTCGGCAGCAGCTCACGCCAGAACAGCGACTGGGTTTCGATCTGGCTGTCGGTGCCGCCCTTGACGAACGCGCCCTGGATCGAGCAGCTGTCCGGGTAGTTGCCCTTGAAGTGCAGGGTGTCGACGACGACTTTTTCAACGATACCGGCATGGCCCAGGGCGACGATCACCCAGTCATTGCCCGGGGTGCGACGACGGGCGGTTTCCCAGCCATCGCCCATGTTCACGCCACGACCCGGGTTGAGGATGTTGCTCATGCGGCCGAAGTGTTCGTCGGAGCAGGCCAGGGCGCGGCCACCATTGAGCGCGGCAGCCAGGTCGATCTGTTCGTTGTCGCCCACGGCCGACCAGTCGCGGTACGGGACGCCATAGACCCGCAGACGGGCCACGCCGCCATCGGGGTAGATGTTGAAGCGCAGGTGGCTGAAAGCCTGGTCGTTGCTGATTTCGTGGTAGTGGTGGCTGTTGCCTTGCAGCTCGACGGCCGACAGCACTTCGGTCCACTGGGTGTTGTCGTCCGGCTCGCCTTCCGCCAGGAAACAGGCTTCAAGGGAGGCCGATGGCGGGTAGTTGCCTGTGAAGAATGAAGTGTCGATGTCCACGCCCTTGATCGAGCCTGGCACGCCCAGGCGGATCACCGCGCTGTCGTAGCCTTCGAAGCGCTTGCGGCGCGACTCCCAGCCGTCCATCCACTTGCCGTTGTCGTCGAACACGCCCTCCTTCCACACGGCCGGGGTCGGCTGGAACAGGCGGTTGGCGTCGGCGAACCAGTCATCGGTGACCGAGATGATCCTGGTGCCCAGGCGGGCGTCGGCCAGGTTGACGAACTTTTCGAACGGTACGGCGTAAGCTTTCATTCTTCTTGTCTGCCTTTGATAAGTTGGCTGGGGATGCTTGCGGGACCTGGTGTCGGATGCCGCTCGCTAAAGGGTCAGTAATCGGAACAACGCGATCTTGTTGATCTCGGCCAATGCGCATTTGAACTCAGCGTCTGCCGAGTGGTGGATGCGCGTTTCGAACGCTGCGAGGATCTGGTGCCGGTTGCTGCCTTTTACCGCCATGATGAAGGGAAACTTGAACTTGGCTTTATAGGCCTCGTTCAGCTCGGTGAAGCGCTGGAACTCTTCGGCCGTGCATTGGTGGATACCGGCGCCAGCCTGTTCGTTGGTGCTGGCTTCGGTCAGTTGTCCCTGGACGGCGGCTTTGCCGGCCAGGTCCGGGTGAGCATTGATCAGGGCCAGTTGGCTGGCATGATCGGCGCTCAACAGGATGTCGCTCATGCGCTGGTGCAGGTTCTCGATTTCGTCGATCGAGGGATCCTGGCCCAGGTCGAAGGCCTTCTCGGCCACCCATGGCGAATGTTCGTAGATGTCGGCGAAGGCTTTGACGAACGCTTCGCGGCTCAAGGTGGAGGGCTTGAGTGTCTGGAAAGCGGTCATTTGGACGCCCCCTGATACGGATGGGTTTGCTGCCAGTGGCGAGCGATGTCGACGCGGCGGCTGAACCACACCTGCTCATGGCCCTTGGCGTATTCGAGGAAACGCTTGAGAGAGGCCAGGCGCGCAGGGCGGCCGATCAGGCGGCAGTGCAGGCCGATGGAAAGCATCTTGGGTGCTTCGGCGCCTTCGGCGTACAACACGTCGAAAGCGTCCTTGAGGTACTGGAAGAAGTCGTCGCCCTTGTTGAAACCCTGCACCTGGGTGAAGCGCATGTCGTTGGTGTCGAGGGTGTAGGGAATCACCAGGTGCGGCTTGCCGGTAGGGTTGTTCGGCTCCCAGTAGGGCAGGTCATCGTCGTAGGTGTCGCAGTCGTAGAGGAAACCGCCTTCCTCCATCACCAGCCGGCGGGTGTTGGGACCGGTTCGGCCGGTGTACCAGCCCAGCGGCCGCTCGCCGGTTATTTCGGTGAGGATGCGGATCGCTTCGAGCATGTGCTCGCGTTCCTGGGCCTCGTCCATGTATTGGTAATCGATCCAGCGATAGCCGTGGCTGCAGATTTCGTGACCCGCAGCGACCATGGCGCGAATCACGTCCGGATGGCGCTGGGCGGCCATGGCAACGGCAAAAATCGTCAGGGGAATGTCGAATTCCTTGAACAGCTTGAGGATCCGCCAGACGCCGGCACGGCTGCCATACTCGTACAGCGACTCCATGCTCATGTTGCGCTCGCCCTGCAGCGGTTGCGCCGCGACCATCTCCGAAAGGAACGCTTCGGATTCCTTGTCGCCATGGAGGACGTTGCGCTCGCCGCCTTCTTCGTAATTGAGCACGAAGGACAGGGCGATGCGGGCATTGCCCGGCCATTGGGGGTGGGGAGGGTTACTGCCGTAACCGATCAGGTCGCGTGGGTAGTCAGCGCTCACTGCAGTTTTCCTTCTTGTTCGAACCATGTAGGTGGCGCCCTGGTGATGAATTTCCGGCTGGCGTCACGACGATGGGTTGATTGTATACAACTTTATTTGCGACTTGTAAGCCTGTTTTTTGCATTTTTTGCTACGAGCTTGCGTTGTCTACACTGCAAGAAACCTGCCTGACTGGTCAGTTATTGCCGCATCAGCTAGCGTAACCGTTGGGTTGGGCGAAAAACGGGGGCCAGACCTTGTTGCCGGGCGCGCTAGGCAGTTGCGTATATTTTATTGTGTACAATTACTGTTTAAAATGTCTTAATTCGTCATCGCCGTATCGTTGTGTGCTCCGCAACGGTGCGGCCTGTCTTTCAACTGATTCAGGAGGCGTCGGGCCGGACTGCACAGCAGCGAGGCGCGCACAATCAATGGGACGTTTGACTACTCACGTTTTGGATGCCGCACACGGCTGCCCTGGAAGCTCGATCAAAATCGAGCTGTACCGTGTCGATGATTCGCAGTTGCAGTTGGTCGCCAGTGCAACGACCAACAGCGACGGTCGTTGCGACGCGCCGCTGTTGCAAGGGGACGATTACCGCAGCGGGGTCTACCAGATCCAATTCCACGCCGGTGACTATTACCGCGCCCGTGGGGTTCAACTGGCCGAGCCGGCCTTTCTCGATGTGGTGGTGCTGCGCTTCGGTATTTCGCAAGAGCAGGATCATTACCACGTACCGTTACTGATATCGCCCTACGCGTATTCAACGTATCGAGGCAGTTGATCCCCCAAGCAACTGCCTTGTCCTGGAAGCGACTGCGCATAAGCTTCTTTGGTTTTCAGCCCGCTCACACTGCGGGCTTTTTTTATGGGCAGCCTTTTGGAACGTGGGCGACAGCGGCACTTGGCGGCTATGTATTGTCCCTGACGATGAACACCGTCGCGGTTGGCGTATTGTTGCTGGGAAGTGTCTGGATGCCGCCCCTGAGGCTGATGAGCTTATTGTCGTTGTGGGCACTTTCCATTGCATTCATGGTTTCGTGACCGAGTTGATTTCGCAACACAAGGCCGAAATCCCTTGGGTTGATACGCGGGATGATGATGTCTTGGGTTTCAGTGCGATGCAGTGTCATGAAAAATATGAAGTCATGCTCTGCGCGCTTGAACACCACGTTGGGAAAAGACGGTAACGAACGGGCCGGGAAAACCATGTAGCCATTGCGCTCGAGTCGTTCGGTCATGAATTTCATGAACTCGATATCATCCGCTATCACTGGGAAGGTGCGTGACGGCGGCAAGAATAAGCTCGGATCGAAGTCCAGTCGTGCCAATGGTCCGGTCGGGGAAGGCAATGGCAGTTGAAGAGAACGATTAGACCCTGCAAGTTCTGCAGAGATGGGCAGTGTCGGTAGCATCAGAAGAGGGTCGGTCAACACCGGGTGCAGCGAGGCCGTTTTATCCTTCCAGTTGTTGAACACCTGTCTCAGCGTGGTCAATCCCCGGGCATCGGCGAAATTACTGTCGTTGGCGAGTTCAAATTGTCTGCGTGAAAACTTGCTCTGAGTGTCCGCCCTCAGTTCTGGAAAGAACTCGATGGCATAGCCCACCAGCGGCTTTTCAAAAGGAAGTCTCGGATCAATTGTCCAGTGGCTGTCGGGAGGTACCTGGATGGCGGCGCGAGGCTGCTCGCCGGTGTGAAAGAAAAGAAGGTCTTCAAATGTATCGAAGTCATAAGGGGGATGCCTGGGATCCTTGATGTAGATGACGGAGCGTTGCCTCGCCTTGTCGTTCTCCACCGTCTGGTAGTGATGGCCGTCTATGGTGATGTGATCAGATGCCGCAAATGCCGAGGAGATACGCCAGCTGTCGATTACGGAGGGTTCTCGAGGCGCCTGGTCTCGTGTCATGGCGCCTTGCTGACGCCAAAGTAAGCTGCCCGTCATGCGTTCCAGGCGGGGGCCTGAGGGAAGGAGTTCACTGTCCAGCTTGGCCCGGAAATGTTGTTCGGAATCCCTTGCGACCTGGACCGTCTCACCGCTTTCCAGGTTGACATATGAGCGCGTGCCGAACGTCCGGATTCCGGTTGTTGTGTCTGGGGCAGGTAGCCTGTCGGCGAAAGCATGCCTGAGATAATAGCGAGTCAACGAGGCCGAGGCGCTCGGACCGGCCGTGGGCGTGGATGCGCTTAGGCTGGCTATCACGACGGTGGGAGGGGGCGCGGCATCCGGTCCGGATGCTTGTCCCGTTGCTGAATCCTGCGTTGCATCAGGGTTCCACGGCCTTGTCGGCCTGGAAGGTCTCTCCGGTACCGTGTCGGGCGCAGTGGGGCCGGCTTCGGAAGAAGTTCCGGCATTGAGTCGGGGTTTTTTGGGAGGTGCCATTCAGTTCGTTCGTCTCTTGTAAAAATGAAAATGCAAATCGCCCTGGCAAGGGCTCTCGAATATCAAGTCTCGTCGAGGGTCAAGCTGTAGATGCGGTACTTATGTATCGCAAAGGGATCTACCTGTTAGTGACTGTGTTTCAGGAATCTGAGAGTGAGCTGAATGGCGAGTTGTAAAGGATCGATGTCCTGTCCGAGATACCGTTCGGTTGGTAAATGGGTTCTGCTGAAAGCCCCGTGCAATATCGTGGCAACTTCAAGGTCATCAGCTTCTGTCGGCGTCACCCTTTCCGACAGCTCAACGAACACGCTGCGCAGGGTCTTCAATACATCGGTGGAAAAGACGGCGTTTTCGTCGAGGTTTCGCTGGATGAAATCCTGAAATCGAACGATGTGGTGTTCACACAGATTGACCTTCTTCAGTTCGCTCGCTTTTAGCAGGCGGAGTCGATCCGTACGCAGGCACCATATTCGTTTTTCCAGATCGTAGATGACGGTCCCTGCCGAACCATCCCTGACGGCAATATTGCGTACTTTGATTTCCGTGGCAGCCAGCGTGGACAGTTCCTCTGGAAGTGCTTCGCTGGGTGTTTTCGGGGGGCGAAAATATCGGGCATCGATGGCGTCTGCATCGACACTTTCAAAAAGGATGTCGACGGCATGGACAACGCCGTTGGCAGTGATGACGTTTATCTGGTCGATCAGGTCTTGCGCGCCATATTCAGGTAAATGAATGAGCACGCTACCGATCTGCAACAGATGGGGATGCAGTTTTATCGGTACGTGGCCAAGGCCAGTGGCATCGAGTTCCCAAGTGGATGCGACTGGCAGTCGAGGCGTCGCAGTTGCCAGGGCGCCCGGCGTGCAGAGGCGCAACGTCATGTGTGGCTTCAAATGAACCAGATAGGTAGAGCCTTCACCCATCAGGACTTCAATACCCGTCAACACAGGGGGCGGCGTCAACTGGGCGCATGTCGCCTGGGCTCCCATGACGAAGGCCTCTTTGTCCCTTGGAAGGCGGTAGGCGTAGGTGTGTTTTGTCGGTGGGAGTGGCAATGGCAGGTCAGATGTCCAAGCCAATGGGGTTGCTTTCGTGATTTTGCGGTCCAGGAAAACCGCGGGGGCGGGAGAGGCGGGAGCAAGCCTGTAGGACTTTCCGTCCTGCATGGCCAGGATGAAAAGGTGTTGCAGCCTCAGCTTGGAGTACAAGCATCGGTCGGCCACCTTGGCGGTGTAACGTTCATCGGAGCTTGCCAGGTTGGCAATGTGTACTCGACTTTTGCCGAAGTGCAACGTCAGGTCACACTTCCCATACCGGAGGGTGTCGAGATCGCCGTCATTCGTTAGATGGATATTGTACTGGGCTTCGATTTGCGTCAGTTCGGCGCTTGAATAGTCCACATGGAGCGTCGTGGCGTAGGGGCTAGGTTGTTTGATGTCCACTGTGGTTTCGCCGACAAAGCGGGAAAAGAAGTAATCGCTGTCTTTGTCGTGGGGAACTGTCGATGTCGCTTTATCCAGCAATATGGACGGGGTCCTGGATGTTCCTTGCTTGGTTACAACAATGCTGGCCTTGTGGGAAGCGTTCCCTTCCAGTATGTCAGGCAAGTCTGGCGCGAGCTGGTAACCCTCTTTTGTCAGGAAAATCAGCTTTTTGTTGTTGAGCTGCCTGCGATTCCCAACAGTTTTATACACATCCCTGATGACGACGTGACGAGCATCCAGATCATTCGAATCGAAAACCGAGGTAATGGTCAGATCATGTCCCGTGACCTGCCAGTCTTCAATCAGGTCGGCCCTCCAGTCCAACAGGACTACACTGCTATCCAGTCCGTCTTCCTTCAGGGTTATGCAGCCGGGTTTATGAGCAATGACGTATGAATCGTTCCCGGGCCCACCATCGGCCTCAAGGTTATTTGCACCCAGGAGATAAATGCTGTCATCGCCTCCACCTGCTTCGATGCTGTCATGACCCCGGGACTTGATGATATTGGCGGTGTTCGTGCCCTTGATGATATTTGTGCCACCTTCATGGATCTCGATATTTTCGATACTCTTCAGTACGGTCTGGAGATGTTCTGTGTTGTCGGCTTTGGTAATGAACACTTGGTCGCCAGCGAGATCGACACGGTATCCCCGTTTCGATAGCTGATGACTTTCGGGGCGGCCCGCCAGGATGAGTGTGTCGCTGCCTTGCCCGCCATCCAGCGAGCTGGGTCCGACACAATCCCCGCGCTTGTTGGGGAGCGCGTTGGTTCCTTCAAACACGAACACATCGTCTTTTTCACCCCCGCTCAGGTGTTTGATGCCGTCGTCGTAGCGAAAGGTGTTCTGCTTTTTTTCGACGCCCAGGATGGTGTCGTTGCCGCCGCCAATATTCCAATGGACATTTTTATGCACGGCCGATGCGCCGAGTGTGGCACCGGGCGTGTTCGCATTGATGCCGTCGCGAGCATCGACGGTATCGTCGCCGTCCACGATTTTTGGTCTGAGATGGGTCTCGGGGTGTTTTTCACCGGTCAGCCAATGTGTTGCGTTGAAGGTCACGTCTTCAAGTTCGACATGGAACGCGCCGTTCACGATGGCTTCGGTGGTGTCCTTCAATGGCCCCTTCAGCAGATGAGCCGCTTCGCCTTGAAGCTGTTTAGTGTGTTCGGTGGTGGCTTTGGCAATGATGTAGCGGTTCTGGATTTCCTCGTCCGGTTCCAGAAGCCAGAACGCGAGCCAACCGGTGCGAAGGCGCTCATAGGCAGTGAGTTCGATGTACTCGTCGATCTCTTCGACTTGGCGGACGGCCCCCCAGACCTGCGACCCGACCGCCAGGGCGAGTCCGGCCACCAGACCGACTGGGCCGGCGGCGGGAAAGCCGGCCAACGCTGCTACGCCTATGCCCACGGTCATCACCGCGCTGGTGATGCTCAGGGCTGCGCTGACGTAATGATCCGTCGCTTGTCTGCCGGTGCTTTTAGCAGCCGCCTTGAAGGCGTCAACTGCGCTGACAATATCGATCGGAAGTGTCAGTGCGCTGGCAATCAGCCCGCCGCCACGGCGAAGTCGCAAAGCCAATTGTGTCTGGGCGAAATCCTTGGCGGCACCTTGAGCGGCCTTGAACATGCGCGTGGCTTGCCTGACGACGGCGTCTTCAACGGCGATCGACGTCATTTCCGCTGAGAGACTGATGCTGTTGAAGACAACGTTGTAGTCGTCCTTGTTCTTGATAGCGTCCTGCAGCCCTCGCAAACCACTATAGACACCAAAGGCCTGCAGCCCCAGGCCGGTATGGGACATGGTTGTGCTCTTGGCCTTGTTGGCCCAGGTCAGTGTGGTGTCCTGGAGGGCCTGGGGGATGTTGAGCTTCTGGGCGTAGCTCAGGATTTTATCCAGTTTTCCTTGATGGCTAGCCGTGACAGGCTTATCGGCGGGTTGAAACAGCAGGGGAGGAGCGGCGAGAGGTCGTTGGCTGGCCAGTTCGAACAGCAATGTCGTCAATCGGTAATCTTCGGGATCAACGATCGATCTTACCTGCGCTTCGATAGCGTCCGCGCTGAACTGCAGCGAGTTGATGAAGAATCGATTGGGTATACGGAAGAAGGTGTTCTGGCCGTTCAGGGGCTGCCCACCAATCGTTGCACCCAACGCATCCAAGCCTGAGCGGGTCACGGTCGAGGAAGCGATATTCAGTGGGCCATATAACTCGTCCACGACGGCCAGTTGGGCACGCCTGCGTTTTCGTTCTCGATCAGCCGGCACATCATCAGCCAGGCCAAAGTCCAGGGTGTTGCCGGTCTGTTCGTTGGCGCGAGCGCCAATATCGGCAACCACCACGGCAAGGTCGTCCGGCGAAGGACGAGGGGGACTTTCAAGCATTCGGAACATCCATGTTCGAGGGGGAAAACCCTAATATCCAACGAGTTTCCTGAACATGTATATCGAAGGGGTGTTGCGATATGTTTTCCCTGCCTTCCTTGGCCAGGCCATAAGACGGATCGAGTGCAAGCTTAGTGGTTGGACAAGAGAGAGGCCGCGCCGGCGCTGCCAAACAGCCCTGCGCTGATGCGGTTGAACCAGCTTTGCCCCTTGCCGCTGCGCAAGTAGCGTGCCGCTCCGTGGGCGCTGAGCCCGTACATGACCTTGCAACCCAGGTCGAGCACCGTCCATGTGGCAATCATGATCAGCAGCTGTGGCAGGAAGGGTTGTTCGGCGCTGAGGAACTGCGGCAGGAATGCGGCAAAGAACAGGATGTCTTTCGGATTGCTCGCCCCCAACACGAATGCCCGGCCAAACAGCGCACGGAAACGAGGGACCGCGGTGGCCTGCGGCACTTCGGCACCCTCGGACGGCTGGCGCGATTGCTGCCAGCTCTGCCAGGCGAGGTAGAACAGGTACAGCGCGCCGACAATCTTCAGCGCGCTGAATAGTTGTTCGGAGGCGAGCAATAGTGCTCCCAGCCCCAACGCCGAGGCGCTCAACAGGCAGATCGAGGCAATCACTCCACCCAGGAACGCCGGATAGGCGCGTCGCAGGCCGTAGTTCAGGCTGTTGCTGATCATCAGCAACGATAACGGGCCTGGGATGAGGATCACCACCAAAGCGGCACCGCTGAACAACAACCAGGTTTCCAGATTCATTGCTTTGCTCCTGATGTACAAAAGCCCCACCCAACGGGGTGAGGCGGATAAGGCATGTACCGCTTACAAGAAGATGAACTTGGCGATGAAGATCGCGCAGAGCACCCACAGGCTGACGGAAATTTCCTTGTGTTTACCGGTGCCGGCCTTGAGCACGACATAGGTGATGAAGCCCAGGGCGATGCCATCGGCGACCGAGAAGGTCAAGGGCATCATGATTGCGGTGACGATCGCCGGAATACTGTCGGTCGCTTCGTCCCATTCTATGTGGGCCATGCCGCCCATCATCAGCATGGCCACATAGATCAAGGCGCCCGCCGTGGCGTAGGCCGGGATCATCCCGGCCAGCGGTGCGAAGAACATGGCGGCAATAAATAGCACACCGACCGTCACGGCGGTAAGCCCTGTGCGGCCACCGGCCGCGACACCGGCGGCGCTTTCCACGTAGCTGGTCACGGGCGGCACGCCGACCATGGCGCCGAAGACGCTGGAAGCACTGTCGGCCTTCAGCGCCTTGGACAGGTTTTCGATCTTGCCGTCGGGTTTGACGAGGCCGGCGCGCTGGGCGACGCCCATCAAGGTGCCGGCGGTGTCGAACATGTGCACAAACAGAAACGCCAGCACCACGCTGATCATGCTGACGTTGAACACGCCGGCCACATCCATGGCCATCCAGGTCGGTGCCAGGCTTGGCGGCGCGGACATGACGCCGTTGTAGTGCACCAGCCCCAGGCCCCAGCCGGCCAGCGTCACAGCAATGATGCTGATGAGGATCGCACCAAATACCCGGTGGTAGCTCAGCACGGCGATCATCAGGAAACACACGGCAGCCAGCAGCGGCCCTGGTTCATGGAGCGAGCCCAGCTTGATCAGCGTGGCGGGGCTGTCGACGATGATGCCGGCAGTCTTCAGGCCGATCAGCCCGAGAAACAGCCCGACCCCCGCGCCCATGGCGTAGCGAAGGCTCACCGGAATACTGTTGAGCAGCCATTCACGCACCCGCGACAAGGTCAGGACCATGAACAGCACGCCGGAAACAAACACGGCGCCCAGCGCGGTTTCCCAGTTGTAGCCCATGGTGCCGACCACGGTGTAGGTGAAGAAGGCGTTCAAACCCATGCCCGGCGCCAGGCCAACCGGCCAATTCGCATAGAGGCCCATCAACAGGCAACCCAGCGCTGCGGCGATGCAGGTGGCCACGAACGCGGCGCCATGATCGATGCCTGCGTCGGCCATGATGTTGGGGTTGACGAAAATGATGTAGGCCATGGTGATGAACGTCGTCAGGCCGGCAATCAACTCGGTCTTCACCGTGGTGCCATGCAAGCTGAGTTTGAAGATGCGCTCCAGCCAGCCATTGCGTGACGGCGGCGAAAGATCCAAGGTCTGGGCTTCGGGTTTGCGGCTTTCCACAGCGAGTACTCCTCAAGAGTTTTATTGTTATTTCCGGCACCGCACGCCCCCTGAGGGTGGTGGCGAGGCTTTGAGGCAGGTAAGGCTGGCGTAGTAGTTGACCTGTTGGTCAGGAACTCGCACGAAGCGAATTATGCTTTTGTATACAAATAAAGCAAATAATGTTTTCTGTGTTGTCGACGAAAAATAGGGCAGTAGGGGTATATCGCCAGTGTGGGGGCCCTCAGTCGCCAGATTTCCCGAGCGCCTGGTTCACCGCCAGCCAGCCATCCACCGCCGCTTCCCCGGCCTCGGCAAACACCCGCTCAAGCAATTTCACCTGCTCACGGCGCAGTGCCTGTTCAAATCGCTGGCCCTCGTCGGTCAGTGCCAATAGCCGCTTACGCTTGTCGGTCTCGGATGCGGCGCTGTTGACCAGGTGCATCTCCATCAATTGCCTCAACGGCATGTTCAACGCTTGTTTTGTCACGCCCAGCAACGCCAGTAGCTCCTTCACGCTCAAGGATGGGTAGCGGGCGATGAAAAAAACGATGCGCTGGTGTACCCGGCTCAAGCCACGGCGTTCGAGCATTTCATCGGCCTTGGCGGTAAACGCCTGGTAACCGAAGAAGAACGCTTCCATGGCCATCTGTTGGGATGTTGGTTTTTTAAGGTCAAGCATGTTGACGTTTCCAGAGATGGCGGAGTAATTTCAGTCAAGCAGTTTGACTTATTTCCCCAACGCCTCGCTACAGGTGACCCCATGGCTTTTTCCGAACGTGTGTCGCGCCTCAAAAGTTCTTTGATTCGAGAAATCCTCGCCGCGGCGCAGCGCCCGGAAGTGATGTCGTTCGCCGGTGGCCTGCCGGCAGAGGCCATGCTGCCAAAGGTGGAGTGGGAGGCAATGCCGCTGTCCATGGGCCAATACGGCATGAGCGAAGGTGAGCCGGCCCTGCGCGAAGCACTGGCCGCACAGGCGCGATCGCTGGGCCTGGCCTGCGAGGCAAGCCAGGTTCTGGTGGTCAGCGGTTCCCAGCAAACCCTCGATTTCGCGGCCAAATTGCACATCGACGTCGGCACCGAGGTCATGCTCGAAGCGCCGACTTATCTCGCGGCCTTGCAGATTTTCCAACTGTTCGGCGCCGACTGCATCACCGTTCCCTTGGAGGCGGACGGCCCGGATCTGGAGCAGTTGCGCGCCCGGTTGGAGCGCCATCGCCCGGCGTTCATCTACCTGATCCCAACGTTCCAGAACCCTTCGGCGGTCCGCTACAGCGAGGCCAAGCGCGACGCGGTGGCGGCCCTGCTGGATGAATTCGGCGTGACGCTGGTCGAAGACGAGCCTTATCGCGAACTGACCTTCGACGGCGGCAGCGCCACTCCGATCGCCAGTCGATTGAAGAAGGCCAGCTGGATCTATACCGGCACCGTGTCGAAAACCCTGTTGCCGGGCCTGCGGGTCGGGTATCTGATCGCCAGTCCGGACCTGTTCCCTCATCTGCTGCGGCTCAAGCAATCGGCGGACCTGCACACCAATCGCATCGGCCAATGGCAGGCGCTGCAATGGATCGGCACCGAGCGGTACCGCAGCCATATGCATGAACTCAGGGATTTCTATCGGGATCGGCGCGATCGGTTCCAGGCTGCGCTACTCAGGCATTTTGCCGACATTGCTGACTGGAACATGCCACAGGGCGGGTTGTTTTTCTGGCTGACGCTCAAGCAACCACTGGACACCCGCACCTTGCTCGCCGCCGCCCTGGCGGCCGACGTGGCGTTCATGCCGGGGGAACCGTTCTTCCCGGAGCCGGACCAGCATCCGGGACACTTGCGCTTGAACTTCAGCCACATCGACCCGGCGCGACTGGATGAAGGACTCAAGCGGCTGGCGGGGGTGGTGCGGGAGGCGTTGGCTGCAAAAACAGCCTGATTGGTGCGGTGACTGGGCTGGCCCCATCGCGAGCAAGCTCGGCTCCCACAGAGGACCGTGGTGAATACAAATCCAGCGTTCACCAAGTCACCCTGTGGGAGCCGAGCTTGCTCGCGATGAGGCCAGTCGCCACACCATAAAACTATCAGGCCGCAGAAAACCGCTTATCCAGATAATCAATGATCACCTTGGACTCATACATCCAGGTGGTCTCGCCATTCTCCTCGATACGCAGGCACGGCACCTTGATCCGGCCACCCTGTTCCAGCAGCGTCTGGCGATCCTGCTCGTTGTTCTTGGCATCGCGCAGGGCCACCGGCACGTTGAGGCGGCGCAGGGCACGGCGAGTCTTCACGCAGAACGGGCAGGCATGGAATTGATACAGCGTCAGCCCGCGAGCCGCCTGGTCCACTTGCGCCTGGGCTGGTGCCGGGCGCTGTTTCTTGCCGGGCCGGGTGATGAAGTCGATGAAGATGATGAGCTGGCCCAGGCCAACTCGAAGCGCTTTGACGATCACGTTATAGCCTCACGGCGGGAAGAAGAGGGCGCGCAGCTTACCTGATTTTTCATGGGCGAAAAAAAACCGGCGATCAATGCCGGTTTTCTTGGTGGGACGAGTTACTTGATGAGGCTGAGGAATTCCATGCGGGTCGCCGCATTTTCGCGAAACTCGCCAAGCATCACCGAAGTAATCATCGACGAGTTCTGCTTTTCCACGCCGCGCATCATCATGCACATGTGCTTGGCCTCGATCACCACCGCCACGCCCAGGGCTCCGGTCACCTGCTGGACCGCATCGGCGATCTGGCGGCTGAGGTTTTCCTGGATCTGCAGGCGACGGGCGTACATGTCGACGATGCGCGCAACCTTCGACAGGCCCAATACCTTGCCGCTCGGGATGTAGGCCACATGGGCCTTGCCGATGAAAGGCAGCAAATGGTGCTCGCAGAGCGAGTACAACTCGATGTCCTTGACCAGCACCATCTCGCTGTTGTCGGAGCTGAACAAGGCACCGTTGGTGACTTCTTCCAGGGTCTGTTCATAACCGCGGCAAAGGTACTGCATGGCCTTGGCAGCGCGCTTGGGCGTGTCGAGCAGGCCCTCGCGGGAAACGTCCTCGCCCAGTTGGCCGAGAATCGCGGTGTAATTCTGTTCCAGTGTCACAGAGGCTGATTCCATAAGGGTTTCAGGAGGGTACTTGTTCTGTCTGTACCAATTTTGTACCAATCAAGCTGTTTTCGAGTTTCCCGAGTTCGCCCCAGTCGGTGCTGGAGTTGATCCATCGGGCATAGGTCGAGAGCAACATCTGAACGCTGTGACCCAGCTGAGTGGCAATAAACGCAGGGTTCATACCCGTCATGAGGCACATGGTAGCGTATGTGTGTCGGCAGTTGTATTGCCGGCGGGCGCGAATCTCCAATTCGGTCAGTGCCGCCTGGAAGTGCTTGTCGGTGACGCTGGACTGCTGAATGAACTCGAAATTCTTCGTGGGCGGGAAGACATAGGGCGACTTCGCCTGCTTCCTGCGGCTCTGCTTCGCACGTCGTTCGGCGATTTGCTCCGCCACCTCAATGGCATGCATCGCCCGGCTATTGAGCATGACTTGCCGTTCATTGCGGGTTTTGGTGCGCTCCTCAATCCTATAGTCCGCGACGATCCGACACACGGTGGCTAAGCGTTTCTGCTTGTCTACTTCGTTCCACCGTAGGGCCGCTATCTCGCTAGGTCGCATACCGGTATAGAAGGCGAACTCGAAGTAAGCCGCATAGATCCGCATCGAATGGTTCAGCGTCTTATAGAGATGTTCAATGATGGCGTTGGCCTCTGCCACCGTGAAGGGGTCGATGGGCTTTTTCGTTTTCACGGGAAGCTCGATGGACTCGACCGGGTTGCGATTGATCAGGCCGTCTTTGACGGCGGTGCTGAACACCGTCGTCAGGCGCTGGATTGCCGAGCGCTTAACGACCGGCGATTTGCAATCTGTGCTGGCTGCGATTTTGCGCAACAGCACCGAGGTGATGCCGTCGACGGGCACCCGCAAAATAAACGGCGGGCTCAACGGCTTGGCAGATCGTCAGAAGCTGTGGGAGCAGGCGAGGGCGATACTATGCGTCTCGTCGACCTGATCCCGCTGCAATACCGCGTGCTGGTCGTCGGGCTTCTACTGTGCGCTTTGGCCGCCGCTTCGTCGGCCATCGCCTGGACGGTCCAAGGCTGGCGATACGGTCAGCAACTGGAAAAACAAGCCCGGCTCCACACCGAAACCCTCAACCAAATCACCCTGGCCTCGGCCGCGCTGCAGCGTACCGAACGGGACAAGCGCCTGGCCCTGGAGCAGCAGTTGGCCGCCAATGACCAAACCCACTATCGAGCGCTAACCGATGCCCAACGTGATCAGGATCGCCTGCGTGATCGCCTCGCTACTGCTGATGTCCGGCTGTCAGTCCTACTCGACGCCACCGATACCGCCAGTGGCTGTGAAGTGCCTGCCACCACCACCACCACCACCACCACCGGCACCGGCGGCGTGGTCATGGAGCCACACGAGCCCGACTTGACCCGGCGCATGCTCAACGAACTATCGGCATCACCGATGCGGGAGATCGGGCAGTGATTGCCTTGCAGGCATGCCAAGGCTATGTAAGGAGTTTAAACTTACAGGGAAGAGAATAAGTCTATCGTTTTAGGCGTGCATCAAAGCGCAAGTCGTTTTCATATTTTGGCTTCTTTGAAACTACCGCCAAAATCTCGTGAAGTACTGCTAGCCCTGTGGAAACGATTGACACAATTAGTATGTAACCAGCCAAGCTGGCATAGTTGCTTCGGTTCAGTATTATGATGTCAGTTGTCAAAGCAAGAACCAAGACTCCTATCATTGCGCCCAGGCCAGTCCTGATGATCGTTATAAAGCTTGTTCCAATTTCTGCTGTTAGATTATGAAAGGCCACGAACCTTTCTTGTATGGTCTCGGATGTGAATCTCATGCCGTAACGTATAGCAGTTGCTGCCATATACAGAAAGATGAGGTAACCAGCATGGTTTATTAACTCAGCAGAGGCGAGTAGTCCGCCAGTTATGCTGTCAAGCGCTTTAGGGTTCGTTGCATAAATAGCTACCGGAAGTGCACCGAGCAACGTCGCTATCGCTAGCTCTGAGAGAGCTTTCTTAGCTAGATACTTGAAATCAATTCCCTGCTTTTCTCTCTTCATAAGCTTCAAAAGAACCTATTAGGTTATAGAAAGAAGCGACCGAGTCGAGTGCGCCAACATCCGACCCGGTCGCCGTCCCTGCAGATGTCCCCGCAAGTCCAGCCAAGGCTCCTGCTCCGTGCACAAAGCGCGGCGAGCCTAGCACCTGTTTATCTATACAGTAAAGGTCTCGCTTTTAATGAGTTCACCCATCATTCCTTGGATGGGCGGCAAGCGCCGCCTAGCCGACCGCCTCATTCCGCTTTTTCCGCCTCACGAATGCTATGTAGAAGTCTTTGCCGGCGGTGCCGCGCTTTACTTCATGAGACCCCAGGCAGCTCCGGTTGAAGTCCTGAACGATGTCAACGGCGACCTGATGACGCTCTATCGCGTTGTGCAGAACCACCTGGAAGAATTCGTGCGCCAGTTCAAATGGGCGCTCAGCTCGCGCCAGGTGTTCGAACGGCAGAAAATGACCCGTCCCGAAACCCTCACCGACATCCAGCGCGCCGCCCGGTTCTTCTACCTGCAGCACCATGCCTTCGCCGGCAAGGTCACCGGGCAGACGTTCGGCACCGCGACCACTGGCCCGGCCATCAACCTGCTACGGATCGAGGAGAACCTCTCGGCCGCATGGCAACGACTGTCCGGCACCTACATCGAAAACCTCCCCTGGCTTGATTGTGCTGAGCGCTACGACCGCGCTCATACGTTCCATTACATGGACCCGCCGTACTGGCAGACCGCTGGTTATGGCGTGGACTTCCCATTCGAGAATTACGAGCGGATGGCTGACTTCATGCGCCGCTGCAAGGGCAAGGTAATGGTCAGCATCAACGACCATCCGGACATCCGCCGTGTGTTCGAAGGCTTTCACTTCGAGACGCTGGACATTAGGTACAGCAACACGAATCAGCGTCAGGGTAGGGCTGAGGTCAGCGGTGAACTGGTGATCATGAACTGGGAACCTAAAGACTTACTCGGACTGTTTTAACTACAGAGCTACGAAGCCAGGACAGCCCATACCCCAGAGCTGTAAAAGCTCGGTAAGCTTGATAAGGAGCTCAACTGTAGCCGCCAAAAGAGAAATTATATTCATTTTTCACTCTCGCAAAAGTATGCCGCTCTGAATGATGGCGGTGTTTGTGGGCATGGATATCGCTGTTTTTTAAATTAGTTCTTTTAATGTGTGTTGGTCAAGCATTGGATTAGCTGTTTTAATGAAAATTAATGCATTCGATGTTTTGGGGTGATTGACAAGGGCGTCTCATACTAGCGTGTTTCTAAGGGTGCGGATAAAAAATACTTAAAAAACATATAGTTGCGATCAATCTGGAGAGGTCTTCGTGAGATGAGCTGTAAGGTTGGGTAATTATCGCCGTTACGCGTAACGCATCGGAAAACGCTAGGTAAACCGATGTAGTTATTGCCGTTACGCGTAACGCATTGGAAAGCGCTTGGTAAATTGCATAGTTATTATCGTTACGCGTAACGCATTGGAAAGCGCTTAGGTAAATCGCATAGTTATTATCGTTACGCGTAATGCATCGGAAAACGCTTAGGTAAACCGCATAGTTATTATCGTTACGCGTAACGCATCGGAAAGCGTTTAGGTAAATCGCATAGTTACTATCGTTACGCGTAACGCATCGGAAAGCGCTTAGGTAAAGCAACATAGTTATTATCGTTGCACGAATCTCCCAGCCATAAGCTATCCCGCCTGTCAGATTTTCCTATACAAATTGACTGCGAACCTTGTACAAGATTTACTGTTTTTTTGTACAGTATTTTTGGATCGGTGCGTCATGAGCTTTTCAATTCTAGGCCCTATTGCTGAGGGTGGCTTGAAGCTGCCCCTGTGTTCGTTTCGTGTGCCCGCCGGGTTTCCATCCCCAGCGGCGGACCACATCGAAGCGCACATCTCATTGGATGAGGTTCTGAACATTCGCGCCCCGCATGTCTACCTGGTTTCCATCGCCGGGGAGAGCATGCAAGGCGCTGGGATCTTTGAAGGGGACCTAGCCGTTGTGGACCGTGCGATGGAACCTGCGCATGGTCACATCGTCGTGGCGCTGCTGAACAACGAACCCGTGTGCAAGCGCCTCTGCATCCGTGGGAAGGAGGTGATTCTCCTGTCGGAGAACCCAAAGTACCCACCGAGGTACGTGCTTGAGGGCGACGAGCTGATTATCTGGGGCGTCATCACCTGCAGCGTGCGCAGCCATGTCTAAAGCCCAGCCAGTTTTCGCCCTGATCGATTGCAACAGCTTCTATGCCAGTTGCGAAAGAGTGTTTCGGCCGGACCTGGCCCGCGTGCCCATTGTGGTGCTGAGCAACAACGACGGCTGTGTGATCGCCCGCAGCTACGACGCCAAGCCCTACGTGAAAATGGGCGAGCCGTATTTCCAGATCAAGCACAAGCTGCAGAAGCACGGCATCGTCCCGTTCTCCTCGAATTACGCGCTCTATGGAGACATGAGCGAGCGCGTTATGACCCTGATTGAATCGATGGTGCCGGCCGTCGAGGTCTATAGCATCGACGAAGCTTTCGCGGATCTGACCGGCATTGACGGTCGGGATGCCCTCGGCCGCAAGATCCGCAGCCATGTGCTGCGCTGCACCGGCATTCCTGTTGGGGTGGGGATCGCTCACACGAAAACCCTGGCAAAGCTGGCGAATCACACGGCCAAGCGGCTCCAAGTGCAAACGGGCGGCGTGGTCGATATCTGCGACCCCTTCAAGCGTGACTGGGTGCTGCGCAATACGGACGTAGCCGAGGTCTGGGGCATCGGCCGTAAGATGAAACTGCACCTAGACGCCATGGGCATCAAGACAGCGATGGACCTGGCGAAGGCTGATCCATGGACACTGCGCAAGAAGTACAGCGTGGTGATCGAGAAGACCGCCCGCGAGCTGGCCGGCACGCCGTGCCTGGAGCTGGATGAGCCGGATCCGCCGAAGCAGGAGATTTGCTGTAGTCGGATGTTTGGTAAGCGGCTCACGGAGCTTGCACCGATCAAGGAGGCGGTGGCCACCTACATGATGCGTGCTTCGGAAAAGCTCAGGGCGCAGAAGTCGCTGTGTAAGAAGATCCGCGTCAGTATCCGCACCGGTATGTTCAATCCGGAGGAGGCGAAGTATGCCAATGGCGTGCTGATTGACCTGCCGTATCCCACCGATGATGTGCGGTTGCTGACCAAAGCTGCGGTCGACGCGCTCGACCGGATCTTCCGGCCGGGCTTCAAGTACAGCAAGGCTGAGGTGTTATTGATGAACCTTTGTCAGCAAGGTGAGTACACCGACGACCTATTTGCCACCTCTCAACCAGATGACGCCACGAATTTGATGGCGGTGTTAGACCAGGTCAACGGGCGATGGGGTAGGGGAACACTACGATCGGCCAGCGTGCCCGTCGACTCAGATTGGGGCATGCGTCGAGAGATGGTGAGTCGGAGCTTTACGACTAGACTTGATCAGCTATGGATGGTTCGCTGTAAGTAGGTGGCCCGTGAAAGATTAGCCATAACTCGTGGCAATACAATAGAGCTTGTCTCAGTCTCTCCACGAGAATTTGCAGTGATTTCAGCTTTAAAAGCTCGTAACGATGGTGAAGGCTGGTTGAGTGAATCGACTCGGGGGCGACCTTAAAGAGTAGCACCTTGTTCAGTTCAAACTACCTGTGGCCATTTAAAAGGACCCTATTATGCCTATTGAGCACCGCCCACCGACCCAAGCGACAGTGAAAGAGCTTTATGCCAACGCGTACAGGTGCGCGTACCCATCATGCCAGCGGCCGCTATATAAGGTGGATTCATCAACCGGCGAGAGATTTTTGAACTCCAACGTTGCTCATATATGCGCTCGTAGTGAAGGGGGCGAACGTTGGGACGCCTATATGACGGAAGAGGAGAATCGTTCGATAAGAAACCTCCTAATACTTTGTCTTGAACATGCTTGGGAGGTCGACCGACCTAATAGAGTGGACGCATTTCCCCCTAATGTACTCAGAACCTGGAAGCAAGAACAGCTCAAAGAGTTTGATGCTATAGGAGGGCAAGGTTGGATGCTTACATCCGAGATGGCAAGTGAAGCATTACGTGCGTCTGTAGAGGGCATTACGATCAAAGACTCGGTTTTGCACCTTGGAGGTTTAGGCGGCGCTGGTCCTGGTGCTGGGGGTGGAGGCGGCGGGGCTGTGGGGAAGAACGCGAAGGCAGGGGATGGTGGCCACGGTGGAAGTATTCGTTACGAAAGCATTTGGAACAGCGAAAGTGTTTTGAATTACCAGCTCCCCTCGGGTGAGTCCCCTGGAGCTGGCGGCGGCGGAGCTGGTGCGGAAGGTGAAAATGCGGTGGGTGGCGGCGGAGGTGGTGGAGGAGAAAGCGTTTACACGACGCTTTCTCTAGATCAGCTCCATTCTCCCGAAGAGCCATTAACCGTAGAGGTGTACATTGGTGAAGGTGGAAAAAGTGGGCGGCATCCAGGTGAACATTCCGGTAACGGAGGCGACACTGAGCTGCGCTTTGTTACAGCCGACGGGAAGATAGTAAGATCTATTGTAGCTAAGGGAGGAGCGAGGGGGCAGCCAGGCTTCGCAATACCCCCGGAAGCTCGGGAGGTGACAACTGCAGAAATTGACTCCGGGCTTGTTGTGTCGACGCTCATGGTCGCTGATGCATTACATTCAAAAAACGGTCTGCTTTATGTGTTGGGAGGCGCCGCAGAGAGCTGGATCATTCCACAGCTACCAGCAGATGTAGTCTGGCCAGCGACGGTTGTTGTATCTATGGGGCAAGTGCCGGCCTCTCTTTTACTCACCTTTTTAATTGTTGTTGATGATCCAAATGGACAAGAGATTTTTAGACTGCCGTTTAATGTGATTAGGGGCGAGGATCGGCCTGTAGCTAATTTTACCCAGTGCATAGCTGTTCAATTCGGTGCAGAAATCGCCGGGATATGGAGTTTGCGGATTTTATCAGGTGATTATGAATGTAACCGTCCGAGCAACACATCTTCCTGATGCCATCGGTTAAGGCGATGGTGTCCACCTAAATTTAAGTGGACACCATTTTTAGCCTTTTTAAGCGGACGCCAATGC
Source organism: Pseudomonas sp. R1-7 (assembly GCF_051132105.1). Taxonomy (NCBI): domain Bacteria; kingdom Pseudomonadati; phylum Pseudomonadota; class Gammaproteobacteria; order Pseudomonadales; family Pseudomonadaceae; genus Pseudomonas; species Pseudomonas sp. R1-7. Next base: position 1,716,219 of record NZ_CP071661.1, read on the forward strand.
CACAAGAACGCCGTTCCTATTCCAAGTCCTTCAAGGCCCAGGTCATTACTGAGTGCGCCCATCCTGACACTTCAATTGCCAATGTCGCCTTGACCCACAACCTCAATGCAAACCTCGTCCATAAATGGATTCGGGTGCATGCGCAGAAAAACCTGGCACTGCAAACTGCCTTCATCCCGGTCAAGACTTCGCCGCCGGTGCCGATGCATCAGGCCCTTCCTGCCACGATCCGAATCGAAGTGCCGCATCCAAAAGGTGTAGTCGTGGTGAGTTGGCCAGCAGAAAATGCAGCGGCGTGTTCTGCTTTCCTACGAGACCTGCTGCGATGATCCGCGTCGATTCCATCTGGCTCGCCACCGAGCCCATGGACATGCGCGCCGGCACTGAAACCGCGCTCGCACGAGTCGTGGCGGTGTTCGGTGCGGCGAAGCCGCACTGTGCCTATCTGTTCGCCAACCGCCGCGCCAATCGAATGAAAGTGCTGGTGCATGACGGCGTGGGGATTTGGCTTGCCGCCCGGCGTTTGAATCAAGGACGCTTCTTCTGGCCGGGTGTGCGACACGGCTCCGAAGTTGAGTTGGATGCCGAGCAACTTCAGGCCCTGGTGCTCGGTTTACCTTGGCAGCGCGTCGGTGCAGGCGGAATCATCTCGATGCTTTAACATCTGCCATGGCGTGCTTGCCAGCGCAATTGGCCCATCAGTCTATCGTCGCCATCAGCCCTCTCTGGCAAAATCGGCGGCATGACTTTGCATCCAAATCTCGATCAATTAAACCCTGAACAACTGCGTGCCCTGGCGGCGCAGTTGATCCAGCGCGTCGAGACAATGGACAAGCAAATCACTCATCACAAGTCGGTCAACGAGAAACTGGCCCACGAGATCGCGCTGCTCAAACGCTTCAAGTTTGCCAAGCGCAGCGAGCAGTTGAGCCCGGATCAAGCCAGCCTGCTCGACGACTTGATCGATACGGATATCGCCGCTATCGAAGCCGAACTTGAGGCGCTGCAACCGGCACCTGTCGAAGCCAAAGTGCGCCAGCAACCCAAGCGCGCACCGCTGCCACCGCAGTTTCCTCGCACACTGATCCATCACGAACCGGACAACAGCCACTGCCAGTGCGGCTGCGCCCTCAAGCGCATCGGCGAAGACGCCAGCGAAAAGCTCGACTACACGCCCGGCGTATTCACCGTCGAGCGTCACATCCGTGGAAAGTGGGCCTGCGAGCAGTGTGAAACGCTAATCCAGGCGCCGGTACCGGCGCACGTCATCGACAAAGGCGTCCCGACCGCAGGCCTGCTGGCCCACATCATGGTGGCCAAGTTCGCCGACCATCTGCCGCTGTATCGCCAAGAGAAAATCTTCGGCCGCGCCGGGCTGCCCATCGCCCGTTCGACACTGGCGCAGTGGGTGGGTCAAACCGGCGTACAACTGCAACCGCTCGTGGAAGCACTGCGCGAGGCAGTGCTGGCCCAGCGAGTCGTCCATGCCGATGAAACACCCGTGCAGATGCTGGCACCGGGTGAAAAGAAAACGCACCGAGCGTATGTCTGGGCCTACTGCACGACACCATTCTCGGCACTGAAGGCGGTAGTCTACGACTTCAGCCCGAGCCGTGCTGGCGAACATGCGCGCAACTTCCTGGGCACTTGGAACGGCAAGCTGGTCTGCGATGGCTTCGCAGGCTACAAGGCCGGCTTCGAAGGGGGCATCACCGAAATCGGCTGCATGGCCCATGCTCGCCGCAAGTTCTTCGACCTGCATGTGGCGAACAAAAGCCAACTGGCCGAACAGGCGCTGCACTCAATCGGCGGCCTATACGAGGTTGAACGAAAGGCCAAAGAGATGAGCGATGAAGATCGCTGGCGATTACGTCAAGAAATGGCGATTCCTATCGCGGAGAAGTTGCATGAGTGGATGCTGGCTCAGCGCGAACTTGTGCCCGAGGGCTCGGCCACAGCCAAGGCTCTGGATTACAGCCTGAAACGCTGGGTAGCGCTGACGCGCTACCTCAATGATGGTGCTGTGCCCATCGACAACAATCGGGTCGAAAATACGATCCGGCCTTGGGCCCTTGGCCGTTCGAATTGGCTCTTCGCCGGATCACTGCGCAGCGGTAAACGAGCGGCGGCAATTATGAGCTTGATTCAATCGGCACGCATGAATGGGCATGATCCGTTCGCGTATCTCAAGGATGTACTGACGCGGTTGCCGACACAGAGGGCCAGTGCAATTGACCAATTACTACCGCATCAATGGGCACAGGGCTCCTAACACGCTATGAGCTACATTCAGTCCGACGCGTCTGAATCTAATGGTGTCGATGGAGGTATTTGCCATGCGGGTTTTTTGTCATCCTGACTGTCGAAAATACGCCGCGCCTTGCGGAAATCCTCAACGTTCTCGACAACCCAAGTCCAGATAGGTGACATGCGGATCAACAGTCCCATACCCAGCGGCGTCAGCTCATACTCGACACGTGGCGGAATCTCACCGAACTCCCGCCGAACCACTAGCCCATCCCGCTCCATGGAGCGTAGCGTCTTGGTTAACATCCGCTGAGTCACCCCAGTCATCTGCCTTTTTATTTCGGCATGGCGCATCGTGCCGTAAACCCCCAGGGCATGCAGAATACCTAACGACCAGCGGCTACCTGCGTGAGCAAGCACTTCTCGTCTGACGCCATCATCGTCTTCTCTAAGCGTTCGGCAAATTGTTTCTGCCTGGCTGAGAGCCTCCTGATCGGTCATTTCATTCTCTGGTATCACAGGTGTGCCTTCTTACGAACGTTGCCTAATCGTGCAAGCATTTGTTCATCTTACAGGCAACAGGTCTCAGGAGAAATCATGACCGAAGTGACCCAGCTTTCCCCCCAATCCATTCTCGTTCTAGGCGCCGGTGAGCTTGGGCTGCCGGTTCTGCGCAATCTTGCGCGAGTAGCAAAGCGCGCGCCCGGCTCCACAATCAGCGTCCTGCTCAGGGATTCGACCATCAACACTCAGGTGCCCGAGAAAAAGGTCGAAATCGATGAGCTTCGAGATCTTGGCATCCAGATGGTGGCCGCAGATCTCGTGAATAATTCAATCGATCAGTTGGCTGAAGTGTTCGCACGGTTCGATACCGTAATAGGCTGCGCAGGCATGGTTGCAGGCCGGGAAACCCCGATGAAGCTGGCTACAGCAGCTCTCAAGTCCGGTGTGAAGCGCTACTTTCCTTGGCAGTTTGGTGTCGACTTCGAGGTAATCGGTCGGGGCAGTCCTCAAGATCTGTTCGATGCTCAGCTTGATGTACGCGAATTGCTTCGCGCCCAGGATAAAACTGAATGGGTAATCATCTCGACGGGTATGTTCACCAGCTTTCTATTCGAGCCAGTATTCGAGGTGGTTGACTTCGAAAACGATACCGTGAACGCGCTAGGCAGTCTTGAGACCAGCGTGACGCTCACGACTCCAGAAGACATTGGTGCGTTGACAGCGGAAATTGTTTTCTTCGAACCTCGCTTCCGCGATCAGATTGTGTACCTCTCGGGAGATACAGTGACGTACGGAGAGGTTGCGAGCCTCCTCGAACGTGTACTGGGTCGCCCGTTCAAACGTAACGTGTGGACTGTTCCGTACTTGCTCCAAGAATTGGAGAGAGACCCAACGCATCACATCAAGAAGTACCGCGCTGTGTTCGCCCAGGGCAGAGGCGTGGCCTGGCCTAAAGCAGGCACTTTCAACGCGCAGCAGTCGACTCAAGTCACGACCGCTGAGGAGTGGGCCCGTGCAAATCTGGCAACCTCATCAGCATAAGGGCAGTAGCTGAACGAACGTTCTCGCGCTCGGAGTTGACCTGCTAAAAAGCTCCTCAGTCTGATAATGGGCGCTGATAACCGAAGCTAAGGCGCGGAGAATGGGTCTGGTAATCCAAGACGACCGAATCTTTATCTTATCCGCACCATCTGCCGAGGTCTGAGGCGTCCCACTTCACTATCTATTGAGTTTTCTAAGCGCGAATTCCGAACCACGGTGACTTAACCAAGCGCTTACTAAAGCCTTGCAAATGAGCGTGGTTTTGAGGAGCACGGGGGAGAATGGTGTGGTCAAGGTGTGTCTGCCGGACGCTTACTTATGAATTTGCCCGACTACCGATCGAGATACGAATTCAGGAGGACTGAGCGCATAATATCGACATAGCTCTGCGGGGGAGGGGCAGTTGGTTTGTTTTTGGCAGAAAGCCGGCACTGAGCGAGCAAAAAGAAGCTTCCGCTACGAAAACGCCCCGCTTCGTAGCAGTCGAAGCGAGGCTTTGGATGGGCGATTCTCGTACCAAACGTTGCATATGGAGGGAAAAATCAGGTGGATCTAAACACACAACCCTGACTTAACCGCCAAGCAAAACCCAGAGGACGTATCGGTATCCTTCTCGACCAGCGCTGCACGGATGTAATGCGCCAAGCTGCGGTTGCTAGATATTTGCTACGGGAGCGGCGAAAAAAGCGGCGCTAATCAAGCGGAACGGCGGGTTCGGCGATCAATCCATCCAATCCATCATCGGTAGGCTTGAAGGACGCGGATCCCTATCCGCGTTGGGATAGGGATCTTACGAGGAGCTTGGTCGAGTAAGCTGGCAATTTCGATAGAATACTAGATCGGCGTAGGGGGCACGAGGCGGCAAAAACTCACTCTCTCCTCAGCCATTTCTTGAGGCACCATAGCCCAACGGAAAAAAAGCCGCTCACCACCGAACAGTCCATCTTTAACAGTGCCCAGAGTCTGATCGTCAGTAGGGCGCGTTTCAAGGATTTGACCAGCGATGAAATATACGTTCCCTTTTTTTACAGTGAGATTGAAGCGGTCTCCGATGAAAGAGCCCCCAAGCGGCGGCGTGTTGGCCTCAAAGACGTGTGAGCCTTCAGGCAGCTGGAGTTTCAGATAGCCCCCAGATGGTAGCTCTGCCACCTGCTGATCATCGAGTTCAATATATAGGTTCACTCGGCGAGCGGCCCTGTGTACTGGACGATAAACGTAGACTGTAGCGCTATTGGCGTTTGCTTCTGCCGGCCCTTGATAATAAGGCCGGTGGTCTAGTGATGGACCGCTAGAGCAACCTTGCAGCAAGCTAAGGATGCCCAACAGGCAACCAGTAAAAAATATACGGAACATCAGAACAACTCCCTTCTGTATGGGTTGCAGAAAAACGCTAATTGCATAGCGGAACCATCCATCGACTTAGTCTAACCCGCAGACGTTTAGCTATGCGCTATTGCACTAGCTTGGAGCATCCCAATTCTGGGAGTTCCACCAATAGGGACACGGGCTTTGATAGGACTTGGGGCAGAAATGAGGCAAATTCTACCCCTAACGTTGCCCTGGCTCATATCATCGAGTACGCCTTGTCAAAATCACTGAAAGCCTGTTCGACTTTGTAGCGAAGCATCAATGATGCAGAAAGCTTAACCATCGCTTCGAAAAGCACGTGCCCTGATTTAATCTCACATTGACCAACGCATCGCCCACCATATCCGCCGGGCTCATATGCGTAGACAGTATAGAAAACACCACGAGAGTCTCGGTTTAAACCGGCAGTGATATGCGTTACAGGGCTATCCCCGTTTGAACCGTCAGGAAGCGTAAATTCTAAGACATCATCAAAAGGAATGAACATAGCTGAAGCGGACATTACGAACAGACTTGCGATGTCTAGCGCTTCCTCAACTGATTTAAGCTCAGGGCGTCCATATTCGTGCTCAAGAATATTTCGCATTTTGACCACTTTACGCAAAAGGCTCGGAGCCAGTAAGCCAAGCGCTCTCAATCGCCTTATCTTTTCCGGTACATCCAATCTGAGTGATTGATACCCAAACGAGATCAGCAGTTGGTCAAGCTGACAGACAATTGCGCGCTTCACATTAGTTGTCGCATTGATAAGGGCCGACAGTCCGCCTCGTTCAAAATCGTCTTCCGCTAAGCTCAAGAATTCCACAGGCGAGGTTTTAAGCTCCACCAATACGAAGCTCCCGCCACCTAACGCGACTGCACATTTGCTCATATCGAATCCATGAGCGAGGCAAAACTCTTTAATGTCCATTTTTTAGACCCGACTTGTCGTTTAGGGCAATGAGCAGATGTCAGTTCCTACCTGCACTTGAACGCACGCTGAGATGCATATGTGGGATGGATTGGGTTCGGCTATGAAAAGGCGTCGTCGCAACCCGACGCAGGACTTTCAAGGTATGGGTTGGGCGGATCTCGTACCAATTTCCGTACCAATCGTTGCGTTTCGGCGAGAGAAATCAGGTAACCCTGAGCACAACCCACCCGATTTCATTACCTCTCACAACCAAGCAGAACCCACCCTACATAGCGGTGTAATTCTGTTCCAGAGACATGAAACTACCTGTGGGATTTTACGCAAAGGGCAAGGGTACGGTGGCGGACACGGCGCTGCAAGCTCGGCAATCGAGGGGTTACTCGTCGCGGCCTTCCATCATGGTGCGCTTGAGCATCACGTACACCGCTCCAGCGCCGCCGTGTTTCGCCTGGCAGGAGGTGAAGCCAAGCACTTGCGGATGTTGGCGCAGCCAAGTGTTGACGTGACTCTTGATCATCGGTCGCTTGCCGTCCAGTCGCACGGCCTTGCCGTGGGTGACGCGCACACAGCGGATTTCGAATCTGGTGGCTTCGGCCAGGAACGCCCAAAGCGTCTCGCGGGCCTTTTCGACAGTCATGCCGTGCAGGTCGAGGCTGCCTTCGAAGGGAATCTGGCCGACCTTGAGCTTGCGCATCTGGCTTTCCTGGACACCGTCACGCGCCCACATCAACTCGTCTTCAGGGCCGACGTCGATGACGAACTGATCGGACAACCCGTCCACGGTGGTGGCGTCGGTGCGTACGGTGGCGGCTTGGCGCAGCTTGGCGATCTGTGCGCGATCGGCCTTGGGTTTGCCCGTTTCGGCGCGATCGTGTTTGATTGGTTTTACGCCCTGGATCGCACTTTTGAACAGGGAAAAGTCGTCGTCTTGCATGTCAGCCTCCGCGAAGACCGGCCAGTTTACCGAACTCCAGCGGGATAGGGCGCGACAAAACGTCGGATGGCGGATCAGTCGTGCTTTTTCATCAGGTGCGGAGCCATGGCCAGCTCCAGGGATTGGCGGGCGCGACGGCGGCAACGGCGCCAGAGCCAGACGCCCAGCAGCAGTACCAACAGGCCGATTGCCAGGATGATCGCCGAACCCAGCGGGGTGGCGTTCAGCTCGCCCAGCGCGGGCGGGCGGCCAAGCAGGCTGGCGGCACCGGCCATCGCCAGCAGCACACCCAGCGTTGCCAGCAGCGCCGCGATCCCCGCGCCGATACGAAATCGCCAGTTGCTCGGGCCTTTGGGCCGTAAGCGACGTGCGTCAAAACCATCGGATATCTTCATTCCGACCTTCCTCAATGGGTATCGGCCCTTCGACCGGAAGATGTTCGGGTTGTTCCTGACACTAGGTCAATTGGAGGAAATGAGAGGCTTTTGCGGATGAGCGGCGCAGCAAGCCGCTCACCGAAGCTGTCAGGTGAAGTCGCGGGTCAGGGCCAGCGTGGCGAAGTTGTCGGCCATGATCGCCATTTCGGTCTGGTGCACATGTTCGGCGCTGAGCACGCCGCCCTTGTGCGGCAGGTCGCGGGTGGCGCAGGCGTCTTCGACCAGGGTGCAACGGAAACCCAGGTTCTTGGCGGCGCGCACGGTGGTGCTGACGCTGGAATGGCTCATGAAACCGCAGACGATCAGGTCCAGGGGGCCGAGGTCTTCCAGGCGCTTCTTCAGGTCGGTGCCATGGAAAGCGCTGGGCAGCAGTTTTTCAACCACGGTTTCGTCGCCCAGGGGTTCAAGGCCCGGAATGAACTCGCCGCGCTCGCCCTGTGGATCGAACAGCCCGCCATGGGTGCCCAAGTGGCGCACATGCACGATTGGCCGCCCGGCGGACCGGGCTGCGCCGAGCAGTTGCCTGATGTTCGCGACTGCCGCATCCATGCCGCTCAGGGCCAGGGGGCCGGCAAGGTATTCTTTCTGGGCATCGATGATGATCAGCGTCGCTTGACTCAGGTTGGCCGCTGCGTAACCGCGGCCGCTGAGTTGAAACATCGTTTTTGGAACGGACATTCTGGGGCTCCTTCGAGTGGGGCTTTTGCGACATTCTCCTCTGGCGGAGCGGTTCTGTGAATCGCTTCCATCGCAAGTGCCGTCGTTGCTGGCCTACAGCCTTGTCAAGATCGACAGCTTGTTCAATGGGGCGCGCAGAAAACGGATGATTCCTACGTTTGAAACACTGTTTTCTTTAGGCTTCGGGTCGCGTTTGGGTAGGCACACGTTTGGCTGGTAGACTCGCCCGTCGATTTTTCTGGAGTTTGCCGTCGTGATCACTTCCCGCCTTCGTACCCTGCGCGACCATATCCGTTGGGCCGTCAGCCGTTTCCATGGGGAGGATCTGTTCTTTGGCCATGGTACCGACAACGCCTGGGACGAGGCGCGCCAACTGGTGTTGGGCGCATTGCATCTGCCGTGGGAAATTGCCGACAGCTACCTGGATTGCCGCCTCGAAGACGAGGAATTGGTGCACGTGCAGCGCCTGTTGCGTCGCCGCATCGCAGAGCGAATTCCAGCCGCGTACTTGCTGGGCGAGGCTTGGTTCTGCGGGATGTCGTTCATCGTCGACGAGCGGGTGCTCATTCCGCGTTCGCCCATCGGTGAGTTGATTGAAAAACACTTCGAGCCTTGGTTGGGCCAGGAGCCTGCGCGAATCCTCGACCTGTGCACGGGCTCCGGTTGCATCGGGATTGCCTGCGCCTATGAGTTTCCCGAGGCCGAGGTGGTGTTGGCCGACCTGTCGTTCGAGGCGCTGGAAGTCGCCAATCAGAATATCGAGCGCCACGGTGTGGATGAACGGGTGTTTACGGTCCAGGGCGATGGTTTCGATGGTTTGCCGGGGCAACGTTTCGACCTGATCGTGTCGAACCCGCCCTATGTCGATGCGGAGGATTTCGCCGACATGCCCCAGGAATACCAGCACGAGCCTGAGCTGGGCCTGGCCTGCGGCGACGATGGCTTGAACCTGGTGCGTCGGATGCTGGCCGAAGCGGCTGATCATCTGACGGACAAAGGATTGTTGATCGTCGAGGTAGGCAACAGCCAGGTGCATGTCGAGGCGCTGTACCCGGAAGTCGACTTCGCCTGGCTGGAGTTCGAGCGCGGTGGGCATGGTGTGTTCATGCTCAGCGCCGAGCAGTGCCGTGAGCACCAGGCGTTGTTTGCTTCGCGGGTGTGATCCGAGTGACCTGAAGGAACTGTCCTTGTGGCGAGGGGATAAATCCCCTCGCCACAGGGTTATGTGTCAAGCAGCCGGCAGTCAATGCCGCGTAGCAATCCAGATCAGCAATCCGGCCTGGAACATCGCAAACGCCACCAGGCAGGTGATCGTGAAGCGCAGGCCAGTGTCTTCACGCTTGAATTTATTGACCTTCTCTTCCTGCTTTTGCAGTTTGACTTCCTGCTCCGCCAGATTCTGCTCGGCCTGTTGCAGCATTTGCGCGGCTTCAAGGATCTCGACGAATTGCAGCTTCTCGGTGTTCCAGTCGCCCAGCAGGTCGCCGACCTGGGCTTGCTTGACGCTGCCCTTGAGGTGTTGGGCGTCGGCGTAGGCCACTTCGAAACCGTGGGCCTTGAGGAAGTGATCACGGCGCAGGCGGGTGTCTTCGTTCAGCGCGTCCTTGTTGTTCAGGTCGGTGCCTTCCACCCGATAGCTCGACCAGCGCTTCTTGGCCCAGGTGATCCCTTGGGCGGCGAGGAAGCGGCCGATGCCTCGGTTCAAGGGCTCGACTTGCAAGCTGTCCGGCGAAAAGAACAGGCGCTTCTCGACATGATCGGCCCAGACATCCAGATGATTCTGTTCCTTGCGCACCCGTTGCCCAGGCAAGCGGATGATCATGCGCAGCAAGCTGCGTTCCTTGCTGTGGCGTTCGGCATAGCTGAACTCGACAAACCGCAAGGGCCGCGCACCGGTAGCGCGGTCGGTCTTGAGCGGGGCCAGCCGGAGCATCTTGTGGTGTTCGGCCTCAACGTCCGCCCAAGGCAGCTCTGGCGCCGATGGGGCTGCTGGCGCGGCCGTTTCGGCGGCGGTGTCGGGAGAAGTCTGAGTTTCAGTCATAACGGCAAAAATCCTGTCCAGGCCGGCTTGTCGACAGCCGTTGCGCTGTCCGACACCGGTTTATCGGCCGTTTTTGCCAGGACTGGAGGGCAATTGGCCTGTATCGCGGCCGATCCGCTCAATGGGCAACGATCGAGCCGATAAAGCGCAGGATGTTCGTCCCGAGTTCCGCCGCCAGTGGCAGGTTCGGATCCTTGTAGGAGGCCAGTTGCCGCTTCACGTCGTTGGGTACGATACGCATCACATGATTCATGCCTCTGATCAACGCTAGCTCGGCGTCGGGTTTGGCCGCTTTCAGTTGCCGGGCATCGTCGACGCTGACCTGTATATCGTGGCTGCCCTGGATGATCAGGGCCGGCATCTTCAAGGCTGCGAAGGCTTGGGCCGGGTCCTGGCGGAACAGCGATATCAGGTAGGGCTGCACGCTTGGGCGAAAGATCACCTGCAATTGCGGGGGAACATTGGGGTCGGGGCGGCCGGCCTTGAGGCTGTCGAGCAACTCGTTGCTGCGCAGCATCAAGGGCGGAGGCAGGCGGGCGCTGAGTTGCTGGCGCAGGACCTGGTCGATCGGACGCGCGCTGCCGGCCACCGAGATGACCGCCGCCGCGTTGGCCTGGGGCGCGGCGAGGCTGGCAATCAGCGCGCCTTCGCTGTGGCCCAGCAGGATCAACGGGCCCAATCGTGGATCGGCGGCCAGCTTGTGGCTCCAGGCCACGGCATCGGCAACGTACGCTTCGACGCTCAGGTTGCGTTCGTCAGGTGTGGCCGCCAGGCTGGCGGCCACACCGCGCTTGTCGTAGCGCACGCTGGCGATGTTCTGCCGGGCGAGTACCCAGGCCAGGCGCTTGAGGCTGTCGTTGCGCCCGCCTTCGGGGTTGTTTCCGTCACGATCCGTAGGGCCTGAGCCAGAAATGATCAGGACAACGGGCACCGGCGTGTCGGATTTTGGCAGCAGCAGGGAGCCGAAAAGTTCACCGTTGCCCGTGTCGAGGCTGATGGGACGTTGCAGCACGGTGGCCTGGGCGAGGCTGCAGGCCAGGCCAGTGAAGAGGGTAAGGCTCAACACGAACAGTTTTAACATCATGACGCCATGAGTTGCGAAGGTGCCGGTTGGACTGGCGGGCACCGATAAGGTTCGAGGATGAACTACTCGGGGAGCCTGCGTATACTGGCGCCCATCTCGATCTCTCAGCGATTTCTCGGAGCACCCTGCATGTCCGGCAATACCTACGGCAAGCTGTTCACTGTCACCACCGCGGGCGAAAGCCATGGCCCGGCGTTGGTCGCCATTGTCGACGGCTGCCCGCCGGGCCTGGAGATTTCCCTGGACGACCTTCAGCGTGACCTGGACCGCCGCAAGCCCGGCACCAGTCGCCACACCACCCAGCGCCAGGAAGCCGATGAAGTCGAAATCCTCTCCGGCGTCTTCGAAGGGCGCACTACCGGCTGTGCCATTGGCCTGCTGATCCGCAACACCGACCAGAAGTCCAAGGACTACTCGGCCATCAAGGACCTGTTCCGCCCGGCTCACGCCGATTACACCTACCACCACAAATACGGCGAGCGCGACTACCGCGGCGGCGGACGCAGCTCGGCCCGGGAAACCGCGATGCGCGTGGCGGCCGGGGCGATCGCCAAGAAATACCTGGCGAGCCAGGGCATCGTCATCCGCGGCTACATGAGCCAACTGGGCCCGATCGAAATCCCGTTCAAGACCTGGGATTCGGTGGAGCAGAATGCCTTCTTCAGCCCCGACCCGGACAAAGTGCCGGAGCTGGAGGCCTATATGGACCAGTTGCGCCGTGACCAGGATTCGGTCGGCGCGAAGATCACCGTGGTCGCCGAAGGCGTGATGCCTGGCCTGGGCGAGCCGATCTTCGATCGCCTCGACGCCGAACTGGCCCACGCGCTGATGAGCATCAACGCGGTGAAGGGCGTGGAAATCGGCGCCGGTTTCGCCTGCGTCGCCCAACGCGGCACCGAGCATCGCGATGAGCTGACGCCACAAGGTTTCCTGAGCAACAACGCCGGCGGCATCCTCGGCGGCATCTCCTCGGGACAGCCGATCGTCGCCCACCTGGCGTTGAAACCGACGTCCAGCATCACCACGCCGGGCCGCTCCATCGATATTCATGGCAACCCGGTCGATGTCATCACCAAGGGCCGCCATGACCCGTGCGTGGGCATTCGCGCCACGCCGATCGCCGAAGCGATGATGGCGATCGTGCTGATGGATCATCTGTTGCGCCATCGCGGCCAGAACGCCGACGTCAAGGTCGGCACGCCGGTGCTGGGTCAGCTTTGATGGCTGGCCTGCCGACCGCCGTGGCCTGACGACCATGGCGGCGTTGCCGTACTGGCGGCTTTCCAGTTTCTACCTGTTCTATTTCGCCTTGCTCGGTTCGACTGCGCCGTTCCTGGCGCTGTACTTCGATCACCTGGGGTTCAACGCGGCACGCATCGGCGAGCTGGTGGCGATTCCCATGCTGATGCGCTGCGTGGCGCCGAACCTCTGGGGCTGGCTGGGGGACTACACCGGTCGGCGCCTGGCGATCGTGCGGTTCGGCGCGATCTGCACGCTGTTGAGCTTCTCGCTGATCTTCATTGACAAAAGCTACGCCTGGCTGGCGATGGTCATGGCGCTGCATGCGTTTTTCTGGCACGCGGTGCTGCCGCAGTTCGAAGTCATCACCCTGGCCCACTTGAGCGGGCAGGCATCGCGCTACAGCCAGATCCGCCTGTGGGGCTCCATTGGTTTCATCATCACGGTCGTTGTCCTTGGCCGCTTGTTCCAATGGCTGAGCCTGGACATCTACCCGGTGGCCCTGGCCTTGATCATGGGCGGCATCGTGCTGAGCAGTTTCTGGGTGCCCAACGCCCAGCCGGTGCAGGGGCCGCGGGTGGCCGGGGACGGTTTCCTGCGGCAATTGCGCAACCCGGGCGTACTGGCGTTTTATGCATGTGTCGGTCTGATGCAAATGAGCCATGGGCCGTATTACACCTTCCTGACGTTGCACCTGGAGCGCCTGGGCTATAGCCGTGGATTGATTGGCGTGCTCTGGGCCGTTGGCGTTGTGGCCGAGGTGTTGGTGTTCCTGTTCATGAGCCGGATCCTGGCGCGGTTTTCCGTGCGGCGGGTGCTCATGGTCAGTTTCCTGCTGGCGGCGCTGCGCTGGTTGCTGCTGGGCTCGCTGGCCGAGTTTCTCTGGGTACTGTTGTTTGCCCAGGTATTGCACGCTGCGACGTTCGGCAGTTTTCACGCCGCTGCCATCCATTTCGTGCAACGTAGTTTCGGCCCGCGCCAGCAAGGCCAGGGCCAGGCGCTGTACGCCGCCCTCGCCGGGACTGGCGGGGCGTTGGGCGCACTGTATTCCGGCTACAGCTGGAATGCCTTGGGCGCCGGTTGGACATTCAACATCGCCAGCCTCGCAGCCTTCGCTGCAGCCGTTATCATTGCCACACGCATGCAAGAGGACAGGCCATGAGCCTTACCCGTGAACAACTCGCCCAAGACATCATCGACGCCGGGCGTTTTTTGTACGGTCGCGGCTGGTCGCCGGCCACCAGCAGCAATTATTCGACCCGGTTATCCGCTGACCAAGCCTTGCTCACCGTATCGGGCAAGCACAAAGGGCAACTGGGCATCGATGATGTGCTGGCCACCGACCTGGACGGCAACAGCCTGGAGCCGGGCAAGAAACCGTCGGCCGAAACCTTGCTGCACACGCAGCTGTATCGCTGGCGCCCGCAGATCGGCGCGGTGCTGCACACCCATTCGGTCAACGCCACGGTGCTGTCGCGCCTGACCCGCGAAGCCTTCATCGACTTTGAAGACTACGAACTGCAAAAAGCCTTCAGCGGTGTCACGACTCATGAATCTCGCGTTCGCGTGCCGATTTTCGACAACGACCAGGACATCGCGCGCTTGGCCGCCAAGGTGCAACCCTGGCTGGAGGCGCATCCCGATTGCGTCGGCTACCTGATCCGCGGCCACGGCCTGTACACCTGGGGGCCGGGCATGAACGATGCGCTGCGCCAGATCGAAGCGTTTGAATTCCTGTTCGAGTGCGAGCTCAAGACCCGCGCACTCCTGAACCGATAATTGCTGGAGCCATTGCCATGAGCAGCCTGTCCGTCTACCACGTCTCGAGTCCCGAGATTCCGAACAAGGTACTGACCCACCTCGAAGACATCGCCTCGACCCTGGCCGAGAAAGGCGTGCGGTTCGACCGTTGGGAAGCCGCGACGAAAATCCAGCCCGGCGCCAGCCAGGATGAGGTGATCGCCGCCTACAAGACCCAGATCGACAAGCTGATGACCGAGCGCGGCTACGTGACGATCGATGTCATCAGCCTCAACAGCGACCATCCGCAGAAAGCCGAACTGCGGGCCAAGTTTCTTGATGAACATCGGCATGGCGAGGACGAGGTGCGATTTTTCGTCGCCGGTCGTGGGCTGTTTACCTTGCACATCGACGATTACGTCTACGCGGTCCTGTGCGAAAAGAACGACTTGATCTCGGTGCCCGCCGGCACGCCGCACTGGTTCGACATGGGCGAACACCCGCATTTTGTCGCTATTCGGCTGTTCAACAACCCGGAAGGCTGGGTCGCCAAGTTCACCGGCGACGACATCGCCAGCCGCTTCCCGCGCCTGGAGGACTGACTTCGTGACGATCAAAGCCATTCTCACCGACATCGAGGGCACCACCAGCGCGGTGAGTTTCGTCTTCGACGTGCTGTTTCCCTATGCCGCCGAGCACCTGCCGGACTTTATCCGGCACAACGCCGGACGCGCCGACGTGGCCGGACAACTGGAGGCGGTGCGTCGAGACAGCGGCGAGCGGGACGCTGACATCGAGCGGGTCGTCGCGATCCTGTTGGGCTGGATCGCCGAGGACCGCAAGGCCACGCCGCTCAAGGCGTTGCAGGGCATGGTCTGGGAGCAGGGCTACCAGGCCGGCCAATTGAAAGGTCACGTTTATCCGGATGCGGTGCACGCGCTGAAAGACTGGCACCAGCAAGGCTATCGGCTGTTTGTGTATTCCTCGGGCTCGATCCAGGCGCAAAAGCTGATTTTCGGTTGTTCCGTGGCAGGCGACTTGTCGCCGTTGTTCAGTGGCTATTTCGACACCACATCAGGGCCGAAGAGAGAAACGCAGTCGTACCAGCGGATCAGCGAGGCGATGGGCATTGCGCCGGGAGATATTCTGTTTCTGTCGGACATCGTCCAGGAACTGGATGCGGCCCGTGACGCCGGGATGGCCACCTGTGGCCTGGCGCGTGAAGGTGGCGAACTGCTCGGTCATGAAACCGTGGCAAGCTTTTCCGACATCGAGCCGTCGCGGTTCGGCGCCTGAACGACGGGCAAAAAAAATCAGGCCATGAAACCGAGGTTCCAGGCCTGATCCCAACACAGCGTGTCAGGCGCTGTGGTAGGTCGGTAGCGCGAAGCGATGCTGGCTCTGCAACATCGCCACCGGCGGCAATTCGCTGGCTTGTTCAGCCAGATCGCGGCGAATGGCACTGATGGCCCATGACAGTTGGTCCCCGGCGTGCAATTGCGCGTAGGAAATCGTGCGTTTGAACAGTTTGCCGTCGCTGTTGCGCAGGGTCAGCAAGATCCCGCCATCCGGGCGTGGCTGAGTGGTGACTTCGTAGTTGGAAAACAGCGATGCAAACTTCTCTTGAATCATATTCATCGTTCATTGCTCCATGGTGTGGCAAACCGTGGAGGGGGTGTTGCAGTGTCTGTGCCAGCATTTGAATAATTGAAAATCTTTTAAAAAACAACAAGTTATAAATACAGTGCTTTTTCGCTTTCGTGCAACTTGCATGAACGGTCATCGTGCATCCTGCATTTTGCGTGGTCGGGCGATTATTTTTGGAACCAAACCGTGTCCCCGCGCTCACGTTTCGCCTGTTCCTAAGACTGCGGATACAAAACATTGCAAAAACCGCATGTACAGCCTTGGAATCGCTGGCGTACTTTCGATCCAGCTTTCGCATAACCCCACATAAGAACCGCGACCCATAAGGTCGGCCGGGGAAGGATCACCCATGAGTCGTACACCCAGCGACGCCATTACCTGGGGCATGATGCTGCGCAAGTTGCCCGCCATCGCCAGCGCTGTTCCCCGCATTGTCAAAGGCATGAAACTGGCAAACGTCCAGGACCCCACCCAGCCCTGTGGCCTGGGCTGGTGCTTCGAGCAGGCCACGCAACGCAATCCCCAAGGTCCGGCGCTGCTGTGCGGCGATACGGTGCTCAGTTATGCACAGGTCAACGAGCAGGCCAACCGCATCGCCCATTACCTGTTGGCGCAGGGCGTCGCGAAGGGCGATTGCGTAGCGATCTTTATCGAGAACCGTCCACAGCTGCTGGTCACCGTGCTCGCGGTGGCGAAGGTCGGCGCAGTCAGTGCGATGATCAACACCTCGCAAACCGAGGATGCCCTGGTTCACAGCCTTGCACTGGTGACGCCTGTTGCAGTGGTGGTCGGGGATGAGCGGGTCGCTGTGTTCAACGATGTGCGCGGTCGGACCGGGCTGCCGGACGCTCGAACCTGGTGGGTGGCTGACGAGCAGCGCACCACGGCGCCGTGGGGATTTGTCGACCTGATTCACGCAAGCGAGCAATACCCAGGCGAGAACCCAGCCAACAGCCAGCAGGTATTTTTCAACGATCCGTGTTTCTACCTCTATACCTCCGGCACCACGGGGCTCCCGAAGGCGGGGGTGTTCCGCCACGGTCGCTGGATGCGCACGTCCACCAGTTTCGGCCTGATCGCCTTGGACATGCAGCCCGAAGACATCGTCTATTGCACGCTGCCGCTGTATCACGCCACCGGGTTATGCGTCTGCTGGGGCGCGGCGATCTGCGGAGCCTCGGGATTCGCGATCCGCCGCAAGTTCAGCGCCAGCCAGTTCTGGAGCGACGTGCGCCGATATCGAGCGACTACCCTGGGGTACGTCGGTGAGCTCTGCCGCTACCTGATCGACCAGCCCGCGAGCGTCACGGACCGGCAGCACTGCGTGACGAAGATGATCGGCAATGGCCTGCGCCCTGGCGCCTGGGCGGCGTTCAAGACACGTTTCGGCGTCAGGCACATCTGTGAGCTTTATGCGGCCAGCGACGGCAACATCGGCTTCACCAACATCTTCAACTTTGACAATACCGTCGGTTTTTCCCTGATGGCCTGGGCGTTGGTTCAGTACGACCACGACAGCGGGACCCCCTTGCGCAACCTGCAAGGACGCATGCAAAAAGTCCCCAAGGGTGAGCCGGGCCTGTTATTGGCGCGCATCGACGAGAAGGCGCCGCTGGATGGCTACACCGACCCGGCCAAGACCGAGAAAACCATCTACCGGGACGTCTTCGTCCCCGGCGACCGCTATTTCAATACCGGTGATCTGTTGCGCAACATTGGTTTCGGCCACGGACAGTTCGTCGATCGTCTCGGCGACACTTACCGCTGGAAAGGCGAAAACGTCTCCACCACGGAAGTCGAGAACGTGCTGCTGCAGCATCCGCAGATTGCCGAGGCGGTGGCCTATGGCGTTGAGATCAACGGCACGAATGGCCGCGCCGGCATGGCCGCGATTACCCCGGCCGAATCCCTGGCGACCCTGGACTTCAATGAACTGCTGCGGTTTCTGCAGTGCAAGCTGCCCGCCTATGCGGTGCCGCTGTTTCTGCGCATCAAAGTGAAGATGGACACCACCGGCACCTTCAAATACCAGAAGACCCGCCTCAAGGCCGAGGCTTTCGACCCGTGCCTGGCGGGTGACGAACCGATCTACGCCTGGCTGCCCGACAGCTCGACCTATGTGCGCGTGGACCGGCAATTGTCGATGGGGATCCAGGGCGGACACTTTCGCTATTGATTCTGGCTATGGCCGTTGGAGAGAAAAAAGGGATGACAGGCGCAGGGTCCCTCGGGAAACTAGCGGCTTTGCGATGAGCCAACTGGAGTTTCCCCCATGTCCGATACAAGCCGCCAGATGACCCCGGAAGAGGCAGCGGAATTTGCGGAGCAGGTATTCAACGTTGCCCGACAGGGCGACGCCGCGATGATGGCCGCGCTGTTGAGCAAAGGCTTGCCGCCGAACCTGCGCAACCACAAGGGCGATACCTTGCTGATGCTGGCCGCTTACCACGGGCATGTCGAGACGGTAAAAGTCTTGCTGGAGCACAAGGCCGATCCGGAAGTCCGCAATGACAACGGCCAGAGCCCGATCGCCGGTGCGGCGTTCAAGGGTGATCTGGCAGTGGTTTCAGCCTTGGTGGATGGCGGCGCGCAAGTGGAAGGTTCCTCGTTCGACGGTCGCACGGCACTGATGATGGCGGCGATGTTCAACCGGGTCGAAATCGTCGATTACCTGATCAGCAAAGGCGCCGATCCCAAGGCCAAGGATGCCAACGGCGTCTCGGCCCTGGATGCGGCCAGGACCATGGGCGCGGTGGATACCACGGCGCAGTTGGAGAAGTTGTTGGGCTGACCTCGCCAAAGGGAGTGGGGGATGCGCTATCCTTCGTCCCCGCAAAAAATACATCGCCACAGGAATAGCCCAATGAAAGCCGCACTCGTCGAACTCATCAGCAAAATCAGCTCCGGCTGCCTGGGTGAGGCGCAGATCGAGACGATTGCCGATGAGGCGGCCCAGGCCTACGCGGACCCAGTGGCTTTCCTGGCAGCCAATCCGGACATCAACTACGACGACACCTTCCCGATCCCGCTGGGGGAGTGGGTGGTGGTGGGCAGTCTGCCGGATACCGTGTTGTTCCAGGCAGATACCTATGTCGAGTTGTTCGAGCAGATCGTCGCGTCGTTCGGCCCCGGCGTCGCGTTCAACCTCAAGCCCAAGCAACTGGCGAAGACTGAAGCCCTGACCGCGCTCAACCGCATCCAGATCCAGATGAGCAGCCTGAACAAGGAAAATGGCGGCTATGTGCTGATGAACTTCAGCCAATTGCTGGACGATGAACTGCAAATGGTGCTGGTGTACGGCAATGACGTGCCGCGCGTACTGCAATTGTGCGCCGAGGTGGGCATCGCCGCGGCTCCGTCCCTTGAAGCGCTGAAGATCGCGGTCCACGCCTGATGCAATAAAACGGAACCCTTGCCCTGGCGCCGCTATCCTAAGGGGGCATATCACCATTCGGGAGCGACACCATGGGTTCCACTTTCAACGGCCTGGTAGGCCTGATTATCCTGGCGCTCGATATCTGGGCGATCATCAATGTGCTCAAGAGTGGCGCGGGAACCGGGGCGAAGGTCCTCTGGGTATTGCTGATCCTGCTGCTGCCGGTATTGGGCTTGATCATCTGGGCGATTGCCGGGCCGCGTGGCAACGTGCGGGTCTGACCGTTCCAATAACTCTCCCATAAAAAAATGCCCGACAGGCCGTGACCTGTCGGGCATTTTTTTGCGCGTCGGTATCAGGCCGTTGCCAGCGAGGTTTTCTGCGACGCACTCAAGAAGCGCAGCAATGCCAGCAGCGGGAAGGCGCTGCCGACGATTACCACCCACAGCCAGCCGCCGTGTTCATAGACAGCGCTGGCAATCGACGAGCCGAATGCGCCGCCGACGAAGATGCTGGTCATGTACAGCGCGTTCAATCGACTGCGGCTCTTGGCGTCGAGGGCGTAGATGGTGCGTTGGCCCAGGACCATGTTCATCTGTACGCAGAAATCCAGGACCACGCCGGTCACCGCCAGGCCAATCACGCTGTAGGCCGGATGAACGAAGGCCGGCAGAAAACTCAGGCTGGCGAACAGCATCGCCAGCAGCGAAGCGACCCGGGTATGACCGGCATCCGCCAGGCGACCGGCAATCGGCGCGGCGATGGCGCCGATGGCCCCGACCAGGGCGAACAGCGCGATTTCCGTCTGGGACAGACCATGGTTACGCGCCAATTCCAGCGGTACGGCGGTCCAGAACAGACTGAACGTGGCGAACATGCAGGCTTGGTAAAAGGCTCGCTGGCGCAACT
Source organism: Pseudomonas sp. R1-7 (assembly GCF_051132105.1). Taxonomy (NCBI): domain Bacteria; kingdom Pseudomonadati; phylum Pseudomonadota; class Gammaproteobacteria; order Pseudomonadales; family Pseudomonadaceae; genus Pseudomonas; species Pseudomonas sp. R1-7. The sequence goes on from NZ_CP071661.1 coordinate 1,736,377, forward strand.
GCGGCTGCTGGCGCAACAAGGTGCCGAGCGAGCCCAGCAGTTGGCCATAGGACGCGCTGTGGTCGGGCTGGCGCTTGGGCACGGTCAACGCGAGGACGATGCTGATGGCCGCCATCAGTGCGGCGGCGATGATGAACATCGCGCGCCAGCCGAAATGATCGGCGATGACGCTGGAGACCGGCCGAGCCAGGAGGATGCCGAGCAACAGGCCGCCCATGATCCCACCGACGACCCGTCCCCGGGATTCCTCAGGCGCCAGGTGCGCGGCCAGCGGAATCAGAACCTGCACCGAGACAGAACTGAAGCCCACCAGCAGCGAGACCATGAGGAACACGTTCGGTTGCTCGGTGAACGCCGCGCCCAGCAGGCTGGCTATCGCTACCAGTGTGGTGAGAATCATCAAGCGTCGGTTTTCCAGCAGGTCGCCCAACGGCACCAGGAAAAACAGGCCCAGGGCATAACCGATCTGCGTCAGCGACACGATCAGGCTGGCCATGGTGCTGCTCAGGCCGACGTCGGGTGCGATCAGTTCGATAATGGGTTGGGCGTAGTAGATGTTGGCAACGATCGCGCCGCAGCAGAAGGCGAACAGCAGGACCATGCCGCGGGTCAGGGTGACGCCGGGCGAGGAGGGATGGGCACTCATGGCAATCTCGTCGATCAATTGAAAGGATGACGTGAGGCTAAAGATTTGCAGGGCTCTGGAACAGGGCTTTGCGACTGATATCAGTCATGCCCGGGATTAATGATGGCGGTCAAACTCCTGTGGGAGCGAGCTTGCTCGCGATAGCGGCTGCATATTCAGCATCGTTGATGCAGACAGACCGTATCGCGAGCAAGCTCGCTCCCACAGGATGGGGCTTGGCTGACAGGCGGTGTTTATGTGAGTCGAGTCTTACTGCCCACTATAGATCTGATCGAAAACCCCACCGTCATTGAAGTGAGTCTTCTGCACGGTGCGCCAGTCGCCGAAGGTTTTCTCTACCGACAGGAAGTCGACTTTCGGGAAGCGGTCCGTGTACTTGGCCAGCACCGCGGGATCCCGTGGACGCAGGTAGTTGGCGGCGGCGATTTCCTGGCCTTCAGGCGACCACAGGTATTTGAGGTACGCCTCGGCGGCTTCGCGGGAGCCTTTCTTCTCGACCACCTTATCCACAACGCTCACCGGCGGCTCGGCTTCGGCGGACACGCTTGGGTAGACCACTTCGAACTGGTCGCGGCCAAACTCCCGGGCGATCATTTCCGCTTCGTTTTCAAACGTCACCAGCACGTCGCCGATCTGGTTGGTCATGAAGGTCGTCGTCGCGGCACGGCCACCGGTGTCCAGCACGGGGGCTTGCTTGAACAGCTTGCCGACGAAATCCTTGGCCTTGTTCTCATCGCCACCGTTCTTGAGCACGTAGCCCCACGCCGACAGGTAGGTGTAGCGGCCGTTACCGGAGGTTTTCGGGTTGGGCACGATCACCTGCACGCCATCCTCGAGCAGGTCGGGCCAATCCTTCAAGGCTTTCGGGTTGCCCTTGCGCACGATGAACACCGTGGCCGAGGTGAACGGCGCGCTATTGTTCGGCAGGCGGGTGACCCAGTTTTCCGGAACCAGCTTGCCGTTGTCCGCCAGCGCATTAATGTCGGTGGCCATGTTCATGGTGATGACATCCGCCGGCAGGCCGTCGATCACCGAACGCGCCTGCTTGCTGGAGCCGCCGAAGGACATTTGCACGGTGATGTTCTCGTTGTGCTCGGCTTGCCAGTGCTTCTGGAACGCGGCGTTGTAATCCTTGTAGAAATCGCGCATCACGTCATAGGAAACGTTCAGCAGGGTTGGGGCGGCGTTGGCCAGGCTGCCGAAAGTCAGGCCAGCGGCAAGAAGAGAGGCGCCAAAGAATTTCTTCACAGCGAATTCCTTTTTATTGGAAAGGGGGCGGGCGATAAGCCAGCACACTAGCGATAAGCTTATAAGCCTTCAAGCACTAAAAAGTGCTTTGCTTATTCCATTTTCGTGAACAGCGCATTGCCGCAGCGGGAGCAGAACGCGGCGCCATGTTCATGGTTGTTTTTGCTGCACACCGGGCAGTCATGCTGGAGCTGATCGCCGCGCATGGCGGTGGCGAGTTCAGCGGTGAAGATACCCGTCGGTACGGCGATGATCGAATAGCCGGTGATCATTACCAAGGACGAAATGACCTGTCCCAGCGGCGTCTTCGGCACGATGTCGCCGAAGCCCACGGTGGTCAGTGTCACGATAGCCCAATAGATCCCCTTGGGAATGCTGGTAAAGCCATGCTCGGGCCCTTCGATGACGTACATCAGCGTGCCGAACACGGTCACCAGCGTTGATACGCTGACCAGGAACACGATGATCTTCTGCTTGCTGCCCCGTAGCGCTGCCATCAGGTAGTTGGCTTGCTTGAGGTACGGGCTGAGCTTGAGCACACGGAAAATCCGCAACATGCGGATGATCCGAATGATCAGTAGGTATTGGCCATCGCTGTAGTACAGCGCCAGGATCCCCGGCACGATCGCCAGCAGATCCACCAGCCCATAGAAACTGAACGCGTAGCGCAGCGGTTTCGGCGAGCAATACAAGCGCAGGCCGTACTCGACCAGAAAGATAAAGGTGAAGCCCCACTCGATGTAAGCCAGCAGGGCCGCGTAGTTTTTGTGAACGCTGTCGATACTGTCGAGCATCACGATCACCAGGCTGGCGAGGATGATCAGCAGCAAGGTGCTGTCGAAGCGTCGGCCAGCCACGGTATCGGTCTGGAAAATGATGACGTAGAGGCGTTCACGCCAGTTGTTGCTGTTATCCATAACCTTCGCCTGAATCGATAGTCAGCGAAGCCTAGGGCGATTGCCCTGTAGAGTGCAAGGCGCGGTGTCGAGGATGGCCTGATGCCAGAGCCGCCCAGTCGCGTGAACCAGCCAGCAGGCGAGGATGAACGGCGCTGTCAGTGGAGCCAGGCCCAGGGCAGCGAAACCCGGCGTGAGCAAGAGTGCCAGCGTCACGCCTGCCAGTGGCCGCCAGGGCCCGCGGGTTTGTTGACCGAGGGCCAGGGCGACCAGCGCCGTGTTATAGCCGCCTAATCCGGACACGGCGAGACCGCTGTCATGTTGTAGCCAGGCGAACGCAGGGCCGACGGTGGCGCCGAACAGTGCCCAGCCGGCGGCGCGATGATCGGCGACCAGCAGGCCGATCGCGATCAGCGCTCCGGCCAATGGGTGGCCGATGAACATGACCTGGCCCAGTCCGCTCAAAGGGGCGGCCAGCAGATCGGGTAATGACATGTTGATCGGTACGGGCGACGGCGATGACGGCGGGAAACCCAGCAGCAACCAGCCCAGCCCCACGAAGGGCGCGGTGTAGGCCGGCAGGCAGCGGGGGCCGGTAGTTCGCTTGAGCCATTGCTGGGTAAGCATTGCGCTGAGGCCGCCGCCGGCAATGATCAGCGGGGGTAACAAGACCGACCAGGGCATTGCCAGGCTCAACAACAATCCCAGCAGGATGCCGTTGTAGCTGAAGAGGCCGGCTTGGCGATCTTCCTTGGCATAACCTCGTCGCTGCGCAGTCAACAATCCGGCTACTGCGCCCAGCAGCGCACCGCCGAGCAAGGCGGGCGCGGTCAGCAGGATTGCCAGTAGGCACAGCAAGCCGCACAGCGGATGGCGCTGGAGAAAAATCTGGCTGAAACCGTTGAGCAGGGCGGTGGCCCAGTCGGGGCAGCGGGTGTTGGAGGTGTGGTTAGGCATGATGGGTCAGGAATAAGAAAATACTGTGGCGAGAGAGCAAGCTCCCTCGCCACAGAAAAACTCAGATCAACGTCTCGATACGCAGGGAATTGGTCGACCCCGGCTGCCCGAACGGCACGCCCGCGGTGATCAGCAAAGTGTCGCCACGCTGGGCCATGCCTTGGGCCTGGGCGATTTCCAGGGCGGTGGAACAGACTTCATCCACTTGCTTCAAACGATCGTTGACCACCGAGTGCACCCCCCAGGCCACGGTCAGGCGGCGGGCGGCCTGCAGATTTGGCGTCAGGTTGAGAATCGGCACCGTCGGCCGTTCCCGCGCCGCGCGCAGGCTGGAACTGCCCGACTCGCTGTAGTTCACCAGCACCGCGACCGGCAGGATGTTGCTGATCCGGCGGATCGCGCAACTGATGGCGTCCGACACCGTGGCCTCGGCTTTCGGTCGGCTGACGTCCAGTTGTGCCTGGTAGTCCGGGCCGTTTTCAACTTGGCGAATGATCTTGCTCATCATCTGCACGGCTTCGAGGGGGTAATCGCCGGAAGCGGTTTCCGCCGACAGCATCACCGCATCGGCACCTTCGGCCACGGCGTTGGCGACGTCGGTGACTTCGGCGCGTGTGGGTGCCGGGGAGAACCGCATCGACTCGAGCATCTGCGTTGCCACCACCACCGGTTTACCGAGGGCGCGGCAGGTGCCGATGATGTTTTTCTGGATCTGAGGCACGCTCTCGGCCGGTACTTCGACGCCGAGATCACCGCGGGCAACCATGATGGCGTCGCTCAATCCGGCGATCTCGCGCAGTTGGGCGACGGCTGATGGTTTCTCGATCTTGGCCATCAGGAACGCCTTGTCGCCGATCAGTGCGCGGGCTTCGCGGATGTCCTCGGGACGCTGCACGAACGACAACGCGACCCAGTCCACGCCCAGCTCCAGGCCGAAGCTCAAGTCGCGACGATCCTTGGCGGTGAGTGGGCTCAGATCGAGGACGGCCTGGGGCACGTTCACGCCCTTGCGGTCCGACAGTTCGCCGCCGTTGAGCACCTCGGTGTCGATGGCGTCGTGGTGCCTGGCGATCACGCGCAGGCGCAACTTGCCGTCGTCCAGCAGCAGGTCCATGCCCGGTTCCAGCGCCGCGATGATTTCCGGGTGGGGAAGGTTGACCCGGCGCTGGTCGCCCGGTGTCGGGTCCAGGTCCAGGCGCAAGGCTTGGCCTCGTTGCAGCAGGACCTTGCCGTCGGCAAATTTTCCGACTCGCAGCTTCGGGCCCTGCAAGTCCATCAGGATGCCCAGCGGGTAATTGAGCTGCTGCTCGACTTGGCGGATCCACTGGTAGCGCTGGGCGTGGTCGGCGTGGTCGCCGTGGCTGAAGTTCAGGCGAAAGATATTCACACCTGCTTGCACCAGTTCGCGAATATCATCGATGCCGCGGGTAGCGGGGCCGAGGGTCGCGAGGATCTTGACCTTTTTATCAGGCGTCATTTTCAGGGTTCTCGAGGATCAGGATCGCGCGGAAGTCGTTGACGTTGGTACGGGTCGGTTCGGTGACGATCAACGCATCCAGCGCGGCGAAGTAGCCGTAGCCGTTGTTGTTGTCCAGCTCGTCGCTGGCACTGAGACCCAGCTCGGCGGCGCGGCGATAGCTGTCCGGGGTCATGATTGCGCCGGCGTTGTCTTCGGAACCGTCGATACCATCGGTGTCGCCGGCCAGCGCATAGATGCCGGGATAGCCCTTGAGGCTGTCGGTCAGGCTCAGTAGGAATTCGGCGTTGCGTCCGCCACGGCCATTGCCGCGCACGGTGACTGTGGTTTCGCCGCCAGAAAGGATCACGCACGGGGCGGCCAAGGGTTGGCCGTGCAGGGCGATTTGCCGGGCAATGCCGGCGTGGACTTTCGCCACCTCTCGGGATTCGCCTTCCAGGTCACCGAGGATCAATGGGCTGAAACCCGCCTGGCGTGCCTTCACGGCCGCAGCTTCCAAGGACTGCTGCGGGCGGGCGATCAATTGGAAATGGCTGCGGGCCAGGCTCGGGTCGCCGGGCTTGACGGTCTCCGACTCCGGGCTCTGCAGCCAGTTGCGTACGGAGGCGGGGATTTCAATGGCGTAGCGCTTGAGAATCGCCAGGGCCTCGGCTGAGGTGCTGGGGTCGGCGACGGTGGGGCCGGACGCGATGACCGTGGCGAGATCGCCGGGCACGTCGGAAATCGCATAGGTGTAGACCGTCGCCGGCCAGCAGGCCTTGCCCAGGCGTCCGCCCTTGATCGCCGAGAGGTGCTTGCGCACGCAATTCATCTCGCCGATGGTCGCACCGGATTTGAGCAAGGCTTTGTTGATCGATTGTTTGTCGGCCAGGGTAATGCCAGCGGCCGGCAAGGCCAGCAACGCCGAGCCCCCACCGGACAGCAGGAAGATCACGCGGTCGTCTTCGTTGAGGTTGCTGACCAGTTCGAACACGCGCCCGGCCACTTCCAGGCCCGCGGCGTCAGGCACCGGGTGAGCGGCTTCCACCACTTCGATTTTCTGGCAGGGCGCGCCATGGCCGTAGCGGGTCACCACCAGGCCGCTGACCTCGCCCTGCCAGCAACGCTCAACGACTTGCGCCATGGCCGCCGCAGCCTTGCCGGCGCCGATGACGATCACTCGACCGCTGCGGTCGCTGGGCAGGTACTGTTCGAGGACTTGCTGCGGATGCGCCGCGTCGATGGCTGTGGCAAACAGCTCGCGCAGCAATTGTTGCGGTTCGACCGACATGGCGGGCTCCCGATTTTTATTGTTGGAATTGACGCAGACCCTGTGGGAGAGAGCTTGCTCGCGATAGCGGTTTTACATTCAACAATGATGTTGGCTGGGCTACTGCTATCGCGAGCAAGCTCGCTCCCACAGGTAAAGGGCAGGGCTTATTTATCGCGAATCGAGAAATTGGCCATATGCTCCAGCCCCTTGATCAACGCCGAGTGATCCCAGTTGCTGCCACCGATGGCCGCGCACGTGCTGAACACTTGCTGGGCGTTGGCCGTGTTGGGCAGGTTGATGTTCAGTTCCTTGGCGCCTTGCAGGGCCAGGTTCAGGTCCTTCTGGTGCAGGCTGATGCGGAAACCCGGGTCGAAGGTGCCCTTGATCATGCGCTCGCCGTGGACTTCGAGGATCTTCGACGAGGCGAAACCGCCCATCAACGCTTCACGAACCTTGGCTGGGTCGGCACCGTTTTTCGAGGCGAACAGCAGCGCTTCGGCCACGGCCTGGATGTTCAGGGCGACGATGATCTGGTTCGCCACTTTAGCGGTCTGGCCGTCGCCGTTGGCACCGACCAGGGTGATGTTCTTGCCCATTGCCTGGAACAGCGGCAAGGCGCGCTCGAAGGCAGTGTTGTCGCCACCGACCATGATGCTCAGCGTCGCGGCCTTGGCGCCCACCTCGCCGCCGGACACCGGGGCGTCGAGGTACTGCGCGCCTTTTTCATTGATCTTGGCCGCGAAGGCCTTGGTGGCGGACGGCGAGATCGAACTCATGTCGATCACCACTTTGCCCTTGCCCACGCCGGCTGCGACGCCGTCGGCGCGGAACAGCACGTCGTCGACCTGTGGGGTATCCGGAACCATGATGATGATGAATTCGGCTTCCTGGGCGACTTCCTTCGGGTTGGCCAAAGCCACTGCGCCACCGGCTACCAGGTCGGCTGGAGCTGCGTCGTGGTGCTGGGTCAGGAACAGGCTGTGACCGGCTTTTTGCAGGTTCAGTGCCATTGGGTGGCCCATGATGCCGGTGCCGATGAATCCGATTTTAGCCATGAAAAAATCCTCTCTTATTAAAGTGCCCGCGGACGCTTGTCGTCAGATCGCGTTATGGGTTTTCAGCCAGCCCAGTCCCGCTTCGGTGGTGGTCAGCGGCTTGTATTCGCAGCCGACCCAACCCTGGTAGCCGATGCGGTCCAGGTGTTCGAACAAGAAGCGGTAGTTGATTTCGCCGGTGCCCGGCTCGTTGCGGCCCGGGTTGTCCGCCAGTTGCACGTGGTTGATCTCGCCCAGGTGCGCCGACAGGGTCCGGGCCAAGTCGCCTTCCATGATTTGCATGTGATAGATGTCGTATTGCAGGAACAGGTTGGCGCTGCCCACCTGCTCGCGGATCGACAGGGCCTGGGCGGTGTTGTTCAGGTAGAAGCCAGGGATGTCGCGGGTATTGATGGCTTCCATCACCAGTTTGATGCCTTCGCCTTGCAGCTTTTCGGCGGCGTACTTCAGGTTGGCGACGAAGGTTTTTTCCACCAGGGCCTCGTCGCACTTCTGCGGACGAATCCCGGCGAGGCAATTGACCTGGGTATTGCCCAGCACTTTTGCGTAGGCAATCGCCAAGTCGACCCCGGCGCGGAACTCCTCGACCCGATCCGGCAGGCAGGCAATGCCGCGCTCACCCTTGGCCCAGTCGCCGGCCGGCAGGTTGAACAGCACCTGGGTCAGGCCATTGGCGTCGAGCAGGGCGTTGATTTCGGCGGAGCTGTAATCGTAGGGGAACAGGTATTCGACTCCACTGAAACCGGCCTTGGCGGCCGCTTCGAAACGGGCGAGGAAATCCTGTTCAGTGAACAGCATGGACAGGTTGGCGGCGAAACGCGGCATGGTGGTCTCCTGTAAGTAATTGGCAGGCCCCTGTGGGAGCAAGCCTCAGTCCAGTAATGAGATGGCAGTGGGTGCATCGTTGCCCACCAGCGCCAGGTCTTCAAACTCATTGACGGCGTTGATCTCGGTGCCCATGGAAATATTGGTCACCCGTTCCAGGATGATCTCGACGATCACCGGCACCTTGAACTCTTCGATCATGTCCTGGGCCTTGCGCAGCGCCGGCTGGATGCCGGACGGTTCGAACACCCGCAGTGCCTTGCAACCCAGGCCTTCGGCCACCGCGATGTGGTCAACGCCATAGCCGTTGAGTTCCGGGGCGTTGAGGTTGTCGAACGACAACTGCACGCAGTAATCCATGTCGAAACCGCGCTGGGCCTGGCGGATCAGGCCCAGGTAGGAGTTATTCACCACGACGTGGATGTAGGGCAGCTTGAACTGCGCGCCCACCGCCAACTCTTCGATCATGAATTGGAAATCATAGTCGCCCGACAGCGCCACGACCTTGCGGCTCGGATCGGCCTTGACCACCCCAAGCGCGGCAGGAATCGTCCAGCCCAGGGGACCGGCCTGGCCGCAGTTGATCCAGTGGCGTGGCTTGTAGACGTGGAGAAACTGCGCCCCGGCGATCTGCGACAGGCCTATGGTGCTGACATAGCAGGTGTCCTTGCCGAATACCTGGTTCATTTCTTCGTAGACGCGCTGGGGCTTGACCGGCACGTTGTCGAAGTGGGTCTTGCGTTGCAGGCTGGCCTTGCGTTGCTGGCAATCGTGCAACCAGGCGCTGCGGTTCTTCAGCTTGCCGGCGGCTTGCCATTCGCGGGCGACTTCGATGAACACCGTCAGGGCCGAGGCAGCGTCGGAAACAATGCCCAGGTCCGGAGTGAACACGCGGCCGATCTGCGTCGGCTCGATGTCCACGTGAATGAACGTGCGGCCTTCGGTGTAGACGTCTACCGAACCGGTGTGACGGTTGGCCCAGCGATTGCCGACGCCCAGCACCACGTCGGACTTGAGCAATGTGGCGTTGCCGTAGCGGTGGGACGTTTGCAGGCCGACCATGCCGACCATCAGCGGGTGATCATCGGGAATGGTGCCCCAGCCCATCAAGGTCGGGATGACCGGGATGCCGGTCAGCTCGGCAAACTCTACCAGCAGGTCGCTGGCATCGGCGTTGATGATGCCGCCGCCGGCCACCAGCAACGGACGTTCAGCCTGATTGAGCATCGCCAAGGCTTTCTCGATCTGCACCCGGTTGGCTGCGGGTTTGGCCAAGGGCAGCGGTTGGTAGGCGTCGATGTCGAATTCGATCTCGGCCATCTGCACATCAAACGGTAAGTCGATCAGCACCGGGCCCGGACGGCCGGAGCGCATTTCAAAAAAGGCTTTCTGGAAGGCATACGGCACTTGGCCCGGCTCCAGGACGGTGGTAGCCCACTTGGTCACTGGCTTGACGATGCTGGTGATGTCCACCGCCTGGAAATCTTCCTTGTGCATACGGGCGCGGGGCGCTTGCCCGGTGATGCACAGGATCGGGATCGAATCGGCAGAAGCGCTGTAGAGCCCGGTGACCATGTCGGTACCGGCCGGCCCGGAAGTGCCGATGCACACACCGATATTGCCGGCCTTGGTCCGGGTGTAGCCCTCGGCCATGTGCGAGGCGCCTTCAACGTGCCGAGCGAGGACGTGATCGATGCCACCGACCTTTTGCAAGGCGGAGTACAGCGGGTTGATTGCAGCACCCGGGATGCCGAAGGCGGTGTCCACGCCTTCACGGCGCATCACCAGGACGGCGGCTTCGATTGCTCTCATTTTGCTCATTATTTTGTGCCTCTTTACGTTTTGTAATTGTATACAAGTGGCTGTGCGGCAGAGTGTATTCATGGCGAGCGCTGCTGGTCAATCCCTTTCCTCAAGCACCTGTTTCATTCGAAGGAAGTCCTGATTTGCTGCAGGCTACAGCAGTGATAGGTAATTTGTTCGAGTTTATGTATACAAAAATGTCATGTGTTGTGTTCTATTTGTCGGGCTGGTTTTTGCTTCAAGTTAAGCCACAAAGCTTTTCCCATAACCACAGAAGGACAGGACCCATGAGCGTTCTAACGTTGAAAATAGCCGTCAACCTGGCCGGACAAGCCCTTGCCGCAGGCCGTGAAGTCAGCGCCGCACCCTTGACCGTCGCGGTCCTGGACTGTGGCGGGCACCTGGTTGCCTTGCAGCGCGAAGATGGCGCCAGCCTGCTTCGCCCGCAGATCGCCATCGGCAAGGCCTGGGGTGCCATCGCCTTGGGCAAAGGCTCGCGGCTGCTCGCCCAGGACGCCCAACAGCGCCCGGCGTTCTTTGCCGCTTTGAATGGCCTGGGCCAAACCAACATCGTGCCGGCGCCGGGTGGGGTATTGATCAGGGATCAGGAGGGCAGGGTGTTGGGGGCGATTGGTGTCAGCGGCGATGTTTCGGATGTGGATGAGCAGGTGGCGGTGAGGGCGGTGGAGGCGGTGCAGTTGTGGGCGGATGCGGGGGTTACGTCTTGATATGAAAAAATGGAGGCATTCGCCAGGGCGGCGATGACGAAGCGGGGGCGCATCGATAAGCTGCCGCCCTCTCGTTTTGTATCAAGGAAGATTTGCGTGAATACGCTGTTTCGCATCATTTTGACCATGACAGTGGCCCTCTGTACCCCCCTTTTGAAAGCCGCAGAGGTGGATGTCGATGAGGTCGCCTATCAAGCGCTCAAACCAGTAGTCGCTGCACTGATGAATGCCGATGACGCCGAAGAGCTGATCGCAAGGGGCGAAAAGCTTGAGCAGCGCGACAGTTTGCAAGCCATCGCCGTTTATCTGGCGGCGGTCCGTGAGGATCCCAAACAAATGCTGGCGCCTTACAAGGTCGCCTCGCTGTTTGCTTACCGCGGTGATTACAAACTGTCAGAACGCTATTTGAAAGTGGCCGATGAGCGTGGCATGTGGTTCGGTCCGTTGATGGCCGATGACCGGAACTTGATCAATCTGCGCCAGACGTCCACATTCAAGCGAGTATTAGCCAACGCCCAGAACCGCTATGAACAAATCGCCGGCGACAAAGTAGGCGCGATTTCGGTACTCAATCCTTCTGGTATTTTGGCGTCTTCAGTATGCCGGCCAGTAGTGGTTCGGCTTCATGGATACGGCGGCAACGGTGAACTTGGCGAGGATTATCAGTCGCTGGCGGACACCGGCGCGATCCTCTTGGGCATCAACGGTACTGAAATGATCGACACTGTCGACAGCTTCCGTTGGATCGGTCCGGGTTTCGAAGGTACGCATCAAGCTGTTCAATCCGGATTGAAAAAGTTGGCCACGCAGCATTGCATTGACCGTAAGCATGTCTACTTGATGGGCTTCTCTCAAGGGTCTCTACACGCTGGGGCTTTGCTGGCGCAGCACCCGGATGATTATGCTGGCGCGCTTCTGATTTCGCCTGGGGGGTTGCAGTCGACCCCGACTACAAGCCAGGCCCAAGGGAAAAGAGTGGTTGTGATCCACGGCAAGATGGAGGCGGCCAGCAACCGGGAAATGAGCGCAGAGTTTCGCAAGCTGTTCAGTGAAGCTGGACACAACGAGGTCAGATCGGTCGAACATGAGGGGGGGCATCGTTATCCTGACGACTGGAGAACTTCGTTGCCCCAAGCGTTGCATTGGCTGATGGGGAGCGAGGCCTGACATTCACGCGACCGGAGGCTGCGTCAGTCCACCTCACACCCCTTCAAAACCAACCGAATAATCGTCTGCGCCGCAGCTTCGTAGTCCGCTTCATCGAGCTTGGCCTTGCCGGTCACGGCGCTGATCTGCCAGTCGAAGTCGGCATAGGTCTGGGTGGCGGCCCAGATGCTGAACATCAGATGGTTGGGATCGATCGGGGCGATCTGGCCGCGGTCGATCCAGGTCTGGATGCAGTTGATGTTGTGCCGGGCCTGGGCGTTGAGCTGTTCGACGAGATCGGCGCTCAGGTGCGGGGCGCCGTGCATGATTTCGCTGGCGAAGACTTTCGAGGCAAACGGTAGGTCGCGAGAGATGCGGATCTTGGAGCGGATGTAGTGGCTCAGCACTTCACCCGGCACGCCGTCGGCATTGAACGGTGTCGAAGCCTGGAGAATTGGTTCGATGATGCTTTCCAGCACCTCGCGATAGAGGTTTTCCTTGGATTTGAAGTAGTAATAGACGTTGGGTTTGGGCAAGCCCGCCTTGGCCGCGATGTCGCTGGTTTTGGTCGCGGCGAAGCCCTTGTCGGCAAATTCTTCGCTGGCGGCACGCAGGATGAGTTCTTTGTTGCGCTCGCGGATAGTGCTCATAAACCCTGGGGTTCCTTGCCGGTTCTGGCGGTGGCGCATGGTAGCACCGGCCTTGCGCGACGCTCAAGAATGCCCCAAGGACGCGCCGCTCGCGCTATGCTGCGCAGCATTATTGTTCAAGGAGCCCCTCCATGGCTGGAAGCAGTTTGCTGGTTTTGATCGATGACATCGCCACCGTACTCGACGATGTGGCGTTGATGACCAAGATGGCCGCCAAGAAAACCGCCGGCGTGCTCGGTGATGACCTGGCGCTCAATGCACAGCAGGTTTCAGGTGTGCGGGCCGAGCGGGAACTGCCGGTGGTGTGGGCGGTCGCCAAGGGTTCCTTTATCAACAAGCTGATCCTGGTGCCGTCGGCGCTGGCCATCAGTGCCTTCGTCCCGTGGCTGGTGACGCCGCTGTTGATGGTCGGCGGCGCCTATCTGTGTTTTGAAGGGTTCGAAAAGCTCGCCCATAAATTTCTTCACAGCAAGGCCGAAGACCAGGCTGAGCACGCGCACCTGGTCGAGGCGGTGGCCGATCCGGCGGTCGATCTGGTGGCTTTCGAAAAGGACAAGATCAAGGGCGCGGTGCGCACCGATTTCATCCTCTCGGCGGAAATCATCGCTATTACCCTCGGCACTGTCGCCGATGCGCCGCTGACCCAGCAGGTGATCGTGCTGTCGGGCATCGCCATTGTCATGACTGTGGGTGTGTATGGCCTGGTGGCGGGGATCGTCAAGCTCGATGACTTGGGCCTGTGGTTGACGCAGAAGCCCGGGCAGGCGGCCAAGAACATTGGCGGGGCGATCCTGCGCGCAGCGCCTTACATGATGAAAAGCCTGTCGGTGATCGGCACGGTGGCCATGTTCCTGGTGGGCGGCGGGATCCTCACCCATGGCGTGCCGGTGGTGCACCACTGGATCGAAGGCGTTGCGGCGAGTGCCGGTGGCGCCGGGTTCATCGTGCCGATGCTGCTCAATGCGGTGGCAGGCATCGTGGCGGGGGCGGTGGTGCTGGCGGGTGTGTTGGCGGTGGGCAAGGTCTGGAAGGCTCTTAGGGGCTGAAGCGTTGCTTTTTAAGACAATGCTTTCAGGCTTTTCCTACTTTTATCGATTGAGGGCTTCCATAAACTCCCCCGCGCTATTCGGCCGGTATTGGCTCGAATAAATTTTCCGCCAGCGAAGGGAGTATTTAATGAAATGGTATTGGCAAGTGATGCGGCAGTACGCAACGTTTAGAGGGCGTGCAAGCAGAGAAGAGTATTGGATGTTCTTCCTGTTGGAGCTCTGCTTGTGGTTGCTTTTCTTTGGGTTTGGTATCGCCACCGGATTGAATAAAGAGATTTATTTCCTATTGTTGTATCCGGTTTATTGCCTTCTGACCGTTTGCCCTCGATTGGCTGTTACGTGGCGGCGTTACCACGATATGAATAAAAGCGGGCTGAATATCTTCTGGGGAGCAGTGCCGGTGGTTGGTCCGTTCATCGTGCTCATCAGCTTGGCGGCAAGTGGTACGAAAGGCCCGAACAACTACGGCCTGGACCCGTTGGACCAGCCGGTAGCGGACAGTTAAATAAGGCTGGACGCTTAGACAGCGGCAATAAGAAAGGCCATTCGATGTTCATCGAATGGCCTTTCTTGTTAGGGCAGGCGCCTATTCGGCGATCTGCAACTTGCGCGACTCCGTATACACATAGCGCACCTTTTCATACTCGAACGGCGAGTTCAGCTGGCCGTAGCGGAAGCTGGTCTGGTAGCGCCTGTCCACCCCGCGCAGGAGCAGCAGCTCCGGGTGGTTGGAGCTGACTTCGGAGACGTTCAGGAAGTTGATTGCCGATTCCGCCGTGTAGTCCACCAGCAGGCCCGACGTGTCGCGCAAGTTCGAGGGGCCGAAGATCGGCAGCACGAAGTAGGCGCCGCCCGGTACGCCGTAGAAGCCCAGGGTCTGGCCGAAGTCTTCGCTCTGGCGCGGCAGGCCCATGGCGGTAGCCGGGTCCCACAAGCCGGCGATGCCAACGGTGGTGTTGAGCAACAGTCGCGCTGTGGTTTCCATCGAACGCTTGCCCTTGAATTGCAGCAGGCTGTTCATCAGGTTCGGCACGTCTCCCAGATTGTTGAAGAAGTTGCTTACACCGGTGCGCACGAAGCTTGGGGTGATGTAGCGATAGCCGTCGACCACGGGCAGGAACACCCATTGGTCAAAGCGGTAGTTGAAGTGGTAGACGCGGCGGTTCCAGGATTCCAGCGGGTCGTAGACGTTCAACGCGTTTAGGGTCGAACGTTCGAATTCGCGTTGGTCCAGGCCCGGGTTGAACTTGAGTTTGGTGAGCGGCTCCTTGAAGCCGTCCGAGTCCACCACTACGGGCGCGTCGGCCTTGCTGTTGTCGGCGTGGACCATGCCCGCGCTCATTAACGCGGCGATCAGCAGGAGATATTTAGCCACGGAAGAACTCCAGCATGGCGTCGCTGTTGACGCGGTAGTTAAGGTTGCCGCAATGGCCGCCCAATGGATAAACCGTCAGGCGATCACCAAAGGTCTTGCGCAGGAAGCCCAGGTCACCCGGGCCCAGGATCACATCGTCGGCGTTGTGCATGACTGCAATCTTGGAGCTGCCCTGCAGATAATCCTTCAGCGCGTACAGGCTGACCTGGTCGACCAATTGCAGCAGGCTGCCGCCGTCGGTGCGCGCGCGCCACATCGGGATTACTTGTTCGGTGAGGTAGCAGTCGAAATCGCATTGCAGCGCACGCTTGAGGAACGGTGTCAGGCTGGTGCTTTCGGTGATCGGGAACTTAGGAGGGATGATCAGGCCGCGGCGGTTGATCAGGTCAGAGGTGAAGGCGATGTCTGCCGCAGAGAAACGGAACGAGGTGCCGATCAGCATCGCCATCTGCTCGTTGCTCAGGTGCTGCTTGGACTGTTGGAAGTCATAGAGCAGGGCATCGTTGAGGTCGATGTAGCCTTTTTGCTGGAAGTAGCGGGTCAGCTTGTTCAGCACCAGTTCATAAAAAGTCGTGGTGCTATTGATGCCCTTGACCTCGGTCTGGACCAGTTTGTCCAGGTTGGTAATCGAGGTGTAGAGGTTCACCGGCGGGTTCAGTAGCAGCACCTTCTTGAAATTGAAGCTGCGGCGGGTTTCGTCCAGGTGGGCGACGAAGGCGGCGTCGAGGGCGCCGAGGCTGTAGCCGGTCAGGTAGTACTCGGTGACGGGCACTTTCGGATTCTGCGCGCGCACGGCCTGCATCACTCGGTACATGTCTTCGGCATCTTCCTTGGTGATGCCTGGTGTGGCGAAGCGCGAAGCGGCGCTCATGAAGTCGAAACTGGTGGGCGAAGACAGCTGCACCACGTGGTATCCGGCCTTGTAGTAGAGGCGCTTGAGGTACTCGTTGAGGGTGCTGTCGTAGCGCGCACCGGTGCCCGCGATCAGGAAGATCAGCGGTGCAGGTTTGTCTTGGGTGGCCATGCGGTAGGTGAGGCTTTTCACCGGCCAGAAATTGTCTGGCAGGATGAATTCGCGTTCCGGGCGCAGGGTCAGACTGTGGTCCGCCTGGTTGATGTCTTCGATCAGCGGCAGATCCGGACGCAGGTCCGGCGGCGTGGTGGCGATGGTCGCCTCGAACGGGTTGGTCAAGGGATAGCCATAGCTGGCGGCGTCAATATCTGCCGCCAGCGCGGACGCACTCAAGATAAGGCCGCCGAAGAGGGCAGCGAAGCGCAAGGAACGGAGCATGACTGGATCCCTTAGAGGAAGGTGCCGAATGAGGTTCGCAGCCTATGACCACCACAGCGAAGCCAAGTGCCATGACGGCTGCAAAACAAGCGCGAACGGGGCGCAATAGTAGCGGGACAATACACGTTGGGCCGTGGTGGCGGCTAGTGATCTCGCGGCTTGCCTGGCTCGTGCATGCAAGATTTGATCGAAATCCACGGTCGCGAACACCGGGAATGGCTTGCTGGCTTTCTGATGTCGTTTCTCGTTGCTTCGGCGTCGCAGACAGAGCAGGTTCCGAATCGGCGCAGGTTGATGATCAGTCGGTCAGTACTCCGCTGGCGTTCCGACCGGTTTGCAGGCGAGCGTGATGGGGGCGCTGTGCACCATAACAATACGTTGACGCCGCTCGGCATCCGTCGAGCGCAGCACTTTCGGGGAAGTAACGATGAAGATGCGACGAATCTTGGGCGCAGGTGCCGCACTGGTACTGGCGATCAGCTCCACCCTGGCAAGCGCCGAGACCAAAACCCTGAGCATTGGTTACGTTGACGGTTGGTCCGACAGCGTCGCGACCACCCACGTGGCCGCCGAAGTGATCAAGCAGAAACTCGGCTATGACGTGAAGCTGCAAGCCGTCGCGACCGGGATCATGTGGCAGGGTGTTGCCACCGGCAAGCTCGATGCGATGCTGTCGGCCTGGCTGCCAGTGACCCACGGCGATTACTGGACCAAGAACAAGGATCAGGTTGTCGACTATGGTCCCAACTTCAAGGACGCGAAAATTGGCTTGATCGTGCCGGAGTACGTCAAGGCCAAGTCTCTTGAAGACCTGAAGACCGACGACTCCTTCAAGAAACGCATCGTCGGCATCGACGCCGGTTCAGGCGTGATGCTCAAGACCGAACAGGCGATCAAGGATTACGACCTGACCGGTTATCAACTCAAGGCCAGCTCCGGGGCCGGCATGATTGCCGAGCTGACTCGGGCCGAGAAGAAGAACGAATCCATCGCCGTCACCGGTTGGGTGCCGCACTGGATGTTCGCTAAATGGAAACTGCGCTTCCTGGAAGACCCAAAAGGCGTCTATGGCGCGGCTGAGACTGTAAACAGCATCGGCAGCAAGGGCCTCGAAGCCAAGGCGCCGGAAGTGGTCGAGTTCCTGAAGAAGTTCCAGTGGGCGTCGAAAGACGAGATCGGCGAAGTCATGCTGGCGATCCAGGAAGGCGCCAAGCCGGACGCCGCGGCCAAGGATTGGGTGGCCAAGCATCCGGATCGTGTGAAGGAGTGGACCGGCAAGTAATCCGCCTGGTTTAGTTGTTCCGAAAAACCGCATGAGCGTCTGCCATGCGGTTTTTTTGCGCCTGTGATTCCTGAATTCTCCACAAAGGGAACTGCGAAAATGTGCGGAAAACCGGCAACACCGTCATGTCGTTCTAATACTAAGGTCGTCTGGAACCTCGCCTGGAGCCGCATAGAGTAGAGCTGTTCCAAATAAATCTGTGCTGCGAGGATAAAAACAATGAACGACAGCATTTACCTCTCGATTCAAAACAGCCCGCGCTTCAAGGAGCTGGTGAAGAAACGAGAAAAGTTCGCCTGGATTCTCTCGGCGATCATGCTTGGGCTGTATTCCGGCTTCATCCTTCTGATCGCCTACGGGCCGCATATTCTCGGGGCCAAAATGTCCCCCGGTTCCACCATCACTTGGGGTATCCCCATCGGGGTTGGCCTGATTCTCTCGGCCTTCGTCCTGACCGGCATCTACGTGCGACGTGCCAATGGCGAATTCGACGACCTGAACAATGCGATTCTCAAGGAGGCTCAGCAATGATCCGGCGTCTACTGGCTCTTCTGAGCATTGCAGCATTTGCACCGGGCGCCTGGGCGGCTGACGCCCTGACCGGTGCCGTGCAGAAACAACCCCTCAACGTTGCCGCTATCCTGATGTTCGTGGCGTTCGTTGGCGCGACCCTGTACATCACGTACTGGGCATCGAAGAAAAACAACTCGGCGTCCGACTACTATGCGGCCGGCGGCAAGATCACTGGCTTTCAGAACGGCCTGGCGATTGCCGGTGACTACATGTCGGCGGCGTCTTTCCTGGGGATTTCCGCGCTGGTATTCACCTCTGGCTACGATGGCTTGATCTACTCCATCGGCTTCCTGGTGGGCTGGCCGATCATCCTGTTCCTGATCGCCGAACGCCTGCGCAACCTGGGTAAATACACCTTTGCCGACGTGGCGTCCTACCGCCTCGGGCAAACCCAGATCCGCAGTCTGTCCGCCTCCGGCTCATTGGTGGTGGTGGCGTTCTACCTGATCGCGCAAATGGTCGGTGCCGGCAAGCTGATCCAGTTGCTGTTCGGCCTGGACTACCACGTTGCGGTCATCCTGGTCGGCATCCTGATGTGCCTCTATGTATTGTTCGGCGGCATGCTGGCTACCACCTGGGTGCAGATCATCAAGGCTGTGCTGTTGCTGTCGGGTGCGTCGTTCATGGCCCTGATGGTGATGAAGCACGTCAACTTCGATTTCAACATGCTGTTTGCCGAAGCGGTCAAGGTTCACCCTAAAGGCGAGGCGATCATGAGCCCTGGCGGCCTGGTGAAGGATCCGATCTCGGCCTTCTCCCTCGGCCTGGCGCTGATGTTCGGTACCGCGGGCCTGCCGCACATCCTGATGCGCTTCTTCACCGTGAGCGACGCCAAGGAAGCTCGCAAGAGCGTGCTGTATGCCACTGGCTTCATCGGCTACTTCTACATCCTGACCTTCATCATCGGCTTCGGCGCGATCCTGCTGGTCAGCACCAACCCGGCCTTCAAGGACGCGGCAGGTGCCTTGCTGGGTGGCAACAACATGGCGGCGGTGCACCTGGCCAACGCGGTTGGCGGCAGCATCTTCCTGGGCTTCATCTCGGCGGTGGCGTTCGCGACCATCCTGGCAGTCGTAGCAGGCCTGACCCTGGCCGGTGCCTCGGCGGTGTCCCATGACCTGTATGCCAGCGTGATCAAGAAAGGCAAGGCCAACGAGAAGGATGAGATTCGCGTCTCGAAAATCACCACAATCTGTCTGGCGGTGCTGGCGATCGGCCTGGGCATCCTGTTCGAGAAGCAGAACATCGCGTTCATGGTGGGCCTGGCGTTCTCCATCGCGGCGAGCTGCAACTTCCCGGTGCTGCTGCTTTCGATGTACTGGAAGAAGCTGACCACCCGTGGCGCCATGATCGGCGGCTGGCTGGGCCTGGTCAGTGCCGTGGGCCTGATGATCCTCGGCCCGACCATTTGGGTGCAGATCATGGGTCACGAGAAGGCAATCTTCCCGTACGAATACCCGGCGTTGTTCTCGATGGCCATTGCGTTCGTCGGCATCTGGTTCTTCTCCGTTACCGACAAGTCGGCTGAAGGTGCCAACGAGCGGGCGCTGTTCTTCCCGCAGTTCGTGCGTTCGCAGACTGGCCTGGGGGCGAGTGGGGCGGTTAGCCACTGATGTAGCGATAAGTGCTTGAAGAAATACCCCGGTCGAGAGGCTGGGGTATTTTTTTGTGTCGCGTTTCTGGAAGGCAGGCCTGGCGCCATCGCGAGCAAGCTCGCTCCCACACTGGAACGCGTTCATCCTGTGGGAGCGAGCTGGCTCGCGATGACGCCGGGTCTGCCAATGCAGTTTCTGGATCAGATATAAAGAGGCATAAACAAAACAGCCCCTGCTCTTATGTATAAGAAGCAGGGGCTGTTTCAGTGCAGCGTGGGACCTATCGCAAGGCGGGCCTTACTTGCGGTCTTCCAGCTTGGTGATGTCACGCGACTCGTAGCCGGTGTACAGCTGGCGCGGGCGGCCGATCTTGTACGGGCTGGAGAGCATTTCCTTCCAGTGGGAGATCCAGCCCACGGTCCGCGCCAGGGCGAAGATCACGGTGAACATGCTGGTTGGAATGCCGATCGCCTTGAGGATGATCCCCGAGTAGAAGTCGACGTTCGGGTACAGCGAGCGCTCGATGAAGTACGGGTCGGTCAGGGCGATCTCTTCCAGGCGCATGGCCAGTTCGAGTTGCGGATCGTTCTTGATCCCCAGTTCCTTGAGCACTTCGTCGCAGGTCTGCTTCATGACGGTGGCGCGCGGGTCGCGGTTCTTGTAGACCCGGTGACCGAAGCCCATCAGCTTGAACGGATCGTTCTTGTCCTTGGCCTTGGCGATGAACTTGTCGATGTTCGAGACATCGCCGATTTCATCGAGCATGGTCAACACTGCTTCGTTCGCACCGCCGTGGGCAGGGCCCCAGAGCGCGGCGATACCGGCGGCGATACAGGCGAACGGGTTGGCACCCGACGAGCCGGCCAGACGCACCGTGGACGTGGAGGCGTTCTGCTCGTGGTCGGCATGGAGGATGAAGATCCGGTCCATGGCCTTGGCGAGCACCGGGCTGATCGGTTTGATCTCGCACGGGGTGTTGAACATCATATGCAGGAAGTTCTCTGCATAGGTCAGGTCGTTGCGCGGGTACATCATGGGCTGGCCCATGGAGTACTTGTAGACCATGGCTGCCAGGGTCGGCATCTTCGCCACCAGGCGGATCGCGGAGATTTCGCGATGCTGGGGGTTATTGATGTCCAGGGAGTCGTGGTAGAAGGCCGAGAGGGCGCCGACAACGCCGCACATGACGGCCATCGGGTGGGCATCGCGACGGAAGCCGTTGAAGAAGGTCTTCAACTGTTCGTGAACCATGGTGTGGTTCTTTACGGTGCTGACGAACTGGGCCTTTTGCTCTGCGGTCGGCAGCTCGCCGTTGAGCAGCAGGTAGCAGGTTTCCAGGTAGTCCGATTTTTCAGCCAGTTGCTCGATCGGGTAGCCGCGGTGCAGCAGGATGCCGTTGTCGCCGTCGATATAGGTGATTTTCGACTCGCACGAGGCGGTCGACATGAAACCTGGGTCAAAGGTGAAACGGCCCGTGGCCGTCAGGCCCCGTACGTCGATTACATCGGGACCAACGGTGCCGGTTAAAATGGGCAGCTCGACGGGGGCTGCGCCCTCGATGATCAACTGCGCTTTTTTGTCAGCCATGTGGCCTCCTATTAATGCTTGGAATCATCAGACAGACCCCCCACGCAGGGCCCGCACCACTATAGTGAGATAAATCCGAATGTCAATTTGCCTAAAGTCTTGCTCCAGAAGGCTTTAACCGGACTTTTTCCGCGAAATTGCCTGCCGTTTACGCCTTTTGCGCTCTATGTGCAATGCGCTATTAGGGGAAGGTGAACGCGTTGTCATTAGTAGCCTAACTGTCTATACTCGGCCACCGACCGCCAGGGGCTTTTGGGCCTGCTTTCTTGGGGGTCGTCACTCCCTGGGTGGTGAGTACCTGACCAGTGCGCGCCCCAACAACTTTGCCCTGATTGTTAGGGGCTCTTCAGTGTGAAAAAAAAGCCGTGAAAAGCCAACGACCTGTAAACCTAGACCTAAGGACCATCAAACTCCCAGTCACTGCTTACACGTCCATTCTTCACCGTATCTCCGGTGTCATCCTCTTCGTCAGCCTGGCCATCATGCTTTATGCATTGGACAAGTCGCTCGATTCGGAAGAAGGCTTCGGTCAGGTGAAAGCGTGTCTGACCAGTCCGCTAGCCAAGCTAGTGATTTGGGGCATCCTGTCCGCCTTGCTGTATCACCTGGTTGCCGGTGTGCGCCACTTGATCATGGACATGGGCATCGGTGAGACGCTGGAAGGCGGCAAGCTGGGCTCGAAAATCGTTATCGCCGTTTCCGTGGTGGTAATCGTTCTGGCAGGAGTCTGGATATGGTAACCAACGTCACGAACCTTTCGCGTTCTGGCCTTTATGACTGGATGGCGCAGCGTGTGTCTGCGGTCGTTCTCGCGGCTTATTTCATCTTCCTGATCGGATATGTAGTCGCCAACCCCGGCCTGGGCTATGCCCAATGGCATGAACTGTTTGCAAACAACTGGATGCGTATCTTCAGTCTGCTGGCACTCGTCGCACTGGGCGCCCACGCCTGGGTCGGCATGTGGACCATCGCGACCGACTACCTGACGCAAATGGCGTTCGGCAAGTCGGCGACTGCCGTACGTTTCCTCTTCCAGGCAGTATGCGGCGTTGCGATGTTCGCTTACTTCGTCTGGGGTGTGCAGATTCTCTGGGGTATCTGATTCATGGCTAACATTCCAACGATTTCTTTCGACGCCATCATCATTGGTGGTGGCGGTGCCGGCATGCGCGCAGCGCTGCAACTGGCACAGGGCGGTCACAAGACTGCCGTGATCACCAAGGTTTTCCCGACACGTTCGCACACCGTTTCCGCCCAGGGTGGCATCACCTGCGCCATCGCTTCGGCCGACCCGAACGATGACTGGCGCTGGCACATGTACGATACCGTCAAGGGTTCCGACTACATCGGTGACCAGGACGCTATCGAATACATGTGTCAGGAAGGCCCGGCCGCGGTGTTCGAGTTGGACCACATGGGCATGCCATTCTCCCGTACCGAGCAAGGTCGCATCTACCAGCGTCCGTTCGGTGGCCAGTCCAAGGACTACGGCAAGGGCGGCCAGGCTGCGCGTACTTGCGCGGCGTCCGACCGTACCGGTCACGCCCTGCTGCACACCCTTTATCAGGGCAACCTGAAAGCCGGTACCACGTTCCTGAACGAGTACTACGCCGTTGACCTGGTGAAGAACCAGGACGGCGCGTTCGTCGGTGTGATCGCGATCTGCATCGAAACCGGCGAAACCACCTACATCCGCGCCAAGGCCACCGTACTGGCGACCGGCGGTGCGGGCCGTATCTACGCATCCACCACCAATGCCCTGATCAACACCGGTGACGGCGTCGGCATGGCCCTGCGTGCGGGCGTGCCGGTACAAGACATCGAAATGTGGCAGTTCCACCCGACCGGCATCGCCGGCGCCGGTGTACTGGTCACCGAAGGTTGCCGTGGTGAAGGCGGTTACCTGATCAACAAGCACGGCGAGCGTTTCATGGAACGTTATGCGCCGAACGCCAAGGACCTTGCCGGTCGTGACGTCGTGGCTCGTTCGATGGTTAAAGAGATCATCGCCGGCAACGGCTGTGGCCCGAATGGCGACCACGTGATGCTCAAGCTCGATCACCTTGGCGAGGAAGTGCTGCACAGCCGCCTGCCAGGTATCTGCGAACTGTCCAAGACCTTCGCTCACGTCGACCCAGTCGTCGCGCCGGTTCCAGTGGTTCCAACCTGCCACTATATGATGGGCGGCGTTGCCACCAACATTCATGGCCAGGCAATGACCCAGAACGCCGAAGGCGTGGACGAAATCATCCCTGGCCTGTTCGCGGTGGGTGAAGTGGCTTGCGTATCGGTCCACGGTGCCAACCGCCTGGGCGGCAACTCGCTGCTCGACCTGGTGGTCTTCGGTCGCGCCGCCGGCCTGCACCTGGAGAAAGCGCTGTCCGACGGTATCGAATACGACGATGCCACCGACGCCAACATCGAAACCGCCCTGGCGCGCCTGTCTGCTCTGAACGAGCGTACCGAAGGCGAAGACGTCGCCACCCTGCGTCGCGAGCTGCAAAGCTGCATGCAGAACTATTTCGGTGTGTTCCGTACCGGCGAATACATGCAGAAGGGTATTGCCCAGCTCGCACAATTGCGTGAACGAATCGCCAACGTGAAGATCAACGATAAGTCGCAGGCGTTCAACACTGCACGTATCGAAGCGCTGGAACTGCAGAACCTGCTGGAAGTGGCCGAAGCCACCGCCATCGCCGCAGAAGTGCGTAAAGAGTCCCGTGGGGCTCACGCCCGCGAAGACTTCGAAGACCGTGACGACGAAAACTGGCTGTGCCACACCTTGTACTTCCCGGGTGAAAAACGCGTCGCCAAGCGTGCCGTGAACTTCTCGCCGAAGACTGTTCCGACTTTCGAACCAAAAGTCCGGACTTATTAAGGGTGACCGCTATGTTGCAAGTCAGTGTTTATCGCTACAACCCTGATCAGGACGCTGCGCCGTTCATGCAGGACTTCCAGGTCGATACCGGTGGTAAAGACCTGATGGTGCTGGACGTGCTGGCCTTGATCAAAGAGCAGGACGAAGGTTTCTCCTATCGTCGCTCGTGCCGCGAGGGCGTTTGTGGCTCCGACGGCATGAACATCAACGGCAAGAACGGCCTGGCCTGCATCACGCCGCTGTCGGCCGTGGTCAAGGGCAACAAGCTGATCGTTCGCCCGCTGCCAGGTTTGCCGGTCATCCGTGACCTGGTCGTCGATATGAGCATCTTCTACAAGCAATACGAGAAGGTGAAGCCATTCCTGCAGAACGACACGCCGGCTCCGGCCATCGAGCGTCTGCAGTCCCCTGAAGAGCGTGAAAAGCTCGACGGTCTGTACGAGTGCATCCTGTGCGCTTGCTGCTCGACCTCGTGCCCATCCTTCTGGTGGAACCCGGACAAGTTCCTGGGCCCGGCCGCCCTGCTGCAAGCGTACCGCTTCCTGGCAGACAGCCGTGATACCAAGACGTCCGAGCGTCTGGCCGCACTGGATGATCCGTTCAGCGTATTCCGCTGCCGCGGGATCATGAACTGCGTCAACGTCTGCCCGAAAGGCCTGAACCCGACTAAGGCCATCGGTCACGTACGTAACATGCTGCTGCAAAACGGCGTGTGATTCAGCTGCTGTACCCGTAGAACCGCTGTACCCGTAGAGGCGAGGGCGTGGGCTTCAACCCACGTCCTGGCTATAACCAGAACAGTCGCTCACAAAGCGGCGGTTCTTATTTTGAAGAAATGAGACAAGCAGGGGCATCCGGGCTGGTACCCGGACTATCAGCGTGATCCTAAGTGGCTTGTTTTAGTCGCTGCACTCGGACTTCTGCAAGTTTGCTCGGTGTTTTCGCCGGTGGTGTTCCCCTAATCGAGGGTGACCAAGCATGCAAGAAAGCGTGATGCAGCGCATGTGGAACAGTGCCCACCTCTCCGGTGGTAACGCTGCCTATGTGGAAGAGCTCTACGAGCTCTACCTGCACGACCCTAACGCTGTGCCAGAAGAATGGCGCACCTACTTTCAGAAGTTGCCGGCTGACGGTAACTCTGCCACCGATGTTTCGCACTCGACGATTCGCGATCATTTCGTGCTGCTGGCAAAGAACCAGCGCCGCGCTCAACCGGTGTCTGCCGGCAGCGTGAGCTCCGAGCATGAAAAGAAGCAAGTTGAAGTACTGCGACTGATCCAGGCCTACCGGATGCGTGGCCACCAGGCAGCCCAGCTTGACCCGCTGGGGCTGTGGCAGCGTCCTGCACCTGCAGACCTGTCGATCACTCATTACGGCTTGACCAATGCCGATCTTGATACAACTTTCCGTGCCGGCGACCTGTTCATCGGCAAAGAGGAAGCGAGCCTACGCGAAATTCACGAAGCGTTGCAGCAGACATATTGCCGCACCATCGGCGCTGAATTTACGCACATCACCGACTCCGAGCAGCGCCAGTGGTTCCAGCAGCGTCTGGAAAGCGTTCGTGGCCGTCCGACCTACTCCGCCGACATCAAGAGCCACTTGCTCGAGCGCGTCACCGCCGGTGAAGGCCTGGAGAAATACCTGGGTACCAAATACCCGGGCACCAAGCGTTTCGGCCTGGAAGGCGGCGAAAGCCTGATTCCGATGCTCGACGAACTGATCCAGCGTTCCGGTTCCTACGGCACCAAGGAAGTCGTCATCGGCATGGCTCACCGTGGCCGCTTGAACGTACTGGTCAACACCTTCGGCAAGAACCCGCGCGAGCTGTTCGACGAGTTCGAAGGCAAGAAGAAGGTCGAGCTGGGCTCCGGTGACGTGAAGTACCACCAGGGCTTCTCGTCCAACGTGATGACCACCGGTGGCGAAGTCCACCTGGCCATGGCGTTCAACCCGTCCCACCTGGAAATCGTTTCCCCGGTAGTCGAGGGGTCCGTCCGTGCCCGCCAGGATCGTCGCAACGATCCGACCGGTGAGAAGGTGTTGCCGATCTCCATCCACGGTGACGCGGCATTCGCCGGTCAAGGCGTGGTCATGGAAACCTTCCAGATGTCGCAGACCCGCGGTTTCAAGACCGGCGGTACCGTGCACATCGTGATCAACAACCAGGTTGGTTTCACCATCAGCAACCCGCTTGACTCGCGTTCCACCGAGTACGCAACCGACGTCGCGAAGATGATCCAGGCGCCGATTCTCCATGTGAATGGCGATGACCCGGAAGCCGTGCTGTTCGTGACCCAGTTGGCCATCGACTACCGCATGCAGTACAAGCGCGACGTGGTGATCGACCTGGTTTGCTACCGTCGTCGCGGCCACAACGAGGCCGACGAGCCAAGCGGTACCCAACCGCTGATGTACCAGCAGATCGCCAAGCAGCGCACCACCCGTGAGCTGTATGCCGAGCGCCTGACCCAGGGCGGCGTTCTGGATGCTGCCCGCGTCCAGGAAAAAGTCGATGAATATCGCAACGCCCTGGACAATGGCCTGCACGTTGTAAAAAGCCTGGTCAAAGAGCCGAACAAAGAGCTCTTCGTGGACTGGCGTCCATACCTGGGCCACGCCTGGACCGCTCGCCACGACACGCGTTTCGATCTCAAGACCTTGCAGGAACTGTCCGCCAAGCTGCTGGAAATTCCAGAAGGCTTCGTGGTCCAGCGCCAGGTCGCGAAGATCTACGAAGACCGTCAGAAGATGCAAGCCGGCGGCCTGCCGATCAACTGGGGTTACGCCGAAACCATGGCGTACGCGACCCTGGCGTTCGAAGGTCACCCGATCCGCATCACCGGCCAGGACGTAGGCCGTGGCACTTTCTCGCACCGCCACGCGGCGCTGCACAACCAGAAAGACGCCAGCACCTACATCCCGCTGCAACACCTGTACAAAGGCCAGCCACGTTTCGACCTGTACGATTCGCTGTTGTCCGAGGAAGCCGTCCTGGCATTCGAATATGGCTACTCCACCACCGAGCCGAATGCGCTGGTGATCTGGGAAGCCCAGTTCGGCGACTTCGCCAACGGTGCGCAGGTGGTTGTCGACCAGTTCATCACCAGCGGCGAGCACAAGTGGGGTCGTCTCTGCGGCCTGACCATGTTGCTGCCACACGGTTATGAAGGGCAGGGACCGGAGCACTCGTCGGCACGTCTGGAACGCTACCTGCAGCTGTGCGCCGAGCACAACGTCCAGGTTTGTGTACCAACGACTCCCGCGCAGATCTACCACCTGCTGCGTCGCCAGGTCATCCGTCCGCTGCGCAAGCCGCTGATCGTGCTGACACCGAAGTCGCTGCTGCGTCACAAGCTGGCAATCTCCACGCTTGAAGACCTGGCCGAAGGCTCGTTCCAGACCGTCATTTCGGAAATCGATACCTTGGACGCGGCGAAGGTGACTCGCCTGATCCTGTGCAGCGGCAAGGTCTACTACGACCTGCTGGAGAAACGTCGTGCCGAAGGCCGCGAAGACATCGCCATCGTGCGTATCGAGCAGCTTTATCCGTTCCCGGAAGAGGACCTGATGGAGGCCATCGCGCCTTACACCAACCTCACCCACGTGGTGTGGTGTCAGGAAGAACCGATGAACCAAGGCGCGTGGTACAGCAGCCAGCATCACCTGCGTCGCAGCATTGGCAACCATAACAAGGCCCTGGGCCTTGAATATGCCGGTCGTGACGCTTCGGCTGCACCTGCTTGTGGTTATGCATCGATGCACGCCGAGCAGCAGGAAAAACTGCTGCAAGATGCCTTCACTGTTTAACGCCTTCGCGCTGACTGAAACCGAATTTTAAGGACCCACAGATAATGGCTATCGAAATCAAAGCCCCGTCATTCCCGGAATCGGTTGCCGATGGCACCGTTGCCACTTGGCACAAGAAACCAGGCGAGGCCGTCAAGCGTGACGACCTGATCGTCGACATCGAGACCGACAAGGTCGTGCTGGAAGTATTGGCCGAAGCTGACGGTGTGCTGGGCGCAATCGTTGCCGAAGAGGGCGCTACCGTTCTGTCGAACCAGGTCCTGGGCTCGATCGAAGAGGGCGGCGCTGCTGCTGCCGCACCAGCCGCCGCTGCCGCACCGGCTGCCGCTCAGGCCGCCGCGCCTGCTGCTTCGGGCGAAGACGACCCAGTCGCCGCTCCGGCTGCTCGCAAACTGGCTGAAGAGAACGGCATCAACATCGCTTCCGTTGCCGGCACCGGCAAGGGCGGTCGTGTGACCAAGGAAGACGTGGTGGCAGCCGTTGCCGCCAAGAAAGCCGCGCCAGCCGCAGCGCCTACCAAGCCAGCCGCGCCTGCCGCTTCCGCGCCAGTATTCGCAGCCGGTGACCGCGTTGAAAAACGCGTTCCGATGACCCGCCTGCGTGCCAAGGTTGCCGAGCGTCTGGTTGAAGCCCAGTCGAACATGGCGATGCTGACCACCTTCAACGAAGTCGACATGACCGAAGTCATGGCCCTGCGTTCGAAGTACAAGGATCTGTTCGAGAAGTCCCACAACGGCGTACGCCTGGGCTTCATGTCGTTCTTCGTCAAGGCTGCCACCGAAGCACTCAAACGCTTCCCGGCCGTCAACGCGTCGATCGACGGTTCGGACATCGTCTACCACGGCTACGCCGACATCGGTGTTGCTGTTTCCAGCGACCGTGGCCTGGTGGTTCCGGTACTGCGCAACGCCGAGCTGATGAGCCTGGCCGAAATCGAAGGCGGCATCGCCACCTTCGGCAAGAAGGCCCGTGACGGCAAGCTGTCGATCGAAGAGATGACCGGCGGTACGTTCACCATCACCAACGGTGGTACATTCGGTTCGATGATGTCGACCCCGATCGTCAATCCGCCACAAGCGGCTATCCTGGGCATGCACAACATCCTGCAGCGTCCGATGGCGATCAACGGTCAGGTCGTGATTCGTCCGATGATGTACCTGGCTCTGTCCTACGATCACCGCCTGATCGATGGCAAAGAGGCCGTGACGTTCCTGGTCACCATCAAGAACCTGCTTGAAGATCCGGCTCGTCTGCTGCTGGATATCTGATTTTCGCCGCGAGGGCCGGTCTGTCGACCGGCCTCTTGCTGAAACAACCGGTTTCGTCCCTCGACGGTCATCACAAGTGACCGTCCGGTTTGATTCGAGAAGGAATGACTCATGACTCAGAAATTCGACGTGGTAGTGATTGGTGCGGGCCCTGGCGGCTACGTAGCGGCCATCAAGGCTGCGCAACTGGGCCTCTCCACTGCCTGCATCGAGAAATACACCGATGGCGAGGGCAAGCTGGCCCTGGGCGGCACCTGCCTGAACGTCGGTTGCATTCCATCCAAGGCGCTGCTGGACAGTTCCTGGAAGTACAAGGAAGCGAAAGAAAGCTTTAACGTTCACGGTATCTCTACCGGTGAAGTGAAGATGGACGTCGCCGCGATGGTTGGCCGCAAGGCCGGCATCGTCAAGAACCTGACCAGCGGTGTTGCCACCCTGTTCAAGGCCAACGGCGTGACTTCGATTCAGGGCCACGGCAAGCTGCTGCTGGGCAAGAAAGTCGAAGTGACCAAGCCTGACGGCTCGGTTGAAGTGATCGAAGCCGAAAACGTCATCCTGGCGCCAGGTTCGCGTCCGATCGACATTCCTCCGGCGCCAGTCGACCAGAACGTGATCGTCGATTCCACCGGCGCGCTGGAATTCCAGACCGTGCCAAAACGCCTCGGCGTGATCGGCGCCGGCGTGATCGGCCTCGAGCTGGGTTCCGTATGGTCGCGCCTCGGCGCTGAAGTGACCGTGCTCGAAGCCCTCGATACCTTCCTGATGGCAGCCGATACCGCGGTGTCCAAGGAAGCGCTGAAAACCCTGACCAAGCAAGGCCTGGACATCAAGCTGGGTGCTCGCGTGACCGGCTCCAAGGTCAACGGCGAAGAAGTCGTGGTGAACTACACCGACACCAACGGCGAACAGACCATCACCTTCGACAAGTTGATCGTAGCCGTTGGTCGTCGTCCAGTGACCACCGATCTGCTGTCCGCCGATTGCGGCGTTGAAATCGACGAGCGCGGTTTCATCGCGGTCGATGACCATTGCGCAACCGCTGTACCGGGCGTCTTCGCCATCGGTGACGTGGTTCGCGGCATGATGCTGGCCCACAAGGCTTCGGAAGAAGGCATCATGGTCGTCGAGCGCATCAAGGGCCACAAGGCCCAGATGAACTACGACCTGATCCCTTCGGTTATCTACACCCACCCGGAAATCGCATGGGTTGGTAAAACCGAGCAGGCCTTGAAAGCCGAAGGCGTTGAAGTTAACGTCGGCACCTTCCCGTTCGCAGCCTCCGGCCGTGCCATGGCAGCCAACGATACCGGTGGTTTCGTGAAAGTCATCGCCGATGCCAAGACGGATCGCGTGTTGGGCGTTCACGTTATCGGCCCAAGCGCTGCCGAGCTGGTACAGCAAGGCGCGATCGGTATGGAATTCGGCACCAGCGCTGAAGACCTGGGCATGATGGTCTTCTCCCATCCGACCCTGTCCGAAGCCTTGCACGAAGCGGCCCTGGCCGTGAATGGCGGTGCCATCCACGTGGCCAACCGCAAGAAGCGTTAAGAGATAATAAGAAACCACGGCGGTTCGGCCCGTCGTGAGCCTTGCGCGCAAGACTCACCGCGGAATGTCCGCTGGACGCAGTCTTGCGTAGCTGCACCGGTTGACCGGAACGCTACGCAAGCAGCAGTCACAGGTGGTGCGGCACCACAACGGTGCAGCACCGAATGCGCAGTACCTAACGAAGACGGTAATAAGCATGAATCTTCACGAGTATCAGGGTAAGCAGCTGTTCGCTGAGTACGGCCTGCCAGTATCCACCGGCTACGCTGTAGACACCCCGGAAGCGGCAGCAGAAGCTTGCGACAAAATCGGCGGCAGCGAATGGGTTGTCAAAGCCCAGGTTCACGCCGGTGGTCGCGGTAAAGCGGGCGGCGTCAAGCTGGTTCGCAGCAAAGAAGACGCCAAAGCCTTCGCACAGCAGTGGCTGGGCAAGCGTCTGGTGACTTACCAGACCGACGCCAACGGTCAGCCAGTCACCAAGATCCTGGTTGAATCGTGCACTGATATCGCTAAAGAGCTGTACCTGGGCGCTGTCGTTGACCGTTCGAGCCGTCGCATCGTGTTCATGGCTTCCACCGAAGGTGGCGTGGACATCGAGAAAATCGCTCACGACACCCCTGAGAAAATCCTCAAGGCCACCATCGATCCACTGGTTGGCGCACAGCCATTCCAGGGTCGCGAGCTGGCATTCCAGCTGGGCCTGGAAGGCAAGCAGGTCACTCAGTTCGCCAAGATCTTCGTAGGCCTGGCCAAGCTGTTCCAGGACCACGACCTGGCGCTGCTGGAAGTGAACCCGCTGGTGATCAAGGCCGACGGCGACCTGCACTGCCTCGATGCCAAGATCAACATCGACGCCAACGCCATGTACCGTCAGCCTAAGCTGAAGACTTTCCACGATCCGTCGCAAGACGATCCGCGCGAAGCGCACGCTGCCAAGTTCGAACTGAACTACGTAGCCCTGGAAGGCAACATCGGCTGTATGGTCAACGGTGCCGGCCTGGCCATGGGTACCATGGACATCGTCAACCTGCATGGCGGCAAGCCAGCCAACTTCCTCGACGTGGGCGGTGGTGCTACCAAGGAACGTGTGACCGAAGCGTTCAAGATCATCCTGTCCGACACCAACGTCGCTGCAGTACTGGTCAACATCTTCGGCGGCATCGTTCGCTGCGACATGATTGCCGAAGGCATCATCGGCGCCGTGAAAGAAGTCGGCGTGAAAATCCCGGTTGTTGTTCGCCTCGAAGGCAACAACGCTGAGCTGGGCGCTAAAGTACTGGCAGAAAGCGGTTTGAACATCATCGCTGCTACCAGCCTGACCGACGCTGCTCAACAAGTCGTTAAAGCTGCGGAGGGCAAATAATGAGCGTCCTGATCAACAAAGACACCAAGGTTATCTGCCAGGGCATTACCGGTTCGCAAGGTAGTTTCCACACCCAGCAAGCCATCGAGTACGGCACCCAGATGGTCGGCGGCGTAACTCCGGGCAAGGGCGGCACCGAGCACCTGGGCCTGCCTGTCTTCAACACCGTGAAAGACGCTGTAGCTGCCACTGGCGCCACCGCCAGCGTGATCTACGTTCCGGCTCCTTTCTGCAAGGACTCCATCCTTGAAGCAGCGTTCGGCGGCATCAAGCTGATCGTCTGCATCACCGAAGGCATCCCGACCATCGACATGCTGGAAGCCAAGGTCAAGTGCGACGAGCTGGGTATCACCCTGATCGGCCCTAACTGCCCAGGCGTGATCACTCCAGGCGAATGCAAGATCGGCATCATGCCAGGTCACATTCACTTGCCAGGCAAGGTCGGTATCGTTTCCCGTTCCGGCACCCTGACCTACGAAGCCGTCAAGCAGACCACTGACGCCGGTTTCGGTCAGTCCACTTGCGTCGGCATCGGCGGTGACCCGATCCCAGGCTCCAACTTCATCGACATCCTGAAGCTGTTCCAGGAAGACCCGAAGACCGAAGCGATCGTCATGATCGGTGAGATCGGCGGTTCCGCTGAAGAAGAAGCCGCTGCCTACATCAAGGCAAACGTGACCAAGCCGGTTGTTTCCTACATCGCAGGTGTGACTGCTCCTCCGGGCAAGCGCATGGGCCATGCTGGCGCAATCATCTCGGGCGGCAAAGGCACTGCAGACGAGAAATTCGCTGCACTGCAAGACGCAGGCGTGAAAACCGTGCGTTCGCTGGCAGACATCGGCAAGGCCCTGGCCGAGCTGACTGGCTGGGAAATGAAGAAGTAAGCTTCGGCTGACTTTTTTGTTCCAGCAACAAAGGCCACCTTCGGGTGGCCTTTGTCGTTTCTGGCCCTGGGACATGCTGACCTGCCTTTGTGGCCCGCACCAACTACAGCGACCCGGAAAAATAGATATGTAAACGCGACACGGAAACGTCGTGTATCGGATAGTTTGCCCTGTAACAGTGCGTTTTCCGCTCAAATTCGTTAGTCTGGCGGCCAATTTTGCGACCGCAGCCCACAAGGTAGCGACGCGCTAAACGGGTCGATCCCATACGGATCGGCAGCATTTCCCTCACCCTTCAGGGAAATCCCTCTCTAAATTCCGATTCAGTAGTGTGGTTTCCTTAATGAAAGTGTTGAAAGGCCAGGACATCCTGGCGCTTGGTTTCATGACCTTTGCCCTGTTCGTCGGGGCCGGTAACATCATCTTCCCGCCTATCGTCGGTTTGCAATCCGGACCTCATGTCTGGATGGCGGCGTTGGGTTTCCTGGTCACTGCGGTCGGCTTGCCAGTCATTACTGTCGTTGCGCTGGCCAAGGTCGGTGGGGCGATGGACGCCTTGAGCAGCCCCATCGGCAAAATCGCCGGCGGGTTGCTGGCGGCGGTGTGCTATCTGGCTGTCGGTCCGCTGTTTGCCACGCCGCGTACCGCCACCGTGTCGTTCGAAGTCGGCCTGGCGCCGCTGACCGGCGAGAGTCCGCTGGCGCTGTTCCTCTATAGCGCGGTGTATTTCCTGCTGGTGTTCTTCATTTCGCTCTATCCGGGCCGTCTGCTGGATACCGTCGGACGCTTTCTCGCGCCATTGAAGATCATTGCCTTGGCCGTATTGGGCATCGCGGCGTTTGCCCTGCCGGCCGGTGATATCGGCGTGGCGACACCCGAGTACGTGGCGGCACCGTTCTCCCAGGGCTTTATCAATGGTTACCTGACTATGGATACCCTCGGCGCCCTGGTGTTTGGCATCGTCATCGTCAACGCCATCCGCTCCCGTGGCGTCGAATCGCCGGCCTTGATCACCCGTTACGCCATCATCGCCGGGCTGATTGCCGGGGTGGGCCTGGCACTGGTCTACGTCAGCCTGTTCCGCCTGGGCTCCGGGAGCCACGAAGTGGCGGCGGACGCGACCAACGGCGCCGCCGTGTTGCACGCCTATGTACAACATACCTTCGGCAGCCTGGGCAGCGGCTTCCTTGCGGTGCTGATTTCCCTGGCCTGCCTGGTGACGGCGGTCGGCCTGACCTGCGCCTGCGCCGAATACTTCAGCCGTGTCCTACCGCTGTCCTATAAGACCTTGGTGGTGATCCTGGCGGCGTTCTCGCTGCTGGTGTCCAACCTGGGCCTGACCAAGCTGATCGCTTTCTCGATTCCGGTCCTCACCGCGATCTACCCGCCGTGCATCGCCCTGGTGGCCCTGAGCTTCTGCAAGGATTTCTGGCATGAGCAAGGGCGCATCGTCGGCCCGGTGATGCTGGTGTCGTTCCTGTTCGGCCTGATCGATGCCCTCAAGGGCGCCGGGTTGGCGGATTGGATGCCGACGGAACTGGCCCACCTGCCGCTCAGTGAACAGGGCCTGGCCTGGCTGGTGCCTTCGGTCATGACCCTGGTGGTCGCGGTGGTGTGTGATCGGTTGCTGGGCAAGCGGAGCGAAGCGTTGGCGTAAGCGACAACAGGCAGATCCACCGGCAAGAACCGAAATGCCCCGTATCAGTCGATACGGGGCATTTTTTTATGGGTGCGGTGTCTTTTTTTCTCGTCTGGCGTCGAATGGAGCGTCCTGCGGTACGCAGACGCTGTTCCAGCTCCCGTTATCGTCAAGCAGGGAAATTGCATGTCATTCATCCAAGCCAACCTGATCCATCTTCTCGCTGCCGTGTGGTTCGTCATCTGCTGGGCCGGTTATACCCGCTACGCGTCCTGGAAAGCCCGCGACACGGCCTGCCTGGCCAGCGTGATGCACTTGTACCGTGAAGACTGGATGCGCCGCATGCTGCTGCGCGACAACCGCATCGCCGATGCCAGCGTGATCGGCAACCTGGAGCGCAACGCTTCGTTTTTCGCCTCCAGTACGCTGATTATCCTGGCCGGTATCCTGACGGTGCTGGGAGCATCCGATCGGGCGGTGTCGTTGCTGGCTGACTTGCCACTGGTCCAACAGGCCTCCCAAGGCATGGCGGAAGTCAAGCTGCTGTGCCTGGCATTGGTGTTCGTCTATGCGTTTTTCACGTTCAGCTGGTGCATGCGCCAGTACAACTTCGCTGCGGTGCTGGTGGGCTCGGCGCCGATGATTGGCGAGCGGCACGTGTCCGAGCTGGAGCGCAAGGCCTTCGCTTCGCGGGCAGCGAGAGTTATTTCCATGGCGGCCAACCAGTTCAACTTCGGCCTGCGTGCTTATTACTTTGGAATGACCATGTTGGCGTGGTTCGTCAGCCCCTGGTTATTCATGTTGATGAGTGCCGGCGTGGTCTTTGTGTTGTACCAGCGCGAATTCCATTCCGACGTGCTGGACGTCATGGTCTATACGCCTACCGAGGCACCAGCGCCTGAAACCGTCAAGGAAACCGTCTGACGGCGAGGCTGCTCTGACTGAATCGCAGGCAAAAGAAAACCCGCACCAGGCGGGTTTTCTTTTATCGCTAAAACCGTATCAGTTGGTTTTAGGTGCGGTAGCAGGGGCTTGTTCCTGCTGGGCGGCACTGTTCGATTCAGCCTGAGCTTTGGCAGCTTCGGCGTTTTCTTTCGCCGCGTCGTTCACTTTATCCTGTGCTTTGTTCATGTCTTGCTGAGCTTGCTCAGCGTGTTGGTTGGCATCTTGAGCTTTGTCCTCGGATTTTTTATCGCAGGCGGCGAGACCGAGGGAGGCGGCCAACATCAAGGCAATAGCAAAAGTCTTACGCATGGGGTGTTTCTCCTTATGGATATAACTACTGGCCTTTTGAGCGCGCACCCTCTGGTTAAGTTCCTCTTTTGCGCTAGATATATAACTTTGCAATCCAGCGGAACTTTATTGCACACAACTGTTGTCGAGCGCCTCCACACATCAGGGCATTAATGAATATGGCTGAAGATCCCGTTTTTGAGCGTGCGACCCGCTTCTTGTCGGCGCTCAGGCACTGTCATGTGCTGGGCATCAAACTGCACAGCGCCAGTCGCGAAGGGCTCACGCTGGAGCTGCCCTTTAGTCCGCATATTGTCGGCAATCCCCTGACGGGTATTGTCCATGGCGGAGCGCTGACTTCGCTGATGGATACTGCCTGCGGTATGTCGACCTTATGTGTACTGCCGCAATTCGAAGTCTGCCCGACATTGGACCTGCGCATCGACTACATGCACGCTGCCATGCCCAACAAGGCCATTTATGGCTTCGCCCAATGTTATCGGGTCACGCCGGATGTGATTTTCAGCCGAGGGTTTGCCTATCAAGACGATCCCGAGCAACCCATTGCCCACGTGGTGGGCACCTTCATGCGCCTGGGCGATAGCGCTCGGGGGATCAAGAGGAGTGGCCTGACGGCTGCCGCGCAAAAGCCATGACCAATATGACCGAAGAGCAACTGCGCCAAGCCTGCGAGCAAGGCGACTACGCGCTGCTGCTGGCGTCGATTCCCTACGCGCAGCTCATCGGCGTCGAATGCACGCGCCAGGGCGATGAGCTGCTGTTTCGCCTCCCGGCCAATAAGGACAACATTGGTAACCCTTTATTGCCCGCGATCCACGGTGGGGTCATCGCCGGTTTCATGGAGCTGTCGGCTGCGGTTCATTTGCTGATTGTCACTCGTGCCTCGGGTGTGCCGAAAATCATCGATTTTTCCCTGGATTACCTGCGCGCCGGGCAGTTTCGCGACACTTATGCCAAATGCCAGGTCTGGCGCCAGGGGCGGCGCGTGGCCAACGTGGCCATCACCGCCTGGCAGGAAACTGAAACCGAGCCCATTGCAACCGCCCGGGCCCATTTCAAGATCCCTGCGCCCTCCAGGCCGACCGGCCCTTGAAATCATCAGCGTTGCCCCCACCTTGTGAACATCCCGCCGCCAATCTCTGCGAGGCGGACACCACCATCCACTTGGAGTTTGATGACCATGAGCGTGGAAACTCAAAAGGAAACCCTGGGCTTCCAGACCGAGGTGAAGCAACTGCTGCACCTGATGATTCACTCGCTGTATTCGAATAAGGAAATTTTCCTTCGCGAGCTGATTTCGAACGCCTCCGACGCTGTCGACAAATTACGTTTCGAAGCGCTGTCCAAGCCAGAATTGCTGGAAGGCGGCGCAGAGCTGAAAATCCGTGTGAGCTTCGACAAGGACGCCAAGACCGTCACCCTCGAAGACAACGGCATCGGCATGAGCCGCGACGAGGTGATCACGCACCTGGGCACCATCGCCAAGTCCGGCACCGCCGATTTCATGAAGAACCTGTCCGGCGACCAGAAGAAAGATTCCCACCTGATCGGTCAGTTCGGCGTCGGTTTCTATTCGGCGTTCATCGTTGCCGACCAGGTCGAAGTGTTCAGCCGTCGTGCCGGCCTCGCCGCGAGTGAAGGCGTGCATTGGTCGTCCAAGGGCGAGGGCGAGTTTGAAGTCGCCACCATCGACAAGGCTGACCGCGGTACCCGCATCGTCCTGCACCTCAAGTCCGGCGAAGACGAGTTCGCCGACGGCTGGCGCCTGCGCAACATCATCAAGAAGTACTCCGACCACATCGCGCTGCCGATCGAGTTGCCGAAGGAAGTCACCGCTGCCGAAGGTGAAGAAAAACCTGAAGTGGAATGGGAAACCGTCAACCGCGCCAGTGCCCTGTGGACCCGTCCGCGCACCGAGGTGAAGGACGAGGAATACCAGGAGTTCTACAAGCACATCGCCCATGATTACGAAAACCCGCTGAGCTGGAGCCATAACAAGGTCGAAGGCAAGCTGGAATACAACTCGCTGCTGTACGTGCCGGCCCGCGCGCCGTTCGACCTGTACCAGCGCGAAGCACCACGCGGCCTGAAGTTGTACGTGCAGCGCGTGTTCGTGATGGACCAGGCCGAATCGTTCCTGCCGCTGTACCTGCGCTTCATCAAGGGTGTGGTGGATTCCAACGACCTGTCGCTGAACGTTTCGCGGGAAATCCTGCAGAAAGACCCGATCATCGATTCCATGAAGACAGCACTGACCAAGCGCGTGCTGGACATGTTGGAGAAACTGGCGAAGAACGAGCCCGAGCAGTACAAGAGCTTCTGGAAGAACTTTGGCCAGGTCATGAAGGAAGGCCCGGCCGAAGACTTCGCCAATAAGGAGAAGATCGCCGGCCTGCTGCGTTTTGCCTCGACCCAGGGCGAAGATGGCGAGCAAATCGTCAGCCTGGCCGACTACTTGGCTCGCGCCAAGGAAGGCCAGGACAAGATCTACTACCTGACCGGCGAAACTTATGCACAGGTCAAGAACAGCCCGCACTTGGAAGTCTTCCGCAAGAAAGGCATCGAAGTGCTGCTGCTCACCGATCGCATCGACGAGTGGCTGATGAGCTACCTCAACGAGTTCGACGGCAAGAGCTTCGTCGATGTGGCCCGTGGCGACCTGGATCTCGGTAACCTGGATTCGGAAGAAGACAAGAAAGCCGCCGAAGAAGTCGCCAAGAGCAAGGAAGGCCTGGTCGAGCGGATCAAGACTGCGTTGGGCGAAGCCGTCAGTGAAGTGCGGGTCTCGCATCGCTTGACCGATTCCCCGGCGATCCTAGCCATTGGCGAGCAGGACCTTGGCCTGCAAATGCGCCAGATCCTCGAAGCCAGCGGCCAGAAAGTCCCGGACTCCAAGCCGATCTTCGAATTCAACCCGGGCCACCCGTTGGTGGAGAAGCTCGACAACGAGCAGAACGAAGAGCGTTTCGGCGACTTGTCGCACATTCTCTTCGACCAGGCGGCCTTGGCGGCCGGCGACAGCTTGAAAGACCCGGCGGCCTATGTCCGTCGCCTGAACAAGCTGTTGGTTGAACTGTCAGCTTAATCAAGTTGAAGGAAAAACCCGCTTCGGCGGGTTTTTTCATTTCCATTGTTCCGCCAAGGGGAGTCAATCATGAGTCAGATTACGGTTCGTTCGGTGGTGTACCAGCTTGATGGCCAAACCTATGAAAGCCGCCTGGCCTTCGATACTAACCAGCAAGGCCCGCGTCCGGGGTTGCTGATGGCACCGAATTGGATGGGCGTAGGCGCGGGGGCCGAGGAAATTGCCCGGTCGGTGGCGGCGAACGGTTACGTGGTGCTGATTGCCGACTTGTATGGGCAGACGGTGCGCCCGACCAATGCCGACGAGGCCGGTGCGGCGATGATGCCGCTCAAGAATGACCGGGCCCTCTTGCGCAAGCGCATGCAGGCTGCGTTCGAGCAGTTGCAAAGCCAGGGCGAAGCGCAGGTCGACGTTTCAAACCTGGCTACGTTCGGCTTTTGTTTTGGCGGTTGCTGTTCCCTGGAACTGGCTCGCACCGGTGCACCGCTCAAGGCCGCGATTTCGTTCCACGGCACCCTGGATACGCCTGACCCGGACGACGCCCAAAACATCAAGGGCGCGGTGTTGGTCATGCACGGCGCCTCCGACCCGTTGGTGCCGAAAGAGCAACTTCCGGCCTTCGAAGATGAAATGAACGCGGCTGGGGTGGATTGGCAATTGCTGAGCTACGGTGGCGCTGTGCATTCCTTTACCGACCCGCAGGCCAATGTGCCGGGCAAGATGATGTACGACGCCAAGGTCGCCGGGCGTGCGTTCCGCTCGATGCACAATTTGCTCGATGAAGTGTTCAAGGGTTGATGGTCTTGCATAACCCCGTGGCGAGGGAGCAAGCTCCCTCGCCACGTTGCGTGTATCACCAGGGCAGTTCGATCCGCTCGTTTTCCCCCGGCACGGTTGGCCAATCCCCGGTCGCCCAGCGCCGGCGGGCTTCGTCTATCCGGGCCGGGTCGCTGGAAACGAAATTCCAGTTCATCCGCCGTGGCCCGTCCAGAGGGGCGCCGCCGAACAGCACGGCATGGCAATCGCTGTTGGCGAACAGCGTCATTTCCTCGCCGCTCGGCAATATCACCAAGGAGTGGGCTTCTACTGGCTCCCCATCCAATAGCGCCTCGCCGCTCAGCACATACAGGGCCCGCTCCGCATGCTCGGTGGGAATCAGCAGCGTCGTTGCGGTTTGCAGGTGAAGTTCGGCATACAACGTAGAGGACAGCACCGGCACCGGCGATTCCAGGCAAAAGCCTGACCCGGCGATCATGCGAATGCTGACGCCCAGGTTCTCGCTGACTGGAAGGCTGCTGGCCGGATGATGACTATAGTGCCCAGGGCCTTCTTCGTGGGATTTGGGTGAAGCCAGCCAGACTTGCAGCCCATGCATGACAAATCCGCGCTCCAGCAAGGCTTGCGGCGTGCGCTCGACATGGGCAATCGCGCTGCCGGCGGTCATCCAACTGACGTCTCCGGCGTTTACCACCTGATCGGAGCCAAGGCTGTCCTTGTGCTGGATCTGTCCTTCGAACAGGTAGGTGAGGGTGGACAGGCCGATATGCGGATGCTGGCGAATGTTCATGCCTTTACCTGCCGCGTAGGACGTCTGCAGCATGTGATCGAAAAACACGAAAGGCCCGACGCTGCGGCATTTGGCGGACGGTAAAGGTCGAAGAATCGGCTGGCCTTCCACATCTTCTGCACGGGGGCGAACGATCAGGGGAGCGGTCATGGTGGCTTCCAGGTTGAGCGACGAATGCGCAAAGCATAACCCGAGCTTGCAACGCACGGCAGCCAAGGCTGAACCCAGGCGGGACAGCGGGGGTCTATGCTGCTCATGGCCTTTGGAGAGACCCCGTGCCCTTGATCCGTTTGATGTTCGCCTGTTTGCTGGCCATTACCGGCACCGCCGCCGTGGCTCGCGAATATGCCTACAGTGATGCGCACCTGCATTACGTCGATTTCTTCCAGGAAAGCGCCGGCATGCCCAAGCTCCTCAAGGCAATGGCGGACAATCGCATCGAGCACGTCATGATTTCCGGCGTGCCGGTGGCGAAGAAATGGCACGAAGACGAGCCCAAGCGCCCGCGTTATTACGCCGGTGATGATGCGGATGCCTATTGGTACAGCGCCACCGATGTGATCGTTGCGGCGGCGGTATCCAAGCTCCCCGCCGAGCAACGCCAGCACTTCCATCCCTTCCTGTCGGGCTTCAACCCCAATGACAAGAACTCCGATGCGCATATCCAGCGCATGCTCGATCTCTATCCGGGGCTGTGGCAGGGCATCGGCGAAGTATTCACGCGTCATGACGACCTGACGGCCCTGACCTCCGGCGATACGCCGCGCGCCAACAACGAGGCCATGACGCGCATTTATCACTTGGCGGCGGAGAACGACCTGCCGGTGATGCTGCATTCCAACATCACTTCCAAGCGCGAAAGAAATCCGCTGTACCTGGCCGAAATTGAAGAGCCGCTGCGCAATCATCCACATACACGGTTCATCTGGGCCCATGCAGGCACGAGCATGGAGATTCACCGACACCAGACACAGTTGCCCTTCCTGCTGCCGACCCTGACGCGGATGCTTGAGTCTTATCCCAATCTGTTCATCGACCTGTCCTGGAGCATGCTCACGCCGTATTTGCTGGATGAGACCGGAAGGCCCCGGGATGAGTGGCTAAAACTGGTGGAGCGCTTCCCGGAGCGCTTCATGGTGGGGTCGGACGTGGTAGGACGATTCAACAAGTTGGGTAAGGAATTGCGCAGCTTCGATCCGTTCCTCGACGCCTTGCCGGAAGACGTGGCGAGGAAAGTGGCGCGGGATAACTTCCTGGCGGTGTTACCGCGCTCAGTTCCGCGTTGAGTCGGTTTTGGGGGGCTGTTTCAACATCGCTTTGTCATCAGCCTGTCACCCCCACGTCATACCCTCGCGCTCATCTCAATCAAGGAGCGCACCATGCACCTCACCCGTTCAAGCGCACTGCTCGCGCTGTTGTTGACCTGCGGCCTGGCCCAGGCGGAAGTTCGTGTCGAAGGCCCGGTGGAATACGGTGTCTTTGAAGGGCCCCAAGCCGAGTTGCAATCGGGCGAGCGGGTCCTGCGTCGCAGCAATGAGCAGATCCGTCAGACCGAAAGTGTTCCGGCCAAGCTGGGCACCAAGTTCGGCATGCGCTATCAGTTGGCGGGCAAGGTCGCGGATGACCAGCCGTTGACCCTGTTGTACTTCACCCCGGGTATTCGTACACCCGATGGTGTGCGCCACGACAAGTTCGAAGTCATTCAGAAATTGGTACCCGGTGCGCCTCAGGATGTCATGGCCTACGAATTCACCGAAAGCCACGAAGTGGTGCCGGGGGAGTGGCGGTTCATGGTGTTCCAAGGGGATCGGCTGCTGACGCAGCAGCGGTTTATGGTGCGCTGAATTCCACTGTAGACCTCATGTGGGAGCGAGCAAGCCCGCTCCCACAAAGAACCCAGGCATATTTGCCAGGCAAAAAAACGCCCCGAACCAGTCGGGGCGTTTTTGTGTGCGGCGTAGCGGCGGGGCTTACTTGCCCTGCCAGCGCTTCATCACCAGGGTGGCGTTGGTGCCTCCGAAGCCGAAGCTGTTGCTCATCACGGTATTGATGGTGGCGTTCTCGCGAGTCTGGGTCAGGATCGGCAGGTCGGCCACTTCCGGATCCAGCTCGTCGATGTTGGCCGAACCGGCCATGAAGTTGCCTTCCATCATCAGCATGCAGTAGATCGCTTCGTGAACGCCGGCGGCGCCCAGGGAGTGACCCGACAGGCTCTTGGTGGAGCTGATGGCCGGAGCCTTGTCACCGAACACCTCACGCACACCTTTCATTTCCGCAACGTCGCCGACCGGGGTCGAGGTGCCGTGGGTGTTCAGGTAGTCGATAGGTGTGTCGACGGTGGACATGGCCATCTGCATGCAGCGCACGGCACCTTCGCCGCTTGGCGCAACCATGTCGTAGCCGTCGGAAGTGGCGCCGTAGCCGACGATTTCCGCGTAGATCTTCGCGCCACGGGCCAGGGCGTGTTCCAGCTCCTCGACCACGACCATGCCGCCGCCGCCGGCAATGACGAAACCGTCACGGTCGGCGTCGTAGGCACGGGAAGCGGTTTGCGGTGTGTCGTTGCGTTTGCTGGAGAGGGCGCCCATCGCATCGAACAGGAACGACTGGCTCCAGTGCTCTTCTTCACCGCCGCCGGCGAAGACGATGTCCTGCTTGCCCATCTGGATCTGCTCGACAGCGTTGCCAATGCAGTGGGCACTGGTGGCGCAAGCGGAAGAGATCGAGTAGTTCAGGCCCTTGATCTTGAATGGCGTGGCCAGGCAGGCCGAAACGGTGCTGCCCATGGTCCGCGTGACGCGGTAAGGACCAACGCGCTTGACGCCTTTCTCGCGCAGGATGTCCAGGGCTTCCATCTGGTTCAGGGTCGACGCGCCGCCGGAACCGGCGATCAGACCGGTGCGCACGTTGGACACCTGTTCGTCGGTAAGGCCGGAGTCAGCGATGGCGTCTTTCATGGCCAGGTAGGCATAAGCCGCCGCGTGGCCGACGAAACGGTAGATCTTGCGATCGATCAGCTCTTCGAGGTTGAGGTCAATGGAGCCGGAAACCTGGCTACGCAGACCCATTTCGGCATATTCCGGGTTGTACCGGATGCCAGGGCGACTTGCACGCAGGTTAGCGGAGACGGTCTCTTTGTCATTGCCCAGGCACGAAACGATGCCCAGACCAGTGATAACGACGCGGCGCATGCGGATAACCCTTAGAAGTTGTCAGTGGAGGTGAAAACGCCGACCCGAAGGCCTTCGGCGGTGTAGATCTCGCGACCGTCGACAGCCACCGAACCATCGGCAATGGCCATGTTCAGCTTGCCCTTGAGGACGCGTTTGATATGAATGTTATAGGTGATCTTCTTCGCGGTCGGCAGGACCTGACCGAAGAATTTCACTTCGCCCGAACCCAGGGCGCGACCGCGACCCGGCAGGCCTTGCCAGCCGAGGAAGAAACCAACCAGCTGCCACATGGCGTCCAGGCCCAGGCAGCCCGGCATCACCGGATCACCTTCGAAGTGGCAGGCGAAGAACCACAGGTCCGGAGTGATATCCAGCTCGGCGACCAATTCACCTTTGCCGTACTTGCCACCCTCGTCGCTGATATGGGTGATGCGATCCACCATCAGCATGTTCGGGGCGGGCAGTTGCGCGTTACCTGGGCCGAACAGCTCACCGCGACTGCAGCGCAGCAGATCTTCCCGAGTAAAGGCGTTTTGTTTGGTCATGCGAGCT
Source organism: Pseudomonas sp. R1-7 (assembly GCF_051132105.1). Lineage (NCBI taxonomy): Bacteria > Pseudomonadati > Pseudomonadota > Gammaproteobacteria > Pseudomonadales > Pseudomonadaceae > Pseudomonas > Pseudomonas sp. R1-7. The sequence continues at coordinate 1,780,833 of NZ_CP071661.1, forward strand.
CCTCAATAGTCCCATGCGGCAGGGTGGGGCAAATCTTCCCGGCCGATCGAAGCGTTCATGCCTCGAGTCGGCAGCCTACTCATAGACTATTGCGTTGTAGTGAAAGTCACAGCACACGGGAAAATCAATGTACACCTGTGCACTGAAATAGTTATTCCTTCCCCGATCGAGGCGTGGCCGGGTGCTTAAGACTGCCGCACTTTCGACTTTCACGCCAGTCGCAGATGGTCCAAGGGACTGCATTTACCCCACCCAGCGTTGCAGAATCTGCTGCAAGTCAATTCGTTTGAAGGGTTTGGCCAGGTAATCGTTCATGCCGGCTGCCAGGCAGGCTTCGCGGTCACCCTGCAGGGCATTGGCGGTCAGGGCAATGATGGGCACCTCGGTGCAGCCGGGCAACTGACGGATCTGCCGGGTGGCTTCGTAACCATCGATCACCGGAAGCCGGCAGTCCATCAGGATCGCTTCGAAAATCAGGCTCTCGGCGCTGCGTACGGCCTGGGCGCCGTCGGTGGCGACGCTGACCTTGAAGCCGAGGCTGCGCAGCATCGCTTCGATCACCGTCTGGTTCACCGGATTGTCCTCCACCAACAAGACGTTACGGCCTTCTCCATCGCCGCTTCCTCCGGGCAGGCGCGGGGTCAGCGGTGCTGGGGCCTGGCGCGACAGGGCCAACGGAATTTCCAGGGTAAACACGGAGCCCTGGCCTTCCTGGCTCTGGGCTCGCAGGGTGCCGCCCATGCGTTCGGCCAGGGTGCGGGCGATGGGCAAGCCCAGGCCGGTGCCGCCGTAGCGTCTCGAAATCGAACTGTCTGCCTGCTGGAAGGCATCGAACATCCGCTCCAGGCTTTCGGCCGGGATGCCAATGCCGCTGTCGCGTACCGTGCAGGTGAACCACAGCAGTTCGTGATCCAGGGCTTGCCATTGGCACTGCACGGTAACGCGACCCTGGTCGGTGAATTTCAACGCATTGCCGATCAGGTTGACCAGGATCTGTCTGATCCGCGTCGGGTCGCCTTGTACCTGCAGCGGCTTCATGTCGTCGGGGACCAGCAGGTCCAGTCCCAGCTTGCGCTGCGCGGCGCTGTGCTGGAACGACTGGGCGCAGTTGCCCACCAGCTCGGCCAGGTTGAACGGGATATGTTCCAGCTCGAGTGCCGAGCGTTCGATGCGCGAGAAGTCGAGAATGTCGTTGATGACCTTCAACAGGTGCTCGGTGGATTCCGATGCCAGCGCGGTGTATTCGTGCTGCTCATCGGTCATGTGAGTGGTTTCCAGCAATTGCAGCATGCCCAGCACGCCATTCATGGGCGTGCGCAGCTCGTGGCTCATCATCGCCAGGAACTCCGATTTGGCGCTGTTGGCCTTTTCCGCTTCCTCCCGGGTCTTGATCAACTGGGCCATGGCTTGGTGCTGTTCGCGGCTTGCTTGTTCAAGACCCTCGGCCAGGTTGTTGATATGCCGCGAAAGGGCGCCCAGTTCGCCATCGTCGACAATCGGCAGCGGTGTGTTGTAGTCACCCTGCTGGATCGCCTTGACCGCATGGCCCATGTCATGAATCGGCTGCGACAGGCTCGCTGCCAGGCGGCGCGCCACCAGGAACGTGAAGAGCAGCGCAAACAGGGCCAGGACCGCGGCCTTGAGCAGGATCTCCTGCTGCCGTTGGCTGAAGGCGTCGTTGGACATGCCGACAATGACGCGACCCAGGTAATCCTCGCCGGGCGCCTCGGTGGACGGAGTGTTGCCCTGCAGGAAGTCATTGTTCAGGGTGATGCGCTGCAGGCGAACCGGGGCCTGGAACACTTCGACCTGCTGGGAATGATTGCGGGTTTGCGACGGTTGCTCGACATACACCAGGACCCGCTCGGTGCGGTCCTGGACTTCCAGGAAGCGCACGTGAGGGGTGGCGAGCGTGGCCGTCAGCAGGCTCTCCAGTACGTCGTTGTTACCCGAGATGACACCGTACTCCGCAGCCGGAGCCAACTGATTGGCGATCAGTTGCCCGGTGTGGTTGAGTTCCTGGCGCAAGTCCTGGATTCGCACGAAGGTAAAAAAGCTGATCAACAGCACCGTCAGCAGGAGTGCCGGGCCAAGGGCTACGAGCTGGGTGCGGGTATTGATATCCCAACGGCGACGCAAGGTCATGGACGGTGTTCTCCTTCTGCCAGCTGCGCAGCGACGGATTCGGCGTCAATCGGTTCGATCCCCAGCGAGCGGGCGACCTGTTGATTGCTCAAGACTTTGAAGCGGGGCGGGTACAGGCTGCGCGGCCAGGTGGAAGCGGGGCGGTCCAGCAGTTCGTCGAGTATCGCCAGCCAGTCTTCCTGGTCGCTGTAGGTACTGGCCAGGCTGCCGGCCTTGACGAAGGCGGCGCTCGGCCCTATCAGTGCGCGTTGCCGGGCGTAGCTGCTGAGCAGCAGGTTCTTCACGGTCTTGGGGTTATAAAGGTCGGGGTCGTCCAGGCCCAGCAAGACATCGCTCTGGCCCAGCAGGTTCTGCAGCGGGCGGCTGTCGTTGGTGTCGTCCCAGCGTTCGCTGACGATCTCCAGGCCCAGCGGCAGCGCGGCCTGCTGAAGGTCCTTGAGCAGGAACTCGCTGTGCCTGTCGTACAGCACGCCGACCCGTCGCACTTGCGGCAGGACTTGACGAACCAGGCGCAATTGCCGGCCCATCGGCGGATCGCTCCAGAGCAGGCTGAGGTGCCCGGGCGTCGCTTCGCCCAGGCGCTCGCGGGCTTGCTGGCGACTGATGCGCAGCACCAGGGTGGCCGGCCCCCGAGGCGTTTGCAGGCGCCAATCGAGGCTCTGCGGATCAAGCAGGACCAGGCGTACATCCTCAGGCAAGCGATCCGGCGCCGGCAGGGTGGCCAACGGAGCGAATCGCACGCGATCCTGGGGGCGCCGGGCCTGCAAGGCCTGGGTGAATGACTGCACGCCGGTGCTGTCCTGGGCGCCAGTCAACAGGATCTCAGCGGCACGGGCCTCGAGCGTGACCAGCAGGCAGGCAAATACCAGGCACGGCCACCACCACAGGCGGCCACGAAAGGGCGTTGTGCAAGATTGGCCCCGGGCCATCTAGAAGGACAACTCCGCGCTGAAATACACGACATGCCGGGAGTCGTAGCGGTTGTCGGCGAACGTGGTTGGCTGATCATCGAGGCGCTGTTGCAGGGTGCCTGCCAGTTCCAGGCTGGCCTTGCCCAGGGGAATGCGCCGGGCGAGGCGGGTATCGATCCGTTCGTAGCGGTAGCCATTGAGGGCGTCGGCGGCGTAATAGAAGATCGCGCTGTTCCAGCCCCGGCCCCAATCGCGCAGCCAGCCGGCCGAACCGCTGTTGCGGGCGGTCAGTTGTTCATCGAGGGGATTGCTGGCCAACGCATCGACATAGGCGTAGGTCAGGCGCAGCCGATCGGCCAGGGTCACCCGCCAGTCGAGTTGGGTCTCGGCGCCGCTGAATTGTGATTCGTTGCTGTTACTGGCGATGTACTGGTTGTTGCGCAACGGTTCACTGATCATGCCAGTGATCTCGTCATGGAACAGCTTCACGTCCACCGCCAGGCCCCAATCCAAGAAGTAACCGTTGTAACCCAGTTCCCGCGAGCGCATGTGTTCTTGGTCCAGGTTCCCCGGGCCGCGCGTGCGCACGAAATAACGCGCGCTGTCCTGGCCGAAGGCGGTGGGCCGCAGGTTGGTGACCTGATAGCTCCAATTGACGTTGTTCTCGAACATGTCCGGCGAGCGCACCGCCTCGGAGTAAACGGCCCGTAGGCCGTGTCGCGGGGTGATCAGGTAGTTGATCGCCATTCGTGGGGTCAGCGAGCTGCCCGTCAGGCGCGTGTCCTCGAACATCGCGCCCCCCTGCAGCAGCCAGTGTTCGCTGGCTCGCCATTCGATCTGGCCGAACAATCGGTAGGTGGTGTCGTCCAGGGTGCCGTTGAAGTAGGTCTCCGAGTCGGCCCGGTCGTAGCGATAATTCGCCCCGGTGACCAGCCGCAGGCTGTCGGACAGGCTCAGGGTGTCCTGGATCTCCAGGTCATAGCGCGACTCCCGGGCGCTCTGGTCGATGTCGCCGCACAGCGTCCGGGAAGCGCCGTTGCGCCATTGATCAAGCACTTGATTGGCCAGCGCCTGTTCCTCAACGGTGCCGGCGGGCGCCCCCGTGCCCAGGAAACTGGGAATGTTGCGCGCCAGTTTCTCGGCATAATTGGGGTTGAGCTGCCACAGGTCAGTCAACTGCGGGCTGAACGACACCTCGGCATCGCAGGCGCGCCAGGTCTGCTGGCGATCCCAATGTTGCATCGAGCCCTGTACGTAGAGGCTGTGATTGGGGGACAGGTCGAGGTTCCAGCGCAGCGAACCGGCGTAGTCCTTGGCACTGACGTCGGAGTTATCCCCAGCCGCGGTGATCCCGGCGAACACTGGGCGATAGGTGTAGGGCCGCTGATTGGTCCCCTCCTTGGCGTTCAATTGCCAATCGATGCTTTGGTATTCGTCCAGGGTTTGGCTGACTGACAGGTTGAAGCGGTTCAGCCGCCGGCTGTCGCGGTAGTCGGCGCCGTTGCGATCGCTGTCGAAGCCGTCGTCTTCCTGGCCGGACAGCGAAAGCCGCATGTCACCGTTTTCCCAGCCGCTGCCCTGGCTGGCGTACCAGTCGCTGATGCCGTTCTGGCCCCGGGTCATCTTGAAGCGGGTGCCGTGGCTGTCGGCGGGGACGCGGGTGATGATATTGACGACGGCCATCAGGGCGTTGGCGCCGTAGCTGACGGTGTTGGGCCCGCGAAAGACCTCGATCCGCTCGATGTCTTCCATGGCGACCGGTATATCGCTCCAGTCCACCGTCGCCAGGCCGGCGCGGTACACCGAACGACCGTCGATCAGCACTTGCATGCGCCGCGCTTCGCTGGCGCTGGTGCCGTGGTAGTTGACCGTGGCCTGGTTGCCACTGAGGTTGCCGACCATCATGCCTGGCACCAGGCGCAACAGTTCGCTGATGTCCCGGGCACCGCTGGCCTTGATCAGTTCGCTGTCGAGCACGGTCATGCTGCCCGGTACCGCCGCCGGCGACTGCTTCAGGCGCGTGGCGGTCAGAACCTGGGGAAGGGGCTGGTTGTCCACGAACAAGTCGTCGGCCACCACCGGCGGGCTGAAGATCAGCGCCAATAGCAATGATGAACCTGGACGGGAAGGGCCAACGGACACGGCACAGCCTTTGGAATGAAGAAGGATGGCGGGCATGTTAACCGAGCCGAACGACTTTTCCATTCACGTTGACAGCATTTTCCTAGGGATTGGTGGTCAGCTTCCTACAGCGATGGGTAATTGCGGACGGGGCTGGTCGCGCTCCGGCTGCTCCGTATAATGCCCGGCATTGCCACTTGGTATGGAAGAGCGGATTGCATATGACTGAACAGCGCCCGATTGCGGTCCTGGGAGGCGGGAGTTTCGGCACCGCCGTGGCTAACCTGCTGGCGGAGAATGGTCACGCGGTGCGCCAATGGATGCGTGACCCGGAGCAGGCCGAGGCCATCCGGGTCAACCGGGAGAATCCGCGTTACCTCAAAGGCATCAAGGTCCGGCCTGAAGTCGAACCGGTCACCGATTTGCAGGCGACACTTGAGGGGAGCGATCTGTTCTTCGTTGCCTTGCCCTCCAGCGCACTGCGCTCGGTGCTGGCCCCGCATGCCGAACGCTTGAGCGGCAAAATGCTGGTGAGCCTGACCAAAGGCATCGAGGCGCAGACCTTCAAACTGATGAGCGAGATCCTCGAAGAGATCGCCCCCAAGGCGCGAATCGGCGTGATCTCCGGGCCGAACCTGGCACGCGAAATTGCCGAACATGCCCTGACGGCCACCGTGGTGGCCAGTGAAGATGAAGCGTTGTGCCAGTGCGTCCAGGCCGCACTGCATGGCCGTACGTTCCGCGTCTATGCCAGCGCCGATCGTTTCGGCGTGGAACTGGGCGGTGCGCTGAAGAACGTCTACGCGATCATCGCCGGCATGGCGGTCGCGCTGGGCATGGGCGAGAACACCAAGAGCATGCTCATCACCCGGGCACTGGCGGAAATGACCCGTTTCGCCGTGAGCCAGGGCGCCAATCCGATGACCTTTCTCGGGCTGGCCGGGGTCGGCGACCTGATCGTCACCTGTTCCTCGCCCAAGAGCCGCAACTACCAAGTGGGGTTTGCCCTCGGCCAGGGCCTGAGCCTGGACGAGGCCGTGTCGCGCCTGGGGGAAGTGGCAGAAGGGGTCAACACCCTCAAGGTGCTCAAGGCCAAGTCCCAGGAAGCGGGGGTGTACATGCCGCTGGTCGCCGGGCTGCATGCGATCCTCTTCGAAGGGCGCACGCTGGAACAGGTGATTGAACTGTTGATGCGTGGCGAACCCAAGACTGACGTCGACTTTATTTCCACCAGTGGTTTCAACTGAGCCTCTTTTGACCGCAAGCAGGAGCGAACCATGAACGATCCGAAAGGGCAGCCCCAATACGAATCCATCCTGCTGCGCGTGCTGTGGATGGTGATTTACCTGCTGGTCTGGCAGGTGGCGCAATTCATCCTCGGCGCCGTGGTGCTGGTGCAGTTGATATACCGGTTGATCTACGGCGCACCGAGCGCCAGCCTGATGAATTTCGGCGACAGCCTGAGCCAGTTCCTTGCGCAGATCGGCCGCTTCGGTACCTTTCACAGTGACCAGAAGCCTTGGCCATTCGCCGACTGGCCGACCCCACGTACACCGGAAGGCGAAGCGCCCCACACCGTGGCGCCGGCTCCGCACCCGGCCCGGGACGAGGAGCCGAAGCTATGAAGCTGTGGGTATTGCGTCATGGCGAGGCCGAGCCCCACGGGGTCCGTCCCGATCCGCAGCGGGTGTTGACGATCCATGGTCGTGAGGAAGTGTTGCTCAGCGCCGGTCGGCTGATGGGTGAGCCCTTGCGGGCCATTTATGCCAGCCCTTATGTACGTGCTCAGCAGACCGCGCAATTGATGCGCGAGGCCCTCGGATTCGAGCCTGAATTGATCACCGTGGACTGGTTGACGCCGGAGACCCGACCGGCTGACGTATTGAAACACCTGGACGATCAGGACAATGTTCTGCTGGTCAGCCATAACCCGCTGGTGGGCAGCCTGCTGGGGTTCTTGCAGCACGGTCATTTGCAGCAACCGGAACAGGTTTCGACGGCTGGCCTGGCCGAGCTGGAAGGGGATCTACCGCTGGCCGGTGCGATGAAGCTCAAGAGCCTCAAGCATCCATCTACAAAGCGGTTGCCGGTCGAAAAAAACAAAAAAATCATATAGGAAGGCAACGATGAGTCTGTGGCGCACCACCCCGAATATCGAACAATTGAACGCCGCCGGTAAAAACACCATCAGCGAAGTGCTGGACATTCGTTTCGAGTCCTTCGACGACGAATCCCTGACCGCGAGCATGGTCGTCGACCACCGCACCCACCAGCCGTTCGGCCTGCTGCACGGCGGCGCTTCGGTGGTGCTGGCCGAGACAGTCGGTTCCATGGCTGCCTATCTGTGCGTGGATACCAGCAAATTCTATTGCGTGGGCCTGGAGATCAACGCCAACCACCTGCGTGGCGTGCGCAGCGGACGGGTCACGGCCACGGCCCGCTCGATTCACCTGGGCCGCACCACCCAGGTCTGGGACATCCGCCTGGTCAACGATGACGGCAAAGTCAACTGCGTATCGCGGCTGACCATGGCGGTGGTGCCGTTGGGTGAGCAGCCGCCAGTGCGTTAATGTCTGCCGGGCTGGAGCAGTCCGTTGTGGCGAGGGCAGGACTCCATATCCCAACCCCGGCGGTCATCATTCCTGTCAGTTACGGTCATTGCCGCACCATCGGGTTCTGCGGACAATCGGTCGCAGTTCTCGCAATGGATCGGCCAACATGTCGCAACAGGTGTTTTTCGCCCACGCCAATGGTTTCCCCTCGGCCACGTACGGCAAGCTGTTCGACGCGCTGGCGCCGCAGTACGAGGTCGCGCACCTCGAGTTGCATGGCCATGACCCTCGATTCCCGGTCGATGACAATTGGAACAACCTCGTGGATGAACTGATTCATCACTTGGAGCAGCAATCGGAGCCGGTCTGGGGCGTGGGGCATTCCCTCGGGGGAGTGCTGCACTTGCACGCAGCATTGCGTAGCCCCCATTTGTATCGGGGCGTCGTCATGCTCGACTCCCCCGTACTGACCCGCGCGGACCGTTGGATGATCCTGGCCGCCAAGCGCCTGGGCTTCATCGACCGTCTGACCCCAGCCGGGCGGACGCTGGGGCGGCGGGAGGAGTTCACCGATCTGGAGTCGGCGCGCCAGTACTTTGCCGGAAAGACGCTGTTTCGCGGTTTCGACCCGGAGTGCTTCGAGGCTTACCTGCAACATGGCTTGCAGCCTGTTGGTGATCGGTTGCGACTGCGCTTTGACCCGGCCACGGAAATCAGCATCTACCGTGGCGTACCACACACCAGCCCTGGTCGGGCGCGCAAACTTCAAGTTCCGCTGGCGGTGGTGCGGGGCCGGCAGAGTCGCGTGGTGATGCGCCATCACACCCGCTCGGTGGGACGCATGCCCTTGGGCGAATCCTTGACCATGCCCGGCGGCCACATGTTTCCTCTGGAATATCCACAGGACACGGCCAATCTGCTCAAGGACGTGCTGCAGCGCTGGCAAGGACGCAGCGCATGAGCGTCGTCGAAGAGGTTCGCCTGAGCCTGCCCCATATCGAGCTGGCGGCCCATCTGTTCGGGCCGGAAGATGGCCGGCCGGTGATTGCCTTGCATGGTTGGCTGGACAACGCCAACAGTTTCGCCCGGCTGGCGCCCCGCTTGCACGGCGTGCGGGTGATCGCCCTGGACATGGCCGGCCACGGTCACTCTGGGCACCGCCCGGCTGGCGCCGGCTACGCCTTGTGGGACTATGCCCACGATGTGCTGCAAGTCGCCGAGCAGTTGGGCTTGAAGCGTTTCGCGCTGCTGGGGCATTCCATGGGCGCCATTGTCTCGCTGGTATTGGCCGGTGCCTTGCCGGAGCGGATAACGCACCTGGGGTTGATCGATGGGGTGATTCCTCCTACGGGCAAAGGTGACAATGCGGCGGAGCGCATGGGCATGGCCCTGCAGGCGCAGCTGGATCTGCAGCAAAAACGCAAACCGGTCTACAAGACCCTCGACCGCGCCATCGAAGCTCGCATGAAGGGACTGGTGGCGGTCAGTCGCGAGGCCGCCGAGTTGTTGGCCCAGCGCGGCCTGATGCCGGTGCCCGGGGGTTATACCTGGCGCACCGACAATCGCCTGACGTTGCCATCCCCGCTGCGCCTGACCGATGAGCAGGCCATGGCTTTCGTGGCGCGGGTCGCTTGTCCCGCCCATCTGGTGGTCGCGGCCGAGGGCATGTTGGGGCAACACCGGGAATTGCTGGAGCGTCTACCCTTCAGTCATGAACAGCTGCCCGGCGGCCATCATCTGCACCTGAACGATGAGTCCGGGGCGGCGCTTGTAGCAGACTGTTTCAATCGGTTCTTCAGCGTTTCTTGACTTGCGGCGGGCAAGTGTCGAGGCTGGGCGGGTTGAAAGGGAGCCAACCATGACTGATACCTACCCACTCGCCTTGCTGCGCATTGACGGACGCCTTCGCGTCGCGCGGACCCAGGCGAAGCCGATCCAATGAAACTGTCCATTCATTCATTCGTCCTGCTGGCGCTGGCCGGTTTCGGCCCGCTATCGCTGGCTGCCGATGTACCCGGCAGCCAGGATCTGGAACGCGTGCCGCGCATGCCCGACGCGCAGATCGTCGATTATCGGCAAACCAGCGACCTGGAGCGTATCTACCCCATGGGTTCGATCCGCAAGATCAGCGGCCAGCTGCGTTTCGACGGCCAGGTGGACGCCCGTGGCAACGCCACCTCGGTGACTTATGAACTGCCGCCGGAACATACCGCCACGCAGGCATTTACGGCTGCCCGCGAAGCGTTGCAGAAACAGAGTGCCGAGCTGCTGTTCTGGTGCCAGGCCCGGGATTGTGGCGAAAGCAGCCTGTGGGCCAACGAGGTGTTCGGCAATGCCAAGCTCTATGGCGCCGATAATGGCCAGGCCTACCTGTTGCTGCGCCTGGCGCCGCCGGCGGACAACACGCTGATCGCGCTGTATGCCATCACCCGTGGCAACCGCAAGGCCTACCTCCATGTCGAGCAGTTCGAAGCGCGCGCGCCCCTTGGGGATGTGCTGCCGACCTCGGCGACGCTGTTGCGCCAGCTCAAGGACACCGGGGTACTGGACTTGCCGCGTCTTGCCGGCGAACCGGATGATACCTGGTCGCGCCTGCTGTCCCGGGCCTTGAACCTGGACACCGGCCTTCGGGTCAGCATCGCCGGCCCACACGCCGAGGCGTGGCGCCAGGCGCTGATCGAGCAGGGCGTCCGGGCGGCCAGGATGGAAGCAGCCAGCGCTGATTCGGCGGGCTTGCACCTTGAGCTGTTGCGATAAGCTGGCGGGATACGCGTTTGCCGCCGTTAGCTCGGCTTTGTTCATTCTTCGAGACCTCACATGCTCAATAACGATCGGCTGTTGGTGCAGATCCTGCTCCTGGTGTTGTTCGGCGCCAGCCTCTGGGTGATGGCGCCATTCTGGTCGGCGCTGTTCTGGGGCGCGGTGTTGGCTTTCGCCAGTTGGCCGCTGATGCGCCTGTTGACCCGTTGGGTCAACGGTCGTGAGTCCCTGGCGGCGGCCCTGCTGACGGTAGGCTGGATGATATTGGTGGCGGTGCCGCTGGTGTGGCTGGGGTTCAACCTCGCCGATCATGTGCGCGATGCCACGGCCTTCATCAGGGATGTGCAGGTCGATGGCCTGCCCGAAGCTCCAGACTGGCTGGCCGGAGTGCCGCTGGTGGGCGGGCGGCTGGTCACCCTCTGGAACGGCATCGACCAGCAGGGCGCGGCGATGATGGTCTCCATCAAGCCGTACCTGGGGCGTGTCGGCAATTGGTTGCTGGCGCGTAGCGCGCAGATTGGTGGTGGGATCCTCGAGCTGACACTGAGCATCGTGTTCGTGTTCTTCTTCTACCGGGATGGCCCGCGACTGGCAGCATTTGTCCAAGGGCTGCTGGAGCGGCTGATCGGTGACCGGGCCGGGTATTACGTCGAGCTGGTCGCCGGCACGGTGCAGCGAGTGGTCAATGGCGTGATCGGTACTGCCGCGGCCCAGGCCGTGCTGGCGCTGATCGGCTTCCTGATCGCCGGAGTGCCGGGTGCGCTGGTGCTGGGCATCGTCACCTTCCTCCTGAGCCTGATTCCAATGGGGCCCCCGCTGGTCTGGATCCCCGCCACGGCCTGGCTGGCGTGGAAGGGCGAGTATGGAATGGCGGTATTCCTCGGTATCTGGGGCACGTTCATCATCAGCGGCGTGGACAACGTGCTCAAGCCGTACCTGATCAGCCGCGGCGGAAACCTGCCGCTGGTGATCGTGCTGCTGGGGGTGTTTGGCGGATTGATTGCCTTCGGTTTCATCGGACTGTTCATCGGCCCGACCTTGCTGGCGGTGGCGTACAGCTTGCTGACGGATTGGAGCAAGAGCCAGGCGCGATAACGCAGCGGTTCAGGCCATGCGGGGCAAACGAATCACCGCAGTCAATCCGCCTCCGGGGGTTTGCTCCAGGCTCAATTGTCCGCCCAGGCGTTCGGCGGCCTCCCGGGCGATGGTCATGCCCAGGCCGACGCCACCGGAGTTGCGATTGCGCGAACCCTCCAGGCGAAAGAACGGCTCGAACACCGCTTCGCGCTGGTCTACAGCGATGCCGGGTCCATGGTCAATCACCCGGATCAGCAATTGGTGCTGCTGGTCTTCGAGGACAATCGATGCGTCGCCAGCGTAGCGCAGGGCATTGTCGATCAGGTTATTGATGCAGGAACGCAGCGCCATTGGCTGCACCTGCAAGGGTGCGCAGCTGCCGCTGGCGTGGACATTGGCGCCTTGGTCCTGGGCGTTTTCGCTCAATGACTCCACCAGGGCCTGCACGTCCATCCATTGCAATGCCTCGCTGGTGCGTTGCTCATGCAGATAGGTCAGCGTGGCATCGAGCATGGCGATCATATCGTCGAGGTCTTGGCGCATCTGATCCTGCAACCGGCTGTCGTTGATCTGCTCCAGGCGCAGCTTGAGCCGCGCAAGCGGGGTGCGCAGGTCATGGGAGACCGCGCCAAGCATGCGTGAGCGCTGCTGCACCTGTTCACGGATCCGTTGTTGCATCAGGTTGAACGTGTGGGCAGCTTGGCGGGCCTCTCGCGGACCCGTTTCCTCGAGTGGCGGGCTATCGAGGTCCTCGCTCAGCCGTTCGGCGGCATCGCTCAGGCGTTGGATCGGCCGGGTCAGGAGCTTGGCGCCGTACCAGGCCGCAACGATCAAGCACACAAACTGAAATGTCAGCGGCACCACAGGTCCGCCGAACCAGGGGCGTGGGCCCGGTGGCGGGCCGGAGCGCGCGGAACCTCCGGCTTGATGGGAGAATTCCGGTGGCGGCCCGGGAGGTGGCGGCTTGTCGTAATGAAAGAACCAGGCAAAGGCCAACAGGTGCGCCAGCACGATCGCCACCAGCAGCACGCCGAACAGGCGGCCGAACAAGGAATCGACGCGCAGGCGCATCAACCGATATCCCGCGCATCGAACAGGTAGCCTTCACCGCGCACGGTCTTGATCAGCTGTGGGGCCTTGGGGTCGTCACCCAGTTTCTGGCGCAAGCGCGAGACCAGCAGGTCGATACTGCGGTCAAACGCCTCGATCGAGCGACCGCGGGCGGCGTCCAGCAGTTGTTCACGACTGAGCACTCGGCGCGGGCGTTCGATGAACACCCACAGCAGACGGAATTCGGCGTTGGATAGAGGCACCACCAATCCATTGGCAGAGACCAACTGGCGCAGCACGCTATGGAGTCGCCAGTTATCGAAACGGATATTGGCCCGCTGCTCGCTGCGGTCATCGCGCACGCGGCGCAGGATGGTCTGGATTCGCGCCACCAGCTCCCTCGGCTCGAAGGGTTTGGCCATGTAGTCATCTGCGCCCAGTTCCAGGCCGATGATGCGGTCGGTGGGCTCGCAGCGGGCTGTCAGCATCAGGATTGGAATGTCCGACTCGGCCCGCAACCAGCGGCACAGTTGCAAGCCGTCTTCTCCTGGCAACATCAGGTCCAGGACGACCACATCGAAATGTTCGGCCTGCATTACCTGGCGCATGGCCACGCCATCGGTCACGCCACTGGCGCGGATGTTGAAGCGGGCCAGGTAACCGATCAGCAGTTCGCGGAGCGGTACGTCGTCATCGACGATCAGCGCGCGGGTGCTCCAACGCTTATCGTCGTCGGACGCTTTCTGGTCGCCAGCATTTGCAACAGGGGTGTTGTGCATGAGTGCGTCATCTGCCAGTTGGGCTGCCAACCGCATAGAAGGCGGCGAGGGCGTGGTTTGAGCATAAGCCTCGGGCGGTGAGCCGTGAAGCGGTTGCGGCGGCGCAGGGTAGCGTCCCGTCGTGTTGCGCGCGTGTCATGAATGTATCGGCCTTGACACAAATGGCGGAAAGGAGGATCGACGATTTACCGATCATCGGGTCCCGCAAGGGCGCTGGTTCCGCTACAATGCGCGCCGATTTCGACTTGCCTGAGAGCCCGATCATGTCCGCCTGCCAGACGCCTATCATCGTCGCCCTGGATTTCCCTACCCGTGACGCCGCCCTGAAGCTGGCCGACCAGTTGGACCCCAAGCTTTGCCGGGTCAAGGTCGGCAAGGAGCTGTTCACCAGCTGCGCGTCGGAAATCGTAGGGACCTTGCGTGACAAGGGATTCGAGGTTTTCCTCGACCTGAAATTCCATGACATTCCCAACACTACCGCCATGGCCGTCAAGGCTGCTGCGGAGATGGGCGTGTGGATGGTCAATGTGCATTGCTCCGGTGGCCTGCGCATGATGGCCGCCTGTCGTGAAGTGCTGGACCAGCGCAGTGGCCCGAAGCCGCTGCTGATCGGCGTGACCGTGCTGACCAGCATGGAGCGTGAGGACTTGGCGGGGATCGGCCTGGACATCGAGCCCCAGGAACAAGTGCTGCGCCTGGCGGCGCTGGCGCAAAAGGCCGGGATGGATGGTCTGGTCTGCTCGGCGCTGGAAGCCGGCGCCCTGAAAGCGGCCCACCCGTCGCTGCAATTGGTAACACCGGGGATTCGCCCGGCCGGCAGCGCGCAGGATGACCAGCGGCGCATCCTGACCCCGCGCCAGGCCTTGGACGCAGGTTCCGATTACCTGGTGATCGGTCGTCCGATCAGCCAGGCCGCCGATCCGGCCAAGGCGCTGGCGGCGGTCGTGGCCGAACTGGCCTGATTAAACACAGCGGGCCCCCTGTGGGGGCGAGCTTGCTCGCGACAGCGGTATTTCAGTCAACTCAACTGTGACTGATGAACCGCCATCGCGAGCAAGCTCGCTCCCACAGTCGTTTTACGTCAGGGCTTGAGTATCGGATCCGTGTTTCGCGTCAGACCTTCAACACCAACTTCCCGAAATTCTCCCCACTGAACAATTTGGTCAGTGTCTCGGGGAAGGTTTCCAGCCCTTCGACAATGTCTTCCTTGCTCTTGAGCTGCCCCTTGGCCATCCAGCCGGCCATCTCCTGCCCGGCGGCGGCGAACTGCGAGGCATAATCCATGACCACGAAACCTTCCATTCGCGCACGGTTGACCAACAGCGACAGGTAGTTCGCCGGGCCTTTTACTGCTTCCTTGTTGTTGTATTGACTGATGGCGCCGCAGATCACCACGCGGGCCTTGAGGTTCAGGCGGCTGAGCACGGCATCGAGAATATCGCCGCCGACGTTATCGAAATACACATCCACGCCTTTGGGGCACTCGCGCTTGAGGCCGGCGTGGACGTCTTCGTTCTTGTAGTCGATGGCACCGTCGAAGCCCAGCTCATCGACCAGGAACCTGCACTTGTCGGCACCGCCGGCAATGCCGACGACACGGCAGCCTTTGATCTTGGCAATCTGCCCGGCGATGCTGCCAACCGCGCCGGCGGCGCCGGAAAGCACAACGGTTTCACCGGCCTTCGGCGCGCCGACATCCAATAGGGCGAAATAAGCGGTCATGCCAGTCATGCCCAGCGCGGACAAATAACGTGGCAGTGGCGCCAGTTTCGGATCGACCTTATAGAAACCTCGCGGTTCGCCGAGGAAGTAATCCTGCACGCCCAGGGCGCCGTTGACGTAATCGCCCACCGCAAATCCCGGGTTATTCGATGCAACCACCTGGCCGACCCCCAATGCCCGCATGACTTCGCCGATGCCCACCGGTGGGATATAGGACTTGCCCTCGTTCATCCAGCCGCGCATGGCCGGGTCCAGGGACAGATACTCATTCTTGACCAATATCTGGCCCGCTGCCGGTTCGCCAACCGGGACTTGCTGATAAGTGAACGTCTCGCGGGTCGCGGCGCCCACCGGGCGTTTGGCGAGCAGGAATTGGCGGTTGGTCTGGGCGGTCATGACAGGCACTCAAGATGAATGGAGCTTTGTTGATAGACCCTTGATGCGTTCACCGCAAGGTTTGCCTATCCAGCGAATGCGGGTTGATCCAAAACAGTGATGATGCCGTGGGTGGTGTTATCACTGGCGCTCATGCAGAGCCAACCGGCGATTGGATAGTGCTGCCGTGCCGTTGCGGTCGGTGGCTAAATCGCAGCGTCAGTAATTCTTCGAGGCAGTGATCATGAGCATGACGTTTTCCGGACAGGTTGCCGTGGTGACGGGCGGCGCGGCGGGCATTGGCCGCGCCACGGCACAGGCGTTCGCGGCACAGCACCTCAAAGTGGTCGTCGCCGACCTGGACGTTGCGGGCGGCGAGGGCACGGTGCAGTTGATTCGCGAGGCGGGTGGCGAGGCTGTGTTCGTGCGTTGCGACGTGACGTTGGAAAGCGATGTGCGAAATCTCATGGACGAAGTCATCGCCGCGTACGGTCGCCTCGATTACGCGTTCAACAACGCTGGCATCGAGATCGAGAAGGGCAAGCTGGCCGACGGTACGCTGGATGAGTTCGACGCGATCATGGGCGTCAACGTCAAAGGTGTCTGGTTGTGCATGAAATACCAACTGCCATTGCTGCTGGCCCAGGGTGGCGGTGCCATCGTCAACACGGCCTCCGTGGCAGGGCTCGGGGCGGCGCCGAAGATGAGTATCTACGCGGCTTCCAAACATGCCGTTATCGGTTTGACCAAGTCGGCGGCGATTGAATATGCCAAGAAGAAAATCCGTGTGAATGCGGTATGCCCGGCGGTGATCGGCACTGATATGTTCCGTCGGGCCTATGAGGCGGATCCGAAAAAAGGCGAATACGCCAACGCGATGCATCCGGTGGGGCGAGTCGGCAAAGTCGAGGAAATCGCCAGCGCCGTGTTGTATTTGTGCAGCGATGGCGCGGCATTTACAACGGGGCATTCGTTGGCGGTGGATGGCGGGGCTACGGCAATCTAGCCAGAGTTGCCGTCACGTTATCAGGACAAAACCCGCACTGGTTGCGGGTTTTCTTTTGAGAGCGAAGGTTCCCTTGAGGGCTCCGCCAATGTATTTCAAAGAATGAGAATGAGGCGTTTTTGCGCCTTTCTCTTACATCCTCCCACATCGACCTGTGCTTAACTGTTTGTGCAAATAAAACAAACGCTTAGGAGCTAGGTTACTCATGGAGTTGAGAATCGACCGGCAGGCCCTGGTGCCCGTCGTGCAGCAAATTGTCGATGCGTTGGCCGGCTGGATTCGACAGGACGCGGTGGAACCGGGGACTCGCCTGCCATCGATCAGGCAGCTGGCACGGGATAATCTATTAAGCCAGGCCAGTGTCCATGAGGCCTGCCAGCGGCTGGTCGCCCAAGGTTTGTTGGCGTCACGTCATGGCTCTAGTTTTTTTGTTGCCCGGGCCGCTTGCGTCGCCGGGGGCTCGGAGCTCGTCGGGTCGCAAGACGGAATGCCGGGCCAGGAGGCCCCCGTGGACCCTGCGCGTCACGTTTTGAAGTTGGGCTGCGGTGGGCTCCCCGAGAGTTGGCGCGAAAGTGATGACCTGGGTTATGCGATCCGTCAGGTCACGCGGACCGACATGGCCGGGCTGTTCAACTACAGCACGCCACTGGGATTACCAGCCCTGCGCGAGCAACTCGCCAAGCGGTTGAAGCAGCTTGATATCGACGCCGATGAAAATCGCATCCTGACGACCCAGGGCGCCACTCACGCGCTCGACCTGATTGTGCGGACACTTTTGCGGCCCGGGTGCTGCGTGGTAGTGGAGAGCCCCGGCTATTCGAACCTGTTCAACCTGCTCAGGCTGCATAAGATAGACATGATCGAGTTACCCAGGACACCGCGTGGCCCGGATGTCGACGCCCTCCAGCGTCTGCTGGCGACTCATAGGCCCAGCGCTATTTTCATCAACAGTGCCTGCCACAACCCGACCGGCAGCAGCCTGGTACCGTCCGTGGCCCAGCGGCTGCTGCAACTGGCCAGCGAGCACGCCATGTTGGTCGTCGAAGACGATGTCTATGCCGATTTCCAGGGCTCAACGCGGGCCCGATTGGCGGCACTCGATACCGATGTGATCTATCTGGGCAGTTTTTCGAAGACCTTGAGCAGCTCTCTACGCGTCGGCTTCATAGTGGCCGAGCCGTCCGTTATTGCGCGCCTGGGCGAGATCAAGGAGATCACCTGTATGGGGGCGTCGCGATTCGCCGAGTCGGTGCTGGCTACCCTCCTGGTCAACGGCGCCTATCGCAAGCTGGTCCAGCGCCAGCGCCAGCGGCTCAATGCCGACATGGCGGTGGCGTTGCAACTGCTGGAAGATGCCGATTGGAAAGTGTTTGGCAAACCGGCGGGTGGCCTTTTCATCTGGGCGCGTCCGCCGTCGTGTGACTATGCTCAGGTGCAGCGTCTGGCCGGGCGGTGCGGCATTCAGTTGTCCTCTCGCACGGCGTTCAGCCCTTCGGGGGCCGAGACGGATTGGCTGCGGGTCAACGTCGCCTATGCGCGGGATCCCAGGGCGTTGGCATTTTTCCGAGCCACGGCCCTGGATCGACCTCAAGTGTCCTGAAAACGACGCGCCTGTAGCTTTTTGCCATTATTCCGACGCCAGCATCTTGTGTTGCGGGGTGTCTCGTTGCGAATCTGCAAATCAACACACATCGGCAGAGGATTGGGCGCAATGATTTCGGCCGTGCAAGGACGTTTTGCCAACCTGGGTATGGCAAAGAAATTGGGTATCGGGTTTGTCCTGGTGCTGATGCTCACCGCAGTTGTGGCGGCCATTGGCGTCTGGTCCCTGCAAACCATCAGCCATCGGTTCGCGGGCTTGAAGCAGATGTCGTCCCTCAACAGCGAGTTGCTCAAGGTCCGGCTGCTGGAGCAGGACTTTGCCTTGCGCTCCGACCCCAAGACCGCCGATGCCCTGCGCCAGGGCGTCGATGGATTGGTAGCCCTGGCGAATGAACTCAAGGCGCGGTCTGCCAGCAATGTACCGGTGATGGATGATGTCCAGCAGGCTTTGGCGGCTTATCGCAAGGCGTTCGACGAGTTCGTCGGGCTGAGTCAAAGCAAGGACCTCGCATTGGAGATGGCCAGTTGGTCGGTTTCCAGCGTCGCCAATAACCTGGATGTCTTGCAGGCGGGGCTGGCCGATGACGGCGCCTATACCCTGAAGGACTCCGGGGGCAAGGAGGGTGCGGAATTCATCGAGCAGGCCAACCAGGTCAGCGAAGTGTCGCGACTCATGTTGCAGTCGATGAACGAGGCGCGTGTTCGGCTGGACCAAAGCCGCAAAGGCAGTGATGAAGCCGCTGGGCAAGGCAATATCGAACAGGCCGAGCAGGCCATGAAGCTGGCTGAAGAACTCAAGGGGGCGGTCAAGGATCCTGGCTATCAGACGGTGCTCAACGAAGTCGCCGGGCACATCGCCGGGTTCAACCAGCAACTGGCGGAATACACCGGCCTGCTGGCCAAGGAAAAGATCGTCTACCAGCAATTGCACGAACGCGCCGATCAGGTGGTGGCGCGGGTCGACCAGGCGTTCAGCGCCGAAGACAGCGCCATGCACGCGGAACTGAAGAAAAACTCGCTGATGATCATCGGCTCGTCGGCCTTGGCCCTGCTGGTGGGGTTGGTTGCGGCCTGGGTGATCACCCGGTTGATTGTCACCCCGCTACGCAGCGTGATTCGTGTCGCCCAGCAGATAGCCGCTGGTGACCTGAGCGCCAAGGTCGAGGTGACGCGCCGGGACGAAATTGGCCAGTTGATGTTGGCAATGCAGCAGATGGGGGCCGGGTTGAGCGGTATCGTCAGTGGCCTGCAGTCCGGAATCGAACAGTTGGCCAGCTCTGCCCAGTCACTGTCATCCGTCACTGAACAGACCAACCTGGAAGTCAGCAGCCAGAAAGAGGAAACCGAGCAGGTCGCTACGGCGATGAACCAGATGACCGCCACCGTGCACGATGTAGCCCGCAACGCGGAGGAGGCGGCGCAAGCGGCGCAGACGGCGGATGACAAGGTTGAAAGCGGCCAGCAGGTGGTGCGCCAGAGCATGGTGCGTATCGAGCAATTGGCTGACTCGGCGACGATGACCAGCACCAGCATCGAAAGCCTGAGCGCCGAGATACAAAACATCGGCACCGTGCTGAGCGTGATCAAGAGCGTTGCCGAGCAAACCAACCTGCTGGCCCTCAACGCCGCCATCGAAGCGGCCCGGGCCGGTGAGCAGGGCAGGGGGTTCGCGGTCGTGGCCGACGAGGTGCGGGCCCTGGCCAGGCGTACGCAACAGTCCACCGAGGAAATCGAGCGCCTGGTCGGTGCGCTGCGTTCAGCTGCACAGGCCTCCGTGCAGCAAATCCAGAGCAGTGGCGAACTGGTGAAAATGGCGGTCAGCGACGCATTGCAGACTGAAAGCGCTCTGGGCAGCATCGCGGCGGCAGTGTCATTGATCCAGCAAATGAACCAACAGATCGCCGCGGCCGCCGAGCAACAGAGCTCCGTGGCCGAAGAAATCAACCGCAGCGTCACCAGCATCCGGGCGAGCGCCGATCAATCGTCCATTGCGATGCAAGGCAACGCCGCTTCAAGTATCGAGCTGGCGCAGCTTGGGGTTGAGTTGAAAGCAATGGTGGGGCATTTCAAATTGTGAATTGGCGGTGGGCTGCCATCGCTATTGCGAGCAGCCCACTCCACTCAGCATCTTTTACCGACTGTCACACCGCCTTCGCAGGCAGACTCGCTCCCACAGGAGTAAAACGGCGTGGCACCCGGATCAGCTATCAAGGCGTGGGTAACCCGGCATGGGTGGCGGGGCCCAACGATCAGTCGTAAACCTTCTTCTTCTTCCACTCATCGTTGGCCTCGTCTTCCTTCAACCCTTCGGTCAACTGGTTCACCTCACCCTCCACAGGCTGAGTGCTGGCCAGGACCTGGGCGTTGGCCCGAGCCAGGAGCTTCTCCAGATAAGCCAACTGTTCGGCATAGACCTGCGGTTCCTGCTGCTTGCGCAAATACTGGACACCGCGCTCGAACGCCAGGCGAGCCTGCCCCGGCTGCTCCTGCTGCAAGGCCTGCTGGCCGAGGTTGTTGAAGAACTCGATGTGCAGCAGCACCAGGATGTGCCGCACCTCACGGACCCAGCGCTTGGCCTCGTTGGGCGGGAGGAACCCGTCCTGGGCGGCACGAGTGATCTGGCCGTGCAGGGCCTCGAGCAGGAACCGCACATCCTTGGCCTTCGCTTCGGTCTGGATCGGCGCCGGCGGGTTGTTCACCGGAATCGACTCACCCTGGGCGGCCAACGCCGTCAGTTCGTCCAGTCGAGCCTTGACCTGAGTGTTGGACTTGTCGAGATTGAGCAGGCGCTGGCAGACATTCAGCTCAAGACGCGTGATCAAGAGCTTCAGGGCCGGATTCATCAACTGGCCGGGGAACGTTTCGGTGAGCTCGCCACAACGACGCAAGCGATCGTTTAGCTCAACCTTGGTACGGACCTTTTCCAGCTTGTTGTTTTCCACCACATGGTTCATGTAGCCAATGGCGATCAACAGTGCGATCCCGGCTACGACGAGCAGGGTGATCATGAGTGGTGTCACCGGTAAGACCTCTTTAATAGGGTACGCATGTCATGAGTGTAGTGGCTTGGCTTTTAAGCGCATAGGCCCGAACGACGCGATTAGACGGGCGTCGTGCTGTTTATGACGCTTGTAGCAGGGTAGATGCACATTGCCACTATTTGCCTGGCGCGACTATAACGCCTGGACGGGCGACAGAATATAGGCGCCAGAGACCGGACGAAGAAAATCTGCGAAGCCGCCCCAAAGCGGGCGAAGTCATTGATTTAAATAAATTTATATTCGGGGGTTGACGACCCTCCAATCCATCCATAGAATGCGCGCCACTTACAGCGTAAAGCACTCAGCCAAACGCGATAAGCAGTGAATGTTGTACGTGTGTCCCCTTCGTCTAGTGGCCTAGGACACCGCCCTTTCACGGCGGTAACAGGGGTTCGAGTCCCCTAGGGGACGCCAATGCGGGAATAGCTCAGTTGGTAGAGCACGACCTTGCCAAGGTCGGGGTCGCGAGTTCGAGTCTCGTTTCCCGCTCCAATTTAAACAGCGTTGCTTTCGGGCGAGGCTGAGTGAAGCCAGAGCCGACATCTTCGGATGCGGATTTGGGCACTGAAATACACACCATGTATTTCAGTTAGTGTGTCCCCTTCGTCTAGTGGCCTAGGACACCGCCCTTTCACGGCGGTAACAGGGGTTCGAGTCCCCTAGGGGACGCCATTTGCGGGAATAGCTCAGTTGGTAGAGCACGACCTTGCCAAGGTCGGGGTCGCGAGTTCGAGTCTCGTTTCCCGCTCCAAATTCAAAAAAACGCCGCTCATTTGAGCGGCGTTTTTTTATGCGCGTAAAAAGCTCCTATCCCTCCAGACTGTGCACCAGGTTTTCCAGCGCCTCTTCGTCGGGAGGCGGCGGTGCAGCGCTTGAGCAGCGCATCTGGTACGCGAGACGGTATTCACTGGGGGTGCAATTGGCGTACTGCTTGAAGGCGCGGGCGAAATACGACGGATCCTTGAAGCCGGCCTCGTAGCCGATGCTGGTGATGGGCATCTGGCTGTTGTCGAGCAGTTCCTTGGCAAAGCTCATGCGCTTGTTCAGCACGTAGTCGGTGAAGCCCAGGCCGTTGGCCTCCTTGAACACGCGGCTGAAGCGAAACGTGGTCATGCCGCAGCGCTTGGCGAGGTCGCGCTGGTCGATGCTGTCGCGAAAATGTTGGTCGATGTACAGCATGATGTGACTGAGGGCTTGGTGTTTCTGGTGCCCGGAGGTCAGGCGAATGCTGTCCGGCAACGTCGGGGAGTGGTCGATCTGCGAGGTCGAGCCTCGGCCGCCGGATTGGCGGCGCAGCTCGCACAGTTGCGTAACGGCGGTCAGGTAACGCTTGCGCTCGGCGTTTGTCAGTGGAAGTACCATGTATTCCCAGACGCTCGAACGCATGGCCCAGACGGCCAGTTCCTCGGAGTGTTGCACCGTGAACATGGTGATTGGGATGGCCGGGACCGTGCGCTTGATCTCCAGCAACCGCCTCAAGCCCTGGGTGTCCGGGCGATCGAAGTGGATGCAGATCATGTCGGCCTGCACACCGGTTGGCAGCAGCGCGTTTTTTGCCAAGGCGCAGTCGCACGCTTGCTCGAACTGGCTGACGAGTTCCTTTGTGGAACGGTCGTGAGTCAGATCGAACCACAACAGCTTTGGCTTTCCAGTCAGATTTGGCGCCATAGGACGACTACTCGGTGGTTCTTCCTGCCCGTTAGCTAGCAGTATTGCCAATGTGCTATCAGTTTGCCGAATTAATTTTCATAAGCCCCTCATCCTTTGGTGCCGCGTTACTCGGGCGCCATTGCTCACGTCGCGAAAACAGCGGCGATCGCCCGCCGGACAATTTCACGTCCAGCGCAAAAAAATCCTAGCGATGTGCAAAATCCTCCTAACGACAATACCGGCCTGCTGACTAGGGTTGCATCAGGCAGTTCGTAATGTTCTGCCTCTTTGAAAACAACCCCGATGAGGTGTGCTAAATGACTCTTCAAATTATCAAGGCTTCGGTAATGAAGTTCGCCAAAGATGAAGATGGCCTGACCATTGTGGAATACGCCGTTGCCGGTGGGTTGATCACGGTGGCCGTGGCCGCGATGTTCGTTTTGCTGGGCGGCGCCGTGAACACCCGTATTACCGCGCTCTGCGCCGCGGTCAAGGGCGCTGCCTGCTGAAAGCCAGCCCCCGCATCGCAATGGGGCGAAGCCCATCGAAATGTGTCTGATAAAGGTTCGAAGTGTCGGCTTGATGAACTTCGAGTTGTTCTTTATCGACCGATTTTCGTAACCGTTCAAGTGAGGTAAACAACATGAAAGTTCAACAGATCAAAACTTCGATAGTTAAGTTTATCGATGATGAAGATGGCCTGACCATTGTGGAATATGCCGTTGCCGGTGGGCTGATCACGGTGGCCGTTGCCGCCATGTTCGTCCTGTTGGGTGGTGCCGTGAACGATCGAATCACCGCGCTTTGTGCCGCAGTCAAAGGCGCTGCCTGCTAACTCCAACCGCCCTATGGAGACGCATCATGTCCATGGAATTGCTGGTAACGACGGTACTGCTGCTAGGACTGCTGGGCGTGGCGGTGGTGAGCGATCTGCTTCGCCACCGCATCCCCAACAAGCTGGTCCTGCTGGGCCTTGCCCTGGGATTGGCCAGCCAGGTGTTTACCGGCGGGATCGGCGGGCTGGGCGACAGCCTGTTGGGCATCTTGATCTGTTTCGCGTTGTTCTTGCCCATGTATGCCGTAGGCGGCATGGCCGCTGGCGATGTCAAGTTGATGACCATGGTGGGCAGTTTCCTACCTTTTCATTACGCACTGTGGGCGGCGCTGTTCAGCCTGATCGCCGGCGGTGTGTGCGGTTTCCTGATTGTCCTGGCCCGCGGCCAACTGTTGCAGACCCTTGAGCGCTACTGGTTGAGCGTCCGCGCCCAGGCCTATCTCGCGCCAACGGCGGACGAGGCGGCCGGCAAACCGTTTCCCTACTCGATTGCAATCCTGATCGGCACTTTGAACAGCGTTTACTGGCAACTGGTTGCCGGCGGCTGGGGAGTCTAGTCATGCACGTCATCAACGATAGCGATGCCTACCCCAGTGAGCGCGAAGCGGTGCAGCGCCTGGCGCCGCAGCCCAGTTCGATCCGCGACACCGGCCTGACCGACAGCTTCCTTGGCGAACTGGTGTGCAAACACCTGCATGACGCCGGTGTGCTCGACATGACGCGGCTGGTGGAGCGCCTGGCCCTGACCGGCGCGGTGCTGGAGGAAGTCCTGGCGTTCCTGCGCAAGGACGGTCGCGTCGAAGTGCTCGGCCAGTTGGGCCAGACTGGCGGGCAAACGCTGCGTTATGGCCTGACCGAACGCGGCCGCAGTTCCGCCCGCGATGCCCTGGCCCGCAGCGGCTACATCGGCGCGGCGCCGTTCCCGGTCAGCACCTATCGCTCGCTGATCAAGATCCAGACCATTCACCACGGTCGCATCACTGCCAAGGACATGAACCAGGCCCTGGCCGGCATGGTGCTCAGCCAAGGCATGCTCGATCAACTGGGCGTGGCGCTGAATTCCGGGCGGGCGATCATGATCTACGGCCCGGCCGGCACCGGCAAAACCTATGTGAGCAGCCGTTTGATCCGGTTGTTCGCCGAGGCCATCTGGGTGCCCCACGCCATCGTCATCAACGAGTCGGTGATCGAGATCTACGACCCGCAGGTGCACCAGCGCCTGGACGACAACAGCCAGACGAACAACCTGATGCTCAACGAAGGCATCGATCGTCGGCTGTTGTGCTGCAAGCGTCCGATCGTCATCACCGGCGGCGAGTTGAACATGGAACAGCTGGACGTGCGCTACGACCCGTTCACCCGGCAATACCAGGCTGCCCTGCAACTGAAGGCCAGCAACGGACTGTTCATCATCGACGACATGGGCCGCCAGCGCATGGCCCCGGCCGAGCTGCTGAACCGCTGGATTGTGCCGATGGAAGAAAAACGCGACTTCATCAACCTGGGCGGCGGCCGTCACTGCGAGCTGCCCTTCGACCTGGTGCTGGTGTTTTCCACCAACCTCAACCCCTTGGAGCTGGCGGACGAAGCCTTCCTGCGGCGCATCGGCTACAAGGTGCAGTTCGGCTATCTCAAGCCGGACGAATACGAGCGCATCTGGCGCCAGGAATGCGAGCGCCTGGGCATCGCCCACGACCCGCTGCTGGTGCGCTATGTCCTGCAACGGCTGTATGGGAGCGAAGGCATGCCGCTGGTGCCTTGCCATCCCCGTGACCTGTTGAACATGGCGCTCGACCGCCAGCGTTACCTCGGCGGTTCCGGGCCCCTGTTGCCGCAAGAGCTGGAATGGGCCTGGCACAACTACTTCGTTCAGCTCGACTTCCTTTGATCTGGAGATACCGACATGAGCTCTCGTACGCTTCCGCTGATAGGCGTTTCCCTGGTAATGGGCCTTGGTGCCGCATGGATGGCTGACTCCTGGCTGAGCGCGCGACTCAACGCGTCCCCCGACGATCACCTGCGAAGCGTGGTGGTCGCGACGGTGGAAATTCCCTTCGGGCAAATGGTCGAGGCCCAGCAGGTCACGACCGTGCGCATGCCGATGGACACCATTCCGGACGATGCTTTCGACAGCAGCGACAAGGCCGTAGGCAAGATCGCCACCTTCGACATCCTGCGCGGCGACATCGTGCGTGGTGCCCGTTTGAGTGAACACCTGGGCGGCAGCACCCTGGCCTCGCTGATCGCGCCGGACAAACGGGCGATATCGGTGCGCGTGGATGATGTGGTCGGTGTCGGCGGGTTCCTGTTGCCCGGCAACCGGGTCGATGTGCTGGCGACCAAGACCACCAGCGCCGGCAGCAACAGCGCGACGTCGCGGACCCTCCTGGAGAATTTGCGGGTGCTGGCAGTGGACCAGACCGCTGGTACGGACAAGACGCAACCGGTGGTGGTGCGGGCCGTGACCTTGGAGATGTCCGCCAGCGAGGCGGAACTGCTGGTCACCGCGCAGACCGAAGGCAAGCTGCAACTGGCCTTGCGCAATCCCCTGAACCTGGAGAAAAAAGCCGTGGCCGTCGCGCCGCCAGCCCCTGCGCCGGTAATGGCGATGGCTGCCGCGCCGGTGCCAAGGCCAGCGGTGCAGCGCAGTGCCAAGCCGCAGGGCGGGGCGATCACGCTGATCCGTGGCGTTGAAAGCAGTGTGATCAATGTCCGCTGAATGACCGACCCGTGCCAGGCCCCCCAGGGCAGGGCGATACCGATCCTCAACGTTGTAAATGAGGGCTCGATGATGAACGCCAGTATCCGGCAGCCGTTGACGCTGCCTCGACGCCAGGGAGGGGCGGTAAGTGTTTTGATGGTGATCGCATTGGCGGCGATCGGCATGATGGCGGCCCTCGCGCTGGACGGCGGGCACATGCTGCTGAACAAGACGCGGCTGCAAAACGCCGTGGATGCCGCGGCCCTCGGTGGCGCCAAGACCCTGAGCCAGGTATCTGGCGGCATGAACATGGCCAGCACGACTCGGGCGGCGGCCTTGGACACCTTGAGCAAAAACGCCAACGCCGTGGGTAACGCCGAACTGGCCACCGCCGTCGGTGGCAACCCCGGTGCCTTTGCGGCGGTGGAGTTGTCCAGCAGCGTCTACGGCCCGTTCTCTTACCCAGGCCCGTCGGACGCCAAGTATGTGCGGGTCTCCGTTCCCAGCTATCAACTCAACGGTTTCTTCTGGAGCTTTGTCCAGTCCATGGGCGACGGCAGCCTGGGCGGCAAGGCCGTGGCGGCGATTGCCACCGCAGGGCCCAGTCCCACTGCGCCTTGCGACCTCGCGCCGTTGATGGTCTGTGGCGACGCCAGCCAGTACGACCCAGACGCCGGTAACTTCTGGAGCTATCACTTTGGTGACCTGGTGGTGCTGAAGACGGCGGCGGGCAACACCTCACCCATCGGGCCGGGCAATTTCCAATTGCTTGATTTCGGCTCCGGTGGCAGCACCGTCCGTCAGGACCTGGCAGGCGGTGGCTCGGTCTGCCGCGCCGTGGGTGACACCGTCCAGACGTCGCCGGGCAATACCGTCGGCCCGGCGTCCCAAGGCTTGAACACGCGCTTTGGCATCTATAACGGCCCGGTCAGTGCCTCCGACTATCCCCCGGATTTGGTCACCACCTCCAGTTCGCCAGCGATGACCTACAACGACACGCTCGCCCAGGCGCAGTACAAGGGCCAGGTGGTCACGTCGAGCGGCGGGGATTTGTCTGCCGGCGGCGAGGCGATTCCCGACTACAACGACTGGCGGACCCAAGTCTCTGCCTGCGTGGCTGGCAGCGGCAGCGGCTGCGAGAGCAACGGCGTCTTCGAGCGCCGGATGTTGAAAATCGTGGTGGGCAATTGCACCGGCAAACAGGGCGGCTCGACGTCCATTCCGGTGCTGGGGTTCGGCTGCTACTTCGTTTTGCAACCGATGAATGGCGGCGGCACCCAGGCGCAGATATTCGGCCAGTTCGCCTACGAATGCGAAGGCGACAACGTCCCGGGGCCGACCCCGAGCAGCGACGCCGGCCCGCAGATCATCCAGCTCTACAAAACCTATATCAACGGCAGCGGCACGCCGAGCACCGACTCGTAGGAGGCGTCATGAGACAGGCCCCTTTCCAATCACCCCGCGCCCAGCAAGGCGTAGCGCTGGTGGAGTTCACCCTGGTGTTGCCGGTATTGCTGTTGCTGTTGCTGGCCTTCGGCGAGTTCGGCCGCATGCTTTACCAATACAACGTGCTGTTGCAGGCCAGCCGCGATGCCGATCGCTTCGTGGCCGGCCAGGCGTGGAACGCCACCCTCGGCACCGTTTCCCTCAACAGCACGCTGGAGGCCCAGACGAAGAATGTCGCGGTGTATGGCGTGCCCAATGCCACCGGCACCGCGGTGGTGTCGGGATTGACCACGGACCATGTGCAAGTCGTCGCCGAAGGCATCGACCATGTGCGCGTCACCATCACGTTTACCTTCTGCCCGGTGATTGGCGCGGGCAGCTGTAGCGGATCGATTCCCGGTTTCTTCGGCAGCGCCATTTCCTTGGGTATCCCGCTGGTCGCGACCACCGTCATGAGGGCGTTGTGATGAACCGCAAGCAGATGACCGGTACTTACATCGTCGAATTCGCGTTCGTGGGCCTGCTGGTGTTCACCCTGTTGTTCGGTGTGCTGGAGATGGGGCGGCTGTACTTCACCGTCAACGCGCTGGATGAAGCGGCGCGACGCGGCGCGCGCCTGGCGGCGGTGTGCAACATCAGCGACCCGGTGATCCTGCGCCGGGCCATCTTCAACGCCGCGACGGATTCCGGCGCCAGTCAACTGATCGGCAGCCTCACCACCGCGAACCTGGCGCTGACCTATCTGGACGTCAACGGGGCCGTGGTCGCGAACCCCGCCGATACGTCCGGTGCCGGCGGGTTTCGGGCGATCCGCTACGTGCGGTTGAGCGTCCAGGATTTCGTTTTCAACCTGTTCATCCCCGGGCTGGGCGTGCCCATCACCTTGCCTGCCTTCAGGGCAACCTTGCCGCGGGAAAGCCTGGGGCGCCATATCGATTCAGGGGAGATCACACCATGCTGAACACTCGGGAAAACCCGCTGACGAGCGCCACCGGCAAGGCCGGGTTGCGGATACTGATCAGCAGCCGCGACGCCGCTTCGCTGCGCGACCTGCAATGCGTCTGTCAACGCATGCCGTGCTTGGAAGTGAGCACGCGCCTGGTCAGCAACGGTCATGTCGATCCGCTCTATGGCCTGGACCGCATGCCTGACCTGCTGTTGTTGCGGGTCAGCCATTTGTGGCGTGAAGAATTGTCGGCCCTGTTGCAGCGTCCGGCCCATGAGCGCCCGGCGATGCTGGTGTGCGGCCTGTTGGGTGAACAGGAGGGCATGCGCCTGGCGATGCAGGCCGGCGCCCGCGATGTGTTGCCGGAGCCGTTCGCCGATACGGAACTGGTGGCTGCGTTGAACCGCCTGGTGGCGGAGGTCCGCCTGGGCAGCGGTAACGAAGGCAAGCTGATCGCGGTGATCGGCGCCAAGGGCGGCTCCGGTGGAACCCTGGTGGCGTGCAACCTCGCCCAACAACTCAGCGCCCGGGCCGGCAATACGCTGTTGTTGGACATGGACCTGCAATTTGGCAGCGTGACCCATTACCTGGACGTGGCGCAGTCCCACAGCCACCTGGATGTGCTGCAACAGGTCGAGGACATGGACGGCGTTGCGCTGCGGGGTTTCTGCAGCCACTTCAGCCCGACCTTGCACGTGCTGGGCGGCAGGGCCGGCGAGCTGTGCCTGCCCCAGGACGCCCAGCCGGAACAGCTCGATACCCTGTTGCAATTGGCCCGCTCCAGCTATGACTGGGTGGTGGTGGACCTGCCGCGGCAGATCGATCATCTCACCGGCTCCGTGTTGGAGCAGGTGGACCGGGTCTACGTCGTGCTGCAGCAAAGCGTCAGCCATCTGCGTGACGCCAGTGCACTGGTGCGGGTTCTTCGCGAAGACCTGGGTGTGCGTGGCGACCAGTTGCAGATCGTGGTCAACCGCTACGACAAGAACGCCGCCGTCAGCCTCAAGGACATCGGCGAGGCGCTGCGTTGCCCGAACCTTTCGAAATTACCCAATGACTTCAACCTGGTCAGCCAGAGTCAGAACACTGGCGTGCCGTTGGGGCTGCATGCGCCGAAGGCGGCCATTACCGTTGCCTTGCGCGATCTGACCGAAGACCTGGTCGGTCACCAGATGGCCACAGACAAAGGCCTGCTCAAACGCGCCTTCAACCGTTTCTTCGGGGGATGACCCATGATCAGTGATTTTCGCAACCGCCTGCGCAAACAGCCCGGCAAACCCGCTGTCTCGATGGTCGCCCCGCACGGTGACAATCCGCCAGACCCGACCGAAGGCTTGATGGCCTGGGAGCACGCGATTCCCGATGTGCCCTACGAAACCCGCAGCCAGGTCACCCCGGTGGAAGCCGAGTGGCGGGAAAAGATCTACCAGCAGTTGCTCAAGGTCATGGACCTGTCCTTGCTCGATGCCCTCGAACAGGCCGAGGCCACGCGGCAGATCCGCGACATCTGCCAGCGCCTGCTTGAAGAACACTCGGCCCCCGTGAGTACGGTCAGTCGGCAGTTGATCATCAAGCAGATCACCGACGAAGTGCTGGGGTTGGGGCCGCTGGAACCGCTGCTGGCCGACCACAGCGTGTCCGACATCCTGGTCAACGGTTTTGCCTCGGTCTATGTCGAGCGCTTCGGCAAGTTGCAGCGCACCGACGTGCGCTTTCGCGATGACCAGCACCTGCTGAACATCATCGACCGCATCGTTTCCAGCCTCGGGCGCCGCATTGATGAATCCTCCCCATTGGTGGACGCCCGGCTCAAGGACGGTTCGCGGGTCAACGCGATCATTCCGCCGCTGGCGATCGATGGCCCAAGCATGTCGATCCGGCGCTTTGCCGTGGACTTGCTCAACACCGATAGCCTGATCCAGGTAGGCACCATGACGCCGGCCATTGCCTTGCTGCTCAAGGCCATCGTTCGCGGGCGCCTGAACGTGTTGATTTCCGGCGGCACCGGCAGCGGCAAGACCACCATGCTCAATGTGTTGTCGAGCTTCATCCCGCACAACGAACGCATCGTCACCATCGAGGACTCCGCCGAACTGCAATTGCAACAGCCTCACGTGGTGCGCCTGGAAACCCGGCCTTCGAACATCGAGGGACGCGGCGAGGTGAGCCAGCGTGAACTGGTGCGCAACAGCCTGCGGATGCGCCCGGATCGCATCGTCATCGGCGAAGTGCGTGGCGCCGAAGCGATGGACATGCTCACGGCCATGAACACTGGCCACGACGGTTCCCTCACGACGATTCACGCCAACACCGCCCGGGATGCGTTGGGTCGCGTCGAAAATATGGTGTCGATGACCGGGGCGACATTTCCCATCAAGGCCATGCGTCAACAAATTGCCTCGGCCATCGATGTGGTGATCCAGCTGGAGCGTCAAGAAGACGGCAAGCGTCGCGTCACCAGCATGCAAGAGATCAACGGTATGGAAGGTGAGGTCATCACCATGACCGAGATTTTCTCTTTTGCGCGCCATGGCATCGGCGAGCACGGGGAGGTCCTCGGTGAATACAAGCCCAGCGGCATGATCCCGGCCTTTCGCGAGGTACTGGCCAAACGCGGCATCGAGCTGCCTCTGAGCCTGTTCCGACCCGAGTGGATGGAGGGCCGGCAGCCATGAAAGGGATCCCGGGCGAATTCATCCTGATGTTCCTTGGCATGGTCTTCATCGCCGTGTTCCTGCTGTCCCAAGGCGTGGTGGTGCCGGTGTTTGGCGAGGCCGGGAAAATGCGCAAGCGCATTCGCGGTCGCTTGCACGTCCTGGAGAAAGCCAACCACTTGCCCAACATGCAGACGGTCCTGCGGCAGAAATACCTGACGCGCCTGTCTCCCCTGGAAGCCCGGCTGGAACAGCTGCCGTTCATGGCGCACCTGACACAGTTGATCGAGCAGGCCGGCCATGAATACCGCGCCTATCGAGTGATGTTGCTCGGCCTGGCCATGGGTGCGGCGGCGGGTGCCTTGGTGCTGATGGTCTGGCCGATCTGGTGGGTGGCGCTGCTGGTGGCGTTTGCCGTGACCTGGCTGCCGCTGTTCAAAATCATGCGTGACCGCAACAAGCGTTTCGCCGCGTTCGAGGAAGGCTTGCCCGACGCGCTGGACGCCATGTGCCGGGCCTTGCGCGCCGGACATCCGTTCAATGAAACCCTGCGCCTGGTCGCCGAGGAGCATAAGGGCCCGGTGGCCCAGGAGTTCGGCATGACGTTCTCCGACATCAACTACGGCAACGACGTGCGCAGGGCCATGCTCGGCTTGCTGGAGCGCATGCCGAGCATGACCGTGATGATGCTGGTCACCTCGATCCTTATCCACCGCGAGACCGGCGGCAACCTCACCGAAGTGCTGGAGCGCCTGAGTCGCTTGATCCGCGGGCGTTTCCGTTTCCAGCGCAAGATCAGGACGCTGTCGGCCGAAGGGCGGATGTCAGCCTGGGTGCTGGTGGCGATTCCTTTCGTGCTGGCAGTCGCCATTGTAGTCACCAGCCCTAGCTACCTGCCGGTGCTGCTCAATGATCCGATAGGCCACAAGCTGATCATCGGTGCGTTCGTCGCCATGTTGATCGGGATCTACTGGATTAAAAAAATCATCCGGATCCAGGTTTGAGCGCTGTCGCGCCCAGAGGTAACAGTCATGGACTATATGCTTGGGTTGTTCAGTCGATTTACCGGTAGCGAAGAACTGGCGCGCTTGTTGTTCGTCACGGTGATCGGCGTGAGTGCGGTGTTGGCGGCGGGTGCCGTCCTGTTGCTGATGCTGGGTCTGCAAGACCCGGTGCAGCGCCGCCTGGCGCTGATCAAACGCGGTTACGCCGACGGCGCGGCGGGAAAAGAGGCACCGGGCAACCTGCAGCTATTGCTGGAGCGCGTCGGCCAGCGTTTTGCCCCGGCCGAGGCAGCCCAGGCTTCAGCTACCCAGATGCTGTTGACGCATGCCGGCTATCGGTCTGCCTCGGCCGTGCAGATGTATTGGGCCGTGCGCCTGATGTTGCCGCTGATGCTGGTGGGGGTTGCGTTATTGCTGCTGCCGCTGGTCAAGGTGTCATTGGCCATCGGCCTGTTGGGCATCGCGCTCATGGCCGGTATTGGCTGGCTGCTGCCGGCGCTGTATGTCGGCAAGCGCAAACAGGCACGGCAAACCCGGTTGCGCGGCGCGTTTCCGGATGCGTTGGACCTGATGGTGGTTTGCGTCGAGTCGGGACTGGCCCTGCCCACGACGATCGAGCGGGTCGCTGAAGAAATGTCGGTCAGCCAAGTCGAACTGGCCGAGGAACTGGCCTTGGTCAACGCGCAGATCCGCGCGGGCATCACCAGCACCGAAGCCCTCAGGCAACTGGCCGTGCGTACCGGCCTGGACGATATCCAGGGCCTGGTCAGCCTGTTGGCGCAAAGCATCCGCTTTGGCACCAGCGTGGCCGATACCCTGCGCATCTACGCCGACGAGTTTCGCGACCGGCGTACCCAGGCAGCCGAAGAAATGGGCGCCAAGATCGGCACCAAGCTGATCTTCCCGCTGATCTTCTGCCTGTGGCCAAGCTTCTTCCTGGTCGCCATCGGCCCCGCCATGATCGGCGTGTTCAGGGCTTTCGGGAATATGTAGTAGGGCCAGTTAGCGAGGCCATTGTGGGAGCGAGCTTGCTCGCGATAGCGGTGCAACAGCCAACGAAGGTGTTGGATGTGAATCCGCTATCGCGAGCAAGCTCGTTCCTGCACGTTTTTGTGTTGTTCCGTTACTTCATGTTCCGCCAGAGATCCAGTGTCGGAGCGTGCCTGCTCGCGAAAGCGGTGTGACAGGCAGTACAAGTGTTGGGCATGAGTCAGCAATCGCGAGCAACCCACTGGCGCTGTGTGGCCCGGCGGGCCAGGTCAGTCTGGCACTGCACCCGTGGCGAGGGACCTTGGTCCCGCTGGACGCGCAGCGTCCCCGGCTTGTTCAGTCAATACCCACAAACCAAAAGATCGCAGCCTCCGGCGATTCCTACATCGAGCGTAGGGTTGCCGGAGGCTGCGATCTTTTAGTCTTGAACGCTTCATTCACTCTTGCTGACATCTCCCCCCATGTCCTGGTCAAAGAACATCGGGATCGGGTAGGTGAAGCTGTTGAGCCAACGCTGCATGGCCAGATCGCGCTCGGCAGCCGATACGGTTTGCAGGTGGGTAGAAGCAACGACGCCACGAATCTGCAACTGCATCCAGCTTTCGGTGCCTTGTTGCGCCGGTGAAGACGGGCCTGGCTCGATGGCCCAGGCGCTGGTGGACAAGCAAGCCATGCATACGATCATCAGTTGTCTGGTTTTCATTTCCTGGACTCCTCGTAACGCGCTACTTGACCGCGCCGGTTGAGGCATCGACGACCTCGGTAGAGCGGTTCGATGGTGAGGTCACTGCGTTATCGGCCGAACCCCTGATTTTTTCCGCGCGGGCTTGGGCATCAGCGATCTGCTGGGGGCTCAACCTGGCCATGTTGGCGAGCTCGGCGGCCTGCTTCCAATTGTCCTGGTAAATCAGCAGGGTCACCATGTTGAACGCCGCCAGCGTGTCCGACTGGCGAAGCTCCATGGCGGTCATGAACTCGAAGCGGGCTTGTGGGATCCGGCGTTGGTTGAGGTAGACGACCCCCAGGTCATTGCGAATCTTTCCTTCGGTAGGGGCCATTTTCGCCGCGCGTTCGAGGTGTTCCGTTGCGCTGGCGTTGTCATGCCTGGCGGCGGCCAACTGGCCCAGGCCATGTTCGGCATCGGCGGCCAGGCAAGTCCCGAGCAAGCTTTTGTACAACGGCTCCGCGTCGCTGCGTCCCATCAGCCGCAGGACGCGAGCCTTGCGCAGGCGGACCTGGACCAAGTCTTCGGGCAGCCCTTCAAGATTTGCGAGGCTGGCATACAGACGCCCCTCGTTGGCCATGTCATCGGCCAGGTTGAGGGCCAGTTCCTGGTCCGAACCGGGCTTGGCGCATTGGGCCGGGCTTGAGGCCACGGTACCGTTGCTGGCACAACCGGCGAGCATCAAGGACGCCGCTACCGCGATCATTGCTTTCATGGCATGCCCCCTGGGAGCCGGTTGGTTTGCGCACTTCAAGTAAGCGCTCATTGGGACAACCCGCTGCGGTTGTCGAACTCGCCGTTTTCCAGGAAATACATGCGATAGAAGTTCGGGTCGTAGTTGCGCAGCTGTTCACCGGGCAGCGTCGGCAGTTGCGCATCGGCGGCCAATGGTTGGACCAGGTGCGGCGTGACGATCATCAGCAGCTCCCGCTCTTCACGGTTGATGGCGTTGTCACGAAAGAACGCGCCGAGAATCGGCACATCGCCCAACCCAGGGAATTTGTTCACCTGCGAGCTGTTGCGGGTGCTGATCAAACCGCTGATGACAAAGCTCTCGCCATCGGCCAGGGCGATGCTGGTGTCGGTGCGGCGCACGGTCAGCGCCGGCACCAGGGTCCCGGCAATGTTGACCGCGTTGGTGAAGTCCAGCTCGCTGACTTCAGGCGCCACTTTCAGCGCAATACGGTTTTTACCGATGACGGTGGGGGTCAAGGTCAGGCGGATGCCGAATTCCTTGTACTCAATGGAGACGTTATCGCTCCCCGCGCTGGGTACCGGAATCGGCACCTCGCCACCGGCCAGGAAGCTCGCGCTTTGCCCGCTCAGCGCCACCAGGCTGGGCCGTGCCAGGGTGTAGGCGAAACCGCTGCCCTCCAAGGCGTTGATCATCAACAACGTCTTGCCAGTGGCAAACGACAAATTGAACATGTCGTTATTGGCAGGCAGCGAGGGCCGGACGATACCGCCGATGGTGGGCAAGGTCCTTGGCGAGCCGAACAGGAAGTTGCCACGGGTGCCGAAAATCGAGGTCGAGGCTTCCTTGAGCTTGGTGCGGCTGACTTCGACGAAACGGATGTCGGTCTGCACCTGGGCGAGCAGCATGGGGTCCTCGGACGGCACGCTCGCGGCGCTGGTCAACGCAGCGGTGGCTCGGCCGGTGACGAAGATCATGCTCTGGCGCGGGATCTTCGAGCAGGCGGTCCAGACCATCAGGCTCGTGGCGCCGGGCATGAGGCCGGTAAGGATGAAGGCATCGTTGCCGCTGGGCTGCACGTCGGCGACTTTGGGGTCGCCCACCGCAAGCTTCGTGACAGGGGCCAGAATACGCAGTTCGCTCTGCAGACCTTGCCCGACCTCGAAAGTGGCGGGCAAATTTTCAAGCTGCGAACAACTGTCCACCGCAGCATGCGCGGCGTCCAGGCCAAGGCCCATCCAGAACAGGCAATGAATGAAGCGTCTTACGGTGGGCGGGGTGCAATGAGTCATGAAGTGATCCTCGATAGAGAGGCCATCCCTAGGCAATCAATTGCCGCGGATCACTTAAGGGGCCCGGGCTGCCCCTTTGTCTCTGACTTGTTGCTCTGATCAGGTGCGGTCAGGAGCGACGAAAGGTCACCCCGAGTTCTGCTGTTGTGACAGTAGTTCACCCATGGCAAAGCGCCACGTCAAAAATGGCATTTCCGTCTGAAATCTGACGGAAGGAGAACGCCGGAGAAAATCGCGTCAATAAAACGTCTTCAAGGGGGATTTATAAGGACGGTGAAATTGACGCTGAGGTAGATCGGGTGGATTTAGCCGTTTCGTAACCAAGAAAAAGCCCGCAGGGTTTAAAACCGTGCGGGCCTATGTATTGCTATTTGCGGGTCAGTGCTTGCTGTCCTGATCCGACATCGCCAGCAGCTGTTTTTCCTGGTTCCAATCGAAAGGTTCGTCGTTTTGCTCAGCTTCGAAACGACGTTCTTCCAAGGCCTGGTACAGGTTGATTTCTTCGTCGGGCATGTAGTGCAGGCAATCGCCGCCGAAGTACCACAGCAGGTCACGCGGGACCAGGTGGGCGATCTGTGGATAACGGACGATCACCTGGCACAGGAGGTCCTGGCCCAGGTACTGGCTTTCGATCGGATCGACCGGCAACTGCGCGCGCAAATCATCAAAGCGCTCCAGGAACAGCGCATGGCTTTCTTCGGGAACCTGTTCGGCCTCACCCACGGCGACCAGGATGCTGCGCAAGTGGTCAAGCAAGACGAGGTGATCGGCAACGACGTTGGACACGAGATAAGTCCTCAAGAGCAAAACGGGCGCAGGAGTATAAAGTGCCTGCGCCCTCTTTTACATGCTAGTCCGTCCGGATCACCTGACTTTGTCCTCGGCGAGTGTCAGCTGTTCCTTATCAAAATCATCGACATCGATGACTTTACGCCTTGCCGCTTCGGCTGCGCGCAGGGTCTGGGCCTCACCGGCTTGTAGCACGCCCGCTTCCAACGCTGCGTCGATAAGGTGCTCTCCGGGTGCCGGGTCGAGTTGACCCTGTTTCATCGCCACGTGCAATTTCTTGTGAAGCGGATGGGCAGCGGCCAGCAGGTCGGCGGCATGTTGCAGTGCGCCTACCGGATCGTCCTGCGACTGCGGGCGATAGCAACCTTGAAGCAGTTCTTCCAGGGTCGGATCGCCCTTGGCCCGACCAATAACGGCGGCGACTTCGGCGTCCAATTTGTCGCTCGGCCCTTTGTGACGGCGGCCGAAAGGGAACACCACCACACGCAACAGGCAGCCCAGCACGCGGTTCGGAAAATTGTTCAGCAGTTCGTCCAAGGCCCGCTCCGACTGGCCCAGGCTTTCTTCCATGGCCCACTGGAACAGTGGCGCCATGTAGTCCGGCGAATCGAGGTCGTGGTAGCGCTTGAGTGCAGCCGAGGCCAGGTAAAGGTTGCTCAACACATCACCCAGGCGCGCAGACAAACGTTCGCGGCGCTTGAGCTCACCGCCCAGCAACATCATGCTCAAATCCGCCAGCAGGGCAAATGCCGCCGCTTGCCGGTTGAGGGCGCGGAAGTAGCCTTGGCTCAGGGCGTTGCCCGGCACGTTGTCGAAATGCCCGAGGCCCAGGTTCAAGACCAGCGTGCTCGCGGCGTTGCTGATGGCAAACCCGATGTGCTTGAGCAGCAATCCGTCAAATTCGATCAGTGCCTGGTCTCTGTCCTCGCGGGTGGCGAGGGCCATTTCCTTGAGCACGAAGGGATGGCAGCGGATGGCGCCCTGGCCGAAGATCATCAAATTGCGCGACAGGATATTCGCGCCTTCGACGGTGATGAAGATCGGCGCGCCTTGCCAACTGCGCCCCAGGTAATTGTTCGGGCCCATGATGATGCCTTTGCCGCCGTGCACATCCATGGCGTGGCTGATGCATTCGCGGCCACGTTCGGTCAGGTGGTACTTGAGGATCGCCGACAGCACCGAAGGTTTTTCGCCGAGGTCCACCGCGTTGGCCGTCAGCATGCGCGCGGCGTCCATCAGCCAGGCGTTACCGCCGATGCGCGCCATGGCTTCCTGGATGCCTTCGAAGGCTGACAACGGCACGTTGAATTGTTCACGCACCTGGGTGTACTGGCCGGTGACCAGGCTGGTGAACTTCGCCGCGCCGGTACCGACCGCGGGCAGGGAAATCGAGCGTCCGACCGACAGGCAGCTCATCAGCATCATCCAGCCCTTGCCGAGCATGGCCTGGCCGCCGATGAGGAAGTCCAGAGGGATGAAGACATCCTTGCCCCAGTTCGGTCCGTTCATGAAGGCAGCGCCGAGGGGCAGGTGGCGACGGCCGATATGTACACCGGGCGTATCCGTGGGGATCAGCGCGAGACTGATCCCCAGGTCCTCTTCGTCGCCCAGCAAGTGGTCCGGGTCATAAGCCTTGAAGGCCAGGCCGAGGAGGGTGGCGACCGGGCCGAGGGTGATGTAGCGCTTTTCCCAGTTCAAGCGCAGGCCGAGGGTTTCCTCGCCTTGCCATTCGCCTTTGCAGATGATCCCGGTGTCGGGCATCGCCCCGGCGTCGGAACCGGCCAATGGACCGGTCAGCGCGAAACAGGGGATGTCGTCGCCCCGGGCCAGTCGCGGCAGGTAATGGTTGCGTTGTTCGTCGGTGCCGTAATGCAGCAGCAGTTCCGCCGGGCCCAGGGAGTTGGGGACCATGACGGTGGAAGCCAGGTCGCCGCTGCGGGTCGCGAGCTTCATGGCTACCTGGGAATGGGCATAGGCGGAGAAACCTTTGCCGCCGTATTCCTTGGGAATGATAAGGGCGAAGAAACCATGCGCCTTGATGTGTTCCCAGGCTTCGGGCGGCAGGTCCATGGCCTGGCCGATCTGCCAGTCGCTGACCATCGCACAGAGGGCTTCGGTCGGGCCGTCGAGGAACGCCTGCTCTTCTTCGGTCAGTCGAACCTTGGGGTAAGCCAGCAGCGTGTCCCAGTCCGGCCGACCGCTGAACAGTTCGCCATCCCACCACACCGTGCCCGCGTCGATGGCATCTCGCTCGGTCTGGGACATGGGCGGCAAGGTTTTCTGGAACCAGTCGAACATCGGCGCGCTGAAATGCCTGCGGCGCAGGTCTGGCAGCAGCAGCGGAGTGGCGACGGCGGCGAGCAGCAGCCAGAGAACGAGCATCAGCCATCCGGGCGCATGGCTGGCGATGCCCATCACCACCAGATAGATCGCGACGATGCCCAGCGCCGGCAGCGGGGCGGTGCGACGATGCGCCAGCCAGGCTACCCCGACGACCAGAACCAGTATCCACAACAACAGCATAAGTGATCCTCCGTGAACCAAGGCAAAACCGACCTTCAGAGCTTAGACGGCCCCTGCAAAACCGGCAGTAGGCGCGACGTGATTGATTTCGTGGGAAACCCCCGACGTATCGCGCCAGTCTGGTTGGCAACAGCCGTGGGAAATCGTTCGTCACCAAAGTGAGAAAACGCCATTGTTTGGCGCAAATGCCTTGTCGGCTCAGGGTGATTGCCGGCGCGCATTCGCGCGATGATTTGAGCCATTGCTGATCCGGCGTATGCTGCTGCGGCATTTATCCAACGAGGAAAGCGGTGATGCTGAAGATCTGGGGCCGGAAGAATTCATCGAACGTGCGCAAGGCGTTGTGGTGTGCCGAAGAGTTGGGATTGGCCTACGAGGCCATTGATGCGGGGGGCGCGTTCGGTGTGGTGGATACGCCCGAATACCGCGCGAAGAATCCCAACGGCCGGGTTCCGATGATAGAAGACGATGGCTTCGTACTCTGGGAGTCGAACACCATCGTTCGATACCTGGTGGCGCGCCATGCCCCGGGTTCGGCCTGGTATCCCACTGATGTACAGGCCCGGGCCGAGGCAGATAAGTGGATGGATTGGACGACATCGAGTTTCGCCACACCTTTTCGCACGGTGTTCTGGGGCGTCTTGCGCACCCCGGCCGAGCAGCAGGATTGGGGTGCTATCAAGGCCGCGATCCAGGAATGCGATGATTTATTGGCCATGGTGGAACAGACCCTGGGCGAACAGCCTTACCTTAGCGGTGATGAAATTGGCATGGGCGATATTCCCCTGGGCAGTTTCATTTATGCCTGGTTCGAGATGCCCATCGAGCGCGCCGCGTTGCCCAATGTGCAAGCCTGGTATGCACGGCTCCAGCAGCGCCCGGCCTATCGCAAAGCCGTCATGACCGCGTTGACTTGATAGTTACTATCGACACGCTTCACTGTACTTGCACGGCGACGCCACGCACCATTGCTTTCGTGCGCCATGGTTGTATTGCTCGCCGTGCGCCCTTATCTAGTGTTCTTTCCCCCTTCTTGGTGCGTAATCCAATATGAGTTCCGCTCTGTCCATACGGCAGTTAACCAAAACCTACGGCAACGGTTTCCAGGCCCTGAGTGGTATCGATCTGGATGTTGCCGAAGGTGATTTCTTCGCCCTGCTTGGCCCTAACGGCGCCGGCAAATCCACCACCATCGGCATTCTTTCCACACTGGTGAACAAGACCAGCGGCACGGTCAATGTCTTCGGCCACGACCTGGACCGCGAGCCCGCCGCGCTCAAGCGCTGCATCGGCGTGGTGCCCCAGGAGTTCAATTTCAACCAGTTCGAAAAAACGTTCGACATCGTCGTGACCCAGGCCGGCTACTACGGCATCCCGCCGAAGATTGCCAATGAGCGCGCCGAACAGTACCTGACCCAATTGGGCCTGTGGGACAAGCGCGACGTGCCGTCCCGTTCATTGTCCGGTGGCATGAAGCGTCGCTTGATGATCGCTCGCGCACTGGTACACGAACCGCGACTGTTGATTCTCGACGAACCGACGGCGGGCGTGGACATCGAGCTGCGCCGTTCGATGTGGACCTTTCTGACCGAGCTGAACCAGAAAGGCATCACCATTATCCTCACCACCCATTACCTGGAAGAGGCCGAGCAGCTGTGCCGCAACATCGGCATCATCGACCACGGCACCATCGTCGAGAACACCAGCATGCGGCAGCTGCTGAGCCAGTTGCATGTGGAAACCTTCCTGCTGGATCTCAAGCATGACCTGAGCGTCACCCCACAGCTTGTAGGCTATCCGGCCCGGCTGCTGGACGGCCACACCCTGGAAGTCCAGGTCGACAAATCCGTCGGCATCACCGGCCTGTTCACCCAACTGGCCCTTCAGAACATCGAAGTGCTGAGCCTGCGCAACAAGACCAATCGCCTTGAGGAGTTGTTCGTGTCCCTGGTGGAGAAAAACCTGGCGAAGGTGGCCGTATGAGTTCCGAATTGCGCCCCAACCTCATCGCTCTCAATACCATTGTCTACCGCGAAGTCCGACGCTTCATGCGGATCTGGCCGCAGACCTTGCTGCCCCCGGCCATTACCATGGTTCTGTACTTCGTGATCTTCGGTAACCTGATCGGCCGGCAGATCGGCGACATGGGCGGCTTTACGTACATGGACTACATCGTGCCGGGCCTGATCATGATGTCGGTGATCACCAACTCCTATGGCAACGTCGTGTCGAGTTTCTTCGGCAGCAAGTTCCAGCGCTCGATAGAAGAACTGATGGTTTCGCCGGTTTCGCCCCATACCATCCTGATCGGCTTCACCTTGGGAGGGGTGTTGCGAGGGCTCGCGGTGGGGTTGATCGTGACGCTGCTGTCGTTGTTCTTCACTGATCTCCAGGTGCATCACTTGGGGGTAACGATCCTGGTGGTGGTGCTGACGGCCACGATTTTTTCACTGCTGGGTTTCATCAATGCCGTGTTTGCGCGCAACTTCGATGATATCTCCATCATCCCCACGTTCGTGCTGACGCCGCTGACCTATCTGGGCGGGGTTTTCTATTCGATTTCCTTGCTGCCTCCGTTCTGGCAGACCGTGTCGCTGGCCAACCCGGTGTTGCATATGGTCAACGCGTTTCGCTATGGGATCCTTGGGGTTTCGGACATTCGCATCAGTATCGCGATTACCTTCATGGTGGTGGCGACGGTGGCGCTTTATGTGGGATGCGCGCGATTGTTGGTGAGTGGGCGGGGTATGCGGACCTGAGGTCGTCCTGGGTTGTCGTTATCCTGCGGGTATATGAAAAACCGTTTCTTCGATAATCGAAGAAACGGTTTTTTCATTAGCACTCACATTCGACTCCGCTTGCGTCGCCGCCACTGCCTCGCCACCCACCATCGCCAATACGCCATGGTCACAAAGTAAGCCAGCACTCCCAGCACCAGCCCAGTCACCACCGAACCCAGCAAAAACGGCTGCCACAACGTCGACAACTGATTGGTGATCCATTCCCAGGTCAGCTCGTCCGGCAGCGTCCGGGCCGGCACGTCCATCAGCCAGGCACCGGTTTGATAAGTACAGAAGAACACCGCCGGCATGGTGATGGGATTGGTCAGCCAGACCAGGCTCACGGCAATCGGGATGTTGCCGCGGACTGTGACGGCCAGCGCCGCCGCCAGCAGCATTTGCAGGGGAATCGGCAAGAAAGCGGCAAACAGACCGACGGCCATCGCCCGAGCCACGGAATGGCGATTGAGATGCCAAAGGTTGGGGTCGTGCAGCAGGGTGCCGAGAAAGCGTAAGGATTTGTGTTCCCGAATGCTCGCTGGGTCAGGCATGTAGCGTTTGAATAGGCGCCGGGGCATAAGGACTTCTCGGTCGGATCACAGCAGTCAGGCCGCAAGTATGTCCGGATTCTACGGCTGACAGATTCAGACTTTGTGACAATTGATAACGCGCAGGGTGCCCTGGAACGTCTAAGCCTGAGAGGGAACTCTCAAGGATGGGCTTATGCGCACGGCAATGATCGCGCTTGCACTGGGGCTGCTGGCTCCGATTTTCCTACCGGTGTTGCCACCGTTCTGGCTGATTGCAGCCATGTCTTTAGCGGCCTTGCTGGCGTTACCGACGCGTGCGTACCCGGCAGGCTTTTTTTTCATTGGGCTGGCCTGGGCCTGTTTTTCGGCACAGCTTGCGTTGGACGATCGGTTGTCCGTCGCGCTGGAAGGGGAAACCCGCTGGGTCGAGGGCCGTGTCGTCGGGTTGCCGCAACACAGCGATGGCGTGGTGCGTTTCGAGCTTGCGGATGCGCATTCCCGGCGTACGCGCTTGCCGACGTCGATGCGCCTGGCCTGGTATGGCGGGCCGCTGGTCAACAGTGGCGAAACATGGCGCCTGGCGGTGAAGCTCAAGCGCCCCGCGGGGCTGCTCAATCCCCATGGCTTCGACTATGAGGCCTGGCTGTTGAGCAGGGGCATCGGCGCGACCGGCACCGTAAAGGATGGATCGCTGCTGCAGCCGGCCCAGGGTGCCTGGCGTGATGGGGTGCGCCAGGCGTTGGCGAACGTCGACGCCCAGGGTCGTTCCGGTGCGCTGTTGGCGCTGGTCCTAGGCGACGGCGCCGGGCTGAGCCGCGAAGATTGGCAGGTGCTGCAAGACACCGGCACTGTCCATTTATTGGTGATTTCCGGGCAACACATCGGCCTGCTCGCCGGACTGGTCTACCTGCTGGTG
Organism: Pseudomonas sp. R1-7; assembly: GCF_051132105.1. Taxonomy (NCBI): domain Bacteria; kingdom Pseudomonadati; phylum Pseudomonadota; class Gammaproteobacteria; order Pseudomonadales; family Pseudomonadaceae; genus Pseudomonas; species Pseudomonas sp. R1-7. Next base: position 1,824,448 of record NZ_CP071661.1, read on the forward strand.
GCCGGCGCGGCGCGTTATGGCGTTTGGCCGGCGCGTTTACCGTGGTTGCCCTGGGCGTGTGCGCTGGCCTTTGCCGCAGCCCTGGGCTACGGCTTGCTCGCCGGCTTCGAGGTGCCGGTGCGAAGGGCCTGCGCAATGATCGGCCTGGTGCTGCTATGGCGCTTGCGCTTTCGCCAGGCGCAACCGTGGTGGGCCTGGCTGGCGGCGTTCGTGGGCGTGCTGGTGCTGGATCCGCTGGCGAGCCTGCGGCCAGGGTTCTGGTTGTCGTTCGCCGCAGTGGCGATATTGATGTTCACGTTCGGCGGTCGCCTCGGTCCCTGGCGTTGGTGGCAGACCTGGACTCGTGCCCAGTGGTTGATCGCCCTGGGGCTGTGTCCGCTGTTGCTGATCCTGGGACTGCCGGTCAGTCTCAGCGGTCCGTTGATCAACTTGCTGGCGGTGCCTTGGATCAGCCTGCTGGTGCTGCCCTCGGCCCTGCTTGGCACGGCGTTGCTGCCGATACCCTTCGTCGGTGAAAGCCTGCTCTGGATCGCCGGTGGGCTGCTCGATCTGCTGTTCAAGGGGCTGGCCCTGGCTGCCGGGCAGGTGCCGGCCTGGGTGCCTCTCGCCGTACCGCTGTGGGCGTGGTGCATTGCGGCGTCCGGCGCGCTGCTGTTGTTGCTGCCCAAGGGCGTGCCGCTACGCCTCCTCGGATGGCCGATGTTGTTGCTGATCGTTTTTCCTCCAAGGGAAGAAGTGCCCACGGGCCAAGCCGAGATCTGGCAATTGGACGTCGGCCAGGGGCTGGCGATACTGGTGCGCACCCATCGGCATACCTTGCTGTACGACGCAGGCCCGCGCTTTGGCGAGGCGGATGCCGGCGAGCGCGTGGTCGTGCCGACCTTGCATAAGCTTGGCGTGCAAAAGATCGACCTGATGTTACTCAGCCACGCCGACGCCGATCACGCCGGTGGCGCCCAGGCCGTGCGCAACGGATTACCAACGACCCGGGTCATCAGCGGTGATCCGCAAGGGCTGCACGGCGATTTGCAGGCGGGTCCGTGCAATAGCGGCGAAAGTTGGACCTGGGACGGGGTCAGGTTCGAGCTCTGGCGCTGGGCTTCGGCCATTGAAAGCAACCAGAAATCCTGTGTCCTGCTGGTCGTGGCTGGCGACGAGCGACTGTTGTTGACCGGCGACATCGATACCCACGCCGAGCGCGCTTTGCTCGAAGGTCCCTTGGCGGGGCCAATCCAGTGGCTGGCGGCACCGCACCATGGCAGCCGCAGCTCATCTTCGATGGCGCTGCTGGCGCGGCTCAAGCCTCATTCAGTGTTGATCTCCAGGGGACGAAGCAACGCTTTCGGCCATCCGCACCCGTGGGTGATGGAGCGGTACCGCAGGTTGGGCCTGTCGATCCTCGACAGTGCCGAGCAGGGCGCCATTCGTCTGCAACTGGGTGCCTTCGTGCCGGCGCGTACCGAGGCAGGCGTTCGGCGCTACTGGCGTGAACGGCGGGCCGCCGGGGCCTCGACAGAACATTGACCCAGCTCATCGGACATGACCCTGTTGTCGGCGGCGCGGGTCTGCACCGGGCGTCTGTATGATAAAGTGGCGCACTTTTTCGAGGGGGCTGTCACTGTGTGGGAATTGGTCAAATCCGGCGGCTGGATGATGTTGCCGATCATTCTGAGTTCCATCGCGGCACTGGGTATCGTTGCCGAACGCCTGTGGACCTTGCGGGCCAGTCGCGTGACTCCGGAGCATTTGCTCGGGCAGGTCTGGGTCTGGATCAAGGACAAGCAACTGAACAAGGACAAGCTCAAGGAGCTGCGCGCCAGTTCGCCGCTGGGTGAAATCCTTGCCGCAGGCCTGGCCAACTCCAAGCATGGTCGCGAGATCATGAAGGAATGTATCGAAGAGGCGGCGGCCCGGGTCATCCATGAACTGGAGCGCTACCTCAATGCCCTGGGCACCATCGCTGCCATGGCTCCGTTGCTGGGTTTGTTGGGCACGGTATTGGGCATGATCGATATTTTCAGTGCGTTTACCGGTATCGGCATGACCACCAACGCATCGGTGCTGGCCAGCGGTATTTCCAAAGCCTTGATTACCACCGCAGCCGGTTTGATGGTGGGTATCCCCTCGGTGTTTTTCCATCGCTTCCTGCAACGCCGCGTCGATGAACTGGTGGTGGGCATGGAGCAGGAAGCCATCAAGCTGGTCGAGGTGGTGCAAGGTGATCGTGACGTGGACCTGGCCGGGGGCAAGAAGTGAAATTCCGCCGCAAACCACGGGAAAACATCGAGATCAATCTCGCGTCGCTGATCGACGTGGTCTTCATCCTGCTGCTGTTTTTCGTCGTGACCACCACTTTCACCCGGGAAACCCAGCTCAAGGTCGAACTGCCACAGGCCGTCAGTGGCTCGCCGGCCGAAGACCAGCAATTGAAAAACCTTGAGGTCACCATCAGCGCCGAAGGGACGTTCTCGGTGAACAACCAGTTGCTGCCCAAAAGTGACCTGGCGAGCCTGATCGAGGCCCTGCAGAAAGAGTCCGGGGGCGACACCAACCTGCCGCTGTCCATCAGCGCCGACGGCAAGACGCCTCATCAATCGGTCATCACCGCCATGGACGCGGCCGGCAAGCTCGGTTTCAGCCATTTGCGCATGACCACGGTCGAGGCGGCTCCCGCACCCTGATGGCCATATCCGATCGATTGCTTGCCGCCTGGTATGAAGGGCATCGCGCCCTTGCGCTACTGCGGCCACTTGAATGGCTGTACCGACGCGTCGTGGTCGGCAAGCGCGAGCGATTTCTGGCAGGCGAGGGAGATATCTACCAGCCGCCCGTGCCGCTGGTCGTGGTTGGTAATATCACCGTTGGCGGTACTGGCAAGACGCCGTTGATCCTGTGGATGATCGAACATTGCCAGCGCAGCGGCCTTCGGGTCGGCGTGGTCAGCCGGGGTTATGGGGCCAAGCCTCCGCAGTTGCCTTGGCGAGTCGAGGCCAGCCAGGGCGCCGACGTCGCGGGTGACGAGCCGCTGCTGATCGTCCAGCGCACCGGGGTGCCGTTGATGATCGATCCCGATCGCAGCCGCGCCGTCCAGACCTTGTTGGAAATCGAGCCGCTGGACCTGATCCTGTCCGACGACGGCATGCAGCATTATCGCTTGGCGCGGGACCTTGAACTGGTGCTGATCGACAATGCCCGTGGCCTGGGCAACAGGCGTTGCCTGCCCGCCGGCCCGTTGCGCGAGCCAGTCGAGCGTCTTCAATCGGTCGACGCCGTGCTGTTCAACGGCGCCGCCGCTGATCGCCAGGACGGCTTTGCCTTCGAGTTGCGGCCCACCGCCCTGGTCAACCTGGCCAGCGGCGAACGGTGCCCCCTCGATCACTTTCCACCCGGCCAGGCCTTGCACGCCGTGGCCGGCATCGGCAATCCACAGCGTTTCTTCAAGACCCTTGAAACGCTACACTGGCGGCCAATACCGCACGGGTTTGCCGATCACGCCGAATACAGTGCCCAGGCCTTGAGCTTCACGCCGTCCCTGCCGGTGGTCATGACGGAAAAGGACGCGGTCAAATGCCGTGCCTTCGCCGCGCCCGACTGGTGGTACCTGGCAGTGGATGCAGCTCCTTCGCCGGCCTTCTCGGCCTGGTTCGATACGCAGCTGATGCGCCTGTTGCCGGATCGACTCTTGCCTTAAACGTTTTATCCAGGGGATTTTTTCATGGACACCAAACTGCTCGATATCCTGGCTTGCCCGGTCTGCAAAGGCCCGCTCAAGCTCAGCGCCGACAAGACGGAGCTGATCAGCAAGGGCGCCGGCCTGGCCTATCCGATTCGCGACGGCATCCCGGTGATGCTCGAGAGCGAAGCCCGTACGCTGACCACCGATGAGCGCCTGGATAAATGACTACGGCGTTTACTGTTGTTATTCCGTCGCGCTTCGCCTCGACGCGCTTGCCCGGCAAACCGCTGCTGTTGATCGCCGGCAAGCCGATGATCCAGCACGTCTGGGAGCAGGCCAGCAAAAGCAGTGCCCAGCGCGTGGTGGTCGCGACGGACGACGCGCGCATCGAGGAGGCCTGCAAGGGCTTTGGCGCCGAGGTGGTGATGACTCGCGAGGACCACAACTCCGGCACCGATCGCCTGGCGGAAGTGGCTGCGAAACTCGGCCTGGCGCCCGATGCAATCGTGGTCAACGTGCAGGGCGACGAGCCGTTGATTCCCCCAAGTGTCATCGATCAAGTCGCCGCGAACCTCGCGGCCCACCCCGAGGCACGCATGGCCACCTTGGCCGAGCCGATCGAGGATGTGCAGGCGCTGTTCAATCCCAACGTGGTCAAGGTGGTCAGCGACCTCAATGGCCTTGCGCTGACCTTTAGCCGCGCCACCTTGCCTTGGGCACGGGAAGCCTTTGCCCAGAATCGCGACGTGCTGCCCGCAGACGTGCCGTTCCGCCGTCATATCGGCATCTATGCCTACCGCGCCGGCTTCCTCCAGGACTTCGTCGCCTGGGGGCCATGCTGGCTGGAAAACACAGAAGCCCTGGAGCAACTGCGAGCGTTGTGGCATGGCGTGCGAATCCACGTGGCCGACGCCCTGATCGCTCCGCCTACCGGCGTCGACACCCCGGAAGACCTCGAGCGCGTTCGTCGCCTGCTGGAGGCTTGATGCGGGTTCTGTTCGTCTGTCTCGGCAATATCTGCCGCTCGCCCACTGCTGAAGGCATCTTGCGCCACAAGTTGCGCGAGGCCGGGCTGGAGGGGCAGGTGGAAGTCGCTTCCGCCGGCACCGGCGACTGGCACGTCGGCAAGGCGCCGGACAAACGCAGCCAGGCCGCGGCGCTGCGGCGTGGCTATGACTTGTCCGCCCAGCGGGCCCGGCAGGTATCCCGCGCCGATTTCGCCGCTTATGACTTGATCCTGGCGATGGACAGCACCAACCTGCGCAATCTCAAGCTCCTGCAACCGGCCAATGCCCGGGCGGAGCTGGACCTTTTCCTGCGTCGTTACGAGGCCGAACTCGATGACGTGCCCGACCCGTACTACGACGGCGAGCAAGGTTTCGAACAAGTGCTGGACCTGATCGAGCGCGCCACGGATCGTCTGGTGATCGAGTTGAAGGGGCGGCTATGACCTTGCAAGTCCAGGCGGACATCAGCCTCAAGCCGTTCAACAGCTTCGGGGTGGATGTCAGCGCCCGTTTGTTCGCCGAGGCCCACAGCGATGCGGATGTTCGTGAAGCCTTGGCCTATGCCGCCGGCCATGACGTGCCGCTGCTGGTGATCGGTGGCGGCAGCAACCTGTTATTGACCGGCGACATCGACGCACTGGTGTTGCGCATGGCCAGTCGGGGGATCCGGCTGCTCAGCGATGAAGGCGAGCGGGTGGTGATCGAGGCCGAGGCCGGCGAGCCGTGGCATCCTTTTGTCCAGCACACGCTGGCGCAGGGTTGGGCGGGCCTGGAAAACCTCAGCCTGATTCCCGGCACGGTGGGTGCGGCGCCGATGCAGAACATCGGTGCCTACGGCGTGGAAATAAAAGATGTCTTCGCCGGCCTCACCGCGCTGGATCGCTACACCGGCGAGCTGCGGGATTTCACCCTCGACGAATGTGCTTTCGCCTACCGCGACAGCCTGTTCAAACAGCAGGCGGATCGCTGGCTGATCCTGCGGGTGCGTTTCGCCCTCAGCCGTATCGCGCATCTGCACCTGGAGTACGGCCCGGTGCGCCATCGCTTGACCGAACAAGGCATCGACCAGGCAACGCCCAGTGATGTCAGCCGCGCTATTTGCAGTATCCGCAGCGAAAAACTCCCAGACCCGTCCGTGCTGGGCAACGCCGGCAGCTTCTTCAAGAACCCGTTGGTGCCGGCCGCTCACGTGGCGCATCTCAAGGATCAGTACCCGGACCTGGTGGCTTATCCACAGCCTGGCGGCCAAATGAAAATCGCCGCCGGCTGGTTGATCGAACGGGCCGGCTGGAAAGGTTTTCGCGAAGGCGACGCCGGGGTGCATAAGTTGCAGGCGCTGGTGCTGGTCAATTACGGCAATGCCACCGGGCTGGAGCTGCTGGACCTGGCTCGGCGGATCCAGAAGGACATTGCCGAACGGTTTCAGGTTGATTTGGAAATGGAGCCTAATCGGTATTGAGGGAGCAGATCGGCCCTCCGGTTTTGCATCTGCGACTCATGAACAGCTCGGCGAGGTCAGCGGCCTTGATGTAGGCGGGGGAGCCCGGCGTGGTTCTGCCGGTGGCGGGGTCGAGGCCCTTGGCCTCGGCCAGCTCGCGGATCAGCGCCTCGCTGGGTTTTTGCGGTGGGACGTTGGCCAGGCGGGCTTCGAGCCATTGCAGCTTGCCGTCCCACTCGGGCAGTTCGGCGGGTGGCAAGGGAAGGATTTCGTTGATTTCGGGAACGGTGGGGTTGGCGTAGGAGTAGTTCGCCAGGATTCGCCAGATAGTTTTGTAGCGTTCGGCGCGTTCGAGGTCTTCTTGTTGGCCGAGGTAGTACATCTCATTAGTGTTGGAAGGGGTGCGAAATGCCTCCCATAGACGGCCCGCCGCGCTTTCGTCACCTGCGGCAACGCCTAACTGCAAAACTTCCAACGCTTCATCATATTTGCCCTCATCTTGCAGGTAGATCGACTCCATGGAGGCTGCCCTTCCTTGGCCTTGTTTGGCGGCACAGCGGCGCATCTGCCGGGCGACGTCCGGCGCAATGTCGCTGGGTGCCAACTTGTCGCCAACAAGATATTGAGCCTGGGCGTTGCCCTCATCGGCTGCTTTACGGAAGTAACGTAAAGACATGTCAGCATCCTCATGCAGGCCCGCGGAGCCCTGTTGCAGAAAAATCCCGACGAAGTAGTAACCGGTCGCCACGCCTGCTTCGATTAACTGTTGGCTCATACGCAAGTGTTGGGCGCCACTCAGCTCGAAACGACCGCGCATAGCACCGTTCTGCAAATTGATATTGGCCTTGTAATGACCATTCTCGGCGGCGATGCGATACAGCCGTTCAATCTCGGCATCAACGGTTTTGTCCTGCTTGAGCTGGTTGTTCTTTTGCAACCAACGGGCGTATTGAAACAAGACATCACTTTTAGCGGACGGCGCGGGGATCGTTTCGTGTTGGCAGGTAAAGGCCAGCTTGGCCTTGATCTCGGTTAGAGGTTTCACGGAAAGGTCCCTCTTCGGGAAATTAAAAGTGCCACCGGTACCGCAAGCGGCCAACAACAGGCAGGGCAGCAGGAGGAACAGGCGCATCAGTCCAGAACCTTCAGCACGGCTTTGTCGTACTGAAGTTCGATTCAGACCAGTAGGCTGATGCCGTCCACGTGTCATCCCCATAAACAGCAGTCGATAGCTCATCCGTAAAATATCCAGCCAACCTTTTCTGGACCGACTGTCACCCGGTCAGGGAGCAGAAAACGGTACTCACGGTGACGCACATTCAGCGTCGGCAGGGTCTGCCCCTCTTCGAAGCGGCGGATGACGGCGTACCCGGCGGCGATCCAGTAGCCGGTTTGCGGGCAGGCCTGGCCGCTTTGGCAGGTTGTCGAGGGTTGCTCGGCCCTGATGAAGGCGGGTGAATCGGGCGTGGGTTTGCCGGTGGCGGGTTCGAGACTTTTGGCCTCGGCCAGCTCGCGGATCAGCGCCTCGCTGGGTTTTTGCGGTGGGACGTTGGCCAGGCGGGCTTCGAGCCATTGGAGCTTGCCGTCCCATTCGGGCAGTTCGGCGGGTGGCAGGGGGAGGATGTCATTGATCTCGGGGACGGTGGGGTTGGCGTATGAGTAGTTGCCCAGCACTTTGCCTATTTGCTTATAGCGCTCGACGCGTTCGAGGTCTTGTTGCTGGTCGAGATAATGCAATTGATCATCCGGCTCAGGAGCACGAAAGCCGTACTCTAAAAAAGATGCAGCGGTTTCATCACCAGCAGCCATTCCTAATTGGAATGCCTCAATCGCTTCTTGGTATCGCCCCTTTCCTTGAAGATTGATACCAAGAGCGACGGCGGCCTTGCCATGACCCTGTTCGGCCGCGCAACGGCGCATCTGCCGGGCAATGTCCGGCGCAATGTCGCTGGGTGCCAGCTTATCGCCAACAAGATACTGAGCTTGGGCGTTACCCTGATCGGCTGCCTTACGGAAGTAACGCAACGACATCTCGGGGTCCTGATGCAGACCCGCCGAGCCCTGCTGCAGGAAAATCCCGACGAAGTAGTAACCCGTCGCCACTCCTGCATCGATTAATTGTTGGCTCATACGCAAATGCTGGGCGCCCCTGAGCTCGAAACGACCGCGCATGGCGCCGTTCTGCAGGTTGATGTTGGCTTTGAAATGGCCGTTCTCTGAGGCGATGCGGTAGAGCCGTTCAATCTCTAAATCAGCGGTTTTGTCCTGCTTGAGCTGGTTGTTCTTTTGCAACCAGCGCGCGTACTGAAACAGCACATCGCTCTCGGCGGAGGGGGCTGGGATCGTTTCGTGTTTGCAGGTGAAGGCCAGCTTGGCCTCGATCTCGGTTAAAGGCTTCACGGAAGGGTCCTTCTTGGGAAAATTAAACGTGCCACTGGTGCCGCAAGCAGCCAGTAAAAGGCAGGACAGGAGGAGGAATCGACGCATCAGTCGAGGTCCTTCAGCACGGCTTTGTCGTAATAAAACTCGACAAGTGACGCCTCGGGCACTCCATTTTGTTTATCAGCCTGGCGGTCTTTGTTCTTGTTGATAATTTTCTGCCATGCAATGAACGCCTCCCCCGCATCATCCTGCGCCCCCCTCTCACCCGTATGCAGATCCCACAACCGCCGCCGCAACGCCTGGGTCACGCTCATCCACTCGTGGGCAATGTTCAGCTCGCTGTCCACCTGCATGCTGCGGGTGTTGATGTTGGCCGAACCATGGGTGGTGAATACGTCGTTGATGATCATCAGCTTGGAGTGGATGTACACCGGCATCCAGGGTTTGCCCGCCGGTGAATCGGGGGCGACCAGCGAGCAGATGTGAACCTTCAGGCCGGGTATTTCCTCGGGCAGGATGTTGCTGTCCTCGATCTTTTTTTTCTTGTAATCAAGCTGGGCCTGCCATAGAGCCTGTTCCAGTTGGCCGATACGATCATTCGGGTCGGCGCGGGGCATGGGCGGGAACTCCCTTTCCATTTTTTGAATACGCCGCAGTTTGGTAACGCCTGGGATGGTGTTGGCGCGCCCGAGGCTTTCGAGCATGCGCTGGGTGTTCACGGTGCCGGCGCCGATGCCGTCGTCGGTGGCGTTGGTGATCACGAACAGGTGCAGCGCACCGTGCAGGCCGGGATCGCGCCCGCCCTGGGTCTGGGTGGCGGCGACCGACTTGATGAACTCGGCCAGCGGTGGCCAGCGGAAATATTGGTTTTCGATGTAGATGAACTGCGTCGCGTTGTTGACGGCTTGCATGTAGAGCTGCTCGATATCGCGCTTACCCTCCTGTGGTTGGGTGCGCAGGATCTGGGCGATCTGCGGCATGCCGTGGGTGCGCAACTGTGGTCCCACCTTCATGGATTGGCGCGAGGCGAGCAGGTCTTCGCCGGTTTCCTTGCGCCAGGCAGCGGCAAAGTTGTGGTGCAGGTGTTCCAGGATCGGCCCGCTGAGCTGGCAGGAAATGTCCTGGCGCGGCGTATCGCCGCGTGGGCCGCGGTTGGGGGCGGGTTTGCTGTCCTGGCTTCGGTTCAGTGCCGAATGTTTGTCCGTGTCCCAGTACTCGTCGAGCATGTTGTGGCCCATGATGAAACCGACCGCGCAGTCCGGTAACTCATAGTCGACCAGCACGCTTTTCTGGTGGTGGGTGGCCGTCCACCTCAGCGTTTGGCGCATCTTGGTGCTGATTTCGCTGTCGAGGCTCGCGTATTTCACCCAATGGGCGATCTCACCCCTTTCATCGAGGTTGAAGCCGCGACTGACAAACACCGGCAGTCCGCTGGCGATGCGTTGCGCGGCCTTGTCGTCGGCGACCGCGCACGTCGCAAACCATTGGCGATCGAAGGCGTACTGCTCTTCGGTGGTGCGTTGCATCACCCGGTCCATGAGGCGGATCGAGCCTTTGCCGGGCAAATTGGCCTCACCGGCGAAGCCGGCGGTATTGAACGGCATTTCCCAACCCAGCAACCGTACCTCGACGCCTTCACGGGCCTTGGCCATGAGCAGTTCGCCAATGCTCGGCGCCATGCCGTCGCGGATGAAATACATCGACGGCTGGAAGCCCCAGCAGATGATGTCGATGCTCTTTTGGGCCTGGGCTATGGCCTGGTGCACGGCGGTGAAGGTTTCCTCGCCATTGACCAGCGCTTGATAGCTGGCGATCACCGGATGGTATTCAGTGAGCTGGACATACCACGGCAGGGAGCAAACGGCTTCGTTGGTGTACTTTAAACAAATGGGCACCACGATCTCTGGCAAATTCATGGGTGGGTTTCTTCCTTGGCTGGGTGAGGGCCATCCATCAGGACGGCGTACAGTGCACGGTGATCCGTGTGCGTAGAAGGCGCGGTCAATTCGGCGTCGGTCTGTGTGCGGTGGTTATGCAAACCACGGTTGGCCAGGTGCGCCTGTTCGGCATTGCGGTACTCGGTGGGTACCGGTAGTTGGTAGGTCATGCCGTTGGCCAATGTCAGTTGGTAGCCGCTGGTGACGACCTGATGGTTGATCTGCACTTCCCCGCTTGCATTGAGCACGCCTCGCTGAAGAGGCACGCCATCGGCCGAAAGTGTGTAAGGCATGCCTGCCGAACCTCGGCCTGACGCATTGGGCGCTTGTGGTATTTGCAGGCGCAGAGGCTGTTTGGATAAGCTCCGGGGGTAGTCCGGGTGTGCGGCCTTCATGCTGGCAGCGCCTTGCACATATTCGAAATTCGCCGACTTCACGACAAAATCCCCCCGCGTCCCCGACTCGATGAGGCCCTCATCCAGCGTGATGTAGCTGCCGCCTGCATTGAGGGTGATTTTCTTTTTCGCGACGATGCGGATTTCGTCCTCGGTGCTGCTGATGTCCAGCCCGTGACGGGCCATCAGTTCCAATCGGTCGTTCTGCGCCTGCACCATCACCGGCCCCTGGTTGACGATCAGCTTGAGGCCCAGCTTGCGCACGAACAGGCTCATCCCCTGGCCCACGCCGATGAACAGGCGCTTGACCACGCTGAGGTCGGCCTGGCCGCCGGCGTTGAGCATCAGGTTGTGTTGCGCGGCAAGTTGCAGGTGCTTGCCGCTGGTCAGCGCGATGCCTTGGGGAGCGCTGAGCAGCAGGACGGAGGTCTTGAGCTGTTCGAGGTCTTGCCTGAGCAACGCCAGTTGCGCTTGCACGTCGGCGGGTTCGGCCTGGCTCGCCTGCGCGTCGCTGGAAAGGCTGTCCAACTGATCGACGGCCTGCTGCAACCGGTCTGTCGCCGCGCTCATTTCCAGCACGTCGCCCTTGGCCTTGGCCTGCTCATCCGCACTGATAAACACCCCCTTGCCACCCCGGATCGCTCCCCAGCCATCGGTGCGCAACTCGAACCCTTCGCCACGCTTGTTCCGCTCGGCATCCACCAGGTGCCCCAGGTTCAGCTGGCTCTTGCCGCTGTGTTCGGTGCTGAGCTTGATGTGCTCCTGCCCGCGGGTGTCGTCCAGGCGCAGTTTGTTGTTGGTCGGGGTGCGCAGGACGTTGCGGCGTTCGTTGCGGGCGGTGACCGGGTCCGGGTGGCGGTCATCGTGCAGGGCGTGGGCGATGTAGGGGCGGTCGGGGTCGCCGTGTTCGAAGGCGATCGCCACTTCGGTGCCGGCCTGCAACGGGAAGTGCAGGCCGTGGGTGTCGCCGCCGTAGGGCCGAGCCAGGCGCAGCCAGGCGCTTTCGCGGCCGGCTTGCCAGGTGTCGCGGTCGAACAGGAAGCGCACTTTGTAGCGGCCTTCGAAGTCGAGGTCGGCGTACGGCGGGTTGATCACCGGGTGGCTGACGCGGGCGGGGATGGTGCCGCTCATGCGCGGCTTGGGCAGCAGCGCCGGGCGAAAGCACACGGTTTCCGAGTAGGGAATGGCCTGGAAGGTGGCGATGAAGCTGCGGTCGCGGGCCGCTTCGGTGCGCAGGCTGACGATCACCGCGCCGGGCTCGAAGGCCTTTGGCGCGCCGCCGTTGATTTCGAGCCGCTGCGCGGTGGCCAGGGTGGCGCTGCTGGTGGTGCCGCTGAGGCGGGTCTGGTCGTTGAGGTAGCGTTCGTGGCGCAGGCGGGCGTAGAAGAAACCGCTTTCGCTTTGCAGGTCTTCGTCCAGGGCATAGCGCTCGCCCAGCACCGTGTAGGGTTCGGCGTAGTGATAGGCCTCGCCGTAGGTGCCCTTGGCGCCTCGGGTGTGGTCGACTTCGCCGTCCAGGAAGGCATGGGCCTCGCGGTGATGGTAGGCGCGAAAGTTGATGTTCTTTTCCACCACCTGATGGGCGGTCTGCAGGTTCCAGACCGCGTCCTGCCCATCGGCGGTCAAGCCGGACGGCGGGCGACACGGCAACTTGACGCCGCGCTGGTAGTGCCGCTGGTCGTCGTGAAACTCCACCACGTCGATGTGCAGGCGATCGTCGCTGGTGACGCGGTACCAGATGCCGACCTCGGCCAGCAGGCGCTCGACAAAGGCCAGGTCGCTCTCGTCGTATTGCATGACCTGTTCACGCCGGGGGTACTGGCGCACCAGGTTGAAATAGAACTCCTCGCCCCGGAAATCATGGCGCGTGCGCAGGATGTGCTCGACGATCTCGGGCACCGACTGCTGCTGGTAGATCCTGAATTGCTTGCCCCGTGCGAGCCGCGCGAAACGCGGTCGCAGGGTGATTTCGTAGCGAGCTTCGTCGTTGGAGCCGGACAGGCGCCTGAAGCCTGAGATCACGCCATGAAACGAGCGCAACGGTTTGATCACCGGCGGTGTGAAGCCCCTGGGCGTCGGCGGTGGCGGCACGGGGTACAGGTTGAAATGTGCCCACCGGTTGAGCACGTCGGTGGCCGCCAGGTCGTGCTCGGTGCAGGTGAACTCGATGCGGTAGAGGTAGGGACGGCTCAGGTGCTCCTCGCCAGTGAAGGCCAGGACGTCGAGGTGGGCGTCGACGCCGGAGACTCGCAGGGTGTGGCGGCTGTGGTCGAAGAAGGTCGGGAGTGGATCGGACATGCTGAAGGTCGCCCCTGGGTAACCCACGCTCATGGCGTGTGGTTTGTATTGTCGAGGGGGACCAGAGTGGCGCAGGGCGAAGGGCAGATACCATAGGTAAACCGCCCGTTCTGAATATTCAGAATCATCCTATTAAGGGGCTTTCCTATTCCTTAGGAAGTTGCCTACATGGAGCCGTTTTTTGGCGGATATAAGCGGGGGGAGGGATGTACTGGCCGTGCTTGTTCGGCTTCAGACAGAGCTGGATCAGGTTCGCTAAAACGCCCTGCATGACCCGCACAACGTGATTTGTGCAGGATTGTGCAGGGCGTTTTGCTTGTTCCTGGGTTAATTTAATTGGCTGACGATGCGAGCATTCGCATCCACAAGGCCCGGTGCAGACGCTTGCTTGCGTGTGCACAAGAGAGCCCGATTAGCCTGAGCCAGTCTGCGATATAGAACCGATAACCCAACGGCAGATGGCTCGACCCTCATAACTCGATAACGATGCGGGCGTGCCCATGATTACCCTGAAACTCAATGGAAAAGATCACCCACTGGATGTGACCGAGGACATGCCCCTGCTGTGGGCGATTCGAGACGTGGCCGGCTACAACGGCACCAAGTTCGGTTGTGGCATGGGCCTGTGCGGCGCCTGCACCGTTCACATCGACGGTGCCCCGGCGCGCAGTTGCATCACGCCGATCGGCTCAGTGAAAGGCCAGAACATCAGCACCATCGACGCGCTTCACGTCGATCCGGTCGGGCAAGTGGTCCAGAAGGCCTGGCTCGACACCGCCGTTGCCCAGTGCGGTTACTGCCAGGGCGGGCAAATCATGTCCGCGACGGCGTTGCTCAAGACCAACCCCAATCCCAGCGACGAGCAGATCGAAGAAGCCATGGCTGGCAACATCTGCCGCTGCGGTACTTATAACCGGATCAAGACCGCGATCCGCCAGGCCTCCACTCACCTGAAGGAGGCCAAGGCATGAGCCGCTTGCCTGATGATTTCGTGCTGAGCAACCTCAGCCGCCGTGGTTTTCTCAAGGGCGCCAGCGCCACCGGCGTGCTGGTGCTGGCTGCCACCTGGGGCCTGCCGGATGCCTTTGCCGAAGAGAAGAGGTTCGGCGCCGAGGGCATGCCCCATGGCGCGGTCGATGATCCGAAGATTTATGTGAGCATTGCCGCCGACGGTAGCGTGACGGTGATCTGCAACCGTTCGGAAATGGGCCAGGGCGTACGCACCAGCCTGAGCATGGTGGTGGCCGACGAACTGGACGCCGACTGGTCGCTCGTCAAGGTCCAGCAGGCGCCGGCGGACGAAGCGCGTTTCGGCAACCAGGACACCGACGGCTCGCGCAGCATGCGTCACTGGTACGAGCCGATGCGCCGTTGCGGTGCCGCTGCCCGGACCATGCTGGAATTGGCGGCCGCCGCACAGTGGAAGGTGCCGGTGAGCGAATGCCGTGCGCAACTGCATAAAGTGGTGCACCAGCCTTCGGGCCGCGAGCTGGGTTATGGCGAATTGGCTGCCGCCGCCAGCACCTTGCCAGTCCCGGGACGCGACAGCCTGCGCCTCAAGCAGCCGTCGGAGTTCCGCTATATCGGCAAGGAAGCGAGCCGCGCCATCGATGGCGCAGACATCGTCAATGGACGTGCGGTTTTCGGCGCTGATGTGCATTTTGACGGCATGCTCTATGCCGTCATCGCGCGTCCGCCGGTCTATGGCGGCAAGGTCAAGTCGGTGGACAGCAGCGCAGCGCTGAAAGTACCGGGCGTGGTCAAGGTGCTGCAGATCGAAGGGCGTCCGTTGCCCTCTGAGTTCCAACCCCTGGGCGGCGTCGCCGTGGTGGCAAAAAACACTTGGGCGGCGATCAAGGGCCGCGAAGCGCTGAAAATCGAATGGGACGATGGCCCGAACGCCCGCTATGACTCCATCGCCTATCGCAAGGAATTGGAAGCGGCCGCTCTAAAACCCGGGAAAGTCCTGCGCAGCACCGGTGATCTCGAAGGTGCGCTGACCAAGGCGAGTTCGACGTTGGAAGCGTCGTATTACCTGCCGCACCTGTCCCAGTCCCCAATGGAACCGATGGTTGCCGTCGCCCGGTTCAAGGATGGCCAATGCGAAGCCTGGGCACCGAGCCAGGCACCACAGGTGACCCGTGAACGCGTGGCCGAGCGCCTGGGCATTCCTTTCGAGAAGGTCACGGTGAACATCACGTTGCTGGGCGGCGGTTTCGGACGCAAGTCCAAACCCGACTTCGTCGTCGAAGCGGCTGTGCTCGCCAAGGAATTCCCCGGCCAGGCAGTGCGGGTACAGTGGACCCGCGAGGACGATATCCATCACTCGTATTTCCACACCGTCTCGGCCGAATACCTGAAGGCCGGCCTGGACAAGGACGGCATGCCTGCCGCTTGGCTGCACCGCACCGTGGCCCCGACCATCACCGCTCTGTTCGCGCCGGGCATGACCCATGAAGCGCCGTTCGAGGTGGGGATGGGCGTGACGAACATGGCCTACGCCATCCCCAACATGCGCCTGGAAAACCCCGAGGCGGTGGCTCACACGCGGGTCGGCTGGTACCGCTCGGTGTCGAACATTCCCCACGGTTTCGCGATCCAGAGCTTCATCGACGAATTGGCCCACAAGGCCGGCCAGGACCCGCTGAAGTACCACCTCAAGTTGTTGGGTCCGGACCGCAAGATCGATCCAAACAGTCTCAACGACAGTTGGAACTACGGCGAATCCCCCGAGCGCTATCCCATCGATACGGCGCGGATCCGCACCGTGCTGGAAACGGCTGCGAAGGCCGCCGGTTGGGGGCGTGAGCTACCCAAGGGGCGAGGGTTGGGATTGGCGGTGCATTACAGCTTCGTCACTTACGTGGCGGCGGCACTCGAAGTCGAGGTCAAGGATGACGGCACGGTGATCGTGCACAAGGCTGATATTGCCGTGGACTGCGGCCCGCAGATCAACCCGGAGCGCATCCGCTCGCAATTCGAAGGCGCCTGCGTCATGGGCCTCGGCAATGCAATGGTTGGCGAGATCAGCTTCAAGGACGGCAAAGTGCAGCAGGACAATTTCCACATGTACGAAGTCGCACGCATGTCCCTGGCGCCCAAGCAAGTGACGGTGCATCTGGTCACTCCGCCGGGCGAGGTGCCGTTGGGCGGTGTCGGTGAGCCGGGCGTACCGCCGATTGCGCCGGCCTTGTGCAACGCGATCTTCGCCGCCACCGGCAAGCGTATCCGCGATTTGCCCGTGCGTTATCAGCTGCAAGGCTGGCAACAGGCCAAAGCCTGATGGACAGCGTCGACCTGAACGTATTGCGCAGCGTGCTGGAGTGGCGTCGCGCCGGGCAGCGGGTGGTGTTGTTCACTGTGGTCCAGACCTGGGGTACCGCGCCACGGCCTCCGGGGGCCATGTTGGCCCTGCGCGAGGACGGCGTGGTGATCGGTTCGGTGTCGGGCGGTTGTGTCGAGGATGACCTGATCGCCCGGCTGCACGACGGCCGTATTCCGGCGGATGGTCCGCCGGTGCAGTTGATCACCTACGGCGTTACCCGTGAAGAGGCGGCGCGCTTCGGCCTGCCCTGTGGCGGCACCCTGCGCCTGACCGAAGAGCGGGTGGGCGATCCTGGCTGGGTCGCCGAACTGCTTGAGCGCTGTGAAGCTCATGAAATCGTTGCCCGGGAGCTGACGGTGGCTAGTGGCAACGTGGCCCTGACGCCGGCCAGCAAGACCGATTCCCTGGTGTTCGATGGGCAGGTGCTGCGGGCCATTTATGGTCCACGTTGGCGGCTGCTGCTGATCGGCGCCGGGCAACTGTCGCGCTACGTGGCGGAAATGGCCCGCTTGCTGGATTTCGAAGTGTTGATCTGCGACCCGCGCAAGGAGTTTGTCTACGGTTGGGAGGAGCAGCATGGCCGCTTCGTTACCGGCATGCCCGACGAAGCGGTGTTGAGCATCCAGACCGACGAGCGCACGGCCATCGTGGCCTTGACCCATGACCCACGCCTGGACGACATGGCGCTGCTGACCGCCCTGGATTCCAGGGCTTTTTATGTCGGTGCCTTGGGCTCGCGGGTCAACAGCCAGAAGCGGCGAGATAACCTGGCTCAGCTAGGCTTGTCCGCAGAGGCGATTGGACGCTTGCATGGACCGATCGGCTTGCACATCGGCAGTCACACTCCTGCTGAAATCGCCTTGTCACTGCTGGCTGAAATCGTGGCCATCAAGAATGGCGTGGAGCTGCGGCAGAAAAAAACGTTGTAGGCCGCGGGCGAGGAGGGCATATGGGAGAGTCGATTGGTGTGATCATCCTGGCTGCGGGATCGGGCAGCCGTTTCCGTCAGGTCGCCGGTGCGGACAAGGATAAGTTGCTGGCCGATTGCACGGGGCGTGATGGCGCCGTCAGGTCGGTGATCGAGCATGTGCTGGTCAACCTGCCGGCTTCACTGGAAAAACGCGTGCTGGTGGCGAGCAAGGACCGGCCGCAAGCCATCCGCATGGCCCAGGCCTACGGGTGCGATTTCGTGGAGCTGGACTCGCCCGGGTTGGGCGACAGCATTGCTGCGGGCGTCCAGGCCTGCCCGGATCTTGATGGGTGGCTGATTATCTTGGGCGATATGCCTTTTATCCTGCCGTCGAGCATCGAGCAGGTAGCGGCGGGGATACGTGAGGATGGCATCAGCGTGCCGGTCCTTGCCGGCGAGTATGGGCATCCGGTCGGATTTGGTGGTGGGTTTGGGTCGAAACTGATGGCGCTGACCGGGGATCGTGGTGCCAAGGTGTTGTTTGCCGGGGCGCAGGTGGTTGAAGTACCGGTGGATGATCCTGGCGTGACGTGGGATGTCGATGTGCCGGAGGCTCTAACCTTCAAATAACAGACGACGCAGAACCACTGTGTAGGGGCGTGCTTGCTCGCGATAGCGATTGGACATTCAACATGGATGCAAACTGGCCCGACGCCTTCGCGAGCAAACTCGCTCCCACACTGGATTCCTAGCGGGTATGAACCCTGTGCCTGGCTCAGCCCTGTGGATAAGGCGTTAGGCATAAAAAAGCCCCACCTGGCGTTACCAGGCGGGGCTTTTTACTGGGCGGTGGAATCAGGCGTGAGGTTTAGGCTCGTGCTCTTTTTCCAGGGCTTCAGTGTGACGCGGTGCGACTTCTTCAGCGGTGTCCTGAGGTTCGTCGAACGCCGGGGCTGGTTCGGCTGGGGTTTCAGCGACCGGGGCAGGGGCTGCCTCGGTGACTTCTTCCACGACCGGAGCCGGTTCGGCAGCAGGCGCTTGAGCGGCGGCAGCGGCAGCTTGTTCGGCTTCCTTCTGCAGGCGCTCGGCTTCACGCTTGCGACGACGTACTTCACGCGGATCGTTTGGAGCGCGACCATTCGGGGTCAAGGCGCTGACAGGTGCAGGCTCTTCAACCGGGGCAGGTGCCTCGGCGACCACCGGGGCTTCGACCACCGGAGCAGGCTCGACCACTTCTGGCTCGACTGCTTTCACAGGCTCTGGCGTTGGCTCGGGCTCGACAACTGGGGCTGGTGCGGCTGGCTCAGCTGTCCAATTGAATGCAGTCTGCTCTTCGCGGACAGGCTCTGGTGCCTTTTCCTCAGCCGGAGCTTCGACAACCGGTTCGGCAGCAACCACTGGCGCTTCGACGACCGATGCAGGCTCGGCAGCGATTTCAGCGTCAGGTTGGGCTTCACGTGCCGGTGCCAGTTCCACTTCTGGCGAAGCGGTGGCTTCTACCGGCGCAGTGGATTCGACGACAGGCGCTTCAACCGGCGCGCTTTCCACCGCGGCGGTAGCGCGTTCGGCTTGTTCGTGAGCCTGGGCTTCGGCCGGGGCGCTGATCGCGCTGCTGGCAACGGCTGCGGTCACGGCCAGGCCGGCGGCGAGGTCGGCAGCGCTTGGCGCTTCGGCGTTTTCGGTGGACTCGGATTCTTCCGAGCCTTCGATCACGTTGCCGTTGGCATCGCGCTGACGCTCACGACGGTTGCTGCGACGACGCTGGCCACGGGAGCGGCGACGTGGACGATCGCCTTCGGCGGTGTCCTGGCCGTCTTCCTGCAGCTGCTCTTCGGTGTTCAGCACTTCTTCTTCGCTGGCAGCGGCAGCTGCCTGCTCGGCGCGTGGCTGGCGCTCTTCACGTGGCGGACGCGGTGCGCGCTCTTCGCGAGGCTGGCGGGCCGGACGCTCTTCAGCGGTGGCGGCAGCCACGGCCGGGGCGGCATCCAATGGCTCGCGCAGTTCACGAACACGTTCTTCACGCTCGCCACGCGGCTTGCGATCTTCACGTGGTGCGCGCGGCTGGCGCTCTTCACGCGGCGGACGCGGTGCGCGCTCTTCGCGAGCTACGGCTGGCACTTCCTCACGGGATTCGCGAGGCTGGCGTTCTTCACGCGGCTCGCGTGGTGCGCGTTCTTCACGCGGTGCACGTTCTTCGCGAGGCTTGCGTTCCTCGTCGCGACGACCATTGCGGTTGCGGGTCTGCTGGCGACCGTTGCGGCGTTCTTCGTTGCGGGCCGGACGCTCGGACGCGGCTGGCTTGGCGACGACGGTCGGGGCAGCCGGTTCTTCCTTGGTGGCGAACAGGCTGACCAGCGATTTCACCAGGCCCTTGAACAGGCTCGGTTCCGGGGCTGCGGCCGGGGCGGCAACCGGAGCGGCCACTTCGGTCGGGACCGGAGCGTTGGCGCGGGCCGGAGCGGTCTTGACCGCTGCTTCCTGGCGAACCAGTGTACGGGTGGCGGCGGCCGGCTGGACGTCTTCGACTTCAGCAGCGGCAGCAGCGATTTCGTAGCTGGACTGGTTGGTGTGGGCTTCAGGGCTGTCATCGCGCAGGCGCTGCACTTCGAAGTGCGGTGTCTCGAGATGATCGTTCGGCAGGATAACGATGCGGGCGCGGGTACGCAGTTCGATCTTGGTGATCGAGTTGCGTTTTTCGTTGAGCAGGAACGCGGCAACCGGAATCGGCACTTGGGCGCGAACTTCGGCGGTGCGGTCCTTCAGGGCTTCTTCTTCGATCAGGCGCAGGATAGCCAGGGACAGCGATTCAACGTCACGGATGATGCCGGTGCCGCTGCAACGTGGGCACACGATGCCGCTGCTTTCGCCCAGGGATGGGCGCAGGCGCTGACGGGACATTTCCAGCAGGCCGAAGCGCGAGATACGGCCAACCTGAACGCGGGCGCGGTCGGCTTCCAGGCATTCACGGACTTTCTCTTCCACGGCGCGCTGGTTCTTGGCCGGGGTCATGTCGATGAAGTCGATGACGATCAGGCCGCCGATGTCGCGCAGGCGCAACTGACGGGCGATTTCTTCGGCGGCTTCAAGGTTGGTCTGCAGGGCGGTTTCTTCGATGTCGCTGCCTTTGGTGGCGCGCGCCGAGTTGATGTCGATGGACACCAGGGCTTCGGTCGGATCGATGACGATGGAACCGCCGGACGGCAGCTCGACGACGCGCTGGAAGGCGGTCTCGATCTGGCTTTCGATCTGGAAGCGGTTGAACAGCGGAACGCTGTCTTCGTAGAGCTTGATCTTGCTGGCGTACTGCGGCATCACCTGGCGGATGAAGGTCAGGGCTTCGTCCTGGGCTTCGACGCTGTCGATCAGCACTTCGCCGATGTCCTGGCGCAGATAGTCGCGGATGGCGCGGATGATCACGTTGCTTTCCTGGTAGATCAGGAAAGGCGCGGAACGATCCAGCGAGGCTTCTTTGATGGCAGTCCACAGTTGCAGCAGGTAGTCGAGGTCCCACTGCATCTCTTCGCTGCTGCGGCCCAGGCCGGCAGTGCGCACGATCAGGCCCATGTCGGCAGGTGCGACCAGGCCGTTGAGGGCTTCACGCAGTTCGTTGCGCTCTTCGCCTTCGATGCGACGGGAAATGCCGCCAGCACGTGGGTTGTTCGGCATCAGGACCAGGTAACGGCCGGCGAGGCTGATGAAGGTGGTGAGGGCTGCGCCCTTGTTGCCACGTTCTTCTTTTTCGACCTGGACGATGACTTCCTGGCCTTCGCTCAGGACGTCCTTGATGTTGACGCGACCTTCAGGGGCTTTCTTGAAGTATTCGCGGGAGATTTCTTTGAGGGGCAGGAAGCCGTGGCGCTCGGAGCCGAAATCGACAAAGGCAGCCTCAAGGCTTGGTTCGATGCGAGTAATCCGGCCTTTATAGATGTTGGCCTTCTTCTGCTCGCGTGCACCGGATTCGATATCCAGGTCGTAGAGGCGCTGGCCGTCTACCAGTGCAACACGCAACTCTTCGGGTTGAGTTGCGTTAATCAGCATTCTTTTCATGTAGTACCGTCGGTTTCCGGGCTGCCGGAAACGGCGTTCGGCACACACGACTTCTCACGGTCGGTGTCAGGTGCGTCCTGGCGATGGCAGTGCCAGTCCAGTGTCTAGCGAGTTCGGCCCAATGATGGCGAAGTCGCGACGGACGCGTCCTGCTTGCTGGTACTCAAGCACTCAGTCAGGAGGAGGAATCAACCGGCGCCTGTGGACGAGATGAAGCGTCTAAATATAAGCCTAGTGCTACACAGTCCGACGGTTGTACATCTCCACCCTACACGTATCCCTGATAATTCGGGTGCTGCCGCGCGCAGAATCCGCAGCGGGTTGGCATTTACCGTGAGCTCCGAAAGGGGAGGTCACGCATCATGGCTAATTTAGGCGTTGTTTCCGAAGCTCTCGCTCGGGGTCGTTCCCGGGTGACTGCACTTTGTGAACTGGCCATGAATGTGGCGCGCAAGGCGAGTCAGAACTCTGCTTTGCGGCGTATTTCAGGCCTCATGTCACCTGCGCTCGTTACACCTGCAAACTCTACCGTTACGTAGCGAAAGCCCCGTAGGACGGCCTCTCGTCCTCGTGAATTGCGTTGGTCAGGGCCGGTTTTTGACCGCTGGTCCACTGTCCAGCCACTTTTGGCGGCGTTCGCGACTATAGCAGCAATGATTAAGTGCTTCAATTCCATAAAAAATTGTTATGATCGCCGCCATGACGACTACTGCCCCTTCGACCCCTGGCGTTCAACTGCTCGAGGTCTCGCCGGAATATGCCGGCCAACGAATCGATAATTTTCTTCTTGCCCGGCTCAAAGGCGTGCCCAAGACCTTGATTTATCGCATTTTACGCAAAGGCGAAGTGCGAGTGAACAAAGGTCGGATCAAGCCCGAATACAAGCTCCAGGCCGGTGATGTGGTGCGCGTGCCACCGGTTCGCGTGCCGGAACGTGATGAGCCGGTGCCCCTGGCCCAGGGCCTGTTACAACGCCTGGAAGCCGCCATTGTCTTCGAAGACAAAGCGCTGATCGTGGTCAACAAGCCTGCGGGTATTGCGGTCCATGGCGGCAGCGGCCTGAGTTTCGGTGTGATCGAAGCCTTTCGTCAGTTGCGCCCGGACGCCAAGGAACTGGAACTGGTTCATCGCCTCGACCGTGACACCTCCGGCCTGCTGATGATCGCCAAGAAACGCAGCATGTTGCGCCACCTGCACGAGCAATTGCGCGGCGATGGCGTCGACAAGCGCTACATGGCGCTGGTGCGTGGGCGTTGGGAGACCTCCGTCAAGCAGGTCCGGGCGCCGCTGCTCAAGAGTAACCTGCGTTCAGGCGAGCGCATGGTTGAGGTCAACGAAGAAGGCAAGGAGGCGTTGACCGTCTTCAAGGTGCTTCGGCGTTTCGGCGACTTTGCCACCATGATCGAGGCCAAGCCGGTCACCGGGCGTACCCACCAGATTCGCGTCCACACCCTGCATGCCGGGCACTGCATCGCTGGCGACAGCAAGTACGGCGACGACGATTTCACCAAGGAAATCCGTGACTTGGGTGGCAAACGCCTGTTTCTCCATGCCTATATGTTGACGGTGCCGTTGCCTGACGGCGGCGAGCTGAAATTGCAGGCTCCCGTGGATGACATGTGGGCCAAGACCGTGGAGCGGTTGAGTGCATCCTGATTACAAGCTGCTCATCTTCGATTGGGACGGCACTCTGGCGAACTCCATCGGTCGGATCGTGGAGGCGATGCACGTTGCATCGGACCGTACGGGTTTTCCCCAGCGCGACGACTTGGCGGTGAAGGGGATCATCGGGCTGGGCTTGCCGGAAGCTATCCGCAGCCTGTACCCGGAAATCGACGATGATGAACTGATCGTTTTTCGCCAGCATTACGCTGATCATTACATCGCGCTGGAAGCCGAGCCTTCCCCATTGTTCGACGGAGTGGTCGATACTCTCCAGGCCCTGCGGGGCGAGGGTTATCGGCTGGCGGTGGCGACCGGCAAGGCGCGGCGAGGATTGGATCGGGTGCTCAAGGCCCATGGCTGGGACGACTATTTCGATATAACCCGCGCCGCGGATGAAACCGCGAGCAAGCCCCATCCTCTGATGCTTGAGCAGATCCTGGCTCATTGCGACATGCAGCCAGGACAGGCGCTGATGGTGGGTGATTCGTCGTTCGACCTGCAAATGGCCCGTAACGCAGGCATGGGGTCGGTGGCCGTCAGTTACGGCGCGCAGACAATCGAGGCGCTGAAGGCCTTCGAGCCGTGCCTGGCGATTGACCATTTTCCTGAGTTGCACGCCTGGTTGAGCCGGCGTGCCGATTAAGTTTTGTTGGAGATGCATGCATGACGGACGAATGGAAAGCGCCGGCCAAGGCGAGCGCCGAGAGCGGTGACGAAAAAAGCTGGAAACTGCTGGAGAAAACGCTGCTGGCCAGTGTCCAGGAGCAGCGTCGTTCCCGTCGCTGGGGGATTTTCTTCAAGCTGCTGACGTTCATCTATCTTTTTGCCGCGTTGATGCTGTTCACGCCGCTGATGAGCATAGAGAAAGGTGCCGTGAGCGGTTCGGCCTACACTGCGCTGATCGACATCGAAGGCATGATCGCCGACAAGGAGCCTGCCAGCGCGGACAACATCGTCGGCAGCCTGCGGGCGGCGTTCGAGGATCCGAAGGTCAAGGGTGTGGTGCTGCGCATCAACAGCCCGGGCGGCAGTCCGGTGCAGTCGGGTTACGTCTATGACGAGATCGTCCGGTTGCGTGGATTGCACCCGGATAAAAAGGTTTATGCGGTGATCGCCGATCTCGGCGCTTCCGGTGCCTATTACATCGCCAGCGCGGCGGACCAGATCTACGCCGACAAGGCCAGCCTGGTCGGCTCCATTGGCGTGACGGCTGCCGGTTACGGTTTTGTCGGAACCATGGAAAAGCTGGGTGTTGAGCGTCGGGTCTACACCTCGGGCGAGCACAAATCGTTTCTTGATCCGTTCCAGCCGCAAAAGCCTGAGGAAACCGCGTTCTGGCAAGGCGTGCTGGACACAACCCACAAGCAATTCATCGCCAGTGTCAAGAAAGGGCGGGGCGAGCGCTTGAAGGATAAGGAGCATCCGGAGCTGTTTTCCGGGCTGGTCTGGTCTGGTGAGCAGGCGTTACCCCTGGGCTTGATCGATGGCCTGGGCAGTGCCAGCTCCGTGGCGCGGGATGTGATTGGTCAGAAGGACCTGGTGGATTTCACCATCGAAGAGTCACCGTTTGACCGGTTCTCGAAGAAGCTGGGGGCGAGCATTGCCGAGCACCTGGCGATGTGGATGGGCTTCCAGGGGCCGGCGTTGCGCTGATTTTTGAAAGGCTGCGCACCTGAAGGGTGATGCGGTCCCTGTGGCGAGGGAGCTTGCTCCCGCTGGGCTGCGCAGCGGCCCCCAAATTTCTGCGGTCGCTGCGCAACCGAGCGGGAGCAAGCTCCCTCGCCACGGAGGCGGTTCAGGGAACCTGCGCGCCCTCAGCCAGCAACATATCCACAAGGCGAATCAGTGGCAGGCCGATCAGGCTCGTCGCGTCAGGCCCTTCGGTGCTCTGGAACAGGCTTACGCCCAGGCCTTCGGCCTTGAAGCTGCCGGCGCAGTCGTACGGCTGCTCGGCACGCAGGTAACGCTCCACGCGAGCCCGCTCCAATACCCGCATATTCACAGTGAACGGTACGCAGTCGACCTGGCATTTGCCGGTCTGGCTATTGAGCAATGCCAGGCCGGTCAGGAAGGTCACTCTGGCGCCACTGGCGGCCATCAGTTGCTCGCGGGCGTTTTCGAAGGTGTGGGGCTTGCCCAGGATGCGTTCGCCGAGCACGGCGACCTGATCCGAGCCGATGATCAGGTGGCCTGGGTGGCTATCGGCCAGTGCCTGGGCCTTTTCCCGGGCCAGGCGCTTTACCAGCTCGACCGCGGGTTCGTCGGGGTGACGGCCTTCGTCGATGTCCGGCGAGCTGCAGGCGAATGGCAGCCCCAGGCGGGCAAGCAGTTCCCGGCGGTAAATCGAGCTTGAGGCTAGTAATAAAGGCAGCATGGCTATCTCCGATGGGCAGGGGAAGATTCTAGCCAGGCATGCAAGTGACGGACAGGGCTGAATTTCCTTTGACATGGCCCGGTGCATCCCTATAATGCTGCGCCTATGTTGAATGACCCGATTCCACCTCACGTTGACCCGCGCAAATTGGCTGACCGTGGCACCACCCTCCAAGGTGAACTGCTGCTGGCCGATTTGAAGAGACTCTGCGACCCGCTTTCCGACGATGTCGGTACGGTCCAGGCCAAATTCGTTTTTGAACGAGATGAACGTAAATCTGTGGTGATCCACAGCTTTATCGACACTGAAGTCAAAATGGTTTGCCAGCGTTGTCTTGAGCTGGTCACCCTGCCGATCCACAGCGAATGCAGTTACGCCGTGGTGAAGGAGGGTGCGAATACCCAGTCGTTGCCGAAAGGTTATGACGTGCTGGAACTGGGCGAAGATCCATTGGATCTGCAGTCACTGATCGAGGAGGAGCTTCTGCTCGCCTTGCCCATTGTGCCTGCTCATCATCCGGAAGAATGCCAGCAGCCGGCGGGAGCAGATGAGCCCGAACCGAGCGAGGACGAGGTAACGCGGTCCAACCCGTTCAGTGTATTGGCGCAGTTAAAGCGTGACCCAAACGTTTAGGAGTTAATCAATTATGGCTGTTCAGCAGAACAAAAAATCCCGCTCTGCCCGTGACATGCGCCGTTCGCACGACGCTCTCGAGGCTAGCACCCTGTCTGTAGAAAAAACCACTGGTGAAGTTCACCTGCGTCACCACGTATCGCCAGAAGGCGTATACCGTGGCCGTAAAGTGATCGACAAGGGCGCCGACGAGTAATCACTTGTCCGCTCAAGTCATCGCGATTGACGCAATGGGCGGGGACTTCGGTCCCCGCAGCATTGTCCAGGCCAGCCTTGCTTGTCTGAATGCCACGCCCTCGCTGCACCTGACCCTCGTCGGTCAACCCTCCCTTCTAGAAGAAATGCTCAGCGGCCAATCGGCTGCGGATCGCGCGCGCCTGTCGATCGTGCCAGCGTCCGAGGTTATCGCCATGGACGAAAAGCCGGCCCAGGCCCTGCGCGGCAAGCCCGAAGCATCGATGCGGGTGGCCCTTGAGTTGTTGCGCGATGGCAGGGTCCAGGCGTGTGTCAGTGCAGGCAACACCGGGGCGCTGATGGCGCTGTCGCGCTATGTGCTCAAGACCTTGCCAGGGATCGATCGTCCGGCGATGGTGGCGGCGATTCCGACCCAGCGCGGGTTCTGCCAGTTGCTTGACCTGGGCGCCAACGTCGATTGCAGCGCCGAACACCTGTTGCAATTCGCCGTGATGGGCTCGGTCGCAGCGCAAACCCTGGGCATTGCGCGACCCCGCGTAGCGCTGCTCAACATTGGCACCGAAGACATCAAGGGAAACCAGCAGGTCAAGCTGGCGGCGACGTTGTTGCAAAATGCCCGGGGCATCAATTACATCGGATTCGTCGAAGGCGATGGTTTGTACCGTGGTGAGGCCGATGTGGTGGTCTGTGATGGCTTCGTTGGCAATATCTTGCTCAAATCCAGCGAGGGCCTTGCGACTATGATTGGCCAGCGTATCGAGACGTTGTTCAAGCAGAGCCTGGCCTCACGGGTGGTGGGCGCCCTTGCGCTGCCGTTGATGCGTCGCCTGCAGGCGGACCTTGCGCCGGCTCGGCACAATGGCGCGAGTTTCCTCGGATTGCAGGGGATCGTGATCAAGAGTCATGGTTCGGCAGGGGTGCAGGGGTTTCAAAGCGCCATCAATCGGGCTGTTATCGAGATCCAGGAGAACCTGCCGGAACGCCTGCATGGGCGCCTCGAAGATTTGTTAACTTAGGCGTTTTCGTCCGACAATGCTTAAATGTGACCGGTCGGTTCAAGCCGCCATCCAACTGTCAGTTTCCTAGCGCCCCCAGGGGCGTCAATTTTTGACGACAAGATCATTAGGGGCTTTGTTTTCATGTCTGCTTCCCTCGCATTCGTCTTTCCTGGACAGGGCTCGCAGTCCCTCGGCATGTTGGCCGAGCTGGGCGCGCAATACCCGCTGATCCTCGAAACATTCAAAGAAGCATCCGACGCGCTCGGCTACGACTTGTGGGCATTGACCCAGCAAGGGCCGGAAGAGCAACTCAATCAAACCGATAAAACCCAGCCGGCCATCTTGACCGCCTCCGTTGCGCTGTGGCGCTTGTGGTTGGCTGAAGGCGGTGCACGCCCGGCGTTCGTTGCCGGTCATAGCCTGGGCGAATACAGCGCCCTGGTCGCAGCCGGCAGCCTGGGCCTGGGTGACGCGGTGAAGTTGGTGGAGCGTCGTGGTCAATTGATGCAAGAAGCCGTTCCGGCCGGGCAGGGCGGCATGGCCGCGATCCTCGGCCTGGATGACGCCGATGTGCTGGCCGCCTGCGCCGAAGCGGCACAAGGCGATGTAGTCAGCGCGGTGAACTTCAACTCCCCGGGCCAAGTGGTTATCGCCGGCGCCAAGGCCGCCGTCGAGCGCGCCATCGAGGGCTGCAAGGCCCGTGGCGCCAAGCGTGCCATGCCGTTGCCGGTCAGCGTGCCGTCGCACTGTGAGCTGATGCGTCCGGCTGCGGAGCGCTTTGCCGAATCCATCGCCGCCATCGACTGGCAGGCTCCGCAGATTCCCGTGGTGCAGAACGTCAGCGCCAACGTGGCAGCGGACCTGGATACCCTCAAGCGCGACCTGCTGGAGCAGCTCTACAAGCCGGTTCGTTGGGTTGAATCGGTGCAGGCACTGGCAGCCAAAGGCGCGACCGAGCTGGTCGAATGCGGTCCTGGCAAGGTGCTGACAGGGCTGAACAAGCGCTGCGCCGAAGGCGTGTCCACTTCCAATCTCAACACCCCAGACGCTTTCGCTGCCGCTCGCGCAGCGCAAGCCTGAACAGGAGAAGCTTGCATGAGTCTGCAAGGTAAAGTTGCACTGGTGACCGGTGCAAGCCGCGGCATCGGCCAGGCCATTGCCCTGGAATTGGGTCGCCAAGGCGCCATTGTCATCGGCACCGCGACTTCCGCTTCGGGCGCCGAGCGTATCGCCGCGACCTTGAAGGAAAACGGCATCCAGGGCACCGGTCTTGAACTCAACGTGACCAGCGACGAGTCCGTTTCGGCGGTGCTGGCGAGTATCCAGGAGCAGTTCGGTGCGCCGGCGATCCTGGTCAATAATGCCGGTATCACCCGCGATAACCTGATGATGCGCATGAAAGATGACGAGTGGTTCGACGTTGTCGACACTAACCTGAACAGCCTGTACCGGCTGTCCAAGGGCGTCCTGCGTGGCATGACCAAGGCTCGTTGGGGCCGAATTATCAGTATCGGCTCGGTTGTGGGTGCCATGGGCAACGCAGGCCAAGTAAACTATGCTGCGGCGAAAGCCGGTCTGGAAGGTTTCAGCCGTGCCCTGGCACGAGAAGTCGGTTCGCGCTCGATTACGGTGAACTCGGTTGCACCGGGTTTCATCGACACCGACATGACCCGTGAGCTGCCGGAAGCACAGCGTGAAGCCTTGTTGACCCAGATTCCGCTGGGTCGTCTGGGGCAAGCTCAAGAAATCGCGTCCGTGGTCGCTTTTCTTGCGTCGGACGGTGCGGCATACGTCACTGGGGCTACAATCCCGGTGAACGGCGGGATGTACATGAGTTAAATGTGACGGATTGCTTCAAAAAAATGTCATACGAGCTGTCTAAAATCCGTTATAAAGCTGCAATCTATTTATAGGCGGCGGGCCCCAGGGTTCGAGGAGTGAAGCTTTCGGTTGAAAAACCGAAAAGTCTTTCTATACACTTACCCACCGGCCAGCTGCCTGAATTTGTCCATTAGGAGTGAAAACAAGGTATGAGCACCATCGAAGAGCGCGTCAAGAAAATCGTTGCCGAGCAACTGGGCGTTAAAGAAGAAGAAGTTGTGAACACCGCTTCCTTCGTTGAAGACCTGGGTGCCGACTCCCTTGACACCGTTGAGCTGGTGATGGCTCTGGAAGAGGAATTCGAAACCGAGATTCCTGACGAAGAAGCTGAAAAGATCACTACTGTACAAGCTGCTATCGACTACGTTACCAGCCACCAGGCGTAATCGTTTTTAGTCGTCGCTAGCTGTCATGGAAAAACCGCACTGCCATCACGGCGTGCGGTTTTTTCTTTAGGCCTGATGCAAAGTCGTCATTTGAAAAAGGAGAGTGCTGTGTCGCGTAGACGCGTCGTAGTCACCGGTATGGGTATGTTGTCGCCACTGGGCACGGATGTGCCGAGCAGCTGGCAGGGCATTCTGGCTGGCCGTAGTGGCATTGGTCTGATCGAACACACCGACCTTTCTGCCTATTCCACCCGTTTTGGCGGCTCGGTAAAGGGCTTCAATGTCGAGGAATACCTGTCGGTCAAGGAAGCTCGCAAGCTTGACCTGTTCATCCAATACGGCTTGGCAGCTGGATTCCAGGCGGTGCGCAATGCCGGGCTGGAAGTCACCGACGCCAACCGTGAGCGCATCGGCGTGGCCATGGGGTCGGGTATTGGCGGCTTGACCAATATCGAAGAAACCAGCCGCACGCTGCATGATTCCGGACCGCGACGGATTTCTCCGTTCTTCGTGCCCGGCTCGATCATCAATATGATTTCCGGTTTCCTGTCCATCCACCTGGGTGCACAGGGGCCCAACTACGCTATCGCCACGGCGTGCACCACCGGCACCCACTGCATCGGCATGGCCGCGCGCAACATCATGTACGACGAAGCCGACGTGATGATTGCCGGTGGCGCCGAAATGGCGGCCTGCGGCCTTGGCATGGGCGGTTTCGGCGCGTCTCGTGCGCTGTCGACCCGCAACGATGAGCCCGCACGGGCCAGCCGGCCGTGGGACAAGGGCCGCGACGGTTTCGTCCTGTCCGACGGCGCCGGTGCGCTGGTGCTCGAAGAGCTGGAACACGCCAAGGCACGCGGCGCGACCATTTACGCTGAACTGATCGGCTTCGGCACCAGCGGCGACGCATACCACATGACGTCGCCACCGGCCGATGGCGCCGGTGCGGCACGTTGCATCGCCAACGCCTTGCGTGACGCGAAGCTCAACGGCGAGCAGGTGCAGTACATCAACGCCCACGGCACTTCGACTCCAGCGGGTGACCTGGCTGAAGCCCAGGCGATCAAGACAGTGTTCGGCGAGCACGCCTATAAACTGGCAGTCAGCTCCACCAAGTCCATGACTGGTCACCTGTTGGGTGCGGCAGGGGCGGTGGAAGCCATTTTCAGTGTACTGGCAATCAACAGTCAGACAGCGCCGCCGACCATCAACCTCGATGAGCCGGACGAAGGCTGCGACCTCGACTTCGTGCCGCACACGGCCCGCAGCATGGACATCGATGTCGTGTTGTCCAACTCCTTCGGCTTTGGCGGCACCAACGGCTCGCTGGTGTTCCGCCGGTTCGCCGGCTGATGGAAAGTTGGGTCGACGGTCAGCCGGCCGACGTCCTGTCGCTGAAAGATCGCGGCCTGGCTTATGGCGATGGGTTGTTCGAGACCATCGCCGTGCTCGCCGGCACTCCTGTGCTGCTGGAGCGTCACCTGCAGCGCCTGGAAGCGGGTTGTCGGCGGCTGGCGTTCATCGTCGATATGAGCGTATTGAGCGCTGAGCTGATTGCCTATGCCCAGAACCTGGGCAATGGCGTATTGAAGCTGATCGTGACCCGTGGCGACAGCCTGCGCGGTTACGCCGCCGATCCCCTGACCCCGGCCAGGCGCATCCTGCAAGGAAGCCCGCCGGCCGCTTATCCCGCCATTCATGCCGAACAAGGCGTCCGCCTGTTTCCCTGCACGGTGCGTTTGTCCGAGCAGCCCTTGCTCGCCGGTCTCAAGCACCTCAATCGCCTGGAGCAAGTGCTGGCTCGCGCCGAGTGGAGCGGCATCGAGTATGCCGAAGGATTAATGCAGGACACGTCCGGGCGGGTGATCGAAGGCGTATTCAGCAATCTGTTCCTGGTGCGCGACGGTGTTCTGTTCACAGCGGACCTGAGCCGTTGTGGCGTAGCCGGTGTGATGCGCGCCGAATTATTGTTTCAAGCCAAGTCCCATGGCATTGCCACTCAAATCACCGATATCAGCCTCGAACAGCTGCACCAGGCCGATGAGGTCTTTGTCTGCAACAGTGTGTATGGCGTGTGGCCGGTACTCGGATACGGTTCGGCACGCTGGTCGGTTGGCCCACTCACCCGTAAACTGCAGACCCTTGCCCGTGCGCTATTGGATGCTTGATTCGTGAGACGTAAATTCTTGCTGCTGCTGGAGACCGGACTGGTTCTGGCAGGGCTGTTGTTGGGCGCTTCTGCCTGGAAAATTCATTCGGCGCTGCAACAGCCGCTGAACATCACCCAGGAAGAGTTGCTGGACGTACCCAACGGGACCACCCCGACCGGAACCCTTAATCGTCTCGAAGCCGACGGGCTGATCCAGGATGCGTTCTGGCTGCGGGTCTACTGGCGCTTCAATCTTGCTGGCCAGCCGTTGCACTCCGGTGAGTATCGGATGGTGCCAGGCATGACCATGGAAGGCCTGATCGGTGTCTGGAAACGCGGCGAAGTGGTGCAGTACAGCGTGACGTTGGTGGAGGGCTGGAACTTCCGTCAGGTTCGCGCGGCGTTGGCCAAGGATGAAAAGCTCCAGCAGACGCTCACGGGTTTGAGCGACAGCCAGGTCATGGATCGTCTTGGTCATTCCGGGGTGTTTCCGGAGGGGCGCTTCTTCCCGGATACCTACCGTTTCGTGCGGGGTACGACGGATGCCGATCTGTTGAGAAAAGCCTACGATCGGCTGGACGATGTGCTTGCCAAGGAGTGGGCCCAACGTGCTGCCGACGTCCCGTATAACCAGCCGTATCAGGCGCTGATCATGGCTTCGCTGATCGAAAAGGAGACCGGTGTTCCTCGCGAGCGGGGCGAGATTGCCGGCGTGTTCGTACGGCGCCTGCGCCTGGGCATGCTGCTGCAGACCGATCCTACCGTCATCTATGGCCTGGGCGAGCGCTACACCGGCAAGCTCACCCGCGCCCATCTGAAAGAGCCTAATCCCTACAACACCTACCTGGTACCGGGCCTGCCGCCAACGCCCATCGCGATGGTCGGGCGCGAGGCGATTCACGCTGCATTGAACCCCGCCGACGGCAACAGCCTTTACTTTGTCGCGCGTGGCGACGGCAGCCATGTGTTTTCCGATGATCTGGAGACGCACAACAATGCAGTGCGCGAATACCAGCTCAAGCGCCGCGCCGACTACCGCTCCAGCCCGGCCCCGGCCAAGCCGGAGGATTCGGCACCGATTCCCGCCGCTTCCCCTGATACCGCGCCGGAAGCCGTGCCCCAGGTGCCACCCCAGGACCTGGCCCCCGAACCGGATGCCAGCGAGCCGCCGGACCCGCAATGACTTTGACTAAGGATCGCCCGTGACTGGTTTGTTTATCACGCTGGAAGGCCCGGAAGGCGCCGGCAAGAGCACCAACCGCGAATACCTGGCTGAACGCCTGCGGACCGCCGGCATCGAGGTGGTACTGACCCGCGAGCCGGGCGGTACGCCCCTGGCCGAGCGGATTCGCGAGGTGTTGCTGGCGCCTATCGAAGAAGTCATGAACCCTGACACTGAGCTATTGCTGGTGTTCGCCGCCAGGGCGCAGCACCTGGCCGAAGTGATTCGGCCGGCACTTGTCCGGGGAGCCGTGGTGCTTTGTGACCGCTTTACCGATTCGACATACGCTTACCAGGGCGGTGGCCGAGGCTTGTCCGTCGAGCGTATCGCTGCGCTGGAAACCTTTGTCCAGGGTGACCTGAGGCCGGACCTGACCCTGGTTTTCGACCTGCCAGTGGAAGTAGGTCTGGCTCGTGCCAGCGCGCGTGGCAGGCTTGATCGCTTCGAGCTGGAGGGAGCGACTTTCTTCAATGCCGTGCGCAACGCTTTCCTCGAGCGCGCCAAGGCTGATCCGACACGGTACCTGTTGATCGATGCCGCGCAGCCACTGACCCAGGTCCAGCAATCGCTGGATGCGGTGTTGCCGCGTTTGCTGGAGCTTGCCCGTGGCTGAAGCCTATCCTTGGCAGGACGCTCTCTGGCAGCAGCTGGCCGGCCGCACGCAGCACGCCCATGCGTACCTGCTGCACGGCCCGGCCGGTATCGGCAAGCGGGCCTTGGCCGAACGCCTGATGGCGAGCCTGCTATGCCTGGCCCCGACGCCGGCCAATGCCTGCGGTGAGTGCAAGTCTTGCCTGCTGCTCAAGGCTGGCAGTCATCCGGACAACTACATACTGGAGCCTGAAGAGGCCGACAAAGCGATCAAGGTTGATCAGGTCCGTGATTTGGTCAGCTTCGTGGTCCAGACCTCCCAGATGGGCGGGCGCAAGGTTGTACTGATCGAGCCGGTGGAGTCGATGAACATCAACGCCGCCAACGCCTTGCTCAAGAGCCTCGAAGAGCCTTCCGGCGATACCGTGCTGTTGCTGGTCAGTCACCAGCCGAGCCGTTTGCTGCCAACCATCAAGAGCCGTTGCGTGCAGCAGGGCTGCCCGTTGCCCAGCGAGGCGATGAGCTTGCAGTGGCTGGCCCAGGCCTTGCCTGACAGCACCGATGAAGAACGTGGCGAGCTGCTGACCCTGGCCGCCGGCTCGCCGTTGGCGGCCGTCAGCCTCCAGGCCCAAGGTGTGCGCGAGCAGCGCGCGCTAGTGGTGGACGGTGTGAAGAAGCTGCTCAAGCAGCAGCAATCGCCGACGCAATTGGCCGAAGGCTGGAACGCCATTCCCCTGTTGCTCCTGTTTGACTGGTTCTGCGATTGGTCGAGCTTGATCCTGCGTTACCAGCTCACCGAGGACGAAGCCGGCCTCGGCTTGGCCGACATGCGAAAAGTGATCCAGTACCTGGCGCAAAAAAGCAGCCAGGACAAAATCTTGAACATTCAGGACTGGATCCTTGCCCAACGTCAGAAGGTGCTGAGCAAGGCGAACCTCAATCGCGTGTTGTTGCTCGAGGCGTTGTTGGTGCAATGGGCGAGTTTGCCTGGTCGAAACTGATAGACACGACCTAGACTGAGCTCAATCGCAGCGGAGATCAGCATGAACGAACCTGTCAGTCCTGGGCCACGCAACGGCATCCTGTCCCTGACCATCAAGGACAAGTCGGTGCTCTACGCGGCCTACATGCCGTTTATCAAGAACGGCGGCCTGTTCATTCCCACCAACAAGAATTATCGCCTGGGCGATGAAGTGTTCATGCTGTTGAGCCTGATGGATGAACCGGAAAAGATCCCGGTCGCCGGCAAGGTGATCTGGATGACGCCCAAAGGCGCCCAAGGCAACCGGGCTGCCGGCGTTGGCGTGCAGTTCAACGAAGGTGATAACTCGGCCCGCAACCAGATCGAAACCCACTTGGCCGGAGCCCTCAAGTCCGACCGTCCCACCCATACGATGTAGCCTGGCCCTTTATGCTCGTAGATTCTCATTGCCACCTCGATCGCCTCGACCTTGCCGCCCATGGTGGCTCCCTTGACGCAGCTTTGGATGCCGCCCGCCAGCGGGGGGTAGGACATTTCCTCTGCATAGGCGTCAGTGCCGACAACGCCGCCGACGTCAAACGCCTGGCCGAACGCTATGAAGACGTTGATTGTTCGGTGGGCATCCACCCGCTGGATGTGCAACCCGATGCCACGCCCGCCCTGGATTGGCTGTTGCAGGAGCTTGACCACCCGCGCGTGGTCGCCATTGGCGAAACCGGCCTCGACTATCACTACGAGCCGGAGGCTGCCGAAGTCCAGCAAGCGTCGTTCCGCTTGCATCTGGAAGCGTCCAGGCAGACCGGCAAGCCAGTGATTATCCACACCCGTGGCGCCCGGGCCGACACCTTGGCATTGCTGCGAGACGCGGCGCTGCCCCACGCCGGCGTCCTGCATTGTTTTACCGAGGATTGGGACATGGCCAAGGCTGCCCTGGACATGGGCTATTACATTTCCCTGTCGGGCATCGTCACATTCCGCAACGCCGACGCCCTGCGTGACGTCGCGAGCAAGGTGCCGGCCGATCGTTTGTTGGTGGAAACCGACTCGCCTTACCTGGCGCCCATCCCCTATCGCGGCAAGCCAAACCTTCCACAGTATGTACGGGAGGTCGCGGAATACCTGGCGATGCTGCGCGGGGAGTCCTATGACCGGTTCGCGGAGCAGACGACGGAGAACTTCAAGCGGCTGTTCCCATTGGCTCGGGTCCGTTGCGCAAGGGCCTGAAACCGGGGCAAAAAAAACCCGGGTTCTGGGGGGGGAATCCGGGTTAAGACCATTAGGAGTAAAACAAAGGCACGCGGTCCGTTGGTACCTTTATCAGCGCGTCACTTGGGGGAGATGTCGCGCCGACAGTTCAAGTATTGATCACTATGGCAACGCGTCCAGTTTGACCTGGGTGGTTTTTAAACAGATTTGGAATAGTTTGGCTTCGGATAAGTTCTCACTGCCAGCAAACCCTGCCCGGGCGGCTCGCTGGCGTGAAGCGGAGAAGTCGGGGGCGCACGGTTTTCTGAAGAACTATGGCCCTGCGCGGATGATCCGTGCATTTTTGCGTAATTTAGGCATAATACCGGGCTTCGAATTTTGACCCTTCAGACCTTTTTCTTATGCATAAAGAACCCCGTAAGGTCCGCGAGTTTCGTCGCCGCGAGCAGGAAATCCTCGACACCGCGCTCAAGTTGTTCCTCGACCAGGGTGAAGACAGCGTCACCGTCGAGATGATTGCGGATGCCGTGGGTATCGGCAAAGGCACGATCTACAAACATTTCAAGTCCAAGGCCGAGATCTATCTGCGGCTGATGCTCGATTACGAGCGGGATCTGAACGAGTTGTTGCATTCGGCCGATGTCGACAAGGACAAGGAAGCACTGTCCCGGGCGTACTTCGAGTTCCGCATGCGCGACCCGCAGCGTTACCGCTTGTTCGACCGCCTCGAAGAAAAGGTGGTCAAGGGCAACCAGGTTCCGGAGATGGTCGAGGAGCTGCACAAGATCCGTGCCTCGAACTTCGATCGCCTGACCTTGTTGATCAAGGGCCGGATCAGCGAAGGCAAGCTCGAAGACGTTCCACCTTATTTCCACTATTGCGCCGCCTGGGCACTGGTTCACGGCGCTGTGGCACTGTACCACTCGCCGTTCTGGAGCAATGTGCTGGAAGACCAGGAAGGCTTTTTCCAGTTCCTGATGGACATCGGGGTGCGCATGGGCAACAAGCGCAAGCGCGATACCGATACCCCGAGCAGTTGAGGCATTCAGCTGCTTAATTGCGCCATGTCCGCTTACGTGGCGCAGTGCCCCAGGAATATACTCAGGCTTGGGTCTTGCGAAAACCTGATTTCTAGGTCAGTTTTTACGGGCTCGATTTTTCTTTCGCCGGAGTGATCCATGATCGTTGACCGTCAAGGCAGGCGTTTTCGCAATTTGCGGATCAGCCTGACCTCCGCCTGCAATTACGCTTGTACCTACTGCGTGCCTGATGGCAAGCGGCTGGTGGCTGCGCAGGATGAACTGTCGGCCGAGGCCATGGCACGTGGCGTGGCCTACCTGATCGAAGCGGCCGGAATAGAGCGGTTGCGCATCACCGGTGGTGAGCCGCTGGTCAGCCCCAAGCTCGAGCGTTTCATGACGGCGGTAGGGCAGATGGGCCTCGAGGACATCAGCCTGACCACCAATGGACAATTGCTGGCCAAGAAGCTGCCCTTGCTGGTAAACGCCGGTATCCGCCGCATCAACGTTTCCCTCGACACCCTGGACCCCGCCGCATTTCGCAGCATAGCCCGTGGAGGCGACCTGGCGACGGTGCTTGATGGCATGGAGCAGGCCCGGGCGGCGGGCATGAAGATCAAAGTCAACATGGTGCCGCTGCGCGGGCAGAACCTCGATCAGGTCATGCCGTTGCTCGAGTACTGCCTTGAGCGTGGCTACGAGTTGCGCTTCATCGAGTTGATGCGCATGGGTCACCTGGCCAAGGACTCCAATGCGTTTCTTCAGCAGTTCGTCAGCCTCCAGCAACTGCTGGGCCTGATTGGCGACCAATACGAATATCTGCAAGCCGATGCGCCCGTCGATGCCACGGCGGTGCGCTACGAAATTCCCGGGCTGGGGCACTTCGGCGTGATCGCCAACGAAAGCGTGCCGTTTTGCCGGACCTGTTCGCGACTGCGCTTGTCTTCCACCGGTTGGTTGCACGGCTGTCTGTCGTCGAGCAACCGGCATTACGTCGGCGATCTGTTGGACAAGCCCCGTCACCAGGCGCTGCCGGCGCTCCAGCGCCTGCTGGTCAAGGCGCTCGGGGACAAGCAAGAAGTGGCGTTCTCCGGTGGCGCAACGATCATGAAGATCATTGGCGGTTAAGCGGGCTTTGCACGTCGGAAATCCAATCAGCCCAAGGACTGGCGCAAAAGCTGCATCCCATGGCCATTCGCCGGTTTTCCGTCACCGGTTTTTGGAGGATAGGATGCGTAGCCTGTTTTTGCTGCTGACCGTTTTGACGCTTGGTGGCTGCATGAATGTTAGCGACATGGGGGAGGGCGTTCGTTATCACATGAGCGATGCCGGCCTGCTGGACCATAGCGACAGCCGCCGTGTGAACAACCTGCGCATTCAGCCGGATTCCTTCATCTACATTGCCCAGGGAGCTTTCGCTCCGCCAGGCAGCGCCTATCCGCGGCCCAATGTCGTGGCTGAAGAAGCCTTCAATGGTTTCATCGAATATTTCCCCATGGTTCGTCGCGCCCGGGTCCCGGAAGGCCTCGATCAGGCCATGGGCGAGGCGCGGGCCGCTGGTGCCCATTACCTGCTTTACACCCGTTTCGCCAAGGCAGACAACCGCATCGGCAATACCGATGAATGGCTGGATGAGGAGGCGGTGGATCGTCTTGGCGTCGACACCAGTGTGATTCAAATCATGTTGATCGAGACCAGCACCCAGTATTTGATTGATACTGCACGCATCAAGAGCCGTGGCGGTTTGCTGACGTTGCACGACAAGCAGCCACAGGATCTCATTGCCGCGCCGTTGCGTGAGTACGCCCGCAGCTTATTGGGAATGAGCAACGAATAAACAGAAGGAGGCACCATGAGCGGACCGCAAAAAGCCAATGACCTGCTGGGGCAGATCCCCAAGAGCAAAGGCCTGCCACCGGTCCACTTATGGAACCCTGACTTCTGCGGCGACATCGACATGCGCATCGCCCGGGATGGCACTTGGTATTACCTGGGGACTCCCATCGGGCGCAAGCCGATGGTCAAGCTGTTCTCCACCATCATTCGCCGCGACGGCAATGATTACTTCCTGATTACCCCTGTGGAAAAGGTCGGCATCAAGGTCGATGACGCGCCGTTTGTGGCCGTTACCCTGGAGGTCGAAGGGAAGGGCGAAGGGCAGTTGTTGCGCTTCACCACCAATGTCGATGAAACCACCGAGGCCGGCCCCGAACATCCAATGCGGGTAATGATCGATCCGCAGACCCAGGAGCCGGCGCCCTATGTTCATGTGCGCAGCAATCTGGAAGCACTGATCCATCGCAATGTGTTCTATCAACTGGTGGAACTGGCCGTCAGCCGCGAGATCGATGGGCAACGCTGGCTGGGCGTCTGGAGTGGCGGCGAGTTTTTCCCCATCGGCCTCGAACCCTGATCCTCTGGGCACCGAGGCGCCGCTTTTCGCGAGCCGGCTCGCTCCTAAAGCTCAGAAGCATAAATTCAAATTGACACCCAATCATATGATGATTAGCGTGGGCGCCTAACAAAAAAACGCCCACGGGGTATTCATGTCCAGCAGTTTTCACGCATCGACCGTCGATTGGCTCGGGGGCTGGATCGCCGCGGGCCAGGTCAAGCCTGGGCAAACCATCAAGGTCGAAGCAGACTTGGGCGAGCAACTGGGCGTCAGCCGCACGGTCATTCGCGAAGCCATCAAGACTTTGGTCGCCAAAGGCATGCTGGAAGTCGGGCCGAAGGTCGGTACACGGGTATTGCCGGTGCGGCGCTGGAACCTCTTTGATCCACAAGTCGTGGGCTGGCTGTCACGCAGCGGGTTGCCGGAGAATTTTGTCGACGATTTGCTGGATCTGCGCCGTACCATCGAGCCCATGGCGGTGCGCTGGGCCTGTGAACGGGCGACGGCGGACCAGGTGCAGGCGATCCGCCTGGCCTATCATGCGCTGGAGCGAGCGGTGGACAGTGGTGCGGATTACAACCGCGCCGACCAGTTCTTCCACGAATGCATTCTCGCGGCCAGCCATAATCAATTCATCGAACAAATGGTCCCGGCCCTCGGCGCGTTGTTGGCGGTTTCGTTCGAGGTGTCCGCCGCTGATCCTGACGAATTGCGTCGCACCTTGCCGATCCACAAGGACATTGCCGAAGCCATCGCGGCTCGGGACGCGACGCGAGGCGTCTGGGCTTGCATGACGCTG
This sequence comes from Pseudomonas sp. R1-7, assembly GCF_051132105.1. Classification (NCBI taxonomy): domain Bacteria; kingdom Pseudomonadati; phylum Pseudomonadota; class Gammaproteobacteria; order Pseudomonadales; family Pseudomonadaceae; genus Pseudomonas; species Pseudomonas sp. R1-7. The sequence goes on from NZ_CP071661.1 coordinate 1,864,358, forward strand.
ATCGATAACGCAGACCTGGCCATCAAACGTTTTTACCCCGATGTAATGGCCGGTCGAACAGACAATGCCGGGAAAGCCGGGAACAGGAGGTTTTGATGAAGTGGACGGCGGTGACGGAGCATCGGGCAAAACTCGGCGAGGGGCCGTTCTGGGATGAGCTGACCCAGGCGCTGTATTGGGTCGATATCGCCGGCAAGCAGGCGCTGCGGCTGATCGGCAAGAATGTGCAGATCTGGCAGATGCCTGAACACGTCTCCGCATTCATTCCGACCCAGAGCGGCGATGCCCTGGTGACGCTGAGCAGTGGCGTTTACCGGTTGGACCTGGATTCGCCAGGCCTGGAACCGCGTCTGAAGTTGCTGTGCATGGCCGACCCCCAGCCAGGCAATCGCGCCAACGAAGCTCGCTGCGATGCCTTGGGCCAACTCTGGCTGGGCACCATGCAGAACAACATCGGTGAGGATGGCGAAGACTTGCCCATCGAGCGACGCTCCGGCGGGCTGTTCCGTGTCGGCGGCGACGGTCGTGTGATGCCGTTGCTGCGTGGCCTGGGCATTCCTAATACTTTGTTGTGGAGCCCCGATGGCACGACGGTCTATTTTGGCGAAAGCCTGGACGGAACGCTGTATCGGCATTTTATCTACCCCGATGGAAAACTGGCGCCCGCTGAAGTCTGGTTCGGACCCCATTCCCGTGGCGGACCGGATGGTTCGGCGATGGATGCGCGGGGCTATATCTGGAACGCCCGGTGGGACGGCAGTTGCCTGTTGCGCCTGACCCCGGACGGGCAGGTCGATCGGGTGATCGAACTGCCGGTCAGTCGCCCGACCAGTTGTGTGTTCGGTGGCGAAGACCTGAAGACGCTGTACATCACCAGCGCGGCGAGCCCACTGGGCCATCCGCTGGACGGTGCGGTGTTGTCGATGCGCGTTGATGTACCGGGCATGGCTTGCACCCGATTTGCGGGGTGAGTCCCAAAATATGGGATGTAAATATATATATTGAGATTATTTGGCGGTCGGGTTTATAGTCGGCTCCATCAGCAATACGCACTCACACTTAAAAAAACAAAACAGGTGAAGTGATGCATCGTTTTTCTCCCGCACGCCCCAGCGGTGTTCGCAAATCAGTGTTGACTCGACAGCTTTTGGACCGGCCATCGGTAGATGGCCGGTTTTTGTCGTGTTTTCATACAGGAGGCGCGGTCCATGGCTGAAGCGCTTCGCTTGCCGCCCGTGCCTGAACCTGTGAAGGGCGAGCGGCTGAAAAACAAGGTCGTGCTGTTGACTGGCGCGGCCCAAGGCATCGGCGAGGCCATTGTCGCCGCGTTCGCTTCGCAACAGGCCCGGCTGGTGATAAGCGATATCCAGGCTGACAAGGTCGAAGCCGTCGCCGCTCATTGGCGCGGACAGGGCGCGGATGTGCAGGCGCTCAGAGCCGACGTTTCGAACCAGCAGGATTTGCACGCCATGGCCCGCCGGGCTGTCGAGCTACACGGTCGCATCGACGTGCTGGTTAATTGCGCCGGCGTCAATGTGTTCCGCGATCCGCTGGAAATGACCGAGGATGACTGGCGCCGTTGCTTCGCCATCGACCTGGATGGCGCCTGGTACGGTTGCAAGGCCGTGTTGCCGCAAATGATCGAGCAGGGCACGGGCAGCATTATCAACATCGCGTCGACCCATTCGTCCCACATCATTCCCGGTTGTTTCCCATATCCCGTCGCCAAGCATGGCCTGCTGGGCCTGACCCGCGCCTTGGGCATCGAGTACGCACCCAAGGGCGTGCGCGTGAATGCCATTGCGCCGGGCTACATCGAGACGCAACTGAACATCGATTACTGGAACGGTTTCGCCGATCCCCAGGCCGAACGCCAGCGCGCACTGGACCTGCATCCGCCGCGGCGCATCGGGCAGCCGATCGAAGTGGCGATGACGGCCGTGTTCCTGGCCAGCGATGAAGCACCGTTTATCAATGCCTCATGCATCACCATCGATGGTGGACGTTCGGTCATGTACCACGACTGAATATTCTTGGATTGCGGTAGGAAACTTCGCCTGTAATCCAATCATCATACGATATGACTATTTAAACCTATGCTGTGCAGTACCACGTTTTGACCGGCCAGCCTGCGCAATTCCACCAACGTGGAGCAGATCCCTGGACGTTTGGCTTTCAATAAAAAAAACAAGGAGTCAGCTATGAAACATCGTCGTGGGATCCGTTCCCTGTGTCGCGCCGCCCTGGCGGTGACCGCATTCAGCCTCAGCAGCCACTTGCTCGCGGCCGATGCGGTAAAAATCGGTTTTCTGGTCAAGCAGGCCGAGGAGCCCTGGTTCCAGACCGAGTGGGCGTTCGCCGAGAAGGCGGCCAAGGATAAAGGCTTCGAATTGATCAAGATCGCCGTGCCCGACGGCGAGAAGACCCTATCGGCCATCGACAGCCTGGCCGCCAACGGTGCCAAGGGCTTCGTGATTTGCCCGCCAGACGTGTCCCTTGGCCCGGCCATCATGGCCAAGGCCAAACTCAACGACCTCAAGGTGATTGCCGTCGACGACCGGTTCGTCGATGCCAAAGGCAAGTTCATGGAAGACGTGCCGTATCTGGGCATGGCGGCGTTCGAGGTTGGGCAGAAGCAAGGCGCCGCGATGGCAGCCGAAGCGAAAAAACGCGGCTGGGACTGGAAAGACACCTACGCGGTAGTCAATACCTTCAACGAGCTGGACACCGGCAAGAAGCGCACCGATGGTTCGGTCGATGCCCTGAAAAAAGCCGGGATGCCGGAAGACCATATCCTGTTTGCCGCGCTCAAGACCCTCGACGTTCCCGGCAGCATGGACTCCACCAACTCGGCGCTGGTGAAGCTGCCAAGTGGCGCGAAAAACCTGATCATTGGTGGCATGAACGACAACACCGTGCTGGGCGGCGTACGCGCCACCGAAGCCGCTGGCTTCAATGCCAAAAACGTAATCGGTATCGGCATCAACGGCACCGACGCCATCGGCGAGCTGAAGAAACCGAACAGCGGCTTCTTCGGTTCGATGCTGCCAAGCCCGCACATCGAAGGCTACAAGACTGCCGAAATGATGTACGAGTGGATCACCACCGGCAAGGAACCGCCGAAGTACACCGCCATGGACGAGGTGACGCTGATCACCCGGGAGAACTTCAAGCAAGAGCTGGAAAAGATCGGCCTGTGGAATTGATGGCCGGTTGATTCAAAAGCGGCCCCGTCGCATGAGCGGCGGGGTCGCTTGATCTCTGTGAGTTCGAGGTGGTTATGCAAGCGCAAACAGCGACACGGCAGCACAACACGGGCGGCAGCTTGCGGTTCAATGGGATTGGCAAGACCTTTCCCGGCGTGCAAGCGTTGGCCAACATCAGTTTCGTTGCTCTCCCTGGGCAGGTTCATGCCTTGATGGGCGAGAACGGCGCCGGCAAGTCCACGCTGCTGAAGATATTGGGCGGCGCCTACATTCCGAGCAGCGGTGACTTGCAGATCGGCGAGCAGACGATGGCTTTCAAAGGCACCGCCGACAGCATCGCCAGCGGTGTGGCGGTGATTCACCAGGAACTGCACCTGGTGCCGGAAATGACCGTCGCGGAAAACCTGTTCCTCGGCCATTTGCCGGCGCGGTTCGGCCTGGTCAATCGTGGCGTGCTGCGCCAGCAGGCGTTGACGCTGCTCAAAGGCCTGGCGGACGAAATCGACCCGCAGGAAAAAGTCGGTCGCCTGTCCCTTGGCCAACGCCAACTGGTGGAAATCGCCAAGGCCTTGTCCCGTGGCGCCCATGTCATTGCCTTCGACGAACCGACCAGCAGTCTGTCGGCCCGGGAAATCGATCGTTTGATGGCAATCATCGCCCGCCTGCGGGACGAGGGCAAAGTGGTGCTGTACGTCAGCCACCGCATGGAAGAGGTGTTCCGCATCTGTGATGCGGTGACCGTGTTCAAGGACGGCCGTTATGTCCGGACCTTCGAAAACATGAGCGAGCTGACCCACGATCAGTTGGTCACCTGCATGGTCGGTCGCGATATCCAGGACATCTATGACTACCGCGCTCGGGAGCGCGGCGATGTGGCGCTGCAAGTGAAGGGCCTGCTGGGGCCGGGCCTGCGCGAGCCGGTGAGTTTCCAGGTGCACAAGGGCGAGATCCTCGGCTTGTTCGGGCTCGTCGGCGCCGGTCGTACCGAGTTGCTGCGTTTGCTCAGTGGCCTGGAGCGTCAAAGCGAGGGCAGCCTGGTGCTGCATGGCAAGGAATTGAAACTGCGTTCTCCGCGGGATGCCATCGCCGCTGGCGTGCTGCTCTGCCCGGAAGATCGCAAGAAGGAAGGCATCATCCCGTTGGGCAGCGTGGGCGAAAACATCAACATCAGCGCTCGTCCGGCGCATTCCGCGCTTGGCTGCCTGTTGCGTGGCGACTGGGAGCGGGGCAATGCGGACAAGCAGATCAAGTCCTTGAAAGTGAAGACCCCAGCGGCCAGCCAGAAAATCATGTACCTGTCCGGTGGCAATCAGCAAAAAGCGATTCTAGGTCGCTGGCTGTCGATGCCGATGAAAGTCCTGCTGCTGGACGAACCGACCCGTGGCATCGACATCGGCGCCAAGGCCGAGATCTACCAGATCATCCACAACCTGGCGGCCGATGGCATCGCGGTGATTGTGGTGTCCAGCGACCTGATGGAAGTGATGGGCATTTCCGACCGGATCCTGGTGCTCTGTGAAGGGGCCATGCGCGGCGAGTTGCCACGTGACCAGGCCGACGAATCCAACCTGCTGCAACTGGCGCTGCCGCGCCAACGCGTTGCCGGCGCGGCGAACTGAGAGGTAAATCATGACCATTCAAAACAATGCACTGCCAACGGCACGCAAGCCCCTCGACCTGCGCCGTTTCCTCGATGACTGGGTCATGCTGCTGGCGGCCATCGGCATCTTCGTGCTCTGCACCCTGATGATCGACAACTTCCTGTCGCCGCTGAACATGCGCGGCCTGGGCCTGGCGATTTCCACCACCGGCATTGCGGCCTGCACCATGCTTTATTGCTTGGCTTCCGGGCACTTCGACTTGTCGGTGGGTTCGGTGATTGCCTGTGCCGGCGTGGTCGCGGCTGTGGTGATGCGCGATACCGACAGCATGCTTCTGGGCGTGAGCGCGGCGTTGGTGATGGGGCTGATCGTCGGCCTGATCAACGGCATCGTGATTGCAAAGCTGCGGGTCAATGCGCTGATCACCACCCTGGCGACGATGCAGATCGTCCGCGGCCTGGCCTACATCTTTGCCGATGGCAAAGCCGTGGGCGTGTCCCAGGAATCGTTCTTCGTCTTCGGCAACGGCCAGATGTTCGGAGTGCCGGTGCCGATCCTGATCACCATCGCCTGCTTCCTGTTTTTCGGCTGGCTGCTGAACTACACCACCTATGGGCGCAACACCATGGCCATCGGTGGCAATCAGGAAGCCGCACTGCTTGCGGGGGTCAATGTTGATCGCACCAAGATCATCATCTTCGCCGTGCATGGCGTGATCGGTGCGCTGGCAGGGGTAATCCTGGCTTCGCGCATGACCTCAGGCCAACCGATGATCGGCCAAGGCTTCGAGCTGACCGTGATTTCGGCCTGTGTACTGGGCGGTGTTTCGCTGAGCGGCGGCATCGGCATGATTCGCCATGTCATCGCCGGCGTGCTGATCCTGGCGATCATCGAAAACGCGATGAACCTGAAGAACATCGACACGTTCTACCAGTACGTCATCCGCGGCTCGATCCTGTTGCTGGCTGTGGTAATTGACCGGTTGAAGCAGCGCTAGACAGTAGGGATGGCGTCCTCCCTGACGCCAACCATCACCCAGCCTTGCGCAACGCCTCGACCAGTTCCTGCTTGCGCATCTTCGAACGTCCCGGGATGTTTTTCGCCCGGGCTTCCTTCATCAAGCTGTCCACCGTCTGGGCCTCGTGGGAGGCTTTGCTGGTGCGTGGATGGCCTTCGCGAGTCTTGGCGGCGCGGCGGGCTGATTCCTTGCGATCGGATTGCTTGGCCTCGGCGGGTTTTTTCTTGCCGGATCCGCCAGAGCGTTCGCCTCCTCCCGACTGCTTGTTCACCGTGGCCCAGGCACGAGCTTCAGCCTTGCCCTCAGGCACACCTTTTTGTTCGTAGCTTTCTTCGATGTGCTCGGCCTTGCGCTTTTGCTTGTCGGTGTATTTGTCTTTGCTTCCACGAGGCATGGGATGTCTCCTCCTCAGTGTCCGAATAGAACCTACTGGCTGGAGGCGCCACCTTCTGAACCCGAACCTCCGGTGGTCGTTTTCGAGCCCACGCCGGTATCGGCATTGTCGGGCGCGGTGGAGTCCGGTGTGTTCATCCCGCCTTGGCGGCCGGTGTCGTTGCCTTGGACCCGTGGGTCGGTGCCCGTGGCAGGCGGCTGGCCATTGTTCAGGCTACCGCCGCCCGTGCCATCGGTGTTCAATTTGGGCAAACCTTGTGTGGCGGGCGAGTTGGGTGCCTGAACCGGGTCGGTAGGCCCGGTGCCACTGGTCGTGGCCGCGAAAGCCGCCGACGATATCAATGCTGCGAAGGTGAATGCAGTCAGCCTTGAATTGATCATGGTGTCGCCTCCATTTTTTGGAATGCTTGCCAGATTTTTGGCCGCGCTGCTGCGAGGTTGGTGCCAAAGGGGCGACGAACGGCGCTGTGGAAGTTGTCTGCAGAAGATGTGACGAGCGCCGCCTGGCGGCTTAGTATGGCGCTTTCAATTGGCGACAAGGCCCGTACATGTCCATCGAGATCCGTCCTGCGCAACCCAGCGATGCGCCGCAAATCCTTGCTTTCATCACTGAGCTTGCCGATTACGAAAAGGCCCGCCACGAAGTTATCGCCAGTGTTGCCGACATCGAGCGGAGCCTGTTCAGCGAAGGCGCCACCGCCCACGGCTTGATCTGCCTGCGCGATGGCGTACCGATTGGTTTTGCGGTGTTTTTCTTCAGCTATTCAACTTGGCTGGGCAGCAATTGCCTGTACCTTGAAGACTTGTACATCACGCCGGAACAACGCGGTGGCGGGGCGGGCAAGACACTCTTGCGCCACTTGGCAAAGATCGCCTGCGACAACGATTGCGGTCGCTTCGAGTGGAGCGTGCTGGACTGGAACACCCCGGCCATCGAGTTCTACAAATCCCTCGGCGCGCAACCGCAGGAAGAGTGGGTGCGCTATCGGATGGATGGCAAGGTGCTGCGGGATTTTGCCAACGGCAATTGATCATGCGTATGAGTCGGACGCGTACTCGATAAATCCGGGGCGCTGTTCGAGTCGTTTGCAATAAGCGGCTACCGCTGGATAGTCAGGGCGCTCCATGGGCGTCTGGCGCCAGCGGTGCGCGGACAGGCCGATGAGCACGTCGGCTAAGGAAAAGTCCGCGCCAGCCACGTACGCGCCAGTGTGGTTCAGCTGTTGTTCCAGCAACCCCATTTTTTCGTTCCAGCCTTTGACCCCGGCAGCGATGAGTTGTGGGTCCTGGAAGTCCGGGTGCTTGCGCACCAGTCCGTAAAACGCATCGCCCCACGACGGATTGAGCTCTGTGGCTTGCCAGTCCATCCACTGCTCGATGCGCGCCCGGGCGGCAGGTTCGATGGGAAGTAGATCGGTGCGCCCGTGCTTGCCCACCAGATAGCGGCAAATGGTGTTCGACTCCCAGAGCACGCCGTTCTCGTCGATGATCACCGGCACTTGGGCGTTGGGATTCAACGCCAGGAACACTGGATCATGGGTCGAGGCAAAGCCGATGCCCCAGTCTTCGCGCTCGTAGGCTATTTCCAATTCCTGGCAGGTCCACAACACTTTTCTGACGTTGATCGAGGAAGTGCGGCCGAGGATCTTCAGCGTTTGTCCCATCACTTTTTTTCCCTGAGTTGTCTGGCTTCCGGTTAGAAACGTAGCAGGGTCTCGGGCGGATGGCGATGGTTTCCGGTTAGTCGATTTATCCCAATATATGGGAGTGATATTTATATATTGAGATTTTGTGGCGCCCGGGTTTATAGTCCGCCTCACTCACTGCCCAATAAACAAAACAGGTGAAGCGGATGCAGGCGCAATTGATCGCGCTCGATTGGGGGACCACCTCATTACGGGCTTACAAACTTGCCGCTGGAGGCGAGGTGCTCGAACAGCGTTCGCTGTCGTCGGGGATCATGCAGTTGCCGTCCGGCCCACGAACCGTGGCGGGCCAAGTCTGCACCGACGGTTTTGAATTGGCCTTCGATGAAGCCTGCGGCGACTGGCTCGATGCGCAGCCAGGCTTGCCCGTCATCGCTTGCGGCATGGTCGGCAGCGCCCAAGGTTGGCGAGAAGCGCCTTACTGCGACACGCCGGCAAACGTCGCCAATCTCGGACATTCCCTACAAGTCATTCGGAGCCTTCGTGGTGTCGATGTTCACATCGTGCCTGGGGTGATCCAACGTTCACGGCTGCCCAATGTGATGCGCGGCGAAGAAACCCAGGTACTCGGTGCGTTGCACAGCCTGCCGAACGAAGCGGTGCTGATAGGCTTGCCGGGCAGCCATTCGAAATGGGTGGAAGTGACCGACGGCTGCATCGTCCATTTCGACACCTTCATGACCGGCGAGATCTTCGCCGTGCTCAGTGACCACAGCATTCTCGGGCGCACCCAGCAGCGTGGCGTGGCGTTCGATGGCGTGGCTTTCGATCGTGGCGTACAGGTCGCGCTGTCGGCGGAGGGTGAAATCGGTCCATTGTCCACCGTGTTCAGCGCCCGCAGCCTGGGCCTGACCGGCGAACTCGGCGCGAGCGCCCAGGCCGACTATCTGTCGGGTGTGCTGATCGGTCATGAGCTGACGGCCCTGGCCGCCGTGCAACGTCACCGACGCAACAGCGTTCACCTGCCGACGGTGGTGCTGATCGGCAACTCTCAACTGTGTGCCCGTTACCAGCGGGCCCTCGACGCCTGCGGTTTCGCCCGGGTGACCTTGGCCGAACAGGCCACCGAGCGTGGTTTGTGGCAGCTGGCCGTGGCGGCCGGGCTGCTCGAATCCACCGCATCGCGTTAAACCTGACTGGAGACCTGACATGCTCACACAAGCATTGGCGCAAAACGGGCTGATCGCGATCCTGCGCGGCTTGCGCCCCGAGGAAGCGGCATCTATTGGCGAAGTCCTTTATGGCGCTGGATTTCGCGTCATCGAAGTGCCGCTCAATTCCCCCGAGCCGTACGAAAGTATCCGCATCCTGCGCGGTACCTTGCCCGCCGATTGCCTGATCGGCGCCGGTACCGTGCTCACGCCGGAACAGGTGGAGCAGGTCAAGGCCGTCTGCGGACAAGTGATCGTCATGCCTCATAGCGATCCGAAGGTCTTGCGGGCGGCGAAAGCGGCGGGGCTGTACCTTTCGCCGGGCGTCGCCACGCCCACGGAAGCTTTCGCCGCACTGGCCGAGGGCGCTCACGTGTTGAAAATGTTTCCCGCCGAGCAAATGGGCCCGGCGGTGGTCAAGGCCTGGCTTGCGGTGTTGCCGGCCGGAACCGTACTGGTGCCGGTGGGCGGGATTACCCCGGACAACATGGCCGAGTTCGTCGAAGCTGGCGTCAAGGGGTTCGGCCTCGGTTCCGGGTTGTTCAAGCCGGGCCTGACAGCGGATGAAGTGGCGGTGCGCGCCAAGGCCTACGTGGCCGCATGGAATGCCTTGAACTGAAGACTTTTCCAGCGCCCCCGCGCGCTGCATCTGACAAGAGAGACAAAAAGATGAAAATCACCAAACTGACCACGTTTATCGTTCCGCCACGCTGGTGCTTCCTCAAGGTTGAAACCGACGAGGGCGTGACCGGTTGGGGTGAACCCGTGGTCGAGGGTCGTGCCCACACCGTGGCGGCTGCCGTCGAGGAGCTGTCCGACTACCTGATCGGCAAAGACCCACGCAACATCGAAGACATCTGGACCGTGCTCTATCGCGGCGGCTTCTACCGTGGCGGCGCCGTGCACATGAGCGCCCTGGCCGGTATCGACCAGGCCTTGTGGGACATCAAGGGCAAGGCCCTGGGCGTGTCTGTCAGCGATTTGTTGGGCGGCCAGGTGCGCGACAAGATCCGTGTGTACTCCTGGATCGGCGGTGATCGTCCGGCGGACACCGCCCGGGCGGCGAAAGAGGCGGTAGGGCGGGGCTTCACCGCGGTGAAAATGAACGGCACCGAGGAGCTGCAGTTTCTCGACACCTTCGAAAAAGTCGACCTGGCCTTGGCGAACGTGGCGGCAGTGCGCGACGCGGTCGGGCCGAACGTCGGCATCGGCGTGGACTTCCACGGCCGGGTGCACAAGCCAATGGCCAAGGTGCTGATGAAGGAACTCGACCCCTACAAGTTGATGTTCATCGAAGAGCCGGTGCTCAGCGAAAACTACGAAGCCCTCAAGGAATTGGCGCCGCTGACCAGCACCCCGATTGCCCTGGGCGAGCGGTTGTTCTCGCGTTGGGATTTCAAGCGGGTGCTCAGCGAAGGCTACGTGGACATCATCCAGCCGGATGCGTCCCACGCCGGCGGCATCACCGAAACCCGCAAGATCGCCAACATGGCCGAGGCCTACGATGTGGCGCTGGCGCTGCATTGCCCGCTGGGCCCGATAGCCCTGGCGGCTTGCCTGCAACTGGACGCGGCTTGCTACAACGCGTTTATCCAGGAGCAGAGCCTGGGTATCCACTACAACGAGAGCAACGACTTGCTGGACTACATCAAGGATCCGCGAGTGTTCGACTACGACCAGGGCTTCGTGAAAATTCCGAACGGTCCTGGCCTGGGCATCGAGATCAACGAGGAATACGTCATCGAACGCGCAGCCATCGGCCACCGCTGGCGCAACCCGATCTGGCGCCATGCCGATGGCAGTTTTGCCGAGTGGTGAGTCACGGCTGACCCACACAAGATCCCTGTGGGCCTGTGGTGAATGCAAGCTCATGTGCGCCCCAGACCCCCTGTGGGAGCGAGCTTGATCTTCGCAGGCAGGGAGATCTTCTTCGGTAAGCCCGTTCCTCAATAAACATAAAAAGAGGCACCTCACATGCAAGCGCACACCCTGAGCGCGCAGGCGTCGTTGGTGACGCCCAGCCGCAAGCGTTTTTTCATCATGGTCCTGCTGTTCATCACCGTGGTGATCAACTACCTGGACCGTAGCAACCTCTCGATCGCCGCCCCGGCACTGACCAGCGACCTGGGCATCGACCCGATCCACGTCGGGCTGATTTTCTCCGCGTTCGGCTGGACTTACGCCGCCATGCAGATCCCCGGTGGCTGGCTGGTGGATCGCGTTCCACCGCGCATCCTTTATAGCGTGGCGCTGTTGCTGTGGTCGGTGGCCACGGTGATGCTCGGCTTCGCCGCCAGTTTCATCGCGTTGTTCGTGCTGCGCATGGCCGTTGGCGCCCTGGAGGCGCCGGCCTATCCAATTAACAGCCGCGTGGTCACCACTTGGTTTCCCGAGCGCGAGCGGGCCACAGCCATTGGTTTCTACACCTCCGGACAGTTCGTCGGCCTGGCATTCCTGACCCCGGTACTGGCGTGGCTGCAGCACGCGTTTGGTTGGCACATGGTGTTCGTCGCCACGGGCGCGGTGGGCATTCTCTGGGCAGTGATCTGGTACGCCGTGTATCGCGAGCCGCGGGATTTCAAAGGCGTCAACGCCGCCGAAATCGAGCTTATCCGCGAAGGCGGCGGGCTGGTGGATATCCAGGCTGAGACCGCCAAGGTCAAGGCCAAATTCAGCTGGACCGACTTGGGTATCGTTCTGACCCAACGCAAGCTCTGGGGCATCTACCTGGGCCAGTTCTGCCTGAACTCCACGCTGTGGTTTTTCCTGACATGGTTCCCGACCTACCTGGTGAAATATCGCGGCATGGACTTCATCAAGTCCGGATTGCTGGCGTCGTTGCCGTTCCTCGCGGCGTTTGTCGGCGTGCTGTGTTCCGGGTTCTTCTCCGACTGGCTGATTCGCCGCGGCGCCACGGTGGGGTTCGCGCGCAAACTGCCAATCATTGGCGGGTTGTTGATCTCCACGGCGATCATCGGTGCCAACTACGTCGAATCGACGCCGCTGGTCATCGCATTCCTGGCCTTGGCTTTCTTCGGCAACGGCCTGGCGTCGATCACCTGGTCGCTGGTGTCGACCCTGGCGCCGGCAAGGTTGCTCGGATTGACCGGCGGGGTGTTCAACTTCATCGGTAACCTGGCGGCCATTGCTACGCCGATTGTCATTGGCTTCCTCGCCAGCGGCGATTCGTTTGCCCCGGCCATCACCTATATCGCCGTGCTCGCACTGGCCGGCGCGCTGTCCTACATCCTGCTGGTCGGGAAGGTCGAGCGCATCGAGTTGTAGTCCGACGGGACGGGCGACCATAATGCCGCCCGTTCCCCGCTCACTGTTGAAGGCCGGCCATGCAGCAAGACGATCCAAAAACTATCAAGGATGCCGCCCCTACTGGCACGCAGACATTGCTGCGCGGCCTGGGCGTGGTCCAGGCGGTTGCCAGTGGCGCCCGCGACTTGAAGGAAATCGCCCGGCTGATCGGCACCACCCGCAGCACCACCCATCGCCTGGCCAGTTGCCTGGTGGACGAACGTTACCTGCGCGTGGTGCCGCAAGTGGGATACCTGCTGGGGCCGAAGTTGATCGAGCTGGGTTTCCAGGCCCGGGAAGAGTTGCCGCTGGTGAGCCTGGCGGGGCCTTACCTGGACGAGTTGTCGGCGCTCACGGGGGACACCGTTCACTTGGCGATTCGCGAGGGCGACGAAGTCTTGTACTTGCTGAAGAATCCGGGGCGCAACGGCCCGGAAATGCGCTCGCGTGTGGGCCACCGCATGCCGTTGGCGCGGACCGGGATCGGCAAGGCGCTGATGCTCGATGACTCCCAGGAACAATGGAAGCGGCTGTATGAAATCAGCCTGCCGGCGGGTGGGAAAAATCAGTTCTGGCCACAGCACCAGGAGCAATCCTGGGAACAGTTCCAGCAACGGATGGTGGAGTATGTGGCGGGGGGCTATGCCTTCGACCTGGAGGATAACGAACCGTCGATCCGCTGTGTGGCGGCACCGATCCGTGACGCCGGCAAGCGCATCGTCGCCGGTATCAGCATCGCCAGCACCGTGCCTTACATGCCGCTGGAAAAAATGGCCGAGCTGATCCCCCTGGTCAAAGGGGTCACAGCCCGGCTGTCGGCGGAGCTGGGTGCCAAGGTCTGACGAACGTCAGGCTTTGAGCGTCGCCATGTCGATAACGAAGCGGTATTTCACATCCCCCGCGATCATGCGGCTGTAGGCTTCGTTGATCTGGCGGATGTCGAGCATTTCAATGTCGCAGCTGATGTTGTGCTCAGCACAGAAATCCAGCATTTCCTGGGTTTCTGCGATACCGCCGATCAGCGAGCCGGCCAGCACTCGGCGACCCATGATCAGCTTTGCCGCGTGTACTGGTGGGTCGACCGGCTCGACCAGGCCTACGATGATGTGCACGCCGTCGAAATGCAGCGTGTCGAGGTAGGGGTTGAGGTCGTGCTGTACCGGAATGGTGTCTAGCAGGAAGTTGAAACGTCCGGCAGCGGCCGCCATCTGTTCGGCGTCGGTGGACACGATCACATGGTCTGCGCCCTGACGACGGGCCTCTTCGGCCTTGCTCGCCGAGCGGGTGAACAACGTCACTTCTGCGCCCATGGCCTTGGCGAACTTGATGCCCATGTGGCCCAGGCCGCCCATGCCCAGCACGCCGACCTTGTCACCGGCCTTCACACCATAGTGCTTGAGGGGCGAGTAGGTGGTGATGCCTGCGCAGAGCAGCGGCGCGGCGCTGGCTGGGTCGAGTGTCTGCGGGATACGCAGTACAAAGTGCTCGCTGACCACGATGCTGTCGGAATAGCCGCCCATGGTGTGGCCGCCACTTATGCGGTCCGGGCTGGCGTAGGTCTGGGTCATCCCTTCCAGGCAGTATTGCTCCAGGTCGGCCCGGCAAGCTTCGCATTCACGGCAGGAGTCGACCATGCAGCCCACGCCTACCAGATCTCCGACTTTGTGGCCGGTGACATTCGCACCGACGGCGGTGATTTTTCCGATGATTTCATGGCCGGGCATCAGTGGGTAAACGGCGATGCCCCATTCATTGCGGGCCTGGTGGATGTCGGAGTGGCAGACCCCGCAGTAGAGAATGTCGATCGCCACATCGTCGGCGCGCGGGCTGCGGCGCTCGAACTTCATGGGGGCGAGGGGTGTGGTGGCCGATTGGGCGGCATATCCGATGGCTGTGTACATGATGGACCTCGCTAAGCAGTGAACGGTGAGGGGTTCATTCTGGGAGGCATGGCGGCAGGCGGCGATGGTGAATCCTACGCCTGTCATGCCTAATCCTCCGGCGTTGGCCAGGATTTGATTCCATGTGACGCCAGACCTGCGATGATGGTTTCATCCCATTTTTCGTGAAGTTTTCGCCCATGTTGTTGACCCGCCATCTCGATGCCAATGCCACGCTGGTTTCGCTGATAAAACCCTTGGCGACCCGCGACGGTTTCGTCCCTACGCGACTGCCTGGCGTGCACGCGCTGCGCGCCAGCCAGGACGTGGCTCGTGGCCCGCAGCTCTACGAGCCGAGCCTGGTGATCATTGCCCAAGGCAGCAAACTGGCGTACCTGGGGCCACGCACAATGGAATATGGCGCGGGGCATTATTTGATCCAGGCCCTGCCGGTGCCGTTCGAATGCGAAACCTACGCCATGCCCAATGCTCCGCTGTATGGAATTTCCGTAGCGATCGACCGGGCGATGTTGGGGGAATTGGTGCTGGCCATGGGGTTGATGCCTGGTCGGAATTTACCGCCACAGACGCCGGAATCCATGACCTGCGCAGTGCTCGATGACGCCATGCGTGGGTGTGTCGAACGCTTGTTGCGCTGCCTGCACGATCCGCTGGAATGCCAAGTCATGGGGCAGGCGCGGCTACGGGAGTTGCTGTTCGTCGTGTTGCGTGGGCCCCAGGCCGATGTGCTGCGGGCACTGGTGGAGCAGCAGGGCCAGTTCGCCCGGATTGCCGCAGCGCTGAGCCATTTGCATGCACACTTCACCGAGCCGCTGAACGTCGAGACCCTGGCCAGTCGCGCGAACATGAGCGCGTCGACCTTCCACGAGCATTTCAAGCGCAGCACGTTGCTGTCGCCGGTGCAGTACCTCAAGCGGTTGCGCCTGCTCAAGGCCCAGCGCCTGCTGCTCTGTGAGGGCATGAGCGTGGCCCAGGTCGCGCATCAGGTGGGGTATCAAAGCCCGTCGCAGTTCAGTCGGGAGTACAAGCGTTACTTCGAGCGCAATCCTGGGGAAGAGCGCGCCGCCTGAGTCTTTGAAAATCCCTTGTGGGAGCGGTGTTTGTTGGATTGCAGGTAATAAAAAGGCCCCCATTGCGGGAGCCTCGATGTTCAGCGTGTCGGCTTACATGTTCGGGTAAGTCGGACCGCCGGCGCCTTCCGGGGTGACCCAGGTGATGTTCTGTGCAGGGTCCTTGATGTCGCAGGTCTTGCAGTGAACGCAGTTCTGGGCGTTGATCTGGAAGCGCTTCTCACCGTCTTCCTTGGTGATCACTTCGTACACGCCGGCCGGGCAGTAGCGCTGGGCCGGTTCGTCGTAGAGCGGCAGGTTCTTGCTGATCGGGATGCTCGGGTCGGTCAGCTTCAGGTGGCAGGGTTGTTCTTCTTCGTGGTTGGTACCGGAGATGAACACCGAGCTGAGTTTGTCGAAGCTGATCTTGCCGTCCGGTTTCGGGTAGTCGATTTTCTTGCATTCGGCTGCCGGTTTCAGGCAGGCGTAATCCGGCTTGGTGTCGCGCAGGGTGAGCGGGATCTTGCCACCGAAAATGTTCTGGTCGAGCCAGTTGAAACCGCCACCGACGATCGCGCCGTACTTGTGGATCGCCGCGCCGAAGTTACGGCTGGCGAACAATTCTTCATACAGCCAGCTGCTCTTGAAGCTGTCTACGTAGGTGGTCAGTTCATCACCGCCTTCGGACTCGGCGAACAGGCGATCGGCCACGGCTTCGGCCGCGAGCATGCCGGATTTCATGGCCGTGTGACTGCCCTTGATCTTGGCGAAGTTCAGGGTGCCGAGGTCGCAACCGATCAGCGCGCCGCCCTTGAAGACCATCTTCGGCAGTGAGTTCAGGCCGCCCTTGGCGATGGCGCGAGCGCCATAGCTGACACGCTTGCCACCTTCCAGGTATTGCTTGAGCACCGGGTGGTGCTTGAGGCGTTGGAACTCGTCGAACGGCGACAGGAACGTGTTGCTGTAGGACAGGTCGACGATCAGGCCGACCACCACCTGGTTGTTTTCCAGGTGATAGAGGAAGGAACCGCCGGTGTTCTCGGTGCCCATGATGTCCAGCGGCCAGCCGGCGGTGTGCACCACCAGGCCTGGTTGATGCTTGGCCGGATCGATCTCCCAGATTTCCTTCAGACCGATGCCGTAGTGCTGGGTGTCGGCTTCGCTGTCCAAGTTGAAGCGCTTGATCAGTTGCTTGCCGATGTGGCCACGGCAGCCTTCGGCGAACAGCGTGTATTTGCCACGCAATTCCATGCCGGGGGTGTAGAGGCCTTCCTTTGGGTTGCCTTCGCGGTCGACACCCAGGTCACCGGTAATGATGCCGCGAACCACGCCGTTTTCGTCGAACAGCGCTTCCTGGGCGGCGAAGCCCGGGTAGATTTCCACGCCCAGGTTCTCGGCCTGCTGGGCCAGCCAGCGGCACAGGTTGCCCAGGGAAATAATATAGTTGCCTTCGTTGTGCATGGTCTTGGGCACAAAGAAGTCAGGGATTTTGCTCGCAGCCTCGGCGTTTCTCAGGACATAAATGTCATCGCGTACGACCGGCGTATTCAGTGGCGCGCCGAGCTCTTTCCAGTCGGGGAACAGTTCGTTCAACGCGCGGGGTTCGAACACCGCGCCGGAGAGGATGTGCGCACCGACTTCGGAACCTTTTTCGACCACGCAAACGCTGATTTCCTTACCGGCTTCGGCGGCCTTCTGTTTCAGTCGGCAAGCGGCAGACAGGCCAGCGGGGCCGGCACCGACGATGACCACGTCGAATTCCATGTATTCGCGTTCCACAGGCTATCTCCTACTCAAGGCTCACAGTTTCTTCTAATTGGAGGTTTGGCGTTGCATCCGTTGTTTCCTTCGCGAAGCGACGAAAGCGACAATGGATGAGACGCGGCTCTCTCTCTAAGCGGCGCATTATATCTACACCACTCTCAGGGTCCAATACAAACGTTTGTTTGAAATTGCCGCAGCCCAGATAAATCACTGACGTACGGCTTATGACTGACCATTTTGCCGTATTGACCGGAATAGGCGTTCCGGTCAAGATACGGGCGGTTTTGCGCTCGCCGTAGGCTGACTGTTGGTTCCAAGAGCACCTCTAAAGACAGGGCGAAGGCAGCACGAAGTGACGTATTGCGTGGTTGCGACGCGCAGTTTACACGCCGCGATAATGAATGACTCATCGGTCATCACTGACGAATGGTCTTCACTCCCGTGAGCAAAGGTCATGTGTGGTTCATGCCGGCGTTTTTAGAGGTGCCCTTGCGCCCATGATCATCAACCGCCAGGTTCGCCCAGGCGACTTTCTTTTCACCGGAGAGTAACGAGGAATCCATGAAGGTTCTTGTAGCTGTCAAACGAGTGGTCGACTATAACGTCAAGGTTCGCGTCAAGGCGGACAACTCCGGCGTCGACCTCGCCAACGTCAAGATGTCGATGAACCCTTTCTGCGAAATCGCCGTAGAAGAAGCCGTACGCCTGAAAGAAAAAGGCGTGGCGACTGAGATCGTCGTCGTTTCCATCGGCCCGACCACCGCCCAGGAACAACTGCGCACCGCGCTGGCACTGGGTGCCGATCGCGCCATCCTCGTCGAATCCGCCGAAGACCTGACTTCCCTGGCTGTTGCCAAGCTGCTCAAAGCCGTTGTCGACAAGGAACAGCCACAGCTGGTGATCCTCGGCAAACAGGCCATCGACAGCGACAACAACCAGACCGGCCAGATGCTCGCGGCATTGAGCGGCTACGGTCAGGGCACCTTCGCGTCCAAAGTCGAAGTGTCCGGCGACAGCGTTGCCGTGACCCGCGAAATCGACGGCGGCGCGCAGACGGTTTCCCTGAAATTGCCGGCCATCGTCACCACCGACCTGCGTTTGAACGAGCCGCGCTATGCGTCCCTGCCAAACATCATGAAAGCCAAGAAGAAGCCGCTTGAAGTGCTGACGCCTGACGCTTTGGGCGTTTCCACCGCCTCCACCAACAAGACCCTGAAAGTCGAAGCGCCGGCCGCACGCAGCGCGGGCATCAAGGTCAAGTCGGTGGCTGAACTGGTCGAGAAACTGAAAAACGAAGCGAAGGTAATCTGACTATGACTATCTTGGTAATCGCCGAACACGATAACAAGGCGCTGGCTCCGGCCACGCTGAACACTGTTGCTGCCGCTGCCAAAATCGGTGGCGATGTCCACGTGCTGGTGGCCGGGCAGGGCGCTGGTGCCGTTGCCGAAGCCGCTGCGAAAATCGCTGGCGTGGCAAAAGTGCTGTCGGCCGACAACGCCGCCTACGCGCATCAGTTGCCAGAAAACGTTGCTCCGTTGGTGGCTGAGCTGGGCAAGGGCTATAGCCACATCCTGGCTGCCGCGACCTCCAACGGTAAAAACATCCTGCCTCGCGTCGCCGCTGCACTGGATGTCGACCAGATTTCCGAGATCATCTCGGTAGAAAGCGCCGACACCTTCAAGCGTCCGATCTACGCCGGTAACGCCATTGCCACCGTGCAATCGACCGCTTCGGTCAAGGTCATCACTGTCCGCGCCACCGGTTTCGACCCGGTTGCCGCCGAAGGTGGCTCGGCTGCCGTTGAAGCCGTAGGCGCTGCCCACGACGCCGGCATCTCCAGCTTCGTCAACGAGGAACTGGCCAAGTCCGATCGTCCTGAGCTGACCGCTGCCAAGATCGTCGTTTCCGGCGGCCGCGGTATGCAGAACGGTGACAACTTCAAACACCTGTACGCCCTGGCCGACAAGCTGGGCGCCGCCGTCGGTGCTTCCCGCGCCGCGGTCGACGCCGGTTTCGTACCCAACGATATGCAGGTCGGCCAGACCGGCAAGATCGTTGCGCCACAGCTGTACATCGCCGTCGGTATCTCCGGCGCGATCCAGCACTTGGCCGGTATGAAGGACTCCAAAGTGATCGTTGCGATCAACAAGGACGAAGAAGCGCCGATTTTCCAAGTGGCCGACTACGGCTTGGTGGCGGACCTGTTCGAAGCCATCCCTGAGCTGGAGAAGCTGGTCTAATCCGGCGTCTTCACTTATAAAGAGCCCGGCCCTTTGGCCGGGTTTTTTATTTTTGCTTCCGGGAGCTCAGTGCCATGGATCTTCGCCGTTTGGCTGGCTATTCGTTGTTGTGGACGGTGGCCTGCTTGCCAAGCCTGTCTGTCGCCGCTGGCAAATGCGAGCGCCTGATCGCCACGGGCAGCCCTGACGCGCCGCCTTATCTTTGGCAAGACCCCCAGGATCCCAAGCACCTGATCGGTGCGGGTGCCGACCTGCTGGAGCAGGTGGCGCAGTCGCTGGGGATAAAGATCGAATTGCTTTACGCCGGCAAGCGCGCCCAGGCGTTGGACGAAGTGCGCAGCGGACGCATGGACCTGCTCGCCGATGCCCCATTGACCACGACCGGGCTGCAAGCCCTGGACTACGTGCATCCGCCGCTGCTGGAGAACGATTACCTGGTGTGGACTCGCAAGGATTCGACACTGGTCATCGAGCAAGTGGGGAATCTTCACGGGCATCCCGGCGCCTTGTCGGAAAAGGCCCGCATGTCACAGGGATTTGCCGTCTTCGCTGAGCAGAATCTAACCCTGAGCCGTACACCCAACCTGACCCAGGCCTTTCAGAAATTGCTGCTGGGTGAAGTGGAATATGTACTGGCGGGGCGCTATTCGGGCCTGGCGATGGCGCAGACCCTGGGGATGGCGAACGACCTGCAAGCTGCGCCGCAACCGGTGGACAAGCCAGGCTTGTTCCTTGCGCTTTCCCATAACTCCGCCTGCAATGACCCATGGTTACGCGGACAGCTGGCGCAAAAGATGACAGAATTGGCCGCGTCCGGCCTGACGGAGGCTGTGTTGCAGCGCAATCTGGAGCGTTGGAGAACACAGTTGAAGCCGCCCGTCATCGCCCCAAAACAGTAGGGAATATTAGTGACTATTCGACCTTTTTTCGCTGCCCTGGCCGTTCTGGCTCTGGCGGGTTGCGCAGCCGATCCAGCGCCGAATGAACAGATCCGCCTGACTGAACAGGCCATTGAACAGGCCCGTGCAGTGGGTGCAACGACCGATGAAGTGCCTGAATTGAAACTGGCTGAAGACAAATTCGCGCGCGCCAAGTCCAACATGGCGGATGAATCCTTCAAAAAGGCGCGTATGCGCGCCGAGCAAGCCGAACTGGATGCGCGCCTGGCCGAAGCGAAGGTGCTGACCCTCAAGAGCCAGGAGCAACTGAACCTGCTCGATACGCGCATCAAGCGTTTGCGCAAACAGTTGCGGGAGGATGCCCAATGAAGCACTCCCACGTATTGGGCGGCCTGGTCCTTGCGGGCCTGACCAGTTTGTATGGTTGCGCCGGGCAGCGCAGCGAAGTGGCGCTCGAACAGGCCAGCGCCGACTTCCAGAAGGTCAAGGAAGACGCCAACGTACTGCGCGCCGCGCCCAGGGACGTGATCCGCGCCGGCGAATCCCTGGCCCGCGCCGATCGCTTGTCCAGCTATTGGGGCAGCGGTGAGGACGTGCAGCACTACGCCTACCTGAGCCAGCGCTACAGCCAGATCGCTCGTGAGCACAGCAACCAGGTACTCAATGAGGAGCGCGCGACAAAGCTGGAACTGGAACGCCAGCGCCTGCAATTGGCCCTGCGAGAATCCAAACTGTTGAGCGTCCAGCAACAGGGCAAATGGCTGGAAGAACAGATCATGGCGATGGCGACCACCCAGACCGATCGCGGCCTGGTGATGACACTCGGGGATGTCCTGTTCGACACCGGCGAAGCCGAGCTGAAGAATTCGGCCAATCGCGTGGTGCTCAAGATCGTGCAGTTCCTGCAACTCAATCCCAAGCGCGTGGTGCGCATCGAAGGCTACACCGACAGCACTGGCGGCAAGCAGGAAAACCTCAAGCTGTCCCGCGACCGTGCGCAGGCCGTAGCTGACGTGCTGGTGGACCTGGGCATCGACGAGAAGCGCATCCAGGTCGAAGGCTACGGCGATCAATACCCGGTGGACGTCAACGCGAGCGAGCGTGGCCGGGCGCAGAACCGCCGCGTTGAAATTGTGTTTTCCGATGAAAAGGGCCAGCTCGGCGCCGCCCGCTGAGGGCGGCGTTACTGGAAAACCCGGCTCCGCAGAGGCGCCGGGTTTTTTTTCGGCTGACGCATGAGATGAGTACAGTTGGGGCTGTCAACTCACTGTACTGTCGAGTAATCTGGCAACTGTCCCAGTACACTTCTAAACTGTGCCGGTAAAATTCCGACAAGAATAAAATGGCTGCGAAATCGAGTACTGCGTCATGACCAACCTCCTGCTCTATCAACGTATTGCGCAACAGTTGGCTGAAGACATCCGGCGCGGGGTGTATCAGCCCGGTGAACGCGTGCCGTCGGTGCGCAAGATGAGCTCGCAGCTCAACGTCAGCCACGCCACGGTGCTGCAGGCCTACGCCAATCTCGAAGACCAGGGGCTGATTCGCGCTCGGCCGCAATCGGGCTATTACGTCCACCAGACGCCGGCCTTGACCGCGCCGACGCCGGACATCGCCCGGGTCGAACGTCCTGGGTTGGTCACACGCAGCAGTATCATCCAGCAGGTGTTGGTCGAGTCGCGCCGCGAAGGCGTGTTTCCGTTGGGCGCGGCGGTGCCGAGCGTTGATTATCTGCCTGTCCGGGCATTGCATCAGCAATTGGCCAAGGTTACGCGCTTCCACAGCCCCCGGGCTTTCAGCTACATGTTCAGCCCCGGCTTCGAGCCGTTGCGCCGTCAAGTCGCGATCCGTATGCGTGATGCCGGAGTCGTGGTGGATCCTTCCGAGGTGGTGATTACACACGGCTGCGTCGACGCCCTGCAGATGTCCCTGCGGGTGCTGACGCGTCCCGGGGACCTGATCGCCGCCGAGTCGCCCACTTACTACGGGTTGCTGCAACTGGCGGATCTGTTGGGCCTGAAGGTGATCGAGATTCCCAGCGACCCGGTCACTGGCATGAGCCTTGAAGCCCTGCAACTGGCGGCTAACCAATGGTCGATCAAGGCGTTGGTGCTGACCACGCGCCTGAGCAATCCCCTCGGCGGCACAATGCCCGAAGAGCGGCAAAAGCAACTGCTGCGCCTGGCATCGGACTTCGACATCCAGATCGTCGAAGACGACATCTATGGCGAACTGATGTTCGAACAGGGCCGGACCAAGGCACTGAAGGCCTACGATCGCTTGGATCGGGTGATCTACTGCTCGAGTTTTTCCAAGACCCTGTCACCTGGCGTTCGGATTGGCTGGATGATCGCCGGCAAGTTCCAGCAAGAGATCCAGCGACTCCAGACGTTCAGCACCCATTCGGCATGCAGTGTGACGCAGATGGGCATCGCAGCTTATCTGGAGAACGGCGGTTACGACCGGCACCTGCGCTACATTCGCCAGGAGTACCGCAAGAATCTCAGTGCCTTCCAGTTGGCGGTGCAGCAGTACTTTCCGGAAGGCACGCAAATGAGTCGTCCCACCGGAGGTTTCATCCTTTGGGTCAGCCTGCCGGGGCGGGTCAACACCCAGGAGCTGCATGTCCGTGCTCTGCAACAAGGCATCAGCATCGCGCCTGGGCTGATTTTCAGTAACACCGAGCAATTCAACCACTGCATCCGCCTGAACTGCGGCACGCCCTGGAATCGCGAGGCAGAGCGGGCCTTGATGACGCTGGGATTGCTGGCCACTCAACTGTGTCAAGAGACCGCCAGCGGGTTATTTTAGAAATCAAAGGGTTAGCCCGGTGCGCTTGTCAGCGCCTCGATATCGGGCGAGCATGGACGTCTCTGCCGTAGGTGTCGTCGTGTCTATGAAAGCCATTGTTCCTGCTGCCTGGGTTTTGATCGGCCTGTTGAGTGCCTTCCAGATGGGAGGTGCGGTGGCAGCTCCGGCGCAGGAGAAGCCTGCCGCCAGCGCCGCCAAGGACACCCCGAAGAAAACGGCCGAGGTCAAAAAGACGGTCAGGAAGGCAGCCGCCAAAACGGCCCCAGCGAAGAAAAAACGCGCGCCCATTGCCTCCAAGAGTAAGTCGGCCCGTGAGGTCGCCAAGACCCCGTTGCCGCCGGCCAAGCTGGACTTGAGCCTGCCACATGAAATGGTTGACGAGTTGCAGCCACCCGGCAAGGCGCCCCTGCCCAAGCGTGAGCCGCTGTTGCCGTCCATGTTCGGCGACAAACCAGGCCCGTTCCAACTCAACGGCCGTCTGTTGAGCAACGAGATGCAACTGCCGCTGCGCAATCAAGAGCGCAACGAAGTGGAAGGCGCGGCCCTGGAGTTCGAATTCAAGCAATGAACCCGCGGCATGCTGCTGTTCGTCGCTGACTATCGAGTCATCCTGCCCACAACGAAAAAAACACCTGCACGGCAATTTAAAACGAGTGTTTTAGCCGTTACCCTGTGTCCTGTTACCCAACGTTAGCTGTCGTGAGGATCCCGTCGTCATGAAGTGCCGAGAAGGCTGTGGCGCCTGTTGCATCGCCCCTTCCATCAGTTCTCCCATCCCTGGCTTGCCCCAAGGCAAGCCGGCGGGGGAGCGTTGCGTGCAGTTATCGGCCAACAATCTCTGCCAGATTTTCGGCCAGCCGGAACGCCCGGCGGTGTGCTCGGCGTTTGAAGCGGACCCTGAGGTCTGCGGCAACAGCAGCGAAGAAGCCATTCGATTGATTGGGTGGTGGGAGCAGGTCACGGCAGCGTAGTGGGACCACGATCGAAAATGATCTGAACGAACTTGGACGATAAGGAAAACAATTATGGGTTCGCTGCATCGTATGGCTGTGTTGTGTGGTTTGACCGTCCTGTTGGCAACGGCTACCGCCCAGGCAGAAGACTGGCAGGTCGCCAAGGATAAGGAAGGTATCCAGGTTTCGCTGAGCCAGGTACCTGGCTCGAAGTACAAGGCCTATCGCGGCGTCACCGTGATGAAAACCACCATGGCCAAACTGCGGGCCCTGCAAGAAGATGTCACAGGCGCATGCGCATGGATCCATGAATGCAAGAGCCAGAAGCTGCTCAAGCATGAGGGCGACAAGAGTTGGACGTATACCCAATTCAATACGCCATGGCCGGTCACGTCCCGTGACTCCGTGCTGGAAGTTACGACCGTTGAGGGTGCTGATGGTAGCTTGACGCGCAACCTCAAGGGTGTGCCCACCTATGCCCCGCAAGAAAAAGGCTTCGTGCGCGTGACGCAAGTCGATGGCTTCTGGAAGTTCACGCCCAAGGGCGCGAACCAGATCGAAGTGATTTATCAGGTGCACACCGAGCCGGGTGGCGATGTTCCGTCCTGGCTGGCCAACAAGTTCGTGGTAGACGCGCCGTTCAATACGCTGAAAGCCCTGAAAGAACGCGCCGAAAAATAAACAGCAGCTTCATTGAAGAAACCGCCCTTGAGGCGGTTTTTCATTGGAACCATCAGCGAACTCAGCGGAACGATCGTTTCGTCCCTAATGTCGAGATAGAGGTAAGCCAGGCCACTCCATCGATCAAGGAGACACTGATGCAAAAGTGGGAAATCACCTTCGTTGACGATCACGGCGAAACGACCGCCGAGCAGTTTGATTACGCCCAGGAGCCCACTATGGAACAAGCTGCACAATTGATCCGTGAAAGGCTTGTGCCGCTCTCGAAAGCGCTTGACCTCAACGACCTGGAAGGTCGCACCGACGATCCCACAGTCAAGAGCCTGAAAAGCCAAAACAGCATTGAAATCATCAGCATTAAACCGATTTCATGAAGTTCATTGTCTGGTCCCGCTTGGCAGCGGCGGTGACTTGAAGCTACTCTGCAATCGAGATCAGCGAAAGGATCGCCAAGGTCCGGTCTTGTCAGCTACATGCTTGTGTCCCGACGGCCAGTTGATGCCGTATTGCTTGTAACCGCAGGTTGCACGCACGGGAAGACGGAAAGTCTATCCATCGGTCTGAGGAGGACGTTTCATGAGCACAGCCTATCAAGAAGACATCAGCACCAGCGTGCTGCGCCGCATGAAAGAAGGCGGTTTCGATTTCTCCCAATTCCATCCCATCGAGTTCTACGCCATCTTCCCCGACGAGGAGCGGGCGCGCAGGGCGGCAGGTCATTTTCGGGGGGAATCGTTGAATGCGCAGATCAGCGCTAGGGACGATGGAGCCTGGTCGCTCGAACTGAGCCGGGTGATGTACGCCACTTATGATGACATCGGCGACTTCGAGTTGAACTTTGAAGCCGTGGTCGAGCCCTTGGGTGGCATTATCGAGGGGTGGGGCGTCAAGCAGGAGATCCGCCGCCTGCAGGCCTGATACCTTTTCCCTGCATCACAGCAGCGGCTGACCTTCGTGTCGGCCGTTTTCATGTCTGGCATGTCATCTGTTTCGCCAGCGCTAATCGCTACGGCCTCTCCATCTTGACTGTGTTCAGGGATAGCGACGTCTTGCGCCGCAATGCAGCGTGGAACGCGGGACAGGGGCGATTGCCGCACCCCGACGGGCCTGGCCACTCGGATGATCAAGCAAGCCGTTGATCTACAGCGTTTATGCCGCTGGCACGGGCCTTGCGACGCCTGAGCCAGGGTGACAAGGAGTACGGGCATGATCCGCACTGGTTTTGATGAAATGTACGATGCCGACGGCCAGGTCCGCTCCCACTATCGTGCGTTCGCCCGTTGGCTGGTCGAAACACCCGACGAGCTTCCTGCACAACGGCGACGCGAGGCTGACCTGAAGTTGGCGGTGGGCCTGGATTACCTCGACGCCTGCCCGCTGCGTGGCATGCGCCGAGGCGGCGGGTATGAACAAATGCACGCAAAAGTGCTGGCGACGCCCGCGCCGGTGATTACGGCGCAGCAGCAGTAACGGACGGAGCTTGTGGCGAGGGAGCTCGGCCCTCACCACGCAAGCAACTACTGTTTCAACGGCTGCTTGCGTCCTGCCATGTGCTTCAGATACCCGACCAACTGATCCAGCTCCGGATCGGGCAACACCGCCGCGGAGAATCCCGGCATTTTGCCCTGGGGCCAGTGGCGCAGGCCTTGAGGGTCACGGATGTAACGCTTGAGGAAATCTTGCGAGAAGTACTCCGTAGGGTTGAAGGGAATGTTCAGGTCGGGACCGAACTGCGCGTCACCGGCGCCGTTGAGACGATGGCAGGCCAGGCAGTTTTTCTGGAACAACTCGAAGCCTTTGTTGACCGGATCGTTCTTGGCCAGGCTCGGCGAGGGCAGTAGGGCCGGAAAACGATCGGCCACCGCTGACAGGCGCTTGATACTTGCCACTGCGTAGGGCCATTGCTCGGGGCTGATAGGGCCCGCTTGCGGATCGGTCCACACCAGATAGAACGGGCCGGCGCTTTTCTTACCTTCCCCCAAGGGCGGCCAGGGTTTGGCCGGGTCCTCGATTGCCAGCCACGCGCGGGCGCCGTTCGCATTGAGCAGTGGCGCAGCGGGCATCTCGGCCGCGAAACCGTCCAGGGCCACGGCTTGCAGATGATCGTCAGGTTTAATCCCGGTCAACAGCGAGGCCAACGGCACGGCGCGATAGGTCATCGGTTTCTTGTAGGAAACGTCTTCGTTGACCTGGACCGTTTGCGCTTCAGGATGCTTGAGCAGCTCTTCGGTTTGCCAGATGCGGGCGCCCGCGCCCAGATCCAGCGCCAACTGCGCCGCGTATAGAGGGCTGCCGATCAGCAGCGCCCCAATGACGATAAATGCTTTCAAATGAATCGCCTTCCATGTCGAGAGGGAGCGCAAAGGTTGGCACAGCCACCGTTGCCGGACAACGAACCCTCTCACATTTATTGGGCGAAGCAACGTCTGATGATGCGGACACCGCGCGTCTGGTTCAGCCGATCACTTTGGTGATATTCGGCAAGATCAACAGCAGCGTCGTGGCGAAGAGAATGAGTCCGGCTTGACGAACTTTCGAATGTTTGAACATGGCTGACCCGCCTTTTTTGTTATTTCCTGAGGCCAGCCTGAGTAACTCCATGACGGCTGGCGATGCACTTCCTGTGTGACAAGCGCCTCGGCAAAACCCGACGACTTTCTTGTACAAGGTTTACATTAGGGGCCACAGTCCACTTGGCTTAGATCCAATTAATATCAGTTTCTCGTCTGAAACTATCAAAAAGACATGAGGCCTATTGCCAGCTGCTTGCCGGCCCTTTTGCTAGACAGCTTGCTTACCTGAAACGGTTAACCCGATAGCTCGCTACCGTTCGTCTGAGCGTGCCTGTCAATGCCATTGAGCCTTGAGGTCATTGCATCCGCGGCCGCTGGGCTTAAGGTTGGAGATGTTTTGGATTAGCCAATGGCGGCTTGAGGATGTCATGACCGAAGCGATGATTTTTGACGCATTACGCACGCCTCGCGGCAAGGGTAAATCTGATGGCGCCCTGCACACCGTCAAGCCAGTGACCCTGGTCAGCGGGCTGTTGACCGCGTTGAGCCAACGCACCAGCCTGGACACTAGCCAGGTAGACGACATCGTGCTCGGCTGCGTGACGCCGATTGGCGACCAGGGTGCCGACATTGCAAAGACCGCGGCCCTGGTGGCTGACTGGGATGTCAGCGTGCCCGGCGTGCAGCTCAACCGCTTTTGCGCCTCGGGCCTGGAGGCGGTGAACCTGGCGGCGATGAAGGTGCGCTCCGGTTTCGAAGACCTCGTGGTGGCGGGCGGCGTCGAGTCCATGTCACGGGTGCCGATGGGCAGCGACGGCGGCGCATGGGCGCTGGACCCGCAGTCCAACCTGCACGGTCACTTCGTTCCCCAGGGCATCGGCGCGGACTTGATCGCCACCCTGGAGGGTTTCAGTCGCGAGGATGTCGATGCCTTTGCGTTGCAGTCCCAGCAAAAAGCCGCGCGGGCGCGGGGGAACGGTTCGTTCGATAAATCACTGGTGGCGGTGCGGGACCAGAACGGCATCGTGCTGTTGGATCACGACGAATTCATCCGCGCCGACTCGACGCTCGAAGGCCTGGGCAAACTGCGGCCAAGCTTCGAAGCGATGGGCCAAATGGGGTTCGACGCCACGGCACTACGCGTCTACAGCCATGTCGAGCGGATCAATCATGTGCACACCCCGGGCAACAGCTCGGGCATCGTCGATGGCGCGGCGCTGATGCTCATCGGCTCCCAGGCCAAAGGCCACGAGCTGGGCTTGCAACCCCGGGCGCGGATTGTCGCCACCGCCGTCACCAGCACGGAGCCGACCATCATGCTCACCGGTCCTGCCCCGGCGACCCGCAAGGCCTTGGCGAAAGCCGGGCTGCGGGTCGAGGACATCGACCTGTTCGAAGTCAACGAAGCCTTCGCCTCGGTGGTGCTCAAGTTCATCAAGGACATGGCCATTGATCCCGCCAGGGTCAACGTCAACGGCGGCTCGATCGCCATGGGCCATCCGTTGGGCGCCACCGGGTGCGCAATCCTCGGCACGCTGCTCGATGAACTGGAGGCGCGTCGCCTGCGCTATGGCCTGGCGACGCTGTGTGTTGGCGGCGGCATGGGTATTGCCACTGTCATCGAACGCCTCTGAGCCCCGACTTCAAGGAACACATTTCATGACCGATGCCATTCGTTACGAAACCGGCCCGGACCGGATCGTCGTGCTGACCCTGGACATGCCGGGGCAGGCCGCCAACACCATGAACGCGGTGTATCGCGAGGCGATGGCCGCCTGCGTTGCTCGCCTGAACGCCGAGAAAGACTCCATTGCCGGCGTGATCATCACATCCGCCAAGCAGACCTTTTTTGCCGGTGGCGACCTGAACGAGCTGGTCCAGGTCGACAAATCCCAGGCCCAGGCCTTTTACGAAACTGTGTCTGACATCAAGGCGCAACTGCGCGCGTTGGAGACCCTCGGCAAACCGGTGGTCGCCGCTATCAACGGTGCAGCCCTGGGCGGTGGCTGGGAAATCTGCCTGGCTTGCCATCATCGGGTGGCGTTGGATCACCCGTCGGTGCTGGTCGGCCTGCCGGAAGTCACCCTTGGCCTGTTGCCGGGCGGCGGCGGAGTGGTGCGGATGGTGCGCTTGCTGGGGCTGGAAAAGGCGTTGCCGTATTTGCTCGAAGGCACGAGGGTCCGTCCGCAACAAGCGTTGCAGGCCGGCCTGATCGATGAGCTGGCGGCCGATCGCGACGAGCTGCTGGGCAAGGCCCGGGCATGGATCCTTGCCAACCCGAGCGTGGCCCAGCCGTGGGACAGGAAGGGCTATCGAATCCCCGGGGGCGCGCCGTCCGACCCGGCCGTCGCGCAGATGCTGGCGATCGCGCCTTCGATCTTGCGGAACAAGACCCAGGGCTGCCTGCCGGCACCGGAGAAGATCCTCTGTGCCGCGGTGGAAGGCGCGCAGGTTAGCCTTGATGCGGCGCTGCTGATCGAAACCCGTTATTTCACTGAGCTGGCGACCGGACAGGTAGCGAAAAACCTGATCGGCACGTTCTGGTTCCAACTCAACGAGATCAAGGCTGGGGGCTCTCGCCCCCAGGGCTATGCGCCTTTTCTGACAAAAAAAGTCGCTGTGCTCGGCGCCGGGATGATGGGCGCGGGTATCGCCTATGTCACGGCGGGGGCAGGCATTGACGTGGTGCTCAAGGACGTCGATCTGGCTGCAGCACAGAAGGGCAGGGCGCGCGCTGCGGCACTGCTGGACAAGAAAGTCGCCCGCGGCCAACTCACCGCGCAACAGCGCGACGCCACGTTGGCGCGGATCCAGCCGAGCGACAGCGATGCGGATCTGGGCGGTTGCGACCTGATCATCGAAGCCGTATTCGAAGACCGCGCCCTCAAAGCCAGCGTGACGGCCGCAGCCCAGGCGGTGGCCGGGCCGGACGCGGTTATCGCCTCCAACACCTCGACCTTGCCCATTACCGGCCTGGCGAGGGCGGTGCCGGACGAGGGCAAATTCATCGGCCTGCATTTCTTCAGTCCGGTGGAAAAGATGCCCTTGGTCGAGATCATCCGGGGCGCCCGTACTAGCGACGAGACGCTCGCCCGTAGCTTTGATTTTGTCCGGCAAATCGACAAGACACCGATCGTCGTGAACGACAGTCGCGGTTTTTTCACTTCACGAGTGTTTGGCACCTTCACCCACGAAGGTATCGCGATGCTCGGCGAGGGCGTGAGTGCACCAATGATCGAAACCGAGGCACGCAAGGCCGGCATGCCAGTCGGGCCGCTGGCTGTCTGCGACGAAGTTTCCCTCAGCCTGATGAGCCATATCCGCTCGCAGGCCGCCAAAGACTTGCGAACAGAAGGGAAAACACTGACCGAGCACCCCGCATTCGCCGTGATCGACCTGCTGCTCGAAGAGTACAAGCGGCCGGGTAAAACGGCCGGGGCCGGTTTTTACGAGTACCCCGCCCAAGGGCAGAAATACCTCTGGCCGGGGCTCAAGGAGCGTTTCGAGAAATCTGCCGGGCAACTTCCTGCCCAGGATATCCGGGATCGCCTGCTGTTCATCCAGGCTTTGGAAACCGTCCGCTGCGTCGAGGAGGGCGTTGTCACGTCGACGGCGGATGCCAATATCGGCTCGATCTTCGGCATTGGATTCGCGGCCTGGACAGGCGGGGCCTTGCAGTTCATCAACCAGTACGGTCTGCAGGCGTTTGTCGCCCGTAGCCAATACTTGGCGGAACAATATGGGGAGCGTTTTGCCCCGCCCGCGTTGTTGCTGGAAAAGGCCGCCACTCAGGCGCTGTTCTGACCGCGCATGGGGCTTGCCTTGGGACGGTGTTTCAGGGCAGGCTCTGGGGTGTGCAATATTCCCATCATCGTGTCAGGTATTTTTTATGTCCCTACGCATCTGCATTCTGGAAACCGATATCCTGCGTCCGGAACTGGTCGACCAATATCAGGGTTACGGACAGATGTTCCAGCGCCTGTTTTCGCAGCAGCCCGTAGCGGCCGACTTTGTCGTATACAACGTGGTACAAGGGCAATACCCAAGCGATGATGAGCAGTTCGACGCTTACCTTGTTACCGGCAGCAAGGCGGATTCCTTTGGGACCGATCCGTGGATACAGACGCTCAAGACCTACCTCATGGACCGCTACCAACGTGGCGACAAGTTGCTGGGCGTCTGCTTTGGTCATCAACTGCTGGCGTTGTTGCTGGGCGGCAAGACCGAGCGCGCCAGCCAGGGCTGGGGGGTGGGCACCCATCGCTACAAACTCGCGGCCAAGGCCCCGTGGATGAGCCCGGTGATGGAGGAGTTGACCTTGTTGATCAGCCATCAGGATCAGGTCACGGAACTACCGGAAAACGCCACCGTCATTGCTTCGAGCGATTTCTGCCCGTACGCGGCCTATCACATCAATGATCAGGTCCTGTGCTTCCAGGGCCACCCGGAATTCATCCACGATTATTCCCGCGCCTTGTTGGAGATTCGCCAGCAACACCTCGGCGAAAAAATCTACAGCCAGGGCGTGGCGAGCCTCGAGCAAGAGCATCACGGCACCACCGTGGCCGAGTGGATGATGCGCTTTGTCGCCCACAAGCCTATAACCACCCCGACCGCTTGAAGCTTGCCCACAGCGCGGTACATCCGACCCCGATGAACCCGAGCACCAGGAAGTACCCGTAGTGCCAGGTTAGCTCCGGCATATTCTCGAAGTTCATCCCGTAAATGCCGGCCACCGCCGTCGGAAACGCCAGGATCGCCGCCCATGCGGCGAACTTGCGTTGCACCACGCTCTGGCGTGAGGCTTCAAGCAGCACGCCGATTTCAATGGTCTGGCTGGCGATGTCCGCCAGGGTCGCCAAGTCTTCCATCTGCCGCGTGACGTGGATCTGCACATCGCGGAAATACGGGCTCATGTTCTTGTCGATGAAGGGGAAATCCAGGCGCTGCAGCTCTTCGCTGATCTCTACCATGGGCGCTGCGTAGCGACGCAGGCGCAGCACGTCGCGGCGCAGGCTGTGGAGGTTCTGGATATCCCGTTCATTCAGGGCGCTGCACAACACGTTGCGCTCCAGCTCGTCGATCTCGGCATGAATGGCTTCCCCCACCGGCTGGTAGTTTTCAATGACGAAATCGAGAATTGCATAGAGAACGAAATCCTCGCCGTGCTCCAGCAGGATAGGACGAGCCTCGCAACGCTGGCGGACATGGGCGTAGGACGCCGAATGTCCGTTGCGGGCGGTAATGATGTAGCCCTTGCCGGCGAAGATGTGGGTTTCGATGAACTGCAGCTTGCCGTCCTTGCGCACTGGCGAATACGTGACGATGAACAGCGCATCACCGAAGGTTTCCAGCTTGGGGCGGCTGTGCTTCTCCATCGCATCTTCAATCGCCAGTTCATGCAGGTTGAACTGGCGTTGCAGGTTGGTCAGCTCCAGGGTGCTGGGCTCTTCGAGGCCGATCCACACGAAGTGTCCGGGCTTGGCAGCCCAGGCGCTGCCTTCGTCGAGGGTGATATTGGTGACTTTCTTCCCGGCGCTGTAAACCGCAGCAGCAACAACTCTACCCATGATGATGGTTCACTTCTTCTTGGAAATTTGGCAGTGGCAGGCAGCGTCCAGCTTAGCGCGCCACGCTGATTGAGAGTCAGCAAAATCCGCTGAGTTCGCCGCAAAAGAAAACCCGCCGTATGGGCGGGTTTCCTGTTCAGCCGATCTGCAACTGCCGGTCCATCGTGTCGATGCACTCGCGCATCTGCTCGCGGCATTGGGCGATGAGGCGGGGCATGTCATCCATGCTCAGGCCCGTTGTGGGAATTGCCGGCAGAGAGCGTATGAGAATGTCGCCACTGCGCCAGCGATTAAGCTGCATATGCTTGATATAGGTGCTGACGCACACCGGGATGATCGGCACCCCGGCCGCAATCGCCATCTGGAACGCGCCTTTCTTGAATGGCAGCAACTCCTCGCCCAGGTTGCGCGTGCCTTCCGGGAACACCCAGATGGAGGTGTCCTCGTGCTGCAAGGTGTGGGTGGTGGTCAGCAT
This sequence comes from Pseudomonas sp. R1-7, assembly GCF_051132105.1. Taxonomy (NCBI): domain Bacteria; kingdom Pseudomonadati; phylum Pseudomonadota; class Gammaproteobacteria; order Pseudomonadales; family Pseudomonadaceae; genus Pseudomonas; species Pseudomonas sp. R1-7. The sequence continues at coordinate 1,897,598 of NZ_CP071661.1, forward strand.
CGACTTGCGGGCCTTGATCGCATTGCCGCGGTCAATCAACACGTTGCCCGCCAGCCAGAACAACTGACCGAACAGCGGCACCCATTTCAGGCTCTTCTTGCCAATGCACACGGTACGACGCGGTACCACGTTGCCAAAGACAAACAGATCGTAGTTGGATTGGTGATTGGCGATGATCACGCTGCTATGGGCCTTATTCATCAGCGTGTCGACTTCGGCTTTGACTCGCAGGCGCAAGATCCACATCGCAGGGATTGCATACAGCCTGGCGCATAAACGGCTGTTGTCAGGATTGAACGGCCGGCAAACACCGAGAATCACACCCAACACACCCGCCAGGATAAAGTGCAGGCCCATCAACGACATACGCAGTGCAAACAACATCAACAAGGCCCATTGGGACAAAAGGTGGCGCAGTGTACGGATGTGCACTGTTTTCAGCAATTGTCCCTATAGAGGTAGGAGATAGACGATGTTTAAGCTGATGTTTCGAAACGCTGCGCAACAAGCGGCTTAGAGCGGTTGCCGATTCTCAAGCCGCAGGTGTCGTAGACCTTGCTTCAACCACGGTTCAGCCCATGTATTCCTGATCCAGCAATATCGCGCTGTCCAACGCATCCAGCAGCGCCTTGCGAACCTTCAGCTTGGTATTTTTATGGGCGGTCATGTTGATTTTCTTTAACTGACGTGCCGCTTCCAGCGCCGCGGCCTGCAATTCATCCGGCGACACCACTTTGTCGAAGAAGCCCGCGTCCACGGCGCCCTGGGGGGTGAACATCTCACCATTGATGACCGAACGGTGGAACGCCGACTTGCGCAACCGATCCCGGGCCAGCTCGATGCCCGCGTGGTGCATGGTCATGCCAATCTGCACTTCGTTCAGACCGATGGTGAACGGTCCCTCGACACCAATGCGGTAGTCCGCCGACAACAACAGGAACGCACCCTTGGCCACGGCATGCCCAGGGCAAGCGACAATGACAGGGAAGGGGTGGGACAACAGGCGACGGGCCAGGGTCGAACCGGATGCCACCAGGCTCACCGCTTCCTTGGGGCCGGCGGTCATCACTTTCAAATCGTACCCGCCCGACAGAATCCCCGGCTGCCCGGTAATGATCACCACCGCGCGATCGGCCACCGCCTGGTCCAGCGCGGCATTAAACGCGACGATCACATCAGGCGAAATGGCATTGACCTTGCCGTTGTTCAAGGTCAGGGTCGCGATACCGTCTTCGAGATGGTAGGCAATCAAGTCGCTCATGACGCTATTCCTTGTAAGAAAGATAAAGCAGACGTTACCCACCGTCGCAGGCCAGGTAAAGCACCGTGACTGACTCACCGGTCAGCCTCGCCCCTCTCAAACGGCCTTGCCCGCCCCTCAGGCCGCGCGCGCTTCTATTCTTCGGTACGCAGACAAAGCCAGAGTTTGGCCGGTTTGCCATGCTCCGGTCCGATTGAAACGCTGGCCAGCCTTAACCGCATGAAAATTCTGAAAAAAACCTTTGCCATCGCAAAGCCTTTCGACTACATTAGCGCGCCTCGACAGACTGAACAGTTTGCCGAGATACGGTGAAGTGTCCGAGTGGCTTAAGGAGCACGCCTGGAAAGTGTGTATACAGGAAACTGTATCGAGAGTTCGAATCTCTCCTTCACCGCCACATTCTACAAACACAAACCCCTGATTTTCCTAGAGAAAGTCGGGGGTTTGTGGTTTTTGGTGTCTGGAAAAAGGCGATATGGGACCAATCTGGGAACAGCCACGCCTCGGTTCTGGTGGTACTGCCTAAGATCCCGAACAGTTTCCAGGAAAGCTGTTTCAAGGACCCATCAAAAAGGACGACTCGCTCCCCAGGATGTCTACCGCCAACACGGACAACGGCCAGGACCTCCCATGACCCACCCCCGAATTGGCTTCGCCTGCCAATACCGACATCCTGATCGCGGCCTTCCGGCGGCTGCGCTTAAGACGATCGAAGCCCCCTTCAATCCGCGCACCACTACGTTGCGCTGGATGGACAGCGTCTCTCCACAGGTCGCCCGCGACAAGCTGTTGGAAATCGTCACGCACAACCTCGACGCGCAGTTGCGCCTTATCGCCTACGTCGCCGAGCTGCCCCCGACCCTGCGCATGCTTCGACTGAGCAGCGATCTGTTGCCGTTCTACAGTCATCCGAAAGTGAGCGCGTTCTATCAGGACCCTGCCATTCAAAGCCAACTGGAAAAACGCTTCGGCGCGATTGGTGCGCTGGCGCGTTCAGCGGATATCCGGCTGTCCTTTCATCCTGGCCAATATTGCGTGTTGGGTTCGGATAAGCCGCCGGTGGTGGAGAACAGCCTCGCCGAGTTCGAATACCACGCCGACATGATCCGAATGATGGGCTTTGGTCGGCGCTTCCAGGATTTCAAATGCAATGTGCACATCGCCGGGCGGCTAGGGGGCGAGGGGATACGTTCGGTCTGGCCGCGGTTGTCAGAGGTGGCGCGCAATTGCATCACCTTCGAGAACGATGAAAAGACCTACGGCGTGGATGACTGCCTGCAACTCGCCGATCTGGCGCCCGTCGTGCTGGATATCCATCACTGTTGGATCAACGAGAACGATTACATCGCGCCGGATTCCCCACGAGTCGATCGTATCATCGAAAGTTGGCGTGGCGTACGGCCCACCATGCATTACTCGCAACCACCGGAGCGACTGCAGGAGTTGGGTTTCGATGCAGACGATAAGCTTGAGATGGAAGCGTTGTTGAAGGTGGTGTCCAAGCGAGACCTATACGGCCACAGCGCGCAAATGTGGAATCGCTGGACGAACCAGTACGCCCTCAGGTTTCTGGACCGGTTCGACATAATGTTGGAGGCCAAGGACAAGAACGTGGCAGCGCAGGGGTTTTATGAGGACGTTGTCCGGCGTTAATCGAATGACAAAATACGGGCTAGCCCAGCACCAGACAGCATCAGGCAACCCCACAGCAGTATCGAGCAAAGACCTTTTCTCATGGGCCGTTAAGGTTTTCTTGAAAGAACGTCTCAACTTAATTGCTGTGGGAGAACATCATGACCAGGTGGATGAGTTTGGCTTGGCAAGCCCAAATGCTCGCACTGTCTTTCATATTCTCAGCTGGCAGCGGCTGGGCTTCGGAAAGCGTTCAAGACACTAATACGGATCTGGTTCGCCAGGCTTTTGCGAATTGGCAGCAGGGCAAAGGCACGGTTTTCGACCTGCTGGCGCCCGATGCGAAATGGACGGTGGCTGGGACAAGCCCCGTGTCCGGTGTCTACACCAGCAAGGCTGAGCTGGCCCGAGCCGTGCGCCCGATCACTGCTCGGTTGGCTACGCCGATTGTCCCAACGGTGCAAAGCATCATCGCTGAGAACGACGTCGTGGTTGTTCTCTGGCGTGGCACAGCCACAGCACTTGATCACAAGCCCTATAACAATACTTATATGTGGCACATGACACTAAAGGACGGGCAGATCATACAAGTGACGGCATTGTTGGATACTTATGTCCTGGATGAGCTCATGCGTCGGGTGACGCCAGCGCAATAACTTTTACAGGATCCCGCGTCGTCAGGATGATCCGCACCCCCATGACCACCCCAACCAGCACAGCCGCAAGCCCCGACGTTTCCAGAAGCGTCGGCAGCCGGCCTTGAAACCACAAGCCAAGCAGCGTCGCGAACAGCGACTCCAGGGCGATCAATTGCCCTGAAAGCACCATGGGCAAACGCCGGGACGCGGCGTTCCAGGCCCAGGCGCCGACAAAGGATGACATCAACGCGATCACGAAACCCCAGAGATATAAATGCCCCGCAACGGAAACGCTGAAACCCAGGCTCGGCAGTTTGAGCAGGTCGAGCGCTTGTACCACCGGTAACAAGCACAAGGTGCCTAGGCCGGCGCCAGTCATCATGAGGCCGGTCCACGCGCCAGACGCGTGGGCTGGCAGCGTGAGCAAGGCGCGCTGGTTCAACCAACTGAATGCGAGCCACAAGATCACGGCTCCGATTGAAAACAATAATCCCATCAACCACGATCCGCCGCCTGCAACGGGTTGATGGAGCGCGCCGAGATTCGACAGCAGAAGTCCAACCGTCAGGAACACCAGTGGGATCGCCAGTTTGCGCCACTGGAGGGTCTTGGACGTGGCATTGCCCAGCAGCGCCAGCAACACTGGCACCATTCCAATGAAGGCCGGGGTCAGCACCGGCCCGCCGAAAATGATGCCGGCGGCGATGCACGCGCTATAGCCGAGGTAGCCGATCACACCCAGGCTTGCGGCGAGAAGCACTTGATTACGACGCAGGCGCCGAAGCTGGGCCCGGTAGAGCAACACGACACCCAGGCCCAGGGCTCCGGCAATCAGGAACCTCACGATCAACAGGTCATGGATCGAGTAGGCACCGGTGACGTAGGGCGCGATGAAATTCAACGCCCAGCTCAGTGTCGCGACGATTGCGAGGGCCAGGCCGGCGATGAGGTTTGAGGGCGTTTTCACTGTCAGGCAGATTCTCCGATACACCACCAATGAACGTCGATTTCATCATCGCTATGCGGTTCAATGTAGTGAGCGCCTCCAGTGTAGGTCGTGAAACGATGTGATTGGAGACGATGAACTTCGGCTGAGCAGATTTGGATTTCAGCTTTGACGCCACGGGTTGATCGGAAAGTTATTCGTTGTTTTCCAAGATCCTGAGCCAAGGCCAGCGAGCCTGATAACTCTTCGCCTTCTCATCGAACAAGCCTGGCTGGGGATTCTTTTGGATTGATACGAAGAACACCTAATCGATCCGGTCCTGGCGCCCCGACAGGCGCTTGAGCAAAATCAGCTGGGCTAAGATACCAAGCAAACGATCTCAGGGACGCCCAATGATATTGAAAAGCAGGCCAGTGACGGCTGATGACATCAAGACCATCTGTAGCTTTGCGCTGGATGCACAGGAGCTGTTTTATATGTTCCCGAAAGCGCAATACCCTCTGACTGAAGCTCAGCTTTCTGGCGCTATTATTCAACGATTCGATTCTACGGTCGTCGAGGCCGGGAACCGTGTCGTTGGTTTTGCTAACTTCTATCGGGCCGAAACCGGTGGGGTTTGCTGTATCGGTAATGTCATCGTCGCCCAAGAGGCACGAGGTAAAGGCGTTGCAACCTTTCTTGTGGAAACGATGACGGCCCTGGCGTTCGATCGCTACGATGCCGGTGAGGTGCAGATATCGTGTTTCAATGAAAACACGGCTGGCTTGCTGCTTTATCCAAAGTTGGGCTTTTTGCCTTTCGCTGTCGAAGAACGAGTTTCTCCAGATCATCGTAGAACCGCACTCATCCATATGCGTCGCAGTAAAACGGGCCGAGCATAGGCCTGAACTTCGTTATCCTGATCACGTCGTCCCAGTAAGGAATGCTCATAGGCATTGGAGTTGCTGGAACACATCGCCAAGACGGTGGTCGACGCTGGCGGCATCACCCACCCGCTCGACCAGTACGGGTCGCTATCCCTTGAGCTTCCTGGGATCAGCCATTCGTACCACATGACCGATCTCAATGTTCATCACCTCACCCGCTGGTAAAGATGAGCAAGGCTATGAGCATCGCGAGAAGTGCGAGCATCACAAAGCCGCCGACGACAACCGCCCAACCCCAGGCAAAACCGCTCTCTCCCTTGAAGCGGCCACCACTGAGTAGGCGAAGGATGAAAACGCCAATCCGATGTGCCAACGTGTTGATCAGGAAATCAAAAATGTAATCCATTTTTTCGGTCCTGGCATTTCAGTCGAGACGGCCAATGGCACGTGCAAGATTGGCGCGTGCCTGCTGTTCGAATGCTTCGAAGTACGCTGCGGTCGTATAAATGCGCCCGCGTGACAGGAAGCCTTCAAGAATCTGACGGCGCTTTTGGCGGTATACAGGCAGTGGAACAAACTGATACTCGCTGCGAATTTGCTGATCGTATTCCTCGAATCGCTCGAACGATGCCCCAAGGATCGCCAGATCCGTGTCCACCAGCACCGCTTCGTCTGTCGACGCCGGGGCGCCGTCGTGTCGCGTCACCATGACGAGGTCGTAAAGCCTGCGTCGCGTTTCATCGCCCAAGCCGCCATCACGTGCCACGTCGTCCAGCCATTGCGCACTGCGCAGCTCGTTGTCGCTGCGCAGAGGGTCGTAGATCGCATCATGGAACCATAGCGCGAGGTCGACTTCGGCGGGGGCTTGGCAGGCAGCGTTGACGCATCGGCGCACCTCAAGGCACTCCTTCAAATGCTGGAGGTTGTGGTAAGCGCGATGCGGCTCGCTGTAGTGTCGGATGAGTGTCTCGTACGTCTGTTGTGACGCATATTCAACGCCCAGCTCCGCCCAGACGCGGGCCCATGCGGCGAAACCTGTGCCATCAGCCACCTCGACGTCGCCGTGTGTGTCGGCTGGGAATAAACCACTCCCTTCTGGCGAACCCGTCATCGTTCCTCCTGCGCATCGAAAATGAAAAAAGGCGACACCAACAAGCTTGGACCCAGATACATCCTGGCGAATCCATGTACAGGGTGCTTTCAACCGAGTATCGGCACAACCGCCTATCGCGTCCTACCGATGCGCGCAGACAAGTTTTGAACTAGTCGGGTTTTCCTCCAACCGAAAACATCAGTAGGTGCGCATAAGGTTTTCATGGCAAGCGCACCGACTCTGACCAGGAGGTATACCAAAATGAAAGCGTTGCGCTGGCATGGTAAAAAAGATATCCGCTGTGATGACCATCTGCCCGATCCCACGATAGAACACCCACGGGACGCCATTATCAAGGTGACCTCGTGCGCTATTTGCGGCTCGGACCTACACCTGTATGACGGCTTCATGCCCGGCATGAAGCATGGCGACATCATGGGCCATGAGTTCATGGGTGAAGTGGTGGAGGTGGGATCGGCCAACAAAAAACTGAAAATCGGCGATCGCGTGGTGGTGCCCTTTACGATTTGCTGCGGTGAATGCGATCAATGCCGCCGGGGTAACTTCTCGGTCTGTGAACGCAGCAACCGCAACAAGGACCTGGCCGACAAGGCCTTCGGCCACACCACAGCAGGGCTATTTGGCTACACGCACCTGACCGGCGGCTATCCTGGCGGTCAAGCCGAATACGTGCGGGTGCCTTACGCGGACTTCACCCCCGTCGTCATCCCGGACGGCCTCACCGATGAGCAGGTACTCTTTCTCGGGGACATCTTTCCCACCGGCTGGCAGGCGGCCGTGCAATGCGATATCCAGCCAACCGACACCGTGGCCATCTGGGGTGCTGGCCCGGTGGGACAGTTTACCGTGCGCAGCGCGGTGATCCTGGGAGCCAGGCAGGTGGTTTGCATCGATAACGTGCCCGAGCGGCTGGAGATGGCCAAGGCCGGGGGCGCCATCCCCATCAACTTTGATGACGAAAGTGTCCTGGACCGCTTGGCCGAGCTGACGGGGGGCAAGGGGCCAGAGAAATGCATCGACGCGGTAGGCATGGAATCCCATGCGACTCGTTCGTTCGACTCCATCTACGATCGGGTCAAGCAAGCGGTGATGCTGGAATCCGACCGCCCCCACGTGTTGCGGGAAATGATGTACGTGTGCCGCCCCGCTGGCACCCTGTCCATCCCCGGTGTGTATGGCGGCTTGATCGACAAGATCCCGTTCGGCGCCGCCATGAACAAGGGCCTGACTTTCAAGATGGGGCAGACCCACGTGAACCGATGGACCGACGACCTGCTCCAGCGCATCCAGGAAGGACAGATCGACCCGAGCTTCGTCATCACCCATACCGTGAGCCTTGAGGATGGTCCGGAAATGTACAACACCTTCCGCGACAAGAAAGACGGCTGCGTGAAGGTCGTGCTCAAGCCTTGAACCCTCCGCTCCCACGTTGCCCCCGAGAAAATGCTGAACCCGTGGCGAGGGAGCAAGCTCCCTCGCCACGATTCGGCATGACCCTCGCCTACGTCAGGGCTATTCCCTATGACATGTAGGAAATTGCCGTAATCCTTCCACCCATTATTTCCAATTACTGCCCATTTGCAGCCCGACACTTCCCACAATCCAATCGCGCTTTCCCACTAAGCTCTGGATAATATGCCTCGGCTTGAGGTCACAAGCGCTCCCCCTCCATTGTTTTTGGCGGCTGAGAAGGATCGAACGCATGACAGATTGGCTCCAGAGCTATGGAGAAATGGCTGAACGGGTGCGAAGCCATGATTGGGAACGCACGCCGCTGGGGCTGCCTGAACAGTGGCCCGATGTACTGAAGACGACAGTGGCGCTGAGCTTGGCCTCGCACTTTCCCCAGGCAATTGTGTGGGGACCGGACTTGATCACGTTATACAACGACGCGTTTGCGCCCATTCTTGGCAGCAAGCCCGAGGCGTTGGGGCGGCCGTTCAACGAGGTCTGGCGAGAGGCCTGGAGCGATATCGGACCGATCGTGGAAGCGGCGTTCGATGGGCAAGCGACCTATATCGAAAACTTTCCGCTGGTCATCGAACGCGGTGGCGGGCCCGAGCAAGCCTATTTCACGTTTTGCTACAGCCCCATCCGGGATCAGTTCGGCAAGGTCGTGGGCATGGTGGACACGGTCACCGAGACGACTTCCACAGTACTCATGACCCAACGCCTGGCGGTGCTGGATGCGATTGGCAGCGCCGTGGCAAATGCCACGGACCCGCAAGCCATCATGGCGACCACTGCGCGCATCCTCGCGGCGCACCTCAACCTGTCCAATTGCGCCTATGCGGATATGGATGAGGACGAAGATGGCTTCACGATTCGTGGTGATTGGGCCAGAGCTGGCTCGCCCAGTATTATCGGACACTACCATCTGGCGGATTTCGGCCGGCTGGCGGTCACCAACCTGCGGGCCGGCAAGCCATTGGTGATCAACGACAACCTGGCGGAGCTGGCGCCTGAGGAAGCGGCCGCGTTCCAGTCGATAGGGATCGCGGCCACTATCTGCGTTCCGTTGATCAAGGACGGTCGCTTGACCGCCCTGATGGCGATCCACGACAAAACGCCGAGAATCTGGTCCCCCAACGACCTCACGTTGCTGTTGGAGGTCACCGAGCGATGCTGGGCTCACATCGAGCGTGCCCGTGCGGACGTTGCGGTGCGTGAAGGCCTGGCGGCCCTGGCCGAGCTGAACGCGACCCTGGAGCAGCGGGTAGAGGAGCGCACCACGCGGCTAAAACAGACCGAAGCTGCGCTTCGCCAGTCGCAAAAGCTCGAGGCCATCGGTCAGCTCACCGGTGGTGTCGCCCATGATTTCAATAATTTGCTGACGATCATCCGCTCTTCGGTCGACTTCCTGCGGATGCCCAATCTGTCCAATGAGCGACGGCAGCGCTACATGACAGCGGTTTCCGATACGGTAGAACGGGCTTCGAAGCTGACCAGCCAGTTGCTCGCGTTTGCGCGGCGCCAGCCGTTAAAGCCGGAAATCATCGACGTGGGCAAGCAAGTGCAGAGCCTGGGGGACATGCTGGAAACCGTGACCGGGGCTCGCATCCACGTCAAGGTCCAGCTGTGCGACCGGCCTTGCTACATCCGCGCAGACCTGAGCCAGTTCGAAACAGCGCTGATCAACATGGCCTTGAACGCCCGGGATGCCATGAACGGTCAGGGAACGCTCTGGTTGAGGCTTGATTGCGGCCACAGCATGCCGCCGATCCGGGGCCATGCCGGGGCGGGGCAAGCCTTCGCCGCCATCGCTCTTGAAGACACCGGCACGGGAATCACTCCGGACATACTCGAGCACATCTTCGAGCCGTTCTTCACCACCAAGGAGGTGGGTAAAGGAACAGGGCTGGGGTTGTCACAGGTGTTTGGTTTTGCCAAGCAGTCAGGTGGCAACGTCGATGTGTCTACTGTCGTCGGGAAGGGCACGGTATTCACGCTGTATCTTCCGGAAGTCGAGCCTGAGGAAGTACAGGCGCCCGGACGGGAGGAAACCGCGCATTTGGTCCTGGAAAAAGGCCAGCGTCGGGTATTGGTCGTGGAGGACAATCTTGAAGTGGGCCGTTTTGCCAATCAGATCTTGCAAGACCTGGGGTACGAAACGGCATGGGCGACCAACGCCGAGCAGGCGCTCGAAATGATTGGCCCGGATGCGGCGCGGTTCGACGCGGTATTTTCCGACGTCGTAATGCCCGGCATCAGCGGCATTGCCCTGGCCAGGGAATTGCGCAAGCGTCGCCCGGATTTGCCTGTGGTGCTGACGTCTGGCTACAGCGAGGAGCTGGCCCGCAGCGGACATGAGGGTTTCGAATTCTTGTCCAAACCTTATTCCGCGGATCAGGTTTCCAGGGTGCTGAGCCGGACCATACTGGGTGCGGATTAAGTGTTTCTTTTTTGAAACAGTGGGTTCCGTTCGTCAGCCTGGGCTGTTGGCGGACATGCAGTCTGTTGATGACCGGCTAGTCTCATTGGCGTGAAGGTCGATATTTCCAGGCAATCGGTTGTTGCCGGTATCGGCCTCGTCGAAAGGGGAAATGCGATGGGAGCACCATACAGCGAGGAAAATGGCGCCGCGTATCCGGTCAACGAAGGTTTACAGTGTGGTCAGTCGGCTTATCGATCAGATTTTGGCGACGAGCCCATCAAGTCCATCAGGACGAAAGTACCCAAAGTGCAGCGAGGGGAAAAAGCCAAGTTCCTGCCCCGTATACCCATCAGGAAATAATCGTCAGCGCAGCCCCGTCACCGAATGGGGCTTTTTTTCGCACATCGGTTTGTAAGAACAGGACGTTTCCTAAGTGTTTTTTATTTTTTTCCTACAGACAATTGCTTTCACGTTTCTTTCACACTCGGCCACGTAGTCTGAGCTCATCCGTTAGAAAGCAGTACCTGCCCGTTTCCCCAGCGGGCTTTTTTTTGCCTGTCATAAAACTACCTCCCTGTTTGTGGTCCAACCGTCATGGCTGTTGCGGTTTGGCGTACACTCGCGCCCGCGCGCGCCGGCCCTTTTTCCCCGATGCGGCATTCTTGAGGTTTTTTATCATGCGTTTGACTTTGTCCACCTTGGTGCTTGGGCTTGTGCTCGCTCAGGGCGCGATGGCCGCTGGCGACGGTACTGCTGCGGTCGGCGGTGGTCTCGGCGGTGTGCTGGGTAATGTGGTCGGCCAGCAGATGGGCGGCAGCACGGGCGCCGCGATTGGCGCGGGCGTCGGCGGTGCGGCCGGCAGTGCGGTGGGGGCTCGCAAGGGCAGCCGTACGGAAGCAGCCATCGGTGGTGGCCTGGGTTCGGCGGGCGGTTCGATCGTCGGCAACCGTTTGGGAGGATCGACAGGATCCACCATCGGCGCGGGTATCGGCGGTGCTGCCGGCGGTGCGTTGGGCAGCAATCTTTCCAACGATAATGATGGCCATTCGAGCGGCAAGAAGCACAAACACAAGAAAAAGCATCGCTGAGTGATGCACGCATTAGGAAAAACCGGCCTGGCGCCGGTTTTTTCTTATTGGCATCTGGCCGGAACGTTTGCGTTCCCATCGCCTCGAATTCATACATTCACTTGCGATTGTGAGGTCTGCCATGACGCCGGAAACCGAAGGCAAGGAAGAAAAAGGCCCGTCGGGTGTTCCCTTCATCAATGATCCTGGCGTCAACGATCCGGGTAACGAAGACCCCGGCTCCCTGATGGATGATGCCCAGGTTCCCTTGATCGAGGATGAAGATGCCGAGCTTGAGGACGAATCCTACGACTGAGCCCTCTTGCTCCGATAACTGCGCTACCAGGAGGTTGAAATGACTGCCGATACACCTGTTCCCGACGATGAAACGCCGGAATACCCGCTACGCTCACCGACCGACCCGCTGAGCCGCGATCAGCGGCCACCTGATGATGAAGACAGCGGCGTCGAGCAGGTGCCAAGCGACGACCCGGATGTCGAGGCGGCTCCGGACGACCCGGATATTGCCGGTGACGACGCTTCGGGCAAGCCCAGCTGATCACTTCCGCCCGTCGCTTTTGCGGCACCATCGGCGCGCCAGGGTTGCCAGACATCAGGTAATCATCTGAAAAGGAGATTGACCATGATGAAGGCAAACCTGACGGCCCTGGCACTCGCTGGAGTTCTTTCTGCCAGTTCAATGGCAGCTCTAGCACAGTCTTCGGATAACGCGCCCGTGGACAAGGGAGGCATGCCACCCTCGACCCAGATGGACGCCGGATCCACCACCGAGACTACCGGCAACGCCTTGCCACCCGGCTCCGTCGGAGGAGGCAACGGCGGTGATGCCAGCGGCAGCAGCACCAGTCCGGGAACCGGCAGTGGTTCCACCAGCGGTGGCAGCACGATGGGTGGCGGTTCCGGTGCCGGCAGTGGAACCGGTAGCAGCGGCGGCAGCGGCAGCGGCAGCTCAAGCGGCGGCGGATCGGGCTCCGGTTCAGGGAGTTCCGGCGGTTGACGCACCAACCGACCGCTGATCATCCAATCCAGAGGTGGCGAGGGGGGGCTTGCAGCAGCCAATCCCTCGCCATCGTCACGAAAATTTCCCATTGCCGGAACCGAGCGCGCCTCGCTATTCTGCTGAATCCTTTAAGGCGAACACGCTGCGCCGGGCGCACCTGAGCCATCCCTGGAATTTTGTGTTGATAACGGATCAGATGCGATGAATGCACCGCTGAAAAAGTTTGGCCCGATCAAGGCCGTGATTTTCGACATGGATGGCTTGCTGCTGGACACCGAAGGCATCTATACCGAGGTCACCTCCATCATCGCCGAGCGCTACGGGCGTACGTTCGACTGGAGCGTCAAGCAGAACATCATCGGGCGCGGCGCCACGGACCTGGCCAATTACGTTGTCCAGGCGCTGGAATTGCCGATTACCCCTCAAGAATTCCTGACCATTCGCGAACCCTTGATGCGCGAGCGTTTTCCCCACGCCCTGGGAATGCCTGGCGCTGAAGAACTGGTGCGGCATCTCAAGGCTCACGACGTTCCGATTGCGGTGGGGACGAGTTCGGCGCGCCAGTCGTTCGAGTTGAAAACCACCCTGCATCGGGATTGGTTCGCGTTGTTCGACTGCATCGTGACGGCAGATGACCCGGAAGTCGGTGCGGCAAAACCGGCGCCGGATATCTTCCTCACCGCGGCCCGACGCCTGGGCGTCGAGCCTCGCGATTGCCTGGTGTTCGAGGACTCGCCGTTCGGTGTCACGGCGGCGAAAGCGGCGGGCATGACTGCCATCGCTATCCCGGACTCGGCCATGGCCGACGAAAAGTACGCCCACGCCGACGCGATCATCCGTTCGCTCAAACTGTTCCAGCCAAGCCTGTGTGGTTTGCCGGAACTGGAGTGGGCTTGAGGTAAAGGGCTGCTGGACAGCCCTGCGGCTTGGCTTGGGTCAGGCGCCGAAACCACCGTCGATGGTCAGGCTGGCCCCGGTGATGTAGGCCGCTTCCGGGCCCGCAAGGTAGGCAACGAAGCTGGCGATTTCCTCTACCGTGCCATAGCGACCCACTGCCATCAGGTCTATCAGGCTGGAGGCGAAGTCGCCATCGGCCGGGTTCATGTCGGTGTCCACCGGGCCGGGCTGCACATTGTTGACGGTGATTCCCCGTGGGCCGAGGTCCCGCGCCAGGCCTTTGGTCAGGCCCACCAGTGCGGACTTGCTCATGGCATACGTGGCGCCGCCGGCGAAGGGCATGCGATCGGCGTTGGTGCTGCCGATGTTGATGACGCGTCCACCTTCGCTCATGTGTCGCGCAGCGGCCTGGGTGGCGACGAATACGCTGCGCACGTTGATGGCCAGGGTCTGGTCGAAATCTTCCAGCTTGAACTCGTCCAGCGGCGCCATCGCCAGCACGCCGGCATTGTTCACCAGGATATCCAGCCGGCCGAAGGCTTCGACTGTAGCCGACACCGCGTTGCGGATGGCCTCGGCGTCGGCGCTGTCGGCCTTGATCGCCAGGGCTTTGCCACCGGCTGAAGTGATGCTGTCTTGCAGTGCTTCGGACTTGGCGGCGGAGCTGACGTAGGTGAAGGCTACTGCCGCACCTTCCGCCGCCAGGCGCTTGACGATAGCGGCGCCGATGCCGCGGGAACCGCCTTGGATCAATGCGACTTTTCCGCTCAGTGCCTGCGTGCTCATGTTGATGTTCTCCAAAGGTGCCGGGCGAGATGCCGCGGTGATGGGGCGAGTATCGAGACTGGGCGACCTGCTGTGTAGACCCACATTGTTATAGTCTGTGTAAACCAAAAGTTTATAGTGGGCGTCATGGAGAGTTTCAGCAGTATCGAATGTTTTGTTCGCAGCGCCGAAGTCGGCAGCTTTGCCGAGGCTGCTCGTCGCTTGGGTCTGACGCCCGCGGCAGTCGGCAAAAGCGTGGCAAAGCTGGAAGCGCGCCTGGGGGTGCGGCTGTTCCAGCGCAGCACTCGAAGCCTGACGTTGACAGAAGCCGGCCAGCTTTTCCTGCGGGAAGTGGGCAGCAGTTTCGCTACGATCCAGAACGCCGTCGCCAACCTCGCCAGCGCCGGTGGCCAGCCCGCCGGCACTCTGAAGGTGAGCATGGGCACGGCGTTTGGGCGGTTGTACGTCGTGCCGTTGTTGGGAGAATTTCTGCGGCGCTATCCGGCCATTAGCCCGGACTGGCATTTTGATAACCGCCAGGTAGACCTGATCAGCCAAGGCTTCGATGCGGCCATCGGTGGTGGGTTTGAACTGCCTCAAGGCGTCGTCGCACGAAAACTTGCCGTGGCCCACCGGGTGTTGGTTGCGTCCGGCGACTACTTGCGGAAACATCCCGGGATAGTCGAGCCTGAGGATCTGGCGCAACATCGCGGCATCTTGATCCGCTCGCCACAAACCGGGCGGGTCCGCTCCTGGCAATTGACCAGCCGGAACCAACAGCATAGCCCGCTCATGCTTAAGCCAGACATGACCATGAGTGACTCCGAGGCCGATTGTGCCGCCGCAGCGCAGGGGTTGGGCATCGGTCTGGTCAGTATGCCGATAGCCGGTCCCTTCCTGCACAGCGGCGCAGTGCAACGGGTATTACCGGACTGGTACGTTGATGACGGTAACATTTCGATCTATTACGCCGAGCACAAATTGCTGCCAGGCAAGACCCGGGCCTTTGTGGATTTCATCATCGAACAGTTTGCCGAGCAGGGGTTGGCCGAACGGTTCAGTGCCGTTTGAGCCAGGCTCCGGACCGAGTTGGCTGTCATCGCGAGCAAGCTCGCGATGGGCGCGAAGCGGTCTAACGCTGGAAACTCACCGCCCAAACCGCCCCGGCCAGCCAACGATGTTCTTCGGCCGAGGCGTCGCATAGGTGCGCACTTTCGAGGTGGACAGCCCCAGCCGGACCAGCGCTTCGGCAATCGTCACCGCGGCCGCTACGCCGTCGACCACCGGTACGCCGGTGCGCTGGCGGATCTGCTCATCGAGCCCGGCCATGCCGCCGCAACCCAGGCAGATCACTTCCGCTTTGTCCTGCCTGACCGCCAGTTCGGCTTGCTGCACGATGGCTTCAACCGCCCGTTGCGGGTCCTGCTCAAGCTCCAATACCGCCAGGCCGCTGGCCCGAACCGAGGCGCAACGGTCGAACAGGCCGGAGAGTTTGAGACGGTCTTCGATCAGCGGCACGGTGCGATCCAGCGTCGTGACCACCGAATAGGCATGGCCCAGGAACATCGCGGTGCTGGCGCCAGCGTCAGTGATGTCCACCACCGGCACGTCGAGCAATTCCTGCAAGCCTTCGCGACCATGCTCGCCGTAACCCGCCTGGATCACCGCATCGAATGGCTGATCGTAGGACATTACCCGATCCATCACGGCAATGGCTGCCAGGTAGCTTTCGAAATTGCCTTCGATGGAATCGGCACCGAAATGCGGCGTGAGTCCGATGATCTCTGTGCCCGGCGCGGCGACGGCTTGGGCCTGTCGAGCAATGGCCCGGGTGATGGATTCGGTGGTATTGACGTTGACGATGAGAATTCGCATGAAGGGTCCTTCCTGTCGCTTTAACAAGGATTCTGCGCGGACGTCCCCGTAGTGGACGTCGCGCTGCGTAACGAACCGCTACAACGCCGGGACGATCAAACAGTCTTGGATTTGGCGATGATGTTGCCGGCATGCAGCCCGCATTCTTTTTGCGTGGCTTCTTCCCACCACCAGCGGCCTTCGCGCTCATGTTGGTTCGGCAGGACCGGGCGGGTGCACGGTTCGCAGCCGATGCTGATGAAGCCGCGCTCATGCAAGCTGTTATAAGGCAGCTCGAGCATGCGGATATAACCCCAGACTTCTTCGCTGGTCATCTGTGACAGAGGGTTGAATTTGTACAGCGTGCGCTCCGGCGTGGAGAACGCCGTGTCGATTTCCAATACCGCCACCTGGCTGCGGGTACCCGGGCTCTGGTCGCGGCGCTGCCCGGTGGCCCAGGCACGAACGTCAGTCAGTTTGCGTCGCAATGGCTCGATCTTGCGAATGCCGCAGCACTCGCCGTGGCCGTCCTTGTAGAAGCTGAACAGGCCTTTTTCCTTCACGAAGGGGTCCAGTTTCGTATGGTCGGGCGAGATCAATTCGATGTCGATCTTGTAGTGTTCGCGCACCTGGTCGATGAAGCGATAGGTCTCCGGGTGCAGGCGGCCGGTGTCGAGGCTGAAAACCTTGACGTTCTTGTTCAGTTTCCATGCCATGTCCACCAGCACCACGTCTTCGGCGCCGCTGAAGGATATCCACAGGTCATCGCCGAATTCGGCGAAGGCCAGTTTGAGGATGTCCTGGGGGGACTTGTTGGCATAGGTCGTGGCGAGTTCCACGACGTCAAACGATGGGCTCATCAGGGCGGTTTCCTACAGGTCGGTGGCGCTGGGCGCTCTATATGGGGCTGATGTTAACAAAAGGAGCCGGGGCTGGCGCGTCCCTGTGCGTTGCGCGTGCTTCGACGAATGGCTAGAGTCGGCAAGCCTTTTATTCGCTCAACCGATAAACATCAGAAAAAATGGGAGTGTCTTGTGGAAATTGCCTGTCTCGACCTGGAAGGTGTGCTCGTCCCGGAGATCTGGATCGCCTTCGCTGAAAAAACCGGGATTGAATCCCTCAGGGCTACCACTCGGGACATCCCCGACTACGATGTGCTGATGAAGCAACGGTTGCGCATCCTCGACGAGCATGGCCTCAAGCTCTCTGACATCCAGGAAGTCATCGCCACGCTGAAGCCGCTGGACGGTGCCGCCGAATTTGTCGATTGGCTGCGCGAACGGTTCCAGGTGGTCATCCTCTCCGACACCTTTTATGAGTTTTCCCAACCGCTGATGCGTCAGTTGGGCTTTCCGACGCTGCTTTGCCATCGTCTGATTACCGATGACGGCGGGCGAGTGACCGGCTACCAGTTGCGTCAGAAAGATCCGAAGCGTCAGTCAGTCCTGGCCTTCAAGAGCCTGTACTACCGGGTGATTGCGGCGGGGGATTCCTACAATGACACCACGATGCTGGGCGAAGCCGACGCCGGGATTCTGTTCCATGCGCCTGAAAACGTGATCCGCGAGTTTCCGCAATTCCCGGCGGTGCACACGTTTGCCGAGCTGAAGCAGGAATTCATCAAGGCCTCGAACCGCTCCTTGAGCCTGTAATTGCTCTCAATGTGGGAGCGAGCAGGCTCGCTCCCTCAGGGATTACAGGCCTTGCAAGGTGTCGAGCAACACCCGGACCTTGGTCATCGATTCCTGATACTCCGCCTGCCAATCCGAATCCGCGACAATCCCGCCGCCGCCCCAGCAACACACCTGCCCATCCTTGACCAGCAAACTGCGGATGGCGATGGAGCTGTCCATCTCCCCGCGCACGTCAAGGTACAGCAACGAGCCGCAATACAGCCCGCGTCGGGTCGGCTCGAGTTCGTCGATGATTTGCATGGCGCGGATTTTTGGCGCACCGGTGATCGAGCCGCCAGGGAAGCTGCCCGCTATCAAGTCCAAGGCGTCTTTATCGTCGGCCAGTTCACCGGTCACGCTACTGACCAGGTGATGCACATTGGGGTAGCTTTCCAGACTGAACAACTCTGGCACGCGCACCGAGCCGATGCGGCAGGTGCGGCCCAGGTCGTTGCGCAACAGATCGACGATCATCAGGTTTTCCGCGCGGTCCTTGGGGCTGGCCAGCAGTTCGGTGGCGTGGGCCGCGTCTTCCTCGGAGGTTGTGCCACGGGGGCGGGTGCCCTTGATCGGCCGGGTTTCGACGTGGCCTTCGCTGACCTTGACGAAGCGCTCCGGGGACAGGCTCAGTATCGCGTCACCCTCCGCCAGGCTCTGGAAACCCGAAAACGGCGTCGGGCACGCCGCCCGCAGCGCTTGATAAGCGGCCCAGGGATCGCCCTGGCATTGGGCGCGGAAGCGCTGGGCAAAGTTGACCTGATAGCAGTCGCCGGCCTGGATGTACGCCTGGATGCGTTCGAATGCCTGTCGATAGGCTTCGGCGCTGAGGTCCGGCGTCATAGGGCCTTCAAGATTGAACGGGGAAATGGGCGCCGGGGTTGGCTGGCTGAACAGCGCGATCAGACGCTGGCGTTCGCCTTCAGCGCAATGGGGGTGGAAGATCAACTGGCTGGTAGCGGCGCGGTGATCCGTGATCAGGGCCCAGTCGTACACGCCAAAGCGTGCATCGGGCAATTGCAGGTCGTCCGTGGCGTAGGACGGCAACGCTTCCAGATGTCGGCCAAAGTCGTAGCTCAAGTAGCCGATCAGGCCGCCGGCGAAGGGCAATTGCACTGTCGTCGGCAGTTGCGCGTGGCCCAGTTGCGTCAGATGCATACGAAGCCGTTGCAGGAAAGCGCTGCCACTCTCGTCCGGCAACACCGTCAGTTGTTCCAACGGCCAAGCGCTGAGCAAGTCGTAACGCCCACGTACGGCGCTTGGCCGGCCGCTGTCGAGCAGCACGCTGCCGGGGGCATGACGGATCGCCGCGAAGTATTCGGCGGGGTTGGCGTGGTAGGGCAGCGGGTGTACGGAACAGGTTGGCATGGGCGGGGCGGATCGGCCGTTCAGGCGGGGGAGCGATTGTAATCCCCCGTAGGATTTGCTCCTAGAGGGGTGTCGGAGATGGGCAAGTATGGGGGAGACGATATCTGCTGTGTGAACACCTGTGGCGAGGGAGCAAGCTCCCTCGCCACAAGTTTCACGCTCCAAACTTCATCAACCCTCAACCGGCGGAATATGCCCAAACAACTCCTGGGCGAACGCCACGCGCTCCTCCACGGTTTCGATAACGCCCCGGGCCTTGAGCTCTTCCAGGCGTGCTTCTACGGCGTGTGTGCGCAGGGTCAGGCCGCAGTCGTTGGCAATCTGGATGTTCAGCCCCGGCCGGGCGTTCAGCTCCAGGATCAACGGACCTTTTTCCTGGTCCAGCACCATGTCGACGCCGATGTAGCCCAGTCCGCACAGCTCATAGCAACCGGCGGCCAGCTTCATGAAACCGTCCCAGTAGGGCAGTTGCACGCCGTCCACCGCGTTGGTGGTGTCGGGGTGTTTGGTGATGATGTTGTTCAGCCAGGTGCCGCGCAGGGTCAGGCCGGTGGCGAGGTCGACGCCCACACCGATGGCGCCCTGGTGCAGGTTGGCCTTGCCGCCGGACTGACGGGTCGGCAAGCGCAGCATGGCCATCACCGGATAGCCCATCAGCACGATGATGCGGATGTCCGGCACGCCTTCGTAGCTGATGCTCTTGAAGATCTGGTCCGGCGTCACGCGGTATTCGATCAGCGCCCGGTCACGATGCCCGCCCAAGGAATACAGGCCGGTGAGGATGCTCGACACATGGTGCTCGATTTCCTCATGGCTGATGATCTTGCCGGACACCGTGCGGTAGCGGCCTTCGAAGCGGTCGGCGATGACGATGATGCCGTCGCCGCCGGCGCCCTGGGCCGGCTTGATCACGAAGTCGGTGCGCCCGCCGATGATCTCGTCGAGCTTGTCGATTTCCTTCTCGGTGGAGATCACCCCGTACAGCTCCGGCACATGGATGCCGGCGGCGATCGCCCGTTCCTTGGTGATGATCTTGTCATCGACGATGGGGTACAGGCTGCGCTTGTTGTACTTGAGCACGTAGTCGGCGTTACGACGGTTGATGCCCATGATGCCCCGGGCTTCCAGCGCCTTCCAGGTCTTCCAGAGGCCGAACATCAGGAGTCAGCCTTGACGAAGGCCTTGAACCGCACCAGCTCGGTCAGGCGGTAGCCGCGATAACGACCCATGGCCAGCATGAAGCCCACCAGGATCAGGAGGATTGCCGGGAAGGTGAATACGAAATAAACCAGTTCCGGCACGCTCATGATCAGGTGCGCCAGCGACGCGGCGAACAAGGTGCCGATGGCGACTTTCATCGCGTGGCCGGCGCCACGTTCTTCCCAGGTAATAGACAAGCGTTCGATGGTCATCGTCAGGATCACCATCGGGAACAGCGCCACGGACAAGCCGCGTTCCAGGCCCAGCTTGTGGCTGAACAAGCTGATGGCGGCGATCAGCACCACCACGAACGTCAGCACCACCGAGAGCCTCGGCAGCATTTGCAGCTTGAGGTGCTCCAGGTAGGAGCGCAGCGACAGGCCCAACGTGGTGATCACCGTAAACAGGATGATGCCGAAGCCCAGTTGGGTCTCGCGAAAGGCCAGGGCGATCAGTACCGGAGTGAAAGTTCCGAGTGTCTGCAGCCCGATCAGGTTGCGCAGCACCAGGATCACCAATACGCCGATCGGGATCATCACCATGATCATGAAGGTTTGCTGGGTCTGCAGCGGCAGGCCGTAGAGCGAATATTCGAGGAAGTTGGCGTCGGTGTTCTCGTCCGTCAACTTGGCCAGGCGAATGGCGTTCATTTCGCTGTTGTTCATGCTGAAGGTCACGGTGGCTTTCTTGCCGCCATCGACAGTGATCAGGTTTTCATCGCCGGTCCACCACAGCAGGCGGTCGGTCGGCAGGCCTTGCTCGCCGGTATCCGGGTTGAAATACAGCCAATCGGTGCCGTTGAAACTGCGCAGCCACAGCTCGGGTGTCTGCGGTTGGTCGGCGACCAGGCGGATGGTGTGGACCTTTTCCACCGGCACGTGGGCGATGGACAGCACCAACTCGACGATCCTTGCCTTGTTGCTCGACGACGGGTCGCCGGCCAGCAACAGCTTGACGTTGTCGTCGTTGGGGTTGTTCACCCGCTTGATCGCTTCGCTGATGAAGGTCTCGACGTCGGCCGAGTGCTGGCGGATCGGCGCGAGCAGGGCTTCGGCGGCCAGTTTTTCCGGGCCTTCGACGGCGATGCTGTCGCGGAAGGTCGGGCCCTTGACCTTGGTTTTCTCGGCGCTGTAGCGCTTGGTCAGCACCAGGCGGTAATAAAGGGTCTGGTTGCCTTTGGCACGGCGGGCCGACCACGTCACCTTGCGATTGCCGTCGACCCGGTTCACCGCAACACCGTAATTATTGGAAATGAAACTCTCATTGAGGCTCACGTAGTCGCGGCTCAACGGCGGCACGAACATCTGGATCTTCACCGGATCCTTGGCGTTGGGCACGAATTCGACCTTGGCATCGATATTCCACAGGTCGTCGGTGGCGTCTTCGTTCACCGGAATGCCGAGCACGAAAATCTGATAGGCCGTCACCGACAGGCCCAGCACCACCAGGATGGCGATCAGCATTTTCAAATGGAGGGTAAGGGAGCGCATTGGAATTACTCTGCGATATGAGCGGCATTGGCGCAGGCGGGTTTGCCGGCAGCGTATTTGAGACTGGGGTCGACCAGCGCGTCGAAACGCTTGAGCGCCTCGGAGCCGATCAGCAACGGGTATTGGAAGGCGCTGCGGTCGGTCAGGTTCACTTCGATGCTGCGCAGGGCCGAGCCCATGCAGATGTCCAGTTCGATGACCGGCCGGGCCGTGTATTTCTTGCCTTCTTCCGGGTCGTAGTCACCGGCGCGGCGCTTGATCTTGCTGACACGCGCCAGCGGGCGTTCGATGGGGTGCGAATGGGCCGCGTCGATGGCCAGGTAGAAACGCACCCAGGATTCGCCATTGCGCTTGAAGCGCTTGATGTCGCGAGCGCTGAGCGAGGCCGTCTTGGCACCGGTGTCCAGCTTGGCGGCAACCTCCAGGTCGATGCCCTGCAGGGCCGCATATTCGTTGAGGCCGTACACGGTTTTTTCGCCCGCCGCGGCGAGCCCCGGCAGGCACAAGAAGCAAAAGGCAGCGGATAAGGGCTTGAGTGTCATAAATCCTGGTGCGCAGCGTTCCGTTTTTCGGTTCAGGCCCTGGCATTACTGCACAAGCTCCTAGGTCGCCTTCTCTATATAGGAGAGGGCAATTGCGGCGGCATTCTAGCACGGTGGTTTTCTGGCGCCACCGCTGGCCGGAGGCTACACCTCTTCATGCAGCCGGGTTATCGCGAGATCGCTTATTAGACGATTGTCGACAATATCGATTTTTACTTTGACGCATAGGGTGTTTTTGTTTAGTTTTTGGCGTATTGATTTTAAAGGTGTCGACAATATGCTCGATCAGCTCGAATCCCCTGTGATAGCTCAGGACGACTCGGAAACCCTGTCCGAGAACGTCTTCCGGCGCATCCAGGCCGCCATCGTCAAGGGCGAGATCGCCCCTGGCAGCAAGATCTCCGAGCCCGAGCTGGCACGTACCTACGGCATCAGCCGCGGGCCGTTGCGTGAGGCGATTCACCGCCTGGAAGGCCAGCGCCTGCTGGTGCGCATTCCGCACGTCGGAGCGCGAGTGGTCTCGCTGAGCCATGCCGAGCTGCTGGAACTCTACGAAATTCGTGAATCCCTCGAAGGGATGGCCTGCCGCCTGGCGGCCGAGCGCATGACCGTCGAAGAAATCGACGAGCTGCGCCAGGTCCTGGAAACCCACGAACGCGATGCGGCGTTCCAGGCCGGTGTCGGCTATTACCAGCAGGAAGGCGACTTCGACTTCCACTATCGGATTATCCAGGGCAGCGGCAACCGCACCCTCACGCAAATGCTCTGCGGCGAGCTGTACCAGCTGGTGCGCATGTACCGCATCCAGTTTTCCACCACGCCCAACCGCCCGCGCCAGGCTTTTGCCGAGCACCATCGGATTCTAGATGCCATCGCCGACCGGGACGGCGAACTGGCTGAATTATTGATGCGCCGGCACATCGGCGCGTCCAAACGCAACATCGCGCGTCATTTCCAGGACAGCGCCGCCACTGAACGAGGTGAGTCATGAGTTCCAGCAAGAGCACACCAGGCCAGCGTTTCCGCGAAGCGGTCGCCACCGAGCATCCGCTGCAAGTGGTCGGCGCCATCAACGCCAACCACGCGCTGCTGGCCAAGCGCGCCGGTTTCAAGGCGATCTACCTGTCGGGTGGCGGTGTGGCGGCCGGCTCCCTCGGCGTGCCGGACCTGGGTATCACCGGCCTGGATGACGTGCTGACCGATGTGCGCCGCATCACCGACGTCTGTGATCTGCCGCTGTTGGTGGACGTGGACACCGGTTTCGGTTCCTCCGCCTTCAGCGTGGCGCGCACCGTCAAGTCGATGATCAAGTTCGGCGCGGCGGCGATTCACATCGAGGACCAGGTCGGCGCCAAGCGTTGCGGCCACCGTCCGAACAAGGAAATCGTCTCGCAGCAAGAAATGGTCGACCGCATCAAGGCCGCCGTCGATGCCCGCACCGACGACAGTTTCGTGATCATGGCCCGTACCGATGCCTTGGCGGTGGAAGGCTTGGAATCGGCCCTGGACCGCGCCGCGGCCTGCATCGAGGCCGGTGCCGACATGATTTTCCCCGAGGCCATCACCGAGCTTGAAATGTACAAGCTGTTCGCCAGCCGCGTGAAAGCGCCGATCCTGGCCAACATCACCGAATTCGGCGCGACCCCGCTGTACACCACCGAACAACTGGCCGGTGCCGACGTGTCGCTGGTGCTGTACCCGCTGTCGGCGTTCCGGGCCATGAACAAGGCAGCCGAAAACGTCTACACCGCGATCCGCCGCGACGGCACGCAACAGAACGTCATCGACACCATGCAGACCCGCATGGAGCTTTACGATCGCATCGACTACCACACCTTCGAGCAGAAGCTCGATGCGTTGTTCGCGGCGAAGAAGTAAGGCGCGACTCCCTACAAATTCAAGAAAATGGAGACAGCAACATGGCCGAAGCAAAAGTACTCAGTGGCGCCGGGCTCCGTGGCCAGGTGGCCGGGCAAACCGCATTGTCCACCGTAGGCCAGTCGGGCGCCGGCTTGACGTATCGCGGCTACGACGTTCGCGACCTGGCGGCTGACGCGCAATTCGAAGAAGTAGCCTACCTGCTTCTATATGGCGAGCTGCCGACCCAGGCACAGCTGGACGCCTACACCGGTAAATTGCGCCAGTTGCGCGACTTGCCCCAAGCCTTGAAAGAAGTGCTGGAGCGCATTCCCGCCGACGCCCACCCGATGGACGTGATGCGCACTGGTTGCTCGTTCCTGGGTAACCTGGAACCCGAGCAGGATTTCTCCCAGCAGCACGACAAGACCGATCGTCTGCTGGCCGCTTTCCCGGCGATCATGTGCTACTGGTATCGCTTCAGCCATGAAGGCCAGCGCATCGAGTGCGTGACCGACGAAGTGTCCATCGGCGGCCACTTCCTGCACTTGCTGCATGGCAAGAAGCCGAGCGAGCTGCACGTCAAGGTGATGAATGTCTCGCTGATTCTCTACGCCGAGCACGAGTTCAACGCCTCGACTTTCACCGCCCGGGTCTGCGCTTCCACGCTGTCGGACCTGTTCTCCTGCATCACCGCAGCCATCGGTTCGCTGCGCGGCCCGCTGCATGGCGGCGCCAACGAGGCGGCGATGGAAATGATCGAGCGCTTCAGCTCTGCGCAGGAGGCCATCGAAGGCACCCTCGGCATGCTGGCGCGCAAGGACAAGATCATGGGCTTTGGCCACGCGATCTATAAGGACAACGACCCGCGCAATGAAGTGATCAAGGGCTGGTCGAGAAAACTCGCCGATGAAGTGGGCGACACGGTGCTGTTCCCGGTCTCCGAAGCCATCGACAAGACCATGTGGGAGCAGAAGAAACTGTTCCCCAACGCCGATTTCTACCATGCCTCGGCGTACCACTTCATGGGCATCCCGACCAAGTTGTTTACGCCGATCTTCGTCTGCTCGCGCCTGACCGGCTGGGCCGCCCACGTGTTCGAACAACGCGCCAACAACCGCATCATCCGACCGAGCGCCGAATACACCGGCGTCGAACAGCGCAAGTTCGTGCCAATCGAACAACGCTGAGCTGGAGGGTTCTAGCCGCAGGAACTGGATAGCCCCCGGAACCCTGTGGGAGCGAGCTTGCTCGCGATTGCGTACTGACATTCAACGTTGATGTCGACTGATACACCGCTATCGCGAGCAAGCTCGTTCCCACAGTGGCCGGGGTCGCTTCAAGTCCGGCGCCAACCCTTCTGAAACCACCGTGACCCGAGTCCTGACGATGAACACAGAATTTCGCAAACCGCTGCCTGGCACTTCGCTGGATTATTTCGACGTTCGCGCAGCCGTGGAGGCGATCCGTCCCGGCGCCTATGACGGCCTGCCGTATACCTCTCGCGTGCTGGCGGAAAACCTCGTGCGCCGCTGCGACCCGGCCACGCTGCGCGAATCGCTGCTGCAACTGATCGAGCGCAAGCGCGACCTGGATTTCCCGTGGTTCCCGGCGCGCGTGGTGTGCCACGACATCCTCGGCCAGACCGCCCTGGTGGACCTCGCCGGCTTGCGTGACGCCATCGCCCAGCAAGGCGGCGACCCGGCGCAAGTCAACCCGGTGGTGCCGACCCAACTGATCGTCGACCACTCGCTGGCGGTGGAAAGCGCCGGTTTCGATCCCCAGGCGTTCGCCAAGAACCGCGCCATCGAAGACCGCCGCAACGAAGACCGTTTTCACTTCATCAACTGGACCAAGAAGGCCTTCAAAAACGTCGATGTGATCCCGCCGGGCAACGGAATCATGCACCAGATCAACCTGGAAAAAATGTCGCCGGTGATCCAGCAGCGGGACGGCGTGGCCTTCCCGGACACTTGCGTAGGCACCGACAGCCACACGCCCCATGTCGACGCCTTGGGCGTGATCGCCATTGGCGTCGGTGGCCTGGAAGCCGAAAGCGTCATGCTCGGCCGCGCCTCTTGGATGCGCCTGCCGGAGATCGTTGGCGTCGAGCTGACTGGCAAGCTGCAACCGGGCATCACCGCCACCGACATGGTGCTGGCGCTGACCGAGTTCCTGCGCAAACAGAAAGTCGTCGGGGCGTGGCTGGAGTTTTTCGGCGAAGGCGCCAGTGCCCTGACCTTGGGCGATCGCGCGACGATCTCCAATATGGCGCCGGAATACGGCGCTACGGCGGCGATGTTCCATATCGATCAACAGACGATCGACTATCTGAAGCTCACCGGGCGTGAAGACCAGCAGGTGCAGTTGGTCGAGCACTACGCCAAGACCACTGGCCTGTGGGCCGACAGCCTTAAAGGCGCGCAATACGAACGTGGCCTGACCTTCGACCTGTCGTCGGTGGTGCGCAACATGGCCGGCCCGAGCAACCCGCACGCCCGGGTCGCGGTGTCGGACCTGGCTGCCAAAGGTATTTCCGGCCAGTGGGACGATGTGCCGGGGCAGATGCCCGATGGCGCGGTAATCATCGCCGCGATCACCAGTTGCACCAACACCAGCAACCCGCGCAACGTGATTGCCGCCGGCCTGCTGGCGCGCAACGCCAATCGCCTGGGCCTGGCGCGCAAGCCGTGGGTCAAGTCATCCCTCGCGCCGGGTTCGAAAACCGTGGCGCTGTACCTGGATGAAGCCGGCCTGACGTCCGAACTCGAGAAGCTGGGCTTCGGTGTGGTCGCGTTTGCCTGCACCACGTGCAACGGCATGTCCGGCGCGCTGGACCCGGTGATCCAGCAGGAAATCATCGACCGCGACCTGTACGCCACCGCCGTGCTGTCGGGCAACCGCAACTTCGACGGGCGTATCCATCCGTATGCCAAGCAGGCGTTCCTGGCCTCGCCACCATTGGTAGTGGCTTACGCCATCGCCGGGACCATTCGCTTCGACATCGAGAAGGATGTGCTGGGCGTGGTGGACGGTCGCGAGATTCGCCTCAAGGACATCTGGCCGAGCGACGAAGAAATCGAAGCCGTGGTGAAGGCGTCGGTGAAACCTGAGCAGTTCCGCCAGGTGTACATCCCGATGTTCGCCATCCAGGAAGACACCGGGCCGAAAGTGACGCCGCTGTATGACTGGCGCCCGCAAAGCACCTATATCCGTCGCCCGCCGTATTGGGAAGGCGCGCTGGCCGGTGCGCGCCCCCTCAAGGGCATGCGCCCGCTGGCGGTGCTGCCGGACAACATCACCACCGATCACCTGTCGCCGTCCAACGCCATCATGCTAGACAGCGCCGCAGGGGAATACCTGGCGAAAATGGGCCTGCCGGAAGAGGACTTCAACTCCTACGCGACCCACCGTGGCGACCACCTGACCGCACAACGGGCTACCTTCGCCAACCCGAAACTGTTCAACGAAATGGTCGTTGAGGACGGTAAGGTCAAGCAGGGCTCCCTGGCCCGGGTCGAGCCGGAGGGCAAGGTGATGCGGATGTGGGAAGCCATCGAGACCTACATGGAACGCAAGCAGCCGCTGATCATCATTGCGGGTGCCGACTACGGTCAGGGATCGTCGCGGGACTGGGCAGCCAAGGGCGTGCGCCTGGCCGGTGTCGAGGCGATCGCTGCCGAAGGCTTCGAGCGTATCCACCGCACCAACCTGGTGGGCATGGGCGTGTTGCCGCTGGAGTTCAAGCCCGGCACCGATCGCAAGACCCTGGGCATCGATGGCAGCGAAATCTATGACGTGGTCGGCGAGCGCACGCCGCGGGCGACGCTGACTTTGGTGATTACTCGCAAGAACGGCGAGCGCGTCGAAGTGCCGGTGACCTGCCGCCTCGATACGGCTGAAGAAGTGTCGATCTACGAAGCCGGGGGCGTGCTGCAACGCTTCGCCCAGGATTTCCTCGAGTCCGCGATCGCCGTTTAAATCGCTAGTGTGGCCGGTTCTCCGGCTACCCTTTTTTTCAGGAGTTGGAGCACATGGCTCACTCGCCTCAAATCAAGATCCCCGCGACCTATATGCGTGGCGGCACCAGTAAAGGCGTGTTCTTCAGCCTGCAAGACCTGCCCGAAGTCGCCCGCGTTCCTGGCGCGGCCCGGGATGCCCTGTTGCTGCGAGTGATCGGCAGCCCAGACCCGTACGAGAAGCAGATCGATGGGATGGGCGGCGCGACCTCAAGCACCAGCAAGACCGTGATCCTGTCCAAGAGCACCCGGGCCGACCACGATGTCGATTACCTGTTCGGCCAGGTGTCCATCGACAAGCCGTTCGTGGACTGGAGTGGCAACTGCGGAAACCTGTCGGCGGCGGTGGGGTCGTTTGCCATCAGCAGTGGCTTGGTGGAGCCCGGTCGGATTCCGCAAAACGGCGTGGCCGTGGTGCGGATCTGGCAGGCCAACATCGGCAAGACCATCATCGCCCGTGTGCCGATCACCGACGGCGCGGTGCAGGAGACCGGTGACTTCGAACTCGACGGCGTGACGTTTCCGGCGGCTGAGGTACAGCTGGAGTTCATGGATCCTGCGGCCGAGGAGGAGGGCGGTGGCGGCTCGATGTTTCCCACCGGCAATTTGGTGGACGACTTGGAAGTGCCCGGTGTTGGCACTTTGAAGGCGACGCTGATCAATGCCGGGATTCCAACGATTTTCATCAATGCTCGTGATGTGGGCTACACCGGCACCGAACTGCAGGGCTCTATCAATGGCGATCCCAAGGCGTTGGCGATGTTCGAAACCATCCGCGCACATGGCGCCTTGCGCATGGGCTTGATCAAGCACTTGGACGATGCCGCCCAGCGCCAGCACACCCCGAAAGTTGCGTTTGTCGCGCCGCCGGCGGATTACCTCTCGTCCAGCGGAAAAGCCGTGGCGGCGGGCGACGTCGATTTGCTGGTGCGAGCGTTGTCCATGGGCAAGCTGCACCACGCCATGATGGGCACCGCCGCCGTTGCCATCGGTACCGCCGCGGCAATTTCTGGCACTTTGGTGAATCTGGCGGCCGGCGGTATCGAGCGCAACGCCGTGCGTTTCGGCCACCCCTCCGGCACCCTGCGCGTCGGCGCCGAGGCCAGCCAGGACAATGGCGAATGGACCGTGAAAAAAGCCATCATGAGCCGCAGCGCGCGGGTGTTGATGGAAGGGGTCGTGCGGGTGCCGGGGGACGTCCTTTAACTCGAATTAACACGAACCATGTGGCAGCGAGCAGGCTCGCTGCCACAGGGGCCTGTTGTCAGCCTCCTGTCAGTGCGGTGACAACCAGCCCGACATTACTCTCCAGCTCCGCCACCGGGTCGGCGCCATCGGTGCTCAGCACCAACAATTGGCTACCGCTCTCGGTTATGGCCGCTTTCACAGCTTCGGACGGCTGGCGATGATGCAGCACCAGCGCGACGTCGTTCTCTTTCAATGTAGTCGCCAATTGTTTGAGGGCTTCGGGCGTCCACTCGGTGTCAGGGCGGGCGTCGGTGCTGATGCCATCCAGATTCAATCCACTGATCAAATAACCGAAATGCTCGCTCAGGCTGACCACGCTCAGGTTGTCAGCGCTGGCGAGGCGTTTTTCGCTGTCGGCGCTGAGCTTGAGCAGGCGTTGCTTGAGGGCCGCGAGGTTGGCGTCGATTTTCGTTTTATCCGCCGGGGCCAGGCGCACCAGGTCGGCGGCGATCACGTCGGCCATCCGCCCCAGGTTATGACTGGCCATCCACGGCTGGCTCGCCAAACCGTCGGCCATGCCCGGTTGCACGGCGATACCGGGCAGGGCGCCGTCCACCGGGCGGGCCGCGTCGACTTCGACGATGCGGATATTGCTGCGTCGGGCCATGGGGTACAGCGGATCGTCCGGCCATAACGAGCGCAGGCCGATCACAGCGTCGGCCTCGCGGGCCAGTTTGTTCAGCGCCGTCGCGCCACGGCCACTGAAGTAGGCGCTCTGGCGGGTGCCGGGCAGATTGTCCGGTGCCGCCCGCTCCAGGCTGACCTCGGTCCCCTTGAGCAAGGCCTCGCCCAACCCGTAGGTGACCGGCAACGATGCCAGCAGACGGACCTTTTCAGCGGCGAATGATGAAGTGACGGCCACGCCGCACAACGCGACGGCCAGGGTCAGTTGTCGCAATGAAAAAACCATTTATCCAAGATTCCCTTTGAGGCTGGGGACGACACCACGGGCGATAGCGCTCAGGGCGAAGGCGATGCCGGCTACCAGAATGATCGCGGCGCCGGATGGGATAGGCAGGTCGAACACAATGGGCGCGAGAATCCCGCACAGGGTGCTGACCGTAGCAATCAGCACGGAGCACCAGAAAAAACCTTTCAAGGATTGGCTGAGCAGGCGCGCCGCCGCCGCCGGAATCACCAGCAATGCCCCCACCAGAATGGCGCCGATGACTTTTACCGCCGCCACGGTGATCAGCGTCACCAGGACCACGAACAGGTAGTCCAGGGTCTTGACCGCTACCCCGCGCACCGCCGCCAGTTGCGGGTTGAAGCTGGCGAGCATGATGCGGTTGTACAGCGGCAGCGCCAGGGCCATCACCAACGAACCGACTACTGCGAGCACCAGCAGATCGTTGCCGTTGACCGTCAGCACTGAGCCGAACAATACGTTTTCCAGGATGTGCACGTTGATCTTTCCCGCCAGGATCAACAGCAGGCTCGCGCCCAGGGCCAGGGACACCGACAGGAAGACGCCGATCAGTGTGTCGGGCGCGAGGCCGGTGCGGTTGCGCAGGTAATTGAGCAGGATGCCGAACAGCAGGCAGTAGCCGAACAGGCTGCCGTATGGCCCGGTGTAGGGTTCGCCGAGCAGGATGCCGATGGCCACGCCGGTCAGCGCCGCATGGCCCACTGCCTCGGAGAAAAACGCGAAGCGCTTGACCACCACCAGCGTGCCGAGGCCGCCCAGCACCGGGCCGATCAACAGCCCGGCCAACAGCGCATTGACTACAAACCCGTAAGCCAGCGCTTCGGGCAGATATCCGGACGAGGCCCAGCCCTGGACCGTCAAACGAAAGGCTTCATAACTCATCAGGCTGCGCTCCCGTTCGTGCGTGGGTGGGTGGAAAACAGCGTCAGCAGCCGTTCCGGGGTCAGGGTCTGGTGTGGCGGGCCGTCGAACAGTACCCGGCGATTCAGGCCGGTGACCCGGTCGGCCAGGCGTCCGACGGCTTCCAGGTCGTGTTCGATCCACAACACGGTAATCCCGGCCTGGCGCCAGTCCTGCAACAACCGTTCGAACACCTGGATGCCGGCCTCGTCGAGGGCTGACATCGGTTCGTCCAGCACCAGCAATTGCGGCGAAGGAATCAAGCCCTGGGCCAGCAATACCCGCTGGCGCTCGCCGCCGGACAGGGCGCCCATGCGGCGCTTGCGCTTGTCGTGCATGCCGACCCGTTCCAGGGCCTGGCCGATGGCGCCGACGTAGTGTTTGCTCAGGCCGAGAAAGGCGGGTCGCCGCTGACACATTGCCGCCATGAAATCATCGACCGTCATTGGCAGGCCCCGGTCGAATTCCAGCGCCTGGGGGACGTAGCCGATCACGCCGGGCTCTCCTGGCCATTGCAAGCTCAGGTGTCCCTGGTGTGGCATTTGGCCGAGCAAGGTCTTGACCAGCGAACTCTTGCCGCCGCCGTTGGGGCCGACCAAGGCGTGGACGCTGCCGGGTTTCACCTGGAAACCCACGTGGTCGAGGATCGTGGTGCGCCCCAGCTCAAGGCTGATGTCGGCGAATTCGATCAACGGGCCGGCTTGTTGCTGGATAAGGGTTTGCTGCACGGTCATGCGCCGGACTCCTGGATCGCCCGGACCACGGTGTCGAGGTTGCCGGTCATCTCCTTCTCGTATTTCTCGGCGCTGTATTCACCGTAGGAAATGTGCGAAAGCGGGTACAGCTTTACGCCCGATTCACGCTGGATGGTGTCGACGTAGGTGGACGGAAAATCCATCTCCGAGAAGATCACTTTCACATCCAGCTCGCGCAGTTGATCGATGGTCTTTTTCAACTGGCTGGGACTCGGCTCGATGCCATGGGCCGGCTCGACCACGGCGGTCACCTCCAGGCCGAATTCGCGCAGCAGGTAATCGTAGGCGGCATGTACGGTGGCGACCCGCAGCTCGGCATTCGGCGCCTGGGTCAGCTTGGCCAGGGCATCGGCGCGCATCTGCCGCAGGCGCTTGCCGTAGGCGCGGGCGTTTTGTGTATAGGTCTTGGCGTTGTCCGGGTCGAGCTTGCCCAGCTCCCGGGCGATGTTGTTGACCTGGGCAATGGACGCGCTGATGGACAGGAACGTATGCGGGTTGACGACTTTGCCCGCGCCCCGGGCGGCAGTGCCGGTGGCGGCCAGCAGGGGCACGTTTTCGTTGGCTTCGATGACCTTCACGTCCGGCGTTTCGCTGGCGGCGATCATGCGGTCGGCGAAATCGTCGTGGCCGACGCCGTTTAGCACGATCACATCCAGGCCGCTGATGCGCTTGATGTCCTCGGCTCGCGGTTCATAGGCGTGAGGATTGAACCCAGCCGGGATCAACGGCACGACCTCGGCCTTGTCACCGACGATGTTCGCCACGTAACTGTAATAAGGGTGCAAGGTAATGCCGATGCGCAGGCGCTTGGGCGCTTCGGCGCTGGCCAGCGGGGCGAGCAGGCAGGCCAGCAGGCCAATCACCAGCAGGCGCAGGAATGGGCGACGTGGAGATGCGATAGACATGGGCAAGCGGTCTTCTCTTGAATGAGGGGCGTTGGGTCAATGCCGGTGCTGGCGAGTCACGCCGGCATCGAACTGCGCGACGATCTGCTGCCAACCGGCGGCGGACAAGGCGGCGTCGTCCGATGCGGCAGGAGCGGTCGCAGGATGGCTGCGGTTGAGCCAGATGTCCGGGGGCGCGTCGGGCGATTCGCTGATGCGCATCAGAAAGGAGCCAGCGACGGAAGGCTTGGCGCTAGCGCCAAGGTAGGCGTCGTCGCCCAGTAGTTGCCAGGCGTGGCCGCCGCGGCTGACAGAACTGGCATCCTGGGCGAACGGGGCAAAGCCTTCGTCTGCCAACGCTTGAGGGGCGGGAAGGGCTGGCTCGCTTTCGCGCAGGATGCGGATCTCGTCCAGCGTGACCCGCAGGTCGGCGTAGATCCCTTGCTCGGCGGCGCTGAGGTCGCGACGGGCATCCAGTTGGTTGTTTTCCAGGTGGGCGACCTCCTGGGTTTCGCCGTGCCAGGCCACCACTGACCCGGCCCCCAGCACGATTATCAGGCACAACAGCAGGACATAAAGGGTTTCATGGCCCGCGCCGGCGGGGCGGACAACCTGAAGGGTCGGTGTGCTCATGGGGCCTCGATGTCGGCTTGGTCGATTTCCACGACGTGGCCGGGGCCGGCGTCGAAGAGGACGTAGAATTCGGCATCCGGTTTCTTGAAGGTCAGCTTCGAGTCTGCGCCGAGCTTGCCGGGAACCAGGATGGTTTCGTCGTAACCAATCACATCCAGCGTCACC
Organism: Pseudomonas sp. R1-7; assembly: GCF_051132105.1. Lineage (NCBI taxonomy): Bacteria > Pseudomonadati > Pseudomonadota > Gammaproteobacteria > Pseudomonadales > Pseudomonadaceae > Pseudomonas > Pseudomonas sp. R1-7. The sequence continues at coordinate 1,931,192 of NZ_CP071661.1, forward strand.
CCGGGGGCTCCACTGCCGTCGGAAAAACCACCGGTGCATTGGATCTGTTCGGCGTCGATGGCCTTGCACTCGCACATCGGGTTGTGAGCCAGTGCGCTGGTGCTCAAGCCTGCGCACAGCAGCAGCGCCAGGCTGTTGAGAGAGGCGCGAAAGGTCATGGTTGGGCTCCTTGGGTTTTCAGCCAGGCGACAGTGGCCGGGGACGCCTGGTTCAGGGGGATGGAGGCTTGATGCATCGAGCCGTCCCAGCCTTCGAGCGTTATCCACAACTCGGCGTCTGGCTGGGTCTTCTTGGGCACCGGCAACAGGGCGCCCATACGGTAGGGCGATCCGAAGAAAATCACCCCGGCGGCCCGCAGGCTGCGGGGCTTGCCGATGCGCAGGTAGGTGGCTTTCACCTGGCTGATGCAACGTTGGCACAAAGCGGCATTGAAGTGCTTCATGGGGCCGGCGGGGCCCTGGGTACGAGGGGCTTCGTTGCGAAATTCCGCCAGGCGCAGGCTCCACGGCCCCACTTGGATCTCGCCGACTTCCCGCTCGCCGAGCCCGCCGTCGCCTCGGAACAACGCCGCTTCCGACAGGTACTTGGGCATGAAGCCCAGGGGAATCAGCAGCAACAGCACATTGAGATGGAAACGCCATTTGTGCCAGAACCGGCCCAGGCGTGCAGATGATGTGGTTGTGGTGGACGGATTCACAGGTTGCCCTCCGGCGAGTCACGGTGGAGGGAAGGTTGCAATGGTTGTGCGATACGAGCAGGCCGGGCAGGTTTCTGGCTGCGCTTGACGGCGTTGGCGGTGGCCAGGGCCGTGCGTTTGGTCCAGATCAACAATCCGCTGAGGACCATCATGCTCAGGACCAGGCCGAAGAAAAACCAGATGAGCTTGATCCAGAGGCCGCCGAAGTCCCCGGTATGCAAGGGCCGCATGGATTCGGTGACGAACTCCAGGGCCGTACGGTCCGACAACAATCGCGAGGCGTCTACCTCGCCGTTGTAGGGATTGATGGTTGCGGTCTGGAACATCAATGGATACCAGCCCCGTCCGCCGATTTCGAGGTGGCTGTAGGCGTTACCGGGGAAACTGACGAAACTTGCCTCCAGCCCCGGGATTTGTTGCCGGGCGATTTCGATGGCTCGGTCCAGGTTCAATTGCGGTGGAGCGGTACCATCGGCCGACAGCGGAACGCTTTCACGGGCCACGACCGGGACGACGGGCGCGCTGGAGATGGAGATGCCATTGTCGGCCAGCGTGGCTTCGATCAGGAACCAGGTGCCGGTCACGGAAATGACCGCGATGAACCAGATCGACCAGATACCACTGAGCCGATGAAAATCGCCCCAGAAAATCCGCGCGCCGTGGCGGATACGCAAGGTCGGGCGCAGGAAACCTTTCCAGAAGCGTTTGTAGACGACGAGCCCGGTTACCAGTGACGCGAGCATCGGCAGGCCGAGGAAAGACACCAGGTACCAGCCCCAGCTGTAGCCGTTAGTGAACGGCACCAGCCACCAGCCATGCAAGGCGCGGGTAAAGCCCCTGAAATTGAACGCCGGAGCCGATCCCTGGATGACACCGCTGTAGGGGTTGACGTAGACGGTGTCCGGGCGCCCGTCGGGATACGTGACCTTGGCTTCCAGGGCAAAATGCGACTCATCCGGACGCACGATACTTTGCACCTGGGTCAGCGGCTGGGCTTGCTTGATGGCAGCCCTGACCTGATCGTAGCTAAGCAATGTGGCGTCATCGCTGGGCTTGCTGGCGCGCATCTCAGGGTTCGCCAGCCAGACGATCTCCTGGCTGACCACCGCCAGGGTGCCGGTGACACAGACGATCAAAACGAAAAACCAGATGGGCAACGCCAACCAGCTATGGACGAGGAACCAGAGTTTGGAGCGGGACTTTTTCGACATGATTGAACGTCTTGATTCGATGAAAGGTCCGGTGTCACGGGCTTCGCGACATGTTGAACCCTGGAAAAGCAGGCCGTGGCTTTTGCCGACGCGGCCTGCTGCATCTAATTAAGACGAACGAGTCACTCAAATCCTGAAGTGAAAGATGAAAGAAAATGTTTCGCGTTAGCGATAAGCGTTGAGTGTCTTCTTCAGACCGGGGCGTAAAATTCCCTCGTCACGGTCGAAGCTGCCTTGGGTAAACGCATCAGCCTTGCTGAAACATTTCCTTGGCGCGCTGCTCGATCTGTTCCTGAGTCAGGTCTTCCTTGTGCGTCGCCAGGAACCATAAATGCCCGTATGGATCTTTCAGCGTCCCGGTGCGATCACCGTAGAACTGATCCTTGACCTCGGAAATCACCGTACCTCCGGCACCGATCGCCTGGGCGAACGCGCTATCCACATCGTGGACATATAGATGCAGACCCACTGATGGAGATTGATCCGGATTGCTCAGCGGGCCCTGGTCACAAGGCGTGCCAAGCATGATCGGGTAATCGCCGATCCGCAGTTCGGCATGACCGATGCCACCGTCGGGCATGCTCAGGCGCATGACTTCGGTTGCGTTGAAAGCCTTTTTGTAAAAGTCGATGGCTTCGGCGGCTTTCTGGATGCCCAGATAAGGCGTGATGCTGTGATAACCCTCTGGAATGGATTTGACGCCCATGACGTTTCTCCTTGTTGTAATGGGGGATGAAGAGAACGAGTCTTTCGTCGATTTGGCCAACTCACTATAGAACGCCGCCCATGGGAGGGCTCGCGCCCCGACGAACGTCTTACGGCCCGTCCAACAAATGCGCCCCTGGCCCTCGCTTGCCCAGTACGTCGCCCTGATTGCGCAACGGGCAATTTTCCATCGAGAGGCAACCGCAGCCGATACAGCCGTTCAGCCGATCACGCAGGGCGATGAGTTGGTTGATGCGCTCATCCAGATTTCGGCTCCACTGCTCCGACAAGGTTTTCCAGTCGGCCGCGGTCGGGGCACGATTGTCTGGCAGGTTTTGCAGTGCCTCGCCAATTTCAGCCAGGGGAATACCCAGGCGTTGTGCGACTTTGATCAGCGCCACCCTCCGGAGCACTTCCCTGGGGTAGCGACGTTGATTGCCCTGGTTGCGGGTGCTTTTGATCAGCCCCTTGGTTTCATAGAAATGCAGGGCGGTGACCGCCACGCCGCTGCGAGCGGCGACCTGGCCGACGGTGAGCTCTTTGTGGACATTTATAGGATTTGTCACTGCAATCATCGCTTGACCTTGACTTAACTAGAGGTTTTACCCTGCAGGCCTTCGGATCGCAAGATTCGCCTTATCAAACGGGGGACCTTCCATGCATTTGCCAACCAACGAGCGCAGCTTTACTCAGTTGATTGAGTTCGATATCGAGCCTCAATGGCTACAGGCGCTGGTGACCGCCCTGTCGGAACATACCGAGCGCCTGGCGCGGGATTTCCCAGGCTTTCTCAGTGCCACTATCCAGGCCAGCGAGGACGGAAGGCGGGTGCTCAACTGCCTGCAATGGCAAACCCGCGAAGCAGGGGATGCGGCGTTTCGAAGTGTTGAACATGGCGAGGGAAATTTCTGGCGGCTGATTCAGCAGCATCGGGCCAAAGCGGTGACGTTCGGCTCTTTCCAGGTACTGCGCAACATCGAGCGCAGCCTGGACGGTGCTCTGCATTGCCCGTGGGTCAACCAAGCGCAACGAGGGATACGAGAGGGCGATACCCACTATCAAAAGCGTTGATTTCTGCCGTTCCGTGCCGGCGGGTAGCCTTTGTTCATCGCCCCACTACAGAACATTGGACGCCCGCCATGAATCGTATTCTTGCTGTCTTGCTGCTGTTGACCGTCACCGTGTTGAGCGGTTGCGCCTCGTCCTCTCCAGAGCTGCGTCCCTATACCGCCGAGGAAACCCGTGAGCTGGCCCTCGAGGCGTTGAATCGGCGGGGTCTTTCGTTCGAGGAATATCACGCCAGGAAAGCCGAATTGCTCGGCACATCGCAGAAGAACGTCGGCTTCGATGAGCGTGGCGAAATGAATGCCGAGCAGACCGTCCAATTGCCTGGCCGGCCAAGCTGAAGGACTGTACCGCTCGAAGTTTTGCCTAACTGTCCATGGGCGAGTGCCGGGACGTGGGGTAGGGTCATCACCTGACTGCCCGACGGATTGACCTGCCATGACCCTCTCGCTTGACCTTCTGCTGGGCTTCGCCCTGTTTGCCCTGGTGACCTCGATCACACCAGGCCCCAACAACACGATGTTGCTGGCCTCGGGTGTCAATTTTGGTTTCAACCGTACCATCCCTCACATGCTGGGTATCACCTGCGGCTTCTTTTCCCTGGTGCTGGCGGTGGGCCTCGGCCTGGGCGCGGTGTTCCAGACGTATCCGTTGCTCTACACCCTGTTGCGCTATGTCGGCGCGGCATACCTGATCTATCTGGCATGGAAAATTGCCCATTCCGGCCCGGTCTCGGACAGCGCTGCGGGCGACAACAAACCGATCAGCTACTGGGGCGCGGCGGCGTTCCAATGGGTCAACCCCAAGGCCTGGATCATGGCCATCGGTGCCATCAGCACCTATACACCACTGCAAGGCTATTTTTTCAACGTGGTGGTGATCGCGGCGGTGTTTGCCTTGATCAATCTGCCAAGCGTCAGCTTGTGGGTGGTATGCGGCAGCCTGCTGCGTAACTTGTTGCGTGATCGTCGGTGGCTGCGCCTGTTCAACTGGGGCATGGCGCTGCTGTTGGTCGCGTCGCTGTATCCGTTGTTGCTCGAAAGCATGAGCTGAGGGCTGAGCTTCGACGCGATGCCTGCTAAGCTCGCTGTTCCAGGAGCGTTCCTACGCACTTTTAAATGAAGTCTGACTTCTTTAAGGTCTTGATCAGGTAAAGCTTGTCTCGAACCCAACGAGGGCACCCTGGTCCCGGAACCGGCTCTGCGAGTTTCCTTATGAATAAGCGTCCTTTGTATTTTGATTACGCGGCCACCACGCCGGTGGATGAGCGGGTGATCCAGGTCATGGTCCAATGCCTGGGTTTTGACGGCAATTTTGGCAATCCGGCCTCCAGTTCCCATGCGTTCGGCCAGGAGGCGCGACGTGCGGTGGAGCAGGCGCGCGAACAAGTGGCCCGGTTGGTTGGCGCTCAAGCCGATCAGATCGTCTGGACTTCAGGTGCCACCGAATCCAATAACCTGGCCCTGAAGGGTGTGGCCCAGGCGCGCGGTGCGCGTGGGCACGTGATCACCAGCTTGATCGAGCATAAAGCAGTTCTTGATACGGTCCGGCAACTTGAAGAGGGCGGTGTCGCGGTGACGTGGCTGGCGCCGGGCGCCGATGGCCTGATCAGTCCGCAATCTGTCCGCGAGGCATTGCGCGAGGACACGTTCCTGGTGTCGTTAATGCTCGTGAACAATGAGTTGGGGACCGTCAACGACGCTGTCGCCATCGGTGAGATCGTTCGAGAGCACGGCGCGCTGTTTCACATGGACGCAGCCCAGGGAGCGGGGAAGATGAGCATCGACCTGGCCCGTTGGCCGGTGGATCTGATGTCTTTTTCTGCACACAAGATCTACGGTCCCAAGGGCATCGGCGTGCTTTACGTCGGCGATCGTGCACGGCCAAGGCTGTCGGCGCAGATCCATGGCGGAGGCCATGAAGGTGGATTGCGTTCCGGTACATTGGCGACCCATCAGATTGCGGCCATGGGGGCGGCGTTCGAACTGGCGTCGCAGTCATTCGACGAGGAACTCGCCAAGATCGATCGACTGCGCAATCGTTTGCTTGAGCCGTTGTTGACGTTGCCCGGCGTATGTATGAATGGCAGCCCGAGTTGCCGAATCCCCCATACGCTGAGCCTGACGTTCAATGAAGGCGAGTTCAACCCGGCGACGTTGGGCGCGTCGATTGCGTTTTCCGCGACGTCGGCCTGCAATTCGGCGCAAAACACCCCATCCCATGTCCTGCTGGCCTTGGGGCACGATGCACGTGCGGCCGGGCGGACCATCCGCTTGAGCCTGGGACGTTTCACCAGCGAACAGGATATTGACGAGGCGGTGCGGTTGATCAAGTCCGCCTGCGCCGCTGCCCCTGCATTTTGGGTGTAATCCTTTGAGCCGAACACGTTCGGCGTACGAACAATAAAATTGAATTAGCAGGAGTGATGATGAGTACCGAGCCTTCGACCCCAGGACAGATTCCCCAGCGCCTGGCCCGGATCCGCCAGTTGATGCGCGAAGAGGGCATCCATGCGCTGCTGGTGCCTTCGGCCGACCCGCATCTTTCGGAATATTTGCCGGGCTACTGGCAAGGTCGCCAATGGTTGTCCGGGTTCCATGGTTCGGTAGGTACTTTGATCGTGACCTTGGATTTTGCCGGGGTCTGGGCCGACAGTCGGTACTGGGAACAAGCCACCAAGGAGCTGGAAGGCAGCACGATTGAGTTGGTCAAGCTTGTTCCGGGTCAGCCCGGCCCATTGGATTGGCTCGGTGAACAAACGCCCGAGGGCGGTGTGGTAGCGGTTGACGGAGCCGTCATGGCCGTTGCGTCGGCCCGGACGCTGAGCAGCAAGCTCGAGTCGCGTGGGGCGCGGTTGCGTACCGATATCGACCTGTTGCATAAGGTCTGGACCGATCGTCCAGCCCTGCCGAATCAGCCCGTCTACGCCCATCTGCCGCCACAAGCGACGGTAAGTCGGGTAGAAAAACTGGCCAAGCTGCGCGAATCGCTAAAGGAACGCGGCGCCGATTGGCACTTCATTGCCACCCTGGATGACATTGCCTGGCTGTTCAACTTGCGGGGCGCGGATGTGTCGTTCAACCCTGTGTTCGTCTCCTTTGCCCTGATTGGCCAGCAACAGGCGACGCTGTTCGTTGCGTTGGACAAAGTCGATGCGGCATTGCGTGCAACACTTGAACAGGATGGCGTGACGCTGCGCGATTACAGCGAAGCCGCTGTCGCGCTGCGTGAAGTGCCAAGCGGTGCGAGTCTGCAGATTGATCCGGCGCGGGTCACCGTCGGCTTACTGGGTAACCTGGACAGTGGCGTCAAGCTGGTCGAAGGGCTCAACCCGACGACGCTGGCCAAATCCCGCAAGACCCCGGCAGATGCCGAGCATATTCGCCAGGCAATGGAGCAGGATGGTGCCGCTCTCTGCGAATTCTTCGCCTGGCTGGAAAGCGCCTGGGGCCGCGAGCGTATCACCGAGCTGACTATCGATGAGCATCTGACCGCGGCGCGCGAGCGTCGGCCGGATTTCGTCTCCCTGAGCTTCAATACCATCGCCGCGTTCAACGCCAACGGCGCGATGCCTCACTACCACGCCACGGAAGAAGCGCACGCCGTTATCGAAGGCGATGGCTTGCTGCTGATCGATTCTGGGGGGCAGTATCTTGGCGGCACCACGGACATCACGCGCATGGTGCCGGTCGGAGCGCCGACGCCAGAGCAGAAGCGTGATTGCACCCGAGTCCTCAAGGGTGTGATTGCCTTGTCGCGGGCCAAATTCCCCCGAGGCATTCTGTCGCCGTTGCTGGATGCCATCGCCCGTGCGCCAATCTGGGCCGAGCAGGTGGACTACGGCCATGGCACCGGTCACGGCGTCGGTTATTTCCTGAACGTCCACGAGGGGCCGCAAGTCATTGCCTACCAGGCCGCCGCCGCGCCGCAAACCGCGATGCAGCCGGGGATGATCACGTCTATCGAGCCGGGTACTTATCGTCCAGGTCGTTGGGGGGTGCGTATCGAGAACCTGGTGCTCAACCGCGAGGCGGGGAGCAGTGAGTTCGGTGAGTTCCTGTCCTTCGAAACCCTGACGCTCTGCCCGATCGACACCCGCTGCCTTGAGCCATCCTTGCTGACCCAGGACGAAAAAGACTGGTTCAATGCGTACCACGCCGAGGTCCAGCGTCGATTGAGCCCGTTGCTGGAAGGCGACGCGTTGCAATGGCTGAACACGCGGACCGCGGCCATCTGACACAAACGGTCAGGCCAGGGCTTCACGGACGAAGTCCAGCCGATCCTGGCCAAAGAACAATTCGTTGCCGACGAACATGCTCGGCGCGCCAAATACACCTCTACGGATGGCTTCTTCGGTGGCATCCTTGAGATGGTCCTTCACCTGTTGGTCGGTGGTCAGGGCGAGGACATATTCAGGATCGAAGCCACCTTCGTTCAGGATCGCCGCAACTGTCGCCGGATCGTTGAGGTTGCGGGCGTCCACCCACAGGGCGCGGAACAGGCAATTGATAAAAGCCTCGAAGCGGTCCGGATGGCGCAATTGCATGCCGGTTACGGCGCGCATCAGCAGCAATGTGTTGATTGGAAAATAGGGGTTGAGCTTGAACTCAACGCCATAACGGATGGCAAAGCGATTCAAGTCCTTGAACAGATAGGGCCCCTTGGCCGGCACGGTAACAGGCGAGGCGTTGCCAGTTGCCTTGAAGACGCCACCCAGCAACATGGGGCGGTAGATCAGTTCACTGTCCGTTTGTGCGCAAAGCGCAGGCAACTGGGTGTAGGCCAGATAGGTGGTCGGGCTGCCGAGGTCGAAGAAAAACTCTACGGATTTGCTCATGGGGACTGCTCTCTTATTGTTATGAGGGGAGGCTTACCAGCGTTCGCTCCAGGGGCGCAGGTCCAGCTCGAAGGTCCATGCGTCGCGGGGCTGGGTATGCAAGTACCAATAATTCTCGGCAATGTGTTCCGGATCGAGGATGCCGTCCTCCTCCTTGGCTGCATATTTTTCCGGGAAATTGTCACGGATGAACGCAGTGTCGATGGCACCGTCCACTACCACATGAGCCACATGGACGTTCATCGGGCCTAGTTCACGCGCCATGCTTTGCGCCAGCGCTCGTACACCATGCTTGGCCCCGGCAAACGCGGCAAACCCTGAGGCGCCGCGCAATCCTGCGGTAGCCCCAGTGAACAGGATTGTGCCGCGTTGGCGCTTGACCATGCGCCTAGCCACTTCCCGCCCATTGAGAAATGCGGAGAAGCAAGCCATCTCCCAGATCTTGAAGTACTTGCGAGCCGTCTCTTCCAGAATGCTGCACGGCACATTGGCGCCGATATTGAAGATGAATGCTTCGATCGGCCCGATCTGACTTTCTATTTGCTCGATCAGCGCGATGACTTCGTCTTCCTTGCGCGCATCGCAGGCGTACCCGTGGGCTTCACCCCCTTCGGCCCGAATACTGTCCACCAGCGGCTCAAGTTTGTCGGCGCTTCGACGCGTGACGCAGGCCACGAAACCTTCCCGGGCGAAACGCCTGGCTATTGCCCCACCCGTGGCATCGCCGGCACCAACAACCAGTACGACCTTCTTGTTATTCATGGTTAGCTCCATTGCTAAACGATCGTTAACTAAACGGACGTTATGTTAAGGTCGGGCGAACGTCAAGATGTACATCAGGGGCAAGACGATGCGTTATTCAGCCAACCACAAGATGGAAACCCGCGAAAAGCTGCTCGCGAGCAGCGCCACCTCCATCAAGAAGTCCGGTTTTGCCTCGGTAGGCGTTGATGGCTTGATGAAGGCAATCGGGCTGAGCGGTGGTGCGTTCTACAGCCATTTCTCATCCAAGGATGAGCTTTTCAGGGCCATTGTCGAAAGAGAACTCGCCCATAGCCTGGACCGTTTGAACGGTGATGGAGTCATGGACGCAGTGAAGCTGCAGCGTTGCCTCAAGCAATACTTGAGCATGGGCCACGTTGAACAACCCGAGGCAGGGTGTGCATTACCAGTATTGGGGGCAGAGATTGCACGTTCGGATATGCAGGTTCGCGAGGCGGCGCAGACTTGGATCTGCCGGCTGCATGGAGGTTGGGCGCGAATATTAGGGAGCGATAGCTTGGCGTGGTCGGTGCTGTCGCAATGTGTCGGGGCGCTGGTGGTTGCGCGCATGCTGGCGGCACCCGAGGTCCAGCGCGATGTCCTCAAATCCAGCTTTGACGAAATCAGTCGTCGAATCACCGACCGACCGCTTGACTGATCCCTGCTTATTTGCAGATGACGATCATGCTGCGACTGGTATACCCGGCGGGGTTGAGCCCGAAGGGATAATCTCCCGGCTCCTCGACGGTATCCCCAGATCTGGCGATCACCTTGTAGTTCTTTGGGGCGCATGAATTGGCAGCGGTGGCGGCGCACTGGTCCCAGGATGAAGTCAGGCCAGAGCAATTGATATGCAGGCCTTTTTTACCGCGCTTCATTTCGGTTTTCGATGTCGCCGCGCAGCCCGCAATTGCCAGTATGGCGATCAAGATCAAAATTCGTTTCATTCCCGTCCTTATACCGTCGTGGATCTTGTGTCTACGTACGGCTGTGTTCGCTCTCGCTTGAAGCGTTCATGACGTCCTGTATGAAAAAATCCATGTCTAGCATTAGGTTACGAGGCTAAACATGGCCTAAATGCGCGGTAAATACCAGAGCAATGATCAAAACTGATCAATCTGCTGCAATGGCGGGTTTGGCGGCATCGCCCATCGTCAGCGTTGCGCCGACTGAGGCAAGGATAATGCAGGTAATGGCGGCCCACTGCGCCAGCGATAGGTATTCCTGGAGGAACACCAGTCCCGACAAGGCGCCGATTGCGGGCTCGACGCTCATTAGCGTGCCGAACGTGCGGGCGGGAATTCGGGTAAGGGAGATCATCTCCAGGGTATAGGGGAGGGCAGTAGACAGAATGGCTACCCCAATGGCGATTGGAATAAGACTTGGTGTCAGCAGTGCGGCACCGGCGTGCACTATGCCAATAGGCGCGACAAACAGGGCGGCGATCATGACCCCTAGTGCAGCGGTCTGCACGCCGTTGTCCGCGCCGGCTTTCTGGCCAAACAAAATGTACAGCGCCCAGCATACGCCTGCGCCCAATGCATAGCCTGCTCCGATCAAGTCGATGCTGGCGCTGGCGGCTCCGGTTGGTATGAGCAGCAGCAGGCCGACCAATGCCAGGGCAATCCAGAGAAAATCAATGGCCCGACGGGACGCGTAAATAGCAACCGCCAGAGGCCCGGTAAACTCCAAAGCCACCGCAATGCCCAGGGGAACGGTACGAAGTGACATATAGAAAAGGAAATTCATGCCCCCAAGGGCCATCCCGTAGATCAACACGGTGCGCAAGGATTGGGCTGTTAGTTTGGCCCGCCACGGGCGTAGCAATAACAACATGATGATGCTGGCAAATATCAGCCGCAGGGTCGTCGTGCCTTGCGCGCCTACTATCGGGAACATGCTCTTGGCAAGGGAAGCGCCGGACTGGATGGAGGCCATGGCGATCAATAGCAGGGCAACCGGAAATAAAGAAGAGGCCAGGCTGCGATTGGGTGGAGTCATTGCGGGGTGTCATCCAATAAAAGGGGCAGGA
>NZ_CP071661.1:1947500-5347500 GCF_051132105.1 Pseudomonas sp. R1-7
AAAGGCAAAAGCGCGCTTGACTGCGAGACAGACACGTCGAGCAGGTACGAAAGTAGGTCTTAGTGATCCGGTGGTTCTGTATGGAAGGGCCATCGCTCAACGGATAAAAGGTACTCCGGGGATAACAGGCTGATACCGCCCAAGAGTTCATATCGACGGCGGTGTTTGGCACCTCGATGTCGGCTCATCACATCCTGGGGCTGAAGCCGGTCCCAAGGGTATGGCTGTTCGCCATTTAAAGTGGTACGCGAGCTGGGTTTAGAACGTCGTGAGACAGTTCGGTCCCTATCTGCCGTGGACGTTTGAGATTTGAGAGGGGCTGCTCCTAGTACGAGAGGACCGGAGTGGACGAACCTCTGGTGTTCCGGTTGTCACGCCAGTGGCATTGCCGGGTAGCTATGTTCGGAAAAGATAACCGCTGAAAGCATCTAAGCGGGAAACTTGCCTCAAGATGAGATCTCACTGGGACCTTGAGTCCCCTGAAGGGCCGTCGAAGACTACGACGTTGATAGGCAGGGTGTGTAAGCGCTGTGAGGCGTTGAGCTAACCTGTACTAATTGCCCGTGAGGCTTGACCATATAACACCCAAGCAATCTGTAGACTCGAAAGAGGCCAGATTGCGGTGTGTGAAGACGAAACGAACCGAAAGTTCGAGGCTCACAAAACACCGAAAGCTGTCACATACCCAATTTGCTGAAGCGAGGCCATCAGGCCACGACTCAGTACCCGAATTTCTTGACGACCATAGAGCATTGGAACCACCTGATCCCATCCCGAACTCAGCAGTGAAACGATGCATCGCCGATGGTAGTGTGGGGTTTCCCCATGTGAGAGTAGGTCATCGTCAAGATTAAATTCCGAAACCCCTATCTGCTGATGCAGGTAGGGGTTTTGTTTTGGCTGCGGAAAAAAGGGTGACCTCAGGGTCACCCTTGTTCATCACCGGCAATCAAGCCTCCGGCGCGGGGCAGCTCAGGTCCCCTTCCTTGCATTCCAGATAGATCTTGAACGTTTGAACTCGCGCTTTCGTCAACGTGGTGATGCAGCCATTGTGGATCATCGGATAGACGCTGCCGCCTTCAACTCCCGACGTAGAAAAGCTGCATTCGGCGTCACGAAAACCAATCCAGGCGCGTTGTGCCTTGACCAAGAGCTGCTTGGCCTCGGGATTGTCCTTGAGCCGCGCTGTGATTCTTTTGTACAAAGTGTTCAGTTCTTTGTCGGCGGCCTTGCTCTCCTGGGCTGCACATTGGTTCATCGCAGCTTGGGTCATCGCATTGGCGCAATCATCAGCGTTTGCCATGCCGATCAAAAACAGCGGCACCAGGGGCAGCAGCAAGCGAGTGGACATTATCAATCTCCTTGAGGGGTGAAACTGCGGAGGAGTGTACCCAAACAACGTGCCGACACAACTTTCCGGTTGGCCTCGTGGTCTTACAAGCCTACTGTTGAACACAGGAGGTGACCCATGCATTTACCTGATCGTATTGAAAGAAAGATCTTACTGAAGGCGCCCCGTTCGCAGGTTTGGCGCACTCTGGCCAATGCTGAGGTCTTCGGCCAATGGTTTGGTGTGAATCTCAAAGGGAAACGTTTTGTCGCAGGTGAGCGCACCCAAGGGCAGATTACCTATCCTGGCTACGAGCATCTGGTTTGGGATGTGATGGTGGAACGTGTCGAGCCCGAGCGGGTATTTTCGTTTCTATGGCACCCCTACGCTGTCGAGCCGAAGATCGATTACTCCTTGGAGACCGAGACCCGGGTGCTATTCCAACTTGAAGACATGAATGGCGGCACGTTGCTAAAGGTGGTGGAATCGGGATTCAACGGTATTCCTGAGGCTCGTCGACTCAAGGCGTTCCGCATGGATAGTCGTGGTTGGGATGATCAAATGGCCAATATCGAAGAGTTCCTGAGCAAGGCTTGATGTGGATCCTGGGCCCGCACTTAAGTCGTGGAGTGGTCCGATGCCTGGTTGGCTAGGGGTTTTCGGAGGGGCTGCGATAGCGAATGTCTTACACGGCTTGGTAATTATGTCCTCTGTTTCACTTTGGATCCGACGCGTAATCTGGACTCATCCACTGAAGCACAGGGAGTGCTCAGGATCAGGGATGATCGACCTTGCCAGGATGGCTATCGACAGGGAGTCGTAATGGTCTTGGAAAAAACCCGCTTAGGCGGGTTTTTTTTCGTCCAAAAGTTGTCGAAAACGCACGTTAGCGAAAAGCTTACACGCCATTGCTGTTTTATCGTCTTTGCCCACGATCGCGACGGCATTAACCTTTGTGCAACCGTTGAGTACAGGGAGTGCTCGGGGTCACGGATGATGGGACCAGGTATGGAGTGCCGGACAGGAGTCTAATAGGTCCTAAAAAAACCCGCCTAGGCGGGTTTTTTTTGTCTGCAATAAAGTAGGTCTTCATGCCAGGCGGCGGGCCGACACTCGATCCGAACCATCAGCAGCCAACGCCCGGCCACCTAAGGTACGTTCCGAACCATCAGCAGCCAGTGTCTGGCCACCTGGGGTACGCTCCGCACCGTCCGCCGCTACGGATTCTTGCTGATCAAGCGCTTGGGTAAAGAAGCGGTCTTGTTGCTGGCTTGGCAGGGCGAATGCCATGGTGCTCAGAGCAAAGGTAATAACGGCAATCGAGGAATTTAACATTTTCATGGCTATGACTCCGGTCTTATCAAAGGGGTGGGTGCCGGGTCGTTCAGATGTCGTGATCTGCTGAACCCGTTGCAGCCCGGACGGTTGTCGTGCTGCATGGGTTCAGAATAGGGATGGGGAGATGGACGTCGTTAGTCGGAAACTGCCATGCGTTTGCCTGATCCTGTTTGCATGCAGGATCAGGCGCTATTGGCCTGCAATGCCATGGCGCGCAGACGAGCGATGTCCTTGCTGGGCGAGGCGCCAAATAGGCGGCTGTACTCACGGCTGAACTGGGAAGGGCTTTCATAGCCCATCTTGTAGCCGATTGACGAAACGTCGCAGTTCTCGGCCAAGAGCAGTCGTCGGGCCTCCTGCAGGCGCAGCTGTTTCTGGTACTGGAGCGGGCTCATGGCGGTCACGGCTTTGAAGCGATGATGCAGGGCCGAAGGGCTGAGATTGATCATTTGCGCCAGGCTATCGATGCTCAACGGTTCGGCGTAATGGCTGTTGAGCCACTCGATGGCGCGGCTGATGCGATGTGTCTGCGTGTCAGGAATGGCAATTTCATGCAGGCGCCGACCTTGGGAACCTCGCAACAGCCGATAGAAAATCTCCTGTTGGGCCAAGGGCGCGAGGGTCGTGATGTCGTCTGGGCTGTCGAGCAACCGCATCAAACGCAGCATTGCGTCGAGCAAGGGTTCATCGATGCTGTCGAGGAACAATCCGCGATCAGCCCTTTCGCTCGGTACGCCAATGGGGCTGGCATCGGCGATCAACCGACAGATTTGGGCCGGATCAATGTCGAGGCGAATGCATAGATACGGTTGCTCGGGACTGGCCTCGATCACTTGGCCGGCCAGCGGCAGCGTCACCGAGACCACCAGGTAATTGAGCGGGTCATAGACGTAGCGTTCGTCCGCGAGCGTGACTTCTTTGCGCCCTTGGACAATGACGCAGAGCCCCGGTTTATGCACGACGTGCAAGGCTTCGGTGGGCTGGTCGCTGCGAATCAGGTGCAAGGCCTCGATGGCCGTGGCGTGGACGCCATATTCCGGGGCGAAGCGCTTCATCAGGCTCGCCAGTTCGGCGCGACGCAGGTCTACGCGGTTATCGGGCGTGATGGTGATGGACGTGGATACCGACATGCCGATCAATCTCCCTGGCCAATTCAATGGATCGCGCTAGTAAAGCTGATTGCAGCCGCGACGGCCAGAGGCGTTATCGTTACAGGATCGTGCAAATGCGCAGGAGGATCCGGCTAACCGAGCGCAGAGCGAATCCCTAATCTGGACCTGTCAAAACGCTCCACCCAGGAGCCAACACATCCAGACGAGGGATTCATCATGTCCGATATTCAAAATAAAGTCGTGGTCATCACTGGCGCTAGCAGCGGGATTGGTGAGGCGGCAGCACGCTTGCTGGCGGCCCGGGGGGCTTGCGTTGTACTCGGCGCCCGGCGCGTGGACCGTTTGCAAACGCTTGTGCAGGAACTTGAGGCCGCGGGCCACCGTGCCGCCTGCAAAGCCGTGGACGTGACCCGTCGCGATGACGTCCAGAATCTGGTCGATTTCGCCGTCGAAAAATACGGCCGGCTCGATGTGATCATCAATAACGCCGGCGTCATGCCCCTCTCCAAGCTCGAGGCCCTGAAAGTCGAGGAATGGGATCGGATGATCGACGTCAACATCCGCGGCGTCCTCCATGGTATTGCCGCAGGGCTGCCGCTGATGCAGCGCCAACGCAGCGGCCAGTTCATCAACATTGCTTCCATCGGTGCCTACGCGGTCAGCCCGACGGCCGCCGTGTACTGCGCCACGAAATATGCCGTGCGGGCGATTTCCGAAGGATTGCGCCAGGAAGTAGGTGGAGATGTTCGCGTGACCGTGATCTCCCCCGGCGTCACCGAGTCGGAACTGGCCGAGAGCATTTCCGATGAAGGCGGGCGCGCCGAGATGCGTGAGTTCCGCAGGATCGCCATCCCCGCCGAGGCCATCGCCCGAGCCATTGCCTACGCCGTCGAACAACCGGCCGACGTCGACGTCAGCGAACTGGTCGTGCGGCCAACGGCCAGCCTGTATTGAGACGAACCGGTCCAACAGGAGAGCTCCCATGAGAAAGGCATTCGGCAACCAGGAAAAATTCGTCGGCCTCTGGGTAACCGCCGATGGCGTGATCCGCCATCGGCTGCTGCCGGGCGGTCGGTACGACGAAGCACGGGGCACTCGAGAGAGCGCTTATCAGGGCGACTACTGGCTTCAGGACGACCATATCGAATATCACGACGATACCGGTTTTACCGCCGACGGGGATTTTCGCGGAGGGGTGCTGTACCACGCCGGAATGGTCTTGTATCGCCAGGAGAAATAGCTCAGCCAAGCCAGGCACCTGGCCTTGGTGCCTGGCTGAAACTCACGGCTACACCTTTTCCAACCGTGCCGCAGCTCGCTGAGTGATCTGCGAACGCACCCGGAACGACTCCGCGCAACGCCGGTTGGCCTCTTCCAGTACCTGCGTAGGCGCAGTGTCCGGGCTCCCGGAGGCAAATGGCGGAGCGGGAGCGTATTCAAGCTGCAATTGGACCAGCTCGGCGGTGTCTCGGTCGAACAACTCTGCTGCCAGGGTCAAGGCAAAGTCGATACCCGCCGTGATGCCTCCGCCAGTCAATAGATTACCGTCGCGTACCACGCGGTCCTTGATGGGTGTCGCGCCCATCGGCTGCAACAGGCTGTGATAAGCCCAATGGGTGGTGGCGCGCTTGCCTTGCAACAACCCTGCAGCACCCAGTACCAGTGAACCGGTGCACACCGAGGTGATGTACTTGGCGTGGGCTGCCTGGCGCTTGATAAAGGCCAAGGTCTGCTCGTCTTCCATCAGCGGGCCCACGCCGCTGCCGCCGGGTACGCAGATTACGTCGAGCTTCGGGCAGTCCTCGAACGTGGTGGTCGGCAGCAAGACCAGCCCGGTGCTGGCGGTCACGGGCGCCAGGTCTTTCCAGACCAGGTGAACTTTCACATCCGGCAGCGAGGCCAGCACGTCATAAGGGCCGGTGAGATCCAGTTGCTGAACCTGGGGGAATAACAGAAAACCGATCTGCAACGTCATCTCGCTTGCTCCTTTGGATAATTGCCCGAGGGGTGGACGGTTTTACTGTAGGCTCGTAGCATCTGGCGTATTCGCCAATAAGCCCACGAATCACGCCAATATGCCAAATACCCCGAAACCCGTTCATGTGTTGGCCTTCGCCAATGTGCAGGTGCTGGATGTCACCGGCCCTCTGCAAGTCTTCGCGTCCGCCAACGACCTGGCCCGTGGGCAAGGCTTGCCGGCGCCTTATGCGCCGACTGTCGTCGCTGCCGGTGGCGGGGCGGTGATGTCGTCGGCGGGGTTGGCGCTGATGGCTGAGCCGCTCCCCAATGAGAGCAGCGACACGCTGTTGATCGCTGGCGGTTGGGGCGTCTACGAAGTCGCCGAGGATCCGGCCCTGGTGGCCTGGGTCAAGCACCAAGGAATGCGTTCGAGAAGGGTCGCGTCGGTGTGTACCGGCGCGTTCTTGCTGGCGGCCAGTGGCTGGCTGGACGGTCGGCGGGTGGCGACTCACTGGACCCGCTGCGAACAACTGGCCCGGCAACACCCGCAATTGCACGTCGAACCCAATCCGATTTTCATCAAGGACGGCCCGGTCTGGACCTCGGCCGGGGTCACGGCCGGAATTGACCTCGCGTTGGCCTTGGTCGAAGAAGACCTTGGCCGTGCGATGGCCCTGGAGGTCGCCCGGCACTTGGTGGTCTTTCTCAAGCGCCCCGGCGGGCAATCGCAGTTCAGCGCCACCTTGGCGCTACAAAAGCAGGGCGGTCGCTTCGATCGGTTGCACGCCTGGATCGCCGAACACCTTACGCGAGACCTGGGCTTGTCGAGCCTGGCGGCCGAGGCGGGCATGAGTGACCGCAGTTTTGTTCGCCATTACCGCGCCGAGACCGGCCAGACCCCTGCCCGCGCTGTCGAACTGATCCGCGTCGAGACCGCCCGCCGCCTGCTCGCGGACAGCACCGTGCCGGTCAAGCGCGTTGCCCTGCAATGTGGCTTCGGCAGCGAAGAAACACTGCGCCGCAGTTTCTTGCGGGCCGTAGGCGTGACGCCCCAGGCCTATCGGGAGCGGTTCAGCGCCCAAGCAGATCCAGTAACGCCTTGATCGTGGCCTCCGGCGCTTCCTGGGGAATGTTGTGGCCGACGCCGGGCAGTACGCGGCGTTCGTAGAATCCGCTGAAATGCACTGCATCGTCGTCGTCCTCCGGCGGTGGTCCCACACCGTCATCGGCACCGCACAGGGAAATGCTCGGCACGCCGATGACAGGTTGTTCCGCCAGTTTCTCCTCCATCCACTCCAGCGTCGGATCCCCTGGCGCGTACATGAACCGGTGGCGATAGGAGTGGATCACCACTTCTACAAAGTCCGGATTGTCGAATGACGGGGCGCTCTGCGGATACAGATCGGCGCCGCGTTTCCAGGTCGGTGACCACAGGCGCCAGAGCAATTGGCACAGTTCCCGGCGGTTCCGTTTCAAACCTTCAACGCCGCGTGCGGTGTGGAAGTAATACTGATACCAGAGACGATGCTCGGTTTGCGGATCCAGCGGCTGAATTGAACGGGGAATATTCTGCAGGTTGTAGCCATCGCCAGTGACCAGGCAACGAACCCGCTCGGGCCACAAGGCGGCGACGATGCACGCGGCGCGGCCGCCCCAGTCATAGCCGCACAGCGCTGCTTGGGGAATGTCGAGTACATGCATCAGGTCCAGCAGATCCTGGGCCAATGCCGCCTGTTGGCCTGAGCGGGCGATGGCTGGATTGTTGAACCGGGTCGGGCCATAGCCGCGCAGGTACGGCACGATGACGCGATAGCCGCGTTGGGCCAGAGGCGGGGCGACCTCATCAAAGCCTCGCGGATCGTAGGGGAAACCGTGCAACAGGATGACCGGCTCGCCGCTGGCGGGACCGTGTTCTTCGTAGGCGATGCGCAGCAGCGGCGTCACCGCGAAATCGACCTTTGGCGTAGATGTCATGTCGGTCTCCGGCTTGGATCGGTTGGGGTCAGGCGGGTTCCTGGTTCAGGTATTTGGCCCGGTCCGGTGTGAACGTCACGATCATGTTCGTGCTGGAGCAGGTCAATGTGCGCTCCTGGGTCAGGTCGATGTCCAGGTCTTCGCCCCGCAGGCCCTGCCATTGGGCCAGGTACTTGAGACAACCGAACTTGGCGGTCTTCTTCAGGCTGCGGCTGACCCCGCCTTTCCAGCCCAGCACCGGCAGCTCACCGGCCAGACAGCGTTGCGCCAGTTCGGGAAACCTCGCTGCCCGGTCGCGGCCGATTTCCCAACATTTGATCAAGCCTTTGTCCTGATCGTCCCAAAGTTCCTCGCGAGTCAGCCCTGATCGGGGGGCGGTGGTGATGGAGCGTTTGATATGAGTCATGTCGAGTCCTTGAATCGGGTTTTTATCGCGCAGCTCCGCTGCACCCTTGCGTGCATCGATCTTAGGAGAGGGTTGGGGGGCTGGCAACCTGGAGCCGGCGAAATGCGTTTAGCTTTGTTGGAATCCAACGTGGCGAGGGAGCAAGTTCCCTCGCCACGGACTGTCTCCAGTCATAACCGCAGCTCACGGCTGCCAATGATTTTTCTCCCCACTCAACTTGCGGTCCAGGAAGCTCGCCGCGCTGATCAGCGCCAAATGGCTCAACGCCTGGGGCAGGTTGCCGAGGTGATAACCGTGGCTGTCGAATTCCTCGGCATACAGCCCCAGCGGATTGGCGTAGCGCATCAGTTGTTCGAATTCCAGTTGGGCTTTTTCCACGCGACCGGCGCGGGCCAGGCATTCGACGTACCAGAACGAGCAGGCGACGAACGAACCTTCTGTGCCGCTGAGGCCATCGATGGGGCTGTCGTCGGTGCGGTAGCGATAGACCATGCCGTCGCGCACCAGGTCTTTTTCGATGGCGTCCAGCGTCGACAACCAGCGCGGGTCGCGGGCGCTGACGAAGCGCACCAGCGGCATCAGCAGCATCGATCCGTCGAGGGCGGTGCTACCCAGGCGCTGGACGAAATGTTGGTGTTCGTCGTTCCAGAAGTTCGTCCAGATGTCTTCGTAGATGGCCTGGCGGGTTTCATCCCAACGGGCGAACGGGGCGGGCAGGGAGCGTTTGCTCGCCAGGCGGATGGCGCGGTCCACGGCCACCCAGCACATCAGCCGCGAATGCAGGAAATGTTGCTTGTCGCCGCGCATTTCCCAGATGCCGACATCCTTGTCCTGCCAGATCGTGCACACCTGGTCCACCACATCGACCGTGTGTTTCCAGCCCTGATGGGAGATGGCCTCACCGTATTTGTTGACCAGGTACACTGCATCCATCAGCTCGCCGAAGATGTCCAGTTGCACCTGCTGGTAGGCCAGGTTGCCGATACGCACCGGCCGCGCGTTGCCGAAGCCCTTCAGATGCGTCAGCTCGGTTTCCGGCAGCTCAAGCCGACCGTCCAGGCCGTAGAGGATGTTGAGCTTGGTTGGCTGATCGCAGCAGTCGCTGACCCGGCCACGCAGCCAGCGCATGTAGGCGTTGGCTTCGTCGACAAAGCCCAGGCGCATGAACGCGTAGACGGTGAACGAGGCATCGCGGATCCAGGTGTAGCGGTAATCCCAGTTGCGTTCGCCGCCACGTGATTCCGGCAGGCCGAAGGTGGCGGCGGCCAGGATGGCGCCCTGTTTACGTGACGTCAGCAGTTTCAGCGCCAGCGCCGAGCGGTTGACCATCTCTCGCCAGCGACCGCGGTAGTTGGATTGGCTGATCCAGCCGCGCCAGAACGCCAGGGTTCGCTCCAGGCACAAGGCGCTGGCGTCGTCCACCAAACGTGGGTCGTCAATGCTGCCCAGCAGGAACTCGGCGGTCTGGCCTTGCGCCAGGGTGAACTCGGCCACTGCCGCCTGGCCGTCGAGCGTCAGGGGCTGGTCGGCGCACAGGCGCAGGCTCGGTTGTTGCGCGGCTTCGAAGACAACGTGATCGCCGTCCTGGCGCGCCGTGGTCGCGGCACGGGAATAGTCATGGCGCACCGCGCAACGCATGCGAAACGTCGCGCTGCCGACGGTCATGCGCACCCGGCGCATCAGCACAGGCAGGTCATCCTCGCTGTCTCCGATGGGCAGCAGATCGGTAATCTCCACCACCACGCCGTCGCTCAGCCAGCGGGTCTGCAGGACATTCGTGTCGGGCAGGTAGATTTGCTGGCGACGGGCGTCCGGCAAGTCCGGCGCCAGTTGGAAGATACCGGCTTCAGGAGTGTCCAACAGCGAACAGAAGATCGATGGGCTGTCGAATTCCGGCCAGCAGAAAAAATCCACGCTGCCACGATCGTTGACCAGCGCGGCGGTGCGCATGTCGCCAATAATCCCGTGGTTCTCGATGGGGCTTTGCGGTTCGTCATGATCAGCCATTGCCGCGGAACCCCGGATAGAGGCTCATTCCGCCATCGATGAACAGCGTGGTGCCCACGACATAATCGGACAAGTCCGACGCCAGCCAGACCACCGCATTGGCGACATCTTCCACATCGCCCACACGACCATAGGGGATCAGCTCCAACAGCTTCTGCTCCTGATCGCCCTCCATGGCCTCCCGATTGATCGCCGTGCGGATGGCACCGGGAGCAATGCTATTGATGCGGATGCGCTGGTGGCTGGTTTCCTGGGCCAAGGTCTGCATGAGCTGGTCGATACCGCCCTTGGATGCTGCGTAGTTGACGTGGCCCGCCCAGGGAATGCGCTGATGCACCGAGCTCATGTGGATAATCTTGCCGGCGGCCCGGGACACGCCTTGGCGAATGCCCTGGCGGTTGAAGATTCGCAGGGCGGCGCGGGCGCAGAGGAACTGGCCCGTGAGATTGACGCCGATGACGGTGTTCCAGTCGTCCAGGCTCATGTCGACGGCGGCGGCGTCTTTTTGCAGGCCGGAGTTGGCGACCAGAATGTCGAGCGTGCCGAATGCGTCGAGGGTCTGGGCGAACAAGCGTTCGACGTGCGGCTCCTTCGACACATCGGCGCCGATGGCGATGGCGCGGCCACCGCTGTCGTTGATTTCGCGGGCCAGGTCTTCGGCCGGGCCGGCGCTGGAATGGTAGTTGAGGACCACGGCGGCTCCGGCCGCCGCCAGTGCCTTGGCCGAGCCTGCACCGATGCCGGAACTGGCGCCGGTCACCAAGGCTACTTGTCGGGCGAGGGAAATCTGCATGGGATAGCACCTTGAACTGAGGGCCTTACTTGCTGACTGGCGCCACGTGCCGAGAGTTCATTTGCAGCAGGCAGTCTTCACATTTCACCCACAGTTTTGCGCTTTCCCCGGCACGTTCGTTTATGGCAAGTTGCAGGCCCTTGTTGAGGCCGCATTCCATGGCAAATCCCTATCGTGAATTGTTCACCGCCCCTGGCAGCCGCGGCTTCGTGTTGGCGGGAATGATCGCGCGCATGCCGATTTCCATGACCGGCATTGGCGTGATCACCATGCTGTCGCAGCTCAAGGGCGGCTACGGGTTGGCTGGCGCGGTGGCTGCGACGTTTGCCCTGGCGACTGCGTTCTGTGCGCCCCAGGTGTCGCGACTGGTCGACCGTTTTGGCCAGGGGCGGGTCTTGCCGGTGGCGGCATTGCTGGGTGGCGGGGCGTTGTTGATGCTGTTGTTATGCACGCGGTTGCAAGCGCCCCATTGGACGCTGTTCCTGTTCGCTGCCCTGGCCGGCTGCATGCCCAGCATGTCGGCGATGGTGCGGGCACGCTGGACCGAGGTGTATCGCGGCCAGCCACAACTGCGCACCGCCTATGCGCTGGAATCGGTGCTGGACGAGGTCTGCTTCATCGTCGGTCCACCGCTGTCGGTGGGGTTGTGCGTGGCGGCGTTTCCGGAGGCGGGGCCCCTGGCCTCGGTGTTGCTCTTGGCAATCGGCGTGACGGCATTTGTCCTGCAGCGTGGCACCGAACCACCTGTGCATCCGCACCAGGCGCATCATCAGGGTTCGATCATCCGTTCAAGCGATGTGCTTTTGTTGCTGTTGCTGATGATCGCCATGGGCGTCATCGTCGGCGTGGTGGACGTGGTCAGCATCGCGTTCGCCCAGCATCAGGGGCAACCGGCGGCGGCGAGCATCGTGCTGTCGGTCTATGCCATCGGCTCGTGCCTGGCCGGGCTGGCGTTCGGCGCGCTGCGCTCGAAACTGCCGTTGCCGCGGATGTTCCTGTACGGCGGCGTAGCGACGGCAGTCACCACGCTGCCGTTGCTGTTGGCGAGCAATATCCTCGGCTTGTCCCTGGCCGTGTTCGTCGCCGGATTGTTCTTCGCGCCGACGCTGATTGTCGCCATGGCCTTGGTGGAGCGCATCGTGCCCCCGGCCCGGTTGACCGAAGGCCTGACGTGGCTGGTCACCGGTCTTAGCATCGGCGTGGCGATCGGCGCGGCCGGTTCGGGGTGGCTGGTGGATACGTTCGGCGCGCGCAGTGGGTTCTGGCTGGCGATTGCGGCCGGGGCGGTGGTGCTGGCCGCGGCGGTGCAGAGTTATCGGCAGCAACGGTGAACGCACAGTCCTGGCTTCACCAGCCCCGCCCCGAATTCACCCAGAAATTCACCGACAGCGAGGTGGACACCGACTCCACCTGGTGAAACCAACCCTCCGGCAAAAACAGCAAATCCCCCGCCTCAAGCGTCACCCGCATGAACGTCACGTCCCGGGCCTTGGGGAAACGGTCGTAGTCCGGCGCGTCCGGGTTGAAGTCGCAGCCGTCCAGCCCGCCTTGGGGCGCGGTCGACCATGTGCCCAGTGCCTCGCGGTGATGGGGCGCGGCGAGGGTGAAGGTTTTCTGGCCCCAGACCTGGGCGAACAGGTTGTCGGTGTCGTCGCGGTGCAGGGGCGTGAGGGTGCCCTTGGGTCCGATCCAGATGCGCGGCGGGATGAACAGCGCCGGATCGAAATAGGACGGGTATTTGATCAGCTCCATCAACTGCGCCGGCAAGATATTGTTGCCCATGTAGGCTGGAGGTTCGCCGTCGGCACGCTTGGGCGCCGGGCTGTCGAGGGAGGCGATGAAATCGGCCATGGAGGTGGAGCGAAAGTCCCGCTCGGTGGAGAAGGTTTTCTTCACATAATCGCCATGGCGAGTGATGCCTTGCAGCTCGGCGAAATGCACCAGGGTTTCTTCGCGGCTGAGCTTGAACAACGGCCAGTCCTGCAGCGCATCGCTGATGACCACGGGAATCCCATGGGGCAGATAACGCGCCTGGAACGTTTGCACCGACAGCTCGCTGCGCGGCTGACGCTCCACGCTGCGTTGGGTGGGCAGGCTGGCGGTGAGGGTTTCGCTGAAGCGCGACGGGGTGGGGTAACGCTTGTTCATGTCGACCTTTTCCACCGGGCGACTGCCATGGCGCGCATGGTCGATGATCTGCGGCAGCAATGTCGCCAGGCCCATGTTGCCGGTGATCTTCAAGCGACCGCTGGCGAACAGTTCCTCGACATTGGCCTGGCCGGCCATGATCCCGAAAAATTCCTTTTCTGCCACTTCAATGGTGACGTCGGGGCTGGCGTGACGGCCGGCCTGGGTGTGGCTGCTGGCCTTGACCTCGGACCAGAACGCCTGGTGCGGGCCGAACACGAATTGGAAAACGCCTTCGATACCAACGGCGCCGGCATTGGCGAACAGCTTGCCCAGAATGGTTTGCAGGTCCACGGCGGTCACTCTTGCGGGTTTTTGGTCTAGCAAGTAACGAGGGCCGTGATCGAAAATTTAGCCCTCGCCGCCGGACCGTCGCCCTAGCGTGTCGCGACGATGAAAACCCTTGGAAACGGCAGCAGGACCGAACCATCATCCAGGGTCGGATAGGCCTGTTCGATGGCCTTGAGGTACTGCTCCAGGTATTGCTCGCGCTGCGCTGCGTCCAGCGGTTCGAGGAAAGGACGCAAGCCGCTGCCCTTGAACCATTCGACGATACCCGAAGCGCCGCCCGCCAGTGGATGATGATAAGTGGTGCGCCACACATCGACCCGGCTGCAATGGGACTTGAGAATCGAATAATAGGTGCTGGCGTCCTCCACCTCGGTCCGCGAATCAGCCGCCCCGGCCAGTTGGCCCGCCCAGGGGCCATTGGCGGCGATGTCCCGCATCAAGCGATGGGACGGCTGGTGCAGCGTATCGGGCATCTGGATCGCCAGGCTGCCACCCGGTGCGAGTTTGTCCACCAGCGACGGCAGCAAGGTGGCGTGGTCTGGCAGCCATTGCAGCACGGCGTTGGCGAAGATCACATCGAAGGGGCCGCTTTCGCTCCATCGGCCAATGTCTGCCGTGTCGAATGTCACGTGGGGCAAGCGCTTGCGGGCGGCTTCGACCATGTCGGCGGAACTGTCCAGGCCACGCACGGTTGCGTCGGGGAAGTGGCGCACCAACAGTTCGGTGGAGTTGCCGGGGCCGCAGCCCAGGTCGATCACTTGCCGCGCCTGGACCGGCGGGATCGCCGCCAGCAGATCCCGGGACGGGCGGGTGCGTTCCTCTTCGAAAGCGACATATTGTTGGGCGGACCAGCTCATTGTGTTCTCCTTGAGGGCAGACCAAAGCCATGGGGCGTGCAGTATAAGGCGCATCCGGGCGAAGGGCCGGTGACTAATTCTTCGCGGCCCGGCCTCGTTATTCTTTTTATACAAACGATCGGAGAAAACCGCAGTGACCCAACTGACCCTGCTGTGCCTGCCGTATTCCGGCGCCAGCGCGATGGTATACAGCCGTTGGCGGCGCAAGGTGCCACAGTGGCTGACGGTGCAGCCCGTGGAATTGCCGGGGCGCGGGGCACGTTTCGCCGAACCGCTGCACACCGACATGGGCCCATTGGCCAGGCAACTGGCGTGCGAGTTGTACCCGACGCTCAAGGCTCCTTACGCGGTGTTCGGTCACAGCCTGGGTGCGCTGCTGGCCTGTGAGATCGCCCATGCCTTGCGCGAGCTGGGCTGCCCGGAACCGGTGGCGCTGTTCGCCTCCGGCACTGCGGCGCCAACGATGCGCGCCGACTATGATCGCGGCTTCGCCGAGCCGAAAACCGATGCTGAACTGATCGATCAACTGCGCACCCTCAACGGCACCAGCGAAGAAGTGTTGGCCAACGCAGAGTTGATGGCCCTGACCTTGCCCGTGCTGCGGGCAGACTTCCTGCTTTGCGGACGCTATCAGCCACGGCTTCGGCCTGTGCTCAACTGCCCCGTGCATGTGCTCGGCGGCACTGCCGACAAGGCCACCACCGAACAGTTGATCGGCTGGAGCCGGGAAACCTGCGGCAGCTTTTCGGTGGACATGTTGGCCGGTGGGCACTTTTTCATCCATGAACACGAAGCCCGGGTGCTGCGGCTGATCAAGGATCAGTTGAGCGTGCATCATCGGCGGCATGGGTTGGCCATCAGCGCATAACCGATTCAAGACCCGCTTTTGTGGCGAGGGAGCTTGCTCCCGCTGGGCGGCGAAGCCGCCCCAAAAGAAATGGCGCATTAAGCCAGGCAGACCGCATCAGCCGGTTTACGACTGCTGCGCAGCCGAGCGGGAGCAAGCTCCCTCGCCACGAGTTTGCTCCTTTCCGATACTGATTCCCAATCGCTAATTTTTCCGGTTTGCATTCGTTTCATAGGGACGACATGCCTTTGTGCCTTGTGCCCACTGATTCCGGATACCCAGAAATGAATGCTGAAAACGCCTTGAAACTTGCTCGCCGGTTTATCGGGTTGCCTTTGGACAAGCGCCAGATGTTCCTGGCAGCGCTGGACAAGGAGGGCGTGGATTTCAGCAGCTTTCCCATTCCCCAAGGCGTCGAAGCCGAGGATCGCCAGGCGCTGTCCTATGCCCAGCGGCGCATGTGGTTTCTCTGGCAACTGGACCCGCAAAGCGGCGCCTACAACCTGCCGGGGGCGGTGCGGCTCAAGGGAACGTTGAGCCTGCCGGCGCTGGAACAGGCTTTCGCCAGCCTGGTGGCGCGTCATGAAACCCTGCGCACGGTGTTCCAGCGCCAAGCCGACGACAGCCTCTTGCAAGTGCCCACCGATGCGCCGCTGATGATCGAGCAACAGGACCTCAGTGGCTTGCCGGCAGGCGAGCGCGAGCAGGCGGTGCGCCAGGCTGCGCAAGCACAATCGATGCGGCCGTTCGATCTGTCCAGCGGCCCCTTGCTGCGGGTCGAGCTGCTCAAGCTCGATGCACAGGAACACGTGCTGCTGTTGACCTTGCACCACATCGTCTCCGATGGCTGGTCGATGAACGTGCTGATCGAAGAATTCATCCGCTGCTACGACGCCCATGAAGCCGGCGTGCCGCCACAACTGGCCGACTTGCCGATCCAGTACAGCGACTACGCGCTGTGGCAGCGCCGTTGGCTGGAGGCCGGCGAGCAGGCGCGGCAACTGGCGTACTGGCAGGCGCAGTTGGGCGATGAGCATCCGGTGTTGGAGTTGCCGACCGACCACTCGCGCCCGGCCATGCCAAGCTATCGCGGCAGCCGCTATGAATTTGCCATCGAGCCAGGGTTGGCGGAGCAACTGCGCAGCGCCGCCCAGCAGCATGGCGTCACGCTGTTCATGCTGCTGCTCGGCGCGTTCGACGTGCTGTTGCATCGCTACAGCGGGCAATCCGACATCCGTGTCGGCGTGCCAATCGCCAACCGCAACCGGGATGAAATCGAAGGCCTGATCGGTTTCTTCGTCAACACCCAAGTGCTGCGCACCGAACTGGACGGCCAGACCCGGGTCGACGAGTTGCTTCGCCGGGTCAAAGAGACCGCGCTCGGTGCCCAGGCCCATCAGGATTTGCCCTTCGAACGCCTGGTCGAGGCATTGAAGCTTGAACGCAGCCTCAGCCATACGCCGCTGTTCCAAGTGATGTACAACCATCAACCCCACGTGGCGGACGTCACCACGATCCGAACGGCGTCCGGCCTGGAACTGGGCATGATCGAATGGCAGGCGCGCACCACCCAATTCGACTTGACCCTCGACACTTATGAAAAAGCCGGCACGTTGCACGCCGCGCTGACTTACGCCGACGATCTGTTCGAAGCACCGACCATCGCGCGCATGGCGCGGCATTGGCTGCGATTGCTCACAGCCATGATTGCCGATCCGTCCCGGCGTATCGGCGAGCTGCCGCTGCTTGATGCCGACGAGCACGCCACGTTGGTGCATGGCTGGAACGCCACGGCCCAACGCTACCCGACCGAGCTGTGCGTGCATCAACTGATCGAAGCCCAGGTGGCGCGCACCCCGGACGCCACGGCGTTAGTGTTTGGCGAACAAAGCCTGAGTTATGCAGCGCTCGATGCCCGCGCCAACCGCCTGGCCCATCTGCTGCGCAGGCATGGAGTGCGGCCGGACAGCCTGGTGGGCATCTGCATCGAGCGTTCGGTGGAAATGGTGGTCGGCCTGCTGGCGATCCACAAGGCCGGCGGCGCCTACGTGCCGCTGGACCCGGAGTACCCGCAGGAACGCCTGGCCTACATGATCGAGGACAGCGGCATCGGCTTGCTGCTGACCCAGCGTTCGCTGTCGGCGGGGCTGCCGACCGAGGGAGTCGAGGTCATCGCGCTCGACCAACCGGACGGTTGGCTCGACGGTTACAGCGACAGTCGCCCCGATGTGATGATCGCCCCGCTGAACCTCGCCTACGTCATCTACACCTCAGGCTCGACCGGCAAACCCAAGGGCGCCGGCAACAGCCACGCCGCACTGGTCAATCGCCTGTGCTGGATGCAACAAGCGTATGGCCTGGACGGCAGCGACGCGGTGTTGCAGAAAACCCCGTTCAGTTTCGACGTGTCGGTGTGGGAGTTTTTCTGGCCGCTGATGACCGGGGCACGCCTGGTGATGGCTGCGCCGGGCGTCCATCGTGATCCGCGACAACTGATCGACACCATCAAGCGTCATGGCATCAGCACGCTGCACTTCGTGCCGTCGATGCTGCAAGCGTTCATCCATGAGCCGGGCGTGAACACCTGCGAAGGCCTGAAGCGCATCGTCTGCAGCGGTGAAGCGTTGCCGCTGGATGCGCAGCAGCACGTCTTCGCCAAACTGCCAAACGCCGCGCTCTATAACCTGTACGGTCCGACCGAAGCGGCCATCGACGTCACCCATTGGACGTGCGTTGATGAAGGCGCCGATTGCGTGCCGATCGGCCAGCCCATCGCCAACCTGCGCACCCATGTGCTCGACGCCGATCTGTCGCCGGTACCGTGGGGCGTGGCGGGCGAGTTGTACTTGGGCGGGGCGGGGCTGGCGCGCAGTTATCACCAGCGTCCGGCGCTGACCGCCGAGCGTTTTGTGCCGTGCCCGTTCCATGACGGCGCACGCCTGTACCGCACCGGCGACCGCGTGCGCCAGCGCGCCGACGGCGTGATCGAATACCTTGGTCGCCTCGACCATCAGGTCAAGCTGCGCGGCCTGCGCATCGAGCTCGGCGAAATCGAGACTCGCCTCGTGCAGCATCCGCGGGTGCGCGAGGCCGTGGTGCTGGTGCAGGACGGCAAGCATCTGGTGGGCTACCTGGTGCTGGAGAACAGCGACGCGCATGAGCATTGGCAACAGGACGTCAAGGCCTGGCTGCTGGCCGGCTTGCCGGAATACATGGTGCCGACCTACCTGATGCCATTGACTGGCCTGCCGGTGACCGCCAACGGCAAGCTCGATCGCAAGGCCCTGCCACAACCGGACGCCGCGGCTCGACAAGCGTTCGTCGCCCCGCAAGATGCACTGCAAACCGCCTTGGCTGAGATCTGGCAGGGCGTGCTCGGGGTGGAGCGCGTCGGCCTCGAAGACAATTTCTTCGAACTGGGCGGTGACTCGATTATTTCCATTCAAGTGGTAAGCCGCGCGCGGCAGGCCGGTATTCGTATCCACCCCCGCGACCTGTTCCAATACCAGACCGTGCGCAGCCTGGCGCTGGTCGCCCGCCACGACAACCACAGTGTCCCGGACCAAGGACCGGTCACTGGCGATGTCGTGCTCGGGCCGATCCAACAGCAATTTTTCGCCCAGGCGATGCAGGCCCGCGAACACTGGAACCAATCGCTGTTGCTGACCCCACGCGAACCACTGGATGCACAACGGCTCGACGCGGCGTTGACCTGCGTCATCAACCACCATGACGCGTTGCGCCTGCGCTTTGTCGAAGACTCCGGTGCTTGGCGGCAGAGCCATGGGCCGCTGTTGCAAAGCGCCGACCTGTGGCAGCGCGATGCCCGATCCGTCGACCAGTTGAACGCGCTGTGCGACGAGGCGCAGCGCAGCCTGGACCTGCGAGACGGGCCGCTGGTGCGCGCCATGCTGGTGAACCTGGCTGACGGCAGCCAGCGACTGGCGCTGGTCATCCATCACCTGGTGGTGGATGGCGTGTCGTGGCGGGTGTTGCTGGAAGATCTGCAGCAGGCCTACGAACAATTGGCGGCGGGGGGCGGCGTTACGTTGCCGGCCAAGACCAGCGCCTTCCAGAATTGGACTGCGCGGCTAATGGCCGAAGCATCGCGCTTCGACGACCAGTCGGCCTATTGGAAAGCCCAGCACGAGGGCGCGCGGGACCTGCCTTGCGAACACCCGCAGGGCAGCCTGCAGAACGTTCAAGGCGCGAAGATCGAATGGCGCCTGGAGGCCGGCCTGACCCGGCAACTGCTGCAACAGGCGCCGGCCGCCTATCGCACCCAGGTCAACGATCTGCTGCTCACCGCGCTGGCCCGCACCATCAGCCGCTGGACCGGGCAACCGGGCACGCTGGTCGAGCTCGAAGGCCATGGCCGCGAAGCGCTGTTCGACGACATCGACCTGACCCGCACGGTGGGTTGGCTGACCAGCCTGTTCCCGGTGAACCTCACCGCCACCGATGACATCGGCGGCTCGATCAAGACCATCAAGGAGCAACTGCGCAGCGTCCCGGACAAGGGCCTGGGTTACGGCGTGCTGCGTCATCTGGCGGCACCGTCGGTGCAAGCGCAATGGACAGACCTGGCGCCTGCGCGCATCACTTTCAATTACCTCGGCCAGTTCGACCGCCAGTTCGATGAAGCGGCGCTCTTCGTGCCGTCCGGCGAAGGCAGTGGCGTCGCCCAGGACCCGACGGCGCCACTGGCCAACTGGCTGACCGTGGAAGGCCAGGTCTATGGTGGCGAGCTGACGATGAGCTGGGGCTTCAGCCGTGAAATGTTCGACAGCGCGACCGTGCAGCAACTGGCCGATCAATACGCCGTCGAGCTCAAGGCGCTGATCGACCATTGCGTCAACCTGGCTGAACCGCAAGCCACGCCGTCGGATTTCCCGCTGGCGCGGATCACCCCGTCGCAACTCGATCATCTGCCAGTGCCGGCGGGTCAGTTGGATGATGTCTACCCGCTGTCGCCGATGCAGCAGGGCTTGTTGTTCCACACCTTGTACGAGCAGGCGGCGGGTGAATACGTCAATCAGTTGCGGGTGGACGTACAAGGCCTGGATGCCGAGCGATTCCGTGCGGCGTGGCAGGCCACCGTCGCGACGCAGGACATTCTGCGCAGCGGCTTCGTCTGGCAGGGAGAACTGTCGCAGCCGCTGCAGATCGTCCACAAGCAGGTGCAGTTGCCGTTCACGGTGCTGGATTGGCGCGAGCATGCCGATCCGGCCCAGGCCCTCGCCGCGCTGGCCGAGGCCGAGCGCGCGCAAGGTTTCGACTTGAGCCAGGCGCCGCTGTTGCGCCTGGTACTGGTGCGGACCGGCGTCGAACAATGGCATCTGATCTACACCCATCACCACATCCTGATGGACGGTTGGAGCAATTCGCAGTTGCTCGGCGAGGTGATGCAGCGCTACAACGGCCGCGCGCCGGCCCGCACGGGTGGGCGTTATCGCGACTACATCGCTTGGCTGCAACGCCAGGACGGCCAGCTCAGCCAGGACTTCTGGCGCGCACAACTGGCCCCGTTGCAGGAGCCGACCCGACTGGCCCGTGCGGCCTTGGACAGCGGCGGCGAGAGCGGCCACGGCGATCATTTCCTGACCCTCGACGCGCCGCGCACCCAAGCGCTGGAAGCGTTTGCCCGCCAGCAGAAAGTCACCGTCAACACGCTGGTGCAAGCGGCCTGGCTGCTGTTGCTGCAACGCTATACCGGGCACCAGACCGTGGCGTTTGGCGCGACGGTGGCCGGTCGGCCGGCGGATCTGCCGGGCATCGAGCAGCAGGTCGGCCTGTTCATCAATACCTTGCCGGTAATCGGCAGCCCACGTCCGGACCAGACGGTCGGCCAATGGCTGCAAGCGGTGCAGGCGCAGAACCTGAGCCTGCGGGAGTTCGAGCACACGCCGTTGGCGGACATCCAGCGTTGGGCCGGGCAGGGCGGCGAGGCGCTGTTCGACAACCTCCTGGTGTTCGAGAACTACCCGATTGCCCGGGCCTTGCAGCAAGGCACGGGCAGCGACGTCACGTTCGGCGACGTTGCCAACCTTGAGCAGACGCATTACGCCCTGAGCGTGGCGGTCACCCTCGGCGAACAACTGGCGCTGCACTACAGCTACGAGCGCCGGCAGTTCGCCGACGAAATGATCGATCACATCAGCGCCCATCTGCTGCATCTGCTTGAGCAATTCAGCCAGGACGCCGGACGGAACCTGGGTGAAATCGCCCTGGCCAGCGGTGCCGAACACGCTCGGCAACACGTCGAGAACCACCCGCAGCCGTACCCGGTGGACATCGCCGTGCACCAGCGGATCGCCGCGCTGGCGGTCGAGCGCCCGCAGCGCACGGCGGTGATTTTCAATGGCCAACATTTCAGCTACGGCGAGATCGACCGACGCGCCAACCAACTGGCCCATGTCTTGATCAGCCGCGGCGTCGGCCCGGAGACCCGCATCGGCGTGGCCCTGCCGCGCAGCGAAGGGGTGATCGTCACGCTGCTGGCGGTGCTCAAGGCCGGCGGTGCCTACGTGCCGTTGGACGTCAGCTATCCCCGTGAACGCCTGGCGTACTTGATGAAGGACGCCGGGCTGGCGCTGCTGATCAGCGACTCCTCGGTATCGGCGCAGTTGCCCGTGGATGAATCGTTGCCGCTGCTTGAGCTGGACCGTATCGATCTGCGTGAGCTGCCGGTCAGTGCGCCATCGGTTCAACTCGACCCGCACCACCTCGCCTACGTCATCTACACCTCCGGCTCCACCGGCAACCCCAAGGGCGTCAGCGTGGCCCACGGTCCGCTGGCGATGCACTGCCAGGCCATTGGCGAGCGTTATGAAATGCGTGACAGCGATTGCGAATTCCATTTCATGTCGTTCGCTTTCGATGGCGCCCATGAGCGCTGGCTCACCAGCCTGACCCACGGAGCGTCGCTGCTCATTCGTGACGACAGCCTGTGGACCCCGGAGCAAACCTACAACGCCATGCACGAGCATGGCGTGACGGTGGTGGCGTTCCCGCCGGTGTACCTGCAACAACTGGCCGAACACGCCGAGCGCGAGGGCAGCCCGCCGAAGGTGCGCATCTACTGTTTCGGCGGCGATGCGGTGCCCAGCGCCAGTTTCGAACGGGTCAAGCGCGCCTTGCGTCCCGAGTACATCATCAACGGTTATGGCCCGACTGAAACGGTGGTGACGCCGCTGATCTGGAAGGCCGGTCGCCAAGTGTCTTGTGACGCTGCCTACGCGCCCATCGGCAGCCGCATCGGCGACCGCAGCGCCTATGTGCTCGACGCCGACCTGAACCTGTTGCCCCAAGGCATGGCCGGTGAGCTGTACCTGGGCGGTACCGGATTGGCTCGTGGTTACCTGAACCGGCCGGGGCTGACCGCCGAGCGCTTTGTCGCCGACCCGTTCAGCGCTGGCGGCTTGCTGTATCGCACCGGAGACCTCGTGCGTCAGCGCGTCGACGGCACTTTCGATTATCTGGATCGCATCGACAACCAAGTGAAGATCCGCGGCTTCCGCATTGAGCTGGGTGAAATCGAAGCCAGCCTGCAAGCCCTCGATGGCGTGCGCGAAGCCGTGGTCGTGGCCCAGGAGGGCACCGCCGGCAGTGGCAAGCGTCTGGTCGCTTATGTGGTGGCGGCAGCATCGGCCGGCGAAGATTTCGCCGAGCACTTGCGTGAGCAACTCAAGGCGACATTGCCGGCGCACATGGTCCCGGCTTATCTGATGATGCTCGAACGCCTGCCGCTGACCCCCAACGGCAAGCTCGACCGCAAGAACCTGCCCAAGCCTGACGCCAGTCAATCGCAACACGCCTACCTGGCGCCGCGCACTGCGCTGGAACGGCAACTGGCGGCGATCTGGCAGGACGTGCTCAAGCTTGAACGCGTCGGCCTGCGGGATAATTTCTTCGAGCTGGGTGGCGATTCCATCGTCTCGATCCAGGTGGTCAGCCGCGCCCGCCAGGCCGGCATGCATTTCACGCCCAAGGACCTGTTCCAGCACCAGACCCTGGAAATGCTCGCGACCGTGGTTCGCCAGGGCGAAGCCGCCCAAGTCATCGATCAGGGGCCGGTGACGGGTGAGCTGGCGCTGTTGCCGGTGCAGCGTGTGTTCTTCGAACAGGCGATACCGCAGCGTCATCACTGGAACCAGGCGGTGATGCTCAAGCCGACCCAGCGCCTGGACGAATCGATCCTGAGCCAGGCGTTGAGCGCGCTGCTGCAACATCACGATGGCCTGCGCTTGAGCTTCATGGAGCAGGACGATGGCTGGAAGGCGACTTACCTTCCTGCGCAAGCCCAATGTGAAGACCTGCTCTGGACCGTGGACGCGCCTGATGCGCAGGCCTTGCAAGGCATCGCCAACGAGGCCCAGCGCAGCCTGGATCTGCAAAAAGGACCCTTGTTGCGGGCGGTCTTGGCGACGTTGGCCGATGGCAGCCAGCGTTTGTTGCTGGCCGTGCATCACTTGGTGGTCGATGGCGTGTCGTGGCGAATCCTGTTCGAGGATCTGCACAGCGCCTATCGCCAGTTGTCCAGCGGCGTGGCGGTGCAATTGCCGCTGAAAACCACCTCGACGCAGGTCTGGGCCGAGCGCCTGCAAGCGCACGCCCGCAGCAAACGCTTGGCGGAGGAACTGGCGTTCTGGCAGGCCCAGCT
Source organism: Pseudomonas sp. R1-7 (assembly GCF_051132105.1). Taxonomy (NCBI): domain Bacteria; kingdom Pseudomonadati; phylum Pseudomonadota; class Gammaproteobacteria; order Pseudomonadales; family Pseudomonadaceae; genus Pseudomonas; species Pseudomonas sp. R1-7. Next base: position 1,971,264 of record NZ_CP071661.1, read on the forward strand.
CGAAAACGTCGATGCCTCGTTGCCAATGGATAACCCCGCAGGTGGCCAGCAGAACCGTCTGGCAGTGACGGTGCGTACGCGACTTGACGCCGCGTTGACCCGGCAACTGCTGCAAGACGCGCCCAAGGCCTATCGCACCCAGGTCAACGACTTGCTGCTCACGGCGCTGGCGCGGGTGATGGTGCGCTGGACGGGCAGCGACAGCGCGCTGATCCAGCTCGAAGGCCATGGTCGCGAGGCCTTGTTCGACGACGTCGACATGACCCGCACCGTTGGCTGGTTCACCAGCCTCTATCCGGCCCGGCTCACGCCACGGGCGGACTTGGGGGATTGCCTCAAGCAAATCAAGGAGCAACTGCGGGCGATCCCCGACAAAGGCCTGGGCTTTGGTGCCTTGGCTTATCTGGCGGATGACGCGATGCAGGCGATCCTGGCCGGTTTGCCAACGCCCAGCCTGACCTTCAATTACCTGGGCCAGTTCGACGCCAGCTTCAACGAAGCCGACGGCGCGTTGTTCATCCCGGCTGACGAAGCCGCTGGCGATGAGCTGGACGCCGAAGCACCGCTGTCCAATGCGCTGGCCTTGAACGGCCAGGTGTTCGGCGGCGAACTGAACCTGGGCTGGACCTTCAGCCGTGAGCAGTTCAACGAATCTACCATCCAGGCGCTGGCCGACGATTATGCGCTGGAGTTGCAGCAGCTCATTGAGCATTGCTGCCGGGGCGAGCACAGCGGCGTAACGCCGTCGGACTTCCCGCTGGCGAGCCTGAGCCAGCCACAACTGGATGGGCTGCCGATGCCGCCCGCGCAGATCGTCGATCTGTATCCGTTGTCACCGATGCAACAAGGCATGCTGTTCCATGGCGTGTACGGTGACGCGAGCGGCGACTACATCAACCAACTGCGCTTGGACATCGACGGGCTGGACCCGGAACGCTTCCGCCAGGCCTGGCAAGCGGCGGTCGATGCCCACGACATCCTGCGCACGCGGTTTGTCTGGCAGGGCGATTTGCCGGCGCCGGTGCAGGTGGTCGGCAAGTACCTGGAGCTGCCTTACAGCCTGCACGACCTGAGCAATGATCCCCTGCCTCACCAGACCCTGCAGGCCCTGGCCGATGCCGAGCGCCAACACCTTCATCTGAGCGCGCCGGCCCTGGTGCGGTTGATGATCGTGCGTCTCGACGAGCAGCGTTATCACCTGATCTACAGCCACCATCACATCCTCATGGACGGCTGGAGCAATTCGCAGTTGCTCGGCGAGGTGCTGCAACGCTACAGCGGGCAATCCGTTGCCGCGTCCGGCGGACGTTATCGGGACTACATCGCCTGGCTGCAACGCCAGGACGCTGCGGCCAGCGAGGCGTTCTGGAAGCCTGCGCTGCAGCGCCTGGAAGCACCGACACGGCTGGCCGATGCGGTTGGCAAACCGACGGACGCTGGCGTTGGTTATGGCGATCATATTCAAGTGCTGGACGAGTCGCTGACCCGCCGCCTGGAGGCCTTCGCCCGCGCCTCGAAAGTCACGGTGAACACGCTGGTGCAAGCCGCTTGGCTGCTGCTGTTGCAGCGCTATACCGGCAAATCCACCGTGGCGTTTGGCGCGACGGTGGCTGGTCGTCCGGCTGACTTGCCCGGCGTCGAGCAGCAGATCGGCCTGTTCATCAACACCTTGCCGGTGATCGCCAGCCCTCGGGCGGAACAGTCGCTGGACAGTTGGCTGCAAGCGGTGCAGGCACAGAATCTGGCCCTGCGGGAGTTCGAGCACACTGCGTTGCTGGACATCCAGCGCTGGGCCGGGCAGGGCGGCGACGCGCTGTTCGACAGTTTGCTGGTGTTCGAAAACTACCCGATCGCCGAGGCCTTGGAACAGGGCGCGCCGGACGGTTTGCGCTTCGGTTCGCCAATTACGCAGGAACAGACCAACTATCCGTTGACGCTGTTGGTGGGGTTGGAGCGGCAGTTGTCGGTGCACGTGAGTTATCAACTGGCGAGCTTCTCGGCGTTTACCGTGGAGCGATTGGCGGCGCATCTGGCGCAGTTGCTGGGGCAGATGACCGCTCAGGGCGAGCGCCCGTTGGGTGAGCTGTCGATGCTGGGGTTCGATGAGCATCAACGCCTGACCCATGATTGGAACCCGGTGGATGCGCCGTTCGAACAAGACGTCTGCATTCATCAGGTGATCGCCCGCCAAGCGGAAAACACCCCGGACGCCTTGGCGGTTACTTTCGCCAACACACGCCTGAGCTACAGCGAACTCGACGGCCGTGCCAATCGCCTGGCCCACAAGCTCATCGAACTGGGCGTCGGCCCGGAAGTGCGGGTGGGCGTGGCGATGCCGCGCTCCGAGCAATTGCTGATCGCCTTGCTGGCGGTGCTCAAGGCTGGCGGCGCGTACGTGCCGTTGGATCCGGATTATCCGGCCGAACGCGTGGCGTACATGCTCGATGACAGCCGGGCGAAAGTGCTGCTGACCGAGCAGGTGGTGGCTTTGACGGTTCCGGCTGAAACCGAAGTGCTGATGCTTGATCGGATTGAGTTGACCTCATATCCCTTCACCGCACCGGTCACTGCGGTCGCACCAGACAACCTCGCCTACGTCATCTACACCTCCGGCTCCACCGGTAAACCCAAGGGTGTGGCCATCGCCCATCGCAACGTCCTGGCGCTGATCGACTGGTCCAACACCGTCTACAGCCGCGACGACATCCAAGGCGTGCTGGCCTCGACCTCGGTGTGCTTCGACCTGTCGGTGTGGGAGCTCTTCGTGACCCTCGCCAACGGCGGCTCGCTGATCATCGCCCGCAACGCCCTGGAACTGCCGCACCTGCCGGCCCGCGACCAGGTGCGCCTGATCAACACCGTGCCCTCGGCCATCGCCGCGTTGCAGCGCAGTGGGGCGATTCCGAGCGGTGTGCGCGTCATCAACCTGGCCGGTGAGCCACTGAAGCAGAGCCTGGTGGATGCTCTCTACCCACAGGAGTTGGGTAAACAGGTGGGCGGTGGTGTCGAGCATGTCTACGATTTGTATGGCCCCTCGGAAGACACCACCTATTCCACCTGGACCCGCCGCACCCCCGGCGGCACGGCGAACATCGGCCGCCCACTCAAGCACACCGCCAGCTACCTCCTCGACGCCAACCTGCAACCGGTGCCCCAAGGCGTGTCGGCTGAGCTGTACCTGAGCGGCGCGGGCATCACCCGGGGCTACCTCGGCCGCGCGGCGATGACCGCCGAGAAATACGTGCCCAACCCGTTCTCCACCACCGGCGAGCGCCTGTACCGCACCGGCGACCTGTGCCGTTATCGCGCAGACGGGGTGCTCGAATACCAGGGCCGCATCGACCATCAGGTGAAGATCCGCGGCTTCCGTATCGAGCTGGGGGAAATCGAGGCGCGGTTGCTGCAACAGCCCAAGGTCAACGAGGTCGCGGTGCTGGCCCAGGAAGGGCCGGGCGGTCAGCAACTGGTGGCCTACGTGGTGGCCTCGGCGGACGCCGAGACACTGCTCGATCCACTCAAGGCCAGGCTCAAGGAGCACCTGCCGGACTACATGATCCCGGCGCACTGGCTGTTCCTCGACCAGCTGCCGCTGACCCCTAACGGCAAGCTTGATCGCAAGGCCCTGCCGGGCATCGACGTCGGGCGCTCGCAAAGCGCATACGAAGCGCCGGTCAGCGAACTGGAGCAGCAAGTCGCGGCGATCTGGGCCCAGGTGCTCACTGTCGAGCGCGTGGGCCTGGGCGATCACTTCTTCGAGCTGGGCGGCCACTCGCTGCTGGCGGTCACCGCCGTCTCGCGCATGGCCCTCGAACTGGGGTTGAGCCTGACCCCGCAACTGCTGTTCCAGCACCCCGTCCTGCAGGATTTTGTCGCACAAGTCGACAGCACGGACGGGCCAATCAATGAAGAGAAACTGAACAAGCTGGACGCCCTGCTTGATGAAATGGAGGAAGTCTGATGGACAAGAGTGTTGCTTTGAGGGTTGCCAAGCGCTTTATCACTCTGCCGCTGGACAAACGCAGGCTGTACCTGGAGAAGATGCTGGAAGAGGGCGTCTCGCCGGCCAACCTGCCGATCCCCGAGGTGCGTTCCGGGTTCGAGCACATTCCGCAGTCCTATGCCCAGGAGCGCCAGTGGTTCCTCTGGCAAATGGACCCGCACAGTTCGGCCTACCACATTCCCAGCGCCCTGCGCCTCAAAGGCCAACTGAACGCGCCGGCCCTGGAGCGCAGCTTCAATGCCCTGGTCGAGCGTCACGAAAGTCTGCGCACCACGTTCGCCGAGCAGGGCGAGCAAGCCGTTCAGGTTGTCCACCGGCAGATGCCCCTGAGCATCGCTGTCGAGGCGCTGCCGGCCGGTTCACCGATCAGCGAGGACGCACGCATCAAGGCTTACATCGAAGGCGAAACCGCGCGTCCTTTCGATTTGCGCCAGGGGCCGTTGCTGCGGGTTTCGCTGTTGAAAATCGCCGAGGATGACCATGTGCTGGTGCTGATCCAGCATCACATCATCGCCGATGGCTGGTCGATGCGTGTGCTGGTGGACGAACTGGTGCGCTGTTACGCCGCCGACACGGGCGGCCAGTCGCTGGCATTGCCGGAACTGCCGGTGCAATACGCCGACTACGCCATCTGGCAGCGCCATTGGCTGGAAGCCGGCGAGCGCGAGCGCCAGTTGGCTTATTGGGTCCAGACCCTGGGCGACGAGCAACCGGTGCTGGAGCTGCCGTTCGATCATCCGCGCCCCCCGGTGCAAAGCCTTCGTGGCGCGCGGCTGGACGTGAAGCTGGCGCCGGAACTGGCCACCGCCCTCAAGCAACTGGCCCAGCGTGAAGGCGCCAGCCTGTTCATGGTTCTGCTGGCTTCGTTCCAGGCATTGCTGCACCGCTACAGCGGCCAGTCGCAGATCCGCGTCGGCGTGCCGACGGCCAACCGCAACCGGGTCGAGACCGAAGGGCTGATGGGTTTTTTCGTCAACACCCAAGTGCTCAATGCCCAGGTCGATGGGCAGATGCCATTCGATGAGTTGCTCGCCCAGGTCAAGCACGCGGCCATGGCGGCCCAGGCCCATCAGGACCTGCCGTTCGAGCAACTGATTGAAGCCCTGCAACCGGAGCGGAGCCTCAGCCACAGCCCGATCTTCCAAGTGATGTTCAACCACCAGAACGCCGATGCCAGGGGCAGCCAGCAAATGCAGCTGCCGCAACTGCGGGTCGAGGATCTGACGTGGGAAGGGCGCACCGCCCAGTTCGACCTGACACTGGGCACCTACGAAACCGAGCAGGGCATCGCCGCAGAGCTGACCTACGCCACCGATCTTTTCGAAGCGCAAACCATCGAGCGCCTGGCCAGGCACTGGCAAAACCTGCTGCAGGGTATCGTCGACGCGCCCCGCCAGCGGGTTGGGGAACTGCCGTTGCTCGACCCGTCGCAGCAGCGCCTCACGCAACAGCAGTGGCTGCGTGTCGCCGACCACGGCGCCGAAGCCGTGTGCGTCCACCAACGCATCGCCGGGCAGGCGCACCGGGCCCCCGACGCACTGGCGCTGACCGTTGACGGACACTCCCTGAGCTACCGGCAACTGGACGCCCGCGCCAACCAACTGGCTCACCGCCTGATTGATCTGGGCGTGTCCCCCGGCGAGCTGGTGGGCATCGCGGTGGAGCGCAGCGTCGAGATGATTGTCGGCCTGCTGGCGATCCTCAAGGCTGGCGGCGCCTACGTGCCGCTGGACCCGGCGTATCCCGAGGATCGCCTGGCCTACATGATCGAGGACAGCGGCATCGGGTTGCTGCTGACCCAGGCCCGTCTACAGGCGCGATTGCCGATCCCGCCAACGCTCCGGACCCTGCTGCTGGACTCGCCGGACGCCGCACTGCAAGACGCTCCGAAAACCTGCCCGGTTGTGCCGCTGACTGGCGAGCACCTGGCCTACGTCATCTACACCTCCGGCTCCACCGGCAAACCCAAGGGCGTGATGGTGCGCCATGTTGCGCTGAGCAATTTCATCACCAGCATGATCGCCGAGCCGGGCCTCGCGGCCAGCGACCGCATGCTGTCGCTGACGACGTTCTCCTTCGATATTTTCGGCCTGGAAATCTACGGGCCACTTTGCGCCGGGGCCAGCATCGTGCTGACCGGGCAACACGTGCATCAGGATCCGCAAGCGGTGCTCGCGTTGATCGAACAACACGACGTCAGCGTGCTCCAAGCGACGCCATCGAGCTGGCGCATGCTGCTCGACCATGAGCGGGCATCGGTGCTCGCCGGCCGGACCTTCCTCTGCGGCGGCGAAGCCTTGCCCCAGGAACTGGCCCAGCGACTGCTGGCGCTTTCGCCGAAGCTCTGGAACCTCTACGGTCCCACCGAAACCACCATCTGGTCGGCGCTTCACCCGTTGAGCCCCGAGCGCGACCGGCCCTTCCTTGGCCAGCCGCTGGACAATACCGCGCTGTACATCGTCGGCAGCGACCTGACCCTGAACCCGCCCGGCGCGCCGGGTGAACTGCTGATCGGTGGCGCCGGCCTGGCCCGTGGTTATTTCCAGCGCCCGGGGCTGACCGCCGAACGTTTCGTGCCCGATCCGTTTTCCACGGCCGGCGAACGGCTGTACCGCACCGGCGACTTGACCCGTTATCGCGCCGAAGGGGTGGTCGAATACCTCGGCCGCATCGACCATCAGGTAAAAATTCGCGGCCTGCGCATCGAACTCGGGGAAATCGAAGCCGCGCTGCTGGCCCAGGACAACGTGCGCGAAACCGTGGTGGTCGCCCACGAAGGCCCGACCGGTGCGCAACTGGTGGGCTACGTCGTGCCTGCCAGCGGCGAAGTGCCAGAGCCCGATGCGCCGCTGCGCGCCATGCTCAAGGCCGCCCTCAAGGCGCAGTTGCCGGACTACATGGTTCCGGCGCACCTGTTGTTCCTGGCCCGATTGCCGCTGACCCCCAATGGCAAGATCGATCGCAAGGCCTTGCCGGCGCCCGACGCCAGCGACGTGCAACAGGCCTACGTGGCGCCTCGCAGTGAGATCGAGCAACAAGTCGCGGCGATCTGGCAGGACGTGCTCAAGCTTGAACGCGTGGGCCTGGAGGACCATTTCTTCGAGTTGGGCGGGCATTCGCTGCTGGTGACCCAAGTGGTGTCGCGGATCCGCCGAGTGCTGGGCATCGAGGTGCCGCTGCGCAGCCTGTTCGAACACAGCACCTTGCAGGCGTTCGTCGCGGCGTTCGATGCCACGCCCGGCGAACAGGCTCCAGCGCTGGTGCCGGTGTCTCGCGATGCGCCATTGCCGTTGTCGTTTGCCCAGGAACGCCAGTGGTTCCTCTGGAAGATGGACCCGGACAGCGCCGCCTACAACATTCCCACGGCCCTGCGGATGCGCGGCACGCTGGACAAGGAAGCGCTGCGAAAGAGTTTCGCCGCGCTGGTCGAACGTCACGAAAGCTTGCGCACCCTATTCGTCGAAGAGGATGGGCGCACCTGCCAGGTCATTCGCGGGCAGGGGAAGGTCGACTTCGTCGAGCAGCGCCTGGAAGGGCGTGACATCCAGGCCTTGGTCGAACAGCAGACACAACGTCCGTTCGATCTGCTGACTGATTCGTTGCTGCGCGTGGCGCTGCTGGAAGTGGACGAACAGGACCACATCCTGGTGTTGACGCTGCATCACATCGTCTCCGATGGCTGGTCCTTGCAGGTGATGGTCGATGACCTGATGAGCCTGTATTCGGCGTTCGTCCAAGGCCAGCAAGCGCATCTGCCGCCGTTGGCGGTGCAGTACGCCGACTACGCCGTCTGGCAGCGGCAATGGATGGCGGCCGGTGAGCGGGATCGTCAACTGGCCTATTGGTCCGGGCAACTGGGCGGTGAGCAACCGCTGCTGGAACTGCCCACCGACCATCCGCGCCCGGCGCAGCAAAGCCTGCGTGGCGCACGCCTGCCGGTCATGTTGGATGCCGCCTTGAGCGCTGATCTCAAGGCCCTGGCGCGGCGGGAAAACGTCACGTTGTTCGTGCTGTTGCTCGGTTCGTTCCAGGCGCTGCTGCATCGCTACAGCGGCCAGGCCGACATCCGCGTCGGCGTGCCGATTGCCAACCGCCAGCGGCTGGAAACCGAGCGACTGATCGGTTTCTTCGTCAACACCCAGGTCCTGCGCAGCGAGTTCCACAGTGAGCTGACCGGCGTCGCCCTGCTGCAACAGCTCAAGCAAACGGCGATGGCTGCGCAGATGCACCAGGACCTGCCTTTCGAACAATTGGTGGATGCCTTGCAACCGCAGCGCAACCTCAGCCACAGCCCGTTGTTCCAGGCGATGTTCAACCACCGCAATGAAACCGATTCGGCGTTCGCCAATGCCTTGCCGGACCTGTGCGTCGAACCCCTGGGCTGGACGCAGCGCACCGCGCAATTCGACCTGAGCATGGACACCGTCGAGAGCCCCCAGGGCCTGCATGCGGCGCTGACCTATGCGACGGATCTGTTCGAGCCGGCGACCGTCGAGCGCATGGCCCGGCATTGGCTCAATCTGTTGCACGCCCTGGTGCGAGACCTTCACCGCCCGGTGGCGCAGTGGACGCTGCTGGACGAGGGCGAGCGTCGGCACATGCTTATCGACTGGAACGCGACGGCGCAGCATTGCCCGCTCGACCGCAGCGTGCAAAGCCTGATCGAGGAACAGGTGCGCCGAACGCCGGACGCGCCTGCGCTGGTCTTCGGCGAGCAGCGCCTGAGCTACCGCGAACTCAACGCCCGGGCCAACCGCCTGGCCCATCGCCTGATCGACCAAGGCGTCGGTCCGGATGTGCTGGTGGGCATCGCCGTGGAACGTTCCGTGGAGATGGTGCTGGGGCTGTTGGCGATTCTCAAGGCCGGCGGCGCCTACGTGCCGCTGGACCCCGAATACGAAGACAGCGGCATTGGTTTGTTGCTGACCCAGCAACATCTGCTGGATGTTTTGCCGATCCCGGGCGGGCTGCGCAGCCTGGTGCTGGACTCGCCCGACGACGGCTTGTACGCCAGCCGCGATGGCAATCCCGATATCGAAGTCCACGGCGAGAACCTGGCTTACGTGATCTATACCTCCGGTTCTACCGGCAAGCCCAAGGGCGCGGGCAATCGCCATAGTGCCCTGGTCAACCGGCTGTGCTGGATGCAGCAGGCGTATGGCCTCGATGGTACGGACAGCGTCCTGCAAAAAACACCGTTCAGCTTCGACGTGTCGGTGTGGGAGTTCTTCTGGCCGCTGCTGACTGGCTCGACGCTGGTGGTGGCCGCGCCGGGCGCCCATCGCGACCCGGCGCTGTTGATCGAGTTGATCACAGCCCAAGGCATCACCACGCTGCACTTCGTGCCGTCGATGCTCCAGGCCTTCGTGCAGGACCCACGCGTGGCCGAATGCACGAGCTTGAAGCGGATCGTGTGCAGCGGCGAAGCGCTGCCGGTGGATGCCCAGCAGCAGGTATTCGCCAAGTTGCCGAATGCCAACCTGTACAACCTCTATGGTCCGACCGAGGCGGCCATCGACGTGACCCACTGGACCTGTGTCGAGGAGGGGCGCGACAGCGTGCCGATCGGTCAGCCGATCGCGAACCTCGGCACCTACATCCTCGACGATGAGTTGTCGCCGGTGCCGGTGGGGGTGATCGGCGAGTTGTATCTGGCGGGCGAGGGGCTGGCGCGGGGTTACCACCGACGCGCGGCGCTGACCGCCGAGCGCTTCGTCACCGGGCCGTTCGGCCATGGCCAACGCTTGTATCGGACCGGCGACCTGGCGCGCTATCGCCCCGACGGCGTGATCGAATACGCCGGGCGGATCGATCATCAGGTGAAAATCCGTGGCCTGCGCATCGAACTGGGCGAAATCGAAGCGCGCCTGGCCGAGCACGATGCCGTGCGCGAAACCGTGGTCCTGGCCCAGGACGGCACGCTGCTGGTGGCCTACGTGGTGCCGGCGCGCGCCGAGCTGCTGGCTGCCGATGACGCCGTTCGCCAGGAGCTGCAAGTGCGCCTCAGGGAACATCTGAGCCAATCCTTGCCGGACTACATGGTGCCGCAACACTGGGTGTGGCTGGAAAAAATGCCGGTCAGCCCCAACGGCAAGCTTGAGCGCAAGGCACTGCCCAAGGCCGAGCCGAGCGCCCATCCCCAGGCCTACATCGCAGCGGTGACCGCGCAGGAACAGGCGCTGGTGGATATCTGGCAAAGCGTGCTCGGACGCGATCGCGTCGGCGTGACCGATAATTTCTTCGAGCTGGGCGGCGATTCGATCATCTCCATCCAGGTGGTGAGCCGGGCCCGTCAGGCCGGTATTCATTTCAGCCCCAAGGATCTGTTCCTGCACCAGACCATCCAAGGGTTGGCTGGCGTGGCGACAACGGGGGACGGCGGCCCGATGATCGACCAGGGCCCGGTGACAGGGCAGGCGTTGCTGCTGCCGTTCCAGCAGCTGTTCTTCGAACAGGCCATGGCCGAACCTCATCACTGGAACCAGTCGGTGTTGCTCAAGGGCGTGCGACCGGTGCATGCCGGGCATCTGGAACAGGCGTTGCAGGCCTTGGTCGAACATCACGATGCGTTGCGCCTGGCCTTCATCCATGAAGACGGCGCCTGGATCGCTCGCCATAGAACTTTGACGGAGCAGCGTTCACTCTGGCAGCACTCACCGTTGCTGTGGACCGCCGAAGTTGCGGATGCGTCGGCCCTCGAACGCCTGGCCGAACACGCCCAGCGCAGCCTTGAATTGGACAGCGGCGCGCTGCTGCGCGGTGTTCTGGCGACCCTGGCCGATGGCAGCCAGCGGCTGTTGCTGGTGATCCATCACTTGGTAGTCGACGGCGTGTCCTGGCGGGTTCTGCTGGAGGATCTGCAAGAGGCGTACGACCAGCTAAAGGCCGGCCAGACACCGACGTTGCCGGCCAAGACCACGTCTGCACAGTATTGGGCGCAACGGTTGCAGGCCCATGCCGGCAGTGCAACGTTGCAGGGACAAGTCGCGTACTGGCAGGCGCAATTGGACGGCGTTCGCCCCGACCTGCCTTGCGACCATCCCCAAGGTGATTTGCGCAGGTGCCATGGGGCGCACGTGCAGACGCGGCTGGATAAAGAACTGACTCGACGATTGTTGCAGCAAGCGCCGGCGACCTATCGCACCCAGGTCAACGACCTGTTGTTGACGGCGCTGGCCCGAGTGATCGGCCGCTGGACTTCCCAGGCGTCGACGTTGATCCAGCTGGAAGGCCATGGCCGCGAGGCGCTGTTCGAGGATGTAGACCTGAGCCGCAGCGTGGGTTGGTTCACCAGCCTGTTCCCGGTGCGCCTGACCCCGACGGCAACCGCCGAAGGCTCGATCAAGGCGATCAAGGAGCAACTGCGGGCAATCCCTGACAAAGGACTTGGTTTCGGCGTGTTGCGCTACCTGGGCGATGAACCGACGCGCCGTGCCCTCGCGGCACTGCCGGTGCCGCGTATCACCTTCAATTACCTGGGGCAGTTCGACAGCGGCTTCAGCGCAGAGGCCGATGGGCTGTTTGTCCCTGCCAGCGAATCGTCGGGCGCGGCGCAGAGCCCATTGGCGCCGCTGGATAACTGGTTGACCCTCAATGGCAGCGTCTATGCCGGCGAGTTGAGTATCGACTGGACCTTCAGCACGCAGATGTTCGACGAGGCGACGATCCAGGCGCTGGCCGTGGATTACGCTCGGGAATTGCAGGGGTTGATCGACCACTGTTGCGAGACCCAACGCCACGGCTTCACGCCGTCGGACTTCCCCCTGGCCGGGTTGCAGCAGGAACAGTTGGACGCCTTGCCACTGGTGGCGCGGGAGGTGGAGGACGTTTATCCGCTGTCGCCGATGCAACAAGGGATGCTGTTCCACACGCTGTACGAGCAACAGGCCGGCCATTACATCAACCAGATGCGCGTGGATGTCCAAGGGCTGGACGTCGAACGCTTCCGCCAGGCCTGGCAAGCGGCGACGGACGCCCACGACGTGCTGCGCAGCGGTTTTGTCTGGGAAGGCGATTTCAAGCGTGCGTTGCAAGTGGTGCACAAGCGCGTCGATGTCGCGTTGCAGCTTGAGGACGGGCGCATACAGGCTGACCTTTCTCACTACCTGGACACCCTCGCAACAGCCCAGCGCCAACAAGGGTTTGCCCTGGACGCTGCGCCGTTGCTGCGGTTGGTCGTCGTGCGGGTGGCGGATGATCGCTATCACTTGATCTACACAAGCCATCACATCCTCATGGACGGCTGGAGCAATTCGCAGTTGCTCGGCGAAGTGCTGCAACGCTACAGCGGGCAATCCATGGCCGCGTCCGGCGGACGTTATCGGGACTACATCGCCTGGCTGCAACGCCAGGACGCGGCGGCCAGCGAAGCGTTCTGGAAGCCTGCGCTGCAGCGCCTGGAAGCACCGACACGGCTGGCCGATGCGGTTGGCAAACCGACGGACGCTGGTGTTGGTTATGGCGATCATATTCAAGTGCTGGACGAATCGCTGACCCGACGCCTGGAAGCCTTCGCCCGCGCCTCGAAAGTCACGGTCAACACGCTGGTGCAGGCCGCGTGGCTGCTGCTGTTGCAGCGCTACACCGGTCGAGAAACGGTTGCCTTCGGTGCGACAGTGGCCGGTCGTCCCGCGGACTTGCCCGGCGTCGAGCAGCAGATCGGCCTGTTCATCAACACCTTGCCGGTGATCGCCAGCCCTCGGGCGGAACAGTCGCTGGACAGTTGGCTGCAAGCGGTGCAGGCACAGAACCTGGCCCTGCGGGAGTTCGAGCACACTGCGTTGCTGGACATCCAGCGCTGGGCCGGGCAGGGCGGCGACGCGCTGTTCGACAGTTTGCTGGTGTTCGAGAACTACCCGATCGCCGAGGCCTTGGAACAGGGTGCGCCGGACGGTTTGCGTTTTGGTTCGCCAATTATGCAGGAACAGACCAACTATCCGTTGACGCTGTTGGTGGGGTTGGAGCGGCAGTTGTCGGTGCACATGAGTTATCAGCGGGCGAGTTTCTGTGCTGTAACGGTGGAGCGATTGGCGGCGCATCTGGCTCAGTTGCTCGGACAGATGACAGCCAATGGCGAGCGGTGCTTAGGTGAGCTGTCGATGCTGGGGTTCGATGAGCATCAACGCCTGACCCATGATTGGAATCCGGTGGATGCGCCGTTCGAACAGGACGTTTGCGTTCACCAACTGATTGCGCGCCAAGCGGAAACCTCTCCGGACGCCTTGGCGGTTACTTTCGCCAATACACGCCTGAGCTACAGCGAACTCGACGGCCGCGCCAACCGCCTGGCCCACAAGCTCATCGAACTGGGTGTCGGCCCGGAAGTGCGCGTGGGCGTGGCGATGCCGCGCTCCGAGCAATTGCTGATCGCCTTGCTGGCGGTGCTCAAGGCCGGTGGCGCGTACGTGCCGCTGGACCCGGATTACCCGGCCGAACGCGTGGCGTACATGCTTGATGACAGTCGGGCGCGGGTATTGTTGACCGAGCAGGCCGTGGCGTTGACGGTTCCGGTTGGAACCGAAGTGCTGATGCTCGATCAGCTCGACCTTTCACGCTATCCGTTGAGCGAGCCGGACACAGCGGTCAAACCAGACAACCTCGCCTATGTCATCTACACCTCCGGCTCCACCGGCAAACCCAAGGGTGTGGCCATTGCCCACCGCAACGTCCTGGCACTGATCGACTGGTCCAAGACCGTCTACAGCCGCGACGATATCCAAGGCGTACTTGCTTCAACTTCAGTGTGCTTCGACCTGTCGGTGTGGGAACTCTTCGTGACCCTGGCCAACGGCGGCTCGCTGATCATCGCCCGCAACGCCCTGGAACTGCCGCACCTGCCGGCCCGCGACCAGGTGCGCCTGATCAACACCGTGCCCTCGGCCATCGCCGCGTTGCAGCGCAGTGGGGAGATTCCGAGCGGTGTGCGCGTCATCAACCTGGCCGGTGAGCCACTGAAGCAGAGCCTGGTGGATGCTCTCTACCCACAGGAGTTGGGTGAACAGGTGGGCGGTGGAGTTGAGCATGTCTACGATTTGTACGGCCCATCGGAAGACACCACCTACTCTACCTGGACCCGCCGCACCCCCGGCGGCACGGCGAACATCGGCCGCCCACTCAAGCACACCGCCAGCTACCTCCTCGACGCCAACCTGCAACCGGTGCCCCAAGGCGTGTCGGCTGAGCTGTACCTGAGCGGCGCCGGTATCACCCGAGGCTACCTCGGGCGGGCGGCGATGACTGCCGAGAAATACGTGCCCAACCCGTTCTCCACCACCGGCGAGCGCCTGTACCGCACCGGCGACCTGTGCCGTTATCGCGCAGACGGCGTGCTCGAATACCAGGGTCGCATCGACCATCAGGTGAAGATCCGCGGCTTCCGCATCGAGCTGGGGGAAATCGAGGCGCGGCTGCTGCAACAGCCCGAGGTCAATGAAGTCGCCGTGCTGGCCCAGGAAGGGCCGGGCGGCCAGCAACTGGTGGCCTACGTGGTGGCCTCGGCGGACGCCGACACCCTGCGCGACCCACTCAAGGCCAGGCTCAAGGAGCACCTGCCGGACTACATGATCCCGGCGCACTGGCTGTTCCTCGACCAACTACCGCTGACCCCCAACGGCAAGCTTGATCGCAAGGCGTTGCCGGGCGTGGAGGCCGGGATGACGCAAAACTGTTATGAGCCACCCGCCAGCGAACTGGAGCAACGGATCGCCGACATCTGGCAGCAAGTGCTGGAAGTGGAGCAGGTTGGGCGCAACGATCATTTCTTCGAGCGCGGCGGTCATTCATTGCTGGCGACCCAGGCGATCTCCCGGCTGCGCAAACTCACGGGTTATCCGCTGAGCTTGCGTGACCTGTTCGATCATCCACAGCTCAGCGCGTTGGCAGCGCTGATGAGCAAGACCGGTGACGCAACCGTGCGCGCAGGCGACTCCAGCAAGGTCCGGCTCAAGGCCCATGGGCCAAGGCAATCGGCACCGTTGTCGTTGGTGCAACGGCGGCTGTGGATCGCCGAACAACTGGCCGGCGGTACCTCGGCGTATGGCATGCCCATGGCCCTGCGTCTGAGCGGCGAGTTGTCGGTCGAGCGGCTGATGCGCAGCTTTGCCGAAGTGACGCGCCGTCACGCCGTGCTGCGCACCGCGTATGTTCAGGACGACGAAGGCGACCCGCTGGCGATGATCGCCGACGATGTCCAGTTGGATTTCCCGCTGGTCGATCTGTCCGAGCTTTCGCCTGGCGCCCAGCAGGAACAAGTGGCCCAGGCGACGCTGGACAATGCCCGCATTCCGATCGACCTGGAACAGGCGCCGCTGCTGCGCGGGCGGATCCTGCGCCTGGGCCCCACCGAGCATGTGTTGTTGTACGCCATGCACCACATCATTTCCGATGGCTGGTCGATGGGGTTGTTGATCAACGAACTGGTGCAGATCTACGAAGCCGCTTTGCGCCATGAACCGATGCCGCTGGCGCCGCTGGAGGTCCAATACCATGACTTCGCCCTCTGGCAGCAGGCGTTGGAGGACCAGGGCGTGCTGGCGCGCCAGGCCGACTATTGGAAGCAGCGACTCGACGGTTACAACGGGCGTCTCGACCTGCCGCTGGACAATCCTCGTGGGCAGACCTCGTCGTATGAGGGCGATGCGTTGCAGTTCGAGCTTCCTGTCGACCTCAGCGCGGCATTGCGGCGGCTGTCGAGCGAGGCCGGCGTCACGCTGTACAGCACGTTGCTGGCCTCGTTCCAGGTGTTGTTGCATCGCCACTGCGCCACGCAGGACCTGGTGGTGGGGGCTGACGTGGCCGGGCGCGGGCAACCTGAGTTGGAGCGCTTGATCGGCTTTTTCGTCAACGTCCTGCCGCTGCGTTCGCGCTTCGATGCGGGCGTGACGTTCACACGATTCCTGGCCCAGGCCCAGGACGATCTGCTCGGCGCGCTGGAGCATCAGGACCTGCCGTTCGACCAGATCGTCGAAGCCTCGGGCGTGCCTCGTCATAAAGGCATGAACCCGTTGCTCCAGGTGTTGTTCGTGATGAACAACGTGCCGGTGCGCACACGCTCCATGGCGGGCTTGAGCGTGGAGTTCCTGCCGGCGCTGCAGAACCATTCTAAATTCGACATGGCATTGTTCGTTGACGAAGAAGAAGGGCAATTGCGCGGTAATTGGCAATTCGCCACAGCCTTGTTCGGACATGAGCGCATCCAGTACCTGATCCGGGCCTGGACGACCCTGTTGGAACAGATCGTCGCTGATCAGGACATTCAATTGGGAGCTATCAGCATGCCAGTCGACAACGTGGCGACAGCCGCCACGCCTGCCAACGTCCCGGGGCCCAAGGCCGACAAACTGGGCAAATTCCTCAAGCGTTCGTCGACACCGGCCGCGCGGCCACGCCAGGCATTGGTGCGTGAATCGCTGGTGGCGGCGCCGCAACGTTTCCCTCTGATGCTGGAGCCCGGCGAGCCGCACCTGGACGTCATCGAGTGGATCCGGCAGAACCGACCCTTGATCGAGCAAAAACTGGCCGAACACGCCGGCATTTTGTTCCGTGGTTTCGCGCTGGATGGCATCCAGGGCTTCGAAGCGTTCGCCGAGGCGATTCAACCGGGGCTGTACGGCCAGTACGGCGACTTGCCGAAGAAGGAAGGCGGCAAGAACACCTACCGTTCCACGCCTTACCCGGAACGCAAGATGATCCTGTTCCACAACGAGAGCTCCCACCAGGACCGCTGGCCGCGCAAGCAGATGTTCTACTGCGAGCAGGCCGCGCCCGTGGGCGGCGCGACGCCGGTGGTGGACTGCCGCCTGATGTACGAGAAGCTGCCAGCGGACCTTCGCGAAAAATTCGAAGACAAGGGCCTCCTGTACGTGCGCACCTTCACCGACAAGCTCGACGTGTCGTGGCAGCACTTCTTCAAGACCGAAGATCGTCTTGAAGTGGAGGCCCGTTGCCGGGCAGGCGGTATCCAGTGGCGCTGGCTCGACAACGACGAGTTGCAGACCCGCACGCCGGGGCCGGCGATCATCACGCACCCGATCACCGGGGAAAAATCCTTCTTCAACCAAGTGCAGTTGCATCACATCTATTGGCTGGAGCCGGACGTGCGCCAGGACCTGTTGTCGATGTACGGCCTGGAGCGCATGCCCCGGCACGTCTATTACGGCGACGGCACACCGATCGAAGACGAGGTGATGGCCCGTATCGGTGAGTTGTACGAAGCCTGCGCGGTGCGTTTCGACTGGCAGAAAGGCGATGTGATCCTGCTGGACAACATGCTGGTGGCCCACGCCCGCGACCCGTTCGAAGGACCACGCAAAATCGTCGTCGCCATGGGCGATATGTACGACCACGCCAGCCTGCAACGGCCAGCGACCGTCGGGCAATCCGCCCGGGGCGCATTCACTACCGAGGAAACCGGAGCATGAATGAGGTAATGATGGACACGCAGGACGCGGGTTTCGCCCTGTCGCCCGAGCAGCAACGGGCGCTTGAGCAACTGTCCGGCACGGTGACTTGTGGCGAGGCCTTGCGCTGGGTGAGCGTGCTCATCGATGGCAATCTTGACCCGCAGCGATTGCAGGGCGCCTTCGACACACTGGCGGCGCAGCAGCCGATGTTGCTGGCGCGGTTGGTCAAGGTCGCCGGTTTCCACGGCCTGCGTCAGGTGGCGCAGGCCGGGCGCTTCCCGCTGACGACACACGCAAGCGAGCAACCTGCAGAAGAGGTCCAGGCGCAGATCGGCGAAACGCTGGGTCGGGCTTTTGTGGTCGGCGAATCGGCCGGTGTCCAAGCCGTGCTTTATCGTTTGGGTCCACGGCAATGGCGACTGCTGCTGGGCATCGCCCGTTACAGTGCCGATGCGCCATCGATGAACTTGCTGCTTGGACAGGTACGGCAGGCGTACGCGGGCCAGGTGTCGGAAGACGAAGCGCCGGGCGAGTTCGCCCAGTACCTGGAATGGCGCAGCGAAGTGGTGCTGGACGAAGATGCCGCCACCGCGCGGACCTATTGGCAGCAACATCTGCAAGATTTACAGGCGCAGATCGACACGCCGTGGCTGGCGGCACGCCGCGCCGGCAGCGGGACCGCCGATGCGCGTGTGTCATTGGCGTTGGAACCGGCCCGGCGCGATGCTTTGCAGCGTTTGGCCGATGAGCTGGGGCAACCGTTGACGACCCTTTTGCAAGGGGCGTGGTGGCTGCTGTTGGGGCGCTTGAGCGACTCCGAACAGGCATTGGTGGGCGTGCGTCATGACAGCCGCGGCGATTACGACTACTTCGCCAGTGCCATCGGCGTGTTCGAGAAAACCCTGCCGCTTTGCGTACCCTTACCGGCCAGCGTGCCGTTCAGTGAGTGGTTGGGGGAGTTGGCCACGCGGCTCGAAGCGCATCGCACCTGGCAGGAATACTGGACGCCGGAACTGGCGCCGGACGCGGCGCATCCGGCCTATGGTTTCGCGGTCGCTGCGGCAAGTTTCGTCCACAGCGACAGCGGTCTGGAGTGGACGGGTTCCTCGCTTGTGCAGACTGATCCGCTTGAGCTGCTGCTAAAGGTTCAATTGGACGATGCCCAGCAGCTTGTCGCGATCGACCTGGATTACGCCGACGCTCGTTATTCGCAAGCCGCCGCCAGCGTCGTGCTGGAACAATACGACGTGCTGCTGGCCTCGATCCTGGCGGCCGCGCAAACGCCGCCGGCGCAGCTCAACCTACTGGGGCGCAGCGAGGAATCACGCCTGCGCGCGATCAACCCGCCGATGCAGGCACTGGCTGATAACCGCTATCTGCCCCAGCGCATTGCCGATCTGGCGCTCCATGCGCCTGACACCATCGCGCTGACCGACGCCCATCAATCCTTGAGCTACGGCCAGTTGAATGTGCAGGTCGAACGCGTGGCCCTCGGCCTTCAGGACCAAGGCCTGGGCGAGGGTTCGATTGTTGCCCTGGCCTTGCCGCGCTCGACGGAGCTGGTGATCGCCATGCTGGCGAGCTGGCGCATCGGTGCGGCTTATCTGCCGCTGGATACCCAATGGCCCCAGGCCCGTCAGGCGTTGATGGTGGAACAGGCCGGCGCCGCGGTAGTGCTCACCGATTCGGCACACCTGCCGGCGTGGCAGGAACAGCCGTACAAGGCGCTGGCGTTGGACGGGCTCAGCCCGGCGAACGCGACGTTGCCGGCACTGGCGACCAAGGGCAACGACATCGCCTACGTGTTGTTCACGTCTGGCTCCACCGGTGTGCCCAAAGGCGTGGTGATCGAGCATCGGCAGTTGCTCAATTACACCGCCCAGGCCAGCCAGGCATTGGCGCTGAATCAATGCAAACACATGGCCTTCAGCTCCACCGTGGCGGCGGACCTGGGCAACACGGCGCTGTTTGGCGCGCTGTTCAATGGCGCGACCCTGCATGTCGCCAATGACGAGCAGATGCAGGACGGCGCGCTGTTTGCCGCGTTCCTCCGGCAGCATCAAATCGATTGCCTGAAGATCGTGCCGTCGCACCTCGCGGCGTTGCTTGACAGCGAGCAGGCGACATTGCCGCGCACCCTGGTGCTCGGCGGCGAGCCGATTGCGCCGATGTTGGTCGAGCGCATCGCCCGGTTGCGCAGCGATTGCCAGGTGTTCAACCACTATGGGCCGACGGAAGCCACGGTCGGGGTGATGATTCATCCGGTGTCGCTGGAGGGCGCTGCCGAGGACTGTTCGGTGTTGACCCAGGTGCTGGGCAACAATCAGGCCTATGTCCTCGATGCTGAGCGGCGGCTGGTGCCGGTGGGCGTGATGGGCGAGTTGTACCTGGGCGGCGCGCAACTGTGCCGGGGCTATCTGAATACCGAGGCCGACGCAGAGACGTTCATCCAGAGTCCGTTCGATCCGGCGCAGCGCCTGTACCGCACCGGCGACCTGGCGCGTTATCGCCCGGACGGCGGGATTCAGCTGCAAGGGCGGCGCGATCAGCAGATC
This sequence comes from Pseudomonas sp. R1-7, assembly GCF_051132105.1. Taxonomy (NCBI): domain Bacteria; kingdom Pseudomonadati; phylum Pseudomonadota; class Gammaproteobacteria; order Pseudomonadales; family Pseudomonadaceae; genus Pseudomonas; species Pseudomonas sp. R1-7. Next base: position 1,991,219 of record NZ_CP071661.1, read on the forward strand.
AAGGTGCGCGGGTTCCGTATCGACCTGGCGGAAATTGAGGCCGAGCTGCTGCGCGTGCCGCAGGTGGCCGAAGCGCTGGTGTTGCCGGGCGAGCAGGGCTTGCAGGCATTTATCGTATCCCGGCAAGGTCTGTCCCCTGGCGTGCTGGACGCTGCCCGTGCCGAACTGGTCGCTCATTTACCTAGCGTGATGGTGCCGCAGCATTGGCACCTGATCGAACGCTTCCCACGACTGGCCAACGGCAAGATCGATCGCCAGGCGTTGCAGCAGTGGGCGGCCACAACGGGCGATGACGAGGGCGCCGCACCCCGTGATGGACTCGAACAGTTGCTCGCTGCGCGCATGGCGCAGTTGCTGGGGCTTGAGCGACTGGGCATCGATCGCGACTTCTTCGCAGCCGGCGGTCATTCGCTGCTGGTGATCAAGTTGGTGGCCGGCATTCGCAAACTGTTGCAGTGCGACATCCATCCGGGACTGGTCTTCGATCATCCGACCGTGGCGTCGCTGGCGATGGCCTTGCGGTCGCAGGAGAGCAGCCCGGGGCAACTGGAGAAAATCGCCCAGGCACGCCTGCGCATGGAGGCGATGAGCCCCGAAGAAAAAGCGCGACTGACCGAACAGGCTCGGCAACTGCAAGCCGCCAAGGCCGCGCAAGGTAGTTGACACGGCATCAACAAAAGGCCGACGCCGCCAAGCGTCGGCTTTTTTTTATTTTTTTCGCGAATGATAAATAAACTCATTCCGGTTTTTCCCATGTGCTGCGTCTTACTAAGGTATGCGGCCAATCGGCTCGGGCAGGGCAGCCCAGGCGCCGGTTGTGTCCAGGAAAAATTTAGCTGTCGTCCAGCCGGATGACTGTCCCGGGGAGGGGGCGGTCAGCAGCTGCACCGTGCTGGCGAACGGCAGGCCATTCGGCCCCATGGACTTTTCACTTCTACCAATAATAGAGAGCACGATGTCGGCAATTCATGAGTTGAAACCGCTGTTCAAGGCACTGGTCATGTCCCGCGGCCTGCGTTCGCGCCGGGTGATGACGCGCCTGGGTCTGGTCTGTGTGTTGCCGCTGAGCACCCAAGTGATGGCGCAAGACGTCAACATCAACATCCCGGCGCAACCGCTGCCGCAGGCGCTGCAAGCGTTCGGCCAGCAGACCAACCAGCAAGTGATCTACAACGCCGACGAATTGGCCGGCCTGAAAAGCAATCGTGTCAGCGGCAAGATGAGCCCGCAGGCGGCGATCACCGAACTGCTCAAGGGCACGGGCGTGCGCCACAGCCTCGAGGGCAACACCCTGATGTTGGTGAAGGGCGCCGCCGCAGGCCTGGAATTGGGCGCAACGACCATCAATGCCGAACAGTTGGCTGCGACGACCGAAGGCAGCAACTCATACACCAGCAACGCCGTGACGATCGGCAAGGGCACCCACACCCTCAAGGAAATTCCCCAATCGATCACCGTGATGACGCGCAAGCAGATGGATGACCAGAACCTGGTCAACCTCAAGGACGCCGTCAACCAGACCACTGGCATCGTCGGCCTGCAGGGCGTCGGCCAGGGCATGATCCTGTCGTCGCGTGGTTTCCAGATCGATGACTGGCAGTACGACGGTGTGCCGATCCCGCGTAACACCTATTCGCTGGGCAACTGGGCGACCCAGGACCTGATTTTCTTCGACCGCCTGGAAATCATGCGTGGCGCCTCCGGCCTGCTGCAAGGCACCGGCAGCCCCGGCGGCGCCGTCAACCTGGTGCGCAAGCGTGGCCAGAGTGCACCGACCGTGACCCTGACGGGCAAGGCCGGTTCCTGGGATCACTACGGCCTGCAACTGGACGCTGGCGGCCCGCTGAACGACGCCGGCAACATTCGCGGCCGTATCGTCGCCGACGAAGACCAGAGCAATTCCTTTATTGACCATGCGTGGACCAAGACCCACTCGCTGTACGGCGCGTTGGACATCGACCTGAGCGAAGACACCACCCTGGGCTTTGCGGTCAGCCAATCCAATGGCGAATCGCGCGGCAACATCCGTGGTTTGCCGCGCTACGCCGATGGCTCGATGCCGGACGTGTCGCGCTCCACCTACACCGGCGCGCGCTGGAACCGATCTGAAATCGACGTCACCACCTACTACGCCGATCTGGAGCACCGCTTCAACGAGGATTGGGCGTTCAAGGTGGGAGGCGTGTACATGACCGAGGATAACCAGGCGAAAAACCAGCGAGTCCAAAGAGGTGGCGGTCTCTTGCCCGATGGCAGCGGCGTGCAATATGCCGACTTCCTGACTGACTTCCAGTCCACGAAGGCCGGTCTCGACATGAACCTGACCGGCAAGTTCGAAGCCTTGTCGATGGAGCAGGAAGTCATGCTGGGCGGTAATTTCTCTCAGTTGGAGACCGATGATCGCTACGCCCGTACCTTCAACAACACCAGCGACTCGATCTTCGATATTGATAATGACCGCCCGGACATCAGCTACGACAGTTTGATTGCCGCGGGTGGCCTGGGCGTCCTCAGCAAATACGATGTGCGCCAGAAAGGCCTGTACGGCACCTGGCGCGTCAAACCGGTGGACGACCTGACGCTGATCCTAGGTTCCCGGGTCAGCTGGTACGACTTCAGCTACAAGTCGAAAAATGAAAACGCAGCCGGAATTACACGTAACACGCCAAGCTTTTCAACCGAAACCGGCGTGGTCACGCCCTATGCCGGCATCGTCTATGACCTGAGTCGCGAATGGGCGGTCTACGCCAGCTACACCGACGTGTTCCAGCCGCAGACCAACGTCGATCCCGACGGTTCGGTACTCAAGCCCATCGTAGGCAAGAACTATGAGGTTGGCCTCAAGGGTGAGTTGATGGATGGACGGGTCAACACGTCCCTGGCTGTCTTCCGCTACGACCATGAGAACCGTGCCGTCAACATCCCAAGCTGCGTTGGGTTGAACTGCTCTACTGCCTCCGGGAAAGTACGTAGCCAGGGTATCGAGGCCGAGATCAGCGGTGAGGTAATCGATAACCTGCAGCTGTTCGCGGGCTATACCTACAACACGACAAAGTATCTGGAAGATCCGACCAACGAAGGCAGCATCTACAGTACCTGGACGCCGAAACACATGCTGCGCGTGTGGGGCAACTACCAGTTCACCGGCGACTGGAACCGCGCCAGCGCCGGCCTGGGCTTCACCACCCAAAGCCATACGCAGGTCTACGATCTCAACTATGACGTACCGGGCTACACCGTATGGAATGCTCGTGTCGGCTACCAGCTGACGCCGGAGATCGGCTTGGCGGTCAATGCCAACAACCTGTTCGACAAGACCTACATCACGCCGGCCTACAACCAGCTCAATGGCAACAACAACTTTGGCGATCCACGTAATCTGATGTTCACGGTGAAGTACACGCCGCAGTTCTGATTTCCTGCAAAGAAAAAAACCGACCCGCCTTGTGCGGATCGGTTTTTTTATGGGATCAATCTGGCTTAACACACAAAACCGTGGCGAGGGAGCAAGCTCCCTCGCCACGGTTTCTTTTTTACTTAAGAGAGCTTTTCTACCGTACTGGCCAGAAAAGCCTCGACCAGTTCCCCAAGCAACCCCTCATCAAAGATCATGCCCCGATGGCGCAACGGCGAATGCACCGAGCAATGCAGCTTACCCGTCAGGCTGTGTTCCATCAGCAGGGCTTCGCAGAATGCCAGTTCCTCGGCGGTTTTCTCCGTCTGTGTCCACCAGCAACTGGGCCGTACCCGAACTGGCTTGAAGCTGAACCCCTCAAAGGCTTCCAGCAACCGATCATGCACGGAGAACGCCTGGGCATTCATGACCTCTTCCTTGACGCTCTGCACGATCGACAGCAAGTCGCCTCGCTCAGGTTCGATCTGGCCGGCCGCCCATTCATGGAAAGCCTTGACCGAACTGCCAGGATGGTCCTGTCGATAAGCCGCGGTGCGCTCCGTCAATGACGGGAACAGCAGGTCAAAGTATTCAATGGCTTCAAGCAGATCCTGGGAGGCGGCATCGTCTTTTCCGGCGCCCGCCAAATGCCTATGACGCGGCAATCCTGAGGGATACAAATGTTCCGGAATGGTGCTGTCCACCAGCCCGAGAAAACCAATCGTGTGCCCCTGGTTTTCCAGCATCGACGCGATGTCGAACGCGATCGTCGCGCCCAAGGACCAGCCCATCAAGTAATAGGGACCTTGCGGTTGGGCTCTGACGATTTCCTGGGTGTAGTCGGCAATCATCTCTTGCCAGGCCTCGGGGCCTGCATGGGGTTCGCTGAAGCCGCGGTGCATGACGCCGACGGTGCGTGCGCGGTTTTGCAGTTTGCGCGCCAGCGGTTGATAGCAAAACACGATGCCACCGCTGGGGTGCAGGCAGAACAACTGCGGTGCGCTGGCGGGGGCGTTGTTCAGGGCGACGAGGCATTGTGTCTGCTCGCGGTGTTTTTGCGAGATGAACAGCGCCAGCTCGGCGATGCTCGGGTTGGCCAGCAATTCCTGCAGGCGCACGGTGATGTTCAGGTTCGCCTTGAGCTTGGCGATCAGCTCGATCGCCAGGATCGAATGCCCGCCCAGTTCAAAAAAGCTGTCGCTGATACCCACGCGCTCAATCTTGAGGGACTGCTGCCAGAGTTGCGCCAAGGCTTCCTCCAACTGCGTGCGGGGCGCCACGTAGTTCGAATGCCGGAGCGTGGCGTCGGGTTCGGGCAAGGCCTTGCGGTCGAGCTTGCCGTTGGCATTGAGCGGGAGGCGGTCGATGAACAGCAGGTGGCTGGGCACCATGTAGTCCGGCAATTGCGTCTTGAGCGCAGTCAGCAGGTTTTCGCGCAGCTCGGCCGTGGTCGGTTGTGTCGGGATGACATAGGCGATCAATTGCAGGCCGCCCGGGCCGTCGTGGGTCAGAACCACACCATCACCCACGCCCGGCAGCGTTTGCAGGCGCGCCTGGATCTCGCCCAGTTCAATGCGGAAGCCGCGGATCTTGACCTGGTGATCCAGGCGTCCGATGTACTCGATGCTGCCGTCGCTGAGGTAGCGCGCCAGGTCCCCGGTGCGGTACAGGCGTCCACCCGGCAGCGGGTCGAATGGGTCGGGAATGAAACGGCTGGCGGTGAGGTCGGCACGCTGGTGATAACCACGGGCCAGTCCGGCTCGGCCTATATACAGCTCGCCGATGCAACCCTTGGGCACCGGGTTCAGGTGCGCATCGAGCAAATACCAGGACAAGTCGACGATGGGCTCGCCGATGGGGCTGGCCGCCTGGCTGTGCAAATCCTGCATCGACAGCGGCCGCCAAGTGACATGAACGGTGGTTTCGGTGATGCCATACATGTTGATCAACTGGGGTGACTGGTCCCCGAAGCGTTCGAACCAAGGGCGCAGGCTCTGCACATCGATCGCTTCGCCACCGAAGATCACCTGCCGCAGGCGGTGGGCGAGGGGCTGCCCAGGCTCGCAGGCAACGCGCAACAACGATTTGAAGGCCGACGGCGTCTGGTTGAGCACCGTGACATGCTCCCGGCAGAGCAGGACATGGAAATCTTCGGGCGAACGGCTCACGGCATGGGGCACGATGACCAACCGACCACCGTGCAGCAGCGCACCGAAGATCTCCCACACGGAAAAGTCGAAGGCGTAGGAGTGGAACAGGCACCATACGTCCCGGTGGTCGAAATCGAACCAGTGCTCGGTGGCCCGGAACAGGCGACTGACGTTGTGGTGCGCGAGCAGGGCGCCCTTGGGTTTGCCGGTCGAACCGGAGGTGTAGATCACGTACGCCAGGTTGTCCGGATCCATGGGCACATCAGGATTGTGCTCAGGCCAGGCGTTATCGGCATCGCTCGGATCCAGCAGCAGGCAGTCGATGCCGGCCGGCAACGCCAGCGACTCGCGCAGGTGGGCCTGAATCAGGATCTGCTGGACGCCGCTGTCCTGGATCATGTAGGCCAGTCGGTCGGCCGGGTAGGCCGGGTCCAGCGGCACGTAGGCGCCACCGGCCTTGAGAATCGCCAGCAGGCCGACGATCATCTGCGGCGTGCGCTCGACGGCGAGGCCCACCAGCACGTCGGGACCGACGCCTTGCTCGATCAAGCGATGGGCCAGTCGATTGGCGTGTCGGTTGAGCTCGGCATAGCTCATGTGCCGCCCTTCGAACGTCAGTGCGATCGCCTCACCTGTGTGGGCAGCATGGGCCTCGATCATCCGGTGCAGGCACTCTTCGCTTTGCAGCCGGGTGGGTTGGCGGTTCCAGTCGTTCAGAGTCAACCGGCGTTCATCGGCGCTCAACAATTGCAGCTCGCCCACAGCGCAGTCGGGCGTCTCGATCAGGCCTCGCAACAGGTTCTGCCAATGTTCGGCCAAGCGCTCGATGGTGGTCGTGCGGTACAGGTCACGGCTGTACTCGAACGTCGCGAGTATTTGCTGTTGTGAATAGTCGACATCCAGCGACAGATCGAACTTGGCCTGGCCTTCACCGGTGTCGAGGAATTCCAGCGTCAACAGATCCGGGTTTGGCAGCGACGCCGCCTGTGACCCGGTGCGCCAGTTGAACAGGACCTGGAACAGCGGGTTGGCGCCCAATTGATCGAGGATCAATTCCAGCGGGTAATCGGCATGCTCCAGCGCGGCGAGGGATTGCCCGCGCAGCGCCCGAAGAAAGTCCAACCCGCTGCGAGTCGAGTCGATCCGCGCCCGATACACCTGGCTGCTGACGAAAAAACCCACCAGGTCCTGGCTTTCCTGGTTGTTGCGGTTGGCGTTGGGGACGCCGACGGTGAAATCGTCCTGGCGGCTGTAGCGGGACAGCAGCAGCTGCCAGGCGCCCAGCGCCACCACGAACGGCGTCAGCCCCTGGCGTTGGCAAAAACTGTCCAGCGCTTGCGCCAACGACGGCGCCAGCGATACGTGTACGCGACCGGCCCTGTGTTGCTGGGTCGCACTGCGCGGGAAATCCTGGGGCAACTCCAGCGTGGGCAAGTCACGGCCCAGGTACTCGCTCCAGTATTCGCCGCTGCGTCGGCAGGCGGCGCTTTGCAGATAGTCGCCGCGCTGGTGGGTCGCGTAGTCGGTGTATTGCATCGGCAGCGGTGACAGCGCAGACCGATCACCCCGCAATGCCCGGCCATACGCCTGGGTCATGTCCTGCATCAGGATGGTATTGGACCAGGCATCGGAAACGATGTGATGCATGTTCAGCAGCAGCACATGTTCGGCACGGCTCAATCGGAGCAAGGTCGCCCGCATCAGTGGCGCCTGGGTGAGATCGAACGGTTGTCGGGCGTGTTGCTCGATGCGCTGCGAGAGTGCCGGCTGGTCGAGTCCTGCGAGGTCTTCGCGATGCAGGATCAGGCGGGCGCTGCGCTCGACCACCTGCGTGGCGGCACCGTCGATTTCGATGAACGCGGTGCGCAGGATGTCGTGTCGGTCGATCACGCGGTTCAGCGCGTCTTCCAAGGTATCGGCATTCAGTTCGCCGGTCAGGCGCAAGGCCCGGGGCAGGTTGTAGGCCGAGCGGGTCGGATCTCGCTGTTGTTCCAGCCACAGGCGTTGCTGGGCGAAAGACAGCGGCGCGCGATCCAGCCTGCGGCGGCTGGCCCGGGCGTGCAGGCCGTCGGTGGCCTCATCGAGCAGCAGCGCCAGCAGATCATCATCTAGCAGTTCGTTCATGGTGTTCTCGCGGTAAACGGCATGGGCGTCGGGCAGGTTCAGGCGAAGGCTGCCGGGACCTTTTCACTGACCACCCGGCCGGCCTGCATCCGCACCAGTTGATCGGCGATGTCGAAGTAACGGTCGTCGTGGGAAATGACGATGATGGTTTTGCCCAGGGCCTTCAGCTCCGGCAGCAGCTCGGTGTAGAACACCCGCCGGAACACCGGGTCCTGGTCGGCGGCCCATTCGTCGAAGACCAGGACCGGGCGTTCTTCCAGCCAGGCATTGAGCAGGGCCAGGCGCTTGCGCTGGCCGGTGGAGAGATCGGTGGTGCTGAAGGCACCATCGCGAATGCTGACCTTGTGGGCGATCTCCAGGCGATCGAGGTAGCGGTTGGCGTCCATGGGCACCTGCTGGTCGCCCTGCACCAGTTCATCGAACAAGTAGTAGTCGGCAAAGATCGTGGTGAACAGCTGGCGATAGTCGTCACGTCCCGCCGCCGATACCGGCTCGCCATCCAGAAAAATTTCGCCGCCCTGGGGCGCATAGAGGCCCAGCAGCAATTTGATCAGCGTGGTCTTGCCGCCGCCGTTCTCACCGACGATGAACACGATGTCGCCACGGGTTATGGACAGGTTGACCGGTCCGAGGGCGAAGGCCTGGCTGCCATCCACCGCTGGGAAGGCGTAGTGCACGTCACGCAATTCAAGCCGTTGGATCGTCGGCTTCAGGGCGTTCTTGTCGTTGAGCAACAGGTGCGGTTCCGGCGAGGAAAATTGCTCGGCCAGTTCGGCAATGCGTTTGAATGCGATGTTGGCGCGGCTGATCACCGGCAAGGTCATCACCAGGTACTCCAGCGGCCCCTTCATGTACAACAGCACCAGCACGAAACCGCTGAGTACCGCTTTGTCGGTGCCCAGCCATAGCGATTGCAAGGTCAGGACCAGGCCGATGACCACGAAAAACAGCATCGAGCCGAAGGTCTTGGCGACCACGAAGGTATTGACCGCGCGGATATTGGTGTCGCAGATCTGCTCGGCGGTGGCTTCGATGCGCTGGCTGAACATGCGTTGGCGGCGCGGGCGGTGGATGCGCAGCTCCTTGGCGCCGGCGGCAATTGCGCTGTAGTGCTTCTGCAGGGCGTCTTCAGCTTCGCGAGCTGCTTCGAAGCCACGAATGCCACGGGCCCGTGCCACGTACTGGATAACCGTGCCGATCACCAGCGCCACCAGCAGCAGCGCAAACATCGGCAGCGACAGGTAGGCCAGGTAGCCCAGGCAACCGAGGGTGACGGTAAAGGCGATCGCCAGTGGTGCGAAGGAAAACGCGAAATTGCTGACCATGTTGACGTCGTGGGTCAGGATCGGAATGAGCCGATGAGTGCGGAAACGCTCGATCTGTTCGATGGGCGCCAGCAAGACTTTCTGGCCGAGGGATTTGCGCAGGCTGGCGATGATGTTCTGGCCGACATGGTTGGTGCCGATGTCCGACAGGATCGAGGTCAACAGCGCCGCCACGCACAACCCGGCGAAGGTCGCCAGCACCTGGGATGTCGGCCCGGCATCGGCGTTCAAGGCATCGTTGATGGTTGCCAGCAGGGCGGTGATGCTCAGGCCACCCAGCATGCCCAGGAGGATGGAGCCTGCGACAATCAGCCGGAAGGGTTTGAGCAAGATGAACAGCTCGGTGATCACCCCGTGTTTTGGTTGGCTCATGGAGGTTTCCCTGCTAGATGAAAAAAGGCGAAGGCCGTCGCGGGCGTTCACCGCAAGGGCTGGAGGACAGCGGCGCGCCGGTTGGGGCGCGCCCACCTATGGAACGATTGGAAGGGAAGGGGATTTAACCAGGGCCTCCTGACACACATTATTGTGGCGAGGGAGCAAGCTCCCTCGCCACAAAAGCGTGTCCGGCAGGTTGAACTACATATCCCGAGCAACCCGAAACCCCAGCCAGTCGCCGCGGGCATCGGAAAACACCGCATTGCGGTTGCCTGAACGGGAGAACACCGGCGCTTCACCCCAGTCGTTGCCACGGATGCGTCGCACCTTGCAGTTGCCCGTCAGCGCGGCGCTGCCGTCGCTCGGCGCATCGGTGTAGTTTTCGTTGAAACAATCGGCGGTCCATTCGTAGACGTTGCCGTGCATGTCGTACACGCCAAAGGCGTTGGGCGCGAAGCTGCCGGCCGGGGCGGTGAAGTTGTAGCCATCGGCGGCGCCGTAGGTGTTGGCGTGCTGGGCGATGCTGTAGTCCTTGCCTTCGTCGAACGGGAAAGGGAACGGGCCGGTACTGCTGCCGCGGGCGGCGTATTCGCGCAGGGATTCGCTGACCAATCGGTACGGCTTGCCGGTCTTTTTCGACAGCCACGCCACGTAGGCGTTGGCCTCTTCGAAATTCATGCATACCGCCGGGTGCCGGTCGGTGTACTGCTTGCGCGGGTCGCTGCCCTGATAGTCCGGAACCCCGGCCTGGCATGCGCGGCCGGGGCGCTTGTCGCCGTCAGGCATCACGTAGCCGGTGTCGCGCAGATAGGCGAACCATTCGCCCTTGAGCACCTGGAAGCGACTGATCGCCAACGGCTTGGCAAACGTCACCGGGTGCATCGGGCCCTCGTCAGGCTCGCGGCCGACTTCATCTTCGGGCGTGCCCATCTGGAAGGTCCCGGTGGGGAGCACGACCATTTCCGGACAGTCCTTGCAGTCGCGGAACACCTGGCCCGGCTGCGAAGCCTGGGCGCTGGAGGGCAACAGGGCGGTGAGGGCCAATGCCGGGAGTGTCTTCAATAAAAAGCGGTTCATCGATTGCTCTCGATCAGTCATCAGAGTGTTTTGCCCAACAGCGCCAGGAAGCGATCGATCTCGGCTTCGGTGTTGAGCAGCCCCGGCGCGGTGCGGACCACCGGCCCGGCGTCGCGATGCACGGCATCGGCAACCACGCGTTTTTGCATCAGGTAGGCAGCGATCTCATCGCTCTTGCGATCCTTGACCCGGAAGAAGGTGAAGCCGGCCGACAGTTCGGGGCTCAGCGGCGTCACCAGCTCGATCTGCGGTAGCGCGAGCAGGCGTTTTTTCAGGTAAGTGTTAAGCGCGTGAATGCGCGCCTGGACCTCGGCCTTGCCCAGTTGCAGGTGCAGCTTGAACGCTTCGTCTGCCGCCCAGCGATGCTCGAAGGCGTGGTAGCCGCCCGGGGTCATGGTGGTGGAGAACGTCGTGGCTTCGGAGAAGGTCGGGATGATCGGCGTGACGTATTTGACCTCTTCGCTGCGGCTGCACACCAAGCCGGTGCCCCGTGGGCCGAACATCCATTTGTGGGTGCCGGCGATGAAAAAGTCGCAATTCATCGCCGGGAAACTCATGTCTTCGACGCCGAAACCGTGCACGCCATCCACCACATAAACGATGCGCTGTACATCGCTGCGGCCCTGGTTGTGCTTGTCCACCAGGGCGCCGATCTTGCCGATGGGCAGCTTCACGCCGCTGCCCGAATGCACCCAGGTCATGCCCAATACGCGGGTTTCCGGGCGGATATTGCGGTCGATGGCCGTGAGTATCTGAGCCTCGGTGGCGTCGTGGGCGTTCTCGAACAGCTTGATCTTGCGTACCCGTGTTCCGTCCCGTTGCTTGCGCAGGTCGAGGATGGTGTGGGTCGCGTAATGTTCGTGGGCGGTGGTGAGGATTTCCTGGTCGGGTCGCACATGGACGCCGCCATAAATCATCGCCAGTCCTTCAGTGGTGCTGCCGGTGAGGGCGATCTGCTTCGGGCTCGCTTGCAGGTAGCGGCCGGCCCAGGTCCGCACGTTTTCTTCGCGCTCTTCGGTGACGCCCAGGTCCCAGTCCATCAGCAGCCCGGGGTTTTTATCCAGGGCGGCGCGGTGCCGCTCGATGGCCTCGCGCACCGGGCGCGGGTGGGTGGTGACCAGGAAGTTGGAGAAGTGCAAATAGTCCGGGTCCTGGTTGAACAGCGAGCGCAGCTGCGCCCATTTGTCCTTGGGCAGCGGTGGCATTGGATCGGCGCTGGCCGTGGCGGGCAGGCTGGCGGGCAATGACAGACCGGCGGCAAGGACCCCGGCTTGCTTGAGAAAGATCCGGCGTTCGTTCATGGCTGGGCGGCCTTCTGCGTCGAGACGATGGCCGGGCTTGCGGCTTTCTGCACCTGATCCCAGACCCGCAGGAAGTTGCCACCCCACAGCTTGGCGATGTCGGCCTCGGAGTAGCCGCGGGTCAGCAGCTCGGCGCTGACGTTGCGGATGTCGCCGACGTTCTCCCAGCCTTTGACGCCACCGCCTTCGTTGAAGTCCGAACTGATACCGACGTGGTCGATGCCGATCTTGCGCACGGCATAGTCGATGGCATCGCCCAAATCCTTGAGGCTGGCCTTGGGTTCCTCTTCGAGAATGCCGTAGAGCTGGCCGGCGTATTCGCCGAATTTCTGTTCCGGCCACGCGGCGATGATCGGGTCGCCCGGCATCAGCGCCATTGCCAGGTTGGGCAGCGGCGGCAGGTCGAAACGCTCGCGCAGGGCGTTGAGCTTGTCCTGGGTCTTTTGCGTCAGCGGGCGCAAGTATTGGGAGAACCCAACGATCTGCACCACGCCGCCGCTGGCCTTGATCAGCTGCATTTCCTTGTCGCTGAGGTTGCGTGGGATATCCACCATCGCCCGTGGCGCGGAATGGGAGGCCACCAAGGGCGTGCGGCTCAGTTGCGCGACTTGCTCCAGGGCCTGGGTCGACATCTGCGACACATCGATGATCACGCCCAGGTCGTTCAGGCGTGTCACCGCTTGCTTGCCGATGTCCGACAGGCCGCCGAGGGCGTCAGGCGAGTCGTTGAAGAACGGCAGCGGGCGCGAAGAGTCGGCCCAGTCGTTGTTGCCGATATAGCTGAAGCCGAACATGCGCATGCCCCGCGCCGTCCACAGGTCCAGCAGGCTCAGGTCATGACCGAGGGGATAGGCGTTGAGCATGCTGATGAAAATCGCGAACTTGCCTTCGCCGTGCAGGCGGCGGAAGTCGTCCGGGGTGTAGGCGATGGCGACCTGGTTGGGAAAGTCCCGGACCAGGCCGGTGATGATCTTGTAGCGCACCTCCTGCTGGTTGCGCGCTTCCTCGACGAAGCCTGCGGTGGGCTTGTGTGGCGCATTGGGCCCGTTCCACAGTTCGGGCCAGCCGAAGATCGTCAGCGCGGCGCCGGAGAGGTGGCCGCGATTGGCTTTCACCAGGTCGAACTGGCCCTTGCCGTCCTTATCGGCTTCGTTGCCGGCGGTGCCAAAATCCAGCGGCACGGTGATGTGGCTGTCGAACGACAACAGCCGTTCGTGCAATTCCCGGGCTTGCTTCATGACCTTGACCGGGTAGCCGGGGTTGTCCCGCCACCAATGATCCCAGGCCGCGAGCCCACCACCGACGACCAGCGCCAGGGCCAGGGGCACGCCGGTGAAAAGAGCCTTTCTAGAACGTGGTGTTGTCATTGCCGATCTCAGTCTGGTTCGCCTTGGAAGGACAGGCGCGGGGGCCTTTGCTATCTGGGGGGAACGAGTGATCGGGCGGGAAATTTAGGTGTTCTCGAGACCGCCATCGCGAGCAAGCTCGCTCCCACATTTTGGAATGCGCTCACCTGTGGGAGCGAGCTTGCTCGCGATGAGGCCCTCACAGCCTCTATAAATTTGTCAGGACGCCCATCGTTCTAGCTTGGATAAAGCCCACCCCAGGGCGAACACAGGTAAGGCAATGACGATTTCTCGACGATGGTTCATGGCAGGCCTGGCGCTGACCGGTGCCGCCGTGCCTGCGGTGTATTACGGGCATCGCGAACTGACCCGGCCGGACCCGACCATCACACCCGGCGAGGCGTCCTTCGATGTGGCGGACGTTGCCGGACAGCGTCGGGCAAACACGATGCGGGGCATCTGGACGATCCGCTTCAGCGGGCGCGATGCCGGCCTCGACGGCTTGCCGGACGAAAGCCTGGAGGTGTTTCTCGACATCGCCCACAAAGGCCGTGGCCTGGTGGGTTGCGTCGACACCGCCGAACGCCTGCGCGCTGGGGATGAGCCGCGTTATCGGGTGCTGGGCGACCTGGCTGGCAGCGACCCTAAGCAATTGAGCTGGCGCTTGATCGGCGCCGGGCATGGCATGCCGGACTACGAGTTCATCATGACCCTCGACGAAGTCTGGGCCGGTTTCGGCAACGCTGGCACGGCCACCCTCAGCGGTCGGGTGTTGCGGTTGGATCGTCCGTTGGCATTGCCGGAACTCGACAATCAGTTCGTCGCCGTCAAACAGCGCTTTCCGGAGGCCCGGGAACGTACCCCTTTGGGCCCGAAGCTGCTGGCCTGGCTGGTGTCGCCCGAGCACCGGCTGTTCCATCAACTCTGGCATGCCTCGCGGGACAAGTGGCACACCCTCGACGAAGACAAGCGCGACGCCCTGCGTGGCATCGGCTGGCAACCCGGGCCGCGAGACAACGAGCGTGATGCCCGTGGGCCGCGCAAGGATCGCAACGGCTCGGGGGTGGATTTCTTTTTCATGCACCGACATATGCTCGGCACCGCACGTTCCTTCCAACCGCTGCCGTCATGGCCACGCTTCCCGTTGCCGCAACCGGAGCTGGAGCGTGATCGCCCGGGCTTTGCCCGGTATTTCGATAACGTCGACGGGACGGCGCTGCCACCGACCTGGCTGGCTCGTGGCGACGAGCAATACGCCCAGTGGGTCAGCGACATCAAGACCGCCGAGACCTATCACAGCAATTTCCAGGTCTGGGAATCCCGTTATCGCGATCCGCGTTATCTGTCGAAACTGACCTTGGGCCAGTTTGGTTCGGAAGTGGAACTGGGCCTGCATGATTGGTTGCACATGCGCTGGGCCTCGGTGCCGCGCGATCCGTCCAACGGCCATCCGGTGCCGTTCGCCCGTGATCAGGCCGACTTCGCCGCGCGCTGGTTCGAGCCGGAAAACGATTTTCTCGGCGATCCGTTTTCTTCCCACGTGAACCCGGTGTTCTGGGCATTCCACGGCTGGATCGATGACCGCATCGAAGACTGGTTCCGGGCCCATGAACGCTTCCATCCGGGCGAAGTGAGCCGGCTCGACGTCAACGGCGTGCCCTGGTTCGCCCCGGGCCGCTGGGTCGAAATCGCCGACCCGTGGCTGGGCCCGGACACCCATGGCTGCAGTACCACGGCGGGCCTGCAGGCCGGACGTTCGGTGGAGATGGACCCGGAAACCATGAAGCTTGCGTTGCGTATTACGTTCGGCAGCGATGACGACAAGCTGGCGCAACTGTTCCGCCGCGTGCCGCAACGGCCGTGGTATGCGCGGAATCTCAAGGCCAAGGTGGTTTAGCCCTTTCTAGAAGGATGAATGTCATTGTGGCGAGGGGCCTATTTGTGGCGAGGGGATAAATCCCCTCGCCACAAAGTCACTTGGCTTGAGATTTGTTGTGAGGTGTCAGCGCGGCGCGGCGATGTCCAAGGCGCGGTTTGCCAATAGCTCACTCAGCTCGATCATCTGCTGGATCCCCAGGGCAAAACTCCGTGGCGCCCCCTCAAATGCCAGTTCGTTGGCCATGGCGTTGACCGAGGCGAGGGTTTCGCTGAGGTTGGCCAACAGGCACTCCATGTCCGCGCCTTCTGCCACGGTGAACAACTGGCCCGGCGGTAGCTTTGGTTTTTCAGGTTTTGGATCGAGGTAAAAGGCGAGGGCGCGGTCGGCGGCTTCGTTGAGTTTTTTGGCGTCGTCTTCCGGCGGATTGGGGGTAATTTTGAACATGGTGCAGCTCCTGGTTATTTACAAGGCGCTGCCAGACATCACTTGCAGATGATGGGTGGCAGCTATGCGCGGGTCTGCAAGACCGGGAAACCAGGAACCCGGCAGACCCGAAGGTCTCCCGCACACAGCCGCCATTTAGCGACACGGATCTGTCGATTGGCTTGGGCTATGCGCCTGGTATTTCGTCGGGCTTGCAGACCCGATCACTGATGGGCAGTGACGGGGAACAAGTTATCGATGGGGTGCCAAGCGCACAAGCCGGCGGATTCTGGCGTAGTTGTAGGCAATGACGCAAGGCAACGTAGCCTTACCCGCGAGTCCTACATGGTCGGATAAACAGAACCAAAGCCAAACACAATTTGTGCCCGGCAAATAACCCGTGGCGAGGGAGCTTGCTCCCGCTGGGCTGCGCAGCGGCCCCAAAAACCAGTCACCCCAAAACAACTGACACACCGAGGTGCTTGCCATTGGGGCTGCTGTGCCCGAGGCGTCGGACCGGCCCAGCGGGAGCAAGCTCCCTCGCCACGATGGTGCTCCTCTTCAGATTTGCGTCGTTCGCCAACCCCCACCCAACGCCTTGTACAACGCCACGCTCGCCTGCACCCGTGACAGTCGCAATTGCACGTTCATGTCCTGGGCGGCGTACAGCGTGCGTTGGGTTTCGAGCACGGTGAGCAGGTCTTCGGCGCCGGCCTGGTAGCGGCGCTGGGCGATGTCGAAGGCGGTCTGGGCCTGGTCCAGTTCTTCGCGTTGCCATTGCCGCTGCTGGTCCAGGCCGCGGATGCTGTTCAGGGCTTTTTCGACGTCGGCGAAGCCGTTGATGATGGCGGCGCGGTAGGCTTCAAGCAGTTCCTCCTGGCGGGCGGTGGCCCTGTCTCGCTCAGCCTTCAGGCGACCGTTGTTGAAGATCGGCGCGGCCAGCCCGGCGCCGAGATTGTAGACGTTGTTGCGCAGCAACTGGTCGGCAATGTCGGCGCCGGTGGCCAGGCTCAGGCCGAGGGTGGCAGAGGGCAGCATGGCCGCGCGGGCCACGGTGATGTCGGCCTGGGCGGCAGCAAGGCGTGCTTCGGCGGCGGCGATGTCGGGACGGCGGAGTAACAGATCGCTGGGCACCCCGGCGTCGATGGCGGGCCAGCGCAATGCGTCGAAGGGTTCATTGTCGAGCTTGAGCGATTGCACCGGTTCGCCCAAGAGTGCCGCGAGGGTGATCAATGCCTCGCGGGCCTGTTGCTGCACTTGCGGCAGGCTGCGTTCCTGGGCCGCCACCAGGCTCTTTTGTTGAGACAGTTCCAGTGCCGTGGCGCTGCCGGCGTCGTAGCGGGTTTGCACCAAATCAAGCACATTGCGGGCGTTGGCGAGGTTCAATTCGGCGATGCGCTGTTGCTCGCGCAGCGACAAGGCTTGGCTGTAGCTGTTGGCGACGGCGCTGAGCAGGGTCAGTTCCACCGTCGTCCGATCAAACTGGGTGGCCGATAAAGTGTTCAGCGCACTGTCCCGGGCCGCCCGTTTTCCGCCCCAGAAATCCAGTTCATAACTGGCGCTGAGGTGGGCGTCGTAGTAATCGATGGTGCGGTTGTTCCGATCGACGTCCAACTGGCTGTAGCCCTGGCCGCGCAGCAGTTCCTGGCGATTGCCATTGAGCCCGGCGGTGATCTCCGGCAGCAACGGCGCGCCGGCGATCACCGCGCTGGCCTGGGCCTGGCGAACCCGGGCCATGGCGGCCGCGAGGTCGAAACTGCCCAGGCGTGCCTGTTCGATCAAGCGATCAAGTTGCGGGCTGCCGAACTGTGTCCACCATTGTTGGTTATCCGCTCGGGCGCTGGGAGTGTCGAGGCTCTGCCAAGCGTCAGGCGGCTGGATGCCGCTGTCAGGCGTCGACAAAGGCGTGCCGCACGCCGCCAGCAACAGGCTGGCGGCCAAGAGGGTCAGGTGCGCTTTCATAGGGTGGGATTCATTCACTGGTGAGGGCCGCAACCGGGTCGAGGCGGGCGGCCTTGCGGGCGGGCATGAAACCGAAGACGACGCCGGTGACCAGTGCGCAACCGAAGGCGCCGAACACGGCCAGCCATTCGAAGGCCACGGCGATCTTGCCCAGCAGCAACGCACCGCCCACCAGCAGGGCCAGGCCAATACCGGCTAATCCGCCGACCACCGAGAGCATCACCGCTTCGGTGAGGAACTGGCGCAGGATGTCGCGCTGGCGGGCACCGGTGGCCATGCGAATGCCGATCTCCCGGGTCCGCTCGCGCACGGTCATGAGCATGATGTTCATCACGCCGATACCGCCCACCAGTAGCGAAATTGCTGCAATGGCCCCGAGCATCAGCGACAGCGTGCCCTGGGTGCGCGCCTCGGCCTGGATCATCGCGGCGTTGTTGGTCAGCTCGAAATCCTGCTTGCCGTTGTGCAGCCGCAGCAGGGTGTGGGATACGGCCTGCTCGGCCTCTTTCACCTTGCCCGCGTCACGAGCGGCGATCACCACGTATTCGGGATGGCGCGTGCCGAACAGCCGCACGCTGGCGGCGGAGTAGGGCACGGCGATGCGATTGTCGGCGTCCGAATCGCCGGAGCTGGCGCCTTTTTCCGCCAGCACGCCGACGACTTGGAACGGTACGTTTTCGATCAGGATGTAGCGGCCGATCGGATCGGCGACGTCCTTGAGGAGCTTCTGCCGGACCTTGTGGCCGATCACCGCCACGGCCGCCGCGCCTCGTTCGTCGGCTTCGCTGAAGTAGGAACCCTGGGCCACCGGCCAATTGAAGATGGTCGGGAAATTCGTATCGTTGCCGCCCACATAGCTGGTGTGGTCGAGGTTGCCGAAACGCACGCTGGCGTTCTTGCCGTTGACCGGCATGATGCGTTGCACTTCGGGCAGTGCGGCGAGGGCGGCGATGTCCTGTTCACTGATGATGCCCTTGGTCGCCCGCGGGTTGGGGGCCGTGCCGTTGAGGTAAATGATGTTCGAGCCGAAGGCGCCCATCTGGGCCATGACTTGGCGCTTGCTGCCTTCGCCGACGGCCAGCAGCACCACCACCGAGGCCACGCCGATGACGATGCCGAGCAGGGTCAGGGCCGTGCGGAAGCGGTTGATCCACATCACCCGCCAGGCCGCCTGTACCGCGTCCACCAATTCGCCTTTCCAGGCGCCGTTGTGTTCGCTGCCGGCACTCAGGCGCTGGCGCAGGTCCACGGCCTGCAGCGCCTTGGCATTGGCCTGCGGTGTGGCGGTGGCGCTGTCGCTGATGATCGACCCGTCGCGGATCTCGATGATGCGCTTGGCCCGGGCCGCGACTTCGCGGTCGTGAGTGATCAGGATCACCACGTGGCCCTGGCTCGCCAGTTCGTCGAGCAAGGCCATGACTTCGATACCGCTCTGGCTGTCGAGGGCGCCGGTGGGCTCGTCGGCGAGGATAATGTGGCCGCCGTTCATCAAGGCCCGGGCAATCGATACCCGCTGCTGCTGCCCGCCGGAGAGTTGATGGGGTCGGTTGCCGGTGCGGCTCGCCAGACCGAGGCGCTCGAGCAGGGCGCTGGCCCGGGCGTGGCGCTCGGCGGCCGAGGTGCCGGCATAAATGGCCGGCATCTCGACGTTTTCCTGGGCCGTGCCGGATGGGATCAGGTGATAGCCTTGGAACACGAAGCCGAACGCCTCGCGGCGCAGCCAGGCCAGTTCATCGCTGCCCAGCCTGGCGACGTCTTCGCCGGCAAAGCGGTACTCGCCGCTGGTAGGGCGGTCGAGGCAACCTAGGATGTTCATCAAGGTGGATTTGCCGGAGCCGGACGCCCCGACAATCGCCAGGAATTCCCCGGCATGAATCGCCAGGTCGATACCCCGCAGCACATCCACCCGGGGACTGTCTCCGCCGCCGTAAGCCTTGCGAATATCCCGCAGTTCGATCAGGGGCGTGTCCATTCAGCCTCCGCTGCCGCTGACCGGACCGACCAGCACGCGGTCGCCTTCGCTCAATCCGTCGAGGATTTGCGTGCGCAGGCGATCGCTGATGCCAGTACGAACGGTGCGCATCTGTACATCGCCGTTGTCGGCCAGCACCCGCACTTGACCGGCATCGTGCAACGCGGCGATAGGCACGGTCAGTACGTCCTTGGCTTGGGCGGCAACAAAAAACACCTGGGCGGTCATGTCGGTCATCAACGAGCGATCAGCGTTGTCCACGTCGAGCAACACGGTGTAGAGCACCACCCGCTCGCTACCGCTGCGGCCACCGGAAGGGCTGCCGCCCTGGCTGGCTTCCAGCGGACGCGGCGGCACCGGCAGGATTTGCCGTACGGTGCTGCTCCAGCGTCGACTGCCGCCGGCGAGGGTGGTGAAGTAGGCGCTCATGCCCGGCTTGACGTGGCCGATGTCGGCTTCCGAGACTTCGGCCCACACCGTCATCGGCGACAACCGGGCGATGCGCAGGATCAACGGCGTCTGCTGCTGTGCGTTCAGCGTCTGGCCTTCCCGGGCGCCGATGGCGACCACGGTGCCGTTCATCGGCGCGTAGATGCGGGTATAGCCCAGCTCGGCCTCGTCGCTGCGCAGGTTGGCCTGGGCCTGGCGGATCTGCGCCTGGAACATGTCAATGCGCGCTTGGGTTGCGCGGACCTCGGCCCGGGCGGTCTGCACGTCTTCTTCGCGGGTCGCGCCGCCAGCCTTGAGCTGCTGCTGGCGACGAAATTTCTGTTGTGCCAGGTCGTGCTGGGCCCGTTGCTCCTGGAGTTGGGCCTTGAGGTTCTCGATGGAAAATCGCCCGGCGTCGAGCCTGGCTTTTTGCGTGGACGGGTCGATTTCCACCAGCAGTTGGCCCTCGGTGACCTCGTCGCCGGCCTCGACATGAATCTTCTGGATCTGCCCGGACGCCTGGGCGCCGACGTCGACATAGCGACGCGGCTGCAAGGTGCCAAGGGCGGTGACGCTGTTTTCGATATCGCCACGGGTGACGGAGGCGGTGTCGACGGGCCGGTGGTCCGGGGAAACCGCTTGCCACGCAGCGAAGGCCATGGCCGGTAGCAGGGCGAAGGTCAGGAGCCAGGCGGGTCGGGTAAGGCGAGGACGTTTCATGCAGGGTTCCGGCCAGTGGTGTCGGACCCGTCACACGGAAGGTCGGGACGGGAGGCTGTTCTGGTAAACGAGTGTTGCGGGCGGGAATTTAATGAGGGAAACACTGCGTAGCACTTGAAACGACACCGATCCCGTGGCGAGGGAGCTTGCTCCCGCTGGGCCGCGAAGCGGCCCCAAGACCTGGGCTCCCGATCTCGAGCATGTGTCGCCTGCCTTGGGCCTGCTGCGCAGGCCAGCGGGAGCAAGCTCCCTCGCCACGAAAGCGGGTTCTGCTGCCCCATCAACTGAACGATTGAGGCCTGATGCAAACCAAAGCTTTAAATCTATATGAGAATTACTATAAATTACGCGATTGAATCTGCCACTATCCTGCCATGCCCGTTTCAGGCATGCCGGGTGGCACAGGGATAGCTGTCGCAGCCACTGCGCAGGGGAGTCATGTTGGAAAACTACTATCGCGAGCTGGTGTGTTTCCTCAACGCCAGGCTAGGCAACCGCCAGGCGGCCGAAGATGTGGTGCATGACGCTTACGTGCGGGTGCTGGAGCGCGCCAGCGATACGCCCATCGAACAGCCGCGGGCGTTCTTGTATCGCACCGCACTGAACCTGGTGATCGACGGGCATCGGCGCAACACGTTGCGTCAAACCGAGTCCCTCGATGTGCTCGACGCTGAAGAACGCTTCTTCACCCCATCGCCCCATGCCAGCCTCGACCATGGCCAACGCCTGGACATGCTGCAACGCGCCCTGGCCGAACTGTCGCCGCTGTGCCGTGAGAGCTTCCTGCTGCGCAAGCTCGAAGGCCTGTCCCACCCGCAGATCGCCGAGCGCCTGGGCATTTCCCGGGCCTTGGTGGAAAAACACATCGTCAACGCCATGAAACACTGTCGCGTTCGTGTACGGCAGTGGGACACGACCTGATCCGGCCGGCGTGAACCCTCGGCGGTAAATTTCCTGACATCCTCCTCGTTCCTCTGAACAGACGATCTGGCGGCCCGATGCGCGCCGAACAGATCACCGGCTTTCGTGCCCTGTTGAGGGGCTTTTCCAGAGGACACTGGACATGACTCAGGCAATTGCAGCGCCCCACGTTCACGACTTGATCGGCATCGGCTTCGGCCCCTCGAACCTGGCGCTGGCCATCGCGCTGCAAGAGCGTGGCCCGGTGCAGGGCGAACTGGACGTGCTGTTCCTCGATAAACAGGCTGACTATCGCTGGCACGGCAACACGCTGGTGACCCAGAGCGAGCTACAGATTTCCTTCCTCAAGGACCTGGTGACCCTGCGCAACCCCACCAGCCCTTACTCGTTCGTCAATTACCTCAAGCACCATGGCCGCCTGGTGGATTTCATCAACCTCGGGACTTTCTATCCGTGCCGCATGGAGTACAACGACTACCTGCGCTGGGTGGCGGCGCAATTCGCCGCGCACAGCCGTTACGGCGAGGAAGTGCTGCGCATCGAACCGGTGCTGAATCACCAGCAGGTCGAAGCCCTGCGGGTTATTTCCCGCGACAGCGATGGGGAAGAGTGCGTGCGCATCAGCCGCTCGGTGGTGGTCAGTGCCGGTGGCACGCCGCGCATTCCCGAGGCGTTCAAGACGTTCAAGGATGACGCCCGGGTGTTCCATCACTCGAAGTACCTTGAGCGAATGGCCAGCCAACCGTGCGTGAGCGGCCAGCCGATGGAAATCGCCATCATCGGCGGCGGGCAGAGCGCGGCGGAAGCCTTCATCGATCTCAACGACAGCTTCCCATCGGCGCAGGTCGACATGATCCTGCGCGGCTCGGCCCTCAAGCCCGCGGATGACAGCCCATTCGTCAACGAAGTGTTCTCGCCGGAGTTCACCGACCTTGTCTTCCAACAACCCCACAGCGAGCGCGAGCGGCTGGTCAACGAGTACCACAACACCAACTATTCGGTGGTGGACATCGACCTGATCGAGCGCATCTACGGAATTTTCTACCGCCAGAAAGTCTCTGGCATCGCTCGCCATGCGTTCCACACGCTGACCACGGTGGAGAAAGCCACCGCGACGCAGGATGGCGTGGAGCTGGCGGTGCGCAACAACGCCACTGGCGAGCTGACGGTACGTCGTTACGACGCGGTGGTGCTCGCCACTGGGTACGAACGCCAGATGCACCGCACCTTGCTGGAGCCGCTGGCGCAATATCTGGGGGACTTCGAGGTGGACCGCAACTACAAGCTGATCACCGATGAGCGCTGCAAAGCCGCGATCTACATGCAGGGCTTCTGCCAGGCCAGCCACGGCCTGAGCGACACGTTGTTGTCGATCCTGCCGGTGCGCGCCGATGAGATTGCCGGCTCGCTCTATGAGCATGCAAAGCATCGTGGCCAGGAGCATTCGGTGCGTGACCTGAAGCTGGCCACGGCGTAACACTCGCCGACACATGCACATCCCCAGGAAATTATTCAGAAATTTCCTACACTGATCTCACGTGCCTCTTGGTTGTCCCGGGAGGAACGTGGACGGTTCGCTGTTCCCTCGCATTGGCAGTCCGAACCGATCAGCCGGTCGCTGATGTAGCGTTCCGGGCCGATTTCGCCAAGCGAAACCTGATCGAATGATGCTGTTCCTGCGCGCAGGCCTGGCCGCGATAGGGCTGGGCTTATCATGTGTGACGCCACAGGTGGGCGCGACACCCGAGTCGCTGCAAGTGCTCGGGCGTTCCACTGTGAGCGATTATTCGGTGGCCCTGGACGAGGCTGACTGGGCTTGGCTGCGACGCAAAGACGCGTTGTTGCTGGGCGCTTCGGCACCGGATTACCCGCCATTCAGCATCACCGGCAATGGCAACGATTACGAAGGCCTGACGGCCGACTACGCCCAGTTGCTCGGTCAGTTGCTGCACGTCGAGATCCAGGTGCGGCGGTACGCCTCGCGGGACGCATCGCTCCAGGCCCTGCGCAGTGGTGCAATCGATATGCTCGGCACCGCCAACGGCTTCGAAGCCAGCGATCCCGCGCTGGCGATGTCCCAGGCCTATGCCGATGATGTGCCCATGCTGGTGGCCCGTGTCGACGACAGCGAAGACCTGCCCGCAGGACTGGGAGGCCAGCGGGTGGCGATGCTCTATCACTACCTGCCACCGGACCAGGTCGAGGCGTTCTATCCCGACGCCACTCTTCAATTGTTTCCCTCGACGCTGAGCGCCATTGGCGCCGTGGCGTTCGGCCAGGCCGACGTCTATCTGGGAGATTCCATCAGTGCCCATTACCTGATCAGCAAGAATTATCTGAACAACATCCAACTGGTGGATTTTTCCCGCATGGAAGTGCAGCCGTTCGCCTTCGCGGTGAGTCGCGACAACCGACGTCTGTTGCGCATCGTCAATGCCGCGCTGCAGGCCATTCCGATCGGCGAGCGCATGGGCATCCTGCGGCGTTGGAGTGCCGGCGGTGCGAGCGTGCCGGGCCAGCAAGCGCTGCATTTCAGCGTCAATGAACAGCGCTGGCTCGATGCGCATCCGCGGATCAAGGTGGCCGTCAGCGAAAATTTCCTGCCGTTGACGTTCTTCGATGAGCAAGGCCATCTGCGAGGCATCGGGGCCGATGTGCTGGCCCGGATCAGCTTGCGCACCGGGCTGAAATTCGACATCCAGCGTGGCGACTCGGTGGATGATCTGATCAACCGGATCGCCAGCGGCGAGGCCGACGTCCTGGCAACCGCGATTCCCAGCGCCGAGCTTGAAGACGAGTTGCGCTTTACGCGCCCCTACCTGACGAATCCATTCGTGTTGGTGGTGCCGGTGAAGGCGAAGGACGCGCTGACCATGGACCGGATGGCCGGCAAGCGGTTGGCGCTGGTGCGCGCAAGCGTGTTGCGCGGATACCTGCTGGAGCAGTTTCCCTCGGTACAACTGGTGCCGGCGCAAAACATGGCCGACGCCATGGCCATGGTCGCCGCGGGCACGGCGGACGGCGCGATCAATTCGCTGATCAGCGCCCGCTACCTGATCTCTCGCCAGTACCGCGAGAAACTGCAAGTCACCAGTACCGTCGGCACGGAGCCCGTGCGCGTCGCTTTTGCGACGAGCCGGGATGCAGCGCAGCTCCATTCGATTCTGGACAAGGCGCTGCTGAGCATTTCCCCCGAGGAAATGGACGAGCTGACCAACCGTTGGCGCAGTGAAGTGGTGATCGACGACAGTTACTGGCTGCGCCACCGCACCGCCATTGTCCAAGGGTTCGCCATCGCCGCGCTGCTGTTGCTGCTGGCATTGGGCTGGGTTGTCTACTTGCGACGGTTGCTTGAGCAATTGCGCCAGGCCAAGGCCAGCGCCGATGGTGCCAATCGTGCCAAGACCACGTTCCTGGCGACCATGAGCCACGAAATCCGTACGCCGATGAACGCCGTGATCGGCTTGCTGGAAATGGCGCAGAAAAACGCAGAGCAAGGCGTCGTGGACCGCTCCGGCCTCGAAGCGGCTTCCAGTGCCGCCCACGGCCTGCTGGACCTGATCGGCGACATCCTCGACATTGCCCGCATCGAGTCGGGACGCCTGTCGCTGACACCCGAGCGCGCCAATTTGCGGGCCCTGGTCGAGGCCGTGGCGAGGATGTTCGAGGGCTTGGCCCGGCAAAAACAGTTGCGCCTGCAACTGGATGTTGATGCGGCGAGCAATCAGGACGTGTCCATTGACCCGCTGCGCTTCAAGCAAGTGCTTTCGAACCTGTTGAGCAACGCCATCAAATTTACCGAGCACGGTCAGGTGCTTCTGGTTCTGCGAGCCGAACCGGGAGAGGGGGGGAAGCGCCTGGCCATCCGCCTGCGGATCGAAGACACCGGCCGGGGAATTGCGGTACATGACCAGCAACGCCTGTTCAGTCCCTTTTCCCAGGTGGGCGACAGCACCCAGGCGGCTCGCGGCGGTTCCGGGTTGGGGTTGGTCATCAGCCGCACCTTGTGCGAAATGATGGGCGGCACGTTGCAGCTCGACAGTGCGCCGGGGGAGGGCACCCAGGTGGAGATTCGGCTGGCGTTGCCGTTGCTTGAAGGCGGCAGTGAAGTGCCGGTCGGCGAGGTCCAGCCGATGGTGCCGGCACGGGCGTTGAACATCCTGGTAGTCGATGATTATCCGGCCAACCGCCTGTTGCTGGTCCGGCAAATGAGCCACCTGGGCCACCGGGTGCTGGAAGCTGAAGATGGTGCCGAGGGTTTGAGTGCGTGGCGCGCCGGGCATTTCGATGCGGTCATCACCGACTGCAACATGCCGCTGATGAGCGGTTATGAGTTGGCCCGCGCCATTCGCGACGACGAGCGCGTCCGCGGCTTGCCGGCGACCACGATCATCGGGTTTACGGCCAATGCCCAGCCCGAGGAAAAGGACCGTTGCCTTGCGGCGGGAATGGACGATTGCCTGTTCAAACCCCTTAGCCTCAAGCAATTGGATGAGCGCCTGGCATTGGTCGCGGCCAACGGCGCCGATGCCGAGGACTTCGATTTGACTAGCCTTGAGCAGTTGACTGGCGGCGACTGGGCTTCGATCGAGAGACTGTTGGTGGAGCTGGTCGCCAGCAATGCCCAGGACAAGGCGCGGTTGCGGTCATTGTTTTCGCGCCACGACGTGTCCGGGTTGGCCGACCTCGCGCATCGGATCAAGGGCGGTGCGAGGATCATCCAGGCTCGACGGCTGATCGCCGCTTGCGAGGTCTTGGAAATAGCCTGCCATGCGGGTGAAGTGACAGCGCTCGCCGACGCGGTGGATGAGTTGCGCCGGGCAATGCTCCATTTGACTGAACGGTTGGAGGTTCGCTTGGCAAGCAAGCCTCTTTACGCCGGAGGAAACAAGGGGCCTGGAGATGCTTCCAGCCGTCAGCGCTGACGCAATGCGTAAAACCGTAGATCGACTGGCGCTTTTTCCCTCGGTTTTTGAGAATTGTCCTACAGCGCCTCTGACGACCTTCCTCTAGCCTGACGCGACTTAACGTTCCCGAGCCGGTTCGTCCCTGCCGCGTTGCCATTGGAATGCCAGCCATGCCAAATAAAGCACTACGCATCATGATTGCCGATCCTGAGCATTATCATCGGATGCAACTTGAACGCCTGTTTAATCATCAAGGCTATTTCCGCATCGCTCCCGTGAGCGATGAGCATGAGTTCCTCACGTTGGTGGATTACGGCTGCGAGCCGTTCGACCTGATCCTCATCAATGCCAACCTTGCGAACGATGCGCTGGACCTGCCCGGGTTCTTCCTCGATTACCCGCAGGTTCGTCATGCATTGATCTATAACGCCCAGCAAGGCATCCCGACCACGCCCCGACCTTTTCTCCAGGTGAGCAGCACCCGGCTGCCCGATGCGGTCCTGGTGCAGCGCCTGATGAAAAGCATCGACCCGGCCGCCAACGAGTCGGTTCCGTCCTGGGCCCGCACCGTCGGACAGCGTCACGGAACCTGACTGCACCACTGGTCCGCACTGTCAGACCTTACAGGTGGCGTTGCCATTTACCTGTGTCACCGTCGATGCAGTCATGGCGTCGGCACCGTTTGCATTGCCTTGGGAGCTTCCTTGAAAAAAGTATTAATTGTGGACGATCACCCGGTCATTCGAGGGGCGCTGCGGCTGGTGTGCGAGAACGAGGGATTCAGCCGGATCAGCGAGGTCAGCGGCGTCTCCGATGCCCGTGCATGGATCAAGCAGGAAAACCCGGACGTGGTGATCCTGGACCTGGTGATGAACGGTTTCGATGGCCTGGACTTGCTCGTCTGGATCACCGGTCAGTTTCCCGATTGCGCGGTGCTGGTGTTCACCTCCCAGGATGCCCAGCATTTCTGCAACCGGTGCATCTCGGCCGGAGCCAGGGGGTTCGTGACCAAGAAAAGTGACCTGAAGGAGCTGATCAAGGCCATTCATGCCTTGAAGTCCGGCTATTCCTATTTTCCGAAGACGTCCGTCAGGCTGGACCTGCAACAACGTTCCGAGCAGAAGGCCCTGGAGAGCCTTTCCACCCGTGAGTTGTCAATCCTGCGGATGCTGTCGATGGGCATGCGCGGCAAGGACATCGCCGAGACTTTATTCCTGAGCCCGAAAACCGTCAGCACTTACAAGACGCGCCTGTTGGAAAAGCTCGGATTGAATTCTCTGGTGGGCTTGTCGGAGTTTGCCAAGCGCAATCAGCTTTAGATTCCAGGCGCAATCTTACCCTTTGGTTGATATTCATCGTTCTGCAGATAGAACGCTTAGGCCGGTTTTTGCAGTCTGGTGCATCAACGGTATGGGTTTTAAGCTGTGTCCATCGAATCGCAACACCAGATTTGGAGACGCAGCTTGAAACGAATCATCGGCCTCTATACCAGCCCAAGGCCGCATTGGGTCGGCGACGGCTTCCCGGTCCGTACGCTGTTTTCCTACGACAACCTGGGCAAGCACATCAGTCCCTTCCTTCTGCTGGACCACGCGGCGCCCACCGAGTTTACGTCGACCACCGAGCGCCGGGGCGTCGGCGAGCATCCTCACCGAGGGTTCGAAACCGTGACCATCGTCTATCAGGGCGAACTGGAGCATCGCGACTCCACCGGCAGCGGCGGCAAGATCGGCCCCGGCGATGTGCAATGGATGACCGCTGCCTCAGGGATTATCCATGAAGAGTTTCACTCCGAAGCGTTCGCCCGACAGGGCGGGTTCATGGAGATGGTCCAGCTATGGGTCAACCTGCCAGCGAAGGACAAAATGGCGCCGGCCGGCTACCAGACCCTGCTCAAGGGTGACATACCCAACATCGCCTTGAAGGATAACGCCGGCAGCCTGCGGCTGATCGCCGGCAGTTTCGAGGGGCATCAGGGCCCGGCGAAGACCTTCACGCCCATCGATGTCTGGGATATCCGCTTGAAGGGTGGCAAGGACCTGAGCCTCGATTTGCAAGAGGGCCATAACACGGCGCTGGTGGTGCTGCGAGGCACGGTCCAGGTCAATGGGCGCGAGCGGGTCGAGGCGGGGCAACTGGCCTTGTTCGATCGGGCCGGCGACCAGGTGAATCTGCAAGCCGATAACGACGCCGTGGTGTTGCTCCTCAGCGGCGAGCCCATCGACGAGCCCATTGTCGGCCATGGTCCGTTCGTGATGAACAGCGAGCAGGAAATCCACCAGGCGTTTGAAGACTTCCATTCCGGGCGCTTCGGGCGGATGGACGGCTAAACGCTAAACAACAGCCACCACGATCCAAATGTGGGAGCGAGCAAGCCCGCTTCCACAGGGTTCTGTGGGTGGTCTCTACAGCGTGTTCATTCTGTGCCAATCTTCGCCAATCGCCCTCCTGGAGCTGTCCCCGATGTTCTCCCTGATCACCGACCATCCGCTGCTCAGTGCCTTGGCGTTGCTTGTGCTCGATTTGTTGGCGTGGCGGTTCGTCAGTGCCGAACGGATGTACTGGAAAATCGGCGGTCGACTGACGATTTTCATGTTGTTCAGCATGCTGTTGTTCAATGAGGGCCTCAACCCGATGCAGACCGCGCAGTGGGTCGAGGACGTGCCTCGGCACTTGGCGGCGACCGGCCTGCAGATTGCCTGGTGGTTGTTTGCCGCGCGTACGCTGACGGTGATGATCGGCGCGGTCATGATGCAACGGGTCGGCCATACGGGGCGGTTGTTGCAGGACCTGCTGGGCGCGGTGATCTTCCTGGTCGCGGTCATCGCGGCGTTGGCCTATGTGTTGGACCTGCCGGTCAAGGGTGTGCTGGCAACCTCCGGCGCGATGGCGATCATCGTCGGCCTGGCCTTGCAGAGTACCCTCAGCGATGTGTTTTCCGGCATCGTGCTCAACACCACCAAGCCGTATCAAGTCGATGACTGGATTTCCATCGATGGCACCGAAGGCCGGGTCACCGACATCGACTGGCGGGCCACGCGACTGCAGACCTCCCAGGGCAGCATGGCGGTAATCCCCAATTCGTTGGCGGCGAAAGCCAAGATCGTCAATTTCAGCCGACCCAGCGACATGCATGGCTTGTCCATCAGCGTCCAGGTCAGCCCCCATGCGCGACCGCAAAAGGTGATCGAAGCGCTGGAGCGGGCGATGATCGGCTGCCGTGCGTTGCTCGCCAGCCCGGCCCCCAGCGTCACGCTGAAAAACACTGGCAGCGCCGGGGCAGAATATGAGATCAGCGGATTCGTGGCCTCGATGGGGCAGAAGCGCGAGGTGCGCAATCAACTATTCGACCTGGCGTTCCGGCATTTGCACGCATCGGGCGTGAGCCTGCTGTCCAGCAGCGAAAGCGCGGCGGCGATGGCGGTGTCGCGTCCCCGGGCGTTGCTGGAAAGTTCGAGCATTTTTTCCACGCTGCGCCCGGACGAAAAAGACACTTTCAGCCAGAACATGACCCTGCAGACGTTCCGCGCCGGCGATGTGATCCTGGCGGCCGGGGAGGTCAGCGACCATCTATTCATCATTGAATCCGGCGTGGTCAGCGTGAGCCTTTTGCGCAACGGCCAACCCATCGAGGGCGGGCGCATGGGGCCGGGGGAGGTGATCGGTGAAGCCGGGGTCGTTGCCGAGCAAGCGGCGTTTGCCAATTTCAATGCCAAGACTTTCTGCACGCTGTATCGCATCGAGAACAGCTACCTCAAGCCTTGCCTCGAGGCTCGTCGCGACATCGGCGACGCCATGAAAAACCTGCTGGACGTGCGCATCCACCTGGCCCAGAACCTGACCCGCGAACTGCCCAAGCCGGTCGCCAAGAAGCGCTTCTTGCAATGGTTGCGCAG
This sequence comes from Pseudomonas sp. R1-7, assembly GCF_051132105.1. Classification (NCBI taxonomy): domain Bacteria; kingdom Pseudomonadati; phylum Pseudomonadota; class Gammaproteobacteria; order Pseudomonadales; family Pseudomonadaceae; genus Pseudomonas; species Pseudomonas sp. R1-7. The sequence continues at coordinate 2,021,420 of NZ_CP071661.1, forward strand.
CCGGGCCTGACACCCTTCGAAAGCACGGGTTATTTGCAGGGGCTCCTTGGCGTCCATTGGCCACCCGAACTTCCCAACAATTGGCTATTTGTCCGGCGCCAGCGCAGGGCTAACGTAGCGCCACACCCCATTGTTCAGGAGTTCATCATGCAACCGCGTATCGATTTTTATACCGCTTCCCCTGACGCCTTCAAAGCGATGCTGGCCCTGGAGAACGCGGTCTCGAAACTGGGCCTGGAAAAATCCCTGATCGAGCTGGTCAAGTTGCGTGCTTCGCAAATCAATGGTTGTGCGTTCTGCATCGACATGCACACCGCAGACGCGCGCAAGGACGGCGAGACCGAGCGACGCCTTTACGCCGTGACCGCCTGGCGCGAGGCGCCTTTCTTCACCGGCCGTGAGCGCGCCGCGCTGGCCTGGACCGAAGCCCTGACGCGCCTGAGCGAGACCCATGCGCCCGACGCCGACTACGCGTTGCTGAACGAGCACTTCACGCCCAAGGAAATGGTCGACCTGACCGTGGCGATCAACGCCATCAACGGTTGGAACCGCTTGGCGGTGGGCTTTCGGAAAATGCCCGAGGCTTGATCCTGTTGGGATGATCCGTGCGGGAGCGAGCCTGCTCGCTCCCGCAGAGGTCCTCATCAGCCGCCCAGGGTCCAGTCATCCCGCGCCGGGAACTTCGCCCGTTTGATCTTCTTCTACCTACAACAGGCGGCGTCAGCCGTCTTTTGCAAAGGAGTCGATCATGCAAGTTCAAGTCAACAGCAACCATATAGAAGGCAGTGCCCGTTTGCAGGAATGGGTCGGCAGTACAGTGGTGGACGCGCTACAGCGTTTCGAAGACCACCTGTCCCGCGTCGAAATTCACGTCAGCGATGAAAATGCCCAGAAGGGCGGTGACGCCGATAAGCGCTGCCAGATCGAGGCACGCGTGCAGGGCCTTTCATCGTTGTCGGTCAGTCACAAGGCCGAGAGTCTGGAGCTGGCGGTGGAGGGCGCTGCGGAGAAAATGCTGCATGCGCTCGATCACCAGATCGGCAAGCTCAACCCCGCCGTCGAATCGATGGGCCGCGTGACCGCACCGGTCGATGAGGCGCCACCGGAAATGGTGGACGCCATGCTGGAGGAGGACTTCCTCGAAAACCAAGAGGCTCGTGGCAAAGAATAAAGGAGACGATCATGACCGCTCATCAACCCTTCAGCCGCCAGGTGCTGGCCGAGCTCCTGGCGTTCGACGAACAGCCGAGCCTTTCGTTGTACATGCCCACCCACCGCACCTTCCCCGAGCGCAACCAGGACCCGATCCGCTATAAAAACCTGGTGCGCGACCTGCAGACCCAACTGGAACAACAGCACCCTGGCATGGATTGTGCGCCGTTGCTGGCGCCATTCCTGGCACTGGTGGAGGACCAGGAGATCTGGAATTCCAATCGCGACGGCATCGCGGTGTTCGGTGCCCGCGACTATTTCAAAGTCATCTCGGTGAGCCAGCGCTTGCCGGAATGTGCGTTTGCCAACAGCCATCCTTATCTCAAGCCGTTGTTGCGCCTGGTCCAGTCCACCGAGCGTTATCAAGCGTTGTGCCTGACCCGCAATGAAGTCTGGCTTTATGAAGGCTCCTCGGAGCAATTGGAAAAAATCGAGCTGGCCGAACAGGTCCCGCGCAACCAGAACGAGGCGCTGGGCGAGGAGCTGACGTCGGGTGACCAGCAGGGCTTCCCGAATGGTTTCAGCCGCAGCGGCGAACGGGGCGATGCGATGATGCACGAGTCGGCTGGCGGCGGTAAGCAGGACGAAATCAACCTGGATCGCGAGCGGTTTTTCCGCGCCGTGGACAAAGCCATCCTGCAATACCATTCGCAACCTTCAGGCCTGCCGATGATTTTGGTGGCGCTGCCGGAGAACCAGGCGGTGTTCCGTGCCGTCAGTCATAACCAGCACCTGCTGGCGCAGGGAATCGAGGGCGATCCTTCGCGGCTGAGCGTCGAAGAGTTGCGCCTCCAATGCGCCAAGCTCATGGCCCACAGCCACGCCGATCAAGTGGTCGACAGCCTGAACCGCTATGGCGTCGCGGTCGGGCAAGGACGTGCGCAGGACAAGCTGGCCGAGATCGCCAAGGCTGCCTGGGAAGGCCGCGTCGCGATGTTGCTGGTGGAGGCGGAACGGCAGGTGCCTGGCCAGCTAGACCCGGACAAAGGCCGGTTGATCATCGACGAGACCGGCGATGAACAGGCGCCGGATGTGTTGGACGAACTGATCCTGGCGGTGACCCGCCAAGGCGGCGAAGTCGTCGTGGTGCCGCCTGAGCATGTCATGCCAACCGACACCGGGGCGGCGGCGGTGTGCCGGTTCTGACCTACCCCTGATATAAGTCGAGCCCTGTGGGAGCGAGCGCGCTCCCACAGTTTTATTTCGCACCAGCCGGTCGGGCGGCGTTTGCTTCCTATTAATAGGAAGCATTACTATTCACGCCCCGTCTCCACAGCGCGCCGCGATGATCCCCAAGCTGCCACGCAGACCCGGCTTTCTCGAGCATTACGAAGAGTTGATCGGCACCTGGACCCGCCGCCTGCGCAATCGCCAGCAGGCCGAGGACCTGGCCCACGACACCTTCGTGCGGGTGCTCGAATCCGATTCGAGGCAAGTAGAGCAGCCACGGGCCTACCTGCACCAGACGGCGCGCAATATTGCAGTGGACGGTTATCGGCGGGAAGATCGACGAGGCGCCTTGGAGAAAGTGGCGTTCGACACCTGTCAATCGCTTGCGGGCGACCCGGAGCACTACATGCACGCGATCCAACTGGCGGACTCCATCGAGCGGGCGCTTGCCGAATTGCCGGCCAATTGCCGCACGGTGTTCGTCTGGCAGAAGATCGAGGGGCTGACCCAGGCGGAAATCGCCGAACGCCTGGGGTTGTCAAAAAACATGGTGGAAAAGTATATGATCCGCACCCTGCGCCATCTGCGTGATCGCCTGGACGGGCCAGATCAATGACCCGTCGTCCTCTTCCACCTGAGCCACAGGACCCTTCCATGATGGATAGCCGTGAATGCCCGTGCGGGCAGAGCAGGGTTCGCGACGAGGCGGCGCAATGGTTCGTGCGTTTGCAAAACCCGGTCATGAGCGTCGAGGAGCGCCAGCGTTTCGAGGCCTGGCTGGATGAGCACGCCAACCATCGCGACGAGATCCAATTGCTTCAAGGCATCTGGAGCGCAACGGATCTGTTGCCCAGGGAGCGCTTGCAAGCGTTGTGCGAGGCGCCCGCCGAGCGGCCGAAACGCCGACCCCTGCTGCGCTATGCCGTGGCCGCCGGATTGCTGGCGGTGGCTGTCGGGCTGGGGTTGTTCAGTGGCTTGGGCGCTTCGAGTGACTACCGCGGCGAATTCGCTACGGTCCTCGGTGAACGCCAGCACGTGGCCCTGCCGGACGGCTCGCTGGTCGACCTCAACAGCCGAAGCCATGTGCGCGTCGTTTTCGAGGATCGCAAGCGCCGGGTGGAGCTGGTCGAGGGCGAAGCGTTGTTCCGGGTCGAGCATGATGCCGGTCGTCCATTCACCGTCGATGCGGGCAACGGCCAAGTGACGGTGACCGGGACGCGCTTCGATGTGCGCCGCGATGCCGGCAGTACCCGGGTCGCGGTGGAAGAGGGCAGCGTCAAGGTCCAGGGACGCGATTTCCCCGTCAACCTCACCGCTGGCCTCGGTACGCGGATCGATGCCAAGGGCAAGGTCGCCGCGCCCTACGCAATCAATGCCGATGAGCTCACGGCCTGGCGCAACGGCAAGCTGGTGTTCAATAACGCGCCGTTGAGCGACGTGGTTGAGGAAGTGTCCCGTTATCGCGATAAACCGCTGCGGGTCGCCAACGCCGCGGTGGGCAACTTGCGCCTCACCAGCGTGTTCCGTTCGGACAATCCCGAGGCGTTGCTCAAGGCCCTGCCGAATATCCTGCCGGTGGCCGTGCGCACCCTGGACGACGGCAGTCAGGAAATTATTTCGAAATAGATTCAGGTTTTTTTCGAGTTCTTCGTCTTCTTGTCCAACTGCAACTGGTTTGCATTAACAGACGCGTATTTCTGCGATTCGACAGGACAAGGTTCGACGTGAAAACTCCCGCCAAAAACAACAGATGCCTTTCCGCACGCTGGCTGCCTCTAGCCCTGACCCTGGCTGTCAGCGCCGGGTTGCCCCAGGCCTTCGCCGACCAAGCCGCCACGGCCATTCATATCCAGGCGCAACCGTTGGGCCAGGCGCTGAGCCAGCTTGGCCAGCAGACCTCGCTGCAGGTGTTCTTCAGCCCGGAGCTGGTCGCCGGCAGGCAAGCCCCGGCGGTGGAAGGCAACCTGTCCCCGGAGGCGGCCCTGGGTCAGTTGCTGCAGGGCAGCGGCCTGCAATACCAGATCGATGACGGCTCGGTGACCGTCCTGCCGGCCCCATCGGCGTCCACCGGTGGCCCGCTGGAGCTGGGCACCACCGACATCCAGGTGGTCGGTGACTGGCTCGGCGATGCCAATGCCGAAGTGGTGCAGAACCACGCCGGCGCGCGGACCGTGGTCCGCCGCGAAGCGATGGTCGAGCAGGGCGCGATGAACGTCGGCGATGTGCTGCGTCGCGTGCCCGGCGTGCAAGTGCAGGAGGCCAACGGCACGGGCGGCAGCGACATTTCCCTGAACGTTGGGGTGCGCGGCCTCACCTCGCGCCTGTCGCCACGCTCCACGGTATTGATCGACGGGGTGCCCGCGGCATTTGCCCCATACGGCCAACCGCAACTGTCCATGGCGCCGATTTCCTCGGGCAACCTGGACAGCATCGATGTGGTGCGCGGTGCCGGGTCGGTGCGCTACGGGCCGCAGAACGTCGGCGGAGTCATCAACTTCGTCACCCGTGCGATTCCGGAAAAAGCCACCGGGGAAATCGGCAGCACCCTGGAGACTTCCCAACGCGGCGGCTGGAAGCACATCGACACGGCGTTCCTCGGCGGCACCGCTGACAACGGCCTGGGCGTGGCGCTGTTGTACTCCGGCGTCAACGGCAACGGTTATCGCAAAAGCAACAACGACAACGACATCGACGACGTGATTCTCAAGACCCATTGGGCGCCGACCGAGGTCGATGACTTCTCGCTGAATTTCCACTACTACGACGCCAAGGCCGACATGCCTGGCGGCTTGACCCAGGCTCAGTACGACGCGGACCCGTACCAGTCCGACCGGGACTGGGACAACTTCAGCGGTCGGCGCAAGGATGTGTCGTTCAAGTGGATTCGTGAAATCAGCGATCGCACCCAAGCGGAAGTGTTGACCTATTACTCCGACAGCTACCGTGGCAGCACCATCGCGTCCCGGGACCAGCGCAATCTCGTGTCCTACCCGCGCACCTATTACACCTTTGGCATCGAGCCCCGGGTGTCTCATGTGTTCGACCTGGGATCCACCACCCAGGAGGCCAGCGTCGGTTATCGTTACCTCAAGGAAGGCATGCACGAAGAAGCCAGCCGCCTGGCGCTGCGCAATAACGAACCGGTGGTGCGTCCGGGTTCCGACGGCCACGTTTATCAGGACCGCACCGGTGGCACCGAAGCCCACGCGGTCTACATCGATGACAAGATCGATGTGGGCAAATGGACCATCACCCCAGGCATTCGCTTCGAAAGCATCAGCACGCAATGGCACGACCGTCCGGTACTCGACACCGCCGGCCGTCCCGTGCAGGAAAAGCGCCGTAGCATCGACAGCAACGAACCGCTGCCGGCCCTGAGCGTGATGTATCACCTGTCCGACGCCTGGAAGCTGTTCGCCAACTACGAAACCTCGTTCGGCAGCCTGCAATATTTCCAACTGGGCCAGGGCGGCGATGGCAACAACACCGCCAATGGCCTGAGCCCGGAAAAGGCCAAGACCTACGAGATCGGTACGCGCTACAACGATGACGTGTGGGGCGGCGAAGTGACGCTGTTCTACATCGACTTCGACGACGAGTTGCAGTACATCAGCAACGATGTCGGCTGGACCAACATGGGCGCTACCAAGCACCAGGGCCTTGAGGCCTCGGTGCACTACGACATGGCCGCGCTCGATCCGCGCCTCGAAGGCCTGACCGCCAATGCAGGTTTCACCTACACCCGCGCGACCTATGAAGGGGATATCCCAAGCTTCAAGGGCCGTGACCTGCCGTTCTATTCACGCCAGGTGGCCAACGTAGGCCTGCGCTACGAGGTCAATCGCTGGACCTACAACCTCGACGGTTTCGCCCAGTCCAGGCAACGTTCGCCGGGCAACAGCGTCAATCCCGACGGCAGCTTCACGGATAACTACATCACCGACGGCAGCGCCGATGGCCAGTACGGCGACATGCCCGGCTACATGCTCTGGAACGTAAGGGCCGGCTACGACTTTGGTGAGCAACTGTCGAACCTGAAAGTCGGCGCTGGGGTGAAGAATCTGTTCGATCACCAGTACTACACCCGTTCCAGCGACAACAACTCGGGCCTCTACGTCGGCGCGCCGCGGACGTTCTTCGTGCAGGCGAGCGTGGGGTTTTGATCAAGCCTCAAGGTTGAGGCGTCCCTCGCCACGGGAAAGCGACAAGGCTTCAGACTTTCAACACCTTCCCACTGGCCGCCACCGCCACCAACGACAGCGCAATCAAGCCGAACGCGAAGCCCAGGCTGCTGCCATGGGCAACAAACCCGATCAATGCCGGCCCCGCGAGGATGCCGGCATAACCGATGGTGGTAATGGCCGGCACGGCGATGGCTTCGGGCATCAGCGTCTGTTTGCCAACAGCCGTGTACAGCACCGGGACGATGTTCGAGCACCCGGCACCGACCAACGCGTAGCCCAGCAGCGCCGCTTGCCACATGGGCGCGACGGTCGCCATCAGGAATCCTGCGGCCGCGATCGACCCGCCGTAGATGATCACGCGCTTGGCCCCCAGCCGATGCACCACCGAATCCCCCGTCAAACGGCCAACCGTCATGGTCAGGGCAAACGCGGCGTAACCCAGCCCGGCGTAGGCCGTGTCCACCGCGCGCTCGGTGGTCAGGAACACGGCGCTCCAGTCCAGCACCGCGCCTTCGGCCAGGAACACGATGAAGCACAGGATGCCGATAAACAGCACCACGCCGTGGGGAATGGCAAACGCCGGTCCCGAGCTTTCACTGCCGTAGGGCAGCAAGTGCGGCGCCGCCTTGAACAGCGCCACCAACAGCACGGCGTTGACCACCAGCGTCGCCGCCAGCGGCGAAAGACCGAGGCCGAGCAGGGCGCTTACACCGGCGGCGCCAATGATCCCGCCGAGGCTGAACATGCCGTGGAAACCCGACATCATGGTCTTGCCGCTGGCGCGCTCGACGATGACCGCTTGCAGGTTCACGGTCGAGTCCACGGTGCCGAGCCCGGCGCCAAACAGGAACAACGCCGTCACCAGCCACGGCAAGGAACTCATCGTTGCCAACAACGGCAACGCCAGGCAGACCAAAAGCGTGCCGCCACTGAGCACCCGGCGGCAGCCGAACCGTGTCGCCAGGGCGCCGGAAATCGGCATCGCCAGGATCGACCCGACCCCAAGGCACAGCAGCAGCAACCCGAGGGTGCCTTCATCCAGGTTCGCCCGCACCTTGGCGTAAGGCACCAGCGGTGCCCAGGCGGCAATGCCGATGCCGGCGATGAGATAGGCGATACGGGTGGACATCTGTTCCAGGCGGCCTGGAGCAAAGGTAGGTGGCGGGGTAATAGCGGTCATGAATCGTCCTTGGCTTTCGTGCGGTGCGGTGAAGCGGGCAGGGGCCTATGCTTGCATATCCACTGACCTCGCTGCGACCCCAAGGTGCCGACGCGAATGTCCGGGTGGCCGGCAAGCTTTGCCCCCGCAGCCTTCGCCGGCATACAGTAGCGGCCCTTGCTGGTCGATCCGGGTTTGGTCAATGGCACAGTTCTACGACGCACGTGGCAATCTCTATGGAGTCGTTTCACCGTGGCAAGTCCGTGCCCAGGGAATCGACCTGCCGCTATCTGCCGCCCAGGCCGCGCAAACGCGCCAAACCTGGAGCGCTGCCGCCGTGCGGGCTTTTTGCGCATGGGCGCCGGGCGAGGCGCCGCCGCATGCCAAGGCCCATCGCAGTGATGGTCTGCTGATTGGCCCGTTCCAGGACGGGCCGCCGTTCGATGTGTTGATCGTCAATACCGATGGGACGCTGGCCGAGCGTAGCGGCAATGGCTTGACGATTTTTTCCCTCGCCTTGCAGGAGCAAGGTCTGCTGCCCGGCGGTGAGGATTGCTTGCTACAGGTCCATCACGACAAAGCCGAAGGCCCCTCACCGTTGCAAACCTCGGTTCGCGCTGCTGAATTCGAAGGAGCCCATGGCTTCTGGCTGGACTTGGGCGCACCGCTGTTCGGTCCCCGGGCGGTGGCTGCTCAAGGCATCGAAAGCGTGCTATTCAATCAGTGCGAAGTGAGCCGTGTGCCCGCGCTCCATGTGTTGGACACGGCATGGGGCTTTAGCCAGTTCGTGCGAATTGGCAATCCTCATTGCGTGACGTTGGTCGATGATTTGGAGGCGTTGCCGGGTCTTTCGCAGATGCGTGCCGAGGTGTTATCGCAGCCCTTGACCGATATTGCCTTTGCGGCGCCCGGTGGGTCGGGAGTTCCTTGTACGGCGGGGGTGAATCTGCAATGGGCGTGGCGCGAAGGCGAAGGGCAAATCGTTGCGCGGGTGTTCGAACGCGGCGAAGGCCCTACCGCATCGTCGGGCACCAGCGCCAGCGCCGTGGCGAGTGCTGCGTGGCGGGTGGGTTGGGTGAAGGCCGGGGTGGTCAGGGTCGTGATGCCGGGTGGCACCGCGCCGATCCTGCTGGAAGAAAAGGCGGGTGAGCTGATGCGGGTCAGGTTGTTTGGTGCGGCGCGGCTTTTGCCGTAGGGCTTCAGGCCAGTTGCAGCCCGAACTCCACCACCGGCATCTGCCGCTTCATCAACACTTCGCCATTGCGAATCGAGTAAAGCGGCAGGCCTTGGCTGCGGATCACTTCGTAGTCGCTGTCGGCCGAAAGGACCAGCAGGTTCGCGGGGCGACCAGGCTCCAACCCGTAGCGCTCGCCCAGGGACATGGCCTTGGCGCTGTTGTCGGTGACCAGGTCCAGGGCGCTCTGCAGGTTGCGATAGCCGAGCATATGGCAGATGTGCAGGCCCGCTTCGAGCACTCGCAGGATGTTGCCGTTCCCCAGCGGGTACCACGGGTCGACGATGGAGTCCTGGCCGAAGCATACGTTCATCCCGGCTTCGAGCAGCTCATTGACCCGCGTGACGCCGCGGCGCTTGGGAAAGGTATCGAAGCGTCCTTGCAAATGGATGCTTTCAGTCGGGCACGATACGAAGCTGATACCCGAATGCCCGAGCAGGCGGAACAGCTTGGCGCAATAGGCGTTGTCGTAGGAGCCCATGGCCGTGGTGTGGCTGGCCGTCACGCGTGCGCCCATGTCGCGACTGCGGGCCTCCTCGGCGAGCACTTCCAGAAAGCGCGAGTGCGGGTCGTCGGTTTCATCGCAATGCACGTCCACCAGGCAGCCGGTGCGTTCGGCCAGGTCCATGAGGAATTTCACCGAACTGACGCCCTGGTCGCGGGTGTACTCGAAATGCGGAATACCGCCCACCACGTCGGCGCCCATGCGGATCGCTTCTTCCATCAGCTCGCGGCCGTTGCGGTAGGATTCGATGCCCTCCTGGGGAAACGCGACGATTTGCATGTCGACTAGATGACGGCTTTCTTCGCGCACTTCGAGCATTGCCTTGAGCGCCGTGAGCGCTGGATCCGTCACGTCGACGTGAGTGCGCACATGCTGGATGCCATGGGCGGCCAGGGCCCGGAGGGTCTTCTTGGCGCGGCTCTTGGTGTCTTCGTGGGTGATGGTGGCCTTGCGCTCGCCCCAGCACTCGATGCCCTCGAACAGTGTGCCGCTCATGTTCCAGCGCGGTTCACCGGCGGTCAGCGTGGCGTCCAGGTGAATGTGCGGCTCGACGAAGGGCGGCACGACCAGGTTGCCACCGGCATCGATGTCTTCAGGGCCGAGGCTGGGGGCCTCGGTCTGGCGGGCGATGCTGGCGATCAGGCCGTTTTCCAGGTGCAATTCATGCAAGCCTTCGCGGTTGCGCAGGCGGGCGTTGATGATGTGCATCAGGCGAATCCTTTATAGGTCTTGGAGGGGCGCGTCAGCGGAGCGAGTGCCTGTTACGCCGATCAATAACACATACGTTAGCGCGCCGGTGGCGATTCCTACCAGTGGCGCGACCCAGGGCGAGTTGAAAGCGGCGACGGTGCCGACCGCATAGGCACCCAGCCCAGGCCAGTTGAACGCAGGCAGATGCGCCGTTGACAGGCGCGGATAGCGTCCACGCCAGCGGAAGAAGAAGTCGGCCATGATCACCCCGCCAATCGGCGGGATGACGGTGCCGAGCAAGATCAGGTAGGGCACCAGCATGTCGTACATCCCCAGCAGCGCCAGCAGGGTGCCGATCGCTGCGCCAGCCAGCGTGACCGCCCTGCGTCGGCGAGTGCGCAGCAGGTTGCAACCGGCCACGGCGAAGTTGTAGATGGTGTTGTCCTGGGTGCTCCAGATGTTGAGCAGCAGCATCGCCATCGCGGCCATGGCGAAGCCTTGCAACAACAGCACTTCGACGACGTCGGGTTGCTGGTAAACGATGGCTCCGTAGGCGCCGATCAGCACCATCAGGCCATTGCCGAGGAAAAAGCCGATCAGGCTCGCCAGTACCGCAACTTTCGCCGAACGAGAAAACCGGGTCCAATTGGTTGCCTGGGTGGCACCGCTGACGAACGTGCCGAAAACCAGGGTGATCGCGGTCGACCAGTCCAGGCTGCCAGTGGGTACCACCGCCAGCAGCCCGTCGAGGCCGCCGATCTTCTGCGTCGCGACCCACATCGAGAGCATCAGTAACAACAGCATGGCCGGTACGGCGACGTACGAGAGGATCTCCAGCCCGCGATAGCCGATATACGCCGTGGCGCAGAACCCCAGGCCGAACAGCACCATCAACCCCAGCACAGTCCCCTGGCCAAACTCGAAATACTTGCCCAGTACCACCGCCGCGGTGGCCGTGCCCCAGGCGTACCAGCCGATCTGGGTAAGGCCGAGGATCAAATCGCTGAGCTTGCTGCCCACCTCGCCAAAACAGAAGCGGCCCATCAGTACCGAATTGAGCCCGCTCTTGAACGCGATGTAACCCAGGCCCGCGGCATAAAGGCCCAGCAGCAGATTGCCGATGACAATGACACCGAGCATGTCAGCGAAACCGAACGCCACGCCCAGCTTGCCGCCGGCGAACATGGTGGCGGTGAAAAACGTGAAGCCCAGCAACACCATGGCTGTGGAGGCCAAGCCCTTGCGGGCGTTCATCGGGACTTCGCTCAACGGGTAGTCGTTACCGGGATCGTTCTGGGTCATGTGGCGGTCCTTGCGGATGGGGAAATATCGCAAGCGTGCAGCGGCCGTGCCAAGCGAGTGATCGCCGGTTATTTATAGACAAATCCTTGGAATAGGGTGGGTGGAGGGATCAAAAGCGGTGCGGCAGTGATTCAAGTTGGAACACAGACCTCAGGGGTTATGGGGTCTCCTTGTGGGAGCGGACTTGCTCGCGAAGGTCGTATGTCACTTCATTGGCTGATACGCCACCTTCGCGAGCAAGCCCGCTCCCACAAGGGATTTGGCTATTCGCCGTGATAGATGCAGCCGCTGGTGCAAGTCTCGTGGATGCGAATGGCGCTGAGTTCCGGCAGCAACGGCTTCAATTCATTCCAGATCCACTTGGCCAGGACCTCGCTGGTCGGGTTTTCCAGCCCAGGAATGTCGTTGAGGTAGTTGTGGTCCAGGCGCTCGTAGAGCGGCTTGAAGATCGCCTTGATTTCCGAGAAGTCGCGAATCCAGCCCGTATGCGGATCGATGTCGCCGCTGAGGTGGATCGCCACCTTGAACGAGTGGCCATGCAGGCGGCCGCACTTGTGGCCTTCGGGCACGTGGGGCAGGCGGTGGGCGGATTCGAAGGTGAATTCTTTGAAGATTTCCACAGGTTCAGGCTCTTTAAGGTAGCGGTCGCGAGGCAGGCGGCGGAGTTTATCAGGTTGATTCGCGTGATGCGCGAGCATGCTGACTAAAGGGTCAGCAAATGCAGTCTTCCTAGCGGGTCTTTGCCGAAGCGTAGACGTTGCTACGCTCTCGCTTGCCGATCGCTACCACCAGGATGACGATCCTTTCGTCTTCAACTCGATAGACGAGTCGATACCCAGCCCCGCGCAACTTGATCTTGTAGCAATCCTTCATTCCGTGAAGGGCATCGCCCGGTACACGGGGGTACTCTTGTCGTTCGCGAAGTTTTTTCAATAGCCGTAGACGGATGGCGCCGTCCAGTTTCTTGAGTTCCTTCAGGGCCTTTGGGTCCCATTCAACGCCGTACTCAATGCCCATTGGCTATATCAGCCTCAGCCTCGCCAATCAGATCATCGATTGAAACCCGAACGGGCGTTTCGTTGGCCTCGAGCCGTGCCTTGACCACTTGGGCCAACTCCAGCTCATCCAGGCGTTCAATCATCGCCTCGTAGACATCGGCTGGTACCATGTAGCCCATCACGCGGTTATGGTTCAACACAGCCACAGGCGAACCGTTCGCTCCGCTCAGGACCGCAGATGGATTTTTTTTCAGTTCAGATACGCTGACGGCCACATCAGCCAAAACGGTTTGCATGAAATTGGCTCCTTTAAAAGGGCTTTATTTTGGTCTTATTTGACTCGTTCAGACAAGCTCTAATCCAGGACGTCGCGCCTTTACCGCTGTAATGCGCGAGCATGCTGACTAAAGGGTCAGCAAACGCTCGCCCAAACCACCGTTGGCCGTCAGCTCCAGGAACTCATCGCCGAGCCGGCGGCTTTCGTCCATTGCCGTGCGCCAGTATTTACGGCGGCTCGGGTCATCGCCCATGAAACGCTTGAAGTCGTTGCGATCCGGCAGTTTGCCGTAGGGCAGGCGGGCCAGGTATTCGCGCGACGGGGCGAGCAACAGCACGTCCTGGAGGCGCTCGGCGTTGCCCCTGCGCCATGGCAGCCCCTTGTCGAACCAGCCAGGGATGACCCGGTCGGTGAAATGGGGATAGAGGACGATGTCCTCGCCGCTGTAGGGCAGGTCGAGGTGGTAGTCCAGCAGACCGCCGTCGCGGTAGGTGCCCGCGCCGGCGCCTGGCAGGTCGCGCACGCCTTCCATGACCATCGGGATCGAGCCCGACGCCAGCAATGCCTGGCGCAGGTTATCGGCGACCAGCGGTACGAAGCGCGACGGGAAGTCCGTCAGTGGGTGCAGCGGTGGGGCCAGCCTTGGGTCGTGCACGATCAGCCGTTCGAAATGTCGCGACAGGCGTGCACGGCCTCGCAGGTTGTCGGCGATCACGGACGACAAACCCAGGCCCAGCCTGCCTCGGTGATCCATCGCCAACAAGCCGTGGCTCTTGACCACCATGATATTGAGCCGGTAATGCGGGTTGTCGAGGATCGTCAGGTCGCGGCCTTCCAGCAGATCGTCGAGCATGCGCTGGGAGCTTTGGCTGACGCCGGCCATGGTCACGCCTTTGGCGAAACTCTGCTCGTTATACAAAGTGCCCAGGCGGCTGATGCCCTCGGCGGCGTTCGGCAAGCAGGCGCTGGCAAAGCGCCAGGAGCCAACCGAAGCGCCGATCAGCGACCGCTCCCGAGGCGCGGCAGGGAGCCATTCGCCGAAGAGGGCCAGGTCCAATCCCTGGATGCCCAAGGCTTTTGGGCCACCGGCGGCGCCGGGCAGGATGCCAACGTCGGCGGCCTTGAGGCCCGCCTCGCGGATTCGCTTGAAGGCACGGGGACCGGCCTTGAGAGTGAGCGCTGGGAATTTGATATGGATGGCGGTCATACCGGTCTCTAATACTGGCAAGCGGCTGATTATAGCGACACACGACCCGGTGGAGCTTCCACATTGATGTGTGTCCCATGATGGCAATTCAGTTTCAGTTAAGTTCACCCCGATACAGTTTCCCGGTGACGATTATAAAAAGGAGAGAACCCGTGAACCGCCTGACTGCCTTTATTCTCGCGACACTCATGGCCCTTGGCGCTGGCTTGGCTCAAGCGCGAGACCTCCATGACCATGAGATCAAAAAACTGCTGGACGCTGGTACCATTCTGTCCTTCGAAAAGCTCCAGGCTGCTGCCCTGGCCACACATCCCGGCTCGGAAGTGACCGATACCGAGCTGGAAGAGGAATACGGCAAGTACCGTTACAAGGTGGACCTGCGTGATGCCGACGGCATCGAGTGGGACCTGGAACTCGACGCCACTAGCGGCGAGGTGCTCAAGAATCATCAGGATACCTAATGAAGTTTAATCTACGCGCCCGCAGTCGCTGGGCGCTGGCGCTGCTGGCGTTCTGTTCACTCGCCTTGGCCAGGGACCTGGACCAGGACGAAGCCCTGCAGTTGCGCCAACAGGGCGTGATCCTGCCGCTGGAGCAACTGTTGCAACAAGCGCTGGACCGCCATCCTGGCGCCAAGCTGCTGGAGGCCGAGCTGGAGGAAAAGCACGGCGTCTATATTTATGAAGTCGAGCTGCTGGATACCGACGGCGTCGTGCGCGAACTGGACCTTGAGGCCGCAACCGGCCGTTTACTCAAAGATAAGGAAGACTGATGCGCCTGCTCTTGGTGGAAGACCACGTTCCCCTGGCCGACGAGCTGATGGCCGGGCTGGCCCGGCAGGGTTATGCGGTCGATTGGCTGGCCGATGGTCGGGATGCGATCTATCAGGGCACCAGCGAGCCCTACGACCTGATCATCCTCGATCTTGGGTTGCCTGGGGTGCCGGGGCTCGAAGTATTGAAGCAGTGGCGGGCCGGTGGCCTGGCCACACCGGTGTTGATCCTCACCGCTCGCGGCTCCTGGGCCGAGCGCATCGAAGGGCTCAAGGCCGGGGCCGATGACTACCTGACCAAACCCTTTCATCCTGAAGAACTGCACCTGCGCATCCAGGCGCTGCTGCGTCGCTCCCACGGCCAGGCCAACCAACCGACGCTCCAGGCGGCCGGGTTGCACCTGGATGAAGGGCGCCAGTGCGTGGTTCGTGACGGAGCGGAGGTCCAACTGACCGCTGCCGAATTCCGTCTGTTGCGCTATTTCATGCTGCACCCCGAGCAAATCCTTTCCAAGAGTCATCTCGCCGAGCACCTGTACGACGGTGAAACCGAGCGTGATTCCAACGTGCTTGAAGTCCACGTCAACCATCTGCGGCGCAAGCTGGGGCGCAGCGTGATCGAAACCCGTCGCGGCCAGGGTTACCTGTTCGGCGGGCAGGCGCAGTGAGATCCATCCAGCGGCGCCTGAGCCTTGGGCTGATCGGTGTGATGGTCGTGGTCGGCCTTGTCCTGGCACAGACCAGCCTGTGGTTGTTCGAGCTGGGCTTGCAGCGTTACCTGGAAGCGGGGCTGCGTAACGACAGCGAGAACCTGCTGGTGGCCCTGGTGCGCGGCCCGCAAGGTTTGCAGTTGGACGAGCGGCGCTTGTCGCCCGCCTATCTGCGGCCGTTTTCGGGGCACTATTTCCGCATCGATTTCGCCGACGAGCATTGGCGCTCCCGCTCCCTGTGGGACCAGGAGCTGCCCCGGCTCGACCATCCGGGCCTGCACAGCAACCTGCAACTGGGCCCCGAAGGCCAGAGATTGCTAGTACTGCGCACCGACTATCGGCGCCTGGGCCAGGCGATTTCCATCAGCGTGGCCCAGGACTACACGCCCGTGCGCGACAGTTTCCTGAGAATGCAGCAAGTCGGCCTGGGTCTCGGCGTGGCGGGATTGCTGCTGATCCTGTTGCTCCAGCGCCTGACGGTACATCGCGCATTGCGTCCGTTGGAAAAAGCCCGGGAGCAGATCGCGCAACTGCAGCGAGGGCAGCGTTCGCAACTTGACGAACAAGTACCCAGGGAGCTGGAGCCGCTGGTGGCGCAGATCAACCATCTGCTGGCCCATACCGAAGACAGCCTCAAGCGTTCGCGCAACGCCCTGGGCAACCTGGGCCATGCGCTGAAGACCCCGCTGGCGGTGCTGCAAAGCCTGGCTTCGAACGAAAAGCTCGATCCTTATCCGGAACTGCGCAAGCTGCTGCTCGACCAACTGGAGCAGGTTCGCCAGCGTTTGAACCGCGAGCTCAATCGCGCCCGGTTGTCGGGTGATGCCTTGCCCGGCGCGCACCTGGACTGCGACGCTGAACTGCCGGGGCTGCTGGCAACGCTGAACATGATCCATGGCGAGCACCTGCACCTGGCCTACCTCGCGCCGCCTGGCTTGCAGTTGCCTTGGGATCGTGAAGATCTGCTGGAACTGCTGGGCAACCTGCTGGACAACGCCTGCAAATGGGCCGACGCCGAAGTGCGCCTGACCATTGCCGAGACGGCCGAGGGGTTCAGCCTGGCTGTGGAGGACGATGGCCCGGGCATTCCCCCGGAGCGGCGTGACCAGGTCTTCAGCCGAGGCACGCGGCTGGATGAGCAGACCGATGGCCACGGCCTTGGACTGGGCATCGTGCGGGACATCGTCGACACCTGGGGCGCAATGTTGGCTTTGGATGACAGCGAGTGGGGCGGGTTGAAGGTCGTGATCGAATTGCCCAAGCGCTGATCTCCCACAATAGTGACGGCGTTACCGCAAAACCCGCCGCATGACCCTTGCAGCTTGCCGCCGCTTCCTGCAAAGTCGCGACCTTTTTGTCCGGTGGCTTTCCATCGCTGTGCTTTGAGGTAACGATGATAAATGCAGTAATTGCTGCGGTTGGCGTCATGCTGGTGCTCAGCCTGTCCCGCGTGCATGTGGTGATCGCGCTGATTGTCGGCGCGTTGGTGGGTGGCCTGACGGGCGGCCTGGGGATCGAGGCGACGCTCAAGGCGTTCAATGCGGGCCTGGGTGGCGGCGCGACGGTGGCGTTGTCTTATGCCTTGCTCGGCGCCTTTGCCGTGGCGATTGCCAAGTCCGGTATGGCCCACGCCCTGGCGGACAAAGCCCTGGCCCTGGTGGATCGCCAGGATACCGCCGGCGGCACGGGCGTCAAATGGGTGCTGATCGGGCTGCTGGGCACGGTCGCGGTCGCCTCCCAGAACATCCTGCCGATCCACATCGCCTTCATTCCGCTGCTGGTGCCGCCGCTGCTCTACGTGTTGACCAAGCTGCAGCTGGACCGTCGTCTGATCGCTTGCGTGATGACCTTCGGCTTGATCACGCCCTACATGTTCCTGCCGGTGGGCTTCGGCAATATCTTCCTCAATGAGATCCTGCTGGCCAACGTCGCTCGCAGCGGTGTGGACGTCAGCGGCATCAACATCACCCACGCCATGGGTATTCCGGCGCTGGGCATGGTGTTTGGCCTGATGCTGTCGTTTTTCACCTATCGGAAGAAGCGCGTCTACGACCTGAAGAAAATCGCTCGCGCCGAGCAAGTGGCGGTGCGCTACAACCCGCTGAGCCTGGTGGTCGCCGGGTTGGCGATCGCGGCGGCGTTCGCCATCCAACTGCTGCTTGATTCGATGATCATTGGTGCGCTGGCGGGCTTCCTGATCTTTTCGGTCTCGGGGGTGGTGCGTTGGCGCGAGACCGACGACCTATTCACCGAAGGCATGAAGATGATGGCGATGATCGGCTTCATCATGATCGCCGCCTCGGGGTTTGCCGAAGTGATGAAGGCCACCGGTGAAGTCCAGAGCCTGGTGGAAGCCTCGGCGGCCTGGATCGGCCACAACAAGGGCGTCGGCGCGTTGCTGATGTTGCTGGTGGGGCTGTTGGTGACGATGGGCATCGGCTCGTCGTTCTCCACGGTGCCGATCCTGGCGACTATCTTCGTGCCGCTGTGCCTGCAACTGGGCTTCAGCCCGCTGGCGATCGTCTGCATCGTCGGCACCGCGGGCGCGCTGGGCGACGCCGGCTCGCCCGCCTCGGACTCGACCCTCGGCCCGACCTCCGGCCTGAACATCGACGGCCAGCATCACCATATCTGGGACACCGTGGTCCCGACCTTCATCCACTACAACCTGCCGTTGCTGGCGTTTGGTTGGGTGGCGGCGATGGTGTTGTAACTCGGGACCGAGTCGCCTTCATCGCGAGCAAGCTCGCTCCCACAGGGTTCGGTGGTGTTCACACATCTCGTGTTCACATCAAATCACTGTGGGAGCGAGCTTGCTCGCGATGGGGCCTGTGAATCCAGCGACTCTTGCTGCCAACTGTTCACCTTGTCCTACAGTTTTGCCGTGCGCTGCCGTTAACCCAGCTAACCACGCCAATAACACCTACAAGAGTGAACAGCATGCGCCTGAGCTTGAAGGCTAAAGTCCTGTCCCTTGCGATACTCCCGGTATTGCTGTCCGCTGTGATCATCAGCCTGACCACTGCGTTCATCTTGAAGGAGCAGGCCAGCAAAGAAGTCCAGCAGACTCGCGAGCGCTTGCTCAGCGAAGCCAAGGCCACGTTGCAGAATTATGTCGCGGTCGGGCTGACGGCCATCAAGCCGCTCTACGATGCCGCCGCGCCAGGCGATAACGAGGCACGCGCCCAGGCGATCAAGCTCTTGTCGAATATCAGCTACGGCAAGGACGGCTATTTCTTCGGCTATGACTCCGAGACCATTCGTCTGTTCAAGGCCAACAGTCCCGATGGCGTGGGCAAAAGCTTCAAGGACAACCGCGACCCGAACGGTGTCTACGTCAACCGTGACCTGGTGAAAGTCGCCAAGGACGGGACGCATTACCTGGAATACAGCTCGCCACTGCCTGGCAGCAAGGACCTGGTGCCCAAGCTCGGCTACACCGAATACCTGCCCAAGTGGGACCTGGCGGTCGGCAGTTCGGTCAACCTGGACGGCATTGAAGGTCAGGTGGCATTGGTCGAAGCCAAGGTCCACGAACGCCTGCAGGGCGTGATTCTGAGCATCGTCGGGATCGCCGCCGTCGTGTTGCTGGTGATTGCAGTCGTGGGCCTGGTGCTCGCCAATACCATCCTGCGTCCGTTGCACCTGATGAAAGACAACCTCGACGACATCGCGGCGGGCGAGGGCGACCTGACCCGGCGCCTGGAGATTACCAGCCAGGATGAACTGGGCCAGTTGGCCGGTTCGTTCAACCGCTTCGTCGACAAGATCCATGGCCTGGTGCGGCAGATCACCGACATGACTTCGCAATTGACCGGCCTGGTGACGCAAGTTTCCGAGCAGGCCCAGCGTTCCGAGCAGGCGATGGAGCGTCAGCGCCACGAAACCGACCAGGTCGCCACCGCGATCAACGAGATGTCGTCCGCCGCCCAGGAAGTCGCCCGCAGTGCCCAAGGCGCAGCCGTTGCGGCCCAGCAGACCGACGAAGAAGGGCAGTCGGCCAAGCGCGTGGTAGCCGGCAGCATCCAACAGATTCATGCACTGGTGAACGATATCCGCAGCAGCGGTGTGTCCCTGGACAGCCTGCAACAGGACGTCGCTTCGATTGTCAGTGTGCTCGGGGTGATTCGCTCCATCGCCGAGCAGACCAACTTGCTGGCCCTGAACGCCGCCATCGAGGCCGCACGTGCCGGTGAGGCGGGGCGTGGGTTTGCGGTGGTGGCCGATGAAGTCCGCGCCCTTGCCAGCCGAACCCAGCAAAGCACCCAGGAAATCCAGGGCATGATCGATCGCCTGCAATCGGGTACTCATGCGGCGGTGGAAGCGATGCGCCGTTCCAGTGAGGCCGGCGATGGCACTTCGGAGCGGGCCAACGAGGCCGGCGCGTCACTGGACACCATGGCGCAGTTGATTGGCACCATCAACTCGATGAACGCCCAGATCGCCAGCGCCGCCGAGGAACAAACCGCCGTGGCCGAAGAAATCAACCGCAGCGTACATCAGATTGCCGTGGCCGTGGACAGCGTTGCCGACGAAACCCAACTCGGCGCCCAGACCTCCCGCAGCCTGGCCGACCTGGGCCAGCGCCTGGGCCAATTGGTGGGGCAGTTCCGGATCTGATCCGGGCGCGGCAAGAGCTGCCGAAGGCTGCGATCTTTCGCTTTCGATCCAGATGTTTTTCGCCTGGCCTGCCAGGCCTTATCGAGAGCGGAGGATCGCAGCCTTCGGCAGTTTTTGCCGGGCAAGTCGCTCCGCCAACTCAAGTCGAGCGCTGTTGTGGCGAGGGGATTTATCCCCTCGCCACAATGATCAGGCAGCCAACTCCCGCACATCGCGCATCAACAACCCAAACCGCAAATCCACCGCATCCGGAATCGGCACATACACCACGTGCCCGTCCCCTGGTGCGACGTCGATGCCTTGGCCCTTGACGTTCTGCAACTGGTGCAGGTCGAAGTGGAAGTTGCCCTTGGGCGTCATCAGCTCCATGTGATCCCCCAGGGCGAAGCGATTCTTCACCCGTACTTCGGCCATGC
The DNA here is from genome assembly GCF_051132105.1 of Pseudomonas sp. R1-7. Taxonomy (NCBI): domain Bacteria; kingdom Pseudomonadati; phylum Pseudomonadota; class Gammaproteobacteria; order Pseudomonadales; family Pseudomonadaceae; genus Pseudomonas; species Pseudomonas sp. R1-7. The sequence continues at coordinate 2,041,876 of NZ_CP071661.1, forward strand.
GCTCACGCCGGGCGCCGGTCAGTTCGCCGACGAACTGCTGGCGCTCCGACACCGAGCTGCCGTTCTGGTAGTTCTGGTATTCATCGTGCACATGGCGACGCAGGAAACCTTCGGTGTACCCGCGTTGGGCGAGGGATTCGAGGTCGGTCATGAGGCTGCGGTCGAATTCTCGGCCGGCCATCGCGTCATCGATGGCGCGGCGATACACCTGAGTGGTGCGCGCGCAATAGAAATGCGACTTGGTCCGGCCTTCGATCTTCAGCGAATGTACGCCCATGCGGGTCAGGCGTTCCACGTGCTGTACGGCTCGTAGATCCTTGGCATTCATGATGTAGGTGCCATGCTCGTCCTCGAAGGCCGGCATGGATTCGTCCGGGCGGTTGGCCTCTTGCAGCAGGAACACCTGGTCGGTCGGCGCGCCGAGGCCCAGGGTCGGTTCCGGCTGATACACCTGGACGATGTCGCCCGCGGTATTTTCCACCGCCGGTTGCGCCGAATATTTCCAGCGGCAGGCGTTGGTGCAACTGCCCTGGTTGGCATCGCGCCGGTTCAGATAGCCCGACAGCAGGCAGCGTCCGGAATAGGCCATGCACAGCGCGCCGTGGACGAACACTTCCAGCTCCATGGCCGGCACCTGCTGGCGAATCTCGGCAATTTCCTCCAGCGACAACTCGCGGGAGAGGATGATCCGACTCAGGCCCTGCTGTTGCCAGAACTCGACGCTGGCCCAGTTCACCGTGTTGGCCTGTACCGACAGATGGATCGGCATCTGCGGGAAATGCCGGCGAACCAGCATGATCAGCCCCGGGTCGGACATGATCAGTGCGTCCGGGCCCATGGCGATCACCGGTTCGAGATCCTTGAGGAAGGTGCGTAGCTTGGCGTTGTGTGGGGCGATGTTCACCACCACGTAGAAGCGCTTGCCCAGGCTTTGGGCCTCATGAATGCCCAGGGCCAGGTTGGCGTGGTCGAATTCATTGTTGCGCACCCGCAAGCTGTAGCGCGGTTGGCCGGCATAGACCGCATCGGCGCCGTAGGCGAAGGCGTAGCGCATGTTTTTCAGGGTGCCGGCAGGGGCGAGCAGTTCGGGGGCTACGAGGTGCATGGTGGCGTCGGACCGCAAAAAGCGCCGAGGGTAGGCCATGGCCGGCCCGGCGGTATTGATCTGGATCAAGGCTGCGCAACAGGCGCGACGGCACTCCGGCGAGTCCTGGCGGACTAACGTTTATCTGCCAAGGAATGGAAAGCCAATGAACCGCAAAAACCTCCAAAACAAGTCGCAGATGTTGCTGCTGATCCTGGTCAGCATCGCCTTCGTCTGGATCCTGCTGCCGTTCTACGGGGCAGTGTTCTGGGCCGTTATCCTGGGCATCGTCTTCGCGCCGCTGCAGCGGCGCCTGCAATTGAAACTCAACTGGCCGCGCAACATCACGACGCTGCTGACCCTGACCACTTGCATGCTGATCGCTATCTTGCCGGTGATCGTCATCAGCACCTTGCTGGTCCAGGAAGGGGCGGCCCTCTACAAGAGCCTGGAAAGCGGCGAACTGGACGTTGCCGATTACCTGGCGCGCTTCAAGGACGCATTGCCGCCGTACTTCCAGCACCTGCTGGACCGTTTCGGCCTGGGCAACCTGAGCGGGCTGCGGGACAAGATCGTCAAGAGCGCGATGCAGGGCAGCGAGTTCTTCGCCACCCAGGCGTTCAGTTTCGGCCAGGGCACGTTCCAGTTCCTGGTGAGTTTTTTCGTGATGCTCTACCTGCTGTTCTTTTTCCTGCGCGACGGACCGGAACTGGTGCGCAAGGTGCGCTCGGCGGTGCCACTGGCCGAGCACCAGAAGCGGCGCCTTCAGCTCAAATTCAACCGTGTGGTTCGTGCGACGGTGAAGGGCAACCTGTTGGTCGCGATTACCCAAGGCGCGTTGGGCGGCTTGATTTTCTGGGTGCTCGGCATCCCGACGGTGTTGCCTTGGGCGGTGCTGATGGCGTTCCTGTCGCTGTTGCCGGCGGTGGGGGCGGGCATCGTCTGGGCGCCGGTGGCGGTGTATTTCCTGTTGTCCGGGGCAATCTGGCAGGGCGTGGTGCTGACGCTGTTTGGCGTATTCGTGATCGGCCTGGTGGACAACTTCTTGCGGCCGATCCTGGTGGGCAAGGACACCAAGATGCCGGACTACATGGTCCTGGTCTCGACGCTGGGCGGGTTGGCGGTGTTCGGCCTGAATGGCTTCGTCATCGGCCCGCTGATCGCGGCGCTGTTCATGTCGTGCTGGGCGTTGTTCGTCGAAAACACGCCTCGGGTGCAGTTGCCCTAGGCGCGCAGGAGGTAGGGACCGATACGTTGCGACATGGCCTGGGCGGCGGGCAGTGAAGTCAGCGGGCCGCTGACGGTCACGCCGTCCTGCACCAGATACCAGCAAGCCAACAGGCCACGCTCCCTGAGCGGGGCGGGAACGGCGCTGCCAACGACAGACATGATTTGAACCTTGGGCATGGGAAACCTCCATCAAACGATGGGGTTACCTTACGTTTCATGCGGGATGGAGAAAAATCAACGGTCTCAATAGTAGGAATCGATGCCGCTCAATCGACCACCAAGTCGAGCATGTGCATCACTTCCTGCTCGCTGAGCAGGCCCTTGCGAACCAGGTTTTCCGCGAGCAAGGAAAGGAATTTGGCGCTGCGGTGGCCTTCCAGGTGCCTGAGTTCGGTCAGCGCGTTGTACACCTTGCTGGAGGTGCACAGGCCGACGATGCGGTGAGGGTTTTGTGTGGGCATGGCTTCGTCCTTGTTGTTATGAAGCTGCTGTGGCGGACAGGGGCAGTTTGCGGCACTACCGTGACGCTCGCGTGACAGCTGGGCTTTTCGGAAAAAGGAAAGCAGGATTCAGACCATAATGCCGGGTTGGCGCCAGATTATTGTTCTGGTAGCGACCTCAGGTACGCGGTCCGCGGCGACCGGCGGTCGCTCACGTCGAAAAGCGCCCATGAAAAAGCCCCTGGACCTTTCGATCCAGGGGCTTTGTTTTTTGCTGTCTGGCTCCACGACCTGGACTCGAACCAGGGACCCAGTGATTAACAGTCACTTGCTCTACCAACTGAGCTATCGCGGAATGGCGCGTATGTTACTGATTGGAAAAGAGAAGTCAAGCTTGAGTTGATGGCTGGGCGGGGTTTTCGTCGCTCAGGCGTCCCGGTAGCAAATGTTACCGCTTCACACAGTCACTCGGAGCTTTCGTGGCGAGGGAGCTTGCTCCCTCGCCACAGGGGGGCGCAAAAAAAAGTGGGAGGCCAGGGCCTCCCACTTTTCCAAACCATCGAGGCTCAGATCACCTGGACGATGGCCTTGGTCACCGCTTCGATGTTGTTCTGGTTCAGCGCGGCCACGCAGATGCGGCCGGTGTCCAGGGCATAGATACCGAACTCGTTGCGCAGGCGTGTCACTTGTTCAACGGTCAGGCCGGAGTAGGAGAACATGCCGCTCTGGCGTGCGACGAAGCTGAAGTCGTGGTGCGGCGCGGCCTTGGCCAGCATGTCCACCATCTGGTCGCGCATGCCACGAATACGCAGGCGCATCTCGGCCAACTCTTCTTCCCATTGGGCCCGCAACTCTGGGCTGTTGAGCACGGCAGCGACGATGCTGGCGCCATGGGTCGGCGGGTTGGAGTAGTTGGTGCGGATCACGCGCTTGACCTGGGACAGCACGCGGGCACTTTCTTCCTTCGACTCGCTGACGATCGACAGGGCGCCAACACGCTCACCGTACAGGGAGAACGACTTGGAGAACGAACTGGAGGCGAAGAAGGTCAGGCCCGACTCGGCGAACAGGCGCACGGCTGCGGCGTCTTCATCGATGCCTTTGCCGAAGCCCTGGTAAGCCATGTCCAGGAACGGCACGTGGTTCTTGGCCTTGACCACGGCCAGGACGTTTTTCCAGTCTTCCGGGCTCAGGTCCACGCCGGTCGGGTTATGGCAGCAGGCGTGCAGCACGACGATCGAGCGGTCGGGCAGGGCGTTGAGATCTTCCAGCAGGCCGCTGCGGTTCACGTCGTGGGTGGCGGCATCGTAATAGCGATAGTTCTGCACCGGGAAGCCGGCGGTTTCGAACAGCGCACGGTGGTTTTCCCAGCTCGGGTCGCTGATGGCCACGACTGCGTCAGGCAGCAGTTGCTTGAGGAAGTCGGCGCCGATCTTCAGTGCGCCGGTGCCGCCCACCGCCTGGGTGGTGATGACGCGGCCGGAAGCGATCAGCGGGGAGTCCTTGCCGAACAGCAGGGTCTGGACTGCCTGGTCGTACGCGGCGATGCCGTCGATCGGCAGGTAGCCACGGGAAACGTGCTGAGCCACGCGAATCGTCTCGGCTTCAACCACGGCGCGCAGCAACGGAATGCGCCCTTCCTCGTTGCAGTAAACACCTACGCCCAGGTTGACCTTATTGGTACGGGTGTCGGCGTTGAAAGCTTCGTTGAGGCCCAGGATGGGGTCGCGTGGTGCCAATTCGACAGCGGAAAACAGGCTCATTAGTGCGCGGCTCTGAATGGAGAGTGAGGGGACGTGTCGCGCTCCAGCCGGATGCACTAGAGCGGTGCACAAACGGGGAGCTAGTATAGAGGCCATCACCGGACACGGCGACAGGCTATTCGGTGTTTACGGTAAGAATTTTCGATTTTTTTCGACCGTTAGTCCCTTCGCAGCGTCAAAGTCTGCAAGGCGTGTAGGACGTTCGTCTTGAAAGCGAAGGCATTCACCTCCACATTGTATGAATTCCAGCTTTTTCATCGGGCGGCGTCAGTCGTTTCGGTCTTTCTCGTTCCCGTCGCCTGGCCGACAGGAGTGAACCCAGGGGTTATGTTATGTCTGAATTCCAGCTAGTCACCCGCTTCCAGCCCGCCGGCGATCAGCCGGAAGCCATCCGCCTGATGGTCGAAGGCATCGAGGCCGGGCTGGCGCACCAGACGTTGCTGGGTGTGACCGGTTCGGGCAAGACCTTCAGCATCGCCAACGTGATCGCCCAGGTGCAGCGCCCGACACTGGTGCTGGCGCCGAACAAGACCCTGGCGGCGCAGTTGTACGGCGAATTCAAGGCGTTTTTCCCGAACAACGCGGTGGAGTACTTCGTTTCCTACTACGACTACTACCAGCCCGAGGCCTACGTGCCGTCGTCGGACACCTTCATCGAGAAGGACGCCTCGATCAATGACCACATCGAACAGATGCGGCTGTCGGCGACCAAGGCGTTGCTTGAGCGCAAGGACGCGATCATCGTTACCACCGTGTCGTGCATCTACGGCTTAGGCAGCCCGGAAACCTATCTGAAGATGGTCCTGCACGTGGACCGCGGCGACAAACTCGACCAGCGCGCCTTGCTCCGGCGCCTGGCGGATTTGCAATACACCCGCAACGACATGGATTTCGCCCGGGCGACGTTTCGGGTTCGGGGCGATGTGATCGACATCTACCCGGCGGAATCGGACCTGGAAGCGATTCGCATCGAGCTGTTCGACGATGAAGTGGAGAGCATTTCGGCGTTCGACCCGCTGACCGGCGAGGTGATCCGAAAGTTGCCACGCTTCACGTTCTACCCCAAGAGCCACTACGTGACGCCACGGGAAACCCTGTTGGACGCCATCGAAGGGATCAAGGCCGAGCTGCAAGAGCGCCTGGAGTACCTGCGTTCGAACAACAAGCTGGTGGAAGCCCAGCGCCTGGAGCAGCGCACCCGCTTTGACCTGGAGATGATCCTGGAGCTGGGCTATTGCAACGGCATCGAGAACTACTCGCGCTACCTGTCGGGTCGCCCGGCGGGGGCACCGCCGCCCACCTTGTATGATTACTTGCCACCTGACGCCTTGCTGGTGATCGACGAGTCCCACGTCAGCGTTCCGCAGGTTGGCGCCATGTACAAAGGCGACCGTTCGCGCAAGGAAACCCTGGTGGAATATGGCTTCCGCCTGCCTTCGGCCCTGGATAACCGGCCGATGCGTTTCGACGAATGGGAAAGCGTGAGCCCGCAGACGATTTTCGTCTCGGCGACCCCTGGCAACTACGAGGCCGAGCATGCCGGGCGCGTGGTGGAGCAAGTGGTGCGGCCGACGGGCCTGGTGGACCCGCAAGTGGAGGTGCGTCCGGCGCTGACCCAGGTCGATGACCTGCTGTCGGAAATCACCAAGCGCGTGGCGCTGGAGGAGCGGGTGCTGGTCACTACGCTGACCAAGCGTATGGCCGAAGACCTCACCGACTATCTGGCCGACCACGGCGTGCGGGTGCGTTACCTGCACTCGGACATCGACACGGTGGAGCGGGTCGAGATCATTCGCGACCTGCGCCTGGGCACCTTCGACGTGCTGGTGGGCATCAACCTGCTGCGTGAAGGCCTGGATATGCCGGAAGTGTCGCTGGTGGCAATCCTCGATGCCGACAAGGAAGGTTTCCTGCGTTCCGAGCGTTCGTTGATCCAGACCATCGGTCGCGCGGCGCGTAACCTCAATGGCCGGGCGATTTTGTATGCCGATCGCATCACCGGCTCCATGGAGCGGGCCATCGGCGAGACCGAGCGCCGCCGTGATAAACAGATCGCTTTCAACCTGGCCAACGGCATCACGCCCAAGGGCGTGTTCAAGGACGTCGCCGATATCATGGAAGGCGCCACCGTGCCTGGTTCGCGCAGCAAGAAGCGCAAGGGCATGGCCAAGGCCGCTGAAGAGAGCGCCCGCTACGAGGCCGAACTGCGCTCCCCGAGCGAAATCACCAAGCGGATCCGGCAGTTGGAAGAGAAGATGTACCAGTTGGCCCGGGACCTGGAGTTCGAGGCGGCAGCGCAGTTGCGTGATGAGATTGGCAAGTTGCGGGAGCGGTTGCTGACTGTCTGAGGTTTTTGGCGGTTTTAAGGGCCTCATCGCGAGCTTGCTCGCGATGGGCGCGACTCGGTCTGACGACTGGCCACACAAATCCCGGTCTCACTGGAGCCCGCCCACCATCGCCTGTTACCATTCGCCCCCTGTTCGATCTTCGCTTTTATCTTCTTTCCGAGACATGCCATGACCACCGTCCGTACCCGCATCGCGCCTTCGCCCACTGGCGATCCCCATGTCGGCACCGCTTACATCGCCTTGTTCAACTATTGCTTTGCCAAGCAGCACGGTGGTGAGTTCATCCTGCGGATCGAGGACACCGATCAGTTGCGTTCGACCCGCGAGTCGGAACAGCAGATTTTCGACGCCCTGCGCTGGCTTGGCATCGATTGGAGCGAAGGCCCGGACGTCGGCGGCCCGCACGGCCCGTATCGCCAGAGCGAACGTGGTGAGATCTACAAGCAGTACTGTCAACAATTGGTGGACATGGGGCATGCGTTCCCTTGCTTCTGCACTGCCGAAGAACTCGACCAGATGCGCGCCGAGCAGATCGCCCGTGGCGAAACCCCGCGCTACGACGGCCGCGCGCTGCTGCTGTCCAAGGAAGAAGTCGCCCGTCGCCTGGCCGCTGGCGAGCCCCATGTGATCCGCATGAAGGTGCCGACCGAAGGCGTTTGCGTGGTGCCGGACATGCTGCGTGGCGATGTCGAGATCCCATGGGATCGCATGGACATGCAAGTGCTGATGAAGACCGACGGCCTGCCGACGTACTTCCTGGCCAACGTGGTCGACGACCACCTGATGAGCATCACCCACGTCCTGCGCGGTGAAGAGTGGCTGCCGTCGGCGCCGAAACTGATCCTGCTCTACGAGTACTTCGGCTGGGAACAACCTCAGCTGTGCTACATGCCACTGCTGCGTAACCCGGACAAGAGCAAGCTGTCCAAGCGCAAGAACCCGACCTCGGTGACCTTCTACGAGCGCATGGGCTTCATGCCCGAGGCGATGCTCAACTACCTGGGCCGCATGGGCTGGTCGATGCCGGACGAGCGTGAGAAGTTCTCGCTGCAGGAAATGGTCGAGCACTTCGACCTGTCGCGCGTCTCCCTGGGCGGGCCGATCTTCGACGTCGAGAAGCTGTCGTGGCTCAACGGCCAGTGGCTGCGTGACCTGCCGGTGGAAGAGTTCGCCGCACGCGTGCAGAAGTGGGCGTTCAACCCCGAGTACATGATGAAGATCGCTCCCCATGTGCAGGGCAGGGTCGAGACGTTCAGCCAGATCGCGCCGTTGGCCGGTTTCTTCTTCGCCGGAGGCGTGACTCCGGACGCGAAGTTGTTCGAATCCAAGAAGCTCTCGGGCGACCAGGTGCGGCAATTGATGCAGTTGATCCTGTGGAAGCTCGAAAGCCTGCGCCAGTGGGAGAAGGACAGCATCACCGCGACCATCCAGGCCGTGGTCGAATCGCTGGAATTGAAATTGCGCGATGCCATGCCGTTGATGTTCGCCGCCATTACCGGCCAGGCCAGCTCGGTGTCGGTGCTCGATGCAATGGAAATCCTCGGGCCGGACCTGACCCGTTTCCGCCTGCGCCAGGCCATCGATCTGCTCGGTGGTGTGTCGAAGAAGGAAAACAAGGAGTGGGAAAAACTGCTGGGCGCGATTGCTTAAGCAGTCGAAGGAGCAGGGCATGCCCCGGTTTTCCGGGGTTTGTCGGTAAGTGATTGTTATCCCGGCAAAAAATTTTCAAATTCTTTGAAAATAAATTTGACAGCCCTCCGATACGCCCTTAAGATTCGCCCCGTCCTCAGCGATGAGGGGCTATAGCTCAGCTGGGAGAGCGCTTGCATGGCATGCAAGAGGTCGACGGTTCGATCCCGTCTAGCTCCACCAATTTACACTTCGAGGCCTGGCCACACCGGCCTTGAAGCGATCAACACTCAGCGTTGATCAGTTGTATAGAAGGGTTTGCGTCCCCTTCGTCTAGTGGCCTAGGACACCGCCCTTTCACGGCGGTAACAGGGGTTCGAGTCCCCTAGGGGACGCCAGTTTTACAGAAGCGATGTTGCAAGATGATGTCGCTCCGCCGCGAGGCGAAAAATCCGGGGCTATAGCTCAGCTGGGAGAGCGCTTGCATGGCATGCAAGAGGTCGACGGTTCGATCCCGTCTAGCTCCACCAATTTACACTTCAAGGTTTGGCCACACCGGCCTTGAAGCGATCAGTACTCAGCGCTGATCATGTTCAGAAGGTTTGTGTCCCCTTCGTCTAGTGGCCTAGGACACCGCCCTTTCACGGCGGTAACAGGGGTTCGAGTCCCCTAGGGGACGCCACGATTACCCGCTCTGCGGGATTTTATAAGGGTCATTCAATTCTTGAATGGCCCTTTTGTTTGCCTGGCATTCAGCCAATTCCCTTATCCTCGAAAAATACTTCTGACCAGCGGGCACGATTTCGCTTGCGGAAATTTATTATGGGAATAATATTTCAATCGTAATATTCGGAGGCAACGATGAGCGATAAAAAAGCACAAACCCGCGAACGCATTCTCAAGGCCGCCAGCGATGCGCTGATCCAGCGCGGGCCGGCCGAGCCGAGCGTGGGGGAGGTGATGGGCGCAGCCGGGCTGACGGTGGGCGGTTTTTATGCCCATTTCGAAAGCAAGGACGCGTTGATGCTGGAGGCGTTCAAGCAATTGCTGAATCGCCGCCGTGGCTTGATCGCCGACATGGATGCCGAGCTGACGGGTGAAGAGCGGCGCGCATTGGTCGCAGCGTTCTATCTGTCGCGCAAGCACCGCGATTCCACCGAGCAAGCGTGTCCGATCCCGGCATCGGTCGGCGAGCTCGGGCGGCTGCCGGACGCATTCCGTGAAGTTCTGAGTGAGCATATCGAGCTGATGGTCGCGCAGTTGGCCGCCAGCCCCGAAGACGCCGACAAAGCCCTGGCCGACATCGCCTTGATGGTCGGCGGCCTGGCCCTGGCACGGGCATTGGGCCCGGGTGAGTTATCGGATCGTTTACTGCGCGCCGCCAAGTCGGCGGTGCGTTGAGCTAAGGCGCAAGCCCTGGAGATGAGCATGGACAGGTTGAGCTGGATTCGTGGCGTCAATGGCACCCTTGGTTGGATAGCGCCGCGGCTGGTGGCGAAGAGCATGCGCAGGGTCTTCATGAGTCCGCGCAACCTGCCACCACGGGCCTGGGAGCTGCCATTGCTGGCCTCGTCCGAGCGCATCACGTTGCGCTTCGGCCTGTCTGCGTTGCGTTGGGGTAAAGGCCCGGCGGTCCTGTTGATGCACGGGTGGGAAGGGCGGCCGACCCAATTTGCAGCGTTGATCAACGCGCTGGTGGACGCCGGTTACACCGTGGTGGCGCTGGATGGACCGGCCCATGGCCGCTCGCCGGGTCGCGAGGCCAATGTCCTGTTGTTTGCCCGGGCGATGCTCGAAGCCGCAGCCGAGTTGCCGCCGCTGCAAGCGGTAATCGGTCACTCCATGGGCGGCGCCAGTGCCATGCTGGCGGTCCAGCTGGGGCTGCGAACCGAGACGCTGGTGAGTATCGCCGCGCCGGCGCGTATCCTCGGCGTGTTGCGTGGGTTCGCCCGGATGATGGGCATGCCCGCCAGGGCGCGCTCGGCGTTCATTCGTCAGGTGGAGCAGGATGTAGGCATGCAGGCTTCGAAGATGGACGTCGCGCAATACCAACTGGATATTCCGGGGCTGATTGTCCATGCCGAGGACGATACGTCGGTATCGGTCAAGGAATCGCAACTGATCCATGAAGCCTGGTTCGACAGCCGCCTGCTGCGCTTGCCTGAGGGCGGGCACCAGCGAGTCCTGGCCGATCCCCGTGTCATTGATGGGGTGTTATCACTGCTGGCAGGGCGCAGCCTGCGAGCGCGGCAATCGGCCTGAGCATCCGGTACACTGCCCCGATCCAAATTCGACCGGGAGAGGGGCATGGGCTGGGATCGGGCAACGCCGTTCATTATTGATCTTCAGGTCAATCCAGAAGACATCGACGGACTGGGCCACGCCAATAACGCGGTGTACGTCACCTGGCTTGAGCGCTGCGCCTGGCGGCATTCCCAGCGTCTGGGCCTGGATCTGGTGGAGTACCGGCGGCTGGATCGCGCCATGGCGGTGGTGCGGCATGAAATCGATTACCTGGCAGCGGCCTACGAGGGCGACGAACTGCAGCTGGCGACCTGGATCGTCGACTGGGATCAGCGCCTGAAAATGACCCGGCACTTCCAACTGGTCCGGCCCAGCGACAACACCACATTGCTGCGAGCCCAGACCACCTTCGTCTGCATTGAGCTGTCCACTGGACGGCCCAAGCGCATGCCGCCGGAATTTATTGAGGGCTATGGCGTGGCGGTCGGTGCCGATTTTGCAAAGGAAATCCGCTAAACTGCCGCACGTTTTTTCGTTGAGTGTGTTTCCCATGCAAATTGCCTTGGCGCCCATGGAGGGGTTGGTCGACAACATCCTGCGGGACGTCCTGACCCGTGTTGGCGGCATTGATTGGTGCGTCACCGAGTTCATCCGCGTTAACGACCGTCTGCTCACGCCCGCCTATTTCCACAAGCTCGGCCCGGAATTACTGACCGGCGCCCGGACTGCTGCAGGCGTGCCCCTGCGGGTGCAATTGCTGGGCTCAGACCCGGTATGCCTGGCGGAAAACGCGGCGTTGGCCTGCGAGCTGGGGTCTGAGGTAATCGACTTGAATTTTGGCTGTCCGGCCAAGACGGTAAACAAGTCGCGGGGCGGGGCAGTGCTGCTCAAGGAGCCGGAGCTGCTCAACGAGATCGTCGAGCATGTGCGGCGTGCGGTGCCCAAACACATTCCCGTTACCGCCAAGATGCGCCTGGGCTTCGACAGCCCGGACGGCGCACTGGTCTGCGCCACGGCGCTGGCCGAGGGCGGCGCGGCCCATATCGTCGTGCATGCGCGGACCAAGGTCGACGGCTACAAGCCTCCGGCCCACTGGGAGTGGATTCCCCGCGTCCAGGAAGTGGTCAAGGTGCCAGTGTTCGCCAACGGCGATATCTGGAGCGTCGAAGACTGGCGCCGGTGCCGCGAAATCAGCGGTGTCGAAGACATCATGCTCGGTCGCGGCCTGGTGTCCCGTCCCGACCTGGCCCGGCAGATCGCCGCCGCCCGGGCCGGTGAAGAGGTCACCGAGATGTCCTGGGCCGACCTGCAACCGATGCTCCAGGATTTCTGGGTGCAAGTGGTCGACCAACTGACGCCACGCCAGGCGCCTGGCCGTTTGAAGCAATGGCTGGCCATGCTGACGCGAAATTATCCGGAGGCGGTTGAGCTGTTCAATGCCGTGCGGCGGGAAACCGACCTGGACGCGGTGGGCCATTTGCTGGGTGTGCAGCGCACCGAAGCGGCCTGAAAAAAATTTGAGAAAAAGCTCTTGAAAAGTTTTTGGCGGTCCCTAGATAGGGGATACGCGATGCCGAATTCGGGTCGCGGAGACAAAAAACCTTGCTGAACTTTCAGGAGATTTGAATCATGAGTACTGCATTTTCGCTGGCCCCTCTGTTCCGTTCCTCGGTGGGCTTCGACCGTTTCAACGACCTGTTCGAAACCGCCCTGCGCAACGAACCGGGCAGCAGCTATCCACCCTACAACGTGGAAAAACACGGCGATGACGAATACCGCATCGTAGTCGCCGCCGCTGGGTTCCGGGAAGAAGACCTGGACCTGCAAGTGGAGAAAGGTGTGCTGACCATCAGCGGCGGCAAGCGCGAGGCCAGCAACGACAGCGTGACCTACCTGCACCAGGGCATCGCCCAGCGTGCGTTCAAGCTGTCCTTCCGGTTGGCGGATCATATCGAGATCAAGGCCGCCGGCCTGAGCAACGGTCTGTTGAGCATCGACCTGTTGCGCGTGGTACCGGAAGAGGCGAAAGCCAAGCGCATCCCGATCAACGGTGCGCAGCAGAAACCCGCGCTGGAGAATTGATCCATCGCAATTGAAGAAGGGCGCCGATTGGCGCCCTTTTTCATTTTGTATCGCTAGAAGATTAAGTTGTGGCGAGGGGATAAATCCCCTCGCCACAAAAGCCCGTCTTGTTGCGTTCAAAATTAGGGCAACAACCGCTCAAACGCCTCCAGTGGCAACGGCCGGCTGTGCAGGTAACCCTGGTACAAATGACAATCGAGCCCCTGCAGGAATTGTAGTTGCTCCAAGGTCTCCACCCCTTCGGCGATCATTTCCAGGTTCAGGCTGCGGGCCATGGCGACAATGGCACGGATGATTTCGGCGTCGTTGGGGTCGCTGGTGGCGTCGCGCACGAAGGATTGATCGATTTTCAACGTGTCCACCGGCAACCGCTTGAGGTAAGTCAGCGATGAATAGCCGGTGCCGAAGTCATCCATGGCAAAGCTCACGCCCAGTTTCTTGAGCCGACGCATCTTGGCGATGGTGTCGTCCAGGTTATGGATCACGATGCCTTCGGTAATTTCCAGCTTGAGCAGGGAGTAGGGCAGCCCGTGGCTGGCGAGGCTGCTTTCGATGCGCTCGACGAAGTCGTTCTGGCGAAACTGCCGGGGACTGATGTTGACGCACAGTTTGAACCGTTGTGGGTCGACCTTGCCCTTGGCGATCAGCTGCTTGAAGCCGTCGCAGGCTTCATCGAGGATCCAGGTGCCGACTTCGAGGATCAAGCCGCTGTCTTCCAATACCTTGATGAATTCGTTGGGCGATTGCGCGCCCAGGTCGGGGTGATGCCAGCGCACCAGCGCTTCGGCCCCGATGATGCGGTTGTCCCGGGCATCGATCTGGGGTTGGAAATGCAAGCTGAATTCGTTGCGAGCCAAGGCCTGGCGCAAATCGGTTTCCATGCGCAATCGTTCGCTGGCCGCTTTTTGCATCGTGGTGTGGAACATCTGCGAGGTGTTGCGTCCCGAATCCTTGGCGCGGTAGAGGGCGATGTCGGCGCGCTTGAGCAAGTCGGTCGGTGTGGAGCCGTGGTCCGGAATCAGCGCCATGCCGATGCTGGGCGTGACTTGCAGGCGTTGTCCGTCGAGGAACATCGGTTCCGAGAGCAGGTCGCGCAGGGTATCGGCCAGGTTTTGCACCTGTTGGCTGACCATGGCGCGGGTCCCTTCAAGGCCGCTGAGCAGTACGACGAACTCATCGCCGCCCAGCCGCGCCACGGTGTCTTCGAGGCGCACGCTGGCTTCCAGGCGTGCGGTGATGATCTTCAGCACAGTGTCGCCCACCGGGTGACCGAGGGAGTCGTTGATGTGCTTGAAGTGGTCCAGGTCGAGGAACAGCAGCGCTCCGCGCAGGTTGTGGCGCTTGAGCAAGGCAATCTGCTGGCTCAAGCGGTCCATCAGCAATGCACGGTTGGGCAGGTTGGTCAGGGGGTCATGGTAGGCCAGGTGGCGGATCTGCGCTTCGGCGTTGCGCAACAGGCTGACGTCCCGGGCAGTCAGCAGCAGGCACGCTGTTTCGTTGAGCGTGATGGGCTCCACCGACACTTCCACCGTGAGGATTTCCCCCCGTTTATTGCGCCCGAGCATTTCCTGATGGACCACGCGACCCTTGAGTTGCAGTTCGGCCAGCAGGGCGGCGCGCTGTTTTTCTTCGGCCCAGATACCCACCTCATGGACTGTACGCCCGATCACTTCATCGGCGCGGTAGCCGGTCAACCGGCAGAAGCCGTCGTTGACTTCCAGGTAGCGACCGCTTTCAAGCTCGGTAATGGTGATGGCATCGGGGCTGGAATGAAACGCCTTGGCGAACTTCTCTTCGCTGGCCTTCAGGGCTGCTTCGGAGCGCTGTTGCTGGGTGATGTCTCGCAGGGTGGTGACGATGCAGGGCTGGTTGCTGACGTTGATCTGCCGGCTGGATATCACGCAGGTCAGCGGCTGGCCATTCTTGTGATGAACGACAATAGCGACATTGCTCAGCGATTGCTCGCGGATGACGCGTTCGATGCGTTGCAGGCTGCTGCCCGAGGCGTCCCACAGGCCGATCTCGTCGGCGCTGAGGCCGATCACATCGCTGGCCGTCCAGCCAAAGGTCTGGGTGAAGCTGGAATTGATTTCCAGGAATCTGCCGTCGTCCTGGTGAGTGACGCAGATCGGATCGGGGCTGACCTGGAACAGTGTCGCGAACTTCTCCTCCGACGCCGCCAGGCTCTGCTCCCGCTCCACTTGGTCGGTGATGTCCAGCAAGGTCCCGGCCATGCGCAAGGGGCTGCCGTCGTCGTTGCGATAGAGGCGCGCGCGGCTTTCCAGATAACGCGAGCTGCCGTCCGGCAGTTGCACGCGATAGGTCAATTGATAGTTGCCCGCCGGGCCTTCGCGCAGGCTGCGGTAGGCGTTGCGCATGTTATTGCGCTCTTCGGTGGGCACACCCTCGAAAAACGCGTCGAACGATTCATGAAAGGCCTTGGGCTCCAGGCCATGAAGCTGCGCGGCCCGGGCCGAGCCATAGAGCATGCCGCTGGGAATGTGCCAGTCCCAAGTGCCCAGTTGCGCCGAGTCGAGGGCCAGGTCCAGGCGTTCCTGGCTGTCCTTCAGGGCCTGTTCGGCGAGTTTGTGTTCGGTGGTGTCGAGGAACGTGCTCAGCAGATACGGTTGGCCTTCGAGTTCGACTTTCTGCGCACTGAGAATGCCGTTGTGGACCTGGCCTTTACTGGCGCGGAACTCCACCTCCATGCTGATCAGTTCGCCCTTGGCCTTGGTCGCCTCCACCAGTTTTGCCCGTTGTGCGGGGTCGACCCACAAGCCCAGTTCCAGGGTGGTGCGGCCAATCACATCATGCACCGGCCAGCCGAACAGGCTCTCGAAATACTGGTTGGCTTCGCTGATCAGTCCATCTTCCTGGCGCGTCAGCAAGACCATGTTCGGGCAAAGATGAAAGAGCGTGGCGAAGCGTTTTTCCGAGCTGCGCAGCGCCTGTTCCCGCTCGCGCTGGTGGGTGATCTCGCGGATCACCCCGATCATGCGCGGACGGCCATGTTTGTCGGGCAGTACGCTGCCGCTGATTTCCAGCCAATGCAGGCTGCCGTCGGGCCAGACGATGCGGTGGTGCATGGCCTGCTCAAGCGGTGCGCCGGCCACCGCCGCGTGAAACGCGCGCACGCCCCGTGCCCGGTCCTCGGGCAGCAGCAGGTCGAGATAATCCACATCCGCCGGCAGCGGTTGGCGCGGATCGAAGCCGAACAGCGCCTGGGTGCCTCGGGACCAGCTTATCTGTCCGGTGTCGATGTCCCACGACCAGGCCCCCAGCCGCGCTCCGTTCAGGGCGGCCAGCAACTGTGGCGCGCTGTCCCAGCTCTGCTCGGACCGCTTCGGGTCGAGCGCCTGGATACGCGGCAGGGGCGGAAGGTGGTCGGCGGGTTTGGGCATTCGCTAGCGGGCCTTGGGCGGGTGGTTGTTAAGCACAGGCGTAATGGCCCTATAGGAGTAGCACAACTTATGCCCTTGTCCCTGGCAGATCGATTTGTGCGTCCAGTAGAGCCATGAAAGCCCGTGCTGCATTCGACAGCGTCCGTTCGGTGTGCACGATATAGCCTAGCTGGCGACTGAGCTGTATGCCCGGCAAAGGAATGCGCGCGACCTGTTCATCGAGCATGGTGCGCGGCAGGACGCTCCAGGCCAGGCCGATGGAGACCATCATTTTTATGGTTTCCAGATAATTCGTGCTCATGGCGATATTCGGAGTCAGGCCCTGTGCTTCGAAGAGCCGCCGCACGATGTGATGGGTGAACGTATTACCGCCCGGGAAAACCGCCGGATGCAATGCGATGTCCGCCAGGTTCACCGCGCCGTTTTCCAGCAGCACATGTTCCGGCGCTACGACGAAATCCAGCGGGTCGTCCCACACCGGCTTGGCGCTTACCAGCGCGTGGGGCTCGGGGGCGAGGGTGATGACCGCCAGTTCCGCGCGGCCGTGGAGGATTTCCTCGTAGGCCACTTCCGAATCCAGGAACTGAATATCCAATGCCACCTGTGGGTAGCGTCGGGTGAACGCCCTTAATAAGGAAGGCAAGCGATGCAAGCCGATGTGGTGACTGGTGGCGAGGGTCAACCGCCCGGTCACTTCTCCGGTCAGGTTGGTCAGGGCGCGACGGGTGTCGTCGAGCACGTTGAGGATCTGATAGGCCCGTGGCAGCAGGGCGCGGCCGGCTTCGGTCAGGCCGATTTCACGGCCCAGCCGATCGAACAGGCGCACATTGAGCTGCTGTTCCAGCCCGGCAATCCGCTTGCTGATGGCGGGTTGAGTCAGGTGCAGGCGCTCGCCGGCGCCGGAGAAACTGCCGGTCTCGGCGATGGCAATAAAGGCGTTGAGGTTGGCTAGGTCCATGGCCGTCTTGGTCGAATTCCTGTTGGTTATGCAAAGCATGAAAAATATGAATTTGAGTTATTTAATGTAGCCTCATAACATCAGCCTCACAAGCCAAGGGGTCATTGAGCCGCTCAAGACCCAGGGCATAGAAACAAGCTGATGAGGAAACCGTCTGATGGCCGGCAAAACGCTCTACGACAAGCTCTGGGATTCGCATTTGGTCAAGCAGCGCGACGATGGCTCGGCGCTGATCTACATCGACCGTCACATCATCCATGAAGTGACCTCGCCGCAAGCCTTCGAGGGCCTGCGCCTTGCCGGGCGCAAGCCGTGGCGCATCGATGCCAACATCGCGACCCCGGACCACAACGTACCGACCACGCCCGAGCGCAAGGGCGGCATCGAAGCCATTGCCGACCAGGTCTCGCGCTTGCAAGTCCAGACCCTCGACGACAACTGTGACGAATACGGCATCATCGAATTCAAGATGAACGACGTGCGCCAAGGCATCGTCCACGTCATCGGCCCGGAGCAGGGCGCGACCTTGCCCGGCATGACCGTAGTCTGCGGCGACTCGCATACCTCGACCCATGGCGCTTTCGGCGCCCTGGCCCATGGCATCGGCACGTCCGAGGTCGAGCATGTGCTCGCCACCCAGTGCCTGGTCGCCAAGAAAATGAAAAACATGCTGGTGCGCGTCGAAGGCAAGTTGCCGTTCGGCGTGACCGCCAAGGACATCGTCCTGGCGGTGATCGGCAAGATCGGCACCGCTGGCGGCAACGGCCATGCCATCGAATTCGCCGGCAGCGCGATCCGCGACTTGTCCGTCGAGG
The DNA here is from genome assembly GCF_051132105.1 of Pseudomonas sp. R1-7. Lineage (NCBI taxonomy): Bacteria > Pseudomonadati > Pseudomonadota > Gammaproteobacteria > Pseudomonadales > Pseudomonadaceae > Pseudomonas > Pseudomonas sp. R1-7. The sequence continues at coordinate 2,059,870 of NZ_CP071661.1, forward strand.
GCCGCATGACCATCTGCAACATGTCCATCGAAGCCGGCGCCCGCGTCGGTTTGGTGGCCGCCGATGAAAAAACCGTGGAATACGTCAAGGGCCGTCCGTTCGCGCCAAAAGGCGCCGAATGGGACATGGCGGTCGAAGCCTGGAAAGACCTGGTGTCGGACGCTGACGCCAAGTTCGACACCGTGGTCGAGCTCGACGCGACGCAGATCAAGCCGCAAGTCAGCTGGGGCACTTCGCCTGAGATGGTGTTGGCCGTGGACCAGAACGTACCGGATCCGGCCAAGGAAATGGACCTGGTCAAGCGCGACTCTATCGTCCGTGCCTTGAAATACATGGGCTTGAGCGCCAACCAGGCGATCACCGACATTCAGCTCGACCGCGTGTTCATCGGCTCCTGCACCAACTCGCGGATCGAAGATTTGCGCGCCGCAGCGGTAATCGCCAAGGGCCGCAAGGTCGCGTCGACCATCAAGCAGGCCATCGTGGTGCCGGGCTCGGGCCTGGTGAAAGCCCAGGCCGAAGCGGAAGGGCTCGACAAGATTTTCCTCGAAGCCGGTTTCGAATGGCGTGAGCCGGGGTGCTCGATGTGCCTGGCGATGAACCCGGACCGTTTGGAGTCGGGCGAGCATTGCGCTTCCACCTCCAACCGTAACTTCGAAGGCCGTCAGGGCGCCGGTGGCCGTACGCACCTGGTGAGCCCGGCGATGGCCGCCGCGGCGGCTGTCAACGGCCGTTTCGTCGACGTCCGCGAATTGATCTGAAGGAGCGCAGCATGAAAGCTTTTACCCAGCACACCGGTCTTGTCGCGCCTTTGGATCGTGCCAACGTCGACACCGACCAGATCATCCCCAAGCAGTTCTTGAAGTCCATCAAGCGCACCGGTTTTGGCCCGAACCTGTTCGACGAGTGGCGTTACCTGGATGTCGGCCAGCCGTACCAGGACAATTCCAAGCGTCCGTTGAACAAGGATTTCGTGCTCAACGCCGAGCGTTACCAAGGCGCCAGCGTGTTGCTGGCCCGGGAGAACTTCGGCTGCGGTTCGAGCCGTGAGCACGCGCCGTGGGCCCTGGAAGAGTACGGTTTTCGCAGCATCATCGCGCCGAGCTACGCCGACATCTTCTTCAACAACAGCTTCAAGAACGGCTTGCTGCCGATCATCCTCAGCGACGCCGAGGTGGATGAGCTGTTCCAGCAGGTCGAGGCCAATCCCGGCTATCAACTGCAGATCGACTTGGCCGCCCAGACGGTGACCCGTCCCGATGGCAAGGTGCTGGGGTTCGAGATCGATGCGTTCCGCAAGCATTGCCTGCTCAATGGCCTGGATGATATTGGCCTGACCTTGCAGGACGGCGAGGCGATTGCCGCGTTCGAGGCCAAGCATCGGGCGAGCCAGCCTTGGTTGTTTCGCGATGCTTGATGGATTGATGTAGGCAGTACCGGCCCTATCGTCGGATCGCCGCCCGGAGCAAGCTCGCTCCCACAGGTGTTTTGTGAACGCCACAAATTCCCTGTGGGAGCGGGCTTGCTCGCGATGAGGCCCGCCCAGGCAACACAACACCAAAAGGAAACCACCCATGACCAGCACCGCCCACAGCCAAGTCGTACAAAAGCAATTCGGTGAACAGGCCTCGGCCTACCTGAGCAGTGCCGTGCACGCCCAGGGCGCTGAATTCGCGCTGCTACAAGCGGCGTTGGCCGGCCGTGGCGATGCGCGGGTGCTGGACCTGGGCTGCGGCGCCGGCCATGTGAGTTTCCACGTGGCGGCGCTGGCCGGTGAAGTGGTGGCCTACGACCTGTCCCAGCAGATGCTCGACGTGGTGACCGCCGCAGCGGTTGAGCGCGCCCTGGGCAATATCCGCACGGTACGGGGCGCCGCCGAGCGGTTGCCATTCGCCGACGCTGAGTTCGACTTCGTGTTCAGCCGCTATTCGGCGCATCATTGGAGCGATCTCGGCCTGGCATTGCGGGAGGTGCGCCGGGTGCTGAAGCCGGGCGGGGTGGTGGCGTTCATCGATATCCTGTCGCCGGGCATGCCGTTGTTGGACACGTACCTGCAAAGCATCGAAGTGCTGCGCGACACCAGCCATGTGCGCGACTATTCGGCTGCAGAGTGGTTACGCCAGGTCAGCGAAGCGGGGCTGCACACCCGCAGCACCTCGCGCCAGCGTCTGCGCCTGGAGTACCGCTCCTGGGTCGAGCGCATGCGCACACCCGAGGTGATGCGCGCAGCGATCCTGCAGCTGCAGCGTTCGATGGGCGACGAAGTGCGTGAATATTTTGAGATTGAGGCCGATGGTTCGTTCAGTACTGATGTGCTGGTGCTGTGGGCCGAGCGATAGCATTTTTCCCGACCGGCCTTAGCGGCGCGAGTCGACAGAGCAAACGAGGAAAGCATGAGCAAGCAGATTCTGATTCTCCCAGGTGACGGCATCGGCCCGGAAATCATGGCCGAGGCGGTCAAGGTCCTGGAGCTGGCGAACGACAAGTACGGCCTGGGCTTCGAACTCAGCCACGATGTCATCGGTGGCGCGGCCATCGACAAGCACGGCGTGCCCCTGGCCGATGAAACCCTGGACCGTGCCCGTGCGGCCGATGCCGTGCTGCTGGGCGCCGTGGGCGGCCCGAAATGGGACAAGATCGAACGCGACATCCGCCCTGAGCGCGGCCTGCTGAAGATTCGTGCGCAACTGGGGCTGTTCGGCAACCTGCGTCCGGCGATCCTCTATCCCCAACTGGCCGATGCCTCGAGCCTGAAGCCGGAAATCGTTTCCGGCCTGGATATTCTTATCGTCCGCGAGCTGACCGGCGGTATCTACTTCGGCGCCCCGCGCGGCACCCGTGAGCTGGAGAATGGTGAGCGCCAGGCCTACGACACCCTGCCGTACAGCGAAAGCGAAATCCGCCGTATCGCCCGGGTCGGCTTCGACATGGCCCGCGTGCGTGGCAAGAAGCTGTGCTCGGTGGACAAGGCCAACGTCCTGGCTTCCAGCCAGCTGTGGCGTGAAGTGGTCGAACAGGTGGCGAAGGATTACCCGGACATCGAGCTGAGCCACATGTACGTCGACAACGCCGCGATGCAATTGGTCCGAGCACCGAAGCAGTTCGACGTGATCGTCACCGACAACATGTTCGGCGACATCCTGTCCGACGAAGCGTCGATGCTCACCGGTTCCATCGGCATGCTGCCGTCCGCTTCCCTGGACGCCAACAACAAGGGCATGTACGAGCCGTGCCACGGTTCGGCACCGGACATCGCGGGGCAGGGCATTGCCAACCCGTTGGCGACCATCCTGTCGGTGTCGATGATGCTGCGCTACAGCTTCAACTTGAACGATGCCGCCGACGCGATCGAAAAAGCCGTCAGCGTGGTCCTGGACCAAGGCTTGCGCACCGGTGATATCTGGTCGCAAGGTTGTACCAAAGTCGGTACGCAGCAAATGGGCGATGCAGTAGTCGCCGCGCTGCGGAATCTGTAATCTTTCGGGCCCACCGCTTCGACGGTGGCCCACTTTTGTATAGGTGTAGTTGCGATGAAACGTGTAGGTCTGATCGGTTGGCGCGGCATGGTCGGTTCCGTGCTCATGCAGCGAATGCTGGAAGAGCAGGATTTCGATCTCATTGAGCCGGTGTTTTTCACCACCTCCAACGTTGGTGGCCAGGGCCCGTCCGTGGGCAAGGACACCGGTGTGCTCAAGGATGCCTACAGCATCGACGAGCTCAAGACCCTCGACGTGATCCTGACCTGCCAGGGCGGCGACTACACCAGCGAAGTGTTCCCGAAGCTGCGTGAAGCCGGCTGGCAGGGCTACTGGATCGACGCCGCTTCCAGCCTGCGCATGCAGGACGACGCGGTGATCATCCTCGATCCGGTCAACCGCAAGGTCATCGACCAGCAGTTGGACGCGGGCACCAAGAACTACATTGGCGGCAACTGCACCGTCAGCCTGATGTTGATGGGCCTGGGCGGCTTGTTCGAAGCCGGTCTGGTGGAATGGATGAGCGCCATGACCTACCAGGCGGCTTCCGGTGGCGGCGCGCAGCACATGCGTGAGCTGATCAAGCAAATGGGCGTGACCCACGGCGCCGTGGCCGATGAACTGGCGAATCCGGCCAGTGCCATCCTCGACATCGACCGCAAGGTCGCCGAAGCGATGCGCAGCGATGCCTACCCGACCGAGAATTTCGGTGTGCCGCTGGCCGGCAGCCTGATTCCATGGATCGACAAGGAACTGCCTAACGGCCAGAGCCGTGAAGAATGGAAGGCCCAGGCCGAAACCAACAAGATCCTCGGTCGCTTCAAGAGCCCGATCCCGGTGGACGGTATCTGCGTGCGCATCGGCGCCATGCGCTGCCACAGCCAGGCGCTGACCATCAAGCTGAACAAAGACGTACCGATCGCCGACATCGAAGGCCTGATCAGCCAGCACAACCCATGGGTCAAGCTGGTGCCGAACAACCGCGAAACCAGCATGCAGGAGCTGAGCCCGACCAAGGTCACCGGCACCCTGAACGTACCGGTGGGCCGTCTGCGCAAGTTGAACATGGGATCGCAGTTCGTCGGTGCCTTCACCGTCGGCGACCAACTGCTGTGGGGCGCGGCCGAACCGCTGCGTCGCATGCTGCGGATCCTTCTCGAGCGTTGATCGATAGCTGCTGTGAAAGAGCCCGTGCCTTGTGAGAGGTGCGGGTTTTTTCTATTGGTTTGGTGCAATCCCCGTGGCGAGGGAGCTTGCTCCCGCTGGGCTGCGCAGCAGCCCCAACAATCTGGCGGTCGCTACGCAACCGAGCGGGAGCAAGCTCCCTCGCCACAGGTTCTCTTGTGTTCAATTGCTTGCCCACCCACCACCCGGTAAAGTGCCGCTCCCCACGTTTTACCTGAGGTAGACCCATGAGCCAGTCCTTTGATATTGCCGTGATCGGCGCCACCGGTACTGTCGGCGAAACCCTCGTCCAGATTCTTGAAGAACGGGACTTCCCGGTCGCTAACCTGCACCTGCTGGCCAGCAGCGAATCGGCGGGCAGTTCGGTGATGTTCCGCGGAAAAAACGTGCGGGTGCGCGAGGTCGACGAATTCGATTTCGGCAAAGTCCAGTTGGTGTTCTTCGCCGCTGGCCCGGCGGTGACCCTGAGTTTCGCCCCGCGGGCCACGGCGGCCGGCTGCGCGCTGATCGATTTGTCTGGCGCCTTGCCGCCCGAGCAGGCGCCGCAGATCGTGCCGGAAGCCAACGCCCAGGTCCTGGCCGGCCTGGGCAAGCCGCTGCAGGTCAGCAGCCCTAGCGCATCGGCCACGGCCTTGGCGGTGGTGCTGGCGCCGCTGCGCGCATGCCTGGATCTGCAGCGCATCAGCCTGACCGCCAGCCTCGCCGTATCGGCCCAGGGCCGCGTGGCCGTGAGCGAACTGGCGCGCCAGACCGCCGAGTTGCTCAACGCTCGTCCGCTGGAACCACAGTTTTTTGACCGGCAAATGGCGTTCAACCTGTTGGCCCAGGTCGGTGCCCCGGACGAGCAGGGCCATACCTCGCTGGAGAAACGCCTGGTCCGTGAGTTGCGTCAGGTGCTGGATCAACCTTTGTTAAAGATTTCCGTCACTTGCATTCAAGCCCCGGTGTTTTTTGGCGATAGCTTTAGCGTAACCGTGCAGTCTGCGAATGCCATCGACCTGGCCAAGGTCAACGCAGCCCTGGAAGCGGCGCCCGGCATCGAGCTGGTGGAGGCGGGCGATTACCCGACTGCGGTCGGCGATGCAGTGGGGCAGGATGTGGTCTACGTTGGTCGTGTGCGCGGCGGGATCGACGATCCGGCGGAACTAAACATGTGGCTGACGTCAGATAACGTGCGCAAGGGTACGGCGCTCAATGCCGTGCAGGTGGCTGAGTTGTTGATAAAAGACCTGCTGTAAAAGATACTTGGCAACAATTTGTCGAATGGTTCTAGCTGGGCGCTATGCTTGGTCGGAGTGCTGAAGGCGAACATTCCTCAGGGGGACATTCCCGGGGCATGAGTGAAATGATCGCGCGGACCGTCGCATCTGGGCTGCGCGCAATGCCTTACGGCAGCGGCATCAATACCTTCTCGCTGGCCGAGGAATGTTCAAACAAAGGAAGAGGCTATGGTTCAAGTTCGCAAACTGGTGTTAGCAATAGCGGCCGCCTCGGCGCTGTCCTCCGGTATGGCGCAAGCGCTCGGACTCGGGGAATTGACCCTCAAGTCGCCGCCGAACCAGCCTCTGGTGGCCGAAATCGAACTGCTCGATGTCCAGCAACTGACCGCCGCCGAGGTGGTGCCGAGCCTGGCCCCGCCCGAAGAATTCGCCAAGGCGGGCATTGATCGCCAAGCCTTTCTCAACGATTTGAGCTTCACACCGGTGATCAACGCCAACGGCAGGAGCGTCCTGCGGGTGACTTCCAGCCGGCCGTTATCCGAGCCGATGGTCAAGTTCCTGGTGCAGGTGATGTGGCCCAACGGCCGCTTGCTGCGTGACTACAGCGTACTGCTCGATCCCTCCAAATTTTCGCCACAGGCCGCCGACGCCGCTCGGGCGAAGCCACCCCAAGTGGTCTCCGCGCCGGTCACTGGGGCTACCAAGCCGTCCCAATACACCACCACGCCGCGCGATACCCTGTGGGAAATCGCTGCCAAGGTGCGCAACGGCGGCTCGGTGCAGCAAACCATGCTGGCAATCCAGGCGTTGAACCCGAACGCATTCATCAACGGCAACATCAACCTGCTCAAGACCGGCCAGGTATTGCGCCTGCCCGATCCGGTGCAAAGCACGGCGTTGCCGCAACCCCAGGCCATCGCCGAAGTGGCAGCCCAGAACGCTGCCTGGCGCCAGGGGCGTCGTGGCGGGGCGGGCAGTGGCCGCCAGCAGTTGGACGCCACCCGGCGTGGCGGTGGTGAAAACGCCCCAGCCCAAGGCGCTGCGCGCGATAACCTGAGCCTGGTTTCCGCCGAGTCGGCGAAGGCGGGCGCCAAGGGTAAAGGCGCCGCGGGTGATGCCCAGGCGTTGAGCAACCAGCTTGCAGTGACCCAGGAGAGCCTCGATTCGGCTCGTCGCGACAACGAAGAATTGAAAAGCCGCATGGCCGATCTGCAGAGCCAGCTGGACAAGCTGCAGCGCCTGATCGAGCTGAAGAACAATCAACTGGCGAAAATGCAGGCCGAAGGCGGCGCTGTCCCGCCCGCCGGCGAGTCGACGCCGGCAATGTCGGCGGAACTGACCCCCGCGCCAGCGGCACCTTCGCAGGAATCCGCCCCGGCAAATCAGGCTGGCTCTGAAGCGACACCGCCTGCCACTCCCGCCGAGCCAGTGCCGGCCGCCGCAGACGAGAAAAAGTACAACGATCTGCTGACCAATCCGATCCTGCTGGGACTGATTGGCGGCGGTGCATTGGTCCTGTTGCTGCTGCTGTTGCTCCTGGCCCGTCGCCGCAAGGCCCAGCAGGAAGCCGAGAAACATCTGCGCATGGCCCGAGCCCTCGAGGAGGAGGCCGATTTCTCCCCGGAGCTCGATCTGCCCCCGAGCAGCTTCGAGGGCATTGAAGTACCACCGCCTAGCGTCAAACTCGAGCCAAAGCCAGCCCCGGCCCCGAAACCAGCCCCGGTGGTTGCGCCCGTTGTGGTCACGCCACCCATCGCCGCACCGCTGGTGGCACCGGCCGCCGACCGCTCGGACGACGTATTGCCCCAGGCGCAGTCGCACATTGATCGTGGTCGTTTGAATCAGGCCGCCGACCTGCTTGAACAAGGCATCAAGGCCGAACCGCAGCGCAGCGACCTGCGTTTGAAATTGATGGAAGTTTTCGGGCAGCAGGGCGATCGCGACGCCTTTGTCGCCCAGGAGCGCCAGTTGGTCGCCAATGGCGAGAACTATGCCCAGGTCGAACAGCTCAAGAGCCGCTTCCCGGCCATGGCGGTCGCCGCTGGCGCAGGCCTGGCCGCGGCTGCCGTAGCCGCTGAGTTGGATGCCCAGTACGTCAAGGAGCTGTTGGAAGATAAATCGCCAACCGACGAAGAGCTGGACAGCGCTTTTGACCTGAGCCTGGAGGACATGGACACGGCGCCAGCCGCGCCGGCCCCTGAGCCAATCGCCGAGCTGGACGCGTTTCCGGAAGACGATGACCTGAGTTTCGAATCGGTGCTCAAGCAGCAGACCGAGGCCAACGAAAGCCTCGACGATCTGTCGGAGTTCGATCTGGACCTGGGTGCCGATGCTCCAGCGCCAGCCTTGGCTGATGAAGACTTCCTGCTGGACCTGGATGACGACCTCAAGGGGTTGGACATCCCAGCCGCCGAAACGCCCGCTCTGGATGACACGCCGGCTGACGATCTTGAGCTGCCTGCGGATTTCGATCTGTCCCTGGCTGACGAGATGGACGCCCAAGAGCAGCCGAAGGATGCCTTCGAATCCGAGCTGGACGATGTCAACGCCGAGCTGGATCGCTTGTCCGACAGCCTTGGTCAGCCAACGTTTACAGCTGAGGACGCCCTGGCGACAGCCGACGACGAGCCGGACTTCGATTTCCTCAGCGGCACCGACGAAGTGGCGACCAAGCTTGATCTGGCCCAGGCCTACATCGACATGGGCGACAACGAAGGCGCCCGGGATATCCTCGGCGAAGTGCTCAGCGAAGGCGACGCCACCCAGCAGAGCGAAGCGAAGGAGATGTTGTCGCGGCTGGCGTGAGTCAGCGGTAAAACAAGAACGGCAGCCGGTGAGGCTGCCGTTTTTGTTTACATTGGAGTTGAAGGCACCAGTCCATCCCGCACAGGAACCACGGTTGCACTGGCATCCCGCTTCACCCGCTTTATAATGCCCGCCTTTGCGTACCTCAGCAGGCTGTAATTCCTTGGCAAACATAGACAACCCGGCCGCCGAAATGGCGGCCGACGGCTTTTTCCGGATCGCCTTGGGCGTTGAATACAAAGGCTCGCGCTATCGCGGCTGGCAGCGTCAGGCCTCCGGCGTATTGACGGTGCAGGAAACCCTCGAAGACGCACTGTCCAAAGTCGCCGATTCGCCCGTGTCGCTGCATTGCGCCGGTCGCACCGACGCCGGCGTGCACGCTTGCGGGCAAGTCGTGCATTTCGACACCCAGGTCGAGCGCTCGATGAAGGCCTGGGTCATGGGCGCCAATATCAACCTGCCGCACGATGTCAGCGTCAGCTGGGCGAAGGCGATGCCGGCGCATTTCCATGCGCGCTTCAAGGCCATCGCCCGGCGTTACCGCTACGTCATCTACAACGATCAGATCCGCCCGGCGCACCTGAACGAGGAAATCACCTGGAACCACCGTCCGCTGGATGTCGAGCGCATGGCCGAGGCCGCGCAATACCTGGTGGGTGTGCATGATTTCAGCGCTTTCCGCGCCGGCCAGTGCCAGGCCAAGTCGCCGATCAAGGAGCTGCATCACCTGCGCGTGACCCGTCACGGCAAGATGATTGTGCTCGATATCCGCGCCAGCGCGTTCCTGCACCACATGGTGCGCAACATTGCCGGTGTACTGATGACCATCGGCGCGGGTGAGCGGCCGGTGGAATGGGTCAAGGAAGTGCTCGAGAGCCGCATTCGTCGCTCGGGTGGCGTGACGGCGCATCCGTTTGGCCTGTACCTGGTGCAGGTGGAATATCACGACGAATTCGAGTTGCCGCAGCGTTACATCGGGCCACATTTCCTCACGGGCTTCTCGGAACTCGACGGCTGACGCCTTCCGCTGCATTTGTTACCATCCGGGACTTTCACGGATTTGCCTGAGGTTTTACTCACCATGCCGGTCGTTCGCAGCAAGATATGCGGAATCACCCGGGTCGAAGACGCGCTGGCGGCGGTCGAGGCCGGGGCGGACGCCATTGGGCTGGTGTTCTACGCCAAGAGTCCGCGGGCGGTGACGGTGCAGCAGGCGAGGGCGATCATCCAGGCCTTGCCACCCTTCGTCACGCCGGTCGGCCTGTTCGTCAATGCCAGCCGTTGCGAGCTGGGCGAAATCCTCGACGCGGTGCCGCTGGCCTTGCTGCAGTTCCATGGCGACGAGGCTCCGGCTGACTGCGAAGGCTGGCATCGACCGTACATCAAGGCTTTGCGGGTCAAGGCAGGCGACGACATCGCGGCCAGTTGCCAGGCTTTTTCCGGGGCCAGCGGTATCTTGCTGGACACGTACGTCGAGGGTGTCCCGGGTGGGACCGGCGAAGCGTTCGATTGGTCGCTGGTGCCGCAGGGGTTGCACAAGCCGATCATCCTCGCCGGTGGCCTGACGCCGGACAACGTGGCTGCGGCCATCGCCCAGGTTCGTCCCTACGCGGTGGACGTCAGCGGCGGGGTGGAACTGGCCAAGGGTATCAAGGACCCGGCGAAGATCCGGGCGTTCATGGCGGCCGTGCGCGGCAGCCAGTAGTCAATGTGACGGCTGGCAGACTGCCGCCGTCCATACCTGCACTGTACACAACAGGCAGGCGCCGCCTCCGGGCGGGCCGATAGCGTAAGGGTAACCGCGGCGTAGCGGTTGCCGGGATGGCAGGGGATGGTTGGGCTGGATGCAGGTCATGTTTCGCACTGACCGCGACGGTCTTCGATCCTCGCCGCACAATGAATTTGAGCTCAAGGGCATACGCGGGGCCGCGAACCAGAGCGTTCGGGCCGCCGGTACTGGAGAAAGAAAGCATGAGCAACTGGTTGGTAGACAAACTGATCCCTTCGATCATGCGTTCCGAGGTGAAGAAAAGCTCGGTGCCTGAAGGTCTGTGGCATAAATGTCCATCCTGCGAAGCGGTGCTGTACCGTCCTGAGCTGGAAAAGACCCTGGACGTTTGCCCCAAGTGCAACCACCACATGCGCATCGGTGCGCGTGCCCGTATCGATATTTTCCTCGACGCAGAAGGCCGCGTGGAGCTGGGTGCCGACCTGGAGCCAGTAGATCGCCTGAAATTCCGCGACGGCAAGAAGTACAAGGATCGCCTGACCGCGGCCCAGAAGCAGACCGGCGAGAAAGACGCCCTGGTGTCCATGAGCGGCACCCTGCTGGGCATGCCGGTGGTGGTTTCGGCCTTCGAATTTTCCTTCATGGGCGGTTCCATGGGCGCCATCGTCGGCGAGCGCTTCGTTCGCGCGGCCAACTACGCCCTGGAAAACCGTTGCCCGATGATCTGCTTCGCCGCCTCCGGTGGCGCGCGGATGCAGGAAGCCCTGATCTCGCTGATGCAAATGGCCAAGACCTCCGCGGTACTGGCGCGTCTGCGTGAAGAAGGCATTCCGTTCATCTCGGTGCTGACCGATCCGGTCTATGGCGGTGTTTCTGCCAGTCTGGCGATGCTGGGCGACGTGATCGTCGGCGAGCCGAAAGCCCTGATCGGCTTCGCCGGCCCGCGCGTGATCGAGCAGACCGTGCGTGAAAAACTCCCGGAAGGCTTCCAGCGCAGCGAATTCCTGCTGGAGCACGGCGCGATCGACATGATCATTCATCGCCAGGAACTGCGTCCGCGCCTGGGTAACCTGCTGGCGCAGCTGATGGGCCTGCCGACGCCGAAGTTCGTCGCCACGCCGATCGAGCCGATGGTGGTTCCGCCGGCGCCCGCCGGCCTATGACCGAACGTACCCTGGGCGACTGGCTTGCCTACCTCGAGCAGTTGCATCCAACGGCCATCGACATGGGGCTGGGGCGCTCGCAAACGGTAGCGTCCCGCATGGGACTGGCCAGGCCGGCGCCCCGGGTCATCACCGTCACCGGCACCAACGGCAAGGGTTCGACCTGCGCCTTCGTGGCCTCGCTGCTGCGGGCACAGGGGCTGAGTGTCGGTGTCTACAGTTCGCCGCACCTGCTGCGCTACAACGAGCGAGTGCAAGTGAACGGCGTCGAAGCCACTGACGCCCAGCTGTGCGAAGCCTTTGCCGCGGTGGAAGTCGGGCGGGGCGATACAACTCTCACGTATTTCGAGATGGGCACCCTGGCAGCGTTCTGGCTGTTTGCCCGTGCCGGCCTGGATGCGGTGGTGCTCGAAGTGGGCCTGGGTGGACGGCTGGATACGGTCAATCTCGTGGATGCGGACATTGCTCTGGTCACCAGTATCGGGGTTGATCACGCCGATTACCTGGGCAATACCCGCGAATCCGTTGCTTTCGAGAAGGCCGGTATCTTTCGCCAGGGTGCGCCGGCACTCTGCGGCGATCTCGATCCGCCGCAACCGTTGCTGGATAAAGTCCGCGAACTGGGTTGTCCGTTCTTTCTGCGCGGGCGGGATTTCGATCTGGCCATGACCGAGCAGCACTGGCAATGGCGTGGCAGCGATGCCCGGGGCAACCCCGTCGAGCTGCACGATCTGCCGCTGCTGGACCTGCCGATGGAAAACGCCGCACTGGCGTTGCAGGCCTACTTGCTGATGGACTTGCCCTGGGAAGCCGGTCAAATCGTCCAGGCGTTGCAGGCGACCCGCGTCGTCGGTCGTCTTGATCGCCGCTCCTTTGATTGGCAAGGCAAACGCCTCAATCTGCTGTTGGATGTCGGCCACAACCCTCATGCGGCGCAGTACCTGGCGGAACGGTTGGCCCGTCGTCCGGTGGCGGGCAAGCGCCTGGCGGTGTTTGGCCTGCTGTCCGACAAAGACCTGGATGGCGTTGTCGATGCGTTGAATGCTAGTGTCCAGCACTGGGCCGTGGCGCCGTTGGATTCGCCGCGTTCGCGTCCTGCCGGTGAGTTGCAGGCAGCCTTGCAGCATCGTGGCGCTTCGGTGGATGCTTATGGCAGCGTGGCCGACGCGCTGGAAGGGCAGTGTGCTCTGGCGACGGCCGATGATGAAATCCTGTTGTTCGGCTCATTTTTTTGCGTCGCCGAGGCCCTTCAATGGCTGGCCCGGCGCTCCACGGAGGAAGCTGCAGATGGCATTGCTGGATAAGGCTTATAAGCAGCGCATGGTCGGAGCCCTGGTATTGGTGGCCCTGGCGGTGATTTTCCTGCCGATGCTGTTTTCCCGCCAGGACGAGCAGCGCCAGGTCACCGTTGAAGCGCCTGCCGCGCCCCAGACGCCCTCGGTGCCACCTGTGCAGGTCGATCCGGTGCCGGTGCCCGAGCCGCAGGCGCTGCCCCAGGAGCCGGTGCCGAGCGATGAAGAGCTGGCCCAGGAGCCTGCTGCTCCAGCTACACCTATCGCGCCCGCACCTGCTCCGGCTGTGCCGAGCAAGCCGGTTGCCGCGCCAACGCCTGCCCCGGCAACCCCTGCGAACAAGCCGGCGCCCAGCCAGCCCATCACTGCCGCCCCCAAGCCAGACACTACACAGAGCCGCGTCGATGCCAACGGCCTCTCCGTCAGTTGGTCGGTGCAACTGGCCAGCCTGACCAGTCGTGACAGCGCTGAAAAACTGCAGAAGAACCTACGCAGCCAGGGCTACAACGCCTACATCCGCTCCGCCGATGGCAAGAATCGGGTCTTTGTCGGTCCGTTGATCGAGCGTGCCGAGGCCGACCGCCTGCGCGACTTGCTCAATCGCCAGCAGAACCTCAAGGGTTTTGTGGTGCGCTTCCAGCCAGAGCGCGGTTGACCGCCATTTAGCTGATTTGAATCACGCAGCTTACCGACAGCCCTGCGCTCTGCTAAAATGCGCCGCCTTATCCGTCTGTAGGCTGCACCGTGCCATTTACCTGGGTTGACTGGGCGATCGTTGCGATCGTCGCCATCTCCGCTTTGATCAGTCTGAGTCGCGGCTTCGTCAAGGAAGCGCTCTCGCTGCTGACCTGGATCATCGCGGGAGTCGTAGCCTGGATGTTTGGTGGCTCGCTGTCCCAGTACCTCGCCGGATACATCGAAACACCGTCGGCCCGCGTGATCGCGGGCTGTGCCATCTTGTTTATCGCCACCTTGCTGGTGGGCGCAATGATCAATTATCTGATCGGCGAACTGATTCGCGTCACCGGGCTTTCCGGGACGGACCGGTTCCTGGGCATGGCCTTCGGCGCGGCGCGTGGCGCGTTGCTGGTGGTCGTGGCCGTCGGGCTCTTGAGCCTGGGGCCGGTACAGCAGGATACGTGGTGGCAGGAGTCCCGGCTCGTGCCACAATTTCTATTGGTCGCAGACTGGTCCAAGAACCTGATCCTGGGTTGGAGCAGTCAGTGGCTTGCCAGCGGTATCAGCGTACCCGCTGAAATACCGTTCAAGGAACAACTCTTGCCGATGGCCAAAACGCCGCAGTGAGTGTTGTTCAGTTCAGATCCATTAAGTAGGGGTTGCGTCGCATGTGTGGCATCGTCGGTATCGTCGGTAAGTCGAACGTCAATCAGGCGCTGTATGACGCGCTAACCGTGCTCCAGCACCGCGGCCAGGACGCTGCCGGTATCGTGACCAGCCATGACGGCCGGTTATTCCTGCGCAAGGACAACGGCCTGGTGCGTGACGTGTTCCACCAGCGTCACATGCAGCGCCTCGTAGGCCACATGGGCATCGGCCATGTGCGTTACCCGACAGCGGGCAGCTCGACTTCGGCCGAAGCCCAGCCGTTCTATGTCAACTCGCCGTACGGCATCACGTTGGCGCACAACGGCAACCTGACCAACGTCGAGCAACTGGCCAAGGAGATCTACGAATCTGACTTGCGCCACGTCAACACCAGTTCCGACTCGGAAGTGATGCTTAACGTCTTCGCCCACGAGCTGGCCCAGCGCGGCAAGCTGCAGCCGACCGAAGAAGACGTGTTCGCCGCCGTGACCGACGTGCACAACCGTTGCGTGGGTGGCTACTCGGTGGTGGCGATGATCACCGGCTACGGCATCGTAGGCTTCCGCGACCCGCACGGTATCCGTCCGATCGTGTTCGGCCAGCGTCACACCGATGAAGGCGTCGAGTACATGATCGCCTCCGAAAGTGTTTCCCTGGATGTGCTCGGCTTCACCCTGATTCGCGACCTGGCCCCGGGCGAAGCGGTCTACATCACTGAGGACGGCAAGCTGTACACCCGCCAGTGCGCGACCAACCCGAGCCTGACCCCGTGCATCTTCGAACACGTCTACCTGGCGCGTCCGGACTCGATCATCGACGGTATCTCGGTCTACAAGGCGCGCCTGCGCATGGGCGAGAAGCTGGCCGACAAGATCCTGCGCGAGCGTCCGGACCATGACATCGACGTAGTCATCCCGATCCCGGATACCAGCCGCACCGCAGCCCTGGAACTGGCGAACCACCTGGGCGTGAAGTTCCGCGAAGGCTTCGTGAAGAACCGCTACATCGGCCGTACCTTCATCATGCCGGGCCAGGCTGCACGGAAAAAATCCGTACGCCAGAAACTCAACGCCATCGAGCTGGAATTCCGCGGCAAGAACGTGATGCTGGTGGACGATTCCATCGTGCGCGGTACAACTTGCAAGCAGATCATCCAGATGGCCCGCGAAGCCGGCGCCAAGAACGTCTATTTCTGCTCGGCTGCCCCGGCCGTGCGCTACCCGAACGTCTACGGCATCGACATGCCGAGTGCCCATGAGCTGATCGCTCATAACCGCACGACCCAGGAAGTGGCCGACCTGATCGGCGCCGACTGGCTGATCTACCAGGACCTGCCGGACCTCATCGAGGCGGTGGGTGGCGGCAAGATCAAGATCGAGCAGTTCGATTGCGCAGTGTTCGACGGCAAGTACGTCACCGGCGACATCGACGAGGCCTACCTGAACCGGATCGAGAACGCGCGTAACGATGCGTCCAAGGCCAAGACTCAGGCGGTCAGCGCGATCATCGATCTGTACAACAACTAAGTGACACCCAACCGGCCCTGAGGGGCCGGTTTGCGTTCAACCGAATAAAGGAGTGGCAGCATGAGTCAGGATTGGGATGCCGGTCGGCTGGACAGCGACCTTGAAGGCGTAGCGTTCGATACCCTGGCGGTTCGCGCGGGCCAGCACCGTACGCCGGAAGCCGAGCATGGCGATCCGATGTTCTTCACCTCAAGCTATGTGTTCCGCACGGCCGCCGATGCGGCGGCGCGGTTTGCCGGCGAGGTGCCGGGCAATGTCTACTCGCGCTACACCAACCCGACCGTGCGGGCTTTCGAGGAGCGCATCGCCGCCCTGGAAGGTGCCGAGCAAGCGGTTGCCACCGCCACTGGCATGGCCGCGATCATGGCTGTAGTGATGAGCTTTTGCAGTGCCGGCGATCACGTGCTGGTGTCGCGCAGCGTCTTCGGTTCGACCATCAGCCTGTTCGAAAAGTACTTCAAGCGTTTCGGCGTGGAAGTCGATTACGTGCCCCTGGCGGACCTTTCCGGTTGGGATGCCGCCATCAAGGCCAACACCAAGTTGCTCTTCGTCGAGTCGCCTTCCAATCCTTTGGCCGAACTGGTGGACATCGCCGCGTTGGCGGAAATCGCCCATGCCAAGGGTGCCATGCTGGTGGTCGACAACTGCTTCTGTACCCCGGCGCTGCAACAACCGCTGAAGCTGGGTGCGGACGTGGTGGTGCATTCGGCCACCAAGTTCATCGACGGCCAGGGCCGTTGCATGGGCGGTGTCGTCGCCGGTCGTGGCGAGCAGATGAAAGAGGTTGTTGGCTTCTTGCGCACTGCAGGGCCAACCCTCAGTCCGTTCAACGCCTGGATCTTCCTCAAGGGCCTGGAAACCCTCGGCCTGCGAATGAAGGCCCATTGCGCCAATGCCCAGGCGTTGGCTGAGTGGCTGGAGCAGCAGGACGGCATCGAGAAAGTGCATTACGCGGGCCTCAAGAGCCATCCGCAACACGAACTGGCCTTGCGTCAGCAGCGCGGTTTCGGCGCGGTGGTGAGCTTTGAGGTCAAGGGCGGCAAGGAGGGCGCCTGGCGCTTCATCGATGCGACCCGGTTGATTTCCATCACCGCCAACCTGGGCGACAGCAAGACCACCATTACTCACCCGAGTACCACGTCCCATGGTCGCCTGTCGCCCCAAGAGAGGGAATCGGCGGGTATTCGCGACAGTCTGATCCGCGTGGCGGTCGGCCTGGAAGACGTAGCGGACCTGCAAGCCGATCTGGCCCGCGGGTTGGCGGCCTTGTGATCGAGCTGGCAACGCCGCCGAGCGGTACTCATGGCCGGGTTGCATTGGTTACGGGCGCCGCGCGGGGCATCGGCCTCGGTATTGCCGCCTGGTTGATCAGTGAGGGCTGGCAGGTCGTATTGACCGATCTGGATCGCGAGCGCGGTTCCAAGGTCGCGAAGACCTTGGGTGACAATGCCTGGTTCATTGCCATGGACGTGGCGGACGAGGCGCAGGTCGCCACCGGCATTGCGGAAGTACTTGGGCAGTTCGGCAGACTCGACGCGCTGGTGTGCAACGCGGCCATTGCCGACCCGCACAACATCACCCTCGAAAGCCTCGACCTGGCTCACTGGAACCGGGTCCTGGCGGTGAACCTGGGTGGGCCGATGCTGCTGGCCAAGCATTGCGCGCCATACCTGCGCGCCCACAACGGTGCCATCGTCAACCTGGCCTCGACCCGCGCTGCGCAGTCGGAGCCGGATACCGAGGCCTATGCGGCCAGCAAGGGCGGCCTGCTGGCCCTGACCCATGCCTTGGCGATCAGCCTCGGGCCGGAGATCCGGGTCAATGCCGTCAGCCCTGGCTGGATCGACGCGCGAGACCCATCGCAGCGTCGTGCGCAGCCGCTCACCGATGCCGATCACGCCCAGCATCCGGCGGGTAGGGTCGGCACGGTAGAGGACGTGGCGGCCATGGTGGCGTGGCTGCTGTCGCGCAATGCCGGTTTCGTCACGGGGCAGGAGTTCGTGGTGGACGGCGGCATGACCAAGAAAATGATTTACGAGTGAGCGCGGTAGCGGGTGTCGTTGAACTGTTTTGAAAAAAACTTCAACGCTGCTATTGACTTAGCATCGGTACCTGCGTAAATTTCGCGGCCTCAACGCAGCAAAGGGTGATTAGCTCAGCCGGGAGAGCGTCTGCCTTACAAGCAGAATGTCGGCGGTTCGATCCCGTCATCACCCACCATGTTTCTTGAGAGTCTTGCGAAAGCAAGATGGAAGCTGTCAAAAGCCTCCACCGACGCGCAGCGGTAGTTCAGTCGGTTAGAATACCGGCCTGTCACGCCGGGGGTCGCGGGTTCGAGTCCCGTCCGCTGCGCCATATTTTCCGAATCAGGTTCGCCTGGTTCGAGATCCAGACCCAAGGGTTTGATCAGACGAGTTAACTGGACGCAAGTCCATAGCGATACGCAGCGGTAGTTCAGTCGGTTAGAATACCGGCCTGTCACGCCGGGGGTCGCGGGTTCGAGTCCCGTCCGCTGCGCCATATCTGCTTCGAGGCCCACTGAACGCCTTGAAGCTAAGAAGAAAGCTGAAGAGCTTCTTCCAATCGATAGCAAAGACCCTGGTCGAAAGACCGGGGTTTTTTGTTTCCGGAATTTGGAAGATTGGAACAAGCCCCGTGACGAGGGAGCTTGCTCCCGCTGGGCTGCAAAGCAGCCCTTCGGTGTTGAAGCCTCAGAACCCCAACCGATCCCGCAATCCATAATACCAAGCCCCCATCGCCGCAAACGGCGTACGCAGCAACTGACCACCGGGGAAGGGGTAGTGCGGCAGGTCCGCAAACGCATCAAAACGCTCCGCCTGCCCACGCAGCGCCTCGGCCAGCACCTTGCCCGCCAAGTGCGTATACGTGACGCCATGACCGCTGCAGCCCTGGGAATAGTAGATGTTATCCCCCAACCGCCCGACCTGCGGAAGACGCGAGAGCGTCAGCAGGAAATTTCCGGTCCAGGCGTAATCGATCTTTACATCCTTGAGCTGCGGGAACGCCTTGAGCATCTTCGGCCGGATGATCGCCTCGATGTTCGCCGGATCCCGCGCGCCATACACCACGCCGCCACCGAAAATCAGACGCTTGTCGCCCGTCAACCGGTAGTAGTCGAGCAAGTAGTTGCAGTCTTCGACGCAATAATCCTGTGGCAGCAGGCGATGCGCCAGTTCATCACCCAGCGGCTCGGTGGCAATCACCTGCGTGCCACAAGGCATCGACTTGGCCGCGAGCTCCGGTACCAGATTGCCCAGATATGCATTGCCCGCCACGATAATGAACTTGGCCCTGACCTTGCCCTGCGGCGTATGCACAACCGGACTGGCACCGCGCTCGATGCGCACCGCCGGCGATTGCTCATAAATCACCCCACCCAACGATTCCACCGCCGCTGCTTCGCCCAGCGCCAGGTTAAGCGGATGAATATGCCCGCCGCTCATGTCCAGCATGCCGCCGACATACTCATCGCAAGCCACCACCTCGCGGATACGCCGCTGATCCAGCAGCTCCAGCTGCGTATGACCGAAACGCTCCCATAAACGCTTCTGCGACTCCAGATGGCCCATCTGTTTAGCGGTAAGGGCGGCAAACACACCGCCATCCTTCAGATCGCACTGAATCTGATACTTCGCCACCCGCTCGCGAATGATCCGCCCGCCCTCGAACGCCATGTTGCCGAGCAACTGCGCCTGCTGCGGGCCGACGCTGCGCTCGATCACATCGATGTCGCGGCTATAGCTGTTAACGATCTGGCCGCCGTTGCGACCCGAAGCCCCGAACCCAACCTTGGCTGCCTCAAGGACGGTGACCTTGAAACCGTGCTCCAGCAGAAACAGCGCAGAAGACAACCCCGTATAGCCCGCACCGATCACGCACACATCGGTTTCGACATCGTCCTGCAGAGCAGGGCGCGACGGCGCCGGGTTGGCCGATGCGGCGTAATAGGACGCTGGGTAGGATGTGTTCGCCATTCTGGAACCTCTGTTTTATATTTTTTACGAATGCAGCGATCCTACCCGAGATAAAAATCCGCCGCCAGCCACCGCCGAATCTTCGTCGCGGCGGGGAAATTAAATATTTTGCATATTCATAGGGTTAGGTGAAAAAAAGGTGTTGACACCCCTTTGGAATTCCGTAGAATGCCGCCTCACAGCAGGC
This sequence comes from Pseudomonas sp. R1-7, assembly GCF_051132105.1. Taxonomy (NCBI): domain Bacteria; kingdom Pseudomonadati; phylum Pseudomonadota; class Gammaproteobacteria; order Pseudomonadales; family Pseudomonadaceae; genus Pseudomonas; species Pseudomonas sp. R1-7. The sequence continues at coordinate 2,079,774 of NZ_CP071661.1, forward strand.
ACGTAGCTCAGTTGGTTAGAGCACCACCTTGACATGGTGGGGGTCGTTGGTTCGAGTCCAATCGCGCCTACCAAACAAAATCCGCTCTGCTGGGCGGTCTAGAAGGGCCCACCGAAAGGTGGGCCCTTTTTGCGTTTGGGGGTTTTTAAAGCTGCGACGTAGGAGGTTTCTGAAAATCTCTATAAAGGCACCCATCTGGTCCCAGGCCCCTCGCCAGAAATTTTTTATCCCGTTACGCTCTGAATGTGTTCAGGAAAAGAGTTTGGTAAGCCGTGGATTGAGCGTATCGCTGGCGTTACTACCAACTGCTCGGTGCTATGCATCGAGCCTTGATTTCGCTGTTATAGTATTTGAGCAATTCGGTAGGTTTGGTGACGTTATGACAGTAGCAGCTCAAAGCAAAGGCTCTTGGTCGGGGCCGACCATCGCCATGACTATGGTTGCGGCATGCTTGGTCATGACTGATCAAATGGCATTTGCCGAAGTAGCGCCAGCCAAGCGGTCAACTGAAGCGGCGAAGCGGACCCAGGCGAACGTGCAGGATCTTGTGAAAAGTGTTGTTGGCGAACTGCGCAAACTCGAAGCCGACATGAGTAAATACACCAGGATATTGTGTGAGAAAGACGTTCCAGAAGGCCATTTCGAAGACCATCCTTTTGGCTTGATCGCAGACACCTCAGGTTTGTAGAGAAGAAGCTTCGTGAAGTTGGTACTCCGGTCGGGCGCGAGAAAGAGTTCAATACGCTGCTTCGGGCTGTAGCGAAGGCGCGCTCGGTCGCGGCCATGAATGATTCCCTGATACGTCAACGCACCATCGTTCCGAATGTCATCGAAAGCGATATCGACTTGGACGGTCTGAAAACCCTGACGGCCCGCAACACGCGGCGTCTGATCGATCAAGTCGGATAGTGGCTATTCGATTCGAAATCCATCCTGAGTTGCGGCTGATATTGAGTTGGCACTCGCAGCCCATCCTTTCGCACTAGCCCAGATAATCAAGGATTTTACCGTTTGCATGGATAGCAAAGGTCAGTCACTTCCCAGTTACATGGGGTGTGATCAGCCGTATCACGAGCCAGCAGCGGCTCGATCCGGGCAACTTCGTCATATTCATATAGCTTTACCACCCCAAGCGTTCAGGGCCTCTGATCGGCAGGCCTACAGAAAGTGCGGCATAAAGCGGCCGCATTTGGATGCCGCTTTGGTCTACGTGCAGGGCGAGCTTTATGAAGACCGATACATGATCCTGGCATTTTTCGCGCCCTCTGCGCATGACAAGGCGAAAGTCAATGCTGTAATGACTAGGCTTGGGGTACTGGCAAAAAAATTCCGAGACGAGAATTGACTTAAATTTTTTCCTGGCCGGATTTGGAGGACTCTGCGCGGTGGGAAGGCCGGCCAGATGATTCCCAGGTTTGTTTTTGCTTCTGTGCGCTGCGAGCTTCCATCGAATGGATTCGCTTGGATCAGCCGGGAGTTGACCAAAAAATAAATCCGTCCCCTTTTCTCTTTTTGGTTAGATTGCGTCTTGGAGCGGGAGGCAGCGTGAAAACAATAGTTGTCCATGCGGAATAGCTCTGTTTTTATGGCAGCGTGTCCAGCTTTTCAAGCGCCACACAGCAGACATAGCCCGGCCATTGCGCTGGGCTTTTAGTTTCCGATTGGGCCGCCGATACATTCATCACTCATTTCAAATGGATGTAATCGGATGGTCATGTACTTACTCCTGTCGGGGCTCGGCTTAATGGTTGCTATGCAAGTGGTCATTTTCTGCGTTGCCATAAAAAATTCGTTACCCCAAGCCATGCTCTGCTTAGTCATACCTTTTTACGTGTACGTCTATGCGAAGAAAGACTCACAAACAAAGGTGTTCCTCTGGGGTTGGTACTTGGGAATTTTTTTGCTCACCGCGGGGGTCGTAGCCTCGGCTTAAAGATATCTCCACATATTCATGAGCCTCGGCATCTGCCGGGGCTTTTCGTTTTCAGGGAAAAAGAGTGTGAAAGGGGACAGATTTTTTTGCGTCTTTCCTGCGCTGAAATCTTCCATCGAATGGATTCGCTCGGATCAACTAGTAGTTGGTGGGAAATAAATCCGTCCCTTTTTTGCTTGTACCAGGGAGCGTCGTCCGGCTGGCCGTACACCCGGCACCACTCCATCCACACGATGTTCACGTTCCATCGCTTGGCTATCTGGTCGATGAAGATCAGCGTCTCCTCGCGCTCTTTGCCAGTGTTCTGGAAGAATAGATAAACATCCGGTGGCAGTACGCCGCCGTGGGCTTCGTAGGCCATGTGTCCGCTGGTGCGACCACCGCTGATGCCGATCTGGGCCGGGCCCTGGATCAGATAGGGATTCATGTTTGCTCCCAACAGCCACCGGCCTCGCCGGTTGGCGTGATTCGAGTTTGTGGGCTATTGGTTGATGGTCCGGCATGGGCTGGATCAAGGAGCCTGAGATGGACGGAAAACCTTCCAACAAATTGATCGCAGAGCAAAGCGGTCTGACCGAAGCAGAGGTCGGAACGTACTTAACAGCTCTCGAAATGCAGGCAGATGGAAGCTGGATGGTTTATTTCGGTGTTGAAGTTGCTCAGTTGCCAGATGCCGACAAGAAAATTAATGCATCCCGAACGCTGTTGATTCCAAGCTGGCTCGCCAAGCACTGGGTAGATCGAGATATCGGCTAGGGCGCCGCCCTCCGTGACCGGTGGTGGCAAATTGGGTTGGGTTGTGCTGGCTAGTTCCGAGGCGCTGTGCCTTACTAAACCTCCATTTCGAAAGCAAGGGCAAGCTATGTCGGTAAAGATTGATAAATCGGGTTTTGATAGGCTCAAGCAGAACATTGATAAGTTGGCTGCGACGAAAGAGGTAAAGCTCGGGGACATGATGAATCCCGCTTTTATCGCTGCTCATAGTTCGTTCGCTGATCTTGATGGGCTCGTTAAGGGGTCAGGCTTCAAGGTCGAATCTATCGAGGATTTCAAAGCGATTCCTGATGATGAGTGGGACGTCTTCATCAAAGAAAATACCGATTTCGACAGCTGGCTTGAGATGCAACAGGCAGCACACCGCGATTACGTCGCGGGCATCATGGGAGCTGGTCTTAAAAAATAATCCGAACATTGCAGATCGATTCAGGCGTCGGCGCCTGTCTTGGCAAACTTCTCAAGCTGTCGCGACTGTTTTTCAGTCACCAAGAGGAATCGGGGGACAGACCACGATTACGAGACGGATGAAGGCACAGCCGTGTGCCGCGAGGGGCTGCGACGCAAATTCCTACACAAATCTCGGAAGCCAGCGCATTGCAGCATTTCAATGCGCAACCTATTGTCTCTCTGTCGCCCAGATGGCGATTCGGGTTTGGCGACTCGGTTGAATGAAGCGCAGAAGCTCCTGCCCATTATCAATTGAAGGTAACTGCTCATGACCCGATACATGCCCATCACAGGCATCGACTGCATCCCCGCAACCCTGCTCATCGACACCGAAGCGCCTCTAGACGTCCTTTTCGAAACCGCCGATTACCGCATCCGCACGGTGGCTCAGGTTCTGGAAAATATCGCGTTCCGCTCTGACATCAGCTCAGACACGGTGGTGCTGACTGATTTTTGTAAGTTGCTGACCACGTCTTTGCGCGATGGTTGTGATGTCATGGATGTGATCGGGCGACGATTGCGAGCGCAGGTGGCGGAATAAATGAAACGGGCGACTTGTCAGTCGCCCGTTCCTCTGACGAATGCATGGCTGCAAAATGTACGTGATGCTGGCCTGATTGCCGGGCTCTTTCGACTCCTTGGGCCTTCCAAAAGCTCTCTCGCCCCAAGCATCAGTCTTCAACGATCTGCGCCATATCTCGGGCCTTGGCTACATGACCGATCGCTCGGACAAACTCCTCGCTGTCACCATCAGCCAACACTTGAGAAAGATATTCAATGGCTGCTTCATCGCTATTGAGCAGCGCAGCCATATCGAATGTCGTCAGGTTTTGACTCATGTTCAAATCTCCTTTGCCAATTTCTCGCTCGCCGAACAGGACGGGGCAGGGGCCGGCTACGGTTTGTGATGCGGGCCGGATACAAGCGGATCCAAAATAGCAATCTCTCCCCCAGTCGGCGCTCAAGCCTGCCGCTTGTTTCAATTACCGAGTTCTCGCAACCACCCCACTCATATACAGATTCAAATCGCGCAGATCCATAACGCTCCAAGCATGTGGCGGTAACCGTACCCCATTCTCTCGCAACGTCTTCGGAATCAAGTCGCCATTCGGGCGAAGGATTATCGATGACACAATTACGCCCGGATAATCTCTCAGTCGCTTTTTGAAGGCGGATGTCGTCAGGTCAGGTGTGGGAGGATTGCTTTTTCGAAAGGGCCACAGGATGACGCATCTACCCGCAGGCTCGCAAAAATAGATATCCCTCATGACGGACGCCCGCTAGCATGACGACGCTTCGTAGGAGACGGAGCGGTCCATTGCCATTAAAAGGGAGCGTCGTACTATGAAAACCATTGACCGGATTTTACTGGGACTGGGGCTGTTGATTCCTCTTTGGTTGTTCGCGGGTGTGGCGCTGACGTCGCTGGGCTATCCGGGTTATAGCCATCTCGACCAGGCGATGAGTATGTTGGGCGCGGTAGGGGCTCCCACGCATGGTTATTCGGCCTGGGTGAATAACTTTCCGCTGGGCGTGCTGTTCGTACTGTTCGCGATAGGTTTGATACGCAACTTCGGGGGGTCGCGCCTCGCCCTGTTCAGCGCCGTTTTAGTATTGCTCCATGGCTTGGCGAGCTTTGCTGCTGGCTATTTTTCCTGTGATCAGGGATGTGCGCCGGCGCAGCCTTCAATTTCCCAGCAGGTTCATAACCTGGCGGGTTTGATCATGTTCGTCACGCTGGCGCTGGCCATTGTGTTGTGGGCTTTCCTCGGCAAACGACTGTTGTCGTCACCTGGTTTCGGAAGGTTCTCGATGCTTTGCTTGATCCTCGCTGTCGTGACGGTAGCGATGATGTCCAAGGCATTCGCCGAAGGGCATGGATTTGGCCTGTACCAAAGGCTTAATTACGGCGTATGCGTTGTGTGGATTGCGGCCTTGGCATGGATCGCTCTTCGTGTTGAAGTGACCCCGGCAAGCGTCCGTTAATGAGCGCCTTATAACCCATCTGCCCCGGCGGACATACTTGACCTCCATCTCACCGATTTTTGGATAGGGAAATCAATGAACAACTCCAAGCTTTCGATTGCACTGTCCTGTGCTGTTGCTCTTTTGATGTTGAGCGGATGCGCTGCTTCCGTGAAAAGCGGCGGAACTGAAACGCTTGTTATCCAGGAGTCAGCCAAGCAAAACCTGGTGGTGAACTTCCAGGGAAACAGCAAGGTTCAACAGAACGAGGACTGGCCTCGCTTGAAACAGGAATGGCGCGATGCCCTGCAAGTCGAAGCGACTCGTGCCGGCTACAGCCTTGCGGAGGGCCAGGCTTCGAGTCCTGGGGGTAAAGAGGGGGTTGGCATCAAGATCAATGTGAGCAATTTCCGTTATTTGACGCCTGGCGCACGCTACGGCGCAGGGGTCATGGTGGGGAATGCGTGGGTCAATTCCAGTGCAGATTACTCGGACTTGAAATCAGGCCGCCTGATTGGCACCCGGACGTATGACACGTCGTCGTCTGCCTGGGAAGGCGTCATGTCGGCGATGACCAAGGAGCAGGTCGAGGCTATTTCCCAGAAAATCATCAGTGACATCAAGGGCGCAAAAGCCAAGTAAGGCGAGGAACCCGGTTCGCTTTCAGTCTTTGTTCGGTTTTCTGGAAAAAAAGCGCCATGCCTTTTGGGGCGGCTTCGCCCAAAGCGTCGGACCGTCCCAGCGGGAGCAAGCTCCCTCGCCACGGGATTTTTTGTGTCGCGGCTCACGCAGCCAAAGGCCAACCGACGCGCGCTGCACTGCGCAGGCTGGCTTTAACAACCAAGCGGTGAAACGGGGCGATAACGAAGAGGTAGGCCCGGCCCAGACGGTTGTGGCAATGGACCACGGTAGAAAACACAAGTTGGCGAGTGTCTTCTGGCTCCCCTTCTTCAGGACACAAGATCGATATCCGGAAGTCGAGGTGCTTGTCGTCCTCTCCCAATACGATTTCGGTCTTGTTCGTGCTGTAGACCTTGAAGATTTGGATCCGATCAGCAAGCGTTGCCAGATGACTGGCTGTCTTGAGACCAAAGCAGGCAGCGATGGTGTCTCGGACTTTCATAAGCCATCCGATCCACGATGGCTGCTGGGAAATGATGAACCGAGCCAGCAAATCTGGATTGCTGGATGTGCCCGCAGGTAGCCGAATCGCAAAAGCGTCCGCCAGGTTCATCGACTTGTAAAGGTGCGTGAGGCCGGACCTTAAGGGGACTGGGACGGACGTGACGAGCTCAAATTCTCGCGGCATTGGGGATCTCTCTCCTGAGTGCTAACTACCAATTAGACGACATGCCATGTCGTTTTTTTTGTTGGGCGGCGCCCATTTCTCCTTGGCGGATGCTGAGCCCGATCAACGCACCATAGAGCGCTTGCCGCCCTGCTGGCAGAACAGGGTGTAACGTCGCGCGGCGCTTGTCCACGTCGAAGAAGGATTAATCAACCATCTCACCCGGTAGAACAGGTCGATATCCATGAGCTGCTCGAAAAAGAATTCGTCCGCTCCTTGTTGGCTACCTGGGAAGAGACTGTACGGGGCGCAAGCTCGCTTATGCGGCGCAGGTTCGTAGCGCGGGCGAAATCTTGAAACGCCCTGTTAGCTTGTCCACTCGTCGCGGACATAGCACTTCCTGTGTAAGCAAGCCCTCTCAAATGTATGCGCAGAACTGCGCTCCAGACAGGAGAGGCATTATGGTGATTGATAATAACGGTCCGGAAGCGCCGTACCCAGGGCCAGATGAGAAAGCGCCTGATACGGGCAAAGGACATGGTTCCGGTCTTGATCAGGCTGAGTCTGAGCCAAAGCAGGGCACCGGAGAGAAGCCAGAAGATTGGAATCCGCCGCCTGGAAACCCCGGGTCCGACCAGGACGCCCAGACGAATCGTGGCAACGGTGGTGCGAAGTAGGCTAAGGCAGGCGCTGATTATTCACAGAGAGTCGGCCATCTGGGCTTGAGCGTCGCACCGTCGGGTGCCTCGTGGTATGCCTGTAACATGAAAGCGCCGACCCACCTTGAAGAAAGCGTCCGTAAACATGCCAAAGAAACAACCAGACGACAAAACGACAGCGAGTGCTGCCGAAATCGAACGATCTATCCTGGCGCTCAACAAGATGGCTGAGCGCCTGTGGGGAGATGGTCGGGAAGCCGAGGCACAGGCGCTCTTAAAGGCGCTGGATGCGTTAAACCGGGCCCTTGACCGCATAAGGATAGGGGAAAGCCGCAGAGTGCTTCATTGAAGACCCGGTTTGGTGCCGGGCTTGTTTGTGGTCAAGCGTGTGCTGCTCGTTCAAACACTTCGTCCGCCCACTGGTTCAGGCTTTTGCCAGCGGCTTGGGCTGCAATGGTAGCCGCGGCGTGCACTTCCGGGCGGATGCGCAGCATTACCTTCCCCGAAGCGGGCTTCTCTGGGCTGATACCTTGCTCGGCACAGTCCGCCAAATAATCCTCAATCGCGGCAGCAAATTCCGCTCGTAGCTCCGCCACTGAGTCGGCATGGAAGCTGATGATGTCACGGACGCCCAGGACCCGGCCGACAAAGATGTCGTCGCGCTCATCAAACTCAACTCGGGCTGTGTAACCCTTATAGGTCATGCTGTTCATAGCTCTACTCCTGCTCGCTGGAAAAATCCACGAGCCTCTTCTACCTGATATTTCTTGGCTTCCTTTCCGGGGTGCGGCCGATGACAGCGCCACTGGGCCTCTCGTAGCACGAGCTTGACCCGCGATCCTTGGCGTTCCAACACTTGACCGCCCAAATGGACGACTAAAGCCTCAATGTCAGCAAACACCACCGTCGCGCTGGTTGGCGTGTGGTAGATCGCTTCCCAAATTTTCCGGTGCCTGTTGTTCATTTTGCTCATGCTATCAAAAAAAGATAGCAGGATCCTACCAGTACTGTTCTCACCGAGGTTTGACGCAGGGACGGAATTTTCATTTCGGCATTTTTCCGAGGAAATAGCTCCGTCTCCATCCTCAATCCTGATGTGGCTCTCCGTGAAGAATCACCTTGTCCTGCAACAACCTTCTTTGATGGTGCTATCCAACTCAACCAACATTCCGCCCCAACACCCACTCACTAAAAGCCCGCACCTCCACCTGTCGCTCCCGCCCCGGCACGCACACCACCGTATACCGCGCCCCCGCCAAACGAACCTCAGGCCGATAACCAACCAGCTGCCCGCGCGCAACCGTGTCGGCAACCAGCACATTGCTCGCGAGCACCAGCCCGTGCCCGGCGACCGCCGCCTGCAGGGCATGCTGTTCCTCGTCATAGCGCCGGTAACGTGCGTTCTCCAGCCAGCCCAGTGTGTCGGCCTTGGCGCACCATGCAGCCCAACCGACCGCGACGTTTGCACTGCTGAGCCATGGCACGTCGATGAGTTCGACGGGCGAGCCCGCTGTGGGTGGTTGCCATCCGGGTTGGCAATAAACACCAAAGTATTCCTCCAGCAAGGGTTGCTCGAACAGTTGAGGATCCGGCGTGAAGAGGGCGCGAATCGCCAGGTCGACGCTGGCGTCACGTTGCAGGTCGACCACGTCGTTGCTGCTGTGCAGCCTGACGTCGATCTGCGGATGCAACCGATGAAAGTCTCCGAGCCGAGGGATCAGCCACAGGCTGGCGAACGCTGGCGTTGTGCTCACCACCAGCGACTGAGCGGTACACGACGGCGCCAGCATATGCAGACCGTGTTGGATATCGAGCAGGGCGCGGTGCAGGTAGGGCAGGAGGCGTTCGCCGTCAGCGCTCAGGCGCACGTTCTGACTGAAGCGCTCGAACAATCGCACACCGAGGAACGTTTCGAGGCTTTTGACTTGATGGGAAATCGCCGCCGGGCTGACGTTCAGTTCCTGGGCCGCCGCCTTGAAGCTGCCCAGCCGCGCGGCGGATTCGAACCCGCGCAAGGCGGTGAGGGGCAGTTTGGCGAACATGGGCGGGGAGGTTACTCAGGTTGAGCGAGGCTCAATTTAGCTCAATTGAGCGCGAGCGCTCAACTTGCCAGGATGTGGTCGTCCCACCTTACCCAGGAACCCATCGATGCAAGGCACGTCCCGTAAGATTCTCCAGGCCATCCTCTACGAAACCGGTGGCGTATTGTTCGTGGCACCAGCGCTGACGCTGGTCTACGGTCAGGGCATGGGCTATTCAACGCTGCTGTCCCTGATGATATCTGCCGTCGCGCTGGCTTGGAACATGCTTTTCAACGGTCTCTTCGAGTGGTGGGAGCGGCGTCAGCGCAGTCGCCATCGCAACTGGCAACGCCGACTGGTTCATTCCCTGGGGTTCGAGGGCGGATTGACCCTGATACTGACTCCGGTGATTGGAGCCTGGTTGGGTATCAGCCTGGGGTTGGCGCTGGTAACGAACCTGGGGTTGTTTGTGTTTTTCTTTTTTTATTCGCTCGGTTTTCAGTGGGTATTCGATCGAGTGTTCGATGTTCCGCTTTCGGCGCAGGCGCGTTCGGATTGAACTGCCAGCGCCCTGGTGTGCCCAACTCCCTATCAGCGATCGAGAGGGCACACCAATGGCCGACGAGAAGAAAAAAGAACAACCCAAGGACAACACGCCCGCCCATTCCACCGAGCAGGAGCGTGAGCGTTTGAAGGATTTCAACAAGGATGGCATTCCGCCGGGGTCTTCCTGATCGAGAAGAAACACGGCGGATTTCTACTTACTCGACCATGCAAATCCAATGATGATTCTGCCGATACGGCGCGCGGATAAATGCCACCTCGGATACCCATACCATGCCGCGTTCTTGAAGGGCTTCGGTCAGTTGTACGAGTGTATCTGCTTCGATAGTCATTGCTGTTACCTCGTCAGACGACTGCGTTCATGATTGTTGACCGAACGCTTTGACGGGTAATTCATTTTTTCTAATAGGCTTATTGGGCGACGCCGACGCGTTCTGCAAAAAAAAGCCCTACAGCGATGTAGGGCTTCGTTTTACTTCTTCAGTTTCTTGCGAACATCTTCCGCTCCTGCGCCAACGGCCTGGACCGCCGCCTTGAGCTCGTCTTCGGTTACGCCGAACTCTTTTGTCCAGTATCTCAGTTCCCACTCTTCGGAAGTGTTGATGCGGCTCCGGTCTCGCGGTCCGCGGTTGCTCAAGTCGTCAGCCATTTTCGCGCTCCTTGGAAGAAAGCCTGGATACCCAGGCGACTTCCAATAGACCATCAGGCTTGAAGGTTTGCGTCATTTTTATGCGCTGATGATCAATCGGGCCATCAGAGACGCATGCCCTTGAGCGGATTCCAGCCTTGCTCGCCTTTGATTTCTTTCAAGTAGTAGGCGTAGTTGGTCATGAGCGCATACATCATCGACATGGCGATATTCAGACCCATGCTCAAAGGCCGCGGGAATTCCATGCCGATGATCGCAAAGATCACGCTCAATACGATGTTGATCGCCAGGAAAATACCGAGCAGGGCGAGGTTTTTCTTCCAGAGCCCCAGGACAAACAGATAAATAGGGCCGAAGAAAAACGCGATCACGTTGGCGTTGATCAGGATTTTTTTCTTGAAGTCCGGCAGCGTCTTGACGGCGTCCTTGTAGCGCGGGTCATTTGGTGCGCCATACGTTTCAAAGAAGTCGAAGCGTTCTTGCCACTTGGGGCTGTATTTGCCGGTGCTTTGCATGTCTTCAGCGGTGCTCATTTTTTCGTTCCTTGTTTTCCATGAAAGAATTCGTTCTCTCGAAAATGCCGTACGGCTTTTCTTCGCCGAGCAGATTTTGCTGCCCGCTTTATAAGCGTTCGCGCGCCGAAATACCGCACTGGCTGTTTAGCGGACTATCTGATCTGTGATGGGTATCACGATAGGTCCTGCGCAGGCAGGCATGGCGCAGGGGAAAGGGCGGAAAAAATTGAAGGCGGGCAAACGTGAATCGCCCGTATAACGGGCGATAGGTTGATCAAATACCAGAGCAAGCCATCAAAGCACGGCCTCGGCAAAAACATGCTCCGGTGCCATCGTCAGAAAGTGCAACGACATCTCCTTTGCAGGCTGCGTCGATGGTATTTCAATACTGCCTACTATCTGGCTTTGAATTGCACTTAGCCGCATCGACTCTTCTTCCTTTAACTTTGCCATTCTCGCGTGGTTCGCTGCGATTTCGTTGAGAGTTGACACGGTACATCTCCGGTGGCTGACCAAGCGTTGAGAATTTTGCTGCCGCGCCAGGAAGACGTCGTCCTGCGCTGCTACCACGGTCCGCTGCAAACCTTGAGCCAGACACACCCGCTTAATGCGTGCGAAATTTCAAAGGCGACCAGTGGCCCGTCGAGGCCGGCAACGTTTCAACCATGCCTCAGAAATAAGTCATGGATAATACAAAGCCAGGTCAATCAGCCTGTCGGGAGGGCGGCGGTGTATGCGGGCAATAGGGCCAGGGCCGGCCTGGCAAATGACGCAAACGTGATATGGAACTAATATCACCGTTAGTCTCTATATCTTTACAGGGGATATCCCCTTTTTGAGAGAACTGCCATGTTCAAATCGCGCTCGTTGATTGCTGCAGTCACCTGTTTCGCCTTGGCCGCAGGCCCTGGGATCGTTGTCGCGGACCCGGGGAACGGCAAGGGAAATGCTCAATTCGATCAAGGCCCGGGCCCGGGCCAGGGTCAAGGCGGCAAGGGTGGGCAGGGCAACAAGGGCGGCCAGGGAAATGCCGGCAATAAAGGTAATCAGGGCGGTCAAGGAAACTCCGGCAACAAGGGCAACCAAGGCGGTGGTGGCAGCGACTGGCATAACGGCCCGAGCATCGACCGTGGCGGCATCCTTGGCGTGATCGGCGGCTATCGTGATTATTGGAGCCCCGGCCCGGCACTGCCTCCAGGTATCCAGAAGAACCTGGCCCGAGGCAAGCCGCTGCCCCCCGGCATCGCCAAGAAGCTCGACGGGCGCCTGCTGGGGCGTTTGCCGCACTATGACGGCTATGAATGGCAGCAGGTCGGCACGGACTTGATTCTGGTGGCGATCGCCAGCGGTATCATCTATGAAGTGCTCAACGGTGCGTTCGACTGATCCGTTGTTCGAATGGAATGGCAGCCTGTGGGAGCGAGCTTGCTCGCGATGGCGTTGTATCAGTCACCTCATCATCGGCTGAACTGACGCTATCGCGAGCAAGCTCGCTCCCACACAGGATTTGTGTCAGCATTCAGATTGCCGCAGGCGCTTGTACAGCGTGTTGCGGCTGACCCCGAGGCGCCGCGCCAAGTGGGAAATATTCCCGCCCACGGCCTGTAGCTGGCGGTTCAAATCCTCGGCGTCGTTCAAGTCTACCGTCAGCGGCTCCGGTGCTTCCGCCGGCTCCATTTCCAAGTCTACGAAAAAGTCATCTGGAAGATGCTCGGGGCGGATCGGTTGTTCATCGGCCATTGCCAGGGCGACTTGCAGGACGCTGCTGACCTGCCGCAGATTGCCCGGCCATGGATGCCGCTCGAACAATTCCAGGACTTCACGGCTCAGGCCAGCCCATTGGGTCGGTTCGCGGTGGTGTTCCCACAGGCGTTTGAACAGCGCCTGCTTGTCGCTGCGTTCACGCAGGGGCGGCAGTTCCAGCGTCAGGCCGCCGATGCGGTAGTACAGGTCTTCACGAAAGCGCCCCAATTGCACCTGTTCACGCAGCGAGCGGTTGGTGGCGGAGATGATGCGGATGTCCACTGGGAACAGCTCGGCGCTGCCCACCGGTTGCACGCAACGCTCCTGCAACACACGGAGCAGCCGGGCCTGGGTCGGCAGCGGCATGTCGCCGATCTCGTCGAGGAACAACGTGCCACGATCCGCCTTGCGGATCAGGCCGATGCTGCCCTTTTGATTGGCGCCAGTGAAGGCGCCTTTTTCATAGCCGAACAGTTCCGACTCCACCAACTCGGCGGGAATCGCCGCGCAGTTGACCGCAATGAACGGCTGCTTGCAGCGCGAGCTGGCCTGGTGCAAGGCCTTGACGAACACTTCCTTGCCAACACCGGTTTCGCCGTGGATCAGCAGCGGAATGTCTTTCTCCAGCAAACGCTCGGCCTGGCGCACGGCTTTTTCCACCCGGCCGTCGCCAAAGTGCAGGGCATTGAGGCTGATGCCGGTATTGGCCGACGCTGGCGTCGGCGAGGGCGTCGGTTCGGCAAAGATGCGCGGCTTGATCGAAACCTGTTTCGGCCGCTTGAGCAGGCACTGGAAGCGATTGCGTCCGGACGCTTGCAAGGCGAACGGTAGACCGTCGGGCTGGTTCAGCAGCTCCATCAGCGAGACCTTGAACAAGCTTTCGATGCTCACGCGCGACAGGCTCAGGCCCAGCAGGTTGTCGGCGCGGCGATTGGCCGACAGGATTTGACCGGTCTCATCGAAAATCAGCAGCCCGGCCCATTGGCTGTCGAGGTTGTTCAAGCCGGTGTTGAACGTCAGTTGGAAATGTTCGCCGCGGAACAGGTTGAGGATCAGCCGGTTTTCCACGGTCTGGCTCATCATCTTGACCATGCCCAGGGTGTGGGAGGGCGGCAGGTAGCTGTCGCTGGAAACGTCCAGCACGGCGATGACCTTGCGCTCGGCATCGAAGATCGGCGCCGCGGAACCGGTCATGAAGCGGTTGGCCTTGAGGAAGTGTTCATCGTGTTCAATGTGCACTGCCTGCTCGCAAGCCAGCGCCGTGCCGATGGCGTTGGTGCCGGTGCAGCGCTCCATCCAGCTCGCCCCGGCGCTGAAGCCGTGGGCCAGTTTCGGTTCGATGAAGCGCTGGGTGCCCCACGATGTCAGGACCTGGCCTTGATTGTCGGCCAGCATGATCAGGCAATTGGAATTGCTGAGGATGTTCTCGTAGTACGGCAGGACTTCCTGGTGTGTGGTCTGCACCAGTGAATGCTGACTCTCCAGCAACTGGGCGATGCCCTCGGCCGGCAGTTGATCGAACGCGGGCACGCTCTGGTGGTTCAGGCCGAAGGCACGGCAACGGGACCAGGAAGCCTGGATAATGGCCTCGTGGGACAAGGCAGGAGCAGGTGCGGCCATGGGGCACTCTCACAGGAGCTGTTTTTATTGTTGTGGCAAGTCTCGCACAGACTCCTTGTGCTGGGGCAGGCCCAAACACTACTCATGCTGGTCCCACAGGTTCATTCAGTGTTGTTCAAAATTGTTCATTGTCAACCCGCTGGTTGTTCAGTTGTTCATTCGTGGTTGTTCACTTGCGTTCATCAACGAACGCATTTCTCCTACGGATTACGGGAAATATCAGGTTGATCAATAGCTTATGAATTCTGGCACGGCTTTCGCTTTTGCATTCGGGTCGCTTGACTCCAAATAATAAAAAGGCCGAGCCATGTCATTAAAGCTTGAGCACATCTGTCGCACCGTCGAAGGCCAGACCTGGATCGACGATGCCAATCTGAGTTTCGAACCCGGATCCTTCAATGTTTTGCTGGGCCGCACGCTGTCCGGCAAGACCAGTCTGATGCGCCTGATGGCCGGTCTGGACAAGCCCGACAGCGGCCGCATCCTGATGAACGGCGTCGATGTCACCCAGCGCCCGGTGCGGTTGCGCAACGTGTCGATGGTCTATCAGCAGTTCATCAACTACCCGACCATGACCGTTTTCGAAAACATCGCCTCGCCGTTGCGCCAGGCCGGGGTGGCCGAAGAGATCATCCAGGGCAAAGTCCTGGAAACCGCAAAAATGTTGCGGATCGAGAAGTTTCTCAAGCGTCATCCATTGGAGTTGTCCGGCGGCCAGCAGCAGCGCACGGCGATGGCGCGGGCGCTGGTCAAGGACGCCGAGTTGATCCTGTTTGACGAGCCTCTGGTGAACCTCGACTACAAGCTGCGCGAAGAGCTGCGCCAGGAAATGCGCGAGCTGTTCCAGGCTCGTCATACCATCGCCGTCTACGCCACCACCGAGCCCAACGAAGCGTTGGCCTTGGGCGGCACCACGACCATTCTTCACGAGGGCCGGGTGATCCAGAGCGGCAAGTCATCTTCCGTCTATCATCAGCCGCAAAGCGTGCTGGCCGCCGAGTTGTTTTCCGAACCACCGATCAACCTCATGCCCGGGCGGATCGCCGACAATGAAGTCAGCTTCGCCAATTTTGTCCATTTCCCGTTGAACGTCGATCTGCGCCCGGTGGGCGAGGGCGAGTTCCGTTTCGGCGTGCGCCCCAGCCATATCTCCCTGGTGCCGAGCAACGATGACGACCTGGAGCTGGCAGTGACCGTCGAGGTGGCCGAGATCAGCGGCTCGGAGACGTTCCTGCACGTACGCAACGAACACTTCCTGTTGGTGCTGCATTTGCCGGGCGTGCACGAATACGACGTCGACGCGCCGATCCGCATCTACATCCCGACCCATAAATTGTTTGTCTTCGACGCCCAGGGCAAGCTGGTCCAAGCCCCGGGCCAGCGTATTGCGAGGGTTGCCTGATGGCCGAAATTCGTTTGCAGAACCTCGCCCACAGCTACACCAGCACCCCGGCGGGCCCAGAGGACTACGCGATCCGCGAGATGAACCACATCTGGGAGCAGGGCGGCGCCTATGCGTTGCTCGGGCCTTCGGGCTGCGGCAAATCCACCTTGCTCAACATCATTTCCGGCTTGCTCAGCCCTTCCGAAGGGCAGGTGATGTTCGACAGCAAGGTCGTCAACGAGCTGTCCCCGGAGCGCCGCAACATCGCCCAGGTTTTCCAGTTCCCGGTGGTGTACGACACCATGACGGTGTTCGATAACCTGGCGTTCCCGCTGCGCAACCAAGGCATGGCCGAAGCGCGGATCCACACCAAGGTGCAGGAAATCGCCGAGGTCCTCGACCTGCAGAACCTGCTGGATAAAAAGGCCCGCAACCTCACCGCCGATGAGAAACAGAAAGTCTCCATGGGCCGTGGCCTGGTGCGCGACGATGTGTCGGCGATCCTGTTCGACGAGCCGCTGACGGTGATCGACCCGCACCTCAAGTGGAAACTGCGGCGCAAGCTCAAGCAGATCCACGAGCAGTTCAACATCACCATGGTCTATGTCACCCACGACCAGTTGGAAGCCTCGACCTTCGCCGACAAGATCGCGGTGATGTACGGCGGCCAGATCGTACAGTTCGGCACCCCGCGGGATTTGTTCGAGCGTCCGAGCCACACCTTCGTCGGCTACTTCATCGGCAGCCCGGGGATGAACCTGATCGAGGTCACGGCGCAGCCCGGTGGCGTCGGCTTCGGGTCGACCCACTTGCCCTTGTCCGAAACCCTGCAACGGCGTGTTGCCGAAGCCGAGGGCAAAAGCCTGAAGGTCGGTATCCGCCCCGAGTTCGTGCATGTCTGGGATGGCCCATACGACGACGCGATGCGGGCTGATGTAGTCCACGTCGAAGACCTGGGCACCTACAAGATCCTGACCCTCAACCTCGACGGCGCACCGCTGAAAGTGCGCCTGGCCGAAGACAAGCCGGTACCGGAAGGCACGGCGTACATCAGTTTTCCGGCCCAATGGCTGATGGTCTATGCCGATGAGTATTTGCTGGAACCGTTGAGCGAGGTGCAGCCATGAACAAGGTGCAGAACAACAAGGCCTGGTGGCTGGTGTTGCCGGTGTTCCTGCTGGTGGCCTTCAGCGCCGTGATCCCGATGATGACGGTGGTCAACTATTCGGTGCAGGACATTTTCGACCAGTCCAGCCGCTACTTCGTCGGCGCCGACTGGTACAAGCAGGTGCTGCTCGATCCACGGCTGCACGATTCGCTGTTGCGCCAGTTCATCTACTCGGCGTGCGTGCTGCTGATCGAAATCCCCCTGGGCATCGCCATCGCCCTGACCATGCCGACCAAGGGCAAATGGTCGTCCCTGGTGCTGATCATCCTGGCGATTCCGCTGCTGATCCCGTGGAACGTGGTGGGCACCATCTGGCAGATTTTCGGTCGCGCCGACATCGGCTTGCTCGGTTCGACGCTCAACGGCCTGGGGATCAACTACAACTACGCGGCCAACACCATGGACGCCTGGGTCACCGTGCTGGTGATGGACGTCTGGCACTGGACTTCATTGGTGGCGCTGCTGTGTTATTCGGGGCTGCGAGCGATTCCCGACGTCTATTATCAAGCGGCACGGATCGACCGGGCGTCGAACTGGGCGGTGTTCCGCCACATACAATTGCCGAAGATGAAAAGCGTGCTGCTGATCGCCGTGATGCTGCGCTTCATGGACAGCTTCATGATCTACACCGAGCCGTTCGTACTCACCGGCGGCGGGCCGGGCAACGCCACCACGTTCCTCAGCCAGACCCTGACGCAGATGGCTATCGGTCAATTCGACCTGGGCCCGGCGGCGGCGTTTTCCCTGGTGTACTTCCTGATCATTCTGTTGGTGTCCTGGCTGTTCTACACCGCCATGACGCACTCCGACGCCAACCGTTGAGGCCCGCACGATGAGCAAGAGAAAGCTGATACCCCTGCTGATCTACATCCTGTTCCTGCTGGTGCCCATCTACTGGCTGCTGAACATGTCGTTCAAGAGCAACACCGAGATCCTTGGCGGCCTGACCTTGTGGCCGCACGATTTCACCTTCGACAACTATAAGGTGATCTTCACCGACCCAAGCTGGTACACCGGTTACATCAACTCGCTGTACTACGTGAGCCTGAATACGGTGATTTCCCTGGGCGTCGCGTTGCCGGCAGCCTATGCGTTCTCCCGCTACCGGTTCCTGGGGGACAAGCATCTGTTCTTCTGGCTGCTGACCAACCGCATGGCGCCACCGGCAGTGTTCCTGCTGCCATTCTTCCAGTTGTATTCGTCCATCGGCCTGTTCGACACCCACATCGCCGTTGCCCTGGCCCACTGCCTGTTCAACGTGCCGCTGGCGGTGTGGATCCTCGAAGGGTTCATGTCCGGGGTGCCAAAAGAAATTGACGAGACCGCCTACATTGACGGCTACAGTTTCCCCAAGTTCTTCGCCAAGATCTTCATCCCGTTGATCGGCTCCGGCATTGGTGTCACGGCCTTTTTCTGCTTCATGTTTTCCTGGGTCGAACTGTTGCTGGCCCGTACGCTCACCTCGGTGAATGCCAAGCCGATCGCGGCGGTCATGACCCGTACCGTGTCGGCGTCGGGTATCGATTGGGGCGTGCTGGCGGCGGCGGGGGTGCTGACCATCCTGCCGGGCATGCTGGTGATCTGGTTCGTTCGCAACCACGTGGCCAAGGGCTTTGCCCTGGGCCGGGTCTGAGGAGTCGATGATGGAATGGATGAACTGGACCGTCCCGACGGCGGCATTTTTTGGTGTCATCGCCTTGTTGTTGATAGGCATGACCACGTGGGAATTGCGTTCGCCGAGCATCCCTCGGCGTGGTTTCCTGCCGATTGCCACCACCCGTGGCGATCGGTTGTTTATCGGTCTTCTCGGTAGCGCCTACCTGCATCTGCTGGTAATCGGCGCCACCGACTGGAGCATCTGGATAGCGTTCGCGTTGTCTCTGGTGTGGCTGTTGGCAGTGATGCGGTGGGGCTAATCGCGACCATTCGACGATCAGGCTCTTAAACCCAAACAGGAGGTCTCTATGTTCGATAAAAACAATAAGCTGCGACATAGCGTTTCATTGGCAGCCGCGCTGGCACTCAGCGGGCTGAGCGCTTCGGCCTGGGCCGACGCCTATGAAGACGCCGCTAAAAAATGGATCGGCAGTGAATTCAAGCCGTCAACGCTGACAGCCGAGCAGCAGCTCGAAGAGTTGAAGTGGTTCATCAAGGCCGCCGAGCCGTTTCGCGGGATGAAAATCAACGTGGTGTCGGAAACCATCGCCACCCACGAATATGAGTCCAAGGTGCTGGCCAAGGCCTTCAACGAAATCACCGGGATCCAACTGACACACGACCTGCTGCAAGAAGGTGACGTGGTGGAGAAGCTGCAGACCCAGATGCAGTCGGACAAGAACATCTATGACGGCTGGGTCAACGACTCGGACCTGATCGGCACGCATTTTCGCTACGGCAAGACCGAGTCGATCACCGACCTGATGGCCAACGAAGGCAAAAATTTCACTTCGCCGACCTTGGACCTCAAGGACTTCATCGGCATTTCCTTCACCACCGCGCCGGACGGCAAGGTCTATCAACTGCCCGACCAGCAGTTCGCCAACCTGTACTGGTTCCGAGCCGACTGGTTCGAGCGTGCGGACCTGAAGGCCAAGTTCAAGGAAAAGTACGGCTACGAGCTGGGTGTACCGGTGAACTGGTCGGCCTATGAAGACATCGCCAAGTTCTTCTCCGAAGACGTCAAGGAGATCGACGGCAAGCGTGTCTATGGCCACATGGACTACGGCAAGAAAGACCCGTCCCTGGGCTGGCGCTTCACCGATGCCTGGTTCTCCATGGCCGGTGGCGGCGACAAGGGCCTGCCCAACGGTTTGCCGGTGGACGAGTGGGGCATCCGTGTCGAGGATTGCCACCCGGTCGGTTCCAGCGTGACCCGTGGCGGCGACACCAACGGTCCAGCGGCCGTGTTCGCCACCACCAAGTACGTGGACTGGATGAAGAAGTACGCGCCACCGGAAGCGGCGGGCATGACCTTCTCCGAATCCGGCCCGGTGCCGTCCCAAGGCAACATCGCCCAGCAGATTTTCTGGTACACCGCTTTCACCGCCGACATGACCAAGCCGGGCCTGCCGGTGGTGAACGCCGACGGTACGCCGAAATGGCGCATGGCGCCTTCGCCACGTGGTCCGTATTGGGAAGAGGGCATGAAGCTGGGGTATCAGGACGTGGGTTCATGGACCTTCATGAAATCCACGCCTGAGAAGCAGAAACTCGCGGCCTGGCTCTATGCGCAGTTCGTAACTTCCAAGACCGTCTCGTTGAAGAAGACCATCGTCGGCCTGACGCCGATTCGTGAGTCGGACATCAACTCCCAGGCCCTGACCGACCTGGCGCCGAAACTCGGTGGCCTGGTGGAGTTCTACCGCAGCCCGGCCCGCGTGCAATGGACCCCGACCGGGACCAACGTGCCGGATTATCCACGCCTCGCGCAGTTGTGGTGGAGCCACATCGCCGAAGCGGCCAGTGGCGAGAAGACCCCACAGCAAGCGCTCGATGGCTTGGCCAAGGACCAGGACGCGATCATGACGCGCCTGGAACGCTCCAAGGCCCAAGCCACCTGCGCACCTAAGATGAACCCTGAGCGCGATGCGCAATACTGGTTCGACCAACCGGGTGCTCCGAAGCCGAAACTGGCGAACGAGAAGCCTAAAGGCGAAACGGTGAGTTACACCGAGTTGCTGAAGTCGTGGGAAGCGGCACGCAAGTAACGTGGCATCCGCAAGGTAAGGGACGGCACCGCGAGGTGCCGTTTCTATTTCTCTGCCGGCAACGCGCGGCGCATCGCCTTGACGATGGCGGGCGCCAAGGCGTTGTGGCCGGCCTCGACCATGATGGCGCGCACATTCAGGTGCAGCTCGAGCCAGCGCAGGCTCTGCATGCCGTAGCAATCCTTCAGTCCTTGCACCACGGTCACCTTGGCCTGGGGATCCAGGCCAGTGTCGGCGGGTTTGAAAAAATAGCCCTCTAAATGAAAGTGAAGCTCCAGGCGCAGGGCCCGCAGGACGCTGTCGTCGACGCATCGCGCCAAGGCCGATGGGCACACGACCACACCGCTGGGACTGAGCACGGCCAGCAGCCAATGCACAGCGGCCTGTCGTTGGCGGTCCGAGTCCGGATGGCCCAGCTCGTCGAAAACCTGCCTCGGGTTCGTGGCGCAGCTGACCGGGCCGACACTCGCCAGCCATTGGCAAAGGTCGCGGTCATACGCCGTGACGATGGCCGCGCAGGGCACGAATACCGAAGCGAGCAGCACCCTGTGCACCGCGTGGGCAAAGCGCCGTTGATACTGGACCGCCAGCCAACTGCCCCAGGAAACGCCGAGCAGGCTGATGCGCTTGAAACCGAAATGTTCGCGCAGGGCCTCGATGTCGAGAACGGACAGCGATGTACTGTTGTGCAGGTGGCCTCCTTCCGGCGTTGAGCGACCACAGCCGCGCTGGTCAAACACAATGACGTCGAAGCCCTGCAGATCCAGCAACTCCAGGTATCGATGACTCGAGCGGCCACCGGGGCCGCCATGCAAGACGACCAATGGCTCACGGCCTGGATTGCCGTGCCGCTCCCAATAAAGCAACTGGCCGTCATCGGTGGGGTAGTAACCGCTGTCCGGCGGACATGTCATGGCGGGTCCCTCGTCAGGACATAGAACTGGAAAAGCTGTCCGGTGGCGTCGCACGACGCGAGGCTGGAGACGAGGGTCAGTCCACATTGTTGGGCCAGATAGCGCATGGCCGGCAGCACGGGTGTGTGACCAAACACGACAAGCCTGCCGCCGGGCACCAGTGTCGACACGAGCCGGCGCAGCAACTGTTCGGCTTGGGCGCGGGTCATGACTTCTGCATTGAGAAACCGAAGCACCAGCAAGTCGCAATATTCGATGACGGGCTTGGCATCGCCGGCGTCGGCCAGCCGAAAGTCGACCGAACGTCCATAGCGCTTTCGGGCCGCTTCTATCATCGAGGGCGAACGATCTGATCCAATACAACGGCTGCCAGGCAATGCCTGGGCCAGATGATGGATAAACGTCCCGGTGGAGCAGGCCGGGTCGTGGATGATCGCGCCAGGCTTCAACCATGACCTCAGCAACGTAGAGCAGTGGTGCCGCAAGTGCGCCTCGCCATCGTCGAGTCCACGGGCGAGCGTGTCAGCGAATGCCCAGTGGCTTTCAGGGCAGACGAATTCCCGACCGTTGCTTTCAAGCGCGGGGAAAGGAAAGTGGATTTCGCTGTCAGGATCTTCCAGCGCATCCGCGAACGCCGTGACCTTGTCGACGCGCCGGGTTGCTTGATAATCCAGCTGCAGGCCGCCATTGCCCCAATGAAACTGGCCGAGCGGGCCGAGCAACATCCAGGGCGCGATTCGACTGTCCGAGCGCAGGCGTTCACGTTTGTCCCGTTGCAACGTCTTGCGGCCGATCCAGTCGCGTCCCCGACAACGCAGGACAAACAGGTGATTGAGTCCGGCGCCCAAGGGCTCGACGAAACGCTCCCAGGCGCCGGGCGCTACAGGTTCGGCTCGCAAGATTCTTTCCAGGCCAAGTTCGCGCCGCAAGCGCTGCCGCTTCATCTGTTCAGGCATGGGCCGCGGTCCCCGCGAGGGCACGTTGTCTTCCGCGGGCCATGGGTACGACGACGTTGCCGCTGGATACGATGTAGAAACGCTCCAGCCCAGGCACGACCACATTGACCAGCGCTGTGCCCACTTCAGAACGATAAAGCGTCGATACGCCGGCTACGTGTCCGTGTTGTTGCAGATCGTCGGCGAGTTGTCGGATCTGCGCTTTTAACGGGCGGGCCTCCACGGTTTTTGGCAGCGTGATGATTTCCTGCGGTCGGGTATCGAGCAGATGGTCGGGCTCAAAACGCACGTCCGGCACGGGATCATTCGCGTAGCGGGGCATCGTCAAGGCAACGGGATAGAGAAACGAGGCACCGTCGTTGAGGGCCGTGTACGAGCGGCAGGCGATTTGGCGGTCGGGTTGGTCCCGCAGGGTTTCCAATAGATCGTCTTTGCCCGTGCCGGCGCTCAGGTCGGTGGGCGTCGCGAGGGTGACGCCCGTGGTGAGGTCCGGGTCGCTCAGATAATGCTCCAGCGCCTCATATAGCGCGCCGACGCGAGCCTGTTCGGCGTATCCCTTTCCGCAACCCAAGGCTTTTCGCCGTGAGTCGCCTATTTCAGCCTGGACGGATACGACCCGATTGCCCAAGGTGCGCAGGCGGCTTTGCAATCCCAACGCTTGCAGCTCGGCTTCGATTTGTCGGGTTGATTGAGCCAGGGAAAGTTCGCGCTCTGGTGTGAGGGATGCGTCCATGTGTCGTCACTCCTGAAACGGGGGCACTGCGTGCCCCCGTTCTTGGTTACTCGGCGTCCAGTTCTGCTTGTTCAGCCGGGTTCAACTGCAGGTCCTCCAACATCTGTTCCGGTGCGAGGGCGTCCAGGTTTTCCAGGTCGCTCAGTTCGTTGGCATTCCAGCTAGACATATAGCCCATGAGTCATTCCTTTTTATTGATTGAAGGTATTAGGGAACGCCGTTTCTCCCGGCGCAGGGAAACGTTATTGAGGCCATGGGGCAGGGTCAAACATGTCGTTTTGTAAGCCAGGCGGGGATGAATCATGGGCGAACACATTCGCTTTCATTGTCGTGCTTGAAGGTTTTGATCCGGTATTGGCTGCTGGTGCGGGGACGCGCGCGTGGGCGATGGTTGGGAATTGGATGTAGGGTCTAATCACTTGCCGAGTAGGAAGATGCGAAATGCACGGCGAGTGTTTTCTTTAAATGTTGTGGTCTGGAGTCCCGTACGTTGCGTTTGCAGGGAATATTAAGCGGTAGATTGATGTCTTTTCCTACAAGATTAATCAAGCGAAGAAGGTCAACTTGCCTTGGCCGGCCGGGCGCCAGCGTGTTCGGCAACCGGAGGGCGTGTGGTTTTCATTAGCGTATCCAACGCCTGCCGATACGTCCGGCCCGCCAGGCTCATGCTGTTGTTATGCGTGGCGCCCGGCACCATTAACAGGCGCTTGGGTTCCCGGGCGGCATTGAACAGCTGCTCGCTAAAACGCGGCGGTACGTAGCGGTCTGCGGCGCCATGGACAATCAGCAGCGGCATGTTGATTTCGCCGATCTTGTCGATGGAATCGAACTTCTGCGACAGCAGCCAGCGCACCGGTAAGGACGTGTCCGCCATCGCGGTGGCGACATCGCCCAACGACGTGAAGGTGGATTCGATCACCAGGCCTCGGGCCGGTACGGTGCTGCCATCGCTCGCGGCTTTCTGGCCCAGTTCGGCGGCGAGATCCACCGCGACCGCGCCGCCCAATGAGTGGCCGTAGATCAACCGCAGGGCCGGGTCCGGTTGCAGCATTTCCAGACGCTCCCAGGCGATTCGCGCGTCCTCGTAGACGCTGGCTTCCGATGGCAGGTCGCCCTGGCTCTTGCCGAAGCCACGGTAATCGATCGCCAGCACCGAATAGCCCAGCGCCCGCAATTGCTGAATACGAAACAACTGGCCCGTCAGGTTCCAGCGTACCCCGTGCAGGTACAGGATGGCCGGCGCGTTCTTGCGTTCAGCCGGCCACCACCAGCCATGGATATTTTCCCCGGCCTTGAAGCTTTTAGGTTTCAGATCGAACTCCTGCACGCCGTTGGGAAGGCCGCTGAACCAGCTCGCCGTGCCCGGCTCGATGCGAAATACCAGCTCGCGCTCCTTGTGCTGCAACACCGCGCAGCCCACGGGCAGGCCGGCCACCATGGCGACCATGAACGACCAGGCGAGCCAGCGCTGTTTAAAGCGAGAAAATGAAAATGCGGACATCGATGCGATTCGCTACTGGGGTAGAAGCTGCCTTTTAGCAGATTCCTGCCAACGTGCGCAGGAGTTTCAGACAACGGGCCACCAACGCTTGAAGCTGCCTTGCAAGGGGGGGCAACCCAATCGAACTCTCGCCGTTTCGTCCCACTCGAAACTCAATATCCATCCCGATCGAGGACATCGTCATGACCAACGAGCATTCCAAAGGGCAGACCCCAGTCGACAACGCTGCACCCGCCAAGGATGCCACCGGCGCTCCGGTGCCAGTGGTGGAGCGCGACGTCCATCAGCCCGATCCTGCGACTGACAAGGTGGACAGGACGATCACGCCCAAGTCGATCAAGCGCCACGAGCAGGACGCGGAAAAACTGCAGGACAAGGTCGCCCAGGTGGAGAAAAAGCTCGACCGATAGACGACGCGGTCATTCGTCCGGAGCGCACTTTTCGCGGCTGGAAAATACCTTGCCCCTGTGCCTTACTCCTTGTTCCTTAGGGGGAGGGCAACGGGATGCGACGCAGAAGCGCACAGTACTGGCTTTGGGTGAACAGTCGGTTGCCGGGGCGCAACCATGAAGAAATCCTCGGTGACGGCACGCATGTCGAGGTCCAGGCAAGGATCAATCATCACGGCATCACGCAGATATTCGTTTGTATCCATTGTCCGAGCGGATCCGTTTGGGTCGAGGAATTTCACGACCGAACGTTGCGCGAGCCGCTGTGCCGCGCGCTGGAATGGGGCCTGGGCCGGGCGCGGGAGATCGTCGCCGGTACGGCAGGCTTCAAGGCGCCGCACAAGATTCAGATGACCCTGGGGCCATTGATCCAGGACGAATGTGCCCTGGCCCTGCGGCGCATGGACATGAGCGATGAAGAACGACGTAGCCTCAGGGCGAAGGATGCATGGGTTGAGTATGTCAATGCCAAGCAAGCAATGCTGGCGTTGATGCGTTCGGTGCGCGTCGAAGCCGACGTGTGGGAGGCGCAGGCGCGTCGGTTGCGCGAGGCCATCGATCGCCGTGCTTCGCTGACGCGGGTGAGCCTCGGCAATTGATCCGCTTCCACAGGCGTTGCGCTCAAGCCGGTCCTGGCGGGTTCATTTCCCGCACTTCGACCAGCACGAACCTTCGCCCATTCTCCCCATACCCCACCTTCGGCACCCCCGCCAGGCGCCGGTACAGCACCTGCGTCAGGGAGTGACCAGGCGCTAGGCTGGCATCACCAAAATCCCCATCGAGGTCCAGCGGATGGACGATCACTTCCAGCGAACCGTGGTTCGGTGGTGCGGCGTGGTACAGATCGGCCGGGGTACAGACGTAGTTGGCGGTTGCGCCGCAGAGTCGGCGCAGGCGGTGGTTGAGCAAGGTTTTGAAGATGCGCTTGTAGACACTCAGGTTTGCCCCCAGGTTGCGTGCCAGGCGCACGGGGACACCGTGTCGAGCGGCGAAGCGTGCCACCAGCTCTCCGACAGGCCAGATGTTGTGCACGTGCTGATGCGAGTCCAGGTGGCTGGGGCGCAGGCCCCGGTCCAGGCAATGTTGCCACTGCGCCTGGAGTTCTTCTCGCACCGCAGCCAGATCGCTCGCGCCCAGGCGCAGGCAATATCGCGACAGTTTGAGGTCGAATTCGCCGGCCGCATTGCAGAATATCGGACGTGACTTGATCGCCTGACTCAACGGTGGCCCATAGCTGAGATTGAAATGCAGGCCGATGCGCCCTTCAAGCAAAGGGTGCCTGGAGAGTTCACACGCCTGGTCGAATCCCGGCATGTTGGCCATCGCCGTGGCAGAGCTGATGATGCCTGCTTCAAAGGCTCGCAGGATCAGTTCGTTTTCGCTGGTGCTGAGGCCGAAATCGTCAGCGTTGATGATCGTTTGGCGAGGCATGTGTGTTGTCCTGGCGCTTGGAAGAGGGTGACGCTGTCGTTGCGGTCGGTTTGCCCCGGCGCTTGCCAAGCCAGGGCTTCAGGCTTTTCCATAGCCGCAGGGCGAACCCCATGAGCAGGCCGCCGGGTTGCCAGGAATAGAAACTCCAACGCCAGTGTTCCAGTTGTCCGGTCATGCGTTCGTGCAGTTGATGGCTGGAGTTTTCCAGGCTGACCCGTGACGCATCGATCCAGCGCCAGTTTTCGTCCAGCCCCCAGCGAATCCACTCTTCGAGCAAGACGCGGCCGCTACCCAGGTCGGCATGTTGCGGCAGGAACGCCAGGTTGTAGTCGTACAGCCGCCCTTGGTCCAACAGGCCGAGGCGATAGCTGATGCACTCGCCGTTCAGCTCCAGCATCACCACCCGCACCAGGCCCTGGGCAGCCAGGGCGGTGAAGGCGAGGTTCATCCATTGTCGGCGCCCGGGATCGGCAAAGATGCCGACGCCTTCCTCGCCTTTCCAACTGGCGGCTTCGACATCGGCCAGGGTCCGCAACAGCTGCCCCATGCTGATGGCGTCCGGCGTAATCCGTCGGATCTGGGCACCGCACGCGGCGATTCGCTTGCGCGCCCGGCGCAACTTGTAGCGTGGGTCGCCGGAGATTTCCTGATGGTCGCTGTCGCTGATCAAGTGCACTGGAACCCGGCAACTGAGCCGCCGTTCCCCGGTGGAACTCATCGCCATCCACGCACTGAGGACGCTTTGCTCGCCGACCGGCTCGACCACTTCGTTCAATTGCAGCAAGGCATGAGGCAACTGCTGGCGGATCTGTGTCAGTGCCTGGCGCATGCCTTCGGCGTCCAGGCGCACCAGCAAAGCGATGCGGTCGGCCAAGGGGTAACCCAAGTGATGCAAGACGCGGAAGCGCAGGCCGCCGATACGCTCCCGTCCGGATACCAACGGCAGGCACAGCAGCAAGTCCTGGTCCTGCCAGCCCAGCAGCACGTGCAGTTGCTGGTCCGGCACCAGTGCAAATTCTGCCGCTTGCAGCCAGGCCAAGGTGTTGAACGGCGTTGCGTCGGGCACCTGGGTTCGCAGCTGTTCAAAAGCCGTCGCAGGAAAGTCCGCCGCGCTCAAGGAGCGACACCATTGGAACCGGATCGCCATGAGCGTCAGGCCGTCGCGGTCGATGCAACCGGCTGGGCCGGTTTACGGAAGGGGTCGAGTACCGAACCGGTGTAGAACGTGTCACGGAAAAACCGGAAGCGTCCAAACAGGCGATACACGTGGGTGATCTGGCCACGCTCTTGAAACTCCATGCGGATGTGCATCTTGATCGCCGGGGTGTTTTCCAAGTCGCAGACATCGACCATCTTGTCGCAGCCCTTGTCAGCCATGACCTTCCAGACATCCGTCTGGACGTCCGCCGTCACCTGCGACCCCCAATAGGCGCGGATCGTCTCGCCGCCGAACTGAAAGTACTCGCCTGGCTTGATCGGGAACAGGCAGCCATAGAAGTGGCGGTCGAAGTAGTCTCGCGTACTGGCCCAGGCGAAAGCGACACAGTCGCCTTTGTCATCCAGGTACATGAACCCTGTGTAGCCTTCGGCTGCCAGCTCGCGCATGGTTTCGACGCGATCACCGAAATGCCTGGAGAAAGCATCGGCGTTCTCGACGGTAATGAACTCCCGACGGACCGGTGGATAAGGCCTGAGGTTATGCGGCTTCAACGGAATCCTTACATCGTGCTCAAGCCACACCAGGCGCGAATGAACGAACACGAAGCGGCGGATCAGCAGTTTGATCACGGAGCGCAGGCCTTTTTTCTGAATGCGATCACGCAGTTTTTGCAGAGCTTTCATGGAGCCTCCTGAGGGATGGCGGGTTGGGGTAGAAGAGGGGCTTTCCAGTTCAGGGCGAACACGGTTTCCCCTGGCAGGAGGAAACCGACCTGGCCGACCTTGCAGTCGAACGGGGCGCTGCGGCTGATGTTGTCCGGGCCGAAATACACAAGGGTGGCGCCGGACTGCGGACAGGGCATGCCATCGAGGCTGACCTGGTGGGCCCGGACGCTTTTGTTCACGCCCAACAGGCTGCGCTCCAGGCCGTTGGCCATGGCCAGTGCATCGACTTCAAACCCATCGTTGTCCAGGCGTAGCACCTGGCCGAGCCAATGCTGTTGGATGAATTGCTGGGCCAACCCCACCGGCTTGAGCTCGAAGCGTTGGTTGTCCAGGATCCGCACCATGCCCTTGGGGTATTCCGGTTCGTCGGCGGCCATGAACCAGTTGAGCATGTCCAGCCAGCCGTCCGCCGAGGCATTGATGACCACCGAGGTCCACCATAGGGCGGCGTAGTGGGTTTCTTGATCGTAAGGGCTCAGGCTCGAGCCGCTGGACATATTGGTCTGGTCCAGCAGCAAGGCTTTGTGTGGCCGGCCCTGGCTGTCCAAACCCACCAGGGCGGCCGCCTGACGAACGCTGTTGCGATAGACCCTGGTCGCCAGCAGGTCGCGAACCATCCATTCATGCCAGGCCAGGGCATCGACCTGGTCGCCCGATGTTTCCAGCAGCCGCCGTGCCCAGTCGATGCCACGTTTGTCAGCTGCGTTCTCCGCCAGCGGGCCATTGGTGAACCGTGAGCTGGCCGGTATGGCGATGCGAACACCGGCGCGGGCGTTGGCATGATCGGCGCGGACCTGGGCGGACAGGCTTTGGAATACGTGTTGGAAACTGTCGAAGTCGGGGTAGTTGAGGTTCGGCTCATCGGCAAAACTGAGGTAATGGATGCCCTTGCCGCCCAGGGCGCGGGTCGAATCGAGCCAGGCTTGCAAGCCACTGTTGCTGGTCCGGTCGGCCTGCAAGTCGGCTCGGCGCTGACTGCCAGCGAGCAACGTGATGTCCTGGGTGATGCCAAAACGATCCTGGTACAGACGCCGAAAAGCGTCCTCATGATCAGCTTTGGCCGCCGTCACATCGACGAAGCTGTAATAACTGGCCGCCTGGGGTTTGAGCGCATCGAGCACGGCGTAGCTGGAGGGCGGCGGTAGCACATAGGGCAGGTACATTCCCAGTCTTGGGGTCGTGCCGAGTAGATCGGGGTGCAGCGTCAGGCGGGTTCGCCCCGGATCCTGGCGCAGCGGTTGCAGTTGCGCCGGGTCCTGGGCAAAAAGGTTAGCGGTGCCGTCCAGCCAGAACGCCGCCTTGCCGTTGCCTTGCAGGTGCAGGCGCCAGACCTCGTCGGTGTTCGCCACCGGCAGGGCCACCTTGTCGAACTGCCAATAGGCCCGATAAGGCTTGAGGTTCAACTGCAACTGCTTGCCATCGGCCTCGCGCCGGGCTTGCAGCGCACGGACGCCGCCATGGAATTTGCCCGCCAGCACGGCCTGTTCGCCGGCGGCCACTTTGAAATAAAGCTCGTCGCCATCGTGGGTTTCCGAGCTGAAATGCACTTTGGCCGGGGCGAACAGCGCACGGGTGCGAGCATCGTGTTCGACGGTATAGCGTCGGAAACTGTAGCCGGGAATTTCCAACCGATAGCTGGCGGTCCCGGGCAATAAAGGCCATTGCTGCTCGCCACGCACTTGGGCCGCCTCGACCAGGCGTTCACCCACCAACCGTCCCTGGCCGTTGAGCAGGTACAGGTGTTCGGTATTGGCCTCGGCCTGCCAGGCGGGAACCCAGCGGACGGTCACTTGGTCCGGGCGGTCGGCTTGCAGGTATAAGCTCCCGTCGCGGATCCCGGTCCACTGCATGGATGCGCCATGGGCCGGGACGGCCAAGAACACAAGACCCAGCCCCGCCGCCACAGCGGCTCTGTGATACCTACCAATGTCGCCGCTCGCGATGGCGGTAGGGTGGACGGCGGTGTTCAAGCTGATTTCCCCGACAGCATCTGGCGCATCGGCAGCAAATCGCTGGGCAGGATGATCAAGGTCTGCCACAGCGCCACGCCGCTGAGGCGGCAGTACACGGCCAGCAGCGCCACGGTCACGCCCAGGTACGCGATCGAGGATGCGGCGGCAGCGCCAACGATGCCGTAGCGCGGTATCAGGATCAGGTTCAGCGCCAGGTTCAGCAGCGCGCCGCCGCCCATCAGCAATGACACCGTGCCAGGGCGGTTCTTGCCCAGCAGATCCAGGCGCAGGATGCTCGCGTAGCACAGGCCGAACAGCCCCGGCAGCAACGCCAACAGCGCCGGGTAGGCCGGTTGATAGGCGATGCCGAACAGGATGATGATCAGCCATTCGCCAATCAGCGCCATGCCCAGGCAGGCGCCGAGCATCACCGTCGCGGTCAGACGCAGGGCCAGCGGGGTCAGGCGTTGCATGTCGGAGTCTTGTTGCAGCAGGCGTTTCATCAACGGCGTGGTGACCGCTTCCGGCACGATCAGCAGCAGTTCCGCCGCGGCGCTGGCCATGGCGTAGTGACCCAGCGCCGTGCTGCCCAGCAGCGCGCCGATGAACAGGAAATCCGAGCGCAACATCACTTGCTGGAACAGCAGGTCCGGATGACTGCGGGCGCCGTAGCGCAGCAATTCGTTCTGGCCGCTGCGGTCCCAGCGCAGGGTGACCACATGATCGCGGCGCAACCACATCCAACCGGCCAGCACCACCAGGCTCAGGCCCGCCAGCCAACTGATCAGCGCTGCCTCCAGCGCCGAGTCTTGCCACATCCAGAACAACGCTACGAACAGCAGCAACGGCGCCAGGGACTCCATCAGCCGCAGCGCGTTGAACGCGCCGACCCCGCCGCAAGCATTGTGCAGCGTCAACAGGCCGCTCTTGAACACCGTTAGCGGTACGGCCAGCAACAGCAACCAGGCCAGCAATCCCAGCTGCGTGGTGATGTCCAGCTCAGTGCCGAACTCACGCAACAGCGCCACCACCAACAGCGTCAGCAACCCTGCCAGCAGGCAGCCGAAAACCAGCACCTGGCTGAGCAACAGCCCCATCGAGCGCTGCTGCGCTGCCTGGTAACCGACGGCGGAATTGAGGCCGCCGCTGGTGGCGGCGCTGATCAGGTCGGGCAGGGTGCTGAGCAGCGCAAACAGCCCGCGTTCGCTGGGGCCAAGGATCCGTGCCAGCAACACGTTGCGCAGCAACCGCAGGCCGATCATCGCCAGGCGCGTGCCCATGCTCAGCGCCAGGTGCTTGAGATAATGTGCGCGGCTCATGGACGGGCTCCTCGGCGAATGCGCCAGGCCAGCAACTCCGGGTGCCGGGCATTGCGCTGGCTGACGCCGAAACGCGGCAGGTTCAAGGGATCACCGTCGTGGCGATACAGCCCGGCCTCGGTGCCCAGGGCGAACGGAAAACCGTGGGCCGCCACCTGCTCGCGCACGCGTAAGTCGTTGTCTCCGTTGGGGTAGCAGTACACCGGCAATGGCTGGGCGCAGCCGTTTTCCAGAGCGGTCCAACTGCGGGTCAGCTCTTCGTGCAGGCGCTGGTCGTCGAGCCCGGTCAGGATCGCGTGGCTGGCGCCATGGGCGCCGAAGCGCACCAGCCCGGAATCCTCGAGCATGCGCACCTGGGGCCAATCCAGCGCCTGGGGTTGCGAGCCGTGTGGGCAGGCTTCGGTGAGGTCGCCCAGGGTGCGTGGGTCGAGCGTCTTGAGGCTTTGCAGGTAATGCAGCAGCGCCAGGCTGCGGCGGTCGTCATCGACGTCGTCAAGCAGCACCGGCAGCGGCCTGCCGGCGGCCTGCAAGTGCTCGATCAACGTATGCCGCGCCACTTGTCCATGACTGCCCCACAGGGTTTCGCCGATGCTTTCCCACCAGAAGTGCTGACGACTGCCGATGAAATCGGTGGAGACGAAAATACTCGCCGGCACCTGGTACTGGCGCAGCAGGGGAAAAGCGTTCATGGCGTTGTCACGCCAGCCGTCGTCGAAGGTCAGGGCCACCCGAGGGCGGTTCGGAACGCTCTCCGGGTCGGCCAGCAACAAAGTCATCAAGGGCACGCATTCAAAATGCCGTTGCAGCCAGATCAACAGGTGTTCGAAGGCTTCGGGCCCCACGCACAGCTCATTGCGATGGGGCAGTTCGGCGGCGCGGTCGTTGTTCAACACCCGGTGCAACATCAGGATGACGCCCGCACCGCGCAATGGATGGCGGCCCATCGACGTGTTCAGGTACAGCCAGCCACCAGTGCGCTTGAAAACGTGTTTGATCGACATCGGCCGTTCTCCTTAGCGGTTCTGCTCGGGGTTCCATTGGCTGTAGCGCTGGCCTCGCAGGAACTGCCAGAGCCCGATGCTCATGCCCGCCAGCGTCACCAGCACGAACGCGGCCAGGCGAAATGGCCGGGGCAAGCGGTGGCCTGCGTCGAGCAAGCCGATCAGCGCCATGGCATAACCGAGCAGTTGCGCCACCAGCGTCAGGCGATAAAACGGGTGGTCGTCCCACAGCCAGGCGTTGCTCAGCAACAACGGCAACAGCAGCACCGGCGCCAGGCGGCGGATCAATTTGTGGCTGATCAGGCCAATGGCATAGAGCCCATGGCGCAGCGGGTTGAGCAGTTCCCGGCGCTGGGCCAGGCTCTGCAAGCCGCCGACAGTGACGCGCTGGCGACGACGAAACTGTTTGTTGGCCTCGTCGACGCCTTGGTCGGTCACCCGCGCGTCGGGTGCATAAACGATGGATTTGCCGGCCGCCGGTGCGCAGGTACTGAGGAAAAAATCATCGTTGACCTGCGCCGGTATCGGCTGGAACAGGTCCCGACGCAGGGCCAGCAGGGCACCGTCGGCCGAGACCATGCAGCCGGTGCGGCTTTCCACCCGGCGCAGCCAGCCTTCGTAATGTCGATACAGACTGTCGCCCAGGCTCAGGCCCTTGCCCGGTACGGGAATGATCATATGGCCGGCGCAGGCGCCGACTTCAGGATCGCCCAGCGGGGCCAGCAGATGGCGGAGGGTGTCGTGGGCCCATTGGTTGTCGGCGTCGGTGAACACCAGGATGTCGCCGTAGCTATGGGCCACACCGGTATTGAGGGCGGCCGCCTTGCCCTGGCGTGGCAGGTCGAGCACGGTGATGCGCGAGTCGACGATTCTGCGCGCGCAGGCCACGGTGTCGTCGGTGGAGCCGTCGCTGGCGAGGATGATTCGCAGCGAGCGCGACGGATAATCCTGGGCCAGCAACGTGCGCAGTTTCGCTTCGATGTGCCGCGCCTCGTTGTGCGCGGCGATGACGATGCTGACGTCCATCGGCAGGGGATTGCCGTAGCGTCGTAGCGGGAACAGCGGTGCCAGCAAGCTCAACAGCACGGGATAGCCGAGGTAGGCGTACACCGGCAGCAACAGGCAGGACCAATAAAGGAATTCAGCCACGGGCAGGTCTCCTGACGTTCCATTGACAAAGATTGAGCAGCAACGCGGCGCCGGTCAGGTGCAGGCGCACCCCATGCAGGGCCCACAGCTGCAAGGTCAAGCGCGGGTCGCGTTGGCTCTGGCGCAGGCTGAGCAGCAAGGCCGGCAACGTGCAGACCAACAACAGCGTCAGCCCCAGTCGCGCCTGGCCCTGGAGCAGGGCGGCCAGCGCCAGCAAGTCCAGGCACCACGCACCCATGGACAAGGCGGGAAAACGCAGCAAGCGCAGGCTCGGTCCATGGCTGCGCAGCAATTGCCAATGGCTGCCCTGGCGCCACAGTTCCTTGCTCATCCACTCGCGCCAGCTGCCTTCGTAACCCCAGTGCAGGGCCAGGCTTTCGCTCACCAGCAGCAATTGCGCGCCGGCTTTGCGCAGGCGCAGGGAGAAATCCTTGTCTTCACCGGTGCGCAGGCTTTCGTCGAAGCCGCCGACCTGTTCGAACCAGGTGCGGCGCATCAACAGATTGGCGCTGGGCAGCCACTGGACCCGATGCAAGGGACGCGATCCCGGACGCTGGCTGCGGCGTTGCCACGCTTGTGCGAACCACGGCGCTTGCCGGGGCGTGTCGAGATCAAGGCCCAGTACATCGCCTTGGCGGCCTTCCATTTCCACCAACAGCTTCAGCCAGTCGGCGGGCATCTCGATGTCGGCGTCGATGAACGCCAGCCACTCACCGCTGGCGACCGCCGCGCCGCGGTTGCGCAGGGCGCCGATGTGCACGCCGGGCACGATCAGCACCCGCGCGCCCAGTTCGTTGGCGATGCGCGGGCCATGGTCATCCGAGCCGTTGTCCACCACGATCAACTCGCACTCCAATTGCGCCTGGCGAGCGGCTGCCTGCGCGGCCAACAGCGTGCGGCCGATGTGCCGGGCTTCGTTGAACATCGGGATGACGATACTGACGCGGCTCATGAACGGGCCTCCCGTGGCGCTGCCAGTTCGGCGTCGTAACGCAACACGCTGGTCAAGGCGAGCATGATCCACAGCAACTTATGGTTCGGGGCGCTGAGGAACATCAGGAACAAGGCCAGCGACAGGAAACTCATTCCCAGGTGCGTCAGCAGGTCCGCCTGGGCCCAGTCCCGGCGCTGGAGCCAGAGCTGGCGCGCGCGCACCAGGTTGTAGAGACCCAGGCCGATCATGCCGACAAACATCAACCCGCCCGGCACGCCAATCTCGCTGAAGATTTCCAGGTAGGTGTTATGGGCCCGGCGGTACAGGTCGCCCATTTTGCGGTTGGCCGAAAAGGCCTTGGCGTAGCCGGTGGGGGCGTAGTGCAGGGGAAACGTCCCCGGACCTGAGCCGAGCACCGGGTTCTCGCGGATCATCTCGCTGCCCACCAGGATGTACGAGGCGCGGCGGCCCAGGGATTCGTCCCTGTGGGCGCTGGCGCCGGCGCTGAGGATGCTCAGCGACTGGATGCGCGCCACGTACCCGGCGGGCATCACCGCGATGGCGAGGGGAATCAGCAATGCCAGCCCGAGCATGGCGAAGCCCAGGTGCCGTGGACGAATCCGCGGCAACTGCGCGCGATAGTGGTACAGGCCGATCATCAGGCTGAGCAGCAACACCACCAGCCCCGAACGCGATTCGGTCTTGGTCATGCCGCCCAGCAACAGGATGAAACCGCCGCCCCAGAACAATCGCTGCAACAGGTTGGGGCTGCGCAACACCAGCAACAAGGCCAGGGGAACGGTGAAAGCAATCAACAGTGCGAAGGTGTTCGGGTCCTCCAGCAGGCCGGACGCGCGACCCTGTTCCTGATACCTGGCCGAAAACATCGCAAGCACGCAGGTGGTGGCGACGCTGACGGTCATCAGGCGGGCGAACAGGTCCAGGTCCAGCTCGCGGCCGATCAACAAAGTGATCACGAACAGGATCAGCCCTACCGTCAGCTCCCGTAGATGGGTCTGGGACAGGTCCATGTTTTCCGACAGCATCAGGCTCAGGCCATACAGCACCATGAAGCCGACCAGGGGCTTCCAGATATTGCTGCGCAAACGCGTCGCTGGAATCTGATGCAGGGCCAGTTGCAAGCCCAGGATCAGGATCAGCGCCAGCCCCAGGAACTTGCTGCCGGACAGTCCGTTTTCCTTGAACAGCCCTTCGAACGGCACCAGCGCGGCAATGCCCAGCAGGCCCCAGCCGGGCTTGCGGTACAGCATGGCGACGCCCACCAGGCCGAGGACCGCGCCTGGCGCCAGGAACGGATAAGGGCTGGCCAGCAGTGCCAGGCAAACCAACCCCAGCAAACTGATGATCGAGAGCGGGACGATCATGGCCGGGCCTCCCGTGCGGTGCGGATATAGAGTTGCGACCAGCGCTCGGCCAGCGTGCGCAGGTCGTAGCGGTCGCGTTGGGTGCGCCGTGCGTTGTCGGCAAGGATCCGCGCCAGGGGCGGTTCGCTGAACAGCGTTTCGATCTGGCGAGCCAGTTCTTCGCTGTCGGCCGGCGTGGCGAGCAGGCCGTTGTGGCGGTCCTGCAGGATGTCGGGAATGCCGCCGACACCAAACGCGACCACCGGCACCCCGGCTTGCATGGCTTCGAGCAGGATCATCGGCGTGCCTTCGGTGCGTGAACTGATCACCAGCGCGTCGAGGCGGCTCCACCAATCATTCATGTCGGTTTGATAACCGGGCAACTCGATGCGCGTCGGCAACCCGGCGTCGGCGATGCGCTTGAGCAGCGGCTGGCGTTCCGGGCCGTCGCCGAGCATCACCGCGTGCAGCGACTCATGGCGCTGGCACAGCGGGATCATCGCGTCGAGAAACAGGTCCGGGCCTTTCTCGCTGCTCAAGCGACCCACGTACCCGACCCGCCAGCGCTGCCTGTCGTCGCGATGCGGCAGCGGTGTGGTGACAGCCGGTAAGCCGTTGGGAATCACGTCGAGCTTGTCCGCGTTGACGCTGGCCTGGCGGTGCAGGGCCGCGATGCTTTCGGCCACGCAGACCACTCGCTTGACCGGCGCGGTACGGCACAGTTGCAGGCTCAGCCACGTATAGAACCGTTGTTTGGGACTGCGCGGCGTGAAGCCGTGCTGGGTAATCACCAAGGGCAGGCGCAGCAGCGTGGCCGCGGCCCAGCCGAACAACAGGCCCTTGAAATTGTGCGTATTGAGCAGCGGCCGTTCAGGGCGCCGTTGCCGCAGATGCTGCAACAGTTCGCCCCAACTGGCGCAGTGTTGGCAATCCACCCCAGCCTGGCGGAAACGCGTGATCAAGGTCGGCGGCGCCGCCA
Source organism: Pseudomonas sp. R1-7 (assembly GCF_051132105.1). Classification (NCBI taxonomy): domain Bacteria; kingdom Pseudomonadati; phylum Pseudomonadota; class Gammaproteobacteria; order Pseudomonadales; family Pseudomonadaceae; genus Pseudomonas; species Pseudomonas sp. R1-7. The sequence goes on from NZ_CP071661.1 coordinate 2,116,780, forward strand.
GGAACAGCACCTGATGCTGCCCCGGTGTCGCCAGGCAATGATCGAGCAGCATCCGCTCGGCCCCATAGAAGCCACCGCTGTCGAGCAGATGAATGATCGACAGGGGGCTGCTGCGGTGGGACGGGCCGAACGGCGCGTTCAATTTTTCACCCAATGGACAAGGCTTGGCAGGCTCCAGTTGCGGTGCGGGTTGACCTGCTCGGGCGACTGCTCGTTGATCACCAGCAGGACCGGCAGATCCAGTTGCTGGCTGATTTGCGCTGGGTGCTTGAAGCGATGGTCGAAGAACTCACGCACATAGACCAGGGCGATCGCCAACAGCAGGCCGCTGAACAAGCCGAACGCGATGATCAGCACCGGCTTGGGAAAGGCCGCGGCGGTGGGTTCGAATGGCGGGCTCAAGACCCGGGCGTTGGACAGGTCATTGTCCAGCGAACGCGCGGAACTGGCTTCGGCAAACCGCTGGGCATAGGTGGAGAACGCCGCATGAAGTGCGTTGATCTCGGTGTCCATCTGCCGCAGTTTGCTCTGGGCTTCCTGCAATTGGTGGATGCGTTCCTTGAAGGTGGCGATGCGCTGGACCTTCTGGTTGATCACCGAGCTGACCACCGCCAGGTCGGTGGTGCGTTCCTGGATGCGGTTGTTCACCACTTTGAGGAATTGTTGGCGCGTGCGCATGATCTGTTCGCGGGCCAGGAGCATCGGTTCGCTGCTGGGCTGGAAAATCGCCAGGTCGTTCATGTAGCGGCTGACCTGGCTGGTCAGTTGCTCACCCAGTTGCCTGATCTCCCGGTCCTCGAAGGCGATGTTGTCCACGGTGGTGGTGAAGGTGAAGGGGAAGGTGTAGTCGTTGAACCGCGAGCTGTTCGCGGCCGCCAGGCTGGTCTTGAGGTAGTCGAGCCAGCGTTGGCTTTGCAGCAGGCGATCCTGGTACAGGTTCAGGGCCTGTTCCTCGGTGTTGATGGCATTCAGGCGAAAGGTGATTTCTTCCTTGGGATCGGAAGAACCGACGCCTTCGAGCAGGCCGAGCCGAGTCCCTTCCAGGCCATCGAGGCGTGTCTGGTATTGGACTTTTTTCTGCTCGTAGAAGGTCTGGGGCAATTCGATCGATTGCAGTTCCTGGCGTCCGGTGAGGTAGTTCTCCAGCAGCTGCGCCACGAACCGGGTGCCCTGGGCGGGATCGCCGAAGCTGTAGACGATGGAGATGACGTTGGAGCCGGGCAGGGTCTCGATCTTCAGGTTTTCGATCGCCTCGTCGGTCAGCGTATCGAGCACGGTGTCGCGGACCGGATCAACCTCCAGCCCCAGGCCGTCGCGCAGCGGATTGATGACGTATTCACGCAGTGGCTGGGTGATGTAGCGCTTGAGCGGATCGCTCACCCACTTGTTGAGGATGCCCGGGCTCGGGGTGTATTCACCCTGGTCGCGCAGGGTCTTGATGGTCTCGCGAATCAACGCCGGCGAACGCAGGATGTTGCTCTCGGTTTCCATGTCCGCGAGGGACGGCGGAATGAACGTCGCGTTTTCCTGGTTCAGCGACGTGGTGGCGTCGCCTTGGGAGAGTTTTTTCGACTGGACGATCACTTGGGCGGTGATATCGAAGCTCTGCTTGAGCATCAACGGCAGCACCAGGGCGATCACGGCGAAAATCAGGAAGACGCGCTTCACCCACTGCTTGTTGGCGAAGAAAATCCTGAAAAACTCGTGCAGATAATTTTCCTTGGGGTTCATGATCGTCACCTGATTTCAGTTGTCGCTGCCTTTGTTGTCGACGCGGTAGCCGAAGCCGAACCCGACGCCCTGGAACAGCACCACATCGGCCAGTTGCCTGGCCGTTTCGCCGGCTTTGGCCAGTCCGGTCTTGGGCACGTACAACATGTCCTCCGGCTGCAGGTAGGCGATCTGCGAGGCGTCGCCGCTCAAGGCCTTTTCCACGTCGTAGTGACGGGCTTCGACCTGGTTGCCGTTGCGGCGCATGATCACCACCGAGTCGAGCCGGGCCTTGACGTTCGTGCCACGGGCCAGGGTCAGGGCTTCGAGAACCGAGATCGGCCGACGGATCGCATAGGCGCCAGGCTGGGCCACTTCACCCAGGACATAGATCTCGTTGCCGGCGGTGGACTTGAGCAGCACATCCACGGTCATGTGGCCGGGCAGTTGGGCGTAGCGCTCGTTGAGGAAGGTCTCCAATTGGGTGACGGTCATGCCTTGCAACGGCACCGAGCCGATTTCCGGAAAGCTGGCGTAGCCATCCCGGCCCACAATGATTTCCCGACTCATGCCCGTGGCCGGGTGGGTCAGGGTGTTGCGCAGGTTCGCCTCGCCGGAGAGCGGGCTGGTCACCAGGACGGTCAATTGGTTGCGATTGGGTTGGAACAGCATCTTCTGGTCATAGGCACGCTGCACCGCCAGGCGCGCCTCGTCGGTAGTCAACCCGGCGACTTTCACCGAAGTATTGGCGCCCGGCAGTTCGATGGTGCCGTCGGGCATGACTTGTTGCGTGCCGTTGAGTTGGCTGGCAGCGGTGAAGTTAAGGGCAACCTGGTCACCCGCCTGCACGCGATAAGCCTGGGAGGTCGTCGTGCCGATGTGGAAAATCACATCCAGTACGTCCTGGGGCCGCAAGGTCTGTTCGACCTTCGGCATGTCGGTGGCCTGGGCATTGGCCGGCGCAGCCGTGAGGATCTGCACTGGCATGGTCATGCTTTCGTTGTGGCTGGAGCAACCGGCAAGCGGCAGCAACAGCAGGACAAGCATTCTGGCGTTCATCTCGTCTTCCTTTTGCGCGCTTACAGGTTGTTGTAGAGCCATTTGGGCATGTAGTACTTGCGACGATTGAACACGCTGCCGACGACTTTCGCGCCGGCCTGGGCCAGCCGTTGTCGGGTGGCCTGGGCCACTTCCCAGCGTGTGTCTTCGCCGCGTACCACCAGCACCACGCCATCAACCTGAGTGCTGATCACCAGAGTGTCGGTGGCCGAATACACCGCGTCGGCGTCGATCACCACGAAGCGGTACTGCGCGGCCAGTTGCCTGAACAGCGGGCGCAGTCGCTCGGGGCTCAGGCGTTCGGCGTTGTGGCCGAGCCGACCATGGGGCAGCACATCGAAGGGCAGGCTCGACACCTGCACCACGCAGTCCTGCAACAGCGGTGGCGAGAGGCTGTTGAACAGCAAGTCGCTGAAGCCGCGCTCTTTTTGCAGCGAGAGCTGCTGGCTGAGGTTGCGTGGCGACTGGCTGGCGTCCACCAGCAATACGCGGCCACTGCTCATCTGCGCCAGTTGGGCGGCCAGCGCCATGGCGCTGGTGCTCGTTCCGGTGCCGGTGTTGGCCGCTGTCATGAGAAGGATCCGCAGATCCGGGTCGAGCACGGTCGAGGTCAGGTTGGTCTCGCTCGGGCTGGCTATGGTCAGGATATTCGTCGAACCGTCCATTTAACTCGCTCCGTGGCCGCTGAAAACTTTGAAGGGGGTGATCATCAGGATCTTCAAATCCAACAGCAGGCTCTGCTCGGCGATGTAGCTGAGGTCCAGTTCCACGCGCTGGTCGAAGTCGATATTGCTGCGCCCGGAGATCTGCCACAGGCCAGTCAGGCCGGGATAGATGCTCAGGCGCACAAGATGGTTGTCCTTGTAGCGATAGGCGTTGAACGAGGTCGGCCGCGGGCCCACCAGGCGCATGTCGCCGGTCACTACGTTGATCAGGTTCGGCAGTTCATCGAGGCTGCTGCGTCGCAGGAACCGGCCGATGGGGGTGATCCGCGGGTCGTTGTCGATCTTGAAGTCGATGGCGTCGGCGCCGTGCTTGTTGAGGTGGCGCAGCGACTCTTTCAGGGCCTCGGCATCGGCGACCATGGTGCGAAACTTGTACATGCCGAACACGCGGCCGCGGTAACCGGTGCGTTTTTGCACGAACAGTACCGGCCCAGGGCTGGAAAACTTGATCAGCAATGCCAGGCCCAGCAGGAGCGGGGCGAGCAGCACCAGGATCGCCAGTGCGCCGAGGCCGGCCACCACCCGGTTGGTCCGCGAGACCGTCCAGGGCCGACCGCCATCCCGACCGGTCAGCCAGCCACGCCCTTGGCGGTGAATGGCGGCGTCGAGGCGTCGGCGGTGCTCGGGGTCGACACGTTTGTCGCGCCCGAAGGCGCTGATCTCAATGTCTTGTTCATGTCGGGTCATAGACTCCTCCGCTGAGATTCGGCCGCAAGCGGCGCGTGGACGATGGGGTGCGCGTAGTAATCGAGGAACCAGTCGACGAAGCGACCCAGGCCGTCGTCCAGTTCGATGCGGGGCTGGAAACCGGTGGCCTGGGCCAGGTCGCTGGCATCGGCGCAGGTGTTGAGCACGTCCCCCGGTTGCAGGGGCAGCAGCTCGATCCGGGCGGTGCGGCCCAGGTGTTTTTCCAAGAGCGCCACGTAGGTACGCAAGGCCACTGGGTGCTGGCCGCCGATGTTGTAGATGCGCCACGGTGCCAGGCTGCTGGCCGGGTCCGGTTGCTGGCGATCCCACTGTGGTGTCGGCTGGGGAGGGCGTTCGATCAGCCGGGCGATGCTCTCGACGATGTCATCGATGTAGGTGAAGTCGCGCGCGTGCTCGCCGTGGTTGAACAGCTGCAGGACCTGGCCCTGCGCAATGGCGCTGGCGAACTGGATCGGCGACATGTCCGGCCGACCCCAGGGGCCGTACACGGTAAAGAAGCGCAGGCCGCTGCATGGGATGCCGAATAGATGGCTGTAGCTGTGGGCCATCGATTCGTTGGCCTTCTTGGTCGCCGCGTACAACGACAACGGATGATCGACGCCGTCCCGCACTGAATAGGGCGTGCGCTGGTTGGCGCCGTACACCGAGCTGGAAGAGGCGTAGATCAGGTGCTTGACCGGGTGACGGCGGCAGCTTTCGAGGATGTTCAGGAACCCGGCCAGGTTGCTGTCGACGTAGGCGCGGGGGTTCTCCAGCGAATAGCGCACACCGGCCTGGGCGGCGAGGTGAATCACCACGTCCAGGCGATGGGTCTGGAACAGTTCGTCGATCGCCGACGCGTCGGTGAGGTCGATACGCGCCAAGGGAAATTCGCCGACCTGGTCCCGCACCCACGCCACGCGGTCGTGCTTGAGCTGCGGGTCGTAGTAATCGTTGAAGTTATCCAGCCCGCAGACGTCGTGGCCGTCGCGCATCAAGCGCAACACGCAATGGGCTCCGATGAAACCGGCCGCGCCGGTCACCAGGATGTTCACGCTTGTGGCCCCGGTGCGCTGGGCACGGTGTGCCGCAAGCCGATGCCGCGGTACAGCAGTCCGGCGGCGGCCAGGTGCTCGGGGTTATACAGATTGCGGCCGTCGATGATGACCCTCGCGCGCAGCTTGCTCGCCAGCAGGTCGAAATCCACCACGCGAAAGTTCTTCCACTCGGTGCAGATCACCAGGGCATCGGCGTCCTCCAGCGTGTCGTCGCGGGTGGCGCACAGGTTCAGGTCTTTGCGATAACCGTAGAGACGCCGGCATTCGGACATGGCTTCCGGGTCATAGGCCTGGACGCGCGCGCCTTCGCGCCAGAGCGCTTCCATCAGGTAGCGGCTCGGGGCTTCGCGCATGTCATCGGTGTTGGGCTTGAAGGCCAGGCCCCAGATGGCAATCGATTTGCCGGCCAACCCGTCCGGGAACTGCTGCACCAGTTTTTCGAAAAGAATGTGCCGTTGGCTGTCGTTCACATCGGTGACGCTGCGCAACAAGCGCAGCGGCATGCCGCTTTGTTCGGCGGTGTGCAGCAGGGCCCGCAGGTCCTTGGGGAAGCATGAGCCGCCGAAGCCGCAGCCTGGGTAGATGAAGTGATAGCCGATGCGCGGGTCCGAGCCGATGCCCTTGCGTACCGCTTCGATGTCGGCGCCCAGGCGTTCGGTGAGGTTGGCCAGTTCGTTCATGAAACTGATGCGAGTGGCGAGCATGGCATTGGCGGCGTACTTGGTCAGCTCCGCGCTGCGGTTGTCCATGAACATCAGTTTTTCGTGGTTGCGGCAGAACGGCGCGTAGAGCTCGCTCATCTGATCCCGCGCCACCTGATCGCTGGTGCCGATGATGATCCGGTCCGGGCGCAGGCAATCGGCGAGGGCGCTGCCTTCCTTGAGAAACTCGGGATTGGACACCACCCGCACGTTCAGCTGTTTCAGGCCCCGACGAGCCAGCGCCTGGCGGGCGCATTCGGCGACTTTGTCGGCCGTCCCCACCGGCACGGTCGACTTGATGATCAGGGTGCGGTCACTGTCCATGAAGTCGGCGATCTGCCGGGTCACCGCCAGTACATGGCTCAGGTCCGCCGAACCGTCTTCGTCGGCGGGCGTGCCGACGGCGATGAAGATCAACTCGCCATGGTTGACCGCATCGCTGGCCTGGCAACTGAACGACAACCGTCCGGCCTTGAGGTTGTCTTCGAGCAATCCGGACAACCCCGGCTCGCTGATGGGCGGTACGGCTTGTTGCAGCTGACGGATCTTGTTCGGGTCGATGTCGACGCATAAAACCCGGTGACCCACGTCGGCCAATGCAGCCGCCTGGATCAACCCTACATACCCCGTACCAAATACGCTCACGTCCATTTTAGGCGCGCCTCGTAAACCGGTTGATGTAACTCGGATGAAACTGTTTAGAGGGGTATAGCGCAGCTTCACAGAAGCGTGTCAGCAAAATGACAGTTGTCAGTGTTGGCAAAACTCGACCCGTTGGGGCTTTTTGATATCAAGTTATTGACAGACTTGGAAATGTGCCGTTTTTAAAGGGTGAAATCGGTGTTTAAGTAAGCGATGAACGGTATATATCCATAGATTTTTATATTTTTAACTCGTCAAAGGTGTCACTTTTGGGCTAACTTTTTTTTGACGCTATGACCGTTCGTCCTCTTTCTTGCGCTTTGCAAACTCGCTGCTAGTGTGCAGAAACGAACCCCCTCACCACATCGCGACACCGCCGGGAACACATGAGCCGATACCTCAAGGAAGTGCTGTTGTTGCTGTACCTGTTCAGGGGGCATGACCATTTCCTGGAGCGTCTTGCGGCGCTGGGTTTGAGCTTTGCGACGGTGTTGTTCGGCGCAATGTTCGTTGCGCTGCTGCTTGCGTTGTGGATGAGCGCCTACATTCGCCAGGCGCTGGTGCGGCATCTGTTCGCGTTGGCGATGTTTGCCTCGGCGGTTTTCTTCGAGGTGTATACCCGGGTGACCGACAGCTACCTGACCTACAGCCAGTTCGTATCGCTGGTGTATTCGGGTGGTTTTATCCAGGAGGCGGCGTATCAGTATCGCGAAGTGATTTTCAGCGCGATGGCGGGGGGGCTGTTGCTATTGCTGGGAATCGGCCTGAAGCCGCGGCGGCGTTTGCCATTGCCCGGTTATGTACCGGTCGCCGCGCCGTTGCTCGGGGTATTGCTGCTCAGTGGCGTGCTGTTCGCGAGGGCGGGTGAGGGCGCACGTGGTTTACCGATCATGTACACGCCGCTGGCCTACCTGAACCTGTTTGCCTACGAGGCGCTGCACAACACCGTCGGCGCCCGTGAACCGGTCAGTCTAGAGCGGCAATCGTCTGTGATCGGGCACGATATCGTGTTGATCATCGACGAAAGCATCGGTGGCAATTACCTTGATATCAATACTCCGTCCGGCGTGACCAGTGGTCTCAAGACACCGCCGCCCGGTGTGGAAATCTTCAACTACGGCTACGCCGCGTCCATCGCCAATTGCAGTGCCGACACCAACGTCACCCTGCGTTATGGCGGTACGCGGGCTGACTACATGCGCATCAACAGCACGCAGCCTTCGATCTGGCAGTACGCCCATGGCGCCGGCATGCACACGGTCTATATCGATGCCCAGCGCACCGGCGGCAACTTGCAGAACCTGATGACCGAGCTGGAAAAACAGGACATCGACCAGTTCATTCAATTCGACCAGGTCCGCGTGCTGGACCGCGACATGGCAGCCGCGGCGCAGTTGGCCAAGCTGTTGAACAATGACCGGGCAGAGCTGGTAGTAGTGAATAAAGTGGGCGCGCATTTCCCGGTCCACGACAAATATCCCGATGCCTTCATGACCTACCGTCCGGCCTTGCCGCGGGGGCAATTCCAGGACGTAGCCGACACCGGCAAGCGCGACGGCTTCAATGGCCGGCAGGATGATTGGCAGCTGTATCGCAATGCCTACCAGAACACGCTGCTGTGGAATGTCGGCGAGTTTTTCCAGCGCGTGTTCCAGCAAGGCAACGTTCAGAATGCCGTGCTGATCTACACCTCCGACCATGGCCAGGATCTGCATGAGCGTGGCAATCCCGGGCTCAATACGCACTGCGGCGGGGACCCGGTGGAAGAGGAAGGGCTGGTGCCGCTGATGGTCATCCAGGGCAGCCAGTTGCGCACCCTGGATTGGCCCGGCGCCTGGGCGCAGAACAAGGACCGCTCCAGTCACTACAACATCTTCCCGACGCTGCTGGCGTTGATGGGCTACGACCCGGCGGCGGTCGTGGCGCGGTATGGAAAACCCCTGAGCCAGCCCACCGAAGATGACTTCACCTTCAATTACCGCTTCAATGCACGGCTGGGGGCCAAACCAGCCTGGAAGCACATCGACCTGGGCAGCATCGTTACGCCGGGGGCCGCAAAGGCGCAGGTGGCGGCGGGGCAGTGAAGAGCGGCTCGACGACGACGGACCCATACCGGGAACCGGACATTTTCTGGAACTCTCACAGCCGCTCAACCTCCGCTATTCTGTCGCTTTCGCCGATCTGCCGAGTGCCCCCATGCTTGAAGTCCGTAACGTCTTCAAAAGCTACGCCACGCCCCAAGGCCCGCTGCCGGTCCTGCAAGGCGTCGACCTGACGTTGTCCCCCGGCAGCAGCCTGGCGTTGATGGGGGAATCGGGTAGCGGCAAGAGCACCTTGCTGCACTTGGTCGCCGGTCTGGACAAAGTCGATCGCGGCAGTATTCGCAGCGGCGGGTATCGACTCGACGGCATGAACGAACACCAACTGGCGAACTGGCGGCGCACGGAAATCGGCCTGGTGTTCCAGCAGTTCAACCTGATCAGCAGCTTGCCGGTGGAAGACAACCTGGCGTTCCAGGCGCGCCTCTGTGGCCGGTTCGATGTTGGCTGGCAAGCGCATCTGGTGCAGCGGCTCGGGCTTTCGGACCTGCTGCGGCGTTATCCCGAGCAGTTGTCCGGTGGGCAGCAACAACGAGTCGCCTTGGGCAGGGCCTTGGCTTCGCGCCCGCCGTTGCTGTTGGCCGATGAACCCACCGGCAGTCTCGACGAAGCCACCAGCGACGAGGTACTGCAATTGCTGTTGGAATTGCTCGACGGCAGCCCGACCAGCCTGTTGATGGTCACGCACAGTCAGCGGGTGGCGGCGCGCCTGGCGCATCGGGTGGTGTTGCAAGGCGGGCGCCTGGCAGAGGCGGTCCAGGGATGATGATCTTTCGCCAGACGCTCAAGGCGCTGCTCAGCCATTGGCGTCGGCACCCGGTGCAGTTTTTCAGCGTATTGACCGGGCTTTGGCTTGCCACCAGTCTGCTGACCGGTGTGCAGGCGTTGAACAGCCAGGCCCGTGACAGCTACGCCCGCGCCAGCCAACTGATCGGCGGCGAACCCCAGGCCAGTCTGAGTGCCCCCGGCGGTGGCACATTCGCGCAGCAATGGTTCATCGACCTGCGTCGCCAGGGTTGGCCCGTGTCGCCCGTATTGCAGGCACGAGTGACGCTGCAGGGGTACGAAGACCAACGCCTGCAATTGATGGGCATCGACCCGGTGTCGCTGCCGCCGGGTTCGGCGGTGGCGGGGCAGGCGCGAGAGATCGGCGAGGTGGTGGAATTCTTCACAGGCATCGGACGCACCTGGATTGCCCCGCAAACATTGCAGACCCTGGGACTGAAGGAAGGTGACAGGCCCCGCACTGCCGATGGCCAGCCCTTGCCGCCCTTGCACGTGCAGCCGGACATGGCCCCCGGCGTGCTGCTGATGGACATCGGTTTTGCTCAGGCGCTGCTCGGGTTGCCGGATCAGCTTTCGCGCTTGGTGTTACCCGACACCTACACCGCTGCCTTGCCCGAGGCCTTCAACGGCTTGTTGCAATTCAAGCGCGCGGGGGATGAAAACAACCTGTCACGCCTGACCGAAAGCTTCCATTTGAATCTCGACGCCCTGGGGTTTTTATCCTTTGTGGTGGGCCTGTTCATCGTCCACGCCGCCATTGGTCTTGCCCTGGAACAACGTCGCGGTCTGCTGCGAACCCTGCGGGCCTGCGGTGTCAGTGCGCGGGTGCTGATTACCAGTCTGGCGCTTGAGCTGGGCGCATTGGCGTTAGTGGGCGCGATGGCCGGGGTGCTCAGCGGGTATTGGTTGGCCAGCCTGTTATTACCCGACGTCGCGGCGAGCCTTCGAGGTTTGTACGGCGCCGAAGTGCCGGGGCAATTGAACCTCAGCCCTTGGTGGTGGCTGGGCGCAATTGGCCTGGGCTTGCTCGGTGCGCTGTTGGCCGGGGCCCAGAGCCTGTTGCGCGCCGCTCGCCTGCCGCTGCTGGCGCTGGCCAATCCCCAGGCCTGGCACCAGGCCCACGCGCGATGGTTGCGGCGCCAGGGTGGGGTGGCGCTGTTGGCCGCGCTGGTCGCCGCGTCGGCGTTGGTCTGGGGCGACAGCCTGGCGAGCGGTTTTGTCCTGATGACCGCACTGTTACTGGGCGCGGCCTTGGCTTTGCCGGTGTTGCTCAACGGCGTATTGAATTTACTGTTGCGCCGCAGCCGTTCGGTGCTCGGCCAGTGGTTCCTCGCCGATTGCCGCCAACAACTGCCGACGCTGAGCCTGGCGCTGATGGCCTTGCTCCTGGCGTTGGCGGCGAATATTGGCGCCGGCAGCATGACGGCGGGGTTTCGCCAGACGTTCAATGACTGGCTCGAACAGCGACTGACCGCCGAGCTGTACATCAATCCGCAAACCCCGGCCCAGGCGGCCGAACTGCATGACTGGCTCAACCAGCAACCCACCGTCACCGCCGTGTTGCCCAACTGGCAAGTGTCGATCCCGTTGCAAGGTTGGCCGACCGATATCTATGGCATCGTCGATCATCCGTCCTATCGCCAGCATTGGCCTTTGCTGGAGGCCGCAGGGGACCAAGCGTGGGAACAACTGGCCGGTGCAGACACGCTGATGCTCAGCGAACAACTGGCCCGGCGCCTGAAGGTGCGGATCGGCGATCGCGTGACCCTGCCGACCCCGCAAGGTCCCTGGACGCCGCGCATCGTCGGGATTTATGCCGACTACGGCAACCCCAAGGGTCATGTGCTGATCAATGCCGGACACCTGCGGGCGCATTGGCCGCAGTTGACACCGAATCGCTTCAACCTGCGCATCGAGCCAGCGGCGATTCCTCGATTGCTGACGGCGTTGCAGGCGCGCTTCGACCTGGATGACAACCGGATCGTCGACCAGGCGCGGCTCAAGGGTTGGTCGACCCAGGTGTTCGAGCGCACCTTTGCCGCCACGGCGGCGCTTAACAGCTTGACCCTGGCGGTCGCCGGCGTCGCGTTGTTCATCAGTCTGCTGACCCAGAGCCAGAGTCGCCTCAGCCAGTTGGCGCCACTGTGGGCGTTGGGCATCACCCGGCGACAGCTGATGCTACTCAACCTCGGCCAGACCTGGCTGCTGGCGTTGTTGACGCTGTTGCTGGCCTTGCCGCTGGGCATCGCCCTGGCCTGGTGCCTGGACACGATCATCAATGTGCAGGCCTTTGGCTGGCGTTTGCCCTTGCGGATTTTTCCGATGCAATTGGCGCAGTTGCTGGGCCTGGCGATGTTCGCCACGCTGCTGGCATCGGCCTGGCCGCTGTACGCGTTGTACCGTACGCAACCGGCGGATTTGCTGAGGACTTTTGCCCATGAAGATTAGCGTCGGCGTGATGCTGCTGGCGCTGCTCGGCGGTTGTGACAACGCATCGCCACCGGACAAGGGCTTTGCCGGCCTGGGCACCGAGGCCGTCGCGTTCACGCCGGTGGTGCCCGGGCGCGTGTTCAGCTTTCCAGCCGATCACGGTGCCCATGAGGGCTTTCGCATCGAGTGGTGGTACGTCACTGCCAATCTCAAGGATGCCGAGGGTCGGGAGTTCGGCGTGCAATGGACGCTGTTCCGCAGCGCCCTGGATGCCGCGCCCCAGGCCAGCGGTTGGCGCAACCAGACGATCTGGCTCGGCCATGCCGCCGTCACGTCAGCCACCGTCCATCACGCCGCCGAGCGCTATGCCCGGGGCGGAGTGGGGCAGGCCGGCGTGCGCACCACGCCCTTCGACGCCTGGATCGACGATTGGCGATTCGGCACTCAAGCCGTTGGCACGGACCCGCTCGCGGACATGCAGTTGAAGGCGAGCGGGTCGCACTTCAGCTACGACTTGCGGCTGACTTCGACCCGGCCGTTGGTGCTGCAAGGGGATCAGGGCTTCAGCCAGAAATCCGAACAAGGCCAGGCCTCGTATTACTACAGCCAACCGTTTTTCCAGGCGGGTGGTGAGTTGGAAATCGATGGCCGGCGCTATCAAGTCAGCGGCCCGGCCTGGCTCGACCGAGAATGGAGCAGCCAGCCCCTGACGGAAAACCAGACGGGTTGGGATTGGTTTTCCTTGCACTTGGACAACGGCGAACACGTCATGCTTTATCGCATGCGCCACAAGGACGGCGAGCCTTACCTCACGGGCACCTGGATCGATGCTCAGGGCCAGGCGAGGACACTGGACGCCAACGCAATCAGCCTCACGCCGCTGGACACCGCGGAGGTCGCCGGACGGTCGATGCCGGTGCGCTGGTCCATCAAGATTCCCGCCAAGCAACTCGATGTCACCACGCGGGCTCTCAACCCCAGTGCCTGGATGAACCTGCGCATCCCGTATTGGGAAGGGCCCGTGCAATTGAGTGGCAGCCATGGTGGCAACGGCTATCTGGAAATGACCGGGTATTGATTCGTCGGAACTCCCCGCGTGCGTCGCCCCTCATACCTATGAATGCCTCGCGGGAGTCCGTCATGAGCGATGACATCAAACCACCGTCGCTGGCCGATTGGCAGCGGCTGTTCGACGACAAGGCCTATTGGCAGGAATCGCCCGATGCTCATTTTACCGAGCTGATGCGGCTGGCCGACGACCTGTTCGGCCTGGGAGAGATCGACCTGGACCGTTGGCAAGAACTGAAGACCAAGGCCGAAGAGCTTCACCAGCGCTCGCCGGATGCCAACGTCGCAGAGGAAGTGGCCGATCCCGACGCGTGATGCCCGTCAGCAACCCAAGGAGTTCGCGATGAAGCCCAGCCCCGATCAAACGCAGGAAAACCCCGACGACCCGGCACTGCCCGGCGAAGTGGAGCGTGACAACGACGCATTGCGGCCCAATGACCCGGCCAAGCGTGAGCAGCAGGGCAACCCTGATGCGCAGGAAACCGATGCGCAGAAAACCGCCAGGCAATAATAAGACCGCTGATGCGACGTGAAGAATAATTTATGCGGGGCTCACGGACATCCCGTGCAAGCTCCACTATCATTGTTGGCGTTCGCCCAGTGTCAGGCTCTTTACCAGTGCATGGAATGCCGAGGCCGTCGCACTGGGCGAACACCCGCGAGGGTTAGCCCGCGACCGGCGTACGCCAGTCATCGGAGCCCGAGGTACCGCTCACCTCGTGGGTCCAGGTGATCTTGCGGTAGGTGAAATGCACGTCCTCCAGATGAGTGAAGTGGCTGTTGCCGGGGTCCTGGCAGTTGAGCATGTAATCCTTCATATCGACGATGATCGCGTCTTCCAGGGTGGTGGTGTAGTAGTGCTCCTGGGTGCCCGCAGCCGAAGTGCGATACCACTGGATCTCAACCTTCGTCAGGCGTTCGCCACTGGTCAGGGCTGCCTGGAGCAACGGCGAGGCTTTGTCGAATACCTTGGTGATGACCAAGGGTTTGTGTATGCGCTGGCCAGTTGGCTGGCCGGACTGGGGATCGCGGGGAATCGTCACCTGGTGCTGGAAGCCCTGCACCATGACCTGGTCTTCATGACCTTCCTGATAGGTGTTGCCTACCGAGTCAGCGGTAAATGCGCCTGCGGTGATCAGACCTTGTTTGGTGCCTTCGATGGACATGTAAGCGGGGGTAGCCAATGGATGCTCCTTCCTGGATAGCTGGACGCCCGGGACGTGAATCGTCCGAGGCGGCTGACCGATATCAAGAGCCATGCCATTCTAAAAAAATGTATATAAATCAAACTGTTGGGATTATTTCTCTGCGGAGCATGGCGCCGATGCCGCGAAATTCACGCAGAAGGCTGCATCGCGCTCCACTGTTGATTGCGCATACAGTGGATGCCGTCTGCCATAGGCGAAACGGCCATGCCGCAGAGGATAGCCAAGTGTTGGCGCGCAACTTCTTGCTTTTCTATTCCCGGGCTGTTTCCCGAGCGTCCAATGCCGACAGGCATTCGTCGATGGAGCGCTTTTGCGTCTCGGCGTACAGCGCCAGCTCATCGATGGTCGGCCGTTCCAGCGCTGCTTCGAACGCCTGTCGATTGGATTGTCCGGCATAGTGGCTCTGGGCGGCATCGCCCAGGTTCGACTGGAATATCCCGGCAGCGCTGACCGGCAGGAAATCCTCGTAGACCAGCGGTTCGGCGCGCACATAGCGCTGTTCCAGCAAGCGTTCCAGCGAGGTTGGCTGTTCTATCGTGCCTTTGGCTGCGAGCCCCGCCGGCGTCACGAAATAGCGGAAGTAGGCCAGCGCTTGCCGGCGCAGCGCTTCGTGGTCATCCGGGAACTGGACGAAGTACTCGGCCATCAGCGCGTTGTAGCGTTCGGCATTGGCTTCGTTGGGAAATTCGCCCAGGGCATCCCGCGCTGCGTTCAGCAACTGATCGTAGAGGGCCCGTCCTTTTGGCGTGAGGGCCGCGCCACGTTGTTCGATTTCCCCGAAGCGGGCGCTGTGGCTGCCCTGGGATTGGGGTTGGTCAGTGAACGCGACGGGCTCGTCGAGCGCCTTGAAACTGGTTTGGCGCAGCAGGATCGGGCACTGTCGACGAGGCGGGCCCTCGACCACCGCTTTGGGCGTGATGCCATGCAGCGGCATCTGGGCCTGGACGATGTCGATGTCCAGGGTACGCGGCGTCAGGTGGTTGATGTGCGGCCCCTTGAACGCCACCACGTCGGCGATCAGGCGATGCTGGGCGCTCAGTTGTCGATATTGCTCGGCGGTGACGGTGGCGCTGTGGTGCCAGCGAAAGGTTTCCAGCGCTTGCGATACAAACTCGTCAGCCTGGGATTGCGTCAGGCCGCCCTGGCGTTCGGCCAGTTCAATTAGTTCGAGAGCGTCCGGGGTAAAGATCTGACGCTTGGCCAGCACCGACTCGGCAAAGGTCCGCAGTTCGCTGCTTTCGATCAGCTCCAGGCGTAGCAGCGAGGTAAATACCCGGAACGGGCTTATCTGCAGCGACGTTTCATGCACGGCGCGAAAAGCCGTCGAATGCACCGGGACCCCGGCTGGTGTCAGGTCGTAATAACCCACCGGTTGCATGCCCATCACCGCGAACAGCCGGCCCAGCATCGCCAGTTCGGTGGCGGTACCGACGCGGATCGCGCCATGGCGCTCCATGTCCAGGCGCTGGAGTTCACCGGTGCTGCGCAGGTGCTCGGCCAGCGATGGGTCGTTGGCCAGGACTTGGGCGTTGGTTTGCTCAACCAGGCTCATCAATGCGCCGTACAGCGGCACCTCGTCGCGGTACATGTCGGACATCGCCCTGGAAAAGCGTTGGCGGATCAAGTCGGGGCTGACGAAGCTCATCGTAAGAATTCCTGGCGAGGGCTGTGGGAAAGTTGAACGAAAGATCGCAGCCTTCGCCAATGCCGGCAAACGAAGAATTTTCAGGACTTCATTCTGCCAGGGACTGATCCGCAGGCTCCCTCCCGCGCTGCATCCTGCTTACTGCCCCAATCCCTCGAGAAAGTCCCGATACAGCGCCGCGGTCTTGCTGGGTTTTTCCACCATCGGCATGTGGCCGACGCCGTCCCAGATTTCCACGCGCAGGTCGGCGATGCCCTTGCTCCAGACCGGCACGCTGCTAACGTCGATCAGCCGGTCCTTGCGCCCCCAGAGCAACAACGACGGCGCCCGGATCTCCCCCAGGCGAGGCTCCATCGGCGGGCTGGCGCGCAAGTCGACGAAGATCTCCTCCAACTCCTCCCGGCGCTGCTCGTAACGCTCGGCCAATGCCGCGAGTACGACGCTGGGCAGCCAGGGCGGGGAAGCCATGGTCATGGCGTAGAACGGCGCGAAATCATCCCGTGAATGGACCAGGAACGGGTTGTGGCCGGCGGCCAGGTGACGTTCCATGTCGCTGGGCTCGGGGGCCGTGACGCCGGCCGGGTCGATCAGCGCCAGGGTCAGCACCCGTTCGGGGACAGTTGCCGCCAGCCACGCCGCAAGGTAGCCGCCCATGGAGTTGCCGATCACATGGACCTTGTCCAGGCCGCAGGCATCGAGCAATTCCACCACGCGCCGGGCCTGGGTCGGGATGTCGTAGCCGCCACCCGCCTTGAAGCCGGTTTCGCCATGGCCGGCCAAGTCCGGGATGATCACCCGGTAGCGGTTGACGAAAGGTCGGGCGAAGCGCAGCCACAGGTTCTTGTCGGCGCTGTAGCCGTGCAGCATCAGGATGCTGCCCGATGCTTCATAGGGCCCGCCTTGCCAGGTGGACACGGTCATTTCGCTGATGGGCACGGAGATTTTGTGCAGCCGATAAAGGCGCGCTTCCAGAGCCATGCCCAAGTCATACAGCACGTGGCCGATGCCTGGGTACGTCAACCAACTCCAGGCGATGAACACGGCGAGCACTACCCACAACACCAGCATGTCTTGCCCTCCATGGGTCACGTAGGATTCTTGAACCGCCGGTTCGAGCCGGGGGATCAGCTGTTACGTAAGTGAAGCTGAAACCTTGGGATAACGCGACGACGGGTGCGTAGTTGCTTTGATACGCGTTGTGTCGGACAGCGAATTCTCCTTTTTTATATATAGCCAAGATCCGCCAAGAGCCCCTTCGTCTTGCGCGAGAAATACCCCTTTAGAGAGTAATGGCTATTTGGCGGCACCCTGATAGACTCCAGTCACCCTATCCCGGGAAATCGGGAGACCTGCGGTGCAGAGGCCTCTATGCAAAAAACCGGAAAAAAGGGGCTCTCGCTGGCCAGGAGGCTATACACGTCGCGCATCCTGGGCCTGGCGTTGGGGTTGCTGGTGGTCAGTGCCGCCGTCCATCCCCTTGACCCTGAGCCCTGGGTCTGGGGCTTGATGCTGTTCAATGGCTTGCTCTGGCCACACCTCTCTTATCAGTGGGCCCGTCGTTCGGCAATGCCGTACCACGCCGAACACCGCAACTTGTTGATCGACGCGTTGCTCGGCGGATTCTGGGTCGCGGCGATGCAGTTCAATCCACTGCCCACGGCCGTCACGCTGGCGATGATGGCGATGAACAACGTCGCGATTGGCGGCCTGCGTTTCCTGTTGGCCGGCGCGCTGGCTCAAGTGGCTGGCATTGCAGTGGGAAGCGTGATCTTCCCCTTGACCAGCGTGCCCATGACCAGCCCGACGCAGCTTTATGCCTGCCTGCCGCTGCTGTGTCTTTATCCGCTGGCGCTGGGTTGGATCTGCTTTCGCCAGGCCTACACCCTGGGCCGGCAGAAACGTGAATTGCTGGCGCTGAGCCGTACCGACAGCCTTACCGGACTGCTCAACCATGGCGCCTGGAAAGATCGACTCAACGAAGAGTTCCAGCGCTGCCTGCGTCATCCATCAGACGGGGCTCTGGGCGCGATCGCGCTGATCGACATCGACCATTTCAAAGCCATCAACGACACCTACGGCCACGGCGCCGGTGACGTGGTACTGCGCCAGCTCGGCAAGCTGCTCAGGCAGAGTCTGCGGGCAACTGACATTGTCGGGCGCTACGGTGGCGACGAGTTTTGCGTGATCCTGCCGGACCTGACCCTGCACAAGGCGGTGCAGGCCATGGACGGCTTGCGCGAGCGTTTCGCCACGCTGGCCTACGAGCAGGACCCGGCGTTGAAAGTGAGCCTGAGTATCGGCCTGGCAGCGTTCAACCCGGCTTATGGCGATGCGACGGCATGGTTCAATGACGCCGATCAACTGCTTTATGAAGCCAAGACCGGTGGGCGCAACCGAGTTGTCTGCCAGCGACATCTGCCAATGTTGGAGGCGTCGCCGGTCTAGAGCCTTGGCGTATTGTCGGGTAGGGTGCCCTTGATTCTCTCAAGAGTACTTCCCGACGAACCAAGGATGAAATCATGACCGTTACCGCTCGTCGCTCCCGTCTCGCCGTCAGTCTTGGCCTGAGCCTGGCCATTGGCGCTTTCGCCCCCGCTGCCTTCGCGCAACCCCATCAGCAAGTATTGACCAACGCCGAACAGTACAAGGGCGAGGCCCTGAAACTGCTGGAACGGCTGGTGAACATCGACTCCGGTTCCGGTTATGTGCCGGGACTGACCCAGGTCGGCGACATTGCGATCAATGAGTTGCAGAAGCTCGGTGCGACCATCGAGAAGGTGCCCAATTCGGACGGCACTCAACATGTCCTGGCGACGTTCAAGGGCGCTGGCAAGGCGAAGATCCTGCTGATGGCCCACATGGACACGGTCTTCAAGGAAGGCTCCGCCGCCGAGCGGCCTTTTCATATCAAGGATGGCCGGGCCTACGGACCGGGGGTGATGGACGACAAGGGCGGTATCGTCGCCGGGATCTATGCATTGAAAGTGCTGAAGGACCTGGACTTCAAGAACTACGCGCAGATCACGTTCCTGCTCGACGCCAGCGAAGAGACCGGCTCGGACGTCGCCACCGACCTGATCAAGAAAACCGCCAAGGCCCATGACGTGACCCTCAACCTTGAACCGGGTCGTCCGGCGGACGGTTTGGTGGTGTGGCGCAAGGGCAGCGCAACCGCCCTGGTGGAGGTCAAGGGCAAGGCGGCCCACGCCGGTGTCGCACCGGAGTTGGGGCGCAACGCCGCGATGGAAGCGGCGCACCAGATTCTGCAACTGGGCAAGCTCGGCGACGCGGAGAAGAAAACCACCATCAACTTCACCGTGCTAAAGGCCGGCGATCGGACCAACGTGATTCCTGACCAGGCGACGGCAAAGGCCGACGTGCGCGCAGCGGTGCCGGAAGAGTTCGACCGCATCGAAAAAGACCTGGCTCGGGTTTCCAAGGACAAACTGATCGCCGACACCGAAGTCACCACCAGCCTGCAGCGCGGTTTGCCGCCGATGCCGCAGACGAAGGAGTCGGATCGGTTGATGGCGATGGCTCAGGGCATCTATGGCGAACTGGGGCGCAAACTCACCGAAGAGGGCAGCGGCGGGGCGGCGGATGCCAGCCTGTCTGCCGGGGTTGGCACGCCGACGTTGGACGGCTTTGGGATCGTCGGGGGCAATATTCATACGCCGCAGGAATACGCCGAGGTCGAGAGTGTGGTGCCGAGGATTTACCTGTTGTCGCGGATGATCATGGAGCTGGCGGGGCGGTAGCAGGCCGCTCGTCCTACCGCCTAGCGTCCGCTATGTCGGCCACGACCACGCTTCGTCCTTCCTCCTCGGTAATACAGAGGCGCGTGCCGTCCGCAGAGACGGCCATGGAATGTGGTCGTATGGGGGCGATGAGGCTATTGTCGATGATTGCGCCAGTGCCGGTGTCCACTGTTTGCAATGCGCTCCATAGTTGTCCTTCCTCGCTGCGGCTGAGTAAGTAATAGGCGCGATCACCTAGAGGACTTAAATGGATATCTTTACCTCCGCCGTTTAGTGCGCGCCGCTCTTCGGTGTTCGTATTCACCACACTTGTTTGGGTGGTAGAGGCGATATAAAGGGAACCGTCTTTCCATGCGGTTGAGTCCAGAGCGCTGCCGGTAGTCAGGTATTCCATCGGGTCCATGAGTTGATTGGTTATGGTGTCAATGCGTCCGAGGTCAGTGTGGGTTGGGCTAAGTTTGAGGGGGAAGAAGCCCCTGTGCTCGAACGGGTCGATGGCGATATTCGTTGGTAGATCTCCTGGTTTGGCGATCGAAATGGTCTCGATAAGCACATCCGTTGCGGTATCAATCACAGCGATTCGTGCCTCGTCGTAGAGTTGCCCCTGGATGGGACACATCACATAGGCTCGCTCGTTGGTGGAGTCGACTGTGATCTGTCGCAGTGGACGCGTGATGGTTATTGTCTTAATGATTCTGTTTAAGACGGTATCAATTACCACAAGCCCAAACCTGTCGAGGTAGGACACATAGCAGCGGTTTTTATTGTCATCGAACGCTACGTAGATAGGGCGCTCCATCGTACTCGTCGAGATGTCGTTGATTTCATGGGTCTCGGTGTCAATCATTGACACGATATTGAGACCGAAATTGCAGACAGCGGCGCGCTTGCCGTCTGCACTAAGCGCGACGCCACGAAGCCTGGAGCCCTCTGGGAGTTCGATGGTTGAGTATTTCATTGCTCTGGTCATGGTCATGATCCTCAAGCGAGGTTTCAGGCGCTATCGGGTTTGGCCACCCATCGCCAAGGGCACAGCGATACTGTCCCAAGCACAAGCTGCCTGAGGGAGTTCGGGCCGGATACTGTAGGATCTGACAGTGACGACATGTGGTAACTGAGCCATGCGTGGCGAGGGAGCAAGCTCCCCGCCACAGGGAGATGCGTTGCTTGGGCTAACGCGGGTCGACGTTATACAGCGCGCGATTCGCCAGCAGTCCGCCCAGTTCAATCAGTTGCAGGATGCCCAGGGCCACGTGCCTGCGCGAGCCGTCAAGGTCGAAGGCCAGGTCATTGATCATCGCGTTGGCCGAGGCGAGGGTTTCGCTGAGGTTGGCGAGCGGGGCTTCAGTGTCGATGCCGTTGATGAGGGTGAAGAGCTGGCCTGGGTCGGTTTTCGGTTTGCCGGATTTGGGTTTCAGGTAGTAATCGAGCGCGCGGTCTGCCGCCGCTTTGTCGAGTGCTTCCGAGTCGGCGGGATCGTTGTCCGGCGGGTTTGGGGTTGCTTTGAACATGATGAAACGCCGATGCGTTTGATGGAGCCGTTACCCTCTCGCTACCAAACGGAAGGTGGTGGCCATACGAAGGTTGGTAGACCGGGCATCGGAGCCGGCGTCTCCGAAGAGACCCTGCGCAGGGCCACCATAAAGCGAAGCGCATGACTGCACTTGCAAGAGGTGACGCTATGCACCGAAGGCCCGGGCTACCAAACCCGATCGCTGATTTTCAGCGACCGAGCAACAGTAAAGCCCGCCCTCAAGGCGCACAAGCCGGCGGATTCTGGCGTAGTTGTAGGCAATGGCGCAAGAAGAGGCCGTTCGTTCCTACGCTAAGGTTTTATAGATAAACATCAGGGCTTCTGTGGCGCGGTAGTTTGCTCCCTCACCATAGGGGATTTATATCTGTGGGCGAAAACGGACGGGGGCCACTCCCGCTGGACTGCGCAGCGGTCATAAACCGGCCGGCGCAGTGTTTCCAGGAAACCGTACTCGTCCTTGCCGGGCATATATTACTGTTCCGTAAAGTTGGCCATTGATCGCCCTGAGTTATAGGGCACTCGACAATAGGCGCCCAGATATGCCTGAACCGTGGATGTTCCGATCTCCCCCGTGTAGGGATTGGCAAAAAGTGGCCACTCGGGAACGCCGTTCTCAAATGCTCCGGTCCAGTGCCTGAAATCAAGCCCCCGGGGGACATGGTAGTACGTTCGAATTGCCTGCATGGTGCCGCCGTCCGGGCGTGGGGGTGAGGCAAATGAATTACCGGCTCCTTGGGAGTTCGCCCACCCGGGCGCAGCTCCCCCTGTAATGGAAGGTATCGTGGCCATTGTCCACGCATTTGACCGAGTCACCCCATATGACGCGGTCTGCCCATAGGCATCGGTAATCGTGATCGTCGCATACCCATTACTCCATCCTTCGACCCTGCCGTTGCCATCCACGCGAGCGACTCCACTGTTTGATGAGTGGTAAGCGTATCCAGGATTTCCCGTTACAGGATTGCGAATTACCGTTGTGCCAGCTGGCATAGGGGTAGCGTTTCGTTCGGCACCGATGTACAGGAAGAAACCGTCGAGAAGAACAGGGCTGGTATCGATGACCAATTGCGCTATTACCGTAAAAGTGCGCGCGTCCGATACCGGATGGGTGCCGTAGAGCGCCTTGGCGGTCAGGCGGTGGAGATCGATGCTCAGGTCCGTGATTTCAACACTCCAGACACCTGTCTGCGAATCGGCTCCGGCTTTCGCCTTGAATTCCACATCGTCGAACACCTCGACTTCCTGACCTTTGCTGGCGGTACCGGTCAGCATCACTCGGGTGTGGAAAGTCCTACCGCCGTCCGGGACTTCCACTCCTGCCGAATCCTGCAGCATTGTGATCACGGGCTTTTCGTCCGGTATCGCCTCTCCGACAACGGTTGATCTCGCGATCCTGGAGTAGCCTACCTGCGTTTGGTTATTGAAGAGTTTGTAGGATGTTTCGACAGTGCTATTGGGAACGACGTTTTCGTAAGGAACCTGGAGCACACAAGCTTTTTTCTGGCCTAGTTCATCCACCTCAACGGTCCCCGTCCTCGGAACCACGATATCGGGCTGGCCTGTTACCTTCGCGACGTATGTCATGTTGATGATGCTCCCGGGCAAGAAGCGCGGGTCGCTGGTCAAGATGATAATTGACAATGGCAGGGTTCCGAGTTTTCCAAGGTCGATAAGGCTTGGATCGTCGGCCGCCTCGCTGAGAACCTCGCGGGGGATCGGCTGCGGCAACCTTACACCGGCCATGTCCACTTCCACGGTATGCACGGCCGACCAGGGGGAGTCGGTATCCGGACTATTGCCGAGCTGGTCGTTAACCGTGAAGGAAAACTTGAACTCAGGATCGTCAATCAAGTCGGCGCTGGTGATTACAAAGCTCACTCGGGTGGGCGTCGGCACACCGTGATTCGGCGGCGGGGGAGCCTGGGTATCAGTAACCGTATATTCGACGTCATGACCGTTACAATTGAGTCGGATGAGGTCGTAGGCTCGACAATACGGGTAATCTACCGACATGGTCGCCTGAGTGAAACCTGGGCCCACGCCGTCCTTGATTTCGTCCGGGAGCAGTAGCACTAATTCAGAATGCTCTCCATCTCCGGGCGTCAAGTCTTGGTTGCCAGGCCGGATCTTGTTGTAGAGGATCTCCAATGGCGGCTCAGAAGTGGCGATGTTTGTACTGCCGCGGGTCACGGTGAAGGTCAATCGATTGATGATGCCAGGCAATAGTTTGCCTTTTGGAATATACAGCGTCACGGCGTCATCGAGGCCTTGGGTCTGACGGCTGTCGAGGGACAGTTCGCCATTCAAGTTGATCGAGACGGTATCCCCAGCCTCCTGGTTCAGATAGGGGTCAACTACCACTTCGCAACCAAAGGGCGTCAGGTCATGAAGGCGCAAGGGTACGCCCAGATGCGCGCCTACCACCGGGTCTTTGGCGCCGGGTAGCCTGGGTTGGTTCAGTATCAACACGGTTTGAGCATTGGGGGGCGACGAGTCGGTCATGAGCTGGCTGCCAGGATTGCAAGGTGATGGTGGGATATCTAAGCGCTGATGCTCCGGGTCGGCTACTGTCAGACCTTACAGGTCGCGCGGGGGGACGGACGAACGGTTGGACAAGGCTCTGAATTGTGGAGCCGCTTCGCGACCCAGCGGGAGCAAGCTCCCTCGCCACGGCATGGTGTTGCGGCACTTGGTGGGGTCAATAAACCCAAACCTCCACCCGCCGATTGCGAACCCTTCCTTCATCCTCACTATTGGCCGCCACCGGCATCAACGCGCCAAACCCGCGTACCTCGCGCAAGGTCACGCCGTATTTCACCAGCTCCCGGCGCACCGCCATGGCCCGCAGCCTGGACAACAGGTCGGCCCGCGCCGGGTCGTCCTTAAGGTCGCCAAAGCCTACGAGGGTCACGCGTCGGTCGGCCTTGCCGTGCTGTTTGATGTAATCGAGCACGCGGCCCAGGTCTTGTTGGGCCTTGCTGTCGAGGCTGGCGCTGCCTTCTTCGAAACGGAAGTTCACGGTCAGGCGCTGGGCATGACGGCTCAGGGCCTGGTAGCCCTCCGGCATCAGCGCGTTCGGGGTGACGGACATGGCCTGAACGGTCTGGGCGATGAAACCGTTCGCCGCAACGATCGCCTGGCCCTGTTCACTTTGGGTAAAGTCCACCAGCGCCTCGGCCCACGGATTGGTCTGCAGAGGCGGCAGATAAAAGAACAAACGCCGGGACAGGGGATAGTCCTCGGTGGCGATCAGGTTGTTCAGCGGCAACATGGGCTGGGAAGCACCGTCGACAATCGCCAGGGGCTTGGCCTGTCGTACGTAGGGCAAACCAATAAAACCGATGCCCTGCGGGTCCTGGCTGACAGCGTCCGACAATTGCTCACTGGATTCGAAGCGCCTGGCTGTAGGATCCAGCTTCTTGCCTTGTCGGTTGAGTACCAGTTCCTTGAAGGTATCGTAGGTTCCGGACTGCTCATCCCGCGCATACAAATGAATCGGCCCGCCGACGCCGCCCACGGCTTCCCAGGTCTTGGCCTCGCCGCTGAAAATGCGCGCCAGTTGCACCGTGTCGAGCTGACGCAGCGGGTTTTGCGGGTGGAGAATGATCGCCAGGCCATCGATGGCGATGACTTGCTCGGACGTTGGACTTTTCAGATCGCCAAGGGCCGCCAGTTCCTTCAGTTCGCTGTTCTTGATCGGCCGGGAAGAGGCGGCCAGGTCGGCGTTGGCTTGCTTGAGGGCGATGAACCCGGTGCTGGAGCCGTGGGCGGCGATGTCGACATGGACACGCCGGCCATCGGCGGTATGCCCGACGATGCGTTGCTCGTTGTCGCGACCGGTGATTTCGCTGCTGACCTTGAGCAACCCCTGGTCTTCCATCAGTCCGCGCACCAGGGCCGGCGCCAGCGCCGCGCCGATGGTGTTGGAGCCCTGGAGACGCAGGGCAGGGCCGTGTTCGGGAATAGGCAAGTTACCGGCCCATGCCATCAACGGCAGCCAGAGGCCCAGGAAAAACACAACGCGCAACCGCATGCCGGCACCTTCTGAAGCCAGGGAAGTGCCGGAAGATTAAGTCAGTCAGGTTACTGAAACATGACAGGGTTGCGACGCGCTCAGCTCAACTCCAGCCAGATCGGCGCATGGTCCGACGGTTTTTCCATGCCCCGCAGTTCGTAGTCCACGCCAGCATCCTTGACCCGTGGCAGCAGGCCATGGGACGCCAGGATCAGGTCGATGCGCAGGCCGCGCTTGGGCTCGTCTTCGAAACCGCGGCTGCGGTAGTCGAACCAGCTGAAGCGGTCGGTGACGTCCGGGTTCAGGTGACGGAAGCTGTCCACCAGGCCCCAGTTCTTCAGGCGGGCCATCCATTCGCGCTCTTCCGGCAGGAAGCTGCACTTGCCGGTCTTCAGCCAGCGCTTCATGTTGTCCGGGCCGATGCCGATGTCGCAGTCTTCCGGCGAAATGTTCACATCGCCCATCACCACGACCGGTTGCCCGTTGCTGAAGCGTGTTTCCAGCAACTGCTGCAAGTCGTTATAGAAGCGTTCCTTGGCCGGGAATTTGGTGGGGTGATCACGGCTTTCACCTTGTGGGAAATAACCGTTCATGACGGTCACCGGCACACCGTTGGCATCGGCAAAGGTGCCCCAGATGAAACGCCGCTGGGCATCTTCATCGTCGGTCTCGAAGCCTTTGTGCAGGGTCAGTGGCGGCTGGCGCGAGAGCAGGGCGACACCGTAGTGGCCTTTCTGACCGTGGTAATGCACGTGATAACCCAGGGCTTGCACCTCGGCCAGTGGGAACTGTTCATCGTGGACCTTGGTTTCCTGCAACCCGATCACGTCCGGCTGGTGCTTGTCGATCAGTGCCGCCAACTGATGGGGACGGGCTCGCAGGCCGTTGATGTTGAAGGAGACGATCTTCATGGTCGGCTGTCCTGGCAAAACTGCGATGCTAGCTGACATGTGGGAACGGGGCTAGCGTGGCAGTAGGACAAATGCACTGCTAATGTCCTTGGCATGTAGGAACGATCGCAACCCTATCGGGTTCGTAGTCAATAAGAGCAGGGCCTCACCGAGCCCGCCCAGGAGACGCAACGCCATGCCTGAAACCGCCACTGCTGATATCCACATGCTCGACAGCGGTTATTCCCGCGAAGCGCGTTCATTGCTGTACCAGGCTTATCGCCACGAGCCGACCTTCAGCTACCTGTTCGAGTCCGAGCGTCCCGGTTATGAACAACGGGTGCGGGCGACGGTGCGAGAGCTGGTCAAGCAGCATTTCTTCCAGGATCTGCCGGCAATCGGCCTGTTGGTCAATGACCGTCTGATCGGCATCGCCCTGATCGCGCCGCCGCAGCGCCGCCTGGGGATTACCGAAAGTTGGGCCTGGCGCCTGCGCATGGTGCTGAGCACTGGGTTTCGCTGCACTCGGCGGTACTTGGAATATCACGCAGCGGTGCTGGCCTGCCTGCCATCGGACTCGGTCCATGTGTTGCCGTTGCTCGGGGTACACCCACAATTCCAGGGCAAGCACTACGGCGAGCAGTTGCTCGAAGCGGTGCATAACTGGTGTGCGGTGGATGAACATTCCCAAGGCGTGGTGCTGGACACCGGCAACCCACGCTACCTCGATTTTTATAAGCGCCAGGGTTATGAGGAAATTGGCGAAGTTGCTGTAGGACCTGTCCGCGAGCATGTGTTCTTCCATGCAAATCCGCAGGTCCTGCAGAGCGCGACGGCTTAGTCAGACGAACTTTTGGGAATCGTCTGGCTCTATCAGGCTCCCAACCTCGTGATAGCATCCGCGCCATGAATTTCCCAGGACGAATGACCGGTGGCGTGCTTTTGCTGTCTCTCAGCTGCGCGGTGCTGGCACAAAGTGAATTGGATGTGCGTGTCAAACCGTCCAATGACGAACTCAAGGCCAACGTAGAAGGCTATATCGGTGGATTGGGCGATCGTGATGAAGACGCGTTGCTGCGCTTCAGTCGCGGCGCCGAGGAGCAGGCGCGCAAGGCGGCCCAGGCGCTGGGCTACTACCAGCCGCAGATCGACAGTGAGGTCCAGGCGGGCAAGGCGCCGCGCCTGATCCTGAGCATCGACCCCGGCGAGCCGGTGCACTTGCGTAATGTCACGATCCGCATCGACGGCCCGGCGGCGTCGCTCAAGGGCTTCCGCGTGCCTGACAACGCAGGCCTCAAACCCGGCGCGGTGCTCAACCACGGGCGCTATGAAGACGCCAAGCGGACAATCCAGAACCAGGCCTCGCGCTATGGTTTTTTCAGTGGACGGTTCATCAGCCAGACGTTGCGCGTGGACCCGCAGGCCGGTATCGCCGACATCGAATTGATCTACGACAGCGGACCGCGCTATGCCCTGGGCGCGGTCAGCTTCGAAGGCGATACACCCTTCGATGAAGACCTGCTGCAACGCATGGTGCCGTTCAAGGCGGGTGCGCCCTACGACTCCGAGCTCATCGCCGAACTCAACCAGGCCTTGCAATCGAGCGGCTACTTCGAAGGCGTGCGCGTCGATGCGGCGCCCACCGCGGCCACCGATAACGTGATCCCGGTGGCGGTCAAGCTCGACACCCGCAAGCCTCGCACCATGGGGCTGGGCCTGGGGTTCTCCACCGACGTCGGCCCCCGGGCCAAGGCCAACTGGACGCGTCACTGGGTCAACCCGCAAGGGCACAGTTATGGCTGGGAAGCGGAAGTGTCGGCGCCGCGGCAGAACGTCGGCCTGTGGTACGACGTACCGCTGGACCCACCCTTGACCGACAAGCTGCGCTACGCCGGCGGCTATCAGTATGAAGAACTGGCCGGCACCGATACCCTCAGCAAACTGCTCACCGTTGGGCCTGAATGGCACAGCAAGCTGCCCAGCGGCTGGCAGCGGGTGGTGTCACTCAAATGGCAGCGAGAGGAATACCGACTCGGTGACGATTCGGGTCTGAGCACGTTGCTGATGCCGGGCGTCAGCTATTCGTACCTGCGCAGCGATAACCGTATCGACCCGCACAATGGCTATCGCCTGCAATTCGACACCAAGGTTGCCAAGGAGGGGTTGGGTTCGGACAACAACCTCTTGTATGGCACCGCCATGGTCAAGGGTTTGACCACGGTGTTCGACAGGCATCGTTTCCTGGCCCGCGCCCAGATCGGCGGCAGCGCCACCAATGGCTACAAATCGATCCCGCCATCCCTGCGTTTTTTTGCTGGCGGCGATCAGAGCGTACGCGGCTACGACTACCAGAGCCTGTCGCCGGAAAACTCCGACGGCGATCGCATCGGCGGCCGCTACATGGTGGCCGGCAGCGTCGAGTATCAATATTCGGTCGCGGAAAAATGGCGCGTCGCAACCTTCGTTGACCAGGGCAACTCTTTCAATAATCTCGATTTGCCAAGCCTCAAGACCGGCGTGGGTGTCGGCGTGCGCTGGGTGTCGCCGGTCGGCCCGATCCGCCTCGACCTGGCCCATGCCCTGGATGACGACGGCGGCATTCGATTGCACTTTTCCATGGGGCCTGAGTTGTGAATCGCGGTTTGAAAATAACGCTGCTTGCCCTTGGCGGGTTGCTGGTGTCGGTCTTGCTGGCCTTGAGCATCGTGTTGGGCACGGCGTTTGGCAGCCGCTGGGCCCTTGGCCTGGTGCCAGGGCTGACCGTGGAGAATTTCCAGGGGCGGCTGGGCGGGCAGTGGAATGCTGACCGGGTAGTGTGGCAACAGGACGCCAGCCGGGTAGAACTCGATCGGCCGATCTTCGCCTGGTCGCCGTTTTGCCTTTTACGCATGACCCTGTGCATCGAGCAGCTCAAGGCCGACAGGATTGCCTTGCAGCTGCCGGCCTCTTCCGATGCACCGAGCAGCGGTCCGATCAGCCTGCCGGACCTGGACTTGCCCCTGGCGATCGAGCTGGGCGACGTCCAGGTGGGCAGCCTGTCGTTCAACGGCAGCGAACAGCTCAAGGGGTTGCAACTGGCGGCGCACTGGACCGCCGAAGGTCTGCAGATCGACTCGGTGCAATTGCAGCGGGAAGAGTTGAGCCTGAAACTGTCCGGCCTGTTGCAGCCGCGAGGGGACTGGCCGCTGAGTGCTGCGGGCCAACTGACATTGCCGGCACCGGGTGCGACACCTTGGGTCCTGGATCTGAAAGTCGATGGCGATCTGCTCAGGACCCTTGAGCTCACTGCCGACAGCAGTGGTTATCTGCAAGGTCACCTCAAGGGCGAGTTGCAACCGCTCGCGGACAACCTGCCGGCCAAGGTGCGCATCACCGCCGACGGCTTCAAGGCCAGCGCCGACCTGCCGGACACGCTGTTGCTCAATCAGCTGGAACTGACCGGCGAGGGTAACCTGAAAGATGGCTACCAACTGCTCGGCAAAGCGAGTTTGCCCGCCGAGAAAGGCCCGGTGGCGTTGTCGCTCAGCGGCAAGGTCGACGCCAACGGCGCACAGATCGCTGGCCTCGATCTGGATGCGGGCGACCAGCAAAGCCTCAAGCTCACCGGGCAGCTGGATTGGCGCGAAGGCCTGAGCGCCGAAGCGAAGATCGCTTGGCTGGAGTTCCCTTGGCATCGCCTCTACCCACTGATCGACGAACCGCAAGTGACGTTGCGCCGTTTTAATGGCGAAGTCTCGTACACCGATGGCAAATACCTCGGCAATTTCCAGGCGGCGCTGGACGGTCCGGCCGGGGCGTTCAGCCTGGACAGCCCGTTCAGCGGCGACCTGACGCAAATCCATCTGCCACAGCTCCAGCTCA
Organism: Pseudomonas sp. R1-7; assembly: GCF_051132105.1. Classification (NCBI taxonomy): domain Bacteria; kingdom Pseudomonadati; phylum Pseudomonadota; class Gammaproteobacteria; order Pseudomonadales; family Pseudomonadaceae; genus Pseudomonas; species Pseudomonas sp. R1-7. Next base: position 2,146,656 of record NZ_CP071661.1, read on the forward strand.
CCGCCGGACCGGGCAAGGCCGAGGGGCACTTGAGCCTGGAATTCGCCGACGGCATTGCCTGGGACACCGCGCTGCAATTGTCGGCCATCAACCCGGCGTACTGGCTTGGCGAGCTGCCCGGCACGCTGGCCGGGCCGTTACGCAGTAAGGGCGCGCTGAGAGACGACCGACTCGAGCTCGAAGCGGACCTGGACCTCAAGGGCAAACTGCGCGGTCAACCGGCGCTGCTCCAAGCCAAGGCCAGCGGCGCGGGCGAGCAGTGGAACCTCGGCGCGTTGGATATCCGCCTGGGGGACAATCGCATTGACGGCGCTGCCAGCCTGCAACAAAAACTCACCGGCCAGATCGACATCAAGCTGTCACGGCTGGCCCAACTCTGGCCGCAATTGCGCGGCCAGGTCATGGGCCGTCTCGACATGGCGGGTACGCTCAAGGCGCCCCAAGGCAAACTCGGCTTGCAAGGCACGCAACTGGCCTTCCAGGACAACCGCCTGCAAAGCCTGAAGCTGGACGCGACGCTCGACAGCGGGCAGCGGGGCAAGGTCGATCTGAAGGCAAGCGGTATCAGCGCCGGCGAAACATCGCTCGGCGTGTTGACGGTCAGCGGCCAGGGCGACATCAAGCAACAGAAACTCAACCTGGACCTGCAAGGGCCCCAGTTGGAAACCACCTTGGCCCTTGACGGTTCGCTCGACCAAGGTAACTGGCGCGGACGTCTCGCCAGCGGCGACGTGCAGGTCGGCGGACAAGACTGGCGCTTGCAGGCTCCGGCCAAATTGGAGCGCCTGGCCAATGGAACGCTGAACGTCGGTGCCCATTGCTGGCGATCCGGCCAGGCCAGCCTCTGCGGGGAAGATCAGCGCCTGATGCCGGAGCCACGGCTGCGCTATCACCTCAAGCAATTCCCCATCGAAAGCCTGGCCCAATGGATGCCCAAGGACTTCGGCTGGCGAGGCCGACTCAATGCCGACCTGCAGCTGGACCTGCCGGCCAGCGGCCCGAACGGTCGTGTGTCGGTGGATGCCAGCGGCGGCACCTTACGGATTCGAGATAAGGAGCAGGGCAAGGGGCAATGGCTGGATTTCCCCTACCAGACCCTGACGCTGAACAGTCGCCTGACGCCCACGCGCATCGACACGGATCTCAATTTCGTCGGTGCCCGGCTCGGTGAATTGATGCTCCAGGCCCGAATCAATCCGTTGCCGGCCAGCAAACCGTTGAGTGGCACCTTCCGGTTGAGCGGCCTGGACCTGTCGGTGGCCCGGCCGTTCGTGCCGATGGTGGAAACCCTGACCGGCCATTTGAACGGCAGCGGCACGCTGTCCGGTGGCTTGCTTGCGCCACAGGTCAACGGCAACCTCGTGCTCAGTGACGGTGAAGTGTCGGGCCCGGAATTGCCGATCAGCCTCGAAGCCTTGCAGGTGCGAGCGATGATCGCTGGCGAAACCGTACGCCTCGACGGTGATTGGAAAAGTGGCAAGGACGGGCAGGGCCGCCTGGCCGGGAACATCGGTTGGGGTGAGGCGCTGACCCTGGACCTGACGCTCAAGGGCTCGCAACTGCCGGTCACCGTCGAGCCCTATGCGGTGCTGGACGTGGCGCCGGACCTGAACATCACGATGCAAGGGGAGCGGCTTTCGATTGCCGGCAAGGTCTTGGTGCCCAAGGGCGAGATCACCATTCGGGAGCTGCCGCCGTCCACGGTCAAAGTCTCGGATGACACGGTGATCGTCGGCCATCAGACCGAGGAGGGCAAGGCGCCCATGGCCATGGCGATGGACATCGACGTGATCGTCGGCCAGGAAAAACTCGCCTTCTCGGGTTTCGGCCTGACGGCCAATGTGAAAGGGCAGGTGCACATCGGCGACAACATGGATACCCGCGGCGAACTCTGGCTCAACGACGGCAAATACCGGGCCTACGGACAACGGCTGACGGTACGCCGTGCGCGGTTGTTGTTCGCCGGGCCCATCGACCAGCCGTACCTGGACATCGAGGCGATCCGCCAGACCGACGATGTTATCGCCGGCATCCGCTTGAGCGGCAGCGCCGAACAGCCGGCCACGCAGATTTTCTCGGAGCCGGCGATGAGCCAGGAGCAGGCGTTGTCCTACCTGGTGTTGGGCCGGCCGTTGAGCACCACCGGGGAGGACAACAACATGCTCGCCCAGGCCGCGTTGGGGCTGGGCCTGATGGGCAGTTCCGGGGTGACCACCAGCCTCGCCAATAACCTGGGCATTGAAGATTTCCAGCTCGACACCCAAGGCAGCGGCAACGAGACCAGCGTGGTCGCCAGCGGCAACCTGTCGGAAAAACTCAGCCTGCGCTATGGCGTGGGCGTGTTCGAACCCGCCAATACCATCGCGTTGCGCTACAAGCTGAGCAAGAAGGTCTACCTCGAAGCCGCGAGCGGCGTCGCCAGTTCGCTGGATATCTTCTACAAGCGCGATTTCTGACCCTTCTCAAAACAACCTGTGGGAGCTGGCTTGCTCGCGAATGCGGTCCATCGGCTAAAAAATTGCTGACTGACACACCGCCCTCGCGAGCAAGTCCGCCCCTCAGGTCTGTTTTATGTATAGCAAGCTAACTATTTGTTTGACATTTGCTGCCTAAGCAGTAATATCTCGACATACATTCACTGCCTAGGCAGCAAACCGTACTCCGATAACGGTATCCAGATGAAGCACTTCACCCCAGACGAATTCCACAATTGTCATCTCGGCATGCTGCTCGGCCGCGCCGCGCTGCTAAAGGATCGGATTATCGACACGCACATGGAGCCCGTCGGCATTACCGCCGCGCAGTTCAAGGTGCTGATCATCATGGCCCAGCACGGCATCGACACACCGGTCGAGTTGTGCCGGTACCTGTCGCTGGACAGCGGCTCGATGACACGGATGCTCGATCGCCTGGAGCAGAAGGGCTTCCTGGTTCGCCAACGCTCGGCGGAGGATCGCCGCCAGGTCCGCCTGGTACTGACCGAGGCCGGCCAAGCGCTGGCCGATCGCCTGCCGTTTATCGGCGCCGACGCCATGAACCAACTGGCCGGTGCCATCAGCCGCGAGGAGCTGCAAACCCTCGAGAACATCCTCAAGAAAATACTGCTCGCCGCCGGTGATCCCATCACCGTGCTGCGATTGGGGGAAAAATGAAGCGTCAAACCTTGCGTACCCGCCTGAGCCTGGTGCTGTTGGCCATGAGCCTGGCCGGTTGTGCCAGCTACAGCGGCCTGGAGACCGAAGGCGTCAGCCTCGAAGCCAAGAGCCTGCAGGCGGGACAATCCCTGACCGGCGTCACGTTGTCGCCGGCCTCGTGGCCGAAAAGCGACTGGTGGAAAAGCCTCGGTGACCCACAACTCGATGGCCTGATCCGCGAAGCGCTGCGCGACAGTCCGGACATGCAGATCGCCAGCGCCCGGGTTCACCAGGCCAGCGCCGCGGCCTATGCCGCCAATGCCGCACGCCTGCCGACCCTGGATGCCAGCGGCAGCGTCAGCCGTTCACGCCTGGCCCGCGACCAGGACCCGCAAGGGCAGGGCGGGGCGTACAGCACGTTGCGTTCGCTAAGCGTGGATTTCAATTATGACTTCGATTTGTGGGGTGGCCAGCGCGCCGCCTGGGAAGCCGCCCTCGGCCAGGCCCGCGCCGCCGAGATCGACCGCCAGGCCGCGCAACTGACTTTGGCCGCCGATGTGGCCCGGGCCTACAGCGACCTCGGCCAGGCCCACATCATTTACGACTTGGCCAACGAAGACCTCAAGCGCACGCGGCAGATGCTCGACCTGGGCAAGCGCCGCCTCAGCGCCGGGATCGACAGCGAATATCAATTCCAGCAGACCGAAAGCCTGGAGGCGAGCGCCGATGCAACTTTGATCGATGCCGAGAAACGCCTGCAAAGCGCCAGGATCGCCCTGGCCGTGCTGCTGGGCAAAGGGCCTGATCGGGGTAACGAAATCGCCCGACCCCATGTGCTGCAGGCCAGCGCGGTCGCATTGCCGTCGAATCTGCCGGCCGAGTTGCTGGGTCGGCGTCCAGACCTGGTCGCGGCGCGGTGGCGGGTCGAGGCGGCAAGCAAGAACATCGAGGCCGGCAAGACCAACTTCTACCCCAACCTCAACCTGAGCGCGGCGGCCGGTGTGCAATCGCTACTGGGGGACGCGATGTTCGGTTCGGCCAGTCGTTTCTTCAACGTGGCGCCAACGGTGTCGCTGCCGATTTTCGATGGCGGACGCTTGCGGGCGGATCTGGATGCCCGGGACGCCGACTACGACTTGGCGGTGGCGCAATACAACAAGAGCCTGGTTGCGGCCCTTGGCGATGTCAGCGACACCATCAACCAGTTGCGTGACATCGGGCGGCAGATCGGCGCCCAGCAACACGCCGTGGATATCGCACAGAACTCCTATGACACCGTGGTCCAACGCTACGGCTCCGGCATTGGCAATTATCTGGACGTGCTGAGCATCGAGCAGCAGTTGCTCCAGGCCCAGCGCCAACTGGCAACGCTCAATGCCGAGCAGATCGATTTGTCGATCCAACTGATGCAGGCCCTGGGCGGCGGCTTCGACACTCAAACCGTGGCTTCGGCCACACCGGCCGCCACCGCGCCGACTCACTGATTCGAGGTATTTGTCATGGCAACTGCCGAAACAACGCAACAAACCCCACAGGACGCTGGCAACCCGCGCAAACGCAAGGTCATGCTGCTGGCCCTGACCTTGATCGTCATTCTCGGCGGCGTGGGTGTCTGGGCCTGGCACGAACTGTATGGCCGCTGGAGCGAAAGTACCGACGATGCCTACGTCAACGGCAACGTGGTGGAAATCACTCCGCAAGTCACCGGCACGGTGGTGAGCATTGGCGCCGATGACGGTGACCTGGTGCGCGAAGGTCAGGTGCTGGTGCAGTTCGACCCGAACGATGCCGAAGTTGCGCTGCAAAGCGCCCAGGCCAACCTGGCCCGTACCGTGCGCCAGGTGCGCGGCTTGTACAGCAACGTCGATGGCATGAAGGCGCAAGTCCATGCGCAAGAAGCTGAAGTGCAGAAGGCCCAGGAGAACTACAACCGCCGCAAGAATCTCGCGGCGGGCGGGGCGATTTCCCAGGAAGAACTGTCCCATGCCCGGGATGACCTGACCTCGGCGCAGAATGCCCTGGCCAACGCCCGGCAGCAGCTCAAGACCACCAGCGCGCTGGTGGATGACACCGTGGTGTCGTCCCATCCCGACGTGCAAGCCGCCGCCGCGCAACTGCGCCAGGCATATTTGACCAACGCGCGCAGCACCTTGATCGCGCCAGTGACCGGTTACGTGGCCAAGCGCACCGTGCAACTGGGCCAACGAGTGCAGCCGGGCACGGCGTTGATGGCGGTGATTCCGCTGGATCAGTTGTGGATCGACGCCAACTTCAAGGAAACCCAACTGCGCGACATGCGCATCGGCCAGCCGGTGGACATCGAGACGGACCTCTACGGCAGCGATGTGAAGTACAGCGGCACGATCGACAGCCTGGGCGCCGGGACCGGCAGTGCATTTGCCTTGCTGCCGGCGCAGAACGCCACCGGCAACTGGATCAAGATCGTTCAGCGAGTGCCGGTGCGCATTCATATCAACGCCGAGGAGCTGGCCAGGCATCCGCTGCGGGTCGGGCTGTCGACCCAGGTCGACGTCAACCTGCATGACCAGAGCGGCCCGGTACTGGCCCAGCAGCCACCGCAAAAAGCCATGCTCAGCACCCAGGTCTATGACCGCCAGCTGGCCGACGCAGACGCGATGATCACACGGCTGATTCACGACAACAGCGCGGCGGCGGGCAAGACCGCGCAGCGCTAGTCAGTTATGGCATCGGACCAGTGGGAGCGAGCAGGCTCGCTCCCACAAGGTTTGCATTTCAGCAATAACGCCACTTCCGCTTCATAGGATTTTCGCAATGAGCAATAACGCGTCCTTCACGCCGCCCAGCCTGTTGCTCAGCACCATCGGGTTGTCGCTGGCGACGTTCATGCAGGTGCTCGACACCACCATCGCCAACGTCGCGTTGCCGACCATTTCCGGCAACCTGGGCGTAAGCTCGGAGCAGGGTACTTGGGTCATCACCTCGTTCGCAGTGAGCAACGCCATCGCTCTGCCGTTGACCGGGTGGTTGAGCCGCCGGTTCGGCGAGGTGAAGTTGTTTCTGTGGGCAACGATGTTGTTCGTCCTGGCCTCGTTCCTGTGCGGGATCTCCACGTCCATGCCGGAGCTGATCGGTTTTCGTGTGGTCCAGGGTCTGGTCGCCGGCCCTTTGTACCCGATGACCCAGACCCTGCTGATTGCCGTGTACCCGCCGGCCAGGCGCGGCATGGCCCTGGCGTTGCTGGCGATGGTCACGGTGGTGGCGCCGATCGCCGGGCCGATCCTCGGCGGCTGGATCACCGACAGCTATAGCTGGCCGTGGATCTTCTTCATCAATGTGCCCATCGGGATTTTCGCGGTGATGGTCGTGCGCCAGCAGCTCAAGGCGCGGCCAGTGGTCACCAGTCGCCAGCCTATGGATTACGTTGGCTTGATCACGCTGATCATTGGCGTCGGCGCGCTCCAGGTGATTCTCGACAAGGGCAACGACCTCGATTGGTTCGAGTCGAATTTCATCATTGTCGGCGCGCTGATTTCGGTGATCGCCCTGGCGGTGTTCGTCATATGGGAAATGACCGACGGCCACCCGGTGGTCAACCTGCGGCTGTTCGCCTATCGCAACTTTCGCATCGGCACCATCGTGCTGGTGGGCGGTTATGCCGGGTTCTTTGGCATCAACCTGATCCTGCCGCAATGGTTGCAGACCCAGATGGGCTACACCGCCACCTGGGCCGGCTTGGCGGTGGCGCCGATCGGTATCCTGCCGGTGTTGATGTCGCCCTTCGTCGGCAAGTACGCCCACAAGTTCGACCTGCGCCTGTTGGCCGGGCTGGCGTTCCTGGCGATCGGCCTGAGCTGCTTCATGCGCGCCGGGTTCACCAATGAAGTGGACTTCCAGCACATCGCCCTGGTGCAGTTGTTCATGGGCATCGGCGTGGCGTTGTTCTTCATGCCGACCCTGAGCATCCTGATGTCGGACCTGCCGCCGCACCAGATCGCCGATGGCGCGGGGCTGGCGACGTTCCTGCGAACCCTGGGCGGCAGCTTCGCCGCGTCCCTGACGACTTGGATCTGGATCCGCCGGGCCGACCAGCACCACGCGTACCTGAGCGAAAGCATCAGCACCTTCGAGCCGGCCACCCGCGAGACGATCAATCAGCTCGGCGGGGCGAGCACACCGGTCTTTGCCCAGCTCGACCAGATCCTCACCAGCCAGGCGTACATGCTCTCCACCGTGGATTACTTCACGTTGCTGGGCTGGGCGTTCATGGGGTTGATTTTGCTGGTATGGCTGGCGAAGCCGCCATTTGCGGCGAAGGCGGGGCCTGCTGCCAGCGGTCATTGAAGCAACACAACCTCCCACAAGGGAAACTTATGTGTGGCTGGGCATTGTATCGGGTGCCGATAACTGCGGCGGCGGGGCAAACCCGAACGGCGCCAACGCAAAACCCTGTTCATCCACCTGCAACGCCCAACCTTGCTTGTCCCAATCCCCCAGCACGATGCGTCTCGCTGCGTGTTCGCCCAGTTGCAGCTTGTGGATGGCGGGGCGGTGGGTGTGGCCGTGGACCAGGGTTTTCACGCCATATTGCTGCATGATTCGCGGGATCTCTTCGGGCGTGACGTCGACAATGTCGTTGGCTTTCATGCGTGTCTGCGTTCGGCTTTCGCTGCGCAGCTTGCGCGCCAGCTTTTGGCGGCTGCCCAGTGGCAGGTGGCGCAGAATGAACAGCGTGACCGGGTTACGCAGCCAGCGGCGCAACTTCATGTAGCCGACATCCCGCGTGCAGAGGCTGTCGCCATGCATCAGCAATACCGGCTCGCCGTTGAACTGCACGACACTCGGATCCTTGAGCAGGGTGCAACCAGCCGCTTTGCAGAAAGCCTGCCCGAGCATGAAGTCACGGTTGCCGTGCATGAGGAATACGGCCGTGCCGCTGTCGCTCAATTCGCGCAGGGCCTGGCAGATGGAACGCTGGAACGGCGTCATGGCATCGTCGCCGATCCAGGCTTCGAAAAAGTCGCCGAGGATGTACAACGCTTGTGCCGAGCGGGCGCGTGTGGCGAGTAAATCCAGAAACGCCCGGGTGATGTCCGGGCGCTCCTCTTCCAGATGCAAATCTGAAATCAGCAGTATCACTCAATGATCTCGGCTTTCTCGATGATCACGTCTTCTGCCGGGACGTCCTGGTGGCCAGCCTTGGAGGTGGTAGCGACGCCTTTGATCTTGTCGACCACATCGGTGCCTTCGGTGACTTTACCGAATACCGCATAGCCCCAGCCCTGGACATTCTTGCCGCTGTGGTTCAGGAAGCTGTTGTCGGCGACGTTGATGAAGAACTGCGCGGAGGCCGAATGCGGCTCCATGGTGCGGGCCATGGCGACGGTGTACTTGTCGTTGGAAAGGCCGTTGTCGGCTTCGTTCTGGATGCTCGGACGCTTGTCTTTCTTTTCCTTCATGCCTGGCTCGAAACCGCCGCCCTGGATCATGAAGTTGCCGATGACACGGTGGAAAACGGTGTTCTCGTAATGGCCGGCCTTGACGTATTCAACGAAGTTGGCAACGGTGATCGGTGCCTTTTCGGCGTTCAGTTCCAGGACGATGTCGCCATGGTTGGTGGTCAGTTTGACTTGGGTCATGATCACTACTCTTTCAAGGAATTCGTGGGTTTCGGGGGCGCGGACGCCCGCAACCGGTCTGGCCGCAATCGCCAGGTTGGGCAGTTTAGCGTGCCGGGCACGAATTTCGAGGCTGTTTTTCATCGGGTCATCGATTAAATTCAATCGTTTGCCGGCTCGACCTGTCAGGTGCTTGACAGCATCGGCTATGATACGGGCTTTGATTTATCAGGCCGCACCCGGCCGCGCACTTGTACGTTCAAGGATCCTATGAGCAAGCCCACTGTCGACCCTACCTCGAATTCCAAGACCGGCCCGGCCGTGCCGGTCAATTTCCTGCGCCCGATCATCCAGGCGGACCTGGATTCGGGTAAGCACACGCAGATCGTCACCCGCTTCCCGCCGGAGCCCAACGGCTACCTGCACATCGGTCACGCCAAATCCATCTGCGTGAACTTCGGCCTGGCCGAGGAGTTCGGTGGCGTCACGCACCTGCGTTTCGATGACACCAACCCGGCCAAGGAAGACCAGGAATACATCGACGCGATCAAGAGCGACGTCAAGTGGCTGGGTTTCGAATGGGCCGGCGAAGTGCGCTACGCCTCGCAGTATTTCGACCAATTGCACGATTGGGCGGTCGAGCTGATCAAGTCCGGCAACGCCTACGTGTGCGACCTGACCCCGGAGCAGGCCAAGGAATACCGCGGCAGCCTGACCGAGCCGGGCAAGAACAGCCCGTTCCGTGACCGCAGCGTGGAAGAGAACCTGGACCTGTTCGCCCGCATGCGTGCCGGCGAGTTCCCGGACGGTGCCCGTGTACTGCGCGCCAAGATCGACATGGCTTCGCCGAACATGAATTTGCGCGACCCGATCATGTACCGCATCCGCCACGCCCATCACCACCAGACGGGCGACAAGTGGTGCATCTACCCGAACTATGACTTCACCCACGGCCAGTCGGACGCCATCGAAGGCATCACGCATTCGATCTGCACCTTGGAATTCGAAAGCCATCGTCCCTTGTACGAGTGGTTCCTGGAGAAGCTGCCGGTGCCGGCCAACCCGCGCCAGTATGAATTCAGCCGCCTGAACCTGAACTACACCATCACCAGCAAGCGCAAGCTCAAGCAACTGGTGGACGAGAAGCACGTCAGCGGCTGGGACGACCCGCGCATGTCGACGCTGTCGGGCTTCCGCCGTCGTGGCTACACACCGAAGTCGATCCGCAATTTCTGCGAGATGATCGGCACCAACCGTTCCGACGGCGTGGTGGATTTCGGCATGCTGGAATTCAGCATCCGCGACGACCTCGACCACAGCGCGCCGCGGGCCATGTGCGTGTTGCGTCCGCTGAAAGTCGTCATCACCAATTATCCGGAAGGCCAGGTCGAGAACCTCGAACTGCCGTGCCACCCGAAGGAAGACATGGGCGTGCGCGTCCTGCCGTTCGCCCGGGAAATCTACATCGATCGTGAAGACTTCATGGAAGAGCCGCCAAAAGGCTACAAGCGCCTGGAGCCGGCTGGCGAAGTGCGCCTGCGCGGCAGCTACGTGATCCGCGCCGACGAGGCCATCAAGGATGCCGACGGCAACATCGTGGAGCTGCGTTGCTCCTATGATCCTGAGACCCTGGGCAAGAACCCGGAAGGTCGCAAGGTCAAGGGCGTGATCCACTGGGTGCCGGCTGCCGCCAGCGTCGAGTGCGAAGTACGCCTGTACGATCGTCTGTTCCGTTCGCCGAACCCGGAAAAGGCCGAAGACAGCGCCAGCTTCCTGGACAACATCAACCCTGACTCCCTGCAAGTACTCACTGGTTGTCGTGCCGAGCCATCGCTGGGCAACGCACAGCCGGAAGACCGTTTCCAGTTCGAGCGCGAAGGTTACTTCTGCGCGGATATCAAGGACTCGAAACCCGGTGCTCCGGTGTTCAACCGTACCGTGACCTTGCGCGATTCCTGGGGTCAGTGATCAAGTCTTAAGGGAAACCCTGTGCTTACGATCTACAACACGCTCACCAAGAGCAAAGAAGTCTTCAAGCCGCTGGATGGCAACAAGGTCCGCATGTACGTCTGCGGCATGACCGTGTACGACTATTGCCACATCGGCCATGGTCGCAGCATGGTCGCCTTCGACCTGGTGACCCGCTGGTTGCGTTTCAGTGGTTATGACCTGACCTACGTGCGCAACATCACCGACATCGAAGACAAGATCATCAATCGGGCCCGTGAAAATGGCGAGCCTTACGATGCGCTGACCGAGCGCATGATCAAGGCCATGCACGAGGACGAGGCGCGCCTCAACATCCAGAAACCGGACCTGGAGCCGCGCGCCACGGACCATATCCCGGGCATGTTGGCGATGATCCAGACCTTGATCGACAAGGGCTATGCCTACGCACCGGGCAATGGCGACGTGTACTACCGCGTCGCCAAGTTCATGGGCTACGGCAAGCTGTCGCGCAAGAAGATCGAAGATTTGCGCATCGGCGCGCGCATCGAAGTCGACGAGTCGAAGGAAGACCCACTGGACTTCGTGCTATGGAAGGGCGCCAAGCCGGGCGAGCCGAGCTGGGATTCGCCATGGGGCGCCGGGCGTCCGGGCTGGCATATCGAGTGCTCGGTGATGTCCACGTGCTGCCTGGGCGAGACCTTCGACATTCATGGCGGCGGCAGCGACCTGGAATTCCCGCACCACGAAAACGAAATCGCCCAGAGTGAAGCCGCCACCGGCAAGACCTACGCCAACGCGTGGATGCATTGCGGCATGATTCGCATCAATGGCGAAAAGATGTCCAAGTCCTTGAACAACTTCTTCACCATCCGCGACGTGCTCGACAAGTATCACCCGGAGGTCGTGCGTTACCTGTTGGTATCGAGCCACTACCGCAGCGCCATCAACTACTCGGAAGACAACCTCAAGGACGCCAAGGGCGCCCTGGAGCGTTTCTACCACGCGTTGAAGGGTCTGCCGAGCGTGCCGCCTGCCGGTGGCGAAGCGTTCGTGGCGCGTTTCACCGAGGTGATGAACGATGACTTCGGCACGCCGGAAGCGTGCGCGGTGCTGTTCGAGATGGTGCGCGAGATCAACCGCCTGCGCGAGAGCGATCTTGATGCAGCGGCGGGCCTGGCCGCACGCTTGAAGGAACTGGCCAGTGTGCTGGGTGTGTTGCAGCTCCCAGCGGATGACTTCCTGCAGGCCGGTGCCGAAGGTCGCGTGGACGCCGCCGAGGTCGACGCGTTGATCCAGGCGCGCCTGACGGCGAGGGCGAACAAGGACTGGGCCGAATCCGACCGCATCCGCGACCAGCTCACCGCCATGGGCGTGGTGCTGGAAGACGGGAAGGGCGGGACGACCTGGCGCTTGGCGGACTAAGATCTCTTAGACGCGCAATACCCACTGTGGGAGCGAGCTTGCTCGCGATGGCGGAGTGTCAGGCAACATGTTTGTCTGCTGATATATCCCCATCGCGAGCAAGCTCGCTCCCACAGTTTTTTGCATTCCAACCTGGCAATCGATTGTTTATGAGCTAGTACTGTCAGGTCGCTTCGACATTCCCTCTGACAGGAGTCCCTCCATGCTTGCTCACTGGTCTCTCGCGGCCATTCACCTCCTGGCGTTCGCCCTCGGGTTCTGGGCGGTACTGACCCGCGGCACAGCGTTGCGACGCCTCGCGGGTGGCGCGGACGTGGTTCGCAATGTCCTGGTTGCGGACAACGTATGGGGACTATCAGCGCTGGTGTTACTGGTGACAGGCGGGATGCGCGCTTTCGCCGGGTACGAAAAAGGCTCGGACTACTACCTGCACCAGCCGCTGTTTCACCTGAAGATGACGTTGTTCGTCTTGATCCTGTTGCTTGAAATCGCACCGATGATCGCCCTGATCAAATGGCGGATGGCGCTGGGCAAGGGCGCTGCGATCGACTCGTCGAGGGCTGGCCGCTTTGCACGGATCAGTCACCTGGAAGCGTTGCTGCTGATGTTGATGGTCGTGGCGGCCACGGGAATGGCCCGTGGCGTGCGCTTGGGCTGACCGGCACGAACACCTGCTTCATCGCCATTAAAACGAAACGTCTGACAGCCATGGTATGAGGCATGCCAGTAGTATCGGTTTCGGGCTGGTCGGATCGATAAGGCGGGATTGGACAGGGTGCGGCTCGGTCGGCCTGCATCTTTAGCCAGCCATTGCGGCGATGCAAACGGGCTGGCTGCGGACTGCGGCAGGGCTCAGGGCGTTTGCGGCTTGTCAGGGGCAGTGAGGCCGGCCTGGATGCGCTGATAAATCTCTTCGCGATGCACCGCAACGTTTTTCGGGGCGTTGATGCCGATACGGACTTGTTGGCCGCTCACGCCCAGAATGGTGATCGTGATGTCGTCACCAATATTTATGCTTTCACCGACTTTGCGGGTGAGTATCAGCATGGTGTTCTCCTTGATTGCTTTATAGGGCACCTGATTCAGACAGTGCAGATGTCGGTACTGCTTATAGATTAGTGCTAAGTGTCACAATGTGGGTGCCTCTTTCTGACGTGCAGATGCTGCATTAATTCCCAGGGTGCGACTATACAGAGACGTTGGACAGGATTCTCGTGTTTTGCGCACTGTTTAGGGCGTTTCCGGCGAGTCTGGGTGCTAAAATCCCCGCTTCATGTCTTGCGGGGGAATCGTTGTGCGTAAATTGGCTTGGGTAATCGCGGTATTGGCGCTGGCAGGATGCGGGGAAGGGCGCGACGTCGAGGCACCGAAGCCGAAACCGGCGGCGACCTCTGCGCCGGCAGCTGCCGCGGCACCGCAGTGGGCTGTCGAGGTTCGAGGCCAGACGCCCCAGGCTGTCAGCGACCTGACCGGATGGCTGATCGAGCACAGCTTCATGTCCAGTGTCGTCAGGGAAAACGGGAAGGACCGGGTCCTGGTTGGACCCTTAGGCTCCGAGGCTGAAGCTCAGGCGAAGCAGGAGCAGATCAACGCTGCGCTGGTACGTGCCAAGAAGCGCAACATCGAGACCCTGGTCGTGGATTTTCCGCCAGCACGATAAACAGACAGACCTAAACCTGTAGGAGCGAGCTTGCTCGTGATAGGGGCATGCCAGTCGACGTCAATGTTGACGGGTCCACCGCTATCGCGAGCGAGCTCGCTCCCACAGTTGATTTGTGCTGTTCTTATATGCGAGGTCAGCCGCAGGCCTTCAAGTTCACTGGCCCCACGAACTCGTTTCCTCGACCCATGACACACGCGACGCTCTGGTTGCGCTGGCGCTCCCAGGCCTGCACGGGGTAGGTCTTGTCCCAGGCTTCATACAGGCGCCGGTCTTGTTTGGAGAGACGCAGCCCGTATTGTTTGCTCATGTAGAAATAGGTCCTGGCGATCATCCCCCGGATGGAAGGGCGGGGCATGACTTTCTTGGCCTTGAAGTCTACTTGGGTCAGGCACGAGCCGTATTGGCCCTTCTGCACTGGCAACCAGCCGAAGCTGAAATTGCTGCGATCGCCATTGACCTCGCCGATGCTGGGCACCAGGTTGTGCAAGTCGGCTTCGGCCCGTTGATAGACCGGGTCATAGCGAGTGCAGTTCTTGCGCCCACCCTGTTGCCAGCATTGGCGCTGGTGGCCGATCTGCCATGCCGGGACAATATGTTCCCACTCGATGCGGGCGGCGCGGTTGGCATTCTTGCGCGGCACGTAGCCGCAGGCCGCGAGGTCCACGCGATTTCCGGTGTATTTGCAGCCGCAATAGAACTCGGTGGATTGAGGCGCATAGAGTTTCCAGGCGACTTTCTTGGCTTCGTTGAAAGTACGGGGTGCACCCGCCTGTGTGCCCGTGGCAACGAAAACGAGCAATAAAGCTAAACAGCGAAAATTCATCAGGCTCAATCTTCCTTCGGCACAACCCAGAAAACCTGCACCCCGCCATCGTCGCGATAGGCGAGGGTGACGTTGTCGTTCTCGTCGATTTCCGTCAGCAGGCGTTCCCATTCATCCACTGGCTCGTCGGGGAGGCGAAAGATCAGGGCCGCCTTGGCATTTTGTGCGGTGGGAGCGTTTATGATTTTCGAGACCCGTAGGCCGAGGCGTGTATAGGAATCTAAGGGGGTAGTTGCAGCGGAGGGCGTGGCCACAGGATTATCCTTATTAAGCTGTACGTGCATACAGTATTTAACCGTAGGCATTTACGCAACTGCTTAAATTTCAAGAAAATCGTCTGACAGCACTTTTTCCATTTTGATGTAGGAGGACGACGCTTTTTTATCGAGCCCGATAAACACGTGTCTGCTCCAGGTGGGTCCGTCGAGGTGCCCGACCGATATCGGTCGGGCGGGACGATCAATACTCCCAGAAAATCCGCTGCAATTGCTTGCTGTCCTGGGTCTTGGTCAGGGCGACCATTGCCAGGATGCGAGCCTTCTGAGGATTCAGGTCGTGGGCCACGACCCAGTCGTATTTGTCGTCAGGCTGTTCGGCGTTGCGCAGTACGAAACCACCGGCATTGGCGTGGGACGAACGAATGATCTGCACGCCTTCCTTGCGCAGGGCCTGCAACGAAGGAACGACGCGCGAGGACACCGAACCGTTGCCGGTACCGGCGTGGATGATTGCCTTGGCCCCGGATTGGGCCAGAGCCTTGTACGCGGTGTCACTGACGTTGCCGTAGGAGTAGGCAATTTCAACATTCGGCAGGCTCTTGATGGTCTTGATGTCGAACTCCGAGTCCAGGGTGTGACGCTTGGCCGGCAGGCGGAACCAGTAGGATTTTCCTTCGACCACCATGCCCAGCGGACCCCAAGGGCTTTTGAACGCCTCGGTCTTGATGTTGATCATCTTGCTGACATCGCGGCCCGACTGGATTTCATCGTTCATGGTCACCAGCACGCCTTTGCCGCGCGCTTCCTGGCTGCTGGCGACGGCCACGGCGTTGTAGAGGTTGAGCATGCCATCGGCGGACATCGCGGTACCGGGCCGCATCGAGCCGACGACAATGATCGGCTTTTCGGTTTTCTCGACGAGGTTCAGGAAGTAAGCAGTCTCTTCCAGCGTGTCGGTACCGTGGGTGATGACGATGCCATCGACGTCCTTGCTGTCGGCCAGCTCGGCGACACGTCGACCCAGTTGCAGGAGGTTTTCGTTGGTGATGCTCTCCGACGCGATCTGCATCACCTGTTCGCCACGCACGTTGGCCAGCCGGCTGAGTTCCGGTACGCCGGCAATCAGCTGTTCGATACCGACCTTGGCTGCCTGGTAGGTGGCGCTGTTGGCGGAGCTCGCGCCGGCACCGGCAATGGTGCCGCCCGTGGCAAGGATGACGACGTTGGAAAGCTTTTGCTCAGCCTGGGTTTCCTTCGCCTGAAGGGCGCTGGGCAGCAGGAGCATGAGCGCCAAGGCACCCGGAACAAGAGTCTTGAAGGCAGATGTCATTATTTTTCTCTCTAGTCATGAGGATTCATCTAGATGCTCCGGCAGACCTGAATGCCGGGAGCGCTCTTGCCAGAGCATGATCCGTACCAGTGCGGCGCAAGCGTGGGCCTGCCCTCTAACGCCTTGAAAATAAAACGATATGTATTTTCTGGCAGAGTCTTGCGGCGAGTACCTGGACGGATTCCCGAACATCGTGCTGTTTGCTGTTCGGTTAACCGGAGGGGAGTGGTCTGAAGGTCGCTTCCCTGAGAGTGATGCTAAAGAAAACCCGTTGACGGACGATCTTCCTTGTAGGAACTCATTCATGGAGTGAAACATGAGCATGTCAATCGGCTTCCCAAACGCCGCCGCCGTCACCATTGGCGGTAAGACCACAGCGACGGTGAATGCCCTGAGCGAGGCGAGCGCCGACGCCGAGGACGCCTTGGGTGAACGCAAGGTTCGGGCAGACCTTCGTACCGAAACCGAGAACAAGACCGAAAAAAGCGAGAGCACCCAAAGCATCGCCACGAAAATCCTGCTCAAGCGCATGCAGGAGCTACAGCAGCAATTGCGCGAGCAACAACAGCAACTCGCCGCAGCGCAGGCGCACCCTTATGCAACGCCTGAAGCCAAAACTACCGCTATCATGGCTATCCAGGGTCAGATTGCCGACACTACTGGCGCACTGCAGCAGGTCACGGGCAGCTTGATCAAGGAGCTGGCGAAGGAGTCCGGCTCCGGCGCGCTGGTCAATACCACTGCCTGACGCTCGACATTCCGGATGAAACCGGAACGTTGACAAAACTCCGATGCTTTACCATAGTTCATTCACGCAAACGTTTGCGCGATCGTCGTGCGACGATTTTTGCTCACAATAATCATAAAATCGGAGTGAACCCATGAAGCTGCCATTCGCTGGACGCCTTCTCGCCGTCGCCATGCTCGCGGCTGCATCCGCCACGCTGCCTTTCTCCTCGGCGCTCGCCCAGACCCCGGAAAAACCCAAGGTTGCCCTGGTCATGAAATCCCTGGCCAACGAATTCTTCCTGACCATGGAAGACGGCGCCAAGGCTTACCAGAAAGAACACTCCGCCGACTTCGACCTGATCTCCAACGGGATCAAGGATGAAACCGATACCGCCAACCAGATTCGCATCGTTGAGCAAATGATCGTCTCCAAGGTCGATGCGCTGGTGATCGCGCCTGCCGATTCCAAGGCGATGGTGCCGGTCATCAAGAAAGCCGTCGACGCCGGCATCACCGTAATCAACATTGATAACCAACTCGACCCGGCGGTGGTCAAGAGCAAGAACATCACCGTGCCGTTCGTAGGCCCTGACAACCGCAAGGGCGCTCGCCTGGTGGGTGAATACCTGGCCAAGCAGCTCAAGGCCGGCGATGAGGTGGGCATTATCGAAGGCGTGTCGACCACCACCAACGCCCAGGCGCGCACCGCGGGCTTCAAGGACGCGATGGAGGCGGCACAGATCAAGGTCGTATCCCTGCAGTCCGGTGACTGGGAAATCAACAAGGGGAACCAGGTCGCCGCTTCGATGCTTAGCGAATACCCGAACATCAAGGCACTGCTGGCCGGTAACGACAGCATGGCGGTCGGCGCCGTCTCGGCCGTGCGCGCTGCGGGTAAGGCGGGCAAGGTGCAAGTAGTCGGCTACGACAACATCAACGCGATCAAGCCGATGCTCAAGGACGGTCGTGTCCTCGCGACGGCTGACCAGTTCGCTGCCAAACAGGCTGTGTTCGGCATCGAGACTGCCCTGAAGATCATCAAGGGTGAAAAAGTCGATAACGGCACCAACGGCGTCATTGAAACTCCGGTCGAGCTGGTGACCAAGCCGTAACCCTGGCGACACAACGGCGCTCGCCCGTCCGGGCGGGCGCATTGGAGAGTTTGTTATGTCCGTTCGCGACCCGAACGCTGTCCTGTGCGTCAGCGGTATCGGCAAGACTTATGCCCAGCCGGTACTGAGCGATATCAACCTGACGTTGATGCGCGGTGAAGTGCTGGCGCTGACCGGCGAAAATGGCGCCGGCAAAAGTACCCTGTCCAAAATCATCGGCGGGCTGGTCACGCCGACCACCGGGCAGATGCAGTTCCAGGGACAGGATTATCGCCCCGGCAGCCGGACCCAGGCGGAAGAGCAGGGCGTGCGCATGGTGATGCAGGAACTCAACCTGTTGCCGACCCTCTCCGTGGCCGAGAACCTGTTTCTCGACAACCTGCCCAGCCACGGCGGCTGGATCAGCCGCAAGCAATTGCGCAAGGCGGCGATCGAGGCCATGGCCCAGGTGGGGCTCGATGCAATCGATCCCGACACGCTGGTCGGAGAATTGGGGATCGGTCACCAGCAGATGGTGGAGATCGCCCGCAACCTGATCGGCGATTGCCATGTGCTGATTCTCGATGAACCGACCGCCATGCTGACGGCCCGCGAAGTCGAGATGCTCTTTGAGCAGATCACCCGCTTGCAGGCGCGCGGCGTGTCGATCATCTACATTTCCCATCGCCTCGAAGAATTGGCCCGTGTTGCCCAGCGCATTGCGGTGTTGCGCGATGGCAACCTGGTCTGCGTCGAGCCGATGGCCAACTACAACAGTGAGCAGTTGGTGACGCTGATGGTCGGTCGGGAGCTGGGCGAGCACATCGATCTGGGTCCGCGCCAGATTGGCGCCCCCGCGCTGACCGTGAAGGGCCTGACCCGCTCCGACAAGGTCCGTGATGTGTCTTTCGAAGTTCGCAGCGGGGAAATCTTCGGTATCTCCGGGCTGATCGGGGCTGGGCGCACGGAACTGCTGCGGCTGATCTTTGGTGCCGATGTGGCTGATAGCGGCACGGTGGCGTTGGGCTCGCCAACCAATGTGATCAGCATTCGCTCACCAGCCGATGCGGTGGCCCATGGCATCGCCCTGATCACCGAGGATCGCAAGGGCGAAGGCCTGCTGCTGACCCAATCCATCGCCGCCAACATTGCCTTAGGCAACATGCCGGAGATTTCCAGCGCCGGCCTGGTCGATGGCAGTGCGGAACAGGCCTTGGCGCAGCGGCAGATCGACGCCATGCGCATCCGCAGCTCCAGCCCGACGCAACTGGTGTCCGAACTGTCCGGTGGCAATCAACAGAAAGTCGTGATCGGTCGTTGGCTGGAGCGCGATTGCTCTGTGCTGCTGTTCGATGAGCCAACCCGCGGTATCGACGTCGGCGCCAAATTCGATATCTACGCGTTGCTCGGTGAGTTGACTCGCCAGGGCAAGGCCTTGGTCGTGGTGTCCAGCGACCTGAGGGAATTGATGTTGATCTGTGATCGGATCGGCGTGCTCTCGGCCGGGCGCCTGATTGACACGTTCGAGCGCGACAGCTGGACCCAGGATGACTTGCTTGCCGCCGCATTCGCCGGCTACCAGAAACGTGATGCGCTGCTCGACGAAGCAGCGCCTAGGGAACTCTCATGAAAACCGCACCTGCCGTCGGCAAATCCAATGGCAACTTTTATGGCCTCGGCACTTACCTGGGCCTGGCCGGCGCCTTGCTGGCCATGGTTGCGCTGTTCTCGGTCCTGAGCAGCCATTTTCTTTCCTATGACACCTTCAGCACCCTGGCGAACCAGATTCCCGACTTGATGGTGCTGGCGGTCGGCATGACGTTTATCCTAATCATCGGCGGCATCGACCTGTCGGTAGGCTCGGTGTTGGCGTTGGCGGCATCCACTGTCAGCGTGGCGATTCTCGGTTGGGGCTGGAGTGTCTGGCCGTCGGCCTTGCTCGGCATGGCCGTGGCGGCCTTGGCGGGTACGGTCACCGGTTCGATTACCGTGGCATGGCGCATTCCGTCGTTCATCGTCTCGCTGGGCGTGCTGGAGATGGCCCGGGGCCTTGCGTACCAGATGACCGGCTCGCGGACCGCCTATATAGGTGACTCCTTCGCTTGGCTGTCCAATCCGATTGCCTTCGGTATTTCGCCTTCGTTCATCATCGCCTTGCTGGTGATCTTCGTTGCCCAGGCGGTGCTGACCCGCACGGTGTTCGGCCGCTACCTGATCGGCATCGGCACCAACGAAGAGGCGGTGCGTTTGGCCGGCATCAACCCAAAACCCTACAAGATCCTGGTGTTCAGCCTGATGGGCTTGCTGGCCGGTGTCGCGGCGCTGTTCCAGATTTCGCGCCTGGAGGCGGCGGACCCCAACGCGGGTTCTGGGCTCGAGTTGCAAGTTATCGCGGCCGTGGTCATTGGCGGCACCAGCCTGATGGGTGGGCGTGGTTCGGTGATCAGCACTTTCTTCGGCGTGCTGATTATTTCCGTGCTGGCGGCGGGCCTGGCCCAGATCGGCGCGACCGAGCCGACCAAGCGCATCATTACCGGTGCGGTGATCGTGATTGCAGTGGTGCTCGATACGTACCGCAGCCAGCGCGCCAGTCGGCGGGCTTGAACCATGGCGACGATCAAGGATGTGGCGGCGCTCGCCGGGATTTCCTACACGACCGTGTCCCATGTGGTGAACAAGACGCGACCGGTCAGTGACGAGGTGCGGCGCAAGGTAGAAGCCGCCATCGAGCGGTTGGACTACGTGCCCAGCGCCGTGGCGCGCTCGCTCAAGGCCAAGACCACGGCCACCATTGGCTTGCTGGTGCCCAACAGCCTCAACCCGTACTTTGCCGAGCTGGCCCGGGGAATCGAGGATTATTGTGAGCGCAATGGCTACTGCGTGATCCTCTGCAACTCCGACGACAACCCGGACAAGCAGCGCAGTTATCTGCGGGTGCTGCTGGAAAAACGTATCGATGGATTGATCGTGGCGTCGGCCGGTGGCGATGTGGGCCTGGCCGAGGGCTTGACCAATGTGCGTACGCCGATGGTGATCGTGGACCGTGGCCTCGACGGAGTGGACGCGGACCTGGTCCGTATCGACCATGAATATGGCGCCTATCTGGCAACCCGGCATCTGCTGGACCTGGGGCATCGCGACATTGCCTTCATCGGCGGCCCGGCGGACACCAGCGTGGCGCAAATGCGCCTGGCGGGTTATTGCCGTGCGCTGGAGGAGGCGGGAATCGAGCTGCCGGTCGAGCGCATGCTGGAAAGCGATTTCACCAGTATCGGCGGTTACCGCGCGGCGGCCCGACTGCTTGAACAGCAACCGCCCAGTGCGATCTTCGCGGCCAACGACATGATCGGCATCGGTGCACTGCGCGCCGCCGCCGAACGCAACGTGCGCGTGCCCAGCGAATTGTCGATCATCGGCTTCGACGACATCCAGATGAGCCGTTACGTCTACCCGGCGCTCACCACGGTGGGGCAGTCGATCCTGGACCTGGGGGAGATGGCGGCCGAGGTGCTGCTTCGGCGGATCGCAACGCCGGGGCTTGCCACTGACCAGCGGATCGTGACGCCGAGCATTGTCTTGCGAGAATCGACTGCGCCGTTGTCCGGTACATTCGCCCAATACCGCTGAAACCGAATTGACGAGTAATGATGTATGCCAGCAAAAGTAGTGGTAATAGGCAGTCTGAACATGGACTTGGTAACGCGCGCGCCGCGTCTGCCCCGTGGTGGGGAAACCCTGATCGGAGAGTCGTTTTCCACCATCCCGGGTGGCAAGGGCGCCAACCAGGCGGTGGCTGCCGCGCGCCTGGGGGCGCAAGTGTCCATGGTCGGTTGTGTCGGCAATGACGCTTACGGGCAGCAGTTGCGTGGCGCGTTGTTGGCCGAGGGCATCGATTGCCAGGCGGTCAGCGTAGTGGAGGGTTCCAGCGGCGTGGCGCTGATTGTGGTCGACGACAACAGCCAGAACGCGATCGTTATCGTCGCCGGCGCCAACGGTGAGCTGACCCCCAGTGTCCTCGACAGTTTCGATTCAGTGCTGCAAGGCGCCGACGTGATCGTCTGCCAGCTTGAAGTGCCGGATGCCACCGTCGGGCATGCGCTCAAGCGCGGCCGTGAGCTCGGCAAGATCGTCATCCTCAACCCTGCGCCGGCCTCCCATGCCTTGCCGAGCGACTGGTATGCCTACGTCGACTACCTGATCCCCAACGAAAGCGAGGCGATGGTGCTCAGTGGCCTGGCCGTGGATTCTCTGGAAACCGCCGAAGCGGCGGCGACGCAATTGATCGCGGCCGGTGCCGGCAAGGTGATCGTAACGCTGGGCGCCCAGGGGTTGATGTTCGCCAACGGAACGAGCTTCGAACACTTCTCCGCGCCGCGGGTCAAGGCGGTGGACACCACGGCGGCCGGCGATACGTTTGTCGGCGGCTTCGCGGCGGCCTTGGCAAATGGCAAGAACGAAGTCGAGGCCATTCGGTTCGGCCAGGTCGCCGCTGCGCTGTCGGTCACCCGCGCGGGCGCGCAGCCCTCTATCCCTGCATTGCTCGAAGTACAGGCGTTCGAATCATGAAAAAGACTCCTTTGTTGAATATTGCCTTGTCACGCCTGATCGCCTCGCTCGGCCATGGCGACAAGGTGGTGATCGGTGACGCTGGGCTGCCGGTGCCGCCGCACGTCGAATTGATCGACCTTGCGTTGACCCACGGTATCCCCGATTTTGTCAGTACCTTGAACGTGCTGCTCAGTGAGATGCAGGTCGAACGCCATGTGCTGGCCGAGGAGATCCTCGACAAGCAACCGTCAGCCCTCGCCACGTTGGAGGCGCTGCATGCCGAAGGCGCGCTGGGTTCGCGGGAACTGGTGAGCCACGAGCAATTCAAGGTCCTTACGCGCGGGGCGAGGGCAATCATTCGTACCGGAGAATGTTCTCCGTACTGCAACGTGGTGCTGATCGCTGGCGTCACGTTCTAGATTTCATCCACCTGCACAAGGAGTGCGCCATGCACCGCTATGCTCGAAAAATGCATCAACTGTTGCGGAGTCTGCTGCTTTTGTCATTCATTACGGCTACAAGCGCCCAGGCGGCAGAAAAAATCGACTTGATCATCGACACCGATCCAGGCGCCGACGATGTGGTTGCGCTGTTGTTCGCCCTGGCATCCCCCGAGGAACTGCACATTCGCGCCTTGACCACCGTGGCGGGCAACGTGCGGCTGGACAAGACGTCGCGCAATGCGCGCCTGGCCCGTGAGTGGGCGGGGCGCGAAGAAGTGCCGGTCTATGCCGGCGCGCCGAAACCGTTGATGCGTACGCCTATCTATGCGGAAAACATCCATGGCAAGGAGGGTTTGTCGGGTGTCACGGTGCATGAACCGAAGAAAGGCTTGGCCGAAGGCAATGCCGTCAATTACCTGATCGACACGCTCAAGGCGGCCAAGCCCCACAGCATCACCATTGCCATGCTCGGTCCACAGACCAACCTGGCCTTGGCGCTGGTCCAGGAGCCTGGGATTGTCCAGGGCATCAAGGAAGTGGTGATCATGGGCGGCGCGCACTTCAACGGCGGCAATATCACGCCGGTGGCCGAATTCAATCTGTATGCCGATCCCCAGGCGGCAGAGATCGTTGCCAAAAGCGGTGTGAAGCTGACCTATCTACCGTTGGACGTGACCCACAAGATCCTCACCAGCGAGGCGCGCCTGAAGCAGATCGCGGCGCTGAACAACAATGCTAGCAAGTTGGTCGGCGATATTCTCAACGAATACGTCAAGGGCGACATGGAGCACTACGGGATGACGGGTGGGCCGGTGCACGACGCGACGGTGATTGCCTATCTGCTCAAGCCGCAGCTGTTTAGCGGGCGTTCTGTCAACCTGGTGGTGGACAGTCGTGAAGGCCCGACTTTCGGGCAGACCGTCGTCGATTGGTACGACGGCCTGAAGGCGCCAAAGAATGCTTTCTGGGTGAAGGATGGCGATGCCCAGGGGTTCTTCGATCTGCTGACCGAGCGATTGGCGCGTCTCAAGTAGCTCGTCTTGTGACGGCCCCGCGGGCTTTGGTCCGCGGGTGTCTTATTCAGTCGTCTCGATCATGCTCGGGTAACGCTCGAACGTCTGCCTGACGAAGTTCTGCGCGGCTTGCGTTCCCAGTTCTTTCACCAGCAGCTCGATGCTGATGATCGCCAGTTCTTCCGGGCTGCCTGGGCTGTATGAGCTGTGACCCTGCGCCCATTTGGCATTGATGGTGGCTTCGATGCTGACGGTGCTCATGGCGGGGGCTCGCAGGTTGGGAGGTCTGTAGGCTGAGTTAACCATTTTTGAAGTGGGTTTGGCAGTGCGACTTAGGCATCAGGCGAGCCCTGTGCGACACTCGGTTTTTTATTTTCGCGGGAGCCCCAGCGTGCAGATCGACTTGAAGGATCCTGAGAAATTCACCCTGAAGGCGGTGCGTGATTTGCTGGCTTGCGCCAGTGATGACGAGCATACCCAGTTGCGTGTGACCAAGGATGGCATCGCCTATATTTCTTCCGGTGTCGTAGGGGGCGTCGACATCGACGGTTTGCTGTTCCGGCTTGAAACCTGGGCGAAGGGCTCGGGGTATGTCGGAAAAGTCGCGGCAAGCGATGAGGTCTGGGTCATGCAGATCTACAACGCATTGAAAGAGAACTGGCCGAACCCGCCCTTCGATTACATCGACATTTACTAAGTGCCATTCATATTCAGTCACGATTCAGCGGTGAACAGAGGGCAGGGCTCAGGCAAACTGCCGTTTTTTCCGAGTGAGGGCACGATGATGGCCTTGGTGTTGAAACCAAGTTTCGTTTGGGTTGTCGCACGCTCTCTGGTAATTCATTGAAAAAGGAGGCTTCATGCCTTGGAAGCTCGCGTCACTGAGTACTTTGCTGGCCGCTGCGCTCTTGAGCGGTTGCAGCAGCACGTCCGAATCGACCCCTGATCCTGTGGCGGCCGACACCGGGCACAGCCGCTGCGAGGCGAAGGCTGCCGAGTTCGCGATTGGCAAGCAGGCCTCGCCCCAGTTGCTGGAGCAGGCGCGGACCCGTTCAGGCGCGCAAAACGCCCGTATCCTCAAGCCCAACGACATGGTGACGCTTGAGTACCGTTCCGATCGCCTGAATCTCAACACCGATGCGAACCTGGTGGTCAACCGGGTGAATTGCGGCTGAGGGCTTTATAGCTGGCCATAAAAAACCCCGTCACATGGACGGGGTTTTTTTAGCGCGCCGGGAAATTACTCTGGGCGAACTTGTGCAGCTTGCATACCCTTTTGGCCTTTCTCAGCCACGAAGGAAACGGTCTGGCCTTCTTTCAGGCTTTTGAAACCGTCGCTTTCGATAGCTTTGAAGTGTACGAACAGGTCGTCACCGCCACCTTGAGGAGTGATGAAGCCGAAGCCTTTTTCATCGTTGAACCATTTAACGGTGCCGGTTTGGCGATTAGACATGGTGTATCTCCAAGAAACATATATTTTCAGTGTACTGTGCTGCTCAGGCCAACTGGGCACACCCGGGTATCATAGTCGAAATGTTCGATTTGGGAGCCCCCCGGACGAGCTGTTTGCCAATCAGTCGTGTTTTCTTTACCGTCAGATCGGGCTGGAAGCCCCGGTTTAAAAGGCTTTCAGCCGAACGTAAAGACATTAAAAAAAGCTGAAAAACCTGCGTAAATCGTAGGAAAAAGCGCTTATTCAAGCCTTTTTATCCCTGTCAGGCGCCTTCCCAGCGCCCAATTCCCTATTTTTTCGCCGGCGGATTAGCCTTGCATTTGGCGATCTGGCCGAGTGCTTTCTGTTGCAGTTCCGGGGTGGCCTTGTTGTCCATCAACGCCTGGATATCACTGGCAGGGTAGGATTTGATCGCGTCGGCGCCGCAGGCACAGTGGGATTTGGCGGCTGCCGCGCCGATCTGTGGCGTTGCCGCCTGGGTGCACTGGGCCATGTATTTTTCGCGCTCGCCTTTTGGCCATTCGGCATGGGCGGTCAATGGCAGCAGCAGGGCGAGGGGGCCGACTACTGCGAAAAATGTGTTCAGACGCATGCTGGGATGCTCCTTTCGGGTCGATGTCTTGTTATCTGAGGGGTTGCAGGCGCTTCAGTTCAGCACTTTGGCATAAAAGCCGAGGTTTTACGCTCGCTTGAATGCAAGCGCGGCGATGACCGTTCATCTGTGCTAGCATGCCGGGCTCGGGTATTTTTCAGGCTCCGGATGACGACAGGTCCCGGTGGCGGTAAATGTTCGATTAACCCTGATTTGAATCCCAGTCACTCTGGTTCGGTTTTCCCGGTTGGCCGCAAGGCTCCTGCCGCTGTAAGGCAGGCGTTCGTCATTGAATGGCCTGGACTGGATCTTGTACTGGCTCATCCCAACCCACGTGACCTTTGGTAGGGGTCACCACTAGGAGAGGAGGCGCCATGCCAACTATTACTCTTCCCGACGGCAGTCAACGTTCATTCGATCACCCGGTTTCCGTAGCCGAGGTCGCCGCATCCATTGGCGCGGGCCTGGCCAAGGCCACCCTGGCCGGCAAGGTCAACGGCAAACTGGTCGATGCCAGTGATGTCATCGACAGCGATGCCACGCTGCAAATCATCACGCCAAAGGATGAAGAGGGGCTGGAGATCATTCGCCACTCTTGCGCACACCTGGTCGGCCATGCGGTCAAGCAGCTGTACCCGAGCGCGAAGATGGTCATCGGGCCGGTCATCGACGAAGGCTTCTATTACGACATCGCCTTCGAGCGTCCTTTTACCCCGGACGACATGGCGGCGATCGAGCAGCGCATGCAGCAGCTGATCGAAAAAGATTACGACGTCATCAAGAAAGTCACCCCGCGCGCCGAAGTCATCGAAGTCTTCAAGGCTCGTGGCGAGGATTACAAGCTGCGTCTGGTTGAAGACATGCCGGACGAGCAGGCCATGGGCCTGTATTACCACGAAGAATACGTCGACATGTGCCGTGGCCCGCACGTGCCGAACACGCGTTTCCTCAAATCCTTCAAGCTGACCAAGCTGTCCGGCGCCTACTGGCGTGGCGATGCGAAGAACGAACAGTTGCAGCGCGTCTACGGCACCGCCTGGGCGGATAAGAAGCAGCTTGCCGCCTACATCCAGCGCATCGAAGAAGCCGAGAAGCGCGATCACCGCAAGATCGGCAAGCGCCTGGGCCTTTTCCATACCCAGGAAGAATCTCCGGGCATGGTGTTCTGGCACCCGAACGGCTGGACGATGTATCAGGTGCTCGAGCAGTACATGCGCCAGGTCCAGCGTGAAAACGGCTATCTGGAAATCAAGACGCCGCAAGTGGTCGATCGCAGCCTGTGGGAGAAATCCGGGCACTGGGCCAATTACGCCGACAACATGTTCACCACCCAGTCGGAAAACCGCGACTACGCCATCAAGCCAATGAATTGCCCATGCCATGTGCAGGTGTTCAACCAAGGCCTGAAGAGCTACCGTGAGTTGCCGATGCGCCTGGCCGAGTTCGGTGCCTGCCACCGTAACGAGCCGTCGGGCGCGCTGCACGGCATCATGCGCGTGCGGGCGTTTACCCAGGACGACGCGCACATCTTCTGCACCGAAGAGCAGATGCAGGCCGAATCCGCTGCGTTCATCAAGCTGACCATGGACGTCTATCTCGACTTCGGCTTCACCGAAGTCGAAATGAAGCTGTCCACTCGTCCGGAAAAACGCGTCGGTTCCGACGAGCTGTGGGATCGCGCCGAGGCTGCGCTGGCCGCCGCCCTTGATAGTGCGGGCCTTGCGTACGATCTGCAGCCGGGCGAGGGCGCCTTCTACGGTCCGAAAATTGAATTCTCGCTGAAAGATTGCCTCGGTCGCGTCTGGCAATGTGGTACCTTGCAGCTCGATTTCAACCTGCCGATCCGTCTGGGCGCTGAATATGTGTCCGAAGACAACAGTCGCAAGCACCCGGTCATGCTTCACCGCGCGATCCTCGGTTCCTTCGAGCGTTTCGTCGGGATTTTGATCGAGCATTACGAGGGCGCGTTCCCCGCGTGGCTGGCGCCGACCCAGGCAGTGATCATGAATATCACTGATAAACAGGCAGATTTTGCCGCCGAGGTCGAAAAAACTCTCAATCAAAGCGGATTTCGTGCCAAGTCCGACTTGAGAAATGAAAAGATCGGCTTTAAAATCCGCGAGCATACTTTGCTCAAGGTTCCCTTTCTCTTGGTTATCGGAGATCGGGAGGTCGAGATGCAGACTGTCGCTGTGCGTACTCGTGAAGGTGCTGACCTGGGCTCGATGCCCGTCGCCGAATTCGCTGAGTTTCTCGCGCAAGCGGTTTCCCGGCGTGGTCGCCCAGATTCGGAGTAATTATTATTAAGCGTGAAATGAGACAAGATAAACGAGCTGCACCGAAAGCCCCGATCAACGAGAATATCTCGGCACGCGAGGTTCGGTTAATTGGCGCTGATGGCGAGCAGATTGGCATCGTCTCGATTGATGAAGCGCTTCGTATTGCTGAAGAAGCAAAGCTTGATCTGGTGGAAATCTCCGCCGACGCAGTCCCACCCGTTTGCCGGGTGATGGACTACGGCAAGTCGATCTTCGAGAAAAAGAAGCAGATTGCCGCGGCGAAGAAAAACCAGAAGCAGATTCAGGTAAAAGAAATCAAGTTTCGTCCAGGGACGGAGGAAGGGGATTACCAGGTAAAACTGCGCAACCTGGTACGTTTCCTGAGTGACGGGGACAGGGCCAAGGTATCCTTGCGATTCCGCGGCCGTGAGATGGCCCACCAGGAGCTGGGGATGGAACTCCTCAAGCGGGTTGAACAAGACCTGCTCGAGTACGGTTCGGTCGAACAGCATCCTAAGATGGAAGGACGCCAGCTGATCATGGTCATCGCCCCGAAAAAGAAGAAGTAATCACCAGGGCACGGCAGGCCTTGCGATTATGTTTATCAACTGAATGCGGAGTATCCGAACATGCCAAAGATGAAAACCAAAAGTGGTGCTGCTAAGCGGTTTCTGAAAACTGCTAACGGCATCAAGCACAAGCACGCTTTCAAGAGCCACATCCTGACCAAAATGTCGACCAAGCGTAAGCGTCAACTGCGCGGTAGCAGCTTGCTGCATCCGTCTGACGTGGCAAAAGTCGAGCGCATGCTGCGCCTTCGTTAATTTTTGGATCAAGAATAGAGGAAGTAACTCATGGCTCGTGTAAAGCGTGGCGTCATTGCCCGTAAGCGTCACAAGAAAATTATGAAACTTGCCAAAGGCTACTACGGTGCGCGTTCCCGCGTATTCCGTGTTGCCAAGCAAGCCGTAATCAAGGCAGGCCAATACGCCTACCGTGACCGTCGTCAGAAAAAGCGTCAGTTCCGCGCTCTGTGGATCGCTCGTATCAACGCTGGTGCTCGTACCTACGGTCTGTCCTACAGCCGTTTCATCGCCGGCCTGAAAAAAGCGTCCATCGAGATCGACCGTAAGGTTCTGGCTGATCTGGCAGTGAACGAAAAAGCGGCGTTTGCTGCGATTGTCGAGAAAGCTAAAGCCACCTTGGCTTAAGTACCCCCGGCAGTCACCGGGGCTCACCTTTGTGGGCTCGGGTGTCAAACGTCATAAATAGGGGAAGAGCCTTAAAGCTCTTCCCCTATTTTGTATCTGGAGTCTGTACATGGAAAACCTGGACGCGCTGGTCGCTCAAGCACTAGAGGCTGTGCAAAGCGCTGAAGATATCAATGCCCTGGAGCAAATCCGGGTTCACTACCTTGGCAAGAAAGGCGAGTTGACTCAGGTGATGAAGACCCTGGGGAACCTGCCGGCCGAAGAGCGTCCGCAGGTCGGTGCGCTGATCAATGTCGCCAAGGAGCGTGTCACAGAAGTCCTCAATGCGCGCAAGGCGCTGTTCGAGGAGGCGGACCTAGCTGCCAAACTCGCCGCCGAGTCCATCGACGTGACCCTGCCTGGCCGTGGCCAAGCTTGCGGTGGCCTGCATCCGGTGACCCGCACCCTGGAACGCATCGAGCAGTTCTTCACCCGTATCGGCTACGGCATTGCCGAGGGGCCTGAGGTCGAAGACGACTATCACAACTTCGAGGCGCTCAACATCCCAGGCCATCACCCGGCCCGGTCGATGCATGACACCTTCTATTTCAATGCGAACATGCTGTTGCGCACCCATACCTCGCCGGTACAGGTCCGCACCATGGAATCGCAGCAGCCGCCGATCCGCATCGTCTGCCCAGGCCGTGTGTACCGCAGCGACTCCGATATCACCCATTCGCCGATGTTCCACCAGGTCGAAGGCCTGCTGGTGGATCGCGACATCAATTTCGCCGACCTGAAAGGGACTATCGAAGAGTTCCTGCGGGTGTTCTTCGAGAAAGAACTGGCCGTGCGTTTCCGCCCTTCGTACTTCCCATTCACCGAGCCATCGGCCGAAGTCGACATGGAATGCGTGATGTGCAGCGGCAAGGGCTGCCGTGTCTGCAAGCAGACCGGTTGGCTGGAAGTCATGGGCTGCGGCATGGTTCATCCGAACGTGCTGCGCATGTCCGGGATCGACCCGGAAGAATTCTCGGGCTTTGCTTTCGGCATGGGTGTCGAGCGCCTGGCCATGCTGCGTTACGGCGTGAACGACTTGCGTCTGTTCTTCGACAACGACTTGCGGTTCCTCGCGCAATTTCGCTAGTCGTAACGAATCTTTAGGAGAGCAGGATGAAATTCAGTGAACAGTGGCTGCGCGGCTGGGTTAGCCCGCAGGTAAGCCAGGACGAGCTGGTTGCTCGCCTGTCGATGGCCGGCCTCGAGGTCGATAGCGTGACGCCGGCCGCCGGTGCATTCAGCGGCGTAGTGGTGGGGGAGGTGCTGAGCACCGAGCAGCACCCTGACGCCGACAAATTGCGGGTTTGCCAGGTCAGCAATGGCGCGGAAACTTTCCAGGTCGTGTGCGGTGCGCCAAACGTGCGTCCGGGCCTGAAGATCCCGTTCGCCATGATCGGCGCCGAACTGCCGGGCGATTTCAAGATCAAGAAAGCCAAGCTGCGCGGCGTCGAATCCAACGGCATGTTGTGTTCCCAGGCCGAACTGCAGATTGGCGAAGGCAATGATGGCCTGATGGAGCTGCCAGCGGATGCACCGGTTGGCAAGGACTTCCGTGAATACCTGGAGCTGGACGATGCGAGCATCGAAGTCGACCTGACACCGAACCGCGGCGACTGCCTGTCGGTGGCTGGCCTGGCCCGTGAAGTTGGTGCGTTGTACGGCGCCCCGGTCACTCGTCCGGTGGTCGCGAGCGTCCCGGCCGTGCATGACGAAGTCCGTCCGGTGGAAGTCCTGGCACCGACTGCATGCCCGCGCTATCTGGGGCGCGTGATTCGTAACGTCGACCTGTCCAAGCCGACGCCGCTGTGGATGGTCGAGCGCCTGCGACGCTCCGAGGTGCGTAGCATCGACGCGGCCGTCGACATTACCAACTACGTAATGCTTGAGCTGGGTCAGCCGCTGCATGCATTCGATCTCGCCGAAATCAACGGCGGCATCCGTGTGCGCATGGCTGAGGAAGGCGAAAAGCTGGTATTGCTCGATGGCCAGGAAGTGGCCCTGCGCAGCGATACACTGGTGATTGCCGACCATACCCGCGCCTTGGCGATTGCCGGCGTGATGGGCGGTGAGCACAGCGGTGTCTCCGCCACGACCCGTGACGTATTCCTCGAAAGCGCATTCTTCGACCAGATCGCTGTCGCCGGCAAGGCTCGCTCCTATGGCCTGCACACAGACGCCTCGCACCGCTATGAGCGTGGCGTGGACTGGCAACTGGCCCGTGAAGCCATGGAGCGCGCCACTGGCCTGCTGCTGGAAATCACCGGTGGCGAAGCCGGCCCGATCATCGAGACCGTCAGCGAGCAGCACCTGCCGAAGATCGCACCGGTTACCCTGCGCGCCCAGCGCATCACCCAGATGCTCGGCATGGAAATGGACCAGGCCGAAGTCGAGCGCCTGCTCAGCGCCTTGGGCCTGACCATCCGTGCCGATGGGGAAGGGCAATGGCAAGTCGAAGTACCGAGCCATCGCTTCGATATCAGCCTGGAAGTCGACCTGATCGAAGAGCTGGCCCGCCTATACGGTTACAACCGCCTGCCGGTTCGCTACCCGCAAGCGCGCCTGGCCCCTCAGGCCAAGGCCGAAGCTCGCAGCGACCTGCCAGAATTGCGTCGCCTGCTCGTGGCGCGTGGGTATCAGGAAGCGATCACCTACAGCTTCATCGATCCGCGCCAATTTGAACTGTTCAACCCAGGCGTCCAGCCACTGCTGCTGGCCAACCCGATCTCCAATGACATGGCGGCCATGCGCTCGTCCCTGTGGCCGGGCCTGGTCAAGTCGCTTCAGCACAACCTGAACCGCCAACAGGATCGCGTGCGCTTGTTCGAAAGCGGCCTGCGCTTCGTCGGTCAGTTGGACGGCTTGAAACAAGAGCCGATGCTCGCCGGTGTCGTCTGTGGCAGCCGCCTGCCGGAAGGTTGGGCACAAGGCCGTGATGGCGTGGACTTCTTCGACGTCAAGGCTGATGTGGAAGCGGTGCTGGGCTTTGCCGGTGCGCTCGACGCGTTCACCTTTGTTCCAGGCAAGCATCCGGCGCTGCACCCAGGCCAGACCGCGCGCATCGAGCGAGACGGTCGCGAAGTCGGTTATATCGGCGCGATCCACCCTGAGCTGTCCAAGACCCTGGGTCTCGACCGTCCAGTCTTCGTTTTCGAGCTGGTCCTGGCCGAAGTCGCCCAAGGAAAAATGCCGAAATTCCAGGAGTTATCGCGCTTTCCTGAAGTGCGTCGCGACCTCGCCCTGGTGGCCGATGTTGGCGTTGCATCCAGTGCGGTACTGGCAGTAATTCGTGAAAATGCAGGCGAATGGCTGACGGACCTCAGGCTATTTGACGTGTATCAGGGTAAAGGCATTGATCCGCATAGAAAAAGCCTTGCAGTCGGCTTGACCTGGCAGCATCCATCGCGCACTCTTAATGACGATGAGGTGAATACCGCAACGCAGAATATCCTCACCTCGCTCGAACACAGGTTGAACGCCACGTTAAGGAAGTGACGTATGGGGGCTCTGACGAAAGCTGAGATGGCGGAACGTCTGTATGAGGAGTTGGGCCTGAATAAACGGGAGGCCAAAGAATTGGTCGAACTGTTTTTCGAAGAAATCAGGCACGCTCTCGAAGACAACGAGCAGGTCAAGTTGTCCGGTTTCGGCAACTTCGACCTTCGGGACAAACGCCAGCGGCCTGGCCGCAATCCGAAAACGGGGGAAGAAATCCCGATCACGGCTCGCCGTGTGGTCACCTTTCGTCCAGGGCAGAAGTTGAAGGCCCGAGTTGAGGCTTATGCTGGAACCAAGTCATAACGACGAGCTACCCGTCATCCCTGGCAAACGCTACTTCACCATTGGTGAAGTCAGCGAGCTGTGTGCGGTCAAACCGCACGTACTGCGCTATTGGGAGCAGGAGTTTCCTCAGCTCAACCCGGTCAAGCGCCGCGGAAACCGCCGGTATTATCAGCGCCAGGACGTGCTGATGATCCGGCAGATCCGCGCGTTGTTGTACGACCAGGGGTTCACCATCGGCGGCGCGCGCCTGCGCCTCTCCGGTGATGAGGCCAAGGACGACACAACCCAGTACAAACAAATGATCCGCCAGATGATCGCCGAGCTTGAAGATGTGCTGGTGGTGCTCAAGAAATAAATTTCTGCTTTTAAATACTTCCAGTTTTCAAAAGCTTGCGATATATTCCTGAGCGTTCCGTTGAGAAGCGGAACAAGATTCACGCCTAGTCGGGGCGTAGCGCAGTCCGGTAGCGCACTAGCATGGGGTGCTAGGGGTCGAGTGTTCGAATCACTCCGTCCCGACCATATTTTTCAATGACTTAGCCCAACTCTAACCAGTTGGGCTTTTTCATTGGTGGGGAGTTTTTCGGGACTCCATGCCCGGCTCCTCAGCCGGGCTTATATTGTCCGCTGTAGAACTTATTTCCCCCCAGTCACATCAAGAAACGTCCCAGTCACAAACGATGCCTCCCCACTTGCCAGCCACAGAATGGCCCGCGCCACTTCCTCCGGTTGACCGCCACGCCCCATGGGAATCGAGTCCTTGACCCGATCGACCCGTCCCGGCTCGCCGCCGCTGGCGTGCATGTCGGTGTAGATGTGCCCGGGGCGGATGCAGTTGACGCGGATGCCTTCCCGGGCCACCTCTTTGGCGAACCCGATGGTAAACGTTTCGAGCGCCCCCTTTGACGCTGCATAGTCGACATATTCATTGGGGCTACCGAGGCGTGCCGATGCCGAGGAGATATTGATCACGACGCCGCCCGGGCCGTTGTGCCGGTAGGCCATGCGTTTTACCGCCTGCTGGGCGCAGAGGATCGGGCCGATGGCGTTGACTGCGAAGATGCGCTGCATGCGCTCGAAGCCGAGGTCTTCGAGGCGTGACTGGGCTGACAGCACCCCGGCGTTGTTGACCAGGACGTCGATGCGTCCGAACGAGCGGTCGATGGACGTGAATAAATCGGCGACCTGTTTGGGCTGCGAACTGTCCGCACGGACGGCCAATGCGCGTCGCCCCATTGCCTCGACATCTGCCACCACTTCCAGCGCGGCAGACTCGTTGGCGACGTAGCTGATGGCAACGTCGTAGCCTTGTGCGGCGGCGAGCCGTGCGGTGGCGGCACCCACGCCGCGGCTTCCGCCGGTTATCAGGATCAGGGGTGTCTGCGAGGTCTTGGTCATTGGAAGTTTCCTCCTGAACAGTGGGTCGGGTCAGCCGATGATGAAGATGCCGCCGGCGATCACCACGCACGCCAGGACCCGGCGGGCGGTGAGTGTCTCGCCGAGGAACAGGTAGCCGATCAATGCCGCGAACAACACGCTGGTTTCGCGCAATGCCGATACCGCGCCCAGAGGCGCTTCGTTCATGGCGTAGATGACAATTGCGTAGGCGAGCAGAGAGACCAGCCCGCCGACCGAGGCGGCGAGTATTCCTGGGCGCACGGAAAATAAGCTGCGGGCATCGCGCAGGCCGATGTACACCAGAGGCATCAACACGCCCCACAAGGCGCACATCCATACCGTGTAGGCCAGCGGCGCGCCGGAGAGTCTGGCGCCGATGCCGTCGACGACGCTGTAGGCCGCGATGAAACAACCGGTCCCCAGGGCATAGGGCAGGCTGGGAACCGACAGGCTGCGTCCCCGGAAGGCCAGCGAAATGATTCCGCCCGACACGAGCCCGATACCGAGCAACTCGCCGGGGGTAATGCTTTCTCCGGCAAAGACTGCGGCCCCGAGCGTGATCAGCGCCGGTGACGAGCCGCGTGAGATCGGATAGATCTGCCCCAGGTCGCCGACCCGGTAGCTGCGTACCAAAAACAGGTTGTAGCCGACATGCAGCAATGCTGAAAGTATCCCATAGCCCCAGCTGGCCGGCGCCGGTGGCGGCATGAAAGCTGCAGCGATGACACTGGCGATGGCGATGACGATGCACATCACCGTCATTGACCAGAGTCGATCGGAGCCGCCACGCAGCAAGGCATTCCAGCTGGCATGCAGGAGCGCGGCGAACAGAACCAGCAGGACGATATGAATAGGCATGGTCGCCATTCTAGGCAGCCCGACGGGCGGACTTACAGAGAAGTCTCCTCATTGCTTCATGAGTAAACCTTCATGCATCAGTCGTAGGCGTCTTGAACTTTCAACGCTTCGCTGGTCAACCATTGGCGAAAGCTGACGATGTGCGGTTGCGATTCGATGCCCTTGGGGCAGACAAAGTAATAGGCAAGCGGCGATGGGTACGGCACATCGAACAATCGCACCAGCCGGCCATCGCTGATTTCGGTTTCAACATGGCCGCTGCGGACCAAGGCCACACCTTGTCCGAGCAGCGCCGCCTCCACCGTCATGTTGGTGTCGCCGAACCTGACGCTCTCCTTGAGCGGCAAGAATTCCAGGCCGACTTTTTCAAACCAGTCCTCCCATTTCGGGACCAGCTCGGCGCCATCGCGGGTCAGCAGCGGGTAATGCAGCAGTTCGGCGGGGCTGTGTGGCGTGCCGAAGCGCTGCAGCAGATCGGGACTTGCCACGGGGAACACCTGCTCGCCGAACAGGAACTCCGAGTACAGGCCGGGGTAGTTGCCTTTGCCGAGCCGGATCGCGACGTCGGCTTGGGCGCTGGAGAAATGGATGATCTTGTCCGTGGTGTCCAGCGAGACCAGCAGTTCCGGATAGTGGCGGGAAAGCCCCGGCAAGCGTGGCAACAGCCATTTCAGCGCGAAGGAATAGGTGGTGCTGACTTCGAGCTTGACCCTGCCTTTTTGTTCTCGAAGATCGCCCAAGGTCGCTTCCAGGCTCATGAAGAATTCCCGCACGATGGGCGCCAGCGTAGCCCCCGCGGCCGTAAGGGTGAGTGATTTGCCCCGCTCGAACAACTGCAGTCCCCACAGCGCTTCCAGGTGCTTGAGCTGATGACTGACTGCGCTCTGTGTCACATGCAGCTCCTGCGCGGCAGCAGTAAACGTGGGATGTCGGGTGGCGACTTCAAAGGCACGCAATGTGGCGGTCGGTGGCAGGTCTCTCATTAACGTATCCCGGCAATTCGGCGCAAAAGCGCATCATGAGCGTTAGCTCATGATAGAGCCATACCTTGAGTTGGCGCGGTTTCTAGACGCTGGTCGCCGGATCGACCAGGGACTGCCGATACTGGGCTTCGTCGACTTCAGTCAGCGTTGCATAGCCGTCGTAGTGGTAGATTCGATGGCTGTCTCGGGCATAACGCTCATCCAGGAATTCGAAGGTGGCCAGGTCGATACGCTTGGCGCTCACCGGCCTTCGATGGCAGAACAACTTGCGCGTGCCCAATTGCAGGAAATCGGGATGCGGCACGCGGATTTCGTCAGGGTCGAACGCCACATCAAGGGGCTTGCCCTCCGAGAGAATCAGTGCAGGGCTGACGGCGTAGGTACCGAGGATGCGGGTATCGGCGGGATGCAGGCGTTTTTTCGCCTCGCCGTAGTAATACACCGTGTCTTGGTCCCTCGCCCAGCCATGCCCACACGACTCGAACGTGGCAAGTTGTGCCTTACGAATCGGTTCGGGCGGATGATAGAAAACCCGGTGGCAGAACACGCTCTTGCCGTCCGTCAGGTAGGGCCCGCCGAGTGCGCGGAAACGCTCCACGGGCTCTTGGGAAAAACGTTCGGGCACTTGCGTCTCGGCGTTATGGAACGGGATCAAGTACAAACCATGTGCGTCGCCGCATAAGTGCTTGCCGAGCAACTTGAAACTCGCGGCGTCCAGCCCGTTGATGACACGCCCATGGAAATAAACCTGGCCGCCCACTTCGAAACCGAGGCCGATAGCCTGTAATGGCGCTGTTTCAGCGGGCGTTTGCTTGGCATCCGGCGGTGCCTGTAAATCGTGCCACCAATAACCTTGCAACTGCGGATGGGCCTCGAAGTAGGGCGCCCATGCCTCTTGCATCGCTGCATCGATGATCCCGCCAGAGCCCAGCGGGCCATGCTTGTCACCCGCCAGCACGGGCCGGTAATCCTCATCATTTTGACGGCGCTGAAACACCACGAAGCTTTCGACGTCGACATCCAGGCGTTGCTGGCGCCTGTAGACGTGTTGATGGTCGCGGTAATAATCGAACCCCAGATGTCGGAAGCTCGGACCGTGGGCGCCACGCAGCCGGGTCCCCGCGGCGTAGACGAACGAGTCGTCTACGGCAAAATAGTCATCCTCGCATTCACTGCTGCCGACCACGCGGCCGCACCCGTCAAACACCGGCTGGTAACGCTTGAGTAGCCGGAAGTCGCCAACGTAGCGGACGGATTTGCCGGTCAGGTAATAGGCGCGTCGGCTGTCCTTGGCGTAGCGTTCGTTAAGCACGGTGAAAGTTGCCAGGTCGGCATCGTCGATGCGGTAGAAGTATTCGTAAGAGATGCTCGAGCCTTGCTGCGCTTGCACGATGATCGACTGCCCATCCGTTCCCCAGCGCTGGGCGAGCATCTGGAAACTGTCCGGGTTTGCGATCGGCAGCGGCGTGCCGTCCTTCTGGTTCAAGGGCTTGAACCCCTTGTAGACCTGACCGTCTATGACTCGATAGGCAGGATGGTTGCAATACCGCACCCGGACCGTGGCGCTGACGAGGAATTGCCCTTGCAGAAAGATGCTCGCCCCGTCGCTGAACAGGGCGGAGGCTGAAGTCACCGAGGCAGGTGATTGCCGCAACAGCGCCAGGCTGTCGGGTCGAGCCTCCGGCATCCGGGTGATCCAAGACTCGCCGAACCAATAGGCGCTGGTTTCGTCACGCCAGTACTGGTGGCCGAGGTTTTCCAGCTTCTCGTTGAATCGAAACGGCAGCGCCTGAAGCGCTTGGTAGCCGTGACGCGCCCGGTAGGCGGGGAGCAAGTAGTAATCGTGCAAAGCGTCCCGCAACAGCCAAGGGTTGCATCGATGCCGCCAGACTGGCTGGCCGGTGAGCAAGGGCGAGGGCGGATAGCCCCCATCGCTGGCCGATTGTGCTATCGCATCAGGTCGTGTGCCTTCAGGGTTGAGCAGGATGTACACATCGGGCACCCGCCCGTCGCCCAGTAGCACACCGTCCGCGAACGCGAAGCCTTGATGCCATTCGAGGTCGAGCGGCTCCCATTCGACAAGAGCGGTCTCTGTGTCTGTCATATTGTTGCGACCTGAACGTCCGATGGGTAGGCAATGATTGCGGTTTAAATGTTCAGCTGTGAACGGGCAAGCTCACCCCAAAAAGTACAAAAAAGCCACCGCAGACTTTGTTGAACCGGCGCCCGGTTCGAGCCAGCCATGGCCTGACCCGGTGAGCTGCGCTGGCGACAGTGTATTCAACAACGAACTCGACGACTGCGTAAGTCAACGCGATGGTCAGCGTCTGCGCGATGATATTGCGATGCGGATCCAGGAAGGGAGGAATGAACGCGGTGAACAGCAGCAGCGCCTTGGGATTGGAAATGGCCGATACCAACCCTTGGCGGAACAGTGACCAATGTCGAAAGCCTTCGATATTTGTCGCGTCAAGACTGACAGGAGGCGACCGCCACAGACCGAAGCCCAACCAGATCAGATAGAGCCCGCCAACGATCTTCAGTGCCGTGAACCAAGTGGCGGACGCCTGGATCAGGGCTCCCAGTCCCAGCGCGCAGAGCGAAAGCACGACTGAAAAGCCGAGCACGCCGCCTGTGATAGTGAATAACGTCTTGCGGGCTCCGTGGATCGCCCCATGGGTAAGCGCCAACAGTGCGTTGGGGCCTGGCGCTACCGCTATCCCGCAACAGGTGAGCAGATAGAGCAGCCACGTTTCAAAGGGCATGATCGGATCCTGATGTGTTGGGTTGCTGTGTTCGCAACAGGAATAGGAGCATAGGCTCTCGCCACTTCATCAGGCGAGAACCTTATGCTCATCGATAGGAAAATCAACACAGCAGTCGTTCGGCTGCGTTCTCTCGGTCCCCTCGATTCCAGCCAGCCGCAACCGATCAACGCCGGAGCAGTATTTTCGATAGAACCGTCAGGCCTTGTACCGCTCAGCCACCGCCGATTGCTTGATTTGCCCTAGCAATCCTTGGCGCGCAGCCTGTAACGCATCCCAGCGAGCACCGTCCTGCAGCGGCGGAATGGTCACCGGTTCGCGGCGATCGAACCCCACCAGCGCGGCGTCGACGAGATCGCTGACTTCCATGATTTCGCTTAGCGTATTGATGTCGATGCCCGCGCGTTCCCAGATTTCGGTCCGGGTGGCTGCCGGCAGCACGGCTTGGACGTAGACGCCTTTAGGCGAGAGCTCGAGGCTGAGCCCCTGGGATAGGAACAGCACGAATGCCTTGGTCGCGCCATAGACCGACATGCCGAATTCCGGCGCCAGGCCGACCACCGAGCCGATGTTGATGATCGCGCCGTCGCCAGCCTTCGCCAGGCGTGGGGCGATGGCGCTGGCGAGGCGGACCAGCGCGGTGGTGTTGAGCGAAACCAGCAGCGCGACGCTGTCGGTGGTCTGTTCGATAAAACTGCCGGATTGGGCCGCGCCTGCATTGTTGATCAGCACGCCAATGCTGTCGTCGTCGCGCAGACGCGCTTCGACTTTGGTCAGGTCGGCGGTTTGGGTCAGGTCGGCCTGAAGCACATCGACGGTGACGTTGTGTTCGTTGCGCAGTTCGGTCGCCAGCGCTTCCAGCCGCACATTGTCGCGAGCCACCAGCACGAGATCGTGGCCGCGCTGGGCGAAGCGCTGGGCATAGACGGCACCGATACCGGTGGAAGCGCCAGTGATGAGGACGGTTTTGCGAGTGGTCATGGTGTCATCTCTTCAGAAAATTGGAGTGCGATCGATTCAGTTTCGAGTGCCGGATTCGGCGAGCGTCGGATAGTCGATATAGCCCTGCGCGCCACCGCCATACAGGGTCGCCGGGTCGAGGGCGGACAAGGGAGCGTTGGTCCTCAGACGCTCCACCAGGTCCGGGTTGGCAATGAACGGGCGGCCAAAGGCGATCAGGTCAGCCTTGTCTTCCAGGAGCTGCGAGGTGGCCAGGTCAAGGTCATAACCGTTGTTGGCGATGTAGGTGTTGTCGAAGCGCTGGCGCAAGCCGCCGAAATCGAAAGGCGCCACATCGCGCGGGCCGGCGGTGGCGCCTTCAACGACGTGGAGGTAAGCGATATTCAAAGTGTTGAGCTGATCGACGATGTAGTCGAACTGCGCCTGTGGTGCGCTGCTGGACACGCCATTGGCCGGCGACACCGGCGAGATGCGCAGGCCCGTGCGCCCGGCCCCGATCTCGTTGACCACCGCTGCGGTGACTTCCAGCAACAGGCGGGCGCGATTTTCAATCGAGCCGCCGTAGGCATCGGTGCGGACGTTTGCGCCGTCCTTGATGAACTGATCGAGCAGATAGCCGTTCGCGCCGTGGATCTCCACGCCGTCGAAGCCTGCGGCAACGGCGTTGGCGGCCGCTTGGCGAAAATCCTCGACGATGCCCGGCAACTCGCTGATATCGAGCGCGCGCGGTTCGGAGACGTCTTCGAAACTATTGTTGACGAACACCTTGGTGGCGGGGCGAAGCGCGGAGGGCGCTACCGGAGCGGCACCGTTTTGCTGCAGGGCCACGTGGGAAACGCGTCCGACGTGCCACAATTGCAGGAAAATCCGTCCGCCTTTGGCATGAACCGCATCGGTCACTTTGCGCCAGCCATCGATCTGCGCCTGCGTGTAGATTCCCGGGGTGTCCTGATAGCCCTGTCCCTGTTGTGAGATCTGCGTAGCCTCGGAAATCAGCAAGCCCGCCGAGGCTCTCTGGCTGTAGTAGGTCGCCGCGAATTCACTGGGAACGAAGCCTTTCCCTGCTCGGTTGCGGGTCAGTGGCGCCAGCACGACTCTGTTGGCTAGGGTGAGAGAGCCCAACTTGTGGGGGGTAAACAGAATCTGCTCGGTCATGGTGTCGTGTTTCCGTGGCAATGGGAGGGCTGCGGGGTGGTGTGTTTTTATGATGATGACCGAAATCTAAACTGTCAACGAATTTGATTATGGTCGCCATCTATGTATGATGCGAAGCATGATTCGAGCGGCACGAGGTGATGAAAAATGAGAGTGACAAAGGCCCAGGCACAGGCAAACCGAGAACATATCGTCGAGACGGCGTCTGTCCTGTTTCGTGAACGGGGCTTTGACGGCATCGGCGTGGCGGACCTGATGGCCGCCGCCGGCTTCACCCATGGTGGTTTCTACAAGCACTTCGGCTCGAAAGCCGACCTGATGGCCGAAGCCGCCGCGGACAGTCTTTCGCGTTCATTGACCAGCGCCAGCCACTTGGATGTCGCTGGGTTCTTCGCCATGTATGTCTCGCGGGAGCACCGCGATGCGCGGGGCAATGGCTGCACGATGGCCGCCTTATGCGGCGACGCGGCGCGTCAGTCCGATGAGGTGAAGGCCACGTTTGCCAACGGTGTGGAAGGCACGCTGGCTGCGCTTATGGAAAAATTCGAGGCGACAGGAGAAGGGGACCGGGCAACGATGATCAACCTGTTCGCCCATGCAGTCGGTGCGGTGATGCTGTCGCGGGCCTGTCCGGATGATGCTCCGTTGGCGGACGAGATACTGCAGGTCTGCCGTGATCGGATCCTGGCGTCCCTGCCGGCGTCCGAACCCGTGTAAAGCGCGGCGGTAGCGCAATACGCTACCGCCCGCCGGATCAGAAAATGAACTTGAACAAGGCAATGACCACGATCAGGCCAATCAGGAAAATGATCCCAACGGTACCACCAAGAAATTTCAACATAGGAACGCTCTCATCGGATGGGCTTAGTTTTCTAGACCCCCGGCGAGCGCGCGCGGTTCGTTAAATTTTCGCAATGAATCGTCGGTTTGATGGGCACGGACCGCTCAGTGAACCGCCAGAGACCTCGGGACGGAAACCTGTTCGAATTTCGAAACGGTCTTGATCCAGTAGCGCCGGTATTCGGTCTTGTCCGGTGCCAGCGGTTTATGGCTCGACCAGGGATGCTCCGTCTTCAGGCTGGCTCGATAAGCCTCCCACTCCTTCTGCTCGGCCGCTTCCCGGGCCTTGTTTCGGTCATCGAACCAACCCAGGACGTATGCATCGCTCTGGTCTGTCCCGCTCGCTATCAGCAGATATATGTCTGTCATCACCGGTTCCCGCCGTCATCCTGCTTACCCAGTTAATGGGCTCTTGTCATGGGTATCGGCCGCCGGTCCTGGTTTTTTAAGGCAATTGATAAAAGGAGGGGGCGACGCGCCTCTGCTCAGACATCCGCCGTTTGCGCCAGATGCCTCATCAACCATTCGCGGAAACACCTGACGCTCGGCCGGTCAGGCGCCCGGCCCAAGGGCTCCAGGAGAAAGAACTGTGCGTCGGTGCGCAGGAGGGCCTGGGTCGGTCGGACCAGACTGCCCGTCTGCAAGTGATCGCCGAGCAAGCGCGACCAGGCCAGGGCGACACCCTGGCCGGCCAGCGCCGACTGGATCAACATCGAGTAGCTGTTGATGTTGATGCGTCGGCGAGGTTCCGGGGCCTCGCGCCCCAGGCGTCGGAACCATTCCTTCCAGCCGATCCAGTCCCGATGCTGGTCCTCGAGCCATAACCAGGTGCATGCGCCCAGTTGCTCCAACTCGGCTGCCTCAGGACGTTGCGCCAGGTAGGCGGGGCTGCATACCGGGAATATTTCTTCGTTGAACAGTGCCGTGACTTTCATGTTCCTGGGCGGCGTGCTGCAGTAATACAGCGCCAGGTCGCAATCGAGCCGGGAAAAATCCTCGACTTGATCGGTTGCGATGATGCGCAAATCGATTTCTTCATGCTGGCGCTGGAACTCGGAAACGAGCGGCAGCAACCACAGCGATGCCATCGCCGTGCTGGTGACCACCGTGACTTGCTGCGCGCCTTGCCAATGACGCACGCCCGCCGTGGCGCGGGCGATCTGTTGCAGCGTATCGCGAATATTGTCGTAGTACTGGCTGCCCGTCGCGGTGAGGTTGATTTCACGAGTCGTGCGGACAAACAGCGCCGTGCCCAGATAATCCTCGAGCAGGCGTATCTGTC
The DNA here is from genome assembly GCF_051132105.1 of Pseudomonas sp. R1-7. NCBI lineage: Bacteria > Pseudomonadati > Pseudomonadota > Gammaproteobacteria > Pseudomonadales > Pseudomonadaceae > Pseudomonas > Pseudomonas sp. R1-7. The sequence continues at coordinate 2,190,212 of NZ_CP071661.1, forward strand.
GGCTGACAGCACCCTGGGTGACATTCAGTTCGCGAGCCGCCACGGTGAAACTCAAGTGGCGGGCGGCGGCTTCGAACGCTACCAGGCTGTTAAGCGGCGGCAACGGTTGCAATTTCATGGGACGGGTCACTGCCTTGTTGGATTCAAGCGCAGGGAGATTGTGCAGAAGCCTGCGCGCAGTGACTACCTGATCCGGTGCAACGGCTAAAGATCGAGAACCAGATTGGAGGTGGGTTTGCTGCAACACAGCAAACGCAGGCCTTTGTCGATTTCCCGCTGCCGGATGCCGCCGTTGTGATTCATCTCTACCGAGCCTTCCAGCAGGGCGGTCTTGCAGGTGCCGCAAACGCCTTGGCTGCAGGACGACGGCACGATCGCACCGGCTTTTTTCGCTGCGCCCAGCACGGTCTGGTTGCCGGACATGCTGAAGGTCTTGCCCGAACGTGCCAGGGTGACCGTGAACACGCTCTGCTGATCCAGTGGAGCGGCTTGCTCGATCAACGGTTCTTCATTCAAGACCGCAATGTCGAAGCTTTCCTGATGGTAGTGGTTGAAGTCGAACGCCGCTTCCCTGAGCAATGCCTTGACCGCTTCCATGTAGCCCTGGGGACCACAGGTGAAAATTTCCCGCTCCTTGAAGTCCGGCACCTGTTGGTTCAACAAGGGCAAATCGAGTCGACCAATAGGCTGCTGCCAGTGGCCTGCGTCGCCGAGCCCCTCACAAATACCGAGCACCCGCAACCCCGGCATATCGGCCTGCATGCGAATCAGTTCGTCATGAAAAATGATGTCCGCCGGCGTACGAGCACTGTGAAAGAAAACGATGTCGAGGCTGGCGGCCAAATCGCAGGCAGCGCGGGTCATCGACATCAACGGCGTCACGCCGGAACCGGCAGAGAGGTACAGCAGTTTTACCGCCGGATGGCCTACCGGAGTGAAGCTGCCCGCTGGCCCGGAGGCCTTGAGGTTGTCCCCGGGCTTGAGATGGTCATGCAGCCAGTTCGACACCGCGCCTCCTGGCACGCGCTTGACGGTGATGGAAAAGGCAAACGGGCGAGTGGGTGATGACGACAGGGTGTAGCATCGCGCAACGGTCTGCCCGCCGATGACCGGCGACAGCGTGATGAATTGACCCGGCTCGAAGCTCAACGCACTGAAATCCGCGCACTGGAAAACGAAGGTCTTTACGTCATGGGTTTCCTGGCGCACGGCGCAGCATTGCAAGGTCTTCTGCTCGCCGCTGTGCCATTGCGAGCCAAACGCTCCCCACGTCGTCGGGTCGTTAAAACGGTTGGGGCGCGTCAGCTTTTCATAAGTCGTCATGTTCATCCCTCACACGCCATGGGCGGCCAGGCGCGCCGCGTACCAGCGCGAGAACTGGTCGACATAGGTTTCGGTAAACGCCGAGAACGGTCCGGGTGTGTAGGCTGGATCCTGGGTGCCGCTATGGGTGATGCCGACGAGGCTGGCGTCCTGGAGGTTGGTCGCCGCCCAGACTTCGGTCAGTTTTTCCAGCGAGTAGTCCACGCCTTCGACGGCGTCGGCGTGCACCAGCCACTTGGTGCGCACCAGGGTTTTATCGGGCGCCAGCGGGATGATGTAGGAGACGACGGCATGGTCGCTCATGATGTGGGTCCAGGAGTTGTGGGTCCAAAGGTGCAAGTCGCCGAGGTCGCGCCGTATAAGGTCACCAAACAGCTTGGTGCAGGCCACGCGTGTATCCAGCGTCTGGGATTCGCCGTTGCCCGCGATGGCCAATCGTTGGGTGCGAAACTGGGTGGCCGCTTCTTCGCCCAGGTGCTCGACGGCCTCGCAGAGATAACCTTCGCTTTCCCAATCTTGCTTGGTATTGGCGTTGCGCTGGTGGTAATCCTGCAACGCCTGGAGCGAGTCCTCGCCAAGCCCATCGGTACAGAAGCCGAAATCTTCCGGCAGAAATGACGCCGTCAATTCGGGATGGGTGGCGGCGCAGTGGTAACACTCGCGATTGTTCTCGATCACCAGTTTCCAATTGCCGTTCTCGATGATCTCCGACTCGTAGGCGATCTTGGAGCGGGTGAGGTCGTATTGAGCGAAGCGCGGCGTCATGACCTGGTCCAGGTACAGGATGTCCTCTGGCGGTTCGTCACCCAGGCAGACGAAAACGTGGGCACCGACCACGCGCGTATGGACTGGAATCAGGCTCTTGCACCCCGGGTCGAAATCCTTGCCCATGTGCGCGGCATGCTTGAGGCTGCCATCGAGGTCGTACGTCCACTGGTGATAAGGGCAGACCAGCATGCCCACTGTCGATTTGCCGGCCTGTTTCAGGCGTGCCCCCCGGTGGCGACAGACGTTACGGAAGGCCTGCACATGCTCGTCGTCATCGCGCACCAGGATGATGGAGGATTTGCCGATGTCGATCGTGGAGACGTCGCCGGGTTCGGCCACGTCGCTGGTGACGCCTACCAGAATCCAGTGTCGGGTAAAGAAGACATCGACGTCGGTCTCAAAAATATCCTGGCGACCGAACAAGCCGCCGGGCATGCCATGGCCGGGGGCGCGATCGGCCAGCAGTTCACGATGGGTTTTCAAGGTTGGGGTCATCGTCGATCTCACTCAAGGCAAATGATCGGTGCAGGCGGACAAGAAACCGATGTTCTCGCGTACAGTCAGCCGGGCATCAGGGCGAACTTCTGAAGACCATGGTGATGCGCTCACCCAACGGAAATTTTCTTGTGCCATCCACAGGGAGTCGGGCTCGTTGTTGTTTTGGTTTGCCTGGAGCCGATACTCGTCCGGGCGTGCTGCACTGACAAACCATTTAAAATCAGCGACTCATGATTTTTTCTCATCAATTCGCCCGCGGCTTCAGGGGGCGGCGGAGGTGAGTCAAGCAAATGTACTCAGGTGTACATTCGGCGGGCATCCGAGTACATTCGCGTTACGTATGTTCAATAAGGTGGATGCAAGATGCCCCAGGTCGGGAAGGCGCGTGGCAAGGCCCAGGACGCAGGTTGGCGAGGGTCGCTCGAAGGGTGGCTGGAAGCGGCCTACGAGGCCTTGAAGGAGTCCGGCATCGATGCGGTCCGTGTCATGCCGTTGGCCAAGCGCCTGGGGTTGTCGCGTACCAGTTTCTATTGGTTCTTCGAGGACCGCGAACAGCTGCTGGCGGCGTTGCTGTCGCGCTGGCGCGAGACCAACACCGGTGGCCTGATCCGTCAAAGCGAAAGCTACGCCGAGAGCATCTCCGAGGCGATCCTGAATGTCTTCGAGTGCTGGCTCAATCCACAGTTGTTTGACTCGCAGTTTGAATTCGCGGTGCGCAGTTGGGCACTCCAATCCGCTGAAGTGGCCCAGGAAGTGGCCGTTGTCGACGAGCAGCGAATGGGCGCCCTGGCGAGCATGTTCAAGCGCTTCGGCTACGACAGCCAAGGGGCCGACGCACGAGCGCGAACGATCTACCTGACCCAGATCGGCTACATCACCATGAACACCAGCGAGTTGATCACCGTGCGTTTCCAGCGCATCCCGCATTACGTGAGCATTTTCACCGGCAAGGTCCCCAAGCAGCGCGAGCTGGACCGTTTCTATGGCAAATTCGGTTATGCCGAAAAAGAGCCTGGGGTCTTTGTGCCCCTGGTGGAAACCTTTGAAGAGACCGCTGGAAAATGACCGAGCCGACGCTGGGCATCATTGGCGGTACGGGCTGGCTGGGCGGGGCGATTGCCAAGGCCGTGTTGGCGAAGAACCTGCTGCCCGCGAGTAACCTGGTCGTTTCCAATCGCTCCGGTGCTCATCCGTTGGCGCAGCAAGGCGCCTGCCTGGTCGCCGATAACCAGGCACTGGTGGACCGCAGCGACATTGTCATTATCGCGGTACGACCCGAACAATTCGCCGGCCTGACCCTCAACGCGATGGGCAAGACGGTCATCTCACTGATGGCCGGCATCACTGCGCAGGCTATTGTCGCGCAGACCTCGGCTTCAAGCGTCGTACGGGCGATGCCCAATGCGGCGGTGGAAATCGGGCAATCCTTTACGCCGTGGTATTGCGCTGGCGTTGTGGGGCCGGCGACGAAGAGCCTCGTCCAGCGCTTGTTCGAATGCGTCGGCACAGCTGCCGAGGTCTCACAGGAAGATTTCATTGATTACCTGTCCGCGCTGTCGGGCACCGGTCCGGCCTTTCCTGCCTTGTTGATGACAGCATTGGCGAATCAGGCGATGGCAGCCGGCATTCCTGCGGAAATTGCACAGCTAGCCGCAAAGAATGTCGTGGTCAACAGCAGCCAATTGCTCGCCAGCCATGATGCCCAACAGATGATCGATGCCCTGGTCGCCTATCGCGGCGTGACGGCCGCCGCCTTGCAGTCGATGACCCAAGGGCATTTCGAGGCGCAGGTGGGAAGGGCGTTGCAAGCCGGCGCCGCCGTGGCGCGCAAAGGGCTCCAAGCCTGATTTGCAGGAGCGGGCTTGCTCGCGAATTCGTCAGCCAATTCAACATCCCTGTGGCTAAACCACCACTTTCGCGAGCAGGCTCTTCTTCAGATGTCCTTGAGCAGCCGCAACGCATCGTAGATCGCGGCATGGGTATTACGCGCCGACACCGCGTCGCCGATGCGGAACAGTTGGAAGCGGCCCTCCGGGTTGGTCACGATGTTCTGGGTTTTCCCGGCAATCAGATCGTGTTGTTCGACCGCGCCGTTGTTGCTCGAATGCGGGCGCAACTCGAAGTACAGATCATCCAGGGGCAGGGTGCCGTGGTTGACCACCACCTGGTCGACCACGCGCTGCTTGTGCACCTGGCCGTAATCGCTGCCGAAGCTGGCAACCAGCTGCCCGTCGCGTTTTTCCACGGCGTCGACCCGATACGTGACGGTGAAGGTGACATTGAGGTCTTGCAGGCTGCGCATGTACGGCACCAGGTTCATCGCCATCACCTCCGGTGCGAACGACCGGTCGGGCGTGACGATCTCCAGTTTCGCGCCGCTGTTGGCGATGACCTCGGCCGCCTGTAGCGCCGCGTGATCGCCGGCGTCGTCAAAAATCAACACGTTCTGGCCGGGCTTGATGTCGCCGGAAATGATGTCCCAGGTCGACACCACCAGCTCATTGCCTTGCTTGAGCACCTCGGTATGGGGCAAGCCGCCCGTGGCGACGATCACCACGTCTGGTTGTTCGGCCAAGACCGTCTCGGCTTCGGCCCAGGTGTTGAAGCGAAATTTCACGCCCAGCCGTTCGCATTGCGCCATGCGCCAATCGATGATGCTGATCATCTCGCGTCGACGTTCGCTCTGCGCGGTCAGGCGGATCTGCCCACCTGGCTGGTCGGCCACTTCGAACACCGTGACGTCGTGGCCGCGCTCGCCAGCCACCCGTGCTGCCTCCAGGCCCGCCGGGCCGGTGCCAATCACGACCACCTTGCGCTTGACCGGCGCCTTGGGGATTTCGTGGGGCATGGTGGTTTCGCGCCCGGTGGCGGCGTTGTGGATGCAATACGCGGCGCCGCCCTGATAGATGCGATCCAGGCAGTAGTTGGCGCCGACGCAGGGGCGAATGTCCTCTTCGCGTTTTTCGATGATCTTGCGCACGATGTGCGGGTCGGTCATGTGGGCGCGGGTCATGCCGATCATGTCCACCTTGCCCGAGGCGATGGCGTGTCGTGCCGTGGCGACATCCGGGATCTTGGCCGCGTGAAACGTCGGAAAACCGGTGGCTGAGCGAATCTCGCCGGCAAAATCCAGGTGCGGCGAGTTGCGCATGCCCTGGATCGGAATCACGTCGGTGAGGCCGGCATCGGTATCGATGTGCCCGCGCACCACGTTGAGGAAATCCACCAGGCCGCTGTCCTTGAGCATGTGGGAAATCTGCAGACCATCGCTGGCACCGAAGCCCCCTGGCAAGTCTTCGTCGCCGGTGTAGCGCACCCCCAGCAGGAAATCCTCGCCGCAACGCTGGCGGATACCGCGCAGCACATCGAAAGTGAAGCGCATGCGGTTTTCCAGCGAGCCGCCGTAGGGCCCGTCGAGATCGTTGGTCAGCGGCGACCAGAACTGGTCCATGAGGTGCCCGTAGGCCTGCAGCTCCAAGCCATCCAGGCCGGCGGCCTTCATGCGTTCGGCGGCGTCCACGTAATCCTTGATGATCCGGTCGATGTCCCAGTCTTCCAGTTTCTTCGGGAAGGCCCGGTGGGACGCCTCGCGGCGATGGGACGGCGAGACGACCGGCAGCCAGTCAGCCTTGTCCCAACGCGTGCGCCTGCCCAGGTGGGTCAGTTGGATCATCACCGCCGCGCCGTGCTCGTGGCACTCGTCGGTCAGGTCCTTCATCCATTTGACCACTTCGTCCTTGTACGCCAGCACGTTGTTGAACACGGGCGGGCTGTCCCGGGAAACGGCAGCGGAGCCAGCGGTCATGGTCAGCGCCACACCGGCCTTCGCCCGCTCGACGTGATAGGCGCGGTACAAGTCCTTCGGCATGCCGTCTACCGGATACGCGGGTTCATGAGACGTGGTCATGATCCGATTCTTGAGCGTCAGATGCTTGATTTTGTAGGGCTGCAGCAGAGGATCGCTGGACATGGTGTTGCTCCGGGAACAGAACATCAGGCGGGTTTTGACATAACGGTATGTTTAATGTTCATGTGTGTCAACGAGTGGGACACAGGTGTACATTTTTCTTGCTTGATGGAAAATCCAGGATTACCATCCAGTCGAAACGGGGGTGATCCGGCTCCTGCGACCGGCCATCCCGCCTCGATCCACGTGCAAGGGGCCGTGCGAAGAACCTGAAAGTGCTCGTTGCGGTTAAGCGCGCCATCGACCCGAATGTAAAAGTCCGGGTGAAAGCCGCCGGTCATTGCGGTTGGAAACGCCAGAGGGCGGAGGAGGGCAGAAAAACGTTAATCCCCGTGATTTTCATAACTAGAACTTACCGATGGCCGCCTGCGGTCATGATGGGAAATGAATGCTTCTGCTGTTCTGCCAATAACTACTCATACAGTCTGCGGAGATGCACATGATGACGTTATCCAGTAAAACTTTTATCGGCTGGTTTGCAGGCCTCGCATTAGCCTGCAGCAGTCTGATCGCTCAAGCCGAGGACCCCGCGCCGATCCGTATCGGCTGGGTGAACTGGTCGGACACGGAAATCGCGGTAAAGCTGGCGAACACCGCGTTGCAAGATCACCTCAAGCAACCGGTCAAGTTGGTGCTGGCCGACATCGGCATCCAGTTCCAGGCGCTGGCTAACGGCAATATCGATCTGATTCCGATGGTGTGGCTGCCCAGCACCCACAAGTCGTTCTATGACAAGTACAAGGACAAACTCGAAGATCTGGGCGTGCTGTATGAAGGTCGAATCGGCATGGCGGTGCCCACTTCCATTCCCACCAGCGAGATTGCCAGTGTCGAAGACCTCAACAAGCCCGAAGTCCGGGAGAAACTTGGCGGCAAGATCCTCACCTCGGAAGTAGGCAACGGTCAGTACAAACTGACCGAGAAAGCCATCAAGGAATACAAGCTCGATGGCTACAAGATGGTGGCTTCGTCAGAGTCCGGAATGCTGAGCGAACTTGATCGCAACCTCAAGCGCGACAAATGGTCGTTGGTCAACGCCTGGAGCCCGCACTGGATGTTCGCCAAATGGCCGTTGCGCTATCTGGATGATCCCAAGCAGATCTTTGGTGGCGCCGAGCAGATTCACGCCGTCGCACGCAAAGGCTTCAGTGCCGAGCATCCGGACGTGGCTCGCTTCTTTGCCAACTTCAAGATTCCGAAAGCGGACCTTGAGAAGTTGATGGCGGATGCCCGCGAAAGCTCGGCGGACAAGGTGGTTGCCGAGTATTACGCGGCGAACAAGCCTCGCTTCGAAGCGATGTTTGGCAGCCAGGCGACTTCGTTGACAGCCGGCCAGTAATGAGCGTCGCCTTGACATAGACGGCTCATGGCCGGTGCTCTCTCCATGGAGAGGGGATGTGCAGCAAACCTACAGCCATGGGGGAGCGAGCGTGCTCGCTCCCCATTTGTGCTTCCGCTGGCATAAAGTCAATTAGAACTTGAAGCGTCCTACCAGCCCCTTGAGTTGCCCGGAAATATCCGTCAACCGCCCTGAACCGGTCTGCGCCGTATGGGCAAACTCCTCGACCAGCTGCGCATCGGAGTGAATCTGCGCGATGTGCCGGTTGATGTCCTCGGCCACTTGGTGCTGTTGCTCCGCGGCGGTGGCGATCTGGGTGTTCTGGTCGCGAATAGAATCCACCGAGGTGCGGATCTTGTCGAAACTGTCGCGGGCCTGCTGGATGCGCTCGACGCTGGTTTGCGACACGTGCAGGCTGTTCTGCATCTGCTGCGTCACTTCCTGGGTGCGCCGGGCGAGGTTGCCAAGCAGGCTGTCGATCTCGCCGGTGGAGTCGGCGGTGCGCCGCGCCAGGGCGCGCACTTCGTCGGCCACCACGGCAAAGCCACGGCCCTGGTCGCCGGCACGGGCCGCTTCGATGGCCGCGTTGAGGGCCAGCAGGTTGGTCTGTTCGGCGATCGAGCGAATGGTGTCCAGGATCGTGTTGATGTTCTTGCTGTCCTGTTCCAGCGCCTGCATGGTCTGGGTCGACTGCTGCAATTCTTCACTGAGCTTCAAGACGCTGCCCGTGGCTTCGCCGATGTGGTGCTGGCCGTCGTGTACATCACGATAACCGGTGTCCGCGCTGACGGCGGCCTGGCTGCACGAGCGGGCCACTTCGTTGGCGGTGGCGACCATTTCGTTGAAGGCGGTGCTCACCAGTTCCACGGCCTGGCGCTGGCGCCCGGCAGCTTCGTTCATATTCTGTGCGACGTCGCTGGTGTCCGCCGCTGCCGATTGCAGGTCGGAAGAGGCGCTGCCGATGCGCTGTACCAGTTGCGCGATCATGCCCAGGAACTGGTTGAACCAGCTCGCCAACGTGGCGGTTTCATCCTTGCCCTGCACCGCGAGTTGGCGGGTAAGGTCGCCTTCACCTTCGGCGATTTCCTGCAGGCCGTTGGCAACGCCACGGATCGGCCGGACGATGACGCTGGCGAAGCTGGCGCCGACGATGGCGAAGACCACGGCCAGTGCGGCGGCGATAACCGCGATCAGCCAGGTCAGGCTCGAGGCCTCGGCCATCACTTCGTCGCGCTTGATCAGGCCAATGAAGCGCCAGCCCAGGCTCTTGGAGGTGACGATGTTGGCCATGTACGGCACGCCGTCGATCTCGATCTGGGTCGCGCCATCGCTGCTCTTGGCCAGCGCGGCGTAGTTGGGGCCGAGGTCGGCCAGCGGCTTGAAGTTGTGCTTGGCATCGGCGGGGTCCACCAGCACGTTGCCGCTGCCCTCCACCAGCATCAGGTAGCCGCTGTCGCCCAGCTTGATGTTCTTGACCAGTTCGGTCAGTTGCTTGAGCGACACGTCCAGGCCAACGACGCCGACCAGCTTGCCGCTGGCATCGGCGACGGTGTGCACGATGCCGATCAGCGAGACGTCGTCCGGTGCCCAGTAGTAGGCGTCGGTCTTGATCGTGGTACCCGGCGCGGCAATGGCGGCCTTGTACCAAGGGCGCACGCGCGGATCGTAGTTGGAGATCTTCGGATCATCCGGCCAACTGGCGTAGCCGCCGTCCGCCAGGCCCAGGGACAGGTAGGCGGTGGTTGGATGGCTCTTGGCGAACTGGTCGAAAATCTCCAGCAGTTGTTTGTTGTTCTCGGTCAGCGGGATTTGCGCAGCGTCGGCGCCGGAATAGTTCTTCAGGTCCTTGGCCGCGACGATCCGCGGGTCCTTGGCGAAGAATTCGACGTTCTGCATGATCCCGTCGAAGAACTGCTTCATGCCGTTGTCGATCTGGCGGATTTCGCGGCTGCTGCTGTCCAGGAAGTTGGCTTGTGCCGCGTCGCGCAGGTTCAACACCACGAGCACCGCGACCAGGATCACCGGCACGCAGGCGATGGCCGCGAACGCCCATGTCAGCTTCTGTTTGATATTCATGACTTCTCCCGCGGGTATTTATCGGTGTTGGAACGGCGGAAACATTAGCGTCGAGCGTTGCGAACTGTGGAGGGAAAGCGCCCATGCTTACTTTCAGGCTATCGACCAAAGTCGTATTCCCTTGAGACTGCCATTTGTCGGAGGTCGTTAACGCTGACAGTGATGTCGCGGGGGCGCATGTCGCCTGCGCGGTTAATCGCGAAGATGGCATCGTTCGGGTTCTTTGCCCGGCTTCCGTCCAGATCGCCTTCTCGCATCACGAGGCCCCATGCCAAGCGCATTCGAAAGCGTACTCAAGAACAAGAATATGGCCTATCGGCCTCAAGGGGCTGCTTCGGTCAGCCAGGCGCCGGTCCGCGTCGCGTTTGTACTGATGGACAATTTTTCGATGATGTCCTTCACCGGTGCGGTGGACGCGCTGGTCACCGCCAACCTGATGAACGACACGCCGCTTTATGATGTGTTGACGGTAGGTGCTTCGGGCGGGCAGGTGACGAGTGACCTGGGCATTGTCATTTCCACCGATGTCGAGCTGGCGCAACTGCCGGACAACCTGGACGTGTTGATTGTCGCCGGGGGCTTTCGCGTGAAACTGCAAGGCACGCCGCTGTTGCGACGCAAGCTGCGCGCCAACGCAACGTCCGGTGCGCTATTGGGCGGTTTGTGGAATGGCGTGTTTTTCGTGGCCGATGCGAACCTGCTCGACGGGTACGAATGCGCGGTCCACCCGGAAAGCCGGGCGACGATGACCGAGATGTTTCCCCACGTGAAAGTCTCCAGCCGCGCTTATGTCGTGGACCGTGAGCGGGTCAGTTGCGCGGGCGCCAACAGTTCGTTGCGCATGATGCTCCAGTTGATCCGCCGCACGGGCGGGGAGGCGCTGGTGGGGGCCATCGAAGAGATCCTTCGCTGCGATGAGTCAGGGGACGACGCCTCGGACTTGCCGCCGATCTTTGTCGAGACGGACCCGACGCTGCCGCAAAGCCTCAAGCTGGCGTTGGAGTTGATGTGGCAGAACGTCGAGGAACCTTTGACGATCGATGAGCTGGCGGCGTGCGTCAAGGTTTCCAAGCGCCAGCTGGAACGGCGTTTCTGCCGGTTCCTCGGCGCGACCCCGACGCGGTATTACCTGGAGCTGCGCCTGACCCGTGCGCGGCAACTCATCCAGCAGACCAACCGCTCGGTCACGGAAATCGCCGTTGCCACGGGCTTCGTCAGCTCGCCGCATTTTCAGCGACGTTTCCGCGACTTTTTCGGCGTGCCGCCTGGCAGCTATCGCGCGACGTTCGGGCGCAAATGAGGTTCAGCCGCCGACCTTTCCTGGCCTTCCGATTCGCCCGGGAGCGAAGTCGAGCAGCAACGCCACGATAATCGCGCCAGCAGAAACCAGGAACAGCAACGCGTGGTGTCCACCGCTGGCATTGAACAGCGCCGAATAGCCAAACCCGGCCAGCGCCTGGAAAGTGGCGAAGGAAATGGTGGCGCGGCTCCAGGCGACTTGCTGGCGATGGTGGTCCGGCACCAGCTCATGCACCCGGGCCAGGGCCAACGGCACGATGCCTGGCGGAAACGAACCGATCACCACGGCCAGCACTGCCAGCGCCAGGAAACTCTGGGAGGTCGCCAGCAGGCCGAGGGCAACGGCCTGGACGGCCAACACCAATCGTATGCTTTTGCGCGCGCCCAGGTGGTCCGCCAGAAAACCATAAGTCACTGGCCCGACAATCGCCCCCAGGCCATACATCACCCATACCAGTGCACCGACGTGGGCGCCGGCCTTGAGGCCGCGGGCGACATAGTCCACCAGGAACACCATCGCCGGGACCAACCCCGCCGCCATGAAGGCGTACTGGGCAAACAACTGATAGACAGCGCGGGGCGTGGGTTCGTCCGGTGTGGCGTGTTTCGAGCCACTGTTCTCGTGCGCAGCGTCGTGCGGCCAACCGAACCAACTCAACCCGGTCAGTACCAGCGACAGCACGCCGAGCCCGAGCCATGTGGCTTGCAGGCCGAGACTCAACAGCGGCGGCACGATCGTTCCGGAGCCGGCGATGCCCAGCCCAATGCCCAGGAAAATCGCGCCACTGGCCAACCCTCTGCGGGCGACGGGCACATGCGGCAGCACGGTCGCCGCCACCAGCACCATGATCGCGCCGCCGGCGACGCCCGACAGCAGTCGCCAGGCGAAATACCAAGTGACCGACACAGGAAAGGCACAGGCGAAAAACGCTGCCGTCACGGCGAGCATCATCAGTCGCAGTGCATTTTTATTGGACAGCCAACGGGCCATTGGCCGGCCGAGGAGGGCGCCGATCAGGTAGCCGACGAGGTTGGCGGCCCCGAGGTAGACCACGTCGCCTGCGCTGAACCAATGCGCTTCGATCAGCGGCGGAATCAAAGGGGTGTAGGCGAAGCGTGCCAGGCCGATGCTGACCAGGCTGGCGCAGAGGCCGGCGAATATTGGCAGCCAGATGCTGCTTGGAGGTAAATCGAGCGCCGCGGATGATGTACGCATGGTAGCGATCCCATAGAAGGTTCATGGCGTCCAGCATATCGGCTATTGTTGTTGCGTTTATGCAGCGATTACGCGGCGCAGTGATGCAACTATGCATCGGTAGGAGGATGGATGAATTGGGATGATGCACGGGTATTCCTGGCGGTCTGTCGGGAGTCGACCTTGCGGGGTGCGGCGCGTGTGCTGGGGGTGGACCAGGCGACGGTGGGCCGGCGCGTCGTCGCGTTGGAGAAATCCCTGAGCGCCGCGCTGTTCCTGCGCACGCCCGACGGTTACGCCCTGACGTCGATGGGCGAGGCCGCGCTCAAGTCCGTGGAGAAAATGGAGCAATCGGCCCTGGAGCTGGAGCGTCGGATTCAAGGCCTGGACGATCGGCTGGTGGGCAACGTGCGTGTCGCCACCACCGATTCATTGGCGATCGACTTCCTGATCCCCGCCATTGCCCATCTGCACCAACGCCACCCCGACGTGCGCGTGCAGCTGGACGCTTCCACGCAGATCACCAGCCTGGTCAAGCGCGAAGCGGACGTAGCCGTGCGCAACACCCGGCCGGACAATCCCGACCTGATCGCCCGGCGGATCGCCCGTTGGCCGGTGGGGTTGTTCGCGTCGCGCGAATATGTCGACGCCCATGGCGAGCCGACGCCCGGCAGCGCGTTCGAAGGCCATGACCTGGTGGTCTACCAGCCATATTTGCAGGCGCAAAAGGACTTTACCCTGGTCGCCGAGCCGGTCAGTCGTGGGCGGATCGTTGCCGGCCTGAGCTCAAGCTTGTTGGTACGTCGGTCGATTGCGGCAGGGCTCGGAGTGGGGGAAATCCCGGTGTACATGGGCGAGCGCGATGGACTGGTGCGCCTGTGGCCGCAACTCACGCGGCCGCTGCCCTACGAGGTCTGGCTGGTGACGCACGCGGACTTGCGCCATACGGCGCGGGTGCGGGCGGTGATCGATGAGATTGTCGCGGCGTTTTCCCAGGAAAACCAATAACGCTGGATAAGAGAACCTGTGGGAGCGAGCTTGCTCGCGATGGCGTCAGTTCAGCTAGCATCGATGCAGCTGATCCTCCGCCATCGCGAGCAAGCTCGCTGCCACAGGATGTCCTGCACACGGGCCTCATGGCATTTGCGGCAATTCCTGTTGCCGCAGGTCAAACACCAGCACTTCGGCATCCTGGCCGTTGCTCAGTGTCAGCGCCTGTTCCTGGCGCACCCGCACGCCATCGCCTTCCTGCAACGGCACGCCATTGAGCTCGACGCTCCCTCGCGCGACATGGGCATAGGCATAGCGATCGGCAGGCAACGTCAGCGTGGCGTGTTCAGCGCCATCGAACAGCCCGGCATAGACCCGTGCGTCCTGGCGAACATGCAGTGAGCCCTCGGCGCCGTCCGGCGAGATGATCAGTTGCAGGCGGCCACGTTTCTGTTCGGGACTGAAGTGTTCCTGCTGGTAGCGCGGCGTGGCGCCGACGACGTTGGGCACGATCCAGATCTGCAGGAAGTGCACGGGCTCGTCGGCGCTGTGATTGAACTCACTGTGGGCCACGCCACTGCCGGCACTCATCAGCTGCACGTCGCCGGGGCGAATGACCGAACCGGTGCCCAAGGTGTCCTTGTGCTCCAGCGCGCCTTCGAGCACGTAGGAGAAAATCTCCATGTCCCGGTGCGGGTGCTGGCCAAAGCCCTTGGCGGCGGCGACCCGGTCGTCGTTGATCACCAGCAGGTCGGAAAAGCCTTGTTGATTGAGGTCGCGGTAGCTGGCGAATGAAAAAGTGTGGAACGACGTCAGCCAGCCGTGACGGGCAATACCGCGATCAGACGCTTTGCGAAGGGTCAGCATGATAATTCTCCTGGTTCAGTGGGCGGTGGCCATGGCCGTCTCGCCGGGTTCAGAAGAAGGTTAATGGTAATCGACTTGTGCAATAAGCAGGTGAATGTGGAAATACTGTCCCGTCTGAGTGGACAATCTCGCACCGGGCGCTTCGCTTCGTCATAATGCCGACCGATGATCCTTGTGAGAGCGAGCTTGCTCGCGATAGCGGCGTGTCAGGTGCATGGATGCCACTGGAAGGACACTATCGCGAGCAAGCTCGCTCCACAGAGTCCGGCATGTTCTTCTCGATTTTGGCGTCTTTCCATGAAAACCGTAGCAATGGTGCTGTTCCCTGATTTCCTGCTGCTCGACATGGCCGGGCCGCTGGAAGTGTTTTCCATCGCCAATCGTTTTCTTGCCCCCGACCAGCACTATCAATTGCTGACGCTGGGCACCGAGCGAGGCCCATTGCGCGCCTCCAACGGTGTGAACGTCCACGCCGATATTCATATCGACCAGGCCTGGGCCGCCTATGACGTGTTGCTCGTACCGGGCGGCCCCGGGGCCTATAACGACCGGCACCCAGCGTTGCACACCTGGCTGCGAGCCTCGGCGCAAAGGGCCACGTGCTACGGCTCCATTTGTACCGGTGCGTTTGTGCTCGGTGAGGCAGGGTTGCTCGATGGACACCGCGTGACCACGCATTGGCATTACACCGAGCGCTTGACCCAACGCTTTCCCAAGGCACTGATCGAGACCGACAAAATCTTTCTACGGGACCGACGCCTGATCACCTCTGGCGGTGTCACCGCCGGCATCGACATGGCCTTGGCCATCGTTGCACAGGATCATGGCCGCAAGATTGCGCTGGATGTCGCCAAGGTGCTGCTGGTGCTCATGAAGCGCCAGGGCGGACAAGCGCAGTTCAGCCCGCTGGTGGCGACCGTGGCGGCCCAGGAGTCGGCGGTCACTCGGGTGCAGAACTACGTGATGGAGCATCTGGAGGAGCCATTCACGGTGGAGCGCATGGCGGCGGTCGCGGCCATGAGCGCCCGGCATTTTGCCCGGCTGTTTGTTCGCGAAGTGAAAATGACGCCCATGGAATTCCTCCAAGGGGCGCGTATCGATCGGGCGCGGCAGTTGCTCGAATCCACCGACTTGCCCCTCAAGACCGTGGCGTTTCGCAGCGGCTTCGGCAGTGTCCGCCACATGCGCCAGTTGTTCAGTGAAAAGCTTGGCCTGACGCCGATCCAATACCGCCAGCAGTTCAGTTGAGCCTCGGGTGTCCGTCCAGGGCACCGTGATGTCCGTGATGGGGCCTGTGCCAGCATTGTTCTCTGGCGGAGGGCTGCCAAGATAACCGCGAACCCTCTGGAAAGGATGCGCAAGAGCCAGGGCAGACGCGTGCGGCGATTCGCAACGCGATGCCTGGACCGGTCATCTGGCGCTGGATCGCTCATGAACAGTTTCGTCACACCCTGCACCGGGCCAACGGTAGGCTTCGGCCCGTTCGTCTTTCACCGACAGCAGCGGCTGGTCACTCGCGACGGTCAGCCCCTGGCATTGGGCGGCCGCGCCCTGGACATCCTGCAAATACTGGTCGAACATGCCGGCGCTTTTGTCAGCAAGCAAACGCTGATCGAACATGTCTGGCCCGACAGCGTGGTGGAAGACATCAATCTACGGGTGCACATCGCCGCGCTGCGGCGGGCCTTCGGCGAGACGCGCGAAGGCAATCGCTACATCCTCAATCATCCCCGCCAAGGCTATTGTTTTGCGGTGCCCGTGACCTTGCGGCCAGGCGACGAGCCAGCGACCGCGGAGCCGTCCGAGCGGCACAATCTGCCCGCCCGGCTGAGCCCGGTGATCGGTCGCGACAAAGTCCTGGGCCGGCTGTTGGTGGAGGTGCCGCGCCAATCCCTGACCACGATCACCGGCCCCGGTGGCATCGGCAAGACCACCGTTGCGTTGCGGGTAGCGGAGCTGCTGCTGGAGCACTTTGCCGACGGTGCCTGGTTCATTGACTTGGCTGGCGTCGACGACCCGGCGCAGGTTGCGCTGCGGATCGCCCATGCCCTGGGCCTGGCGCAAGATTGCCTGGCCCGGCAACTGCAAGCCCGTCGGGTGTTGCTGGTGCTCGATGGCTGCGAACATCTGATCGATGCCTGCCGGGCGTTGGCCACGACGTTGCGCGGGGCAGCACCGGGTGTGTCGCTGTTGGTGAGCAGCCGGGAAATCCTCAACCTGGCCGATGAAAACATCGTGCAATTGCCCGGCCTGGTGGCGGTGCCAACCAAGGCCCCCGATCTTCAGGTCCTGGCGTGCCCGGCGGTGCAGTTGCTGGTCGAACGGGTCGGCGCTCGCCAGCAGGGTTTCAAACCCGCAGAGCGGGAGCTGACGGCGCTTGCGCAAATCTGCCAGCGCCTCGACGGATTGCCGTTGGCGCTGGAACTGGCGGCGGCTCAAGTCGATGTGCTGGGTGTGGCCGGGGTCCTGGAACAGTTGGACTACGGTCTGTCGCTGCTGAGCCACGGGCGTCGTACCGCCGTGGCCCGCCACCGAAGCCTGGAGGCCGCCCTGGACTGGAGCTTCGAACGCTTGAGCGAGGATGAGCGAACGGTGTTCCAACGTCTGGCGGTGTTCGAAAAACGCTTCAGCCTCAGGGCCGCGATGGCGGTGATCAGTTGCCCTGAGCTGGCGACGGATCGATTGCCCTGGTTGGTGTCGCGGCTGGTCAACCAGTCATTGGTGATGGTCGAGCAGCGTGCCGAGGGAACGCGTTTTTATCTGCTGCATACCACCCGCGCCTATGCCCTGGAAAAGTTGCGTTGCAGTGGACAGTCCCAGCTTTTCCATCGGCGTTACGCACTGCAACAAGCCTGGCAAACACGTCGGTCAAGACCCGAGGCGCCGAGCCAGCGCACGGAGCAACGCGTCGGCTTGCTTTAGGTCGGGCGTGTCGAAGCCTTCACTGAAGCGACGATAGACGGGGCCGAGCACATCCACGGCGGCCTCGTCCTCGCCACGGCGCTGCCACAGTCGCGCCAGGGAAACGGCGCTGCGCAGTTCCCAGGCCAGTGCGCCTTGCTGCCGGGCGATGGCGAGGGCGGCGTGCAGTTGCGCTTCGGCACGGCTTTCGGCAGACGGGGCATCCTGCGCCAACAGCGTTTCGGCGCTGGCCCGCAGGATCTCGGCGGAGCACCAGCCTGCGGCGCCGCTGTGGGCGCGTTCGATCTGCTCGGGTCCAACGGCATCCGCTCGCAGTGTCACGACCATATCCTGGATCAAGCCGCCCGTGGCCGGGCAGGTCTCCAGCGGCGCGCCGTCGAATGCGCGCTCGTAGTGGCAGGCCCAGTCATGGAACAGCATGACCGAATGTTTGCGGGCCTGGTGTTTCAGCATCTCGAGCCGTTCCCGGGCGATTGAATGCTCGCCGGTGTACTGGGCGATCACGCAACCGGCGATCGCCAAGGTGTAGCAGATCGAAAGGCCGTGGTTGATCTGCAGGGCAATCTGCAGCGCGAGATTGGCGGTGCGCCGGGCTTTTTCGGCGAACCCTTGCAGCCAGAGAATACGCGCCAGGATCGTCAGCGCCGCCACGCTCTGTTCGTACTGCACGCCAAAACCATGGGTGAACCTGCTCAGGTGGCCGTTCTGGGCCAGGCGCTGGATGACCTGTTCGGCATCGCGCCGCGCGGCATCCTGGTCGCCGATGAAATGCAACGCCAGCACCCGCAGGCGTTGGGTACTCAAGGACAGCACCGGGTCGCCCGGCGGTCCCAGGCGGTCGAAGTCCTGGCATTGTTCCAGCGCCTGCTGGTAGCGGCCACAACTGAGGTTGACGGTCAGATGGCCTGACAAGGCGCGCAGTTCACCCGCCAGGTCCTGGCACTGCCGGGCCAGGCGCCGGGCCGTGACGAACGCCTCGACCGTGGCCGGCGTACCGCCCTCGGTGTGGTAGTTGAGGCTGGCGTGGGCCAGTTCCAGGGCCAAGGTCAGCCTCGGGCACGGCGAGGCGCTACCGTGCAGCAGTTCCCGGGCCTTGCTGACGTAAAGACCGTGCTCCTTGAGCAGTGACAATTCCTGCCAGAGGGGCAGGGTGCGGGCGGTCAAGCGGATCGCCACGGCGTGCGATCCGTGAGGGCCAAGCCCGCGGTCCAGGGCTGCGCGAATGTCGTCACGGTAGGTCGCGTAGCGTGCGATCCACAACCGCGTCGGGGTGCTCTCCCAGTCTTTCTCAGCCTGTTCCATCAGCGTCAGGCAACGCTCGGCGTGTCGCGCCTGGCTCGCGGCGAGTTCGCCTGCTTCCAGCAGTTTTTCCAAGGCGTAGCTGCGCGTGGTGTCCAGCAGGCAATAGCGGACCTCATCATCACCGATCTCAACATTGAGCAGCGACTTGGCGACCAACTGGCTGACCGATACCAGCACCTGGTCGGGCGCGACATGCTGGCCGACGATGACCGCCGCGGCGGAGGCCAGGTTGAAACTGCCCATGAACACCGCCAGCCGCCGCAGGCAGGTCTGCTCGCAGGCCGTGAGCAGCGCGAAGCTCCAGTCCAGCGTGGCGCGCAGGGTCTGTTGTCGCGGTGCGCTGGTGCGCTTGTCGTGATCGAGCAAGGCGACGCTGTCTCGCAGTTGCCGGCACAGCGCTTCCAGCCCAAAGCGTCCGATCTGGGCGGCGGCCAGTTCGATGGCCAGGGGAATCCCATCCAGGCGTTGGCAGATATCGACGATCAGCGGCACCTCGTCATCGTTCAGTTCGAAGTCGTCCTGGCTGGCCATCGCCCGCTCGGCGAACAGTTGCAGCGCTGGATATTCCAGGGCCGGATAACCTTCGATGATCATGCCACGGGGCGGGACCGCCAATGAATCGAGGCGCTGCACATGTTCGCCTTCGGCGCGCAGGCCTTCGCGGCTGGTGGCGAGGATATGCAAGTGCTGCGCGGCGCGCAGCAACGTCTCGCAGAGCTGGGCCACGGCGTCGACCAGATGCTCGCAAGTGTCGATGACCAGCAGCAACTGCCGTTCCTTGAGCGGCCGCACGATGGCTTCCAGGGACTCGCCGTCTTGTGACGGCAGCTCCAGCAGGGCGCAGAGGTTGGGCGCGATCATGGTCGGGTCGTTGAGCGAGCCGAGGTCCAGCAGATAGGTGCCGTCGCGGTAATGCCCAATCAGCCGCTCGGCGACCTGGAGGGCGACGGTGGTCTTGCCGATCCCGCCACTGCCGACCAGGGTAATGAAGCGTTTTCGCGGCAGCTGGGCGACCAGGCTTTCCACCAGGCCCTGGCGCCCGATCACCCGCGTGCGACGCGGCGGCAAATTGCGCGCCAGGGCAGGGTGGGGGATTCGGGCCAGCGCTTCGGGCGGCTCAAAGGTCAGCGGCGCGACAAAACTGTAGCCGCGCTGCGCCACGGTGACGATGTAGCGCTGGCCGGCCTGCCCGTCACCCAACGCCTTGCGCAGCGCGGCCACATGAACCCGCAGGTTGGTGTCTTCCACCACGCTCTTGGGCCAGACGCGGGCGATCAGTTGCTGCTTGCTGACCACTTGCCCTGCCTGTTCGAGCAGCACCAGCAAAATCTCCACCGCCCGCCGACCCAGGCGCAACGGCTGCCCCCCCTCCAGCACCAGGCGCTGACGGGGGTGAACCCGGTAAGGGCCGAAATGCAGCGTCTTTTCGACGGGCAGGCTGAGGTACTGACTCATGGCGCGCTCATTGTTCTGTTCCCTGGAGATGGGCTGTACCTGAGCATATTCGTCAGGTTTTGTGTCAAGCGCAACGGCGGGAGACGTTGCCATCCTCGGGATCAACGCAATACCCGTGGCGAGGGAGCTTGCTCCCGCTGGGCCGCGAGGCGGCCCCAAAACCCTCATTTCCCAATGAATCTGGCACACCGAGGGGACAATCCTGGGGCTGCTTCACAGCCCAGCGGGAGCAAGCTCCCTCGCCACAAAAGCATGTCAGTCCCGAAAAAATTAACAACGTTTAACTCACGCATAAACCGCCCCTGACCGGACCATAAAGCGATCCACCCACCTCAAGGAATCATGTCATGAGCACGTTCATCACCCGCGACGGCACAGAGATCTACTACAAGGATTGGGGCACTGGCCAACCGATTGTCTTCAGCCACGGCTGGCCATTGAACTCCGACAGTTGGGAGGCGCAGATGATGTTCCTCGCTTCCAACGGCTACCGGGTGATCGCCCACGACCGTCGCGGCCATGGGCGTTCCAGCCAGCCGTGGGATGGCAATGACATGGATACCTACGCCGACGACCTGGCGGAGCTGATCGAGCGCCTGGACCTGAAGGACGCGGTGTTGCTCGGTTTCTCCACCGGCGGCGGCGAAGTGGCGCGCTACATCGGTCGGCATGGCGCCGCCCGCGTCGCGAAGCTCGGCCTGATCTCGGCGGTCACGCCGCTGATGCTCAGGACTGCGGCCAACCCCGGCGGCTTGCCCGTCGAAGTCTTCGACGGCTTCCGCCAGGCCTCCCTGGCCGACCGTTCTCAGCTATACAAGGATGTGGCCAGCGCCTTTTTCGGCGCCAACCGTCCGGGCGCCAAAGTCTCCCAAGGCATGATCGACTGGTTCTGGATGCAAGGCATGCTCGCCGGCCACAAGAACACCTACGACTGCATCAAGGCGTTCTCGGAAACCGACCTTTCCGAAGACCTGCGCAACATCGACGTGCCGACCCTGGTGGTCCATGGCGATGACGACCAGGTGGTGCCGATCGAAACCGCCGGCATCGCGGCCGCCAAACTGCTCAAGAACTCACAGCTGCTGATCTACCCAGGCGCGCCCCATGGCCTGACCGACACCCACAAGGATCAACTCAACGCTGACCTGCTGGCGTTCATCCGAGGCTGATCAGGGCGAAAACCTGTGGGAGCGAGCAAGCTCGCTCCCACAAGATCGGTATTGAACAGGAACAACACCCATGAACCGCAACGATCTACGCCGTCTCGACATGAACCTGCTGGTGATCTTCGAGGCGCTGATGTTCGAGAAGAACCTGACCCGCGTCGCTGAAAAGCTGTTCATGGGCCAGCCGGCGGTGAGCGCGGCGCTCGGGCGGCTGCGGGATCTGTTCGATGATCCACTGCTGATCCGCCACGGCCGGGGCATGGAACCGACGCCTCGGGCCCTGGCGATCCTGCAGGAACTGCAGCCGGCCATGGACACCATCTCCGGCGCAGTCAGCCGGGCCAAGGCGTTCGACCCGTCCACCAGTTGTGATGTGTTCCGTATCGGCCTGTCCGACGATGCCGAGTTCGGCCTGTTCCCGCCATTGCTGAGTCAATTGCGTGAAGAAGCACCCGGCATCATCGTCGTGGTACGCCGGGCCAATTTCCTGTTGATGTCGTCGCTGCTTGCCAGTGGCGAAATCAGCGTCGGCGTCAGCTACACCACCGACCTTCCGGCCAATGCCAAGCGCAAGAAATTGCGGGACATTCCCTGCAAAGTCTTGCGCGGCGACAAACGCCCGGGGCCACTGACCCTGGATGAATACTGCTCGCGGCCCCACGCCATGGTCTCGTTCTCGGGCGACCTGAGCGGCAACATCGACCTGGACCTGGCCCGCATCGGCCGGGCGCGCAAGGTCGTGCTGGCGGTGCCGCAATTCAGCGGCCTGCGCGCCCTGCTGGCCGGCACCGAGCTGATCGCCACCGTACCCGACTACGCCGCCTGTGCGCTGGTGGAAGGCTGCGCGTTGCGCGCCGAGGACCCGCCGTTCGAGATCAATGCCGCCGAACTGTCGATGGTCTGGAGCGGCGTGCATGACAACGACCCTGCCGAGCGCTGGCTGCGCTCGCGCATTGCCACCCACATGTCCCAACCGCTGCCGGCGGCCGCTTCGACGGACCCGGCCGGAGCTCACCGATGAATACCACTGATGAAAGCCGTCTGCAGGACCTTGGCCTGCTGTTCCTGCGTCTGAGCGGCGCGTTGTTCCTGCTCTGGGTGCATGGCTTGCCCAAGTTGTTGAACTACAGCGCCGAGCTGAGCCGCATCGAAGACCCGTTCCACCTCGGCGCGGCGCCCACGCTGGTCCTGGCGATTTTCGCCGAGGTGGTGTGTCCGCTGCTGATCATGGCCGGCGTGCTGGTGCGCCTGGCGTGCTTGCCCATCCTGTTCCTGCTCGCCGTCGCGCTGCTGATCGTGCATCCGCAGTGGAGCCTGGAAGAAGGCCAGTTCGGCTGGTTGCTGTTGATCGTATTTACCAGCGTGTTCATCGCCGGCCCCGGACGCCTGGCGATGAACGCGCGCTTTGCTGGAGTGCTGCGTCATGCCTGAGTCCCAAACCCTCGGATCCACCGCGAGCCCGGCGGTACCCGGTTTCGATGAAATCGTCACCTTGGTGGTCAAGCACCGGATCAAAGCCGGGCAGAACGATGCCTATGAGGCCTGGTTGCGGCGCATCGTCACCGTGGCCGGCCAGTGGCCGGGACATCTGGGCGTCGACGTCGTGCGGGGCAAGCAGGACGGATTGTCATTGTTTACCTGCGTGCTGCGTTTTCGCTCCACCGAGGCCATGCAACGCTGGCTGGATTCCCCCGAGCGTCGTGAGTTGGTGGCCGAGGCAGCGCCACTCCTGGCCGACGGCGATCAGATCGAGGTCGGTTCCCATAAGGAATTCTGGTTCGCGCCGCTGGCCGATGCCGCCACGCCACCGCCGCGCTGGAAGCAATCGGTGGTGACGCTGCTGGTCATCCTGCCGCATACCTTGCTGGTGCCGTTGCTCTGGGGCCCGCTGCTGCAACTCAACGCGTTCCTGTCCAACTACGTGGTCGCCACGTTCCTGATCACCGTGACCATCGTGCTTTCGGTGGTGTACGTGTGCATGCCGCTGGCGACCCGCCTGTTCGCGCCATGGTTGGAAGCGTCCAAGGCCCACGAACACCTGGAGCCCGGCCATGGCCAATAACGACGATCCAACCGATCCGCTGCGCCGCCAATTGCTCGCCGCCGGATCTTTGCTTAGCGCCGCCGCGGCTTTCTGGCCGCGCCTGTCCCTTGCTTCTTCCCATTCACAAGGAAACCCGATGAACGCCGATCTGATTCTGTTCAATGGCCAATTCCACACCGTCGACCGCGAGAAACCTCGCGCCAGCGCGGTTGCTATCAGCCAGGGCCGCTTCGTCGCCGTGGGCACCGACGCCGAGGCCATGGCCTTGCGCGGCAGCGGCACCCAGGTCATCGACCTCAAGGGCTGCACCGTCATTCCCGGCCTCAACGACTCGCACCTGCACCTGATCCGTGGCGGTTTGAACTACAACCTGGAGCTGCGCTGGGAAGGCGTGCCGTCGTTGGCCGATGCCTTGCGCATGCTCAAGGACCAGGCCGACCGCACGCCGACGCCGCAATGGGTTCGCGTAGTGGGTGGCTGGAACGAATTCCAGTTCGCCGAAAAACGCATGCCGACCCTGGAAGAACTCAACCAGGCCGCGCCCGACACCCCAGTATTCGTGTTGCATCTGTACGACCGCGCCTTGCTCAACCGCGCCGCCCTGCGCGTGGCCGGCTACACCCGCGACACCCCGAACCCGCCGGGCGGCGAGATCGTGCGTGACAGCAAAGGCGAACCCACCGGCATGCTGGTGGCGCGTCCCAACGCGATGATCCTTTACTCGACGCTGGCGAAAGGGCCGAAGTTGCCGCTGGAGTACCAGGTCAACTCCACCCGTCAGTTCATGCGCGAGCTCAATCGCCTGGGCCTGACCAGCGCCATCGACGCTGGCGGTGGCTACCAGAACTACCCGGATGACTACGAGGTCATCGAGCAGTTGGCCCGCGAGCAGCAGTTGACGGTGCGCATCGCCTACAACCTGTTCACCCAGAAGCCCAAGGAAGAACTCACCGACTTCAAGAACTGGACCGGCAGCGTCAAGTTGCACCAGGGCGACGATTTCCTGCGACACAACGGCGCCGGAGAAATGCTGGTGTTCTCCGCAGCGGACTTCGAAGACTTCCTCGAACCGCGCCCGGACCTGCCGCCTGGCATGGAGCAGGATCTGGAACCGGTGGTGCGTCACCTGGTGGAGCAGCGCTGGCCGTTTCGCCTGCACGCCACCTACGACGAATCCATCAGCCGCATGCTCGACGTGTTCGAGAAGGTCAACCGTGACATCCCGTTCAACGGCCTGCCGTGGTTCTTTGACCACGCCGAGACCATCACGCCGAAGAACATCGAACGCGTACGAGCACTGGGCGGCGGTATTGCGATCCAGGACCGCATGGCCTTCCAGGGCGAGTACTTCGTCGACCGCTACGGCGCCAAGGCTGCCGAAGCCACGCCGCCGATCAAGCGCATGCTCGCCGAAGGCGTGCCGGTGGGCGCCGGCACCGACGCTACTCGCGTCTCCAGTTACAACCCGTGGACCTCGCTGTACTGGATGGTCAGCGGCCGCACGGTCGGCGGCTTGTCGCTGCACGAGGAAGGCCTGCCGCGTCTGACCGCCCTGGAGCTGTTCACCCATGGCAGTGCCTGGTTCTCGTCGGAGCAGGGCAAGAAGGGCCAGATCAAGGTCGGCCAACTGGCGGACCTGGCCGCCCTTAGCGCGGACTTCTTCAGCGTTGAGGAAGAAGCCATCAAGTGGATCGAGTCGGTGCTGACCGTGGTCGACGGCAAGGTGGTGTACGCCGCCGGCGACTTCGAAAAACTCGGCCCGGCCAGCGTCCCGGTGCTGCCGGACTGGTCGCCCGTGGTCAAGGTGCCTGGACACTGGCGCCCGAGCTCGCCGTTACAGGCCCAGGTCCACCAGTGCAGCGGGCCGTGCAAGGTGCATTCCCATAGCCATGAACGGGCGCGACTGTCGAACGTCCCGGTCAGCGACTTCCAGGGTTTCTGGGGCGCGTTTGGCTGTTCCTGCTTTGCCTTTTAACTGAGCACAACACCTACCCAATGTGGGAGTCCGCTCCCTCATTGGTTTCGTAACATCCATCCCAAAGGAGTCATCCCATGAGCAACGTTCCCGCCTACAACCGCCTGAACAAAGACGACGCGGTGGTCCTGCTGGTCGATCACCAGACTGGCTTGATCTCCCTGGTCCAGGATTTCTCGCCCAACGAGTTCAAGAACAACGTATTGGCCTTGGCTGACCTCGCCAAATTCTTCGAATTGCCAACCATCCTGACCACCAGTTTCGAAAGTGGCCCCAATGGCCCACTCGTGCCGGAACTCAAGGAAATGTTTCCGGACGCGCCGTATATCCCGCGTCCAGGTCAAATCAACGCCTGGGACAACGAAGATTTCGTCAAGGCGATCAAGGCCACCGGTCGCAAGCAACTGATCATCGCGGGTGTGGTGACTGATGTCTGCGTGGCGTTCCCGACCCTGTCGGCGCTGGCCGAAGGTTTTGACGTGTTCGTGGTCACCGACGCTTCGGGTACCTTCAACGAAACCGTGCAACAGGCCGCCTGGGTACGCATGACCGCTGCCGGCGCGCAAATGATGAACTGGTTCTCGGTGGCCTGTGAGCTGCACCGCGACTGGCGCAACGACATCGAGGGCCTGGGCAACCTGCTGTCCCAGCGCATCCCGAACTACCGCAACCTGATGAACAGCTACTCGGCGCTGACGGCCAAGTAAGCGGTCCATGCTCGACGACGCCCGCTTTGTGCGGGCGTTTTTGTGTTCGGCCTTAAAGCATCACAAGCTGGACCACTGCTATGCAACCTGACTCGCCCAGATCACAATGCCCAGCTGAACCGGCAGATTGTCCACCGATGGAATGACAATGAACCCCTTCGAAGAAATGCGCATCTTTGCCCAGGTCATGGAGTCGGGCAGCTTCACGGCGGCGGCGGACAAGCTCGGGCTGTCCAAGCAGTTCGTCAGCCGCAAGCTCATGGAACTGGAGCAGCGCCTGGGCGTGCGATTGCTCAACCGCTCCACGCGCCGCCTGGACGTTACGCCGCTGGGCCAGCGTTATTACGAGGCCGCGTTGCGCTTGCTCAGTGAAGTCGAGCAAGTGGAGCAGGGCATCAGTGGCCAGACCAGCGAGCCGCGCGGGACCATTCGGCTCAGCGCACCGTTGTCGTTCGCCGTGGCGCACCTGGGCTGCCTGCTGCCGCTGTTCTTGCAGCGCTATCGGGACGTCAGCGTCGAGGTGGACCTGAGCGATCGCTCGGTGGACCTGCTGGGTGAAGGCTACGATTTGGCGCTGAGGATCGGCGTGTTGGAAGATTCAACCCTGATCGCCCGGCGCATCGCAACCATCGAGCGGGTGTACTGCGCCAGCCCGGCCTACCTGGCCGAGAAAGGTGTACCGGCGAGACCTGACGATCTGCGCAATCACGACTGCCTGCCTTATGGACACAACCGTCAGGTGCAATGGCGCTTCGAGGGGAATGGCAAGCCGTTGGTCCTGGAAGTGGCGGGGCGGATGCGGGCCAATAACGGCGATTTGCTCAGGGATGCGGCGATTGCCGGGATGGGCGTCACCTATCTGCCAACCTTCATCCTCGGTGACGCGTTGAAGGATGGCCGGTTGGTCAGGGTGCTGGATGGGTTTGAAACGGAGCCGTTGACACTGTCGGCGGTCTATCCACAACATCGCCAGGCTTCGCGCCCGGTGCAGGCCTTGGTTGAGTTTCTACGCGAGCAGATGTTATGAAGGCCGGAACGCTTCAACCCGGTCAGCGGTCGAAGCGTTCGCAGCCTCGTGATCAAGCGGCGAGGTTGGCGCTGCTCAATTCCTTCTTGTACTGCGCCTTCATGATTTCCATCTGCTCACCCAGGGCATCCAGCTTGGCCTTGCCCAGCACTTTCTTGGCTTGGGGGAACATTTCCTTTTCTTCTTCCTCGATGTGGTGCTCCAGCAGTTCTTTCACCACTTTGACCCGGCCTGCAAATTCAGGCTGCGATGGGTCGGTGGTTTTCAGGTCAGGCAGCACCAGCGAATCGACGGTGCGGTGCTCTTCCTTGGCTTCGTAATACATCTCGGCTTCTTCCTTGCCGCCTTCCTGCTTGAAGGCCGGGTAGAGGATTTCTTCCTCCAGGCGGGTGTGGATGGACACTTCCATTTCCAGCTTCGCCAGCAGTTCGGTGCGTTTCTTGATCGCGCGATCAGTTGACTCACTCAACTGAGTGAGAATGGCTTTGACGCGTTCATGGTCGGCTTTCAACAGGTCGATGGCGTTCATGTGGTGCTCCTCGGTCATTCACGGATTGCGGGCCGGCTTCGAGCGCCGACGCCACGTAACATGAGAGGTGCATCCGTCGTGCCAGCCGAGTTGCTTTTTAATTTCCTTTAAAAACAGTTGGTTATGTCTGAGCCGAGTTTTGTCATCGTGCAGGCTGCATGAGCCGTGGTTAAAACGCCTTGCACTTTGCGTTGCCAAGGGCGTCAGGTGTTGCCGAACAGTTGCCTGACCCGTCCCGCCAGTGCCAGGCAGGACGTCAGTCCGGGGGACTCGATGCCGAACAGGTTGATCAGCCCCGGCACCTGATGCTCGGCTTCACTGCTGATGAGAAAGTCCCGAGCGGGTTCGCCCGGTGCGGAAATTTTCGGGCGGATGCCGCTGTAGGCTGGTTGCAGGCTCTGGTCCGGCAGGCCCGGCCAGTAATTTCGAATGGCCTGGTAAAACGCTTCCGCCCGGGCCGGATCCACGCGGTAATCCTCCACTTCGACCCATTCGGTGTCAGGACCGAAACGCGCCTGGCCTGCCAAGTCGAGCGTCATGTGAATGCCCAGGCCGGCGGCTTCCGGCGCGGGATAGACCAGATGGCGGAACGGCGCCCGTCCGGCCAGTTGGAAATAGTTGCCCTTGCACAGGTAATCATCGGGAACCCATTGCCTGTCCAGGCCTTCGATCCGGCGGGCGAGGGCAGGGGCCTGGAGGCCGGCGGCGTTGATCAGCCGGCGGCAGGACAATGTCATCTGCGCCGTGCCGCCCAATGCCAGTCTGAAGCCCTCATCGACCACACGAGCCTCCAGCAGGGGCGTGCGAAACACCACGTTGGCACCGGCTGCCTCGGCATCGCCCTGCAACGCCAACATCAAGGCATGGGCATCGACGATACCGGTGGAGGGCGAATACAACGCGCCGACACAGGACAGCGCCGGCTCCAGCGCCTGTGCCTGCTTTTGATCGAGAAAGCGCAGGTCGTCCACGCCGTTGAGCAGGCCGCGCGCCAGCAGCGTTTCAAGCCCGTCCAACTGAGCCTGGTCCTTGGCCACGATCAATTTACCGAGCCGGCGGGTCTCGACGCCGTGGCTGTCGCAGTACTCATACAGCCGTCGCCGACCTTCGACGCACAACTGCGCCTTGAGACTGCCCGGCGGGTAATACAGCCCGGCATGGATCACCTCGGAATTGCGCGAACTGATGCCCATGCCGATGGCATCACCTGCTTCGATCACCAGCACTTCATGCCCGGCGCGCGCCATTTCTCGCGCCACGGCGAGGCCGACGACGCCTGCGCCGACGACTATGCAATCAATATCGACGCTCAACGCTGGGTCTCCTTCATGAGCAGATGATCGTGTTCAAGCATAGCCCCGCACATCCACGGTGTTAGTTATCCTGCGGATGATACAGGCATCGTCCAGCGCACCTATCCCTCCGCCGCCCCGCGCCCCTCCAGGAATATCCGCCCCGGCAACTTGAACCCGCGCAACTTGAGCAACGTCATCGGCCCGGCATCCAGCTCGGTGCGCAGGTGCCAGGTCAGGCCCAGGCCATCGGGGGCCTTGAGCACCATGCGATAGCGGCTGTCGCCGTCGTCCAGTGGCGTGAACCTGGCCTGTTCCAGCAAGCGGATCAGCCCCCAGGTGCCGGCGTAGTCGGCGAACAGCCGCTCGCCGGTGTGGACGCTGGTCCAGGTCAGGCTGACCCCGGGATAATCGCTGCGTCCCGGCCAGCCGAAGCGCTGCCAGCGTTCCTTCTGGTTGAAGTACTCGTGTTTTTCGCCGTTGAGGATGAACGTGGTCTGCACCACATCGCGCACGCCTTTGCCGCTCAGCTCGAAGCTCAAGCCCAGGCCGCCGTCGGTGTAGAGCACGTCGGCCAGGTCGCTCAGTTGATTGACCGCCGCGAGGAACTGCGGATTGATCCGCAAGCCACGGCCATGGCGTGGATCGGCCACCCAGCGGTTGCCCTCCTTGCGCAGTACGCCGCTCAACTGGCTGTGCAGGAAGCGCTCGATGCGCCCGGTGTCGGCGCGGATCATCTGCCCCAGCATCGGCAACGAAGCATCGCTGGCGGTCGCGGCAAACGGATAACGCCCGGCGAAGGCCGCGTTCCAATGCCCGACGATCGAGCGCTGCCACTGGCTGTTAAGGCCCGCCGCCGACGGTTGCAGCACCCGCTGCCAGGCTTGTTCCAGCGGCTGCACGAACAGCGTTTCGCCAACGCCGGCCCATTGCGCGCCCAGGCTGGCCGCCATCAACCGGCCATAGGACTGGGTGTCGGTCAGGTCGATGCCACGGCCCTGGAACACGGTCTGCGCCAATGCCTGGGTCATTTCCATGGGGTCGCTGGCGGTGCTGATTTGTTGCAGTTTCAGGCGCACCCGGGTCACTTGGGTGAGGTAGGCCTGCAGGCTCAAACTGTCAGTGCCGCCCTTGACCAGGGTCAGCAGCGGTCCGAAGGTGGCGTCCAGCGGTCCACCTGGCAAATCCACCCGTGGGTCGATCAGCGGCGCCGTCTGCGGTCCGATCAGCTTGTGCGCGGACTTCATCAGCGAGTCGCTCAGGGCCGGTGCGCGAGTGCCCGCCTGGCCTTGATAGGCCAGGGTGTTGAGCAGCGCGATCAGCGGCGATTGACGCACGTCGCTCATCAGCGTCAATTGGTCGATCACCGCGTCCAGGCTTTTCGGTTCACGGGCGCGCAGGCTGTTGAGGAACACCAGCCAGGCGCTGGCGTAGTCCTGGAAATAACGCTCGGTCAGGCGCGTCTTGAGTTCGTGCGGCGTCAACCGGGCATCGACCTCGCCGGGCCTGTCGCTGAGCACCCAATCGATTTCCTCGCGCCGCGCCTGGGCGATCTCGTCGATGGCCTGGCGCACCTGGCCCTCCCAGGCCTGGCGTGTGAACACCCCCGGCACGCGGGCCTTGCTGGAAAACAGCCCGGCAGCCTCGGTGTCGCCGACCATTTGCACCAGGCCCAGGGCCGGGTAATGCTGGGCCGCGTCGTCCAGCACCTGTTGATACAGGCTGGCCTCGGCGTTGCGCTGGCCCAACTGGTCGAGCAAGGCCTGGCGCACCTGCGCCACCAACCGAGGGTCGGCCTCGATGCGCCAGTCGGGGTGCGCGGCCAGTTGCTCGGCGTAGAACTGCCAGAAGTTCGCCGCCAGCGTTCGCCAGAGCCCGGCTGACTCGCCCTCTCGGGTGGGATCAGCCTGGGCAAGCGTCTTGACCAGAAGCTGCGCCTCGGCTTTTTCCGGATGCGCCATCATCAGGTACGCCTTGAGCTGATCATAGGCAACCGCCGAGCGCTCGACCCGCTGGGGACTGCCCGGTGCCAGCTTGACCAACGCCTCCAGCTGCTCGCGCAAGCGCGCCGCCGCCGGGTCGCGCACCAGGCGGTTATTGGCCTCGACATAACGCGGCCAGAGCGTTTCGAGCAACTGTTGGTTGCGGTTCAAGCCAAAGCGCTGATACCACGGTGCCCCGTATGCGAGGCGGTGATCCAGGCGCGCCAGCACGTGGACCAGTTCGTTGAGCGCCAGCAATTGTGCCTCCGGGGTCGATGCCTGCTGCAACGCCGTCGACACGGCCTGCACCTGGACGATCTGCGCCCGGTTGCTGACGAACGACGTCACCATCCCCGCGCCCCCCACCAGCGCCAACCCCAGCAACAGCCCGTAGGCGACTCGCGGCGCGCCCCAGCCCAGCCGCGCGCCGACAGCCTTGTCACGCTGAACGCCATGCCACACCGGATCCGGCCACCAGAAATGCTCGCCTTCAGCATTTTCAGTCCCGCGCAGCGGCTGGCTGAACCACAGCCCCCGCAGCCTCACCCCCGGATTGAATCCACTCAACGACGGCGCCAGCGCCTGACGCCAGCGGGCGATGCCATCGGCCTGCAAATCCCGGGACAAGCGCAGCAGGAAATCGTGGTGCATCTGCTTATTGAGCTTCATCTGCACGATGCCTTGGTGACGCAAAGGCTCGACCAGTTCCTCCAGGCAATCCACCAGCGCTGCCGACGTGACCTTGGCAGGCAGCAGACAACCCACCGGCTGACGCTCGCGACCCTCCTGGGACCAGGTGCTTTCGCACACCTGCCACAAGTGCAACGGCAACTGCCGGCGCATCCGCCGCGCCAACCCCTGCAAATGGCGCATGCCCTTGGCCAGCGCCACTGCATCGCAGACTTGCTCCGGGGTCAGTGCCCAGACGACGCCGTCCAGTGGGCGCCAACGGCGTAGGTTGAGCCATGGGTCGAGCACAGGATTTTCCAGGCTCTCTTGGAGGCTGCCGCCCCACAACAGCACGGTGCGCTGGCCTTCGAGCCACTTCTTATCCGCCAGCTGCGGGGCGATGGCGGTGATCTCGGTGGGTTCGCCGACGATGAGCAGGAGACGGACCTTGTGGCGCCAGAGGGGGCCGTATAGGTGGTGGAGGTAATTACGCAGTTCGGAGTATTCAGAACCTGATTGAGGGGGCAGCGCCAAATGCGCATCTTCGTGAGGGCGCGCTCTATTCGCCAATTCGTGCTCACGGTGGAACTGCCGCTTGAGATAGATCAATAAAAGAGGTGCCAGATACCCCAGCACAGCCATGGTCATGATCAATAACAATGCCAACAGCTTCTGGGCATCGTCCACTAAGCCAACCCGTTCGCCGTAAACCCAGATAGCCCATCCCGAAAGCGCAGTCAGCGTGATGAGCCACACCGCTGCACCCGCGCGGCGCCATAAATTACTGAAGGTTCTCATGCGATCTCTCCGGTCGTCACGGTGCTGATCCAATGCCCTGATTCATCTTCCGCCAAGAGCAACAAAGGACATTGTTGGTGCCTGGACATCTCCACACCCAGCGCTGCCGTCAGCCAATGACTGAACGGCCCTGTCGCCCCAGACAGGCGCTCCTGAACCCACTGCTGCCCTATTTCGAGCGAAGCGCCCAGAGCACCGCCGGCGGCGAAGAGTTGGCCTATCAACGGTTGCAGGTCAGCGGCATCAGCCAACAGGCCGGTCGCTTGAAGAGCGTTGGTTTGGGATTGCAGGAATATCGGTAATTCCTCGGGCAAGCGGTTGATATCCAGCGGCATGGGACGCAACAAGCCGCCGACTACCGGTAACTTCCACGCAAGCGCCAACCTGTCCGGGCACAACAGCAAGGCAGCCAAGCCATCCGAGTACACCGACCCGCCCTGTAGTTGCAGCACCAGGATCAACTCAGCGGCGGTACTGCCTGTCCTCAGCGTTTCGTCGATCCACTGGTATGACAATTCAGCCGATACGGTGACCGACTCCGGCGGCGGCAATCCCATGTCGGTGACCCAGATTTGATGCCATGCCTCGCGCAACGCGGCGTATTGTCCGGGCTCGATATCGTTCAGCAGAGTGACCCGCAGCGGCTGTCTTACCGGCAAAACTCGCGCGGCCGGCTCCAGCGCCGACAACAGCAATGACAGTCCGGAGTGCGCCCGTTGTGGCTGCTGCTGAACCTCGGCAATGCGCCGTGCCTGTCCAGTTCGAGGCGGCACGTTAAGTCCATCTTGAACGACGACGCTGGCAGAGACGCGATCTGGCAACAGCACACAACTGGCCTGCACAGCCATATAACGATGCGCCCAGTCCTGCCAGGCGTGTTGCGCATCCTGCGCCTCCGCTTGCAGGAACTGGTGATGACTCAGCGCCCCACCATAGGCATAGGCGCGGGCACCGAACGCCAATGCCCAAGCCAGCAACGGCGAGCCGGAAAATGCCCAGATGTTCAATGTCTGCATTACCGGCAGATGTTCGGCGGCATGTAGCAGGAACAGCAAAACAGACGCCAACACCGCCGCGCCTGCCCCAAATACCCAGCGACCCAGCACGATAGGTGCCGGGGCCTTCACCACTTCGGATGCCTGACGATCCCAACCCATGGCTCAGCCCACCGCGCAATCGGGTGCGCTGGAAATCAACTGGCAACCGCACTCACTGCGGCAACCGTTGACCACCATTTCGCGACCATTCTCGGACCATTCCCCGCAGCCTTCGACGATGGAATTGATCCCATGCCCCGGTATCGGACAGAGGACCTTATCGCCGACCAGCGCTACGGGTTTGCCTTTGATAATCATCGTGGAAGAAGCTGAGATGACTTCTCCGTTGTGAGTGGTTTTATCACCCAGCAAAACAAATCCTTGTGACATATTCAGAACTCCTGTTCCTAAGGAATCTCCGAACAAGTCTTCAACTGTGCTGAAATACGCCTGACAACCTGATCCGAGCTGCCCATGAGCCAGATGAGCTTTTCCGATTTCGAATACGCCGGAAAACGTAAGCAGACACGCCGCGAACGCTTCCTCGCTGAGATGGATCAGGTCGTGCCCTGGACAGGCCTGCTGGGACTGATCGAGCCGTTCTACCCCAAGGCCGGCGGTGGCCGTAAACCGTATCCGCTGGAAACCATGCTGCGCATCCATCTGTTGCAGAACTGGTTCTCCCTGAGCGATCCGGCCATGGAAGAAGCGCTCTACGAAATCACGCCCATTCGCCAATTCGCACGCCTGACGTTGAGCGCGCCGATCCCGGAAGACACTACGATCATGAACTTCCGGCACTTGCTGGAGAAGCATCAACTCGCACCTGCGATCCTCGCGGTCATCAACGGTTATTTACAAGAAAAAGGCCTGTCGCTGCGTCAAGGCACTATCGTCGATGCCACCATTATTCATGCCCCCAGTTCCACCAAGAACGAGGAAGGCAAGCGCGATCCCGAGATGCATCAGGCCAAGAAAGGTAATCAGTATTTCTTCGGGATGAAGGCCCATATTGGCGCCGATGCAGAGTCGGGATTGGTTCATCACGTCCATGGCACCGCCGCCAATGTGGCCGATGTCACACAGGTCGCCGAGCTACTGCACGGCGAAGAAAACGCGGTGTATGCGGACGCTGGATACACCGGTGTCGAGAAGCGTGAAGAGCATGAAAATCGTGAAGTGATCTGGCAAATCGCCGCGCGCCGCAGCACCTATTCCAAGTTGAATAAACGCAGCCTGCTGTACAAAGCCAAACGCAAGATCGAGTACTGCAAAGCTCAGACACGGGCCAAGGTTGAGCATCCGTTTCGGGTGATCAAGCGGCAGTTTGGTTACGTTAAAGTGCGCTTTCGTGGACTGATGAAAAACACAGCTCAGTTGACCACGCTGTTCGCCCTGTCAAACCTGTGGATGGCTCGAAAACAGCTGATGGGTATGGGCGAGTTGCGTGCTTAACACGGAAGACCAGACGAAATAGCCCTCAATACACGAAGCATCGGTCGTTTTTTGGCAAATAGCGGTGCGTCCCGAGGAAATTTCGACTTGCCGCCGCCGTGCGACAAGTTGATCGGAGCATCCCTAAGGTTAGTTAATAACTGATTGAGCTTGCTTCACGCAGAACGGGAACAAGTCGCTTCATTCTTTGTTCTCCGCTGCCAGGCGAATGGCTTGTAGCTTGCGCAGGTCCGGATTATGTGAACCATCGGCCACCACGGTGCCGTCGGGGTAGGTAAATTTAATGAAGCTTCCAACTTTATGTATTTTCGTTCCTTCGGAGGTGACCAGGTAATTGGAATGCAGTATGGGTTCGAAAAATACTTGCCGGGCCTGTAGCGCTTGATACTTAAGGTAGAGATTGCCTTCGCCGGCCAGACTTACGTGTTTCTTATACCCCCCGAGAAATGCCTCACTTACCCACGGGTAATAATCTTTTTTTATTGTTAAGTCTCCTTCCACTTTGAAATCGGCTCCCCCGCGTGGGGAGTTGTTGTGGTCGAAAATTACCACCACGCCGCCGCCGCCAAAATTCACGCTCTCACCAAAACGAGCCGGATCGGCGTAAGCCACGCCAAAGGTCACATTGCTCAAGCGCCATTGACACGTGCCGCCACCGTCCAGAGGCAGCTCGGCTCGATAGAGGTCACTCTGTCCTTGACGTACAGGCCATATATCAGTTCGCTGATAATCGTCACGTTGATAAGGCTTATCCATTGCCGTGTGGTCGATGAATGTACAGATGGTGGAACGGTAAATGACCTGCATGGGCCTCGCTGTCAGATCCTTAGGCACTTTCACTGTCACTGTTACTTTTTCGCTGTCCGCAGGTGGCGCCAGGCTGTAGTCCTTGGCGCATCCGCTGAGGCTCGCGAACGAAGTGATAAATATAACCGGGAGAACTGATCTCATTTTTTGTTCTCCGCGGCCAGGCGAATGGCTTGTAGCTTGCGCAGGTCGGGATTATGTGAACCATCGGCCACCACGGTGCCGTCGGGGTAGGTGAATTTAATGAAGCTTCCGACTTTATGTACTTTTGTTCCTTCAGAGGTGACCAGGTAATTGGAATGCAGTACGGGTTCGAAAAATACTTGCCTGGCCTGTAGGGCTTGATACTTGAGGTAGAGACTAGCTTCGCCTGCCAAACTGATGCGCTTTACATATCCGTCTAGGAAGTTTTCCTTTAACCATGGGTAGTAATCCTTCTTGATCATTAAGTCACCATCGATCTTGAAGTCTGCTCCTCCCCGTGGAGAGTTGTTGTGATCGAAGATGACCACAATGCCGCCGCCGCCACCAACAACCACGCTCTCGCCAAAACGAGTCGGGTCGGCATAAACGACGCCGAAGGTGACGTTGCTCAAGCGCCATTGGCACGCGCCGCCACCATCCACAGGCAGCTCGGCTCGATAGAGGTCACTCTGTCCTTGACGCACAGGCCATATATCAGCTCGCTGATAATCGTCACGTTGATAAGGCTTACCCATTGCCGTGTGGTCGGTGAACGTACAGATGGTGGAACGGTAAATGACCTGCATGGGTCTCGTTGTCAGATCCTTAGGCACTTTCACCGTTACCGTCACTTTTTCGCTGTCCGCCGGTGGCGCCAGGCTGTAGTCCTTGGCGCAGCCATTGAGGCTCGCGAACGAAGTGATAAATATAACCGGGAGAATGGATTTCATTTATTGTTCTCCGCAGCCAGGCGAATGGCTTGGAGTTTTATAAAGTCAGGCTTGGCTCTACCATCAGCGACTACACTACCGCCGGGATAAGTGAAAATGGTGTGATTACCCTTCCTCTTAATTTTAGGTCCAGCTGAATAAACAACAAAATCGAGATGCAGGACAGGTTCGAAGTGTACTCGCCGTGCTTGCAACGCTTGATAGCTGAGATAAATTTTGCCTTCGCCAGTCAAACTGACAGTCTTTCTGTATGGTCCCAAGAACTCTTCATCGACCCAGGGGTAATAATCTTTTTGTATCGTTAAGTCTCCATCTACTTTGAAGTCAGCTCCTCCTCGTGGAGAGTTGTTGTGATCGAAGATCACCACAACTCCACCGCCTCCTCCAGGAATTATGTTTTCACCAAAGCGAGCGGGATCGGCATAAGCAACACCGAAGGTGACATTGGCCAGATGCCATTGGCATGCGCCGCCCCCATCTTTGGGTAGCTCGACTTGATAAATATCACTCCGCCCCTGGCGTTCGAATTCTTTATAAACGGAGTTATGGCCATCCCGTTCGGTACGTTGGCCACTAGCGCCATAGCTGATGCGCTTACAAGTGGCCGAGCGATACATCACCCACATGGTTTCGGTTTTCAGCTCCTTGGGCAGTTTTACCGTTACCGTCACTTTTTCGCTGTCCGCCGGTGGTGCCAGGCTGTAGTCCTTGGCGCAACCGCTGAGGCTGATGAGCATTGTCACTATGGCGATGGGTATTTTTTTGATCATGATCCACTCCTTGGTCGTGTCGACGGACTCAGCTCCAGGTTTTCGTAAAGTAGGTATTCGGGTTGGCCACGGCATCGAAGCGTTGTAGCGCCTCGATACCGCCCTCGACGTCCCGTGTGGTACCCAAAGCCTGGGGCAGCAAACCCTGCAAACCCAGGAAGACCCGGTTACGGTCCCGCTCGTGTTCATGGATGTGGCTGAAATGCTCGTGCATCTGCTGCTCAAAGCGTTGTCGCTCAAGCTGCTCCTTCATCAAGGGCTCCCGCTCGGGGTTGATCGACTCCAGCAGATGGTTGTGCAGGTAGGGTTGATACTCGGACATGAAATGGTTGCCGAGGCCACTCAGTCGGCCCTTCTTGGGGTTGCCCTGGGGTGGGAAATATCGGGCCCGATCACCCGGTCGCAGCGTGCCGATCAGGCCTTCTTGCGCTTGCTTGGCCTGTTGGTCATCCTCAGGACTCAGGCTGGGTACGAGGTAGAACTTGGCCTTTTCATGCAGGGGACGAGCGATGGTGGTGTAGTAAGGCGCGCCGAGCCCATCCTTGTTGCGATAGGCCGGGTATTGCGAGCCACGTTCCTGCACGTGTTGTTCGGCTCTGAAGAACATGGCGATTTCGCCGTGGTGACAAAAAGGATCGCCATGTTTGAACACCGCGCTGGCTGTTAGCTGGAGCAATGACCAGGTAAATCCCAGGGTCGTGCCTAACGGGCCATACAAGTCGTACAGGTAATTATCCAGCGCCGCTTCGGGCGGTGCGCTGGGGATGGTGTCGGTGTCGTTGACGTGCCGGAAGTGTTGTAACTCGCCTAGGCCCTGCACAGCCTTGAGGGTGAAGGTGCGCGGCATGCCGTAGGTATACAGCAGAGGATTGTGCGTCTGCAGTGAGGCGGCATGAATCAGCCCGAGGGCGCCACCAAGACTATGGCCGCAGATAAACAATTCTTTATCACGAGCTTCAACATAAATCGTCTTGCCCAAATCATAGGCATAAATCCTTCTTGCGACTTCATAGGCATCGCGAAAGCCCAGATGCACGCTCCCTTCCGAAGTCAAATCCGCACAGGGCACCTTGGGTTCGCAGTTGGCCGCAACTTCTGGCTGGACCGGTCGAAAGGTCACGTCTGTCGCCAGGTCGGTAAAGGGGTAGGCCATCTCTGTGCCGCGCCAGGCCACCAACACCTGGGACGCACTGATGGCGTAGAACAATTGTGTATCTCCTTCCGGCGGCTCTGCTTTGCTGGTGTCCAACGGTTCGGCCGTTGTATAGCGCTCATCAAAAGGCACATCACTGACC
Source organism: Pseudomonas sp. R1-7 (assembly GCF_051132105.1). Lineage (NCBI taxonomy): Bacteria > Pseudomonadati > Pseudomonadota > Gammaproteobacteria > Pseudomonadales > Pseudomonadaceae > Pseudomonas > Pseudomonas sp. R1-7. The sequence goes on from NZ_CP071661.1 coordinate 2,228,680, forward strand.
AGACAAGGCCAATTCTGACCCCCGTCCCATATCCTCGGCGTACGTGAAAGGTCCAGGCATTGCTGGTCGAAAAATTCCTTGACGGAACCTCGGTCCTGCTCCGGCCATCTGCTGTACGACAGGATGCTCATCAGCCCCAGGTTGTAGGCATTGGCAAGGCTGTACTCCGGTTGGTGATGCAGCACCAGCGACCAGGCCCGGAGCGGACAAACCTCCAGCACATGGCGGCGGTCCAGTTGTTCATCGTCGACCGTAAAACCACTGAACGTCCGGTCCGGGAAATGAAAGGCCGGCGGTTGATTGGGGTCGGTCAATGGCGGGGACAGATCGGGCAGCCGATCGCACAAATGGCCGATACGCAAATAATGGTAGCCATGTCCGGCTTCAATGGCCTGGCGTTCGATTGGAGAAAAACCCGAACGCTGCGGACTGTGCAGCGGGGTGCGGTCGCCAATTACAGGCCTGGGCGGCTCAGGCCGTTCGGCGCGCAAACGACGGGTTTGCAGCTGCCCGGCCAGTGAGTTGGCGTCCAGCAACAAGGTGATGGCCAGCGGGTGCAGACCCTCGATACGGATCACCCCATCGGCATCGCTGATGCCGGCGTATTCGGGTACATAAGCGGTGCGCGTGGCCTCGTTCTGCGCACGGAAGGGCATGTTCGCCAAGGGTTCACCGTGTTCGTCCAGTAACTGGAGTTCAATCCAATGCTGTTTCTGTTTGCCCACGGTAATGACTTTGAATGGATTCAGCGTATCCGTACGGTGCCGGGTGTCGTTCATATCGATCGATCCTTAATAATTAATGTGTCCTTACGTAGCGAATGGGTCTGCGCCCAACGCAGATAAAACCATGCCGCTATTCGCAAACAAGCCAGTCAACGCCGTTCATTTGTTCACAAAAATAAAGTCATCCCTGTAAAAATGAACGGAGCCAATTTTCAATACCTCCAGCGAGCGCGAATGCTGATAAATCTTATTGAAGACCACTGAGTCATCGACACTCCGCAAATTGGCAAAGGCTATTTATCATTAGCGCCCTGACTAGCGTGGCGGGGTGGAACCAGCTCGCCATACTCAATGGTTCGATCGTACTGAAGATATTCCAGGGTTCCATCCGTAGCCCTACCGATGGAAAAAATAACCGCATACGTATCTCTTGGACGGTAAGCGTCACTCAATCGAAAGATATAGGCCCTATTGATCTCAAGTTTCAAAGGTCGAGCTTTTACTTTTAGGTCGTCACTCTCATAGCCATCTGGAACCGTACCAAAAACAACGCAGTCGCCGGGATGCAGTACTGTCGGCTGAGCACCCTCTCTTAGTGCGATCCCCCAAGATGCGGGGTTTCTGACACCCCCCTCGGATAGGGATACCCATCCCAACCTGAATACTGAACTGTCATTGTTTGGCAAACAGATGGCCGGCTTGTTGTCAATCGTAGCAATATCGGCATTAGCCTTGCGCCCAAATGATGTCGCGTTAGCCGAAGTACCAAGCGCCAGAGAAACACCAAACAGATAAAACATTATGTACTTCATATGTTCTACGCCTTATTTGGAAGATTAGCCTTGCTGGCAGGTGCTGCCAGAAGCCCCGCTACTGTTGAGGCGAGAAGACCAGGGCTTTGTGTAGAGTTTCGCTTATTCCACACGCCACGGGCGTCCCCCATAATGCAAATCATGTAATAGTCGGAAACAATCTCTCCTTGCTGCTCCATGTTGTAATCAGAAAAAAGCCCGCCGGCGCTCAAAATATACTTGTACGCCTCTGCCCCGCGACTGCTCACTGACATACCTTTATGTTTCACAGGGTAGCCAAGTTGATGCTGCCAAACATGAGTCATCTCATGCATAAACAAAGCCTTGTACTCCCCATCTATCGTATTGGAGAAATCGTCCCTGTAGTACTCGGTACTTGCTGGGTAGTACATCTCCCCATTGGGTGTAACAGCGGTATTCTGAAACCCCAGAAACAACCACCACCCACCGTGATGTACTTTGACTTTCGTATAGTTGATTGCATCTTTGAATACAGTTCTAGCCATGGCGATCTCGCCCGCAGTCAGCGCTCGTTTTTTGCCTTCAGGCAGCGGGACGTTTCGGGTGGAAGTACCGACATTCGTGTCGTTGGTAGAAACGTCCAAGGGCCTCAAATCAATGTCCAGTGACGTCTGAGCGTTAAGTGCCGCGCAGCAGAAAGATTCCATTTTTTCAGGAGGAAAGAGCTTCAGCTGAGTGACCTGTATGGGTTTTTCGGTTACGAGGCGCCCCGTGTAACCCTGTTCATCCGTCACGCCTTCCATGGTGCTGCCATCCACCAAGGTGACCGAATATCTGAGATTGCTTGCCAAATCACCGTTAGGACCGATCAAGCGAAGTTGTTCGTCAAAAACTGCCTCAGGCAATTCAACCCGCAAATCCCCTGGCACCAAGGTATTGACACTCATGGTCCGCCCGTCCCTGTCCGTTACCCCATTGAACACATCCCCCTGTTGGGTCGTAACGCGATAGCGGGCAAACGGCATCACAGCCTGGACGTGGTCTTTGAGCGTATAGCCGGCGGCATAACCGGCCGGTAAAGGGGATGCGGGTGTGTTCAGGCTGGCCCCTTTGGTTTTTTCCACATGGGTGGCCTTCAAATAGATATTGCCCGGCGCACCCAGCTCGATATCACCGTCTTTCAGGCGGATGTAGGCGCCACCGCAGTTGAGCACCAGCTCCTGCGGTGCGCTGATTTCTACGCGCCCTTGAACACTTTCGATCTTCACATCAGTCTTCGCCAAGGCGTGAAGATCGTTGCCTTGAGCATGTAGCTCGATTTTTCCTCCGGCAGACTTGAGTTGTATCCCAGCTTCCTTGGCCACTACGCTGATGCCGCCCTGCGCGGTGGCGGTAATGTCGTGCCCTGCACTGATATCAGCGTTGTGGGCAGCGATGATGCCAATGCTTTCGGCGCCGGAGGCCAGGCATACGGCTTCGGGGCTGATCATGCCGATCCCGCTTGGGGCGTGCAGCATTACGCCCGGTTGCTTCAAGCCGTTAAGTGCCTGGTTCAGGCGTTGCAGGCTGTCGATGTCGCTCGGCGTTGCTTGAGCGCTACGGGCCGCCTCGGCCAGGGACCGCGCCAAGGAAAGTGCACTTTCCAGCTGATCAATGGCGGCTGTCATGTCGAGTTGCTCACCCTTGGCCTTGACCTGCTCATCCGCACTGATAAACACCCCCTTGCCACCGCGAATCGCCCCCCAGCCATCGGTGCGCAACTCAAACCCTTCGCCACGCTTGTTCCGCTCGGCATCCACCAGGTGCCCCAGGTTCAACTGGCTCTTGCCGCTGTGTTCGGTGCTGAGCTTGATGTGCTCCTGCCCGCGGGTGTCGTCCAGGCGCAGTTTGTTGTTGGTCGGGGTGCGCAGGACGTTGCGGCGTTCGTTGCGGGCGGTGACCGGGTCCGGGTGGCGGTCATCGTGCAGGGCGTGGGCGATGTAGGGGCGGTCGGGGTCGCCGTGTTCGAAGGCGATCGCCACTTCGGTGCCGGCCTGCAACGGGAAGTGCAGGCCGTGGGTGTCGCCGCCGTAGGGCCGGGCGAGGCGCAGCCAGGCGCTTTCGCGGCCGGCTTGCCAGGTGTCGCGGTCGAACAGGAAGCGCACTTTGTAGCGGCCTTCGAAGTCGAGGTCGGCGTACGGCGGGTTGACCACCGGGTGGCTGATGCGGGCGGGGATGGTGCCGCTCATGCGCGGCTTGGGCAGCAGCGCCGGGCGAAAGCACACGGTTTCCGAGTAGGGAATGGCCTGGAAGGTGGCGATGAAGCTGCGGTCGCGGGCCGCTTCGGTGCGCAGGCTGACGATCACCGCGCCGGGCTCGAAGGCCTTTGGCGCACCGCCGGTGATTTTGAGCCGCTGCGCCGGGGCCAGGGTGGCGCTGCTGGTGGTGCCGCTGAGTCGGGTCTGGTCGTTGAGGTAGCGTTCGTGGCGCAGGCGGGCGTAGAAGAAACCGCTTTCGCTTTGCAGGTCTTCGTCCAGGGCATAGCGCTCGCCCAGCACCGTGTAGGGTTCGGCGTAGTGATAGGCCTCGCCGTAGGTGCCCTTGGCGCCCCGGGTGTGGTCGACTTCGCCGTCCAGGAAGGCATGGGCCTCGCGGTGATGGTAGGCGCGAAAGTTGATGTTCTTTTCCACCACCTGATGGGCGGTCTGCAGGTTCCAGACCGCGTCCTGCCCATCGGCGGTCAAGCCGGACGGCGGCCGACACGGCAACTTGACGCCGCGCTGGTAGTGCCGCTGGTCGTCGTGAAATTCCACCACGTCGATGTGCAGGCGATCGTCGCTGGTGATGCGATACCAGATGCCGACCTCGGCCAGCAGGCGCTCGACGAAGGCCAGGTCGCTCTCGTCGTATTGCATGACCTGTTCACGCCGGGGGTACTGGCGCACCAGGTTGAAATAGAACTCCTCGCCCCGGAAATCATGGCGCGTGCGCAGGATGTGCTCGACGATCTCGGGCACCGACTGCTGCTGGTAGATCCTGAATTGCTTGCCCCGTGCGAGCCGCGCGAAACGCGGTCGCAGGGTGATTTCGTAGCGAGCTTCGTCGTTGGAGCCGGACAGGCGCCTGAAGCCTGAGATCACGCCATGAAACGAGCGCAACGGTTTGATCACCGGCGGTGTGAAGCCCCTGGGCGTCGGCGGTGGCGGCACGGGGTACAGGTTGAAATGTGCCCACCGGTTGAGCACGTCGGTGGCCGCCAGGTCGTGCTCGGTGCAGGTGAACTCGATGCGGTAGAGGTAGGGACGACTCAGGTGTTCCTCGCCGGTGAAGGCCAGGACGTCGAGGTGGGCGTCGAGGTCGGAGACTCGCAGGGTGTGGCGGCTGTGGTCGAAGAAGGTCGGGAGTGGATCGGACATGCTGAAGGTCGCCCCTGGGTAACCCACGCTCATGGCGTGTGGTTTGTATTGTCGAGGGGGACCAGATTGGCTCAGGGGGCAGGGCAGGCACCATAGGTAAACCGCCCGTTCTGAATATTCAGAATCATCCTATAAAGGGGCTTTCCTATTCCTTAGGAAGTTGCCTACAAGCAAACAAAAAAAAGCCCGTATCTCGCGATACGGGCTTTTTCGAGGTGACGGCGTCCGGGCAATCAGCCCGTCAAACCAGCCTGCTGAACCAGGGTCAGCAACGGTTGCGGGTACACACCGAGGAAGAACGCCAACACGGCGATGGCCAGCAGCATCACGCCGCCTGCCTTCTGTTCCCAGTGCAACTCGGCATCGTGGCGACGCAGGTTCGGTTCCATCAGGTACAGGGTGACCATGACGCGCAGGTAGTAGAACACGCCGATGGCACTGCCCAGCACCAGGGAGCCGACCAGCCACCATTGGTGAGCCTCGACGCCGGTGGCGATGATGTAGAACTTGCCGATGAAGCCGGCGGTCAGCGGGATGCCGGCCAGGGACAGCATCATCACGGTCAGCACGGCGGTCAGGTACGGACGGCGCCAGAACAGGCCGCGGTATTCGTACAGGGCGTCGGCGTCGCGGCCGTTGTACGGCGAGGACATCAGGGTGATCACGCCGAAGGCGCCGAGGCTGGTGATCACGTAGGTGACCAGGTACACGCCGATGGCTTCCACGGCCAGACCCTTGCTGGCGATCAGGGCGATCAGCAGGTATCCGAAGTGGGCGATGGACGAGTAACCCAGCAGACGCTTGAGGTTACTTTGGGTCAGCGCCAGCAGGTTACCGAACAGGATCGACGCGATGGCGATGATGGTCAGCACGTTGCTCAGCACGCCGCTGCTCGCCACTGGCGAGATCTGGAACAGCCGCACCATGACCGCGAACACCGCCACTTTCGATGCGGTGGCGAGGAACGCCGCCACGGGCGCCGGGGCGCCTTCGTAGACGTCCGGGGTCCAGAGGTGAAACGGTACCAGCGACAGCTTGAACGCCAGGCCGATCAGCATCATGCCCAGGCCCAATTGCGCGATCGGGCTAGGCAGGCCGGTGGCCGCCAGGGCCTGGCCGATGCCGACGAAGCTCAGGGTGCCGGCTTCGGCGTAGAGCAGGGCCATGCCGAACAACAGGAACGCGGAACCGGCCGCCGACAGCACCATGTACTTGATGCCGGCTTCCAGGGAGCGTTTGTTGAAGAAGGCGTAGGCCACCAGGCCGTAGACCGGCACCGACAGCAGCTCCAGGCCGATGAACAGGCTGGCCAGGTGCTGCGCGCTGACCAGGACCAGGCCACCGGCGGCGGCCATCAGGATCAGCAGGTACAGTTCTTCGCGGTTGCCCGGGTAACCCGAACCGCCATCACCCAGGTAGGCGTGGGCGAGGGTGACGCAGGCGAGGGTGGCGACCAGGATCAGCGCCATGTACAGGCAGGCGAAGCTGTCGATCTGGATCAGCGGCGTGACCGCCAATGGAGCGACTTTCAGGGCCGGCAGAATCGACAGCAAGGCCAGGTTCAGCCCCGCCACCGACAGCAGGAAGGTCTGCGAGTGATTGCGCCGCCAGGCGATCGCCAGCATCACCACGATGATCGTGGCGCTGGTGATCAACAGCGGCGCAAGCGCGATAAAGTGTTGAATCGTGAATTCCATAGCGCTCTTACCGGGCCGAAGCGAGTTGAGAGAAGGCGGTGCCGAGCCACTGCTGCACGCCATGCATCGTGGCGGCGGAAGTGTCGAGGAACGGCTGCGGATAAACGCCGAGGTAGACCAGCAGCACCGCAAGGCCAAGCACCATGATCAGTTCGCGACCGTCCATGCCACGCAGCACTTCGTCCGACTTGGCCGGACCGAAGTAGGCGCGATGGATCATGATCAGCGAATAGACCGAACCGAACACCAGGCCGGACGTGGCAATCGCGGTGATCCATGGGGCGCTGACGAACGAGCCGATCAGGATCAGGAACTCGCCGACGAAGTTGCCGGTGCCCGGCAGGCCCAGGGAAGCGGCCGCGAAGAACAGGCTGATGGCCGGCAGGTAGGCGATGCGCGACCAGATGCCGCCCATTTCACGCATGTCACGGGTGTGCAGGCGCTCGTACAACTGGCCGCTGAGGATAAACAGCGCCGCCGCCGAAAGACCGTGGGCCAGCATCTGGATCACCGCGCCTTGCAGGGCCAGTTGGCTGCCGGAGTAGATCCCGATCAGCACGAAGCCCATGTGCGAAACGCTGGAGAACGCGATCAGGCGCTTGATGTCGGTCTGGGCGAACGCCAGGAACGCACCGTAGAAAATCCCGATCAGGCCCAGGGTCATGGCAATCGGCGCGAACTCGGCCGAGGCATTCGGGAACAGCGGCAGGGCGAAACGCAGCAGGCCATAGGCTGCTGTCTTCAACAGGATACCCGCCAGGTCAACGGAACCTGCGGTCGGCGCCTGGGCGTGGGCGTCCGGCAGCCAGGAGTGGAACGGCACCACCGGCAGCTTCACCGCGAAGGCGATGAAGAAGCCCAGCATCAGCACGTACTCGGTGGTGCGCGACATCTGCACTTTCAACAGGTCGGCGTAGTTGAAGGTAATCACGCCGGTGTTGTTAAAGTTCACCAGGACCAGGCCAAGGATCGCCACCAACATGATCAGGCCGGAAGCCTGGGTGAAGATGAAGAACTTGGTCGCCGCGTAGATCCGGGTCTTCTTGCCGTCCGAAGAACTGTGACCCCAGAGCGCGATGAGGAAGTACATCGGCACCAGCATCATTTCCCAGAAGAAGAAGAACATGAACAGGTCCAGCGCCAGGAACACGCCGACGACACCGCCCAGGATCCACATCAGGTTCAGGTGGAAGAAACCGACGTGACGCTGAATCTCTTTCCAGGAGCAGAGTACCGAGAGGATACCCAGCAGGCCGGTCAGCAGGATCATCAGCAGCGACAGGCCGTCGAGGGCCAGGTGCACGCTGATGCCGAAGCGCTCGATCCAGGTGTGCTTGAACTCAAGCGCCCAGGTTGGATCGGCGCCAGGGGCCGGTGCAAATGAATAGTCGCCGGTCGCCCACAGCCAGAGGCCGAGTGCGAGTTCCAGGGACATGGTCAGCAGCGCAATCCAGCGCGGGAGGGTGGAGCTGGAGCGCTCCGCCATCCAGCACAGCAGGCCGCCGATGAAGGGGATCAGGATTAGCCAGGGCAGAATCATGACGGGCTCGTTTCCTTTCGCAAGTTCGCAAGGTTCATATCAGACCGCTACCAGCACGATGGCGCCGATAACCAGCACGGCGCCAGCCGCCATGGAAGCCGCATACCAACGCAGTTGACCGGTCTCGGTACGGCTCAGGGCAGTGTGGCCGCCCTTGGCCATGCGCGGGATCAGGCCAATGGTCTGGTCGAGCGGGTCTTTGCGCAGAATGTGGCTGATCGCAAGGTATGGCTTGACGAACAGTTTGTCGTAGATCCAATCGAAGCCCCAGGCAGCGAACCACCAGGCCGAAAGGAAACGCCCGATGCCGCTGTTGGCGACTGCCGTGACGAAGCGACGCTTGCCCAGGAACAGCAGGGCGGCCAGCAGGATACCCGCCAGGGCGATGGCGCCCGAGGCGATTTCCAGGCTGTGCTTGGCTTCGCCGCCGGCATGGCCGACGCTTTGCGGCAGCACATCGGCCAGCGGCGGAGTGATCATGGCGCCGACGAAGGTCGACAGCACGATCAGCACCGACAGCGGTAGCCAGTGGGCAATGCCGTGGCCGGCGTGGGCTTCGGTCTTGGCTTCACCGTGGAACGCGATGAAGATCAGGCGGAAGGTGTAGAGCGAGGTCATGAACGCACCCACCAGGCCCGCATACAGCAGACCTTGGTTACCGCTGGCGAACGCTTCCCAGAGGATTTCGTCCTTGGAATAGAAACCGGCGGTGACCAGTGGCAGGGCCGCCAGGGCCGCGCCGCCAACGATGAAGCTGGCGTAGGCCAACGGCAGTTTCTTCCACAGGCCGCCCATCTTGAAGATGTTCTGTTCGTGGTGGCAGGCAACGATCACTGCACCGGAGGCAAGGAACAGCAGGGCCTTGAAGAAGGCGTGGGTCATCAGGTGGAAGATCGCGCCTTCCCAGGCACCGACGCCCAGGGCCAGGAACATGTAGCCGATCTGGCTCATGGTCGAGTAGGCGAGGATGCGCTTGATGTCGGTCTGGACCAGTGCGGCAAAACCGGCCAGCACCAGGGTCACGCCGCCAACGAGGCCGACCAGGTGCAGGATGTCCGGCGCCAGGGCGAACAGGCCGTGGGTACGAGCGATCAGGTAGACACCAGCGGTCACCATGGTCGCGGCGTGGATCAGTGCCGAAACCGGGGTAGGGCCCGCCATCGCGTCCGCCAACCAGGTCTGCAGTGGCAGTTGCGCGGATTTACCGACAGCGCCACCCAGCAGCATCAAGGTCGCCAGGACGATCCAGAAGTCGCCGGCCTTGAAGTGCTCGGGTGCCTTGACCAACAGCTCCTGGATGTTCAGCGTACCCAGTTGCTGGAACAGGATGAACAGGCCGATGGCCATGAACACGTCGCCGATCCGGGTCACGATGAACGCCTTGAGTGCGGCGTTACCGTTGTTGCGGTTGCTGTAGTAGAAACCGATCAACAGGTACGAGCACAGGCCCACGCCTTCCCAGCCAAAGTACAGGAACAGCAGGTTATCGCCGAGCACCAGGAACAGCATGCTGGCGATGAACAGGTTGGTGTAGGCGAAGAAACGCGAATAACCGGCCTCACCGCGCATGTACCAGGAGGCGAACAGGTGGATCAGGAAACCCACGCCGACCACCACGCCAAGCATGGTCACCGACAGGCCGTCCAGGTAGAGGGCGAAGTTAGGCGTGAAGCCTTCCACCGCCATCCACTGCCACAGCACCTGCACGTACGCGCCACCTTCCGGCGGTGCGACGTTGAATTGCCAGATCACGTAGGCCGTGACAATGGCGGACAGGCCGATGGAACCCACGCCCACCAGCGCCGAAAGGTTTTCCGACCAGCGTCCACGGGAGAACGACAGCAGCAGGAAACCGATGAGGGGAAATATGAAAGTCAGGAAAAGAAGGTTCATCCGCGCATCTCGCTGGCAGCGTCAATATCGAGAGTGTGGAAGCGGCGATACAGCTGCAACAGGATCGCCAGGCCGATACTGGCCTCGGCGGCTGCCAGGCTGATCACCAGGATGAACATGATCTGTCCATCCGGTTGGGCCCAGCGAGCGCCCGCGACGATGAAGGCCAGGGCGGAGGCATTCATCATGACCTCCAGGCTCATCAGCACGAACAGAATGTTGCGGCGGACCATCAGGCCGACCAGACCGAGACAGAACAGGATGCCGGCGACCGCCAGACCATGCTCGAGAGGGATAGCAGGCATGTGATTACTCCTTCGCCTCGTTACGGCCCAAATGGAACGCCGTGACGACTGCGGCAAGCAGCAGCATCGAGGCGAGTTCGACCACCAGCAGGTACGGACCGAACAGGCTGATGCCCACGGCCTTGGCGTCTACGGTGGTGTGGCCGATGGCCTGGCCGCTCTGGTGGGCGAACAGCACATACAGCAGTTCACCCAGCAGCAGGGCGGCGAGAATCACCGGTCCTGCCCAGATGCCCGGCTTGAGCCAGTCGCGTTCCTGCTGGATTGCCGCAGGGCCGAGGTTGAGCATCATCACCACGAACACGAACAGCACCATGATGGCGCCGGCGTAGGCGATCACTTCCAGGGCACCGGCAAACGGTGCACCGAGGGCGAAGAAGGTCATGGCCACGGCGATCAGCGAAATGATCAGGTAGAGCAGGGCATGCACGGGGTTGGTATTGGTGACCACACGAAGTGTGGAGACCACCGCGATACCCGATGCGAAATAGAAAGCGAATTCCATCTTTCTTCCTTAAGGCAGCAAGCTCTTCACGTTGATCGGTTCGGCTTCGTTCTGCGCGGCGCCTTTCGGCTTACCGGCAATGGCCATACCTGCAACACGATAGAAGTTGTAATCAGGGTTTTTACCGGGACCGGAAATCAGCAGGTCTTCTTTCTCGTACACCAGGTCCTGACGCTTGAAGTCAGCCATTTCGAAATCCGGCGTGAGCTGGATCGCGGTGGTCGGGCACGCTTCCTCGCACAAGCCGCAGAAAATGCAGCGCGAGAAGTTGATACGGAAGAAGTCCGGGTACCAGCGACCGTCTTCGGTTTCGGCTTTCTGCAGGGAGATACAGCCCACCGGACATGCCACGGCGCAGAGGTTGCAGGCTACGCAGCGCTCTTCGCCGTCGGGGTCGCGGGTCAGGACGATGCGCCCACGATAACGCGGTGCCAGGTAGACCGGTTCTTCCGGGTATTGCAGGGTGTCGCGCTTGCGAAAGCCATGGCCGAAGATCATGACCAGGCTTCGCAGCTGGGTACCGGTACCCTTAACGATGTCGCCAATATATTTGAACATGGGTCAAATCCTCACTGAACCGCGGCCGCAGGCGCGTTCATCAAAACGATCGCAGCGGTCACCAGCATGTTGATCAGGGTCAGCGGCAGACAGAATTTCCAGCTGAAATCCATCACCTGGTCGTAGCGTGGGCGCGGGATCGAGGCGCGCAGCAGGACGAACAGCATGATGAAGAACGCGGTCTTCAGGGCGAACCACACGAAGGACAGTTGCGGCAGGATGCCGAACGGACCGTGCCAGCCACCGAAGAACAACGTCACCAGCAATGCCGAGATCAGGATGATGCCGATGTACTCGCCAACGAAGAACATGCCCCATTTCATGCCGGCATATTCAATGTGGTAACCGTCGGCCAGTTCCTGTTCCGCTTCCGGCTGGTCGAAGGGGTGACGGTGCGTCACGGCCACGCCCGCGATGAAGAAAGTACAGAAGCCGAAGAACTGCGGAATGATGAACCACAGGTTCTGCGCCTGGTACTCGACGATGTCGCGCATGTTGAACGAACCGGCCTGGATCACGATGCCCATCAGCGAAAGGCCCATGAACACTTCGTAGGACACGGTCTGGGCCGAGGCCCGCAGGCTGCCGAGCAGGGCGAACTTGTTGTTGCTCGACCAACCGGCGAACAACACCGCGTACACCGACAGGCCGGCCATGGCGAAGAAGAACAGCAGGCCGATGTTCAGGTCCGCCACGCCCCAGGTCGGGGTGATCGGGATGACCGCGAAGGCGATCAGCAAGGCGCTCATGGCCACGACCGGTGCCAGGGTGAAGATCACCTTGTCGGCGAACGGTGGCGTCCAGTCTTCCTTGAAGAACATCTTCACCATGTCGGCGGCGATCTGGAACATGCCGAACGGGCCAACGCGGTTCGGACCGTAGCGGTCCTGCCACCAGCCCAGCAGGCGACGTTCGACGAAGCTCAGCAACGCGCCGCAGACCACCACGGCCAGCAAGACCACGATGGCCTTGAGGACCGTCAGGATCACGGCGATCACTTCAGGGGTGAACCAGCTCATTGCGCTGCCTCCTGCAGACCGTCGACGGTTTTGCCGAAAATAGCCGGTGGAATACCCGCCAGGCCAGCCGGCAGGGCCACCAGGCCGGCGCCCAGTTCTTCATTGATGCGCAGCGGCAGGCGCAGGGTCTGGCCGGCCACGTTCAGGCTCAGCAGGGCACCGTCGTTGACGCCCAGGCGATCGGCTTCGGACTTGGCGAGCGACACGTAGGCGGCCGGGATGCGTTCCTGTACCGGCTCGGCCCGGGAGGAGTTTTCCTCACTGCCGAACAGGTGATGGAACGGTACGACCTGCCAGGTGCCTGGTGCCGGATTGAAGGCCCGCGGAACACTGGCGAACCAGCCCAGGCCATCGCCCTGGCTTTCGATCAGGCGAGTGCCCGGATCACCGGCGCGCAGGTGACCGCCGACTTCGTCCTGGAACTTGTTCCAGGCTTGTGGCGAGTTCCAGCCCGGCGACCAGGCGAACGGCACTTGCGAGCGCGGTTCGGCGGAGCCCGAGTAGCCTTCCATGGAGAAGGCGAACGCGGTGTCCTTGTCCTGCGGGGTACGCGGTTCATGGACGCTGATGTTGGCGCGCATCGCGGTACGACCGGAGTAGCGCAGCGGTTCGCGCGCCAGCTTCAGGCCCTTGATGCGGAACGCGGCGGACGGCGCGGCGTCGACCACACCGGCCAGTTGCGGGCTGCTCGAAGCAACGGCGGCGGTGACGTGGTCCAGCTGGGTCCAGTCGATTGGCTGGTTCAGCAGGGTGGCGCGCAGGGCGTGCAGCCAGCGCCAGCCCTCGTGGACCAGGATGCTGGCGTCCAGGTATTGCGGGTCGAAAACCTGGAAGAAGCGCTGGGCGCGACCTTCCTGGCTGACCAGCGTACCGTCGCCTTCGGCGAAGCTCGCCGCCGGCAGCACCAGGTCGGCGCGGTCGGTGGTGGCGGTTTTCTGGTGGTCGGCGACGATCACGACCTTGGCGGCGTTCAGCGCAGCATCGACCTTGGCCTTGTCAGTGCGGGTGAACAGATCGTTCTCCAGCACCACGATAGCGTCGGCGCTTCCGTCAATCACGGCTTGCAGGGCTGCATCGACCGATTCGCCACCGAGCATGGCCAGGCCGAGGCTGTTGGCTTCCGGCACGACCAGGCTGATGGAACCGTTCTTGTCGCGCAGCTTCAAGGCCTTGGCGATGTTGGCCGCGGCTTCGATCAGCGCCTTGGAACCCAGGGAGGTGCCGGCGATGATCAGCGGGCGCTTGGCCGCCAGCAGGGCGTCGGCGATGCGTTGGGCGAGGGCGGCTGCTTCACTGTCCAGGCCGTCGACCGCAGGGGCGCTGGCGTCCAGGGCGTGGGCCACGGCGAAACCGATGCGCGCCAGGTCGTCCGGGGCCGCGTGGACGCATTCTTCGGCCACGTCGTCGAGCTTGGTTTCAGCGAGGCTGGCGATGAACAGCGGGTTCAGCGCGTGCTGGCCGATGTTCTTCACGGCGGCGTCAAGCCACGGCTGGACGCGCATGGCGTCGGCCATGTCCTCGGCCTTGCCCTTGACCGACTGGCGCAGGGCCAGGGCCATGCGGGCGGCGGTCTGGGTCAGGTCTTCGCCAAGGACGAACACCGCGTCGTGGTCTTCGATGTCGCGCATCGTCGGTACGGGCAGCGGGCTGTCATTGAGCACTTGCAGCACCAGGCGGATGCGTTCCAGCTCGCCGGCCTCGATGCCACTGTAGAAGTGCTCGGCGCCGACCAGTTCACGCAAGGCGTAGTTGCTTTCCAGGCTGGCGCGAGGCGAACCGATGCCGACGATGTTGCGTCCGCGCAGCAGTTCGGCGGCCTTGTCCAACGCTTCGTCCAGGCTCAGCTTGGCGCCGTTGGCCAGCAGCGGCTGGCGTGGACGGTCCTTGCGGTTGACGTAGCCATAGCCGAAACGGCCACGGTCGCACAGGAAGTACTGGTTGACCGAACCGTTGAAGCGGTTTTCGATGCGACGCAGTTCACCGTAGCGTTCGCCCGGGCTGATGTTGCAGCCGCTGGAGCAGCCATGGCAGATGCTCGGCGAGAACTGCATGTCCCACTTGCGGTTGTAACGCTCGGAGTGCGTCTTGTCGGTGAACACACCGGTCGGGCAGACCTCGGTGAGGTTGCCGGAGAACTCGCTTTCCAGGGTGCCGTCTTCAACGCGACCGAAGTACACGTTGTCGTGGGCGCCGAATACGCCCAGGTCGGTGCCGCCCGCGTAGTCCTTGTAGAAACGCACGCAGCGGTAGCAGGCGATGCAGCGGTTCATTTCGTGGGAAATGAACGGGCCGAGGTCCTGGTTCTGGTGGGTGCGCTTGGTGAAGCGATAACGGCGCTCGTTGTGGCCGGTCATCACGGTCATGTCTTGAAGGTGGCAGTGGCCGCCTTCCTCACAGACCGGGCAGTCGTGGGGGTGGTTGGTCATCAGCCATTCGACGACGCTGGCGCGAAAGACTTTCGCTTCTTCGTCATCGATGGAGATCCAGCTGCCGTCGGTGGCGGGGGTCATGCAGGACATGACGATCCGACCACGCTTGTCGTTCTCGTCGGTGTACTGCTTGACCGCGCACTGGCGACAAGCGCCAACGCTGCCAAGGGCGGGGTGCCAGCAGAAATAAGGAATGTCGAGGCCCAGCGACAGACAAGCCTGTAACAGGTTGTCTGCGCCATCGACTTCGAGCTCTTTGCCGTCTACGTGGATAGTGGCCATGGTTCAAAGTTCTTCGTTGGCCCGGTGTCAGCGGGCGTGGCTAATGGAATCTTGTCATTCGTCCGAATCCAAACAGCCTCGGTAAAGAGGCGTCATCGAACGAAAGGCGAAGGGCACGGACCCTTCGCCTTGTTAAGCGTCGTTACGCGCCGACCATGGTCGGCGTGACCACCTGATTGAGGTCGTCCGCGCGGGTTGGCGCGATGCCGGCCTCGAATTCAGGGCGGAAGTATTTGATTGCGCTGCCCAAAGGCTCCACGGCACCCGGTGCGTGAGCACAGAAGGTCTTGCCTGGGCCGAGGAAACCCACCAGGCCCAGCAGGGTCTCGATGTCGCCGGGTTGGCCTTGGCCTTTCTCAATGGCCATCAGGAGCTTGACGCTCCAGGGCAGGCCATCGCGGCAAGGGGTGCAGAAACCGCAGGATTCGCGCGAGAAAAACTGTTCCATGTTGCGCAGCAGCGAGACCATGTTGACGCTGTCGTCCACCGCCATTGCCAGGCCGGTACCCATCCGGGTGCCCACCTTGGCGATGCCGCCGGCGTACATTTGTGCGTCCAGATGTTCCGGCAACAGGAAACCGGTACCGGCGCCGCCGGGCTGCCAGCACTTGAGCTTGTAGCCGTCGCGCATGCCGCCGGCATAGTCCTCGAACAGCTCGCGAGCGGTGACGCCGAAGGGCAGCTCCCACAGGCCAGGGTTCTTGACCTTGCCGGAGAAGCCCATGAGCTTGGTGCCCATGTCTTCGCTACCGTCGCGCGCCAGGGATTTGTACCAGTCCACGCCGTCGGCGATGATCGCCGGCACGTTGCACAGGGTCTCGACGTTGTTCACGCAAGTCGGCTTGCCCCACACACCCACCGCGGCAGGGAAGGGCGGCTTGGAGCGTGGGTTGGCGCGGCGGCCTTCCAGGGAGTTGATCAGCGCGGTTTCTTCACCGCAGATGTAACGCCCGGCACCGGTGTGGACGAACAGCTCGAAATCGAAGCCGCTGCCCAGGATGTTCTTGCCCAGCAGCCCCGCGGCCTTGGCTTCTTCCACGGCACGGTTCAGGTGCTTGGCGGCGGTGGTGTATTCGCCGCGCAGGAAGATGTAGCCACGGTAGGTCTTCAGCGCACGTGCGCTGATCAGCATGCCTTCGATCAGCAGATGGGGCAGTTGCTCCATCAGCATGCGGTCTTTCCAGGTGTTGGGTTCCATCTCGTCCGCGTTGCACAGCAGGTAGCGGATATTGATGGATTCGTCCTTGGGCATCAGGCCCCACTTCACCCCAGTGGGGAAGCCCGCACCGCCACGGCCCTTGAGGCCAGCGTCTTTCACGGTCTGGACGATGTCGTCGGCGGCCATGTCGGCGAATGCCTTGCGCGCGGCGGCGTAGCCGTTCTTCGCCTGGTATTCGTCCAGCCACACCGCTTCGCCGTCGTCACGCAGGCGCCAGGTCAGGGGATGGGTTTCGGCCGAACGCTGGATGCGGTTGGCGGGCCCGAAGGAAGTCAGGGTCATACGTAGCCCTCCAGCAGTTTGGCGACGCCATCCGGCTTGACGTCACCAAAGGTGTCGTCATCGATCATCAGTGCCGGCGCCTTGTCGCAGTTGCCCAGGCAGCACACCGGCAGCAGGGTGAAGCGGCCGTCGGCGGTGGTCTGGCCCAGGCCGATGCCCAGCTTGTCCTGGAGCTCGCCGACCACCGACTCGTGGCCGCCGATGTAGCAGACCATGCTGTCGCAGACGCGGATGATGTGGCGGCCCACTGGCTGGCGGAAAATCTGGCTGTAGAACGTCGCGACGCCTTCGACGTCGCTGGCCGGGATGCCAAGGATCTCGCCGATGGCGTAGAGCGCGCCGTCAGGCACCCAGCCACGTTCCTTCTGGACGATCTTCAGGGCTTCGATCGACGCCGCGCGCGGGTCTTCGTAGTGATGCAGCTCGTGCTCGATGGCCGAGCGCTCGGTTTCGCTCAGGGCGAAACGGTCAGTCTGGATAAGCGTGCTGTTCATGCTTAGCGGTCCACGTCGGCCATAACGAAATCGATACTACCCAGGTACGCGATCAAGTCCGCGACCATGCTGCCTTTGATCACCGAAGGGATCTGCTGCAGGTGCGGGTAGCTTGGGGTGCGAATCCGGGTGCGGTAGCTCATGGTGCCGCCGTCGCTCGTCAGGTAATAACTGTTGATGCCCTTGGTCGCTTCGATCATCTGAAAGGATTCGTTGGCCGGCATGACCGGGCCCCACGAAACTTGCAGGAAGTGCGTGATCAGGGTCTCGATGTGCTGCAGCGTGCGCTCCTTCGGTGGCGGCGTGGTCAGCGGGTGGTCCGCCTTGTACGGGCCTTCCGGCATGTTGCGCATGCACTGCTCGATGATCTTGACGCTCTGGCGCATCTCCTCGACGCGAACCAGGCAGCGGTCATAGGCATCGCCGCTGGACGCCAGCGGGACTTCGAACTCGAAGTTCTCGTAGCCGGAGTACGGACGCGCCTTGCGCAGGTCGAAGTCCAGGCCGGTGGCGCGCAGGCTCGGGCCGGTGACGCCCCATTCCAGCGCTTCCTTGGTGTTGTAGGCGGCAACGCCGACGGTACGGCCCTTGAGGATGCTGTTCTGCAAGGCGGCCTTGGTGTATTCGTCCAGGCGCTTGGGCATCCACTCGACGAAATCCTTGACCAGCTTTTCCCAGCCGCGCGGCAGGTCGTGGGCCACGCCGCCAATGCGGTACCAGGCCGGGTGCAGGCGGAAACCGGTGATCGCTTCGATCACCGTGTAGGCTTTCTGGCGGTCGGTGAAGGTGAAGAACACCGGCGTCATGGCGCCCACGTCCTGGATGTAGGTCCCCAGGAACAGCAGGTGGCTGGTGATACGGAAGAACTCGGCCATCATGATGCGAATCACGTTGACGCGGTCCGGCACCGTGATGCCTGCCAGTTTTTCCACCGACAGGACGTACGGCAGGTTGTTCATCACCCCGCCGAGGTAGTCGATGCGGTCGGTGTAGGGAATGTAGCTGTGCCAGGACTGGCGTTCGCCCATCTTCTCGGCGCCACGGTGGTGGTAGCCGATGTCCGGGACGCAATCGACGATCTCTTCACCGTCCAGTTGCAGGATGATGCGGAACGCACCGTGGGCCGAGGGGTGGTTCGGGCCCAGGTTGAGGAACATGTAGTCCTCGTTGGCGCCGGAGCGCTTCATGCCCCAGTCTTCAGGCTTGAAGCGTGCGGACTCTTCTTCGAGCTGCTGCTTGGCCAAGGTCAGGCTGTACGGGTCGAACTCGGTGGCGCGGGCTGGGAAGTCCTTGCGCAGCGGGTGACCTTCCCAGGTCGGCGGCATCATGATGCGCGTCAGGTGCGGGTGGCCGGGGAAGTCGATGCCGAACATGTCCCAGACTTCACGCTCGTACCAGTTGGCGTTGGGCCAGATGCCGGTCACGGTCGGCACGCTGAGGTCGCCCTCGGACAAGGCGACCTTGATCATCACGTCACTATTACGCTCTACCGACAACAGGTGGTAGAAGACGGTGAAATCAGCACCTGGCAAGCCCTGACGCTTGGTGCGCAGACGCTCGTCCACGCCATGCAGGTCATAGAGCATGACGTACGGCTTGGGCAGGTTGCGCAGGAATGTCAGGACTTCGATGAGCTTGGCGCGGGCAACCCAAAGCACCGGCATGCCGGTGCGGGTCGACTGGGCGGTGAACGCCTCTGCGCCAAAACGGTTGTTCAGTTCGACGACCACATCCTGGTCGTCTGCCTTGTAAGGCGGGATATACAGAGCACTGCCTGTAGTCATGGTTATTTATCGCTTTCGGTCAACGTAAAGAATGAAGCCAGGTTCTCGTTTCTTCTAAAGAACAGAGCTGGATCAGACTTCGTCGGGGCTGCGCAGATTGGTGACTGCGATTCGCTGTTCGCGGCGCTGTTCCTTTTGCGACGGCATGTCGGCGCGATAGACGCCTTGATCACCGACGACCCAGGACAGTGGGCGACGCTCCTGGCCGATGGATTCCTGCAGCAACATCAGGCCTTGCAGGAAAGCTTCGGGGCGGGGCGGGCAGCCGGGCACATAGACATCCACCGGGAGGAACTTGTCGACTCCCTGGACCACGGAATAAATGTCGTACATGCCGCCGGAGTTGGCACAGGCGCCCATGGAAATGACCCACTTGGGCTCCAGCATCTGTTCGTACAGGCGCTGGATGATGGGGGCCATTTTCAGGAACGGCGTACCGGCGATAACCATGAAATCCGCCTGGCGCGGCGATGCCCGGATCACCTCGGCGCCAAAGCGCGCGATGTCGTGGGGCGCCGTGAAGGCGGTGGTCATTTCCACGTAGCAGCACGAAAGGCCGAAGTTGTACGGCCACAGGGAGTTCTTGCGACCCCAGTTGACCGTGCTGTTCAGCACGTCTTCGAGCTTGCCCATGAAGATGTTCTTGTGGACTTGATCTTCTAACGGATCGGCGACGGTTTCCCGCTTGCCGATCGGATACTGCTCGTTAGGAGCATCGGGGTCGATCCTGGTGAGATTGTATTGCATTGCCAAAGCCTCATTGTTTCAGCTTCGCCTGCCGCTTGCGCCGAGCTTCCGGAGCCCAATCAAGAGCCCCCACCCGGTAAAGGTAGACAAGACCTGCCAACAGAATTGCTATGAAAACGAGAGCTTCGACAAATCCGGTCCAGCCGCTTTCGCGGACGGACACAGACCAGGCAAAGAGAAAGAGGGCTTCGATATCGAAGATCACGAAGAGCATCGCGACCAGATAGAATTTGGCTGAGAGCCGCAAGCGGGCGCCACCGGTAGGCAGCATGCCGGACTCGAACGGTTCATTTTTGCTGCGGCCCCAGGCTTTTGACCCGAGCAGGCTCGACACGCCGAGCATGAAGGCACACAGGCCGACAACACCCAGAAGGAAAATGGCAAAGCCCCAGTTGTGGGCCATGAGTCCTGTCGCTTCGGGCATGCTGGAAATCCTTAACAGAGAGCAAAGGTCTCTGAGCTTGAAAAGAAATAACGCAGTGACGATATGTCGCAGCAATCAATCGCGGTGATTTTATGGCTAAACACCGGGCAAGTAAAATTCCTATAGCGAAATTATTTATTGGAATAAGGACATAGCGCGCCTCCAAGGCTCTGCGACCCCGGCCGGGCGGGGATTGGCTGTTGATTCCTCAAAAGAATTTCGTTTCGAATGTAACAATGAATACCCTCCTCAAATGATAATTATTATTGTTTGGGTGTGGGGCACCGCGTGAGCTCGCTGTAACAACTGAGAACTTGTCTTATATAGCGGTGACTGCAATTGTCAGCGCCGGCCGTTTTACTCTTTTTCAGACTGCCTGATACTGCGTTCGATCAATTTTTCTGCGTATCCACTCATTTTCCTGTGGGAGTTTGTGAAGCATAGGCAAAAAAAAGCCCCGAACCAGTCGGGGCTTCAGATCGTCGGCTTTGCGGTTAGTTTTTATTCGGTCCGCAAAGGCCGTTTACTCGATGAATCAGTGGAACTGTTCTTCTTCGGTCGAGCCGGTCAGCGCAGTCACGGACGAGGTGCCGCCCTGGATCACGGTGGTCATGTCGTCGAAGTAGCCGGTGCCCACTTCCTGCTGGTGGGCCACGAACGTGTAGCCCTTGGCGGCGTCAGCGAATTCCTGCTCTTGCAGCTTCACGTAGGCGGTCATGTCGTTGCGGGCGTAGTCGTGCGCCAGGTTGAACATGCTGTGCCACATGTTGTGGATGCCGGCCAGGGTGATGAACTGGTGCTTGTAGCCCATGGCGGACAGTTCGCGCTGGAACTTGGCGATGGT
Organism: Pseudomonas sp. R1-7; assembly: GCF_051132105.1. Classification (NCBI taxonomy): domain Bacteria; kingdom Pseudomonadati; phylum Pseudomonadota; class Gammaproteobacteria; order Pseudomonadales; family Pseudomonadaceae; genus Pseudomonas; species Pseudomonas sp. R1-7. The sequence continues at coordinate 2,249,595 of NZ_CP071661.1, forward strand.
CGCGTCGTCCAGGTTTTTCTTCCAGTTGAAGGAAGGCGAGCAGTTGTACGACAGCAGTTGGTCCGGGTATTCCTTCTTGATCGCTTCGGCGAAACGACGGGCTTCGTCCAGATCCGGCTTGGCGGTTTCGCACCAGATCAGATCGGCGTACGGCGCGTAGGCCAGGCCGCGGGCGATGGCCTGGTCGAGGCCGGCGCGCACTTTATAGAAGCCTTCCTGGGTGCGAGTGCCGGTGACGAACGGCTGGTCGTACGGGTCGCAGTCCGAGGTCAGCAGGTCGGCGGCGTTGGCGTCGGTACGGGCCAGGATGATGGTCGGTACGCCGGCAACGTCGGCTGCCAGGCGGGCAGCGGTCAGCTTCTGTACGGCTTCCTGGGTCGGAACCAGTACCTTGCCGCCCATGTGGCCGCATTTTTTTACCGAGGCCAGTTGGTCTTCGAAGTGAACGCCAGCGGCGCCTGCCTCGATCATGCTTTTCATCAGCTCGTAGGCATTCAACACGCCGCCGAAACCGGCTTCGGCGTCAGCCACGATCGGGGCGAAGTAATCGATGTAGCCTTCGTCGCCCGGGTTCTTGCCGGCTTTCCACTGGATCTGGTCGGCGCGACGGAACGAGTTGTTGATGCGCTTGACCACGGTTGGAACCGAATCCACTGGGTACAGCGACTGGTCGGGGTACATCGACTCGGCGGAGTTGTTGTCCGCGGCCACTTGCCAGCCCGACAGGTAGATGGCCTGGATGCCGGCCTTGACCTGCTGCACAGCCTGGCCGCCGGTCAAGGCGCCCATGCAGTTGACGAAATCTTTCTCGGGACGGAAGGCTGGCTTGGCGCCCTGGGTGACCAGGTTCCACAGCTTCTCGGCGCCCATTTTCGCAAAGGTGTGCTCAGGTTGAACCGAACCACGCAGACGGACGACGTCAGCAGCGGAGTAATTGCGCTTCACGCCTTTCCAGCGCGGGTTTTCAGCCCAGTCTTTTTCAAGGGCTGCAATTTGCTGTTCGCGTGTCAGTGCCATGGAGATAAACCTCGTCGCATAGGTCTGGGGTGGAAAATTCCTGCTCCTGCCGACCGGGGGGTGGCGTACAAGTCGGTTCAGGCGGGGAGGCGACGGGATGAACGATGGGCTCGAGGGGAAAGTGAGCAGGTAGAGGCGAACTGCGGGCGCATTCGGGCGTCGTGGGCCTTAATACGAACTCAGAGTGATGCCGGGTTACCTAGTTACGCTTCCGTCCCTCGGGACAACTTCGTTCCAGTCGCAACCTCGTCAAACACACCTTGTGGGCGGTACAGACACGAATCAGCTCGCAGGGTGGTTGCAAGCATCGATCCGAAGGCCCTTGCCAGGGCCCCTGATTAGCGGGAGCGAGGCCATCATGCCTTCGGTTTTTTGGCTCGTCAAACGTTTTGTAGTGCTTTTTTTCAAGCACTACATCTTTGGTCTAATACGACTCGTCAGTCAGTTTCCGGTGCTTCAGTTCAGGGTGTCGACCTTCACCCGCAGAATCATGTCATCCCGGCCTTGGGTCGAGTAGCTGCGGGTCATGCCCTGTTTATCGGCTTGAGTCTGACGATTCACCCCGGCCAGGGTGATCCATTCGCCCAGGCGTCCGCTGACGGTTGTGTCGGTACTTTGCACGTTCACTACATCGGGACGTTCCTGGCTCATGCGGTCACGGTTGGTACTGATGCTCAGATGAACGGTCTCGCCAGTGACGCTGGCGGTGACGTAGAAGCCCTGGGTGACGTTGCGGTATTCGGTCTGGCTTTGCATGCGCCCGTAGCTGTCGGTCTGGTTGCTGGTGAACGGCACGCTCTGGCCGACCTGAATCAACGCCGGCTGGCCTTCGCTGGCCTGGATTTGCTGCACGCCGCCGTCTCGGCTGGCCGTGCTGCGGTTGATGATGCGAGTCTGGCTGGGCGCGGCGCCGTTGATCGAGTAACCCTGGTCGCCCTGCAGGTTGTTTTCATTGGTGTCGACTGTGATCAGCAAGCGCTTGGGAGCGGTGTCCAGCTGAGCCAGAAATTGCCGGAGTTCTTCGATCTTGCCCGGTTCGGCATTCACGATCAGTTGGTTGCCGTATGCGCTGACCTGGCCGTCCTTGCCGATGAAATTCTGTGCCACCGGCAGCAAGTCCGCGCTGGTGCGGTAGTTCAGCGGCACGATTTGTGTGTCGGCCATGGCTGACAGGCTGCTACCAAGCAGCAGGAAGGTCAGCAGGGTGCGTGCGAGCATGTCCATTTCTCCGTGAGACAAAGGCCTGATATTGCCAGTTTGTCGGCCTCGGGTGGGGCAAGTTGAATGGTAGACGGCAAAACGCCCCGGCATCGGTGGATGGCGGGGCATTTTGGGGATGGCTTTAGGGCCTCATCGCGAGCAAGCTCGCTCCCACATGGGGTCGCGGGTGTGCGCAAATCATAGGTTCGCCGCTGGCCCTTGTGGGAGCGAGCTTGCTCGCGATTGCCGCGCCGGGGTCTCAGGCCGAGCGCCGCACCATGTCCACATGAGGAATACCGGCTTCGAGGAATTCCTCGCTGACCACCGCAAACCCCAGTCGCTCATAGAACGGCGTTGCATGCACTTGGGCGCTGAGCATCTGTTCCCCGAGCCCGCGTTTTTCGGCCTCGGCGATCACTGCATGCATCAAGGCGTCGCCGACCTTCAGGCCGCGCCAGTCCTTGAGGACCGAGACGCGGCCGATGTGGCCGTTAGTCAGCAAGCGGGCGGTACCGATGGGAAAGTCCCCTTCGAAGGCCAGGAAATGCACGGCGTCCTGGTCATCCGAATCCCACTCCAACTCGGGAGGTACGGATTGCTCGGCAATGAACACCGCTTCACGAATGCGCCGGATCTCGGCGTTATCCTTTTGCCAGTCTGCGACACGAACGTGAATTTTATTCATCGGCGAACCCCAGGCTGCCTTGCTTGATCAACTCATGGATGAGGCCGCGGCCGTCTTCGTCGGCCAGCCATGGGCCGAGGTTTTCGATGTGCAGCGCGTCGGCGGCGCAAATCATCTTCAACAGGTCTCGCAGCTTGCCCGGCAGATAACGGCTCTGGCCGCTGGCGAACAGCAGCAGGTCGTCATCGACTTCCGACCAGGCCAGGCGCGCGCTCGGGTTGCGGATGATTACCGCGCCTTGTTCCAGGCCAGCGAGCAAGTCGTCTTCTTCCAGTTCCGGGCCCACCACCAGTTCCGGGTAGCGTGGCTCGGTCATGAACTGGCCGAACCAGGTCAGCAGCAAACGCTCGTCGCTCATGTGCTCGGCCAACAGGCCCTTGAGGCGGTCCAGTGCGTCGTGTTGGATCTGATGCGGGTCAGCCACGGGGCGTGCATCGGCGTCGGTGTAACGCTCTTCGTCCGGCAGGAACTGGCTGAGGAAGTCGGTGAAATGAGTCAACACCTCGGCGGCGCTCGGCGCGCGGAAGCCGACCGAGTAGGTCATGCAGTCATCCACGGCGACACCGCAGTGAGCCAGGCGTGGCGGCAGGTAGAGCATGTCACCCGGTTCCAGGACCCACTCATCGGTGGCTTCGAAATCGGCGAGGATGCGCAGGTCCGCGTGGGGCAGCAGCGGGCTTTCGGAGTCGCACATCTGGCCGATCTTCCAGTTGCGCTTGCCATGGCCTTGCAGCAGGAAGACGTCGTAGTTGTCGAAATGCGGGCCCACGCCGCCACCAGGGGCGGCGAAGCTGATCATCACATCGTCGATGCGCCAGCTCGGCAGGAAGCGGAAATGCTCCAGCAGCTCGCTGACTTCGGGGACAAACTGGTCGACAGCCTGCACCAGCAAGGTCCACTCGCGTTCCGGCAGCTTGCTGAATTCGTCTTCGGCGAATGGGCCGCGACGCAATTCCCAAGGTCGCTCGCCGTGCTCGATCACGAGGCGCGATTCGACTTCTTCTTCCAGCGCAAGGCCAGCCAGTTCGTCGGCATCGATCGGGCTTTCGAAGTCAGGAATGGCCTGGCGGATCAGCAGCGGTTTCTTCTGCCAGTAGTCGCGCAGGAACTCCCGTGCCGTGATGCCGCCCAGGAGTTGCAGTGGAATGTCAGGATTCATGTGTAACCTATTGAAAAAATATACTTTTCAGACGCGAATAAAAACGCCCGGCGCGGCCGGGCGTCTCAAAGGTGGAGCGATGGATCAGATGCGCTTGGCTTGTGCCGCCGCGTTGCCGATGTAGCTGGCCGGGGTCAGCTTCTTCAGCTCGGTCTTGGCCTCGGCAGGCATGTCCAGGCCATCGATGAAAGTCTGCAGTGCTTCAGGGCTGATGCCCTTGCCACGGGTCAGTTCTTTCAGTTTTTCATACGGGTTTTCGATGTTGTAGCGACGCATCACGGTCTGGATCGGCTCGGCCAGGACTTCCCAGCAGGCGTCCAGGTCAGCGGCGATCTTCTGCTCGTTGAGCTCCAGCTTGCTGATGCCCTTGAGGCTGGCCTCGTAGGCGATGACGCTGTGGGCGAAACCCACGCCCAGGTTGCGCAGCACGGTGGAGTCGGTCAGGTCGCGCTGCCAGCGGGAAATCGGCAGCTTGCTCGCCAGGTGCTGGAACAGCGCGTTGGCGATGCCCAGGTTGCCTTCGGAGTTTTCGAAGTCGATCGGGTTGACCTTGTGCGGCATGGTCGAGGAACCGATCTCGCCGGCGATGGTGCGCTGCTTGAAGTAACCCAGGGAGATGTAGCCCCAGATGTCACGGTCGAAGTCGATCAGGATGGTGTTGAAGCGTGCGATCGCGTCGAACAGCTCGGCGATGTAGTCGTGCGGTTCGATCTGGGTGGTGTACGGGTTGAAGCTCAGGCCCAGCTCGTCTTCGATGAAGGCGCGGGCGTTGGCTTCCCAGTCGATGTCCGGATAGGCCGACAGGTGGGCGTTGTAGTTGCCCACGGCGCCGTTGATCTTGCCCAGCAACGGCACGGCGGCCACTTGGGCGATCTGGCGCTCCAGGCGGTAGACCACGTTCGCCAGCTCCTTGCCCAGGGTGGTCGGCGAAGCCGGTTGACCGTGGGTACGCGACAGCATCGGCACGTCGGCGAAGCGGATCGCCAGCTCGCGGATAGCCTGGGCGGTCTGGCGCATCAGGGGGAGCATTACTTCGTCACGGCCTTCGCGCAGCATCAGGGCGTGGGACAGGTTGTTGATGTCCTCGCTGGTGCAGGCAAAGTGGATGAACTCACTGACGTTGGCCAGTTCCGGCAACTTGGCCGCCTGCTCCTTGAGCAGATATTCGATGGCCTTGACGTCGTGGTTGGTGGTGCGCTCGATCTCTTTGACGCGCTCGGCGTGCTCCAGCGCGAAATCGTCGGCCAGGGTATTCAGTACCGCGTTGGCTTCGGCGGAAAACGCCGGGACTTCGCCAATGCCAGGATGGGCGGCCAGGCGCTGGAGCCAGCGCACTTCAACCAGGACGCGGGCACGGATCAGGCCGTACTCGCTGAAAATCGGGCGCAGGGCCTGGGTTTTGCCGGCGTAGCGGCCGTCTACAGGGGAAACCGCAGTGAGCGAAGAGAGCTGCATGGGGTGTTCTCGGACAGTCGGGCAACGAAATGGGGCGCGTATCATACATGAAAACCAGCGCCGGTCCGTCGCCAACTGACCGGCGTGTTACGCGTAACAAGTTAAAACTAAAGCTATTGATCACCTGTGGCGAGGGAGCTTGCTCCCGCTGGGGCGCGAAGCGGCCCTGAATCCAAGCCGCGCGCTAGATCCGCCGGGCTCAGGGGGCTGCGTTGCAGCCCAGCGGGAGCAAGCTCCCTCGCCACAAAGGCGACTTATTCGTTGCGCATCAACGGGTAAAGCTCTTTCAATAATTTGCGTCGGCTGATCACCAGTTGCCAGCGATGGCCGCCCAGCTGCCGCCACAGCCGTGCCGAACGGATCCCGGCCAGGAGCAGGGCACGGATTTTCGAGGCATTGCTCGGTTGCTGCAGGTTGCGCATGTCGCCGTGCACCTGGATGCGCTGGCGCAGGGTGCTCAGGGTGTCCTGGTACAGCGCACCGCACGCGGCAATGACGTTTTCGTGGGAGGGGCCGAAGTGCTCGACCTGGGACTGGATCTGCGGCAGGCGATTGCCGATGGTTTCCAGCAAATCTTCGCGCTTGGCCAACTGGCGCTCCAGGCCCAGCATCGACAGGGCGTAGCGCAGTGGTTCGCGTTGCAGGGTGCTGGGGTCGCGCTCCAGGGCGCCGATCAAGGCGCGATAGCCCTCGCGCAGGTTCAGGTCGTCGCCACCATAGACCTCCAGCGTGTCCTTGGGGTCGCGCACCAGCAAGCTGCCGAGCATGCAGCCCAGGCCGGCTTCGGTGGCCTGGCCGGTCTTCGCGATCCGGTCCACCAGCACGGCGGCCAGAAATACGCCGCCCAGTGCCGTCAGTTGCTCCTGGATCGGCGTCATGCCTTGCTGCTCCATGGCTCGGCGACTTCGATCACGCCGCCGCCCAGGCAGATTTCGCCGTCATAGAACACCACGGATTGGCCGGGTGTGACCGCTCGCTGCGGGTCATCGAACGTGGCCCGATAACCGCTGGCGGTTTTTTCCAGGGTGCAGGGCTGGTCGCTCTGGCGGTAGCGAACCTTGGCCGTGAGGCGGCGCGGTTCGCTGAGGTCGATCGGATTCACCCAATAGATGTCGGAGGCGAGCAGGGCGCCGGAAAACAGCCAAGGATGGTCGTTGCCCTGGCCGACGATCAGCTCGTTGTGCTCCAGGTCCTTGATCAGTACGTACCACGGCTCTTCGCCAGCATCTTTCAGCCCGCCGATGCCCAAACCCTGGCGCTGGCCGATGGTGTGGTACATCAAGCCATGGTGGCGGCCGATGACCTCGCCTTCGGTCGTCTTGATCTCGCCCGGCTGGGCGGGCAGGTATTGCTTGAGGAAATCGCTGAAACGGCGCTCGCCAATGAAGCAGATTCCGGTGGAATCTTTCTTCTTGGCGGTGGCCAGGTCATGTTTCTCGGCAATCGCGCGCACTTCAGGCTTTTCCAGTTCGCCGACCGGGAACAGAGTCTTGGCGATCTGTTCGCCGCCGACGGCATGCAGGAAGTAGCTCTGGTCCTTGTTCGGGTCCAGGCCCTTGAGCAATTCGGTGCGGCCATCGATGTCGCGGCGGCGCACATAGTGGCCGGTGGCGATCAGGTCGGCGCCGAGCATCATCGCGTAGTCGAGGAACGCCTTGAACTTGATCTCGCGGTTGCAAAGGATGTCCGGGTTCGGCGTGCGGCCGGCCTTGTATTCGGCCAGGAAGTGCTCGAACACGTTGTCCCAGTACTCGGCGGCGAAGTTGGCGGTGTGCAGCTTGATGCCGATCTTGTCGCACACGGCCTGGGCGTCCGCCAGGTCGTCCATGGCGGTGCAGTATTCGGTTCCGTCGTCTTCTTCCCAGTTCTTCATGAACAGGCCTTCCACCTCATAACCCTGCTCGATCAGCAGAAGGGCGGAAACGGAAGAGTCCACGCCACCGGACATGCCGACGATGACGCGTTGCTTTGGGGTGTTCGAAGAGGCTGGATCACGCATAGGAATTCAATGAGTGTCTTGAAAAAGGACGCGATTCTATCAGGCCCGGGCGCGCAAGGCTAAAGAGAAGGGCGGATAAGCGCCAGGCTATGGCGATGGCCGGCCAGGTAATCGTCGATGCAGCGGATGATCAGCTCGCTGCGCCAGTGCTCGCGCTGTTCGAGCAGTTCGTCGCGGGTCAGCCATTTGGCGCCGAGGATGCCGTCGTCCAGTTGATAGTCGGGGTGGTGTTTCAGAGCCTTGGCGGCGAAGCAGACTCGTTGGTAGGTCACGCCATTGCTGGGGGCTGTGTAGAGGTAGATGCCGGTGACGCTGGTGGGTTCGACGTCCCAGCCAGTTTCTTCGAGGGTTTCGCGTATGGCGGCTTCGATCAGGGTTTCGTTGGGGTCCAGGTGGCCGGCGGGCTGGTTGAGCACTGCGCGTCCGCCTTTGGATTCTTCCACCATCAGGAAGCGGCCGTTGTCTTCGACGATGGTGGCGACGGTGATGTGGGGGTGCCAGTTCATAAGGTTCTTCTATTTCTCGGATTGGAATGTGGGTTGCTGTGGGGCTTGCAGCTGGCCGGGGGTGTTGACTGGTTACATATCCATTGCTGCGGTAACGGCTGCTTAGGGTTCCGCTCTTACAGCGGGTCACTTTTTTCAGACGCCAAAAAAGTAACCAAAAAGGCTTTGCCCCACCACTCGGTGCCTCGCCTAGGCTCGGCATGCCCTCTCTCCGGCATTGCTCCGTGGGCCGCCGCGAAGGGCCATCCATGGCCCAGCGCGGCTAACCCGGCATCCATGCCGGGTTGCCCACTGCGCAATGCCTGCGTTCGGCCATCGTGGTTAATGGGGCGTCCGAGATCAAGATCAAGATCAAGATCAAAATCAAAAGCGAGGCGGCCTGACAGCCGGCCTGGTTCTCCCGGTCGTACACCTGTCAGATCTGTTTGAGCAGGACCTGTGGGAGCAAAGCTTGCTCGCGATAGCGGTGGGTCAGTCAATATTTGAATTGAATGATGAATTGCAATCGCGAGCAAGCTCGCTCCCACAGGGGGAATATGTTGCCGGGGAAATTGGAGGCAGAAACACAAACCCCGGCACAAGGCCGGGGTTTGTGGTGCTTCCTTACAGCCTTACACCAACGCAGCAATCGCCGCGTTGAAGGTGGTGCTTGGGCGCATGGCCTTGCTGGTCAGCTCGGGGTTGGCGAAGTAGTAGCCGCCGATGTCCGCTGGCTTGCCTTGGACGGCGTTGAGCTCGGCAACGATTTTTTCTTCGTTGTCGGTCAAGGTCTTGGCCAGGGTGGTGAACTGCGCCTTGAGGGCTGCGTCGTCATCCTGGGCGGCCAGGGCCTGGGCCCAGAACAGGGTCAGGTAGAAGTGGCTGCCGCGGTTGTCGATACCGCCGACCTTGCGCGAAGGCGACTTGTTGCGGTCCAGGAACTCGCCAGTCGCCTGGTCGAGGGTCTTGGCCAGTACCAGCGCCTTGGGATTGTCGTAGGTCACGCCCAGATGTTCGAGGGACGCGGCCAAGGCCAGGAACTCGCCCAAGGAATCCCAGCGCAGGAAGTTTTCTTCCAGCAGTTGCTGCACGTGCTTGGGTGCCGAACCGCCGGCGCCGGTTTCGAACAGGCCGCCACCGTTCATCAGCGGCACGATCGACAGCATCTTGGCGCTGGTGCCCAGTTCCATGATCGGGAACAGGTCCGTGAGGTAGTCGCGCAGTACGTTGCCGGTCACCGAAATGGTGTCCTTGCCTTCGCGGGTGCGAGCCAGGGTGAACTTCATCGCGTCGACCGGCGACATGATGCGGATATCCAGGCCGGAAGTGTCGTGGTCCTTCAGGTAGGCCTGGACCTTCTCGATCATCACGCCGTCGTGGGCGCGCATCGGGTCGAGCCAGAAGATCGCCGGGGTGCTGCTGGCGCGGGCACGGTTGACGGCCAGCTTGACCCAGTCCTGGATCGGTGCGTCCTTGGTCTGGCACATGCGGAAGATATCGCCGGCCTCGACAGTTTGCTCCAGCAGGGTTTGACCGTTGTTGTCCGAAACACGGACCACGCCGTCAGCCTTGATCTGGAAGGTCTTGTCGTGGGAACCGTATTCTTCGGCTTTCTTGGCCATCAGGCCGACGTTCGGCACGCTGCCCATGGTGGTTGGGTCGAAGGCGCCGTGTTGCTTGCAGTCTTCGATCACCGCCTGGTAGATGGTGGCGTAGCAGCGATCCGGGATCACGGCCTTGGTGTCGTGCAGCTGGCCGTCGGTGCCCCACATCTTGCCGGAGTCACGGATCATGGCTGGCATCGAGGCGTCGACGATGACGTCGCTCGGCACGTGCAGGTTGGTGATGCCCTTGTCGGAGTTGACCATCGCCAGTGCTGGGCGCACGGCGTAGACCGCCTGGATGTCGGCCTCGATCTGTGCCTGCTGCTCGGCCGGGAGGGCCTTGATGCGGGCGTACAGGTCGCCGATGCCGTTGTTCAGGTTGAAACCGATCTGTTCCAGCACTTCGGCGTGCTTGGCCAGCGCGTCCTTGTAGTACTCGGCGACGATCTGGCCGAACATGATCGGGTCCGAGACCTTCATCATGGTGGCTTTGAGGTGGACCGACAGCAGGACGCCTTTTTGCTTGGCGTCTTCGATTTCGGCGGCGATGAAGTTGCGCAGGGCATTCTTGCTCAGCACGGCGCAATCGAGGATCTCACCGGCTTGCACGGTGGTTTTTTCTTTCAGGACGGTGGCAGTGCCGTCCTTGGCGATCAGCTCGATCTTCACGGTGCCCGCGGCATCGATCAGGGCGGCTTTTTCGCTGCCGTAGAAATCGCCGGCGCTCATGTGAGCCACGTGGGATTTGGAATCGGCAGCCCAGGCGCCCATCTTGTGCGGGTGCTTGCGAGCGTAGTTCTTGACCGACAGCGGCGCGCGGCGGTCGGAGTTGCCTTCGCGCAGGACCGGATTCACGGCGCTGCCCTTGACCTTGTCGTAACGAGCGCGAGCGTCTTTCTCGGCGTCGGTGGTCACGGTTTCCGGGTAGTCCGGCAGTGCGTAGCCCTGGGCCTGCAATTCCTTGATCGCGGCCTGCAGTTGCGGCACCGAGGCGCTGATGTTCGGCAGCTTGATGATGTTGGCTTCAGGCGTAACGGCCAGGTCGCCCAGTTCGGCGAGGTGGTCGGCTACGGCTTTGTCGCCCAGTTGCTCGGGGAAGCTGGCCAGGATGCGCCCTGCGAGGGAGATATCGCGGGTTTCCACGGCGATATCGGCCGAAGCGGTGAAGGCTTCGACGATCGGCAGCAGCGAATAGGTGGCGAGGGCAGGCGCTTCGTCGGTGAAGGTATAGATGATCTTCGAGCGGGTGGGCATATTCGGATTAACTCTCTTCTTTGCTAAAGCATGCGCAGAAACTCGAGGGGCGCCGGGTAAGCGCGTTCGTTCAAAGTCATCCGTGAGCCGAATGTCGAGGTTTCTTCGCGGTATGTTGGGTGCATCAGTCGAGCGTCAAGCGGTCGGGCCGCGGTAACGGTCCGGCTTTCAAGTTGGCGGAAAGTCTCGTGATAGAGCCGTCAGCCGTCGTGACCCTGTGGTCAGCGGCGGCATTATACATAGGTAGCTGGCGATCTGCCGACGGTTCATAGACTTCCGTACACGTCCATTGGTCTAAACGTCGCATGCCCGGGAGTTGGACTATGCTGAATTTTGGCGCTTTTCCCTTGGTTATCAGGCTTGTACGTGGCGAAGTTGATTGATTTGCCCGGGATGGGCCGAACGTAGGGTTTGCGTGCCGATACAACTGGGGTACGCTCGAACGCAGCCAGATGTTCAATCCAAGCAATGGAGTTCAGCATGGGGTATCAAAAGATTCAGGTTCCGGCCGTCGGTGACAAAATCACCGTCAATGCAGACCATTCTCTTAATGTTCCCGACAACCCGATCATCCCCTTCATTGAAGGAGACGGCATTGGCGTTGATATCAGTCCGGTCATGATCAAGGTGGTGGACGCGGCAGTCGAGAAGGCCTACGGCGGCAAGCGCAAGATTTCCTGGATGGAAGTCTATGCAGGCGAAAAAGCGACCCAGGTCTACGACCAGGACACCTGGCTACCCCAGGAAACCCTGGACGCGGTCAAGGACTACGTGGTTTCCATCAAGGGCCCGCTGACCACGCCGGTCGGTGGCGGTATCCGCTCGCTGAACGTAGCGCTGCGCCAGCAGCTCGACCTCTATGTCTGCCTGCGCCCGGTGCGCTGGTTCGAAGGTGTGCCAAGCCCTGTCAAGAAGCCGGGCGACGTGGACATGACGATCTTCCGCGAAAACTCCGAAGACATCTATGCCGGTATCGAGTGGAAGGCCGGTTCGGCCGAGGCCACCAAGGTCATCAAGTTCCTCAAAGAAGAAATGGGCGTCACCAAGATCCGCTTCGACGAAGACTGCGGCATCGGTGTGAAGCCGGTTTCCAAGCAGGGCACCAAGCGCCTGGCGCGCAAAGCCTTGCAGTATGTTGTCGACAATGACCGCGATTCGCTGACCATCGTGCACAAAGGCAACATCATGAAGTTCACCGAAGGTGCCTTCAAGGAATGGGCCTACGAAGTGGCGGCCGAGGAGTTCGGCGCGACCCTGCTCGACGGCGGGCCGTGGATGCAGTTCAAGAATCCGAAGACCGGCAAGAATGTCGTGGTCAAGGATGCCATCGCCGACGCCATGCTCCAGCAGATCCTGCTGCGCCCGGCGGAATACGACGTGATTGCGACCCTGAACCTCAACGGCGACTACCTCTCCGATGCCCTGGCGGCGGAAGTGGGCGGTATCGGCATCGCGCCGGGCGCCAACCTGTCCGACACCGTGGCGATGTTCGAAGCCACCCACGGCACCGCGCCCAAGTACGCGGGCAAGGACCAGGTCAACCCGGGGTCGCTGATCCTTTCGGCGGAAATGATGCTGCGCCACATGGGGTGGACCGAAGCGGCCGACCTGATCATCAAGGGCACCAACGGCGCGATTTCGGCCAAGACCGTGACCTATGACTTCGAACGCCTGATGGACGGTGCCAAGCTGGTGTCGTCTTCCGGCTTCGGCGATGCGCTGATTTCGCACATGTAAGCGAAGCCTGGACACAAAAATGCCCGGTTCGAGTGATCGAAACCGGGCATTTTTTATCGTGTGGAACAGGGGATCTAGTGATCCTCGGTGACGCGTGGCTCGAGGCGGACCTTGCCGGGCTCTGGCTTTACGCTGCACGAAGTGCCCTCGGCTTCGACGGCGACCGGGCGGATTTCAACGGCATGCGTACCCTTTGGCCCCTGTACCATGCAGAACGACACCGGCTGGCCTGCCTTCAGGGTTTTATAACCGTCCATCTGAATGGCAGAGAAATGAGCGAAGAGATCCTCGTCCTTCCCATCCTGGATAATGAAGCCGTAGCCCTTGGCGTTATTGAACCATTTGACCTTTCCCTTGACTCGCGCACTGGTGGTACCTGACATACCAATTTCCCTCTGCAACACACCCCGGCAACGGAGTATCATCCTGATCATCCGCTGTCGATCAAATGGAAATCGGATTGACTTCGCGGACCTTTTTAACCCACGGTGGGCTCTATTGGTTGTAACACCGATTCGCCGTTAGTCAAGGTGATCGGGCGGTAGCGGTTGAAATCGCCCGCAAGCGGCCCCATCACTGTATTTGCCAACTAAACGAACCTTTCTTTCCATGCATGCAATCAGCCAGATTCGACTAACATTCAATCAGGATCGCCCGGATCAACATGACGACGATTCAGCGGGCATTGCTGTTCAGGAATCAAAGCCCGCTTTACAGGCTCCACCGATGTACAAGGTGGTTTTGTTCAACGATGACTACACACCGATGGATTTCGTCGTCGAAGTGCTCGAGGTGTTTTTCAACCTGAATCGTGAGCTGGCGACCAAGGTCATGCTGGCCGTTCATACAGAGGGACGGGCAGTATGTGGTGTGTTTACCCGCGACATCGCGGAGACCAAGGCCATGCAGGTCAACCAGTACGCCAGGGAAAGCCAGCATCCGCTACTCTGTGAAATCGAGAAGGACGGTTAACGCCGACCACTTGGGTATGAGGTGAACCATGTTAAACCGCGAGCTCGAAGTCACCCTCAATCTTGCCTTCAAGGAGGCTCGTTCGAAGCGTCATGAATTCATGACCGTCGAGCACCTGCTGTTGGCCCTATTGGATAACGAGGCTGCCGCCACCGTTTTGCGTGCCTGCGGCGCGAACCTCGACAAACTCAAGCACGATTTGCAGGAGTTCATCGACTCCACCACGCCGTTGATCCCCGTTCACGACGAGGACCGCGAAACCCAGCCAACCCTGGGCTTCCAGCGTGTACTGCAGCGTGCTGTCTTTCACGTGCAGAGCTCGGGCAAGCGCGAAGTCACCGGGGCCAACGTGCTGGTGGCCATTTTCAGCGAGCAGGAAAGCCAGGCGGTATTCCTGCTCAAGCAACAGAGCGTTGCGCGCATCGATGTCGTCAACTACATCGCCCACGGCATCTCGAAAGTGCCGGGGCATGGCGATCATTCCGAAGGTGAGCAGGACATGCAGGACGACGAGGGCGGTGAGTCTTCTTCATCAGGCAATCCGCTGGACGCGTATGCCAGCAACCTGAACGAACTGGCCCGCCAGGGCCGCATCGACCCGCTGGTCGGACGCGAGGCGGAAGTCGAGCGCGTGGCGCAGATCCTCGCGCGGCGCCGCAAGAACAACCCACTGCTGGTGGGCGAGGCGGGGGTGGGCAAGACCGCCATCGCCGAAGGCCTGGCCAAGCGCATCGTCGACAACCAGGTACCGGACCTGCTGGCCAATAGCGTGGTGTATTCCCTCGACCTGGGTGCCTTGCTGGCCGGTACCAAATACCGTGGCGACTTCGAGAAGCGCTTCAAGGCGCTGCTCGGCGAGCTGAAGAAGCGGCCGCAGGCGATCCTGTTCATCGACGAGATCCACACCATCATCGGTGCGGGTGCTGCGTCAGGTGGCGTCATGGATGCCTCGAACCTGCTCAAGCCGCTGCTTTCCTCGGGCGATATCCGTTGCATTGGCTCGACCACGTTCCAGGAGTTCCGCGGCATCTTCGAGAAGGACCGTGCCCTGGCGCGGCGTTTCCAGAAAGTCGACGTGTCGGAGCCGTCGGTGGAAGACACCATTGGTATCCTGCGCGGCCTGAAAGGGCGTTTCGAGCTGCACCACAGCATCGAATACAGTGATGAAGCGTTGCGCGCCGCTGCCGAGCTGGCGTCGCGCTACATCAATGATCGGCATATGCCGGACAAGGCCATCGACGTCATCGACGAGGCGGGTGCCTACCAGCGCCTGCAGCCGGTGGAAAATCGCGTCAAGCGCATCGACGTGCCGCAAGTCGAGGACATCGTCGCGAAAATCGCGCGGATTCCGCCAAAGCATGTCACCAGCTCCGACAAGGAATTGCTGCGCAACCTGGAGCGCGACCTCAAGCTGACGGTGTTCGGCCAGGATGCGGCCATCGACTCGCTGTCGACCGCGATCAAGCTGTCTCGCGCCGGGCTGAAGTCGCCAGACAAGCCGGTCGGTTCGTTCCTGTTCGCCGGACCTACCGGTGTCGGCAAGACCGAGGCGGCGCGACAGTTGGCCAAGGCGCTGGGGATCGAGCTGGTTCGCTTTGACATGTCCGAGTACATGGAGCGCCACACCGTATCGCGTCTGATCGGTGCGCCTCCGGGGTATGTCGGTTTCGACCAGGGCGGGCTCCTGACCGAGGCAATTACCAAGCAGCCTCACTGTGTGCTGTTGCTCGACGAAATCGAGAAGGCGCATCCGGAAGTCTTCAACCTGCTGCTGCAGGTCATGGACCACGGTACGTTGACCGACAACAACGGGCGCAAGGCGGACTTCCGCAACGTGATCATCATCATGACCACGAACGCGGGTGCCGAGACGGCCGCGCGCGCTTCGATCGGTTTCACTCATCAGGACCACTCGTCCGATGCGATGGAAGTGATCAAGAAGAGCTTCACGCCTGAGTTCCGCAACCGCCTGGACACCATTATCCAGTTCGGTCGCCTCAGCCATGAAGTCATCAAGAGCGTGGTGGACAAGTTCCTCACCGAACTTCAGGCGCAGCTCGAAGACAAGCGCGTGTTGCTGGAGGTCACCGATGCGGCGCGCAGCTGGCTGGCGGAAGGTGGCTACGACGTGACGATGGGCGCCCGGCCGATGGCTCGCTTGATCCAGGACAAGATCAAGCGTCCGCTGGCCGAGGAAATCCTGTTTGGCGAACTGGCTGAGCATGGCGGTGTGGTTCACATCGACATCAAGGACGGCGAGCTGACCTTCGACTTCGAAACCACCGCCGAAATGGCTTGATCGTTAGCTGCAACAAAGCAAAAGGCGCCGAAAGGCGCCTTTTTTACTCTGAACACCCACAGGATTTGCGCAATCTGAAAGATTGGGGCAAATCCCAGGCAAACAAAAACGCCCGACATAAGCCGGGCGTTTTGTATTGACTTGTTAGCGAGCGCGGTAAGTGATGCGCCCTTTGCTCAAGTCATAGGGCGTCAGCTCGACGCGCACTTTGTCACCGGTAAGAATACGAATGTAGTTCTTGCGCATCTTGCCGGAGATATGCGCGGTTACGACGTGCCCATTTTCCAACTCCACACGAAACATGGTGTTGGGCAGGGTGTCGACGACAGTGCCTTCCATTTCGAAGCTGTCTTCTTTCGACATGCAGTAAAGCCCTCGGTATCCAGTGAATGGCCCGGTGCAACTGCGCCAGGCAAAAGCGGCGTGCATTGTGCCCGAAAAAGGGGGGCCAAGCCAAGGGGTTCTTGGGAGGTTCCTCAATGAGTCCGGCGCTTCGATAAGACGCGAACTCGCGAGCGGCCTTAGTTCAGGACAACCCACCGCTGGTTGATCAGCAATTCAATGGGCCGATACTGGGTCTTGTAGTTCATTTTTTTGCAGTTCTTGATCCAGTACCCCAGGTACACCGCTTCCAGGCCCAGGCGCCGACACTCATTGATCTGCCAGAGGATGGCAAAACGTCCCAGGCTGCGTTTTTCTTCGTCGGGCTCATAAAAGGTGTAGACCGCCGACAGGCCGTTGGGCAGCAGGTCGGTGACCGCGATGGCCACCAGCCGGCCCTCGAGGCGAAACTCATAGAAGCGTGAAAACGGCAGGTCGCGCACCAGGAAGGTCGAAAACTGGTCTCGGCTGGGCGGGTACATGTCGCCGTCGGCGTGGCGCTGCTCGATGTAGCGCTGGTACAGGTCGAAATATTCTTCGCTGAACTGCGGTTTAGCTGGGCGTACCTGCACATCGGCGTTGCGCTTGAAAATGCGTTTCTGCTGTCGGTTGGGGGTGAAGCGGGCCACGGGAATGCGCGCCGGGACGCACGCGTTGCAATGCTGGCAATGGGGCCGGTACAGGTGATCGCCGCTGCGACGAAAGCCCATCTCCGACAGGTCTGCATAGACATGCACGTCCATGGGCTGGCTGGGATCGAGAAACAGGGTCGTGGCCTGCTCCTCTGGCAGGTAGCTGCAAGAGTGAGGTTGAGTGGCATAGAACTTCAAGCGCGCCAACTCGGTCATGATCAACCCTCGGGATAAACTTCAATTCAAGTGTAAGCCAGGAGCGCGAATATCGCTCAGCAAACCCAGGTGGCTTGGTTGGGTTGGTCCAGATGGGCTTTCAAGTAAGCGGTGAATTCGGTTCGCGGAATCGATCGCGCGCCCAGGCTGTGCAGGTGCTCGGTGGGCATTTGGCAATCGATCAGGACGAACCCTGCTTCCTTGAGGTGTTGGACCAGGGTTGCGAAGCCAAATTTCGACGCATTGTCGGCTCGACTGAACATGGACTCGCCAAAAAACAATTGCCCCATCGCCAGGCCGTACAGACCGCCGACCAACACGCCTCGATCCCAGACCTCCACGGAATGGGCGAAGCCGCGTCGGTGCAGTTCCAGATAAGCGGTCTGCATGGCGTCGGTGATCCAGGTGCCATCGGCATAATCCCGGGGCGCGGCGCAGGCCTTGATGACGGCTGCGAAGTCCCGGTCGAATGTCACGTCATAGCGCCGCTTGCGCAATAGCTTGCCCAGGCTGCGCGAGACATGCAGCTCGTCGGGAAACAGCACGGTGCGCGGGTCCGGTGACCACCACAGGATCGGCTGGCCCTCCGAGAACCACGGGAAGCAGCCGTGGCGATAGGCCTGGATCAAGCGGTCGGCGGACAAATCCCCACCGGCGGCGAGCAGGCCGTTGGGGTCGCGCATGGCTTTTTCCAGGGGCGGAAAATCGAATGTGTTGCGTTGTAACCAAGTCAGCATCGTTGTCCGGGCTTGCAGAAGGGGAGGGCGGGGCTCCAGATCAGCCGGAGCCCCGCCTAGAGGTTAACCGTCAAACGGCCGGGATGTCATCGAGATACTTTTCCGCATCCAGGGCGGCCATGCAGCCGGCGCCGGCAGAAGTGATGGCCTGGCGGTAGACATGATCGGCCACATCGCCGGCGGCGAAGACGCCTTCGATGTCGGTGGCGGTGGCATTGCCCTCGCTGCCGCCGCGCACGATCAAATAACCATCGCGCATGTTCAGTTGGCCCTGGAACAGGTCGGTGTTGGGTTTATGACCGATGGCAATGAACACTCCGGCCAGGGACAGCGTACTGGTTTCGCCGGTCTCGCTGTGCCGCAGGCGCGCGCCGGTCACACCGCTGGCGTCCCCCAGGACTTCATCCAGGTTCTGGTTCCAGTGCAGGCGGATATTGCCGTTGGCGGCTTTCTCGAAAAGCTTGTCCTGCAATATCTTTTCCGAGCGCAGCTTGTCCCTTCGGTGGATCAAGTGCACCTCCTTGGCGATATTCGACAGGTACAAGGCTTCCTCGACGGCGGTGTTGCCGCCACCAACCACGGCCACCACCTGGTTTCGATAGAAAAAACCATCGCAGGTCGCGCAGGCTGAAACACCCTTGCCGGCGAAGGTTTCCTCCGACGGCAGGCCGAGGTATTGCGCCGAGGCGCCGGTGGCGATGATCAGCGCGTCGCAGGTATAGGTGCCACTGTCACCGACCAGTTCGAAAGGACGCTGTTGCAACTTGGCGGTGTGGATATGGTCGTAGACGATCTGCGTGTCGAAGCGCTCGGCGTGCCGCTGCATGCGTTCCATCAGCACCGGGCCGGTCAAGCCTTCGACATCGCCCGGCCAGTTATCGACTTCGACCGTGGTGGTGAGCTGGCCACCGGCCTGTATGCCGGTAATGACAACGGGTTTGAGGTTGGCACGGGCCGCATAGACAGCTGCGCTGTACCCTGCAGGGCCGGAACCGAGAATAATCAGGCGTGAATGCTTCGCTTCGCTCATAAAAACACCTCATAAGCCTTTGTCACAAAAGAGAATGCATGCTCAAATTGGCGCCCAAGACCCTTGATCATGGCTATGCTGTCGCCGAGCGTGCGGGCAATGCCTTGGGCATGACAAACCCGTACAATGCTTGGGTTTTGAACGCAGGATGCGCAAAAGATCAACCTCTTTGGCGACTCCTGTGGTTTTCCGGACGCATGCCACAGTGGTAAAAGTAGTACCGGTTGGGCACATTCACTTTTTTACCTGCTCGTGATGGGCAGTTTTTCATAGTCATTCAACAGATGGACGCGCCATAGGCGCAGGAAAAGAAGCGTTTTGAAGAAATCCACCGCAGCACCCAAGACAGTCGTTCCGCTCTGGCGCCAACAATTGCACTACCGGCTCAAGGAAGGTGCGTTGATCGCCATCGGTGCCTTGTGCCTGTTCCTGATGATGGCCTTGCTGACCTACGGCAAGGACGATCCGGGCTGGAGCCACAACAGCAAGATCGAAGACGTGCAGAACTTCGGCGGTCCGGCCGGTTCCTACAGCGCCGACATCCTGTTCATGGTGCTGGGCTACTTCGCCTATATCTTCCCGCTGCTGCTGGCGATCAAGACGTACCAGATATTCCGCCAGCGCCATGAGCCTTGGCAGTGGAGCGGCTGGCTGTTTTCCTGGCGCCTGATCGGCCTGGTCTTCCTGGTGTTGTCTGGCGCCGCCCTGGCCCACATTCATTTCCACGCGCCTACGGGCCTGCCGGCCGGGGCCGGTGGCGCGCTGGGTGAAAGCCTCGGCGACCTGGCCAGGAACGCGCTCAACATCCAGGGCAGTACGCTGCTGTTCATCGCCTTGTTCCTGTTTGGCCTGACGGTGTTTACCGACCTGTCGTGGTTCAAGGTCATGGACGTTACCGGCAAGATCACCCTCGACCTCATCGAATTGATCCAGGGCGCGCTGAACCGCTGGTGGGCGGCGCGCAATGAACGCAAGCAACTGGTGGCGCAACTGCGTGAAGTCGACGACCGCGTCCACGACGTCGTGGCGCCGACGGTGACGGACAAACGCGAGCAGGCCAAGGTCAAGGAACGTCTGATCGAGCGCGAGCAGGCCCTGAGCAAGCACATGTCCGAGCGCGAAAAACAGGTGCCGCCGGTCATCACCATGGCCCCGGCCAAGCCGCCCGAGCAAAGCAAGCGCGTGCAGAAGGAAAAACAGGCACCGTTGTTCGTCGACAGCGCGGTCGAGGGCACCTTGCCGCCGATCTCTATCCTCGACCCGGCCGAGAAGAAACAGCTCAATTATTCCCCCGAGTCCCTGGCGGCCGTCGGGCATTTGCTTGAGATCAAGCTCAAGGAATTCGGTGTTGAGGTCTCGGTGGATTCGATTCACCCGGGCCCGGTCATTACCCGTTACGAAATCCAGCCGGCCGCTGGCGTGAAAGTCAGCCGCATCGCCAACCTGGCGAAGGACCTGGCGCGTTCCCTGGCCGTGACCAGCGTGCGGGTAGTGGAAGTGATTCCGGGCAAGACCACCGTGGGCATCGAGATTCCCAACGAAGACCGGCAGATCGTGCGTTTCTCCGAGGTGCTGTCGACGCCGGAGTACGACAACCACAAGTCGCCGGTCACCCTGGCCCTGGGCCATGACATCGGTGGCAAGCCGGTCATCACCGACCTGGCCAAGATGCCCCACTTGCTGGTGGCCGGTACTACCGGTTCCGGTAAGTCGGTGGGCGTGAACGCGATGATCCTGTCGATCCTGTTCAAGTCCGGCCCGGAAGACGCCAAGCTGATCATGATCGACCCGAAGATGCTTGAACTGTCGATCTACGAGGGCATTCCGCACCTGCTGTGCCCGGTGGTCACCGACATGAAGGACGCCGCCAACGCGCTGCGCTGGAGCGTCGCCGAGATGGAGCGCCGCTACAAGCTGATGGCGAAGATGGGCGTGCGCAACCTGTCGGGCTTCAACGCCAAGGTGAAGGAGGCCGAAGAGGCCGGGACGCCGTTGAGCGACCCGCTGTATCACCGCGAAAGCATCCACGACGAAGCGCCGCTGCTGCACAAGCTGCCGACCATCGTGGTGGTGGTGGACGAATTCGCCGACATGATGATGATCGTCGGCAAGAAGGTCGAAGAACTGATCGCCCGTATCGCCCAGAAGGCCCGTGCGGCGGGTATCCACTTGATCCTCGCCACCCAGCGGCCGTCGGTGGACGTGATCACCGGCCTGATCAAGGCCAACATCCCGACCCGCATGGCGTTCCAGGTGTCGAGCAAGATCGACTCGCGGACCATCATCGACCAGGGTGGCGCCGAGCAACTGCTGGGCCACGGTGACATGCTCTACATGCCGCCCGGCACCAGCCTGCCGATCCGTGTCCACGGCGCGTTCGTCTCCGATGACGAAGTGCACCGCGTGGTGGAAGCCTGGAAGTTGCGCGGCGCACCTGAATACAACGACGACATCCTCAACGGTGTCGAAGAGGCCGGCAGCGGCTTTGAAGGCGGCAGCGGCGGTGGCGGCGATGACGATGCCGAGACCGACGCGCTCTATGACGAAGCGGTGCAGTTCGTCCTGGAGAGCCGCCGGGCCTCGATTTCCGCGGTACAGCGCAAGCTGAAGATCGGCTACAACCGCGCCGCCCGCATGATCGAAGCCATGGAAATGGCCGGGGTCGTGACGGCCATGAACACCAACGGTTCGCGCGAAGTGCTCGCGCCGGGCCCGATGCGCGACTGACTACCCGGGCGGCGTGATGACACGCCGTTCGACTCCCCACGACTTCATGAGGATTCCCATGCGCCTGATTCGCATGCTGCTGTTGCCCGTATTGGCCTTGAGCACGTTGTCGGCCCACGCCGGCGAGAAGGACGTGGCTCGCCTGACCCAGTTGTTGGGTAGCTCCCAGACCCTGACGGCACGCTTTTCCCAGTTGACCCTCGACGGCAGCGGCACCCAGTTGCAGGAAACCGCCGGCGACATGGCCCTGCAGCGTCCGGGCCTGTTCTATTGGCACACCGATGCGCCCGCCGAACAGCTGATGGTTTCCGACGGCAAGAAAGTCTCGCTGTGGGACCCGGACCTGGAACAGGTGACCATCAAGACCCTCGACCAGCGCCTGACCCAGACGCCGGCGCTGTTGCTGTCCGGCGACATCTCCGAGATCAGCCAGAGCTTCGACATCAGCTCCAAGGAAGCGGGCGGCGTGATTGACTTCACTCTCAAGCCGAAGACCAAGGACAGCCTGTTCGACAGCCTGCGCCTGTCGTTCCGCAACGGCCTGGTCAACGACATGCAACTGATCGACAGCGTCGGCCAGCGCACCAATATCCTGTTCACCGGGGTCAAGGCCAACGAGCCGATCCCTGCGTCCAAGTTCAAGTTCGACATCCCCAAGGGTGCGGACGTGATCCAGGAATAGCCCCAAGCGCCCTAGTGGAGGTTGTATAAGCAGTGATGGACCTGTTTCGAAGCGCCCCGATTGCCCAGCCATTGGCCGCCCGTTTGCGCGCGACCAACCTGGATGAGTACGTCGGCCAGGAACATGTGCTCGCCCGCGGCAAGCCTCTGCGCGAAGCCTTGGAGCAGGGCGCCCTGCACTCGATGATCTTCTGGGGCCCGCCAGGCGTGGGCAAGACCACCCTGGCGCGGCTGTTGGCGGAAGTCTCGGACGCGCATTTCGAAACGGTGTCGGCGGTGCTGGCCGGCGTCAAGGAAATCCGCCAGGCGGTGGAAGTCGCCAAGCAACAGGCCGGCCAGTACGGCAAACGCACCATTCTGTTCGTCGACGAAGTCCACCGGTTCAACAAATCCCAGCAGGATGCGTTCCTGCCTTATGTCGAAGACGGCACGCTGATTTTCATTGGCGCGACCACCGAAAACCCTTCGTTCGAACTTAACAACGCCTTGCTGTCGCGGGCGCGGGTCTACGTGCTCAAGAGCCTCGACGAAACCGCCATGCGCAAGTTGGTGCATCGGGCACTGACCGAAGAACGCGGCCTGGGCAAGCGCCACCTGAGCCTCAGCGATGAGGGCTTCCAGATATTGTTCAGTGCCGCGGACGGTGATGGCCGCCGCTTGCTCAACCTCTTGGAAAACGCCTCGGACCTGGCCGAAGACGACAGCGAAATTGGCGTCGAGCTCTTGCAAAGCCTGCTGGGCGACACCCGGCGCCGCTTCGACAAGGGCGGCGAGGCGTTCTACGACCAGATATCGGCGCTGCACAAATCGGTGCGTGGCTCCAATCCTGACGGCGCCTTGTACTGGTTTGCGCGGATGATCGACGGCGGTTGCGATCCGCTGTACCTGGCCCGTCGTGTCGTGCGCATGGCCAGCGAGGACATCGGCAATGCCGACCCGCGGGCGTTGAGCCTGTGCCTGGCGGCCTGGGACGTGCAGGAACGCCTCGGCAGCCCGGAAGGCGAGCTCGCCGTGGCCCAGGCCATCACTTACCTGGCCTGTGCGCCCAAGAGCAACGCCGTGTACATGGGCTTCAAGGCTGCGATGCGCAGCGCCACCGAGCACGGCTCACTCGAAGTGCCGCTGCACCTGCGCAACGCGCCGACCAAGCTCATGAAGCAGTTGGGTTATGGCGACGAATACCGCTATGCCCACGACGAGCCCGACGCTTATGCCGCTGGCGAAGACTATTTTCCCGAAGAACTCGAACCCCAGTCGTTCTATCAACCGGTGCCCCGTGGGCTGGAATTGAAGATCGGCGAGAAGCTCAATCACTTGGCCCAGCTGGACCGACTGAGTCCACGGCAGCGGAGAAAACCTTGATCCCCTTGATTCTCGCAGTCTCCGCCGGCGGTGTGGCCGGTACGTTGTTGCGTTTCGCCACGGGTAACTGGATCAGCGCAAATTGGCCGCGGCACTTCTATACCGCGACGCTGGCCGTTAATATCGTGGGCTGTCTGCTGATCGGCATTCTTTACGGCCTGTTTTTGATTCGCCCCGAGGTGCCCATCGAGGTGCGTGCGGGGTTGATGGTCGGTTTTCTTGGCGGCCTGACGACTTTTTCATCCTTTTCACTGGATACGGTGCGCCTGCTGGAAAGCGGGCAGGTGCCGCTGGCCCTGGGCTATGCGGCCATCAGCGTGTTCGGCGGGCTGCTCGCCACCTGGGCCGGCCTGTCCCTGACCAAACTTTGATAACGAGAGACCGACATGCTCGATTCCAAACTGTTACGTAGCAACCTGCAGGACGTAGCGGACCGCCTGGCTTCCCGTGGCTTTGCCCTGGACGTCGCGCGCATCGAAGCGCTGGAAGAACAGCGCAAGACCGTCCAGACCCGCACCGAAGCCCTGCAGGCTGAACGTAACGCGCGCTCCAAATCCATCGGCCAGGCCAAGCAGCGCGGCGAAGACATCGCGCCGCTGATGGCCGATGTCGAGCGCATGGCGGGCGAGTTGAGCGCCGGCAAGGTCGAGCTGGACGCGATCCAGACCGAGCTGGATTCGATCCTGCTGGGCATCCCGAACCTGCCTCACGAATCGGTGCCGGTCGGTGAAGACGAAGACGGCAACGTCGAAGTGCGCCGCTGGGGCACACCAACAACGTTCGATTTTCCGGTGCAGGACCACGTGGCCCTGGGTGAGAAATTCGGCTGGCTCGACTTCGAGACCGCTGCCAAGCTGTCGGGCGCGCGTTTCGCCTTGTTGCGTGGACCGATTGCTCGTCTGCATCGCGCGCTGGCGCAGTTCATGATCAACCTGCACGTTACCGAGCATGGTTACGAAGAAGCCTACACGCCGTACCTGGTCCAGGCCCCAGCGCTGCAAGGCACAGGCCAGTTGCCGAAGTTCGAGGAAGACCTGTTCAAGATCGGTCGCGATGGCGAAGCCGACCTGTACCTGATCCCGACCGCCGAAGTGTCGCTGACCAACATCGTTGCCGGCGAAATCGTCGACGCCAGGCAACTGCCGATCAAGTTCGTCGCCCACACGCCGTGCTTCCGTAGCGAAGCCGGTGCGTCGGGCCGCGACACGCGCGGCATGATCCGCCAGCACCAGTTCGACAAGGTCGAGATGGTGCAGATCGTCGAGCCGTCGAAATCCATGGAAGCGCTGGAAAGCCTGACCGCCAACGCCGAGAAAGTCCTGCAACTGCTGGAGCTGCCGTATCGCACCCTGGCGCTGTGCACCGGCGACATGGGCTTCAGTGCGGTGAAGACCTATGACCTGGAAGTCTGGATCCCGAGCCAGGACAAGTATCGCGAGATTTCGTCGTGCTCCAACTGCGGCGACTTCCAGGCCCGCCGCATGCAGGCGCGCTTCCGCAATCCGGAAACCGGCAAGCCGGAACTGGTCCATACCCTCAACGGCTCCGGACTGGCGGTGGGCCGTACCCTGGTGGCGGTGCTGGAGAACTACCAGCAGGCCGACGGTTCGATCCGTGTGCCTGAGGTGTTGAAACCGTACATGGGCGGCATCGAGGTCATCGGTTAAATGGACTATTTGCCACTGTTCCACAACCTGCGCGGCAGCCGCGTGCTGGTGGTCGGCGGCGGCGAGATTGCCCTGCGCAAGTCTCGCTTGTTGGCCGATGCTGGCGCGTTCCTGCGGGTGGTCGCACCCGACATCGAACCGCAGTTGCGGGAGCTGGTCAGTGGCAGCGGCGGCGAGTGTGTCCAGCGCGGTTACCGGGAGACGGATCTGGACGGTTGCGGGCTGGTCATTGCCGCCACCGACGACGAACCGCTCAATGCCCAGGTCTCGGCCGACGCTCATAAGCGTTGCGTGCCGGTCAACGTGGTAGACGCGCCGGCCCTGTGCAGCGTGATCTTCCCGGCCATCGTCGACCGCTCACCGCTGGTGATCGCGGTGTCCAGTGGCGGCGATGCACCGGTGCTGGCGCGGCTGATCCGGGCCAAACTGGAAACCTGGATTCCATCGACCTACGGGCAGTTGGCCGGGCTGGCGGCGCGTTTTCGCAATCAGGTCAAAGGCTTGTTTCCTGACGTCCAGCAGCGCCGGGCGTTCTGGGAAGAGGTATTCCAAGGCCCCATTGCCGACCGTCAGTTGGCCGGGCAGGGCGCCGAAGCCGAACGCCTGCTGCGGGAGAAAATCGATGGTGAGGCGCCGAACGCGCCGGGTGAGGTCTATCTGGTGGGTGCCGGGCCGGGTGATCCGGACCTGCTGACGTTCCGCGCCTTGCGCCTGATGCAACAGGCGGACGTGGTGCTTTACGACCGCCTGGTGGCGCCGGCGATCCTCGAACTGTGCCGTCGCGACGCCGAACGGGTCTACGTCGGCAAGCGTCGTTCCGAGCACGCAGTGCCGCAGGATCAGATCAACCAGCAACTGGTGGAACTGGCCCGCCAAGGCAAGCGCGTGGTGCGGTTGAAGGGCGGCGATCCGTTCATCTTCGGTCGTGGTGGCGAAGAGATCGAAGAACTGGCGGCCCATGGCATCCCGTTCCAGGTCGTTCCGGGCATCACCGCTGCCAGCGGTTGCGCAGCCTACGCCGGGATCCCGCTGACCCATCGCGACCACGCCCAGTCGGTGCGGTTCATCACCGGTCACCTCAAGGACGGCACCAGCGACTTGCCGTGGGCGGACCTGGTCTCACCAGCACAGACGCTGGTGTTCTACATGGGTTTGGTCGGCTTGCCAGTGATTTGCAACGAGCTGATCAAGCACGGTCGCTCGGCGGACACGCCAGCGGCGTTGATCCAGCAGGGTACGACGTCCAACCAACGGGTCTTTACCGGCACTTTGGCGGACTTGCCACGGCTGGTGGCCGAGCACGAGGTGCATGCGCCGACCCTGGTGATTGTTGGGGAAGTGGTGCAACTGCGCGAGAAACTGGCGTGGTTTGAAGGGGCGCAAGGCCAAGTCTGAAACCGTGTTGTCCCAATCGCGAGCTTGCTCCGGGCGGCGTTCCGACGATGAAGCCCTCAAATACAGCGAAAATCTGCGATCAAGCACCCGCCCCACGCCAAATCCCTTTCCCGCTCAATCTCTCCCGATCATGGGCCACCGTAAAGTCCTGCTTCGGCCCCTTGGGCACGATCCCGTTCGGATTGATGGTCTTGTGGCTGCCGTAGTAATGGCCCTGGATATGGGTGAAATCCACGGTCTCGGCAATCCCCGGCCATTGGTACAACTCCCGCAGCCAGTTCGACAGGTTCGGATAATCGGCAATGCGCCGAAGGTTGCACTTGAAATGGCCGAAGTACACCGCGTCGAAACGAATCATGGTGGTGAACAAGCGGATATCCGCTTCGGTCAGGTATTCGCCCGCCAGGTAACGACGGGTTTCCAACAGGGCTTCCAATCGATCCAGTTCGGCAAACAATTGGTCGAAGGCCTCTTCATAAGCGGCCTGGATCGTCGCGAACCCGGCGCGATATACGCCGTTGTTCACTGCCGGGTAGATACGCCCGTTCAGCGCATCGATCTCGTGTCGCAGGTGTTCGGGATACAGGTCCAGGTCGTTGCCGGTCAGGCCATCGAAAGCACTGTTGAACATGCGGATGATTTCAGCCGATTCGTTGCTGACGATGCGTCGTTGCTGTTTGTCCCACAGGGCCGGCACGGTGACGCGGCCGGTGTAGTCCGGCGTGTCGGCGGTGTAGCGCTGGTGCAGGAATCGCAGATCGTCGAGTTTGTCGCCCGTTGAACCGTGGGTCTTGTCGAAGGTCCAGCCGTTCTCCAGCATCAGGTAGCTGACCACCGAGACGTCGATCAGGTCCCCGAGGCCTTTGAGCTTGCGAAGGATCAGCGTGCGGTGCGCCCAGGGGCAGGCGAGGGAGACATACAAATGATAGCGCCCGGCCTCGGCGGCAAAGCCGCCCTCGCCCGAAGGGCCCGGGCTGCCATCGGCGGTCACCCAATTGCGGCGTTGCGCCTGCTCGCGCTGGAAACTGCCGTCCTTGCTTTCATACCACTGGTCCTGCCAGCGGCCCTCGACCAACAAACCCATCTGAATGTCCTCGCTCAATAATCATTCGAGACGAGTCTATGCCGATAGGTTCGAACTAATAGCGCAAAGGTTGGGCGTTAATGATCGGTTATATCGAACGATCCCGGGCATCCCAATACTGCCGGGCCTTCTCGAACGCTTCGTCGCGAGTATCACCCAGGCCGCGCAAGGCCAAAGCCATGGTGGCGATCAGCGCCAGTTGCGGGTAACTGTCCTCAACGTCGCCGCGCCAGATCGCTTTCAAATGCTCGGGATCAAGACTCTCCGGCTTGACGTGGCGCTGCTCGGACAAGCGTGGCCATTCCTCATCCCAACTGGCACCCCCGGTGGTGCCGTACAAATGGCTGTCGGCGTCCGGGTTGATCTCGATCTCGCCGCCGTCGCCCTTGATCACGATGGCGGTGTCGCCGAGCAAGCCGCTGGCCTCGCGGTGCACGGCCTGGTAGCCCGGGTGGAAGATGCTTTGCAGGCCGCAGCGTGCGCCCAGCGGGTTGAGGATCCGCGCCAGGGAATGGATCGGCGAGCGCAGGCCCAAGGTGTTGCGCAGGTCGATCATGCGCTGCATTTGCGGCGCCCAATCCACCAGCGGCATGAAGGCCAGGCCGCCGTTGTCCAGCGCGCTGCCGACCTGTTGCCAGTCGCGGCACAGCGGGATCTGCAGCAAGCCCAGCAGTTGTTCGGTGTAGAGCCGCCCGGCGGTGTGAGCGCCGCCGCCGTGCATGAAAATCCGCACGCCGTTCTGCCCCAGGCATTTGGCCGACAGCAGGTACCACGGCAAATGGCGCTTCTTGCCGGCGTAGGTTGGCCAGTCGAGGTCCACTTTCAACGCCGGGACCACCAGGCGTTCACGCAGGGCTTCGGTGAAACCGGCCATTTCCTCGGCGCTTTCTTCCTTGTGCCGCAACAGCATGAGGAATGCGCCCAGTTGGGTTTCTTCGACCTGCTCATCGAGCACCATGCCCATGGCTTCCCGCGCTTCTTCACGGGTCAGGTTGCGGGCGCCGCGCTTGCCTTTGCCAAGAATGCGCACGAACTGGGCGAAGGGGTGTTCGGCTGGAGTCTCAAGGGTCAGTGCTGGAAAGTCGGTCATAGGCAATTCGTCGGTTTGGGCAGGCCCGCCAGCTTGGCGGCGAGTTTGGCGGGAGTGCCTTTGAACAATCGGTTCAGGTGCAAGCTGTTGCCCTTGTCCGCCCCCAGTTTCAGCGCGGTGTACTTGATCAGCGGCCGGGTGGCGGGGGACAGCTGGAATTCATCGTAGAAGGCGCGCAGCAGTTCGAGGATTTCCCAGTGCTCGGGGCTCAAGTCGATGTCTTCGGCGGTGGCCAGGGCGGTGGCCACGTCGGCGGACCAATCATCGAGGTCGGCCAAGTAGCCATCCTTGTCCAGCGCAATGCTGCGTTCGCCCACGGTCAGGGTCTTCATAGCCAGCTGTTGACCTTGTCATGCTGGATCGACAGCGCGACGAAGGCCGGATAATCGACGGCTTCGGCCCAGCCCGGAATAGCCAAGGCGCGGGCCTGTGCGTCTTCGGCAAGGACGAACACTTTGCAGCCGCCGGCTTGCAGCGTGTCGAACGGCACGGTGCCGGGTTGCAGCGCATAAGCCGCGTCGCCGCACAGCAGCAGCGCGTCGTGGCTTCCCAGGATCCGCAGGCAACTGGCGAGGCGGCCGTCGCCGAAGGGGGAATGAGACAACACATGCAAGGTCGACATCAGAGGGTGATCACCTGGTCGTAACGGTCGATGAGCGCGGCGATGTCCGCTGCGCCCAGGGCTTTGAGGTCGTCCAGCGCCAGGGCATCGACGGCGAGACCGCGTTCAGCGGCGCTGTCGGCACAGACAAACAGGTCGTCGACGCCAAACATCGGCAAGGCCTGCAAGTTGGCGCTCAGGTCCTTTTGCCGGACTGCCTTCGCGTCCTGCCCGGCGGCGAGCTGGAACACACCGTCATCGAGAAACAGCAGGCCGATGGGCAAGTCGAATGCACCGCCAGCCAATACGATGTCCAACGCTTCCCGGGCGCCGGGGCCGGACCAAGGCGCTTGGCGGCTGATGAGCAATAAAGACTTGGCCATTACGCGCCTCCGAAGCAAATCAAGCGGTCGGCATCCTGGATCGCATCGTGCAACTGACCCAGGCCGGACAGCGCCCACGGCGCTTCGACGCTGGCCGCCGAACGCTGGTAGCGCTGGGCTTCTTCCTCGTTCAACACGCCACGGCGCAATGCCGCCGCGATGCACACTACGCCGTCGAGCTGGTGCTCGGTGACAAATGCGCGCCATTGCTGGGGCAGGTCTTGCTCGTCCTGAGGCGTGACGACGCTGTTGGCAGCGTTGTAGACGCCGTCCTGGTAGAAAAACAACCGCACGATCTCATGCCCAGCGGCCAGCGCTGCCTGGGCAAACAGCAAGGCGCGGCGCGAGGAGGGCGCGTGAGCGGCGGAAAACAGCGCGATGGCGAACTTCATGACGGACCCGATCAGCAAAACTGCGGCCATGATAATGCTTTATGGGCGGTGGGGCGATTCTCAAAGAACTGCGTGGTCAGCCTCGCCACGGGGCCCACTTCAGGGCTTGAGGCCATACAGCTGGCAATACTCCTCCCATTCCATCCCCGCCATCTCCGCCACCTCCTTGTGCACTTCCATACGCTGGGCCTGGTAGTCCTCGGCTGAAGCGGTCGTCAGCAACAGCGTCAGTTCCCAGGCGAACAAGCCCTCGCGTTCGGCCTCGGCTTCGAACGCTTCGTGCAAACGTTCGGCGCGGTATTGCGCGGCGGTTTCACCCTTGGCCTGGGCCAGCAGCGGGTTGAGATTGTCCAGTTCGTGACGCAGCTCGGGGCGTGCGTCGAGGAAAATCTGCAGGGCTCGTTCGTGCTGCTGTTCGGTTGTCGCCATGGTCGCTCCTTGGTCAATTAGCCGACAGGTTGCGTGAATCGATAGCGGTTGTCGCCTGCAAATTTCGGTAAAGCCGTACGGCAACCAGGGGCGTAATGCTACAGTCGGTTTTTTTTCGAAGAGTGAAATGCAATGCGAATGCTGATGGTGGCCGTGGCCTCGACCCTGCTGGCCGGTTGCGCAGGTTCGGCGATGGAGCAGGCCCGGACCCAAGCCCCCTACAAGACCTTGTCCTCGGATAAACCGCAGCAGAATGTCGCCCAATGCGTAAAGTTTGCCTGGGAAGACGAGGCGGTGTTCGGGGTCGATGCCGGCGCATACCTGCAGCCCGGCAAGCAAGGCGGCTCGACGGTCTACACCCGCTCGGCCGAATCGTTTGTCGATCTGCAAACCAGTGCCACGGGTACGGCATTGAATTACTACGCCAAGCATGATGATTTTGTCGCCAAGCGCCGGTTGGCGGCGTTGGCGACATGCCTCTGAATCCCACAGGGTGAGTTTTAATTTTCGGAATCCAGGCGCTTCTGGAAAAAGAAGCGCTGATGCCCCGGTGGATAGTCCTCGATCTTGCCGCACTCGGTGAAACCATGCCTGCGGTAGAAATCCGGGGCCTGGAAGTCGAACGTATCGAGCCAGATGCCCACGCAATCCTTCTCCCTGGCCAGTTGTTCGGCCATCTGCATCAGTTCCGAGCCCGTGCCCTGGCCGCGCGCCTGTTCAGGCACCACCAGCAATTCGATATAGAGCCAACGAAAAAATACCCGGCCATACAGTCCGCCGACGATTTCATCGTGCCCGTCGCGCACCAGCCAGGCGACCGGTTCCGGTGCGCTTCCGCCAGTCTGGGCGACGTTGTAGGCCCGCAATGGCGCGAGGATGGCTTGGCGTTCTTCATCGGTTGGAGCGTCCGTGCGTTCGATTCGCAGTGTCATCGGCAATGTCCTTATCCAGGGATGATCAAACACGCGAGCCTACAGTAAACAGGCATATTGTTTAAACCGAGCCATACTCCTGTGTGCTTTTGAAGCGATCCCTACCCTTAAGAACAAGAAGAGACCGACTCATGAAGTTCGAATCACTGGCCCGGACCCTCATCGCCACCTCGCTCACCCTCTACTGCCTGACTGCCCACACCGCTTCCCAAGCCCCGGTTGCCGCCGAGAACGGCATGGTCGTCACCGCCCAGCACCTGGCGACCCACGTCGGCGTCGATGTGCTCAAGAACGGTGGCAACGCCGTGGATGCGGCGGTCGCGGTGGGCTATGCCCTGGCGGTGGTCTATCCGGCGGCGGGTAACCTCGGTGGTGGCGGTTTCATGACCTTGCAAATGGCCGACGGCCGCAAGACCTTCCTGGATTTCCGCGAAAAAGCCCCCCTGGCCGCCACGGCCGACATGTACTTGGACAAGGACGGCAATGTCATCCCCGAACTCAGCACGCGCGGCCATTTGGCGGTAGGCGTGCCCGGCACCGTGTCCGGCATGGAGCTGGCGTTGAAGAAATACGGCAGCAAACCCCGGGCGGAGTTGATCGCGCCGGCGATCAAGTTCGCCGAGGACGGTTTTGTCCTGGAACAGGGCGATGTGGATCTGCTGGAAACCGCCACGGATGTCTTCAAGAAGGATGCGCGAGATTCCGGCGCGATCTTCCTGCACAACGGCGAGCCGATGCAGGTCGGCCAGAGGCTGGTGCAGAAGGACCTGGCCAAGACGCTGCGGGAGATTTCCGCCAAGGGCGCCGACGGCTTCTACAAAGGCTGGGTCGCCGATGCGCTGGTGACTTCCAGCCAGGCCAACAAAGGCATCATCACCCAGGCGGACCTGGACAAGTACAAGACCCGCGAGCTGGCGCCGGTGGAATGCGATTATCGCGGTTATCACATCATCTCCGCGCCGCCACCCAGCTCAGGTGGCGTGGTGCTGTGCCAGATCATGAATATCCTCGACGGCTACCCGATGAAAGACCTGGGCTTCCATTCGGCACAGGGCATGCACTACCAGATCGAAGCCATGCGTCACGCCTACGTTGATCGCAACAGCTACCTGGGCGACCCGGACTTCGTGCAAAACCCCATCGACCATTTGCTGGACAAGAACTACGCGGCGAAGCTGCGCGCCGCGATCGAGCCGCAAAAAGCCGGCGACTCGCAAAAGATCAAACCCGGCGTGGCGCCCCACGAGGGCAGCAACACCACGCATTATTCGATCGTCGATCAATGGGGCAACGCCGTTTCCGTCACCTACACCCTCAACGACTGGTTCGGCGCCGGCGTGATGGCGAGCAAGACCGGGGTGATCCTCAACGACGAAATGGATGACTTCACCGCCAAGGTCGGCGTGCCCAACATGTACGGCCTGGTGCAGGGCGAAGCCAACGCCATCGCGCCGGGCAAGTCGCCGCTCTCATCCATGAGCCCGACCATCGTCACCAAGGACGGCAAGACCGTCATGGTGGTCGGCACGCCGGGCGGCAGCCGCATCATCACGGCGACCTTGTTGACCATCCTCAATGTGATCGACTACGGCATGAACCTGCAGGAAGCCGTCGATGCGCCGCGCTTCCATCAGCAGTGGATGCCGGAAGAGACCAACCTGGAAACCTTCGCCGCCAGCCCCGATACCCTGAAGTTGCTGGAGAGCTGGGGTCATAAGTTTGCCGGCCCGCAGGACCCGAACCACATCGCCGCGATTCTGGTGGGCGCGCCGTCACTGGGTGGCAAACCGGTGGGCAAGAACCGCTTCTATGGCGCTAACGATCCGCGCCGCAACACCGGATTGTCGTTGGGCTACTGACCATTCGAAGAGGCAAACATGAGCACCGCATTGTTGATCATCGACGTCCAGGAGGGGCTGTGTGCTGGCGAGGAAGAATGCTTCGAGAGCCAGCGCCTGGTCCGGACCATCAACGACCTCAGCGCCAAGGCCCGGGCTGTCGGCTTGCCGGTGATTCTGGTCCAGCATGAAGAGCTGGACGGCTCGCTGGCACATGGCAGCGCCGCCTGGCAATTGGCCGACGGCTTGCTCACCGGAGCTGATGACTTACGTGTGCGCAAGACCACCCCGGACGCGTTCTACCAGACCGACCTGCTGGCGTTGCTGCAAGCCCGAAGCATAGATCGCGTGGTGATCTGCGGGCTGCAAACGGACTACTGCATCAACGCGACCGTGCGCCAGGCCCATGCCCTGGGGTACGAAGTGGTCCTGGCCGCCGACGCCCACTCAACGGTGGACAACGGCAGCTTGCCGGCCGAGCAGATCATTGCCAATCACAATCATCGACTGGGGCGGCTGAGCAGTGCGGTGTCGCGGATTGATGTAGTTGCGGCTGCCAAAATCCGCCTGTAGCCGATGTGGCAGGACTGACCTGCCACTAAAGGTCGTCATTCATGGATCGTGACATCACCACGGCAGCGCGCGCATTGGCGGCGGGGGACCCGGTGGCCGCGCTCAATCGTGTCGCGTTGCGCAACGATGCGCCGGCCCTCGCGCTTCGCGGCATTGCCATGGCCCAGCTGGGCGACCTGGAGAGAGCCCGGGCCCTGATGCGTCGGGCCGCTTCGGCCTTCGGAGCCAAGGAGGCTGTGGCACGGGCGCGGTGCGTCGTGGCGGAGGCTGAAATTGCCCTGGCTTCCCGCGACCTCGCCTGGCCGATGAC
This sequence comes from Pseudomonas sp. R1-7, assembly GCF_051132105.1. Lineage (NCBI taxonomy): Bacteria > Pseudomonadati > Pseudomonadota > Gammaproteobacteria > Pseudomonadales > Pseudomonadaceae > Pseudomonas > Pseudomonas sp. R1-7. The sequence continues at coordinate 2,283,921 of NZ_CP071661.1, forward strand.
GCGCCTCGACGCCGCTCGGGCGCTGCTCGAAACCCAAGGCGATCGGGCGAACGCCGGCCATGCGCGGACCATCGAAATCCGCAGGTTGTTGCTGATCGGCCGGCTCGACGAGGCCGAGCGCAAGCTCATCGAACTGGACCTTGCCGGGTTGCCTTTGGCGTCTCGGGCGGCCTGCGAGTTGGTGGCCGCCGGGATTGCCATGCGGCGGCTGCAAGCGCAAACCGCCCGGGACGCCTTGGAAAGGGCCAGGCAATCCGCGCGGCAAGCAGGGATTGGCGCGTTGGACGGCGAAATCGACAGTGCCTGGCGGATGCTGCTGACGCCCGCAGCGCGGCTGATCGCCGGAGGCGAAGAGCGTTTGCTGGTGCTCGAAGACGTACAAGCCCTGCTGGCCGGCCCGGCGCTGGTGGTGGACGCCTGCCGATATGGCGTCAGTTGCGCTGGCGTCCAGGTCGCCCTGGCCAGGCGTCCGGTACTGTTTGCCCTGGCCCGTGAATTGGCCCAAGCCTGGCCTGGCGATGCGCGGCGGGACGTGCTCATGGCCCAGGCCTTTGGTTTGAAATTGACGGACGAGTCCCATCGCGCCCGCTTGCGCGTCGAGATGGGGCGGTTGCGGGCCGCGTTGCGTCCAATGGCTGACCTGGTCGCCACCCGGCACGGTTTCAAGTTGGTGCCGCATCATGCGGGCGAGGTTGTGGTCCTGGCGCGTGTCGTCGAGGAACCCTACGGGGCGGTGCTGGCGCTGTTGGCGGATGGAGAAGCGTGGTCCAGCTCGGCTCTCGCGCTGGCCCTGGACACTAGCCAGCGCAGCGTGCAGCGAGCCTTGGAAACCCTGGCGGCCCACGGCAAGGCGCATTCGTTCGGTCGTGCAAGGGCTCGACGCTGGACGGCGCCACCGATGCCCGGATTCGCGACGATATTGTTACTCACCACGCTGCCGTTCGATGGTTAGGATGCAATCACACCCACCGATGAGGCGATGTGAGATGAAACGTTCAGAAGCACAGATCCTGCGCGAATACGGTCCGTTCCCAGGCGTCGATTGCGTGCATGGCGTGAGCCATGACGGCGAGCACGTCTGGTTCGCCTCGGGCGAAAAGCTGCACGCCCTCGATCCCGCGAGTGGCCAGACCGTGCATGCCCTTGATGTTCCAGCGAACGCCGGCACCGCGTTCGACGGTCGGCATCTGTTCCAGATCGCCGGTGACAGCATCCGCAAGATCGATCCCCGCACCGGCCAGGTAGTGGCGACGATCCCGGCGCCCAACAGTGGAGATGATTCCGGCCTGGCGTGGGCCGAAGGATCGCTCTGGGTAGGTCAGTACAAGGCCCGCAAGATCCTGCAAATCGATCCTGCCGACGGCAAGCTTCTGCGCACGATCGAATCCAATCGTTTCGTCACGGGCGTGACCTGGGTCGATGGCGAGCTGTGGCATGGCACCTGGGAAGAGGATGAAAGCGACCTGCGGCGCATTGATCCAAACACGGCGCAAGTGCTGGAAAGCGTGACGATGCCGCCGGGGATCGGCGTGTCGGGGCTGGAGTCCGATGGCGCGGATCGGTTCTTTTGTGGCGGGGGCGGTAGCGGGAAGGTGAGGGCGGTGCGTCGGCCGGTTTGAGGGCTGGCCAAGTGCAGTATCTGAAATACCGCATTTGTGGCGAGGGGATAAATCCCCTCGCCACAATGATGTCTGCCTATTGGCTTATGGCGCGCCAAGCACCATCGTCCAGTACACCCCAGCGTCGCTGCGCGAGTCGCTGGCGGACGCGGCGCCCATCTGGGTGAACATCGAGTTCATCAGGTTGGCGCAATGGCCGGGGCTGGCGAGCCAATCGTGCATGGCCTGGCTCGGCGAGCGTTGTCCGGCGGCAATGTTCTCGCCAAGTTTGCGCCCGCGAAAGCCGGCGCTCTTGGCCCGGTCGGAGGAGGAACGTCCGTCCGGGTCGCGATGGGCAAAATAATTGCCGCGGGCCATCGACCGGCTGTGGCCTTGGGCGGCGGTTCCCAGCGCAGCGTTCCAACTCAGCGGCCGAGCCGCGCCGAAGCGTTGGCGCCCGCACATCCGTGGCTTGGCCCGGGCGGCGTTGACCTGGGCCAGCAGCGTCTTGTCCGGCGCCCCCGCATCGCTCATCCGCGCGCCGCCCATAGGTTGCGCCAACACCACGCGCCACTCGTCACCGACCCGGTTGACGCCGATGTCGGCGTACCGGTTGTCCAGCAGCGCCGCGCAATGCTCATCTGCAAGCATTTCCAACGCTTCGTCGGCGTCCCGTGCATCGGTCAGGCGAATGCTGCGCACCTCGCGGGCTTGATAACCCACATCCTTCAGTGCGTCGCGCAGTCCGCCACGGAAACCGATCGGCAAGGCCAGGTTCGAGCGCAGCGCCAAGGGCGGAGCGGCGCGCAACCTTCGCCAGTCACACCGTTGGGACTGGCTGCGGTAATCGTTGATAGCGCTCACCAGTTGCCCTTCGCCCCGGGCATGGGCCGGGCTGGTGAACAGGGGAAACAGGATCGTGAGGCACAGCGAAGCGAAACGGCGAGAGCGAACAGGATGGCGCATGGGGCGAACGGCTCGGGAGGGAATTGCCTTGACGCCAGGAAGGCGCCGGTCAGCCCTGGACGTGTTGTTCAGGGCTGGGGTAGGACTGCGGCTTTTGAAACTAGTTGCAGGGTGAGTGAACACATAATGCGGGGACCGCACGAGGTCCTTTGTGGCGAGGGATGCGCAGCGGCCCCGGTTGTTGCGACCGCTTCGCACTCGAGCGGGAGCAGGCTCCCTCGCCACAAAAGCATTCAATCGTGTGCAGCCACCGGCGCCTTGGCCCGCTCGACCTTGCGCCAGGTCAGCAACACGATGCCGGCCACCACGATCACGCCGCCAAGGATCTGCCCCGGGTTGAGCATCTGGTCCAGCACCAGCCAGCCGATGAGCAGGGTTGCCAGCGGTTCGATGTTCATCACCGGGGCGTTGCGCGGCATGTCCAGGCGTGGCACGCACATGAACAAGACGATGAAGCCCGTGCCGTAAAGTACCACCAGGGTGGCGAGCGCGAGCCAGCCGGTGCTGCTGGCGGGGAAGTCGAGGCCGCCGGGCAGCGCGCCGGTCAGGCCCGCGAGGTTGACGCTGCTGAACACAATGAAGATTGTCAGCAGGCTGCGGACCGAGCCGCGCACCTGGGACAGCTTGTGATCGGTGATCCATAACGCGCAAGCAAAGACGCACGCGGCGCAGAACGCCAGGCCAACACCCAGCAACCACTGCGGGCCGACGTCTGCCTGGGAGGCCAACCGCGTCGGTACTTCCAGCACGAACACCAGGCCCACCAGGATCATGCCCATCAGCGCCGCGGTACGGCCGGTGGGGCGCGGGCCGCCGAGGGACCAGGTCAACAGGGCCAAGAGAATCGGGAACACGTTGCCCACCAAAAGCGCAAGTGCCACCGGCACCCGGGCCACCGCGGAATACAGGCACAGGCTTTGCGCGGCGATCAACAGGCCCAGCAGTAACTGCCAGCGCCAGGCACCGGTGGGCAGGCGCAGGCTTTGCCGTTGCCACAGCACCATTGCCGCCAACACCAGCAACGTTCCGCCCGAGCGCAGCAGGATCGCCAGCAGCACGCCAGCGCCGTCATCGAACGCGGCCCGCGCGGCGACATGGTTGCCGGCAAAGGCGCACCCCATGCACAGCAGGACAAGCACGGCGATGTGGCGGGGAAAGGGGGCAGGTGCATCGGATGCGGCGGTGGAGCGGGTCATGGCAGGAAGTCTCAAAGGGGAACATGAAATAAGCCCTTGAAAGGGCTTTTTAGTTTTGTTGTCGTACAACTTGGGTCGGATTTTTACCGCATATGGCGTGAGCGAACAAGCCTGGCGGAAACGCTTGTTCTATAGAGTCCAGCACTTCCGGTGACTTCAGGCCGGTTGATGGCTGTCGATGATTTTGCCACGCGTCGTGTGAAGTAACTGTGTGACGCATCTTGTACGATGTCTTATCAGGGAGTAAAACAAACGTCCCCGTCCAATAATAATTAACGGAGACGTACGATGGATGCTTCGCAACCTGCAACCGCCAATCAGGGGCGCCGGATCTTCCTGAAAAAATCCCTGGTGGTCTCGGCCGCCGCCGCGACGCTTGGAAACCTGCCCGGGCTGGCCCAGGCCGAGCCCCTGAGCCAGCGCTATCCAGACCCACTGGTCAATATCCTCGACCCCAGCTTCATGGACTTGCGCATCTTCAACGCCAGCGTCGAGAAGCTCGCCGACGGCTTGCGTTGGGCGGAAGGGCCGGTGTGGATCGGCGACGGTCGGTATCTGCTGGTCAGTGACATTCCCAACAACCGCATCGTACGTTGGGACGAAGTCACCGGTGGGCTGTCGGTGTACCGCGAGAATTCGAACTTCTCCAACGGCATGTGCCGCGATCGCCAGGGGCGGTTGCTGGTCTGCGAAGGCTCGACCACGTCGACCGAAGGGCGACGCATCACTCGCACCGAACACAACGGCACGATCACCGTGCTGGCCGACAGTTTCGATGGCAAGCCGTTGAACTCGCCCAACGACATCGTCTGCAAACGGGATGGTTCGATCTGGTTCACCGATCCACCGTTCCAGACCGGCAATAACTATGAAGGCCACAAAGTCACCCCGGCGCAGCCCCACGCGGTGTATCGCATCGACGGTCAGACCGGCAAGCTCAGCCGGGTAATTGACGATTTGGCGGGGCCGAACGGCCTGTGCTTTTCACCGGATGAAAAGACTCTCTATGTGGTCGAAGGCCGGGCCAAGCCCAACCGTCTGGTCTGGGCGATCACCGTCAAGGACGACGGCACCTTGGGGGAGCGCCGCAAGCACATCGAAGGGCTGGACTACGCGGCCATCGACGGAATCAAGTGCGATGAGAGCGGCAACCTCTGGTGCGGTTGGGGCGGGAACGGCGACCCCAAGGCCGACCTGGAAAAACTCGACGGCGTTCGGGTGTTCAACCCCGAGGGCAAGGCCATCGGGCACATCTCGTTGCCGGAACGCTGTCCCAACGTCTGCTTCGGCGGCAGGGAAGGCAACCGACTGTTCATGGCCGGTAGCCACTCGCTGTACTCGTTGTTCGTGAACACCCGAGGGGCCACGTTCGCCTGATTCTCAGGCGCCACCAATAACCGTGGCGAGGGAGCTTGCTCCCGCTCGATTGCGCAGCAATCGCAAAGCAAGCTCCCAAGCTTCAACCCAGCTTCACGTTCATGGTGATCTGCGCCGTGAACACCTTCTTGCCTTCCCCGTCATGAATATCCACCGGCACGATCTTGTGTTTCCAGTAACAGGCGCGCTTTGCGGTGACCAAGGGGCCGTTCAAGGACGAGCTCGCCAGCCGCAATACGTCACGTAACGGTCAGCTTTGGCAGTGGTTGAGCGCTGCGGAGCAGGGCGAGGCGCTCAAGCGCTATCCCGCCGAATTGATGTTTTCGCTGATCATCGGCGCGTCTGAAAGCTATTGCCGGGCATGGCTGGCGGGGCGTGTGTCCTCCAGCCCCAAGGTTCACCGGCAATTACTGGCCCAAGCGGCGTGGCGTTCCATCAGTGCTGAATGAGCGTCATAGCGGGCAGCTCCACAATTCCACGGCCGGTTGCTGTGCGGAGGGCGGCCCCAGCCAATGGGCCATCGGCTCGCAATGGCTGCCCTCGCACAGCTGATAATCGCCGGCCTGGGGTGTACGGCCGAGCTTCAGCGGTTGCAGCGGCGGCAGCTCGCGGTGGTATCGCCAACTGCCGTTTTCCAGCCGCGCGCCCTCGGGAATCTCCATGCCGGCGCCGTTGCCCTTGATCCTGGCTTCACTCAGGATCAAGCCCGTTTCGGTGACGCGATAGTCTTCCTCCCAGCGGACCTTTTCGATGGTGTGGTTCCAGGCCAACGTGAACTCGCTGAGTTCAAGTTGTGCCCAGACCACGCCGGACAGGCCCAGGCACAAGCCGATCACGCCAAGGCTCGCCCGGTACGCCGTGAGCGCCAGACGTGCTGGAAAATCATCAGCGCGCCGAGGACGAAGCCGATCTCATCGGTCAAGGGCAGGGCAACCACCAGCATCGCACCAGCGGCGAAACACATCAGGCGTTCCCAAACCGGCATTTTCTGCTGCAGATAACCGGTGGAGGCCATCCCCCAGAGCCCGACGGCCAATACGGTCTTGATCAGCATGTACGCCGTCATCCACAGATTGTCGCCCTGAAGCATCAGCGCCGGGTTGTACACCGTCATGAACGGGATGACGAAGCCGGCAAGGGCGATGCGCACCGCCCAGAAGCTGATCTTCAGACCACTCTCCCGGGCGATGGGCGCGGCGGCGAAGCAGGCCAGGGCGACCGGCGGGGTCAGGTCGGCGAGGATGCCGAAATAGAACACGAACATGTGCGACACGATCAGCGGCACGCCCAGTTCCAGCAAGGCGGGCGCGGCAATCGAGCTGGTGATGATGTAGTTCGGGATGGTGGGGATGCCCATGCCCAGCACCAGGCAGGTGAGCATGGTCAGGAGCAGCGACAGGAACAGGTTGTCCTTGCCGATCGCCAGGATGTAGCCGGCGAAGGTGGACGCCACGCCAGTAAGTGAAACCACGGCGATGATGGTGCCGACCAAGGCGCAGGCGATTCCCACCGGAACGGCGTGCCGTGCCCCGTCGACCAGAGCGTGCAGGCAAATGATCAAGGTTTCTCGGGTGCCTTTCATGAACCAGCAGGCCACCACCAGCAGGCCGATCACCGCAAAAACGACACCGATGCCCAGCCGGAAGAACCCAACGCAAAGAATGCCCAGCGCAACCCAGAATGCGCAGCGCAGGGCAAAATTCGACACTTTGAGAATGATCGCCGAGCCGAGGATCACAATCGCCGTCAGCGCCAGCCCGACCATGCCGGAGAACAACGGCGTGCGGCCGGAAAACAGCAGGTACACCAGCACCCCCAGCGGGATCAGCAGGAACCAGCTCTCCTTGACCGCGCCCCAGGCACTCGGACATTGGTCCTTGGGCAGGCCCTTGAGGTCTGAGCGCTTGGCTTCCAGATGCACCATCCAGAACACCGAGCCGAAATACAGGCACGCGGGTATCAACGCGGCCTTGGCGATTTCCACGAACGGTACGTTGATGGTCTCGGCCATGATGAACGCCACCGCGCCCATCACCGGCGGCATGATCTGGCTGCCCATGCTCGACGTCGCTTCCACGCCGCCAGCGAATGCGGCCTTGTAGCCAAAGCGTTTCATCAGCGGAATGGTGAACTGCCCGGTCGTCACCACGTTGGCAATCCCCGAGCCGGTGATGGTGCCCATCAGCGCCGATGACACCACGGACACCTTCGCCGGACCGCCCAGCTTGTGACCGAACAGGCCCATGGCGAAATCGGTGAACAGTTTGATCATGCCGGCCTTTTCCAAGAAGGCGCCGAACAGAATGAACAGGAAGATATAAGTGGCCGATACGTAGGTCGGCGTGCCGTACAGCCCTTCGGTGCCGAACGACAATTGATTGATGATTTGATCGACGCCGTAGCCGCGGTGGGCCAGGTCGCCGGGCAGGTGTTCGCCGAACAGGCCATAGGCCAGGAACAAGCCGCAGATGATCGGCAAGGCGATGCCCATCACTCGCCGTGCCGCCTCGAACACCAGCACGATCAGGATGACGCCGATCACCATGTCGGCGGTCGTCAAGTCGCCTGAGCGCTGGATCAGGTCGGCCTCGAACACCCATTGATAGAGCGCCGTCGCCATCCCCGCCAGTCCCAACACCCAGGCCAGGGGTTGCCAGGGCCTTTGCTTGCCATGGGCCGGGTAGCTCAAAAACACCACCCACAGCAAAAAGCCCACATGCACCGCCCGCAGCACGATGCTGGACACCGGTGAAAAAGCCGCCGTAATGATCTGGAATATGGAAAACAGCAACGCCACGTAGAACAGCGTCTTGGGCCAGTCCCGCGGGTCCGTGGCGATGCCGTGCTGGTCTTCACTCATGAAATGCCTGCCTGTTGTCGACGTGCGGAGGTGAAACGCAATGCTGCAACGGCGACGCGCGCCGTTGCAGTGCGTGGGGCTACAGCGCGCCCACTTCCTTGTAGTAACGCTCTGCACCGGGGTGCAGGGCGATCGGCAGGTTTTTCGCGGCGTTTTTCAGCGAGATATCCTTGGCCGCCGAGTGAGAGGTGCCCAGGCGGGTGAGGTTGTCGAACAGCAGCTTGGTCATCTGATAGGCCACTTCGTCCGGGACGTCCGCGCGGGTCACCAGGATATTGGTGATGGCCACGGTGGGCACCGCGTCGGCCTGGCCATCGTAGGTGTTGGCGGGAATCATGGCGCTCTGGTAGGCCGGGTTGCCGATCTTTTCCACCACGTCGACGGGAATCGACACGTAGTTCAACGCCATGGTCGACGCCAGGTCACGAATCGCCGCCATGCCCAGCCCGGAGGATTGCAGGGTGGCGTCCAGTTGCCGGTTCTTGATCAAGTCCACCGACTCGGCGAAGGGCAGGTATTGGACCTTCATGTCGCTGTAGCTCAGGCCGGCCGCCTTGAAGATCGCCCGGGCATTGAGTTCGGTGCCGGATTTCGCCGCGCCGACGGAAACGGTCTTGCCCTTGAGGTCGGCCAGGGTCTTGATCCCCGATTCCTGGCTGGCAACGATCTGGATGTAATTGGGGTAGGCGCCGGCAATCGCTCGCAGCTTGGTCAGCGGAGCCTTGAAACCGGCGTCCTCCACACCGTTTTTCGCATCGGCCACCGAGTCACCCAGGGCCAGCGCCAGCTCCCCGCGCCCGGCTTGCAGCAGGTTGAGGTTTTCCACCGACGCCTTGGTGGCTTGCACCGATGTCTTGGAGTCCTGGATGCCGCTGCTGTAGATCTGTGAAAGCCCGACCCCGATCGGGTAATACACACCGCTGGTGCCCCCGGTCAGGATGTTGATGTACACCGGGGCCGCATGAGCGGTGGCGGTGACCGCCAAGGCTGCGGCGGCGGCCAGGAGGGTGAAGCGCTTGTTGACTCGCATTGGGAACTCTCCGTCTTGTTATGGCTTTATGCAGAGTCTTTCCACTGTAGTCGAAACGGGCTTGATGGCGAATAGGCAGATACCGCTATGTTGGATTAAACAGCGTGGCGGCCTGGCGCGGCGCTACTGCCGCGCACGGTCAGTTCGAACGGCAACCGCACATGCCGCTGGGCGATGGGTTGTTTCTCGATCAGCGCGATGAGCATTTCCACCGATTTGTGGCCAAAGGTTTCGGCCGGCTGGGAAATGGTCGTCAACGGCGGATCGCAATACGCGGCGAACGGAATATCGTCGAAGCCCACCAGGGAAATGTCCTCGGGTACGCGCAAGCCCATCTGCTTGATGCGCTTGAGTGCGCCGATGGCCATCTCGTCGTTCTCGCAGAACAGCGCGCTGGGGCGATCGGCCAAGCCCAGCATCGTCCCGGCACCTTCGTAGCCGGCCTTGAGGGTGAAGTCGCCGTGGCAGACCAGTTCAGGGTCGAGGGCGATGCCGGCGTTGTGCAAGGCGTCCTGGTAACCGGCCACGCGATCGAGGGTCAGGGGGCTGCTGCGCGGGCCCTTGATGATGCCAATGCGTCGGTGGCCGAGTCCGATCAAATGCTCGGTCATCGCTCGCGCGGCGCCGCGGTTGTCCAGGCTGATGGTCGGGTAGGGCGCGTCCTTGACCACTTCGCAGGCGTTGACTAGCGGCAGCGCGTCGGTGCCGGGAGGCAGTGAGACAAAGGGATCGCTGGCGCGCAATTGGATCACGCCGTCGGCCTGATGGGCGTACACCAGCCCGGCGAATTCCTGCTCGATGGCTTCGCGGCCCTGGGTGTCGCACAGCAGTAACCGATAGCCGGCCGCTTGCGCCGCTTGTTGGGCGCCGCTGATGACCCGGGCGAAAAAAGTGTTGGCGATTTTCGGCACGAGAATCACCAGGTTGCCGGTGCGTCTGGAGCGAAACTGCACCGCCATCAGGTTCGGTCGATAACCGGCCTGCTGCACCGCTGCGTTGACTTTGTCCCGGGTCTCGGGCAACACCCGCTCCGGGGATTTCAGCGTTCTGGACACCGTTGCCACCGACACGCCGGCCAGCCGTGCTACTTCACGGATATTGGACAAATTCACCTCGATTCCGCGCCTGGAAACCAGGCATGACGGCGAGCTTACCGCAGGTTCGGCACCTGACAAACGCTCAATGGCGTTGCAAGGGGTTTGACACGGGGCAAAACCAAGCCTAGATTCGCCTCATGATGTAACCGGTTACATCACCGATCCGGACAGAAGAGAATCGCGATGAATCCTGTAGCACCCAAAATAAAAATGGGCTTCGTGGGCGGTGGGGAGGGCGCGTTCATCGGCCAGGCCCATCGCCAGGCCGCGGGCCTGGACGGCGGTTTCGAGCTGGTGTGCGGCGCGTTCAGCCGCGACCCGCACAACAACCGGCAGACCGGCGCGGCGCTGGGGCTGGCCTCATCACGTTGTTACCACGACTGGCAGCAGATGCTGGACGCCGAAGCGCTGCTGCCACTGGATCAACGCATGGAATTGCTGGTGATCGTCACGCCCAATCACCTCCACGCACCGATTGCCAGCCAGGCATTGAAGGCCGGTTTTCACGTGTTCAGCGAGAAACCCGCCGCGCTGAACCTCAAGGAGCTGTTGGCCCTCAACGACGTGTTGCAAGGCAGTCGTTGTCTCTATGGCCTGGCGCACACCTACCTGGGCTATCCGATGGTCTGGCAGGCCCGGGACATGGTGCGCTCGGGGGTGATCGGCCAGGTGCGCAAAGTATTTGTCGAATACCCCCAAGGCTGGCTCAGCCAGGATGTCGCCGCCCAAGGCAACAAGCAAGCCGAGTGGCGCGACGATCCGGCCCAATCCGGTTTGGGCGGTTGCATCGGCGACATCGGCACCCACGCGTTTTCCCTGGCGGAGTTCGTCGCGGATCAACCGATCCAACAGCTCTGCGCCACCCTCGGCACCCATGTTCCGGGGCGGCAGTTGGACGATGACGTTGCAGTGTTGATCAAGATGAAGGACGGCGCCAGCGGCGTGTTGCTCGCCAGCCAGGTCTGCACCGGCGAAGAGAACCCGCTGAAAATCCGCGTCTACGGCGACAAAGGCGCGCTGGAGTGGCGACAGGAAGAACCCTCAAGCCTGATCCACCGAGCCTTCGACCAACCGCTGCGCATCCTGCGCGCCGGTGTCGGCCAGCCTTGGCTGTGCGAAGCAGCGACCCAGCGCACGCGTTTGCCGCCGGGACATCCGGAAGGCTATCTGGAGGCCATGGCCAACCTCTACGGCGATTTCGCCAGGGCCATACGCGCGCGGGTCGAAGGCCCCGATGTGCCTGGCGTTCCCGGCATCGAAACCGGCTTGCGCGGCATGGCGTTTATAGAGGCCGCCATCATCAATCATCGAGGCGAGGCAAAGTGGACCGCGCTGGAAACCGGGGAGTCGCTGCTGTGAATACCCACGACCAGACACCGAGTGGCCTGCGCGGGCCGGCGATTTTCCTGGCGCAATTCATGTCCGATGAGGCGCCGTTCGACAGCTTGGCGAACATCGCCAGATGGGCAGCATCGCAAGGCTATAAAGCCATCCAGGTACCAACCCTGGGTACGCGTTACATCGACCTGGCCCGGGCCGCTGAAAGCCAGGACTATTGCGACGAACTCAAGGCCACTTGCGCAGCGGCGGGCGTCGAGATCAGCGAATTGTCGACGCACCTGCAAGGGCAATTGGTAGCGGTGCACCCGGCGTTCGACGTGCTGTTCGACGACTTCGCCCCCGTCCATCTGCGCGGCCAGCCCCAGGCGCGCACCGAGTGGGCCGTCGAACAATTGAAGCTGGCCGCCCGCGCCAGCCAACGCCTGGGCCTCAAGGCCCACGCGACGTTCTCCGGTGCGTTGTTGTGGCCGTACATGTACCCGTGGCCGCAGCGTCCATCGGGCCTGGTCGAGCAAGGCTTTGCTGAACTGGCCCGGCGCTGGCGGCCGATCCTCGATTGCTTCGACGCAGCGGGCGTGGACCTGTGCTACGAGATCCACCCCGGCGAAGACCTGCACGACGGTGCCTCGTTCGAGCGCTTCCTGGAAGCGGTCGAGCATCATCCACGGGCAGCGATTCTCTATGACCCCAGCCACCTGTTGCTGCAACAGATGGACTACCTGGGCTTCATCGACCGCTACCACGCGCGCATTCGCATGTTCCACGTCAAGGACGCCGAATTCCGCCCCGACGCCCGCTCCGGTGTCTACGGCGGTTACCAGGGCTGGGTGGATCGCCCCGGCCGGTTTCGTTCCCTGGGCGATGGACAGATCGATTTCAAGGCGATTTTCAGCAAGCTGACCCAATACGGCTTCGACGGCTGGGCGGTGCTCGAATGGGAATGCTGCCTGAAGGACTCACAACAGGGCGCGGCTGAAGGCGCGGCGTTCATCCAGCGGCACATGATCACCAGGACCGCCAAGGCGTTCGATGATTTTGCCGGGGTTACGGCGGATGAGGCATCCAACCGGCGGTTGCTGGGGTTGCCTCCAATGCCGATGACGTAACCCTGTGGCGAGGGAGCAAGCTCCCTCGCCACAAAAGCAGGACGACAGTGTTTTCAACAAAAACAACAACAAGACGGTGACGGTCATGACGACGATGTACGCACGCCTTAGCACGATGATGTTCCTGCAGTTCTTTATCTGGGGTGGCTGGTTCGTCACCCTCGGCACGTTCCTGTCCAGCACCCTGGGCGCCAGCGGCGGTCAGGTCGGCAGGGCCTTCGCGACCCAGTCCTGGGGCGCGATCATCGCGCCGTTCGTGATCGGCCTGATTGCCGATCGCTACTTCAACGCCGAGCGCATCCTGGCGGTGTTGCACCTGGTGGGCGCGGTGTTGCTGTATCAGCTGTATTCGGCGACGGATTTCAGCGGGTTCTATCCTTTTGTGCTGGCGTACATGGTGATCTACATGCCGACGCTGGCCTTGGTCAATTCCGTGGCCTTCCGGCAGATGCGCGACCCGGCGCTGGAATTCTCGCGTATCCGGGTCTGGGGCACCGTCGGTTGGATTATTGCCGGCGTGGTGATCAGCTTTGTGTTCGCCTGGGATTCGCGCGCAGCGATCTCGGCCGGCGGCCTGCGCAATACCTTCCTGATGGCCGCCGTCGCTTCGCTGGTGCTCGGGCTCTACAGCTTCACGCTGCCGGGCACGGCACCGCTCAAGGAGCAGGCGGTTTCCAGCGGCATCAAGCAGTCCCTCGGGCTCGATGCGTTGGGGCTGCTCAAGGACCGTAGCTACCTGGTGTTCTTCATCGCCTCGATCCTGATCTGCATCCCCTTGGCGTTTTATTACCAGAACGCCAACCCGTTCCTGGCCGAAACCGGCATGACCAATCCGACGGCGAAAATGGCCATCGGGCAAGTGTCCGAGGTGCTGTTCATGTTGCTGTTGCCGCTGTTCATCCAGCGCTTCGGCATCAAGCTGGCGTTGCTGGTGGGCATGTTGGCGTGGGCGTTGCGCTACGTGCTGTTTGCCTATGGCAACAACGGCGAACTGGCGTTCATGCTGTTCACCGGCATCGCGCTGCATGGTATCTGCTACGACTTCTTTTTTGTCTCGGGGCAGATCTACACCGATGCCAAGGCGCCGAAACACTTGCGCAGTTCCGCTCAAGGGCTGATCACCCTGGCGACGTATGGCGTGGGTATGTTGATCGGATTCTGGGTGGCGGGGCAGGTGACCGATCACTTTGTGGTGGAGGGCGGGCACGATTGGAGAAGCATCTGGCTGTTCCCGGCCGGTTTCGCGCTGGTGGTGTTCGTGGGTTTCCTGATGGCCTTCAAAGGGCGTCAAGCGGTCGTGACGCCGTCCAAGGCATGAGCGTGAGGAGGGGCGTCAGTCACTTGTGACTGACGCTCAGTTTGGTGTAGGTCACTTTCCCGCCTTCATTGGAATAGCCCTTGTTATCCAGGGTGTAGACGCCGGCCTTGAAATAGAAATCGTAGCCGTGCCAGGACTTGTCCAGCTTGACCTGCTTGCCGTTTTTACCAATCAGCACCGAGAGCTGGCCTTGCTTGTCCATTTGCAGCGTGTACGAGAAGGACTTGTTCAGCGGTACCTTGGGCACGGTGTAGATCACCGGGCTCTTTTTGTCCTTGGGCTTGACCCGATATTCCACGTCGATGTTGCCGGTGCCCTTTTCAAAGCGGTACACCAGTTTCAACAACGGCGTCGGCGCATTCTTGGCGTGAATCTGCGCAACCACCACACGGCCTTCCGAGGGCACCTGGTTGACCGTCAATTCACCCTTGAGAGTGTTGATGCCACTGTTGTAGCGCCAGTTGCGGTGCTTCCCGTCCCTGCTGGTTTCCCGCAGTTCGGAACGCGGATAATCGCTGTTACCGGTATGGGAGCCAGTGACGGGCGCCCAGAAGATGATCCGCTGGCCGTTATTGTCGAAATACTTGTTGTTCAAACTCGGCATGGCTTTGGTTGCCACCACCTGCGCGGGCGTTTGCACCGGCAGGGTCACGCTCCAGACTGTTACGTCAATCATGATGAAACCCTCCAACGGAACCGGCCGATAGTAGCGGCCGTCAAGACAAGAATTGCCTTCCGTGGCGTAGTCTTCATGCTATCGACGAGGGTCTGTTTCGCTGGAGGCGCACCTGACGAATGGCTCTGCAATGAGCCTTTCGAGCCCATAAATGGGCGGAGGATGTTGTGTCATTTTGTTGCCGATCGGGTAGAGTACGCGCCGCCCGAGAGATGGATCCCGGGCGTTTTCCCATGGAGCATCAAATGAACCGCATCAGCAAAGTTGTCGCCTGCACACTGTTCGGCCTGGCCCTGGCGGGTTGCACCGGCACCCCGATGAAAACCCAGCAGTACGACAGCAGCCAATACACCGTTGTCGGCCATAGCGAAGCCAAGGCCACCGGCCTGCTGCTGTTCGGCGTGATCCCGATCCGCCAGAACAACCGTTTCGTCCGTGCCCAGAACGCGGCGATCAAGGCCAAGGGCGGCGACGCCATGATCAATACCCAAGTCCAGGAAAACTGGTTCTGGGCCTGGGTCCTGACCGGCTACACCACGTCGGTGTCCGGTGATGTGGTCAAACTGAAGAACGTTCAGTAAGCGCATTACCTGTGGCGGGGGAGCAAGCTCCCTCGCCACAAAAGCTTGTTCATTGCTGGTTACTTTCCTCCCACCACCATGTGACTGAACGGCTCCACATACGCCTGCAACGTCACCAGCCCGCCCACCAGAATCGCCAGCACCACCGAGTGGAAAAACACGTAGCGCAGGATTTCTCCTTCGTGGCCGTACCAGCGGGTCGCGGTGGAAGCGACCACGATCGATTGGGCGTCGACCATCTTGCCCATCACCCCACCTGAACTGTTCGCAGCGGCCATCAGCACCGGGCTGATGCCCAATTGCTCCGCCGTCACCCGTTGCAACCCTCCAAAGAGTACGTTGGACGCCGTGTCCGAACCGGTCAGCGCCACGCCGAGCCAGCCCAACAGGGTGCCGAACATCGGGTAGAAGATGCCCGTCGCGGCGAACGCCAGGCCCATGGTGGCGTCCAGGCCCGAATAACGCGTGAGGAAACCCAGCGCCAGCATCGCCACGATGGTGATCAGCGAATAGCGCACCACCCACAGCGTTCGAAGGTACTGGCGCGCCAGTTGCGGGATGGAATAGCCCATCAACAAGCCCCCCACGATCGCCGCCAGGAAGATGCCGCTGCCGGTGGCGGTAAACCAGTTGAACTTGTAGACCGCTTCCTCGGTTTTGGGCTGGGGCACCACCGGCGGGACTTTTTCGATCTGCTGATGGATGGTGCCGAAGGTCAGCAACGGCGAGAAGATCGGATTCGCCTCGCGCATCGGCTTGCCTTGTGGATCGAGCTTGACCGATTGGGTCTGCGGGTCGATGGCCGGGCGGGTGTCGAAAATGTTCTTGAAGCCCTGGGTGCCCCAGGCGAACACGAATACGGTGAGGATGATCCACGGCATCCAGGCGCGCAGCACCGCGGGTCGAGCGTCATTGGAAAACGCGGCGCTGGCCACCGGCGCCTGTTGTTCGCTGGCGTCGATCTTCGAATCATCGTGCCGCCCCGTCAGCGCCGCCGAGGTGTGCACCGTGGCGGGCTTCCAGACTTTCAGGAAACCCGCGAGGCAGGCCATCGAAATGAGCGCGGCAATCACGTCCACCAGCATCGGTCCGTGGTAGTTCGACACCACGAACTGCGGAATGGCAAAGGTGACACCGGCCACCAGGATCGCGGGCCACACTTCAAGCATCTTGCGCCAGCCGGCGAACGCCCAGATCAGCCAGAACGGCACGATCACCGAGAAGAACGGCAGTTGCCGACCGACCATCATCGACAACTCCATCTCATCCAGCCCGGTGACTTTTGCCAGCGTGATGATCGGCGTGCCCAGGGCGCCAAATGCCACGGGTGCGGTGTTGGCAATCAACGCCAGGCCCGAAGCGGCGAGGGGCGAAAAGCCCAGCCCGATCAGGATCGCGCCGGTCACCGCGACCGGCGTGCCGAAACCCGCCGCGCCCTCGAAAAATGCGCCGAAACAAAAGGCGATCAACAGCAACTGCAAGCGGCGGTCATCGGTGATGCGCGCCAGGGAATCCTGCAGGACCTTGAACGAACCGTTCTCGGTGGTCAGCCGGTGCAGGAAGATGATGTTGAGCACGATCCAGCCAATGGGCAGCAGCCCGTTGGCCGCGCCATAAAGCGCTGCCGAACCGGCCATGTCCGCCGGCATGCCGAAGGCGAAAATCGCAATGAGCAGCGCCGAGGCCAGGGCATACAGCGCCGCCAGGTGCGCCTTGACATGGAAAAACGCCAGGGACGCCAGCATTACCACCACCGGAACCGCCGCCAGGAACGTCGATAGCACCGCATTACCGAAGGGATCGTAGACTTGTTGCCAGACCATGTTCCACCTCTGCTTTTTATTGTTGGAAGTGCAGGCCCCGGGGGGATTGGCAGAGAAGTATAGGCGGGGATTTGCCAGGCGACTGCCAGCCAAACCCCTGTGGCGAGGGAGTTGTGCAGCGGCGGCTAGCGCGCTTCGACGTTATCCAGCGCACGGTTCGCCAGCATGGCGCCCATTTCGATCAACTGCAGGATGCCCAGGGCAACGTGTCGTCGCGAGCCGTCCAGATCGAACGCCAGGCCGTTGATCATCGCGTTGGCCGAGGCGAGGGTTTCGCTGAGGTTGGCAAGCAGGGCTTCGGTGTCGACACCGTTGATCACGGTGAAGAGTTGGCTTGGGTCAGGTGTCGGTTTGCAGGATTTGGGCTTGAGGTAGTAATCGAGGGCGCGATCGGCGGCTTTGTCGAATTCTTTCGGGTCGGCTGGATCGGTGTCGGGTGGGTTCGGGGTTACTTTGAACATGGCGAAGTTCTCATGTGGAATTTAGAGAGGCCATCACCCTCGCTACCAAACGAAGGGTGGCGGCCATACGAAGGTTGGTAGACCGGTCCACATGAACACCGGCGCGCCCGAAGACGCCCTACGCATGGCCACCATTGATACAGATGCGAAATGGCACCTGCGAAAAGTGAAGCTGTGCGTCATGTAGAAGCCGGGCTACCAAACCCGATCGCTGATTTTCAGCGACCGAGCAACAGTAAAGCCCGGCCCCAAGGCGCACAAGCCGGCGGATTCTGGCGTAGTTGTAGGCAACGGCGCAAGACGACGTAGCCTGAACCCGAAGGATCCTACAACCGAATAAACACCGTCCTCTGAAGCCTGAAAAGATGGGTCAACACAGAACCCGTGGCGAGGGGATAAATCCCCTCCCCACAAGAGCACCTCGCTTGTCTTAGGTGCGGCTCAGCCCTTCGCCGCCATCGCCGTCACTTCAACCCGCATCCCTTCAACGGCCAGCGCCGCCACGCCAACAGCCGCGCGTACAGGCCAAGGCTTGGCGAAGAAGCGTTTGTAGACTTCGTTGAAGGCTGCGCGGTCGGCCATGTCGGTGAGGTAGATGGTCAGGTGCAACACGCGGTCCATGGAACTGCCGGCACGTTCCAGTGCGGTCTTGAGTGCCTGCAACGTGCACTCGCTTTGCGCCGTGATGTCGCCCAGTTCCAGGCTGCCGTCGGCGCGGGTGGGGATTTGCGTGGAAACCAGCAGGCCGCCGAAGCCGGCGACGTCGGAAGAGATGGAGTCCGTGTCCGGGTCGGGGGTGAACGTGATGTCTTGGTTCGCCATGGAAGTCTCTAGCTCGTCAAAGAAAAAAGGCCAGTCACTTCAAAGCGACTGGCCTGCCAGTTTAGCGCCGATCTTCGAGCTGTCAGCGATTTCCTCTGGCGTGGACCGCCGTCACCGTCGCCCCTGAACCATGCGCTTGGCGGTCAGCACATGTTCCAGTTGCGGTTCGTCGACAGCCACGTGCGCGGCCATGTGTCGCGCTTGCTCCCAATCCAGATCAGGGCGCAACCATTCGAGGGCATTTTCCCCGGTGAAGGCCAGCAGTCGCTGCTGTTGATTGGCAATGTCGCCATAGGTCACCAAGGCCAGTCCGTCACAACCGTTGGGCGTTTCGCTGGCCTGGGCCAGGGCGGCGAGGAAGATGGGCGACGACTGCCGCGAAGTCGTATAGCTCAGGCGCTTGGCCTGGGCGGGCGCGCTGGTGTCCGAGGCTTCTTCATACCAGCCGTCCACTGCCACCAGGACGCGGCCGTCGCGCTTGATCCGGTCAAACACCTTGGAGCGCATCACCAGGTGCAAGGGCAGGTGCGTCAGCGGCGGCATGGTGCCCATCGACCAGACGGGCGACCACCCCCAGCGAACCTTGATGCTCTCCAGATGCCCGCCACGGTTGCGGATGGCACTGACCTGCATGTTCGGCTTGATCACGCTTTGTCGATCATGGAGCGCAGGAGCTGCCGCGGCGTGAAGGCTGTCGGCCGACAGGCCCGGGTTGTTGTGGGCTCCGAAGGCATCCCGCTGGGCAAAAAACGCCAGGGAATCCTTGGCAGAGACAGGCTGAACGAAACATTCACACATCGCGAAAACTCCAGGCAGATTTGGACTTTCACCCCGCCGTGAAAGCCGCGAGACCGAGTCATCCTCAGTGGGCTGCGGCGGTGTCATGTAGCTCCGAGCCGGTGCGCCAACGCTTGGTTCGAAAATCCTTGTCGTGATCGGATGAGCGGAAAATCAAGCGGCATTTCGTCCACTCATCGTCTTCGCGGGGAAAAGCCTCGTTCTCCATGCCTGTGCCTGAATACTGGTTGGCACGTGACCTCGTACAGTATTATCCAGCCCGCAATCCGGCAGTCCCAAGCCCCGGAATGGGTTACCCAATGGAATCAGGGAGAGATGGATGTACCTCTATCAAAAATCCGGCCGTTGTATTTTGCTGGCCGGCGCGTTGCTAATGAGCGGTTGCACTTCTTTTTTGCAGGGCAAGCAGTATGTCGTTCCCGGTCCGGATGAACCCTCCGCAACGGTTCGCCTCAAGGCTGGAAGTGGTGCGAGACTGGATGCCATGACGTTCAGTGACAATGGATGCTATGCGGGTTACACCGTCCTGCCCTCTAACGGCGGTTACATCGAATCGCGTGTCGCCGTGAATAAGGCGCTGATCCTCACCTATTGGAAGGTCGCAGGAAACAGCGCTTGTCAGATACCGTTTTCCTTCACGCCACAGAAGGGTGCCACCTATACCTTAATCGAAGATTTCTCGATCAAGCCCAAGGCAGGCATCCTTCCGATCTTTGACCGCGACGAATATTTCTGCGGCGTAGGCGTCCTCAAGAAAGTTGGCGACCAAGAGAGCGTCGAACCTATTCAGAAGCTGCAAATCAAGACTGGGTTCGCATGCCTGAAGTTCGTTAAATAGGGGAAACGGGGAGAGCCCACGATTATGAGACCGTCCGATGACCAAAATCACCACAGCCTTCCAGTGGTGGCCATACAGCAAGGAGAGCGAATAATGACCACCTTCAAATCATCAATCCAAAACGTAGCTGCGGCCATCGGCCTCATCGCAGCAATGACAGTCGGGGGATGCGTGATGATCCCTTACGACACTCCGGAATCAAAAGCCCAAATCCAGCGCGATCTGAAAATTGCACCATCGGATATTCAAGCCGTGTCGGAAACGAACTGGTGCTTGTTCCCATATGGAAGCGAAGGCAGCTGCAGGGCCACTCAAGGCCTGGGAGTGTTGACCAGCAAAGGCCTGATCCTCAGCCTCTACAACAATCACACCTACACTGAAACCGCACGCATCCTCCCAGAACAAGTGCAGTGTGTGAAGACAGTAGGTGGTCGCACTGGAGTCGAACCGTTCGTTGTATTTACCAAAGACCGAGCGATCATGCTCGCCGTCATTACGCCAGGTGGACAAATGAATGTGCCTGTGAAGGTCAGTTTCTTTGATTATCTGACGAAGCCAGGGCAGCACGTCTTCACTGGAACGGATGGTGGATATGTGCGCAAGTCGGGTCGACAGCAAACCGTAGGCGGAATGGTGTCAGGCACTGCCATCCCGTGGCATACAACACTCGACGTAACCGAGGTTTTCAACCCTTGCCCGAATGTTACAGATTAATGAGGAGTGGTGCGTTCCCTCGCAAGCGGTGCGCGCAGGCCGAAGCCCGTAGGTGTGAAGGATGAATGCCCGAAGGGCCGAGACTCTCCGGCGGCTCGGCTCGGCTCGGCTCGGCTCGCGACGGCCGCCCTCGAAGATGCACACCCTGAGACAGCAAGTACAAGGCTTTTAGCATCCGCTCAAGCGTCTGAAGTCCTCAAGTCGACAGCAGCGCCACCCATTGACATTAATTGGGGAACGGGGACAAACCACGATTATGAGACAGTCCGATTGTGAGCCAAAATCGTGGTCTGTCCCCGATTTCCTCCGCACCGGATTGGCATCTGTGACGTAATCGTCGAGGCTCGCGGAAAGGAAGGTTTCTTGGCCTCGATGTTCACCTTGGATAAAGCGCTTCGTGGGCGATCCCTGCGATGAAATCCTCAGAAATCATAGCAGGGCTAAGAGCGGTGTTCCGTTGAGATATTGATGCGTTTTTCAACCGCCTGTAGTTGCCTTTCCGGGTCCCAACCACTCGGCGACGCTTGAGCTTTGCTACACCAAAGCATTCCTTTAGAGATCCATAATCTCCGCA
Organism: Pseudomonas sp. R1-7; assembly: GCF_051132105.1. Classification (NCBI taxonomy): domain Bacteria; kingdom Pseudomonadati; phylum Pseudomonadota; class Gammaproteobacteria; order Pseudomonadales; family Pseudomonadaceae; genus Pseudomonas; species Pseudomonas sp. R1-7. The sequence goes on from NZ_CP071661.1 coordinate 2,305,097, forward strand.
AATCAGCATGAGTCGATGTTGCGTCATCATAGCCGAACTGCGTACCGCAGGACGGGCACATGCCAAACGAAGAGCAGCCAACCTCATCGTATGGAGGCTCTTCAAGCCCGGGGTATCCGCAAACCGGACAAAGATATGAAACGTTGCTTGCAATCATCCAACCCCCAGAGTTCTAGCCTCTAGCCCACGTTGTCGGCGTACCTGCTGATTTCCGGAATCTTATACTGAATCTGAGCAACTGATGTCTGACCTGGGCTGAGTAGGAAAAAACACTGGAGTGGAAGCCGCTAACAAGGGTTTTGACACACTCTGGGCCGATTGCTGCCGTCCAGAGATTTCCCAAAATCGCCCACGGCTCCAGGCGTATAAAACGTTCAAGCAAATTTTCCATTCGCCATTTGAGGTTAATAAAAACGGGGCCACCAAACGCCCGTTCCTCATCATCCCTCAACCTGTGCCTGAAGCCGCCGCCCAATCACCTCCAACAAATCACACCCATCCCGCAACGGAATCACTAACAGCTGCGCAAAATCTGAAAGCACAACCGTATCGCTACCCATCTCAGCACGAAACGCAATATTTTCCAGAACCTGGGTCACCACCCGAATACGGTAATCAGCCGTAGCATGCAGAACATCAAGCGGTGCCTGACTATCAATCAGCAGAGAAGCCGGGGTGCAGTCGATGCCGGTGATGGGGATGTATCTTTCCATGGTCTTGCTCCGATCAGGTTGATGGACTGATCCGATCCCCAGGTCGCCAAACCTGATCGCCATTTGGGGCGACGCGACTGACTATAGGTTCAAGCATCTGTGGTGCATAGGTGAGCGATTCCGAGGGTTGCGTAGGAATCGTCACAATTCTTTGAAGTCGTTCGCTCACCCCCAACGCGTCCCCAACACAATCCCCTGCGCCCTGAATCCCTCAAGCGCCGCCACTCCCACCGGCATCAACTCCCGCGCCGTCACCCCGGCCATCTCCGCCAACGCGACCAAATGCGCCCGCCCGCTGCGCCGATGCTCCATCAGCGACACCAACAACGCATAAGCCATCGGCGCCAGGCGTGAAAAACTCACGTGTCCACCACGTCGCTGAAGCATGACCAAGGTCGGCGCCGCTGGTTTTTCGGTGGGTTGATAGCCCGGTCCGATATCGCACACCGGCCATTCATAGGCATGTACGCGCGCAAGCTCCGATACCACGGGCGTGCCCTCGATCAGGTCGCCGTGGGGGTTGTGTGACGGCTCCACCGCATCGCTCAGCAGCAGGGCGCTTTCGCTCCATTCGTGTTGCGCCAGTTCGGGCAGCCACGCGGGGTAGTTGTGCAGGCTTGCGCGTTGCTCCAGGTAGGTGACGAACTCGCCGGCCAGTTGGGTGAAGAGCGGCGTCTGGCAGCGGAAGTTGGCGTAGAAGTCATGGACCAGCCATCGCCAGTCGGCGGGCGGCAGGGTCCGGTGGATGACCGGGAAACTGGCGGCCAGCAGTGATTGGATGCTGCCAATGAACAGTTGCCGGTAGACGGCTAGGCGTCGGGCTTCCAGCCCGGGAGGGGCCGGGTTGTCGGGGTTGCGGACGTAGCTGGCCATGCAGTTGAGCTGTTCAAGCAGTTGTTCAGGCATGGCGGGCCTCCGCTGTTGCCGGGCAAGCGCGTTGTTGAAGATTTTTGATGTGCTCGACTTCGGCGAGTAGCTCCGAGAGCGGAGGAAAGTTGAAGTCGCGTTCCAAGAGCGTCGGCACCGGGCCAAATCGTTGGTAGGTCTGGTGCAGCAGCGCCCAGACGTCCTGCTTGACCGCCGCGCCGTGGGTGTCGATTTTCAAGTCGTCGGCTTCGTCGTAATGGCCGGCGACGTGCAGGTAGGTGACGCGTTGCGCGGGAAGGGCGGCCAGGAATTCCGCGGCCTCGTAACGGTGATTGATGGCATTGACGTAGAGGTTGTTGACGTCCAGCAGCAGGTCGCAGTCGGCTTCCTGGAGCACGGCGCAGATGAAGTCGATTTCGCTCATGGCCTGGAAGGGCGCGGCGTAGTAGGAGATGTTTTCCACGGCGATGCGTTGACCCAGCACGTCTTGGGTCTGGCGGATGCGCGCGGCGACGTGGTGGACGGCTTCTTCGGTGAAGGGGATCGGCAAGAGGTCGTAGAGGTGGCCGCTGTCGGAGCAGTAGCTCAGGTGTTCGCTGTAGATCGCCACGGCGTAGCGATCAAGGAACCGGCGTGTGCCGCGCAGCAGTTCCAGGTCGAGGGGTTGCGGACCGCCGAGGGACAGGGACAGCCCATGGCAGGTGATGGGGTGCCGTGCGGCCAGTTGGTCCAATTGGTCAGCGTAGACGCCGCCGACACCGATCCAGTTGTCCGGGGCGCATTCCAGGAAGTCCACGGCGCCTGGGGCCATTTCCAGCAGGTCGCCTAGCATGGCGCGACGCAGGCCAAGTCCGGCGCCGTTGGGTGAAGTGAAGGTACTCATCGCAGTTCTCCAGGGATGACCAAACCCTCCCGGCGAGAGCGTCCGGGAGGGTCGGAGCGAAAGGATTTATTCCTTGGCCTGGCTCATGTGGATGAACAGTTCGGTTGGGACTTTCTTGCCATTGGCCGTGTACTGGCCGGTGCGGTATTTGTAGGTTTCCGCCTCGGACAGGTAACCATCGTGGTTGCTGTCCATCTTTTTGAACTCGGCTTGCTGGGTCGGCGCGACGCTGAGGAACTCCTTCAGCGATACGCGGGCGTCGTCGTCAGTGTCGGTGCGAGCGAAGGACGCGTCACCACATTTGCCTTCGCCGCACTTGCCCTCCGCGGCGGTGACTTTTTTACCCGATTCGGCGGCACCACATTTGCCTTCACCACACTTGCCTTCCGCCTCGGTGGCCTTTTTGGACGATTCGCCGGCGCCACATTTGCCTTCGCCACATTTACCTTCGGAAGTTTTTTCAGCCGAGGCCAATTGATAACCCTGGGCCAGGGTGTCCACGGCGAAAGCGGACTGGGCCAGGCTCAAACCGCCGGACAAAGCCAGGGCGGCGAGGGCGAGGCGAGCGCAGTTCGAGTTTTTTGTACGGGTCATGAGGTTTCTCCAGATAAGAGCTGTATGGCCCCTGGCAAACGTTGCGCGGGGCGTGTGCCGTGGCGGCGTCACGTTGCTTGCCCGGTGCTCGGCACGTCGGGTCGAAGCAAGGCGGGACTGGCCTGTTCGGACGGGGCCATTTGGCGCTTGCCGTGTATCTGGGATGTGTCATGCGGCGGTGTGTTTGTATGGCTGTGTGTCGCGGATACAGAACGCTGCAAAAGGGTGGCGCTCAGGTCAGGTCATGCAAGTCCTTGCCCAGCGCCGGCCCGAGCGTCCAATCGGAAAACGCCACCTTCAATCCGCCTCGCTTGGGGCTGCACGCCATTGGGCCGACGCGGTAAGTCGCTGCGATGGGGAAGGGGCATAACCGCACCAGCGGCCAACGAAGGCCATCGCTGGAGACCTGCAAGCGCAGCACGCCGCCGGCTACGGTGGCACGCATCCAGAAGTCGCTGGGGTCTGCGGTGTAGCGGCTGGTCGCCCAGTCGGATTGTCCATCGGTGAGCACGCTGCCGAGCATGGCCTGGCCGTCGCTCAGTTCGATGCCTGCCTTGACCCACTGGCGCTCGTTGATCCGGACCATGAGGCCGGCCTGGTCGTACAGGGCTTCGAAAGCGCCGCGGATGCGCAGTTGGCAGGTGAAGCTGGACGAGGTTTCAACGCCGAGGAAATGGCCGCTGTCGTGGGTGAAGCCGTAGTGGGTTTCACGCCAGAAATCGGTGGCGTTGTCGGTTTCAAGCTCCAGGGTTTGCGTGGTGGGTGCGCTGTGGAACTTGGGTTCGTTCAGCCAGGCGCCATGTGACAGGCCGCGTGGGTGTGGGGTGTGTTTATCGGGCATCGTCGGGTCACCTGGTTTCGGGCGTACTGAATCGACCGATGAAGCGAGAGGTGGTTCAGAACGGCGAGGGCTGCTGCGCAACCCAGCGGGAGCAAGCTCCCTCGCCACGGGATGGGTGTGCTTCTGACAGCAAAAGGTCGCGTTTTGGGTAAGTGGATGAATTCTCTTACGACATTTTAGGGTTGGCCTTCGGAAGCGCCGTCCTTAGCATCTTGGCCTAGCCCAATGCTGCGCGAGGCATGTCCAGTCTCGTTTTATATTGTGAGGAAAAGTCGATGCCAGGGAGCCAGGAAGCCAGGAGGTCAAGGCTGATAAATTCACTTGTCATGCGTATGACATTTGGCGCTATGATTGCGACAAATGTCGCAAGGAGGTCAGCCTAATGACCGTAGTAGCCAAGCAAGCAGAGAGGCCCACAGCCAAGTCCACAGCTAAAGCGGCGAAGACGAGCCCAAAGAAGACTGTCGAAAAGCCGACCCAAATACTATTGCGGGGGCGCAAAGGGGACGAACGCTTATTGATCCTCCGATACACGCAAGAAGGTTTCAGTTTGGACGATGTCAGGAAGATGCTTTCCGCGTCCGCCTTGTATATGGAGCACGGTTTGCTTGAGCGCATTACCGGCAAGTCTGTGAGGACTGTGCAGCGATTAGCGAAAGATGCCCAACCGATACGGTTGAACCGACAGCAGAGTACTGTCGCGTTCCAATATGCCCAAACGCTGGAGCACGCAACAGAGGTGTTCGGCAGCCAGTCGTTGGCGGAAGACTGGCTCAAGAAGCCCTGCAAGTATCTGGATGGTCATGTGCCCTTGGAGTTGATCGATAATTCGCTGGGCTTCCAAGTGGTGGAAGATTATCTGAGCCGTATCGAGCATGGGATTTATCAATGAGCCCCTTGCCTTGGGAGGGGCAGTGGCACGCTTGGCGTCTTGATCGCGAGGTTTACAAGGAGACCTGGGATAGCGGGATCGGCGCACAACGCTCAGGCGGACGTTGGAATCCCCCTGGCCGTCGCGTGATTTATGCTTCGGCCGATCCCTCCACCGCCATCTTGGAAGTCGCGGCTCATCTTGGTTTCGACGCGCTGGATAAGGTGCCCTACCTGCTGACCTGCTTTGAGGTACTGGATCCGGCACTGATAAAGGTGGTGCATGCCGAAGAGGTGCCGAATCCAAACTGGCTCACCCCGGCTCAACCTTCGCCCAATCAGCAATGGTTTGCCGATGAGTTATTGGCGCAGTTTCCCTTTGTGCTGATTCCTTCAGCGGTGACCCGGCATTCCTGGAATTTGCTGGTGAGCTGCGATTTGGCGAAGGGCCAATTCAAGCTTATTTCTCAAGAGCGCTTTGGCTTGGACACTCGACTGGTCAGGTAATCCTGAGTGTCCTGAGCAGGCAGTCATTGATGAAAGCTACTTCTTGACCGAATAATCCGCACCCCACATCCGAACAGCACTGATCGCCTCGTTCATGCCTTCGAATACGAATTTCTGCCGCACGGCAATCTTCGGTGGGACGGTGACTTCGTCGGGGTTGTCCAGGCCGGTGAGCCGGTTGGCGTAGCCCGCCTGGTCGATCGCCAGGAGGGTGCCTGTTTGCCCGAGATTGATCAGGCGCAGTTGGGTGTCGGTGCTGTTCTTGAAACCGAGGGTGATGGTGACGTTGTCTTCGCTGGGCTCAAGCTTCAGCACTTCAACGGTGATACGGTCTTTCATCTGCTCGCCAGAGGAAATGATCGCAGCGCCGTCGGTGCCCTGGACCGACTCCCGGCCATCGAGGACGCCTTCGCTCACGCCGCCCAACAGATTCTTGCCGGCAGTGATAAAGGACGAAACGGCGGATTTGGTCGAGTCCTTGATAACGCTTTCCGCCGGCTCGCCTTCGGCCACGCACAGTGAGCTGATCAAGATACCGGAGACGAAGAGGGCGGCGCGTGACGGCAGAGGGGGCATGACTGAGTCCTTGAGGTGGTTGTAGCACGCCCGTCGAATGGGCGTGCGGCATGATAGCGGTGATCATGGCGCACTTGTCCATCGATGGTTTCGCGGTTTGCCGGCTTTTTGCGCTGATCCGCATTTTTCCCTTACAGGTGCGTCTGTAATGGTCTCAGTTCCCACGCCACAATCCGGCCGTGCCGCAATGGTTCTATCGGGAGAAAACTCATGGCGAAGATGGCGATTTTTCTGGGCGGTTTCCTGGCGTTGACGCTGCTGATCGGTGTGCTGGCGACGATCTCTCCTGTTTAAGGAGCTTTTTCTGTGGCGAGGGGATTTATCCCCTCGCCACAACAGCGCTCACTAAAAACAAATGCTTCGCTCAGCGATGCAAGATCACCTGCGCAATCTCCAGCAATGGCATCACCCGTTGCGCGGCGTTGAGCTTGATCGCTTCCTTGGGCATACCGAATACCACGCAGCTGGCCTCATCCTGGGCCACGGTGGCGCTGCCGGCGTCGAGCATTTCCTTGAGACCGCGGGCGCCGTCGTCGCCCATGCCGGTCATGATGATGCCCGTCGCGTTACGGCCGGCGAACTTGGCCACCGAGCGAAACAGCACATCCACCGAGGGGCGATGGCGATTGACCAGCGGCCCGTCCACCACTTGCACGTGATAGAACGCGCCGCTGCGAGTGACCATCATGTGCTTGCCGCCGGGGGCGATGAGCGCCAGGCCCGGGTGGATACGGTCGTTGTTCTTCGCTTCGCGCACTTCGATCTGGCACAGGCTGTTGAGCCGGGCGGCGAATGAGGCCGTGAATTTTTCCGGCATGTGCTGAACGATGACGATGCCCGGGCACACGCGCGGCAGGGCGGTCAGCACCGCTTCCAGCGCCTGGGTGCCGCCGGTGGAGGTGCCCATGGCGACGATGCGCTCGGTGGTCTGGGCCATGGCGTGGCCGTTTCCGGCAGGCAGCATGGCGTCGGCGGTAAGTTTGGTCGCTGGCGTCAGCGGCGCCGCCGGAGCCGGGCGTTTGCCCAGGTTGCGAACGTTGACCTGGGCGGCAGCGCGGATGGCCGATACCAGTTCCGGCGCCGAGTCCAGCAGGAAGTTCTTCAAGCCGCTGGTGGGCTTGGTGATGATTTCCACCGCGCCGGCGGCCATGGCCTGCAACGTGGTTTCCGCACCCTTGGGCGTCAGCGACGAGCAGATCACTACGGGCGTGGGCCGTTCGCTCATGATCTTTTTCAGGAACGTGATGCCGTCCATACGCGGCATCTCCACGTCCAGCACAATCACGTCGGGCCATTCCTTGGCCAATTTGTCCATGGCGAAAATCGGGTCGGAGGCCGCGCCGATGACATTGATGTCCGGCGTGTCGCTGAGAATGGCCAGCAACACCTGGCGGACCACGGCGGAATCATCCACCAGCAATACGTTTATTTTTTTGCCTGACATGGTTAATGCAGGGTCCTTATCGGTTGGTGCCTGACCCAGACGTCGCCCGTGCAAAGGTCGAAAATGATGCTGCGGTGGCCGGTGCTGCCCATGTCCTGGGCGATCAGGTCCAGGCGATAGAGGGCGGCCATTTCCAGCGCTGCGTTGACGTTCAACCGCGCCACGTCGCCATAGGGGACATGGCGTTGCAGTTCGGGAAACATCTCGCCGCCGCCGAACAGCTTGAGTTGGTATTCCTCGGGCTCGGTGTGATGAGCCCGCGCCTTGCGGACGAACAGCTCGATGGCTTCATCGGCGTACATCCCGTTCAGCGCCGTGGAACAACGAATCCGGCTGGGCAACATGAAGTGGCACATGCCGCCGATCTTGCGTTCTGGATGCCAGAGCGTAATCGCCACGCAAGAGCCGAGGATCGTGCGCAGGCGGGTCGGGCAGGTCGCAAAGCGAAACTCTCCCGGCCCCAGGTAGACCTCGGCGACTTGCTTGATCGCGGCGCTCATGGCTTGCGATAAATCGAAGGGGCCACCAGCTTCAACGCGTCGGAAACACCGTTGAGGCTCTCCGAATGGCTGACGATGAAATACCCACCGGGCTTGAGCCGCGGGATCAGCCGGGCAACCACTTTGCTTTTGGTGGGCTGGTCGAAATAGATCATCACGTTGCGCAGGAAAATCACATCGAACTCCCCCAGCTCTGGAAGCGTGTCGTTGAGATTGACCTGGATGAAGTTGACCCGGTTGCGCAACGCCCGGTCGATCAGCAAGGTGCCCTGCTGGCTGCCGGTGCCCTTGAGGCAATATTTCACCAACAGCGAATGGGGCAGGTTACGGGCGCGCTCCATCGGATAATGCCCGGAACGGGCCTTGGCCAACACTTGCATGCTGATGTCGGAGCCGATGACTTCCCAAGGCGTGGTGCCCAGGCTTTCGGCCAGGGTCATCGCAAGGCTGTAGGGCTCCTCGCCGGAGGAACTGGCGGCGCTCCACAGGCGAAAGGTCTTGCCCGGTGTGGCATGGGGCAGCACGTGATCGCGAAGAAAGTCGAAGTGCTTGGGCTCACGGAAAAAGTAGGTTTCGTTGGTCGTGAGCAGGTCCAGCGCCACTTGCAATTCGTCGCTGCGCTGGCCGCTCATGATCAGCTTGAAGTACTCGCCGTAGCTGTCCAGTTCGTAGTGCTTGAGGCGCTTGAACAGACGCCCGGCCACCAGGGCTTTCTTGGCCGGCGACAGGTTGATGCCGGCCGCCTGGTACAACCAGGATTGGAACTGGCCGAACTCCCGGTCGGTGAGGGCCATCGAGTTCACCGTGCGTTCCTTGCAAGTGTCTGTGCTCATGAGTCTGGCGCTTCCAACGCGGTGGGACTGGCCTGGGCGAGTTCGGACATTTCGTCGATGGATAGCACCCGGTCCACTTCCAGGACGATGACGAACTTGCCATCGACCTTGGCCATGCCACTGATGAAATCGGCGCGGATCTTCGCGCCAAAACTCGGTGGCGGTTCGATCTGCGAAGCCGGGATTTCCAGCACCGCCGATACCGTGTCCACCAGCAACCCGATGTCCTGGGCCAGCCCGTCGGCGCTGGCGGCCTCGATGATCACCACACAGCTGCGGCGGCTGATGGCGGAGTTCGGCCGGCCGAAACGGGCCGACAGATCCACCACCGGCACGACCGCACCGCGCAGATTGATCACCCCGCGTACGAAGGCCGGCATCATCGGCACCACGGTGAGATTGCCGTATTCAATGATTTCCTTGATGCACAGGATGCCGATGGCGAACATTTCCGTGCCGAGCATGAACGTCAGGTACTGTGCTTCTTCCTCGACCGCGCTGGCGGTCTGGCGTGTGGTCGCGATGGCGCCCATTGCCTTTCTCCTTTAAGCAAGCCTATGGAACCGGGCCATCAGAACCGGGTGAATTCCGATTCGTCCGGCGCGCTGGCCATGTTGTAGGCAAACGCCTTGGGCATCGCTGGTGCCGGTGCCCGGGCCGGTTTGCGGCTGGACGGGCCGGGTGTGTTATCGACCCGGGCGACCTGGATGGCGGCCTTGGACGGTGTGTCCAAGGTGAAGAAGCTCATCGCCTGTTGCAGTTGTTCGGCCTGGCTGCTCATCTCTTCGGCGGTGGCGGCCAATTCTTCGCTGCTGGAGGCGTTCTGCTGGGTCACTTGGTTGAGCTGGGTCATGGCGGTGTTGATCTGCGCCACGCCGGCGGCCTGTTCTTCGGACGCGGCGCTGATTTCCTGCACCAGGTCCGAGGTCTTGTTGATGGACGGGACCATCTCGTTAAGCAGGCTGCCGGCCTTCTCGGCCATGTCGACGCTGCTGGACGACAGCTCGCCGATCTCCTGGGCCGCGACCTGGCTACGCTCGGCCAGTTTGCGGACTTCGGCCGCCACCACCGCGAAGCCTTTGCCATGTTCGCCGGCGCGGGCTGCTTCGATCGCAGCGTTGAGCGCCAACAGGTTGGTCTGGTAGGCAATGTCATCGATGATGCTGATGCGCTGGGCGATTTTCTTCATCGCCACCACGGTCTGCTGCACCGATTCGCCGCCGTCGGTGGCTTCCTTGGCAGCCTTGCTGGCCATGCCGTCGGTGACCTTGGCGTTTTCGGTGTTCTGATTGATGCTGGCGCTCATCTGCTCGATGGAGGCGCTGGTCTCCTCGACGCTGGCCGCCTGTTCGCTGGTGGCCTGGCTCATCGACTGGGCGGTGGCGCTGACTTCTTCGGAGGCGCTGGCGAGGTTGTCCGCCGCGTTGCGCACTTCACCGATGATGTGCGACAGCTTGCCGACCATGTTCTGCATGGCGTTGAGCACCATGCCGGTTTCGTCCTTGGAACCGCCTTCGATCTTCGCGTTCAGGTTGCCTTCGGCCAGTTGCTCGGCGACGGCGGCGGCCTGCTTCAGTGGACGAGAAATCACGCGGGAGATGAACAGCGCCAGGCCCAGGCCTACCAGGAGGGCGGCAACCAGCACGACGATGATCGACAGGCGGGCATCTTCATACAGCTGAGTGCCGTGGGCACTGGCAACGTCTGCGCCGGCAGCGTTGAGCTCGACGAGTTTTTGCAGGTCGGCGGTCACCAGGTCGAATTGACGCTTGGACTCACCCTTGAGCAGTGCCATGGCTTGCTCGGTCTGTTGTTGCCGGGACAGCGCGAACAGATCCTTGCTGACTGCCAGATAAGCGGCCCAGTCATTGCGAGTGGTTTCGAATAGTTGCCGGTCTTCGGCGGAGGAGACCAATTTCTCGTAGGTGTCGAGGCGGGTTTCGAAGCCCTTTTTGGTGTCTTCGGCTTCTTGCTCAAGGGTCACGCGTTCTTGCTCGGAATCGGCCCCGATATGACGGTTTTCCTTGAGGCGATAGTTCGCCGCATAGAAGCGCATGCCCGAGGCCGCGCGCATGGACGGCATCCAGTTTTCGCGGATCTCGATGGTGGTGCCGTTGACCTGGCCCAGCTGGATGATCGAAAACACGCCCATGACGGCGGTCAGCGCCAACACCACGAGGAACGAGGTGATCAGTTTGGTGGCGATTCTAAGGTCGTAGAACCATTTCATTGGGGAATACCTCTCCATGGAGTGTTGAAGCGTCAGCGAGCGTTGGCTTGTTGTAATGGGGTCGAGTTGTAGCGGTTTTCTATCTGTGCGATCTGGGTCAGCAGTGCCGGTACGTCGAGAATCAACGCCACCGCGCCGCTGCCCAGGATGGTCGAGCCGCTGATGCCGCGCAGTGCGCCGAACAGCTTGCCCAAGGGTTTGATCACGGTCTGGAATTCACCCAAAAGGTCATCCACCACCAGCCCGGCCTTGAGTTCCGCGTAGCGCACCACCACCACGTTCTGCCGGCGCGAGGCCGGGCCTTCGTGGTGGAAGTGGTCGCGCAGGTACACCAGCGGCAGCACTTCGCCGCGCAGGTCCAGGTAGCCTTGTTCGCGGCTGGCGAGGCCATCGTCTTCGCTCAGCTCGATGCATTCCTGGACCATGTCCAGCGGGATCACATAGGTGGACTGGCCGATGCCGACCAGGAATCCATTAATGATCGCCAGGGTCAGCGGCAAGCGGATGCGCACCACGGTGCCCTTGCCCGGCTGGCTGTCCAGGTCGACCGTGCCGCGCAGCAGTGTGATGTTGCGCTTGACCACGTCCATGCCCACGCCGCGCCCGGACAGGTTGGTGACGGCCTGGGCGGTGGAGAAGCCGGCTTCGAAAATCAGGTTGTAGATCTCCTGGTCGGTCAGGTTCGCGCCCTGGGCGATCAGGCCACGTTCATGGGCCTTTTCCAGGATCCGGTCGCGGTTGAGGCCGGCGCCGTCGTCGGCGATTTCCAGCACGATGCTGCCCGAGTCGTGGTAGGCATTGAGGTGCAGATGCCCCTTGGCCGGCTTGCCTGCCGCCAGGCGCGCCTCGGCGGTTTCGATGCCGTGGTCCATGGCGTTGCGCAGCAGGTGCATCAGCGGGTCGCCGATTTTTTCCACCACGGTCTTGTCCAGCTCGGTTTCCGCGCCGCTGATGATCAGGTCGATGTCCTTGCCGAGTTCCTGGCTGACATCGCGTACCACCCGGCGAAAGCGGTTGAAGGTCTCGCCGATGGGGATCATGCGCAGGCGCAAGGCACCGTCGAGAATCTCTTCCACCAGGCCGGACACCGACGAGGTGGCTTCCTGCAACGGATCGTTCTGGCAGGTACGCGCCAGCAGACTGGCGCCGGCGCTGGCAATGACCAGCTCACCTACCAGGTTGATCAGTTCGTCGAGTTTGTCCGCGTTGACGCGTACATAGGTGCCGTCCTTGGCTTTGCTTTCGCTGGCCACGGCCTGTTTGTCGGTCGCGACCTGGGCGGGCATGCGCGGGGTCTTGCGTTGGTCCGGCATCAGTTCGCCCGTGGCGACCATGGCGGTGCTTTCGTCGGTCGGTGCGGGGGATGTCGCGACCAGGCCGGTGCTCGCCGGGGACTCGACCTCTTGGGCGGCAACGATTTCGATCACGCAGTCTTCGCGCACAAAGTCGAACACTTCGTTGATCGCGGCATAGCCGGCGGCGGAGCGAAACGCGATGTCGAAGCCCAGGTAGCAGGACTCGGCATCCCAGGCTTCGATAGCCGGCAGCGCGTCGGTCAACGTGGTGAGATCGACGATTTCACCCAGGGTCTGCAAATAGCGCAGGAACGACAACGGGTCCATGCCATTGCGAAACACGTCTTGGCCAAAGCGCAGGGAGATGCGCCAGAGGCTCGCTTCGGCTGAATGGGTCGTTTCGGCTTCTGCTGCCCGGGCCGGTTCGGCTGCGGTCGGGGGCGCCTGGTATTCCTGCAGGATCTGGCAAAGTTCCATTTCCCGGGCCAGGGCAGGGGGTTGCAACGTCGAGCCCTGGTTGGCGACCACGTCGATCAGCTCGAGCATGTGATCACCGGACTTGAGCAGCACGGCGATCAAGCCCGGGTCCACCGCGACACTGCCCTCGCGCAGGCGATCGAGCACGTCCTCGACGATGTGGGTAAAGCTGACGATCGGCTCCAGGCCGAACAGCCCCGCCGAGCCCTTGATCGTATGGGCCGCCCGGAAAATCGCGCCGATGGCGTCATCGTCGCCGGGGTCGTTTTCCAATTGCAGCAACGATTCTTCCATCGCCTGCAGTTGTTCACGTGCCTCGACGATGAAGGTTTGTTGTGCCTGATCGAGATTGATGCTCACGCTCATTTCCTTTGTCGTGTCCGACGTGTTGCGCAGACCCTAGGCAACCAGGTTGCACAGGGCCAGGGTTTCCGTGACGGCTTTGCTTTGGTCGGTCACCCTCAGTTGGGTCCCGGCCTTGGGTGCCTCGCGCTGAATCATCAGCAGCAGTTGCAGGCCAGCACCATCCATCTCGGTGATCTGCGAAAGGTCCAGCGCCATGGCTGGCGTTGCCCCCAACCGTGGCAGCAATTGCGCGGCCAGGTCGGCGGCGGTGTAGATCGTCAGCTCGCCGTCGATCTGCACCTGCGCGAGGTCATCTTCTATTTCGTACAGCAGCGGCATTGAAGCCTCCGGCCATCAAGGAAGAATCAGCTTGGATACCGCCGCCAGCATCTGCGCCGGCTGGAACGGCTTGACCACCCAGGCCTTGGCACCCGCGGCCTGGCCCTCTTGCTTCTTCGATTCCTGGGATTCGGTGGTGAGCATGATGATCGGCGTGAACTTGTAGCTGGCCAGCTTCTTGACCTCCTTGACGAAGGTGATGCCGTCCATGTTCGGCATGTTCACGTCGCTGATGATCAGGTGCACTTTCTGGCCGTTGAGCTTGCCCAGTGCGTCCTTGCCATCGCTGGCCTCGATTACGTCGTAGCCGGCACTTTTCAACGCGATGCCGACTACCTGCCGAACGCTCGCGGAGTCGTCGACAACCAATACACTTTTAGCCATGAACGGCTCTCCTAGAAGAAGGTTATTTCCTGTGAAGTCTGTTGCGCAGCCGAGTCGCCGTGATGATTGCGGCGTTGCTCGTCAGTGGCGTAGGTGGTTTCCATGCGGGCCAGCCATTGGCGGGCGTCGATGGCGGCGGCCTGTTCGGGCGACTGGCTGGCCTGCTGCATGTGCACATGCAGGTCCTCGATGTTGTCGCGCACGTGGCTGAGGATCTGGCTGACCCGATCCTGGAATTGCAGGCTGACCAGCACTTCGGTGAGTTCGTCGCGAATGCCGTAACTCTCCCGTTGCAACATGTCGGCCGAATCGGCGAGGCGCCCGGTTACGCTCTGGAAGCGTTCGAGCACGCGCTGGATGCTGCCCTCGGACACGACCACGGACTGGCTGTCCTGATCGGCACCGCTGGAAGCCGCCTGCACCAGTTGGGTGATGGCGGTGTTGATGACGTCGACCTTGGCCGACATCTGCTGGCCGGTCTCGCTGGACTTGCTCGACAGGGCGCGCACGGCGTCGGCCACCACCGCAAAGCCACGTCCGGCTTCGCCTGCCCGGGCGGCTTCGATGGCGGCGTTGAGGGCCAGCAGGTTGGTCTGGGCGGCAATCGCCGCGACGTCGGCGGCCATGGTCCGCAGCTCGCCGGTGTAGGCGGTCAGGTTGCGCACTTGGGCGAGGGTTTCATCACGGCTGGCCTGGGTGGACTTCAACGAATCGATTACCTTCACCAGTTCGCCTTCGCTCTGCGCCAGCACCTGGACAGCACCACCGCCGCTGCTGCCGGCCAATTCGCCGGCGGCCAGTTGCGAAGCTTGCACGGTCTCTTCAAGACGCGAGGAAATGCCGGTGAAACGGCTGGTCAAGGAGACGATCGCGGTTTCAGTCTGCTGGCGCGAGCTTTCAACTTGCTTGGCCCAGATCGGCATGGCACCGAGGATCACTTCGTTGAGTTGTGCGCTGCTTTTGTGAGTGCCATGGTCGGCGGCTTGCAGTTCGTGACGGGCGATGGCCGCTGCTTCGGCCTTGTCCAATTGCAAGCGCTGCAAGCGCATGCCCCAGAGACCGGCACCCATGCCAAGGACCAGCAGCACGGCACTGAAACCAATGGTTTGCGCATTCGCGCCGTTGAGCACCAGCACACCGGCGCAGGCGATGACGGCAACGATCAAGGCGTGCCAGCAAGTGTGCGTCTGGGGTTTGGCGAAGGATTGGTCGTGGGAATACGACGTCATGGTTCGGTCCTTGAACAGTGTTGCTGACAGGATGTTTGCGAATAACTGGTTATCTGCAAAACCGACTCGGTCTTTATGACCAGTCGTCCGGTTCTGCAAAAAAAGTGGCGCATTGATATCGCAGAATAGTCCAGATTCGGCAAATGTCGAGGTGGACTGACCCGTGGTGAGGGAGCGACATCTGTGAAACAGAATGAAAGTATTGAGCTAAATTACCCTCTACAGTTTTCGCACCTGCCATCGAGCCCCCATGCCCACCCAGCCTCTCTGGAAAACCTACCTGCTGTTCCTGGCCCCCATGGTCCTGTCCAATTTCCTGCAATCGATGTCCGGTACGCTCAACAGCATCTACATCGGCCAGATGCTCGGCACCCAGGCGTTGGCGGCGGTGTCGGGGATGTTTCCCATCGTGTTTTTCTTCATCGCGTTGGTGATTGGCCTCGGCGCCGGGGCAGGGGTGCTGATCGGGCAGGCCTACGGCGCCGGCGAGACGGGGACTGTGAAGGCAATTGCAGGCTCGACCCTGTTGCTGGGGGCGATCATCGGGTTGGCGGCGGCGATCCTTGGCAGTGTCTTTGCCCGCGAGGGCCTGCAAGGACTCGGCACCCCCGCCGATGTGCTGGATGACGCGGTCTCCTATGCGCGGGTGATGATGTGGATTTTGCCGATGCTGCTGGTGTTCGTGGTGTTCACCCAGTTGTTGCGCGGTGTCAGCGATACCGTTTCGCCTCTGCTGGCGTTGCTGGTGTCCACCAGCGTCGGGATGCTGCTGACGCCGGTGCTGATCCGTGGCTGGCTGGGTTTTGCGCCGATGGGCATCCAGAGCGCGGCATTGGCGGGGCTGGTGGGTACCGCGTCGGCGATGGCGATGCTGGCGTGGCGCCTGAACCGCCGGGCGCATGCCCTGGCACTGGACCGAGCGCTGTTCGCGGCGATGCGCCTGGACAGGGACATCCTCGGCAAAGTGCTGCGCATCGGCTTGCCCACCGGTTTGCAAATGGTGGTGATCTCGCTGTCGGAGCTGGCCATCCTGGCCCTGGTCAATCGCCACGGGTCCCAGGCCACGGCGGCCTACGGCGCGGTGACGCAAATCGTCAACTACGTGCAGTTCCCGGCACTGTCGATTGCCATCACCGCGTCGATCCTCGGCGCCCAAGCCATCGGTGCCGGACGCCTGGAACGCCTGGGGCCGATCCTGCGTACCGGGATGCTGATCAATGTCTGGCTGACCGGTGGCCTGGTACTGCTGGGTTACCTGTTGTCCCGCTGGTTATTGGGGCTGTTCATCACCGACCCGGCGGCGCGGGTCCAGGCCGAACATCTGTTGCACATCATGCTCTGGAGCCTGTTGGTATTCGGGTTCCAGGCCATCATCGGCGGCATCATGCGCGCCAGTGGCACGGTGCTGGTGCCAGTGGCGATCTCGATTTTCTGCATCATCGGCGTGCAGGTGCCGGCGGCCTATTTATTGGATGCCCACTTCGGCCTTCAGGGCGTGTGGATGGCGTTTCCAGTGGCTTACCTGAGTATGCTGGTGTTGCAGACGGTGTATTACAAACGGGTCTGGCAGCATCAGCCGATCGAGCGGTTGGTGTAGTCGATCCAACACCGGACCGTGGTGGGAGCGAGCTTGCTCGCTCCCACAACGGTCCAGGGGCATGACGATGTTACAGTGGCCGTCATGCGCCCCTTCATCATTGAGGATCCGATGCCTGTCACTCTGCGCTCCAACATCGCCTACCGCGCCTTCCTCTTCGACATGGACGGCACGCTGCTCAATTCCGTCGCCGCCACCGAGCGGATCTGGACCCGCTGGGCCATGCGCCATGGCCTGGACGTGGCGAAATTCTTGCCGACCATTCATGGCGTGCGCGCCATCGACACGGTCGTCCGCCAGAACCTGCCGGGGATAGATGCTCAAGCCGAGGCCGCGCAGCTTACCGTTGAAGAAATCGAGGACGTGGAGGGCGTGGTCGAGGTGCCCGGTGCGCTGGCGTTTCTCAAAAGCCTGCCGCCGAGCCAATGGGCGATTGTCACCTCGGCGCCGATGGCCTTGGCTTTGCGTCGCATGGAAGCGGCCGGAATCCCGCGAGCCGGGGTGATGGTGACCGCCGAAGACGTGAGCGCCGGCAAACCGAACCCCGATTGCTATCTCCTGGCCGCGCAGCGCTTGCAAGTGGTCCCAGAGGAATGCCTGGTGTTCGAGGATGCCCAAGCCGGGATCAAGGCCGGCGAGGCGGCGGGCATGGATGTGATGGTGGTGACCGCTACGCACACGCACCCGGTGGTGACGTTGCATGGGCAGATCGAGGATTACCGTGGGTTGAGCATTGCGGTGGACGACAACGGATTGATGCACCTTCCAGACCACCGCTAACCCCTGTGGGGGCGAGCTTGCTCGCGATGGCGGTCCATCCAGCACCAATGCTGGCTGAACCACCGCTTTCGCGAGCAGTTTTATCTCAGCGATTTCGGGATCAGGTCACCACCCGATAGCACGGCACATACGCCGCGCCGCCCGGCAGTTTCATCCGGTGCTGGGCGACGAAGGCTTGGAGCAGGCGGTCGAGGGGCTCCATGATGGCCGGGTCACCGTGGATCTCGTAAGGGCCGTGCTCTTCGATCAGGCGGATGCCCTTGTCCTTGACGTTCCCCGCCACGATTCCCGAAAACGCCCGGCGTAGATTAGCGGCCAGTTCGTGGGACGGCAGGTCGCGGCTCAGGCCAAGGCTGGCCATGTTCGCATGGGTCGGGTCGAAGGGGCGCTGGAAACCTTCGTCGATTTTCAGCAGCCAATTGAAGTGGAAGGCGTCGTTGCGCTCGCGGCGGAACTGCTTCACTTCTTTCAACCCCTGGGTCATCTGCCGCGCTACTTCGGCCGGGTCGTCGATGATGATCTGGTAGTGCTTTTGCGCGGCTTCGCCCAAGGTCGCGCCGACGAATGCGTGCAGTTGGTCAAAATACGGCGTGGCGCTTTTAGGCCCGGTGAGGATCACCGGGAAGGGCAGGTCCTGGTTGGCTGGGTGCATGAGGATGCCCAGCAGGTAGAGAAATTCCTCCGCCGTACCGGCACCGCCCGGAAAAATGATGATGCCGTGGCCGACGCGTACGAAGGCTTCCAGGCGCTTCTCGATGTCCGGCAGGATCACCAGTTCGTTGACGATCGGGTTCGGTGCCTCGGCGGCGATGATGCCCGGCTCCGTCAGGCCCAGGTAGCGGCCGCCGTGGATGCGCTGCTTGGCGTGGGCAATCGTGGCGCCTTTCATCGGGCCTTTCATCACGCCGGGGCCACAGCCAGTGCAGATGTCCAGGCTGCGCAGGCCCAGTTCGTGGCCGACTTTCTTGGTGTACTTGTATTCTTCGGTGTTGATCGAGTGGCCGCCCCAGCACACGACGATTTTCGGCTCCACGCCGGGGCGCAAGGTGCGGGCGTTGCGCAGCAGGTGGAACACGTAGTCGCTGATGCCTTGGGATGAGCTCAGGTCGATGCGCTGGCTGTCCAGCTCGTTCTCGGTGTAGACGATGTCGCGCAGGGCGCTGAAAAGCATTTCCCGGGTGCTGGCGATCATCTCGCCGTCGACGAATGCATCGGCCGGCGCGTTCAACAGTTCCAGGCGCACGCCGCGGTCCTGTTGGTGGATGCGGATTTCGAAGTCCTTGTAGGCTTCCAGGATGGTCTTGGCGTTATCGACATGGGCGCCAGTGTTGAGGATGGCCAGGGCGCACTGGCGGAAAAGATCGTAGATGCTGCCGGAACCGGCTTCGCTCAGTTGTTGCACTTCGCGCTGGGACAAAGTCTCCAGGCTGCCCTTGGGGCTTACCGAAGCGTTGATTACCTGTCTTTGAGTCATTCAGCTTTCCTTGAAAACGATGCCGCTCGCACTATGGCGGCATCTTGAAAAAACGTCCACGCAGGAAGATCGCACGATCCTTGCGGTATCGCCATGGACTTTGATCCGGATCCGTCGGGTCGGTTGCAACACAAAATGAGCCCCAGCATAGCTAAATCGACCGGGCAGGCGATAATGCGCGAGTCTTTTCATGCCACACAAGGAAATTGCGACGCGATGTTCGAGATCAAACCGTGGGACGCCGCCGACTATCGGCAACAGACCCGTCGCAGCACGCTCATCGTGGCCGTCGTGTTCTTGGCGCTGGCAATGCTGCTGTCCAGTCTGGCCGTGATGCTGTTCGGTACGGCCGGGGGCGATAATTTTCGCTTCAATGTCGGGGGCGTCTTCGCTGCCGTATTGGTCATGGCCGGGCTGATGCGCGGGTATTTCTGGTCCCAGCCGTGGATGGCCGCGGCGGTGTACGGCTGGCAGCTCAAGCGCAGCCTGATGAGCATCACCAACGTGATGCACCAGGTGAAAGCCGGTGTGCAGGGCCAGGATCCGGCGGCCATGAAGCTGCTGCGTTTTTATCACTTGGGCCTGGCCCAGATGCACCTGCTGGACGCCAACTCCAGCGACCACGCCTCGTTGATTCGCGAGGCCGACGAGCATCTGGAACAGATGCAGGCGCTGGGCCTGGAGCCTGACCAATCGCGTCTGGACCCGGCCTGGATCGACACGGTGAAACAGGCCTGCAGCGAGCGCCGATAACGCCACTCATCGGTTGCCAAGGGTAAAAAATAAAACCCAGGTCCCGGGATGCCTTTCTCATGAACAGTCATGGAAAGGAGAGTCGAGATGACTGGAAAGATTGTTCAGGGAACCTGGGCCATGCTCTGCGCGGCTACGGTGGGATTGGCAGGTTGCGCGGGCAACAACAGCCAGTCGCCGGTGAATGCGCCAGGCGCCGCGAAAAGCCCGACCACCGCGACACTGGAAGCGGGGGCCGGGATCATGCAGAACAAACCCCCGTTGCAAGCGTTGGACACCTACCTCGATGGCTTCCATTTCTACAACGGGCGAATGTCCGGGCAAATGGAAGCGCACCACTACTGCACGGCCCTCAACGAAGAGGTGTTCCAGTGCGCCATTTTCGATGCCAACACCGCCAAGGCCAAACTGATGGGCGTGGAATACATCATCAGCAAGCGCTTGTTCGAAGGCTTGCCTGCCGCCGAAAAGCAGCTGTGGCACAGCCATGTACATGAAGTGAAGTCAGGGCAACTGGTCGCGCCGGGCATCCCCGAAGTGGCGGAGACGCGCTTGATGAAAAACCTGGTCAGCACCTACGGCAAGACCTGGCATACCTGGCACACCGAGCAAGGCAACGCGCTGCCCTACGGTGTCCCGCAACTGATGATGGGCTTCACTGCCGATGGTCAGATCGATTCGCAGTTGGTGGGCGAGCGCGACCGTCGAATGGGCATCGACAGCGAAGAGAAGAAACGCGCCCGCAAATCCATTGACGCTCCGGCGATCGATCCTGGCGCCGATGCATGGCAAAAAGGAAAGGTATGGCAGATCAAGGATCCGACCGGGCATGCTCATTAAAGCTATTTAACAGAGATGCTTTCGTGGCGAGGGAGCTTACCCCCTCGCCACGGGGGCAGGGAGTGAAAAATAAAGAGTTTTAAATAATCAAGGTTGTTTGAAATGCCCCGGAACATCATGTTCCGTTTCGTTTGGCTTAGTTCTTTTCTGAACTTGAACGTCACTGATCTTGAGGCTCTTAAGTTCAGTGAAGGTCACCCTCAAGAGTGCCTCGGCTTCTTCGGGGCTCAGCGTCTCGGTGTCGCCCGCCAGCACCCGGCTATCGGGTTGGCCGTCGGCGATGAAACTGACGATAAATCGATCCTGGCTCATTCGCTACCTCGACTGGTCAAGCGCCAGGACGCAGCAGCGCTGCGCCCCGACGATTCTCCGGGTTACGACTTCCTGCCGCCGCCGTGGCTGCGTTCGCCACCTTTGCGGCCGGCTTCAGAAGCTTTTTCCCGGTCATTTGCGAAGTTGCCGCCGGAAGCGTGTCCGCCTTTCTTGCCGGCTTCGGATGCTTTCTCACGGTCGTTTGCGAAGTTGCCTGGGTTTTTGTTTCCGCTATTAGCCATTTCGAGAATCCTCATTTTGGTTAAGCGAGTAAAACGTGCCTCGCAATACTGTGAAAGAAAACGGCAGAAGGAAGTTTAGAAAAAACGTTTCGCTGGCGACAGACGGTCGATATTTATATAAGCCTGTGGGAAAACCTATACAGCCGTTTCGCTTGAACTTATACAGCATCAATTTTATTAATTGAGGAAGTCGCGGCAAATGGTATTTATCCATCGAATCTCAGTCTTCCCCGCCGCTCACTTTCCAATGCTTGGCTTCAGCCGGAAACACTACCTGTTCAACCCGATGCGCTATGCCAAAGGCCAGCGAATTCTCCGCCGGGATTACCCTCTCCTCGGCGCAAAGGCATTTGAAGATGTCCAGCTGCGTGGCGGCGCCAGCGGTTTCCTTGACGTAGATTTCCACGTACCGCGCCACGTCGTTGTCCAGGCTGGACAGGTATTCGCGCAAGCGCGAGTGGTCCACTGACTTCTGGCCGAAATACCAATTCATCGGGTGGATCAGGAAGCGTGAGTGGGGCGTGGTGGTGCGGTCGCTGGCGGCCAGGTACATGACGATGCCCATCGACTCGATGTTGCCGGCATTCACGGCGCGCACCGGTACGGGAAGTGACTTGATGAAGGTGTAGAGGGTGAACCCGAAGTTGGTGCTACCGCCGACCGTAGAGAGGTTGAGCATCAGCGAGTCGGCGCCTTTCTCAATGGCTTCCAGGCAGTTGTCCCGGAAGCGCTCGGTGGTTCCCTGATCGATCTGGCAATGGAAATGGACGATGTGTTCGGACATCTGAAACTCCTCTCGACGTCACGCGTTGACGAGTCTGCGGTTCAGCGGCTCTGTACAGTTGGGAGTCCGCCGGCTGTCGGATGTTCCACTTCCGTAACACGCTTATCGAGTCCGGCAACGTATCGATCGCTTCGGTCAACAGGCTTCGACGGCCTGGGCCATGCGTTGCAGGAACATCGTCAGTGCGGCTTCTTGCGGACTGAGGCCTTTGCGCACCCGGGGCTTGGGCAGTTCATGCAGCACACCGGCCATGAAGCCTTCCACCACGGCCGGGTGGATGTAGCATTTACGACAGACGGCAGGGGTGTTGCCCAACTGCCGGGCGACCTGCCTGACCATCTCGGCCACGTGCCGCTTGGCCTCGGTTTCGGTTTCCCATTGCAGTGCGCGCAGTCCGTCCAGGGCGGCGGCGCTGCCCGCCCAGGTGCGGTAGTCCTTGGCGGTGAAGTCCGCACCGGTGAGCGTCTTGAGGTAGGCGTTGATATCCGAAGACGTGATGGCGTGACGCTCGCCATTTTCGTCCAGGTACTGGAACAGGTTCTGCCCGGGGATCTCTTGGCAACGCTTGACGATCCGCGCCAGGCGCCGGTCCTTGACGGTGATTTGGTGTTCGATGCCGCTCTTGCCTCGGAACTGGAAAGCGATGGCGCTGCCGTTGACCGCGACATGCTTGGTGCGCAACGTGGTCAGGCCGTAGGAGCGGTTGTCCCGGGCGTATTGGGTATTGCCGACGCGGATCAGGGTCACATCGAGCAAGGTGATGACCGTTGCCATGACTTTGTCGCGGCTGAAGCCAGGGGTGGCGAGGATCTCCTCCAGGCGCTTGCGCAACCGGGGGAGGGTGCGGCCGAATTCCAGCATGCGCGAATATTTGTCGGCATCGCGCACTTCGCGCCAGCGCGGATGATAACGGTACTGCTTGCGCCCACGGGCATCGCGGCCGGTGGCCTGCAGATGGCCACGCGGGTCGGTGCAGATCCAGACATCGGTGTAGGCCGGCGGAACGGCCAAGGCATTGATGCGCTGGATTTCGGCCGGGTCGGTGATGCGCTGGCCCGATGGATCGAAATAACAGAATTTGCCCCGCAGTTTCCTGCGGGTGATGCCCGGCGCGGTGTCATCGACGTAATGCAAGTCGGCCGGGAGCGCATCGGGCAGCGGGGTGTCGGGCATGGTTGATCCTTGGCGATGAATTCAGATGGCCTGTGAATTCATTGACCGCTGGCCGTTGCGGTCGTGCCGAGTTTCTCATCTCACCCATCGCTCCCACAGGGGATCGTCTGTGCGCAGGAAGGCTACGCCAACACCGCCACCGCCTTGATCTGTGCCCACAACACCTGCCCAGGATGCAGCTTCAACTGGTCGCGGGAATACCGGGTGATTCGCGCCAGCAGCGGTGTGCCGGCGGCTTCCATGCGGATCAACACATGGGCGGCGTTGTCACCGGCCAGTTCGCTGACGACCGTCACCGGCAATCGATTGAGGATGCTGGTCTGCGCATCGTTTGCCAGGCTCAGGCTGACGTCCCGGGCCTGGACCTTGAAACGCAGCGGCTGCCCGACAGCCAGTGGCGTGTGGGTGACCCGCACGTTGAGTTGGCTGTCGGGCAGGGTCAGGGTGAGCAACTGATAGTCCGGGTCGTAACCGACGACGTTGCCCTGGATCACTACGCCCGCGTCGTCGCCCATGGCCAATGGCAGGTCGAGCCGGGCCAGGGTCTCGCCGATCGGCCCGCTGGCCAAGGCACGCCCGGCCTCCAGCAGGACGATGTGATCGGCCAGGCGCGCCACTTCGTCCTGGGAATGGCTGACGTACAACACCGGGATGTCCAGTTCATCGTGGAGCCGTTGCAGGTAAGGCAGGATCTCGTTCTTGCGGCGGCTATCGAGGGCCGCCAGCGGTTCATCCATCAGCAACAGGCGCGGGCTGGTCAGCAAGGCGCGGGCGATGCCGACGCGCTGGCGTTCGCCGCCGGAGAGGTTGTGCGGTTGCCTGTCGAGGAGGTGGCCGATGCCGAGCAGTCCTGTTGCGTGCTCGATGTCCACGCGCCGTTGCGCCGCGGCAACGCGCTTGAGGCCGAACAGCAAGTTATCGCGTACCGACAAGTGATCGAACAGGCTCGCCTCCTGGAAAACGTACCCCAGCGCTCGCTTGTGAGGCGGCACGAAAACCCCACGTTCGCTGTCCTGCCACACCTCGCCATTGACCTCGACGAAGCCCCGCGCGGGCCGGTCCAAACCGGCGATGCAGCGCAGACAGGTGGTCTTGCCGGAGCCGGATTCGCCGTACAGCGCCGTCACGCCCCGGCCAGGCAGTTGGACGTCCAGGTCCAGGGAAAAGGGGCCGTGGTCGAGTTGAAATCTCGCTTGGATCATCGATCAGCTCCAACCGGCGCGGGTACGGCGGCTGGAGTACAGCGCCAGCAGCACCAGGAAAGAAAACACCAGCATCGCCGCCGCCAGCCAATGGGCCTGGGTGTATTCAAGGGCTTCGACATGGTCGTAGATCTGCACCGACACCACCCGGGTCTTCTCGGGGATGTTGCCGCCGATCATCAGCACCACGCCAAATTCGCCGACCGTGTGGGCGAAGCCGAGGATCGCGGCGGTGATGAAGCCGGGTCGGGCCAAGGGCAGGATAACGCTGAAGAAGGTGTCCCACGGCCCGGCCCGCAGGGTGGCGGCGACTTCCAGTGGACGGCTGCCGATCGCGGAAAAGGCGTTTTGCAGCGGCTGCACCACGAAAGGCATCGAATAGATCACCGAGCCGATCACCAACCCGGTAAAGCTGAAGGTGAGGGTGCCGAGCCCGAGCGCCTGGGTAAACTGTCCGATCCAGCCGTTGGGGCCCAAAGCCAACAGCAGATAGAAGCCGATCACGGTCGGTGGCAGCACCAACGGCAGGGCCACTACCGCGCCCACCGGGCCGCGAAGCCGCGACTGGGTGCGCGACAGCCACAAGGCAATGGGCGTGCCGATGAGCAACAGGATCACCGTGGTCAGCGACGCCAGTTTCAGGGTCAGCCAGATGGCGGCGTAATCGGCGTCGGTCAGCGGCATCAGGGTTTGTAACCGTAGGCTTGGATGATGGCGGCGGCTTTGGGGCCCTTCAGATAGTCCATCAGCGCCCGGGCAGCAGGGTTGTCCCGGCCCTTGCCGAGGATCACGGCGTCCTGCTTGATCGGGTCGTGCAGTTCGTCCGGGACAATCCACGCGGAACCGCTGGCCAGCTTGCCGTCCTTGAATACCTGGGACAGGGCGACGAAGCCGAGCTCGGCATTGCCGGTGGAAGCGAACTGGTAGGCCTGGGTGATGTTCTGGCCTTCGACGATCTTGGCCTTGACCTGCGCGGTGAGCCCCAGTCTAGCCAAGACCTGGGTGGCGGCTAGGCCATAGGGCGCGGTTTTCGGGTTCGCGATGGACAGGTGCTGGAACGCGTTTTTGCGCAGGACCTGGCCCTTGCCGTCGACGTAATCGTCCTTGGCCGACCATAACGCCAGCGTGCCGACGGCATAGGTGAAGCGCGAACCCTTGACGGCATCGCCTTCGTTTTCCAGCCGGGCCGCAGTTGTGTCGTCAGCGGCCAGGAACACCTCGAACGGCGCGCCGTTCTTGATCTGGGTATAGAACTGCCCGGTCGCGCCGTACGCGGCGATCAGTTTGTGTCCGGTGTCCGTCTCGAAACCGGCGGCGATGGCCTGGATCGGCGCGGTGAAATTGGAAGCGACGGCGACTTGCACCTCATCGGCTATGGCTGCGTTGGCATAAAGACAGGCAGCCAGCAGTGGGGCGAAATGGATAGCACGCATGGACAGGGTTCCGTAAAAGCGAGTTCGCTATATAGCGGAATATATAGCGAACGGCTGACAAACGGAACGCGGTATTTTGTCAGAAGTCAGCGATAGCGTCCGGTCAAGCGCCGGGGACTGTCAGGCTTGCGCTCAGCCCTTGAACCGAGCCAGCGCCTCCTCAGCCAGACGCCGCGTCAACTCGCCACTCGGCAACTCACGGCCCATGGGAAACGCCTGGCCGGCCCAGAGATTGGCGAAATCAGCTTCATTCTTCGCGCGAAGGGGCATCAATGCGCCGCCCGCCAGAGGGAATGCCGGGGCGAGCGGGCTCATTGGGCCGACTTCGCGCATCACGCGGTTGACGATCCCTCGGGCCGGGCGACCGGTGAACAGGTTGGTGACCGCCGTCTGGCTTTCCTTGGCCGTGCGCAACGCCCGATGATGGGACGCGCTGATCTTCGCCTCGGGCGTGAACAGATAGGCGCTGCCCAGTTGCACCGCCGACGCGCCCAGGGCAAACGCGGCGATGATTCCCCGCGCATCACCGATACCGCCAGCGGCGATCACCGGCACCTTCACCGCGTCCACCACTTGTGGCAGCAGGGCGAACAGGCCAACCTGGGTGTTGAGGTCGTCACTGAGGAACATCCCGCGATGACCGCCGGCTTCATAACCCATGGCGATGATCGCGTCGCAGCCGTGCTGCTCGAGCCAGATGGCTTCCTCGACGGTGGTGGCCGAGGAGAGGATTTTCGCCCCGGTGGCCTTGACCCGATCGAGCAGGGATTTTTCCGGCAGGCCGAAGTGGAAGCTGACCACCTTGGGCCGCAGTTCTTCCAGCACGCGGCAGGCCGCATCGTCGAACGGCGTGCGATTGGACACCGGCGTCGGCGCGTCAAAATCGGCGCCAAGCTCCTCGTAATAGGGCTTGAGTCGTTGTTTCCAGGCCTCGGCCCGTTGCTCATCAAAAACCGGCGGTTGGTGGCTGAAAAAATTCACGCTGAATGGCTTGTCGGTTTGTTCGGCAATGTCCGTCAGTGCCTGGCGCAGTTGTGCCACATCCAGCATCGCCGCAGGCATCGAGCCCATCCCACCGGCATTGGACGTGGCGACCACCATGGCCGGACCGGTCACGCCAGCCAACGGCCCCTGGATGATCGGATGCTCGATGCCGAGCAGGTCGAGAATGCGGGTGTCTGGCCACTGACTCATGTCCGGGTGTCTCCGACGGCAGAAGGAAACGCTGTTTTTAGCAGGTGTGACCCGGCCAGGGCCAGTCGAGTTTTTCAATCGATGCCCGGGTTGATCCCGACGCAAGGATCGGTACGATGCGGACTTCTACCATCAAGGAGCCCGACCCATGGACGTGAAACTCAGGACTGTCGAACCCTTCACGGTCGCCGGATTGCAGGTGCACACCCGCAACGCCGACGAGCAGCAGGGCGAGACCGCGAAAATCGGCCCGATGTGGCAGCAGTTCTTCACCGAAGGTCTGTTCGACCAGATCCCGGCCCGTCAGTCAGATTCGTTCGTCTACGGGGTGTATTCCGGCTACGAGTCCGATGCCACCGGTTATTTCGACGTGACGGCGGGGGTGCAGGTCGATGCGACGAGCGCAGGCTACCCGGCCGTTGATATCGAGGGCGGGGACTACCTGGTGTTCTCGGCCAAGGGGGAAATGCCCGATTGCGTGATCCAGGCCTGGGGGCTGATCTGGGCCTACTTCGCCGATAATCCGCAGACAGTGCGCCGGTTCGCCACTGATTTCGAGGTGTACAACGCGCCTGATTCGGTCGCGATCTATATCGGCATTCAATCCTCAGGCGAGCGTTCCAGCGCCAGCAATTGACGCTTGCGCTCCACGCCCCAGCGATAACCCGACAAGTTGCCGTCGCTGCGTACTACCCGATGACAGGGTATCGCCACGGCGAGGCTGTTGGCGCCGCAGGCCTGGGCCACGGCGCGAACCGCTTTCGGCAAGCCGATGCGCTGGGCAATCTCGGCATAGCTGGCGGTGCTGCCCGGTGGAATTTCCCGCAGGGCCTGCCAGACCCGTTCCTGGAACGCGGTGCCGCGCAGGTCCAGCGGTAAGTCCAGGCCTAGGGCCGGCGCTTCGATAAACCCCACCACTTGGGCGATCAATTGTTCGAATTCCCTGTCGGCGCCGATGAGGTTGGCGCGGCGGAATTTATCTTGCAGGTCGCGCACCAGCACGTCCGGATCGTCCCCCAGCAGGATCGCGCACACGCCACGCTCGCTTTGCGCCACCAGGATCGCCCCGAGGGAGCACTGGCCGACGGCAAAGCGAATGTCGGTGTTTTGCCCAGCGGCCCGGTAGTCCGCGGGTTTCATGCCAAGGACTTTGTCGGCGGCTTCATAGAAGCGGCTGTTGGAATTGAAACCTGCGTCGTACAGCGCTTCGGTCACAGAGCCGGCGTCGGCCAGGCGTTCGCGCACTTTGCGCGAGCGATGGGCGGCGGCGTAGGCCTTTGGGGTCAGGCCGGTGACGGATTTGAAGACTCGGTGGAAATGAAAGGGGCTCAAGCCTGCCGTCTTCGCGAGGTCATTCAGGCCAGGCAGGTCGTCGGCCGCCTCGATCTGGCGGCAGGCGGCCGCGACCCGCGCCGCTTGTTGCGCGGCGATCTGGGTCTGGTCCCTCGCCAGGCGTCTGCTAGGGCGGTAGCCGGCAGCCTGGGCCTGTTCCGGCGTATCGAAGAACTCGACATTGCGCGGGTTCGGCAGGCGCGACAGGCTGCTGGGGTGGCAATAGATGCCGGTGGTCTTCACGCCATAGACAAATTGCCCGTCGGCGCGCGCATCGCGCGCGAGCACGGCGGCCCAGCGAGGGTCCTGATCAGGGGCGAGGGTATTCGAAGTGCTGTTCATGGTCGTTATTCCATTGGCCCGTTTTGGCTAGATTAGCGAGCCATCCAGCTGACGACACTCCGGGTCTTGCGGTTGAATTCTGCGCCTTTATCCCGCCATGCGGAACGTCAGGTTGATGCGCTGGGCGCCCAGGCGTGGATGCTCTCCCGGCTTGAGCGGCAGCACACCGTGGTAGCGCAACCGGTCCACGCCACCCCAGACCGCGATGTCGCCATGGAACAACGGGATGCGCTGGCTTTTGTCGCCGCGCTCGAACCCGCCGAACTGGAATGTCGCTGGCAGTCCAAGGGAGAGTGAGACCACGGGGGCTGTCTGGGAACGTTCGTTCTTGTCCTGGTGCAGCGACATGCGTGCGCCGGGCACGTAGCGGTTGATAAGGCAGGCATCGGGCTCGAAGTGTTCGAACCCCGCCTGCTTGGCAGCAGCGCGGGCCAGCTCGCGAAACACTGCCGGCATGGCGGGCCAGGGGTGGCCGGTCTGCGGATCATGGGCGGTGTAGCGATAGCCGCTGCGGTCGGTGGTCCAGCCGAGCGCGCCACAACTGGTCAAGGCCACCGACATGGTGAAACCGCCGGGCGTGACCATCTGCCGGAACGGCGCCGCCTGCAGGACGCTTTCCAGCGCTGGCAGCAAACGGTCGAGCCAGGGCAGGGCAAACCCGCGCAGTACGAAGGACTGCTGGCCGATCTGCTCGACCTGGCCGGGCGTGGTGGGCGCCTGGTCGGCGAAGAGGTCGAGGGTGATGGGCGTGTCGTCATTGCGCATCATGAAAAATGATCCCGAGTGTATGCCGGCGGCCGCTGTGCACACGGCTGACGCCATGGCGCAAGTTGACTCGATAATAACCGCGAATGCCTTTGACCGGCCGCTGATGTACGGCGAACACCAAGGCATCGCCTTGTTTCAAGTCGATAACCTGGGGCCGCGATTGCATGCGTGGGCGCTGCTCCGTGAGGACAAACTCGCCCCCGGTAAAATCCTCTCCCGGTTCCGACAGCAGGATTGCCACCTGCAACGGGAACACGTGCTCGCCATAAAGATCCTGGTGCAGGCAGTTGTAGTCCTCGGGCGCGTACTGCAGGAGCAACGGGGTGGGACGTTGCTGCCCGGCGGCGTGGCAGCGTTGGATAAAGTCGGCATGTTTGTCCGGGTAGCGCGCGTCCAGGCCCATGCACTCGTTCCAGCGATTGGCCAGCGGTACCAGCATCGGGTACAGCGACTGGCGCAGTTGCTGGATTGCGTCAGGCAGTGGATAGGCAAAATACTGATACTCGCCGCGCCCGAATCCATGGTGAGCCATGATTATCCGCGAACGAAAAAGCCCGGAGTCCGCATACAAACTACTCAACTTCCGACATTGCGTTGCCGACAGCAGGTTGCGAATGATCGCGCAGCCGTCCTGGTCGAGGCTTTCCGCCAGGCTGGGCCAGTCCAGGTCGGCGAGGTGTTGGGGCAGGGAGGACGTTGGGGACATGATTGCAATCCTGTTGGAAGGACTGGTCAGTCTGAAGAATGCCGCGGTGCAGGCACCCCGATTCTTGCGGTGTGAAGCGTTCCTGTGGCGAGGGAGCAAGCGCCCTCGCCACAGAAAACAGCTGGGCAGGCTTTATAGCGCCTTGCTGACCTTGAGCTCGGTGATCTCATCATCCGTGTCGCCATGCAGCTTTTTCAGCGCGGCCATGGCTTCTTCCTCAGCGCCGGTTTGCAGTTGCGCGAACTCGAAGCGGCGTTCACCGTTGAGTTTGTACTTGATAACGTATTTGGTCGTCGGGGCCACGGTATTACCTATCTTGGACAAGGGCTACTCAGCTCAGCTTCGAGCTGGAGCGCCGGATGATCTTGATCTTGTGGGTCAGGGTCGGCTTGCGGGTGACGCTGATGGCGCGACGGTTGACGGTGTCGATGGTGATGTTCCAGAAACCGGTACTGGGGGCGGTGATCCTTGCCGGGAACGTGTCGAATGCGCCGCCGTGGTAGGTGTGCCGGCCACCGTTCTTGAAACTACGGAAATTGGCGTCGTTCATCAAACGGATGTTGCACATTTGGGAGCATTCGATCACGACGATATCGTCTTCGTTGAGGTGCTCGCGCTGGTGGATGAATTTCATGGGCGCCTCCAGAAGGGCATTTCTTGCAAATCAAGACAGTAAGATGAAGCAATCATAATGGCGCGCAGTTTATCAGCACCGTGAGTTAATATCCGGCCCCGATCCTCGGTGTCTTCCATTTATCCGGCCTTTGCGGATAAAAAATGGAAGGGCGTTGGAGAAAAACGACATTCGCATTGTCGGAGGGTCTTTATTGGAGGAATCATATGAAGCGCAGCGTGTGGGTACTGGCCTTGGCCTTGGGTGGATGTGCATCGGTATCGGACATCAACCAGACGCCGCCCACCATGAGCGTCATCTCCGGGAAGAAACCTCACGAATACGCCAAGTGTGTTGCCGACAAACTGCTGGGAAGTCGCGGCCAGTTGCAAATGGAGCCGCAAAAGAATGGCGTCCGGGTGATCGTTCCCGGCAAGCTGTCGGCGCTGCCGGCGGCGGTGTTCGACATCGAGGAGCGCTCCAGCGGCAGCAGCATCAAGCTGCATGAAAGCCTGTCCAACGTACCCGTGCGTCCTGGCGATGTGCAGGACGCTGCCAATGCCTGCATTTCCGGTTAAGCGGGGCGGGTCCTGACGGACAGGCCGCGCATCGGTTAAACTGCCACCCTCGATACAAGAATGCCGCCACGGTCGCCGTTGGCGGCATTGTCATTCATGGAGTCCGATCGATGAAACGCGAACAGGTGCACGAGCGCCACGCAGAGGGGCTGATCCTGGCCACTCATGTGATCCAGAACCCTGCGAGCGCTGGAGAATGGATCGTCTTCTTCAAGAAAAGCGCCGGGCGCAGTTTCTTTCTCGTGGACGATCAGGACGAAGTCGAATCCTTCGAACGCCTCGACGACCTGATCGAGACCTTGCGCGGTCTGGGCATCAAGTTCGCCGAGATCCACATCTAGCCACTCGCCAGAAAAGAAACGTCTTTGCGAAACAGGACACGTCTATTTGCAGACGACTACAACGCTGCGGCTGTTGTAGTTTCCTACGTCGACACCGAGGGTCTTCTGGCTGTCGTTGGCCTGTGGGGTGCCGTCAGTACCGACGATGCGGTAACCCGTACCGGCGCAGGACGCATCCGCTTTCTCGTAACAAGCCGCCCAGGAATTGGCCTCGCCTGAACAGTCGATGGCCAGGCCTTGTTCGCCGTTGTTCAGGTAGGTCTTTTCAGCCGAGGCACAGCCTGCCAAGGCCAGGACTGCAAAGAGAGCCAGGAATGTCTTCATGAGGAGTCATCGAGAGGGGAGGAATGGCGCGAGATTATAGCGAATGGCCATTCCGGTACAGCTAAACCGGCGGCCCCTTCCGAGCAGCAGGGCTTGGGTGGGGCCGGCTGATTATTTCTTGCGGCGATTATTGCGTGCCGGAGCCTGTTCGCGTTCCCGTGGCGCCGGTGCAGAGCGCTCGTCCTGGAATACCGCGGCGACTTCCACCGCCATTGTCTTGGTGGGCAAGGGGCCGGCGACCTGCTCGCCATGGTAGTTGATAATCCACCATTGGCCGTCCTTGTCCTGGCTGACCGAATAACCGTTTGCGTTCTGTGTTGCCGACATCTAACTGCCTCATTGGCGGGATCAAGGCGGCCATGATACGCCAAATGCTCGCAAACAGCGTCGATGGGCGTACAGTGGGGACCGCTGGAACCATCGAAGCGAAAGGCGATTGAACTATCGCCCGGTTTATTTCTCTATGATGGCATCGGTTGGCCAGCGCGGGCATTGTAAGGTGCCTGCCGGCTGATTAGACTGCGCCGAAACTTGTACACACCGCCTTTTCAAGGACTTATATGATCAAGAAATGCTTGTTCCCAGCAGCCGGTTACGGTACTCGCTTCCTGCCAGCGACTAAAGCCATGCCCAAAGAAATGCTGCCGGTGGTGAACAAGCCACTGATCCAGTACGGCGTCGAAGAAGCCCTGGATGCGGGCCTGACGGAAATTTCCATCGTCACCGGCCGTGGCAAGCGCGCCCTGGAAGACCATTTCGACATCAGCTACGAGTTGGAAAACCAGATCAAGGGCACCGACAAGGAAAAATACCTGGTCGGCATTCGCAAGTTGCTGGACGAGTGCTCGTTCTCGTACACCCGCCAGACCGAAATGAAAGGCCTGGGCCACGCGATCCTGACCGGCCGCCCGCTGATCGGTGACGAACCGTTTGCCGTGGTCCTGGCGGACGACTTGTGCGTCAACCTGGAAGGTGACGGCGTACTGACCCAGATGGTCAAGCTGTACAAGCAGTTCCGTTGCTCCATCGTGGCGATCCAGGAAGTGGATCCGCAGGAAACCAACAAGTACGGTGTCATCGCCGGCGAAATGATCCGCGAAGACATCTACCGCGTTCACAGCATGGTTGAGAAACCAAAGCCTGAAGACGCGCCGTCGAACCTGGCTATCATCGGCCGCTACATCCTCACTCCGGACATCTTCGACCTGATCGAACAGACCGAGCCAGGCAAGGGCGGTGAAATCCAGATCACCGACGCCCTGATGAAACAGGCCCAGAACGGCTGCGTAATGGCCTACAAGTTCAAGGGCAAGCGTTTTGACTGCGGTGGCGCCGAAGGTTATATCGACGCGACCAACTTCTGCTTCGAGAACTTCTACAAGACCGGCAAAGCTTACTGATAAGCCTCTACCGTGCCTTGAAAAAACGCCCCGACTGGTTCGGGGCGTTTTTTTTGCCTGCAAATCAGCGGGCGCTGAAACCCGTGGCGAGGGAGTAAGCTCCCTCGCCACAAGGGCCCCGTGCAAATGCCGTTTGGCTTTTCAGCTTCCATCCCCATAATCATCTGCAACGCTGCCCGATCTGGCTGCTCCGCGCGGAAACAGCAGGTATGCTGACGGCCTGCCGAAGGAGATAGAAGATGGCCTACGATTTTGATCTGTATGTGATTGGCGCCGGTTCCGGCGGTGTGCGAGCGGCGCGGTTTGCCGCCGGTTTCGGGGCCAAGGTGGCCGTGGCGGAAAGCCGTTACCTGGGCGGTACCTGCGTTAACGTCGGTTGTGTGCCGAAGAAACTGCTGGTCTACGGCGCGCATTACGCCGAGGACTTCGAACAAGCGTCGGCCTATGGCTGGACGGCGGGCGATGCGAGTTTCGACTGGGCCACGCTGATTGCCAACAAGGATCGCGAGATCAATCGGCTCAACGGTATCTACCGCAACCTGCTGATCAACAGTGGCGTGACATTACATGAAGGCCACGCCAGGATTACCGGCCCTCATGAAGTCGAGATCAACGGCGAGCGCCACACCGCCAAGCACATCATGATCGCCACCGGTGGCTGGCCGGTGATCCCGGACATCCCGGGGCGCGAGCACGCCATCAGTTCCAACGAGGCGTTTTTCCTCAAGACGCTGCCCAAGCGCATGCTGGTGGTGGGCGGCGGCTACATTGCGGTGGAGTTCGCCGGAATTTTCCATGGCATGGGCGCGCAAACATCCTTGCTCTATCGCGGTGACTTGTTCCTGCGCGGCTTCGACGGCGCCGTGCGCAAGCACCTGGCCGAAGAGCTCCAGCGTCGTGGCCTGGACCTGCAATTCAACGCGGACATCCAGCGCATCGACAAGGAAACCGACGGCAGCCTCAAGGTGACGCTCAAGGACGGGCGCACGCTGGAGACCGATTGCGTGTTCTACGCCACCGGTCGCCGACCGATGCTGGACAACCTCGGCCTGGAGAACACGGGCGTGACGCTGGACGAAAAAGGCTTCGTTCAGGTGAATAAAGAATACGAGACCGCCGAGCCATCGATCCTGGCCATTGGTGACGTGATCGGTCGGGTACAGCTCACCCCTGTCGCGCTGGCCGAAGGCATGGCAGTTGCGCGGCGCCTGTTCAAGCCTGAACAGTATCGCCTGGTGGACTACCGGATGATTCCCACGGCGGTGTTCAGCCTGCCGAACATCGGCACGGTTGGCCTGACGGAAGAACAGGCTCGGGAAGAGGGCCACGAAGTGCAGATTTTCGAAAGCCGTTTCCGGCCAATGAAGTTGACCCTCACTGACTGCCAGGAGCGGACGTTGATGAAGTTGGTGGTCGATGCCAGGACCGACAAAGTGCTGGGATGCCACATGGTCGGGCCGGACGCCGGGGAAATTGTCCAGGGCCTGGCGATCGCGCTCAAGGCGGGCGCCACCAAGCGCGACTTCGATGAAACCATCGGTGTGCACCCGACCGCCGCCGAAGAATTCGTCACCATGCGTACGCCTACCGCCTGATTATCCCCTTCGTCCATGGGGCTGTGATCCGTTGATCCAGCCCTGTGAACTGTCAGGCAACTGCCATGATCAACTGATCGCGCCTGCGGCAGCCTCCACAGATTTCTTCTATCTATATAGTTTCCTGATAGTCAAAACCAATCATTTGCATGAGCTTTGGCAATGAGCCAACGGCGAAATGAATGGCTAAGATTCACCCCATCAACTTTTCAACCCCTGACGGAGAGTCAACGATGCCTATCATCAACAGCCAAGTTAAACCGTTCAAAGCCACCGCGTTCAAAAACGGCGCTTTCGTCGAAGTGTCGGACGCCGACCTGAAAGGCAAGTGGTCTGTCGTGTTCTTCTACCCGGCTGACTTCACCTTCGTTTGCCCAACCGAGCTGGAAGACCTGGCTGACAACTACGCTGAATTCCAGAAGCTGGGTGTAGAGATCTACAGCGTGTCTACCGACACTCACTTCGCCCACGCTGCCTGGCACAACACTTCGCCAGCCATCGGCAAGATCCAGTACACCATGATCGGCGACCCGACCCTGGCTATTTCCCGCAACTTCGACGTGCTGATCGAAGAAGCTGGCCTGGCTGACCGAGGTACTTTCGTGATCAACCCTGAAGGCCAGATCAAGATCGTTGAAATCAACGACGGCGGTGTAGGCCGTGACGCTTCCGAGCTGCTGCGCAAGATCAAGGCCGCCCAGTACGTTGCTGCTCACCCAGGCGAAGTCTGCCCAGCCAAGTGGAAAGAAGGCGAGGCCACCCTGGCTCCGTCCCTGGACCTGGTCGGCAAGATCTAAGTCTGTGAGTCATCCGAGGGCGATCCGCTCTTAATCAAGTAAGCCGCTTCGCCCCAAAAAACGCCCGGGCGAGATTCGCTCGGGCGTTGTTTTTTCTGAAATTCAAACATGGAAATCGCCCGTATGTTGGACGCCAATCTTAAAGCTCAGTTGAAGTCATACCTGGAACGGGTCACCCAGCCGATCGAGATCGTTGCATCCCTCGACGACGGTGCGAAATCCCAGGAAATGCTCGCGTTACTCAAAGACGTTGCCAGTCTTTCCAACCAGATTACCTTGCTCGACAACGGCACCGATGCGCGCAAGCCCTCGTTCTCGTTGAACCGCCCGGGAGCCGATATCAGCCTGCGTTTCGCCGGTATTCCCATGGGCCATGAATTCACTTCGCTGGTACTGGCCCTGCTGCAAGTCGGTGGCCACCCTTCGAAGGCCAGTGTCGAAGTGATCGAACAGATCCGCTCGCTCAAGGGCGAGTTCAACTTCGAGACGTATTTCTCGCTGTCGTGCCAGAACTGCCCGGACGTGGTCCAGGCGCTGAACCTGATGGCGGTGCTGAACCCGAACATCAAGCATGTCGCCATCGACGGCGCGCTGTTCCAGGCCGAAGTCGATGAACGCCAGATCATGGCCGTGCCAAGCATTTACTTGAACGGTGTGAACTTCGGCCAGGGCCGCATGGGCCTGGAAGAAATCCTCGCCAAGATCGACACCAGCGGCATCGAACGCCAGGCCGAGAAGATCAGCGCCAAGGATGCCTTTGACGTGTTGGTGGTCGGCGGTGGCCCGGCCGGCGCTTCGGCGGCCATCTATGCGGCCCGCAAAGGCATCCGCACCGGTGTGGCGGCCGAGCGTTTCGGCGGCCAGGTGCTCGACACCATGGCGATAGAGAACTTTATCTCGGTCCAGGAAACCGAAGGCCCGAAACTGGCCGTTGCCCTGGAAGAGCACGTCAAGCAGTACGACGTGGACATCATGAACCTGCAACGCGCCGACGCCCTGGTGCCTGGCGCGGATGGCGGGTTGCATGAAATCAAGTTCGCCAGCGGCGCGAGCCTCAAGGCCAAGACCGTGATCCTGGCGACCGGTGCCCGCTGGCGCGAAATGAACGTGCCGGGCGAGCAGCAATACCGCAACAAGGGCGTGGCGTACTGCCCGCACTGCGACGGTCCGCTGTTCAAAGGCAAGCGCGTGGCGGTGATCGGCGGCGGTAACTCCGGCGTCGAGGCAGCCATCGACCTGGCGGGTATCGTGTCCCACGTCACGCTGCTGGAGTTCGACGTGCAATTGCGTGCCGACGCGGTGTTGCAACGCAAACTGCACAGCCTGCCGAACGTGACGGTGATCACCAATGCCCAGACCACTGAAGTGACGGGTGACGGCCAGAAGGTCAACGGCTTGCGCTACAAAGACCGTCCGAGCGATGAAGTGCGCGACGTGGCGCTGGAAGGGATCTTCGTACAGATCGGCCTGTTGCCCAACACCGATTGGCTCAAGGGCACCGTCGAGCTGTCACCGCGCGGCGAGATCATCGTCGATGCCCGTGGCGAAACCTCGATCCCTGGCGTGTTCGCTGCCGGTGACGTCACCACCGTGCCGTACAAGCAGATCGTGATCGCCGTGGGCGAGGGTGCCAAGGCCTCGTTGAGCGCCTTCGATCACCTGATCCGCACGTCCGCGCCGGCCTGATCGCCGGTCGCTGGAATAACAAAACCCCATGGGCCTTGGCCCATGGGGTTTTGTTATTGATCGCGCGTTACCCTGTGGGAGGGTGATGCGGTTTACAGCGGCGCAGGCTGGATGATTTCAACCCAATAGCCGTCCGGGTCCTTGATGAACGCCAGGCTTTTCATGCGGCCGTCGCTCAGGCGCTTCTGGAAGTCACAGCCCAGCGCTTCGAAGCGCTCGCAGGCGGCGACGACGTCCGGTACCGAGATGCAGATGTGGCCGAAACCGCGCGGGTCGGTGTTGCCGTTGTGGTAGGCGAACGCCGGGTCGTTTTCGGTGCCATGGTTGTGGGTCAGTTCCAGGATGCCGGGAATCGACTTCATCCACTCGGTACGCGCCGCCGCGTCCGCCGGGATCTGGCTCTTGTCGACCAGGGCCAGGAAATACAGGCTGAACTCGGCCTCGGGGAAATCGCGTTTTTCCACCAGGGAGAAACCCAGTACGCGGGTGTAGAAATCAAGGGACTGGGTGATGTCCTTGACCCGCAACATGGTGTGGTTGAAGACGAACCTTGCCGTGGCGGCATCGGGCTGGGCGGTGACGCCAGGGAAAGTGTTGAGTTCTTGCAGGCTCATGGGCCCTCCGGAAAATAAGTGGGGCAAACGACGCCGCAGCGGTGCCGCGACGGTCCTGGGCTTGCGCTGGACGGCTTCCTTGCAGGTGCATCCATGATACGCAAGGGGCGGGGCATCGCCAAACATGCCTATTGCCTGGTGACGCATCGCGCTTCAGACTTCACGATCAGTCCTTGAGTGCAACGCAATGTTTCGACCGCTTCCTTCGCTGTTCGTCCTGCTGTTTACCGTCGCATCGGGCGTCGACGCGGGCGCCGCCGAACCGCAGGTTACCTGGCCTCAGGGTTGGATCATCGAATCGCTGCCTACCGACGCACCGGCCCCAGCCAAATTCCCCAGCCGGCAGCGCGCCACCAAGAACGACTCTTCCGGCAATGCCGTGATGGTGATGGAGTTAACCGCGTCACCCGTCGAGCCCGACCATCTCGTCAACTTGCACGGCGTGCTGCTGGAAATGAGAAAGTCGATACAAAAGGATTTTTTCCAGGGCGGCTATCAAAGTGTCTGCAATAAGATTCATGCTTCGGTGTTGGGCGGCGTAAGCGCTTTGGAAACCACTTGCACGATTACGCAGAACGGCCGTCATGTATTGTCGCAGACCCTCGTCGCGGCACTTAACCAGGGCAATGCCTACGTGTTGTCCTATGCGGGGCAGGCGCAGGTATTCGTAGAAAGCGAGGATGAAATACAGTCGGTACGAAATAGCCTGAAACTATAAGGCTTTCAGCATAATACTTTTGGATTAACCTTAAAGTTCGGTCATAAAAAAGCCCTGGTGCAAGCCAGGGCTTTTGCATTTTAGCGCTATCAACCACGCAGCCAGGAATCGACGGTGCTCGCACCGTATTGTTCCTTCCACGCTTTCAGGCCGCGATGGTTGCCGCCCTTGGTCTCGATCAGTTCACCCGTGTGCGGGTTCTGGTAGACCTTGACGACCCGGGCACGGCGGGTTTTTGGAGTCTTGGCCGACGACAGACCCGACTTGGAAGGACTTGGGTCGAGGATCGCGATGATGTCACGCAGGCCCTTGCCGTAGGTTTTCATCAGCCCTTGGAGCTTTTCTTCGAATTCGATTTCTTTCTTGAGCCCGGCATCATTCTTCAAAGCTTCCAGCTGCGCGAGCTGCTCTTGAAGGGCCTTTTCGGCTTTGCGAAATTCAGCGAGTCTGGACAATATAAGTACTCCAATCAAAATAAATGGCTGATACCAACCGCAAACAAAGCTATAAGCCAGGCGCCTTGTAGCGACTCGGTGACTAATGACTCTCCTGCTATCGGGTCAGGCAGAAAAAATTGTAGTAGTTAATCCGAAAAGTGTAAATCGTAACTTTTTCGTTATGTAACAACAGTTGCCTTTTACCATCAGTCGACGGGACGACGTCAAGCGCTTGGCGACGGAAATGGGCTGTTAACAGTACTAGATGGCGTAATGAAATCCTGCCCGCTACTGTATCGGGCAAATAGAGAGCCTTGTAGAAAGTTAAGCGTGACTTAAATCGGCTGAACTGCCTGGGCCAGCTCGATAAACGCCAGGGTTGCCGGCGAGGCTTGGCGGCTATCGAGCACGGCCAGGCCGATCTGCCGTGGGACGGGGGGCGACAGGGGGCGAACAACGAACCCGGGTGGCCGGACCAGAGGAAGCGAGCCTTCGGAAACCACGCTCACCGCGTCGCCACGCGCGACGATGTCGAGGGTACTGAGCAGTTGCGAGCAGCGATAACGTACGTTCGGTGTAAGTCGCGCTGCATTGAACAAGCGCCAGACCAGCTCCGACGAGCCAGCCTCGGTGAGGATGAACGGGTCATCGCACAGGTCCCCGAGCTTCACGCAGGTTCGGTCGGCGAGGGAGTGGGCAGCGGGAAGCAGGGCGACCATCTGGTCTTCCACCAGCGCGAACGTATCGAAGCGCTCCTCCGGCAAGACTACGAAACCGACGTCGATTCGCCGTTCATCCAACCACTGGAGCACCTGGCGGTCCGGACCCTCGTCCACGTGCACTTCGATCCCCGGATGCAATGCCCTGAAGCGCTCGAGGATCGCTGGCAACAGCTTCATCGACGATGTCGGGCCGAACGAGCCGATGCGCAAGGTTCCGCGACGCATGCCGCGGGCATCGGC
The DNA here is from genome assembly GCF_051132105.1 of Pseudomonas sp. R1-7. NCBI lineage: Bacteria > Pseudomonadati > Pseudomonadota > Gammaproteobacteria > Pseudomonadales > Pseudomonadaceae > Pseudomonas > Pseudomonas sp. R1-7. Next base: position 2,345,021 of record NZ_CP071661.1, read on the forward strand.
GGCTTCCTGGCGCAGGGTATTGGCCAACCCGAGCATGGCTCGGGCCCGCAGCAGCAATTGCTGACCGATGTCGCTGGGCTCCACCACGGTTTGATGGCGCCTGAACAGCTCGACGCCGAGTTCTTGTTCCAGGGATTTGATGGCGTGCGACACCGCTGACTGACCAATACCCAACCGTGTAGCGGCTGCCGTGAAACCTCGCAATTCGGCGACCAGCGAGAAGATCTCAAGTTGGGTGAGGGTCATGAGTAAACGCTCATTTTACGATTAGCAGTCATGAGCTGGATGATGACGTATCTGCCTTGATCCAGAAAGCCCCTAGTTCGGTGAATCATGAAGCCCCTTGAACATACTGTTGCCGCGCCATCCGACGTTCCGGTCTATTTGAAACTTGCCATGGTCACGATGATCTGGGGCGGGACCTTCGTGGCCGGGCGCATTCTCTCCGATGCTCTGGCGCCGGTGCTGGCCGCCAGCGTACGCTTCCTGCTGGCGAGTATCGCGCTGCTGGTGTTTCTCGGCCTGGCCCGCATTCCCCTGGCCAGGCCCAGCCTGAAACAGGGTGCCCAACTGGTGGTGCTCGGTTTCTTCGGCATTTTCTTCTACAACCTGTGCTTCTTTTATGGCTTGCAGTACATCAGCGCGTCGCGGGCCTCGTTGATCGTGGCGTTGAACCCGGCGGTGATCGGGCTGGCTTCGTGGTGGCTGTTCAAGGAACGGCTGGGACGCTTGAAGGTGGCCGGCATTGTCTTGTGCCTCGGTGGGGCAGGCTTGGTGATCGTCAGTCGTGACCCAACCCTGCTACAAACAGCGGAATACGGCTGGATAGGCGACTTGCTGATTTTCGGCTGTGTGCTGGGCTGGGGTATTTATTCGCTGTTTTCCAAGAGCCTGAATGACAGTCTTGGCCCATTGCAGACGGTGACCTGGTCGATCCTGCTGGGCACGCTGATGCTCTGGGCAGCTTGTGCAGCGGGCGGGGATAGTCAATTCGCGGCGCTGACCTCGCTGGATAGCCGACAATGGCTGAGCCTGCTGTACCTCGGCGTGCTGGGCTCGGCCCTGGCCTATATCGCCTGGTATGACGGTATCCGGCGGATTGGCGCGACCCGGTCTGGCGTGTTCATCGCGCTCAATCCGCTCACGGCGGTGTTGTTGGGCGCCTTGCTATTGGACGAACGGCTTACGGCCTTGATGGGCGTGGGCGGGGGGCTGATCCTGACGGGGATTTTCCTGTGCAACAAACCCATTGCGCGGTAGACGGAAAAGGCGATTTGATACCCGAGGCGGACAAATACGGTTACGCTGTGTAGAATCGATTTACGCATATAAGAATAACGTCTTCTGGCAGCAGAAGCCTCGCCCGCAAGAGCCTTGGGTCGACAATGAAGATACTTGGGTTTCAACTGATCTATGGCGATTTCCTCGCCCGCAGCGTCCGCGGTATTTCCTGCGCGCCGCCATGCGCCCTCAGCATCACTGGCAACTAACGTTTCCTGTTAATTGATAAGCATGATGAGGCGCCGACATGGCAGATCTATACGAAAACCCGATGGGCCTGATGGGCTTTGAATTCATCGAATTCGCGTCCCCTACGCCCAATACCCTGGAGCCGATCTTCGAGATCATGGGCTTCACCAAAGTGGCTTCCCACCGCTCCAAGGACGTGCACCTGTATCGCCAGGGCGCGATCAACCTGATCCTCAACAATGAACCCCATAGCGTGGCGTCCTACTTCGCCGCCGAGCATGGCCCGTCGGTGTGCGGCATGGCGTTCCGGGTCAAGGACTCGCAAAAAGCCTACAAGCGTGCCTTGGAACTTGGCGCCCAGCCGATCCACATCGAGACCGGCCCGATGGAGCTGAACCTGCCGGCGATCAAGGGCATTGGCGGTGCGCCGCTGTACCTGATCGACCGTTTCGGCGAAGGCAGTTCGATCTACGACATCGACTTCGTGTTCCTTGAAGGCGTCGACCGCAATCCGGTGGGCGCGGGCCTGAAGATCATCGATCACCTGACCCACAACGTGTATCGCGGGCGCATGGCCTACTGGGCGAATTTCTACGAGAAGCTGTTCAACTTCCGTGAGATTCGCTACTTCGACATCAAGGGCGAATACACCGGCCTGACGTCCAAGGCGATGACCGCCCCGGACGGCATGATCCGCATCCCGCTGAACGAAGAATCGTCGAAGGGCGCCGGGCAGATCGAAGAGTTCCTGATGCAGTTCAACGGCGAAGGCATCCAGCACGTGGCGTTCCTCACCGATGACCTGGTCAAGACCTGGGATCAGTTGAAGAAAATCGGCATGCGCTTCATGACCGCGCCGCCGGACACCTACTACGAGATGCTCGAAGGCCGCCTGCCGAACCACGGTGAACCGGTGGATGAGCTGCAATCGCGGGGCATTCTGCTGGACGGTGCGTCCGAGCAAGGCGACAAACGCCTGCTGCTGCAAATCTTCTCGGAAACCTTGATGGGCCCGGTGTTCTTCGAATTCATCCAGCGCAAGGGCGACGATGGTTTCGGCGAGGGCAATTTCAAGGCGCTGTTCGAGTCGATCGAGCGTGATCAGGTGCGTCGTGGTGTACTCGCTACCGAGTAACGCCTGATCGCATCAAAAAAAGCCCGCCCGGCGATTTTACCGGGCGGGCTTTTTCATGTTCTGGATGACTCTGCCACTGCACGCTTACAAGGGGATTTGAGGCACGCCCATGTCGAACGTCTGTACATGAGTCATGTTATACCTGCGCTCCAAATGAGCCGTGAGCTCTTCCATATTCCTGAATTTGTTCTCGATGCTCATGCCCCAACTCTGGTTGGTGATATAGAGCTTGTCCTCTATCTCATTGACCTTCGTTCGTTTTACTTCGCCGTCCTTGGACCTGTGGTATAGCTCGATTCCCTCGGGCCGGTGACTGACAATGTACTGTCCGGGCCGGGTCAGTAGTGGGAATTGATCGACGAGGCGATGAGGCGAAGCGGGGATGGCCGTAGTGCCGGGCACTTGCTTCATACCACTGCTTTGGAGTGCCCACACAAGCCTATCGAGGTTGTTGAATCGCACCGCATGCACCATCTCCAACGAGCTGAACGGGGCTCTGATAAAAAACTTGCCATTGTCCATTTGCACCGGAATTCTTTTCACCTCAGGGCCGTCGAGCCTAAGGTAAAGCACAAAGCCTCCCGCCGACCGTTCAATCAGAAACTCCTTGGGTAGATGCAGCAGATTGCCGGGACCGGCGATCGGTCGTTGTATCGCTTGGGTGCCGACATTGATCTCCAACAGCAAATCCGATTTCACGAATTGGTGGGAGGGCGGGACAGCGTGATTGTTTACCGCGCGCTGCTGGATAGGCAACCGATTCGAAATGATTTCACCTGCGTCGGGCACCAGTCGGTCGGGTTGGCCGCCAACATCGACTACACGAATCCCGATGACCCCTTCCAATTCCGCAAGCCCCGGAACGTTTCGAACGGTGTTGGCGTGCTCGCTGCCAACCAGGGCCACCCATTTATGCGCGCCCTGTTGAACCTGAACACTCTCGATAATGGTATGGGCGATGAACTTGAAACGGTTCGGGCGCAGCGGGGTGTACGTTCTGAGGTCGTCTTGATAGCTGGCCGACGTATCGAGCGCGTGCACCCTGATGCCATGCTGCCGGGCGACGGTCACCAGGTTTTCCAAGGCATGGGGACTTAGCGGATCCACGCCTTGAAGCTCATCCTGGCGACGAAGGTTAGCCCGCAACTTCTCGGACATTACCCCGCTGGAGGCGAACGACGCCAGTAGCGGTTGATCGTACTCGGTCATCAAGTTCTCCAGGTAAAGCGTCTTCACCTGTTGTCTCGCCAGCGCCGGCAGATTGTCGATCAGCAGCATTCTTGCGCCGATAGCGTTATAGGCGGCTCTCAATACCAACCCGTTGGACTGGCGATAGACACTCTCGACAATATCGGAGACCGGGCTGTAGGGCGGGAGTGTTGGCGCAGGGGGCCTGGGAGGTAACGGATGACGATCGAAGAACCGTTGGCTGGCGTCGACAATATCCCATTCGCGTCGACTGTGTTCCCGGCGTGCGCGCCTGCGATCCAGGTTATCGGCAAAGTGGACTTGCTGATGGATGCCAAAGGGATCTGCAGGGAGCTGGGGGCGTCGGATGATCGTTTCAAAGTCATTTCGGTATCGCCTGGATAATTCATAGGGCCTCAGGCCTTGCCCACCTACCTCCAGGCTCAGCTCTGCGGTAGAGAGCGGCGACTCCTGCGTTATGCGAACCGGAGGGTTCCCGGGGATATCCTCGATACGAATACTCAGGACGCCCTGAAGTTGCGCCAGGTCGGGACGATTGCTGCGTATGTTTACCCCCCATCCAAGGTGCTGCCGCTCATAGGCGGGCGAGTTCAGTTGACGCTCCAAAGGAGCATCTATCAGCGCAATCCATTTGCCCCCGGGGTGACTGAGCCGGTCGGCCATGATGACCTGGTTCGCGTGATAAGTAGCATGCCCGTAATATTCGCCACCCAGCAGTGCCTGCCGATACCTGGCTGCACAATCCAGGCCCCTGACGCGTATGCCATTTTCTTGCGCCGCGACGATCAAGCCTTCATAGGTGTAGGGGGTTGGATACGCAGCATCGACATTGACATCCAGGTGTCTCAGACGTTGCCCCAGGCTGTTGCTCACTTCGCCGGTCCTGAACAAATTGTCCAAGGAGATCTGATCGATGTCGATTCTCAAGCGATCCAGGTACAGCGTGGTGACTCCGCTTGCGGCCAGTGCCGACATGTTGTCCATCAATTGCATCTTGCTGCTGGTGCTGACGTGATTTTCGGTCAGTATCACCCCTTGGGACGCTGCCAGAACCGTCTCGACAAGCCTCGGAAGAGTGGCTACGCCGGCCAGTAGAGGGATGAGAGGGCGAGGCGGGGGCGTGACGGCACCGTAGAACAGCTCGGCGTCGTGGCTCAACTTCGTCAGTTGGGCTGAGTAGAACGGCCTCAACGTCGCCTCGCTGGAACGAATATCGGTGCTGATCAATGCCTCGCTTCGCCGGTCAAAACTGGCTCGGTGTTCGGTGGACAATTGATACGGGCGCAATCTCGTGGCGAAGGTGTTTTCACGCCAGTACATTTCGCCTTCGGGCCTGTAGAGCGCGGGACCGGAGGGCTTTGACTCTTTCGGGCTCCTTGCGCAATACGCGCCCAGGACCGGGTCGTAGGCCACGCTGGCGACCTTGCCGCCCTCCAGGTCGACGTACATTGCAGCGCCCTCGACTCTTATCCCGTTGCCGTCAGGTAGTGATAACCCGTTGGGCGGATCGACTGCGTAGCTGGCCAACGATTGTTCCGACGCACGTGTAGTCATGGGCGTGCTGGTTGACGTGTCGGTGACTGAGACTGTGGGTTGTTGCGTGTTCTCGGGAGGGCGGGTGGCAAGGCTGCCCGATTCCGATGGCGATGTGGATGTACGCGAGGTGCCCGCAGTGTTGGGCAGCCTTCCGGACTCGGGAAGTCGCGGAGCGGTCGGCAGGCTGATGTCAGCATCGGGTCTTGGTGTGCCCGTTTCCCTTGGGCGGATGGGTTTTTTTGGAGCCATTTTGTTCGTCCTTGATACACGGTAATGAACGCCGCAAGCGTCATGGAGACGCTGCGGCTGTTTTTCAGAAGGCGTTACCGGCGGGCTTCTTTCAATTATCCCGAGCCGAGGCGATGGTCAGATCCGAGCTGAGCACCTGACGAGTGTCGTCACTGTCCACAGTCCACCGTTGTTCCAGGGTGTCGTAGAAGATGGCCCCGGGCGTGCCGTCCAGGAGGCGAATGCCTTCGATGCTCAGGAAGGTGGTTGCCAGGCGATCATCCGCCTGGTGTGCCTGGATCTCCCGCAGAATGGGAGGGATCAGGGTGTGGCGCCGAATATCCATGCTCAGCAGCCTGGCCTTTGCTTCATCGAAGTCAATCAGATAACGATTACCGGATCGGAGTACTACCTGCACGCTCTCCTTGGGTTTGCCAGGGGCGTGGGGCTGTTCGAGGAGCAGCAGCACATCGCCAACCACAATCGAGCCTTCGCCAACACGTAGATCGGTGTAATCCAAGTCCTCGGATAACGTGTCGGTGTGCACAGTCCAGGCTGACGACTCGGTCTCACCCGTCGTGGACAGACGCAGAGTTGTTCCGGGGCTGGGGTGGATTTCGTAGGCGCTGGCATTGCCTTCCAGCACATAGATGCCTTTGTGTTGGCGATCCGGCACGGTGATTTTTTGTGGTTTTCCGGCTAACCGTATGACTTCGTCCGCGGAACGGTGGAAAAGATAATGGCCATTTCGCTCGCGTAAGGCATGGCGCCCGTCGACCCATCGTTTGGCGGGTTGCCGATGGTCATCGAGATAGGACATTTGCGGCTCGCGAACCCTGTAGGAAATGCCGTCGCGCAGCACCAGGATGATTGAATGCACGAGTGTCACGCCGGCAGACATGATCACGCCCGCCACGTTCGTTGGCGCACCCACGCCGTTCTTCAACCAATGCTTCAGGGTTAACCGAGTGTGGCCCACGAACTGCAATACCAGGCTCATGTCGCTGTAGGTCAGGTAGCTGAACTGACCGATGTCCCGACGGGTTACGTGATACTGAGCGCGCACGCTCTGCAGCTCAGTGCTGTCATAGTCCAGATACAGTGTGGTGGTGGTTTTATCCTGCCGCTCCTGAATCTCGAAAACCGGGTCGTTGCATCCCCTGGGGATGAAATAATGCTCGAGCGGGGAGTGTGGTAGAACCCCGACGCCGCCATTGAAGAGGGTCGCAGCGGCTGGTGATACGCCGTGCTCCAGCACAACCACCTTGATCGAGTGATCGTGCAGGGATTCCAGCTTGCCTGGCAGATCCGGCTTGAGCGTGAAACCGTCCCGCGTGATGAATAACACAGCGTCATTGCGTAGCTCTCGGTGAGCATCAACCGACTGATAGACATCGATGATGCTGACTTGCCGGGGCATTTCGTAGCCGTCGGCACCGCGAAGTATCGTTACGTTCAGCGACGTGCCTTGAACCTGCCAGTGCGCAATCGCTTCCATGGGACAGTCCAGCTCGATGACGCTCAGTTCCAGGCCATCTTCGCTAATGGCCACTTCGCCGCCATTGAGCGCCACGAAATAGCGATCCTTGCCCTGGCCGCCGTCGACTCGGCTGTTGTTCCCCATAAGGCGAAACACATCGTCGCCTTGTCGGCCGGTGGCGGTGTCATCGGCACCGTTGAGCGTAATCGTGTTGGCCTCCCGGCTGCCCAAGACCCGACTGCTACCGCCGGGCACTGTCTCGACGTTTTCGATATCGGTCATCGTTGCGTAGTAGACCGGCGCGGTGTCGTCGAGGGAACTCAAAAGGGAAATTCCCTGGCGCAGATCGACCTCGTGACCGATGTAGGTCAAGGTGTTCAACGGCGTGACCTGTCCTTGCAAGGACACCGTGTCTATACCGGCACCGCCATGTAACGCATTCATGGCGTGCGTGGTGGGTGCCTTGAGGGTTTCGTTGACCTGGAAGATAAACGCGTCGTTTTCACCGCCCCCCGTCAGGTTCTTTTTACCGGTGGTGAAACTGAAGTAATTGGATTTGTCATGCACGCCGAAGACCTGGTCGTCACCGCCTCCCAATTGCCAGTAGATGCCTTTGTTTTTCCCCGGTTCGCCGACGCTGAGCCCAGGCACCTTATCCAAGCCATTGGCGGCGTAGATCACATCGCCGCTGTCCACCACGGTGGGTGTATTGATCGCCTGATAGGGTTCCTCGCCATCTTTCCAATAGAATTTCCAGTGCTTGACCGGTCGCATCTCGACGTCGAATCGACCACTGACGATGGCGCCTATGCTGGATTTCATTTCCCCGTCCAGCAGCTTCTGCGCTTGTTCCTTCAAGGCCTTGGCATAGCTGGCTCGCGTATGTTCGACCTGATAGCGTTCCAGTACGCTGGAGTCCAGGTCCTGTCCGGTGAACGCAAACCAGCCCGAGCGCCAGCGCTCGTTGACACTGAGCTCGATGTAGTCGTCGATATCGTCCACTTGTCGAGCAGCGCCATAAATCCGGGCGCCCAGGATCAGTGTGGCGCACGCGAGCAATCCAAGTGGACCGGCGGAACTGAAGCCAGCCAGCGCTGCGACGCCGATCGCCACCGAGAGGCCGGCGCTCGCCAGGCTGAAGCCAGCGTTGACATAGTGATCCATCGTCTGCTTGCCCGTGGTGTGGGCCGCAGCGTCCAAGGCTTTGATAGCCTGGTAGATATCGAAAGGCAGCGTGAGGACGGCGGCCATCAGCCCCGCGCCGCGAATCAGCCATACGCCTTGCGAGGTGGCCAGGAAACCCTTCAATACTTTGTCGCCGTTGCGCAGCGTCTGGCGCAGCACCTCCTTGTTCTGAGCCAGCATCCTCCCGGTTTGCGTGAGCCCGCGCTCGACGAACATCGACGTCGCTTCGCCGCCAATTTCCCCAGCGCTGATACCGGCTTCAGCGAAATTGCCTTTTTGCAGACCGTCACGGATTCCTAGCACGCCTCCATAGATTCCATACGCTTGCATGCCCAGGCCGGCGGTGATCACGCTATTGGACTTGAGCTTATTGACCCACTTCGGCATGCCGGGCGGAACCGGCAGGTTTTTTTTCGCTTCTGCGGCGCGCAGCATCTTGAGCAGTTTATCGAGCTGGGTCATCGATGTGCTGGAGGCGTGGCCCGGCGCTGTGTCAAAGATCGGCGGCGTGCCGGGTGATCGAACGGACGCCAATTCGTAGAGCAGCAAAGTGGCATCCGGAGCATCGGCCGAAGGCTGGGCCTTGATGTGCTGCTCGACTTTAAGCGGGTCGAACTGGAGGGTGTCGATCAGTGCCCCGTCCGGCTGCAACAAGGGCGGCGATTCAGTCCCAGTGCCAAAGTCGTCGAGCCGCGCACCCATGCGATGAAGCTCGGCACGGCTGACCCTCAGTTCACCGATTTTTACCGGTCCAAGACGCTTGTCCAGCGCCCGAAGCTGCTCCGAAGACACGGGAGCCGACCTGGGCCGAGGCTGGGCCGAAGCCGCAGCCCGGTTCGAGTCGAGATCGGTGACCAGTACAGAAGTCATCCGCTTCACCTCGTGCTGGGCGGATTCCTTTCCTGAAGAGCGTGACATCGATAATTCCCTTTATCGTGAAGTCCTGTCGAACGTCCTCCTGACATTCGTGCGCGCATGGTAAACCGCGCCGGCCTGGGCGGTTCAGCTGAAATGTGTCTTGATGCAAGTGGCCCGTCAGGCTTTGCACCGCTGCCGCACCAGGTGCTTGAACCCTTCCAGCACCAGTACAGTCACGGCCAGCCAGATGGGAATGTAGGTCAGCCATTCTTCGGCCTGGATGCTTTCGCCCAGCAGCAGTGCAACACCCAGTAGCAATACTGGCTCCACGTAGCTCAACAATCCGAAGAGGCTGAACGGCAGCAGCCGGCTGGCGACGATATAGGCCACCAGTGCCGAGGCGCTGATGACGCCGAGCAGCGGGATCAACAGCGACAGCCAGGGGTGTTGATTGAAAACGCCGAAACCCTGTTCTCCGCTCTGCACGAACCAGAGCGCCAATGGCAGCATCAACGTCATGTCCAGCCAGAGGCCGCCCAGGTTGTCGGTACGCAGGCGTTTACGCAGGATGAAGTAGATCGGGTAGCCGATGACCACAAGCCAGGTCGCCCAGGAAAGACCGCCCACCCGGTAGAGCTCGTTGAGCACCCCCAGCGTGGCGAAGAACACGGCGATTTTCTGTAGGCGGGACAGGCGTTCGCCATAAACGATGCGCCCGGTCAGGACCATCGACAGCGGCAACAGGAAGTACCCCAGCGATACGTCCAGGCTGTAGCCGTTGAGCGGTGCCCACATGAATAGCCACAACTGCGCGCCCATCAATGCCGATGACGCCATCGCCCCGAGTAGCAGGCGCGGTGCGGCGACCAGGCGTGCGACCAGGTCCGAGACCAGTTTCCATTCGCGGGAAATCAGCATGAACGCGGTCATGCACGGCATCGTCAGCAGCATGCGCCAACCGAAAATCTCCAGGCCGGTCAGTGGCGTGAGCAGCGAGGTGTAGTAATACATGACGGCGAACAGGGCGGAAGCCGAGATCGATAGAGCGATGCCTTTGGACACTGGGATTCTCTGGGGGGGCGATCAATCAACATTGAACCTGTGGCGAGGGGATGAATCCCCTCGCCACAGGGCTTAGCTGGGACCCATCATATCAAGGCATGCGTGCCACGCGTCCCGGCACGAAGTGACTCACATCGTTGAAGCCCGGCGTCGAGGCATGCCCCGGCGTGACCAGCGAATCGATGAACGCTTCATCTTCCGCGGTGATTTTCACCGCCTGCGCCTTGGTGTACGCATTCCATTGTTCCTCGGTGCGCGGCCCGACGATGGCCGAGGTCACGGCGCTGTTGTTCAGCACCCAGGCGATGGCGAACTCGACAATGCCCACGCCCCGGCCCTGGGTGTATTGCAGGATCTGCTGGGCAATGCGCAGGGACTCGACCCTCCATTCGGTTTCCAGGATGCGCTTGTCCTGGCGCCCGGCACGGCTGTTGGCGTCCGGTGCCACATCCGGCGCGTACTTGCCACTGAGCACGCCGCGAGCCAGTGGGCTGAACGGCACCACGCCAAGGCCGTAGTTCTGCGCGGCGGTGATCTGCTCGGTTTCCGCCTGGCGGTTGACGATGTTGTACAACGGTTGGCTGATCACCGGGCGGTCGATGCCCAGGCTGTCGGCAATGCGGATTACCTCGGCGATGCGCCAGCCGCGGTAGTTCGACAGGCCCCAATAGCGGATCTTGCCCTGGCGAATCAGGTCGCCGATGGCCGACACGGTGACGTGCAACGGTGTGTTGTGGTCTTCGCGGTGCAAGTAATAGATGTCCAGGTAATCGGTGCCCAGGCGCGTCAGGCTAGCCTCGATACCATTGAACAAGTGCTTGCGGCTCAGTCCGCTGCGATTGGGCACGCCGTCCGGCGGGCCGAAACCGACTTTGGTGGCAAGCACCCATTCGTGGCGGCGACTGGCAATCGCCTCACCGACGATTTCTTCGGAGCGACCGCCGGTGTAGACGTCCGCGGTGTCGATGAAATTGATGCCCTGGTCCCAGGCCTTGTCGATGATCCGCAGCGAATCCTCGGTGCTGGTCTGTTCGCCGAACATCATGGTGCCCAGGGTCAACGTCGAGACTTGCAACCCGGAATGGCCTAGCGTGCGGTAGCTCATGACAAGATCCTTTTATCCATGGGGAAAGGCCCAATCAAATACCAGAACCGCCGCGTGGATCCAACCGTTTTCTCAAGCATTCCCAAATCAAATGCGGGAGCGAGCCTGCTCGCAAAGAGGCCAGCAATGCCGACCCGCCCTTTGTGAATTTGACCAATAATACCCAAGGCCTTTTGTGCGGCGGACCGGCGTCACGGTTGACGTCAGCTGGCAGCATGCTGTGCATCGGAACTGGAGAACAAAAATGAAAATAATCATCGCCCCCGACTCGTTCAAGGACAGTCTCAGCGCCCAGGGCGTGGCGGACGCCATCGCGCAAGGGTTGGCCCAGGTCTGGCCGGACGCGCAATTGATCAAATGCCCTATGGCCGATGGTGGGGAGGGAACGGTGGAGGCGGTGCTGGCGGCTTGCAACGGCCAGTGGCGTGAAAACCGGGTCCGTGGCCCGCTGGGCGCCGCTGTCGAAGCCCGCTGGGGCTGGTTGCCCGACAGCCGTACCGCAATCATCGAGATGGCCGAGGCCAGCGGTCTGCAGTTGGTACCACCCGGGCAGCGCGACGCCTGTTCCAGCAGCACGTTTGGAACCGGCGAACTGATCCGCGCCGCCCTGGATGAAGGCGTCAGCCGGGTCATCCTGGCGATTGGCGGCAGCGCCACCAACGACGGCGGGGCAGGGGCGATGCAGGCTTTGGGCGTGGCATTGCTGGATGACCAGGGCCAGGCGCTGCCGCCCGGTGGGCTGGCGTTGGGCAAACTGGCACGTATCGACCTGGGCGACCTGGATCCGCGTCTGGCCGGCGTGCGTTTCGAAATCGCCGCGGATGTCGACAACCCGCTCTGCGGTCCCCATGGCGCTTCAGCCGTGTTCGGCCCGCAGAAGGGCGCCTCCGCCGAGCAGGTGCAGCAACTGGACCGGGCGCTGGCGCACTTTGCCGGACACTGTGCCCAAGTGCTCGACCGTGATGTTCGCGACGAACCCGGCAGCGGTGCCGCCGGTGGCCTGGGCTTTGCCGCCAAAGCCTTCCTCAAGGCGCAGTTTCGGACTGGCGTGGAAGTCGTTGCGCAATTGACCGGATTGGCCGATGCCATCGACGGTGCCGACCTGGTGGTCACCGGCGAAGGCCGTTTCGACGCCCAGACCCTGCGTGGCAAGACGCCTTTTGGTGTCGCCCGCATCGCCAAGCTCCGCGGCGTGCCGGTGGTGGTCATCGCCGGTACGCTGGGGGAGGGCTACGAAGCGCTTTATGAACACGGTATCGATGCCGCGTTTGCCTTGGCGAACGGGCCGATGACGCTGCAAGAAGCGTGCACCGATGCGCCGCGCCTGCTGGCCGAGCGGGCCCGGGACATCGCCCGGCTCTGGCGAGTGGCGGCCTGCTGAATGTGCCCGCGAGGCGGTCGCCAGGATCCGTCAGCCACTGCAGATTGCCTTCGGACATTGACCCGCCCGCACACCCTGCGTAGCCTTGCGCCTTCGAGGTTCTTCGGCACGCGCCGAAGCTAGGGTCTGTATGAAATGTGTTCGCGCGAAGGCCAGACAAGGCGAAACGGGGCGAGGAAGCGGAGTGTACTGGCGTACATGAGCATTCCGAGCCCCGTTTCAACGCAGTATGGGTGAGTGCGGATACATTTCATACAGAGCCTGAAGGGAACGCGGTCCAAGCCGCGGCTGCCCCCGCAACTGTGAACGGTGCTGTTTCTGCAAGGCCACTGTGCATGCCCTGTTACAACGGGCGCACGGGAAGGCGCAGCAAATTGCCAGCCAGGCTATGAATAGAAGCCTGTCTGGCCCGCCGTCAGCCAGGAGACCTGCCTCGACAACAGATTCTCACTACAACCGGGCGGGGTGATCCGGTGGCGAAATCTTCCGCGCACGCCCGTGCCTGCGGTTGTCGTCCCGTTTGCCCGCCACCTTGCCAAAGGGCATCCGATGAAAACACTGGCCAAACTCCCCGTCACCATCGTCACCGGTTTCCTCGGCTCGGGTAAGACCACCTTGCTGCGGCACATGCTCGACAACGCCCAAGGCCGGCGCATCGCGGTCATCGTCAATGAGTTCGGCGAGCTGGGCATCGACGGCGAGATCCTCAAGCAGTGCTCCATCGGTTGCACCGAAGAAGAAGCCAACGGCCGAGTATATGAGCTGGCCAACGGTTGCCTGTGCTGCACCGTGCAGGAAGAGTTCTTCCCGGTAATGCGCGAATTGGTGGCCCGTCGCGGCGACCTCGACCATATCCTCATCGAAACCTCCGGCCTGGCCTTGCCCAAGCCGCTGGTCCAGGCCTTCCAGTGGCCGGAAATCCGCAGTGCCTGCACGGTCGATGCGGTGATCACCGTGGTCGACAGCCCGGCCGTCGCCGCCGGCACCTTCGCCGCGTTCCCGGACAAGGTCGATGCCCAGCGCAAGCTGGACCCGAACCTGGACCATGAATCGCCCTTGCACGAGCTGTTCGCCGATCAACTGGCGAGCGCCGACCTGGTGATCCTCAACAAAGCCGACCTGATCAATCCCGAAGACCTCGCAAAAGTCCGCCTGGAAGTCGCCGAAGAACTGCCGCCAGCGGTCAAGGTCATCGAAGCCAGCAGCGGTCGCCTGCCGCTGGACGTGTTGATCGGTCTGGGCGCCGGTTCCGAAGAACACATCGACAGCCGCCACAGCCATCACGACCACCACCATGACGGCGATGATGACGACCACGACCATGACGCCTTCGATTCGATTTCCATCGAACTGCCCCAGGCCGACGAAAGCCTGCTGCTGGACGCATTGACGCAACTGGTGGTCCAGCACGACGTGCTGCGGGTCAAGGGCTTCGCGGCCATCCCGAACAAGCCGATGCGCTTGTTGATCCAGGGCGTGGGCACGCGTTTCGACAAACACTTCGACCGCCAGTGGGGCGCCGACGAAGCACGGGTGACGCGGCTGGTGCTGATCGGCCAGGCGCTGGATGCCGGGCTGCTCGAAGCGCAGTTGCGCGCCGCCCTCAGCGTTTAAGCCATGCACCTGCTCAGGACCCAGCCCGGCGGTTTCGTGTCGGATGACAACATTGCCGACCTCGGGCAAACCCCCGCCGAGCTGGTGATCCTGTGCAGCGGCGATTCCAGCCTGGCGCTGTTGGCCGAAGCGGCGCGGCAGTTGCCGGACGATTATCCGCAGTTCCGTCTCGCCAACCCGATGCAGGTGCAGAACCACGCCTCGGTGGATCTGTATTTCGACGATGTGCTGCAACATGCCAAGGTCATCTTGCTGTCATTGCACGGCGGCATCGGCTATTGGCGCTACGGCATCGAGCGCCTGATGGAACTGGCCGGGCGCGGCGTGCGGTTGATCCTGGTGCCAGGGGACGACCGCCCCGACCCGGAACTCAGCGACTTGAGCAACGTGCCTGTCGAGGATCGCGACCGCCTCTGGCAGTTTCTCCGCCAGGGCGGATTGGAAAACGCCTTGAACCTGTTCCGGCATCTCGGTAGCCAATGGTTTGGCCGCGATTATCCATGGGCCGAGCCACAGCCCCTGGCGCGCACGGCGATCTATCGTCCCGAAAAAACCAACGCGACCCTGAGCGATTGGCAAGCCGATTGGCAGGCCGACAGAGCCGCGTCGGCGTTGCTGTTTTATCGCTCTCACCTGCAAGCCGCGAACACCGCGTTCATTGACGTGTTCTGCCAGCGCCTTCAAGCAGCGGGGCTCAATCCGTTGCCGATCGCCGTGGCGAGTCTCAAGGAACCCGGTTGCCTGGCACAGGTGGAAGACTGGCTGGACGAGGCAGGGGCAGGGGTGATTCTCAACACCACGGGATTCGCCCAATCCAGCCCCGAAGCGCCGCATCTACGGCCGTTTCGCCGCGATATCCCGGTGATCCAAGCGATCTGTGCCCAGGACAACGAACCCGGCTGGCGCGCCAGCGAACAAGGCCTGGGCCCGCGGGACCTGGCGATGCACATCGCCTTGCCCGAACTGGACGGGCGCATCATCAGCCGGCCCATCAGCTTCAAGGACCTGGCCTGGCGCAGCGAGCGCAGCCAGAGCGATGTGGTCTGCTACCGGGCGGTGCCCGAGCGCATGGATTTTGTCGCCGGACTGGCCCGGCGCTGGACTACCCTGGCGCGGCTGCCCAACCACGAGAAGCGCGTGGCGCTGATCCTCGCCAACTACCCGACCCGGGACGGGCGCATCGGCAACGGTGTCGGCCTGGACACACCAGCGGCGGCGTTGAATATCCTGCGGGCGATGCAGGTCGAAGGGTATCCGCTGTCCGCCGAGCTGCCGGCCAGCGGCACCGCGCTGATCCAGCAATTGCTCGGCGGGGTCACTAACGATCTGGACAGCCTCGACCTGCGGCCGTGTCACCAGAGCCTGGCCCTGGACGCGTACCAGGCCTTGTTCGACGCGCTGCCCGAGGCCAATCGCCAAGCGGTGCTGGAACGTTGGGGCGCACCCGAGCAGGACCCGATGTTCCGCGAGGGGCGCTTGATGGTCGCCGGCCTGCGCCTGGGCCTGACGTTCGTCGGCATCCAGCCGGCGCGGGGCTATCAAGTCGATCCGAGCGCGGTGTACCACGACCCGGACCTGGTGCCGCCCCATGGCTACCTGGCGTTCTATTTCTGGTTGCGGCACACCTATGGCGCCCACGCAGTGATCCACGTCGGCAAGCACGGCAACCTCGAATGGCTGCCGGGCAAGGGAGTCGGGCTCTCGGAAAGCTGCTGGCCGGACGTGTTGCTGGGGCCGCTGCCGAACATCTATCCGTTCATCGTCAACGACCCGGGCGAGGGTGCCCAGGCCAAGCGGCGCACCCAGGCGGTGATCATCGACCACTTGATGCCACCGCTGACCCGGGCCGAAACCTACGGGCCGCTGCGAAACCTGGAGCTGCTGGCCGACGAATACTATGAGGCGCAACTGCTCGACCCGCGTCGCGCCAGGGAATTGCAACGGGACATCCTGGCCCTGGTGCGCGAGACGCACATCGATCGCGAGCTGCAACTCGACGGCGCCCTCGACAGCGACGCCGACGCGGCGATCTGGCTGCCGCGCCTGGACACCTACCTGTGCGATTTGAAGGAATCGCAAATCCGCGACGGCCTGCACATCTTTGGCGAGTCGCCCGGCGGACGGCTGCGCATCGACACCTTGCTGGCGTTGCTGCGCATTCCCCGTGGCGACGGCAAGGGCGCCCAGTCGAGCCTGCTGCGGGCGCTGGCGAAGGCGTTCGGGCTGGGTTTCGACCCGCTCGACTGTGCCTTGGCCGAGCCTTGGTCCGGCGAACGTCCTGAGGCTTTGCGCGACGTCAGCGACGAGCCTTGGCGCACGGTCGGCGACGGTCGGGAACGGCTGGAACTGTTCGCCGCGCGGTTGATCGAGCAAGCCCTGGACGGCGAGATCGGGCCGCTCGACGCGCCGGGTTGGGAGACGGTGCACGGCATCATCGACCACCTGCTCTCCGTCGTTGCGCCGCGCCTGGATGCCTGTGGCCCGGCGGAAATGCGCGGCTTGCTCGATGCCCTGGGCGGGCGTTTCGTACCGGCCGGGCCCAGCGGCGCGCCGAGTCGTGGACGCCTGGATGTGCTGCCCACCGGGCGCAACTTTTTCTCCGTCGACGTACGCAACCTGCCCACCACCACAGCGTGGCGCATCGGCTTCCAGTCGGCGAACCTGATCCTCGAACGGCACCTGCAAGACCACGGCGATCACCTTCGCCAGCTCGGCCTGTCGGTGTGGGGCACCGCGACCATGCGCACCGGCGGCGACGACATTGCCCAGGCGATGGCGCTGATGGGCGTGCGTCCGGTGTGGGCCACGGGTAGCCAACGGGTGGATGATTTCGAGATCCTGCCGCTGAGCCTGCTGGACCGGCCTCGGGTCGATGTCACGTTGCGGGTCTCCGGCTTTTTCCGGGATGCCTTCGCCAACCTGATCCGCTTGTTCGATGCGGCGGTGCAGGCCGTCGCGGCCCTGGATGAGCCCGACGACATGAACCCGCTGGCCGCCAAGGTCCGCGCCGAGCGCGAAGCCCTTCTGCAGTCGGGCTTGCCCCTGGAAGACGCGGCGCGCCAGGCCGGATGGCGGATCTTCGGCGCCAAACCCGGTGCCTATGGCGCGGGTGTACAGGGCGCGATCGACGGTCGGCTCTGGCAGAGTCGCGAAGACCTCGCCGAGGTCTACCTCAACTGGGGCGGCTATGCGTATGGCGCGGGTGACGAAGGCACTGCCGCACGGGCGCAGTTCTCCAGGCGCCTGAGCCAAGTGCAAGCCGTGCTGCAGAATCAGGACAACCGCGAGCACGACCTGCTTGATTCCAACGATTACTACCAGTTCCAGGGGGGCATGCTCGCTGCCGTGGAAACTCTCAGTGGCGAAGCCGCCGCCAGTTACCACGGCGATCACAGCCAGCCGGACCTGCCGAAGATCCGTACCTTGAAAGAAGAACTCAACCGAGTCATTCGTTCTCGCGCGGCCAATCCGAAGTGGATCGACGGGGTCAAGCGCCACGGCTACAAAGGCGCGTTCGAGCTGGCGGCGACGGTGGACAATCTGTTCGCCTTCGACGCCACCACGCAACTGATCGACGACCACCAGTACGCCTTGCTGGCCGATGCCTATCTCCTCGATCCGCATACGCGGGACTTCGTTCGCCAGCACAACCCCGACGCGTTGCGGGACATGACCGAGCGAATGCTCGAGGCGCAACAGCGGGGGATGTGGCAGCAACCGGGCGACTATCGTGAGGCGCTGGAAAACCTGCTGCTGGACATTGAAGAAGATGGCTGACTTATCGATGGCTGACGGGCTCTCGCTACAGGGAACCTCCTTACATGCATGAGATATCTCATATGAGCGACACCCCGCATTTCCCCCTCGCCGCCGTGGTCGGTGCCGATGCGCTGAAATTGGCCCTGTGCCTGGCGGCGATCGATCCGAAGATCGGCGGCGTGCTGATCGAAGGCCCGCGCGGGATGGCCAAGTCCACCTTGGCCCGGGGCCTGGCGGGTCTGTTGGCCAGCGGCCAGTTCGTGACCTTGCCGCTTGGCGCCACTGAGGAGCGACTGGTTGGCACCCTCGACCTGGACGCGGCGTTGGGGGAAGGGCGCGCGCAGTTTTCCCCGGGTGTGCTAGCCAAGGCCGACGGCGGCGTGTTGTATGTCGATGAAGTGAATCTGCTGCCGGATCACCTGGTGGATCTGCTGCTCGACGTCGCCGCCAGCGGCACCAACCTGATCGAGCGCGACGGAATTTCCCACCGGCATCCGGCGCGTTTTGTGTTGATCGGCACGATGAACCCGGAAGAAGGGGAGCTGCGTCCGCAATTGCTCGACCGCTTCGGCCTCAACGTGGCCCTTGACGGTCATACCGCCCCGGCCGAGCGCGGGCAGATCATCCGTCGTCGCCTGGATTTCGACAGCGATCCGACGGCGTTTTGCGCCGAGTGGGAGCCGGCCCAGCAACAGCTTCGTGAACGCTGCCGACAGGCCCGCACGTGCCTGCTCCAGATCCCCTTGGATGACACGGCGCTGGCACAGATCACCGAGCGCTGCTTTGCCGCCGGGGTCGACGGGTTGCGCGCTGACCTGGTCTGGTTGCGGGCCGCCCGTGCCCATGCCGCCTGGCGTGGCGTGCAAGCCATCGCCGATGAAGACATCGATGCGGTGGCCGAGTTTGCCTTGCGTCATCGCCGTCGCGAGCGCACCGAACCGGCCCCAGCGCCAACCCAGGCACCCGCCTCGAACCCGAATGAAGCCAGCCAGCCCAGCGAAGGCCAGGGTCAATGGGGCGACCTGCCGCCCCGGTCGTTGCCGACCGGCGCCCGTCGAGACGTGCCGAGCTGGCCAAAAAAGCCCTAGGCATTCGCCCCCGTTCGCCGATGGGGGCGAATGCCAGGCCCCGTCCGGGACGGTTGGACCAAGGGCGCCAAGGCCACGGCAAAGCGGCGTCCAACGGCGTAGTGGACTGGCCGGGCACCTTGCTGAAAGGACGCCCGCGCTTGCTCGCAGACCTGCGTTTCAAATCGCGTCAGCGTTCAGCCCATGAGCTGTGGCTGGTGATCGTCGACGCGTCGGCCTCGACCCGTCGTCATCGGGCCTTGAGCGACGGCAAGGGCCTGCTCGCGCAGTTGTTCGACGACGCTTATCGGCAACGTGCCCGGCTGGCATTGTTGACGGCCAGCGGCGCCACGCCGAGGTGGCAGGTGCAAGGGCTCAAGGCCTCCACGGGCCTGGGGCATTGGCTCGATGCGCTGGGCGCCGGTGGCGGCACGCCGTTGGTGGCGGCGCTGAACGAGGCCGGGCGCTGGCTGTTGACGCGGCGCAAGCGTTATCCGGCGGAGCAGCAGCGGGTGTTGGTAATGACCGACGGGCGAGTCAAGGAAGGGCTTTCAGCGCCGGTCCTCGATTGCCCGTGCCTGTTGATCGACATCGAAAGAGGCCCGATTCGCCTGGGCCGGGCCCGGCAGTTGGCGGGGCTGTTGCAGGCGGAGTATAGGCATATCGATGAAGGCACTTGAAATGTGCTGTGGCTGTCTGGGCCCTATCGCGAGCAAGCTCGCTCCCACATGGGTTTTGCTGTGAACACATAACTTCTGAGCACCCTAGCTCCCTGTGGGAGAGAGCTTGCTCGCGATGGCATCACCGCGGTTTCAATGCTCTGCCCACCCAACCCGCATCACTGCTCTATGCTCACGCAACCCTTCAAAGGAGTGAACCATGCGCGTACTCGTCACCAATCCCCAGGATGATTTCCGGGTCAAGGCCTACGCCGGCACCAACGGCGTCCTGCTCGCCATGGACCTCGCCGAACCCCGGCGCAAGGGGCTGCTGGGCTTTGCCGTCGAGAAGCAGCACGGTGACAAGCCCTGGCTGTTCCTGTTCAACAGCCTGACCTTCCCCGGCAAGGCCCACACCTTTCCCCAGTTCCACGCCACGCCCAGTGACAAGGCGCCGTTGCAGAAATTTCGCTGGGCCGATTACGCGGTCAATCCCGGCGTGACGATCCATTACCGCGTGCACCTGGCCTACGGCAGTCCCGATGCGCCGCAGTTGGGCGAGTTTCTCGAGGTGACGGTCACCAGTGATGACGGCCAACCCGTCAACCAGCGGGTCATGTTCAATCGCGCCGTGGCTGCCAGCCAGGCGTTCCAGCGCAAGTTTCCCGAATTGGATGCGCTGATCAGCGCCAACAGGAACCTGTCCATCGAAGACTGGCCGGATGCGCCGCGGCGCTGGCTGGAGAACGGTTTGCTGGGGCGCTTGGTCGGCTTCATCGACCGGGCCCTGGATGCCAGTTGGGCGTTGGACGTGGCCATTTACGAATACGAGCTGCCGGTGATTGTCGAGGCGGTGAATGCGGCCCATGCGCGAGGCGCGCGGGTGAGGGTGCTTTACCATGCCCAACCGGAGGACGACGCGACAATCAGCAACGAAGCCAGCCTGGAGAAGCTGCCTGCGGCGAACAAACGTGGACGGGTCACCCACGGCATCTTTCACGACAAGTTCATCGTCCTGAGCAAAGTCGACGCGCAGGGGACGTCAACGCCCGAGGCGGTGCTGTGCGGCAGCACCAATTTCACCGCCAACGGCGTCTATCGCCAGGCCAACGTCATCCATGTGCTGGACGACCCCCGCATCAGCAAAAGCTATCGCCAAGTGTTCGAGCATATCTGGGCCACACCCGAGGACGTCGACGCCACCCGCGATTGGCTGACACTCAACAATCCCATGGTCGCCGACGAAAAACTCTTCGCCGGGTTCTCGCCCCGCAGCGGCAAGGGCGATCTGGATCGCTTTGTCGAGATCATCGCGGCGGCGCGCAAAGACTTGCTGTTCGTCACGGCGTTCGTCTTGCCCGAGCGGATTCTCGACGCCTTGCTCGGTCAGCCGAATGACGACATCCTGCGCTACGGCCTGCAAAACACCACCAGCCGCATCACCGGTTTCCATGCCGACCGCACCGCCGAGTTCGCCGCCACCGCGCTGCTCAACACTGGCCTGGAAGGTTGGCTCAGGGAAAACATGAAAGGCCAGAAGGGCAACCTGCTGGTTCACACCAAGGCCGTGGTTACCGACTTCACCAGTGACGCACCGACCATCATCAGCGGCAGCCACAACCTGAGCGCCGCTGCCAGCTCCAGCAACGACGAGAACTACCTGATCATCCAGGGCGACACCGACCTGGCCGACCGCTACGGGCTCGAACTGCTGCGTTTCTACGAACATTACCGGTTCCGCTATTTTGCAAAGAAGCTTGCCCTCAAGCAGGTCAAGCCCCTGGCACCGGACGACAGCTGGAGCGACGACTATTACCGTGACGGGGATCTGCGCCGGTTGTCGAGGCTGAGGTTCAGCGGCCACTAGGCTCTTCACGGCGGCGCCATGGGCAGGGCGCACTATCCCAAGCCCTCGTGGTCGTAACCTTCAACGCATCCACGCCTGAACGTGACGACCCATGGAGACCGAATGAATCAGGACGTCCCGAACACCGATACCAATCGCCGCCAGTTACTGCAGATCATCGCCGGGTTGTCGGACGGCGTGATACTCGTCGAGGTCGACCAGACCATCGCCTGGGCCAATGAAGCCGCCCTGGCCATGCACGGCGTCACGGAGCTCGGCGAACTGGGCGCCAATGCCAAGCAATACGCCAAGCGTTTCCATCTGCGCTACCGCAACAACCACGTGCTGCCCGAAAACAACTACCCCATCGCCCGCGTCGCTCGTGGCGATGAATTCAGCGATGTGCTGGTGGAAGTCACGCCAGACGCCGACCCGGATCGGACCTGGGTACATCGCATCCGCAGCATGGTCTTGAGCGACCGTGCCGGCGAGCCGGAGTACCTGGTGCTGATTCTCAGCGATGCCACCGAATGGGCCAGTGCCGAGCAACGTTTCGAGAGAACCTTTGCCGCCAACCCGGCGCCGGCGGTGATTTGTCGTCTCAGCGATTTGCGCTACATCAAGGTCAATGCGGGTTTCCTGGAAATGACCGGCTATAGCCGTGAACAGGTGATCGGGCGTTCGGTGTATGAGCTGGACGTGCTCGTGGCGGCGGAGAAGCGTGACCTGGCCATCGAGCGCCTGGGCCAGGGTGCGACCATTCCGCAGATGCAGGCGGAAATGCGCTTGCCCGACGGCACCCACAAACAAGTGATCGTCGCCGGCCAGCCACTGGACCTGCACGATGAAGACTGCATGCTGTTTTCCTTCATGGACATGGAGCCCCGGCGCAAGGCCGAGACGGCGCTTCGCCAAAGCGAGGAGCGCTTTGCCAAATCATTCCGCCTGTCTCCGGTACCGACATTGATTTGCAGCGCCGAGCAACAACTGCTGGAAATCAACGAAGCCTTTCTCCAAGCGACCGGTTACGCCAGCGAAGAACTGGTGGGCAAGACCGTCGAGGAAATCGGATTTCTCGACAAGGCGGCGGGCGCGGCACTGTTTGCCCGGCTGGAAAAGACCGCCACGGTGTCCAGCGTCGACATCAAGGTGCACAAGAAAGGCGGTGAGCAGATCGATTGCGAAGTGGCGGCCGACACTGTTGTCATCCAGGACAAGCCCTGCTATCTGCTGGTGCTGATGAACATCACCGAACGCAAGCGCTCGGAGCTGGAACTGGTCGCCGCCATCGAAGAAGTGATGAAGGACGCCTCATGGTTCAGTCGGACGTTGATTGAAAAACTCGCCAACGTGAAAAGTATCAACGCGCAAACCCCGACGACGTCGTTCACGGAACTGACGGCTCGGGAGCGTGACGTGCTGGGGCTGATCTGCGAGGGGTTGGCGGACAAGGAAATCGCCGCACGCTTGAAGCTGGCCCCCAACACCGTGCGCAATCACGTGGCGACGCTGTATTCCAAACTCGACGTTCACAGCCGCAGCGAGGCGATTGTCTGGGCAAGGGAAAGGGGCCTGTTCTCGAACGAATGGCGGATGAAGGCACCATGATGGCTAGTGCATATGCACCTGGCGCCTTGGTGCAAATTCGGGTTCTGCCCGGTCGCCTACGTCCTTAGGCTGAGAGGGTGCGGCATAGTTATTGACGCCGCGTCCCCACGAAACAGTCAAGGAATGCGCCACAATGTGCAACAAACCGTTCAAGTGTGAGATCGACAGGACGTCTGCGGCAGCCAGGAGGCCGGGTGCGTTCACCGGTCATTTGCGACTTCGAAGCTGAGGTGCGACCGATGACCCATCTTGCTCCGCTACGCGCCCGTCTCGAGAAAAGTTTTGCCCCGCTGTCCTGCGAATGCAGCCTCAATGGCGACGGCACGCTTACTATACGTCTGTACCACCAGGAAAGCGGCGAGGTCGACCTGGTAGTCAGCGGCATGAGCGTCGACAGCGTCCGGTCTGAAGAGAGCCTGGAGAAGCTGATCGACGAACTGCGCTACGAACTGCAGAACACGCCGTTGCATCGCAGCGATCCAGCCTGATTTCCTCGCCACAAAGTTCAGTTCCCACAGGTGCCGCTTCTCTACAGCAACGTCGCCCGGCAATCGAGCACCAGTCGGGCACCTCCCGACTCGCTGCGATCCACCTCCAGCTTGAACCCGTGCAAATTGACAATCGCCGCAACGATGGACAGGCCAAGGCCGAATCCGCCGTGCTGGCTGCTGCCCTCGGCGCGGTAGAAACGGCGAAACACCGCCTTGCGTTCCGCCTCGGGAATGCCCGGCCCGGAGTCGAGCACTTCGATGCGGGTACTGTCGCCCTGGTCGACCCCGCGCAAGATCACCTCGCCGCCCGGCGGGGTGAACTTGATGGAATTGCTCAGCAGGTTGGACACGGCCTCGAACAGCAACGCTCGGTCGCCGTTGAGCAGGGGCAGGCTGTCGGGTACTTCCAGCGTGAAAACCAGCTCGCGTTCTTCAGCCAGCGGCAGATAGAAATCATGCAACTCGTGCAATAACTGCAGCGGATCCAGGCGCATGAACCCGGAGCGACGCTGCTGATCTTCCAGTTCCGAGATCCGCAACAGCCCGCGAAACCGCGCCATCAGCGTGTCGGTCTCGGCAATCACCTGATCCATCTGAAGCGCTTCGGGCGAGCCGTCCGCCGCTTCCTGCTGGATGCGATAGAGCTGGGCCCGCAGGCGCGTCAGTGGAGTGCGCAAGTCATGGGCAATGTTGTCGCAGACGCCCTTGACCTCGTTCATCAGCCGTTCGATGCGATCCAGCATGGCGTTGACGATCGCCGCCAGCATGTCCAGTTCATCGCGGCGACTCGACAGCGGCAGGCGATGGGTCAGGTCACCGGCGACGATGGCTTCGGCACTGGCTTGCAATTTGCGAATGCGCCGCAACGGCCGGCGCCGCAACAGGTGCCAGCCGGCGATGCCTGGCAGGATGGTCAGCGATACGCCCCATAACAGCGCGTGTGAAATGATGCGTGTCACGGCGAACAACGAGCCGTTATCCCGCGCCAGCACCAGCCAGCGACCATCCTGGGTCCGGGTCGCTATTGCATCGCAACTATCGGAAGGCATGCTCGGGTCGTCGGAATCGACGCAACCGCCAAGCATATGGATCTTGCCGTCCAGCGGCAGGTCGGCGGGGATGCGCTGGATCGGTCCGCTCAGATGACGCAGCGTTGGGTCGAACAGGCCGTAGGCGTCGACGCCTCGCTCGTCGAGCGTCAGGCTGGCCATCAACGCGTCTTCCAGCTGGTCGCCGTGGATACGGGCGAACAGGTGCTGGCGTTGCATCAGCGAATGTTTGGCGAGGCTGTCGAGGTAGCCGAACACCTCGTAATACATCACCCCCATCAGGATCGCGCTCCAGATCACGAACAACGCGCTGTAGAGCGCCAGCAGGCGGCTGCTGGAAGAGCGCCAGCCCTTAGCGGGGTTCAGCAATGACATAGCCGGAACCTCGTACCGTGCGAATCAGCGGTTCCAGGCCCGGCGGGTCGATTTTCTTGCGCAGGCGCCCGATGTGGACGTCGATCAGGTTGGTGCCAGGGTCAAAGTGGTAACCCCAGACCTCCTCGAAAATCATCATGCGCGAGAGGATCTGGCCGCTGTTGCGCATCAAGAATTCCAGCAACTTGTATTCGGTGGGCAGCAGGCTGAGCAATTGCCCGTTGCGACTGGCTTCGCGGCTGATCAGGTTCAGCTCCAGGTCCGCCACCCGCAGCACGGTCTCCGGTTCGCGGGCGCCATTGTTGCGTCGCAGCAACACCTCGACCCGGGCGGCCATTTCATCGGTGGCGAACGGCTTGGTCAGGTAGTCGTCGCCACCGGCGCGCAGGCCACGGACGCGTTCGTCGACATCGGAGAGGGCGCTGATCATCAGGATCGGCGTGGCCACGCCCATGGTCCGCAGCGTGGTGACGATCACCAGGCCGTCGAGCTCGGGCAGCATGCGGTCGAGGGTGATCAGGTCGTAGTCACCGCTGACCGCGCGTTCCAGGCCCTCGCGGCCGTTGTCGACCCAGTCGACGTCCAGGCCGTTGCGGGTCAGTTCGGCGACGATTTCCCGGGCGGTCACGGCGTCGTCTTCGATGGTCAGGATGCGGTTCATGGGCAGTACCGGGTGAGTAAATTGAGCGACTGCGCAGCATTCTGCCAAAGAATACCTGTCGGCTTTCTGAAAAAAAGTTCATGGGCGCGAGCGGGGGCGTTTACTGGCCTGGATCAACACTTCGTCACAAATAATCCCTAACATTATTGCGCCGTGCACCAGCATGCTGCGCCCGTCGTCCTGTTTTGGTGCGCTGTCGCCGACGGGCATTGACGCGAGCCGGGGAGTGGCGTGCCGCAGGGAGCCGACACCGACTGAACTTTCAAGGAAGAGCTGCATGATGCAACCTCAAGACCTATTACACCGACAATTCGATATCCAGCCATTGAAACAGGCTGACATGACCGTGCACCTGGACGGAAAGGCTGTCAACGCCGCCCAGGGCGAAACCGTACTCACCGTCATCCAGGCCCTGGGCCAACGCCAGGTCGCCCGTAACGACCACGGCCAACTCAGCGGTGCCTATTGCGGGATGGGCGTTTGCCAGTGCTGCCTGGTCAAGATCGACGGTCGCCACAAACGTCGCGCCTGCCAGACGCTGGTGCGCCCCGGCATGCAGATCGAAACCCGGGCCAACCGCATCGCTGAAACGGAGGCGCCATGAACCACGCTCCGGTGATCGTCGGCGGCGGGCCGGCGGGTATGGCGGCGGCCATTGAACTGGCCTCCCACAAGGTACGTTGCACCTTGCTCGAAGAGGCACCGCGCCTCGGTGGCGTGGTGTATCGCGGCCCCCTGCGCGATGGCGTGCGCCTGGATTACCTGGGGCCCCGCTACAGCGAAGCCTTGGAGAACCTTCACGGGGAATTCCAGCGCCATGCCGATTTGATCGATGTGCGATTGGGCAGTCGTGTCATCGGGGCCGAGGGGTTCCGGGCGCTGATGGTGCTCGATGCGGATGAGCGCCTGTGTGAGGTTGCCTATTCGCAGTTGATACTGGCAGCGGGATGTCATGAGCGCAGCGTGCCGTTCCCCGGCTGGACCCTGCCGGGCGTGATGATGCTTGGCGGCTTGCAGTTGCAGATCAAGAGCGGCGTGGTCAGGCCGCCGAGCCCGGTGGTGATCGCCGGGACGGGCCCGCTGTTGCCGTTGGTGGCCTGTCAACTGCACGCCTCGGGCGTTACCGTGGCGGGTGTCTACGAGGCGTGTGCGTTCGGCAGGATCGCCAAGGAAAGCCTCGCCTTGCTCAATAAACCGCAACTGTTCCTCGATGGCCTGGGCATGCTCGCGTATCTCAAGCGGCATCGCATTCCCGTGCGCTATGGCTGGGGCGTGGTGCGAGCCGAGGGCGAGGGCGAGTTGAGCGGCGTGACCGTCGCACCGTACTCCGCCGATTGGACGCCGGACCTTACGCGCGCCGAGGAGGTGCCGGCCCAGACGCTGGCAGTCGGCTACGGGTTTATCCCGCGCACCCAGTTGAGCCAGCAGATGGGCCTGGAACACGGCTTCAGCGATGACGGGTATCTGCGGGCCGTGGCCGATGCCTGGCAACGCGGCAGCGAGGCGCATGTTCATCTGGCGGGTGACATGGGCGGGATCCGCGGGGGAGAGGCGGCCATGCTGAGCGGGCGCATCGCCGCGTTGTCGGTGCTGGTGCAACGCAATGTCCTGGATGAGGCGACGGCCCTTGGGCGTCGCGATCGGTATCAGGCGCAACTGGAGCGCATCCTTCGTTTTCGCGCCGCCGTCGATCGCTACACCCAGCGCGGGGCGGGCCAAACGGCGCTGCCTGCCGCCGACACGGTGATCTGTCGCTGCGAACATGCCACCCGCGCCGACATCGATCGGGCGCTGGAGCAGGGCGTGCAAGACATGGCCAGCCTGAAAATGCGCACCCGCGTAAGCATGGGCGACTGCCAGGGACGCATGTGCGTCGGTTACTGCAGCGACCGGTTGCGCGAGGCGACGGGGCGGGCCGATGTGGGCTGGTTGCGACCGCGCTTCCCCATCGATCCGGTGCCTTTTTCAGCATTCCAGAATATCGGCACGGAGGCCGCTTCCCATGACTAAGCCTTATGACGTGGTGATTGCCGGTGGCGGCGTGATCGGCGCTTCCTGTGCCTATCAGTTGTCCAAGCGCAAGCATTTGAAGATCGCCCTGATCGACGCCAAGCGCCCCGGCAACGCTACCCGTGCATCGGCGGGCGGTTTGTGGGCCATTGGTGAATCGGTGGGCCTGGGCTGCGGGGTGATTTTCTTTCGCATGATGTCGGCCAATCGCAAGCGCCAGGCCCAAGGTGCCGCCGTGGCGGTGGATGCCAGTACGCCACACATCCTGCCCGACTCATTCTTCGAGTTCGCCTTGCAGTCCAACGCGATGTACCCGCAATTGCACCAGGAGCTGATGGACCGCCATGGCATGGATTTCAAGTTCGAAAAGACCGGGCTGAAGTTCGTGATCTATGACGATGAGGACCGTTTGTACGCCGAGCACATCGTCGCCTGCATCCCCCATCTGGCCGACCAGGTGCGCTGGCTCGACCAGGCGGCCTTGCGCGAGGCAGAGCCGAGTGTCAGCCATGAGGCCCTCGGCGCGCTGGAGTTTCTCTGCGATCACCAGGTCAGCCCGTTTCGACTGGCCGACGCCTACACCGAGGGCGCGCGGCAGAACGGTGTCGACCTGTTTTTCAACACCCACGTCACTGAAGTGTTGCGAAGCGGGACGCGGGTCACAGGTGTGAAGACCGCCGAGGCCGGAACGTTCAGCTGCGGGACGCTGATCAACGCCGCCGGCGCCTGGGCGGCGGACCTGAGCGAGCAGGCTACGGGCGTGCGGATTCCGGTCAAGCCGGTCAAGGGGCAGATCCTGTTGACCGAACGCATGCCGAAAATCCTCAACGGTTGCCTGACCACCAGCGATTGCTACGTGGCGCAGAAAGACAACGGTGAAATCCTGATCGGCAGTACCACGGAGGACAAAGGGTTCGACGTGACCACCACCTACCCGGAAATCGAAGGGCTGGTGCAAGGTGCCATGCGCTGCATCCCGCAACTGGTCGACATCAACCTCAAGCGCACCTGGGCTGGCCTGCGTCCCGGCTCACCTGACGAGTTACCGATCCTGGGTCCGATGCGCGGCGTGGACGGCTACCTGAACGCCTGCGGGCATTTCCGCACCGGCATCCTCACCTCGGCCATTACCGGAGTGCTGCTGGACAAGTTGATCAACAACGAGCCGTTGCCGCTGGACATCACACCGTTCCTGGCGGACCGCTTCGTGGTGGCGCCGATTGCAGAACCAAGGGAAATGGAGCCGGTCTGAGCAAATCCTATGATCAGCCGGTCCCCTGTGGGAGCGAGCTTGCTCCGGGCGGCGATCCGACGATAGCGTCCGTTCAGCCAATATCAATGGTGATCGATACGCCGCCATCGCGAGCAAGCTCGCTCCCACACAGGATTGTATCCAGCGGTTATTCCACCGGTGTGCTGATGAACACTTCCAACCCTTCGGCGTACGCGGTAAATGCGCTGATCCGTGGGAAGGCCTTGCCTTCGACCTGATCCGCGACCAGGAGGTTGGTGAAGGTCCACGCCACCGCGATGGTAATGCCGGCCTGGTCGATCGAACCATCGGTGGGCAGTGGCTGGTTCGCCAGTTCCCTTTCCAACTCACCGTAAGCTGCCAGCAACTGGCCCGATACCCGCGCGAGCCACGGCGCATGCTGGATGTCGGCCGGGCGCAACGTGCGTTCGTAATAGATTTGCACCGATTTTTCGCACGCCGCGAGCGCCAACCCGACCAGTCGCAACGAGCGCAACCGTTGGGCCAAATCGTTCGGCATCAGGCTGTGGGATGGCCCTGCCAGCGCCTCCAGGTAATCGATGATCAAAGTGGAATCCATCAACACCGAGCCATCATCCAGCACCAATGTGGGCGCCTTGACTACCGGGTTGATGCTCTGGAAATGCTCGAATTGCCTGAACACCGAAACCGATTCATGTTCCAGGGAGACTCCCAGCCGTTTGGCGGAAATAGCGACGCGTCGCACATAGGGCGAGTCCAGCATGCCGATCAGTTTCATGGTTTCTCCTTCAACGGGTTCTAAAGGCCGGGTTCAATCCTCGAAGCCGACCTGTTCATGGATTTCATCGACCTTGAGTTCAAGCCGGTAGGCCACGGCAATGAACAACGCCTGGCACAGGCACAAGGTGGCACTCAACGAGCGGAACGCGAAAGAGCTGCCTTCATTGACCAGCAACACCGCATTGGCCCGTTTGGCCAGCGGAGACAGGTTGCTGTCGGTGATGATCAGGGTCTTGGCCTGGTGATGCTGGGCAATGCGCAAGCAGTGCTGGGTTTCCTTGCCGTAGGGCGTAAAGCTGATGGCAATCACCAGATCGTTGGCGCGCACGCTGCGCATCTGCTCGCGGTAACTGCCGCCCAGGCCGGACACCAGGTGAATGCGCTTGTTGGTGTGCTGCAGGTTGTAGACGAGGTAATCGGCCACGGCGAATGAACGCCGCACGCCGACGACATAGATGTTGTCGGCGTTGACCACCAGGTCCACGGCTTTTTCAAACGCCTCGTCGTCCAGTTCCAGTCCCAGGCGCTCGATGCCAGAAAGGGTCGCGTTGACGCACTCGCGGGCCAGGTCGCCGGCGTTGGCCTTCTGCGACTTGTTGGCGATCATGCTGCGAATGCGTTGCTGGTAGTTCTGCACCGGGGTGGTCTTGTGGGTGTACGCCTCGCGGAACAAGGCCTGCATCTCGCTGAACCCGCTGAACCCGAAGCGCTGGGAGAACCGCACGATGGCCGAAGGGTGGACTTCGCATTCCCGGGCGATGTCGCTGATGCGGTCGACCATGATCCGGTCGCTTTGCTGGCTCATGTAGCTGGCAATGCGCTTGAGCTGTCGCGGCAGACTTTCGTACTCCTCGGTGATCAGTTGCAACAGCCGCTCGGCGTTGATCGGTGGGCTGGGGAGGGCGGCTTCGGACGCGCTCTCGGACGGCGCCGGCAGATCGGGGCGGGTCATAGGAAATCCTTCTGGCTTGTTCTTATAGGGCGGCTGGCGAACGGGCCGGCCCTCGACAATAGGTTGGCTGGTGCAGTCTACAGCGTAGGCGCGGAGAAAATCATGGCTGAACGAAGTTGTAACGCCTGCTGAAACGATGCACTGCGTCTGGCCCGGTTGAGCAGTAGCATATTGGAAAAAATATTCCATGATAAAATTTTATGGAAAAAATATTGATTATTGCCGCTTGCTCGTTTTAGTCTGCATTCACCAAAGCGTTGGCGTCGGTTCCGGCGACAAGCGCAGGCTGATAAAAATAACAGGAGCCAGCATGGGCCAGACTCGTTTTGCCAGTGGGCGTCAATTGGATGTGATCTGCCTGGGACGCCTGGGCGTCGATCTCTACGCGCAGCAGGTTGGCGCACGCCTGGAAGATGTTTCAAGCTTCGCCAAGTACCTGGGCGGATCATCGGCCAACATCGCCTTCGGCACGGCCCGTCTTGGGCTGAAATCGGCGATGTTGAGCCGCGTGGGCGAGGACCACATGGGGCGCTTCCTGGTGCAGTCCCTCGCTCGCGAAGGCTGCGATGTCAGTGGCATCAAGGTCGATGCCGAGCGCCTGACCGCCATGGTCCTGCTGGGCATCAAGGATCGCGAGACGTTTCCCTTGGTGTTCTATCGTGAAAACTGCGCAGACATGGCGCTGCGGGCCGAAGACATCGACGAAGCCTTCATCGCGTCCAGCAAGGCGCTGCTGATCACCGGCACGCATTTCTCCACCGAAGGCGTCTACAGCGCGAGCATCCAGGCGCTGGACCATGCCCGAAAACACAACGTCAAATGCGTCCTCGATATCGATTATCGCCCGGTCCTCTGGGGCCTGGCGGGCAAGGCGGACGGTGAAACCCGTTTCGTCGCCGACCGCAAGGTCAGCCAGCACGTGCAAAGCATCCTGCCGCGTTTCGACCTGATCGTCGGCACTGAAGAAGAGTTCCTCATCGCTGGCGGCAGCGAGGACCTGTTGACCGCGCTGCGTACTGTGCGCTCGCTGACGGCGGCAACGCTTGTGGTCAAGCTTGGCCCGCAGGGCTGCACGGTGATCCATGGCGATATCCCGAGCCGATTGGAAGACGGCGCAATTTACCCAGGCGTACGGGTCGAAGTCTTGAATGTCCTGGGTGCTGGCGATGCATTCATGTCGGGTTTCCTCGCCGGTTGGCTGGAAGACGCCAGTGATGAGCGCTGCTGCCAATTGGCCAATGCCTGCGGCGGCCTGGTGGTGTCGCGCCATGCGTGCGCCCCGGCGATGCCGACCCGGGCCGAGCTCGATTATCTGTTCAAGAGCCCGGTGCCCATCACCCGGCCGGACCAGGATGCCGTGCTGCAACGGCTGCATCGGGTCAGCGTGCCGCGCAAGGCCTGGAAGCAGCTGTTCATCTTTGCCTTCGACCATCGCTGGCAATTGGTGGAACTGGCCCAGAAGGGCGGTCGCGAGCTGAGCAGCATCGCGG
The DNA here is from genome assembly GCF_051132105.1 of Pseudomonas sp. R1-7. Classification (NCBI taxonomy): domain Bacteria; kingdom Pseudomonadati; phylum Pseudomonadota; class Gammaproteobacteria; order Pseudomonadales; family Pseudomonadaceae; genus Pseudomonas; species Pseudomonas sp. R1-7. The sequence continues at coordinate 2,377,265 of NZ_CP071661.1, forward strand.
AACTCAAGCAACTGTTCATCCAGGCGGTGGAACGGGTCGAAGCCGACTTGAAGCGCCAGGGCATCGATGCCGACGTCGGGCTGCTGGCCGATCAGCGTTTCGGCCAGGATTCGCTCAACGCAGCCACCGGGCGGGGCTGGTGGGTGGCGCGGCCGGTGGAGGTGCAAGGCTCGCGGCCGCTGGCGTTCGAGCACGGGCGCTCCATTGGCAGCAACCTGATCGCCTGGCCGCAGGAACAGATCATCAAATGCCTGGTGCAATTTCACCCCGACGACGAACCGCTTCTGCGCTTGGAACAGGAGGCGCAATTGATGGGTTTGTACAAGGCCTCCCAGGTCAGCGGCCATGAGTTGCTGTTGGAAGTCATCCCGCCAAAGGATCATCCATCGGCTCATCCGGACGTGCTCTATCGTGCGCTCAAGCGCCTCTACAACCTGGGCATTTTCCCCGCGTGGTGGAAGATCGAAGCGCAGACAGCCGAAGAATGGCAGCAGCTCGACGAGCTCATCCAACAGCGCGACCCATACTGCCGTGGCGTGGTGCTGCTGGGCCTCAACGCCCCGGCCGCCGCGCTCGCCGAAGGCTTCCGCCAGGCCAGCCGGAGCACCACCTGCCGGGGGTTCGCCGTGGGCCGAACGATTTTCCAGGAACCGAGCCGGGCCTGGATGGCCGGTGAGATCGATGATGAGACGTTGATCCGGGACGTGCAGGAGCGGTTTGTGGAACTGATCGAGGCGTGGCGTGCGGCGCGGGCTTGAAGGGGCTCTTGTGGCGAGGGAGCTTGCTCCCGCTGGACTGCGAAGCAGTCCTAAAGCCTGTTACCCCGATTCCAAAGGGAGACCGCATCCATAGGTTTTGCGTCTGCTTCGCAGCCGAGCGGGAGCAAGCTCCCTCGCCACCGATGATCGGTTAAACATTAGAGAAAACAATAAAAGGTGCAGCCATGCCCGCTATTCGAATTGGCATCAACCCGATTTCCTGGAGCAACGACGACCTGCCGTCCCTCGGCGGCGAGACGCCCTTGAGCACGGCGCTCAGCGAAGGCAAGGAAATCGGCTACGAAGGGTTTGAGCTAAACGGCAAGTTCCCCAAGGACGCCAAGGGCGTCGGCGACGTCTTGCGCCCGTATGACCTGGCGCTGGTGTCCGGCTGGTATTCCAGCCGCTTGGCCCGGCGTTCGGCGGCTGAGGAAATCGATGCTATCGCCAGCCATGTCGAGCTGTTGGCGCACAATGGCGCGAAGGTGCTGGTCTACGGCGAAGTCGCCGATTCGATCCAGGGCCAGCGCATCCCGCTGATCGAACGCCCGCGCTTCCACACTGACGAAGCCTGGCAAGCCTACGCCGACAAGGTCACCGAACTGGCGCGCTTCACCTTGTCCCACGGCGTGCGCCTGGCGTATCACCACCACATGGGTGCCTACGTCGAATCGCCTTCGGATATCGACAAGCTGATGGCCCTGACCGGCAGCGAGGTTGGCCTGTTGTTCGATTCGGGCCATTGCTACATGGGCGGCGGCGAACCCTTGCAAGTCCTGCGCAAACACATCGAACGCATCTGCCATGTGCACTTCAAGGATGTGCGCAAACCGGTGGTGCAACTGGCGCGCAATAACCTCTGGAGCTTCCCCGATTGCATCATCAACGGCACCTTCACCGTGCCGGGGGATGGCGACATCGATTTCGCCGCGTTGCTCGACGTCTTGCTGGCCGCCGACTACCACGGGTGGCTGGTGGTAGAAGCCGAGCAGGACCCCGCCGTGGCGCCGAGTTATGCCTACGCCAAGAAGGGCTACGACACCTTGCGTGCCCTGCTGCAAGAGAGGATTCCGGCATGAGTCTGCTGATCAAGGGCACCCCCGGTGGCCAGAAGCTGGTCGAACTGCCCCATGGCACCTTGGAATACGTGGGGTTCGCCGCCTACCGCCTGAGCCTCGGCGAAACCCTTCCCGTGATGGCCGGTGACAAGGAGCTGTGCGTGGTCTTGCTCAGCGGGCGCATCGACCTCGAGGGCGAGGCGCCGGGGCAGGGTGCTTTCAATTGGGACAACCTCGGTGATCGCCAATCGGTGTTCGAGGATAAATCCCCCTTTGCTGCTTATCTGCCGCCCGGCAGCCAAGCCCAAATCACCGCGCTGAGCGATGTGCAGGTGGCGGTATGCGCCGCGCCAGGTGCCGCTCAAAACGAACACGGCCCACGGCTGATCCGCCCCGACAGCATGAAACGCAGTGTGCGCGGCAAGGGTGCCAATACCCGTTATGTCTGCGACATCCTGCCCGACAGCGAACCGGCCCATTCGCTGCTGGTGGTGGAAGTGCGCACGCCGTCCGGTCACTCGTCCAGCTACCCGCCGCATAAGCACGACACCGACGACCTGCCGCACCAGAGCTTCCTCGAAGAAACCTATTACCACCAGGTCAACCCGTCCCAGGGCTTCGTGTTCCAGCGCGTCTACACCGACGACCGCAGCATCGACCAGGCCATGGCCGTGGAAAACAGCGACCTGGTGGTGGTGCCCAAGGGTTACCACCCGGTCAGCGTGCCCTACGGGTACGAGTCGTATTACCTGAATGTCATGGCCGGTCCGAAGCGGGTCTGGCAGTTCCATAACGACCCGCAGCACAGCTGGCTGCTCGACCTCTGAATTCGAACATTCCAACGGAGAACCAGGACAATGAGCGACACCCCGGTAATAGGCCATTACATCAACGGTCGAGTGCAGGACGGCGACACCGCTCGATCCAGCAACGTCTTCAACCCGGCCACCGGCGCGGTGCAGGCGCGGGTGGCCCTGGCGGAACCGAGTACCGTCGACGCGGCGGTGGCCTCGGCGCTGGCGGCGTTCCCGGCCTGGTCCGAGCAGTCGTCGTTGCGTCGTTCGCGGGTGATGTTCAAGTTCAAGGAACTGCTCGATCGTCACCACGACGAACTGGCGCAAATCATCAGCCGTGAGCACGGCAAGGTGCTGTCCGACGCCCATGGCGAAGTCACCCGTGGCATCGAGATCGTCGAGTACGCCTGCGGTGCGCCGAGCCTGCTCAAGACCGATTTCAGCGACAACATCGGTGGTGGCATCGACAACTGGAACCTGCGCCAGCCCCTGGGTGTGTGCGCCGGTGTCACGCCGTTCAACTTCCCGGTGATGGTGCCGTTGTGGATGATTCCGCTGGCATTGGTTGCCGGCAACTGCTTCATCCTCAAGCCCTCGGAGCGCGACCCATCCGCCAGCCTGCTGATGGCCCGGCTGCTGAGCGAAGCCGGCTTGCCGGACGGCGTCTTCAATGTGGTCCAGGGTGACAAGGCGGCGGTGGATGCGCTGTTGCAGCACCCGGACATCGAGGCGATTTCCTTTGTCGGCTCAACGCCCATCGCTGAATACATCCACCAACAGGGCACCGCGAACGGCAAGCGCGTACAGGCCTTGGGCGGGGCGAAGAACCACATGATCGTCATGCCTGATGCCGACCTCGACCAGGCGGCGGACGCGTTGATCGGTGCGGCCTACGGCTCGGCCGGCGAGCGCTGCATGGCGATTTCCATTGCCGTGGCGGTGGGCGATGTCGGCGATGAGCTGATCGCTCGATTGCTGCCGCGTATCGATCAATTGAAGGTCGGCGACGGCCAGCAGCCCGGCGTTGACATGGGACCGCTGGTCACCACCGAGCACAAGGCCAAGGTAGAAGGCTTCATCGATGCTGGCGTGGCCGAGGGTGCGCGGCTGATCGTTGATGGTCGGGGCTTCAAGGTGCCGGGGGCCGAGCAGGGATTTTTCGTCGGTGCGACGCTGTTCGACCAGGTCACCGCCGACATGAGCATCTACCAGCAAGAGATTTTCGGCCCGGTGCTGGGCATCGTTCGCGTACCGGACTTCGCCACGGCGGTGGCGCTGATCAACGCCCATGAGTTCGGCAACGGCGTGTCGTGCTTCACCCGTGACGGCGGCATCGCCCGGGCGTTCGCGCGCAGCATCAAGGTCGGCATGGTGGGCATCAACGTGCCGATCCCGGTGCCGATGGCCTGGCATTCCTTTGGCGGGTGGAAGCGTTCGCTGTTTGGCGACCACCATGCCTATGGCGAGGAAGGCCTGCGCTTCTACAGTCGCTACAAAAGCGTGATGCAGCGCTGGCCCGACAGCATCGCCAAGGGCCCCGAGTTCAGCATGCCGACTGCCCAATAACTCATTTCATGAATGCCGGAGGGAGAACAACAATGAACAAGCCCCTGCGTTTTGCCTTGAACCGAATGGTTGCCCCGCGCCTGTCACTGCCTGCTTTCATCGACTTGGCGCTGGCGTTGAAAACCGATGCCATCGAGATTCGCAACGACCTCAAGGGTGTCGAGATCGAAGACGGGATGCCGCCCGCTCGCGTGCGTGAGTTGTGTGAGGCGCGCGACATCAAGGTGCTGTCGATCAACGCCCTGTACCCCTTCGATGTGTGGAACGAAGAACGTCGCGCCCAGGCCGTGCGCTTGGCTGACTACGCTCGCGAGTGCGGCGCCGAGGGGCTGGTGATGTGCCCGCTCAACGACCGCGCCGACCCCCGCGGCGCGGCCGAACGGGCAGCGGGGCTGCGCACGGCCCTCAGTGAACTTGCACCGATTCTGCGCGCCTTCGGTATCTACGGATTCATCGAACCCCTGGGCTTCGAAGAATGCGCGCTGCGGCGCAAGCGCACGGCGGTGGAGGCGATCAAGGCCATCGGTGGGCTGGATGTGTTCCGCCTGGTGCATGACACCTTTCATCATCATCTGGCGGGGGAGCAAGAATTCTTTCCTGAACTGACTGGGCTGGTGCACATCTCTGGCGTCGAGGATGCCCAGGCGCCGCTGGCGACGATTCGGGACGGCCACCGCGTGCTGGTGGGCGAGGGGGATATTCTCGGCAATGCCGCGCAGATTGAAGCGCTGGTGAGCGGAGGTTATGACGGCTACCTGTCCTTTGAGCCCTTTGCCGAGAGCGTCCACGAGCTGGCTGACATCCGCCAGGCGTTGGGGGCGAGCATGAGCCACCTGCAAAGCTCCCACTCGACCGAGTTGCGTTTGAAGAAGGTGCAAGCATGACCACAACACGACTGACCATGGCCCAGGCCCTGGTGAAATTCCTCGATAACCAGTACATCGAAGTCGATGGCGTCCAGAGCAAATTCGTCGCCGGTGTGTTTACCATTTTCGGCCACGGCAACGTGCTGGGCCTGGGACAGGCGCTGGAGCAGGACAGCGGCGACCTGGTGGTCCATCAGGGCCGCAACGAGCAGGGCATGGCCCATGCCGCCATCGGGTTTGCCAAGCAGCACCTGCGGCGCAAGATCTACGCCTGTACCTCGTCGGTCGGTCCCGGCGCGGCGAACATGCTGACCGCTGCCGCCACCGCCACGGCCAATCGCATCCCGCTGCTGCTGTTGCCCGGCGATGTCTACGCCAGTCGCCAGCCGGACCCGGTGCTGCAACAGATCGAACAGTTCCATGACCTGAGCATCAGCACCAACGATGCCTTCAAGGCCGTGAGCAAATACTGGGACCGTATCAACCGCCCCGAGCAATTGATGACCGCCGCCATCCAGGCCATGCGCGTGCTCACCGATCCGGCCGAGACCGGCGCGGTGACCCTGGCGCTGCCCCAGGACGTACAGGCCGAAGCCTACGATTATCCGGATTACTTCCTGCAAAAACGCGTGCACCGCATCGACCGTCGCCCAGCCACTGAGGCGATGCTCGGCGATGCCCTGGCGCTGTTCAAGGGCAAGCGCAAGCCGCTGATCATCTGCGGCGGCGGCGTGAAATATTCCGGGGCCAACGCTGCATTGCAAGCCTTCGCCGAGCGCTTCGAGATTCCGTTTGCCGAAACCCAGGCGGGAAAAAGCGCCATCGTCTCCAGCCACCCACTGAACGTAGGCGGCGTCGGCGAGACCGGTTGCCTGGCGGCGAACCTGCTGGCCAAGGAAGCGGACCTGGTCATCGGCATCGGCACCCGCTACAGCGATTTCACCACGGCGTCGAAATGGCTGTTCCAGCATCCCGAAGTGCAGTTTCTCAACCTCAACATCAGCCCGTGCGATGCGCTGAAACTGGACGGCGTGCAACTGCTGGCCGACGCCCGTTCTGGCCTTGAGGCGCTGGCTGGCAACCTGGGGGACTACCGTGCCGAATGGGGCGGGCAGATCGCCGACGCCAAGGCCCAGCTCGACGCGGAAGTGGACCGGATCTACCAGGCGGATTTCCAGACCCAGGATTTCGTCCCGGAAATCAATGACCACATGGACCCCGCAGTGTTTCGTGAATTCATCGAACTCACCGGCTCCTGCCTGACCCAGAGCCGCGTGCTGGGCACGCTCAACCAGACCTTGGCGGACGACGCCATCATCGTCGCTGCCGCCGGCAGCCTGCCTGGCGATTTGCAGCGCAGCTGGCGGAGCAAGGGCGTGAACACCTACCACGTCGAATATGCCTACTCGTGCATGGGCTACGAGGTGAATGCGGCCTTGGGCGTCAAGCTCGCCGAGCCGGACAAAGAGGTCTACGCGTTGGTGGGCGACGGCTCCTACATGATGCTGCACTCGGAACTGGCGACCTCGATCCAGGAGCGTCGCAAGATCAACGTGGTGCTGCTGGACAACATGACGTTCGGTTGCATCAATAATTTGCAGATGGAACACGGCATGGACAGCTTCGGCACCGAGTTCCGTTTCCGCAACCCCGAGACGGGCAAGCTCGATGGCGGCTTCGTGCCGGTGGACTTCGCCATGAGCGCGGCGGCCTACGGTTGCAAGACCTACAAGGTCAAGACACTGGACGAGCTGCACGCGGCCCTGGCCGACGCGCGGCGCCAGACGGTCTCGACGCTGATCGATATCAAGGTCCTGCCCAAGACCATGATCCACAAATACCTGTCCTGGTGGCGGGTCGGCGTGGCGCAAGTCTCCACCAGCGCCCGCACCGATGCCGTCGCCAAGACCCTCAACGAACGACTGGCCAAGGCCCGTCAATACTGATTGCGCCAACACCTACATTAAGGAGTTCCACATGTCTTTGAAGCTGGGCGTCATCGGCACCGGGGCCATCGGCCAGGACCACATCCGTCGTTGCAGCCAGACCTTGCTCAACAGCCAGGTCGTGGCGGTAACCGACATCAACCTTGCCCAGGCGGCGAAAGTGGTGGCCGATCTCAAGCTGACCGCCGAGGTCTACCCCGACGGTCACGCACTGATCAAGGCGCCGGACGTCGAGGCGATCCTCGTCACGTCCTGGGGGCCGAGCCATGAAGAATTCGTGCTGGCGGCCATCGCGGCAGGCAAACCGGTGTTCTGCGAGAAACCCCTGGCGGTCACGGCCGAAGGCTGCCGCAAGATCGTCGAAGCCGAAGTGGCCCACGGCAAGCGCCTGGTGCAGGTCGGTTTCATGCGGCCCTACGATGAAGGTTACCGCGCGCTCAAATCGGTGATCGACAGTGGCCAGATCGGCGAACCGCTGATGCTGCACTGCGCCCACCGCAACCCAAGCGTGGGCGAAAACTACAAGACCGACATGGCGATCACCGACACCCTGATCCACGAGCTGGACGTCTTGCGCTGGCTGCTGGCCGATGACTATGTGTCGGTGCAGGTGGTGTTCCCGCGCAAGACCAGCAAGGCCTTGGCTCACCTGCGAGATCCGCAGATCGTCCTGCTGGAAACCGCCAGGGGCACGCGGATCGACGTCGAAGTGTTCGTCAATTGCCAGTACGGTTACGACATCCAATGCGAAGTGGTGGGGGAGACCGGCATCGCCAAGCTGCCGGAGCCGTCCCAGGTCCAGTTGCGCAGCGGCGCCAAACTGTCCAATGCGATCCTGATGGACTGGAAGGATCGCTTCATTGCCGCTTATGACGTCGAGTTGCAGGCGTTCATCGACGGCGTGCGCAGCGGGCAAGTGGGCGGGCCGTCGGCATGGGATGGTTTTGCGGCGGCGGTGGCGGCGGATGCCTGCATCGAAGCGCAGCAGAGTGGGCAGATCGTCAAGGTTGATCTGCCGGAGCGGCCACGCTTTTACGGCTGACCACATTTCCCCTGTGGAATGCAGTCAATGGTGGGAGCGAGCTTGCTCGCGATGGCGTCGGATGCAGCTTGCATTGCGTTGACTGACACACCGCTATCGCGAGCAAGCTCGCTCCCACAAGGGATGGTGTGCATTCAATACTAATAAGGAGCCTTCATGCGAATCGGACTAGTCGGCTACGGCAAGGGCGGGCGGTTTTTTCATGCGCCGCTGATCAGCAGTCTGTCGGGGGCTACTTTCGTCGGGGTGGTGACCCGCTCCGCCGAGCGGCGCCAGCAACTGGCGGGTGATTATCCGCACGTCCAAGCCTTCGACTCTCTCGAACAACTGGTGGCGGCCGGCGTCGATGCGGTGGTGGTGTCCACGCCGTTGGCGGCGCGTCCGGCCGTGGTGATGGAAGCCATCGAGCACGGCGTGGCGGTGGTCAGCGACAAGCCTTTCGCCCTCGATGCCGCGCAGGCCGAAGCGATGGTGCTGGCCGCCGAACGACGCAACGTGCCGTTGAGCGTCTACCAGAACCGGCGCTGGGATTCGGATTTCCTGACGGTGCGCAAATTGCTCTCATCCGGTGCATTGGGACAGGTCATGCGCTTTGAATCCAGCGTTGAGCGTTACTCGCCGACCTCTGTGGGAAAGGGCAGTGGCGGGGGATTCCTGCGGGATCTGGGTAGCCATCTGGTGGACCAGGCGCTGCAGTTGTTCGGGCCGGTGATGCGGGTTTATGCCGAGCTGGATTATCGGCAGCCGGGCCAGGCCTACGACAACGGTTTTTTCATGTCGCTGGCCCACGCAAACGGCGTGGTCTCCCATTTGAGTGGCAATTGCCTGCAAAACGCTCCGCGCCCGCGTTTTCGGGTCAGCGGCAGCGAAGGCTGCTATACCGTCGAAGGCCTCGATGGGCAGGAGGCCCTGGCATTGGCGGGACTGAGTCCGGCCACCGAAGACGAGCGCTGGGGCGTCGAAGAACACCGGCGCTGGGGATGGTTCGAGCACGGTGTCGAGCGCGAGCGCGTGGCCTCGGAGCGGGGTTGTTGGCTGACGTTCTACCAGCGCCTCCAGACTGCCTTGCAGGGCGACGGTCCTCTGCCGGTAGCGGCCCGCGATGCCTTGGCCACGACACGTATCCTGGACGCTGCCAGGCAGAGCGCGGAGCAGGGTGAAGTGGTGTGTTTACCAGCACCTGTAGGACATGGAATAAAAAACGAATAAAATTCTAAAATTAGTTGATATGGAAAATATTTTCCAATAAAGTCGATTCCAGGTTACCGACAACCCTGTCCGCGTTTATCCAGGCCCGCCCTGAATGGACGAAGGACGAAACAAAAACAAGAAACACAGCCAGGTACCGTCGATGAAAACCTTCAGCCGCTCTGCGTTTCACCTGCCACTGTCCTTGCGCCTGTCCGCAATCCTTCCCTTGTTCGAATCCCTGTGCATCCAGCGCAAAGGCGCCGTGGTGTGCTGCGTGCCCGGCGCACCCATCGTGCGTTTACCGCGTTCCTGAAGTCCGTCACGCCTTATCCATAAAACCAACAAAAAAGTGGAGAAAGAACGTTCATGAACACCAAGACCCGTATTGCCTCGTTGGCCCTGTCATTGATGTTTGCCAGCGGCGCTGCCCTGGCGGACCTGAAGATCGGCGTCAGCATGTCTCAGTTCGATGACACCTGGCTGACCTACCTGCGCGAATCCATGGACAAGAAAGCCAAGTCCCTGCCGGACGGCGTCACGCTGCAGTTCGAAGATGCGCGCAGCGATGTGGTCAAGCAACTGAGCCAGGTGGAAAGCTTCATCAGCCAGAAGGTCGACGCGCTTATCGTCAACCCGGTGGACACCGCCGCGACCCAGCGCATCACCAAGGCCGCCGTGGCCGCCGGCATCCCGCTGGTGTACGTCAACCGCCGTCCGGATGATTCGAAATTGCCGCAAGGGGTGGTCACCGTGGCCTCGGATGACCTGGAAGCCGGGCGCATGCAGATGCAATACCTGGCCGACAAGATGGGCGGCAAGGGCGACATCGTGATCCTGCTGGGCGATCTGGCGAACAACTCCACCACCAACCGCACCAAGGGCGTCAAGGAGATCCTCGCCAAGTACCCGGACATCAAGATCGAGCAGGAACAGACCGGCACCTGGTCCCGGGACAAGGGCATGACCCTGGTCAACGACTGGCTGACCCAGGGCCGTGACTTCAACGCGGTGATATCCAATAACGACGAGATGGCCATCGGCGCCGCCATGGCACTCAAGCAAGCGGGCACCAAGAAAGGCAGCGTCTTGATTGCCGGGGTCGACGGCACGCCGGACGGCTTGAACGCAATCAAGAAAGGCGATATGGCGGTCTCGGTGTTCCAGGACGCCAAGGGCCAGGCCGATGGCTCGATCGATACGGCAGTGAAGATGGTCAAGAAGCAGCCGGTCGAGCAAACCGTCTGGGTGCCCTATCGTTTGATCACGCCGGAGAACGTCGATCAGTTCAAGTGACGCTTCACCTGTTTCATCACAACAATAAACAGGCCAGGTCGCCGCGCCGACCTTGCCCAGGGAGTACCTGACCATGTTCGCATCAGCGACTGCTTCGAGCGCTTCGGCACCGACTTTCCGGCCGGACGCATTACCTGACGAACCGTACCTGTTGGAAGTCGTCAACGTCAGTAAAGGCTTTCCTGGCGTGGTGGCCCTGTCCGACGTGCAATTGCGGGTTCGCCCCGGCTCGGTGCTGGCCCTGATGGGCGAAAACGGCGCAGGCAAGTCCACGCTGATGAAGATCATCGCCGGCATCTACCAGCCCGACGCCGGCGAGCTGCGCCTGCGCGGCAAGCCGGTGACCTTTGACACACCCCTGGCGGCCTTGCAGGCCGGGATCGCGATGATCCACCAGGAACTGAACCTGATGCCGCACATGAGCATCGCCGAGAACATCTGGATCGGCCGCGAACAACTCAACGGCCTGCACATGATCGACCACGGTGAAATGCACCGCTGCACCGCCCGGTTGCTGGAGCGCTTGCGCATCAAGCTCGACCCGGAGGAGCAGGTGGGCAACCTGAGCATTGCCGAGCGGCAGATGGTGGAGATCGCCAAGGCCGTCTCGTATGACTCAGACATCCTGATCATGGACGAACCGACGTCGGCCATCACCGAGACCGAAGTCGCGCACCTGTTCTCGATCATCGCCGACCTCAAGGCCCAGGGTAAGGGCATCATCTACATCACCCATAAAATGAACGAAGTGTTCGCCATCGCCGACGAAGTGGCGGTGTTTCGTGACGGCGCCTACATCGGCCTGCAACGGGCCGACAGCATGGATGGCGACAGCCTGATTTCGATGATGGTCGGCCGCGAGTTGAGCCAGTTGTTTCCCGAGCGGGACAAGCCCATCGGTGATCGGGTCCTGTCGGTTCGCGACCTGAGCCTGGAGGGTATTTTCAAAGGGGTGTCGTTCGACCTGCATGCCGGGGAGATTCTCGGCATCGCCGGGTTGATGGGCTCGGGCCGGACCAACGTGGCCGAGGCGATTTTCGGCGTAACCCCTGCCACTGGTGGCGAGATCCTGCTGGACGACCAGCCGGTGCACATCAGCGATCCGCACATGGCCATCGAAAAGGGTTTCGCGCTGTTGACCGAGGATCGCAAGCTCAGCGGCCTGTTCCCGTGCCTGTCGGTGCTGGAAAATATGGAAATGGCCGTGCTGCCCCATTACGTCGGCAACGGTTTCATCCAGCAAAAAGCCCTGCGTGCGTTGTGCGAGGACATGTGCAAGAAGCTGCGGGTCAAGACGCCGTCTCTTGAGCAATGCATCGATACGTTGTCCGGCGGTAACCAGCAGAAGGCCTTGCTTGCCCGCTGGTTGATGACCAACCCGCGCATCCTGATCCTCGACGAGCCGACCCGCGGCATCGATGTCGGCGCCAAGGCCGAGATCTACCGACTCATTGCCTACCTCGCCAGCGAAGGCATGGCGGTCATCATGATTTCCTCGGAGCTGCCCGAGGTGCTGGGCATGAGCGACCGCGTCATGGTGATGCACGAAGGCGACCTGATGGGCACCCTCGAGCGCAGCGAAGCCACCCAGGAACGAGTCATGCAACTGGCGTCGGGCCTGTCCTGATGGCTGTCAGTCCAGATAACAAAGGTAAAAGGCTATGAATGCGATACTGGAAAACAAACCCGCGGCCGCTCCGGCCAGGACGCGTCGACGGTTGCCGACGGAACTGAGCATTTTCCTGGTGCTGATCGGCATCGGCCTGGTATTCGAGTTGTTCGGCTGGATCATGCGCGACCAGAGCTTCCTGATGAACTCCCAGCGCCTGGTGTTGATGATCCTGCAAGTGTCGATCATCGGACTGCTGGCCATCGGCGTGACCCAGGTGATCATCACCACCGGCATCGACTTGTCGTCAGGTTCGGTGCTGGCATTGTCGGCGATGATCGCCGCGAGCCTGGCGCAGACTTCGGATTTCGCCCGGGCGGTGTTTCCTTCCCTGACCGACCTGCCCGTGTGGATTCCAGTGGTGGCCGGGCTCGGCGTGGGGCTGCTGGCCGGGGCGATCAACGGCAGCATCATTGCCATTACCGGTATCCCACCGTTTATTGCCACCCTTGGCATGATGGTCTCGGCCCGTGGCCTGGCGCGCTACTACACCGAAGGGCAGCCGGTGAGCATGTTGTCCGATTCTTACACCGCCATCGGTCATGGCGCGATGCCGGTGATCATCTTCCTGGTGGTGGCCGTGATCTTCCACGTCGCCTTGCGCTACACCAAGTACGGTAAATACACCTACGCCATCGGCGGCAATATGCAGGCCGCACGGACATCGGGCATCAACGTCAAGCGCCACTTGGTGATTGTCTACAGCATCGCCGGGTTGCTCGCGGGGTTGGCCGGTGTGGTGGCCTCGGCGCGGGCGGCGACCGGGCAGGCGGGCATGGGCATGTCTTATGAACTGGACGCGATTGCCGCGGCGGTGATCGGCGGCACCAGCCTGGCTGGCGGAGTGGGGCGCATCACCGGGACGGTAATCGGTGCGTTGATCCTCGGCGTCATGGCCAGCGGATTCACCTTTGTCGGTGTCGACGCCTATATCCAGGACATCATCAAGGGGTTGATCATAGTCGTCGCCGTGGTGATCGATCAGTACCGCAATAAACGCAAGCTCAAGCGTTAACGACCGTTTGATGTGACAAATCGCCACGCCTGACCCGCGTGGCGTTGCCATTTGTCTTCTTGATACAGCCATTGCAGCAAATTTCTTGTTATAAACGCACTCCGACGGCCGGCAGAAGCCGGTCAGACAGCATTTGAAGCGGTTGTCGGGCATTTTCCCCATGTTTTCGGTTGCTGACGCCCCGACTCGGCCTTAGACTGCCGCCCCTCGTAAATTGAGTGCCGGGTGGCGCTTGGAATAGACGGCGCCTTTCCGATGAGCGTGGCTGCTTGATGCGGGACGCTCCATAATTCGCCTTAATGCACGTTTTTTTATAGAGAAATCAATGACAAAGGAAAAGTTGCTGGCCATGCCGGCGGATGACTACATGAATGCCGAGCAACTGGCTTACTTCACCAAGCTGTTGCAGAACATGAAAGTCGAAACCCACGAGCGCATCGAACAGAACCGAATCGCCATTGAAAGCCTGGACAGCCCGGCCGACCCGGCGGACGCTGCTTCCGTAGAAGAAGAGCGTACCTGGCTGGTCAACGCCATCGATCGCGACCAGCGCATGCTGCCGCAACTGGAGCAGGCCCTGGACCGCATCAACGACGAGAGCTTCGGCTGGTGCGACGACAGCGGCGAGCCAATCGGCCTCAAGCGCCTGCTGATCAGTCCGACCACCAAGTACTGCATCGAAGCTCAAGAACGTCACGAGCAGATCGACAAGCACCAGCGCCAGGCCTGATTCCTGTTTCCAAAAAGATCGCAGCCCTTCATCCGAAGCTGCGGTCTTTTTGCTTTCTGATCATCACGCTTCTCGATGTGTGGCCGAAAACACGACTAATGGACCATGGATAATGGCTCGGTAGTGGCGTTTAATGCGGCCATAACAATGAGAAATGTGGGTGACGAAAATGGCGACAGACGGATCTCTGGCGGCGACAGCGTCGACCTCGGTGCCTGCAGCGCGCGTTACGGCGCGCTGGCTTGCGCCGACGTTGCAAAGTTTGGTGCTGGTTTCGCTGCTGTGTGGCATGACCTTGGGCGGTTGGTCGTTGTACCTGGCGCTGCCGCTGGCAATGCTCATCGTCTGGCTGCCGCGCCTGCGCTCGCGCCTGGCCAGCACCCCCGCGCCGGTGGCAAGCGACAGCTTGGCCGAACTCACCCGTGATCTTTCCTACACCACCAGCCATAACGCACTGTCCGCAGCGGGCGTGGCTTATTCGGTCAAGCAATTGGCCGGCAAGGTCCAGTCACAACTGGGGGCTGCGGCTCAGATCGTCGGCAACGCCGAAGCGATGATCGCCACCGAGCAGGCCACCTCACAACTCAGCCAACAGGCCTTGGGCGCGGCCAGCGAAGCCCATCGCAGCAGTGTCGCCGGCCGCAGCGAGTTGGTGGAATCCATCAGTCGCATGCACCAGCTCAGCCAGCGCGCCAATGAAAGTCGTGAACTGATCGAAGCGCTGAGCGTGCGCAGCGATGAAATCCAGCGCGTGAGCCTGGTCATTCAATCGATCGCCAGCCAGACCAACCTGCTGGCCCTCAACGCCGCCATCGAGGCGGCCCGGGCCGGGGAACATGGCCGTGGGTTCGCGGTGGTGGCCGATGAGGTGCGTGGGCTGGCCGGGCGCACCGCCGCGGCGACCGGCGAGGTGGGGGTGATGGTGGCGGACATCCAGCAGCGCACCGCGCAAGTCGTCGAGCAGATCCGCCAACTGGCCGCAGACCTGGACAGCGGCGTGCAGCAAGTCGAGCACACTGGCCAGCATCTGGAAAATATCGCCCGGCTCGCCGCCGGCGTGGAAACCCAGGTCAGCGCCATCGCCCAGGGCACCGACACCAACCGTGAACAACTGGACAGTCTGTTTCATGCGATCGAGCAAATGCGCGGCGACCTGGCGATCAGCGACCAGCAGACCCAACGCCTCGCCGAGGCCGCCGTACAGATGGAAGGCCAGGCCGAAACCATCAGCGAGCGCTTGGCCGAGGTGGGCCTGGACGATTATCACCAACGGGTCTATGACTTGGCCCGGGAAGGGGCAAGCCGGATTGCCGCACAGTTCGAGGCGGATATCGATCAGGGGCGTATCAGCCTGGAGGACTTGTTCGATCGCAGTTACCAACCCATTGCCAACACCCAACCGGCGAAGTTCCAGACCCGTTTCGATCGCTACACGGATCAGGTGCTACCGGCGATCCAGGAACCGTTGCTGGCGCGGCATGAGGGGCTGGTCTTCGCGATTGCCTGCACCCAGCAGGGCTACGTGCCGACTCACAACAATGCGTTCTGCCAGCCGTTGACCGGCGACCCCCAGGTGGACACGCTGAACAACCGCACCAAGCGCAAGTTCTCCGACCGCACCGGGATACGCTGTGGCAGTCATCAGCAGCCGGTGTTACTGCAAACCTATACCCGGGACACGGGCGAGCTGATGCATGACCTGTCGGTGCCGATCATGCTCAAGGGACGTCATTGGGGTGGGTTGCGGTTGGGCTATAAGCCTGAGAAGCCGCGCTGAGCCTGATCACTGGCTATGTGACTAACCTGTGGCGAGGGGATAAATCCCCTCGCCACAAAAACTCAACTGTCATTGGCTCATGTAGGGGTTATTTCCCGTCGTGCAGACGCACGTTTAGTTGGTCAACCAGCACCGCCTCTTCACCGTCGGCAAGCAGCCATTCCCGAAGCAAATCTTTCTGCTGGTCTGCCCAGAAAGGCGCATCGACCAACTTGGTGTTCGGATCCAGCGGGTGCGCCATGATGAAATCATCGATGGCCTTGCCGTCCGAAGGCAGGCCGAGTTGGTCAAACAGGGTGCTGAGTTCGTGGGAAGGTTGTTCCATTTTGTAGGACTCCTCTGGACTACCGCCGTCATGGCGCCTCGGTTGCTTCCCTGTATATGAGGCAGGCAGTCGTCAGGAGTTCGATCGGTTTCAGGCTTTCAGCGCACCTTCGTCCACCGCGATCTTCAGGGCCAGCGCCGACGCCCTGGCGGCCTCGGCAGCGATTTCCGGGGTCTTGAACCAGCGATCCCTCTCCACCTGGTGATAAGTGACTGTGGTGGAGGGCGCTTTGGCGCGCATGACAATGACTGCCTGGAATTCGCCTTCGACCTCTCTGGCTTCGCCGCGGATGAAAAAATCGCCGATGTCTAGTTCCGTCACGTCGCGCCTTCCCTTCGAGTCATATTATTGTGCGAGCGCCTCCATGGGGGCGCTCTGGGCAGGCAGTATGGCAGCAGTTGGGCGGCGGCCGCTGAGTTAAGTCATGGCGCCTGGCATTGAAGTGCTCTGTTCAAGCGTCCGGGCGAGATAGCAGGCTTCGTTGTGGTCGGTGCGGAAACCTCTTACGCGTCCGGTAGTAGTTTCTTCGATATGGAAAAAACACCTGCCGGCAAGAACGACCCTATATTTCGGCTGGATCGCTGCAGTTGGCGTGTATTCGTGTGCAGGAGGGATGCCTTGTGTCTGGGCGACGCATGCAGTGACGGGGCGGATCAAGGTTGGAAAAGTAGCCATGTGAATTCCTTTTCTATGGTTACCGACGAATTGCCGGCTGTTTTAAGTAGTCTGCGCATCAACGGCTGCTCTAGAATCGGCAGTACCGTGCGTACGGTTGCGCCTATCTAAAGCAATTTTTTTTGGCCTCGATGTCGGAAAAGTGCTTTTCTCGGTGAGAAATTTCCCTAAAGTTAGTAGTCCCTCCTTTTCCGATGTTCAGAGTGGTGTTTTCCTTCAACCTCTGGCGACTGCGGGGAAAGACGGCGAGAGTGGCGATCCTTTAGTCTGCTCCCGCCCTGGGTCAGGGCGCACCGTTCACTTTCGAATTCAATGACAGGTCCATGCGGCCGTGCAGGTTCTCGTGGTCCATTCCCGGAGAGTGGGCCGTTTAAAAAGATGGGGATGTTTCCTTGGCAGTAAGTAATCTCGACATGCATGCGTTATTTGTACTGGGTGACTTGCGGGCGAAGCTGGTCAAGCTGTTCCAGTCACGTTTTGTCTATATCACCGAGCAGACCGCCGAAGGCATCTATGTTGCCGAGATCGATACCGAGTCGGCACTGGTGGTCGATGACAAACCCCGACTTGAACTGAAGGTTGGCGACCATTTCCGGGCGGCAGTATTGCCCAGCCGGGAGGGTGGCAAATTCGAAATCAGGTTTCGTGACATCAAGCTGACGGTCTATGGCATTGGCGACTACGCGTTCGTCACGACGGCCGATGGCCAAGCCATCCTCTTCAAGGAAGGGCACAGCGTGGTGACAGTATTTGCCGCCAACCAACAGTTGCAGGAAGGTTTGACCAAGACATTGAAAGCGGTCACTGGCAAGGCGGCCAAATGGCGCAAGGGTGAACTAGTGACATTCAAGGCAAGTGAGTAAAAGGCCTGTCGTCATTCGATAATGGTGAATCGGATCGATCGCCTCTGGTCTTTCGTACTCGTAACAGTTTTAAAACGCGCCTGCTGGAACCTTGGCTACAGTCAACTGACTGAACTAATCAGAGGCTTGCGTTCGCTTCGCAACGCCGTTCGGTTATTGCTGTGTCCGGCATGAGGTATCAAGCATGAAACGAGTTCGACAGTGGCTGGCTGCCTGGGCCACCCTCGCTGTGTTGGTTTCACCACTCCCGGCATCCGCGGCATCGACGCCGATCCATTTTGCCGACCTGAACTGGGAAAGCGGCAGCCTGATTACCGACATCCTGCGGATCATCGTCGAAAAGGGCTACGGGTTACCCACCGACACGTTGCCGGGTACTACCATCACCCTGGAAACCGCCTTGGCTAACAACGATATCCAGGTGATCGGTGAGGAATGGGCCGGTCGCAGCCCGGTTTGGGTCAAGGCTGAGGCTGAAGGCAAGGTGGTTGCACTGGGCGACACGGTCAAAGGGGCGACCGAAGGTTGGTGGGTGCCGGAATACGTGATCAAGGGCGACCCGGCCAAGGGCATCAAGCCCCTGGCGCCGGACTTGCGCAGCGTCGAGGACTTGGCGCGCTACAAGCACGTGTTCAAGGATCCGGAAAGCCCCGGCAAGGGACGTTTCCTCAACAGCCCCATCGGCTGGACGTCCGAAGTGGTCAACAAGCAGAAGCTCAAGGCCTACGGTCTTTCCGATAGCTATGTGAATTTTCGCAGTGGTTCAGGCGCCGCCCTCGATGCGGAGATCACGTCTTCGATTCGTCGTGGCAAGCCGATCCTTTTCTATTACTGGTCGCCGACACCGCTGCTCGGGCGTTTCAAGCTGGTGCAATTGCAGGAGCCGCCCTTTGATGCCGAGGCCTGGAAGACCCTGACCGATGCCGACAACCCCAACCCCAAGCCAACGCGGTCCCTGGCGTCGAAGCTGTCGATTGGTGTGTCCGCACCGTTCCAGAAACAGCATCCGGACATTGCCGAGTTCTTCAGCAAGGTCGATTTGCCGATCGATCCGCTGAACAAGGCCCTGGCCGACATGAGCGAGAAACGAACGCCGTCCCGCGAAGCCGCCGAAGCCTTTCTCAAGGCCCATCCCGAGGTCTGGCAGGCCTGGTTGCCCAAGGACGTCGCCGACAAGGTGGCAGCGGGGCTGTAGGGCGTTGGAGGCCAGTCCGTTGAACAATTGATCCTGGGCAAGTCGTCATTCGCCGGAAACGGGCAATGTGTGCCCGTCCAGCGAAATGCCAAATTCCAGCTAGGATGATTGTTCAACCTTTTTCAGGAGGCTGGCGAATGACGCTTGTATTGGCTCGGTCGCTGGTCGCGGTGTTTGCGACCATCAGCATGATTCATTTGTATTGGGCCCTGGGCGGGCGGTGGGCGGCGCAGGCGGTCGTGCCGCAAGTGCCGGTGAAGCAGGGCGGCACACTGCGGCCGGCGTTCAACCCGTCGGGATGGCTGACGCTGCTGGTCGCCCTCGCGCTGTTGATGATTGCGCTGCTGGTGTGCCTGCGGGTCGGCCTGATATCACCGCCCGTCACCCACCGCGCCTTGCAATGGCTGATCAGCGCGATTGCCTTGCTGATGTTCGCCCGGGCTATCGGCGAGTCGAACCTGGTGGGCTTCTTCAAGGAGGTCAAGGGCTCGACATTCGCCCGCCTCGACACTTGGGTCTATTCGCCGTTGTGCGTGGTGCTGGGGGCGGGGTTGTTGACGGTGGCGTGGGCTTGAGCGCGTGCAGATAACTGCAAGCTCCCCCGCCACAATAATGCCTGGCTGAGGCTTCTTCTAATCTTCGGGGCCGGTCCTGCGACTGCTCACCTCCGCCGGCACATCGTCACCCGCCATGCGCTTGCGAAACAACGCCGCCCGGGCCAGCAGCAGGGTGGTGACCGGCACCGTGATGGACAGCAGGATCGGGATCAGCCAGGCATGCAATACCGGGCCGGACTTTAGCGCCGAAAAATAGACGATTGACGCCAGCGCCACGCACCAGGCCCCCAGCGTCGAAGCCAGGGCTGGAGGGTGCATGCGCTGGAAGTAATCTTTCAACCGCACCAGCCCGATCGCGCCGACCAGGGCGAACAGGCTGCCCAATACCAGCAGGATCGCCACTGGAATTTCGATCCACATCGACAACTCTCCAGTCATTCGATCACCTCCCCACGCAACAGGAACTTGGCCAGGGCAAACGAGCCGACAAAACCGAACAGGGCGATCAAGAGCGCCGCCTCGAAATACGTGTCGCTGGCATAACGGATGCCCAGCACCAGCATCATCAGCATCGCGACGATATACAGGTAATCCAGGGCCAGGACCCGATCCTGCGCCGAGGGGCCCTTGAACAGCCGCACTAACGTCAGGACCATCGCCAGCGAGAACAGGAACAGGCTCAGCAGGATCGCATTGGACAGCAGCGGGCTCATTCGAAAATCTCCATCAACGGACGCTCGTAAGTGGCCTTGAAATGATCGATGAACACCGCTTCGTCCTCCAGATCGAATACGTGCACCAACAAGATGCTGCGGTCCAGCGCCAACTCCGACCAGACCGTCCCTGGAATCACCGTAGTGATCATCGAGAGCACCGCCAGGCCGTTGGCATCGTGCAGGTCCAGCGGCACCTTGACGAACCGCGAGCGAGGCGGGCGGCGTCCAGCGTCGAGTACGCGCCAGGCGACGGCCAGGTTGGACACAAGCACATCGCGGCCCACCAGCAGGAACAGCCGCAGCATGACCCACGGCCGACGGATACGGATCGGCCGTGGCCGCAGCGGACGCATCATCAAGGGCGCGAGAAAACCCAGCGCCGCGCCCAACAGCAGATGACCGGCGCTGAGCGACAGGTTCAGCAACAGCCAGAGCAACCACAACGCCAGGGACAGCCAGGGGGCGGGAAACAGATGCCTGATCATGGTTGCACCGCCTTCAGGTCGGCGCTGGCTTGAGGGTTGGGGACGGCGCGGGTGGCAAGCACCGTCATCACATAATGTTCAGGCGTGTTCAGCGCATCGGCGACGGATTGGGTGTAGCGCAGCAGGGGTTCGGCCTTGAAGGTCAGGACGATCCCCAGCCCCAGCAGCGCAATGATCGGCAGGCATTCGAACGGTCGCAGCAGCGGTGACGGCCTTTCCTGCGGGGTCCAGAAGCGCTGGATGCCCAAGCGCGAGAAGGCGATCAACGAGGCGAGCCCGGACAGGATCAACAAAGCCAACAGGCCCCAGGCCTTATTGGACACCGCGACATCACCGCTCGACCCGAGCCCCTCGGGGTTGAGCAATGCACTGAGCAGGCTCAGTTTGCCGATGAATCCCGACAGCGGGGGCATGCCGACAATCAACAGCGCACAGGCAATGAAGCTCAGGCCCAGGAAGGCCATGGTCCAGGGGATCACCTGGCCGACTACCGCCTTCTGTTCGTCATCGAGATTGATGCCCTTGGGTGGTTGCAGCGATTCCAGCGGTCGCGGCAGTGTGTCGAGGTCATCGTCCAGCGGCAGTTCGTTGGCCGAGCGTGAACGCTCGATCAGCTCGGCCAGCAAGAACAATGCACATAGCGCCAGGGTCGAACTCACCAGGTAAAACAGCGCCGCGCCTATCAGGTTGGGTTGGGCGAAACCGATGGCCGACAACAGGATGCCGGCCGATACCAGGATGCTCAGGCTGGCCATGCGTTCGAGGCGCTGGGCCGCCAGAATTGCGATGGCGGCGCAGGCGATGGTCGCCATGCCGCCGTAGACCAGCCAATCGCCGCCAAAATACGCCGACGCGCCGGCCTGCCCGGAGAACAGCAAGGTCCACAGGCGCAGGATCGTATAGACGCCCACTTTGGTCATGATGGCAAACAACGCCGCCACCGGGGCGCTGGCGGAGCTGTAGGCCGGAACCAGCCAGAAATTCAGCGGCCACATGCCGGCCTTGGCCAGGAACGCCACCGCGAGAATGCCTGCGCCGGCGTGCAGCAGGCCCCGGTCGGCTTCCGGCACCAGCGGGATTTTCAGGGCCAGGTCGGCCATGTTCAAGGTACCGGTGACGCCATAGATCAGCGCCGCGCCGATCAGGAACAACGACGAAGCCAGCAGATTGATGGAAATGTAATGCAGGCCCGACGACACCCGCGCCCGACCCGATCCGTGCAGCATCAGGCCATAGGACGCGGCCAGCAGCACCTCGAAAAACACGAACAGATTAAACAGGTCCGCCGTCAGGAACGCCCCGTACAGGCCCATCAACTGGATCTGGAACAACGCGTGAAAACTCGCCCCTGCCCGGTCCCACCGGGCCATGGCGAACAGCAGGGCGCAGGCGCCGATGATGCCGGTCAGTACCAGCATCAGGGCCGACAGGCGATCGACCACCAGCACGATGCCGAACGGCGCCTGCCAATTGCCTGGCAGGTACACGCCGATGGACGCGGGTAAAGGTTGGTCCTGGGTCCAGGCCAGCAACAGCACGGCGATGCCTAGCCCCAACAATGTGGAAAACAGGTTGATCCGCGCCTTGAGCGGACGGTGTTTCTCGCCGAGCATCAGCATCAACGCGGCGGTCAGCAGCGGCAGCAGGATGGGCGCGGCGATCAAGTGAGGCGTCAACATCATTCCTTGGGCTCCCGGCCGTCCACATGGTCGGTGCCGGTCAGCCCACGGGACGCGAGCAAGACCACCAGGAACAGCGCGGTCATGGCGAAGCTGATCACAATGGCGGTCAACACCAAAGCCTGGGGCAGCGGATCGGTGTAGTGCAACAAGTCCTGGGGCACGCCGTTCTTGATGATCGGCTCCTTGCCGATGAACAGGCTGCCCATGCTGAAGATAAACAGGTTGACGCCATAAGACAGCAGGCACAGGCCCATCACCACTTGGAACGTCCGTGGTCGCAGCACCAACCAGACGCCGGAGGCGGCCAATACGCCGATTGCAATCGCGATGACTTCTTCCATCAGGCGTTGGCTCCTTTGAGGGGGGGGACGGGTTTGGCGTGCAGGCCCGGCTTATGGGCCCGAACGGACTGGTGGGCAAGGGCGGTGAGAATCAGCAGGGTGGAGCCGACGACCACGGCGTAGACGCCGATGTCGAAGAACAGCGCGCTCGCTACATGGATGTCACCCAGCAGCGGCAATTCGAAATGCCAGGTATGGGTGGTCAGGAACGGATAACCCACCGCCATCGCCCCGAGCCCGGTAGCGGTAGCGCACAACAACCCGGTGCCCATCCAGCGCAGCGGCCGCAGGCTCATCTGCGCTTCGACCCATTGGGTGCCGGCGACCATGTATTGCAGGATGAACGCTACCGACATCACCAGTCCGGCGACGAAGCCACCGCCGGGTTGGTTGTGGCCGCGCATGAACAGGTAGAACGACACCACGAGGGCGATTGGCAGCAGCAAGCGCACCAGCACCGAGGGCACCATCATGAAACCCAATGCGGTATCGCTGGCGTGGCGAGGGTTGACCAGGTCGGTGACCACGTCCGGCGCGAGCAGGCGCTGTTGCGCCGGCAGTTGAATGCTTTCTTTCGGCGGGCGGAAACGCCGTAGCAGGGCGAACACCGCCAAGGCCACCGCCACCAGCACGGTGATTTCCCCGAGGGTGTCGAAGCCCCGGAAATCCACCAGCATCACGTTCACCACGTTGCTGCCGCCGCCTTCGGGCAGGGCCCGGCTCAGGTAGAACGATGAAATGTCGTTGGGCGTCTGGCGCGTCAGCATCGCATAAGACAACAACGCCATGCCGCCGCCCACCGCGACGGACAACAACAAGTCCCGCAAACGGCGGATGCGCGCGCGGCGTTCGCTATTGGGCAGCGGCGACACGTCTTCGATTCGCCGTGGCAGCCAACGCAGGCCCAAGAGGATCAGCACCGTGGTGACGACTTCCACGACCAGTTGCGTCAAAGCCAGGTCCGGAGCCGAGAACCAGACGAAAGTCACGCAGGTCATCAGGCCGCAGACACTGACCATCGTAAGCGCCGCAAGTCGGTGATATTTGGCCTGCCAGGCCGCGCCCAAGGCACAGGCAATGGCCAGCACCCACAGCGTGACGAACACCACCGAGCCGGGGATTTTCGGCCGGTCGCCCCAGGTCAGCGAACTGTTGAGCATCGGAATCAGCCCGGCCACTACCGCTGCCAATACCAGCCAGAACAGCTGGGCCTGCAGGCGTCGCGTGCTGATCTTGCGCTCCAGTCGGCGGCCCTGGCGCATCATCAGCACCAGGCAGCGCTCGAACAAACGCTTGCCGCTGAGGCGACCGACCAAAGGCGGGCGCTTGATGTGGCCTTGCTTGAATTGTTTGCGCAATAGCAGGTACAGGACGATCCCACCCGACATTGCCACAAGGCTCATGATCATCGGCGCGTTCAGGCCATGCCAGATCGCCAGGCTGTACTCGGGCAGCGGACCGCCCACCACGGGCAGCGCGGCGGCGGCCAACAACGCGCCCACCACTTGGGCGGGGAAAATGCCCACCAGCAGGCAAGTGAACACCAACAGCTCAACCGGTGCGCGCATCCAACGCGGCGGTTCATGGGGCGTGTGGGGCAGGTCGCTGGCGGTGGGGCCGAAAAACACATCGACGGTAAAACGCAGGGAATAGGCGACGCTGAACGTACCGGCGATGGTGGCAATGATCGGCAGCGCCAGCTCGACCCAGGCCGTGGCGGAGATGAACACGGTCTCGGCGAAGAACATTTCCTTGGACAGGAACCCATTGAGCAGCGGCACCCCGGCCATGGCCGCGCTGGCGACCATGGCCAGGGTCGCTGTGAACGGGATCAGCCGCACCAGGCCGCTGAGCTTGCGGATGTCCCGTGTGCCACTTTCGTGGTCAATGATCCCGGCGGCCATGAACAGCGAGGCCTTGAACGTAGCGTGGTTGAGAATGTGAAACACCGCCGCCACCGCTGCGAGAGGACTGTTCAGGCCCAGTAGCAAGGTGATGAGCCCGAGGTGGCTGATGGTGGAATAGGCAAGAAGGCCCTTGAGGTCGTTCTGGAACATCGCGCAATAAGCGCCGAGCACCAAAGTGCAAGCCCCCGCGCCGCCGACGATATAGAACCATTCTTCGCTGCCCGACAATGACGGCCACAACCGCGCGAGCAGGAACACGCCGGCCTTGACCATCGTCGCCGAGTGCAGGTACGCCGAGACTGGCGTGGGCGCCGCCATGGCGTGGGGCAGCCAGAAATGGAAAGGAAACTGGGCGCTTTTGCTCAAGGCGCCGATCAGGATCAGCGGGAGCAGGATGGGATAGAGGGCATGGTCACGGATCAGGTTACCGGCGGCCAGGACCTTGTCCAGGTCATAGCTGCCCACGACATGGCCGAGCAGCATCACCCCGGCCAACAGGCACAGGCCGCCGGCACCGGTCACCATCAACGCCATATAGGCACCGCGCCGGGCGTCGGCGCGGTGATGCCAATAACCGATCAGCAGGAACGAGAACAGGCTGGTCAGCTCCCAGAAAAACACCATCTGGATCAGGTTGCCGGAAATCACCAGGCCGAGCATGGCGCCCATGAACGCCAGGAAAAACGCGAAGAAACGTGGCACCGGATCGTCCGGCGACATGTAGTAGCGGGCGTACAACGACACCAGCGTGCCGATGCCCAGCACCAGCAGCGAAAACAGCCAGGCGAAACCGTCCAGGCGCAGGACGAAGTTCAGGCCCAGGCTGGGCAGCCAGTCATAGTGTTCGCGAATCACGCCGCCATCGGCGATCTGCGGATACCACAACGCCACCTGAACCGTGCCGGCCAGGGCCACGAGACCGGCCAGCAGTGATTCGGCGTTACGGGCGTTATGCGGCAACAGCGCCGCGACACAGCTGCCGATGAAGGGCAAAAGCAATAGAACTATCAGTGACATAGGTTTCTATTCGGCAAAGGTTGTCCGGGATCATACGTGGCGTATTCCCGATCACCAACCGCGAGGGTGTCGCAGAATCCTACAAGTTAGACGGATTTTTCCTGTTTTGGGTTGTTTCGGTGATTGACGGGTAGTCGCGGTTGGTCGCGGATGTCGAAGCGTTCTTAGCTCAAAAACGGAAACCGGGTGCGGTACCTATCTACCGCACTCGAGCATCGCTCCATCGCCATGCTGCGCCATACAGAAAAGGAGAACTGTATGGCAAAGGAAACATCAGGAGATGGATCGGACGGCTCGGTCGTCATCAGGCCGGGACGTCCTTCATCCGGCGGCGGTTCCGGAGGCGGCTATGGCGGCGGCTTCGGGGGGAACCGCGTCGGCGCGACAGGCGGCCCGAAGCGTTCAGCCAAGGGAATTAAAAAGAGGCAGCAAGCGACGCTCAAACGCCAGGCCGAGGAAGCGAAAGCCGCCGCAAAAGCGAAGGCTGACGCTGCGAACGCCAAGGTCGCTGCCGCCGCGGCGGCTCAGGAACAGGCGCGTTTACTGGCACGCCAGCAGTTGTTGGCGACCATGGTGCAGCGCCACACCACCACCCGGGCCGAGGTGGATCGAAACTTCGCGAGCAAACGATCACAACTCGACGCCGCGCTGCAAAAGGACATCTCGGCCGCAAAACGACCGCCCGCCTCGAACTCAACCGAGCGCTGGCAGCTTTACACCATCACCAAGGAAAAAAATGAGATCGACGGGTTGATCGCCCGCAAGTCTCAAGAACTCAACGCGAAGAATCTCGCCGCCGGTGTCTTTGACGGACAGGATCCGCTGTCCCGTTCGGTGGATGACTATCGCGCGCGACTGGATCAATTCGGTGCCGCGCTGGATGAAGGTCACCGTCTCTGGGAACAGGCTTACATTGCGGCCCAAGAGGCTCGGTTGCTTTCCGAGCAAATCAAGGCCTTGAGGGAAAAATCCGACGCCCTGGCCAGGCACCATGCCGAGCAAACTATCGTTTGGCGTGAGCGGGAAGCCGGCTGGGAGCGCCAGCGCCAATACGCTGAGCAACGGGCCGAGCGCATCCGTTTCAAGCAGCAGGTTGACGAAAGCATTCGGCATCAGCGGTTCCGGCAGGCCCACACCCTGAGCGTGCCCGCCTCTTCATTGACAGCGGGCGGGATGGTGTTGAGTCAGGGGACCGTGTTTGTACCCCGGCAAGACACGGCGGTATTGGACAAGGCTGTCCAGTCGGCCGTGGGGATGCTCGGTGAGTTAAAGAGCGTTGCCTTGAAGGGGCCAGGTTTATTTATCTCGCTGGCGACACACACCACCCCTCTGGGCAACGGAGAACTTACTGTCGAGCAACGTCGGCGACTGTTTCAAGGCGTTGGCGTACCGGCCCTGGCACTGGGTCTGGCGGACGAGCAACGGTTGAGGTCAGTTGCCGATGCAGGTGGCTCGGTAGAAATGCCGCACCGGCTCAAACCCGAAACCGTATCCGAAGGCACCACGATTCACGTCGCCAATACCGGCGGGGCAATCAGTGCTCAGGTTCCGGTCATCAATGCAGTCCTGGACCCTCTGACCGGCCTCTATAACGCCGAAATTCCTGGCGTTGTAACCCGGCAACTACAGTTCGCCACTGACGCGGTCCCACACACCGCCCCGACACGCCCGCCAGAGCTGATGCTCATGGCGCCACGAGTCGAGACCCTTCCGGCGGGCGCCGACCTGCGCATTCAAGACTGCATCGTTTGCGTGCCCGGCCTGCCGCCGACCTATTTCTCATTCGATTTGCCACCCCTGGGCTCGGGCATCGTCGCGGGCGCTGGCAAGCCAGCTGCGAATGATTGGTGGAGCACCGCAAGCCAGCCCCAGGGCGCGGCCATTCCCGAGCAGGTTGGCCATCAGATGCGGGCGCAGGAGATCAAGTCATTCAACGCCTTTGACCAGGCGTTATGGCGCACGCTCGCCGAGCATCCTGCCCTGTGGGCAAACACAGACGGGATCAACCAGAAACGCATCGAACGCGGCTTTGCGCCCTATGCGCCGAAAAGCACATGGGTCGGTGAGCGCCGAGAATTCGAACTGCGTTACCAGGAGCGGGCAGAACTGGGCGAAAACCCGTTCAACCTCGACCGCATCAGCATCACCACGCCAGACAGCCCGCTTGGCAGGCCGGGCATCGTACCGGTGGTCATCCCCTGGCCGGCGCCCCCCATCGGCCACGGCACCCGAACGCCTCTGGTTCCGCCGGGCATCGAGCAGCTCGGCCCGACAACACTGCCGGTCACGCCACCGCTTTCGCAGGAATATCCCGGCAACCCCGTAATCCCCGTCCTACCGGAAAACGAGACGTTTCCGGCTGTTGATCCGGTGCTGGCCGGTGCGAGTATTCCCGGGTACCCGGCGGATATGGAGTTGCCCTCGCCAGGGTTAGTGTTTGTCGGGCCTCCGGTGGAACCGTTGGAGGTGGGGCCGTATAACGAACTCAGTGGTCGAAGCAGAGGGGATGGGTTGGATATTGACCATATTCCGTCGAGGAAAGCGCTGGAGGCCTATATTCGTAGGAATTTTGAAGCTTGGGACTACGACACGATTTCGGATCTCATCCGAAGGGCTCCAAGCATCGCAATTCCTTCTGGAGTTCATCAAAAATTTAGTGAGACCTACGGTGGTCGCAATAATCTCGATAGGCGCATAAAAGATGCTACAGATCTGGAAGCCGCGGTGAGCAACAATTTCGCTGCACTCAAGCCGGGCCTTATCGAGTCAGGGTTTTCGGAGGCTGAGCTAAATGCAGCTCAGAAATCACTACATGACCTTCATAAAAAACAAGGATGGTATTAATGAAAAAAGTTGAGCTTGAAGAGCTTATTGAAAGTATTGGAAGTAGTCATGATACCTTGATAAGTCGGGGGCTCCTGCCGGATTGGCCGTTGAGTGAAATGTATGAAGGTCGGGATCGGTTGGGGTTTAAGCCAGAACTTGGTATCAATATGGACTTCTGGCGAGAGACGAAAAAGCTTGAAACCCTTTTCATTACGCTCAGAAAAACCACACCTTCAACATCTGCATATCAGGGCGAGCTTCCCGCCCCCTATGTTCGGGAGATGACACAAGCTGATGTGCACGCGATTTTTGGCGAGCCGATGGCATCAAAAGGTCCCATTAAAATGCCGCTACCGATCGGGCAGACCGGAGGGTGGGAGTCCTACCAACTGGATCCAGAGCGGTATTTTGGTAAAAAGGTTGTATTTCAATATGGCGTTGATATGAAAGTAAATACCTTGGTTTTTACCTTGCTAGATACAGGTCACTCTTGAGGTAACTTAGCTTGTATGGATAAGGGAGAACTTATCCGGCCGACCAGGACTGACCAAAGAGAGTCGTCATATTTGAGATAGCTGATCGTCCCTCTGCCTCCGTAAGATTGGACGTTTTCGGCTGTTGGCGAAGGGAAGGGCGGTTCCAGTATTCCCGGGTACCCGGCGGATATGGAGTTGCCCTCGCCGGATGCGCTGTTTTATGACCGGCGGGATGACCCCGGGATGGCCCTCGGCTTTGGGCAGCCAGTTTCAGGCATTTGGTTGGGGGAGGCGGCGAGAACAACTGGGGCGGCGATTCCTGATCGGATTGCGGATCAGTTGAGGGGGAGGAAGTTTGCGAATTTCCATCGGTTCAGGGAGGCGTTTTGGAGGGCGGTGGCGGCGGATGAAGAGTTAAGTCAGCAATTTAATAGTTCGAATCTAGTAAAAATGCGAAATGGCGTCGCCCCTCGAGCAATCACGTCTGAGGTTATTGGCGGGCGAGGGACCTTTGAACTTCATCATCACATCAGGGTTACGGATGGCGGAGACGTGTACGGCATGGATAATCTCTTTGTGCTGACGCCTCGACGTCATATAAAACTTCATGGAGCTAAGAACAATGATTAGCTTGAAAGAGAGTATTGAGGATTACACTGAGGCTGAATTTTTGTCATTTCTTGAAGAGTTTTTCGATAACAAAACGATGCTGCAAGGGAGCGCGCTCGGCGAATATTGGGATTTGCTTGTCGAGCACTTTGAGCAAGTCACACAGCATCCAGCAAAGTCCGATGTAATTTACTATCCAAAAGAGGGTCAAGAGGACAGTCCCGCCGGCATCCTGAAAGAAGTCAAGGAATGGCGAGCCCGCAATAACAAACCCGGCTTCAAGCCGGAATAAGTCAGCCTAGGAACGCATCTGCTCAATCCGCCGCGAGCAGGTGCGTCATCAAGGACGGCCGCTTAAACAAGGAAGAACAAAGATGGAACTTAAACCCAAACTCCAGGACTACACCGAGTCCGAGTTTCAAGCGCTTGTCGACAAGATCTGGAACGTCGAAGCCAGCAAAGAAGATCATGACCGGCTTATCAATCACTTTGATCGCATTGTCGGTCATCCCAGTGGTGCGGACCTGTTGTTTTACCCGGAGGATACCTCCAATTTACATTCCCCAGGCGCAGTCACCTTCCACCTCAAGCATTGGTATCACCTGAAGAGACTCATTCCTTTCAAAGACGGTGTGCTTCCAGCGCCGTTCACGTCGGTCAACGGGTCGAGCCTCATTGGATACGCCACGGCGAGAGCCAAGCACGAACTTGCGAACGCTCAGCGAGTGGCTACGGACATCGCCTCTGCGGAGCAAACGGTCGATTCAGCGTTCTCTCTGCTTCAAAGCGCTATCCAGCATCTGCCACTCCAACAGCATTCGAACGCGACGTTGGAGGCACTGGAAAAAGGCATCCGCCGGATCGAGCATGCGCAGCACGAGGTGCTGATGGCGGTTCGTGCATTCGAAGGCAGGAAAATGCGCGTCGAGTTCGACAAAGACGCGGCACAGCGAAATCTTACCTACAGCCAGGCGGACAGGCCGCTCTGGCAAGCCAATTTGCAGCAGGCCACTGCCAACCAGGCTCATTATCTGGCGCGTCTGTCCTCCAACTCCCAGCGCCATGCCGAACTCCACACCAACGCCGAAGCCTTGGTTGATCGTGCCTGGCAGCAATGGGTGCGCCTACGGACCCCCGACCGATACTCAAGCGTGTTTCGCCTGTCTGTCGCCGCTAACATGGGACGTCCGGATCTGTTGATCAGCGACGCACAGCCATTGGTGCCGGTACAACGAGTGGACTTGCAGAAGACCCTCCGTTCGGCAGTCGCGGAGTTCAGTTGGTCATTGATTGACGGAGCGCACAAACATCCAGAGCAATACGCCAGCGTTCTGAGCTTCGGGTTCGCCAGCCGAGCCAAGGCCGTGCGTTTCGGCTTCTGCGCTGCGTTGACCGAGCTCTCGCTGATCGATCCCGATTGGCAGGTACTTGCCGCCCAGCGTGGCAACGTGGAGTTACCGCTGCGAATGAGCACCACAACGGTTGCCGTGAAACCCGGCAGCCTGTCGTATGGGTTAAAAGCAATACGCGAGCTTTTCGAGATATATATCACTCCCTGCACCGGTTTTTTGCCCGGGAAGGTGCGCGTCAGGCCGGCCGTCTGGCATGAGGACGCGCGGGTCTATCGTTTTACAACGGATGGCCCGCAGCCCGACATGATCGAGTGGACGTACCCCAGTGGCCTGGAGGCGCCAACGGCATCAAAGCAGGACAGGCTCGATTCCACGGGGTTTGTCCGGTCGTCACCGGTGCCGGAATTGGCCTCGTTCGACTCCATCGAAGAGGTGCGATTCGATGACTATGTCGTGGTGTTCCCGCCGGATTCCGGCCTGGAGCCTGTTTATGTGTTATTCAATGACCGTCGGGATTGTCCGGGTGTCGTGAGCGGAGAAGGGCACGCGGAGGCTGACGACTGGCAAACACAAGCCTTGAGCAGCCAGGGCGCTTCGGTCCCCGCATCGGTCGCCGACGCATTGCGCGGGCAAGCCTTCGAGCGTTTCGATTTGTTCAAGCGTGCATTTTGGAGGGCCGTTGCGGCCGTACCGACGTTGAACGCGCAATTCAACATCGACAACAGGGCGTTGCTACTCAGCGGTTTGGCGCCCCGCTGCGAGTTGCCTGAAGACAATCGTGCGCTGCGCATTCTGCACCGCGTCGACGTCACGCAGGGCGGTGACGTTTACGATCTCGAGAACCTGATTATTCAATTTTGAAATCCGAGGGCTTGGGCATGAGCGGCTCAGCCCTCGCGCTCAAGCCCCTCATCCACCTCGACAACGCCTTTGCTCCGGGTCTTCAATTCACTGACAATCACCGCCGCCACGATCAGTGCCGCGCCGAGCAAGGCAATCGCCGGCAGCCGCTCGCCCGCCAGGCGCCCGGCGATGCCGGCCCACACCGGTTCGCCTGCGTAGATCAGTGTGGCGCGGGTCGGCGAGACGCTTTTTTGCGCCCAGTTCATTGCCACCTGGATCGCGGCGCTGGCGGCGCCGAGGCCTACGGCGCTGGCCAGCAGCAGCCAGGAGAAGCTCGGGATCACTTCTTGCGTCGGGACCACCATCAAGAAGGCGAGCACCGCCGTGCTTGCCAGTTGCACCACTGTCACCCGGCGTACATCGACCTGGCCGGCGTAGGTACTGATCAGGATGATCTCGGCGGCGATCGCGATGGCGCTGATCAGCGTGGCGATTTCACCCGGGCTGAAATTAAGCGAGGCCCCGGCCGGGCCCGACACCAGCATCAGCCCGGTGAAGGCCAGCATGATGCCGATGCTCGGCATCAAGCCCGGTCGACGGCCCAGCACCAGCCATTGCAGCAACGGCACGAATGGCACGTATAGCGCGGTGATGA
Organism: Pseudomonas sp. R1-7; assembly: GCF_051132105.1. NCBI lineage: Bacteria > Pseudomonadati > Pseudomonadota > Gammaproteobacteria > Pseudomonadales > Pseudomonadaceae > Pseudomonas > Pseudomonas sp. R1-7. Next base: position 2,409,494 of record NZ_CP071661.1, read on the forward strand.
ACGCCGACTGGCTACTGGGGATGGTTTGCAGGCCGACCGTCTGCAGGCCATAGCCGAGCATGATCGCCACGCCAATAAAACATCCAGCCTTGAGTTCGAACAGCGTCAGCGCGCGAAGATGCCGCCAGGAGAACAACGCGACAAACGCAGCCGCCGCGGCGAAGCGCAAACCCACGAAAAACATCGGCCCGCTGACCGTCATGGCGTGCTGCACCAATAGGAACGTTCCGCCCCAGATCATGGTGATCAACACCAGCACGCACTCGGCCTTGCTGAACCTTGGGAGAGGGGAGGATGCTTGCGGGGAGTTCAACGATGCCATGACCTTGCGCGCTACTAGAGGCGGACGCACAATGCGCCCGAAGTTGGGCAGTATAATGCGCAACCCCGGCAGATGAGCAATATAGTGCACAAAGAAAACAACCAGCGGGCATCGGTCCTGCAACACGTCAGCCAGAACGTCCGGCGCCTGAGGCATGCCGCGCAGCTCAGCCAGACCGCGCTCGCAGAGTTATCCGGGGTCAGTCGGCGGATGTTGGTTGCCATCGAAGCCGGCGAAAAGAATGTCAGCCTGACCACCCTGGACCGTGTCGCCGAAGCCCTCGATGTGGCCTTCAGCGACCTGATCCAGGCCCCCGACGCCCGCGACCCGAGCCGTATCAACGAGCTGGCCTGGGCGGGGACCATTGCCGGCAGCAAAGCCGTGTTGCTCGCCAAGGCAACCGCCAGCCGTGAAGTGGAACTTTGGGAATGGCGCCTGGAGCCCGGCGAGCATTACCATTCAGAGCCCGACGCGGACGGTTGGAGCGAGCAGCTCTATGTGTTCGAGGGCTGCCTGACCCTGTTGTTGGGCGGCGAGGAACGACAGATTGGCGCTGGTGAGTTTTTCATGTTCGCCAGCAACCAGCCCCACGCCTATCGCAACGATGGGCCGGTGGCTGCGAGGTTTGTACGCAACGTGGTGATCTAGAATCCTGGAGAGCGGTATGGACACAGCGCTGGAGCAACATGAGCAGGGCATCACCCGGCAAGCCGATGTCCTGATCATCGGCGGCGGCCTGAGCGGTGCCATGCTGGCCGCGCAGTTGCTTCGCCTGCCGGGTCGGCGTGAGGTGCTGATCGTCGAGCCGCGCAGTGAACTGGGTCGGGGCGAGGCCTACAGTGCCGTGGAGCTGGGTCACACCTTGAACGGCAACGCGGCGCGCATGAGCGTCGACCCGGACAACGCCGACGATTTGACCCAATGGCTCACGGCGTTCATCGAGGCCGGCGGCTGGCCCGAGTCGGACCAGCAGCATGTGCCGATCAGTGAGCTGTTCCCGCCCCGAGGGATGTTTGGCCTCTATGTGCAACAACGGCTGGCCGAGGCGCGCGAGATTGGCGCGGTCAATGGCTCGGTGGCCGAGCATGTGCGCGCAGAGGCCATCGATCTGCAGGTCAGCGATGACGCCGTGCGCGTGACGCTGGATAACGGCCAAGTCTTGCAGGGACGCTCTGCCGTGCTCGCCACCGGCATGTTCCCGGCGGCACGCACCCCTCAAACCGAATCCAGCGGCCTGAATGCAGCGGCCCTGGATCCTTGGGATGTGGCTGCGATGCGTCAGCTCGATCCGCAGTCCACGGTGCTGATCATCGGCTCGGGTTTGACCATGGTCGACGCCGTCGTGTCCCTGGTGCAAGCCGGGCATCGCGGCCCGATCGAAGTGTTTTCCCGTCACGGCCTGCTGCCTCACGTGCGCCGCCAGCCACCGGCCTGGGTGGACTTTCTTGCCGAAGATCACAGCCTGCGTTCGCCCCGCCAACTGATGCGCGCGCTGCGCGAGCAATGCCGCCTGGCCCAAGCCCAAGGGATCGATTGGCAGGCGCCGCTGGACACCGTGCGCGCACACATCGGGCGCTTGTGGAACCAGGCCAGCGACGTGCAGCGCCGGCAGTTCGTGCGGCATGTGCGGCCGTGGTGGGAGAGCCATCACCATCGCTCGCCGCCATTGAGTGCGGAACTGGTCGCGCGCCTGCATGGGGAAGGGCGGTTGCGGATTCAGGCAGCGTCGTACAAGGGACTTGTATCGTCTGGCGCAGGGTCGGTGGCGATCAATATTCGTCGACGGGGCGAGGCAGGGTTGGAGGTGGTGAAGGGCGCCGCGCTGATCAACTCCAGTGGCATTGAATATGACTGGCGTCGGGTTGCCCGACCATTGCCGCAGCAGTTGTTGGCCCGAGGGCTGATCCGGCCGGGGCCGCTGGCACTGGGGATCGCTGCGCGTGCCGATGGCGCGGTGCTGAATGCTCGGGGCGAACCCGCCGACCGCCTGTTCGCCATGGGCCCGCCACTGCGGGGGATGTGGTGGGAAAGTACTGCCGTGACGGATGTGGCGAGCCAGGCCAAGGTGTTGGCGGGGCGGTTGGCTGAACTGCAAGCTCGACACTGAGCACCGTGGCGAGGGGCCAGGTTTCAGTGCTCCTGCACTCGCACCCAACGCTGTTCCCGTGCCGCCAGGCGAATCGCCGCCGCCAGCCGCTCCACTTCCCAAGCCTCCTCGAAATCCGTCCCGCGGCCACTTTCGCCTGCCAGCGCCAGGATCAACTCGTGCACCTCCAACGTCTTCAATTCGTTGTACCCCAACTGATGCCCGGCGGCCGGGCTGAAGGCGGCATAGCCGGGTAAGTCCGGGCCGGCCAACAAGCGCTGGAAACCTGCCTGGCCGACGCGGCAGATCCGCAGTTCGTTCAACCGTTCCTGATCGAAGCCCAGGGTGCCGAGGGTGCCGCTGATCTCGAAACTCAGGTGATTCTTATAGCCATGCTTGAGCCAAGTGCTGCTCACCGTGCCCCGGGCGCCATTGGCGAAACACAGCAGCGCGTGGACTTGGTCATCCACCGCAATAGATCGTGGTTCAGCATTGCCGGCGCTGGTGGGGCGTTGGTTGTGCACGGTCTGGCTGTCGGCGCACACGGCGTCGATGTCCCCTAATAAATACCGGGCCATCGCCAGCAAATGGCTGCCCAGGTCCGCCAGCGCGCCACCGGCGTGGGTCGCTTCGCAACGCCACGACCAGGGCAAGGTCGGGTCGGCCATGAAATCTTCGCTGAACTCCCCCTGGAAACTGATGATCCGCCCCAGTTCCCCGCGTTGGATCATGTCCCGCACCAATTGGATGATCGGGTTGTGCTGGTAGTTGTAGCCGACCCGTGTCACCACGCCGGCAGCCTTGGCTGCCTGGCGCATCTGCTCGGCCTGCTCCAGGGAGACCGCCAGGGGCTTTTCGCAATACACCGGTTTGCCCGCCGCCAGCGCGGCCATGGCCATCGGGAAGTGCAAATGGTTAGGAGTGGTGATGGCGACCAGGTGAACCTTCGGGTCGTCGATCAGCCGCTGCCAGTCACTGTGGGCTGTTTCGAATCCCCAGCTCTGGGCGCACTGGCTGGCACGCTGTGGCTCAGCGTCGGCCAGGGCCGCGAGTGAGAGGTTGAGGGGAAGGTTGAACACCGCCTTGGCATTGTGGAACGCCAAGGCATGGGCACGGCCCATGAAGCCGGTGCCAATCAGACCGATGCCGAGTTCACGCATGAGAAGAGCCCTTTGAATTTTTATTTTCAGAAGGGCTCTTTATGGAATAAATATTCTTTAATTGCAAATGTTGGAATAAATATTCATTTCTGCTGTCGCTGAAGATCCACTGTGGAAGCGAGCTTGCTCGCGATAGCGGTGGGTCAGTCAGTACTTATATGACTGATGAAATGCTATCGCGAGCAAGCTCGCTCCCACAGGGGCTTTCACAGGGCTCACTGTCAGGACAGGAACCCACCATCCACATTCAACGCGACGCCCGTGGTGTAGCTCGACGCATCGCTGGCCAGGTACAACACCGCCCCGGCCATTTCGCTCGGGTCGGCCACGCGCTTGAGGGGGATCTGCGCCAGGGCGGTCTTCAGGATGGCGTCGTTCTTGACCAGGGCCGAGGCGAACTTGGTGTCGGTCAGGCCTGGCAGCAGGGCGTTGCAACGGATGCCGAACTGCGCGCATTCCTTGGCGAAGACCTTGGTCATGTTAATCACCGCGGCCTTGGTCACCGAGTAGATGCCTTGGAAAATCCCCGGCGAGATGCCGTTGATCGACGCGACGTTGATGATGCTGCCGCCACCGTTTTCACGCATCAGCTTGCCGGCTTCCACCGACATGAAAAAGTAGCCGCGGATGTTTACGTCGACGGTTTTCTGGAATGCGCCCAGGTCGGTGTCCAGCACGTTGCAGAACTGCGGGTTGGTGGCGGCGTTGTTCACCAGGATGTCCAGGCGCCCGAACTGTTCGCGGATACCGGCGAACACTTGGCTGATCTGCTCCATTTCGCCAATGTGGCAGGCGATGGCGGTGGCCTTGCCGCCCGCAGCGATGATCGCGTCGGCCACGTGCTGGCAACCGTCGAGCTTGCGACTGGAAACGATCACATGGGCGCCTTGCTGGGCCAGCAGCTTGGCGATGGCTTCGCCGATGCCACGGCTGGCGCCGGAAACGAAAGCGATCTTACCGTCGAGGTCGAACAACTGGGTCTTGGACATGCTGTTTCCTTGTTATAGGTGCGCTCAGAGCGTGGATTTACTGATGACCTGCAGGCTCATCTGCTCCAGCAATTTGTTCATCTGAACGAACTGCGCGAAGCGTTTGTCCTGGGTCTGGCCATGGAAAAAGCGGTAGTAGATCTGCTGGACGATACCGGCCAGGCGGAACAGGCCATAGGTGTAGTAGAAGTCGAAGTTGTCGATGCGGATTCCGGCGCGTTCGGCATAGTAGTCAACGAACTCACGGCGGGTCAGCATGCCCGGCGCATGGCTTGGCTGGCGGCGCAACAGTTGCACCGGCGCCGGATCACCGGCCTCGATCCAGTAGGCGAGGCTGTTGCCCAGGTCCATCAACGGGTCGCCGAGGGTGGTCAGTTCCCAATCCAGCACACCGATGATCTGCATCGGGTTGTCCGGGTCGAGGATGACGTTGTCGAAGCGGTAGTCGTTGTGGACGATGCTCGATGTCGGATGATCGGCGGGCATCTTGTCGTTGAGCCAGGCCTTGACCGCCTCCCACTTGGGCGCATCGGGGGTCAGGGCTTTTTCGTAGCGGTCGCTCCAGCCACGGATCTGCCGGGCCACGTAGCCTTCGGGCTTGCCCAGGTCGGCCAGGCCGCAGGCGTTGTAGTCGACGCGGTGCAGCTCGACGAGCCGGTCGATGAAGCTTTTGCACAGTGCTTCGGTGCGGGCGGCGTCGAAACCCAGTTCCGGCGGCAGCTCGGCGCGAAGGATAATGCCCTTGACCCGTTCCATCACATAGAACTCGGCGCCCATCACCGACTCATCAGTGCAGTGCACATAGGCTTTCGGGCAGTACGGGAAACCTTCGCGCAACTGATTGAGGATGCGGAACTCACGGCCCATGTCGTGGGCTGACTTGGCCTTGTGGCCGAACGGCGGCCGCCGCAGGACAAACTCCTGCTCGGGGTATTCCAGCAGGTACGTCAGGTTTGACGCGCCACCGGGAAACTGGCTGATCACCGGCGCGCCGGTCAAGCCAGGAATATGGGCCTTGAGGTACGGGTCGATCAGGTTGGCATCGAGTTCTTCACCGTCGCGCACGCGGGTGGACTGATCAGTAACTGCCATGCTTATCCCTTCTGCTTATTTTGGAGGCCATCGATCATTGGCTAATCTAATGGCGCGTGGGGGGCGTCACAAGCACGCCGGGGTCTTATAGGTTAGCGTGTTGCTGGATAATCAGCGGCCTTGATGCATGGCGCCGTGCGTATCGTGCGGCGGCGAGCTAAGGTTTGGAGACTGTCGCTTCCAAGGAGCAATCGCGATGGGATGTCCGCAAGTCTGTGGCACCGCGACCCTGCAATGCAGTTTCGGCGCGGCACCGGCGGTGCTCAACGTATTACCGGTCAATCGCTTGCTGACCGGCGGGATGCCGGCGGCAAATATCATGGATCATATTCCCTTGGTGAATATCACCACGTTCGGCATGTGCCAGAGCCTGGCGAATCCGACCGTGGCCGCGGCCACTGCGGCGGCGTTGGGCGTGCTGACCCCCATGCCGTGCATTCCGGCCACCGCGACCCCGTGGATTCCCGGCGGCGCTCCGACCCTGTTGCTCGGCAACATGCCGGCCATCGACGCCAACAGCACGTTGATGTGTACCTGGGCCGGGGTGATCAAGATCGTCGTGCCGGGGCAGGTGCAGATGTTGATTCCCTGATGGCGCGAAAAGGGATGACTCCTGTGGGAGGTAGAAAACTCAGGCCTGCGCCGGATCATTCCAACGCCGGAACCACCAGCGCACCCGGGAGATCGGCTTGCCCTCGGCGTCCAGTGGACGGCCGTCCTGGGCATAGGCCTGGGCCGGTTCCAGCAGTTGACCGTTGAGGTAACGGGCTTCGACTGCCGGGCTGCCGTTGGGGTGCAGGCGACGATAATGACCGTCACGCACGCCGTCGCGATAAAACTCGGCTTCGGCCAGTTGCCCATCGGGAAAGTAATTGTTTGCCTCACCGTGCAATAGCCCGCGGCGGTACGTGGCCTGGCGTTGCAAACCGCCCTCAGCCGCATAGAAACTCGCCATGCCTTGTAGTTTGCCTTTCACGAACGGCAACACCGCCGAAACCTTGCCATTGGGATGATACAAAGTGCTGGTGCCTTGCAGCTCACCCTGGCTGTAGTTGAGTGTCGCTTGCGGGCGCTGTGCTTCTTCAATCTGCAACGGGCCGTCGAGCTTGCCATCGACCAGTTGCCCCTTCAGTTGACTGTCACCACGCTCGACGTCCAGTTTTTTCGAGGCCATGGCCGCGCTTCCTCAGTTGACCTTCACCAGGCCGCCCTTGATGGTCAGCATGCCGCCGCCGTCAACGGTCTGTTCGGCGGCGGCCTTGTTTACCAAACTGATGCCGGCGTCGTTGGTCAGGGTGGTGCCGGCCTTGTTTTCCAAGGAGGTCCCGGCCTGGTTGCTCAGGGCCGTGCCGGCTTTCTGGCTGATGGACGTGCTGGCCTGGACGGCCAGGTCCGTGCCGCTCTTGACGGCGAAGCTGTCGCCGCTTTGCAGGGTCAGGGTGCCACTGACCTTGATGGTCAGGTTGCCGTCCACCGTCAGGCTGTAGTTGCCGGTGACCTTGTGATCGTAGTTGCCGCCGGTGCTGTGGGTCTGGTCCGAGCCCACGGTCACGGTGCGGGTGTCTTTCACATCGAGGCTGTCGCTGCCGGTCTGGATGGTCACGCTGCGCTTGCCTTTCTCCAGGGTGACGGTTTCGTCGCCATCCTTCACCGTGCGGGTGCGGGCGTTCTGCACCGTGAGGGTTTCATCGTGGCCGACGGTGGCGGCGGTGTCGTTGAGCACGTTGATGTTGAAGTCCTTTTGTGCCTGGAGAAACACCTCTTCCGCGTCTTTCTTGTCTTCGAAGCGCAACTCGTTGAAACCGCCACCGCCCTTGGACGAGTTGGTCTTGATTCCGGACTGGGTCTGGTTCGCTGGCAGCGCGTAGGGCGGGGGATTGTCGCCGTTGTAGACGCAACCGGTGACCAAGGGCCGATCCGGGTCGCCGTCGATGAAGGTGACGATGACTTCCTGGCCGATGCGCGGCACGAACTGCATGCCAAAGCCCTTGCCGCTCCAGGGCAAGACCACGCGCACCCAGCAGGAAGAAGTCTCGTCGTTCTTGCCGGTGCGGTCCCAGGGGAACTGCAACTTGATCCGGCCGTATTCATCGGTCCAGATCTCCTCGCCGGCCTTGCCCACCACCAGTGCCGTCTGGGTATGCATGCGTGGTTTGGGCGTGATGCGAGCCGGTCGGTAGGCGGTGGCCTTGGGGATCGCTTCGAAGCGGTTGCGGTAGCTGTCGTGGCTGGCCTCATGGCTGACCGCCGTCACCACCCAATCAATATTCAGCGTCGTGTCTTCATGCCCGGCGAGAGTGAACCAGTAGCCCGGCACCAACCAGCGGCAGTCGCTTTCGCCAACGAAGCGTTTCTCTTGGCTGCGCAGGCCGTCCACCCGCTGTTTGGTCAACGCATCGCCCCGGGTCTTGGCGGTATAGCTGCCCGGATGTTCGTACATCGAGTTCGGCCCGGCCACGGCTTCAGCCTGGCTGAAGAGCGATGTCGTCGGCGTGGTGAACTCATAATCGGTGGCCTGGTAAACCCCGGCCACCGCTTGCAGACACACTTGGCCTGCGCGGATACCGTGCAGTTCTCGCTCCCCCAGCTTCTGCCCGAGATAATTCACCGTCGGCCCATTGGGGATGGGTTCGAAGGCGTCGTTGCTGTCGGCCAGTATCAGCGTGTGCTGACCGTCTTCATGGCCGAAGAACCAGAAAATCCCGTCCTCTTCCAACAGGCGCGACACGAAGGCCAGGTCGGTTTCGCCGTATTGCACACAGTATTCGCGCGGGGTGTAGCTGCCGCTGAGCTTGAGCTGGAAATCGCTGAAACCGTGGGCCTTGAAAATCGTGGTGACGATGTCCGAGGTGGCGAGGTTCTGGAACACCCGGTTGTTGCTGGCAAGGCTCAGCCACCAGAGCCAGGGCCGGAGCAAAAGCTGATAATGCTCGGCGGTGGCATCGGCTGGCAGTTGGCGAATCTCGGCCACCAACCCATCAAGCGGGCGCAGCATGGCGTCCTTGTGCAAGGTGGTGGTCACATGGCTGGCGACGGCCGTGGTGAGGTCCAGCGAGGCACCGTCGTTGATGCCGTTGAGAATGTGCGAGCCCAGCGCGTTGAGGCGTTCTTCGCCGGACAGTGAGGCGGGGTACAGCGCCGACAGCGAGGTGGCGGTGAGGGAGAGGGTGGTGTTGCTGTCGGTGGTGCGGGGCATTGAAAGGCCTCACGACGTCGAGAAAACGCACGCGTCAGCTGTAATGGGTGGTGATGAAGTTGTACGGTGCGCTTAATTGGCTTGATCGACTGATAGGAAGGCCGTGAGGATATGTGTCTATATTGCAGAGATAAGCGGTGAAAGACCCCTCGGCATCGCAGACCCATGAATCACCGCGGTTCAGGGTCTTATCCAGCAACTCACGATTTTTCTGACTGGTAGCGATGACCACGACCCAGCGATTGTCGGCCTTGAACCCGTGGAGCTTATTGACATCCCGGGTGATTGATTCCTGCAGGTTAGCGCCGCCGAAATCTCCGTTTGTGCTCTCTACTTTGATTTCCACCGCATAAGTCTTTCCTTGGAGAACGAAGTAGAAATCGACCTTCTCGGCGCTGTAAGGCCAGGGGTAGCTGATCTCCCTGACCTTGGCAGCGATCGCGTAGCCACGTAGAAGGTGGTAGGCAATTTCAACTTGGGCGGCGCCTTCCCACGGACCGTTCGAAGTCCAGCTTTTATTGAACTGGCTCGGTGTGCCGGAAAAATCTTGCGGGTGGACGCCGGCTGCCTGCAATACCACATTTAAAAAGTCGCTTTCCGTCATGATGCATGTCTCCGTTGAGTAAGAAACTGCTACGAAATTCGGTCGGCCTGGAGGTGTTACTCCAACACCCACTCCGCCAACTTCCCCGTCACCTGCGTCATCAGCACGTTCTCGACATCCCGCGCCCCGGCGGCGCTGCACTTGGCCAATACCGCCTTGACGATTCCGGCGTCGAACTCGAACTGCTTGCCCGTCGCGGCCTTGTAGCGCCCGCGCAATTTCTCCAGCTTCGCCAGCACGATCCCTTCCAGCGTCGCTTCATCCAGCGGCCGGTACGCCACCACCGTCATGCGCGCTAAAAACGCCGGGCGGAACGCTTGCAGCAGCACCTTGTGCAAGGCTTCGTTGAAGGCGTCGCTGCCCAGTTGCGCCACTGGCGTGTCCAAAAGCAGTTCGGCGCCGACGTTGCTGGTGGCGAGCATCACGGTGTTCTTGAAGTCCACCACCAGGCCGGTGCCGTCTTCCATCAGGCCTTTGTCGAAGACGTTGTAGAAGGCTTCGAGCACGTCCGGGTGGGCCTTTTCGATTTCATCCAGCAACACCACGGAATAGGGTTTGCGCCGCACTGCTTCGGTGAGCACGCCGCCGCTGCCATAGCCGACGTAGCCGGGTGGGGCGCCTTTGAGTTGGCTGACGGTGTGGGCTTCCTGGTACTCCGAGAGGTTGATGCTGATCAGGTTGCGTTCGCCGCCGTACAAGGCGTCGGCCAGGGCGTAGGCGGTTTCGGTCTTGCCCACGCCGGTTGGGCCCACCAACAAAAACACGCCGACCGGTTTCTGTGGGTCGGTGAGGCCTGCGCGGTAGGCTTGCAGGCGTTGGGCGATGGTATTCAGCGCGGTGCTTTGGCCCATGACCCGCTGGCCCATGCGTTGGCCGAGGGTACGCACGGCGTGGGCTTCGTCGGCGAGCATCTTGCCGACCGGGATGCCGGTCCAACCCGCGATCACCGCGGCGACGGTCTTGCTGTCCACCTGTTCGGGCACCAGCGGATCGTCCTGGCGAATGGCATCCAGGCCGGCTTCCAGGCGCAACAGTTCGGCGGCCAGATGGTCGATGCGGTTGTCGATCTCGGTGTCGGCTTTTTCGCTGTCGGCGCGTTCACTCAGGGCGAGCAGCTCGCGGCGGGTGTCGAGCAGTTCGCGCACGGCTTCGCGCTCTTCGTCCCAGCGAGTTTCCAGCTCGCGGATGGCCTGCACGTTGCTGGTCGATTCACTTTCCAGCAAGGTGATGCGCTCGCGATGATCCAGACCGGTGGCCTGTTCCCTGCGCAGGCGTTCGACTTCATCCTTGAGGCTGTTCTGTCGATGGCGCAGGCTTTCCAGCGGCGGCGGCACGTCATGTTGGCCAAGGGCGACCCGGGCGCAGGCGGTGTCGAGCACGCTGATGGCTTTGTCCGGCAATTGGCGACCGGAAATATAGCGGTGGGAGAGTTTCACCGCCTCGTGAATGGCGGCATCCAGCACCTGCACGCCGTGGTGCTGCTCCAGTTTGCTCGCCACGCCGCGGAGCATTTCCACGGCGGTGAGTTCGTCCGGTTCTTCCACTTGGACCAGTTGGAAGCGCCGGGCCAGGGCCGGGTCTTTCTCGAAGTATTTCTTGTACTCGAGCCAGGTGGTGGCAGCCAGGGTACGCAATTCGCCCCGGGCCAAGGCCGGCTTGAGCAAATTGGCCGCGTCGCTGCCACCCTCGGCTCCGCCAGCGCCGATCAGCGTGTGGGCTTCGTCGATGAACAGGATGATCGGTTTTTCCGCGCTACGTACCGCGTCGATCACGCCCTTGAGGCGTTGTTCGAACTCGCCCTTGACGCCCGCGCCGGCTTGCAACAGGCCGAGGTCGAGGACCCGCAGCGTGACTTCCTGCAACGACGGCGGCACATCCCCGGCCGCGATGCGCAGGGCGAGGCCTTCCACTACGGCAGTCTTGCCGACGCCCGGCGCGCCCACCAGGATCGGGTTGTTTTGCCGGCGCCTGAGGAGAATGTCGATGCACTGGCGGATCTCGCCGTCGCGGCCGACGATGGGGTCGATGCGACCGTTGCGGGCGTCGGCGGTCAGGTCCTGGGTGTACTGATCGAGCACCGGGTCCTGTTTCTGTGGTGCTTCGCCGGGTTTGGCCGGGCGCACGCCGCCGACATGCTCGCGGGAGCTTTCAGTCCATTCCAACAGGTGGGCGCGCAGGGCATCGCGGGGAATGCGCAGCAACGACGAGGTGCTGTTGAGCAACAGGCTGCGACGTTCGTCCCGGTCAAGCAGTGCCAGCAGTAACAGCCCGGAGCGGATGCTGTCCAGGCCCAGCACGCTGGCCTGGACCACGGCGTCTTCCAGCAGGCCGATGGTTTGCGCCGACAGGGCGGGCGTGCGGGTGCTTCCGGATTTGAACAGGTCCAGAGCCTTGTTGGTTTCCGCCGCCACCGCATCACGCTCCAAGCCGAAGCGCGGCAACAGGCAGGCGAAGTCACCGCCTTCGATGTCGAGCAATTCCAACAGCAGGTGTTCGATTTCGACGTAGTGGTGGCCGCGTTGCAGGCAACGTTGCGCGGCCCGCTCCAAGGCTCGGCGGTTGTCCGGGTTGAGGCGTCCGATCAGGCTGGCCAGTTCCATTTCAGGCGATCTCCGGCTGGCGAAGGCGGGTTTCGATCCGTTGCACGGCCAGGCTCGGCTGGCGTTGCAGGCCGCCGTTCCAGTTCAACCGTGGCGCTGCCTGGCGGCCCAGTTGCAACGGGCCGGCACCACGGACCAGCAGCACCAGGGTGCAATCCAGGTCAGGGCCGAAATACAGCGCATAAAGGCTGGCGAGCAGTGGATGGGTTTCGCCAGTAGGCAGCAAGCCGCTGGCCTGGGTCGCGGTTAGCGGCCCCAGCGTCAGGCGCACGCCAGCGTGTTCGTCCCAGACCCGTGTACCGGCGACTGCGTTGCGGCCCAGGCGAAGATTGCGTCCGCCCTGTTGCAAGCGGCTGCGGCTGGCTGGCGGGATTTCACGCCAGGCACCTTCATAGGCGTTCAGCTCGACAGGCAAGCCGAACTGTTCACGGACAATCGCCGCAAAGCCGGCCAGGGAACGCCGGCCATCGGCATACAGCGCGGTGCAGGCCAGCACCGCTGAGTCGGGTGCGGCCTGGCGTTCCTGCATGGCTTTGGGCAGCAGTCCGGTCAACGCGCGCATTTGCGCCTGTACGGCGGACGAGCCTGGGGCCGTGAACCCCAGGGCGATGCGGTGTTTGCGCATCACCTTGTAGAGCAGGCTGAGCAGGCGGTGCTGGAACAGGTCGAGGAATTGCGCCGGGGCATGATCTTTCGCCCGCGCCCGTTGTTGCAGCCATTCCTGGTAGGCGTAGGGCAGCGGGCCGTCCGGGCCTCCGAGACCGAAGATCGGTGTGGTCAGGGTGGGCGGGAGCCCCGGTTCCTGGCACAGGCTTTCGATTTCACTGGCAGCGAACAGTGGCGTCAGGGGGCCGCGTAGGCGCAACGCCTCTGCGTGCGGTGCGGTGCCGCTGCCCAGGGGCTCGGCCTGCGGATGTTCGCGTTCGAGCAGCAATAAGGCCTGGAGCCATTCGAAGCGTTGCGGATCGCGTCGCAGTCGCTCGCTGAGGTTCAGAGCGCCAGGGGTTTGCCGGCTTGGGGTTGCCATGTCTTCACCTCCTTGTCGGACTGGACCAGCACGGTGCGCACGAAGCGATTGGCGGTGGCGTACAGGGAAAAGAACTGCGCCAGTACGCCGGACAACAACACGGCACTGCTGCCGACGAAGTGATGCGGATCCAGTTGCAGGCGCACCTCCAGACCATTACGCCAGCCGCGCCAGGCGTCTTCGCCGAGATGGGCAATGACGCGCTCGCAGCCCAATCCCGATACGCCTGCGATCTGGCGACGGGCGCTGGCCTCGTCCCGCAGGTTGTGCAGTTCGAGAATCTCACGCAACGCGTCCAGCGCCCGGGGACCTTCCACCAGCGACAGGTGGTTGAGGGTCAATTGCGACACCAGCCGCCAGCGCGATTCCCCGTCCAGGCGTGGCAGGCTCTGCGGGCTGGGGGGATTGCGCAGTCGGGCCCAGGCCACCGGCCCCGGGCGCTCAAAACCCAGTGGCGTGCCGGCCGGCAGGCTCTGGGCCAGATGGCGATTGGTGCAGAGCAATTCGGCGGTGAGGCTGTAATTCTGGAATTCGGCCGAGGGGTCGAACCGGGTATCCACCAGGCTGACCATCAGGTCGGTGCCCAGTCGGTTCGGGGTCATGCCGCTGACCCGTCGCGCATGCCAATAACAGGGCTCGTCGCTGCCATGTTGGCTGCCGTAATAGGCCGGCACTTTACGCACCCCCTGGCCAGTCATGGCACGGATGCCACGGATGCTGTGGATCTCCACACTGTTTTCCCGATGACTGTCGGCCACCAGCCGATATTCGCTGCGGGTGCCGTCCGGGCGCAGGGGCTCGGAAGTTCGGGGAAACAGGTTGATCACCGGAGCGCAGCCCAGGGCGATGTCGCTGGCCTGGAGCGGCAGGCGGCTGGTTGGCGCCCGATCGAACACGATGTAGAGATATAAAGAAGCGCTGTCGCTGTTGGCGCCGGCCAGCGGCAGGTCGAAAAAGCCGAATTTGTCCGGAAAGGCGAAATACTCCGCCAACAGGCGCATGCCTGGATGCACGCCGTCTTCGTCTGGAAGCAAGGCTTGGTCACTGGCGAAACCGACGATGTGCGGCAAACCCGCCAACGGTTCCGGCACGCTACCCGGCGCGCCGGCCAGGACCTTGATGGCGTGTGCGCCAAGCAAATCGTACAGCCCGGCGTTGATCATCGGTGATGCCGCCAAGTGTATCCGCAGCGAGTCGATGCCCAGGGTCGACCATTGGCTTTTCCCCAGGCAACGCAGCTCCAGGCGCAAGGCCGAGCGCGCCTGGACCACCCCTGTCAGCGCCTGGGCCTCGTCACTGCCCAGCAACAAGGCTTCGCTGACTTGCAGTGGCCACAGGTGCACGGCGGCGGTGGTGCGAAAATGAATGCTCTGGCCTTTGTCCGTGGTGACGAACAAGGGCGTGTCGCGGGGCAGCGGATAGCCCTCGTTCAAGTTGCCTTTGCTTGGGTCGGGCTCGAACTGCACGATGGCGCAAGACGGCAAGGGTCGCATGGCCAGCGGGTAAAGCTGTTCGAGCAGCGCATCACTGAATTCGGCGTAGTCGTCGTCCAACCGACGCTGCAAGCGTGCGGCCAACAGTGCGAAACCTTCCAGGAGGCGTTCGACGTGAGGGTCGGGGCATTCACCGGGAGACAGTTCCAGGCGTCGGGCGACCTTGGGGTAACGCTCGGCGAACAGGCTTCCGGCATGGCGCAACCAGGTCAATTCGCGCTGGTAATAATCCAACAGTTGCGGGTCAATCGAGTCGCTCATGGCGCACCTCCAAGCCGTCGCCGGCGTGCTCGATCACAAACGCCACGGGCCACGGGTGCGGGTCGCCACGCAGCTCGCCCAACAGGCGTATGCACAGTTGTTGCGGCTGGCCGGGCACCGGGCAGACCTCGACTTCGCCCAAGTGCAGGCGCGGTTCGAAGTGGGTAATGGCCTGGCGAATTTCCCGGGTCAGCTGGCGCCGGTCATCGCTGCGCTGCTGTTGCAGCGCGGTCCAGTCGGCGATGCCGTAGTCGAGGATGCTTGGTGGCTCGGTCAGCGCCCGTGGGCCGCGACGGGTATTGAACAGGCGCGACAGTTCGGCATGCACCGAATCCTGCAACGCCTGTCGATCGAATGCCCGCCCGGTATCGTCCGCCAGGCTGGCCAGACGTTCGAACAGGGGCGGGCGCAGCCCGAAACCAGCCATGGCGCGGCGTCCTTACTTGGTCATTTTGTTGGCGGCCAAGTCCCAGGTCGTGCCCGCCGTGCCTTCCTTGGTGCCGTCATCTTTCTGCGCGGTGAGCTCCCATTTGATCTTGGTGAAATTCAGCGACAGGGTTTCCACCGGTTTGCCACCCGTGCCGCCGCTGACACTGACGTTGGACAGCACGACGTTGGTGAGGGTGTAGACAATGAACGGCATGATCTGGCCGCTGCCTTCGGCGGCGTTGCGGCCGATGGTGACGATGGCTTGCGGGATTGGCTTGCCGGCGCAGCAGTATTCGTTGAGCGACGGGGTGGAGCTGTCGATGAATTTGGTCAGGGTGAATTCGCCGATGTGCGGGCGGCCGGAGGTGCGCTCCGAGTTGCTGACGTCGTTGGTGACCTGCATGGCCACGTTGTGGCTGTAGGACATGACCTCGATCTTGTCCGTGAAACCCTCCAGCAGGCTGTCGCCCTTGATGTCGCCGCCGAGGTCGAGAATGATTGCGTCCATTGTTTGGAACTCCTGAAGAAGACGAATGAGGCAGTGCCCAATACCGATGAATTAACCTGTGGCCAAGGCGCTTGCTGTGGCTAGAAAGCTTTTGTGGCAATGGAGCTTTTGTGGCGAGGGCGCAAGCTCCCTCGCCACGAGAAGTGCTTTAGCCACACAGCCACGCCGTGGTCAGGCAGCTACCGGCGGCGGCAGCGTCGCCACCAGGCGGATCGAGGCCGTCAGTTCCTCCAGTTGGAAGTGCGGCCGCAGAAACACCGTGGCTTTATAGGCCCCGGGCTTGCCAGCCACCTCAGTCACGTCCACCCGGGCTTCGCGCAACGGGTACTGCGCCTTGATCTCCTGCGGCGCGTTGTCGTTGATCAGCACGTAGTCGGCGATCCAGTTGTTGAGGTAGGTCTGCACGTTGTCACGGGTCATGAAACTCCCGACCTTGTCGCGCATGATCACCTTCAGGTAATGGGCGAAGCGCGAAGCCGCCAGCACATACGGCAACATCGCCGAGATCCGTGCATTGGCATTGGCCTCGTTGGTGTTGTAGACCTTGGCCTTGTTGGTGGTCTGGCCACCGAAGAACACCGCCACGTCGCTGTTTTTCTTGTGGCACAGGGAGATGAAGCCCAGGTCGTTGAGTTCTTTTTCGCGACGGTCGGTGATCGCCACCTCGGTCGGGCATTTGAGCGACAGGTCCCCGGAGCTGGTACGGAAGGTATGGGCCGGCAGGCCTTCGACCGCGCCACCGCCCTCGGCCCCGCGAATCGCCGCGCACCAGCCGTATTTGGCGAAGGCCTCGGTGATGCGTTGCGCCAGGGTCCAGGCGGCGTTGCCCCACAAGTATTTGCTGTGGTCGGTGCCGTTGACGTCTTCGACGTAGTTGATGCCTTCCACCGGCAACGTGTCCGGGCCGTAGGGCAGGCGCAGCAGGAAGTGCGGCAGCACCAGGGACACGTAACGCGAATCTTCGCTTTCACGGAAGGCGCGCCACTTGATCAGCTCCTGGCTTTCGAAGATTTTCGACAGGTCCCGGGGGATCGCCAGTTCGGTGAAGCTGGTCATGTCGAACAAACGTGGGCTGGCGGCGGCAATGAACGGCGCGTGCGCGGCGGCAGCGACGTTCGAGAGTTTTTCCAGCAGGCCGATGTCCTGCGGATGTCGGCCAAAGGTGTAGTCGCCCACCAGCAGGCTGAACGGGTGCCCGCCGAAGGTGCCGTATTCTTCCTCGTAGATTTTCTTGAATAGGGCGCTCTGGTCGAATTCGACGGCTTTTTCCAGGTCGTTCTGCAGTTCTTTCTGCGTAACGTTGAGCAGGCGTAATTTGAGCCGGGTGCTGGTTTCGGTGTTCTGCACCAGCAGGTGCAGGCCGCGCCAGGAGGCCTCGAGTTTCTGCAGGTCGGGATGGTGCAAAACTTCATTGAGCTGGGCGCTGATCAATTCGTCGATCTGGCTGATACGGTCGTTGATCATCGCCACGGTGTCCTTGTCGATGGCCATGCCTTCGTCGAGAACCTGCGTGGCGAATTCGGCCAGCATGTCGCGGGCGTAGTCTTGCTGGCTATCGTCGTGGGCCATGCGGCCTTCGGCGATGATCTTGTCCAACAGGGACAGGGTCTGGGTCGTGCTCTCGCTGGTTTGAGCGCTGGATGAAGCAGGCATGGCTTTATCTCCCTTGAATGAGGCGCGCGATCAGGCCTGTGGTTCGGCCGGGGCAGGGTCATCGTTGGCGGCGACGGTCGGCAACTCTGGCGTCGCGTCCTGGGGCCGGGCCGATTTGATCTCCTGCAGGCCTTCGGTGTTGGCGATCACGTCACGCAGCAGCTTGTCCAAGTCGTCGTTGCCGTCGAGCTTGGTCAACAGGTCCCGCAGGCGCTGCCGCGCTTCGAACAAGCGGCGCAGCGGCGTGACTTGCTCGACCACCTTGACCGGGTCGAAATCGTCGATGTGCCGGAAGTTGAGTTCGATGTTGAGCTTGCTGTCGTCGCCGCTGAGGGTGTTGTTCACCTGGAGCGTGGCGCGGGGGGAGATGGAGGCGAGCACCTCGTTGAAATTATCCCGATCGATCTCGGTGAAGCGCCGCTCGTTGAGCTTGGGCAGCGGCTCCAATGGCTTGCCCGAGAGGTCGGCCAGAATGCCGACGACCAGTGGCAATTCTTTTTTCTCGATAGCGTTGCCGATTTCCACGTCGTAGGTGATCTGGACGCGGGGAGGGCGGACTCTGTCGAGCTTGTGCTGGGTACTTTCTGCCATGGCGGCCGACTCCGATGCATGTGTGGAAGCAATGCATCGGGAGTCCCGCTCATCGCATTCCCTTGCTGATCCGCAGGTTGCAAGTGGACGGCAGAAAACCTGTCATTCCCTTGACGAACCTGGTCCATTCGACTGTGTGAGTCGAACTATCCAAGACGCTAGAACAGGTCTATAAAAATGCAAGCAAAACAATTTTTGACCGCTGAGAAAAGGAAAATTCATTTTGCGTGCGTTTTTTCATGGATTTTTTTTCAGCCTGGCGCTCACCGGTTGTTCGTTGTTCGCCCCCAGCGTCGACCTCGACAGCCTGACCCTGGACGTCGCGCCTCGGGCCAACGACGACACGCCGATCGCCGTGGATTTCATCGCAGTGAACGACCCGGACCTGCTCAAGCAACTGTCGGGCATCACCGCCAGCCAGTGGTTTGCCGGGCGCGAACAGTTCCAGCGTGACTATCGCCAACTCCTGTCGGTGTGGGGGCTGGAGCTGGTCCCGGGGCAATTCATCGACCGCCAACCGTTCCCGCTGGAGGGGCGGCGCGCCGCTGGACTTTTGGTCTTCGCCAGCTATAACACTCCGGGAGCCCACCGGCTTCGTCTGGACGATCAGCACGAGGCCTGGCTGAAGTTCGACAGTCGCGAGATGACCCTCGTGAATGACGACCGGCACAAGCAGCCTTGAGTGACCGCGGGCCGCCTCGCGCGGCGATTTGGGATGTCGAAGGGAGTCGTATGAGCCTGTTACCTGACGCGGTGTGCTGGCATGAGGGCATGCAACTGCTGCCCCAGCATTTTCAGTTGCAAGGGCTGCGGGCCGAGGCCCTCGCCGCGCATTTTGCCGGGGCTTGCAACCCTTGGTTCTGGGGCGTCGGGCAGTTGGAAGTCGATCCGTCGGCCCTGAGTGCCGGCCAGGTGCGCCTGCTGCAATTGCAAGGCACCTTGCCGGACGGCTTGCCGGTCAACCTGCAAGCCGGTGTCGGGCCAACCTTGGAACTGGACGTCAACGAGGCGATCGACAAGACCGAAGACGCTACCGTGACCGTCTACCTGGCGGTCAGCCCGCTGTGGCGTGCCGGGCAATTGCTGCCGCTCAAGGGGCGCTTGCAATCGGTGGTCGGCGAGGCTTTGCCAGACCTTACCAGCGGTGAATTTCCCGAGTCGATCACGGTCTGGCGCCCCAACCCGAGGCTGTGCACGCAACTGAGCAAGGCTGACTCGATCTGCCTGCCATTGCTGCGTATCCGCAAGGAGGGCGGCGGTTTCTGGCGCGTGCCGTATACGCCGCCAACGCCGATCCTGCTGCCGGAGTCGACGCTTGGTCGGCGGGTGGCCGGGGTGTGCGCGAGGGCCAGGGAAAAGTGCATGTTCCTGGCCGGTCGCTTGCGTCAGGCCCAGGCGGCTGGCAACCAGGACGATGCCATGGAGATCCGTCGGCAATTGACGGCCCTGTGGGCGCGCTTGCCGGAGGTCGAAGGGATGTTGAATACCCGGGTGGCGACGCCCCAGGCGCTCTACGGCTTGCTCCTCGGGCTGGCCGGGAGCTGGTCGGCGCTGGATCCGCTGGCGGGCGTCCCGGCTTTCGCGCCGTTGGATTTTGTGGAGTTGCAGCGCGGCTACGAGCCGCTGCTCGATTGGCTGGAAAACACCCTGGAACTGGTCCGCGCCGGTTACCGGAGCCTGGCGTTCGAGCGCAACGAGCAGGTCTTCTCGATCCAATTGCCTGACGACCAGCCCAATCAACGCCTGGTGATCGGTTTACGCATGCCCAACGGCGCCAGCGAGCAAGCAGCAGCCGAGTGGTTGCGTGGGGCGATCATCGCGTCGGCGCCCCACATTGCGCTGTTGAGTCGCCAACGCATGAGCGGTTTGCCCCACCAGGCCATGGGCCGCAACGAACAGGTGGCCTACAGCGTCGGTGACGACACCCGTCTGTTCGTGGTGGCCGCCAGTGGACAATGGTTCGATGGGCAACTGCCGCTGCACATCGTGGCGCCGGCTTCGGCCCAGGCCAGCAGCCCTTGGCAGGTGGTGTTGTTCGTGGCGCAAGCCAGTGAAAGTGCCTGATCGCAAAAGGGGAGTCGTATGCCTGACGGAAGTGGCGGGGTGGTCCGGAGTCTGCACGAGGCGCCGCTGAGCAGCGCGTTTCGTCAAGCCTGGTTGAAATGGTCCCAGGAGTGGCAAGATCTGCCCAAGGACAGCGACCCGGCAATCGTCATCAATCGGGTCGTGGAATTTTCCGGGCGCGGCGCCCAGCGCCTATGGCGGGTGGCCTACGCCACCGTCGGCGATGCCGCTTCCGAGCAGGTCAAGGCGCTGGTCTACGCCTTCGTGGCGTTGGTGGACGAGACCTTGCTGTTCAGCGCTTGGCCCGGCCAACTGGCGTGGCAGCAGCATCCCCTCGAGTCACGCATGTACGCCAGCCGTCAGGCCGGCGAGCGCTTGCCCGCCGCGATCAAGAAACTGCTGGATGAGCAAATGCCCGGCACTCGGGATCTGGCGAATGTCTACCTGCAATGCCTGATCCTCGGATTCCAAGGGCGCTTGCGCGGCGAGCCTGGCCAAGTCCAACACGAAAAATGGCGTGTGGCGTTGTTCACCTTTGCCTGGCAGCACGAACCCGATTACGTCGATGTCAGCCAGCGCCTGGCGATGTCTGCGGCGGCTACGCCCGCGCGTATGCCAGCGCAGCAATCCTTGCCGGACGGCTTTCGCCTGGGGTTGGCGATCGTGGCGATGGTGCTGTTGCTGACTGGCTTGGGGCAGGTCTTCTGGCGTGACATCCGCCTGGAGCTCGAACCGGTGTTGCAATTGAACGAGTCGTCAGTCCAGGAGCAGGATTCATGAACACCCTGAGCATCGTCGCCTCGGTGCTGCTCGCCATTGTCGTGATGCTGGTGATCGCGGCAGCGGTGTGGTGGTTGCGAACCCAGGGCGGGGCGGCGATTCGCAATTTCTACGGGGCGGTGCGCCAAATGGAGCAGGAGCAGGGCACCCGCGACCGCTATCAGACGCCATGGCTGATGATGCTCGGCAACGAAACCGACGGTGCCCAGTTGTGCAGCCAATGGCGTTTGCAACCCACGGACAAGGCGGGCTGGTTCGGGCGTTGGTTTTGCGATGCCGAGGGCGCCGTACTGGTGGTGCCCCAGGCGTTGTTCCTGCCCGATGAAGGCATGAACCGGCAACGGGGCAATTGGTGGCGACTGCTGGGCCTGCTGTTGCGGCTGCGCAGCAAGCGGCCGTTGGACGGAGTGATCTGGACAGTGCCGTTCAGCAAGCTCGATGACATCGAGCAAACCACTGAGCTGAGCCTCAAGGTCCGTCGGGTTTTTATTGACCTGCTGCAACGGTTTGGCCTCAGCCTGCCGGTGTACGTGGTGATCACCGGGATGGAAGAGTTGCCCGGGTTCCAGGAGCTGGTCAGCGCGCTGCCTGCCAAGGCGCGAGAGTCGATGCTGGGTTGGTCGTCGCCTTACTTGTCTGATGCGGCGTGGCAATCGCACTGGAGTGACCAGGCGCTGGATGAGATCAACGCCGCGCTGGCGCAGTCGATCATCGAGATCGGCGCGCTGTCGGGACAGCTGAGCACCGATCTCTATGGCCTGCCGGAACGCTTCGAAGGCTTGCGACGAGCCTTGCAGATCTTGTTGGAGCCGGTGTTCCAGGGCAACGCCCAAGGCGAAGCGCCGCGATTTCGCGGCGTGTACTTCACCGCCAGCCAGGCCCCGGCGACCAGCGGCGACAGTTTGACCGCCCATCACAATGGCCAGCGGCAAACGGTATTCGCCCGGCAATTGTGGTCGCGACGTCTTATGGCCGAACGCGGCCTTGCCCAGCCGGTGCCTCGCTTGCTGCGCGTGCGCCAACGCGGGCATCGGCTGGCCGGCGCGGTGGCGTTGGTGGTGGGCCTGGTCTGGTTGGGCGGCATGGTTTGGGTCTGGCGCGATTCGGTGGAAAACGCCGAGGGACTGTCGCGGTTGGTGCTCAGTGCCCACAAGAACCACATCGTCGTTGACCCGGACCAGCCGCAACTGGAGCCGACCCGGCATAACGTGCAGAACTACTGGAACGTCTTGGAGAAAGCCCCGCGCTGGCGCTTTGTCTCGGTTGTCTTCCCCACATCCTGGTTCTCCTCCGTGGACACGCAGCTGGAGGATGGCTTGCGCCTGACCGCCCGGCATCACTGGATATTACCGTTGCGGGACCTGCTCAATTCCGACCTGGCGCAACTCAAGTCCATCCGCAACACCGAGCGGCGCGGCAACGTCGAGAACGACGACCCCGCGCAGTGGCAAAGCTACCTGAAGGCCAAGGCGCTGGTGGATATGGCGGCACGCCTCGAGCAGCACAACCAGATGTTCAGCCAAGTGGTGAACGATCCCAAGGCGCCACTGGACGAACTGGTGCAGTTGAGCAACGCCGCGTTGTCCCTGGGCCTCAACACTGGCACCTTGAGTCGCCCACGGTTTTACAACCGGGTCCTGTTCGACGCCCACAACAGCGATTTGCAAGGGCTGGACCTGAATGCGGCGCGCCCGGTCATCGCCGATAATTTCACCGGCCTGATGCAACGCTGGCTGGACCATTACTTCCTGGCGGACAACTTCGTCCGGCAGGCCGGTTATCTCAAGTTGCACCTGCAACGGCTGGAGGCCGGCAGCGGCAACTCCTTGAGTGAGCTGGAAGACCTGATGGCGCTGATCGATGACTTGCAGACGCTAGTGAGCCTGACCAACTCCGCCTGGGGCCGGGGCAAGGGCCAGGACCTGGTGCCCGGCTACACCCAGATGCTGGACAAGGTCAGCCACAGCACTTTGCTCGGCCCGGACATCACACAGGATCTGGAGAGCCAGGCGGCGAAGCTGCAGCAGAGCTTTCGCGACCAGTGGATCGTCCAGAGTGGTTCCCGGGACAATCTGCTGGTGCAGCAGGGCAGCGGCTTGCTGATATTGCAGGACCATGTCACGGCCCTGGACGGTGCGGTACAAGCGCTGTTCAAACGGGATTTCGTGGCGTTGGCGATGCAGAAGGATCCGTCGACTGGCAATCTTGATCCGATAGGTCAGGGCGATGGCGGTGATGATTTCAGCGTCGCCCTGAATTACTTCGCCAGCTACAAGAGCTACGCCAGCGAAGAGCTGTCGCGGATTCCGCCGGATTACCGCGACGCGCTGATGCAGGCCGCCGAAACCGCCGCGGCCCGGGCCATGTGGTTGAGCCTGGATGAAAATGACCAGCCGCTGCCCGGCACCGGCTTCAATGTGCAAACGACCCAGGCGGTTGCGCTGCAAAAAGCCTTCATGGATGTGCACCGCAGCGACCTGGCGATACGTTTCCAGCGCTTGCTCAATCGCCGGGCGTTGGCACAGATCAACAGTGGCCTCGACGAAATCGATGCCCAGCCGTTGTTCAGCCAGCGCGCCGACATCGAGCGTTGGGATGGTTCGAAGAACTTCGGCTTGCAGCTGTACGGCGCCAACGATCCACAGGAACTGAAGCTGAACCTGAACCAGCAATTCAGCGCCATGCTGCAGATCGCCGAACAGCGCATGCCCGCCCTGGAATGGTTGATCGTCCAGCAGGACGACCTGTCCGCCCTGGAACATGACCAGGTGGCGCGGTTCATGGCCCTCAATGACGAATTGCTCAAGTACAAGAACCAGAACCCGGCCAGCTCGGCTGCCCAGTTGGAACAATTGGTAAGTCGGGATTTCAATGCGATGGACACCGCGTCCTGCGCGCAGATCTTGCAGACCTCCAGCCTGTCCGGCGGGCGCGGTGACCTGGCTCGGCGCACCGTCGCGTTGCAGCAGAGTGCTCTGCAACGTTGCCTGTACCTGCAACAGAATCAGGCGGCGATGGCCTGGAATGACCTGGCCAATTATTTCAATCAGTACCTTGCCGGACGCTTTCCGTTTTCCCAGGACCTGCGGGCCAGCGATGCCGACCCGGCACGGGTGCAGCACCTGTTGGAATTGATCGAGACGCGCGTGCCCCTGGCCCAGGCCGCGCTGACACTGAACCAGACGCCGGAGCGATTGGCGGCCGCGGATTTCCTAAATCGCTTGAAGCAGGCCGGCGTATGGCTCGGGCCGCTGTTCGTGCGGGACAAGAGCGGTGTGCTGGGCGTGGAGATGGACGTGCGCTGGCGTACCGATCGCGATGAGGAGCGTGGCGCCGACCAGGTCATCGCCTGGAGTCTGGATGCGGGTAACCAGCAGATCAGCTACCCCGGTGAAGGCCAGCAGAACCTGCGCTGGGGGGTCGGCCAGCCCGTGCGCCTGACCTTGCGCTGGGCCCGCAACGGTTACCAGCGTCCGGCCAACGATCCATTGCAACCAAACCTGGTGGTGCGCGACCTCGAAGCCGGCTGGGAATACCAGGGGCCATGGTCGTTGTTGCGCCTGATGCGTTCGCTGGTGTCGGCCCAGCGCCAGCCGAACGTCGACTACACCGATTTTCCCCTGGCCCTGCAACTGCCCGTGACCGCCCAGACCCAGGCCCGCACCGCGCAGCAGACCTTGATGTTCGTGCGCCTGTCGTTGATGAGCCAGGGTTCCAAGCTGCCGCTGTCGATCCCGCCGCTGCCGACGCAGGCGCCCCGTTCGCCTTTCCTGGCGCCTGCGTCGAGGCCTGCCATTGCCACCCGTGAGGAGGGCCTGTGAGTTTGCCGATAACCCCGTTACCCGAATTGGTCAGCCAATTGCTCGAGCCGATCAGCGTCGAGTCGCCTTGCGGCCAGGATCTGCGCTACGAAACGGAGTACGACCAGTTGCGCGAGTTGCGCCGGGAGGACGACACCAGTCTGCCCACCGGCGTGTGGCAGTCTTCAATCAAGCGCGCGCTCTGGCCGGACCTGGAAAGGCTCGCGACCACGTTGTTGCTTGAGCGCAGCAAGGATCTGATGATCAGCGCCTGGCTGGGGGAGGCCTGGCTGCACTTGGCCGGATTGGACGGCTTGCCGGGCAGCCTGGCGCTGGTGGCGGGGCTGTGCGAACGTTATCCGGAACACCTGCATCCCCTTGCCGAGGATGGCGATCAATCGTGGCGGGTGATTCCGCTGGAATGGCTGGCCCGTCGCTACAGCGAAGTGTTGCTGACGCGGGTGCCGTTTCTGGATGGCCGCGATCCGACTTTCGCCGGTTTCAGCCTGGACGATTGGCAACGCCTGCAGCGCCAGCAAGTGCAGGGCAACGACAGCAAGAACGCCAAGGCCTCGGCGGAGGCGGCGCGCAACGAGCAAAAGAAACTCAGCGAACTGATTCGCAGCACACCGCTGTCTTTCTGGTTGCATCGCCAGGGCAGCCTGATGTTGAGCCTGCAGCATCTGCAACGACTCGAAGCCTGGAGCGACGCGTACCTGGGCAACCTGGCCCCGGGCTACAAATCCTTGCAGGACGTGATGCAAGCCATGTTGGCATTGGTAGAGGAGTTCATCGCGATGCATCCACAGCAACCCGCCGTCGTGCCCGCGCAAACGTCCCCGGTGGCGGCGACGCCGATGTCCGAGCCGGCGGCGGCACCTTCCCAGCTCTTCCAGGAGCCGGCCAATCGTGAAGAGGCCTATCGACAGCTGCTGGTCATCGCCGGTTACCTGGCGCGCACCGAACCCCACAGCCCCGTGCCCTATCTGATCCGGCGCGGTGTGGAATGGGGCAACAAGCCGCTGAGCGAGTTGCTGGGTGAATTGATCAGTGCCGATGCCGAGTCCCGACGGCTGTGGACGTTACTCGGGGTGCTTTAATGCTGCGTGTCGGGTAGTTCCACCGGCGTCAGCACCGGCTTGCCGGAAAAGAACGCGTTCAGGTTCTCTCCGACCAACTCCACCATGGCGCGTGTCGCTTCCGGCGACAGCCCGGCGACGTGGGGGGTCAGTACGACGTTGGGCAAATGCTTGAGGGCGTCGGGTACTTCGGGTTCATGGTCGAATACATCCAGCGCAGCCCCGGCAATTCGCCGGTGCTCAAGGGCGAAGATGAGCTCGGTGGTGGCGACCACGCTGCCGCGGGCGATGTTGACCAGAAATCCGTTGGGGCCCAGTGCGTCGAGGGTCTGTTTGTTGATCAGTTGCCGGGTATCCAGGCCGCCAGGCGTCGCAACGATCAAGAAATCTGAAACTCGGGCCAGTTCGGTGGGCGTGGCGCAGAAGCTGTAGGGTACGTCGGTGCGCACGCGGCGATTGTGGTAGCTGACGTTCATGTCGAAGCCGAGGGCAGCGCGCTTGGCAATCGCCATGCCCACGGCGCCAAGTCCCAGCACGCCCAAGTGCTTGCCGGCGAGGGAAGGGCGCGTGCTTCGCGGCCATTCGCCCCGGCGCAGGGCGGCATCGGATCGAGGCACATCGCGCACCAGTGCCAGCAACAACGCCATGGCATGGTCGGCCACCGACGAGGCGTTGACCCCTGCGCCGTTGGTCACCACGATGCCCCGGTTGCGTGCGGCCTGCAGGTCCACTTGTTCATATCCGGCGCCGATCACGCAGATAATCTTCAGGTTGGGCAGGGCCGTCATCTCTTCGGCGGTCAAACCCAAGGGGCCACGGGTCAGGACCGCGCTGAACCGGTCGCCGTGTTCGAAGATCGCTGCCTTGCGTTCGGCGGGCGTGGGCGCCAATTCCAGGTGATAGCCCTGGCGCTCCAGGATCGGCAGGTATTCATTGACGGTTTCAACCAGTACCAGAACGGTTGCGGTCATGCTGGGCTCCTGTGGGCGCTTTATCGAACATCAAGTATTCAACCTGATTGTAGGAGTCGAAGGCAGAGGTAGCCTGGGCTTTTTATGGTCATTTTTGGATCCTGTTCAGTCGTCGTTGGAGCGAGTCAAAAAATCTGCTCCGCACAACCACTCCTCAGCTAAGTCTTTGCTTCTGCTCGCTAATCCCGGACAATCGCGCCCCTGTTTCGGCCAGGGCGCTGCCTGTCGGGGTTTTCCGACTCGTCCTGGCCGGGTGCATGTGACCGGAAAGCGGAGATCCGACCGGATGAATGATCAGGCCAACAGCGTCGAAGAGCGCTTTGAAACGATAGCCCCAGCCGCCCTCAGTCAATGGAGTCGCCACGACACGACGTGGATGCTGGGCCTGTTTGGTACCGCCATCGGTGCCGGCACTCTGTTCTTGCCTATCAATGCGGGGCTTGGCGGTTTCTGGCCGCTGCTGGTCCTGGCGGTGTTGGCATTCCCCATGACGTTCTATGCCCACCGGGGCCTGACTCGTTTTGTATTGTCCGGCCGCGACGGGGCGGACATCACCGAGGTGGTGGAAGAGCATTTCGGCATCAAGGCCGGCGCGCTGATCACGCTTTTGTACTTCTTTGCGATCTTCCCGATCCTGCTGATCTACAGCGTGGCGCTGACCAACACGGTGGGTAGCTTCCTGGAACACCAACTGCATGTGCAGCCACCGCCTCGGGCGGTGTTGTCGCTGATGCTCATCCTCGGTTTGCTGGCCGTGGTGCGCTGCGGCGAGCAGGTGATCGTCAAGGCCATGAGCCTGATGGTTTATCCGTTTATCGTGGCGCTGCTGTTCCTCGCGGTGTTCCTTGTGCCCCACTGGAACGGCGGCATCCTGACCACCGCGTCGACGATGCCGGAACCTTCGGCGCTGCTGCATACCCTGTGGTTGGCAATCCCGGTGATGGTGTTCTCGTTCAACCACTCACCGATCATCTCGGCATTCGCGGTGGATCAGAAGCGTCGCTATGGCCATAACGCCGAAGAGCGCAGCGCACAGATCCTGTCGCGCGCCCATGTATTGATGGTGGTGATGGTGCTGTTCTTCGTGTTCAGCTGCGTGCTGACCCTGACCCCGGCGCAACTGGCCGAGGCCAAGGCGCAGAACCTGTCGATCCTGTCGTACCTGGCCAACCACTTCAGCAACCCGACCATTGCCTTTGCGGCGCCGTTGATTGCTTTCGTGGCGATCGCCAAGTCGTTCCTCGGGCATTACATCGGCGCCAGCGAAGGCCTCAAGGGCCTGATCGTCAAGAGCGGCCGCCGCCCGGCGCCCAAGACTCTCGATCGCGTGACAGCGGCGTTCATGCTGGTGGTGTGCTGGGCCGTTGCTACCCTCAACCCGAGCATTCTGGGCATGATCGAAACCCTCGGTGGCCCGGTGATCGCGGCGATCCTGTTCCTCATGCCGATGTACGCCATTCGCAAAGTCCCGGCCATGGCCCGCTATCGCGGCCAGGCTTCGAATGTCTTTGTGGTCGCGGTGGGCTTGGTGGCGATTACAGCGCTGGTCTATTCCTTCCTGGCGTGACCTGTTTTTTTGTGGGAGCGAGCCTGCTCGCGATAGCGGTGGCTCAGCCACATAGATGCCGGCATGTGTCCCGTTGCTTTTGCTTTTGCTTTTGCTTTTGCTTTTGCTTTTGCTTTTGCTCTGCTTTGGATCTTGATCTTGATCTTGATCTGGACGCCCCGTTAAACCACGCTGGCCGAACGCAGGCATTGCGCAGTGGGCATCCCGGCATGGATGCCGGGATAGCCGCGCTGGGCCATGGATGGCCCTTCGCGGCGGGCCCACGGAGCAATGCCGGAGTGAGGGCATGCCGAGCCTAGGCGAGGCACCAAGTGGTGGGGCAAAGCGCTTTTGGTTACTTTTGGCGCTTTTCCAAAAGTGACCCGCTGTAAGAGCGGAACCCTAAGCCGCCGTTACCGAAGAAACGGATATGTCCCCAACAAAAAGGCATTCCCTGAAATAGAAAAACGCCGCCCCTCGCAAGAAGGGCGGCGTTTTTAGTCGGGCGTCTTAATCGTTAGGCTTGGACGACCGGGATGTTGGCGTTCGCAGCCGCTTCACGGAACTCGGCGATCTGGTCGAAGCTCAGGTAGCGGTACACGTCCGCTGCCATGCTGTCGATCTTGCCGGCGTATTCCATGTACTCCTCGACGGTCGGCAGGCGACCCAGGATCGACGCTACGGATGCCAGTTCGGCCGAAGCCAGGTAGACATTCGCGCCGTCGCCCAGACGGTTCGGGAAGTTACGGGTCGAAGTCGAGACCACGGTGGAGTTCGGCTCGACGCGTGCCTGGTTACCCATGCACAGCGAGCAGCCTGGCATTTCCATCCGCGCTCCGGCCTTGCCGTAGATGCCGTAGTAGCCTTCTTCGGTCAGTTGGTGAGCGTCCATCTTGGTCGGCGGCGACAGCCACAGACGGGTTGGCAGCTGACCTTTGACCTGATCCAGCAGTTTACCGGCGGCGCGGAAGTGACCGATGTTGGTCATGCACGAACCGATGAACACTTCGTCGATCTTCTCGCCAGCAACGCTGGACAGCAGACGGGCGTCGTCCGGATCGTTCGGCGCGCAGAGCACAGGCTCGCTGATGTCGGCCAGGTCGATCTCGATGACTTCGGCGTATTCGGCGTCGGCATCGGCTTCCATCAGTTGCGGGTTGGCGATCCAGGCTTCCATCGCTTGGGCGCGACGTTCCAGGGTACGTGCGTCGCCGTAGCCTTCGCCGATCATCCAGCGCAGCAGGGTGATGTTGGACTGCAGGTACTCGGTGATCGACTCTTTCGACAACTTGATGGTGCAACCGGCAGCCGAACGTTCGGCCGAGGCGTCGGACAGTTCAAAAGCCTGTTCCAGGGTCAAGCCTTCCAGGCCTTCGATTTCCAGGATGCGGCCGGAGAAGGCGTTTTTCTTGCCTTTCTTCTCGACGGTCAACAGACCGTTCTGGATGGCGAAGTATGGAATGGCATGAACCAGGTCACGCAGGGTGATGCCAGGTTTCATCTTGCCTTTGAAACGCACCAGGATCGATTCCGGCATGTCCAGTGGCATGACGCCGGTGGCAGCGGCGAACGCGACCAGGCCGGAACCGGCCGGGAACGAGATGCCCATCGGGAAGCGGGTGTGGGAGTCACCGCCGGTGCCCACGGTGTCTGGCAGCAGCATGCGGTTCAGCCACGAGTGGATGATGCCGTCGCCCGGACGCAAGGAAACGCCGCCGCGGGTCATGATGAAGTCAGGCAGGGTGTGGTGGGTGGTGACGTCGATCGGCTTTGGATAGGCCGCGGTGTGGCAGAAGGACTGCATCACCAGGTCAGCCGAGAAGCCCAGGCACGCCAGGTCTTTCAGTTCGTCACGGGTCATTGGACCGGTGGTGTCCTGGGAGCCCACGGTGGTCATTTTCGGTTCGCAGTAGGTGCCAGGGCGCACGCCTTGGCCTTCTGCCAGGCCGCAAGCCTTGCCAACCATCTTCTGCGCCAGGGTGAAACCCTTGGTGCTTTCGGCTGGCGCTTCAGGCTTCTTGAACAGGTCGAACGGTGGCAGGCCCAGTTCGGCGCGAGCCTTCTCGGTCAGGCCACGGCCGATGATCAGCGGAATACGGCCGCCAGCGCGGACTTCGTCCAACAGCACCGGGGTCTTCATTTCGAAGGTGGTGATGACTTCGTCGGTACCGTGCTTGCAGACTTTGCCGGCGTGCGGGTACAGGTCGATCACGTCGCCCATGTTCATGTTCGACACGTCGAACTCGATAGGCAGTGCGCCGGCATCTTCCATGGTGTTGTAGAAGATCGGGGCGATCTTGCTGCCGAAGCAGAAACCGCCAGCGCGCTTGTTCGGCACGTACGGGATGTCGTCGCCGAAGAACCACAGCACCGAGTTGGTGGCCGATTTACGCGAGGAACCGGTACCGACCACGTCACCGACGTAGGCGATCGGGAAGCCCTGGCCGCGCATTTCTTCGATCTGCTTCATCGGGCCGGTCTTGCCTTGCTCGTCCGGAACGATGCCGTCACGGGCCATTTTCAGCATGGCCAGGGCGTGCAGCGGGATGTCCGGGCGGGACCAGGCGTCCGGGGCAGGGGACAGGTCGTCGGTGTTGGTTTCGCCGGTGACCTTGAACACGCGCAGGCTGATCTTGTCGGCCAGCACCGGGCGCTTCTTGAACCACTCGCCGTCAGCCCAGGATTGCAGCACGGCCTTGGCGTGAACGTTACCGTTCTTGGCTTTTTCTGCCACGTCGTGGAAGGCATCGAACATCAGCAGGGTGTGCTTGAGTTCTTCGGCGGCGACGGGTGCCAGCTCCGCGTCGTCCAGCAGCTCGACCAGGGTCACGATGTTGTAGCCGCCCTGCATGGTGCCGAGCAATTCGACGGCGCGCTTCTTGTCCAGCAGAGGGGATTGGGCCTGGCCCTTGGCCAGGGCGGACAGGAAACCGGCCTTGACGTAGGCGGCTTCGTCGACTCCAGGCGGAACGCGATTGGTGATCAGGTCAACGAGGAAAGCTTCTTCGCCAGCCGGAGGATTTTTCAGCAGCTCGATCAGGCCTGCAGTTTGTTCGGCGTTAAGCGGCTGGGGAACGATACCCAGGGCTGCGCGCTCTTCGATATGTTTGCGGTAGGCTTCAAGCACAGTTATTACCCTCATCAGTGGTCCCAAATGGGTGTCCGGGACGCTCATCCAGAAACTCACGGCACTCATGCGCGTCAGGGGGCTTTTTGGGCCTCCACGCCAGAGTGGCCGGAGTTCCTCACAGAAGCTGCTTTCAAAGTTTTACGCCTGCAGAACGGGAGCTGATGAGGGTTGGCGTTGGGCTTTCCCCGCTGGAAAGACCCTTCGCCAACACCGCTCTGAAGGAACGACTGTGCTCGTGACGCTTTGAAAACAGCTTCTAACGGACATTGGCGCCTTAAAAGGCTGGCTGATTCTACGGGAAAAAAAAATTAAAGGTAAGTTGGGCTTCCAGGTTTGAGGGGTGATCAATCTTAGACAAAGGGCTAACATGCCCGCCTGTCCTGTTTTTGCGTGTGCGTTGCCTTATGCCCAACCAGCTCATCAAGACGCCCTGCGTCGGCCTCTGTTCCACTGTCTACGGTGACCTGGTGTGCCGTGGCTGCAAGCGGTTCCACCATGAAGTGATTCACTGGAACGGTTACAACGAGGACGAAAAACGCGCGGTGTGGATGCGGCTCGAGCAACTGCTGGTGCAGGTGATGGTGGCGAAGCTGGAAGTTTTTGATGCGGCGCTGCTGCGCCAGCAACTGGAAGCGCGCAAGATCCGCTTCGTGCCTCACCAATCGGAATATTGCTGGGCCTACCAGCTGATCGCCCGCGGCGCGCGGGTGATCAACAACCTGGAAGCCTACGGCATGGTGCTCTTGCCGGAATTTCGCGATTGGGAGCTGCCGGACCTGCGCGATGCCATTGATCGGGAATTTTTCCTCCTGTCCGAAGCGCATTACCAACGCTACATCGCGCCGGGGTTCCTGAAGGATGCGATCGGCGGCTGAAGGTGAGGGCTTGTGTGGCGAGGGGATTTATCCCCGCTGGGCTGCGCAGCAGCCCCAATAGCTGCGAAGACCATCCTCCCTGAGGGACCGCGGTGTCAGTTTCAGGGGCGCTTCGCGCCCCAACGGGGATAAATCCCCTCGCCACAGCTTTGTTTATTCCTTCACTGCCAACTCCACCAGGTGATCCTCGACCTCCTGCGGCTTGAGCACCAGCACGTCGCTTTCCAGCGTATCGAGCACGGCTTCGGCGGTGTTGCCGATCAACACACCTGACAATCCGGAGCGCGCCACGGTGCCGATAACAGTGACGGCTGCCTGGAGCTTGTGGGCCATGTAGGGAATCAACACGTCCGCCGGGCCTTCCTGGATGTGCAAGTGTTCGTCGTCAATGTCGAATTCAGCCTGGAACGCCCGGCATTGTTCGCGATAACGGGCTTCGATGGTTTCCTTGAGCTGGAAGGTCGGATCAGCCGACGAGAGCATCGGTGACGGATGAGCGCTGATGACATGCAGGTGCGCCTTGGCCAGGAAGGCGATGTCATAACCATGGTCGATGATGGTCGAGTGCAGGTGGCGATGCTCGCCATCGGCGTTGCCGACGTCGACCGCCGCCAGGATGACCCTGTCTTTCCAGGACCCGCTGGTCTTGACCAGCAGCACGGGTGTGGGACAGTGGCGCAGCAGCTTCCAGTCCGCCGGCGTCAGCAGGGCTTTCTTCAACGGGCTGTCGGGGAAATGCTGCTTGATGACCAGGCCACAACCTTCGGCTTGCTGCACGTCGATAATGGTTTCGTAGAGGCTTTCGTTCCAGGCCTGCTCGGTGGTGACGCTGTAGCCGTCGGCCAGCAATGCGCTCTTGAGTACGGTGAGCAGGCCTGCATGATCGTGGTGTTTGTCGCACACCAGCAGGTGCAGGTGAGCCTGGGTCACGCCAGCGATCAGTTTGGCCCGCTTGAGCGCGAGGCTTTCCGAATGTTCAGGTTCGATGACCACCAGGATGCTGCGAATGGCTTGCATGATCGGCGTCTCCAGCAATAAAGGGGCGTGGCGTTGATCAACTATAGTTGTTGTGGAAGGCTCGTCGACTTGATGCATATCAACGGTGGTGACTGGTGGTCTGGAGGCAGGCCGGTATAATCGGCGCCCTTTGCTCGACTACCTTTTCCCGTGAGCCCCATGATCCTTCCCGAAATCCACGAGTTCCTCGGTTGCCGCACTCCTGATGCCTGGGTCCAGGCTGCGCTGGCCGATCAGGACACCCTGCTGATCGACCACAAGAACTGCGAGTTCAAGGCCGCCAGCACTGCCCTGAGCCTGATCGCCAAGTACCATTCCCACGTTGATCTGATCAACATGATGTCGCGCCTGGCCCGGGAAGAACTGGTGCACCATGAGCAGGTCATGCGCTTGATGAAAAAACGCAAGGTCGGCCTGCGCCAGCTTTCCGCCGGGCGCTACGCATCGGGCCTGCGCAAGGTGGTGCGCAGCCACGAGCCGGTAAAACTGGTGGACACTCTAGTGGTCGGCGCTTTCATCGAGGCCCGCAGCTGCGAGCGTTTCGAGGCGTTGGTGCCGCATCTGGACGAGGAACTCGGCAAGTTCTACTTCGGCCTGCTGAAAAGCGAGGCCCGGCATTTCCAAGGTTACTTGAAGCTCGCCTATCAGTACGGCGACGCCAAGGACATCGCTCAGGTGATCGACAAGGTTCGGGAAGCCGAGCGCGAGCTGATCGAGTCGCCGGATGTGGAATTCCGGTTTCACAGTGGCGTGCCGGCCTAGCGGGTCAAACCCAGTCGCTCATGCCACTGGGCAATCGACTCTTCGGGATACACCTCGAATTGCTGGTCGCCCGGATGCGCCTCGACCTCCACCCACGGCGCCTTGGAGCCCAGCATCAAGTGGGTGCGCTCCGGCGGTACCGGCAGTGGCGTGTCGATGGCTGAGGCAAATGGGTGAATCAGCTCCGGCCACTCGGGGCTGAACAGCCACAGGCCTGAACCGCACAACGAGCAGAAGTGCCGTTCGGCGCTGCTGGGGTGTGACCGTTTATCGCCCTCGTTCTTGAGTCGCGCATGGTAGACCGTGATGTGCTTGCGGCCTTGTACCTTCAGGCTTTTCGCATCACCCCCCAGGTTGATCGCAAAACCACCGCCGCCCTGGGTCTTGCGACAGATCGAGCAATAGCAGCGCTGGTAAGGGTAGGGGTGACTGCTGTCCAGGCTGAACGAAACGGCGCCGCAGTGGCAGGATCCTTCGAGGTGCATGGGGGAACCTCCATCGGGGAATTGAATAATCTGGACAATATCGAGGGCTCGAATGTTCTCAATTACTTGGGCACCCGCCACAAATACCAAGCCGCCACTGTGCGATAAGGGCTCCAGGCCTGGCCGATAGCGATCATCTGTCGGCGATTCGGCTGAGCGTCCAACCCCCTGAGCCGTCGATATCCCTCGCGAACCCCGAAATCATCCGCCGGCAGGATATCGGGCCGTTCCAGGCTGTAGATCAGCAGCATCTCGACAGTCCAGCGCCCCACGCCGCGCAGGCTGACCAGGCGTTCGATCAGTGCCTCATCCTCCATGGCCCGTGCCGAGGCGTAATCCGGCACGACGCCGTCCAGTGTCGCCTGGGCGATGCCCTGGAGGGTTGCGATCTTGCTGGCGGAAAATCCGCAGTTGCGCAATAGCACGCCGTCAGCCGCCAACAGTTGTGTGGGGTCGGGAAAGGCTGCGGGGGCAAACAGCGCCAGGAGGCGCCCGAGAATGGCATCCCCGGCCTTGGCATGCAGCTGTTGATAGGCGATCGCCCGTACCAGCGCCTCGTAGGGTTCGCGGGTCGGCTTGGGTTGCAGCAGGCAAGGGCCGACGGATTCGACGTGGCGTCGCCAGTCTTCGTCAAGGTTGGCCAGGAAAATACTCGCTTCGTGGTAAGGCGCGTCCATCTTTCTCTCGGTCAGGGGCAGGTCAGAACGCCAGGGGTAACGAAACCTGCACCGCGGCTTTTTCCAGCCGCAGCAGAAACGCCTTGCGCGGCTGGCCGCCACCATAGCCAGTCAACGCGCCATCCGCGCCAATCACCCGATGACAGGGAACGACAATGGCCAGGCGATTCTGCCCGTTGGCCAAGCCCACTGCGCGGCTGGCGCCGGGGCTGCCGAGCGCGCAAGCAACGGCGCCGTAGCTGCGGGTTTCGCCATAGGGAATCTTTTGCAATTCGTCCCAGACCCGGATCGCGAAGGCGCTGCCGGGCATGTGCACAGGTACATTGAAGGTCGTGAGTTTGCCGGCGAAATAGTCCGCCAGTTCGCTTTCTATCTGTTGCAAATGAGCGTTGTGCCCCGGGGCTACGGTGTAGTCGTAGCGTTGCTGCAGTTCTTCCAGCTCCTTGGTCAAGGCCGGGCGGTCGAGAAACTCCAGCAGCACCAGGCCACGACGCTCGGCCATGGCCAGCATCGGTCCCAGCGGGGTGGTCAGGCGGGTGAACAACAGCGGTTCGCTGAGGCCGGCGCGGCCGGGCGTGATATGAAACGACTTCACGAACGCATCGCGAAAACCGCTCAGGGACTCATAGCCGGAATCGAATGCCGCGTTGTCGATCGAGGCGCCGTCCTTGATTCCCCCCAAGGCGATGCCCAAGCGTCGGGTGCGCAGGTAGGCATGGAACGTCATGCCGAAATGCTGCTTGAACCAGCGGCGCAGCCTGAGCGGTTCGATGCCTTGCTCAAGCAGCAGCGCGTCTGTCCAGCGCAGGTCGGGTTCGGCATCCACGGCCTTGAGCAGCGCCTGGATCCAGTCCGGCGCAATGGCTGCGGCGTCCAGCGGCTTGCAGCGCAGGCAGGCTCGATAGCCGGCTGACATGGCTTCATCGGCGTGGGCGAAGAACTCCACGTTCTCCGGCTTCGGCTTGCGCGCCGTGCAAGTGGGGCGGCAGAAAATGCCGGTGGTCTTGACCGCAGTGAAGAAGACCCCCTCGTAGGCGGTGTCTCGTTCGAGCATGGCGCGGACCATTTCGGCGTGGGGCGGTAGAAGCGAGTCTTGTAGGTTCATGGATGGAGCATAGAACCGAGCCCGGGACGACTCCACCGAAAAATCGACAGTGAATTTTCCAGGCGTTTGGTCGGACAATCCCGAACAAAAATTGAACCTCCGAGTCTTAAAGGTTCACCCGCTGTTTTTGTCTTTCGGAGACATCATGTCCAAACATAAGAAATCCCTCATCGCCGTTGCTGTCTGTGCCCTGGCGCTTGGTGCTTCGGCGCTGTTGCCTGCCGACCTGTCGCCTATCGGTTCGAGCTATGCCGCAGGCAATGGCGGTGGTGGAGGCGGTGGTGGAGGCGGTGGTGGCGGCAACGGCGGTGGCGGCGGTCACGGTGGTGGAAACGGTGGTGGCAATGGCGGCGGCCACGGTGCTGGCATTGGTGGTGGCCAGGGTCATGACAAGTCGGGCGACGCCCGCGGCCTTGGCAAGGGATTGGCCAGCGACCACTCCGGCACTCGTACCCGCACCCGGGATCATGGCGTGAGCGGCAAGCACACCGGCACTACCCGCACCGATCGCGCCAGCAAGTCTTCGGTGACCTCGGCCATTGCCAAGGACCGTGATACGCGCGGCCTGACCAAGGCGTCGGCAATTTCCACTGCCACGCCAGGCACCCACAACACCAAGGGCCTGACCAACGCGACCAGCTCGTCGATCAAGAACGATCGCTGATCGCCTGAACAAAGCCGCGATGCCTGTGTAGGCATCGCGGCTTTTTTTCGCCTGCCGGACGGCCGTGGCGAAGGGTCAGTATTTCCAGAACACCGGCGTGAACAGCACCAGCACCGTCAGGATTTCCAGGCGTCCCAGCAGCATGCCGATGGTCAGCAGCCATTTTGCCGCATCCGGCAGGGTTGCGAAGTTGCCGGCCGGGCCGATGATATTGCCCATGCCCGGTCCCACGTTGCAGACCGCGGTGGCCGCGCCAGTCAGGGCGGTCGTCCAATCCAGGCCGATCAGCGCGAGGCCCAGGGCGATGGCGCCAATCGTGATGGTGAAAAAGAACGAAAACGTCAGCAGCGAGCGAACGATTTCCTCGTCGATGGGATGGTTGTTGTATTTCTTCTGGATCACCGCCCGCGGGTGGATCAATTGCTTCAAGCTGCCCATCAGCAGGACCTTGGCGACTTGAAAGCGAAAAATCTTCAGCCCCCCGGACGTGGACCCCGAACAGCCGCCGACGAACGTCAGGTAGAAGAACAGCAGCAGGGCAAAACTGCCCCACAGCGTGTAGTCACCCAGCGCCACGCCAGTAGTCGTGACGACAGAGGTAACGTTGACCGCCACGATACGGACCGCATCCAACCATGCGTGGTCGCTGTTCAGGCTCAGCCAGGTTCCCACCACCAGCCATGTGACCACCAGGAATCCGACGAAGCCCCTTACTTGCTGGTCTTTTAACAGGGCTCGCCTGCGCCCCCGCAGCGTTGCGACATAGAGCGTGAACGGCAACGCGCCTGCCATCATGATGACTACCGACACCCAATGGACCGCCGGTTGGGTCCAGTGCGCCAGGGAGGAATCGGAGGTCGAGAAGCCGCCGGTGGAGATCATCGACATCGCATGGTTGATCGCTTCGAAGGGCGTCATGCCGGCCAGCCACAGTGCCAAGGTCGCGAGGGCGGTCAAACCGACGTAGATCCACAGGATGTAGTTGGCCGCGACGTGGGAGCGTGGCGTGACTTTCTCCGACCAGTCCGATGATTCGGTCTGGAACAGCCGCATGCCGCCGACTCGAAGCAGTGGCAGGATCGCCACGGCCATGCCGATAAAGCCGATTCCGCCGAGCCATTGCAACATCGAGCGCCAGATCAACAGGCCGGGCGATGCCGTATCCAGCCCGGTCAGGATGGTCGAGCCGGTAGTGGTAATCCCCGACATGGTTTCGAAGAACGCATCGGTGTAGCTGATGTGCTGGATGAACACCATCGGCAGGGCGGCGAAGGCGCAGACAAATACCCAACTGGCGGTGGTGAGCAGGTACATCTCCCGGGGGCGCATCTGGACATGTGCCGGCTTGCCACGGGCGACCAGCGCAATACCACAGACAAATGTGATCAGGCTCGACCAGAGAAACGCCGACAAGTCATCGTTGCGCTCGTAGAACATCAGCGTGAACAGCGGAATCGCCATGCTGACCGCGAGGGTTATCAGGAAAATCCCGAGAATGAAACCGATGAGACGCAGAACCGCTGTGGACATGGATGACGCCTGTTTCAAAGAGCTGCACAGTATCGATTTGGTGAATCGCTCACCGCGTAAAATTTGCGTAAAAAAATGAAGCGGAAGGGGTCGCCGACAAAGGCAGTTTTCTTCAATACCCGAGGGAGCGGCCCGTTTACCTTGGGCCCTCTTTCCTGGAACGAAGAAGATATGTGATGAGCTTGATTTTTTCCATGGCTACCTTCGCGCTGGTGGCTTCCATTACCCCTGGGCCGGTCAACATCGTTGCCCTCAGCTCCGGTGCCCGCTACGGGTTTCGCGCCACCTTGCGCCATGTCGCCGGCGCCACCCTGGGCTTTGTCCTGCTGCTGGTCTTGATGGGGTTGGGGTTGCACGAGGTCTTGCAGCGCTGGCCGGGGCTGACCCGTGTGGTGCAACTGGCGGGCGTGGCGTTCCTGTTGTTCATGGCCTGGAAACTGGCAATGGATGACGGCGAGCTGGGGGACCGGGACGAGGGGCGCGCGCCGTCGATGTTCTATGGCGCGCTGATGCAATGGCTCAACCCCAAGGCCTGGCTGGCTTGCGTGGCAGGGATGGGCGCTTTCGTGGCCGATGGCGAGACGTGGCTGGTGTGGCAGTTCGCGGCGATCTACCTGGTGATCTGTTACCTGTCGGTGGGCTGCTGGGCCTACGCTGGGAGCTACCTGCGTATCTGGTTGGGGAACCCGGCGACCATGCGCCTGTTCAATCGGGCCATGGCGGCGTTGCTGGTGGCGAGCGCGGTGTATTTGTTGTTGCCGTAAGCCAACGCAGCATCAGCCGCGATATTGGCCCGGCGTCGCCGCCAGGTGTTGCTTGAAGGCCCGCTGAAAATGCGCCTGGTCGGCAAACCCGCTTTCCAGCGCCACATCGGCAATCAACTTGCCCTCGCGCAATTGGCGTCTTGCGAACTGGATTCGACGATTGATCAGGAAGGCATGGGGCGTCATGCCGTAGTGCCGCTTGAAGGCCCGGCTCAAGTAGGACGGCGAAAGCTGCGCGAAGGCGCAGATGTCTTCGAGCTTGAGGGCTTCGGTGCAATGATCATGGATGAACTGCGCGGCGCGCATCAGGGCCGGGTGGCTGCCCCGGTCCGGACGCCCAGCCGGATTGAGCCGATGCTGAAGGTCGGTGAAGAACGCCTCGGTGGCATCTCGCTTGGCGCCGGCATCGATCCGTTCATCCACCAACACGTCGTAGAGCTCACACAGGCCCGAGAAAAGCGCGGTATCGCGGCTGTGGGTAGTGTCGAACGCCTGGAAATCCAGGGACGGATCAACGCCGATCCGGCGTTGCAGATCCCTCAACCAATGGGTGTCGACATACAGCATCACATACGACCAGGGCTGATTGTCGATCGGATTGCAGGCGTGGACGTCGCCAGGGTTCATCAGTACCACCGTGCCGCCCTCGACGTGGAAGTTCGACTGCTCGTGCAGATAGGTACTGCGCCCGGCCGTGATCGCACCGATGGAAAAATGGTCATGGGAGTGGAGCGAGTAGCAGACCTTGCGACCGTCGGCGATGGCGCGGGCCTCGATGAAAGGCAGCGCCGCGTCGCGCCAGAAGCGTGGGGCAGCGTCGTGGTTGGCGGGCTTCATCGGTCAAGGTCCTGTTATGTGGGCTGTGCTGAGTGTATTCGCGTGCGCTGCAAAATGCCCGTTCGAGTTCGGCGCGGGTCTGGACTAGACTGCAAGGACGCTCGCCAATGGAGTTACCGATGCTCGCGCCAGGAGAACCTGAGAACGAAGCCGTCCGCCTCAAGCAGCTGCAGTCGCTCAAGCTGCTGGATACCGAACCCGAGGAGCGATTCGACCGCCTGACCCGCCTCGCCCGGCGTCTGTTCAACGTGCCCATCGCCCTGGTGTCGCTGGTGGATGCCAATCGGCAGTGGTTCAAGTCCAGTGCCGGCCTGGATGCCAGCGAAACGCCCCGCGAGGTGTCCTTCTGTGGGCACGCGATCCTGCAGGACGAGATCCTGGAGGTTTGCGACGCGGAACAGGACGAGCGATTCCACGACAATCCGCTGGTGACCGAACAGCCCGGCATCCGCTTCTACGCGGGTCATCCCCTGGGACTGGAAGATGGCAGCAAGATGGGCACCTTGTGCCTGCTGGACACCAAGCCACGCAAGCTCAATGACGAAGAGCGCGACCTGCTGCGCGACCTGGCGAGCATGGCCGAGCAGGAGCTGGTCGCCGTGCAGATGGCGAGCATGGATGAACTGACCCTGTTATCCAATCGGCGAGGCTTCAGGACGTTGGCGCAGCATGCGTTGCGCGTCTGCGGCCGGCTTTCGCGACCGGCCACGCTGCTGTTTTTCGACCTCAACGATTTCAAGCCGATCAACGACCGTTTTGGCCATGCCGAAGGCGACAGTGCCTTGAAAACCTTTGCCGACGTGCTGCGCATTGCCTTTCGGGAAAGCGACGTGATCGGCCGCCTGGGGGGCGATGAATTCGTCGCGTTGCTCACTGGTGCGTCTCATGTCGAGACCGCCGCGATCATGGCGCGTCTCAGGGAGATCCTGGAGGAGCGCAACGCGACGTTGCAACGCGGTTACGACATCCACTTCAGCGTCGGCCAGATCGAGTACGACCCTGAGCGACATGGTTCGATCGATAGCCTGCTGGCCGATGCGGACGCGGCGATGTATGCGCAGAAGAAGGGGCGGCGCGATAGCTTGAACTGATCGGCCCATGACCCAGGCGAAACGCTCTAGAGCCAAGGGTTCTGCGCCAGATGCCGGGCTTCGAAGCGACGAATCTGTTCGGCGCGTTGAAGCGTGGCGCCAATGGCGTCCAGCCCCAGCAGCAAGGATTGCTTGCGCAGCTCATCGATCTCGAAGGCAATCACCTCGCCATCCGCCAATCTGATCTGTTGCGCCGACAGGTCGACGGTCAGGCTGGCGGTTTCGGCGTGGCTGACCGTTTGCGCAATTTTCCTTAGCTGCGGTTCGGGCAATTGAATCAGCAACACTCCGTTGCGTTGGCAATTGTCATAGAAGATCCCGGCGAAACTGCTGCCGATGAGCGCCCTGATGCCTGTTTGCTTCAATCCCCAGACAGCATGTTCCCGGCTTGAGCCGCAGCCGAAGTTTTCACCCACCACCAGGAACGTAGCGCCGCGCCAGCCAGGTTTGTTGAGTACGAATTCGGGATTGGGAACGCCAGCCTCCAGCCACTTCAAGTCAAAGAACAGGCCCCGGTCCAGCCCGTTGCGGTCGATGCCCTTGAGAAATTGCTTGGGCATGATCACGTCGGTGTCGATGTTGGCGGCCAGCAGCGGGGCGGCGGTTCCGATTACGGTAGTGAAGGGTTGCATGCTTCAGGCCTCCGGCAGCAGTGAACGAACGTCGGTCAGGTGACCGGCAATTGCGGCGGCCGCCACCATGGCCGGGCTCATCAAGTGGGTGCGGGCACCTGCGCCCTGGCGTCCTTCGAAGTTGCGGTTGGTACTGGAGGCGCAGCGATCTCCAGGGGAAAGCACGTCATCGTTCATGGCCAGGCACATCGAACAGCCGGATTGGCGCCATTCGAAACCGGCGTCGCGGAATATCGCCGCCAGGCCTTCTTCTTCGGCTTGCTGGCGCACCAGGGTCGAGCCGGGCACGATCATCGCCCGCACATGGGCGGCGACGTGCTTGCCCTGTACGACACGGGCCGCATCGCGCAGGTCTTCGATCCGCGCATTGGTACATGAGCCGATGAAGGCATGGTTGATGACCACTTCGGCGAGCGGCATGCCTGGCTTCAGGCCCATGTAGTCCAGCGCGCGCTGCAGGCCTTGGCGCAGGATCAGGTCGGTTTCTGCCGAAGGGTCAGGTACCCGACTGCCGATGGCAGCAGCCTGGTCAGGGCTGGTGCCCCAGGTGACCATGGGTTCCAACGCATCGACATCGAGCGTCACTTCCCGGTCGAAGACGGCGCCGTCATCGCTGTGCAGGGTTCGCCACTGGGTCACGGCCTTTTCCCACACCTCGCCCCGGGGGGCGCGGGGTTTGCTCTTCAAGTAGTCAAAGACCTTGTCATCCGGCGCCATGAATGCACCCCTGGCGCCGGCCTCGACGGCCATGTTGCAAATGGTCATGCGGGCTTCGACGCTCAGCGCGGCGATCGCCGGTCCGGTGAATTCGATCGCATAACCGGTGGCGCCCGAGGCGCCGATTCTTTCGATCAGCGCCATGATGATGTCCTTGGCGGTGACGCCTGCCCCGAGGGTCCCGTTGACCGTGACGCGCAAGGTTTTCAGGCGCTTGTAGACCAGTGTCTGGGTGGCCAGCAGGTGTTCTATTTCAGACGTGCCGATGCCGAAGCCGAAGGCCCCCAACGCGCCGTAGGTGGTGGTATGGCTGTCGCCCGCGGCCACCA
Organism: Pseudomonas sp. R1-7; assembly: GCF_051132105.1. Taxonomy (NCBI): domain Bacteria; kingdom Pseudomonadati; phylum Pseudomonadota; class Gammaproteobacteria; order Pseudomonadales; family Pseudomonadaceae; genus Pseudomonas; species Pseudomonas sp. R1-7. The sequence goes on from NZ_CP071661.1 coordinate 2,452,360, forward strand.
CCATGCCGGGCAGGATGAAGCCTTGCTCGGGGGCGACGACGTGCTCGATGCCCTGGCGTTTATCCAGCACATCGAACAGCTCGATGCCGAAGTCGCGGCAGTTTTGCGCAAAGTACGACACCTGCCGGGCACCGCCGGCATCCGGCATGGCTGCGATGCGCTGGGGCGCCGTCGGGTTGACGTGGTCGACCACCGCCAGCGTCGCGCTCGGGCGCCAGACGCTACGGCCGTTTTCGCGCAGGCCGCTGAAGGCTTGTGGGCTGGTGTATTCGTTGGCGACCTGGCGATCGATGTACAACAGCACGTGGCCCTGGTCATCCAGTGGGCAAACGGTATGGCTGTCGATGTGCTTTTGATAGAGCGTTCGAGGGCTGTTCATGCAGGCGCTTCTTTTTTCCTGGCGGGGCTGCGGACAGCATATTTATCGCCCACGTCGTATCAAGAGCCCTGGAGTGAAGGCGTTGCACACGAATTGTGATCAATCGTGAGGGCCGGGCGGCCCCTCCATGGCCGCCACGGATCGGGTTGAATCAGCGTCGGGCAGTCCGGGTGCTGACGTCCACCCATACGGCCAGGACCAGGATGCTGCCCTTGACGATCATCTGCCAATAGCTGTCGACGTCGAGCATGGACATGCCGTTGTCCAGACTCGTGATGACCAGCGCCCCCAGCAGCGCGCCGTAGACCGTGCCCGAGCCTCCGCGCATGGATGTGCCGCCGATGAAGCAGGCGGCGATGGCGTCCAGTTCGCCCATGTTGCCGGCCGAAGGCGAGCCGGCGGCCAGGCGCGCGGTATTGACCATGCCGGCGAGGGCGCACATCACGCCCATGATGCCGAAGATCCAGAGTTTCACCGCCTGCACGTTGATGCCGGACAGGCGCGTGGCTTCCATGTTGCTGCCCACGGAGTAGACGCGCCGGCCGAACACGGTCTGGCTGGTGACGTAGCTGAACACCCCCAGCAGGACCAGCAGGAGCAGCACCGGAACCGGAATCCCGTCGTAGCTGTTGAGCGTATAGACGAACCCGGCCAGCACCGCGCCGATCAGCACCACCCGCGCCACATCACGCACCAGCGAATGGGCTGCCAGACCATGGAGCGCGCGGTTGCGGCGCTGTTTCCAGGTGAGGAACAGCGTCAGCGCGAACAGCACCATGCCCAGACCCGTGCCGACCGCATGGGGCAGGTAACCCTGGCCGACATAGACCAGCTCCGGCGATACCGGGGCGATGGTGGTGCCGCCGGTGATGCCCAGCAGGATCCCGCGAAACGCCAGCATGCCGCCCAGGCCGACGATGAAAGAGGGGATGCGCAGGTAGGCGGTCATGTAGCCGTTGGCCAGCCCGATCATCAGTCCGCACAGGGCGACCAGGCTCAGGTTTGCCAGCAGCGGAATGTGATAGACCACATCAAGTATCGCCGCCAGTCCCCCCAGCAAACCGAGCAACGAGCCTACCGACAAATCGATCTCGCCGCTGATGATCACCAGCACCATGCCGCAGGCAAGAATGCCAGTGATGGACATCTGCCGCAGCAGGTTGGAAAGGTTGCGCGGGGTCAGGAATCCGCCGTCGGTCTGCCAACTGAAGAACAACCAGATGACCGCCACGGCGATTACCAGGGCGAGCATTTTGTAGCGGGTGAAGACTTGTTTGACCTGATTCATCTACGCGGACTTCCGATCATTGTTGTTATTGCTTTCGGGATGGCTGAGCGCGGCGGCGAGCACCTGTTCCTGGGTCAGTTCCTGGTTGATGAAGTCGCCGCGCAGTTGCCCCTCGCCGATCACCAGCACGCGGTCGGACACCCCCAGCACTTCGGCCAGCTCCGAGGAGACCATGATGATCGATACACCTTCGGCGGCCAGCGCGCCCATCAGTTTGTAGATCTCATATTTGGCGCCGACGTCCACGCCCCGGGTGGGCTCGTCGAGAATCAACACCCGGGGCTTGGTCAGGAGCATCTTCGCCAACACGGCTTTTTGCTGGTTGCCTCCGGATAGGCTGGTGATCGGCAGGAACGGGCTCGCGGTCTTGAGGTGCATGCGCGCGATTTCCCGGTCGATGCTGCCCAGCTCGGCCTCGGCGTCGATGCGGGTCATCTTCGAGAAATTCTCGAGCACCGCCAAGGTGATGTTCTGGCCGACGCCCAGGTCCGGGATGATGCCTTGGCGCTTGCGATCTTCAGGGACCATGCACAGGCCGGCGCGGATCGACTTGAGCGGCGTGCTGCTGTCGATGCGCTGGCCGTCGAGCCAGACTTCGCTTTCATGACGGCCGGGGTAGGCGCCGAACAGCGCCGACACCAGCTCAGTGCGACCGGCGCCGACCAGCCCGGCGATGCCGAGGATTTCGCCGCGCTTGAGCACGAACGAAATGTCATCGACGCGTTTGCGCCTGGGGTTGTCAACGTCGTAGCAGGTGACGTGGCGCGCCTCGAAAATAACCTCGCCGATGTCATGGGGTTCGGTGGGGTAGAGGTTGCTCATTTCCCTTCCGACCATCTGGGTGATGATCTTCGCAATGTCCATCTCGGCCATGGCGGTGGTGGCGATGTGTTTGCCGTCGCGGATCACCGAAATGGTGTCGCACACGGCGGCCACTTCATCGAGCTTGTGGGAGATGTAGACACACGCCACGCCCTTGGCCTTGAGGTCGCGGATGATGTCCAGCAGCACGTCGATTTCCGAGCGGGTCAGGGCCGAGGAGGGCTCGTCGAGGATCAGCAGGCGCGCCTGCTTGTTCAAGGCCTTGGCGATCTCGACCAATTGCTGGTAGCCACCGCCGTACTGCGAGACCGGCAGCGAGACGTTCATGTCCGGCACCTTGAGGTCGCGCATCAGGGCTTCGGCGCGGTGGATCATCGCCGGATAGTTCATGCGTCCGCCGGGCAATGTCAGCTCGTGGCCCATGAAGATGTTTTCGGCCACGGACAGGTCGGGGACCAGGGTCAATTCCTGATGAATGATCACGATGCCGGCGGCTTCGGTATCGCTGATCGATTGCGCCTTCAGCGGCTGGCCATCCCAGAGGATCTCGCCCTCCCAGGTGCCGTAGGGGTAGACCGCCGAGAGGACCTTCATCAAGGTGGATTTGCCGGCACCGTTCTCGCCGCACAGGCCGACGCACTCACCCGGCCTGACCTTGATGTCGATGCCATTGAGGGCCTTGACACCGCCGAAGGTCTTGACGATGCCGTTCATTTGCAACAGGTATTCGGACATGGCGAGGGCTCGTAAAAAAGGGCTCTGGCATCACTGGACCTGTGGGAGCGAGCTTGCTCGCGATAGCGGCAGTACATCCAACATTGATGCAAGCTGGACCACCGCCATCGCGAGCAAGCTCGCTCCCACAGTGTTTCACTTGATTGCCTGGTCAGGTCACTGCCCGGCAATCTGCGCCTTGGTGTAGAACCCGTCCTTTTCCAGCAGGTCGATGTTGTCCTTGGTCAGCGCCGTAGGCGTGAGCAGGATGGTGTCGACTTTCTTGGTGCCGTTGTCGTACTGCGAGCTATAGGTGGGTTTTTCGTTGCGCGCCAGCTGTACCGAGAGCTTGGCGGCTTCGGAGGCGATCAGTTTCAGCGGCTTGTAGACGGTCATGGTCTGGGTCCCGTCGATCACTCGCTTGACCGCCGCCAGGTCGGCGTCCTGGCCCGAGATCGGCACCTTGCCGGCCAGCTTCTGCGCGGCCAGGGCCTGGATGGCGCCGCCGGCGGTGGCGTCGTTGGAGGCGACGATGCCATCGATCTTGTTGTTGTTCCGGGTCAGGGCGTTTTCCACGATGCTCAGGGCTTCGGTGGGGTTCCATTCCTTCACCCATTGCTGGCCGACGATCTTGATGTCGCCCTTGTCGATGGCCGGTTGCAGCACCTTCATCTGGCCTTCGCGCAGGATCTTGGCGTTGTTGTCCGTCGGCGCGCCGCCCAGCAGGAAGTAGTTGCCCTTGGGCGCTGCCTTCAAGACGCCGCCGGCCTGCATCTCGCCGACTTTTTCGTTATCGAAGGAGATGTAGGCGTCGATGTCGGCGTTGAGGATCAGCCGGTCATAGGAGACCACCTTGATCCCGGCCTTCTTGGCTTCGGCGACGGCGTTGGTCAGCACGGTGGCGTTGAACGGCACGATGACGATCACGTCGACGCCACGGGAAATGAGGTTTTCGATCTGGGAGATCTGTTTCTGCTCGTTGGCGTCCGCCGATTGCACGAAGACTTTTGCATCGAGTTTTTCCGCCGCCGCGACGAAATAATCCCGGTCCCGGGACCAACGTTCCAGGCGCAGGTCATCGATGGAAAAACCAATCTTGGGGTTGGTGGCGTCGGCCATGGCCGGGAGCGAGAGCAGGGCGAGGGCGCCGGCGAGCAGGGTACGTTTGAATCTTTTCATGGTGGTGCGTCCTTTTATTGTTTTTTGAAAGACACTGCCTGACGATGAACGTGATGCCGGTAGAACTGTAGAGCGTTGCGCGGCGTTGCGGGCACAGATTTGTCGCGCGAATGTAACAGCCATTCCGCGCCCGCAAAGTCGTCCGCTGTCAGGCGTAGATGAACCGATTGACGACGTTTTCGAGCATCTCCTGGCGTCCGCTGACCGCCTGCGGATTCAGGTCGTTGGTGAACGCGTGTTCGGCCAGGGATTCGAGGCTGTAGTCACCAGCAAGCAGCGCCTTGCCGAACGGCTGCTGCCAGCCGGCGTAGCGCTGGTCCTTGAATTGCTGCAGCTGATCGTCTTGCACCATGGCGGCGGCGCGCTCCAGGGACAGGGCGAGCACGTCCATGGCCGCGACATGACCGTGGAACAGATCGACCTCGTCCACGCTCTGGCGACGCACCTTGGAATCGAAGTTGAAGCCGCCGTTGCCAAAGCCCCCGGCCTTGAGGATTTCATAAGTGGCCAGGGTCATTTCCTCGACGCTGTTGGGGAACTGGTCGGTGTCCCAGCCGTTCTGCGGATCGCCGCGGTTGGCGTCGATGCTGCCGAAGATCCCCAGGGAGACCGCCGTGGCGATTTCATGGTGGAAACTGTGCCCGGCCAGGGTTGCGTGGTTGGCCTCGATGTTGACCTTGATCTCTTTTTCCAGGCCGAACTGCTGGAGGAAACCGAACACCGTTGCGCTGTCGTAATCGTACTGGTGCTTGGTCGGCTCCTGAGGCTTGGGCTCGATCAGCAGGTCGCCCTTGAAGCCGATCTTGTACTTATGCTCGACCACCATGCGCATGAAGCGGCCCAGCTGTTCCCGCTCCCGTTTGAGGTCGGTATTGAGCAGGGTTTCATAGCCTTCGCGACCGCCCCACAGTACATAGTTCGAGCCCTTGAGACGCTGGGTGGCGTTCATGGCACTGAACACTTGGGCGGCGGCGCAGGCGAAGACTTGCGGGTCTGGGTTGCTGGCGGCGCCGGCGGCGAAACGCGGGTTGCTGAAGCAGTTGGCGGTGCCCCAGAGCAATTTGACCCCGGTCTCTTCCTGGTGGCGCTCAAGGTGATCGACCATCTGCGCGAAATGGTTGCGGTACTCCTTCAGAGATTGGCCTTCCGGCGCGACATCGGTGTCGTGGAAGCAGTAGTAGTCGATGCCCAGTTTGGAGAAAAACTCGAACGCTGCCTCGGCCTTGCCGATCGCCACTTCCATCGGATCGCCGGCATGCTGCCACGGGCGCTTGAACGTGCCGGCGCCAAACACATCGGACCCCGGCCAGACGAAGGTGTGCCAGTAGCAGACGGCCATGCGCAGGTGTTCGCGCATGGGCTTGCCGAGGATCAACTTGTTGGCGTCGTAGTGTCGGAAGGCGAGCGGCGAGTTGCTGCCTGGGCCCTCGAAGCGAATGGGCTGGACTTCGGGAAAGTACGGCATGGACGGATTCCTTTTTATTCTTGGCGGTGTCCCGATACTAACGCCGGCCTTGGGGCTGCTGATTATGAAAATCACCAATAGGTGGTTCGATTTTGAGTATTGAGATTCACCGCCAGCGGGCCTAGTCTCTGTCCATCGGCCCAGGGTCCACACCATGAAAATCGTCCCGCCCGTCCACCGCATCGCCCTGTTGTTCAACGGCAGCAAGATCTACGACCGCGGCATCATCAGCGGCATCGGCAACTACCTGAGCAGCACCCGCGCGTCCTGGGATTTGTTCCTCGAGGAAGACTTTCTCTGCCGATTGAAAGGGATCGAGCGCTGGCAGGGCGATGGGATCATTGCTGACTTCGACGACCCGCTGATCGGCGAGGCGCTGGCCGGTATCAAGATGCCGGTGGTGGCGGTGGGCGGCTCGTACCAGGATGAGCGCGCCTATCCCAAGGGCATCCCTTATGTCGCCACCGATAACCATGGGCTGATCAAGCTGGCCTACGACCATTTGATCGAAGCTGGATTGACGCGGTTCGCCTGTTTCAGCCTGCCCGAATCCCAAGCCAATCGCTGGGCCCAGGAACGGGAGAAAGCCTTTCGCCGGTTGATGCAGCGCGATGGCCTGCAAGCCGAGGTCTATCGCGGCATGGGCACCAGCGCGCCGCTCTGGGACAGTGCAGTCGAGCAGCAGATCGCCTGGCTGCAAAGCCTGCCCAAACCCATCGGCATCATCGCCGTCAGCGACGCGCGGGCCCGGCAACTTCTGCAAGCCTGCCTGACCGCGGGCATCGCTGTGCCGGAGGAGGTGGCGTTGATCGGCATTGATAACGACCCGCTGACCCGCAGCCTGACGCGGGTTCCGCTGAGCTCAGTGGTGCAGGGCACCGAAACCATGGGCCGGACCGCCGCGCGGCTCCTCCACCAGATGCTGCACGGTATGCCGTCCACGGGTACGCAGGTGCTGGTCCCGCCGGAGGCGATCAACGTGCAGGCGTCGAGCTTGCACCAGCCGTTGGGCAATCCTTACGTCATGCAGGCGCTGTTGTTCATCCGCCAATACGCCTGCCAGGGCATCAAGACAGCCCAGGTGGCGGCGTATGTGGGCGTGTCGCGTTCATCCCTGGAGGCGCATTTTCGCAAGGAGCGCGGTTGCAGCGTTCACGATGAGATCTTGCGCTTCAAATTGGCTGCGGCGGCCAATGGTTTGGAAAACACTGACTCGGCGATTGCCGACATCGCCCGCAGTTGCGGCTTCAAGTCGGCGCAGTACCTGCACACGGTGTTTCGTCGGGAGTTCGGCTGTACGCCTCGGGAGTACCAACAGAGCACAAATGGATGAGCGAACAGCATTGTATCGAGACGTTCGTGTGAGGCATCAATCCGCCGCTTTGAGGGTCTTCTCTTGGACAAGCAGCATGGAGCGATCGGCGGTTTCCACGAACAGGTCATAAGCCTCCAGGTAGAGGTACGAACTGCTGGTTTTGAGTCCATTGTCCGCGTTGCAGTTCACGTTGAGCGCCGACCCTTGCAATGAGGCAACTTTCTGCGCGGCGGGAAAGGATTCACCGACAGAACATTCAAAGGTCTGCTCGAAAGGCTTGCCCTCACTGCTCACAAAGCTCTTGCTGTAGCCGATGGCGCTACCTGGCTTGAGGTTTTGCCAATCCCCCTCCAGGCCGATGCTCAGGAGGCGGCTCCTTCGTTCGGCCGAACCCGTTGGCTCAGGGCCGCTCGTCGAGGCCAGCTCGATCAGGCCGCGCCAGCGAACAATGACCTTTTCGCGGCCCAAGGCGCCCATGGCTTGCTCGCGCCAAATGCCTCGAGCTGGGCCTGGCTGCAAGTAAAGATCCATTGGGGCGTTTTTCACCAAGGCGCGAGGCACGAGGGGCGACGTCGCGTCGTACGTCAGCTGTAGATGGCTGAGGGTGCCGGTCGGGCGGCCCTGGGGCAATGCGCTGACCTGGGCCAGCAACGCTGCCGGTACTTCTGGCGTAGGGATGTCCGGCGGCAGTTTCTTGCGCTGGGAAGCAACCGGGTCGAGTTTTGCCAGCTTGGTGGGTTCGGCGCAAACGGCGCCCGTCAAGCGGTTTCGTTGCTCTGGGTCCAAGGCGCTGTCGAGCCGCTGCAGCGGCGGCAGCAAGCCTTGGGTGCTGTTCAGGCGATAGACCTGGCGGGTGTTGGCCTGGTGAGTGGCGCAATCGATTTCGACGCGCTCATATTGGCGGTCGTAGGCCTTGTTGGCCTCCAGGCGCAGGCGACCGAAATCGATGCCTGCCCATATCCAACGTCGAGTGTTGTCCAGGTCGAGGCTGCCTGAGTCCACCATCAGGACGTCCTCATCGTTGCCAGGAAGCTGCCTCCAGCCGCCGTCCTGGACCGCCTGGCACATTTGCTGAGCCGTGGTTCGTGCTGATTGCCTCGGGTCTGCCGGCAGCACGAAAGGCTCGTACCAGCCTTCAGCCTGGCGATAGTCCATGGCTAATTTCAGTGTCTCGCAATTGGTAAGGAGTCGTGCCTGGGTGGCTGGTTGGGTGCCTTCGGCGGGTACGTTGACCAATAGCAATGCGGTGGGGCCTATTCGTAACGTGTTATCCAACGCGAGGGGCTGGGCCAGTACACGGACCGTCATGGCTTGATTCTGCGCGTCGCGTTCGGCAGCGACGCGTTTGTTGTGCTCGGCTGTTTTATCGGATCGAGACGCACAGCCCACGAGGGCCGAGGCGCAGAGGGCGGTCAACAGAGCGGCGGTCGATAACTTGGATAGATAAAGCATGAACGTCCTTGATCAGTGTGAAGTCAGTCAGCTGCGTCGGTGGCGGTCCGTCAGAGGCATCCTGGCCGAGCGCTTTTTAGGGGGAGCGCAGATTAAGTGGTTTGCTGGCGATTGGCCAATGACGGATTCCCTCCACCTGAGGCCAGGCCATTCAGCCTGACAGCCATGTGTTCATGATCCGCCGATCCAGCTCCTCCCAGTCCGCCATGCCCAACACTCGCGTGGTATTCAAGCCGCGCAGATAACCGCGCAGTTGGTTGGCCGTGTCCCGCTTGAGTTGTGGGTTGAGCTCGTTGTCCAACAGCACGCTTTCGTACTGGGCCAGATACTCAGCCACCCGCTCCCGGAAGTCGGGCAATACTGCACCGCGAATAAGATCAAATGTTCTCATCAAAATGCCTCATCCGTTTTTCAAGGCTCGCAACTATTGCCATCAGTAATAGTGACCATTACGAAATGCAAGTTCTGCTTTGCTGGCGATCATTGGAGAATCAGCCCCATCGAAACGCAGCCCAACACTGCAGGACTTGAAACATGCGCCCTTTATTTTTCCTTGCCGTTGCCTTGTCGCCGTTGTTGCTGGCGGGATGTGCCTCGGCGCCGAACGATCCGACCCTGACCTTGCAGACCAGCAAGACACCGGCCGAATACGCTGAATGCGTCGTACCGAAGTTGCAAGGCAGTGCGCTGAGCCCGATGGTCTCGCAGACCCAGCGCAGCTACCGCATCGTTGTTCCGAGCAAGATCGCCGCGGACAACGTGCTGGAAGCCTACAAGGCCGGCGATGGAGGGAAAGTGTTCATCTATGACCGCCATTTGCTGGCATCCAATCTCCTGCCTTCGAATTTTGAACGCGCCGCCCAGGAATGCATCTGACCGGCCCGTAAACGCTTTTCTCCGTGCTCCTTTGGTTGGCCGCAACCAACCAATTCCCTTTGCCCCGCACCGTATTCGGTCGCGGGGCATTTTTTTGTCGGTAGAGTCTTGTTTACCTTGGTGTGAGAGGATGGCCCATGCAAAGCCACCATCGACAAAAAGGACTGAGATGAACCTGTTTCCTGCGCACTCCATGCCCTTCATTCTGACGTTCGCCGCCCTATGCGCCCCGGTGCACGCGGCGACCTGGCAGATTTGCGACATGCAATTGCAGGTCACTGAGGTGGTGAAGCAGCCGTACCCTGGCCTCCGGGCCCAGGTTCTGAAAACCCGCCCGGCCTCGCCCGACGTGGAATGTCCGAAAGAGGGCGCCGTGATCAATTTCATCCCGGAAACCGCTGACTACCAGGCCACGCTTGCCCGCCGCAAATGGCCTGTAAAAGGCCAGGCGATCCGGATCAAATACCGCTACCTGGACGGCATCTGCAAAGGCGACGGCAACGAACATCCTTGTCGTATCGAGCATTATCCTTTCGTGGCCCAATGATCAGCCTTGGCCGGCGTTCGCCTCGGCTTCGATCGCAGCCCTGACGCTGGGGCGCGTCTCGATCCGAGCCATATACAACGCCAGCGCCGGCCAATGCTCGATGTCGATGGCGAAAAACGGCAGCCATTTGAGCACCGTGAACAAATACGCGTCGGCAAGGCCGAAATCCCCCTGCAAATAGCTGTGTTGTTCGAGAGCGCCGGCCAGGTAATCAAGCCGCTTGAACAGCTTCTGCTTGAAGATGGCCTTGGTCGTTTCCGGGATCTCGGCGTTGAACAGCGGGGCACAGCCGCCATGGATTTCCGAGCTGATGAAGTTCAGCCATTCCTGCAACCGAACCCGCTCCCAGGTGCCATTGGCCGGTGCCAAGTGATTGCCCGGAACCTGATCGGCCAGGTACTGGACGATGGCGGGACCTTCGGTCAGCACTTCACCGTTATCCAGCATCAGCGCCGCGACGTAGCCCTTGGGATTGATGGCAAGAAAGTCCTGCCCGCCGACGGTTCGCTTGGTCTTGTTGTCGACGCGGATCAGCTCGAAGGCAATGTCCAGCTCCCGCAGCACGATGTGCGGGGACAATGAACAGGTCATGGGTGCGAAATACAATTTCATGGGATTTTCCTGATGGCGTTGAGTGCCGCTGAGGATCGGCGCCAACCGGAAGATTTTCAAAGGACATTTCGAGTGCTAGCGTATGACAAAATCTCATGAGCAACGTTGACCTCCATGGCCGTAAAAATCCCCTCACTCAACGGCCTGAAGGCGTTCGAATCAGCCGCGCGCCACATGAGCTTCACCCAGGCTGCCCTCGAGTTGAATGTCACCCAGACAGCGATCAGTCATCAGATCCGGCGGCTGGAGGACGAACTGGGCGTGCGCCTGTTCCTGCGGCTCAAGGACGGCCTCGCATTAACCGATGAAGGTCGCGCCTATTTTCCAGGCGTTCGTTCGGCATTCCATGAGTTGCGTCATTGCACCGAAACCTTGTTGGATTCTGTCCATGACAGTGCGCTGACGGTGAGTACCCTGGTGTCCTTCGCGTCAAAATGGCTGCTGCCTAGATTGGCCTCGTTCCAGGAGGCCTATCCCAACATCGATGTACGTGTCTCGGCTTCCACCGACATGGTGGATTTTCGCAAGGTTGGAATCGACGCGGCCATCCGTTACGGCACCGGAGATTGGAAGGGCTTGCGCGCCGACTGGCTGATGTCCGATGAGGTTTTTCCAGTGTGCAGTCCGAAGCTGTTGGTGGGGCCCAATGCGCTGAAGGCGCCCGGCGATCTGACCCATCACACCTTGTTGCAGGTCAGTGGCATGACGCGGGACGATTGGAGCCTCTGGTTGGGGGCCGCCGGCCAACCGAGCGCCCTGGCGGAAGGCTCACGGTTGACCTTCGACCTGGCGATGATGGCCGTGCAGGCGGCCATCGACGGCTTGGGCGTTTGCATCGGCCGCTCGACGTACGTCGACGACGATCTGAAGGCGGGACGACTGGTCGCGCCGTTTGCCCTGAGGTTGAAGTCCGATCTCGGCTTCTATCTGGTGACACCCGTCGAAGCAGCCCACTCGAAAAAGGTCGAGGCGTTCAGGGCCTGGTTGATCGATTCGATCAGTGGATCGAACCGAGCGACTCTCCCCCAGCTAGATTGACAGTCTGTACCAGTCGTCACGCCCGGCCTCGTCTTCTCCAGCGCGCGCCATCACGAAACCACAGCGTCGCAGCACTTTCACCGAGCCGATGTTCTCTGCATAGACATTGGCCAGCAACTGTCCGAGTCCCCAGCGCATCTGGGCCTGCTGGATCAGGTGCCTCACTGCCAGGGTCGCCAGACCCTGGCCACAAGCTTGCTGGGCGATGCGATAGCCAACTTGCGCCGAGCGTTCACGGGTGTCGATGTCCTTCAGGTTCGCTCGCCCGATGATCGTTCCGCTAGCGTCTTCGATAATGAAGGGGTGCCAGGTCCCGGCGGCAAGGCCGGACAGACAGTGGGCGATGTGATCGCTGACGCCTTGGGTCGAATAGAACGCCGAGTCGCGCGCATCGATGTGGCATTCGAACCAGTCGCGGTTTGCCACTTCAAAGGCCAGTAATGCCTCGACGTCAGTATCTTGCAGGGTGCGAATCTTTAGGTTGTCCTTGTCCACTCTTCACTTCCTGGTTTTGCTTGAGGTATCACAAACGCCGGTCCGGGGCGGAGGTGCCGAGCGAATACCGCGGCGCCAGTTTTAACACAGCGGGCCAATCCAGTCCGGTCAGAAGCGAGATTTGACGATCCGCGGGCGCCGCGGCATATTGCGCTCGGTTGTGTCTATTTGTGCTCGTTTGTGCAGGTTATGAATCCCATGAGTACCCCCCACGAAGTATTCCCCGGCGAACGCCAACGATTGATCAGCGAGCGGCTAGCCCTGTATGGCCGGGTCATCGCGGCTGATCTGGCGAGTGAATTCAACGTCTCCGAACACTCGATACGTCGCGACCTGGGCGCTTTGGCTGCGGCCGGTTTATGCAAGCGCGTCTATGGCGGTGCGATTCGCTTGCCAGCGGCCGAAGCGCCGATAGACGTCCGAATCCATCAGGACTCGGCCCGCAAGGACAATCTTGCCCGCGCCGCGGCTTCGCTGCTCAGCGCGGGCCAGCACGTCTTCCTCGATGCCGGGTCGACCAACCTGGCTATCGCCCGCGCCATCGATCCAGGCCTGCGCTTGACCCTCACCACCAACTCGCCGTTGATCGCGGTGGAACTGATGAAGCTGCCCAGCGCCGAGGTCATTCTGCTGGGTGGACGCCTGAATCCTGTTGCGGGCGGTGCGATCGGGTTGGCGGCTGTCCAGCAACTGCGCCAATTCAATTTCGATTTGTGCTTTGTCGGTGCCTGCGCTATCGACCCGGACAACGGCGTTACGGCGTTTGGCCTGGATGACGCCGAATTCAAACGCGCGGCGGTCGCGGCCAGCGGTCAGGTGGTCGTAGCGGTGACCAATCAGAAGCTGTCCAGCGTTGCGCATTACCAGGTGGCGTCTTGTGAAGAAGTCACCGCGCTGGTGGTCGAGCACGACGCGCCGCGCGAGCGACTCGATCCTTTCCTGGCGCGAATCGCCAAGGTCATGAGGGCCCCCGCCAAGACGTGAGACGCAGCAATGGGCGACAAGCCCATTGTCCGCCAAGCGTTTTACGTCTAGTTTGCTGGCCCATCACAAGTACAAAAGTCAGGAGTCATCGATGCAACCGATCCGTCTCGGTCTGGTGGGCTACGGCAAGATTGCCCAGGATCAACACGTTCCCGCTATCCGCGCCAACCCTGCTTTCGAGCTGGTGGCGGTCGCGACCCAAGGACAGCCCTGCGCCGCAGTGGAGAACTTCCGGTCCCTGGAGGAGCTTCTTGACAAAGGTCCACGCGTCGATGCGATCGCGTTTTGCACGCCGCCGCAAGGCCGATTCGGGCTGGTGCGGCAGGCGCTGGAGGCCGGCAAACACGTCCTGGTGGAGAAACCGCCGTGCGCAACGTTGGGCGAGGCAATGGCGCTGGTGGACCAGGCGCACGCGGCCGGTGTAAGCGGCCTGTTCGCCTGGCATTCGCGTTACGCGCCCGGCATCGGGGCCGCCCGCGACTGGCTCGCCAGCCGCACGCTGCAAAGCGTCCAGATCGACTGGAAGGAAGACGTACGCAAGTGGCACCCGGGCCAGGCGTGGATCTGGCAACCCGGTGGCCTGGGCGTGTTTGATCCGGGCATCAACGCCTTGTCGATCGCCACTCACTTGTTGCCGCTGTCATTGTTTGTCGAGTCGGCTGAACTGCGCGTTCCCGATAACTGCCAGTCGCCGATTGCCGCCAGCATCAAGATGTCGGACTCAGGCCATCTCGATATCCGCGCGGATTTCGATTTCGATCATGGTCATGATGAGCTCTGGAGCATCGAGATTCGTTGCACCGAAGGCGTCCTGCGGCTCGACAATGGCGGTGCGCAGCTGAGCATCGACGGTGTGCGCCAGGCCGTGTCGGAGGAGGGCGAGTACGCGGCGGTGTACCGGCACTTCCAGCAACTGATCAATGACAAGGCCTGCGACATGGACCTGCAACCGCTGCGCCTGGTGGCGGACAGCTTTTTCGTCGGTAGCCGTATCTTGGTCGAGCCGTTTTACGATTGATAGCGCGAGCGTGCCCGTGGTCTTGGCGACGACGGGCACATGGCATTCCTACTGATGCAATTCGGCAACCGACATGGTGAAGATCAGCTTCGACCTGCCCGTGTTGGAATAAACGTGCGGGACATCTGTCCTCGCCACCGCCGAGCTCCCGGCGGGGATCACCAGCTCCGTTTCTCCCACCACGCATTTGAGCGTGCCTTTCTCCACATGGAACAACTCAAGGGTGCCTTGGGGATGTCCGGCTGAAGAAAACGATTCGCCCGGGAACATCTCCCAGCGCCACAGTTCGATCATGTTCGGGCCGCTCGTCCCGGCGAGCAGGCGCGCTGTGCCTCCCAATTCTCCGGTCCACAGTGTGGGTATGTCCCGGCTGTCGATAATGTGGGCCGAAGGGGGCTCCGCCACATTAACGATGTCGGCCACGGAAAGGCCCAGCGCCGCGGCAATCTTGCACAAGATGCCGATGCTCGGGTTGGCCGTGCATTTCTCGATCTCGACCACCATTCCCTTGCTTACGCCCGAGCGCCGGGACAGCTCGTCCAGGGTGATTTTCTGAGCCTTGCGCGCCTGCTTGAGCGTGCGCGCAACGGCCAGGCTCACCGCGTGGGCATCGGCGCCAGGCGTGGTCGATATATTGATATTCAAGGTCATCATCAAAGAATCATGAGAAAGAGAGTGCGGCGATTCTCGACGGTCGCCGGCGGTGTCGTCAATGTTCGTCGGGTTTCTATCGACCATAAAAGTCGATATATTGACTTTGGCGGTTGGCGATGACTAGCATGAAATCCTTTGGATCGCTGGAGAACCTTGATGCTGTCAGTACAGCCGTTGATCGACCAAGCCGTTGCCGAGCTGGCGCCCGGGTTCAGGGCGCTGAGCATCGTGGTGCAAGCGGCGCCGCTGACCAACCCGGACGTCGCCCGCATGGCCCTGGATCGAGCCTGCCAGTCGGTGCTGGCGGGTGGGCCTGCCTGGGGAGACGCCCATTTGCAGCAGTGGGCAGACACGTTTCGACTGTTCGGCGCCAAGCCGCAACGCACGCCGTGCTCGGCCGAAGCGTTACGCAAGCGGGTGCTGCGTGACGGCGGCTTGCCGAGCCTGGATCCGGTCGTGGATCTCTACAACGCCATTAGCATCGAGTATGCGATCCCGGTCGGCGGCGAAAATATCGAGGCGTACGTTGGCTCGCCGCGACTCGTTGTCGCCGAGGGCTGTGAACCGTTCGACACCATGAAGGAAGGCGCACCCGCCCATGAATTTCCGGACGCTGGCGAAGTGGTCTGGCGCGACGACCAGGGCGTGACGTGCCGGCGCTGGAACTGGCGACAGGGCGTCAGGACGCGGCTGGATGCGGAAGCCAGGCACATGTGGTTCATCCTCGAAAGCCTGCCGGCAATGCCGCTCGAAGCGCTGACCGAGGCGGGTGACAGGTTGATCGAGGGGTTGCAGTCGATGATGCCGGGTGTGCAGATTGAAAGTGTGCTGGTAGGGCCTGGTAGCTGAGCTGCTGGTAGAGCTGTTGTGGCGAGGGAGCTCGCTCCCGCTGGTCTGCGCAGCAGACCCAACCCAGCCAACGCGGTAGTCCGGGAAGACCGCGCTGGCCGGGTTACGACTGCTACGCAGCCGAGCGGGAGCAAGCTCCCTCGCCACAGGTTTGTGGCGCGTCGCGTCGACTAGCCCAGATCCTCCGCCCGATGCCGCTCCGGCACCTGGCTCGCCTCATCGCCCCAGGTCCGGTTGACACGTTGCCCTCGCTTGACCGCAGGCCGATTGGCGATTTCCTCGGCCCAGCGCTGCACGTGGGTGTATTCATGAGCGGAAAGGAACTCGGCCGCCGAATACACGTTGTTGCGCACCAGTTGGCCGTACCAGGGCCAGACTGCGATGTCGGCGATGGTGTACTGCTCGCCCGCCAGGTATCGGTGTTCAGCCAGGCGACGGTCCAGTACATCCAGTTGGCGCTTGGCTTCCATGGTGAAGCGGTTGATGGGGTATTCCAGTTTTTCCGGCGCGTAGGCATAGAAATGGCCGAAGCCGCCGCCCAGGTAAGGCGCCGAGCCCATCTGCCAGAACAGCCAGTTCAGGGTTTCAGTACGGCCGGCTGGATCGCTGGGCAGCAAGGCGCCGAATTTTTCCGCCAGGTACAGCAGGATCGAACCGGACTCGAACACACGGATCGGCGGCTCGACGCTGCGGTCCAGCAGGGCCGGAATCTTGGAGTTCGGATTGACCTCGACAAAGCCGCTGGAGAACTGGTCGCCTTCGCCGATGCGAATCAGCCAGGCGTCGTATTCCGCGCCGGCGTGCCCGAGGGCCAGCAGCTCTTCGAGCATGATCGTGACTTTCACGCCGTTGGGCGTCGCCAGCGAATAGAGCTGCAGGGGATGCTCGCCGATCGGCAAGTCTTTTTCATGGGTTGGCCCGGCTACAGGGCGGTTGATGCTGGCGAAATGGCCACCCGAGGGGGCTTCGTTTTTCCAGACCTTGGGCGGAACGTAAGACGCTTGGCTCATGAACGTACCTTATCGTTTGAATGCACTGATCCTGGGACGAAGCCATAGCGCATTTTGCGCCATGGCTCGCGTCGAGACATGGACTCTAATCTATGGGCGCTCTGTCAGGCAGACAAGGGCGGCCGACATTTTGTCGTGGTACTTCTATTTCCTTCGGCGATAGCCTCTCAAACAAGCCGATATAGGCTTCCTTGACGTCAAAAGATAATTCCCTCGATTCGTTACAGCCGCCCAGTTATTCGCCGATAGCCATTTGAGGTCCGGTTGATTCTCTTGCGTTCGTCGAGGGTACGTCATGTTTAATAAAACTTTAAAAAATGAACTGACGGCCAGGACGGCCGACTTGGAAACCTACAAGGGACTGGTCGGAGCGCTGGAACGGTCGATGGCCGTGATCGAGTTCAGCCCCGACGGCAAGGTGCTTCGCGCCAACGCAAACTTCTTGAACACGATGGGCTACCGCGAAGATCAGTTGGCGGGGTTGTCCCATCGCAATTTCTGTACCCCGGCGCTGGCCGGCAGTGCCCAATACCGGGAGTTCTGGGACCGGCTGCGAGCCGGTCAATTCGTTTCCGGGACGTTCCAGCGAATCAGTGGCGATGGCCGCAATGTCTGGTTGGAGGCCAGCTACAACCCGGTCCTGGATGAGCAGGGCAAGGTTTCGAAAGTGGTGAAATACGCCCTCGATGTCACCGCCCGGGTGGCCAGCGATGCGGAGATACGCGGTCGCTTGGCCGCACTGGATCGGGCCATGGCGGTGATCGAATTTGACCTGGGCGGCAATATCCTTACCGCTAATGACAACTTCCTGCACACGATGAATTACTCGCTGGCGGAGATCAAAGGCAAGCATCACCGACTCTTTTGCGAAGCGAGCCTGATCAACAGTTCGGAATACAGCGATTTCTGGCGGCGTCTCAATGCCGGCGAGTTCTTCAGCGGCCAGTTCAAACGCCTGGGCAAACACGGCAAGGTGGTCTGGCTGGAGGCCAGCTACAACCCGGTCTATGACGCGGACGGCAAACTGAGCAAGATCGTCAAGTTCGCCAGTGACATCTCCGAACGGGTGGAAAAATTCGAGGAGGATTCACGCGGCGCGTCCCGTGCCTACCACATTTCCTCCGAGACCGAGCGCGTCGCCGAACAGGGTGCGCAAGTGATCCAGCAGACCGCCAAGGAGATGCGCCAGATCGCCGAGAACATCGGCGCCTCCGCCCGACTGGTCGGGCAACTGGGCGCGCGTTCGGAAGAGATCACCGCCATCGTCAACACCATTCGCGGCATCGCCGACCAGACCAACCTGTTGGCGCTCAATGCCGCCATCGAGGCCGCGCGAGCCGGTGACCAGGGCAGGGGCTTTGCGGTCGTGGCTGACGAAGTCCGGCAACTGGCCGGGCGCACCAGTCGCTCGACCTCGGAAATCGCCGAGATGATCGGCATGATCCTCTCCGAAACCCGCGATGCGGTGGCCAGCATGAGCGTGACGCACGAGGGCGCGCTGCGTGGCGTGACCCTCGCGGACCAGGCGGGATCGGTGATCGTGCAGATCAGGGCAGGGACCACCGATGCATTGGAGGCAGTGAGCATGTTCGCGTCCAAGCTCGACGAGTCGGAAGTGATTCCTAAAACGGCGATTGGCTGGGTCGGCTGAGGAGACTGGCTGGCTGCTGCGTCTGGGCCAAGCGTCAAACAGGGCCGCGGCTCGCAGCAGGCCATTCCATTTTATGAAACAGTGGATTTCAATCCATGCGTATTCCTGCGCCGCCGCTTTGGGCAGAAGATGGCTCCACCTCATACACCGTTCGCCAAAGGTGTGATGGACCCTCCCTGACCACAGCGCACTGACCCCGTTGCCAAGCCGGGGGCGCGAGGAGTAGCTGATGAACGAAGCCACGAAAGCACAACCTTCGCCCTGGCATGAAGGTGAGTTGACCTTGCAGCGCTCCGTCGGGGCAGTGGAGATGATGGCCGGTGTCGGTCAGCGGCAACTGGCGCGCACCTGGATGCCGGACCAGCACCGCGAGTTCTACGCACAACTGCCGTTCGTGGTGCTGGGGGCGGTCGATAGCCAGGGCGACGCCTGGGCGACCCTGCGCACCGGCCAGCCCGGTTTCATGAATTCGCCGGATCCTGAAACGCTGCATATCCATTTCGATCCGCAGCCCGAGGACCCGGCCGAGGAAGGACTGGGCGAGGGCGACGCCATCGGCATGCTGGGTATCGAGTTGCACACCCGTCGGCGTAATCGCATGAACGGTGTGGTGCGCCGCCAGCTCGACCAGGGCCTGGAGATTTCGGTGAGCCAGGCCTATGGCAACTGCCCGCGCTACATCAACCTGCGCCAGTACAGCTTTGTCGATGAGCAGCCAGCCGTGTCCCGGGAACTGGCGGTGGCGGATCCGCTGGTTCGTCACATGGTCACGGCGGCCGATTCGTTCTATGTCGCCACCTACGTGGTGCGCGACGGCGAGCGCCAGGTCGATGCCTCCCATCGTGGCGGCAAGCCCGGTTTCGTGCGCATGGACGAGGACGGTACGCTGACCATCCCGGATTTCTCCGGAAACCTGTTTTTCAACACCCTGGGCAATATCCTGCTGAACCCTCGTGCCGGGTTGGTATTCGTCGATTTTCAAACCGGTGACTTGCTGCAGATGAGCGGTTCGGCCCAGGTGCTGCTGGACGACCCGCAGATTGCCGCGTTCCAGGGTGCCGAACGGTTGCTGCGTTTTACCCCGCATCGGATTGTCCACCGCCCGGCGGCAATACCACTGCGGTGGAAAGATCAGGAGGCGGGTGACTCGCCCAACTCCTTGATGACCGGCAGTTGGGAGCAGACCGCCGAGCGGTTGCAGGCCGAGGCGTTGCGCACCCATTGGCGTGCGCTGCAGGTCACCCGGGTGGTGGATGAAAGCCACAATATTCGTTCGTTCTACCTGCAAGCCACTGACGGTGCCGGTTTGCCCCGGTACGAGGCCGGACAGCATCTGCCCGTGCGGGTGCGGTTGGAGGGCCAAGACGTGCCGTCGATCCGGACCTACAGCGTGTCCAGCGCGCCATCGGATGATTTCCTGCGCATCAGCGTCAAGCGCGACGGTGTGGTGTCTTCGCACCTGCATGAGCAGATCCAGGCGAGCCACGATATCGAGGCCCGGGCGCCCCAAGGGCACTTCACGGTGAATCCCGCCGAGCGCCGGCCACTGGTGTTGCTGGCGGCGGGCGTCGGCATCACGCCGTTGCTGTCGATGCTGCGCGAGGTGGTCTATCAAGGGAAACGCATCAGCCGCATGCGTCCGGTCTGGCTGCTGCAAAGCGCCCGCCACGTGGCCGACCTGGCCTTTCGCGAAGAAATCGACGAGCTGGTGGCGCGTGCCGGAGACAAAGTGAACGTGCTGCGCCTGGTCAGCCAACCGCCCACCGACGGCAAGGCCGGGCAGGGCTATGACGTGGCGGGCCGGATCGATGTGGCGCTGCTCAAGCAACTGTTGCCACTCGACGACTACGATTACTACTTGTGCGGTCCGGGCACCTTTACCCAGGCGCTGTACGACGGCCTGCGCATGCTGCGCATCCCGGATGACCGCATTCACGCCGAAACCTTCGGCCCGTCCACGCTGGTGCGCGATATCGAGGTCCGCGTACCGGCGGCCGAACAGGTGCCGGCGGCGACTGAAGCGGTGAAAGTGCTGTTCTCCAGCTCGGCCAAGGAGGCCCGCTGGGAGCCGGACAGCGGGACGCTGCTCGAGCTGGCCGAAGCCCGCGGCCTGAACCCGGAATTCAGTTGCCGCGGTGGTTCCTGCGGCACCTGCAAGACCCGCATGACCCAAGGCCAGGTGCATTACCTGACCCAGCCGGCCGAGCCCGTGGCTGACGGCGAAGTGCTGATCTGTTGCGCGGTTCCGGCCCAGGGCAGCGAGCCTTTGGTACTCGAAGCCTGACACTCGGCGGTGCGGGCGGGTTAGATTGCGTCTCACCCACCCCACGATGCCCAGCCCAAAGCAGTTTTGATGAGTTTTCGCTGAAGCGTCCACGCCCCGCCATCAACATTTACCGAAACAATTCCCAACCCCGTCAGATGAACTAGTCTCTTTCAGACGCGGTAGAAGTAGTCGTTTTCATAGTTGCAGGGAAACCTCAGATGACTCACTACGAAACCGTTGTAAAAAAAGCCAGGAAAAAAGATCTGGACGGCATCCTGGCCCTTCAGGCCGAGAACCAGATGGATCGGGGCGGTTCGCTTTCCGCCAGTTTGCCGCGGGCCCGGTTGAAGATGATGCTGGCGGACATGCCTATTATCGTTGCACGTCATGGTGACCGCGTTACCGGTTTTCTAATGGCAACCTCCCGCGAAATGAATGCCGATCTTCCTATTGTGAAAGCGATGTTCGACGCTTATCAAGGGACCCCCGACGCGTATGTCTATGGTCCGATTTGCGTAGGCGCGCAAGAGCGCGGCAAGGGTTTGGCCCAGCGAATGTTTGACAAGCTGAGGGCGCTCGAACCCGGGCGCGAAGGCGTGCTGTTCATCCGCTCGGATAATGCCGCTTCAATTCGTGCACACGAAAAAATGAACATGGAGAAGGTCGCTGACTTTCAGTTCAACGATTTTCAATACGCTGTGTTTTCCTACTTCGGTTAGTTGCGCACGGATTCGATTGACTTCGTGCCTGACGAGCCTCATCGCGTACCACCATCCAGATACCGACGGCAGACACCGCCATCCCCAACGCCATTTGCCACGACAACGGCTCATCGAACATTGCCCAGGCCCATACCATCGTTATGGGCGGGCTCAGGTACAGGACACTGGCGACACGCGTGGCTGATGCGCGGCGCAGGCACAACCAATAGAGTCCATATCCGCCCACCGTCGACAACCCTGCAGTCCACAACACACTCAATGCGAAACCTGTGCTGGGAATCGGTGCCAAGCTGCGCTGCGAGCCCTCGATCAAGGCGAAGGCCACGCCCGAGACGCAGCACTGCAACCAGAGGTTGGGCAACAGGCCCATCGATTGCGAAGCGGGCAGGTGCTTTTGCCACAGCGTCGCGGCAGCGAGCGACAGCATGCCAAGCAGTGGCAGCCCGTAGACCCACAAGGGCGCGTTACCCCAGGCCAACGCACCATGGGTGCCGAGGGCAACGCCTGCCAAGCCAATGAGCAAACCTGCCCAGACTCGCGGCGCCATGCGTTGTCCCAGCAAACCGGCGGCCAACAGTGCCAGGCCCATCGGCAACAGGTCGGCGAACAAAGCTGCCAGGCCTGCCGGCACGCCGAGGGCGATGCCCTGGGTGATGCCTGCCAGGTAACCCGCCATCGCCAGCAGGCCGATGCCGGCATTTTTCACCAAAGTCATCGGCGAGATTCGCCGCAGCTCTTTTGCGACAAAGGGAAACAGCAGAAGGGTGACCAGGACGCAGCGCCAGAACACCACCAGCAATGGCGGCGCGTAATCAAGGGAAAATCGCGCGCCGACGAAGCCCGAGCTCCAGGCCACCAGCAGTGCCGCTTCGAGCAAGGGCAATGGAACCAGCCGACAGCCGCTGGGCGAGGATGCGCAAGTAATCGATTTGGTCGGGTTCATGGGCACAGGCTACGAAAGCAGCCTAATCTAATAAATCAAAATAACCTGTAGCAGTTGTTCAAAAAGGTTGAACCATGACAGCCATACTGGATATCGAACTGATCCGGACCTTTCATGCGGTCGCACGCTTGGGCAAGTTCAGCGGCGCGGCGGAGCAGCTTCACAAAAGTCCGGCGGCGGTGAGCGTCCACATTCAGCGATTGGAAGCCGTCGCCGGGGGGCGCTTGCTGAACCGTGACAATCAGGCGGTCTCCCTGACCGCCCTGGGCAAGCGCTTGCTCATTTCCACCACGGAGCTGCTCGCGACCCACGACCGTGTGCTCGCCGATCTCCACGGCACACGATTGGCGGGACGCATCACGCTCGGCGTGCCGGACGAATATGCGGACCACGTCATTCGCGACATTCTGCCGACGTTCACGGCAGCCTGGCCCAACGTGATCCTGGAACTCAAGACCGCGCCCAGCTACGCGCTGCGTGAACAGGTGCAGCGCGGCAAGCTCCAAGCCGCCGTGCTCACCCTGCCGAAGGGGCAACGGCAGGCCGAGGAGGTCCTGGTCACCACCACGCCAGTCTGGGTCGCGGCCATACACGCAACGGCGAGTTTGACGGAGCCCCTTGCGCTAGCCGTGCATGCGCCGCAATGCCCTTACCGCCAAATCATGCTGCAGGCGCTCCGGCAAACCGGGCGCAGGGTGCGAATCGTCCTGGAAAGCCCATCGAACCAGGCCGTCAAGGCGTGCGTGGAAGCCGGGTTGGCGATCAGCCTGATCGACCGTGGCCGGGTGACGAAGAATATGCGGATCCTCAGTGATCTGCCGGTGATCCCGGACCACGAGGTGGTGTTCATGCGGTCAGAAGCCTCGTATACCGAAGAAGCGATCGATCTGCTTGGCGAGGCCATGCAACAGCGTTTTCGGCTGTAGGGAAAGGCTTTATGTGGCCTTGGGACTTAGCGTTCCGCGCCCCTGACGCTATTCTTCGGACGGCCTGATGTGAAGGATCGTATAGGGCAGGATAAGCGAGCGACTGTCTGGGGTCGATAGACCGAAACTGCCCACACAACCAACGCGCCAAGACTGATCAACCCGCCCAGCCAACTGACTGCGGCCCAGCCCCAGTGTGCATAAACCTGGGGCGCGGCGGCGGCACCGAGCGCGCTCTCCTGGCCGCCAGCGCGCCGGCAACCCCGGCCAGGCCAAACAGGCCGATGGCGGTGTGGGACAGCGACAGCGGCGGGGCGCTCAACGGTAGCACCATAGCCGTCCACAGCACGGAAAATGCGGCGAAGATCAGCAGTGCGAACAGGCCCCTGGTCCGCGCGTCGAACGGTCAGAAATTGCAGCCATGGGATTGCCACAGGGTCAGGCGCATTCCCGGGGAGCCTTGAACCGAGCGAGTCATTTCAGGATTGGACAGGTTGCTCATAGCGCTGTTGGATGCGTGTCAATTCTCCAGACCGGCGCAGTTGTTCCAGCGCCTTGCTCCACGCGGCGATCACTTGGTCGTCGCTGTCGGTGCTGAAGGCGATGTACAGCGATGAGCGGTAAAGCTCGATGGGAATCTTGCGCAAGGTGCCCGGGGCGATGTCCAACTGGCGGCTGTAATACGCCACTCCGGCAGCGGTGTCGCCGACAATGATGCTGGTTCGTCCGGCCAGCAGCATGCGGTAGAGCAGCCTGCTTTCGGTCGCACTTTTATCCAGATTGTTGAAGCCCAGCGATTGCAACGTCTGAGGCACCAGGCCCGCATGCCGCGTGGTGATCTGCGGGGCGTGCAGCAGTTGTTCCAGGGTATTGATCGGTGGCGAGTCGGCCCGCTGGTAGGCGTGGATGGATTCTTCCACTATTGGCCCGACCCACTTGTACAGCGGCTCGCGCTCCGGTGTGCGGAACAGCGAGTACATGATGGTCTTGGGCCGATTCTTCAATACCTGCGTGGCGCGCATGCTGGGTTGCACCGAGATTTCGAAATGGTCGCCGGTCAGCCTCATGATGGCCCGGACGATTTCCGTGGTCATGCCGGTGACTTGGTCATGTTCTACATAGTTGTAGGGCGCCCATTCCTCAGTGACGACCTGATATTGCTCGTCTGCGGTCGCTGAACCGAGCAACAGGCAGAGCAGCGCTGCGGCGGGCATCGAATGCTTCACGTGTTCTCCTGATGGACGGTGCGCCGTTCCTGGCGAACCCAAGACAAGCATAGACCCAATCGGGTGCCTGATATTTGCAACAGCTTCGTTGTGCGAACGATCCCTCAGTTGATTCGCACATTGCCGCAAACGTCGCCGCTGACAACTTTTATCTTCCACCGCTGATAAAATGCCAAGCCTCGCCAAGGCAGTCGCCACATGGGCGACAGAAAACAGGACTGGAAGCTTGAACGAACAGACATTGTCCATGCGCCTCGAACGCGTGGCGGGGCTCGTGCCAAAAGGGGCGCGCCTGGCCGATATCGGCTCGGACCACGGCTACTTGCCGGTGGCATTGATCAACCGAGGGGTGATCACGGCGGCGGTGGCGGGGGAGGTGGCGTTAACGCCGTTGCGCTCGGCTGAACGCACAGTGCGTGAAAGTGGCCTGGACGAACAAATCAGCGTGCGCCTGGCCAACGGCCTGGAAGCGATCGAGCCGGCGGACGGCATCACGGCGATCAGTGTGTGCGGCATGGGCGGCGAGACGATTCGCGACATTCTCGACAGCGGCAAGCGTCACCTGAGCGGCAGGGAACGCTTGATCCTCCAGCCTAATGGCGGCGAACAGCCCCTGCGCCGATGGTTGATGGACAACGACTACCGCATCCTGCGCGAAGAGGTATTGCAGGAGAACCGCTTCTACTACGAAATCATTGTCGCCGAGCGCGACGGACCGGTGCGGTACAGCGCCGAGGAGCTGTACTTCGGTCCGTTGCAACTACAGGCTCGCACCTCGGTATTCCTCGCCAAATGGCAACGCATGCTGCGCCTCAAGCAAAAGACCTTGGCCAGTTTCACCCGGGCGCAGCAGGCTGTGGCTGAAGAGAAAGTGCAGGAAGTCGCACAACAAGTCCGGTGGATCAGCAAGCTGCTGGCGTGAGTCCGGCGAATCACGATGAAGTGAATCCGATCCAATCGGCTATGGGCCGGTCGCTGTCTGTTTCAACCGCTTCAACCGTTCAGCAAGGTCATCACCTCAGCGCTGTAGCGGGCCCCGGCCACGGCGCCTTCAGGGGCGAAAATAGCGTCGAGATGATTCAGGTCATCGCTGCTCAGGTGAACATCAGCGGCGGCGACATTACTCTCCAGGTATCGACGCTGCTTGGTGCCTGGAATGGCGGTGACGTTGCTTCCCTGGGCCAGCACCCAAGCCAAGGCCAATTGCGAGGCAGTCATGTGTTTCTGCTCGGCCATGGTCCGGACCCGTTCGACCAGCTCAAGGTTGCGATAGAAATTCTCAGCCTGGAAACGTGGGTTGAAACGCCGATAGTCGTCGACGGCGAAATCATCCGGGGTCTTCAGTTCACCGGTCAGAAAGCCACGCCCCAATGGGCTATAGGCAACAAAAGCGATCCCCAGGCGCCGGCAGGTTTCGAGCACGCCGTTGTGCTCCGGCTCCCTTGACCACAGCGAATATTCGCTTTGCACCGCCGCAAGGGGATGCACGGTGTGGGCACGCTGGATGGTTTCGGCGCTGGCTTCTGAAATGCCGATGTGGCGGACCTTGCCGGCCTTGACCAACTCAGCCATGGCCCCAATCGTTTCTTCGACTGGCACCTGCGGGTCGATACGGTGCTGGTAGTAGAGATCGAGGTAATCGGTTTCGAGGCGCTTGAGGCTGCCGTCGACCGATTGCCGAACATATTCGGGGCGTCCATTGACGCCCCTGGCGTGTGGATCGTCGCTGCGCACCAAGCCGAACTTGCTCGCCAGGAAAATCCCCTCCCGCTTGCCACGCAAGGCCCGTCCAAGCAGCTCTTCGTTGGTGTACGGCCCGTACATGTCGGCGGTGTCGAAGTGCGTTACGCCGAGCTCGATGGCCCGATGGAGCGTGGCGATCGCCTCTCGCTCATCCGCGCCGGTGGTGTAGAAGTCAGACATGCCCATGCAGCCCAGGCCGATGGCGCTGACATGTGGGCCTTGGTGGCCGAGTTGGCGTGTGATCATCAGAGTGTTCCTTCGAATTGAAATGACGTGGTCAGTCTCCGCAAATA
Source organism: Pseudomonas sp. R1-7 (assembly GCF_051132105.1). Lineage (NCBI taxonomy): Bacteria > Pseudomonadati > Pseudomonadota > Gammaproteobacteria > Pseudomonadales > Pseudomonadaceae > Pseudomonas > Pseudomonas sp. R1-7. The sequence goes on from NZ_CP071661.1 coordinate 2,478,827, forward strand.
GGATTTCTGGATAAAGCCAAGGTTTTTGGTTTAACTATTCGTGATTTCTAAATAGTGAGCCGAGAACCATGGACCGATTACAGGCAATGCAAGTTTTCCGGCGCATCGTCGAGTTGGGTGGTTTTGGCCGGGCAGCCGATGACCTGGGGCTGCCTCGGGCCACCGTCAGCCTGTTGATCCAGCAGTTGGAAAGTCACCTGGGCGTGCAACTGCTGCAGCGCACCACCCGACAAGTGCGTGCCACCCTCGATGGCGAAGCCTATTACCAGCGCTGCGGCCAATTGCTGGACGAGCTGGATGATTTGGAGAACTCGGTTTCCACGCAACGAAGCCAACCTCGGGGCACCTTGCGCGTAGACATGCCCATCGCCTTCGGCTGCACCTGGATCGTGCCGAACCTGCCGACGTTCTATCGGCGCTACCCGCAACTGCAATTGGACCTGGGTTTCCACGACCGCCAAGTACACCTGCAACGCGAAGGTGTCGATTGCGCCATCCGGGCCGGCACTATCGTCGACCAGGCTCTGGTTGCGCGGCCTATCGTGCGGCTGCATCAAGTGACCTGCGCCAGCCCCGGGTATCTGGCTCGCGCGGGCACTCCGCAGCGACTTGAAGCACTGGCTGAGCACCGCGCCATTGGTTTTGCGGCCGGCAACGGGCGCTTCTTTCCGTTCGAGTTCGAGGCGGCGGGGCAGGTGCGCGAGCTGCACTTGCCGTCCGAACTGACCGTCAACAATGCCGACGCCTACGTGGCGGCTTGCGAAGCGGGGCTCGGCTTGATCCAGGCGCCGCGTTATCACGTCCAGCGGCAGTTGGCCGAGGGGCGCCTGGTGCAAGTATTGGCTGAACATCCGGTGCCGTCATGGCCGATTTCGGTGGTCTATCAACCCCATCGACAGTTGTCGCCCCGGGTGCGGGTGTTCATCGACTGGGTGATCGAGTTGCTGCATGGCGCGGCGGACGTGCAAGGCGAGTTGATGGAGAAAGTGTGAGGCTTGAAACGGGCGTTGCGCTGATGGATCCAAAACTGGCGAAGCTGGCATGAGGGGCTATTTTGTAAGGTGCGAAATTTTCCGGAGTTTCCCATCCACACATGAGGCTCAGCATGGACAACGCAGACAGCACCGCAGGATTGACGCCGAGAGCGGGCACCGGCAAGACCTTTGTCGACCTTGACGGCTACAACGACACCAAGAAAATCGCGGTGGCCCCGGACGGCAAGATATGGCTGGCGGGCATGACAGGAGTGGACAAGGACTGGGAATACGAAGGCTACCGGACCTCGCTGATGCGCTTCAACGCCGACGGCACCCCCGATACGACCTTCAGCGACGATGGCAAGACGCAGCTTCCCCATGATATTTACCCGGGGGAAGGCTACAGCGCGGCCGTGCAACCGGATGGGAAATATCTGCTGGTCTATCCGCAATTCACGTCCGGCATCGCCATGATCCGGATCAATACCGACGGCACCGTGGACCAGGGGTTTGGTATCGACGGTAAAGCCATCGTGCCGGCGGCTTGGGGCGATTATGCCAGTGCCACGGTACAGCCGGATGGCAAGATCCTCGTGTCGAATCGTGACAGCTACGAAAATCTTTTTTCGGTCAGTCGCCTCAATGCCGACGGGACGGTGGACTCGACGTTCAATGGCGGCAACGCCATCGAATTCAACATCCCAGACATTGGCGCGCTGGAGGGGTACGGATTCACGCTGCAAGCGGATGGCAAATTACTGGTGCCGGGTTACAACGGCGAAATGGTAGTCGCGCGCTTGAATGCCGACGGCAGCCTGGACAGCAGTTTCGGGGTGGATGGCCTGGCCGACACGCAGGTGGCAGGCCTGGCAGCCTCCGTCACCGTCCAAGCCGATGGCAAGATCCTGTTGGCCGGTGGCGGCGAACAAGAGGGCAGCGGTTTCGATTTCAAGATCATCCGGCTGAATCAGGACGGCTCCCTGGACACCCGTTTCGGCAACGCTGGCGTAGCGGTGATCGACCTGACCGGGGACCGGGATATGGCCCGGGACATCACCGTCCTGGCGGACGGAAAAATCCTCGTGGCCGGGCAGAGCACCTATTTCGGCAACCCTGATTTCAGCCTCATCCGGCTCAACCCTGACGGCACGCTCGACACCACCTTCGGCGCCCTTGAAGGTGTCTTGCCGCGCATCGACGGAGGGCAGGGCGATGATGTCCTGTCAGGAAGCTATATCCCGGAACGACTCAGCGGTCATGACGGTGCCGACTTGCTCGACGGCGCCGGGCAACGGGACGTGCTGGAGGGCGGCGCCGGTGCCGATGTCTTTCGGATCAGCGCCATCGGCGACAGCTATCGCATCGACGGCCAAGTGGTCAGCGATCGCATCGCCGATTTCGACGCCAACCTGGATCGCATCGATTTGACGTCGCTGGGTTTCAGCGGGTTCGGCAATGGATTGGACGCAACCCTGGCGGTGCAGGTCAATGAGGCCGGGACGCGAACCTATCTGAAAAGCTTCGAAGCGAACTGGCAGGGCCATCGTTTCGAACTGGCCCTGGACGGCGACCTGGCCCAGGCACTCAACGAAACGAACGTGGTATTCGCGCCGCAACGGGTCCAGGGGACGGACTCAGCCGACCGTCTGGTGGGCTCGGTAGTCGGCGACGAGCTACTCGCCGGTGCCGGCAACGATGTCGTTTCGGGCGGCAATGGGCACGATGTCATCGATGGCGGGCTGGGACGTGACGTGCTCAGTGGCGGCGAGGGTTCGGATGTATTTCGCTACGACTCCCTCGAGGACAGCTTTCGCACGGCGGACGGTAACTTCCAGGATCGGATCACCGATTTCAATCCGCTCACCGACAAGATCGATGTGTCGGCGTTGGGTTTCACCGAACTCTGGAGCGGTTACTACACATCGCTGCGAGCGGTTGTCAGCGAAGATGGCCAGCGGACCTACTTGAAAAGCTACAGCGCCGATGAAGAAGGGCGCCGGTTCGAGATCACCCTGGAGGGCAATGTGGCTTCGGAACTGAGCGACAACAACTTTATCTTTGCCTCCAGCGACGACGCCTTCACCGAGCTACAACTGCTGGGCGTGGCTGCCCCGGAGCAATTCGGCTAGCAGGCCATTCATTCAATCCCTGGTCCCCGCTGTCGCCGGGGATTGGCTTGGATCCGAAAACATTCTGGCCAATCGCAATACACCCTTGCCCGCCATGATCTACGCTCCAGAAGAGGGTCTCTCGGGCAGGGGGTTTCAATGCGAAGCGCACCTGAAAACAGTCTGAAAAAAGCACTGCAAGCCTGCCGGGACAGTTTCATTTCTGTCGGGTTTTTCAGCTTTTTCATCAACGCGCTGATGCTTGTCCCGACCTTCTACATGCTCCAGGTGTACGAGCGCGTGATCACCAGTGGAAGCCTCACGACATTGGCGATGCTGACGCTGATCATGACCACACTGGTGATCACGCTTGGCTCCCTGGAATGGATCCGTTCGCGTGTCATGGTCCGGGTCAGCACACGGCTGGATGTGCTGCTTGGCCGCCAGGTCTACAAGGCCAGTTTCAAGCGGGCCCTGGACAGCGGCGGCATGGATGCCTCTGCCCAGTCGTTGAACGACCTGACAGGCTTGCGGCAATTTCTTTCCGGCAACGGGCTGTTCGCTTTTTTCGATGCGCCCTGGTTACCGATCTATATCGCGGTGATGTTCCTTTTCCACCCCTGGTTTGGCTGGGTAGCCACCGCCAGCGCCCTATTGTTGCTGGCGCTCGCCTTCCTCAACGAGCGGCTGACCGGACCGGCACTGGCCCAGGCCAACAAGGAGCACATCGGGGCGACGCTCGACACGACGAAAAACCTGCGCAACGCCGAAGTCATCGAGTCCATGGGCATGCTTGAAACGCTGATCGACCGTTGGGGACGGCGCCAGCGCAACGTGCTGATGCAGCAGTCGTTGGCCAGCGACAGAGGCGCGATCATCAGCACGCTGTCACGCACCTTCCGGCTCCTCGTCCAATCGCTGGTGCTGGGGCTCGGCGCCTACCTGGCCGTGGACCATCAAGTGGGCGCCGGCCTGGTATTCGCGGGGGCGGTGCTGCTGGGGCGCGCATTGGCGCCTATCGATCTGATCATCGGCAGTTGGAAAGGGTTTATCGCCGCGCGCTCACAGTACAGCCGCCTGAACGACATCCTCGGCAAGCAGCAGGCGCAACCCGAGCGCATGCCTTTGCTGGCGCCACAGGGGGACGTGCGGGTCGAGAACCTGGTTGTCGCCGCACCGGGTTCCAGGACTGCGATCATCAGGAACATCAGTTTCAGTACGCCGGCCGGATGCACGGTCGGCATCATCGGCCCAAGCGCGGCGGGCAAGTCGACCCTGGCCCGGGCCCTGATCGGAGTGTGGCCACCACAACTGGGGGTGATTCGGCTCGATGGCGCGGATATCAGTGCCTGGGACAAACAGGAATTGGGTCCCTACATCGGTTATTTGCCCCAGGACATTGAATTGTTCGAAGGCACCGTCGGCGAGAACATCGCCCGTTTCGCCGAGGTCGATTCGGCGAAAGTCATCCTGGCGGCCATGACCGCCGGCGTGCACGAGATGGTCCTGCAATTACCCGATGGCTACGACACCGTGCTGGGCAGCGAGGGCATCATGCTGTCGGCGGGACAACGCCAGCGCATCGGCCTGGCGCGGGCCCTGTACGGAAACCCGCGGCTGATCGTCCTCGACGAACCCAACTCCAATCTTGACGACGTCGGTGACCGCGCGCTGGCCGCCGCCGTGCAGCAACTCAAGCTGACCGGCGCGACCTTATTCGTCATTACCCACCGGACCAACATCGTGTCGCAACTCGACCGACTGATGGTGTTGAACGCCGGTGTCATCAGTGTCTATGGGCCTCGCGAGCATGTCCTGGCCGAACTCAACGCGCAGCGACAGCAGGCACAGACGCCAGCCGTACCCGCAAGTTCCAGCGCGGCTTCGGTCGACGCCGGCAAGGGTGATTCCGATGAACCCTGTGGTGCCCATTCGTCCAATTGACAGCTTCGCCGACCTGCCTATATCCGACCACAAGATCCGACGCCTGGGGGTGATCATCGTAGGGCTGATCTTCGGCCTGTTCGGCACCTGGGCGGCCATCGCGCCACTCGACGGCGCCGCTTATGCACCCGGTGTCGTCACCGTGCAGGCTTATCGCAAGACCGTCCAGCATCTGGAGGGCGGCATCGTCAAGGCGGTGCTTGCCCATGACGGGGACATCGTCAAACGCGACGATCCGCTGATCATCCTGGACGACGCGCAACTGCGCTTTGAATACGAGATGACCCGAAGCCAACTGCTGGCGGCCCGGGCGATGGAGGCGAGGCTCATCGCCGAGCGCGACATGTCGGCGACGGTGGGTTTTGGCGAGATGAGCGAGCCGCAAAACCTGCGGGGCATGGAGGCGCGCCAGGGCGAAAGCCATGTGTTCAGCGCCCGGCAGAACTCGCGACTGGGCCAGATCGCCGTGCTGCGCGAGCGCATCGGCCAGTTCCGGCAACAGATCAAGGGCCTGGAATCGATGGTCGGCGCCAAGGTCAAGCTGGAGAAATCCTACAGCGGCGAAATCAGCGACTTGTCCGAACTGCTCAAGCAAGGCTTCGTCGACAAGCAGCGCTTGCTCGAGCAGGAACGCAAGTTGGGACTGCTGCGTTCGGAAGTCGCCGACCACCGCTCGACCATCGACCGGACGCGTCTGCAAATCAGCGAAACACAGTTGCAGATCCTCCAGGTGGACAAGGAATTCAGTGCCGAGGTCGTCAAGCAACTGGCCGAAGTACAAACCAAGATCTACGACCTCCAAGAACAAACCTCGGCCCTGGAGGACCGGCTCAGCCGCGTGGTCATCCGCGCGCCCGACGCCGGCATGGTGATCGACATGACGGTGCACACCATCGGCGGCGTGGTGCGGCCGGCCACGCCATTGCTGGACATTGTTCCTTCGATTTCCGACCTGGTGATAGAGGCCCAGGTCGCGCCGGTGGATATCGACCGCATCGCCATCGGCAAGCGGGCGGACATCCGTTTCGGCGCCTTCAACAGCGCGACTACACCGGTGATCGAAGGCCAGGTCAGCAGCGTCTCGGCCGATCGGATGACCAATGAAAAGACGGGGACGGCCTATTACCTGGTGCGGGTGCGAGTGACCCAGGAGGGCGCGCAAACCTTGGGTGAGCGCAAGTTGCTGCCAGGGATGCCGGCGGACGTGTTGATTATCACCGGGCAACGCACGCTGCTGCAGTACCTGATGCAGCCGGCGCGCAATGCGCTTTCCCAATCGATGATCGAGGAATGACCATGGTCACGTCGGCCGCGTTGCTGGGCAGTGTCTGGGTGTTCGCGGTGGGCGTCGCCGTGGCGCAAACCGAGGTCGCGGTGCCCCCTGGGGTAAGCGCCTCGACGTTTTCCACCGACCTTATGCAGTTGTATCGCGAGGCGCGGCTGGAGGACCCGCAGGTGCTCGCCTCCTATGCACAAGCCCAGGCGGGAACCGAGCATCAGCGCGAGGCCAAGGGCGCGCTGTTACCGCAACTGTCCTTCAATGCCGGGTCGAACCGAATCCATCAGCAAAGCGATTTGGTGGAGCGCAGTTACGACAGCGAGAGCTATGGTCTGGTGCTGCGTCAGTATCTCTACAACAAGGCGGCGTGGGAGAACTATCAAAAATTCAAGAGCCTGGCCAGGCAGTCCGAATCGCAAGCGCTCGACACCCAGGCCGAAGCCGCCGTGGAACTGGCCCAGCGCTATTTCACCGCGTTGGCAGCCGAGGATGAATTGGAGCTGGTGAGGGCCGAGCGTCGCACCACGCAAAAGAGCCTGGACCGGGTCAATGCGCTGTACGAGAAACAGATGGCCTTGATCACCGACCAACTCGACCTCAAAGCCAGGGTGGACCTGCTTTCGGCGCAAGAACTGGACGCCCGCAACCAGGCCAGCCTCAGCCGCGAAGCACTGGCAGAGATTGTCGGGCGGCCGGTCAAGGAGCGGCTCGACCGGATTCGCAGTGACCTGCAACTGCAAGTATCGGCACAGAGCCTGGAGAGCTGGGTCCGCGATGGCATCGCCTTCAATCCGGCGCTCAAGGCCAACGAGAGCGGTGTCGAGGCGGCAGGCGCGGCGCTGCGCAGCGGCAAGGGCGGGCACTATCCGACCCTGAGCCTCAACCTGAGCGCGCAACAGACCAACGAGGGCTACAACAACTCGCTGGCTCCCCGCACGGATAGCTATGTCGCGGGCATCGGTGTGCAGGTGCCGTTGTACAGCGGCGGCTCGACCTCGGCGCGGGTCCGAGGGTTGTATCAAGACCAGGTGGTCGCCGAGCAACAGCTGGAAGCCGTCCGGCGCCGGGTGGTCAAGGAGATCACCAACGCGTATCTCACCGCCAACTCCAACGGGGAGAAAATCGGCGCGAACCGGCTGGCGCTGGAATCGGCACAGTTGTCCAGGGTGGCGGCGGAAAAGGCGCTGAGCTACGGGATGGTCAATTCGGTCGATGTGCTCGCGAGCGTGCGCAACGAATTTCGCGCTCGACGGGATCTGCTCAAGACCCAATACGAGTTTCTCAGCAACGTGCTGACCCTCAACCGCTGGGCGGGTAGACCACCGGCCGACGGTATCGAAAACGTCAATGGCTGGCTGAGCCCTGGCAGCGCTGGGCAGGATTTTCGTTGATTGGGGACACTTCGCAAGGAAAAAGCGGCTGCCTACTCGCCCATAAGTTGACGCAATACTTGCACTTACGAGCCCTGTCGCACCACTCGTCGATTAATTGACAAGCCGCTCAGGCTTCGCCCTGCCTGTTTATCCGCTTCCGCCAGAACTAACTGTTTGATTCCGATAGACATCTTTCAATCTTGCAAAATACGTCCAGCCCGTGGGTTCCAAGCTGCATCAACCAACGCCCACCCAGCGGTATGGCGTTGCGTCAGGCTGACCTAGACTCAGGCTACGGACCCAAGCGCAACGCATGATCATGTGTAAGTCGTTGATAATTATTCCCGTTTGAATCGTTTCATGGTCTTGTTCGGCTGCTTCATACAGGCACATTTGCCGTTGGTTCACAGGATGAACCCCATCGTTTGTTGTTCAAGGGGGGGTTATCAATATGAGACCGGACCACCGAAGCTCGATACGCGTGTTGCTGATCGATTGTCGCCCCCTTGTATTGAGGGGATTGCACGACCTGATCAACGCCAGGAAACCCCAGATGGAAGTCAGCGGCCAAGCCTCCACCTATACCAACGCCCTGGATCTCGCCGACCAATTGCACCCCAACGTGATCTTTTTCAGCTTCTTTCCCGACGCGCTGAATCCGTTGGAGGTCGTCGCCGGGCTCACCCGCAGCACCGAGATGAAAGTGCTGGTGCTCAAGGGATTGTACGAAGCCGTTCCCGTTGCCCAGGCAATCGAGGCGGGCGCGCGGGGTGTCGTGTTGGCGGAAGACCCGACGGAATCGATCATTCGCGCGATCATCAAGGTTCATCACCGCGACACCGGGTCGGACAGGGCTTGGGCCGGAGGGCTTTCAGGCTATGCCACGATGGGTCATGTACCCACCCAGTGCAATCTGGAGCAGGCGAAGCAGGCGCGACTGACCCTGCGCGAGAGAGAGCTGATTCGGGCCATCGTCGGCGACCCGTCCGCCAAGTACATCAGCATCGCGGGGCGCCTGGGCATCAGCGAGCACACCGTGCACAACCACCTCAGCAACATTTACCAGAAGCTCAATCTCATCAACCGGATCGACTTGCTGATGTACGCCCTCAAGCACGGGCTGACCAATAACGAGGATCCCCCCGAGTCCACCTGGGTGGAACTGGACTGAGCCGACACGATGGGCAGGTCCGGAAAAACAATGCGGGGAGGATTTCCAGGTCCTCCCCGCATTTTTCATGCTCGCGTTACGTTCAGGCGGCGCCCAACACCACGTCGCTGCCGAGCAGGTCCACCCCGACCAGCGTGATGGTGGTGATTTGTCCTCCGGTTTCGGCAACCGTCACGATGCTGTCCGCTCCGCCGTTGTCGATCGACTGGACCACCGCGCCCTGGTCGCCGTTGAGCACCAAGGTATCGCGCAGATCCTGGCTGACATCGAAGCCGGTCACCTGATACGCATTCTCGGTGAACGACAGGTCGACGTTGAACGCATCGCGCTCGCCCCCCGTGCCGGCCAGCGTGTAGTTGTACAACGCGTCGTCGGGCGTGTCGGCGAACAGGTTGGCATCGAAGGTGCTCGTCGCCGTGTCACCGTCCTTGTCCGTCAGGGTCGCGTTGAAGCTCAACTGGACATCGCTGGCCAGGTTCTCGGTTTCCTGGATGAACTGGATCACCGGGATCTTGATCGCGCCACGGGCCATCGTGAGCTGGACCGCGTCGATCATCACCGAGCCCTCGCGCTCGATCTCGAAGGACACCTGTCCGCCGGCCTCCGGCGTGAGGGTGTTGACTTCGATGAGGTTGGAGAAGGTGCCGTCCTCGTAGTAGATCCGGAAATACAGGTCTTCGGTCGCGGTGTTGTAACCGGCCACGGAGTTGTCGATGAAGATCTTCATGCCCGAGACCAGGCTCTCCGGGTTGATGACGAAGCTTTCATCGGCCGCGCCGATGGCGGCCAGGTTGTCGCCCTGGAGCAGGTTGTTGGCGACCCCGATGCCGGAAGTACTGACGTTCATGGCCGCCGGGTCGATGTACGACGGCAGTGGCGTGGTTTGCAGGGCAGCTTCGGTGGGGTCGGCGAGTCCGATGCCGATGCCGGTGAGGATGTCGGCGGTCGACGCAAGGGCCTTCGCCGAGAAGAACACGACTTCCTCGGAGGCCGAAGGGATGGTTGGGTCATTGGTGTCCGGGATCAGCAAGGTGCGCACCGAATCCGGGCCGCCGGCACTGAGGGCACCGTCTGCGCTGCTGCGCACGATCGTCGAACTGAAGCCCTGCACCAGGTCCAGCGCATAGCTGCCATCGGCGTAGGCGGTGAGTGTGTAGTCGACCGCAGTGTCCGCCGTGGCGGCATTGTTGTCGAAATCACCGGTCAACGTGCCCGCGAACTGATAGGCGCCATTGCCGTCCGGGGAGGGCGCCTGTTCGGTGAGCGTACCGGTCCCGGTGGTGGTCGTATTGTCCGGCCTGACCAGGGTGAACTGGCCGTTCACCAGGGTAATGTCCAGACCCGTTGCGCCAAGTCCGTCGGCACCGGTCGAGTGGTTCCAGAAACCGTATTGCGGCAGGACGCTGCCAGTGCCGACCAGGTTGCCGAACGCGAGGGATGGACCGTCGTCCTCGAATACCAGGTTCTGGCCAATGTTCAATGTCGCCTGGGCGCTGTCGCCGTCCTTGTCGGTCTTGATCGCCGTGAGCGTGACCAGGCTGTCCGAGGACAGGCTTTTGGCGTCGTCGGGATTGGTCGGGTCGGGATGCACCATCGCCCGGATCTGGTCCAGCGTGACGTCACCATTGGTGGCGACGCTGACGGTGAACGCCAGCAGGTTGGTAATGGCCGTACGGCCTTCCACCACGTTACCGTTGAGCGACAGGTTGACCGCTTCGCCCGTGGCCGTGTCGGTCATGCCGGAAGGCCCCGCTACCACGCCCAAGGCGTACGTCAGCGTACCGGCATCGTCGGCGCCATACGCCGAGAGGAAATTGGCCGCGAAGTTTTGCGTGGCATCGGTCGCCAATACAGTCTCGTCCACCGTCAGCGTCGGCTCTGTGCCGGTGGTGCTGACGCTGGGGCCGTCGTCCTCGAACGAGAGGTTCTGGCCAATATTGAGCGTCGATTGGGTGCTGTCGCCATCCTTGTCGGTGATGGTCGCCGTCAACGTGACCAGGTTGTCCGAGGTCAGCGTCACCGCATCATCGGGGTTGCTGGCGTCAGGGTGGACGACCGCCCGGACTTGATCCAGGGTGACGTCGCCATTGGTGGCGACGCTGACGGTGAACACCAGTGCGTCGCTGACGGCCGTGCGGCCTTCCACCACCGTGCCGTTGAGCGACAGGTTGACTGCTTCGCCGGTAGCCGTGTCGGTCAAGCCAGAAGCGCCCGCCACCACGCCCAAGGCATAGGTCAGCGTGCCGGCACCGTCCGCGCCGTAGGACGAGTTGAAATTGGCGGCGTAGTTTTGCGTGGCGTCGGTTGCCAGTACCGTCTCATCGACGGTCAACGTGGGTTCCGTGCCCGTGGTGCTGATGCTGGGGCCGTCGTCCTCGAACGAGAGGTTCTGGCCGATATTGAGCGTCGCCTGGACGCTATCACCATCCCCGTCGGTCTTGGTGGCCGTGAGTTTGACCAGGTCATCGGACGTCAGTGTCGTGGCGTCATCGGGATCGGTGGTGTCGGGATGCACCACGGCCCGGAGTTGGTCCAGCGTGACCTCGCCATTGCTGGCGACGCTGACGGTAAACGCCAGCTCATTGGTCGTCGCCGTGCGGCCTTCCACCACCGTGCCGTTGAGGGACAGATTGACCGCCTCGCCGGTGGCCGTGTCCGTCAGGCCAGAAGCGCCTGCTACCACGCTCAAGGCATAGGTCAGCGTGCCGGCACCGTCGGCGCCGAACGCGGAGACGAAGTTGGCCGCGAAGCTCTGCGTGGCGTTGGTGGCCAGAACGGTCTCGTCCACGGCCAGCGTTGGCTCGGTGCCGGTCGTGCTGATGCTCGGCCCGTCGTCTTCAAAGATGATTTTCGAGCCGATTTCGGTTTTGGCTACCGAAGCCTGGACCAGCGTAAAGCCACCGATGTCGAAGTCCGCGTGGTTATTGCCCTTGGCATCGAGCGCCGCGCCGTTCTCGATCAATACCCGATTATGGTCCGCCGTCGTGGTGTATTCGATCTGGTAGCCGGCCTGGACCCCGGTGATGGTCGCCACTCCGGCGTTGAAGCTGATCACGATACCCGCGTCGTTGGCCGTCCCGTCCGAGTTCTCGACGACCACGCCGGTAGCGATGTTGATCACGCGCACGTTGGTGATTGCCACGGCCGCATCACCGGCATAGCCGTTGACGAAGTCAGCCCCGGGTTCAGAGGCGGTGCTGAAGGCGCTGATCCTGACCACCGCCGTCTTGCCGCTTTGCAATTGCACCACATCGAAATTGGCCATCTTGGTATCGAAGACGTCGGTGAAATCGATGTTCGACTCCACGTCAGCTTCGGTCTGGTCCAGGTTGGGAATGGTCATGTCCTGCCGGGCACCGGTGACGAACGAATAACGAATGCCTTCCTGCTCGACGATCATCTGGTTGTTGGTGCCGAACGTGGTCGGCCCGCCGGCCTGGCTGGTGTTGATGGTGTCGCCGGTATTGATGTTGGCCCCGGTGGACTGGTCGGCCGGGTTTTTACCGGTGGCGATGATGGTGGGGTCGGTGATCCGCAGCACGCCGTCGACCAGCTCGGTCGTCGGGTTCGTCGTGGTGTACATCAGGAACAGGTTCTGCCCGGAAGGGGCGCCAGCCAGGCTGAACTCCAGGTCCTGGCTGGCACCGACGAAGACTTTGTCCAGCAGGTTGACCGCGTCGTCAGGGTTGGTGGTGTCCGGTTGCGCCAGCGGTTGGTAGAGCACCGTCCAGATCTTGCCGCCGGTTGCGGTTTCGTCGATGTACGCGGCGAAGACAATCGCACCGTTTGGCCCGCCGGCCCGGCCGAGGACGATATTGTCGTTGGTATCGGTGTACAGCAGGATGTCGGTGCCATCGAGAATGTCCAAGCCACTGTCGACCCCATCGAGGGGCGCGCCGTCGCTGCCAACGAAGCTGATGCCGGTTACGAGTGCTCCAGGGGCGGCGTTGATCGTAAAGGCATCGCTGCCGGTATCGCCCACCGCGCCGGTATAGCCACTCAGGGCGGCGCCGGTCGCCGTTCCAGCACCCAGCGCGGTCAGGCGGCTGGCGAATGACAAGGGCAGGGAGGCCGCCAGGATGTCGTTGTCATCGGCGTCTCCCACCGGGGCGGGCGTGGCGGTGGCGTTCTGCAGGTTGGCGGTTTCGTCCAGGGTGACGTTCACGCCGGTTGCCACGACGCCGAGGTCGTCGTTGGCGCTTGCCGCGTCTAGCGAGGTCGGATCACTCAGCAGTGATGAGTCTTGCTCGCGAATAGTCATGACTTTCTCCAGAGCATGCGGTCATCAAGGCCTGACCGTTGACCATTGACCGCAACTATGGATAAGCGCGGGGTGATTGTGCATCGGCCGATACTCCCAGTCGGCATGGGAGTTTCGGACTAGTCGGCCCTCGCGTGGTCGCTCGCGCCCAGCGCCCCGTCATTACGGGCCCGAACGCCTTCGATGGCGAAAAATCGGAACTTACCCTTCGCCAGCGCGATCATTTTCCTTGGCGTCAACCAACGCGGCCCTGGCCCGCCCATTTCCCTGGAAATGGCCAAACGGGGGCGCTGAACGAAAAGGAGCTGTCATGACCGTTACCGCCCATCCTCTCTACCGAAGCACGCCGGGACCGCTCCATGCGGTCCTGCTTGCCGGCACGGTTCCGCTGTTTCTCGGGGGCCTGCTCAGCGATATCGCTTACTACAAGACCTACCAGATCCAATGGAGCAATTTCGCCTCCTGGCTCATTGCCGGCGGGTTGCTGTTTTGTGGGCTGGCGTTGTTGTTCGCGTTGGTCAACCTGATCCGCGCGGATCGCAAGGCCGGACGTCCGATAGGCTATTTCCTGCTGTTGCTCGCCACCTGGGTGCTGGGGCTGATCAATGCCTTCGAGCACGCCAAGGACGCCTGGGCCAGCATGCCCCAGGGCCTGGCGTTGTCCGTCGTCGTGACCCTGCTGGCCTGCGTGGCGGCCTGGGTCGGGCTGACCAACCTGCGTTCGGGAGGTGAGCAATGAGACCTTGCATTGCATTGAGTGCCTTGAGCATGGCCTTGCTGTTGAGCGCCTGTGGAGGCGAAGGGGACGCCACGCAAGCGCGCGGCCCGGATCCGAAGTTGCCCGAGCCCCAGCGTGGCCTCTTGCCGAGCATGAAAATCGCCGAGCCGGTGCCTTGGGGTGACCAGAAGCCGACCGTGCCGCAAGGCTACGAGATCACGGCGATCGCCACCGACCTGAAGATCCCGCGCCAGACCCTGGTCTTGCCCAACGGCGATATTCTGGTGGCCGAGGGCCGTGGCGGAAACGCCGCGAAGCTCAAGCCCAAGGACGTGATCGCCAGCGTCATCAAGGCCAAGGGCAACACCCAGGTCAAGGGCGGCAACCGCCTGACCCTGTTACGCGACGCCGATGGCGACGGCACTTACGAGATGAAAACCGTCTTCGCCGAAAACCTCAACGCGCCCTACGGCCTGGCGTTTGCCGACGGCAAGCTGTACGTGGCGAACCAGGATGCGCTGGTTCGCTTCGATTACCAGGACGGCCAGACCAAGGCCGGCGGGGCGCCCGTCAAGGTCACTGATTTGCCCTCGGCGATCAACCATCACTGGACCAAGGCGCTGGCCATCAGTCCCGACGGGCGCTCGCTGTACGTCGGTATCGGTTCCAACAGCAACGTCACCGAGCGGGGGATGGAGGTGGAGATCGACCGGGCGATGGTCTGGCAGATCGACGCCGAGACGGGCGCCCACAAGCCTTACGCGACCGGCCTGCGCAACCCGACGGCGCTCAAGGTCGAGCCAGGCTCCGGGCAGTTGTGGGCGGTGGTCAACGAACGGGACGAGTTGGGGCCCGACCTGGTGCCGGACTACCTGACTTCGGTGCGCGAAGGCGCGTTCTACGGTTGGCCCTATAGTTATTGGGGCCAGAACGTCGACCCACGGGCGCAGCCGCAGGATCCGCAAAAAGTCGCTGCCGCGGTCAAGCCCGACTACAGCCTGGGATCCCACGTCGCCGCCCTGGGTGTCGATTTTTCCATTCCGGCCATGGGCGAAAAGTTCGCCGAAGGCGCGTTTGTGGGCGAGCACGGCAGTTGGAACCGTGACCAGCCGGTGGGCTACAAGGTGATCTTCGTGCCGTTCAGCAACGGTCGGCCCACGGGTGAGCCGGTTGATTTCGCGACTGGGTTCCGCGGCTCCGACGGCAAGACCCGAGGCCGGCCGGTGGGCGTGACCGTCGATCCTCGTGGTGCCTTGATCATTGCCGATGACCTGGCGAACACGGTGTGGCGGGTAACGCGCAAGCCGTGAACTTCAAGCCCGGGACGCATCGTGGTCCCGGGCGATCCCGCTGGTTTTGCAGGTTCGCGCAAGATCCCGACAGTCACCGCAACCTCACGAAAGCCCGATCTCCTTCATTGCGCGACAGTAAAGCCGTCAATCACGACAGGGCGCCGGCGAATACCTCGTCGGCCTGTCAATGAGGAGAACCACCATGAGCGATATCAAACACAGCATTCCCAACGAAGTAGAAGGCAAGGTCGCGCTGGTAACCGGCGCCGCCAGCGGCATCGGCAAGGCCATTTCCCTGTTGTTGCATGCCCGTGGCGCCAAGGTCATCGC
This sequence comes from Pseudomonas sp. R1-7, assembly GCF_051132105.1. Classification (NCBI taxonomy): domain Bacteria; kingdom Pseudomonadati; phylum Pseudomonadota; class Gammaproteobacteria; order Pseudomonadales; family Pseudomonadaceae; genus Pseudomonas; species Pseudomonas sp. R1-7. The sequence continues at coordinate 2,494,280 of NZ_CP071661.1, forward strand.
CGAGGACATCAACCCTGCCGTCAACGAGCTGGCCCGTCCCGGGCTGGTGCCGCTGGTGGCCGACATCACCGAGGACGGCGCCGCCGAGCGCGCGGTGGGTCTGGCGGTGGAGCAGTTCGGCCGGCTGGACATCCTGGTCAACAACGCGGGCATCATCATCAACAAGTTGGTGGTCGACATGACCCGCCAGGATTGGGAGCGCATCCAGGCCGTGAACGCCACCGCCGCGTTCCTGCATTCACGCGAAGCCGTCAAGGCGATGATCCCCAACAAAGCCGGGGCCATCGTCAACATCGCCTCCTACGCGTCCTATTTCGCGTTCCCGACCATCGCCGCCTACACCGCGTCCAAGGGCGCCCTGGCGCAGTTGACCCGTACGTTGGCGTTGGAAGTCATCGAGCATGGGATCCGCGTCAATGCCGTTGGTGTTGGCGATGTGGTCACCAATATCCTGAACGACGTGGTCGAGGATGGCCCCGCGTTTCTCGCCCAACACGGTGAAGCCGCGCCCATCGGCCGGGCCGCGCAACCGGAGGAAATCGCCGGGGTGGTCGCCTTCCTGGCATCGGACCGTGCCAGTTTCATGGTCGGTGCGGTGGTCATGGCGGATGGCGGCATGACGGTCACCGCAGGTTGAATCCACGAAGGAGAACTGTCATGAACAACCCAAAAACCTGTTCGGCACCGCCGGCATGATCCACGCAGACGGGTTCCGCGCCTGGGAGGCCACCGCCCGTGGGGCTGATTTTCCGGATCCTGACCGTTGAAAGTCTGACCGGCGCCCGTTGTGCAGGGCGCCGGTTGGCCCGCTTAGAGACGGATATCCTCCGGACCTCGAATGGGGGCTTCGATCCGTGTTCCCGTCAGCCGTTCCTCATTCGAAAAACCATCGTAATGGGCTAGATCACCAAAACGGACACCCGTCAGCGCTTCGATCTGAACGACGCTGTGTCGGTAGGTCTTGAGCGCTCCGAAGATGAGTTCCAGTTTTCCCAGTTCTCGGCGCTGATCGATCATATACGCGCTGGCCGAGGGCTTGCCGTCATCACCGAGGAATGCCACGACTTTCCAAAATGCGGTGGGAATCCGCACGCCCCTGTAGGTCGGGTCCTCCTCGCGCAGCAGCGGTCCGGTGAACACCGTGGCCTTGGCTTGCCACCGCCGGGTGTTGTCGAGAATGTAGTCCTCGAGCTCAAGCCAGGTTTTCTGATTGAAGGCCGCCATTTGTGGCGAGCAGTTGGTGAAGTGGAAGGTGTCGGCATTCGCCGTGTGGGCGTCCGGCCCCCAGTTGGGATCCTGGCGCCTCACCAGATGGCCGCGATCGAGCAGGTTGTCGGCATACAGGGCTTCTCCAAGCTGCGCATCGCTGGGTAGCCGACCGTCATACGCCCAGGCATCACGTCCGCGATCCACCTCGACACTGCCGGCCCCGTCAATATTCACGCCGACGACGAGCGCCAGTCGCCGACGCCGCGACATCGTGATCGAAAAGTGCGTGTAATCGAGGCGGTTCTCGGTATTGCCGGTCGGGTAGGCGTCGTCTGCCTGGGCCGCGTCCAGGCTTGGCCAGGGCACGGTGAAATCGCCAAGGAAGTCACTGCGGTACCCCTTGCGATTTTCCAGCTGCGACGCAGGCGTAATCCTCGGGCTTGCGGGCTGGCGCAGGGAATCGCTTTGCGGTCGCAAGGGTTGAACGAGCGGTCTCAGATCCGCAAGCCGTGGACGATGGGACAGAATCAACGGTTGTCCTGATGACGGCATGGCGCTTCCTCGCTGGGCTGGCAAAAATCGTGACGGTGCAGCGTTGTTGCGAGTCATGATGCTGTCGGTCCGATGAACGTTTAATGACCCAGCCACCCATGGGAGCCGGCATGCCTTCAGAACGGGCCCAGTTTGAGCGGGTACTGGATGACGATGTACAGCCTGTCGATGTCATCGCCGGCCTGGGCGTCGTTGGCGCGGTGGGTGACGTGGGATACCTGCAGCGACAGGTCCTTGGCCGGGCCTGACGGCACGATATAGCGCAGGTCCAGGTCGCGTTCCCAATGCCGGCCACCGTCTCCCTGCTGCGGGCTGTAGGTGCCGGTGTCGTTGTCGAACGGGTTGTAGGCACCGCCACGGGGAGCGTGACTGCCGTCTATGCCGCTTCCCGTTACATAGCGGGCCATGAAGCTCAGGCCGGGGATGCCCACGGCGCCCAGGTCGAAATCGTAGCGGGCTTGCCAGGAGTGCTCGCCCGGGCCATTGAAGTCGGCATATTTGATCGAGTTGGCCAGGTAGATGGAGTCGCCGCCGACGAAATCGAAAGGCGTGTCGCCGTGGATTTTCTGATAGGCCAGGGTGAACGCCTGGGCTGGGAGCCGGTATTTGCCCGACAGGCTGAACGCAGTGTTGTCGATCGCCCCCGCAATGGCCTGGCCGTGGTCGCGGGTGTAATAGAGGTTGCCGTCAAGAAACAGGTTGCCAGCGGTCGCGTGCAGATTGCCGTAATACTGGCGCCACGTGTCGCTCAGTTCGGAAGCATAGAGGGCGCCGCCCATGTTGCGACCGCTGAACAGATCGGCGCCGATAAAGCTGATGCTGCCGTGGCGGGTGGTCGCGCCGTAGCCGGAAAAATCGCCCTTGGCGGTGGATGCATCCTGATTCTTGAAGGCACTGAAATGACCGGCCTGCAGATCGACCTCGTCGATTTCCCGACTGCCGAGCAGGACGCCGTTGGCGTATTCCGGTTGCAGGCGCTTGTCCGCTGTGTCGAATACTGGCGTCGCGACGGTCATTTCCCCGAGCGCCAGGGTGGTGCGCGACGCGTTGAGTTTCAGCGCGCCGCCGGCGCTGGAATATTGGTCCTCGGCGCGGCCGTCTCCGTCCAGCGGCAGCAATCCCGTCCCGGCGTGGCCCCTGCCACCGTCCAGTTTCAACCCGAGGAAGCCATGGGCGTCGACGCCTACGCCAACCGTGCCGGGGGTGAAGCCGGACTGGAACGTGGCAATGAACCCTTGCGCCCATTCCTGCTTGTAGCTTTTGCCTGCTGGAGTAGGGGAGCGGTAGTCATTGTTGAGGTAGAAGTTGCGGCTCAGCACCTCCAGCGATGCCCCTTCCATGAAACCGGGCGTGGTGGGCGCCGCCAGTGCCGGGGCATTTCCTGCGAGCAAGGCGAGGAGCCAGAGCGGCTTCAGGGGGACCGTACCTTGGCTGGGGACGATCAGGTTTTTCATTGCAGGCGACATGCGTCATTTCCAGGTGAAAAGTGTGGCGAGAGGGGGCGCGCGATCATCCAGGAGCACGTACCTGTGGTTGCATGCGCAGGACGCGGGATCGCCAGGCGAACGGACTGATGCCTTCGCTGTGGGTGAAGATGTGGCAGAAATGCGCCTGGTCGCAGAAGCCGCATTCCAGGCTGATTTGCGTCAAGGTCAGATCAGTGGTCTGCATCAAGCGCTTGGCCCGGACAATGCGCTGGGCCCGGATCCAGGCTTGAGGTGACTGGCCGGTGCTGCACTTGAAGGCTCGGGAAAAATGGCTGCGGGACAGGGCGCACGCCTCGGCCAGCCGGGCTATCTCCAACGTCTCGCCCAGGTCGTCGAGGATCATTTGCTTGACCAGGTTTTCGCGCCACGGCGAAAGGCCGCCGTGGTTGGACTTGCGCGCGGGCGTGGTGGGCGTCCTGACGGTGCTGAGCGATTGGGCCATGACATGAATTCCGTGCCAGCGGGAAGTGCGCCGGCTTAACGTGCGCGGGTCGGCGCCTCCCGCTTTAGAAGGTCTGAACAGAGGGCCCATTCTTGGTGACGCTGCGCGCGGGTGCGAGTTAAACGTTGTTAATTACGAGCCGATAATCGAGTGAACGCCTGATTTGACACACCGGTCATACGATCAACGGGCCCGACAGCACTCCAGAAAGCCGGGCCCGTGCCGACTCAAGAGGGGTTGCCTATAGTTTCTGCGTCACAGGGACGCCCGCTGCCGCGACGGAACACAGATCATGACCCAATCTTCTTCTCATCCGAATTTCAAATCCCTTGGCTGCGTCGAGTGTCGCGACCGTGAAGCGCTGGGGTTTGATTTCACCATGGCTTTCCAACCAATCTTCAACGTCCGCACGCGCCAGGCGTTTGCGTATGAGGCGTTGGTCCGAGGCGTGAATGGCGAGTCGGCCGGCCATATCCTTGGGCTGGTGAATGACAGCAATCGCTATCGGTTCGACCAGGCCTGCCGAGTGAAAGCCATCGAAGAAGCCGCAAGGCTGGGTATGCTGGACATTCCCGGCTGCCTGCTCAGCATCAATTTCCTACCCAACGCCGTGTACCGGGCCGAGACCTGCATTCGCGCGACGTTGGAGGCCGCGCGGAACACCAACTTTCCGCCAGACAGGCTGATGTTCGAAGTGACGGAAGGCGAGCGGGTCGACGACCCTGATCACTTGAAGTCGATTTTCCTGGAATACGAGCGCCAGGGCTTCACCACCGCCATCGATGATTTCGGATCCGGCTACTCGGGGCTCAATCTGCTGGCGCTGTTCCAACCCCAGGTAATAAAAATCGACATGGCGCTGACCCGAGACATCGACCGCGACCGGGTCAAGCGGGCCATCGTAGAAGGGATCATCCTGGTCGCCAATCGCCTGGGGATCACCATCATTGCCGAGGGCGTCGAGACGCGTGAAGAAAGCGCCACGCTGCTGGCGATGGGCATCGAACTGATGCAGGGATTTCTCTTTGCGCGGCCCGAGGTCGGCCGGCTTGCGGTCGGAAGTTTTGATTAACCGATAGCCTGAAGCAACGGTGGCGCAGGCCTCACCCCGGTGGGCCTGCTTTTCCAGGTCATGTCCCTGTTGTGGTTACAACGGTGGAGTCCTCGGCGGAATCCGCCGTTTCGATCCCATCGACTCGAATGCCGAAGCCAGCTGCAACAGCTTCGAGTCGTCATAGGCGCGGCCGGCGAACGTCAAGCCGACGGGCATGCCGATGTCCGCCATGACGCCCATCGGCACGGTGACGGTGGGCACGCCCAGGTGACGGATGGCGAGGTTGCCGTTGGCGACCCAGACGCCGTTGCTCCAGGCGATGTCGGCCGACGCGGGATTGATGTCCGCGTCCGCCGGCCCGACGTCTGCCACGGTGGGGAAGATCACCGCGTCCAGGCCGAGGCGCGCCATCCAGTCTTCCAGATCGATCCGGCGTGTCTCTTCCAGTCCCCGCAGCCCATCAGGCACGGTGGGAATCTGGTCCCACGGCGTGATGCCGCGCTGGGCCATCTTCACGTATTCGTCCATGCCGGCGGCGAGGTCATCCTCGCGGTTGGGCAGGGTGCCAGGGTCGTGGGGGAAAATCAGCGGTCCGTCGACGTCCGCCAGGCGGTTGAGTTTCGGGTCAGCGTTGGCCCGCAGGAAATCATCGAACGCCCAGGCCGACAGGTCCCACAGTTCATGGTGCAGGAATTCCTTGGACACCAGGCCGCGGGTGAACACCGTCGGCGCGCCAGGACGGTCGCCCTCGCAGTTGGACACCAGTGGAAAATCCACCTCGATCACCTCGGCGCCTTGGGCTTCCAAGGCCTTGCGCGCTTCTTCCCAAAGTGCAATCACCGATGGGCGCGTGATGATGCGCTGGCCGGTCGGGCCACCGATTCCCGGCTTTTCGGCAGTGCCCGCCTCGGGATCGGCATTGATGTACATGCGCGGGACGCCGAAGCGCACGCCCGCCAGCGCCTCGGGCTTGGCGGCGAGGCTGGGGTAGGAGGCGGGACGAACCAAATCGACGGGGGGAATCGGCACCCAGGGTTGCAGGCGCCACAAATCCCCGCGCGTATCCGGGTCGTTCGCCACCACGACGTCCAGCACTTCGAGCAGGTCGGCCATGGTCCGGGCGTAGGGCACGACCACGTCCATGGTCGGCGTCAGCGGCCAGTTGCCGCGCACCGAGATTACCCCGCGCGACGGCGTGTAGGCACACAGGCCATTGTTGGAAGCGGGGCCGCGTCCGCTGGACCAGGTTTCCTCGGCCAGGCCGAAGGCGGCGAAACTGGCGGCGGTTGCGGTACCTGCACCATTCGAAGAGCCCGAGGCGAAAGGTGCCGTAAGGTAATCACCGTTGTAGGGGCTTTCGGCACGGCCATACACGCCGCGCTGCATGCCGCCGTTCGCCATGGGCGGCATGTTGGTCTTGCCCAGGCAGATCGCCCCGGCGGCGCGCAACCGCTCGATGGTGAAGGCGTCGCGATAGGCGACCAGGTCCTTGAAGGCCGGGCTGCCCGAGGCGGCGGTAAGGCCTTTGACCAGGTAACTGTCCTTGGCCGTGTAGGGAATGCCATCGAGCGGGCCCAGCGCCTGGCCCCTGATCCGACGGGCATCGGATGCCTTTGCCTCTTCCAGTGCGTCGGGATTGCGAACCACCACCGCGTTGAGGGCCGTGGGCGTTTGCGGGCCGTCGTACGCATCGATCCTGGCAAGGTACGCCTGGACCAATTCGACCGCCGTGGTCTGGCCGGATTCGAGCGCAGCCCGGAGTTGGGCGATGGAGACTTCGGTGATTTCAATCATGCTGTGACCGCTGCGGCTGGAGAAAGGTGTGATGCCAGGCTCGGTTCGAACGGAGTTACGCAGGCATCACGTCTTTCAAAATGGGTTCTGGTATCGGGCGAAGACTTTACTACGAGAGCGCCACCTGTTCATCAGGAATGTCCTGAGACGAGGCAGCCGTTATCAATCATTGTCTGAGCGGACGTGCGGTGACCGGGCGTTCTTGACAGCAGGTGCATAGGCAGCGACAGCCCACGGGACTGATTACCGGACATTATTCGGATTTTGAACCCCGCGCCGTCGCGTCAAACTTTCCTGAACTCGCGGTTTGAATAAAGATCTAGAATGCATTGCTACTGCATGAAAAAATCCGCGCTGGCAGATTTAATGAAGTATCCGAGCCTGGATACCTACCCGTTTCTATAAAACGGGATCGTTGTGTAGCAGGGGATTCAGCCAGGCGGATCGAGGATCAACCATGTCGAATATAGAAGCGTTTCCCACGGAGACGCGCACGCCGAGCGAGTACGAAAGTCTCGTGGCGATGGGGGCCAGCGCAATCGATGCGATTCCTGGCGCGGTGTACCTGTGCGACCACAACGGCTGGCTGGTCCGGTACAACAGCGAGGCGGCCGCCATGTGGGGGCGAACGCCCACATTGGGGGAGGGCGGTGATCGTTTCTGCGGTTCCTATCGCCTCTTCCTGCCGGACGGTACCCCGCTCGCGTTCGAAGATTGCCCGATGGCTTGGGCCCTCGAGGCGGGCATGGCGACGCGCAACCAGGAAGTGCTGATCGAGCGGGCTGACGGATCGCGCGTCGTGGCGTTGGTCAATATCCGGGCCCTGAAAGATTCGCAGGGCGTTATCCAAGGGGCGATCAACTGCTTCCAGGACGTCTCCACCCAGCATGCCTTGGCCGATGAGCTCCAGCGCAAGAATGCCGACCTGGAGGACTTCTTCGAGAACAGCGCCGTGGGCCTTCACATCGTCAGCGGCGACGGCATCATCCTGCGCGCCAACAAGGCTGAACTGGCTTTGCTGGGTTACTCAGCAGAGGAATACATCGGCCGCAGCATCACTGATTTTCATGTCGACGAGCCGGTCATCAATGACATCCTGAATAAGCTCGGCAGCCGCGAGAGCCTGCAAGACTACCCGGCGCGCCTGAGAGCCAAGGACGGCTCGATCAAACATGTCACCATCACCTCCAACGGGCGCTTCGAAGCGGGCAAGCTGTTCAACACGCGTTGCTTCACGGTGGACATGACCAATTTCCATGCGTCCGAGACGGCGCGCCAGGAGAGCGACGACAGGTTGTCCGCGACGTACGAAGCGGCCACGATCGGCATTGCCGAGTCTGGCGCGGATGGCCGGCTGCTGCGCGTCAACGACGCCTTCTGCAACATGCTGGGCCGCACGCGGGAAGAGCTCCTGGCAATGACATTCCTGGACTACACCCACCCCGAGAGCGTTGACGAGGATATGGCTCTCTATGCACGCCAGGTCGCAGGCGAAATCGACAATTACGCGCTGCGCAAGCGCGCTTTCAAGCCCGATGGCGAGACCGTCTACCTGGACATCCACAGTTCTTCTGTCCGGGACGCCAACGGCGCGTTTCGCTATGGCGTGCGGGTGCTCCAGGACGTCACGCTGGCGCGGCGCATGGAAAACCAGATCCGCGACAGCGAACGGCATATGCGTAACCTGCTCGAGGCACTGCCGGCAGCGGTCTACACCACCGACGCGCAAGGACGTATCACGTTCTTCAATCGGGCGGCGGTGGAGTTGTCGGGACGAACGCCACAATTGGGCGACCTTTGGTGCGTCACCTGGAAACTGTTCAACACCGACGGCACCTTCCTGCCCCACGACCAATGCCCGATGGCGGTGGCCCTGAAGGAAAACCGCCCGATACGCGGTGTCGAGGCGGTTGCCGAGCGTCCCGACGGCACCCGCGTACCGTTCGCGCCGTACCCTACGCCGCTGCACGATGCGGAAGGCAACCTGGTGGGCGCCATCAACATGCTGGTGGACATCTCCGAGCGAAAGCAGGGGGAAGAGCGCCAAAAGACCCTGATCGACGAGCTCAACCATCGGGTCAAGAACACCTTGGCCACCGTGCAGTCCCTGGCGGCCCAGACCGCACGCAACGCCGATAGCGCCAAGGACGGTTACAACCGCTTCGAAGCGCGGCTACTCGCGTTGTCCCGCGCCCACGACCTGCTGACGAGGCGGCATTGGGGGCATACGGCCCTGGCGTCGCTGGCCCAGGAAGTGCTGATGCCCATTTTTGGCGCCGACCCCGCCCGTATCACGATCGAGGGCGATGCCATCAAGGTCGACACCCGAGTGGCGCTCGGCCTCACGATGACCCTCAACGAACTGGCGATCAACGCCCTCAAGTACGGTTCGATGTCCGTCGAGACGGGTCGGCTTTCGGTGAACTGGAATGTCCAGCCGCAATCGAACGGCGTGTTGCTCACTGTGGACTGGCGCGAGCAGGACGGTCCGCCAGTGTCGCCGCCGGAACGCGAGGGGCTGGGTTCGCGATTGATGAAGCGCTGCATCGAGCGCGACCTGGGTGGCATATTTGTGCTGACTTTCGCACCTGAGGGCGTGCTCTGCCGCTTCTCGTTCATGGTCGCCGAGCATCACGCATGACGTTATTTGCAGGGATCAAGGTGCTGCTCGTCGAGGACGAGGGCACCGTTGCCATGCTGATCGAGGAAATGCTCGAAGAGCAGGGGTGCGAGGTGGTGGCCTCCGTCCCGCGGCTTGCCCTGGCCCGGGAAGTGGCGGGTACGGCGCAGGTCGACCTGGCGATCCTGGACGTCAACCTCGCCGGAGAGCGGGTTTTTCCGGTTGCTGAAATCTTGCGGGATCGTAAGATTCCATTTCTGTTCAGCACCGGATACGGTGCCAGCGGCGTGCCCGCCGAGTTTGCCCAGTATCCGGTTTTGCATAAGCCGTTTTCAGAAAGCGAATTGCAGTTGAAGATTGCACTGACCCTGAAAAACTAAAGCCTGTCCAAGGAGCAACCATGAGTCTGCACGGCCAATACGATTCCCAGAACATCTTCGCGATGATCCTTCGCGGCGAAGCACCGGCCTACAAGATCTACGAAGATGACGATGTGCTGGCCTTCCTCGACATTTTTCCCCAATCACGTGGCCATGTGCTGGTCATTCCCAAGGCGGCCCGGGCCCGCAATATCCTCGATGTCGACCCGGCAGTCCTCGGCACGATGATGGCGGCGGTGCAACGCCTTACCCGCATCATCGTCGACGAGTTGCAGCCGGACGGCGTGCAGATCGCCCAATTCAACGGAGCGCCGGCGGGGCAGACGGTTTATCACATCCATGTGCACATCATTCCGCGCTGGGAGGGCCAGGCGCCTGGCGTCCACGGGCAAGGGAAGGCTGACCCACAGGAGCTCGAGGCGTTGCAGGCGCGGTTGGTGGAGCGTATTCGTTCGGGGGGCTGAGGCCGTAGCGCTTGTCCTCACTGCAGCGGAACATACACATCGGTTTGCCACTGAGCTTGTGGCGTCTCGGGATAGGCGCTCAGGTAGTGGAAAAACAGCGGCTGGTCGCGAAGTTCTTCTCCGCTCGCGGGAAGCCAGTCGCGGTAGATCGGGTAGATCGTTTCGCCGATATTATCAGGCGACCCGGCGTGGCGAACCACGACGTAGCGACCACCAGGGATGACGATCGGCTGGACGCCGAACTCATTCGGCGCCACCTCTTCATGAATCTCGCCGCAGATCGCGAAGCGGAAGGCGTGTGGCGGTGTTGTGTCGGGGTTGCCATAGGGAATGCCAAACGTACGGCTTGTCGCCACTGGCGACTGCCCGCTCTGCATGCGCCATTGGACGAACTGGCGCACGCTTTCGTTGACCAACCCCGCCGGTCCACGATGTTCCAGCGCGGCGACCTTGACTTCAGGGAGTTCGATGATTCGAACGTGCATGAGGATATTCCTTGAAAAGTGGGGGATGGCAAACACCGTATTCCAGACCTGCCAGTTCGGGTTCTTCCTGAACACACTCGGCGCCATGCCGAACGCTCGTCCGAACGCCCGGCTAAAGGCTTCGGGACTTTGAAAGCCTGCATCCAGTGTCGCGTCCAATACCGAGTAATCTGCGTTTGCAATCAGGCGATGTGCCGCGCGTCGTAGCCGCATCAGTTGCACATAACGTGAAACGGGTACGCCCGTGAACGCCGTAAACTGCCGGTGGAAGTGATAAGCCGAGAAGTTCGCCACATGACTCAACGCCTTCACCGAGAGATCACCTTCGAGATTGGCGTCGATGTAGGCCAGGACGGCGTCGAAGCGTTTTTTGTAAGCGAAATCGCTCGGTTGTTCAGGCACGGATAATGGCTCTTGGAAATGCGGTCCGTGTAGAGTCGACTATCGGCCACGGGCCTGCCTAGCCGTGTTTGCTCAAAAGAGCGTAGCTCGGCACTAGGCTCTGTACGAAATGTATCCGCACTCACCCATACTGCGTTGAAACGGGGCTCGGAATGCTCATGTACTCCAGTACACTCCGCTTCCTCGCCCCGTTTCGCCTTGTCTGGCCTTCGCGCGAACACATTTCGTACAGACCCTAGCAGCGTTCTCCGGCTAGCGTCAGCAACGAAAGGCCAGTGTTACGCGCGTCGTTCATCCATGATGTTTCGATCCTGGTTGATGATGCACTTGGCTTAAACGCTGAGATGACGCTTCACCGCGTCTTCGAGTATGTCTACCAACTCCGGATCCATGTAGCGATAGTCGTCGGGAATATCCAAGGTATGGATCCGCTTGTATTCAAGCAGTCGGGAATATTCGGCCTGCAAGCGATTCAGGTGTTTGCGTTCCATGACAAAAATGATGTCGGCCCAGCGAATGTCCGCTGGGCCGATGTGCCTGCGCGCGTTAGGGCTGGTGCCCGCCGAGCGGACACTGAAGCCCGGGCGGCGGCGCCAGATTGCCTCCGCCGTGGGGCTGCGCCACTGGTTACGACTGCAGACGAACAGAAGGTTTGTCACACTTGATCCAACAGTTGGCGAGTGCTGCGGATGGGATAGCTCATGCCGAGTTGACGTGCCCTGGCGAGCTTGTCGGCACGGGTATACATGAGCTTCCAGTTTTTTTCCGGCTTGAACTCCGGCCGACGAGCCGGTTTGTCATTACCGTGTTTACGACGGGCCTGCGTACGCCGCCAGGCGCGGCTTCTTTCCATGGTTTGTTTCCTCGTGAGTACCGGGTTCAGCAGCCGCGGTAATACGAGTCGGAACAGCATAAGCAGGAATATGGGCGATGGCTAGGCCTCGTCCCGATTTCGGCATCGGCTGCGTGCATCACTCAATCTGACACTACTCCAGGTAATACTTATCCCATCCTTGCGAATCAACGGGCCGCCGGGGAGTTTGGTCACGCCCCGGTCATGCCCACCTGAAGCAGGCTGCGCCGGGCAAGACAGGGCGGCGACGTTGAAGCAGCAGGCGCTTTCGCGTCGTCGATCATGCAGCACCCTTGAGTTGGGAATTGAAAATGATCTGTACCGCCGGGCTTCGAAGCAGGCTCGCCGGGGTGACGGTACGGCGTTGCCAAGGAATCCGGCCAAAGTACCACAGCCGCCAGAACGCGAGATTTGGATCAGCGTTGTCTTGCAGCAAGGTCGCGAACGTTTCCACGTGGCCGACCTGGACATTGGTCGCTTCTTCGATGACCTCACGAACGAAACGAGAGCAGAACTGGCGCCGCGAGCTGATGTTGAAGCCGGTGTCATAGAACGTGCCTAGCCGATGATCAGCGGCCTTTTTCAGCGCCTTGCGTTGTGTGTCGGTGAGAGAGTGCGTGAGCCTCGTGACTGCGCAGTGTCCGTGTTCGGAGCGCTGCAGAAAGCGGGAGAGCGAGGTGGTGCGCGAAAACGGAAAGGTACTTTCGGCAATCAACGGCTCATCGCCGCTGTCGTCGACCACCACGCCGACGTGGTTCGTCCAAGAGTTCGTCGCGTTGGCGACCTCCAGGAACGGGCGCGCGGTGACCCGGATGAACACCATATCGCCAATTCGCAGGTCATCCGCGAGTGGCCCACCGGGTGCTGGGGAATCAAGTGCTGCGGTTTTGTTGATAAACATGCTGGTCGCTCGGCTGTCTGGAGTTTTCAGCATGGGGAGGAGGTGGCGTATTTCGCAACGTTTTAATCATAATTTCGCTAAGCTGATACCAACGGTATCGGATATCAATACTTATGACTCAAATTGTCCAACTTATCTCCACCCTGAAAAAGCGCCTCAAGGCTGCCGGCCTGACCTATCGCGACGTGGCCCAAGCGCTCGACCTGTCGGAGCCCAGCGTCAAGCGATTGCTGGCCAGCGGACGCCTGACAGTCGAACGCCTGGTCCAGCTCTGTGAACTGCTGGACATGACGATGGCTGAATTGCTTGAGGAGGCGGAGCGATCGACACCGCGCCTGCAAATGCTGACGAGGGAACAGGAAGCGCAACTGGTTTCAAACGAAAAGCTCTTGCTGGTGGCGGTGTGTGCGCTGAATCACTGGTCGCTGGACGACATCGTGTCTGCCTACAGCGTTACCAAAGCCGAATGCATCAGTCACTTGATTGTGCTGGAACGCATGGGACTGGCGGACCTGAAGCCGGGAAATCGCATCAGGCTGCTGGTAGCGCGGGATTTTGATTGGCTGCCGGACGGCCCTATCCGAGGGTTCTTCCTCAAACAGGGCTTGCCGGACTTCATGGCCAGCCGATTCGACGGCCCCGACGAAACCCTGCACTTCGCCCATGGCATGCTGACCCATCCCGCTTACGCCCAGTTGCAAGTCGAAATCCACAAGTTGCGCGGCAAGCTGGCGGCGCTTCACGACGAATCGTTGGCCGCGCCGCTGTCCGAAAAACGGGGGACTGCCTTGTTGCTGGCGATGCGCGTCTGGGAGCCGCAGGCGTTCAGGAGGCTGAAGCGGGGTTAACCGATAAGGAGGGCCTTATCGGGCTGGAACAGGGGTTACTTCAGGTTGCTCTGGAAGAAGCGCGTCAACTTATCGAAAGGAATCAGATCGACCCGATCATACAGATCGACATGCCCGGCCCCAGGAATGATCACCAGTTCCTTGGGCTGGCCGGCAAGTTTGTAGGCCTCTTCGCTGAACTCCCTGGAGTGCGCATCGGCGCCGGCGATGAAGAGCATCGGGTGAGGCGAAATGGTCTCGATGTCATTGAGCGGATAGAAGTTCATGAACTTGATGTTGCTGGTCAGCGTCGGGTGCGTGGTCAGGTCTTTCGACGAGCTGGCCGGCGTGAACTCGCCGCGTGGCGTGCGGTAGAAATCGAAGAATTCGCGTTGGATCGGATGGGTATTTTCATCCAACTGATGCACCGTACCGCTGGTGTACAGCGTCTCACCGCCAGCGAACTCCACGTTACGCTGCTGTGTTGCTTGGGCAATGATGGCTCGGCGTTGATCGAGCGTCTGGGAGTGCTTCAACCCGTTGCGATTGACGCCGCCCATGTCATACATGCTCACAGTCGCAATGGCTTTCATGCGCGGGTCGATCTTGGCGGCGCTGATCACGAAACTGCCGCTGCCACAGATGCCGATGGCGCCAATCCGCTCCTTGTCGACGAAAGGCTGGGCGCTGAGAAAATCCACGGCGGCGCTGAAGTCCTCGGCGTAGATATCCGGCGAGACCGCGTTGCGTGGCCGCCCCTCGCTTTCGCCCCAGAATGAAAGATCCAGGGAAAGCGTCACGAAGCCTTTTTCCGCCATCTTCGTGGCATAGAGATTCGCGCTCTGTTCCTTAACCGCCCCCATCGGGTGGCCCACGACAATTGCCGGATTGCTGGTCTTGCCGTTGAGTTTTTTCGGGATGAACAGGTTGCCCGCGACGTTCATTTGATACTGGTTCTTGAAATTGACCTTTTGCACGGTCACTTCATCGCTGGTGTAGAAATTGTCTGCGCCGTTGGACATATCGGCTCCTATCGCTGAAAGAGACGTGACGAAAAGCGTCAATAAAACGAGGATTTTTTTCATGGGTGGACCTGTCGATGCGGGTTATCAATCGTGGGTAAACGTCACATGCATGGATCCCGGCCCCAGGGCTTGGGCGAGACCAGAGGCGTCGTTGATATGGCCCAGGCGCGTGTACGCGTAGGTTGAGTCGAAGTCCTTGTAGAACACGACCAGGGTGTCCTTGCCGTACAGCATCAGGTCGCCGTTGCGGATCGTTCCCGGCCTGCTCGCCTTGGCGGGTAGCGGTTGGGGTAGGGTTGCGTATTTCTCGTTGCGATTGAGATCGCTCATCTCCAGCGTCAGCGGCAATAGCCCGGCAAGCGCTTGGGCTGCAGCGCCGTCGATCAAGGTGATGGCGAAGCGCTGTTCACCGACGGTCATCCACATAGCCGTTTTCTCCGTTGTGGAAGATGCCGACGCGGCACCGTTGATCGTTGCGTAGCTGCCAAGCACGAGCGTCACCAGCAACAAGAAAAGCCGGGCCGACCTCATCGCAGTTGTCCAAGGGTTCCTGTTCATGGGGCACATGGTGACCGGTGGGCAGTGGCGCGACTAGCTAATGAATGCTTAACGAGGTTATAAGAATGGCTAATCAATTCCCTTGAAGTGCTTTCGCCATGGTCAAAAGAAATCTCAACGATCTGTTGTCTTTCGTCACGGTGGCGAGGGAGGGCAGCTTCACCCGGGCTGCCGGCGCATTGGGCGTCACCCAGTCGGCGCTGAGCCAGGCGATCAGAGGCCTGGAAGCACGCCTGCAGATCCGCTTGCTCACGCGGACCACCCGCAGCGTTTCGCCGACCATTGCGGGCGAACGCCTGCTGCACGCCATCGGCAATCGTTTCGATGAGATCGAAACCGAGTTGGATAGGCTCACCGAAATGCGCGACAAGCCCGCAGGCATCGTCCGCATCACCTGCGGCGACCATGTCTTGCGCACCACCTTGCTGCCGAAACTGACCGGGCTGCTGCACGAGTACCCGGACATCAACGTGGAATTTGACGTCAGCTACGGCTTTCGTGACATCGTCGCCGACCGTTTCGATGCAGGGGTGCGCTTGGGCGACACCATCGACAAGGACATGGTGGCAGTGCCGATAGGCCCTGCGTTGCGAATGGCCGCGGTGGCTTCGCCAGCGTACTTCGCCAGCCGCGCCATCCCCGGGCATCCTCGCGACCTGATGAACCATCGCTGTATCAACCAGCGCATGCCGACCTCCGGCGGGCTTTATGTCTGGGATTTCGAGCAACACGGCAAGCAAGTGAACGTGCGCGTGGACGGCCAGCTCATCTTCAACACGTCGACGCACATCGTGCAGGCGGCAGTGGCCGGGCTGGGCATTGCCTACCTGCCGGAAGAAGAATTTGAACCGTACCTTCAGGAGGGCCGGTTGGTGCGGGTGTTGGAAGCGTGGTGCCCGCCATTCTCAGGCTACTATTTGTACTATCCGAGCCGGCGCCAACCGTCACCTGCGTTTACACTGGTTGCCAATGCGTTGCGCAAGGACATCCAGGGGGATGCCTCGAAACCGTTGCCTGCTGGCCCATAAGGCTAAAAAGCACCAGTCGTCGTTTTCAGTGTGCTGTTGGCGGCTGGCCCTTTGAAGGTCGCTCCTTGATGAAGCGATGTCTTGATACAGAGACCGTTTTGGTGTCGCTATAAATAAATAAAAGCAAGAAGGATTAGGTCGATTCCTAGGATGGCTCTGCCAAAATTGCACAGATTTCCAACGCTTTCTTTATAGCTATTCCTAAAAAGGCACCACCATGGTCCGGCCACTACAATACTTTGGCCCTTTTTTGCATGCGGATACGCCATTATCATCAGGCTTATATATGTCAAGCCCAGTATCGAAAAAACATATGCGATCATTGTTTATCCTGTTCAGAGCCGTTAAGCCGGACTTGCACAGCTTTTTCAATCCGACTCTAGGCGATCAATGTCGGAATTTCAAACTCAGTATCTATTTTTCATCTGGCACATAGGTGAAAAAACTTTCCATCCAATGATCCTTACCTATCTGATAGCCTTCAATAAAAAAGCCATCTTTGGTTTTCGAGAATCCAGTTTTAAGGCTTGCTCTTTTTACGGATTCTTCTGCTGATGCATGATCCGCATAGACGCCTATAAACTTTATATCGTCATTTCTATCTGGGCATTTGATGTGTGTGTATGAGTATGTAAACAAAATTCATCGCGGGATCTCTATAGTTGTCGGATTCGAACGCACGATCATCCCGTTTCCTCGTTTTATTATGCACCGATGCGAGTCCTTTGTTGTATCCATTTTCTCCGTATTTTTGCCCAAAAGACGATCAGCAAAATCTTTTCCAGATTCGCCTTTGAATGATCTCTCTCCTTTAGCCCAGTTTGGGATGTCCTTGGCCCCATTTTTTTCCGGACAGATCAGCTATTGGTTTTTTCTTTTCTTCTGCGTCAGGTTCGAATTCGCTTAGTAGCTTGTCGATAAGATACCCATTCAGTCCTACGCGTAGACCGGCCCAATAGCGCTCCAATAATATTTCCAGCGCCAGGGCGGTGAGAGATTGAGGCAGTCGACAATGTGTTCAATAGTGGAGCGCTACGTTCTGTGCGAATGAGTGGATCGTAGCGCTCTACGCATTACATGTTTTGTGTCGATGAGTCACCACCAAGATGGCGCATGCAGTGATGCATTGAAATCTAAGGACCTTAAATAGCTAAGTAGAGCCAAATCTCTAACCAATATCATTCCTTCGTGACCTATTGTACATGCTTGCCATTCAGGGTTTTCGGGGCTGTAGATACATAGGCTGTCACAATTTTTTACTATGACGTTTTTTTCTTGGGTGATGTTATTTATTAATGCGTCGGTCACCCGAAGTCGTTGAGTGCAGCTGGCAATAACGTCATTTGCGTAGGTGGTAACTGGCGCTGCATTTATTGTGATTGATTTGTAAACACTGACGCCTAATATGGCATCGATGGTGGAGTCCGGATGTAACCAGGCAACTAAGTCAAAAGGCGCCTGATTTGCAAGTGCAGAAATCAAGTCTATTTGCCTCTCGAAGTTGTTTTCTTCAATGTAGATCATTTTGAATGCCTCTGGTTTTTCTTCGGGAATTTAGATTTGGTCGGATATATTAACAATCTCTTGGTATACCCTCCATTGGATCAGGGAGGCGCTCAGGATTTATTCTATCTAATATTTCAGGGGAGAGCGGGATTAGCATGGAAGGGATTTTTAGATTCCAATTAAACTTATTATTTATCTTGTCTTTTATTTTTTGGGGAGGCTCTTTGCCGTGTCTGATTGAACCGTCCTTGTTTACAGCATTTTCCCGAGGACTAGATTTATCTCCCCAATGTACATGCTCCTTGCCACCATTGTGCGATTCCACGCCGCTGCCTAGGTCTGGCTTGGCAAGGCCATATGGATCAAAAAAGCTAATCGGATTCCCTTCCACATATCCATAGGTATTGATCCCTCCGGCCAACCCAATCGGATCACTCTGCACATAGCGTCCAGTTTTCGGGTCGTAATCACGAAAATAGTTATAGTGGAGTCCAGTCTCGACATCGTAATACTGACCGGGAAAGCGCAGATTGATTTCCAGTTGTCCGCTGGCTTGCTTTGTACCAAATGCATCGGAAACCCATTCCCATACCTTGGTGCGCGCGGCGTTCGTTGCGATTCGAGGTGTATTGAGGTGGTCGCTATGGAGGTAGAACTCGGCGCTGTTTGCTGGCGCGCCCGTTGCACCGTAGCTCACACTGATCCCGCCCAAGGGCACTCCTTCGAGCCAGATATAGAACTGACTTTTCAGCTTCTTGCCTTGCTTGTCGTATAAATGCTCGCCAAGAAGTTCGTCATTTAATCCGTAGATAAACGTTGTGGTGCCTTGAGAGGTGATTTTCTGGCTGCGTTGGCCGAGAGCGTTGTAGCGGAACCGAGCCTTGGTAACCCCCTTGATTTTCACTTTGCTTAGGCGATTCTGCTCGTCGTAGGAAAACTGACGATTGGCGCGTTCTGCGGTCAGGTTGCCTGCCGCGTCGAATTCTACCGAGTGGGTGCCTGCATGCGTCAACCGATTGTTGCTCGCCCCATACTGATAAGACGTGCCAGCGGTGACACGCAACTCGCCGTCAATCAACGTGCTGAGCGCTTTTCGGGTGCGGTTACCCGCCGGATCATAAACGTAAGTCATCCGGTTGAAGGCCGTAGATTCTCCTACCAGGCGATCCAGTGGGTCATAGCTGTAGTCATGGTTGTCGACTGAGTCGCGTTGCAATTGAGTCATGTTTCCCTGGGCGTCGTAGGTATAGGTCTCGCTCTGGCCTGCGACGGTTTGAGCGGTCAGCCGGTAGTCCAGATCGTAGATGCGTTGAAGCGTAGTCTCGTTGGCCCAGGTCAGGCTTTTAAGCGGGCCGAAAGGTTGATACGTGATATTACTGGCGAACGCGGTTGGCTGGCCTGTGCCGTGCTGGATTTGCACTTGGCTGATCTGCCCAGCGGTGTTGCGTGAGTAGACGATGCTGAAACCTGTTGGATAATCGATCCTGCTCAACCGATTGGCGACATCGTATCCATAGCCGATTTGTTCTGGCTGAGTCGCTGTATTTGCAGGCGCCGTTTGCCTTTGGGTTGTAACGTTGCCTTGGGCGTCGTAGGTGTAATTCAGCACCCCGTTGACGTCCTCCACGGCTGTCAGTCGGCCGATGCCTTTGTTACCGGCCGCAATCGAATCGTAGTGGAACTGAACGTCCAGCGCCGGGTTCGTCGGATAGCGGCGGGCGGTCAGGCGATTGAGCGCATCGTAGGTAAAAGTCGTGACCACACCACGCGCGTCCACCTGTTGCGTCACGTTGCCTGCGGCATCGTGCTGGTAGTGAGTGGCTCCGCTGTCAGGACTGTTCACCCGCGTGAGGTTTCCCAGACCGTCGTATTGATATTGAGTGGTCGCACCACGTGGGTCGCGGACTTGCGTGAGGTTATCCTGATGATCGTACTCAAGTTGAGTGATGCCATTAAGCGGATCAGTATTCGTCACCAATCGGTTCAGTGGGTCAAAGGCCCGTTGATGGCTGTGATCGCGGGGGTTGGTCAGCTCGATTGGATTATCGTTGAGGTCGTACTGTGTCCGGCTTGTCTGGCCGGTAGCCCCCACTGAGCGCAGCAAACGACCCAGTTCGTCATACACCCATTGATGTTGCTTGGTCAGCTTACCGGTCTTGTCCTTGATCCGTACTGCAGTCCGGTTCCCCATCGGATCGAGATCAAATTCGATCTGCTCCCCTAAGTTATTGGTCGCTCGAATGAGCCGCCTTGCCTCGTCCCAGGTGTAAGTCGACAAGCTATTGTCTGCGCGGATGATCTTGGTGATGTCGCCCACGGCATTGTGTTCAAAGCGCACAGTGCCGGTAGCGGTACTCAACGACCTCACCCAGCCTTGTGGTGAATAGGTCAGGTTTGTAATAACACCATTGGAGTCGACAACTGTCTTAGGTTTGCCGGTGGTGTCAAAGTTGGAAAACGAGGTGGTGTGCCCGAGTGCGTTGATAATGCGCGCCAGACGTCCTTTGGGATCGTATTCGTAGCGGGTAATGTCGCTTACATCTGTCCGGGGGCCGTTCGAAGACTCCAGCAGCCCTTGAGTGGTGTAGGTAAACGACCAGCCACGTTCGGCAGCTTGACAAAGAGGAAGGGCGGTAATGGTTCCCCCCAAAACGAGAGCAAACAGAGCAACTTTGCATATCAATGTGTTCATATTCAGATCCTTCTGAATTAACGTGAAATGATTGTTTTACCGAGCTGGCGCCCTTGAGTGTCGTAGGTGTATTGAATGGAGCGATCCGGTTCGTTGATGCGCACTGGGGAATACAGCGTCGGGTGCCATTCGGTGGTGGTCGTTCTCGCTAGAGAAGTGCCGCTCGCTTCCGTGCGAGAGGTTTCCAGGCCTCGGTCGTTGTAGAGATAGGTGGTTACATTGGCATTGTTGTCGGTCTTTGTTGTCAGCAGACCGCGGGTGTCGTAGGTGAACGTTGAGTTGCTATCGGGACAGTTGACCGATGGAAAACCTGTAATGGATTTGATGCGTTTGATGCCTTGAGTCACTTCAAATTGATAGTGCGTCTGCTTGCCCAACGCGTTAGTGACCGTGGACGATCCATCACTGTTGTAACTGACCAGGACCTTTTCAGCTCCAGCAGCGTGCTCACTTGAAATGGCGCGTCCTTGTTCATCATAGGTCCATGTGGCGTAACGCACCCCGCGTTCATCGATAATGCCGGTCAGCAATCTGCTGTTGTTGGGGTCTTGATAGAGGTATTGTTTGTTTTCAGTTTGATTTGGATGGTTTTTGGTCATCGAAGCAAGTTGTTTGTAATTGTTATAGGTGTAGCTAATATTTACGTTGTCCGCTGTGACGGTAAGAGGTTGTTTGTTTGCGTCCTCAGTAAACGTTAAAGTGTTGCCAAAGCCATCGGTGACAGTTGCGACGGTATTTAAGTATGTGATGTTTAGTGTGCTGCCTGATTTGATAAGCGTTATGAGCCTTCCGTCGCCGTCAAACTCATATGCATGGTTGTTGGAAGCATGATAAACCCAACGGTTTGACAGGCGGGTGAGCTTGCCTGTTTCTGGTGGTTTACCCTTATACGACGCACCTTCCTTTTCGAAGTGGGAGCGATTTCCGTCATGATGAATAAGCGTGATCAGGTTCTCTTCAATACTTAATCTGGATGAATAGCCATGTCGCCATACTCCATCGGCGCTTCTGTAGGACTTTGAAAACTCGAGTGGATTTAAAGCTGAATGTGAGTTCGAAACAGAGTAATCATTTTCGAATTGTATTTTGTAGCCTGTTACGAAACTTATCGGATTTCCTGTGAGGCTTGAAGGGCAGCTGTTGTCCACCCCTTGGGCTTCGCATTGTTCAGTGGATTTATTAAAAATTTTACCGGCTTCGCATGAGTTGCCATGCCTGTATATCGATATGGCTAGATTGTCCTCCGGTCCGTCACCATAGAAAAGGTTACAGGTCCATTGGTTTTCCCATGAGGTGGGAGTGGCAGAGCCGTATTCATACAGTTCGTACCCAGTGTTTTCGTGCAGAAATCGACAGGCTAGTTCTGGGGATAGATGATTTTTCTGTGGTCCCTTCCAATCCCAAGCTTCTGGTTGTATGTGCCAATAATACTCTGCGAATGTGTCCAAGCTGAGGGCGAGCAGTAAGAGGGATAGAGCGCATGAGCTCAGTTTTTTAAGTAACATTTGGCGTCCTTGCGTTTTTTGGGTTGTTTAAATTCCTTGAATGATCTCTTGATGCGAGACTGTGAAACGATACATATGTATTGCGTCTGTAACTTTATGTTGTTGCCTGGCGAAGCGCGTTCTACACCAACAGTCTGGAAAACGCCCAGTAGCTGCCCATTCCCCTTGATAGCTGTGGATCGCCTACACTCACTTGTGCATTTGCCTTTCGTGGATGCAGGACAACTTTTCACGTCTAGTCGCTTTCAGAACACGTTTAGTCGTCCATATGCAATCGCCAGTCCCCGGGAGTGGCAAGCTGTGAAGATGCCCCGGACCAAGTGCGCTAAAGACACCTGGCCGGAGAGCGAGAATGGCGATCGGAATGCCACGCTACCGTGACGTGGGCCGGACGCCGCCGCCAAGACTCCGAACGACCAGCGCCACGCGGCGTTGTCGTTCGAGATGCCGAGGTACGTTTATGCCTGATGAGACGCTTCACCTGCCTCTGATTCACAGCGTGCTGGCGCGCGAGAAGGGCACCCCCGGTGCCTTGTTGCCCATCCTCCATGCCATCCAGGAAGGTTGCGGGTACGTTCCCGACACCGCCGTCCCTGAAATCGCCCATGCCCTCAACCTCAGCCAGGCTGAAGTGCGCGGCGTCATCAGCTTCTACCACGACTTTCGCACCACGCCACCGGCGCGCCATACCCTGCGCCTGTGCCGGGCCGAGTCGTGCCAGAGCATGGGCGCCGAGGGCCTGGCGGCGCAGTTGCGCGAACAGCTTTCGCTGGATGATCACGGCACCAGTGCCGACGGAGCGATCAGCCTGCGGCCGGTCTATTGCCTCGGCGCTTGCGTCTGTTCGCCGGCCCTGGAGCTGGATGGGGAACTGCACGCGCGGCTGACCCCGGAACGCCTGCGCCAATTGGTGGATGGTTGCCTGGAGGACGGTCCATGCTGACCCTCTGCATTCCCCGTGATTCAGTGGCCCGCGCCGTCGGTGCGGACAAGGTGGCCGATGCGCTGGTCCGCGAGGCCGAACGGCGTCAACTGCCGTTGCAGGTGGTGCGCACCAGTTCCCGCGGGCTTTATTGGCTGGAACCGTTGGTGGAGCTGGAGACGCCCGAAGGGCGTTTGGGTTTTGGTCCGGTCACCGCCCAAGACGTGTCGGGCCTGCTCGATGCACTGGCGAGTGATCCAGGCAGCCATCCATCGGCATTGGGATTGGTTGAACACATTCCCTACCTCAAGAGTCAGCAACGCCTGCTGTTCGCACGTGCCGGCATCACCCAGCCGTTGTCCCTCGATGATTACCGCGCCCAAGGCGGTTTTCTCGGGCTGGCCCGGTCCATCCAGACGGATGGCGCAGAGGTGGTAGCCCAAGTGCTTGATTCCGGCCTGCGTGGGCGAGGAGGCGCTGCATTTCCGGCGGGCATCAAATGGCGCACCGTGCGCGACGCCCCGGGACCGCAGAAATACGTGGTCTGCAATGCCGACGAAGGCGACTCCGGCACCTTTGCCGACCGCATGCTGATGGAAGGCGACCCGTTCCTGTTGATCGAAGGCATGATCATCGCCGGCATCGCCGTGGGCGCGACGATGGGTTACATCTACGTGCGCTCGGAGTATCCGGACGCCGTCAGCACGCTGAACGAAGCACTGCGCATCGCCCGCGACGCCGGTTACCTGGGCGCGGATGTGGGCGGCAGTGGTCGCGCCTTCGAACTTGAAGTCCGGGTCGGGGCTGGCGCGTACATCTGTGGCGAGGAAACCGCGCTGCTCGAATCCCTCGAAGGCAAGCGCGGCACCGTGCGCGCCAAGCCGCCGCTGCCGGCATTGCAGGGCCTGTTCGGCTTGCCGACGCTGGTGCATAACGTGGTGACGCTGGCCTCGGTACCGGTGATCCTGGAGAAAGGCGCGAAGTTCTATCGTGATTTCGGCATGGGCCGTTCCCTGGGCACCATGCCATTCCAATTGGCTGGCAACGTCCGCCGTGGCGGCCTGGTGGAGCGGGCGTTCGGCCTGAGCCTTCGCGAGTTGGTGGAAGAATACGGCGGCGGTACCGCGAGCGGTCGTCCGCTGAAGGCCGCGCAAGTCGGCGGGCCGTTGGGGGCCTGGGTGCCACCTTCGCAATTCGATACGCCGCTGGACTACGAAGCGTTCGCCGCCATGGGCGCGATGCTCGGCCACGGTGGCGTGGTGGTCGCCGATGACAGCCTGGACATGGCCAGGATGGCCCGGTTCGCCTTGCAATTCTGCGCCGAGGAATCCTGCGGCAAATGCACGCCTTGCCGCATCGGTTCGACCCGTGGCGTCGAGGTGGTGGATCGCCTGCTCGCCAGCACCGATGCCAATGCCCGCCAGGAACAGGCGTTGTTGCTGCATGACCTCTGCGACACCCTGCAATACGGCTCGCTCTGTGCCCTCGGTGGGATGACGTCCTACCCCGTCGCCAGCGCCCTCAAGCATTTCCCCGCCGACTTCGGTCTGGCGACCACGGAGGCCGACCAATGATCACCATCTTCGATCCAGCCAGCGACATCGACCTGGGCACCCCGGCCCGCGAAAGCGACGTGCAAGTCAGCCTGACCATCGACGGGCGCGAAATCAGCGTTCCCTCCGGCACGTCGGTGATGCGCGCGGCGGCCTTGCTCGGCACCACCATCCCCAAACTGTGCGCCACCGACAGCATGGAAGCCTTCGGCTCCTGCCGCATGTGCCTGGTGGAAATCGACGGCATGCGCGGCTATCCAGCCTCGTGCACCACACCGGTGACCGACGGCATGGTGGTGCGCACGCAAACGTCCAAACTCGCCACGCTGCGCCGCAACGTGATGGAACTGTACATTTCCGACCACCCGCTGGACTGCCTGACGTGCCCGGCCAACGGCAACTGCGAATTGCAGACCGTGGCGGGGCAGGTGGGCCTGCGTGAGGTGCGCTACGGCTACGAAGGCGCCAATCACCTGGCCGAAGCCAAGGACGTGTCCAACCCTTATTTTGATTATGACCCGAGCAAGTGCATCGTTTGCAGTCGCTGTGTGCGGGCCTGCGAGGAAATCCAGGGCACCTTCGCCCTGACCATCAGCGGGCGCGGCTTCGAGTCCCGTGTGGAAGCGGCTGGCGGCGAGAACTTCCTCGATTCCGAATGCGTGTCCTGTGGCGCCTGCGTCCAGGCCTGCCCGACGGCCACGCTGATCGACAAAAGCGTGGTGGAGATCGGCCAGCCGGAGCGCAGCGTCATCACCACCTGCGCCTATTGCGGCGTGGGTTGCTCGTTCCGCGCCGAAATGAAAGGCGAACAACTGGTGCGCATGGTCCCGGACAAGAACGGCCAGGCCAACCACGGTCATTCCTGCGTCAAGGGCCGCTTCGCCTGGGGCTACGCGACCCACCCGGATCGCATCACCAAGCCGATGATCCGCAAGCACATCCACGATCCGTGGCAGGAAGTCAGCTGGGACGAGGCGGTCACCTATGCGGCCAGTGAACTGCGGCGCATCCAGCTCAAGTACGGGCGCGATTCCATCGGCGGCATCACCTCCAGCCGCTGCACCAACGAAGAAACCTACCTGGTGCAAAAACTGGTGCGCACAGCGTTCGGCAACAACAACGTCGACACCTGCGCCCGTGTCTGCCATTCGCCGACTGGTTATGGCCTAAAGCAAACCTTGGGCGAGTCCGCCGGCACCCAGAATTTCGATTCGGTGATGAAGGCCGACGTTATCCTGGTGATGGGCGCCAACCCCACCGATGCACACCCGGTATTCGGCTCGCAACTCAAGCGCCGCCTGCGCCAGGGTGCGCGGTTGATCGTCATCGACCCACGGCGCATCGACCTGGTGGATTCGCCCCATGCCCGTGCCGAGCTGCACTTGCAACTGCGTCCGGGCACCAACGTGGCGATGCTCAACGCGTTGGCCCATGTGATCGTCACTGAAGGCCTGGTTGACGAGCCTTTCGTCAAGGCGCGTTGCGAGGCGACGGATTTCGCCCGTTGGCGCGATTTCGTCAGCCTGCCGGAAAACTCCCCCGAGGCCCTCGGCCCGGTCTGCGGCGTGCCTGCCGAACAGATCCGCGCCGCCGCGCG
Organism: Pseudomonas sp. R1-7; assembly: GCF_051132105.1. NCBI lineage: Bacteria > Pseudomonadati > Pseudomonadota > Gammaproteobacteria > Pseudomonadales > Pseudomonadaceae > Pseudomonas > Pseudomonas sp. R1-7. The sequence continues at coordinate 2,520,136 of NZ_CP071661.1, forward strand.
GGTTTACGCCACGGGTGGCAACGCGGCCATCTACTATGGCCTCGGCGTCACCGAACACAGCCAGGGCAGCACGTCGGTGATGGGCATCGCCAACCTGGCCATGGCCACCGGCAACATCGGTCGCGAAGGTGTCGGCGTGAACCCGTTGCGTGGGCAGAACAACGTCCAGGGCTCCTGCGACATGGGCTCGTTCCCCCACGAACTGCCCGGCTACCGGCACATCTCCAACGAAACGGTGCGCACCCAGTTCGAGCAAGCCTGGAACGTGACCCTGCAACCCGATCCGGGCCTGCGCATCCCGAACATGTTCGAGGCGGCGCTGGACGGCACTTTCAAGGCGCTTTACTGCCAAGGCGAAGACATCGCCCAGAGCGATCCCAACACCCAGCATGTGACGGCCGCGCTGTCCGCGCTGGAATGCGTGATCGTCCAGGACATTTTCCTCAACGAAACGGCCAAGTTCGCCCACGTGTTCCTGCCGGGCAGCTCGTTCCTGGAAAAGGACGGCACCTTCACCAACGCCGAACGCCGCATCTCCCGCGTGCGCAAGGTGATGGACCCGTTGGCCGGCAAGGCCGACTGGGAAGCCACCATCGCCCTGGCCGATGCCTTGGGCTACAAGATGCATTACAACCATCCTTCGGAAATAATGGATGAAATCGCCCGCCTGACACCGACGTTCAGCCGCGTCAGCTATGCCGAACTGGAGCGTCACGGCAGCCTGCAGTGGCCGTGCAACGATGCCGCGCCGGACGGCACGCCGACCATGCACATGGAGGAGTTCGTGCGTGGCAAAGGACGTTTCATGCTCACCGGCTACGTACCCACCGACGAGAAGGTCAACGGTCGTTATCCGCTGTTGCTGACCACTGGACGCATCCTCAGCCAGTACAACGTCGGTGCCCAGACCCGGCGCACCGACAACGTCGCCTGGCATGAGGAGGATCGCCTGGAAATCCACCCGACCGACGCCGAGAACCGTGGTATCGCCGAAGACGATTGGGTCGGCATCAGCAGCCGCGCCGGGCAGACTGTGCTGCGGGCCAAAGTGACCGAGCGGGTGGCGCCGGGCGTGGTCTACACCACGTTCCACTTCCCCGAATCCGGCGCCAACGTCATCACCACCGACAACTCCGACTGGGCCACCAACTGCCCGGAATACAAAGTGACGGCGGTGGAAATCGTCCGGGTCAGCCAGCCTTCGGAATGGCAGAAGCGTTACCAGGCCTTCAGCGATGAACAACGCCGTTTGCTCAAGGAACGCCGTCATGCGGAAAAAGCCGAGGTGCGTCGATGAGCGCTCAGAACCTGATCAAGATGGCCAACGAGATCGCCCGTTATTTCGCCACCGAGCCTGACCAGGCGCTGGCGGTGGCTGGCATTCGACAGCACATCAAGAACTTCTGGACGCCGGGCATGCGCCGGGACCTGGGGGCGTGGAAGGAGAAAAATCCGGATGCGGTGTTGCATCCGTTGGTGTTGGCGGCGTTGAAAGAGCCGGAGGGTGCTACCTGACGCTCGCCCTCGACCGAAGCAAGCAATCCCCCTGGCGAGGGAGCAAGCTCTCTCGCCACGGGTGCAAGGCTCAGGTCTGGGGCTGCTGCGCCGTCCAGTGTTTCATCTCTTCAGCAATAAAGTGATTCACCAGGTCGCTGTACATCTTCTCGATGGCATCCGGGCTCAGTCCCTCGGCCTCGGCCCATTCCCGCCGAGTCGTCAACATTGCCTTGAAGCGCTCCGGGGCGCGTACCGATGTGGCGGATGTCTTGAACTTCGACGCCGCGAGCACGTATTGAAAGCGTTTGCCCAGCAGCTTGATGACGGCCTGGTCGAGGGTATCGATTTCCTGGCGGATGTCTTCCATGCCGGTGCATTGCGCAGGGGATAGCTGGTTTTTTACTTCCATTTAGGTTTATTCCATTTGTAGTAGATGGTCTATTTGCTGTGGCAGCTTACTCGGGATATTGGCTCTACAGTCGGCCTGGATGTTTTTGGGTTTGGCGTAACCGACCTGATTCTTACGGTCATACTCCGATCCATTGTGTGAGCGAGCCTGCTCGCGAAAGCGGTGGGTCAGCTTGCATCTGCATTCGCTGTGCCGCCGTCTTCGCGAGCAAGCTCGCTCCTACAGTGCTGTTAGCCTTCGAGACCGCGTTGTTCGATGACGCCGAATACGTCTGTCGCGTCTTGCACGAGGATCCGGGCAACGTTGGTCAGGGTGTTGATGTCGCTGGTGGAGGAGTCGCGCAGGCTGGAGCAGGCCACCAGGGTCAGGAAATCGAGCGTGGCGTGCAGGCGTTCGCTGACGCAGGCGTGAAGTTCGGGCAGTGGGGCTTGAGTATCGATCAGCAGGACGGGCTGGGTCGTAGCGGTTTGCGTCAGAGGGGTGTAGCGGGGTAACTGTTGATTAGCTGTCATGAGATTACTTCCTTCAATAAAAGAAATGCCCCCTTTTCGCTGCGAAACAAATGGGTGGCAGTTGCGCGCAGGTTCGCAGACCGAGGAAGGAAAACCCGGCAGACCCGAAAGTCTCCCGCACGCAACCGCCATAAAATGAACGCGGGCAAGTTTGCCTGAATTTCATTGAACGGTGCATTTCCTTTGCTATCGGGCTGCGAAACCCAGCCACTGACAAAAGCCAGCGACGCCCCAACTATAGAAGCCGCCCCCAGCCCCCACAACCGACCTGTAGGACGCCCCAATCCCCCGTGGCGAGGGAGCTTGCTCCCGCTCGGCGGCGCAGCCGCCGCAAAACCGGGCGATGCGGCACGTCTGACGAAACGGAGTCGCCAATCCTAGGCCGCTTCGCAGCCCAGCGGGAGCAAGCTCCCTCGCCACGGGTCGTCATTTCCTACGAGATTCTCGGACCGCTAAATCGCGCCACATATCCTGTCATCCAAGACGCTTCACATCTCGGTGATGCTGACCGACAATGCCCGCTCTGCTCCGGGGTAGTTCAGCGGTAGAACACCTGGCTCTTAACCGGGTGGGCGCTGGTTCGAATCCAGCCCCCGGACCCATTATTCGCAGGGTCATCAGCACGCATGCTCAAGGACGACACTGAATCTGACGGAACACACGACATTGGCGTGGGCTATGCGGCCTTCCAATTGTCCAAGGCACTCGTCGCCCAAAGCGCCGATCCCGAGCCAGAAGCCCAGGCCAAGTTGGCTCAGCGGGTCGCCCGTTGGCAGAAGGTGTTAGCGCACGCCGCGAAGGGGACTCTGCGGTACGGCGCCCGGATGCCGATAGCCGATATTCCTGTCTGGGTGACGTTGGAAGTTGCCACGGGCGGATTTGCCACGGGGCAGTTGCTGGCCGGTGGTGAACTGAATGAGCACGAGCAAGCGCTGGCTGCATCGATCCCGGGTATCCGTTCCGGCTTCGAACGTCTGGACCTCAATGCGTGGTATCTGACGGATGAAGGGCTCGACGTATTGCGGAGCTATCTGGCGACGGGTAATTACCGTGTCGACGTTCCGGAAGAGTCGGCCCTGCTGAGCGTGGCGTGGCTGCTGGATCAGCATCAAGTGGATGAGGCTTGGGCACTCATCGAGACCATCACCCCATTCTTCGATCGCTTGCGCTTCTTTCCATCGCCTTGCGCAAAACCACAATCTTTTTCGGCGCAAGTCCATGTATTCAACGCTGGCGAGATTCGCCAACGGCTCTTGAAGTTGCGGGCTCAGCCACGACTGGCGGTCCAGAAGCAGGTCATCGAAATCTGCCTGCCGCTGTACGACGCCGCCGTCTCCCATTTCCTTTTGACTTACCAGGATGAGTGGCCGTGCAGGGTTTATCCCGAGGGCTGGCCCGAAGAGGCCGCTTCGCTTTGCACGCGTTTCTATGCGTTCCGCGATGCCGAAGGGCGCGCCGTTGGGGCTTCGAAACCACGCCTCTCGGACCTGTTCGCACTGCTTGAACAATGCGCTGGCGATCCAGCCTCGCTGACAGGCCGTCAAGTGGGCCGGATTCGTCAGATCGTTGGGGATTTCGTGCGCAAGCATGGTCTGCCCGACTCCGACCTTCATCGTGAGTACCGATCCCGACAGCGCGAGGATGTCGCCGCGCCGGGCCACCACGTGCTCGCCAAGGCGGTTGCCAAGCGAATGGAACATTATCCGGCCGATGACGGCATATCGGATTTGACGCCCTTGCTTGAGCCGGTCACTGCGCAAGAGGCAAACGCATTTGCCCTTGCGGGCGAGGCTGATCTTCCTCGATCGATTCGCCAGCGCGTGGAGCGCTGCGGTAGCGGTACGATTGCCGAACTGATCGAACGCGGCTTGATTACGTCGGGCGACACCGTCGCGCGGGTATTGCCGGCGATGACCGCTGACATACGTAGCGCCGGGTTTCCCGACCCGATACTGGGCAATCTCTACGCGGCGACTTATCGTGCTTTTCGCCGGCGCCGCTCGTTGTTATTGGTCGATCTTCAAAGCCAGGTCAGGCTGGACGAGCTGCCCTGGGTGGCGCTCATAGAAGGCCAACGACAACGTCACTCTCTCGACGCGGACATCGCTCGGCAGGCGCTTATCGAGGCATCTGCGCTGACGCTGACTGCCTTTCCCCAGGCGATCCTGCCCAACAAGCTGCTCAAGGAACTGCGTGCCCTCGCCGAAACAGCCGGGCTGGATCTGCCCTTCGTGGACGAAGTCGCTTCGGACATCTTCATGGGGGAGTTTTCCAACAAGTTCATCGAAGCCGCCAGGCGGGCGGGCAGGGCGCTGGCAGGCACTCTGTACGCCCGTTACTACGATGTCGATACGCAGGCCCTGACGACGCTTCCCGACAAACCCAAGTCGAGGGCGAGCCAACCCTTCTCGCGGCGCTCGTCAACAGGCACCGATGCCTTGACGACCTTGTGCGCGCGGCGGGCAAACGCAGAGCTGGGTACGTGGCGTCCCGCAACCAACGGCACCATCATTGAACAGCAACAGATAGTCACCACGCAGAACCTCGCGCTGCTGTTCTGCGAGCTCGACCTGAAAACACTGTTGCTCCCACGCTTGAACTCACTCGCCCAGGCCTGTTTTGAATGGATCTGCAGACGCCAGCAGATGCGTATCGAGCATTATCACGGGCGCTTGATCATGCTCAAGAACACGGCGTATGCCTGGCGCCAGATGATTTTTTACCTGTCGATGCTCGACGAATCCGAAAGGGGGTCGGCTATCGAAGTCATCGAAGCGCATTTCGTTAGCCAGCCGGCTGCTTTTCAGGAGAAGTTTCTACCTGTGATGGTTGGGCTGCGCCTTGCAGCAGCGGGACGTCGCTTGCCGCAACAGAATCGAACCATTGAAGGTGCACGCGTTTTCCTGGGGTGGACGACGGAGTCGCATTGGTTGCGATAAGACGTGCGCTGACGAAGGGCAAGCCGGCTGAAGATTGCCCTGCTCATCGCAAGGCAACAGATGCTAAACGGTAGTCCCGAAAAAAACCCCGAATATCCTCCGCCAACAATTCAGGTTGCTCCAACGCCGCAAAATGACCACCCCGAGGCATCTGCGTCCAGCGCTGGACGTTGTAGCCACGCTCCACCCAGCTGCGCGGCGGCAGCGGCAGTTCCTTGGGAAACAGCGCGACCCCGAGTGGTGGTTTCACCTTTTCACCGCTGTTGAGCAGCAGAGGCCGTCGACTGCCTTCCACATACGGGCGAAACGACGAGCCGATGCAGTTGGTCAGCCAGTAGAGCGTCACATTGGTCAGCAGCCATTCGCGGTCGATGGGGGCGCTCGGATCGCACCATGACAGAATCTTTTCGCCCATCCACGCCAGCAATCCCGCCGGAGAATCGCTCAAGCCCACGGCCAGGCTTTGTGGCTTGGTTCGCTGGATGTGCGCGTAGGCACCTTCGGCTTCGCTGAAGGCCGCGGCGCGTTGCAGGAACGCGGTTTCCTCTTCGGTCAAAGGTGGGTCGGTTTCGCCCAGGGGCGGGCGGTAGGCGCCGGGGATGTAGTTGAGGTGGATGCCGGTGAGTCGTTCGGGAAAGCGCACGCCCAACCAACTGGTGACAGCCGCGCCTACATCGCCGCCCTGGGCACCGAACCGCTCATAACCCAGCCCGGACATCAACTCGCTCCATAAACCGGCCACTTCATAAGGGCCACAACCGGTTTGCTTGAACGGCGCGGAAAAGGTGTAGCCCGGCAAGGACGGCACCACCACATCGAATGCATCGGCCGGATCGCCGCCATGGCTGGCGGGGTCCGTCAACAGTTCAATGATGCGTTGCGTTTCGATGAACGAGCCGGGCCAGCCGTGGGTTAGCACCAGCGGCATCGGACTGGGGCCAATGCCCCGCTGGTGGACGAAATGAACCTGCTGTTCGCCGAGGGTGGCGACAAATTGTGGCAGGCGGTTGAGTGCTGCTTCCTGGGCGCGCCAATCGAAGGTTGTCGACCAGTGGGTGAGGAGGTCACGCAGCACGTCCGCATCCATGCCTTCGCTCCAGCCCAACCCGGCCAAAGGCTCCGGCAATCGGACATGCAAGAGACGACGGCGCAGGTCTTCGAGTGCCTGTTCAGGCAGGCTGATGGAAAAGGGTTCGATGAGCATCGTCATGGTTTCATCATGGTTGGGTGCTGTTCACACAACAGCATCCAAGACTAGCCAGCATTTATGTCTCTATGGAACCACCGCTGTTTTTTTCTTCCTGATGTATGTTTTTCTGGTGCCTGAAGGGGGGCAGGAGGTTACGACGTGGCTTGGAATCAGGCACAAGTTTCCCTGTCGAACCTGGCCACAACCGCATTTGGGATCCGGAGCGCCAGGCGAGAACTTAAGCAGCACGTTCCCATGGAGATGTGAATGCGTGGCAGGGAACAGCGTTACGGTGTGAGGGCAGGTTTGTCGTTCTTGGGTGGCAACAATCTTCCAGTCCCATCCTGCGGCTTGGTAGGCATCTATGGATTCCTGTTTTGGATGCCCATAGACATTCCCGTTGCCCACTGACAACACAAGCTTTTTCGGCCCTCGCTTTAACGGTTTTGGAACATCCGCGACCGTTATTCTTGACCCATGGTGGGGAGCGATCATGCCAGCCAATTTCAGGCGTTTGTTTGTCTGCAAGGAGGGGATAGACGGGAAGTCCGCGTCGCCAGTCATCAAGATAGCTGGGCCCTTGCGATTGGGTTGGACAAACATTGCTATACCGGTGTTGTTTCTGTCTTGCGGCAAATGGGAGGGAGGATCGCAGGCTTCCAGCCAACCCTCGGAGAAATCAATTCGGCGGCAATTGTTTGGCCATAGAAGCATGGCTGGGATTCCAGGAAAGAGATGAACCTTGGTCAATTCGCGATAGAAACTCATCGCCAATGGACCGATCTGGTGCGCTTTGGTCTGAGGTGCGCGTCCAATCCAGAACCGCTGGAGCGCTTGCGCGTTCCATTCGTGCTTGGTCGTCAAGTTCGTTGGGTTGAATGCGCTTCGCTTGATGGCATAAGACCAGTGGTCCATATCCCAATGGGACAGGACTACTGGCGCTACTGTGCGTCTGTCGCAGGCAAAGAAGTCCGGCTGTGAAGGCGGTCGGGTAAAAGAGTGGAAGTTGGGGGCCCAGCCTAAGTCAAAGAAAACCCGGGGATGCTCGTACTGGTCAACTATGGCGTTGCAGTTCCCCTGGCCCACATCATAGGCGGCAGCGGCGAGGTCGCCCGACGCACGCAGAGAGAAATCCAAGATCGCAGCAATAAAAGTCGCCGGTGTTCGAGCCTCTCCAGAGAGCGTCAACATCCTGTATTCATCCGGTTCCAGTTGCGCTGGAGTCAAGCTTGTGATGTGAAGATAAATAGACTCAGTGTTATCCCCAAACATCACCACCTCGGCGGGAATTGAATGGGCAGCGACGTGTGAGGCCACCTCGATGCTCACCCATTGGCCGGTATATTCGGCAAGGCCGGAGAACAGCTTCGCTAATGAGTTAAAAGTGGTGCGTAAAGCAAGCAGGTCAAAGATTTGTCCGTCGCTGAAGGTTCTGGCGAATCCATCGAAGATCACCCATCCGCCGGTTTCTTCGTTTTGCTCATCGCGCTCTATTTCGAGGAGTGCCGTGAATTGTCGACGTTTGCCTTCGAAAGCGTCATGTTCCTTCGTCTCGTATTCGCCCATTTTGCGTCCTTGCTGGATTCACCGGCTGATAATTGGCACCGCGCGTATCGCGTCGGCGTCCTGCCGAGAATAATGGCCACCTGATATTGAATAGGCAAGAGAGCGTTGCGTTGAGGTCCGGCCTTACTTTTTTGGGACGATTCAGGGGGCACGTTCCAAACGTAGTGAATTCATAAATAAGTGCTGGGTCATAGTGGGTGGATGGGCTCCATTTCGAGTGCCTCTCAGTCTTCTCTTTCAACCAAGGACGGACGATGACCTTCTTTATTTTTCTCCTCGCCTGCTGTGCTGCTGCAAGCACGGGCGTCATTTTCAAACCGGGCCCATGGTACGACTCCCTGGTCAAACCCAGCTTCACGCCGCCTAACTGGCTGTTCCCCGTGGCCTGGTCGATTATTTATCTGCTGCTTGCCTGGGCAGGGTACCGCCTGAGCCTGATACCGGGAAGCCAGTTGGTGTTGTCGTTGTGGGCGGCGCAGATTGCGCTTAACACGTTGTGGACACCGGTGTTTTTCGGGGCGCACCAGATGATCGCCGGCATGGTGATCATCACGCTGCTCTGGCTGGTCGTGGCCGCGATGGTGGTGTTGGCGTTGCGCCTGGATGTGATCACCGGGATGATCCTGTTTCCCTACCTGGCGTGGCTTTGTGTGGCTGCAGCGCTGAACTTTTCCATCCTGCGTCATAACCGCTGATGAACAAACCAAGCGCCATGACGCCATGCCCAGCGAACAAAGATTGATGGCCGAAAAGCGACAAGTTGGCGTGGGTGTCGCCCCGGTGTCTGTACGGATCATTCGGCCCTCCGTTCCATTGATCTCCCAATTGCCTTCGTGGATTACCCGATTGTGCAAAGCTGCCAGTGCCACGGCCTAGACGCGTCCGGGAGGCAGGACGCCATGCCAACGTGGCGAAATCAGGCAAAAAGGCGGCGCTCACAGGTAACTGACTCGGGAGCGTAGGCAGGTAACGTGGCCCAACGGTTTATCTAGGAGAGGGGGCTTTGTCGTCAACTACCCACCGGATTCTGTGAAGCTCCAAATTGGAAGACGACCTTGAATTCAATCCGGCCATACTCCTCTTCAGGCGGATCTTTCTTGAACACTTGGCCGTTCTGTGTATTCCCGTTGATCCTTAGAACACCTGATCCGACCTCTTCAACGATGCCCTCCAGAAAGCCGGATGGGTTCTGATCGAATTTTTGAATGTAGCCAAGTTCAAACGTGACGCTCGCTAGATCCTGAAGGTTGTAACGGTAAGGGCCTACCTCCCAACGTTTGTGAAACACCAATTTCAGCAAGGCCCGCGGTGAATCTGAACTTCCACTTTCTATGTTTAGCGTTCGACCTGGGCTGTACTGAATCCTCGGCTCGTTAACTTTCGTGGTTGTTTTCCCAAGCGTGTATTCAAAGGTGTGCAAATTTGTTGTTTCGTTTGATGTGGCCATGACAGATGCCTCACAGGCGAGTAATGGTGGCGCTGATTCAACCCACCATCAGTAAATGCTCCGGAACCGGATTTACCTACTGTCAGAGTTGACAGTTATCGTGGTCCATCGATAAGCGGTCGTCGCAAGTGTTTGCCTTTGTCCGCAACAGGTTGCTGGCCGTGTCCATACCGCATGTGCCTGCCTGGCCTCCGCACCCAATCCCGGTCGAGCAATTGATGGGTTGCTTGCACAGTCCACGCGGCAGCCCTGTTTTCCATTTCCCATAAATACCTACTTTCCAAGCTGGCACTAACCCTTAGCTGCGTTGTCAGTAGTTGGCCCCAGTACGGGCGGAGTTCGCCACAGATGGCGACAATGTCAGCAGCATGACGCTCTTTTTTTGACGCCTTCGGGCGAATGACTCGCGATGGATTGCGCCGGGGCCGTTATTTCCTTTTGCGGGTTGACACTCTATGGGTTTTTTTCTCGATCCACGGCATGACATCGACGCCGCTTTGCTAAGTTATCGGCGGGTGTTCTGGTCCCTGGGCTTGTTCAGCGGCGCGATCAATCTGCTGGTGCTGGTGCCGTCGCTGTACATGATGCAGGTCTATGACCGCGTCCTCACCAGTCGCAACGAAACCACTTTGTTCATGCTCACCTTGATCGCCCTCGGGCTGTTCATGTTCAGTGCGTTGATCGAGTGGGTGCGCGGCGAGGTGATGATCCGCATGAGCGCCGGGCTGGACGATGCCTTGGGCGAGCGGATTTTCGATGCGGCGTTTGCCCGCAGCCTGCGCGAGCACAACGCCAACCCGGCGCAAGTGCTGAGTGACCTGGCGACCCTGCGGCAACTGATTACCGGCCAGGGCCTGATCGCCTTGCTCGATGCGCCGTGGTTGCCGATCTTCCTGCTGGTGGCGTTTATCTTTCATCCCTGGTTCGGCGTATTGACGCTGGTGCTCGCCGTGTTGCTGATCGGCCTGGCGCTGTGGGGCGAACTGGCGACCCGCACGCGTCTGGGGGAGGCCAACCGCCTGGGCGTGCAATCCTCGATCTACGTCAACAGCACGCTGCAGAACGCCGAAGTCATCCAGGCCCTGGGCATGCTCGGGCCGCTGCGCCAGCGCTGGAGCCTGCTGCAACAACGGATCATTGCGGCGCAGGCCCATGCCAGCGACCGCGGGGCGCGCATCACTTCGGCGACGCGTTTCGTGCGGATTTCCGGCCAGTCCCTGGCCTTGGGATTGGGCGCGCTGTTGGTGCTTGAAGGGCAGCTCTCGGCGGGCATGATGATCGCGATGTCATTGCTGTTGGGACGCGCCCTGGCACCGGTGGAAATCGCCATTGGCTCTTGGAAGCAATTCAATGCCGGTCGCCAGAGTTACCAGCGCCTGAGCCAGTTGCTTGACCAACACCCCCGTGATCGCTTGCGCATGCCATTGCCGCCGCCCACGGGTGCGGTGCGCCTGGAGCAAGTGTATGTGGGGCCGCCCGGGGCTTCGCAGCCGATCTTGCGGGGCATCAACTTCAGCCTCGGCAAGGGCGAAGTGCTTGCGGTGGTCGGCCCCAGTGCCAGCGGCAAATCTACCTTGGCTCGCGCGCTGGTTGGCGTGTGGCCGGCCATGGGCGGCTCGGTGCGCCTGGACGATGCCGAGATCAGCCAGTGGTCCCATGATGCGCTGGGGCCGTACCTCGGTTATCTGCCCCAGGACATCGAGCTGTTCGACGGCAGCGTCGCCGATAATATCGCCCGCTTCGGCGAACAGGACGCCGACAAGATCATCGCCGCCAGCCGCCACGCGGGCATCCACGAAATGATCCTGAGATTTCCCAAGGGCTACGACACGCCGCTGGGCCCCGGCGGGCTGGGTTTGTCGGGCGGCCAGAAGCAGCGTCTGGGCCTGGCGCGCGCGCTGTATGGCAGCCCGTCGCTGATCGTGCTCGACGAGCCCAATTCCAATCTGGATGAAGCCGGCGAACTGGCGCTGGTGCAAGCCATCGGTGTGCTGAAGGCTGCCGGCAGCACCGTGGTGTTGATCACCCACAGGCCCAACGTGTTGGCGGTGGTCGATCACATCCTTGTGTTGAAGGACGGCACTCAACAAGCGTTCGGCCCGCGAGACCGGGTGCTCAAGGCGCTGATGCCGGGGCCAAGGCCAACCGCCGTGCGGGAGGCAAGCAAAGATGCGTGATTTGAAACCGACCGCCGCGGCCCACGGTGAGCATGGCTTGAGCGTGCTCAGCAGTAACACGCTGCCCAGCGCCAGCACCGATGCGGGCGGCGCGGCGCGCTACGGCGTGGTTTTCCTGGCCCTGACCCTGGGCGGTTTTCTGCTTTGGGCGTGCCTGGCACCGCTCGATCAAGGCGTGGTCGGCAGCGGCACCGTGGTGGTGGCGGGGGAGCGCAAGGCGGTGCAGTCGCTGGTGGGCGGTGTGGTGGAAAAACTGCTGGTCAGTGACGGTGACCGCGTGAGCCAGGGACAACTGTTGGTGCAGCTCAACACGGTGCAGGCCCAGTCGCAGTTGGACGTGACCCTGGGCAAGCTGCTCAACGACCGCAGCATCGAGGCGCGGTTGATGGCTGAGCGCCTGGGCGCTAACGAAATCCAGTGGCCGCAGCAATTGCTGGAGCGCGCCGACGAACCACGCGTCAAGGCAGCCATGGCCCTCCAGAGCCAACTGTTCATGACCCGACGTGCCGAGCTGGGCAGTCGCTTGCAGATCATCGAGCACGAAATCGGCGCCTTGCAGCAACAGTTGCAGGGCTACGAAGGGGTCAAGCGCAACTACGACGCGCAAATGCGCTTTCAACAACAGGAGCTCGTGGGGCTGCGGGAGCTTGCCCGCGAAGGCTACGTGCCGCGCAACAAGCTCTTCGAGGCCGAGCGCAACGCGGCGCAACTGGCCGGACAGATCGCGTCCGGCATCGGTGACGTCGGCCGCACGCGCCAGGCCATCAACGAGAGTCGGCTCAAGGCCTTGCAGGCGCAGCAGGAATTCCGCCGCGATGCTGAAACCCAGCTTAGCGAAGTGTCGGCCGAAGCCGCCGGCTATGCCGATCAGATCCGCGCCTTGCAGTTCGAAGTCGACAACGGTGCGATCCGCGCGCCGGTGGCGGGCCAGGTCATGGATTTGTCCATCCATACGGTGGGCGGCGTCGCCCAGGCCGGGCAGACGCTGATGCAAGTGGTGCCGTTGGACGCTCCGATGGCGATCACTGCGCGGTTTGATCCGTTGATGGCCAACAAACTCACTCCCGGGCTGCCCGTGCACGTGCATTTCACCGCCCTGCAACGGGTGGATACGCCGACCGTGACCGGCACGGTCACCACCGTGTCGGCGGACCAGTTGATCGACGAGCAGACCCATCAGCCGTACTTCTCCGCCAAGGTCGAGATTCCGGCCGAGACGGTCGCCTCGCTGCAAGGAGCCGGGCTGCTGGTGCGTCCCGGCATGCTCGCCGACGTCACCGTGGTGACGGGTGAGCGCACCTTGATGAACTACCTGATGAAACCCCTGCGCGAACGCTTGCTGGCTGCCTTCAAAGAGGAATGAGCATGACCGACCGTTGCCGTTACGGCGCCCGTGTGCTGTTGAGCCTGTGCACCAGTTGGGCGGTGATCGGCCCCGCCTGGGCGGCAGAGGGCGGGTTGAGCCTGACCGCCGCCTACGATGCCTCGCGGCTCAATGATCCGACCTTGCAGACCGCGACCCACGCCTACGACGCGTCACGGCAGGAAGAGGCGATCGGGCGTGGCGGGCTTTATCCGCAAGTGTCGCTGTCATCGCGTTATGGCTATGGCGGGCGTACGGATGGCGGCGATGACAGTGGCTATGTCAACAGCAACGATTACCAGGCGAACAACGTCACGTTGGCGGCGCAGCAGCCGCTCTACGACAAGGGGCGCTGGGCGGCGTATCAGGAAGGCAAGGCGCGGGGTGTGCTTGGCACCCAGCAGTTCGATGTGGCCAGCCAAGCCTTGTTCGATCGCGTCGCCAAGGGCTACTTCGACGTTGCCCGCGCAGAGAACGAACTCAAGTTGATCGCCCAGCAAAAAACCGCCATCCGTGGCTTGGTCGTCCAGAGCAAAAAGCTCTATGAGGGCGGCCAGGGCGCGATCACCGATATCGACGAGGCCCAGGCCCGGCTCGATCTGGTGGAGGCCCAGGAAACCGAGGCCCAGGCGCGCCGCGTGGCCGCGTTGCGGGCGTTGTCGGGGCGTACGAGCGTGCCCATCGACGACATCCAGCCGATGCGCGAAGAGTTGCCCGCCGGCAGCCCGATCCCGCCCGAGCAGGATCTGCTGTACTGGACGGCAATCGCCCGCGAGGCCAGCCCAGAATTGGCGGCACGGTTGGCGGCGGTGAAAGTTGCCGAGGCCCAGGCCGACAGCCAGCGCGCCGGGCACTATCCGACGTTGTCGCTGACCACCCAGTTGACCCGTCGGGAAACCCGCCAGTACCAGGAACTCGATCCGCGCCAGGACACCTATTACGTTGGCGTGCAATTGGACATTCCGTTGTATCGCGGCGGCGCGGTCCGCGCCTCGGTAGCCAAGGCCGAGGCACAACTGGCCGGTGCCCAGTCGGACTATGACGTGCAGCGCCAGGAACTGGCGGAATCAATCGAGACCGATTACCTGGGCGTGGTCGCGGGGTTCGCCAAGAGCAAGGCGATGCTACGGGCGGTGGAGTCCAACCAGCGGGCACTGACCTCCACCGAGAAAGGTTTCCAGGGCGGCGTGCGGTCGACCGTCGATATCCTCGACGCCCAGCAACGGTTGTTCCAGGCGCGCCGGGACCTGCTCGATACCAAGCTCGACATGCTGCAAAGCTATGTAAGCCTGCACACCCACACCGGGCAGATGAACCGTGCGGTGCTGCAGCAGGTGCAAAGCCTGTTTTAAGAGCAATGCGGGAACAGGGCTTTTGTGGCGAGGGGATAAATCCCCTCGCCACAAATGACAGCAGCCCCGAAATGCTCAATCAGGCAGTAAAGTCGCTGGCATGCAGCTCCTTGACGCCCACCAGTTGCACTTCGAACTCGGCGGTGGCGTCGGCGTCGACGCTGCCGTAGAGGATGCCGTCGACGAAGCGCAACTGGCCCGTGGCGTTGGCGTCGAAGGCGTTGCTGCCGATAAACGTGAATGCATCGATATTGGCGGTCAGCGGATTGGCGTCCAGGCCGGTGAAGTCCAGCTTGTCCAGTTCGGTGCTCTTGAAGCCGTTGATCACATCCCGTGCCGCGCCGACGTCCATGTCCGACAGGGCGCCAAACGCGTAGGTGTCCGCGCCGGTGCCGCCGGTGAGGTTATCGGTGCCCGCGCCGCCGATCAGCCGGTCATCGCCCGAGCCGCCCACCAGGGTGTCGTTGCCCGCGCCGCCGTTGAGGATGTTGCCGGCGCTGTTGCCCGATAACGTATCGGCGTAGGCGCTGCCGGTGAGGTTCTCGATGAACTTCAAGGTGTCCAGCCCGGAACCCACGGTGTTTTGTTGCGCGGATGTCGAGAGGTTCACGGTCACCGCGGCCATGGCTCGCTCGTAGGAGACGGTGTCGCTGCCATCGCGTCCGTCGAGGATGTTGTCGCCGGCACCGGCGAACAGAACGTTGGCCAGCGCATTGCCGATCCCGTTGGCGGCGCCAGGGCTGTCGAGGTACAGGTTTTCGACGTTGTTGCCCAGGGTGTAGGTCGCCAAGCTGCTGTGGACGCTGTCGATTCCGCCCGACACCGGATTGCTGCTGTTCTCGATCACGGTATCGCTGGCGTTGTCGACATAGTAAGTGTCGTTGCCGTCGCCGCCGCTCATGCTGTCGGCGCCTGCGGCTCCGTTGAGCACGTTGTTGGCGACGTTGCCGGTGATGAAGTTGCGGCGCTCGTTACCGGTGCCGTCGATGTCCGAGACGCCGGTCAATACGAGGTTTTCCAGGTTGGCGCCGAGGGTCCAGCTGACCGAGGCCTGCACCGTATCGATCTGCGAGGTGGAAGTATTGGTTTCCACCACGCTGTCGAACGCGTTGTCGACGATGTAAATGTCATTGCCATCGCCACCGGTCAACGTGTCGGCGCCCAGGTCACCGTCCAGTGTGTCGTTGCCGGAGCTGCCCACCAGGGTATCGGCCTGGTCGGTGCCGGAAATCATCCCGCCTTCATTCTGCGCACCGTCGAAAATATCCTGCACGCTGTTGTTGTCGTTGGGGTTGCCCTGGAAACCGAGGTCATCGGCGATGTAGTCGGCCAGGCGCTGGCCGACGATTTCCGCTGATTCTTCGTGCAGGTGCCAGACGTCGTCGGGGTAGACCAACGGGTCCACTTCATAGCGCAAGGGCAGGTCGTTGTAGTCCACCGCCAGTTTCACATCGGCGCGCTCGGCGGCGATGGCTTCCTGGACGGCGCGGACATACCCCACACCCTCGACGATGGCGGCGATTTTTTCCTCCGAGTAGCCACGGGCGCGCGCGGCGTCCTGCTCATAGTGGCCGGTCTCCATCATGTACACGGTGAAATTGCCGAACTGGGCGTGCAGGTAATCGAAGACCTTCAGCGTCGCCGCCTTGTAGGCCGCCGCGGCGGCTGCCTTGTCGGTTGAACGGGCGATTTCCTGGGCGGCTTCCTCGCCCTGGCCCCAGATGATGCCCATGGTCACGTTGTCGATGGATTTGAGTTCGGTGAGCTGATCACGCAACAACGTCACGGCCCGCAACAGCGCCGGCCCCGGTTGGTTGGTGTCGGTCAGCCACCAGCACAATTTCAGTTCCTCGGCCCCTAGCGTCGACAAACCGTTGACCGTGCTGCCGCCGACCGCGATGTCGATGCCGTTGCCGTCGGCATCGTTGAACTGGCTGCGCACGTCGTAGGTGGTGTACTTGCTCAGGTCGTTGACCAGCATCGAGGTGCCGGATTGATCGTCGTCCTCGCTCATGCGCAGCAGGCGCGCGTTGGACTGGCCGAGCGTCGGCAGGTAGAGGATGTCCTGCTGGGCGCGCTCGCCGAAGACGAAGTCACTGGCGGTCAGGGTGTTGAGGTAGTTGCCGCTCAGGGCGATTTCGAAACGGTTGCCATCGGCGTCGGCCTGGCTGGACTTGACGTAGGTCTTGTCGCCCGCCGCGTTCAGGGTCATGTAGAGCGTGCCGTTGTTGCCGTCGCCGAGGCCAAGGAAGCCCAGGCCGGACACGTCGATCTTGTCCACGCCCACGGTGAAGTCATAGATCGTGTCCGTGGCCGTGACGCCGCCGGTGTCATAGTCCCGGTAGCTGTCGGACAAGTTCTTGTAGCGGAAGGTGTCGGCGCCGTCGCCGCCATACAGCGAGTCGCGCCCGGCACCGCCGTCGACGATGTCCGCGCCGGTGCCGGCCTTGATGGTGTCGTTGCCGCCGAGCCCGAGGATCAGGTCGGCGCCTGCCGTGCCGTTGAGGCTTTCTGCATTGGCCGTACCGGTGATGGTGTTGGCCGGCGCATCGGCGACCACCAGCGCGAAGCTGTCGCTGACCGAAGCACCCGAAGGATCGGTGGCCTTGATCAGTACGTCGTAGTTGCCGGCGGCGGTGTTGGTGGGTGTGCCGCTGAAGGTCAGGTTGGTGGCGTTGAACGTCAACCATGAGGGCAGGGCGCTGCCGTTGGCGAGGGTCGCGGTGTAGGTCAGCACATCCTGGTTGGCGTCGCTGAAGCTGTTGCTGGCGACGGTGTATTGGAACGGCGTGCTTTCGCTGGCGTTCTGGTCCAGGAGCGGGATGACCACCACCGGCGCCACGTTGGTCGGAGTGTTCTGGTCAGCGAAGACAAAGTGATTTGCGGTCAGGCTGCTGACGAAGTTGCCCGCCATCGAAATCTCGAAGCGGTTACCGTTGGCATCGACCGTGAGGTCCTTGAGGTAGGTGCGGTTGGTCGACGAACTGTAAGTGACCTGCAGCGTGCCGTTGAGCCCGTTGCCCAGGCCGGTATAGCCCAGGGCCGCGACGTCGATTTTATCGGCGGCCACGTCGAAATCGAGGATCTGGTCACTGGCGCTGGTGGAACTGGTGCGGTAGCTGTCGAGTTTGGACGTGTAGCGGAACACGTCGGCGCCCGTGCCGCCGGTGAGTTTGTCCACGCCGGTGCCGCCCACCAGGATGTCGTTGCCGGCGGCGCCGTTGATCGTGTCGTTGCCCGCGCCGCCGAAAATCTGCTCGTTGGCGACCGTGCCGGTCAACGTGTCGTTGTTCGGCGTGCCGTTGATCACAACGGACGCGGGCACGTCTTGCACGGCCAGGGTAAAGCTGTCGCTGACGGTGGCGTTGCTGCCGTCGGTTGCGGTGACCTGGATCGAGTAGGTGCCCGATGCCGTGTCCGGCGGAGTGCCGCTGAAGGTGCGCGTGGCGGCATCGAACGTCAGCCAGCTGGGCAGGGCGCTACCGTCGGCCAACTTGGCGGTGTAGCTGAGGCTGTCGTTATCGGGGTCGGTGAAACTGGTGGCCGGGACCACGTAGTTGAAGGGCGTTTTTTCGGTGGCGTTCTGGTCCAGCAACGGCGTGGCGACGACCGGTGCCTGGTTGGTCGGCGAGGAGGTGGCGAAGACGAAGTTGGCGCTGGTCAGGGTGCTGAGGTAATTACCCTCCAAGGCTACTTCGAAGCGGTTGCCATTGGCGTCGGCTTCGAGGGATTTGACGTACGTCTTGGTACCCGCGCTGTTGAGCACCAGGTACACCGTGTTGTTCTTGCCGTCGCCCAACCCGGTGAAGCCCATGGCGGAAAGGTCGATCTTGTCGGCGGCGACGTTGAAGTCGGTGATCACGTCGCCCAGGTTGGCGCCGCCGGTATTGTAGTTGCGGTAGCTGTCCAGCCGGTCGGAAAACACGAAGGTGTCCGCCCCGGTGCCGCCCGTGAGGGTGTCCATGCCGGCGCCGCCGTCGAGCTTGTCGTCACCCGCGCCACCGCTGAGGCTGTCGTTGCCCGCGAGGCCGAGCAGGGTGTCGGCGGCGTCGCTGCCCAGCAACGAATCGCTGCCGGTGGTGCCGGTGATCACTCGGTTGAAGATGAAGTTGTTGGCCGTCAAAGTGCTCGCCAGGTTGCCCGAGAGAATCAACTCGAAGCGATTGCCGCTGGCGTCGGCGTCGTAGTCCTTGATGTAGGTGCGGTCGCTGCTGGCGTTGTAGCTGACCTGCAAGGTGCCGCCACGGCCGTTGCCCAGCCCGGTGAAACCGAGGCCGGCGAGGTCGATCTTGTCCTGGGTCACATCAAAATCGGTGATGGTGTCGTCGAAGCTGGTTGTTGCGTTGCGATAGCTGTCGGACTGGCTGGTGAAACGGAACGTATCGGCACCGGTGCCGCCGGTAAGTTTGTCGATGCCCGCGCCACCCACCAGGATGTCGCTTCCGGCCGCGCCGTTGATGGTGTCGTTGCCGGCCGCGCCATAGAAAATCTCGCTGGCGCTAGTGCCCGTGAGAATGTCGTTGCCCGCGGTGCCTTGCACAGTGGTCATCGGCACCGTGGCGCTGACGTAGCTGCCGTCGCCGTAGACCAGCGTGGCGCCCTTGCTGGTGTGGCTGATGGTGTTGGCGATGATGGCGTTGCGATCGGTGCCGTCCTCGTTGCGCTCGGCGACGCCGTAGGTGGACAGGTCGCTGCCACTGATGACGTTGCCCTGGATCAGGTTGTCGCTGCCGTTGAAGTACTTGCCGGACACCCCGAGGGTATCGTCGTAGGACTGGATGATGATTTCCGGCACGGCGCTGCCCAACGAGTTGTTGTTGAGCGTGTTGTCGAGCACGTCGACGTGGTTGCTGCCGTAGATGCGAATGCCGGCACTGGCGTTGTCATGGATATCGACACCGGTCACGGTCACTTCGCTGGACAGCTTGATCAGCACACCTTCAGCGCCGTTTCCGTATACCTCGCCGCCGGTGATGGTGATGTTGCTGGGGGAGGGGATGTCTTCGCTGCCGCGCTGCACCACGATGCCGTTGCCGCCATTGTTATAGGCGACGTTGTTGGTGAGGGTGAAGTCGTGGGTGCTGGTGACGACGTTGAAACCGTGGCGGTCGTTGTCGTAGGCGATGTTGTTTTCAAAGGTACTGTCGCTTAGGAAGTCAGCGACAAAGCCATCCAGGCCGTTGCCATGGGACACGCTGTTCTTGATGACCATGTTGACGGTTTGCTCGTGGGGGTCGAAGCCGTACCCGGAGCAATCCTTGATCTCGACGCTGTCGAGGGTGACGTTGGAGTCGTAGCCTTCTTCGCCGGGAATATAACCGTTGAACCAGCCATCCACCTTGCCGGTGGTGGCGTCGCGGTTGCCGTCGATGGTGAGGTTGCTGACCCCGAAATCGTGGGTTTCCTCGCCATAGGCCGAACGGATGATGCCGGTGATCTTGGTGTCCGAGCCATCGGCCAACTTGACCGTGGTGTCGCCCATGCCGTCGCCGTACAGGTAGACGTTGCTCTTGAGCATCAGGCAGCCATCGGACGGTTCCTCGCCCCCCGAAACGATGTAGGTGCCGGTCGGCATGTACACCTGCCCGCCGCCTGCGGCCGCTGCCGCATCGATTGCACTCTGTATAGCCGCCGTGTCGTCAGTGACGCCATCTCCTTTGGCGCCAAAATTTTGTACATTGAAAATCATGGACTTATCTCCGTATCAGGCTAAAAACCTCGTTGGATGCCAATATTCCATCGGCGACCACGGTGTTATGACCCAACGGAGCGAAAAAGTTGTGACCGCGTATCGGTGAAGTGTCAAAAAACTGATAAACGGTTGGATGCGTTTCGAATGTGTAACGTTTCATTGACGCTTTTTCGGGCGAAACATCGAACCCTGTGTGCGAGCTTGCTCGCGATAGCGGTGTATCAGGCACTTTTGATGTAACTGATCCGACGCTATCGCGAGCAAGCTCGCTCCCACAGGGGACTGCGCTGGCTTGGCCTTTCCTTGATTGGCATCAACCCCACCTAACGGCCCGCGCGATACCCTCGAATAAACCATTCGCCCCGCCGAAAAAGGGCTGTCATGACCTATCCGCTGTTTCTGACCTTGCACTTGTTCGCCGCGCTGATTTTCATCGGCACGGTGTTTTTCGAGGTGCTGTTCCTGGAGAGCATCCGCAAGCAACTGCCCAACAAAGTGATGGTGTTGCTGGAACAGGGCATCAGCCGGCGTGCCCGGCAATTGATGCCGTGGGTGCTGCTGGTGTTGTTCGGTGCGGGCATCGCCATGGTCTGGCTACGCTATCGCACGGTGCTGGCGGCGCCGTTGCAGTCTTCGTTCGGCATTTTGCTGGGGCTCAAGATCCTGCTCGCCATGAGTGTATTGGGGCACTTTCTCTGGGCCATGTGGTTGTTCCGCAGCGGGCGCATGAACGGTCGTTACGTCCAGGTCATTCACACCAGTGTGTTCCTGCACATGGTCGCGATTGTGTTGCTGGCCAAGGGCATGTTCTTCCTCACCTGGTAGCCGTTGCCGGGCGCTTGATACAGGTCAAGGTGTCCGCACGGGATAAGCCCGACACTGTCGCCGCGCAGCCACTCGGAGATCGTCATGTTCGACCTGTTTCAAATCCTTGGTGAGCGTGCCGCGGACCGTGCGCCGGTGGCGACGGATGTCGATTGCCCGGTTGGTACGGAGAAGTTCCACAGCGGCATCGGCTCCCTCGACCTGCTCAGGGGCTTGCGCGCCAGCCGGCAGAAACGTCGCCCGCTGTCGCTGGCGGTGCACTTGCCGTCGCGCTTGCGGCTGGCGTCTTGTTCGCCGCTGGCCAGCGTGTGTCAATGCGGTGAGATCGAGGGATACCTGCAACGCCTGGCCTATGAAGTGGGGCTGGTCGCTTGCCACCTGGGCACCGGGCGACGTGTCGAGCAGTTCTGCCTGACCGGTGGAACCCCGGTGATCATTCATCTGCAACGGCTGATGGACGACCTGCGCAAACGGTTCGATTTCTGCGAAAGCGGCGACCACAGCATTGAAGTCGACCTGCACCATACCGACTGGTCGACCATGGGCCTGATTCGCGACCAGGGTTTCACCCATGTCAGCATCGGCGTGCCCGACATCGGCCTCGACAGCGAGTTGTCGGTGGATTGCTACCAGGACCCGGCGCCGATTCATTCACTGATCGATGCGGCGCGGACTTTCGGTTTCCGCTCGATCAACATCGACCTCGGTTACGGCCACGCTTGGCAGACGCCCCAGAGTTTCGCCCGGAAACTGGCCACGCTGATCGAGCTGGAGCCCGATCGCCTGCATGTCTTCGACTATGCCCGCGCGCCTTATCGCTATCGTTCCCAGAGTGCCGGCGGGTTCGGCGCTTTTTGCAGCGAGGCGGACAAGGATGCCATGCGCCGCGACTGCTGCGATCAACTGCTCGGTGCGGGCTATCACTACATTGGCCTTGGGCAGTTTGTCCGGGCCGACGATGACCTGGCGGTCGCCCAGGAACATGGGCGGCTGCACCGCGACTGCCATGGGTTCACCCGTCACGGTTGCTGCGATCAAGTGGGGTTCGGCCTGGCGGCGATCTCCCAGATCGAAGACTTATACGTGCAGAACACCGCTGATCTGCTGCAGTACTGCCGGCTACTCGATGCTGGGCAACTGCCGGTGTGCCGTGGCTGGCGCTGCGAGGCGCAGGATCAGATCAGAGTCACGGTCACCGAACAGTTGTCCTGTGACCTGGAGCTGGAAATACCCGCCATCGAAGCACGCTTCGGCCTGGTGTTCCGCGAATATTTCGCCGACATCTGGCCGTTGCTGGAGCAATTGCATGCTCAGGGATTGATCGAGCTGTCGAGCCGTTTCATCGGCATCCTGCCCGCCGGGCGCTTGAACGTGGATGCGATCTGCAACCTGTTCGACTCCGTGCCGGTTAACGCAGCCCCAAACTCTTTTGAAAAGTTGAACCCTTGATGAATGCTTCCTGTGCTTTCAACCGCGCCCTGGTGGAAAAATACGATCGCCCGGGGCCGCGCTACACCTCCTATCCCACCGCGCCGCAGTTTCACTCGGCGTTCGCGATGGATGAATACCGCCAAGCTGCCCAGCGCAGCCACCAGGCCCCGGTGCCCAAGCCGTTGTCGGTGTACATCCATATCCCGTTCTGCCAAAGCCTTTGCTATTACTGCGCCTGCAACAAGATCATCACCCGCAAGACCCATCGCGCCGCCGAATACCTGAGCTACCTCAAGCGCGAAATCGCCTTGCAGGCGGCGTTGTTCGACCGCTCGCGCAAGCTGACCCAACTGCACCTGGGCGGTGGCACGCCCACTTACCTGACCCACGGGCAACTGGCCGACCTGATGGATTGCCTGCACCAGTCGTTCAACATGGACGACAGCGACGCCCACGAGTTTTCCATTGAGGTCGATCCACGCACGATCGATGCCGGGCAAGTCCAGGGCCTGCGCCAGCTGGGGTTCAATCGCCTGAGTTTCGGCATCCAGGATTTCGATGCGCAGGTGCAGGCGGCG
This sequence comes from Pseudomonas sp. R1-7, assembly GCF_051132105.1. NCBI lineage: Bacteria > Pseudomonadati > Pseudomonadota > Gammaproteobacteria > Pseudomonadales > Pseudomonadaceae > Pseudomonas > Pseudomonas sp. R1-7. The sequence continues at coordinate 2,543,113 of NZ_CP071661.1, forward strand.
GTGAATCGGATTCAAAGCGAAGCGCAGGTCGCCGAGCTGGTGGCGGCCGCACGACGGGCGCAATTCAAGTCCGTAAGCGTCGACCTGATCTATGGCCTGCCACTGCAGACCATCGCCAGTTTCGACGTCACCCTGGACAAGATCATCGCCCTGCGTCCGGACCGGATCGCGGCCTACAGCTACGCGCACCTGCCGCAGCGGGTAAGGGCGCAGCGGATGATCCGCCCCGAAGACATGCCGCCGCCCGAGCGCAAGCTGGAACTGTTGGAGCTGACCATCAATCGCCTGACCGCGGCCGGTTACGTCTACGTCGGCATGGACCACTTCGCGCTGCCGGACGACGAGCTGGTGCGCGCCCGTGCCGAGGGTTCGTTGCAACGTAATTTCCAGGGTTACTCCACCCACGCCGACTGTGACCTGATCGGCCTGGGCGTGTCGTCGATCGGCAAGATCGGTGACAGCTACAGCCAGAACGTCAAGGAGCTTTCGCAATACTACGCGCGCTTGGACGAGGGCGTGTTACCGGTCCAGCGCGGTTACCGGCTGAGCGATGACGACCGCTTGCGGCGCGAGGTGATCAGTGAACTGATGTGCCATGGACGGATTGATTTTGGCCGGATCGAGGCGGCACACGGCATTCGTTTTGCCGATTATTTTGGCGAGGCGCTCGGCCGGCTCCAGGAACTCGTGGGTGATGGGCTACTGGACATCCGCAACGATTCGCTGGTGTTGCTGCCCCAAGGACAACTGATGATGCGCAACGTGGCGATGGCCTTCGACGCGTACCTGGCAGGGGAGCAGACGGTGCAGTATTCGCGTACGGTTTGATGTTATGTCGCAGGTTCGTTTTTTGTGGCGAGGGAGCAAGCTCCCTCGCCACAGGGGTTCTGTCTCTCATTCGAACGGTTCAGCGCAGGGCATTTCTCAGAAACGGCGCCGTACGGCTCTCCTCGCAAGCCGCCACCACCTGCGGCACACCACTCACCACGACCTTCCCACCCTGTGTTCCAGCCCCTGGCCCGACGTCGATGACCCAGTCGCTCTGCGCCACCACCCGCATGTCATGTTCCACCACGACCACGGTATGGTCTTCGTCCACCAGGCGATTGAGCTGCACCAGCAGGCGATCCACGTCCTGGGGGTGCAGGCCATTGGTGGGTTCGTCCAGCACGTACAGCGTCGCGCCCCGGGCCTTGCGTTGCAGTTCGGTTGCCAGCTTGATCCGCTGGGCCTCACCGCCGGACAATTCGGTGGCCGGTTGGCCCAGGCGCAGATAACCCAGGCCGATGTCTTTCAGCACCTGCAGCGAACGACTGGCTGCCGCTTGCTCGGCGAAGACTTCCAGGGCCTGGTTCACCGTCAGTTGCAGCACTTGGGCGATGTCCAGGCCTTGCCAGGTCACCTGCAGGGTCTGCGGGTTGTAGCGGGCTCCATGGCAGGTCGGGCAGGGGGCGTACACGCTGGGCATGAACAACAATTCCACGCTGACGAAGCCTTCGCCTTCGCAGGTTTCGCAACGGCCCTTGGCGACGTTGAAGGAGAAACGGCCGGCATCGAATCCCAGCGCCTGCGCCTGTTCCGTCGCGGCGAAGAGCTTGCGCACGTGATCGAACAGTCCGGTATAGGTGGCGAGGTTGGAGCGCGGCGTGCGGCCGATGGGTTTCTGATCGACCTGGACCAGGCGCTTGATCCCCTCGAGCCCGGCGGTGACCTGGCCACCGCTGGTTTGCACCGGTTCGTCTTCCAGGCTTTGTTCCTCGGCCTCGGCGTTGTTGCTTGGCCGGCCCAAGTGGGCTCCGACCAGATCCAGCAACGCCTGGCTGACCAGGCTGGACTTGCCGGAGCCGGAAATACCGGTGACAGCCGTGAAGCAGCCCAGGGGAAACGCCGCGCTGAGGTTGTCGAGGTTGTTGCGGGTGATGCCTTCCAGGCGCAGCCAATCCTTGGGCTTGCGTGGGGTTCGCGCGGTGGCGTGTTCTTCGGCGAACAGGTAGGCGCGGGTGCGTGACTCCGACACGTGCCCCAGGCCTTCTGGCGGACCGCTGTAAAGAATCCTGCCGCCTTGCTCGCCCGCGTCGGGACCGACGTCGATCAGCCAGTCGGCGCGGCGCATGGTGTCCAGGTCATGCTCGACCACAAACACCGAATTGCCCGCTGCCTTCAATCGCTGCAAGGCACCGAAAAGCGCTTCACTGTCGGCCGGGTGCAGGCCTGCGGAGGGTTCGTCGAGCACATAGATGACCCCGAACAACTGGGAGTTGAGCTGGGTCGCCAGGCGCAGGCGTTGCAGCTCGCCGGAGGACAGCGTCGGCGTGCTGCGTTCCAGGGCCAGGTAGCCCAAGCCGAGGTCGATCAGCGTGACGATGCGCTCCAGCAGCTCGGCGGCAATGCGCTGGGCGGCCAGGCGTTTTTCCAGGGACAGGTTGGGCGTGTGGCGGGCGTCGGGCCCGCCCGCGTGCGGGTTGTCGCCCCTGGCGGCGCGCTGTTCGCGGGCTTCGCGGGTCTGGCGGTGGGTGAGGACATCGCCCGGCTCTTCCGGTTGTTCCAGGTAATCAGGCGCCGCCACGGCCGTGAGCACTTCGGCCAACTCAAGCAGCGACAGGTTGGACAACTCGGCGATGTCCAGCCCGGCGAAGGTGACGGTCAGCGCCTCGCGCTTGAGGCGCTTGCCTTCGCACGCCGGGCAGGGGCTGGCACGCATGTATTGGGACACGCGCTTGCGCATCTGCGCACTTTGCGAATGCATGAAGGTGTGCAACAGGTAGCGCCGGGCACCGCTGAACGTGCCCTGGTAGCTGGGTTCGAGTTTGCGCTTGAGGGCTTCGCGGGTCTGGGCCGGAGTGAGTCCGGCGTACACCGGGACGGTGGGGGTTTCTTCGGTGAAGAGGATCCAGTCTCGTTGTTTCTTCGGCAGGTCGCGCCAGGGAATGTCGACGTCATAGCCGAGGGTGACAAGGATATCCCGCAGGTTCTGTCCCTGCCACGCCATGGGCCAGGCGGCGACGGCGCGTTCGCGGATGGTCAGCGAAGGGTCGGGGACCATGGTGGCTTCGGTCACTTCATAGACCCGCCCCAAGCCGTGGCACTCCGGACACGCGCCCTGGGGGGTGTTGGGCGAGAAGTCTTCGGCATAGAGCATCGGCTGGTCGGCCGGGTAGCTGCCGGCGCGGGAATAGAGCATGCGGATCAGGCTCGACAACGTGGTGACGCTGCCCACCGAGGAGCGCGCACTGGGCGTGCCGCGCTGCTGCTGCAAGGCGACCGCCGGCGGCAGGCCTTCGATGCTGCCCACGTCCGGCACGCCGACCTGGTCGATCAATCGCCGCGCATAAGGTGCGACCGACTCGAAATAACGCCGCTGGGCTTCGGCATAAAGCGTGGAGAAGGCCAGCGAGGATTTGCCGGAACCGGACACGCCGGTGAACACCACCAGGGCATCGCGGGGGATATCCACATCGATGTTCTTGAGATTGTGCTCGCGGGCGCCACGCACCCGCACGAAGCCGGTGCCAGCGGTAGAAGCAGGGGTGGAGCGTGGGGGCATCGGGGATTCCTTGTGGCTATCGGTGCGTTACGCACGGTGGGGAGCGGACTGCATCACAGCGCTGACGATTATGCGACCGGATTCCAGCGTTTGCGTGCGAAAAGAATTCCTGCCGTCTGCGCCGAACCGCTTTCGTGGCGAGGGGATAAATCCCCTCGCCACAGTTGGGTGTGTAAAACCGTCGCAGCTGGTTTTTTGCCAAGTTGATTTCAATCAAGGGGCCAGGGCAGGGGCGAGCCCCACAATGATCGCCAAGATCCTGTCCTTAAGCCTTGGCGCTCATGACCCGACCCGTTGCGATGCTGCACCCATCCCGTTCCTGGATTCCCGGGCTCTTCCTTCTACTGCTGATGTTCGCCGCCACTGTCCAGGCCAGGGACTACGGTGAAATCCAGCAACAGCGCATCCACCAGGTCCTGAGCCCCGTCGATTCGATTTCCGAGCCCGAAGGCCCTTTCAAGGTTCGCAAACTCTCCGCCGCCGGCAAGGTCTTGGGCTACGTGTTCCAGAGCCTGGACGTAGTGGACATTCCGGCGTATTCGGGCAAGCCGATCAACGTCCAGGTCATTCTCGACCCTGCCGGTGTGATCCTCGACGCCTACGTACTGGAGCACCACGAACCGATCCTGCTGATCGGCATCGCCGAAGAAAAGCTCCACGCCTTCAGCGCTCGATACAGCGGCATCAAGGTCAACCAACGGGTGGTGGTGGGGCATTCCAGCGACCCGAATGCGGTGACGGTCGATGCGATCGCCGGCGCCACGGTGACGGCCATGGTGGTCAACGAAGTCATCATGCGCGCCGCCCACGACGTCGCGGTGTCCCTGGGCCTGGTCAAGAGCGATGCCGGAGTGGCCGTGGCGCCGGCCCGCGTACGAGACGATGTCTACCTGCCGGGCGATTGGGCCACGCTGACGGGCAACGGCGCTGTCCGTCGCTTGCACTTGACCCGTGGCCAGGTGGACGCCTCGTTCAAAGGCACCGAAGCCGAACACGTCGAAACCGCCAGCGGCGAGCAGGTGGACGACACCTTCATCGACCTCTACGTCACCCACCTCAACCCGCCCACCGTCGGCCGCAACTTGCTGGGCGAGACGCAATACCGCGCGCTGATGGCCGAACTCAAGCCGGGCGAGCAGGCGATCGCGGTGATGGGCAGCGGCCGTTATTCCTTCAAGGGCTCGGGCTATGTGCGTGGCGGCATCTTCGACCGGGTGCAACTTCGCCAATCCGGCGACACCATCAGCTTCCGCGACCTGGATTTCCAACGCCTGGATGACGTCGCCGCCGCCGACATGCCGGACTTCGACGAGATGGCGATCTTCACCATCCGCGCCGCCCATCGTTTCGACCCCGGCGCGCCGTGGAGCCTGGAACTGTTGGTGCGGCGCCAGACCGGTCCGGTCAGCGGCACGTTCAGCAGCTTCGAACTTGGCTACCAACTGCCCGAGCCCTACCTCGAGCGGCCGTTGCCGACGGCCGAGCAACTGGCGGCGGCCGAAGAAGCCAGCCGGCCTATGTGGCTGACCCTCTGGTACCAGAAAAGCGTCGAAATCGGCGTGCTCGGCGCGGCGTTGCTGGTACTGACGGCGATCCTGTTTTTCCAGGACTCGCTGGCTCGACGGCCGACGCTGCTGCACTGGGTCCGTCGTGGTTACCTGGTGTTCACGGTGGTGTTTCTCGGCGGCTTCGCGCTGGCGCAGTTGTCGGTGGTCAACGTGCTGACCTTCGTCCACGCGCTGTTCGAGGGGTTTCGCTGGGAACTGTTTCTCACCGATCCGCTGATCTTCATTCTCTGGGTGTTCACCGCCGCCAGCATCCTGCTGTGGGGGCGCGGGGTGTTCTGTGGCTGGCTGTGCCCGTTCGGCGCGTTGCAGGAATTGATCAACGAGCTGGCGCGCAAACTCAAGGTGCCGCAATACGAACTGCCGTTCGCCGTTCATGAGCGTCTGTGGGCGATCAAGTACATCATTTTGCTGGGGCTGTTCGGCGTCTCCCTGGAATCGATGGCCACCGCCGAACGGCTCGCCGAGGTGGAGCCATTCAAGACCGCCATCACGCTCAAGTTCGACCGCCAATGGTGGTTCGTCGCCTACGCGGTGGGCCTGCTGGTTATCAACGTGTTCACACGTAAAGTCTATTGCCGCTACGTCTGCCCGCTGGGCGCAGCCTTGGCGATGCCCACCCGGCTGCGCCTGTTCGACTGGCTCAAGCGCCGCAAGGAGTGCGGTAACCCGTGCCAACTGTGCGCCAAGGAATGCGAGATCCAGGCGATTCATCCCGATGGCCGGATCAACGCTAACGAATGCCATTACTGCCTCGACTGCCAGATGACCTGGCACAACGAAAACAAATGCCCGCCCTTGATCAACAAGCGCAAGAAGCGTGGCAAGCCAACCCCGACCGACCCGCAACGAATCCCGGTGGTGCAGGTGGAACCGACGCCTTGAGCGGCGCGCAGGACCTGGCCCTGACCGTTTCTTTCTTCACGGAGCACACACAGCATGAGCGATAAAAAAATCCCGACGCCTGACGCAGTGCAAGAGCCCAGGGGCGTCAGCCGCCGCAGTTTCCTCGGCACTGGTGCGGTCACTGGCGCAGTGTTGGCCGGCGCCACCGCTCTGGGGGCTGGAACGTTCACCCGCGAGTCCTGGGCCGCGGCGGCCAAGGAAGCCAAGTCCAAGGTCCACGTCGGTCCCGGCGAGCTCGACGAATACTACGGTTTCTGGAGCGGCGGCCATCAGGGGGAGGTGAGGGTGCTGGGCGTGCCGTCGATGCGCGAGCTGATGCGCATCCCGGTGTTCAACGTCGATTCGGCGACCGGCTGGGGCCTGACCAACGAGAGCAAGCGCATCCTGGGAGACAGCGCCAAGTACCAGAACGGCGACTGCCATCACCCGCACATCTCGATGACCGACGGCAAGTACGACGGCAAGTACCTGTTCATCAACGACAAGGCCAATTCGCGGGTTGCGCGCATTCGCCTGGACATCATGAAGTGCGACAAGATCCTCACCGTGCCCAATGTCCAGGCGATCCATGGCCTGCGCCTGCAAAAGGTCCCGCATACCAAATACGTATTCGCCAACGGCGAGTTTGTGATCCCGCACCCGAATGACGGCAGCACCTTCGATCTGCAGGATAAGAACAGCTTCACGATGTTCAACGTCATCGATGCCGAGAAAATGGAGATGGCCTTCCAGGTCATCGTCGACGGCAACCTGGACAACACCGACGCCGACTACACCGGCAAATACGCCGCCAGCACCTGCTACAACTCCGAGAAGGCCTACGACCTGGGCGGCATGATGCGCAACGAGCGCGATTGGGTGGTGGTGTACAACATTCCGCGCATCGAGGCGGCGGTCAAGGCCGGCAAGTTCATCACCCTGGACGGCTCCAAGGTGCCGGTGGTCGACGGACGCAAGGTCAACGGCAAGGACAGCGAGTTCACTCGCTACATCCCGGTGCCGAAGAACCCCCATGGCCTCAACACCTCGTCTGACGGCAAGTATTTCATCGCCAACGGCAAGCTTTCGCCGACGGTCTCGATGATCGCCATCGACCGCCTCGATGATCTGTTCAACGACCGCTACAAAGACCCGCGCGAAGTGATCGTCGCCGAGCCGGAACTGGGCCTGGGCCCGCTGCACACGACCTTCGACGGGCGCGGCAACGCATACACCACGCTGTTCATCGACAGCCAGGTGGTGAAGTGGAGCATGGACGAGGCCGTCCGCGCCTACAAAGGCGAGAAGGTCAATTACATCAAGCAGAAGCTCGACGTGCAGTACCAGCCCGGGCACAACCATGCGTCCCTGACCGAAACCAGCGAGGCGGACGGCAAGTGGCTGGTGGTGCTCTGCAAGTTTTCCAAGGACCGCTTCCTGCCCACCGGCCCGCTGCACCCGGAGAACGACCAACTGATCGACATCTCCGGCGAGGAAATGAAACTGGTCCACGACGGCCCGGCCTTCGCCGAACCCCACGACTGCATCCTCGCCCGGCGCGACCAGATCAAGCCCCAGAAAATCTGGAGTCGCAACGACCCGTTCTTTGCCGACACCGTGGCCCGGGCGAAGAAGGACGGCATCAACCTGGAAACTGACAACAAGGTCATCCGCGACGGCAACAAGGTGCGGGTCTACATGACCTCCATGGCGCCGGCCTACGGCCTGACGGAGTTCACCGTCAAACAGGGCAACGAGGTGACGGTGACGATCACCAACATCGACCAGATCGAGGACGTGTCCCACGGTTTTGTCATGACCAACCACGGCGCGAGCATGGAGATCAGCCCGCAGCAAACGTCCTCCATCACCTTCATCGCCGACAAGCCCGGCCTGCATTGGTACTACTGCAGCTGGTTCTGTCATGCGCTGCACATGGAAATGGTCGGGCGCATGCTGGTTGAAAAAGCCTGAGTCATTCATCGAGGAGGCAGGTGCAATGACCGCGAACATGCCGCACGCAAACGCTCATCGAACGGTCATTGCGCTGATGTTCTGCCTGTTGTCGGGCGGTGCGTCCAGCGCGCCGCAATCGATCATGGACCTGCCGTTGCAGGCCGAGGGCGACCAGCAATGGCGCCTGCCGGCCGGTGAGTACCGTGGCGCGTTCAGCATCGATCAAACCATGACGCTCACCTGTGCGCCGGACGCCGTGTTCCAGGGGCAGGGCGAGGGCAACGGCCTGGTCATCCGGGCGCCGAACGTCCAGGTCCAGGGCTGCACTTTCCTGGACTGGGGCCATGACCTGACGGCCATGAACGCTGCCGTGTTCATCCAGCCTGCCGGCCAGGGCGCGGTGGTCCGGGCGAACCGCATGCAGGGCCAGGGCTTCGGCATCTGGGTCGATGGCACGCGGGATGTCAGCCTCATCGACAACCGCATCCAGGGCGACCCGGGCCTGCGTTCCCAAGACCGTGGCAACGGCATTCACCTGTACGCGGTGCGTGGCGCCAAGGTCATCGGCAACCAGATCCGCGACACCCGCGACGGCATTTACATCGATACCTCCAACGGCAATCTGCTGCAGGGCAACACCCTGGAGGATCTGCGCTACGGAGTGCATTACATGTTCGCCAACGACAACCAACTGCTGGACAACACCACCCGGCGCACCCGCACCGGCTACGCGCTGATGCAAAGCCGCCAACTGACGGTGATCGGCAACCGTTCCGAACAGGACCAGAACTACGGGATCCTGATGAACTACATCACTTATTCGACCTTGCGCGACAACGTCGTCACCGACGTACGCGACGGGTCCACCGGCGACACCATGATCACCGGCGCCGAGGGCAAGGCGCTGTTCATTTACAACTCGCTGTTCAACCGCATCGAAGGCAATCATTTCGAGCGCAGCGCCGTGGGCATCCACCTCACCGCCGGTTCGGAGGACAACCGCATCGCCGGCAATGCTTTCGTCCATAACCAGCGCCAGGTCAAGTACGTCGCCACCCGGTTGCAGGAATGGTCGGCGGACGGACGCGGCAATTACTGGAGCGATTACCTGGGCTGGGACCGCAACAGCGATGGGCTGGGCGACGTCGCCTATGAACCCAATGACAACGTCGACCGGCTGCTGTGGCTGTATCCCCAGGTTCGCTTGCTGATGAACAGCCCGGGCGTCGAACTGCTGCGCTGGGTGCAGCGGGCGTTCCCGGTGATGAAATCCCCCGGGGTGATGGACAGTCACCCGCTGATGCAATCGCCGACCCAACCCCTTCAACGCAACGTTGCCCAGGAGGACGCGTCTTGAACATCGTCGAAATCGAAGGCGTCAGCCAGCGTTATGGCGACGTCGCCGTGCTGCACGGGCTTGACCTGACCCTGGCCCAAGGCGAGGTGCTCGGCCTGTTCGGCCACAACGGCGCGGGCAAGACCACCACCATGAAATTGATTCTCGGGCTGCTGCAGCCCAGCTCGGGGGACGTGCGGGTCTTCGGCCGTGGGCCCAGCGACCCGAACGTACGGCGGATGCTTGGTTACCTGCCGGAGAACGTCATGTTCTATCCGCAGTTGAGCGGGCTGGAGACGTTGCAGCACTTCGCCCGGCTCAAAGGCGCGGCACCCGCGCAGGTCGAGCGCTTACTGGAAGAGGTAGGGCTGGCCGTCGCGGCGAAACGCCGGGTGCGCACCTATTCCAAGGGCATGCGCCAGCGCCTCGGTCTCGCCCAGGCCTTGCTCGGCCAGCCGCGCTTGTTGCTGTTGGACGAACCGACCGTGGGCCTCGACCCCATCGCCACCCAGGACCTCTATCAACTCCTTGACCGACTGCGCTGGCAGGGCACCAGCATCATCCTGTGTTCCCACGTCTTGCCGGGTGTGGAAGCACACATCAACCGCGCCGCGATCCTCACCCGAGGACGGCTGTTGGCCCTCGGCAGCCTGGCGCGATTGCGCGAGGACGCGGGTCTGCCGACGCTGATCCGCGCTTCGGGCCTGTCCCGCGCCGACTGGCTGCGCCAGCACTGGCGCAGTGAAGGGCACGCCACCCAGGGCTGGGGTGCCGAAGGGGTGCAGGTGTCCGCGCCGGACGGCAGCAAGTTGGTGTTGCTGCGCCAATTGCTGGCCCAGGACGACCCGAGGGACGTGGAGATCAAGCCACCCTCGCTGGAAGATCTCTACCGCCACTATATGAACCGCGCGGCGACCGAGGAGGCCGGCCAATGAACCCGATCTGGAACATGGCCCGCAAGGAACTCGGCGACGGCCTGCGCAACCGCTGGCTGCTGGCGATCAGCTTGTTGTTCGCGGTACTGGCGATCGGCATCGCCTGGCTCGGTGCGGCGGCGTCCGGTCAATTGGGCTTCACCTCGGTGCCGGCAACGGTGGCGAGCCTGGCCAGCCTGGCGACATTCCTGATGCCGTTGATTGCCTTGCTGCTGGCATATGACGCGATTGTCGGCGAGGACGAAAGCGGCACGTTGTTGCTGTTGCTGACGTATCCGCTGGGACGCGGGCAATTGCTGTTGGGCAAGTTTGTCGGCCACGGCCTGATCCTGGCCCTGGCGACCCTGATTGGTTTCGGCTGCGCGATGTTGGCCATCGCGGTGCTGGTGGATGACGTGGAGCTGAGCTTGCTGCTCTGGGCGTTCGGTCGTTTCATGCTGTCCAGCACGCTGCTGGGTTGGGTGTTTCTCGGATTGGCCTATGTGCTGAGTTGCCTGTCGGCGGAGAAATCCACCGCGGCGGGGCTGGCGCTGGGCGTGTGGTTTTTCTTTGTGCTGGTGTTCGACTTGGCGCTCCTGGCGTTGCTGGTGCTGAGCGAGGGCCGGTTCAGTCCGGATCTGTTGCCCTGGCTGTTGCTGTTGAACCCCACCGATGTGTATCGACTGATCAATGTATCCGGGTTTGACGCGGCGGCCAGCGGCGCGGGCGTGTTGACGCTGGGCAGCGATTTGCCGGTCGCCGGGCCGCTGCTCTGGCTGTGCCTGGGATTGTGGATGGTGGTGCCGTTGTGGCTGGCCTATCGGTTGTTCAATCGCCGATGCCCATGAATGTTTGATCTTGATGAGGAAGCATGTGATGAACAGGGTTTATTTCAAGGCGAGCCGTGTCCTGGCCGGGGTGTTGGTGTGCCTGGCGCTGGCGGCCTGCGACAAGGCTACATCGCCGCAGGCTGCCCAGGCAGGACTGGCTTTTCATCCCGGGGATGAATGCCATGTGTGCGGCATGGTCATCACCGATTTCCCCGGACCCAAGGGCGCAGCGGTCGGTACCGGCGGGACGAAGAAGTTCTGCTCGCCGGCGGAAATGCTCGGCTGGTGGCTGCAACCGGAGAACCACCGCGCCGACGTGAAGCTGTATGTCCACGACATGGGCCGCAGCCATTGGGACGCGCCGGACGACGCCCACCTGATCGACGCCCGCACCGCTTACTTCGTGATCGGCTCCCGGCTCAAGGGCGCCATGGGCGTGGTCCTGGCTTCGTTCTCCGACCTCGAGGCGGCACAAAAACTCGCCCACGAGACCGGCGGCAAGGTCCTGCGCCTGGAAGACATCGACCAGAACCTGCTCGGGCAGGCTGGCGCGATGTCATCGATGAGTCATTGACCGTTTTTGGGTGAAGGAAAAACGCCAAGGGGAGTGGGTGGCTCGAAGAACGGGTTATCAATGCAGCCCTTGTGGCGAGGGAGCTTGCTCCCGCTGGGCTGCGCAGCAGCCCCCCGGGATGCCAGGTCAATGTGAAGTCCCCTCGGCAAATTCAATCTTGTTGCCCACGTTGTATTTGCCCGACGGCTTGTTCATCGGCAGACGCTTGATCTCTTTCAGGGTGCTGCTGTCATAGACGATCAGCGCGCCGTCGGTGTCCCAGATGCTCAGCAGCAGATAGCGGCCGTCGCGGGTGAATTCGACGTGGGCGGCGGTTTTGCCGGGCATCGGGCGCAGCGTGTGGGCGATCTCCAGGGTCTGCTTGTCGATGAGGTGGATGGCATCGTTGTCCGGGCCGAAGAACACGTCGGTCCAGGCATAGCGGGAATTGGCATGGCTGCGCAGGAAGAAGCCCGGCCCGAGGGTGGGAATCTGCTTGATCACTTTCCAGGTGTTGAAGTCGATCACTGAAATCAGCCCCTTGCTGATATTCGGCGTGGCGAATACCCAATGACCCTCGTGTTTCCAATAGGTACCCGAACCCAGGTGCGGCATGCCCGGCAGCGCGATATCCGTGACGATCCGCCCGGTGTCGAGGTCGATCACTTGCCCACCCTGTGCCTTGCGCGAGGTGGCGAGCAATTGCCGATAATCCGGTGAGAAGGAAAAGTCATCCAGGTAATCCTCGGCCTCGATGCGCCTGGGCACAAAGTCGGGGTTCGGCCCGGTGGACAGTTCCCAGACCTCTTTCACATCTTTCAACGCAACGATGAAGCTGTCCCGCGGCGGCGCCGTATAAACCGCGCTGACCCGCGACGCCTGGCCATCCAGCCCGACCGTTGCAACGGTCTTGACCAGCGACAGGTCCCGAGCGTCGAGCACCACCAGGTTGCCCGGCAAGGTGTTGCCCACCAGCACCCAGCGACCGTCCTTGCTTACCGCCAGGTTTCGGGTGTTGAGCCCGGCGCGGACTTCGGCGATGAGCTTGAGGTTGTGCAGGTCGTAAAGGCTGATCCAACCGTCCCGTGAGGCGAAGTAGACGAAACGGCCGTCCGGGGAGAATTTTGGCCCGCCGTGCACGGCAAAGTGCGAGGCGAAGCGCGCCAGCACCTCGAAGCGATCGCCGTCGACGATATCGACATGATGGTCGCCGGCCTCCACCACCACGAACAGGTTCAGCGGGTCGGCCTTGTGCTGGGGCTCGTCCGGCAGCGTGGCAAGATCCGCCAGCAGGCGATGACTGCGACGGGTGTCGTCTTCGTCCCAGGTCGGCTCGACGGCGGGCGGGCGCTGGAGATAGTGGGTCAGGCCATCAATCTGCGCGGCATCCAGCACGTTGCCGAACGCCGCCATTTGGCTGGCGGGGCGACCGTTTTGGATGACCTGGCGGATTTCAGCGGGCTTGATCCGGCTCAGGCTCTGGGGCAATAGCGCCGGCCCGGCGCCGCCGATGCGATTGACGCCGTGGCATTGCTCGCAGTGCTGCTGATAGTTGCGCTCGGCCAGGTCCAGGTCCGGCCCGCTGACGTCAGCACCGTGAGCCGCGCTGATCCACAGCACAGGAGGGATCCACCAGCCCTTCATGACGCCACCTTCGAGGCGTAGGGCTTGGCTTGTTGCACGGGGTGAATCCGCGCCGGATGCTGCACCGGCTGTTGGGCAAACAGGCCGACGACCTTGCCGATCACGGTCAAGGTGGGCAGCCCGTCGGCGCAGGCCTGGGCCATTTCCGGCAATTCCCCAAGCGTGCCGCGCAGCACCTGTTGGTCAGGGCGGGTGCCGTTGCTGATCAACGCTGCCGGCGTGTCGGCTGCAAGCCCGGCTGCCATCAAGCGTTCGGCAATGGTGCGCAGGTTCGACAAGCCCATGTAGAAGACCAGCGTCTGGCTGTCATCGGCCAGGCTTTGCCAAGGCAAGACCAGCTCACCGTCGCGCTGCAAATGGCCGGTGATGAATCGGCAGGAGTTGACCAGATCGCGATGGGTCAGCGGAATGCCGGCATAGGCGGTACAACCTGCCGCGGCGGTGATGCCGGGCACCACTTGGCAATCGATGCCACGGGACAACAGGTATTCCAGCTCTTCAGCGCCTCGGCCGAAAATGAACGGGTCGCCGCCCTTGAGCCGGACGACTCGCTGGCCCTGGTCCGCCAGATCGGCCAACAGTTGGTTGATCTGCGGCTGGGGAAGGCTGTGGCAGCCGGCGGCCTTGCCGACGTAATGCCGGGCGCACGCCAGTGGGATCAGGCTGAGTAACTGCGGGCTGATCAAGCGGTCGTAGACCACCGCGTCGGCCTGCATTAGCAGGCTCCAGGCCCGCAAGGTCAGGAGGCCCGGATCACCAGGGCCGGCGCCGACCAGGGCGACTTCCCCAGGCCGGAAGGACGATTGCAGGGCAGCGGGCAAAACGATGGAGGCAGGCATGGGACTTCCTTGGTTCGTCATCAGGTTCGCCGTCGGCTTCGGGCTATATCGGTTGCAGTGCCACGCTGGGAATCGCGTGCACGCCGATTTCTTCATCGCTCAGGTGGCAACCGGGGTCTTGGCCCCACAAGTCGCCATCGGCCCAGGCGCGGGTGCGGGTGTTGCCGTTGCAGATATCCAGCCAGCGGCATTGGCCGCAGCGTCCGCCGACGGCGCGCGGGTGCTCGCGCAGCTTCAGGAGAAGGGGCTCGGGGCGGTCCAGCCAAAGGGTCTTGAACGGCGTCTGGCGGACATTGCCCACCGAGTGCTGCCACCAATACGTGTCGGGATGGACCTCGCCGGTGTTGTCGATGTTGGCGATGCCGCTGCCCGAGGCATTGCCGCCCCAGGCCCGCAGCATCTGCTCCAGGGCGGTGGAGTGTTGGGGCAGGCACCGGGCGACCCAGTGCAGCAGCAGGATCGCATCGGCATCGTTGTTGCCGCTGACGAAATCGCTGTCTCGGCCTTGTTCGACGTCCGCCCAGGCGCGCTGGAAAATCATATCCATGGCCTCGCGGCTCATCTGCTGATGGGCATCGAGCTTGCGACTGCGCTTGCCGCGACCGCTGTAGTTGAGGTGGGACAGGTAGAATTTCTGCACGTCGTATTCGTCCATCAGCTCCAGCAGCCTCGGCAGTTGCAGATGGTTCTGCTGGGTCAGCGTCGTGCGCAAGCCGACCCGGATTCCGCGTTCGCGACAAAGCCGGATCGCCGCCATGGAGCTGGCGAAACTGCCCTTGAACTGACGGAATTCATCGTGGGTCGCTTCCAGGCCATCGATGCTGATGCCGACGTAATCAAAGTTCGCCGCCGCGATCTGTTCGATATTGGTGGCATCGATCAGCGTGCCGTTGGTGGACAGGGCGACGAAGAACCCTCTGGCGCGGGCATAGGCGCTGAGCTGGAACAGGTCCTCGCGCAGCAACGGTTCGCCGCCGGACAGGATCAACACCCGCACCCCGGCGTCGTGCAGGTCGTCGATCACTTGCAGGGCTTCGGCCGTGTTCAGTTCATCGTGGAACACGCTGTCGGCGGAGGTTGCGTAGCAATGCTTGCAGGTCAGGTTGCAGCGTCTGAGCAAGTTCCAGATCACCACCGGTGCGCGCAGGCTGCCCGGTGGTGCGACGCGTGGGGCGGGGCATTGCCCGGCCAGGGCGCGCAGGTAATGGCTGATCCTCAACATAAGCGCTCCTTCGGTCGACGTGCGGGTTCAGCGCGAGGCCGGTGACAGGCGCAAGCCGGTTTTCTTCAGGATCCGGCTGCTCACCAGCATGTCGTCGGCGGCGCACGCATCCCCCAGCAGGTAACGCAGGTGGTCGCGGTAGCTGTCGATTTCCTCGCGGCTACGGCCGTGGACCATGGCAAACAGGTTGTAGCGCCAGCCGGGCCGGCGCGGGCGGCGGTAGCAATGGCTGACGAAGGGCTGTTCACCCAACAGCGCGCCGAGGCGCGGCATGTCGGCGTCGGCGACATCCCAGACGGTCATGCCGTTGTGGCGATAACCCAGGCGATAGTGGTTGGGCACGGCGGCGATGCGACGGATCGCGCCCTCGGCCTGCAGGCGCTTGAGCAGGTCGAGGGTGGACTCGACACTCAGGCCCAGTTGTTCGGCGAGCCAGCTCCAGGGATCTTCGAGCAAGGGCAGGCCGGCCTGGGTCAGTTCGACCAGGCGCAGGGCCAGCGGAGTTTCTTCCAAATGCGGCGGATCAAACCGGGAAATACAAACCGACATGGTAGGTCTCCTCCTTGGGCAGGTTCAGCGGCACCAGGCCGGTCAGTCGCTCGATGCGCAGCAGGGTGTCGGCGATCGCCTGTTCACTGGGGCAGGCAAGCACGAACCACATATTCCAGGCGTGCTCGCGACGGTAGTTGTGGGCCACTTCGGGCAGGTCGGCGAGCAGCTCGGCGATGGTCTCGAAACGCGCTTCGGGCACGGCCAGGGCGGCGAGGGTGAACGCGCCGCCGAGGCGATCGATATCGAACATCGGGCCAAAACGGGTCAGCACGCCTTCGTTGAGCAGCTCATGCAGACGGTCGAGCAGCTCGCTGCTGTTGCTGTCCAGTTCGCGGGCCAGGTGCTCCCAGGGATGGCGCACCAGCGGCAAGCCCAGTTGCAGGCGATTGATCAGGCGGCGGTCAAGGTCATCCATCGATCGAGCCTCCGGCCGGTGCGGTGAAACGTCCGCCGCATTGCTTGAACAAGTGCGTGCTGAACAACAATTGATGGGGCAGGTCATCCAGCAGATGCTCCTGGAGCAACGCCTGGACCTGGGCCTCGACGCGATCACGCTGGCGCCCGTGAATCATGCAGAAAAGGTTGTATTGCCATTGCGGCAGCCGCCGTGGGCGCTGGTAGCAGAGGCTGATGCCCGGTGCTTGGCCGAGGCGTCGCCCGACTTCATCGACCAATGCATCCGGCACGTCCAGCACCAACATGGCATTGGCGGAAAATCCCAAGGCGCGATGATTGACCACCAGGCCAACGCGGCGGAACAGGCCTTGTTCGTGCCATAGCCGCATTTGCTCGAGCACCTGAGGTTCGCTGGCTTCGATCTGTTCGGCCAAGGCCTGGAAGGGACGCGGGACCAGGGGCAGGCCGGTTTCCAGCAGACGGCGCAGCGCCAGGGATTGTGGCTCGCTCAGGGCGGTGTTCATGGGGTGGCCTCCAGGGCAAAGCCCAGGTCGATGCGATAGGCGGTGAGCATCGGCAGGTCCAGGGGCGTTAGGCCGGTGTCCTGCTCCAGTTCCCGGAGGATGTTTTCCAGGTGGGCACGGTCGGGACCGGTCAGCACGAACCAGAGGTTGTAGCGATGCTCGCGGGCGTAGTTGTGATTGACTTCCGGGTACTGGCTGACGCGCCCGGCCACTTGATGCAAGCGCTCCGCTGGCACGGCGAGAGCGGCGAGGGTGCTGGCGCCGGCCCGGCTGTGTTCGAACACCGGACCGACTCTCGACAGCGTCCCCGCCAGTTGCAGGTGTTGAAGACAGTCGATGACCTGGGCCTCGCTGCAACCGAGGGTTTCGGCCATGGCTTTGTAGGGTTCGGCACACAACGGCATGCCGTGTTGGAAGCGGTCGATCAGGCGACGGGCGAGAGGGCTCGGTGTCATGGTCAGTACCCTGGCTTGTGCGCGCGGCTGCTGAAGAAAATGCCGCTGGGGCTCAGTGACGGCAGGGTGCCGATCCGTTCGAGCCGGTAGGGATCCCAGATCTGCACTTCACCGCCATCCCGGGCGGACAGCCACAACTGGTCGCCGCGGGCCGTGAACTCCATGTGCAGCACCGCCGGCCCGGGACGCAGGTCGGCAACGATGGCATGGGTCTGGGTGTCGATGACCTGGACGCGGTCGTTGTCTGGGTAGGCGAAGTTGACCCAGAGCTGGCGTCCATCTGGTCGCGCGGTAACGAACACGGGTTGGCCGGCGACGGCGATGGCGTCGGTCTGCTGCCAGTTCTTAGCGTCCATCACCAGCACCTGGTGATGGCCGACGGCAGGCACGAAAGCCTGTTGGTCGGCCATGGCCCAGCCTTCCAGATGCGGCATCTTGTAGACCGGCAGCCGGGCCTCGCCACGCCCGTAATGCCCCAGCACGCGCTTGACCCCGTGCTCTGGATACCACAGATCGAGTTGTGCCATGCCGTCCTCGCCGAACAGCCCAGCCATGTAGTAGCGCCCGTCGGGGGTGATCAGCGCGTCGTAGGGTTGCTGGCCGATGCCGGTGAAGCGCTCGATGCGCGGCGTGAGGCCGTCGCTGAAATCGGCGGTCCAGATCTCGCCGGTGTCGAACAGGCTGAACACGAAACGCTGGCCGGGCGCATCCACCAGGCCCACCACGCGGGAGCGTTTACCGGCGTCCGGCAGCGGCGTGGCCGGGATGTCGGCAATCTGGTCCAGCGTCCTGGCGTCGAATACTTTCACGCCGCCGGGTTCGTAATTGGAGACGGCGATCAGTTTGCCGTCCTGGCTGATCGCGCCGCCGATGCTGTTGCCGCCCTGGATGATCCTGCGGACGATGCGAGTGGTCAGCAAATCGACCTTGCTCAGACCGCCATCGCGGCCGAACACGTAGGCGTAGCGCTGGTCCCGGGAGAACACCACCGAGGCATGGGACAAGTCACCCAAGCCTTCGACGCGGGCGAGCAGGCTGCGGCTGTCGCTTTCGATGATCTGCAGGCTGCCGCTGGCGCGCTCCACCACCACACCCAGGTCGCCGGTACCGCGCAGGATGGGCTGGGCGCAACCGGCGAGCAGGATTGCGGTGGCAATGGACAGGAGGGAACGGATCATGAGGCGGGTTTTCCTTGAAGAAGCCGGTCCACCAGCCAGCGAATATCGTCAGGGCCGAGCAGTGGCGCCCAGCCGGGCATGGCGCTGCCGGGGCGGCCCAGGGTGACGGTGGCGATGAGGCTGTCGCGGGATTTTCCCGCCAGCGCTTCGCGGGTCAGCGGCGGGCCGAGGCCGCCGGTCATGCGCAGGCCGTGGCAGGCGCCACAGTCCTGGTCCAGAAGATGTTGAAGTTGGGCCTGGCGCGGCGGGTCGGGAGCGGCCTGCGCGCAGGCGGAGAAAACCAGGAGGAGGGTGGTCATCGAAGTGGTAAAGCGGTGTCGTTCCATGACGTCCTCCTGAATGAAATTGCACCGCTTTCGTGGCGAGGGAGCAAGCTCCCTCGCCACGGTCATGTGGTTACTTGAGGGTCAAGACCCACGCCGCAAGAATCTTGGCCTCCTCTTCCGTCACCGGATTGGCCGGCATCGGCATCGGTCCCCAGTTGCCTTGCGTACCTTCCTTGATGTGTTTGGCCAGTAGCGCCTCGGCCCCCGCGACGCCTGCGTTTTTCGCCGCGACTTCCTTGAGCGCCGGGCCCACTACCTTGGTGTCGATGGAGTGGCAGGCTGCGCACGGTTTGCTCTTGAACAAGGTCGGGCCGTCCTGCGCCATTGCCGGCAGGCTGTAGGCGGCGGTCAGGGCCAGCGCGATGAGAATAGGCTTCATGTGTTTTCCTCTTATTGATGGGGCTCAATAGATGTCGTGTTGGGTGTTGTAGACGTTGAATTTCCCGGTCGGGGTGATCAGGCGCTTGTCCTTGATCACGTCCTTGACCTTGAGGGTCTTGTCGTCGATCACCACCAGCGCCGACTCGTCTTCCTGGCCGCTCCAGACCGAGAACCAGACTTCGTCACCGGCCTTGTTGTATTCCGGTTGCACCACGCGCAGGGCACCTTTTTTGATGCCGGCGTACTCGGCAATCGGCAGCACGGTGTAGCCGGCGTCGAGTTTGTCGATGTTGAACACCGCCACCGATTGGCTGAGCTTGGCGTCCGGGCTGAGGGTGGTGTCGACGTACAGGTGACGCGACTGCGGATGGGTCTTGATGAACAGCGAACCGCCGCCCTGGCCCTGGAGCGAACCCACCTGTTTCCAGGCGTATTGCGGGTGCTTGACCGGGTCGGTGCCGATCAGCGAAACCCCGGCATCCCCCAGGTGGCTGGTGGCCCAGACCGGTCCGTAGAGCGGATGGTTGAAGTTGGCGCCGCGTCCCGGGTGCGGAGTCTTGCCGACGTCCACCAGGGCGGTGAGCTTGCGTTCCTTGGAGTCGATCACCGCGACTTTGTTGGAGTTGTTGGCGGCCGTCATGAAGTAGCGATGGCTGCTGTCCCAACCGCCGTCATGCAGGAACGGCGCGGCGTCGATGCTGGTGATGGTGAGGTTCTTGATGTCCTGGTAGTTGACCAGCATCACCTTGCCGGTTTCCTTGACGTTGACGATGAACTCCGGCCATTCATGGGAGGCGATGATCGCCGCGACGCGGGGTTCGGGGTGGTATTGCTGGGTGTCGACCGTCATGCCGCGAGTGGAAACGATCTGCTTGGGCTCCAGGGTCTCGCCGTCCATGATCGTGAACTGCGGCGGCCAGTACGAACCGGCAATCGTGTACTTGTCTTCGTAGCCTTTGAACTTGGAGGTTTCGACCGAGCGGGCTTCGATGCCCACCTTGATTTCCGCGACCTTCGTCGGCTCTTTCGGCCACAGGTCGATCATGTCGATCTTGGCGTCCCGGCCGATCACCAGCAAATAACGCCCAGAGGCTGAAATCCGCGAGATGTGCACCGCGTAGCCGGTGTCGATCAGCTTGACGATCTTCTTGCTGTCGCCGTCGATCAAGGCGATCTTGCCGTCGTCGCGCAGGGTCACCGAGAACAGGTTTTGCAGGTTGAGGTTGTTAAGTTGCTTGGTCGGGCGGTCCTCGGGCTTGACCAGGACTTTCCAGGTCTTGAGGGTTTCGGCCATGCCCCATTCCGGCGGTGTCGGCGGGGTGTGCTGGATGAACTTGGCCATCACCGTGATCTGGTCTTTGGTCAGCGCGTTGGAGGTGCCCCAGTTCGGCATGCCGGCGGCGGAGCCGTAGGTGATCAGCGCCTCCAGGTAGGGTTGGCCGCGCGCCTGGGTGATGTCGGGTGTCAGGGGCTTGCCGGTGGCGCCCTTGCGCAGCACGCCGTGGCAGCCTGCGCAGCGCTGGAAGTAGATTTCCTTGGCCGCGTCGAAGTCGGCCTGGCTCAGGTCCGGCGCGCCGTCGGTCTTGACCATGCGCGGGCCGTCCTGCGAAGCGGCTTGCGTAGGCGGTTGGTCGGCGAAGACGTAAGGGGAGGCCAGCGCTGTACACAGCGCCGTGACCCTCATCGCCCACGATTTTTTGTGGCTGATCAGCATTCCATTTCTCCTCAGGCATGACCCGCGCTGCCCCCGTAAATGTCGTCCGGCGCGCAGATTCTTGGTGCGCTGCAAGGCTATGCCGGGGGCGATGGTTACTCGCTTGACGGCGATCAAGTTTGCCGGCCGCAAGCCTTGCCAGGTTGTCGCAGGGCCTCGTAGCTTGAGTGGCAATCCGTTGTCTGATCAGGCCATCCCATGAACGCAATCCATACCGCGCAACACCCCGACGAACCCTTCTATCAAGCCCAGGACAACGAGCAGGCGTTGTTCGAACAGGCCTGGCGCCACGGCATGCCGGTGCTGATCAAAGGCCCGACGGGTTGCGGCAAGACCCGTTTTGTCCAGCACATGGCCCACCGCTTGAAACTGCCGCTGTACACCGTCGCCTGCCACGACGACCTCAGCGCCGCCGACCTGGTTGGCCGTCACCTGATCGGTGCCCAAGGCACCTGGTGGCAGGACGGACCGTTGACCCGGGCGGTGCGCGAGGGCGGCATCTGTTACCTGGACGAAGTAGTCGAGGCGCGCCAGGACACGGCGGTGGTGCTGCACCCGCTGGCGGACGATCGTCGACAGCTGTACCTGGAACGCACCGGCGAGGTTTTGCAGGCGCCGCCGTCGTTCATGCTGGTGGTGTCGTATAACCCCGGCTACCAGAACCTGCTCAAGGGCATGAAGCCGAGCACGCGCCAGCGTTTCGTGGCGATGCGTTTCGGCTACCCGGCGGTGGCCGACGAAGAACGCATCGTTGCCCGCGAGGCCGGCGTCGATATGGCCCTGGCCGCCCAGGTGGTGCGCTTGGGGCAGGCGCTGCGTCGGCTCGATCAGCATGATTTGGAGGAGGTCGCGTCTACCCGTCTGCTGATCTTCACGGCCCGCATGATCGGCGCCGGGATGGACCCGCGCCAGGCCTGCCTGGCGTGCCTGGCCGAACCGTTGAGCGATGACCCGCAAACCGTCGCCGCGCTGATGGATGTGGTCGATGTCCATTTCGGCTGAGAGCGTTGGAATGTCCCGGCGGTTGCCCGGGGATCTGGCGATGTGGTTCTTCATCCTCGCCGAGCTGTCAGTGTTCGCGCTGCTGATCCTCGCGTTCACCGTCGCCCAGGCGCTGCATCCACAGATGTTCAGCGACGGCCGCCAGTTGCTGGACAGCTCCACGGGCCTGGCGATGACCCTCAGCCTGCTGACCGCCGGGCTGTTCGCCGCCCTGGCCCTGGAGCAAACCCGGCAAGACCGCCCGCGTCGAGCCGCGCTGTTGTTGTGCGGCGCGTTGCTGCTCGCCTGTGGCTACGTAGCCATCAAGCTCAGCGAGTATGCGCACCTGCTGGCGAACGGCCTCGGCATGGAACACAACACCTTCTTCACCTTGTACTGGATCCTCACCGCGTTCCATTTCCTCCATGTGCTGCTGGGCATGGTCATCCTCGCGTGGCTGGCCGAGGGCTGTCGACGCCGGCGCTACGGTGCGCAGCAACACAGCGGACTCGAATCCGGCGTGCTGTATTGGCACATGGTGGATCTGGTCTGGGTGCTGCTGTTCCCGGTGGTCTACATCCTCGATTGAATGGAGATGCCCGTGTCGACGTCCCGTGTCCTGATCATCTGCTGGACGATGCTGGCCGTGTTAAGTACCGCCACCGTTGCCTTGGCCCAGGTCGCCGCCAACGGGCTGGTGGCAATCGCCATCCTGGCAGTTGCCGTGACCAAGGCCTGGCTGATCGCCGACGGCTTCATGGAACTGCGCCACGCCCCGCGGTTGTGGCGGCGGTTGATGTTGAGCTGGGCGGTGGTGCTGGCGGTGGGGGTTTCGTTTGGGGTTTGAATCCCTGCGTAAACCCCGGTGGCGAGGGAGCTTGCTCCCGCTGGGCTGCGTAGCGGCCCCAATAGGCTTAGCCGCCGAAGGTACGTATCAAGGGCATCATGAGGCGACCTCCCCATCAAACTCCACCAGCACGCCGGCCAGCCGCAGTATTTCGTCGGTCCGTTCGAGACGTTGCAGATGGTCGTCCAAGGCAATCTGTTTCTTCTGCTCGATCACCACTTCGCCAATATGACGCGTCGGCTGCAGGATCTTTTCCGCGCCCGGCAGGAACGGCACCACCTCACCGCTAACCTTGTCGATCACCTGATAACCAATGGTCGCCGCGCCCATGCCGGCGGCCAGCCCACCCACCGCGCCCAGCGTGCCGCTGCGCTTGATGCCATACACCGTGGCGCCCGCCAGCACCGCCACGCCCAGCATCCGCCCGGCGACCACCACCGGCGACAGGGCACGGCTGTTCTCGTTGCCGAAATAGGTCATGCGATAGAAAAAGTAACCGGCCCATAGCTCTCGGGACGCCAACTTGTCGTGCATGAACCAGGCCCGCGAGTCGTGGACGTGGTCATCGAACAACGCCACCAGCAGCGCCAGGCCCGGCTTCCGGCTGGGCAAACCGAACCTGTCCAGGAACAGTTGCTCCTTGCGCAACTCGCCCGCCGCCTTGATGCTTGCGTGGTCCCGCACCTCATCGTTCTCGTTGAGCAGGTACATTGTGTCGCGCAACACCACGTCCAGGACGGTGCCCGACAAACTGGTCTGCTGGCGATCGATGTCCAGATAGTCGTGCTTGAATTCAGTGGCAGCCTGGCTGAGCTGGGTCTGATCGATCTGCGGCTCGTAGATCGGCGGGCCGGGATGATTCATCGCTGCGGCGGGTGCTTTCTGGCGGTTTTCCAGTGCGGCCCGTTTCTGGTCTTCATATTTACGACGCTGTTCGGCCGTATCGTAGGCGGTGGCTTCGTTGGCCTCGGTGAAGAACGGTTGATGCTTGTAGCTGTCGTTGTATTGATAGCGGCCTTCGACCTCTTCGAGGTCGTTGGCAAAACGGCCAATGCGCCAGCCGGTGATCCAGCCTAATTGATCGGCCAGGGTGTCTTCGACGGTGGTGGTGAGGAGCAGGGGGTGGTAGCCGTCGGTGGGGGTGCTGCTGTTCTGATCTTCGGGTGGAACGGTGTGCAGGGTTTGGTGGTGCCAGGCGTTGAAGCGTTCGATGACTTGAGGGCTTATGTCGAACTCCTCTGTCACGTCCAGCCCCAGGACTCGCCAATTTTTCTGACTTTTCAGGCTGTCCGGCAATACTGTCTCCGGTACCTTTAATGGCGCTCCGGCAGCGAAGGCTGCGGCATACAGATCGTGCAGGACGATCTGCGATATCAGCTCATTCGTACCGCCACGCGCCTTGCCCTGATCGTTTTTCGGGTAGCCACCGCCCACGTCGGAGTGCACACCGGGGTACACCACTTCGAAGGTATTGGGCGGGTAAGTGCCATCCTCGTTACGGACCGAATCCAGCGGGAAACAGGCACGTTGTTCGAACGCCGCGACAAAGTGCCGGCAGCATTTGACGAAGTCGGGAAACATCTTTGCGTCGGGCAACAACTGGGTGTCATCGGCCCAGTCCATGTGCCCGGCAAAAAACGGCGTGACATGGGCGATACCCACCGACGCCACGGTGTCCAGCAGGCCGAGGAACTCGATGCTTACCGGCAGCCCCAACAGTGTCTGTTCCGGGTTTTCGGCCCCGTCCGGTGTGTCGAACAGCTGGCTCAGCCAACTCACGAAAGTGCGCGCTTCCGCCGCGCCGCGGGAAAAACCGTAGACGAAGAGCTTAACACCCAGCACTTCAGGTCTGGTTCTGGGGACATGGGCTCTCAACGGTTCCAGCAAACCTTTCATGACTTGGCGTCGTCGACCGGCGCCGAAGATGCTCATCATGGGGCCTTTGGACGTGCTCATGGACTCGACCTTGGCCTTGGCGACGACACGGTCGATTTCGTTCTTATTGTTCAGCGCGAAAGACAGAGCACTTGCGACTTGCACCAAGGCCCAGTTGATCCGGTCTTCGCCACCCGTGGCAAACTGCAATCCGTTCTCGCTGTAATCCAGTTCGCCAATTTCTGGGAAGGGGGTGCCGACACCGGGCATGTAGGAGGAGAAATAGCCTCTATCCTTGGCATCATCGTCTTGAAGCGACGCGTGAAATAGCTTGGCAATATTGCTTGGGTGCTCCTTCTTGGTATCGTTATGTTCGTTATTGTTGGTGCCATAAAAAAATAAACTGATGTGCAAACTGTGGCAGCACGCAGAGTGCCGTCTTTGTCCCCGGGCGTTGGTCGTTTGGCGAAATAAGTTCTTCTCCTTAATCTGTCTATTGTAATTTGCGGTCACCTTTCGAATGTCTGTGGGTAACCGGCCACCGACTGGGAAAATCGGTGGTGCCCAAGCCTTGGCTTTTGAATTGTTATTTTTTTCTACGGACATACAGCAGGCTCCTTCATTTGCTTTGGATCTTTAATTGGATTGTGAGGTGAACCGTACCCCCAACAAGAGGTAGTGACCTTGATTTGATTACAAACTAGGAAGTGGACCTTTAAGCCGCAGGAGTCCGTTCCCGACCATTCAGGTATTTCGACCGTAGCGCTATGCCGTTGATAGTTAGCTTTATGCTTTACCATAAAAGATCGAAATTCATCGGTCCCTAAGGGCGGTGCATCCGCAAAAGGGTCAGGATCCACCTCCCATTCGATATCGGCCTTCAGACCGCTACGCCATATGGTTGGCAAAACTATGCAACACGAACTGCCTCCACCGCCGTGTGCTCTATAACCATTGACCGAAAACCAATTAATCGCACCCAAGGTATGATTGACGGCCGCCAAATTCCCTCCCGCCATTTCATTTTCCGCAGAGGAGCACCCATACAACATCAACCCCAACGAGGCATAAAAACTCCCCGCCAACAACTTCCATAACGTCAATCGCCCCATCGCAAAGTCCTTTTATTAAATGCGCGTGAAAAACTGGCACGCGCTCACCGTGTGCAGGGGTTAGTCCTTTTTCTCGATTGAGAGCCTGCCCCACCCCAACGCCTTACTCCACCAACACCACCTCGCTTTTACAATTTTGGGAAATTTCCGAAGGACCCATCACTCCACGCTGTAGGCCGAAAACCCTCCAATCCGAGTCCCACCAGCAACAACCCACCAAAACCATCGGAGATTCTTGATCGCCATCAAGCGGTTCCGGACCCCTCGCTTTCTAGAATGGGCACGCCAAGCAATGAGGAAGTGACCATGTCAGATACCTTCACCAAAGGCATGGCCAGGAATATTTACTTCGGGGGAAGCATCTTCTTTTTCCTGATATTCCTGGCCCTGACCTACCACACGGAACAGACCTTTCCGGAGCGCAGTAACCAGGCGCAGTTGACGGAGTCGGTGATACGCGGCAAGGGCGTCTGGGAGCGCAACAACTGCATCGGCTGCCACACGCTGCTGGGCGAGGGTGCGTATTTCGCGCCGGAGCTGGGCAACGTGGTGAACCGGCGCGGGGGCGAGGAGGCGTTCAAGCCGTTTCTCCAGGCGTGGATGAAGATGCAACCGCTGAACGTCCCGGGCCGTCGTGCCATGCCGCAGTTCAACCTGAGCGAGCAGGAGGTCGACGACATCGCCGAGTTCCTCAAGTGGAGCTCGAAGATCAATACCAATGGCTGGCCGCCAAACAAGGAGGGCTGAGAGATGAGCATGGCTAATCCGCATCTGAAATTCGCCTCGCAGGCCGTCGCCAAACCTTATTTCGTGTTTGCCCTGATGCTGTTCCTCGGGCAGGTGCTGTTCGGTTTGATCATGGGCTTGCAATACGTGGTCGGCGATTTCCTGTTCCCGCTGATTCCTTTCAACGTGGCCCGCATGGTCCACACCAACCTGCTGATCGTCTGGCTGCTGTTCGGCTTCATGGGCGCGGCGTATTACCTGATACCGGAGGAGGCCGACCGCGAGCTGCACAGTCCGAAACTGGCGCTGTTGCTGTTCTGGGTCTTTGCCGCCGCGGGTGTGGCGACGATCCTGGGCTACCTCTCGGTGCCTTATGCGACGCTGGCGAAGTTCACCGGCAACGACCTGCTGCCGACCATGGGCCGCGAGTTCCTGGAGCAACCGACGATCACCAAGATGGGCATCGTCGTGGTGTGCCTGGGCTTTCTCTACAACATCGGCATGACGATGCTCAAGGGTCGCAAGACCACGGTCAGCATGGTGATGATGACCGGGTTGATCGGCCTGGCGGTGTTCTTTCTGTTCTCCTTCTACAACCCGGAAAACCTCGCCCGCGACAAGTACTACTGGTGGTGGGTGGTGCATCTTTGGGTGGAAGGCGTGTGGGAATTGATCATGGGTTCGATGCTCGCCTTCGTCCTGATCAAGATCACCGGCGTGGACCGCGAAGTGGTGGAGAAATGGCTGTACGTGATCATCGCCATGGCGCTGATCACCGGGATCATCGGCACCGGTCACCACTTCTTCTGGATCGGCGCCCCCGAGGTCTGGTTATGGGTCGGCTCGATCTTCTCGGCGATGGAACCGCTGCCGTTCCTGGCGATGGTGGTGTTCGCCTTCAGCATGGTGAAAAACCGTCGTCGGCATCACCCGAACCGCGCCGCTACGTTGTGGGCCAAGGGCACCACTGTTACCGCGTTCTTCGGCGCGGGCGTCTGGGGTTTCCTCCACACCTTGGCCCCGGTCAACTACTACACCCACGGTTCGCAACTGACTGCGGCCCATGGTCACCTGGCGTTCTACGGCGCCTACGCGATGATCGTGATGACGCTGATCAGCTACGCCATGCCACGCTTGCGGGGCTTGGGTGAAGCGGCGGACGAGCGCTCGCAGCGCCTGGAGATCTGGGGCTTCTGGCTGATGACCTTGTCGATGGTGATGATCACTTTGTACCTCACTGCGGCGGGTGTCGTGCAGGTGTGGCTGCAACGCTGGATGGACGATGGCAGCGCCTTGCCGTTCATGGCGACGATGGATCATTTGAAGCCGCTGTTCTGGGCGCGACTGGTCAGCGGCGTCGGGTTCCTGGCCGGGTTGCTCTGCTACCTGTTCAGCTTCCGTCAACGCGGCCGTGCGGCGCTGCGGGCGCCGGCGGCGGTGGTGCCTTCTTGAGAGGACACCACTGAATCTGTGGCGAGAGAGCTTTTGTGGCGAGGGAGCTTGCTCCCGCTGGGCTGCGCAGCAGACCCTTTTTGATGGGCGCTTCGCACCCAAGCGGGAGCAAGCTCCCTCGCCACAAGAGCAGTGCGAATCAGTCGGGTCGATAGGAGAGTAAACCATGGCATTCACCCTCGAGCTGGAAGAGTGGGTCGGCAGTGTCTGGCACCGTTTCATCACCCGCCGGGCCAGTGCCGATTTTCCCGAGGCACGGGTCGAGCTGGTTCCACGGCAACGCTCGCTGCAGGTGCTGTTCCGGGCCACGGGTGGTGCCCGGCACCTGGGCGTCGAGGCCGTCAGCGACCGGGATCTTTTGCTGCGGCGCAACCTGTTGCAGCAGATCGCCGGCACCTGCAAGCAAGTGCCGCTGGCCTGGTGCGATGGCGACAACCTGCGGCTGCCGGCGAGCCTGGCGGCGTTTCCCGATGTCGGGCTCAACGAAGAACTGTATCGCTGGCTGGCGTTACTGGCCGCGCAGTCGGGGCCGATGACGCATTGGGGGCGTGACAACCAGCGCTGGACCCTGGCCGTGCTGAAACGCTACCCGGCGCTGCGCCCTCGCTACCGGCGGTTGGTGGAGGCGCACCTGTCCTTGCGCCCCGACCCAGAATCACTGAACCCGGCTGAAGCCGCCCTGGAACACGCGCTATGCCAAGCCTTGCGCGAGCCAGGCAGTGTCGCGCATTTTCCCCGCAGCGAACGGGCGGCCTGGCCGTTGCCGTTGTGGCTGTATCCACCCCAACATCTGGCCAATCCGCAATCCGCCGACCTTGAAGAGTCCGAGCAATACCTGGCGACACCGCCCGGTGAACAGCAGGGCGGACGCAAGCGCGCCGAGCGCATCGACGACACCAATCGCGACGGTGGCCTGCTGATCGTGCGCCTGGAAAACCTGTTCAGTTGGACCGAGCACGTCGACCTGGATCGCTGGTCGGACGACAGCGAAGACCCGGATGCCGCGCGCGTGGCTGAAGATCTCGATCAACTGACCCTTCCCCGCGCGCGCCTGCGCAAGGGCGGTGGCTTGAAGCTGCACCTGGATTTGCCGCCAGCGGATGTCGATGACGTGCCGCTCGGCGAAGGTGTTCGGCTGCCGGAATGGGACTATCGCAAGCAGCGCCTGCAGGACGATTTCGTCAGCGTGCAGACGTTTATTCCTCGCGATTGCGAACCCCAGCCATTGCCGTTACGCCTGCGAGGCCCGGCCCAGCGCCTGCGTCGCCAGTTCGAACACCTGCGCAACGATCGCCAATGGCTGCGCCAGCAGACCCAGGGCTGCGAACTGGATTTGCAGGCGTGGCTGGATTTCCACGTCGAGCGCCAACACGGTCAATGCAGCGAACGCGGGTTGTTCATGGACCAGCGCCGGACTCGCCGCGACCTGGCGTGCCTGCTGCTGGCCGATCTGTCGATGTCCACCGACGCCCACCTCAACGACGAGCATCGGGTTATCGATGTGATCCGCGACAGCCTGTTGCTGTTCGGAGAAACCTTGTCGGTGCTGGGGGATGATTTCGCCTTGTATGGATTTTCCTCCCTGCGCCGGCAGAACGTGCGCATGCATGAACTCAAGGCGTTCAACCAGCGTTACGACGACCAGACCCGGGGCCGGATCCAGGGCCTCAAGCCGGGTTACTACACGCGCATGGGCGCGGCGATCCGCCAGGCTACCCAGCGCATGGCGGGGTGCAAGCGACGGCGCAAATTGTTGCTGTTGATCAGTGACGGCAAGCCCAATGACTTGGACCTTTACGAGGGGCGCTACGGTGTCGAGGACACCCGCCAGGCGGTACTGGAGGCCCGGCGCCAGGGGCTGACGCCGTTCTGCATCACCATCGACCGGGAAGCGGGGGATTACCTGCCGTACATGTTTGGCGCCAACGGCTACACGCTGATTCGCCAGCCCGAGCAACTGCCGCTGCGGTTGCCGCAGTTGTATCGGCAGTTGACTCAGGATTGAGGATTCAGGCGATGCTGCGCGGAAGCCAGAAGAACATGGCGGTGCAGAAGACCGTCAAGCCGACGCAGAACCAGGTGAAGCGCCGCAGCCGGCGCTCATCGGCCAGCGCCGCCTCGGCCGGCAAGGGCATGCCGCAATTACGGCATTCGGTTGCTGCGACGGCGTTGGCCTGTTGGCAGTACAGGCAAACGGGTTGCGCGCTCATTCGAACTGCTCCAGGCGCGGGCGGTCGAGAATGGCAATCTGACGACCGTCCTGGGTGATGATCTTTTCATCGATCAGACGCCGGATGATCCGCGAAAAAGTCTCGGGTTGGATCGACAGATGCCCGGCGATCAACTGCTTGGCCATCGGCAACTCGAACTGGCTGTCGACGGTTTGCAGGCGCACCAGTTGCGTCAGCAGGTAGCGCACCACGCGGTGGGTGGCGTTCTTCAGCGACAGGGTTTCGATCTCGTTGACCCGCTGATGCAGGCGCACGCAGAGCTTGCCGAGCAGGGCGAAAGTCAGCCGGCTGTTGCTCTGCAGAAGGCGCATGTATGTGGCATTGGACAGCCGATATACCTGGGTTGGGCCGACGGCTTCGGCGGACGCGACGTAGTTGGGCGTGTCCATCAGCATCATGGCTTCGGCGAAGGTCTGCCGCTCGCCGATTACCTCGAAGACTTTTTCCTGGCCGTCCGGGGTCAACCGGTAGATTTTCACCGCCCCGGATATCACGAAGTAGAACGCCTGCGCCGGTTCGCCCTGGCGGAACAGCGGATCGCCCCTGTCGATGTTCAGCAGTTGGCTGTGGCTCATCAACTCATCGAGCTGTTCTTCGTTCAGCGGCTCGAACAGGTGATGGCTGCGCAGTATCTGGTGATGGACACGGTGGAGCACCATGGCGTGGATCCTTGTGGTAGCGAAGAAGCGATCGAGGTCAGACCAGGCTCAGGGACAGGCCGCTGGCAAGCGCCAGGATGCCGGTGAGCACAACGAACCAGGTGAGCGGCAGGACAACGGATTTCATGGGTGACCCCGGAAGTAGAAGGTGATGCCCTGCTTGAGCAAGAGCCGGGCCATGCCTGGAGGCTTTGATTCATGAGGCGTTGGGGTTGGGTAGGGTAGAAATGACCCTAGGCTTGAAGGGTGGAAATCACCATGACGGGGTTGAAATGACCACTCCCTGTGGGAGCGAGCTTGCTCGCGATAGCGTACTAACATCCAACATCGATGCTGACTGATCCACTGTCATCGCGAGCAAGCTCGCTCCCACAGGTTTCCCGATCAAGTTGCGAATGGGTTCGGCAAGCCCTTTGCAAGCTTCTGGCCGAGGCATGAGGTTGCCGATGCGCCGGCTTGATCTGAGACAAGGCCTGCCCGCGTCGTTAGCTCATCATTCGAGCCGTGATTTGTCGCACCTCGCAGGCATTCCAGCGGGGGCAAAGGAGTGGTGTATGCAAGTGCTTGACCGTCGCAAGGCCATGGCCATCCCGCCGTTGTGGCGCCTGGCGTTCCGGCCGTTCTTCCTGGGCGGCTGCGTGCTCGCGCTGCTGGTGGTGCCGCTGTGGCTGGCGGTGTTCAGCGGGCGGCTGTCCGGCTGGCAGCCGGCCGGAGGCTGGCTGGCCTGGCACCGTCATGAATTGTTGTTCGGTTTCGGTCTGGCGATCATCGCCGGGTTCCTGCTCACGGCGGTACAGACCTGGACCGGTAGCCCGGGCGTCAGTGGCAAGCGACTGGCTGCGCTGGCGTTGGTATGGCTGGGGGCGCGTCTGGCCTGGTTGATCGGCGCACCATTGCCATTGCTGGCGTTCCTGGAGCTGGCTTTCGCCTTGGGCGTCGCCGCATTGATGGGCGTGACGTTGTGGCGTGTGCGGCAGAAACGCAATTACCCGATCGTGCTGGTCTTGCTGCTGTTGGCTGCCGCCGACGGTTTGTCCGTGTATGGCCTGCTCCAGGACAACGAGGGCTTGCAGCGGCAAAGCGTACTCACCGGGCTGTGGCTGGTGGCGGCGATGATGGGATTGATCGGCGGGCGCGTGATTCCGTTCTTCACCCAGCGCGGCCTCGGTCGTGTGGAAGGCGTGGCGCCGTGGCCCTGGCTCGATCGCTTGTTGTTGGCAGGTTCGGCGCTGGTGGCGCTGTTGTACGCCTTCGGTCCGGCGCTGGCGCCCAGCCTCTGGGTCGGCCTGTTGTTCGCCGCGTTGGCGGTGGGGCACGGGATCCGACTGGTGCGCTGGCATGATCGAGGATTGTGGCGGGTGCCGCTGCTGTGGTCGTTGCACCTGGCCTACGCCTGGCTGGCGGTGGCGTGCCTGGGCATGGCGCTGTGGCACATCGGCGTGCCGGTGAACCCGAGCCTGGCGGTGCACAGCCTGACCATCGGCGCCATGGCCGGATTGATCCTGGCGATGATCGCTCGCGTCAGCCTGGGCCATACCGGGCGCGCCCTCGAACCGCCGGCGGGGATGACCCTGGCGTTCATCCTGTTGAACCTGGCGTGCCTGAGCCGCGTGCTGTTGGTGCTGCTGTTGCCGTTGACCGGGCTCTGGCTGGCGGGCGTGTGCTGGACGCTGGCGTTCGGTCTGTACGCCTGGCGCTATGGGCCGATGCTGCTCAAGGCGCGGGTGGATGGACATCCGGGATGAGTCGGCTGGACGGAGGGAATAGATAGTGTATGGGGTCTTGTTGGTCACGCACCTGCTGGCGGCAATCGCCTTCATCGGCACGTTGTTCTTCGAGGTGTTCATCTGGCATGCCGCTCGAAAACCTTTGTCGCAGGCCGTCAGGGAAGGGGCGGACCAGGCGATCGCCAAGCGCTCGCGGCACGTACTTCACGGCGTGGTGCTGGTGCTCTATGGCGCCGGCATCGCCCTGGCCTGGCAGCATCGCGGCGCGTTGAGTCAGCCGCTGGGCAACAGCTTCGGGCTGTTGCTGAGCTTGAAGATTTTACTGGCCCTGAGCATCGTCGGACATTACGTCTGGCTGGCGTACTGGCTCAAGGGCGGCCGCTTGACTCCGAGTCGGGCCTGCTGGCTGCGGCGCAGCATCCTCGGGCATATGGTGATGATCGTGGTGTTGGCGAAGGCGATGTTCTATTGGCAGTTTTGAGCAGGAAAGAGCATCACCGAACCCCCGTGGGAGCGAGCAAACTCTCCCACAGGGGTAACGCTATGACTGAGAAATCAATGGGCAGCCTTCATCGCATTGACGAACAACACATTGTTTTCCAGATGGATGTGCTGCATCAGGTCATCGCGAAATTCCATCAACCCACGGTATAGGGCGCGCCAGGTGTTGCAGGCGTCAGCGGGCGGGGTGATCTGGTCGGTCAGGGCGAGCATGGTTTCCAGCGCTTCGCCGTGCTGGTCATGTTCGTAGCGAAGCACCTGGATCGGCGCCGAGGCGCGTTCGCCCAGGCCCCGTTGCAGCATTGGGAACAACACTTGTTCTTCCTTGAGCATGTGGCCTTCGAGTTCCTGATACATGTCCTGCAGATGATCGGCCAGGCCGTTGGGGCAACTGGCGCGTGCCCCATGGACCGTTTCGACGCGCCGGGCCAGGCGGATCAGTTCTGGCAGTTGTTCGCGATGGCGGGCGTGGTAGCGTTCGAGGATGTGGCTGATCAACAATGCCTGGGGTTCATCGCGCCAATCATGGCCGCGCTCGCCAGCGGCTTGCAGGGTGCGCAGGGCATCGGCGATCAGCAACGGGTTCAGGCCTTTGCTCAGCGCCGCTTCGCGCAAGGATTTTTGCCCGCCACAACAGAAATCGAGGCTGTAATGATGGAAGGTCCGGGTAGCACCGGGAATGTCGCAGGCCAGTTGGCCGAGGCTTTGTTCAAGCAGGTCGAGGCTCATCATGTTTCCTTGGGTTGAATCCCGGGAGGGACAGATGACAGTCCACTTTGCAGCAGGCGTGCCAGGTCCAAATCATTGAAAACAAAGCAGTAAATTTATGGCAGGGTGATTGTCACCCTGACAGTGAAGGGTCAAACGAACCCTGGAGGGTCATCACTACCATGCTGCGTGAAAGCCTGGCCGCCGACCTGATCGTCGAGTTGCCCAATGCGGTGCGATTGCAGCGCCTGGTGCAGACCCTGCGCGAATACTTCAACAGTGGCGCCGTCGGTTTGCTGCGCCTGGACGATGACAGCCTCAGGCCGGTGGCGACCGTTGGCCTGGTCCACGAAGCCCTGGGCCGGCGTTTTGTGATTGCCCAGCACCCGCGGCTGGCGGCGATCATGGCCTCGCGCGAACCGACCTGGTTCGAGCCGGACAGCCGCTTGCCGGATCCGTATGACGGCTTGCTCGATCACCACGTCGGCGAGCCGCTGCCGGTGCATGACTGCATGGGCGTGAGCCTGTACGTGGAAGGCCGGCTCTGGGGCGCGATCACCCTGGATGCCTTGCACGCCGGTACCTTCGACGGGCGCGCCCGGGAGGAACTCAAGCGTTGCACGTTGCAGATCGAGGCGGCGGTGCGGGTCACGCGATTGGAGCAGGAGAATCGCAGCCTGCGGGCGTCACGCAGCGACCCGGCGGACCTGCGCCTGCCGACCGAGGAGGGCGAAATCATCGGGCGCAGCGAGGGCTTGCAGCAGTTGCTCAATGAGTTGGATGTCTTGGCTGACTCGGAACTGCCGGTGCTGTTGCTGGGCGAGACTGGGGTGGGCAAGGAGTTGTTCGCCCGGCGGCTGCATCGGTTGTCCCGACGGAGTCGCAAGCCCTTGGTGCAGGTCAACTGCGCGGCGTTGCCCGAGTCCCTCGCCGAAAGCGAGTTGTTCGGCCACGTCAAAGGCGCGTTCTCTGGCGCGACGACTGACCGCGCTGGACGCTTCGACGCCGCGAACGGCGGCACGCTGTTTCTCGATGAAGTGGGAGAGCTGCCGCTGAGCGTCCAAGCCAAGTTACTGCGCACCCTGCAGAACGGTGAGATCCAGCGGTTGGGAGCGGACAAGCCCCTGCACGTCGATGTGCGGATCATTGCCGCGACCAACCGGCACTTGCCCGACAGCATCCGCGACGGGCTCTTTCGCGCCGACCTGTACCACCGGCTATCGGTCTACCCCGTGCCGATCCCGCCGCTGCGCGAGCGCGGCCACGATGTGTTGATGCTCGCCGGGCACTTCCTCGAACTCAACCGCACCCGACTGGGCTTGCGTGGCTTGCGCCTGTCGCCGGCCGCCGAGCAGGCGTTGCTGGCTTACCACTGGCCGGGCAACGTGCGGGAGCTGGAGCATGTCATCAGTCGCGCGGCGTTGAAAGAGCTGAGCCGTGGTGCCAGTCGCGGGGTGATCATGACCCTCGAGCCGCAGGTGCTCGATCTGGATGTCAGCGCCAACGCAGCCGTCATCGACACGCCAGAGGAAAGGGTCGATGCGCCGTTGCGGTCCTTGAGCGTCACAGTGGATGAATGCCAGCGCCAGGCGATCCTCAAGGCCCTGGACCGCTGCGGGCAGAATTGGGCAGGGGCGGCGCGGTTGTTGGAGATTGATCCGAGCAATTTGCATAAGTTGGCGCGGCGGTTGGGGCTCAAGTAGGGCCGTCTCCCATTCGCCACAAGAATCAGCATTGACAACGATCAAGGCCACCCACCCCAGCCGACTCCACACTGGCCCAAACCCAAGTGGAGATCACCGTCATGCCCCTTTCCCTGGCTAACATGCGCCGCCAATACACCCGCGACGGGCTGGACGAAGTCCATTTGCCAGACGATCCCCTGGCGCTGTTCGGCGTTTGGATGCAACAGGCCCGCGAGACCGAAAGCCCACCCGTGGAAGCCAATGCCATGGCCTTGGCGACGGTGGACGGGCAGGGCCGGCCCCATTGCCGGGTGCTGTTGCTCAAGGGTTTCAGCGCAGACGGTTTTTCGTTCTTCGGTAACTACGAGAGTGGCAAGGGACACGACCTGGCGTTCAACCCCTGGGCGGCGATGACGTTTTTCTGGCCTGCACTGGAACGCCAGGTGCGCATCGAAGGGCAGGTCCGCAAGCTCGATCCGGCATTGTCCGATGCCTATTTTCATTCCCGTTCCGTCGCCAGTCGTCTCGGCGCCTGGGCTTCGCCGCAGAGCCGTCCGCTGACTGATCGAGCGGCGCTGGAGGCCTTGTTGGCGGGCACCGAGCAACGTTTTGCCGAGCAACCGGTGCCACGTCCCGAGCACTGGGGCGGTTATTGCCTGCGCCCTGAACGGCTTGAGTTCTGGCAGGGCCGCGCGGATCGTCTGCATGACCGTATGGATTTCCGGCTGCACGAGGGCGTTTGGCAGCGCAGCCGCCTCGCGCCCTGAGTACCCGAGGGAGGTACCTCCATGGAGGAATAGGCCCGGCACTGATTGCGGTTCAGGCTGGGCCATCTTTTCTGACAGGACGGCTGACCAATGGCCCATCTGACCCAACGCGATTTCCAACCCTTGAACATCGCGGTCCTTACCATCAGCGATACGCGCACGTTTGAAACCGATTCCTCGGGCCAGACCCTGGCCGATCTACTACAAACCGCCGGTCATGTGCTGATCGATCGCGCCCTGGTGAAGGACGACATCTACCAGATCCGCGCGCATGTCTCGCAGTGGATCGCCGACCCCAAGGTGCAGGTGGTGTTGATGACCGGTGGCACCGGTTTCACCGCGCGCGACAACACGCCCCAAGCGGTGGCACCGCTGCTCGACAAGCACGTCGATGGCTTCGGCGAATTGTTCCGCCAGGTGTCGTTGGCGGAAATTGGCATGTCCACCCTGCAATCCCGTGCCCTGGCCGGTATGAGCAACGGCGTGCTGGTCGTTTGCTTGCCGGGTTCGCCGGGCGCTTGCCGCACCGGCTGGGAACAGATCCTCGTCGGGCAACTGGACAGCCGCACCGGGCCGTGCAATTTCACCCCGCACCTCAAGCCCCAGGACGGTATCGTTCCGACTGCCTGTGAGGCGCGTCCATGAGCGGCGTTTGCGACAGCGGCGCTTTGACGCCGGTAGACGAGGCGGTCCGGCATCTGCTGGACCAGGCGCCGCCGCCCCCACCGGTGCAACGGGTCGGCCTGGACCAAGCCCTGTCGCGTGTGCTGGCTGCTGACATTATCTGCCCGATGAACCTGCCGGCCTGGGATAACAGCGCGATGGACGGCTATGCACTGCGGGCTGCCGATCTGCCGGTGGAAGACGGCTACCTGCTGTTGGCCGGGCGCATCGCCGCCGGTGACCAACCGGGCGAACCGTTACAGGCTGGGCGGGCCGTGCGCATTTTCACTGGCGCGCCTTTGCCACCGGGCGCTGACACCGTGGTGCCACAGGAAAGCTGCCGCGTCGAAGGCGAGCGGGTCTGGTTGCCCTCGGTCAACCGTGGCGACCACGTGCGCAAGGAAGGCGAGGAGCTGCGCAGGGGTGATCGCTTGCTCGGTGCCGGCACGCGTCTGCGGGCGCAGGAACTGGGGCTGCTGGCCGGTGCCGGGATCGATCGGGTGGAGGTGTTTCGTCCGTTGCAGGTGGGGTTGCTCAGCAGCGGCGATGAACTGCGCGAACCGGGCGAGCCGTTGGCGCCGGGGCAGATCTACAACAGCAATCGCCACAGCCTCGCCGCGTTGTTGCGTGGCTGGGGCCTGGAAGTCCATGACTTCGGGGTCATGCCAGACCAGCTATTGGCCAGTCGACAGGCATTGCGCCTGGCCGCGGCCGAATGCGATGTGCTGATCACCTCGGGCGGTGTCTCGGTGGGCGAGGAGGATCACCTCAAGCATGCCATCGAAGCGTTGGGCAGCATTGATCTGTGGCGCCTGGCGATCCAGCCGGGCAAGCCCCTGGCGTTCGGTGATGTGGAGGGCAAACCGTGGATCGGGCTGCCGGGCAATCCGTCGGCGGCGTTGATTACCGCGCTGATTGTCGTGCGGCCGTTCCTGTTCCGGGCCCAGGGCATGGGCGATGTCCTGCCGGTGCCGTTGCAGGTGCCGGCCGGATTCGATTGGCTCAAGCGCAACCGGCGCCGGCAATACCTGCGGGGCCGATTGGTTGCAGGCATCGACGGCCAGTTGTGCGTCGAACTGCACCCGCAGCAAAGCTCGGCGATGCTCACGGCTGCCTGCTGGGCCGATGGCCTGGCGGTGGTCGAGCGTGACGCCCTGGTGCACAAGCACGATCGAGTGATGTATCTGCCGTTCGCGAGCCTGATGCATTGACGGCAATTGACTGCCGTCAAGGTCGCCGCCGGTTGGCTGGCTAGACTGGCGGCGCCCTTAGTTTTCCCACGAGGATGCCCCATGCAACTGGTTTGCCCGGCAGGGAATCTGCCAGCCCTCAAAGCGGCGGTGCGCCAAGGCGCGGATGCCGTCTATGTCGGCTTTCGCGATGACACCAATGCCCGGCATTTCGCCGGACTGAACATGGATGACAAGCAGTTCGACGCGGCGGTCGCCCATATCCGTCAGCATCAACGCAAGCTGTACGTGGCGGTCAATACGTATCCGCAGCCCAAGGGCTGGGAACGCTGGCAGCGGGCGGTGGATCGCGCCGCCGATTTCGGCGTGGATGCGTTGATCGCCGCCGATCCCGGGGTACTCAGCTATGCCAGTCAGCGCCATCCTCGGTTGGCGCTGCACCTTTCCGTACAAGGCTCGGCGACACACGCAGCCGCCCTGGCTTTTTACGCCCAGCGCTATGACATCCGCCGCGCGGTACTGCCGCGAGTGCTGTCGCTGGCCCAGGTCCGGCAGGTGGCGGCGGGCAGCCCGGTGCCGATCGAAGTCTTCGGCTTCGGCAGCCTGTGCATCATGGCCGAGGGCCGCTGCCACTTGTCTTCGTACATCACGGGCGAATCGCCGAACCTCTGCGGCGTCTGCTCCCCAGCCAAGGCGGTGCGTTGGAGCGAAGACGCCGATGGGTTGAGCGCCCGCCTGAGCGAAGTGCTGATCGACCGTTACACCCCTGAAGAACCAGCCGGCTATCCGACCCTGTGCAAAGGTCGCTTCCTGGTGGGCGGCAAACGCTTCCATGCGCTGGAAGAGCCCACCAGCCTCGATACCCTCGACTTGTTGCCGGAACTGACGGCCATCGGCGTCGAAGCGGTGAAAATCGAGGGTCGCCAACGCAGCCCGGCCTACGTCGAGCAAGTTACCCGGGTCTGGCGCGCCGCGCTGGATGCCCACCATGCCGCGCCGCAACGCTTCCGCGTACGGGAAGAATGGCGCCAGGTGCTGGCCGGTCTGTCGGAAGGCAGCCAGACCACCCTGGGTGCCTACCATCGATCATGGCAATGAGGGAGGCCTGATGAAACTAAGCCTGGGACCCGTCCTGTTCTACTGGGACAAAGCGCAACTGGGAAACTTCTACGCCGAGATGTCGGCCTTGCCACTGGACGTGATTTACCTGGGGG
The DNA here is from genome assembly GCF_051132105.1 of Pseudomonas sp. R1-7. Lineage (NCBI taxonomy): Bacteria > Pseudomonadati > Pseudomonadota > Gammaproteobacteria > Pseudomonadales > Pseudomonadaceae > Pseudomonas > Pseudomonas sp. R1-7. Next base: position 2,582,265 of record NZ_CP071661.1, read on the forward strand.
AAACCGTCTGTTCGAAACGCCGGGCGTTTTCCCTGGATCAATGGCTCGGCCTGGGGCGCGAGCTGCAAGCGTGCAGCCAGGCGCAGATCGTGTTGTCGAGCCTGACGCTGATCGAGGCGGCGTCGGAGCTGTCCTCGCTGCGTCGCTTGTGTGACAACGGCGAGTTGCTGGTGGAGGCCAATGACATGGGCGCGGTGCAGTTCATGGCCGAACGCAAGCTGCCCTTTGTCGGTGGCCCGGCGTTGAACCTGTACAACGGCCACGCCCTGGGGCAACTGCTCGACAGCGGCATGATTCGTTGGGTGCCGCCGGTGGAATGCTCGGCGGCGCTGATTGCCGATGTGCTGGAGCAAGTGCGGGACATGGACCGTGAGGTGCCTGAAGTAGAGATTTTTTCCTATGGTCATCTGCCCTTGGCGTACTCGGCGCGCTGCTTTACCGCCCGGGCGGAAAACCGCCCCAAGGACGACTGTCAGTTCTGCTGCATCAACTACCCCGACGGCCTGGCGTTGAGCAGTCAGGAAGGCCAACAGTTGTTCACCCTCAACGGCATCCAGACGATGTCCGGCGAGGTCACGAACCTGCTGGCCGATTACACCGCGCTGCAGGCCTGTGGTGCCGACGTCCTGCGCCTGAGTCCGCGCGCCCAGGGCATGGCCGAGGTGGTCACGGCTTTCGACAAGGTTCGCCAGGGCGAAGCACCGCCGTTGTTCGTGGAAGGATGCAATGGTTACTGGCACGGTCATGCCGGCATGTTGAAGGTAGAGGAGGCGGGCCTGTGTTGAGTCCGAAGAAGTGGGTGCTCAAAGGTGCCGATCGCTTGCTGCCGTTGGTGGGCAAGGTGCCGTTCGTGGTGCAGCGATTGGCGTTGCAGCAGGCGCTCAACCGCTGCCTGGCCGAGCCGTTGCGCGACGGTGGTTTCGATGTACTGCGTGGGCGCTGGTTGTGCCTGCGGGTGCCTGACCTGAAGTTGTGCTGGTACCTGACCCTCGGCCGCGATGGCCTGCGCATCGCCGAACGGGCCGAGGCGCAGGTGTCCATCAGCGGCAATTGGCGTGAGTTCCTGTTGCTGGCCAGTCGCCAGGAAGACCCGGATACGTTGTTCTTTCGGCGGCGGTTGGTGATCGAGGGGGACACCGAGTTGGGGCTGGCGTTGAAGAATTTGATCGACAGTCTTGATCCGGAGGTGCTGCCGCCGTGGCTTTGGCGCAATCTGGAAAAGGCGGGCAAAGGGTTGGCGACCGTGTAATGAAAGCCTCTGACGCGCTTCCCTTGGTGTATTCGTGTTCCGGTTGCTCGAACGTGGCGCAACTGGCCAATACCGTTGCGCTGCGCCTGGACCGTGCGGGTCTGGCTGAGATGTCCTGCATTGTCGGGGTGGGTGGAGGTGTGGCGCCGCTGGTTGACAAGGCGCGCTCAGGGCGGCGGATCATTGCGTTGGATGGTTGTCCATTGCAGTGCGTCCGGGCGTGTTTGCGGCAGCATGATTTGGAGGCGGATGTGCATGTGATTCTTAGTCAGCTGGGGTTGCGGAAGCGGCTTGGGGTGGATTGCGGTGAGTCCGAGATGGAGTTAGTGTTTTCTCGGGTGATTGCCTTGATTGATGTGGGTTAGGGATGGATCCCCTGTGGGAGCGAGCGAAGAGGCCGGTACATCCAACATCTTCATTGACTGAACCACCGCTATCGCGAGCAAGCTTTGCTCCCACAGATCTGGTGGATGTACGACCGGGAGAGCCAGGTCGGCTATAAGGCCGCCTCGCGGTGGCGTTTGATCTCGGGCGCCCCGTTAACCACGATGGCCGAACGCAGGCATCGCGCAGTGGGCATCCCGGCATGGATGCCGGGATAGCCGCGCTGGGCCATGGATGGCCCTTCGCGGCGGCCCACGGAGCAATGCCGGAGTGAGGGCATGCCGAGCCTAAGCGAGGCACCGAGTGGTGGGGCAAAGCGCTTTTGGTTACTTTTGGCGCTTTTCAAAAGTGACCCGCCGTCAGGGCGGAACCCTAAGTAGCCGTTACCTAAATAACGGATATACACACCAAACTTACTGCTGATACCCCTCCAACCCATCCTCGGACAAGATACGAATCTGCCGCCGCTCCATCGCAATCAACCCCCCATCCACCAACCGATGCAGAATCCGCGAAAACGTCTCCGGCTGGATCCCCAGCTTCGAAGCCACCAGCCGCTTCGACACCTGCAACACCACCTGACCATCCCTTGGATCCCGCTCCTGCAATAGGAAATTGATCACCCGCCGACTGGCACTGGCCAAGGTCAGGTTATCGATATCCTTGAGTCGCTGGTGCAGATGAATGCTCATGCTCGCCAGGATCGCCAGGCAGACTTTGGGCTGGTCCTCGAGTGCCTTGAGATAATGCGTCCCCTCGATACTCACCAGCACGCTGTCCTTGATCGCCGAGGCGCTGACCGGGTAGCAACGGGCCTGGCTGAAGAGCAGGGCTTCGGCAAAGGTTTGTCCGGGCTGGATGATTTCCACCAGGTTTTCCTGGCCCTCGCCAGTGACCCGGAAGAGTTTGATCTGGCCGCTGACCAACAGGAAAAACCGCTTGGCCGGATCGCCCTGGTGCATCAACGTGCTGTTGCAGGGCAGCCGCTTGAGCACGGCGAGGTTGCACACATCTTCGAAGACCCGCTCCGGCAATTGGCTGAACAGGTGATGACGGCGCAACAGTAGAACGATGGAAGGGTGGGTCAGCATGGCGTACCTCCGCGTACCGTCATGGTAGAGCCCAAGGCCCCGCCGGCCTATGCCTCGGCAGGCCTACCTCGGAAGAGGGATGGGAGGCGGTCGATCCAGTTTTCACTACTGGCGCAAATCTGTGGCGAGGGGATTTATCCCCGTAGGGCTGCACAGCAGCCCTGACAGTGGACTCAGTCTTCCAGGCACACCGAGTTGTCTGGTTTGGGGGCCGCTTCGCAGCCCAGCGGGGATAAATCCCCTCGCCACGGGATATGTGTTGGGGGCCAAAATGATCAGCCCGCCCCGCGCAAATGCTCCATCGCCCACACCGCCGCTTCGACCCGCGAGCGCAGGCCGAGCTTGTGCAGCAGGTTCTTCACATGCACCTTCACCGTGCCTTCGGTAATGCCCAGCTTGTGGCCGATGACCTTGTTGCTGAAACCGCCGGCAATGGTCTTCAACACCTGACGCTCGCGCTCGGTCAGTTCCACATCGGCCTGGCGCGGTGGCGAGCGCAGGGCCTGGGCCATGACGCGGGTCAGGCCGGGGCTGATGACCAGTGCGCCGTGGAGGGCGTCGCGGATGTACTGGATCAGCAACTCAGGCTCCATGTCCTTGAGCAGGTAACCGTTGGCGTCCAGGCGCAGGGCATCGCGGATGTCGTCCTCGGCGTCGGACACGGTGAACAGCAGGACCTTGCCGGTGTAGTGCATGGCGCGGAGGCGGCGCAGGGTCTCGATGCCGTTCATCTGCGGCATGTTGTTGTCCAGCAGCACCAGGTCGGGCTTGAGCGGTTCGATCAGTGCCAGGGCTTCTTCGCCGTGGCTGGCTTCGCCGACGATGTGCAAATCGTCTTCGAGTTCGAGCATCTGGCGGATCCCGCGACGCATCATCGGATGGTCGTCGACCAGCAGCAGGGTGTGGCGCAAAGGGGCGTTCATGTTGCGATGCCTTCGGTGTGATGGCCCAGGAATTCCGGTTGGAAATGCACCTGGATACGGGTGCCCTGGGGCGTTCGGGAGTGAATGTCGAGTTGGCCACGCAGGCTGCGGGCGCGTTCGTTCATGATGTTCAGGCCGTGGTGTTCGCGCTGGTCCACTTCGCCGCTGAAACCCCGGCCATCGTCCTCGATGGAAAGGCGCACGGTCTCGCCTTCCTGGCGCAGTTCCAGCCAGGCGTTTTGCGCATGGGCGTGGCGCAAGCAGTTGGACAAGGCCTCGCGGGTGATCTGCAGGATGTGGATCTGCTCGCTGGCCGACAGCTCGAAGGCCAGGGTGTCGATGAACAAGTGCACCTGGAAATCACCACGGTTGGAGAACTCATCGGCGGTGTCCTTGAGTTCCTGCACCAGGCCGTCGTCGCGAATCTGCAGGCGGAACGTGGTCAGTAGTTCGCGCAGTTGCCGATAAGCGTTGTTCAGCCCCTCGCGCAGTTCGCCGGTGACGGTTTCCAAGGTCTGCACCGGTTCGCCGCGACGCATCAGGGTCTGCATGCGGCTGACTTGCAGCTTCATGTACGACAAGGCCTGGGCCAGGGAGTCGTGCAGTTCCCGGGCGATGATGGTCCGCTCGTCGAGCAACAGCAGGCGATGGTCCTGTTCACGCTGGCGCTTGAGGGACAACGTTGTCCCGATCAAGTTGGCCAAGGCCTGGATCAACGCGATTTCCCAGGGCTGTGCGGCATGGCCGTCGACAAAATGCGCCTTGAGTTCGCCCAGCTCGGTGCCCTGGTTGCTGATGCTGAAAGCTTGCGGGCGCGCGGCGTTGTGTTTGTGGCAACTGGCGCAATCGCTGCTGGCGCAGACCTGGCGGCTGGCGGCGCCGTGCAGGGCCAACAGGTGCTTGGCCGGGGCCTGCAATTGCCCTTGCAGGCACAGCGTCAGACGCAGGCCCGGCAGGCGCTGCTGGAAGCGCCGGATCAACTCATCCAGGCCTTCGGCATTGGCCTGGCGCGTCGCCAGGCTGCGGCTGCTCTGGTAGAGCAATTCGAGGGCGGCGTTGGCCTGTTGCAGATTCAGGGTCTTTTGTTGCACCTGGGCTTCCAGGGTGCGGTGGGACTGCTCGATGGTCTCGGCCATGGTGTTGAAACTGGTCGCCAACTGGCCCAGTTCATCCTCGGACTGGTGATTGACCCGCACCTGGAATTCACCACGGCGAAAGCGCTGGGTGGCGTCCACCAGTTCTTGCAGCGGCATCACCACGCCGTACTGCAGTTCATACAGGCCGATCAGCAGGATGATCATGGTGCTGAACAGGGCGATGCCCTGGATCGCCTGCTGCCAGCCTTGTTTGTGTTCGCTCTGGCGTTGCAGCAGGGTGACGAACTGATCCAGTTGCTCGACGAACGAACGAGCACTGGCCTGGAAGAACGCCGAGTCGCCGCGCTCGATGGCCGGGCGCAAGGTCTGGTTCCAGCGCTGCATGAGGTCGCGATAGCTTTTGTGCAGTGCGGTTTCCGGCCCGTCTTCGAGCACCGCGCGCAGGGCCGGGCTGTCGAGGCGTTGCTGCAGGCTGTCGACGACCGTGGGAATGCCTTCAACGTCGCCGGCCGCGAGCTTCCAGCTCAGGTGATAGGTCTCCATGCGCACCGAACCGGCGGTATTGATGGCCGCTGCGTCGCCCTGGCTGAACCAGGCGATCAGTCCGGCGCTCAATGAGCTCGCCAGGGCGAGGATAGCGATCAGGATCACCGCCAGCCCGGCGCGAGCGGGCAGGGAACTGCGCAGCCAACGCATCATGAACGCTGGCTCTTGGCGAAAAATGGTAGACCGAGCATCAAGCGCGCCCTGGGTCGTGGGGTGTTGCAGCCGATCCTGGGCGCACTACCTCTAAAGAATTGTCGGCCGTTCCGTTTCCATAAAAGCTTTGGCCAACTTGCTCAAGACGTTGATAAACAAAGGCTTTTATCGAGGTCTCGATCTACCTCCTTGGAGGTAGACGGGCCAAGCATAGGCCAATGCCCCCTGGGCGCTCGTTGACCCAGGTCAAGTTTTCGCGGGGTAGGCATCACTAGTCTGCGCTCAACGAATTGACTGGGGTGCAGCGTGATGCGAGCGCAAGTGCAACAAGGGCTGGTACTAGGGATGAGTACCTTGGCCTTCACCGTGTGCTTCATGGTCTGGATGATGTTTGCCGTGCTCGGCGTTCCGATCAAGGAATTGCTGGCCCTCAATGAAACCCAATTTGGCCTGTTGGCCGCCACGCCGGTACTCACCGGTTCTCTGGTACGTTTGCCCCTGGGGCTTCTGACCGACCGCTTTGGCGGACGGATCGTGTTCTTCCTGCTGATGTTGTCCTGCGTGTTGCCGCTCTATTTGATCACCCTGGCCACGGCTTATTGGCAGTTCCTGGTGCTGGGCCTGTTCGTCGGCCTGGCCGGTGGCTCGTTTTCGGTGGGCATTGCCTACGTCGCCAAGTGGTTCGACAAACACAACCAGGGTTTTGCCATGGGTGTGTTTGGCGCCGGCAACGCCGGTGCGGCAGTGACCAAGTTCCTCGCCCCAGCCCTGATCGCGTTCGGCACCTGGCATCTGGTGCCGAAGGTGTTCAGCGCGATCCTGTTCATCACCGCGCTGCTGTTCTGGTTTCTCACTGCCGAGAAAAAAGAACACCGCAGTGCCGGCGGCGCCACCCTGCGTGAGCAACTCAAGTCGCTTAAAGACCCCGCCGTGTGGCGCTACTGCCAGTACTACTCCATCGTGTTCGGCGGCTACGTAGCCCTGGCCTTGTGGATGACCAAGTACTACGTGCAGGAATACGGTTTCAGCCTGCAAAGCGCGGCGCTGCTGGCGGCGTGCTTCTCGCTGCCGGGCGGCGTGCTGCGGGCCGTCGGCGGCTGGATGTCGGACCGCTGGGGCGCCCAGAGCGTGACTTGGTGGGTGTTGTGGGTGAGCTGGATCTGCCTGTTCCTGCTGTCCTACCCGCAAACCCAACTGCAAGTGCAGACCGTCAACGGCATCGTCGATTTCCACATCGGCCTCAACGCCACGCTCTTCACCGTGCTGCTGTTCGTGATGGGCATCGCCTTCGCGTTCGGCAAGGCCTCGGTCTTCAAGTACATCGCCAACGACTACCCGCAAAACATGGGCGCGGTGTCCGGCATCGTCGGCCTGGCCGGTGGCTTGGGTGGTTTCGTGCTGCCGATCATGTTTGGCGCCCTGGTGGACCTCACCGGCGTGCGCTCGTCCTGCTTCATGTTGCTGTACGGCGTGGTCTGGGTCTCGTTGATCTGGATGTACCTCAGCGAAGTGCGCAAGCGCCCGCTGCTGGGTAAACAACCGCCGGCCAGCCAATCCCCGTTTTCCAGCATTGCCCAAGGAGAAGAACATGTCCGTTCTGCAAACGCCTGAAAAGGGCCCGGTCATTCATGACTGGCGCCCGGAAGACCCTGCTTTTTGGGGCAGTAGCGGCAAACTGACGGCCCGGCGCAACTTGTGGATTTCCATCCCGGCGCTGCTGTTGGCCTTCGCCGTGTGGATGGTCTGGAGCACGGTGATCGTGCGCCTGAACGCCATCGGCTTCAGCTTCAGCACCGACCAGTTGTTCTGGCTGGCGGCACTGCCGGGGCTGTCCGGCGCGACCTTGCGCATCTTCTATTCGTTCATGGTGCCGATCTTCGGCGGCCGTCGCTGGACCGCGTTGAGCACGGCGTCGTTGCTGATACCGGCCTTGTGGATGGGCTTCGCCGTGCAGGATTCGTCCACGCCCTACAGCGTGTTCGTGCTGATCGCATTGCTCTGCGGTTTCGGCGGCGGCAACTTCGCCTCGAGCATGTCCAACATCAGCTTCTTCTACCCGAAATCCCAGCAGGGCACTGCCCTGGGTCTGAACGCCGGGTTGGGCAACCTCGGCGTGTCGGTGATGCAGTTCTGCGTGCCGCTCGTGATTTCCTTCGGCGTCTTCGGCTTCATGGGCGGTCAGCCGCAGGTGTTGGCCGACGGCAGCTCGCTGTGGTTGCAGAACGCCGGTTTCATCTGGGTGCCGTTCATTCTCGCCGTGACCGTGATCGCCTGGTTCGGCATGAACGACCTGTCCAGCGCCCGGGCATCGTTCAGCGAACAGGCGGTGATTTTCAAGCGCAAGCACAACTGGCTGATGTGCTGGTTGTACCTGGCGACCTTCGGTTCGTTCATCGGTTTCTCCGCCGCGTTCCCGCTGCTGATCAAGACCTCGTTTCCTGAAGTGATCGCGTTGAAATTCGCCTTCCTCGGCCCGCTGGTGGGCGCCCTGGTACGGCCGCTCGGCGGCTGGCTGGCGGACAAGCTCGGTGGCGCGAAAGTGACCCTGTGGAACTTCGTGTTGATGATCGTGATGGTCTTCGGTGTCCTGCACTTTCTGCCAAAAGGCGGCGAGGGCGGCAGCTTCTACGGCTTCCTCGGCATGTTCATGTTGCTGTTCATCACCACCGGCGTGGGCAACGGTTCGACGTTCCGCATGATCCCGGTGATCTTCCGCACCCTGCATGAGAAAGCCGCCCTCGGCAAAAAGCCCGAGGTGCGTGAGCAAGCGCTCAAGAACGCCGGCAAGGAATCGGCTGCGGTGCTGGGTTTCAGCTCGGCCATGGGCGCCTTCGGAGCCTTCTTCATTCCCAAATCCTTCGGCACTTCGATGGCCCTGACCGGCGGCCCGGAGATGGCCTTCTACATGTTCGTCGGCTTCTACCTGAGCTGCATCGTGGTGACCTGGTGGTGGTACGCCCGCAAAGGCGCGGCGACTCCCTGCTAAGACGAATTCAACTATTGCGGTCGGGGCGCAGACCCCGCGGAGCAAGCCTGAGAGGAAGACACTGTGAGTCATTTACTGGATCAACTGCGGTTCTTCAACCGCAAGCAAGGCGAGTTTTCAGACGGCCACGGCGAGACCCGCAAGGAGTCCCGCGACTGGGAGAACGTCTACCGTTCGCGCTGGCAGTACGACAAGATCGTGCGGTCCACCCACGGGGTGAACTGCACCGGTTCGTGCTCGTGGAAAATCTACGTCAAGAACGGCCTGATCACTTGGGAAACCCAGCAGACCGACTACCCGCGCACCCGCAACGATCTGCCCAACCACGAACCACGCGGCTGCCCGCGTGGCGCCAGCTACAGCTGGTACATCTATAGCGCCAACCGGCTCAAGTACCCGAAGATCCGCAAGCCATTGCTTAAGCTCTGGCGTGAAGCCCGGCAGACCCTGCCGCCCGTCGAGGCGTGGGCGAGCATCGTCGAGAACAAGGCCAAGGCGGACTCGTATAAAAGCAAGCGCGGCATGGGTGGCTTCATCCGTTCCAACTGGGAAGAAGTCAACGAGATCATCGCCGCGGCCAACGTCTACACCGTCAAGGAACACGGCCCGGACCGGGTGGTGGGCTTCTCGCCGATCCCGGCCATGTCGATGGTCAGCTACGCGGCCGGCTCGCGTTACCTGTCGTTGATCGGTGGCGTGTGCCTGAGCTTCTACGACTGGTATTGCGACTTGCCGCCAGCTTCGCCGATGGTCTGGGGCGAGCAGACCGACGTGCCGGAATCGGCCGACTGGTACAACTCCAACTACATCATTGCCTGGGGCTCCAACGTCCCGCAGACCCGTACCCCCGACGCGCACTTCTTCACCGAGGTGCGCTACAAGGGCACCAAGACCGTGGCGATTACCCCGGACTATTCGGAAGTCGCCAAGCTCACCGACCTGTGGCTCAACCCCAAGCAGGGCACCGACGCCGCGCTGGCCCAAGCCTTCAACCATGTGATCTTCAAAGAATTCCACCTGGACAAGCCGAGCGCCTATTTCACCGAATATGCCAAGCGCTACACCGACCTGCCGGTGCTGGTGATGCTCAAGCCAATGCTCGGCGTGGCGCCGGGTTCGGGTTATCAGCCGGACCGTTTCCTGCGGGCCAGCGACCTCACCGACAACCTTGGCCAGGACAACAACCCGGAATGGAAGACCATCGCCCTGGACGACAACGGCGAGCTGGTTTCGCCTCAGGGCTCCATCGGCTATCGCTGGGGTGAGAAGGGCAAGTGGAACATTCTGCCCCGTGAAGGTGGCGAAGGCCGGGAGATCGACCTCAAGCTGAGCCTGATCGGTGGCGACGTCGCCGAAGTGGCGTTCCCGTATTTCGCCGGCGAGTCCCAGGAGTACTTCCAGCACGTGGCCGGTGATGCGGTGCAATACCGTCGCGTGCCGGTGCACAGCGTGGTGCTGGCCGACGGCAGCGTGGCGAAAGTCGCCACGGTGTTCGACCTGTCGGCGGCCAACCTGGCGATCGACCGTGGCCTCGGTGGCGCCAACGTCGCCAAGGACTATGACGACGCCTCGGTGCCCGGCACCCCGGCCTGGCAGGAGCAGATCACCGGTGTGAGCCGCGAGAAGGCGATCCAGATCGCCCGCGAGTTCGCCGACAACGCCGACAAGACCCGTGGACGCTCGATGATCATCGTCGGTGCGGCGATGAACCACTGGTACCACATGGACATGAACTACCGCGGGCTGATCAACATGCTCATGCTCTGCGGTTGTGTCGGCCAGACTGGCGGCGGCTGGGCTCACTACGTCGGCCAGGAAAAACTCCGTCCGCAATGCGGCTGGCTGCCCCTGGCCTTCGGCCTGGACTGGAACCGTCCACCACGGCAGATGAACGGCACCAGCTTCTTCTACGGCCACAGCTCGCAATGGCGCCACGAGAAGATGAGCATGCACGATGTGCTCTCGCCCCTGGCCGACAAGTCGCAGTTCCCCGAACACGCCCTGGACTACAACATCCGCGCCGAACGCGCCGGTTGGTTGCCCAGCGCGCCGCAGCTCAACACCAATCCGCTGCACATCTGCCGCGATGCCGCCGCCGCGGGCATGGAGCCCAAGGACTACGTGGTCAAGTCGCTGCAGGACGGTTCCCTGCGCTTTGCCTGCGAACAGCCGGACAGCCCGGTCAACTTCCCGCGCAACATGTTCATCTGGCGTTCCAACCTGCTCGGGTCGTCGGGCAAGGGCCACGAGTACATGCTCAAGTACCTGCTCGGCACCAAGAACGGCGTGATGAACGAAGACATCGGCCAGGTCGGCGACTGCAAGCCTACCGAAGCCGAATGGGTCGACGAGGGCGCCATTGGCAAGCTCGACCTGGTCACCACCCTGGACTTCCGCATGTCTTCGACCTGCGTGTATTCCGACATCGTCTTGCCGACCGCGACCTGGTACGAAAAAGACGACATGAACACCTCGGACATGCACCCGTTCATCCACCCGCTGTCGGCGGCCATCGACCCGGCGTGGGAGTCGCGTTCGGACTGGGAAATCTACAAGGGCATCGCCAAGGCATTTTCGGCCATGTCGGTCGGTCACCTGGGCGTGGAGAAAGACCTGGTCACGGTACCGTTGATGCACGACAGCGTCGGCGAACTGGCCCAGCCATTCGGCGGCACCGACTGGAAGAGCGCCGGTGTGGCGCCGCAACCGGGCAAGAACGCGCCGAACCTGCAAGTGGTCGAGCGTGACTACCCGAATATCTACAAGCAGTTCACCTCCCTCGGCCCGATGCTGGAAAAACTCGGCAACGGCGGCAAGGGCATCAACTGGAACACCGACACCGAAGTGAAATTCCTCGGTGAGTTGAACCACAAGGAACTCGACGCGGGCATCAGCCAGGGCCGGCCAAAAATCGACAGCGCCATCGACGCCGCCGAAGTGATCCTGTCCCTCGCGCCGGAAACCAACGGCCATGTCGCGGTGAAGGCCTGGGCGGCGCTGTCGGAATTCACCGGCATCGACCACAGCCACCTCGCCGTGTCGAAAGAGCACGAAGCGATTCGCTTCCGCGACATCCAGGCCCAGCCGCGCAAGATCATCTCCAGCCCGACCTGGTCCGGCCTGGAAGACGATCACGTGAGCTACAACGCCGGCTACACCAACGTCCATGAGTCGATCCCATGGCGCACCATCACCGGTCGCCAGCAGTTCTACCAGGATCACCCGTGGATGCAGGCGTTCGGCGAGCAACTGATGAGTTATCGGCCACCGGTCAACACCCGCACTATCGAGGGCGTGAAGGGCAAGCGCAGCAATGGCGAGACCGAGATCGTCCTGAACTGGATCACCCCGCACCAGAAGTGGGGGATCCACAGCACCTACAGCGACAACTTGCTGATGCTCACCTTGAGCCGTGGCGGACCGATTGTCTGGCTCTCGGAAATCGACGCCAAGCGCGCCGGGATCGAGGACAACGACTGGATCGAGTGCTTCAACGCCAACGGCGCGCTGACCGCCCGTGCGGTGGTCAGCCAGCGGGTCAAGGAAGGCATGGTGATGATGTACCACGCCCAGGAACGGATCGTGAACGTGCCGGGCTCGGAAACCACCAAGACCCGCGGCGGCCACCACAACTCGGTGACCCGCGTGGTGCTCAAGCCCACCCACATGATCGGCGGCTACGCCCAACAGGCCTACGGCTTCAACTATTACGGCACGGTCGGTTGCAACCGCGACGAATTCGTCGTGGTGCGCAAGATGGTCAAGGTCGATTGGCTCGACGGTTCCAGTGGCGATGATTTGCCGCGTCCACTGCCGACTGATATCGAGGAGAACTGAGATGAAGATTCGCTCACAAATCGGCATGGTCCTGAACCTGGACAAATGCATCGGCTGCCACACCTGCTCGATCACCTGCAAGAACGTCTGGACCAGCCGCGAAGGCATGGAATACGCATGGTTCAACAACGTCGAATCCAAGCCGGGCATCGGCTATCCCAAGGAGTGGGAAAACCAGGACAAGTGGAAGGGCGGCTGGGTCCGCAACGCCGATGGCTCGATCAACCCGCGCATCGGCGGGAAATTCCGCGTACTGGCGAACATCTTCGCCAACCCGGACCTGCCGAGCCTGGACGACTACTACGAACCGTTCGACTTCGACTACCAGCACCTGCACACCGCACCGCTGGGCGAGCACCAGCCCACCGCGCGTCCGCGTTCGGTGGTGTCGGGCAAGCGTATGGAGAAGATCGAGTGGGGCCCGAACTGGGAGGAAATCCTCGGTACTGAATTCGCCAAGCGGCGCAAGGACAAGAACTTCGACAAGATCCAGGCGGACATCTACGGCGAGTACGAAAACACTTTCATGATGTACCTGCCGCGCCTGTGCGAGCACTGCCTGAACCCGGCGTGTGCGGCGTCGTGCCCGAGCGGGGCGATCTACAAGCGCGAGGAGGACGGCATCGTCCTGATCGACCAGGAGAAGTGCCGCGGCTGGCGCATGTGCATCAGCGGTTGCCCGTACAAGAAGATCTACTTCAACTGGAAGAGCGGCAAGTCGGAAAAATGCATCTTCTGCTACCCGCGCATCGAAGCCGGGATGCCGACCGTTTGCGCCGAAACCTGCGTTGGCCGCATCCGCTACCTCGGCGTGCTGCTGTATGACGCCGACCGCATCAGCGAAGTGGCGAGCACCGCCAACGAGCAGGACCTGTACGAGAAGCAACTGGAAATCTTCCTCGACCCCAACGATCCGGCAGTGATTCGCCAGGCCCTGGCCGATGGCGTGCCGCAGTCGGTGATCGATTCGGCCCAACGTTCGCCGGTCTACAAAATGGCCGTGGACTGGAAACTCGCACTGCCGCTGCACCCGGAATACCGCACCTTGCCGATGGTCTGGTACGTGCCGCCACTGTCGCCGATCCAGAACGCTGCCGCCGCCGGCACGGTGGGCATGAACGGCGTGATCCCGGACGTCGACAGCCTGCGCATCCCGCTGCGTTACCTGGCGAACATGCTCACTGCCGGCGATGAGAAACCGGTCAAGCATGCCCTCAAGCGTCTGTTGGCGATGCGTGCCTACAAGCGTTCGGAACAGGTGGATGGCGTGCAGGACTTGCAAGTGCTCGCCGATGTCGGCTTGAGCGTGAACCAGGTGGAAGAAATGTACCGCTACCTGGCCATCGCCAACTACGAAGACCGTTTCGTGGTGCCAAGCGCCCACCGTGAAGACGCCATGAGCGATGCGTTCGCCGAGCGCTCCGGTTGTGGTTTCAGCTTCGGCAGCGGTTGCAGCGGCAGCTCCGACACCAACATGTTCGGCGGCAAGAAAGCCAACCGCCGTGACGTGATCAAGACCGTGCAGTTGTGGGAGGAATGAGCATGCGCATTCTCAAGGTGATTTCGTTGCTGCTGGACTACCCGACCGAAAACCTGGTGGCTGGTCGCGACGAGTTGGAGCAGGCGATCGTGCAGGCGCGGGAAATCAGTCCCGCCCAGCGTGCCGGGTTGTTCGAGTTGCTGGAACTGATCTGCGACCGAGACCTGATGGACGGCCAGGAGCACTACGGTGCGTTGTTCGGCCGCGGTCGTTCACTGTCGCTGCTGCTGTTCGAACACGTCCATGGCGAGTCCCGCGACCGGGGCCAGGCCATGGTCGACATGATGGCCCAGTACGAAGAAGCCGGGTTCGCCATCGGCGTCAAGGAACTGCCTGACTACATCCCGCTGTACCTGGAATTCCTGTCCACCCGCGAAGACCTCGAGGCCCGCGAGGGCCTGGCGGATGTGGCGCACCTGCTGGCCTTGCTCGCGGCACGCCTGGAGGAGCGTGAAAGCGCCTACGCCAGTTGCTTCCGGGCCTTGTTGCAAATCGCCGGGGCCGAACCCCAGGCGGCGGTGGCCGAGATGCTCGAACAAGTGAAGGCCGAGCATCGGGATGACTCCCTCGAAGCCCTGGACAAGGTCTGGGAGGAAGAGGCGGTGGATTTCATGAAGGCTGAGCAGCAGGACCGTTGCAGCTCGATGCCGAGTGCGCCGGGCCGCGCCCGGGAAGAAAGTGCGGTGCCGCTGCACTGGGTGGATTTTCAGCATGAAGGCCGGGCCGCAGCGCCCGCCGGGGAGGTGGGCAATGTCTAAATGGGATCTGTTGTTGTTCGGGGTCTACCCCTATGTCGCCCTGGCGATCTGCCTGATCGGCAGCTGGGCGCGGTTCGATCTGGCCCAGTACACCTGGAAGGCCGGTTCGAGCCAGATGCTCAACAAGCGCGGCATGCGCGTGGCCAGCAACCTGTTTCACATCGGTGTGCTGTTCGTGCTGGCCGGGCACTTTGTCGGGCTGCTGACGCCTTCGGCGGTTTACCACCACTTCCTGAGCACCGAGAACAAGCAGTTGCTGGCGATGGTTTCCGGAGGCTTCTTCGGCGTGCTTGGGCTGATCGGCTTGCTGATGTTGCTCAACCGCCGGCTGACCGATCCACGGGTTCGCGCCACCTCCAACACCTCGGACATCCTGGTGCTGGTGGTGTTGCTGGTGCAGTTGGTGCTCGGCCTGATGACCATCGTCGCATCCACCGCGCACATGGACGGTTCGGTGATGGTGATGTTGGCTGACTGGGCACAAAACACCGTGCTGCTCAAGCCAGTTGAGGCCGCCACGGCCATGGCCCCGGTGGGCCTGGTCTACAAGCTCCATGTATTGCTCGGCCTGACCCTGTTCGTACTGTTCCCGTTCACCCGCCTGGTCCACATCATCAGTGCGCCGGTCTGGTACCTGGGGCGTCGTTATCAAATCGTTCGGCAGAAGTTCTGAGGAGAAGATCATGGCGAGTGGATGCGGATGCGGTGGCGGTAGTGGTGGCGGCGGTTGTGGCTCCTCGGCTAAAACCGCGCCAATAGTCGATATCGAACCGGTGGGGGCGGTGGCGTTCGAGCCGGCCCAGGCCGAGCAGGCAGTGGCGGATGAAGCGACGCAGTTGATCGCCAGCAGCGAGCAGGAATGGCCGATCATCAGCGTCAACGGGGTGTCGATCACCCCGCAGGCGATGGCCCAAGAGCTGCAATATCACCCGGCCGAGAGCCGTGAGGAGGCGGTTTACCAGGCGGCACGGGCCTTGGTGATTCGTGAGTCGCTCCAGCAACGCATCGCCGAGCTGGGCCTGGCGTTGCAGGTCGGTGCCGGTGAAAACGAAGAGGAAGCGGCGACGCGGCTGTTGTTGGAGCGCGAAGTCCAGGTGCCGCAGTGCGACGAGGCGACCTGCCTGCGTTACTACGAAAGTAACCGCGGGCGCTTTCACAGCGCGCCGTTGCTGGCGGTGCGGCACATCCTGCTCGAATGCGCCCCGGACGATGCCGAGGCCCGCAGTTCTGCTCATGTCCAGGCCGAGCTGTTGCTGGAACGGCTGGACCAGTTTCCGGGCAGTTTCGCCGAACTGGCGCTGAAGTATTCGGCATGTCCGTCCAAGGAACAGGGCGGCTCGCTAGGGCAGATCAGCAAGGGCCAGACCGTGCCGGAGCTGGAGCGCCAGTTGTTCACGTTGCCGGCGGGCCTGGCGAGCAAGCCGTTGGAAAGCCGTTATGGCTGGCACGTGATCAGCATCGACCAGCGCATCGATGGTCAGCCGTTGCCGTACGAGGCGGTGGCGACAGCGATTCGTACCCAGTTGCAGCAGGGCGTGTGGCAAAAGGCGCTGGTGCAGTACCTGCAAACCCTGATCGGTGCGGCGGATATTCGCGGCATTCATCTCCAGGGCGCCGACTCGCCGCTGGTGCAGTGAGCACCGGCTCAATCGGGAGATCTTCATGAACGCTGCGCTGCAGGATGGGTTTGGGCGCCAGATCGATTATTTGCGGATGTCGGTGACCGATCGTTGTGATTTTCGCTGTGTGTATTGCATGGCGAAGAACATGACCTTCCTGCCGCGCCAGCAAGTGTTGACCCTGGAGGAGTTGCAGCGCCTGGCGCGGTTGTTCGTCGGCCTTGGGGTGAAGAAGATTCGCCTCACCGGTGGCGAGCCGCTGATCCGTCCGGGTATCGTCGGGCTCTGTCGCGACATCGCCGCATTGCCCGGCCTGCGGGAGCTGGTAATGACCAGCAACGGTTCGCAGCTGGGCCGCTTGGCCCGACCGCTGGTGGATGCCGGCGTCAAACGCATGAACATCAGCCTCGACAGCCTCGACGGCGAGCGCTTCCGGGCCATCACCCGCAACGGCGATCTGGATCGGGTGCTGGCCGGTATCGAGGCGGCAACCGGCGCGGGATTCGAGCGGATCAAACTCAACTGCGTGGTGATGAAGGGGCGCAACTTCGATGAAGTCCCGGCGCTGGTGCAATACGCCATCGACCAGCGCATCGACATCAGCTTCATCGAGGAAATGCCCTTGGGTGAGGTAGGGCGCTCCCGGGGTGAGTCGTTCTGTTCCAGTGATGAAGTTCGGGCCGAAATTGCCCGTCATCATCGTTTGCTCGACAGCGCCGAGAGCAGCGGCGGACCGGCGCGCTATTTGCGGTTGGAACGTCACCCCGATACTCGGATCGGTTTCATCTCGCCCAATACCCACAACTTCTGCGCCAGTTGCAACCGTGTGCGCATGACGGTTGAAGGGCGCTTGTTGTTGTGCCTGGGGCAGGAGGATTCTCTCGACCTTCGGGGTTTGCTGCGGCGTTATCCGCTGGATGATCAGCCGATCATTCAGTCGATCAAACGGGCATTGAAAGGCAAACCTTTGCAGCATGACTTCAGCCCTGGCGGGGAGGTGCAGATCGTGCGGTTCATGAACATGAGCGGCGGTTAGATACGCTGCACTCCGGCTCTTGTGGCGAGGGAGCTTGCTCCCGCTCGGCTGCGCAGCAGTCGCCTGCCTTTTTGGGCCTGCTTCGCAGGCCAGCGGGAGCAAGCTCCCTCGCCACGGGATTTAGCGTTGGTGAAATAGCTTTCCAGTTCATCGTCCCTTCTTGACATCAGTCAATTTCAAGCCATCTCTTGGAACGTATCCTCCACTGCATATTGTGTCTTAGAAACTAAAAACACCTATATGTAGTATCTGGAGCCAAAATGCAGAGCACGTTGATCTCAAAAGGCTGCAACCGCTTGCACAAGCGCGATGGCAGCGTCGTGGCCTTTGACGCGGACAAGATCCGCCAGGCGTTGATCGCCGCCGGCAGAGCCACCGGTGAATACGCCGAAGCCGATGCCGAAGAACTGCTCAAGGCAGTATTGGCGCGGTTGGAAGGACAGACGCGGCTAAACGTCGAGCAGATCCAGGACCGGGTCGAGCGGGTGCTGATGGATGCCGGCTATTTCCTGTCCATGCGCGCCTACATTGTCTACCGCGAACAGCACGGACGCCTGCGTCGCGATCGCCGCACGCTGGTGGAAGTCGCCACGTCGATGAACGAATACCTGGACCGAGAAGACTGGCGCGTGCAGGCCAACGCCAACCAGGGGTATTCCCTTGGCGGGTTGATCCTCAACGTGTCGGGCAAGGTCACCGCCAACTACTGGCTCGACGAAGTCTACAGCCAGGCCATCGGCGAGGCGCACCGCGAGGCAGACCTGCACATCCACGACCTGGACATGCTCGCCGGCTACTGCGCCGGTTGGTCTTTGCGCACGTTGTTGCATGAAGGCCTCAACGGCGTGCCGGGACGGGTCGAGGCCGGCCCGCCCAAGCATTTGAGCAGTGCCCTGGGGCAGATGGTGAATTTCCTCGGCACCTTGCAAAACGAATGGGCCGGCGCCCAGGCCTTCAGTTCGTTCGACACCTACCTGGCGCCCTACGTGCGCAAGGACAACCTCAGCTACGACGACATCCGCCAGTCGCTGCAGGAGTTCATCTACAACCTCAACGTGCCGTCGCGCTGGGGCACGCAAACGCCGTTCACCAACCTCACCTTCGACTGGGTCTGCCCCCAGGATCTGCGGGAACAGATCCCGGTGATCGGCGGTGAAGAAATGCCGTTCGCCTACGGTGACCTGCAAGCGGAAATGGAGTTGATCAACCGGGCCTACATCGAGGTGATGCAGGCCGGCGATGCGAAGGGCAGGGTGTTCACCTTCCCGATTCCGACCTACAACATCACCCACGATTTTCCCTGGGACAGCGAAAACGCCGACCGCTTGTTCGAGATGACGGCTCGCTACGGCCTGCCGTATTTCCAGAACTTCCTCAACTCGGACATGCAACCCAACCAGGTGCGGTCGATGTGCTGCCGCTTGCAACTGGACGTGCGTGAGCTGCTCAAGCGCGGCGGCGGCCTGTTCGGTTCGGCGGAACAGACCGGTTCCCTGGGCGTGGTGACGATCAACTGCGCGCGCCTGGGCTACCTGTACAAAGGCAACACCAGCGGGCTGCTGCAACGCATCGATACCTTGATGGAACTGGCGAAGGAGAGCCTGGAGGTCAAGCGCAAGGTGATCCAGCACCACATGGACGCCGGCTTGTACCCATACACCAAGCGCTACCTCGGCACTTTGCGCAATCACTTCTCCACCATCGGTGTGAACGGCCTGCACGAAATGCTGCGCAATTTCACCGAGGACCAGGAGGGCTTGCACACCGAGCAGGGCCGGGCCTTCGCCCTGAAGTTGCTGGACCATGTGCGGGCCACGCTGCTGCGTTTCCAGGAAGAAACCGGCCACCTCTACAACCTCGAAGCCACGCCCGCCGAAGGCACCACGTATCGCTTCGCCAAGGAAGACCTCAAGCGCTATCCCGACATCCTGCAGGCCGGCAGCCCGGTCGCGCCTTACTACACCAATTCTTCGCAGCTGCCGGTGGGTTTTACCGAGGATCCGTTCGAAGCCCTGGAGCTGCAAGACGAACTGCAATGCAAGTACACCGGCGGCACCGTGTTGCACCTGTACATGGCCGAGCAGATTTCTTCCACGCAGGCCTGCAAGCAACTGGTACGTAAGGCCTTGGGGCGTTTCCGCCTGCCGTACCTGACCATTACGCCGACGTTCTCCATCTGCCCGGTGCACGGCTACCTGGCCGGCGAACATGAGTTCTGTCCGAAGTGCGACGAAGCCTTGCTGCTGCAACAGCAGCACCAAGGCAGCGTTCACTGATCCGATCCATCGACCGCAAGGAGCTTTATCCATGAGCACAGTACAAACGCTTCCACAGGCGCAGCGTCAACGTTGCGAAGTCTGGACCCGAGTCATGGGCTACCACCGTCCAGTGGCAGCCTTCAACCCAGGCAAGCAGTCCGAGCATCGCGAGCGGCTGCACTTCACCGAACGCGCGGCCGGGCGTCCATGAGTCGAGTGCTACGGGTCGGGGGCATGGTGCCCCTGACCACCCTCGATTATCCCGGCCAATTGGCCTGCGTCCTGTTCTGCCAGGGCTGCGCCTGGCGCTGTCGCTATTGCCATAACCCGCAACTGATCCCGCCGCGCGGCAGCGAGGAAGTGGATTGGTGCCGGGTTTTGGCGTTCCTGCAACGTCGCCAGGACTTGCTCGATGCCGTGGTGTTCAGCGGTGGCGAACCGACCTTGCAGGACGGCCTGGCCGCGGCCATGGAGGAGGTGCGGCAGATGGGCTTTCGCATCGGCCTGCATAGCGCCGGCATCAAGCCGCCGGCCTTCGCCAAAGTGGTCGGGCTGGCCGATTGGGTCGGCTTCGACGTCAAGGCCCTGCCCGAAGATGCCCTGGACGTGACCCGGGTCGAAGGCAGCGGCGCGGCGAACTGGCGCAGCCTCGATTATCTGCTGGACAGCGGCGTGGACTATGAATGCCGCACCACCGTGCATTGGCATCTGTTCGACCCCGACCGACTGCTGGCCCTGGCCCGGCGCTTGAGCGAGCGGGGCGTCAGTCGTTTTGCCGTGCAACTGGTGCGCACCGCACGGATGCTCGATCCCCACCTTTCCAGCGTTTCGGCACACGCCTTGCAGCCTGAGCTGTGGGCCGCGATGCGCGAGTTGTTCCCCTCGTTCGTATTACGCAGTTGAGCGACCGCGGGAACCCTTCATCGACAGTGGCCCGGGATCCACGGGCCACAACTTTTTCCAATGGTTTTCAAATGCGCTGCCAGTCGGCAGGTAGTTGAACAGGGAGCATTTGACATGACCAGACTTACCACTGCCCAACGTATCGTTTTCGGTTTCGCCATCGCGCCCTTGGCGTTGATTGCCCTGGCGCTGTACGCCTTGAACGACTTGGCGATGCTGCGCGACCAGGCGGTACAGATCGTCCAGCGGGATTGGCCGAAGATCGACCCCATCATGGTGATTGCCACGGGCGTGCGCGATAACGCGAGGAACACCCGGGACCTGTTGATCGACAAGAACAACGCGCAGGTCCAGCAATCCATCGACACCACCCGCCAGCGCATCACCCAGGCTTTCGCGACGCTCGAACCGCTGTTCGACCAGCCCGAGGGCAAGGCTGCCTACGCCGAGTTGAAGAAGCGCCGCGAGGCCTACGTGGCCGCGTTCGTCCAGGTGCAGGCGCTGATCCGCCAGGGCGCGACGGACGAGGCGATGACGCAGCTCAAGCAAGGCGTGATCCCGGCCGAGTTTGAGGTGTACAAAAGCCTGGAGGCGATGATGGCCTTGCAGGGCAGGATATTCGTCGAACGCGAACAGCTGGCCCAGGCGCGCTACAGCGAGGCGCGACGCAACATGCTCGCGTTGGTGCTGGCGTGCCTGGCCGTGGTGAGCACCGTCGCGCTGCTGGTGACCCGCAGCGTGACCCGACCGCTGGGCGGCGAGCCCAATGATGCGGCGCGGGTGCTGGGCCACATTGCCCGGGGCGACCTGACAATCCGGGTGCCGGTGGGCGTCGGTGCGAACGACAGCGTCATGGGCAGCATGCACGAGATGCAACAGAGCCTGAACACCATGGTTCGGCAGATCGCGGCGTCGGTGGATCGGGTCGCGAGTTCCTCCGAAGAATTGAGTGCGGTGAGCAGCCAGACCAACAGCACCCTGCAGTTGCAAGGCCAGGAAATCGAACAGGCCGCGGCGGCGGTGAACCAGATGACCGCGGCGGTGGATGAGGTGGCGCGCAACGCCGTGAGCACCAGCGAAGCCTCGCGACTGTCGGAGCAAACTGCCCAGCGCGGCCGTGAGCAAGTCCAGGAAACCGTGGCGTCGATCCATGCCTTGGCCGACGGCGTGACCGATACTTCGGGGCGCATCCAGCAACTGGCCGGGCGTGTCCAGGACATCAGCTCGGTGCTGGACGTCATCCGCAGCATTGCCGAACAGACCAACCTGCTGGCGCTCAACGCGGCCATCGAAGCGGCCCGCGCCGGGGATGCCGGACGCGGGTTTGCGGTGGTGGCCGATGAAGTGCGGGCCCTGGCCCATCGCACGCAGGATTCGACCCGGGAAGTCGAAGACATGATCGGCAATATCCGTCAGGACAGCGAGCAGGCCCTGACCGCGATGCAAGGCAACAGCGAACGGGTGCGGACCACGCTGCAAGTGGCCCAACGTTCGGGAGACGCGTTGGATGAAATCGCCCGTTCGATCTCGCAGATCAACGAACGCAACCTGATGATCGCCAGCGCTACGGAACAACAAGCGCTGGTGGCCCGCGAGGTGGACCGCAACCTGGTGGGCATCCGCAACCTGTCCGAACAAGTGTTGCTCGGCGCGCGCCATACCGACACCGCCGGCCAGGATCTGGCGCAGATGGCGGGGTCGCTGCATGAGACGGTGGCGCGGTTCAAGGTTTGATGCCTCACCACCCCCAGAACTGCAACCACCAGCCATAGCCCACCAAGCCGCTCGCCAGGACCAGGCAGGTCATGGCGGGCATCTGCCGGATCGTCACCGTGCCGTTGCGGCCGAGCCTTTTCCAACCCAGCAGCAAACTCCAGCCGATGGCCGCGACCAGCAGCAGCGCCCGGGCTGGCTGCACCCAATCCAGCAGCAACCCTTCGTAGCGCAACAGCTTGACCGTGGTGGCCGACAAGCCCAGGAACAACCCTGCACCGCCGAGGGGCACCAGGGTGATGGCTAAGGGCCAATATTGTGCGGCATCACCCGTGAATCTCGCTGCCAGGCGCATCAGGAGCATCAACGCGGTGCCCATCAGCAACGCACTCATCCCCAGATAGATAACGATACAAAAACCGTCCAGCCAACTGAAACTGTCGTTGAGCTGCGGATAGTGCGTCAGTAACCACCATGGCGCGTTGTCCATCAGCGGCCAGGCCATATCGCGGGATACCAGCCATTGGGCCAGCCCTTGTTTCAAGGCAATGAACCAAGGGCTGACGGTCCATTGGAACGCCCCCATCGCCAGGCCAATGACCCCGAACAGCAACAAACGCACGTCCCAGGGCGAGACGGTGGTCGGGGTGGCGGCGAGGATCTCCTGGTTGCTGGAGCGAGCGATCAGCCGCACCGCGTCGCGCTGGCCGCTGCAACGGCCGCAGGCATGACAATCGGCGGCGCCGCGCATTCGGCGGATGTCGAGCAAGGGCGCGCAGTTGGGCGGCGGGCGCCGGGGGGCGGAATTTTCCAGCCAACGTTGTTCGTCGACTCGAAAGTGCACAGGCGCCAAGCGGGCGAGCAGGGCGAAGACGCCGCTGACCGGACACAGATAACGGCACCAGACTCGCTTGCCCCGACTGAACAACAGGCCCACGATGATCGCCGCGACAGTCGAGCCACCGAGGATCAGCAGCGCCGCCTGGGCATAATCGTAGACGCTGATCAACTGGCCGTAGAGGGTGGTCAGGCAGAACGCCAGGGTCGGCCAGCCGGCCCAGCGCAATCCCCGTGGCACGCCGAG
This sequence comes from Pseudomonas sp. R1-7, assembly GCF_051132105.1. NCBI lineage: Bacteria > Pseudomonadati > Pseudomonadota > Gammaproteobacteria > Pseudomonadales > Pseudomonadaceae > Pseudomonas > Pseudomonas sp. R1-7. The sequence goes on from NZ_CP071661.1 coordinate 2,605,442, forward strand.
GCCCCAGCCGTATCGACTGGCCCATTCGCTGAGGGCGCCTTCGGGGCACAGCACGCCACACCAGAGCCGGCCGAACAGGACGATCGACAGCAACACGAACGGCCACCAGATACCCCAGAACAGAAACTGTGCGAACACTGTCAGGTTGTCCATCAACCGTGCCTGGCTGTCGGGCAATGGCAACATCGCCGGCACTACGAGCAACACGGCGTAGAACAGCACCACCGCCCACTGTACGGCGCGAATGGCGGCGCCGTGGCGGCGCATGCCATCGCCGAGGCGCTGGAGCGCCGCGTTCAGGTCGGGCATGGCAGGTGTTCCGCCTTGCGTGGCCGCAACCAACCGGCGACGACCAGCCAATAGCCGAGCCACACCAGCAGCGTCAGCAGGCTAGGGCTGGCTCGATACCCGGCGAAATCCGCAAGGAACCCACCAAGGCCTTGCCCGTCAGCCAACACCGCGCTGCTGTCCCACAGCGCATCGCCAATGGCGCGATAGACCGCCTCGGGCCAATCCATCGCCAAGAGTTGCCCGCCGATCCGCTCGACGCCGCTGACCAGTAATGCCGACCCCAACAACAACAGGATCGCTTCGCTGATGGCGAAAAAATGCGGCCAGGATATGAACCGCCGGCTGCCGTGGAGCAGGGAAACGGTCAGCAGCGACAACACCAGGCCGGCCACCGCGCCGACTGCGAACAACCCCAGTGAAGGGCCTTGCAGCCGGGCACCCGCGCCATAGAGAAAGACCACGGTTTCGCTGCCTTCGCGGCTGACGGCAAGCAGCGCCAGCACCAACAGGCCCATGCCGCCCTGGCGTCCCAGGCGTCGGTCAGCCTGAGAGGTCAGGTCATGCCTGAGCGTGCCGGCATTGCGATGCATCCAGCCGACCATCTGCACGATCAGCAGGCTGGCGACCAACGCCAACGAAGCCTGGAACCACTCATTGGCAGCGCCGCTCATGGCGTCGCCGGCCAACAGGATCAGACCGGCCAACACGCCCGACAGCAGCAGGCCCAGGACCGCGCCACCCCAAACGTAGCGCAGCAGTCGATCGGCCTGTTGCTGGCGGCTGACCCACGCCTGGAGGATGCCGATCACCAACAACGCCTCGACGCTTTCGCGCCAGACAATGAACATCGATTGCGTCATGCAAACACCTTCTGGACGATTAGCGGGCGAGAATGCCGCCCTCCGGCAATTGCGGGTTGAATTCATCGAAGAATGGGTAATGGCCGGGACGCAACGGATGGATCACCACGAAGCTGGTCACGCCGGGGGACAGGACCTTTTCGACCCGCAGCGGCGTGCTTTCGAATTCCGCCGGACCCTGGCCAATGTTCTTCAACACGATCTTGAAACGCTGGCCGGCCGGCACTTCCAGCAGCGGCGGAGCGAACTGCCCGTCACGCATGCTCAGCTCATAAGTCAGCAGTTCGGCCTGGGCGATGGATGGCAGCAACAGGCCGGCGAGGATCAGCCAGATGCATCGGCGGCTCATGTTCAGTACCCGCCTTTTTTACCGATGCCGGCGTAGACGAATTCGTAGCGCAGTTCGCAGCGCTCGAACCATGGCGCCACGCCGGTTTCCTTGTCGGTATGACGACCCAGGGAGGCATGGCCGCCAGGCGGCAGGACAGTGAAGGTCAGTTGGTATTTGCCAGGGCCGAGTAGCTTTACGTTATCGCCGTAGTGCGGTCCGTCGTTGGCGACCATGGCGTGGAAATCGCCCTTGAGTTCGGTGTCGTTGCCTTGCTTCTTCAACCGGAACGAGACGTTGAGGTAGGGCACGAAGCTCCCTTCCTGGAACCCTTGCTGGTTGTCCGCCGTGGCGCGAATGTCGGCCTCCAGGTGCACGTCGGAGTCAGCCGTGGCGCGCATCATGCCGGCGGGGGCCATTTCGATCGGTTGCAGGTACACCGCGCCGACTTCAAGCCCCGGGCACATCTGCGGTTCGCCGATGGGGTATTCCTTGGCCTGGGCGAGCGGCGCGAGACACAACAGGGCGAGAGACAGGGGAGTGAGTGTGCGCATGGTGACTTCCTGGTTGGCTAAGTGATGGCGCCGAGTCTAGAAAGCTTCGCTGCGAATAATAATGATTCTTGTCAATTTTCAGCGCGAATTTTGCCCGCGCCGCAGTTATTGACCGCAATCAAGGGATGGCGCGCGCCGACGCGCTAGGGTGGGGTACATCCATCGACAGGCGGGGTCGTCATGGCAAAGCCCTTTCCCATCAGTCCCAAACATCCCGAGCGCATTTGCTGGGGGTGCGATCGTTACTGCGCGTCGACCGCGCTGGCCTGCGGCAACGGCGCCGACCGCACGATGCACCCGGCGGAGATGATCGGCGAGGATTGGTATCTGCATGGGGACTGGGGAATAGACGTGGTGGATGTGACGGACAAGACCGGGGAAGAAACCGCCGTCCCTCTGAAGGGATGAAAATAACCCTGTGGCGAGGGAGCTTGCTCCCGCTGGGCTGCGAAGCAGACCTGAAAATCTTGCGGTCGCTGCGCAACCGAGCGGGAGCAAGCTCCCTCGCCACAAAGATCAAGTTCGCCTCACTACAAGGCTGATTACGCGCGTTAGAGCTTCGGCAATTGCCCGATCCGTCCCATCATCTCGGTCACGACTTGCAGGTCCAGCAGGAACTGCTCGACAGTCTTGAACTCGTTGTCGTTATGACCGGTGTACTTGACGTCGGGCATGGCCAGGCCGAACTGTACGCCGTTGGGCAAGTCGTGGACCGACGTGGCACCAGCGGACGTACCGAACTTGTGCTCCATGCCCAGGTTCTCGGTGGCGACGGCCAACAAGGCCTTGACCCATTCGCCTTCGGGGTTGCGGTACATCGGTTCGTCGATCGAATTATCGAAGGCCACCGCGACCTTGGATTCCTTGGCCCAGGCGGCAAGCTTGCCGTTGATCTCGGTCTTCAGCGTTTCAGTCGGCTTGCCCACGGGCACCCGCAGGTTCACGGCGAGCTTGAAGGTCTTGTCATCCATCCCGACGTAGGTCAGCGAGGCGGTCAGCGGGCCCATGAATGCGTCGGAATAGCCGATGCCCAGTTTCTTGCCCAGGTAATCCAGGCCCCAGTTGTCAGTGGCGTAGCGGGCGGCATCAGTGATGTGGTTGTGCTTGAGCGCGACCTTGCCGTCCAGGCCGTTGATGAAGTCGAGCATCCTGGCGACTGGGTTGACGCCTGACTCGGGCTCGGAGGAGTGGGCGGAAACGCCGGTGAAGGTCAGCTTGACCGTTTTGTCGGCCACCTCGCTTTTTACTTCAAAGTCTCCACCATTGGCCTTGGCGTAGTCGGAGCCAGCCTTGAGCAAGCTGGCGGCCAGATCGGCGGGGCTGTCTGTCGCAAAGCTTGCCACTGAGGTCGACGGGATCTGGTTGGTCGCCATGCCGCCCGTCAGGCCGGTAATTTCGGCGCCTTTGCCCTGGCCCGCGCGCCGAGGGAAGTTCGCCATGACCGTGCCATAGCCTTTCTCGGCGATCACCACCGGGTAGCTGCCGTCCAGCGCCAAGTTGTAATTGGGTGTAGGGTTGCGCTCGAAATAGTAGGGAATGGCGTCGCCGGTGGTTTCTTCGGTGGTATCGACCAGCAGCTTGAAATGGCGCGCCAACGGCAGTTTTTCTTCTTTGATGATCTTCATGGCGTAGAGCGCCACGACGATGCCGTTCTTGTCATCCTCGGTGCCTCGACCGTACATGCGATCGCCCACCAGCGTGACCTTGAACGGATCGAGCTTGGTGCCGTCCTTGAGCACCCAATTTTCCGGCGTCACCGGCACCACGTCGGCGTGGGCGTGAATGCCCACGACTTCGTCACCACTGCCTTCGAGGGAAATCTCGTAGACGCGGTTGTCGATGTTGCGAAAGTTCAGGTTGAAGTCTTTGGCCAGGCTTTTGATCTTGTCGGCGATCTTCAGGAATTCGGGGTTCTCATGCTGGGCTACGCCGTCCTTGCAATAGGTCGGGATCTCCACCAATTGGCGCAAGGTCTCGGTGGCTGCCTTGCCGTACTTCACGCGGGCGTAAATGCCCAGCAGCCGATGGATTTCGTTCTGCTGCTCGGCGGACAGGGTTTTGTTGTCCTGGAAAGCGTTGATGGCCGGGCCCAGGTTGGCGGTCTTGGCGAGGTCGCTCTTGGCGACGCTTGCCAGGAATCGCCGGAAGTCGCTGACCGAGGTGTCGGCGAAGGTCTTGACGAAATCTGCGCTTTGTTGCGCGGTGATGTTGGCGCTGGCGGATATCGGGAAGGACGAGAGGGTGGACAGGACGAGGGTAGCAATAGCAAGACGCTTGAACGGGAAGTTCATGGTGGGTGGCATTCCTTTGCTGAGGAAAAGTGTCGTTTCATGAAACAATCACTTACAACCTAGCATCATGAACGCGGGTTGGGGGAGTCCTTTGAACGGAATATGTCGCCCCTAAAAGCGCAAACGGCGCAGAAATGAAAAATCCCCTGTGGGAGCGAGCTTGCTCGCTCCCACAGGGTTCGGTGGTGACTGGACTCAATGCGTCCCGCGCGGAATCGTCTTGAGCAGATCTTCGGGACTGATATGCCCCACCACGGGCTGAGCCGTGCTGCCCGGCAACGGCAGGTCAAGGATGTGCCCCTTGATCTTGCCGACCACGTGCATTTCGCAGGGTTTGCAGTCGAACTTCAAGGTCAGCACTTCATCGCCGTGGATCAACTGCATCGGCGCAACCTTGGTGCGCACGCCAGTGACGCCCTTGGCCTGCTTGGGGCAGAGGTTGAACGAGAAGCGCAGGCAATGCTTGGTGATCATCACCGGCACTTCGCCGGTTTCCTCGTGGGCCTCGAACGCCGCATCGATCAGCTTGACGCCGTGGCGATGGTAGAAGTCGCGGGCCTTCTGGTTGTAGACGTTGGCCAGGAACGACAGGTGCGATTCCGGGTACACCGGCGGCGGCGTGGTCTCGGCCTTGCGACCGCCCCGTGGGTGCGCCGCGACGCGCGCCATGGTCAGGGCTTCGATCACCTCGCGGCGCAGCGCTTTGAGCTGGGAGTTGGGAATGAAATACGCCTGGGGCGCGTCCAGCTTGATCGACGTGGCGTGATACTCGGTGGTGCCCAGTTGGCCGAGCAGGTCCTGCAATTGCTCCAGCGCTTGCGCCGGCTTGTTCGCCAGGCCGAAGGGACCGTCGAGGGCCACGCTGGCGCTGATGCCTTCTTCGCTGGTGGCGGTCAGTTCCAGGCGCTCTTCGCGCAACTGTGCGACCCAGGCCAGGCCCACGCGACGTTCGGCGGAAGTCTTGAGCAACGCCTGCTGCCAGTTGTGATCGAGGTTGCGGCTCAGCGGATGGTTGGGCCGCAACTGGTACATGCCGGCCGGCATTTCGTTGGGCTCGACGCGGTAGCGATAGCGCTTCTGGCCTTCGTCATCGAGGAACTCGCCCTTGGGTTCGGCGATGTTGGCGCGAAAGCCCACCACTTCGCGCTTGACCAGCACGTTGAGGCCATCGCCGTTGGACAGCGGGTCAGAGGTCACTACTTGCAGGTCGCGCTTGCCGACTTTCTCTACCACGCCCACTGGCACGCCGGTGAACGTCGGGGAATCGAAGGCGCCGATGTCGATCTTGCGCTCGCTGACGAAGTAGTCGGTGCTGCCACGATGGAAGGTCTTGTCCGGGTCGGGGACGAAGAAATGCGCGATGCGGCCGCTGGAGGCGCGGGCCAGGTCCGGGCGGTCTTCGAGAACATCGTCCAGGCGCTGACGGTAGTAGGCGGTGATGTTCTTCACATAGGCCGCATCCTTGTAGCGACCCTCGATCTTGAACGAGCGCACGCCAGCTTCCACCAAGGCGCGGATGTTGGCGCTCTGGTTGTTGTCCTTCATCGACAACAGGTGCTTTTCGTAGGCGACTACCCGGCCCTGATCATCCTTCAGGGTGTAGGGCAGGCGGCAGGCCTGGGAGCAGTCGCCACGGTTGGCGCTGCGGCCGTTTTGCGCATGGGAGATGTTGCACTGCCCGGAAAACGCCACGCACAACGCACCGTGGATGAAGAATTCGATGGCCGCGTCGGTCTCATCGGCGATGGCGCGGATTTCCTGCAGGTTCAGCTCACGGGCCAAGACCAGTTGCGAGAAACCGGCCTGGTCGAGGAATTTGGCTCGGGCGAGGGTGCGAATGTCGGTCTGGGTGCTGGCGTGCAGCTCGATCGGCGGGATGTCCAGCTCCATCACGCCCAGGTCCTGGACGATCAGCGCATCGACGCCGGCGTCGTAGAGCTGGTGGATCAACTGGCGGGCCGGCTCCAGCTCGTTGTCGTGCAGGATCGTGTTGATCGTGGTGAACACCCTGGCGTGGTAGCGATGGGCGAACTCCACCAACTGGGCGATATCGCTCACCTCGTTGCAGGCGTTGTGACGCGCGCCGAAACTCGGGCCTCCGATGTACACGGCGTCGGCGCCATGCAGGATGGCCTCGCGGGCGATGGTCACGTCGCGGGCGGGGCTGAGCAATTCCAGATGATGTTTAGGCAAGGACATGTTTTTTTAGTCAGGCTGGTCACGGTCGAAGCGCGCATTGTAGCCGCCAGGCGCCGGATCGGCACCTGTACAAGCCTGCGTCGGGTGAAATGAACCGATATGCGGTCAGCCCTGGGAGGCACCGGCGCTGCACCAGCGGTTGCGCCCGGTGTTCTTCGCCAGGTACAGGAACGCGTCGGCGGCCTTGATCAGCATGGCGGGGCTCGCGTCCTCGCTGCTCGGCTGGCAGGTGGTGATGCCCGCGCTGATGGTGACGATGCCCAGGGGATGATCGCCATGTTCGATGTTCAAGGCCCTGACGGCTTCGAGGATCTGCTGCGCGACCTTGGCGGCCCCTGGGCTGTTGGTGTTGGGCAGCAACACGGTGAACTCTTCACCGCCGTAGCGCACCGCCAGGTCTCCCGGGCGCTTGATCGTCTGGCCGATCGCCCCGGCAATCGCCCGCAGGCATTCGTCACCGGCGGCATGACCGTACTTGTCGTTGAAGCGCTTGAAGTAATCGACGTCGAGCATGATCAGGGCCAGGGAAGAGCCGTGGCGCTTGGCCAGGCGCAGCTCATCAGCCAGGGCGATGTCCAGCCGTCGACGGTTGCCCAGGCCGGTCAGGCTGTCGGTCAGGGCCATGTCCCGCATGGCCTGGTGGGCGCTGCGGATTTGCTGTTCCATGGTCATGCGGTAGCGCAGCTGGCTCAAGACGATGAGCCCGAAACCCACCAGGATCGCGATCAGGAACACCAGCACCAGGCTGGTCTTGAGCAGGTCGCGGCGCCAGGGGGCGACGATCGATTCCCGGGACAGGCCGGTTTCCACCACCAGCGGGTACGTCGTCAGCGCCCGATAGCCATATAGGCGCTCGGTGTCGTCGATAACCGCCCGGGCTTCGGCGACGCCCTGATTGGAGGTGGGCAAATGCTCCCGGAAGATCACACTGTTGACCAAGCTCTTGCCGATCACGGAAGCGACGAAGGGCCGGCGCACCAGGATCGTGCCACTGCGCTTGGCCAGGACCAGCGCGCCTTTGCCGTCAATCTTGAAGTCGCCGTAGTAATCGACGAAATAACTGACCTTGACCGTTCCGAGCATCACCCCGGCGAACGAGCCATCGGGATTGTTCAAACGACGGGAAATGGGAATGATCAGGTCGTTGGTGGATCGGCTCTGGACGACATCGCCGATGCGAACGCCTCGATCCGCGTGGGTACGGTGGTACTGGAAGTAATCGCGGTCGGCATTGTTCGCCATTTCCGGGATCACTTCCTTGTCGGTCGCGAGCCATCGGCCGTCCGGGCCGTAGATGAACAGCCCGTGCAACTGCGGCATGATCGCGGCCTGCTGGACCAGCAGTTTATGGATGCGCGGGATGTCCATGTTCTGCAGGCCATCGCCTTCCACGCGTTCGGCGAGGGCGGCGGTGACAACGTCGACTTGTCGAATAGTGTCTTCGGCGTGTTGGGCGGTTGCCCGTGCCAGGTTGGTCACCGAATCTCGGGCAGACGCGAACGCCGCACGATAGTCACGCCATGTCCGCCAGCCTTCGACCGCCAGGAACGCCAGAATCACCACCAGCATGAAGCTCACGGTCAACCGAAACGCTGCCCCGGCTCTCGCGGCTTGCGGGGAAAAGGCTTCATCACTGCTTTGAGTTCCAGGCTCTGGCTGTTTGCGTCCGAGCATTGGCATATCCTTCTACACGACGGGTCCGTGCGCTTGCAGCGCGCAGCCTATCCTATTCGATTTCAGCAGGTTAGCTAACTGCGACGAGGCATATACAGCCGACGACACACGGCGCAAGGGGAAGGTTCATGAAAGTTGGCGTCATTTCCGATACCCACGGTTTGCTGCGTCCCGAAGCATTGGATGCACTGCAAGGCTGTGAGCGGATCATTCATGCCGGTGATATTGGCAGCCCCGAGGTCCTGGAAGCCCTGGCAGCCATCGGTGAGCTGTACGTGGTGCGGGGAAACAATGATCTGGCTGATGATTGGGCGAGACAGCTCGCCGATTGCCTGCAATTCGACCTCGGTGGATGGCCGGTGCTGCTGGTCCATGACATCGCCGATGTGCCGGCGACGCTCGATCCTGATGTCAGGCTGGTGATCACCGGCCATTCCCACAAACCGCTGATCGAGTGGCGGGGCGAGCGGCTCTACCTCAACCCCGGCAGCGCCGGCCGGCGGCGGTTCAAGCTGCCGGTGACGCTGGCGTTGCTGGAAATCGGCGAACAGGTAATCGAGCCGCGGATAGTGCCGTTGCTGCCGTGACAGGCAGGCGTTACCTGAAGTATTTGTCGACGTAGGCCTGGATCTCCTGGCGCATGAAGCGTCCGGATTCGTCGGCCCGTTCCTCCCAGCCGAACACGCACGCGGTGACGATGCCGTCGAAGCCGGTCTTGGCCAGCGCGCCGAAGAACTGGTCCCAGTCGATCTCGCCCTGGTGCATGTCCATGTGCTGGTGCACCGTTACTTTCGCCCCGGGTGGGTTGACGATGTAGCGCAGGCCGGAGGACGCCTTGTGGTTGTAGGTGTCGGCGATGTGCACATGGGCAATCATCGACCCGGCTTCGGCGATCATGGCTTGCATGTCGTCGCCGAAGTAGAACGTGTGGGGCGCGCAATACAGGAACTTGACGTTGTCCGAGCCGACGGTCTTGAGCATGTCCAGGGCTGGGTGCAGCGTCTCGCACCAGTCCTCCGGGTGCGGCTCGACGTTCAATGTGACGCCCTCGGACTCCAGGATTGGTACCAGCTCCTCCATTGATCGCCACCAGGCCGCTTCGCTCGACTCATGGCTATGCAGGCCGCCACAGCAACTGACCTTGTGCCCGCGATCCGGCGACGGCCCGCGGCCGAACTCCGAATTCATCGTCGTGCATCCCATCTCCACGGCCACCTGGATCGCTTCCTTCCAATAGTTCACCGCCGCCCGGCGTTCGTCCTCGTGGGGACTGGCCCAGCGGTACATCGGCAACAGCGAAGCCAGTTGCAGGCCATGGTCGCGCAGGGCTTTCTTGAATTCGCCGATGCGGTCCTTGTGGGCACGCGGGCGAACCCACCAAGGCAGGAAGTCTTCCCGGGGCGACAGCTCCAGGTATTCGTAGCCGAGCTCGGCGGTCTTGCGGCACAGGTCCGGCAGGCTCAGGTGACGGTGCATGTAGGGATCGAGGGCGATTTTCATTGTTGTTCTCCTTGGGGAACGTTCATGACCGTGGCGAGGGAGCTTGCTCCCGCTGGACTGCGCAGCAGTCCCAAAAAAGGGGCCGCTTCGCGCCCCAGCGGGAGCAAGCTCCCTCGCCACAGGAATTCTCTGGCAGCGGGTTAGTAGGCGATCCAGGTTGAATCGTTGTTAGCCGATTCCACGCAGCGCTCGACCCAGCGCACGCCGTCCACGCCGGCGTCGATGTCGGGATAGCGCAGCGTGGCACGCGCTTCGGCGTCGCCACGGTTGGCGGCGTCCATGGCGAGGGCAAAGCGGCGGTAGAGATTGGACCAGGCCTCGAACAACCCTTCGGGGTGGCCGCCACCGATGCGGTCGTCCAGCAAGGCGCCGTGGTGCAGATAGCCCATGCCGCGCTCGAGGGTCTGCGCGGGTTGGCCCTGGATTTCAAAACTGAGCTGATTGGGGCGTTCATCCCACCATTCCAGGCTCGCCCGGGATCCGATCACGCGGATTTTCTGGCCGTGCATGGAACCGGCGTTCACCGCGCTGGACCAGACCATGCCCATCGCGCCGCCTTCGTATTCCATCAAGGTGTAGGCGTTGTCCTCCAGCGGCGCACGGCTGGCGACGAAGCTCTGTCGGCTGCACATCAGTCGCTTGATCTTCAGCTCGGGCAACATGACCTTGGACAGGTAAAGCGGATGGGTACCGACATCCCCCAATACATAACTGGGCCCGGCGTGGCGCGGATCGACGCGCCACTGTGCCGCCGGGTTCCGGGTCTCTACCGGGGCGCTATGGAAGCCGTGGGCGAACTGCATGTGCACCATGCGAATCTCGCCCAGTTCCCGAGCCGCAATCATTGCCCGCGCCTGTTCGATCATCTGGTGCCCGGCGTAGCCGTAGGTCAGGCCGATAATACGGTCCTTGGCCCGGGCCAGGGTTCCCAACGCCTCGGCCTCTTCGAGGGAGAAGCACAGGGGTTTCTCGCAAACCACGTGCAAGCCGGCTTCCAGGGCCGCGCGGGTGATGGCGTAGTGCGTGCCGTTGGGGGTGGCGATCGACACCGCCTCGATGCCATCGGGCCGTTGTGCTTCCAGCTCGAACAAGCTCAGGTAGTCCGGGTAACAGCGCGCCGGGTCGATACCCAACTGTTGGCCAAAGGCGCGGCCACGCTCGGGGTCGATATCCAGCGCGCCGGCAACCAGTTCGAAGTGGCGATCACGCAAGGCGGCCGAGCGGTGGATATAGCCGATCTGGCTGTGTTCCCCGCCGCCGACCATGGCCCAGCGGAGGGGCCGTGCAAGGAGATTACTGCCATTGATCATGAGGATTCCTTTTGCCCTTGAAAACCGATGCGCGAGAGATAGGCACGGCTGGCCGCCACGTCGTCCAGGCTGGTGGAGGTATTGCGCGGGTCGCGTTCCTGTTCGACGGTGATGCAACCCTGGTAGCCCAGCTCAAGCAGGAGGCCATGCAGGGCCGGGTAATCGATGACACCGCGCCCGATCGGGCACATCACGCCCCGGGCGCAGGCGGCGAAGAAGCGGATGTGCTCGGTCGACACCTGGTCGAAGACTGCCGGGTCGATGTCCTTGAAGTGCAGATAATCCAACCGCTGGGCGTAGGTACGCAGCGAGGCGAGCGGGTCCATGCCTGCGTAATAGAGGTGCCCGGTGTCCAGGCACAACCCGGCGACTTCGTGGGGAATGTCATCCACCAGCCGCGCCAACTCATCGGCGAATTCGATGTAGCCCCCGGCGTGGGGATGAATGACGGCGCGAATGCCATAGGTGTCCCAGGCGAGGGCAGCGAGGGCGCGGATGTGCGTCATCATTGCATTCCAGCGTGCGTCGTCCAGGCGTGGTGCACGGTCCGAGTGGCCCGCCGCGTAGTCGCGCTCATCGTGACCCCAATCGATGATCACCAGGTAGGGACCGCCGAAGCGTTGTCCCGATTGCGCCCCCAACGGCGGTAGCTGCTGGAGCAAACCGCAGATGGCGTGGGTTTGGCGCAGCAACTGCGGCAGATTGGCCGGGCTGACCAAGTCATCGAATATCGTTCCCGCGACGATGTGCAGGCCGTGCTCTTTCAGCGCTGGATTGAGGATCTGTGTGTCCAGCGGCAAATAGCCGTAGGGACCCAGCTCAACGCCCCGATAACCTGCGGCGGCGGCTTCGCCGAGCACCTGGCGCCAGGGTGGCAAGTCAGGGTTATTGACGTCATCGACGCCCCAGCAGCAGGGCGCGGTACTCAGGTGGATCGCCATGGAAGCACTCCGGCTCTTGTTGTTATGGGCTGGAGCTGATGCTAGTGCGTCGGTGCGAAGGGCACTATGCAGTGGCGGCTTAATGTGTCAAAACCCTTCATCAATTTGGAATGAGATGTCAAAACATGTCAGAGCCGACCCGCCGAAAACTGCGCCCCACCATGGCCGACGTCGCCCGGGAAGCCGGCGTGAGCCTGTCGACAGTCGACCGAGTGCTGAACCTGCGGGCCGACGTGCGCGCCGACACCGCCCAGCGCATTGCCGCGGCCGCCGAGCGTCTGGGCTTCCATGCCAGGGGTGTGATCGAGCAGCGCCTGCTCAACGACCGTCCCACCCTGCGGTTGGGGTTCCTGTTGCAGAAAAGCGGGGTGCCGTTCTATCAGGGGCTCGCCCATGCCCTGTCAAACGCTGCCGCGACCTGCACACGAGCGCGCATTCGCGTGGTCATCGGTTACTTGGACGACCTTGATCCGATCAACGTGGCGCAACGCATCCTGGCCCTGCGCGATCAGGTGGACGGCATGGGCGTAGTGGCCGTCGATCATCCCAAAGTGCGCGAGGCGGTGGCCCAATTGCGCCAGACAGGCATATCGGTGGTGGCGTTGCTATCGGAGCTGTCCAGCGCCGCCGGTACCGGTTACGCCGGCCTGGACAATCGCCTCACGGGCCGCACCGCCGGCTGGTTCATCAGCCGCCTCGCCAGGCAACCCGGGCCAGCGGTGGTCATGCTCAGCAGCCAGCGTTTCCAGTGCCAGGAGTTGTGCGAGCTGAGCTTTCGCAGCTACCTGGCGGAGCACTCCAGCGAATGGGAGCTGCTCGCCTCGCGCCTGACCCTGGAAGACGACGAGTTTGCCTATGGCAATACCCTCGACCTGCTGACGGCGGAGCCCGAGCTGGCGGGGCTTTATGTGGCCGGCGGCGGCATCGCCGGGGTACTGCGCGCCCTGGGCAACCTTCAGGAACAGCAGCTTCGCCTGCCCGTGGTGGTGTGCCACGACCTCACACCGCTGACCCGCGATGCGTTGAAGACCGGGCTGGTGCAGGCGGTACTTTCCCATCCGGTGGCTGTCCTGGCCGAAGAAGCCGTCGATGCCCTGGTCGAAGCTGCGACAGCCCCGTCGGCTGGGCCGGTGGCGAGGCGGGTGGTGGCGCTGCAAGTGGATGTTCCGGAAAGCGTCTAGGAAACCTCCGTCGCTTTTGTCTGTAAAAGCTGTACAAAAGTCAGATCTTGTACAATTATCGGTTTGCCTACGGAAACCGGTTGCTTGCCCATGCACAGATCCATCGTCGCCCGCCATCGCTTGATGAGTGCCGTGTGCCTCGCGCTGGCGCTGTACGCCGGTCATGCCTTCTCTGATTGGCGCGAGGCCATGCCCGAAGCGAATCTGATCGGCGAAGCAGATTTTCGCTGGTACGGGTTCGAGGTCTACCAAGCGCGGCTCTGGAGCACCGTGTCCAAGCCGAGCCTGGACACGCCTTTTGCCCTTGAGCTCGATTATCGACGGCGTATCAGCAAGCAGGATCTGGTTGAAACCAGCCTCGAGGAAATGCAGCGCGTCAACGGCACGGTGCTTGACGCTGGGCGCCTGCAAGCCTGGGGAGCGCAAATGGGTCGCGCCTTTGTCGACGTGCAACCGGGCACTCGAATCACCGGTGTGTACATGCCCGGTCAGGGCTGCCGCTTTTATGTCGACGGGCGCCTGTCCCACGAAATTACCGACGAGCTGTTCGCCCGGCGCTTCTTCTCGATCTGGCTCGATCCCCGTACCCGCCATCCCGAGCTGCGCCAGCGACTGCTGGGGCTCGATACGTCAAACGCAAAAAGGAGCACGCCATGATCCGTCTGCTGGCCATCTTGATGTTGGCGATCGGCCTGACCAGCTGCGGCAACGTGAACGTTGACCGCTATGCCGACCAGCAACCGCGACTCGACCTGGCGCGTTTCTTCAGCAAACCCGTCAAGGCCTGGGGCATCTATCAGAAGCGCTCGGGCGAAGTCATCAAGCGTTTCGAAGTGGATATTTCCAGCCGCCGCGAGGGTGATCGGCTGATTCTCGACGAGCGCTTTCTCTACAGCGACGGCAGCCGGCAGCGTCGGGTCTGGACATTGACGCCTACCGGCGAGGGGCTTTGGAGCGGCCGCGCCGACGATGTGATTGGCGAGGCGCAGGGGGAGGTGGCGGGCAATGCATTGCGCTGGCGCTATCGATTGAACCTGCAGGTGGACGATTCCACGTACGAGGTGACGTTTGACGACTGGATGTACCTGATGGACGAGGACACGCTGATCAACCGCTCCAGCATGAGCAAGGCCGGCATCGAATTGGGACAAGTGACGCTGTTCTTCCGCCGCCAGGCAGGGGACCTGCCATGACGTTGAAGGAGTTGCTTCAACTGGCGGTCGAAGGGCGGATAGTCGAGTTGGAATTACTGTCGCTGGAAGGCGGCATCTACCTGCTGCAAGTCCGATTGGACCGGGAGGTGCGCACATTGCTTGACGAGTCGGGACGCTCGTTTCGAGTACGCTCCACGACGCATCTTCGGGAGCTGTTGCGTGATGTGCCGCGCTTGCCATGCACGCTGGTTCAACAAGTTGTCCACGACGAGATGTGCGGTCAGCGTGAAGGGGCGATCGAGCCGTTGCGCCTGCCGCTTTTCCTCGATGAGCCTTGGTAGACAGGGCGATGCTTGATTCAGTGGGCGTCGGCCAGGCGCACCGCCAGCGGCAGCCCTATCGCCCATAGCGGCGCCAGCACCAGCGCGGTGCCGAGCGTCCCCAGCGGCAATGAAACACCTGCCAGTGGGGCGCCAGCGCAATAGGCGAGCGGACCGCCGACCGCGCCCGCGAGCGCGCCGAGCCAAAGTTTTTTTCCTGCCCATGCCAGGCTGTGGCGCAGCCCGCTGGCGAAAACCAGCCAAAGCAGCGCCAGCCACAGCGGCAGCGGGGTTTCACCGAAGTCGAACAGGCCCAGGACGCCAAGGCTCCAATCCAACAACATGCCGCTCGCCCCGACACGCAGCACCGCCAGGCGCTCGGCCTTCGGGTCGGGGCACCAGAGCAGGTGGACCAGCAACCCGACCACCACGGCTGCGAGCCATGCCGGCTGGTGCGCGCCGAGCACACACGCCCACCAGCCCAATTGCAGCCAGAGCGCATTGGCGATCAGCGCGGTGCGACTGATCATGTTTGACGTTGCTCCAGCAACGGAGCAGGGCGGGCTTCGGGTGCGGCGAACAGCAGTTGCGCGACGCCAATGGCACGCTCTTGGAATCCGCCCTCGCAGTAGCACAAGTAAAATTCCCAAAGGCGTTGGAACGTCTCGTCATAACCCAACTCCAGCAGGGCCTGGCGCGACTGCCGGAAGTTGTCGTGCCAGTGGCGCAGCGTGCGGGCGTAGTGCGCGCCGAAATCTTCCAGGTGCAGCAAGTTAAGTGGCGTCTGGACACTGGCGGTCTTGAGCAGCATCGACAGTGATGGCAGCGCCCCACCGGGAAAGATGTGGCGCTGGATGAAATCCACCGAACGCCGGGCCTGATCGTAACGCTGGTCGCGGATGGTGATGGCCTGGATCAGCATCAGGCCGTCGTCCTTGAGCAGCGCGGCGCAGCGGCGGAAATACTCGGGCAGGTAGCGATGGCCGACCGCTTCGATCATCTCGATGGATACCAGTTTATCGAAGCGTCCCTGCAGGTCGCGGTAATCCTGGCACAGCACCTCGATGCGTTGTCCCAGGCCCAACGCCTCGACACGCCGGCACGTGTGCGCGAACTGCTCTTGGGAAAGCGTCGTGGTGGTGACTTTGCAGCCGTAATGGGTGGCGGCATGGATGGCCAGGCTGCCCCAACCGGTGCCGATCTCCAGCAGGTGGTCGCCGGGTCGCAAGTCGAGCTTCTGGCAGATGCGTTCGAGCTTGTTGACCTGGGCATCTTCGAGGCTTTGTTCGGGGTGTTCGAACATGGCCGCCGAATACATCATCGTCGGGTCGAGCAAGCGTTCGAACAGCTCATTGCCCAAGTCGTAATGGGCCATGATGTTGCGCCGCGAGCCCTTGCGGCTGTTGCGATTGAACCAGTGCAGACCGCGCAGCAATGGCCGGCCCAGGCGAGCCAGGCCGCTGTCCATTGCGTCGAGCACTGTCAGGTTGGCGACGAACAGACGAGTGACGGCGGTAAGGTCATTGCTGCGCCAGTAGCCGTGGATGTAAGCCTCGCCGGCACCGATCGAACCATTGCCGGCGACCATGCCCCAGACTGCGCCGTCCAGTATCTCGACCTCGGCCACCAGGGGGCTGGCCACGTCGCCAAAGCTCAACGGCTCGCCATCGAGCACCAGGCGCAGGTGACCGTGACGCAGTCGGCGCAATTGCGCGAGCACGGCCTGTTTGAACAGGCCACCGCTCAACGGACAGCCCGTGGTGGCCTTAGTGACGCTCAGGGTGGGTTCGGACATGGTCTGGATCCTTATGGGCGGTTTCGCCGACAGTCAGGTCGCCATCGCTGGCTTGATGATCGTGCAGGGGCGTGCGTTTGAAGAGCAGGCGCAGGGCCTGCCAATAGATGGCGCTCACGGTGCGCAAGCTCATCCATGGAAATGCCAGCACATGGCGACGCAGTGCCGGCGCGTCGAGGGGACGACGCTGCAGTGAAAGGTCCGCATCGAACACCTTGTGGCCGGCGCGCCAGTTCTCCATGCGCACACGGATGTGCGAATCCTGGATGAGAAAGCGCATGCGGTAGTCCATGTCCGGTGGCAGGAACGGCGAGACATGGAACGACTTGGCGACCTGGAACAGGTGCGGCTCGCCGGGGGTTACTGGCAGCACGTAATGGTGGCGCTCACGCCAGGGCGTGTTGCGCACTTCACAGAGAATCGCCGCCAGGCGCCCGTCGGTTTCGTGGCAGAAATAGAAACTCACCGGATTGAAGGACAGGCCCCAACTGCGCGGCTGGGTCAGCAGGTGGATTGCGCCTTGAGGAGCGCAGCCCAGTGCCTGCCCGACGATCTCCCGCACCGCTTGCATCAGCGGGATGCCCGCGTGGGTGAGGGCCGGCAGGTAGTCACGCTCACGCCAGCACAGCGGCGCCAGGCGCCATGGCCGCAGCAAGCGTGACAGGCCCAGCATCTGCGCCTGCTCGGCGAGGTCCAGGTAGAGCATACCGATCGGATACCGGAACCCGTGGACGCGCGGCGTATGGCGTCGATGATCGATCCAGCCATGGCACACGCTGCTGTTCAAAGCGCTTCTCCGAAATGCTCCGCCACGGTGAGCGCGCTGACCACGCCATCTTCATGGAAACCGTTGGCCCAATACGCGCCGCAGAAATAGCTGTGCTGCTGTCCTTGCAGGTCATTTTGCCGAGCCTGGGCGGCAATCCCGGCGAGGCTGTATTGCGGGTGGGCGTAGTCGAAGCGAGCGAGGACTTTGGCCGGGTCCACCGACTCGCTTTGGTTCAGGCTCACGCAGAACGTCACCGGTGCATCGAACCCCTGGAGGATGTTCATGTTGTAGGTCAGCGCGGCAGGTGCCTGCGGCGGGCCGCCAAGCCGATAGTTCCAGCTCGCCCAGGCTTTTTGGCGTTGCGGCAACAAGCGGGTGTCGGTGTGCAGCAGCACCTCGTTGTGGGCGTAGGCCAAGGCGCCGAGCACTTGCTCTTCATCGACGCTTGGCGTGTCGAGCAGGGCCAGGGCCTGGTCGCTGTGACAGGCGAATACCACCTTGTCGAATCGCTCCGGGCCACGATGGCTGTGTACGGTCACCCCGTCGGTGTCCCGGCTGACCCGCTGCACCGGGCAATCAAGATGAATGCGTTGGCGAAAGCGTGCGCACAGCGGCTCGATGTAGGCGCGAGAACCGCCTTCGAGCACTCGCCATTGCGGACGCTGGTTGACCGACAACAGGCCATGGTTATGGCAGAACCGCACAAAGAACTGCAGGGGGAATTCCAGCATCCCTGCGGGTGACATCGACCAGATCGCCGAGCCCATCGGCACGATGTAATGGTCGATGAAGCGTTGGCCGTAGCGCCGCTCGCGCAGGTAATCACCCAGCCGGGTCGTGGCATCGATGCGTTGCGCCTGCAAGTCGGCGGTCGCTTCGCGATTGAACCTGAGAATGTCCCGCAGCATCCCCCAGAAACCTGGCGATAAAAGGTTGCGCCGGCGGGCGAACAGGCTGCCCAGGGTGTGGCCTTTGTATTCCTGGCCGGACACCGGGTCGTGCACCGAAAAACTCATTTCCGTCGGGCGCGAGGCCACGCCCAGCTGATCCAACAGGCGAATGAAGTTCGGGTAGGTCCAGTCGTTGTACACGATGAAACCGGTGTCCACGCCGTAGCGCCGGCCCTGCCAATCGACATCCACGGTATGGGTATGGCCGCCGATCCTGCCGTCGGCTTCGAACAGGGTCACCTGATGCTGGCGGGACAACAGGTAGGCGCAGGTCAGTCCCGAGATGCCGCTGCCAATGATTGCGATACGCATGTTTCAAGCCTCTGAGGAGTCGCGTGACAGGCGTCGACCGAGCGCCAGGCGCCAGCGAGCGGGAAGGCGCCCGAGGAGTCTCATGACAAAGATGAAAAGACCAGGGAACGCGATATCCAGCGGCCGCGCCGGCAAACGGCGAGCGATGAACTGCGCCGCCCGTTGTGCCGGCCAGATCTGCGGCATGGGGAAGTCATTGCGCCGTGTCAGCGGCGTATCGACAAAACCGGGGCTGATCAGGGTGACGTCGATGCCCTCGGCGGCCAGGTCGATGCGCAACGATTCGAGCAGGTAACGCAACGCAGCCTTCGACGCGCCGTAGGCCCCGGCCCTAGGCAGGGCCAGCCACGTCACGGCGCTGCACACCGCCACCAGATGCGGGGCTTGGCCTCGGCGCAACAAGGGCAGCGCAGCTTCCAGACAATGGCAGGTGCCCAGCAGATTGATATTGAGGACTCGTTCCACCAGGCGCGTGTCGAAGTGCCCCGGTTCCAGGTATTCGCAAGTGCCGGCATTGAGAATCACCTGATCGAGGGCGCCCCATTCGTCGTCGATACGCTGGGCGATCCCGGCCACCTGTGCGCGATTGCTGAGGTCGCCCGGCAGCACCAGCACTTGATCGGGATAGCGCTCGGCCAATGCCCGCAGTGGGTCGACCTGGCGTGCGCTCAATGCCAGGCGATGACCTTGCTCAAGCAGCAACGCAGCCAGTTCGGCGCCGATGCCGCTGCTGGCACCGGTCAGCCAGATGCGGCTCATGCCAGCCTCCGCTTGAGCCAGCGTATGAGCGGTCCGAACAGCGGCAAGTGCTCGTAGAGCAGGGCGCCCGCGTCGAAGAAGTCCCGATGCAGGTAGACCCGATCGGTCCAGCGCAAGTAGCTGCAACCAGGCAATTGGATCGGCTCACCGCCGTTCAGGCGTGGGTGACGAAAGCGTAGCGTCCAGCGCAGGTAGCCTTCACCGGGGCCGGTTTCATCGTAGCCGTGGAAGGCGTAGTGCAGATCGCTGGCGTTGGCGTAGAGCTGGGCGAAATAATCGCGCAGGGCCGGTAGCCCATCGACCCGATGCAGCGGGTCCTGGAAGAGGATGTCGGCGCTGTAGAGCTTGTCGAGCTCAGCCAGGCGACTGGCATCCAGCTCGGCGAAGGCATGAGCGAAACCTTTGAGAAAGGCAGACATGTCGGGCTCCGAAAATTGTACGTAATCAGGTTTCTGTACAAGTTTTCGGAGCGTACGGCATGAGTTGTACGAGATAAAGAGTTTTGTATAAGTTTTTTACGATTTTGTACAATTCAGCGAGGCGAGCTGGGGCTGCGCCGCGCTGTGTACCGGCTTAACGTGCCGACAGGGTTGGGTAATCCGTATAGCCGCGCTCCTCGCCCTGATAGAACGTGGCTGGATCGGCCGCGTTCAACGCTTCACCCAATCGGAATCGCTCCACCAGGTCCGGGTTCGCCAGGAACGGCGTGCCGAATGCCACCAGGTCTGCCGTGCGCTGACTGATGGCCGTGCCAGCCCGCTCAGCGCTGTAGCCGCCGTTGGCGATGTAGGGCCCGCCAAAGCGTCGCTTGAGTTCGAGGAAATCGAACGAGCCTTCGCCCAGCTCCACGATGTGCAAGTACGCCAAGCCATAACGGCTGAGCATCCGGGCGGTGTAGTCGAAAGTTGCCTGGGGATGGCTGTCGCTCATCGAGAAGTAACTGAAAATCGGCGACAGGCGGACGCCAACGCGGCTGGCGCCAAAGACCTCGATCACCGACTCGACCACCTCCTTGAGGAAGCGTGCGCGGTTTTCGATCGAGCCGCCGTAGGCGTCGGTGCGCTGGTTGGTGCCGTCACGCAGGAACTGGTCGATCAAGTAACCGTTGGCACCATGGATTTCCACGCCGTCGAAACCGGCGAGCTTGGCGTTGACGGCGGCCTGGCGGAAATCGTCGATCACTCCGGGGATTTCATCCAGCGCCAACGCCCGTGGCAGTTCATAGGGCTTGAGGCCCTCGGCGGTGTAGATTTCACCGTCGGCCTTGATTGCCGAAGGGGCCACGGGCAGGGCACCGTCAGCCTGGACCAGGGAGTGGGACAACCGGCCCACATGCCAGAGCTGCAAATAAATCTGCCCGCCCTGGGCGTGAACGGCTTCGGTCACCTGCTTCCAGCCGGCGATCTGCTGTGCAGTGAAAATCCCGGGGGTGCGCAGATAGCCCTTGCCTTGGGCCGAAACCTGCGAGCCCTCGGTGACGATAAGGCCGGCGCTGGCCCGCTGGCTGTAGTACTCGGCCATGAGGGGCGTCGCGACATCGCCGTCACCGGCGCGGCTGCGGGTCATGGGCGCCATGACCATGCGGTTTTTCAAGGACAGGTTGCCAACCTGGACGTGGGACAGCAGAAGATCAAGACCGATGTGGCTCATGAGGCACCTTTGATTAATCAGGGATGGAATGGGATATCGAGGGATGGCTAGGCCAACCGCCCTTGCTGTTTCAACTGGACGCCAATGCGGCGGATTTCCGCTTCGCCCTGTTCCAGCGCGGCCTCGCTGGTGTGGACCGAGTAGTAGCCCGTCACCAGGTCGTGGGGATGCTTGACTGCCGAACCGAGCACGAAGGAGGTCGCGCCCTGGGCAACGATGTCGATGGCCGCGGCGGATTCCTGGAAAATCACCATCTCCCCGGCACTGACCCTTTCGCCTGCGTCGAGGCTGCCGCTGTTGACGGCCAGCCACGCAACGTCGTGTCCGGCCGGCGGCGTGTAGCGCCAGCGCTCCTTGTCCTTGAGCTGCACCGCCAGGTAGTTCATGCCGGGCGGTGCGGCAATGCTGCTGCGAGCGGCGCCGTATTCGCCGAGCATGACCAGCGCCGGACCTTGCCGTGGGATGTCGGAGGGCGCGAGGTAGGCGCTGTGCGCCGGGGCGTTTTCCTGGCCGGGCGGCAACGCCACCCAGAGTTGGAAGCCACGGATCGGCGAGCCTCCGACAGGCCGGGCGTCATGCCACACGCCATTGCCGGCCTGCATCCACTCCATGCCGCCACTCGGTAGCGTGCCGGATTTGCCGGTGGTGTCTTCGTAGACCACTTCGCCCTCGATCATGTAGGTCAGCGTCGCGATCCCGGAATGCGGGTGCATGCCGAAGCCGCGCGGCATGCCCTTGGCGTTGAACTCGAACAGATCCAGGAACACGAAGGGTTTGCACAGTTGGCCGAGGTCGCCGGGGCTCATGAGTCGGGTGATGGGGCCATGGCTGCTGCCGGTGGTGCGGTGGACGATGGCGCGCGGTGGTGCCGCGACAATGCTGTTCATGGGAAGGGCCTCTGGTTTCAGGAGCACGGGGGCTTCGATGGAAGAAGCGTAAGCGCCTTCCAATCGTTTGATTAGCCGATACAATCGGATTGAACTCATCCAGAAAACGCAGGAATCCCGACGCTATGCTGGACTTGAACGACGTGGCGCTGTTTGTCCAGGTGGTACGCAGCGGCAGTTTTGCCGAAGCGGCCAGGCGGCTGGGCATGCCTTCGAACACCGTCAGCCGGCGCGTCCAGCAGCTGGAAGCGCAGTTGGGGACGCGGTTGCTGCAACGGTCGACGCGCAAGCTCACGTTGACCCATGTGGGCGAGGGGTTCTATGAGCGTTGCGTGGGCGCAGTGGATGGTTTGATCGACGCGGGCCAGGCGCTGATGCACGGCAGTGACGAACCTGCCGGCCTGGTGCGGATCGCCGCGATGGCGGATTTCTTCGACTTCTTCCCGATGGAATGGATTGCCGACTTCCTCGCCGCGCACCCGCGTGTGCAACTCGATTTCGTGCTCAGCGATGCCCGTGTCGACCTGATTGCCGACCGCATCGACGTTGCCTTCCGAGGCGGTGTGTTGCAGGACTCGGGATACGTCGGTCGGCAACTGCTGAGCAACGCCAGCGACGGCATGGTCGCCAGCCCGGCGTACATTGCTGCGCGGGGCATGCCGAAGTCGCTGGACGACCTGGCTCGGCACCACAGCGTGAATTTTCCCCATCCCAGTGGACTGAGCCACTGGCAACTCATTGGTCCGGACGGCCAGGAAGCGGTCGTGCAGATACCCAGCCGTTTCAACGCCAACACCGCCCAGGCATTGCGCAAGGCGGCGGTGGCAGGCCTGGGCATCGCCGTGCTGCCGTCGGCGTTGAGCGCCATGGACCTGGAAGCCGGCCGACTGGTGCGGGTACTGCCGCAGTACCAACGCAACGGCTTCGGCCTGAACGTGCTCTACCCAAGCCGACGGCAGTTGCCGCTGGCGGTTTCGGCGTTCATCGCGCTGGTGATGGAGAAACTCGAGCTCAAGGCGTTTCCGGCGCGGCCAAGCTGAATGCACCTTTTCGACACGTTTTGACCTTCGATTGCCCTCGGTTGGCGCAACGCCTGCCGAGCAGTTTTTTCCTTCCCAGCCACAACAAAAACCCTCGTTTCGCAAATTTCCGCCTGCCAACACAATCGCCTCGACAGCTCATTTCGATAGCTGAAATCGCAGAACAACAAGAAACCGAACCCCGAGGCGGCACCGCGCCGACCTGAGCCAAAACCACTGCCGGAAGTGCCCAGACATGCCCGTTGAAACCCTACGCATCGATACGCTTGTAATAGGCGCCGGCCAGGCCGGTGTCGCCATGAGTGAACATTTGAGCCGCCAAGGCGTGCCGCATCTGGTGGTGGAGCGCAATCGCATCGCCGAGGCCTGGCGTACGGCGCGCTGGGACTCGCTGGTCGCCAATGGCCCGGCCTGGCACGACCGCTTTCCCGGGCTCGAATTCGCCGGCCTGGATCCCGATGCCTTTGCCTCCAAGGATCAGGTGGCCGAGTACTTCGAAGCCTATGCCCGCAAATTCAATGCGCCGATCCGCACCGGGGTGGAGGTGCGCAAAGTCGAGCGCAATGTCGGTCGCCCGGGCTTCCGCGTCGAGACATCGGACGGCCTGATCGAAGCCACGAACGTGGTGGTGGCCACCGGCCCCTTCCAGCGCCCCGTCATCCCGCCTATCGCGCCTGAGATGGCTACGGTCAGCCAGATTCATTCGGCGCAATACCGTAACCCCGAGCAGTTGGCCGAAGGCGCCGTGTTGGTGGTGGGGGCTGGGTCGTCGGGGGTGCAGATCGCCGATGAATTGCAGCGCGCCGGCAAGCAGGTCTACCTTTCTGTCGGCGCCCATGATCGTCCGCCGCGTGCCTATCGCAATCGGGATTTCTGCTGGTGGCTGGGGGTGTTGGGCGAGTGGGACGCCGAAGCGGTCAAGCCCGGCAAAGAACACGTGACCATCGCCGTCAGTGGCGCCCGGGGCGGCCACACGGTGGACTTTCGTCGGCTGGCTCATGAGGGTATCACCCTGGTGGGCCTGACCCGGGCGTTCCATGGCAGCGTGGTGAGTTTCGAAGCCAACCTTGCCGAGAACATTGCCCGTGGCGATGAAAACTACTTGGCCTTGCTCGACGCGGCCGATGCCTATATCGAGCGCAATGGCCTGGACCTGCCGCCCGAACCCGAAGCGCGTCGGTTGTTGCCCGACCCCAAGTGCATGACCCATCCGATCCTCGAACTGGACCTGGTCGAGGCGGGCGTCACGACGATCATCTGGGCCACCGGATATTCGGTGGACTACAGCTGGCTGAACGTCGATGCGTTCAAGGCCGACGGCAAACCGCGGCATCAGCGTGGCGTCGGCAGCGAGCCCGGCCTCTATTTCGTCGGCCTGCCGTGGCTGTCGCGGCGCGGCTCGGCATTCATCTGGGGCGTATGGCACGACGCCCGGCATATCACCGACCACATCGTCAAACAGCGCACGTACCTCGACTACCGCGATGCATCCCAACGCGTTTCGCAACCTTTGAAAACCAGCCTGACGGGAGTTCGTTGATGCCTACTCACACTCGCATCCGCATGTTCAATACCAAGGACACCTACCCGAACCAGACCTTGGACAACGACCTGTGCCAGGCCGTGCGTGCGGGCAATACCGTGTACGTCCGTGGACAGGTAGGTACTGATTTCAACGGCCAATTGGTTGGCCTCGGCGACCCGCGGGCCCAGGCCGAGCAGGCCATGCGCAACGTCAAGCAACTGCTGGAAGAAGCCGGCAGCGACCTGAGCCACATCGTCAAGACCACCACCTACCTGATCGACCCGCGCTATCGCGAGCCGGTGTATCAGGAGGTCGGCAAATGGCTCAAGGGCGTGTTCCCGATTTCCACTGGGCTGGTGGTCAGCGCCCTGGGGCAGCCGCAGTGGCTGATGGAAATCGATGTGATCGCGGTCATCCCCGAATAAGGAGCAACGACATGACGTTTTCCATCGTCGGACGCTGCGCCGAAACCGGCCAGTTGGGCATCGCCATCAGTTCATCGAGCATTGCCGTCGGTGCCCGTTGCCCCTGGCTGCGGGCCGGGGTTGGCGCGGTGTCGAGCCAGAACATCACCTTGCCTGCGCTGGGCCCGCAGATCCTCGACGAACTGGCCGCCGGTTCGGCTGCGCAGGAGGCACTGGACCATGCCCTGGCGCGCAATGGCTATAGCGAGTATCGACAGGTGGCGGTGGTGGATGCCCAGGGGCGCACGGCGGTTTTCACTGGTCGCCACGCCTTGGGCGTCCACGGCGCGGTGCTCGGTGAGCAGTGCGTGGCGGCCGGTAACTTGCTGGCGGGCGATGGCGTCATCGCCGCCATGGTCGGGGCGTTCGAGCAGGGTGAGGGCAGTCTCGCGTCCCGGCTGTTGGGCGCATTGCAGGCGGGACAGGCCGCCGGTGGCGAAGCCGGGGCGGTGCATTCGGCGGCGTTGTCGGTGGTGGATGACCTGACCTGGCCGATAGTCGATCTGCGGGTCGATTGGGCAGAGGAAAACCCCATCGGCGAACTGGAAAAACTCTGGCTCGCCTATCAGCCACAATTGCAGGACTACCTCACGCGAGCCCTCGACCCGACCCAGGCACCCAGCTATGGAGTGCCGGGCGATGAGTGAGTTGCGCAGCCGCGCCCTGCTCGCCGAACTGGTGGGCTTTGCCACGGTCAGCCGCGATTCGAACCTGGCCTTGATCGGGTTCGTTCGCGATTACCTGCATGGCTTGGGCGTGAGCAGCGAGCTCATTTATAACGCCGAGCGCACCAAGGCCAACCTGCTGGCGAGCATCGGTCCGTCGGTGCCGGGCGGCGTGGTGCTGTCGGGGCACACCGACGTAGTGCCGGTGGACGGGCAGGCCTGGACGGTCGAGCCGTTTTGCCTGACTGAAAGGGACGGCAAGTTGTTCGGACGCGGTACAGCGGACATGAAAGGCTACCTGGCTTCGGTGCTGGCGGCGGTGCCGACATTCCTCGCCAGCCCGCTACGGCGCCCAGTGCACCTGGCATTTTCCTATGACGAAGAAGTCGGTTGCCTGGGCGTTCGCAGTCTGCTGGACGTCCTGCCACAACGGGTTCCGCAACCGGCTTTGTGCTTGATCGGCGAGCCCACCGAACTGAAACCGGTGCTGGGCCACAAGGGCAAGCTGGCGATGCGTTGCCACGTCAAGGGCGCACCTTGCCATTCCGCCTATGCACCCTATGGGGTCAATGCCATCGAGCAGGCGGCACGCTTGATCGGCCGCTTGGGTGAGATCGGCGCGGAGCTGGCCGAACCTTCGCTCCACGATCCGCGATTCGATCCTGCGTATTCGACCGTGCAGGTCGGCGTGATCCAGGGCGGCACGGCGCTGAACATCGTCCCCGCCGATTGCCGCTTCGACTTTGAAATACGCGCCTTGCCGGACTTCGCCCCGCAGGGGGTGGTGGAAAAATTGCAGGACTACGCCGAGCAGGCGCTGCTGCCCAGGATGCGGGCAGTGAACATGGACACCGCGATCCGTTTCGAGCCGTTGTCTGCCTACCCCGGTTTGGCGACCTCCCCAAACGGCGAAGCTGCGCGCCTGGTGGCCCGCCTCTGCGGCAGCGATGCCTTTGGCACCGTGGCGTTTGGCACCGAAGGGGGGCTGTTCCATCAGGCCGGCATCCCGACGGTGGTTTGCGGTCCCGGCAGCATGGACCAGGGCCACAAGCCCGACGAGTACGTGAGCCTCGAGCAGATGGCCGCTTGTGACCGGTTGATGGATCGCCTCGCCATTCACCTGGGCGAGCCCGATGGACGGGACCCAGGATGAACAGTTTTGCAATCGCTGTAGACCACGCCGCCCGCGTTTACGGTCACTTTTGAGTCCCGCCGCCGACTCGTGCGGGCGAGCCGGCATTTTCGAGGAACCGATTCATGTCCAGATCCTTGCGTTGCAACATTGCGTGTGCCCTGGCGGTGCTGAGCACCAGCGTCCTGGCCGCGCCACAAAGCCTGACCGTGATCTCATTCGGCGGCGCCACCAAGTTGGCCCAGGACAAGGCCTACTTCCAACCCTTCAACGCCAGCGGTACGGGAAACATCGTGGCCGGCGAATACAATGGCGAACTGTCGAAGATCAAGGCGATGGTCGCGGCCGGGCACACCAGTTGGGATGTGGTCGAAGTGGAAAGTCCCGAATTGCTGCGCGGTTGCGAAGAAGGCTTGTTTGAAAGACTCGACTCGGCGGCGATAGGCAAACCTGCGGATTTCGTCCCAGGAGCGCTCACTGAGTGCGGTGTGGCGACGTATGTCTGGTCGATGGTGCTGGCTTATGACCAGAGCAAACTGACCAAGGCGCCCACGTCCTGGGCCGATTTCTGGAACGTCAACGAGTACCCGGGCAAGCGCGGTTTGCGCAAGGGCGCCAAGTACACCCTGGAAATCGCCTTGCTGGCGGATGGCGTCAAGACTGAGGATCTGTACAAGGTCTTGAATACGCCGGAAGGCGTGACGCGGGCATTTGCCAAACTGGACCAGATCAAGCCGAACATCCAGTGGTGGGAAGCAGGCGCCCAGCCGGCGCAATGGCTGGTGGCCGGGGACGTGGCGATGAGTGCTGCCTACAACGGTCGCATCGCCTCGGCGCAGAAGGAAGGCATGAAGCTGAGCATCGTCTGGCCGCAGAGCCTGTATGACCCGGAATATTGGGCGGTGGTCAAAGGCACGCCAAACAAGGCCCTGGCGGAGAAATTCATCGCCTTTGCCAGCCAGCCGCAGACTCAGAAAGTCTTCTCGGAGAACATCCCCTACGGACCGGTGCATCGCCAGACGCTTGCGTTGCTGCCTGCCGACATCCGTGAGCAACTGCCCACTGCCGAGGCGAACCTGGCGCAGGCGCAAGCGGTGGATGCTGAATTCTGGGTCGACCACGGCGAGGAGTTGGAACAGCGTTTCAACGCTTGGGCGGCTCGCTGATCTCGAACTGCTCTTGTGGCGAGGGAGCAAGCTCCCTCGCCACGGAGGTATGAGGCTCGCCGGCCTACGCCAACCACTCCGTGAACTGCTCTTTGCAGTAATCCACGAACAGCTGCGCCGGCTTGGTCAGGTGCGCGCGCTTGAGCCAACCAGCCACCAGCGCCGAGCCGGTCACGTCCTCGGCGATGCTGACACACACCACCTCCTGTCCGTCGTAGGTGCAGGTCGATTGCGGACGGGTCACCAGCACGGCGAAGCCAAAACCCTGGCCGACCATGCCGCGTACCATCTCGATGGAGGGCGAGCTGAAGACGATGTTCGGCGCCAGGCCCAGCTCCTCGAAGATGCTCACGAAATACGTCCGGCTGGGTTGTACGTCCAACAGGATCATCGGTTCGAGCGCCAGGTCCCGAAGCGATACCTGCGCTTGATTGGCGAAGCGATGGCCGGCCGGCAGCAATGCGTAAGGTCGTTGCGGCGCTGTCAGTGCTTCGGTCTCGATCGTGCTGTCGAGATCGTGCTCATAGAAGATCGCCAGGTCGAAACGCCCGCCGGTCAGGCCCTGGACCAGTTCCTGTTGCTCGCCATCCTGAACGCGGATTTCCACGCCGGGAAAGCGCTCGCGAAAACCTGCGATCAGCCGTGGCAGGTAGAGCGGGGCGACGGTCTCGAAGCAGCCGATGTCGATCTGGCCACTGACCACGTCATTGTCGGCCAACGCGTTCTGCTCGAATTCCCGGGCCATGCGCAACAGCTCTTGGGCCTTGCGATAGAACCGCGCACCGGCCGGGGTCAGCGAGACGCCCTGGGCATGATGACGGATCAACAGCTGCACGCCGAAACTGTCTTCCAGGCCCTTGACCGCCGTGGCAATCGACGGCTGGGCGATGTACAGCTTGCGGGAGGCTTCGGCGACGCTGCCACATTCCACCGTGGTGACGAAATACTTCAACTGACGCAGGGAGTAGGACGCCACGGTACACCTCGATCCGGATGATTTTGCGTACCTTACCGTGAGCCACTCGTGCAGGGCGACGGGCGTTGCAACGGATTTTGCTCGGCATTGGCGATATCCAGGCTGGCTTGTCGAGCGAGCAGAAAAAACGCCCGCCGAAAAAACCTTGGCAGGCGCCTGGGAAAGACCGGCACAGAAGGAGGGACTGGCCGGGGGGTGGGCATGTGAATCAGGCCACCGGGATGGATGGGTCAGCCGCCGCCAGTGCGGTTGCGCGGTCGGCGGCGGGCGGATAGATCCACACCGAGTTGATCTGGTGCTTGAGCTCCTTGGCTTCCTGGCCGACCAACTTCACTTGGCGATCCCACCCTTCGGTGTACACCGCGCCCCAGGCGCCCAGGTCAAGGCACGTCACGTATTTGGGCTGACTGTAGGTCATCGGCGCGACACCAAGCAGGTCGGCGGCCACGTTGTTGCCTGCGTAGCGGCCCAGGGCGATGGCGTGCTGGCAGGACATGGCCGCGTAATTACCCAGGTCATCGGTGGCGGCATAGGCCACGTCGCCGGTGGCGTAGACGTCATCCTGCCCGAGCACCTTCAGGTAGCCGTCGACGTGCAGGCGGCCCTGGCGATCGTGGGTGCCGGGTATTTGCCCGGTCAGGGGGCTGGCGCGGAAACCGACGGTCCAGATGACGGTCCTGGACTCGATCCGCTTGCCGTCCGACAAGGTGACGCCGCCGGCATCCACCGATTCGACCGAGGCATTGAGGATCCATTCGATGCTCAGGTGATCGGACGCTTCGATGATCGACGGGCTGATTCCTTCGCCCAGCGCCGCCCCGATCGTCGGTCCGCGGTCGACCACAATCACGCGAATCTTGGCGTCATGGCCGAGCGCCGCGCGCAAGCGGGCGGGCATTTCGGTGGCAGTCTCGATCCCGGTAAAACCGCCGCCTGCCACTACCACGGTATTGCGAGCGGGGCTGTCAGGCAGGGCTGCAAGGGATTTCAAATGGGCTTCGAGGCGCGAAGCCTGCTCGATCTCATCCACATCGAATGCGTGTTCGAGCATGCCTTCCAGGTCGGGGCGCATCAGCTTGCTGCCCGCGGCCAATACCAGCCGATCGTAGCCCAGGATGGCTTGGCCGCCGATTGCGTCGCGGTAGCCAACTTGCCTGCGGTTGACGTCAATGCTCTCGGCCATGCCTTGGACGAAGTTCACGCCGACCGAGTCGAACAACCCGGCCAAAGGCGCCATCATGGTGTGGACGTCGGGCTCGTAGAATCGCGGGCGGATACGCAACTCGGCCTGGGGCGCAAGGACGCTGATCTGTATGTCATTGCGATCATGTTGGTCGAGCAGGCGGGCCGCGCTGAGTGCGCTCCATACGCCGCCAAAACCGGCGCCGACGATCAAGATGTGCTGTTTCATGATGTGCTCCCGAAGACGAAATCGATACGTTGAATTGTTTGTTTCAGCGTGACCGTGTTGCGACGTACCCAAAAATGCGTGGCCCGATGCAGTCAGTCATCAGGCGCACTCAGCTTCGGCTCGCTGCGGGAAATGGTAGGCGTCGGTACGGGTTGGAACACTTCTACATAAGGTCAGTGGCGGTATGCCTGGGTGTGACGCGGCTATACAAAGGTATGAACGGTGGCGCTCGGTTCACTCCATCGGCGGCAATCGCCGCTTCACCGGCGTCTTCTTGACGATGGCCGTGTTGGTCTCGGCAAGCACGTTCAATTTATCCAGCAGCACATCCAGCTGCTCCATCGACCGCACGTGCAGCCGCGCGATGAAGCAATCCTCGCCCGTCACCTTGTCGCATTCGGTGAACTCACCGATGGCCTGGATTTGCCGCTCCACCTCCTGCAATTGTCCCGGCAACGGACGAATGCGCACGATGGCCTGGAGTTGGTAACCGAAACACTTCGGATCGACCTCGACGGTATAACCCTTGAGCACGCCGCGCTCCTCAAGGCGGCGCAGGCGTTCGGCAACGCTGGGGGACGACAGGCCGCTGAGGTTCGCCAAGGCCTTGAGCGAGCGTCGCGAATCTTCCATCAAGGCGTTGATAAGGATCTGGTCGATGGCGTCGGTCATTTTTTGCTCCGTTAGGCAATTACCCGAAATGGCCTTGATAAAAAAGGCCAGGAGCCAGTCTAGCCTTTTTCAAGCCATGGAGAAGCGACCCGGCGGCTCGGCATACTGTGCTCACTTACTGAAGGAGCCTGAAGATGGACAAGACCCTACGCCGCGGTTCGCTCGAAATGACCGCCGCCATGCTGATTTCCGGAACCATAGGCTGGTTCGTGCTGGTGGCCGGCCTGCCCGTGTTGGATGTGGTGTTCTGGCGTTGCGTATTCGGCGCCGGCACGTTGCTGCTGATTTGCGCCGGTCTCGGGTTCCTGCGCCCAGGTGTGTTGACGCGCACGACGTTCCTGCTGGCGGTACTCAGCGGCGTGGCGATCGTGGGTAACTGGGTGCTGTTGTTCGCTTCCTACTCCCGCGCTTCGATCGCGATCGGCACGGCGGTCTACAATGTCCAGCCGTTCATGTTGGTGGGGCTGGGGGCGTTGTTCCTGGGGGAAAAAATCACCGCGCAAAAACTGTTCTGGCTGGCGGTTTCGTTCCTGGGAATGTTGGCAATCGTCAGCGCCCATGGCGAACAAGGGCAGGGCGGCGAAGACTATCTGGCGGGCATCGCCTTGGCGTTGGGTGCGGCTTTTCTATACGCCATCGCAGCGTTGATCATCAAGCGCCTGAGCGGTACGCCGCCCCACTTGATCGCGCTGGTCCAGGTCAGCACCGGGATATTGTTGTTGGCGCCGTGGGCGAATTTCTCGTCGCTGCCCCAGCAACCCGAGGCGTGGGCCAGCCTGCTGACCCTTGGCATGATCCACACCGGTGTCATGTATGTGCTGCTGTACAGCGCGATCCAACGGTTGCCGACGGCCTTGACCGGCGCGCTGTCCTTTATCTATCCGATCGCGGCGATCTTCGTCGACTGGTTTGCCTTCGGCCATCGCCTCGAACCACTGCAATGGCTGGGTGTGGCGGCGATCCTGCTGGCCGCTGCCGGGATGCAACAGGGCTGGGGCATCAAGTGGCGTCGCCCAGCCCTGTCGTGACCGGCAAGCGTTGTCAGAAGATGTAGTCGGTGGTCAGGAAGTTCGAATCCCGCTCCCGGATGATGTCGCTGATCAGCGCTTTGTTGTTCTCCTGGAACTTGGTCGCCACCAGCGTGCGGATCGAAAAGGTGCGCAGCGCATCGTGGACCGACAGCGTGCCTTCGGCGGAGTTTTTCCGGCCATTGAAAGGGAAGGTGTCGGGGCCGCGTTGGCATTGGGCATTGATGTTGATGCGTCCGACCTGGTTGGCAAAGGTGTCCACCAGCTTGCCGACCTCGGAAGGGTTGGTGCCGAAGATGCTCAACTGCTGGCCGAAGTCGGATTCCAGCACATAGTCGACCACGGTATTGAGGTCGCGGTACGGCACGATAGGCACCACCGGACCGAATTGTTCTTCATGGTAGACCCGCATGGCGGTATTCACCGGGTAGAGCACCGCCGGATAGAAGAACGACGCGCGGGATTCCCCGCCGTGCTGGTTCATGACACCAGCGCCCTTGGCGATGGCATCGGCCACCAGGGAATGCAAGTAATCGACCTTGCCGGCTTCAGGCAACGGCGTCAGCGCCACGCCGTCTTGCCAAGGCATGCCGGGTTTAAGGGCGGCGAGCTTGGCGTTGAACTTCTCGATGAACGCCGGCGCGACGTCTTCATGGACAAACAGGATCTTCAACGCGGTGCACCGTTGTCCATTGAACGACAGCGAACCGGTCAGTGCTTCGCTGACGGCATTATCCAGATCGACCTCTCGCAGTACCAGGCCGGGGTTCTTGGCATCCAGACCGAGGGCGGCACGCAGGCGATGCGGACGCGGATGGAGTTTCTTCAGGTCGCTGGCGGCCTTGTTGGTGCCAATGAAGGCGAATATGTCGATCTTGCCGCTGGCCATCAGTGCGCTGACCGTTTCCCGGCCGCTGCCGTAGATCACATTGATGACGCCCGCCGGGAAGCTGTCGCGAAAGGCTTCCAGCAACGGCCGTATCAGCAGCACGCCGAGCTTGGCGGGCTTGAAGACCACGGTGTTGCCCATGATCAGCGCGGGGATCAGGGTGGTGAAGGTTTCGTTCAGCGGATAGTTGTAGGGGCCCATGCAGAGGGCGACGCCAAGGGGCACGCGGCGGATCTGGCCCAGGGTGTCCTGTTCCAGCTCGAAGCGGCTGGACCGGCGGTCCAGTTCCTTGAGGGCATTGATGGTGTCGACGATGTAGTCGCAGGTACGGTCGAATTCCTTCTGGGAGTCCTTGAGGTTCTTGCCGATTTCCCACATCAGCAGCTTGACCACTGCTTCGCGCTGTTCGCGCATGCGCGCCAGGAAGGCTTCGACGTGGCGGATGCGTTCGGCGACGCGCATCGTCGGCCAGGTGCCCTGACCGCGATCGTAGGCGCGGACGGCAGCGTCGAGCGCGGTCAGCGCCGTCTCCGCGTCCAGCAGCGGCGTGCTGCCGAGAATCACCTGTTCATCACCATTCGGGCCCGCCAGGTAAACCGGGCTGCGCACGGTGGCCAGTGGGCCTTGCCAGGTTCTCAGGACGCCATCGACCAGGTATTCCCGTTGTTCGACGGGGTCACCGAGACGGTAGGCTTCCGGGATATCAGCGGCGCTGGGGAATAAATCGGAAAACAGGTTGGCTGTGGTCATATCGTTACTCCATCAATGAAATGAGCCATGGGCTGACAGTCTGCAGCGCTCTTAGCGTTATACGCCTTAATGGAGGTGATTTCGAAGTGGCAAGGGCTGTGCGGCTGTCCTGCCTGCGCCCTTGCCACGGCGGTTTGTGATGCCGGCGTTTACCAACGCATCCGTACGCCCAGGCTGGCGATGACGCCGTTGAGGTCGTTATCGTCGACGTCACTGCTGTAGTCGGCGCTGACGTACAGGCTGACCACCGGGGTTACCCGGGCAACCAGGCCCAGGCCCACCTCAACGGTCGACGATTTACGGCTGCTGCTGATCTTGTCGACTTTGTCCAGCGTGAGGGTGTCGGCACTCTGGACCGTGTGCCACAGGTTCGTGCGCACGTAGGGTTCGACGCCCAGGCCATTGACCTGGTAGGTCCCCTTGAGCCGGGCGCCGACTCGACCGCTCCAGGTACTCAGCTCGCTGCTGTCGCCATTTTCCCCGTTCGGCGTATCAAGGGTGATGCGTTGGTTGATCAATTGCGCCTGGGGTTCGACCACCCAGTTTTCGCTGATGCCGATGGGAAAGCCGCCTTCGACCGACAGGGTGACGGCGCTGCCCTCGGTGGCATGGCGCTGGCCCTGTTCGTCCAGGCTGAAACCGTTGACCCGACCGCCGCTCGCACTCAGGTCGACGTGCCAGCCCGCTGGGCCGGTCAGGCTCCAGTAGGCCCCCAGGTTGGGACCCTGCAGATTCAACGCTTCCTGGCCGGGCTCGGCGAGGGCCGGCGTTATCAACATCCCGCTGCCGTTGGCGATGATCTGGTTCTGGCCGCCGACCAATCCGACGCGTTGGGTGTGGCCGCTGGTATTTCGCAGGGTAAACAGCGCGGGGCTTTTGCCAGAAGTGGGGTCGTTGCCCGTTTGGTTATCGGTAGGTGTCCGGTCATACCAGGGCGCGGCGAGGGGATCGTCCAGCTCTGCCAGCGCCGGCATCGATGAACACAGCAACAGGGAAGTGGAGACGGTGCAGAAGGTGGTTCTGAGTTCCTGGGAGCGGGAGGAAGTTTTCATGGGGGTCTGCCTTGCAATCGCATGCATTTCTCGCTTGGGGCGTCTCTCCTACCCCGAATGAGGGGCGACCGAATGGGATGAGGCAAACCTCTGGCGGCCCGCGACGGCGGGTTCCAGAGGCCTGCCCCTGACTGTGTTCCGGGGGGTAGTACGGTGTAGTCAAGAAGACCGGAGCGGTCACGTCAAGAAATTGGCCGACAAATGGCAGAGTGAAATCATCCAGCTCTAACTCGATGATTTAACGTAAATAAAAACGACCCATTTTGGACGTCAAATCCTCGGCGTTTCGCCTCACCACTGAATCCGCACACCCATATTCCCCTTCATGCTGCGTTGCTGGCTGCTGTCCAGGTTATTGCTGTAGTCGACGCCCGCATAGGCACTGACCGTAGACGCCAGGCTCACGATGACGCCCACACCCAGGTCCGCTGTTGAGGCGCGTTGCTCGGTCTCGATCCGTTGGGTGTCGTCGAATGTCACCGCATCGGTGCCGGAAAAGGTGTGCCAGATATTGGCCCGCAGATAGGGCTCCAACGGCAAGCCACTGACCTGGTAGCTGCCCTTGAGCCGCGCGCCGAGGCGGCCGGTCCAGGCGCTGTCGGAATCGAAATCGACCTTGGAAATTCCGTCGTCCTGGCTGTCCAGGCTGATCTTCTGATGGATGATCTGGACCTGGGGCTCGAGGACCCAGTCGCGAGCCACGGCAAACGGATAGCCGGCCTCCGCCGACAGGGTCAAGGCATGCCCGCGGTTGTCGATCTTGACCCCGCGCTCGGAGCGGCTATCGCCATTCAAGCGGGTGCCCATGACCACCGCATCGACGTAGCCACCGGAGGGATCGATCAGGGTCCAGTACAAACCGTAGCTGTCGCCGTCGAGTTCGATCTTGCCGGCGCGTCGGCCTTTGAAGCCGAGGTTGAAGCCGTCGACGTCGCCGTTCAGTTCCGTATGGCCGACAAAAAAACCGACTCGCTGGGTCTGCTCGCCCGACGTCGGCGCGGCATAGAGGTCATGGCCGACCTGAAAGCCCTTGATGGAGCCATCGAACCGTGGCGTCACCGTGCCGGCCCAGGTCTGGTCGAGGTCCTTGCCGTAGGCCCGGCCCCACCCAGCGCCGAAGGCACCGGTTCCCGAGAGCAGGCGCTGGTCGCCCTGGCGGTCGTGAAACGTACCCAAGGCCATCAAGGTCAGTTGTGCGGCGGCCGGGGGCAATACCGACCAGGTAGGCACTTCGGGGCGATACAGAGGAATGGGCGCCGCCCCGGGCACCGCAGTCGGCAAGGGCGGTAGCGTCGGGACGGGCGGTGCACCTGGCACCGGAGGCAGCGTCGGGATGGGCGCCGGTACTGGGCCGGCTACCACGGTGGAGCGCAGGTACCAGTTGTCGGCGTTGCCGGCCACGCCGCCCTTGAACAGGCGATAGTCGAACGCGCCGGCCGAAACCGATTGCGCCAGAGAGAAGGCGCTGCTGTCGCTGATGGCGCCGCCCTGGGCCCGGACCAGCTCGATCCCGTCCTGGGTGGTCAGGCCGCCTGCGCCGCCCAGGTTCGTGACGGTTATCGTGGTATTGCCAGTGAGTGTTCCGCCATCGACCACGAGCTTGTCACTGGCGGAGCCGTCTGCGCCCACTGCGGTTTGCAGGCGCAACTGCCCACCGTTACCGACATAGTTGCCCTGTATGGTGAGCGTGTCATCGGTGCGGGCGTTGCCATCGGAGAGGTCAATCACCCCAGCGTTGTTGAGGGTGGTCATCTGGCCTGCGGTAAACGGTGCGATAACGCCTTGAGTCGCCGTGAGTACGCTGCTGCTGTCGATATCAAGCAACCCCGTGCCGGTAGTGCTGTCGCCTAGAACCAGGGTGTCGCCCAGATCCAGGCGCGAGCCCTGCGCGAGCTTGACCGTTTCCCATAAATTGTAACGGGCGCCGGTGCCCGACATGCTGCCCTGGAATGTCAGAACGTCCTGGCCCAGGCCGCCCTCGACACGGGGCGTGGGGGCAAGCCCCGTTTCGGTGAGATTGCTCAGCACTGCGGTGTCGTTGCCATCGCCCATCAGGATGGCCGAGCGAATGATGCCGCCGCTCCATACAAACCTGTCATTGCCGGTACTCGTACGGACTTCACCGCCAATGGTGCCGCCGCTGACGGTAATGCTGTCGTCGCCACCGCTGACGCTGACATTCCCGCCGATGCTCCCGGCAGACAGGATAATCGTGTCCTGGCCAAATCCGGTGACCAGGTTGCCAACGATTTGCCCTCCCGACATGTCGAAGACATTGTCGTCGAGCTTCATGTCGACCCGGCCGATACTGCCGCCGCTCATCCGGGCGATGTCGCCATCTTCGAACGCGTCGACGATGGTGCCGCCGGTCATCAGGAAGTTATCGAGGCCGTCGCCTTGGGAGATGGACAGGATCCGACCACCGTTCATTTCAAACTCGTCGGCTTCCGAACCTTGCTCGACGTCACCGTCAACCACACCGTCGGAGTTGATCTCGATGCGGTCGTTACCGGCATCGAAGACGACGTCGCCCTGGATGAGGCCGTTGCCGGAGACCGTCAGTCCGTTGTTGCCCGACAGATCGGTCAGCCCGGTTGCGCTGGTTCCGCTGTCGCACACGTAAGTATCGTCGCCTGCCGTGGGTGACAACACGCAGGCCGCCATCGTTGATGGGACAGGAAGCAGGAACGGAGCCGTTACCCACAAGACATTGAACAGCTGATTGAAACGCCGATCGCGCCGAATCACGTGCTATCCCTCTGCATGGGCATCCATGGCATGCCGGTTTCAGCATGGGTTGCACGACAGATGGCACACAGGACCCGGCAACGTTCGCTGTATGGGGAAGCACGCTAACAACGAATGAACGGCGTCGCTACTGTCAGATCTTACAGGTCGGCCCGGCCAGGCCAGGGGTCAGAGATGCACTTCCACCGCCAGCGGCAAGTGATCGCTCAAATGTGTCCAGGGCTTGTTGCCGAGGATCTGCGGGGCATGGCTGGTGGCGTTGCGCAGGTAAATCCGGTCCAGGCGCAGCAGCGGGAAGCGGGCAGGGTAGGTCCGGGCAGGACGCCCGTGATGGTGTTCGAAGGCTTCGTGCAGGTACTGGCGACGGGCAAGCGTGACGTTTCCGCGCAATTGCCAGTCGTTGAAGTCTCCCGCGATGATCACGGGCGCGTCTTCGGGAAGCGAGTCGAGCAACTTGCAGAGCAGCTTGAGTTGCAATTGGCGATGGCTCTCCAACAGGCTCAGGTGGACGCAGATCCCATGGACTTCGGCATGGCCCGGTACGTCCAGCACGCAATGCAGCAGTCCGCGCCGTTCAGGGCCTGTAATCGACACGTCGAGGTTGCGAAACTGGCGGATCGGGTATTTGGAAAGCAGCGCGTTGCCATGATGCCCGTCGGGGTACACGGCATTCCGGCCGTAGGCGAAGTCGCTCCACATGCTGTCGGCGAGGAACTCATATTGTGAGGTCTGGGGCCAGTTGTCGTAGCGCATGGCATGTCGATCATGTTCGCCAAGCACTTCCTGGAGGAAAACCAGGTCGGCACCCGTGGCGCGTACCGCTTCGCGCAGCTCCGGCAAGATGAAACGACGGTTGAGGGCGGTGAAGCCCTTATGAGTATTGACCGTGAGGACACGCAGTCGATGAATCGCCGCGGGTGTGTCCTGCGGCACGGGTTCTTCGGCCTGCCAGTGAGAATCGCGAGTCACGTTCACTCCTGAATCAGACGTCTCTGTTCATGCGACTGACGACGGCCGAGGCAGTTCCGAAATTGTTGGTTCATAAGACGCTTCAAGGCCGCATGAAACGATGTGGGAGCGAGCTCCCACAGGAACTGGCGATCAGATAAACACGATTTCGTACGGCATGCCCATGCGATCAAGGATCACCCGCGGCACCAGCGGTGAGATGCCGGTGGTCGGTTCGCTGCTGAGCTGGCTGGCATAGGCGTGCATGGCGTGGCGCTTACGGGCCGTGGTCCAGACGTCCAGGCGCAATTTACGCGCCCGATGCCAGGGGATCCGGTTTTGTTCACGAACCGGCCAATGCCAGGCCCACACCGGCAATTCATTGAACGCCGCGCCGACGGTTTCGGCGGCCAGGGCCCCGGCCCGGCCGACTGTGTCGTGGTCG
Organism: Pseudomonas sp. R1-7; assembly: GCF_051132105.1. Classification (NCBI taxonomy): domain Bacteria; kingdom Pseudomonadati; phylum Pseudomonadota; class Gammaproteobacteria; order Pseudomonadales; family Pseudomonadaceae; genus Pseudomonas; species Pseudomonas sp. R1-7. Next base: position 2,644,078 of record NZ_CP071661.1, read on the forward strand.
CTGTCGCCGTCCAGGCGCCAGGTGCTGAACACCACGTCGCCAGGCTTGAGGTAATGGCCTATGAAGGCGGTCAGTTGGGCTTCATGTTCGGCAAGGCCCTTTTCCGGAAAACCCCCGCGTACCCATTGCAGGCCATGGGAAGGCACGCCCAGGCGATGCAAGGCGTCGACGCTTTCCTGGGGATGCGGGCGGAACGTGCGCAGTCGCTCATCGGACCACAACGGCGAGCCCGGGTGGCTGAGGCTACCGTCGGTAACCGAGATCAATAACATCGGTTGGTCCAGGTTGCTCAAGAGCTGGAGCAACCCGCCACAAGCGCCCACCTCGTCGCCAGGGTGCGGGGCAAGGATGACCGCGCGGGCGCCTGCGGGAATGAGTGTCTGGGTGCTGATGATCGGAATGTCGGCCAGTTGCGGAGCGCTGTTCCAGATTTGCGAATGATGTCGGCCTTGCAAGCGAGAGGCGGGTTTCATGAGCTACGTCCTTGTCTTGTCCAATCGTTCAGTCACGCATCGGGCCAACCGCCCAATGCCGCCCCCTTGGGGCCTGACTGTGATTCGCGATGTTCCGAGTCCTGGAATCGACCGCAGGCGAAGTATTGACCATGCCGGCGGATTCGTCGCGGCAGAATGTGTATCTGAACCGGTTTTTTTTGTTCGAGTTGATGCGGGCAGGGCGCGCGTCCTTGCGCTACCCGGTCCTGGACGTGCCTTATTCCTCTTCTTCGCGTTGAAGCTCGAACAGCAGCAGCGAGCGCCCGGTTACGGAGTATTCGGAATCGAAGTCGAAACGCTCCTGGCCGCGCACAGCCGGCTGGTTGGTGTCGACCATGCACGTCCAGAAGCTGCCTTCGGGCACTTCCGGCAAGCTGAAGTTGACGATGTCGTGGTGGGCGTTGACCACCAACAGCAGCGTTGCGTCGCCACCCTTGCGACGGATGCCGGTCTCCTGGGCGCGGCCGTCCATCAGCATGCCCAGGCAACGACCGTGGCTGTCCTGCCATTGCTCGACGGTCATCTCGCTGCCGTCCGGGGCCAGCCAGGTGACGTCCTTGACGCCGATGTCCTCGTTGTAATTGCCCACCAGGAACCGTCCGCGTCGCAGGATCGGATAGGACATGCGCAGCTTTATCAGGCGCCTGACGAATTTGAGCAACGCCTCGCCATCCGCGCTCAGGTCCCAATTGACCCAGCCGATCTCGCTGTCCTGGCAATAGGCATTGTTGTTGCCGTGCTGGGTACGCGCGAACTCATCGCCAGCGACGATCATGGGTGTGCCTTGGGCCAGCAACAGCGTGGCGAAGAAATTGCGCATCTGCCGGTGGCGCAGCGCGTTGATCTCGGGATCATCCGTCGGGCCTTCGACGCCGTGGTTCCAGGACAGGTTGTTGTTGCTGCCGTCCTGGTTGTTCTCGTCGTTGGCTTCGTTGTGCTTGTCGTTGTAAGACACCAAGTCGTGCAAGGTGAAGCCGTCGTGGGCAGTGACGAAGTTCACCGAGGCGTACGGACGTCGGCCACGTTGGTTGAACATCTCGCCCGACGCGGTCATGCGGCTGGCGAAGTCGGCCAGTTGGCCATCGTCGCCTTTCCAGAAGGCGCGCACGGTGTCGCGAAACTTGTCGTTCCATTCGACCCAGCCAGGTGGAAAGCGTCCGACCTGATAGCCACCAGGACCGCAGTCCCAGGGTTCGGCGATCATTTTTACCTGGCGCAGCACCGGATCCTGGCGACAGGCAACGAGGAAACTGTGGCGCTCATCGAAGCCGTCGTGATAGCGGCCCAGAATGGTCGCCAGGTCGAAACGGAAACCGTCCACGTGCATTTCGGTGGCCCAGTAGCGCAAGGAATCGGTGACCATTTGCAAGACGCAGGGGTGACTCAGGTCCAAGGTGTTGCCGGTGCCCGAATCGTTGATGTAGTAGCGTTTGTCGTCGGGCATCAGCCGGTAATACGAGGCGTTGTCGATGCCACGCATGGACAGGGTCGGGCCTTGTTCGTTGCCCTCGGCGGTGTGGTTGTAGACCACGTCGAGGATGACTTCCAGGTTGGCCTCGTGCATATGCGCGACCATTTCCTTGAATTCGGCGATCTTGCCGCTGGCCAGGTAGCGCGGGTCCGGGGCAAAGAAGGCGATGCTGTTGTAGCCCCAGTAGTTGGTCATGCCTTTGTGCAGCAGGTGCTGGTCGTTGACGAATGCGTGGATGGGCAACAATTCCACCGACGACACGCCCAGCTTGCGGATGTGTTCCAGGACATCATCGACCATCAGGCCGGCGAACGTGCCCCGCAGGTTCTCGGGCACCGAGGGATGACGCATGGAGATGCCGCGCACGTGGGTTTCATACAGAATGGTCTTGTCCCATGGCACGCTGACCCGATGATCACGGCCCCAGGTGTGAGCCGGGTCGATGACCTTGGACTTGGGCACGAACGGCGCGCTGTCGCGCTCATCGAAGCTGAGGTCGCCATCGGGATGGCCAATGGTGTAGCCGAACAAGGCCTCCGACCATTTCAACTCACCCACCAACTGCTTGGCGTAGGGATCGATCAGTAATTTGTTGGGGTTGAAACGGTGGCCGTTTTCCGGGTCGTACGGGCCGTAGACGCGGTAGCCGTAGATCAGCCCTGGATGGGCGTCCGGCAGATAGCCGTGGTAGATCTCATCAGTGTATTCGGGCAGTTCGATGCGCTCGAGTTCGACTTCGCCGGTGTCGTCGAAGATACACAGTTCGACCTTGGTGGCGTTGGCTGAGAACAACGCGAAATTGACCCCCAGGCCATCCCAGGTCGCGCCGAGCGGAAACGGCAGCCCTTCACGAATCCGCGATGCCTCGATAACGGGCGGCGGCGTGGTTTTTTTCGGACGGGTCATAGTTGCTCCTGCAAAAGACAGATACGGTGGTGCGCTGCACGCAAGGCTGCGTGCCTTGCGCTTGTGGCGAGAGGAAAAATCCCCACGCCACAAGCAGGCCTCTTCGCTAAAAGAAGCACTCGCTTGAGAACGATGAGTCCGCGGGGTCAGACGGCCGGAGGCTTGCGCGGCGCGCGTGGCTTTTTGGCGCTGGCCTTGTCGGCGGGCGGGACCACTGCGGCGGTGGCCGCCGAAGGCTTGGCCGCGGGCTTGGCCTTGGGCGTGGTGCTCTTGGTGGCAGGCTTGGCCGCAGTGCTCTTGGCGGTCGCCGGCTTGGTGCCGTCGGTCTTGCTGGCCGCGGACTTGCTTGCCGCTTTAGGCGGTTTGCTCGGCGCCAAGGCTTCGGCCTCGGCCAGTTTGCGCGCCATTTCCCAGTGGCGTTTTTCCTGCCCGGCAGGCTTACCCTCCGATTCCCAGATCTGATAGGCAAATTCGCGTATGCGTTTATCGTCGGTACTCATCGCAGTGCTCCTGACTTGACTCAAGGTTCAATAAAGACATTGACCGGGAAATCCCCCAGCGCGGCGCTGACCATCAGCTCCCTTTGGGGTGTGACTGTTGCGCTTGCAAAAAGTCCCTTCAGTTTTACTCCTTCGGCGGCAAACGGTAGCGAGATGCGCGTGTCGCCCCAGTCCGATGCAGCGACCTGGGGCAGGGCACTGTTTTCCAGCAAGCGCGCCGCGTGAATCGGCACCACGACGATTGCGCGCTGTTGCTGGTGCTCGCGCATGAAAGCCAATACGCGCTCGGCGTGCTGCCCCTGTACCGTCAACGGCTGGTAGCTGCCCTGGCGGAACAATTGCGGGTATTCGGACCGCAAGGCCAGCGTCCGCGCGATCAGTGCCTGCTTGACGCGCCCGTCGCGCCAATCGTTGATCAGCGTTGAGGGCAAGCTCTCGGCGTGCATCGCCTCGCGGCGGGCAGCGAAATCCACCGGGCGGCGGTTGTCCGGATCCACCAGGCTGAAGTCCCAGAACTCGTTGCCTTGGTACAGGTCCGGTACCCCCGGCACGGTCATGCGCAGCAAAGTTTGCGCCAGGCTGTTGAGAGCGCCTGCCGGAGCGATGGCCTGGACCGCTTCGGCGATGGCGCTGCGTAACGGCAAGCCCTCGTCGCACAGCAGCAGCCGCTCCAGGAACATTTGTGTCGCATGTTCATAGGCTTCGTTGACGGCGGCCCAACTGCTTTGCAGCTTGGCTTCGCGCAGGGCCTTGCGTTGCCATTGCCACAGGCGTTCAGCGTAGTCGCTCAGGGCCTTCTGGTCCTGCAAGTCGAGGTCCAGGGGCCAACTGCCGAGCAGGGCCTGGTAGAGGATCAACTCATCACCCGTCGATGGCGACGCGGGGTCGCTGTGCAGCGATGGCGATAGGATCCGCCATTGCTCCACACACGTGGTGTACCAGTCCGGGCGTTCGCTGATCACCGCCAGCCGGGCACGGGTGTCTTCGCCGCGCTTGTGGTCGTGGGTGGCGGTGGTGATCAGGTTGTCGGGAAAATGCTTGAGCCGCTCGCTGCATGCATCGTGGAACTCTTGTGCCGGCGCGCTGAACCGTTCGGTGTTGTAGCCCACGTCGTTGCGTGAAAGCAGCACCGCCGAACGATAGAGCGCGGTGTCCTCGACCGCTTTGGCGGCGGCCGGCGAGGTCAGTTGCTGGAAGCGTACGCAGGCATGCCGCAAGCGTTTACGCTGGCTTCCCCTCGGACGTTGGCGCCAAGGCATGCCGCCCAGCCAGTCCGCCAGGCAATCGAGCACCGGCCAGTCGGCCTCGCTGAGGGTTTGCCGGGCGCCTTCAAGGGCTTTGTGGAAAAACACCTCGTCCTCAGCGGAGCGACCCAAAGGGCTGATGTAGGTGCGATACACCGGGAAGTGCACGATCAATTCCTGCAAGGCCCGCCGAATCGCGCCCAGGGTCAAGTCGCGGGTCATCACGTCGTCCCGGGCGACCTGCAGCAGCGCCTGGGCGACGCTCTCGAAATCCCCGGCCAGGGAACCGTTGAGAATCTGCTGGCGGGCCAGGCGAGCCTCTTCGATGAAATGCGCAGGCCGCTCGCTGTTTCTGCTCCAGAATTCGGCGAGACGCTCGGCACCGGCCGGGTCATGCTGCAGCAGCGAAATCTGGTTCATGAACTCGTAACCGGTGCTGCCATCGACGTTCCAGTCGCGGCGCAAGGTTTCGTCATCGCCAAGAATTTTTTCGACGAAAATCGGCAGGTGCCGCGATGGCGAAAGCGAGTCGACGCGACGGCGCAGTTTGCGACAGTAACCGCGAGGATCGGCCAGGCCATCGATGTGATCGATCCGCAGGCCGTCGACCAAGCCTTCGGTGATCAGCTCGAATATTTTCGCGTGGGTTGCCTCGAACACCGCCGGGCGTTCAACCCGCAGGCCACCCAATTCGTTGACATCGAAAAAGCGCCGCCAATTGATGTCGTCCGCCGCCGTGCGCCAGCTGGCAAGGCGATAGCTCTGGCGTTCCAGTAGCTGATGCAGGCGTTCGAAACCTTCGGGTTCCAGCGAATCGTAGCTGCGCAAATTGCTTTCGATCACGCCAAGCATACCTGGCTGGGAAGCCAGCTCCCGCAACGCCTGTTGCAGTGGCCGGGACAGGGAGTGGGCGTCGGTCTGGTAGTTCAGGGTGGTGAAACGCTCGGCCAGCGCCCTGAGCGCGTCGACCTGTTCCTGCGGCAGGTTGTCCGAGGGTTTGAGCAGCTCACCGTACTGCATCGGGCAAATGGGGAAATGGTGTTCATAGTGCTCGACATAGAAGCTGCCTTGATCGGCGTCGAAGCGCAGTTTCAGCGTGCCTTCCTGCAAGGCCACGCCGTAGTCGCTCCCCAGGAAGGGCAACAGCAATTGGCCTTCCATCAGCGGGTCGGGTGAGTGCCACTGGATGTCGAAGAATTCCCCATAGGGGCTCAGGCGTCCCCATTCCAGCAGGTCGAGCCACCAGGGATTGTCGTTGCCGCCAACGGCCATGTGGTTGGACACGATGTCGAGGATCAGGCCCATCCGGTGCTCGCGCAGAGTCGCTACCAGGCGCCTGAGCGCGGCCTCACCACCCAGTTCCGGGTTGACCTGGGTTGGATCGACCACGTCGTAGCCGTGCATGGACCCGGCCCGGGCCTTGAGCAGCGGGGACGCGTAGAGATGGCTGATACCCAGGGAAGCGAAGTACGGCACCTGTGCGATGGCATCGTCCAGGGTAAAGCCTTTGTGAAATTGCAGGCGCAAGGTCGCCCGCAGCGGTTGAATCAATGTCTGGTTCATCGGTCACGCTCGTTCGCCTGAAGTCTCGCGCAGGCGAGTATTTCCAGACGCCGCGCGGCGTCCGGGTCGTCCAGCAGCGCACGGCTCTCAAGCGCCAGGCGCCGCCGCCAGTTGGGGTGGGTGTCGGTGGTGCCAGGGAGGTTGGCCTGCTCATCGATGCCCAGGGCATCTTCCAGCGGCAGCAACACCAGTGGCGCTCGGGTATGGCCCAGGAAACGCACGCTGGCGTCCAGCACCTGGTCGGTTTCGCGGTGCTCCTCGCGGAAATTCTGCGGGTCCTGGTTCAGCGCGTTGCGCAACCCGTCGCGTTCACGCTGGCGATGTCTGCGCCAATCCATTTCGGTGTGGGAGTCGATCAGTTCCAGCCGGGCGTTCCAATCGATGTCATGGCCGTGCCACCAGCCATTGAGCGTTGGCAGATCATGGGTGCTGGTGGTCGCCAGGGCGTTGTCCGGCCAATCGAGGATGGGCTTGAAGTGGGTGTTGTCCTGTTCGAACAGCAGCACGCGCATGCCCAGGATGGAACGGGCAATGAGCTTGTCCCGCAGGCCATCCGGCACCGTGCCGAGGTCCTCGCCCAGTACGATGGCCTGATGACGATGGGACTCCAGGGCCAATAGCCGCAACAAGTCATCGATCGGGTAATAGAGGTAGGCACCATCGGTAGGCGGGGCGTCGTTGGGGATCACCCACAACCGTTGCAAGCCCATGATGTGATCGATGCGCAAGCCGCCCGCGTGAGCGAAGTTGGCCCGCAACATCTCGATGAACGCACGGAAACCGTTGCGAACCAGCCCCTCCGGGGAAAACGCCGAGATGCCCCAGCCTTGGCCCGAGCGATTGAGGATGTCGGGTGGTGCGCCAACCGTCAGGGACGCGAGCAATTCATCCTGCCGACTCCAGGCCTGGCTGCCGCCGCCATCGGCACCCACCGCAAGATCGGCGATCAGGCCGATGCCCATGCCGCTGGATTTGGCCGCGCTCTGGGCGCGCTCCAGGCAACGGGCGATCAACCATTGGCAGAAAGCGTAGAAGGCGATTTCGTCAGCGTTTTCCTCGGCGAAACGGGCAATGGCCGCACTGCGCGGATCGCGCCATTCTTCAGGCCAATGGCGCCAGTCGAGGCTTTCGCCGCGCGCCGTGCGTTCGGCCTGGAGGGCTTCGAAGCGGCAGTGATTCTCCAAGGCCTCGCCGCTGCTGTGGCGAAAGCTGCTGAAGTCTTCGTGCAACGGATGCTCGCCCTGGCTGAAACCGTCATACAGGGCCCGAAGCACCCGTTGCTTGGCTTCGGCGGCGACCGGCCAGTCAATGAGCGGCTGCTCTTCGAGGCTGCGCAATTGGTTGGTCAAGCCGGTGGCATCGATCGCCGTGCGCAGCGCACGTTCGCCGAGGATGGAGCCCGGCGCCGCGTACAAGCTGTTGAGAAACAACCGGCTGGAGGGCGAGTATGGGCTGTAGCGGCCGGTGTCGCTGCTGAACATCGCGTGCATCGGGCTGATCGCCAAGGCATCGGCGCCCCGTTCGCCGGCGACCCGCGCCAGCTCTTCGAGGGCCTGGGTGTCGCCGAACCCGCCATCGCCCGGGCGGCGCAGCGAATACAATTGTGCGCTCAAGCCCCAGGCTCGAGGCGTTGGGTCGTCCACGGCATCCGCCACGCTGTAGCAGCGGGCCGGTGCCACCGCCAGGGTGAAATGCTGGCCCTGGATGCTCACGTGCTGATACCCCACCGGAACAATCCCTGGCAGGGACGCGTCGGCATCGAGTTTCGAGTTCATCGTGGCGCCGTCCTCGAGCTGGATCTCGCAAGGCGTGCCGGGTTCGAAATAACGGCTCAGGTCGACATTGACTCCGACGTCCGCCGTGATCAGCGGCGGCAGGCGGTGGTTCTGTTGATCTTCTTGCAACTGCAGCAGGCTGGCGTCGATTTCCTGGGCGGTACCGGCCGGATGACCCAGGCCGGTGAGGACCGAACGCAGGACCGCCGGCGATACTTTCTGGGCGCGACCGTTGGCGTCGATCCAGTCCACTGCCAGGCCTGCGCGGCCGGCGAGGATTTCCAATTGCGCATCGCTCATAGGCGCTCTCCAGTAAGGGTGGGCAAGGATGCCGCTTGCGTCAGACTGACCAGCGCGCTGTAGGGCGTGAGAACCCCTTGTTGCAACAGACCCATGGCCTGCGGTGGATGTTCGAAAAGAATCTGCGCGTCTTGCGGGGCGCTGTGTTCGACCGGCTGGTCACTGAGGTTCAGGTCAATGCGCAACACACTGCCATCCCCCATTTGCCAGCGTGCGCTGACGGCCCCATGACCCAGCACCTCGGCGCCCAAGGCATGAGCAGCGGGCAGGCGCGGGACGATTTCCTCCCGGCGGATTTTCAGTAACTGGCGATAAAGCGCTTCGCTGGCCAGTTGCTCCGGCTGGTGTGCCTCCAGGCTTGGCCGTGAGGCTTCGAAAGTGCTGGCCGCATTTGGATCAGGGATCCGCTTGCGCTTTTCGGGATCGGCAAAGGCGCTGAACGCCTTGAATTCGTTGCGTCGACCTTCGCGAACCAGCTCTGCGAGCTCGCCGTGGTGGCTGGTGAAGAACAGGAACGGTTGTTCGGCGAGCACTTCATCGCCCATGAACATCAGCGGAATCATCGGCGACAACAGCAAAAGGGCCGTCGCCGCTTGCAAAGCCTGTGGCGGCGCCAGTTGATGGAGGCGTTCACCGAGGGCGCGGTTGCCGATCTGGTCGTGATTCTGCAGGAACAGCAGCACGAACGCGCTCGGCGGAAGGTGGCCGCTGGGCTCGCCACGGGACTCGCCATGGCGGTTGGTATGGCCCTGGAACACGAAGCCCTGGCTCAGGCAGCGGGCGAGTTTTTCCGTCGTTTGCTCGGCATAGTCGGCGTAGTAGGCGTCGGTTTCGCCGGTCAGCAACACGTGCAGGGCATTGTGTCCATCGTCGTTCCACTGGGCGTCGTAGCCTTGCTCCAGGAGGCTGGCCTGGTTGTGTTCGTTCTCGACGGTCAACCAGACATACCGCGTCGGGTCCACCTGTTGACGCACCCTGGCGGCCAACTCCTGGAGGAAGTCCGGATCCTCGATGGCGTGCACGGCATCCAGGCGCAGGCCGTCGAAACGGTATTCCAACAGCCACATCAGGGCATTATCGATGAAGAAGTCGCGGACCTCGCGGCGACGGAAATCTATCGCCGCGCCCCAGGGCGTGTGCTTGTCCTCGCGAAAGAAGCTTTTGGCGTAGCGGTGCAGGTAATTGCCATCGGGACCGAAATGGTTGTAGACCACGTCCACGATGACCGCGAGGCCGTGGCCGTGGGCGCTGTCGATCAAATGCTTGAGCTGGTCCGGCGTGCCATAGGAAGCCTGGGGAGCGTAGGGCAGTACGCCGTCGTAACCCCAGTTGCGATCTCCCGGAAACTGCGACAGTGGCATCAGTTCAATGGCGGTGACGCCAAGCCCGGCCAGGCGCGCCAGTTGCTGTTCGACACCTTCGAAACCGCCGAGGGCGCCGACGTGCAGTTCATAGATGACCGCATCGTACCAGGGGCGCCCGCACCAACTGGTGTGGCGCCATTGATAAGCGTGGGGGTCGACCACCACGCTGTGGCGGTCAATATCACCGTCCTGGGAGCGGGAGGCCGGATCAGGCACTTCCAGTTCGCCGTCGATGTTGTAGCGGTAGCGAGTGCCGGCGGGGCAACGGGCCTGGATCATGAACCAGCCATTGGCCTGGGGCAGCATCGGTATGGATTCTCCAGTGTCGAGTTCGACACTGACGTAAAAGGCATCAGGGGCCCACAGGGCGAAACGGGTGTGCTCGGGATCAAGCAGGACCGCGCCGTGGGTCCGGTTTTCAGGCGTCCTTGACGGCATCGGTTACCTCATTGTCTGGCCGATTTTCCCAACGATTTAGCTACCAGTTGTTCGTAGAGTTCGGCGTAGGGCTCCACAGCCTTGCTCCAATTGAAGGGCGCCGACATTGCCCGGCAACGCATGGCATTGAGCAGTTCGGGGAATTCGAAGACCTTGAACGCGCGGCTCAGGGCCTCCTTGTAACTTTCGACGGTGGATTCGTTGAACAAGAATCCGGTAATGCCGTCTTCGATCGTGTCCGCAAGCCCGCCGGTGTTGCGGGCAACGGGCAGCGAGCCAAAGCGTTGCGCATACATCTGGCTCAAGCCACACGGCTCGTAGCGCGAAGGCATCAGCAGGAAATCGCTGCCGGCGAACATCCGCCGGGCGTCGGTTTCGTTGAAGCCGATGCGCACACCGATGCGTCCGGGAAAGCGCAGCGCCAGTTCGCGCATGGCTTGCTCTTCTTCCGGCTCGCCACGACCGATGATTGCGATTTGTCCGCCGGACTCGACGATGAACTCGGCAACGGCTTCGGTCAGGTCCAGGCCTTTCTGGTAGACCAGGCGCGACACTACGGCGAATAGCGGGCCGGTTGAATCATCCAGGCCGAACAGGTCGCGTACATGCGCGGCGTTGGCGGCCTTGCCGTCCCAATCGCCTATGGAAAACTGGCGCTGCAGGTGGGTGTCGGTGGCCGAGTCCCAGCTTTCGTCGATGCCGTTGGGGATGCCGCTGAGCAGCCCTTGCTGGGTCTTGGCGGCAAGGAACCCATCGAGGCCGCAACCGAACGCCGGCGTGGTGATTTCCTGGGCGTAGGTGGCGCTCACGGTGGTGATGTGGCTGGAATAGGCCATGCCAGCCTTCAGGAACGACAGCTTGCCGTAGAACTCCATGCCTTCCTGTTGCAGCGCATGCTCTGGAATACCCAGCTCAGGGCAGGACGCCAGGCTGACCACGCCCTGGTACGCCAGGTTGTGGATGGTGAACAGCGTGGGGGTGCGTTGGCCGCGCCAGTGCATATAGGCCGGCGCCAGCCCGGCTGGCCAGTCGTGTGCATGGACCAGGTCGGGGCACCAGTGAATCTGCGCCAGGTTGGCAGCGATGTCCGCAGCGGCGAGGCCCAGGCGGGCAAAGCGGATGTGGTTGTCGGGCCAGTCGCGGCCGTTGTTGGCGCCGTAGGGGGAACCTTCACGAGCGTAGAGTTCGGGACAGATCAGTACGTAGATCACCAAGCCGTCGGCCATGTCCATGCGACCGATCTTGCAAGGAGGAAGCGCCGCATGGCCACCCAGTTCGCCGATGATGTGGATAGGATTGCCGCTGTTCATGACTTGCGGGTAGCCGGGGATCAGTATCCGGACATCATGTAGCCCGGCCATGGCCCGAGGCAGCGCGGAAGAAACGTCGCCCAGGCCGCCGGTCTTCACCAGGTCGGCGATTTCCGATGTCACGAACAGGACTTTCTTGCGATTGGGGTTCTGTCGAACGACAGGGAGCAGTGCCTTGCCTCCGGTGGCCAACACCGGTGCCGTCGGCGATTCGGCCGCCGGCGGTAGTTGAGAACGGACTTGCTGTGGTTCCAAGGCAGCACTGATCATATATAACTCCTATTTCTCGATCTGTTTCCGGCAAGCGCCAGAGCTGTTGTTTCATTGGCCGAATCCTGCGGCCAGGCGCACAAGCGCTACGCAAGGAGAGCAAAGCGCTGCCCAATGCGGCGAAGCGAATCAGGTGAGGGGACCGTTGCAAGGAATGCTCCAGTCGTTGTTGCCCTTCCTCTAACCTGACCTGTCGCCGTTGCGAAAAGTTTCGACTTTTTTTCGTCCTGATGACCGGTCGGTTTCCCCCCCGGATCGGCAGTCTAGGTCAGAAGCTAGAGCGGTGCGGTTCGCTTCGTCGAATTGTCGGACAATCACGCTTTCTGTCGGCAATGTCTTACACGACGTGGGGGAATACGAGCCGACGAACTGCAGCTTGTTTGAAATGTTCAGGGTGTAAGGGAAGGGCGTCGGTTCATTCGCGTGCGCGGTTCAACAGCGGGGCGCACCATTACGGGGCGGGAAAATGGAGGCGTTTTGATGGCTCGTTTCGGAAGCATCCGTTGCCCAATGTGGGAGCAAGCTTGCTCCCACAGGGCACCAGGGGATTTTCAAACGGTCGGGGTCAACAACCGAATCGGCCTGCCAGCCGCCCAGGCGAGCAAGTCTTCGATCATCTGGCCATAGAACTGCTGGTAGTTCTGTCGGCTGACATAACCCACGTGGGGTGTCGCCAGGACGTTATGCAGGGTCCGAAACGGATGGGCGGCTGGCAGCGGCTCCTCGGCGAAGACATCCAGGGCGGCACCGGCCAGGCGCTTGTGCTCCAGGGCATCGATCAGCGCGGCTTCATCGACAATCGGCCCGCGAGCGGTGTTGATCAGCAGCGCGCCCGGTTTCATCCAGTCCAACGCCGGCGCGTCCACCAGGCCGCGGGTGCGGTCGCTGAGCACCAGGTGAACGGACAGAATGTCGGCCTGCTTGAACAACGCTTGTTTGTCGACGTAGGTCACGCCGGCCGCGGCGGCTCGTTCGACGGTCAGGTTCTCGCTCCAGGCGATGACTCGCATACCGAACACCTGGCCGAACTGCGCCACTCGCGTGCCAATGCTGCCGAGACCGAGGATCGCCAGCGTCTTGCCATGCAAGTCACCGCCCAGGCCCTGCTGCCACAGTCCGGCGCGCAACGCGTTGGCTTCCGGGACCAGGTTGCGCGTCAGCGCCATGATCAGCGCCCAAGTCAGTTCTGGCGCGGCGTGCTTGTAACTGTCGGTGCCACAGACCTGAATACCCAGCGCCGCGGCGGCCTTTAGATCGAGCGCAGCATTGCGCATGCCACCGGTCAGCAGAAGCTTGAGGTTGGGCAGGCGACGCAGCAGCGCTTCATCGAAGCGGGTCCGCTCGCGCATCACACAGATGACATCGAAGCCTTGCAGGCGCGAGACGAGGGTGTCTTGATCAGCGGGGTAGTCGTGGAGAAAGGTCACCTGGCCGACGCTGTCCAGCGGCGCCCAATCCACCACATCTTGCGCCACGCCTTGCCAATCATCGATGACTGCTATTTGCACCGCCATGGAACACCTCGTCAGGGAATAGGTTTGTCCAGCCAGCCGAGCAAGGCCTTGTGGAACCGATCCGGCTCTTCCATCTGGGGCGCATGCCCCAAGTTGGGGAACTCCACCAGCGTCGATCGGGGGATCAGTTGCGCGACCTGCTTGCCCAGCACGTCATAGCGGCCAAGTTTGGCTTTCACGGCGGGCGGGGCAATGTCGCTGCCGATGGCCGTGGTATCGGACGTGCCGATCAGCAGCAACGTTGGCGCCTTGAGGTCCTTGAACTCGTAATAGACCGGTTGGGTGAAGATCATGTCGTAGATCAGCGCCGAGTTCCATGCGACCTGTTGGTGACCCGGGCCCTTGTTCAATCCGGCCAGCATGTCCACCCAACGCTCGAACTCCGGTTTCCAGCGCCCGCCATAGTAGGTATTGCGTTCGTAGGTGCGGATGCCGTCGGCGCTGAGTTTCAGCTCGCGTTCATACCATTGGTCCACGCTGCGGTAGGGAACACCGAGGGCCTTCCAGTCTTCAAGGCCAATGGGATTGACCATCGCCAGGCGCTCGACTTGATCGGGAAACTGCAGCGCATAGCGGGTGGCAAGCATGCCGCCGGTGGAATGACCCAGCACGACGGCTTTCTGTACACCGAGGGCTTTGAGCAAGGCATTGGTGTTGTTCGCCAGTTGCTGGAAGCTGTACTGGTAGTGATCCGGCTTGCTTGAGGTGCAAAAACCGATCTGATCCGGGGCGATGACACGGTAGCCGGCCTCGCTGAGGGTCTTTATCGAGTCGCCCCAGGTCGCGGCACAGAAGTTCTTGCCGTGCATCAGCACGACGCTGCGACCGTTGGCCTTGCCTTGGGCGGGCACGTCCATATAGCCCATCTGCAATGCTTTGCCCTGGGACTGCAAGGAGAAGTGCTTGAGGGTGTAGGGATATTTGAAACCTTCGAGCTGAGGGCCATAGGCCGGGCCTTCGGGCGGGTTCTCGGCCTGGGCGAACAGCGGCAGGGCAGCGAGCAAGAACAGGCTGGTCTTCCAGCGGGTAGTCAAACACGGCATTGTCGAACTCCTTGAGGCAACTGGCCGATCCTGGAACGGCTGGATTATGGCGACATTAATCACAGGCAACCGAACCGTCGGAACGTTCAACCCATCCAGCCCAGGGTCGCGAGCACGAGCACGCCATAACGCAGACCCTTGGCGAGGGTGACGATCAGCAGGAAGCGTCGCCACGGTTCACCCATCACGCCCGCCACCAGCGTCAGGGGATCACCGATGATGGGCACCCAGCTCAGCAACAGCGACCAATAGCCATAGCGCTGGTAATGCTGGCGGGCCTTGTCCAGGTGGGACGGGCTGACGGGGAACCAGCGGCGGTCCTTGAACTGTTCCACGCGGGTCCCCAGCCACCAATTCACCAGTGAACCCAGCACGTTGCCAGAGGTGGCGACCCCCAGCAGAGCCCAGACCGCGTTGCGCTCGCTGAGCACCAGGCCGACCAGCAGCGCTTCCGATTGCAGCGGCAACAGGGTCGCTGCGCCAAACGCCGCCAGGAACAACCCGATGTAAGCCTCGGTCATCAGTGGGCTGGATAGTCCGCCACGACGGTTTGCGTGCCGTCCTTCTTCTGGCCGATCACTTGATAAGCGTCACTCATGCCGTCCATTTCCATGCCCGGCGAGCCCATTGGCATGCCTGGCGCCGCGATGCCAAGCAGGTCGTCGCGCTTGCTCAACGCCAGCACCTGGTCGGCCGGAACGTGGCCCTCGACGAACTTGCCGTTGAGCTCGGCGGTGTGGCAGGAACGCAGGTTCGGCGCCACGCCCAGGCGCTGCTTGACCGAACTCATGTCGGCTTCGACATGGTCGTTCACTTTGAAACCGTTGTCTTGCAGATGGGAGATCCATTTCTTGCAGCAGCCGCAGTTGGCATCGCGGTGCACATCAATGGTGACCGGCTCGGCGGCCTGGGCCAGGGCGGAGATGAAAACAGCGCTCAGGGCGAGCAGGTGCAGGGGATTGGCCATGGGAATCGGTCTCTTGGCGAACAGGATTGGAAGGGAGGATACCAGAGTATCTGCGGGGGCCTGACGGGAGGCTGAGGGGCGGATTACAGAATTGTCAGGTTGGCGAAGCAGCATCTGTGGGGGCGAGCTCACTCGCGATGGCGGCGGGTCAATCAATAGCGATACTGACTGACACACTACCGTCGCGAGCAAGGAGGGGGGCCAAGTCCTTCAACGAACCTTGAATCGCCCCATGATCGCGTTCACCCGACTGTTGGCTTCCAACAACTGCCGGGTGTTGTTCTCACTCGCCAAGCCGCTTTCCACCAGTTCTTCCACCATGTGGCGAATCTGCACCATGCTGCGGTTGATTTCCTCGGTCACCGCACTTTGCTGTTCGGCGGCGGTGGCGATCTGCGTGCTGAGGCTGTTGATCTGGCTGACGGAACCGGCCATTTCATCCAGGCCCGAATTCACCCGGGAGGTGGCGTCAGCGGCGGATTGGCAGCTGGCCTGGGTGTTTTCCATGGCCGCCACCGATGAGCTTACCCCTTGGGTCAGGCGGGTCAGCATTTCGTTGATTTCTGAGGTGCTGGCCTGGGTGCGGGCGGCGAGGGCACGGACTTCGTCGGCCACCACTGCAAAGCCACGGCCCTGTTCGCCGGCACGGGCGGCTTCGATGGCGGCGTTGAGGGCCAACAAATTGGTTTGCCCGGCAATGGCGCCAATGACGCCGAGGATCTCGGTGATGCGTTGCGCGTCCTGCTGCATGTTTTCCACTTTGCGCGTCGCGCTGGCGACTTCATCGATCAGCGCTACGACGCTGTTGGAAGCCTCACCGACCACGACTCGGGAACGATCGGCATGCTCGTTGGCTCGCTGGGTGAAGGCTGCCGTCTCCGCCGCGTTTTGCGCGACGCTTTCAGCCGTGGAACTCATCTCGGTGATGGCCGTCACGGTCTGGTCGGTTTCCGAGGCGTGACGCATGAGGATTTCGCTGGTATGGGCCGAAGTGCGCTGCAGGTTGTCCAGGCTCGAAGCCATGGCGCCGGTGGCCTGGGTGACGTCGCCAATCATGTCTTGCAGATAGGCGATGAACCGGTTGACCGAATGTCCGATGGCGCCCAGTTCGTCTTCGGCGCGGATGGTGATGCGTCGGGTCAGGTCGGCGTCGCCGGTGGACAGCGCATCGATGTTGCCCTTTAGAACTTTCATGCGGTGGGTCAGTTGGCGGATCGCATAAAGCTGCATCAGCACCAGCAGGATCACCATGGGAATCTGCAGCAGGCTCAGCGTGTTCAAAACGTCATCACGCTGGGCAGTGATCAGGCGGGTCGGCAGCGCAGTGGCGAGGAACCAGGGCGAGCCTTCGATGGGCCGCATGAAGAAGGTGCTGGCTTCACCGTTGTTGTCGAATTCGACGCGCTGCGGTTGGTCGCGGAGGGCCAGGCCGGCCTTGACCTGGGCGGCGAACGGCGAGCTTGCCGCCAGTTCACTGATGTTCTTGAGCACAATCGGGCCGCTGATCCGCGAGCTGTTGCTGATGATCTTGCCGTCGCCCTCGACGATCAGCATCTCGGCGCTCAGGTCGGCCTCCTTGCGTGCGATCAGGTCATTGAAAAAACCCAGGGTCACGTCAATGGTGGAGACGCCATAAGGCGCGCCGTTTTTCTGGATCGCCATGGCGCAGTTGGTGCGTGGCTCGGCGCTGGCGTCATCTTTGTAGGCTGCGGCCCAGGCGCATTTGCCGGGTGGCGTGGCCATGCCGCCCTTGTGCCAGGGCTGCTCGAAGTAGTTTGGTGCGGCATCGCTGTTCCAGAACGTGTTGACGATCAGCTTGCCAGAGGCATCGCGGTGCCAGAACGTACTGAACTTGCTGCGGCCTTCTGCGCGCTGGTTGGGCAACGGCCAGATCCCGCCGCCAAACACTTTCAGTTCGCCGTATTGATCGACCAGGCCCGGCAATACCTTGTCGATGGCATCGCTGTCGAGCAATGGAATGGTCTGGGTGATGCTGCGTTGCTGGGCCTGGACCTTGTTCAGTTCGCCTTGGATCTGCTCGGCGACCTCGGCAATTCGGTTCAACGCCACTTGTTCTTCGGTGTGGCGCAGCTTGGGCGCGACCAGGTAACTGATTCCGACCACAGTCAGGATGGACAACACCAGGATGAACAGAACCAGAAACAGCGTGTAGCGGGCCTGAATGGTGCGCAATGAGGGCATGGGGGTGTTCCTTGCTCGGAGGCGTCTTTCGGAAACAAATGGAATGAGCGTTCCAATTTGTGTCGGCTTCCTTGCCGGGAGCTTGAGCTCGGTGGGCCCCTTTCGTCAGGCGGCCGAGCTGGCCTGCGTGGCTTTCCAGGCTTGCGCGCTGGCCTGCCATTCATCATGAAGTCGTTGCATTGAGGTTGACTGCAGATCGAGTTCCTGCGGTTGTGAGACCCGGTGGAACAGCGCCTGCCAGCCTTGCGCGGTGTCGATTGGCATTATCCCTGTAAAGAAAAACCCGGCGCTCATCAGCAAACGGTGGTCTGTGGCAGTGTGTCGACCGAGGCCGAGCCGCACGGACAGCGGCCAATGCACCGGCAAGCTTTGCAGCTGCCGGACCAGGCAGGCGTCCATGCGCTCCGCCACGATGTCGATTCGTCCGGGTAGATGACTGATTCGTAGCGGTTGCAGTGCGGCAGGGTTGTCGTTGAGGCAGGTCCCGAACTTCAACGCCAGCGGGGCGATCAGCCATTGGTGGGAAGCAGGCCAATGGAGCTGCGGCAGCGGTCGAAGGTCGCCACCGACCACCTGGCAGCCGATCACAATGGTTTCGGCCTGGTCCGTTGCGAACGGCGAGGGCACGAAGTCGGGCAGCAAGCCGACGTCATGAAAACCCAACCGTTGCGCCAGCCTTTGGCTGTAGGGATGGCTCGTGACCTGCTTGATCGATAGCCGGCCGAGCCCGAGCGCAGCACTGCCGTCCACCAAGTGCTGGCCCAGTCGGGTAGCGATCTGTCTGCCCTGCAGGGCCGGATCCACTGCAACCAACGCCAGCTCAGCGTCTTGATTGGCGTGTCCCTGGCGGCACAGTGCGGCGTGACCGACCACGCGGTCGTCCATGACGGCGACCAACGAATGCCACTGCCCCAGCAAGTTGTGCTGGCAGATCATCTGCGGCATATAGACGTCAGGCGAGACGTAGTGATCGCCGTATACCCGGCGGAACAGCTCGCAGGTGCTGATGCTGTCCGTAGGCCTGAACGGCCTGATGACCAAATTGCTCATTCAGCGGCTCCGGTCGTGATCGGGCCATAGACCCGGCGATCGATCAGTTGCAGGTGCTTGCCGGATCGGGGATGGCGTTCCAGCGCCTGCGCGTGGCAGGCCTGCACGTCGATATGAAGCTGCTCAAGGCCGGGGTATTGCTCGATCAAAGCGGCTTTCAGCGCACGTGATCGTTCCTGGTCTGCGTTCCCCTGGGCATCGGGTACCCACTTGAGTAGCAAACGGTCATCGCCTTGCGCGTGCTCGATGATCAGTTGCCATTGCAGCCCACCGCCCACGCGCCGCGTAATATCACCAATTTCTTCGGGAAACAGCGACAACACGCCAACTCGCACGCGACGACTTTCCGAGCTGCGTCCCTGAAGGGCGAACTTGCGTTGCGGGGTGCCGGCAGGTTCGCACCAGCTGGCGCGGTCTCCCACTGGGTATCTGATGATTGGCATCAGGGTTCGGGTGAAGTTCGTCACCACCAGGTTCCCCGGTTGGCCGCATGCCTCGATCACCTGGCCGCTCAGCTCATCGATGATTTCAACCCGCGTCTGTTCATCGAACACCCGGTGCTCACCCAAGCCGCAGTCCGGCGTGCTGGCGCCCACCAGGCCAGCGTCGACGCTGGCGTATCCGATGGAAGCGAAGCGCGCGTTCGGGAAAACACGCTTGAGTGTCGGTAGCTGGCTTTCGAACAGGTTCTCGCCGCCAAACAGGACGCTGGTGATCTGCGGCAGCGTTCGCCCTCGGCTATCGACATGGCTGGCAAATGCCAACAGATGGGCAGGCACTCCTACCAGTACGTTGATATGGTGTTGGGTGGCGGCGTCGGCCAATACATCGAAGTCCACCGATCCGGTGAAGGGGAATTCGGTAATTGGGACATCTACGCGGCAAAGCGCTCCATGGATAAACAGGAAGCTCGCATACAAGTCCCCGGAAAAAAACAGATTGGCGATTCGATCCCCTGCGTATAGCTGTTCGGACAGGCTGCGACCAAAGCAATCAAGCATCGATTGCCATTCCGCATGCGTGTACACCGACAGTTTGCCTTGGCTGGTCGTCCCTCCGGTTTTCAGGATCAGGGCATCCTTTACTTCAGCGGTCAGTACGTGCCAGTTGTCCAGGTCGTGACTGCCCTTCCAGTATTCATTGACGTCGACGATCGGTAATTGGGCGAAGTCCGACCCCTGGGTGGGTAAGTGGCTGAATCGCTCATTATAGAAAATGGAATACGTGCGGATATGGCCAAGCCATTGCTCGTAAGAGAAAGAAATGCTCATCAGGGATTATCTCAAGGCTTAAAGGTCTGCGTATCGGAAAGCAACCGTGAACGACTAGCTGGTCATTCTGCGGTCAATAACCAGCGGGACTTTGCCGCTGTGTTTATTGCGGTCAAAACGTTCGGCCGGACAGTGCTGGACCTCCAGGACCAGCATCGCCGCATTCACGGACGTGCGTAGGGGGACGATTTCCAGCACGTTGCGTCGTACCGTTTCGGCGTCGCCGCCGGTACGAATCAGCAACCGCTCGCAACCGCCGTCTTCATGGTCGAGCACGATCTGGACGGCCGCTTGTGCCCGCTCGGCCAGCTCGCCGGTATTGATGAACTCCGTGGCAATGCGTATCAGCCGGCCGTGGCGTTCGCGCAGCTCGAACCTGGGCGATTCCAGGCCGCACGCGCAGGGGCCGGAAAGCCAGCGTCCAAGGTCGCCGACTTCATATCGTTGGAGGGGGCGCGCCTGGCGTATGCGGGAGGTGAACAGCAGGCGTCCGGTTTCCCCAGGGCCGACGGGCGCGTCCTGTTCGCCATGGACGATTTCCAAGTGCTGGATGCTCTCCATGAGGTGGAACACGCCGTCGTCGCTGGCGACGCAGGCATGGCCGAGCGGGCCTGCATCTACGGTGCCGTAGATGGCTGAGCGGATGCAGGTGACGCCGCATTCCTGGAACAACGTCCGGCTGTCTTGCCCCAGGTGTTCGCCACCCAGCATGATTTTCCGTACACCAGCGTAGGCTTGCAGTGTTGCGCGCTCGGAGGAAAAAAGTCGCTGCAAGGTACTGGGCATGCCGACCAGCGTGTTGATCCGGTGAGCAACGATCAACTGCGCGATTTCCTCGAAGTCATCGTCTGTCGGCGCGCTCATGGGGTAATGCACGACATTCATCTGTTCCAGGATCTTGCTGAAACTTAAAAAACCGCCGTACAGGCTGCCACCATAGAACAGGTTCATGACCCTATCCTGCGAAGGATCCAGGCCTGCCGCGCGCAGCCCGTCGGCGGCGGCGCGCATATGGCGATCGAAATCGCGATAACTGTAGGGAGACAGCGCCGGCACGCCGCTGCTGCCGCCTGAGCGGAAGAACAATTGCGCTTGAGGGGCCGCAGGCAACGCGAGGAATGCGGCTTTGTCCAGGATCGGCGTGGAGGCAGGGCAGGACAAGGCAGGCGCGGGTGCATCCAGCGTGACACGGTATCTCGCTGCGTCGGCATCAAGGCCGACCGATACCCGGCGACTCAATCGTTGCAATCCATATACTCCGTCATGGGGTTCGCCGTCATAGCCCTGCTGTATTTCGGCGGTGGAGGTGACCCGCGACACGCCGGCACTGATCAGGCGACGTGCTAACGCAGGGGTCCGCTCCGGCTCACAGACGAGGGCGCAGCTCTGCAGCACATTGCGCCATGGCAACAGGGTTTCAGCGAGCATCCCTTCGCGCACCGGCCGGAGCAGCACGGTGCGAAACAGCGGTGAGGGTTGCAGTTCGCGATGGTGTTCCCAGAGGACGCGCCAGCCATTACCGGCCCATACCTGGCCGGTTGCGCCCGCGAAACTGTGCTCCAGGCGGGCCAACGCCGTTCGGGTGGTAATTTCACAGGCTTCGGCTGTGGTGGTTTCCAGGGTGGGCCAGCGCCCGGTCCGGCGCTCGAACGCCGCAGCCAATGCGCTGCCTACTGTTTGCAGATGCGCGGGGTCATCGCTCTCCACCAGCAGCCATTGCGGGCTGGAACAGGCTTGTTGATCGAGCCGGCAAACTTCATCCACCAAGGCATCCAGTGCCTGCGCGGTTGCAGCGCACGGCGTGATATAGGCGAAGCTGATCCGATGGCCCCAATCAATCCAGCGGCAACCGCTTGGAATTTGCTCGCGCAGTGTCTTCAGTGCGGTTTCGCCACCCCAGGCGCTGACGCCCTGGGCCAATGCAAAGAGGCGGCCGGTCTCTTGCGTGGCGACCGGCAGTACCGCTAGATAGTCGCGCAATCGGCCACTCGGATCGCAATTCAAGAATGCCGCCAGCAGGCGCGCCGAAAGGTCGCCGTCGCGGCGGCTGGGACGCAACCAGTTCACGTTACCCGCCAGCAGGCCTTCCAGCACCGCGCAAAAGCCCAGCAGCGGTGAGTTGCCCGGCGTCACGTGCACCACCAGGCCCAGGGGCTGCCAGCTTTCGAAAGGGCCGTTGCAGTAGTCGATTCGCCGAAGCGAGCGCGGGTCGTCGCCGAGTTCCCGCTCCAGCTTGAGGCTCAAAGGTTGGCGTGCGCAAAACGCAATCAGGGCCTGGCGTTGTTCTTCGTCCAGCAGGGGGCACGCGTCAGCCGTGTGCAGCCACTGCACGAACGCCTCTGCGCAGTCCAGCACTTCCTCGCTGCGAGGCGGGGCATCCAGCAGGTCGGGGAGTTGTGCTTGCAGATGCTCGAGCGCGACGTCGAGCTTGAGCTCTGCGTTCAGTTGTCCGTTGATGAGGTACATATCAATTTTCCTTGATCAGTTCGGCGGCGGCCATGGCGCAGCTTCGGCTGGCACTGGTGCCGGCTCGGCCATGAAGCTCGAACCATTGGGTTTTCAAGCCGCAACCACAATTGGCCGGGTGCAGGGTCGCCAGGTCGCTCATCACCACTGCGTGGGCCGGGCTTGACGAGATGTATGGCGAGACGAATGACAGCAAGCCTGGCTCGCCGAACGGCTGCACGCTGAAGTCGCGAGGGTGCCGAATGAAGACTTTCGAATAGACCGGCACGTGGAATCGATGATGGGCGCATTCGATATAAGGCACCGCGTGCTCGACCGCACCGTAGCCGTCGCGGCAGCGATGGGCCCCGATGCCCAATTGCCGGGTAATGCGTTCGTAGACTTGGTGACGGGGGATTTCCTGGGCGGCCTGTTTTTTCCAGCCACCCCCCAGGAAGACCAGCGACCCAGGGGCGAGCGTCAGGTCTGGTACATCGGTTTCGCGCATCCGTTCAAGGACGTGCCACAGCAGCGCGGGGAAGCCGAAGATCCGCACAGGCAACCCTTCTTCGGCGAACGATTGCAAAGTGCTGATGGCGCCAAACACGTCGAACTCGTGGCCTTTTCCGCTGCGTCGCAGGGCATAGGCGACGCGATTGGCAGGCGCGAAGCGACACAAGAACTGATCGGTATAGGCGGTGCCGAGCCGATTGGCCGCTTCGGGTTCATGACTGAACAGAAGGTAGTTGCATGGCGTATCAGGCGTCGACCAGCCGTAGTGCTCGAAAATGTTCGCGACCATGC
Organism: Pseudomonas sp. R1-7; assembly: GCF_051132105.1. Classification (NCBI taxonomy): domain Bacteria; kingdom Pseudomonadati; phylum Pseudomonadota; class Gammaproteobacteria; order Pseudomonadales; family Pseudomonadaceae; genus Pseudomonas; species Pseudomonas sp. R1-7. Next base: position 2,667,009 of record NZ_CP071661.1, read on the forward strand.
CTTGGGCCGCCGCCATGCTGCGGTCGTCATAGCGCATGCGACTTTTCTGGCCGCCGGTACCTGATGAGGTGAGTTCCAGCGCGTCCTCGGCACAGGGGCTCAGCAACATTCTCTGTTTGAAATAGCTGGCGTAGATGGGGGGGAGGCGCGACCAGTCGGTCAGGTGCTCCAAGTCATCGATCGAGAGCCCATTGGCATTGAGCCAGTGTTCGTAGCCGGGCGTATGGTGGCTATGGAACAGGCTTAGCTCAGCCATGGCCTTGTCGAAGAGCCCGGTGGGCACTGCGTCGCCGTCATACGGGTGTGGCAGCGCGCACAGGGCATCAGCGTGTGGAAAATGAATCATCAGGTATTCCTTTGGAACGGCGAATTCAAACGTTGGCCGAAGGCCGGGAGGTGAACAGGCGCAAGGCAACAAGACAGCCAAGGCCGGCGATGCCGACCATCAGCGCGAAGGATTCCAGGCTTGCTCCGGCACCCAGCAGCGCCAGCAGCGAGCCCGCAGCGCTCATGACCGCGATGGAAATCATCCCGACCATGGCCGACACCAGGCCTTTGCTGTCATCGCTGGCGAACAGGGCCAGTCGATACAGCGCGGCATTGCCCATGCCGAGCCCGATGGCGTACAGCGACAGGCCACTGACCAGAACCGGGAGGGAAAGCGTGAACCGACTGGCCGCGACCAGGGCGATCAGGCCGGCGCAGAACGGCCACAGGCTGTAATAGACCACCCGGCGCACACCGACCCGTTCCACCAGGGCATTGAGAATCAGATTGCCGAGGATGACCGCCGCGAAAACCGGAACCTGCCAAACCCCGTACGCCAATGGCGACAGGCCCTGCCCTTGGATCAATAGCAAGGGGGACAGCCCGATCCAGGCAATCAGCGGCAGGCTCATCAAGCCCAGCGCGACGCTGGCCGACATGAATCCGCCATGGCCCAGCAACGCGCCGTATCGCCTGATGAGCGAGCGCAGGTCCAACGCCTCGGCCCCAGGCGTTTCAGCAGCTGTGCGTGCCGCAGCGGCGGTTCGCGGCATGAACCCCCACAAGGCCAACCAGCTGAGCATTCCGAGAGCTGCCAGCAACATGAACAGCTCGCGCCACGACAGCCATTGCAGCAGCAGCCCGCCGGCCAAGGGGCCTAGCAGCGGCGAGAGCAGGGCGAGATTGCCCAGCATGGCCATGACCTTTACGGCGGCGGCTTCGGGGAATATTTCCTGGATGGCGGGATAGCTGACCGCGATCACGAAGCCGAGCCCCATCCCTTGGACTAGGCGCAATCCATTGAAGCCTTGCATGCTGCTGACTTGGGTTATTGCCACGCAAGCCAGCACGAATCCGGCGCACCCGACGAGCATGAAGGGGCGTCGGCCATGACGATCCGACAAGGGGCCGATCAGCCACGGCAACAGGACGCCGCCCAGCAGATAGAGATTGAACGCATAGGGGATCTGATCTGCGGACGCCTCGAGGTCCTGGGTCACCGTGAGCATGGCGGGCATGATCAGGTCGCTGGCCATGTAAGTGAGGAATTCGAAAAGGGCGATTGCCAGGCAGAAACCGGCCACGCGGACGGGGGAAAGAAGAGGGAGCTGATTTTGCATGGGTACCCAACGTTGGTTTTCAAAGAAGAAATCACTTCTTTTTCGAGAGTACGTTGGCGCTATCCAGGGTCGAAAGGCGTCTTCCCCTGTAATGGAGTGGGAAAACACGTTTGGGTTTGTAGGATGCTTTCTTCAGAGGAAGATTACGCAGGGAGAGGGTGAAAAATCTTGCAATGGGCAACGCCTTTTTTATTGATGACCTGCGGCCCAGTCGCGCGCGATGTTCGGGCGGTTGTAACATGGGCGCTGTCCACATCGCGCAGTGGCCCTGGCAAGACAGTGTCCGCAAAGCAGGTGAAAGGCAGAACGAATCCCTTCAGGAAGCTGGCAAATGACTCATTCGCAACGTTTGAAATACTCGATTCTGGTGGTTGTCGTGGTCTTGGCGATCATGCTCGGACTGTCTTGGATGCAAGGCAAGGGGATGATCAGCGAGCAGCTGTTTCAATACATCGCCATTGCCGTGGCGGTCATCGTCGTGGTGATCAACGGTGTGATGCGACGCAAGGTCAAGTCTTGAGCGCCGCTCACTCCTCGCTATTGAGCAGGGTCACGGCCTGGTGGTGCAAACTGTAGCTTTTATCCGGATTGAGCGTGACCACGCCTTCGCTGCACAGGCGCTTGAGGACCTCGCGCACGCTCAGGAAGGACAAGGGAATGTCCAGTCCCAGCAATTGGCTATGGACGCCGCGCACGCCCAGTCGACGGTTCTCATCGGCGGCCTTGAGCAAGGCGTCGATGACCTTCAGGCGAATCAGGCTCGTGCGCAGCCCATAACTCTTGAGCAGACGCTTGATCTGGTCATTGCCCCCGCGTTCAGCGGCCCCCTGGAATGCACGGTGGTTGGCTGTCATCGTGACACGGGCCGATCCTGGCTTGCCCTCCATGGGCGTTTGCGCGTTATGCATGTAAAGACTCCTTACCAGCCTGACAGAAAAGATCATCACAGTTCTCCTGTATAGGACGAACGAGAGCGGAAAATCATGAGGGGTTATGTGTGAAAAAAATGCCTGGCCGTCGTCAAACCCCGGTATCAGCGGCTCGCTGGGCGATTAATTTTTTTTCATCCGGTTCGTTCTCAAGGTAGGCACATCCGCGGTGAAGGGCGCCGCATGTGAATTTCCAGGCTGCGCCGGGTAGTCTCCAAGGGCGTACCGGCGACCGTCCTGGTTTTCAAAAGCTATCGATCAGGAGTGAGTGTGAGAATGTCCGGGCAGTTATCGAGGTTTTGCCTCGCCGGTGCCTTGCTGGGGGTGACCCTGGGCTTGAGTACCGTTGTCAGCGCACGAGGCGAGGCCGGGCAGGCCACTGCCGAAATTCGTCGCACCAGTTTTGGCGTGCCGCATATTCGCGCCCAGGATGAGCGGGGGTTGGGGTATGGCATTGGCTATGCGTACGCACAGGACAACCTGTGCCTGCTGGCCAACGAGATCGTGACGGTCAATGGCCAACGCTCGCGCTATTTCGGGCCGCAGCAGGTCACGGTCGAGCAGCGGGAGAACCGTGCCAGCGACCTGTTCTTTGCATGGCTCAATACGCCCCAGGCGGTCTCCGGTTTCTGGCAGGCGCAAACGCCCCAGGTCCAGCAACTGGTGGAAGGTTATGTGGCCGGTTACAACCGTGCGGTGGCTGAGCTCAAGGACAAAGGCCTGCCCGAACAATGCGCGGGTGAGTGGGTACGCCCGATCACCGCGCTGGACCTCGTCAAGCTGACCCGGCGCCTGCTGGTGGAGGGTGGCGTCGGTCAATTCGCCGAGGCCTTGGCCGGCGCGCAACCGCCCAAGGCGACAGCGCGTGCCGCTGGCTCGGAGTCCAGCTTCGCCATCGCGGCGGCCCGGCAGCAGCGCTTTGCCCTGGAGCGCGGAAGCAATGCACTGGCTATTGGCAGCGAGCGGTCTTTCAATGGACGCGGCATGCTGCTGGCGAATCCGCATTTCCCCTGGGTGGGCGGCATGCGTTTTTATCAAATGCACCTGACGATTCCCGGCAAGCTGGACGTGATGGGCGCGGCGTTGCCGGGCTTGCCGATGATCAACATCGGATTCAGCCAACATCTGGCCTGGACCCATACCGTTGATACGTCCAAGCACTTCACGCTGTATCGGATGCAACTGGACCCCAAGGATCCGACCCGCTATTTGGTCGATGGCAAGTCGGTTGCCATGACCCAACAAACGGTCACGGTGGACGTCAAGCAGGCGGATGGGCAGGTCAGGCCGGTTTCCCGGGTGGTCTACGGTTCGCAGTTCGGGCCGATCGTGCAATGGCCGGGAAAGTTGGACTGGGACAGTCGGTTCGCCTATAGCTTGCGCGATGCCAACCTGGAAAACGACCGGGTGCTGGCGCAGTGGTATGCAATGAATCGCGCCGTCACGCTCAAGGATCTGCAGGACGCCGTGCACCGCATCCAAGGAATCCCCTGGGTCAATACCTTGGCGGTGGATGACCAAGGGCAAAGCCTTTACATGAATGTGTCGGTGGTCCCCAACGTCGATGCCGGAAAGCTTGCCCGCTGCAGTGATCCGAAGGCTGGCCAGCGAATGATCGTGCTGGATGGATCGCGCAGTGAGTGTGAATGGAACCTGGACCCCAAGGCGGTGCAAAACGGCATCTATGCGGCGGATAAGCTCCCTCAGTTGTTGCGCCGCGATTATGTGCAGAACTCCAATGATTCGGCGTGGATGGTCAACCCGTCGCAGCCCTTGTCCGGCTATTCGCCAGTGATCAGCCAGCAGGATTTGCCACTGGGCTTGCGCGCGCGTTTTGCCTTGGATCGACTGGGCCAGCTTGCCAAGTCCGGGCCGGTGACCGTGACCGATTTGCAGAGCATGGTGATGGACGACCGGGTCTATCTGGCGGACCAGGTCATGCCGGACCTGCTGGCCTTTTGTTCTGGTCAGAAGGGCTCCGATGCATCGGACCTGATCGAGATATGCAGCCGCCTCAAGCGCTGGGATCGCACCGCAAGCCTGGACAGTGGGGTGGGGTTCGTCCATTTCCAGCACATCATGCAGGCGCTGCAGACCGTGCCCGGTGTCTGGCGCGTCGCGTTCGACCCGAAGGATCCGCAACATACCCCTCGCGGCCTGGCGACTGAAAATCCTCCGGTGGCCGAGGCGCTGCGCCAGGCGATGCGTGTTTCCCTGGAAAAGGTGATGGCTGCCGGATTACCGGCGAGCAGCCAATGGCGGGACGTGCAGGTCGCGAGTAGCGGCGACCATCGGATACCCATCCATGGAGGCCCCGCTGAGTTGGGCATCTATAACGCAATCCAGAGTGTGCCAGCCAAAAACGGCCAGCGCGAAGTGGTCAGCGGCACCAGTTACCTGCAAGTGGTGACGTTTGACGGCAACGGACCCAAGGCACAAGGGCTACTGGCGTTCTCCCTTTCCAGCGATCCCGCATCGCCTTATTCGGTGGATCAGACCCAGGCGTTCTCGAAGCGGCAGTGGAGCGTGCTGCCGTTCACCGAGCAGCAAATCAAGGCGGATCCACATTACCAGGCGATGACGATTCGTGAGGGGCAGCAGGCGGGAAGGGTGGCGACGCAATAATTGCAGGCGTCAAAAAGGCCACGTTCCCTGGGGAGCGTGGCCTCTTCAGTTTCGGGGCGCACGAGCGATGGCGTTCAATACCAGGTTGCCATCGCTGTTCTGCGTCAGATAAACCGGTAGTACCTTGGGCAGCGAAGGCACCAGGTTCTTTACTTCGTTGAGGTTGTAGATACCGCCGATGCGCAGCGTGCCGGTGGTATTGTCGGCCAGCATGACAGGGCGGTCGAGGTAGCGATTGATCAGTGGCAGCGCCTCGGACAGGGCCAGGTTGTCCAACACCAGTTTGCCGCTGCGCCATGCCAATGAACTGTCATCGAACGCGACATCACGAACCTGTGGCTGAAAATCGCCAGGCTTGTAGCTCGCTTGCATGCCGGGTGACAACTGCAAGCCACCTGCGTTGGAGGCCTGATGACTGGTCACCCACACGGAGCCCTCCAGCAACGTAACCCGCACCTGATCCTGGTACATCCAGACGTTGAAACGGGTCCCGGTGACGCGCACCTGGCCCTGGCCCGCCCGAACGACGAATGGGTGACTGCTGTCATGGCTGACGTCAAAAAACGCTTCGCCTTTTTTCAGCGTGACCCTGCGTTCGTTTTTGTAGTTGGCGAATACCAGTTCGCTGCCCAGGTTGAGCTCTACCTGGCTGCCGTCCTTCAAGGTGATGTGACGCACGCTCGTACCAGCCTCGAATCGCTGGTAGTCGTTGGCCAGCCATCCCATGTTCCAGCCGGTGAACGCGGCCAGGGGCAGGCCCAGCGCGAGCACCGTCGCCGCCACGGCCACCCGGCTCCAGCGGGACCGAGGGCGCAGGGCGGGGGCGGCAGGCATGGGCTCGACACGCGGCAAATGTTCGGCAACGCCCCAGATTTCCAGCATGGCTTCGTATTCAAACGCGTGCAGGGGATCGGCGTCGTGCCATTCTTTGAAAGCGAGCCGCTCGGTATCCGTGCAGTCATCGGCGTGCAGACGCATGCACCAATGCGCGGCCGCATCGGTGATGGTGTCGTATTCGGCTTCCGAGAGGGTACGTTCGGTCATTGGCGCTTCCTGATTTGCCACATTCTAACCTTTGGCAGCCATTGCCGAGAACAGCGATGATGGCATTTGTCCGGCAAAGGACCCGGTTTCCTCGACTGGAAAACGTTCGGACCGTGCTGCCGTGCCGTACCGTCGCATAACCGTCGTGAAAAAAAGATCAACGGGACGGTGGTGCTTCCAACTGCCTCCCCATTTCACAAATCAACAACGTAATGGAATCAGCGTTGCGGAGTATGACCTCGATGCGTTTGTCCGGCGAAATCGGATCCAGAAATGCATCTCGTGCTGCGTTCATGCTCTGTGCACCGGTTATCTTCAGGATTTCCCTGCAGGTCGCCTTCTCTACAGGTATGAATTCCAGGCTCTTGGAAGTGTTGTCCGCGCTGTCCCACTGGGTGAAGAGTTTTGCCTTCGGAGTCGTGAGCGACAGCCCGTGGGATTGCAGTTTCTCAAGTCTGTCGTATTCCTGTTTTCCTAAATGAGTCACCGTTGAAATCATGTCCAGGAACGGAAATGCCGCGTCCAGGTAGATGATGTCGAGCGTATTGAAATGTTGATGGGACAGCTCATGGATGAATGTCGCTCCCTGGGCATGAGCATCGACATTGAAGGAATTCGGTACGACGGTTTTAAACCAGTCCAAGCCTGGATCGAAGAAGAATTGCGTGAGATAGATCCTTCCCCGGGCGTTAGGGTCGATTACAAAAGCGGTTGCCCTGTCTTCCATATATCTCAGATCGCCCACGGCGACACGGTCGGCATTCTTCAATATCCACGACGGGTCGGCCAGTTCGGTGCATATCGGTGAAATGGCGGCCTCGATCTTGGCGAGCAGTCGACTGTCGACTTGGTTGACACCAAAAAATAGTCTGAGGAACCTGTCCAGCCGAGACCCTCGTATGACGCTTTGTTTAAGTTGACCGAGATTATGCAGCGCGTTGAACGAATAGAACCTCGCCGTCTCCAGCGCCTGGACGATGATGTTGGCGCGGTGGGGATATTTTCTGCGTATTTCAGTCATGCCCCGTGCTTCGATATTCAGCGACCCTCGCGCCTTGAGGTCGGTATAGGCAATGGCCAGTTTCGACGCTGACTTGCCAAAGCGAATGGTATGGCGCTTGGGATCAATTTCCCAAGCCTGACCATCGGACGAGCGTCGCAGCAGGGGGCCTTGATTGACCCCGTGAATGATGCGCCACGTGTCCGCGTACTTCGCAACCTCATAAACTTTTCCGGCCAGGGGCGCATAGAACCTGTTGCTTCCCAATGCTTGAAAAGTCCCGTCAGGCAGCTTCTTCAGGTTCGAAAGACTGACGTCCATGGTTTCGAAGATTTGCATATCGGTACGGGGCGCGGAGGTGCTGGCGATATTTTTCCATGCGGGCGCTGGCGCGACGCCGGGGGCAGTCGGTTCAATGGGGTCGAGCAGGCCGAATGTATCGTCGCGGTTCAGAAAACCGAGCGACACCATTTCCGCTGCGCCAGCAATGAAGTTGTGCAAACCCGCTTTCCAATCATGCGCCTGCAAGGCTTCGCTGGAGGCCTTGAAATCCTCGTAGCTTTCCCAAAGTGTTTCTACGAAGGTCACTTTCGCCGGCAACTCTTTGCCGATGAACCGGGCGCCGGTCTTGAGCACATGCACAACGGTCGACCAGTCGAAATGAGCACCTGCCTGGGTTCGGCTGTCGAGCATATTCGCCAGTAACGTTGCGTTGTCCTCGTACAGCGTGTCGAACGCGTTGGTGTTGATAGGATTGGATGCCAACCTCACTTCCGACAATTGTCCAAGTGTCGAAGCAAACAGGTTTTTGAAGGTGGCTTGCTGGTTATTCGGAAGTCGACGAATCAACATGTCTTGAAGCGTGCCGGGCGTGTTGAACGCGGCAACAATGCTTGCTTCATCCTTGAACTCGATCAATTGAGGACCGTCATGGTAGGGCGCATACAGGACATGAGTGCTTGCGTAAGTGCCGCTTGAACTGAAGAGGTAAAGTCCCAGCGCTTTGACCGCCGCGGCAGCGTCGGTTTTGATCAGCTCCAACGGGCGGATGATAGCCTTGGCATTCTTGACCAGTTGACGGGCAACGGCGTCTGGCATATCCAGCACTTGGCGGAGCAGGTCGAATGCAGGCGAGGAAAGATGCTGTTGCAGATACCGTGCATGGGCATATTGCAGCAGTTGCCAAGGCAGTTGTTGGCGAAAACGCCGTCTTCGCGCCTGGACAGCCTCGGTCGTCCCCATCAGGGCTTGCGTCAGGTTTTGTTTGTAGAGCGTGGTGATGTCCAGTGACGACAACATCTGCCTGACAGCCGTCTCGTCCAAGCCGTCCGGCAGCGGCTGTGTGGACGTTGAGGAAACCTTGAAGCTTTTGCTGGTGACATCAACGTGACGCAAGACAAAGTCGGTCAGCGAAAGCGTCGGGCCGACGACTGCCAGCGTTGGCGTAATCTGAACGGTCTCCGGATTGACTTTGCTTTGTGCAAAACGCTTATCCAGCAAGGTCTGCAGTTTATTGAGTACATGGGTCCGCAAAGGCTCGATCCCATCAAGATAGTCCTCGCCATTGCCCACGCTGTTTTTATATTGCTCAAGCAATTCGAGATGAAGGCGTTGTTCTTCAAGGGCGGCGGTGCCGAGCCAGGCGGGAAGTTTCTGTCGTAGTCTGTCGGACTGAGCGATTCTCGTGGCGTGACCAAGGTTGGTGGGCGCGCCTTTCTCAAGCAACGCGACAAGACTCTGCATCAATGCCTTTTCAGTCGGTTGCCAAATGCCTGCCTTCAACGTGTTTAGATAGCCATGCTCAGCCTCGTAGAGGTCCACGAATGAATTCATACGGTTCAAAAGCACGTTCTCCTCGATCAGTTCAAAGCCTTGGAGTTGATAACGGCCGTGGGGCTTGCGTTGAACGGAAGGAAGATTGGCGAGAATGCCAAAACGACTCCGGGAGTCGAGCAGGTATCCATTGAGTTGCCGGATGGCTACTTCGACGGACGCAAACGCCTGCAGACCCTGGGCGGGCGTCCAGAGGACAGCCATGCCGGAATAGGGCGTGTCCAGTCCGCCGCGCTCTGTCAGGAGAAAACAGTTGGCAAGGGGCATTTGAATCGTCGCGGTTTCATCGCTGTATTCGAGCCTTAACGCGTAGACGTCTGGCTGAAAACCTCTGACGCCTGGGCGTTGTGACCGGTCTGGGTATTCCACGTCATAGGTGAACACTGTCTTGATCAACTCATTGACGAGCGATGGCAGCGTCCCGTTGAGCTCCTTGAGCTCGGCCTCCGCACGTATGCCCAGCGAAAAGATATTGGTCAGTTCCTTCAGCAGTTGTCTCGGTCTGTTCCGCAGCGATGCTTTACCCGGGGTCGGCAGTTGGGTTAATAGCGTATCGAAGGTCTTCTCGATATCGGTGTAGCTCTTGCCTTTTCTTTCCAGCTGATCAGCCTTCAAGTTTGATGGGCGAAGCAAGCCATAGAAGGCGGGATGCGTCCCCCAATGCCCATCGGTGGGCTGATTCAATAGTTCTTTGCCAATGAAAGCGCGTATATCCAAGGCTTTATCGACGAGTGCATGGATGTCGACATCGCCCTGGCGTGACATATCAAGGGCGAAACGTAGATTGTTTTTTTGTTTCTGGATGATTGCATCAGCCAGGCACTCGGGAACAGGAAAGTCCACCGCTTTTCCGGAGAGCTGCGGATCGTCAAAGCGCAGGAAACGATTGCGCTCATCCAGATCAAGGAGGCTGTAGATCGCTTCTTTTCCAATGACTTGGCTGGATTTGTCCAAGATTGCATATTTGAAATCCCGGAATCCGTCGAGCTTTTGCAAGCCGTGCTCGGGCGTGTACAGATAGTGGCCTTTGCCGCTGATCATCAAGGAACCCGCCAGCTCGACGAAGCTTGGTTCATATTCCCAGAAGCGAATCGTTTCAATGTACAGCGGCGTGTTGTGTTGGCTGGAGGGGCTGAGTACTCGAAAAAGTTCATGACTTTCCGGGACAGTGAGCTGCTCTTTTTCTCTTTTGATCACGATGCTGGCCTGTAGCCCATCGTGAATGATTCGGGAAAGAAGTTCTCGTCGCGTCAGGTATAAGGAAGTTGCCGTTTGCGCCCAGAAATCTTCGATGCAACCCGTGATCGCAGGGACAAGCTTTGCGGCGGTACCGCGGATCAGGTCCTGCCATTGCTGCACTGAATAGGGTGAGTCGGGTGTACCGGGGAACGTAATGTAGCTGTAATGCCCAGCCGGCCAGCCCTGATTGTGAAAATAGATCAGAATCGCCTCTATAAGCGGGATGCTTTCGGTTACGCCGATGTCTTCTGCACCTTGCGAACGTGTCCCTTTGCCCAGTGCGACGCGGGCTTGCCTATAGTCGATGGTTGGATGCGTTTCCTTCAAAATGCGATCAAGCATGATCTTTAAGGAGGGCAATTGAATCAGCTCCTTCACCATGGTCAGGGCATTGAGATCCTGCGCAGATTCGATGGAGGCGTGTTGGGCCTGGATAATATCGCCATCGATTATCTGCCTGGTTTGGGCGATGTCAGCGGTGCTTTTCAGTTCGCTGCGCTGGGAAATCGACAGGAAGCTGTACAGGTCGTTGTGTTCGTTGTCTTGCCACATCCGTTCGATTTCGGCCTCGAGAGAGGCCCGGTTGTCGAACTTCCTGATACCCCCCATCGGTGTATAAATAAACGCCGGCTGGGTGTCCGACTCGCTGTTTTCCACGCGAGCGCTGAGGGCGAAGCAGCCGGCCAGCGCAATGGGCGTTTTTTTACCGGCTTGCAACATAATCGTTTCGGCAAACATCGTTGGTGTTTTCGCCGCGCGTTGCGCGTGGCTGGGGAGGGAGACGTGGCGCAACCAGTCGAGATCCGGCTGTGTCAGTCCATGGCCGGCGGTCAGTTGATCCAGGCGTTTTGCGGCTAATACCTGCGAGAACAGCAGAGGAGCGGGTTTGGTGGTCATGGTCGTTTCTCATTTGAGAGCGCCGCTTGAGGGCGCGAACTTCGAAAAACGGCAGGTTATGGCGCGGTGGGGCAGCGAGGGTGGTACATAGTTACCGCACCCTCAAGGCTCCATAAGTTGCCAGGAACGACCGCGCAACGTTGGCGACAATTGACAGAGCGCGTCTCAAACGGTGTTTAATCACCCTGTGGGTCCCTTACGCTGTTGCTACCTCCAAAATAATCATCCTGGAGCTTCAGATGTCCGCGCTATCCGATCACGCCGCTTCCTGCACCCTGTCCTTCACCGCTCTGACAAATTTGCTGGAACAGGTTTTCCTGCGCCACGGTACGTCACCCGATGTCGCCCGGACCCTGGCTGAAAACTGTGCCTGCGCCGAGCGTGATGGAGCCCACAGTCATGGGGTGTTCCGTATACCCGGCTATGTCTCGACGCTGGACAGCGGTTGGGTGGATGGCCGAGCGGTGCCAGTGGTCGAGGACGTCGCCTCCGGCTTCGTCCGGGTGGACGCCTGCAACGGTTTTGCCCAACCCGCCCTGGAGGCTGCCCGGCCATTGCTGGTGCAAAAGGCTCGCAGCGCCGGGATTGCGGTGCTGGCGATACGCAACTCTCATCACTTCGCGGCGCTTTGGCCGGATGTCGAACCGTTTGCCTATGAGGGCCTCGTAGCGCTGAGCGTGGTCAACAGCATGACGTGCGTGGTGCCCCATGGCGCGGACCGTCCGCTGTTCGGTACCAATCCCATCGCGTTCGCCGCGCCGCGGGCCGGAGGCGAGCCGATCGTTTTCGACCTGGCCACCAGCGCCATTGCCCATGGTGATGTGCAGATTGCCGCGCGCAAAGGCGAGCGCTTGCCACCCGGTATGGGCGTCGATAGCCTCGGCCAGCCGACCTGTGATCCGAAGGCGATCCTGGAAGGAGGCGCGCTTTTGCCGTTTGGCGGGCACAAGGGCTCTGCGCTGTCGATGATGGTCGAGTTGCTGGCGGCGGCGTTGACCGGCGGGAATTTTTCCTTCGAGTTCGATTGGCACGATCACCCAGGCGCCAAGACGCCTTGGACTGGGCAATTGCTGATTGTGATCGACCCGAGTAAAGCTGCCGGGCAAGGTTTTGCCGAGCGCAGCCAGGAACTGGTCAGGCAGATGCATGGGGTGGGATTGCGCCGGTTGCCGGGTGATCGTCGACACCGTGAGCGCAGCAAGTCCAATGAACAGGGGATTACGCTGGACGAGCAGACCCTGGCGCAGTTGCGCGAACTGGCTGGGCTGTAGGTCGAAAAACGACTGTATGCGTGGCGAGAGAGCACGCTCCCTCGCCACGGACCGGCGCTTAGCGTCGCCCGAGCAACAACCCCACCACCAACCCGAAGCCGGCGGAAATGGCTACGGTCTGCCAGGGATGCCCGCCGATGTAAACTTCCGTGGCATCCACCATTGGCCGTGTGCGTTCCCGAGCGCTGGCAACTGCATCCAACGCCTGTTGCAGTTTCTGGGCGATCTGGCCACGAAGATTTTCAGCGTCCTCGCCAACCAGGGTCGCGCTGCTCTTGAGCAGCTTTTCCGATTCTTCGATCAAGGCTTTCAGTTCGCTGAAGGCTTGATCCTTGATTTGCTCTCCGTTCGGTTGCGTGGCGCTTTTACGGGCCATTGAAATGCTCCTTGAGGATGGATGGCAGTGAACAGTGGAGTGTCACCCCTCGGTAAAAGTTGCAGTGCCAAGGGTGCGTCCATAAAGCGCAGCCTAATTCAGTCTTAAGCCGTTTCCCCGCACGGTGTAAGATGGCACCTATTTTACGCAACAGGAAATTCCCGATGAGTTTCAATCTGGCTGACAGGCCCTTGGCCGAGCGCGCCGCGCTGGAAGATGAGAAATCCCGGCTCTTCGAACTTTGGCAAAACAACCTGGGCAAGGCCAAGGGCGACGCCGCCCGGTTGTTCGGCGAGCGTTCCAAGCGCAAGGGCAAATGGGCCGAATGGGTTCGCGCCGAACTGGATGGCATGTCGCCTCCGGAGTACGCGAACATGGTCCGCAGCGAGGTCAATCGCCTGATGGCGGCCAATAAATAAACATTCAAGCGAACGTGACGACGATCGCTTCGCGCACTTTGCTTGTCGCCGGATCCACTGGCGTGTGGGTTCGCCATCCCAGCTCGATGGGGTAGCGGGGCAAGGGGAGCGGGCAGGGCAGCAATGCCAGGCCGCTGAGGGCCGCAATGGCCTTGGCGGCATGGTCTGGGATAGTTGCTACAGCCTGGCTGCCCTTGAGCAGGAACGGAAGCGCCGCGAAGTGAGTGGTCGAGGCACACACTCGCCGACGCAGACCCAGCCCGGCCAGCCCCTCGTCGGTAATGCCAATGAAGCCGCCGGACGACACCAACAGGTGTTCCCGGGCCACGAAGGCTTCCAGGCTCAGGCTCTGCTCACCTTCGGCGAGGCTGGCCCGGTCCACCAGGCAGGCATAGCCGCCTTCACCCAGTACCTGGCGACTCAGCAGCCGTTCGGTGAATCCCCCAGCGGTGATCGCCAGGTCCAGGCTGCGTTCCATCAAGGCGCGGCCGACGATCTGGCTATGGGTCTGCCGAAAAATCAACCGCAAGCCCGGCGCTCGCCGTGCCACTTCCTCAATCAGGCGCCGCCCATGGGCGATCTCGAAATCATCGGATAACCCCACGATGACCGAACGGCCCTCATAGTGGCTGGCGCCCGGGTCGACCATCGCCAGGCTTTGCCGGCATCTGTCCAGTGCTTCACTGATCACAGGTTTCAGCTGATTGGCCCGTAGTGTCGGCGCCAGGCCGCGCCCGGTGCGCACGAACAACTGATCGCCATATAGCCCTCGCAGCCTGCGCAGCGCTGCGCTGATGGCGGACTGGGTCACGCCCAGGCGCAAGGCGGCGCGGCTGGCGCTGGATTCGTCATGCAGGGCTTCGAAGGTTTTCAGCAGGTTCAGGTCAACGTCGGTGATATTCATCTGGTTCATATCTATTAGCAGCGTACTGGGCTTTATTCATGATCGGTCGGCACCGGAGAATCAGCAACACCTGAAATCACGGAGTTCAAGACCATGCCCAAATCCATTGTTGCCGCCTTACAGATCGGCTCGCTTGCGGGTGGCAAAGCCGACACCCTGGCGCAGATCCTGTCTTATGAAGAAGAGATTCGCGAGGCGGGTGCTCGTTTGGTGGTGATGCCCGAAGCGCTGCTGGGGGGTTATCCCAAGGGCGAGGCCTTTGGCACCCAGTTGGGCTATCGGTTACCGGAAGGACGCGAGGTGTTCGCGCGCTATTTCGCCAACGCCATCGATGTGCCGGGCGTGGAGACGCAGGCGTTGGCCGGCCTGTCGGCGCGCACCGGGGCCAGCCTGGTGCTGGGCGTGATCGAGCGTGCCGGCCACACCTTGTATTGCACGGCGCTGTACTTCGAGCCGGACGCCGGCTTGGTGGCCAAGCATCGCAAGCTGATGCCCACCGGTACCGAGCGGCTGATCTGGGGCAAGGGCGACGGTTCGACCCTGCCGGTGATCGACAGTCAGGTCGGTCGCGTGGGCGCGGCGGTGTGCTGGGAAAACATGATGCCGTTGCTGCGTACAGCCATGTACGCCAAAGGCGTGGATGTCTGGTGTGCGCCAACGGTGGATGAGCGGGAGATGTGGCAGGTGACCATGCGACATATCGCTCATGAAGGGCGGTGCTTCGTGGTGAGCGCCTGCCAGGTCCAGGCATCGCCCCAGGCGTTGGGTATCGACGTGGCGAACTGGCCGGCGCAGCGACCGTTGATTTCGGGCGGCAGCGTGATCGTCGGGCCAATGGGCGACGTGCTGGCAGGGCCGTTGAAAGACATCGTCGGGTTGTTGACCGCCGAAATCGATACCGACGAGCTGGTGCGGGCACGCTATGACTATGACGTGGTCGGCCACTACGCCAGGCCGGATGTATTCGAACTGGTTGTGGATGAGCGGGCCAAGCCGGGCGTGCGCTTCACAGCGTGAGTCACCAGGTGCCCGAGGTCCCTGGCAAATCCAGCGTCCCGCGGTCGACGAAGCGCATCGTGCCGAATACACCGCCGGCGAGCTTGCCCTTGAGCACATAGGGCAGGTTGTCCAGGCGCTGGGTCTGGCTCAGGCCCAGGGTCTGGCGCAACACCGAAAATGCCGAGATGCTCACCGGCACGCTCAACACGCCTTCGGAGAAACGCGGTATCGAGCCGCTCTGGTCACTGACGCCCGTCGCCAGGGTGTGGCCATTGACTTCCAGATCCAGCGCCACGCCGTTGTAGTCGATGGTGGTTTCGTTGGGGTTCTGCAAGCGCAGTTTTACGGCAAAGCGCAGTTCCATGCCCTGGCTGGGCAACGGCTCGATGCCGACCACGTTGATGTTCAGCGGGTCTCGCTGCGGAAAGAGGGCGCAGGCGCTCAGGCTCAGCAGCATCAGGATGAAGGGCACGCCGAGGATTCTGCGCATGGATAGGTTCTCCCGTCGGGGCTAATGAGCAGGACAATAACATTCCTGCTGACAGTTTCTGACACCAGCCTCTGCTAATCTGCTGCGAATTTCCCCTGGGCCTTTTCATTGTGTCGCGAACCTCTCGGCTGCTCACTTTGCTGCAAGTCTTGCGGGGCAAGCGATGCCCGGTCACGGCCTCGACATTGGCTGCCGAGTTGCAGGTCTCCGAGCGCACGCTTTATCGTGACATCGCCGAACTCACGGCGCTCGGGGCGCCGATCCAGGGCGAGGCGGGCATTGGTTATGTGTTGCGCAGCGGCTTGTTTCTACCGCCCTTGATGTTCACCGCCGACGAAATCGAAGCGATCGTGCTGGGCTTGCGCTACGTCGATCAGCGCGGCGATGAGGTACTGGGCAAGGCCGCCGCCGACGCCTTGGCCAAGGTCGAGGCGGTGCTGGCGCCTGGTTTGCGCGATGCGCTGCACAACCCCACGGTACTGCCCGGTCCGGCGGGCTATGGCTATCCGCAGAACATCGTCGACCTGAACGTCTATCGCCAGGCCATTCGCACCCAGGCCAAGCTGCATATCGACTACGCCGACGTGAACAAGACCCCGAGCCAGCGCTTGATCTGGCCGCTGGCCCTGGGCTTTTTCAATGAGGCTCGGGTGGTGGTGGCCTGGTGCGAGTTGCGTGGCGCCTATCGAACTTTTCGCACGGACCGGATTGCCTCGGCCGCTGTCCAGGGTGAGCGCTATCCAGGCAGGCGCAGCGATTTGCTGCGCGCCTGGTTTGTGCTGATGAACCTCGACGAGGCAGGGCGTTTCACTCCTGACAAAAACTGACACAACGCTGTTTTAGCATGGCTTCGGATCGATACAACAAGGAGCCCTGACATGTCCAATCCCGTCTCTTCCCTGGCGCCGGCCATTGCCGGCTACATTGCGGCCGCCAACGCCCGCGACAGCTCGGCGGTGACGCGTTTCTTTGCCGAAGATGCCAATGTGTTCGATGAAGGCAATCACCGGGTCGGCACCCAGGCCATCGCCCAATGGATGGAAGACACCGCGCGGCGTTTCCAGCCTCGCGTGGAAGTACTCAACGTGCAGCAGCGCACCGGAAAGGTATTGGTGCATAACCTGATCTCGGGCACCTTTCCCGGCAGCCCGCTGGAGTTGCGCTACACCTTCCGGCTCGATGAGCAGGGGAAGATCAGTCGGTTGGATATCTCTGTCTAGAGGGTGTGGGATTAACGAGGCGAGGTGGAAATCCGATCGCGGTGAAACGCATGCGATTGCGCTGCATGGCATACTCCCCACCTTCGCCTTCCGGACCCGGGCCGTATGACTTTCAAATCCCCCTTGAGCGCTTGGCAGCATGCCATCGAGCACCATGGTTTTGTCCAGGACGAAGCCCAGGAACTGGCAATCATGGCGCTGGAGCAATGCCACAAGGCACTGCAGGAGGGGCGCAAGTCGATCAAGGGTGTCTATCTCTGGGGCCCGGTTGGGCGCGGCAAGACCTGGCTCATGGATCGCTTCTACGAAAGCCTCGAGGTTCCGGCTCGTCGCCAACACTTCCACCACTTCATGGCCTGGGTGCACCAGCGCTCGTTCCAGCTCACCGGTACACCGGACCCGTTGCAGGCGCTGGCCCGGGAATTGAGTCGAGAAGTCCGGGTGCTGTGTTTCGACGAGCTGTTCGTCACCGACATTGGTGATGCGATCATCCTTGGCCGTCTTTTCCAGGTGATGTTCGAGTTGGGCATGGTCGTGGTCAGCACCTCCAACCTGCCGCCGGATGAGCTCTATGCCAACGGCCATAACCGAGAGCGATTCGTGCCGACCATCGCGGCCATCAAGCAGTACATGCAGGTCGTACCCGTCAATGGCTGGCAGGATCACCGCCAGCACCCGGGAGCGGTGGAGCAGCGCTATTGGGTGCGCGACCCGGCCGAGCCGGATCCATTGGCGCAAGTATTCGAGCGACTGAGTGCCGGGCAGACGCCCAACAGTCAACCGATCGGAATCGGCCATCGCCAGGTCGTTCCGCTCAAGGCTTGCGACAAGGTGCTCTGGAGCCGTTACCCGGACCTTTGCGAGCAACCGTTCTCGGCTGTGGATTTCATGGCGTTGTGTGACCGTTTCAACGCCATCCTCCTCAGCGATGTCCCGTGCCTGAGCGCCGAGCAACGGGAAGGGCGCATTGCCCGTGGCACTGAAGACGGGGTTGAGCGGGTCGAGGCCGGTGACCGAGAGTTGCCGCAGCTGTCGATACACGACGACGGCGTTCGCCGGTTCATTGCGCTGGTGGATGAATGTTATGACCGCAAGGTGCCGTTGTACCTGTCGGCCCAAGTGCCAATGGACCAGTTGTACACGGAGGGCTATCTGCAGTTCCCGTTTCGCCGTACTCTCAGTCGTCTCCAGGAAATGCAGTTGCAACGTTTCGGCCAGATCGCCTGACCGGACCCTGCCGGCGGCCAAGCCGCTGGTTTTATTGAAACGAGATGGAAAATCATGGAAGAAGCCAAGGAAATCCTTGTACTGCAAGCCAGCTACAGCAACCCGATCCATGCCGAAGCGATCTGCCATGTGCTCAATGGCTATGCCGAGGATCCAATGGGCGGCGGTCATTCGCTACCGGCCGAGGTGCTTGCGCATCTGCCCGAAGAGCTGGCCAAGCGTGCGCATGCCTTCAGTGTGTTGGCGTTCGTCAATGGCGAACCGGCAGGTTTGATCAATTGCTTCGAGGGTTTTTCGACCTTTGCCTGCCGCCCGTTGGTAAACGTCCATGACGTTGCGGTGATGCCGGCGTTTCGCGGTCTGGGCTTGAGCCAGAAAATGCTGCAGAAGGTCGAAGACATTGCCCGCCAGCGCGGGTGCTGCAAGATCACCCTGGAAGTGCTGGAAGGCAATGCCGTGGCCCAGGCCAGTTATGCCAAGTTCGGTTTTGCCGCCGGCATGTTCGACCCGGCCCACGGCCGTATGTTGTTCTGGATCAAGCCCCTGTAGCAGCGAGCGAGGTCCTTTCGGCTACTTTTGTACGACCTGGCGCGCCGGGCCCTTGGGCTTCATGAGGCTGAAGTCGATCAACGCGTTACGTTGGATTTGATAGGGGTTGCCGATCAACAGTGGTCGCACCGTGAACGAGTCGCTGACCAGGCTTTTGCTCCGGTCCAGTTCGTCGAAGCTCAAGCCCGCCATGTCCGCCCAGGTATGGATCAGGTGGGAACTGCTGTAGGGCCGTGAAAGGTCGCCGGTGAAGTTCCAATCATGGGTTTCGCGCCATTTGGGCGAGGCCCAGGCCATGAACGGGATGGTGTACATCGGTGCGGTCGGTTTGGCCTCGTTGCGGCCCAAGGTTGCATGACCCGGTGAGTCGAATACGTCTTCGCCGTGGTCCGACAGGTACAGCAGGAAACCGTTGGGGTCGGTGCGTGCGTAGTCCTTGATCAGGCTGGACACCACGAAGTCGTTGTACAGCACCGCATTGTCGTAGCTGTTGTAGGTGGGTACCTGATCGTCGCGCACTCCGGCGGGCACGCCCTGACGGTCGGTGAATTTATTGAAGGTCGCCGGATAGCG
The DNA here is from genome assembly GCF_051132105.1 of Pseudomonas sp. R1-7. Taxonomy (NCBI): domain Bacteria; kingdom Pseudomonadati; phylum Pseudomonadota; class Gammaproteobacteria; order Pseudomonadales; family Pseudomonadaceae; genus Pseudomonas; species Pseudomonas sp. R1-7. The sequence continues at coordinate 2,686,211 of NZ_CP071661.1, forward strand.
GTACTGATAACTCATGTGCGTACCGAGCAGGTGCACCACGATCAGCTTGCGCGGTGCGGTATCGGCCAAGGCCTTGTTGAACGGCTCGATCACGTCGCCATCGTACTGCTTGGCATTCTGGTTGCGGTTGTTGTTCAGGTAGACCTGCTCGTCGGCCTGTTGGGAGAAGGTCGTGAGCATGGTGTTGCGCTTGGTCATGGTCTGCTGGTTGGTGATCCAGAACGTCTTGTAGCCGGCCTGTTTCATCATGCTCACGAGCGATGGTGTGCTGAGATAAAGGTCAGGACTTTCCTCGTCCGCGAAGGTCAGCACCTGCTGCAATGCTTCGATGGTATAGGGGCGCGGCGTGATGACGTTGTCAAAAACCGAGAGCTGGCCCTTGAGTTTGTCCAGTTCCGGCGTGGTCTCCCTTGGGTAGCCGTACAGGCTCATGCGCTGGCGGTTGGTGGATTCTCCGATAACCAGCACCAGTGTCGCGGGCTGGTTGGCCGCGCTGTCCTGTAGGTTGCGCAGCGGAGCGATATTGCTGGTGCTGTGGAGCATGCCTTGCATGTTCGCCAGCTGTTCGGTGTAGCGACGATACGCTACGAGCATTTGCCAGGGGACCGCGGGCTCGATGCGACTTTCAAACTTTTCGATGCCTTTGGCCAGGCTGCCGGCGCGCAGGGTATGTTTCGTCAACGGATAGCCGACTACGGCGACTACGATGGCCAACGCTGCCACCCAGGCCTGGCTGCGTGGCAGGGACACCGGTCGCAGGCGCGTCCAGAGGAAATAACCGAACAGGGTATGAGCCAGGAACGCCGGCACCATCCACCAGGCAAAATACTGGGTCATGTATTCGCCGGCTTCGGACACGTTCGATTCGAACATGATGAAGATGACGCTTTGGGAAAATTCCTGCTGATAGATGAAGAAATAGCCCAGGCTGGCCATGGAGCAGGCCCAGAGCACGACCCCGAGTATCGCCGCGATCAGGCGGGTGCGAGCGGGAAACAATAGCACCGGCGCCAGCCATAGGGCGCTCATCACGAAGGCTTGGCGAAACCCGGCGAAACCGGCGGTACCGCTCGACAGGATGAGCAGCTGGGTAATGCCGGAAAAATACCAGAAGAACAGGAACAACCAGCCGAGCCCGGCCCAATCGAAACTTTTCGCAGCCGTTTTGCTGCGTTTGAACACACTCATCAAGCGCTCCAGCATTCCACGACGAAGCCGCTGGCACCGGATTGATGCTCACGGGGCGTCGACGTAACTATTTGTGATTGCAGGATTATTACGGAGGGAGTGTGAAAACTTTGTAAGTTTTTCGGTTGCGAAACGTCTTCGGGAAGAGCGACGTCAAGGGCGGTATCTGAAGTGACACCGGTTTGCCCGGTGTCACTTCAACGGCCTTGCCTTTGGGGCAGGATCAGCGAGCCAAGGCCTGGCTCTGGTAAGGAAGCTGTGCATGTTGCAACTGCAAGCGCAACTGCGTCACTTCATCAAGCAGCAGATCACGCTCTTCCTTCAGAAGGCGTAATTCGTCGCGACGAATGGTCACGTAAAGGGTTTGGGGAGGACGTGCGGTAACGACTGGGCCCATTGCTCACCTCGCAAATGGCTACATCAACTAAGAGATGTCGCCAGTTTTTTTGGTCGACACCTCTTTATCGGCGCCGATTCTGAATACTTTTGCTCGTGAATGGAACTTTTTTATTTTTGATGGTCGCCGTGTCTTCGGCTGGTTTTTGAACGTTATCCTTTGTGATCGGGCGATTTACCCGGAAACTATGCAGCAATGCTCTGGACTAACCTCCACAAGTCACCTGAGCTAAACCTTTGACACACCTTTATTTGTAGTAGGGAGCATCAGCACATGCAACTCGGGATCATTGGACTGGGCCGCATGGGCGGCAACATTGCGCGGCGCCTGATGCTCAATGGGCACACCACCGTCGTTTATGACCGCAATGCCGCTTTTGTCGAAAACCTGAGCCAGGAAGGCGCAACGGGCGTCGCCGACTTGCCGGCGCTGGTCGCAGGGCTGCAGAAGCCTCGGGCGGTCTGGGTCATGCTGCCCGCCGGCGCACCCACGGAAGACACGATCAATGTGCTCGGCGAATTGCTCGAGCCAGGGGACGTCATCATCGATGGCGGCAACACGTACTACAAGGACGACATCCGACGCGCCCAGGCGCTGTCGGAAAAAGGCCTGAGCTACATCGACGTCGGCACCTCCGGCGGCGTCTGGGGGCTCGAGCGCGGCTACTGCATGATGATCGGTGGCGAGGCCGATGTTGTCCGACGCCTGGACCCACTGTTCGAAAGCCTGGCGCCGGGCATGGGCGATATCCCACGCACCCGTGATCGCAAGTCCGACGACGATCGCGCCGAACGTGGCTACATCCATGCGGGCCCGGCCGGCTCCGGCCATTTCGTCAAGATGATCCACAACGGCATCGAATACGGAATGATGCAGGCCTTCGCCGAGGGCTTCGACATCCTGAAGACCAAATCCAGCGAAAGCCTGCCGCCTGAACAGCGATTCGACCTGAACCTGGCCGACATCGCAGAAGTCTGGCGCCGTGGCAGCGTGGTTTCGTCCTGGCTGCTGGATTTGACCGCCGATGCGTTGGCCAGCGATCCGAAGCTGGATGGTTTCTCCGGCGAAGTGGCCGATAGCGGGGAAGGGCGCTGGACCATCGAAGCGGCGATCGAGCAAGCGGTGCCGGTACCGGTGTTGTCCAGTTCGCTGTTCGCCCGCTTCCGCTCCCGGCAGCAGGCCACCTACGGCGACAAGATGCTCTCGGCCATGCGCTTCGGCTTTGGCGGCCACGTGGAGACACCGAAAAAATGACCTCGATCGGCAGGAAATCCAAGGCAGAACCTGCGCCACCGACCACGCTGTTCCTGTTCGGTGCACATGGAGACCTGGTCAAGCGCTTGCTCATGCCGGCGCTTTACCACCTCAGTCGTGACGGGTTGTTGGGGGATGGCCTGCAGATCATCGGAGTCGACCACAACGCCATCAGCGATGTGGATTTTGCCAAGAAGCTCGAGGATTTCATTCGTAACGAAGCGGCGAGCAAGGGCGGCGATCCCGAACGGGCGCTCGACCAGGCGCTATGGGCCAGGCTGGCCCAAGGCATCAGTTACGTCCAGGGTGACTTCCTCGACGACAGCACCTACGAAGCGCTCGCGGCGAAAATCGCCGCCAGCGGCACTGGCAACGCGGTCTTCTACCTGGCGACCGCGCCACGTTTTTTCAGTGAAGTGGTCCGCCGCCTTGGCGCGGCCGGGCTGCTTCACGAACAGGACGATGCTTTCCGGCGCGTGGTGATCGAGAAGCCCTTCGGCTCCGACCTGCAAACCGCCGAGGCACTCAACGCTTGCCTGCTCAAGGTAATGAGCGAGAAACAGATCTATCGGATCGACCATTACCTGGGCAAGGAGACGGTCCAGAACATTCTCGTCAGTCGTTTCTCCAACAGCCTGTTCGAGGCGTTCTGGAACAATCACTACATCGACCACGTGCAGATCACCGCCGCCGAGACCGTAGGCGTCGAAACCCGTGGCAGTTTTTATGAACATACCGGCGCCCTGCGGGACATGGTGCCCAACCACCTTTTCCAATTACTGGCGATGGTTGCCATGGAGCCGCCCGCCGCCTTCGGTGCTGACGCGGTGCGTGGCGAGAAGGCCAAGGTGGTGGGGGCGATCCGCCCCTGGTCGGTTGAGCAGGCCCGCGCCAATTCGGTCCGTGGTCAATACACGGCCGGGGAAGTGGGTGGCAACGCGGTGAAGGGTTACCGCGAAGAGACCAACGTCACGGCCGACAGTAGCACTGAAACCTACGTCGCCCTGAAGGTCATGATCGATAACTGGCGCTGGGTCGGCGTGCCATTCTATCTGCGCACCGGCAAGCGCATGAGCGTGCGCGACACGGAAATCGTCATCTGCTTCAAGCCGGCGCCTTACGCGCAGTTTCGCGACACTGAGGTCGACGAATTGCAACCTACGTACCTGAGAATCCAGATTCAGCCCAACGAAGGCATGTGGTTCGACCTGCTGGCCAAGCGTCCCGGCCCGGCCCTCGACATGGCGAATATCGAACTGGGTTTTGCCTATAAGGACTTCTTCGAAATGCAGCCGTCTACGGGTTACGAGACCCTGATCTACGATTGCCTGACGGGCGACCAGACGTTGTTCCAGCGCGCTGACAATATAGAGAACGGCTGGCGCGCGGTGCAGCCATTTCTTGACGCGTGGCGAGAGGACGCAACGGTGCAGCCGTACGAGGCCGGTGAGGATGGCCCCGCGGCCGCTGACGATTTACTGACTCGCGACGGTCGCGTCTGGCATGGCCTCGGATGAGTAATCAACTGAAACGTCCCATTCGCTTCTTGCTCAGTGACATGGACGGCACTTTGTTGCTGCCTGATCACAGCCTCAACCAGCGCACCGTCGCCGCCGTCCGCTCGTTGCGTGAGGCCGGCGTGTTGTTCAGCCTCGCTACTGGCCGTCCGCCACGGGCGATGTTGCAGCAGATCGAGGCGCTGGGCGTCGACCTGCCGACCGCCGCGTTCAATGGCGGTACGCTGGTGCATCCGGACGGCAGTTTCCTGGCCGTGCACTACCTGCCACCCGAGGCCGCGCTGACGACGCTGGCGTTGTACGCCGATCAGCCCGGCATCGAGGTCTGGGTATTTGCCGACGGCGATTGGCTGGTACGCGACGCCAATGGGCCGATGGTGCCAGTGGAAACCCGCGGCCTGGGTTATCCACCTGTCGAAGTGGACAGTTTTGAACCCTATCTGGAGCGCATCGACAAAATCGTTGCGACCAGCGCCAACACCGATCTGCTGGTCGAGCTGGAGGCGCGTCTGCACCCGCTGCTCAAGGGCCAGGCCCAGGTATCGCGGTCGCAGCCGATCTACCTGGACGTGACGGCAATGAAGGCCAACAAAGGGGAGGCGCTGTCGACTTTGGCTGAATTCCTCGGCGTGCCGCTGGAGCAGACCGCCGCCATTGGGGATGGAGGCAACGATCCTGCGATGTTTCACCGCGCCGGGCTGTCGATTGCGATGGGACAGGCCGAAGAAGCGATCAAGCGCCAGGCCGATGTTGTCACCGCAGCGAGCACCGAGGATGGCGCGGCATTGGCGATCGAGCGGTACATCCTGCCGCGATGAATCTCGTCGGCTCCTCTCGGGGCTGGTATTGCGCAACGGCATTGGATGCGCCCTTGGCAGGGCGCATCAAGGTCCTCTTGCGCTTCAGGTCCGCGACTTTCGAGCGTTGGCTGCCATCAGAACGATGATCCCCAGGATCGCTGCCAGAGTGGAGCCCAAGAGCACTCCAACTTTAACTTCGTCTACCAAGTGGGGGGCGCCTGGGAAAGCAAGGGCACCGATGAACAGGCTCATGGTAAATCCGATCCCGCATAGCAGTGCGACACCATAAAGCTGAAGCCAGTTGGCTCCCTCAGGAAGCCTGGCCAGGCCGCAACGAATGACCAGCGTTGCCAGGCCGAACACTCCCAGTTGTTTGCCGAGCAGCAGCCCCAGTGCAACGCCTAGGGGAACGGGGTCGATCAGGTTGTGCGGCGTGATTCCGGCGAGCGAGACGCCGGCATTGGCGAAACCAAAGATGGGCACAATTGCGAAAGCTACCCAGCGGTGCATTTTCTCTTCGAGATAGAGCAGCGGTGACTTGCGTTCCTCCACGGGGTTACCCAGCGGAATGAAAAAGGCAAGAATGACGCCGGCCAGCGTCGCATGGATGCCGGATTTAAGCATGAAGAACCACAGCAGGGCGCCGACAAGCAAATAGGGGAACAGTCTCCTGACGCCGCACCGATTGAGCACTACCAGCAAGACAGTTGCCCCCAGCGAAGCCAGTAACATAGTGATGGATAAATCGCTGGTATAAAACAGCGCGATTATAAGGACGGCGCCAAGGTCATCGAGGATCGCGAGCGCCGAAAGAAACACCTTCAATGAAACAGGGGCGCGCTTGCCCAGTAGCGATAACACGCCCAAAGCAAACGCGATGTCGGTGGCTGCCGGAATGGCCCATCCACTCGTCGTTTCTGCACTGCCCCAATTAACCATGAGGTAGATCAGGGCAGGAAACAGCATCCCGCCAAGCGCGGCGAATCCGGGAAGTGAACGCTGACCCCAACTTGATAGCTGACCCATCAGCATTTCACGCTTGATTTCTAGGCCAACCAGCAGGAAAAACACCGCCATGAGGCCGTCATTGATCCAGTGCTCGACTGAAAGCCCCAGGAGATGAATTTTCAGCAATGAAAAATAGTCGGCTGACAATGGCGAGTTCGCAACCACGAGGGCGGCCAAAGCAGCGCCCATCAACACCAGGCCTCCTGCTGACTCTGCGGCGAAAAATCTGGACAGAAAAGCCCGGGCGGACGCTGACTCACGATTCTTATCGGTTTTATTCAGGCGCGACGGTTCTGCACTCATAGGCACGACTACTCCGCGCTGGCGGCCCGACCTTCGCTTGATTAAACCTGTCCTGCCGCGTTTTGCGGTGACACCCTCGCCGCCATTCTACACAACCTGTGTATCGCAAGGTCCAGCGCAATCGTGCATTCATTTCCATGCGTGAAGAAACTGTTCGTCGTTTGGGTGACTCAGACGCTACAGGAGGGCAGTCATGTGCACGCCACCGTCGGGGAAATGGATTTTATGGATTATCGTGCCGTGGTAGAGAACTTCGGAGGAGTGGATGGGAAATGGGTTAACGCGTAATGTCAATCTGCGCACACCTGCGCTGCTGATTCGCTTTATCAGTTGGGAGCCTGCGGGTGGCATTGTGCTGATGCTCTCGGCATTAGCAGCATTGATCGTTGCCAATAGTCCGCTCTATTCAAGTTATGAGAGGGGGCTGAGGGCTTCTTTCCTTGGAATGTCACTGGAACACTGGGTAAACGATGCGCTGATGTCCGTTTTCTTTCTGATGGTGGGCCTGGGAATCAAGCGCGAAGCCTTGATAGGGCAGCTTGCTGGATGGAGCCAGAGGGCGCTCCCTGGCCTCGCGGCCCTTGGGGGAATGATCGTACCGGCGATGTTATTCGTCTGCATCAATCGAGGTTCTTCCGAGACGTTGGTAGGGTGGGCGATTCCGACCGCCACGGACATTGCATTTGCGCTGGGTGTGCTGTCCCTGTTGAGCGGCAGAGTGCCGATCTCGCTGAAGGTATTTTTATCTGCCTTGGCCATCATCGATGATCTTGGAGCGGTAGCCATTATTGCGCTCTTCTATACCGCCGGCTTGGATGTTCCGATGCTGCTTGCTGCGGCCGCCGTGATCGTCTTGTTGGTGCTCATGAATAAGGCCGGAGTGACGCGGTTGCTGCCTTATCTGATACTCGGAACATTGTTATGGGGGTTGGTCTTCAAGTCCGGCATCCATGCGACGCTCGCCGCGGTAGTGGTTGCATTCTGCATTCCCTTGAACAAGGACGCAGAGGGGGACGACTCCCCGCTGCAAAGACTTGAACGCAGCTTGTCCCCTTGGGTCGCCTTTATCATCTTGCCGATTTTCGGTTTCGCCAACTCAGGCGTATCCCTGAGCGATGTGACGGTCGATCACCTGTTGGGGCCGGTACCGTTGGGAATCGCCTTGGGATTATTGTTTGGGAAGCAGGCCGGCGTTTTCACTTTCGCACTGATAGCGATCAAGACAGGCCTGACTCAAGCCCCGGCCGGAACTACGTGGCGTCAGATCTATGGAGTGTCGTTATTGTGCGGCGTCGGCTTCACGATGAGTCTGTTCATTGGAAATCTGGCATTCCCCGAATCACAGCGACTCATGGATGAAGTCAAGGTCGGTGTCTTGTCAGGCTCCGTTCTGTCGGCCCTGATGGGCATGGCAGTACTGCGATTTGGCGTGATTCAGCGGCGCAGATAGATCGATACAATCAAAAGGCCAATATTCAACGCTTAGACCGACAATGAATTGTTGTCAGCTTTCAGTACGTTGAAATTGGCCTCTTGCTTCGATCGCAACCGAACAATTCAAATATCGTGTTTGTCGGGTTTTATTCTGGCATCGACCAGGATTGAAGTTTGTAGCCTTCCTCGCTCAGTTCGGCACGGGCCTGTTTCAACAGATTGGCCAGTTGAGCGGGATCGGTGTAGGCACTGCTCGGAATCTGGGTGCGACCGATATGGGTATTGGTGCGGTCGATGACGGTCAGGCTCAGTTCACCGTTACCGTCTTGTGGGGCCCAGGCCACGCATTGGAAAGGACGGAATGCGCGGTCGGCAATCAAAAGAGCTTCGTTGATACGGAGCGGGGCGTTCATGGCGTTATCTCTCAAGGGTGCCCAATCAAATGATGTGCCGTCGGTTGGGCATACCGTGCGGCTGGTTACTTGTACTGATGTCCCGAACCCGGGGCCGGGTCACACAATATTTGAATAAATTTCGATTTTCTTTCAGACCAGCCTTTTCGGCTTTTGTTTGAAAGGGTGGTGAAAGATTCGACAAGCGCCAACTAACGAAACGTCCCTCTTATAACCAGTTCCTGATCGCGCCGATAACTAATCGATACAAGCAGGTGTCAACTTCTTGCTACTGTTACATGCAGGTTCGCCAAACGCCTGTTTCTAATCATATTTCCTTATTTTGGCGCCAAGGATCAGTCATGATCGAAGCCAGTGCGTTGCGTCGCCTTCTCGTGGTTGACCCTTGCGATGATTGCCATCGCCTCATGCCAGGCCTGCGCGCCATTGGCTGGGATGTCGACAGTTGTTCCCTTGAACATGCCGGGGATCGGAGCTGCGATGTCGGTCTCCTGCGCCTGCAGCCGTTCCATCTGGAGCGGCCGGAAGCGGTCAAGGAGCTGATCAGCCGCAGCGGTACTGAATGGATCGCCGTGCTCAGCCCGGAAGTGCTGCGCCTGCAGAACGTCGGCGATTTTGTCTGCGAATGGTTCTTTGATTTTCATACCTTGCCGTTCGATGTTTCCCGGGTCCAGGTGACGCTGGGCCGCGCGTTCGGCATGGCGCGGTTGAGGGGGCAGGGTTCGGTCCATATCAATCAGCCGGAACATGAATTGCTGGGCGACAGCAAGCCGATTCGCGAGCTGCGCAAGTTATTGAGCAAACTGGCGCCTGCCGAGTCACCCGTGCTGATTCGTGGCGAGAGCGGTACGGGCAAGGAGTTGGTGGCGCGCACCCTGCATTGCCAGTCCCATCGGCGCAACAAGCCGTTCATTGCGATCAATTGCGGTGCTATCCCGGAGCATCTGATCCAGTCCGAATTGTTTGGCCATGAGAAGGGTGCGTTTACCGGCGCCCATCAACGCAAGATCGGACGGATCGAAGCCGCCCACGGCGGTACGTTGTTTCTCGATGAAATTGGCGATTTGCCGCTGGAGTTGCAAGCCAACCTGCTGCGTTTCCTCCAGGAAAAGCACATCGAGCGGGTCGGCGGGAGCCAACCGATTGCCGTTGATGTGAGGATTTTGGCGGCGACTCATGTGGATCTGGAAGCGGCTATCGAGCAACGGCGTTTCCGAGAAGATCTCTACTATCGCTTGAACGTCCTGCAGGTCGTGATGGCGCCGTTGCGCGAACGCCACGGCGATTTGTCGATGCTGGCGAGCCATTTTTCCCACTTCTACAGCCACGAAACCGGTCGCCGGCCGCGCAGTTTCAGCGAGGACGCCCTGGTCGCGATGGGCATGCACGACTGGCCCGGCAATGTCCGCGAGCTGGCCAACCGTGTGCGTCGCGGCCTGGTGTTGGCGGAGGGGCGGCAGATCGAGGCCCGGGACCTGGGCCTGGCGAGCCATCAGGGCGTCGCCGCACCGATGGGCACCCTGGAAGAGTACAAAACCCGCGCCGAGCGCCAGGCATTGAGCGATGTGCTCAATCGCCACAGCGACAACCTGAGCGTGGCGGCTCGTGTGCTGGGCGTGTCGCGGCCTACCTTCTATCGGTTGCTGCACAAGCATCAGATTCGCTGAATCAATCCGCCTGAAACCTGTGGGAGCGAGCTTGCTCGCGATAGCGGTTTCCCAGTCGATTCAATGTTGACTGGAAAGGCCCCATCGCGAGCAAGCTCGCTCCCACAGAGGTTCTTCAGGGCCTGGGATCCTTGGCGGACTAGAAGTAGTAAGGGAATTTCAAGCTGAAGGTGAAATCCGGCGCATCGTCGGTCAGTCCGATGGACAGGTTGGGCACGATAGTGAGGTTGTCGCTGGCGGCAACTGTCATGCCGATGTTGAAATAGCCGGCGTTGGCGTCGCTGGACGTCACCGATTCCCAATCCCCGCCGTCCTGCTTGAGCCTGCTTTTCTTCTGGACAAGGTCAGAGACTGAGAACGACATGCTCATTTTCTCGTTCAGGGCAAAGGCGATGCCCGCGCCGATCTGGAAGCTGTCGCCGATCCGCACCTTGCCAGGCACTTCCTGATTGACGGTGGAACTGATGTCGTCGAAGGACTCTTCGAAGTTGTGGGTGTAGGACAGGCTGCCGAACAGCACCGCAGGATCGAACGTCTTGACCAGGGAGATTCCGGGCGTGATCGACCAGACACCGTTGCCGGTTGGCAGGTCCTCAGGCACGAAGAGGTTGGTGTTGGCCTGGGACTGCCGCAGCTTGATGCCGAACGGATCCTTGCCGGTGGGTGCCTTGACGCGCAGGGTCACCACCGCATCCGGGCTGCTGACCGATTCATCCATGAACTTGTAGGCGATGCCGAAGTTGACGTCGCCGATGGTCGGGTCGCGGGTGACGGTTTCTTCGCTGGTCACCCCGGCAGCCCCATCATTGGCGCCGCCGGACTGATAGGTGGACTCGCGGTAGATCACCGGCACGTTGAGGTCGAACTGCCAGCGATTGTCGAAGTTGTAGCGGCCCGTCAGGTCCAGCGTCCAGGTGTCGGCCTTGATCCGGTCCAGGTTGATGTTGCCGAGGAAAATCGAATCCAGGGCCAGGAAACCGTTGAGGATCAATTGCCGCGAGTCGTAGCGCGAGTAGGTCACGCCGGTTTCGAAGCTGAACTTACCGCCGCCGAAAAAGCCGCTGGCTTCGTCGTAAAGGTTTGAGACGCTCTGGGCCGGTTGCGATTCGTCGGCCAGGGATTGCCCGTAGCCGCTGCCACCTGCGGCGCTGCCCGCCGCGCCTTGGTTGCCTTTCATGTCGGCCGGGGATTTGGCCAGGCGCTTGGGCGGTGGGACGGCGGGCTGGTCCTCCACCTGGCGGACACGCTGTTCGAGTACCGCCAGGGCTTTTTGCTGGACCTCGTACCGTTGTTTGAGCTCAAGCAGTTCTTGTTTCAGGGCCTCGATGTCCGAGTCCGGTGCAGCGTGCAGCAGGGTTGCCGGGAACATCGTGCTCAAGCACATCACAGCGCGCAACGATACGGATCGATACATGAAATATGCCGTCCCTAGTTTGCTCAATGATCGGAGATCAGCGTAGATCAATATCCGAGATTCCGGAGGCCGCGTAGTTGCGTCAGGTTGGAGTCCAGCGACCCGGCGCTGGTGCCGTTGTTGTTCAACACGACGTTGAGCTGGGTCATGTTGTTGACCAGGTTGCTGTTGCCCAGCAGGCGGGTGTTCTGCAGCAACCCACCCTGGGCGACTTGTTGCAGGGTGCTGCCTTGGTTGTGGTTGGCCTGGATCGCCATCTGCACGCCGCTGCCCGTTGCGGTGACCGCGACGCTGCCGGCGGCGTTGCTGCCGCTGATGGTTTGGCCCTGGGTCAACAATTGGCCTTGGGACGGGGCCAGGGCAGGGGCCTGGCTGCTTTCCTTCACGTTGATGCTGACATCGTTATACGCAATGTTGCCGTCGCCGGCGGCTCGCACGCTCTGGGTCACGCCTTGGCCTGCGCCGAGGCCGGCGCCGCCAGTGACGGTGCCGCTTCCGTGTTCCGGGGCGTTGCCGTTGCCGGTCTGCTTGATGGTCGAGACATAAAATTGCGGTTTGACCGTCGAGGCCTGGATCTGCATGGAGCTTGACGCGCCGATCAGGTCGCCACTGGCGTTGCGCCAGGTGCTGCTCATGACGATGCCAAAGCTGATGACTCGCCCGGGCATGACGTAACGGCCCCGAAGCTCGGCGAGCTCCTGGTCCTTGACTTCGATGGGTTTGAAACCGGCGTGGGCAAGGCCCGACGTCGTTGCGGCCAGGCAGGCCAGCGTGAGCCAGTATGAGCGTTTCATGTGTTGCTCCCGGAGCGTCCTGCTCCTTGTTTTTTTATTGGCAGTTGTGCGGCGCTTAGAAAAAGTCGCTCTGTATGAAGCCGAAATCCATCAGTTCCGCGTCCTTGACCGGGTTGAAGCCGTCCAGCTGGTTGCGTGCCGTCAGCGGCTGCGGTGGGCTGCGCAAGGCGTTGGTCTTGTCATAGCCGGGGCCGACGATGGCGAAGATGATGCCGTTCCAGCCTTTGGTGAATTCATCGTGGGCGTAGCGTTTATGTCCGAGCACCGGGTCGGCGATGTAGACCCATTGCTTGTCCGACCGCTGCAGCACGACGAAATGCTTGTAGCCGCGTATATCCATCAGGACCACGACGGGGATCGTCACGGCGGCGAGCTTCTCCGGCGGTATGCGGTAGCCACGGGCGCGCATGCCGATGGTTTCGACGTAGCGCTTCATGTCCAGCATGGAAAAACCCTGGGTGCGGACCAAGTCCTGGTCGGCGTTGACCAGCATGCCCTTGATGACCTGCTCTTCATTGACGTCAAGCCAATAGGCCTGGCGTAACACGGTGGCCAGCGCGGCGGCACCGCAACTGAAATCGGTCTTCTGCTCGACGATGTCGCTGAACTTGCGTTCGCGCACGCTCTGCACCGGTTTGTAGACGAGCATGCCGCCAGGCAGGGCGGCAACAGGCATTTGTGCTGCCTCACTTGCGCAGGCAAAGCACAGACACAGGCAAAGCGCTTTCGCACGCATGATCGATACGCCTAGTGAAACCCAGGAAAAAAGGCCCCTGTGGGAGGGACCAGGGTCTGCTCCCACAGGGGCATTTTTTTACATGCTGGCGTTACGGCCCGCAGCAATCGACAGCGAGTTGCTCTGCTGGTTGCCCACGCCCGCCGACACGTTGGCGCCGCCGTTACCGGAGAAGCCATTCATGGAGTTACTCATGGTGGCGTTGTTGTACACAGGGTTCTTCCAACCGTCGCGAGTCAACACTTGCTGGGTGTTGCTGCCGGCCAGTTCGAAAGTGCCCACGGCGGAGAACTTGAACTTGTCATCGTCGTGACCACCACCGTAGCCGCCCTTGTTGCCCCAGCCGCCGTCGTCTTCGACGGTACCGTTGCCTTTGGCCTTGAAGGTGCCGGACGCCTCATAGGAACTGGTGAGGGTAACGACCTCGTTCTTCTTCACGCCTTTGTTGTCGACCACCAGGCCGGTGGACGACTGGTCAGCCGCTGCTGCGGCCTGGGCGACCCGTCCGCCCGACACCGCGATGGCCAGGTTGTTTTTCTGTTGGTTGAAGTTGCCGGCGGTGACGTTGATGCCGATGTTGCCGGAGCCGTTGTTGCCCGCGTTGGTGAGCGAGGCGTTGTTTTGCGTGGAGTTGTTTTTCACATAGTTGTTGTTATTGACTTGGGTGGCGCTGGACATGGAGAGAGCCGAGCCGAAGATGAATTTCATGTCATCGTTAGCGGTGGCCAGTGCGGCGGCATTGTCCTGCTGGTTGCCATCGCCAGCGGCGATGTTGGCGCCCATGTTGCCGTTGCTGCCATTGAGCGAGTCAGCGGCCTCGGCGGTGTTTCGGGTCGCCTGGTTGGTCACTACGTTGCCGTCGCTGTTCTGCACATCCAGCACCGTAGCCCCAGCGCCGGCGCTGATGGAGAGCAGTTGTTCCAGCGTCGGCCCTTTGGGACCCTGGTTGCCATGGCCGTTGCCATGACCGTTACCTCTTCCGTCAGCCTGTGCAGCCATTGCCATGACAGCGGCGAGAGCGAAAACCAATGGTTTGAGCGCCATTGTTGGTTTCATGGTGTTTCTCCTTGCGTGTCGTTGGTTAAGTGTCGGTACTTTCTTATGTACTGCGCTTATCTACTGCGCCGGATCAGTCAGCGACCCGGATGCTCAGGGTGTTAGCCATGCGGTTCCCCACCCCGGCACTCTGGTTCACCTGGATTACCCCACGGCTGCCGGTGAAGGCCTGGTCGCTGGTTGCGACCTGGCGACTGCCGGTTGGGGTGTCAGTTGCTCCGGAGTTCGGTACCAGCGCTACGTTCTGTTGGGAAAGGGCGCTGTCATCCATGCTTTGCGGGAGAGCACTGATGCCCACTCGCATGACATTGGCCATCTGGTTGTTGGCGCCGGCGGACTGGTTGACGCCCAGCACGCCGTTGCCGTTGGTGAAAGAGCTGCCGCCGATGCGCGCGCTTGCGTTCATGGACGGGTTGGCTGGCGTGTCGAGGCGTTGCCGCACGACGGTGGTCGCCTGGGCGTCGGTGCCGATGGCGATGGCGCGGGTGTTGGTCTGCTGGATCTGATCCCCGGCCGCCTGGTTGACGTTGAAATTGCCGCTATAGCGACTGCCGGAGTTCTGCAGATCCGAATGGCTGCTCACTGCCACGCCTGGATCGGCGAGCACGGCGGATGAGCCGAGCAGGGCGATCATGAACCAGGTCGAATTCATCTCACTGTCCTCCCGCCAACCGGCCCAATGGGGCGAGGCCGGAACTCAGCGAGCGATTGATGGTGCCGGAGATGGCGCCGCCGCTACCGCCGCTGTGCCCGGACCGCATGCCCGGCATGCCGTTGGGGTTGGTCACGACGTTGAGGCCTTGCATGCCTGTGGTATTGGGCGTGACGGTGTTGCGGATCGTCGAGCCGCTGGCAACACTGGCGAACTCGCCGTCGCTGAGCTCAGTGCTCGCGGTTGCCTGGTTGATCCGATCGGATGGATTGGCATTGACGGTGGTCGGGTAGGGGTCTTTACCGCCGTTGCGACCGAAGTGTACGGGTTGCACGTCACGGTTGAGTACGATGACACCGTTGCCCTCGGCCTGGGCCGGCAGACTGAGCGTCGCGCTGGCGGCGCAGCCGATCAACAGGCAGGTTACGCTTGCGTGGAAAGTCCCCATGACATTGTTTCCTTCTTCACTGGACGCTGGCCCTAGTCAGCGTTGCGAAGGGGAAGAGCAGGTGTTGTGCCGCATTTGAAAAAGCCATTGGTTTCAGTGCGTTGCAAAATGCAGCGGGTCGACAGTGCACGAACTGTTTCATGAGTGAGACGAGCCTGGCGGCTGGCGACGGGCCACCCGCCGCTGTATGCCTCTGGATCCAGGGTCTGGGGAGGGTGTTTCAATGACTTGACAGTCAGCGGGGCAAATGAGGTGAAGCGTTATTGGATCCGGGTTTGGCGAGGGCGCGATGTTTCAGGTTTGAGACATTACGCCTGGAGCAGCCGGGAGACGGCGGTAAAAACGAGTTCGCGACGCTGCGCCCAATCACCCTCGATTTTCAGCAAGGGTTGCCGGTGGCGAACCAGCCAGTCTTCGATGGCTTCGAAAAAAACCACCCGTTCGGCGAGCGTGGGCTGACAACGCAGGCCATCGCCGACCCATTCGACCTGCTCGGGACTGAGCAGCAGGTGCAAGTCGTAATGGCGCGCCAGCAAGGCTGGTTCGAGCCAGGCCGGGCAGTCGCCGAACAGGGTCTGGCTCCAGAGGATATTGCTCAACAAATGAGTGTCGAGGATCAGCAAGTCCGACTGCTGTGTCCGCGCAGCGTCTTCCCAGGCCAATTGGCCGGCGGCGATATCGGAAATATCGGCCAGGGAGGTATCGCGCTGGGTCTGCTCCATGAAATGGCGCACGTATTCATCGACCCGCACGCCACCGAAGTGCGCCTGCAACTGGGTGGCCAACCAGCTCTTGCCGCTGGATTCCGGACCGGTCAGGACCACCACTCTCATGCGCGAAGGGCCGGGTCGGCGCGCCATTCCCGCCAGCCTTGCACCGCCAGCAGGGTGAACAGGGCATAGAGTGCAGCGGTCAGGTACAGGTCCTTGTAGATGAACAGGCCGACAAAAATCACGTCGAGGACGATCCACAGTGGCCAGCATTGCACCCGTTTTTGCGCCATCCACCACTGGGCAACCAGGCTGAACCCGGTGAGCGCCGCGTCGAGCCAGGGTTGCGCGGCATCGGTCCAGTGCGCCATCGCGCCACCCAGCATCAAGCTGCCCGCCGCACCAATCGCCAGGCCGAGCCACACCGACGGCGCGCCGAGGCGCGTCACCTGCCGTCCCTCATGATCGTGCCCGGCGCGGGTCCACTGCCACCAGCCATACAGTTGCAGGACGGCATAGACCACCTGCAACAGCATGTCGGAATACAACTTCACCTCGAAGAAAATCCAGCTGTACAACAGCACCATGACCAGGCCGATCGGCCAGCACCAGGGGTTCTGCTTGACGGTCAACCAGACAGCGATCACGCCGAGGGCTGCGGCAAACAGTTCAAGCCCGGACATGGCGGTTCCTTGGGGAAGTCAGAGAGGGCGGGGATTGTAAACGCTATGGGGTAGGCAGCTCCAATTTCACTGCGGGATGGGGAGATATAGTGAACACCATGTCAGCACCAATGTGGAGCGGGCTTGCCCGCTCTCACAAAGTTTGTTAGACCCGGAATTGCTTGAGCAAACCGTTCAGCTGTTCGCTCAGGTCTTTCAGGCGCGCGCTCGCCAGGCTTGATTGCTCGGCGGCCACCGCGGTGCTGTGGGACAGGCCGGCGGCCTGGGTGACGTTCTGGTTGATGTCCTCCACCACATGGGCCTGTTGCAGGGTGGCACTGGCGATGGAGGCGTTCAGGCTATTGAGATTGCGCAAGGCCTGGCCGATGGCATTGAGACTGGCGCCCGCGAGACCGGCTTGCTCGATCGTCAGTTGGGAAGCGCGGCTGCTGTCGCTGATGACCTTCACTGCGGCTTCGGAATGGTTTTGCAGGCGTTCGATCATGGCCTGGATTTCGGCGGTGGATTTCTGCGTACGCTGGGCCAACAGGCGCACTTCGTCGGCCACCACGGCAAAGCCACGGCCCTGCTCGCCGGCGCGGGCGGCTTCGATCGCGGCGTTGAGCGCCAGCAGGTTGGTCTGCTCGGCGATGGAGCGAATCACCTCCAGCACGCTGCCGATCTGGGTGCTTTCACTGGCCAGGGTGCGGATCACTTCCACCGCCTGGTCGATGGTCTGGGACAGCCGGTCGATCTGCTGCAAGCTGCCGTCGATGTTGACCTGGCCTTGTTGGGCCTGGGATTCGGCGTCGCGCATTTCACTGGCCGCGTGCTCGGCATTCTTGGCCACGTCCTGCACGCCATAGGTAACTTCGTTGATCGCGGTCGCTACCAGTTCCATTTGTTGGGATTGTTGCTGGCTGCGTTGCTGGGCCTGGGCGGCGTCGTTGCCCAGTTCGCTGGACGATTGCCCCAGGGCGCTGGCGGAGGTCTGCAACTGGCTCACCACCTGCCGCAGCTTGGCGGTGAACGCGTTGAAGTGTCGCGCCAATTGCGTGACTTCGTCCTGGCCGTGGGTATCCAGGGTCCTGGTCAGGTCGCTTTCGCCACTGGCGATATTGGCCATGGCGTTGACGGTCTCCTGAAGCGGGCGAACGATGCTGCGCACGATCAGCGTCAAGAGCAGGCCCATGACCAGGGTAATCGCCAAGCCAATCAGCGAAGCCTTGATCAACTGGGACAGGAACTCTGCCTGGACGTCATCCACGTACACGCCGGAGCCGATGATCCAACCCCAGGGTTCGAACAGCTTGACGTATGAGGTCTTGCCGACCGGGGCTTCGGCGCCCGGCTTGGGCCAGAGATAATTGATCATGCCAGCGCCCTTGGCCTTGGCGATGGCGACCATTTCGTTGAACAGCGCGTAACCGTTGGGGTCGCGAATGGCAGAGAGATTCTGGCCTTCGAGTTTCGGATTGGTCGGGTGCATGACCATGACCGGTGTCAGGTCATTGATCCAGAAGTAGTCGCTCTGGTCATAGCGCAGCCCGCGCACCGCGCTCAGGGCCTGCTTCTGCGCCGCCTCGCGGGTCAGGGTGCCGGCGGTTTCCAGGCCATGGTAGTAGTTCAACACGCCACTGGCGGTCTGGACCACGTGCTGGGTCTTCTGCACCTTGGCCTGGTACAGATCGGTGTGGATCTGCTTGAGCATAAACGCGCCCAACGTGAACAACATCACGATGGCCACGACCAGGATGAGCCACAAGCGTCGGCTGATCGATACACTGCGCAAGCTATTCATACGCTGTCACTCCGGTTCTTATTCTTGTCATTAACGACGGCCGGCACTTTAACGCTCGGCGGATACCCGTGCTTGACCTGGGTCATAACGCGGCAGCGTTATCAGGGCTTGTCTGATAGGATTTCGGCCCCGCAGCGCAAAACCTGAGCCTGTTCCGTTTTTTCATTGGTTTTTTTTGCAAGGTCGCGGTTATCGTGCAGCCGCTGCGTGCACCTGCGTAACGTTTGAATAGAGATAAGGCCTGGATAGACAGGCCTTTTTTGGGGGATGAATGGATTTGTGGACTGCCTTTTCGGCATTGATTCTTGGCGTCGTGGAAGGCTTGACGGAATTCCTGCCGATTTCCAGTACGGGGCATCAGATAGTCGTCGCAGACTTGCTTGGGTTTGGCGGTGAGCGTGCGATGGCGTTCAACATCATCATCCAGCTCGGCGCGATCCTGGCGGTGGTCTGGGAGTTCCGGCGCAAGATTTTTGATGTGGTGCTGGGCCTGCCCACGCAACCCGGCGCCCGTCGTTTCACCGCCAACCTGCTGATTGCCTTCTTTCCCGCGGTGATACTGGGCGTGCTGCTTGCCGACTGGATCCACCATTACCTGTTCAACGCGATCACTGTCGCCACGGCGCTGGTGGTGGGTGGTCTGGTGATGCTTTGGGCCGAGAAGCGCCAACACAGGGTGCACGCCGAGACCGTGGATGACATGACCTGGAAGGATGCCCTGAAAGTCGGCCTGGCCCAGTGCATCGCGATGATTCCGGGCACCTCCCGCTCCGGGGCAACCATCATAGGCGGGCTGCTGTTCGGCCTGTCGCGCAAGACCGCGACCGAGTTCTCGTTTTTCCTGGCGATGCCGACCATGGTCGGCGCGGCGGTCTACTCCGGCTATAAATACCGCGAACTGTTCGTCCCGGCGGATTTCCCGGTGTTTGCCATTGGCTTCATCACCGCGTTCATCTTCGCCATGATCGCGGTCAAGGGCCTGCTGCGCTTTATCGCCAGCCACAGCTATGCGGTCTTCGCCTGGTATCGAATTGCCTTCGGCCTGTTGATCCTGGCGACCTGGCAATTCGGTTGGGTGGACTGGACAGCGGCCCAGCCATGAACGATTCAGGCCGGCGCGCCGCGCGCCATACCGGCGGGGGCGTGCAGAACCTGCGGCTCAAGCTGGGCGTGTTCGCGCTGCTGTGCGCCTTGCCGCTATCCGGTTCGCTGCTGCTCGGGCTGCAAGGCGAGTCCTGGGTGCCGATGACGGCTTACGGCGTCGTCAGTGTCGTGGCGTTCCTGCTCTACTGGAGCGATAAGCGCAAGGCACGTTCCGACGCCTGGCGCACGCCGGAAAATGTCTTGCATGCCGTTGAGCTGGCCGGCGGCTGGCCCGGAGCATTGCTGGCACAACAGGTGTTTCGCCACAAGACCCGCAAGGTGTCGTTCCAGGTGGTGTTCTGGTTTGTCGTGTTGTTGCACCAGGGATTCTGGATTGACCAGTTGTTCCTGGGCGGGCATCTGCTGGCGTTGTTCTAGAAACTACAGCAACAGCCCAACCTGCGTCCGCTTCGGCAATTTGCTGACCACCAGTTGATGCGAACGCTGCAGCAAACCCCGTAATTCGTCGTCACCCAGCGGGTAGGGCACGTTCATGATGACCCACTGTGCACGCGCCAGATAGGGCGCAGGGTGAATGCCCGGTCGGTCGCAATGGCCGAGAAACAGGTCCTTATCGACCTTGAACGCCAATGAGTCGCCGCGCAGACCCTGCAACGCGAACATCTTGTTCCCTGCGATGGAAAACACCCGCACGCCGCCCCACTTGTAGTCTTCCCTGGCACCTGGCAAGCCCAGGCAAAACCGTGCGACGTCCTCTTCGCTCAAGCTCATAGCGTTTTTTCTCCGCATTGTTCGAATGCCGCTACCAAGTGATCGATCCAGGCGCGCACCGCCGGCAGCATACCCCGTCGGTGAGGATAAACCGCCAAGAGCCAGCCATCGGGGGACGACCAACCCGGCAACAGCTCCACTAATCTGGCGTCGCGCAATTCCTCTTCGCAATACATGCTTGGCAGCAGCGTAAAGCCCAGGCCGGCGAGGGCGCAGGCGCGGCGCACGATGAAATCATCGATGCCCAGGCGCGCTTCCAGGGTCAGCTCGGTGCTTTGGCCATCGCTGTCGAGCAGGCGCAGGTGAACCAGTCGATCTGCTTCCAGCGCTCCCAGTACCGGCAGTTGGCGAAGATCCTCCGGGGTTTCGATTCGGCGTCCCTGGGTGAAGGCCGGGCTGGCGACCATGATCAACCGGGCCTGGCGCAAGCGGCGGGTCATCAAGAGTGGGTCTTCGTCTCCCAGGTCCCGCACGCGCAGCGCGACGTCGATGCCTTCGCTGACCAGATCCACCCGGCGGTTGAGCAGCGTCATCTCCAGTTGGACCAGCGGGTACTTCGCCAGGAAGGTTTCGATGATCGATGGCAGGAATTGATGCGCCAGTCCCACCGGGCTCGACACCCGTAATCGTCCACGGGGTTCGCTGGACATGCTTGCCACGGCCTCGTCGGCCATTTCCGCCTCCAGCAGCATCGCCTGGCAGTGGCGCAGGTAGCGTTCGCCCACTGCGGTCAGCTTCAACTGGCGGGTCGTACGTTGCAGCAGGCGAGCATTGAGACGCTCTTCCAACTCGGCAATACGCCGTGACAGCCGCGATTTCGGGATGCCGAGCAAGCGGCCGGCCGCTGCGAAGCCGCCGGCCTCGACCACCTTGGCGAAGTAATAAAGATCGTTGAGGTCTTGCATCTTGAGTTCGATTGTCCTGGCAGTGGGACGAACTATCGCATTTATGCTTACTTATCGGCCATTGCTTTCACCGATAGGATATTCGCAATTGATCGCCTGGTCGCGATCCTCATTTGGAGAGCACTCACATGAAACTGTTGCACATCGATTCGAGCATCCTCGGCGATAACTCCGCTTCACGCCAATTGAGCCGTGAAGTAGTTGAAGCTTGGAAGGCGGCTGAGCCGGCGATCACCGTGACCTACCGCGACCTGGCGGCCGACGCCATCAGCCACTTCTCCGCCCAGACGCTAGTCGCTGCCGGCACCAGCGCCGAATTGCGCGACGCCGCGCTCAAGTACGAAGCTGACCTGAGCGCCGAGGCAATGGCCGAGTTCCAGGCGGCGGATGCGTTGGTCATTGCAGCTCCCATGTATAACTTTACTGTTCCGACCCAGCTCAAGGCGTGGATTGATCGCATCGCCGTCGCCGGCCAGACATTCCGTTACACCGATGCCGGCTTCGAAGGACTGTGCCGTGGCAAGAAGCTGGTGATCGTTTCCACTGCGGGCGGTTTGCACGCGGGCAAACCGTCCGGCGCGGGCCATGAAGACTATCTGAAAGTGATGTTCGGTTTCCTCGGTATCAGCGATATCGAGATCGTTCGCGCCGAAGGGTTGGCAAAAGGCGACGATATGCGCACCAAGGGCATGCTTGAAGCCAAGTCGCAGATCAACCAGCAATTCGCCGCCGCGTAAGGCTTGCGTAAAGGCACCAAGCACGTCGGGCAACCTTCGCAAAACCCTGTATTCTCGTCGTCAATTGGACGGCTGGGATACGGGGTTTTGTGTATCGGGCACCGGGTTTGATGGCGCAGCTTATGCACGGCCGGAACGGCGACGACGGGGACCTTCCCGCGCGCGGGCGAAGGTGGAAGAATCGATGACACGTCTTGGTGCAGCATTGCTGTTTTGTCTGGTTGCCAGCCTCGGCGCGGTGCAGGCTGCGCCGGCGCCGCATCCGCATTGGAGCGCCGGTTTCCACGAGCTGGATTTCCTCGATCCGCTGGACCAACAGCCAATGCATGCCATCGCGTTTTATCCATCCACCGCGATGGATCAAGCCAGCTCCCTGGGCGGTTACCAGATCGACGCGGCGCCGGACGCCCAGATCGCCATCGGCCGCTTTCCATTGCTGATGCTGTCCCACGGCAATACCGGCACCCCCCTGGCCCTGCACGACCTGGCCACCTCGCTGGCACGCAAGGGGTTCGTGGTGGTGGCGGTGATTCATCCGGGTGACAACGCCCAGGATCACAGCCGGCTCGGCACGTTGAGCAACCTGTACGGCCGTCCGATCCAGATATCCGAAGCCATCACCGCAACCCTGAATGACCCGATGCTCTCGCCATTCGTCAATGCCGGGCAGGTCGGCGTGATTGGCTATTCGGCAGGCGGCGAAACTGCCTTGATCCTTTCCGGCGCCACGCCGGACCTCAATCGCCTGCGGCGCTACTGCCAGGAACGGCCTGATGACCGTGACGCCTGCAATACCCGGGGCGAGCTGATTGCCGACCGCGATGATCTCTCGCCGGTGGCTGATCCCAGGGTTCGCGCGTTGTTGCTGATGGCGCCGTTGAGCCTGAAATTCGGTCGTCACACGTTGGCCGACGTCCATGTGCCGGTGCTGCTGTACAGCGGCGACGGCGACAAACTGGTGGCGTTCGACAAGAACGCAGCAGCCCTGGCCCGCAAACTACCCACCGCGCCGGATTTCAAGACGTTGGCGGGGGCCGGCCACTTTGTCTTCATGGCGCCCTGCACGGACGAGCAGATCGCGGCGATGCCGGCGCTGTGCACCGATGCCGATGGGGTTGATCGCAAGGACATCCACCGCACCATGGTCTCCGAGGCCAGCCGCTTCTTCAGCCAGGCATTGGGCAAGCCGACCCGCGCGGGCATCAGGACCGCGGATCAGTGATCGCTGCGTTCGGCCCGCCGGCGCAGCAATAGTGCCAGGCCCAGGCCGATGATCGACAGCAAGGCCGCGAAGAAGAAAATCGACGAATAGCCAAGGTTCAACGCCACCGCGCCCATCAGCGGCCCGGCAATCGCCAACGCCAGGTCGAAGAACACCGCGTAGGCGCTCAATCCGGCGCCCCGGCTGCTGTTGGGCACCTGCTTGATCGCTTCCACGCCCAGCGCCGGATAGACCAACGACAGGCCGAAGCCTGCCAGGCCCGCACCGACCAGGGCAAACGCGGTGGAGGGGGCGAGCCAGAGCATCACCAGCCCCACGGTCTCGATGCTCATGCAGACAATCGCCGAGCTGAAGCCACCGAAACGGGCGATGCTGGAAATGAACAGCAACCGCGACAGGATGAAGCAGATGCCGAAGACCGTCAGGCACCACGCCGCACCGGTCCAGCCGCGGCTGACGTAGAACAGCGTAATGAACGTGGTGAGCGTGCCGTAGCCGATCGAGGCCAGGCACAGGCTTGCGCCAAACGGCGAAATACGCCCGAACACGGCCCAGAAGGGCAGGCGCTCGCCACGCACAACCGGAACCGAGGGTTTGTTGCGGATCAGCAACAGCGCCATGCCGGCCAACAAGGCCAAGGCGATGCCCAGGCTGGCGAAACCGAGGCTGCCGACCATCACAACCCCCAGCGGCGCACCGATGGCGATGGCCCCATAGGAAGCGATGCCGTTCCAGGAAATCGATCGGGCGGTGTGCTCCACGCCGACCTGGCCCATGCACCAACTGATGGTGCCCACGCCAATCAGGCCCTGGGCCACGCCCAAGAGCAACCTGCCGGCTATCAGGATCACCAGGCTTGGCAGCGCAAAGTCCTGCAGCAATATCGAGATCAGCGTCAGCACACCGCTGAGCAAAATCCCCAGCAAGCCATAAACGATGGCCCGCTTGGTCCCGACGCTGTCCGACAACCGCCCGGCCATGGGCCGGCTGAGCAGGGTCGCCAAGTACTGGGAGCCGATGGTCAGCCCGGCGATGACGGCGCTGAAGCCCAACTGATCATGGACATAGCCAGGCAATACGGCGATCGGCAGGCCGATGCAGAGAAACGCGATGAACGTGTAGAAAACGATCGAGACGATCTGCAAGGTGATCGACAAGGAGCTGGGAGCGGGCTGGGCTGTTGACATGGGGCTCGTTCGCGGGCAGCGGCAGGGGTGCTTCATCATGGCGCGAGACGAGGAGAAAAGGAAGCTGGCTAACGGTTTGCTTGTGTCGTGGCCCTCGCCACAGGGGTATCCATGGATTGCGTGCCGTTGGAATGAAAAAGCCCTGTCACATGGACAGGGCTTTTGTTTACCGCTCGCAGGTGCTCTTAGAACATCACACCCTGGCTGCGCAGGTAATCGTCATAGGTGCCGCTGAAGTCGACCACGCCGTCGGCGCTCAGCTCGATGATGCGGGTGGCCAGCGACGATACGAACTCGCGGTCGTGGCTGACGAAGATCAACGTGCCCGGATAGTTTTCCAGCGCCAGGTTCAGCGCTTCGATGGATTCCATGTCCAGGTGGTTGGTCGGTTCGTCCATCACCAGCACGTTCGGTTTTTGCAGGATCAGCTTGCCGAACAGCATGCGGCCCTGTTCACCACCGGAGATGACCTTGACCGACTTGAGGATCTCGTCGTTGGAGAACAGCATGCGGCCCAGGGTGCCCCGGATTATCTGTTCGCCCTGGGTCCACTGGCCCATCCAGTCGAACAGGCTGACGTCATCTTCGAAGTCATGGGCGTGGTCCTGGGCGTAGTAGCCCAGCTCCGCGCTTTCGGTCCATTTGACCGAGCCGGCGTCCGGCGTCAGCTCGCCCATCAAGGTGCGCAGCAAGGTGGTCTTGCCGATGCCGTTCGGGCCGATGATCGCCACGCGCTCGCCGGCTTCGACGGTGAAGCTGAAGTTCTTGAACAGGGTCTTGCCGTCGAAACCCTTGGACATGCGCTCGATGGTCACGGCCTGGCGGTGCAGCTTCTTGGTCTGTTCGAAGCGAATGAACGGGCTGACGCGGCTCGATGGCTTCACCTCGGCCAGCTGGATCTTGTCGATCTGCTTGGCACGGGAGGTGGCCTGCTTGGCCTTCGAGGCGTTGGCCGAGAAGCGGCTGACGAACGTCTGCAATTCGGCGATCTGGGCTTTCTTCTTGGCGTTGTCCGACAGCAACTGCTCGCGGGACTGCGTGGCCGCGATCATGTACTCGTCGTAGTTGCCCGGGAACAGGCGCAGCTCACCGTAGTCCAGGTCGGCCATGTGGGTGCAGACGCTGTTGAGGAAGTGCCGGTCGTGGGAAATGATGATCATGGTGCTGTTACGCGCCGTGAGGATGTTTTCCAGCCAACGGATGGTGTTGATGTCCAGGTGGTTGGTCGGTTCGTCGAGCAACAGCACTTCCGGATCGGAGAACAATGCCTGGGCGAGCAACACGCGCAGCTTCCAGCCTGGCGCGACTTCGGTCATCGGGCCGAAATGCTGCTCCAGGGGAATGCCCAGGCCCAGCAGCAGTTCACCGGCACGGGATTCGGCGGTATAGCCGTCCATTTCGGCGAACTCGGTTTCCAGCTCGGCGACGGCCATGCCGTCCTCTTCGGTCATTTCCGGCAGCGAGTAGATGCGGTCGCGCTCGGCCTTGACCTTCCACAGCTCTTCGTGACCCATGATCACGGTATCGATCACGGTGAATTGCTCGTAGGCGAACTGGTCCTGGCGCAGTTTACCCAGGCGCACGTTCGGCTCCAGCATCACCTGGCCGCCGGACGGTTCGAGGTCGCCGCCGAGGATTTTCATGAAGGTCGACTTGCCGCAACCGTTGGCGCCGATAAGGCCATAGCGGTTGCCCGCGCCAAACTTGACAGAGACGTTTTCGAACAGTGGCTTGGCGCCGAACTGCATCGTGATGTTAGCTGTAGAGATCAAAGGTTTATCCTGCGGAACATTCAGAGTAGCTAAGGGTGCGGCAGTACCTGTTCAGTACCTGTTTGCGCCGATCCGCACCGCGCTGGAGGCTTCGCGGTCGCAAGCGCAAGGGTCCATCCGGCATAAGAGGACAGCTGCATACGGAGCGCCTGGCCCGAGTGGGTATGCGCCGAGGTCGGTTTTCCGGCATCGGCCAAAAGGGGGCGCATGATATTGGGCGGCGATTGTACTGGTCTGGACGCGTTAACGATAGGGTATTGCATGGGCAAGACAGTTTTTCACAACTGAGGATAACTTTCAGTTACAAAGTCTGGCTAAAATGCCATCTCACTCGACGCTATCTACCTCGCCGCTTGGCTGGCCAGGAGACGCGGCCTGTCAACTCCTGCATTGTGACGGACTCCGTGAAGCTCATCATTGTCGCGATCTATCTCTTCTCCATCGGCTATGTGCACCTGCGCGGACGCGTACGGCACAAGATCGGCCGCCAGCTGAGTGATCACTCGTCCTTCCTCGCGCCGATCAATTGCCTGCTCTACTTATGCTCGAAATTGCCTAACAAGCCGTTCCTCAGCCCAAGGGAGTTCCCGGACCTGACCCCGTTGCAGGCCCATTGGGAAGAGATCCGCGCCGAAGGCCAGAACCTGTTGCAGGCAGGCGAGATCAAGCGTTCCAACCAATACGACGACGTGGGTTTCAACTCGTTCTTCAAGACTGGCTGGAAGCGTTTCTATCTCAAATGGTACGGCGACAGCCATCCGTCGGCCATGAAGCTCTGCCCGCGTACCACCGAACTGGTGCAGGGCATCGGCTCGATCAAAGCGGCGATGTTCGCTGAATTGCCGCCGGGCTCGAAACTGGTGCGCCATCGCGATCCGTATGCCGGCTCCTATCGCTATCATCTGGGCCTGCAAACGCCCAATGATGCCGGTTGCTACATCGATGTCGATGGCGAGTCCTATCATTGGCGCGACGGCGAGGCGGTCATCTTCGACGAGACGTTCATCCATTACGCCGAAAACACCACGGCACAGAACCGCATCATCTTGTTCTGCGACGTGGAACGGCCGCTGAAGTACCGTTGGGCGACGGCGTTCAACCGCTGGTTCAGCCGTACCGTGATGGCCGCCGCTGGCGCGCCGAACGATGCCGGTGACAAGACCGGCGGCCTGAACCGGGCGTTTTCCCGACTTTACAAGATCCGTCTGCAAGGCAAAGCGCTGAAGAAACGCAATCGCACGTTGTACTACCTGCAGAAGTGGGCGTTCTTTGGCGCTCTGCTGGCATTTTTCATCTGGATCTGAAGGTTCAGGGCTTCTCTGTCTCCAGTTGTTCCCACATCCTGGCGGTGATCCGCTGACGATGGCTATAACCTTCCCATGGGTCGGCGCCCAAGCCCTTGGCCCGTTCCAACGCAGTCTGGATATCCCACTGCTGGGCGTTGCGCAGGCCGTCAAGTTCGTCCCGGGCAATCGGGACCGAAACCGGCAGGCCCGGTCTCGCACGCACCGAGTAGGCGGCCACGGTGCTGGCACCGCGGGCGTTGCGTAGATAATCGACGAACACCTTGCCCACGCGGTTCTTCGGTCCCATGGTCGCGGTGATCCGCTGCGGCATCTGGCGGGTCAGGAATTGCGAGATGGCCTTGGCGAAGGCCTTGGTGACATCCCATCCCTCGCTGCGCGCCAATGGCACGATGACGTGCATGCCTTTGCCGCCGCTGGTCTTGAGAAATCCCTGCAGGCCCAGCTCGTCGAGTACGGACAAGGTCATGCGTGTCGCTTCGAGCATGGCGCTCCAGGGCAGTGCCGGGTCGGGGTCCAGGTCCAGGACGAACAGATCGGGCGTCTCGATTCGGTCATGGGTGGCCGTCCAGGTGTGCAACTCCACCGCGCCCATCTGCGCCGCGCCGACCAGGGCATGGATACTGTCGATTTCCATCAGCGCCGCATGGCCCGGGTCCAGCTTAGGGTCCAACTGCTTGATATGAGGGATTTCCAGGCGATCGGCATGTTTCTGGAAGAACAGCTCTTCGCCGATTCCCTCCGGCGCCCGCACGAGCGCAACCGGGCGCAATTTCAGGTGCGGCAGGATCCACGGGGCGATGTCCAGGTAGTACTGAGCCAGCTCGGCTTTTTGCACGCCGCTGACACTGTCGACGACGCGGTCGGGGTGGGTGATCATCACGCCGTCGACCTTGGCGGCGTCGTCCTTGGTGCGGCGCTTGGGCTTGGGAGGCGCGGCTTTGATTGGCATGGGCTGCTCGCGCACCACGCGGCTGGCTTGCCCGTCGCCCTGCAGGCCAAGGAATACCGCCTGGCGCACCAGGCCGTCGGCGGTCCATTCGGCGAACTCGACTTCGCAGACGTGCGTCGGCTCGACCCAATGCACACCGCGCCCCTGCGCACCGCGCAGCGGCTTGTCCAGCGGCGAGGTTTCGCGTTCCCGGGCACAGAGTTCTTCATGCAGATGCTTGAGTTGAGCCTGGCTGAATCCCGTGCCGACCCGGCCGGCATACACCAGCCCCGACGGCCCGTTGACCGCCAGCAACAGGCCGCCGAAGCCGTTGCGTTTGCCTCGCGGGCGCGTGAACCCGACGATGACAAAGCACTGGCGCAGCCGACATTTGAGCTTGACCCAATCGGCGTTGCGGCCCGAGACATAAGGGCTGCCCAGGCGTTTGCCGACCACGCTGTCCAGCGACAGCGCGGTGGCGCTTTCGAAAATGTCGTGTTGGCTGGCGGAGAACGCCTCGGAAAACCGCAGGCGCTTGCTGGCGTTGTTCTTCAGGGCGTTCCTGAGCGCGGCGCGGCGTTCTTCCACGGGCTTCTCGCGCAGGTCGACGCCATTGAGGAACGGCGCGTCGAACAGGAAATACACCATGTCGACGCTGCGTCCGATTTCGAAGGCCTGGCGCAGGGCAGGGAAGTCCGAATGGCCGGCGTCGTCGAGCAGGACAAGTTCGCCATCGAGCCAACAATCACCCAGGTTCAACTTCGCCAAGGCGTCGGCATGCAGCTTGAGCCGCTCGGTCCAGTCCGCGTGGTGGCGGTTAAACAACCGGACCTCGCCGTTCTCGATGCGTGCCAGAAGCCGGTAGCCGTGGAACTGGACCTCATAGCGCCATTCCCCGGCAGGCGGTTGTTCCACGGGCGTGGCCAATTGCGGCGACAGACGGTCCGGCAGCCGGCCATCGTCCACCTGATCGCCCCGTCGGGCGCGGCTGCGAGTCGTTGTTGCGTCCGCTTGCACGGCGGACGGACGGGCAGATTCACTCTCGGCCTTGGCCATGACAGATTCCCTTGTGTTACAGGCGCCCGGGATTTAGCCCCGGGAGGCCTTGGTGGCTTTTTTAGCTGGAGCGGATTTACGCGTCTTGGTCGATTTTGCTGCCGTCTTTTCAGCCGGTTTTTCCGGGCTCTTGCCCTTGCCACCAAGGCTACGCTTGAGCAGCTCGGTAAGGTCGATGACGTCGGCGGTCTTGCGTTGTTCTTCGCCTGGGTCGGTTTCCACCGCTTCGAGGCGGCCTTCGGTGGCCTTTCTTTCCACCAGTTCCATGATTTTTTCCTGGAAACTGTCGCGGTACTCCTGAGGTTCCCAGTCGCCGCTCATGTCTTCCACCAGGCGTTTGGCCATGTCCAGTTCGCCCTTTGCCAGCGTCGGCTTGGTCACCTCGTCGCCCAACTCCAGGACGTCGAGTTCGCGGACTTCGGCGGGCCAGCGCAGCATCACCAGCACCAGTGCCTCTTGCAACGGCATGAGCGCCGCAAGGTGTTGGCGTGTATGCAGCACCACATTTGCCAGGGCGACTTTGTTGGTCTTGAGCAATGTCTCGCGCAACAGCGCATAGACCTTGCCGCCGCGTTTGTCCGGCGCCAGGAAATATGGCTTGTCGATGTTCTGGAGCGGGATCTTTTCGCTGTCCACGAAAGAGAAAATATCGATGGTCTGGGTGGACTTGGGGTGGGCTGCGCGAATTTCTTCCTCGCTGATCAGCACATATTGACCCTTCTGGTATTCCACGCCTTTGACGATGTCATCCTTGGTCACTTCCTTGCCGGTGACCTTGTTGACGCGCTTGTAGCCCACCGGATCCATGCTGCGTTTGTCCAACCAGTCGAAATCCACACCTTGGGACGCGGTGGCCGACACCAGTGCCACTGGGATGTGGACCAGCCCGAAACTGATTGCGCCTTTCCAGATTGCCCGTGCCATGGTGCAATTTTCCTTACCGGTGAATGGTCTCTCTGGTGACCCCCGGGGCTTGGGAAAAGTTTCCGCCGGGCGCCGGCTGGCTGCGGTTGGCCTCTTGGAATTGCCTGGCGGCGGAGAAGCCTCGTTACATCTTCGCGGGGATATTTCGCTTAACAACAACGAACCTGCGGCGTAGCGTGCTTTCGATATGCCGGTGTCATCACCGTGTCGCTGGGAGGTTCCATGAACAGGCTGATACTCGTTCTAACCGCGCTATCAATGAGCGCCGCCGCGCAAGCGGTCACGCCGGGCGTGGGGCCAGTGCTGGCCCAGAACCTGCCGGGCAACAACAACCCATACAACAGCCCGATCCGCCGGGCCAATCCCAACAGCATGCAGGGCACCCAGCCCAACGTGCCGACGATTCGCAGCAACCCGACAGTGCCGGTGCCACGGCCTCCGACCCTGGAAAACGGCGGCATCGGCAATGGTTACCCCCGGGCTGGCTCGCCTCCCGGCTCGCCACGCCCCACCATCGAATCCCCGACACCTCCAAGGAACACGAATAACGGCAATCGCTGAGGCGCCGTCCTGATCCACATCACCACAGAAGGAAGTGTGCATGTTGCGTAAAACAATCCGGACCACCCTGTGTGCCAGCGCCATGGTGGTCTTCGCCGCGCCAGTCTTCGCCGCGCAAGTGCAGGCACTGAAGAGCGAGGAAGGCACCCTCGAAGTGACAACCGTTGTCAGGGGGCTCGAGCATCCCTGGTCCGTGGCGTTCCTGCCCGACCAGCAGGGCATGCTGGTGACGGAGCGCGCCGGCAACCTGCGGTGGGTTGGCACCGATGGCAAATTATCCGCACCGTTGAACGGTGTGCCCGAGGTCTGGGCCAAGGGGCAGGGTGGTTTGCTGGATGTGGTGCTGTCGCCGGACTTCAAGCAGGACCGTACGATCTACCTGTCCTACGCCGAGGCCGGTAAGGACGGCAAGGCCGGCACTGCCGTGGGCCGGGGGCAACTGTCCAAGGACTTGAAAAGCCTCGACGGCTTCGACGTGATTTTCCGACAACAGCCCAAGCTCTCCACCGGCAATCACTTCGGTTCCCGGCTGGTGTTCGACCGGGACGGCTACCTGTTCATTACCCTGGGGGAAAACAACGATCGCCCGACCGCCCAGGACCTGGACAAGTTGCAGGGCAAGATGGTGCGGATCTACCCCGACGGCAAGGTGCCTGACGACAACCCCTTTGTCAGTCAGAAAAACGTACGCCCGGAGATTTGGTCGTACGGCCTGCGCAACCCCCAGGGCGCTGCGCTCAACCCATGGAACGGCACGGTGTGGGAAAACGAGCACGGCCCCAAGGGTGGTGACGAGTTGAATATTATCGAGCGAGGCAAAAACTATGGCTGGCCGCTGGCGACCCACGGCGACAACTATTCAGGCGCGCCGATCCCCGAGGCCCAGGGCAAGACCGTCGAAGGCACCGTCGGGCCGCACCATGTCTGGCAGGTGTCGCCAGGGCTCAGCGGCATGGCATTCTACGACAACGGTCGTTTCAAGCCTTGGCAACGCAACGTGTTTATCGGGGCGTTAGTGTCCAAGGACCTGATCCGCCTGGAATTCGAGGGCGACAAGGTCGTTCACGAAGAACGCTTGCTGGGTGAACTCAAGGAACGTATCCGGGACGTTCGCCAGGGCCCGGATGGTTTCCTCTATGTGCTGACAGACGAGGACGACGGCGCACTGTACAAAGTCGGCTTGAAATGATCGCGATGTGCGAAGGCCTGGGATTTTAATTGACTTGGCAACCCCTCGCGGCTAGTTTCCAACCATGACTTCCACACCATTGCGCAGCCAGCCAAGCATTATTACCGCCATTCCTTATTGGCGGGCTAGCTGACGGCTGCACCGAACCCGCCCTAGAGGCGGGTTTTTTCTTTCTGTCTCCGGGGCTCTC
The DNA here is from genome assembly GCF_051132105.1 of Pseudomonas sp. R1-7. NCBI lineage: Bacteria > Pseudomonadati > Pseudomonadota > Gammaproteobacteria > Pseudomonadales > Pseudomonadaceae > Pseudomonas > Pseudomonas sp. R1-7. The sequence goes on from NZ_CP071661.1 coordinate 2,718,318, forward strand.
TCAGAACCAGGAGACCGCCATGACCCCGACCAGCGCCGAGCAGGATTTGCTGGAACATTACGTGAAGAAAATTCTCGCCGCGCCGGTCTACGAGCTGGCGGTGGCCACGCCGTTGCAGGCGGCTCCTGCGTTGTCCCAGGCCTTGGGCAACCGGATCCTGCTCAAGCGTGAAGATCTTCAGCCGACCTTTTCCTTCAAGATACGCGGTGCCTATAACAAGTTGGTGCAACTGACCCCGGAGCAGCGCAGCCGTGGTGTCATCACGGCCTCGGCGGGCAATCATGCCCAAGGCGTAGCGCTGGCGGCACGGGAGCTGGGCGTCTCGGCCTGCATTGTCATGCCGCTGACCACGCCAGAGCTGAAAGTGACCGGTGTGCGTAGCCGAGGCGCCGAGGCGCTGCTGCACGGGGAAAGCTTCCCGTTTGCCCTGGCCTTCGCTCTGGACTTGGCTCGCCGGACAGGGCGGGAATTCGTTTCGCCGTTTGATGACCCGGATGTCATCGCCGGTCAGGGAACCGTTGCGATGGAAATCCTGCGCCAGCACCCGGGCCGATTGGATGCGATTTTCGTTCCGGTCGGCGGCGGGGGCCTGATCGCCGGGGTGGCGGCGTACGTCAAATACCTGCGTCCGGAAATCCGCATCATCGGTGTCGAGTCAGAACACTCTGCATGCCTGCAAGCCGCGCTGGCAGCCGGCACACGGGTGACGCTCCCTGCAGTGGGCACCTTTGCCGATGGCGTGGCGGTGGCGCAAATCGGTGCCCATGGTTTTGATGTCTGTCGTTTCTGTGTCGATGAAGTGATCACCGTAACCAATGATCAGCTCTGCGCAGCGATCCGGGATATCTATGACGATACCCGCTCGATCACCGAACCCTCCGGCGCGCTGGCGGTGGCGGGTATCAAGCACTACGTGGCGCAAAGGGCAGCGCAAGGCCAAACGCTGATTGCCGTCAATTCCGGCGCCAACATCAACTTTGACAGTTTGCGCCACGTGGCTGAACGCGCAGCTGTTTCAATCGCCTGATTTGGAATGGCACTTCAAAATTTTTAAGAGTCAGCCGACGGATGCCCGCTCATGAAATCGAAATAGTGGCTACTCTGAGCCTGGCAAGCCAAACGGCGCGATTGCAGTTTGCATGAAGGAAAAACCGCTTCCATGCATTCTGCATGACCCATACGTCGGCCTTGCTGGCTAAGTCATTGATTTGTCACAGTCTGGATGTATCAGGAGATGGGCATATTAATTGCGGGTGTTTACAGGAGCCCGATTGACGGGCCCCAACACCAAAAATGCCAAAATGAACGAACGGCACGGCATTCGTAGTCCAGTCCGCAGGGAAGAATCGGACGAAAATACCGCCGTCGTGAATATAAATTGGCTGGCTCAACAGGAGAGAGTTGCCATGTTCTTATCTGCCCTCGAAATGCGAAACATCATTGAAAGCAGCCTGCTGCCCAAGCGGTCGCAATGCACGTTGTCACCGGACCTGTCCATGACCGTCAAGATCTACGACGATCATGAAACCGATCGCGTGGCGCTGATCAAGAGCGACATTGATGCCACCAAGCTCACGGGCTGCCGGGCGATTAATGATCTGATCGCTGAACTGCGGACAGAGCTTGACCACACGCAAAGCCGGAGTCACGCCCATCCAGGCAATCATTTCCAGCAGTTGCATCGGATGGCTGGACGCTAAGTCGCAACCCGTTAAGTAGCAATCATAGCTCGCTGAACTCTCCGTCTGGCCGGTTTTTACTCCGCCAGACGTTGAGGTCTTGATCGATTTTTCTTGTCCGGCTCAGCTCACGAGCCTTAGGCCACCGGAAGTCCTCCCGTCTCTCGGCATTATCCCCATCCCAACATTAAACCTAGGTATCGGCGCGCGACTGTATGCACTTGTATTGCGTATTTCGCGATAAAGGTTAGTTCTAATCCGTCTTTTCCACCTGTTATTTCTAACAGTAGCCGATTTGACGTTACCCGCCGAGAATCGAAGTTGCAGGTGCCAGGTACATCGTGGTGCGATGAGTTGAATGAGGTTCTTGGAAGCACCTGACGCAAATCGCATGTGTGGGCTAACGTAGCTTTCAGGCGGATGACATGAAAATTATCTCTGTAGGGCTTTTATTGATACTAAGTACCTCAGCCTCAGCCGTTTATCTGACGCCCAATCAGAATGGCGGTCGGGGAGCTATTCCAGGTGCTTATGGCGGTGGGGCGGGAGATCCAAATTTCAATTTTCCTTTGGTGTTTCAAACTAATAATGGGGACTGGGTTCACGATCTGTCGCTGCCTGGTATAGCGCCGGATAAGGCTGTGGTTACAATTAACGCGATGGCGGATTATTCAAGTGCTCTAGAGTTGGGTAATACCGACGTTAATGCGAAATCCATAATGTTGAATAAGGGCGATTCTTTAAATTTCCAGTATGATGTGGTCTCGCAAAAATGGAAGTTGCAGACCGTGGAATACACGCCAAATACCGTTGGCAATACGGTGCCTGATAATGCTGCTTTAAGAATTGTACGGTACTTGTTGCGGGATGGTGATTGGGTGGCTGATCTAATTCTGCCAAAAGCCAATAACGGCGATATCGTGGTGGTTCATTCAACTGCTACCTATCCATCGAAAGTTACACCGCCTTCCGGCGTGTCGGGGGAAGCTGTAGAAATTTTCTCAGGAGATATATATAGCTTCGTCTATGACGGCTCCCTGAATCGTTGGAATTCTGCAAAAAAACGTGATCTGTCCAATCCGGTTGCGCAGCGCATTAATAATGACTACAACCAAATAAAGAACGACTGTCTTGAATATGGAAGTCGTGCGCGCCGGGGGCATTATTACTGCAGTGGGAACATCGTTCGGGCCACGGCAGATGGAGACTATAATCCTTGGGAGCGTCCAGCCACCGGATCGACCTCATACACTTGGCTTAGGAAAGATATGGGTACGAATCATCTGTACCGACCGGTTGGGTTCATTTTGCGCACGCCTTTGTATGGGACGATTCGGGGCCTCCCGGTGATTTCCATAGGTTGGACGTGCCTTTATTCTTTCGACGGTTGGACTGCAAGCGGCAAGGAGTGCGATGGGATCACCCCTGAGATGGCCAGTAACGCAGGCTTCACATTTAACGCTAATCCGGAGCCAAGGAGTCCGACCGCTAATAGCCGCTATTCGTTTGGGTCTTGCGACAAGATGGGAATCACTCATAAAGATGAATGGTTGACGTTTTTTCGAGCCGGTAATAATGCTTTCTGGAATCAGTGTTCTTGGAATGTGGAAAGTCAGGAAGGTTGGAATGCGATGATAGATGTCCATAATTCAGATGTTGCCCCCTATTCCCAATTTGATTCGAATTATCCGGAGTTGGATTCGAGTTGGTATAAGGCAGGTCATAATGAAATCCGGCTAAATAATGCTGCGACAAACTCATCGCTGAATGCATCTGCCATTGAGGCGATTTTTTTTGATGTTAACGTTAATGTACAGCCGAGCCCGCTCGAATCTGCCAGAATTTTTCAAAGAAAACTTGGTCAGGCGGGATATTCGGTTCCTATCGTGCGGATTGATTTTGCCGCTCCAGCAATAGAGCGTTTCAATTTTGCTCAAGCCGATCAGTCTGAAGCTTATGACCCTGGTCGATGTGTTCAGTACATTGATTCGGCGGCATGGGTCGAACGTTTTGATCCTGGGACTAATAAAAAAGAATGGAGCTTGTCGGTGGTTCCCACGGAATGCGGCAGAAATATAGAGTCGAATCAAACTGCTCGGGCTTATGATGAGCTTGTTAATAAGTTCTACAATGATGCTCAATGGAAGAATAACGATGGAGGTGGAATGCGCCGGCAGCTAATTTGCCATTTGGTTATTGCGCGAGGGAAGTATCCCTGGAATCTTGAGCCCTTCAGGCCCGATGTGTCGCACGAGATGTCGATAAATAAAGGATGTAATCCTGTATAAGATGGATAACTACATCAGTATCTCAAATCTGGAGCGGGATTCCTTGAAATTCCAGGGGTCAAGGAATCGCCTCAAAGTAAACGCAAAGTCTGGGCCGGTGCCGAGCCTATATAACTCTTCACACTCGCCGGGGCTATAAGTCTTTCCTGAGTGGCAGGTCCGGCCCGGTTTTAGTGCACGTCAACGCAGCAGCGCGCATGGCGAAGTCGAGCATCTTGCCGATTTGCCCAGCGTCCAGTGAATGCAAACCCTCCACATCATCCAGTTGCTGCTCGGTCAGCCAGGCGATCAAGGCCGCCTGGAAGGTATCGCCTGCGCCCACGGTGTCGGCTATTTCGACGGGGCAAGCGGGCAACGACCATACACCATGCTGACGGCTGAACACCGCAGCCCCCTGGCCGCCACGGGTCAAGAATGCCAACTGGCAACGATGTTCCAGCCAGCCACCGATGACTTCCTGCGGGTCCCGGTCGGGATACAGCAGGCTCAGGTCTTCATCGCTGACTTTGATCAGGTCGGCATATTCAACCAGTGCCGCGATCCGTGAGCGCCACAACTCGATATCCGGTTGCGGGTTGAGCCGCACGTTCGGGTCCAGGCTGATCAAGCGTTTGCCGCTCTCGCGTTGAACCAGCGCCAGCAGCGTGTCGCCGACGGGCTGCACCACCAGGGAAAACGAGCCGACATGCAAGCCGCGCACCTCCGGACCCAGCTCCGGCAGATGTGCCAGGTTCAGTTGCCGGTCCGCGCAGCCTTCGCCACGGAAGCTGTAGTGCGGCGAGCCATTGGCCCCGACGGCGACCATCGCCAAGGTCGTTGGCGCGTCGAAGTCGTGGGCAAACCGGGTGCTGACGCCTTCGTCGATCAGCACCTGATGTAGGCGACGGCCCAGATAGTCAGTGGAAAGCCCGGTGAACAGCGCCGATTCAACCCCTAGCCGACGCAGTCCCACCGCGACATTGAAAGGCGAGCCGCCAGCAATTGCCTTGTAATTCACTCGCGAGGCCGGGGCTCCCGCTTCGTTTGCACTGAAGAAATCAAACAGCGCTTCACCACACACCAAATACATAATTGCCCGCTCTCAAAGGGTTGCGACGTGTTGCCGATAAATTTCATAAGCCTGCTGGGACGCTTCGACACGCGCAGCGTTTGGCCGGGTTTCGCTGGCCGGGTCGAGCTTGACGCAGCGCTCGCACAGTTCGGCCAGGCCGTCTTGGGCGCCTGAATTGCACCACGCCGCCTGGATCGCCGCACCCAGCGCAGCCGCCTCGCTCTGCTCGGTACAGATGACGGTGGTGTCCATGATATCGGCGACGATCTGCCGCCAGGCCGCGCTTTTCGAGCCGCCGCCGATCAAGCGGATGCTCTGGGCCTTGAGGCCGTTGGCCCGCAGCAGGTCCAGGCCATAGCGCAGGCCGAACGTCGTGCCTTCGACGACCGCGCGGCACAGATTGGCCCGGGTCAGGTTGGTGGTCGTCAGCCCGAGGAGGCTGCCGGTGGCGTGGGGCAGGGCGGGGACACGTTCGCCGTTGAGGAACGGCAGCATGCAGACACCCTCCGCACCGATCGGCGCCTGGGTTACGAGGGTGTTGAATGTGTCGATGTCCAGGTCCAGCAGCTCGCGAATCGCCCCGGTGGCGTTGGTCAGGTTCATGGTGCAGATCAGCGGCAGCCAGCCACCGCTGGAGGAGCAAAAGGTTGCCACCGACGCCTGCGGGCTGACGGTAGGCTCCGCTCCATAGGCATACACGGTCCCGGACGAGCCGAGGCTCATGGTGATCACGCCGGGCTGGATGTTGCCGGTGCCGATGGCGCCCATCATGTTGTCACCGCCACCGCTGGATACTATCGCTGCGGGATTGAGCCCCAGATGCGCGGCGATTTCCGGCAGGATCCGGCCAACGGGTTGGTGAGCCTCGATCAGTTCGGGCAACGCCGATTGCAGCCGGCCGCTGGGGTCGATATGGCGCAGCAGCTCCACGTCCCATTGGCGGGTGCGCACGTTGAAATAGCCGGTGCCCGAGGCATCGCCGTATTCGCTGCAATGACGGCCGGTGAGCCAGTAATTGAGGAAGTCATGGGGCAGCAGGACGCTGGCGATGCGCTCGAAAACCTGGGGATGCTGTTCCTGGGTCCAGAGCAGTTTGGAAATAGTGTAGCCCGGCGCAATCACCACGCCGAGGCGTTCCAGGCTGCCGTCTTCACCGCCGAGGTGCGCCAGGAGTCGGTCGTTTTCCGGCGTGGTTTCGGTGTCGCACCACAGTTTGGCCGGGCGCAGCACCTGGCCTTGGTCATCGAGCAGCACCAGGCCGTGTTGCTGGCCGGAGACACCTATGCCGAGGATGGCCTGGCCATCGACCTTCGCATCTGCCAACGCCTGTCGAGTAGCCTGGGTGAACGCGTCGAGCCATTGCTGGGTGTCTTGTTCACGGCGACCGTTGGCACCGCTGATCATGCTATGGGCAGCGGCGCCCTGGCCGAGCACCTGGCCACTGACCGAGTCCAGGATCAGGGCCTTGGTGCCTTGGGTGCCGCAGTCGATGCCCAGGAACAATTGTTGGTTTGCCATGGAAATCCTCGGATCAAAAGAACAAAACCTGTGGTGAGCGGCCTTACCTGTGGCAAGGGGATAAATCCCCTCGCCACAAAAAATGCGTCCAGGCATTAGTCCGCTTCAGCCAACACCCGCTCAAGCGTTTTCGTCACCCCATGCTCGCGCAGGCTGTTGCAACACCACTCGAAGGCTGCCACGAATTCGGCCGATCGGGGGATAGCCGTGCCAAAAATTTCTTCCACGTCGAGCATCCGCTGGGTCACCAGCACATCATCGGCCACCAATGCCTGGCAGAACGCCGCGCGAGGGTCGGGGATCGAATAGGTCGTGCCATTTTCGTCCACACCCTTCAGATACACCGCCCAGGCCGCCACCACCAACGCCGCGCGGCGGGTCTCGCCCCCATCGGCAATCAGGCGGTTGATGGTCGGCACGGTGAATTTCGGGAATTTCGACGAGCCATCCGAACACACCCGTTCGAGTTGGTCGGCGATGGCTTGGTTGGAGAAGCGCTCCACCAGGGTGTACTTGTATTGCGTCAGGTCGATGCCTGGCACGGGCGCCAACTGCGGTGTCACGTCCAAGTCCATATATGCGCGGATATAGCGCACGAACAACGGATCGTTCATGGTTTCGTGGACGAAGCGATAACCCTTGAGGAAACCCAGGTAGGTCAGGGCAAGGTGGCTGCCGTTGAGCAGCTTGATCTTCATTTCTTCATAGGGCGTTACGTCGTCGGTGAATTGCACGCCGACGTTTTCCCAGACCGGGCGACCATTGACGAACTTGTCTTCGAGTACCCACTGCACGAACGGCTCGCACACCACTGGCCATGCGTCATCGACGCCATGCTCGTCATGCAGCTGCAAGCGGTGGGCGCCACTGGTCATCGGTGTGATGCGGTCGACCATGGCGTTGGGGAAGCTGACGTTCCGGTCGATCCATTGGCCCAGCGCTGGATCGCGCAGCGCGGCGAAGGCCAGTAGCGCCTTGCGTGTGACGGCGCCGTTGTGAGGCAGGTTGTCGCAAGACATGAGGGTGAACGCCGGCGTGCCCTCGGCGCGGCGCTTGGCCAGGGCGGCGCAGAGGAAGCCGAACACGGTCTTCGGCTCGTCGGGATGGGCCAGGTCGTGCTGGATCTGCGGCAAATGGGCCATGAATTCGCCGTTGCTGTCGTCGATGCAATAGCCACCTTCGGTGATGGTCAGGGAGACGATGCGGATCTGCGGATCGGCCAGTTTGTCGATCAACGCCTGGGCGCTGTCTTCGGCGAGCAGCATGTCGGTGATAGCGCCGATCACGCGAACTTCGGTGTCGTCGGTGTCGCCCAGTTCATAAAGGGTGAACAGGTAATCCTGGCCGGCCAGGTCATCCCGGGCGCGGCGGTCTTCGGGGCGAAGGCCTACGCCGCAAATGGCCCAGTCGAGGCCTTCGCCAGTGTTCATCAATGCATCGGTGTAGTACGCCTGGTGCGCACGGTGGAAGCCACCGACACCGATGTGGGCGATGCCTTGGCGTCGGTCGTCCAGCTTGTACGCGGGCAGGACGACCCCGGCGTTGAGGTTGTGCAGGTTCTGTCGGTTGAGTTTCATCGCAAAATCTCGGCTATCAGGCGGCAGCGCGCAGCGCGCGGGAAACCGCTACGCCCTCGGCATCGAATAAATGGCAGTGTTCGGCGTCCAGGTGCAGGTCCAGTTGCTCGCCGAATCGGCTCGCCAGGTCCCCTCGCACGCGCATGGTCAAGGCTTCGCCGGAAGCGGTGACGACGTGGCAGAAAGTATCGCTGCCCAGGCGCTCGCTGACATCGGCGGTCACCCGCAGCGTGCATTCGCCCGATTGGGCCAGGTTCAGGTGTTCCGGGCGAATCCCCAATGTCACCGCGCCGCCGACGCTCAGGTTGGCGCCACTGCGCGGCAGGCTGATACGCGTGCCGGCGTCCAGCAGCACTTCACAACCTTGGCCGTCCAGAGCGGTGATCTTGCCCTTGAGGAAGCCCATCTTCGGCGTACCGAGAAACCCGGCCACGAACAGGTTGGCCGGTTGGTGGTACAGCTCCAGCGGCGAGCCGACCTGTTCGATGCGCCCACCGTTGAGTACGACGACCTTATCGGCCAGGGTCATGGCTTCGACCTGGTCGTGGGTCACGTAGATCATCGTCGCTTGCAGTTCTTTATGCAGGCGCGCCAGTTCCAGGCGCATCTGCACGCGCAGGGCGGCATCGAGGTTGGACAGCGGTTCGTCGAAGAGGAAGATCTTGGGGTTGCGCACGATGGCCCGGCCGATCGCCACGCGCTGGCGCTGGCCACCGGACAGTTGCTTGGGCTTGCGCTCCAGCATCGGCCCCAGTTCGAGGATGCGCGCCGCTTCGTTGACTTTCTTTTCGACGTCGGCCTTGGGCACGCCAGCCAGGTCCAAGGCGAAGGACATGTTCTTGCGCACGCTCATGTGCGGGTACAGGGCGTAGGTCTGGAACACCATCGCCAGGTCGCGCTTGGCCGGGCTGACTTCGGTGATGTCGCGGCCGTCGAGTTCGATGGTGCCGTCGCTGACCTCTTCCAGGCCAGCGATCAGCCGCAGCAATGTGGACTTGCCGCAGCCCGATGGGCCGACAAAGACTACGAATTCACGGTCGTTCACCTCAAGGTCGATGCCCTTGATGATCGAGAAACCTTCGAAACCTTTTTGCAGATTCTTGATTTTCAGGTTGGCCATGATGATGGGCCTCCACTTCTGAGAACTGTGTAGGGCGCGTTATTTCACCGCGCCGAAGGACAAGCCGCGCACCAGTTGTTTCTGGCTGATCCAGCCAAAGATCAGGATCGGCGCGCAGGCCAGGGTCGAGACGGCGGACAACTTGGCCCAGAACAATCCTTCCGGGCTGGAATAAGAGGCGATCAACGCGGTCAGCGGCGCGGCTTTGGACGAGGTGAGGTTCAGCGACCAGAAGGCCTCGTTCCAGCACAGGATCAGCGACAACAGTACGGTGGACGCCAGGCCGCCCTTGGCGATCGGCAACAACACGCGGACCATTTCCTGCCACAACGTGGCACCGTCCAGGCGCGCGGCTTCGAGGATGTCGCGAGGGATGTCCTTGAAGTAGGTGTAGATCATCCAGACCACGATCGGCAGGTTGATCAGCGTGTAGATGATGATCAGCGCAACACGGGTGTCCAGCAGGCCGAATTGCTTGGCCAGCAAGTAGATCGGCATCAGCACGCCCACCGGCGGCAGCATCTTGGTGGAGAGCATCCACAGCAGCGTGCCTTTGGTGCGCTGGGTTTCGTAGAACGCCATGGAGTACGCCGCCGGCACCGCGATCAGCAGGCAGAGGGCGGTGGCGCTGAAGGAAATCACCACCGAGTTCCAGGCGAAGCTGAAGTAGTTGCTGCGCTCGTTGATGTGCAGGTAGTTCTCCAGCGTCGGCGCGAAGATGAATTGCGGCGGCGTGGCGAAGGCGTCGATTTCGGTCTTGAAGCTGGTCAGCACCATCCAGAAGATCGGGAAAAAGATCAGGATCGCGATGGCCCAGGCCAGCGTGCCCAACAGCAGGCTTTGCAGGCGACGGGATTGTTGGAGAGTCATGGCGACGGCCTCAATGCTTGTCGGTGAGGTTTTTGCCGATCATCCGGACCAGGATGATAGCGGCGATATTGGCGATGACCACGGCAATCAGGCCACCCGCCGACGCCATGCCGACGTCGAACTGCACCAGCGCCTGGTTGTAGATCAGGTACGCAAGGTTGGTGGAGGCGTAGCCGGGGCCACCGTTGGTGGTGGTGAAAATCTCGGCGAACACCGACAGCAGGAAGATGGTTTCGATCATCACCACCACGGCAATCGGGCGTGCCAGGTGCGGCAGGGTCAGGTGCCAGAAAATGGCGATGGGGCCGGCACCGTCCAGGCGCGCGGCTTCTTTCTGTTCCTGGTCGAGCGACTGCATGGCGGTCATCAGGATCAGGATCGCGAACGGCAGCCATTGCCAACTGACGATGATAATGATCGACAACAGCGGGTAATGGGCCAGCCAGTCCACCGGTTGGGCACCGAACAGCTTCCACACCGAGGCGAGGATCCCGGAGACCGGATGGAAAATCAGGTTCTTCCAGATCAGCGCGCCGACGGTGGGCATGATGAAGAACGGCGAGATCAGCAACACGCGGACGATGCCGCGCCCGAAGAACTCACTGGCCTCCAGCAGGGCGCTGATCAATACCCCGAGCACGATGCTGATCAACAGCACGCTGCCCACCAGCAACAATGTATTGGTGGCGCCGGGCATGAAGCCCGAATCAGTCAGGAAATAGGTGAAGTTTTCGAGCCCGACGAAATCGTTTTCGCCGGGGTAGAGCAGGTTGTAGCGGATCGTCGAGAAGTACACGGTCATGCCCAGCGGCACGATCATCCACAGCAGCAACAAGGCGACCGAAGGGCTGACCAGAAACCAGCCGGGGTTGGCCAGGCGGATCTTGCGGGCTGGCGGGGCTATCTCGATGGGGGCTTTGACTGTTGTCGTTGAGCTATTCATGAGCGCTTACTCTTATGCGACACATTCCCTGTGGCGAGGGAGCTTGGTCCCGCTGGACCGCGCAGCGGGCCCATGCCGATAGGCAATCGGTCTGATCGCCAGGGCGGGCTTCGCCCGCCAGCGGGAGCAAGCTCCCTCGCCACAAATGGATATTTACAAGTCTTTACTTGGGGTACCCAGCGCGCTTCATCTCGCGTTCGGTGGTGGACTGCGCGGCGGTCAACGCCTGGTCCACGGTCTGCTGGCCGGTCAGCGCGCCCGAGAAGAACTTGCCCACCTGGGTGCCGATGGCCTGGAACTCGGGAATGGTCACCAACTGGATGCCAATGTAGGGCACTGGCTTGAGGGTAGGGGCTTTCGGGTCGGCGACTTTCAACGACTCCAGCGTCACCTTGGCAAATGGCGCGGCTTTCATGTACTCGTCGCTGTAGGTGGAGGTGCGGGTGCCCGGTGGTACGTTGGCGATGCCGTCGGTCTTGGCGACCAACTGACCGTATTCCTTGGACGTTGCCCATGTAGTAAACACCTTGGCGGCGTCCTTGGCTTTGGAACTGGTCGGGATCGCCAGTGACCAGGAGTACATCCACGAGGTGCCTTTTTCGGTTTTTTCGTGGGGGGCGAAGGTGAATCCGACGTGATCGGCCACTTTGCTCTGGGTCTTGTCGGTGACGAACGAGCCGGCGACGCTGGCATCGACCCAGACCGCGCACTTGCCACTGTTGAACAGGGCCAGGTTTTCGTTGAAACCGTTGCTGGAGGCGCCTGGAGGGCCGGACTTCTTCATGTTGTCGACGTAGAAGTTCAGGGCATCCTTCCACTCGGGTCCATTGAATTGCGGCTGCCACTTCTCATCGAACCAGCGCGCGCCAAAGCCGTTGGCCAGGGTCGTGATCAGCGCCATGTTCTCGCCCCAACCGGCCTTGCCGCGCAAGCATAGGCCATATTGTTCCTTGGTCTTGTCGGTGAGCTTTTCCGCGAACTCACCGATCTGGGTCCAGGTCGGGTGTTCGGGCATGGTCAGCCCGGCGTCCTTGAACAAATCCGTGCGGTAGTAAGTGATCGAGCTTTCGGCATAGAACGGCAGGGCGTACAGCGAGCCCTTGACCGACAAGCCATCGCGCACGGATGGGAAGATGTCTTCCAGGTCATAGGCAGCGGGCAGGTCCTTCATCGGTTCCAGCCAGCCCTTGGCACCCCAGAGTGCGGCTTCGTACATGCCAATGGTCAGCACGTCGAACTGCCCGCCCTGGGTGGCGATGTCGGTAGTCAGGCGTTGGCGCAAGACGTTTTCTTCGAGCACCACCCAGTTCAGCTTGATGTCCGGGTGCTCGGCCTCGAAGGTTTTCGAGAGCTTTTGCATGCGGATCATGTCGCTGTTGTTGACGGTGGCAATGGTCAGGGTTTGCGCGCCGAAACTGACGCTGCTGAGGGTCATGCAGGTGGAAACAAGCAGAGCTTTTACCGAAGGTTTCATCGCGCACTCCTTTTCCGCGCCCACGGGCAGCAGAAGGACAGTTATTGTTTTTGTGTCTTCCGGATGAGAGGAAGAATGTGCGCTGATTACAGCCCTCAATGGACGGCGTGACAAATCATCCGTCGCACTTTGACTGATACTTTTTTGCACTGGCTGTATTTAGGTGAACCCTGGCGAGGCGAATATTCAGCCTTGGTTCTGTTCGGTCAACCGCTGCACCGCCAGTCGCCGGTAGTGGGACGGGGTCATGCCCTTGAGTTGCTGGAAGCGCCGGTTGAAGTTGGAAATATTGTTGAAACCCGACTCAAAGCACACATCGGTCACCGGTTTGTCGCCATCGGCCAGCAGCTCGCAGGATTTGCTGATGCGCAGGCGATTGACGAATTCGATGAAGCAACGGCCGGTGGCTTGCTTGAACACTCGGCTGAAGTAAGTGGGCTTCATGCCCAGGTGCTCGGCAACTTCTTCCAGGGGCAGCTCCCGGGCGTAGTGGGCGAAAATGTAGTCCACCGCGCGGTTGGTGCGGTCGATGCTGTGCTCATCCGCCGCTTGTGGGGTTGTAGCGCCGGACAGCAATTGGTAGTCGTCGCAGCTCGCCAGCAGCTCCATCAGGATGAAAAAGTAGCCCAGCCGGCTCATGCCCTGGGCGTCGGCGATGCGTTGCATCAACGTCATGGCCTGGCGAATGGTGCGCTTGCAGCGAAACTCGATGCCGTGCTGGGCGCGTTCGAGCAGCGGTGCGAGGGTCTTGAGTTCGGCGAACACCTGGTTGCCGCTTTCAAACAGCTCGTCGGTGAAATTCACCAGCATGTCGCGCTTGGGCACCACTTCATCCTCGGCCACCTGGCTGATCCAGTTATGGGGCAGGTTGGGGCCGGTGAGGAATAGTGACTGAGGGGAGAAATTGCCGATGTAATCGCCGATGAAGACTTTGCCCGAGCTGGCGACGATCAGGTGCAGCTCGTATTCCTTGTGGAAATGCCAGCGCACCAGCGGGCAGGGAAAGCCGTGCTGGCGGTAGATGATGGACAGCCCGTTGTGGTCGTCCATCAACTCGTAGGAAGGGTCGGTGACTCTGGCTGTGCGGGTCATGGGCTTGGTGCTTTTGTTGTTATCGCCGCTGGATGATGCCTCCTTCGGCGTCCGCGTTCCAGCTCCGGGAGCAACGAGGGCATCAGCTGTTGCGGTTCTTTTCTTCAATCCACTGTGACATGTACTGGGTGCTCTTGTGCTGGTGGTGGCGCAGCATGCTGCCGGTGAAGTTGTCCCGGCGGCGCCGTGGAAGATCGGCACGGCAGGCATTGAGACTGTCAATCAAGGCCGGGCCGTGGACCTGCCTGCGGAAACGTTCCCCGAGCAAGGCCAATCCGGCCTCCTGGGCATGGGCCCAGCGCGCCTGGTCGGTATACAGCTGCACGGCGGCTGCGGCGATGTCTTCGGCGCTCTGGGCGATCACGCCGGGCCAGGACATGCCGCCGTGCATGGCTTCGGCGCCCACGGGCGTGGTGATACTGGGCGTACCGCAGAGCATGGCTTCGATCAGCTTGCCCTTGATGCCGGCACCGAAACGCAGTGGCGCCAGGCAGATACGGGCCGCGGACATGACCTGCAAGGCATCTTCGGCCCAGTTCATGATATGAAATCCCTGGTTCGGATTGTGCAGCGCCACCGCCTTCGGCGGTGTATAGGCGCCGTAGAGGTGCAGCTGCGCACCGGGCAGTCGATGGCGGATCAGCGGCCATACCGCGTTTTTCATCCAGAGCACGGCGTCCCAGTTCGGTGCGTGACGGAAATTGCCGATGCTGAGGAAGTGCGCCCGGTCCTCGAAGGGTACGAAAGGCTCGTCAGGCAGGTCCAGCATCAACGGGCACCAGAGCAACAGCTCGCGGGGCACCTTGAAGTGTTCCACCAAGAGTTCGATCTCGAACTCCGACACCATCAGGTTCAGGTCGCAACGGAACAAGGCGGCAACTTCGCGCCTGGCCAGGTCAGTGTCGGCCATCAGCTCGAACTCCTCGCGCAGGGCAGGCGCGAACAAGTCGCTGAAATCCTGGGAGGCTTCATCGGTCTTCAGGCGCTCTTTGAGTCGCTGATGCCGTGCATGACGCAGGCTTTGCAAGTCCGAGGTTTCCAGCACGCGCAGGGCATCGGGGCAATGTTTCTCGACCCGCCAGCCAAACTGTTCTTCCATCATGAATTGGTCGAACAGGACGATATCCGGCGCGAGTTCAGTAATGAATGCGTCGAAACTGCTGTTATTCAGTTCGATCGGTACTTCACGGATGCCCACGCCGATCAGGTCAGCGCGGTTTTCGCCGGGCTTGGCGGGGCTGCTGAAGGTAATGTCCCAGCCTTGTCCAAGAAAGGCCTCAAGCAACTGCATGACATGTCCGCCGGCCGCCGATGAACGTGGCTCGGGCCAGACATAGCCGATAACCAGGACTTTGGTGGTGGGATGGGGCATGGCGGGCAATCCTTGGAGCGTTTCAGGCGCAGTCGGCGCGCGGGGCGCCGATAGTGACCAAGAATGCGCCTGGGCTCAAGAAAGAATCTTTTTGACCTTGTCGCGTAATTGATCGATGGAGAATGGTTTGCCGATCACGTTCATGCCTTCCGGCACGTCAATGCTTTCGGCGTAGCCGCTGGCGAACAGGATGGGCAGTCCCGGTCGCAAGAAGCGTGCTTCTTTTGCCAACTCCCGGCCGTCCATGGGCTGCATGCTGACATCCGTCATCATAAGGTGGATGGGGCAGTCCGTAGCCTTCAAAAGCTCCAGGGCCTCTTCGCCACCTTCCGCCTCCAACACCTTGTAGTCCAGTTCCTCCAGCACATCGACAATCAACATGCGCACAATGGAGTCGTCTTCGACTACCAGAATGGTGGGGGAGGTAACAGGAGCGGGGACGGACATAATGGACTTCTCGGAAGATGGAATCGGGAGGGGGCGATAAAAACCGGCCCTAATGCATGAGTAAGTCGAGAGGTGGCACAAGTTCCCGAAGCTGTACAAGAAAGGATCTATAGTACAAGAGCTGACAAGGATAGTCGCATCCTTACCACCGAGGTAAAGCGCCTTGGGATTTTGCGTCCTTGATTCGTCAGAAATGTGGATCCAGCCCGTAATTTTGGGCACACTCCATGATTTTCAACTGCTCACCAAGGCCTTCTTCCATGACTCCTTCGTCTTCGGTTGACGAACAAAGTTTTCGCAAGCTCCTAAGCCGTAACATCAGTCTCCCTCTTGGCATTGGCGCTCTTAGCGCGGTGTTCTTCATCGTGCTGATCACGTACTTGCTATCGGTGATCCAGTGGGTAGGGCACACCGATCGGGTGATCAATAACGCCAATGAAGCGCTGAAGCTGAGCGTCGACCTTGAAACAGGCATGCGTGGTTACCTGTTGAGCGGCGACGAGCACTTCCTCGACCCCTATGAGGTCGCCAAACCGCGGATCGCAGTAGCGCTCGACACATTGTTGGAATTGACAGCCGATAATCCGGTGCAGACCGACCGTTTGCACCGCATCCAGGCGCTTCAGGTGGAATGGGCCAACTATGCTCAGGGGATGATCGATCTGCAACGCAGCAGTGGCGATTATCGCGGGGCGGTCAAGGCCGGACGCGGCAAGCGGCTGACCGACGAGATACGCAAGGCTTTCGAAGATGTCGTCGAGACCGAGCAGCAATTGCGCGCCGAGCGCAACGAGCAGGTGCGCACCACTACGGTCTGGAGCATTGCCCTGTATTTGCTGTTCGTTGCGGCCGTCAGTGGATTGCTGGCCTATGTCGGCCGTCGGGATCTTCTGACGCTGTCCGGCAACTACAGCGCCAGCCTGAAAGTCCAGCAGCAGAGCGCGTTGCACCTGGAGAAGCAGGCCTGGTTGCGCAATGGCCAGACCCAGTTGGCCGAACAGGTCCTGGGCCAGCTGACTCTGAACCTGCTCGGGCGCAACATTCTGCAGTTCTGCGCGCAATACCTGGGCACTGTAGTCGCCGCCCTTTACGCACGGGAAGAAAACGGCACCCTGCGACGCATCGCCACCTATGGCATGTCCAAGGAAGATGACGAACTCCAGCAGGTCATCATCGACGGCGAGGGCATCGTCGGCCAAGCCGTGCGGCAAGGGCGCCTCATCCGGCTGGACGATGTGCCCGGCGATTACCTCAAGGTCAGCTCGGGGCTCGGCCAGGGGCTGCCCAACTGCGTGCTGGTGGTGCCTACCCGTGACGATGATCGCATCAACGGTGTCGTTGAACTGGGCTTCCTGCGGCCGTTGACCGAGCGCGACATCGAGCTGTTGGAGTTGGTAGCCGGCAATATCGGCACCTCCATCGAGGCGGCTCGCTATCGTCAGCGCCTGCAAGAGGTGTTGGCCGAGACCCAGCAATTGAACGAAGAGCTGCAAGTGCAGCAGGAGGAACTCAAGACTGCGAACGAGGAGTTGGAGGAACAGTCGCGCATCCTCAAGGAGTCCCAGGCGCACCTGGAAGCCCAGCAACAGGAACTGGAGCAGACGAACGAGCAGTTGGCCGAGCAGCGCGACGCCATGGACCAGAAGAACAGCGAGCTGAACCTGGCCCAGATCCAACTGCAGGAACGCGCCGAAGAACTGCAGCGCTCAAGCAAGTACAAATCCGAATTCCTCGCCAATATGTCACATGAGCTGCGCACGCCGCTCAACAGCTCCTTGATCCTGTCCAAGTTGCTGGCGGAGAACCCGCACAACAACCTCAGCGACGAGCAGGTCAAGTTCGCCGAGTCGATCTATTCCGCCGGCAATGACCTGCTGAACCTGATCAATGACATCCTGGACATTTCCAAGGTCGAGGCCGGCAAGCTGGAAGTGCGCCCGGAAAACACCAGCGTGGCGCGCCTGGTGGATGGGCTCCAGGATGTGTTCAAGCCGCTGACGGCTGAGAAGGGCCTGGCGTTTGAAGTACAACTGCTGCCTGACGCGCCATCGATGTTGTACACCGATCGCCAGCGTCTGGAACAGATACTCAAGAACCTGCTGTCCAACGCCGTGAAGTTCACCGAACACGGCTCCGTCGAGCTGTCCGTGACCGGCCAGCCGGGTTCGGGCATCGCCTTCATGGTGCGTGATTCGGGAATCGGCATCGCCGCCGATCAACAGCAGAGTATTTTCGAGGCGTTCCGCCAGGCCGATGGCACCACTAACCGCCGTTACGGCGGCACCGGGCTGGGACTGTCGATTTCCCGGGATCTGGCGACGTTGCTGGGCGGTTCGATTTCGGTATCCAGCGAGCCGGGGCAGGGCAGTGTCTTCACGCTGGTCTTGCCGGAGCGCTACGTCGAGCCCGGGGACAACCCCTTGGAACCGCTGACCTTTACCCCGACCGCAAGCGCTCCTGCAACAACCCGTGCGCCGACACCGGTGCCGCTGGTTGCCGAGGTGGAAACGCCGCTCCCGCAGTTTCCTGACGACCGGGACAAGGCGCCGTTCGATTCCCGCTGCATCCTCGTCATCGAGGACGAACCCAGGTTTGCCCGAATCCTGTTCGACCTCGCCCATGAACTGGGCTACCAGTGCCTGGTGGCCCACGGCGCCGACGAAGGCTTCGACCTGGCCTTGCAACTGAGCCCTGACGCTATCCTGCTGGACATGCGTCTGCCGGATCACTCCGGGCTTACCGTCCTGCAACGGCTCAAGGAACAGGCCCAGACCCGCCATATTCCGGTGCACGTCATTTCCGTCGAAGACCGCGTCGAAGCGGCCATGCACATGGGCGCCATTGGTTACGCGGTCAAGCCGACCACCCGGGACGAACTCAAGGACGTGTTCGCGCGACTGGAGGCCAAGCTGACCCAAAAGGTCAAGCGGGTGCTGTTGGTTGAAGACGATGACTTGCAGCGCGACAGCATTACCCGCCTGATCGGCGACGACGACATCGAGATCACCGCCGTCGGCCTGGCACAGCAAGCCTTGGATCTGCTGCGCGACAACGTCTACGACTGCATGATCATCGATCTCAAGCTACCGGACATGCTTGGCAATGACTTGCTCAAGCGCATGTCCAGCGAAGAGATCTGTTCATTCCCGCCAGTGATCGTCTACACCGGGCGTAACCTGACGCGCGACGAAGAAGCCGAGCTGCGCAAGTATTCACGCTCGATCATCATCAAGGGGGCTCGCTCCCCGGAACGTTTGTTGGATGAAGTCACACTCTTTCTGCACAAAGTCGAATCGCGGTTGTCCCATGAACGACAGCGCATGCTCCAGACTGCCCGCAGTCGCGACAAGGTGTTCGAAGGCCGCAAGGTACTGGTGGTGGACGACGATGTGCGCAACATCTTCGCCCTGACCAGCGCCCTGGAGGCCAAAGGAGCGATTGTGGTCATCGGGCGCAATGGTTATGAGGCGATTGAACGCTTGAACGAGGTCGAAGACATTGATCTGGTGCTGATGGACGTGATGATGCCCGAGATGGATGGCTTCGAAGCCACCACGCTGATTCGCAAGGATCCTCGCTGGCGCAAATTGCCGATCATCGCCGTGACCGCCAAGGCCATGAAGGATGATCAGGAGCGTTGCCTGGCCGCGGGCTCCAACGATTACCTGGCCAAGCCGATTGACCTGGATCGCCTGTTTTCACTGATTCGCGTGTGGTTGCCGAATATGGAAAGAATTTAGTGGAACGAAACACAGACATTGAACTTCGTTTGTTGATCGAAGCGATCTACCTGAAGTACAGCTACGACTTTCGCGATTACTCCGGCGCTTCCATCAAGCGCCGGGTGCTGCACGCGTTGAGCCAGTTCGAGTGCAAGACCATATCGGCGCTGCAAGAACGCGTGTTGCATGATCCGGGCGCGTTCATGCAATTGCTGCAGTTGCTGACAATCCCGGTCAGTGAGATGTTTCGCGACCCTGCGCACTTCCTGGCGATTCGCGAGGAAGTGGTGCCGCTGCTCAAGACCTACCCGTCGATCAAGATCTGGATTGCCGGTTGCAGCACTGGGGAAGAGGTCTACTCCATGGCAATCCTTCTGCGGGAAGAAGGACTGCTGGATCGCACGTTCATCTACGCAACGGACATCAACCCGCGCTCCCTGGAAAAAGCCAAGCAGGGCATCTTTTCCCTGGAAAATGTCCGGGCCTACACCCAGAATTACCAGCTTGCCGGAGGTAAGCGTTTGTTTGCCGACTACTATACGGCTGCCTACGATTACGCCATGTTCGACAAGACCCTGTGCAAGAACGTGACCTTCGCCGACCATAGCCTTGCAACCGACAGCGTATTTTCAGAAACTCAATTAATTTCTTGTCGTAACGTATTGATTTATTTCAACAAAAAACTGCAGGATCGCGCTTTCGGATTGTTTCATGAGTCCCTTTGCCACCGTGGGTTCCTGGTGCTGGGGAGCAAGGAGACGCTGGATTTTTCAGCCTTTAGCGCGCAGTTCGAACCCTTGGTCAAACAGGAACGGATCTATCGCAAGTTATGAATCCAATGACGGACAGATCCAGCCAGTTGATCGAGGCAGTCGTCGTCGGTGCATCCGCCGGTGGCGTCGAGGCGTTGCTCAAGATTTTCACGCCGTTGCGCAAAGGCTTCAGACTGCCTGTCCTGGTGGTCTTGCATTTGCCCGACGAGCGCAACAGCCAGTTGGCTCAAGTATTGCGCCACCGTCTTGCAATACCCGTTGAAGAAGCGTGCGACAAGCAAGATATCCGTCCGGGCACCTTGTACGTAGCAGCGCCTGGTTATCACCTCTCGATCGAGGCCGACCGTAGCCTGTCGTTAAGCCTTGAAGAGCCGATTCACCATTCGCGGCCGTCGATTGACGTGCTGTTCGAATCGGCCGCCGATGTCTACGGCCCTCGTTTGCTGGCGGTGGTGCTCACCGGTGCCAACAGTGACGGAGCCAAGGGCTTGGCCAGGGTCAAGGCGCTGGGCGGCATCACGGTCGTCCAGGATCCGAAAGAGGCGCAGGTTTCCACCATGCCTGAAGCGGCGCTTGGTTTGCACGAGCCCGACCATATCCTAACTTTGCAGGGCATCGGCCAGTTGCTGGCCGGGCTGGAATGAACTAAATGCCAAGAGATATTCAAGCCAAACTGCTGATCGTCGACGATCTGCCTGAGAATCTGTTGGCCCTGGAAGCGCTGATCCAGCGCGACGACCGCGAGGTATTCAAGGCCTTGTCGGCGGACCAAGCGCTGTCGCTGCTTTTGCAACATGACTTTGCCCTGGCGATCATCGATGTGCAGATGCCGGGAATGAACGGTTTTGAGTTGGCCGAGTTGATGCGCGGCACGGAAAAGACGCGCAGCATCCCGATCATTTTTGTCAGCGCCGCCGGCCGCGAACGCAATTACGCCTTCACCGGCTACGAAAACGGCGCGGTGGACTTCTTGCACAAGCCGTTGGACACCCATGCGGTCAAAAGCAAGGTCAATGTGTTCGTCGAACTTTATCGCCAGCGCAAGGCGATGAAAGAGCAAGTCAATGCCCTCGAGCAGAGCCGCCGGGAGCAGGAGCAGTTGCTCCAGCAGTTGCAAGCCACTCGCGGGGAGCTGGAGCAGGCCGTGCGCATGCGCGATGACTTCATGTCCATCGTCGCCCATGAGGTCCGCACGCCACTCAACGGCCTGATCCTGGAAACGCAGTTGCGCAAGATGCACTTGGCACGGGACAACGCCGCGGCGTTCACCCTGGACAAGGTGAAGGCGATGGTCGAGCGCGACGAGCGCCAGATCAAAAGCCTGATCCGCTTGATCGAGGACATGCTCGATGTATCGCGGATCCGCACCGGCAAGTTGTCGATCCGTCCGACCCGTTTCAATCTGACGGCACTGGTGCAAAATCTGCTGCACAACTTCCAGCCGCAGATCGCCGCCGCCGAATGCACCGTGACGTGTACCGCCGAGCCTTTGGTGGAAGGGCATTGGGATGAGTTTCGCATCGAGCAGGTGGTATCCAACCTGCTGACCAATGCGTTGCGCTATGGCAGCAAGAGTCCGATCGAGGTGCGCGTCTACCAGACGCCCGAGCATGCCTGTATCGAAGTCCAGGACCACGGTATCGGCATCAGCGAAGAGAACCAGAAGCGCATCTTCCAGCAATTTGAACGGGTGTCGTCCAAGGCCGCCGCTACCGGCCTGGGTCTGGGATTGTTCATCTCCGAGCAGATCGTCACGGCCCATGCCGGTATCATCACGGTCAATAGCCGCCTCAACGAAGGGGCGCTGTTCCGCGTTTGTCTGCCTTTTCAGAAAACTGGCGAACGGACGCAACCTCTGAGCGACCCCAAGGTCGTATCAGCAGCTATTGATCCAACAAAGGCTTCTCATGAGTGAAGATGCGCAAGACGTTGTATTGATCGTCGAGGATGACCCTTCGATCCTGATGGTGCTGTCGGCTTATCTGTCAGGCGAGGGGTATCGGGTCTTGCAGGCCGAAAACGGTGAGCAGGCGTTCGAGATCCTGGCGAGCAAGCCTCATCTGGACATGATGATTACGGACTTTCGCCTGCCCGGTGGCATCTCGGGTGTGCAGATTGCTGAGCCGGCGGTGAGGTTGCGTCCGGACCTGAAGGTTATTTTCATCAGTGGTTATGCTCAGGAAGTGCGTGAGACGGATAGTCCTATTACTCGCAAGGCGCCGATTTTGGATAAGCCGTTTGATTTGGATGTGTTGCAGGGGATTATGCAGGGGATGTTGTCTTAGTTTTGTTTCTGCGGTTGACTGCGGTTGACTGGGTACGTATACGGCTGGTTGGGTACATATCCGTTTCTGCGGTAACGGCTGATTATGGTTCCGCTCTTACAGCGGGTCACTTTTTTCAGACGCCAAAAAAGTAACCAAAAAGGCTTTGCCCCACCACTCGGTGCCTCGCCTGGGCTCGGCATGCCTTCACTCCGGCATTGCTCCGTGGGCCGCCGCGAAGGGCCATCCATGGCCCAGCGCGGCTACCTCGGCATCCATGCCGAGGTGCCCACTGCGCAAGGCCTGCGTTCAGCCATCGTGGTTAACGGGGCATCAAGGTCAAGGTCAAGATCAAGGTCAAGATCAAAAGCAGTGCCAAGCCTCAGACCTTGATCATCTCCCGCACCTTCGCCGTCAGCAAATCAAAGGTAAACGGCTTGGTGATCATCTGCATGCCTGGGTCAAGGAAACCACCGCGCACTGCCGCGTGTTCAGCGTAACCAGTGATGAAGAGCACCTTGAGATCGGGCCGGATCTGCCGGCCGATTTCAGCCAGTTGCCGTCCGTTCATGCCGGGTAGGCCTACGTCGCTGATCAGCAGGTCGATGCGCTGGTTCGATTGCAGGATCGGCATCGCGCCATTGGCGTCGCCAGCTTCGACGAAGGTGTAGCCCAATTCGCTCAGCACCGCGCTGACCAGGACCCGCACCGCCGGATCATCTTCGACGATCAGCACGGTTTCGCCATCTTGCGCATAAGGCGCTTGTGGAACGACGACCTGGGGTTCGTGTATTTCTTCGCCGATGAAGCGCGGCAGGTAAAGGTTCACGGTGGTGCCTTTGCCGACCTCGCTGTCGATGGTCACGTGTCCGCGCGACTGCTTGCTGAACCCGTAGATCATCGAAAGCCCCAGGCCGGTGCCCTGGCCGATGGGTTTGGTGGTGAAGAAGGGATCGAACGCGCGATTAATCACCGCTTCCGGCATGCCGTAACCGGTGTCCTGTACGCTCAATACCACATAGTCGCCGGGTTCGAGATTCGTGTAGGCGTCGGTAAAGCCGGTATCCAGGTACTTGTTGAAGGTCTGTACCACCAGCTTCCCGCCGTCGGGCATGGCATCACGGGCGTTGAGGACCAGGTTGAGCAGGGCGCTTTCCAGTTGGTTGGGGTCGGCTTCGGCGATCCAGAGCTGTTCGTCCAGGCGCATTTCCAGGGCGATGCTTTCGTTGAGGCTACGTTGCAGCAGTTCGCCCATCGACAGCACCAAGGTGTTCATCTGCACGGCCTTGGAGTCCAGGGACTGGCGGCGGGAGAACGCCAGGAGCCGGTGGGTCAGGCCGGCGGCGCGATTGGCGGAGGTCACGCCCAGGTCGATCAGGCTATCGAGGTCTTCGGTGCGGCCCCGCGCCAGGCGTCGACGCAGCAGTTCGAGACTGCCGATGATGCCGGTGAGCATGTTGTTGAAATCATGGGCGATGCCACCGGTGAGCTGCCCGACCGCTTCCATTTTCTGCGATTGGCGCAAGGCTTCCTCATTGTGACGCAACTGGGCGGTACGCTCCTCGACCTGCTGTTCAAGGGTTTCGAGGGTGTTTTGCAGGCGTAGCTCGCTATTGCTGAGGTCGATCAGGCGGTCCCGGGCTTCGTATTGCCTTCGGCGTCCGCGCAGGGCGGTGGTCACCAGGCTGACGAGCGTAACCGGATGGAACGGCCGCTCAAGGAAGGTCACGTTGCCCAGTTGCGCGCCGATGCGCGCGACTGGATTGTGCTCCGGTCCTCCGTGATGCGTCAGCAGGACGATGGGCAGGTCGGACCAGGCCGGCTGCTGTTCGATGTGCTGGAGCAGGTTCTCCAGCTCCGGACCTACCAGGGCTTCCGAAGAAATGACCAGCATGCCCGCCCCATGTTCCAACTCTTCGCACAAATGGCCCAGATGAGTGCACACGAGGCCATGGAAGCCGGCTTCGTTGAGAATCATCAGGGCAATCTGGCTGTCCCGTCCCAGCGGCGCGAGAATAAGAGCCCGCTCGGACAGTGGCTCGGCCGACGTCACTGGGCCTCATCCTCAAGCAACGGGTGACCCGCTCCCAAATACGTTGGCACTCCGCGTAATACGCCTTGGAACGCTTCCAGTGGCTCGCCGATGGTCATGCCCCGCCTGTTGATACGGTATTCGCGGATGGTGGACTCATGGCTGCCGGTGCGCTTCTTGATGATGGAAATCGCGCGGCGAACCTTGCCCAGCGCCTCGAAATAACGCAGCAGGATAACGGTATCGGCCAGGTAGGTGATGTCCACCGGCGCCTGCATATCACCCACGAGGCCGTGCTGGGCGACAGTCATGAACGTCGCTGCGCCTTTGCGGTTGAGGTAGAGCAAAAGCTCATGCATATGCAAGACCAGAGCGTTTTCCTCCGGCATGGCGGCCTGGTAGCCGTTGATGCTGTCGATCACGACCGTCTTGATGTCGCCTTCGTTGACGCAGCGGCGCACCCGGTGGGAGAACTCGCCGGGGGACAGCTCGGCAGCATCGACCTGTTCGATAAGCAGGTTGCCGGTCTTCTGCAGCTCCAGCAGGTCGATGCCGATGTGCTTCATGCGCTCGAACAGCAAACCCAGCTCTTCATCGAAAATGAACAGGGCGGCTTTTTCGCCGCGCTGTACAGCTGCTGCCGCGAAGATAAGGGAGATCAACGACTTGCCGGTGCCGGCCGGACCAAGGATCAGCGTGCTGGAGCCGGTCTCGATACCGCCGCCGAGCAGGGCGTCCATTTCCTTGATGCCGCTGGACAATTGCTGGCGCAGGTACTGTCCACGGTGCTCGGCAGCCACCAGGCGAGGGAAGACATGCACGCCGTCGCCCATGATCGTGAAATCGTGGTAGCCACCACGGTACTTCTGCCCGCGGTACTTGACCACGCGCAAGCGACGCCGCTCGGCACCGTAGGATGGAGTCAATTCTTCGAGGCGGATCACGCCGTGGGCCACACTGTGCACGGTCTTGTCCAGGGACTCGGTGGTCAAGTCGTCCAGGAGCAGCACCGTGGCGTCGTAGCGTACGAAATAGTGCTTGATCGCCAGGATCTGCCGACGATAGCGCAGGGAGCTTTGCGCCAGGAGGCGGATCTCGGAAAGACTGTCCAGCACGACGCGGGTCGGCTTGAATCGCTCGACCACTTCAAAGATCTGCCGGGTCGCTTCGCCCAGCTCCAGGTCCGAGGAATACAGCAGGCTTTGCTGATGCTCGGCGTTGAGCAGGCTCTCGGGCGGGGTCAACTCGAAGATGTGGATGTTTTCATCCATGGTCCACCCGTGGGACGCTGCGCCCTGGCGCAATTCACGCTCGGTCTCCGATAGCGTGATGTACAACGAGCGCTCGCCGGCCTCGGCGCCGGCTAGCAGGAAGTGCAACGCGACCGTGGTTTTGCCAGTGCCCGGTTCTCCCTCCAGGAGGAACACATGGCCTCGGGACAAACCACCGGAAAGGATGTCGTCCAGCCCTTCGATACCGGTGGCGGCTTTTGCGCTGATCAACTCGTTAGATGTAGTCAAAAATAACCCTCTCATGACTAGGGAAGTGGGCAGCTGGCGGGTTCGCGCCTGAAAGGAACTGCCTGAATACTTGACCTTTGGCAGTCATGGCGGTTCCGCTTCCTTCGACAAAACGCGTACTGCTGCACAACTTTTTGCCCTCGCAGATCGGTCTATAAACCTTGTTGTATCGCCGGGTCGTCGGGGTTCAGTTGTTCCAGCTGAGCCAACAATACCTGGACATGTTGCAATTGACCGGTTTCCTTCCAATAGTTGATCAGCAGGACCCGAGCGTTGCGGTCGGCGGGATAGCGCTGGACAATTTCCTGCAGCTGTTTCTGCGCCGCTTCCACCTCCTGCTCGGCATGCAGCGTGGTCGCCAGGTCGTAGCGGTATTGGCGGTTATCAGGTTCCAGCTCCACGGCTTTCGCCAAGCCTAGCACCGCATATTCACTTTGCCCGTGTTGCAACAGCCACATGCCCAATGCATGTTGCAGATAAGCCGATGCCGGCTGCGCTTGCAACTGCCGGGCGAGCAACTGGCGAGCGGCGTCTCCCTGGCCTTGTTTGTCCAGAACATCGATCTGCATCACCAGTGCCGGCAGGTTGTCCGGTTGCAGCTGCAGGGTCTGTTCCAGTGCGTGCTGGGCTTTTTTCAGATCGGCGTCATGCACATACAGGCGGGCGAGCTGATAGAGCGATTCGGGCGTGGGTGGGCCATCGTTCAGCACTTGCTTCCAGGTATCGACGGCAATCTGCATCGCGCCGAAATACAGACCCAGTTCATCTGGCGACAGACCCAGCAGTGCATTCACGGCGGCGAACCGGACGCCCGGCTCGTTGTCATCCAGAAGCGGGCCGAGTAGCAGGCTGCGCTGGGCGTTCGGCACCAGCCCGACGATGCTGCCGATGGCGGCACGACGTACGGCCGGCGATTCGCTGTGCAAATCCGCCTGCGCCAGTTTCAAGGCTTGGGGGCTGGGATAGTTGGGCAGTTCGGCGTGTAGCCATATGCGGCGCTTCGCAGAGAGGTCCGGGCGCCCCAGTTGCTGGTAAAGCATCCGCGCCGCCCCGGGCTGTCCGTTGCGAGCGTTTTCCAATGCTTCGCTGTAACCGCGCTTGATGGCCTCGGGAATCTGCGGTGTGGCGTTGCGTAACCACATCGCGACGATGCCGATTGCCAACACAACGGCAAGACTGAAAAGCAGGTAGCGGCGAGACGATGACATGCAGGTAATCCATAACCAGTAGCGCGAAATGTCGCAAGCTTCGGTCAGGCGGCGGCCTGAGTCAAACCTTGTAACAGTAGTCATGAACCGGTGTGGGAGGGAGCTTGCTCGCGATGGCGTCGGATCAGTGAAGTAGATAGTGACTGACACACTGCTATCGCGAGCAAGCTCGCTCCCACAAAGGGCCTTTCCACAGCGGGTGTCTCGTCCTGAATAAGGTTTACACCTTCTGACCTATCCTCAGGAGGAACCAATGGATTCAGGAAAAAAGCGCAGTCAGCGTGATTACACGCTGAGCTTTAAATTGGCGGTCGTCGATCAGGTTGAAAAGGGCGAACTGAGTTATAAAGAGGCTCAACGGCGTTATGGGATCCAGGGCCGGTCGACTGTGTTGGTGTGGTTACGCAAGCATGGACGGCAGGACTGGAGCCAAGGCGCCTCCATTCGTGCCCAGAGGAACCGACCGATGGCCGAGCCAAATTTGCCGCTGACACCAGAGCAGCGAATCAAGGAGCTGGAAGAAAAGCTGGCCCTTGCCAACCAGAAAGCCCAATTTTTTGAAGCTGTCGTTGACGTGCTGAAGAACGATTACGGTGTTTCTGTCGTAAAAAAGCGATCCGGCAAGTCCTCAGCCAAGGGCAAATAGAAGACCTGAGTGTTACCAGGGCTTGCCAGTTTCTGGGCATCTCACGGCAGGCGTATTACAAGCGCAATCGAGCTTACGACGCGCGAGCTAGCCACGCGCAAAAGGTGCTGGGGTTTGTGCTGGAGACACGCCTTGAAATGCCCCGGTTGGGCACCCGCAAGCTGCATGGCCTTATGAAATCCGAACCTGAACTGACGCAAACGGTAGGCCGAGATCGGTTGTTCGATATTTTGCGGGATCATCGACAACTGGTCCCACGCAAACGCGCTTATCACAAGACGACCGACAGTCATCATCGCTTCCATCGACATCCAAATCGGCTCAAGCCCGGCCCTGACCAGGTCACTGCCACCGGCCCGGAACAGGTCTGGGTGGCGGATATAACCTATTTACCGACCGAGCAAAGCGTCGCTTACGTAAGTCTGATCACTGATGCGTTCTCGCGCAAAATAGTCGGCCATCATGTGCATGAAAGCCTGCATACCGAGTCAGTCATCCTGGCGATGAGAAAAGCTCTTCGACACCGAAGAACCAATCAGCCGCTGGTACATCACTCCGATCGGGGCTCGCAATACTGCTCTGATCTCTATCAAAAGCTGCACGCCAAGCATGGCGTCATGTGTTCGATGACTGATGGCTACGACTGCTACCAAAATGCTCTAGCGGAACGAGTGAATGGGATTCTGAAAACAGAATTTCTTTTACACCGTCCCAAAGACCTTGCCCAAGCCAAGCGCATGGTTGAGGAATCGATAGAAATCTATAACCGTAAGCGACCTCATCTGGCCCTGAAATACAAAACGCCCGATGCGGTGCATCGGGCGTTTTGAGACTGAAACAGGTGTAAACCTATTTCAGGACTAGACAGGGCCTTGGGCGACAAACAAAAAAAGCCCCGCGTCCGAATGAGACGCGGGGCAAACAATTGGCTGGTTGCGGCCAACCAAAGGAGCTCGGTTGGGAAGGGTGTCAGTTGCTGGCGACGGTTTCCGGCTGCCAGCCGCCACCCAGGGCCTTGTAGATCGCGACGATGCCGCGATACAGGTCGACTTCGGCCTGGGCCTGGCTGTCTTCGGCCGCCAGGCGTTCACGCTGGGCGTCGAGCAGCACAAGGAAATCCTCGGTGCCTTCGCGGTAGCGGATCTCGGCGAGGTCGGCGGCCGCGCGGCTCGATTCGCTCTGGCGGATCAGCGAGATCAGGCGTTGCTGACGCTTGCCGTAGTCGCTGAAGGCGTTTTCAGATTCTTCCAAGGCCAGCAGCACTTGTTGCTCATAGTTGGCCAGGGCGCCATCCGCTTCGGCGCTCGCTCCACGCAAGCGAGCCCGCACGCTGCCCAGGTCAAAAGCGGCCCAGGTAATGCTCGGGCCCAGCGCCCAGGCGTTGGCCGCCGAAGAGCCGATCTGCGAGCCGCGCCCGGCAGTGAAGCCGAGGAAGCCGCTCAGGCTGACCCGAGGGAAGAGGTCGGCCTTGGCCACGCCGATGCGCGCCGTGGCAGCGGCCAGTTGACGCTCGGCGCTGAGGATGTCGGGACGGCGTTGCAGCAGTTGGCCCGGATCCCCTATTGGCAGGGCCTTGGCAATGGCTGGCAACTGTTTAGGACTCAAGTCTACGGTCAGCTTGTCCGGACGTTCGCCCAGCAACGTCGCGATGCGGTTGCGTTGGCGGGCCTGTTCGGCCTGCAATTGCGGCACGCTGGCCTCCACCGCGGCCAGTCGGGCATCGGCACGCACCACGTCAAGCTGATCGCCCACGCCGGCGTCGCGCAGGCTTTCGGTGATCTTGCGGGACGCCTGTTGATTCTCGAGGTTCGCCAGCGCAATTTTCTCCCTCAACTGAGCGCCGCGCAGTTGCCCATAGGCGTCCACCAGCTCGGCGATCATCGTCACCTGCAGTTGGTAGAGATCGGCCTCGGCGGCCTGCTGGTCGGCATCGGTCGCTTCCAGGTTGCGCTGGATGCGTCCGAACAGGTCCAGCTCCCAGGCCATGTCCAGCCCCAGGTCGTAACGCTCGGAGTTGATCCGGTCGTCGGTCTGCCCCATCGGATTCTGGCCTTTGCCCAGTTCGCTGCTGGCACGGCTGGTAATGGTCGGCATGGCGTCATTGCTGGCATCGTCGCGAATCGCCCGGGCGGCCCGCAGGCGGGCAAAGGCCACGCGCAACTCGCGGTTGCCTTCCAGGGAGCGGGTCACCAGCGCGTTGAGGGTCGGGTCGTCGAACTGTTGCCACCAGATGCCCTCGAAGCGGGCGCGGTCAAAGTTCTTCTGGCCGGCGGCGCCGTCGGTGGCGGTGGTAATGTTCGCCGCCTCCGTTTGCGGTGCCTTGTAGTCCGGGCCTACCGCGCAGGCGCTCAGCGCCAGGACCAGCAGGCTCGGTACGAACGCTTTCAAACTCATTGTTGCGCCTCCAGTTTCAACGCCCGGGCCGCCTTGCGGGCCTCGCTACGCTCGACGAAGTTGCGGATCAGTACATAGAACACCGGAGTGAGCAGCAGCCCGAAGAAGGTTACGCCAAGCATTCCCGAGAACACCGCCACACCCATGGCATGGCGCATTTCCGCACCGGCGCCGCTGGAGAACACCAGGGGCACCACGCCCATGATGAAAGCGAAGGAGGTCATCAGGATCGGCCGCAGACGCAGGCGGCACGCTTCCAAGACCGCCGCCAGCGGTTTCATGCCCTCGAGCTGTTTGTCCTTGGCGAACTCGACAATCAGGATCGCGTTCTTACAGGCAAGTCCTACAAGTACGATCAAGCCGATCTGGGTAAAGATATTGTTGTCGCCACCGGACAGAATCACTCCGGTGATGGCCGACAGCAGGGTCATCGGTACGATCAGGATCACCGCCAATGGCAGGCTCCAGCTTTCGTATTGCGCCGCGAGCACCAGGAACGCCAGCAATACGCAGAGCGGGAACACGAACAGCGCGGTATTGCCCGAGAGGATCTGCTGGTATGTCAGGTCGGTCCACTCGTAGGTCATGCCGTTGGGCAGTTCGTCCTTGAGCAGTTTCTCGATGGCTTTCTCCGCCTGGCCGGAGCTGTAGCCCGGAGCGGCGGCACCGTTGATTTCAGCGGTGATGAAGCCGTTGTAGTGCATGACGCGGTCCGGTCCCGAAGTGTCGCTGACCTTGATGAAGGTCGCCAGCGGGATCATCTCGCCACGGTTGTTGCGCACCTTGAGCTGGCCGATCTGGTCCGATTCGAGGCGGAATTGCTGCTCGGCCTGGACGTTGACCTGATAGGTGCGGCCAAAGCGGTTGAAGTCGTTGGCATACAGCGAACCCAGGTAGATCTGCAGGGTGTCGAAGATGTCGCTGACGGCCACGCCGTGGGTCTTGGCTTTCTCACGGTCGATAGCGGCATCGACCTGGGGCACGTTCACGGTATAGCTGGTGAACAGCCCGGCCAGTTCCGGCACGTTGTGGCTCTTGGTGATGATGTTCATGGTTTCTTTGTACAGTTCGTCGTAGCCCAGGTTGCCCCGGTCTTCGATTTGCAGGCGGAAACCACCGATCGTGCCCAGGCCCTGTACTGGCGGCGGCGGGAAGATCGCCATGTAGGCTTCCTGGATCTCCGAGTACTGGCCGTTCAGGGCACCGGCGATGGCACCGGCCGACATGCTCGGATCCTTGCGCTCGTCAAAGGGCTTGAGGGTCACGAACACGATGCCGGCGTTCGGGCTGTTGGTGAAACCGTTGATCGACAGGCCCGGGAACGCCACCGCGCTTTCCACGCCTGGCTGCTTGAGGGCCAGGTCGGACATGCGCTTGATCACGTCTTCGGTACGATCCAGGCTCGCGGCATCCGGCAATTGGGCGAAGGCCACCAGGTATTGCTTGTCCTGGCCGGGCACGAAGCCGGTCGGTGTGTTCGAGAAACCGAAGAAGGTCAACACCATCAAGCCTGCGTAGACAACCAGGGCAATACCGCTGCTGCGGATCACCCGAGCGACGGTACCCACATAGCCGTGGCTGGCACGTTCGAAGAAGCGGTTGAACGGACGGAACAACCAGCCGCCGAAAATCTTGTCCAGGAACTTGGAGAAACGGTCCTTGGGCGCGTCATGTCCCTTGAGCAATACGGCGGCCAGGGCCGGCGACAGGGTCAGGGAGTTGATCGCCGAGATCACCGTGGAGATGGCAATGGTCAGGGCGAACTGCTTATAGAACTGACCGGTCAGGCCACTGATGAAAGCCGCCGGAACGAAGACCGCGCAGAGCACCAGGGCGGTGGCGATGATCGGGCCGGTCACTTCGCCCATGGCGCGCTTGGTCGCCTCCACGGGGGTGAGCCCCAATTCGATGTTTCGCTCGACGTTCTCCACCACCACGATGGCGTCGTCCACCACGATACCGATGGCCAGTACCAGGCCAAACAGTGACAGGGCGTTGAGGGAGAATCCGAACAGGTGCATGACCGCGAACGTACCGATCAGCGACACCGGCACCGCCACCAGCGGAATGATCGAGGCGCGCCAGGTCTGCAGGAACAGGATCACTACCAGCACGACGAGGATCAGGGCTTCGAACAGGGTGTGCACCACCGCCTCGATGGAGCCGCGGACGAAGATCGTCGGGTCATAGACGATGCTGTAGTCCATCCCGGCCGGGAAGCCTTTCTTCAACTCCTCCATTTTCTCGCGGACGTCGTTGGAGATCTGGATGGCGTTGGAACCCGGACGCTGGAAGATCGGGATCGCCACCGCCGGCTGGTTGTCCAGCAGCGAACGCAAGGCGTACTGACTGGAACCCAGTTCGACCCGGGCAATATCCTTCAGGCGAGTGATCTCACCGTTGGCGCCGGAACGAATGATGATGTTCTCGAACTCTTCCTCGTTGACGAGGCGACCCTGGGTGTTGATCGAGAGCTGGAAAGCCTGGGCATTCGGTGCCGGCGGCGCACCCAGGGCACCGGCAGCGACCTGGCGGTTCTGTTCGCGGATCGCCGTGACCACGTCGGTGGCGGTCAGGTTGCGCGATGCGGTCTTGTTCGGATCGAGCCAGACGCGCAGGGAATAGTCGCCCATGCCGAACAGTTGTACGTCACCCACGCCACCCAGGCGTGCCAACTCGTCCTTGATGTTGAGCAAGGCGTAGTTGGACAGGTAGAGCATGTCGTAGCGTTTGTCCGGCGAGGTCAAGTGCACGACCATGGTCAGGTCCGGCGATGCCTTGTCCACCGTGATGCCGATGCGAGTCACTTCTTCCGGCAGCTTTGGCTCGGTCCGGGTGACGCGGTTCTGCACTTGCACCTGGGCGTTATCCAGGTCCGTGCCGAGGGCGAAGGTGATGGTCAGGGTGATCTTGCCGTCAGCGGTGGACTGCGAGGACATGTACAGCATGTTCTCGACGCCAGTGATGGCTTGTTCCAGGGGCGCGGCCACGGTTTCGCCGATGACCTTGGGGTTGGCGCCCGGGAAGTTGGCGCGCACGACTACGGTCGGCGGCACGACTTCCGGGTATTCGCTGATCGGCAGCTGGAACAGCGAGATGGCGCCGGCGATCAGGATCAACAGCGAGAGCACCGCTGCGAAGATCGGTCGCGAAATGAAGAACTGGGAAAATTTCATCTTGAGTACAGTCCCTTAGCCGCGTGGGGACGCAGAGGCCAGTTTGCCTGCCGATCCGGACGCGGCCTTGGAGGGCGCGACTTGGGGCAGGTTGCTGGCTTCGAGCGCTTTACGTTGTTGTGCCAGGGCCGCGAGGGTTTGCTCGCTGGCCATCGGCACGGTTTCAGGCGTAACCGGCGAACCCGGGCGGGCCCGTTGCAGCCCCTTGACGATAATGGTGTCGTCCTTGCTAAGGCCGTTGCGCACGATGCGCAGGCCTTCGATCTTCGGCCCCAGCT
Organism: Pseudomonas sp. R1-7; assembly: GCF_051132105.1. NCBI lineage: Bacteria > Pseudomonadati > Pseudomonadota > Gammaproteobacteria > Pseudomonadales > Pseudomonadaceae > Pseudomonas > Pseudomonas sp. R1-7. The sequence goes on from NZ_CP071661.1 coordinate 2,751,762, forward strand.
CGACGGCGCGATAGGCCGGCTTGTTCTCGCCATCCATCACCAGCACGAATTTCTTGCCCAGGTCGGTGCCCACGGCTTCGTCGTTGATCAGTACGGCGGAATAGGTGCCGCTACCCACCAGCTTCAGTCGGGCATAGAGACCTGGCGTGAAGGCGCCGTCCTTGTTGTCGAACACCGCACGACCACGGATGGTGCCGGTCTGCGGGTTGACCTGGTTGTCGACGAAGTTCATCTGGCCCAGGTGCGGGTTGCCGTCTTCGTTGGACAGGCCCATGTACACCGGCGTGGCCTGGCCGCGCTGGCCCTGGCGGGCGAGTTGGGTGTATTTGAGGAAGACGCGCTCGTCGGCATCGAAGTAGGCGTAGACCTTGTCGGTGGAAACCACGCTGGTCAACGGTGTGACGTCGGCAGTCACCAGGTTGCCGGCGGTGATTTCTGCCCGGCTGGCACGACCGTTGATGGGCGAGGTGACCCGGGTAAAGCTCAGGTTCAACTTGGCCAGGTCCAACTGCGCCTGGATGCCCGCCACGGCGGCGCGGGCTTCCTGGGCAGCGGTGGTGCGCGAGTCCGCCAACTCAGCGGAAATCGCGTTGCTCAGGCGCAGGCGTTCGCCACGCTGGGCCTCGTTCTCGCTGCGGGTGGCGGTGGCGCGGGCCTGGGCCAGCTGGGCTTCGAGGCGACGTACTTCGGCCTGGAAGGGGCGGGGGTCGATCTGGAACAGCAGGTCGCCTTTCTTGACCAGTGCGCCTTCGGTGAAAGCGACTTCATCGATCTGCCCCGAGACCCGCGGTCGGATCTCGACGGTTTCCGGTGCTTCCAGGCGTCCGGTGAATTCATCCCATTCGTTGACGGGTTGCTCCAGTACCTTGGCCACGCTGACTTTGGCCGCCGGCATGGAAGCTGCCGTGTCGGGGGTCTTGCCGCACGCGCTGATCACCAGCACTGCCAACAGTGCGAGGGGAAAGCGCAATTTAGAAAGTGAATGTTCCATGGATAGCATCCGCCAAGTGTATTGAGATGGGCGGATGATGCGTGTCGAGGCACAGAGGAACGAATCGAATGAAACAAAGGTAACTATCATTCGGAATGATATAAGCCATCGACGGCCCCTCTATTGCGGGGGCTTCGTTAGTGGGCTATCAATCCGCTTGATATCCCTTCAGGTGGGCTGCCGTCCAATTGCCATGGTGCACTCAAGGCGGTCAAGGCAGATAAATGTCATGGATACGCTCGATCTCTCCCTCCTTGCGCAACGCTTCCACGGCACCGCGCAAATCCTCGACGAGTTTCGCCGAGCATTGCCGGGAGCATGCCAGATAAAGGTCGGCACTGCTGCCAACAGGACTCATGAGCAATTTGCGCTTGGACACTTTCGGCCAGATATAACGGCTCTCGGGGACGCCGTTGAACCAGGCGTCGATACGCCCCATCAGCAGCAGTTGGGCGGGGTTGTCACCAATGGCCAATGGATAGATCTGCTCATCACTGAAGCCCTCGGCGCGCAGGATATCCTCTTGTGCGCTGCCAAGGCCGACGCCGATCTTGCGGTAGGTTTCCTTCGCTTGGGCGAAGCTGTTCACCCGCCGTTCGAGACTGAAGAAGGCTCGCTCCATGGGCAGGATCGAAGCGATCCAGGTAAAACGATCCTCACGAATGGGGATGCGCGAAAGGGGAGCGATCAGGTAATCGCGCTCCTCACTGACGTGCTTTTGTGCCCGAGCCCAAGGCAGCACATGGATCTTCACCGCGTAGCCGGCCTTGGTCATGGCCGCCACGGCGACATCGCCAACAACTCCGTAGCCCCTGGGATCGTTGACGAATGTCAGCGGAGGCGCATCGGGGATGTGCAGCTCCAGTTCCAGCGACTCAGCGTCCGCGTGAGCCAGCACCAGCGGCGGCATCAATAGACAAAGCCCCAATAGCGCCTTGCTGGACAGAATCGAAACGCGCTTGCTCGGGGTCATGATGGGTACTTCAGGCACTGAAAAATAATGTGTCCGTTCTACGGTAGGCGCCGTGAACAGATGCTGCAGGCCAGTCTTATAAAGGCAGCTCACCCGAAATGGCTTAGCCACACTCGTTTTATCTGGAGACGTCAGGCTCTGTACCAAATGTATCCGCACTCACCCATACTGCGTTGAAACGGGGCTCGGAATGCTCATGTACTCCAGTACACTGCGCTTCCTCGCCCCGTTTCGCCTTGTCTGGCTTTCGCGCGAACACATTTCGTACAGGCCCTAGTCGGTTGCATTTGGCCTGACTGCGTGTCCTTGAAGGTATAGATCATCCGGGCGACAAAAGCTTGGAACTTTGCGTCTTGTGGCCGGTTCCTGGAAACGGATGCCAAGAAGACGGGCTTAGCCATAAATAGCGTTGTTCCTTCTCGCGTCTGTAATTCTTTTCCTACATGCGTATTATTTTCGAGCAAATCGTAGGCCTGTTCTGTAGGGCCTTGACCTCCCTTTTGTGAGCCAATTCCTTTTTGTCCAGACGGGTGCTTTTAGCCTTTCCGGCCTTGCACTTCGCGCCTACATTCAGTCAGTGGAAAGCGCGGATGCAGGATGCAGAGCAACGATGATATTCAAATCATTGCCTTGACATTATTTCAAAGGAGGAAGTATGGCTTCATACAGTTTTCAAAATGAAGTGCCCAAGAGTCGGGTCAATATCAAACTCGACTTACACACCGGGGGCGCACAGAAGAAGGTTGAATTGCCTCTAAAGCTGATGGTGATGGGTGACTACAGTAACGGCCAGGAGCAGCGCCCATTATCCGAGAGGGCTAAGGTCAATATCGATAAACACAACGTTGATAGTGTCCTGGAGGAACTCTCCCCACGCCTGACGTTCGTTGCGCACAACACGCTGATGGATGATGAAGCGGATATAACCGTCGAACTGTGCTTCCAGCGCATGAAGGATTTTGAGCCGGAGCAGGTGGCACGCCAGATTCCTCAGCTGCGGGCGCTGTTGGCCATGCGCAATCTGCTGCGCGACCTGAAGTCGAACCTGCTGGACAACATGACCTTCCGTCATGAGTTGGAACGCATCCTTCAGGATGATGCACTCAGTGATGAACTCCGAACTGAATTGGCCGCATTGGCGCCAAAAGAAGCCCGCTAATTCATTTCGCCGCAAGGCCAGAAGAGTAACTAAATATATGTCTCTTGAAAGTTCTAACGTGCAATCGCGCGGCGCTACAGTGTTGGCTGAAGATAAGGGTGTTTATGCGGCTTTGTTCAGCAAGATCAACCTGAGCCCCGTTGCTGAGCTGGGCAGTATCGAAACGTTCCAGCACGCCGAGGCGTTGTCCGAGGCTTCGGTTGATGAGCGGGTCACGGCCGCTGTCAGTGTGTTTTTGAAGTTGCTCAAGGAGTCGTCGCAGAAAGTAGAGCGGTTGGACAAAGTCCTCCTCGACGAACACATCGCCTCGCTGGACATGCAGATCAGCCGTCAGCTCGACGCGGTCATGCACCACCCTGATTTTCAACGGGTCGAATCGACCTGGCGCGGCGTCAAGTCCCTGGTCGACCAGACGGATTTTCGCCAGAACGTGCGCATTGAATTGCTGGATATCCGCAAGGCTGACCTGGTGCGCGACTTCGAGGATGCCCCTGAAATCGCCCAGAGCGGTCTGTATTTGCATACCTATACGCGCGAATACGATACGCCGGGCGGGGAGCCGATTGCAGCCACCATCTCCAACTACGAATTCGACCGCAGCCCGCAGGACATCGCCTTGCTGCGCAATATCTCGAAAGTGGCCGCCGCGGCCCACATGCCCTTTATTGGCTCGGTGGGGCCGGCGTTCTTCGGCAAACAAACCATGGAAGAAGTGGCCGCTATCAAGGACATCGGCAACTACTTCGATCGGGCCGAGTACATCAAGTGGAAGGCGTTCCGTGACAGCGACGATGCGCGTTACATCGGCCTGACCATGCCACGGGTCTTGGGGCGTCTGCCCTATGGGCCGGACACCATTCCCGTGCGCAGCTTCAACTACATCGAAAACGTCAAGGGCCCCGATCACGACAAATATTTGTGGACCAACGCGTCCTTTGCCTTTGCCGCCAATATGGTCAAGAGCTTTATCGCCAATGGTTGGTGCGTGCAGATTCGTGGGCCTCAGTCGGGTGGCGCGGTCACGGACCTGCCGATCCACTTGTATGACCTGGGGACCGGTAATCAGGTCAAGATTCCTTCCGAGGTGATGATTCCAGAAACTCGCGAGTTCGAATTCGCCAATCTCGGCTTCATTCCCTTGTCGTATTACAAGAATCGCGACTACGCCTGCTTCTTCTCCGCCAGTTCGGCCCAGAAACCCGCGCTGTACGACACGCCGGACGCCACCGCCAACAGCCGCATCAATGCTCGCCTGCCCTATATCTTCCTGCTCTCACGTATTGCCCATTACCTGAAGTTGATCCAGCGCGAAAACATCGGGACCACCAAGGATCGTCGCTTCCTGGAGTTGGAGCTCAATAAGTGGATCGGCGGGCTGGTGACCGAAATGACCGATCCGGGCGATGCCCTGCAGGCCTCGCATCCCCTGCGTGATGCCAAGGTGACGGTGGAAGACATCGAGGACAACCCCGGTTTCTTCCGGGTCAAGTTGTACGCCGTGCCGCATTTCCAGGTCGAGGGCATGGACGTCAACCTATCGCTGGTTTCGCAAATGCCCAAGGCGAAAGCCTGACTTAATCCCGAGGATACGACGCCATGAAAATCGATCGTCCCTTGTGGACGTCCGGCACCCTATTGTCTGCGCAACAGTTTCAGCAACAGGCGCGCTGGAACGCCTGGGCCAACGAACAGCTCGCCAGCCTCGTCGCGGCCCATCCCTGGGGCGTGACGGCGGTTGAGTTCGACGCCGACGCATTGCGCCTGGGCAAGCTCAAGGCAACCCGCCTCAACGTGCGCATGCCCGACGGCAGCCTGATCGACAGCGACCGAGTTGATCGCCTGCCGCCGGGGCTGGAGTTGTCGCGGTTGATGACCGACGCCGCCGGGCAGGCGCTCGTGCTGCTGGCCTTGCCCTTGGAGCAGGCCAACGGCAACAACTGCTTGATGCAGGAGGGGCGGGCTGAGCGACCCACTCGCTATCGCCAGGACTGGCGCCCCGTACAGGATCTGTATACCGACGAAGTCCAGTCGATCGCTGTGCTGGAACACGCGCTGACACTGCGTCTGGACAAGGACGACAATGGCGATTACCTGACCTGTCCCATCGCGCGCCTGGTGCCCGAAGGGCAGGGCAGGTGGGGGCTCGACCCGGCCTACGTGCCGCCCTTGCTCAGTTTTTCCGCGCACCCGGGGCTCCTGGTCCAGTTGGAGAATCTGCTGACGCAGCTGTCGGCCAAGCGACAGCGCCTCATGGGCATGCGTCGGGAAAGCAACCAGCGCATGGCCGATTTCGCCGTCGCCGATGTGTCGTTGTTCTGGTTGCTCAACGCCTTGAACACCTATCAGCCGGTGTTGGCTGATCTCAAGGCCTATCCCCAACGCCACCCCGAGCAGGTCTACATGGAGCTGGCCAAGCTGGCCGGCAGCCTGCTGACGTTTTCGCTGGAACACGACATCGACCAGATCCCCGCCTATCGACATGAACATCTGGAAACGGTGTTCCCGCCGCTGATGCGCTGTATTGCAACGTTGCTGGAAGCCAGCCTGCCATCGCGCGTCATCGCGCTGGCGCTGGCGCAGAGCGCCAATCGCTGGCAAGTCACGCTCAATGATGCCCGGCTCTGTGAACCCGACGGCGCTGACTTTTACCTGTCGGTGCGTTGCCAGTTACCGGCGGCACAGCTTCAGGATCAGTTTCCCCGCCTGTGCAAGGTCGGCGCGCCAGCGGAGGTCGACGACTTGATCAATGCGGCGCTCGATGGCGTCCCGCTGAAGCCCCTGAGCCATGTGCCGGCGGCCATCCCGCTGCGCCTGGAAAACCAATACTTCGCCCTCGACCTCGGCCACCCCAAGGGCCAAGCCATGCTGGCTTCGGGGACTTTCGCTTGCTACGTGCCCAGCACTTTGTCGCAAGTCCAACTTGAACTGTTTGCGGTGCTACGCACATGACGCTGAACTTCTCGAAAAAACCAAGCGCAATGGTGCCTGATATCGATGCCTTGCTCCAGGACAGCTATTTGCTGGTGGTCCAGTTGCACCAGGGCCTGTCGGTGCCGGACACCAATGCACTGCAACAGCTTTGCCTGGCCCAGGTCCAGCAAGTTCGAGAGCAACTCGAACTGCAAGCCATGGATCCGCGCGACATCGAGCACATCAACCATGCCCAATGCGCGCTGCTAGATGAGGCGGTGCTCCTCTGTACCCGAGGCGAGGTACGGACTGAATGGACCCGTGAACCGCTGCAGGCCAAGTTGTTCAATCGCCACCAGGCCGGTGAGTTCCTCTACGAGGACATGCGCCTGGTGCTGCGCGAACCGTCCCCGGATCCTCGGGTGCTGACGGTGTTTCATCGGGTTCTCATGCTGGGTTTCAAGGGTCGTTACACAGACCTTGCCGACCCTGAGCGCGAGCAGGTACTGGAGGCCCTTGATGAACGGGTTCTCCCCCTGAACATCTGCGCAAACCTGGTGACTCGCAAGGGCAATCGCCTGGCCTGGTACCCATCCCCTTGGATACACGGCCTGACGGTGGCGCTGCTGCTCGCCGGCGTCTGGTGGACGATGGATCACTGGCTGGCCGGCGTGGTTGCTTCCCTCATGCCCGGCCAGGCGTGAGGGGCCTATGACAATCCAGTTGCAACGAGTCCTTTGGCTATGGGCCGGGATGCTTGTCCTGGCATTGCTGCTGATGCTCCCGCTTGCCGCGTGGATATGCGCGGTCGTCGTGGTGGGCATGGTGAGCGTCGCGGCGGTGGGGTGGGTCGTGGGCAACCGTCGTGCCGCCCGTTTGCGCGAGTCGGTGAAACTCGCCGCCAACGTGTCCATGCCCCCAGCCTCGTTTCGTCAGCCTGTGGTGTTGGTCTGCGGCGATGGCCTGGAGGGTTTGTTCGGCAGCATTGCCGACCATCAATTGGCCGTACGGGTGACCCACCAGGGTTGCTATGTACGCGTACCGGCCCTCGATCTGTTGCCGAACGTGACCGAGAGCATCCAGGCCTTGCGCCCGGGGTGGGGCCCTCAGCTTAGCGTTATGTTCATCATCAATCCTGCGGCGCACAGCGATGAAGCTGAACTGGCGGGGCGGATACGGACGTTTCGTCATCAAGCCACGCTGGCGGGCAGGCAAGGTGCGTCAATGCCGTTGACCCTGGTGAGCTATTTCCATGCGTCGCGGGGCGAGGCTCCGTGGTTCTGTTGGACCGGTGGGCAGCCGACGCCTCGCGTCCTTGATGCCGGAGCCTGCGCCGATCTGGCCGACTGGCTGCAGCAACCCACCGACTCATCATGGCGAGCGATGCGGATGCAGGCCGGCGTGCAGTTGGAAAACGCAGCTGCCTGGTTGCATAAGGTAGTGCTGCCGCACTTCAACGCATGTACTGCCGGCACTGATCAAGGCTCGACGGTGTGCTGGGCGGTCAGACCGGTACCGGAACTGCCTCAAGCCCTGGAAGGAAACCTTTGGGCGCAATGGCTACGCAAGAAGGTGGCGCTGGCCGACCCCAGGCCAGCCGTCACGAACGCGATGTTGCCGTTTCCGGACCCTCTTCTGAGCCTGATTCCCCTGCGCGGCCAACGTACATCGGTGCAGCGTGCCGGCATCATTGCGATATGGATGTTCGCACTCGCCGGTGCGGTCGCCCTGGCCAACTCAGCGTGGCAGAACACTTTGCTGGTGCGCCAAGTCACAGACGATCTGCGCCGTTACGCGCCGCGCCTGGTGGAATCGCAACCGCACCGAACATCCCGCTGGCACCAGGAAGCCGAGGCGATCCTCGGTGAGGCCGCGCATCGCCTGGACACCTATCACCGACATGGCGAGCCCCTGGCGCTGGGCCTGGGGCTGTACCGCGGCGCCCCTCTGCGTGAGCCGCTGCTGGCGGCACTTTCCCATCGCCGGGCGCCGTCCGGGCCTATGGCTTTGCCGGCGTCCGAGCCGTTGAGGCTGGACAGTTTGTCGTTGTTCAGTCCAGGCAGCGCGCGGCTGAAGCCGGACGCTACCAAGGTGTTGATCAAGGCCCTGGTGGGAATCAAGGCCCAACCCGGCTGGCTGATCGTCATCGCCGGGCACACCGATGCCACGGGCGATACCGCGCAAAACCTCCGGTTATCCCGCGAGCGTGCCGCCGCCGTGCATGAATGGATGCTGCGCATGGGCGGCGTTCCCGACAGCTGTTTTGCCGTGCAGGGGTTCGGCGCCAGCCAACCGATTGCCAGCAATGACACCGCGGCGGGGCGCGCAGCCAACCGTCGTGTCGATATCCGTCTGGTACCTGAAGCGGGTGCTTGTGCATTGCCCACGACAGGGACCGACAGGCAACCCCCGTCGCATCCCGCGACGTTCAACTATGAAAAGGAGCTTCACATGGCAATTCCCGTTTACCTCTGGCTGCAAGATGACGGCGGCGCGGAGATCAAGGGTTCGGTGGACGTGCAAAAGCGCGAGGGCAGCATCGAAGTCGTCGCCCAGGACCACAGCCTGTACATCCCGACCGATAACAACACCGGCAAGTTGACGGGCGCGCGGGTCCACACGCCGTTCCTGTTTTCCAAGGAAATCGACGCTTCCAGTCCCTACCTCTATAAGGCCGTGACCAAAGGCCAGACCCTCAAGAGCGCCGAGTTCAAGTGGTATCGCATCGATGATGCGGGGCAGGAAGTCGAGTATTTCATCACCAAGCTGGAGAGCGTCAAGGTGGTGAAGGTCGCGCCAAAAATGCACGACATCAAGGACCCGACCAAGGAGAAGTACAACCATTTGGAACAGGTTGAGTTGCGCTACGAAAAGATCACCTGGACCTACAAGGACGGCAACATCATCCATTCCGATTCCTGGAGCGAACGCCAAAGCGCCTGACGCGCGGGGCATCGACAGGCCGCCTGGCCTGTCGATTGCCGGTGTGTTGGGTTGAGCGTCCGTTCGCGGGCGCTCAGCCAAGCACATCCGCTTTTTGTCCGGCGCTTGCCCGACCACCACCGAAACCTGCACAAGGATGCCACCCATGGTACAGAGCCCCACGCGTCTGCTTCGTCGTCTGAATCCCTATTGTGCCCAAGCCCTGAGCGATGCGGCGTCGCTGTGCCAGAGCCGTGCCCATGGGCAGATCACCATCGAGCACTGGTTGCTCAAGTTGCTGGGGCAGGGCGAGGGCGACCTGACTGTCATCGCCCGCCGTCACGAATTGGACCTGGAGGCGCTTTGGTGCGGTTTGCTCAGTCACCTCGACACCTTGCCGCGTTGCGTCCAGGCCAAGCCGCAGCTGTCGGAACCGTTGCAGCAACTGATCAAGAATGCCTGGTTGCGCGCCTCGCTGGATGACGACAACGACCGGCTGCGCTCCGCCCATTTGCTAGGGGCGCTGATGGATGCGCCCGGCCTGCTGGCCTGCGACGCGGCCTGGCCTTTGCTCAGCCTTGGCGAGTCGCAATTGCAGCGGTTGTCCGGGTTGCTGGATCAAATATCCGATGAGCGTCCCAGCGAACAAGAGCTCGTCGTCGTGGGCGGGACGGACGGGGTATCGAGCGAGCCTGCCGCCGGTAGCGCCAGACCTGATGCACGGCAGGCGCTGCTGGACCGGTTCACCCAGGACCTCACTGCCCAGGCAGCGGAAGGACTGATCGATCCGGTGTTCGGTCGCGACGATGAAATACGCCAGGTCATCGACATCTTGAGTCGCCGACGCAAGAACAATCCGATCCTGGTCGGCGAGCCCGGCGTGGGCAAGACCGCGTTGGTCGAAGGGTTGGCGCTGCGCATCGCCCAAGGCGACGTGCCGGACAGCCTCAAGTCGGTCAGCGTGCGTGCGTTGGATCTCGGATTGTTGCAGGCCGGCGCTGGGGTCAAGGGCGAATTCGAGCAACGCCTCAAGAGCGTGATCGACGCGGTGCAGCACTTCGAAACCCCGATCCTGCTGTTTATCGACGAAGCCCACACACTGATCGGCGCCGGCAACCAGGCGGGAGGCACCGACGCGGCAAACCTGCTCAAGCCTGCCTTGGCCCGCGGCGAGTTGCGCACCATCGCCGCCACTACCTGGAGTGAGTACAAACAGTACTTCGAGCGTGATGCGGCATTGGAGCGACGCTTCCAGCAGGTCAAGGTCGACGAGCCGGATGACGCCAATGCCTGCCTCATGTTGCGCGGGCTCAAGGCCCGGTACGCCAGCCACCACGGTGTGCACATCCAGGATGCGGCGGTGCAGGCTGCCGTCAGCCTGTCGCGGCGCTACCTCACGGGGCGCCAATTGCCGGACAAAGCCGTCGACCTGCTGGACACCGCCAGCGCACGGGTGCGCATGAGTGTCGATTGCGAACCCCAGGCGCTGGTCCGGGTCAAGGCGCGGCAAGTCGCCCTGGAGCTGGAACGCCAGGCACTGGAGGCGGACCGGGGCCTGGGCGGTAGCGTCGACACCGAGCGGCTGATGCAAATCGCTGCGCAACACGGCGAGTTGGAGCATGCTCGGGTCGAACTGGAGCGCCAATACAGCCAGGTGCTCGATTTGTCCCAGCAGTTGCTCGACGCTCGTGAGGCGCAGCCCATGCAATGGGCTCAATGTACAAGGTTGCAGCGACAACTGGATGTAATCCAGGGCCAGCAACCGTTGCTTTCCCTGGACGTTGATGCGCGCAGCGTGGCTGAGGTGATTGCCGATTGGACCGGCGTGCCCCTGGGCAGCCTGCTCAAGGACGAACAAACCAACCTGCTGGAGCTGGAACAGCAACTGGCCGAGCGTGTCATCGGCCAGGCCCCGGCACTCACTGCATTGGCCCAGCGTCTGCGGGCAGCCAAGACAGGGCTCACCGATGACAAGGGCCCCTGGGCGTCTTCCTGCTGGTAGGCACCAGCGGGGTGGGCAAGACCGAAACCGCCCTGGCCCTGGCCGACAGCCTGTTCGGTGGAGAAAAAGCGCTCATCACGCTTAACCTTTCCGAATACCAGGAAGCCCATACCGTCAGCCAGCTCAAAGGCTCGCCGCCTGGTTACGTGGGTTACGGCCAGGGCGGTGTGCTGACCGAAGCCGTGCGCCAACGACCCTACAGCGTCGTGCTGCTCGACGAGGTGGAAAAAGCCCACCGCGACGTGCTCAACCTCTTTTACCAGGTTTTCGATCGCGGCTTCATGCGCGACGGGGAGGGGCGCGAGATCGACTTTCGCAACACCGTCATCCTCATGACCTCCAACCTTGGCAGCGATGCGTTGCAGACCTGCCTGCTGGAGCAACCCGACGCATCGGACAGCGCGCTGCATGAGCTCATGCGACCGATCCTGCGCGAACACTTCCAGCCGGCCCTGCTGGCGCGCTTCCAGACCCTCATCTATCGGCCGCTGCATGTCGATGCCCTGCAATGCATCGTCGCCATCAAGCTGGACCAGGTGGCCAATCGTTTGCAACGCCACTATGGCTTGGACTGCGAGATCGACGACGCCCTGAGCGAGGCCATGGTTGCCGCTTGCCTGCTGCCCGATACCGGGTCGCGCAACATCGACAGCCTGCTCAACGAACAAATCCTGCCGGTGCTGAGCCAACAGTTGCTGCAACGTCGGGCGGCGCAGCTGCGCACGCACGGGGTGCACCTGGGTTATTGCCAGGAGGAGGGGATTACCCTGCGTTTCGTCGATGGCGCGGACGCCACCGGGACTGTCGCCATGGAGGCCGCGCAATGAACATGCCCATGCCGACCTTCTTCGACCACAGCCGCCACACCCTGCGAGTCTCCGACCTCGACGCCCACCTCGACGTCCTGGCCTTCACCGGCGAGGAGCACCTGAGCCGTCCCTACCTCTACCGCATCGAGTTCACCTGCACCGAGCACGACCTGGCGGCCACCGACGTGCTCAACCGGTGGGCTCATTTCAACCTGTACCCCGTGCCGCCACCGCCGACGCCCAGGGGCTTCACACCGCCGGTGATCAAACCGTTGCGCTCGTTTCATGGCGTGATCTCAGGCTTCAGGCGCCTGTCCGGCTCCAACGACGAAGCTCGCTACGAAATCACCCTGCGACCGCGTTTCGCGCGGCTCGCACGGGGCAAGCAATTCAGGATCTACCAGCAGCAGTCGGTGCCCGAGATCGTCGAGCACATCCTGCGCACGCGCCATGATTTCCGGGGCGAGGAGTTCTATTTCAACCTGGTGCGCCAGTACCCCCGGCGCGAGCAGGTCATGCAGTACGACGAGAGCGACCTGGCCTTTGTCGAGCGCCTGCTGGCCGAGGTCGGCATCTGGTACCGCGTCACCAGCGACGATCGCCTGCACATCGACGTGGTGGAATTCCACGACGACCAGCGGCACTACCAGCGCGGCGTCAAGTTGCCGTGTCGCCCGCCGTCCGGCTTGACCGCCGATGGGCAGGACGCGGTCTGGAGCCTGCAGACCGCCCACCAGGTGGTGGAAAAGAACATCAACTTTCGCGCCTACCATCACCGCGAGGCCCATGCCTTTCTGGACGGCGAAGTCGACCACACCCGAGGCGCCAAGGGCACCTACGGCGAGGCCTATCACTACGCCGAACCCTACACGGTGCTGGGCGAGCGCTATGCCCTGGACGAAGACCTGCAAAGCGAAAGCGGTTTCTTCTACGCCCGCCTGCGCCACGAACGCTACCTCAACGACCAGACCCGACTCAGCGGCACCACCAGCAGCGCCACCCTGGCCCCGGCGCAGCGGCTCGAAATCACCGGCGGTGCGCCAAAGGCCTTCGAGCCCGGCGCGGTGATCGTCAGCCTGCGCACCGAAGCGGCCCGCGACCGCAGCTTCATCGCCACCTTCCAGGCCATTCCCTACTCGGAAACCGTGTGCTTTCGCCCGGCGCTGCTGCCCAAGCCGCGCATGAGCGGCACCATCCCCGCCCGCATCAGCCACCCGGTGGTCAACCCGCCGTACGCCGACCTCGACTTCGAAGGCCGCTACAAAGTGCGCTTCCTGTTCGACCGCGACACCTGGCAAGCCGGCCGCGAAAGCGCCTGGCTGCGCCTCGCCCGGCCCTACGGCGGCGACACCCACGGCCTGCACTTCCCGCTGCAGGCCGGCACCGAAGTGGCGATCGCCTTCGAACACGGCGACCCCGACCGCCCCTACATCGCCCACGCCCTGCACGATGACCGCCACCCGGACCCGGTCACCGCGCGCAACGAACGCCGCAACGTCCTGCGCACCCCGACCAACAACAAACTGCGCCTGGACGACACCCGCGGCCAGGAGCACATCAAGCTCAGCACCGAACACAGCGGCAAGAGCCAGTTGAACCTGGGGCACCTGGTGGATGCCGAGCGGAACAAGCGTGGCGAAGGGTTTGAACTGCGCACCGATGGCTGGGGGGCGATTCGCGGTGGCAAGGGGGTGTTTATCAGTGCGGATGAGCAGGCCAAGGCCAAGGGCGACGTGCTGGAAATGAGCGCGGCGACAGACCGGTTGCAGCAGGCCGTCGATCAGTTGGACAGCCTTTCCAGCGACGCGCAGGCGAGCCAGGCCGAACCCGCCGACGTGCAAGCGCAACTGGCGTTGCTCAGGCAAGACCTCGAACAGCTCAAGACCTCCGTCCTGCTGCTCAGCGCTCCCCAAGGCATCGCGCTGACCAGCGGCAAGCACCTGCAACTTGCCGCGCAACACAACCTGATGCTCAACGCCGGCGGCCAGGCCGACCTCAGCGTGGTCAAGCGCCTGTTCATCGGCGTGGGCCAGGGGATGAGCCTGTTCGTGCGCAAGCTGGGCCTCAAGCTGATCGTCAACCAGGGGCCGGTGATGGTGCAGGCGCAGAACGACCGATTGGAACTGATGGCCCGTCACGGGCTGGACATCAGCAGCACCGAGGACGAAATCCGCATCGTCGCGAAAAAGAAAATCACCCTCAATGCAGGCGGCAGCTACATCACGCTGGATGAGGGCCTCATCGAGTCGGGGACGCGGGGGGATTTTGTCGTGAAGTCGGCGAATTTCGAATATGTGCAAGAGGCTACCGAACAGGCCGCACCACTGAAAACACTGCCTGAGCTGGCTGAACACGACGCTAGATCCGCAGCGCTAACGGACTTCTCCGGTTGATCCCGCCCACGAAACCAAAGGCCAAATAAACCATGCTCAACTCACTGCTTCGCCTTTTCGAACGCTCCGACAATCGCAGGGGTTCAAGACCCGATCAAGCGGGTCCTCCCATCTGGCCGACGCCGGATACCAGGCCCATCAACGCCCCTTCGCCGCTTGAACATCAGGATGTCGGGCTGTCGCCAGTCAACACCTGGAGCCACCCCTTCAAGGACAGAAACCACCCATTGCTGCACTTGACTCAACTGGCCAAGGCCACGGCGGGTTACTTCCCACTGGGACGCAATGGCCTCTGGCATGGCGGCGTGCATTTCGACGGGGGCACCGCAAGCCAGTTCGATCAATCCAGCGTGCACTGCCTGGCCGACGGAGAAGTGGTGGCGTATCGCATCGATCAACACGCACCGACCACGGCCTACCAATTCAACACGCTCGTCGTGAACAAACCCTTCTCGCGAAATTTCGTGCTCGTGCGTCATCTTTTGCAGCCACCGAAAATCAAGGGCAGCCCGGACACACCGCCCAGCCTGATCGTCTACAGCCTGTACATGCATTTGCAGGACTGGGCGGCTTACCAGCAAGACCCAGCCCTGACGCGCCCGAGTTTCTGGCCTGAGGGGCAGACCCGTTGGGTGAAGGAAACGGTACAAGACATATTCTACGGTCGCTCCGAACAACGCGGCCTGAACGTGCGCAACATGGCCCGTCAAGGCAAGGTGCTGACATTCCTGCCTGCCGGCGCCGAGGTAACTGTCAGCGGCGACGGTGAATTCCGCAAACTGGAAAATACCCTTGGACCGGAGGTTTTGATCGATACCGAAGGTGCGCTGCGCGGCTACCTTTCTGTCTATTTCCTGGAGCTCATTTCTGCAAATCAGTATCGCGTCAGGAGCCGTAGCTCGCTGAATGTGCGTGCCGAAGCGAATCTCCTCAGTGAAATTCTTTTGGAATTGCCGTCGGGCACCGAAGTGACGATCAGTGGCGAAGGCGAATTCCGAAAGCTGGAGCGCGTCAACCAATACGTCCATTACCCCTCGTTGCGAGGGGAGCTGGAACCGCTGGCGAATGATCGAGTGGTGGTGCTGGACGAACCGGTGCCTATCAAGGCCGGAGATCTGATCGGCCACATCGGCGAGTACCAAAGCTACAACGCTGATCGCCCGGAAAACAAACTGCACCTGGAAGTATTCAGCGAACAAGACGTGCGCGCCTTCCTCAAAGCCAGTCGCGCCTGGGCCGAACGGTTGCCCAAGCGTGACAAGACTTGGCTGAAGCTCGCCAAGGGCACCCCCGTATTGGCGCATCAAGATGATTACAACACCACGCGCCCCCCACATTTAGCGAGAGCCAACCGCTTCAGCGACGCCGACCTGTTGGTTCCCAAAAGCCTGCTCGATGACTTACCGGACAAATACAAGATCGCCGTCTTCGACACGCCTGAACGAAAAGCACAAAACTGGTACCGCCTCGATGGCCTGCTGAACGATGGCGACAACGCTGCGCTGGACGGTTGGGTATGCGAAGAAGTTGGCGTGACGCCATGGGTCAATCCCTGGTCATGGGACGGCTACGAAGTGATCTTCGACTACTCGTCCCCCCGAGAACACCTGGCCTCCTTCCACCGCGCCGTGGACCGTTTCAGCGGCGCGCAACTGGAACGCTACGGCCCGATGGCCGACGCGGGCGACAAAGGGCCGGTCCAGCGCCGACTGTTCGACATCATCGACCGCAACCACGACGGCAAGATGACCGCCGAAGAGCTGCAAACAGCCCTCAACGTACCGGCCCACGCCCAATCGATCTCACAACTGATCGTGCTCAAGGAAAGCGAATGGTTCCACCGCCCGCAAAAGTGGGATGCCTTGGACGAACTGCTCGGCCATAGCGGCTCGACGCCGCATGTGAACTGGTTGGCGGAGAAAGAGCGGATCAAGGCGTTGTGTTGGTGGGATGAGGTGATGGAGAAGGTTGGGCTGCCGGAGGACGGGAAGGTTTATCACTTTCATCCGGTGGGGGTTGGGGGCAATTTCAAAGATGCTGGCTCTATTTTTACCCTGGAAATGCTGAACAAAATATATCCGGGGCTTGGCTTGAACAGAAATTTGGACTTAAAAGAAATCGTTAACGAGTTAAATGAGCATCTTGAATTTTATAAATTAGAGACCCCACTAAGAAAGGCTCATTTTTTTTGCGCAAATTCTCCAAGAGACCGGGCCAACCCTCGTAATAGAAGAGAATTTTGGCTATGCAGCAACATCGCTAGTACAGATATTTAGTTATTTTAGAAACAACCCGAACAAAGCTGATGAGCATGGCTACGAAATCAAGCTGGGAAAGAAAAAGGCAAACGGGGTGCGCATGACTCGAACCGATTATGAAGCTATAGCAAATGGAGCGTACGGATCACGAGCCGAACTAGGCAATCGAGGCATTTCAAGTGGTGACGGCTGGGCCTATCGTGGTCGAGGGCTTAAGCAACTAACAGGGCGTAATAACTATATGGAGTTTCAGAGATGGCACCGTCAAAACTCGGTTCAATGGCCGGATGATGATTTGGACTTCGTCGAGAACCCAGACTTGCTGACGACAATGAAATACGCAGTTAGATCTGCTGCAAGCTTTTGGATCAACAATAACCTATATAAGATCGCAGATAAAGGTCCCCACCCAGAAATTGTGGACAAAATCACTAAAATAGTAAACAGCAATACGGATAGCTATCTAGAGAGAAGAAAGCATTTTTCACAAATTTGGCGAGATATCTTTTATGCCGACTAAAGCCAGATGCGCCTCGCTAATACTCTCAGCCTTTTCTTCGGAGGCTTGGGCAAGCGACCCCAATGTTGAAATCAATACAACCCTGTGTCGAGAAGGCGAAACCATTTATATAAGCTGTGCATTTGATGGAGGTCTCGACCAAGACACCTACGAAGGTGAGGTAGCTTCCATTTGTGCTAAAAACAACACATCCCCCGACAAAGGCTATGTGCAATATCGTTATGGAACCCCGACGTATGGCTACAAACAAGAAAAACTAGAGCTGCAATATCCAGAGGAGCAGAGGCCGCCGAATGGTGTTTTTAATATTTATATATCTAGCCACCCAAAAAGTCTCGGCACGGCTATTGCCTTCCAACGAGGCGCATATACCTACTCATTCGAGAGCCTTGGTGTAACGGAGTACAGAGTTGTCGTCAGAAAAGGGAATGGAGTGATTTTTAACAAGCAATGCACTCTACCGGGAAAAAACTATTTAACAGATAAGGCATACCAAGGCATCGAGCAGACAAACACGGACCAAGACATGAAAAGCGCATTCGGATCGACACCACTGCCAAGGAGGTTTTATGTACAACCGCCGAATTAAAAAAATCGAAAGAGGATAGAAATCAGATTTTTAACAAGGAGAAACAACATGAAAAACATCATCCGAATCGGCGACAAAAACTCAGGAAACGGCACCGTCCGATCAGGTTCAACCGTCATGAAGTTCGGCGGTATCGGTGTCGCTCGGCAGGGCGATCCGGTGGATTGCCCGGTGCCGGGGCATGGGCGCACGGTCATTGCCGAAGGTCATCCGACGTTCAAGGACAATGGCGTGCCCGTCGCCTTTGCCGGGCATCTGTGCGCCTGTGGCTGTGCACTGATTTCATCGATGCCTGGCGTGGGGGCCCGTTAATCATGCCGGTGCGAATGGATGACATCCCGGTCTTGGCGCCTAGGCCGGTACGGCCACGGGCCAGGCTTTGGCTTGGGTTATTGGTGTTTTGTCTGTTGTTGGGAGCTGTGGGCGTTTTGTCGCTCGGCCCCGAAGCGTTGCACCAGAATCCTGAAGTTTCCTGGGGCCTGGCTTTGGGCGTGCCGTTGCTGGGGTGGTGTGCCCTGGGTTTCGGGCGGACGTTGCTGTATCTCGGCGAACAAGCGGTAGCCGATGGTTGGGATCAGGCACGACAGGCGGACCTTGTCCAAAAAAACCGTCAAGGAAGGCGATTGCTACAGGTGTTGAAAGTCGACTTGCATACCGCCCTGCGCGCCCCCGGCGACGAACCTGCAGTGCAGTTGAAGGCTTTGCAGAGTGGCATCAAGGCGCAAACGATGCAGCCTTCAAGGCTCGTTTCGTCATCGTCATGCCACAGTCGTTTACCGGGCGATGGGGCTGAAGATCTCGAACCGTTGTTGCTGCGAACGTTGCAACAGGTATTGGAGGAATTGGCCCCTACCCTGGCCCAGTTGCCTGACTATACGCGGCTGGGGCTGCTGTTGGACGTCGATAGCGGCTTGTCGCGTTCCGGGTGGGACCGGACGTGGGAGCAGGCATGGCAAGCGTCGGCTATCCGCCAGGCACCGGTTCTACTCGAAGGCAATGGCTTGGATGCGTTGGATCAATGGCTCGATCAGCGCTTTTATGAGGAAGCTGTGCTGCTGGTCATCGGATTGCAGTTTGCACCGAGACAACCCGAGGGCACGGCGGAAGTGATCGCCGGTTTGTTGCTCGGCAATCAGCTGGCGCAAACCAACGTGGCACCCGTGGCTTTGCTCCACCGCCCGGAGCAGGAGCACCAACCTTGTCCCGACGCGCTGCATGCTGCCGCGACGCAGGCAAGTGCCTGGGTACCGGTAGAGTTCAAGGCGATCCCGCAGGTCTGGCGGGCGGGTATTGATGCGCAACGTCATACAGCCGTGGACAGCGTATCCACCCAGTTATCGATACCGATGCAGCACGAGCATGGGCTCCATGACTTGGACGCAATGCTGGGGAGCCCAGGCAAAGCTTCGCCATGGCTGGCGATTGTAGCGGCGACGCAAGCCATTCAGGTTGGCGCGGGGCCGCAGTTCATTTTCAGCGGCAATGGCCGCGCTGACGCCAGGCTTTGGGGCATGGCATTGACGCCTGCGCCTTCCCTCCCGGAATAGGAAATTCGAATGCAGCTGCGAAGTTTTATACGTGTATGGACGGTGGCCAGCGGGATGTTGCTGATTTGCGCAGCCTTGGGCGCTGTGATGTGGCGATACCCTCAGTCGCTGGGCGTTCAGCCTGATAGTGACCTTCAGGCGCTCGGATTGCTGGGAATATCCACGATGGCGCTGGTATTGGTGTTGTTCCTGGGTGGATTCAATTTTCTAGGCAACGTCTTGGGCCGTTCGGCTTATCGAAAATATCAGACGGACACCAGCCCGCCACCGACGCTCAATAAGGTCGAGCCCCATTCGATGAATGAAAAATCGTTGATTGAGCTCCGCGAAACCCTCCGCCACCTATACGGCCCCCTCTGGCGCCACAAGGTCCGCCTCCTGCTCATCGTCGGCGAACCCACCGAGATCACCGCCATCGCCCCGCAGTTGGCGGATAAAAAATGGCTTGAAGGCCAGCGCACCGTGTTGCTGTGGGGCGGCAGCCTCCAAGAGAGTCTGGAAAATCCTGTGCTCGACCCATGGCTCAACCTACGCCGATGGCGTCCATTGGACGGCGTGGTCTGGGCACTGACCCCGGAGCAAGTCTGCGATGCAGTGGCGCTGGCCAAGGGCATGCGCCATTTGCAGGGGTTGGCGCGGCGGATGCGCCGGCAGTTGCCGTTGCACTTGTGGCAGGTGTGCGAGGCGACGTGGTCGCAGGAGGGTCGCGAGCGTCAGCCGGTGGGTTGTCTGCTGCCGGCGAAGGTCACGTCGGCAGCGCTGGTGGATTGCCTGGAGGAACTGGTCGAGCCTTTGCGTCGCCAGGGCATTGCGCAGATGAAGCTCAATAAGCAGATGCACCACGATTTCCTGCTGCGCTTGTCCCGGGATTTGCAGGCCGATGGCATCGCCCGCTGGCGTCAGGCGCTGGCGCCGTCGTTGAGTGGATTCAATCCGGGGGTGAGGCTGCGGGGGCTGTGGTTCAGCCAGCCGCTGCGCGGGACTGAAAATGCTGAAGGCGAGCATTTCTGGTGGCCGGATCCGGTGTGGCATGGCGTTCAGCGTGACAAGGCTGTCGGCGCGCGGCTGGGCTGGGGCGCGCCGCGAGTCGTTTCTGTGCTGTTCCTGGGGTTGGCGCTGGTGGGGGGCGCTGGGATGGTGATGTCGTTTGTCAGCAACCGGGCGCAGATCGTCCAGGTGCAGGCCGTGTCGACGGCGTGGCAGCAGGCATCGACCCCGGAGGCACAATTGCTGGCGCTCAATGAACTGGTCCACGTGCTGGCGCGCCTGGATCACCGCGTCGCATACGGGGCACCGTGGTATCAGCGCTTTGGCTTGAACCGCAACCAACAGTTGCTCGAAACGCTCTGGCCGCGTTATGTCGAGGCCAATAACCGCCTGGTGCGCGACCCGGCGGCGGCACGCTTGCGTGAGCAACTGGAGGCGTTGGTCAAGCTGGCGCCGGGCAGTCCCGAGCGCGTCGAGCGCTCGACGGTTGCCTACGATCAGCTCAAGGCGTACCTGATGATGGCGCGTCCGGAAAAAGCCGAGGCGCAGCTTCTGGTCAAGACGCTTGCCCAGGCTGATCCCACCCGAGAGGGCGAGTCAGCCGGGCTCTGGCGAACACTGGCGCCCGGCTTCTGGCAGTTCTACGCCGAGCAACTGGCCGCGCACCCCGACTGGCGCATCGAGGCCGACCCTCGGTTGGTGGCGCAGGTGCGCCAGGCCTTGCTCGACCAGTTGGGCCAGCGCAACGCCGAGGTCAGCCTGTACCAACAGGTCCTGGACGACGCCGCCCAGCATTATCCGGCCCTGGGCCTGGCGCAGATGGTCGGCGACACCGAGGCCGCCGGGCTGTTTTCCAGCAAGGCCCGCGTGCCGGGGGTGTTCACACGCCAGGCCTGGGAGGGCCAGGTGCGCCAGGCCATCGACGACATCGCCCAGGCGCGGCGCGAGGAAATCGATTGGGTGCTCAGCGACAGGCCCGGCGAGGCCGATCCCCGATTGACCCCCGATGTGCTGAAGAAGCGCCTGACCGAGCGCTATTTCCAGGATTACGCCAGCGCCTGGCTGGGGTTTCTCAACAGCCTGCGCACCCGCCAAGCGAAAAACCTGGATGGGGTGATCGACCAATTGACGCTGATGAGCGACGTGCGTCAATCGCCGCTGATCGCGCTGCTCAACACCCTGGCCTATCAAGGCCAGGCGGGCACTCGCGCACCGGCCCTGAGCGACTCGCTGATGAAGTCCGCGCACAAGCTGATCGGACCGGAGACGGCGCCGCTGATCGACCCACGGGTGGATTTGCCAGGTGGACCGCTGGACGCCACCTTCGGACCGCTGCTGGCCCTGGTCAAGGGCGGCACTGACAATTTGAGCCTGCAGGCCTACCTCACCCAAGTGACCCGCGTGCGCCTGAAACTGCAACAGATCAGCACCGCCAGCGACCCCATGGAAATGACCCAGGCATTGGCGCAGACCGTGTTCCAGGGCCGTGGCATCGACCTGACCGACACCCAGTCCTATGGCCGGTTGATGGCGGCGAGCCTGGGCGCGCAATGGGCCGGCGTTGGCGAAACGCTGTTCGTGCAGCCGCTGGAACAGGCTTGGCAGCGGGTGCTGCAACCGTCGGCGGCGGGCCTCAACAGCCAGTGGCAGCGCTCGATCGTCGAGCATTGGAACGCGGCCTTCGCCGGGCGCTATCCGTTCGCCGCAACGGCCAGCGACGCTTCGCTGCCGATGCTGGGGCAGATGATCCGCGCCGACACCGGGCGCATCGAACGCTTCCTGCACAGTCAGTTGAGCGGCGTGCTGCGCAAGGAGGGCAACCGCTGGGTGGCCGATCCACGCCATGGCCGTGGCTTGCGGATCAATCCGCAGTTCCTCGCGGCGGTCAATCAACTGAGCGACCTGGCCGACGTGCTCTACACCGACGGCGGCCTGGGCTTGAGCTTCGAGCTGAGCGGCAAAGGCGTGCGCGATGTGGTGCAGACCACGTTCATCCTCAACGGCGAAAAACACGAGTACTTCAACCAGAAGGAACGCTGGCAGCGCTTCGGCTGGCCGGGACGCAGCGATTATCCCGGGGTCAGCCTGACCTGGACCAGCGTCCACACCGGCGAGCGGCTGTTCGCCGACTACGCCGGCACCTGGGGGCTGATCCGCTTGCTGGAACAGGCCAGGTTCACGCCACTGGACGACGGCGACAGCCGCTATCGCATGGTGCTCAAGGCCCCCGATGGCCTGGGCCTGACCTGGCACCTGCGCACCGAGCTGGATGCCGGGCCGATGACCCTGCTGAAGTTGCGCGGGTTCAAGTTGCCGGGGCGGATATTTCTGGAAGGACGCGAGGCGGCGGAGGGCTAGGCCCGCGAGAGGAAAATGAGTCTGCTTGGATTGATCGTTGGAGGGATCCATTGGCGCCTGGCTCTCCGTCGCGCTGAAGCGACAGGAGAAATACCGCTCGGCTTCAAACAAAAAGGATAGGTAATGCACAAGATCAAAACTTATTTACAGAAACATGGACACGCTCCTTTCATATTTGGCGAAGGGCGCATCAGTGGCTACATCGGTGCCACCTTGGGATTGTTGAGCTTGCTCGCAGTGTTTTGCTTCCTGCTGCCGGAGTGGCTGACGACCAGTGAATTGCGCGAGGTTTACGACGAGCAATTCGCCCGGTCGCTGTTGCTGCTCGGGTTGATCCTGTCGTTCAGCTTGGGCACGTTGAATATAATGCTCAACGGCCATAAGCGCTTGGGTGTTACGGCTATTGTCGCTTCCGGTCTGGCCATGGTCCTCGGTGGGACTGACATACAGGTCGATGCCATCGGTAAGACACCTTACTCCTTGGGGCTGGATTGGTTCGTACTGGCGCTCCTGATATCTGCGGCGGTATTTATCCCGCTGGAAAAGTTGTATGCCAAGGATCCGGAGCAGAACATCCTGCGTCCCCATTGGCGCACGGACCTGGGCTATTTTTTCGTCAGCCATATGCTGGTGCAATTCATCCTGATTTTCATCACGGCTTCCTCAAACTTCATGGCGGGATGGGCGGTTTCCCCGAACCTTCAGGAGAACGTCCAGAGCCTGCCTATGGTCGTACAGTTTTTTCTCGCGGTATTGGTGGCTGATCTGGGGCAGTACTGGCTGCATCGCCTCTACCACGTGGTGCCTTGGTTATGGCGAGTCCATGCTGTCCATCATTCAAGTACCGCGATGGATTGGCTGGCCGGTTCGCGGGTCCACTTCGTTGAAATTTTATTAACGCGCACAGGTGTACTGGTGCCGTTGATGTTGCTGGGTTTCGCTGCGCCTGCATTGAATGCCTATGTGGTCCTGGTTGGCATTCAAGCCGTACTGGCCCACGCGAATATGCGAGTCAACGCGGGCTGGCTGGAATTCATTCTTGTACTTCCCCGATATCATCACTGGCACCACGCCCGTCATGCGGACTACATCTATAAAAACTACGCGATTCACCTGCCGCTGATAGATATGGTGTTTGGAACGTTCAAGTTACCTGTGAAGGATTGGCCGGCCCGCTACGGTGTATTCGGCAAGCCGTTGCCAGACGGCATCGTGCGGCAGCATGGATACCCGTTCCGGAAGCCCGTGTCCGAGAGCTCCAAGTCATGAGCCTGCAAAGCTTGATTACCCGTTGCCTGGGAGCGCGCGACGCGGTGGCCATTGCCCGTGAAGAGACCGCACGCTGGCAGCCCTGGTTACAACCGATCAGCGAAGCTTCACCCGTCGGCGACGACCCCGGCTATGACGATGACTTCCAGCGCATGCGCGAAGAGGTCGACAAGTTGTCCGGTGCCGATGCCGAGCGAGTGGCGAAGCTGGCCGAGAAGCTGCTGACCCAGACTTGCAAGGATCTGCGCGTGGCGACCTATTACGTGTGGGCGCGCTTGCACAGGGACGGTGAAGCGGGGCTGGCCGATGGGCTGGGTCTGCTGGCGGCTTTGCTGGAGCGGTTCGCCGACAGCCTGCTGCCGGCGCGTCCCAACAGTCGCAAGGTGGCGCTGCAATGGCTGGCCGGCGGCAAGGTGCTGGATACCCTGTCGTTGTATCCAGAGGTGGTCAGGGCCGAGGCCGAGCGCACGGCCGCGGCGTTGGCCTGGCTGGAGCAGGGCCTGGCGGCGTGGCCGGAGGATCAACGCCCTTGCCTTGGGGCATTGCATGCGGCGCTGTCTGTCCGTCTGGCTCAATCGGGCGGCGTTGCGGCCGTGGTCCCGCAGAATGCGGCCAACCAGGACTCGAATGCCCAGGCAGGCGCGCCGACAGTGCTCGCGATCAAGTCCGGCCGGGATCTGTTGGACCATGGCCGGGCCTTGGCCGGCTATTTGCGCGACCAGCCCCACGGTTGGCTCGCGGCCCATCGGCTGATGAAAAGCCTGCGCTGGGACACCGTGCATCAAGCGCCGCCCGAGGACGCCGATGGCAATACCCGGCTGACGCCGCCGAGGGCGGATTATCGGGCGCAGCTCAAGCGTCTATACCTGCAGCAGGGCTGGCGCCAGTTACTCGATCAGGTGGAGCGGATCTATGCCGAAGGCGTGAATCACTTCTGGCTGGACTTGCAGTGGTACGCGTACCAAGCCTTGAGTAAACAACCCGCGCCACAGGATGGCTGGGCCGATGTCATCCAGCGTGACCTGGGCATGTTGCTCGATCGGTTGCCGGGGTTGGAGCTGCTGCGCTGGAGTGACGGCACGCGCTTCGCCGATGAGACCACCCTCGAATGGATTGCCCAACACGTCAGCCGCAATCGCCCTGGACAATGGCAGCCTGCTGCATGCCCGGTGCAGGGCATCGGCGATGCCGACATCTTGTCATGGGAAGGCGAAGCCCTGGCGCAGGCCGACAGGGCAGGGGTCGAGCCCGCGCTCGCCTGGCTGGCGTCGCGCCCGGAGATTCATGGCGGGCGGCAACGTTGGCTGCTGCGGTTGCTGATGGCCCGGGTGGCCGAACAGTTCGGCAAGACTGATCTGGCCATCCATCTGCTGGGGGAACTGGACGCCGCCGCCCAACACCACGACCTGCGCGTGTGGGAGCCCGAGCTGTATTTCGAGGTCAAGGCTCGCCTGCTCAAGCTGCTGCGCTTGAAAGCCCAGCGCAATGACACCGACAAACCTGCCCTGGCCCGCCGCATGGAAGCCTTGCTGGCGGCGCTCGTAGCCATCGATCCAATACGTGCCGCAGTGCTGTGCGGCTGACCCTCATTGATCAGGATTCTTTATGGACATGGACAATCTGACACTGCGCTATTTCGACGCCGAAATGCGCTACCTGCGCGAGGCCGGCAAGGAATTCGCCGAAGCATTCCCGGACCGGGCGGCGCACCTTAACCTGGACAAGCCGGGGGCTCGGGACCCCTATGTGGAACGACTGTTCGAAGGCTTTGCGTTCCTGATGGGGCGACTGCGAGAGAAGCTCGACGATGACCTGCCGGAGCTGACCGAAGGCTTGGTGAGTCTGTTGTGGCCTCATTATCTGCGGACCATTCCGTCACTGTCGATCATCGAACTGATGCCCGATCTTGCGCAGATACAGCGCAGCGAACGGATCGCCCGAGGGTTCGAGATCCTGTCGCAACCCATCGGGCCGCAGCGCACCCGTTGTCGCTACACCACCACGCAAGACGTGACGCTACAGCCGCTGGCGTTGGTGTCCGTGGAGCGCGACCAGGAACCGGACGGCCGCTCGCTGCTGCGCTTGCGTTTTGCCCGTAGCGCGTCCGTCCCTTGGGCAGAGATCGACCTGAGTCGCCTGCCGTTGTACTTGAATGCCGATGCGCCGCTGGCCAGCGCGCTGCACCAAGCCCTGACCCTGAACAGGCAGGCGATGTACGTGCGCGTGGCAGGGCAGCCTGGCCGCACATCCGTGGACGGCTACTTCGCGGCCAAGGGGTTTGCCGACGAGGACCGGCTGTGGCCCAAGGGCGACAGTGCCTTCAGTGGCTACCAGTTGCTGCTGGAGTACTTCACGTTCCGGGAAAAATTCATGTTCGTCACCCTTTGCGGGTTGGATCAACGGGTGATTGAATCCGCCGCGCCCTGGTTCGACCTCGAAGTGGTGCTGCGCGAACCCTGGCCTCATGCCTTTGACCTGGGCGCCGAACACATCCGCCTGCACGCCGTGCCGGTGATCAATCTGTTTGTGCTGGAGGCCGACCCGCTGGAGCTCGACCCGTTGCAGACCGATTACCTGCTGCGTCCGATGCGTTTGCAGGATGGTCATCTTGAAATCTATTCGGTGGACGAAGTCACCGCATCGAAGGACGACCAGCGCCTGGACTACGTGCCATTCACCAGCTTCCGCCACAAGGGTGGCATGCTGCGCGACGAAGCCCCGGAACGTTATTTCCACACCCGCTTGAAGCGGGCCGCCAATGGCTTGCATGACACCTGGCTGATCCTGGGCGGCGAAGGCTTCGACGAGGATCGCCTGCAGACCCCTGAACGCCTTTCGTTAAGCCTGACCGGTACCCATGGCCAACTGCCGCGCAAGGCGTTGCAGGGCACCGTACTCGATACGACGGTGCAGTCGACCCAGTTCGGCCTGCGGGTGCGTAATCTGTGTGCCCCGACGTTGCCATGCTATCCGCCCAATCGCGACCGCTTTCATTGGCGCATCCTCAGCCACCTGGGCTCCAACTTCCTGCCGATGCTCGACAGCGCCGAGGTGTTGCGCGGGACGTTGGCGTTGTACGACTGGACGGGCAGCGAGCTCAACCGGCGCAGGCTGGCGGCGATTGTCGAGGTGAGTCATCACCTGGTCCAGCGCTTCGAAAAGGGCTTCCTGCTACGAGGGGTGGATATCGAAATCACCCTGGACGCCAACGGATTTTCGGGGGAGGGCGATATCAGTCTCTTCGGCGAAATGCTCAACCGCTTCTTTGCGCTCTACGCGGACATCCATTTGTACACCCAGCTCACGCTGGTTCTTCAACCTACTGGAGCGTGCCTGCGATGGAGCGAGAACCACAGCCAGCGAATTCCCGGTTGAACGCCGACGGTTTGCTGGATACGTTGCAGGAGCGGGTGGCCGAGGCCAGCGTGTACCGTCTTTGCCAGTTGCTGGAACAAGCGTTGCCCAACCAACCGCTGCTGGGCAGCACCGCGCGCCCGGCGGACGACCCGGTGCGTTTTCGACCCGATCCCGGCATGGGCTTTCCAGCGGGCGAGCTGAAAGGGATCGAGTTCGATCAGCAAAACCCGCGGCGTCCGGCGACGGTACGCACTCGCGTGCTGGGATTGTATGGCGTCGACTCGCCGATGCCGACGGCGTTCGTGGATGACATCGCGCAACGCCGGGAAGGCCATGAAGCGCTGGAAGCTTTCCTGGACATTTTCAATCACCGGATCTTCACCCAGTTCTACCGGATCTGGCGCAAGTATTCCTACCCGGCGACCTTCGCAGCAGGCGGCACCGATGCGACATCGCAATGCCTGCTGGGCCTGATCGGATTGGGCATTCCCGGCACCGCGCGGCACGTCCCTACGCCAATGTCGCGTTTTCTCGCGTTGCTCAGCGTCATGCGCCTGCCGACCCGCAACGCAGAAGGCATCGAGGCGCTGGTCAAGCTGCTGGCGACCCACACCCAAGCGCGAGTCAGCCCGCATTGGCCGCAGAAGATTGCATTGCCGCAGCCGGCGAGTCTTCACCCGTCCCGCCCGGTAAGTTTGTCTGTGGGTACGCCGCTGGGTGGTGTCGGGCGAGACGTCAACAGCCAGTTGCGCCTGGTGCTGTCCACCGATGACGCTCGGGAGGCCAACGATTGGTTGCCCGGCTCAACGCTGCACCGCGACTTGCTGGTACTGCTGCGCGTGTACCTGGGGTGGCGTTGCAGTGCGACGCTTCACTTGACGGTCGCGGTGGGCAGCCTGCCGCCGGCAGTCTTGGGGAATCCCCGAATACGTCTAAGCATGACCGGTGTGCTGGGTTTGGGAACAGACAGCTGGCAGGTGAAAGAACACGACAGGATCACGATCAATCTGGGCCGCTACCAAGGCCTCTCGACCCATTCTCGGAACAGGGAAACACAGCATGTCTCGTACTCTTTTTAATGTTTTGACACTGATGGCGATGGCCTTGGCGCTGGGCGGGTGTGGATTGACCCAGACCGTCACGCACGGCACCGCGTCCGCCGCCGAGACTGTCTTTCATAGGCAGGTGAAAACCCTGCATCTGGATTTCAATGCGCGCGCGACACTGAACACCGACACTGCGGACATGAGCGTCTTGTCGCTGCCGACCCTGGTCCGGGTGTATCAGTTGCGCGACAGCAAAGCGCTGGACTTGGCCACCTACGAGGGCTTGGTGAGCGGTGACGAGGGGCTGCTCGACGGTGCATTGCTGGACAAGCGTGCCGTGGTGGTGAAACCCGGGGCAGGAGCGCAGTTGAGCGTACCGATGGACCCGCAGGCGCGGGTGGTTGCGCTTGTGGGCTTGTTTCGCAGTCCCGACGCCCAATCGGATACCTGGCGCTTGATGCTGACGCGCGATGACCTGGACCCGGATCGGGCCCGGCTCATCGAGATGGGGGACAACCAACTGACCTTGCGTCCCTTGGCGAAGGAGTGAGCCATGACCGAGCCCAACCCGTCACTTTACGAAATGCTCCTGCAAAACTTCACCGGTGAGCTGGATTTGCATCGAGTCAGCGAACAGGACCAGCACACGCTGTCGGTCCTGGACAATCTGCAACGCATCCTCAATTGCAGGGCGGGCACGCTCAGTCATTTGCCTGACTACGGGCTGCCCGATATGGGGACGGTTTTGCAAGGGTTGCCCGCGACGGCCCATACCTTGATGAGGACGATGACCAATACCTTGCTCAAATATGAACCACGGCTGGCGGAACTTGCCATCGAGCTGCTGCCGCAGGCCATGCCGGGGCATCTGGAGTGTGCCTTGGACGGACGATTGAAAGGAGGGCAGCGGGTGGTTTTCGGGACGACCGTGGGGCCGGAGGGCAAAGTCCTGGTGCGTCATCTGGCGCGACAGAATTACCTGTCGATGCCTCGGAATGGATAACACAAGGGCAGCGAGATGAGCGCGGAGGCAGCCCATTTATCGGCTGCCTCTTAATTAGATGTCGATCAAAATCAAAACTGTTGACGTCTATGATTATGCTAATCATCATAGAGCTTCCCGACACGCATCGATGCCGGGTCCGACCCAACTGCCGAGGAAAATTTCATGACAACCCACAAGCCTGTAGCGTTGGTCACCGGCGCTTCGTCCGGTATCGGCGAAGCGATCGCCAAGACACTCGTGGCGGCCGGTTATCAGGTATACGGCACCAGCCGGCGCGGGACCCGGGCCGATCACCAGACGTATGCGATGCTGGCGCTTGACGTGACCGATGACGCCTCCGTCGAGGCCGCCGTCGCGCAATTGTTGCGGTTGGAAGGGCGTATCGACTTGCTGGTCAACAATGCAGGTTTCGGGCTTGCTCCGGCCGCGGCGGAAGAAAGCTCGATCGAGCAGGCGAAGGCGATCTTCGATACCAATTTCCTCGGTATTGTGCGAATGACGCGCGCCGTTGTGCCTTACATGCGGCGCCAGGGCGTGGGCCGCATCATCAATATCGGTTCGATCCTGGGTGTCGTTTCCGTGCCCTATGTGGCGCTCTACGTGGCGAGCAAACACGCGGTGGGTGGGTATTCCCAGGCCTTGGACCATGAGCTGCGGACCCATGGCGTCAGGGTGGTCGTCATCGAGCCTGGCTATACCAAGACAGCCTTCGAGAGCAACAGCCTTGAGGCTGATGCCAAGTTGGACCTGTACGAAGAGATTCGTGTGAAGGTCACCAAGGTCGTCAATCAAGCGATGGCGACAGCCGAGGGCCCGGATGTCGTCGCTGACGTGGTGCTCAAGGCCGCTCGCGCCGACCGTCCGAAGTTGCGTTACACCGCGGGAAAGGCCGCAGCCCAATTGCAGTTCATGCGCCGCTTCGCGCCCGCGGGTGTCTTGGATACGGGTATCCGCAAGGCGATGCAACTCGCATGAGCCCGCCCATCAGCGATCCGAGACGTCTCCCAGGCTCAGCAACGTCTCGATCCGCGCCGGACTGAAGGGGGGGCGAGGAGCGGGCGGCGTCCAGCCAAACAAGTGTTCCAACGCAGCACCGCAGACCCGGCCTTGGCAGGCGCCCATCCCGCAGCGGCTGGCGAGCTTAGCCTCGCGCCAGTCGGCATGGCCACTCAGTGCCTCGTAGGCCACGTCCTCGCAACGACAAACCACCGTATCGCCCCGGGGCAGGCCTTTCAAACGAGCGTCGAGGACGAAGGCGTCGTTCAGCGCCCGGGCAAACCCCTGCCATCGCCCGCGACGAGGCCACAGGCGCTCGGCTGTCGCTGTATCGCCGACGGCTGCGTGGCCGGCGATGGCGCCTTCCACCAAGGCCAATTCACTGCCGCCGAAACCGGTGCATTCACCCGCAGCGTAATGATCGCGGCGAGTGGTCGCCTGCCAGACGTCGACTGCCAGGGCCTGGCCAGCGAGCTCGCAACCCAACGCCTGGCCCAGCTGGCTATTGGGAATGAGTCCGAAGCCGCAGGCCAACCGGTCGCAAGCCAGTTCCACCGTCTGGCCTTGCTGCAGCAGGCGCACGCCTTCGAGCGTGTCCCGTCCCAGGGCCTCCAATACATGTGTGCCGGTGCGGTAACGGGCATCGAACAGGCTGAGCGACTGCCATAACTTGCCCGGCCAGCGTGGCAGTTGCATGGCGAAACCCATAACGGCGGCGCGGCTGGCTTGTTCGGCGATGCGCAGCACTTGCGCACCGTGGTGTTTAGCCGTGGCTGCGCTGGCGAGCAGCAGCGGGCCGCTGCCGGCAATCACCAAGCGTTCGTCGCGCACCGGCAGGCCGCCCTTGATCAGCGCTTGCAAGCCGCCGGCACCGGTGACGCCGGGCAGCGTCCAGCCGGGGAAGGGCAGCAGCAGTTCCCGGGCGCCGGTGCACAGGATCAAGCGGTCGTAAGCGATCAGCCAACCCTGTTCGGCGTTCTCCACCAGCAAGGTCTTGTCGGCAGCGCTGGCAATTACTCGGGTTTGAGCGTGACAGCGCACGTTGGCGCAGGCGCGCAAACGCTCGCGCATTCGTCGCGCCTCGACAGGCAAGTGGGCCTGTGGTCCGTCGCGCCAGATCTGCCCGCCGGGATTCGGGTTGTCATCCAGCAGCACGATGCGCACGCCGCTGTTTGCTGCGGCCAGGGCGGCGGCCATGCCGGCTGGGCCGGCGCCGATGATGAGGAGGTCGGCGAATTCGGTCATGGTCGGGTGTCCACGTGCATGCCATCGCGGCACAAGGTCTGGCAGGCCAGGCGCCGTCGCCCGTCGATCATCACCCGGCATTCCTGGCAGACACCCATGCCGCATAAAGGCGCGCGGCGCTGGCCGGTCACCGAGGTGCGGCTGCAGCCATCGGCCCCCATGGCCAATGCCGCCGCTACGCTGGTGCCATTGGCGACAGACAGCGCGCGGCCATCGACAAACAAATCAGGCATGGACCGATGCTCCCAAGAAACGCTGCGGCAGGTAGGGTTGGGCGGCCAGCGGCGCGGTTTCGTTGAACAGTTGCGCGACCAGCAGGTCGGCCGTCGCCGGCGCGGTCGTGACGCCGAGCCCTTCATGACCCACCGCCAGCCACAAGCCCTTGCGCTGCGGGTGTTGCCCCACCAGCGGCAAGCCGTCGGGACTCGCCGCGCGAAAACCGGTCCACGCGCGAATGCCGTTGAGGTGCGCCAGCCCTGGCATGTAATCCACGGCGCGCTTGAGCATTTTCGCCAACATCCAGCCTTCCACTTGCGGATCGACGTTGCCGAACTGCCGCGAAGCGCCGATGAACAACTGTCCGGTCGGGCGCGGTTGGATGTTGCACGCCACCGACGGTCCGCTGGCGTTATGAGCGCTGGTGACGTAACCCAGCTCAACCAGTGTGTGGACGACAGCGGCGGGGTAGCGATCGGTGATCAACAGGTGGCCCTTCTTGGGCTCTATCGGCAGCTCCGGGCACAGCTCGGTGGCTTGGATGCCATTGGCGAGTACCACCGCTCCGGCGCTGAGCCAACGGCCATCGGCGAGGCGTACGCGGTGGCCGTCCACTTCGCTGACCTCGGCACGTTGTTGGCGAATGTTCGTGTGATCGAGCATCCAGCGGGCGGCCGCTGGCGCGTAGAGAATACCGTCGCCCTTGATCAGCAGCCCACCTTCCAGGCCTGCCCGCAATTCCGGTTCGCGCTGGTGCAAGGTGGCGCGGCCAATCAGTTCGCAGGGCTCGTCATGGGCCATCAGGTTCAGGTATTTACTATGGGCTACAGCCATTTCCTCGGCGTTGGCCGCCAGCCATAAAGTGCCGTTGTTGCGCCAGGCACAAGCATCGGGCAGCACAGGCGCCAATTCCCGCCAGCGCCGCAGAGAATATTGACTCAGCGCCAGCTCTGCCGGATTGTCGTCGAGCACCAGCAAATGGCCCATGCCCGCCGCCGTGGCCCCGTGCCATCCAGCGTCCAGCGCCAGCACGCGCAAGCCACGCTGAGCCAGGGCCTGGGCGCAGGCCGCGCCAACGATGCCGGCGCCGATGATGATCACGTCTGCGGCATGGCCTTCGTTCACGGGCGAATGCCCCAGGCGAACGGATCGTCCGGCTCGATGATCAGTGTGCTCTCGGCGCTGATATAGGCCCGGCCGCGAATGGTCGGCACGATGCGCTCGCCCGATCGCTCATACGACCCTTCGAACTCACTGCCGATGACACTGGCCTGGCGCCAGACTTCCCCTGGTTGCAACTTACCATCGGCCGCCAGGCACGCCAGTTTGGCGCTGGTCCCGGTGCCACAAGGAGAGCGGTCATAGGCCTTGCCGGGGCAGAGCACGAAATTACGGCTGTCGGCCTGGGGATCATCGGCGAACAGCTCGATATGATCGATCAGCCCGCCGTCCTCGCCGCGAACGCCTTGCTGCTCCAAGGCCTGCTGTACAGCGAAGGTATAGGCGGTCAATGCGTCGAGGTTGTCGCCCGCCACGCGCTGGCCGTGATCGGCGATCAGGAAGAACCAATTGCCGCCCCACGCCACATCGCCAATCACCGGGCCGATGCCCGGCACATCCAGGCGCAGGGCCTGGCGATATCGGTAGGCCGGCACGTTGCGCACACTGACCGAGCGATCTTCATGCAGCGTCGCCTGTACCGTGCCCACCGGCGTCTCGATGCTATGCACGCCGGGGCCGATTCGTCCCAGATGAGCCAACGATGCCACCAGGCCGATGGTGCCGTGGCCGCACATGCCCAGGTAGCCGCTGTTATTGAAAAAGATCACCCCGGCACAGGCGGCCGGGTCCACCGGTTCGCACAGCAACGCGCCCACCAGCACGTCGCTGCCGCGAGGCTCCAACACGCTCGCGGTGCGCCAGGCGTCGTGTTGTTCGGCCAGGCGCTGCCTGCGCTCGGCCATGCTGCCCTGGCCCAGGTCGGGGAACCCTTCGGTCACCAGCCGGGTCGGTTCGCCGCCGGTGTGGGAGTCGATCACGGTGATGCGTTTCATGGCGCCACGTCCGTTCAGATGAGTGGACACAAGCGTGGCGCGCGCCGGGGGCTGTCGGCTTGATGGATTTAGCTGCCGTCGGTGACGAAATCAGCACAGCGCCATGGCATCACCGGCTCGTCGGCAAGAACTCGAACAGCGTCTTGCAGACCCCGGCGATATGCTCGTCCAACAGTTTCACCGCACGCTCCACGTCGCCGGCGCGGCAGGCGTCGAGGATTTCACGGTGTTCATGATCGGCGCGCTCCTTGCCGGCCGACAGGCTCATTTGCATGCGCAGGTAACGCTCGAGTTTGTCGTGGACCGAGCGGATCAGGCTCACCATGAAGGGCCGTTGTGCAGGTTCGTAGAGGCAGGCATGCAACTGCCAGTTCAGCTCGGCCCAGCGACCGACGTCGTCCTCGCCGATGAATTCCCGGCAAATGCTGTCGGCGCGGGTGAAGGTCGCTTCGGTCATGTTGGGAATTGCCAGGCGCAGCACCTTGTCTTCCAGCAGCATCCGCACCTCGAACATCTGCGCCAGCTCCGCCTCGGAGATCCGTGTGACCATCGCCCCGCGATTGCGCTGGAACATCACCAGGCCCTCGGCCTCCAGGCGCTTGAGCGCTTCGCGAACCGGGATCTTACTGACGTTGAACTGTCGGGCGATATCGTCCTGGCGAATCGGCTCGTCCTCGGCGAAATGTCCTGCGACGATAGCGTCGCGCAGGTGCCGCGTGATGATTTCCGAAGTAGAGGGGGTGTTGCCCAGGTCAGGCAGGTTGAACTTGGATAAAGTCACGGCGGCAGTCGTTTGGCTGAGGTGGGGATATGGTATACGACCTGCCTGCCGTGATGTCGAGCGGTCCTCGCCACGAAGTGTTTTGTTCAGCCGTGGGATGGCTGGGTGATGAACGCCTGTGTCCGAACGATGAGCAGCCCGGTAGTCATTGCGCCTGCCAACAGCGCCAGGCCAAACACCATCAGCGCCACGTCAGCGCCGAAATGGTCGGCCAACCACCCGGTCACGACGACCGGGATACTGAACCCAACATAGGCGAACAGGAAGAACCCGGCGCTGACCCGGGCTTTTTGCGCACCGGCCATGGCCGTAATCGCTGACAGTCCGCCCAGGTACAGGAAGCCGTAGCATGCACTGCTGGCGCCCAGCGCCCCGAGTAGCACGGCGGGCAGCGAACCCCGGCTCGCGCCCCAGGCGAGCAACGCATAGCTCAAAGGCAAGACGAGCAGCCCCAATCCCGTCGCCCTGGCCGGTTGCATGCGTTTCACCCAGGGCTGGAAGATCAATCCGCAACTGATGACGGTAAATGTCGACAGGCCGGACCAGCGCTGCAGGTCATGGGCGGCAAGTACCGAAGGCAGGATGGCGATGACCAGTCCCGACGTCGCCCAGGCAAGCAACATGGAGAAGCTGTAGGGCAGGCTGCCAGCGGGAAACAACGGCAGGCGCAACAGCGGCGCGTGCCTGATTCTCGTGGCCGGGTCCGGAAGCCGCGCCACCACGATCATCGCCAGGGCAGCCAACCCCAGCTGCAACCAGAAACTGCCTGGCGTAACGCTGTGATGGGCGAACAGGAAGAGGCTAGTCAGCGCCGCGCCCAGGCCAAACCCCAGGGAGGTGCTGGCCGTGACCCGGTTGGCCGGTGCCCGTGCGTCGCCGGTCGGCATCAGTTCCACCATGTAGGCGGTGGATGTCGCCGAGGCCAACCCGGTGCCGACGCCCATCATCAGGCGCGCCACGCCCAGCGCCACGAGGTTCGGCCAAACCACCGTGATCACCGTCGCCAGCATCGACAGGCAGAGCGCCGCCAGGATCAGCGGTTTGCGACCCACGCGGTCGGCCAGTCCGCCGAACGCCAGCAACACTGGCAACACGCCCAGTACATAACCGGAAAACGCCACCGCCGTGGCGCCCGCGCCGTAACCGGAAAGCTGCGCATAGGTGGTGTAAAGCGGCGCCTGGAGGTTGACCGCCAAAGTGATCAGGCAAAGACCGAAGGCCAGTCCCCATGAATGTCGCTGCTGTGCGTCCAAGAGTGTTCCTTGAAAATGAGAGCCTGGGCGGACTATCAATGCCGCACCGCAGGCAAACAAGGAACAGAGCGGGGTCTTTTATGGTTAACTGTTCGCTCGAAATTCGAGAACACTTAGCCGAGATCCCGCGCCATGGACCTGAACATCGATCGAAACGCCACGGGATCCCTGGTTCGGCAACTGGTCGCCAGTGTCACCGACTGGATCCACAGCCATGGCATTCGCGCGGGTGCGCGCATGCCTTCGATCCGCCAACTGGCGACGGAAAACGGCTTGAGCCTGTCGAGCGTGATCAAGGCGTATGACCAGTTGGTCGCCAGCGGCGTCCTGGAGTCCCGGCATGGCTCGGGCTTTTTCGTGGCACAGCAGATGTCCCGGACGCTGGCACCGCAGGCCGAGGATGAAGCAACCGCCTGGCCCTTGTTCGATAACGCATCGACCCAACTCAAGCTGGGGTGCGGCTGGCTGCCGGACGCGTGGCGCGACGATACCGACCTGGGCCAGGCGATCCGCCAAGTGGTACGCAGCGACAATCAGGCCCTGTTCAACTACAGCACGCCGTTGGGCTCGGCTGATCTGCGCTCGCAGATCCAGAAACGCCTGGGCCTGATCGACATTCATGTCGAACCGCGCCAGATCATCACCACCCAGGGCGCCAGCCATGGCCTGGACCTGCTGGTGCGCACGCTGCTCAAGCCGGGCGACTTGGTTTTGGTCGAGAGCCCGGGCTATTACAACCTGTTCAACCTGCTGAAGCTGCATGGGGTCAAGACCCTGGCCGTGCCGAGGACTGCGCAAGGCCCTGACATCGCCCACTTGGAACGACTGCTCGATGGGCACAAACCGGCGTATTTCTTCATTAACAGCATGTACCAGAACCCCACTGGCACCAGCCTCGCGCCGAGCGTTGCCTATCGCCTGCTGCAACTGGCGACGTTGCACGACTTTCGCCTCATCGAAGACGATATCTACGCCGATTTCCAGAACGGCCCGACGTCGCGGCTGGCGTCACTCGACGCGTTGGACCGAGTGATCTACCTGGCGAGTTTTTCCAAGACCTTGTCCAGCTCGTTGCGTATCGGTTATGTCGTTGCGCAACCGGAAATCATCAAGCGGCTGGCGCAAATCAAGATGGTCACCGGCATCGGTTGTTCGCTGCTGGCGGAGAACGTCGTGGCAACCTTGCTGGCGAACGGCGCGTATCGCAAGCTGATCCAACGCCTGCGCGGGCGCTTGAACAAGCAGATGGCGAGCACGTTGCGCCTGCTTGATCCCCTCCACTGGGAAGTGTTTGCCGAGCCCAGCGGAGGTTTGTTCGTGTGGGCGCGGCCTCGGCACGTAGCGGCCGAACGGGTCCGGCAGATCGCCGAGCAGTTGCAAATCCAGTTGTCCCAGGGCTCGACGTTCTTGCCGGAGGGGGAGGCGTGTGACTGGTTGCGGCTAAACGTGGCGTACATCATGGACGTCCGCGCCCAGGCATTCTTCAGGCAAATCGAGCAAGAATCCAAAGTTGGAACGGCGGCACTAATGGGAATCTATGTCAAATAGGAATGAGTTGCTGTATCTTTCGCGACACATTCTTGCCAGCCCTCCAAGGGATGGCGTTCTTTCGTTAGGATTGTGTGTCGATGCGTCGGATAATCGTTTCACTCTGTGTGCTCCAGGCTTACTCCATTCCCACTTGGGCAGAAGAGCCCAGTTCCACGGACAAGGCTCCGCTGGAGTTGCAAGCCACCGATATCGTTGGGACCTCGGACTTCGAGACGGCACAGGGTCCGGTGAAGGGCTACCACGCCACCCGCTCCGCCAGCGCCACGCGTACCGACACCGCCATCCATGAAACGCCGCAATCGATCTCGGTCGTGTCCCGCGATGTGGTCGAAGACCTCAGCGCCACGCGCCTGCAAGATGCCCTGGATTATGCCGGCGGCGTCGGCAGGGGTAACAATTTCGGCGGCCAGGGCCTGACCACGTTTACCGTGCGCGGCTTCACCACCGGAGAGTTCTACCGCAACGGCTTCCCGATCAACCGCGGCTATCCGAACATGCCTGATGCCAACACCATCGAGCGCCTGGAGGTCTTGCGTGGGCCGGCAACCATGCTCTATGGCCGTGGTGACCCGGGCGGCACCTTCAACGTGGTGTCCAAGCAGCCGTTGGCCGAGCGCACGGTGACCCTGGGCAGCCAGGTCAGCGACCAAGGGATGCGTCGCGGCACCCTGGATGCGTCTGGCCCGTTGGATGATGAAGGCCGCCTGGCTTATCGCTTGAATGTGGTGGGCGAGGGCGGCGACACGTTTCGTGATCATGTCGAGACCGAACGTTATGGCGTCGCCCCTGTGGTCACCTGGCAGGTCAACGACACCACGCGCCTGACGTTCGAGGGCGATTTCATGCGCAACAATGCGCCCCTGGACCGTGGCCTGACGCATTACGCCGGCCAACGTGGCACCGCGTCGCGCGATACGTTCTTCGGCGAAAAAGACGCCGGCAAGCTGCACAACGACAACAACATGCTGCAGGTGCGTTTCGAGCACATGCTCAACGATGACTGGACCCTGGCCGGTGGTACCCAGTGGCTCGACGGCACCTTGCAGGGCAACGCGGTGGAAGGCAACGGCATCGCCGCCGATGGGCGCACCCTGGGCCGTAACTTCAACTACCGCAAGCTGGAATGGACAGACCGTGATACCCAGCTCAACCTCACCGGGCATTTCTCCACGGGCGGGTTCGAGCACACGCTGCTGACTGGCGTGGAGTACGAAGATTACGACTACAAGTCCATCATCCGGCGTTCCGCCGCCGGCACCGGCGCCTATCCGATCGACATCTTCGATCCGGTGTATGGCCAGCCGCGCCCGGCGTTGACCCGCACGCCGACCCATGACGAGGAAAACCTCAAGACCTTCGGCGTGTTCGTCCAGGACCAGGTGGCGCTGACCGAGCGGCTGAAGGTGCTGGCAGGCGCGCGTTTCGAGCGGTTCGAGCATGAGTACGAGACCTTCGTCCCCCAGGCGCGGCCCGGCAGCCGGAACTGGGACGTTACCGACAACGCGGTCACCCCGCGCTTGGGCGTGATCTACGACCTGACCGACACCGTGGCCGTCTACGCCAACACCGCCCGTTCGTTCAAACCGAACAACGGCGCCAGCCGCGAAGGCGGGGGATTCAAGCCGGAAGAAGGCAAATCCTACGAAGTGGGCGTCAAGTGGGAAGCGCCGGATCGCCAGTTGAGCGTCGATGCGGCGGTCTACCAGATCGAAAAACGCAACGTATTGACCCCCGATCCGCTGGACTCGACCTTCAACGTCGCCGCTGGCGAAGTGCGCAGTCGTGGTTTCGACTTGAACGTGGCGGGCAACCTGACGCCGGAGTGGCGTGTCATCGGCGGCTACGCCTATGTGGATGCCGAAGTGACCAAGGACGCCAATATCCCCACCGGCACTCGCTTGCTCAACGTGCCAAAGAACACCATCAGCCTGCTGAACGTCTACGAGTTCCAGGATGGCGGCCTCAAGGGGCTAGGCGTAGGCCTGGGCGCCAGGTACGTGGATGAGCGGGCCGGAAACACCGCAGCCACCACCTTCACCATGGACGACTACACCGTGGTCGACTTGCTCGGCTACTACAAGGTCAACGAGCGCATTCGCCTCAACCTTGACCTGAAGAACCTGTTCGACGCCGATTACGAAGAAGGCGCGTTTGGTGGCGTCTACGCTTATCCGGGCGCACCGCGGACGGTGCAGGCGGGCATCTCCTACACGCTGTAGATTCAAGGCTGCATAAAGAACCCCGAAGGTCCTGCCTTCGGGGTTTTGTTTTTTACCACTTGCCGGTGCTCATGCCACCGTCCACCGGCAGGATTGCCCCCGTGGTGAAGTCGGCTGCCGCCAGGTACAACACGGCGTCGGCGATCTCATCGATGGTGCCCACCCGACCGGCCGGGGCCAGGTTGTTGAGAAAGTCTCGGTGCGCCGGGTCATGCATTGGCGTGTCGATGATGCCGGGTGCCACGGCGTTGACCTTGATGTTGTGGGGCGACAGTTCCAGTGCCAAGGCGCGGGTCATCTGGTTGACGCCGCCCTTGATCAATACGGGCAGCGCCGCCGGCACCTGGATGTTCGGTTGCAGGGCCACCGAGGCGGAAATGTTGATGATGAAACCCTGCTGGCGACTGATCATGTGCGCAGCAGCGGCCTGGCTGGCATAGACGAGGCCCTTGAGGTTGGTATCGAGCAGCGACTCCAGGTCCTGGGGGCTGTATTCGACAAAGGGTTTGGGCAGGAAGAAACCGGCGTTATTGACCAGCCCATCCACCGCGCCGAACGCCTCGATGGCCTTGCCGACAAGGGCGCTAGAGGTCGCTGGATCGGCAATGTCGCCGGCCACGCCGATGAAACTCGTGGGATGGCCCAACTGCCCGGCGGCATCGTCCAGGCCGGATTGGGAGCGGGCATTGCCCACCACGTTATAACCGCGGGCCAGGAACGCCTTGACCAAGCCTAGGCCGATCCCGCTGGAAGCGCCGGTGATGATGACGGTTTTCTGATTGCTCATGATGTTGACTCCTGATCACGTTGAGTTGGAACCGCTGCGCCTGTGTGGGCGTTGGTTGTGATCAGGGTATTGATGCGCTTGGGTTTGATAAATGGGGGTTCTGGTACTTGAGTTGATACTTGGTGTAATCAATGAGTCGAATCCCCACAAGTCCTTGCGGGAACGGGTTGGCAGGCAGAAAAAAGCCCGGTCATTCGGACCGGGCTCGGCAGGTGAAGCCTTACTCCTTGGGCTTACTTCGATACTCAGTCGTCGTCATACCCGCATAACCCCAGTTATCGGTGTCGACTTCCTCGATCACGATATGGGTCAGGTGAGGGTCCTTGCCCAACACGCGCTGCAAGGTTTCGGTGATTTCGCAAATGACCTGGGCTTTCTGCTCGCGGGTAACGCCGTCGCGGGTAATACGCACATTGACGAAAGGCATGCTGCACTCCGGTGGGTGACATTTGCGCAGGAGAAGCCCGCGCAATCGAGGACCACTGTATTTATACGCCACGGCCTGATAAACAGGCATCGGGAATCTACAGTTGATACGCGGTGTAATGAATCATGAAGCGTCACTTCGAAGACTTGCAGTTAGGCAGTATCGAACTGTTCTGCCTGGCGGCCGAGGCGGGCGGTTTCACGGCGGCGGCGCAGGTAGCGGGCGTTACCCCGGCGGCGGTGAGCCGCTCGATCTTTCGCTTGGAAGAGCGCCTTGGTTCGCGGCTGTTTGTGCGCACCACCCGCAGCATCCGCCTGACCGACGCCGGCAGGACCTTTTTCGAGCAATGTCGCCAAGCGTTGACGCAACTGGTCGAGGCGCAGCAGGAAGTCATGGGCGCGCAATCGGTGCCGTCCGGGCAACTGCGCATCAGCTTGCCCACCACCTACGGCCACCATCGCATCCTGCCCTTGTTGCCGGCTTTTCGGGCGCTGTACCCGCAAGTGACGGTGGATCTGCATCTGAGCAATCGAAACATAGACTTCGTTGCCGAAGGTTATGACCTGGCGATACGGGTGCGAGCCCAGCCGGATTCGTCGATGATCGCCCGGTTGCTCGAAGACGCGAAACTGGCGGTGGTCGCGTCCCCGGATTACCTGCGCAGGGTCGGCACGCCGCAAACCCTGGAAGACCTCAATCTGCACGAGTGCATCCAATTCGAGCTGCCCAGCAGTGGTCGTCGTATCTCTTGGTTGTTCAATGTCGAAGGCAAGGAGAAAGAGGTGTTCGGGCAGGGCGGGTATTGCTGCTCCGACGATGTGCTGGGCGGGGTGACGCTGGCCAAGCATGGCGCCGGGCTGTTCCAGACCTACCGATTCATTGTCGAACAGGAATTGGCGGACGGGCGATTGGTGGAAGTGCTGGCGCCGTTCGCGGGGCGCTCGCGTCCGTTTACGCTGCTGTATCCCCATGGGCGGTATGTGCCGCAGAGGGTGAGGGCGTTTGTGGACTTTCTGTTGGAGCACCGACAGCAGTGGGCGTCGGATTGACGGCCCGCCATCCCCGTGGCGAGGGAGCTTGCTCCCTCGCCACACAGGTTTATGTCCGACTGTTAGAACCTAAACGCCTGACGCCCGATCAACAACCACTTGCCGTTCTGCTTCTGCCAGATCTGGAAGTTCTCGATTTCGGTCGGGACCACCTCGGTCCCCTTGAGCGCCTGGGCGGAAAAGTGGTTGCGTACCAGAGCCACGTCGCCCGACAGGGTGATTTTCTGATTCTTCATTTCCAAGGTCTTGAACGCGCTCTTGCCGGTTTCGATGTCGGCGATGAAGGCTTTCTTGTCCTGGATATTGCCGCTGGAATGACCGTAGGTCAGGTTCTCCGCGGCCAGGGCCTGGAGCTGGGGAATGTCCTTGTGCAGCATGGCTTGGGTCAGGTGGTCTACCGCCTCGGCCACTTCTTTTTCGGCCGGCGCGGGGGCGGCTGCGACGTAGCCGCTGAAGAGACAAACGAAACCGATCAGCAACGATGCTTTTTTCATGGGTTTTTCCTTGTTTTTGTAGGTATCAGGATCGCGAGCAATGTGTGCTCGTCGGTCATCGTACAACTTGTCAGGGGAGACTGGAATAGGGCGCGATCGATGTGGCGGGGGAGTTGCTCCCGCTGGGCTGCGCAGCGGCCCTGGAGCGGTTTAGAAGGTTATCTCAGGCTTGAGGCAGTTTTTGGGGCCGCTTCGCGACCCAGCGGGAGCAAGCTCCCTCGCCACAAGGGCAAACTGTGATAGATCCGCGAGTTGTCTATAGTCCCTCCCGAACCGCCCCGCGAATCCCCTCCAGCAACATCGAAAACGCCGGGTTGTCGTTGTCCTGACGCCATACCAGGTGCAACTCGCTCTGCACCCCTTCACCCAAATCAATCTCACGAAATACCACCTGCCTGAACGCCACGCTGGTCGCGCAACGCGGCACCAGCGCCAACCCCATGCCGGCGTTGACCAACGCCAGGATGGTCAGCGACGACCCCAGCCATTGTACGAACTGCGGGGCGACCCGGGCCGAGCGCAGCATGCCGGTGAGCAGTTCGTTGAAGGGCGGGTAGGCGGAGTGGGCATACATCAGGAACGGCTGCCCATCCAGGTCCTGCACACTGACGGTCTCCGCGTTGGCCAGCGGATGGTCTGCAGGCACGGCCAGGACAAACGGTTCGCGCACCAGGCATTCGGTGGCGTAGCCGGTTTCCAGCAGGGGCGAGCGGACGATGCCCAGGTCGATTCGCCGGGCGCGCAGGGCTTCGTGTTGCTGGTAGGTGTTCATTTCCGACAGGACAATTTTGACTTGCGGTTGCTTGAGCCGTGCCTCGGCGATGACCTTGGGCAAGAACTCATACACTGCGCTGCCGACGAAGCTGATAGTCACCGAACCGATGTCGCCCTGGGCAAAACGCTTGGCGGCGACGGCGGCCTGCTGCGCCTGTTGCAGCAGATTCTGCGCCTCGACGAAAAACGCCCGCCCGGCGGCGGTGAGGGCGACGCTGCGGGTGCTGCGGGTGAACAGTTCGACGCCCAGATGATGCTCCAGCAATTGGATCTGCCGGCTCAAGGGTGGTTGGGTCATGTTCAGGCGTTCGGCGGCGCGACGGAAGTTGAGTTCAGTCGCCACGGTGGTGAAGCAGCGCAGTTGGGCCAGCTCAAACATTGATTCAATCCCGGTATCAATCAAGTGCCAAGTTAGATTAGACGGTAACAATCGACGGCGTCCATCATCGGTGCGCAAACCTTCAGGAGCCCTTGCATGAAGATCAAACGCGTCACCGTGACCCCCATCGCTTTCCGCGACCCACCGCTGCTTAACGCCAGCGGCATTCATGAGCCCTTTGCACTGCGCTCGATCATCGAAATCGAAAGCGACAACGGCTACATCGGCCTCGGCGAGAGCTACGGCGATGCGCCGGCCCTGGCGATCCAACAGCAGGTCAAGGATCAGTTGGTCGGTATGGATCCGTTCAACCTCAATCAATTGCGGTCCATCGTCCAGGCCACCGTGGCGGCCCATAAGCCGGCCAGCGTTGCCGGTGCCGAATTGGCGCCGGGCTCACACGCAAGTAAAGCTGTCAGCAATGCCTATTCGGCCTTTGAAGTGGCCTGCCTGGACCTGCAGGCGCATTACCTGAACGTACCGCTGGTGGATCTGCTGGGCGGTGCGATTCGTGATGAAGTGCCATTTAGTGCCTATCTGTTTTTCAAGTACGCCGAGCACATCGATTCGCCGTACCCGGCGGACAGTTGGGGCGAAGCGCTGAACGAACAACAGATCGTCGCCCAGGCGCGGCGGATGATCGAGGAGTACGGGTTCAAGAGTATCAAGCTCAAGGCCGGCACCCTCGAACCGGAGCATGAGGTGGCCTGCATCAAGGCGTTGAAGCAGGCTTTTCCTGGCTTCCCACTGCGTATCGATCCCAATGGCAACTGGTCGTTGGAAACTTCGATCCGCATGGCCGAGCTGCTCGGGGATGACCTGCAGTATTACGAAGACCCGACGCCTG
The DNA here is from genome assembly GCF_051132105.1 of Pseudomonas sp. R1-7. NCBI lineage: Bacteria > Pseudomonadati > Pseudomonadota > Gammaproteobacteria > Pseudomonadales > Pseudomonadaceae > Pseudomonas > Pseudomonas sp. R1-7. Next base: position 2,795,930 of record NZ_CP071661.1, read on the forward strand.
GGCTGGAAGGCATGGCCGAGCTGCACAAACGCACGGGCCTGCCACTGGCGACCAATATGGTGGTCACCGATTTCGACGAGTTCCGCCGCAGCGTCGCCCAGGACAGCGTGCAGATTGTCCTGGCCGACCACCATTATTGGGGCGGGCTGCGGGACACCCAGGTGTTGGCGAAAATGTGCGACACCTTTGGCCTTGGCGTGTCGATGCATTCCAATTCGCACTTGGGCATCAGCCTCATGGCCATGGCCCACGTGGCGGCGTCGGTGCCGAACCTGGATTACGCCTGCGACACCCATTACCCCTGGCAGGAGCCGGATGAAGAAGTGATCAAGGGCGGCAAGCTGCCATTTGTCGACGGCTGCGTGAAGATCACCCGGGCGCCGGGCCTGGGGCTGGAGCTGGACCGCGATCAGTTGGGCAAATTGCATGAGCAGTTCCTCAGTTGCGGCATTCGCCAGCGCGATGATGTGCGGCAAATGCGGCGCTACAAGCCGGATTGGAAGACGGTCAAGCCGAGGTTCTGACCCGAAGGCGAGGGGGCCGTTGTGGCGAGGGGATTGATCCCCGCTGGGCAGCGCAGCAGCCCCTTGGATTGTCCTGATGTACCGAGTTGTCAGGTTTTAGGGCCGCTTCGCGCCCCAGCGGGGATCAATCCCCTCGCCACAAGTTGGTAATACTCAGCACCCCCCCCCAGGCCACCCCACCGGCCCACACCCAAAGTACCGCGCCCGGCGGCATCGAGGTCTTAGGTCAAAACTGCCGCGCCGGGCCTGCGCTGCCAAAGCAGCCGGCAATCACCTCCAAGGCAGCGTATGACGCGCCCGGGTGCCTTTCGATAATCGCCTCCGACATCCCGTCCCCTGTTGCGGAGCGCGCCATGCACAACAATAAAAATACCTGCCTGCGTTTTTTGCCTGCGTTCATCGCCGGCCTCTCGACCCTCGGTTCGATGCCTTGGGCCCAAGCCGAAATCATGCTGTACGACAAGGACCAGACGACTTTTTCCACCGACGGCTACATCAACGCTTTCTACGTCAACAGTGACGTCGACCGCGCCGGGGAACAGTTCGATCGGCGCCAGTCGCGCGTCAAGATGGGGTTCTTGCCCAACTACCTGGGCTTCAACATGGGCAAGCAGGTCGATGACCTCAAGCTCGGCGCCCGTGCCTCGTTCTGGGTGACCATCAACGACAGCGAAACCAACGGTACGGACACCGCGATCGACGTACGGCAGTTCTACGGCACCGTTGCCAACCCGGAGTGGGGCGAGGTGCTGATCGGCAAGGACTTCGGCTTGTTCGCCCGCTCCAACATCCTGCTCGATGAGTTGCTGGCCGGTTATGGCCAGGTCAGCGACACCCTGGGGCTGGTGGACGGTGGCGGCGTGTCGTTCGGCAATATCGGCAGCGGTTATCCGTACCCGTTCCCAACATCGCAGATCACTTATCGCACCCCTGTCATGGACGGGTTGCGCGTGGCAGTGGGCATCATGGACCCGGTGGACACCAACGACAGCAGCGCCACCGGCAAGGCCTACCAGGAGAACCCGCGCACCGAGAGCGAAGTCACCTACCAGTTCGACCTGGGCGGGGCGAAGATCTACAGCTGGCTGAACGGCAGCTACCAGACCTCCGACAACACAGACTCCAGCGTCGAGTCGGTCACATCCAAAGGGCTGGGTTATGGGGTGCAGGCGAAGATGGGCGGGCTGTCGCTCACCGGCTCCGGTTTCCAGGCCAAGGGCATCAACCCGTTCTTCACCAACAATGCCGGCGAAGCCACGTTGCGCAACGTCGACAGCACGGGCTATCTGCTGCAGGGCTCCTACAAACTGGGCAAAAATCGCCTGGCGCTGTCCTACGGCAAGACCGAGGACGACGGCAACGGCTTGGTCGGCAGCGGCGCCGACTATGAGACGCGCGGAGTCGCGCTGTTCCATGACATCAACGACAACCTCAAGCTCGTGGCCGAATACAACCAGTTCGAAATCAACGGCCACGACACCAGCGCGCAGGATGAAGACACCGACACCTTCGCAGTGGGGGCGGTGTTGACCTGGTAAGGGCTACTTCATCCTGTGGCGAGGGAACTTGCTCCCTCGCCACAGAAGCGATCCATGCCAGGAAGGGTTTCGTGGCGGCCCCAACCGTGCGCATCGCGGTTGGGGCCGCCACGGTTCTCATCCCATGGAAGCGTCCACCCGCTACCCAAGTAGCATTCGTCGGCCGGGCGCGGGTTCGTACACTCAAGGCTCTATCACGCACCGTCGGAGGCGCAGATGCAGCAGGCCCAGAGCGAGGGCGTGGTCAGCGCCATGTCCCAGGCGACAGATGTGGAGCAGGTCGCCCGGGAACTGGCACGACAGTTGTTGCACCCGTACCTGGGGTTCGTGCTGTTTTTCTGTTCCGCCGAATACGATTTGCCTGCCCTGGCCAAGGCGCTGTCCCAGAGCTTCGGCGGGATTCGCCTGGTGGGCTGCACCAGCGCCGGGGAAATCACCCCGCAAGGGTATGGCCGCAATTGCGTGACGGCGGTGGGTTTCGATCACCGGCATTTTTCCATCGCTGCCGAGCTGATCGGCGAGATGGAGCACTTCTGCCTGATCGATGCCCAGCAGATGGTCGAGCGCTTGGCGAGCGGCTGTCGCAGCAACGCCTTGGCACCGATCAAGGGCCACAGTTTCGCCTTGACCCTGCTCGATGGCTTGTCCAGCCGCGAGGAAATGGTGCTCGCGGCGTTGAGCGCGGCACTGGGCGACATTCCGCATTTCGGCGGCTCGGCCGGCGATGACAATTACCTGACCCACACCCACGTCTACTTCGAAGGCCAGTTCCACAGCGGTGCCGCCGTGGTGGTGCTGATCAACACTTGGTTGGAATTCGAGGTGTTCACCACCCATCACATTTTGCCCCGACAAGAGAAATTGGTGGTGACTGGCGCAGATAGCGCCTCGCGGCGGGTCTACGAGCTCAACGCCGAGCCTGCCGCCGAGGAGTACGCGCGACACATCGGCGTCCCCGTGAGTGCGCTGGATTATCGGGTATTCGCCGCGCACCCATTGGCCGTGCGGATCAACGACCAGTATTACGTGCGGGCCATCCAGCAGGTCCACCCGGACCTGAGCCTGAGTTTTTATTGCGCGGTAGAGAACGGCATCGTCCTCACCGCCATGACCCCGGGGCCGTTGCTGCATAACCTGCAAGACCTGTTCGACGGCTTGCAGGCCCGCCTCGGGGATTTGTTGCTGACCCTCGGCTGCGACTGTTTCCTGCGGCGCCTTGAGCTGGAAGGGCGTGACGGCCTGGAACAGATTGGCCAGTTCCTGCGGGAGCATCGGGTGATGGGGTTCAACACCTATGGAGAACAGTTCAATGGCATGCACATCAACCAGACGTTCACCGGAGTTGCCATTGCCCGCCATCGCGTCCCCGGCCATCGCTGAGCTGCAGGCGCAGCTCGCCGCCCTGCAGCATGAGAACCACAAACTGCGGCGCATCAACGACGCGTTGATCGAACGGGTCGAATCCGGTGTGACCCGCGGCAACGACCCTTACGCGGCGTTCCAGCATTCGGTGGTGCTGGCCGAGCAGGTGCGTGAGCGTACCGATGCGTTGAACCAGGCCATGGCCGAACTCAAGGCCGGCAACCATTTGCTCGGCGAAGCACGGTTGCGGGCGGAGACGGCCCATCGGCACTTGATCGATGCGATCGAGAGCATTTCCGATGCCTTCGTGCTGTTTGACGAACAGCAACGGATTGTCTTGTTCAACAGCCGTTTCAAGGCGTTCTGGGCCCATAGCCGGGTGCGGATCATCGCGGGGATGCGCCTTGCCGAGGTCAAGCGCCTGATGACCGCCAACGGTTTGTTCAGCGAAGAAACCCGCGGCCAGCCTGACGAGCCGGTGCTGTATCGCTTGCAGAATGGGCGCTGGCTGCAGGTCAGCGAGCGGCCGACCCAGGAAGGCGGGCGGGTGATCCTGTTCACCGACATCACTGACGTCAAGCTCAGCGAAACCGTGCGCCGCGAGCAGGCTGTCGCGCAGAAATCCCATCTGTTGCAGCGCGCCGTGGACAACCTGTCCCAGGGCGTGGCGATGGTCAACGCCCAGGGTGTGCTGGAGCTGTGGAACCGGCGCTTCCTGGAACTCAGCGGACTGGCGCCGGTGGCGGCCCATCGGCCATTCAACGAGGTGATCGCCGACAGCGAATTGCGCCTGCTGACGCCGGCCAGTCGCGATGGCAATGGCCGGCTGATCCAGGAATGCGAGCAGCGCCTCAGCGATGGCCGGGTCCTGGAAATCCGCACCCATCCGTTGCCTACCGGCGGCTACGTCAACACCTTCACCGACATCACCGAGCGCTACCAGCACGCCGAGGCGCTGAGCGAAAGCGAGCGCTGGATCCGGCTGATCACCGACCACGTGCCGGCGCTGATCGCCTACCTCAATGCCGATCTGGTCTACGAGTTCACCAACAAGGTCTACGAGCAGTGGTATTGCTGGCCCCGTGGCGTGATGCTCGGCCAGAGCCTGCGCGAAGCCCACAGCGAACAGCATTACCAGCGCCTGGAAGCGTACGTGGCACGGGCGTTGGCGGGTGAGAGCGTGACCTTCGAGTTCGCCGAGACCAACATCAACAACCAGGAGCGCTACATGTTGCGCTCCTATGTGCCGAACCGCTTGGCCAACGGCGAAGTGGTGGGGATCTTCGTGCTGATCCGCGACATCACCGAACGTCGACGCACCGCCGAGGCGCTCCACCAGGCCTATCAGAACCTGGAACATCGGGTGCAGGAGCGCACCGCCGAACTGACCACCCTCAACGACCAGCTGCTGCGTGAGATCGACGAGCGCAGCCGGGTGGAGTTGCGCCTGCGCGAAGCCAAGCGCGAGGCCGAACGCGCGAATCTGTCGAAAACCAAGTTCCTCGCGGCGGTCAGCCATGACCTGCTGCAACCGTTGAACGCGGCGCGACTGTTCACCAGCGCCTTGCTCGAACGCCGCGAGCCGGTGGCGAACGCGCAGCTGGTGCGCAACGTAAGCAATTCCCTGCATGACGTGGAAAATCTGTTAGGCACATTGGTGGACATTTCCAAGCTCGATGCCGGCGTGATCAAGGCCGATGTCGCGCCGTTCGCCTTGTGCGAATTGCTCGACAACCTGGCGGCCGAATATTGCCAAGTGGCGCGCAGCGAGGGCCTGGAGTTGCGATTTGTACCTTGCTCGGTGCTGGTGCGCAGCGACATCCAACTGTTGGCGCGGATCCTTCGCAACCTGCTAAGTAACGCGCTGCGCTACACGCCGCAAGGGCGGGTCCTGCTGGGATGCCGACGCCACGGCAATTGTGTCTCGATCGAAGTCTGGGACTCCGGCATCGGCATCGCCCAGGATCGTCTCGAAGAGATTTTCCAGGAGTTCAAGCGCGGTGACGTCCAGCGTCCGGATCAGGACCGTGGCTTGGGCCTGGGGCTGGCAATTGTCGAGAAAATCGCCGGGATCCTCGGACACCGGATCCAGGTTCGTTCATGGCCGGGCAGAGGCTCGGTGTTCGCCATCGAAGTCCCCCTCAGCGCCACCGCGCCCAAGCCACTGCCTTGCCTGGAGATGAGCGAGCCGATGCTCGAACGCCTGCGCGGGGCACGGGTCTGGGTGCTGGATAACGATGCGGCGATCTGCGCCGGCATGCGCACCTTGCTGGAAGGCTGGGGTTGCCGGGTGGTGACGGCACTGTCGGAACAGGACCTGGCGCGCCAGGTGGATGACTACCGCGCCGACGCCGACCTGCTGATCGCCGACTACCACCTGGACCACGACCAGAACGGCGTGGACGCCGTGGCGCGGATCAACGCCTGTCGCCCCTCACCGATCCCGGCCCTGATGATCACCGCCAACTACAGCAACGAGCTCAAGCAGCAGATCCGCGAACGTGGGCATACGCTCATGCACAAGCCGGTGCGGCCGATGAAGCTGAAGATTGCGATGAGTCATTTGCTGGGCCAAACAACCAGCCGATGAGTCGAACCGCTTTTGTGGCGAGGGAGCAAGCTCCCTCGCCACGGGATTAGCGGCGCAGGTACGCCCCGAAATCAATATCCCCGGCACTGAGAATCGCCTGCACCCGGTTATGCACGTTGAGCTTGCGCAGGATCGCCGAGACGTGGGCCTTGACCGTGGTTTCGGCGATGTCCAGCGTGTAGGCGATCTGCTTGTTCGATTCGCCCTTGGTCATGCGTTCGAGCACCAGCAGTTGCTTGCGGGTCAGGGCCTGGAGCAGTTCGGGCGGGAACGCGGGGGTTTCGTTCAGGCGCCGGCCCGTCGGGCTTTTCTGGGTGCGGATGATGTCCGGCGGCAGGTACACGTTGCCATTGAGGATCTGCTCGATGGCGTCGGTCATCTGCGAGCGCGGCGACGACTTGGTGATGAAGCCCACCGCGCCATAGGTGATGGCCTGCAAAACGATTTGCTTGTCCTGTTCGGCGGAAACGATCACCACCGGGATGGTCGGCGCTTCGTTGCGCAGGTTGATCAGGCCATTGAGGCCGTGCATGCCGGGCATGTTCAGGTCCAGCAGGATCAGGTCCAGGTCGTCGTGTTCGCGGGTCAGCGCCAAGGCACTGTCAAGGTCGGCGGTCTCCATCACTTCGCTACCGGCGAAACCGTCGCTGATGACGTTGTGGATGGCTTCGCGAAACAGTGGGTGATCGTCGGCTATCAGGATTTTATACATGGCCATTCACCTCGTTATTGTCGTGTTGGGGCAGGTGCACGCAAATCGTTGCATCAGGGAAAAGGTTCGGGGCGGGCGGCTTGCAGGGGCAGGTTGGCCGCCTCCCAGGCGTCGAGGCCGTCGCGGTACCAATACACTTGTTTATAGCCCATGGACGCGGCGCGTTTTACCGCGTTCCAGCTCAACCAGCAATCGGAGCGGCAGTAAAAGACCAATGGTTGATCCGGACGTCCGGCGCTGGCCTTGCGCAGGTGAAAAGTGAAGTAATCCTGCCAGGTCGGTTCCAGCTCGCCATCGCCCGTATTGGCCAGCCACAGGCTGCCGGGAAGGTTGGCGTGGGGCTCGGTGTCGATGAAACGTCCCTGGACCCAGGGACGCCGATAAACGTCGATCAACACCGGGGCGGGAGTTTGTCCGAGCAGGCGCTGCAAGGCTTCGGTGTCGAGGGTTTGTGCGCCGTCGGCGGAGGCGGGCGTCGGGCTGCGGTATTGGGTAATGCGATAGCCCTGCGCAGAAAACAGCGCTGTGTCGGCCTGCGCGACATTCAGCGACAGGCCCAGCAAGACGATCGCCAGCAAACGGGGCATGGGATTTATCCTTTTTGTTATGCGCCCATTACATGCCAGGGTGGAAGTCTTGTGAATGCGACCATAGACAGGAAAACCAGTACTAAAGTCGTAATTTCAGGTGGCCTTGCGCAACGCCGCATGCTGCGGATTGAACGTCCACACCGCCAGCAGCGCGAACACCAGCGTCAACCCCACGCACACGGTCATCGCCAGCAGATTGAATTGCCCATACAACGCGAACCGCAGCAGTTCCACGGCATGGGTGAACGGATTCACCGCGCAGAGCCAATACAACCAGGGGCTGGCTTCGAGCATTTTCCACAGTGGGTACAATGCCGAAGACAGGAAAAACATCGGGAAGATGACGAAGTTCATCACCCCGGCGAAGTTTTCCAACTGCCGGATCGCATTGGACAACAACAGGCCCAGGGCGCTGAGCATCAACGCCACCAACAGCAGGGCCGGCAATGCCAGCAGCAGGCCCATGGCCGGCGGCTGGACGCCGTAGAGCCAGGCGATGGCGAGAAAGGCGTAGACCTGCAACAACGAGATCAGCGAGGTCGCAAGCAGTTTGCTCGCCAGCAGGAAGGCCCGGGGCAGGGGGCTGGTCAGGAGCACGCGCATGCTGCCCATTTCCCGGTCGTAGACCATCGACAGGGAGCCCTGCATACCGTTGAACAACAGAATCATGCAGGCCAGCCCCGGCACGATGTACACCTCGTAGGGGATGTAGGTGTCGTAGGGTGCGATGATGGCGATGCCCAGCGCCGCCCGGAACCCGGCGGCGAACACCAGCAGCCACAGCAGCGGTCGGACCAGGGCGCTGAGCAACCGCGTGCGCTGCAAGACGAAGCGCAGCCATTCGCGCATCACGATGCCGCTGAAACAATGCCAATACGCGCTCATGCCGCAACTCCCGAGGCGGTCAAACGATGGAAGGCCGAGCCGAGGCTGCCGCCGTGTTCCAGGCTGACCTCTTCTGCGCGACCGCTCGCGACCAGTCGCCCCTGATGCACGATCAGCAAGTCATCGCTGGGCTGCACTTCATCCAGCAGATGAGTGGTCCAGAACACGCTGATCCCCTGTTCCCGGCACAGTTGCCGGATGTGCTGGCCCAAGGCTTGGCGGCTGGCCGGGTCGAGGCCGACGCTCGGCTCGTCCAGCAGCAGCAGGCGCGGTTCGTGGAGCAGCGCTCGGGCGATTTCCACCCGGCGCCGATGCCCACCATTGAGGTTGCGCACCGGCTCGTGGCGCCTTTGCGTCAACTGCTGGCGGGCCAGCTCGGCGTCGATCCGCACGCTGCCCTGGCGCCGTGACATGCCATGCAGGGCGAGGTGATAACGCAGGTTTTGCTCGATGCTGAGGTCAAGGTCGAGGGTGCTTTGCTGGAACACCACGCCCAACTGGCGCAAGGCCTGGCGCGGTGACGTGCGCAGCGACTGGCCGCCGACCCGGATCTCGCCGCGCTGCACGTCATACAGGCGTGTCAGCAGGGCGATCAGCGTGGACTTGCCAGCGCCGTTCGGTCCGAGGAGTGCGGCGAAGTGTCCGGCGGGCACGCTGAAGTTGATCCGGCGCAGGGCTTCCCGGGCACCGTAGGCGAAGCTCAGGTCACTGACCTCCAAGGCGTTCATGGCGTCACCACCACGCCCCATGGATAACGTCCCACTTTCACCGACTTCAGCACCTTGCGGCTCTGCACGTCGATCACCGAGACATCGCCGCTCACACCGTTGGTCGCCAGCAATTGTTTCTGGTCCGGGGTGAACGCCAGTTGCCAGACGCGCCGGCCCACCAGCAGGTAATCCAGCACTTCGAAGGTCTTGGCGTCGATGACCGCTACATGGTTGGCCGGGCCAAGCGCGACAAACGCAAGCTTGCCGTCGGCGCTGAGCTTGATCCCCACAGGCTGGACTTTGTCCGGGTGCACGCCCTTGATCTGGAACGTCAGCGTCTTCAAGACTTGGCGGGTGGCGACATCGAGAATCGTCAACGTCCCGCCGATTTCCGCCGAGGCCCAGAGCTGCGTGCCGTCGCGATTGAATTCGACGAAGCGCGGCCGTTGGTCCACCAAGGTGTTGTCCGCCAAAGTCTGGGTACTGGTGTCGATCCAGTGCAGCATGTTGGTGGTTTCACTCGTATTGACCGCCCACTTGCCATCGGGGCTGACCGCCATCCCTTCGGGCTCGACGCCGACGCCGATCTGGCCGAGTACTTCGGAGGTCTGGGTGTCGATCACCGTGACCAAGGCATCGTCCTCATTGGACACGTAGAGCCAGCGATCATTGGGGTGGAGGGCGAATTGCTCAGGGTCCTTGCCGGAAGGCAGCTCCTTGATGATCTTGCGGGTGGCGACGTCCATCACCTGGACGCGGTCCGAATCGCTGGCGCAGATGTACAGCAGGCGGCTGTCATGGGACAGCAACAGGCCTCGCGGGCGTTGGCCTACCGGCAAGGTGTCGACGACTTCCAGGCTCTGCAGGTCGATCAGGCTGAGGCTGTTGTCTTTTTCGTTGGAGACCCAGGCGATGCTGGCGGAAGCGGGACCGGTAAGGAGCAGCGAGGCGCCCAGGGCGAGGGCTTGGCACAGCAGAGCCGGTTGGAGCAGGGGGCGGCGCATGGCGTTTTCCTTATTGTTGTTATCGATCAGGGGTAGCGACAGCTCACTTCGGGTCGGTCGAAGCCCAGGCTGTCCATTTCGTTGGAGGGATGCAGGAAGCCATCCTGGGGCGAGGTGCTGACCAGGGCTCGCGGCTGGACCAGGGGAATCGGTTGGCGCAATTGGCCGTTCCAGGGCCGGTAGCTGAGCTTGCGGCCCTTGAATCCGTCCAGTGGCAGCTGGTCGCCGAGGGCGAGTTGGCGGATGGCAAACGGGTTGTCCTCGCGCAGTTTGCTGACGGCGGCGGCGATGCTGCGCACAGCGATCCAGGCGGCGAAGTCGCGGTCGTTCATCCAGCGTCCGGCCAAGTCTTCGAAGCGTTTCTGCAATTGCGCAGCGCCGTAGGTCTCGACAGTCTTGTGCCAACCGGTGGGCGTCAGTCCTTGGGTGCCGGCCACCGGGCGCGGAAACCAGGTCTGGTAGGGCACGTATTCGCCGAAGTCGCCGCGCTCGTCGGCCACCAGCACCACATCGTATTCGGCGGTCTGGGTGAACAGCGGCATTTCGGCCTGGGCGCTGCGCCGCTGGTCGTTGTCGAACTGCCAGGCCTTCTCGGCAACGATCTTCAGGCCGAAGCGCTTCATGGCCCGGCGCAATGCGGCGGCGTATGCCTGGTCTTCAGCTGTCTGGCCGACGATCAGCAAGGCCCGCTGCCATTTGCGCACGATACTGAACTGCACCAGGGCATCGGCGAGGGTCGCGCGGTCGGGCAGGGTGTGCAGCACGTTGCCCAGGCAGTCGCTGGTGCGCAGGCTGTCGTCGGGGCTGCCGGCATTGAACAACAGGCTGTCGGGGAGAGCGGCGCTGAGTTGGCGCAGGCTTTCGCCCGGCGCATTCACCACGAACAGACGCAGACCTTGCTCATGCTGAGCGCGGGCGGCGTGGAGCAGCGCTTCGGGGCTGTCGACGGTGGCGCTGTCGAGGCGGTAGTCGTGCTTGAGGAAGCGTCCGGTGCTGTTGCTGTCGATGATTGCCAGCTCGGCCCCGCGTAGCCCGGCATCGGTGGGCTCGGCGATGACATTGGACAACAGGGGGCCTGGATCGGGACGGTAACCGAGGTAGCCGATGCGCACTTGCAATGGCACGGTCTCGCCTGCCTGGGCGGTTGCCGCGGCCAACAGATAAACCAGGGCGTAACTGACAAGCCGGCGCATGACGTCCTCCATTGCAGGTAGCGCCAGCATAGGAAGGCCAAGGCCGCGGGGAAATATGCAGAAAGTACCGCCGGGGCAGTACCAAGGTAGTAGCTCGGTCCGGGCGCCGGGGTTTTAGGATGCCTGTATCGTCATTCATCAGGGAGCGGACAGGTCATGCGGGTTTTAAAGACGCTGCTGTTGCCTTTATTGCTGATCCTGAGTTTGATTGGGGTGGATCGGCGTGCCCCGGCCCCACAGGGGATCGGTGTGAGTCAGGGTGCGGAGCGCTAGCCATGTCAGCCCTCTGGCGAATCAACCTCTGGGTCACGGCGTTCTTCTCCCTGGTCACCCTGGCCTGTGCAACGCTGCTGTTGCACCAGGCCACGGCCGATGTGACGCGCGAGCTGCGATCGGCCGAGTCGGTGGTGCATTACCTGCGCGAGACCGCCCAGCGTGATCCGGCCAGCCTTCAATCGCGGCTCACCGGCAGCCTGCGTCACGTGCGGGTGCGTTGGTTGGCCGCCGGGGAAAATTCGCCGACTCAAGAGCCCGGCTTGAATGCCTGGCTGGGGCGTCGGCTTCTGCGCGACGGTCCTGCCGCCCAGGTTGTTGAGCTGCAGGACGGTCGTCGAGCCTGGATCGCTGTTGATCCCCGGGACGAGGTGGATGAAATCCTCGATTCCCTGATGCAACTGCTCGGTGTTTGCGCAATGGCCTGGCTGTTCAGCCTGCTGGCAACCCGTTGGGCGGTGCGCCGGGCCATGCGTTTGCTGGACGATTTGCTGCGGGCGCTGCAGCAAGTATCCGCGGGCGACCTGCACGTGAACCTGCGGCCCGAAGGCCTCTCGGAAGCCCAGCAACTGGCGGAGCATTTCAATCGCATGACCGCCGCCCTGGCCCAGACCCGGGCGGACAATGCCCGGCTGACCCAGGCGTTGCTGGCGGTGCAAGAGCAGGAGCGCAGATCCCTTGCGCAAACCTTGCACGACGATCTGGGCCAATATGTGGCGGGCATTCGCGCGCGGGCCTGTCTGCTGCGGCTGGTGATCCATCAGCCACCTGCGCTGGAGCAGACCGCCGGCGAGTTGGAAGAACACTGTGACCATTTGCAGCAAGGCTTTCGCGCCTTGGTCAACGACTTGTACCCCGTCGTGCTCCAGCATTTGCCGTTGGGCGAGGCCATCGAGTTGTTGGCCCGGCAATGGCAGGACAACCACGGCATCGCCTGCCAGTTGCGGGTCGATGGCGCGATACCGCCATTGGCCGGGTCGGACAAAGCCCACCTGTACCGCCTGTTGCAGGAAGCGCTGACCAACATCGCCCGGCATGCCGATGCCAGCCAGGTGCGGATCCGTATGCAGCACCGCGCCGGTCGCCTGCGGCTTTGGGTGCGCGATAACGGACGCGGTGCCAAACAGCCCGCCCGGGCCGGCGTGGGCTTGCATTCGATGGCGGAACGGGCTCGCAGCCTCGGCGGTGAGCTGCGAGTCATGAGCCGGCCCGGCGCGGGGTGGGCGCTGGACTTGAACATTCCCCTGGAGGCGTCATGAATATTTTGTTGGTGGATGACCACGCCGTGGTCCGGCAAGGCTACGCCAGCCTGTTGCGGGCACTGATGCCGGAGCTGCAGGTTCGCGAAGCCGCTTCGGGCGAGGAGGCGTTGAGCCAGGTGCAGGAGCAAGTGCCAAACCTGGTGATCATGGACTTCGGCCTGCCGGGCATCAGCGGGCTGGAAACCACCCGGCGCCTGCGTCAACGCTTGCCACAACTGCGGGTGCTGTTCTTCAGCATGCACGACGAATTGCCGTTGGTGCGCCAGGCGCTGGAGGCGGGCGCGGCGGGCTATCTGACCAAGAACTCGGCACCGCAGGTGTTGGTGGAGGCGGTGCGGCGGGTGCTGGCCGGCCATGCCTACATCGAGCAGGCCCTGGCCACTCAGTTGGCCTGCGCCACCAACCGCCACGACAGCGATCCGCGCCTGCAATCGATGACCCAACGAGAGTTGGAAATATTCGTCATGCTCGCCAAGGGCACCCCCGCGCGGACCATTGCCGAACAGCTGTGCATCAGCGCCAAGACCGTGTCCAACCACCTGACGTTGCTCAAGAGCAAGTTGCAGGTCAGCTCCCACGCCGAGTTGGTGCATTTGGGAATTGATATGGGGGTGGTGCGGGTGGCGGGGTGAGTCCCTGACTTGAAATGCCAACCAATTGTGGCGAGGGAGCTTGCTCCCGCTGGGGTGCGAAGCGCCCCCAAGGCCGGCGCCTCGGTGTGTCAGGTTAATTGAGTCGTACAAATTGGGGCTGCTTCGCAGCCCAGCGGGAGCAAGCTCCCTCGCCACGGGGCTTCATTGTTCCCAAGACGTTGGGCACCCGACACACCCCTGCATATTCGCATCCTGGAAATTTCCGTAGTGCTGCCGCGAACCCGTCAGGTTGGCCTGTTCCAGATTGCTTTCGCCGAGTTTGACCTCTTGCAGATTGGCATCGCGCAAATCGGCGCCCTTGAGGTCGGCCTTGCTCAGCCAGGCCATTTCCAGGTTGGCGGCTTGCAGGTTGGCGTTGTGCAGACGGGCGCCGGACAAGCGGGCGAACTCAAGATAGGCCGCCGTCAGGTCGGCCCGCTGAAACTGCGTGCCCTGGGCAAACAGGCCCCAACCCTGGATCGCCTTGAGCTTGGCGTCGCTGAAGTCCGCCAGGCGCAGGTTGCTTTGTTGCAGGCTGGCGCGACTCAGGTTGGCACCCTGTAGCTGGGCTTTTTCCAGATTGGCCAGGTCCAGGCGGGCGTGACGCAGGTCGGCGTCGCGCAGATCCGCGCCGGCGAGGTTCATCTTGCGCAGGTCCTGGTTGGCGAGGTTGGCGCCCCGCAGGTTGGCGCCGGGGCATTGGCTGGATTCGGCGATGGTGCAGCCGTTGATTGTCAGAGGGATGTCGGGGTCATCGGCATGGGCAATGGCGCCGATGAACAGAAGCAGTAATGGCAAAAATTTCATGGCAGGTACTCGGTGTTAACTGTGGGAGCGGGATTGCTCGCGAAGGCGTAGTGTCAGTCAATACCAAGGCTGGCTGGACCACCGCTTTCGCGAGCAAGCCCGCTCCCACAGGGGACTGGGGATTGCTTCGGGTTATTTCTGCGCTGTCGCCTTATCCCAACTCGGGATCTTGAACACCCAGAACGATCCGCCCTGGGCCACCGGCTTGGTCAGTTCGGCCATGTCGCCGCCCCACAACGGCACCGCGCCGCCATAGCCGACGGTCACACCGATGTACTGCTCGCCGTCCTGCTCCCACGTAACGGGCGGGGAGACGATGCCGCTGCCGGTCTGGAACTTCCACAGCTCCTTGCCGGTTTTCGCATCGAAGGCCTTGAAGAAGCCGTCGCCGGTGCCGGTGAACACCAGGTTGCCCTTGGTCGCCAGCACGCCGGCCCACAGCGGCAGGGGTTCCTTGTGCTCCCACACCACTTTGCCGGTGGTGGGGTTCATCGCCCGCAGGCTGCCGACGTGATCGTCATACATACGCTTGATGCGGAAACCCATGCCCAGGTAGGCCGAGCCTTTCTTGTAACTGACTTCCTCGGTCCAGTATTCCTCTTTCCACTGGTTGCCCGGTACGTAGAACAGCCCGGTGTCCTGGCTGTAGGCCATGGGATTCCAGTTCTTGCCACCGAGGAATGGCGGCGAGACCTCCACCGGTTTGCCCTTGGTTTCACCTGGCAATGGCTTGGCCGGACGCTGGCCAGGGTTCTCCACCGGGCGACCGGTCTTCAAGTCGATATGGCTGGCCCAGGTGATGTTATCGACGAAGGGAAAAGCGTTCTGCAGCTTGCCGTTGTTGCGGTCCACCACATAGAAGAAACCGTTGCGGTCGGCGTGGGCGGTGGCCTTGACCACCTTGCCGTCCTTATCTTTGTAGTCGAACAGCACCAGCTCGTTGTTGCCGGAGAAGTCCCAGGCATCGTTGGGGGTGTGCTGGTAGAACCATTTCACTTCACCCGTGCTTGGATCGACACCCACTTGGCCCGAGGTGTAGAGGCTGTCGTAGTCATGGGGATTGCCGTCCTTGGCCGTGCGCGCCCAGGTGTTCCAAGGGCCGGGATTGCCCGCCCCGACGATGATGGTGTTGGTCTCTGGATCGAAGCTGGCGCTCTGCCAAGGCGCGCCGCCGCCGTGGCTCCAGGCCTCGACCTTGCCGGTCTCGGTGGTCTTGTCGTCGGGCCAGGAGGGCGCCTTGACGTCACCGGTCGGCGTGCTGTCCTTGCCATTGAGACGGCCCATGTGGCCTTCGACGAAGGGGCGCATCCAGACTTCCTCGCCGGTGTCCGGGTCACGGGCGAACAACTGCCCGACGACACCGAACTCGTCGCCGGAACTGCCGTGGATCAGCAGGACCTTGCCGCTGGTCTTGTCCTTGATCAGCACCGGGGCGCCGGTCATGGTGTAGCCGCCGGCGTGGTCACCGAACTTCTTGTTCCACACCACTTTGCCGGTGTTCTTGTCCAGGGCGACCACCCGGGCGTCGAGCGTGCCGAAATAGATCTTGTCGCCATAGATGGCCGCGCCCCGGTTGACCACGTCGCAGCACGGGCGAATGTTGTCCGGCAGCCGGTGGTTGTAGGTCCACAAGCGCCTGCCGGTCTTGGCGTCGAGGGCGAACACCCGCGAGTACGAGCCGGTGACGTAGACCACGCCGTCGCTGACGATGGCTTGGGATTCCTGGCCGCGCTGCTTCTCGTCGCCGAATGAATAGGACCAGGCCGGGGTCAGCTTGAACACGTTCTTGTCATTGACCTGGGCCAGTGGGCTCCAGCGCTGGGCGTTGGTGCCCATGCCGTATTGCAGCACGTCCTGGGTGGTCAGGTGGTCGTTGGCGATGTCTTCCCAGCTGACGGCGGCCTTGGCCTGTGGGCTCAGGGACAGGCTGCCGGCCAGCAGCAAGGCAACAGTCAGGGACGAGAGGGCAGGGAGCGTTTTTATTGTCATGGTGGGATTTCCCAGTGAGGTTTTGGCCTGACTAGGGTCGGGTCTCACCACCCACGACCGATACGGAAAAAGTCCCGCCCTTGCCGGGAAGACTTCCCAAGCCGCTTGTCTTTGCGACTTGCGTCGGATGGCCTGCTACCAAGGAACTAGACCCCGGCCACCAAAGCAGCATTCGGCTGGTGGCAAGCGGTTCCTAAGATGACGGCACGGCCTCTGCGAAGAGGTCTTGCGTGCAATTTCGAGGGCATAACAATGACAACAAAACGCAACGCCATCATCGCTACCGCATTGCTGATAGGGCTGACCGGCGCAGGCTCCGCGTGGGCCCATGGCAACGTAGTGCCCCAGGCAGTGGAAACCAAGGGACTGACGCCCATCAAGGACACCAACCTGCCGTTGGATGCCGATGGCTGGGCCGCACAAAATCCCTATCGCAATTCTCCTGAACGGGACAAAGCCGTGGAAATCGGCGCCTCGGCCTATAACCAGAACTGCGCGGCCTGCCATGGCCTGGAGGCCAAGTCCGGCGGGATCGCCCCGGACCTGCGCAAGCTCGACGCCGCCGAAGTCGGAGACGAATGGTTCGTCGAACGCGTGCGCCACGGCGCGGTGCGCGACGGCCGGGTCTACATGCCGAAGATGGCCGACTACCTGAGCCAGGAAGCGCTTTGGGCGGTGCGGACCTATCTGGACAGCGTGCACGTCGAGGAGTGATTGCCATGCGCCTGTTCGCGTGGGTGATGTGCAGCCTGTTGCTGTGTGGCCAGGCGGTGCAGGCGCAGGTCCGCAGTTACGACCAGATGATCGCCGACGGCGAGTTGAAGGTGGCGGTCTACAAGGATTTTGCCCCGTACAGTTTTGAAGACCAGGGCCAGCCCCGGGGCGTCGATGTGGAACTGGCGCAGGCCCTGGCCAAGGCCATGGACGTGCGGCTGAAGTTGATGTGGGCACCACCCGGTGAAAAACTCGACGATGACCTGCGCGACTACATCTGGCGCAGCAGTCCGCTGCACGACCGGCAACTGGCCGACCTGATGATGCGCGTTCCTTACGATCACGACTATGTGCAACGGCGCAACGACATCGGTGAGCTGGAAAATGCCCAGGTCGTGATGTTCGGGCCGTATCAGCAGGAGTGCTGGCAGGTGGCGTATGACCACCGCCGACTGGATTCGGTGGGCAGTGTCGCGGTGTTCCAGCAACACCCCATTGGGGTGGAAGTCGACAGCGTGCCGTCCTTCTACCTGACCTCGGTCTTCAACGGCATGCTCAGTGCCAAGACCCGCCATTACCCCACCGTCGCCAAAGCCTTCGGGGCCATGCAGGCCGGCGAAGTCGATGCTGTCATGGCGATGCGCGGGGAAATCGATTGGCAGGTCCATCAAGCCGCTGACCCGCAGTTGGCCCTCGCTGAAAACGCCTACCCCAATATGGGCAAGCAACGCTGGGACATCGGCATGGCGGTGCATGAAAGCAACCGTCAGTTAGCCTATGCCGTGGAAGAGGCGTTGGAGGGAATGATCCGCGATGGCAGCCTCAAGGCGCTGTATGCCCGCTATGGCCTGCGCTACGAAGTACCTGAAATGTACCAATAGGAGCGCGGGATGAACTGGCGAGCGTTTGGCCTGCTGTTGGGGTGCCTGCCGTTGATGGCGAGTGCAGTCGAGCCGGGAAAGGACCCGGTGCCGTCGGTGATGTGGGCCTTTTATCACAAACAGTTGCTGGCGGACGCGCCGTTCGTGTTCGACGAGAGGGTGCGTCTGTTGGCGCCACCGTTCGCCGAAGACGCGCGCCAGGTGCCGCTGGAAATCGATGCCCGGGCGTTCGCCGGCGATGTCGTGCGGATGCTGGCCTGGGCCGAACTCAACCCGCTGCCCAAGATTGTTGATTTCCAACCCTCGGAGCGGGTGCTGCCGTGGTTGTCGATCCGCATTCGTATCGAACAGGCCACGCCGTTGCGCGCCGCCGTGCAGACTCGCGACGGCCTGTGGCACGTTGGCTCGACCGTGATCGACGCGGCAGGTGGCGGTTGCACCGCGCCCAGCGTGGTGCGTACCCAAGCGGGTTGGGAGGAGCACCTGGGGGAAGTGCTGGGCGGGCGTTACCCGCGTGGGGATTCGAATCGCCTGCGCTTGCAGATTGCCCATCCCATGGACAACGGCCTGGTAAGCGGCATCCCGGAATTCTTCATCAACCAGGCGCAACTGTTCGACGCCGACGGCAAGCAACTGGCGCGCCTGGAGCTGTTTCCGGCGGTGAGCGAAAACCCCAACCTGGGCTTCGACATCCGAGGCTCGGGCCAGACCCGCCTGGTGCTGCGCGACAACAGCGGCAACCAGTTCGACGCGGCCATTCCCTGACCACAAGGAGCGCGCCATGCGCTGGTTGTTGCTGATCTGTCTTGGGCTGTGCCTGCCGGCGTGGTCCGCCACCGATTATTCCCTAAAGCCGCGGCAGCTCGCCGAGGGTATCTGGTTGCTGGAAGGCAGCACCGATAATTTCGCCAAGGCCAACGGTGGCAATATCGTCAACACGGCGTTCATCGTTACCGACGCCGGTGTGGTAGTCATCGACACCGGGCCGTCGAAGCGTTATGGCGAAGCGTTGCGCCAAGCCATCGCAGCGACGACCGACAAACCGGTGGTCCAGGTGCTGCTGACCCATCATCATCCCGATCATGTATTGGGCAACCAGGCATTCAGTGGCGTGCCCATCGGGGCGTTGCCCGGCACCGCCGATCTGCTGCGACAGCAGGGCGATGCGCTGGCGGAAAACATGTACCGACTGGTAGGCGATTGGATGCGCGGCACCGAGGTGGTGTTGCCGACCCAGGCGCTGAGCCCCAGGACGTTGAAGGTGGGCAACCATTCGCTGCGCCTGCTGGCGTTGGCCGGCCATACCGGCGCGGACCTGGCGATCTTGGACGAAACCACCGGCGTGCTGTTTGCCGGCGACCTGGTGTTTTATGAACGCGCCCTGACGACCCCGAACAGCCCTGGTCTGGAGGTCTGGCTCAAGGACTTGGACACCCTCCAGGCGCTGCCCTGGAAGCAAATCGTCCCCGGCCACGGCCCGGTCGCGACCGACGCCCGGCCGTTCCTGCAAATGCGCGACTACCTGGGTTGGCTCGACCAACTGATGCGCGACGGCGCCGCCCGCGGCGACGACATGGCCGAGATGATCCGCAGCCCCATCCCCGAGCGCTTCGCCGGGATCAGCTTGAGCCGGTATGAGTTGATTCGCAGTGTCAGTCATCTTTATCCGCGTTATGAGCGGATGGGGATGAGGCGGGTGGATGCCAAGCCTCAATAGTCCCCGGTAAGTCGTGGTAACTGAAAGTGAAAAAACACTCGACAGGGACTACAGTGCTACGACGGACACAGCAGAGGTGTAGTGCCTGAAAAATAGCTGATGTCGCGGTGTTAAAGATGTTCAGACCGCAGAGCACCCTCGATACAAGGCTGGCTCTGGAGCGTCAATGAGATGAATAGCGCAGCAATCCAACACGACAAAATTCGCGCCAACGGCATGGAGATGCATTATCGGTTCACAGGCCAGGGAGAACCGATCGTGCTTCTCCACGGCTGGCCGCAGCATTCGCTGATGTGGAATCGGGTCATGGCGGAACTCGCTGATCAGTACCTCCTGATTGCCCCTGATATGCGTGGGGCCGGAGGGTCTTCGATTACTGCTGGGGGTTACGATAAGCGAACCATGGCGCGCGATCTGCGCGCTTTCCTCGAAAAGCTCAACCCAGGACCGATCTTCCTTGTTGGTTACGATCACGGTGTCGGTGTCGCTTACCAATACGCCGGCGCGCACCCGAGCGATGTACGAAGGCTCGCCCTCGCCGAATATGCGCTGCCGGGTTTCGGCTACGAAGCCAAGCTGACGCCATCTCGAGATTGGGACGTCTCCAGTAGCTGGCAACTCAGTTTCTTTACCCAGCCCGATGTTGCGGAACTTTTCATTCGCGGAAAAGAGCGCGAGTTACTGTCCTGGTTCTTCTGGAAGATGTCCGCCAACCCTGAGGGCGTGAGTGGCGATGATTTCGAGGAATATGTCCGGCAGATCATTAAACCAGGCGCACTGCGAGCGGGCCTCAATTACTACGCGGCAGTTTGGCAGGACATGGATGACCACGCCGAGACCGCCCGGCTTGGCAAGCTGATGATGCCCGTCATGGGCATAGGTGGCCGTTGGGGTTTTGCGGAAAAGACTGCCGAACACCTCAAGGCATTGGCAGAGAACGTGAGCGAAACCGTGATCGAGAGAGCAGGCCATTGGCCCGCTGATGAATCCCCCAAAGAGTTTGCCCGCGTTTTGCGGGATTTTTTCATAAAATAATGGGCCTCAACGCAGAGTTGGATCAGGAGGGCATTTCGTGGGTGGGACCGGTTTGTTTGCACGCAACGGCGCCCGCATGTACCAAGGAACTAGAAAACTCAACACTGCGGGCAATTGTTGGCGGCGGCCCCTGGCCCAAGAATCTGTGGCAGACCGGGAAAATTTCCCGGGTATAACAATAACCGCAGAGGTAGCCGCCATGATTCATCCCGCACGTCGCCAGCCCTTCGTCGTGAACCTGCTGCTCAGTGCCATGCTGCTGTCCGGTTCGGCCTTGGCCGCCGTGACCGATCAGGAAATTCTCCAAGACCCGAAGAATCCGCAACAGATCGTGACCAACGGCCTGGGCGTGCAGGGCCAGCGCTACAGCCCGCTCGATGCCCTCAATGTCGATAACGTCAAGGACCTGCGACCGGTCTGGGCGTTTTCCTTCGGCGGTGAGAAGCAGCGCGGCCAGCAGGCGCAGCCGATGATCAAGGACGGGGTGATGTACCTCACCGGGTCCTATTCGCGAGTGTTCGCGGTGGACGCACGCACCGGCAAGAAACTCTGGCAGTACGATGCGCGACTGCCCGACGACATTCGCCCTTGCTGCGACGTGATCAACCGGGGCGTGGCCTTGTATGGCGACCTGGTGTTCTTCGGCACCCTCGACGCCAAGCTGGTGGCGTTGAACAAGGACACCGGCAAAGTGGTGTGGAGCAAGAAAGTCGCCGACCACAAGGAAGGCTACTCCATCAGTGCCGCGCCCATGGTCGTGAATGGCAAGCTCATTACCGGGGTGGCCGGGGGCGAGTTTGGCGTGGTCGGCCAGATCAGCGCGTTCGATCCAAAAAATGGCGCGTTGCTGTGGACCCGGCCAACCGTGGAAGGCCACATGGGCTACGTCTACAAGGACGGCAAGGCGGTGGAGAACGGCATTTCCGGCGGCGAAGCCGGCAAGACCTGGCCGGGTGACCTCTGGAAAACCGGCGGCGCGGCGCCTTGGCTGGGCGGCTACTATGACCCGGAAACCAACCTGCTGCTGTTCGGCACCGGCAACCCCGCCCCGTGGAACTCCCACCTGCGTCCTGGCGACAACCTCTACTCCTCGTCGCGCCTGGCCCTGAACCCGGACGACGGCACGATCAAGTGGCACTTCCAGAGCACGCCCCACGACGGTTGGGATTATGACGGTGTCAACGAGCTGATCTCGTTCAACTACAAGGAAGGCGGCAAGGACATCAAGGCCGCAGCGACCGCCGACCGTAACGGCTTTTTCTACGTGCTCGACCGCACCAACGGCAAGTTCATCCGCGGCTTCCCATTCGTCGACAAGATCACTTGGGCCAGCGGCCTGGACAAGGACGGGCGGCCAATCTATGTCGACTCCAGCCGTCCGGGGGCGCCGGGCAGCGAAGCCAAGGGCAGCTCGGTATTCGTCGCCCCGGCGTTCCTCGGTGCGAAGAACTGGATGCCGATGGCCTACAACCAGGACACCGGCCTGTTCTACGTGCCGTCGAACGAGTGGGGCATGGACATCTGGAACGAAGGCATCGCCTACAAGAAAGGTGCGGCGTTCCTCGGCGCCGGGTTCACCATCAAGCCGTTGAACGAGGACTACATCGGCGTGCTGCGGGCCATCGACCCCAAGACCGGCAAGGAAGTCTGGCGCCACAAGAACTTCGCGCCGCTGTGGGGCGGGGTGCTGACCACCAAGGGCAACCTGGTATTCACCGGTACGCCTGAAGGGTTCCTGCAGGCGTTCAACGCCAAGACCGGGGAAAAGGTCTGGGAATTCCAGACTGGCTCCGGCGTGCTCGGCTCGCCGATTACCTGGGAAATGGACGGCGAGCAGTACGTCTCGGTGGTGTCCGGCTGGGGCGGTGCGGTGCCGCTGTGGGGCGGTGAGGTGGCCAAGCGCGTGAAGGACTTCAACCAGGGCGGCATGCTCTGGACCTTCAAGTTGCCGAAGGAGCTTGTGGCCAAGCGCTGAAACCTCCCTCGCCACAAGGGCCTGCGCTGGCCTTGAACTTGCGCCTATCGCTTGAAACCTACGACCAAATAACGAGAGAGCCCCCTGCCAATGACGCATTCGTCCACCGCACGGGGCTCTCTACCATCGGCCTATCGCCTGTCCCGCGACAGGCATCGACCAGGCAGAGGCCCATCATGATCTACGCACAACCCGGAACCCCAGGCGCCGTCGTTTCCTTCAAGCCGCGCTATGGCAATTTCATTGGCGGCGAGTTCGTCGCGCCGGTCAACGGCGAATACTTCACCAACACGTCGCCGGTCAATGGCGAAGTCATCGGCGAATTCCCGCGCTCCAGCGCCGCCGACATCGACAAGGCCCTGGACGCGGCCCATGCCGCCGCCGATGCGTGGGGCAAGACGTCGGTGCAGGACCGTTCCCTGGTGTTGCTGAAAATCGCCGACCGCATCGAACAGAACCTGGAAATCCTCGCGGTCAGCGAGACCTGGGACAACGGCAAGGCCGTGCGCGAAACCCTGAACGCCGACGTGCCGCTGTCAGCCGACCATTTCCGCTACTTCGCCGGCTGCATCCGCGCGCAAGAGGGCGGGGCTGCCGAGATCAACGAGTTGACCACGGCCTACCATTTCCACGAGCCGCTGGGCGTGGTCGGCCAGATCATCCCGTGGAACTTCCCGCTGCTGATGGCCGCCTGGAAACTGGCCCCGGCCCTGGCCGCCGGCAACTGCATCGTGCTCAAGCCGGCGGAACAGACGCCGCTGTCGATCACGGTATTCATCGAGCTGATCGCCGATCTGCTGCCAGCCGGCGTGTTGAACATCGTCCACGGCTTTGGCCGCGAGGCCGGTGAAGCCCTGGCCACCAGCAAACGCATCGCCAAGATCGCCTTCACCGGCTCGACCCCGGTGGGCTCGCACATCATGAAATGCGCCGCCGAGAACATCATCCCGTCCACCGTGGAACTGGGCGGCAAGTCGCCGAACATCTTCTTCGAAGACATCATGCAAGCCGAGCCGGCATTCATCGAAAAGGCCGCCGAGGGCCTGGTGCTCGCGTTTTTCAACCAGGGCGAAGTCTGCACCTGCCCATCCCGTGCCTTGGTCCAGGAATCGATCTACGCGCCGTTCATGGCCGAAGTCATGAAGAAGATCGCCAAGATCAAGCGCGGCAATCCACTGGACACCGAGACCATGGTTGGCGCCCAGGCGTCCCAGCAGCAGTACGACAAGATTCTTTCGTACCTGGACATCGCCCGGGAAGAGGGCGCCGAGCTGCTCACCGGCGGTGCGGCGGAGCGCCTGGAAGGGGATCTGTCGAGCGGCTATTACATCCAGCCAACCCTGCTCAAGGGCCACAACAAGATGCGCGTGTTCCAGGAAGAAATCTTTGGGCCGGTGGTAGGCGTGACCACCTTCAAGGACGAAGCCGAAGCCCTGGCGATCGCCAACGACACCGAGTTCGGCCTTGGTGCCGGCCTCTGGACCCGCGACATCAACCGCGCCTACCGCATGGGCCGGGCGATCAAGGCCGGTCGCGTGTGGACCAACTGCTACCACCTGTACCCGGCCCACGCTGCGTTCGGTGGCTACAAGAAGTCCGGCGTCGGTCGCGAGACGCACAAGATGATGCTCGATCATTACCAGCAGACCAAGAATCTGCTGGTGAGCTATGACGTGAATCCGTTGGGGTTCTTCTGACCCCCGAAGCATTCACCGAGTGACTCCTGTGGCGAGGGAGCAAGCTCCCTCGCCACAAGTGCTCGCTGCTCCAGTAGTACCAACGCACCCCACCCACCGCTTCGAAAGTAGCATTCGGGTCCTGATCGACCCGTGCATTAATGAACCTGCCGGAATCGCCCGGTACAAGAAGAGGAAAGACCCATGTGGACTAAACCCGCGTACACCGACCTGCGTATCGGCTTTGAAGTGACGATGTACTTCGCCAATCGATGAGTGCCGGCCCGGCCTGATGCGTTCGGGCCGGGCTACCCATTGGTCGGATTGCATTCACGGCGGGATGCTTTAGGCTCAACGTATCCCACGACAATAACAACAGGCTTACCGATGAGCCCCCCTGGAAAAATGAGCCTTAGTCCGCTGCGCAAGTTCGTCTCCCCTGAAATCATGTTCGGTGCCGGCTGTCGGCACAATGTTGGCAATTACGCCAAGACCTTCGGCGCCCGCAAGGTGCTGGTGGTGACCGATCCCGGGGTCATCGCCGCCGGTTGGGTCGGCGATGTCGAAGCCAGCCTGCAAGCCCAAGGCATCGATTACTGCGTCTACAGCGACGTGTCGCCCAACCCGCGGGTCGAGGAAGTCATGCTCGGTGCCGAGACCTACCGCGAGAACCATTGCGACGTGATCGTCGCCGTCGGTGGCGGTAGCCCCATGGATTGCGGCAAGGCGATCGGGATCGTGGTCGCCCATGGTCGCAGCATTCTTGAGTTCGAAGGCGTGGACACGCTGAAAGTACCCAGCCCGCCGTTGATCCTGATTCCCACTACCGCTGGCACGTCGGCGGACGTCTCCCAGTTTGTCATCATCTCGAACCAGCAAGAGCGCATGAAGTTCTCCATCGTCAGCAAGGCTGCGGTGCCGGACGTGTCGTTGATCGACCCGGAAACCACCCTGAGCATGGACCCGTTCCTATCCGCCTGTACCGGCATCGACGCGCTGGTGCATGCGATCGAGGCGTTCGTCTCCACCGGCCACGGGCCGTTGACCGATCCCCATGCGCTGGAGGCGATGCGCCTGATCAACAACAACCTGGTGCAGATGATCGCCAACCCGGCGGACGTCGCGTTGCGGGAAAAGATCATGCTCGGCAGCATGCAGGCCGGGTTGGCATTCTCCAACGCGATCCTTGGCGCGGTGCATGCGATGTCCCACAGCTTGGGCGGCTTCCTCGACCTGCCCCATGGCTTGTGCAACGCGGTGCTGGTGGAGCATGTGGTGGCGTTCAACTACACTTCGGCGCCCGATCGCTTCAAAGTCATCGCCGAGACCCTGGGCATCGATTGCCGTGGGCTCAACCATCGGCAGATCCGCACCCGGCTGGTGGAACACCTGATCGCTCTCAAGCGCACCATCGGTTTCCACGAAACCCTCGGGCTGCATGGCGTCAGCACCTCGGATATTCCGTTCCTGTCGCAACACGCGATGCACGACCCGTGCATTCTTACCAACCCTCGGGAGTCGAGCCAGCGGGATGTCGAGGTCGTCTATGGCGAAGCCCTCTGAGGAGCAACAAAAAGCCCTGGCCGGCTTGCTGGGGTTGGGCAATCACTCGACACGCAAGAGCCATTACCCGGAGTTGGCGGCGCGCCTCGATGAACTGGAGCAGGCCCGACAGCACCTGCAACAGCTCAACGATCAACTGGAGCAGCGGGTGGCCGAACGCACCGATGCGCTGCTGGAAGCCAACCACAACCTGCAACAGCAGATCGCCCAGCGCGAGTTGATCGAACAACAGTTGCGCGATGCCCGTGACGCCGCCCAGGCCGCCAACCGCAGCAAGGACAAATACCTGGCCGCCGCCAGCCATGACCTGTTGCAACCGCTGAACGCCGCACGCCTGCTGATCGCGACCTTGCGCGAGCGGCAGCTGCCCAGCTCAGAGCATGTGCTTGTGGAGCGGACTCACCAGGCACTCGAAGGCGCCGAAGATTTACTCACCGATCTCTTGGACATCTCGCGCCTGGATCAAGCCGCTGTCAGGCCGGACCTGGCACCTTATCGGGTGGATGAGCTATTGGCGCCGCTGGTGTCCGAATTCCAGTCAGTGGCCGGTGCCGCGGGCCTGGACTTGCGCGTGCGGTTTGCCGATGACGCGGTACTGACAGATCTGCGATTGCTCACCCGGATCCTGCGCAACCTGCTCAGCAATGCCTGTCGCTACACCGACCAGGGCGGCATCCTGCTGGCGGCCCGGCGTCGGGGAGGGCGGTTGCGCCTGGAAGTCTGGGACACGGGACGCGGCATTGCTGCCGATAGCCTGGAGTCGATTTTCCTGGAGTTCAACCAGCTGGACGTCGGCCGGGCGGCGGATCGCAAGGGCGTGGGCCTGGGGTTGGCAATCGTTGAGCGCATCGCCCATATCCTCGGCTATCGGGTGCAGGTGCGCTCGCGACCGGGACGCGGTTCGGTGTTCAGCATCGAGGTGCCGCTGTCCGCCGAACGGCCACTGCCCATGTCCCAGGTTCCGGTGCAGGCAGTGACCGGCAATCCGCTGCCGGGGCGACGGCTGCTGGTGATCGACAACGAAGTGAGCATCCTGCAGAGCATGGCGGCGCTGCTGGAGCAGTGGGGCTGCGAGGTGCTGACCGCCACCGACGAAGCGGCCGCCCTCGACGTCCTGCAAGGCCGTGCCCCGGAACTGGTCCTGGCGGATTTCCACCTTGACCATGGTGTGGTCGGCTGCGAAGTGGTCAGGCATCTACGCGAGCATTTCCAACAGGCGATTCCCGCCGTGATCATCACTGCCGACCGCAGCGACCAATGCCGCCGGGCGTTGCGCAAGCTGAACGCGCCGCTGCTGAACAAACCGGTGAAGCCTGGCAAGTTGCGAGCGGTGTTGAGCCAGTTGCTCGGCTAGCCAAGTTTCACACAGCCCCCACAAGGTTCATTTGTCGGCGTTTTCGCCTGGAATGAAAAAATACGCTTCGGTCTGTTTAGTTCATTCTGTAAACTCCCCCCGCTGCGACAATCGGGCACGGTCACGCCGGGCCCGCTCCAGACCGTTTTGCAGTGTCCCTCACCCAGCTGAAGCCAAGACCTACAAGAAGTCAGCGCCGGAGAGACATAAATGTGAGGCCGATATGCTCGGCCCTGTAGGTCCATCCTCCAGTCCACTCGATACCCGCCCGTCGGCAAAGCCGGAATGGGGTGCGGTTCATGCTTGAACGGAATTGGAGGACGGAATGGCGTTCCATCCTAGGGATACACAAATGTTGAAGAAAACACACACGGCGCTCTTGGGCCTGGCGATGGCGATGGGTCTTGCGACCACGCACGCCGCCGAGCCGAAAAAAGTGGATGTCTTGCTCATTGGTGGCGGCATCATGAGTTCGACCCTCGGTATCTGGCTCAATGAGCTGGAGCCGGGCTGGACCATGGAAATGGTCGAGCGCCTGGACGGTGTTGCCGAAGAAAGCTCCAATGGCTGGAACAACGCCGGTACCGGTCACTCTGCGCTGGCCGAGCTGAACTACACGCCGGAAAAAGACGGCAAGGTGGATATCTCCAAGGCCATCGAAATCAACGAAGCCTTCCAGATTTCCCGTCAGTTCTGGTCCTGGCAGGTCAAGAACGGTGTGCTGAAGAACCCGCGCTCGTTCATCAACTCCACGCCGCACATGAGTTTCCTGTGGGGCGACGACAATATCGCGTTCCTGAAGAAGCGCTACGACGCACTCCAGGCCAGCCCGCTGTTCGCCGGCATGCAGTACTCCGAGGACCCGGCGCAGATCAGCAAGTGGGTTCCGCTGATGATGCAAGGGCGTGACCCGAGCCAGAAAGTCGCGGCGACCTGGAGCTCGCTGGGTACCGACGTGAACTTCGGCGAGATCACTCGTCAGTTCGCAGCTTACCTGCAGTCCAAGCCGAACTTCTCCCTCAAGCTGTCCAGCGAAGTGGAAGACATCACCCGCAACGAAGACGGCACCTGGCGCGTTTCGTACAAGAACCTCAAAGACGGTACCGAAACCGAGACCGACGCCAAGTTCGTGTTCATCGGCGCCGGTGGCGGTGCCTTGCACCTGCTGCAGAAGTCCGACATTCCGGAAGCCCGTGAATACGCAGGTTTCCCGGTGGGTGGTTCGTTCCTCGTGACCGAAAACCCGACCATCGCCCAACTGCACCTGGCCAAGGCCTACGGCAAGGCTTCGGTGGGCGCACCGCCGATGTCGGTTCCACACCTGGACACTCGCGTGCTCGACGGCAAGCGCGTGATCCTGTTTGGCCCGTTCGCCACGTTCTCCACCAAGTTCCTGAAGAACGGTTCGTACTTTGACCTGCTGACCAGCACCACGACCCACAACGTGTGGCCGATGACCAAGGTCGGTATCGAACAGTACCCGCTGGTGGAATACCTCGCCGGTCAACTGATGCTGTCGGACGAAGACCGCTTCAACGCTCTGAAGGAATACTTCCCGGACGCCAAGCAGGAAGACTGGCGCCTGTGGCAAGCCGGCCAGCGTGTGCAGATCATCAAGCGTGACGAAGAGAAGGGCGGCGTGCTGAAACTCGGCACCGAAGTCGTCGCTTCCCAGGACGGCAGCATTGCCGGTCTGCTGGGCGCCTCGCCAGGTGCTTCGACTGCCGCGCCGATCATGCTGACCGTGCTTGAGAAAGTCTTCAAGGACAAGGTAGCCACCCCGGCCTGGCAGGAAAAACTGCGCCAGATCGTACCGAGCTACGGCACCAAGCTGAACGAAAGCCCTGAGCGTGTTGCGCAGGAATGGGCCTATACCAGTGAAGTGCTGCAACTGGATCCGCCACCGGCCGTCGGCAAGGCTGGGACCGCTGTAGCGCCGGCACAACCGGCTGCAGCTCGGGAAGCCAATCCAGCGGCCGACATGGCGCTGTAAACCGGACGCTGTCTGGTCAGGTAAAAAAACGCCGCTCATTGAGCGGCGTTTTTATGTGTGACGCTCGGCCTTGGGCTCACCCCGAAACCGCACATCAAAATCCTCCGCCAGTTGCGCCAACGTAATGCTCCCCAAACGCTTGAGCAACAACGCCTGGGCCTCATCGAACGCATCCGTCAGCGCCGCATTCACCGCCTGTTCCACCAGGCATTGCGGATGATCAGTGGACAGGCCGATGGCAAAGATCGACGTGCTGCCCAACGCCTGATGAATGTCCAGCAGCGTCATCTGCGCCAACGGTTTAGCCAGGCTCCAGCCACCCCGATGGCCTTTTTCCGAAGTGACGTAACCCTGTTCCTTGAGCAACGCCATGGTTCGGCGCACCACTACCGGGTTGGTGCCCAACATCTGGGCGAGGGTATCTGACGTGGCCGATTGCTGGTGGCGATCCATATGAATCAAGACGTGCAGCATGCGCGATAGGCGGGTGTCGTTTCTCATGGGCGGGTCCGAAGGTGACTCTGCGTCGAGTATCGCCTGTAATTGCAAAAGTTACGAGACTGTTGACAGGTGCTTTTCAAGAAACTTACGATGTTTCGAGAAAGCCCCACGCCTTCCAACATGGAGATCGCCCCATGGAACACGACATCATCATCGCTGGCGGCAGTTACGCTGGATTGTCCGCAGGTCTGCAATTGGCCCGTGCCCGCCAAAAGGTGCTGGTGATCGACGCAGGCCAGCGTCGTAACCGGTTTGCCGCGACTTCCCATGGTTTTCTCGGGCAGGACGGTCGTGCCCCAGGTGACATTGCCAATGACGCCCGCGCTCAACTCATGGCTTACCGAACCGTGGAATGGCTATCGGATAGCGCGATCCACGCCACCCGCGACGCGGACGGCTTCGTCGTCGAGACGGCCCGCGGACAACGCTACCGTGCCAAACGCCTGCTGCTGGCCACCGGCGTGATCGATGAGTTGCCCGATGTGCCAGGGCTGACGGAGCGCTGGGGGAAAAGTGTTTTTCATTGCCCGTATTGCCACGGCTATGAATTGGAGCAAGGGCCGATTGGCGTGCTGGCGACGTCGCCGATGTCGCTGCACCATGCGTTGATGCTGCCCGACTGGGGCCCGACCACTTTTTTCACCAATGGCGTGTTCGAGCCCGACCTTGAGCAACAGCAAAGCCTGGCGCAACGTGGCGTAGCCCTGGTGCCGGAACGCGTCGAACGTATTGAAGGCGAACGGGCCAACGTGGTGTTGGTGGACGGGCGAGTGATCGCCGTTGACGGACTTTTTGTCTTGCCGCATACCCGCGTTGCCAGTTCACTCGCCAGCTCCCTGGGTTGCAACTTTGAAGAGGGCCCGCTCGGCGCGTTCATCCAGGCCGACCCGATGACTCGTGAAACCAGCGTTCCCGGGGTATTCGCCTGCGGCGACGCGGCGATGCCGTTTGGCTCGGTCGCGCTGGCCGTTGGCGATGGGGTGAGGGCGGGCTCGGGGGTGCATCGGTCGTTGATCTTCCAGGCCCACCCTTGACGCTCAGACTTGTACCGCGCCCGTTGCCACGGCGAAAGCGAGCATCACCAGACTGACGCCCCAGGCCCAGAAAAACGTATAGGCCATGTGCTTGCGCAGTTCCACGCCGGACAGCGCAAGTGCCAGGTAAACGCTGGGCACTACGGGGCTGATGGAGAATCCGGTGTTTTCACCGATCAACATGGCCCGGGCGACGGCTTCAAGGGGAACGCCGGCCGCGGCGGCCACATCCTTGATCACCGGCAGGAGCGCGAAGTAATAGGCGTCCGGTGAAAAGATCATGCCCAGGGGCACGCCGAAGAAACCGACGATCACATGCAGGTATTGGGCAGAACCCGCGGGCAGGATATCGATCAGCGCCAACGCCATGCCATCGGACATCTTCGCGCCGGAGAGCACGCCCAGCAGGACGGCGGCAGCCATCATCACCAGGACCATTTGCAACGCATCGGACGCGTGGGCCTTGAGGCGCTCGGCCTGGGCGTCCAGTGAGGGGAAGTTCAGCGGCAGGGCAATGCCCAGTCCCACCATGAAACAGGCGTACAAGGGGAAAATGCCCGTGAACAGGCACACCAGGATCGCCGCGGTGAGCCCGACGTTCAGCCAATAGCGCAGCTCCCGGGGGGAGAGGCTGAATTCGCGGTTTTGGGTTTGCAGATCGTCCATGTCACACGTCGCGGCGGCGCCCAGCGACATCGGTTGGCGACGTTGGGCGCGCAGGCCCAGGATCGTCGCCACTCCGAGCATGCACACCAGGCCCACCATCTGCACTGGCAGCAAGCCCAGCCACAGCTCGGTGGCGTCCAGGCCAGACACTGCGGCGGCGCGGGCGGTCGTGCCGCCCCAAGGCACCATGTTGATGACGCCAGCCGTGGTGCCGACCAGGCACAGCAGCATGGCCGGGCTCATGTTCAGGCGTTTGTACAAGGGCAGCAACGCTGGGATGGTCAGCAGGAACGTGGCGGCGCCGACGCCGTCGAGGTGCACCACCGATGTGACCAGTACCGTCACCACCGCCACGGCCAGCGGCTTGCCGCCCGTGCTGCGGATCAGCAGGTTGACCAGAGGATCGAACAGCCCTCGGTCACGCATGATGCCAAAGAACAGGATGGCAAACAGAAACAGCGCGGCGGTCGGGGCAACCGTGATCAGGCCGGCCTTGATGAACTCGCCGATCTGACCAGGATTGAAGCCGGCGAGCAGGCAAACGACCACGGGGAGGGT
The DNA here is from genome assembly GCF_051132105.1 of Pseudomonas sp. R1-7. Lineage (NCBI taxonomy): Bacteria > Pseudomonadati > Pseudomonadota > Gammaproteobacteria > Pseudomonadales > Pseudomonadaceae > Pseudomonas > Pseudomonas sp. R1-7. The sequence goes on from NZ_CP071661.1 coordinate 2,827,668, forward strand.
GGTGAACGCCACCACCGGGCTGATCCTGCGCAGCAATATCAGTCCGATGATGGCCAACATCATCAGGAAACCCAGGGTTGTAATCATGTTGCAGCCTCTCTTTTTATTGTTGTCGGTGACTTTGGGGCGATGGATCGGTCAGTCCCGCGGACCTGGCAGGCGCAAGGCCAATAGCAGGTAACTCAGGCTCTTGCCGTGGCGGTCCAGCCCGCAACTGCGGTTCACGCCGCCCTCCAGGGCATCCTCGAGGACGAAATTCAGCGCGTTCAGGTTCGGCAGTTCATAGCGGTGCACCTTGGAGGGGCTTCGCGTGGCGAATTGCTCGGCGACCCGGTCGCAGGTCAGCGCCTGTAGCATCCAGGCGTAGTGGGCCGCGTCGTGCGGAAATACCGCAATGCTGAGAATGTTGCCCTTGTCGCCGGCACGGGCGTGAGCGAAATCGGCGAGGGTGACGAGGCTCATCAGTACCACTCCAGGGTTGTGTGGATTTCATCGCGTGGCAACAGGAAACTTCGCGTAGTGACGGCCTCGACGAGGTGTCGGCGCACACCACCGCCACCTGCCGGACCGTTGGTGTAGAGCGATTCCACCTCGGCCAACAGCGCTTCTACCAGCGGTCGGTCGGTGTGGGTCAGGCCGATGCGCACGCGTACGTCTTCAAGGGCCGGTGCCTTGGCCAATTGCTGTTTCAGGTAGCGACCGCCTTGGTCGTTGAACAGACTGGCGACGCCGGAAAGGTCGATCCAAGGCTGCACCCCTGGCGCCAATCGGTCGAAACGTTCCAGCAGGATTTCTCGCGCCAGTGCCGCCCGCGCCAAGGCGCCGGGGCCGGCATAGGATATTTCCGCTTCGCCAAACCAGAGGCCGCGTACACCCGCCAAGCCCTTGAGCGTATCGGGGTGTGGATGGCCTAGCAGGCCGCTGATCTCGACGCGGTCTTCGCCCAAGTCCTGCACGCGCGCTTCGCCCAGATCCAGTACAACGTCGGGCGTCAGGTAGCGTCGAGGATCGTGTACTTCGTAAAGAAGCTGTTCCTTCACGGTTTGCTCGCTGACCCGGCCTCCGCTGTGGCGGCTCTTGCCGATGATCAAGCGGCCGTCCTCGTGGATCTCGGCAATCGGACAGCCGAGATTGGCCGGGTCTGGAATGTCTTTCATGCCGGGGTGGGCAAAATAGCCACCGGTGACCTGGGTACAGCACTCCAGCAAGTGTCCAGCCGCCGTCGCTACCGCGATTTTCTGCCAATCATCGGCTTTCCAACCCAGCCCATGGCGAATCGCACCGACGGCCAGCGAGGGGTCGGCGACACGGCCGCACAGGACGATGCCGGCACCGTCGGTCAACGCCTGGACGATACCGTCGGCGCCGGTGTAGACGTTTACGGATACCGGCTGTTCCTGTGGATCGGACGACAGCCATCGTGCGTAGCGCGCAGGTGTTTCGTCCAAGAGGTCGTCACCCAGCACGCAAGCGATCTTCAGCCCAGGGAAACGACCCGCCAGGGCGTGGCGCAATCGCTGGGCGGCAGCCCTCGGATTGGCGGCGCCGCCGTTGGTGATGATCGGGATGCCGGCTTCGATGCACAGGTCCAGCATGGGCTCGAGAAAATCGAACAATCGGGCGGAATAACCGGCCTGTGGGTCGAGACGCTTGCGCAATTGCGCCTCGGCCAGGGTCCGTTCCGCCAACAGCTCCAGCATGATGTAGCGTTGGCCGCTGCGTTGTGCCAGGTCCTGGGCCAGGCGCAGGGCGGCGTCAGGCCGGTCATTGGCGAAACCGGCGCCACACCCGACGAGAATTGTTTTTGTCATGTCCGTTTTCCACTGAAGGGTTGCCCTATAGTGGAGACGCTGGATTGTTCTGTGAATTTTAAAGGTAGAATCAATTGATCCAATAATTTTATGAGCGGGCCATGAACGTCTCCTTCCGCCAGCTTCGCGCCTTCATCCTGATCGCTGAAACCTCCAGTTTTACCCGCACGGCCGAACAACTGCACCTGTCCCAACCGGCGCTGAGCTACAGCATCCGCAAACTGGAAGAGAGCATGGGTTTGCAGTTGCTCGCGCGTAACACCCGCAGCGTCGAGTTGACGCCCGCCGGCGAGCACTTCCTGCCCCAGGCCCGGCGCATGCTGCGGGACATGGACGACGCCGTTCGCGATGCCCGCGACACCCTCAGTTTGAGCCGTGGCACGCTCCGGCTGGCGGCGCTGCCGACAGCTGCCGCGTCATTCCTGCCAGTGGTTATCGCCTCGTTCCAGCGTGAGCACCCAGGCGTGAATGTGCATCTGCTGGATGGGCGCGCCGGGGAAATCATGGGGTGGGTGCAGGGCGGCGAGGTGGACGCCGGCATCAGTTCGTTGCCGGACGACTTGTCTGGCCTGAGCTTCGAGCGCCTGCTGGACGACAACCTGGTCCTGCTCAGCCACAAGGATCATCACGGCGACTGGAAACAGCAGCCCTATATCGCCCTGACGCCGGACACCAGCATCCGGCCGTTGGCTGATGCGGCGTTGCGCTATTTAAATGTTGAGCCTGCGCCAGCCTGGGAAGTGGCGCACATGAGCACCGCCACGGCGCTGGTCCGCGAGGGGCTGGGGTTTTCCTTGTTGCCGGCCAGTTGCACGGCGGTGTTCAACATCGGTGAGCAGTGTGCGGTCACCGCCATCGACCAACCTGCAAAACGCTCGATTGGCTTGCTGCAGCGCAAGCCAGTGGCCCCGTCGCCGTCGTTAAGCCAGTTCATGGGGCATGTGCGACGGGTATTGCGCCAAGAATGAGGGCCAATGCGCGGCCTTCGCAAGTCCAACCAGCACCGTCACTGGGTGCCAAACATCGCTGTCCAATAAATCCCCGCATCGCTCTTCGGGTCCACCGCATACCCAGCCCCCAGTTCGCGAAATTGCGGATTCATCAGGTTGGCGCAGTGGCCCGGGCTCGCCAGCCAGCCGTCCACCACCTTCAGCGCCGTGTCCTGCCCGGCGGCGATGTTTTCGCCAATGGCCTGTCCGAGATAGCCCGCCAGTTCAGCGCGGTCGCCCGGCATGCGTCCGTCACGGTCCCTGTGGTCGAAGAAGTTGTTATTGGCCATGGCGCGGGTGTGATTGACAGCGGCCAGGGCCAGGGTGGCGTTCCAGGCCAGTGGCGTCGTGGCGGTGAAGGCTTCGGTGCCGCAGCGGCGCGGCTGCGCACGGGCGCTGTTGATCAGCTTGAGCAGTTTCTGGCCTTCGGCCTGCCAGTCACCGAGGCGCGCGGACAACAGTGGGCGGGCGAGCACAATGCGCCATTCCCGGTCCAGGCGGCTGACACCGATGTCGACAAACTGCGGGTCCAGCACGACCTGGCAGAAGCTTTCTTGTACGGCTTTCATCGCGGCCTGGGCGTCGCGAGGCCCGGAGAGGCTGATGGCTTGCACATTGACCATCGGATAAGCCGCCCGCGCCAAGGCCTGTTGCAGATCGCCGATGCCATTGGCCGACAGGATCAACCGCGAATCCATCGCCAGCGGAGGCAATTCCAGGGACGCCTGGCCGGCGCAGCTTTGGGACTGGCTGCGGTAGAGATTGATGGACTCGACCAGTTGCGTCTCTTCGGTGGCTGCGGCGCTGGCGGCAAAAGCCAGCCCCAGCGACAGCGCGGCAAGGCGCATGACGGAAAAAATGGCACGCATGTAAATCTCCCTTGAGCGGACGGCGCCTATGATGCGCAATTTTTGCCCCGCTGGGGCAACGGTATTCACGCTCTCTTGAAATCCCGTGCAACGGCACCGTTTGGTACCGTTTGGGATGATCCTCAAGTAGTCGGATCAATTTTCAAGCGAATAGGTCCATTTTCGTCGTCTCAAGGCCATAAAACTTCGTGCGCGTCAGCTCATCCAGTTGCCTCCGTCGACATTATAAGTCTGGGCCACCACGTATTCGCTTTCCGCCGAGGCCAGGAAAATCGCCATGCCGACCAGGTCCTGCGCCGTGCCCATCCGGCCATACGGGACCTGTTGTCCGACGAGACGTTTCTTTTCCCCCAATGGCAGGTTCTCGTGACGGGCGAACAGCGCGTCGACGCCGTCCCAGTGTTCGCCATCCACCACGCCGGGTGCGATGGCGTTGACGTTGATCCGATGCTTGATCAAATCCAGCCCGGCGGACTGGGTCAGGCTGATCACGGCGGCCTTGGATGCACAATAGACCGCCACCAACGCCTCGCCACGCCGGCCGGCCTGGCTCGCCATGTTGATGATCTTGCCGCCATGGCCCTGGGCAATCATCTGCCGCGCGGCAGCCTGCAAGGTGAACAGGGTGCCGGCGACGTTGATGGAAAAAAGCCGCTCGAAGCTTTGGCGCGTGATTTCGACAATGGGCGCCAGGTCGAACAAGGCCGCGTTATTGATCAGGATATCCAGCTTGCCCGCACGGGCCACGATTGCCTCGATGGCGCTGTCGATCGAAGCCTGGTCAGTCACGTCCATCCTGATCGCGTAGGCCCTGTCGCCCAGTTCCGCGGCGGTGGCTTGGGCACGCTCGAGGTCGATATCGGCAATGGCAACCATCGCGCCTTCATGAATGTAGGCCTCGGCGAACGTTCGGCCGATACCGCGGGCAGCGCCGGTCACCAGGGCGCTTTTTCCTACCAGTCGTTTCATGGGGCTATTCCTGTTGTTGTGGGGGCAAAATCGATTACAGCAGCGCCCCTGAAGGCTTACAAACGCAGGGAGGATGGCGAGCTGATACTTTTTTAACGCGGTGGAGAACGGCAGGCGCGTGTTAAAAAAGTACCGGTGGGCGGCCGGCACCAAGGCTGGCGAACCGCCGCGTGCTCGGCGTAAGGTGCCCGCAGTCACGATAAAGAGGCGCGACATGCCTGATCACCGAACACTCCTGTACGACCATCGACCCGCCGAGCTGGAAGTCATCCTGCCCGAGCCCGAGCACAGTTTTCGCTGGTACGAGCACGACTATCCCTATTCGCTGGCGCGTTGGAACCATCATCCCGAGTTTGAAATCCACCTGATTCGGCAGGGCAGCGGCCGGTTGCTGGTCGGTGACTACATGGGCTCATTCGGGCCCGGTCATGTGGCGATGGTTGGACCGGACCTGCCCCACGACTGGATCGGCGACGTTGCCCCCGGCGAACATCTGGCGGGGCGCGATGTGGTGTTGCAGTTCGACGGTGCCGTGCTGTTGTCGTTGCGCCGGACGCTGCCGGAACTGGGGGATTTGCAGCGATTGTTCGAGCGGGCCCGACGTGGCCTGGCTTTTAGCGGCGGCACCGCGCGACGTGCCGCGCAATTGCTCGAAGCGATCGGGCCGGCCCGGGGCCTGGCGCGACTGGCGCTGTTTCTCCAACTGCTCGACACGCTTGGCCGCGCCAGCGACAGCGAGGCCTCGTGCCTGGCAAGCCCTTGCTACGCGCCAGCCCTCGATGCGCGAAGCTCGGAACGCATCCAGAAAGCCTTCGACTACCTGCATGCCGAACTCACCGGCGACTTGCGCGTGTCGATGATCGCCCGGCAACTGGGCATGAGTGAACCTGGGTTCTCGCGCTTCTTCAAACGCATCACCGGGCATGGATTTATCGACCTGATGCGCAAGCTCCGGGTCCAGCGCGCCTGCCGGTTGTTGTCCCAAAGCGAAATGGCGGTGACTGACATCTGTTTTGAAGTCGGCTACAACAACCTGTCCAACTTCAATCGGCATTTTCGCGTCGAAATGAATCAGACGCCCAGCGACTACCGCCGCAGCCTCAGTGCCGGCTCGCCTACGGACAGTGTTCCTGCCATGCAAGAGAAAACGCTGCCGTGATAGGCAAAATATCTATGTAATACAAATAGAAACGGTTTTTTGTCTAGTCAGTCAGATCGTGCCGGTGCTTTTTCAACCGATACGCAAACTGCGCTCGGCTCAGCCCCAGCGAGCGGGCGGCTGCCGCGAGGTTGCCGCTGCTGAGCTGCAACGCTTCGTTGATCAGCCGGGACTCCAGGCCGTCGATGCTGAAATCCGCATCGGCCTGGCTCAAGGACAGCAGCAGCGGCGCGGTGGACGCTCCATCGCTTTGCGCCACGGCCGATGGCGAGAGTCCGCCATTGCCGTCGAGGGAATAGGCATCGGCAGGCAGTCGTTCATCGCGAAACAGGTGCATCAAGTCGATGGCCTGGCCTTCTTCGCTGGCGATCAAGCCCCGTTCGACGATGTTTTGCAGTTCTCTGACATTGCCCGGGAAGTCGTAGCGCAGCAGGACTTTCAAGGCGCGCATGGTAAGGCCCACCGACGTGCGGCCATATTCCAGGCAAAACCGCCTGAGGAAGGCATTGATCAGCAGCGGTATGTCATCGCGGCGCTCGCGCAGGGGCGGAAGGGCGATGGGGTAGACGTTGAGCCGGTAGAACAGGTCTTCGCGAAAATCACCTTGCGCCACGGCTTTGCGCAGGTCGAGGTTGGTGGCCGCGACGACTCGCACATCGACCTTGATGCCGTGGCCGCCACCGACCCGCTCGATTTCCCGCTCCTGCAATGCGCGTAGCAGCTTGCCTTGGCCGGCCAGGCTGAGGCAGGTGATTTCGTCGAGAAACAGGGTGCCGCCATGAGCCCGCTCGAAGCGGCCGGGACGTGAATGAGTAGCACCGGTATAGGCGCCGCGCTCGACGCCGAACAGCTCGGCTTCGATCAGGTTATCCGGTATGGCTGCGCAATTGAGTGCAATAAAAGGCCCTTCGCGGCGGCGGCTCAGTTGATGCAACTGGCGGGCGAACATTTCCTTGCCCACGCCAGACTCGCCGGTGACCAGTACGGTGGCCGGCGTCAGGGCGACCCGCTGCAAAGCCAGTGTCGCCGCGTTGAATGCCGCGCTGGCGCCGATCAGCGGTTGTTCGCTGTCAGGCAGCGCATCGCTGGCAGCCATAGGGTTGGGCCTAGGGCTAGAAGGCAAGGCCGCCGGCGGCTGTGAGGCATTGAGGTAGCTCAAATCACGCTCGATATCGCCCCATTGCTCGGCGGTCTTGCCGACGACACGGCAGCGCTCATGCCCCATGCCCCGGCATTCCACTTCGCGAAAGACCACCAGTTGCCCGAACAACCCGCTGACGAAGCCGATCGCATAGCCCAGCTCGGTCCAGCACACCGGATCCTGCCCGGTGCCATAGGCGGCGACATGCTCGTCCGCTTCGCAGGAGTGATGCCAGAGAAATTCCCCTTCGTAGAACCCCGATTCCGCATCGAACTTGAAGTGCAGCGGCTCGACCTTGGTCATGCCTTCGAGGGTATGCAGGTGCGTGCCTGCGCGAAATACCGCAGCGGCGTCGGCGTTGGGCCAGCGTTCACGAATCAGCCGCGCGTCCCGGGCGCCGGAGCAATAGCCGGTGCGGGTGAGCATGCCCCGGGCCTGTTCCAGCCCCTGGCGTTCGATGATTTCCCGGCGCAACGCGCCGAAGGATGAGCTGTGCAGCAGCAACATGCGCTGGTCGTTGAGCCAGATACGCCCATCGTCCGGAGAGAAAAACAGGCAATTCGTCAGTTCCGCCGGGGTGGGCGAGCTGCTGTCGCTCAGTTCCTTGCTGTCGCCGCGTGGACGAAAAGGCTCGGTCGTAAACCGCTCCGGCAGCGGACAGTGGGGATTATTCATTGTTATTGCCCCTGATGGCGGTAGTCGAAATGAGCACCTGGTCAGATAGTTATTAAGCATAACTTTATCAAATGAACAAGTGGCGATCGGCCAGCGGTCAGGCCGGCGAAAACGGCACAGGCGCCTGGTCAGTCGAAGAACATTGACCCAGAGCCTTGGACCATGTTTGTGCTTGCCGCCGGGCGAAACCGGCACACGGCTTGCTCAGCCACTCCTACGGCGTTTGCGCCAGCGCCGGCAAGGCGTGGCAAACGATGACAACAACAACGAGCCGGGAGCTTTAAATGTCTGCATCCGAAAACCACCTGCTAGCCCAGGTGACCGCGTGCGAATGTGTCTTCAATGGGGATTGGGTGCCTGCCTCGGGCCCGTTGCGGTCGATCATCGAGCCGGCCACGGGTGAGGTGTTGATGCGCAGTGCCACGGCCGACGCCGCCGATATCGCCAAGGCCAGTCGCGATGCGGCCCTGGCGCAGCCCGCCTGGGCCGCCCTCGGTCCACGGGAACGGGCCGCCATCTTTCGCAAGGCGGCCGATGTCGCCGAGCGCTCCTTCGCGGAACTGGCGTTGTATGTCGCCCGTGAAACCGGTGCGGCGCTGTTCAAGGGCCAGCATGAGGTGCGCGAGGCGATCGTGCTGCTGCATCAAGCGGCGGGCATGCTGTCCCAGGCCCACGGGGTGGTGCTGCCCAGCGCGGCGGGGCGTTTGTCTTATGCGCGGCGCCTGCCGCACGGCGTGATTGGGGTGATCTCGCCCTTTAATTTCCCCCTGGTGCTGTCCATGCGTTCCGTGGCGCCGGCCCTGGCGGCGGGTAACGCGGTAGTGCTCAAGCCGGATCCGCAGACTCCGGTCAGTGGTGGTTTTCTCATTGCCCGGCTGTTCGAGGTGGCGGGCTTGCCCAAGGGCCTGTTGCAGGTGTTGCCAGGCGCGGCGGACGCGGGTGAAGCCCTGTGCCGCGATCCCAACGTGAAGATGATTGCTTTCACCGGATCGACCGGTGCCGGCCGCAAAGTCGCTGAAGTGGCGGGGCGAAACCTGAAAAAGGTCGCGTTGGAACTGGGCGGCAAGAACCCGCTGATCGTCCTTGAGGACGCCGACCTGGACCTCGCTGCACGGAACGCTGCCTGGGGCGCGTGGCTGCACCAAGGGCAGATCTGCATGGCCACCGGATTGATTCTCGCCCATGAGTCTATCGCCCCGGCGCTGACCCGCAAATTGGTTGAGAAGGCCCGCGACTTGAGCGTGGGCAACGCCGCCCGCGAGGAGGCGGCGCTCGGGCCACTGATCAATCAGCGGCAATTGCAACGGGTGCACGAGATCGTCAGCGACAGCGTACGCGCCGGCGCGACCCTTGAAGCGGGCGGTGAATACGACCGTTTGTTCTATCAGCCGACTGTACTCAGCGGCGTGAAGCCGGGCATGCGTGCCTTCGAGGATGAGGTCTTCGGTCCCGTGGCAACCGTCGTCAGTTTTGCCAGTGACGAGGAAGCCATCGAACTGGCCAATCGCTCCGAATACGGCCTGTCGGCGGCAATTATTTCGCCGTCGGTGGGAAGGGCCATGGCCATGGGGGAGCGGCTTGAGTGCGGCATGTTGCACATCAATGACCAGACCGTCGCCGACGAGTGCATCAACCCGTTCGGCGGGCGTGGCGCCTCGGGCAATGGCGGCAGCGTCGGCGGTCCGGCGGATTGGGATGAATACACCCAGTGGCAGTGGGTGACGGTCAAGGATACCGCGCCGATCTACCCGTTCTGAAAGGCAGGTTTTTACAGGGACCCATGAGCTGAGGCCCCTGCGAGCGGACAAAAATAATAAGAGGACTCAACATGAAACTCGACAACAAGATTGTGTTGGTGACCGGCGTCTCGTCGGGCATCGGCGCCGCCACGGCGAGTCTGCTGCGTGCCCACGGTGCCCAGGTGATCGGTGTGGACCTCAAGGCACCGCACATGACCCTGGACGGATTTGTCCAGGGCGATCTGAGCAGCGCGGAGAACATCGACCGGCTGCTGCCGCAGCTACCCGCGCGGTTCGACAGCCTGTGCAACATTGCCGGAGTGCCGGGCACCGCAAACCCGCAACTGCTGGCGCGGGTCAACTACTTCGGGTTGCGCCACTTGAGCCAGGCGTTGCTGCCACGCATCAATGCAGGCGGCAGTATCGTCAATATCGCCTCGATCCTGGGAGCCGAGTGGCCGTTGCGCCTGGAGCAGCACAAGGCGCTGGCAGGCATCGACGGTTTTGCCGCCGGCCAAGCCTGGCTGGCCGAACACCCCGTACCGGACCCGACCTGCTACCAATATTTCAAGGAGGCCTTGATCGTCTGGACCTACGTCCAGGCCCAACCCTGGTTCCTGGAACATTCGGTGCGCATGAACAGCGTCGCGCCAGGCCCGGTCTTTACACCCATCCTCGACGATTTCGTGAACATGCTCGGCGAGGCCCGGACCCAGGCCGATGCCCATCGCATGAAACGTCCGGCGTATGCCGATGAGGTGGCGGCGGTGATCGCTTTCCTGTGCGCCGACGAGTCGCGCTGGATCAACGGCGTCAACCTGCCGGTGGATGGTGGATTGGCGTCCACCTACGTCTGAAGGGCTTATCCGTAGAACGCGGCGCAACCCGCTATCCGAAAAATAACAATAAAGAGAAACCGCCATGGATAACCTCAAAGATTGCTTTGGTTTCAAGCAGTGCGCCCTGTTCCTGGCGTTATGCAGCACCGGTGCGATGGTCGAGACGGTCGAGGCCATGCAAATTGACCTGGGCGATTCCGACTGGAAACTGCGCTGGGACAACACCATCAAGTACAGCCAGGCCTGGCGCCTGCACGGCCAGGACAGCCGCTTGACCAACGCGCCCACCGCCAACGGCCTGTACCCCTCGATCCAGAGCCAAGGCGATAAAAACTTCAGCAGCGGCCTGGTCTCCAACCGCCTGGACCTGTTCTCCGAAATGGACCTCAGCCGGCAAAACTACGGGCTGCGGGTCAGCGGCGCCGCCTGGTACGACGATATCTACAACCAGGACACCGACAGCAGCGAACAACCGCACTTTCTCAGCAAAACCCGCGAGCTCCACGGTCGCGACGCGGAGATTCTCGATGCCTTCGTGTTCTTGCGCGGTGACCTCGGTGATGACTCCCAAGGCGTCGCGCGGCTGGGGCGGCACAGCCTGATCTATGGCGAAAGCCTGTTCTACGGCGGCAATGGCATCGCCAATGCCCAGGGTCCGACCGATGTCGTCAAGCTGCTGAGCGTGCCGGGCACTCAATTCAAGGAAATCCTGCGCCCGGTCAATCAGATCTCCGGGCAGTTGCAGATCAACCCACAGCTGTCGGTGGGCGCCTACTATCAGTTCGAGTGGGAGCGTTCCAACCTGCCTGGCGCCGGCAGCTACCTGAGCGATGCCGATGCCATCGGCTACGGCAGTGGTCCGCTGCGCGAAGTGTTCGGCAACGACACGGTGAATGGCGGCGACCTTAAACCGCGCAATTCGGGGCAGGGCGGTATGCAGATCCGCTTCAAACCGAGCGGCACCGAGCTGGAGCTGGGGTTCTACGCGGCCCAATATCACGATAAGGCGCCGATCGGGCTGTACGCCTACCTCGACGGCCCGGCCGCCGCGGCCAGCGGGTTGCCGATCCTGGGTTCCTATCGTCAGGTCTACGCCGAAGACATCAAGACCGCCGGCGTCAGTTTCTCCACCGCCTATGGCCCGTTCAACTTTGCCGGTGAAACGTCGTTGCGCTGGAACGCGCCGCTGGTGAGCAACCTGCAAGTGGTGGCCCCCGGCGTGGAGGCCGATGGTGGCGACAATGAATTGTTCGCCAGGGGCAAGACCGCCCACGCCAACCTGTCGGCGATTTACTTGCTGTCGCCCAACGCGTTCTGGGACGGCGGCTCGGCCCTGGCCGAACTGGCCTGGAACCGCACTTTGAGCGTGACCAAGAACGCGGCCGCGCTGGATTCCAACACCACCCGCGACGCCACGGCGCTACGGGTACTGATGGAACCCGCGTACTTCCAGATCATCGACGGGATCGACCTGACCGTGCCCATCGGCATGGGGATCGTGCTCGATGGGCGCTCATCGGCGGTCAACAAATCCGGCTTCGGCAATACCCATTCCGGCGATTGGAGCGTCGGGCTCAAAGCCACCTATCTACAGCGCTGGGATGTCGGCCTCAACTACGTGAATTTCTTCGGCGCCCCGAAAGCCGGGCTGCGCGAGGACGGCAATTTCAGTTACGGACAGTCGCTGGCCGACCGCGACTTCGTCTCGCTCTACCTGAAAACCTCATTCTAATAAGGTGGATTCGCCATGCAGAACACAGCTTTCCTGAACACCTGTCTCCTGACCCTCGCCCTGACCGGCATGGGCCTGGCGCAAGCGGCGGTATCGCCTGAACAGGCCGCACGCTTGAAAACCGACCTTACTCCCCTGGGTGGCGAGCGCGCCGCTAACGCCGATGGCAGTATCCCGGCGTGGCAGGGCGGTTATACCCAGGTCGCGCCCGGCTATAAGCCGGGTGAAAAGCGTCCTGACCCATTCGCCGGTGAGAAACCGCTGTATTCGATCAAGGCATCGAACATGGAGCAGTACGCCGGCGAGCTGGCCGAAGGCACCAAGCTGCTGCTCAAGAAATACCCGGACTATCGCCTGGATGTGTACCCGACCCATCGCTCGGCGGCCGCGCCGCAATGGGTCTATGACAACACCAGCAAGAACGCCACCCGCGCTACGCTGGACGTGGACAGCGAGAAGGTCTCCAACGCCTATGGCGGTATCCCATTCCCGATTCCGGAAAACGGTGCGCAGGTGCTGTGGAACTATCGGTTGTCCTGGCAGGGCGGCGACACCATCAGCTCGCCTTTCGACACCTGGCTGATGACCGCCGGCGGCAAGAAAGTCCAGGCGACCCGGGCCCAGTACACCTACCAGTTTCCGTACTACGTCGAGGGCGGCAGCCTGGAAAATTACTCGGGCAAGTACCTGTTGGGCAAGCTGTTCACCGAGTTGCCGTCATCCAAAGCTGGCGAAGGCCTGATGACCCACTGGGACCTGGACCCGGCCAATCGGGCGGCCTGGCAGTATCTGGTCGGTCAGCGCCGGGTTCGTCGGGCGCCGAACATTGCCTATGACACGCCAGACTTCGTGACTTCCGGCGTTGGCCTGTTCGACGAAGCTTTCATGCTGTTCGGGCCGACCGATCGTTATGACCTCAAGCTGGTGGGCAAGAAGGAACTGCTCGTCGCCTACAACAACAACCGCGCCGCCCTGGCCAAGAGCGACGACCTGGTCAAGGCGAACTTCCTCAATCCTGATCTGGTGCGCTGGGAAAAACATCGGGTCTGGGTGGTCGAGGCCACGCTCAAATCCGGCAAGCGTCATGTCGTGCCGCGTCGCACTTACTACGTCGACGAGGATTCCTGGCAGATTCTGATGGCCGACGGTTATGACGCCCAGGGCAAGCTCGGTCGGCAGATGTATTCGTTGACGCTGCTGGCACCGGATCTGCCGGCCCTTACCGCGCAGGTGATGTGGGGCAGCTACAACCTCGACACCGGCGCCTATTTCCTCAACTCATCGAGCAACGACCTGACGGTCCAGTACCAGAAAGTCGCGAAGCCTTCGTCGTCCTATTTCACGCCGGATGCCATGGCCAACGAAAACATGCGCTGAACCCGTGCCGGCCGCGTCGCGGCCGCTCACGATCTCCAGGTGGGATAACGATATGAACGTTGAAAATCTTTTTGCGTTTCGCGCTCCGCTAAGGGCCGTGTGCGCCTTGGCGTTGTGCCTGTTGGCAAGCGTGTCCTTGCCTGCGCAGGCGACGACATTGGCGGTGCTGCAGCAGCCGGCACTGTCGACCACGAAGGCCCAGCGTGCGGTATTGCTTGGGCTGGCCCGGGCCGGCGAGCGCCTGGTGGCGGTTGGCGAGCGCGGGATCGTGCTGCTTTCCGATGACGCTGGCACGAGTTGGCGCCAGGCCAAGGTGCCGGTCAGCGTCAGCCTGACGGCGGTGCAATTCGTCGATGCCGAGCAGGGCTGGGCGGTCGGTCACCTGGGCGTGGTGCTGCATACGCAGGACGGCGGCGAAACCTGGCAAAAGCAACTCGACGGCGAACGTGCCATTGCCCTGGCGGTGCAGATCGCCGAGCGTGATGCCCAGCTACCTGGCGGTGCCACCCACCTGGAGCAGGCAAGACGCATGCTGGCTGATGGGCCGGACAAACCGTTTCTCGACCTGTATTTCAGGGATCGCCTGCACGGCTACGTCGTCGGCGCCTACAACCAGATCTACCGTACCGACGATGGCGGGCGGAGCTGGCAGCCGTGGATGCAGCACCTGGACAACCCCCAGGGCTTGAACCTGTATGGCATTCGCGCCGTGGGCAACGATCTGCTGTTGGTGGGGGAGCGCGGCCTGCTGTTGCGTTCGACCGATGCCGGGCAGGCGTTCCAGGCCTTGAAGTCACCTTATGAAGGCAGCTTTTTTGGCCTGCTCGGCACCCGCGACGGGGCCTTGGTTGCCTATGGCCTGCGTGGAAACGCCTGGTGGTCCGACGACCGTGGCGACAATTGGCGCCGCCTTGACACCGGGATCGAATCGACGCTGGCGAGCGCCCTGGAACTGCGCGACGGCGGCCTGCTGTTGGCCAGCCAGAGCGGCGAGCTTCTCTTCAGTCATGACCACGGTCGCAGCTTCGACAAACGCCAGAGCCGCAGCGGCGGGACTGTCGCTGCCGTGCAACAGGCGGTCGACGGCAGCCTGGCCAGTGTCGGCTTGAGCGGCGTGGCGGCTGATCAGGATCCGCGCGCCTCGGGCAAACCATGAAACTTCACGGTGTAGCGCTATCGGGCCACGGCTCGCGCAACAGGAGTCAAACTTGAAAGACGACAAAACCCAAACCGTGATCGGCCGCCAGGAAGACTTCGACCGGGCGTCAGGCAACTTCGCAGAGCGAGCGATTTTCAATCATCGACCGCTGGTGATCCTGCTGTGCCTGTTGGTGACCTTGGTGCTCGGTTGGCAAGCCACGCGCATCGGCATCAATGCCAGTTATGAGAAAACCATTCCCACCGGCCATCCCTACGTCGCCAACTTCCTGGAAAACCGCAGTGAGTTGAGCGGCCTGGGCAACTCGCTGCGCATCGCCGTGGAGGTCAAGCAGGGCAGTATCTTCGCCAAGGATTACCTCGACACCCTGGCCAAGCTCAATGACGAGCTCTATCTGCTGCCAGGTGTCGACCGCCCTTATATGAAGTCGCTGTGGACGCCGACTACGCGCTGGACCGCCGTGACCGAAGAAGGTCTGGACGGCGGCACGGTGATCCCTGACGACTACGATGGCTCGGCCGCCACTATCGAGCAGGTGCGGACCAACGTCGCCCGCTCCGGGGAGGTCGGTCAATTGGTGGCCGGCAACTTCAAGTCCAGCGTGATCTTCGTGCCGCTGCTGGAAATCAATCCGCAGACGGGCAAGGCGCTGGACTATGGCGCGTTTTCCCGGCAATTGGAGGCGTTGCGGGACAAGTACCAGACCGACGACCTGCGCATCCATATCACCGGTTTTACCAAGATCGTCGGCGACCTGATCGGGGGGATGACCCAGGTCCTGCTGTTCTTCGTCGTGGCGGTACTGGTGACGGTACTGGTGCTCTTCGTCTATACCCGTTGTGCGCGCAGTACCCTGGTGGTGGTGGTTTGTTCGCTGGCGGCGGTGCTTTGGCAACTGGGTCTGCTGGCCTTGCTCGATTATGAGTTGGACCCGTACTCGGCGCTGGTGCCGTTCCTGGTGTTCGCCATCGGCATGAGCCATGGTGCGCAAAAGATGAACGGCATCATGCAGGACATCGGTCGCGGCACCCATCGGGTGGTCGCTGCGCGCTATACCTTTCGCCGATTGTTCGCCGCCGGCATCACCGCCTTGCTGTGTGATGCGGTGGGCTTCGCCGTGCTGCTGCTGATCGACATCCGGGTGATCCAGGACCTGGCAGTCACCGCCAGCCTCGGTGTCGCCGTGCTGATCTTCACCAACCTGATCCTGCTGCCGATCCTGCTCAGCTACATCGGCGTCAGCCCCGCGGCGGCGCAACGCAGCCTGAGTGCGGAAACCACCGAACAGCAGGCGCAGATCAAGCATCCGCTGTGGCGTGCGCTCGATCTGTTCACCCAGCGGCGCTGGGCCATTGGCGCCATGTTGACGGGCTTGCTGCTGGCCGCGTTTGGGTTTGCCGTGAGCCTGCACCTGAAGATCGGCGATCTGGACCCCGGCGCTCCGGAGTTGCGAGCCGACTCGCGCTACAACCGCGATGCGCTGTTCATGACGCAAAACTATGCGGCGAGCTCGGACATCTTCGTGGTCATGATCAAGACCCCGGAAGACCAATGCACCCGTTACGCCAGTCTGTCGGCGGTGGATGCGCTGGCGTGGCGACTGGAGCAATTACCCGGCGTTGAATCGACCACCTCGATGGCGGCACTGAGCAAGATCGCCACGGCCGGTTATAACGAGGGCAACTTCAAATGGTATGAACTGATCCCCAATGACGGCGCCCTGGGGGCCGTGCAGACCCGCGCGCCGCGAGAGCTGTTCAACCAGGGTTGTTCGATGCTGTCGCTGTACGTCTACCTGGCCGATCACAAGGCCGACACCTTGAACCGGGTGGTGGAGGCCAGCGAGCAATTTATCGCCGGGCATCAGTTGCCGGAGGTCAAGTTCATGCTGGCGGCCGGCAGCGCGGGAATCGAAGCGGCGACTAACATCGTCGTGAAGAAATCCATGGGCGAGATGCTGTTCTGGGTCTACGGGGCGGTCAGCCTGTTGTGCCTGCTGACTTTCCGCAGTTGGCGCGCGACCCTGTGTGCGATGCTGCCGCTGATGCTCACCTCGATCCTGTGCGAGGCGCTGATGGTGGGGTTGGGAATGGGCGTGAAAGTTGCCACGCTACCGGTCATTGCGCTGGGTGTAGGCATTGGCGTTGACTACGCGCTGTATGTGCTGAGCGTGATCCTGGCTCGGATGCGCGCCGGCGACACGCTGGCCCAGGCGTATTACCAGTCGCTGCTGTTCACCGGCAAAGTGGTGTTGCTGACGGGCATGACGCTGGCTGTGGCGGTGTCGACCTGGGCTTTCTCGCCGATCAAGTTCCAGGCCGATATGGGGATCTTGCTGGCCTTCATGTTCCTGGTGAACATGCTCGGCGCGCTGATCCTGCTGCCCGCCCTGGCGTGGTGGTTGCTGCCGCAGGAGGTCTTCGCAAAAAAGCCTGAGCTGAGCCGGCGGGAACGGTGGGTGAGGGGATGAAAGAGCAGGCCCTGTGGGAGCGAGCCTGCTTGCAAGAATCTCCGTCAGGATTTTTGCGCAACCGGTCCTGCCGTGCTCATCCGCGGCACGGCCGAACGGCGAATCACACTGAGAATGGCCAATGTCGCAACCACCAATCCAGGGGACGTCGCCAGCAGTACCGCCGTGGTACCGCCCCCGGCCGCAAGGATCTGGCCGGCCGCCAAGGGGCCGGCCACCGAGCCCAGGCGTCCAATGGCCACGGCGGCGCCGACACCGGTCGCACGCACAGCCGTAGGGTAGGAGGGCGGCGCCGAGGCATAGAGCACCAGTTGCGCAGCCATGACAAACAACCCGGCGGCGAACCCGGCAAGGCCCATCGGCACGATGCCCACCGACAAACCGACCCCGGCCAGCGCGCTCAACAGCCCTGCATAGACAAACAGCACGACTTTGATGGGGTTGTAACGGTCAAGCAGCAGGCCACCGATCAACGAACCCAAGGCGCCGCCGATGTTGAACAGCATCTGCACCAGGCCGGCCTGGGGTTTGCTGAAGCCCTGTTCCAGCAGCAACGAAGGCAGCCAGTTGAGCAGCATGTACATCACCGTAAGGGTGAAAAAATAGCTCAGCCACAGGCCCAGCGTAGTCAGGCCCCGGCCTTCACCGAACAGCGCCTGGCCGGTCGAGCCGCGGGCTTCACCACCCACTTGCTGGACTTGCTTGAAGGCGCTGGACTCCGGCAGCCACAACAACATCAGCGGTACCACCAGCAAGGGCGCCAGGCCGCCGATGAAAAACGTCATCTGCCAATGCTCGCCAAAGGCCATCGCAACCACCGCCGCCAACGCGCCTCCCAGCGGAACACCGGCATACATCACGCTGATGGCGGTGCCCCGGCGTTGCTCGCCCACCGCTTCGGCACACAGCGCAATGAGGTTGGGCAGGGCGGCGCCCAGGCCGAGCCCGGTCATGAAACGCACCAACAACAGGCTGGAAAACTGTTCGACATAAGCAGTACCGAGGGAAAACACGCCGAACAGCAGGACGGCGGCGATCAGGATCTTCTTGCGGCCGATGCGATCGGCGATCCAGCCGCCGAAGAACGCACCCGGCAGCAGGCCGATGATCCCGGCGCTGAAGACCCAACCCATCATTTTCGGGTCCAGGGCAAACGTCTGCCGCAGGCCGGCAGCGGCGGTCCCGGCGGATTGGAGATCAAACCCCTCGATCAGCGCGACGATGAAACACAAGGCGATGGTCAGCGTCGCTCGGCGCGGCGGATGGTTCATGGCGAATCCTCTTATTGTTTTTGTCAGGACTGCGGTTCAGGAGAAAACCTGCAGGTGCAATTAAGATTAACAAAGCTAACTAAAAAATGAATCGCGGCTCGTTCGCAAATAAATTCTGTCAGTTCGCTATTAAAATCAGTTGCTTGCCTGTCAAAAGCCGAATATCTGGAAAACTGGTTAAAGATATTAACGTTCGATTATCGGTCACTTCGCATTGACGAAGCCCCCTGGCCATTTCCATTCTCTGTCCGCGCGGCCCGTCATCCGGGACCCGCCTCGATAGAAAACAACAACAAAAAATGGAAATCGAACATGCCGAACGTTATCCGGGACGTCCATGCCCCCGTTGCTTTGCCGATCATCCAGCTCTTCGCCTGGGTCGGGCTAAGTTTGTGTTCCACCGCGTCATGGGCCGAAGGCTTCGTCGAAGACAGCCACGGCACGCTGACCCTGCGCAACTACTACATGGACCGTGACTACAAGGACGGCGGCGCCAAGACCGCCGCCAGGGAGTGGGCCCAGGGTGTATTCATGAACGTGGAGTCGGGGTTCACCGCGGGGACGGTCGGGTTCGGCCTTGATGCGAGGGGGTTGCTCGGCATCAAGCTCGACTCATCGCCTGACCGCAGCGGCACCGAACTGCTGCCCGTGTCCAGTAGCGACAAGCGCGCGGCGGATGAATACTCGCGTCTGGGCCTGACCGGCAAACTGCGTATCGCCCAGACGACGGTGAAAACCGGCGACGTGTCGATTTTCCTGCCGTTTGCCTTCGCCAGCCCGTCGCGCCTGCTGCCCCAGACGTTTCGCGGGACGACGCTCAGTTCCAAGGACATCGAGGGCCTGACGCTCAACACCGGTTATATCGACCGTATCGCCCGGCGCGATTCCACCGATTACCAACCCATGGCCATCGCCTCGCCCAATCGCCGTTTCAACGGCGCGGCGACCACGTCCCATATGGCGTATGTGGGAGGCGATTATCAGGTCAACAAGGACCTCAGTCTGCGCGTCTACCACGCCGAGGTGGCTGACCTGTACCAACAGAACACCTTCGCACTGCTGCACAACGTGGCATTGGGCGGTGGCGTGCTGACCACCGACCTGCGCAGTTTCTTCAGCGACGACGACGGCGCCGCCAAGGCAGGGAAGGTGGACAATCGCAACGTCTCGGCACTGGTGGGTTACCGCTTCGGCGGCCATCGCGTGAGCCTCGGCTACATGCATTCCAGCGGTGATACCGCGACGCCGTATGTGTCCGGCACCGAGCTGATGGGCTTGAGCGAAATGACCATGAGTTCGGATTTCCTCAACGCCAAGGAGCGTACCTGGCAAGCGATTCACGACTATGACTTCGCGGCGGTAGGCGTGCCTGGCCTGCGAACCCGGTTGCGCTACGTGCGGGGCGATCACATCGAGCTGGCGGCGCTCAACGCCGAAGATCGCAAGGAACGGGAGTTCCAGATGGAGCTGGGCTATGTGATCCAGAGCGGTCCGCTGAAGAACGTTGGGCTGCTGGCGCGCAAATCGATCTACCGCAATGACTTCCCCGGCACGGCGGCGTTTCGCGACGAGAACCAGACGCGGTTCCTGGTGACGTACAGCGTGCCGATTTGGTGATGACAGGAAACCGGGCTGTTTGAAGGGCTGTTGTGGCGAAGGAGCAAGCTCCCTCGCCACGGGAGAGCGGTGTCGTCTATTGATAAACCTTCTTCAACAACCGCAGCAGGTCCTCGCGCTCGGCGGCGGAAAGCGCAGCGGTGGAATCAAGATCACTCTCTATGGCGATCTGCTTGAGTTCCTTGAGCAGTGTCTCGCCGGTCTTGCTCAGGAAAATCCCATAGGAGCGTTTGTCCGGCTTGCAGCGCACCCGCACGGCCAAGGCACGGCTTTCCAGTTTGTTCAACAACGGCACCACTTGCGGAGGCTCGATGGCCAGCGCCTTGGCCAGGTCGGCCTGCATCAGGCCGGGGTTCTGGTCGATGATCGCCAAGGCCGAGAACTGGGCGGGCCGCAGGTCGTGGATGGCGAGACGGCCGATCAGGTTCTGGAACAGTTTCAACTGGGCGCGACGCAGGGCGTAACCGATCAGGTCATCCAGGGCGGAATCCAACGGTGCCTGCGTGTCGTTACCGTCGGCAGGTGTCTGGGCGGCGGTTTCGGCACGCTTGGAAGACTTGGCCATCGAAAGGAGCATCCTCAAGGTCAGTGATTAACAAGGCTATCCAGTTTGCCGAGGTTGCGCGGCGATGGCTACGTCCCTTCGCACATTTGTTGTCTGGGAGCGTTTGCAGAGGCTCTGAAAATACTAGATAAATCGATTAATAGTTAATTGACATAACTAATATTCAGGGTTAGTTTTTGATCATCTTCAGCCAAGAACAAGAGAGCACGCGCCATGAGCAATTACGAAGGTCGCTGGACAACGGTCAAGGTCGAGATCGACGACGGCATCGCCTGGGTCATCCTAAATCGCCCGGAAAAACGCAACGCCATGAGCCCGACCCTCAACCGCGAGATGGTTGATGTGCTGGAAACCCTGGAACAGGATCCTGCGGCCGGCGTGCTGGTGCTCACTGGCGCCGGGGAAGCGTGGACTGCTGGCATGGACCTCAAGGAATACTTTCGGGAAGTGGACGCCGGGCCGGAAATCCTTCAGGAGAAAATTCGCCGCGAAGCCTCGCAATGGCAGTGGAAACTGCTGCGCATGTACGCCAAGCCGACCATCGCCATGGTCAATGGCTGGTGTTTCGGTGGCGGGTTCAGCCCGCTGGTGGCGTGCGACCTGGCGATCTGCGCTGACGAAGCCACCTTCGGGCTCTCGGAAATCAACTGGGGCATTCCGCCTGGCAACCTGGTCAGCAAAGCCATGGCCGACACCGTGGGCCACCGCCAATCGCTGTATTACATCATGACTGGCAAGACCTTCGGCGGGCAGAAAGCCGCCGAGATGGGCTTGGTCAACGAAAGCGTACCCTTGGCGCAGCTGCGCGAAGTCACCGTGGAGCTGGCGCGCAACCTGCTCGAGAAGAACCCCGTGGTGTTGCGTGCGGCCAAGCATGGTTTCAAGCGCTGCCGCGAGCTGACCTGGGAGCAGAACGAGGATTACCTCTACGCCAAGCTGGACCAGTCGCGCCTGCTCGACACCGAAGGGGGCCGGGAGCAGGGGATGAAGCAGTTCCTCGACGACAAGAGCATCAAGCCGGGCCTGCAAGCCTACAAGCGTTGAGAAAACAGGGCACCCGGGAGCTGTTCGCCCACGGCGCCCGGCGCTACTGTGAATGCATTCCAATAAAGACAATAAAGAGGAATCACCATGCTGGACGTGCCCCTGTTGATCGGCGGCCAGTCGTGCCCGGCCCGTGACGGCCGGACCTTCGAACGCTGCAACCCGGTGACCGGTGAAGCGGTGTCTCGCGTGGCCGCCGCCACGTTGGAAGATGCCGACGCCGCTGTGGCGGCCGCACAAGCCGCTTTCCCTGCCTGGGCCGCGCTGGCGCCCAACGAACGTCGCACCCGCCTGCTACGCGCCGCCGAGCAATTGCAGGCCCGCAACGGCGAATTCATTGCCGCTGCCGGCGAAACCGGTGCCATGGCCAACTGGTACGGTTTCAATGTGCATCTGGCCGCGAACATGCTGCGCGAAGCCGCGTCCATGACCACTCAAATCAATGGCGAAGTCATTCCTTCGGACGTGCCGGGTAGTTTCGCCATGGCCTTGCGTCAGCCGTGCGGTGTGGTGTTGGGAATCGCGCCGTGGAATGCTCCGGTGATCCTCGCCACTCGCGCCATTGCCATGCCGCTGGCCTGCGGCAACACGGTCGTGCTCAAGGCGTCGGAAATCAGCCCGGCGGTGCACCGTTTGATTGGCCAGGTGTTACAGGACGCCGGCCTGGGTGACGGCGTCGTGAACGTCATTTGCAACGCCCCGGCGGATGCCGCCGCGATCGTCGAACGGCTGATCGCCAATCCGGCGGTGCGGCGGGTCAATTTCACCGGCTCGACCCATGTTGGCCGGATTGTCGGCGAACTGTCGGCCCGTCACCTCAAGCCGGCATTGCTGGAGTTGGGCGGCAAGGCACCGTTGCTGGTGCTGGACGATGCCGATCTGGATGCGGCGGTGCAAGCGGCGGCGTTCGGCGCTTACTTCAACCAGGGCCAGATCTGCATGTCCACCGAGCGCTTGATCGTCGACGCGAGCATCGCCGATGCCTTCATCGAGCGGCTCACGAAGAAGATCGCCACCTTGCGCGCCGGTGATCCCGGGGCCAGTGATTCGGTGCTGGGTTCGTTGGTGGACGCCAGCGCCGGCCAGCGCATCAAGGGCCTGATCGACGATGCCCTGGCCAAAGGCGCGAAGCTGGTCGCGGGCGGCCAGTTGGACGGCAGCATCTTGCAGCCGACCTTGCTCGATGGGGTTACCCCGGACATGCGCCTGTACCGTGAAGAATCCTTCGGGCCGGTGGCAGTGCTAGTGCGCGGCGAGGGTGACGAAGAACTGCTGCGCCTGGCCAATGATTCGGAGTTCGGTTTGTCGGCGGCGATCTTCAGTCGCGACACCAGCCGTGCGCTGGCCTTGGCCCAACGAGTCGAGTCCGGCATCTGCCACATCAACGGCCCGACCGTGCACGACGAAGCGCAAATGCCCTTTGGCGGCTTCAAGTCCAGCGGTTACGGCAGCTTTGGCGGCAAGGCGTCCATCGAGCATTTCACCCAGTTGCGCTGGGTGACGATGCAGAACGGCCCCCGGCATTACCCGATCTGAAAATCCGTCGCATTGTCGGCGGTGCGCCGCGAAGGCCACCGCCCGATGCAGGCCAGACATAACAATGACAAGGCCGCAGCCAGGTGCTGCCACGTTCTGCTCGCCCTGCGCGACCCGAGCGTGCCTTGATGGAGGAGATGTACCGTGAGTTCCGAGTTCAGTTCATCCTCCCGGGCCGAGCCTGTGCGTTATCGCCAGGTGTCGATCGGTCACCCCGCCGTTGAAGTGAAGGAAGAGCAGGGCATCCTGCACATGCGCTCCCTGGAGCCCCTGGCCCCGTTGCCGTCACGCCTGCTGGATCGCCTCGTGCACTGGGCCGAGGTCCGGCCGAACCAGACCTTTGTCGCTGCGCGGGAAAACGACGGCGATTGGCGTCATGTCAGTTACGCCGAGATGCTCGCCAGCGTGCGGGCTATCGCCCAAGGTTTGTTGAGCTATGGATTATCGGCGGAGAAACCCTTGGCGCTGTTGTCGGGTAACGACATCGAGCATTTGCAGATGGCCTTGGGCGCGATGTACGCCGGGATTCCCTACTGTCCGGTGTCGCCGGCCTATTCGTTGTTGTCCCAGGACTTCGCCAAGCTTCGGCATGTCTGTGATCTGTTGAGGCCAGGGCTGGTGTTCGTCAGCGATGCCGCGCCGTTCGAACGGGCAGTCAATGCCGTGTTGCCTGCGGATGTTCCCTTGGTCACCGTGCGTGGAGAAATACCTGGTCGGGCCAGGACAAGCTTCGCCAGCCTGCTCGCACAGCCGGCTGGTGTCGAGGCCGACCGCGCGTTCGCTGCGACCGGGCCGGACAGCATTGCCAAGTTTCTCTTCACCTCCGGTTCCACCAAGTTGCCCAAGGCGGTGATCACCACCCAGCGGATGCTCTGCGCCAACCAACAGATGCTGTTGCAAACCTTCCCGGTCTTCGGCGAAGAGCCGCCGGTGCTGGTGGATTGGCTGCCGTGGAACCACACCTTTGGTGGCAGCCACAACGTCGGCATCGTGCTGTACAACGGCGGCACGTTTTATCTGGACGATGGCAAGCCCACCGTCCAGGGCTTCGCTGAAACCTTGCGCAACCTCAAGGAAATTTCCCCGACGGCCTACCTGACCGTGCCCAAGGGCTGGGAAGAACTGGTGAGCGCCCTGGAACAGGACGCCGATTTGCGCGAACGCTTTTTCAAGCGCATCAGTCTGTTTTTCTTCGCCGCGGCGGGCCTTTCCCAAAGCACTTGGGATCGGCTAGACAAAGTCGCCGAGCAACATTGCGGTGAACGAATCCGCATGATGGCCGGCCTGGGCATGACTGAAGCGTCGCCATCCTGCACCTTCACCACCGGACCGCTGTCCATGGCGGGCTACATCGGTTTGCCGGCGCCCGGTTGCGAAGTGCGGCTGGTGCCGGTGGACGGCAAGTTCGAAGGACGCTTTCGCGGGCCGCACATCATGCCAGGCTACTGGCGCTCGCCGCAGCAGACCGCCGAGGTGTTCGACGACGCGGGCTTCTATTGCTCGGGCGATGCCATCAAGCTCGCCGATCCCGCCAACCCGCAACTGGGGTTGATGTTCGATGGGCGCATCGCCGAGGATTTCAAGCTGTCCTCCGGGGTATTCGTCAGTGTCGGGCCATTGCGCAACCGCGCCGTCCTCGAGGGCACGCCTTACGTCCAGGACCTGGTGGTGACCGCGCCGGATCGCCCGCACCTGGGCGCACTGGTGTTCCCGCGCCTGCATGATTGCCGTCGACTCTCGGGCCTGGGCCCGGACGCCAGCGACGCCGAGGTACTGGCGAGCCCGCCGGTACGCCAATGGTTTGCCGATTGGTTGCGGCGGCTGAACCGCGATGCGAACGGCAACGCCAGTCGTGTGGAATGGATCGCACTGTTGGACGAACCGGCCTCCATCGACCGTGGCGAGATCACCGACAAAGGCTCGATCAACCAGCGCGCGGTATTGCAATGGCGCGCGGCCAAGGTCGAGGCCCTGTATCGGGGAGAAGACCCAGCGGTCCTGCGTGCTGGATCGGCCGGCTGATAGCGTTTTTTGTGGGAGCGAGCCTGCTCGCGAAGGCGTCGTCATGGGCAATATGATCGTCGACTGACCCTCCGCTTTCGCAAGCACGCTCGCTCCCACATTTGATTGCAATTACTATGGCGGCTCTCTCTTCCCTGGATATCCCCTGAATGAGTAAGCCCGGCCAAACGGTGCTGGTCGCGTTGCGTCGAATGATCGCTTCAGGCGAACTGGCGGCCGGCGAGCGCTTGATGGAGATTCCCACGGCGCAATTGTTCGGTGTCTCTCGCATGCCGGTGCGCATGGCGTTTCGCACCCTGGAGCAGGAAGGGCTGCTGGTGCGGTTTGGCGGGCGTGGTTTCCAGGTGCGCTCCGTCAGCGCCGATGACATTGCCGGTGCGGTGGAAGTCCGTGGGGTGCTCGAAGGCCTGGCGGCGCGGCAAACGGCCGAACGCGGGTTGTCCGAAGAGGCTCGTCGCGCGCTCGAACGGTGCCTGGTGCAAGGCGATGAACTGTTCGCCAAGGGCTATGTGACCGAAGAAGACCTGGAGGTCTACCACGACCTCAACATGCGCTTTCACCAAGTGATCGTCGAAGGCAGCCACAACCCGGCCATTGCCGACGCCCTGGCGCGCAACGATCATCTGCCATTCGCCTCTGTCACCGCCCTGGCGGTCGATCGCCAGAACATGGCCGGCGAGTACCGCCGTTTCAACTACGCCCACATGCAGCATCACTCGGTGTTCGATGCACTGGTCAATCGCCAGGGCGCCCGTGCCGAGGCAATCATGCGTGAGCATGCCAACGCCACCCTGCGCTACGCCGAGGTGTTTGGCTCGACGCTGGCGGATGAGCGGATGAAGGTGATCCTTAAATCCGAATGAGGCTCTACTGCTGGTAATTGTGGTGTCTTAAAGATCCAGCACCAACAACGGCGTCCTGGACCTCGAACAGCACGGCGTGAACTGGTCGTTGCAGGCTTGCTCGGCCTCGGTCAGGAACATGTCCCGGTGGTCCGGCACGCCATCCAGCACACGGGTCAGGCACGTGCCGCAGACGCCTTGCTCGCACGAAATCGGAACCTCGACGCCGTGACTTTCCAGCACTTGGACCACGCTCATGTCCGCCGGTATTTCGAAGACCTGACCGCTGCGGGCAAGCTTCACCGAAAAGCGGCCATCGGCGCTGGTGTCGGTGGGGGCGGCGGCGAAGTATTCCCGGTGCAGGTTGGATTCCTGCCAGCCTTGGGCCTTGGCGGTGTCGAGGATGTGTTGCATGAAACCACCGGGTCCACACACGTATAAATGCTGATCCTGATCGGACGAAGCCAATACCCGCGCGGCATCCAGCGCCGTGGCGGGGTCTTCATCGAAGTGCAAGAACACCCGGTCGGCATAAGGCGATTGCTGCAAACGGTCCACAAAAGCCGCGCGATCCCTGGACCGGGCGCAGTAATGCAAGGCAAACGCAGCGCCGCTCTGGGCCAGGTGTTCGGCCATGCACAGGATCGGCGTGATGCCGATACCGCCCGCAAACAGCAGGCTGCGGCTAGCCTGCGGGGCGAGCGTAAACAGGTTGCGTGGTTCGCTGATGAGTAGGCGCATGCCCGGCTGGATCTGCTCATGCAGGCTGCGCGAGCCCCCCCGTGAAGCGGGATCCTTGAGCACGCCGATGAGGTAGCGATGCCGCTCCTCGGGATGATTGCACAGTGAGTACTGGCGGATCAGCCCGTCGGGCAAATGCACATCGATATGGGCGCCGGCGGTAAAGGCCGGGAGTGGTTGGCCATCGACCGTCGTCAGCTCGTAGCTGCAGATGTCCAGGGCTTCGTTGTTGCGCGCCGCGACGTGGACTTCGATCATGGCCGTTGCTCCGCGTGTTGCGGCTGGCGCGTGCTGGCGATCAACGCTGCCTCTTGTTCGCGTTCCCGGGCGATCCAGCGTTCCAGCACCCGCCGCGATTGCACGCCGCCGGCGTCGATATTGAGCTTGAGCAGGTTGCGTTGCGGATGGTCCAGCAGGTTGCGCTGCTGGCGTTCGAGCATTTCGAGGTCTTCGCTGAAAATCTTGCCCTGGCCTTCGCGAATGTTGGCGGTCAGCGCTTCGTCCTGGGGCTGGAAGTGCCGGGCCATGCCCCAGAAGTACCAGATGGACGTCTCGGTTTCCGGGGTGATGAAATCGACCACGATGCTCGACGCCTTGTACTGCGGCGCGGCGTGATAACCGCCGTGGCCGGCATGGGCCACGCCGACTTCAATCAGTACGTGGCTGGGCGGGGTGAAGCGGCAGATCTGCCAGCGATCCACCGGCACATCATCGGCCAGGTTGTTGCCCCGCAGCGCCATGCGCCAGAACGGCGGGGCCATGATGTTTTCCATGTGCCGGGCGGTGACGACTTCGTCGCCTTCGACCGTGGTCACCGGGGGCGCCTCGTCAATTTCCTTCTGGCCGATGCTCGACGCATGCACATAGGTTTCGTGGGTCAAGTCCATCAGGTTGTCGATCATCAGGCGATAGTCGCAGTGGATGTGGAACAAGCCGCCGCCATACGCCCATTCGTCACTTTCCGCCCATTCCAAATGCGGGATCAGCGCCGGGTCGGCCTGCGCCTGTTCACCCGGCCAGACCCAGATAAAGCCGTGGCGTTCCTGCACGGCGAAGGTCTTGTTGCAGGGAAACCCCCGCACTCGTTGGCCGGGCATCTCGACGGTCCTGCCATCGCCGCCCATCACCAGGCCGTGATAGCCACACACCAGATTGCCGTTCTCGACGTAACCCAGCGAGAGCGGGGCGCCACGGTGCGGGCAGAAATCCTCGACCGCCGCGACCTTGCCTTCATGCCCGCGGTAGAAAACCATTTTTTCACCGCAGATCTGCCGACCCAGCGGCTTGTCGGCAATTTCGTCAGGCGTGCAGGCGACGTACCAAGTGTTCTTGGGGTACATGAACGGATCTCCAGGCTGGTTTTGTTTTTGTCTGTGGATCCATTAACTCTCTTAACTAATTTGCTTGTCAACGATTTTGGTGGGTCGGCTGATGACTGGCTGCAGTCAATGGATCCATTAGGTGAGCTAAAAGCGATAAGCCGCCGGGACCTGCACTTCGATGAACCGCTGCATGTGCTCCAGGAAACAGGCCTGCAATTTCGACAAGGGTCCCTGGATCGGCAGCAGCATGCTGAAGTCCATTTCAATCGCCGGCTCGAAGGCGCGAAAGACGATGCCGTCGCCCCGGTATTCGACCGCGCTGATGGCGTCCACCAGGGCAACGCCAAGGCCCTGCTCGACGAAGGTGCACATGGGCTGCGAGAGCTGAGTCTCCAGCCGCAGCTCACGCTCCACGCCATGGGCGGCAAAGATCGCGTCGATGTGTTGGCGAGAGCCGATGGACTGCGGATAGGAAATGAACCGCTCGCCTTGCAGGTCTTCCGGGAAGACCGTCGCGCGATCCACCAGGCGATGGCCGGCGGGCAGGGCGCAGAGCATCCGCGTCGCCAGCAGTTTTTCGGCGCGGGGGCTCGGATAGGTGTTGGGCAGGACGATCAAGCCCAGGTCGCAGCGCTGGCCCACCACCAGGTCCACCACTTCCCGCGATGACTGCACCATCAGGGTGATCTGCACCCGGTCATGCTCGGCCATGAACGCGGCGATGGCTCGCGGCAGGAACGACAAGCCCATCGCCGGCGCGCAGGCGATGTGCAACGAACCCCGCTTCAAGTTGCGGATGTCTTGGGCCGTGCGGGCGATCCGCTCGACGCCCAGCAGTGAGCGCTGCACTTCTTGATACAGCGTCATGGCTTCGGCGGTGGGTTGCAGTCGACCCTTGATGCGGTCGAACAGGCTGAAACCGATGTCTTCTTCCAGGCTGGCGATCAGCCGGGTCGCGGCGGGCTGGGAGATGTGCAGCATCTCGGCGGCGCGGGTCACCGTCTGTCCCAGGATCACTGCGCGGAAGGCTTCCAGCTGGCGAAGGTTCATAAGCTTATCTATCCATAACAAAAAGACATGAGCTATCCAAAATAAAGCATTTTTCATGGGCTTGGCAGCGTCCTAGGATTTCCGTCATCAATTCATAAGGCCGAAAACTCAGCGTTTCTAACGAAACAGAACGGCTATACACAGCGCAGAACAGCCATGCATAAAACTGATGTCATCATCGTGGGCGGTGGCCTGGTGGGTATGTCCATCGCTTATGGCCTGGCCTTGCTCGGAGGCCAGGTAAGCGTGCTCGACGAGGGCGACGACGCCATGCGTGCCGCCCGGGGCAACTTCGGTCTGCTTTGGGTTCAGGGCAAGGGCTACGGCATGAGCCCTTATGCGCAATGGACCCGCGATTCGGTGGCGCTGTGGCCACGGTTTGCTGCCGCGCTGCAAGCCGATACCGGGATCGATATCCATCTGCGCCAGGCGGGTGGTTTCCAACTGTGCCTGAGCGATGCGGAAATGGCCGAGGAAGCCGCGCGCCTGGGCTGGCTGCGCGAAGCCCTTGACGGTGATTACCCCTACGAGCTGCTGGATCCGGTGCAACTGCGCAATCGCCTGCCCGGCATCGGGCCCGATGTCGTGGGCGGTTGCTTCTCGCCCATGGACGGCCATGTGAACCCGTTGAAGCTGCTGCGCTCCCTTTACGCGGCATGCCTGGCCCGTGGTGTGAAGGTGATCAATGGTCACCGCGTCGAGGCGATCGAACCCGATGCGAGCGGGTTTCGATTACGTGCCGGGGATCAGTGCTGGTCGGCCCGGCAGGTGGTCCTGGCCGCGGGCCTGGGCAATCAACGCTTGGGCGAACAGGTTGGCCTGGATGTGCCGGTGCAGCCGAACCGCGGACAGATCCTGGTGACCGAACGCCTCAAGCCTTTCCTGGATTACCCCACCACCTACGTGCGCCAGACCGATGAAGGCACGGTGCAGTTGGGCGATTCCCATGAATCAGCCGGCTTCGACGATGGCACCGGCAGCCAGGTCATGGCCGCCATTGCCCGGCGGGCCGTGCAGTGTTTTCCACTGCTGGGTGACGTGCGGCTGGTGCGGGCCTGGGGCGCGTTGCGGGTGATGAGCGCCGACGGGTTTCCGATCTACGAAATGTCCCAGGGCTGCCCGGGGCTGTCGGTCGTCAGCTGCCACAGCGGTGTGACGTTGGCTGCCGTTCATGCCCTGCGCCTGGCCCCTTGGATCGCTGGTGATTTCGATGACCCCGCTGTGAAGCCATTCGGCCTGCACCGCTTCAATTCATCCATGGAGATGCGCCATGTCGGCTGACCGCCTTTTCCGGCCCCTGGCCGTCGCGCAGCACAACGTATCGATCGAATTCGAAGGCCAGCCGTTGAGCGTTCCGGACAAGGTGTCCCTGGCGGCGGCCTTGCTCGCCAGCGGCGTGCGCCATACCCGTGAAAGTGCGGTCAGCGGCCGGCCCGCGGCGCCGTATTGCATGATGGGTGTGTGCTTCGAATGCCTGGTGCAGGTCGACGACCAGGCCAACGTCCAATCCTGCCTGGTGCCCGTGCGTGCGGGTATGCGCGTGCGCCGTCAGTGTGGCGCTGCCGCCCTGGTGCCGGTTGGGGAGGCGAATGATGAGTAACGTCGCGATCGACCTGATCATCATCGGTGCCGGCCCGGCCGGCATGAGCGCGGCGCTCCAAGCCCGGTCCCATGGATTGTCCGTGGTGGTACTGGATGAACAGGCCAGTCCCGGCGGGCAGATTTATCGCCAGGTCCTTCAAACCGATAGTCGCAGCCGAGCCGTGCTGGGCGAGGACTACTGCGCGGGCGCTGAACTGGCGGCGGATTTCATGGCATGTGGCGCACGCTATCTGCCCAACGCGGCGATCTGGCAGGTGACGCGAGAGCGTGAGGTTCACTACCTGGTCGACGGCCAGGCACGCATCCTCCAAGGGCGACATTTGTTGATCGCCACGGGCGCCCTCGAACGTCCAATGCCGATCCCTGGCTGGACCTTGCCCGGCGTCATGACCGCCGGCGCGGGGCAAATCCTGCTTAAAAGCGCGGCCATGGTACCGGCAGGACCTGTGGTCCTGGCAGGCTGCGGTCCGCTGTTGTATCTGCTGGCGGTGCAGTACCTGCGGGCAGGCATCGTCATCGACGCGCTCGTCGATACCAGCCACCGACGTGACCTGCTCAAGGCCTGGCGTGCGATTCCTGGCGCGTTGCAGGGTTGGCGCGACTTGCTCAAGGGCGCGATGCTCTTGGTTGAATTGAAGCGTGCCGGCATCCGCCATTTTCGCGGTGCCGCTCACCTGCGCATCGAGGGCGAGGATCGCGCGACTGCCTTGAGCTTCGACAGCGGCGGGCAGCATCACCGGGTGCCCGCCGAGTTGATTTTGTTGCATCAGGGCGTGGTCCCGCATACGCAGATCAGCCGGTCGCTGCGCCTGGAACATGACTGGAGCGAGTCGCAGCTGTGCTGGGTCCCGCGGCGAAATGGTTTCGGTGAAAGCAGCGCCGCTGGGATCTTCATCGCCGGTGACGGTGGGGCCATTGGTGGCGCCCAGGTTGCGCGGCTCGAAGGGCAACTCGCGGCGCTGGCCATCGCCAGACGTCATGGGCAGGCACGTGGCGTCCAGAAGGCGCTGCGCCGCGCTCGCGCCGCTCGGCCGTTGATCGATGCCCTTTATCGGCCTCCGGCAGGGCACTGCGTTCCCGCCGATGACGTCATGGTCTGTCGCTGCGAAGAGGTCAGCGCCGGTGATATCCGCCGCTATGTCGACCTGGGCTGCCTGGGGCCCAACCAGACCAAGGCCTTCGGCCGCTGCGGCATGGGCCCGTGCCAGGGCCGCCAGTGCGGCTTGAGCGTTACCCAGATCATCGCCGCCCATCGTCGCGTGCCGCCCGCCGAGGTGGGCTACTACCGCATTCGCCCGCCCCTCAAACCCATCACGCTGGCCCAACTGGCCGGCGAAAGCCACTCACTGGAGGAACTGTCATGAGCATCCAACGTATTGAAAGCAATCCGCGCCTGAGCCGCAGCGTCGTGCACAACGGCGTGGCCTGGCTCAGCGGCATCGTCGCCGCCGATTGCAGCCAGGACATCGAGGGCCAGACGCGTCAGGTGCTGCAGCGGATCGATGAGTTGCTCGCCGCGTCCGGCAGCGACAAACGTCGCCTGCTCAGCGTGCAGATCTGGATGAAGGACATGGGTCGCGATTTCGCCGCGATGAACGCGCTGTGGAGCGACTGGATCGACGCCGAGAACACCCCCGCGCGGGCCACCGCCCAAGTGGCGTTCGACGATCCGCAAATCCTCCTGGAGCTGATCGTCACGGCAGCGGTGTAGCACGCCGGCCCGCCGTTCTGCCGTTACCGGGCGAGACGACCACCAGAGCCGTCGCCCGCGCTTGTTCACGTTGCTGCTGCCATAACGGACGACTTTTCGCCGAGCGTCCGAACTCAATAACATCGCATCCGGAGCTAATGAATGAACATCAAACGCATCGCACTCAAGCTGGGTTTCGTCTCGTTGCTGGCGGTCGGCGCCAACCTGCACGCTGCGCAAAACTCGTTGCGCATCGGCATCGAAGCGGCGTATCCGCCGTTCGCCTCGAAAACCCCGGACAACGCCATCGTTGGATTTGACTACGACATCGGCCAGGCCCTGTGCGCCGAGATGAAGGTTCGCTGCGACTGGATAGAGCAAGAGTTCGACGGTTTGATCCCCGCGCTCAAGGTGAAGAAGGTCGACGCGGTGATTTCCTCCATGTCGATCACCCCGGAGCGGATGAAATCGGTCGACTTTACCGACCGCTACTATCGGATCCCGGCGCGCCTGGTGTTTCGCAAGGGCAGCGGCGTCAGCGAGATTCCAGCACAGCTCAAGGGCAAGCGGATCGGCGTGCAGCGGGCGACCAACTTCGATCGCTACGTCACTGAAAAATTTGCCCCGGCAGGCGCCGAGGTAATCCGCTATGGTTCGCAGAATGAGATCTTTCTCGACTTGTTGGGCGGCCGGCTGGACGCGACGATGGCCAGCTCCGTGGTGATCGACGAAAGCTTGCTCAAGCGCCCGGAAGGCAAGGATTTTGAATTTGTCGGGCCCAATTTCGTCGAAGAACAATACTTCGGCACGGGAATTGGCATCGCGGTGCGCAAGAACGATCCGTTGGCGAACCGCTTCAACCAGGCCCTGGCAACCCTTCGCGCCAATGGCACCTACGACCGGATTCGCCAGAAGTATTTCGATTTCGATATCTACGGCGAATAATCAGGCACTTTCCATGGCCAGCGGGTGCTGCCCCTGGCCTCATGTTCCATGACACGGAGTGATTCATGAAAACCAAAGCGGTACTCACGGAGCAGGACGTTGCCCAACTGCTGGTCGCGGCCAAGGAGCTGGCTCACCAGCGCCAATGGGCCGTATCGATCTGCGTGGTAGACGATGGCGGCCATCCCTTGGGGCTGTTGCGCCTGGACGATGCCTCGCCGTTGTCGACCTACATCGCCACCGAAAAAGCCCGCACCGCGGCCATGGGACGGCGTGACAGCAAGGCCTTCGAAGACATGATCAACGGCGGTCGCCTGGCTTTCCTGAGCGCTCCGCACTTGCAGGGCATGCTCGAGGGCGGCGTGACGATCCGCCACGATGGCCAGTGCATCGGCGCCATCGGGGTTTCCGGCGTGAAGGCTGAAGAGGATGCGGAACTGGCGCGGTTGGCGGTAGAGACTGTGCTGCCGGTGATTACGCCGGATGCTTGATGCAGGCATTTGATGAGCCCTCAATTTGCACAAATCTTCCAGACAGGCACTTGAGCAGCCGTTAATCTGCCAGGGCACATCGACTAGACGGGTAAGACATGACAGCGCGCAACTGGATCGATCTCAAGCAGGACGCCTCGTCCGGCATCGAGACCGTGCGCGCGCATTTCGAGGGGCATGCCTACGACCCGCATTGGCACGACGCCTACCTGGTGGGCGTGACGGAGCAGGGCGTGCAGCAGTTCCATTGCCGCCGTCAGCAACATAACAGCACCCCCGGCAAAGTGTTCCTGCTCGAGCCCGGCGAGCTGCATGACGGAAACGCACCTCACGAACAGGGCTTTACCTACCGCACCTTGTATCTCGAACCACAATGGCTTGAGCGCGAACTGCGCTCGCTGTTCGAAGACGCACCGGACAACGCCCAATTGGGTTTCGCCGCCACACTCAATGACGACGCACAACTGGCG
Organism: Pseudomonas sp. R1-7; assembly: GCF_051132105.1. Taxonomy (NCBI): domain Bacteria; kingdom Pseudomonadati; phylum Pseudomonadota; class Gammaproteobacteria; order Pseudomonadales; family Pseudomonadaceae; genus Pseudomonas; species Pseudomonas sp. R1-7. The sequence continues at coordinate 2,861,805 of NZ_CP071661.1, forward strand.
CGCGCCACCGCCACGGCCTTCCAGAGCCTGCATGAGCAGGACATCCTGATCGTCCGCCAGACCGCCCTTGACACGCTGCTGTCCAACCTCACCCAACACCTGCACTGGCGTGCGCGGATCAATCCCGACCCGCGCCTGCCCCTGGTTGCACAGCAGGCCCGCGACTACCTGCACAGCCACCTGAGCGAAGACATCGGCCTGGACGATCTGGCGCGGGCTACCGGTGTCGATCGCTTCCGCCTGAGCCGCGCATTCAAGGCGGCTTTCGGCCTGGCGCCCCATGCTTACTTGATCCAACTGCGCCTGGCCCGGGCGCGGCGCTTGCTGGCCCGTGGCGAAAGTCCCGTGACGGTCGCCGCCATGCTGGGTTTTGCCGACCAGAGTCACCTGGGCCGCTGGTTCCAGCGTGCCTATCGCATGAGCCCCGCGGACTACCGCAAGCGCTGCTCAATTGTTCCAGACTGAGCACGGCAGTATCGGGATGATCGGTCCTACGATCACCCACCGAGAAATTGCTCCATGGACCAGTTGCTGCCGTTTGCCCTGTTTGCCTTTGTCGCGTCCATCACCCCCGGACCCACCAATATCCTGGTGCTGAGCCACAGCTCGCGCTTCGGACTGGCGACCACCTGGCCGATTATCCTCGGCGCTTGCGCGGCCGCCGCGTTGTTGGTGCTGTTGGTGGGCACCGGGCTGGGGGATGTATTGGCCCGGCATGCTACGATCCAAACGGCATTGTCCTGGGCCGGTATCGCCTGGCTGAGCTGGATGGCCTGGCAGATTTTCAGCGCGCCGGCCGAAGCCATCGACCCGGACCGACCGGTTGAAGGCCCGCGGCTTGGCCTGGCGGGTGCCGCCGGGTTGCAACTGGTGAACCCGAAGACGTGGATGATGGCCTTGGCGGTGGTCAGCGTATTCGCCGGCGCCGAGGTGGACCGTACGGCGCGGGTGCTCTGGCTGTCCCTTGCTTTCTTCGCGATTTCCATTCCTTGCATGACCGCCTGGGCTTATCTGGGGCGCGGTGCCGCAAGGTTCTGCCGTTCCGCCGTGGCGATGGGGCGCTTCAATCGCGTCATGGCGGTATTGCTGCTGGTGTCGGCGTGGTTGACGCTGCTGGTGTAGATGAACCGCAGCAGGAGTCGCGGTATGTCCTGGCTGACGAAAATGTAATTTTTCTTTCGAAACCCCAGGCTCGTGCGGCGAGTCGCACTCTTATACCTGCCCTGAAAAGGCGGTATGCCGTTTTTCCCGACCTTCGAAAAAGGAGAGTGCCATGAACCAGCGTTATCAAGCCTGCATCGACGAATGCCTGGCCTGCGCCATGACCTGTGAGGCATGCGCCAGCGCTTGCCTGCAAGAAGAAAACGTCCAGATGATGGCGCGTTGCATCGAGCTGGACCGCGACTGCGCCGACCTGTGCCGCCTGGCGGCGACATTAATGCAGCGCGACAGTCGGGTCGCCGCCGATCTTTGTATTGTCTGCGCGAGCATCTGCCGAGCCTGTGGAGAGGAGTGTGCCGGGCACGAGGCGGGTCATTGCCAGGATTGTGCCAAGGCATGCCGGTCCTGCGCCGAGGCGTGTGAACGGATGGCTGCCTGAGATTCAACTGGACCGGCTACAACGACAGGCATCGTTTAATGCCTGTCGTGGCAGCCCTGGGTTGTCAAGGCGCCGGATGGGCGGCGGAGTCGACTTTGGCCTGCTGTCCCATCGCGGTGCTTTGTAGCAGCAGTCGCGCCAGTACCGCTGCAGCCAGCGCAAACATCGCACCGATCAGGAACGCCACCTGATACCCGTCATTGAGTGCCACCAGCGGCGCGAGATCAGACGCAGCCGTCTTGGTCCGGTACGCGGCTATGCTTGCCAGCACCGCCAGGCCCACCGATCCGCCCATCATGAACGAGGTGTTGACCACGCCTGACGCCAGGCCGGAGTCCTTGGGTTCCACTTCGCTCATTGCGGCGAGCAACATCGGGTTGAACGCCATTCCCGCCCCCAAGCCAAGTAGCAACATGCCCGGCAGGATGTCGCCGATGAATTGGCCGTCCAGAGGTGCCCGTGCAAACAGCGCCAGGCCGATGGCGGCGAGTAACAGGCCCAGCGCCAGCGGCGTCCGGATGCCGTAGCGCATCACCAGGCGCGCCGACAGGCCCAGGGAGAAAATCGCCATGATCACGTTGGCCGGCAGGAAAGATAATCCCACCTGCATCGGCGTATAGCCCAGCACTAGCTGCATGTAGAGCGCCGACAGGAAAAACCAGGCAAACATCGACGCAGCCCAGAGCACCGCGAGCAGGTTGGCGGTGCGCAGGTTGTGCAGGCGAAACAGGCCCATCGGGATCAAGGGATGGGTAATCCGGCGTTCGATGACGATGAAGCCCAGCATCAACAAGGCCGAGGCAGCCAGCAGGCCCAGCGTGTGGATAGACGTCCAGCCTTGTTCGTTGCCGTTGACCACGGCATACACCGCGACCATCAGCGAAACCGTCGCGGTCACCGCGCCGGCAACATCCAGTTGCCCACTGCCTTCGGCGCGCACGGCAGGCAACAATTTCAGCGACAAGGCCAAGACGATCAGGCCGACAGGCAGGTTGACCAGGAAGATCCAATGCCAGCTCAGCAGGTCAGTGAGCAAACCGCCCAGCAACACGCCGATGCTGCCACCCGCCGCGCAGACGAAACTGTACACGCCCATCGCTCGTGCGCGCTCCCCGGCCTCGGTGAACAGGTCCATGATCAACGACAAGGCCACCGCCGTGACCACCGCTCCGCCAAGCCCCTGGATGGCCCGGGCAATGATGAGCCAGGCTTGCGATGGCGCCATGCCGCAGGCCAGGGATGCGAGCGTGAACGCCGCCAAACCCAGGGTGAACAGGCGCCGATGGCCAAACAGGTCGCCCAGGCGTCCGCCCAGCAGCAGGAAACCGCCAAAGGTCAATAAGTAGGCATTGACGACCCAGGCCAGGTCGGCGTCGTCGAATTGCAAGCTGTCCTTGATCGAGGGCAGGGCGACGTTGACCACCGTACCGTCGAGCACGATCATCAGCACGCCCAGGCATAGGATGGTCAAGGCACGCCAGCGCTGGCCCGGGTCAGAGGGAGGTGATTGCGACATGGTTCTTCAATCCTTGAACAGTCCGGTTTCGGGGCTGCCGCAAGCGCGACCCAAGCGGTTCGCGTTGCTGGCGCCGGAAAACAGTCTAGTCGCGAGAAGATTCGCCAAGTAGAGGAAATTTGTAATTCTCAGGGAGCGCGCGCAAGGCTACCCAACGGACGGGTCCTGGCGTTGGAACACCAGGGCCTTGAGGCCACAGGCCGGATCGGCGTCTGGGAACTCCGGAGGATTTTCCAACCGTGCTTCGAATATCAGCCCAGGCGCTTCACGCATGACGCCGTCGATGAGGAAGTCCGGTCCGGTCGCCGGGTCGTTGCTGCAAGCCAGGACCGTGCCGTGGGCGCTCAGCAGCTCCGGCAGGCGGCGCAGTACGCGCTGATAATCCTTGGTCAGCAGGAAACTGCCTTTCTGGAAAGTGGGCGGGTCGATGATGACAAGATCGTAGGGGCCGCTGTTGATGACCTTGCCCCAGGACTTGAACAAGTCGTGGCCCAGGAAACTCACTTGGCCCAGGTCATGGCCATTCAAACGATGATTGTCGCGCCCACGGCTCAACGCCGCTCGGGACATGTCCAGGTTGACCACGTGCTGCGCTCCGCCGGCGATGGCGGCCACGGAAAAGCCGCAGGTGTAGGCGAACAGGTTCAGCACGCGCTTGCCACCGGCATTGGCCCGCACCCAGTCGCGTCCGTAGCGCATGTCGAGGAACAGGCCGTTGTTCTGCTTTTTGCCCAGGTCGATCCGGTAGCGCAGGCCACCTTCGGTCAGCGTCCACTCATCAATCGGCTCGCCCACCAGCCATTGGGTGAGACTGTCGGGCAGGTATCGATGCTGCAAGGCCAGGGTCTGTGCACCGCAGTGTTGCCAGGTGGGCGAGGCGGCCAGGGCTTGCAGCATCGACAGTAGGTCGTCCAACTGCGCCGCCTCGGGCTCCTTGAACAGCGAGACCAGCACCACACCTTGCAGCCAGTCGACGGTGACCTGTTCCAGGCCCGGCCAGCAGCGCCCGCGCCCGTGGAAGAGGCGACGGGTTTCGTCGGGTGCCGATGCCAGCGCCGTCAACAAATGGCTGTGCAAGGTTTGAAGGGCTTGAGGGTTCATCAGGAAAAAACACCAGCGACTCGAAAGGCCGGCATTTTAACCACCGGCGGACCAGGTGCAATCCCTGTGGCGAGGGAGCTGTCAGCCGCCGCTGGTTGCCAGGATGCTCGCTACCTGTTGCGGTTGGCAATTGAGATAGGCCGAGCGCTTGAGCCACGCTGGGTCGGGGTACCAGGAAAACATGAATTGCCCGCCCTTGAGCTTGTCGATCACTTGCCGTGCCACTTGCGGGCGGACGGCGGGACAACCCAGGCTACGGCCGATACGACCCTGGCGCACACTCCACAGCGGATTCACGTAATCGGCGGCGTGGATCACGATCGCTCGGTCCCGGGCCAGGTCGTTGAACCCAGGTTCCAAGCCATCCATGCGCAGCGAATAGCCGTGGGCGCCCTGGTAGCTTTCCTGGGTGCGGAACAAGCCCAGGCTGGACTGATAGCTGCCCAGGCGATTGGAGAACTGCGTGGCGAAGTTTTCGCCGGATTTCTGCCCATGGGCCACCAGATCGCGCAAGACCAGCTTCTTTTGACGCAGGTCGAAGATCCACAGCCGACGGGCCGTGGACGGTTGCGAATAGTCGATGACCGCCAGGTGGCGGGCTTGTCGAGCGCCGTTGGCAACTGCGCACTGCATCGCACTCAGGGCACTTTTCAGCGCTTGGGGATTGAGTTCCGGCGCGGCGTGGGCGAGGCTGTTGTAAAGAGGCTGGGACTTGAGTTTTTCGGCCAACGCGGGGCTGCACAGAATGCCAAGGCCCGTCATGACCAGGCAGAATCGGCGCAAGAAGGCCGATACAGGTGAAGGCAGCTTGCGATGGCGTTCGTTTGCGGCATCCCGTCCGGTTTTGTTTGTCTGCATGATGGCGGGTCGTACCTGTCGCAAAATTCACCGTCAACGAGACGGCCATGGATTGGAGTAAAGCAGTTGTTTAAAAAGCCCGCATGTTACCTGAGCCTTTTATTGCTCGTTGCGCCATTGGTCGCTACGGCCGAGGACGGCGATCCGGGGCAGGCGCAAACCACGCTGGCGCAGTTGTCCGTCAACTGCCCTGAACTGGCTGCGAGCGTCGATTTTCCGACGGTCATGAGCCTGCAGTCGCTGTACCAGCAAAACGCAGGCCAGGCGATCTGGGCGGACGATGAGCGGTTGCAGGCCTTGCTGCTCCAATTGCAACAATTGGCGGATGACGGGCTGGATCCGAACCGCTACCCGCTGCCGGGTGAAGGTGCTTTTGCCAATGCCGCCTGTACCGACATCGCCATCAGCCAACGCTACCTGCATGCCCTGCACGATTTGCGTTTCGGCTATTTGCCACAGAAACGCCTGGAGCCGATCTGGAAAGCCAGTCCCCAGTTGCCGGACCGTCAAGCCATGGTGCTGCATTTCGCCGTCGCGGGCCTGCAAGACCCGGCCGAGGCTTTCGAACTGGCTCGGCCGAGCCTGACGCTCTATCGCAACCTGCGCGAGCTCTACGCCCGGCAGCGGCAGCAACCCCTGGCGGACTGGCAGTCGGTGCCCGGTGGCCCGCTTTTGCAACCCGACAAGCGCGACGCCCGCGTACCAGCGCTCGCTCGGCGCTTGTTCAACGAAGGCTACCTGAGCGTGCCACCACTCGACGCCGATGAGCATTACAGTCCGAGCCTCGTGGAGGCGATGAAGAATTTCCAACTTCACCATTCGCTGCAAGCCGATGGGGTAGTGGGGCCCTGGACCGTCACCGAACTCAACATTAGCCCAGCCACGCGCCGCGAGCAGTTGCGCATCAACCTTGAACGCATGCGCTGGCTGGCCCAGGACCTGGAGCCCGACAGCGTCCTGGTCAACGTGGCCGCGGCGCAACTGACGGTTTACCAGGGCGGCGCTCCCGTGTGGCAAACCCGCACCCAGGTAGGGCGTGCCGAACGCCAGACGCCGTTGATCAAATCGCGCATCACCCGGCTGACGCTGAACCCCACCTGGACGATCCCGCCGACCATCATGCGCGAGGACAAACTGCCCGAAATCCGTCGCGATCCGGAATTTCTCAGCCGGCATAACCTCAGGGTCATCGATCGGGATGGCTTGCCGCTGGCAGTGGAGAATATCGACTGGGAACACCCCGGCGATCTCATGCTGCGCCAGGACCCCGGTTCGAAGAATCCCTTGGGCAAAATGGCGATCCGCTTTCCCAATCCGTTTTCTGTCTACTTGCATGACACCCCCAGCCAGGCGCTGTTCAGCAAGGGGCCGCGGGCGTTCAGTTCGGGCTGCGTGCGCATCGAACAAGTCATGCATTTGCGCGATTTGCTGGTGACGCCGGCCGAACGCACGCGGACCGACACGTTGCTAGCCAGCGAATTGACCCATGAGTTCAGGCTGTCCAGGTCCGTGCCGATCCTGCTCGGTTACTGGACGGTGCAAGCCGACAGCCAGGGGCGGGCAGTGTACATCCCGGATATTTATCAACGCGATGGCGCCCTGTCTGCCGCTGATCGCCGTGCGCTTTGACGGGGTCAGGCGCACTCGACTTCGGCTTTCCCACGGGCAGTCTCGCCGGTGGTCGAGAACAACCGCTTACCAAGGGCATTTGCCGTTTGCAAATGTAGGTTTGGATCGAGGCTTTCCGATTCGAGCAATCTGTCGGAGCTCACCACGCGGGCACCGCAATACTCGAAAATGCCATGTTCGATTTGCGTGACCATCGCCTGGTCGTAGCCATGGCGTTCGAAACTGCCAGCATCGGCGCCGCCGACGGCTACCAGATGAACCCGCAGGTGCTGGAGCTTCTGGACAAATGGTTGATCGGGGATGAAATCGAACGCCCAGCCGTTGGAAAATACCCGGTCGATCCAGCCTTTGAGGAGCGCGGGCATCGACCACCAGTAGATCGGGTACACCACCACCAGCGCGTCGGCGCGGTCAATCCGGGCCTGCTCGGCCAGGACATCGGCGGCCGGCGCTGCTTCGCGGTGATGAACTGCCGCGTCGGCGAAGTCAAAGCGCGGGTCGAACCCCTCGGCAGCGATGTCGGCTATCTCGAAGGTATGCGCCGGATTGGCTTGAATGACCCCGTTGCCAATGGCTTGGGCCAGGGAATGGGTCAGAGAACCGGGGTTATGGTGAGCAACGACGATAAGGGCATGCATGTTGATTTCCTCTGGTATCGCACAAGGGTAAGCGCGTATGATCGGTTAAGTTACTGAACGTAAGTTACCGTTGGTAAAGTTAATATGTCAACCCATCAAGAACAGATGCCGCTCGACGCTGCGCCTCGTCGACGTCTATCGCGCGTCGACCGGCATCGGCAACTGCTGGAAGTCGCCTGGCGCATGGTGCGCGAAGAAGGCAGCGAAGCGCTGACCCTGGCTCGCCTGGCGGATCAGGCTGGCGTGACCAAACCCATCGTCTACAACCATTTCATTACCCGGTCAGGGCTCTTGGCCGCGCTTTATCAAGATTTTGATGTTCGCCAGACTGCCTTGATAGAGGCCGCAATCGACGCCAGTGAACCGGATCTGCAAAGCCGCGCGCAGGTGATTGCCTCCTCCTTCGTGGAGTGCGTCCTGCTCCAGGGAAGGGAGATCCCAGGTGTCATCGCGGCCTTGAGCGGTTCACCTGAACTTGATTGCATAAAAAGGGAATGCGAGCGAAGTTTCCTGGACAAATGCCGATCGGTGCTTGAACCCTTCGCCGGGACCGGGCGCCTTTCACAAGCGAGCCTGCGGGCGATGCTGGGGGCGGCAGAGGCCTTGTCCGATGCGGCGGCCAATGGGGAAATCAGCGCCCAGGAGGCCAAGCGGGAGTTGTTCGTGACCATCGTTTCGATGGTTGAGCGGGCTGCTGAGATCTCTTCAAGCTGAACCAACGCCATCGCGAGCAAGAAAAAACGAACCCCAGGCACCTTTTCCGGTTCTTAACTGATGTCCCTCGATAACAGGGACATCAGGCGGGGCCGCGGTCTTGCCCACCAAACATTGCGATCAGAGGAGGCGACATGCCCAACTCCTTCCATTCGCCCTGGTGGAAGAACGCTGTGATCTACCAGGTTTATCCTCGCTCCTTTGCCGATGCCAATGGCGATGGCATCGGCGATCTTCCCGGTTTGACCGCACGCCTGGACCATCTGCAACACCTGGGCGTCGACGCGTTATGGCTGTCGCCGGTGTACCGCTCGCCGATGTGCGACGCCGGCTATGACATTTGTGACTACACCGATGTCGATCCGCTGTTCGGCAACCTGTCTGACCTCGACACGTTGATTGCCAAGGCCCATGAACGCGGCTTGAAGGTGCTGCTCGATTTCGTGCCGAACCACACGTCCGACCAGCATCCCTGGTTCATCGAGTCGCGTTCCAGCCGCGACAACCCCAAGCGAAACTGGTACATCTGGCGCGACCAGCCCAACAATTGGCGGGCGTCGATTGATGGCGGTAGCGCCTGGACCTGGGACGAAGACAGCCAGCAGTACTACCTGCACTTTTTCCTGCCGCAACAACCGGATCTCAATTGGCACAACCCCGAAGTGGTGGCGGCCATGCATGAGGTCCTGCATTTCTGGCTGGAGCGTGGCGTGGACGGGTTTCGCGTCGACGTGGTGCATTGCGTCGGCAAGGACCAGAGCTTCGCCGACGACCCGCGCTGCATGGCCGGCGAAACCATGGTGAAGATCAATGACCAGCCCTACAGCCACGAAGTGCTGCGCGGATTACGCCGCCTCGTTGACAGTTATCCCGGCGAGCGGGTGCTGATCGGTGAAGTGAACATTCGCTCCACGGCGCAGGTCGCGGCTTACTATGGCGCCAGCGACGAGTTGCACATGTCGTTCAATTTCCCTCCGCTGGATGCCCCTTGGGACCCGGTGGTGTTTCGCATGTGCATCCGCGAAGTGGAAAACGACCTCGGCCCCTTGCAGGCCTGGCCGACCTGGGTGCTGTCCAACCACGACAACAGCCGCCACCGCAGTCGCTACGGCGGCTCGCTGCGCCGGGCCCGGGCGGCGGCGGTGATGTTGCTGACGCTGCGCGGCACGCCTTTTATCTATCAAGGCGAAGAACTGGGGTTGGAAGATACCCAAGTGACCGCCCAGACTCGCGTCGATCCTGGCGGGCGGGATGGCAGCCGGGCGCCGTTGCCGTGGACTGCCCAAGCGCCGCACGGTTGGTCGGGACAGGCGCCTTGGTTGCCGTTCGCCGTGGACGCCGACGTACTGTCGGTGGAGGCGCAAGAGGGGGCCGACGATTCGGTATTGGCGCTCTACCGACGTTTGCTGGCCTGCCGTCGCAACAGCCTGGCGCTGCGCCTGGGCGGCTGGGAAGAACTGCCGTCGCATCCGCAAGTGCTGGCTTATCGTCGCCATTGCGAGGGTGACGAGCGCTTGGTCTGCATCAACTTTGCCGACAGCGAACACACTTTTCCCCTGGCCGACCCTTGGCGCGTGGAAGTCGCCAGCGACGGGGCGGATGAAGGCCGGTCGTTCAGCGGTCGACTGGCCGCCGAGCAGGCCGTGATCCTGTGTCGATAAGGAGTCACTGATGAACGCCAACTGGCACCGAAATACCTTGATCTATCAGATCGATCCTTCCTTGTTCTACGACAGCAACGGCGATGGCCGTGGCGATCTCAAGGGCGTCATTCGCCAACTCGATTACCTCCAGGCATTGGGCGTCGGTGCGCTCTGGCTGATGCCGCTGTATCGGTCACCGTTCAAGGACGCCGGTTATGACGTCAGCGATTTCATGGCGCTGGACCCGCGCTTTGGCAGCGAAGAAGACTTGCGCCAGTTGATCGTGCAGGCCGGTCAGCGCGGCATTCGCGTCATCCTTGAACTGGTCGTGCAGCACACCAGTGACCAGCATCCCTGGTTCCTCCGGGCGCGGCGGGACAAGGACAGCGTCTATCGCGATTACTACCTGTGGTCCGACACGCCGGTGGACGACGGCAACCAGCCGATTTTTCCCTCAGTGGAAGACAGCATCTGGCGCTGGGATGAACAGGCCGGCCAGTACTATCGTCATCTGTTCTACCGGCATGAGCCGGACCTCAACCTGGCGAACCCACGCGTGGTCGAGGAGATCGAGCGCATCATGGTCCATTGGCTCGAACTGGGCATCGCCGGCTTTCGCCTCGATGCGGCCTCGCATTTGGTGGAGCAGGCGGGCGGCGGCGATGAAGAGCAGGGCGTCTGGGTGCTCGACCGTTTCTACCAATGCATGACCCGCATCAACCCCGAAGGCGTCTTGATGGGCGAAGTTGATGTCGAGCCCGAGCGCTACAGCCATTACTTCGGTACGGGCGAGCGCTTGGGCCTGGTGCTGGATTTCTGGGTCAACAATCATCTGTTCCTGGCGTTGGCCCGTGGCGAAGCCGAGCCGTTGCAGCGGGCCATCACCCGCCGGCCCGCGCCACCGGACGGCGCGAACTATGCCGTGTGGCTGCGCAACCACGATGAGCTCGACCTGGAGCGCTTGACTGAGCAGGAGCGCGAGGAAGTCATGCAGGCGTTCGCCCCGGAGCCGGACATGCGCCTGTACGGCCGAGGCATCCGTCGGCGCCTGGCGCCGATGCTCAATGGCGACGTGCGGCGCCAGGCACTTGCCCAGGCATTGTTGTTGTCGCTGCCTGGGACGCCGATCGTGCGCTACGGCGAAGAAATCGGCATGGGCGACGACCTGTCCCGCCCAGAGCGCCTGTCGGTGCGCACGCCCATGCAGTGGAGCGACGAAGCCAATGCCGGGTTTTCTTCGGCCCAACGCCTGGCCGCCCCGGTGATCGATGAAGGGCCTTTTGCCTACACGCGATTGAATGTGGAAGGGCAGCAGGATGACCCCGATTCGCTGTTGGCTCGCACCCGTCGCTTGTTGTTGGCACGGACCCGGTTGAACGAAGTCGGCGATGGCAAGGCGCGGCTGTTGACGGTCGATCATCCGGCGGTGTTCGCCATCGCGCATGAGTGCGAAGCTACCTCGGTGATGCTGGCGAACCTTGGCACCGACGAGGTCAGCGTGCAGTTGCGCGAACTGGATCTGCAGGGTTACGACGAAGTGCTGTCGGACAGCCCGTACCCAGCCACGGCCCGATCGAGGCTGACGTTGAATGGATACGGTTATCGCTGGTTTCGGCGCACAGGCTCAAAACAATAGCAGCACGACCGCCAGCAACCCGCCGGTGGCCAACAGCAAGGCCGACACCTGTGTCGAGCTGAGCGCCAGGGCAGAGTCCCGCGAGCGGCCGTTGAACCGCCCACGGGTGCGGTGCGCAGATTCCTGCGGCTCGAACAGATTGTCCGGGCACTGACTGTTGTCATCCTCATTGGTCATCTGCCCCGGCCAGGCGTTACGGGCCAATAGCCGGTCGAGCAGACCAGGCATCAGGCATGTGCCGACAATGGCCTTCAGCGTGGCCGCACCCAGCCATAATTCCCGGGGCGTGCGCTTGACCACGCTGAGAATCGCCCGTGCGGCCACGTCCGGATCATGAATCGGCGGCACCGGTTGCGGGCGCTTGCCCAGCTTGTTACGCGCCCAATCGAACTGCGGCGTGTTGATCGCCGGCAGTTGCACCATGCAGACCTTGATGTTGCTGTGCTCGTGGAGCAGTTCGCAGCGCAATGAATCGGTGAACCCACGCACCGCGAACTTGGCCCCGCAATAGGCGGCTTGCAGCGGAATCGCGCGATAGGCCAGTGCTGAACCGACTTGGATGATGACGCCGCGATTGCGTCGTCCCATCAGGTCCAGCGCTGCGAGCGTGCCGTGCACGGTGCCCAGGTATGTCACCTTCGTAACCCGGTGGACTTCCTCGGCGGTCAACTGGCGAATCGGCGAAAATACCGTGACCATCGCGCAATTGATCCACACGTCGACAGGTCCCAGTTCGCGTTCCATCCGCTGCGCCGCTTCGAAGACCGCATCGGCGTCGGCGACATCGACGCTGATCGCCAGGCACGTCGTACCCAATTGCTCCAGTTCTTGCGCCGTGTCCGCCAAGGCCTGTTCGCTCCGGGCCAGCAACCCGACGCGGTAGCCAGCGGCGGCAAATCGGTGCGCGGTCGCACGCCCAACGCCGGCGCTGGAACCGCTGATCACAACAACCGGTGGGGTTCGCTCTTCCATTGCGCTCGCTCCGCAGCTCCTTTGGCGAATCAGTGAGGTTGCGCGACACCGCGCAGCAAGTTGGCGCTCACTTTGTCGGCGTTGCAGCTGGCAACGTTGGCCAGGGATACCATGCCAACCAGTCGTTTATCGCGGTTGACCACGGGCAGGCGGCGTTTTTCGATCTGGGCCATGTTCTTGGCAACGTGGTCGATTTCTTCGTCATCGAAGCAATAGCGCACCTCATCGCTCATGATCCGGCTGACCGGGGTATCCATGTTCATGCCCTCGGCCATGGCTCGAACCACCAGGTCGCGGTCGGTCACCATCCCCGCCATGCGGTCATTCTGATTGATCACCAGCGCGCCGATATCGGCCTGGCGCATGATCAGGGCAACCTCGCGCAGGGGGGTATCAGGAGAGATCGTGCGAACTTCCCGACTCATGATTTCATTGATTTTCATCGTTGAATCTCCTTCGTTTCGGGTTGAGCAGCGAGCCACTGTCCGGGTGTCGCGAGTCGCTTGGGCGACCATCGGACTGGCTCCTCACTTATTGTGAAAATCGGGGTTGGCGATGGTTCAGGATTTTTGCCGGCGGGTTTGAAGGGTTGCACTTTTATGAAGCCGGCGGGGTGGGATCGCACCATCGCAAGGCAGATGACGGTGCTCGCGAAACGGTAGCCGGCGCCGGTCCGCTTGTGGTGACAGGGCAGGCCTCTTCGCAGGCAAGCCCGCTCCCACAGGGGGTTGCGGGATGCCTATGAGGTTGTCGCGGCAGATCAAGTGAGGGTTGGCACGCTCGCTGCAAGACGTTGTCCAGGCCCACCGTGAACACAATCGAGTGGGCAGCCCCGTCGGTCAACGAAGATCGAGCGCCAGCAGGCCGGGGGATAACGGTAGATCAGGGCGCAGTCGCCGGGTCGATACCGCACAGAACAGGCAAAGACGCCTGGAACCGCAAGGTTTCAGGCGTCTTTTTTTTGCTTTCAAAAAACCGTGATGGGCTTTTGTCGGGTGCTTTTATGAATTCCAACGTTGCTTCCCTGAACAAGCTGCAAACGCTGATCGTGATCGGCAATGGCATGGTCGGCCACCACTGCGTCGAACAACTGATCGAGCGCGGTGCCCTCAACCATTACCGTGTGCATGTCTTCAGCGAAGAGCCAGTGCGGGCCTACGACCGTGTGCACCTGTCCGAGTATTTCTCCGGTCGGGACGCCGAATCGCTGGCCTTGGGCGAAGCCTCGTTGTACCAGACCTCGGGTGTCACGCTGCACCTGGGCGTACCGGTACTGGAAATCGACCGCCAGGCGCGCGAAGTGGTTACCGCCCGGGAGCGCATCCACTATGACAAGCTGGTGCTCGCCACCGGTTCCTACCCGTTCGTGCCGCCTATCCAGGGTGCCGAGGGCGATTCGTGCCTGGTCTACCGCACCCTCGAAGACCTTGATTCCATTCGCGCTGCGGCGAGCAATGCCCGTCGTGGCGTAGTCGTCGGTGGCGGCCTGCTGGGCCTGGAAGCGGCCAATGCCCTCAAGACGCTGGGCCTGGAAGCCCACGTGGTGGAATTCGCTCCACGGCTGATGCCGGTGCAACTGGATGAGCAGGGCGGCCTGGCCCTAAAGGCGCGCATCGAGAAGCTGGGTGTCGGCGTGCATTTGTCCAAGGGCACTCAATCCATCAGCGCAGGCGAGCAGTACCGTTATCGGATGAACTTCGGCAACGATGACTTTCTCGAAACCGACCTGATCGTGTTTTCCGCCGGTATCCGCGCCCAGGATGCCTTGGCCCGTCAATGCGAGTTGCAGATCGGCCCGCGCGGCGGCGTGGTGATCGACGATCATTGCCAGAGCAGCGACCCGGACATCTACGCCATCGGCGAATGCGCGGCGTGGAATGGCAGCATCTTCGGCCTGGTCGCGCCGGGCTACCAGATGGCCCGCAACGTTGCGGCGCGCCTGTGCGGCGAAACCGGCGAGGCCTTCACCGGCGCCGACATGTCCACCAAGCTCAAGCTGCTGGGCGTGGACGTCGGCTCCATCGGCGACGCGCACGGCAACACGCCGGGCTCGCGCAGCTTCCAGTTCATCGACGAAACCAGCGCCAGCTACCGGCGCCTGGTGATCGACGCCGACGGCAAGCGCGTGATTGGCGCCGTACTGGTTGGCGACAATAGCTACTACGACACCCTCTTGCAGTACATGCAGAACGGCATCGCCTTGCCCAAGGACGCGGCCAGCCTGATTCTGCCGTCGTCCGAAGGCGCTCCGACCCTGGGCCCGGCGGCTTTGCCGGAGGCGGCGACCATTTGCTCGTGCCACAACGTCACCAAGGGCTCGATCTGCTCGGCCATCGACGGCGGCTGCACCGATCTCGGCCAGCTCAAGTGCGACACCAAGGCCGGCACCGGCTGCGGCGGCTGCGCTGCGTTGGTCAAGCAAGTCTTCGAGCACGAACTGATTGCCCGCGGCGTCAGTGTCGACAAAAGCCTGTGCGAACACTTCGCCTACACCCGCCAGGAGCTGTATGCCCTGGTGCGGGTAGAAGGCATCATCAGTTTCGAAGAGTTGCTCGCCAAACACGGTCGCGGCCACACCGGTTGCGACTTGTGCAAGCCGGCGGTGGGGTCGATCCTGGCATCGTGCTGGAACCAGCCGATCATGGACCCGCACTTGGTGCCATTGCAGGACACCAATGACACCTTCATGGCGAACATGCAGAAAAACGGTACCTATTCGGTGGTGCCGCGCATCGCCGGTGGGGAAATCACCGCCGACAAGTTGATCGCCATCGGCGTCGTCGCGAAGAAATACGACCTCTACACCAAGATCACCGGCGGCCAGCGCATCGACTTGTTCGGCGCACAGTTGCACCAGTTGCCGGACATCTGGGCCGAGCTGATCGAAGCCGGGTTCGAAACCGGCCACGCCTACGGCAAATCCACGCGCACGGTGAAGTCCTGCGTCGGCAGCACCTGGTGCCGCTACGGCGTGCAGGACAGCGTGCAAATGGCCCTGACCATCGAGGACCGCTACAAAGGCCTGCGCTCGCCGCACAAGCTCAAGTTCGCGGTGTCGGGTTGCACCCGCGAGTGCGCGGAGGCCCAGAGCAAGGACGTGGGCGTGATCGCCACCGAAAAGGGCTGGAACCTCTACGTGGCCGGCAACGGCGGCATGCGTCCGCGCCACGCCGAGCTGTTCGCCACCGACCTGGACGATGCGACGCTGATTCGCTACATCGACCGCTTCCTGATGTTCTACATCCGCACCGCCGACAAACTGCAACGCACCTCGGTGTGGCGCGAAAGCCTGGAAGGTGGCCTGGATTACCTCAAGGACGTGATCATTCACGACAGCCTTGGCCTGGGCGCCGAGCTCGAAGCGCAAATGCAGCTGGTGGTCGACCGCTACGAATGCGAATGGGCCAACGCCCTGAAGGACCCGGAGAAACTCAAGCGCTTCCGGACCTTCGTCAACGACAAGCGCGGCGATCCGGACGTCCATTTCGTCCGCGAACGCGGCCAGCGTCGCCCGGTTCATGCCCATGAACTTCACCTGATTCCCGTTACCGAGGAGGTGCTCTGATGAGCCAGTCAAACGTCGTTCGTATCGCTCAACAACCGTTGCAATGGCGCGCCCTGTGCAGCCGCGAAGACCTGGTGCCCAACTCCGGCGTGGTTGCCTGGCACGACGGCAGCCAAGTGGCATTGTTGTACCTGCCGGAGCATGCGGAAAAGCCCTTGTACGCCGTCGACAACCGCGACCCGAAGTCCGGCGCCAATGTCATCGGTCGCGGTTTGCTGGGCAACATCAAGGGTGAACTGGTGATTGCCTCGCCCATGTACAAGCAGCATTTCCGCCTGGAAGACGGCCATTGCCTGGAATACCCCGAGCAGCGCCTGCGGGTCTGGCCGGTGCGTTTGAATGGGGATGTGGTGGAGATTGGCGAGGACTGACCGTTCGCAATTGTGGTCTTTCGGTGCTCTTGTGGCGAGGGAGCTTGCTCCCGCTCGGCCGGGCTGGCGCTCCAGTGCGCAGCGACCGCAGGTTTTTGGGCCCGCTGCGCGGTCCAGCGGGAGCAAGCTCCCTCGCCACGACAGCGGTCACTTTTGTTTGAGATGGGGATTATCAATGAAAACCGCCGCCCAACTGGTAAGACTCAAGAGCGTGCAGAACCAGCAGGTCCATAGCATTGCACCGGACCAGACCGTACTCGAAGCGCTGCAGATCATGGCCGAGAAAAATGTCGGTGCGCTGCCGGTCATCGAAGGCGGGCAGGTGGTGGGGGTGTTCAGCGAACGGGACTATGCGCGCAAGATGGTGCTCAAGGGCCGCTCATCGGTGGGCACTACGGTGCGCGCCATCATGAGTACGCCAGTGATCACCGCCGACAGCCAGCAGAGCATCGACCGCTGCATGGAAGTCATGACCGACAGCCACCTGCGACACTTGCCTGTGCTGGATAACGGAGAACTGATTGGCCTGTTGTCCATTGGCGACCTGGTCAAGGAATCGCTCGTGGAGCAGGCGGACCTGATCCGGCAACTGGAGCATTACATTCGCGGGCATTGAGCCCCGCGAATCCTATCCCAACGCCAGCAACTGCCGGATCAGCTTCGGCGTACTACCGGTCCAGCGCTTGAATGACCGGCGGAAGTTCGCCGTGTCGTTGAAGCTCAGGTATTGCGCCACTTCCTCGTTGCTGAACCCCTTGACCTGATACAGATACAACGCGACGTGCGTGTGCACCCGGTCCACCTGTTGCTGGAAGCCGGTGTGGTGCTTGTGCAACTTGCGCTTGAGGGTCGCCGGGCTCATGGCGAAGGCCTGTGCGGTCTGCTCCAGGCTCGGCGTCTGTTGCACGTGGGCATGCAGATAGTCGTAGAGGCAGTCGAGGAAGCTCGACGCGAAACCCAACTGGTCGATCTGCTCCCGGGCTTCGATCCGCGCGACTTGGCCGGCGGTTGCCGAGGTGTTTGGCCAGGGTTGGGCCAGGCAATGGCGGGGGAGGCGCATCATATCCAGCGGTCGATTGAACTGGCTGTGTTCACCCAGGTGCACCCAATATTGTTCGACGTAACGCGGTTCGTCGTGGCGAAAGCTGCATTGCCAGGGCAAGCGTTCACCGCTGAGCCAGGCGCTCATTGCCACCATCGACGTCATGCTGGCTTCCAGCACGAAGCGCCATTGCTCATCGGCGCCGCAGCTGTCCAGCCAATGGATGTAAGCGTAATGCTCGTCCAGCAGCAAACGAGGCGCGGCCAACGGGCTGAGCAGCAGCTGATAGTCGATCAGCGTGTCCAGCGCCTGATGCAGATTCTGGGCGTGACGCAGGGCATGACTGGCCGGCCCGTAGTGGCCGGGCAAGAGGCGCTGGCCGAACAGGAAACTGCTGTCGCTGGCATCCAGCAGGCGCCGGCTGTTATCGATCAGGCCGAGAAACTGTTGCGGGCTGATGCGGCTTCGGCCGGCGAGGATATCGTCGTGGAACAGGCCGGTGCCGCGCAGAAGGCGATGACTGTCAATGTCTCGCGACAAGGCCAGGTCGATCAGCGCCGCCGGTTGATAGTGCCCCGCAATGAAGCGGTGATCGGATTCGCACCAATGGGTCTTCAAGGTCATCGGTCGGCCTCAGGCGCTTTTCGCCAGCGTGTGCCGGGTTCGGGCCAGCGTCAGGTTCAGGCGTTTGAGCAAGGCTTCCGGGGATTCGTCGAACGCCATCACCACCGCCGTGCTGGCCGCCAGTTGCAAGCGCTCGCCGTGTTGCCGGGTCTTGTGGGCCAGGCTGCGCACCGCCTGTTCCAGCTCCTCGGCCTGGCGCAGGGCCTGGCTTTCACCGGTGTCGGGCAGCAGCACCACGAAACGGTCACCGGCGAGGCGGCATACCAGGTCCTGGCGGCGCAGATTCATCACCAGCAATTGACTGACCGCTTGCAGCACGGCGTCGCCTTCGCCGTGCCCGAAACGCTGGTTGATGGCGGCGAAGTTATCGAGGTCCAGGGCCAGCATCGACAGGGGCTGCTGGCGGCGCCGGCTTTCATCCAGGCTGGCGGTCAGCTCGTGCTTGAGAAAATCCGCGCCGCCCAACGGCGTGAGCTTGTCGAACAGGCGGTGCTCGCGGAACAGTCGCTCGCGCTTTTCCATCTGCCCATTGATCGCCAGTTGCTCGCGGTGCCAATGGTAAATGCCCAGTGTCAGCAGAATCATGCCCACCGGCATCGGTCCTGATTCGAGCCAATGGTCCCAGGTAATGGTGTCGGGCAGGTGGATGAACTCATCGAGGCTGTCGATCCACCAGGAAAAGAAAATGCAGCCCAGGCCCAGGACGAGGTAGTTGGTCACTCGGCCGGCGGGGCGGCTTTTCAGGACCAGGCCCAGCCACACCAAGGCCAGCAGCGCCGAGCCACCCTCGCCGAGAATGTCCAGCCAGATCCATTGTTCTACAGGTTTGATCGAGCCGTTGGCCAGGTGCAGGATCAGCCCGAGGTTGGCCGCCAGCAGGAGCAGGGCGAGTTTGACGCGATGCGGGCGGAGCATGGAAAACATGGCCGGAATCCTTTGCCAGAAGCGGAATGCGGCCCAGCACAGCAGATGAATGTGACAGGGCGGTGACGGCGGGCGGTGGAGCGGGGGAGGTCGAATCAGCTCACCGTGTCTTCGTTTTTTCTTGGAATACACCCATTTCCCGTGGCGAGGGGACAAGCTCCCTCGCCACGTGGGATGTATCAGCTCCTTCAAAACGGGTCACATCAGCTCATTGTGTCCCGCTGAGCGGCTCAAAACCGCCGATTCCGGCCTCCCGGGCCAAGCCCTGTCACAGAACCGTCATTCACCACCCCTAGCGTGCCCTCCCAGTTGCCGGGCCGTTGCCTGGCGGATTTTCTGATTCCTGGGGAGGACCACCATGCAGCACCGTACCAGCACCGCCGGGCTCGTCGGTTTTACGCTCACCGCCTTGGCGATCGCCGTGGCCAGCGAGCGTTTGAGCGCTGCCGAGCCATCGGCCACCGAGCACGTCGAGGTAGTCGGCCAGGCCGCCAGTATCGATCAGGCCCTCAAGGAGCAACGCAGCGCCGACAGCATCAAGAGTGTGGTGCACGCCGACGGCGTGGCACAGCTGCCGGATGAGAACGTCGCCGAAGCGGTACAGCGCCTTCCGGGCATCAGCGTCGAACGCGACCAGGGCGAAGGCCGCTTCGTCAGCGTGCGCGGGCTGGGGCCGGACCTCAACAGCGTGACCATCAATGGCACGCTGGTGCCCGCCCCGGAAAGTGAGCGCCGCGCGGTTGCCCTCGACGTGTTGCCCTCGGAACTGGTGCAGTCGCTGTCGGTGATCAAGACCCTGACGCCGGACATGGACGCCAACTCACTGGGCGGTACGGTGGACGTCAAGAGCCTCTCGGCTTTCGATCATGAGGGCCTGTTCTACACCGGCAGCAGCGAAGCCAGCTATGACAAGAACACGGCCCAGACCAGCCCGAAATTCTCCGGTGCCATCAGCGATCGTTTCAGCCTGGGCGACGGCATCGACAACTTCGGCGTCGCCGCCGCGCTGAGCTGGCAGAAGCGTGACTTCGGTTCGGACAACGTCGAAACCGGCGGCGCCTGGGACTTCGAGCAAGGCTCACGACTCGAAGAGTTCGAGCAGCGCGACTATGACATCCGCCGCGAGCGTGCCGGTGGCGGGCTGAATTTCGACTACAAGCCTGATGACTTCAGTAGCTATTACCTGCGCACGCTGTACAGCCGCTACAAGGACAGCGAAACCCGCAACGCCGCCAGTATTGCCTTCGACGACCCGCAAGCACCGGGCGAGATCGGGCCTGCGGAGGCTGAGCGCAAACTCAAGCAGCGCGAAGAGACCCAGGAAATCCAATCCTATGTCCTGGGTGGCGAGCGCCTGTTCGGTCTCTGGACTCTAAGTGGCCAGGCCGGCTACAGCGAGTCCAGCGAGGACAGTCCCGGCCACATCGCCGGCGCTACGTTCCAGGGCATCGATGGCATTGACGGTGGTTTCTACGACAGTGACAAGCCGCGGCCGATCGTTGGCCCAGGCTTCTACGATCCGGCCAACTTCAGCCTCGACAAGGTGGACTGGGAACGGCAGAAAACCACCGACACCGAGAAGAACCTGCGCTTGGACCTGGCCCGCGACTACGACGTGAAAGGCTATGCATCCCAAGTGAAATTCGGCGGCAAGATCAGCCGGCGCGACAAGGACAACGATCTGGACGCCTGGGTGTACGAGGATTTCGATGACCTTGGCTTCACCGACGAGCAACTCAATCTTGGCCAGTTCCAGAAGGGCAACGTCGACTACCGCCTGGGCCGGTTCGGCCCTGGAATCAGCGCCAGTGCCATCAAGCAATTGCTGGGAGGCCTCGATCGCGACGAGTTTTTCGACGAGCAGGAGTCGCGGGTCAACGACTTCAAGATGAGCGAAGACATCAACGCCGCGTACGTGATGAACACTGTCGACATCGACGACTGGCGCTTCATTGCCGGCATGCGCTACGAAGGCACCGAGTTCGAGGCCAAGGGCACCGGCGCCACCGACGGAGTCTTCACCGACACCGATACCCGACGCCAATACCACCATTGGCTGCCCGGCCTGCACGCACGTTATCAGTTGGACAAGAATACCCAGGTGCGTGCGGCCTGGACCAAGTCCGTGGTGCGGCCAACCTTTGGCCAACTGGCGCCGGGTTTTGTCATCGACGATGACGAGGCCACCTTCGGCAACCCGGACCTCAAGCCCCTGGAATCGAGCAACCTGGACCTGGGCATCGAACACTTCATGGGCCGCGCCGGCACCGTCTCGGCTTTCGTGTTCTACAAGGACATCCAGAACTTCGTCTACAACACCGACCTGGCCGGCACCGGTGCCTGGACCGATTTCGCCGAAGCCCACAGCTTCGCCAACGGCGACAGCGCCAAGCTGTATGGCCTGGAATTGGCTTATTCGCAAAAATTCGATTGGCTGCCGGCGCCGTGGAACGGCCTGCTGCTGGGTGGCAACGCGACGTTCAGCCGATCCGATGCGCAAATCGAAGGGTTCGACCAGGCCAGTGGCACCCAGCGCAAGCGCAGCATCGACCTGCCAAACCAGTCGGACACGGTCGGCAACCTCATGTTGGGTTGGGAAAACGACAAGCTCAGCCTGCGCCTGTCGGCCAACTACAAATCGGCCTACTTGTACGAATTGGCCTCCATCAGCGACCGCGACCATGACCTGTATGTCGACGCCCAGACGTTCGTCGACTTCAGCGCGCGCTATTCGCTGACCAAGAACCTGCAAGTCAGCCTGGAAGCCCAGAACCTCACTGACGAGCCTTACTTCGTCTACACCGGCCACCGTTCCTACAACGGCCAATACGAGGAATACGGTCCGACCTACAAACTGGGGCTGACGTTTACCCATTTCTGAATAGACCCCGATCCCCTGTGGCGAGCATTTCGATTCTGGTTCCATGACAAGGATTTTTCCGTTGAACACAAAGCTGTCTTTACCCAAGCATTACTTGCTGGCAATGATCGCCTGCCTGCTGGCCAGCCACGCACAGGCCGCTCCGAGCCTGAAGTTGCAACCCTGGGCACAGAACCTGTCGGCGAACGCGGTGGCGTTCCTGCCTGGCGAGGCCGCCACCGGGCGGTTGTTGTCCGGACGTGATGGATTGCTGTTGCTCGATGACCAAGGGCGCGAACTGGCGCGTTTCAACGGCGCATTCGATGGCCTGGATACCCGCGCCCTTGGCGCAAATGTGCTGGTGACCAGCCTCGACAGCAGTCGTCAACAAGCGTTGCTGGTCAGCCTGGATCCGCAGAAGCGCCAGTGGGGCACACCGCTGTATCTGCCGACGCGGGATTTTCCGGTGAACGGCCTGTGCCTGTACCGGGACGAGGCGAGCAATCTGTTCGTCTTCCTGGTGGGTGAAGAAGGCCGGGGCGAGCAGTGGCTGGTGGGCCGTGGCGAGCAACTCAGCGAGACCGCGCAACGGGTGCGTGGCCTGCCGCTGCCGCCGGATGCCACGACGTGCCAGGTCCAGGACGACGCCAACCAATTGTTCGTCAATGAAGAAGGGGTGGGTTGGTGGGCCTATCCGGCCTCATCCGAGGCCGAGTCCGTGCGGGTGCCCGTGGCGATGCGGGCACCGTTCGGTGACATCCGCCACGTGGCCGGCGCGATGGCTGTGTTGCCTGGGGGCTTGCTCGGGTTGGACCCGCAAGCGGGGCAGTTGAATGTGTACCAGCAGCAAGGCCAGGCCTGGGTTGCCAAGGGCGGCCTGCCGCTAACAGGCCTGAAGGAGCCGGAAAGCCTCGCCGTGCGCCTGACCAAAACCGGCGCCCAGCTGCTGCTGCGTGACGATGACAACGGCCGTCTCTACCAAGGCGACATCAATTGGCAGCCCACGCCGGTGCCGTTGGCGCCGAGGTTGCCCAACGTCGCCGCCATCGCCCAAAGCGAGCCGGTGGCCCGCCAAGGCGATGCGGCGGATGACCCGGCCATTTGGGTCCACCCGACCGCGCCCGCCATGAGCCGGGTACTGGGCACCAACAAGAAACAAGGCCTGCTGGTTTACGACCTGCAGGGCAAGTTGCTGCAAGAGCTGCCGGTGGGGCGCCTCAACAATGTCGATGTGCGCAGCGGCGTCAAGCTGGGTTCGCAAACCGTCGACCTGGCCGTCGCCAGCAACCGGGACCGCAACAGCCTGAGCCTGTTCAGCATCGATCGCGCCAGCGGTGAGTTGCGCGAAGCCGGGGAGATCCCAGCGTCGCTCAAGGAAATCTACGGGATCTGCCTGTTCCATCC
This sequence comes from Pseudomonas sp. R1-7, assembly GCF_051132105.1. NCBI lineage: Bacteria > Pseudomonadati > Pseudomonadota > Gammaproteobacteria > Pseudomonadales > Pseudomonadaceae > Pseudomonas > Pseudomonas sp. R1-7. The sequence continues at coordinate 2,884,902 of NZ_CP071661.1, forward strand.
TGACAGCGGCGAGTTGTATGCCTTCGCCAACGGCAAGGATGGGCAATACCTGCAGTATCGCTTGCACGATGCGGACGGCTCGATCAAGGGCGAGTTGGTGCGTCAGTTCAGTGTCGACAGCCAACCTGAAGGCTGTGTGGCCGACGATCAGCGCCAACGCTTGTTTCTCGGCGAAGAAGACGTCGGCGTCTGGACCGTCGATGCCCGTGCCGACCAACCGGCCACGTTGGGCAGCGTGATCAAGGTCGGTGCGCAACTGCACGCTGACGTCGAAGGCATCGCCTTGTACCAAAGCGCCGACAACGATTACCTGGTGATCTCCAGCCAGGGCAACGACAGCTACGTGGTGCTCGATGCCCAGGCGCCTTACGCCGTGCGCGGAGCCTTCAGGGTCGGGTTGAACGCGGCGGCGAACATCGACGGGGCTTCGGAAACCGACGGCCTGGAAGTGGTTTCGGCCAATCTCGGGGGGGCTTGGAACCGAGGCATGCTGGTGGTCCAGGACGGGCGCAAGCGCATGCCCGAGCAAGCCCAGAATTTCAAGTTCGTGCCCTGGGCCGACGTGGCGAAAGCGCTAGGCCTGCCTTGAGGGGCGCCGTCATCAACCGGTCACGAACATTTCATGCAATAGCAGCCCGACAGGAGTTCAACCCATGCAAGCCACACTGGAACACATGACGATCTGGGGCTTGATCAGCGACGCGAGCCTGCTGGTCAAGGGGGTCATGCTCACGCTGTTATTGGCCTCGTTGCTGAGCTGGTACCTGATCATCCAGCGCAGCACTGTGCTGCAGCGCAGCGAGCGCCAATTCAACGGTTTCCTCCAGCGCTTTCGCAGCAGCGCTGATTTGCTGCCGCTGTACCGCGAAACCGCCCAGGCGCGCGCGGAGGACGGCGGCGTGCTGCCGGTTTTCCACGCCGGTTACCAGGCGTTCATCCAACTGAACCTGCCTTCGGGCAGCCCAGCGGTGGTGCTAGAAGGCGTCGAACGCTCGCTTTACGTGGCTATCAGCGAACAAGAGATCCAGCTGGAAAAGGGCCTGCAGTTCCTGGCCACTGTCGGCTCGGTCAGCCCTTACATCGGCCTGTTCGGCACCGTCTGGGGAATCATGAACGCCTTCCTGGGATTGTCCCAGGTGCAACAGGCCAGCCTTTCCACCGTGGCACCGGGCATCGCCGAAGCCTTGATCGCCACGGCCATCGGTCTGTTTGCCGCGATCCCGGCGGTGGTTGCCTATAACCGCCTGGCTGCGCGCGGGCAGACGCTGCTGACCCGTTATTACGCCTTTGGCAACGAGTTGCAGGCGCGCTTGCATCACAAGCTGCACGGCGCCTCGGTGAATCTGGCGACGGCCGCGTGAAGGGAGAGGGCAGATGTTAGTCAAGCCGCAACGCAAGCACGGGCCCAAGGCCGAAATGAATGTGGTGCCTTACATCGACGTCATGCTCGTGTTGCTGGTGATCTTCATGGTCACGGCGCCGATGCTGACTCAAGGCGTGAAAATCGAGCTGCCCAAGGTCGCCAGCGAAGCCTTGGCCAACGACAGCCGGCAGCGGATCCTCACTTTGTCGGTGAAAGCCGAGGGCGGTTACTACTGGAACCTCGGCGGTGAGCTGGACACTCGCCAGCAGACCGACAGCGCGGTGGACCTGGAGGAGCTGCGCGTGAAGGTGGCGCAGGTCGTCGCCGAGCACCACGATACCCAGGTCTACATCCGGGCCGATGGTCACGCCGATTACGCCCGGGTCGTCGCCGCCATGGCGGCCTTGCAGCAGGGCGGGGTGAGTAACCTGGGATTGGTGACCGAGGCTGAACGATGACGGCGATGATCATGCACGGTTCGTCCATGGGGTGGCCGGTGCCGGGCCGCGAGGGCTTCTGGAGAAATGGCCTGGCGGCGGGCGGTGCCGTGGCGTTGCACGCCGCCGTTATCGTCATGCTGGCCGCGGGTTGGACAGTGGAGAAACCGGCCGTCGAGGCGCCTCGGGTATTGCGTACGCAACTGGTCATCCTGCCTCCGGCCCCGGCTCCTCAGGCGCCCGCACCCGTGGCGGCTGTCACGCCGCAACCGGTCGAAGCGCCTGCGCCGCGGGTCGAGGCTCCACGCCCCAAGCCGGTCGAGACAACGCCTGATCCGCAGCTCCAGGCAAAGAAGCTGGAGCAGGCAGCCGTAGCTCGCAAACGGGTCGAGGAACGCAAGCGCGAGCAACAGGCCGATGAGCAACGGCAGCGCCAGGAAAGTGAACGTCGTCGGCGCGAAGCCGAGCAGCAGGCTGTCGAACAGCAGGCTGCGGAACAACAGCGCCAGGCCCAACAGGCCGAAGCGCTCGCCCAGCAACGTCGTGCCGAACAGGCGCGCCTGGCCGCCGAAAGCCGCAGTTATCTGCCCCTGAGCAAAGAGGCACCGGACTATCCGCAACGGGCGTTGGACAAAGGGCTGGAAGGTGATTGCACCGTGGAATACAGCGTGACGCCGGATGGACGGATCGAGAACCCGAAGGTACTCGATGGCTGCCACCCCTTATTCATCCGGCCGTCGCTGGCGGCCGCCCAGACATTCCGTTACCAGCCGCGGATCGTCGACGGCAGGGCGGTTACGGTGCCGGCGGTAAGGAATACATTCCACTACCGAATCAAATAGTCTGGCGGGCATCGGCGGTGGGCCGGTGCTGGCGCAACAACTCGATTTGTTGGGCGGGAACCAAGGTGCGCAACGATTTATAAAGCGCCCGGGTCTCCAGCAGGTTCCAGACGCGCAACATGGTTTCCAGCGCATCGAGGGGCTTGCTGATGAAGTCCCTTGCGCCGAGCGCCAGGGCCCGCAGCCGGGTGTCGCGGGTGGCGTCGGCGGTCAAGACCAGGATCGGCAGGTAGTCATTGGCCGGGATCCGCCGGTTGAGTTGCTCCAGCACCGCGAAGCCGTCGAACGCAGGCATGTGCAGGTCCAGGATGACCAGGTCCGGCTCGAAACTGTTGAACAGGTCCAGGGTGCGCAGCGGTTCGGTGCTGCTCAGCACATTGTGCAGCCCTTCGCGGGCCAGCAGTTGTTCCATCAGGTCCAGGTTGGGGCGCTGATCGTCAATGATCAGGATGCGCAAATCGCGATTCATGCAGGCTCCGGTAAATAACGTTCCAGGTGCCCAAGAAAGGCCTGGATATGAATGGGTTTGGTCAGGATCGCCGTGGCGCCTGCGTCGCGCAGGGCGCGGTGGGTCAGGTCGCTGGCATCGGCGGTGATCATCAGCACCGGTGTCGACGCCGTGGCTGGGGATTGGCGCAGGCGGCGAAGAACTTCCAGGCCTTCCAGGTCAGGCAAGGTCACGTCCAGCAAGATCAACTGTGGCGTGTGCTGGCGAGCCAGGTCGAGGCCCATCTGGCCTTGCATGCTCGACAACAGCTGAATGCCCGGACGGCGCTGCATCAGGGTTTCGATCAGGGCCAGGCTCGACAGGTTGTCTTCGATGCACAGCACCTTGGCGTCGAACTCGGTGCGTGGACGCGCCACTTCCAGTGCAACCATCGGCGGCAAATGAGACCCGGACACGTGGGCGCAGGGCAGTTGGAGGGTGAAGCAACAGCCTTGTCCCGGATCACTGCGCACTTGCAGGTGGCCTTGCATCATCTCCAGCAGGCTCTTGCTCAGGGAAAGTCCGAGTCCGGTGCCTTCGACCTGGGGATCGGCGCCAAGGCGTTCAAATGGTTTGAACAGTTGGCCCAACAGCTCGGGGGCGATGCCGTGCCCGGTGTCGCTGATGGCGATGCTGACGTGGGGAGTTTCGACGGTAACCTCGATGCGCACCTCGCCGCCCGGTTGGTTGTATTTGATGGCGTTGGACAGCAGGTTCAACAATACCTGGACCAGGCGTTGGCGGTCGGCAAGCACGCCGCTGCCGTCGGGCAGCAAGGGAAGCTCGGCCAAGTGGATACCGGCGTCGGCGGCCATTGGCGATACCAGGGTCAAGGCTTCGTGCAGCACCGCCGGCAGTCCGATCGGTTCGATGTTCAGCGGCAGGCGGCCTGCTTCGATCCGGGCGATGTCGAGCACCTCGTTGATCAACGCCAGCAAGTGCTGGCCCGCCCGAAGGATGTGACTGACCTGCGGGCGCTGGCCGGCGATGGAATCCATGTCCAGCAGTTGCGCGAAGCCCAGGATGGAGTTCAACGGTGTACGCAGTTCGTGGCTCATGCGTGACAGGAACTCACTCTTGGCGCGACTGGCGCTTTCGGCTTCCTCGCGGGCCGTGCGAAGGGCTATCTCGGCGGCACGCCGGTCGGTAATGTCGCGGGTGATCTTCGAGAAGCCGCGCAGGGCGCCGGTGCCGTCGTATTGGGCGGTGATCACCACGCTGGCCCAGAAGCGACTGCCGTCCTTGCGGCATCGCCAGCCTTCTTCCATGTAGTGACCGTCGCGGGTGGCCTCGAGCAGGGCCATGTCCGGGTGCGCGGGGCATTCTTCAGGAAGGTAGAAAAGCGAGAAATGGCGGCCAAGCACTTCCTGTTCGGTATAGCCCTTGATCCGTTCGGCGCCGACATTCCATGTGATGATGTGGCCTTGGGCGTCCAGGGCGAAAATCCCATAGTCCTTCACGCCGTCGATGATCAGTCGCAGGCGTTCTTCGTTATCGCGCAAGGCTCGCTCGCGCTCGGCCAGCAACTGCCCGGCCTCCACCAGGCGCGTGCCCAGTTGGCCGATTTCATCGCGCTCCGGCGGTTGTGGCAGCAACGGTTGGCCCAACGCCAGGCGCTGGGCGTTGCCTTGCACCTTCTGGACCCGGGCAACGATGCCCTTGGACAGGAACAGCACCGCGACGATGGCGCCAAACAGCCCGCACACCGCCGCCAGCAGGGTCGCGAACAACAGGCGCATGCGGGTGGCCGAGGCGGCGGCGCTGCGCTCGGCGAGCAGGGCGTCTTCGCGGATGCGCATGGCGCTGATCTGTTCGCGCAACACATCCAGCACCTGTTTGTTTTCGATCAGGATGGCGGTGATGGCCGCGGTGTCATCGCCCTTGCCCGTGCGCAGGGCGACCAGCCCCTTGAGTTTCTCGCCGATCAGCGGCGTGATGGTCTTGAGGCGCTCGCGCATCCTGGCGTCGCGGATGTTGTGATCCAGGCGTTGCAGTGCGGCCTGGATCCTGGGTGTGGCCTGTTCATAGCCAGGCAGGAAATCTTCACGACGGGTCAACAGATAGCCGCGCACGCTGGCGGCCGCTTCGGCCAGCAAGGTGTGCACCGCCTGGATGTCGCCCTGCACCAGCAACACCCGGCGAACATCTTCCTCGGCGCGGGCGGTCTGGCGCTCAGTGATATAGATCAACACCAAGGACAGCAACAGGACCACCAATGGCAGGGAGATCACTACCAATGCCTTGCCGCGCAAGGGCAGGTTGGCCCAACGTCGGGCGGCGAGAAACCTCATGGCCATTGTCCGGAGGGTTGCGCGACCAGCCCCAGGGCGACGCCTCGCACGGCGGCCTGGGTTCGGTCGGCGGCGCCAAGCTTGCCGATGACCCGTTCCACGTGGGCCTTCGCTGTGCCGGGGGCGATGCCGAGTTTTTCGCCGATCTCACGGTTGCTGAACCCACTCGCCACCAGGCCGAGCACCTGGCGTTCGCGGGTTGTCAGCGCCTGGACCTGCGTCGCACCGCTTGCGCCGCGCTCGGCCATGCGCCGCAAGAGGCGGGCGCTGACCGCGCTGTTGAGCGCTTCTTCGCCCTGGGCGACCCGTTTCAGCGCATCGAGCATCTCGGCACGGCTGGCATCCTTGAGCAAATAACCGACGGCACCTGCTCCAATGGCGGCTTCGAGGTGGTCGGGACTGTCGTCCATGGTGAAGATCATCACTTTGATCTGTGGCTGGCGCTGCTTGAGGATGCGCGCAGCACCGAGGCCGTTCAGCACCGGCATGCGAATATCGAGGATGGCGATGTCCGGCTGCAACCGCTCACACAAATCGAGAGCCTCCTGGCCGTCGCACGCCTGGCCGACCACTTCGAACCCCTCGATGCCGGCAAGCATGGAAATGAAACCGGTACGGGTGACTTCGTGGTCATCGGCCAGCAGTAGGCGCACGGGACGGTTCATGAATGTTCTCCTGGGATTGGCAGCGGTACGCTGGCCAACAAGCGGGTGCCACCACCGGGTTCGCTGCGACAGTCCAGATGGCCACCCAGCAGGCTGGCGCGTTCCTGCATGGCTGCCAGGCCCAGGTGGCTGGAGCCATGGCTTTCGATGGGCGGTTCGAGGGCAAATCCACGGCCATCGTCCTCGACCCGCAACGTGGCCCGCCCGTCAGCCACCGCCAAGCCCAGGCACACGTGCCGGGCCTGGGCATGCTTGAGGATATTGTTGATGCCTTCCTGGGCGATGCGGAACAGGGCAATCTCGGCGTTTGCCGACAGCCGCGCGGCACTGTGCCCGGTCCAGTCCACCACCAGCCCGGCGCCGCGCAGGCGATCGGCTTCCTTGTCGATGGCGCTGTACAGGCCGAAGTCGTCCAGTACATGAGGGCGAAGGCCGCCAATCAATTGCCGACTCTCGCCGACGCAGCGCTGGGCCAGGTCGAGGATAGCCTGGAGTTCATTATCCAATGTCGATGGCATTGGCGAGCTGCGTCCGGCAAACCCTTGCAGACGCTGGTGCAGCCCCGCGAGGTTCTGCGCCAGGCCATCATGCAGGTCATACGCCACGCGCTTGCGTTCGTCTTCCTGGGCAGTGAACAGGCGATGGACCAGCTCGGACATCGTCCGCTCCCGTGCTTGCAACGCCTGGAGCAGCCGGCTGTTCTCCAGGTGCGCCGCCAGCAGCGTCGCGAGCAATTGCAGTGACTCGATGTCTTCGTTGTCGGGGGCGCCCAAGGGCACGCTGTTGCCCAGCAGCAGGGCGCCGAACACGATGCCGTCCGCGCCTCGCAACGGCATGCGCAACACCTGCGCGAGGGCTTTCCCCGGGCAGTCCAACCACTGCGGTTCGGGCGCCGAAGGCTGCGCGAGACTGGCCAGCAGGTCGAGTCCATCGCCGCTGCCGTGGCTGGCAACGGTTTGCAGCGTGGTGTCCGGCGTCCACTCCAGCAACAGGCCATGGTCCATGGCGACGAAGGCGCACGCTCGCTGCACCGCACGCTGGCGCATCTGCGTCAATGGAAGGCGGGTCAGCTCATGCCCGGTGCCCAGCAAAAGCCCCAGGCGTGCCGCCCGGCTTTGCGACTGGCGATATTGGCTGCGCATCGCCAGGGCGCTGCCTGGGTCATGGGGTGGGCTTTGCATGGGGAAACTCCAGCGTGGAAGGGCACCGGCCCGTAAGTGATTGGCTTCATTAGACCTTGCGATCGGCACCCAGCCTATCTGCCGAATGGCATAGGCGATCGGCACCGGTTGGCCGATGGCGGGGGCTGAGTGGACCGGCAAAGTGGGGCCATTGAAACCCAAAGGAACGCAACGATGAAAATGAAAACCTGTGCCATTGCCGCTTTTTTCCTGCTGGCCGCGCCATTTGTCCAGGCCGTGGAAACCGTGCCGTTCGTATACCGCACTGTCGCCGAGCAACCGCAAAAGCAGACCGACCGGGAAATTGCGGGGCTGTTCGACCGTTGGAACGCGGCACTGCAAACCGGTAGCGCCAGCGCGGTGACCGCCCTCTACGCGCCGGATGCGATATTGCAACCGACTGTTTCCAACAAGGTGCGCAGCACTCCAGAACAGATCCAGGACTACTTCGTGCACTTCCTGGCAGGCAAGCCGGTCGGCGTGATCAACTACCGGGAGATCCGTCACCTGGGCGCCGACGCGGCGATGGACAGTGGCGTCTACACCTTCACGCTGACCCAGGCCGACGGCTCCAAGCGCGACGTCCAGGCGCGCTACACCTTCCTCTACGAGCGACTCGACGGGCAGTGGAAGATCATCAACCATCACTCGTCGGCCATGCCCGAGGTGCCGAAGACACTTCACGCAAGCCACTGAGATACGCGGCGCCTTGGTGATCCAGGGCGCCGATTTCATACGTAGCTGTATTAAAGCCTTGGAATAGCCTGCGGATATTAATTAGAATCAGTCTCATTAACGACATTCTTGCCCAGGGCTTCTTCACATGCTTGATGCAGCAAAGCCGGCGGAGCACGCCCTCCATGCGTTATACCGCGACCACGGCGGTTGGCTGGAAGGTTGGCTGAGGCGTCGCATGGGCAACGCCTGGGATGCCGCCGACCTGCGCCAGGATACGTTTCTACGGGTGTTGTCCAGCGCCCAGCCGCTGGCTGATTTGCAAGAACCGCGCGCTTATCTGCTGACAGTGGGGAAGCGGCTGTTGAGCAACTTCTATACCCGCCGCAACCTGGAACAAGCCTATCTCGACGCATTGGCGAACCTGCCTGAAGCCTGCATACCGTCTCCGGAGCAGCGTTGGCTGCTGCTGGAAACCCTGCATGCCTTGGATGAGTTGCTCGATGGCCTGCCGCCGCTGGTGCGCAGGGCGTTCTTGTGGAGCCAGCTCGAAGGGCTGGGGTACCGGGAGATCGCCGAGCGCTTGCAGGTGTCCGAGCGCACCGTCAAACGCTACATGGCCCAGGCTTATGAACATTGTCTGTTGGTGGACCTTTGACTCGCCAGGCGCCGACACCCGAGGCCCGCGAAGTCGCCCGCACGGCGGCACGGTGGCTGGCGATGATCGAGTCCGGCGAGGAGGGGGTAGACCACGCTGCGCTGCAACGCTGGCGCGACAGCCACGCCGAGCACGAAGCCGCGTGGCAGAAAGCCCAGCTACTGCGCCAACGATTTGCCGGGGTGCCGCCTTCCTTGGGCATGGCCACCCTCGATCGTCCGCCGCTGGCCCGCCGCGCCGTGCTCAAGCGTGCAGTGGGTGTTGCCGCCCTGGTGCCCACGGCCTGGCTGTTGAGCCACGAATTGCCGCTGGACGTCTGGCGCGCCGACCTGCACACCGCCACCGGCGAGCAGCGCCGCTGGACCTTGGCCGATGGCAGCACCTTGCAATTGAACACCGACAGCGCCGTGGACCTGGATCTCAAGGCCCGCCGCCTGGTACTTGTGCGCGGTGAGATGTCCCTTAAGGTCGCCGGAACCGTGCCTTTGGCAGTGCAAGGCCCGTACGGCGTCATCACGATCAATCGAGGCGAAGCGTGCATTCGCCTGGATGAGCGCACCTGCCATGCTTCGGTGCTGAGCGGCGAGGCGCAGCTAACACCGTTGCGCGGTCCATTGGTGACGTTGGAAGCCGGGCAGCAAATCGATCTGTACGCCACCGGCGCCGGGCCGGTCAGCGGCTTCGATGTCGCACAATTGAGCTGGCGTGACGGCGTGCTCGTCGCGCAGAACCAACCCCTTGGGGATTTCCTGCGTGAGCTGGACCGTTATCGTCCGGGCGTGTTGCGCTGGGACCAAGCCCTGGAATCGCTTCGCGTCACCGGTAGCTTCCGCCTGGACAACACCGATCGCATCCTTGCGCTGCTTTCGGCCAGCCTGCCTTTGGAGGTGCAGATGCGTACTCGCTACTGGGTCACGTTGACGCTACGCAAAAATATCGCCTGAAGCCTGTCCCCTTTTTTTGTCTCGCTTGTCATTCCTGGCAACTGAACAAAAAACGAGAGCGTTCTCCAATGTCCGCAGTCACACCGTTGCATCTACGCCCGGCCATCGCCGGTCGGCGTCCGCTGTTGCGCCATCCCTTGTTGAAGCTGGGCTTGCTGCTGAGCCTGAGCGCCAGTCCGTTTTTGGTAACGCCCAGCCAGGCTGAAGAAAGCGCCCGGCGCAGCTATCAAGTGCCGGCCGGCAGCCTGGGTTCGGCGCTGACCCGCTTCGCCGGGCAGGCGGGGGTCAATCTGTCGGTGGACCCGGCCCTGGTCAGCGGTCGCGACAGCGCCGGGCTCTCCGGCGAGTACGGTGTGCAGGACGGCTTTGCGCGGTTGCTGCAAGGGTCCGGCCTGCTATTGCAGCCCGTCGGGGAGCAGGCGTACATCCTGGTGCCGGCGCCCGAAGGCAGCAGCCTGCAATTGGCCCCTACTTCGATCCTCGGCACCACCGGTTCGGCGGGTGGCGAACCCTATGCGGGTGGCCAGGTCGCCCGGCGTGGCTCCCAGGGGTTGCTCGGTTCGCGGGACTTCATGGAAACGCCGTTCAGCATGACGACCTACACCGGCGAGACGGTGAGGAACCTGCAGGCGCGGACCTTGGGCGACCTGATCGCCAGCGACCCTTCGGTGCGCGCCACCAACCCGGCGGGCGGCCGCTATGAACAATTCACCATCCGGGGGTTGAGCCTGTTCAACAGTGACGTCGCCTATAACGGCCTCTACGGTATCTTGCCGACCTACACGATCGACATGGAAATGGCCGATCGCGTCGATATCCTCAAGGGACCGACCCAGCTCATCAACGGGATTTCGCCGCGTGGCAGCGTCGGCGGGGGGATCAACGTGGTGCCCAAGCGCGCCACCGACCAGCCGATCACGTCGGTGACGGGCAGCTACGCCTCCGACAGCCAACCCGGCGCTGCCGTGGACGTGGGCCGCCGCTTCGGCGAGGACAACCAGTTCGGTGTCCGTTTCAACGGCGTGAAACAGTCCGGCGATACCGATTGGGATCACCAAAGCGTCGACCGCGAGATGGCGGTGCTGGGCCTGGACTTTCGTGGCGAGCGCCTGCGTCTTTCCACCGATATCGGCCACACCGAGCGTGATACCGATGCGCCCCAGGAGCGCGTCCAGGTGGCGGCCGCGGCACCGATTCCCCACGCCAGCGACGTGCGTCGCAACTACGCGCAGCATTGGAGCAAGGCGCGAACCGAAGACACCTTCGGCGCGGTGAACGCCGAGTACGATGTCAGCGACTCCGTCATGCTTTATGGCGGGGCGGGAGCCCGCAAGAGCAATCACGATTTTCTTCGGCACAACGTGTCGGTCAGCAACGCCGCTGGCGACTTCACCGTGTCGCCCCGGGACTTTACCCGGGATGAAAATGTCCGCACCGCCAACGCCGGCGTGCGCAACTGGTTCCACACAGGGCCGGTGAGCCACGAGGTCAACCTGGCCGCCAGCTACTTCTATATGGATTTCGAAAACGGCGGTGCCCGTTACGCCAACGGCCGCAGCAACCTGTACAACCCCGTGCAGACGCCGACGCCGAACGTGCCGACGCGCGCGGATCCGAAGGTCTACACGGAGAACCACTTCAGTGGCGTCGCGCTGTCCGACACCCTGGGTTTTTTCGATGACCGGCTGCTGCTGACCCTAGGCGCCCGTTGGCAGCGTGTGGAGGTGGACGATTGGTCCGATGGCATCAAGGGCCCCACGGCCTATGACGAAGAAAAGGTCTCGCCGTCGGGCGGCATCCTGTTCAAGGCGACCGACAGGCTGTCGCTTTATGCCAACTACATGGAGGGCTTGAGCCAGGGCAAGATCGCGCCAACGTCTGCCGATAACAGTGACGAAATCTTCCCGCCGTTCATCAGTCGCCAGGTCGAAGTCGGCGCCAAGTATGACGCCGGTGCGCTCGCGGTGACCGCCGCGGTGTTCCGGATCAAACAGCCGGCCTATGCCACCGACGCCACGACAAATGTGTTCGGTCCGAACGGCAAACGTGAAAATACCGGTGTGGAATTGAGTGTATTCGGCGAACCGCTCAAAGGCGTGCGCCTGCTCGGTGGCTTGATGTACATCGACAGCGAATTGACCGACACCACCAACCCAGCCTTCGACGGTAACCGGGCGCCGGCGACGCCGGAGTACAACGTCAACCTGGGCGCCGAGTGGGACGTGCCGACGGTGAAGGGGCTGACGCTGACCAGCCGGGGCATTTATTCCAGCTCTCAGTATCTGGATCCGTCCAATACCAAGGAGATCGATTCCTGGGAGCGCTTCGACGTTGGCGCGCGATATGCCTTCAAGGTGGATGACAAGAACATCACGTTGCGCGCCAATATCGAGAACGTTGCGGACAAGCGTTATTGGAGCTCGGCGGGGGCTTCGGATGACAGTGAGCCGGGCCTGACCTTGGCGACCCCTCGCACCTATCTCGTTTCCGCCACTGTCGATTTCTGAGCAGGGTCCAAATACTCCCCGGCTTGGTATTTCCCTCCCTCCGGCATTGCTCCGCGGGCTCACCGCGCAATGCCGGATTTTGACATGTTCCTGTCAGTCACCGGTCACCTTGACGTCAGCGTCCTCCTCCTAGAGTGCAACCACCATCCCGGTCAGGACAGTGGAGTCCACCATGAACATTCAAAACTTCTCGATCGCCAGCTTGCTGGCGGTGATCACGTTGAGCGGTTCGCCCCTGTTCGCCAAAGAACAGACCCAAGCCCCGGCTTACGAATACGGCATGCCACTGGACATCGCCCAGGCCATTCGTATCGAGGAACCGAAATCGACCGTATGCGAGGTCGGGCAAGCAACGATGACCTACGTCGACACGCAGGGGCAACTCCGTAACGTCAGCTTCCTTCAACAGACAGACGCCTGCGCCATTCAATAAGCCCGATCGGGCTGGTGTGCCATCCAAACAAGGAACTCAACCATGTGGAATAGAACAATCACCCCCGCAGGCGGCCTTCTGAAGACTATCAGCCAGCTCATGAGGCTGACCCGAACATTGACGGCCGGTGTCGCGCTGCTCAGTGCAATGAGTATCGAGGCGTCGGGTCGTGTCGCGCCGAAACCCGACTGGTCGGCCAACGACATGCCCTCCCAGAAGGGCCGGATTGTCCTGGTAACCGGCGGCACCAGCGGCATGGGCTATGAGGACGCGCTGGCCTTGGCGCGTGCAGGGGCCGAGGTCATCATCGCCGCGCGCAACCCGGAGCGGGGTGCGGAGGCCATCAAGCGTATTCGCGAGGTCGTTCCCGACGCCAAGTTGCAGTTCGAATCGGTGGACCTGGCCAACCTGTCATCGGTGCGCGGCCTGGCCGAGCGGCTCAACCAGCGGCTGCCGCGCCTGGATGTGCTGATCAACAATGCAGCCATCATGGCACCGCCCGAGCGGGGCACATCCGCCGATGGCTTCGAGCTTCAGCTGGCAACCAACTACCTCGGACACTTCGCGCTGACCGGCCTGCTGGTTCCGCTCCTGCGGCAAAGTGACGATCCTCGGGTGGTGAGCCTTTCCAGCATCGCGGCCACCCGCGGCGCGGTGAATTTCGATGATTTGCAAGCCGAGCAAAAGTACGACCCTTATGCGGCCTACGCCCAATCGAAACTGGCCATCCTGCAATGGTCGTTCGCGCTGCAACGGCGCAGTGACGCGCAGAAGTGGGGTATCCGCAGCATCGCCGCGCATCCCGGCGTGGCCGTCACCGAACTGATCGCCCGCGGGCCGGGGGTCAACAGTGAGTTCGGCCAGCGCTGGGCGAAGGATCGCGATGCCTACCATTCCGCGGCACAAGGGGCACTGCCCACGCTGTATGCGGCCACCGCCGAGCAGGCCGTTGGCGGTGCGTACTACGGCCCGACCGGCGATGACGAAAAACGCGGTCCGCTGGGGTTCGCCAAGACGCCAGCGGCCGCGACCAACGAAGCGGATGCCGAACGGCTCTGGGCCACCTCCGAGCGCTTGACCGGCGTGACCTATCGCTGATCCGAATACGGCGCGGGCTTTCGTCCCGCGCCTATCCTCTGGCCTGTCGCCGTCCCCCTGGAGTTTCCATGAGTACGATTTCCTACTTGCACCGGCTGAGCCTCGCCCTCAACGCCCGCGACGGTGAGCTGCGTCCGGCGCTGTGCGGGTTCCTGCTGTTCCTTTGCCTGTTTACCGGTTACTTCATGCTGCGTCCGATCCGCGAATCGATGGGCATCGCGGCGGGCGTGGAAAACCTGCAATGGCTGTTCACCGCGACCTTCCTGGTCATGCTGGCGGCTGTTCCGTTGTTCGCCTGGCTCAGTTCCCGGGTGCCGCGACTGCGCCTGATCGACTGGGTCTACGGCTTCTTCGGCATCAATTTGCTGATGTTCGTCGAGGTCTTCCAGTTCCTGCCGGACAACGTCTGGCTGGCCCGGGTGTTCTACGTCTGGATATCGGTGTACAACCTGTTCGTCGTGTCAGTGGCCTGGAGCTTGATGGCGGATGTGTTCGACAGTGAGCAGGCCAAGCGCTTGTTTGCGTTCATCGCCGCCGGCGCCAGCGTCGGCGGCCTGCTGGGGCCGGCGCTGAGCGCGCTGTTGATCGATACCTTGGGCGCGTCAGGCTTGATGCTGCTGGCGGCTGTATTGCTCGGCGCCACGCTGGTGTTGAAACGGACCTTGATGAGCTGGCGTGGGCAGGGCGGGGCCGGTCGCCCCGGTGCTGCGCCCACGCAAAGCCCGCGCCAACCCCTGGCCGGCAACCCGTTCAGTGGGATGGTTGCGGTGCTCCGCTCGCCTTATTTGTTGGGAATCGCCGGTTTCGTGGTGTTGTTGGCGACGGTCAGCACCTTTCTCTATTTCGAGCAGGCGCGCCTGGTGGCCGAGCTCTATCCGGACCGCGCATCACAAGTACGCATCTTCAGCACCATCGACATCATCGTGCAGGCCGGAGCGTTGCTGTCCCAGTTATTCATCACCGGCCGGATCGCACCCAGGCTCGGCGTGCGGGCATTGCTGGCCGTCGTCCCGTTGCTGATGTGCATCGGCTTTCTGGGGCTCGCCCTGGCGCCTGGCTTTGCGCTGCTGGCGACGTTGATGATTGTGCGACGGATCGGTGAATACGCGTTCGTGAGGCCGGGCAGGGAAATGCTGTTCGCACCACTGGACGCCGAAAGTAAATACAAGGCCAAGAACTTCATCGACACCGTTGTCTATCGCGCTGGCGACGCCATGAGCGGCTGGGCCAAGAGCCTGCTCGACCAGCTGGGCCAGGGTGCTGGCGTGGCGGCGATAGTGGGGGCGTGCTGCGCGTTGCTCTGGGGTTACCTGGGTTGGCAGCTCGGGCGGCAGGCAGATTATGCCGCTTCACGGGAGCTACGCTTGGCGGCTATCTCGGCCAGGGCATGAAGCACATTCGTTTTCGTCCCGGCGTTGCGCCAGCGACTTGAACGTCTGCCTCGATGCAACCTCTGACAGTAATGCAGGGCGAATGCACTTCGCTCATTTCCGCTCGGAGGATAGGCTTACATGAACATTCTAATGGTCCTTACATCCCACGATCAGTTGGGCGATACCGGCAAGAAAACCGGTTTCTGGCTGGAGGAATTCGCCGCCCCTTACTACGTATTCGTCGACGCCAACGCCGCAGTGACGCTGGCTTCGCCGAAGGGCGGACAGCCGCCCCTGGACCCCAAGAGCGATGAAGAACAGGCCCAGACCGACGCAACGCGGCGCTTCGCCACGGATACCCAGGCCCAGGCGGCACTCGCCAACACCGTGCCGCTGGGCGAAGTCGATCCGTACGATTTCGATGCGGTGTTCTTCCCCGGCGGTCACGGCCCGCTGTGGGACCTTGCCGAAGACACCGATTCCAAGACCCTCATCGAAGCCTTCTATGCCTCGAACAAACCCATCGCCGCAGTCTGCCACGCGCCTGGGGTGTTCAAGAACGTCAACGCACCGGATGGCCAACCGGTGGTGAAGGGTAAAAAGGTGACCGGATTCACCAACTCGGAGGAAGAGGCGGTCGGCTTGACGCAAGTGGTCCCCTTTCTCGTTGAGGACATGCTCAAGGCAAAAGGGGGCGAGTATTCCAAAGGCGCGGACTGGGGAAGTTATATCGTCGAGGATGGGCACCTGATCACCGGTCAGAACCCGGCTTCATCCGAAGCCGCCGCCAATGCGCTGCTCAAGCGGCTGAGGCAGGAACAGAGCATTTGAATCGGGCTTCGTGGGGGCGACCCATGCGTCGCTCCCGGTGGAGGAGAATCAATCATGCAAGACCCTTTCAATCTGGCACGTTTCGTCGAGGCACAGCGCCCGGTATTCAGTCGCGTCATGGACGAATTGCGTGCCGGTCGGAAGCGGAACCACTGGATGTGGTTCATCTTTCCCCAATTGCAGGGGCTTGGCCGTTCCGAAATGGCCAGTCTCTTCGCGATTTCCGGCCTTGCCGAGGCCCGCGCATACCTGCAACACGAGGTGCTCGGGCCCCGGCTCGAGGAAGCCGTGAAAACGGTCTTGCAACACAGCGGTATCAGTGCCGAGCGGATATTCGGCTCGCCCGATGATCTGAAGTTTCGTTCCTGCCTGACGCTATTCAACAGCGCCCAGTCGGGCTCTGCCTTGTATCAACAGGCCCTCGATCAGTTTTATTCGGGGGAGCCGGATCGCAAGACGCTCGATCTGCTTGGCCAGCAGGTGTGAAGCGGCATCCGGTCGGTAAATGAAGCTGCGCCATCATTGGTTCAGGACGCCCTGTATCAATGCCGCGAATGCTTCAATCACTTCGACCTCGCCATGTCGCCCCCTCACCAGCGCGCCGGACAGCGCTTCTCCCGCGCCAACCAGGCCTATGCAGCATCGTTCAAGCTCGGCGGCCGGCAAATTGGTGTGAGGCTCCAGAACAGTCACGAACATCTGTACGCAATTGTCGAGCAGTTCCTGGAAAGCCGCTTTTTCGTCACCGCCGGCCAAGGCCGCGCCCACTGCATGGAATTCATCGGTATGGTCTGCCGCGCACTGGATATAGGCGCTGGCCAGGACCCGGGCGGTTTCCTCCTGGCTCCGGGTCGTGCTGGACATCGCGTCCCGGAAAGCGTTGACCCGTTCGGTATCGATCCACTTGTAGAGCTCGATCAACAGCCCTGAACGGGTGCTGAAATGATCGTAGACGACGGGTTTGGATACTCCGGCGCGAACGGCCAGATGGCCCAGGGTCAGCCGGTCGGCGTTTTCCTCGCGCACGATCAACAAGGCGGTATCCAACAGCTGGCGGCGCCGTTCGGCTTTGGCAAGCCGGCGGGACGACGGGCCGGCAAGGGGCTGGTCGATTTCTTTTTGCACGTTGTCGTTTCCAAATCCATAAAACCTACCAATGGTAGGTAAAGGTTGCTGATGTTGTGCTAGGTTACCTACTAACAGTAGGTTGAAACCCGGAAACAAGGAGAATAGACGATGACACACAATCCTATCCTGTTAATGGGCGGTTCTGGCGCTATCGGCCACCACACTGCCCGGGCGCTGCGCGCCGCCTATCCCGACGTACCGTTGCTGATCGGGGGACGTGACCTTGAGAAGGCCCAACGGGCCGCTGAGCAAGTGGGCGGGGCGCAGGCCGTGGTGATCGATTCAAGCACCGACGACCTGGGCCTTGGCGATCGCGCGGTGGGCGCCGTGGTGGTTTTCTACATGGATCACGCCCTCGCCGGATTGCGCTATGCGCAGCAGCGTGGGGTGCCGCACCTGAGCATATCCTCCGGCATTTTCGAGATCGCCCCGGAGATTGCGCTGTACATGCACACACCAGGCGCCTCGCCGATTGTACTTGGCTACGAGTGGATGGCTGGCGCAACGACGGTGGCGGCGTTGAGCATTGCCCGGGAGTTCGGCCGGATCGACGCTATCCGGATCGATGCGCTGGTCGATGAGCAGGACACGGGCGGCCCGACCGTTGCCAGCGACTTCGAACACCTGAGCAAGATGCTTCCCGCCGCGCTGACACGACGCGATCGATCGTATGTCTGGCGCGAAGGCGACGATTCCAAGACGCTGTTCCATGCGCTCGACGGCACCGCAATCGAAGCCTCCGGTTTCTCATCCATCGATGTCGTCGGCCTGGCGGCTGCGACGGGGGCGCCGAATGTCCAGTTCAACATTGGCATCGGGGTGAGTTCCAGCCGGCGCCAAGGACACCCGATGTCCACCGAGATCATCATCGAACTCGCTGGCGAAAGCCTGGACGGCAAGCCGTTGCGAACCCGTCATGCCGTCGTCCACCCGGCAGGCACTGCGCCGCTGACTGGCCTGAGCGTCGCGATGCTCCTTGAGCGCCTCCTCGGCTTGGACGGTCAGCCTGCGACGCCACCTGGGCTCTACTTTCCCTATCAACTGCTGGATGCCCAAGCGTATCGTGAGCGTCTGGAAGGAGAGGGCGGCGAGTGGCGCCGGTTGCCGGTGGAGTAAGCGCGTCCTTCAGGGATAAACCTGCTTTTTGGTGTCCCGATCAAGCACATAGGACGTCACGCTGATCTGCACTTGCTCGTAGCCGGACACGCCGATCACTGAGGTCGATGATGACCATGTGGCGAGATAGTGCTTGCCAGCTTCCAGGTTAAGGTTCGGCGCACCGAGGCCGCACTTGCCGCCACCGGTGCCCAGTTTATTCATCGAGACCCAGCACCACTGGAGTGAATGCGGGCCAGGCTTTAGCCGAATGGCTTGGTAGCCGAAATAATCCAGGATGGAATGCTTGCCCGCGAAAGGCAGCGGCTGCCCATCGACGCCAATGGCGAGAAGCAAACGGTGGAACGGTATGCCCAGATCTCGGTACTGAATGGTGTCGAAGTAGATAACCGGGGCATTGGCCATGCCTTCGGATAGGTCCAGCACACGGATTGCTGGGTCATCTACGCTGCCGACAAAAGTTTTGTATTGATAGTTGGAGCAAGCGGATAACAGTAATAGGGCCGCCGCGCTTCCCAATAGGCGAAACGTCATCGATTCCTTCCTGGAGGTCATATCAGAGGGCGCGCAGTTTAACTGCATCCACATTCAAAGTGGATGGTGATAGGTGATTGCCATCACGACTTCCAAACGGTGCAGATCGAGGTGCAGAGGGACGCTCTCCTTCGCAGCGGCGCGCAAGTCATGGTCAAAGCGAGTACGTAAAAATCCGTTTACATGCAGATAGCGTCTGGCGTTGGTAATAGCAGCCATTCCTGGAAAATGCATGTCGGCCGCATGTCCTAGGCGTTCTGCGCCAGCGGCACCGTTTACGAAACGCCTACCTGGGCAGCGGCGGATTCGGCACGGGGGCAGGCGGGCGCTGGGGCTTGACGGAGGTGCCGAAGGTATTGCCCATGCGCACGCCGGTTGCCGCCGGGGTTGCCAGGCCGATGCTGTTCGGCGCGCGTTCGTTGACCGGCACTTCCAGCCCTTGCCGGGCCTGTTGTGCCGCGGCCGCCGCCTCGGGGTCGTTACCCATTTGCCGGCTCAGGCAATTGTAGTCGGGCGTCTTGTAGCCGCCGACGGTCACTTCGATACAGGCTGGGGCTTCGTCGCCCTGGGCGCTGTTCACGGCTATCAGCAAGCCAATAGCGGCTGTCACGCCAATCCACTGTTTCATCACCGACCTCCTGGTCCGCCACGGGGGCGCTTTGTCATCAGGACATCAGTCTAGTGCGGCCCCAAGGATTTGTATCAGTTGTCATACGACATTCATAAACTCCCATCAGGATGACGGTTTTCAACGGATACGTCAGTCGTGCAGCAGGGCATAACCGGGGGCGGGCGCAGGCGTGGATTGGCCAGGGCGCCCTTGGGGTGGCTGATGGCGGCGTTGTGCCTGTTGGCCGGGCCGGTCCAGGCTGCAGGCCTGGTGGACCTGGATATAGCACCCCAGGAACTGGCCACGGCGCTGGAGCAGTTCAGTCGTGCGACGGGCATGGCGGTGTTGGTGGATCACTCGCTGTCGAGCCGCCGCCATACGTTGGGCGTCCAAGGCCTGTTCTCGCCCGCCCAGGGGTTGAACGTGCTGCTCAGCGGCACCGGGCTCGCGGCGCATTATGCCCGGGCGGATGCGTTCACCTTGCAACCGGTGCAGGTCCGCGAGGTGCCGCTGCCGCCTGGCACGGCCCCTGGCTTGAGTGACAGCAACTATGCCGCGGCGATCCAGGCCGTCATCCAGCGCAACCTGTGCCAATCGCCGCTGACCCGGCCCGGCGGTTATCGCGCTGTGTTGCAAGTCTGGATCGGGCGCGATGGCGTGGCGCAACATGGCCGGCTGGTCAGTTCCACGGGCGATGTGGTGCGCGACAGGGCCCTGGTCAACAGTTTGCAAAACCTCAGGATCGACCGCACTGCGCCCAGTTCGCTGCGCCAGCCGGTGACCCTGCTTTTGTTACCCGACTCATCAGGAAAAAGCATGGAATGCACAGCAGGGGAAGAGGTGCTCGGGCAATGAAAGACACTGGCCGCAGCCCCATGGTCAAGCTGTTCCTCACTTCCTATGAGGATTTCAAGGTGCGCCTTCGCAGGCGACTGGGCTCCGAGGAACTGGCCAACGACGTGCTGCACGAAACCTACCTGCGGGTCGATCGCATGGTCGACACGCAGGACATCGCGCAGCCCAATGCCTACCTGTACCGCATGGCCCTGAACATCGCCGCCGACCGTCGCCAATCCGATGCCCGGCTGCTCACCGGCAGCGAAATCGAAGAACTGCTGCAGGTCTCGGACGAAGCACAGGACCCGGCCCGCGTCGTGGGCGGACAAAAAGAATTGCAGGTCCTGCTCAAGGCCTTGTACGAGCTGCCTGCGCGGCGGCGCAGGATTTTCATCGCCGCACGCCTGGAAGAGGCGCCCCACCTGGAAATCTCCCAGCGTTTTGGCATTTCCACGCGCATGGTGGAGAAGGAGATCAAGGCAGCTTTGGGGCACTGCGCGCTGCGCCTGGAAAGAAAAGTCATTCAGCGGTTCGGTCCCGGCGCGGGAAAACCGTCTTGAGAGTAGAGACCCGACCCATTCGTGAGTGTGTGTACGCTTGAATATCTTCAGCATCGCTTCCCCTGACGCCACGCCCGAGGCCCGATTGGCCAGCGAGGCCCGTGACTGGCTGATCCTGCTGACCTCGGGACGCGCCACCGTCGCCGATGCCCGCGCGTTGCGCCAGTGGTGTGGGCAAAGCCCCGAACACGCGCGGGCCTTCGAGCAGGCCAAGGCGCTGTGGCACGGTTTGCAGCCAGCCGCCGAAGCGTTGCAGGCTCCCCGGCATTTTGGTCGTCGCGCCTTGCTCGGCGGGGCACTCGCGGCGTCGGCGGCGTTCCTGTTGATCCGCGCTACGGTGCCGGGCGGTGTTTCCGGGCTCGGCGCGGATTACATCACCGAAGTGGGCGAACAGCGCCGGATCGAACTGGGTGATGGCGTGAGCCTGGAGCTCAACACCCAGACCCGCCTTAGCCGTCGCCCGCTGGCTGAGGGTGGGCAGGCGTTGGAATTGCTGGCCGGCGAGGTTGAAGTGTCCGGCAACAGCAGCGCGACGATCAGCGTCCAGGCCGGTGCCGGCTGGATCAGCGCCGCCCAGGCCCGGTTCAATCTTCGCTATATCGACCAGAGCGTGTGTGCGACCTGCCTGGAGGGCGTGGTGCAAGTCCAGGTGCAAGGCCAGCAGTTTCGCCTCGAGCCGGGCATGCAATTGACCTACGACACCCATCACGTCGAGAGCCCACGTACCGCCGATGTCTCGGCTGCCGTGGCCTGGCGCGAGCAGGTGTTGGTGTTCAACGACGCGACCTTGGCCAGTGTGATCGACGAGATCAACCGCTACCGTCCAGGCATGTTGCTGTTGCTCAACCGCGAGCTGGGCCTGCGCAAGGTCCAGGCGCGTTTTCGTCTGGACCAGTTGGCCGGCGTGGCGCTGTTGATTCGCGATGCCTATGGCGCCAAATGCACTGAGTTGCCGGGTGGGGTGGTGGTGCTCAGCTGAGTTCGAAGGTGCTCGGGCGGACGCCTTCGCGAGCAAGCTCGCTTCCACAGGTACTCGGATAACTTTGGATTATGGACGCACGCATCCTTTATGGGAGCGAGCTTGCTCGCGATGGGGCCGCAACGGTTTACTCCAGCGGCCCGAGCACCTGACGATATTTTTCGACCCCTTGGCGCGTCTGCCGGGTCAGGCTGATTTCGATGCCGGCCGGGTTTTCCTGGCGATTGCCGCTGAGTTTGCGCCAGCCTTTTTCCTTGTCCCAATAACGCAAACCCGCGTCGCTGACTTCGGCGAGCACCGCAACGCCTGCGCCCGGCGCCGGCAAAGGATAACGGCTACGGGCCCGGCCTTGGGCGCGATAAAGCGTGTCGCCCTTGAGCCACCAGCGCACCCGTTGCAGGCTGCCTGGCTGGTCGGCCGCTTCGCGAATCACGTCCAGTCGAAAGCCCCGGCCTTCGGTGCTGCGCACGGTGAGTGCGGGTGGTGCCGTGGTGGGCGCGTCATCGGCGGCGTCTGTCGGTTCGCTCAATTGGATGCTGGCGCGCAAGGCCACGTCGCGTTCCAGTTGGTTCAACACCCGCAACAATACTTCGGTTTGCTCGGTGCTGGCCTGCAAGTGACTGTCGGCCCGCGTCACGCTGTCCAGCCCGCGCCAGGCGATCAGGCTGACCACCGCCATCAGCAAGATCGCGACCATCACTTCGAGCAAGGTGAAACCGGCCTGTCGGGCGCTCATTGCAGTTGCACCCGGCCGGCGGCACTGCGTTGCACGGTGAGGCTGTTCTGGCCGTCGGACAAGCGGATCTGCACGGGCTCGCCGATCCATTCGGCGTTCATCACCACCCGCTGCCTGGGCTCCACGCGAACCGCCATCGAGGGGCTTTGCCAGCGACGTGGATGCAGTTGCGGGTCGTTTTCGAAGCGATCGAGCCCGGCGCCTTGATCGGCGCGGCGAGTGAAACCAAAGCCCTTGGCGTCCCAGCGCCAGGTGATGGGGCGTCCGTCGCTGCGCGCTTCGGCCTGGGCCAGTTGCAACAGCTGCACCAGCCGCTCACCGTCCTCGCGCAGCACCTTCAACGGATCCGGCTTGATGCTCAGGCTCACGGCCGCACTGGCGATGCCGACGATCACCAGCACCACCATCAATTCGATCAGGGTGAAACCGCGTTGCTTGCCAACCATCCGGGCGCGCTCCTTTGCGTCGACAATCATCCTGCACGGTGAAGATGATAAGCATGTGAAATAAAACGGTGAGAATTGACGGGTACGCTGGGCACAGGACTCACACAAAAGGAGATCAGGCCATGGCATTCACCGAACGGGTGTCCCCGGCGCAAATCGTGCAGGCGCTGGGGTTGGCGGCGGCGTTGGCCGGCGTGGCGACCTGGTCTTCCTTGCTGCTGACCTCTGCCGAGTCGCGTACCCCGGACGTGACGCCGCAGCGCATGGCCGAGCGTTCCGATAACCCGGCGTTGCAATGGTTCTCCAGCCAACCGGCCGCGGTGGACATCAAGGTCACCGGCGTGCTGGCCGGCGCCCGTGGGGCCGTGGCGATCCTGAGCCTCAACGACGGGCCGCCGCGCAGTTTCCTGGTCGGCGAGCGCGTGGCTCAAGGCGTACGGTTGGTCTCGATCGAAGCGCAGGCCGTGGTGATCGAGCAGGGCGACGAGCAAACCCGGCTGGCGATTGCGCGGTTGCCGGATTCGGTGAGTTTGCCTTCCCTGACGCGCTGAAAATCCTGTGGCGAGGGAGCTTGCTCCCGCTGGGTCGGTCCGACGCTTCGGGCGAAGCGGCCCCAAAATCCTGCGGTCGCTGCGCAACCGAGCGGGAGCAAGCTCCCTCGCCACATAAAACCGCGTGTCCTTCTAGGGTTCCCGGCTGATCAACGTCTCCAACCGCGCCAACGGCGGTGCCTCGCGGCTGCGGTCCGACACGCTCAGTTCAACTCGCAGCAGCCGGCCGTTTTCCGCCGGGCGAAGGTTCTGTTCGCAGCGCAGCAGCAACCGGCCCTGGTCGCATTCGAAGACTTTCAGGCCTGGCGTCGAACGTCCCTCAAGGCGCAATTGCGCAAGTTGGCTGCGCGCCGCCAGCAGGGCGATGGACTTGTCCCGCAGCAATCCGTTGCTCTGGGTCATCACCGCGGCCACGCGCACCGCCGCCGACATGGCCACGGCAATGATCGCCAGCGCCACCAGCACTTCAATCAAGGTGAAACCGGCTTGTGGGGCAGGGCGTGGCATCGGTCGGCTCGGTCGGCGAGGGCAGCCTCCAAGCCTGACCGCTGTTCTTGACAGAATGACGACGCAAGCTCCGGAGCAATTTCAATATCACTGACATATTTTCTTGTAACACTGCGCCTCGAATCGAATCCAGGAAGGACCGTCGAGATGCCGTTTGCCCTCTGTAGTCCCCGTTCCCCAGGCCCTCGCGGGCAACGGGGTTTCACGCTGATCGAGATCATGGTCGTGGTGGTCATCCTCGGCATTCTCGCGGCGATGGTCGTGCCCAAGGTCCTTGATCGGCCGGACCAGGCCCGGGCCACGGCGGCCAAGCAGGACATTGGCGGCTTGATGCAGGCCTTGAAGCTGTATCGCCTCGACCACGGCAGCTACCCGAGCATGAACCAGGGCCTGAAGGTGCTGGTCGAGCGGCCCGCCGATGCGAAGAACAGCACTTGGCGTTCCTACCTGGAGCGTCTGCCCAACGACCCTTGGGGCCGTCCCTACAACTATCTCAACCCCGGCGCGAACGGCGAAGTCGATATCTTTTCCCTCGGCGCCGACGGCCAGCCCGACGGCGACGGCGTGAATGCCGATATCGGCTCCTGGCAGTTATAAGGACCGTGATGCGAACGGATTCGCCCCCAGCGGCGAAGCAGCGCGGCATGGCCGTCATCAGTGCCTTGCTGATTGCCGCCGTGGTGGCTGTCATCGCCGGCGGCATGCTCACCCGCCAAACCTTGTTCACCCGCAGCCTGGAAGCGGAGCAACTGCGCATCCAGGGTACGGCGCGATTGCAAGGCGGCCTGCAAATCAGCCGACAGTTGTTGTGGGACGCCCGCCAGCGAGATCCCCTGACGCGCTTCGGCCAGCCCTGGGCGAAACCGATCGTAATGCCTGGCACCAACGGGGCCGACACGCCATTCGAGGGGCAACTGGAAGATGAGCAGGGCAAATTCAACCTGCGCAACCTGGTGGCCCATGACCAAGTGGACCAGGAACAGCTGCATGCCTTCGAGCGACTGTGCGAACAACTCGGCGTCGCCGCCACGGTACGCGCGCGCATCGTCGAGCGCGTGCTGGCCGCTTACCCGCGCCAGATGAATCCTGAAGCAGCGCACCAAGCCTCAATGGGCAGCACGTTCGACAGCGGCCGCAGCACCTCTCCGGATGCAGCCGGCACACCGTCACCGCCGACCCGTCCCATGCTCCGCACGTTGCAAGACCTGGGCAGTGTCAAGGGCGTCACGCCAGCGCTGCTGGATACATTGACGCCTTACGTCACGATCCTGCCGGCCAATACCTGGCTCAACGGCAATACCGCCAGTGCTACGGTGCTGGCCGCCTACGTGCCGGGATTGTCCTTGCAGCGGGCCCAGGCGCTGGTCAAGGAACGCGATGGCGGCCACTGGTTCATCAATCGTGGGGATTTCGTCAATCGGCTGCGCATGCCGGAACTGGAAACCAGCGCGGTCAAGGTCGGCATTACCAGCGACTGGTTCCGCCTGCGGGGCCAGGCGCGCAGCGGCCAGCGACGGGTCGAGCTGACGGCCTTGCTGCAACGTAGCGAGGATCGGTTACCCCAGGTGATTTGGACAAGGGTGGGCGTATGAGCCGCTTGCGCGTTGCCCTGGCGCCGCTGGACGGCCTGGACGCGGACACGCCGCTGGCGTTTGCCTGGCTGGATCGCCAGGGCCAAGTGCGTGACGCTGGGCGTAGCAGCCTGAGGGCGCTCGGCCAGGGCGCGAAGAACCAGGCCGTCGAATGTTACCTGCACCCGCGCGACAGTTTGCTGACCAACCTGGAGCTTCCGCCGTTGTCCGCCGCGAAGATCACCGCCGCGGTGACCTGTGCGGCCCAGGCCTTGATGCTCGGTGCGAGCGAGCACATGCAGGTGGCCCACGGCCCGCGCAGTGCCGACGGACAGGTGCCGGTCGCCTGGCTGGACCGTGACTCGCTGAGCCACCTTGGCCGGATCCTGCATTCGGCCGGCCTGAAACCGCGCGGCCTGTACCCGGCCGCCTACGCCTTGCCGGTGTTGGCTGGGCCGGTGGCCTGCATTGAAGACGGGCACTTGCTGGTGCGCCATGGTCTGCAGCACGCCGTGGTCCAACCGCTGCTGGACGAAGCGCTGGATGAATGGTTGCTGGAAATGGGCGCGGGGTTGCATTGGCTGGGCGAGCCACCTCAAGCGTCGATCGAGGGCTTGCCCGTCACGGACCGCTGGACCGGTGCCGCGCCAGGTTGGGGCCTGCACACCGGCCTGGCGCAGGGCAGGGCCGGACAGGGCGGCTGGGGGCGAGCGGCGGGAATCTGCGCCGTGGCGGTGGCGGTGTGGGTGGTTGGGCTCAACCTTTATGCAGCCCGTGAAGCCGCCCAAGGCCAGCGGCTCAAGGCGCAGATGAGCCTGCGGGTCAAGCAGGCATTTCCTGAGCTGCCGATGGTGCTCAACCCCTTGCAGCAGGCGCGCCAGCAGATCGCCGCGCGCCAGAGCGGTTCAGTGACGGATCCGGCGCAGCGCTTCGCCAGCCTCGTGCAGCAGGCAGGCAGCGCCATGCCGTTCATGAGCGGCAACGTACAGGAGCTGCTGTTCGAGAACGGTGAGTTGCGCCTGAAGGCGACGCCCGATTCACAAAAAAACACCACGGCAGGCGATTGGAAAATGCCCCTGGCCGAAGCCGGCATCGAAGTGGCCGCCGTCGATCAGGGCTGGACGCTGCGCGTGGCGCCCGCCGGGCAGCTGGCGCCGGGACCTTCCAGCGAAACCCCGGAGACGGACGATGAGTAGGTTCTCGACGGGACCGCTCCAGGCGCGCTGGCAGGAGCTGCGCACCCGTTGGCGTGCAAGCTGGCAAGGCTTGGCCGCCCGGGAACGCCGCGCCGTGGCCCTGGCGGCGTTGGTGCTGGGCGGCGGGCTGACCTGGCTGACGCTGGTCGAGCCGCCGCTGAAAACCATCGCGTACTGGCAAGCCGAGACCCCGAAGCTGCGCTCGCAGACCGAAGCCCTCGAAGTGCTGCTGCGGGACGTCGGCGGCCCGGCGCGCGGCCAGTCATTGGAAGTCTCCCTGCGCCAGGCCCTGGATGCCGGCGGCCTGGGCGACCGCTACGCATTACAGCCGCCCAGCGCCGATGCGCCGGGCACCTGGCAGCTCACCTTCACCGACGCACCCGCCGACGGTGTGATCGATTGGTTGCTCGGCAACCCACGGCAGTTTTCCCTGGAAGTGATCGAGGCCCGTTTGCAGCGCACGGCCCCGGTCAATTCCGACCCAACCCCCGGCACTCTGTCCGGAACCGTTCGCATGAATCAGGCGTCAAGCGCTAAGGAAGCTTCATGAAGGGGTGCAGATACCCGCGTCATTGGCGCAAGGCCGCGCCGCTGCTGTTGCTTGCATTGAGCGCGTGCAACAGCACGCCGCCGGCATCGCAGCCACCCTTGCTGGTGGACAGCGAACTGGGCATGCCGCTGGGCAGTACCCAACGCAGCGGCGACGTGCTGCTGGACCGCCAGCGGGCCCAGGCGTCCCGCGAACAGAAACCGCCGGTGCGACATCAAGTAGACCTGACGGCCCGCGCTCGCGAGCCGCGCAGCAGCCCGGCGCCCAATCCGTTGGGCGATCAACCGGTGACCCTGAATTTCGTCGAGGCCGATATCCAAGCGGTGGTGCGCGCCTTGTCCCGTTCCACCGGGCAACAGTTCCTGGTCGACCCGCGGGTCAAAGGCAACCTGACCCTGGTTTCCGAAGGCCAGGTCCCGGCGCGCCAAGCCTACGAGATGCTGCTCGCCGCGTTGCGCATGCAGGGTTTCAGCGTGGTGGACGTCGGCGGCGTTGCCCAGGTAGTGCCGGAAGCCGATGCCAAGCTGCTTGGCGGGCCGATCTACAGCGCCGACAAACCGGCCGGCAACGGCATGCTCACCCGCACGTTCCGCCTGCAATATGAAAACGCGGTGAACCTGATTCCGGTGCTGCGGCCGATCGTCTCGCCGAACAACCCGATCAACGCCTATCCCGGCAACAACACCATCGTCGTCACCGACTACGCGGAAAACCTGTCCCGCGTCGCCCAGCTCATCGAGGGTATCGATACCCCGAGCGCCATCGACACCGACGTGGTGCCGATCCAGAACGGCATCGCCGTGGACATCGCGCAGATGGTTTCCGATTTGCTGGAGACCCAGGGGGGCGACCAGACCCAGAAGATCAACGTGATCGGCGACCCGCGCTCCAATTCGATCATCATCCGCGCCGGCAGCCCGGAGCGGACCGAGCTGGCGCGCAACCTGATCTACAAGCTCGACAACGCCCAGAACAACCCGAGCAACCTGCACGTGGTGTACCTGCGCAACGCCCAGGCCGGCAAGCTGGCCCAGGCCCTGCGCGGCTTGCTCACCGGGGAAAGCGAAAGCGAGGCAAGCGACAATTCGCGTTCGGTGCTCAGCGGCATGGGCGCCAGCACCAGCGGCCAGAGCAGCCAGGGCAACGAAAGCGGCACCAGCCCCGTGAGTGGCACTGCTACGAGCAGCGGCAACGGCTACGGCCAGGGCAGCAGCGGGCAGACGTCCTCCACGACACAGAATGAGCAAAGCACGGCCTTCAGCGCCGGTGGCGTGACCATCCAGGCCGACGCTACCACCAACACCTTGCTGATTTCCGCGCCGGACCCGCTGTACCGCAACCTGCGGGAAGTCATCGACCTGCTGGACCAGCGCCGCGCCCAAGTGGTCATCGAAAGCCTGATCGTCGAAGTCGGCGAGGACGATGCCAGCGAGTTCGGCGTGCAATGGCAGACCGGCGACCTTGGCGGCAGCGGGGTGATTGGCGGGGTCAACCTGGGTGGCACGGGCCTTAATCTCAACGGCAAGACCAGCATCGACGTACTGCCCCAAGGCCTGAACCTGGGCTTGGTCAACGGCACCGTCGACATCCCCGGTATCGGCAAGATCCTCGACCTCAAGGTCCTGGCACGAGCGTTGAAGAGCAAGGGCGGGACCAACGTGCTGTCGACGCCGAACCTGCTGACCCTGGACAACGAAGCGGCGAGCATTTTTGTAGGCCAGACCATCCCGTTCGTCAGCGGCAGCTACGTCACTGGTGGCGGCGGCACCAGCAACAACCCGTTCCAGACCGTGACCCGGGAAGAAGTCGGCCTGAAACTCAATGTCCGACCGCAGATCTCCGAAGGCGGTACGGTCAAGCTCGACATTTACCAGGAGGTCAGCAGCGTCGACAACCGCGCCTCCAGCACCACGGGCATCGTCACCAACAAGCGTGCCATCGACACCAGCATCCTGCTGGACGACGGGCAGATCATGGTCCTCGGCGGACTGCTGCAGGACGGCTACAGCCAGAGCAACGACGCCGTGCCGTGGCTGTCGACCATTCCCGGCATCGGTGCGCTGTTTCGCAACGAGCGGCGCCAGGTCACCAAGACCAATCTGATGGTCTTTCTGCGCCCTTACATCATCCGCGACACGGCGGCGGGGCGCGGCATTACGCTGAACCGCTACGACTTCATGCGCCGCGCCCAGGGCCTGCTGCAACCTGAGCGCAGTTGGGCACTCCCGGACGTGCAGGCGCCGCAGCTGCCGGCGTCGGCCCGGGCGATTCCGGGGGCCGCGCCGATCAGCCCGCAGGCGCCGCGGGCGGTAATCAAGGCGGTGCCTGCAACGGAGCCGGTCGAACGATGAAAACCGTGGCGATAGGGGGAGGCTCATGAAAACCCTCCCATACGCCTGGGCCAAGGCCCAGCGCCTGGTATTGCGTCAGTGCGAAGAGGGCGCGGTGCTGATGGTGTGCCCGTCCACGCCGGGCTGGTCCATCAGTGAAGTGCGCCGTCAGTTCGGCGAGGTGCGGCTGGAGCGGGTGCGTGACGAGGAACTCGATGGCTTGCTCAACACGGCCTACGCCGACACCGGCAATGCCGCCGCTGTGGTCGGCGCGGCGGAGAATGAGGTGGACCTCGACCGGTTGATGCAGGACATCCCGGAAATCACCGACCTGCTGGACACCCAGGACGGCGCGCCCGTGATCCGCATGATCAACGCCTTGCTGACCCAGGCGGCGCGGGATGAGGCCAGCGACATCCACATCGAGCCCTACGAAAGCCATTCAGTGGTGCGCTACCGCGTCGACGGCACCCTGCGCGACGTGGTCTCGCCGCGCAAGGCGTTGCACGGCGCGCTGGTGTCGCGGATTAAGATCATGGCCCAGCTCGACATCGCCGAAAAACGCCTGCCCCAGGACGGCCGGATTGCCTTGCGCGTGGCCGGGCGACCGATCGACATCCGCGTTTCTACCGTGCCGACCGGCCATGGCGAGCGGGTGGTGATGCGCCTGCTGGACAAGCAGGCCGGACGCCTGCAATTGGAAACCCTGGGCATGGACCCCGGCGTGCTGGGCAAGCTCGATCACCTGATCCGCCAGCCCCACGGCATCGTCCTGGTTACCGGCCCCACCGGCAGCGGCAAGACCACCAGCCTCTACGCGGCCCTGACCCGGCTGGACGCCAGCGTGCACAACATCCTCACCGTGGAAGACCCGGTGGAATACGACCTGCCGGGCATCAGCCAGATCCAGGTCAACGCCAAGATCGACATGACCTTCGCCCTGGCGTTGCGGGCGATCCTGCGCCAGGACCCGGACATCATCATGATCGGTGAGATCCGTGACCTGGAGACCGCGCAAATCGCCGTGCAGGCCTCGCTCACCGGTCACTTGGTGCTGGCGACGTTGCACACCAACGACGCGGTGTCGGCCATCAACCGCCTGATCGACATGGGCGTCGAACCGTTCCTGCTGGCCTCGTCGATGCTCGGCGTGCTGGCCCAGCGATTGGTGCGCCGCTTATGTCCGCAGTGCAAACAACCCGACCCAGCCACGCCCGGCACCTGGCGGCCGGTGGGCTGCCCAAGCTGCAACCAGACCGGCTACAGCGGGCGCACCGGTATTCATGAATTGTTCTGCATCGACGATGACATCCGCACGCTGATCCACCAGGGGGCAGGGGAGCAGGCACTGCGCGCCGCCGCCCGCCAGGCCGGTATGTTCAGCATGCGCGAGGACGGTGAACGCTGGGTGCGCAGTGGCACCACGGCCCCGGAAGAAATCCTGCGCGTGACACGGGACGCCTGATGAATCGCTATCGCTTCGAAGCCGCCGACGCCCAGGGCAAGATCGAGTCCGGACACTTGGAAGCCGACAGCCAGGGCGCCGCTTTCGGCTTGTTGCGCAGTCGCGGGCTGACGGCGTTGCAGGTCCAGCTCGAGCGCAACACCGAGCAAGCCACGGGCGGTGGATTGTTCAGCGCCAAGCTCTCGGACAACGACCTGGCCTGGGCCACCCGGCAACTGGCGAGCCTGCTCGGGGCAAGCCTGCCACTGGAGGCGGCGTTGAGTGCGACGGTGGAACAGGCCGAGCGCAAGCACATCGCCCACACCCTGAGCGCGGTACGCGCCGATGTGCGCAGCGGTATGCGCCTGGCCGAAGCCTTGGCGGCGCGGCCCCGGGATTTTCCGGAGATATACCGGGCGCTGATTGCGGCCGGTGAAGAGTCCGGCGACCTGGCCCAGGTCATGGAGCGGCTGGCTGACTACATCGAAGAGCGCAACAACCTGCGGGGCAAGATCCTCACGGCGTTCATCTATCCCGGCGTGGTGGGGCTGGTGTCGGTCGCCATCGTGATTTTCCTGCTCAGCTACGTGGTGCCGCAGGTGGTCAGCGCATTTTCCCAGGCACGCCAGGATTTGCCTGGGCTGACCTTGGCGATGCTCACCGCCAGTGACTTCATTCGGGCGTGGGGCTGGTTGTGCTTTGCCGTTCTGGCCGGTGGCTTCTGGAGTTGGCGTCTGTACCTGCGTAAACCGGCGGCACGCTTGAATTGGCATGCGAGGGTATTGCGCCTGCCGCTGATCGGGCGATTCGTGTTGGGCCTCAATACCGCGCGTTTCGCCTCCACACTGGCGATTCTCGGCGGCGCCGGAGTGCCCTTGTTGCGAGCGCTGGAAGCGGCGCGCCAAACGCTGTCCAACGACCGCTTGAGCCTCAGCGTCAGCGATGCCACCGCCAAAGTCCGCGAAGGCGTCAACCTGGCGGCGGCGTTGCGGGTGGAAAAAGTCTTCCCGCCGGTGCTGATCCACCTGATCGCCAGCGGCGAAAAAACCGGCTGCCTGCCGCCAATGCTCGAACGCGCCGCGCAAACCCTGTCCCGCGACATCGAACGCCGAGCCATGGGCATGACCGCGCTGCTGGAGCCGCTGATGATCGTGGTCATGGGCGGGGTGGTGCTGGTGATCGTCATGGCGGTGCTGCTGCCGATCATCGAGATCAATCAGCTAGTCCAATGACCCATGGCGAGGGAGCAAGCTCCCTCGCCACGAAAGCTGCAAATATTTTTCCAGCGCCACAACACCTCCCGAGCCTCGCCCACCCCAAACTCGGGTTCCTCGTTCTGTCATGTTTGCTCGCCGCATGACCGCCTACCGCCGACTTCGTTGACCACCCTTGCCGTATCCCCGCAAAACCGGCCTGAAACCACAGCCCAGAGCCCTCGAACACCCGAGAAAAAAACCTGCAAAACAGCCCTCAGCTCCCGAGGTTTTTTCCTTTATCTGTCACTGGAAACTGCGAATTTCTAACCCATGGCCTCACCCCATCGCCACCGGCACAGGACCGAGCGCCATGACGGCAAGCACGCGTAACCCAACCTACGTACGAACACGATGAAAGGAGATTCTTCATGTTTAAGCGCAACGTTCTCGCGGTATCCCTGACCCTCGCTGGCCTCTGCGCCGCTCAGGCCGCCATGGCTGATGTCAACGGCGGTGGTGCTACCTTGCCTCAGCCTCTGTACCAGACTTCCGGCGTACTGACTGCCGGTTTCGCTCCCTACATCGGCGTAGGCAGCGGTGCCGGCAAGGCCGCTTTCCTGAACAACGACTACACCCGTTTCGTTGCTGGTAACACCAGCAAGAACGTGCACTGGGCTGGCAGCGATTCGAAGCTCTCCCAGGCTGAACTGGATGGCTACGTTACCAACCACGGTGCCGCTTGGGGTCCACTGATCCAGGTGCCTTCGGTCGCCACTTCGGTTGCCATTCCGTTCAACAAGACCGGCACTGCCAACGTTGACCTCAGCGTCGCTCAGCTGTGCGGCGTATTCGCCGGCACGCTGACTGACTGGAACCAAATCAC
The DNA here is from genome assembly GCF_051132105.1 of Pseudomonas sp. R1-7. Taxonomy (NCBI): domain Bacteria; kingdom Pseudomonadati; phylum Pseudomonadota; class Gammaproteobacteria; order Pseudomonadales; family Pseudomonadaceae; genus Pseudomonas; species Pseudomonas sp. R1-7. The sequence continues at coordinate 2,917,861 of NZ_CP071661.1, forward strand.
CGGTTCCGGCCGTTCCGGCCCGATCACTGTGACTTATCGTGCTGAGAGCAGCGGTACTACCGAACTGTTCACCCGCTTTCTGAACGCCAAGTGCCCTACAGCTGTACCCGCTGTGCCCGGCACTTTCGCCATCACCACCAACTTCGCCTCCAGCTATAGCCTTGGCCTGCCAGCCGGCGCCGTAGCCGCCACTGGCAGCCAGGCTGTGATGGATGCGGTGAACGCTGTCCAAGGTCGCATCACCTACATGAGTCCGGATTACGCCGCTACCACCCTGGCCGGTCTGGATGACGCCACCAAGGTTGCCCGCGTCGCTGGTGTTTCCCCAGCTCCTGCCAACGTATCGGCGGCCATCGCTGCTGTTCCAGTACCAGCCGCCGCCAACCGCGCCAACCCGAACGCCTGGGTGCCAGTGTTCGCCGCAACCACTAACCCTAACGATCCAAGCGTCGTGGTTTACCCAACCACCGGCTACCCGATCCTGGGTTTCACCAACGTGATCTTCAGCCAGTGCTACGCCAACGCTGCACAAACCACTCAGGTGCGTGATTTCTTCACCCGTCATTACAACGCAACTGTGGCTAACAGCAACGATGCCGCTATCACCGCCAACCGTTTTGTGCCGTTGCCAGCTGCCTGGAAGCAAGCTGTTCGCAGCAGCTTCCTGACCGCTACCAACGCCCTTAGCATCGGCCACGCCAACACTTGCAACGCCATCGGTCGTCCGCTGTAAGCCCACGCTTGAACGACCCGCAATACCCGATCAGCAACGGCGCAAGCCGTTGCTGATTTTTTGCGTCACAGCCGTACCAACACAGCCACATGAAATTTTCATGACATCCGTTCGGTCCCGAGCGGTTGTAACCGCCTATCCCCTATAACCAACGCTGGCAGCTTGATAGCACTGCGTTGCGACCCCTTAGAGCGAACCCGGAAGGATGAGTAGGATGCTGCGCTGCAAACCCCAGACGAACCTGAATGCACCCCGTCGCGATGGCGAGTTGTCGATGTTGCGGCTCAAGCCGCTGGCCCAGGCCATTGCGTTGTTGATGGTGGCCGGCAATGCCCATGCGGCGACGGCGTTCAGTTCGGCCTGGTTTGCCGCCAAGGGCGCGTCCCAGGCCGGTGGCGCGGGGCGGCCCACGACGGCGCAGCCCGGCATGCCGCCGCCCTTGGCGCAGCAGCAACGGGCCAATGCGCAGTTGCAGCGCTCGCTGACCCATTTGAATAACACCGTGGCCGCCATCGCCGCCCAGCAGGCGGCTCAGGCGGCGGGCAGGCAAGCCGCGCTCGGCCAGGTGCAGATGGTGCCCGACGGTTTGGGCGAGGGCGGGCTCAAGGTCGACAACAGCCTGACCCAGGGCTGGCTCAACGCCAAGGGACCGCAGCAGACCCAGGCCGGCGGCAAGACCACGGTGAAGATCGAGCAGACCGCCGACAAAGCGATTCTCAACTGGGAAACCTTCAACGTCGGGCGCAATACCACGGTGGATTTCCAGCAGCAGTCGGACTGGGCCGTGCTCAACCGGGTCAATGACCCCCAGGCGCGAGCGAGCCAGATCCAGGGTCAGATCAAGGGCAACGGCACGGTGATGCTGGTCAACCGCAACGGCATCGTGTTCAGCGGCAGCAGCCAGGTCAACGTGCGCAACCTGGCGGCGGTGGCGGCGAACATCAGCGATGAGCAGTTCAGCCAGCGCGGCTTGTACGTCGATGCCACCGGCAGCCAACCGACCTTCACCGACGCGGCCGGCAAAATCCACGTGCAGCAGGGCGCGTTGATCGAAACCCACCGCGCAGCCACTTCCACCGCCGGGGGCGGGTATGCCTTGTTGTTGGGCTCGGAAGTGGAAAACGCCGGCTCCATCATCACCGCCAAGGGCCAGACCACCCTGGCGGCGGGCGACAGCTTCTACATCCGCCGGGGCCAGGGCACCAGCGGCAACCTGCGCTCCACCACCCGTGGCAACGAGGTCGCGACCTCCCTCAAGTCGGGCAGCAGCGCCGGCACGGTGATCAACAGCGGCCTGATCCAGGCCAGCACCGGCGACATCACCCTCACTGGGCATCGCGTGCAGCAGAACGGCGTGGCGGTGGCGAGCAGTTCGGTGGACACCCGCGGCACCGTGCACCTGCTCAACGCTTTCAGCGACAGCACCGGCAGCGTGACCCTGGGGCAGGGCAGCGCCACGGCGGTGCTGCTCGATGCGGCGGGCGGCAGCGCCCTGGACAGCCAACGCAATGCCGGACCGGCCGGCCTGGACGGCACGCCGAACAACCTGATTAGCGGTCGGTTCAACAACCTCAGCAGTGTGGTCGACCGCAGCGATCAGTCGCGGGTCGAGATCGTCAGCGGCGGCAGCGTCGACTTCCAGGACGGCTCCATCACCCTGGCCACCGGCGGCCAGGTCGCGGTCAGCGCGGCCGGTCGCAGCCTGGTGCGCGATGGCGCGGTGATCGATGTGTCCGGCGCCATCGGCGTCAAGGTGGCGATGGAGTCCAATTCCATCAAGGTTAACGTCCAGGGCAACGAACAGCGCGACGCCTCGGTCAACCGCGAAGGCGGCAAGTTGACCAACAACGACGTGTGGGTGGATGTGCGGGATCTGGTCTACGTCCCGGCGGGCACCAATGGCTACGCCACCGACCGTTGGTACACGGCGGGTGGCTTGCTCGAAGTCGGCGGTTATCTTGGCACCCGGGGGCACAGTGTCGGCGAATGGGCGGCCCAGGGCGGTACGCTGACGTTCACCGGCAACGACGTCGTGACCCAGCAAGCGGCGCAACTGAACCTGTCCGGCGGCACCCTGGATGTGCAGAGTGGCTACCTGCGCCAATCCTGGCTCAAGGGCGCCAATGGCCGCTTGTATGAGGTGTCCAGGGCGCCGGGAGACATCCTTTACACCGGCGTCTACAAGGGCTACGAAGACCACAGCCAACGCTGGGGCCAGACCGATTATTACTACAACCCGCTGATCGCTCCGCGCCAGCGTTTCGAAGCCGGTTACACCGTCGGCCGCGACGCCGGCAAGCTGGTGGTGTCGACCCGCAACGCGGTGCTGGAAGGTCAGATCGTCGGCGAGGTCTACCAGGGTGAACGCCAGACCCAGGCACCGAACCTCAACCTCGACGGCTACCAGCAATCGCAAAATGCAGTGGCCCGACGGGCGCAGTTGTGGGTCGGCAGTTACACGCCGATTTATGACAAGGCCAGCGGCGTGATCAACAGTGGCCTGAACCCGACCTTCGATCAGGTCACGGTGGGCGAGGTGGCCGACAAGATTGCCGCAGGCCTGGACCTGACCTCCGTGGTCGGAACTGATCGGCAAGGCAAGTTGGTGCTGGATAACGGGTTGCTCAACGACTTCCAGCTCGGCGCGCTCAAGGTGGCAGCCCGTGAAAGCATCCAGGTCGATGGCGCGCTCAAGGTGGCCGACGGCGGCGATATCACGCTTTTCGCGCCGCAGATTGAAGTGGATGCCAACCTGACTGCCCGTGGTGGTCGTATTGCATTGGGTAACGTGCTTGAACAGGTCAGGACCGATAATTTCAAGATTGAGGACGTTACACTTTCGCCGGTCGCCGGGCAGCGGGCAAAAGTCGCATTGGCCGATGGCGTGACGCTGAACACCGCCGGCCTGTGGAGCAATCTGCTGCTGGATGGCGGCGATCGCCAGGGACTACCGTTTATCAACGGCGGTAGGGTGTCCGTCCGCAGCGGCGGCGATATCGACTTGGGCCAGGGCAGCCTCATCGACGTCAGCTCCGGCGCCGCCGTCATGGCCGATGGCAAGACGCGGGGCGGCAAGGGCGGTGACTTGACCCTGACCGCCGGCCTCAGCGCATTGTTCGACAACGGTGCCTTGAACCTGGACGGAGAGCTGCGCGGCACCGGTGTGACGGGCGGCGGGACCTTGAAGCTGGCGGCCAATAAAGTGCTGATCGGCAACAGCGGTTCGCCACTGGAGCCCGGAACGTTACAACTGGGCGGCGATTTCTTCGACAAGGGTTTCTCCGCCTATGACATCGCCGGCAACCATGGCTTGACGGTAGCCGACGGGACCCGGGTCGATGTGACGATGCCGGTGTACCGCTTCGGCGAGCAGGCGTTGAGCACCGGCAGCGATGCGGAACCGGCTGATGCGTTGCAGCGCTGGACGCCGCAGCTGTATCAGGAAGATGCGATCAAAGGCGTTCTCACCCAGCGCCGGGGTGCGAGCCTGAGCCTCAATGCCGGCACCGCGAACTCCAGCGCGGCAGACATGGTCAGCACAGTATTGAACCTGGGCAAGGGCAGCGTGATTAGCGTCGATCCGGGCCAAGGCATCGATGTGCGCAGCATCGGTCAACTGACTGCCAACGGTACGCTCAACGCCTGGGGCGGGCGGGTCAGCCTCAGCGGATTGAGCATCAATGATGTGAACGGTGAACGTGTCAATGCCCAGGGCCATGGTCGTTCCATCTGGCTGGGCGAGCAGGCGCTGATCGACGTCTCCAGTCGCGCCGTGACCGCCCAGGACGTGCGCGGCCGGACCTACGGCCTGGTGCGCGACGGCGGCCAGATTGTCATTGGTGGTCAGATTGATGTCGCGAAAGGATCGGCTTCGGCGCCGGAATTGTTCGTGGTGATGCGCGAGGGGTCACGCCTGCAAGCTGATGGCAGCCAGGCGATGCTGGATGTTCCTGGCCAGGGACGCACATCGGTGACGAGCAACGGTGGCAGTATTTCCCTGGCGTCGGCGAATGGTTTGTACTTGGACGGTGAGTTCAGCGCTCGTTCGGGTGGCGCGGGTGCGGCAGGGGGCAGTCTGTCGGTGGCGCTGGAGACACCGTATTACCTGAAAAGCGCGGTCAATGACCGGGTCTTGCAGGTGCGTGAACTGGTGCTGGGACAAACCGCCCAGGCGAGCCCGCTAAGCGACACCGCCGAGGCCTCGGCGGATTCGTTGATCTATGGGCATGGGAGTTTGGGTGTGGACCAGGTCCAGGCGGGCGGCTTCGACAGCCTGTCTCTGCTGAGTAACGGCATTATTAGTATCGGTGGCGACGTGTCGCTGTCCCTCGGCCAAAGCCTGAGCCTATATGCGCGTAGCTTCGGGTTGAGCACAGCCGCGCCAGCCGACACCCGTGTTCAACTTAATGCAGCTCATCTGCTGCTGGCGGGGCCGGCGGCCAGTCTACCGAATATGGATGCCTATACCCGACCGCTGATCGAAGGCGACGTATCGCCACTTGCGAACAAGGCGGTGCTTTCCGTCAACGCCGACTTGTTGGATGTACAGGGCAATGTGAGTTTCAGCAGCAAAGGCACGTTGAGACAGGCCAATGGCACCACGGTCGAGTTGGAGCGCGCCGGGTTCGACCTGGTCCAGTTAAGCAGCCGTGGTGATTTGCGCTTCCTGGCGGGATTCTCCAGCGCTGGATTGCCTACGGGCTTTACCACGCAATTAATGACTCCTTCGGACATGATCCTGCAAGCGGCGCAACTGTATCCGGCGACCGGGGTCGGGGCCCGGGTATTGGCGGGGTATAGCTTGAATGGCACCTCTGCCTACGACCCGGCGCGCAGCTTGGTCATCGGGCGGACTACCCAGGTCACGCCTCAGGTACCTTATTCGGCATTCGGTCACTTACAACTGGGCAGTGCGAATATCGAGCAGGGCGGGGTGGTGCGGGCTCCGCTAGGGTTGATTGAGGTCGGCACCAACGACGGCACTAGCATCACTAGCCAAGTGGACTTGCTGCCGAACAGCCTCACTTCAGTCAGTGGCCTCGGTCTGGTACTGCCTTACGGCGGTACCGTCGATGGTCAGAGTTATGAGTACGCGGGCAAGAAGGTGGTGCTTCTGGGGCAAGGGGCCATCTCCTATGGCAACGGGGATCTGAATATTGGTGTGATTCTGGGCGGAAAGTCTGTTGCGGCCCAGGAAGGCTCGGTACTCGATCTTTCGGGTGGCGGTGATCTGCTGGGTGCCGGTTTCATTTCCGGCCGTGGCGGCTCCACCGACGCGCGCTTCAACCCGCTGGTGCAAATCGGTGCCAACGGCGGCTTTACTTTACCGGGCCTGTCCAGCAACCCGGTCTACGCCATTGTGCCGGGCAACCAGAGTGCATACGCGCCAGTGGCGCCCGAGGGCGGCGCAGTGGACCCCAGGATCGGACAACAAATCACCATTGGCGCCGGTGTACCGGGGCTGGCCGCCGGTACCTATACGCTGATGCCGTCCACCTATGCCTTGCTGCCGGGGGCGTTCCGGGTCGAGGTCAACGGTCTGGCGGGTCAGGGTTCCACGGCGGGTGCGTTGCAGATGCGCAACGGCTCCTGGACCACCGCCGGGGTGCTGTCGGTGGTCAATACCGGGCAGCGCAACAGTCTGTCCAGCCAGGTCATCCTGACTTCGGGCGATGTGCTGCGCCGCTATTCGCAGTACAACGAAACCAGCTACGCCCAGTTCGCTGTAGCCGATGCCGCACGCCTGGGCGTGCCACGAGCCCTGTTGCCGGTGGACGCCAAGACTTTGAAGTTGAAGCTCGTGCCAGGAGCGGGAGATCAGGCGTTCTCCTTTAAAGGCATCGGCAAGTTCGCGCCTCAAAAAGGTGGCTACGGCGGTACCGTCACGGTGGTTGGAGGTAATGGGGCGTTGGAGGTCGTTGCCGATGGGCGCGGGGCCACGGCCGGCTTCGAGGGCGTGACCCTCAATGCCGAAAGCCTGAATGCCTTGAATGCATCGCGTCAGGTTATTGGCGGCCAGTTCTTGACGCTCTATGGTCAGAGCGGAAACTACATCACGCCCTCGAGCAGTGGAGGTAGAACCTCGTCCAGAGTGATCTTGCGTGAAGGCGTTACGTTGGCGGCACCGGAGGTTTTCCTGCTGGCCAGCGGCGAGGTGTCGATGGAACAAGGCGCCGCCATCAATACCATTGGTCGTGGCGCGGCTGCCTACGATGCCCATGACGGTTTTATCTATGCCCTCAATGTGAGTGGTCAGAACTTGCTGGCCGCCTCCAACGGCTTGCTCAACGTGTTGGCGCCCTCATCGGGCAGCAGCGGCACCATCAACATCGGCGGCTGCAGCCTGACGCCATGCAGCGGCGTCACCCGAATTCATTCCGAGGGCAGCATCGTCGCCGCCACCGGAGGGAGCCTGGAATTGGACGACAAGGTGCGCTACGGCACCCGTCACCTGACCCTGGCCCTGAGCAATATCAACGTCGGCACCGCCCCGGCATTGAGCGACGCAGCGGCGCGTCAGGTCTTGCCGGCCGGCCTGACCCTGAGCCAGACCGTGCTCGATCGCCTGCTGCGCGGAGACACCGAATACGGTGCTCCGGCCCTGGAAACCCTCGAACTGTCGGCCAGTCAGGCGCTTAATTTCTACGGCACCGTCAGCCTCGACACCTATGACCCGGCGACGGGCAAGTCGCGGTTGGCCAACCTGATGCTCAGCACGCCGGCCATTTATGGCGCAGGCACCGACAACGACGTGGCGAGCATCCGCACCGCCAACCTGATCTGGAACGGCGCCGTTGGCGCGCCGGGTTCGGTGATTGCCGGCGGGGCCGGCACCGGCGCCGGTCGCCTGGACATCCAGGCCCAGCGTATCGAGTTCGGCTATGGCGAGTTCGCCCAACCGAGCTCGATCACTACCCTGGATCGGCTGGCGCTGGGCTTTGCCAACGTCAACCTCAGTGCCAGCGAACGCCTGACCGCCAATCACAAAGGCAGCCTGGCGGTGTATCAGAGCCAGGGCGCCTATGACGCTAAAACGGGCTACGCCTACAGCGGTGGCAACCTGAACATTCTCACTCCGTTGCTCACCGGTGAAGCCGGTTCGATCAACCGTATCACCGCAGGCGGCGCACTCAACGTGGCAGGCACAACCGCCAAGCCGGGCACCGTTTCGGGGCTCGGTGGCGAGCTGTCGCTCAAGGGCGCGAGCCTCAACCTGGCCAGCGCGGTGGTGTTGCCCAGCGGCAAACTGACCCTGAGCGCAACGGATGAGCTGACCCTGGCCGACGGGTCGCTGATCGACGTGGCAGGTCGCGCGGTCACCTTCAACGACGTCACCCGCTACAGCGCCGGTGGCGAAGTCATCCTGAAAAGCCAGAACGGCAACATCCGCCAGGCGGGTGGCTCCAGCATCGACCTTTCGGCGCGCCACAACCAGGCCGGGCGGCTCAGCGCCGTGGCCTTGGGCAGCGCGGCGGGGGTCGTTGACCTGCAAGGACAAATCCTCGCCAGCAGCACCGGCGAATACGACGCCGGTGGCACGCTCATGCCGTACCTGGCCGGTGGCGTGGAAATCCAGGCCCAGCGCCTGGGTGGCAATGGCAGCCTCAGCGAACAGTTCGCCGCGTTGAACCAACGCTTGAACGACGGCCAAGTGTTCGGCTCCCGCAGCTTTCAGGTCAAGCAGGGCGACCTGGTGATCGGCAACGAACTCAAGGCTTCGTCCATCGACGTGTCCCTGGACAACGGCAGCCTGTTGGTCAGCGGCACGGTGGACGCCAGTGGCGAGCGGGTCGGCAGCATTTACCTGGCTGCCAAGAATGCCCTGACCCTGGGCAGCGGTGCCGTGCTTGACGCCCATGGTCGACGCCTGCGGGTGGACAGCTACGGCAAGATCATCGACTCGCCGAACCGTGCCATCGTTGACTTGACCGCCAGGGAAGGTCTCCTGACCCTGGGTAACGGCGCGCGTATCGATTTGCGCCACGGTACCGAAGTCGCGCTGGGCAGTGCGTCCGGTATGAACGACGGTCGGCCTCGCGGGACGTTGCAACTCAGCGCGCCACGACTGAGTGGCATGTCGGGGGGCGACGTGGCGATCGATGCCAGTGGTGCCCTGGACGTACAAGGCGCCCGTTCGATTGCGTTGGTTGCTACGTGGCAATACAGCGACGCGCCGCTGGTGAACGTGCCGGCGGCCAGCGGCAAGCCTTATCAGGTCATCAATCAGGCATGGCTGAAGGATGTGCATGACGACAACACCGCCTTTATCACCAACGCTCACGACAACAACGATCTGTTGCAGCGCAAACTCGCCGGGCTGAACAACAGCCGCTATCGCGACGTGTTCCATCTGCGCCCCGGCGTGGAAGTGGTGAGTGCGACGGCCGATGGCGACCTGGTGGTCCAGGGGGATCTGGACCTGTCGCAATATCGCTATGCTAGCCTCAATCCGCATAACGTTTTGGATGAAAACGTCTACGGCTCCGGCGAATCCGCCAGCCTGACGCTGCGCGCCGGCGGTGACCTGAACATCTACGGCAGCATCACCGACGGTTTTGCCCAGCCGCCCGCCAGCAACGATGACAAGGGCTGGGTCCTGTTGCCAGGCATTGATTTTGCGGCGGGCGATATTGTCGTGCCTGGCACTGGCGTGACCCTGGAGGTGGACACCGCGTTCCCGGCCGGCTCGGTGCTCAACTTCGACGTGCCGCTCAAGGGCGCCACCCTGGCTGCGGGAACGCGGTTGCCGGTCGCCGCCACGCTGAAACAGCCAATGGTGCTGCCGGCCGGCACGGTGCTGGCCGCGGCGGTGCATGACGCACAGGGCAATCTGCTGTTCGCGGCCGGCACGTTGTTGGCTTCGACCCAAACCCTGCAGGCGGGCACGGTGCTGGGGGCGGGCAGCCTGCTGGGCAGCAGCGCAACGATAGGCAACCTGATCTGGCCCAAAGGCGTTGCGTTGCCAGACATTGAAGGCGCGAGTAACGGCTTGACCAATGTGCTGCGTCTCAGCAGCGCCCTGGCACTGAGTGTGGGTTCGAAAATTCCTTCAGGTACCGACATCAAGTTGCCGGCCGGTGTCGAGTCGGTGCAGTTGCGTCCGGAAGTGGCGGGGAGCAACTGGGCCATCGCGCCGATGCTGGCCGAGGGCTCGCAGTCCTGGTCGTTGCGACTGGTGGCCGGTGCCGATACGCAGGCGGCGGACAGTCGGGTCGTGCGGCCGGTGCTGGCGGGTGGTGATCTGCATTTGGCCGATAGTCACTACGGTATGTTTGGTGTGGCCAAGGCTGACGGAATGTTATGGACAGAAGCCGGATCATTGGATTTTTATGGCGACCTCAGTATGGCGGGCAAGCCGATCGACTTCGATGCCATTAGTTATCCTTCCCTTTGTACTGATTTACCAAGCCATTGCCAGGCAAGCAGCGGCTATGTCTGGACTGAAGCCGGTGCAATCGAATGGGGCGACCCAAGCCTCGCCGGCCAGCCAATTGATTTCGATGCCATCGGTTGGCCTGAGTTGTGCTCCGTAAATCCAAGCTGGTGCCTGGCCTCCGGGCAAACCGATTACAAAGCCGGCAGTCAGCGCTGGAGTGTCATTCGCACCGGCGCAGCGGACTTGGAGCTGCTGTCGGCGGGTGATTTGAACATGGACTCGCTGTACGGCGTCTATACCGCTGGCAGTTCGGCCAGTACGACTTATGCGAGCGACCCGTACAACCAGCCCAAGGCGCTGGGGGCGGCGGGCAAGGTGCTCAATGATGCACTAGGTGAAAACGAGCAGTTCGTGGATGGCGGCGTCAACAGTGTCTATCGCGCCTGGTACCCCGACTCCGGTGGCAACCTGTCCCTGAAGGTCGGTGGTGACTTGATCGGCAACGCCATGGATGTTTCTAGCAGCAATTACGGGCGGCCCAACCAAAACGACACCGGTTACGACACGGTCAACGTCGGTAACTGGCTGTGGCGTCAAGGCAACGGTTCAGTCGCCACGGGTACCGGGGCACAACCGTCCGCCTGGTGGATCAACTTTGGTAGCTACACCGCTGCGCAGGATTCCTCCAATGCTGACCTGATGGTTGGTTTTACCGGTATCGGTACGCTGGGCGGGGGCGACCTGAATGTTCAGGTCGCGGGCGATGCCGGGGTAATCGATCAAATGGTGGGGAGTCTTCTTGAGCCGCGCAGCAACCGCCGCAGCCAAGGACTGGTTCTTGCCGTGGGCAGCACCGGGCGTGTGGGCGCTGATGGCAGCCTGCAATTGACCGGTGGTGGTGATCTCAACCTGCGTGTAGGCGGCGCCTTGAATCCCGATAGCGCGTTCGTCAGCGGGCATCTGAACGGTGCGGTCATCAACCTGCGGGGCCACGCGCAGATCGACAGCGGCGCCATCGGTCGGATCGACCTGCGCTATGGCAACGTTGCTTCGGCACAGTCTCCGGGGGAAACGCGTGCGTACGATTCCTTCAGAGCCACACGTAGCCTGCCAACAGGCGGGCTGACCCTGATGCCGGGCGATGCGACGTTTAACCTGACCACTTCGGGCGACCTGGTCGTGATGGACGTGGCAGACCCGGGCCGGGCGCCGATGATGAGCGTTTCGCCCTTCAAAATTGATGCAACCAACGGATCGGGGGTAAGTTGGTTTACGTTGTGGACCGCCAACACGGCAGTTGATTTGTGGTCATCGGGAGGCAATCTGACGCCTGTGGTCCCAGAGGTCGAGACGGATCTGGCGGTGGTCTACCCATCGATCGTGAGGGCTGTGGCGGCCAATGGCAGCCTTTACTATGGCAATTCCTCGGTATGGGATGGAACAGGTTATGACGGCAACAATCGTCCAGCCCTGTTGCTCGCTCCCGGCATCAACAGTGAGTTGCAATTCATGGCCGGCGATTCCATCTACGGCGGCGACATGTCGGTCAGTCGTTCCGGTGCATCCTCCGCAGCCCTGGCAACGCCGTTCAGGCCAGCCTTTGTGGGTATCGTCGAGACTGTCGAATCCGGTCCCGTCATAAAAGCCAGCAATCTCTCCGCCGATGGCAACCTCGCTCGCCCTGATGCCAACATATTGCCGCTGTTTGCCTTCGACACCAGCAGCGCCTCCGGTGAATGGGCCCTCAATGACGACCCTGCGCGCTTCTATGCGCTGGAGGGTGATTTGCTGGCCGTCACCAGCGGACGGTCGATGACATCGGCATCCGTTGGCAGGTGGCCAGGGCGAATCGCCTACGAAGGCGCCGGAGCTGTACGAATGATGGCAGGACGAGACATCGTCAGTAGCGGGATTCCACTGGGCGGCTCTTTGAGCAACAACTCCCCGGCAGGGGCTTACACCAGCGCCGGCAACCTCTTCATCCACAACAACCCCACCGACATCTCAATCGTTTCAGCCGGGCGCGACATCCTCTACAGCAGCTTCAACGTCGCCGGCCCCGGCCTGCTGGAGATCACCGCCGGGCGCAATATCCTGATGGATGACAAGGTCAGCATCACCAGTATCGGCGCCGTGGTGCCGGGGGATTCGCGATCCGGGGCGAGCCTGGTGCTGCAAGCCGGCGCGGGCCTCGACGGCGCGGATTACCAGCGCTTCGTCAAGGCGTACCTGGACCCGGCGAACCAGGCCCTGGCCGGCGTCCCGTTGGCGGACCAGGATGGCAAGGTGGCCAAGACCTACGAAGCGGAGCTGGTGAAATGGCTCAAGGCGCGCTTCGGCTTCAGCGGCGACACCGAACAGGCTCGCAGTTTCTTCGCGGCGCTGCCGGCCGAGCAGCAGCGGGTGTTCGCACGGGACGTGTACTTTGCCGAGTTGAAGGCCGGTGGTCGTGAGTACAACGAAGTCGACGGCGTCCGCCAGGGCAGTTACCTGCGCGGTCGGGAGGCCATCGACTGGTTGTTCCCAAGCAAGGATGTGGCGGGTAACGCGATCACCTACAAGGGCGATATCACGATGTTTGGCGGGGCAGGGGTGCACACCGATTTTGGTGGCGGCATTCAGATGCTCACTCCCGGTGGCGGACAGACGTTCGGTATCGAAGGCAACGCGCCGCCGTCCACCGCCGGGGTCATCACCCAGGGCGAGGGCGATATCCAGTTGTATGCGAAGAACAGCATCCTGCTGGGGCAGAGCCGGATCATGACCACCTTTGGCGGTTCGATTCTCGGCTGGTCGGCCCAGGGTGATATCAACGCCGGTCGCGGTTCGAAGACCACCGTGGTCTACACGCCGCCCAAGCGCTTGTACGACACCTGGGGCAACGTGACCCTGTCGCCGTCGGTGCCGAGCACGGGGGCGGGTATCGCTACTCTCAACCCGATTCCGGAAGTGGCGCCGGGGGACATCGACCTGATCGCGCCGTTGGGCACCATCGATGCGGGCGAGGCGGGGATCCGGGTGTCGGGCAACGTCAACATCGCAGCGTTGACCGTGGTGAACGCGGCCAACATCCAGACCCAGGGCAAGTCCACGGGCGTGCCGCTGGCGGCTTCGGTGAACACCGGGGCCATCACCTCGGCGAGTTCGGCGGCGTCCTCGGCCACACAAGCGGCGGAAGATGTGGCGCGGCAGCAGCAGAACACGGCGCGGCAGAACCAGGCCTCGGTGTTCACGGTGCAGGTGGTGAGTTTCGGCTCCGAGCAACTGGCGCCCACACGCGACGGCGCCAGCCGTGCAGCGCCACGTGCCTACGACCCGGCCAGCCCGGTGCAGGTATTGGGCGCCGGGCCGTTGGATGAGCAGGCGCGGCAGCAGTTGACCGATGAAGAGCGGGGGCGGTTGAGCTTGTAGCGCCTGGAGTAGAACCGAGTCGTTGCCATCGCGAGCAAGCTCGCTCCCACACTGGTTTGAGGCAGACATGAGAAGTGTGTCCACCTCCGGCTACTGTGGGAGCGAGCTTGCTCGCGATGACGGCATCGAACTCAACACTTCCTCGACTGGATTCTCCGCTATCGCGAGCGGCCTTGCTCCCACGAGGCCACCTGCACCCTCTCAAATGAAGCTTTCATGACAAAAGTTCGGTAGCACATGGCCATTCCCGTCATGCCTGTGTGACGTGTTCGAGGGGGCCTTTCAGGTCGTTTGGAGCCGGGGCGCGAAGCCGGGAGTGAGGCGATGGGGACTATGGAACGTTATTCGAAAGTGGGCATGCAGGAGCTTGACCAGCGGCTGTCGAAGATCGTCGAGGCGGCGCGCAAGCAGCCGGTCTCGGTGTATCGCTACGGCGCGCCGTGGGTCTGGATCGTTTCCCAGGATGACTGGCAGGGCGCGCTCAAGGAAGTGTCCAGCTACATTCCCCAGGGCCATTCCCTGGTGCTGTTGCGGCCACAGATCGATGACTTGCTGGCCGAACACCGCGACGTGCTGCAAGGCCTCAACGCCGAGGCCGGCATGCTGATCGCGCCGCAGACCGCGATGCACATCCTGCTGTTGCAACTGCTCTATTCGGTGCCCAGCGAGCAGCAACTCTACGAACAACTCAATTACAACCTGCTGTTCCGCTGGTTCGTCGGCCTGGACCTGAACCAGAAGGTCTGGAGCTTCAACGTCTTGAGCAAGGACCTGGCCACGCTGCTGGGCGATGCGCGGGCGGTGAGGCTCATCCAGAAAATCATCGGTGAAGTGTTCTGTGGCGCCTTGCTGCAAATGCCGGAGTTCTCCTTGAACTTCGCGCTGCTGCACACCTGGCTGGCACGGCACGCCTCGACATCGACCGCAAGCAATTGAGCCGTATTTTGAATTCAGGGGGTGGTGTGGAGCATTTTTTCAAATCGCGGCCGGCGCTGTGGGGCTGGCTGTTGTTGGCGGTCGGGGGGCCGTCGGCATTCGCCGCAGAAGGAGGGCCGGAGGCCGAAGCGGCGCCGGCTCGCCTGGTGGACGTCAACGAGTACTTCGTGCGCGGCAACACCGTGCTCGATGCCCGGGCGATCGAGGAAGCGGTGTACCCGTTTCTTGGTCCGCAAAAGACCTTGAGCGACATCGAAGGCGCCCGCGAAGCGCTGCAAAAGGTTTATCAGGCCCGCGGCTACCAATCGGTGTTCGTCGAACTGCCCGAGCAGAAAGTCGAAGACGGCATCGTCTACCTGCAAGTCAGCGAGACCAAGATCGGCCGCGTGCGGGTCGTCGGTGCCAAGCATTATTCGCCGGTGGAAATCCGCGAGGACGTGCCGGCGCTGAAGGAAGGCGAGGTGCCGGACTTTGCCCAGGTCCAGACCGAACTGGCGAAATTAAACAAGACCCCAGGGCGCCAGGTGATGCCGCTGGTGCGTGAAGGCCAGCGGGCCGGCACCATGGACGTCGACTTGCAAGTCGAGGACCAGGACCCGTGGCAAGCCAGCCTGGGCCTGAACAACGATTACAGCGCCGACACCGAGAAGCTGCGCACCGTCGCCAGTCTGGGCTATAACAACCTCTGGCAACTGGGCCACAGCGTCTCGCTGACGTTCTTCACCGCGCCCCAGGACACCGACAACGCCAAGGTCTGGTCGGGTTCCTACACCGCGCCGCTGAGCGAGCGCTGGAGCGTGCAGTTCTCCGGTTACCAGTCCGACAGTAACGTGGCGACCGTCGGCGGTAGCAACGTGTTGGGCAAAGGTCATTCCTACGGCGTGTCGGCGATCTACAGCCTGCCGTCCAGCGGGGCATGGGCCAACAGCTTCTCGGTCGGGGTGGATTTCAAGGACTTCGACGAAGAACTCAACCTCGGCGGCGCCAGCGACAAGGCACCGCTCAAGTACGCACCGTTCACCTTCGCCTACAACGGTTTCCGCTACACCCAAGCCAGCCAGTTGGGCCTCGGGCTGAGCCTGGTGGCGGGCACCCGCAGCTTGCTCGGCTACGGCAGTACCGATGAAGAGTTCGACTACAAGCGCTATCGCGCCAGCCCCAGTTTCGCGGTGCTCAAGGGCGACGGCAATTACACCTTCACCTTCGGCAACGATTGGCAGACCGCCTCCAAGGCAGCCTTCCAACTGGCGTCCGGGCCGCTGGTTTCTAACGAGCAATTCTCCGCCGGTGGCGCGACATCGGTGCGCGGCTACCTAGCCGCCGAGCGCACCGGTGACGACGGCTACCTCTTGTCCCAAGAGCTGCGCACGCCGTCCCTCGCCAAGTTCCTCGGCAGCTATGTCCAGGAATGGCGTTTCTACGCTTTTGCCGAAGGCGCGCAGTTGTACCTGCGCGACGAACTGCCCGACCAGGATCCCGACTACAGCCTCGCCAGCGTTGGCCTCGGTACCCGCGCAAGCCTGAGCAAATGGCTGTCGGGCAGCCTCGACTGGGGCTTCCCGCTGCTCGACGGGCCGAACACCACGAAACAGGAATCGCGCGTGCACTTCAACCTGCAAGCGACGTTTTGAACCCAGGAGTCATGTCCATGCAACGCTTATTGATACCGCTGTTGATTTGCCTGGGGCTGCTGCTTCCGGCCACCGCCAACGCCTGGTGGCAGGACGATTGGCACTACCGCAAACAGATCTCCGTAGACACCACGCCCCAAGGCGCGGCGATCGCCCAGGCGTTGGGCCGCACCGCGCTGCTGGTGCGCCTGCACACCGGCAACTTCACCTTCGACGGCGTCAAGGAAGATGGCTCGGACCTGCGCTTCGTCAGCGCCGACGACAAGACCGTGTTCAATCATCAGATCGAGAGCTTCGATCCACTGATGGGCATGGCGCTGATCTGGGTCGATGTGCCTAACGTCGAGGGCGGCCAGCGCCAGGACCTGTGGATGTATTACGGCAACCAGAAAGCCCCGGCCACGGCCAGCGGCCAGTTGACCTTCGACCCGGATTACACCGCGCTGTACCACTTCGACACTGCCACCGGCGTGCCGTCCAGGGACACCACGGCCTATGGCAACAATGCCCAGGGCGCGGTCGGCGTGAGCATCGACGGCGTGATCGGGCGGGCGTTGCAATTCAATGGTCAACCGCTGCTGTTGCCCGCCAGCCCTTCATTGCAACACGTCGCCGGGGCTGCGTTTACCTTCAGCAGCTGGCTGCGCCAGGATGACGCCAGTGGCGAGCAAATCATCCTGAGCCGTCGCGACGAAGCTGCCAGCCTGTTGGTTGGCGTCAACCAGGGCGTGCCGTTCGTAGCAATCAATGACCAGCGCGCGGTCTCGACCCAACCGCTGAACCCCGGCCAATGGCAACACCTGGCCTTGACCGCCTCGGGCGACCGGGTCGTGCTGTACGTCAACGGTCGGGAAACCGCGAGCCTCGCCGTGGCGATGCCGGCGCTCAATTCGCCGATTGCCCTGGGCGCTGATGTCTCCGCAGGTACCTTCGCGCCATTCAGCGGGGCCATCGACGAGGCGCGCATCTCCAAGGTCGCGCGACCGGCACCGCTGCTGTTGGCCGACGCGAATGCCCAGGGCGCCGAATCGAAACTGGTGGCCTACGGCGTCGATGAAGAGCAGTCCGGCTTCGGTTTCGGCAGCCTCGGTTTCCTCCTCAACGCAGTGCCGCTGGACGCCTGGGTGATCATCGCCGTGCTGGTGCTGATGATGTTCCAGTCGTGGGTGATCATGATTCGCAAGAATCGCATGGTCAGTCGTCTCAGTGCCGCCAACGAAGCCTTCCGCGAGCAGTTCGCCCGGGTTGGCACGCGCCTGGAAATGTTCGCCGACGATAAGGAACTGGCCCAGCGCCTGCAGCATTCGTCCCTGTGGCGGCTGTACCTGGTGGCGGTCAAGGAAATCCGCACCCGCCGCGAGCAGGGCGCCGACACCTCGTCGGTCTCGGCAGCCACGATTGAGGCGATCCGCTGCTCCATGGACGGCGTGCGCACCCGCGAAAACCAGGCCCTGAGTTCGAAACTTTCTACCCTGTCCAACGCCATCGCCGGTGGCCCGTACATTGGCCTGCTCGGCACGGTGTTGGGGATCATGGTGGTGTTCCTCGGCACCGCGATGGCCGGTGACGTGAACATCAACGCCATTGCCCCGGGCATGGCCGCCGCCTTGCTTGCCACCGCCATGGGCCTGTTCGTCGCGATCCCGGCGCTGTTTGGCTACAACCGCCTGATTACCCGCAACAAGGAAGTCAGCGCCGACATGCGGGTGTTCGTCGACGAGTTCATCACGCGCCTGGCGGAGATGCACGGCGAAGGCCAGTCCGGTGAAGCGGCCCATCGCCGTGACCATCACGTCCAATCGTCCGTACCGGCCTGAGGAGCATCGTCATGGCTAGCGTAAATGCGTCACACGATGACGACGATGATGCAGCGGTCGACAGCATCAACATCACGCCGCTGGTGGATGTGCTCATGGTGGTGCTGGTGATGTTCATCCTCACGGCCACGGCCCAAGTGTCGGGCATCCAGATCAACCTGCCCAAGGCCAGCGCCTCGGTGTCGCTGTCGGAGGCCAAGACCAAGGCGATCTCGGTGAATGACGGCGGGCAGGTGTTCCTCGATGCCTACCCGGTGACCCTGGCCGAGCTGGAGGAGCGCCTGCGCATCGAGAAGGCCCAGAACCCGGACTTTCCGGTGATCGTGCGCGGCGACGCCACGGTGCAATACCAGAAGGTCATCGAAGTGCTGGACCTGCTGCGGCGCCTGGAACTGTCCCAGGTCGGTCTGGTGACCGGCAAACCGAGCCAGGGCTGATCATGACCGCCAGACTTCCCATCAATCCGCCCCCCGTGAAGCGCTCGCCGCTGCGCCTGCTCAAATGGGCCGCCGGCCTTTTGCTGGCGGGCCTGGCTGCCTGGCTGTTGTGGCAGTGGGCCAACGACATGAGCGGCGTGCGTCGCGAAGCGCCGAAGGTGCCGACCATCATCCCGCTGCCGCCACCACCACCGCCGCCCCCGGAAAAACCCAAGGAGCCGGAACCCAAGGTCGAGGAGAAAGTCGTCGAGCCCGAACCGACCCCGGAGCCCGAAGAGGTCAAGCCCGAGGAAGAAGCGCCGCCGTCCCCGGTGGATGACTTGGCCAATCCCATGCAAATGGACGGCGATGCCCAGGCCGGCAACGACGCTTTCAACATTGGCGCGGGCAAGGGCGGCGGCATGGCCGGGGCAGGGGGCGGGCGCCTCGGCAATGGCACCTACAGTCAGTTCCTGGCCTTCACGTTCCAGCGTTTGCTGCGGGAAAACCCCGACTTGCGCAGCCTGGCGTTTTCGCTGCAGGCCGACGTCTGGCTCAGCGCGGTGGGGGAGATCACCCGTGTCGAGCTGGTCAAGTCCAGCGGCAACCCGCAGGTGGATCAGCAAGTGATCGCCGCCCTGCGTGCCGCGCCGCATTTGAGTGAACGGCCTCCGGCTTCCCTGACTTTGCCCGTGCGCCTGTCCTTGCAAGGACGGCGTCCGGGTTAACCCGAATTTTTGAAAGTTTGCCAACAGGAGTTGTGTGCAGATGATTGCCAATGTGAATCGATTGTCGTGGGCGGTCGGCCTGGTTGTGTTGAGCCTGGCCGGGCACGCGTCGGCAGCCCCGGCGCCTTCGGAAAACGCCACGATCAATCTGATCCGCCTGCTGGTGCAGCAGGGCGTGCTGAAGCAGGACCAGGCCGATGGCCTGATTGCCCAGGCCGAACGCGAAGCGGTGCAGGCCCGCCAGGCCGCCACGGCTGTTGCCGCCGCCCCCACCGGTGCGCCGGGTGACGTGCGGGTGCAGTACGTGCCGAATATCGTGCGCGAGCAGATCCGCGATCAGGTCAAGGCCGAAGTCATGGCCACCGCCAAAAAGGAAAACTGGGCCCAACCCAACACCTTCCCGGACTGGGTCTCGCGCATCAGCTTCGATGGCGACATTCGCCTGCGGGATGAGTCGCGCTATTACTCGGGCACCAACAGCAACCAGATCGTCGACTTTGCCCGGCTCAACGATCGCGGCCCCTACGACGTCAACCCCAACAGCAGTTCCAGCTTGCCGCCGTTGCTCAACACCCGTGAAGACCGGGAAAACCTGTTTCGCCTGCGGGCGCGCCTGGGCATGAAGGCGGTGATCGCGCCGCAATGGACGGCCGGCATCCGCATCGGCACCGGCTCGGACAACAACCCGGTGTCCACCACCCAGACCCTCGGCGGCGGATTCGGCAAAAAGGACATCTGGCTCGACCAGGGTTACCTGACCTGGAAACCGTCGGACGAGTTGACCCTGACCGGCGGCCGTATCGCGAACCCGTTCTACACCACCGACTTGCTGTATTCCGGAGACCTGAATTTCGACGGCGTGGCGGCGATTTTCAATCGCAAGCTCAATCAGGATTTCGGCCTGTTCGGCACCGTCGGCGCGTTCCCGGTGGAGTACACCAACGACACCAGCACCAGCAACGGCACCGATAAGGAGGAGAGTGACAACAAGTGGCTGTACGGTGCGCAACTGGGCGCCAATTGGGCGATCAACGACAGCAACCGCGTCAAGGGCGCGCTGGCCTACTACCGCTTTGACGACATCGAGGGCAAGCGCTCCTCGCCGTGCGAACCCTGGTCGGGCGATCCGGGCTGCGACAGCGATGGTTCGCGCGTGGCGTTCATGCAGAAGGGCAACACGGTGTTCCAACTGCGGGATATCACGCCCAACCCGCTCAACCCGGCTACCACGCCGCAACCGCAATACGTCGGCCTGGCCTCGGAGTTCAACCTGCTGGACCTGAATCTGGCATGGGACACCGACCTGCCGGAAGACCTGAAGCTGCGCAGCCAGGCTCATTACGTGCACAACCTTGGCTACGACGAAGGCGAGATGCGCAAGCGCTCGGCCGGGCAGTTCGCCAACAACCTCGATGAGAACGGCGAGATCGAAAGCGGCGCCAATGCCTGGATGCTTCAGTTCACCCTCGGCAACTCGCTGGAACTCAAGCGCCAGGGCGACTGGAATATGTTTGCCGGCTACAAGTACATCCAGCCGGATGCCTTGCCGGACGGCTTCAACGATTCCTCGTTCCACCTGGGCGGCACCAACGCCAAGGGTTATTTCCTGGGCGGCAACTACGGCCTGGCGAGCAATGTCTTTGCCACCGGTCGTTGGCTGAGTTCCGAAGCGGTGTACGGCGCGCCGTACGACATCGATGTCTTGCAGCTCGAAATCAACACGCGCTTCTAAGCGCCCGGAGGCCTCATGAAAAGGCGAGTCATCAACCCTTGTCCGGCCGCGTTGCTGCTGGGCCTGCTGCTCAGTCCGTTATTGAGCGGCAGTGCCCATGGCGAGGGACTGGAAGAACGCTTGCGGGCGCAGCTGCGCAGCACTACGGCGCAATTGCAGGCCTTGCAAAGCGAACAGGCCCAGGCCAGCGCCGCCCGCCAGGCAGCGGAAAGCCGTGCCAAGGACGCCGAGGCGCAGGTCAAGCGCCTGACCGCCGAACTGGGCAAGGCCCAAGGTGTGGTCGAGCAATTGGCCGGGCGCCAGGAAAGCCTGCAAAACCAGGCACAGGCCCAGGTCGCGGCCAGCCACGAGCAGATCGGCAAGTTCAAGAAGGCCTACGACGAACTGCTGGTGTTGGCCCGAGGCAAGGAAACCGAACGGGCCCGTCTCGAAGCTCAATTGAATGAGCGTGACACACAAGTGCAGCAATGCTCGGTCAAGAATCAGCAGATGTACCAAGTCGCCAAGGAACTGCTGCATGCCTACGAAACCATCGACATGACCGACGTCATGAAAATCCGCCAGCCGTTCGCCGGCAAGGTCCGGGTTCGCTTCGAAGAACTGGCCCAGGGCTTTGGCGACGAACTCTACAAGAATCGTTTCGATGCGCCTCAGGCCTCGATCACTCATTGATAACGCAAGGAAGAACCGACCATGACTTCATTGATCGAACACGTCACGTCACAGTCCCTCACCGAGGTGTTGCAAGCCGCCGGTTATCGGGTCAACGAAACCGAGCAGAACGGTATCGTGCAGTTGCTCAGCGCCAGCCAGGGCATCGGCTTTGCGGTGCGTTTCGGCAATCCGACGCCGATACCGGGCCAATACCTGGACTTCACCTTCAGTTGCGCCTTGCGTGTGCAAGGTGAATTGCCGGCCGGCCTGGCCGAGTTGTGGAACGCCTCGCGACGCTTTGCCCGGTTGTCTGTGCAGGGTGAGTTCCTGGTGATGGAAATGGACGTGGTGGTAGCGGCTGGCGTCAGCGCCGATCATCTGCGCAGTCATCTGGAATTGTGGGACCGTCTGCTTCAGGAATTCATCGTCTACCTGCGGGAATTCAGCCAGAACGCGGCCCGTCTGAACACAGCCGACGCGCCCGCCGAAGCCACGCAGGAGGAGGCCGCCGTATTGTGAAAAAACCAACCTTTGTTATCAGCGCCGCCGCGCTGGGCCTGCTGGCCGTGGCCGTGTTCCTCGGCCTGCGTCCCGGCAACGATCCTGTCGCGGCGGTGCAGACAGCCACCCTGCCGAAGGCCGATTCGCCGAGCCTGGCGCGGTTGGGCAGCCAGCAGGTCAGCCCTGAAGAGTTGAAAGACTTGCTGGCAACCCTCGCCCCCGAAGTACGCCAGCAAATGCGTGGCAACCGGGCCGCGCTGGAAGGCTGGATTCGCGCACGGCTGGCGGAAAAAGCCGTGCTGGAACAGGCCGATGCCCAGGGCTGGCGCCAACGCCCGGAGGTGGAGCGCCAGACCCGGGCCGCCACTGAGCAGATTGTCTTCCGGGACTATTTGCAATCGGTCAGCCAGGTCCCGGCGGGGTATCCCAGTGAAGAGGAGCTCAAACAAGCCTATGAGGCCGGGAAAGCCAACTGGGTTACGCCTGCGTTGTACCGGGTAAGCCAGATTTTCCTTGCGGCGACCGAACCACAGACTGTCGAGGCGGTGCGCCGCCAGGCGGCTGAACTGAGCAAAAAGGCCCAAGCCGCACCGGCTGACTTCGCGGCCCTGGCCAGCCGGTTTTCCCAGGATCGCGCCAGTGCCGAGCGCGGTGGCGACAGCGGTTTGCAGCCGTTGCAGCAACTGGTGCCGACAGTGCGTGAAGCAGTGGCGCGACTCAAGGTCGGCGCGGTATCGGAGCCGGTGCAGAGCGCGGCGGGATTTCATGTGATCAAGCTCACCGAGCAGCAACCATCCCGGGAAGCGACCCTGGACGAAGTGCGCGACCGCTTGACCCAGGCGTTGCGCGCCCAACGCCAGGAGCAGATTGCCAAGGCCTACCTGGATGGGATGCTCGACACCGCAACCTTGAGCATCGATGGCGCGCAGTTGAGCAAGGTGCTGGAGGAGGTTCGGTAGTCACCCGCACGGTTTGTGTGGCGAGGGAGCTTGTTCCCTCGCCACGGGATTGGTTTTCAAAAAACACAAATGACAGGGAGTCACCCCATGAGCTTCATAGAGCCCGCAGGACGCCAGGCTGAAACTGAATATCGCCCCCCCTCGCGCGTCCCCGAATCCTGGCTGGTATTGGCCGCCAGCATCGAACCCCAGGTAGCGCAGTGTTTCCTGGTCAGCGCCCGTTGTGGCTGTTTCATGCAGGCGGCCCGCAGCCTGAACGTCAAGGCGACCTGGTTGCGCAAACAATTGGCCCAATTGGAAGCACGCCTGCAACGATCGCTGTTCAACTTCCAAGGCAACGCCCTGGCCCTCAGCCGCGAAGGCCGGCAGTTGCAGGCGCGACTGCTCGCCCTGGCCGAAGAAGACCCGCCACCACTGGCCGAACAACCGCTGGTCCGCCTCGCAGTGGCCGAGTCGATCCTGCACGACATTCTCGGTCGCGACCTGATCGCGCTGCTGCGCCGTAACGCCAGGGTGCGGCTGCACATCGTCACCCTGGACAGCGACCTTGCGTTGCACGCCGTCAGCGCCGATGTCGTGCTGTGGCTCAGTGATTCGCAAGATGCGCCGCCTGGGCCGAGCTTTGCGATCCAGGCGCCGGAGCGACTGGCACGGCTGGACTATCTGCCCCATATCGCCAAGCGCTACTCACGCCCGGCCGCGCGTCCCGGGCAACTGGCCGAACTGGACGATTACATGCTCGTGCAATGGCAGCCTGACCGCCATGTAGACAGCTTTGCGCCTTGGAACACCCTCGTCGAGGAACGCCGTGCCGGGGTGGCGCAAGTGCAGTCTTATGGGCTGATGCTCGAAATGATCCGCTGCTGTGCCTGTATCGGCCTCTTGCCGCATTACATGGCCCGTTTCGACCGTGGCCTGGTCGCCTTGCCGGGCTTGTTCGGCCAGCCGATGCAGCGCCACCTGTGGATGGCGGTAGGCACCGAGGCCCGGCACACGCCGCAGGTGCAGATGCTCGTCGAGTTGATACGCCATACGCTGGATGAACGCAGGGAGTGGTTCCAGGCGCTGAAACCGTGATTTTCAGGCGGGCCCACAAACCACTGCTTCAGTCGAAGACCTGATCGCCGCAATGGATGATCTGCGGTTCCTGTACCCAACCCAAACCGGTTGCTCGCTCGACTGGCCCCGAAGCGCGGGCAGATATCGAGCGGTAAGTGCCCAATGTGCAGCCATGGTAACGGCGGCCCCGACCGATGCCCTATACTGGCGGCCCATTTCATTTAAGGAAAAGTGACTGTGATCATCGGTATCGACCTGGGCACCACGAACAGCCTTGTGGCTGCTTGGGATGGCGAACAAGCCAGGCTGCTTCCCAACGCCTTGGGCAATTTTCTCACCCCCAGTGTCGTTGGCCTTGACGATCACGGCCAGTTGGTTGTTGGCGATATTGCACGCGAACGCCTGCATACCCACCCGCACCTCACCGCCTCGCTGTTCAAGCGCTACATGGGCAGCGCCCGCGAAACACGGTTGGGCGCGAGCGCCTATCGCGCAGAAGAACTCTCGGCAATGTTGCTGCGCAGTCTCAAGGCCGATGCCGAGCGAGCGTTGGGCGAGCCCGTGCACGAAGCGGTTATCAGCGTGCCGGCCTATTTCAGTGATGCCCAACGCAAAGCCACCCGTATAGCGGGTGAGCTGGCCGGTCTTAAAATCGAGAAACTGGTCAACGAGCCCACCGCCGCAGCCTTGGCCTATGGCCTGCAGGAGCGAGGCGAAACGACGTTCCTGGTGTTCGATCTCGGCGGTGGCACCTTTGATGTGTCCATCCTGGAACTGTTCGACGGGGTCATGGAAGTGCGCGCCAGCGCAGGGGACAACTTCCTGGGTGGTGAAGATTTCGATGACCGGCTGGTGGAGCACTTCATTACCCGGATCGGTGCCGCAGACCTTCCCGACACGACTCATCCCGCCATGGCGCAACGGTTGCGGTGTGAGGCACAGCGTGTTCGGCATGCCCTGGGGCAAGCGCAGGTTGCACGCTTCGTCCTTCGTGAACAAACGCGCGAGTGGGCGCTGGAGTTG
Source organism: Pseudomonas sp. R1-7 (assembly GCF_051132105.1). Classification (NCBI taxonomy): domain Bacteria; kingdom Pseudomonadati; phylum Pseudomonadota; class Gammaproteobacteria; order Pseudomonadales; family Pseudomonadaceae; genus Pseudomonas; species Pseudomonas sp. R1-7. The sequence continues at coordinate 2,942,837 of NZ_CP071661.1, forward strand.
ACCCAGAACGACTTGGCGCAAATCGTCCAACCCTTGCTGGACCGCCTGCGCGCCCCCATCGAGCGCGCTTTGCGTGACGCTCGCATCAAGGTCGCGGACCTGGACGAAATATTGCTGGTGGGCGGTACCACTCGCATGCCGCTGGTACGCAAGTTGGTCGCGACGCTGTTTGGGCGAATCCCGGCCATGCAGCTCAACCCGGACGAGGTCGTTGCGCAGGGAGCCGCCATCCAGGCGGCGCTGCAGGCTCGCCATGCTTCCCTCGAAGAAGTGGTGCTGACCGATGTGTGCCCTTATACGCTGGGGATCGAGACGGCGGTGCAGCTGGGCGCCGATTACCAAAGCGGCCATTATTTGCCAATCATCGAGCGCAACACCGTCGTGCCGGTCAGTCGTTCCCGTGATGTCTCCACCCTCAGCGATAACCAGAAAGTGGTGAGGCTGGGTATCTATCAAGGGGAAAGCCGGCTGGTGGCCAACAACATCTTCCTGGGTGAGCTGGAGATTCCTGTACCGCCGCGCAAGGCCGGCGAGGTCACGCTGGAAGTACGCTTCACCTACGACAACAATGGCTTGCTCGAAGCGCAGGTGCATTTGCCGATCAATGGCGAAACCCGCCGACTGGTCATCGAGAACAACCCAGGGGTGCTGGATCCCGACGAAATCGTCCGGCGGCTTGCCGCGCTCGACGCGCTGAAAGTGCATCCGCGCGACCAACAGATCAACACGCTGCTGCTCGCCCGGTTGGACCGCCTGTATCAGGAGTGCCTCGGCGATGCCCGGGAATACATAGCCACACTGGCGAACGGTTTCCAGCAGGTGCTCGATACCCAGGACGAACGCCGGATCCGCGACGCCCGTGGCGATATCACCCAGCGCCTCGCCCATTTCGAGCAAGAGGGATAAGCCACCATGAGTCATTGGCAAGCGCTGGGCCTCACCCCGGACGCAGACGAGCGCGGCATCAAGCGCGCCTACGCGCGACTGCTCAAGATCCATCGCCCAGACGAAAATCCCGCCGAGTTCCAGCGTCTTCGTGAAGCTTATGAAGCTTCGCTGGCAGAAGCCCGCTGGCGCGCACAGGCAGACGATCACGTCGTATACGCGCCGTCAGCCATCGTCACGCCATCCGTCATGACCTTTCAGCGTGACGAAAGCCCAACGCCGGCCGGTTCCGTGGACCATCTTGATATTGCGACTTCCCTGCGGCCTCCGGAACCTTCCCTGGAGCAGATTCGGCAATGGCTGGTTGAAGGCCAGGACCGTCAGGTCATGAACGCGCTACGTGTCTGGCTGGCAAGCGAATGGTTGTTGCCGTTCGAGCGCCGCCAGCAATTTGAGCACAACGTCCTTGACTGGCTCGAATCTGCACAAGGATGGTCACCTGCCTTTTTCGAGGGTGTGTGCGAGCTGATGGGCTGGGATGAAGCCCAGGGAAAGCTGCCTTGTGAATACTGGCGCTGGAGCCCTCTGGTCCGGCGGTGCGAGGTACACGCGCTGGCGGAAACTGTACGCCGCGATCTGGCCAGGTTTGAGGAAGGTAAGGTCCATGGACTCGCTGCCGCCATGCTGTTTTTGCCCATGACCGACCGACGTCGCCGTGAAATGGCCGACAGTTTGAGCGACCTCGACTGGCAGCGCTTCTCGGAACTCGCCCAAACCATCGAGTACCAATACCCCGAAGTAGCCCAGGACCTGGGGCTGCAACCGCTCAGTAACTGGCGGGACTGGCTGCCGCCTGCTGGCTACCCGGGCGTCTACCTTTTTCTCTGGCTGGCGCTGTCTGGAGTACTTATCGCTTCATTGCTCGCGGGGCCGATCGAGAAAGTCAGCCTGGTCTCCACGATACTCATGCCGTTGTTCATGCTGTTCGTCAGCTGGATCGGCAGCAAGGCGTATGGCGTCTGGTCGATGGTAGCGGTGGCGGTCGGGGCCTTGGACGTGTTGCTCAGTCGAAGTTTGATCCCGCGTCGCTGGTATCGGGAGGGCGCCGGACTCCTCCTGCTTCGCCATGTGCTTCCCAGCGCAGTCCCGGCCGCATTTGCGTGTATCTGGTCCTATGACGTCCTCTGGCTGCGATGGGTCAGCCCGATCCTGGTGTTCCTGGGGACGATTTACTTTATGAACGACGCGCTCAGCGGCAGCAGGATCTCCTGGTGGGGGCGAGCACTTCGAGCGCTGAAATCGGGGGTAGGGCGGTTGCCTTGGCACCGGCTCAGGAGCCAGGGGCTCCTGGCTGTGATTGCAGTCGCTGTGATGGCTGTCATCGTCTATGTCCGCATGAAGGTCGTCGTCTAGCCTGCGATGGCGATGGCGATGGCGGGTCAGGCACCCGGATCAGTTCCCGCTGGTTTTTTCCAACGGCTGAGTGCCGAACCGCTCGTGACGGGCCCGGTTGTCCGAGGCCTGGGAAATCGCGTTGCACAAGGCCCGTACGACGGGAACGTAGCTCAATTGGCTGGGCTGGCAAGCCTGGAGCGCATCCGTCGGGTTGATCAGGTGTACCGCGATGTGCCCGGGCAGCCACGAGACGAGTGGCCAACGGGGCCGCAGGGCGATTGTCGGGCACAGGTCGGTCGCCGTCGCACCAAATTCAGAAGAGGCGACGAATGCGACCCCCATCAGGCACGCGCCTTCAAGCTGGGCGCGTGTGCGGCCCGGGTTTTCTACAGCGCCCAAGTCTGCGACGAACACCGTGTCATGGACGATCAAGCGACCCTCGTCACTCAACTCGACATCCAGTACCGCGGCCATGCAAATGTGCGCATCGTAATGTGCAGCAATGCCCCGTGTCCGACGATAGCCTGGGGCCTTGCCCCATTGGCTTTTCCTGGTCGCTTCGGTGATGACGCCGCGCATCCGCTGGGTATCGAAGCCTGGGGGGGGGCCAACGGATGACGCCGAATCAAGCAAGGAAAGCAGGAAGTCAGGTTGATCAAGCGCGCTCCGACGGGCCTGTGTGGCCATCAAACGCTGATCGGCGCACAGGCGAAGCAACAAGTCTTTGCGATCCAGCACGCCGTCGGGTGTCAACGGCCATGTGAAGTGGTCAAGTGCACTGTGGTGCCCGTCAGGTTGGTTCATTTGCGTTTCTCCTTGCGGTTGATGGCAAGAGGTCCGTTTAGGCGTGTTGCCCCCGTCATATGCTGCCAGAAGCGACCACGGCGTTACTTTAAGCCCGAGGAACTGACGCCAGGGTGACCAACCGCTGACAAGAACATGTCAGGCAGGAGCCGGCGCGATGGCCTGGGTGTCCGATCGGATATATAAATAGAACCGGGCCACACTGGCCTGCCTCTCCGGGAGGCATTACCCACATCGTTGAGGGAGCGCGCGAATGGAAGGGCAGACAACTATCCAGGCAACGTTGGCCGTCGGGGCGCAACTGGAGCGTCTTCGTGACGCTCTGGAGTCTGAGAAGCTACCAGCAGCCGATATCGAGCTGCCGGGTCGAACTTTTTTCGAGTTCGCGTTGAGCGGGAATATCGTCGGTTGGGGAGGATTTGAAACATATGGGGCTGACGGATTGCTTCGATCGTTAGTCGTAGAACGAGCCTACAGATCGAAAGGAGTCGGGACATCCCTGCTCAATCTACTTGAACTGAAAGCTGCGGAGCTGGGCATCATTCGGTTGCATTTGCTCACGACGAGCGCTTCGAGTTTTTTCGAACAGATGGGTTATGAAAATCTCCCGCGGGGCGCTGCGCCTGCCCTCATTTCGCTGACCGAGCAGTTCAAGGGGCTCTGTCCTGGCTCCGCGTACTACATGAGCAAGGCTTTACGCTGAAAGTGTTGGGCCGATTTACCGCTCAGGAAAATCCTTGGCCCAATGCTCGATGCGAAACCGCTCGGCTCACCTCAATAAACCTGGGGCACAATGATCTCCGGCGGCGTCGGACTGCGGAAATAGTCTTCTTGCCTGACGCGTTCCGGCAGTTCGATCGTCGGCAGCTCGACTTCTTCGTACGGCATCTGCCCGAGCAGGTGATGGATGCAGTTGAGCCTGGCCTTCTTCTTATCGTCAGCCTGGACCACCCACCAGGGCGCTTCGGCGATGTGGGTGCGCTCGAGCATGATCTCCTTGGCCTTTGTGTAGGCTTCCCAGCGGCGACGGGACTCCAGGTCCATGGGGCTGAGTTTCCACTGTTTCAGCGGATCGTGAATGCGGCTGAGAAAACGCAGGTGTTGTTCCTGGTCGGAGATCGAGAACCAATATTTGATCAACTGGATACCGGAGCGGGCGAGCATGCGCTCGAACTCGGGCACGGTGCGGAAGAACTCTTCGTACTGATCGTCGTTGCAAAAGCCCATGACCTGTTCGACGCCGGCGCGGTTGTACCAACTGCGGTCGAACAGCACGATCTCGCCTGCGGCAGGCAGGTGTGAGACGTAGCGCTGGAAATACCACTGGGTGCGTTCGCGGTCGTTGGGCGCGGGCAGGGCGGCGACCCGGCAGACCCGAGGGTTGAGGCGTTGGGTAATGCGCTTGATCACGCCGCCTTTACCCGCTGCATCGCGGCCTTCGAACAGGATCACCACTTTGTGGCCGGTCTTGACTACCCAGCTTTGCAGCTTCACCAGTTCCCCTTGCAGGCGGAACAGTTCGCTGAAGTAGGTTCTCCGCGCGTCACGTTCGCTCCCCGCGGGCGCATGCGCATCGAACAGAGCATCCAGATCGTGCCCGTCTTCGGCCAATTCCAGCTCCAGCTCTTCGTCGCTGTGATCGAGCAGTTCACGGTGGATGCGCTGTATCAAGGGGGCTTGGGTCGTGAACATGGGAGGCGCTCGCGTCTGGGAGGATGGGCGAAGTGTTAGTCGCGATTCATGACGAAGCCATTACACCGACGGAGGCCATCGACAAAAAAGCGCGCCAGTCGGTCATTTGCCATTCGATCTTCATAAAAACGTAACAACTCTGTTGCAGAGTTCCTCAGCCCGTCATCACAAGGAGTTTCTTTTAATGAAAAGTTTGATGAAGTCTGCTGCGCTCGCCGTTACGGTTTCCCTGTGTGCCAGCTCGGCATCCTTCGCTGCGGAGAGCGTCCGCCTGACGGGCTCTGGCGCGAGCTTTCCCGCGCCGATCTACCTGACCTGGTTCAAGGATTTCAGCAAGAAGTCCGAGGGTGTCACGGTGGACTACCAATCCAAGGGCAGTGGCGCCGGGGTCCAGGATTTCCTGAACAAAACCGTCGATTTCGCCGCCAGCGACTCGGCCATGAAAGACGAAGACATCGCCAAGGTCGCCGAAGGCGTGCAGTTGCTGCCGATGACTGCGGGTGAGATCGTCCTGGCCTATAACCTGCCGGGCAATCCGAAGGGCTTGAAGCTGCCTCGGGACGTTTACTCGAACATTTTCCTGGGCAAGATCACCCGCTGGAACGACCCGAAGATCGTGGCCGCCAACCCGGACCTGAAATTGTCCGATACGCCAATCACTGTCGTCGTGCGTGCGGACTCCAGCGGTACCACCGCGGTGTTCACCAAGCATCTGGCGACCATCAACCCCGAGTTCAAGCAGGCGCTGGGCGAGGGCAACACTGTCAACTGGCCGGCCAGCGACAAGTTCATCAAGTCGCCGAAAAACGATGGTGTGACGGCTACCGTACGCCAGACGCCGGGCGCGATTGGCTACATCGAATACGGGTTTGCCAAGCTCGCCAAGGTTGACTTTGCCCAGTTGCAGAACAAGGCCGGCCAATACGTCGTACCTAACGCTGAAAGCGGCGCCGAAGCCCTAGCAGCGGTGAAGATGCCGGAAAGCCTGGTGTCGTGGTTGCCTGATCCGGACGGTGCCAAGTCCTACCCGATCACGTCCTACACCTGGATGATCTTCCGCAAGGACAACGGCAATCCGGCCAAGGCCAAGGCCATGCGTGAAATGGTCGAATACAGCCTGACCGAGGGCCAGAAGATCGCCGACTCGATGGGTTACATCCCACTGCCGGCATCGGTCGTCGACCAGGTTCGCAAAGCGTCCGCCAACATCCAGTGATGCATGAGGCCTCTCCCGGTGTGCGCTATCCGCCATGCCGGGAGGGTTTTCCCCTTGTTCGGACCTAGCCAATGAACAAACCTTTTGTTGTACCGGTTAATCCGGACTCTGCCTGCCAACCACCTTCGGCGAAGGACTTCCTGGTTGATCGCACCTTCCGTGCGGTTGCACGCATAGGGGTGGTTCTGATCCTGGCGCTAGTATTCGCGCTGGTGTTCGAGGTGGGGCGCAAGGCGCTTCCGGGCATGGAAAAGCATGGCACTGATGTGCTTTTCGGCACCGTCTGGGACGTTAACCAAGGTAAATACGGCATCCTGCCGGCCATTTGGGGCACGCTCTACAGTGCCTTGATCGCGTTGCTTATCGCAGGCTTCTTCGGCGTCAGCATGGCGATTTTCCTGACCCAGGACTTCCTGCCTCCCAAGCTTGCCGCCATTTTTCGCACCATCGTCGAACTGCTCGCGGCCATCCCCAGCGTTGTCTATGGCCTGTGGGGGATCTACGTGGTGATCCCGGCGATCCGGCCGCTGACGACCTGGCTGAACAGCGAGTTGGGCTGGATCCCGTTCTTCGGCACATCCTTGAGCGGGCCGGGGCTGCTCCCTGCGGCGCTGGTGCTGGCCATCATGATCTTGCCGACCATTGCCGCCGTTTCCCAGGATGCGCTCACGGCCGTACCGATGAAAACCAAACAGGCCGCCTATGGCATGGGCACGACCCACTGGGAAGCGATTCTCAAGGTGATGGTGCCTTCCGCCGCGACGGGTATTTTCGGCTCCCTGGTCCTTGGCTTGGGCCGCGCCCTGGGTGAAACGATGGCGCTGGCCATGCTGGTGGGCAACGCCAACACGCTTTCGCTCTCGCTGTTCGCACCGGCCAACACGCTTGCCGCCTTGCTGGCGCTGAACTTCCCCGAGGCCGGGCCGAACGAGATCGAGGTGTTGATGTATGCCGCGCTGGTGCTGATGTTCATCACGCTGCTGGTGAACATCATCGGTTCGATGATCATGATGTACGCCCAACGGGGTAACAAGTAATGACTGATCTGACTGCTGCAACAGACTTGACGGCTCCAGCGGGCGCGATGCCCAGCCTGCAGCGCAGGTTCGAGGGCCGGGCCCTGCGCAGCCTTATCTTGACCACCCTGGTCTGGGCTGGGGCATTGCTGGCCAGCGTGCCGCTGATTTCCGTGCTCTATATGCTGATCACCCGCGGTGGCGCTCGCCTGAACCTGGAAGTCTTCACCGAACTGCCGCCGACCGGCTTCGAGATGGGTGGCGGCTTCGGCAACGCGATGGCAGGTACCTTCGTGATGGTGGGGATCGCGGCGGCCATCGCTGTGCCCGTCGGCATCATGGCGGCGATCTTCCTGGCCGAGCTTGGGCCGGACAGCAAACTGGCGAACGCCGCGCGCTTTGCGGCCAAGATGCTCACTGGCTTGCCGTCGATTCTGGCGGGTGTCTTTGCCTACGCCCTGGTGGTCATGACCACCGGTACCTATTCGGCACCGGCGGGAGGCGTGGCGCTGGCGGTGTTGATGCTGCCTATCGTCGTGCTGACGGCGGAAGAGTCGATGCGGATGGTGCCCAAGATCATGAAGGACGCCGCCTATGGCATGGGCTGCACCCGCTCCCAGGTGATCTGGAAAATCATCTTGCCGACCGGCATGCCGGCGATCCTCACCGGCGTGATGCTGGCCGTGGCACGCGCCGCGGGCGAGACCGCGCCATTGCTGTTTACTGCGCTGTTCAGCAACTACTGGATCTACCACCAGGGCAACCTGGAGGTAATGAACCCGACTGCATCGCTTGCAGTGCTGATCTACAACTTCTCCGGCATGCCGTTCGACAACCAACTCGAGCTCGCATGGGCGGCCTCGTTGGTGCTGGTGATGATCGTGCTGGTCGTGAACATCATCAGCCGTATTTTCGGCAAGCCCAAGTATTAAGAACGGGAGCATCTGATCTTGAACGTATCCACTGCGCAAATAGCCGCTCCGTTTGTCACCCAGGCGCCTGTAGTCATGGACTGCAAACTGGACAAGATTTTCTACGGCAACTTCATGGCGGTACGTGACAGCCACGTACCGATCGAGAAAAACAAGATCACCGGCTTCATCGGTCCTTCCGGCTGCGGCAAGAGTACCGTGCTGCGCAGCCTCAACCGGATGAACGATCTGGTGAAGGGCTTCCGCTTCGAGGGCCACGTGCATTTCCTTGGACAGGACGTCTATGGAAAGGGCGTGGATCCGGTGGTGGTGCGCCGTTATATCGGCATGGTGTTCCAACAGCCGAACCCGTTCTCGATGAGCATCTTCGACAACGTCGCGTTTGGCCTGCGCCTCAATCGCTACAAGGGCGACATAGGCGACCGGGTCAAGCACGCGCTGCAAGGCGCGGCGTTGTGGGACGAGGTCAAGGACAAACTCAAGGTCAGCGGCCTGTCGCTCTCCGGTGGCCAGCAACAACGGCTGTGCATTGCCCGCGCCATCGCCACCGAGCCGGAAGTCCTGCTGCTGGATGAGCCGTGCTCGGCACTCGATCCGATCGCGACCCGGCGGGTCGAGGAACTGATGGTCGAGTTGAAAAAGGACTACACCATCGCGCTGGTGACCCACAACATGCAGCAAGCCATCCGTGTCGCTGACACCACGGCGTTCTTCTCGGTGGATATTTCCCAGGGCACGCGCACCGGTTATCTGGTGGAAATGGGCCCGACGACGCAGATTTTCGATAACCCCCGTGAACAGATGACCGGCGATTACATCAGCGGCAAGTTCAGCTAAGCGACACCTCCGGTCAAGGCCGCATCCCTGCAGAAGCCAAATGGATTTGGCGGGCATCCGGTAGACATTTACCAAGCGTTTCCAAGGAGCACCAATGCCTGCTACGCATCGCCTTGATTTGCCCGCCATTGAACGAGCACTGCGCGAAGTGCAAGAGCGCTTCGCCGCGCTGAGCCGGCACTTCACCGAGCCGCGCGACCCGCTGACGGACGAAGTGCTGCAAAATGTGCTTGAAGGCTATGCGCTGATTGACGACTATGTTGCCCGCGGCGTCGACCTGTTCGATCTCCAGCAACTGAACCTGATGCTCGAGATCAACGCCACGGTGCTCTGTGGCCGGGACCCGGCACGTCGGTTGGAATACACGCAGCACCTGGCCGCGACCGAGGCGCATTTCTTCAACAACGTTGAGGGAGGCATCAAGGACTTGTACAACTGGTATTGCGCGTATCGCAGTGAGTCCGTCTGGAAGCGTGCGGCCGGCGTCTATGTGCGGATCCTCAGCAAGCCGCAGTTGTTCATCGAGGGCAACAACCGCAGTGGGTCGCTGATCGTCAGCTACCTGCTCATGCGCGCGGGGCTTCCTCCTTTTGTGTTGTCACTGGAAAACGCCGAGGGCTATTTCAACCCGTCCTCGGTCATACGCAACTCTGCCAAGCATGGCGTCAAGGCACTGTACGAATTGCCCAAGATCAAGAAGAAATACGCAGCTTTCCTGGAAGAACAGGCACCGGACCCGATGAAGTTTTTCCTCAAGGGCAAGTCGTTGCCCCTCACCCAAGGCGGTCACTGATGAACAGGGATCTGGCGTTAGCCAGGCGCAAATCCTTCGGCAACCGGGTAGGGCAGGCCATCCGCGGCGCCCACCCGATGCGGCTGCTCAAGCGCCAGCGTATACGCATTTCGTTTGATATCGATGACACGCTCGCTTGCCAACTCCACCACTGCGACGTCGAGCCAAGCCGGCTGCCGGCCTGTGTTCACCGCTGGCTGGGGGAGCCGTTGCGCATGGGTACGCGTTCGCTGATCCGCAACCTGCGTCGCCAGGGTTGCAGCATCTGGGTCTACACATCGTCCGGCCGCACGCCGTCCTACATCAGGCGGTGGTTGCTGTTGTACGGCATCCGCGTCGACGGTGTCGTCAATAGCGTGTTGCACAACCGTGCGTTGACGGTGCATGGGATGTCCGACTCACCCTCGAAGTATCCGCCAGCGTTTGATATCGACTTGCACGTCGATGATTCCGAGGGCGTGCAGATTGAAGGGAATGACCACGGGTTCCGCGTTGTGGTGGTGCACCCGGAGGATGAGGCCTGGGCGCAAAAGGTCCTGGATGCGGTAGCCAGGGTCCAGGCGCAGCTTGATTGGCAGCAGAGACCGGTCCAGCGGGCTTCGTTGGGCCGGGTTACGCCTGTCTAACTAGTTCGGCTACTGGCATCTATTCTGTTTTATCGAACCTAACCTTCGAAATTACCCGTCTATTTAGATAAGCGATACGCAGGCAGAATTCTCCTCATCAACTTTCCCGAGGTGAAATATGAAAGCGATTCGCGTAGCGCAATACGGTCAGCCAGAAGGCTTGGTGTTCGAGGACATCCCATCGCCGGTTCCCGGCAAAAATGAAGTGTTGATCGAAGTCGCAGGCAGCGGCGTCAACCCCGTCGACTGGAAGGTGCTTTCGGGTGCGATGAAAGCTTTTATCCCGCTCCAGTTGCCCTACACACCAGGCGTAGAAGTGGCAGGGCGCGTGGCGGCGGTGGGAGAGGGTGTCACCGCGTTCTCGGTCGGCGAAGAGGTGTTCGGTTTCATCAATATCGTGGGTGGTTATGCAACCGAGGCCGTGGCCAGCGTGGATCGTCTGGCGCGTCGGCCGAGCCGGTTGCCGGCGTTGGAGGCCGCTGGGGTTTCGGCGGTGGCACTGACCGCCTGGCAGGCGTTGCACGAACACGGGCAAATCAAGGCGGGCCAGCGCGTGCTGATTCACGGCGCGGCGGGTGGGGTGGGCAGCCTCGCGGTGCAACTGGCGAGGATTGCCGGTGCGACGGTCATCGCTACGGCTTCGGCGGGCAATCATGATTATCTGCGTGGGCTGGGCGCCTCTGAAGTGGTCGACTACAACCAGGTGCGGTTCGAGAACGTTGTCGAACCGGTCGATGTGGTGCTCGATCTGATTGGTGGCGACACCCAGACGCGCTCGTGGTCAGTACTTAAACCGGGCGGCGTGCTGGTTTCTCCGGTGAGCCCACCCGACGTCACGAAAGCCCAAGCGGTAGCAACTACCGGCAAACATTTCGCGACGCGCTCCGATGGTGCGCAGTTGGAGCAGATCGCGGCGCTGTTCGAGTCCGGCGATTTGGTCATTGAGGTGGACGTGTTGCCGTTGTCCCAGGCTGAAGAGGCGCTGCGCAGAAGCTTGTCGGGACACACCCGGGGCAAGCTGGTGCTCGATGCCAGTCGGTAATGGTCACCCTTGACGGTAAGCGCTTGGCGTGACGCCCACTTCCCGCCGGAACACCTGGGAAAAATGGCTTGGACTGGAATAGCCGACTTCAAGGCCAACGTCGATGATGCTGCGCTCCGTTTCGAGCAGCAGGTGCCGGGCGCGGCTCATCCGCTGGCGGATAAAGTACTGCGAGGGGGACAGGCCCGTGGCGCGCTTGAACATGCGGCTGAAGTGGTACTCGCTCAGCTCGGCAAGCTGTGCCAGATGGGCGAGGCTGAAGTCGCTGTCCAGATGTTGATTCATCGCTTCGATGACTCGGCGCAGCTTGTACGCCTGGAGCGCGTTGCTGCGTCGGGCTCCGTTGGGCACATCGAAGTAGTTGCGGACCAGATGCACCGCCAGCGCCTGCGCCAGGCTATGGATAAACAATGGGCTGGGCTGGCGTTCGTCGATGAGTTCGCCGCGCAGTTGATCCATCATCAAGCGCACTCGATCATCCCGGGCGCCTGAAATGTCGAGGAAGGTGACCGGGCCCGCCTGGTCGCCCAGCACGTCGCGGGCAGCCTGATCGATCAACGACAGGCCGAGATAGAGGTGCATCACCTCGAACGTGTCGCAGCCTTGGGTTTGCCAACGCATTTCGTAGGGCTGGTGGGTATTGGTGAGGAAGAAATCGCCGGCCCGAACGTCGGCGGCTTCCCATTCGCCTCCCTGGGAACGTTCCTCCACCCGAGCGGCGCCCGCGAGTACCAGGACCAGGAGTGGTTCCGCTACGGCAGGCACCAGGATCGGCTCGACAAGGGTGGGGTGACTGAATAGCTGCACCACCACGTCTCGCATCGGCGACAGTGATGGCAGAGCCTGCGGCTTGCCCGGCATGTAGGCGAGCATCGATTCAGCCGTGACGCGCTGATTGTCGTTCAGGGTGGGACCTCCGGTTCAGTCTTATGCATCCCGGGCATCGTCGGCAGCCTGCGTCCTGAAGCGCTCGATAAGCCACTTCGCGGCAGGTCCCGGTGGGGTGTCGGTGCGGTAGATGACATCAAAGGCGTAGTCGCCGCCAATGCAGTCTGGCAATTCAAGCCGCACCAGGCGGCCGCTGGCCAGGTCTTCGCTCACTCGATCGATGGGCATGTTGCCCCAGCCAATGCCTTCGCGCAGCAACATGTGCTTCGCGCCGAGATCAGCCAGGCGCCAAGTGCGCGTACCGACGACCGCGAACTCCTGGTCCTGGGTGAGTCTGGAGCGATCGGTTAGCACCAACTGCACGTGGCCGCGCCCGGCACCCGGGGCATTGGGCCCGGTCGCAGCCAAAGGGTGGCCGGGCGCGGCAACCGGTATCAGCGCGACGCTGCCCACGCCGATGCGCTCGATGCCATCAAGGCTGTGGGTAAGGGGCCCGCTGACGCCCAACGACGCGCCTCGATCGAGTACCTTTTGCGCCACAGCGCCCAGGGCTTCGACATGGAGATGCAGCGACACGGTAGGGAATTCCTCCCGAAAGGCCTTGAGCGCGTCGACCACGCGCTCGCCGGGCATCATCACATCGAGCACCAGATGTACCTCGGCTTCCAGCCCGTGCAACAACCCGCGGACCTTGGCCCGCAAACCGTCTATTCCGTTGTAAATGGTGCGCGCCTCGGCCAGAACCGTGCGCCCGGCGTCGGTCAGTTGCGGTTTGCGGGTGGTCTTGCGGTCGAACAGGCTGACGCCCAATTGCATTTCCAGGTTGGCGATGGAATAACTCACCACTGAAGTGGCGCGATGCAGCTTACGCGCGGCGCCGGCGAAACTGCCAACGTCGACCACCGCAAGAAACACGCGTAACTGATCGAGGGTAGGGGTGCCCGGGTCTGGAGTCATCGCTGGTCTCGTGAACGTTTTGGTGCATATTATCGGCGTTTTGCCGATAAGCCAGGCCCACCTGAGCCTGTCGTCAGGCTGTCATCTTGCGATTAAGGGCGACAATCTGCTCATGGGTAAACTGACTGCCGGGAGCCATGAACTGCGCCGATAATTCCGATCTTCATTTCAATCACCTCGCCAATGGACAATCTGCAGGTTTCATCATTCTTGCGGTGGTTTGTAGCCCGCCAGCATCTGCAGAATCTCATCGTGTGAGCCGTTCGCTTCGGCAAACCGTAATGGCTTGGCGCGCTCGACAACAAGTTCCTTTGGAGTCGGATTGATTTCGAGCAGTTCGAAAATCTCCTCCAGGAACTCGTCCAAGGGCATGGCGTTTTCGTCATTCTCCTGGCCAAGCAATGTGGTACGTACACCCGGCGGAGCTAGCTCGATCACTTCGACCGACGAGGCCTCCAGCTGCACTCGAAGACTTTGGGTAAACGAATGGACGGCCGCCTTGGTTGCGCTGTAGGTCGGCGTGGCAGGTAGCGGGACGAATGCCAAGGCAGAACTGACATTTACGATCGTGGCGCTGGGCTGCTTGGTCAGTTGGGGAATAAATGCGTACGCCATACGAATGGTGCCAAGAAGGTTCGTTGTCACGATATTTTCGGCTGTGATCAGATCATCCGGATCAGTCAGATCCTCCCAATGCATGATGCCTGCGCTGTTGATCAGAACGTTCAAGTTCGGATGGCTGATGGCAAGCGCTTCGCTGGCGCCCAGGATGGATTGTGGATCGCGCACGTCCAGCAACACGGAATCAATGCCGGGATGTTCCGCCACGATCTTGTCGAGCAGCGCCTTTCGCCGTCCCGCGATGATTACGTTGTTGCCAGCCTCATGAAATTTGAGCGCCAGGCCAAGGCCTATGCCTGAGGTGCCGCCAGTAACCAGAATCGTGTTGTCGGTGCTGTTCATAGTAAACTCCGGTGTGAGTGCTTAAGCGGACAGGTGTCCACTTAGGCAAACGTACCGGACAGTTGTCCGCTTAGCAATGCATCAAGGAAAATTCTTGCTCATGACCGACGAACCGGTGATGCGTTCTGACGCCAAGAAAAATCGCGAACGGATACTGGAAGTAGCCGTGGTCGAGCTGACAAACGATCCGGCGGTCCCGCTGAGCACCATCGCCAAGAAGGCCGGCGTAGGGCAGGGCACGTTCTATCGCCACTTCGCCACCCGGGAAAAGTTGGTTTTCGAGGTTTATCAATTCGAAATGCAGCAGGTGGCTTCGCTGGCGGAACAGCTACTCGCCACAAAGCCACCCAAGCAAGCCCTCCGGGAATGGATGGACTGCCTGGCTGAATACGCAATGACGAAGGCAGGACTTGCGACGGCGATACGCCAGGCGTCCGCTGCCTACGAGTTTCCTGGAAAATCGGGGTATGCCCCGGTCCAGGAGGCCGCAGAGTTGCTTTTGAGGGCGAATGAAAAGGCCGGGACCATTCGTAGCGGGGTCACCCATGACGACTTTTTCCTGGCCATCGGTGGCATATGGCAAATGGATTGCCAAAGCGAATGGCGCCCGCGTCTTGCCAGATTGATGGACCTGGTTATGGATGGCTTATGCGCGGGCAGCCCTGAAAGTTTGAAGACAAGCGACGTTTAGCATTCAGCGCTGGGCCGTCTTTGAGAGGGGCGGCCTCCCATTACATCTCTGCCGAGCAACGCAACGTGCGTTCGATTGCTTCTTGGAAGATTGACATATCGGTAAATCTCGATATGATCGCGCCATGGACTTGATCGAAATATTCAAAGCGCTCTCAAACCCTACGCGCCTCCAAATTCTGAAGGGGTTGAAGGATCCCGCAAAGAACTTCCCTCCGCAGGATGAAGGAGACGTTCTCACGGTAGGCGTCTGCGTCAGCAGTATTCAAGAAGGCATCGGACTGTCGCAGTCAACGGTGTCCGGTTACCTTGCAACGCTGCAACGGGTGGGCTTGGTCGAAGTCAGGCGCATCGGTCAGTGGACCTACTACAAACGCAATGAAGCGAACATCAGGGCACTGGCTGAGATCATAGGGAAAGAACTGTAATTTTTTACCGTAGGATATCGATATATCTCGATATCCCATATTATCGATGCGAGGTTCTATTCATGAAAGCGATGGTACTTAAAGCATTTGGTGGCCCGGAATCGTTCGAACTGCGTGACGTGCCCAAGCCGGTGCCTCAGGCAGGACAGGTTCTGGTGCGGGTACATGCGACCTCCATCAACCCCTTGGACTACCAAGTCCGACGTGGCGATTATCCCGACCTGGTGCAACTGCCGACCATTACCGGACACGACGTATCGGGTGTCGTCGAACAAGTCGGCCCCGGGGTAACGAGCTTCGCTCCGGGCGATGAAGTCTGGTACACGCCGCAAATATTCGACGGTCCGGGAAGCTACGCCGAATACCACGTCGCGGCCGAAAACATCATTGCGAAGAAACCTTCCTCACTGACTCATCTTGAGGCGGCAAGCCTGACCCTGGTGGGTGGGACGGTATGGGAAGCCCTGGTCGTGCGCGCAGCGCTCAGGGTGGGCGAGAGCATTCTCATACACGGTGGGGCGGGGGGCGTCGGCCATGTGGCGATTCAGGTAGCAAAAGCCATGGGGGCACGGGTGTACACGACCGTGCGCGAGGCAAACACCGAGTTTGCAAGCAGCCTGGGTGCCGATGTGATCATCGATTATGAAAAAGAAGATTACGTCGACGCCGTTATTCGGGAAACCGGTGGCCGCGGGGTCGATGTCGTATTCGACACCATCGGCGGCAACACACTGTCACGCAGCCCGGACCTGCTCGCACAACTTGGCCGTGTTGTCACGATCGTCGACATTGCCCAGCCACAAAACGTTGTCCAGGCCTGGGGCAAGAACGCGAGCTATCACTTCGTTTTCACCCGACAGAACCGCGGCAAGCTCGACGAGTTGAGCGCATTGGTAGAGCGCGGCCAGTTGCGACCACATGTTGGCGCGGTCTATTCGCTTGCCGATATCCCGCTCGCCCATGCCCGGCTGGAAAGCCCCAACAACGGTATCCGAGGAAAAATCGCGATAGCGATCGAGCCATCGCTCATTTCGTAGATTCAACCTGGATAACCGTCCAAGCCATTTTCGAGGCACATCATGATTTATGAAATCGCTCTGCTCCCGGTTCACAAAGAACGCATTGGCATGTTCCCGCGCGCATTCGCCGAGGTCGCTCCGTTGCTCACCCGCGCAAAGGGGTACCGCGGCCACTTGCTGGCGCAAGGGATTGAAACGCCCCAGCAATTCAACCTGATCGTGCGATGGCAATCACTCGAGGACCATACGCCGGGTTTCGAAGAAAGCGAGGACCATCGGATGTTCATGATGGGCTTGGAGGAATATTTTTCGGAAGAGCCGACGGTCTACCATATCCAGGGAACACCCTTTGCTTCGGACGAATGTAATGATTCGAATAAATTCTGAGCAATCAGCCTTACGTCTACGTCCAAACTCCTCAACGCATTCTTTAGATGCCAGAATCTCCTGACTGAATCGTTTTGGAAATCACCATGCTTCGCGTATTTGAACAACGACTCGATCCTTTTCCGCCCGACGAACTCCCCCCACCGCCCGACGGCCTGGCGCGGTTCCTATGGGCATGCACGCGGGGCGCCCGTGGTTATGTCCTGGCGTTCGCGCTGCTCAGCGCCGGTGTGTCGATCTACGAAGCGTGGTTGTTTTCATTTCTCGGCCAGGTCGTGGACTTGCTGTCGACCTGGCAGGCAGGCGGCGATGCGGCAGCCCAGGAGCGTCGAGTGCTGTGGGGCATCGGCATCATGCTGGTCACCAGTATTGGGCTGGTCGCGTTGCGCACGATGGTGCAGCACCAGATATTGGCGATCAACTTGCCGTTGCGGCTGCGCTGGGATTTCCACCGATTGATGCTGCGACAAAGCCTTTCGTTCTTCTCGGATGAATTCTCCGGCCGGGTCACCACCAAGGTGATGCAAACGGCGCTGTCGGTGCGCGAGGTGCTGTTCACCCTCATAGAGATCGTTCCCGGGATTGGCGTGTATTTCATCGCGATCATCGCCCTGGCGGGTGGCTTTGACGTGAAGCTGATGCTGCCTTTCCTTGCCTGGGTGATCTTGTTCGGTATCGCGATGCGGTACTTCGTACCGCGCCTGGAGAAAGTAGGGCAGGAACAGGCCAATGCGCGATCATCCATGACCGGGCGTGTCTCTGATGCCTACACCAACATCACCACGGTAAAGCTGTTCTCCCACTCCAAGCGCGAAGCGCATTTTGCCCGTGCTGCCATGGAGGATTTCAAGCAAACCGGCTTTCGCCAGATGCGCCTGGTCAGCCAGTTCGAAATCGTCAACCAGGCCCTGGTGGTCGGGTTGATCATGGGGTCGGGCGGGTATGCCCTATGGCTGTGGCATCAAGGTGAAGTCGGCACCGGGGCCGTCGCGGCGATCACTGCCATGGCGTTGCGCATCAATGGCATGTCGCACTGGATCATGTGGCAGATGACCTCGCTGTTCGAGAGCATCGGTACCGTGCAGGATGGCATGGAGACCCTGACCCGTGGCCCCAAGGTGCAGGATGCGCCGAACGCCGGCGTGCTGGTAACCACGGGTGGTGCGGTAACGTTCGACAACGTGAGCTTCAATTACAACGGTGAGCGCCAGGTGCTCGATGGCCTGAGCCTGAGCATTCGCCCAGGAGAAAAGATTGGCCTGGTAGGCCGCTCCGGTGCCGGGAAATCCACGCTGATCAACCTGCTGCTGCGTTTCTACGATGTGGACAGCGGCGAGATTCGAATCGATGGGCAGAACATCGCGCACGTCACCCAGGACAGCTTGCGCAGCGCCATCGGCATGGTCACCCAGGACACGTCGCTGCTGCACCGCTCCATCCGTGACAACATTGCCTACGGCCGCCCTGACGCGACGGAAGAACAGATCCGCAGCGCAGCCGCCAGTGCCCAGGCCGATGGATTCATCAATCAACTGAGCGATAAGCAAGGTCACTCCGGCTACGACACCCTCGTGGGCGAACGTGGCATCAAGCTTTCGGGCGGCCAGCGTCAACGCATCGCCATTGCCCGGGTGATGCTCAAGAATGCCCCGATTTTGCTGCTTGACGAAGCCACCAGCGCCCTGGACTCGGAAGTCGAAGTCGCCATCCAGGAAAGCCTCGATGAAATGATGAAGGGCAAGACCGTGATCGCGATTGCGCATCGGCTGTCGACGATCGCGGCTATGGACCGGCTTATCGTGATGGATGAAGGGCGGATCATCGAGCAAGGCACCCACAGCGAATTGCTCGGGAGGAACGGGACCTATGCGCGGCTCTGGCATCATCAGAGTGGCGGGTTTTTGGGTGAGGACCAGGGGGTGGTTGAGGCGGTGGAGTAGGCACGAGGACACAATCCGTTAAACCGTTGCCACGTCGGCAGTTACGGTTGTGATTAAAGGGGACGCAATCCTTCGCCAGAGGTAACAACAAGTGCGGAAACCATGTGATTTATATCTGTGTGCCGAAGCGGATGTTTCGCAATTCAGGATGCTGCGCCTGTTCGATAAAGAAGTCATTTTAGAAGAAGGCACCGTGCGCAGTGGTTATCTCTTCGTGAACATTGAGAGGGTAAAGCTCGTGGCGGTAGTCTCCGATTTGCGACGGCGTAACGTGCCTTGTTTTAGCGTTCCTATAGAGTACAGGGATAGCCGTCTGACTTATGGTGCGGCATTTGAAATCGCAAAAAAGCATGCCGCAGAGCAAGGCGTGCTGGTAGGGGAGATAGGTCAGGAGCGGCGTCCGCCCCTGTTTTGGTCTTTTAGCCAGGTGGGCATTGGTCCTGCGGAGACAAAAACAGGCGGGGTGCTAATGGTCGATCGCTTGGATGGCCATCTGTGGAGTCAAAGTGAACACGAAGAGTATATGTATGACTTCAACAATATATTCTAATCCGGGCTTTTGAAGATTGACGGGCTCAAGGGGGTTCGGAATGGTCGTTTCACTTGTAAACAGCAGCGTTCTGCTCAAATCTATCTTTTACAGTCCCGTAACGCACAAGATCAGCTACGTTTTTTTAGTGGATGATGTTGAGATGAAGTTGACGGGGCAGTTGCATGAGGCTCTTGGTGTAAGAGGCGTCAAGTTCAGCGATGACCTTGAGCAGTTTTTATTGGCGCTCATGTCGATTGATCGGAGCGTGTCGAAAAAACTATGTTCCCTATCCTGGGCTTATGCGGGGGGTGAAGGAGTCAAGCTTCCAATCCCGCTATTGGGGCTTTAACTCTCGCTGGTCAAAAATAACCGGCTCACTGTTTTTGCGTAGCGGCCCCCCGACGGCCGCTCATGTAACACAGCAGCCCACCGACGGCGGTCAAAGCACTCAACGCATAGAACATCGTCGGTGCCGGGGTGTGCAGCAGCAGGTAGCCGCAGATCACCGGGCTCAGGGCGCCTCCGAGGGCTGCCAGGTTTTGTGCGCCGTAGTAGCTGCCGCGCAGTTCTTCCGGGGCCAGGGTATCGACGAAAAGGAATTCGGCCGGGTAGATGATCATTTCACCGAGCGTGAAAATGAACATCGCCACGCACCAAGTCAGCATGTCGTCCGCCAGGCTAAAGCCGATCAGGCCCAGGATGAACAGGCTGGTGCCTGCGGCGATCCAGTAGCGCAGCTTGTCCCGATCAAGGAACCGGCCGATCTGGTATTGCAGCAGAATGACTGTGATGGCGTTGCAGGCGAGCAGGGCGGCCATGATTTGCAACGCCCGTTCAGAATCGTGGGTCACTAGCAGGTATTGCGACAGATAGAGAGTAAAGCGGCCGTGTACCACCGTGCTGAGTAGACAGCCGCAGGTGAACATGATCAGGGTGCGGTCATTTTTCAGGGTCTTCAGCGTCTTGAGGAAACTGGGCGGTGGCGACGCGGCCGGTTTCGACGCGGGGTCCGCAGGAATGCCGGTCATCAGGAAGATGCTCGCAAACGCGATGCCTCCGGCGATCAAGAAGGGTGCGATCGGATAGACGCCAGCAATCACTACGCCGAGCATGGGGCCGGTGGCATAGCCGATGTTGGTCAAGGTGTAGCGCAGAGAAAACGCCTTGGCCCGCTGGCCAATGGGCAGGTTTTCGCTGAGGATCGCCTTGGACCCGATCAGGAACAGCGCGGACGCGGTCTCGGTGATGACGACGGTCAGGGTGGTCAGGTAAAGGTTCTTGGCGAAGGTCAGCAGCACGAAGCCGATGGCGCTGGAGAGCATCGCCAGGATCAGCAACCGACGTTTTTCCAAGCGATCGATGACGTAGCCGCCATACAGGGCCAACAGAGTCGCGGTGAACACCGCGATGCCGAGCAGCAAGCCAACGTCCTGTTGGTCGAGGCCCAACTTGTTGCTCAGGAACAGCGTGAGCAAGGGACTGGTGATGGCGCGGCTGACCACGATGGTCAGTGACACGATCATCAAGCGTCGAATGACGAGCGAGTAAGTGGCCACGGTGATAACAAATGTCCTTATTCAGATGTCGGTTTGCGCCGCGATGACCCAAGCCACCGTTCCAGTGTGCGGACGGATTCCATTTCTTCAATGCACCACAGTTGATCCATCAGTCCAGCCGCCTGTTCGGGTGGCATCACCTGCGTCGCCAAGTCGAGAAACTTCTCTTCCAGGGCCACAACAGCCAGTGGATTGCCCGGCGCCCCCAAGGGCACGTCTACGCACAGGCTCGCCTGCCGACCCTCCACGGTCCGCAGCGTCACCACCGGCTCGCCATCCTCGGACAGTCGTGGGTCTACTTCAAGATGGATGCGCGACATCCATTGGCCCATGCGTGGATCGCTGCGCTGCAGATCGTCGTAAGCCTGCAATCGACAATGCCCCTGCAGCAGTCGCGCCGCCAAGGCATACGGCAAGCTCATTTGAGCGCCGGCAAGGGTGGTGAGGTCCCGGCCGCCACACATGCGGTGAAGAAACCCGCTTAGCGAAACGTGTACGTCTTCGACCTGGTCGAGCCGTATGTTCAATTGGTCCAGCAGCAGGCCAAGGGCGTCGATGGCCGAATGCGTGCCCCGGCAGGATGCGTAGGGTTTGATCGAGCAGCGGGCGAGCTTCCAGACCACGCCGAGATCCGCATCCAGCGCTTCGGGCGTTGAAGTTGCCGGAGCCAGGGTTTTCAGGAAGCCACCCCAGACATCGTCGAACAACTGCATCGGCCCACTGATGCCTTCCTGGGCAAATCGCGCCGCCAGCAGGCCACCCTCGGCGGCGCGTCCGCTGTGCAGTTTCTTGCTTTGCGAGCCGTCGTGGATGAAGGCCCACAAACCGCCGCTGAAACTGCCGGCGATGCCCAGGGCCGCCAAGGTCTGGTGCACATCCAGGCCGAGGATGCGCGCGCTGGCTGCGGCTGCACCGAATACGCCACAGGTCGCGGTGGAATGCCAACCGGCGCCGTTGTGGGCAGAATAACCGCCGCTGGCTTCGAGCACCCGACGGCCCACGTCGTAGCCGATCACAACGGCGCTGATAAGCTCGCGACCACTCACGGACCGTGGGAGCAGCGCTATTGCCGCCATCACCGCGGGCAGGACGACGGCACCGGAGTGATCGCAGCCCCCGGTGTCGTCCAGCTCCAGGGCATGGGCGGCGATACCGTTAAGCATCGCTGCCTGAGATGCGCAAACCTTCATGCCAGTGCCCCAGACCGGGACATCTCCTGCTTCACCCCCGAACACCTTGCGTGCCTGTTCGCCGATGCCGCTACCGGCGCCGGCCAGCGCGGCGCCGAACGTATCGAGGATATGGCGCTTGGCTTGCGCCACCAGCGCAGGCGGTAAATCTTCGAATCGCAGGTCCACACAAAATTGCGCCACGCGTTGCAAGCGTTCGCTCATGAAACATTGCCCCATGAAACACAGTCCCGATAATGCCGCTCATAAACCGATGCCGGATGGTCCTCGGCCGCCGGAGCTGCGGTAGCCGCCCACCAATTGGCGACCTCCGCGCCGGTGGCGATCCACACGTCATCGTGTTCTCGGATGCCCTTGATCAATTCACGCAGCACCCCAATCCGTCCCGGCGTGGCGATGATTTCGGGGTGCAGGCGAAGCACGTAGCAAAGGCCAAACCGGTGAAAGCCGGCGAAGTCCATCTGCAGATTGCCCAGGGTGTGGCTGTAGGAGGCGATCCGCGATTGTGCGGGCGGCACCGCCGGGCTCAGGTTGAAGGCGAAGTAAGGCTCATCCTCCAGTTCATAATGCAGCGGCACTTCAATCACGCTGGAAGCAGTCGGGTGAGCGAATGGCAAGTCATCGCCGCGCCACGACGAGGACCAGCGAATGCCCTGGTGTTTCAAGGCCTCGATGAACCCCGGCGCGCCATTGCCCGCCGGGATACGAAAACCGACCGGGCGCTGGCCGGTCAGCCTGGCCAGGGTTTCGCAGCCCTTGGCGATGTCGTTGTTTTGTGCCACCAGGTCCAGCGTGTCGTAGTCTTGATGACGGTAGCCGGCGCAGGCAATTTCGTGGCCATCGGCCAGGATCGCCTGGATGTGCCCGGGGTTTTCCTCGGCAACGATACCGGGGACAAACCAACTGCTGGGCACGCCGAGTTCTTTGAACAGGCCGAGCAAACGCTCCACGCCGCGCTGGGTACCGTAGCGCCATACCGACAGGGTCTTGTCACGTCCGGCGACTTCCGGGGCCTGCGTGAGAATTCCATGGATATCGTTGTAGTCGACGGTCAGGACCACGGCGCAGCGATAACCGTTCGGCCAGATTGGCAAGTCAACCATGATGATGCTCCTTGAGCCACCACTGGGCGACGTCGCGGCAGGTGGCGAACCAGACGTCGTCGCGCATTCGCATGTGTTCGAAGAGCTTTTCCAGCAGCAGGATGCGGCCCGGTTTACCGGTAATCTTGGGGTGAAAGAGGGTGGTCAGGCATAACCCTTCGTCCATGGCCCCGTCGTATTCGCGGCACCAGTTATCCAGGGTCAGCGCGTAACTGGCGGTGCGATCCAGCCCGGAAGGAAAGTTCGGCGCGCGGGTGTAGGCGAGGGAAGCGTAATCGTCCATTTCCCAGCGGCCAGGAATTTCCACCAGCGGCTTATCGAACCCCGGTACGTTTACCAAGTACGGCCGGTCATCGCCGCGCATGCTGCTGGAGTAGCTCACGCCCGCTTCCACCAGCATGGCCGGGGTTTCGGCGCGCCAGTCGCCGGACGGCGTACGAAAGCCCTCGGCGCGGATATTCAGGTGTTTCCAGAACACCTCGCGAGAGATGTTCATCACGTCCTTCTGCTGTTCCAGCGTCAGGGCGTAAAACGATTCGTGCTTGTAGCCGTGATAAGCCACCTCATGGCCGCGCTCGACGATCGCCTGGCACTGTTTCGGCCAGTTCTCCACGACCCAGGCCGGGACGAAGAAGGTCGTCGGGATGCGGAACTCATCCAGCAGATCGAGCACGCGTGGCAGCGCCCGATAAGGGCCGTAGCCACCGAAGCCGAAGTATTCGGGCTTGCGCCAGATCGAACCATTTAGCATGGCATCGCCGGTCGGGCCATCGAGGTCGAAGGCCAGGGCGAGGCAGGCCTTGTGTTTGTCAGGCCAGGTGGGTTGGGGCGAGGAGGACATCTGTAGTGCTCCAATAATCTTTCAAACACACAACCCATCCCTGTGGGAGCGAGCTTGCTCGCGATGAAGCCGGCACATTCAACATCTGCGCCGGCTGATACACCGCTTTCGCGAGCAAGCTTGCTCCCACATTGGATTCAGGTTGCCTGCGCTATCACTTCCCGGCGTTGATCGTCACGGTCTTGATCGCACCCAATTCCAGGTCCCACTTCTTGAGAATCGCCTGGTAGCTGCCATCATCGATCATGCTTTGCAGCGCAACCTTCACCGCCTCGCTGAGCTCAGGTTTCTTCTTGCTCACGCCCATCCCGCTGTACTGCTCGGAGATCGGCAGGCCCACGGTCTTGTACATGTCCTTTTCCTGAGTCTTGAGGTACGGCAGGGTCTCACTGCCTTGCATGGCGGCATCGATGCGGCTCTGGCGCAGTTGCGCACGGGCATCGGCCGAACCTTCGGTGCCGATTACATTGATAGCGGGCTTGCCGGCGGCTTCACAGTTGGCCTTGCTCCAGTCGGCGATTTCCGCCGGGAAGTTGGTGCGGCGGCTGGTGCCGACTTTCTTGCCGCACAGGTCGACGATTTCGTTGATGTCCTTGTTTTTCTGCAAGGTGTAGAACTGCGGACCGCTGGTGAAATAGTCGACGAAGGTCACGCTGGCCTGACGCTCGGCGGTGTCGGTCATGCCCGACAGCACCATGTCCACGCGGTCGGTGGTCAGGGCGTTGATCATTTGTTCGAAGCCGGTTTCCTGCCATTTGACCTTTACGCCAAGACGCTCACCCAGAGCGTTGCCCAAGTCATAGTCAAAGCCGGTGAGGGTGTTGGTGGCCGGATCCTTGAAATCCATCGGCGGGTAGTTCGGCATGATTGCTACGACGATTTCACCTTTGGCCTTGATGCTGGTCGGCAGTTGGGCCGCGAAAGTGAAGCCGGAGGCCATGACGCCTGCGAGTACTGCTGGAATAACGAAGTTCTTCATGGTCGTTCTCTTTTGAGTGTTGTGAGCACCAACCGGCGCTTAGGTTCGAACGGCAGAAATGAAGCTCTGGGTGCGAGGGTTTTGCGGACTTATTAGTATTTCTTCGGGGCTTCCAGCCTCCACGATCTGCCCGTCGTCCATGAACACCATGCGGTTGGAAACCTCGCGAGCGAAGCCCAGTTCATGGGTGACGACGATCATGGTCATGCCGGTCTGCGCAAGATCGCGCATTACCGACAGCACCTCACCGACCAGTTCCGGGTCGAGTGCCGAAGTGGGTTCATCGAACAGCATCAGCTTGGGGCGCATGGCCAGTGCGCGCGCGATGGCGACGCGTTGCTGCTGGCCGCCCGAAAGCTCGATCGGATAGCTGTTGCGCTTGTCGGCCAGGCCGACGCGGGCGAGCAACTCCAAGGCTTCTTCATTCGCCTCTTTCGGGGAGCGCTTGAGCACCTGGCACGGGCCTTCGATGATGTTCTGCAGCACGGTCATGTGCGGGAAAAGGTTGAAACGCTGAAACACCATGCCCGTGGACAAGCGCTGGCGCGCGACCTGCGTTTCGTTGAGTTCGTGCAGCTTGTTGCCGACGATCCGGTAACCCACCAGTTCGCCGTCGACCCACAAGCCGCCCTTGTCGATTTTTTCCAGTTGGTTGACGCAGCGCAGCAAGGTGCTCTTGCCCGAACCGGAAGGGCCGATGATGCACAACACTTCGCCTTGTTCGACTTCGATGTCGATGTCTTTGAGCGCGTGAAATTGGTCGTAATACTTGTTCAGGCCCACGGCCTTGACGATGCTTCTCATGTGGGGCTCCTCAAGAACGCTTGCCGGCGCCGCGGGCGAAACGACGCTCCAGGCGGCTTTGGCCAAAGGACAGGACGGTGACGGTGGCCAGGTACCAGATACCGGCAACGATCAGCAGCTCCATCACGCGGGCGTTGGCGTAATAAATGTTCTGGGCGTTGTAGAGCAGTTCCGAGTACTGGATCACGCTCGCCAGCGATGTCATCTTCACCATGCTGATGAACTCGTTGCCCACCGGCGGGATGATGATGCGCATGGCCTGGGGCAGGATGATCCGGCGCAGCGCTTGCAGGCGCGGCATGCCGATGGACTTGGCGGCTTCGTATTGCCCGGTGTCCACCGAGAGCAGGCCAGCGCGCACCACTTCGGCGGTGTAGGCGCCCTGGTTGATGCTCAAGCCAAACAGCGCAGCCACGAACGGCGTCATCAGGCTCACGGTGTCCATCTCGAACAGGCCGGGGATGCCGATGGTGGGGAAGATCAGTGCCAGGTTGAACCACAACAGAAGTTGCAGGATCAGCGGTGTACCGCGAAACAGCCAGGTATAGGTCAACGCCACGTAACGCAGGATCGGGTTGGCCGACATGCGCATGATCGCGGTGATCACGCCGAACACGATGCCCAGCGCCATCGCCAGCACCGCCATGACGATGGTGTTGAGCAAGCCCCACATGATCGCCTGGGAGGTCAGGAACTGGCCGATGTAGGACCATTCGATCTGGCCTTCGGCGAAGGCGCGCACCAGGCCGATGAGTGCGATGACAATCACCGTGGCGAAGAAGATCCGCCCGTAGTAGCGCCGGGGCACATGGTCGTATTGGGTAATGTCGAACTGGTTTTCCGCCAGCTTGCGCTCCGCCTGGAGTCGTTCTACCTGTGTCTGGCTCATGTTGGTTCTCCGTTCTTGGCTTCGGCGCTATCGCTGTGGGAGCGAGCTTGCTCGCGATAGCGGTGGATCGGTCCAAGTTGATGTTGGTGGTGAAACGGTAATCGCGAGCAAGCTCGCTCCCACAGATTCTGCGTCATGACCTAAAGGCGAAATCCTTGATAGTCTTCGGTCCAGCGCTGCAGGGCAGCGAGGGCGGTTTTCAGGCGGCCGATCTGTTCACGCACCTGTTGCGGCGCGGTGCCTCCCCAGCCGCTGCGCGCAGCGATTGCGGCTTCGAGGGTCAGGCTTTCACGTACTTGCGGGGTGAGGCGCGGGTCGATTTCAGCCAGCAGCGCCGACGAGGCTTCCCACAATTCAATGTCGTGTTTCTCGCACGCCTGGACCAATGCCCCGGTGATTTCATGGGCTTCCTTGAACGGCACGCCGCGCACTGCCAGCCAGTCGGCCACTTCGGTGGCGAGGGTAAAGCCCAGCGGTGCCTGGCGTCGCAGTTCCTCGACGTTGACCTTCATCGTTGCAACCATGCCGGCCATGGCCGGCAGCACCAGCAGAAGGGTGTCGACGCTGTCGAGCACACCATGCTTGTCTTCGCTCAAGTCGCGGTTGTAAGACAGCGGCAGCGATTTGAGGGTGGACAACAGGCCGGTCAGGTTACCGATCAACCGACCCGCCTTGCCCCGCGCCAGTTCGGCGATGTCCGGGTTCTTTTTCTGCGGCATGATCGAACTGCCGGTGGCGTAGGCATCGTCCAACTCAACCCAGCGAAACTGGCGAGACGACCACAGGCAAAACTCTTCGGCGAGGCGCGAGATGTTGATGCCGAGCATGCTGGCGATGAACAGGAATTCGGCGACGTGATCACGACTGGCCACGGCATCGATCGAGTTTTCGCAAACCCCGCTGTAACCCATTTCCTTTGCCGACTGCTGAGGTAAACGAGCGATCGCCGAGCCTGCCATGGCCGCGGCACCCAATGGCGACAGCGACGTGCGCGCGTCCCAGTCCACCAGGCGCTGCACGTCGCGCAGCATCGATTGGGCGTGGGCCAGCAAGTGATGAGCAAACACGATCGGCTGCGCCTGCTGCAGGTGGGTAAAGCCGGGGCAGATGCTCTCGACGTGCCGCTCGGCCTGGTCCACCAGCGCCTGTTGCAGGCCCAGCACCTCTACGGCCAGGGTGCGCACATGGTCACGCAGGAACAGCCGCAGGTCGTTGGCGGTCTGGTCGTTTCGCGAGCGACCGGCGCGCAGCTTGCCACCCAGGGCACCCAAGCGCTCGGTCAACAGCCGCTCGATGAAGGTGTGGACGTCTTCGTCATCCAGGGTCGGGGCGATGCTACCAGCGCGGTAGTCCGCGCCGATTCGTTCCAGCGCGTCGACCATCGTCAGGGTTTCCTGCTCGTCCAGCAGTCCGGCGCGTTGCAGTTCCCGGGCATGGGCCTTGGAACCGGCGAGGTCGTATGGGGTGAGCCGGAAGTAGCGCTCAGGGCAACGGGACAGGGCCGCCAAGGCTTCGGAAGGGCCGCTTTTGAAGCGGGCACCCCAGAGACGGTCGGTGGTTTGGGACATTGTTGTTTTCCTCGTCGGGAACGCGAACTGAAACGGGTACTCCGGGCCATCACGTCGCCACAGAAACAGCGAACGAAGTCAGGCCAGAGCAGTTATCAAGAGGGCAGTTGCATCGGTGCGAGAGCTGATCGAAGTGTCAGCTTTTAATGTTTCGAGATCAGCGGTTTGGCGCTGACCCTCGGGATTTATTGGCGGTTGCCAAGCCTGGTTTTCTGTGTTCATTATTATTAGGCCAGCGTGTTTTTGTTGTTGGGCACAGGTTGTTGAATAGGGCGTCAGAGGTAAATAAGCATTATGGAAACCCCACTTTCCAATTCCGGAAACCTGCCGCCGAAAGCGCCCCAACGTGCGCCGTTGGCCCTCAGCGGGCTGGACTTCAAATTGCTTAAAGTCTTCAAGGCTGTGGTCGAGGCGGGCGGCTTCAGTGCCGCGCAGAATGAGTTGAATGTGGGGCTCGCGGCCATCAGCAAACAGATTTCCGACCTGGAAATCCGTATCGGCATGCGCCTTTGCACGCGGGGGCGAGAGGGCTTTCACCTGACCGAAGAGGGGCGTCTGGTGTATCAGGCCTCAATCGATTTATTTGCTTCGGTAGATAACTTTCGTGATCGCCTTAGTTCAGCACAAAATGAACTTGTCGGTGACCTTGGAGTGGGGGTTATTGATAACACTATTTCGGACACAAACTCCCCGTTAGTTGCAGCGCTTAGACGGATCAATGAGCAGTCGCCCAAGGTCAGGTTTCAACTCCAAGCCACGCAACTTGATGAGGTTGAAAGGGGCGTTGTCGAGGGGCGGCTGGTGGCCGGAATCGTGCCGATTTATCAAAAGCGCGAAGAATTCGATTATTACGCACTTTATGAAGAACGCTCGGAGGTTTATTGCGCCGTCGGTCACCCGCTGTTTTCCATGGCGGATGCGGACATGGGGGAAGATGTACTCAAGGAGCATGAGTGCATCAACCATCGCTATGCGGTTCATCGCGATAAATTGAAATTCGCCCGCTACGACAGTTTTTCTGCCTCGGCAACCCAGGTGGAAGCGGTTGCGCTGTTGATCAAGACGGGCCGTTTCCTGGGATTCCTGCCACAGCATTACGCCGCGCCGATGGTGGCGCGGGGGGAGTTTCGCGCGGTGCGCCCGGACCTGATCAACATCGTCACGCCGTTCAGTCTCATACTGCGACATAACATCGTGCGCAGTCCCTTGGTCAAGGCATTTGCCCAGGCATTGGGCGTGGATCTGAAAGTTACGGCTTGATGGTCTTCGCGCGTTACTTCGTTATTCAACCCAGGGTATGGACGCAAGCTTCCAGGCGCTTAGTGACGCGGCGCTGAAAGCTCGTGCACCTGGCTCCAGGCGATGTTGAATCGAGCGAGGAATTTTCGGATTCGATCGGAGTCGTTGGGCGATGCCTTGGCTGTCCGGCTGTACGCGAAGAGCTTTCGCCCGGCATCCGCCTGGCTTGCAGACGTTCGGCATATCATCAAGACCGATTCCAGTTGAAGGCGATCGAACAAGTCAATCTCAAGCCCTGAGTTAGCCAAGTGCTCGGACAATGGATCGGAGGTTGCCGGCAATCGCCAGTCCTTGCGCAGTCGCTCCAACTCATCTTCCACAAGCGCGATGTCGATGCGACCGCTATCCGCCAGGGTCGCCATGCGCGTGATTGACGCTGAGAGCTGCCTGAAGTTTCCAGACCAGTTGGCATCCCTACTCGTGGCGAATGACAAATACCGACGCCGAGCTTCGGCATTGAAGCGAACCATATGGCCGTTGTCCCTGGCATATCGCTGCAGCTCGAAATCGATGTTCGGTTCGATGTCCTCGCTGCGGTTGGCCAAGCCAGGCAGGACAAATGTCCAGATGTTGATCCTGGCGAGCAGATCTTCGCGGAACCGGCCTTCGATGACGCGCGCCTGCAGATCCTGATTGGTACCGGCGATCAAGGTGAAGTCAGATTCGACTTCTTTGTCGGAGCCCATCGGTAAGAATCTTTTTTCTTCAATTGCTTTGAGAAGCATCGCTTGTTCATCGAGCGCAAGCTCACCGATCTCGTCGAGGAACAACACGCCCTTGTGAGCGGAGCGCAACAAACCTTGCCGCGCCTGTTGCGCGCCGGTGAACGCGCCTTTGGTATGACCGAACAGCGTCGACATTGCGCTGTCGCCGCGCAAGGTGGCGCAGTTGACCTCGACGAATGCACCATCAATCTGGTGGCGACCACGTTTGAGCTCGTAGATCTGGCGCGCAAGGAATGATTTTCCCGCCCCCGTTGGGCCACTGATCAGGATCGGCGCCCGGGATCGAGCGGCGACCCGTTCGATCTGTTCGATGGTCCGGTTGAATGCAGCGTTGCGCGTCGCAATGCCGGATTTGAGCAGATCCGTGCCTTCCAGGCGTTCAGCCTGGAATCGCTTCGCGATCTGGTCGTAGCGTTGCAGGTCGAGGTCGGTGACAACATGCTTGCCTGCCGGGGTCGAGTCATCACCCCGCACGCCATTAGGCTGCGTCTGTATCAGTTTGGCGGGAATGTGCCGGGACTCGGCCAGCAGGAACCAGACGATCTGCTGGACGTGAGTGCCTGTCGTGATGTGGACAAGGTAATCCTCACCCGCGGTGTCAAACGGATAGTCAGCCGCGAAGTCATGCAACGAGGCATACACCTCTTCGAAATCCCAGGCGTTTTGCATCGCCATGGAATGCAGGCGAACCTCCGTCTCAGGCGACACCTGGGCGATATCTGTCGCAACTTTCAAGGCGAGATCGGTATCCCAGGACGCTTCCCCGTGAATCAGTTCAAGCCGATCGATCAGCAGGTCGGGCTGTTGGCACAACGAGAGGGTCGGGCGCCATTTGTTCCAGCGCTGTGAACCTTTTCCCACACGGTCTAGCTTCGACCCTAGAATTCCGATGGCGACTGTTTTTTTATCGCTCATGCAATCTATCCTGAAAGATATGTATCGATAGAAAAGTATAGTTTCTTGTCAATCGATTTGGATAGCAATGCCACGTAGAGCGTCTGCTATAAGCCAATAATTCGTTATAAATCAATAAGAAAACAAATTCATGATCCGCAACAAAACAAATTGGCATGCTGCTCGCTATGGAGCTCCCACACAAAAACACAGGAGCGAAACATGACCACTCAAACCTATCAGTTGCTTGAGGTCGAAAACGGCAAGCCCATCAAGATGTGGACCCGAGGCGTCCCGGTCGAGCCGGAGGCTAAGCAACAGCTGATGAACACGGCGCAGATGCCGTTCGTGTTCAAGCACATGGCAGTCATGCCCGATGTCCACTTGGGAAAGGGCTCGACCATCGGCAGCGTGATCCCAACCAAGGGCGCGGTCATCCCCGCAGCCGTCGGGGTCGACCTTGGGTGCGGGATGTCGGCAGTGCGCACTTCACTTCGCGCTACCGACCTTCCCGACAACCTGTTCGGCTTGCGTACGGCCATCGAGAAAGCTGTTCCGCATGGGCGCACCTCCGGGCGCAATGGCCGTGACAAAGGTGCCTGGGAAACGACTCCGAAGGTTGTCGATCAGGCCTGGTCGGCGCTTGAAGGCCGGTTCGATCTCATCACCGACAAGCACCCGCGCCTGAAAAAAACCAACAACCGCAAACACCTCGGGACGTTGGGCACCGGCAACCATTTCGTCGAGGTGTGCCTGGACGAAGCCGATCATGTCTGGGTGATGCTCCATACCGGTTCCCGTGGCGTAGGGAACATGATCGGTACCTACTTCATTGAGAAGGCCCGCGAGGAAATGCGCGAGCACATGGTGAACCTGCCTGACCGGGACCTGGCCTACCTGCGCGAAGGCACGTCCAGTTTCGATGACTACGTCGAGGCGGTTGAATGGGCCCAGGACTTCGCCAAGCAGAACCGCGCGGTCATGATGCTTGCGGTGCTCGACGCCGTACGATCGATTATCACCAAGCCTTTCGAATCCCGGCTGATCGCCGTTGACTGCCACCATAACTATGTGGAACGGGGCACCTACTTTGGAGAAGACATCCTCCTTACTCGTAAAGGCGCCGTCTCGGCGCAGAAGGGGCAGATGGGGATCATCCCTGGGTCGATGGGCGCCAAGAGCTTCATCGTGCGCGGGCTGGGGAACGAGGAGGCGTTCTGCAGTTGCTCACATGGTGCAGGTCGGGTGATGAGCCGTACCAAGGCCAAGGCAGTGTTTACTGTCGAAGATCAAGTCCGGGCGACCGCCCATGTCGAGTGCCGTAAGGATGAGGCCGTCATCGACGAGATCCCGATGGCCTACAAGGACATCGACGCGGTAATGGCTGCCCAGCGCGACTTGGTGGAAGTAATCCATACCTTGCGCCAAGTCGTCTGCGTGAAGGGCTGATTGATGAGCCAGGATCTGATTCTGATCGACGGCGCCCATGGAGGAGGGCAGGTGCTGCGCACCGCCCTCAGCCTTTCCATCATTACCGGTCGACCGTTTCGAATGACGGGAATCCGCGGTAAGCGCTCCCGTCCCGGATTGTTGCGCCAGCACCTGACCGCCGTGCGAGCCGCGGCTGAGATTTGTGGCGCAAGGATCCACGGGGTGGAACTCAACTCGACGGCCATCGAATTTCGGCCCGCAAGCGTAAGGGCAGGGGATTATTCGTTTGCAATCGGAACTGCCGGCAGCACGATGTTGGTGTTGCAGACCCTGTTGCCTGCGCTCCTGCAAGCGGATGGACCCAGTACCGTCCGGATTAGCGGGGGGACGCATAACCCGGCCGCGCCGCCCTTCGATTTCATCCAGAAAGCGTGGCTGCCCTTGATCCAGCGCATGGGAGCGCGGGTGGAATTGACGCTGCTCAAGCATGGATTCGTACCGGGCGGAGGCGGGTTGGTAGAAGCCACCGTACGACCTTCGGCCCTCAAGCCGCTGACGTTGGACGGCGAAATGGAACCCGTCACCATTGTCTCGGCTGGCGCGCTGGTTTCGGCCCTTCCTGCCTCGATTGGCAACCGGGAGCTTGATCGACTCGCTACACATCTCGGGTTGGAGCGGCGCCATCTGTCCGTTACCGACCTGGGGGATCATGCGGGGCCAGGCAATGTCGTATCGATCACCGCCATGAAGGCCGGGATTACCGAGGTATTCAGCAGCATCGGGCAAGAACGCCTGCGTGCGGAGCAGGTCGCTGACGAGGCGATCAACGAATTCACAGCGTGGGCTCAATCGGGTTCAGCGGTAGGCAATCACTTGGCCGATCAACTGATGCTGCCTATGGCAATTGCCGGTGCGGGCAGACTCACCACGGTGCGCCTGAGCAATCACATCCGAACGAATGCCGCTGTAATCCAGCAGTTTATCGATGTTGATGTGCGGCTGGCTGAGTGTGGCAAACAGGCCAGCATCGCTGTTGGGCATGTCCTTCGCTAGACGATTTCCACGCCTGATCGTCAGCGTTTGAATCCCCGTCCAGCTCGGCGCCAATCGTTTGTGTCGCCTCAAACCGTGGCCCTACGTTTACACTTGATGGTCACACCCCTGGAAGGAACGACCCCCGGTGAACCTCAACGACGCCAGTTTCGAAGAACTGCTCAACGCTCTCCACGACGGCGTCTACATCACCGATGGCGACGGCAAGACGCTCAAGGTCAATCAAGCCTACGAACGCCTGACCGGGCTCAGCGGTGCGGATCTCATCGGCCGATCCATGGAGGAGCTGGTAAAAGAAGGCGTCATTTCGCAATCGGCCACGCTGCGTGTATTGCACGGTGGCCGGCCTGTGTCGGTGATGCAGAGCCTGAGCCATGGCAAGAAATTGCTGGTCAGTGCTACGCCGATCCTCGACGCCGCAAAGCGGATTTCATACGTGGTCAGTACCGTTCGCGACATGACTGAACTGCTGCGCATGAAACACGAGCGCGATGAGTTGCAACAGCTCAAGCAACTACGCAACAGCACCGCCAAGCTCCATGCCGGCCAGCGAGACAATCTGCTGCGTTCGCCGCTCATGGCTGACCAGGAGGTTTCCGGCCGCGTCCTGTCGCTGGCCCGGCAGGTCGCCAGCAGCTCGGTGAAGGTGCTGCTTCAAGGTGAAACCGGCGTCGGAAAGACCCTCGTTGCGCAATTCATCCATAACGCCAGCCCGCGTGCCAGCGAACCCTTTCTTGCGCTCAACTGCGGCGCGCTGCCCGAAAATCTGATCGAAGCGGAGCTGTTCGGCTACGTGCCTGGAGCGTTCACTGGCGCAGGTCCCAAGGGCAAGCGTGGCCTGTTGGAACTGGCGCATCACGGCACGTTGTTTCTCGATGAGATCGGTGATCTGCCGCTGCCGGTGCAGGTCAAGCTGCTCAAGGTCATCGAAGAAAACCGCTTCATTCCGGTGGGTGGCCTGGAGCTGAAGGAGGTCGATGTGCGCATCATCAGCGCCACCCACCATGACCTAAAGCAGCAGGTAGTGGAGGGCCGTTTTCGGGCCGACCTGTATTACCGACTCAACGTGGTGCCGATCCACATTCCGGCGCTGCGTGAACGTCGAGAGGAGATCGCGCCGCTGCTGCATTACTACCTCGACAGGTTCAACACTCGTTACGAACGCCAGGTCCAATTGAGTCTCGAAGCCGTCGACCTGCTGTGCGATTACGGCTGGCCTGGCAACATTCGTGAGCTGATCAACCTGGTCGAGCGACTGGTGGTGACCAATCAGACGGGTACTGTCGAGGCGCTCGATATGCCTGAAGAGATCCTCAACCTCAACCCGCCTGACACCAATGGCACGGGCTTGCCGTTGCGCAAAGTATTGGAAAACGCCGAGCGGACTGCAATTCGCGCCGCGCTGCGCGAGCACAAGACCACGCGCCTTGCGGCCAAGGCGTTGGGCGTGAGCCAGGCGACCGTGGTGCAGAAAATGAAGCGCTGGGAACAGTCTGATTAGAATTCTGATCAACGCCGGGCAAATCGATCAGAAAGCTAATCGGTACTGACCGGAAAAATAACTCATAAATTGCGCAAGCCCCGCGTGATGGGGCTTTGCGGGCATTGGCACGGCTTTCGCTATCCCGTTTGGCACGTCTTCCATACAACAACATCAACTGGACGAGCCCGATGAATATCGCTTCTTTCAAAATCGCCAACAAACTGATCACTGGCCCAGGCGCAATCGAGCAGCTTTGCGCTGAACTGACGCGCCTTGAAGTCAACAATCCGCTGATCGTCACAGACACCGTACTGGTGAACTCCGGCACCGTTGACCTGGCGCTGGCGAAACTCGGTGATCGCCGCTACGGCATATTCGATCAGGTCAAACCCGAGCCTGAAGTGGTCATCGTCGAGGAGTGCACCCGTGCCTATCGCGAGGGTGGCCACGACGGATTGATTGCGGTGGGTGGCGGCAGCGCCATCGATATCGCCAAGGGCGTCGCGGCATATGCGGGTCACGCAGGTGCACTGAAGGAACTGTTCGGTGTCGATCTAGTGAAACGCAAAGGCCCGCCCTTGATTGCTATCCCGACGACCGCCGGCACCGGCTCGGAAGTGACCAACGTCGCGATTTTTTCCGACAAGCAAGCGCAGCTGAAGAAAGGCATCGTCAGCGACTACCTGCTACCCGACGTGGCGCTGGTAAGCCCGACCATGACGTTGACCTGTCCACGCAGTGTGACGGCGGCCAGTGGCGTCGACGCGCTGGTACATGCGGTCGAGTCCTATCTCTCAGTCAACGCTACGCCAATCACCGACGCCATCGCGCTGGGTGCGATCAAGCTGATCACCAAGGCGCTGCCGAAGGCTTATGCCAACCCAACCAACTTGAAAGCACGAGAAGACATGGCCACCGCCAGCCTGATGGCCGGCATGGCGTTTGGCAATGCAGGGGTAGGGGCGGTGCATGCGCTGGCGTACCCATTGGGTGGGCGGTTCAACATTGCCCACGGCGTCAGCAACGCCTTGTTGCTGCCGTACGTGATGGAGTGGAACAAGACCGCCTGCGTCGAGCGTTTCCGTGATATCGCCGACGCCATGGGCGTGCGCGTTGCGAGACTGAACGACAAGGAGGCGGCGGATCAGGCGGTAAAGGCCATGGCGGATCTATGTGCCGCAGTGGATATCCCCTCGGGCCTGCGCAGTTTCAACGTGCCGGAGGAGGCTATTCCAGCAATGGCGGAGGAGGCCAGCAAGATCGACCGATTGATGCGCAACAACCCGCGCAAGCTGACGGCCGCCGATATCGAGAAGATTTACCGCGCGGCCTACTAAGCCACGTCTTTTTTTCGAGAGCGTGCGCTCGCCACGAAAAAACCAATAAAACAGGTGAACCCAATGTCCGACACTGCTGCGCAGCGGAGCGAAAGCCCGTACATCCCGCTCGGTCCCTTCAAGGTCCGGTTGCCGTTTCTGCATTACAAAATCGAACTTCCAGACTATCTCCAGGGCTTGTTGATGTGTGCCGTGGACCTGGCCGCCATTCCGCTGATGACCGAACTGCTCGGCATGCCTTTCGAGGTTGCGCTTGCCGTCGTGATGCTCAACGGCTTGCTTTACCTCGCGCACCATCTGCTCGGCGACCCGACCGTACCGGGTTGGATCACGCCGGCGGTACCCTTGTTGATGGCTTATTGTGCGCAGTTCCCGATGGGGCCGGAGCGTGTCCACGCCTTGATTGCCTTCCAATTGATGCTAGGGATATTTTCAATCGCCCTGGGGGCGACGGGAATGGCGAAGAAGGTGGTGGAATTTGTGCCTTCGGCGATCAAGTCCGGGATCATCGTCGGCGCTGGCCTGAGTGCGGTCATAGCGGTGTTCCAGGTGGGCGGGAAGTTCAATGTGCTGCCCTGGACCATTTCCATTGCGGTCGGCATCGCCTTTTATTTGATCTTTTCCCAGCACTTCAATGAGCTCAAGCAACGCAACCGCTTCTGGTGGAACTTCGCCAAGCTCGGCATCCTGCCGATCATCCTGCTGGCGGTGGTGATCGCACCGTTGTTCGGTGAAGCGCCATGGCCAACCCTCCAGTGGGGTATCAGCCAACCGGATTTCGCCGGCTTGTGGAACGACTACACCGTGTTCGGATTGGGCATGCCGCCACTGTCCATGTTCATCTCCGCACTGCCAACCATGCTGGCGGCCTACATCATCGTGTTCGGCGATGTGCTCAGCGCAAAATCGCTTCTCGATGAGGCAGAAACCGTCCGCACTGATGAGGTCGTCGACTACAACGCCGATCGCGCGCACCTGATCTTCGGCGCGCGTAATGCGTTCATGAGCATCTTCGGCCCGGACGTCGCCATGTGCGGGCCCAAGTGGGCGGCGATGCTGGTGGTGGTGATCGAGCGTTTCAAAGGTGGGCCGAAGGCGATGAAGTCGATCATCGGCGGCGTCGGGTCGTTCCGTTGGGGGACCAACAGCGGTCTGTTGCTGTTGCCGGTTGTCACGTTGGTACAGCCGATCCTCGGCGTCGCCTTGTCTCTAACGCTGCTGATCCAGGGTTACGTGAGCGTGCGCCTGGGCATTCTTGAAGCCAGAAGCCAGCGCGACCTGGGTATTGCCGGCGTAATTGGTGCGGTACTGGCGATCAAAGGCGCGAGCTGGGCATTTGGGGTTGGCGTTGTGTTGTGCTTGCTTATTTATGGCAAGAATTTCTTCAGGGGGGAGGTGGATGGGACGTTTGCCAAGGATTTGAAGGGAATGGGTAACACCAAGCCAATCGGGAATGGCGAGTCCGCGACGGAGATCAAGCGAATGGAGGGGAGGGCCGTGGCAGAGTGAACGGGATTGGGGCGGTCATCCTCGATATTAGAGGAGGGTGCGCCTCACCCCTCTATTTGTTTGGTGTGAGTTCTTGGACGACCTCACGCATCATGTCCTCGGAAACTTCAATTTCTTGCCGGAATTTACTGGGGCGCAGGACATGGTCCTCATTGTACTTGGCGTCTATCCCGGTACCGAACGCTTCGTCTCTCTGAATCATTTTATTTAAAGCTTCAACGACGCTGCTATCGCTGGTGGCAATCTTGTGCGCGCCTACGTAGCCATCCACGAGCGTTTCGGCGTAACCGTGTATTTCGCAATTATGATAAAGATACAGCTTCATAATGCAGGCAAATGAGTGGGCGAAAGATCTTTTGGTGCCGCTTGGCAGTGCGGAGTTACAACCATAGATTTTTATCTTGCCGGCAAAAGACCGGTTCAATAAAACGTCTTTTTTCAACGTTCTGGCCAGAGCCAAGGCAGAAATGGAATCGCTGTCGGCAGAGGCCTCCTTGGATAAGGTGGTACTTCCGGGAGCGCAATGTCCAAAAATATAGATGACCTCGTCAGGGCCTATACAGCTCTGCAAACGTGCTGCGAGACGTTTTTTCGAAGGTCCATCGAAGGTGAAGAACTCGTAATCGGCCAGATCCGTCCTTTCTGTGTTGGCTTCAATTTTTGAGCGTCTGGCCTTCCGCCAATTTTCCCTGGTGTTGACCCATTGCTTGGATTGTGCAGAAAAGGGAAATATCACGATGCGTGAATGTTTGCACATAGCGCTTCCTCCGAGCGAAAAATCTCCATCCTGAAGAAATTCTAGCCAAGCCTGGCGGTTTAGCTATCGACGCTGAAGCGTTCGGCTTTTACGAATTGACCTGAATGGGGCGGAGGCCTCATGGCGAGAGATAAGGGATAAACATCTTGTTTAACATAATATACATTATGCGCATATTCACTTTTACTATCGCAGCCCATGACTGGCTACTTTCAGCACACACACCACAGTCTCGCCTCAAGGTCCGAGCTGGGATGCTGACCGTCAGCAATCCCATCACCTACGTGGACACCCGTTCAAAACCTTACAGCGGCTCCGCCGTTTCGATCAGCGAATTAAGCACCAATTTGATCTCCGTCGCGGGATCCTTGTGTCCCTGCAGAATCAAACCTTCCGACAGCGCGGTAAATGTCTTGGCGAGTGCTGCGTATGCCAACGGAGGTTTCTTGCCGGCATGATTGAAAATAATCGTGATCAGCTTACCCAGCGCCTCGCTGTTTTCTTCATGCAGCTCGTAATAGTGCTTTGCGAACTCATCATCACGAAGAGCGATCAGCTGCATTTCTGCATCGAGAATGGCGCAGTTGGTGTTGTTTTTAAGGGTATCTATATAGGCATTCAAACCTTGGGTGAGTTGTTCAGCCGTATAGCCGCCGGCCAAGGTATTTCCCAAGCGATCAATCTCAACGCGCTTGAAACGCTGGGTGAGCTGCAGCAACAATTCCGACTTGCTTGAAAAGTTCGAAAAGAACGCGCCTTTCGAATAACCAGCCTCTTCGGATATTGTATTTACGCTGGCGGCATGGAAGCCTTTCTTGATCATCAGTTCTGTAGCGGTGTCGAATAATTTGTCTCTTGTTATTTGCTGACTTTCCTCTCGACCTAATCTTTTCTTAATCACGCCCTCGGCTCCTTTGGCCCGAAAATCTATAGTTGTAACTAGATGAAACCATTCTAGGATTCAGCTATGAACAGATGTTTTGCACCTTACCACCGGCCTGAGCCCTTTTGCATTTAAAGTTTAAAAAGTGCCATGTAGACGCCTTGCGGTTTACTCAGCCGGACCGCGTAAAAGCGATGAACCCAGCGACAACCCGGTCCCATTCTTGCCATGCGCGCCCTGCCCGTACAGCCGCAAAAATGCCTCGGTGCCTGAGAAATGGCGCCATGAGTATGACGGAATTTCGCTGAGACCTCACGTCTCAGCCCCGTGCTAGACGCTTCGCAATTGTTTTATTCATGAAATACCGCTTGATTTTCAGATACCGAATGGTTTTTACTTGCGCCGTTGGATGAGCCAACACCTGTCCGGACGATGACATTGCTCGAACAGGTACCTCACAGGGAGCAGGATTTTAATGGAATATGCCTTCGTCACAGGCGCTACGGGCCTGCTTGGCAACAACGTTGTCCACGCGCTGTTGAAGCGCAACATCAAGGTCAAGGCGCTTGTGCGTTCCGTGGAAAAAGCCAAGAAGCAATTTGGCGGTCTGCCGGTCGAGTTCGTCGAGGGCGATATGCTTGATGTGAAGGCATTCAGCCACGCACTTGAAGGCTGCGATGCGTTGTTCCACACCGCCGCGTATTTCCGCGATAGCTATAAAGGTGGGAAACACTGGCAGAAACTTTATGACACCAACGTAACGGGCACCGAGCGCCTGCTTCAGGCCGCCTATGCTGCGGGGATTCGGCGGGCAGTCCATACCTCCTCGATTGCAGTGTTGAAAGGCGCCAAAGACCAGGTCATCGACGAAAGCATGTCCCGGGACGAGTCGGAAGCCGACGATTACTATTTGAGCAAGATCCTCTCTGAACAGAAGGTCCGGGAGTTCCTGGCTGTGCATCCGGACATGTTTGTTGCAATGGTGTTACCCGGCTGGATGTTCGGCCCCGGGGACATTGGTCCTACCTCCTCCGGGCAGTTCCTGCTCGACTTCGTTGGAAAAAAGTTACCCGGTGTTCTGCCAGGGAGCTTTTCCGTGGTGGATGCGCGGGACGTCGCGGAGCATCAAATCGCAGCTATTACCCGCGGTAGATCCGGTGAGCGTTATCTGGCAGCCGGCAATCATATGGATATGAAGAGTATTTTCCGCGCACTGTCCAATGTCAGTGGGATAAAGGCACCTGAGCGAGCTGTGCCATTGTTCATGTTGCGTGTTATCGCCTTCGCCTATGAGTGCTATTACCGAGTCACGAAGAAGCCGGTACTGATCAGTACTTCCACGGTCAAGCTCATTGAACAAGAACAAGGACGAACGCATTTCAGTCACAGTAAAAGTTCCAGCGAACTTAAATGTGCGTTCCGCCCTGTCAGCGAAACACTGACCGATACCTTGGATTGGTATCGCAACAACAATTATATAAAGCCCAACTGAACCGAATAGCCTGCCTCTGCAGTACTTT
Organism: Pseudomonas sp. R1-7; assembly: GCF_051132105.1. Classification (NCBI taxonomy): domain Bacteria; kingdom Pseudomonadati; phylum Pseudomonadota; class Gammaproteobacteria; order Pseudomonadales; family Pseudomonadaceae; genus Pseudomonas; species Pseudomonas sp. R1-7. The sequence continues at coordinate 2,983,700 of NZ_CP071661.1, forward strand.
TTTATCTGGCCATAACTTCAAGGATTGAGAGGTTGGTGAATGAAAAGCCTTACCCATAAACAAGGTTTCCTGCATCGTTTCGTCGATTTTTCGGAGACTCACCCAGACAGCGTTGCGATCAGGAATCTGGACGCAGACGAAACCGTCACTTATAGGGCGTTGCGCATCCGCGCCGAAGAGTGCAACGGCCTCCTCCATGGCCTGGGCATATCCCCCGGCGAAAAAGTCGCGCTGGTCTTGCCCAACGGCGTTGATTTCATCGCCTATTACCTGGCGATCATCGGACGTGGCGCCATCCCCGTGATCTTGAATCACAAACTGACGGCATTCGAGCTGAGCAACGTGCTGAGGATTGCGCAGCCAGTGCTGATCGTGACGACCGATACGTTGTGTGAACAACACCTGGAAATATTGCAGCCGTTCCATTCCCTGATACTGGGTACCGGCGATGAGCCTTCGGCGTCATTACCAAAAAACGCAGTGGTCGCGTCCGTCTTGCCGCGCCTGGCATCGCCCTTGTCGTTACCGGAAGACGATGCAATCGTCTCGGTCCAGTTCACGTATCGGGGCGTCGGCAAACCCCTGGCCGTCACTCACCGCTACCTTGATCTGACGCAGTCAAGTGATGGCCTGCATGAGCAGTTCCATCCCCAGGGCGTCGGTTCGGTCCACTTGGTGACGCTGCCGCTGTACGCCATTTTCGGCCTGTCCGTGATGATGGTGTTTCCGTTGAGCATCGGCGCCACGTTGCTGATGACCAACACCCTGCTCAACCGCGACCTGGCGCAGGTCTTGTCTGAGTACCAGGTCACCTTTGCCTGCCTGGTGCCGGACGTCATTCGGTATTTCAACGCCCGGCTGGTAAAACGCAAAGGCGCGCTGTTGCCCCTGCACCCTCGACTGATGATCTATTCCGGCGGCAGCCATCTACCCGCCGATGAAGCCGAGAAGCTTGGAAGGCTGCTGGGTTGCGCCCCTGTACTGCAAGGCTACGGCTTGACCGAAAGCATGCCGGTGATCGTCCAAAGCTCCGTTGGCCCGGTTCATCGTGGCGCCATGGGCCAACCCATCAGCGGCGTCGAACTGAGGGTTGTCGACGCGCACGGACGGGACGTTGCGGCTGGGGCCATTGGCGAACTGTGGGTTCGTGGACCGATGGTCACGCCAGGCTATGAGGATGAGCCGCAGCTCAATGCCTATTCTTTTCGTGACGGTTGGTTTCATACCGGTGACCTGGTCTGGCGCGACGACGAAGGCCACGTGTTTTTCTACTGCCAACGCCTGCGCATCTCAAAAATAAAAGCGCAGATGGTTGATCTTGCGGAAATCGAATCCATCGCGCTCCGGCATCCCGATGCGGTACGTGCCAAGGCCTACATCGTCCCGGACCAAAAAGAAGTCAACGTATTGCACTTGTCCGTGGAGGGCAACGGCGGCCTGAGCCAGAACGATGTATCCACCCTGCTTGCGCAATATCTCTCTGGTTTCAAACTGCCCAAATTCATCGAGATTATCCCTCTCAAGGAAGAGATTCATGCACGCTGACAGCACGCAACCGGTACTGGCCGTTTTCGATTTCGACGGCACATTGACCGACAGGCACACCTTCTGGCGCTACATGCGCTTCATTGTAGGCACCCGGGCATTCTGGCTCAGGATCATCCCCCTGTTGCCGAAAATGCTCAGCGTCATTCTCGGGATCACTCCGTTGATGCAGGCGCGTCTGGCATTCATCGCCTGTTACCTGGGCGGTTTGACCGTCGAGCAAGAACGCGAGCACGCCAGGTATTTCATCACCGAGCAATTGCCGCTCTGGCTCAGGCCTGAAGCCATGCGGCGCCTGCAATGGCACCAATCCATGGGACACGTCACCGCGCTCGTCAGCAATTCACCAGAAAACTACCTGATTCCCTGGGGACAGGCCGTGGGTTTCGATCATGTCTGCGGCACCCGCCTGGCGGTCGCCGGTAACAAGCTGACGGGAGGAATATCCGGTACCAATTGTGTCGACCGGGAGAAAGTCGCTCGGCTCAGGGACTGCCTGAGCAACCTCGACGATTTCTACATCTACGCCTATGGCGATTCGTCAGGTGACGCAGCGCTGCTGGGCCTCGCCAATTCTCCCTTCTACAGAAACTGGTACTGATCGATGAACACTCTGAGCACGTTGGCCCAAAAGCCTTGCAAACAGCCAGGCAACGCTCCGACGGTGATGATCGTCGGTGCCGGTCCTATCGGCCTGTCGCTGGCGATCATGTTGAAGCAATGGGGCGTTTCTTTCCGCATCATTGAAAAGAACGCGGGTCCTTCCACCGCGACCAAAGCGATGGCCATCCATTCCAGGACCCTGGAGATTTTTCGTGACCTGGGCATTGCCGACCAGGCGATCGCCGAGGGTTTCACCATCAATCAGTTCTCGGTCCAGTCAAACGCCAAGCGTGTGCTGAACTATAACTTTTCCTACCTGGATGCGACCTATCCCCTGCTACTCAGCCTGCCGCAGCCGCAGACGGAGAAGCTCCTGCTGCAGCGGTTGAATGAGTTGGGCGCGGACGTCGAATGGAACACCGAACTGGTAGATCTTGAAAACCAGGCTGGGGCCGTGGCGATGACCTTGCGGCACGCCGACGGCCGCGACGAGTCCTTCACCAGCCGCTGGGCGGTGGCGTGCGACGGCGCCCGCAGCAATATCCGCAAACGCCTGGGCATGACCTTCGAGGGCTCCTCCTACGATCGTTTTTTCATGCTGGCCGACGCCGACATCGAGTGGTCCGGCAGCAAGGACGAGGGAGCGTTTTTCCTCGGTGCCCAGGACGGCTATGTCGCGGTTGCGCCGATCAGCGACCGGTCCCGCTATCGCCTTTTCATCGAGATGCCTTACGACCTGCCACCCGAAGGCGAGAACCCTCCCCTCACCCTGCAGAATTTCCAGCGGCTGTGCGAGGGGCGTGGGCAAAAGATGACGCTGTCAAACATTTCGTCGACCACCATTGCCTCGTTCCAGCATCGCCGGGTGGAGTCGTTGCAGCAGGGCTCGGTCTTCCTGGTGGGTGATTCGGCGCATATCGGCAGCCCCATCGGCGGCCAATGGATGAACCTGGGGATTTCGGAGGCCTACAACCTGGCGTGGAAACTTGCCTATGTCGATCAAGGTCTGGCCGAACCCTCGTTGCTGGACAGCTACAACGCCGAACGCTATCCGGTGGCCCTTGAAGTGGAAAACACTGCACATCGGCTCACCGGACTGATCACGGTCAGGCATCCCGCCCTGGTGTGGTTGCGCGATAACGTCCTGCCGCTGTTAAGCAATCGGCAAAAGATCCAGCGCAAGCTGCCGTCGATGATCTCGGGGCATCAATACCACTACGGTAAAAGTGAATACATCCAGGAATCGCTGACCCAGCAGCAGCGCTGGAGCTGGAAAAAGAAAGGCAAGAGAACCCCGTTCCAGCCACCAGCACCTCGCGCGGGCCAACTGGCGCCCGACGTCGAGCTGTGGGAACGGCAAGGTAAGCAGCCCAAGCGCTTGATCGATCTGTTCCAGGGATCGTTCACCCTGTTGATCTTCAGCGCGACCGACCAATTTTCCCCGGTGTTGCCAAGCCTTTATTCATTGGCCGCATCGGTAGAGAGAGACTACCCGGCCATCAAGGCCTACTGCGTCGTCGACGCGTTGAGCAGCATCGGGCTGCCGGCGGAGCAATCCACCCTGCTCGACCCGGACTGGCGTCTGCACAAGCGCTACCACGCCAAGGAAGGCACGCTGATGCTGGTTCGTCCCGATGGCTACATCGCTTTCCAGGGCGCCGACGCCATCACGCTGATGACGTACCTGATCGTCAGGTCCGGGCTGCGCAAGGGCGTCGGTAGAACACTGTTTTCCGAGATGGATGCGCTGGAACTGCAGCTTTAAGTCGCGACTGCTTGCCTCTTGATGACAGGGCCCCGGCGCGGGCCCTGGCATTCGACTATCGATTCAGAACACCTACCTATTCAGGGTTAAGGAGAACCTCATGCGCTTGCAGCTCAACGACGTCGTGCAGGAATTCATCGTGTCCAACGGAAAAATAGCCCATAGCTATTTTTCTCTTTCGGAAAAGATCATCGATTCGCTGTGCGAATCAAACATCGCCAAGGAATCGATCCTGATGCGCCTGCTGGAACAGGCGGAGACGGTCACGGCACATTATTTCAATGCGCATCAGCAGGTGCTCGAGGGCGTCTATGCCCATGGCATTGAAGCGCCCGCCAGTAAAAGCGTCGCGACGCTTGAGCCAGTACAGGGGCATTCTCCGGTTCTACCAGCGGCGCCTGTCGCCGAGCAACCTGTGGCGCCCAACTACGCGCAATGGCTGCGCGCCGAAATAAGCAAAGTTACAGGCTTCAGGAACGAACAAATCGATTTCGACCAGAGTTTTGAAAGCCTGGGCATCGACTCCCTGGGGCTGGTAGACGTCTTCGAGTCGTTGGCCCAGCACTTTCCGGACAAAAAGGACCTGACCTCGGCGCTGTTCGACGCCCCGACGCCAACGGCATTGCTCGCCAGGCTCGAAACCGATCCGCATGCGCCCGCAGAGGGTATAGAGGCCTGGGTAGTCGCACAGTTGGCGGTCATGACCGGTTTCACTGTTGAGCAGATTGACAGTGAACAAAGCTACGAAAGCCTGGGGATGGACTCATTGGTGCAGTTGGACTTCCTCGAAGCGGTTGTCGGCCAATGGCCACAGCTCAAGGCCAGGAGCAGCGAGCTGGCCAACGCCAAATCTGCCATGCAAACCGTTGCCTTGATTGAAGACATGCTCGCCAACGCCGAGGTGCCCGGCGCTGTTCCCGAGACGCCTGCATCCGCCGGCGCCCGCTCCGACACGCCGATCAGCGATGCGCTTTTCGATGCCCTCACACCGTTGGTTCCGCAAGCCGCCCAATCATTGGACATCCAGACGCCCTTCGCACAATTGGGGCTCAACGGTTTCGACCGGGAAGCCCTTTGCCAGTCACTGGCGCAGGCAACCCCCGCCAGCGAGTTCGCCGGCGAAGCCTTGATGTCGCGCCGCACGCCACAAGATGCGCTGTCGCTCCTGGCGAGAATGGGCTGACGCCATAGGGCAAGCGCAGCCAACACATGGAATGGAAACCGGGTGGTCGACAGGCCACCTGCTTAGAGTAGTCAGGAGACAGGTATGAGTGGCGCGGTTACAACAGACGCCGAGTTGTGTTTCAGCGCAATGGCCGGCGAATTTCCGGGGGCGCCTTCGATGGAGGCCCTCTGGCAGTTACTTTCCCAGGGCCGGATCGCGCCGATCCAGGCGATGCCGGCACGCTGGGAGCTGGACAGGCAGGCGATATTCTCGGCAAAGACTGGCGAGAAGGACCGTACTTACCTCGACAGCGCGTTTTGCCTGACCGACGATGCTTCGATCCCTTCGCGCCATGACGGTCGGCAGGTCGCCATCGGCAAGAAAGTGCTCCAGGCGCTGCTCTCCGAGCTGGCCGCCCAGGGCTCGGTGCCGGATACCGGGCGAACGGCGTTGATCGTCGCCACCTCCTGGTGCGACGAAAGCTATTTCGCGACCGGAACGACAACCAACACCGCCTTGCCGCGCGGGTTCACACCCGGCGAACAAGTGGCCGAACTGGCCCGCGCGCTTGGCTTGGGTGGGCCGGCGTTATCGGTGGACACCGCCTGCAGTTCCTTCCCTTACGCAATCGATATGGCCAAGGCGTTGCTCGACAGCGGGCAGGCGGACAACGCAATCGTGATGGCCCTCAACACCGTGCTGCCACCGGCGCTGTTCCTGGGCTTCTCGCAGCTGACGGCTTTCTCCGCCCGGGCCAGCATGCAGGCGTTCGGCGCGGACGCCGACGGGATCGTGCCGGGAGAATGTGCGGCGGCGTTCCTGATCGAGCCCGTCTGCGCGGCCGTGGCCGCCAAGCGCCAGCCCCTGGGTGTCCTGCGGGCTTTGGGCTTGTCTGCCGACGGTGCCGAAGGCTCGGTGTTCGCCCCCGGCAAGCAGGCTCAGTTCTCTGCCTATCAACGTGCCTATCGTGAACTCGATCCAGGCAGCGTGGACTATATCGAGACCCATGGCACCGGCACCCCGTTGGGTGACGCGACGGAGTTGGCTTCGCTGCATAGCTTCTTCACGCCCCATCGCCCGGCCGGCGAGAAGTTGACCATCGGCTCGATCAAATCGGTGATCGGTCACCCGCTGGCCGCCGCAGGAGGCGCGTCACTCGCCAAGGCCTTGATGATCCTGCGCCACAAGGGCATCCCGCCCCAACCCGCCTATCGGCCCAGCGCGAAAGTCGACGAGACTTGCCTGCGCCTTGCCACGCAGCAGGTACAACCCTTGGCCGAGCGTCAATCGGCGATCCGTATCGGCATTTCCAGTTTCGGCTTTGGCGGTGCCAACGCGCATCTGGTGGTGGATGAGTACGTTGCCGCCGAGCGCCCCGTCGCGGCCCGTGTCGTGCCAGGCGTCCTGACGCTGGACCTGGCCATTGTCGAGGCGGAAGCGGCGTTCGGAGCCTGCGATTCGCTGCAATCATTCAAGCAACAGCTCGACCAATCTGCCGCCCCGTCCGTGGCATTCCCTTATGGACGTTTCGTTGATTACAGCGGCGACGTGAGCCAACCGTTGTCGGGGAAATTCCTCGCCCGGGACCAAGTGATCGATATCGCCGGTTTCGGCATGGGCCCCAAACCCCTGGCCCATGTCGATCCGTTCAAGCTGTTGATCACCGATCGGGTCAACCATCTGCTGCGGCGTTTGCCAGGCGTGGCGGGCTCGCCCGGCACCGCCATGGTGATGTGCTGCAACATGGGTGGGGAACGGTTCAGCAACGCCTACAGCAGCGCCGAGCATTTTTACGCCCGCGGTCAGGGCACGCCGCCAGGTGTTGAGGTGACCGATGTGGCGACCATGCTGCCGAACATGCTGTCCGGCTACCCGGCGCAGATTTTCGATTTCAAGGGTTTCCATCAGACGCTGGCCGGCACACCAGGGCTGTTCTGGCATACCCTGCTGGCTTCGCCACAATGGTTTGGGCAAGGCATCTCGACGCTCCTGCTCGGCGCCGGACGCTTCATCAGTAGCGAGATCGAGATCGACCGTGCCCGGCGCAGCAGAGCGGTGCAAGGTGAAGGGCTTGGGCTGGTCGCCCTGCGTCCGTACCAGCCAGATGCCGGCGAAAAACCACTGCTGGTGATTCGCTCGGCGGTGCTTGCCCATGCCGCCGGTTCCCTTGACGAAGCCTGCCAGTTGGTGGGGAAAGCGACCGGCGAGTACCCGCATCAGCAAGTCTGCGAACTGGCAGCCGATGGGGTTCAAGCCAGCGGATCGCTTCGAGAGAAAACCGGATTCCTGGCGGAAGCCAGCGGCATCGAAACCTTGCTGGCCGTGACCTTGAATCCATCGGTTCACTCGGTGATCGAAGTCCGCGAAGCGGGCAAGCCATTGATGTGGCTGTTCACTGAACGGCTTCGGGAATGGGCGCCAGCGGCAGAGCCGGCCCCTGCCATCAAACATCCGTTCACGCTGCGGTTTGCCCATCCGGTGCCTCACTCGGCACAGGAAGTCGTTGCGCCGACACGTCCCGGCCATGTTGTCCGCGAACCGCAACACGACGGTGTCGACGTGCTGCAACTCAGCGACATGCTGACCAGCACCGTCCTGGCCGGTTTGCGTGTTCGCGTCCGCGCCATGGAAGGGCTTTTCGCCTTGCAGCGGGGAACCGGATCCCAGCGGCCGAGCAACTGGCAACGGCGTGGGCAAAACACCGTGATCACGCACATCCAGCGCGACTCGCGGTCGCTGCGCGCCGAGCTGGTGGTGGACGAAGCACACCCCTACTTCTTCGATCATCCGCTGGATCACGTCCCCGGCATCCTCCTGCTCGAAGGCGTCATGCAACTGGCTGAGCTGGCCATGCCTTCACTCAACGGACGGGTTGCCTACGTCGAGACGCTGAGCATCAGATTCCAGCAGTACGTGCAAAAGGAAGGGACCATCGAGCTGCACCTGGAACAAGAGCAGGACGCCCTCTTCCAGGCCAACGTGTTCCAGGGCGGCAAGCTGATGTGCACCTGCGCCCTGGGATTGGCCTACAGCTCGGCCTTCGAAATCTCACCACCGGGCGAATTCACGGCCCGTCGTTGTGGCAACAAGGCCCTGTTGCACAAGGCCAGGGAGGAAAACGTCATCGTCAGCGACATGAGCGGCGTTGCCCAAGGGTTGAGTGTCGATACGATCAAGCTGCCGGATGGGCATTTTTTCCATGAAGGCGACCCCGCGCATTTTTCGATGGTGTATTTCCTCGAAGTCGCGCGCCAATGCTACATGCAGATCGCCCACGGCCACTTGCGGATCCCATTGAATACGCCGATGAACCTGTTGACCCTGAGCTTCACCCTCGACAAGCCAATCCCCAGGAACAGCCCACTCTCGCTTGCGCCGCAGGCCGACGTTGTTGCGCAGCTGCAATCCTTCAAGACCAACCGCATCCATATCGACCTATTCAACCAGGGCGAGAAAATCGGCCAGGCCAACATCACTGCCCAGGTGCTGAGCCACACCGCGCCGGCAGCCTGAGAGGCGAGGAAACCCCATGAACGATGTCACCGTGAAACGCATAGTCAAATCGCCGCCTGCGCTTATCTGGAATATCTGGAGCGACTTCCCGCAAGCGCCACTGTGGGACACCGATGTACGCCGTTGCGAACTCGATGGCCCGTTCCAGGCCGGAACGCTTGGCAAGTGCGTCCTGAAAAATGGCCTGCAAATGCCATTGAAACTGGAGGGCGTGGAGTTCCAGGAAAGCTACCGCAACAGCGCCAGATTGCTGTGGATGCACTTGGAGTTCGACCACCGGATGCGCCGGCTTTCACCCGGCGAAACCCAGGTCATCCATACCGCCAGCATCACCGGCCCCTTGAGTTTCCTGTACCGGGGGCTGGTGCGAAAAGCCTTGGCTGCGGCGATGACCACTGCACTCGACAACCTGGCCGCGCTCGCTGAGCGGCGTGCCGACACCAGCGGCACGCCCGCAAGCGAGAAACCGCAAAGCCATCTGCACCTTGTATGACGCAACGTCGGGCGTTGCGACGATAGCGCTGGCGCCCGCTGATCTTTTTGATAACGGAACACTTCGGACCGAGCATGAACCTACTGAAAAACACTCAATACCTGGCGATGGGCATCATTGGCTTGGGCGCTGTCGTGCCGGCATTGAGCTGCGCCGATGCGCTTGGCCCCTACGCCAGCCTGATGGCCGGCATGAACTGGGTATCGGCGCAGGACTTGAACCAGAACGACCTGGATTTCGTCGAGATGGAATTCAATCAGCCGCTCGACTCCGGCTACGCCACCGGGCTGGCCCTGGGCTGGCGATTCCCGGTCGGGCTGCGGCCCGAAATCGAACTGAGCTATCGCAAGAACACCCTGACCCAATTCAATAATCGCGTCTATGAAGGCGGCGGGAGCATCGACGGCAAGGGCGAAGAGGAAGCCACGAGCCTGATGGCCAACCTTTGGTACGACGTCTTGGACCTTCCTGCGCCGTTCGACCGGTTTACCCCGTACATCGGCGGCGGCCTGGGCTATGCCACCTTGACGGTCAGCGGCCTGGAGGCCGGGGGCGTCGAGTTCGGCGGAACCCATCGCGACACGGTGTCGGCTTATCAACTGGGCGCAGGAGTCGGTTACGAGTTCACCGAGAACTGGTCCATGTCGGTGGATTACCGGTGCCTGAAAACCAGCGAAGCACACTTCGGTGACATCGAGCGCCTGCCCCAGGGCGACGTGAGCACCGAATACGAAGCCCAATCGGTGATGCTCGGCCTGCGTTACTGGCTCTGATGCGACAGACCGACGCCCTGCCCAGGCCGGGCGCCGGTTTCGAACCACGGCAGGTCAAGCCGCTGTGCTTTGCGTTCCGGGTTCGCCCAGCACAGCGGCGATCGTGCGTTCGCCCAACGCCAAGCCGACACTCATCCCCAATCCGGTGTGCATCAACACCGCAGTGACCCCCTGCGCCGCTTCAACAACACTGAACGGCCCAGGCCCGCGCGCGCCATAGACGCCTTGCCAGCGCTCCAATACGTCGATTTCGCCACCCAAGGTGTGCTGCGCCAGATCGATCAGAATACGATCCACCTGTTCGCCATTGAACGGTGAGATATCGCTGCCATAGACATGGGAATCGCCAATGATCAGGTCGCCATGAGGTGTCGGGCTGATGAGCAGATGCACCCCATGGGTTTCAAGTTCCGGTTGGTGCGTACGGATCTGCGTGCGGATCGCATCCGCTTCGGGCAGGTCGGCAAACGCGCCATAGTGCACGCAGCTCAATCCTGTCAGCAGCGCATGTCGCAAGGCCAAGGGCCGGCGTGGGCGCACACGGAGCATCTGCAGGCCGCACACCTGCGGTTCAAGCGCGGCGAGTGGCTCGGCCAGCAGCGTCTGGTAGTCATGGCCCGAGCACACGACGATGTGCCGCGCGGTGAAGCGTCCGGCACTGGTCAGCGCACGATGGGGCTCGACGTCGCGGACCAAGGTCGAGAAGTGGAATTCGACGCCCAGCGCCCGGGCCAGATAATCGACGATCTGCGGTATCGCCTCGCGGGAGTACAACTGTTGATCATCGAGGCCGAGCAGCGCAGCGCGGTGGTGGGTAAAGCGACCGTCGTACAATGCCCCCAACGCATCGCCGCGCAGCAATTCGGTGCGATAGCCCAGGGCCGCGCCTCGCCCGTTCACGAACGCTTCGAGCAACGCCTCTTCGGCTTCCGTCCGGGCAAACAGCAGCGAACCTTGCTGATGCAGGTGCAATCCAGCCGCCTGGCCGAGGCGCTTCCACAGACCGTTTGCCTCACGCGCCAGGTCCAGCATGATGCCCGGCGCCTGGCCGCCGACCAGGGCTTGGCCGAAATTGCGAATCGAGGCACCCAGCGGCGTATGGCTGCGCTCGAACACCTTGACCTTCAGGCCGCGCTTGGCACCGGCCCAGGCGTGGGCCAGGCCGAGAATACCCGCGCCAACGACCAGCAGGTCGCAGTCGTGCTCAGACATGAAAACTCCTTGGTAATCGAAATATCAGATGAGGCCCGCATGACACCGCCGGGCCCGGGGAAAACGAGGCGACCGGTTATTTGGCGACCGGTTCGGATTTACCGTCGTAACGCTTGCGCCACTCGGCCAGGATCCTGTCGCGGTTCTCCGAAGCCCAGTTGAAATCATTGCGGATCAGGCGCTGTTCATAATCCGCCGGCAGCTCCGGCAAGCGTTCGGCGATGCCCGGTTGCGCCAGGACGGCGAAGTTGGCCTTGTACAGCTCCATGGCCTCGCGGCTGGCCGAGAAGTCGGCGAGTTTCTTGGCCGCTGCCAGATTGCGGGTGCCCTTGACGATGGCGGTAGCTTCGATCTCCCAGCCCAGGCCCTCAGCGGGCAACACGATGTCCAGCGGCGCGCCTTTGCGCTTGAGTTGGATCGCCGGGTATTCGAATGAAATGCCGATGGGGAACTCGCCCGCGGCCGCCAACTTGCACGGCTTGGAGCCGGAATGCGTGTACTGGCCGATGTTGGCGTGCAGCTTGTCCATGTAGACCCAGCCCTTGGCTTCGCCGAACGTCTGCAGCCAGGCGCTGACATCCAGGTAACCGGTGCCCGACGATGCGGGATTGGGCATCACGACTTTGCCTTGGTACACCGGGTTGGCGAGGTCTTCCCAACGGGTGGGTTTGGGCAGCCCGAGCTTCTGCGCTTCCACCGTATTGAAGCAGATGGAGGCGGCCCAGACGTCCATGCCGACCCAGGTCGGCGGCGTGTCGGCGTCACGGTACTGGGCGGAAATCTGTCCCAGGTTGGCCGGGCTGTAGGCGTCCAGCAGGCCTTGTTGCTTGAGAATCGCCAGGCTGGAGCCGGCAAGTCCCCAGACCACATCGGCTTGCGGACGATCCTTTTCCGCCAGCAACTTGGCAGTGACGATGCCGGTGGAGTCGCGTACCCATTTGATCTCGATGTCCGGGTTCTGCTGCTCGAAGGCTTGCTTGTAAGCCTTGAGTTGTTCGACTTCGAGGGCGGTATAGACCGTCAGTTCGGTATTGGCGTGGGCTTGGAAAGCACAGGCGGCCAGCAGGCCGGCGGCCAAGGCAGTGCGTTTGGACATGGTACGGCTCCGTATCGGTCAGTGGGGCTTTCAGGCGTGGGACGGCAGTGCGCCGCGGGCCAGTCGGGTGTTGATGTCGTCGATCACAGCAGGCAAATCGGCAATCGTGTCGATCAGGTAATGCGGGCGGCTCGGGGCAAACAGACCGTCGATGCGCGTGCGCTCGGCCGCCAGCTGTTCTGTCGACAGGGCCTGGAACCGGTCCCAGTCGAGCCCAAGGAAGTTGCCGGAAAAACGCAGCGCCACCGTCCACATCCCTGCCCTGCGGCCTTCGAGGATGCCGGGCTCGGTGTCATCGACCTTTACACAACCGGCAACATCGTCCAGGCCCAGGGCGATCACATTGGCCAACGCCTGCGCCGGGCTTGGCCGGCCTCTGGGCACATCGTCGGTGGCGACCACGTGGTCTGGGCGGTAGCCCTTGGTCGCGGCCAATTCCACGACCTTGTCCATCACCAGCCGGGGGTAACCGGAGCAACTGCCGATCTTCAGGCCACGTTGGCGCAGTGCGGCAATGCTCTCGAGCGCGCCGGGGATCAGGTCCGAGTGCTCAGCGACCTTGGCGATCTGCATCGGCATGAAGCGTTGGTAGATGGCCGTCACGTCGTCATCGCTCGGCGCACGGCCGAACCGGCGCACAAAACGTTCGGCCACCGCCGGTTGATTGCACAGGGTACGAATATGGTCCCACTTGCCCATGCCCATGGGGCCACGGGCTTCCTCCAGGCTGATCTCGATATCGAAACTGGCGAAGGCTTCAACGAAGATCCGCGTCGGGGCGAACGAACCGAAGTCCACCACGGTGCCCGCCCAATCAAGGATGGCCGCTTGCAGGTGAGTTGGCGTCTGGTAGTGCATCAGAATCTCCAAGGGATATTTCAAAGACCCGGCGCCGGCTGGCGCCAGGCCTGGGAGCTACGCAGCAGGCGCCGCGAGAGCGCGGCAAGCAGCAGCGAGACGCTGGCCGAAGTCAGCAGAATCAGGGTCGACATTGCGGCGGCACCGCCGACGTTGCCGGCGTCGTCCATGTTCAAGACCGCCACTGCGGCCAGCACGCTGTCGGGGCTATAGAGGAAGATCGCAGCCGAGACCGTGGTCATTGCCGAGACGAACAGATAGCGGATGATGTCCAGCAGCGCCGGCAGGCACATCGGTAGGGTCACCCGCACGAAGTGCCGCGCCAACGGCACCTTGAGTGCGAGGGCGGCAGCCTCGAATTCATCGTCGAGCTGACGCAGGGCCGCGCTGGCCGTCATCTGTGCGGTGGTCAGGAAATGAGCGACGGTGCAGACCACCAGCAGCGCCAGGCTGCCGTACAGATTGCCGAGCGGATTGCCCGGCAGATTGAAAAAGAACACGTAGCCCAGGCCCAGCACCAGGCCGGGGACGGCCATTGGCACAAAACTGAGCAGCCGCAGGATTCGGGTCAGCGCGGTCTGTCGGGTTTTCTCGATCAGGTAGGCACCGGTGAAGATCAGCAGGCTGCCGAACAAGGCACTGCACACCGCCAGAAGCAGACTGTTGCGATAGGCCAGCCAGCCGCCGGGTAGCTCGGAAAAGCCATAGTTGTCCAACGACAAGGACAAATCATAGGGCCAGAACTGCACCAATGAGGCGTACACGGCCATGCCGAACACACCGAGCAGCACGCAGCAAACCATAGCCGTCAGGCCCAGGAAAAACGCATCCCGCCCGGCTGACGGTCGAGGGTGATAGACCTGGGCACGGCCGCCCATGGCATCGCGCTGACTACGGCGCAGCCACACGTCCACCGCGAAACTGAGCACGGCTGGCAGCAACAGGACCAAGCCGATCAGCGCCCCGCGTCCGAATTGCTGCTGGCCAACCACCGCTTTATAGGCTTCCAGGGCCAATACCTGATAGTCACCGCCAACGGTCACCGGCACGCCGAAGTCGGTGATGCACAGGGTGAACACCAGGCAGAAGGCGGCGAATACACCCTGCCGGCTACCGGGCCAGGTGATGCTGCGAAACGCCCGCCAAGGAGACGCGCCCATGCTCGACGCCGCATCGAACAGCCGCGCATCCGCCAGCGCCAATGCCGACATCAACACCATCAGTGCATGGGGAAAGGTGTAGATCGCCTGTCCGAGGACAATGCCCCAGAATCCGTAGATGTTTTCAGCCATGAGGTCACGCAGCAGTCCCTGGTTACCGAACAGGTAGATCAGCGCGATTCCCGGCAGCATCGACGGGGCCAGCAGCGGCAGCAGCGAAATGCCCCGCCATAAAGGCTTTGCGGCGATGCAGGTGCGCTGCAAGGCATAGGCGAACGCGTAAGCCAGCGGCACCACGATCATCGCAACGGTCATGGAAGCCGTCAGGCTGTTACCCAACAGCCAACGGAAATTCGCACTGGCGAACAACGCCAGCGCCGCATCCAGCCCCCCGCCCTGGCTCGCATCACCACTGAAGGCACGCCACAACATGGAAAGCAGCGGCAACAGGACTGCCACCACCAGCAACATCAGCAGCAACCATTGGCCGCCGCGAACAAACAGGCGATCGGCGAAATCACCGGTCACCTGTCGCGGTTGAAACACGGCCGGCTTGAGGGTCATCGTGATGTCCATATCAAGCGAACACCTGCAGGCAATGGGGCGGCAGCGCAACGCTCATTTGCGCGCCACTCAACGCGGGCATGGCGTGCGGTTCCAACTCAGCCAGCAAACCATGGCCTGGCAGCGCGTCGAGTTCGAAGCTCAGGCGGCAACGATTGCCGAGGAACGTCAGCTCCCGCAGTTGCGCGTCGAACAGATTGGCTTCAGGTGTCGAGGGATTGATCCGCACCGCTTCCGGACGGCAGAACAGACGCCCGCGAGGATGGATGTCATTACCTTGCACGGTGAGGTTCAGATTGCCAACCCGCACCTGCCCATCCTGGCCCCGCTCGAACGGCAGCCAGTTGCCCTGGCCAATGAAATCGGCCACGAAGGCTGTCGCCGGCGCGCGGTAGATTTGTTGTGCACTGGCGAATTGTTCGACGCGGCCCTGGTTGATCACCGCGATCCGGTCGGCCATCAGCATCGCCTCGTCCTGGTTGTGAGTGACCATCAACGTGGTGATGCCCAGGCGTTTTTGCAGCCCGCGCAACTCCGTACATAGATGCTCACGCACCCGCGCATCGAGGGCTGACATCGGTTCGTCGAGCAGCAACAGCGAGGGCGCCGGGGCCAAGGCACGCGCAAGTGCCACCCGCTGCTGCTGGCCGCCGGAGAGTTGACCGGGGTATTTCTTCTCGCTGCCACACAGCCCGACAAGGTCGAGCATCTCGTTGACCCGTCCGCGAATCGTCTCGCGGTTGTTGCCCGCCAAGCCGTAACCGACGTTCTGCTCCACCGTGAGATTGGGGAACAGTGCGTAGGATTGGAACAGGATGCCGTAGTCTCGCGCTTGCGGCGCCAGGCTGGAGACATCCCGCGCGCCGATCATGATGGTCCCGTGATCCTGCCGCTCCAGGCCGGCAATGCAGCGCAGCAACGTGGTCTTGCCGCAGCCGGATGGCCCGAGCAGGCAAACCAGTTCACCTGCGGCGATGTCCAGCGACACGCCATCCAGCGCCTTGAAGGCACCGAAGCCTTTTTGGATGTCGCGTATCTGCATGTCTACGGAGCGTGTGCTTGTCATGACGTCACCTCGATGAGCGGTTGGCTCGACGTGGGTCATGGTAGGCAGGCAGTACGAAGGCTTGATTGCAGTTGGCTAAAAGCTGCCGATAGTGCCATCGGCAAATTTGCGTAGCGGGCTCAGGACGCAGCCTTCTCTCGGGCCAGGCCCAGGAACGCCGACGGCAGCCGGGCCTGGCGGCGCTCCTTGAGGCAATAAAGGTACTCGGCGATCAGCGGCGCGCCTTCCAGCTCCACCACTTTGAGCTGCGGATTCTCCGGCACTTCATGACGGGCGATGATGCTGATGCCGATGTTGCGCAGGACCGCTTCGCGAATCGACTCGCGACTGCCAATTTCCAACAGTGGCCCTGTCGCCACGCCGGCTTCGCGCAGCAAGGTTGTGGTGAGCGCCCGGGTGGTCGAGCCTTTTTCCCGCATCAATAGGCAGTGCCCGGCCAATGCACCGGGTGCCACACGATCGTGGCTCGCCAGCGGGTGGCTGCGGTGCATCGCCACGACGAGCGGGTCGTGGCCCAATACCAATCGGGTCAGGCGAGCGTCTTCGACCAGTTGCGAGGACGCGGCCAGGTCCACGCGGTACTCCTCCAGCGCCTCGATGACCTGCAGAGAGTTGCCGATTTCAAGGGTCACCTCACACAGGGGAAACTGATCGCGAAAGCCCTTGATGATATCGAGCACGTAGTACGGCGCCGTGGCGCCAATTCGCAGCGTGCCTTGCACCTGGCCGCTGTTGCGCAGGAAAAACTCGATGTCGGCTTCCTGTTGCAACAGCTTCTGCACCATCGGCAACAACTGCGCGCCTTCGTCGCTGAGGGTCAGGCGCCGACCGCCGCGAAAGAACAGTTCGACGCCATACTGGGCTTCCAGGTTGCGGATCTGCGTGGTCACCGTCGGCTGGCTGAGCCCCAGCTTCTTGGCCGCCTGGGTCACGCTGGCCAGGCGAGCAACCATGTGGAAAGACTTCAGCTCGGCGCTGAGCATGATGTTGATGCTCCAGAAATAGGATGGGGGCAAGCGACTATAAAGATTTACCTGATCACCGGAAACGATCAAAATCGCCCCCACTCGTCTACCCTCACAACGCGCCCGGCACGAACGCCTGGCGCTTGAATATTCATGCTTCCATGCACCGGAGATTTTCATGCTCAAGCGTTCCCTGGCACTGGCCGTCGGTTTTACCCTGACTGTAAGCGCTGTCCTGGCGCAGGCTGCCGACACTCTGAAAGTCAGCGCGATTCCCGACGAGGCGCCGACCGAACTGCTGCGCAAGTTCAAGCCACTGGGTGCCTACCTGGAGCAGCAGATCGGCATGAAAGTCGAGTTCGTGCCCGTGAGCGACTATCCCGCCGTGGTCGAGGCGCTGGCCACCGACAGGATCGACCTGGCCTGGCTGGGCGGCTTCACCTTCGTCCAGGCCCGCCTGAAGACCGGCAACGCCATTCCGCTGGTGCAACGTGAACAGGACGCGCAGTTCACCAGTAAATTCATCACTGCCGACCCGGCCGTCAAATCCCTTGCCGACCTCAAGGGCAAGAGCTTCGCCTTCGGTTCGATCTCGTCCACCTCGGGCAGCCTGATGCCGCGCTACTTCATGCTCAAGGACGGCATCAAGCCGGAAACCTACTTCAGCCGTGTTGGCTATTCGGGCGCCCATGACGCGACCGCGGCCTGGGTCCAGGCCGGCAAGGTCGATGCCGGCGTGCTCAACGCCAGCGTCTGGGACAAACTGGTCGCCGCCGGCAAGGTCGACACCAGCAAGGTCAAGGTATTCGCCACTACCCCGGCGTATTTCGACTACAACTGGACGGTGCGCGGTACCCTGGATCCAGCGCTGGCGGCGAAGATCAAGGCTGCGTTCCTGGCACTCGATCCGGCGAACCCGAAAGACAAGGAGATCCTGGATCTGCAAGCCGCTAGCCGCTTCATCGAAACCACGCCCGAAAACTACAAGGGCATCGAAGAAGCCGCACGCGCCGCCGAACTGCTCAAATGACATTGCGCCTGACCCAGGCCAGCGTCGTCCATGTCAACGGCGCCCAGGCGCTGCGCGGTGTGGACCTGCACCTGCGTGCGGGGGAACAGGTCGCGATCATCGGACCGTCCGGCGCCGGCAAGTCCAGCCTGCTCAACGTCCTTGCCACCGCGCTGCGTCCTGGTAGCGGTGAGGTTGACGTGCTGGGCGAGCGGGTCTGGCAACTGTCGGCGCGCCAGCGTCAACGCCTGCGCTCGCGCATCGGGCTGATTCATCAAGCGCCTCCCCTGCCCCCGCGCCAACGCGTGATCACAGCGGTACTGGCCGGCAAGCTGGGGCAATGGGGTATCGGCAAGAGCCTGCTGAACCTGCTCCACCCGCTGGATATTCCCGGGGCACGCGCGGCCTTGGCGCGCCTGGACCTGGGCGAAAAGCTGTTCGTGCAATGCCAGCAACTGTCCGGTGGACAGTTGCAACGCGTCGGCATCGCCCGCGTGCTGTACCAGGCACCCGAGGTGTTGCTGGCGGATGAGCCGGTATCGGCGATGGACCCGGTGCTCGCCGAGCACACGCTCTCGGTGCTTTGCCAGCATGCCCGGGAACATCAGGTCACCCTGGTGACCAGCCTGCATGCGGTGGACCTGGCGCTTGCGCACTTTTCCCGGATCATCGGTTTGCGTGACGGCCAGGTACTCTTCGACTTACCGACCGAAGCGGTCGACCGCCGGCAGCTCGATATCCTTTATGCCAACGAGCAGCTGGAGTCGCTGTCGAGCCCGCCACCACCTTCGAGCGTGCAGATTCCGCGATGCTGAAGCGTGACGCTCGGGACCCCGCCGCCCGCCCTCGCCTGCTCCTTGGCCTGCTGGCCGTTGCCCTGTTGTGGCCGGGTATCCATTTCAGCGAACTGGACCTTGGAGTGCTGCTGGCCAGCGATAGCCAGAGCGAGATGGGCCGGTTCGTCGCCGCGTTCTGGCCACCGGCCCATGACGAAACGTTTATCGAACTGCTGCTGCAAGCCACGCTGCAGACGCTCGCCATTGCCACCGCTGGCATGGCCTTGGCCCTGCTGTTGGCCGTTCCCGCCAGCCTGCTCGCCAGCCGGGCGTTGTCGTTGTCTGCCGCGTACCGCGCTGGCAGGCCCGGCTATTGGGGCCAATGGTTGCGTTGGCCGGTCCGCGCGCTGCTGATTTTCCTGCGCAGCGTGCCGGAGATCGTCTGGGCCTTGCTGTTCGTCCGTGCCGTCGGCCTCGGACCGACGGCCGGGGTGCTTGCCATTGCGATCACCTACAGCGGCATGCTGGGCAAGGTCTACGCGGAAATCTTCGAATCCGTCGACCAGCGCCCGGCTCACGCGCTGATGCAGGCCGGCAGCGGTCGGCTCGCCGCGTTCTGCTACGGCATCCTGCCCAACGTCGCCGCCGAGTTGCTCTCATACACGGTGTACCGCTGGGAATGCGCCATCCGCGCCTCGGTGGTGATGGGCTTCGTCGGGGCTGGCGGGCTGGGCCAACAGATGGACCTGTCGTTGCGCATGTTCGCCGGCGGTGAAGTCGCGAGCCTGCTGTTGACGTTCCTGGCGTTGGTGCTGCTCGCCGACCAGCTCAGTCGCGTGCTGCGCTGGAGGTTGGCATGAATCGCCTGTTCAACGCGCTACTGCTTCTGGGCATCGGCGCAGCGGTGGTGGCGTCGTTCATCTATCTGGGTATCGACCTGGCCGTCCTCGGCGAGCACTCGAACCTCAAGCAGATGGCCGCGTATGCCCAGCGTTTCCTGACGCCTGACCTGAGCCCCGCCTACCTGAAAGCGATCGGCCATGGCGCGCTGGAAACCATCGCCATGTCCGCCCTCGGCACCCTGCTCGCGGCGGTGTTGGGATTGGCCTTGGCGCTGCCCACCGCCGGGCGCCTTGGCTGGCCGTTGCAGAGCGCATCGCGCCTGTTGTTGAACGCCCTGCGCGCGGTTCCGGAGCTGGTTTGGGCCGCGCTGATGGTGCTTGCCGCCGGGCTTGGCCCCAATGCCGGTACGCTGGCGCTGGCCCTGCACACCGTCGGCGTTCTCGGCCGGTTGTTTGCCGAAGCCTTGGAAAACACCCCGTCGCAACCCGCCGACGCCATCCGCCTCCAGGGTGGCAGCGCCCTCTCGGCCTTCTGCTACGGCACGTTGCCCAACCTGATGCCGCAACTGCTGGCCTACACCTTATACCGCTGGGAAAACAACATCCGCATGGCCAGCGTCCTGGGTTTCGTCGGCGCCGGCGGCCTGGGCCAGATGCTTTACGTCAGCCTCAGCCTGTTCCAGGAGGCCCAAGGCAGCACGGTGATCCTGGCGATGTTGCTGCTGGTCTTCACCGTCGATACGTTGAGCAGTTGGAGTCGTCAGCGCTGGGTCAAGGCTTGACCGTCAAGGGGTTCACCACAACGCCATCGTATAGCTGACGATCAACCGGTTCTCATCCAGGTCATTGCCGAAGTTCGAGCGCACCGTTGCGTTGCGCCATTTCAAACCCAGCCCCTTCAAGGTGCCGTCCTGCACCACGTAGGCAATGTCGGTGTTGCGCTCCCATTCCTGGCCCTCTCCCGGCGCGGCGCGCTGCACGTTGTCGCCGCTGATGTAACGGGTCATGAAGGTCAGGCCCGGCACACCGATGGCGGCGAAATTGTAGTCGTAGCGGGCTTGCCAGGAGCGCTCGTCGATGTTGGCGAAATCGCCGATCTGCACGAAGTTGACCAAGTACGGGTCGCTGCGGGAGATGTAGGGGAACGGATCGTCGCCGCTCATGCGCTGATAGCCCAGGCCGAACGCGTGGCCGGCGAGGCTATAGGTGAACAGCGCGCCGAATGCCTGGTTGTCAATCGCACGGAAACTGCCATCCTCAGCGCTGCGCGAATAGCGCACGTCACTTTTCAATGACTGGCCGTTGCCCAGGTCCAGGGTATGGATGAAGCCGAGGTAGTTCTGCTGGTAGATATCCTCAAGCTTGCCGTAGCGGTATTGCGCCGTGAGGTTGGGCAGGAATTGGTAGTCCGCCCCGGCGAGCTGGAATTTGTCGCTGGTGCCGCCGATTCGATTGGCGGTCATGTCCTGATAGTCGGTGGAGTCGACAAAATTGATTTGGGTGAGCTGCCCGGCGGTGAGCTTCAGACGGTCGATTTCCTGCACATTCAACAGTCCGCCCTTGAAGGTGCCCGGCAGCAGGCGCGTGTCGTTGGAATTGACCACCGGGTCCTTGATCTGCAGCGTTCCGGCTTTCAACGTGCTGTTGGACAAGCGCATCTTCGCCGTCAGGCCGACTTCTCCGTAGCGATCCTGGGAGCCGCCGGACCGGTCCGCCGGCAAAAGATTGGTGCCGGCGGTGCCACCGCCCGAGTCCAGTTTGAAACCGGCCATGGCCAAGGCGTCCAGGCCAAAACCCAAGGTGCCGGCCGTGTACCCCGACTCCATGCGCAACAAGAACCCTTGGGCCCACTCCTCGGCTTTGTCCCGAGCGCCCTCTTGCCTGAAATCGCGGTTGAAATAGAAGTTGCGGGCTTCCAGGCTGGCCTTGCTGTCGCCAATGAAATCGGCGTGGGCGATCGGTGCGCCGATCAGGCCCAGGCCGAGCAACGGACCGACGGGCGAACGGCTCCAACGGGTGTCGATGAAACGGGGCATGGCGTGCTCCTTTTTATGGGCGCGAACGATCCCTTCGGGGACGGCGTACGCGCCTCGCTTATTGTTTGGGGCAGTGTCTGTTGGGGGCGACGCACTGCAGGGTGCGTCGTGGGGCGG
Source organism: Pseudomonas sp. R1-7 (assembly GCF_051132105.1). Taxonomy (NCBI): domain Bacteria; kingdom Pseudomonadati; phylum Pseudomonadota; class Gammaproteobacteria; order Pseudomonadales; family Pseudomonadaceae; genus Pseudomonas; species Pseudomonas sp. R1-7. Next base: position 3,005,258 of record NZ_CP071661.1, read on the forward strand.
ATTCTTCGCATTGATGCGGTCCAGCGTCAAACGGGAAAAAATCAGGCGCGGACATAAGAAAATTTGATGCGCGTCGAGCCTCGACCTGGAGTAACAATTGCAACCATAAGAACGATAAACGCCAAGAGAACCACCATGAACCTCAAGTTTCTCGAAACCTTCGTCTGGGTTGCTCGCCTGCAAAGCTTCAGCCTGACCGCCGAAAAGATGTTCAGCACCCAGGCCGCGATTTCCAGTCGGATCGCGTCGCTGGAAGACGAGTTGGGCCTGCGCCTGTTCGTGCGTGATTCGCGGGGTGTTTCATTGACGCCGGAAGGCATCAAGGTGCTCGAGTACGCGGAACAGATGCTCGAAGTCCAGCGCGCCCTGAAACAGTCGTTGGACAAAAGCACCCCGCAGCAGGGCCTGGTGCGCATCGGTGTGATGGACACGGTGATCCACACTTGGCTCAGCCCATTGATGTCGATGCTGATGCAGGCATTCCCCGCCGTTGAGATCGAAATCACCGCCGACGCGGCGCGCAACCTCTGCGATCAACTGCAAAAAGGTTACCTGGACATCGCTTTCCAGACCGACCTGGTCCGCCATGAAAGCGTGCGCAATCTGGAATTGGGGCATTACCCGATGCACTGGATCGCCGCCAGCCAATCGATTTACGCCCGACCCTATGCCTCGCTGACGGAAATGGCGAGCGAACGCATCATCACTTTCGTCAAGCAATCGCGACCGCACCAGGATGTGCTCAACCTGCTGTATGCCCATGGCGTCGGTACGCCGAGGGTCAGTTGCGTCAATTCGGTCTCGGCCATGACCCGACTGATACGCGACGGTTTCGGCATCGGCGCGTTGCCGGCGGCGCTGGTGGCCAAGCCGCTGGCCCGTGGCGAGTTGATTCAGCTGGAGCCCGGTGCGCCTCTGCCCCAGCTCGATGTCGTTGCATCGTGGCGCGCGGGCGTGGGGCTGGAATTGATCGAGAGCATCGTGCAGATGAGTCGACAGGTGGTTTGCCAATACGCCACGGACGTCGGGCCGCTGCGCATGGTGGCGGCGCCGGGGCTATTGAAGGTCGAATAACTTTTACTTGTCAGGGGGTAGCAACTTTCCTTGTTGGACGCCGTCGCCCGGGTTTTCTACAAAGGGATCTCTAACAAGAACCAATGGAGCCCCCACGATGGATTCATCAGCCCTGACATTCGAACAACTGCAGCAATGTTCACCGCAGGCCTTGCGCCAGAACATTGCGGCCGGTCGATACGACGGCCACACCAGCGGCCTGGGCCAGGGTCGGGTGCAAGCCAATATCGTCATCTTGCCTGGGGATTGGGCCGACGAATTCCTGCGCTACTGCACACTCAATCGCCAGGCTTGTCCCGTGCTTGACGTCACAGAACCGGGCGATCCTGTCCTGCGCAACCTGGGCGCTCCCATCGATATCCGCCACGAAGTGCCGCGCTACCGGGTCTTCGACCACGGCGAGTTGAATGAAGAGCCCTCGGACATCGAACACCTTTGGCGCGATGACTTGGTGACGTTCGCCCTCGGCTGCTCCTTTTCTTTCGAGCAGCCGTTGCTTGAGGCCGGCTTACGGTTGAGGCACATCGAGTTGGGTCGCAACGTTGCCATGTTCCGCACCAACATCGACACACGCCCCACCGCGCGACTGTCTGGCAAAATGGTCGTGACCATGCGCCCGATGAAGGCCGCAGCGGCGATCCAGGCGATCCAGATCACCGGGCGCATGCCCAACGTCCACGGCGCCCCGGTACACATCGGGGACCCGGCACTGATCGGTATTCGCTCGCTGGACGCGCCGGATTACGGTGATGCAGTACCGGTCGAAAGCGATGAGATACCAGTGTTCTGGGCCTGTGGCGTGACGCCGCAATCGGTGGTCCAGGCTTCGCGTCCGCCGCTGTGTATCACCCACGCGCCGGGCTGCATGCTGGTAACGGACCTCTGGAACAGCGCACTGTGACGCCTCAACCACAAGGAGATTTGATGGACAGCCCGCGACGATCTATCGAGCAGTACATCCGCGCCAAGGACGGCAACCGCCCTCACCTGCTGGCCCAGGCTTTTACCGATGACGCCACCTTGGACATGGTGGTCCGCACCGGGTCCATTTCGTTCCCGGATCACGTCGAAGGCCGTGGCGCCATCGGTGATGTGCTGGTCAGCCGATTCAACCAGACCTTCGAGAACGTCTACACGTTTTGCCTGGACGCTCCTCTCGAGACCAGCGCCGAGACCAGCACCGAGGCGTTCCAGTGTCGATGGTTGGTTGCCATGTCTGACAAGCACAGCGGTGAAGTCCGGGTGGGTTGCGGCCGGTATCACTGGCGGTTCATCCCCCAGTCGTGGTTGGTCGGGGGACTCACCATTACTATCGAACACATGAGCACCCTGCCGGCAACCGATCTGCCGGCGGTCATGGACTGGGTGTCGCGCTTGGCCTATCCATGGTGCAGCGTCCAGGCCGCCATGGACACGGTGCCGGACTCAACCAAGCTTCAAGACGTGATCCAATACCTGTCAGCCAGATGGGGCTGACCGGTTTGATTTCCCTGCGGTTTTCCTGGCTTTCCGTTTCGAGGAGCGGCACGACATGAACATCAAGTTCCTGGAAACCTTTGTCTGGGTTGCCCGGCTGAAAAGCTTCCGGCTCACAGCGGAAAAGCTCTTCACCACCCAAGCGTCCATTTCCAGCCGGATCGCCGCCCTGGAAGATGAAATGGGCGTGCGCCTGTTCGTGCGCGACCCCAAAGGCGTGTCGCTGACGTCCGAAGGCCAACGGGTGCTCGAATATGCCGAGCGCATCATGGACACCATGCAGAGCATGAAGGCGGTGATCAAGGATCCGCGCCAAGTACGAGGGCGGATTCGCATCGGCGCGATGGACACGGTGATCCACACCTGGCTCAGCCCGTTGGTGACACGCCTGATGGAATGCTACCCGGCGCTGGAAATCGAGCTGTCGGCCGACACTGCGAGCAACCTGTGCTCGCAGTTGGAAAAGGGTTATCAGGACATCATCTTCCAGACCGATATCCTGCGCCTCGACAGCGTGCGCAACACCCTCCTGACCCGTTATCCGATGCATTGGGTGGTGCGCACCGGCTCAGCCTATGACCGTGACTATGCATCGCTGGACGATCTGTCCCAGGAACGCATCGTGACCTTTTCGCGCAACTCCCGGCCGCACCAGGACATCCTCAACCTGCTGCACTCGGCCAATATCGTCTCGCCACGCATCAATTGCGTGAACTCGGCGTCGGCCATCACGCGCCTGGTGCGCGACGGCTTCGGCATCGGCGCCATGCCCGCAGCGCTGGTCCAAGGCGAACTGACCCAGGGCACATTGAGGCTGGTGGACGGCGTGCCGCTGCCCTCGGTGATGGACATCGTCGCGAGCTGGCGCACCGGCGCCGGGATGGAACGGGTCGAGGATATCGTCAGCCTGACCCGGGAAGTGGTCGACGAGTTCGTCGCGCAATTGCCCGCTCAGTACCGGTTGGCGGCGGATGCGGCCGCTACAGGCTGTCAGTGAACTGCAACATCCCCTCCCTATCCTGAAACAAGCGCACCACGGTGTACCGCCGGGTGCGGCGGCTCGGGATGGTCCAGGGAGTTTGCCATGAAGATCAGCGTGTTCGGCAGTGGTTACGTTGGATTGGTACAAGCCGTTGTGTTGGCCGAAGTCGGCCATGACGTGGTGTGCATGGACATCGACGAAAAAAAGATCGAGCACTTGCGCCAAGGCCAGGTCAGCATTTTCGAACCCGGCCTGGCGACGCTGGTGCGCGAGGGACTCGATGCCGGGCGCTTGCGTTTTACCAGCGACGAGCAGGTTGCCGTCAAGCATGGGCAGGTCCTGTTCATCGCCGTCGGCACGCCGTCCAGGGAAGACGGCTCGGCAGATCTTCGCCAAGTCCTTGCCGTCGGTGAGGCCGTGGCACGCTACGGCGAGCAATCGCTGGTGGTCGTGGAAAAGTCCACCGTGCCGGTGGGCACGGGCGATATCTTGCGCGCACACATCGACAAATGCCTGCTCAAGGCCGGGCGCCTGCTGCAGTTCGATATTGTCTCCAACCCGGAATTTCTCAAGGAAGGCTCCGCCGTGGCCGATTGCCGGCGTCCTGATCGCATCGTGATCGGCTGCGAGCGTGAAGAAGTGCGCGAAACCATGCGCGAACTGTACGCACCATTCAACCGCAATCATGACCGGATCCTGTTCATGGATGTGCGCAGCGCCGAGCTGACCAAATACGCGGCCAACGGCATGCTGGCGACCAAGATCAGCTTCATCAACCAGATCGCCGAGCTGGCCGAACACCTCGGTGCCGACATCGAGTCGGTGCGCCAAGGCATCGGCGCCGATTCACGCATCGGCTACCACTTCATTTATCCGGGGTGCGGCTACGGCGGCTCGTGCTTTCCCAAGGACATGCGCGCCTTGATCCACACCGCAGAGCAGGCGCGTTGCTCCAGTGACCTGCTGCAAGCGGTGGAAACCATCAATCTGCGGCAGAAACACAAGCTGTTCGAACGCATCAAGGCGTTCTACCAGGGCGATCTGCGTGGCAAGACCTTTGCGCTGTGGGGCTTGGCCTTCAAGCCCAACACCGACGACATGCGCGACGCCCCGAGTCGCACGCTGCTGGAGGCCCTATGGGCGGCCGGGGCCAGCGTCCGGGCGTTCGATCCCGAAGCGATGCAACAGACTCAGTTGCTTTACCCCAACGAATCGAAACTGATGCTGATGGGCACGCCTGAGTCCGTGCTGGCAGGCTCGGATGCGTTGATCATCTGCACCGAATGGCAGTCGTTCAAGGCGCCTGATTTCCAATTGATCCGGCAGCGCCTGAAGGCACCCGTGATTTTTGATGGCCGCAACCTGTATGACCCGGACCGCATGGCGGACAAAGGTTTTACTTACTTTCCGATGGGCCGAGGACAATCCTGCAGCTTGCCCATTGCCCAGCAACCTTGGTTGCGCGCCAGGATCGCCTGACTTCTACTTCAAAATAAATGCACTCAACCAGCATTAATATGAATTTGTAAGCAAGGGTAGCGACCGGCACACTGTGTATCGTTCCTCCCCCAACTGTTGGAACACTTAAAGGGCTTTCTGGGACTCTCCCGTAAGCCCATTTTTTTGTTCGTTTTTTGGATGTCTGCTTCATGCTTTCTCGCTGGTTCCCCGCTGCTATCAATACCCGTCCCACCGAATGGAGCCGTGCCGCAATCGGCATGGCCCTGGGAACAATGTTCAGTGTCTGGCTCTGTGGCCAGGTGTTCGGCCTTGAGGTGGCCCAGCACCTGATCGGCCCGCTTGGGGCCTCGGCAGTCTTGTTGTTCGCCGTGTCGTCGGGCGCCTTGGCTCAACCCTGGTCAATCTTCGGCGGATACCTGTGTGCGTCGGTCGTCGCGTTGCTGGTCGCCCATGTATTGGGCCGCACGCTGGGCAGCGCTTGCCTGGCGGCCGGCATGGCGCTCGTGTTGATGTGCTGGCTGCGTTGCCTGCATCCACCGGCGGGTGCCCTGGCGGCCACGCTGGTGCTGGCGGATGCATCAATTGTCGCCTTGGACTGGCAGGCGGTTGGCGCCGCAATGCTCGCCGGTTCTGGCCTGCTCGCCTTTGCGTTGGCGTACAACAACCTGACGCGCGTGCGCTATCCCAAGCGCGCCAGCGAGCCGGTCGCCGTCATCCCGGCGGACCATCCACCCGTGGATCGCCAGGCCATTACCGCCGCCGACTTGAAATCGGCACTTGAGGAAATGGAAGCATTTTTCGACGTAACCCCTGAAGATCTCGAGCAATTGATCCACGCCAGCGAGCGTCATGCCAAGCGCCGCAGCATCACGGAGGTGCTGTCGGGTCGCGGCTGAGCCTGTGGCTGCTATAAATATGCAGACAGGACCTGCACGTATCCCGGTTGTGCAATGCAAATTTGCACTGTTACGATCCCGACCGGGTACGCGCTACGTTATTCATAAATAACAACAAAAGCAGGGAGTTAGCGATGACAGCTCAGGTTTCATCCCAAGCTGCGGGCAGCGTGGAAACCGCGCCATACGAGGTGCTGGTCGACGTCCGCAACCATATTGGCCACTTGACCCTGAACCGCCCCGCCGGCCTCAATGCCCTCACCTTGGGCATGGTGCGCAGCATGCAGCAGCAACTCGATGCCTGGGCGCAGGACGCGCAGATTCGTGCGGTGGCCCTGCGCGGTGCCGGCGGCAAGGCGTTCTGCGCCGGCGGTGATATCCGCTCGCTGTACGACAGCCACAAGCAGGGCGACACCCTGCATGAAGACTTCTTCGTCGAGGAATATGCCCTCGACTTGACGATCCACCACTACCGCAAGCCGATTCTGGCCCTGATGGACGGCTTCGTGCTCGGCGGTGGCATGGGCCTGGCGCAAGGCGCCGACCTGCGGGTGGTGACCGAACGCACCCGCCTGGGCATGCCCGAGGTATCCATCGGTTATTTCCCGGACGTGGGCGGCAGTTATTTCCTCCCGCGCATTCCCGGCGAGCTGGGCATCTATCTGGGCGTGAGTGGCGTGCATATCCGCGCCGCGGACGCGTTGTACTGCGGACTCGCCGATTGGTACCTCGATAGCCGCAAGCTCGCCCAGCTCGATGAACGCCTCGATCGCCTGGAGTGGCGCGACACGCCTCTCAAGGATCTGCAAAGCCTGCTGGCGAAAATAGCGGTCCAACAACTCCCTGCCCCGCCCCTGGCCGATCTGCGGCCCGCTATCGACCATTTCTTCGCCCTGCCCGATGTGCCGAGCATGGTCGAGCAGTTGCGCCAGGTCACGGTTGCCAACAGCCATGAATGGGCGCTCGAGACCGCCGACCTGCTGGATACCCGCTCGCCGTTGGCCATGGCGGTGACCCTGGAGATGTTGCGCCGCGGTCGCCACCTGAGCCTGGAAGACTGCTTCGACCTCGAGCTGCACCTGGACCGCCAATGGTTCGAGCGCGGTGACCTGATCGAAGGCGTGCGCGCCTTGCTGATCGATAAAGACAAGAGCCCGCGCTGGAATCCGCCGACCCTGGAGGCGCTGGACGCCGCACGCGTGGCGAGTTTCTTCGACGGCCTCGACTACCACGGGAACTAGAACATGCAAGACCTTGAGCTGACCGAAGAACAAGTGATGATCCGCGACATGGCCCGTGATTTCGCCCGCGGTGAAATCGCGCCCCACGCTCAAGCCTGGGAGAAAGCCGGCTGGATCGACGATGGCCTGGTGGCGAAGATGGGCGAATTGGGCCTGCTGGGCATGGTCGTTCCCGAAGAATGGGGCGGCACCTATGTCGATTACGTGGCCTACGCCCTCGCCGTGGAAGAAATCTCCGCGGGCGACGGTGCCACGGGGGCGTTGATGAGCATCCACAACTCGGTGGGGTGCGGACCGGTGCTCAATTTCGGCACCGACGAACAGAAACAGACCTGGCTGGCGGACCTTGCCAGCGGCCAGGCGATTGGCTGCTTCTGCCTGACCGAACCCCAGGCCGGCTCCGAAGCGCACAACCTGCGCACCCGCGCCGAGCTGCGGGACGGCCAGTGGGTGATCAACGGCGCCAAGCAGTTCGTCAGCAATGGCAAACGGGCGAAACTGGCGATTGTGTTCGCCGTCACCGACCCGGACCTGGGCAAGAAAGGCATCTCGGCTTTCCTGGTGCCGACGGACACCCAAGGTTTCAACGTCGATCGCTCCGAACACAAAATGGGCATTCGCGCCTCGGACACCTGTGCAGTGACATTGAGCAACTGCACCGTCCCCGAGGCCAATCTGCTGGGCGCCAGGGGCAAAGGCCTGGCCATCGCGCTCTCCAACCTCGAAGGCGGCCGCATCGGCATCGCCGCCCAGGCACTCGGCATTGCCCGCGCGGCGTTCGAAGCGGCCCTGGCCTACTCCCGCGATCGCGTACAGTTCGACAAGCCGATCATCGAGCACCAGAGCATCGCCAACCTGCTCGCCGACATGCACACCCGCCTGAACGCCGCTCGCCTGCTGATTCTCCATGCCGCGCGCCTGCGCAGCGCTGGCAAACCATGCCTATCGGAAGCGTCGCAAGCCAAGCTGTTTGCATCGGAAATGGCGGAGAAAGTCTGCTCCTCGGCGATACAGATCCATGGGGGTTATGGGTATCTGGAGGATTATCCGGTGGAGCGCTACTACCGGGATGCGCGCATTACTCAGATCTATGAGGGGTCGAGCGAGATACAGCGGATGGTGATTGCCCGGGAACTGAAGCACTACCCGATGTAATTGCACGAAAAGCATCGCGAGCAAGCTCGCTCCCACAGGGTTTGGTGGTGTACACAGTGGCCCGTACACCTCAACTCCACTGTGGGAGCGAGCTTGCTCGCGAAAGCTTCAGTGCTGGCGCTGCATTACTTATCCTGAAACTCTGCGGCACGCTTGGCCACGAACGCGGCCATGCCTTCCTTCTGGTCCAGGGTCGCAAACGCGGCGTGGAATACCCGGCGTTCGAAGCGCACACCTTCGGACAGGCTGACTTCGAAGGCGCGGTTGACCGATTCCTTGACCATCATGCTGATGGGCACCGATTTGGAGGCTATCAGCGCTGCGGTTTTCAGTGCTTCGTCCAGCAGTTCATCAGCCGGCACGATGCGCGCGACGATGCCGCAACGCTCGGCTTCAACCGCATCGATGAAGCGCCCGGTCAGGCACATTTCCATCGCCTTGGCCTTGCCCACCGCGCGGGTCAGGCGCTGGGTGCCGCCCATGCCCGGCAACACGCCGAGGTTGATTTCCGGCTGGCCGAACTTGGCGTTGTCGCCGGCCAGGATGAAATCGCACATCAAGGCCAATTCACATCCGCCGCCCAAGGCAAAACCGTTCACTGCCGCGATGATTGGCTTGCGGCGATTGGCAACACGGTCGCTGTCGCTGAACAGGTCATCCAGGTAGATCTGCGGGTAGGTCAGCTCGGCCATTTCCTTGATGTCGGCGCCGGCGGCGAAGGCTTTTTTCGAGCCGGTCAGCACGATGCAACCGATTTTCGGGTCGGCTTCCAGGCGGTCCAGCGCCTGGTTCAGCTCGCTGACGATCTGCGCATTGAGGGCGTTCAGCGCCTCGGGACGGTTCAACGTGATCAGGCCGACGCGGTCCTTGATCTCCAATAAAATCGTTTTGTAATTCATGCAGGACTCCTGTTCAAAGATTGCGCGAAATAACCATGCGCTGAATATCACTGGTGCCTTCGTAGATCTGGCAGACCCGCACGTCGCGGTAGATGCGCTCGAGCGGGAAATCGTTGAGATAACCGTAACCGCCCAAGGTTTGCAACGCCATGGAGCAAACCTTCTCGGCCATTTCCGAGGCGAACAGCTTGGCCATGGACGCTTCCACCAGTGCAGGCTGGCCGTCGTCCCGTAGCGCGGCGGCATGAAGAACCATCTGCCGCGCCACGGCGATCTGGGTCGCCATGTCGGCCAGGCGGAACGCCACGGCCTGGTGCTCGATGATTGGTTTGCCGAAGCTCTGGCGCTCGCGGGCATAATCACGAGCCGCTTCGAACGCGGCGCGAGCCATGCCCACCGATTGCGCCGCGATGCCGACGCGTCCACCTTCCAGGTTCGCCAGGGCGATCTTGTAGCCCTCGCCCTCTTCTCCCAGTCGATTGGCCACCGGGACCTTCACGTCTTCGAAAATTATCTGACAGGTATCGGAGGCATGCTGGCCGAGTTTGTCTTCAACCCGTGCCACGCTGTAGCCCGGTGAGTCGGTGGGCACGATGAACGCGCTGATGCCGCGCTTGCCGGCGCCCGGATCGGTGACCGCAAAGACAATGACCACACCGGCGTTCTGCCCGGACGTGATGAACTGCTTGCTGCCGTTGAGCACATAATGATCGCCCTCGAGCCGCGCCCGCGTCTTCAGGCTGCTGGCATCGGAGCCGGCCTGGGGCTCGGTCAAAGCGAAGGCGCCGAGCATCGTGCCGCCGGCCAGTGGCGTGAGGAACCTGGCCTTCTGTTCATCGTTGCCGAACTTGAGGATCGGCACGCAACCCACCGAGTTATGCACGCTCATGATGGTCGAGCATGCGCCATCGCCGGCGGCGATTTCTTCCAGTGTCATCGCGTAGGCCAGGTAACCGGTATCACAACCACCCCACTGTTCGGGCACCAGCATCCCGAAAAAGCCGAGCTCGGCCATTTCTCCGATCGCTTCCTTGGGAAAACGGTGCTCACGATCCCACTCGGCCGAGAACGGTTTCAAACGTTCCTGGGCGAACTGTCGGGCCATGTCGCGGATCTGCGTCTGTTCTTCAGTCGGGAGCATGGGCATTCCTTAATACAGGCATTCAACGGCCATGGCCGTGGCTTCGCCGCCGCCGATGCAGATGGCCGCGACGCCGCGCTTGAGGCCTTTCTGGCGCAGGGCCGACAGCAAGGTCACCAGGATGCGTGCGCCGGACGCACCAATCGGATGGCCCAGGGCGCAGGCACCGCCATGGATGTTGACTTTGTCATGGGGGATTTCCAGCTTGTCCATGGTCACCAGCGCTACCACGGCGAAGGCTTCGTTGACTTCGAACAGATCGACGTCCCCAAGCGACCAGCCGGTCCTGTCCATCAGCTTCTTGACCGCGCCGATCGGTGCCGTGGGGAACAGCCCCGGGGCATCGGCAAACGCCGCATGGCCATGAATCACCGCCAAGGGTTTCAACCCGCGCTGTTGCGCCTGGCTCTGGCGCATCATCACCAGGGCCGCGGCGCCGTCGGAAATCGAACTGGCGTTGGCCGCCGTCACCGTGCCGCCGTCGCGAAAGGCAGGCTTGAGCGTGGGGATCTTGTCGATGCGAGCCTTGGGCGGTTGCTCGTCGTGGCGAACGGTGACCTGTTCCTTGCCAACCATGACCTGCACCGGCACGATTTCGGCATCGAAACTGCCGTCCTGGATTGCCTGTTGGGCGCGGGTGGTAGACGCGATGGCGAAGGCATCCTGGGCCTCGCGGCTGTAGCCGTTGGCCTCGGCGCAGTCCTCGGCAAAGGTGCCCATCAGGCGTCCCTTGTCGTAGGCGTCTTCGAGGCCGTCGAGGAACATGTGGTCCAGGACCTTGCCATGGCCCATGCGCAAACCGCTGCGGGCGCGATCCAGAAGATACGGGGCGTTGGACATGCTTTCCATGCCACCCGCGACCACGACATCGGCGCTGCCGGCGATGAGCATGTCATGGGCCAGGATCGCCGCTTCCATGCCCGATCCACACATCTTGTTCAGCGTGGTGCAACGGGTCGATTTATCGAGCCCGGCGCCCAGCGCTGCCTGCCGTGCCGGCGCCTGGCCTTGCCCGGCGGCGAGCACGCAACCGAACAGCACTTCTTCGACCGCGCCGGACGCGATGCCGGCACGCTCGACGGCGGCCTTGATGGCGGCGGAACCCAGCTGCGGCGCGGTCAGGCTTTTGAGTTCGCCCTGGAAACCGCCCATCGGGGTGCGGACGGCGCTGACGATGACAATCGGATCGTGGGACATGACAAATCCTCCTATTTGGCGGCCATGCGCAAGGCGCCGTCGAGACGGATCACCTCGCCGTTGAGCATGCTGTTTTCAATGATATGCCGGACCAGCGCCGCGTACTCGGCGGGTTTGCCCAGGCGCGGCGGGAACGGCACGCCGGCGGCCAGGGAATCGCGCACTTCAGGGGTCATGCCGGCCATCATCGGGGTTTCGAAGATGCCGGGGGCGATGGTCATCACGCGGATGCCGAAACGCGCCAGTTCACGGGCGGCAGGCAGGGTCAGGCTGGCGATCGCGCCCTTGGACGCCGAGTAGGCGGCCTGGCCGATCTGGCCGTCGAAGGCCGCTACCGACGCGGTATTGATGATCACACCGCGCTCGCCATCGGCGTTGGCCTCAGTTTCGGCAATGGCCGCAGCGGCCAGGCGCAACAGGTTGAAACTGCCGATCAGGTTGACGTTGATCACTTGGCTGAAACTGGCGAGGGCGTGAGGACCGTTCTTGCCGAGGATCTTCTCGCCGCGCACGATGCCCGCGCAGTTCACCAAGCCATTGAGGCCACCGAATGCATCGACTGCAGCCTTGACCGCGGCTTCGGCCGCCGCTTCGTTGCTGATGTCCGCGACCACGCTCTGGCAGCCAAGCTTTTGTGCCTGGGCAGCCACGGCGTCGGCATTGAGGTCCACCAGCATCACCTTGGCGCCAGCCTTGACCAGCATCTCACCGGTGGCAGCGCCGAGGCCGGAAGCGCCACCGCTGACGAGGAAAATCTTATTGTCGATCTGCATCATGGTTTCCTTGGATTCAAGCTGAAACGTTCTGCGCCGCGGCTTCTTGGGCCTTGGCGATTTCCTGATTGCGCAAGATAAAGCGCTGCAACTTGCCGCTCGGGGTTTTCGGCAAGTCGCTGACAAATTCGATTTCACGGGGATAGGCATGGGCCGCCAGGCGCTTGCGCACGTGCTGGCGCAGTTCTTCGGCCAGCTCTGGCGCGGCGCGGTACTGGGCGCTGAGCACCACGAAGGCTTTTACCAGCTCGGTACGCTCCGGATCGGGCTTGCCGACCACGGCGGCCTCGACCACCGCCGGGTGCTCGATCAGCGCGCTTTCGACGTCGAACGGGCCAACGCGATAGCCGGACGTGGTGATCACGTCATCGCTGCGCCCGACGAAGCTGATGCTCCCGTCCGGATTGAATTCAACGGTGTCGCCGCTCAGGTAATAATCGCCGACGAAGGCCTTGGTCGGCCCGCCCTGGTAACCGGCGAACCAGCACATCGGCGATTGGCTGCGGTCGACGGCAAGAATGCCCGGCTGACCGACACCGAGTTCCTGATGGTTTTCATCCAGCACCACGATCCGGTGGCCCGGCGAAGCGAAACCTGCCGCACCCTGGTGCACCGGATGGTCGAGACCGTGGTGATTGCACAGCACCATGCCCAGCTCGGTCTGGCCGTAATGGTCGTGGATCACCACCTCCAGGTTGTCGGCAAACCAGCGAATCACTTCCGGGTTCAGCGGCTCGCCGGCGCTGCTGACGATACGCAGCTTGCCCTTGATCGACCGGGCGAACTGGTCGCCGCCGGCAATCAGCAAGCGATACGCGGTGGGCGAACCCGCCAGGTTGGTGATGCCGTATTTATTGATGACCCGGCAGGTGCTGTCCAGGGTGAACGGGCCGTCGTAGAACGTGATCGGATGCCCCATCGCCAAAGGCCCGGTCACGCCGAAATAGATGCCGTAGGCCCAGCCGGGATCGGCAACGTTCCAAAAGGCGTCTTCAGGGCGCAGGTCCACGGCGTCGCGCATGTAGCTCTGGAACGCGACGATGGCCTTGAGCGGCACCGACAGTGCCTTGGCCGGTCCGGTCGTGCCAGAGGTGAACATCAGCAGGAACGGATCCTCGCCGGTCAGCATCACTGGCTCGCAGTGGCTGGAATGGTTGGCAACCTCGGCCCAGAAGCTGAAATCGCCACGAACGATGCCCTGCCCCTTTTCGCCGCCGACCGTAACGACGGTGGGACAATCGGCCACTTCGTCGAGTTTGGGGCGGTTGGTGGCGTCGGTGACCACGACCCGTGCGCCGGAGCTGCCGAGGCGATGTTCGATAGCCTTGGGACCGAATGCGGTAAACAGCGGCTGGTACACCGCGCCGATGCGCCACGTGGCGAGCACCACGATCAGCAACTCCGCAGTGCGCGGCAACAGGCCAGCGACCTTGTCGCCCTTGCCGACACCTTGGGCGCGCAGGAAATTGGCGAAGCGCGCCGCGTTGTCCTGCAGGTCACGGTAAGTCCAGGTCGCGTCACTGCCGTCACGGCCCTCCCAGAACAAGGCGATGCGCCCCGGCAAGGCGTGCCGGTCGCAGCATTCGACGCAGGCATTGAGCGCTTCGAGCGTGCCGTGCAACGCGGCATTGACGGTGTGCAGGTAATCGAACTGCGACGTGGCGGACGAGTAATCGCGCATGACCAGAATCCCTCTGTACTTTTTATTGGTGGGGGAACCGTGAATAGCAGGCAAATACTCGCGCCGAAGTGCCCGCGCGGCAATGGTCAAAACCCTCAAGTTGCTTGACTGGTTTGGCCATGGACCAAAGTAGGCATTGGCTGCTCGCGATGGCGTCAGCCAGCCTCGTTGAGGATCAAACTGCGATAGTGACCGGGATTGGACCCGGACCATTTGCGAAACGCCTTGTAGAATGAACTGGCGTCGGAAAACCCCAGGCGCGAGGCAATCTCCACGAAGCTGATGGAGGGTTCGGCCAGCCAGGCAATCGCCAGCTCCTTGCGCACACCATCCTTGAGCGCCTGGTAGGTTTGCCCCTCCTCCGCCAGCCGCCGGCGCAGCGTCGAGGCAGAAACGCACAGCCGCTGGGCCAGGGCCTCGGTTTCCGGCCACTGATCGGCGGGCAACTGACGCAAATCATGCCGGATACGACTGGCGAGGCTTTGCGGGTCGCGGTATTTGACCAGGATGTTCGCAGGCGCCTGCGCCAGGAAACGCTTGAGCTCCTCAGGCGTGCGCCGGATAGGCAAGTCCAGGCAGTCAGCGGAAAAAATCATCCGCGTACGGGGCCGGTCGAAGCGCAGGTTCTGGGAGAACATGACGCGGTAATCATCGCAGAAGTCCGGCTGCGGGCAGCGCAACTCCACGGACAGGATCGGGATTCGCCGTCCGGCCAGCCAGCAGGCCACGCCATGCACGATCATCCAATAGGTGAAATAGGTAAAAGCGCGCCGTGGTTCCTGGTCATCTTCAAGCAGGACGATTTCCGCCAGGCTTTGCTGGCGAACCCATTGCGCCGGCAAATGTTCAAGCATCAGCGAGAGGAAACCCAGCCCCGCCGTCAGCCCGGCCGCCAACGTCGGTTGAGCCATCGCGCAACGACAGAGAAAGGCCAGGCTGCCGGACTTGAGCTTGCGCGGGTCCATGCCGAAAAACTCGTCATCCCGGCGCCTCGCCAGCAGGCGCCACAGCTGCGCATAGGCGTGGGCCGGGACCCGCGCCTGGGCATCGTCGAGCAACGCCGGGTCGATGCCGACTTTGCGCAGCACCTCGTCGGTAGCCGCGCCCGGGGAACAGCTCTGCAGCAGCGCTTCGCGCACCAGCTGGACCGAGATGGTGTCTTTTTCCGTCATGACCCGGGTTTTCACAGGATCCGGTAAAGCAGACGCTCTATTCGCACCCGGCTGACGCGTTTGAGGAACTTGGCCACGGCTGCCGGGTAATCCGGCAATGTTTCCAGGTCCAGGTAGCGTTCGATCCGCTGGGTGTGCCGATAAATCTGTTCGAGCTCGGCCTGGCGCGGTCCCGACAACTCGCCCTTGGGGTCGTCGAGCAACAGGGCATTTTCCAGGTCCAGGCGAAACGCCCGTGGATTGAGGTTGTTGCCAGTGAGCAAGGTGTAGCGCTCGTCGACCCACATGCCCTTGAGGTGATAGGTGTTGTCGCCGTCACGCCACAGGTGCAGGTTCAACTGGCCGCTGTCGATGTAGCGCTGATGCCGCTTGGCAAAGCGACGCAGGCTGATTTCGTACAGATAGGGCAATGCCGCAATGATCTTGAACGGCTCGCTCGGCGGGATATAAAAATCGTTGGCGGTCTTGTCGCCCACGATGATGTCGATCCGCACGCCGCGGGCCAGGGCGCGGTTGATTTCCCGGGTCACGGCCAACGGCAGGTTGAAATACGGCGTGCAGATGGTCAGCTGCTTGCGGCTGCTGGCGATCAATTCGCCGATCACCTTGCTCAGCGGGTTGTTCTTGCCGACGCCCAGCAAGGGGCTCACCGACAAGCCGTTCTTATCGAGGCTGCCCGCCGTCGTGTCATACGCTGCGTACTTGAGGCGACTGCGCAAGTCGCCGATGTCCTTGCGCAAGCTGCGCGTGCTGGGCAGGTTCGGCAGGTCGAGGCGATGCACGGCCCTGGAGGCGATCAGGCCGTGCTGCACCAGATGATGCATCGAATCGGCCAGCGCAGCGTTCCGCAGAAGGTGATATCGGTCGTAGCGGTACTTGTCGAATTTGTGCAGGTAGACGTTGTTCAGGCTCGCGCCGCTGTAGAGCACAGCGTCATCGATCACGAAGCCTTTCAAATGCAGTACGCCGAATAGCTCGCGGGTCTGCACCGGCACGCCATAGATCGGCACTTCGCTGGCATGGGTGCGGGTCTGTTGCTGGTACCACGCCGAATTGCCCGGCTGTTTCTTGGCACCGATCAGCCCGCGCTGGGCTCGCAACCAGTCCACCACCACCGCGATGTCCAGTTCGGGGCGCGCGGTTTTGGCGGCATGCAAGGCATCGAGGATTTCCTGGCCCGCCTCGTCCTCTTGCAGGTAGAGGGCGACGATGTAGATACGCTGGGTGGCCTGGGCGATCTTCTCCAGCAGGCAACGGCGAAATTCGGCGGCACCGTCGAGAATGGTCACGGCCTCGGCGGTGAGTGGAAAGCTGCGCAGCTTGGGCAGCAGGGAGCGTTTGAAAAGCGACGGCATAGGGCTCGCAAAAGGTCGAATCCGAAGAGCCAATGAGCTTACACCATGATGCGCGGCTTGGGTCTCCCCGTCGTGACGAAAAAAACATTTGACCAAGAAGAATGATCGTTCTACTGTCTTTCGCATGAACGAAATCACACGCAATGACACACAAGACATCATCCTCGATGTCGCCGAAAAGTTGATCTACAAAAGTGGTATCGCCGCCACCGGAATGGATCTCCTGGTGAAAACCGCCGGCGTCTCCCGGAAAAGTATCTATCGCTACTTCGCGAACAAGGAGGAACTGGTGGTCGCTGCACTCAAGCGCCGTGACGAGCGCTGGATGCAGTGGTTCAGCAGCGAGGTGGACAAGGCGCCAACACCGCTCGCACGACTGCTCAACCTGTTTCCCGTGCTCAAGGGCTGGTTCCAGAGCGACGGCTTTCGCGGGTGTGCTTTCATCAACACCAGCGGCGAAACCGGCGATCCGCAGGATCCTGTCCGCCAAGTGGCAAAGCTGCACAAACAGAAGTTGCTCGACTATGTGACGCGCTTGTGTACCGAGCAAGGCGTGGAGCAACCGGAGGTACTTGGCCGACAGCTACTTATCTTGATTGACGGCGCGATCACCCTCGCGTTGGTCATGGGCGACCACGACGCTGCCGATCAGGCCCAGGACGTGCTGAAGGCTTTGCTAGCGATTAAATAAGCAATACCCGCACCCGCAAGACCGCCTGTAAGACCGTAATGCACTCATCATTCATGATCTGGAGATAACCATGTCGTCCGCTGCCGAAGTTCGCCCACCGCTGCCGCCGTTCACCCGTGAGTCGGCCATCGAGAAAGTTCGCCTGGCCGAAGACGGCTGGAACTCTCGTGATCCGCAAAAAGTGTCGCTGGCCTACACCCTCGACACTCAATGGCGTAACCGCGCCGAGTTCGCCCATAGCCGGGAAGAAGCCAAGGCGTTCCTGACCCGCAAATGGGCCAAAGAGCTGGATTATCGCCTGATCAAGGAGCTCTGGGCCTTCACTGACAACCGCATTGCCGTGCGTTATGCCTATGAATGGCACGACGACTCGGGTAACTGGTTCCGTTCCTATGGCAATGAGAACTGGGAATTCGATGAAAACGGCCTGATGCGCAATCGCTACGCCTGCATCAACGACATGCCGATCAAGGAAAGCGAGCGTAAATTCCACTGGCCGCTGGGTCGCCGGCCCGACGATCACCCGGGGCTTTCGGAACTGGGGCTGTAACCCCAACCCTGTGGGAGCCACTGGCTCCCACAGTTTTTTTCATCCTTTGGCTCGATTCAGCAGGAACTCCAGCAACGTTGCCGCGCAGGCCTCGATGCTTCCTTCCACGATCAATTCATAGCCATGGGTGTTTTCCGTCGGTATCGCAATGCAACCGCCCTGGGCCGAGACCCCGCTGCTCATGATTGCACTGGCGTCGCTGGCAAAATCCGCAAGCAACGCAAATTGCGGCGTCAACCCGCTGCGTCTACCGGCCTGGTACAACTGGTCGACGATCCCACGGTGGTAACAGCCGTTCTTGTCGCCTGTGTTGATAATCGGGTCGACGCCCAATCGGGTGGCGTATTCCGCGACCACGGGGCCGACCTCGACTGCGACCGTGGCGTCCCCGGGCAGGTGACTGGCGGCATAGAGTGCGCCGGCATTGGACTCTTCTTCTTGCGTGGTGAAGACCAGATACACATCGTCCGGCAGCTCTTTACGGCGTTCACCCAACAATGTGGCGGCCTGGAGCGTGGCGACCATGGGCGCGCGGTCATCCAGGAAATGCGCGGCGATGGCATCGCCCACCCGGAACGGTCGCCGCCAGTGCTGGCTCAACACCACCCGCGTGCCGGGGCGTACCCCATGGGCCTCCAATTGCTCGCTTGAGCAGCGGGTGATGACGTGGACGTCACCCCAATTGACGTTTCCCGACAGGACGTCCGCACCTTGATGGGTTTCACCGGTGCTGTGCATCGACCCGAACGACAGCACACCTGGGATGAAATCCCGGTCGCCAAGGATATCCACTGGGCAAACGCCGAAATTGATTGGATTGGCACCTCCCAGGGCCACCACCCGCAACGTACCGTCAGGCTCGATGCGTTTGACCAGCATGGCGATCTCGTCCAGGTGCGCCATGATCCGGATGGGTTGATTGGCCTTGGTATCCGACCGGGTTCCCTTGATCAGGCCGATGACGTTGCCGGCCGGGTCGATCCAGGTTTGGTCGCAGTGCGGTTCCAGCTCCCGCAGGCAAATGTCGCGCACTTCATGTTCCTGTCCGCCGGGCCCGCGGGCCATCAGCAACTCTTCGAGCAGCGGCAAGGTGGACGGATTGGGTTGCATCGGATGGGTCTCCTTTTCTCCGGGTGCGGCCAGGTGACGAAACGGGCCGCAACGTGTCTGTCTTCTTGAACACGCCTGATGCCGGAAAATTTGATCGGATCCTGGCGAAACTGACGAGCGGACCTTGCCCGCACGCGGACAGGCGGCCCGCCCGAAGGGTTGACCGACGCGGCGCCAGGCATCACATTGCCGGGGTCGCCCCTACGCCAAAGGCGGTTTTGTTGTGTCGCTGACCTTGTGGAGCCCATGACCGCGTCGATTCCGATCCGTCCCCCCTGCCCGCCTGGTGTCTGTGATTGCGGGCGTGATGCGTTGCTGCAAGCGCCGGGCAGCGATTTACGCATCCTTTGCCTGAATCGCCAGGAGGAAAAGCGCCTGCTTGAGCGATTGGAAAATATCCAGAGCCTGGACGAGCTCGAACGGCTGCAGCAGCGGCTGTATGACAACCTCGGTGTACGAGTGACCATCGAGCCCGGTTACAACGAGGTTCGGACGATGCGCGGTATTGCCATCGAATTCCAGGAGCAGCCTGGGCTGTGCCGCAAGATCCGCCAGTCGATCCCGGCTGCGATCCGTCGGGGGTTGGAAAAGCGGCCTGAAATTGCTTGGCGGCTGTTGGATTCGCGGGATCTGTTTCGCGACTGATGGGTCATCGTGACGCTAGCGTGCCGCCTGGCTCGTCAAGGAAAACCCGAAGGTATTGAGGCCGTCCTTGCTGTGGGCAAATACCCGCCCGCCGTGCATGGACGCCACTGCCCGCACGATGGAAAGCCCCAAGCCGTGATGCGCGTCACTTCGCGCCCGGGCGGCGTCGGCCCGGTAGAAGCGCTCGAACAAGCGCTGCAGGTGCACGTTATCAATCGGTTCGCCGGGATTGGACACGCTCACCTCGGCCTGCATGCCGTGCCTGACCAGGCTCACCGTAATCGTGCTGGTCGGCACCGCGTATCGCGCCGCGTTCTGGATCAGGTTGGCCAGGGAACGGTGGAACAGGCGCCGGTCGATACACACGCGCATGTCGCCTTGGATTATTACGCTCAGCTGCTTGTCGTGCAGGACCGGCTCCAGGTACTCCACCGTCTTCGACGCCTCTTCATAAAGCGAAACATCGCTCAGTTCGGTTGCGCGCTGGCCGCTTTCGGCCCCCGCCAGGAATAGCATGTCGTTGACGATGGCGCCCAGTCGCTCCAGTTCTTCGAGATTCGATTGCAGCAAGTCCTGGAGTTCATTCACATCCCGACCATGGGCCAAGGCCACCTGGGTCTGGCCGATGAGGTTGGTCAAGGGTGTGCGCAACTCATGGGCGACATTGGCGTTGAACCCTTCGAGCTGGCTCCAGGCGGCTTCCTGGCGAGCCAGGGCGCCATTGAACGACACGGCCAGTTCCTGCAACTCCCCCGGCAGCGCCTCGGTGTCCAAGCGTTGTTTCGAATCTCCCGGCGGCAGGCTGTTGGCCTGACGGCTCAGGCGCCGCACCGGTCCCAGGCCGAAACGCGCGATCCAATAGCCCAGCAGCGCGACCAGCCCGACCCCCAATGCAGACGTCAGGATCAGCGTCTTGGTGAAGTTGTCCAAAGTCTTCATGAACGGCGTCGAATCGAGCCCCACGATAAAACGCAGCTCCGGCCGGCTGCCCATGGCAGCGATGGTTTCGATCATCAGCACCATGGGACGATCGCGGTCAGGTATGGCCACGGTGGAAAACCCATCCGGACGCTTGGACCAATCCTGGCCGTCCGGCATCGCCCCGCCATAACTGTAGGCCGGGTTGTCGACCAGGACCCAGTAGCGCACGCGCTCGTCGGCGGGCGTCAAGCCGTCGAGCTTCTGCCGCAGCCCGACCCAGAATTCAGGCGAATCATATTTGGCGAGCACCGGGTCGAGAACCGAATGCCGCAGGATCAGCTCGTTTTGCATCTGGTCTTCGAGCGATTGCTTCAATGAGCAGCGCAGCAGCGTTGCGCTGACTGCGGTAATGAGCATCACCGCGAGGGCAAACATCAGGGCGAGCCGCTTGGAGATCGATCCTTTCATCACAGCGCCCCGACTTGCCTATCGTCCGCTTCACGGCTTTCCAGCACATAGCCCATGCCGCGCACGGTATGCAGCAACTTGCGCGGATACGGCGCATCCACCTTGGCACGCACGCGCTTGATCGCAACCTCCACCACGTTGGCGTCGCTGTCGAAGTTCATGTCCCAGACCTGTTCGGCAATCATCAATTTGGAAAGGATTTCCCCCTGGTGTCGCGCCAGCAGGCTCAACAGGCAGAACTCCTTGGCCGTCAGGTCCAGCCGAAGCCCGCCCCGGGTCACCTTGCGGGCCTGCAGGTCGACCTCCAGGTCATCGATGCGCAAATGCGTGGGATCGGCCGCGTCATCGGCGCGGCGGCGGATCAAGGCCTGGACGCGCGCCACCAGCTCGGCAAAGGAAAAGGGTTTGCCCAGGTAGTCATCGGCACCTTCGCGCAAGCCCCTGACGCGATCATCCACCGTGCCCCTGGCCGACAACATGATCACCGGGGTCTTCTTGTGCAGGCGCAGGCCCTGCAATACGCCGTAGCCGTCCTTGCCCGGCAACATGACATCGAGGATCACCACGTCGTAGTCCAGCTCGAGCGCGTAGTGCAAGCCATCGATGCCGTTGGTCGCGACATCGACAATGTAGCCGAGCTCGCTCAAGCCACGGTGGACATAGGAGGAGGTTTTTTCTTCGTCCTCGACAATCAGCAAGCGCATCAGGTGACTCCTCTCCGAAAGCGGGGCAACCAGAAGAGTCTAGACGCAGAAGGTGTCGGGAGGCTGACAGCTTCCTGACATTCCTGACAGGAAACCGCCCGCGAACCAGTCATGACCATGCGCTATGTCACTTGATCGTGACAAAATTTTTGGATCCAAAGCTCGCCTTCATCTTGACAGGGCCAACAGACGCGATGAAATATGGCACTTCGTTACGGCCTGTTCTTAATCGCATTCAGCTCGGACGCTTAATAATAATTAAAAGGATTTTTCATGATGATATGTCGCCTCAGACGCCGTCCATTACTTTGTCTTGTTCTTCCGGATTAACACTTTATAGTTCCGCTCGGGGCTTTTCGGAGTTTGCCGATCAGTTGTCTGCGGGCGTATGGCGGTGGAGGAGAAAGGTATGAAGGTCGTCAACAGTGCTGCCCTGAAAGAGTGGTATAGCAATGAATACAGCGCTTGTGACAACGGCACTTTGTTTGGCGAGTTGCGAGCGGAGTTCAAACAATTTCTATCCCGGCTTCCCGACGGCCCCGGCGATGCACTGGAGCTAGGCTGCGGAGACGGCCGCAACCTAACGGCCCTGGCGCGCAAGGGCTACCGCCTGACTGGCGTGGACATGGTCGACAGCACGGTACAGAGTCGCACGCGCAATCCATGGTTAAAGGATCTTGACTTTCAGCAAGCGGATATTCTCACTTATGAACCCGTTCGCGAAGGCTACGATGTACTTGTATGTTCCGAAGTTCTGCATTTCTTCCCTGAGGACAAACTTCAGGAAGTCATGAGCAAGATAATCGGCGCGGTCAAACCTGGCGGATATGTTTTCCTCGACCTGTTATCCGATCTGTCTCGTTTCTTTCAGGCGAGCGGAGAGCCTTTTCGATGGGACAAAGAAGCTGGCTTATCTATCCGAGACAGCGAAGGACTCTTTGATAGTTGGCTGGGCAACTTCGACATCTTTGCTTTCAACCATTTTTTCGACCAGCAGAGTTGGCCTCTGAGCAGCGCTGATAACTTGCCGATTGCCCCCTATACATGGCAGGGCACCTACGTTTCGGTGTGCGCGCAAAAGCGCAAGTAACGTCGCGGCAGTTAGCTTGAAAGGAGATATTGAGCCATGCAGCTTTTGCATCAGGTCATCGCAAACAACGCCAGTCGATACCCAACGAAACCGGCGATCATTCTGGACGGGCAAGCGACCTCGTACCAGGCGCTGCAAGAACACGCAGACGATATCGCTTCGGTGCTGCCAATGCTTGGCATCGTTCCGGGGGACCGAGTCGGCCTATACGCGCGCATCTCCGCTGACCTAATCGCCGCTTTTCTGGGCTTGCTGCAAGCGGGGGCGATTACCGCCGCCACTCATCACACTTTGGGTCGTACCAAACTGATCCATCAGCTCAAGCATTCGGGTGCCCGTGTGTTGATCACGGACTGTACCGATGATCTGCAGGGCCTGATGGATGACGCCGGGCTTGAGCGGGTGTTGCTTACCATTCCATCCAAGGTCGCAATGCCGGGAGTTTTTCAACTGACCGACATCATGGCCACCTATCGAGATAAAAAGAACGCGGCTGCCCCATTATTGGCGGACGACTTGGAACGGCCCACCTCGATTTTCTACACGTCAGGGTCAACCTTCAATCCAAAGGGCGTGCTCGTCAATCACCGCATCATGCTGGCTGCCTGCGATCGGGTCACCGGTTATCTGCAAAACGCCCCCGACGACCGAGTTCTCAGTTACTCCACCCTTGCATCCGACTACGGCGTCTACAACGTGCTGATGCCGCTATACGCAGGCGCCACCAGCGTTATCGAAAGCCGAGCTGCCGGCAGTGCGGAGGATGTGCTCGCGGTCGTCGAGCGCGAGGCAGTTACCGCCCTGCACGTTTTTCCCCCCGTGTTTTTCCTACTCGCCGATGCCGGCCCGCATTGGCAGGCGCGGGTGGCCAAATTGCGTTACATATCCAGCAGCGGACAGGCTCTTCACACGCGCCATATCCAGCGCATCCGTACAGCCCTCCCTCATGTACGAATCTTTTCGAACTATGGGCTCACCGAGTGCAAACGTGTGAGCTACCTGCCTCCAGATGAAATCGACCGTCGGCCGACGTCGGTAGGTAAACCTTTGCCCGGCGTCAGCGTGTACTTGATGGATGAACAAGACAGGCGCATTGAACACCCCGGACAAGTGGGCGAGCTGTTAGTGACGAGCGATTTCTTGATGCTCGAGTATTGGAACATGCCTGAAGCCAATGCCAGTGCGTTTGTCCATGATCGCTTCGGCCATTCGCGGCTCTATCGCACCGGCGACCTGTTCAGGCTCGACGCCGAAGGCTACCTCTACTATGTCGCCCGCAAGGACGACGTGTTCGCTCGCAACATCTGGAACGTCAACCCGCGGGAAATCGAGCAATGCCTGGCCTCCCACCCGGCGGTCGCCCAGGTGCTGGTAGTGCCGGTCGCCGACGAGTCCGCCGGCCACGTGCCGAAGGCCTGCATTGTGCTTGATGCTGAACATCGCGAGACCCCTGAGCAGGCGCTGCTCGATTACTGCAAGGCACGTTTGGACTGGCATATGGTGCCGTCCCAATGGGTGTTCCTGGACGCCTTGCCGAAAACCGATTCGGGTAAGTTTTCCGCCAGGGGACTGAACTGATAGAGGAGTCATGTCATGAAGACGTCCCGCCAAGCCACGGACGGCAGCCGCCTCGACCGAGAGCTGGAGCAAAGCGCCATGTTGAAACTCGCCGGACACTTCCACAGCTTGGCGACGGGTGCCAGCCAGGTGCCCATGCAGTCCCTTGACAGTCACCTACGCTCAACGATCCAAGACCCGAGCGTCCTCGACTACCACGACCGCCTGATAGAAGGCGCAGGACCACTGTTCTCGCACTTTCTGGCCAGCGTCCCCTACGTTCTGGAAGAACTGTCCAGGATTGGAGCAGCTCTGACCCGCCTGGCCGAGGCCAATCACACAGCAACAGGCCAAACCTTCAGTCTGTTCGAAGTGGATGCGTTTGACGGCAGTAATGGCCGCGCCCTTGCTGGCCATTCGAAAGGCCTCATCCGCAGTTTTACTTCATCGCCGAACCAGGCCAATCAACTCACATTCGACCGGCATGCCAACCCCGCGCTGTCGCAGTTCTTTGCGCAGTCCGTGTTCAAGGTCACACCCGAACTGCTGCAAACCCCCGGATTCGCTCGTTTCAACCAAGGGTTCGATTTCATCTATGAAATGGCGGCGTTCCAGTTCTACAACCGCGACCGCGACCGCCAGATCAGCCATATCAAACAGTTCCTCAAACCCGGCGGGCTGGTTTTTTTCCTTGAGAAGCTCAACCACCCCGATCCCGAAGAATACCTGCGACGCGAGCGCATCAAGGACGAGGTCTTCAAGACGCGCTACTTCAGCGATGAAGAAATCCGCTGGAAGCGCCAGCAGATGCTTGAGCAAATGGAAAACGGCCAAGTGACCTTGCAAGAGCTGGTCACCGCACTGGCTGCCCGGTTCAGATGTGTCTACCTGTTATGGAGCAGCAGTAACTTCTGTGAATTCGTTGCCTCAGACGACTCGCAGCAGATCGAGATGTTCGTCAACCTTTTGGGACCGGTGATCCAGCCCACCGAGTTCTGTTTCGAGGGTCAACGGCTCGGCATCGTAGTGCCCAAGCAAAGTGCTGCCGGGGAGCGAAGCGATGCATGATCTTCCAGGCCTGGCCTTTCACCGCGATGCCCTGCCCTCGCTGTGCCAGCGAGCCGTTCAACACCTGCCCAAATGGCGGGAACGGGCTGCGGCTGCCGAAGCGAGCCGACGCTTGAGCCCCCACACTTTCGAGGAACTGTTTGCCGGAGGCTGGCTGGACCTGCTGTCCCCGCGCGCACCGTTCACAAGCGCCGGACATTGGCCGACGCTCGTGGAAAGCGCTCGCATCGCCGCTCGGGCATGTGCGTCCACGGGTTGGATGGTGGCGCTGGTCGGCGGTCACGGCGCCATCGCCCGGCGATTGCCTCCGGCCTGCATGGATCTGCTATACGCTGAAGGACCGCACCAACTCTTCGCCTCAGCCTCCATCAGTGCCGATAGCGTGCTGTCGTTTGAACCGGGAGGGGTGCGGGCCGACGGTCGGTGGCGCTTCAGCTCGGGCATTGACGACGCGACTTGGATAATGCTCAACGCCCCCTGCCCCAACCACCCGGACAGTGCCCATACGCCGCGCTTTCTGGTGCTGGTCGCAACCCATGAAGTCGAAAGGCTCGACAGTTGGGATACCTGCGCAATGGCCGCAACGGGGTCTCACGATGTGCTGACCCGCGGGGTGTTGGTCCCCCATGATCGGGTGTTCGCGCTCCATGAAGTGTTTGGGCAGGGAACGCAAGGGTCGACATCCGACTACATCGACCGGGTCCCCCTGGTGCCCTACCTCACGACGTCGATCATCGGTCCGCTGCTTGGGTGTGCAGAAGGCGCGCTTGCGGCGTTCGTAACGGCGTTCGAAGGCTCGTTGACAGCCAGCGACCCTCGGATCGCCGAACAGGCGGCCCATTCGGCAGTGCAGTTGTACAGTGCCGAGCTTCTGTATGCCTCGATCGTTACGCGGCTGCACAACGCAGGACTCCATAATTGCGCGCTGGAGACTGCGCACCTGCTACAACTCAAGCGCGACCGCGCCTATCTGGCGCACCAATGCGTGCAGGTCGTCCGCCGTCTGGTGGAAAGGCTCGGTGCCTCTTCCTTGGTAGCTGGCAATCCGCTCCAGCGCCATTGGCGTGATATCCAGGCGATGGCCGCGCACCGGGACGTTGCCTGGAACGAAACGATGCGGGCCAGTGGCGATGCTCTCTTGCACCCCACCATTGGCGACCCCCCACGACATTGATTTGTTTCCAATCGGCTATCCCAGAGAGGTTCCCATGTTCATCCGCAACCTATCCGATGTCGAAAACACCGCTCATTTCGTCGAGTGGGGCGCCGGCACAAGCCACCGCCTGCTCACCGAGCGCGATGCCATGGGCTTTACGCTATGCCATACCATTGTGCGCGCCGGTACAGAGTCGCTGCTGCAATACCGAAACCATCTGGAAGCGTGTTATTGCATCGCGGGGGAAGGCGAAGTCGAAGACATGCAGGGAAACGTCTTTACGATCCGGCCAGGTGACGTCTACGTGCTCGATCAGCATGATCGACATTTCCTGCGTGGCGGCAAAGAACAAGACCTGGTTCTGGTCAGCGTCTTCAATCCGCCGCTGCGGGGTGATGAGCGGCACAATCTCAACGACAGTTCGGGGTCGGCCTACTGATGCTTCGCCTGACCACCACACCACTTTTGTTACCCGCAGGACGTTTCTATGCGTAAGGATTACCTCGCTTTTTTCATCTCCTTGTTTTTATCGAGACTGGCGGATCAGATTCTGTTGTTCATCGTGCCACTGGTCGTGTTCCAGACCACCCAAAGTGCTTCATGGGCCGGATTGGCATTTTTCATCGAATCCCTGCCGCGATTTCTAGCGTTCCCCTTGTGTGGCGCGCTATGTGACAAATACTCACCCAGCCGGATTCTGCATATCAGCCAAGTATGCCGGGCCTTGCTCTGCGTCGTGGCGATGGTTCTTTATGCAATTTTCGGTGGCATCGCGTGGGTCGTGGTGCTGTCAGCCGTATGCGGGGTGCTGACTACACAAGGCATCATGGCTCGTGAAGTATTGATGCCACATATTTTTCAGCACTACAGCTACACCAAGACCCTCTCTTACTCGCAGATAGCCGACCAGACCGGGTTGGTTCTCGGGCCGCTGTTGGCGGCACTGATGCTGGAAGTATGGGCTTGGCACTGGGTGGTGCTCTGGATCGCCGGTCTGTTTCTGCTGGCCGACCTGAGCATGGTGGTATGGCAGCGCCTCAGCCGCATTTCCCTGGAGGTATTCGAGCAACACCAGGACATCTGGTTGCAGCCGCTGCGGATCGCGTTCGGGCATATCCAAGATTTGCCGCAGTTGAAGAAGATCATTCTGTTGGCGGTAGGCGTCAACCTCATCGTTGGCGTCACCTTGGCCACTTCAGCGGCGATGGTGATCGGCGAGTACAGCGCTGGCAAAGACAGTTATGCAGGTTTGCAAGCCGCCGGCGCCGTGACCACGATCATCATCCTGTTCTTTCTCGCCCGAGTGGCCCTGCCGCTTCGGATCCTGGGTGGAGTCGGCTATTCGATGATCGCCGCGGGCGCTTTTATAAGCGCCCTGAGCCCCCATCTATCCGGCTACGTCTTGGGGTTCCTGTTGATCGTCGGCTTCGACAAGATGTTCAACGTCTACATGCGCACCATCCGGCAACAGGTGATCCCGCCTCAGGACTTCGGCAAGACCGTAGGCGTGATCACACTGCTCAATAACCTGTCACAGCCTCTCGCCGGCCTACTGGTCGCACTGTTCGCGTCGTCTTGGGGTACGCAGGACGTCATCTTGATCCTGGCCGTGATGACCACCTTCCTGGGCGCAATAGCCTTGTGGTGGTTTGACAAAGCGTCAAGCTGGGCCCGGACATCCACCTAGGGCCAGCCGACGCTCAATAATCCCAGGACCCCGCCACCCAACGAAACGCATCACCGTCGATCGCCACCCGGCCTACGGACGGAAACGACAGGTGCGTTGCCACGAACAGCTCGCCGCTCGCCGCGGCCTCACGCATGAGGCGTATGCGAACGCGCACCGCTTCTTCAGGATCATGTTCGAAGCCGTTTTGCCAGTCAGGATGGTCGAAGGCCACCGGGAACAAGGCGTCACCGGCAAACGTGAGTTTTTCGCGGCCAGACGTCACATGCACCACACTGTGCCCCGGGGTATGCCCACCGGTGCGCTTGACCACGACGCCCGGCGCCACTTCATATTCGTCTTCAAAAGTCTGCAGTTTGTCGTGGTACGCCTCCATGAACTGCCGCGCGGTCGTGTGCAGCACGTCGGGTATCGGCGCAGGCATGACGGTGCGCGAGAAGTCCGGTTCCGCCCAGAAGTCGACTTCGGTCTTGCAAACATGAATTCGAACATCCGGACGCAGGCGACTCCTGACCTCATCGACCAGCAGCCCACCAATGTGGTCCATGTGCATATGGGTGATGACCACGTCGGTAACGGAAGAAAGTTCGATACCGGCCGCTTCCAGTCGCTTGGGAAACAGTCCGGCGCGGGGGAAGCCGGGAAACTGCCCGCCCAATCCGGCATCGACCAGCAAGGTCTGCTCTGCGCTGCGCACCACCAGCACGTTGAGCGCCCAATCGAACGCGTCCGGGCCCAGGAACATGTACTTGAACCAGGCGGCACGGGCGGCGGGGTCGACATTGGTGGACATGGTCGAGGTCGGCAGCGGCAACACGCCGTCGCTGACCACCAGCACGTCAATGTCGCCGACCTTGAGTGCGTAGCGCGACGGGACAAGCTCCTCGGTCGCGGATGTTCCCTGGACTGCGGTTTTTTTCGCCGGGTCTTGCAGATGCATCGTCATGATCGCTCTCCTGTACTGAATGAGGTTCCGTGTTGACGGATCACCTGGAGAACGAGTGTGCATCGCGGCGCGGCGCGCTCGGTATCATACGCGGGTATGCGATGCCTACATCTTGGCGTGGTCGTTTCAAACCAACGGCTGGCAATTTGCACGATTGGGCAATCATCGGACCGAATCGTGCAAGCTAACGCGCCCAATGCTTCCTATAGTAATCGGTGCCCAACCATCTGGAGCTGGTCCGACTATGAGCGCCCTCAATATCAATGGCCGTGAGCATACGGTCGACGTAGATCCCGGCACCCCGATTCTCTGGGCCTTGCGCGACACGCTGGGCATGACCGGCACCAAGTTCGGCTGCGGTGCGGCCCTGTGCGGCGCCTGCACCGTTCATCTGGATGGCCAGGCCATTCGCTCCTGCGTGACGCCGGTTGCCGCGGCGGTTGGCAAGAAAATCACCACCATCGAGGCCGCCACCGATGGCAGCGACCCGGTGGGCAGCGCCGTGCATGAAGCCTGGGTCAAGCATGACGTGGCGCAGTGCGGCTACTGCCAGAGCGGCCAGATCATGAGCGCGACCGCGTTTCTCAAGGCCCAGCCCAAGGGCAAGCAGCCGACACCGGCCGAGATCGACTCGGCCATGGCCGGCAATATCTGCCGCTGCGGCACCTATGCCCGAATCCGCGCCGCGGTGGCCGACGCCGCCAAAGCCCTCGCCTGACAGGGAATTCGCCATGCTGAACGAGATTTTTCCAACCGAACTTCCCCGTGCTTTGCAGCACCTGCTCGAACGCGATGACGCGGACAGTCCCGCGACCCTGCCGCGCCGCAGCTTCCTCAAGATCGTCGGCATCGGCGGTCTGGCCTTGGGTGCCTTTCCGCACCTGGCCTTGGCTCAACAGGCCAATGGCGCCGGCGAAGGCCCGCTCAAGCCGACCCAACAACCCTCGGCCTTCGTGCAGATCGCGCCCAACGGCGAGGTGACGGTCACCATCAATCGCCTGGAGTTCGGCCAAGGCGTACAGACTGGCCTGCCGATGATCCTCGCCGAAGAGCTCGACGCCGACTGGAACCTGGTGCGCACGCGCAACGGCAGCAACGACGCCGCCTACATGGATCCGGCCTTTGGCATTCACCTCACCGGCGGGTCCAATTCGATCAAGAACAGCTACACCCAATACCGTGAACTGGGCGCCCGGGCCCGGTCGATGCTGCTGGCCGCTGCGGCGGCGCGCTGGAATGTCGACGCCGCCAGCCTGACCACCCAAAACGGCACCGTGCTGGGCCCGGGCGGCCGCAAGGCGACTTACGGCGAACTGGCCGAAGCCGCCATGGCGATGCCCGTGCCGGAGAAAGTCTCGCTCAAGGATCCCAAGGATTTTCGCATCATCGGCCAGGCCACCACCCGCCTCGACGCCAAGGCCAAGAGCAGCGGCCAACAGGATTTCGGCATCGATGTGCATCTGCCGGGACAACTGACCGCAGTGGTCGCCCGGCCGCCGGTGTTCGGCGCCCGCATCGCCTCCCTGGACGACGGCGCCGCACGCGCCACCAAAGGCGTAAAAGCCGTGTTGCGTGTGCCGCTTGATGGCGGTGCCGAAGGCGTCGCGGTGATCGCCGACGGTTATTGGCAGGCGAAACTGGCGCGTGATGCGCTGAAAGTCGAATGGGACGTGGCCAAGGTCGAAAAAGTCGACACGGAAAAACAACTGGCCCAGTACCGCGAACTCGCCCGCCAATCCGGGCCTCTGCACTTCGATGCCGACATGAAGCCCCTGGCTAGCGCGCCGCACCAGTTGGAGGCCGAGTTCGTATTCCCTTATCTGGCCCATGCGCCCATGGAGCCGCTGAACTGCACCGTCCAGCTGTCCGAGGGCCGCGCGCAATTGTGGGTGGGCACGCAATTCCCCGGTGGCGACGGCGCGGCGGCGGCCAAGGTGCTGAATCTCAAGCCCGAGCAAGTCCAGGTGAATGTGCAGACCGCTGGCGGTGGCTTCGGCCGGCGCGGCGTGCCCACCAATGACTTCGTCGTGCAGGCCTGCGAAGTGGCCAAGGCCGCCCGCGCCGCGGGGCTCGATGCACCGATCCGCACCCTGTGGAGCCGAGAAGACGACATCAAGGGCGGCTACTACCGCCCCATGCACCTGCACCGCGCGCGCATCGGCTTCGACGACAGTGGCAAGGTGCTGGCCTGGGACCATGCGCTGGTCGGCCAATCCATCCTCACCGGCACCCTGTTCGCCGGGCAGATGAAAAATGGCATCGACCCCACCGCTACGGAGGGACTGCGAGATCCGTATCCATTGCCGATGCGCTTGACCGTGCATCATCCCAAGCTCAACGTGCCCGTGCTCTGGTGGCGCAGCGTCGGCTCGACCCATACCGCCTTCGTGATGGAAACGTTGCTCGACGAAATCGCCCGCACGACCAAGCAAGACCCGGTGGCGTACCGGATGAAACTGTTTGGCGACCAGAACCCGCGCCACCGCGACGCACTGCAACTGGCGGTGGACAAGAGCGAGTATGGCAAGCGCGCGCTGCCCGTCGGTCATGCCTGGGGCGTGGCGGTACATGAATCGTTCAGCTCGGTGGTGGCCTACGTGGTCGAAGCCTCGGTGCAGGATGGCCGTCCAGTGCTCCACAACGTCACGGCGGGCGTGCACTGCAACCTGGCGGTCAACCCGCGCAGCGTCGAAGCCCAGGTACAAGGCGCCGCCCTGATGGGCCTGTCGATGTGCCTGCCAGGCGGCGCCGTGACGTTGAAGGACGGCGTCGTGCAGCAAAGCAACTTTGCCGACTTCAACGTGCCGCGCATCACTGACATGCCGCAGATCTCGGTTCATATCGTCCCCAGCGCCGAACCACCGACCGGCATGGGCGAACCCGGCCTGCCTGCCTTGGCCCCTGCGTTTGCCAATGCCATCACCAGCCTGACGGGCAAACCGCTGCGGCAGTTGCCGTTCAGCCTGGCTTGATTGGGAGTGGAAGCCAATCCGGTGGCGAGGGATTTATCCCCTCGCCACCGTCATATGGGGCGCCCGTTTCTTCAATTATCCTGACCGCAATTCTGCCCGATCGCACTGTAATCCAGCGCCTGGATCGCGCCAGTGGAGTCCAGGTAGGTCATGCGCGATTCGACGACGCCGCAGCCCGCCCCCGCCCCTTCCTTGACCGACAGCACCTTGGCGATGTCCAGGTGGTCGCCGTACATGTAGGTGTGCGGCTTGACGGCGTCCTGGGCGTTGGCTGCCACGGCGCCGAGGCTGAGGATGGCAAACAGGGAAGCGATGCTGAGGTTCTTGACGTTCATGGCGATGTCTCCGACGTTTGAGTGAGTACGTGAGACGGCTTGTGCTGTCTCGATGGGCTCATTTGACGCCGGTGACGTATCTCGGGTGTGTCACTGAAGGGCCGAAAGGAATCTGTTCGTATCGACACAAGGTCTGGATACACAGCGATACAATCCCGCTGAAATATCGAAGGCTGTCAGCTATTTCAACGCTCGCCACCGACCCCGCGCATGCAGATACGCCGCGACATCGCCGTAACCCAACTGGGCGGCGATTCCCAACAGCGACTCGCCTTGCATTTCCAGGTGCAATTCCAACTCCGCGCGAACCTGGTCGAGCAATTGCCTGAAAGTTGTGCCTTCGTCCTCCAGGCGTCTGCGCAGTGTCCTGGGAGTCTGGTGCATCGCTTGGGACAGCTCGTCCAGGCTCGGTGCCGTCCCTTTTGCCAAGGTCCTCCGCACACCCTCGGCCACCTTGCCTGACCAGCCGGTGAAGTTGCGATGGGCGGCCATTCGCCGATCCAGCTCCTGGGTTAGCAATTCCAGCATGCCGTAATGACGGGTCTGCATTGGCAGCGCCAGGCTTGGGGCATCGAAATAGAGGGCGTTGGACGGGCAATTGAACTCCACATGGCTGCCAAACCACTGGCTGTATTGCTTGTGATACGCCGGGCGCGGATGGCTGAACCGGGCCAGGATCGGTTGCACCGCCTGCCCTGTCCCCTTGCGTAATTGCGCAATGGACATCACACCATAATGCTCAACGACATAGCGCGCCAACTCGCCGGGCGCATCGACATTAAGCTCGACGCCGATGCCGTAGCCATCGTCGAGCAGTCGTACAGAATCGGTGTCCGCCGCAAGCGGCGCGTAGCGGGCCCACAGCCGCATGGCGGACAACACATCGGGGCTGTATAGGCACAAATAGGCCAGGACATGCCAATCCTGAGGCGTGAACACGGTGAACAGCTTCAGCCCGATGGCAGGATCGACGCGCGCTGCCTCGCGCCAGAGCTGATCGAGTTCGACCAGGCTGTAATCACGGTTTCGCTCGCGGGCATGCGCATCCAGATAACGCTCCAGCACCAGGCCCAATTTGCCTCGATGAAAACGCTGGGACGAACGATTGGCCTGTTCTCGCTCGATTTTGTCCGTTTCGCGCATAGGGACGGTCTACTCGCTGGCTTCTAATGAAATGGCATTGCCCGCTGGGGCCTGAATCGAGAGTGCCATGAATACAACAATGCTCGTCAACAATCCTTCTTTTGTCGTGGCCGGGATTTTCCTGGTCTTCATCTTGCTGGAGCTCGCCTGTTCCGCGCTTCGGCAGCCGTCGAGCGGTAGACGCGACGTGCTGATCGAAGTCATCGGTTCCGGGATCCTGGTGGCCGTCACGTTCCCCAGCGTCATGTGGCTCAGCGGCAGAATCCTCAGCCTCGCCGTGCCGGAAATGAGGGGCGCCCTGGCCACGCTGCCATGGGTTGCCGGGTTCGCGCTGTTCCTGGTGCTCGATGACATGACCCAATACTGGTGGCATCGGCTGACGCACCGGGTCCCGGCGCTGTATGCGCTGCACCGCGCCCATCACTCCGCACCGTACATGAGCATCCGCATCGTCTACCGCAACAACAGCTTCTATTACTTGCTGATGCCGGGTATCTGGCTGTCCGGCATGTTGATCTACCTTGGGCTCGCGCCGGTCTACTACGTCTACCTGATCATCAAGATGACGGTGATCTTCGCCGCCCACAGCAGCGTGCCGTGGGATGACAAACTCTACCGCATCCGTATTTTGCGACCGTTGGTCTGGGTGCTCGAACGAACGATCTCCACCCCCGCGACCCATTCCGCTCACCACGGTCTGACCGCCGATGACGGCGTCACCCATTACAAAGGCAACTTTGGCAACTTGCTGTTCTTCTGGGATGTGTTGTTCGGGACGGCAAAAATCACCCGTCGACGTCCGCCTGCTTACGGCATCGAACACCTGAAGCCGATCACCTGGAAAGAAGAATTGTTCTGGCCCATCGTGCGCTCCCATCGTGCGTCGCCAAAGGTCAGCACAACACAGGAAGTGAACCCATGAACCCGCATATCGTTGTGCTCTCGGGTTCCAATCGGCTGGACAGCCAATCGGCCAAAGTTGCGCGATACCTGCGCCAGCGACTAATGGATCTCCACCTGTGTGAATCCAGCGAGCTGATCGACCTTGCCACCAGTCAGCTGCCACTCTGGCCGGAACATGACGTTGACGAGACCTGGCGAGCCCAGCAATCGGCCCTTGCGCAAGCGACGGCGCTGATTGTGATCAGTCCGGAATGGAACGGCATGGCATGCCCCGCCTTGAAGAATTTCTTCCTGTACGCCGGGCTCGCCGAACTCGGGCACAAGCCCGCGCTGCTGGTCGGTGTTTCGGCCGGGACCGGAGGCGCCTACCCCATCGCCGAGCTGCGGGCGTCGAGCTATAAGAACTGCCGGATCGCGTATTTGCCCGAGCAATTGATCATCCGGCACGTTGAATCGGTGCTGAACGGCGAAGAGCCCGCCGACCCAAGCGACAGCCGCCTGCGCGCCAGGGCTGATTGGACGCTACGAATGCTCTGCCGCTACGAACAAGCCTTCCACCAGATTCGCGCTGCGATCGAGCATCCGCCGGCCTACACCAGCGGGATGTGAAGGCCGTTTACACCACCCCGCTTTTCCCATGAAACGCCTGCCCCAGCACCGCCAACCGCTCCGCCAGGGGCGGCAGGCACTGGCTGCTGCGGGTCAGCACGCCGATGTTCTCGGCGTTGCGCTCGGCCACGGCCTGCACGGTTTGCAGCCGCTCGTTGAGGCCCAGCGAGGCCTTTGATTGCGCCTCGGTCGTACTGGCAATCAAATCGTTGAAGTGGTTGATCACGGCGATGTCTTCCACCACCGCATGGAGCAATTGCGAGGCTTGCTGGCTGGCGGACACGCAACGCTCAACCCCTTCGCGGCTGTCTTGCATGGCGATGGCGGCTTGACGGCTGCCTTGCTGCAGCTTGGCGATGATCTGCTGGATTTCCGTCGTGGAGGTCGAGGTTCTCTGCGACAACGTGCGTACTTCATCGGCCACCACTGCAAACCCACGGCCTTGCTCACCGGCGCGGGCGGCCTCGATGGCGGCGTTGAGGGCCAGCAAGTTGGTCTGTTCGGCAATGCTGTTGATCACGTCCAGCACTTGGCCGATCTGCTGGGCCTGCTCGGCCAACAGCTGCACGGTGTCGTTGGTCAGGTTGATGCGTCCCGCCAGTTCGACAATTTCTTCGCGGGTCTGGTCAACGGTGCTGCGTCCCCGGTTGACCTGTTCGTTGGCTTGCCCGGCCCGTTGCACCGTCTGGCCGACATGGCTGGAGATGTTTTCCATGGCCTGGACCAGATGAGCGATCGCGCCACTCATCTGCGCCACCTCATCGAGTTGGTGCCGGGCACCGTTTTCCAGGGTCTGGCCGACCTGGGACAGATCCTGGCCAAGGTCCGACAAGTTGCGGGTGTCGCGCACCACGCCGTCCACCAGATGGGTGACTTGTCGGAGGAAATGGTCGAAACGCTCACCAGACGAGACTTTCGCGCCATGGCTGCGTTGAGCGCTGGTGTCACTGCTCAGTTGCGCGGCGGCGGCCAGCACTTTGTCGAGCACCTCCTGGTTTTCCCTGGCGTCCTTCAGGCTCTGGTTGGCCAGGTAGATCAGGATCACGCTCTCGACCACAACGTAGAAAGCATGAACGAAGATCATTCCCCAGCCGCCATGGGCATCCATCACGAACACCGGGAAGCCTTGGTGCTGCAACCAATGAAAGCCGACATGATGGACGGCGATGGTGGCGGCGGCCACGACGATGGGCAGCCAGTCGCGATAAAACGTCAACACCGCCAGCAGCACGAAGATGCCGAAGTGAAATTCGATTACACCTTGGGTCTGGTTGATGTGCAGGGCCGCCATGACCATCAGCGCCGTGGCGATGATGCAACGCATGGCCCGGGTCCCGCCCAAGCCGCGATACAGGGCGGTGGTCAACAGGCAGGTCGTGCCCCCGACCAGCAAGGCCTGGGTAAACGTCGAGTGAAGGAAAGCCAGGCCCACGGCATACAGCAGCGTGAGCCAGAGCAGCCCCAGCATGATCCGATCGGCTTTGCGGTGATGCTCGTTGAAGCGCGCGGGCGAGTCCATGGGGCTGTCCTTGTCGTTTATGGTTGGGCGGATACCGGGCCGGCTAGGGAATAACAATCATTCGTCTCGCGACTATAGCCTATGGCCATCACCGATGGCAGCCGTCATAACTCTTTTCCACGGGGATCTTTGCTTTATCATGGCGCGATCCCATTTCTCTTACCTGATGGAACGACCATGACTTTCGATTTCGACCTGGTGTTCGAGCGCCACGGCACCGGTAGCACCAAGTGGAGCCGCTACCCGGCCGACGTATTGCCGATGTGGGTAGCCGACATGGATTTCGTCGTGCCCCCGGTGGTGGTCGATGCACTGCGCAAGCGCCTGGAGCATCCGATGCTCGGCTACAGCGTGGCCCAGGACAACCTGCGCGCCGCCATCGTCGCCGATCTGTGGAGCAAATACGCCTGGCGCGTCGAGCCCCAGCAGATCCTGTTCCTGCCGGGGGTCGAGCCGGGCTTCAACATGGCCTTGCACGCGCTGGTGGAACCGCAGCAGAACGTCGTCGTGCAGGTGCCCAACTACCCACCGCTGCGCAATGCTCCGGGGAACTGGGGCCTGAACAAAGTGGAATTGCCGTTCAACGCGGTGGATGGTGAGTTCCGTACGCCACTCCCTGCACTGCGCGATGCCTTGCGCGGCGGTGGTGCGCTGTTGCTGAGCAATCCGCACAACCCGTTGGGCAAAGTATTCGATGGCGACGAACTCAAGGCCGTGGCCGACATTTGCGTCGAGCAGGACGCCTGGATCATCTCCGACGAAATCCATGCCGAGCTGTGCTTCGACGACCGCAAGCACATCCCCACCGCCACCCTGGGCGCGGAGATTGCCGATCGCACCATCACGCTGATGTCCGCCAGCAAGGCTTATAACATCGCCGGTCTGAAAACCTCCTTCGCGATCATCCAGAACGCCAAGCTGCGCGAACGGGTCAACAGCGCCAGGGCCGGCATGGTCGACAGCGTCAACGCCCTGGGCCTCGAGGCCACTCGTGCCGCCTACAGCGAAGCAGGCCCCTGGCTGGAGGCTTTGAAGCGTTATCTGCAAGCCAACCGCGATTATCTGGTCGAGGCGGTCAAAACCCGCCTGCCGGGCGTCACCATGACCGTACCCCAGGGCACCTACCTGGCGTGGCTGGATTGCGCTGGGCTGGGGCTTGACGACCCGCAGGCGTTTTTCCTGAAGGAAGCCAAGGTCGGCTTGAGCGCCGGATCGGATTTCGGTGACGACGCAGGGCAATTCGTGCGGTTGAACTTCGGCTGTCCACGGGCGTTGCTCGAGGAAGGGATTGCGCGGATGGAGCGTAGCCTGACAGCCAGAAACTGACTGGATTCTCCGTGGCGAAGGAGCTTGCTCCCTCGCCGCTAGAGCAGTCCTCAGCGTTTTGTGTCAGTCGTGCATGTCGGGCGTATGCACAAAGCACAATTTATTTCCTTCCGGATCCCGGCAATAGGCGCCGTAATAGTCCTTCGAATATTGTGGCCTCGGGCCCGGCGCGCCTTCGTCGAAACCGCCCATGTCGAGTGCCGTCTGCCAGGCGTTGCGTACCGCTTCCTGTGATTCAGCAGCGAAACTGACTTGCATGCCATTGCCCCACGTCGCCGGAAGCCCGTTGATGGGCACCTGGACGAACACCTGCGGCCAATGCTTGCCGGGCTGATGCCAACCCTCCCCCGGTGGCCCGGAGTCATCCTCGCTCTCCATGCGCACCAGGCCCAGGCAGCCAAGTACAGCATCATAAAACGCGACCATTTTCGGCAGGTCCCGCGCGCCAATCTGTATGTGACTGAACATGCTCTTCTCCTGTTTTAGCCTTACTGCATTGGATTATTCGGGCTCACCCATGTTCATCCGAACGGATGAACAGTCGGCGAACCGCTGCCAATCACGCTTATCGGCCCACGCACAAATCCAACCGAACTCTGCCGGAAAGCCCGAAGTCCACCCTCCATCGCAACCACTCGCCATGGAGAACGATTATGGCCAATTACCCAACCCCGCCCTTCCCCAAGCAACAACAACCCGTACCGGGCAGCCAACAGAAAATGGACCCTTACCCGGACTGCGGCGAACAAAGCTATAAAGGCTCCGGACGCCTGGCGAACAAGATCGCGCTGATTACCGGTGCCGACAGCGGCATCGGGCGTGCCGTGGCGATTGCCTTCGCCCGTGAAGGCGCGGACGTGGCGATCTCTTACCTGAACGAGCATGACGACGCCAAGGAAACCGCTCGTTGGGTCGAAGAAGCTGGGCGCCAATGCCTGTTGCTACCGGGTGACCTCGCCGATAAGGGCCAGTGCCGCAAGGTCGTCGACGACACCGTCGCGCGCTTCGGGCGGATCGACGTCCTCGTCAACAATGCCGCGTTCCAGATGACTCATGAAAGCCTGGAAGAAATCCCCGACGAGGAATGGGTGCGCACCTTCGATATCAACATCACGGCGATGTTCAGGATCTGCCAGGCCGCGGTGCCGCACATGAAGGTCGGTGGTTCGATCATCAACACCACCTCGGTCAACTCCGACATGCCCAAGCCAACGCTGCTGGCCTATGCCACGACCAAGGGCGCCATTGCCAACTTCACCGGCGGTCTGGCGCAGATGCTCGGGCCCAAGGGCATCCGCGTGAACAGCGTCGCGCCAGGGCCGATCTGGACGCCGCTGATCGTCGCCACCATGCCCGAGGAAGAAGTACAGAATTTCGGTTCCCAGACGCCACTGGGCCGTCCCGGCCAGCCGGTGGAAGTGGCGCCGATCTTCGTGCTGCTGGCGTCGGATGAGTCCAGCTACATTTCCGGCTCGCGGTATGCGGTGACGGGGGGCAAGCCGATTCTGTAGGCACACGCACATATCCCGTGGCGAGGGAGCTTGCTCCCGCTCGGTTGCGCAGCGGCCGCAAAAATTTCAGGGGCGCTGCGCACCCCAGCGGGAGCAAGCTCCCTCGCCACAGAAACGTCCTTCGGATCACTCCTTGGCAATCACCGAAATCTTCCCATTGCGCTCGATGATCGCAAACTTGATCTGGTCCAGGGTCTCGATGCCCTGGCTCGATCGAGCCGCTTCCATGATGTCCGCCTCGATCAGCCTCGCGTGGCGCATGCGCCCCTCCAAGATACGCCCATCTTCGACAATGACGGTCGGGCCGCCGTCGATCAGCCGGGACACCCAATCGGAGCGCAGCTTGAGCAACGAAAAACCGATGTCGATGGCAATCAGCGTGACGATGACCATGAATGCGTTGGTCATTGAAAAGTCATCCCCCAGCAGCGCCTGCTGGGTCGCCTCGCCAATGATCATCAACAACACGAAATCGAAGGTGGTGATCTCCGCCAGCGAACGGCGCCCGGCGATCTTGAACAGCACCATCAACACCGCGTACATCGCGGCGGCTCGCAATACCGAATCCATACGTCACCTAAGGAAAGATGAATTGACTGAACGTAACCACGGCGCCATTGGGCGTGGCGATGCGGCTGTGAAAGGTGCCAAGGCCTTCGCCGAGCAATGACAGGTGCAGGTTCGCCTCACCTTGGCCATCGGCCTGGAGCCAGAGCTTCATGCCCGGCCCCGCGGCGGACGAGCGCATGGGTTGCGGTTGCACGCTCTGCACGTCGAACCCTTCCAGCCAGTCACCGCCGAGCTCGACTTCCAGCACCGCATTGGGTGCGCCTTTCAAGCGAACGATCAGCGGGTTGGTCGAGCCGTTGCGGTGGAACTTCTCGTACTCCACGCCAATGCTGCCGTCGGCGCTGTGTATTTGACGGCTGCTCAACGGGCCTCGGGAAAACAGCCCGAGCAAGGTCAGGATCACCAGCAGCACCAACACGTACCAACCCACCCGTTCGAAACGCCAGACCTTGTGTTGGAACACCATGTCCTCACGCACCGGGTACTCGCGGCTGCGATGGTCGTCCTGCTCGCAATGTTCGGTCATGACGGTTCTCCCTATCGACGGTCACCCGCCAAAGCGCGCTGGTGGTAGCTCGGTATTTGCCCCAAGGCGTACTCACTGGACAGCCGTTGCACCTGGGAACGATCGCCAAAGAACCGTTCCCGGCGACTGAACAGCGCACGTTGCCCGTCCACCTCGAACGCCCAGGCAAAACACACGGTGCCAGCGGGAATACCGTCCTTGTCGTCCGGCCCGAGCAGACCGGTGGTGGCCACCGCGACGTTGGCGTTGGCGTCGCGCAGGGCGCCGAGGGCCATTTCCTCGGCAACCTCGCGGCTGGTCAGGTTGAAGGTCTCGATGGTTCGTGGCTTGACCCCGAGCAGCCGCTGCTTGGCTTCGGGGGAATACACCACATAACCGCTTTCGATCAGCGAACCGCTGCCCGGCACTTCTGCCAGCAGCGTGACGATCAGCCCGGCGGTGCAGGACTCAGCGGTGGTCAGGCGCAAGTCATGTTCGCGCATGTACTCGATCAGGGAATGGGCAACAGTCATGGCATACAGTCCTTCATGGATGCTGATGGGTTGACCCCGGCCGTTTCGAATCATTCCCTTTATCGCGCCGCGCCCATGAGTGGCCAAATAAATGAAACCCCTGGCCAATCCTGTACCTCATAACGGTATGAGCCTCATGCAGAGGCTGTCCTGATCAGGAGGTCGTCATGTCCGTGCTTTTCGTCAAACTGTTCACCCATCCTGAATTCGCCTGGGGGGACATTCGCGAGCAAGAGCAGGCTCATCCCCACCATTACCTGGCGCATTTGCTGTTGCTCGCGTTGATCCCGGCGGTGTGCCTGTTCATCGGCACCACCTGGACCGGTTGGAGCCTGGCCGAAAACGAAACCGTGCGACTCAGTCACGCCAGTGCGCTGCAGCTGTGCGTCTTGCTATACGTGACCATCGTGGTGGGTGTGTCGCTGATGGGATTGTTCATCCGTTGGATGTCGCGCACCTTCGAGGCAAGACCGACGGTCAACCAGTGCATCGGTTTCGCCGCCTACACCGCTACCCCGTACTTCCTGGCCGGGATCTTCGGCGTGTATCCGAGCCGCTGGCTGGCGGTGGCGGTCCTGCTGGCCGCTTCGGCCTACTCGACGTTCCTGCTGTTCGTCGGCCTGCCCAAGTTCATGGGTTTGAAGAAGGAACAGGGCCTGCTGTATTCGGCCAGTGTCTGGGGCGTCGGCTTGCTGGTGCTGGTCACGATCCTGGTGGAGATGATCCTGCTGTGGTTCAACTATTTGCAGCCGGAATATCTGCGGGTTCCGGTAGGCTGAATGGCTTTTGAAGGTACACAATGTGGGGGGCGGCGGCGTAGCGAAGCGTGAGTTTTCGCAATCTTCGCGTAACCCGACTATCCTGCGACTTTTTGCATCCAGAATCGAGTCGGCAGCGCTGGACCGCCCCGCCGCCCCTTAAGGCCAAATTTATATGCCATCTTCAAGCAAACGCTCTCCCAACGTGCCACAGCGACGAGAGCTGAGCCCCAGCACCCTGGATTTCGCCGTGGTCGGAATCGGCGCTTCCGCGGGTGGGCTACAGGCCATCAAGCAGTTTTTCGAACACATGCCCAAGGACAACGGCATGGCGTTCGTGATCGTTCTCCACCTGGCGCCGGATCATCAGAGCATCGCCGACAAGATCATCCAGGAATCCACCAAGATGCCTGTGTTGCAGGTGACCGAGGCGGTGCCGATCCAGAAGAACCGTGTCTATGTGATTTCCCCTGCCCATCAGTTGTCGATGAACGACGGTTACCTGAAGGTTTCCCCGGCCGAGCCGCGCCAGGGCGGACACGTGGCGATTGACCTGTTTTTCCGTGACCTGGCCGATGTGCACAAGGACCGCGCGTTCTGCCTGGTGCTGTCCGGCACCGGCTCCGACGGCGCGGTGGGCCTGTCGCGCATCAAGGAACAAGGTGGCGTGACCATCGCCCAATCGCCCCAGGACGCGGAGTTCGACGGCATGCCCCAAGCCGCCATCGACACCCAGATGGTCGACCTGGTGCTCCCGGTCGTCGAGATGCCGCAAAAGCTCCTGGAGCTCTGGCGCAACTCCCAGACGATCCGCCTGCCGACGGCCAATGATCCGGAGATAAAAACCCAGCCACCGGCGTCGGAACGCGAAGCCGTCGCCGCCGAGCAATCGTTGCACGACATCCTGGTGCAGCTGCGGGCCGGTACCGGCCATGACTTCAAGCATTACAAGCGTGCCACCGTGCTGCGTCGCATCGAACGGCGCATGCAAGTCACCACCCAACCGGACCTGGGCGCCTACTACAGCTACCTGCAAAACCACCCGGAAGAAACCAAGGCACTGCTCGGCGACCTGCTGATCGGAGTGACCAACTTCTTCCGCGATCGCGAGGCCTTCGAAGCGCTGGAGCGAGACGTCCTGCCCAACCTGCTCAAGCCGGTGGAACCGGGCAGCGTGCCCCCGGAGGAAATCCGCGTCTGGTCGGCCGGCTGCTCGACCGGCGAAGAAGCCTACACCCTGGCGATGTTGCTCAGCGACCAGCTGCAACACGACGCCAGCAGCGCCAAGTTGCAGATATTCGCCACTGATATCGATGAGCGGGCGATTACTGTGGGTCGCGGCGGCGCCTATCCGGAAGCGATCATCACCGACGTTCCCCCCACCCGCCTGCGTCAGTACTTCTTGAAGGAAGGCGCCAGTTTCAGGGTTCGCAAGGAAATTCGCGAACGGGTGCTGTTCGCCAAGCACAGCCTGCTGTCGGACCCGCCTTTCTCGCAGATTGGCCTGATCGTCTGCCGCAACCTGCTGATCTACCTCGACCGCGAAGTGCAGCGCGAAATCCTGCAGA
This sequence comes from Pseudomonas sp. R1-7, assembly GCF_051132105.1. Lineage (NCBI taxonomy): Bacteria > Pseudomonadati > Pseudomonadota > Gammaproteobacteria > Pseudomonadales > Pseudomonadaceae > Pseudomonas > Pseudomonas sp. R1-7. The sequence continues at coordinate 3,048,606 of NZ_CP071661.1, forward strand.
TGTTCCACTTTGCCCTGCGACCGGGCGGCTATCTGTTCCTCGGTTCCTCGGAGTCGGCGGATGCTTGCCATGAACTGTTCAGCCCAGTGGACAAGCGCAACCGGATCTTCCGAGCCAAGTACGGCACCGCCAGCAGCCGCCGCACCCCGACCATGCCCCGTGGCGGCTACGTGCGCAGCACCTCCGCGCTGGCCGCGCCGCAGATCGTCGTGCCGCGCAAGGTCTCGTTCTCCGATATCCACCTGCGCGCCATCGAGCAGGCCGCGCCACCGAGCATGATTATCGACACCAACGGCGACATCCTGCACATGATCGAAAGTGCGGGTCGCTTCTTGCGCCATGTCGGCGGCGAGATGTCGCGCAACCTGCTGACGCTGATCAATCCGCAACTGCGCCTGGAAATCCGCACCGCGTTGTTCCAGGTCAACCAGAATGGGCAGCCAGTCAAGTCGCGCCAGGTCAATATGGAGCGCGATGGCCGGCGTTTCCTGGTGGACCTGCTGGTCCAGCCGTATCGCGACGAACAATCCGATGGTGACTTTGTGCTCGTCGTGTTCGAAGAGGAAGAAGTCGACCCCAGCCAGCAGGTTGCCGCTATCACCAGCCAGACCGAAAACCAGGTGCTCGCCAACCTGGAACGCGAACTCCAGCGCACCAAGTCGCACCTGCAAGACACCATCGAGCAGGCCGAAGTCTCCAGCGAGGAGCTCAAGGCTTCCAACGAGGAAATGCAGGCCATCAACGAGGAACTGCGCTCCGCCACCGAGGAGCTGGAGACCAGCAAGGAAGAGCTGCAATCGATCAACGAAGAATTGCTGACGGTCAACTACGAGCTCAAGACCAAGGTTGAAGAAACCGACAAGATCAACGATTACCTGACCAACCTGATCGCCTCCACCGACATCGCCACGGTGTTCATCGACCGCAGCATGCGCATCAAATGGTTCACGCCTCGGGCCACCGACATTTTCAGCATGCTTCCGGTGGACACCGGGCGCTCGCTGCTGGACATCACCCATCGCCTGGACTATCCGGACATGGCGGCGGACGCGACCCAAGTGTTCGAGTCCCTGAACATGATCGAGCGCGAAGTCAGCAGCAGCGATGCGCGCTGGTACATCGCCCGGCTGCTGCCGTACCGCTCCAGCGAAGACCATATCGACGGCACAGTGCTGACGTTCATCGACATCACTAAGCGTCGGGCCGCCGAAGAGGAGCTGCGTTTGGGTGAGGAGCGCATGCGCCTGGTGGCTGAAAGCACCCGCGACTACGCGATTATCCTGCTGGACGAGCACGGCGTGATCACCAGTTGGAACACCGGGGCGGAGCTGATCTTCGGTCATACCAAGGGCGAAGCCGAAGGCAGTTATTACGATTTCGTGTTCACGCCGGAAGACCGTGCCACCGGCGTCCCCGAAACGGAACTGAGCACCGCTCGGGCCAAGGGCCGTTGCGAAGACGAGCGCTGGCACCAGCGCAAGGACGGCAGCCGCTTTTTCTGCAGCGGCGAAGTCACGCTGCTCAGTGGCGACTATTTGCAGGGCTACGTGAAGATCGCCCGTGACCTCACCGGCCACAAGCGCCTGCACGAGGAACAAACCCAGCGACTGATGGAAACCCAGAACTCCAGCCATTTGAAGGATGAGTTTTTCGCCGTCATGTCCCACGAGCTCAAGCACCCGTTGAACCTGATCCAGCTCAACGCCGAGCTGCTGCGGCGCCTGCCGGTGACCAAGACCGTCACCGCGGCGGCCCGGGCCGTCAATACCATCTGCGACGCGGTCACCAGCCAGGCGCGCATCATCGACGACCTGCTGGACGTGGCCCGTGTCCGCACCGGCAAGCTCAAGCTCAAGCGCCAGCCGGTCGATCTGGCGCGGGTGCTGCAAGACATCTACACCGTGGTGATCAACGACAATCACCCGAACAAGGTCACCCTGGAGCTGCCTGAAGGCTCCAGTGGCGAGCTGATCGTCAACGTCGACCCGACCCGGCTGGAGCAGATCATCTGGAATCTGGTGAACAACGCGCTGAAATTCACCCCGAGTGGTGGTCGAGTGCAACTGGTCGCCAGCCATGACGACCATATGGCGCGCCTGGACGTAAAGGATTCTGGCGTGGGTATCGCGGCGGAGCACCTGAACGAAGTGTTCGACCTGTTCGGCCAGGCCGAGACCCAGCACGCCACCCACCAGCGCGAAGGTCTGGGGATCGGCCTGTCACTGGTCCGGCAATTGACCGAAGCCCACGGCGGCAGTGTGGAGGTCAAGTCCGAAGGGTTGGGCAAGGGGTGTACCTTCACCATTCGCCTGCCCCTGAGCAATGCCACGATCGAGCCTAAACCTCAGTCCTGCGACGAGCAGTCCGGACGCCTGAGCGGGCTGACGATCCTGCTGGTGGACGACTCGCCTGACGTACTCGACACCCTCAAGCTGCTGTTGGAGATGGAAGACGCCAACGTGGTCGCCTTCGATCAGCCGCTGCAAGCCCTGGAGGCTGCCAAGGACGCCCGTTTCGACGTGGTGATTTCCGACCTGGGCATGCCGGTGATGAATGGCCATGAGCTGATGCGAGCGCTGCGCGAGCTGCCCCACATCAAACACATCCCGGCCATCGCCCTGACCGGCTACGGCGCGTCCATCGACCTGCATAAATCGCAACAATCGGGCTTCGACCAGCACATCGGCAAGCCGGTGTCTTATGACGAGTTGATTGAAACGATCGAGCAGTTGCGGCGTTCGCAGGTTTACTAGCCCTGGACTGGCTAGAATTGCTTTTGTGGCGAGGGAGCTTGCTCCCTCGCCACAAAAGCGGGTCCGCTTCAGCGAGTAGATGATTTGCTGTCCACCGAAGCGGTACGGCGAAAATACTATTTGCCGGTCTTCTTCATCCCAATCCGCCGCCGCATCTCTGCGGTGATGCTCTGGCGCGTCTTGCGCAAGTCCGCCCAAGGCTCATGCCCCACCTCCGCCAGACGCTCATGGACGTTGTGCACGTTCCACAGGTTCGCGCCCTTGAGCTCGGCCACTTCTTCGCGGTAGATCGGCACTGACACCGGCAACCCTTCGCGAGTGCGTGCGGCGTAGGCACAGATCGTAGTGGCGCCGAGACCATTGCGCAGGTAGTCGATGAAGATCCGCCCTACCCGGTTTTTTGGCCCTGAAACCGCCGAGAAGCGATCCGGCAACAGTTTGGCCATGTGGCTGACGATGGCATGGCTGAAGCCCTTCACCTCGTCCCAGCCCAACTTGCGGGTAATCGGCACGACGATGTGGATGCCCTTGCCGCCGCTGGTCTTGAGAAACGCCTTCAGGCCCAGCTCATCCAGCACCGACAGGGTCAATTGCGTGGCTTCCACCATGCTTTTCCACGGTAGCGCCGGGTCCGGGTCAAGATCGAGGACGAAGCGATCGGGCTTGTTCAGGTCGACTGAAGTGCCGTTCCAGGTGTGCAGCTCCACGGTGCTCATCTGTACCGCGCCGATCAGCGCCTCGGCGTTGTTGATGATCATCACCGGTTGCCCGGTCAAGTCCTTGTCCAGGCTGACGATGCCGGGAATGGCCAGGCGCTCGGGGTTCTTCTGGAAGAACAACTCCCCGGCGATACCGTCCGGCGCCCGAACCAGCGCCACCGGACGGTCGGCCAGCTCCGGCAGAATGAAATCGGCCACGCTGGCGTAGTACTCGGCCAATTGCATTTTTGTCGTGCCGCTGCTCGCGTCGATGATCCGATCCGGATGGGTGATGCGGACCTTGCCGTCCAAGGTTGGCGACTGCGTGGTCTTGGGCTTGGCTCGCGACTTTGGCTTGGCCGCCGCCGGTTTGGCATCGTCCTTGGCCGCGGTCTTTTTCACGGTCTTGGGCAGTTCCTGGGTGATCGCCTTGGCGGGCTTGTCGTTGCGCAAGCCATGGAACACCGCATGGCGTACCGAGCCTTCCTTGGTCATTTCGGCAAACGCCACTTCCGCCAGCAACTGCGGCTTGAGCCAATGCACGCCCTTGGCGTCGTAGCCGGTGGGCGGATTGACCACGGCGGCTTTTTTGGTTTCGAGGGGCAACAGTTGCTGGTAGATGCTCTTGAGCGTGGTTTCGTTGAATCCGGTGCCGACCTTGCCGGCATAGCGCAACTCGCCGCTGTCGACATCATGCAAACCCAGCAACAGGGCGCCGAACGCGCTGCGAGCGCCCTTCGGGTCGCTGTAGCCGACCACCACGAATTCCTGACGATTCTTGCACTTGAGCTTGATCCAATCGCTACTGCGTCGGGAGACATAGGCGCTGCCCTGGCGCTTGCCGATCAACCCTTCCATGCGCATCTGGCAAGCGCTGTTGAGCAGCGCTTCGGGGGTTTCTTCGAAGGAATCGGAGAAACGCAGCAGTGGGTCTTCATTGGGTTCAAGGACCGCGGCCAACGCGGCCCGGCGTTCTTCCACCGGCACTTTGCGCAGGTCCATACCGTTGAGGTACGGCAGGTCGAACAGGTAATAGGCGATCTTGCCGCTGCTGCCGACGTCGAAAGCGTTTTGCAGGGCCTGGAAATCCGGCACGCCTTGCTCATTGGCGACGACCATCTCGCCGTCGAGCCAGGCAGACTCCAACCCCAGCCCCGCCAGCGCCTCGGCCTGTTTCGGCAGTTTATGCGTCCAGTCATGGCCGTTGCGGGTGATCAAGCGCACGTCGCCATTGTCGATACGTGCCATGACCCGGTAGCCGTCAAACTTGATTTCATAGAGCCAGTCGCCATCGGGTGCGCTTTCCACCAGGGTCGCCAGTTCCGGCTTCAGGGTTTCAGGCAGCGGGCCGGCGACGGCGCCGCTGAGGGTTGTCTGTCCGGTTTTTTTCGTCGACTTCGGTTTGGCAGGTTCGTCCGGCTGCTTGACGGGTTTGGCTGCAGCCGCCTTGCCCCGGCGCTTGGGCACAATGGTGCGGTCGCTGAGCACGCTGTCGGGCTCGGCCTGCACCACGTCGTAGTCGCTTTCCGGGCGGGCAGCGTCGTCCTGATGCTTGATCAGGAACCATTGCTCCTGCTTGCCCGGCATATGGGTGCGCACCAGGTTCCATAGGCCCGCGAGCTTTTCCCCGCGCAATTCGAATTTGAGCCGGCCCTTTTCGTAGGCTTCGTGTACGTCACCCTGGGGAATCCACACGCCCCGGTCCCAGACGATGACGTCGCCGGCGCCGTAATGCCCCTCGGGAATACTGCCCTCGAAGGAGGCGTAATCGAGCGGATGATCTTCAACATGCACCGCCAGGCGCTTGACCTTCGGGTCCAGGGACGGTCCCTTGGGCACCGCCCAGCTTTTCAATGCGCCATCCAGTTCCAGGCGAAAATCGTAATGCAGCCGCGTGGCGTCGTGCTTCTGGATGCAGTACTGCAGCGCATGGGCGGTTTTCGCCGATTTGCGTGAACGCTTCGCCGCCGGCTCGGGAGTGGCGGCGAAGTCGCGCATGCGGTTGTAGTCGTCGAGGGTCTTGCTGGTCATGGGCCACCTGCCACTTGCGCGAGGGTCGGATCCGCGACGGGCATCCCGGCGGTTTCCGATAGCAGCTGGTCGACGACCCGGCCCAGTGCCTCGTCGGTCGTGTCGCCCAGCAGCAGCCCTTGTTCGTAGAGGAGCACTTGCCGATCGGCGCTGGTACCCTCCTGGATGATCCGGCGCGCTTGTTTGAACACGTCCTGCGCACCCAGCGCCGTTGCGGTGTCGCCGAAGGTCTGTTCAGCCAGGTTCAGCAACTCGCCAATCAGCATCGGTTGCTCCTGGCCCTCGACGATGAACTCGGCGAGGATGCCGTGGCGTTTGGCCCGGTAGCGGTTTTCCTTGAGGATCCAGTGGGACATCAAGCTGTAGTTGGCGCCCGCCTTGGGCTGGGCGATGGCGTGGGCAATCATCAGCCGGAATAGCGATACGAGGCACAGCACATCTTCAATCCGTGGGCAGGCATCACAGATGCGCAATTCCAGGGTCGGGTAACGCGACGAAGGCCGCACCACCCACCAGCAATCGCTGGGCTGGCGGATCGACCCGGTGCGCGTGAGCATGTTGACGTAACCGTCGAACGCCGCTTCGTCCTCGAAGAATTCGGGCACGCCCATGCGCGGCCACTCATCGCAGGCCACTTGCCGATAACTGCTGAAGCCGCTGTAGGCGCCATTCCAGAACGGCGAAGACGCACTCAGCGCCAACAGCATCGGCAGCCAGGGCAACACCTCATTCATCACCTTGACCCGGTCATGATCGCCCGGCACTTCTACGTGTACGTGCAGGCCCGACAGGACGCTGCGGCGCGCTACGCGCTGGTAATCGTCGAACAGTTGCTGGAAGTGCAACTCGTCGGTGGGCTGCAAGCCGACGGTCGCCATCGGATGGGATCCGGCGCTCAGCAATCCCAGGCCATGGGGCGCCAGGCGCTGGGTCAGGCCGGTACGCACTTTCGCCAGGTAATCGCCTGCTTCGGCCAGGCTGCGGAAAATGGGCGAAGCCATTTCTACCTGGCTCTGGAACATTTCATGGGCGAAATGCTTGCCCAACTCCTCCCGGCATGCCGCAACGGCCGCCGCGGACGGCTGGTCGGGCATGCGGCGGGTTTGCAGGTCGGTGATGAAATATTCCTCTTCAATGCCGAACTTCAGACGCCTGTTCATCGATGTTCCCTCCGATACCCGCACCCGTGCGGGTGACAACCAACGCCACCACGGCGATCCTTTCCACGTCCTGATAACCCGGTGTGAGCAGCTCCTCGCCAAACACGTCCGGGTCCAATTCCCTGTAGGTCCAGCCGAACTGCGGCGAATCGCGCCACGGGCCCAGGGCCTCCAGGAACGGGTCACGACCATCGACCATCGCCACGCCGGTATAAAGCACCAGCGAGCCGCCAGGCGTGAGCCGGGGCAACGCCTGTTCGACGATCCGCAGCGACAACCCGGCGCCCAGCGTTCCACCGCCATGGCGATAGGCGCGCTCGGCGGGGTCGGCCATGTACGGTGGATTGGCGACGATCAAGTCGAACTCGCCCTCGACGTCCCGGAGCACATCGCTGCGGGCGACCTCGACGTTGGCAACCTCGGCCAGCGCCGCGTTGACGGCACACAGGCGCAGCGCCAAGGGATTGATGTCGACGGCCAGCACCTGGGCCTCGCGTCGGGCACGGGCAATGACCATCGCCCCGACACCCGCGCCACAGCCGATGTCCACGGCGCGATGCACGGCGGTGAAGTTCTGTTGCAGATGGGTATGGATCAGATGCGCAAAACGGTAGCTGTCCGGGCCGAAGAACACCGCGTCATTGGCCTGGGTCGGGAATTGCGAGTGGGCAAACAGCATGCCGTCCAGGCTCGACCAACGCACGCGGCTGCGCAGCAGGCCATCGCGCTCTTCCAGCACTTCAGCCTCCTGCAATTGGCGCTGCTCGTCGGCGGAAATCAGGCCCGGCGCGAAAGGCCGCGACCAACCGAACACATCCCGCAGGGTCTTGGAGCGCTCGTTACCGGGGCGCTGATTGACCCGCTCGTGGGTCAGCGGCGTCGGGGTGATGAAACGGTAACCGTCGGCGTGCAGGCGGCGACCCAGTTGCAGCAGCGCCAGGTCGGGTTCGGACAGGCGATCTTCCTGATTCATGCAAAGCTCCTAGCGAAGGGCGGATTTGAGTTCGATGAACCGGCGGGTCGCCAGCAACCCGGCCGGATGGCTGTGGCAGCGGGCCGAGAGCCAGGGCCTCAGGATCTGCATCTGCTCGTCGGGCGCCTTGCCCCGCAGCGTTTGCTGCAGATTCTGCACGTCCGGATCCTGGGCCGGCGCCGGCGGTTCATGCGCCGCGCCATGGTTTCGTCGTGCGCCGGGGCGGCCACGCTGATCCAGCCAGTCGCCAGCAATCCAATCGTGCAGCAACTGTTTTTCATAAGGGCTGAAGACCCCGAACATGGCTGCGCCCGCGCCTTCGATCAGGGTCCAGAAACGGCTGTTCTGCGGATCTTCATGGCGTCGGATCCAGCCTTTGCCTTGCATGGCCTTGAGGAAACCTTCCAGTTGCCCCGGTTCCGCCAGCCACTGGTTGACGGTCTTACCTTCGAATTTGCAGTAGTCGGAATGCATGTGCTGGCCAAACGGGCGCTTGCGCTCGAGCATGTCCAGCACTTCGCGCTCAAGGTCGAACGACTCGATGATCGCCCGGCTGCCCTGCCCCAGGTCATTCAGCCGATAGCCGAGGGTGACGCGGTGCCAGAAGGCTTCGCGGTCGGCCTCCATCGGCATCAGTTGTTGCAACGCTTGCACGGCTTTGTGGGCGTGGCCGGTGCTGGCGTTGTCGATTGTCACGTGGAGGGTGAAGTAATACGGGTCGATGTCGAGTTCGCTCAGCTCATAGGCGCTGATCAGCAAATGCAGGGGCAGTTGTTCATAGCCCAGGTTGTAGCCGATGACCTCGGGCAGGTATTCGTCGCCGGCATAGCCCAACGCCAACTGAACCGCGCCTTGCAGGTAGCGTTCATCATCGATGTCAGGCATGTCCTGCAAGCCATGTTCAGCCAGGAGCTTGCGGTAGAGCACGACGTGATTCTGCGCGGGAACGCCATCCCCAAGCTCTTCCAGGTAGGTGCACAGCAGCCCTTCGAAGCGATGGTCATGCCAGTGCTTGAGCACGCCATACAACCAGGCGCCGTCCACGAGCTTGGTCGGGGCCACGGCCTGGATAAAATACAGGGCATGGGCCTTGGTCTGGAAAAACTCCCGGCAGCCGCCGTTTTTGCGTCGCTCCAGATAATCGGCATATTGCCGGGCCACGCCGGCGCTGTGCTGTTCTACCCAAGCCAGCAAGGCGCTGGGGTCGTCTGGCATCTCCTGGGGCAATGTGCTGGCTTGTTCAAGGCAAGGTTGCAGGAAGGCTTGGGCGGCCGCTTGTTTTTCGGCATCGTCGGTGCCCTGCAGCAGCTGTTCGTAAGATTGACGAATGCTGCCAGCGGTCGCGAATGGCTGCGCGGTGGCAGGCCTGGATTGGAGGGGTGTCAGCGCAGTCATAAAGGCCTCTTGGGTTCTTGGCTGGACGCTCGAATCGGCACGTCTCTTCCTTTGCAGAGCCTTGCGGACGGCAAAAAATTCCCCTGGATCGAAAAGCGCCCGGATAAACGGAAGCGCGCCGATACGCAGTGGAACCCTCGCTTCCCTATGGGTCTCGAACGTTAGACGAGGCGTTTCGTTACCCAAGGAGCAATCATGATCTTCACCGTGTGGGTAGCCGTGCTCGGCGCTGTCTTGCTGACCTTGGCCCTGACCTCCTCCTACCTGCGCTGGATGCCTGTCACCACCTCCGCGGTGTGCCTGGCGCTGGGCGTCGCCATCGGGCCGGCGGGGCTGGGGCTGCTAAAGCTCGACTTGGATGATTCTTCCGTGTGGATGGAGCACCTGACCGAGGTCGCCGTGGTGTTTTCGCTGTTCGTCAGCGGGCTCAAGCTGCGCCTGCCCCTAAAGAACCGTAGCTGGCGCGTGGCGTATGGGCTCGCCGGACCGGTGATGATCCTGACGATCGCCGGGCTTTGCCTGGTGCTGCACTATCTGTTTGGTCTCGGTTGGGGCCTGTCGATGCTGATCGGCGCGATACTGGCGCCGACCGACCCGGTGCTGGCGGCCCTGGTGCAGGTCAACGATGCCCGCGACGACGACCGGGTGCGGTTCGGCCTGTCCGGTGAAGCCGGACTCAACGACGGCACGGCATTCCCCTTCGTCATCCTTGGCTTGCTCATGCTCAACGAGGACGGCGGCGGCTTCCTGGGAGAGTGGGCATTGCGCGATGTCCTTTGGGCGGTGCCGGCGGGTTTACTGGTCGGCTATTGGCTGGGGCGCGGCATCGGCAGGCTTACCTTGTCGCTGCGCATCAAGAATGCAGACAGCACCTTATCTCCCAATGACTACCTGGCCCTGGCGCTGATCGCCTTGGCCTACGTCGCGGCGGAAGCGGTCCAAGGCTACGGTTTTCTGTCGGTTTTCGCCGCTGGCCTGGGGTTGCGCCAGGCGGAAGTGGAGTCCACCGACGAACACGCGCCCCCAGCCGAGCACTTGGTACAACCGGTGGTCGGCCACGAGACGGTCGAGCCCCACCAGGCGGTGCACGGCGACACCCAGGCCTTGGACGACGGTCAAGTGGCGGCAGGTGTGATGATGAGCGACATGCTGGCGTTCGGCAGCCTGGTGGAGCGCGCCATGGAAGTCTTCCTGGTCACATTGCTGGGCGTGGTCCTTGCAAGCCATTGGGATTGGCGAGCCTTGGTCGTTGGCGTGCTGCTGTTCGCCTTCATTCGTCCACTCAGTGTGCTGGCGATGCCTTGGGGACGGTTGCTGGACAACCCGCAACGCCTGCTGATCGGCTGGTTCGGCATCCGCGGGATCGGCAGTCTGTTCTATCTGTTCTATGCATTGAACCATGGCTTGCAACCTGGAATGGCGCAAGTGTGCGTCGACCTCTCGCTGTCCGTGGTGGCGCTGAGCATCCTGGTCCACGGCGTGACCACCCAACCCGTCCTGGCCTGGTATGAGCGCCGCAAAAACGACCCCGGCGCCTAGCCGCCCGGATCGCTCACTTGGATATACACCGAATAGACCCCCAAGAGCACCCAGAACGCCGCGAAGATCCAAGGTGTGCGCACCGAAAACAGGAGCGATTTACGGTAGCCCTTATGCGTCGACTCCTGCTCGCTGAACAGCGGGGACTCATCGTAGGCCAGGCCCATCAATGGCTCGCTGCGCAGCAATTCACTTTGCTTGAAGTGCCAGTGGTCGATGATCTCGTAAGCGGCGCGAATGCCCGGCCAGGCGTTGAGCGAACTCAGGAAGCCGAGCAGCGCCAAAAAGGGCGGCACGATCAGCGTAAAGAGCTTGCCCCATTCCGGGTTCAGGTTGGCCATGCACGAGGCAAACGCAATCACCAGGAAGGACTGGGCGGTCAGGTAGGCGTCGGTGCGATTGGCCAGGATGCTGGTTTCGTACTGGATTTCCCGACGATAGAAGTCCAGCCGCTCCTTGGGCGACCCGAACAGCTTGGCGTTGTGTTCGGTCAGGTCTTCTTCAGGGGTCTGGCGGGTCAGGATTCTGGGCATTGCGTGAATTGTCCCTCGGCTTGGTTGGGTGCATTTGGAAAGGATCACCACGAGGCAAGTTCAAGCCGATGGACCAAAGGTCAACGAAACGCTACGCGCTCACCGGGGTCTTTAAGGAATCGATGGCAAGAGGAAAAACGCGTGGATTATCTTGGATGGGTGCAATGGCCGGCGATGGCCGTCACGGTGCTGGCGGCCTGGTTGATCGGCTCGCGCCAGCCCCGTCGGCGAGTGGCGGGCTTCAGCTGTTTTATTCTCAGCAACATCTTGTGGGTCATCTGGGGCTTGCACACCGATGCCTATGCATTGATCGTCCTGCAGTTCTGCTTGTGCGCAATGAACCTGCGGGGCTTCAAGAAAAACACCCAAGGGTCCTGATCAGCGGTTTATTTCATCGTCTGTCCAATGATCTGCACCAAGTCGATCTGCTTGAACGGCTTGGTCAACCGTGGCAACTGCGTGGCAAACCCTTCCAGGCGCTCGGCGTAGCCGGTGGCGAGGATGATCGGCAGGGCCGGTTGGCGCTCACGCAGCAGTTTTGCCAGTTGCGCGCCATCCATCTGTGGCATGGCCATGTCAGTGATTACCAAATCAATGCCTTCATTGCGCTCGAACAACTCCAGCGCCTGGGCGCCCGACAACGCGCAATGGACCCGGTGCCCCAGGTCTTCGATCAATAGACGCGTGCTGGTCAGCACCAGGCTGTCGTCGTCCACCACCAGCACCGTCAGTGCTGGGACGTGTTCCCCGGCAGTCTCGATGACGGCCGGCTTGTCCCTGACCGAGTCATCGGCCACTGGCAACCAAAACTCGGCGCTGGTCCCGACGCCTTTTTCGCTCCTGAGAATCAGCCTGCCACCCAATTGCTCGGCCAGGCCATGCACCATGGACAGCCCCAGGCCTGTGCCCTTGCCGACGCCCTTGGTGGTGAAGAAAGGGTCCACCGCCGAGGCCAGCGTCGCCTCGTCCATGCCCTCGCCTTCATCGGTGATGGTCAGGCAAATGTAGCGCCCGGTGGCCAGTGGTTTGCTCGCCGCCGGAGCGTCGCTGCCTTGCCGTTCCTGCGCCTGAATCAATATCCGGCCGCCCTGGGGCATCGCGTCCCGCGCATTCGTCGCCAGGTTGAGGATCGCCAGTTCGAGCTGGTTGACGTCGGCCAGTACCGGCGACAACGCCTCGGCGAACTGGGTCTGGATGTGGATCGACGGGCCCATGGAGCTTTGCAGCAAACCACTGATGCCGTCGACCAGCACCGACAGTTCCACCGGCTCGGCGCTGAGCTTCTGCCGACGGGCAAACGCGAGCATGCGTTGGGTCAGCGACACGCCGCGCAGCGCGCCCTGTGTAGCGTTGTCCAGAAGCTGGGTGAGCTTGGGTTCGCTGGGGATACGCTTGCGCACGATCTCAAGGTTGCCGAGGATCACCGTCAGCAGATTGTTGAAATCATGGGCGATGCCACCGGTGAGCTGGCCGATGGCATGCAGTTTCTGGGATTGGAACAGCGCCTCGCGCGCCTGTTCAAGGGCCTGTTGCGCCTGGGTGGCATCGGTGATGTCCCTGGTTATCTTGGCAAATCCAAGCAACGTACCGGTATCACTGCGAATCGCGTCGATCACCACGTGGGCCATGAATCGCGTGCCGTCCTTGCGCACGCGCCAGCCCTTCTTTTCGAAACGCCCCTCAGTGGCGGCTATGCGCAGGGCGCGCTGTGGCTCGCCGGCTTCGCGGTCCTCAGGGGTATAGAACATTGAAAAATGCTGGCCGATGGCTTGTGCCGGCAGATAACCCTTGATGCGCTGGGCTCCCTGGTTCCAGTTGGTCACCTGCCCATCGGGATCGAGCATGTAGATGGCGTAGTCGGTGACGCTTTGCACCAGCAGGCGAAATTGCTGTTCGCTTTGCTTGAGGGTTTCCTCGGCCATCTTGCGATCGGTCAGGTCACGGGTGATCTTGGCAAAACCGAGCAGCTCGCCACTCTGGGCGTCGATGATCGGATCGATGACCACATGGGACCAGAACAGCGTGCCGTCCTTGCGCACTCGCCACCCTTCGCCTTCGAAGCGCCCTTCGCGCACGGCCGTGTCCAGCGCCCGTTGGGGCAGGCCGGCGGCACGGTCCTGATCGGTGTAGAAACGGGAAAAATGCTGGCCCAGGATCTCCGACTCTTCATAACCCTTGAAGCGCCGCGCCCCCGAATTCCAACTGGTGATGATGCCCGACGGATCGGTCATGTAGATGGCGTAGTCGACCACCGCGTCGATCAGCAAGCGAAAGCGCTGTTCTTCATCGATACGGGTGGTCTTGGGGTTCTTCTCAAGCATGTGGCCGAGGCATCCATGGGAATTTGGGTGGAGTATGGAACAACTGCCGCGCCAGGAAAAACCTGATTTTCGTAGGGCTATAAGTCGCTTTGCGAACCATGGAGGAACCCAGCAGGTTCGCAGGGGGATCCAAGCGCCTCTTGCTTGATCGACCACCACCGCGGCAGCAATCGCTGCACCTTGGCCTCGCCAAAACGATCGTCGATCAGCATCACCACCCCGCGATCCTGCTGGGTGCGGATGACGCGGCCGGCGGCCTGCACGACCTTTTGCAGGCCCGGATACAGATAGGTGTAGTCGTAGCCGTCACCAAAGATCGCCGCCATGCGCTGCTTTATCTGTTCATTGACCGGGTTGAATTGCGCGAGGCCCAGGGTGGCGATGAAGGCGCCGATCAGTCGCGAGCCCGGCAGATCGATGCCTTCGCCGAACGCCCCGCCCAGCACGGCGAAACCGATACCCTGGCTGTGCTCCATGAACCGATCGAGAAAAGCCTGTCGAGGCGCCTCGCCCATGCCGCGCGATTGCGTCCAGGTCGCAACGTGGGGATGCCGCTCTTCGAACAACCCGGCCACCTGTTGCAGATAATCGAAACTGCTGAAGAACGCCAGGTAATTGCCGGGGCGCTCGTCGAACTGGCGGGCCATCAACGCAACGATCGGCTCGAGGGACGCCTGGCGGCGAGCGAATCGGGTGGAAATCCGGCTGACCACCTGCACGTCCAATTGTTGGGCCTGGAACGGTGATTCGACATCGATCCACACCGTGTCCGTCGGTGCCCCCAGCAGATCAGCGTAGTACCGCCGAGGGCTCAAGGTCGCGGAAAACAGCACGCTGGCGCGTGACGCCGTGAACCGGGGCCGCAGGAAACCGGCCGGGACCACGTTGCGCAGGCACAGCGTAGACAGGCTGCGCTGGCGACCGACGTCGCGCTTATGGATATCGAACAGGAAGTGCTCGTCGAATGACTCCGCCACGCGCCCGAACTGCAAGATGTCGAAATAGAACGCCTGCAGGCCGCTGTCCAGGCCTTGGGGATGGTCGTTGAGGTAATCGCCCATCGCCGTGGCGCAGGATCCCAGCGCCAAGAGCAGCTTTTGCGGGGGTTTGTCATAAGCCTGGTAGTCGGCGATCTGCGGCCCGTGCAGGGCATTCCATTGGCGATTGACCTTTTGCAGCGGTTTCTTCAGCGCCTCGGGTGCGCTCTTGAGGACGGCCGCCAAGTTGGCCTGGTCCAGAGTCGAGCTGTACATCTGCCGCCCCCGCTCCACCAGGTTGTGGGCTTCGTCCACCAGGGTCGCGACCGTCCAGCCGTTGGCCTGGGCAAGGCCGAAGAGCAAGGCGCTGAAGTCGAAATAATAGTTGTAGTCCGCTACCACCACGTCGGCCCAGCGGGCCATTTCCTGGCTCAGGTAATACGGGCAGACATCATGCTCCAGCGCGATGCCACGCAACGCGGCTTGATCGAGCAGCGTGACCTGGCTCGCCGCAGCCCGAGCCTGCGGCAGGCGGTCATAGAAACCTCGGGCCAGCGGGCAGGATTCACCATGGCAGGCTTTGTCCGGATGTTCGCAGGCCTTGTCCCGCGCAATCATCTCCAGCACCCGCAGCGGCATTGCGGGCGCGCTGTCGGTGAGCAGCCGGGCGGCGTCCAACGCCAGTTTGCGCCCCGGGGTTTTCGCAGTGAGGAAAAAAACCTTGTCCAGGCGCTGCGGCGCCAAGGCCTTGAGCATCGGGAACAGCGTGCCGACAGTCTTGCCGATACCCGTCGGCGCCTGGGCCATCAGGCAACGACCGGTGCTGACGGCCTTGAACACCGATTCAGCCATATGACGTTGCCCGGGCCTGAAGCCCGCGTGGGGGAAAGCCAGGGCCTGGGCGCCCTGGTTGCGGGCCTGGCGGTGGCGCATTTCCTGCTCCGCCCAGGCCAGGAACCGTGCACACTGCTGCTCGAAGAACGCCTGGAGTTGCGACGCTTCGAACGTTTGGTCCAGGCAGGTTTCCCTCTCGCTGACGATGTCGAAATAGACCAGGGCAACGTCAATGCGCGGCAGCTGCAATTTCTGGCACATCAGCCAGCCGTAGATCTTTGCCTGGGCCCAGTGCAACTGACGATGGTTGTCCGGCTGTTTGCTCAGGTCGCCACGGTAGGTCTTAACTTCTTCGAGACGATTGCGCGCAGGGTCGTAGCCGTCTGCCCGGCCCTTGACTCTCAGGCTATGGTAGTCGCCTTGCAGGCTGACCTCGGCTTGATAACCCTCGCTGCGCCGCGCTGCCACGGTCCGGTGGCCGACAATTCCCTCCAGCGCCGTGGGCGATGGCGTAAAGCGCAAATCGAGGTCGCCGGCCTTGGCGGTGAACTCACAGAGCGCGCGGACAGCAATGCTGTAGCCCGGCACCTCGGTCATGCGCCCTGCTCCGCCCATTGCACGTAACAGACGGCGACCGGCATCTGGTGTTCATGGCAGAAGTCCAGCCAGCGCAGTTGATTGTCCTGCAGGCGATCGCCAGGACCTTTGACTTCGATCATGCGGTAGGTCTTGTGCTGCGGCCAGAACTGGATCAGGTCCGGCATGCCGGCGCGGTTGGCCTTGATGTCCAATAGCAGGCGACTGAACCAGTGCTTGAGGTGCTCCGCCGGCAAACAGTCGAGCGCCTGGTCCAGGAGCGCTTCGGACAGCGCCCCCCAAAACACGAAAGGTGATTGAACCCCGTATTTTTCCACGTAGCGACGGCGGATGGTCCCGCGGTAGCGACCGTCATCCAGTTCCGCGAAACACGCCGCGAACAGCTCGGCGCGCCGCTCACGAAAGTCTTCGTTGAGCAGGTCCACCGGACCGCGTTGGAAGGGGTGGAAAAACGACCCCGGCAAAGGCGCAAAAATCGCCGGCCAGCACAGCAGGCCGAACAGCGAATTGACCAGGCTGTTCTCGACGTAATGCACCGGGGCGTCGTCGTCATGCAAATGGGCCTGGACGCAATATTCCACCGACGATGCCGGATCGACCCGGGGCAAGTGCAAGTCCAGCCGCTCGACTTCCCGCGCAATCGGACGCGGCACGGGTGGCCCGCCCAGTTTGCGCCGCAGCCGCGGCACGATCCGCAGCAACGCTTGGCGTTCAGCGGCGCTTTGTGGCGATTGCGCGGCGGCTTCGCCCAGCTCCAAGGCCAAGGCATGTTCACCGATGCGCTCCAGCACTCGGATCATCCGCAACCGTGCGCCGGGATAACTGCAATCGCGATAGACGCACAGGGCCGAGGCGAATTCACCGATACGCTCAGCGTGCTGGCCGATCTGGAACAACAACTTGCCCCGGCGTCGCTCCAGCCAAGGGTTATCCAGTTCCAGCGTATTGATCCGGGCAACGATCGTTTCGAGCGCTTCGCCGGCCTCGAAACATTGCTGGCACTCATGCAGGAAAAGACAGGCGTCGATGTCCTGGCGGTTGCGCAGTCCCCGGGACTCGGCGCTGAACTCAACCGTTTCGTAGGAAAAAATGCCCAGGTCCGCCAGCACGAATTCCGACCAGTCCTGGTAGAGATTGCCGAAAAACATCAAGCGCAAGCGGTCGCACAACGCCATGACCGTAAGACTGAACAGCCGATCCTCCAACTGAGGGCACCAGACCCCAAAGGGCTGGGGCTGGTTGAAACGTTCGCACAGCGCCAACAGCCAGTCAGCCTTCTTCGCCTTGGGCTGCTCGATCGCATGGCCCAGGCAGAGCAGGATTTCAGGCTTGAGCAACACTTCGAACAGCTCCGTCAGGCTCAACTCAGCCTGCTCCTGCACCCAGCCCAATACGATCAACGGTTGCACCGCAGCGCCGATGTCGCCGATTTCGTGATAACGCAGTTTGCCGAGGCGAAAATGCAGCCCCTTGCGCATCACCATCCGCACCAGCAGGCCTTGGGACGGACGCGGTAATTCGGCAAAAGCCTCGATGAAGCGCTGCTCGTCGATGCTGAGCACACCGGCGTAGCGTTGTGCCAGCCAGGCAAGCACCCGCTGGAAATTGTTCAGGTAATAAAAAGGATCGTCGAGGGGGTTGGTTGTCACGGGAGAAGCGCCACGGTGCTTTGAAGTACTGGTTATGCGTACAGATATCAGCTAGCCGCGGTCCAGGCAACTGCAAAAGATGAGCGGTCTCCTATATTTAAAGGAGAATTCCTTCAGGCGGCGATGAACTTTCCTACAACAAGCGGGACAAATGGCGGTTAACTCAGTGATGGCCCGGTCGAATCAACTGGGCGTCATCCCTTTGCATAGAGGTTATGGATATGAACATCAGGTTTCCGGGCCTGCCCTTGGTCGCGGTGGCATTTCTCGCACTGGCCGGCTGCGCATCACCGACCGTCGTGACCTTGCAGAACGGCACCCAGTATTTGACCGAGGACACCCCCAATACCCGCACTGCGGATGGCTTCTACGAGTTCGAAGACATCTCGGGCAGGAAGGTCCGGGTTCGTGCCGATGAGGTCGGGACGATACGCAAGGAAGACTGATCGAAAGCCGAGCCCTCTGTCCCGGAGGGCCTCACGCCCCTTCCATGTCCGGAGGTCGCGTGGCAGCCCCCGCTATATCCCCTTTTCTCCCGCGCATACTTCTCGCAAGCAACCCCTGAGCCAGCGGTGCACGGGGTCGGCGTCCATTCGCGGGTGCCAGAGCATCGCGACAGTGAACTCAGGAACCACGACCGGCAGCGGGAAACTGTGCATGCCAAGGCGCAAGCGCGTGGTGTAGCGTTCCGGCACGCTGGCGATCAGGTCGCTGGACCGGGCGAGCCCCAGGGCAGTCGAAAAGCCCGGTACGCAAGTCACGATTTCCCGGGATAGCTCCAAGGTGCTCAACGCCTCATCGATCGGGCCTTGCTCGAGGCCGCGCAGGGAGACACCGACGTGCCGGCCGGCCGCGTAATCATCAACGCTCACCTTGTTCCGGCTCAGCGGATGCCCTGCCCGGACCACGCCGATGATGCGATCGACAAACAACGCCTGGGTGCGCAGTTCGGGGCGCGTGTCCTCATCGACGACCGCCGTCTCCAGGTCAACGCTGCCTTCGCGCAGCGCCGTGCTGTCCCGGTCGGTCTTTTCGACAAAACGCAGCCGCACGCCCGGGGCCTGCTCGCCAATGTGGTTGATCAGGTCGACGGCGAAGTTCTCCACGAACCCTTGCCGAGTGCGCAAGGTGAACGTTCGGTTGATCCGTTGCAGGTCCGGGGCCCGCACGGGGCGCAGGGCCGCCTGGGCGTCCTGGACCAGTTGGCTGACCTGCTCGCGCAACTCCATGGCCCGGGGCGTGGGAACCAGTCCGCGCCCTGCCCGCACCAACAGTGGATCCCCCGTAGCCTCGCGCAACCGCGCCAGGGCCCGGCTCATGGCCGAGGCGCTGAGGCGCAGCCGCCGGGCCGCACCGGCGACGCTGCCTTCAGACAGCAACGCGTCCAGGGTGACGAGTAAATTCAGATCGATCGCGGACATTGACGAGCCCTTGGCTGAGATAGATGGCGTCTGGTGCAGCTATAACCTGCAACTCATGCGTCTTCCGCCATGTTAAGCCTGGACGTAACGTTGTGACAGTACGTCAAACACAACGGGGACATGATGAAGCCAGCCAATGCAGAACAACGCTTGCCACCGATCGCGGTGCCACAGTCACGCATTCCAGTGCGCTGGGCCTTGGCCAGCCTCGCACTGTCGACACTCCTGGCGTCATTGGGCGCCAGCGTAGCCACCGTCGGCCTGCCGGTGCTGGCCGAGGCTTTCGGAGCCTCTTTCGCGCAAGTCCAATGGGTCGTGCTGGCCTACCTGTTGGCAATCACCACACTGATAGTCAGCCTGGGCAGGCTCGGCGACCTTGTAGGCCGACGCAGGCTGTTGCTCGCGGGCATTGCGCTGTTCACCCTCGCGTCAGCGCTGTGCGGCCTGGCACCGTCATTGTCGTGGTTGATCGCGGCCAGGGCCGTGCAAGGCCTGGGAGCGGCGATCATGATGACACTGACGTTGGCTCTGGTCGGCGAGACGGTGGAAAAAACCAGGACCGGCAGCGCCATGGGGTTGCTCGCCACGCTGTCGGCGGTGGGCACCGCGCTGGGCCCGTCCCTGGGTGGCCTGTTGATTACAGGTTTTGGTTGGCACGCGCTGTTCCTGATCAACGTCCCCCTGGGCCTGCTGACGCTGCTGCTGGCTTGGCGCTTCCTGCCCACGGGACACCGACCTCGGACGGCCGGGCGCTTGCGCTTCGACGGCTTGGGCACGCTGCTGCTGACCGCAACGCTGGGGACCTACGCGCTGGCGATGACCCTTGGACGCGCAAGCTTCGGCGGGTTGAACATCGGGCTGTTATCCGCGGCGATTATCTGTGGCGGCCTGTTCATTCAGGTCCAACGTCGGCTGGAGTCGCCACTGATCCCCTTGGCAATGTTCCGCGATCGTCTTCTGGTGTCGGGCCTGGCGTCCAGCACATTGGTCGGGGCGGTCATGATGGCGACTTTGCTGGTCGGTCCGTTCTACCTGTCCATCACCCTCGGACTGGCCCCGGCAATCGTGGGGCTGGCCCTGGCGGCAGGCCCCTGCGTGGCCGCGCTCGCCGGTGTGCCCGCCGGACGCCTGGCTGACCGATTCGGAGTACGTCCCATGCGGCTTGCAGGGCTGACGACAATGATCCTCGGTACCCTGCTCTTGTCCCTGGTTTCCCCCGCCCTCGGCATCGCGGGCTATGTTTTTTCCATCGCCATAACCACCCTTGGCTATGCGCTGTTTCAACCAGCAAACAACGCCGCAGTCATGGCGCCGGTCTCTGATAACAACCGCGGCGTCGTTGCCGGTCTGCTTAATCTATCGCGCAATCTCGGCTTCTTTACTGGCGCATCGGTGCTCGGCGCGGTTTTCGCCACCCAGTTGCCGACGAACGGTATCGCCGCGGCAAGCCCAAAGGATGTGACAAACGGCTTGCATCTCACCTTTGCCGCCGCCCTTCTATTGACCGCGCTTGCATGGCTAATTGCCGCTGGATTACCCGTGCCAGAGGGGTTTCTACAGAACGAGGACAACGCCGGCAAACAATGATGGCGTTCTGAACATTTATGGTTAGGTCATGATGCAGATCAAAAAAACTGAACCAATCGCCAAACGGACTGAAAAAATCCACGTGGCGTTCATTTTCCGGTGCTATTTTTAGTTCTCACTGGTAGAGCCATGAGGGCTCTTCCTTCCTGATATGAGCAAAAGGAAGCGCTTGATGAAGAAGGCGGGCTACAGATGAATAAAGGATCTTTCAGCAAGGTAACGTTCCCCAATGCCTGCCAGTTGATGCGCTGGCATTTCCATCCCATGGGCTTCGAAGCCAGCATGGACGCGCCGGGCAGTATGGTTGCCCGGCTATTTGATCGCGCAAGCGGCGAAACCATGATCGCAATTGCAGGTATCCCCTGTGCGACCGTGATGAATGCCCCCGACGTCGAGCGAATTATCGAAGCGGTGGAAGCCGAGCTTGAAGCCTTCGTTCCGCCGGTTGGATTGCGACGATTCGCCTCCTGACAAAAAAGCCCACATATCCATGTGGGCTTTTTTGTCGGTGTTGGTTTCCCCAGGCAGGTCAGCCCCGCGCCCGGCGATGGTCAACGAAAAACGGTTTGCCCACCCCGATACGATCCGAAGCCTTCGGTGCGTTGGCCGCCTGGCTGTCCTGGCCGTCGACATACCAATAGCAGTGCTGCATGGCCCGGGTAATACCCACGTATGCCAAACGCAGGATCTCATCCCGCTGCGCCGAGTCATACGGCTCGGCATCGCCTTGCTGGCCCAGCCCTGCCATGCGATAGATCTGGTTCTTGTAAGGCGAGCGCGTCAAATGTTGGCAGTCGCCCACCAGGAACACCGCATCCGCCTGGAGGCCCTTGGCACTGTGATAGGTCATTTGTCTTAAGCGTCGCTGGCCATACGACAACCTAGAATCCACATTAACTGTCGACTCTATATACTTTTGAATCAGTGACTTATCGCCACTTCTTCGATACAAAATCAAGATTGAATCACCGTTGCGGTAATGTTCGTCGAGCCGCCGCGCCAAGCCTTCATCGTCCCGCTCCAACACGTTGACTGGGCTGGGTGACCGAGGCTCTCCACTGGCCTTGGCTTTTTTGCCAGGAATGGAAGGCGCCGCTCGCACGATGTGTTCGGCTGCGTCGATGATGTATTGGTGGCTACGGTAGTTGTCGGTGAGCATGACCCGCGTATGGGTCGGCGACGGAAATTGCTTGTTGAAATCCATGAAAAAACTCGGCGAGCTGCCACGCCATCCGTAGATCGACTGCCAGTCATCGCCCACGCACAGCAACGACGACCGCTGGGCGCCCCGTCCTGCATGCAGGGCGGGCCCGCGTTTGCGCACTTCACCCAAGGACGCCCGCAACCAGGAGACGATCTGTGGCGAAACGTCCTGGAACTCGTCGATCATCAAGTGCGACATGGGCCTTAGCAGCGCGTCATCGAGCAGCTTGAAGTTTTCCGGGGAATGCTCGCTGAACAGCGAGAACATCCGGTTATAGGTCATTACCGGCGGAGACTGGTCGAGTAGATGGTCTTCGAACGCTCGCCAGAAACGGCTCAGCGCCTCGAAAAAATGCCGGTCCGGGTCGTCCTGGGAGAAACACAGCCTGCCAACGGCATCCGGCACATCCAGTCCGAGGTTCTCGATGAAACCTGCCGCCGACACGAAACAATCCAGCAAAGGGGCCGAGCCCAACTCTCCCTGGATCTTGTAATCAAAGCCGGGACCAGCCGTGGCGTTACCGGCCAAGGAGGCCAAGACCCGCCGAGCTTCTTCATAAGTATCCAGCCAGATCAATGGCTTACGACAGAATGCTTGAAACAGGGTTCGCTTTACGGCCCATTCGGCCCGCAGGCTCAGCTTGGCCCCGGGTCGACTCAACTGAGCGTTTTCTCGCGGATCGAACCCCAGCATCACCCAGGCGTCAAGGGCCGGGATGTAACCATGGCAGAAAAACCTGGATCCGTTGATTTCAAATCGTTCGCGCTTGGGCTCAACGCCTTTGATAGGCCAGGCGCCCGCGCGAAACCACAGGTCTTCGATTGCATCGCACAGCGCTTCATCGCGCTGGGCCGCCAGCTCGGTCACGGCCATACGCTTCTGTACGTCTGGGTGATCGCGCTCCAGCTCCTTGAGTTGCAAGGCGTGACGGGAAAGCGATTTGATCAGCTCACGGAAACGCTCATCACGCTGGTAAAGCCCGTGGTAGCAGGCATTGAGTTGCTGGCGTTGGGCATCGTTGATGCGTAGATCGAACGGATTAGCCTGGGCATCCTCGTCGTCCGGCCCCGTACGGTGGCTCAGCGTTTCAAAGGCCTGGAGCCGTTCGAACCCCGGCAGACTGCGAACCATGGGCAGGATACGAGAATGGAAGGTGCGCACCAGATCCCGTGCCTCTTTTACACTGATCGCTCGCCCCCAAAGCGAAAAGACCGAGATGAGCTTCTCGATGAAATCCTTGCGCGACTCCCGGGTAAACGTCACGACTGTCATCGAGCCCAGCTCGAACCCCAGGTACTCGCAGAGCAGCACGATGCGCAGTACCAGCGTCGTCGACTTGCCCGCGCCCGCCCCGGCAATGACCGAGGTCGTCGGCGTATCGCTGAAAATCATTTTCCACTGGGCATTGCTGGGCTGCGCATTGGCCGGCAACAAACGGGCGACGTCGGCCTTCATGCGTTTTTTCAGGTCGGCGGTCAGTGGCAAGCGCCAGTCGTCGAACAGAAGATCATCGACCTTGGGCGCCGGATGGTCCGTGCTTCGCGAATCGCGGATCAACAGGACCTGGCGACCTTCTTCCAACCCCTCGGCCTTGCCTTCGCTGAAACCATAATCGAACCCGGCAGTGTGGCCGCTGCGAAAGCCATCGGCCTGGCCGTGCAGCCAGGACGCCCGGTGCTGGGCGCGCAAGCGTGTCAGGCCGTGGCCAAAGAAACGCGCAGCCAGGCGCTTGAACCAAGGCATCTGGGCCAAGGGCAGAAGATCGGGGGGAAGATCAGGACGGTGTTGCGACACGCTGAAGACTCCGCTACTCAGAACCATGGCGACTATGGTGTCTGGATTTAACTGCGGATTCCAGCCAAAAGCTTTTAATTCATGGATTTGGGCGATGAACTGAAAGTGGCATGGCAGGTTGGTATCGCGATGTCTAGTGGTGTTGCTTCTCGAGCAAGCGTGCCCTCACACCCGGACCTGCATCGCTGCAAATGCCGGGTGGGAGCGATAAAGGCCGTTCGGTTATTGCCCGGAAATGGCGCCATCCACCAGCGCCTGCGCCTCGACGACCAATTGTTTCAAGTGCTCGTCACTCACAAAGCTTTCCGCATAGATCTTGTAGATGTCTTCGGTGCCGGATGGACGCGCAGCGAACCATCCGTTCTCGGTCATTACTTTCAAGCCGCCGATGGCCTGGTCGTTGCCCGGCGCATGGCTGAGGATGTTCTGGATAGGTTCCCCGGCCAGCTGGGTGGACTGGACCTGATCGGGCGACAGCTTGCTCAGCAATGCTTTTTGCTGGGCGCTGGCCTTGGCGTCGACACGCACCGAGAACGGTTCGCCCAACTCGTCGGTCAGCCCGCGATAAGCCTGGCTTGGATCACGGCCGGTGCGAGCGGTCATTTCCGCAGCCAGCAGTGCCGGGATCAGGCCGTCCTTATCCGTACTCCACACGCCTCCGTCCTTGCGCAGGAACGAGGCGCCGGCGCTTTCTTCGCCGCCGAAACCCAGGGAACCGTCAAACAGCCCATCGGCAAACCACTTGAAGCCCACCGGGACCTCATAGAGGCGCCGTCCCAGGCGCTTGGCCACGCGATCGATCAGGCCGCTGCTGACAACGGTCTTGCCAACGGCGGCGTCGGCGCGCCATTGCGGGCGGTTCTGGAATAGATAATCGATGGCGACCGCAAGGTAGTTGTTCGGCGCCAACAGCCCACCACTTGGGGTCACGATGCCGTGGCGGTCATGATCCGGATCGCAGGCGAACGCCACGTCGAAACGTTCCTTCAGGCCGATCAGGCCTTGCATCGCGTGGCTGGAAGAAGGGTCCATGCGGATCTGCCCGTCCCAGTCGACCGTCATGAAGCGGAAAGTCGAGTCCACGTGAGTATTGACCACTTCCAGGTCCAGGCGGTAGTGCTCGGCTATGGCCGGCCAGTAGCGCACACCCGCGCCGCCCAGCGGGTCGACGCCCAGGCGCAGCCCGGCATTGCGAATGGCATCGAAATCGATGACGTTGACCAGATCTGCGACGTAGGTGTTGAGGAAGTCATGGCGGTGGGTCGTGTCAGCCTTGAGCGCCTGCTCAAGGCTGACACGCTTGACGCCGGCCAGTTGATTGGCGAGCAGCTCATTGGCCTTGGCTTCGATCCATTTGGTGATATGGGTATCGGCCGGGCCACCATTGGTCGGGTTGTATTTATAGCCCCCGCTTTGCGGCGGGTTGTGGGACGGCGTGATGACGATGCCGTCAGCCAGCCCCGTTGTACGGCCACGGTTGTAGCAGAGGATGGCATGGGAAACCGCCGGCGTCGGTGTGTATTCATCACCCTCGGCGATCATCACGGTCACGCCGTTGGCAGCCAGCACCTCCAAGGCGCTGGCGCCCGCCGGGGTCGACAACGCATGGGTATCGATACCCACGAACAATGGCCCATTGATGCCCTGGGCTTCACGGTACAGGCAGATCGCCTGGCTGATGGCCAACACATGCCATTCATTGAAGCCCAAGTCGAATGAACTGCCCCGATGACCCGAGGTGCCGAAAGCGACGCGCTGGGTTGCAACCGAGGCATCAGGCCGCCCCGTGTAATAGGCTGTCACCAGTCGCGGGATATCGATCAACAATTCTGCCGGTGCCGGCTTACCCGCAAATGGACTGACTGTCATGCAAAAAACCTCGGAGTGGAGTGGCTCGAAAATGGACGCAGTTTACTGACAGTTCGACCATCACGCGATGGGTTCGATCCATCGCACTGCGGTCATGATTGTTCGAGCCTCAGTGCGTCGGCCAATGCGCAAAACGCAGCGTCTGGATCGCTCACCCCGTTGAATGCATGGGTCAAGCGCAGATTCTGCCCATACAGCCCCTGGAGGCTGAACAGCTCCCCTGGCGCAATGATAATACGCCTGGCGAGCAATCGCTGGAAAACCCCACGCAAGTCCGCTTGTCGCGATGACCGCGCCCACACCGTCGCTCCACCTTCGGGCTCGATCCATTGCAGGCAGTCCCCCAGCCGATCGCGCATCAGTTGTGTCGTCGAGGCGGCGCTTTCGCGCAACAGGCGTCGCAACACTAACAGGTGTTGGTCTATGCGACCGTTTCCATACAAGCGAGCAATCGCTTTCTGGCGGATCGGTGACAGGCGAAACGCACGCAGCAGAAAATATCGCTGTAGCTTCAACGTCAGTTGCCTTGACAACACGTAGCCATAGGGCGCCTCGGGGCCTATGGTTTTTTCAAATGTGGAATAGACAATCAGCCGGTCTGGGTCGAGCAATTCCCGCAAGGGCGTATTGCCTGGCTCGAATGCAAGATCGGTATAACTGTCGTTTTCCAATACCCAGCAGCCTCGCAGGTCCAGCAACCGGGCGATGGCCTGGCGGTTGGCTTCGCTTTTCAGCGTGCCCGTGGGCATGTTCAGGACTGAAGAAAGCACTACCAATCGAACGGTTTCGGTCGCCAGCAGCCGTTCCAACTGGTCGATATCGACGTCGCCGCCCACCAGCAGTGGTAGCTCGATGACCTTGATGTCAGCCGCTTGCAGCAAACGCAGCACCGTCCAGTCACATGGCGATTCGACCAGGACCGTATCACCCTTGAGGGCCAACACCGCAATCAGGATTTCCAGGACCCCGCGCAGGTCAGCGCCAATGTACACATCATCGGCATTCCAGCAGCGGGCCGGCGATGAGGTGTAGCGTGCCGCCAGCGCCATGCGCAGCTCCTGCTCCCCCCAGGGTTGCGAAGGCATTTGCGACGTGCGCGGATACTGACGCAGCAACTCGCGCTCCAACAATAGAAGTGGACTGTCGAGCGATTGCAACGATGCCGGCTCATCGGCGCTGAGCACCAGCATGCCTGGCCGGCGCGCATTGACGTACAAGGTTTCGAGCAAGTCGTCACCGTCGCCCAGGGCGGTCACGCAAGGCACTGGCAAGGCGTAATAGCCCGATTTGGCAACCGAATAGACCCTGCCCTCCTTTTCCAGCAAGGAATAGGCGTACTGAATAGTGGAAATGGACACGTTCAGTCGCTCAGCCAGCTGGCGCAACGACGGCAATCGCACGCGGGGATCAGCGCCCAACTCATTGATCAGGTTTGTCAGGTATCGATAGACAGCCTGGTAGGCGAAATCGGTTTCACGACTTCCCTTCATAATGCGAGACCAGCGAAACAAGCCTGTACCGGCCGTGCCGGGACGATGGAAACGAAATCCCTCAAACCTGGCTCCTCAGCGTCGTGCCGAGCGTTCGCACAGCTCGTCGGTGTCCTGCCCGTCCTCGTCCTGATCGAAAATCCCGACAGTCGAATGGCGAACGACCGCCGACGCACTTTCCTGCTCCGTACATGAGATGCGGGTCCGGTACAACGTGCGAAGCATGGGAACCGACAACCCGCTCACATCCATCATCCATTGCTCCACCTGGTCGCCTCCGGTGCCGCCCTGCAACGCCTTGTGCAGCTCGGGCATCCCCACCAGCATGCCGGGATGACAGCAGCGCAGGTAATGCTCCAGACCCACGCCGTTATCAACAAAGGGCGCGTACAGCATGCACACCAGTTGCGTTTCGTTGATTCCCAGGACTTCACTTACTTCGGCGGCGGCCTTGGCGCGACGCTCGGGTATGGCCGAAGGTGAACCGAACAACTCCTGTACCTGTTGGCAGACATGCATGGGCATTTGCTTGCGATGCATGATCATGACCGTGCGCTGGACATAATCGCCATAGCCGGTCTCGTAGCTACGCCCTTGCAGGTAACACGCCTGCAGGCCGTACAGATGGGCGGACAGATATGGGCTTAGGTACTCGTGTTCGAGCGTCGGCGCGACGAGCGCATCGGGGCGCACCCTTAGAAACTCGCTGAACAAAGCCCAGTTGCTTTCTTCCAGCCGTTCGCCCATCAAGTCGTCGATGCTGACGTGCCCTATTCGCCGACAAGCCTCGAAATGCCCTTCGGGCCGCCATGGCCCCAGGCAATCCTGCCCATAGAAGCGCCGGAACAGCTCACCGCCCAGATGATCGAGCTGTGCCAGGAGCCCATCGAAACCACTGCTCGGATCAACGACCTGACCGATCTTTCGGGCCACGCGATGAAGCCCTGTCATGAACTGCCTCTGCTGGCGTACCGTATCGCTGGTGACCCAAGAATCGACGCCCGCCTCCCAACGCGCCATGTTCCTGTAGAACTCCGCCATCGCCAGGTAACCGTCGTCGCCCAATCCCAAAAGGCTGTCAGCCGAGCGCAGGTGTCCGAACATCAGCAGGTCCACTCGATTGGCCGCGCGTCCTCCCGCCGATAGCGGTTTCCTGTGATTGAATGGCAGCACCTCACGATTGTCCGCCATCAACAGCTCGACCCGGGAATCGTCATAGACGAACAGCGCGCTGTAGCAGCGATGGATGTTTTCCAGGGTTGCCTGCGAGGTCTCCCCTATGCGCGGGGTGACAATGCGCAGGTTGAACGTCGCCGGGTGCCGCCCAGCGATGCTCAACTGCGCCGCCCGAAGGGCCGTGAGGACATAGAAGCCTTCCCTGCTGCCGTTCTGGACCATCAGCACGCGATAGTCGCCAATTCGGTCAATGCCGCCGGCGGCCACGATCAAACGCTGGATCAAAAGCTGCAACGCGGTGCGTTCCGCGCGGGAATAGAAGTCCAGCAAGCGTTGCAATATCTGTTGATATACGTAAGTCATCGCCTGCTCATGAATTGCACTCATAACCATTTACCTGGAAATTTCGATTGTCGGCGTCACACCAACACCGACTTGATTGCACGACGGGCCTGCCGAGATGGAGGATTTTGTTATTGCAAACAGTATTAGCAGCAAGTTCAATTCTTGCCTCTAGTAATTATTTGATACATATACAAGGGTCATCCTACCTGTCCAACAAGCCTCTCCTAAACCCCTTATTTCATTGGAGAAATCCAAATAAACGGCTCGTCCTAGGAGATTTCTTACAGCGTCCCACAGACAATTAATACAGAAAATCAGGAACAGCCCTATCCATATTTCTTCGCTGAATCCGGCCAATCTCTTCGCATGCCGACGCATAAAATTAGAGCAAGCAAGGACGACTTGAAAATGCACTTCGGGATGTGACCCGGCCGAACACCTGTATCGCGTCATGACTTCTTCCTTGAGACTGAAACAAGCGTTCAATTATCAAGACTTAAATAATGATTAGAAGATACAGATTGACAGCAAAAACCAGTTCAGTTGGTTTTGCTGATCGTTGATGTCCAGGAAACAGAGGGCGGCGGGCTTGAGGCTACGCGCCAAGGCGTCATCCGCCAGGGCGACCCCAAGCGGCGAGCAGGATAGGCAGGGGCAACGAGTGGCCGGTTTGGCCGCAGACCGCGCAAGAGCCGTTAAGAATGACTCTTGCGCAAAGGGATGGATCAAGCAGGATCGACTACCTGAAGGGCAACACGCTCACGACAAGGGCACTCGCCCATGTAACGGTGGGCCTCGACGAACTCGGAAAACGGGAAAACCCGGGTCTTGAGCGGCAGCAGTACACGATCGGCGGTAAGTTGATTGATATCGCGCAGCGCACGCTGCAAGGCCACCTGGTCCTGGACAATCCCCAGCTCCGGCTTACCGGTGAAATTGCCGATGCAGTGCACGAAGAACTGAATATTCTTCTGGAAGGCCGCGCACGCAGGGAATGGCGTCTGGTTGCCACCTTGCAAGCCATACAGCACCAGGCTGCCTCGCGGTGCCAGCACGTCACCCAGCAACGACATCTGTGGACCGCCAAGGCCGTCGAACACCACGTCGACGCCGCGGTTGTCCGTCAGCTTGTTGATTTGCATCAGCAAGTCCTGTTCTTCGGTGACGATCACCTTTTCAGCGCCGAGCGACACCAGGTATTCACGCTCATCAGCGGTCTTGGTCGCCGCGATCACCCTGACACCCAAGGCCTTGCCCAACTGTACGAACGATGGGCCGGCGCAATGGCTGGCGTCGGTGACCAAGGCAAATTGCCCAGGCTTGACCCGCGCCAAATCCATGTAGGCGAAATAGGCGATCAACAGCGGCGTGTAGTGCACGGCGGCTTCGATCGGGCTGAGCACGTCGGGATAGCGGGTCAGCGCGGTGCGTGGCAGCACGATGACCTCGCCATACACCGGATAATCGTTCGGGCTCTCTGCGGGGAAGCTGGCGACCTTGTCACCCACGGCCAGATCGTCAACCCCGTCGCCGACGGCGGTGACCACGCCGGCCATTTCATGGCCAAGCCCTGACGGCAGTCGCGCCTGTGACGACGCCAGGTTCTGGCGCCACAGGGTGTCATACCAACTGATGCCGATCGCTTCAACGCGGACCTGCACCTCTCCCGGCGCAGGAACAGCCGCCGCATGCTCTTCGCATTTGAGCACCTCGGCACCGCCAAACTTGTGAAAACGGATCGTGCGGGACATCGCAAACCTCGTCAAAGTAACCTCTAATACCATGAACTCTATCCGGGCTTTGTACCCAAGACCATCAGTGGCTATTAATAGTCGACATGCCTGTCATTGATTCCGCAGCAAGAATACCGAACCACTCCTGTAGGACTCCTCCCCAAGAAAATGCATTTATCCGATGCAGAGCACCAGCCTTTCCCCGTAAGATTCATGCCGGCCATTGTTCTCAAATGGCCGTCCACGTCAAGCTTGCCGAATCTGCCAGGACCCCAGATGAATCGTAATGACCTGCGTCGTGTCGACCTGAACCTGTTGATCGTGTTCGAAACATTGATGCATGAACGCAGTGTGACCCGCGCCGCCGAGAAATTGTTCCTCGGCCAGCCGGCCATCAGTGCCGCGCTGTCACGCCTGCGCAGCCTGTTCGATGACCCCTTGTTCGTGCGCACCGGACGCAGCATGGAGCCAACGGCCCGCGCCGTGGAGATCTTCGCCCTGCTCTCTCCGGCCCTGGACTCGATCTCCACGGCAGTCAGTCGGGCGGCAGAATTCGACCCCGCCACCAGCACCTCGGTGTTTCGCATCGGCCTGTCGGACGACGCCGAGTTCGCCCTGCTGCCCATGCTGCTCAAGCGCTTGCGGGCCGAAGCGCCAGGTATCGTGTTGGTGGTGCGCCGGGTCAATTACATCCTGATGCCGGGCTTGCTGGCCTCCGGTGAAATTTCCATCGGCGTCAGCTACACCGAAGACCTACCGGCCAACGCCAAGCGCAAGGTCTTGCGGCGCAGCATGCCCAAGGTGCTGCGAGCCGACACCGCGCCGGGAAAACTGACCGTGGACGAATTCTGCGCGCGTCCCCATGCCCTGGTGTCCTTTGCCGGGGACCTGAGCGGGTTTATCGACGAAGAGCTGGAAAAACTCGACCGCAAGCGTCATGTGGTGCTGGCGGTGCCACAATTCAACGGATTGAGCACGCTGTTAGCCGGCACCGACATCATCGCCATCGTGCCCGACTACACCGCCGACGCCCTGACCGCCGCCGGCGGCGTACGCGCCGAAGACCCACCCATACCGGTGCGCAGCTTCGAACTGCACATGGCCTGGCGTGGCTCCCAGGACAACGACCCTGGAGAGCGGTGGTTGCGGTCGCGGATTCAGATGTTCTTCGGGGATCCCGATAGTCTATAGGCGACGTCCGGCTGGCTGTTTATCTGAACATTTCTGGCTTTTCATAGGCCATGGAGATCCGTTCACCTCCGGGCTGCGCTTCGGTTGAGCCAGTGGTCGGTTCTGCGACAGCCCGCCGTCGACCAACAGTTCCACACCGTTGACATATTCTTACATTGGCCAACCGCTGCACCGCCGCGCCCCGAAGTCGCGTTGCCAGCCATTCCCACCAGCAAGGTCGCGAAAAAGATGACTCCGTATCCCTCATTGACGTCCTTCGCCCCCTGCGAACTCGGCACCCTGCTGTGCAGCCTGCAGGCCATTGCGCCGCTGCTCGACACTCTTTCGGACACGGTGTTTTTCATCAAGGACGACCACGCCCGCTACGCATTCGTCAACCAGACCCTCGCCCGGCGTTGCGGCTTCAAACGATGCGATGACCTTTTGGGCCTTACCGCCGAGCAGGTGTTCCCGGAGCGCTTCGGGCCGTTGTACACCGAGCAGGATCGGCGCGTGCTCGCTAGTGGCCGGGAACTGGCCGACCAACTCGAATTGCATCTGTATTACGGCAATCAGCCGGTGTGGTGCCTGACCCACAAGCTTGCCCTACGCGAACCCGAGGGCCGCATCGTTGGCGTGGCCGGGATTTCCCGTGATCTGCAGTCGCCGCAATCGAGCCATCCGGCGTTCCAGAAACTGGCGGCGGTGGATGCGCATATCAAGCAGCACTTCGCCCGCCCCATCAGCCTGGCGGAACTCACCGCCATCGCCGGGCTGTCGGTGGCGCAACTGGAGCGGCACTGCAAGCGCATCTTCCAGCTCACGCCCCGGCAGATGATTCACAAGGCACGCCTGGAAGAAGCCTCGCGACTGTTATTGGAGCTGGATTTGCCCATCACCGAGATCGCCCTGCGCTGCGGCTACACCGATCACAGTGCTTTCAGTCGCCAGTTCCGCGCGCTGACGAGCCTTTCACCCAGCCAGTACCGAGATAACCAGCGCTGAGGTTGTTCCTTTACAGGGCACCCTCACCTCCATTGCTCCCATCTGTAACACCTCCTTTCAGGCCTTGGCCGCCAGGCATCAAAGGCGTAGTTCAAACAATCGCCCAGTAATCAAGGCTTTACCCAAAACCGAGCCGGCAATACAAAACAGGCACGTCGATTGCTTATCTAATATCGTATACGAAATCCTCAATACGATATCTCACCGCATCTATTCGACAGCGAGGCCTTTATGAAAAACCGTGCATTAGCCGCAGCCCTCAGCGTTGTCCTCCTTCCCCTGATAGCCCTTCCCGCCCACGCCGACAAGCTCGACGACATCATCGGCTCTGGCAAGCTGCGTTGCGCCGTGACACTGGATTTCCCGCCGATGGGCTTTCGCGATGAAAGCAACAAACCGGCGGGATTTGACGTGGACTATTGCAACGATCTGGCAAAAGTCCTTGGCGTAGACGCCGAAGTCGTGGAAACGCCATTTTCCGACCGGATCCCCGCACTGCTTTCAGGCCGCGCCGATGTCATCGTCGCCTCCACTTCCGACACCCTGGAGCGGGCCAAGACCGTTGGCCTGACCGTGCCTTACTTCGCCTTCCAGATGGTGGTGCTGACCCGCGACGACACCGGCATCAACAGCTACGCCGACCTCAAGGGCAAGAAGCTCGGTAACACCAGCAGCACCTATGAAGCCATCGCCCTGGAAAAGGATCAGAAGAGTTGGGGCAGCGGGAGCTTCCGTGCCTACCAATCGCAGAACGACACACTGCTGGCCGTCGCCCAAGGGCATATCGACGCCACCGTGGTGACCAACACCGTAGCCGCCGCGACCATCAAGTCGGGCAAGTACAAGGGCCTGAAAATCGCCGGTGATGCGCCTTACGTCATCGATTACGTGTCTCTCGGCGCCAAGCGCAGCGAGTACGGCTTGCTCAACTACCTCAACCTGTTCATCAACCAGCAAGTGCGCACGGGCCGCTACAACGAGCTGTTCGTCAAATGGGTCGGCAAGGAGATCCCGCCGGCCAACCTGACCGTGCCCCAGGTCTATTACTGAGGATCGCGGCATGCCAAGCACGCCTGTCTGCCTCTACGGCCGCAGCCTGGTGACGGGTGCCGCCCAGGGCACCCTGCTGTTCGCCGATGTCGGCTTGAGTTTCTGGGGCGGGGTCGATCCGGCCACCGGCGAAGTCATCGACCGGCATCATCCCCTCAGTGGTGAACACTTGGCCGGCCGCGTTCTGGCAATTCCCAGCGGGCGCGGCTCCTGCACCGGCAGCAGCGTGTTGATGGAACTCATCAGCAATGGCCACGCACCGGCCGCCCTGGTACTGGCCGAAGTGGATGAGATCCTGGCCCTGGGCGTGCTCGTGGCCGAGGTGATTTTCCAGCGCTCGCTGCCGGTGTTGTGCATTGGCCGCGAGGCGTTCGAGGGTTTACGGGGCCAAGGGTTCGGGCGCGTCGAGGGTAACTGCCTGACGTTGTCCGGCCGCCGGCCCAACGATCAATGGCACGGAACAGGGACTTCCCCACAACCGCCGATGCCGTCCAGCGTCCAGTTGAGCGAGCGCGATCGAGCGATGCTCGACGGCACACACGGCAAGGCAGCCCAAGTGGCAATGCAAATCGTCTTGCGCATGGCCGAGATCCAAGGCGCGGATGAACTGCTGGACATCACCCAGGCGCACATTGACGGTTGTATCTACACGGGCCCAGCGAGCCTGCGCTTTGCCGACCAACTGGTGCAGTGGGGGGCGAAGGTGAGCGTGCCCACGACACTCAATTCGATTTCCGTTGACCAGCGCCGCTGGCGCGAACTGGGCGTCGACCCGACACTGGGTGAACCGGCCAGCGCCTTGGGCGACGCGTACATGGCGATGGGGGCGCAATTGAGCTTCACTTGTGCGCCCTACTTGCTCGACACCGCGCCCGCGGCCGGCGAGCAGATCGTCTGGGCAGAGTCCAATGCGGTGGTCTACGCCAACAGCGTGCTTGGCGCCCGCACACAGAAATACCCGGACTTCCTCGATATCTGCATCGCGCTGTGCGGTCGCGCGCCGTTGGCCGGTTGTCACCTCGATGGCCCGCGCCAGGCTGGGTTGATCGTCGAGGTCCAGAGCCTCGGCCCGGTGGACGACAGCTTCTATCCGCTGTTGGGCTATCACATCGGCAGCCTGACGGGGCGACGCGTCCCACTGATACGCGGCCTGGAAAATGCCGCGCCGACCTTGGATGACTTGAAGGCCTTCGGCGCCGCGTTCGCGACTACCAGCGCCGCGCCGCTGTTCCACATCGCCAGGGTGACGCCGGAGGCCATGGACCCGGCCAGGGTGCTGGACCGCGACGCCGTGTTACCCATGGAAACCGTCAACGCGGCGGGGCTGCTCGCCAGTTGGCGCGAGCTCAACAGTGCTCGACACCGCCACGTAGACGTGGTTTCCCTGGGCAACCCGCATTTCTCCCTCAGCGAATTCGCTGCCCTGGCACGCCTTTGCGCGGGACGGACCAAACACCCCGGCGTGGTCCTGGCGATCACCTGCGGCCGGGCCGTGCTGGAACAGGCCCGCCAGGCCGGTTACCTGGACGCGATCCAGGCCTTCGGCGCAACGCTGGTCACCGACACCTGCTGGTGCATGTTGGGCGAGCCGGTAATCCCGCCAGCCGCAACGACGCTGATGACCAACTCCGGCAAATACGCGCACTACGCGCCGGGCCTGGTGGGTCGGGGTGTGCATTTTGCCAGCCTTGCCGATTGCGTCGAGGCCGCCTGCACCGCCACCGCCAGCGATCATCCTCCGCAATGGTTACAGCTCTGCGCACCCAAGGAGATCCCGCGCCATGTTTGACTACAGCTTCCAATGGCGCCCGGCCTTGCGCGCCCTGCCCGACATGCTGGCCGGCGCATGGGTGACCTTCGAAACCGCGGCGCTGTCGATGATTTTCGGCGTGCTGATCGCCCTGGTCCTGACGGTGATGCGCCAGGCGCGCCATCCGCTGCTGCGCGGTGTCGGCAACGGCTGGGTGTCGATCGCCCGCAACACGCCATCGTTGTTCCAGATCTACATCCTCTATTTCGGCCTCGGCTCCCTCGGGTTGCACGTCAGTTCGTGGTTTGCCTTGTTGGCCGGTATCACCTTCAACAACGCCGGTTACCTGGCGGAGAATTTTCGCGGCGGACTCAAGGCGGTGCCGGGCACGCAAATGCGCGCTGCCCGCTCCCTGGGCATGAGTGCGTTTCAGGCCTACCGGATGATCATCGTCCCGCAACTGCTGCGCATCGTTTTCTACCCATTGACCAACCAAATGGTCTGGGCGGTGCTGATGACGTCTTTGGGCGTGGTGGTGGGCCTGAACAACGACCTCACCGGGGTGACCCAGGAATACAACGTCAAGACGTTCCGCACCTTCGAATATTTCGCCCTCGCGGCGGTGCTGTATTACCTGATCGCCAAGCTGATCGTCGGGTTGGCCCGGCTGTTGTCCTGGCGGCTGTTTCGTTATTGAGGGCGGGTCATGTTTTCTACAAGCCTTACCGTTAACGACGTGTTGTATCTGCTCGAAGGTGCCTGGGTCACCGTGCAATTGACCGCCTGGTCGATTTTGCTGGGCACGCTGGCCGGCTTGCTGTTCGGCCTGCTGCGGGCGCTGCTGCCCCGGGCTAGCCTGCCATTGGCCTGGGTGCTCGATGCGTTTCGCAGCGTACCGCTGCTGATCCAGTTCGTGCTGTTCAATTCCCTGAAGAGCATCGTCGGCCTGGACCTCAGCGCCTTTGCCGTCGGCTGCATCGTGCTCGGGGTCTATGCCGCCGCGTATTTCACTGAAATCGTCCGTGGTGGGGTGCTGGCGGTGCCGTTGAGTACCCGACGAGCCAGCCGTTCCCTGGGGCTCACGTATTTGCAGGACCTGCGCTTCATCGTCCTGCCGATCGCCACGCGGGTGGCGTTTCCCGGGTGGCTGAACCTGGTCCTGGGGGTGATGAAAGACACCGCGCTGGTGATGTGGATCGGCATTGTCGAGCTGCTGCGGGCATCGCAAACCATCGTCACGCGCATTCAGGAACCCCTGCTGGTGCTGTGCATCGCGGGCCTCATCTATTACGTCATGAGCCTGGTGGTCGCCCGCCTCGGCGCTCGCCTGGAAAGAAGGTGGCAAGAAAATGATTGAGATCGAGAACGTGCACAAATCCTTCGGCCACCTGGAAGTGGTGAAGGGCGTCAGCCTCACCGTGGACAAGGGCGAAGTCGTGTCGATCATCGGTGGCTCCGGCTCCGGCAAATCGACTTTGCTGATGTGCATCAACGGCCTGGAGCCGATCCAGAAAGGCAGCATTCGCGTGGACGGCGTCGAGGTCCATGACAGCGCCACCGACCTCAACCGGCTGCGGCAGAAGATCGGCATCGTCTTCCAGCAATGGAATGCCTTTCCCCACCTGACCGTGCTGGAAAACGTAATGCTCGCGCCGCGCAAGGTGCTGGGCAAGAGCAAGCAGGACGCCGAGGCGCTGGCGGTCAGGCAGCTTGAGCACGTGGGCTTGGGGGACAAGCTCAAGGCCTTCCCCGGCAAGCTCTCCGGGGGCCAGCAGCAGCGCATGGCAATTGCCCGCGCCCTGGCGATGTCGCCGGACTACATGTTGTTCGATGAAGCCACCTCGGCCCTCGATCCGCAACTGGTCGGCGAGGTACTGGACACCATGCGCATGCTCGCCGAAGACGGCATGACCATGGTGCTGGTAACCCATGAGATCCGCTTCGCCCGGGATGTGTCCGACCGGGTGGCGTTCTTCTGCAATGGCCGGGTCCATGAGATCGGGCCGCCGGACCAGGTGATCGGCAATCCGGTGCAGCCGGAGACGGCGGCGTTCCTCAAGTCGGTGAAATAACGATTAGGCCCGACCAGAAAACACAAGGATTTGACCCATGCGCTCATCCAGAATCATCCACATAGTCAGTTGCCATGCCGAAGGCGAAGTCGGCGATGTCATCGTCGGCGGCGTCGCGCCGCCACCCGGCGCCACGGTGTGGGAACAGTCGCGCTGGATCGCTCGGGACCAGACCCTACGCAACTTCGTCCTCAACGAGCCCCGTGGCGGGGTGTTCCGCCACGTCAACCTGCTGGTGCCGGCCAAGGACCCGCGGGCGCAGATGGCCTGGATCATCATGGAACCCGCCGATACGCCGCCGATGTCCGGCTCCAACTCGTTGTGCGTCGCCACCGTGCTGCTGGACAGCGGCATCCTGCCGATGACCGAACCGCAGACGCGGTTGGTGCTGGAAGCGCCGGGCGGCTTGATCGAAGCCGTGGCCGACTGCCGCGACGGCAAGGTGCAGCGGGTCGAAATCAAGAACGTCCCCTCCTTCGCTGACCGCCTCGACGCCTGGATCGAAGTCGATGGCCTGGGGTCATTGCAGGTGGACACTGCCTACGGTGGCGACAGCTTCGTCATTGTTGACGCCGAGCGCCTGGGCTTCGCCATTCGCCCTGACGAAGCGGCCGATCTGGTGGCCGTGGGGCTGAAAATCACCCGGGCCGCCAACGAGCAACTGGGCTTCGTACACCCATTGAATGCCGACTGGTCGCATATCTCGTTCTGCCAGATCGCCGCGCCCATTGTCCGGGAAAACGGCGTCGCCACCGGTGCCAACGCCGTCGTCATCCAACCCGGCAAGATCGACCGCTCGCCCACCGGCACCGGCTGCTCGGCCCGCATGGCGGTGCTGCACGCCAAGGGCCAGATGCAGGTGGGCGAGCGGTTTATCGGTCGCTCGATCATCGGCTCCGAGTTCCATTGCCGGATCGATTCCATGGCCGACGTGGCCGGACGCCCGGCGATCTATCCGTGCATCGCCGGGCGAGCATGGATCACCGGCACGCACCAATTGCTGCTCGACCCGGCCGATCCGTGGCCGCAGGGCTACAGGCTCTCGGATACCTGGCCGGGCGCATGATTTCGAGATTCACCCAAAACCCTTGTGGCGAGGGAGCAAGTTCCCTCGCCACAACAGCACTATCAAAAACGGAGACAACCCATGAGCAAACGCATCAACTGGAGCGGCGTATTCCCCGCAGTCACCACGCAATTCAACGATGACTTTTCTATCAATCTGGAAAAAACCCATCAGGTCATTTCCAACGTGATTCGCGACGGCGTATCCGGCCTGGTGGTCTGCGGCTCCGTGGGGGAAAACACTTCCCTGAGCGCCGAGGAAAAAATCGCCGTGACCGAAGTCGCGGTAGACGCCTCCCGTGGCCGGGTGCCGGTGATCTGCGGCGTGGCCGAGTTCACCAGCGTGCAGGCCGCCAAGGTTGCCAATGCAGTGCGCAAGGTCGGTGTCGACGGGGTAATGCTGATGCCGGCGCTGGTCTACGGCTCCAAGCCGTTCGAGACCGCCGAGCATTTTCGCTACGTCGCTCGGCATGCGGACGTGCCGCTGATGGTCTACAACAACCCGCCCATCTACAAGAACGACGTTACCCCGGACATCCTCATTTCCCTGGCCGATTGCGACAACGTGGTGTGCTTCAAGGATTCATCCGGCGACACCCGGCGCTTCATCGATGTGCGCAACGAAGTCGGCGATCGCTTCGTGCTTTTCGCCGGTCTCGATGATGTGGTGTTGGAAAGCCTGGCCGTGGGCGCCGAAGGTTGGGTGTCTGGCATGTCCAACGTGTTCCCCAAGGAAGGCGAAACCATCTTCCGCCTGGCCCGCGCCGGACGTTTCGCCGAAGCCATGCCGATCTATGAATGGCTGATGCCGATCCTGCACCTCGACGCCCGCGCCGACCTGGTGCAATGCATCAAGCTGTGCGAAGCGATCGCCGGCCGCGGCAGCGCTCTCACTCGCCCGCCACGCCTGGCCCTGCCGGAAGAAGATCGGGTGTATGTGGAGCAGATCATGGCCAAGGCGCTGGCCAATCGGCCTGCGCTGCCGGATGTGGGGCTGTAAGCACTCGCGCAGAGGCTCAGGCATTTGGGAAACCCTGTGGGAGCGAGCTTGCTCGCTTCCACAGGGGTTGTGGTACGAACGCGTGACCAACCGACCAGCAGCACGGCGCCATCGCCAGTCTTTGCTACGCTTTTCCCGGCGCAATGACGCACGGGAGGCGTCCCATGAATTACTTCCTGGCTCAGGCCCTCAACAACCAATGGGCCAACCACAGGCTGCTGGACGCCTGCGCGCAGCTCAATAACGCGGAGTACGAGGCCTACCGCACCAGCTTTTTCCCCTCCATCCAAGCCACGCTGTGCCATATCCTCGAAGTTGACCGTTATTACCTGACCGCCCTCGAAGGCGACGTAGCGGGCCAGGAACGAGATTTCTCCGAGATGCTGGCGTTCGCCCAACTCAGGGAAAGCCAGGACCGGACCGATCGGCAACTGACGGCATTCTGCGAAAACCTCAAGCACAAGGACCTGTCCCGCTCCATCGACCTGGTGCGTACCGACGGCAAGGTGCGCGAACGGATCGACCGCTTGCTGCTGCACCTGTTCGAACACCAGATCCATCACCGCGGCCAGGTCCACACCATGCTCAGCGCCACCCATGTGGATCCGCCACAGCTCGACGAATTCTTCCTCGATTGCGACCGCAGGTTCCGCAAAGCAGAGGAACACCTGCTGCAACTGGACGAGCAGCGGGTCTGGCGCGATTACCAACCCGATTGAATCGAATGTCCCAAGGAGAGCTTGCCATGAACATGATTCTTCGCTGCTTCGGCCTGTCTTCGATGCTGGTAGCCACCGCAGCCCTTGCCCACCATGGCTGGAGCGAATACGACGCGAGCAAGCCACTGACCCTCGAAGGCACGATAAAGGAGTCGGGGTATTCCCATCCCCATGGCACTGTGCGCTTGCAAACCACGGATAAGACTTGGACCGTCGTGCTCGCACCGCCTTCACGCATGGAGAATCGGGGGCTGACCAAAGACATGCTCAAGGCCGGCAACCGGGCCACCGTGGTCGGCTACGCCAATAAAAACAAGCCTGACGAGCTACGCGCCGAACGGATTACCATCGACGACAAGACCACCGAGTTGCGCTGATGCAGCTCGAGGGCTCCGTCGAGCAAGGCTGGATGGATCGACTGGGCGACTCGTCTCTGGCATTGGCGATGCGCAGCGAGCTGTGGCTTTATCCGCTGGTGGAAGTGGTGCACATCGTCGGGTTTTCTGTCCTGGTCGGTGCGGTGGTGATGTTCGACTTGCGCGTCCTCGGGCTGTCCAAGGACATCGCCGTGACCGCACTGGCGCGCCATCTGCTGCGATGGGCCGTCGGGGCCCTGCTGCTGATCATGCCTGCCGGCTTGATGATGTTCAGCGCCCACCCTCACGATTTCGCCGGCAACAACGTGTTCATCCTCAAGCTGTGCCTGATCGCCGTGGCGGGCCTCAATGCCCTGCTGTTCCACGTTGGGCCCTACCGTAGCGTCCACCGATGGAATATCGACCACACGGCGCCGGCCCTGGCCAGACTCCAGGCGCTGTTGTCCGTGGTGCTATGGATCGCAGTGATTGGCTGCGGTCGTCTGCTGGCCTACACCTGAGGCACACCTTAGGCACACCCGAAAAAAAAGCGATGGCCGCTGCCGGCCATCGCCAAATCGCCCACCTCAGGCGCTCTCAGATCCGTGCGGGTGACACGATGATTTTCACGTTGTGTTCCTTGTTGTTCACCAGTTCCTCGAAGCCCTGCCCGACGATCTCCTCTAGCTGGATGCGCCCGGTCACCAGCGGCGAGATGTCCAGGCGTCCGTCGGCGATGAAGGCAATCACGTCGGCAAACTCGCCGTTGTAGGCCAGCGCGCCGAGCACCTGCTTTTCGGTGGAAACCAGCTCGAAGAAGTTGAACTCGCTCGGTTCTTCGAAAATCCCCACCAAGACGCATTTGCCAGCCTTGCGGATCAGGTCGATGGCGAACTTGGCGGTGTGCTTGTTGCCGATGCACTCGAAGCTGACATCCGCGCCCAGGCCACCCGTCAGGCGTCGCACCTCGGCCAGGGCGTCGCATTCATTCGGATCGATGACATGGCTGGCCCCGACTTCCAGGGCCTTGGCCTTGCGTGCGCCGGACATTTCCAGGGCAATCACCTGGGCCGCGCCGGCCGCCTTGGCGCACATGATCGTGC
Organism: Pseudomonas sp. R1-7; assembly: GCF_051132105.1. Classification (NCBI taxonomy): domain Bacteria; kingdom Pseudomonadati; phylum Pseudomonadota; class Gammaproteobacteria; order Pseudomonadales; family Pseudomonadaceae; genus Pseudomonas; species Pseudomonas sp. R1-7. The sequence goes on from NZ_CP071661.1 coordinate 3,089,975, forward strand.
ACAGGCCGATGGTCCCGGCACCCACCACCACGACGTTCTGGCCCAGCAGGCTGCCGGCCTTCTTCACCGCGTGCATGCCCACCGCCAGCGGCTCGATCAACGCACCGGCCTCGGCGGGAAAGTTGTCCGGCAGCTTGTAGAGCAGGTTCGCCGGGACGTTGACCAGTTCGGCGAACGCGCCGTTGTTCATCAGCCCCGTGAACGCCAGGTTCTCGCAGATGTTGTAGAGCCCATGGGTGCAGTAATAGCAGGTGCCGCAGTGTTGGCAGGCATCGGCGGCCACCGGCTCGCCGACGCTGAAGCCCTCGACGCCCTCACCCAGCTCGACGATTTCCCCGCAAAACTCATGGCCGAGGATGCACTGTCCCTTGATTCCGGTCAGCGGATGTGGCGCCTCCACCGGGATGAACACCGGCCCGGCCACGTATTCGTGCAGGTCCGAGCCGCAGATGCCGCACCATTGCACGCGAATCTGCACCCAACCGGCGGGCGGTGAAACCGGCAGCGGTACGTCTTCGACGCGGATGTCGTTGCGGCCATGCCAGACGGCGGCGCGCATGCTGCGGGTCGGCTTGATTGAAACGTTCATAGCGTTGCCTCCAGAATTTTCATTGGGGCGACGGCTCAAGCGCCGCCCGCTGGGTCAGTGCTGGCCGATGAAATCGAGAATCAATCGATTGACCTGCTCTGCCGCTTCCATCTGCACCATGTGCCCCTGGCCCGGCAGGACTTCGACCCGCGCTGATAACCCTTCGGCGTGAGACGCCGGGATGATCGCGTCGTCGCTGCCCCAGATCACCAGGGTCGGGACGTGGCCGGCCTGCACGACTTCGCGCAGGTCCGCCTGCTGGCGACCGTCCTTGAACAGATTCCCGGCCAGTTGGCGCAGTGCGGTGTCCACGCCTTCCAGGCGCTTGTACTTGAGCATGTCGTCGAGCATCTGCCGGTTGACCAGCTCGGCATTCGAGAACAGTTGCACGAGCTGCGGCTTGAGGGCGTTGCGATTGGCCGCGTCGACGAAGCCTTGCAGGTAACTGCCGTTGATCTCCGCGCCCAGGCCGGCGCTGCCGATCAAGGTCAGCGAGCGCAAGCGTTGCGGCATCAGGCGCGCGGTATTCAGTGAGACGGCCCCACCCATGGAATGCCCGACGAGATGGGCCGCGTTGATGTCCAGGTGATCGAGCAACGCCAGTACCACACCACTCAGTTCATCGAGGTCGCCGCGCTCCAAGGTCTTGGCCGACTCGCCATGGCCCGGCAGGTCCAGGGCAATCACCCGACGTCCCGCTGCCAGCGCTTCATGGTTGAACAGCCAGTTGTTCAGATCGCCGCCAAACCCGTGCACCAGCACCAGTGGCGTGCCGCCCTCGCCGCGCTCGAAATAGCGGATCACCCGGCCGTCCACCTCGACTTTCTGCGGTTTGGGGCCGCTGTCTTCGTCGGCCGCGTCGCCGGGCACGAAGTTGGATTGGAATTGTTCAATGACCGCGTCGATTTCGGCGTCGCTGGCCTCGCCTTCGACGACGATGCCGAGCAAGGCGCCGACCGGCAGGGTTTCATCCTGACGAGCCACCTGCCGGCGCAGGACACCGGAGAACGGCGCTTCGACGCTGCTGGAGATCTTGTCGGTCTCGACGTCCATCACTTCATCGCCCTTGGTGATGGGCTGCCCCTCTTCCTTGAGCCAGGCATCGACCCGGCCTTCGGTCATCGACAGGCCCCACTTGGGCATGGTCAGGGTAAAAATCTGGCTCATCAGCGCTTGCTCCACTCGATCACGTTGAGCACGGCTTGTTCGATCTTCGCCGCGTCAGGGATGTACAAGTCTTCCAGGGAATCGGAGAACGGCACCGGCGTGTGCGGCGCGGTGACCATTTCGATCGGGGCCTTGAGCGCGCCGAAGGCCTTTTGCGCCACCAGCGCGGAAATATCGGTGGCCATGGAACAGCGCGGGTTGGCCTCGTCGATCACCACCAGGCGTCCGGTTTTCTCGACGCTTTCAAGGATGCTGTCCTCGTCCAGCGGGCTGGTGGTGCGCAGGTCGATCACTTCGCAATCGATGCCACGTCCTGCCAGGTTGCGCGCCGCATCCATCGCGGTGTTGACCAACCGCCCGTAGGACACCAGCGTCACGTCCTTGCCGTCGCGCAGGAAGTTGGCCTCGCCGAACGGCACGGTGTAGAGCTCTTCCGGCACCTCGCCCTGCATGCTGTAGAGCAATTTGTGTTCGCAGAAGATCACCGGATCGTTGTCGCGAATCGCCTGGATCAGCAGGCCCTTGGCGTCGTACGGCGACGACGGGCACACCACTTTCAGCCCCGGAATATGCGTCCACAGCGAGGTGAGCATCTGTGAATGCTGGGCCGCGGCGCGCAGGCCGGCGCCGACCATGGTGCGAATGACCAGCGGCGTGGAAGCCTTGCCGCCGAACATATAGCGGAATTTCGCCGCCTGGTTGAGGATCTGGTCCAGGCAGCAGCCGGCGAAGTCGACGAACATCAGTTCGCACACCGGGCGCACGCCGCAGGTGGCGGCGCCGACTGCCGCGCCGACATAACCGATTTCCGACAGAGGCGTGTCCAGCACCCGCCCGGGGAACTGGTCGTAAAGCCCCTTGGTGACGCCGAGCACGCCACCCCAGGCGTCGTTCTCACCGGGTGCGCCGGCACCACCGGCCACGTCCTCACCCATGATGAACACGCTGGAGTCGCGGCGCATTTCCTGGGCCAGGGCTTCGTTGATTGCCTGCTGATAGCTGATTTTTCTCGCCATGATGGAATTCTCTCTTGTTGTTTTATAGGGGCGTTCAGGGGTAGCTGACGTAGACGTCGGTCAGCAGGTCGGACGCAGCCGGCTTGGGATCGGACTTGGCCTTGTACACGGCGTTTTCGATCAACATCTCCACTTCCTTGTCGATCTGGTCCAACTGCTCGACGGTGAGCAGCCCGGCCCGGGTGGTGCGCTCGCGGAACTGCATCAGGCAGTCCTGGTTTTCGCGGAAATGCTTGACCTCGTCCGGTGCGCGATAGGTCTGGGCGTCGCCCTCGAAGTGGCCGTAGTAGCGGGTCAGCTTGACCTCGATCAGCGAGGGCCCTTCCCCGGCGCGCGCGCGTTCGACAGCGGCTCCGGCGGCTTCATGCACGGCGAAGAAGTCAAAGCCATCGACGGTCACGCCGGGCATGCCGAAGCCGGCGGCGCGGTCGGCGATGTGGTCGCAAGCGACCGACCAGTTCGACGCGGTGGCTTCGGCGTAGCCATTGTTTTCCGCGATGAACAGGCACGGCAGGTTCCACACCGAGGCCATGTTCATGGCTTCGAACACCGCGCCTTCGTTGGAGCCGCCGTCGCCGAAAAACACCACGGCGACGCTGTCGGTCCCCTTGAGCCGAGCCGCGAGGGCCGCGCCGACCACCAGTGGCGCACCGGCGCCGACGATGCCGTTGGCGCCGAGCATGCCTTTCTCGAAATCGGCGATGTGCATCGAGCCGCCCTTGCCTTGGCAGACACCGGTTTTCTTGCCATAGATCTCGGCCATCATTCCGTAGACGTCCACGCCCTTGGCGATGCAATGGCCGTGGCCGCGGTGGTTGGAGGCGATGCAATCGTCATCGCCCAGGTGGGCCATGACGCCGGCGGCCGAGGCTTCTTCGCCGGCATACAGGTGGACGAAACCAGGGATCTCGCCGGTGGCGAATTCCACGTGCAGGCGCTCTTCGAAGGCGCGGATGGTGCGCATGACCTGATAGGCGTGCAGCAATTGATCATGGGTGAGCGATGTCGACATTTTTATTCTCCAGGCGTGTCTTCTTGAAGGTTCAAGGGGTGTTGCGGGTGCTCGCGGCCGATGGCCAACAAGCGTTGTTGCGCGGCGTAGGTGAGCACCGCGTTGACGTCGATGCTCAGCGGGCCGCCGGCATCGAGGGTGACCGTGGGCCGGTCCTGCACGTTGAATTCGATTTCCCGCTCGCCATCCAGGGCCAACGTGCCGGCGGACAGCGACAAGCCATGGGCGACGCCGGGTTCCAGAGGGCCGGCGGCGAGCACCCCACAGCCTTGCAACAAGCCCGGCGCCAGCGGCACCAGCAGCGCTTCGGGCGATTGCGGGTCCAGGCGCATCCAGGCCCCGCCCGGCGCCTGGCGGGACACCGGAAACCACAAGCCGCACAGCGCCGACAAGCCGATGGACTGCGGCTCGGCGAAGGTCACGAACACTTCGGCCAGATCCTGTGCCCGGCTGATGGCCCGGGCGCCGACGAAGCGCAGCGGCGACACGGCAACGTCCACCAGGGCGACTTCACGCAAGCCGCGAGCGGCATCGCATACCAGCAAACGCTTGTTGCGGCGCAAACCGATTTCGTCCGGGATCCTGCCGCTGGCGTACAGCCCGCCGGCCAGTCCGGCGCTGGTGGCCTCGCGCAGTTCGGGGAAGGCATTGTTGGTGCCAGTGGAAAGGGTCAGCAGAGGAATGTCGCCAACCTCGGCCGCCACGGCTTTGTGGGTCCCGTCGCCACCGAGCACGGCGATCAACGCCACCCCGCGTTCGGCCATCAGGCGTGCGGCGCGGCGAGTGTCTTCGACGGTCTGGCGCAGGGTCAGGTCGAGGAATTCCAGGGCCGGCCAGTGGCTGCTGCGGGCCTGGCGGCTGTGGCTGTTCTTCAGCACGGCGGCGGCCATGCCGATCATGTCGGTGGGCATCAGCACGTGCTCGATGCCGGTGGCGCCGAACGCCGCCAACAGGCGCTGGATCACCGAGACCTTGTCGGTGCTGGAAAACAGCCCGGCGTTGGCGGTCAGGCGCCGCACGTCTCGACCGGATGCGGGGTTGGCGATGATGCCGACAGTGAGCGGGCGGTGGCTCATGGCGCCACCGTGGCGGAAACGATCAGTTGGCTTGGCGTGCAAGTCATAGGCACCTCTTTTTATTATTGGAAGCCCAACGGGTGTGGGTCCAAGGCCTAGAGCAAGGCCGGTGCCAATTGCCTGATACTCGGCGAAAACGCCCGAGATAGAGGGCTCGCGGCATCCCGTGGCAAGCGTCGCCGGCCAGTCAGGTGAGACGCCGCATGCCAGCCTGCACGACCAAGCCGCGAGACGCTGAGACGTGGCGTCTCACCTCGGCCCTCGCGCTCCGTCGGGCTTGTCTGAGCCCGGCGATCAGCGCTTAATGTGCCGACAACGACAAGAAGCTGAACCGGAGGCCCCTATGCTTTCCGCTCACTCCCGGGCGCATGTGGATTGCGTCAGCCGCGTGCTGAAGAACGCTACCCAACTGCCGCAACTGCCCGTGCCTGACCTGATCCTCGACTCCTGGCGCCGCTCCATGGAGCAACATCACCTGGACCCCGGCTCGCTGCAGGGGCCGCGAATCCTGTCCCACGACGTGCTCAAGCAATGTCGCGAGCGCTCGGAACTGTTCCTCAACATCGCCAGCGACGAAGTGGCACGCCTGCATGGCCGGGTGCGCGATGCCGACTATTGCGTGCTGCTGACCGATGCCCAGGGCCAGACCATCGACTATCGGGTGGAAACCACCCTTCGCAACGACTGCCGCAAGGCCGGGCTGTACCTGGGCACATGTTGGTCGGAAGGTGAAGAAGGCACCTGCGGCGTGGCGGCGGTCCTCACTGCCAAGACGGCGGTGACGGTGCACAAGCGCGACCACTTCCGCGCGGCGTTCATCGGCCTGACCTGCTCCGCCGCGCCGGTCTTCGATCCCCAAGGCGAGTTGCTCGGCGTGCTGGACGTCTCGGCGGTGCGCTCGCCGGATGATCGACGCTCCCAGCACCTGATACGGCAAATGGTGGTGCAGAGCGCCCGGGAAATCGAACAGGCATTTTTTATGAGCAGCGTCCAGGGCTATTGGGTGCTACGGGCCCATCGCAACGCCGGCTACGTCGACAGCCAGCCGGACTTGCTCTTTGCCTGGGATGACGACGGCTGCCTGCAAGCCCTGAACCCGGCGGCGCGCCAGTACCTGATGCAACGCTACGGCCAGTTGCCTCGCCACATCAGCCAGGTCTTCGACCCACAATTGCTGCACCGCGCCCGGGACGAAAGCCTCTATCCCCTCGACGTTGACTTGCATGGCCGCTTGAGCGCGCCACGCCGCCGCGCCACACCGCGCCCGCGCGCCGCAATGACGCCGACCGAACTTGACCCACGCCTGGCCGACAGCCTGAACCTGGCGGTGCGGGTCAAGGACCGTAACCTGCCGGTGCTGATCCAAGGCGAGACCGGTTCCGGCAAGGAAGTCTTCGCCCGCCAGTTGCACCAGGCCAGCCAGCGTCGCGACCGGCCTTTCGTGGCCTTGAATTGCGCGGCCATCCCGGAAAGCCTGATCGAGAGCGAGTTGTTCGGTTATGTCGCCGGTGCCTTTACCGGCGCCTCGGCCAAGGGTATGCAGGGCCTGTTGCAGCAGGCGGACGGCGGCACGCTGTTCCTCGACGAAATCGGTGACATGCCGCTGGCCTTGCAAACGCGCTTGTTGCGAGTGCTGGCCGAAGGTGAAGTGGCACCGTTGGGAGCGTCACGGCGCAAGGCCGTGGACATCCAAGTGATCTGCGCCACCCACCGCGACCTGGAAACCCTGGTGGCGGCCGGCGAGTTTCGCGAGGATTTGTATTTCCGCCTCGGCGGCGCCCGCTTCCAACTGCCACCGCTGCGTGAACGTACCGACCGGTTGGCGCTGATCAATCGCATCCTGGAAGAAGAGTCGGTGCTGTGCGGGGGGGCGGTGCAACTGAGCGGCGCGGCGCTTGAATGCCTGCTGGGATATCACTGGCCGGGCAACGTCCGGCAACTGCGGCACGTGCTGCGCTATGCCTGCGCGGTCTGCGAAGCGAGCGTGATCCAGCTCGACCATTTGCCGGAATCACTGCACGGCGAACAAACCACCGCGGGCGCCGGCGAACCCAGCGCCAGCCCGGAACGCCAGGCGCTGCTGGATGCCTTGGTGCGGCATCGCTGGAAACCCACCCCCACGGCCCAAGCGCTGGGTATTTCCCGGGCTACGCTGTACCGACGAGTGCATCAGCATGGAATCGAAATGCCCGGCAGGCGCCCTGGCTGAGCGCTTATCGTCGCGCCAGCTCATGCCGCACGCATTGTTCGTAGTAGGTCTGCTTGACGGCGGCGGGCTTGAGCCGCGACGCGCTGTTGTAGGTCTGTTCGGTGATGCCCAGGGCAGTCATGCGCATCCAGGGGCGAGGAAACTTGCGCACCTGCAGCTTCTTGCGTGCGCCATACAGGCTGACCCCGGACAGCTTCGACGCCTGGGCGCCCGCCGCGATGTCCGAACCCCAGCGACACACCGACTGCTGGTTTGCCGTCACGGCCCTGGCCTGGGCTTCAAGCGAAACGGCGGCCATGAGCATGGCCGCCGCGATCCAGATAGAAACACGCATAGGTTTGTCGTCCAACTTTCTGAAATGAAAGAAGTTTGACTTCAACTGGAGGAGCAAGGGGCCAGCATTCTCATGTCCTTTATCAAGGTACATGCTTAGGTAGAAATGCTTGCAGGTATAACGCTCAACTGATTGATACATAACGATTTAAATTAGTCGAAGAACCCCCGGCGAGGGAGCTTGCTCCCTCGCCACGGATCACTGGCTGGCCTTCGACTCCTGCAGCAGTTGCTGGATCACCTGCTCCTGCTCGCCATACCGCCCTTCGCCAAAGTGGCTGTAGCGCACCTGCCCCTTGGCATCGATGAAGTAATGGGCAGGCCAGTACTGGTTGTTGAAGGCGCGCCAGATTGCATATTGATTGTCGATGGCCACCGGATACTGGATGTCCAGTTTGCGCACCTGCTCGCGCACGTTATTGATGATCTTCTCGTAACCGTACTCCGGTGTGTGCACGCCAATGACCACCAGCCCGTCCTTTTCGTACTTCTTCGCCCAATCGTTCACATACGGCAGCGTGCGCTGGCAGTTGATGCAGTCGTAGGTCCAGAAATCCACCAGCACCACCTTGCCCCGCAAGGATTCGCTGCTCAGCGGCGGCGAGTTGAGCCATTGCACTGCACCGTCCAGCGCAGGCATGGCGCCTTGGGCATCGAGGGTCGGCAGGGTGCTCGCGCCCGCCTTGCTCACCACGTAGTCGATGGCCTTGGGAACATTCTCCAGCAGGCTTTTCTCCAGGCTGGCCGACTGTTGCGATGATGTTGCCGCCAATAACCGGTCATCCGCCCCAGTGCCGATCGCCACGGCCGCCAGCAGGACCAGCGTACCGGTGGCCCGACGCAGCCAGGCCGTGATTGGCAGCGAGGGTTTCAGCCGACCGATCAAGCCGCGGCCGGCAAGGATCAACGTCCCCAGCGACAAGGCACTGCCCAGACCGTAGGCGAGCAACAACAGGCTGGTCTGCGCACTGGCACCCTGCAGCATTGCCCCGGTCAGGATGACGCCGAGTATCGGCCCGGCGCACGGTGCCCAGAGCAGCCCGGTGGCGACACCGATCAGCACCGACGCCACAGGCCCGCCCATCCGCCCGGCACCGGCATCGAGACGATTGCCCAGGCTGACCAGCGGCCGGGCGAGCCAGGTACCGACTCGGCTGAACATCAGCGACAAGGCGAACAGCACCATCACCACCAAGGCGACTTGCCGACCGACGCTGCTGGCCCGTATGACCCATTCGCTGCTGGCGACCGCCAGGCTCGACACCAAGGCAAAGGTCAAGACCATGCCTCCCAGCGTCAACAACACCGAGCTGCGCGATTGATTGGCCCGGGCGAACAGGAATGGCACCACGGGAAGAATGCAAGGGCTGAGGATCGTCAGGACCCCGCCGAGAAATGCGATCAGAAGCATGGCAACACCTCAAAATAATGGCTTGGCGAAGGTCAGTTTTGGTTGCTGCAGTTATCGGAAAGCTTGCGGTAGTCCAGTGCTTGCTCATGACCCGCCGAATCCAGGTAGGTCATATGCGCATTCACCACGCCGCAGGCCGGCTGCGGGTCTTCGCTCAGGGACAGTACTTTGCGCACATCCAGGTGGGTGCCATAGGTATAGGTTTGCGCCTGGACGGTGCTTTCGGCCCGGGCCGACAGGGTGCAGATGTTCAGTGCGGCGAACAGGCAGGCGGCATAGACGGCTTTGGTGTTCATGGTGCGGTCCTCGATTCAATGGGTGTTTATCGCTGAGGCCGGTTGGGTTGCCTCGATGGAAGCCATTGAATGCCAGCCAGGTATCGCGCCTGTATCGGACCGGGGGGCTTTTTGCATCGCTGTGTATCCGCCGAGCGCCAGATACACTGCAATACAAACCGTCGCGAGCCAGGCCGGCCGCTGGCTGTAGACTGACCCACATCAAAACGCCAAGGGGCAGAACACCATGGATCATGTCGATCATGTGTTGATCGTGGATGACGATCGCGAGATCAGGGAACTGGTAGGCAACTACCTGAAAAAGAACGGCCTGCGCACCACCGTGGTCGCGGATGGCCGGCAAATGCGCGCTTTTCTGGAAACCACCCCGGTCGACCTGATCGTGCTGGACATCATGATGCCCGGCGATGATGGCCTGGTGTTGTGCCGGGAACTGCGCGCCGGCAAGCACAAGGCCACGCCGGTCTTGATGCTCACCGCTCGCAACGACGAGACCGACCGCATCATCGGCCTGGAAATGGGCGCCGATGATTACCTGGTCAAGCCTTTCGCCGCCCGGGAGCTGCTGGCGCGGATCAACGAGGTGCTGCGGCGCACGCGCATGTTGCCACCCAACCTGGTGGTCACCGAGAGCGGGCGCCTCTTGGCATTCGGCCGCTGGCGGCTGGACACCACGGCTCGGCACCTGCTGGACAGCGACGGCACCATGGTGGCCTTGAGCGGCGCCGAATACCGCCTCCTACGGGTGTTCCTCGACCATCCGCAGCGGGTGCTCAACCGCGACCAACTGCTGAACCTGACCCAGGGCCGTGACGCCGACCTGTTCGACCGTTCCATCGACCTGCTGGTCAGTCGCCTGCGCCAGCGCCTGTTGGACGACGCCCGCGAACCCGCGTACATCAAGACCGTGCGCAGCGAAGGCTATGTGTTCTCGCTGCCGGTGGAAATCCTCGAGGCCCCGGTATGAGACTGCCGCTACGCTGGCCACGCACCCTCGCCTCGCGCTTGTCGCTGATCTTCCTGATCGGCCTGGTCCTGGCCCAGGGTTTGTCGTTCGGCGTCCAGTATTACGAACGCTACGAGAGCGCCAAGAACACCATGCTCGGCAATCTGGAGACCGACGTCTCGACGTCGGTCGCCATTCTCGACCGCCTGCCGGCTGCTGAACGAGAAGCCTGGCTGCCAAAGCTTGCGCGGCGCAACTACGGCTACGTGCTCGACGAAGGCCAGCCAGGCATGCCGATGCTACCGGACAACGCGCCGATATCGGTCAGCTCGATCCAGCAAGCCCTCGGCGAAACCTACGCCCTGACCTACAACCAGATCCCGGGCCCGAAAATGCACTACCAGGCGCACCTGCGCCTCAAGGACGGCAACCCGCTGACCATCGATGTACGCCCGGCCATGGCGCCGCTTTCGCCTTGGCTGCCGATGGTCTTGCTCGGGCAACTTGCGCTGTTGATCGGCTGCACCTGGCTGGCCGTGCGCATCGCCGTCAGCCCCCTCACCCGGCTGGCCCAAGCGGTGGAAACCCTGGACCCCAATGCCCACGGTGTACGCCTGGACGAAAAAGGTCCGACCGAGGTGGTCCACGCGGCCAAGGCCTTCAACGCCATGCAGGACCGCATCGCTGTCTATCTAAAGGAGCGCATGCACCTGTTGGCTGCGATCTCCCATGATTTGCAGACACCCATCACCCGCATGAAGCTGCGGGCCGAATTCATGGACGATGGCATCGAAAAGGACAAACTTTACAGCGACCTGGGCGAAATGGAGCACCTGGTGCGCGAAGGCGTGGCCTACGCCCGCAGCATCCATGGCGCCACCGAAGCCAGTTGCCGGATCAGCCTGGATGCGTTTCTCGACAGCCTGGTGTTCGACTACCAGGACACCGGGCAGGATGTGCAACTGTCCGGCAAGAACGCCGCGATCATCGATACCCGCCCGCACGCGCTGCGTCGGGTGCTGGTCAACCTGGTGGACAACGCATTGAAGTTCGGGGGCTCGGCGCAGATCCAGGTCCAGCCCGCCGCCAACGGACAATTGGCGATCCAGGTATTGGACCAAGGGCCCGGTATCAGCGAGCAGGAACTGGCCGAAGTGCTCAAGCCGTTCTACCGGGTGGAAAGCTCGCGCAACCGGGAAACCGGCGGCACGGGCCTGGGCCTGGCGATCGCCCAGCAACTGGCGAGTGCCATGGGTGGGTCGCTGACCTTGAGCAATCGCGAAGGGGGCGGCTTGTGCGCTGAATTGCGGTTGGGGTGTGATACTTCGGCCTGAAGGCCACCGAATTTCCTGTGGGAGCAAGCTCCCACAGCGGTCAGGTTTGTATATCAGTGTGTCAACCGCAACAGCGCATACACAAACTTGCACATTACCCCCATTCCAGACACACCCCGCTTACACCCACTTGAAAGACTCCTCATGTCCCCGGCCACCACGCTGCCGGGCCCCGATTCCCAAGGAGCTTTCCCATGCCTACCGCCACCGCAACGCTGCCTGCTTTCCGCTACCAGGGTTGGTCGCTGTTCAATTTGCTTGCCGCCCTGGTGCTGCTGATGACCGCGCTTATCCTGATCATCAACCCGGACCTGACCGAAGGCGTGCGCAGCGCCATTCGCGCCACCGCTCGCTCATCCTTCGTCCTCTTCCTGCTCGCCTTCACGGCCTCGGCGTTTGCCGTGCTGGTGCCCTCGCCCCTGAGCAAATCCCTGGTGCGCGAACGGCGCTTCATCGGGTTGGCCTTCGCCTTTTCCCATTTGGTCCACGCCTTGTTGATCTACTGGTACGGCCAGCTCAACACCGAGTTCTGGCCTGGCCGGACCACGCTTGGCAACGTGCCCGGCACCGTGGGCTACGTGTTCATCCTGCTACTGGCCCTGACCTCATTCAAAAGCACCACGCGGCTGATTGGCATCACCGCCTGGAAGCGCCTGCACGCGACCGGCATGTGGGTACTGGCGGCGATATTTGCCTACTCCAACTTCAAGCGCATTCCCATGAGCGACTGGTACGTGTTGCCGTTCGGCCTGATCTGCGCCGCCACGGCGATCCGCCTGGTAGGCAAGCTGGCCCAGGCCAACAAGCGCCAATCCTTGGCACGTGCGGCCTGAGCGAAGGAGAACGATCATGTACGCAACTGTCTCGAAAACGTTGAATGGCCTGCACGACAACCTTAATCACGCCGGATCGTGGCTCGCACCGCTGGGGCTGCGCCTGTTCCTCGCCTGGGAATTCTTCGAATCCGGCCTGGAGAAATGGAACGGCCAGAACTGGTTCGCCGAGATCCAGTCGGCCTTCCCCTTCCCGTTCAACCATGTGCCGGCCAGTTGGAACTGGGAATTGTCGATGTGGGCGGAGCTGATCTGCGCCCTCGCCTTGTTGATCGGCTGGGGCACACGGGCGTCGGCGCTGGTGTTGATGGTCGTTACCGTGGTTGCCACCGCTGCCGTGCATTGGCCCGCCGACTGGTCGAGCCTGAGTGAGCTGGCCCAGGGGTACGCGATTACCAACAAGGGCTACGGGAACTTCAAGCTGCCGTTGATCTACCTGATTGCGCTGCTGCCGTTGCTGTTGCAGGGAGCCGGCAAGTTGAGCGTGGATGCGCTGCTCAAGTCGATGCCTTGGACAAAAAAATCGAAACCTTGAAGGGCTTGCGTCGGTCCAGTCCTGTATGAGCCATGGCGCTGCGTACCGCTGCCACAGCGGGCGCAGCCCCTCAAGACAGCCCATCAGGACGAGGAACAGACATGAGCATGACCGTCGGCGATTTTCTGGTTGAACGCCTTTACGAATGGGGCGTTCGTCGCATCTACGGCTATCCGGGCGATGGCATCAACGGCGTGTTTGGGGCCTTGAACCGGGCCAAGGGAAAAATTCGTTTTATCCAGGCCCGGCACGAAGAAATGGCCGCGTTCATGGCCTGCGCCCATGCCAAGTTCACCGGCGAGCTGGGGGTGTGTGTCGCAACGTCTGGCCCAGGGGCGTCGCACCTGATTACCGGTCTGTATGACGCACGCATGGACCACATGCCCGTGCTGGCGATCAGCGGCCAACAGGCGCGCAACGCGCTTGGCGGTCACTACCAGCAGGAACTTGACCTAGTCAGCCTGTTCAAGGATGTCGCCGGCGCGTTCGTCCAGCAAGCCAGTGCCCCGGCCCAGGTCCGTCACCTGGTCGACCGCGCGGTACGCACGGCGGTGGGTGAACGTCGAGTCACGGCGCTGATCCTGCCCAACGACCTGCAGGATCTGGAATACACGCCACCGCCCCACAAGCACGGCACGCTGCATTCCGGCGTCGGCTACCGCAAACCCAAGGTCGTGCCCTATGAAGAAGACCTGCGCCGGGCCGCCGACGTGCTCAATGCCGGCAAGAAAGTCGCCATCCTCGTGGGCGCGGGGGCGCTGCACGCCACGGACGAAGTCATTGCCATCGCCGACAAACTCGGCGCCGGCGTCGCCAAGGCCCTGCTCGGCAAGGCGGCGGTGCCCGACGAGTTGCCATGGGTCACCGGCTCCATCGGGCTGCTGGGCACCGAGCCCAGCGACAATCTCATGGCCGGTTGCGACACCTTGCTGATGATCGGATCCGGCTTTCCCTACGCCGAATTCCTGCCAGCCGAGGGCCAGGCGCGTGGCGTGCAGATCGATCTTAAGCCAGACATGCTCAGCCTGCGCTATCCCATGGAAGTCAACCTGCAAGGCGACAGTGCCGACACCCTGCGGGCCTTGTTGCCGTTGATCGAAGAAAAAACCGATCGGGCCTGGCGCGAAAAAATCGAACAATGGCGCGCGGACTGGGACAAGACCCTGGAAAAACGCGCCCTGGTCTCGGCCAAGCCGATCAACCCGCAGCGCGTCACGTTCGAACTGTCGCCACGGCTGCCGGACCGCGCCATCATCACTTGCGACTCCGGCTCCTGCGCCAACTGGTACGCACGGGACGTCCAGATCCGTCGCGGTATGATGTGCTCGCTCTCCGGCGGCCTCGCCTCCATGGGCGCCGCCGTGCCCTACGCCATCGCCGCGAAATTCTGCCACCCGGATCGCCCGGTCATCGCGCTGGTGGGCGACGGCGCGATGCAGATGAACAACATGGCCGAGTTGATCACCGTCGCCAAATACTGGCGAACCTGGACCAATACAACCTGGATCTGCGCGGTGTTCAATAACCAGGACCTGAACCAGGTGACCTGGGAGCAACGGGTCATGGAAGGCGACCCGAAATTCGAGGCGTCCCAGAACATACCCGATGTGCCCTACCATCTGTTTGCCGAGTCCATCGGCCTCAAGGGCATCCTCGTGGATCAGGAAAGCGACGTCGCCAGCGCCTGGGAACAGGCATTCGCCGCCGAACGCCCGGTGCTGATCGAGTTCCGCACCGACCCCGACGTTCCACCGCTGCCGCCGCATATCAAGCTCGAGCAGGCGAAGAAGTTCGCATCCACCCTGCTCCAGGGCGACCCGAACGAGCGCGGCATCGTGGTCGAGACGGCCAAGCAGGTGCTCGGCGCGTTGCTGCCGGGTCATCGAAAGGACAAAGATTAAACATGCAGACCCGAGCGAGCCGTTATGAGCTGACCCTGCTGGGAAGCTTCGTCGCCCTATGGACATGGCTAGCCATCGCCCCGGTGAAGCGCAGCGACTGGCTGGCTGAGAACCTGCTGGTCGTTGCCTTGCTGGTGGCTCTGGTGGCGGTCCACCGGCGGTTCAGCCTTTCGCGCCTGTCCGCCACGCTGGTATTCGTGTTTCTCTGTATTCACGAGGTAGGCGCTCACTACACCTATGCGAAAGTCCCCTATAACCAGTGGTGGCAAGCCCTGACCGGTGGGCAGCCGCTCGACGAACTCCTGGGTTTCCAGCGCAACCAGTTCGATCGCCTCGTGCACTTCAGCTATGGATTGCTGCTGGCCTATCCGGTGCGCGAGGCGCTGTTGCGGGTCATCCCGGCCCGGGGTTTCACAGGTTATTTCCTTGCGTGGAACCTGATCCTGTCTTCATCGGCCATCTACGAGTTGATTGAATGGGTCGGCGGCGCGTACATGGGCGGCGACACGGCCAAGGCGTTTGTCGGTGCGCAACAGGACCCATGGGACTCACAAAAAGACATGGCCCTGGCGGCACTGGCCGCGTGGTTGACGCTGATGGTGGCGGCCACCGTCAATTATTTCCAACAGCGGGACTTCGCCCTGGAATGGGCGCTGCGCGGCAAAACCAGCAGCTGAAACCGATCGCCTGGCGAAAATGGAACAACTGGTCAACAATCGCCTACTTTTATTAAGTTAATCAGGCGGTCAGCCGATACAACGCTAGTGCGGGGTATCTCGCGTTCAGCTGATGGCTTTGTTTTTTATGATTGAAGATGCTGGCAATGGCTCCACGGTGATTTCCGTCGAGCGGCCCACCCGAAGTTTCACCCGCCGCACCTTTCCAGCCATCATGCTGTTGCTCTTCGTCATGTCTGCACTGGCGATCGCGGTGCTGCTCAACATCACCCGGACCCAGGACGAACAGGCACGCGAGCAGAGCCTGTTCTTTGCCCAGCGAGCCATCGACGGTATTCGTACAGGCATCGGCCGCGACCTCAGCGACTATTCCAAATGGAGCGATGCCTACCGCCACCTGCACGTAGTGGTCGACAAAGACTGGGCCTATGACCAGGAAAACGTCGGCAGCAGCGTGTTTTCGCTGTATGGCTACCAGGCGGTGTTCGTCATCTCCCCGACCGGCAAGACGGTGTATTCGGTCATCGATGGCCAGATGAGCGAAGTGGCCGCCGACACCTGGCTGACCGGCGACCTGCGGGCGCTCGTCAGGAAGGCCAGCGCTGCGGAGAATCGCGATGAGGTGATCGTCGAAATGCTCCACCATGAAGACGCGCCCGCCTTTGTTGCCGTCTCCGCGATCACCACCGGTACCGACAACAGCGTTGAAGAGATTTCTGGCCCGCCCAGCCTGCTGTTATTCGTCAAAGTCCTCGACAGCGCTGCGTTGCAGGGCCTGTCACGGGACTTTGCCCTGCCCAATGCACATATCGCCCATACGCCAGGCCCGAAAGACACCGCGCAACTGCTGCTCGACGACCGGACCCGCGAAGCCCTGGCCTGGCGTCCCGCAACACCCGGCAAGGACCTGCGCAGGGTACTGCTGCCGCTATTGGCGCTGGCATTGTTGTTCCTGGCGATCATGGCCATGGCGGTGTTGCGTCATGCCTTGATCATGCTTCGGGCCCAGGAACGCCAGTACGCCAGTCTCCTGACTCATCGCAAGGCGTTGGAACGCAGCGAGGAACGCTTTCGCGACATCGCCGAAGTCTCGTCCGACTGGCTGTGGGAAGTCGACTCGGCCGGAACGTTGACCTATCTGTCGGAGCGCTTTGAGCAGGTGACGGGCTTCAGCCCCACGGAATGGGTCGGCAAACCGTTGCACCGCTTGCTTCATCCCCACAGCGGGTCGATCTCCATCGCCCATTGGCTGCTCGGCGGCGCCAACAGCGCTTCGTCTACCCCGTTGTTGTGCGAATACACCGCGCGCAACCAACGCATTCGCACCTGCAAGCTTTCGGTGCGAGCCATCGACGCCGGCAGCCAGGGCTTTCGCGGCACCGCCACCGACATCACTGACGAGTTGCGGGCGCTGGCGCAGATCAAGCATCTTTCCTTGCACGACCCACTCACCGGGCTGGCCAACCGCAACCGCCTGTTCGATTGCCTCAGCGAGCACCTGGACCAGGCGCAAAGCACGCCATTGGCGCTATTGAACCTGGACATGGACCGGTTCAAACCGGTCAACGACTCCCTGGGCCATGCCGTAGGCGACAAGGTCCTCAAGGAAGTGGCCCACATCCTCCAGCAAAACGTGCGCGACACCGACCTGGTGGCACGACTGGGGGGCGACGAATTCGTCATCGTCATGCCCAACCCCGGCAACGCCAACGACCTCGATCAGCTCTGCGAACGCTTGATCGATTGCATGCAACGCCCCATGCACCTGGACGGCAATACGCTGTATTTGGGCGTGAGCATCGGCGTGGCCTGGTCGCAACCCCTCGACCCGCGAGCCGAAGAGTTGTTGCGCCAGGCCGATATCGCCCTGTACGCGGCCAAGGCCGCCGGGCGCAATACCTGGCGCATCTATGAAGAGGCCATGGGCAATATCGCCCGCGACAAACGCCGCTACGAACAGCAACTGCGCGATGCGATGCAACAGGGCCAGCTTGAACTGCGTTACCTGCCCCGATTCGACGTCAGTGCCGAGCAGTTGCATGGGTTCGAAGCCCAGGCGTTCTGGCACCATCCGGAGCGCGGCGAACTGGCTGGGAGCGACTTCATCCCGGTTGCCGAAGCGTCTGGCCAACTGGAGGAACTGGGCACCTGGATGTTGATCAATGCCTGCGAAGAAGCGACGGCCTGGCCCAACGAGCTCAACGTTTCCCTGGCTGTTTCGCCTCGGTGGTTCAGCAGCAGTTTCCTGTTCAACCAGGTGCACAAGGCGCTGGAAACCAGCGGGCTGTCAGCCCAGCGCCTGACGCTTGAAGTGGCCGAAGGGGTACTGCTGACGGATCACAAGACGCTCGCCAAGACCTTGCATGCCCTCAAAGCCTTGGGCGTGCGGATCAATATCGATAAGTTCGGTACCAATATTGCGTCTCTGCGGGAGGTCCTTGACCAGCCGTTCGACGGCATTCGCTTTGATCGCAATATTCTTGCGCAGTTGGGTCTGGAGCAGGATGAGGAAGGTGTGCTGGCGATGATTCGGTTGAGCCGAAGTGTCGGGCTGATGGTCACCGCCGAGGGCATCGAGACTGCCCGGCAGTTCAGTCAGTTGCGCAGTGTGGCGTGTGATCATGTGCAAGGGCCGTACTTTGGCGCGGCGTTGGCTCGGTCGGAGATGGCTTCGTTCTTTACTACGCCGCGGTGGCTCTAATCTCTAGCGCTGACAGGCAGCCTTGTTGTTGACTGGGTACATATCCAAGGCCGTCAGCCCCGCCTACCCCCCCGGACTCTGCCGAAAACTCACGGCCAACCGATTCCAGCTATTGATGGTGCTGATCGCCATAGTCAAATCCACCAGTTCCTCTTCACTGAAACTGCCGCAGGCCAGCGTATAGACGTCATCCGGCACCTGGCTCTCAGCCAACAGCGTGACCGCTTCAGTCCAGGCCAGGGCAGCCCGCTCGCGATCGCTGAAAAAACCACTGTCGCGCCACACCGCCACCGCAAAAAGACGCCGCTCGGTCTCGCCCTGGCGCCGCGCATCCACCGAGTGCATATCGGTGCAGAAGGCGCAGCCGTTGAGTTGCGAAGCGCGGATCCTGATCAACTGCAGCAATGCCGGCTCGATGCTCAGCCGGCTGGTCAGCGCTTCCAGGCCGATCATCGCCCGCATCGCCCCGGGGGATGCACTGTAGTAATCAAGACGCGGGCTCATGGTGGGCTCCGTAGTGGTTGATCGATCCACGGTAGGACGCCGAGACCCTCCGCGACAGATCCAATCCGTCGATAAACGTCCACACAACTTCTCCGGTGCGGCGCATTGCGGGTAATCTTGCGTCACTGGCGCTTGCCGAAAACGATCCCCCAGGAGCCCGCGGGTATGGAACTTCATGTCGTCATCAACGGCCGCAAGGACCTCACGGGCCAGTTGTATCGACAATTGCGCAGCGCCATCGAAAGCGGTCGTCTGGCCGCCGGCACACAACTGCCGCCCAGCCGGCTGCTGGCGGAGCAACTGGGCGTTTCGCGCAAGACCGTTTCCGACACCTACGCCCAACTGACCTATGAAAATCTGCTCACCGGCATCGTCGGCAAGGGCACCTATGTCAATGCGCGCCCGGCCAGCATCGTGCGCAAACAGAGTCACCGTGAGCTTGCCGGGGCGGACGTGGTCGAGACCTGGCGCAACATGCCGGACTTGATGCGCCATCCGCTGCCCGAAAGCGCGCTGCGTTATGACTTCATTGGAGGCGCCACCGGCAAGGGTCAGTTTCCCCTGGATGACTGGCGTCGCTGCACCGCCCACGCCCTGCGCCAGATCGCCAATGCCAAGGGTTTCTACAGCCAGCCCGAAGGCTTGCCGGCGCTGCGCAACGCCATCGCCCAGCACATCGCGTTTTCCCGTGGGGTTAATTGCCAGGACGAGGACGTTGTAGTGTGCAACGGCGCGCAACAGGCCCTGGACTTGATTTCCCGGGTGCTGACCCGTCCCGCAAGCCTGGTCGCCATGGAAGACCCCGGTTATCCGCCGGCACGCCTGCTGTTCGGTTCCCATGGCGCGACGGTGGCCGGGGTGCCGGTGGACGAGCAAGGCATGCGCGTCGACCTGATTCCCGACGGTACGCGGCTGATTTACGTGACGCCGTCCCACCAGTTCCCACTGGGCATGCCCATGAGCCAGCCCCGGCGCGAGGCCCTGCTGGCTCGGGCTTATGAACTCGGCGCGATCATCATCGAGGACGACTATGACAGTGAATTCCGCTACGAAGGCCGCCCCACCGACTCGTTGCAGAGCATGGACGAGCGCGGGATCGTCGCGTACGTCGGGACATTTTCCAAGACCTTGTTGCCGGAGCTGCGGCTCGGCTATACCATCCTGCCACCCGCGATTCTCGAGGCGGTGATTCTTGCAAAGCGCCTGACCGACCAGCACACCTCCACCCTGCCCCAATGGGCGCTCGCCAAGTTCATCGCCGAGGGCTGCCTGCTAAAGCACATCCGCCGTTGTCACGCACTGTATGCCGGCCGGCGCGAGCGAATCCTGGCGCGCATGGCTGATGACCTGTCACCCTGGTTCGAGGCCGTGCCCACTACAGCGGGGTTCCATATGGCGGTGCTGTGCAAGGCGCCGATGGACCTTCCGTTGGTGATCGATCTGGCGAAAAAAGCCGAGGTCGGGCTCTACAGCCTCGACGGTTTCTTTAGCAAGGCGCCGGTGCGCCCTGGCTTGATACTGGGCTTCGGCGCCATAGACCTGCTGGACATCGACATCGCCCTCGACCGCCTGCGAGACATCCTGCAGCAGGTTGCCTGATCGATTGGACTGGGGATTTATCCGCCCATTGGCTGTTTTAGCCTTGTCCTGCCGAGCCTATCCTTTCTGGGTGTCGTCAGATTCCGTTCGACTTGATTCAGGAGCCAGGACAATGTCTCGCCAAGTGATGAACACCGTTCAGGTGCAGGCCGCTGCCGGGCGCTCGGAAGATCTGGGCCGCCAGCTGCAGCAAATCGTCGAAACCCTGCGAGCCTTGCCAGGCTGCGACGCCTACATGGTCGACCGCTGCCCGCAAGACAACGAGCGCTGGAACGTCAGCGCTCACTGGCAATCGGAAGCGGCCATGCAGGCACATTTCAACTGTCCCGAAGTCCAGGGCTTCATCAGCCTGATCGAAAGCCGCCTGGCTCGAAGCGTGGATTTCAACAGTTTCCCGGTGGTCTGACCCTACGCTTACGACCCTTGACATGGGTGGTCTACGCATCTTTCAAAAAATTGGACGTTTTTCCCCGGTACCTTGGGGCTTAGGGTGAACGGGAACTCACTCGACACCCCAGAGGTACCGCCCGATGAAATCGCTCTACTTGATCGCCGCCCTGAGCCTGATTCCCATTGCCACGCTTTACGCCCACGAAACCGCGCCGTCGGAAAACGTCCAGGTGCTCCAGGAAAAACTGTTGAAGAACCTGCCAGGGAAGAAAGCCATGATGCTGACCGTCGACTATGGACCGGGCCAGTCGTCCATCGCCCACAAACATGAAGGCACCGCCATGGCCTATGTGCTCGAAGGCGCGATAACCTCGCAAGTGAAGGGCGAACCGGCCATCACCTACAAGGCTGGCGAGTTCTGGTACGAAGCTGCCGGCTCCGAGCATCTGGTGTCGAAGAACGCCAGCGCCACCCAACCGGCCAAACTCCTGGTGTTCATGGTGATGGGCGAGGACGAAGCCGTGCTGATTCCGCTCAAGAACTGAGCGTGTCGAGGCCGGACAGGCCCGTCAGCTGCCTGCGCCCCCGTGGGCAGTCTCGATCTGCGATGATAATAACCTCCCCCTTCACGACGCTAGAACCGAGCCGACGCGACCATGAACGAGATGACCCATGACATCCGCATCACCACCGAGTCGATGTCCCAGTCGCGCGCATTGGTGTTCCTCGCTTATCCGCAAATGGGCCTGCTCGACCTGACCGGCGCCCAGACCGTGTTCTGGGCAGCGACCAAAGCCATGGCCGAGCGCGGCCGGCCGGGTTATCAGATGCACACCGCGAGCCTGGCCGGCGGACTGATGCAGACCGCCGAAGGGCTGGTTGTGGAAACGGCGTCCCTGCGCCAGTTCGACGGCGTCATCATCGACACGCTGATCGTGCCCGGCGCTCCGGACATCCGTCAGGCAATGATTGATTGTGTCGAACTGGTGGACTGGCTGCGCACGGCCTCCGCCAGGGCCCGGCGCACGGCGTCGGTGTGCAGCGGGACCTTCCTGATGGCCCAGGCCGGCTTGCTCGATGGGCGCCGAGCCGCCACGCATTGGGCCATGTGCGAAATGCTCAAGAGCGGCTTCCCATTGGTCGAAGTGGACCTCGACGCCATCTTCGTCCAACAGGACAAGGTCTGGACCTCGGCGGGTGTAAGCGCCGGCATCGACATGGCCCTGGCGCTGGTGGAGGCAGACTGCGGTCGGGACGTCGCGTTGCAAGTGGCCCGGGAATTGGTGGTATTTCTCAAGCGCCCCGGCGGCCAAGCCCAATTCAGCCAATTGTTGCTGTCGCAGACCCAGGACAGCGCCGGGTTCGATCAATTGCATGCCTGGCTGGCCGAGCACCTGGACGAGGCTGACCTGACCATCGAGCGAATGGCCCGGCAGGCACGGATGAGCCCGCGCAATTTCGCCCGGGTCTACAAGCTTCAGACCGGGCGAACCCCGGCCAAGGCTGTCGAAATGTTCCGCCTCGAAGCCGCGCGCAGATTGCTGGAGGATTCCGAGCGCAACATCGACCAGATTGCCCGGACATGCGGCTTTGGCGATGAAGAGCGGATGCGCAACACCTTCCAGCGCCACCTCTCGATTTCACCTCGTGAGTATCGCAGCCGTTTCTCCCGTTGAAGCGAACGGTGCTATTGCTTCAAGCCACGCGGCGAGCTGGGGCCCGGGAATCGGAGAGCTCGGCAAGGAACGCGCAGCACCGGGAACGCAACCAGCGCTCCCCAGGATCATTATGGGACGCCCCCCGCCAGACCATCGTCAGTTCATGCTCTGGCAGCGGAATCGGCGCCGCCTCAGCACGCAAGTCCGTCGCCATCGCCATGGCCTGCGCCACATAGTCGGGCACGATAGCGATCATGTCGCTGCCGGCCAGCAACCTCGGCAACGCGCTGAACTGCGGCACCGTCAGCACCACCCGCCGATGCCGGCCCGCCTGGCTCAATGCCCGGTCCGAGTCATCGATTACATGTCCCATGGACGAAACCACGGCGTGGGGCCGGCGGCAGAACTCATCCAAGGATAATTCGCCGGGACGCGAATCCGCCCGCAACAGCATGGGCCGGATCGGTCGCAATGTCTTGCGCCGGGCATTGGCGGGCAACTCCAGGGTGTGACTGATCCCCACGGTAATCTCGCCGCACGACAGCAACTGGCACATTTGCCATTGATCGGCGCGGCGTACCACCAGCGTCGTGCCGGGCGCCTCGATGCGCAGGCGGTGCAACAAGTCTGGGAGCAAGGCGTATTCGACATCATCGGACAGGCCGACATGAAATGTGGCGTCGCTGGTGGCGGGGTCGAACGCCTGGCAGCGACTCAAGGCGGCGGCGATTCCGTCCAGCGCGGGAGTCAGGTTGGAAAAGATTTCCTCTGCGCGCGAGGTCGGCTCCATGACCCGCCCCCCGCGGATGAACAAAGGGTCGTCGAACATCAGGCGCAAACGCGCCAGGGCGGCACTGATAGTCGGTTGACCGAGTGACAACTTCTCGCTCACGCGGGTGACGTTTCGCTCATGCATCATGGTTTCGAAGACAACCAGCAGATTGATGTCAGCACGACGCAGGTCATTTCTGTTCATCATGGTAGTCATTCCAGGCACAGGGCCGTTGAATCAAGGAAAGTCGCACCCGGAACGTCTTGCAGGGCCGACGCGATGGAATGTTTGAAGGTTAAGCCAAGGACCGGTGGGAGTCTCTTGTACCGGAGGACGCTCGGCCCACCCTTTGGGTCGAGTCATCGAAACCAGGGTATGGAGGATGACTGCCAGCGTTGGCAGGATTTCAGGGTTTTATGTCCTACCCCGGGCCGAGGGCAACTTTTAAGATCCGGTACCGATGCCCCCCGATTCTTCCTTCACCGGGGGTGGACCAGAAAAACAGAAGGATTGCAGCGTGCCCACACCCGCCAAGATGCTAAGGAACGTCTACCAAAGCCTGCGGCATAACCCTTGCCCAAAGGCGTCGGGGCCTTCAATGGGAGTCAGCACCCACCCGCTGGTCAATGCGTTGGGCTGGGCCGTCGGCCTGGTGGTGGCCTGCGGGATCGTCATTATCAACTCCGAAACCCATTCCGACCTGGCGCCGACGCTGCTCTACATCACGTTGCTGCTGATGGCGGCGAATCTGTTTTCCATCAACCTCGTGATCACCGTTGCCCTGATGTGCATGTTCCTGCTGACGACGACGTTCTTGTACAACGGCGGCTATCACCGATGGGAATCGATCACGGGCTTCTTCCGCTGCCTGACTGCCCTGTCTGCCATCGCGTTCCTGGCGCTGCGCAGCAAGCAGGCCTCGGACAGCCTGCGGCACAACCAGGCGTACCTGATCGAGGCCCAGGCTCATCTGGCCCACGCCACCCGGTTGACCTCCCTGGGGGAAATGGCCGCGTCCATAGCCCATGAAGTCAACCAACCACTGACGGCCATCACTAGCAGCGGCGAGGCATGTCGTCGCTGGCTGGATCGTCCGGTCCCAGACCTCAAGGAAGCCCTCGACTCGCTGGAGCGGATCGCCGCCAACGCGTGTCGCGCCAGTGAAGTGATCAATCGTACCCGAGCGATGGCGCGCAAATGCGATCCGCTGCGCCGGCCTGAAAACCTGGACGAGATCGTCAACGAATCCCTCGACCTGGTGCGCCAGCAATTGGTCCTTCACAGAGTCAGTGTGAAGACGGACCTCGCAGCGACGGCAAGCCGGATCAACGCCGACCGCGTGCAGCTGCAGCAAGTGATCATCAACCTGATCATCAATGCGTGCCACGCCATGGAGGCGATAAAGGTGCGGGACCGAATCCTGCGCATACGCACCTGGACACAAGCGCATGAGGTGCTGCTGGAGATCGCGGACCAGGGGGTCGGCATCGATGAAGAGGTCCTGCCCTCGTTGTTCGTCCCGTTTTTCACCACCAAGGAAAACGGCCTGGGCATCGGGCTTTCCATCTGTCGCTCCATCATGGACTTCCATGAGGGCAGGATCTGGGCCGCCAGCACGGTGGGCCAAGGCACCTCCTTCACGTTTTCGTTACCGCTACTTCCTTCTGCATGCCCCGCCAAGGACGCTGTCGATGAACCCAAGCCACGCCATGAACCCTGCTCTCATCACTGAACCCATCGTCTATGTGGTCGATGACGATCCATCGCTGCGCGAAGCACTTCGCAGCTTGCTACGCTCCATCGGCCTGCGGGTCGAACTGTTCGACTCGGTTGCGGATTTCATGGGCCATCCGCGCGCCGACACACCCAGCTGCCTGTTGCTGGACGTGCGCCTTCGCGGCATCAGCGGCCTGGATTTCCAGCAACAACTGGCGAGTGCCAACGTTCATCTGCCGATCGTATTCATGACCGGACATGGCGACATCGCCATGACGGTGCGCGCCATGAAGGCCGGCGCCGTGGACTTCCTGACCAAGCCCTTTCGCGAACAGGACCTGATCGATGCGGTGTCCACCGCCCACCAGCGCGACCGACTGCGCCGAGAGTCCGAACGCAGCCGGCAGGCGCTCCACGACCGCTACGCCAGTCTTACCGCCCGGGAACGCCAGGTGATGGCATTGGCCGCGTCAGGTCTGATGAACAAGCAGATTGCCGGGCAAATCGGCTTGAGCGAGATCACCGTCAAGATCCATCGTGGCCAGGCCATGCGCAAGATGGGTGCGCGCTCGTTTGCCGAGCTGGTGCGCATGGCCCAGGCACTGGACCTGGATCGCGGTCATTGACGGTTCATACCCACGTATACTAGGCGCGGCTTTTGGACCGCGTATCTTGCAGTGATAGGGGCGCCTTTATGGCGACCTGACATTACTGCCAGGTTTCGAAATGTCCGACACCGCAATTATTTCAGTTATCGATGACGATGAATCGGTTCGAGTTGCATTGGATGGGTTGCTGCGCTCCCACGGTTATCGCGTCAGGACGTACGCCAGCGCCATCGATTTTTTATCTTCAGCTGGATTTGAGAACTCCGCGTGCTTGCTGTCGGACATCCAGATGCCGGGGATGACTGGCACCCAACTGAGCGATGAGCTTTGTCTTCGCGGCATCGAGATTCCGCTTATTTTCATCACCGGTCTTCCCGCTGTACCGCCACGAGCGAGGCCCGGAGGAATGGGGCCGGTAGCGGTTTTTCCCAAGCCGTTCAATTGCGCCGAACTGATTGCTTGTATTGAATCGGTGCTTGGTCGTCTGCCTTGACGTGGTGCTGTGTATACCGTTGGTGCTGACGAAAAAAACGGCGCCCTTCCTGTCCGGAAAAGGCGCCGTCTTCAACTCGACAGCTCACGCCATCAACAGATATCCAGGGATATCAGTCATCGCGTCCCATCAAGCCGAACAGCTGCAACAAGCTGACGAACAGGTTGTAGATCGATACATACAGGCTGATGGTCGCCATGATGTAGTTACGCTCGCCACCATGGATGATCGCGCTGGTCTGATAAAGGATGCAGACCGACGAGAACAGCACGAAGCCGGCGCTGATCGCCAGTTGCAGGCCGCTGATCTGGAAGAAGAAGCTCGCCACTACCGCGCCCAGCAACACGAAGAAACCGGCGGTGATGAAACCGCTCAGGAAGCTCATGTCCTTGCGGGAGATCAGCACGTAGGCCGACAGGCCGCCAAACACCAGGGCGGTCATGGCGAAAGCCGAGCTGACCACTTCTGCGCCGCCCTGCATCCCCAGGTAACGGTTCAGGATAGGGCCGAGCAGGAAGCCCATGAAACCGGTCAGGGCGAAGGCGGAAACCAGGCCCCAGGCCGAATCGCGGAGCTTGTTGGTGAGGAAGAAAAGGCCGTAGAAACCGATCAGCACGACAAAGATGTTCGGATAACCGACACGCATCTGTTGTGCGACGAAGGCCATCACGCCGCTGAAAGCGAGCGTGAGAGCCAGCAGGCCATAAGTGTTGCGCAGGACGCGGCTAACCTCTAGCTGCTCAGCCTGCACGCTGTTGTTCACTGCGTAATCCTGTTCGCGCATGGCGACACTCCTCCGGTTCTGAAACATTCAGTGGCACCGATCATAACAGACGCTCTGTAACAAGCTACGTAGAGAGTTTGACAGTGTGTTTCATTCGGGTATTATGGCGCCCGCAACGCAATACGGAGGTGTGGCCGAGTGGTTTAAGGCAACGGTCTTGAAAACCGTCGACTGTAACAGGTCCATGAGTTCGAATCCCATCGCCTCCGCCATCTTTATACGACAAAGCCCTGATTATTCAGGGCTTTGTCGTTTCCGGGCACAGGGAATTCCCTACAGTCCTCTTGCGTAATCCTTTCCCTTTGGGTCCGCCGGATCGGCTGGATGTTGCGCCTGACTCGCACTTGCTCGTAGCTACCCGTCTTAAGATGACAACGTCCATGCGGGTCAGGATGCATTGAGTGATCCAAGGCAGGGAGATAAAAGAAAATCTTCTAGCTCACGGATTCAATCCTACAATTTCGGTAGCAACGTCACGTCGATTGCGATAAGTACGGCATACCGAGGATTTACACCGCGATCCAGGTATGAAATCGCGGGCTCAAGCAGCCCCGGGCATATCGAATGGTCTCGTTTCAGAATTTCGAGCTGCGCACACCAATGGCCACAGTGCCATTGCCCTAGCGACATCCACTGGACGAGCAGGTCAGCGATGTATCAGAACCTAGCCCTGCTTGCCGCGTTCCTACTGACCTACAGCATATTTGCAGGACGTTTCGAGTCACGCCTGCTCAATGGTCCGCTGATGTTCATGCTTGCCGGTCTGATTCTCGGCCCGGCGTTTCTAGGTATTCTGCAACCTCGAATTGACAAGGACGGCCTACGGATCCTGGCCGAGCTGACATTGGCGATTGTTCTTTTCAGCGACGCCGCCAACGCCAACCTCAAGACTCTAAAAGCATACGAAGGTTTACCGTTACGCTTGTTGCTGCTGGGGTTACCACTGACCATGCTAAGTGGCTGGCTGGTGGGCATTTGGTTGTTTCCACAGGTACCGTCATTGGAGCTGGCAATACTGGCGACCCTCCTGGCGCCCACCGACGCGGCGCTGGGCAAGGCCGTAGTGAGCAATCCCAAGGTTCCCGCGTCCGTACGTGAAGGGTTGAATGTAGAGAGCGGGTTGAATGATGGCATCTGTGTTCCGGTGTTGCTGATGTTCCTGGCGCTGCTGATCGAAGAGCAGACACGTTCTCCCCTCTCGGTGGCCGGGCTGCTGTTTATCGAGGAGCTTGGCATCGGCGCGGTGACCGGTGTCGTCCTGACGCTTATCGCCTGGCAATTGCAGCGTTACTCTGGACAACATCAATGGCAGACGCCCGTGTGGTCACAACTGATGCTGCCCGGCTTAGCCGTTCTTTGCTTTGCCGCAGCGCAAGCAATAGGCGGTAGCGGGTTTATCGCCGCATTTGTCGGCGGGTTGTTCGCCAGCTATCTGTTTACCGAGGAAAAGCATCACCTGCTAAAGGCCAGCGAAGAATTCGCCAGCCTGTTATCGGTCGTTACCTGGGTCGTATTTGGCGCGCTGGTAATTCCTCGGGCCTGGAGCAGCCTTACCTTGGAGGTCTGGCTATACGCGCTGCTCAGCCTGACCGTGATTCGCGTGCTGCCGGTATTGATCAGCCTTGCAGGAAGCCGCTTCGATCTCGAAACCCGGCTGTTCATCGGCTGGTTCGGCCCGCGAGGCCTGGCAAGCATCGTCTTCGCCGTCATGATATTGGAGTACCCCCTTGAAGCCAGCCGTACCTTGGTAGCTGTTGCCGTCTGTACCGTTTTCCTGAGCGTGATACTCCATGGCTTGACGGCCAACCCATGGGTTGCTCGGCTGGCTCGCCGCGATCATTGATTTTTGTCAGGAATCACCCCGCTCGCGAATGCTAGCGTTGTGATCAAAGAACTCTACGCGTTCGTTCAAGCAACCTTTGCGGGGTTGAATCTCAGTTGCACCGCCCGGCCCAAGCACAGGTTGCCCTCCGTCCTCGGTTGCGCATCCATGCGAGGACTAATCAAGTTCGTTCCTTTGCAGCCATCTACCAGGAGGCAATCAATTGGAGCCCACACCGATCGCCGAGAGATCGTTCTCTCACAGTCTGCTGAATGTACTGATTCGCGCCGGGCTGATTGCGGTTCTGGTAATTGTCTGCTTCCAGATCTTCAGTCCGTTCAAGGAACTGTTGCTTTGGTCATTGATCCTGGCGATTACACTTTATCCGTTGCAGCGTCGGCTGAAGGACATGCTGGGGCAAAAGGACGGGTACATTTCAACGCTGATCGTGCTGATCACCATTGGTATCCTCACCGTGCCTATCTATCTGTTAGGCACTTCCATCGCCGACTCAGTGAACAGTGTCATAAGTCTGCTCAAGAGCGGCAATCTGCATGTTCCATCGCCGCCCGATTCAATTGCTGCTTGGCCACTCGTGGGCAAACCACTGCATGACCTCTGGCAACAGGCAGCGTCCGACCTGCCGGACCTGGTGTACAAGTTCGTACCGCAGATCAAAGGGATCAGCCTGGCGCTGTTGAGCAAGCTCGCCGGGGTCAGCATGGGCTTGATCAGCTTCATCTTCGCCCTGGTCATCGCCGGCATAATCATGGCCCATGGAGAAAACGGCAGTCGTAGCGCGGTACAGATCGCTACGCGCTTAAGCGGTCCGATCAGAGGACCGAAGATCGCTGGACTGTGTACTGCCACGATCCGTGCGGTGGCGCTTGGGGTGGTCGGAATCGCCTTCATCCAAATGCTGCTGATTGGTGTCGGTTTCGTGATCATGGGTATCCCTGGCGCGGGTCTACTGGCCCTCGCGGTTCTGCTGATCGGCATCATTCAGCTACCGGCGACACTGATTACCCTCCCGGTGATCGTCTTCGTTTTCGCCACCGAAGGCGCCAGCACGGCGACCATTGTGTTCGCCATCTATATCTTCGTCGCCGGCCTGGTAGACAACGTACTCAAGCCACTATTGTTGGGACGCGGTGTCGATGTACCGATGCCGGTGGTGTTAATCGGGGCCTTGGGGGGCATGGTCACCAGCGGCGTCATCGGGTTGTTCATCGGCCCGGTGGTGCTGGCTGTCGGTTACCAGCTCTTTTGGCAGTGGGTGCGTAGCGCGCCCGACGACTAGCCGAAAACCTGGTTGGGGCCCTGCTTCGCCCCGTCGCAATCTGCGGCCCGCTCGCAAGAGAAGGAACCGGTACGTCAGTGCTTGTCCCGCTCTGCGGCCCGTACTGCAATCTCGATCGCCCGAATACTGATCGACGCAAATATCGCCGTCAGCAGGATGCCATTGAAACCGAGCAGGATCGCAAGCACACGAGTGATGGCCAGCTTTGGTGCGAAATCCCCGTAACCGATGGTCAAGCCCGTCACGAAGGCAAAATAGATGCCCTCAAAAGGACTCCAGGCTTCCAGATAGCTGATGATCAGGCCGATCAGCACGATACTAATGATGATGAGAGACAGAATCGGCCAGACCACATGCAAGTAGAACCACACTGCTTTGTAGAACTCACGACGGATGTGCTTTGCATGGGCGAAGTTCATGTCACGGCTTCCTGAAGTTTACCTTGCCGGCAATTGGTTGCGGCAGCCTTGATTATCATCCTTGAGCTTGGCACACATTTTCGAAACCGACGCCAACGCCAACTAAACCATCGGTTCGATGTGCCTGTAGAGCAGCCATCGAACAAAAATATCAATTGTCAGATGTCGATAATTAAACGATGGATAAAAAGGCAACGATTGTTGATTTTTATCAATAGTCTTTTGTTCAACCGAGGACACGCTGACGGTGACGCAACGCAGTGGACTGCTCAGGGTCGGCACCTGCAAGGTGTCACAGCTTTAATGAAGCAGTATTTTTTACGCTGGGTTTGTGCGAACGAATAAGCGCGCTACTGTATTTGATAGTGAATACGAATAGCCGTTTAAACACGTATATTCTCCAAATTAATTGCAAACGCTCAAAGCCGGCACTGACAACAAGGCCATCATTGACTATTTGTTGGCGATGGAGCGATTCGATGGCCATTTCCCTGGCTTCGAACATGACAATCATGGCGTGGAAATCGAACGCGATAGCCAAGGCCAGCTCATCTACAAGGTGTATGTAATCAAACACTAGGGTTGTAACCCCCTGTCCGACGACCTTTCAAGCGCCGGAACGAGGTCAATGCGTTGAGCAGATCAAGGAGTTCCCGATGGCCGACTCGAGCAAAAAAATGAGCCTTATGGGGCTCACCACACTGGTGACCGTGAACATGATGGGCTCAGGCATCATCATGCTGCCGACGAGCATGGCTCAACTTGGTGCCGTTTCACTCTTGTCATGGATCGTCACCGCCGTCGGCTCCATGGCCATCGCCTACTGCTTTTCCCAGTGCGGCATCTATTGTCCGCGCTCAGGCGGCTTATCTGCCTATACCGAAGAGGCACACGCCAAATCCGGGTTTTTCCTCTGCTCCTATCTGTACTTCCTTTCGCTGGCCATCGCCAACGTCGCGGTCGCCATCTCCGCGGTGGGGTACATGACCTCATTCGTGCCCTGGTTGGGCAGTGGCGCCATTCCGCTTTTCACCGGAACGGTCGGCTTGCTCTGGTTGACTACCGTGGCCAACTTCGGCGGCCCTGGTATCACCGGCAAGATCGGTGCGATTACCGTGTGGGGTGTGATCATCCCGGTCGCAGGCTTGAGCATCATCGGCTGGTTCTGGTTCAAACCCGATTTGCTGGTTGCCGCGTGGAACCCTAACGACCTGCCAATTTCCGAAGCGATCAGCAAGGCAATTCCCCTGACCTTATGGGCTTTCCTCGGCATGGAATCAGCCGCACAGGCCTCCGATGCCGTGGAAGACCCCAAGCGCACGGTACCCTTGGCTTGCCTGTTCGGCACGTTGGGTGCGGCAGTGGTTTACGTTCTGTCGACTACCGTTATTCAGGGCATCATACCCAACGCAGAGCTTGCCAACTCATCGGCGCCTTTTGCGCTGGTCTACGCCCACATGTTCAACCCCACGGTCGGCAACATCATCATGGCGTTGGCGGTAATGGCGTGTGTGGGGTCGCTGCTGGGCTGGCAGTTTACCCTGGCGCAAACAGCCAAGATGACGGCTGACCAGGGAATGTTCCTCAAGCTGTTCGCCAAGGTCAACGCACGAAATGCCCCGATAGTCGGAATGCTGGTCTGTGGCGTGTTGCAGACCTTGTTGGCGCTATCGACCATTTCGCCCAATGCCAGCGCTCAATTCGGAAAACTCGTCAGCCTTGCGGCAGTGACCAATCTGATCCCCTACGTGACGGCCGCGACCGGCCTGCTGGTAATGATGCACAAAGCCAAGGTTGGTGTCGGCATACACGCCCGCAACACAACGCTGTTGCTGGTCGCGGTGGCCTATTCCTTATACGCCCTGTACGCGTGCGGCAGAGATGCCGTGTTCGGCGGCACTCTCGTCCTGGTTTTCGGCTACCTGCTCTACGGTTTCCTGGCCAAACGCTTCGTCGAGGCCGCTCCAACCGCTGGCCAGCCTTGACCGTTGTCTTCAGGACTGCACTCAACACATCTGAATTCAGGGAACCAGAATATGAACGTCAAACCGACCAAGACCCAGAATCTGCTGCTCGTTTGTCTGCTGGCGCTGGTACCGGTACTCGCCGATGCCAATACGCTTGAACGGGTGCGAGCGAGCAATACCTTCACCCTCGGCTATGTGCCGGATTTCGCGCCTTTTAGCGTTCAGGCCGCCGATAAAGCCAGCGGTTATGCCATGGATCTCTGCCTGAAAATCGCCGACAAGGTCAAGTCCGAGCTGGGTTTGCCCGAGCTGGAAATTCGCTACCAGCCCGTCTCGGGCGTCGAACAGGTCAGTGCCGTGAGTTCAGGTAAGGTGGACATCCTCTGTACACCTACCGCCCCCACGCTTGAGCGGCGCAAGACGGTCAGCTACTCAGTTCCGATCTACACAGCCGGCCTCTCGGCAGTGGTGCGCCAAGATGCACCACCGGCGTTGCTCAACGTGCTCAATGGCAAGGTTGCCCATACCGGGCCAACGTGGCGAGCGACTATCAATCGTGGTCTGTCGAACCAAACCTATGCCGCCATCGCAGGCGGAATTACCGACACATGGATTCGTCAACAGCTGCGATTATTAGGCGTGGTAGCCAATCTGGTCACCGTCGAGAATACAGACGCAGGCCTTAAACTGGTTGCCGACGGAAAAGCCGATGCCTTCTTCGCCGAGCGCCTGATGCTCAACAATCTCCTCGCTACGCATTATCCAGACGCCAACCTGGTTTTGCTGGAACGTATTTTTGAGTATGCCCCCACCGTAATGACAGTAGACCGAGACGACGAGGACTTCCGTTTGCTGGTCGACACGACGCTCAGTGAAATGTATCGCTCCGGCGAGGTCGAGCAGGCGTTCGACAAACACCTGGGCGGAGCCAGCGACACGGCCAAAAAATTGTTCAAGGTTTATGCGATACCGGATTGAAACACTCATCATGTTCGGCATGGCTAGCACACGGCGGAACTACGGAGATAACTGATGCGGATGTCCAAAGTCCAAACGCCGACAGACTGATAAACAGGTCGTAGATTGGGCTACGTAGGAGGTTTGACAGTGTGTTTCACTCGGGTATCATGACCGCCGCAACGCAGTACGAAGGGGGCCGAGTGGTTGTAGATCCATCGCATCCGCCTTCTTATTAAGTTAAAGCCCTGACTTGTCAGGGCTTTTTCGTGTCTGGCGTTTGAAAAAACAGTGACGGTCTTCACAAAGGAAACAGTGCATGCCATCTCCTAAACCGCTCAAGGAAAGTAAAGTGACCAGTAAAACCATCGGTTCGATCGGCGCAGCCATTATCGGCGTGGCCCTGTTGTTTGTTTTCTTCGGCAGTTGGTACACGGTTGATGAAACCGAACGCGGCGTGCTTCTGCGCAACGGCGCGCTGGTCGGAGTGGTTGAACCGGGGCTGTCGTTCAAGACGCCATTCATTGAATCGGTGCGCCTGATCAGCACGCAGAGCCAAGTGACTTCCTACGATGACTTGCAGGCCTACAGCAAGGACCAGCAATCGGCCGAGCTGAAGGTGTCCGTGTCCTGGCACATCGCGCCTTCCGACGTGGCGAAAGTCTATACCCAGTTCAAGGACCTGGAAGGCATTCGCGATCGCATGATCAGCCGGCAGGTGCCGACACAGGTGGAGAATGTGTTCGGCAAGTTCAACGCTGTCGCCGCCGTGCAGAATCGCGTCCAACTGGTCAACGATATTTCCGCGGCGATCAAATCGACGATTACCGGGCCGGTGATCATCGACAGCGTCCAGGTTGAGAACATTGATTTCAGTGACGCCTATGAAAAAGCCATCGAAGCACGCATGGCTGCGGAAGTGCAGGTCAAGACTCGCGAGCAGCAGCTCGCAACCGAGCAGGTCCAGGCGCAGATTCGCGTCACCCAGGCCCAGGCGGAAGCCGATTCGCAAGTGGCCCAGGCCAAGGCGGACGCCCTCGCCACTGAACTGCGTGGCAAGGCGGAGGCAGAGGCGATCAAGGCCCGCGCCCAGGCATTGTCCAGCAACCAGAACCTCGTGGAGCTGACCAAGGCCGAGCGCTGGAACGGTCAGTTGCCCACCACCATGCTGCCCAACAGTGCGCTGCCATTCATTGATCTGAAGTAACTTTCCTGGCGCGGTCGATCCTGGCCGCGCCCTTTATTTACCCTGCACCGCGCTGCCGAGCAGTAACGTCGCCCCTCCCGGTTGACGCTACACTTGGGTCACTGACGACCCGATGTTCACCGTTAGCAGGGAGCTCAACGTGTATCCAGGCAAAATACCCGCGCAATTGTTCCGCTATCTTCCTTTCCCCGCCCCTCGTCCCGATAACCGTTTTTCATCGCCAAACCCTGCTTCGGCATTCGTCCTGGACAGGAGAAACATGTGACGATCCTTATGAAGAAGTACAAATGGCCCGCGCTGTTGGCCGCGGCCCTGGTTGTTTTCTCTGCTTTGATCTTCTTTTTAGTCAAATCCTACACGTACGATTCCGCGACCTATTTCGAATCACGGGATTTCATTCGCCAACTCAAACAAGCCGACGCCAACTGGAACGTCAAGATCCTCAGGAAGAAAATCGGCGTCAACAACAATCTGTCGCTCACCCCGCCGCCTGAAGCACAGGCTCGCTGGGAGCAATTGGAGCGCCTGAACAATTCCGGCCCGCTGGCGACCCTCTGGGCGTCGAGACGCCAAGGTTATGTGGACGCAGTCCAGAACAAGGGCTTGCTGGTCGAGCAATTCGAGCAACACAACGCCAAGCTGCGGGCATCCCTGGACGAAATGCCAACGGTAGAGGACGAAATTCAGGCCCTGTTGCAAGAGATGAAGGCGAACGACGAGATTGCGCGCCTGACCGCTGCCTCCAATATCCTCGACCTGGCCTTGACCACCCTGGAGTACGCGCTTTACGTCACGTCCGACAAAGCACAGGAAGTGCAGGACCAATTAAGCGAACTCGAACATCAGATCGAGCAACTGCCCTCCTCTTACCGGCCCACGTTTGTCTCACTGACACAGCACGTCAAGACCATCATTGAGGAGCAACCGCGGGTCAACGATCTGCTGGATCGCATCAGTGTCATCCCGGTCGCCCAGGCGCTGGACAGCATCAACGAGTTGCTGAACGAAACGCAACGCAGGACGGCCGCCACAGACCGCAAATACCATATGTACCTGGCGGTGTGCGCAGGTCTGATGGCGCTCTTGATGATTTATCTTGCCGTTCGGCTAGTGCGCAGTTATTCGGTCATCAACCAGATCAACCGTGAGCTGCAGATCGCCAATGACAACCTGGAAGAACGCGTCCAGGAGCGCACCCGCGAGTTGAAAGCCGCCGAACGCGAACTGGTGGATGCCGCTCGCATGGCAGGTATGGCCGAAATCGCCACGAACGTGTTGCACAACGTCGGCAACGTGCTCAACAGCGTGAATATTTCAGCGGACCTGGTGACCCGCAAGTTGAAAAACAGCAAGACGCAAGGGCTGGGAAAAGCGGTGAAGATGATGAACGAACATGCAATGGACCTGGGCCAGTTCATCACCGAGGACGAAAAAGGCAAGTTGCTGCCCCGCTACTTCAATGAACTGGTGGACTCTGTCGCCGCCGAACAGGCCCTGCTCATCGAGGAACTCGCGCAACTGACCAAAAGCATCGACCACATCAAGGAAATCGTCACCACTCAACAAACCTACGCCGGGGCGGCGAGGCTGATCGAGCCGCTGAACGTCGCCGACCTGTTCGAAGATGCGCTGCGTATGAATTCGGGATCGCTGAGCCGGCACCACGTCACCGTGATCAAGAATTACCAGGACACCCCTGTGATCCTGGGCGACAAGCACCGGTTGCTGCTGATCCTGATCAACCTGATCAGCAACGCCAAATTCGCCATGTCCAATGTCGAGCATCCACGAGAAATGATTCTGGGGATCCGCATCGTCGACCAGACGACATTGAGCATCAGCGTCCAGGACCGTGGAGAAGGCATATCCAGGGAAAACCAGGCCAGGATCTTCAATCATGGATTTACCACCCGCAAGGACGGTCATGGGTTTGGCCTGCACAGCTGCGCCCTGGCGGCGGTCGAGATGAACGGTCA
This sequence comes from Pseudomonas sp. R1-7, assembly GCF_051132105.1. NCBI lineage: Bacteria > Pseudomonadati > Pseudomonadota > Gammaproteobacteria > Pseudomonadales > Pseudomonadaceae > Pseudomonas > Pseudomonas sp. R1-7. Next base: position 3,126,183 of record NZ_CP071661.1, read on the forward strand.
CCTCCAGGCTCACAGTGACGGCCCGGGGCAAGGCGCCCTGTTCACCCTGGAAATTCCCCTGGAACTCGCTGGCGCATGAGCCAGGCTGACCACGCGGTGGACATCCGTGTCCACCTAAAGGAACCGCCAGGCTACTTGATGTTCCCGGATGGAGCGCTACGGCGTCTCCTGGCGGGCAGCGCAGCGGCATAGGCCAACGCTTCCTCCCGTGAAGTGAAGGAGCCGAGTCGATCAGCCTGGGTACAGACTCGCCAAGGGCCGCTGTTTACGCTGAGTACGTCATAGCCATTGATGTGCAGTTTCGTCAGCATCGCAGTACTCATGGTTATCACCTCCTGCAAAGTACCGGGTTACGCTGCCTACCTTACTCCCGGTTCGGCGGTCGGTGCGTACCGAGCGTCGAGACATCCGCTGGCACCCTGATCACTCGTGAGGCTCAATGGGAGTCCGAATCCCATAGCCAATCCCACAAACCCGGCAGGCGCACGGGTTGAGAGGTGTCACGAACCGAGCGAGCCAAGGCCGCTCGCTCCAGGGCCCGGCGGTCGTCGTAGAAAGGCTTCGCATCGGTCCTGAGGCCGGTTTCCCTCGCGCTGTCGAGCAGGATCTGCAGATATTCACGGGCATGACGGGCGGTATAACGGTTGAGATCGTGAAACGTCACGACGACGGGTATTACACCGTCCACGGTGGGCAGTTGTCCTCCCGCGATGCGCTCGCGTACTTCGGAAAGCTGGCGGATCAGGTTCATCCGCCGCCTCGGGCTCATCGTAATACCCCAGACCTTGCCATCATTGGCGCTCAAGTCCGTCAGCAATACGTGCATACCGTGTCGCTGATAAGCGGCAAACGTGCGCCTGTCGAAATTCCAGAAAGGTGGTCGTACCAGGCGTGGCGGCGCGCCTGTGATCGCAGCGATATCGTTGGCGCCGTTGCCCAGGGACTGCTCCAGTTCTTCCGGATCCAGGAAGCGATGATTGGTGTGCCAATGGGTCGCGGTATGGAAGCCCAGCACATGGCCCTCCGAATGCTCGCGATACATGATCGAGCGGCCGATTTCGCTGCCGCCGGCTCGCGGCGCTCGCGTCTGGAGGAAAAATACCGCTTTTATACCGGGCTGCACCGGGTTCCGGGCCAAGGCGTCCAGCACGTCCACGCTGGGATTCCAGAATGACGATGCGCTGGGGCCGTCATCGAATGTCAGCAGGAACCGAATGGGGGCCTGGACGCGCAAATGCCGCTCGGTTTGCGGAGTCAATTCGATGGGCGGGCCAATGCAACCCGACAACGGTACGGCGAGCAGCGCCATGACCAGCGCCCTGGCGAAGTTGTTCATGTCTTGCCTTTATTCAGTGCCACGTTACGTCGCCTTTGATCCCTGGCACCGGTGCTTTCAAGCTCACCTTGGAGGAGGTTACCCGGGTTTGGTTCCACACTGTCAGCACGGTTGTTTCGCCACGACAGCGCCCCTCTCTGGGCCCTGATCTTGACCGTCTGGAAATCCGATGGAATTTTCCGAACGCCTCCGTATCCATCCGTATAGGATCAATTAGGGAGGATTTATGGGCGGTCCATCGCTTTACATCATCGACTACATGCTCCATGGCGAGCCCAAGTCTTTCATCATTCGCGCTGAAGTGATGAATAACTCCGAAGCTTGGCATTGGGCCAGTTGCGACGCGGGTGTTGGGCGCATACCCAAATTCGGCAGGGAGAAAGTCAAGCGGGTTTCCAAACCCATGGCAGAAAAATATGGCATTACCGATGTGCGCTGGCGAGCCTCCGTCGCGCCATCATGGGTCAAGGAGTCCGGCTGAACACGATATGACACGTTCCGGTGCACCGACTGTCCAGTCGTGCGCCGGATTTCAACAGAGTCGAAATAATCCAACTACGCTTAATGCAGCATTACCCGTCCTTGTCGACGGGTTTCGTGCTGCCTCATCCGACTATGAAATGGAGGTGTGACATGTCCGAAAAAGAGTCCATCACCACGTTGCTCACCTTACTGGAGTCACGCCAGGCGCGTTTGACAGCAGCCTGCAAGGAAATCGCCGACTGGGTCGACCACCAGGGCGGACACCCCGCCGCAGTCCGCATCCGCGATCGACTCAACGACATCGAGAAGGATGCCCCATCGATCCAGAGCGCTCTGTCGTCACTGAAACCGGTAGACCGTCCGTTGCCCAAGTTTCGTTGATGAAAAGCTCCGTTAATGAAGCGTTTCGTTAACGACCCGCCTCACCGGTTGCCCTGAACTCCACCGGCCGTAAAACCGATGGAACGACGGCGTACTTTTGCACCTCGATATTGATAGGTATCGATGCAAGAGCCGTCATAAGGGAGAACCAACATGAATGCCAGAGTCCTGCTGCTGATCGCCTGCGCCTGCCCCGCCACCGTGATGGCGCAAGGCTGTGAAGTCATAACCCGATCCCAAAGCCAGGCAGTAGCGGAAATCGAAACCCGCAGCTGCTATGAATACAAAGGCGTCCCTTCCGAAGCCATCGGCTGGTCATGCAGCAACGAAAGCAAAGGAACCTTGAGCACCGAAAAGAAACCGGTCGAACGATGTGCGGAGGGCTACGTGGCCACGTGCCAGGCGAGGTTGACCCAGGAAGCGCTGGCCAATCCCCACTCCACCAGCAAGGACCGAAGCGGCGGCTCGGCGAATATCCCGGACGATGCGCAAGTGACTTGGTACTACTACAGTGCCCAACAGGTCCAGCAGGCACAAAAAGACTGCGAAACCACCGGCGGCCAATGGAAAAACCGCTGACCGGGTGGTTCGCATTTCAGGGCGTCAACCCTTGCTGTGCTCTGGGGACGAAGGCGGATTCTTGATGCCCCGCGGCCCGGCCACTCCCCAGATAATCAAGCCCAGCACAGGCAAGATGACCAGCAGCAGCGCCCAGCCGGCCTTGGTACCGGCCGACTTGTCGCTACGAAAGACGCTGACGATCGCCCAAAGGTCCACGAGCAATATCAACACCGCAACGGCAATCCAGAAATAGCTGGCTAGTTCAGACATGGCCTCAATCCTCTTGTCAGTCTATGGATTAGGCATGACCGCGCCAGGTCCGTTCAAAGAATCTACCTTGCCGTTTGTGTTGATGATCACGCAGCTACAAGCGCTCGTTGAGGTAGGCGACCCATTGTTCATAGGCCTCGTGTTGACGCCGAACGGCCTCGTCCCAGGCCGTCCCGGACATTTGATGGACACAGATCAGCGCCATCATTTCTGATGTCGCTGTATCGAGCTCAACCAAGAGCTCGTGGGATTTGACTTTGAAATCTTCAACGGTCGTCATCATTCCTCGCTTCCCCCTTATCGGGGCCGGCTCGTCCACCCAACATTGATGCGTTTTTTCGACGCTGATTCATTTTTGGCGATGATCGGTCGAAGGCGCAGCCCTGCGTCGCAGTTTTTAACCGTTCGCGAAATAAACGAAGCCTTTTCCCTCGGGCGCGATCCGATGGGTATGAGCTAACCATTGGATTTTGAACACTCCAAAGGAGCAAGGCTCAAATATTGCAGTTATATTGCACTTTAATGACAGTCGAGGTTGGTAGGTATGAAGATTCGAGCGACCGTCATCTGCGAAGAAGACCGCCACATTTTGTTGGTACGTAAACCCAAAAGCCGTTGGGCGTTGCCGGGCGGCACCGTTGAGCGCGGCGAGACCCACGCCGACGCAGCCCTTAGGGAACTGGCGGAAGAAACCGGATTGAGCGCCGAGAACCTGCTTTACCTGATGCGCGTCAGCGAAGGCAGCACCGAACATCACGTGTTCGAGGCCGCGGTCAATGATTCAACAGCCGCCCGGCCACTGAATGAAATCAGCGACTGTGTGTGGCACCCGCTGGATGCCATTGCCCAGTTGCAGATGAAGAAAGGGATGCGAGAAATCCTTGAGGCGTTTCGGCGCAGGTTGTGAGCGCTGTTGAGCTTGGAGTAAGCATGGCTGTAGCGTCGGCCTGACAAAAAATGAGAAAGTTTGCAGCCGAAACCGTTGAACTCCCCCGGCCTGATTCGATAGTCGTTTTACAGCAAGGAAAGCTGATGAGATTGCGCCCACTCCGTCTAGAGCTGCGTGACCTTAGCCTGGCCCTCTATGCGTTCAGCCTGATGCTGCCCGCCATCAACAATAGAGACGAAGTATGGGAACGTGAAAGCATCACCTACGGCTATGACATTTTGCTTTTCGGGTTTCTAGCGCTATTCGATGGTAGCGCCGCGTGGCTGGCCAACGTCTTTTTCGTCATCGCATTCTTTTCACAGGAGAGCGCACGGCGCAGTCTCTTGTACTCCTTGTGCGCCATACTTCTGGGCCTCTCGTCGTTCATGTATACGAGCATCTGGAATGATGGTGCCGGAAGAATAACCGTCACTGGCTACAGCTATGGATTCTATGTCTGGATGTCGGCGTTTGTATGGCTGACGTTCTTGACGGGCCGAAAATGCATAAAAGACAGTCGGGTACCTGACAGTACACTCCCCCCAGCAGCCTCCGCCTGAAACGAAAAAGGGTTTGCATCAGCTTTCGCTCGCAAACCCTTGATCTTGGATGGTGCCCGAAGCCGGAATCGAACCGGCACGCCCTTACGAGCGGGGGATTTTAAGTCCCATGCGTCTACCAGTTTCGCCATTCGGGCGGTAGCGCGGTCAAGCCGTGCGACACTGGCAGATAGGCATCTGACAGGATCGTGGCTGGTGCAACAGAGGGGGAAATATATACATCCCTCCCGGGTGAAGCAAGGCGGCCATTGCCCTTTTCAAGACAAAACCTTTCATTGCTCCGTAAATAAAAAAGCTCTGTAGATCATGAATCTACAGAGCTTTTTAAAAGTGGAGGCCGAAGTCGGAATCGAACCGGCGTAGGTGGATTTGCAATCCACTGCATAACCATTTTGCTATTCGGCCTCAATACGCCTGATGCAATACAACCACACCCTGCGAATAAAAACTTATCCGGATAGAGCCGCCAATAGCGAGCTATCTCCTTGAAAACATTGAAGTTTTTTACGCCTCGATGCATTCGATGGGCGCAATTATGTACTCATTTGCCTAGGCTGACAACCCCTTGATTTCAAAAAAAATTTGCCCGGCGCTCAGCCCGAGGGCTGCCTTTGCCTGCGCACCGCAACGAGCCGAAACCTATATTCCTCCGGCTTATCGGGAAACCGGTAATGCCGAGGGAACAACCGCCTTCGCCCTCGGTTCATTCGTTATGTCGTCACTGGATCAGTAAGGAGAACCATCATGACTGAACGCCCACAACTGGTGGCGAGCCGGGCTCCGGCACCCACCGCTTCACACCCCAATCTTGGCACGCCAGAGCGACTGGTCTCGTTGGCGGCCGGCACGTTATTGCTTGCCAACGGCCTGCGCCAGGGAGGGCTCAGGGGTTGGTCGCAAGTGATGCTTGGCGCATGCGCAGCCTGGCGTGCCTATTCCGGCACATGCAGGGTCAAGCAGGCGCTGACCCATAGCCCCTTCGAGCAGACGTTCGAACAGGATCGCGATTGGGATGGTAGCAAGGTGATTTCCCGCAGCATCACGGTGGGCAAGCCGAGGGATGAGGTCTATGGGTTTTGCAGCAACCCGGCCAACCTGGGTGCGCTCATGCCCTGGGTGGATGCCATCGAGCAGATTGGCGAACGAACTTATCGCTGGGTCGCCAATGGGCCGATGGACAAGACGCTGCACTGCGACGTCGAACAGTGCGAACCCAAGGAAGGCCGCAAGCTGCACTGGATAGCCGGCCCTGACAGGCGCTTCAAGCACGACATCCAAATGCATTTCAGCGATGCGCCGGCCGGTCGCGGTACGCAGATCAAAGTCATCGTGGCATGCGAAACGCCCCTCGGCGCAGCCGGCTATGCACTCGCCGCCGCCATCTCGCGGTTCTCCGACAAAGCCCTGCTGAACGTGCTGCGCAGCATCAAGCAGCAGTTGGAAACGGGTGAAATCAGCACCAACAAGATGCGCGATCCGCAGACCAAGGATTTTCTGTTCGTGCACCCGGCGTCCAGCGCGACGCGAGCGTCGGCCAATGACTCATCCCCTGACAAACCCGAACTCAATGGAGGTACCGTCTGATGCGTGCATTGACTTGGCAAGGCCCCAACAAACTGCAAGTCGAGACGGTCGACGATCCTTCCATCCTCAACCCCCGCGATGCCATCGTCCGGGTGATCCTGTCCTCGGTGTGCGGCTCGGATTTGCACCTGCTGGGCGGCTACGTGCCGACGATGCAAGCCGGCGACATCATTGGGCATGAGTTCATGGGCGAAGTCGTGGAAACCGGCTCGGCTGTCACGCAAATCAAAAAAGGCGACCGAGTCGTCACAGTGTCGATCGTCGGCTGCGGCGAATGCGAGCATTGCCGGCGCTCGGACTTTTCCTGCTGCGACAATTCCAATCCGAACCCCACCGCCACCGACATCGCCTACGGACAACCCGCCTGCGGCATCATCGGCTACAGCCATGCATTCGGCGGTTACGCTGGCAGCCATGCCACCTATATCCGGGTGCCTTTCGCCGACGTCAACCTGTTCACCATTCCCGAAGGCGTCAGGGACGAGCAGGCGGTGTTCGTCTCCGATGCGGTGCCCACCGGTTTCTTCGCCGCCGACAACGCCGATATCCAGCGCGGCGATACGGTGGCGGTGTGGGGGTGCGGCGGGGTCGGCCTGATGGCGATGTCCAGTGCCTATTTGCTCGGCGCCGAGCGGGTGATCGCCATTGACCGCTTTACCGATCGCCTGCGCCTGGCCGAGGAAAAGGCCGGTGCCATCGCCCTCAACTACGAAACCACCGATGTGCACGCCGCCCTGCTGGAATTGACTGGCGGCCGCGGACCGGATCGCTGCATCGATTGCGTCGGCATGGAAGCCCACGGCACCGAAGTGGACTATTTCTATGACAAGACCAAGCAGATGCTGCGCTTGCACACCGAGCGCGGGACCGTGCTGCGCCAGTCGATTCGCGCCTGTCGCAAAGGCGGGACCGTCTCGGTGGTCGGGGTGTACGGCGGCTTGCTGGACAAGTTCCCGATGGGGGCGATTGTCAACAAGGCACTGACCCTGCGTTCCGGCCAGCAACCGGGACAGCGCTACGTAAAGCGGCTGTTCGAACACATCCAGAAAGGTGAACTGGACCCCTCCTATCTCCTGACTCATCCCATGGGCCTGGAGCAATCGGTGGAGGGCTATGCGATGTTCAAGGAGAAACGCCAGGATTGCCTGCGGGCGGTGTTTCGGCCGGAGTGAGGATCAGATCCCATGGCGAGGGAACTTGCTCCCTCGCCACGGGGTTAGCCTATACGCATCGGTTGACGCATTTTTTCCTTGCCCGGATCGACGGACTGTCGGATAAGACACAGCCTCAATTGCCTTGCGAGCCTGTCCATGTCCCGTGCCGGTATCCCCCAGGGTTCCAGCGTCCGTTTACTGGTCTACCTGCTGTTTACAATTCAACTGGTTTCCATGGGCGCGATGGAAATGAGCGGGCCCTTCTGGCCGGTTCATCTGCGTCAATTGACCAGCAACGATGCGTTGTTCAGCTTTGCGAGCACGGCGGTGTACGTCGGGCCGATGCTGGGCATCATCCTGACCAGCGCGTTGTGGGGCCGCATTGGCGATCGCCATGGGCACAAGCTGATGATGATCCGGGCGCTGGTCGGGCTGTCGCTGACCCAGCTAGGCTTGGCGCTGAGTGACGATATCTGGGTCATCCTGATCCTGCGTTTCCTGCAAGGCGCCTTCGCCGGCTATATCGCCCCGGCCCAAGCCTACGGGGTCAGCATCGAAGCGCCTTCGCGGCGGGCCAGGCTGTTTGCCATCCTGCAGATATCCACCAACGTTGGCTCGCTGCTGGGTGCGGTGGTGGGCGGATTGATCCTGGACCATGCCACGTTTTTCTGGATCAACCTCGTGGCCTCGGTGCTGTGCGCCGTCTGTGCCATCGTCGCCACGCTGGCTTTGCCCCACGTGCCGCCCACGAAGTCACCGGCCACCGCGCGTAATCAACCCACCCCTCGACGCCCCGGTGTCTTCAACCCGGCGATCGCATCGTTGCTGGGGATCATGGGGCTCCTGCTGCTGGCGCGCATGCTGCCACAGACGTCCTTTTCTCTGTACGTGGTGTCGACTTTCAACGTCAGCAACGCCATGACCGGGCTTTGCTACGGGCTGCTCGCGCTGGGATTCATCCTTTGCGCAACGACTTGGTCGCGCTATTTCGAGCAGCGCAATCCGGTGCAAACGCTGCATGCCATCACCGGCGTAGTGGTCTCCTGCATCATTGTCACTGCCGTGGCCGGCCTGACCCGCCAGCCGCTGATCTTCGCCCTCGCCTATTTCATCTGGGGCCTGCTGTTGGGCGCCACCACGCCCGTGCTGACCGCGCTCATATCCAGAACCGCTGATAACAGCCGGCAAGGCCACGTGCTGGGCCTGGCACAGAGCGTTTCGCAGACCGCGTCCATTATCGGCATCTCTCTCGGCGCATTGCTCAGTCAGGTTTATGGGCTGGAGTACACGTACCTCTACGTCTGCCTCGCCTATGCCATAGCGCTGGTACCCTTGGTCCTGTTGCGCTACAGACCGGCGAAGATGCTCGACGAAGCCTGCGACTAACGATGTTGAACCAAAATGCCATCGCGCCCAAATCGACCTTGCGCGGTGATAAGCGTCTCCACTACTATTGGGAATAATTCTCACTATCATAAAATTCAGACAGCCATGAGCGATCCAGCGTCAGCGGTCAACGATTGTCATCTGCGCACCGTCGCAGACCTCTACAGCGGACACCATGGCTGGTTGTACGCCCGGCTCTATCGAAAACTGGGCAACGCGCTGGACGCCGCCGACCTGGCCCATGATACCTTCATTCGCATCCTCGCCTCGAAAGTGGCGGTGATCGAGGAGCCACGGGCCTACCTGAGCTGCGTTGCCGGAGGCATCCTCGTCAACTGGTTCCAGCGCAAGGCATTGGAACGTGCCTATCTCCAGGCATTGGCGTCATTGCCCGAGCCTGAGGTGCCCTCTCCTGAACGGCGCCTGCTGGTGCTTGAGACACTGCATGAGATCGACGCCATGCTCGATACGCTGCCGACCCAGGTGAAGCGCGCGTTCCTGCTGTCGCAGATCAACGGCCTGAAATACGCCGATATCGCCACGCACCTCGACGTTTCACTGATTACCATCAAGCGCTACATGAAGCAGGCTTTCCTGCATTGCCTGATGTTGGTGGACTGAATGCCTTCATTCGAACGCCATGGCCTCGACCCATCCATCCTCAACGAAGCCGCCGATTGGCTGATGCGCCTGAGCGAAGGCAGCGTCAACGACGCCGAGCGCCAGGAGTGGGAGCGTTGGCGAACCAGCAGCCCGGCACACCGCCAGGCCTGGGCCCGCGCAGAACTGCTGCTGAGCAAGCTGCAGGGCTTGCCCCCAGCCCTGGCAATGCCGTCACTGGATCGCCCGAGCAATCCGGCACGCCGTGCCGCCATGGGCAAACTCACCGCCCTGCTTGCGCTGGCACCGTTGGCCTGGGGAAGTTGGAAGCTCAACGATTGGCAGCAATGGACCGCCGATTATCGCGCGCCTGTGGGCGAACGGCGCGAGCTGACACTGGCCGATGGTACCGGCGTCACGTTGAACACCGATACCGCGATCGACGTGTACTTTGACGAACGCCAACGCCTGCTGCTGTTGCGTCGCGGTGAGATCCTGGTCCGGACGGCGACGGATCCCTCGCCTGCGGCCCGACCGTTCCTGGTGCAGACCCATGAAGGAAGGATACAAGCGCTCGGCACGCGCTTCAGCGTCCGCGAAGAACCTGGGCACACCCGCGTTGCCGTGCTGGAAGGCGCGGTGCGCATCCAGATCAAGGGCATCGGCGAACAAGTGGTCCAGGCCGGGCAACGCAGTGGGTTTACCGCAGTGGGTTTCGACGCACTCAAACCCGTCGACCGTTCGATGATGGCCTGGACCCAGGGCATGTTGATGGCCGACAACATGCGCCTGGTGGATTTCGTCAACGAGCTGAGCCGCTATCGCAACGGCGTCCTGCGTTGCGACCCGGCCATTGCCGAGCTGCGCATATCCGGTGCCTTTCCTATCAATGACACCCGACGAACCCTGAACATGCTCGCCCAGACCTATCCCGTCAGCGTGATCTCTCGCCTGGGCGATTATTGGGTCATGCTGGCGCCGGCCTGAGCGTTACAAGAAGGCCTCTGAAAAAAGCTTCCGAAAAAAATAATCGCGAGAGGGTGATACTTTTTTCAATCCTGGCTGGCTAGAGAACAAACCCTCTGAACAGGATCACCCCGCCATGCCCGTTGCCCGCCCCCTGCGTTCGGATCGCAAGCTGACCCTGGCGATTCGCAGTGCCATGCTCAGCGTCGCACTTTGTACCCTGAGCCCCGTGGTCTGGGCGGCACCGGGCGCGCCGCTGGACAGCGTCGCCAGCCAGTCCTATAACATCCAGCCCGGCCCCTTGGGCGCCACGTTGTCGGCGTTCGCCGTACAGGCCGGTATCGCCTTGTCGTTCGAGCCGTCCCTCACGCAAGGGCTGACCAGCCCCGGCCTGTCCGGCCAGTTCACCGCCCGCGAAGCGTTCAACCGGCTGCTGGCCGGCAGCGGCCTCGGCCTGGTCCCACGGGATGATGGCAGCTATACATTGCAAAAAAGCGCCGGCGACGGCGAGCTGACTCTGGCGCCGACCACCATCAATGCCGCCGAGGTACGCCCCGGAGATTTGCCAGCCGCCTATAGCGGTGGCCAGGTTGCCCGTGGCGGCCGGGTTGGCCTGCTGGGCAACAAGGATGTGATGGACACGCCCTTCAGCGTCAGCAACTACACCGCGGCGCTGATGAAGGACCAGCAAGCCGTCACCGCCGCCGACGTCCTGGAGCGCGACTCCTCGGTGCGCTCCACCGGCCAGACCGGCGGCATCGTCGATTCGTTCTTCATCCGTGGATTCCCGGTGGGCGAAGGCAACCTGGGTGAGCTGGCGTTCGACGGCGTGTATGGCGTGGCACCGAATTATCGCGTGTTCACCGAATACGCCGAGCGCATCGAAGTGATCAAGGGCCCGGCCGCCCTGCTGTACGGCATGTCGCCGAACAGCGGCGTCGGCGGCGTGATCAACATCGTGCCCAAGCGTTCCCTGGAGCAGGACCTGACCCGCGTGACGGCCAGCTACGCGATGGACACCCAGGCAGGCGGGCATGTCGATGTCAGCCGACGCTTCGGCGCGGAACGGCGCTTCGGCGTGCGCGTCAACGGCAGCCTGCAAGGAGGCGACACGGCAATCGACAAGCAGTCCCGGGATGTCGGTACCGGAGCAATCTCGCTGGACTATCAAGGCGACCGGTTCAGGACCAGCCTGGACCTGATCAGCCAGGAGGAACGCTGGGACGCCCCTTCCCGGCCATTCACCATTGCCAGCGGTGTCGAGGTGCCTTCGGCGGCCAACGGGCGCAGCAATGTCACCCAGGAATGGGCCTGGTCCGAGACCCGCGACAAATCGGCCTTGCTCAGTGGTGAATATGACCTGAACGACAGCCTGACGGTGTTTGGCCACGCAGGGGGTGGCAAGTCCGACGTGGCACGGCTGTCGGACCAGACGCCGTCAATATTGAACAGCGCCGGTGACACCCGCTCGACCCCGGGTTACTACAAGTTCGAAGTAGAGCGCTACACCGTCGATGCAGGGGCGCGGGCCCGCTTCGAAACCGGGCTGGTCAGCCACAGCGCGACTTTGCAGGCCAGTCGTTATCGCGATGAACTGCGTCGCGGAATCAACTCGGGCGCCCCGGTCCTTTCCAATATTTACCACCCGGTGGAGCGCGACAAACCGTCCATCGCCTCGCCGGACGTAGCGAAGGTCTCCGACACTGAACTGTCCGGCGTGGCCCTGGCCGATACCTTGTCGATCCTGGATGAACGGGTCCAGGTGACGCTTGGCTTGCGCAAGCAGAGCATCGAATCGAACAACTACAACACCCTCGGAAACGTCACCAGCGCCTATGACGAAAGCGAAACCACGCCCTTGTTCGGCGCGGTCATCAAGCCCTGGGAACATGTATCGTTCTACTACAACTACATCGAGGGCCTGAGCAAGGGCGACACCGCGCCGGCCACTGCAAGCAACTCAGGGGAAATCTTCAAGCCGTACATTTCTCGCCAGCAGGAGGTCGGGGTCAAGGTCGACTACGGCACGTTCACCTCCACCCTGGCGCTGTTCCAGATCAAGAAGCCCGCAGGCGAATTGACCAACGGCGCGGCCGGTGGCGTGTATTCAGTCCAGGGCGAGCAGCGCAACCGCGGCATCGAACTGAACATGTTCGGCGAACTGCGCGAGGGTGTGCGCCTGTTGGGCGGCGTCACCTTGCTCGATGGCGAGCTCACCAAAAGCGGGACCGCCGCCAATCGGGGCAACAAACCGGTGGGCGTGCCCGAAGTCCAGGCCAACCTTTGGGCTGAATGGGACACGCCATGGGTCCAGGGCATGACGCTGACCAGCGGCGCGATCTACACCGGCAGCCAGTACGTCAATCAGGCCAACACCCAAGAGCTCGACCCGTGGACTCGCTTTGATGCGGGGGCGCGCTACAGCACCGTACTCGACGGCCGGCCAACCACTTTCCGCGCCACGGTACAAAACGTGTTCGACCGCGAGTACTGGTCCGGCGTGGCGTCCTACGGCGCGTTCTCCCAAGGCGCGCCACGCACGCTGTTGCTGTCGGCGACCGTCGACTTCTGATCGAGCCCCGCCCCGCCAGCGCGTGCACCGCTGGCGGGGCGATCCCTGACAAGGTTCAAACCATGCTGATTCCACCCTTGACGCGTTCAACGCTCACCGCCTGGCTGCTCGGCGCCGCGACCTTGCTGCTGAGCGGCCTTTGTTTTTCGGACACTTCGCCCGCCACCAAGACCACCGTCACCGACTTGCTCGGCCGCCAAGTCCAGGTACGTATTCCCGTGCGCCGGGTCATCCTCGGCGAAGGCCGCCAGTTGTATTTGGTGGCGGCGCTGGACACCGATAATCCGATCCGCCGCATCGTTGGCTGGCGCAAGGATCTCATCCAGTCCGACCCGGACACCTACGGCGCTTACCTGCGGCGCTATCCGGCCATTGCCAAGGTCCCGACGTTCGGTGGCTTCGAAGACGGCACTTTTGACATCGAACAAGCCATCAGCCAGCAACCGGACGTGATCGTCCTGAACATCGAGGCCCGACACGCCACAGACGACGCGCGCTACATCGAGAAGCTCGATGCCCTTGGCATACCCGTGGTCTATGTGGATTTTCGCAACAACCCGATGCAGAACACTGAACCGACCATGCGTCTGTTCGGGCGATTGTTTGGCGAAGAGGCGCGCGCCGAAGCCTTTATTGCCTTTCGCAACCAGCAGATCCGGCGCGTCACCGACGTCATCCAGGCCAAGCAACCGCCACGCCCCAAAGTGTTCATCGAACGCATCGGCGGCTACACCGACGATTGCTGCCTGAGCTTCGGCAACGAAAACTTCGGCCGCTTCGTCGAGATGGCCGGCGGTCGCAACATCGCCAGTCCGATCATTCCCAACACCTTTGGCCAGTTGAACGCAGAACAGGTGGTCGTTGCCAACCCGGAACACGTGGTGGTCACCAGTGCCAACTGGGAGGCCTTCGCCCCAGGCGGACACTGGGTCGGCGTCGGGCCCGGCGCTGACCTGGTCGAGGCGCGGCGCAAATTGCAGTGGTACACCCAGCGCCCTGCCTATGCCGGGATCAAGGCCCAGCAAACCCAGGGATTCCATGCCATCTGGCACCAGTTCTATAACAGTCCGTACCAGTTCATCGCCATCCAGCAACTGGCCAAGTGGTTCCACCCGGATCTGTTCAGCGAACTCGACCCCGACGCCACATTCCGGGAGTTTCACCAGCGCTTCCTGCCCGTGCCCTACGAGCCCGGCTACTTCGTCAGCCTCAAGCCAGCGCAGGCCCAACCATGAATGGCCATATCGAAGACATCGCCCTGGGTACGATTTACCGCGAGCAGGTCTGGCGTAAACGCCTGATCCTGGTCGGCCTGGCGGTGTTGCTGCTGTTCAGCGTGTTGTTGGACCTGGCCCTCGGCCCTGCCAGCTACGGCCTGGATGAGGTGTTGGGGGCGCTGTTCTCCCCTGATGCGGCGGCGCCCCAGGTGCGGGTGGTGATGTGGGACATCCGGTTGCCGGTGGCACTGATGGCCGTGGCCGTCGGCGCCGCGTTGTCCCTGGCCGGCGCGCAGATGCAGACCATCCTCAACAATCCGCTGGCGAGCCCCTTCACCTTGGGCATCTCGGCGGCGGCCAGTTTCGGCGCGGCGTTGGGACTGGCATTCGGCGTGGCCCTGGTGCCGGTGATCGCCCAGTACATGGTGCCGCTCAATGCTTTTGTCATGGCGATGCTTTCGGCGTTGCTGATCCACGTGCTGAGCTTGCGTCGCGGCATGACCAGCGAAACCATCGTGCTGCTGGGCATCGCGCTGGTGTTCACGTTCAATGCCCTGCTGGCATTGGTGCAGTTCTTCGCCACCGAGCAAGCCGTGGCCGCGGTGGTGTTCTGGACGATGGGCAGCCTGACCAAGGCCACGTGGCCAAAACTCGGGGTGATCTGCCTGGTAATCCTGGTCACCCTGCCGATTTTCGCCCGCCGCGCCTGGGCCATGACCGCCCTGCGGCTGGGGGACGAGAAAGCCGCGAGCTTCGGCGTGAACGTGCGCAAGTTGCGCTTGCAGACGCTGGTCATGGTCAGCCTGCTGGCGGCATTTCCCGTGGCGTTTGTTGGCACTATCGGCTTCATCGGCCTGGTGGGCCCGCACATCGCGCGAATGCTCATCGGCGAAGACCAACGCTTCTTCCTCCCCGCCTCGCTGCTGACCGGCGCGCTGATCCTGTCGGCGAGTTCGGTGGTGAGCAAGACCTTGATTCCGGGGGCAATTTTCCCCATCGGCGTGGTCACCTCACTGATCGGCGTGCCGTTTTTCATCTCACTGATTCTGGGCAGCAGGAAACAGTCATGGTAACGATCGAACTGGCAGGGGTCGGTGCGCGGTATGGTCAACGGTCGATACTCGAAGGGATCAGTACGCCGGTGCTCAGCGGCGGTGAAGTGGTAGCGGTGGTTGGCCCGAACGCGGCTGGGAAATCCACCTTGTTCAAACGCATCGCCGGCTTGATCGACGGCCCCGGCCAGGTCCGCCTGGAAGGCTCGCGCCGTGGGCCGGGCGGCATCTGCTACATGCCGCAGAATCTCAACGCCAGTGCGCGGCTGACCGTCTACGAATCAGTGCTGCTGGCGCGCAAGCAGCAAGCACCCGGCTGGGCCGTGCAGGCCGACGAGTTGGAAGTGGTGGACCGCATCCTCGAATCCCTGGGCATCGGCGAACTGTCCTTTCGCAACCTCGGCGAATTGAGCGGTGGGCAACAGCAACTGGTGTCCATCGCCCAGACGCTGGTGCGCGAACCCGAAGTGCTGTTGATGGACGAACCCACCAGCGCCCTGGACATGCATCGCCAGGTCCAGGTCTTGAGTTTCATGCGCACCCTCGCCCGCCAGCACTCGGTCATTGTGTTCATCGCCATTCACGACCTGAACCAGGCGTTGCGCTTTGCCGACCAGGTGCTGGTCATCGCCCACGGAACGTCGCAAGGCTGCGGCCGGACTGAGGAGGTAATCACCGAGCAAATGCTGCGGGACGTGTACCGGGTCCAGGCGCGGATCGAGCGCTGCTCTCGGGCGCAGCGGCACATTATTGTCGATGATGTGGTTTGAAAGGACTGAGCGTCAGTGTTGAGGAGACTTGCAGGGACTTAAGGACAGTCGCGGTGCGCCGTCATAATCGGTAACATACCGGCCTTTCCCGCAGCCCTTCTGCGCCCTGCCAAATAAGCCCATTCCATGCCTTTTGAACTCAGCGTTGACCTCTCCACCCTCGCTATCCTGGCCGTTGTGGCGTTCATCGCCGGCTTCATCGACGCCATCGCCGGCGGTGGCGGCCTGCTCACCACGCCGGCCCTGTTGACCGCCGGCCTGCCGCCGCATTTGGTGTTGGGCACCAACAAGCTCAGTTCGACCTTTGGCTCGGCCACGGCCAGCTTTACCTTCTACAAGCGCAAGCTGTTTCACCCGCGACAGTGGACCCACGCACTCGTCGGCACGCTGATCGGCGCCTTGGCCGGCGCCGTCGTCGCCCATTACCTGCCCGCCGAGTGGCTGAACAAAATGCTGCCGGTCATCGTTTTTGCCTGCGGCCTGTACCTGCTGTTCGGCGGCACGCCCAAGGCACCGCTGGACAGCAATGCGCCGATCAAGAAGACCTGGCAGTCGCCGCAGGGCTTTACCCTTGGCTTCTATGACGGCGTCGCCGGTCCGGGCACGGGCGCGTTCTGGACCGTCAGCAGCCTGCTGCTCTACCCCATCGACCTGGTCAAGGCCAGCGGCGTGGCCCGCAGCATGAACTTTGTCAGCAACATCGCGGCGCTGTCGGTGTTCATCTTCTCGGGCCAGGTGGATTGGATCATCGGGCTGAGCATGGGCCTGTCGGTGATGGTCGGCGCGTTCTTCGGCGCGCGCACCGCCATCAGCGGCGGTGCGAAGTTCATCCGCCCGGTATTCATCACCGTGGTGCTGGCCCTGACCGTGCGCCTAGCCTGGCAACACTGGTTCAGCATGGCCTAAGCGACGGGCCACGTAGAGGTCGATCAAATACCGGGCGATCGAGCGTGAGGCAGGAAGCGGTGGCAGGTCGTGGACGTTGAACCATTGTGCGTCTTCGATCTCGTCTTCCTGGGGCACGATGTCGCCGCTGGCGTATTCGGCGTGGAAGCCCAGCATCATCGAGTGCGGAAACGGCCAACACTGGCTACCCACATATTGGATGTTCTTCACTTCGATGCTGACTTCCTCGCGGACCTCGCGAACAAGGCAGTCCTCGGCCGACTCGCCCGGCTCGGCAAAGCCCGCCAAGGTGCTGTAGACGCCCGTGACGAAACGGGGCGACCGCGCCAACAGGACTTCATCGCCACGAGTGATCAACACGATCATGCTGGGTGAGATCCGCGGATAATGCCGTAGCTCGCAGGCATCGCAATACATCGCCCGCTCCCGCGGGACCTGGCCCATGCGCTGGCCGCAACTGCCGCAAAAACGATGTTCGCGAGCCCAGGTGCCGATCTGCGCCGCGTAGCCCAACACCTTGAACAGCGCGTGGTCGTCTTCGAGCATGAACGCCCGCAAGCCTTTCCAATTACAGCCGGGAATGTCCAGGGCGCTGTGCAGTTCCAGCAGGTAGACCGGCTCGCCATCGAGATGGCCGATTCCATGCTCGGCAAGGATCGACAGGTCCTGGCGCTTGAGCCAGTCGCGTGGAAACAGCGCGCCGTTGTCGTCGTACAAAAAACCTTCCGGGCTTCGGGCCACGGCCCAGCCGCCGGGAAGGTCGGTGTCGAGTACTGCGGTGGTCCAGCGTGAAATCATGATCGATCAATCCAGAAATTCAGGTTTCTGTTTGCTCATATGGGCGGCCATGGCCACGCGCAGGTCATTGGATTGCAGCATGGCGGCGTTCCACGTGGCGACGTATTCCAGCCCGTCGTCGATGCGGTGGTCGCGCATGTAGCTGATCATTTCCTTGGTGCCGGTAACGGCGATCGGCGACTTGGCGGCGATGTCCCGGGCAATGCCCATCACACCGTCGAGCAAGTTGGCGGTATCGCGGTAGACACGATTGACCAGGCCAATGCTGCGCGCTTCGTCGGCACCGAAGGTGCGCCCCGTATAAGCGAGTTCACGCAGCATGCCGTCCCCGATGATCCGGGGCAAGCGTTGCAATGTGCCAACATCGGCCGCCATGCCGATGTCGATTTCCTTGATCGAGAACTGCGCGTCCTCGGCGGCGTAGCGCATGTCGCAGGCGGAAATAAGGTCGATGGCGCCACCCAGGCAATAGCCCTGGACCGCCGCGAGTACCGGTTTGCGACAGTTGTCCACGGCATTGAACGAGGCTTGCAGCTGTAGGATCTTGCGCCGCAGTACCCGGGCGTTACGGCCCACATCCTTGCCCAATTCGTTGGCCACGCCGGCCAGCATCATCAGGTCGATGCCTGAAGAGAAATGCTTGCCGGCACCGCTCAAGACCACCACCCGTACTTCATCGGTATCGTCGACCCATTGAAAAATGTCGACGATTTCGCTCCAGAACGCCGCGTTCATGGCGTTGATCTTGTCCGGTCGATTGATTTGCACATGGGCGATGTTGTCTGCAAGTTCGACGTTGAACGCTTGGTATTGCGACATGGCAGTGTCCTTTGACCGGTTGGAAGAGGCCTGAACTATAACAAGCGATCACGATTGGACGTAGGCAGTGCATCGGCCAAAAGCGGGACTGACCCCACCGCAACCCCTGTGGGAGCGAGCTTGCTCGCGATGGCGGTGGTTCAGTTAGTGGAAATGTTGCCTGGGCTGGCGTCATCGCGAGCAAGCTCGCTCCCACAGGAACTGCGGTGCATATCAGTCCGCTGCCGCCTGATCGTTCGCCTCCAACTGGCCATCCCAACCACCGCCCAACGCGGCAATCAACTGCACACTGGCAATCAACCGGCTCTGTTGCAGGCTCAGCACGCTGCGTTCGTTGCTCAGGGCAGTAGCCTGGACGGTGACCACGTCGAGGTAGCCGATCAGGCCTGCCCTGTATTGGTTCTGCGTCAGGCGCAAAGACTCGCGGGCCGCGTCCAGCGCCTCCTGGCGGACGCGGGCTTCGTCCTCGAGCACCTTGAGCTGGATCAGGTAGTTTTCGACTTCGCGGAAGCCGTCGAGCACGGTCTGGCGATAGGTGGCGACGGTCTGGTCATAGGCCGCGACGCTGCGGTCGACCTCCGCCGAGCGCTGGCCGCCGTCGAACAAGGTCATCGCCAGTTGCGGGCCGACCGACCAGAAACGGTTCGGCACGCTCACCCAATTATCGTAGGTGCTGCTGCTGTAGCCACCGCTCAGGCTCAGGGTCAGGTCCGGGTAATAAGCGGCCTTCGCCACGCCGATGTTGGCATTGGCCGCCATGACCGAGCGCTCCGCCGACGCGATGTCCGGACGCCGTTCGAGCAATTGCGACGGTAGTGCCACCGGGACCTGCGGCAGCGCCGGGATGTCCTGGGTCTCGGCCAGGCTGAATTCGGCAGGCGGCAGGCCGATCAGCACGGCGATGGCGTTTTCGAACTGCGCACGCTGCCAGATAAGGTCGATCAGGTCGCCCTGGGTGGTCTTGAGCTGGTTCTGCGCCTGGGCCACCGCGTCCTTGCCGGATACGCCGGCACGGTACTGGTTTTCGGTCATTTTCAGCGAGCGTTGATAGTTGTCGACAGTGGTCTGCAACAAGCGCTTCTGCTGGTCGATCACCCGCAACTGCAGGTAGTTCTGCACCAGCTCCGATTGCTGGCTCAGGCGCATCGCCGCCAGGTCGGCAAAACTGGCCTGCGCGCTGGCTTCGTCGGCTTCAAGGGTGCGGCGCAACTTGCCCCACACGTCCGCTTCCCAGCTCACGCCGGCCTGGGCGCTGTAGGTGTCGCGGATGCCGCTGGAAGAACTGCTCAGGCTCGAACTGCTGCTGCCGGTGCCTTGGCTGGAACGGGTCTTGCCAACCGTGAGATCGACCGTCGGAAAGAATGCCCCGCGAGCACTTCGCGCCAAGGCCTGTGCCTGACGGTACTGGGCTTCGGCCTGGGCCACTGTCTGGTTGGAGGTGTTGAGTTTTTCCACCAGTTCGTTGAGACGGGTGTCAGCGTAGAGCTCCCACCAGGCGCCACGGGACAGGGCATCGCTGGGGTTGGCCTGGCGCCAACCTTGGGCTTCCTTGTATTGCACGGGTGCGGCGGCCGACGGGCGCTGGTAATCCGGACCGATCGCGCAGGCACTGAGCAGTGCCACGCACAGCGCCAGGCTCAGGACACGCGAGCCACGGGCGGTCGCCAGCGGTGCGACGAGGTTGAAAAGCGAACGATCGGTCATAGCGGAGTTTCCAGGGCAGCATCAGTGCGCACCCCGCGCCAGCGGTTGAAGCGATGGCGCAGGTTATCGAGATAGAGGTAGACCACCGGCGTGGTGTAGAGCGTCAGGACCTGGCTGAACACCAGCCCGCCGATGATGGTCAGGCCCAGCGGCTGGCGCATTTCCGAGCCTTCGGCGGCGCCGAGCAACAGCGGCAAGGCACCGAGGATCGCCGCCAGGGTGGTCATGAGGATCGGCCGCAGCCGTAGCAGGCAAGCGCTGCGAATCGACTCCAGGGGCGTTTGGCCGGCGCGCTCCAGTTGCAGCGCAAGGTCGATCATCAGGATGGCGTTTTTCTTCACCACGCCGATAAGCAGGAACAACCCGAGCAAAGAGATCAGGCTGAACTCGCTACCTAGCACGTAGATCGACAGCAACGCGCCCACCCCCGCCGAGGGCAAGGTGGAAAGGATGGTCAGCGGATGTATGTAGCTCTCGTAGAGCACACCCAGCACCAGGTACACCGCCAGCAACGCCCCGAGGATCATGAACGGCTGGCTTTTCTGGGTCGCGGCGAATGCATCGGCGGTGCCGGCCATCTTCGCGATGACGTCCTCGGGCATCCCGAGCTTGGCAATCGCCCGCTCGATCGCCGCGGTGCCCTGCTCCACCGTGACGCCTTCGGCCATGTCGAACGAAATGCCTTCGGAGGCGAACTGGCCTTCATGGCTGACCCGGTCGTCTTCCAGGCTGTTTTCATAATGGGCAATCGTCGACAGCGGCACTCGTGCGCCGTCGGCGGTGATCACCTGGACCTGCTCGAGCGTATTGGGGTCCTGGGCATATTTGGGATTGACCTCCATGACCACCTGATACTGGTTGAGGCTGTCGTAGATGGTCGAGATCTGTCGCTGGCTGTAGGCGTTGTTCAGCACCGAAGTGACCATGTTCATGTCGATGCCCAAGCGCTTGGCCTGGTCGCGGTCCACGATCAGCGTCACCTGCTGCGCCCCGCCACCGTCGCGGGCGTCGATGGCGGTCAGCTCCGGCAAGGCGCGAAAAGCGGCGACGACCTTGGGGTACCAGGTGCGCAGCGACGCCAGGTCCGCGCTTTGCAGGATGTAGGAATACTGCGACGTGGTCTGCTCACGACCGCCACCGAATTGCAGGTCCTGGTCGGCCATCAGCATCAATTGGGCGCCAGGCACCTTGGGCATTTCCTTGCGCAAGCGCTCGATGACCTTTTGCGCGGAAATCCTGCGTTCCTTGATAGGCTTGAGGCGCACCAGCATGAAGGCGTTGTTGGTGCCGTTGTTGCCACCGATGAACCCCGCCACGCTCTGCACCGCTTCGTCCTTGAGCACCGCGCGACGGAAGATTTCCATCTTCGGCTGCATCACGTTGAACGACAGCCCGTCGTCGCCGCGCACAAAGCCGATCAACTGGCCGGTGTCCTGCTGCGGCATGAAGGTTTTCGGCACCACCACGTACAGCGCGATGTTCACACCGATGGTCACCAACAGGCTGAGCAAGGTCAGGCGTCTATGACGCAGCACCCAGTCCAGGCTGCGGGCGTAACCCCGGACCATGCGCTCGTTGAGGCCGTGGCTCCAGCGCTGCAGGCGGTTTTCCTGCCCTGGCACATGAGGCTTGAGCCATCGCGCACAGAGCATCGGCGTAAGCGTCAGGGACACCACCAGCGAGACCACGATGGCAGCCGCCAGGGTGATGGAAAATTCACGAAACAGACTCTCGACGATGCCGCCCATGAACAGGATCGACAGGAACACTGCCACCAGCGAGGCGTTCATCGACAACAAGGTGAAGCCCACTTCCTCGGCGCCGAGGTAGGCCGCTTTCATCGGCGGCACGCCTTCATCGATGTGCCGTGAAATGTTTTCCAGCACCACGATGGCATCGTCCACCACCAGCCCCGTGGCGAGGATCAACGCCATCAGCGACAGGTTGTTCAGCGAGAATCCATAGACATACATCACCGCGAACGTGCCCACCAGCGACACCGGCACCGCCAGCGTCGGGATCAGCGAAGCGCGGAAACTGCCGAGGAACAGGAACACCACCAGCACCACCAGGGCCACGGCAATCAGCAGGGTCATTTCCGCTTCGTGCAGAGTGGCCTTGATTACCGGGGAGCGGTCCATGGCCAGGTTCAGCTTGACGCTGGCGGGCAGTACCGCTTGCAGGGCCGGCAGTTGGTTCTTGATCTCGTTGACGGTCTCGATGATGTTGGCGCCGGCCTGGCGATTGATCACCAACAGCACGGCGGCGTCATCGTTGAAGAACCCGCTGTTATAGCGGTCCTCGACGCCATCGCTGACCTTTGCCACGTCCTTGAGCCGCAATACCGAGCCGTCCTGATAGCGGATGACCAGCGTTTCGTAGTCCTTGGCCTTCTCCAACTGGTCGTTCGCCTGGACTTGCCACATGCGCTCGTCGTCTTCGACCGATCCCTTGGGCCGGCGCACATTGCTATTGGCGATCGCGGTGCGTACGTCGTCCAGCGCCACGCCGTACTGGTTGAGCAGTTGCGGCTCCAACTCGATGCGCACCGCCGGCAGGGAACTGCCGCCAATCTGCACTTCGCCGACACCGGCCACCTGGGACAGGCTCTGGGACAGGATCGTCGAGGCAAGATCATAGAGCTGGCCTTTCTCCAACACATCGGAGGTCAGCGAAAGCACCATGACGGGCGCCTGGGACGGGTTGACCTTCTTGTAGGTGGGCATGCTGCGCATGCCGCTGGGCAGCAAGTTCCGCGAGGCGTTGATGGCCGCTTGCACTTCCCGGGCCGCGCCGTTGATGTCGCGGTCCAGGTCGAATTGCAGGATCACCCGGGTCGAGCCCTGGCTCGAGCGGCTGCTCATGGTGTTGACCCCGGCGATGGCGCCAAACGAGCGTTCCAGCGGCGTCGCCACCGTGGAAGCCATCACCTCGGGGCTCGCCCCCGGCAGGTTGGCCTGGACCACGATCACCGGAAAATCCATTTGCGGCAGCGGCGAAACCGGCAGCAAGCCAAAGCACACGCCGCCGAGCAGCATGATGGCGAAGCTCAGCAGCATCGTCGCCACAGGACGACGGATGAAGGGGCCGGAGAGGTTCATTCGCAGCGGCTCCAGACGTCAGGCGACTGGCCGCGAGAAATGGCTGGTTCTTCGTGGCGAGGGGATTTATCCCCGCTTGAGTGCTCAGCGCTCACAAAAAGGGCCGCTGCGCAGCCCAGCGGGGATAAATCCCCTCGCCACAAAAGCTCCTTGTGGTTCAGGGATTGCGTCATATCTGCACCTCTTTCTCCTCAGGCCTGGCAAACCGGCGCCCCAGGCGATCGAAGTAAAGGTAGATCACCGGCGTGGTAAACAGCGTCAACACCTGGCTCACCAGCAACCCGCCCACCATCACCAGGCCCAACGGCTGGCGCAACTCGGCACCGGAGCCGGTGGCGAGCATCAATGGCACAGCGCCAAACAGCGCCGCCAGGGTGGTCATCAGGATCGGCCGGAAGCGCAACAGCGCGGCCTGATAGATCGCGGTATGCGGGTCCATGCCCTGATTGCGCTCGGCGTCGAGGGCAAAGTCGATCATCATGATCGCGTTCTTCTTGACGATGCCGATCAGCAGGATGATGCCGATGATCGCGATCATGCCCAGGTCATTACCGGTCAGCATCAACGCCAGCAATGCGCCGATGGCCGCAGAGGGCAAGGTGGAAAGAATCGTGATTGGATGAATGTAGCTCTCGTAGAGCACGCCCAGCACGATGTACATGGTCACCACCGCCGCCAGGATCAGCAGCAGGGTGCTCGACAGCGACGCCTGGAACGCCTGGGCCGCGCCCTGGAACTCGGTCTGCACGCCGACCGGCATACCGATGTCCTTCTGCACCTTCTCGATGACATCCACGGCGTGCCCGAGGGCTACACCCGGCGCCAGGTTGAACGACATCATCACCGCCGGGAACTGGCCGATATGGGCAATTGCCAGCTGCGCCTGGCGCTCTTCGACGCGGGCCAGGCTCGACAGGCGAACTTGCCCGCCGTCAGTGGTCTTGACGTGGATCTGGTCCAGCGCCTGCGGGCCGATCTTTTCCCCGGCCTGGGCTTGAAGCACCACGCGGTACTGACTGGCCTGGGTGTAGATGGTGGAAATCTGCCGCTGGCCGAAGGCGTCGTAGAGCGCATCTGTGATATTCGATACGGACACGCCCAGTCTCGATGCCGCGTCGCGGTCGATCACCAAGTAGACCTGCAAGCCCTTGTCCTGCAAATCACTGGCGACGTCGGTGAGTTCCGGTTGTTGGACCAGGGCTTCGACGAGCCGCCCGCTCCAGAGGCTGAGCAACTCGGCATCCGGCGACGACAGGCTGAACTGGTACTGGGTGCGGCTGACCCGATCTTCGATGGTCAGGTCCTGCACCGGTTGCATGAACAGCCGGATGCCCACCAGCCGGTCCAGCTGCGGTTGCAGGCGGGCGATGATCTCGCTGGCGCTGTCGTCCCGTTCGCTGTGGGGCTTGAGGTTGATCAGCAGCCGTCCGCTGTTGAGCGTTGCGTTGTCGCCGTCCACGCCGATGTAGGAAGACAGGCTCTGCACCGCAGGATCGGCGAGGATGACCTTGGCCAATTGCTGCTGGCGCTCGCCCATCGCGGCAAAGGAAATCGATTGCGGCGCCTCGGAAATGCCTTGGATCACGCCCGTATCCTGCACAGGGAAAAATCCCTTGGGCACGGCCAGGTACAACACTACCGTCAATACAAGACTGCCCACCGCCACCAACAGCGTCAGCGGCTGGTGCTTGAGCACCCATTGCAACTTGCGCCCGTAGGCGGCGATCAACCAATCGATCCAGGCGCCGCTCGCGCGGTAGAAACGGCCCTGCTCCTCTTCCTTAGGCTCACGCTTGAGTAGTCGGGCGCACATCATCGGCGTCAGGGTCAGGGACACCACCAGCGAAATCAGGATCGCGACCGCCAGGGTAATGGCAAATTCGCGGAACAGGCGACCGACCACGTCCGCCATGAACAACAGCGGGATCAGCACCGCAATCAACGACAGTGTCAGGGAAATCAGGGTGAAGCCGATCTGCCTCGCGCCCTTGAGCGCGGCCTGCATCGGGCTGTCGCCCTTCTCGATGTAGCGGGCGATGTTCTCCAGCATGACGATGGCATCGTCCACCACGAAACCGGTGGCGATGGTCAGGGCCATCAGTGTCAGGTTGTTGATGGAGAAACCGGCTAGGTACATGACGCCGAACGTACCGACCAGCGACAACGGCACGGCCACCGATGGAATGATCGTGGCGCTGACCCTGCGCAGGAACAGGAACGTGACCATGACCACCAGGGCGATGGCGATGAGCAATTCATGCTGAACGTCGGTAACCGAGGCACGGATGGTCTGGGTGCGGTCGGTCAGCACGGTAACGTCCAGGCCGGCCGGCAGGTTGTCGGTGATGCTCGGCAACATGGCCTTGATCCGGTCCACCACTTCGATGACGTTGGCTCCGGGCTGGCGCTGGATATTCAGGAGCACGGCCTGGTTTTCATTGGCCCAGGCGGCGAGACGCTCGTTCTCTGCGCCATCGATGATCTCGGCGACGTCCTTGAGTCGCAACGGCGCGCCGTTGGCGTAGGCCAGGATCAGTTCGGCGTAGTCCTTGGGCGAGGTCAGCTGGTCGTTGGCATCGAGCATCGAGACCCGGGTCGGACCATCGAAATTGCCCTTGGGCTGGTTGACGTTGGAGGCGCCGATCAAGGTGCGCACATCCGCCAGGTTCAAGCCCGCGGATGCCAGCGCTTCGGGGTTGACCTTGATCCGCACGGCCTGGCGCTGGCCGCCGGCGATGGTCACCATGCCGACGCCGCTGATCTGGGCGATTTTCTGCGCCATGCGCGTGTCCACAAGGTCGTTGAGCTTGGGCAACAGCATGGTCTTGGAAGTGATTGCCAGGGTCAGGACCGGAGTGTCGGCGGGGTTGACCTTGTTGTACACCGGGGGCGCCGGCAAATCGTCGGGCAGCAGATTGCTCGCCGCGTTGATCGCGGCCTGCACCTGCTGCTCGGCAACGTCCATGTTGATGTCCAGGTTGAAGCGCAGGGTAATCACCGAGGCGCCGCCGGAGCTGGTGGACGCCATCTGTGTCAGGCCGGGCATTTGTCCGAACTGGCGCTCCAACGGCGCGGTCACGGCGCTGGTCATCACGTCAGGGCTCGCGCCCGGGTACAGCGTCATGACGCGGATGGTCGGGTAGTCGACCTGGGGCAACGCCGACACCGGCAGCAACCGATAGGCAATCAGGCCGGCCAGGACAATGGCCAGCATGCTCAGCGTGGTGGCGACCGGGCGAAGGATGAACAGCCGCGAGAGATTCATGCGCCGCCCTTTTTCGCCTTGTCGGCCACGGCCGGCTCAGTCGGGGCCGCAGCGGTCTTGCCTTGCAGGTGCTCGGTCGGCGTGGTGGGCACTTCCTGGCTGTCGTTGACCACTTCCACCTCGCTGCCCTCCTTCAAGCGGTCAGTGCCTTCGAGCACCACCCGGTCGCCGGCGGCGAGGCCCTCGATGACCACGGTCTTGTCGCCATCGCTGGCGCCGATCTTGAGCTTTTTGATGGTGACTTTCCTGTCGCCGTCCAATGCATAGACGAACGTGCCGTTGGTGCCGAACTGAATCGCAGCGGTCGGCGCCAGGACCACACCTTTCAACGTGTCCGCGAGCAGGCGCACGTTGACAAACTGGTTAGGGAACAGCGACTGGTCGCGGTTCTCATAGCGTGCCTTGAATTTCAAGGTGCCGGTGGTGACATCAATCTGGTTGTCCAGGCTTTGCAACACGCCGCTGGCCTGGAGCTTGACATCGCCACGGTCCCAGGCCTCGACGGGCAGTTTCGCCCCGCTGCGATAGCGGGCGAGTACGGTTTCAAGGTTGCTTTCCGGCAGCGTGAAAGCAACGCTGATGGGTTGGGTCTGGGTAATGACGGCCAAGGCCGTGGTGTCGTTGGCCGCCACCAGGTTGCCAACATCCAGTTGACGCAAACCTACGCGGCCGCCGATCGGCGCGCGGATCTTGGTGAATTCCAGGTTGAGCTTGGCGTCGTTGACCGCCGCCTGGTTGGTCTTGACCGTGCCCTGGTATTGGCCCACCAGCGCAGCGGCGGTGTCGAGGGTCTGCTTGGCGATGCTGTCTTCAGCGTACAGGCCGCGATAACGCTCGAGGTCGACCTGGGCGTTCTTCAACTGGGCCTGGTTTTGCAACAAGGTGCCTTCGGCCTGGAGCAAAGCGTTCTGGTACGGACGAGGATCGATCTCTGCCAGCAAATCCCCGGCCTTGACCATCTGCCCTTCTTCGAACGCGATCTTCACCAACTCGCCGCCCACGCGGCTGCGTACGTTGATGGTATTGAGCGCCGTGACCGTGCCCAGCGCCTTGTAATACAGCGGGAAATCCCCGGTGACCGCCGGTGCCACCCGAACCGGAATCGGTCCCGTCGCACCGCCGAAGCCCGGTCGCATGCCGCCCGAGCGCCCCATCTGTCCGGCCGCGCCCTTCTGCCCTGCTTCATTTTTCGAGTCGATGCCGGCAGGCCAGAACTTCCAAGCCAGCAAGGCAACGGCCAGCAGGATGAGCAGGCCGAACAGCCAGCGACGTGATTTGCGGGAAACGGAGGATTGCATTGAATGGTCAACCATTGGGCGCGTGGGGTTCTTCTACAGGAGGCTGAACGATAAGCACTGGCGGATATTTAGCAAAGCGCCTTTACCGGCAATTTACCTTGCGCTTACCTTTCGCCTACTCGGCTAAGGCTTTGAAACACAAATGAAAACGGCCTGGGCAGGCCAGGCCGTTAACAATTGTAATAAATACTTTGTTTCGGAACAGTTATTTCAGGATTGCGAGCGCCGCATCGTAGTTCGGCTCTTCAGCGATTTCCTTGACCAGCTCGCTGTGCAGTACGGTGTCGTTTTCGTCCAGAACCACCACGGCGCGGGCAGTCAGGCCTTTGAGCGGGCCGTCGGCAATGGCAACACCGTAGTTCTCGATGAACTCGGCACCGCGCAGGGTGGACAGGTTCTGTACGTTCTCAAGGCCTTCTGCACCACAGAAACGGGCCTGGGCAAACGGCAGGTCGGCGGAAATGCACAGCACCACGGTGTTATCCAGGTCGTTGGCCTGGGCGTTGAACTTGCGTACGGAAGTGGCGCAGGTCGGCGTGTCGACGCTCGGGAAAATATTCAGCACCTTGCGCTTGCCGGCGAAGTCCTTCAGGGAAACGTCCGACAGATTGCCGGCGACCAGGGAAAAGGCTGGCGCCTTGGAACCGGCTTGTGGCAGTTGGCCGTTGACTTGGACAGGGTTGCCTTTGAGGGTGACTTGAGCCATGAACGGATTCCTTCTGACAGGTTTGAAAATAGTGAGGCCGGAGTTAACCATGAAATGGTGCTCCGACCTATGGCCGCACACAAAAAGTCACGGATCCGGTTCGACGCGTTATCTGGCCTTGAGCTGCGTAAACGCTTTATTCAAATCCGATGCCCAGCCATCGATGACGCCTTTGACGTCATCTGGCTTCATGACTTGAGAATCGTTTGACAAGGGTTTCCCCGTGCCCTTGCGCACGACCTGGGCGACGACGGCATGGCTCTCGCCATCAATAAACACCGCCTCGGTACCCAGCGTGGTTTCCTGGTCCCGGATGCCGCTCGCGGTACTGACAGCAGCGGCCACCAACGCGATCGGAATCACCTCATAGGGCTTCAAGCCCTCGGTCTTGCTGCTGACAGCGGTGATCGCGGCCCGCATCACCAAAGTCCCCGGCCCGGGACTGGTCGCCAGGGGCAAGGTCTTGCTCGCTTCGCGCTTGAGTGCCTGGTCGTAATAGCTGGTGATACCGGACAACGTGCCCGCGGGGATCTTCACTGTCGGTTGCGGCTTGGGGTACAGCTGCGTCGGCTCGATATACACGCTGGTGTATTTGCTCAGATCGATTTTTGGATCGACCCAACGCATCACCGCAGCACCGGATGGTGACTTTTCTTCCTTGAGCCGGCTGTAGTCTCCCAGGAATCCAGAGTACTCGTCCGGTTGGGTGACTTTGCTGGAGCAACCCATCAACGCGAGCGAAGCGATGCAAACAGTGCCGATCATGGAGGCGAATTTCATGCTGTTACTCCTGTGGGCCACACCCCGACGGGGGCGGCACTACAGGTATAGCCAACGATGTGAAAAAGATAAAACCAGGCTCCAGATAACCGTCTCGCCAAGGATTACGACGAACGGAATGGAAATCCCCCTTTTTCAGCAAACCACCTGTCAGAACTGACAGTAGTCAAAGCCCGACACCAGCGGTTAGATGGAAGCAATTGCAAGGTGGAGAAACGATGCGCGTGGCAGCGGTTACTTAAGAAACATCGCCCCCCCATAGTCGCCCGCCCTGACGTTTACTTACCAGCGCCAGCGGTGCCACCTCAAGTGACGTCCAACAGCCCCAGTGGTGTCCCATGAACACTTCATTGCATTACGCTATTCATTCGACGATGCGCGCGTGCCTCACCGCGCTGCTGAGTATCGCCCTGATACTCCATATCGGATCGGCCTCCTCCGCACCCGCCGACAGTTTTATGCAAACCGTGGAGCGTTGCACCAAGTACATCGAAAGCGCGCAATGGATGTATCGAAACTATGAGTGGTCGCTTTCCATCACGCCCACAGCCTGCGCAAGACGAACGCCGCCGGAAGGAACCGCCTACTTATGGGACGAACTCAGTCGCGATTATTCCAACCATCGCCTCTGGAGCAACACTCACGGACTTCGGCATCAGCTGATCTGCCATATCGTCATCGCTAAGGACAAGCCAGAGTGGAACCTTGAGCCATGGAGACCCGACGTGGGTTACAGACTAACCGAGGCCGCAGGCTGTAACCACAGCGCACCCTTGCCTGAAATTGCCCCTTGATTCCTAGTTAGAAAAACGACCATGCACGCATCTTAAAATGCTCGTTCTGCCGGGATATCTTCAAGCTTTCCGTCGATATGAATACAGTTTCCAGCGGGACTTTCAAGCTGCTCGACGCGCTTTTCCGCGAGGAATCCGTCATGTACAAATCAAATATTTTTACCGCCTGCTTTATTATTACACTCATGCTTGACTGCGCGCATATCATGGCGCAACCACCTCGCCTGAGCTTCAACAATGGCGTGCAAACAGTCAATGGGCCTGACACCGCCGCTTATCTGACAACGCTCTACAATCGCAAATTTGACAACTGCAACAAACTCGATTCCAGACCCGCATTCCTTTGCTCAGGCGTGACGCTCAGGCTCACGATAAAAGCCCCCAACAATGATTATAAAGCCTGGGAACCGAGCCCCACCGCAACAGCCAAGGATGGAGTGTCCTTTTCCTACCTTAGAGCAGACACCAACTTCAGTCATTTTGGAGGCATCTATCAAAACGGCTTTTTCATCTATCCTGTTCTCGAGACTCCGGCGGACAAGCGCCAATTGCTTTATATGTGTTCGTACCCCATGGACGGCTGGACGCAAAGTCGAACTAAACTTTGCGGCCCCCACCAGGACTGGCCTGACCATAGCAACTTATGCCATACCTACGCACCGGACTATGATGCGCGGGCGTGGGTGTACGTATGGACATACCCTTTCGGCGGCGATAATAAAGAAGCCATCCGGCAATGTGGGTTCGACGTCACCGACGAGCGCGACGCACTGAGCGGGCCTGCGTTCAGAGAATCCCTACGGGCAAGGGAGTTGCTAGCGGCAAAGTCTCCCGGCTATGCCGACAAGGTATTTCACGATCACAATGAACTCATTATCAAGGCTTGGCCTAAGGGACAACCCAATGCCTTGCCCATTCTGGCTTTTTTCTATGTCAACGGGTTTAGCGATGGGCTGGCCGATGCTCGTTACAACCAACGCGATTACTGCAATTCGACCAACCCAAAAATCCTGATTCCGATTATCCGCCTGACGCCCGCCCTCGATCTCAACGGCAACACGTACTTCACTTATTACGCAGCGGACCAGGTTGGCTGCGGTTAACTCGGAAAGAACCAAGAAACCGTCGGCGAACTATATTCATGGCGCGGTGCAACGTCAATCCTGTGCCATTTATTTCCCCACTTGGGAGCATGGATCATGGACAAGATATTCACCGCGCTATTATTCATCTTTATGTTCAGCAGCACCCAGGCCGAGCCCATCATCAAAGACCTCGGCCATACTCAAGTCATCATGGGCTCAAGCACCGCCGAGTTTTTGAATACGCTATACAACCGACGGTTTCCAAATTGCCACAATTCCGAATCCATGCCCGCATTTCTCTGCTCTGGAGTCGTACTCAGGGTGACGACAAAAGATCCTGACAACACATATAAAGTCTGGGATCCAAGTCCAACATCACAAGCAACGGGGGGCGTTTCGTTTTCTTATCTACGAGCGGATTCCAATTTCGGAATACTGGCTTGGGGGAACACTAATGGTTATATTCTTTACCCTGCGTTCAGCGCTCCGGCTGGAAAAATCAAGCTGGAATATTTATGTTCCTACCCGATGGACGCGCATGGTTGGCGTCGAAGCCTGAAAGAGGTGTGTGGACCTCATCCGGAATACCCAACCCAAAGCGTGTCGTGCCAAGTCGCTGGAGTCTCGACTGCGCAGCAATGGCTGGCCGTCTGGAAAAGCCCAGGAGTAAATCCAAACATCCGTCAATGCGGATTCGACGTCCGTGATGAGCGAAATCAACTGGCCGGCCCTGCGTTTTACAGCTCATTGCAGGCCAAAACCTTGCTCGGCGCGGAGGGCTTCAATCAATGGAATGAAGTCATCATTAAACGCTGGGGGCCAGGCCAACCCAACACTTATCCCATCATGGCTTTCTTCTATATTCCTGGAAACTCCAGTGTGGCGCTGGCCGATGCTCAATACAACCAGCTCGATTTCTATAATTCGACCCAACCTAAAATTTCGGCCCCTATCATCCGCCTGAGGCCCGGGGTCAGTCCGACGGACATGGCTAAGTTCTACTTTGACCCCGCCGATCAGGCTGTGCAATTGCCAGATTGAATACGCGCACGGGGTGGTATCGAAGGCTGGCGGTGCTTCATTTGCTGATGAAACTTTTTGCCCTGGCGTTCCTGGCCCCTGTCAGAGTTGACAGTAGCCAAAGCTATTTGCAGGAGATTTGATAGGACAACCCGCCAAGACGATAAACCTGATCATGCTTGGCAAATAGGAGCAGGCGAAATGACTAGCCGGAACGAAGACAACGATATCTTGGACATTGACCGCGTCATCATCACGGGGATGGTGTCAGTTGTGCACCCAGAGAGCCCACACGGAGGCGTTCCGCTTCGTTTGCTGCCAAATGGGACGCTACCATTGCTGGTCCAGCCCTGGCTCGGGCAGGCCCCTTATGATGACGCCCGTCTATTGCTGGGCAATTCCGACACCCCAGTCCTGAACAAGACCCTTCAGGTGGGGGAAGAAAATCGGGACTTCACGCTGCAACTGCCGGGTGCCCTGCTGAGCAATGGTATCAACCATATCCGCTTGAGCGTACTCCGTGCAGGCAATACGGAGCCTGAAACATCACTGCCTTTGACCGTCCTGTTCCACCGTCCACAGCCGGGCGGAGAGGTCTCTACGCCCGGCGACAACCCTAACTTGTCCCTGAACCTGCCACCCGATGTCATCGCCAATGGCGTGAACGCGGCTATGGCCGCCCAAGGAGTGATCGTTACCCTCAGCTACCCCTACATGAGGGATAGAGACGTCATCACATTGGATCGCGACAGCCAGGAAATGTCTTACCCTGTCAGTGCCAACGAGGCGGCGGCCGGCAAAGTCGACATCATCCTGCGGACCGCCGACTTCTGGCAAGACAACCCCAGGTTCGCCTTGCGCTTCAGGATCACGGACCAGTTGGGCAACACCAGCGGCCCGCAAGCGATCTGGTCGAGAACCACTTACATCGATGTGCATATTCGGCAACCGGCACTCGACCTCACAAAACCGAGGGTATTGGAGGCCAAGGAGCTCAACGGCGAGCGCCTGAACTTCGAAAGGGACTTTTACGATGTGCAATTCGCCACTGTCGAAGTGAAATACATCGGGTCGGCTCCCGGGCAGACGGTAAAGGTGAGTTGGCGAGGGCGTAACGCGACCTACGGCAGCGAGATCCAGACCGTATCGTTTGCCGGGCAGACCCTGAACTTCCAAGTGCCCCGCAACGAAGTGGTCGACTGCATCGGTACCGGTGCAGAGATCAGCTATACCGTCAGGCTGCCCGGCACGACGACGGATATCCCTTCGAAAAACCTGGACATTACGGTCACCGCACAAATGCACCTGCTACGGGAACCAACGTTGAACGACAGTAAGACCAACCTCAGGGCATATCATCCGACGCTGGGCATGCCCCATACCGCACGAGCGGCCCTGTTCGGCGTGACGACCCACTACGGCGAAGAAATTCGTATCACACCCGGTACCAGTCAAACCGACCTGGCCATCCCCCCATCCTGGATAGCCGAAAACCGGGGGCGCCTCATCATGGTCAACTGGACGCTCAGAGAAACCGGCACCAACACGCCGATTATTTTTTCGTGGTTTCTAAGACTGACTGCCTGACGCGATCATTTCACCTGGCAAACGCTGATGTCTCTGGACTTGAGGTGGACCGTGCGTAAATTCATGACTGTGCTGGTCATTGGACTAATGGTCGGCTGCGGGCAGGTCGCGACACGGCCGCCTGAAGCAATCGACATCAACGGCGTCCATGTTCTTGACGGCCCGGGGGTCGCCACTTTCCTCACCACGCTTTATGCGCGCACGTTTCCCAATTGCAACAACTCCAACTCCCAACCCTCGTTTCTTTGTTCAGGGGTGACAATCAGAGTGACGGTAAAAGACCCGGCCTACAAAGTCTGGGACCCAAGCCCGATCTCAGTCAAAAGTGGCGGGGTATCGTTTTCATACTTACGCAAAGACAGCAATTTCGGCCGATTGGCATGGGGGGCTGGTAATGGCTACATCCTGTACCCGATTTTCGAGGCACCTCAAGACAAGATTGATCTGGATTACCTGTGCTCTTATCCAATGGATGCGTGGAGCTGGCACCGGAGCCTGACCGAGGTATGCGGCCCTCACAACGATTATCCCGTTGAAAGCAAATTGTGCCAGGACGCTGGCGTAACCACCGCCCAGCAGTGGTCGGCCGTCTGGAACAGACCCGGAGGTAATCCTAATTTGCGCCAATGCGGTTTTGATATAAGTGATGACCGAAATCATCTCGCCGGGCCTGCGTTCTACCAGTCATTATTGGCCAAAGGTTTGATAGGTGCGACCGGATTCAATGGGCACAACGAAGTGGTCCTCAAGACATGGGTATCAGGGCGGCCGAACACTTTTCCCCTCATGGCGTTCTTCTTTATTGCGGGAGGCGCCAACGCAGGGTTGGCCGATGCTCAATACAACCAACGTGACTTCTACAACTCCACCAACCCGAAAATTATCGTGCCGATCATTCGTGTCACGCCGGCGAACAGTGCCACCGAAAGCGCAACATTCACCTACGTTGCCGCAGATCAGGTAGTCACTCAATGAAGGAGCGCTATTTCAGGAATGGGGCGATGGCAATATTCAAGATGGACAGTCGAACGTGACGTCCTCGTCGTGCAAGCTCGCTCCTACATGGTCCACTGTCGGAGCGAGCTTGCTCGCGATGAAGACCTTCAAGGCTTCGACGAATTTTAGCTATTGATGCTGCACCTGCACCATCGAACTCACCTGAACTCTCGCCTGCATCTGCTCCGCCCCGCCTCCCCGGCGCATGCCGCGTACCGGGCAGGCGTCTAGATAGTCCAGGCCAACCGCCAGTTTCAAGTGACGGTCGGGACGGGTCAGGCGGTTGGTCACGTCGAAGCTGTACCAGCCGTCATCCAGCCAAGCCTCGGCCCAGGCGTGGCTTGCCAGATGGTTCTCGTCCTCGGTACACAGATAGCCGGACACATAACGCGTCGGCACGCCGAGGCTGCGGGCGCAGGCCACGAACGCATGGGCGTGGTCTTGGCAGACACCGGCCCCACCGGCGAACGCTTCTGCCGCCGTGCTGCTGACGGCCGTGGTTCCGGGGCTGTAGGGCATTCGATCGGCGAGGCCGTTCATCAAATCGGTCAAGGCAGCACGATCACGTCGCGTTCCGCATTGCGCCGCGGCGAACGCGCTGAGGCCGTCGTCGGCCAGGGTAAGGCGACTGGTGCGCAGAAACGGCAGCGGTGACTGGTCATCGGGCTCCATTTCGACCGTCTGGTTGATCTGCACCTCGCCATATGCCGTCAATATCAGCGCGCCGTGGGGCTCATCCATGGTCATGACGTGCAGAATGTTGCCGTACGGGTCGAGCTGGCTGCGCACCAGGCGCGGTAATTCCAGGTGCCATTGCAGGATGCGCTGGCGCGGGGTGTCCTTGGGCGTCAGGCGCAGGAACTGGATACTGGTGCAGACCTCGTCGGCATAGCTATAGGTCGTGTCGTGGCGTATGGACAGTTTCATACCACCTCCAGATAGGACTCGTGGACGGTCTGGCCCAGATGCCGGATCTGGCCAATCAGCTCGGTCAGCCACTGGTGCAGGCCCGAGGCAAGGATCTCGTCAATCCCGGAATACCGCAGCCGCGCATTCAATTCCGCAGCCAGGCGCTGGGCAGGTCGGCCGTTGTTGCCCGGCAGGCTGGCGAGGATAAGGTCCAGTTCTTCAATGCAGGCGTGCAGCGAGCGCGGTACGTCGGCCCGCAGCAGCAACATTTCCGACACCTGCTCGGCGTTGGGTGCGTTGCGGTAGATCTCGTTGAAGGCCTCGAACGAAGACAACGCACGCAGCAATGCGCTCCATTGATAATAGCCGCGCGCCGAGTTGTCGCTGACCTCCTCCGATTCCTCGCCGAACATTTCGTAGCGCGCGTCCAGCAACCGCAAGGTGTTGTCGGCCCGCTCGATGAACGTCCCCAGGCGAATGAAACAGTAGGCATCGTTGCGCATGATCGTGCCCGACGTCGCGCCACGGAACAGGTGGGAGCGCTCCTTCACCCACTCGCAGAAATGGCTGATGCCGTAGCGCCCCAGGCCGTTGCTGGCGATGTTGCGCATTTCCAGCCAGGTGGCGTTGATGTTCTCCCACATGTCCGCGGTGATGCGTCCGCGCACCGCATGGGCATTGGTCCGCGCCGCCCGAAGGCAGCTGTAGATGCTGCCCGGATTGGTTTCATCCAAGGCGAAAAAATGCAGCATGCGCTCGGTGTTGAGCGCGTCATAACGGGCGTTGTAATCGTCCAGCGTACCGGCCGCCAGCAGCGACATCGCCAGCTCGGCCTGGCCGTCGCCGCGTCCGGCCTGGGGCATCAGCGACAGCGAATAGCTGACTTCGAGCATGCGCGCCAGGTTTTCGGCGCGCTCCAGGTAGCGGGACATCCAATAGAGGTCCGAAGCGGTTCTTGAAAGCATGTCTTAGTCCTCCACTACCCAAGTGTCTTTGGTGCCGCCGCCCTGGGACGAGTTCACCACCAGCGAGCCTTCGCGCAGCGCCACGCGGGTCAGTCCACCGGGCACCAGGCGGGTTTCCTTGCCGGACAACACGAAAGGTCGCAAGTCGATGTGACGAGGGGCGATACCGCTTTCGACAAAGGTCGGACAGGTGGAAAGACTCAAGGTCGGCTGGGCGATATAGGCCTCCGGACGTGCCTTGAGGCGGGCGCGGAAATCTTCGATCTCCGCTGCGGTGGCCGCCGGCCCGACCAGCATGCCGTAGCCGCCGGAGCCCTGTGTTTCCTTGACCACCAGGTCCGGCAGGTTCGCCAGCACGTGGGACAGATCCTGGGGCTTGCGGCACTGCCAGGTCGGCACGTTCTTCAGGATCGGCTCCTCGGTCAGGTAGAAACGAATCATGTCGTCGACGTAAGGGTAGATCGACTTGTCATCCGCCACGCCCGTGCCGACGGCGTTTGCCAACACTACATTGCCTGCACGGTAAACCGAGATCAGCCCCGGAACGCCGAGCATGGAATCTGGATTGAAGGACAGTGGATCGAGGTAGGCATCGTCCAGGCGGCGATAGATCACATCGACCTGCTTCGGTCCGGCGGTGGTGCGCATATAGACGTGGTCGTCACGCACGAACAGATCCGCGCCCTCCACCAGTTCCACGCCCATTTCACGAGCCAGGAAGGCATGTTCGAAATAGGCGCTGTTGAACCGTCCGGGAGTCAGGACCACGGCAGTCGGGTTGTCCAACGGGCTCGAGCTCTTGAGGGTGTCGAGCAACAGGTTAGGATAATGATCGATGGGCGCCACGCGCTGGGCGGCGAAGAGTTCAGGGAAGAGCCGCATCATCATCTTGCGGTCTTCGAGCATGTAGCTCACGCCACTGGGCGTGCGCAGGTTGTCTTCCAGCACGTAGTAGCTGCCATCGCCATCACGAACCAGGTCTACGCCCGCAATGTGGGCGTAGATGCCCCGGTGCAGGTCCAGGCCCTGCATCGCAATCTGATAGCCCTCGTTGGCGAGCACTTGCTCGGCCGGGATGATGCCTTCCTTGAGAATGCGCTGGCCGTGGTAAATGTCGGCCAGGAACATGTTCAGGGCCCGGACCCGCTGGATGCAGCCACGCTCGACCATTTGCCATTCGCTGGCCTTGATGCTGCGGGGGATGATATCGAATGGGATCAAACGCTCGGTGCCCTGCTCGTCCCCATAAAGCGTGAAGGTAATGCCCGCCCGGTGAAACAGCAGGTCGGCTTCACGGCGGCGTTGTTCCAGCAGCTCCAGCGGCGTGTCCGCCAACCAGCGCGAGAAGGCTTGGTAATGCGGGCGGCAGTCACCCTTCGCGTCGTACATTTCATTGAAAAAAGCGTGGGGCATAGCCTACTCCCAGCCGTGTCGTACACGGCATTTCTTATTACGTCGTCATTCCACCAATGCGGCCTTGCCTTGTTTATGAGCCCTGGTTCTTCGAGTACCTCGTCAGGCATGGGTCTCTGATCAGGCCTTTGCGTCTGGATGACGTGCGCCTCCCTTTTGTGTCTACGTATCGAAATTCCTGTCTGCTGGGTTGTCGTGGAGTCGTAGCAAGGGCTGTGCCTAATTACGGCGGATCGGGACATTGCTGGAAAAACCGGCTCGAAACGCTGAAAAAGCGAAATTTCTTTTCGATTTTGCGACGCAGACAGGTTTGCAGGCTGAAACGTTTACCCCAGTTTCGGGCGCCAGCCCCACAAACGGGTCGAATCGGTGCAGGCAGGCGGAAAGTCGAGGCCGAACGCCCCGAAAAGGGGAAATTAATACTCACCGCTGAAACGCTTCGCTTGGTTCAACCATAGCTCACGCGCGCAGACTTCACAGGAAGAACGGCACGGTAGGACGAAAGTGCAGCCGAAAAAAATGCCCGGACTTTGCTGCCCGGGCATTTTTATTGGAGCACCGTGATTAGAACGTCACGCTGGCACTCAACCTGGCGGTACGCGGCTCGCCCACGTTGACTTGCAACTGGCTGCCGGTGGAGGACGGGTAGTACTGCTTGTCGAAAAGGTTGTCCACGTTCAACTGCAGCGAGGTCTTTTGCCCGAACATCGGCGATTCCCAGCGCAGGAACGCGTCGGCGACGGTGTAGCTGCTGAGCCAGAAATCGTTGGCGGCGTTGGCGGCGCGCTCACCGACATAACGCGCACCGGCCCCGGCGTGCCAGGCACCGAATTCGGCCGGGACGTTCAAGTGGTGCGTCAGGTACAGGCTGGCGGTGTGTTTGGGAGCGTCGGGCAGGCGGTGGCCTTCGTTTCGCGGGTCGTCGAGAATTTCGGTGTGGGTGTAGGCGTAGGTGCCGATCAGGTCCCAACGTTCGGCGAGGCGACCGGTAATGTCCAGCTCCAGGCCTTGGGAGCCAACCTTGCCCGCGGCTTCTGCCAGCGTGACGCCGTTGACCGTCGAAGACGTCACGACATTTTTCTTCTCGATATCGAACAGCGCGAGATTGATGTTCAAGCCTGGCAGCGGATCGTATTTGGCGCCGATTTCGTAGCTGCGGCCCTCTTCCGGCTTGAAGGTGCTGAGGTTGTCATCAACGGTATCGTTGGGTTTGAACGAACGACTGTAGTTGCCGTACAGCGACAATTCTTCGGTGGCTTTGTAGACCAGGCCCAGGAACGGGACGAAGGCATCGCCGTTGTCGTCGCGAACAGGCACGCTGGTGACCAACCCTTGCTTGGCGAACTGATCGTAATGCTGGTAGCGGCCACCAAGGACCAGGATCCAGCGGTCATCCAGGTGCCAGTTGTCTTTCAGGTACACCGAACTGGACGTCAACTGGTTGCTCAGGTTGCTTTGGGTCGGGCTGATGACGCTGGGTTCTCCCAGGCCGCCGTACACCGGCGCAGTGATATCGAAGCCCCCTCTTACAGGCCCACGGTAAGTCTTGCCACGGTATTGGTCCGACACCTGGTTATCGACGCCGACCAACACGTCATGGCGTTGGCCGAACAGCTCCTGCCTGCCGATGAAATCCCAACTGGCGTAACGGGTTTCATCATCGTAATGGGCGCCATTGGCGGCTCGACGCAGGTTGTTGCCCACCAGCGAGTTGGGCTGCGCAATCGAAAGACTGTACCGGTCATTGTTCCAGCCATACGTCACCCGCGTCTTCCACGCATCGCTCAGCTCATATTCGAACCGAGCGGTGGCCGTCTCGCGAATCCCTACGCTCTTGGCCCAAGGCTCATCCAGGCGCTTGTCATAGTCGATATCGGCCGGATGCCCGTTTTTGAACACGGTGCCCCGGTCAAACGGATTGGAATATTCGTTGTACTCATAGCTCAAATTCAACGAAGCCCGCTCGCCGGTCCAGGCCAGCGACGGCGCCACCAGTGTGCTCTCGTTGATCCCATAGTTGCGCCAGTAATCCTCGTGGCCGCGTTCGGCGATCAGGCGATAGGCCAGGCCGGTGTCGCCCAAAGGCCCAGTGGTGTCCAGGGCCATGGTGCCGCCGCCCTCGCTGTAGGCGGAGCCGCTCAACGTGGTGCTCTGGGTGTATTCGGGTTTCTTGCTGATGACGTTGACCAACCCGCCGGGCTCCAGCGCGCCGTACAGCATCGAGGCCGGGCCCTTGAGCACTTCGACCCGGTCGGTGGTGGCGCTGAAGTTATGGCCCAGGTTCGAGCGTACGCCGTCGCGCAGGATCGAGCCGTCGTCGTTGGTGCCGAAACCGCGCTTGACCAGCGAGTCCCGCGAGCCACCCAGGGTGTTGCCCTGGCTGACGCCGCTGACGAATTTCATCGCGTCCGCCAGCGAGCGCACCTGATAGTCCGCCAGGGTCTGCTGGGTCACCACGTTGATCGATTGCGCTTCTTCCTTGATCGGTACATCGCTCTTGCTCGCCGTGCTGGCTTGCGTCGCCGTGTAGCCTTCGTCCTGAATGATCCGACTGCCTTGCACGTCCGTAGTGGGCAGTTCGAGAGTGTCCTGTGCCTTCACGGGGCTTGCCATGAAGCAGCAGGACAGCGCGGGTAAAACACATTTGACGAGGGCATTGCGGTAGGCGAAAGGGGTGGAACGATTCAAGACGCGCACTCACAGAGGGTTGGAAATGAGAGCGAATATACTTTGAGAATGATTCCCAGTAAATCTTTCTGACATTTCCACTCTTGACTCTGAATGCGATCAAGGGCGCCGGATGATGAGTCCGGCGCCCTTGAGGATTGCCCTTCCCGTCTGAAGATCAGTGATCGATGGCGGCGCCGGCCCCCCTCGGTACGCGGATGTCCTCGACCAGGTGCTGGATGTGCTCCGGCGGCGGCGCGGTGAAGCGCGACACGACCAAGGCTGCCAGGAAGTTGAAGACCATGCCCAATGTACCGATCCCTTCGGGAGACACACCGAGCCACCAGTGTTCCGCCGTGTTCATCGTCGGGTTGACGAATTTGAAGTAGACGATGTAGGTGAACGTGAAGGTCAGCCCGACGATCATCCCGGCAATCGCGCCTTCGCGGTTCATGCGCTTGGAGAAGATCCCCATGACGATGACCGGGAAGAAGGACGACGCCGCCAGCCCGAAGGCGAACGCCACCACCTGGGCGACGAACGCGGGTGGATAGATGCCGAACAAGCCGGCAATCAGCACCGCCACGCCGGCCGCGATCCGTGCCGCGAGCAACTCCTGCTTCTCGTTGATCCTTGGCATGATGTTGCTTTTGAGCAGGTCATGGGAGATCGACGTAGAGATCACCAGCAATAGCCCCGCAGCCGTGGAAAGCGCGGCCGCCAAGCCACCCGCGGCGATCAAGGCGATTACCCATCCTGGCAGGCCGGCGATCTCGGGGTTGGCCAACACCATGATGTCGTTGTCGACATAAAGCTCGTTGGGCACCGGCGAGAGCTGGTTCTTGAGCAACCGCTGCTCATGCGCCCCGCGCTCGCCGGTAAAGCTCGGCGCGCCCACCAGCGCTGCGCCCGGGCTGTACTGGATGATGCCGTCGTTGTTCTTGTCCGCCCAGGCAATGAGCCCGGAATTTTCCCAGGCCTTGAACCAGGCCGGCGCGGTTGAATAACTGACGTTGGGAATGGAGGTCAGCAGGTTGGTCCGGGCAAAGGCCGCCACAGCCGGTGCGGTGGTATAGAGAATCGCGATGAACAGCAATGCGTAGCCGGCTGACTTGCGTGCATCCCGCACAGTGGGTGTGGTGAAGAACCGCACGATCACGTGGGGCAAGCCCGCAGTGCCGACCATCAGCGCCATGGTGATGAAAAACACATCCATGGTCGATTTGGTGCCATTGGTATAAGCGGTAAAGCCCAGCTCGGCGCCCAGTCCGTTGAGTCGCTCGATCACGCTCTGCCCCGAGCCTGCAGCTTCGCTGATAAAGCCCAACTGCGGGATCGGATTGCCCGTGATCATCATCGAGATGAAGATCGCCGGCACCATGTAGGCGAAAATCATCACGCAATACTGCGCTACCTGGGTGTAGGTGATGCCCTTCATGCCGCCCAGCACAGAATAGAAGAACACGATGGCCATGCCGATCATGACGCCGGTATTGATGTCCACTTCCAGGTAACGGGAAAAGACGATCCCGACACCGCGCATCTGCCCCGCCACATAGGTAAAGGAGATGAAAATCACGCAAATCACCGCCACCACCCGCGCCGTCTGCGAGTAATAACGCGCCCCGACGAACTCGGGCACGGTGAACTTGCCGAACTTGCGCAGGTACGGCGCCAGGCACATCGCCAGGAGCACGTAGCCGCCGGTCCAGCCCATCAGGTAGACCGAGCCGTCGTACCCGGCGAAAGCGATGATTCCGGCCATGGAAATGAACGACGCCGCCGACATCCAGTCGGCACCGGTGGCCATGCCGTTGAGTACGGGGTGTACGCCTTTACTGGCAATATAGTATTCGCTGGTGGAACCGGCCCGCGTCCATATGGCAATGCCAATGTACAGGGCAAACGAGGCGCCGACGAACAGGTAGATCAGGGTTTGGGTATCCATGCTCGTCGGCCTCAGTCTTCGTGGACGTCATATTTGCGATCGAGCTGATTCATCTTCCAGACATAGAAGAAGATCTCGAGCACAAAGACGTAGATGGACCCTTGCTGGGCAAACCAGAACCCCAGGGGCGCGCCGAAGAAACTGATGGTGTTGAGTGAGTCGACCAGCAAGATGCCGAACCCGAACGACACCAGGAACCAGATGGCCAGTAAGACCAGCATCCAGCGTAGGTTTTCCGTCCAGTAGGCACGCGCAGCCTGTTGCTTTTCAGTGGACATGAAGCCGCCCTCTTGTTTGTTGTTATTGTTTTGCACTTGAAACCGTAGCAGTCGCCGGGCAAGGCGCTAGTACGACTTTCGTCTAATTCGTAACAGCAGGTATTGACATCCCTTTCGCAGCGAAAAGACCGGGCCAGCCCGCACTGGCGTTTCAGGGTGATATCAAATCGCCCAAACTGCCTAAAGCTTTGCCGTTATCGGTCGAATGTATGCCATCGAATCTTTTTTTTCCCTGGAGCTGTGATGCAGACGTTAAAGGCCTTGTACGAGTCTATCGAGATGCAATTTTTCGATACCCTCACAAAAAAGCTTTCAAGCCTTTTCCTGTTGGTTGCGGTCAGCGCCTTGCTTTATTGGGTTGCCCTCAGCGCCCGCGCCGACATCGTCCTGCAGTTGCGCACTGCCCAGCTTGACGCCGCGCTGCTGGGACAGATCGAAGCGCGCCTCGACAGCCTCACCCATGCCCTGTTCTTCGGCGCGCTGCTGACGCTGGGCATGGTCAGTTTCATGGTCTGGTACTTCCGCCACCTGATCGTGCGTCCCGTCACCGTCATGACCAAGGCCCTGGAAGAGATCGCCAACGGCGAAGGCGACTTGTCCAAGGACCTGCCGCTGGTCACCCACGACGAGATCCGCACGCTGGCCGCGACCTGCAACCGTTTCCTGGCCAAGCAGCGCGAGATCATCAGCAACGTTCAGGCATTGACGGTGCACATCGCCGTCGAATC
Source organism: Pseudomonas sp. R1-7 (assembly GCF_051132105.1). Classification (NCBI taxonomy): domain Bacteria; kingdom Pseudomonadati; phylum Pseudomonadota; class Gammaproteobacteria; order Pseudomonadales; family Pseudomonadaceae; genus Pseudomonas; species Pseudomonas sp. R1-7. The sequence goes on from NZ_CP071661.1 coordinate 3,169,770, forward strand.
GGCCCGCTCGCTGAAGAACATCAGCGATTCCAGCGACAGCGCGACCCACCAGGCGCGCTTCGCCAAGGAAGTGATGGAGCAAAGCAATACTGCCGTTGGCCGTATCGAAGAGGTGTCGCGCCAGACCCAGGGCATTTCCGGCACCACCGCGCAGAACCTGAGCATGGCCCGTGACTCCTACGCCGAACTGCTGGAAGTGACCGGTAACATCAGCGAAATCTCGAGCAGCCTCGGCGAGTTCGCCGGGCTGGTGGATGCCCTGAACCAGCGTTCTTCGAGCATCAAGTCGATCGTCGGCCTGATCCAGCAGATTTCCGCCCAGACCAACCTGCTGGCCCTCAACGCCGCCATCGAAGCAGCGCGTGCCGGGGAAAGTGGCCGTGGCTTTGCGGTGGTGGCCGATGAAGTGCGCACCCTGGCGCAGAACGTCAGCCGGGCCACCGACGACATCTCGCGCAACATCGACGCCATGCTCCAGGAGGTCAGTTCGACCCACGAACAGACCACCCAGATCAGCCACAGCGCCCGGGAAACCCAGAAAGTGGTGGAGCGCGCATCCGGCCATTTCGAAAGCATGATCGTCGACTTCGAATCCACCAACGGCAAGCTCGCCGACATCGCCGACCATATCCAGCAGTTCGCCGACACCAACACCGGCATCAATGAACGCGTCACCCAGATCCACGCCGACAGTCAGTCGATCGACCAGCGCATGCAGCAATCGGCGACCGCCACCCGCGACCTGTCCGGCGTGGCTGAGAAGGTCCAGACACTGTTGGGCCGCTTCGTGCTCGGCCACGGCAAGCTGGACGCCGCCATCACCCGCGCCAGCGAATGCCGCGACACGCTGCAGGTTCATCTGCAGGCTTTGCAGGACGAAGGCGTCAACTTGTTCGACCAGAATTACCAGTTGATTCCCGGCACCGATCCCAAGCAGTACATGACCAGCTATACCGAACGTTTTGCCCGGGTCTGCCAGGAGGAATGCGACAAGCTCACCCGCAGCACGCCGGGCGGCAAGGTCTCGTTCATTGTCGATACGAAGGGTTATTGCCCGGTCAACAACAGCTGGGTCTCCAAGCAACCCACCGGCGACCGCGCGGTCGACCTGCCGGTGTGCCGCAACAAGCGGATCTTCAACGACCCGATCGGCCTGCGCGCTGCTGGCAACGTCCAGCGCTTCCTGCTCCAGACCTACCTGCGCGACACCGGGGAAATCATGACCGAGATCGACGTGCCGTTCTTCTTCGGCGGCCGTCACTGGGGCAACTTGCGGGTAGGCTTCGACGCAGCGGTGTTGCTGGCGGACTGATCAAAGGATCAAGCCAGACAATTGTGGCTCATGCAAATCCTGAAACCACCCCAAAAACAACTGTGGGAGCGAATTCGCTCCCACAGGAATTGACCTCAGTTCAACAACACTTCGGCCCACCCTTGCCGCCGTAACGGGCCTCCTGGCGCTCTCGGAAGAACGCCTCGTAGTCCATCAGCGGCTTGTCCGGGTGTTTGGTTTGCATGTGCTCGACGTAGTTGTCGTAGTCGGGCATGCCGACCATCAGGCGGGCGGCCTGACCGAGGTATTTACCGAGGCGACTCAAGTCATTGAACATCGTTGCAATCCTCTCTCAAGCGTCCGGCAGGGCCTGGAATGGCGCTTCTTTGTCCGTGCGCTCTTTCGTGCCCCAGGCGGCGATGCCGACCTTGAGCGCGTAGAACAGGATGCTGAAGACCACGAACAGGAACAACACCGTCAGCGTTGCGTTGGTGTAGGCGTTGAACACCACATGCTGCATCTGCTCGACGCTCTTGGCCGGGGCCAGGATCTGGCCGGCGGCCAGGGCATCGTTGTATTTGCGCGCCAGGGCCAGGAAGCCGATCGCCGGGTTGGCGTCGAACAGCTTGATCAGGCCCGCGGTGGTGGTGCAGATCAGCAGCCAGCTCGCCGGCAGCAGCGTGACCCAGACGTAGCGCTGGCGCTTCATCTTGATCAGCACCACGGTGGCGAGCATCAGGGCGATACCGGCCAGCATCTGGTTGGAAATGCCGAACAGCGGCCACAAGGTGTTGATGCCGCCCAGCGGATCGATCACGCCCTGGTACAGCAAGTAGCCCCACAGCGCGACGCAGCCGGCGGTGGCGATCAGGTTGGCGGTCCAGGATTCGGTGCGCTTGAGGGCCGGCACGAACGAGCCGAGCAGGTCCTGCAGCATGAACCGCCCGGCACGGGTGCCGGCATCCACCGCGGTGAGGATGAACAGCGCTTCGAACAGGATCGCGAAGTGGTACCAGAACGCCATCGTGTTCTCACCCGGCAGCACCGAGTGCAGGATCTGCGCGATACCGACCGCCAGGGTCGGCGCACCGCCGGCACGGGCCAGGATGGTGGTCTCGCCGATGTCCTTGGCCACCGCTTGCAGCGCCTCGGGGGTGATTGCAAAGCCCCAACTGCTGACGGTCTGGGCCACGGCCACCACGTCGGTGCCGACGATGGCGCCCGGGCTGTTCATGGCGAAGTACACGCCCGGCTCGATCACCGAGGCCGCGACCATCGCCATGATCGCCACGAAGGATTCCATCAGCATGCCGCCGTAACCGATGTAGCGGGCGTTGGTTTCGTTATCCAGCAGCTTGGGCGTGGTACCCGAGGAAATCAGTGCGTGGAAACCCGAGACCGCGCCGCAGGCGATGGTGATGAACAGGAACGGGAACAGTCCGCCCTTCCACACCGGCCCGGTGCCGTCGGTGAACTGGGTCAGCGCCGGCATTTTCAGCTCGGGCATGGTGACCAGGATGCCGATCGCCAGGGCGACGATGGTGCCGATCTTGAGGAAGGTGGACAGGTAGTCCCGTGGCGCGAGGATCAGCCACACCGGCAACACCGCCGCGACAAAACCGTAGCCGATCAGCATCCAGGTGATCTGGATCCCGGTGAAGGTGAAGGCCTTGGCCCACACCGGATCGGCGGCGATCTGCCCGCCCAGCCAGATCGAGCCCAGCAGCAACAGCACGCCGATGATCGAGATCTCGCCGATGCGGCCCGGACGGATGTAGCGCATGTAGATGCCCATGAACATCGCGATCGGGATGGTCGCCATCACCGTGAAGATGCCCCACGGGCTCTCGGCCAGGGCCTTGACCACGATCAGCGCCAGCACCGCGAGGATGATGATCATGATCAGGAAGCAGCCGAACAGCGCGATGGTGCCGGGAATGCGGCCCATTTCCTCGCGCACCATGTCGCCCAGGGAGCGACCGTTGCGGCGGGTGGAGAGGAACAGGACCATGAAGTCCTGCACCGCACCGGCCAGCACCACGCCGGCGATCAGCCAGAGCGTGCCGGGCAAATAGCCCATCTGCGCCGCCAGCACCGGCCCGACCAACGGCCCCGCGCCGGCAATGGCCGCGAAGTGGTGGCCGAAAAGGATGTGTTTGTTGGTCGGGACGTAGTCCAGGCCATCGTTGTTGAGCACGGCAGGCGTGGCCCGGCGCGCATCGAGTTGCATCACGTTGTTGGCGATGAAGAGGCTGTAGTAGCGGTAGGCGACCAGGTAAATGGCCACGGCTGCGACGACGATCCAGAGGGCGTTGATCGGCTCTCCGCGGCGCAAGGCCACGACGCTTAGCGCACATGCTCCCAGAACAGCCACGGCAAACCAGGCGAGGTGTTTAACCAGACGGGTTGTCATTGCGTGTCTCCTGCCGATATCCAGTGGATTGCGGCGATTGTTTTTATAGTGTGCCCCGGCTATTCGGAGCCGGCCCAATATCCCTGCTAGTGGTCAATAAATAAATCCGTAGTACTACGTAGACGCACCCGCCCCCACAGGTCTTATGTTTCATCCATTGGTTTGACATATGATGCCCGCCATCCACCTCCCCGCCGAATCCGGACTGGAGTCACGATGCTGCTCAAACACAAGATTGTCGCTCTCGGGATCCTGCCGCTGGTCCTGGCGATTGCCGTCATCGGCGCCTTGGTGATCTCACTCAACCGCCAGTTGGGCGACCAACAGGCGCAACTGATCGAAGACAGCATCCTGGCGAGCAAGCGAGCCGAGTTGAAAAACTATGTCGAGATGGCGCAGAGCCTGATCGCCCCGCTGTACGACGACGGCAAAGGCGACGCGCGGGCGCAACAACAAGTGCTGGAAGAGCTGCGCAAGCTGAGTTTCGGCATCAACGGGTACTTCTTTGTGTACGACCGCCAGGGTCGCAGCCTGATGCACGCCCGCCAGTCGGAACTGGTAGGGCAATACCTCTGGGACATGAAGGATCCGCAAGGCTTGCCGGTCATCCAGGCATTGCTCAAGAGCGCCGAATCGGGTGAAGGCTTCCAGCGTTATGCCTGGAACAAGCCGTCCTCCGGCCAGGTGACCGACAAGCTGGCCTATGTCGTGATGCTCGATCGCTGGGGCTGGATGCTCGGCACCGGAATCTATCTGGAAGACGTCGAGCGCGCCACCCAACAGGCCCGCGACGAAGTGGCCCAAGGCATCCACACCACGATGCAGGCGATCGCGGCCATCGCACTGATCGCGGTGCTGCTGGTGTTTGCAGGCGGCATCACCCTCAATGTCAGCGAGCATCGCCTGGCCGACAAGAAGCTGCAGCGCCTGAACCAGCGCATTGTCAGCCTGCAAGAAGAAGAGCGCTCCCGGGTATCGCGCGAACTGCATGACGGCATCAGCCAACTGTTGGTGTCGATCAAGTTTCAGTTCGAACTGGCTAGCCACGTCATCGAGAACGGCCAGGAAAACGGCCTGGGCATCCTGAAGAACGCCACGGACCGGCTGGGCGAAGCCATCGGTGAAATCCGCAGCATCTCCCACGACCTGCGCTCCTCTTTGCTCGACACCCTGGGCCTGCCGGCGGCCATCGGCCAGCTTGCGGCCGAGTTCGAGCAACGCAGCGGACTGGAAGTGTCCTACCGAAGCAACGAGTTCGACTGTCGCCTGGAAAACGGCGCGCCGGTCTCGCTATTCCGCATTGCCCAGGAGGCGCTGACCAACATCGAGCGTCATGCCGGGGCGAAACGTGTCGCCATCACCCTGTTCGGCTCCGGCCAGTCCTTGCGCCTGACTGTGGTAGATGACGGGATGGGCTTCAACGTCCCGCAGGTCGAACGTGGCCATACTGGCATTGGCCTGCGTAATATCCGCGAACGTGTCGAGCATTTCGGCGGGCGGCTGGACATGACATCGGTGCCGGGACGAAGCGAACTGGATATCCTGCTACCCATGACCATGCCAGCCACGGAAAGCTGATCCGCGCCCCTTTCAATAAGAGCACCTGCCGATGAACCGCCCCACCACCATACGCGTCGCGTTGGTCGATGATCACGCCTTGGTCCGCGACGGCATCCGCGCCCTGCTGTCCGTCATGCCCCGGCTCGAGGTGGTCGGCGAGGCGGAGAGCGGTGTCCAAGCGATTGAGATGGTCGGGCGCTGCCAACCGGACTTGCTGCTGATGGACATCGGTCTCAAGGACATGAACGGCCTCGAGCTGACCCGGCAGTTGGGCAAGCAATACCCCGGGCTCAAGATCCTGATCCTGAGCATGTACGACAATCATGAGTACGTCAGCGAATCCGTACGCGCCGGTGCCAGCGGCTATGTGCTGAAGAATTCACCGTCCAAGGAAATCATCGCCGCCATCGAGGCCATTATCCGCGGCGGCACCTTCTACAGCGCCGAAATTGCCCAGCGCCTGGCCACCGACTCGACCACCGACAGCGAGCTGACACCACGCGAGAGCCAGGTGCTGGCCAAGATGGTCCAGGGACTCAACAACAAGGAAATGGCCCGCGAACTGGACATCAGCGTACGCACCGTCGAAACCCACCGCTTGAGCATCCGCCGCAAGCTCAACATCGACAAACCCGCGGCCCTGGCGAAATACGCGATCGACCACGGGATCATTCCCCGCTGATGTAGTAATCAGGGTGTTCAAGATTTTCCAACAACCCCAGCCCGCTCGGCACCCAACCCAACAAGCTACGGGTGTACTCGCTGGAGACCGCCATGCTCGCGCCCGCCATATGAGCGAACCAGCCAAAATGCTCGCGCTCGCGAGATTCGACCGGGACCCCCAGGCCACGCCCGATCGCCTGGGCAATCTCCTTGAAGGGCACGGCTTCGTCGGCAACGGCGTGGTAGACGGACTGGGTCACGCCCTGCTCCAGCGCCAATCGATAAACCCGCGCAGCATCCAGCCGATGCACGCCGGACCAGCAATGGCTGCCATCGCCCAGGTAAGCCGACACACCTCTCTCCCGCGCCAAACGAATCAGGATCGGCACGAACCCATGGTCGCCGACACCATGAACCGAGGGCGCCAGCCGCACCGTCGCCACACGCACGCCGCGCTCGGCCAGTTCCCTGGCGGCGGCTTCGGACTTGCGTGGCGAAGCCGGACTTGGAACCTCCAATTCGCTTGCGCCCCGCGTCAATCCGAACAAGCCCGACGTCACCAGTAAAGGCCGATCAGATCCCTGCAAGGTCCCTCCCAATGCCTCGATGGCCCGGCGGTCCTGCTCGGCATTCTCGGCGAACCGCGAAAAGTCATGGTTGAATGCCGTGTGAATCACCGCGTCCGCCTTCGAGGCCGCGTTGCGCAGGACCTCGAGATCGTCCAACGTTCCATGGATAACTTGCGCGCCGATGGCGGCCAGCGCGGCGCCCTTTTCCTGGCAACGGGCCAGGCCGGTGACCTGATGCCCGGCGCCGAGCAGATCCTGCACCACGGCCGACCCAACCCAGCCCGTGGCTCCGGTAATGAATACTTGCATGTGCAACACTCCTGCCTGAAAAAGCCTTCTATAACCTGAATAAGGCTCAGGATTTGTACTGAACTTGTATTTCCCGGCCCCTGAGCAGCATCAAGGCCACCCCGAACGACAACGCAACGGCGATGGCGCCGGCCAGGTAAACCGCCTCGATACCCCAACCACTGGCCAACACACCGGCCAGCGGGCTGGTGATGCCCAGGGAAATATCCAGGAACGCAACATAGGCGCCCATGGCGAGGCCGCGAGCCTGTGGCGGCGCACGGCGCACTGCTTCGACGCCAAAACCGGGGAATGCCAAGGAATACCCAAAGCCGGTTAACGCCGCACCGAGATAGGCAATGATTGCCGTATCGGCGCTCCAGATGAGCAGCAGCCCAACGGCCTCGATCACCACGCAAACCAATGCGACGCGTGCGCCACCGATCTTGTCCGGAAGGTGCCCGAACAACAGCCTCGCGCCGATGAAGGCCAAGCCGAACGCCGTGAACGCCAGCGAAGCGTTACCCCAATCCCTGGCCGCGAATAACAAGGCAATGAACGCTGTGACGACGCCAAAGCCGACGCTGCAAAACGCCAGACCCATGCCGGGAACCCATACGGCGCCGAACATCTTGTAGAACGGTGTACGTCGGGTCGCCGTAGGGGCTGCGCCGCGGACACCGGCGACAACCGCCAAGGCCAACAGCGGAATGAACGCCGACGCCACAACGATGCCCATGAACCCCCAGCCCGAATTGAGCGCCACGCCAAGCGGAGCGCCCAAGGCGTATGCGCCGTACATGGCAATGCCATTCCAGGCCATGACCTTGCCAGCATGCTGCGGCCCAACCCGGCCAATGCCCCACCCCAACGCGCCGGTGACGACGAGGCTTTCGCCAACCGCCAGCAACACGCGGCCCACCAACAACAGCCAGACCGACAACACCGGCGTGGACACGAACGCCAGGGACAGCAGATAAACCAACGCGCCGAACGCCGCCGTCACCAGCCCGACCGTGACCGCGCGCTTGCCCCCGCGCATGTCAGCGAAGTTGCCGGCCCAGGCCCGCGATAGCAGCGCCGCGGCAAACTGGGCGCCGACCACCAGGCCAATCACCAGCGTGCCCATCCCCAGCGTGTCATGCAGGTGAAGCGGCAAGACCGGCAGTTGCAGGCCGATGGTGAGGAACCCGATAAACACGGTCAACGTGAGCGGCAACAACTTGAGCGCCGGATTGGCCTCGAGGGTTGCACGGGGCGCCACAGAGGCGCCCAGATGAATATTTTCTTGAGTCATGACCCTACCCATGGAAAGCGACGCGAAGTGAGGTTGAACGCTGTTTGTGGAGACGACTAGAATGCGATCAATTCGTCGCATTCAAGATACGAATAATCCGTCGCATTTCCTATTCGCATTCCTTTTCCGAGGTCTATGGCTTTATGTCCGAACGCCCAAGCCCGCAGATTTCCTCGCGCAAACAGCCAAAACAGGCCCGCTCCACCGAACTCGTGGCAGCGGTCCTGGAAGCGGCTGTTCAGGTTTTGGCGAGCCACGGTGCTCAACGCTTTACCGTTGCCCGCGTAGCCGAGCGTGCGGGTGTGAGCGTCGGGTCGGTGTATCAATACTTTCCAAACAAGGCTGCGATCCTGTTCCGGCTGCAGAGTGATGAGTGGCGGCAGACCAGCGATATGTTGCGAGACATTCTGGAGGACTCCGCCAAGCCGCCCCTCGCCCGGTTACGAACCCTTGTGCAGGCGTTCATCCAGTCCGAGTGCGACGAAGCGCAGATTCGCATCGCGCTCAACGATGCCGCGCCGCTCTATCGGGACGCTCCCGAGCACCAGGCGGCACGCATGTCGGTGCAGGCATCAGTGGACGCGTTCATGCAGCAAGTGCTGCCGGATGCCGACGTGCACACCCGCGCCCTTGCCGGTGAGCTGATCATCGCCACCCTCAGTTCCGTGGGTAAACGGTTTTCGGCAACGCCTCGTACTCGGCAGGAGGTCCAGACGTATGCCGATGCCATGGCCGATATGTTCTGCGCCTACCTGGAAAACCTGCGGGCGGTCGATCGCACTTCGGGCTGATCGATCGTCTCGACGTCCAAGTGACAGCCCGTTGGCAGTTTTACTACACTCCCCCGTCTGGTCCCCTTCCCTTGCGAGACGTCCCATCCTTATGAAAACCATAACAAGCACGATGACGTTCTGTGGCCTGCTGGCGTTCTGCGGCAATGCATTGGCCGAGCCAGCGCCTTCGCACCTGGACAAAGTGATCCAGCAAGGTGAACTGCGGGTGTGCACCACCGGCGACTACAAGCCCTACACCTACAAGGCCGAATCGGGGGAATATGAAGGCATCGACATCGACATGGCGCGCTCACTCGCCACCAGCCTGGGCGTCAAGGTGCAATGGGTCCAGACGACTTGGAAAACGTTGATGCCAGACATGCAGGCCGGCAAATGCGACATCGGGATGGGCGGGATTTCGGTCACCCTGGAACGGCAGAAGAAAGCCTATTTCAGCAGCACCCTGGACGTCGACGGCAAGATCCCGCTGGTGCGCTGCGAAGACCAGTCGCGCTATCAGACCATCGAGCAGATGAACCAGCCTTCGGTGCGCCTCGTCGAGCCGGCCGGCGGCACCAACGAAGCGTTCGTGCGGGCGTTCCTGCCCAAGGGACAGCTGGCCTTCCACGACAACGTGACGATTTTCCAGGAGCTGCTGGACAAACGCGCCGACGTGATGATCACCGATGCCTCGGAAGCGCTCTACCAGCAGAAACTCAAGCCGGGCCTGTGCGCCGTCAACCCGACCCGCTACCTGCAATATGGCGAGAAAGCCTACTTGCTGCCCCGTGACGACAACACCTGGAAGATGTACGTCGACCAGTGGCTGCACCTGAGTAAGGCCAATGGCAGCTATCAGAAGGTGATTGGGCAATGGCTGGCGGTGCCTGAAGCCCAATAACGAACCGGTGGCCGTACACGCTCGCGTTCCGGGGTTTGTGTGCGGCGCCATGGTCTGGCATGTTGGGCCTTCCAACAGAACTGTCACGAGGCCCCATGCAGATCGAATTACTGGAAATCAGTGAGCACCTTCATCGTTTTCCGCCATTCGATGCGCTTCCCCAGGAGACCTTGGAGGATATTGCCCGGCGCGTCGAGGTCGCCTATTTCAAGGCCGGAAGTCCGATCCTCGAAGCGGGGGCGGACATCCATGAGCTGCACTATGTACGCAGCGGCGCCGTCGAGATTTATCGGCGAAGCGGCGAACTGTATAACCGGCTGGTCGAGGGCGATATCTTCGGTCAGGCGGGCTTGCTGCGCAGCAACCGGGTACGCTTCCCGGCCAAGGCCCTGGAAGACAGCCTGATCTATTTCATTCCGGCGGATGTATTCGCCCGGTTATGCGAGCGGCACGACAGTTTTGCCGATTTTGTCGAGGCCGAAGGACATTCCAGACTCAAGTCAGCTGTCGAGGCCCAGGGGCGTGCGAGCGAGCTGATCCAGCTCAAATCCCGCGCATTGATTTCTCGAGATCTGGTCTGGGTAACGCCGCAAACCAGCGTCCGCGAGGCCGCACAGTTGATGACCGAACGAAGCGTCTCCTGTGTCGTGGTCCTTGAGCCTGCCGGGAAAAACCCCGAGCAGATGCTCGGCATCGTGACCGACCGGGACCTGCGGACTCGCGTCGTGGCCACCAACCGCAGCGGCGACACCACGATTGGCGAAGTCATGTCGATCGATCCGGTAGCCATCCAGGCAGATGACTCGTTGTTCGAGGCGATGCTGTGCATGCTCAGGAGCAACATCCACCACCTTCCGGTAATGGACAAGGGCCGTACACTCGGCTTGATCAATCTGTCGGATATCATCCGGCACGAGTCCCAGAGCAGCCTGTACCTGGTAAACAGCATCTCCAACCAGACCAGCGTCGAAGGTCTTCGCTCACTGCTGCGCGATTTACGCGGTACCTACATTCGCATGGTCCGCGACGGCGCGACCGCACACATGATCGGCAGCGCCATCTCGGGCATCGGTCGTGCCTTCACACAGCGGCTGCTTGAACTGGCCGAACGCGAATTGGGACCACCACCGGTTCCGTATTGCTTCATGGTGCTGGGCTCGATGGCCCGTGACGAACAACTGCTCGTGACGGACCAGGACAACGCCCTGGTGCTGGATGATCGTTTCGACCCAGCCCTGCATGACGATTACTTCCGCAAGTTGGCCGCGTTCGTCAGCGACGGGCTCGCCCAATGCGGCTACAGCTACTGCAAGGGCGGGATCATGGCGACCAACGTCCAGTGGCGTCAGCCACTGCGGGTGTGGCGTGGCTATTTCAGCCAGTGGATCGAGAAACCTAACGCCGCCACCCTGCTCAACAGCTGCATCTTTTTTGACCTGGACGGGGTTTATGGTGCGCTGGACATGGTCGAATCGCTCAAGACGCTGTGTGCGCAGAAGTCCAGGGATACTCCGGCTTTCCTGGCAGCGATGGCGCGCAACGCATTGAATCGCACGCCGCCGCTGGGTTTCTTTCGCACATTTGTCATGGAAACGGACGGGGAACAAAAACAGATTATCAACCTCAAGGGCCGTGGCACGGCGCCCCTCACCGACCTGATCCGCATCCACGCGCTGGCGTGTGGCACTACGGCGCAGAACTCCTTCGATCGGCTGGATGCCATCGGCCATACGCGGTGGGTGCAGCCCGAGGCCATCGAGCACCTGCGCTACGCATTGGAGTTCCTGTCGATGGTGCGCATTCGGCACCAGGCCGATGCCATCGAACACGGGCGCAAACCGAACAATTACATCGAGCCCGAGCGTTTCTCCACCACTGAGCGGCACAACCTCAAGGAAGCGTTCCAAGTGTTGAGCAATGCCCAGAAATTCCTGCGTTTCCGCTATCCCGGTCACGCCCGGCCATCCCGATGAACGCCCCACGAGTGCCCACTGAACGGACGATGCCGGACTGGACGACGCGCTTCGAGCAACTGGCGCGACAAGCACAGCATCCCCTGCTGCGGCGTTTCTACGCGGCCGGGGTGATCAGCGGCCAGACTGCGCTGGACCAGGTCGAATTGCTGGCAATGGACCTTGAAACCACCGGTTTGAATGCCCGCAGCGACAGCATCGTCAGCATCGGCCTGGTGCCTTTCACCCTGAAGCGAATACGGTGCGGAGAAGCCCTGTACTGGGTCATCAAACCCTCCACGCTGACCCATGAGTCGGTGGCATTTCACCGCATCACCCACGCAGACATCCGTCATGCCCCCCGCCTGCCAGACATCATGGACAACCTGCTGCAAGCTATGGAGGGACGAATCATGGTGGTGCACTACCGGGCCATCGAACGCAACTTTCTGGACGAAGCGTTTCGGCGTCACCTTGGAGAGGGGTTACAGTTTCCGGTCATCGACACGATGCAGCTGGAGGCATGGCGAGTCAGGGGGCGTCGCCGCTGGTTGGACAGATTGTTGCGCCGGCCGCCGGCCTCCATCCGGTTGGCCGATACTCGCCAACGTTATCGACTGCCGACCTATCACGCCCACCATGCATTGACCGACGCACTGGCCACGGCCGAGCTGCTCCAAGCGCAGGTGGCCACTCATTACAGCCCGTGCGTCGCGGTCGGGCAGCTCTGGGATTGAACGCTGGGGCGTGCCTCGCCCCAGACAACTTTCAGGCGATCAGGATCGCGGTTCCGACATCAATCCCTTCACCAGGGAAATGCAGCCCAGCAGCAGCACGATGGCAAAGGGCAGTCCGGTAGAAACCGCCATGGCCTGCAAGGCGATCAGCCCACCGCCCAACAGCAGCGCGATGGCAATCACACCCTCGATGACTGCCCAGAAAACCCGTTGAGGAACGGGCGCATCGACCTTGCCGCCGGCGGTGATGGTGTCGATCACCAGCGAGCCGGAGTCCGACGAAGTGATGAAGAAGACGATCACCAGCACGATGCCCAGCAGCGATGAGATTTCCTTGAGGGGCAGCGCTTCCAGCATCGCGAACAGTTTGAGTTCCAGCACCGCATCCTTGACCCCGCTCAATCCCTGCAAGGTGGCCTGATCGATGGCGGTCCCGCCAAAGGTGGTCATCCAGAGCACCGACACCAGCGAGGGCACCAGCAAGACAGAAATCAGAAACTCGCGGACAGTCCGGCCACGGCTGACCCGCGCAATGAACATGCCTACAAATGGCGACCAGCTGATCCACCAGGCCCAGTAGAACGCTGTCCAGCCCTGGGTGAACTCGGCGTCGGTACGACCGAAAGGATTGGACAATGCCGGCAGATACTCGGCGTAGGTCACCACGTTCTTGAAGAAGCCGGTAAGAATGGCCAAGGTGGGACCGACGACAATGATGAAGAGCAGCAACAGGAGCGCCAGGCCCATGTTGATTTCGGAGAGCAGCTTGACGCCCTTCTCCAGCCCGGCCAGTACCGACCACAGTGCGATCAGCGTGATGCCGATGATCAGTACCACCTTGCTGACGTTGGTGGATGGGATGCCGAACAGGTGTTCAATCCCCGCCGCGGCCTGCTCGGCACCGATACCCAGCGACGTCGCAAGCCCGAACAGCGTAGCGAACACCGCCAGGATGTCGATGATGTGCCCTGGCCACCCCCAGACACGCTCCCCCAGCAATGGATAGAAAATCGAGCGAATCGACAGCGGCAAGCCTTTGTTGAACGAGAACAGCGCCAAGGATAACGCCACGATCGCGTAGATAGCCCAGGGATGCAGTCCCCAGTGAAAAATCGTCGCAGCCATCGCCAGATCCGCAGCGCCCTGCATGTCGCCCGCTGCACCATCGAGGGGGGCCCAGTCCGTGCGTACCCCGCTAGGATCGAGCGTCACGCCCCCCAACGCGGCGGCGTAATGCGACATGGGCTCCGCCACGCCGTAGAACATCAGCCCGATACCCATCCCGGCGGCGAACAACATGGAGAACCAACCCAAATAGGTATGATCCGGCGTGGCGTCGCGGCCGCCCAATCGCACCTTTCCCAGTGGCGAAACGATCAACGCCAGGCACAACAATACGAAAATATTCCCTGCGCTCATGAAGAACCAGGCCAGGTTTCGGGTCAACCAACCGCGCATGGCGCTGAAAAGCGGCTCGACTTCATTTTGCAGAGCCAGCGTCACGATGACGAACAACAGAACGGTGGCAGCGGAGATCAGAAAGACCTTGCCATGGATATCCAGGGAGAAAGAAAACTCGCCGCGGAAATTGTCCTGTCCGATGACATAGTCTGTTTCGATGAGATTTGCCTCGCCGCTGGGGGCAGGTATCCCCTCCGTACCGGGCGCCTGGGATTTTCCTGATAGATCGTCTACAGGATCTTTACCCACGTGAACCTCCTTTGATTTTGCAGCACGCACACACGCGTGATGGTCTGAAAAGCCCCGCTGTTCAAAGTGAAAACGAGATGTAAGTGCCATAGCCTAACAAGTCTGGAGGCATGCCTGTGACATCGACCGGCCATGACTGTTCCACAAACGACTTCAGGTTGGCATATAGCGAGGCAAAACGAAGGGCGCCGGGACAGTGTCCGGGCGCCCTTCATATGGACCGTTCGCGGGTTTGCTTCAACTCACTGTGCACGCACCTTGCTGATTTCGTCGTACATCATCTTCACCAGTTCCCCATCCAACGATTTGGCGAACTTATCGATCACCGGCTGCACGCGCTCGCGGAAGCGGTCTTTCTCGGCCGGGGTGATTTCGTTGACAGTCATAGAACCGGCCAGCGTGGCCTTGGCCTTGTCCATGCTTGTCGCGGTGACTTCGCGCTGGAAGGTCTGCGCCTCGGCTGCGGCGGCGCGGATCATCGCCTTTTCATCATCGTTGAGACGGTTCCAGGTTTTCTGGCTGATGATCAACGACTGCGGATTGAAGATGTGGCCGGTGACGGAAAGATACTTCTGTACCTCGTAGAACTTGTTGCCTTCAATCACTGTGAAAGGATTTTCCTGGCCATCGATGGTGTGCTGCTCCAGACCCGTGTAAACCTCGGGGAACGCCATCGGCACCGGGTTGGCGCCCAGGGCCGTGAAGGTCTCCAGGTAGATCGGCGACTGGATGACGCGCAGTTTCAAGCCCTGCAGGTCTTCGAGCTTGTTCACCGGGTGCTTGCTGTTGGTCAGGTTACGGAACCCCAGGTCCCAATAGCCCAACCCCACCAGCCCTTTGCTGTCCAGTTGCGCCGCCAGTTTCTGCCCGACCGGGCCATCGATGACCGCGTGCGCTTCCTCGACGTTGTTGAACAGGAATGGGAAATCGAGCATGGCGTAATCCGGAGCCTGGGCGGCCAGGATGCCGGAGTTGAGCACGGTGATGTCCAAGGTCCCGCCCTGCAATGCCGACACCGTTTGCACGTCGCCGCCCAGGGTTCCGCCAGGGAACAGGCGGACCTTGATCTTGCCGCCGCTCTTTTCGCTGAGCAGGTCGGCGAACTTCTGCGCGCCCTGGCCCTGGGGATGTTCCTTGACGTTCTGGAACGCGAATCGCAACGTCCGCTCGCGGATCTCATCCGCATGGCTGGCTACGCTGGTCAGCAGCAAGCCCGTCGCGCACGCTCCGGCCAGCAAGGTTTTCATAAGTTTTCCCATGTCACTCTCCGATCGTTATTGTTTTTAAAGGTCGAGCCAGCGAGCACCGGTGTCATCCGGTGAAGAATTTCAACGGCCCCATGACCAGTTGCGGAAACAGGACCAAGAGCACCAGAACCACAAACTGCGCAATCATGAACGGCCAGACCCCGCGGACGATTTCCTCGAAGTCCAGCTTTGCCACTCCGCACACCACGTTGAGCACCGTGCCCACCGGGGGCGTGATCAGGCCGATGGCCGTGTTGATCAGGAACAACACGCCGAAGTACACGGGATCGATACCGGCCTGGATGACGGCCGGCATCAGCACCGGGGTGAGGATGAGAATGGTCGGGGTCATGTCCATGACCGTGCCCACCAGAATGATCAGCGCCATCATCACCAACAGCAGCAGGGTCTGGTTGTCCATGAATGGCGCGAGCAGCTCCGCCAATTGGCCCGGCAGATCGGCGATCGTCACCAGCCACGATGAGACCATGGCCGCCGCCACCAGCAGCATCACCACCGACGTGGTCCTCGCCGAGGACAGGATCACTTCGTACAACTGGCTGATCTTCATCTCCCGGTAGATCACCAGGGACACGAACAGTGAATAGACCGCCGCGACCACCGCCGCTTCCGTCGGGGTGAAGATGCCGAACTTGAGCCCCAGGATGATGATCAAGGGCAGGCCCATCGCCCAACTGCCGTCGAGCAGTGTGCGCATCACTTCGGCACGGGAACGCTTGGGCGCCGTCTCGACGTTCTCGCGCCGGGAGATCAGCCACCAGGCAATGGCCAGTCCGACACCCAGCATCACCCCAGGCACGATACCGGCCAGGAACAACTTGGAAATCGACACACCAGAGGCCACGCCGAAGACGATGAAGCCGATGCTCGGCGGAATCACTGGCGCAATGGTGCTGCCGGCGGCGATCAGCCCGGCCGAGCGCCCGCGGTTGTGTCCGGCCAGTACCATCATCGGCACCAGCAACGCCGCCAGAGCCGCCGCATCGGCCACGGCCGAACCGGACAACGAAGCCAGCAGGCACGAGGCGATGATCGCCACGTAACCCAGGCCGCCGCGCTTGTGTCCCACCAGCGCCATGGCAATGTTGACGATGCGCTTGGACAGGCCGCCGACGTTCATGACCTCGCCGGCCAGCATGAAGAACGGCACGGCCATCAGCGGGAAACTGTCGGCGCCATTGAGCAGGTTTTGCGCGATGATCTGTGCGTCGAACAGGTCCAGGTAGACCATCAACGCCACGCTGACCACCAGCAAGGCAAAGGCAATCGGGATGCCCAGCGCCATGCTGCCCATCAGCGAGCCGAGGAAAATAGCCAGCGTCATGGGCGGGTACTCTTGAAGGTGTCAGGGTTGAAGCTGGCGGCGTCGCTTTCCTCGACTAACAAAGGGTCGTCATCGCGCAGCTTGCCGAACAACGCCAGGTACAGTTCGTACAGCAGGATGGCCGTTGCGCTGACACCGAATACCAGCCCGGCGGCGTAGAACAACGCCATCGACAGGCCGGACGCCGGCGCGACCACATTCAGGTTGATCACTGCCTGCTGCCAACTGCCGCTGACGATCAACCCGCAAATGTAGAGCATCAGCAAATGCCCGATGACCAGGCAGGCACGCTTGCCTGCTGGTGGCAAGCGCTTGACCAGGCTGTTCATGCCCAGGTGAGCGCGGTCCTTGAGTGCCACCAGGGCACCGAGAAAGATCATCCAGACAAAGAACCAGCGCGACAGCTCCTCGGACACGCTGATGCCCGAGTTGAAGGCATAGCGCAGCACCACATTGCCGAACACCAGGACGATCATTGCGATCATGCACAGCACGATCAGCAACTTGAGCAGCTTGAAATACAGATCGACGACTTTTGTCATCTTGAACACCTCACAGATTGATCCAGACGCAGGCCCGCTGCCGACGCGACAGGGCGGGCGCTATCGGATCGCTGGAATATCCCGGAGGGACCCGGATCTGAAGGTAATTAATGAGGGCAAGTTCTGTTGACGGGCACGCATGAGGGGATCCTCTGTTTTTATTATGGCCTCGCCTGGACATGGCAAGGCTGGGTGACCGCTAAAATGTACTACCCAGTTAATTCGGTCAATAACCTTGCGCGACGGGATGCCCCGAACCGATCGAACTTGCGTGCGATTATCGGCCACCGCTTAGCGGCACCTGCGGACTGCCGGCCCGATGTGAAATTATTTGAAGGCGTTTTGTATCGCTGTGTATATGAGCAGCCCATTGATACGAATCCGCTGATTTCGCGCCTTTGCGGCACACACCCTCGATACACCTGCGCGTTTAACTGCACACACCGGACAGCAGCACACCGCTGCACTGGCCCACTCAATCAAGCGCAGGAGAAACACCATGTTCAATTTCTCGAAACTCTCGTCCCTGGCAATCGCCCTGACCTTGGTTGGCGGCGCCACGCTGTCGAACATCGCCGCGGCCCAAAGCGCATCGTCGTCTTATGACCAGGCTGCACATCAACTGGTTGAAGGTGGTTCCGATCGTTTGATCCAGAATCGCGTGGCTGAAGGCGGCTCTGACCGCCTGATCCAGAATCGTGTGGCTGAAGGCGGCTCTGATCGCCTGATCCAGAATCGTGTGGCTGAAGGCGGCTCTGATCGCCTGATCCAGAATCGCGTAGCCGAAGGCGGCTCTGATCGCCTGATCCAGAATCGCGTAGCCGAAGGCGGCTCTGATCGCCTGATCCAGAATCGCGTGGCTGAAGGCGGAGCTGATCGGTTGCAGGAGCTGCGCGAACGCAGCCCTGTCTGATAGCGGTTTTCTGTGGCGAGGGGATTTATCCCCTCGCCACAAGAGCTTTCTGGCCTTCATGGGCTGAAACATTACCTATAAAAAAACCCCGCATCTCTCAATGCGGGGCTTTTTTATTCAACGGCGGATCAGTTGGCCGTAACGACCGCCTGCCCACTCAACGCCAAGTCCAGCAGTTCGCGGTTGGCGACTGCGTACATGGCATAGTCAGTGCCGCTGGCGGCACGGATGTCCACCAGCATGGCGCGCCAGCGCTCGACCATTTCATGATGCTGCTCGAGCCACAACGCCAGGCGGGTTTCCACGTCCTGGGTACCATCGCCTTCCTGCAGGACCGAGATGGTGATCGCCCGTTGCTGCCAGTCGATATCATCGCGGAACGCTTCACGGGCCAAGGCCTGCCAGTTGTTTTCCACCGGCAGTGCGCTGATCTGTTGCAGGTACCAGGTAATGTCCAGGGCGCTGCCCACGGCGAAGTAAGCCTTGGCCACATCAGCGGCGTTCTGACCAGTAACGTCGGAAGCCTCGATGATTGGCAACAAGGTGTACAGGTGCGTGGTGCCGGCAACCATGCGCGCCAGCAGCTCCGGCACGCCAGCGGCCACGTAGGCCTGGTAGCGGGTCTGCCAGCCTTCGCGCGTCGGGCCTTCCAGCAATTCGTCGAGCTTGAGGCCCAACGCCGCCAGGTGCGGACCGAAGTGAGCGACGTCACGGGCAGCGTTCTGCTCGTTGCGGCGGCTACGCAGGAACCAGCGCGTGGCGCGACGGCCCAGGCGCATCAGCTCGTCCATCAGTTCCAGTTGCACGTCGGCCGAAACCTGGTGGTCCAAGGCTTCTATTTGGCGGAACCAGTGCGGAAGGTGAAAGATATCTCTTACGATCACATAAGCACCGGCCACGTTCGCCGGGCTCATGCCCGTCGACTCTTTCAACCGTTGGACGAAGGTAATGCCCATGTGGTTGACCAGGTCGTTGGCGATCTGGGTGCTGACGATCTCGCGTTTCAGGCGATGGCGACGCATGGCTTCGGAGAACTTGCTCACCAGGGTTGGCGGGAAAGCCGTCTCCATGTCGCGGGTCAGGTAATCGTCGTCCGGCACCAGGGAGTTGAGCAGCGCTTCCTTGAGGTCGATCTTGCTGTAGGAGATCAGCACCGACAGTTCGGCACGGGTCAGGCCATGGCCCGCCGCGACACGTTCGGCCAGCTGTTCTTCGGTCGGCAGGAACTCGATGGCGCGGTCCAGCTTGCCACGGGCTTCCAGGTCATTCATCAGGCGCTTGTATTCGGCGATCCGCACGAAGGCGCGACGGGCCGCCAGGGACAAGGCCTGGGTCTGCTTGTAGTTGTTGCCCAACACCAGGCCACCGACTTCGTCGGTCATGCTCGCCAGCAACTGGTTGCGCTGCTTGTCGGTCATGTCGCCGGCCTGCACCACTTCGTTGAGCAGGATCTTGATGTTCACTTCGTGGTCGGAGCAGTCCACACCGCCAGCGTTATCGATGAAGTCGGTGTTGGAGCCGCCGCCATGGAGGCCGAACTCGACGCGACCCAATTGGGTCATGCCCAGGTTGCCGCCCTCGCCCACGACTTTGCAGCGCAGTTCGTTGCCGTTTACGCGCAGCGCGTCGTTGGCCTTGTCGCCGACATCGGCATGGCTTTCGGTGCTCGCCTTGACGTAAGTACCGATACCGCCGTTCCACAACAGGTCCACCGGTGCCTTGAGCAAGGCGTTCAGCAGTTCGGTCGGGGTCAGCTTGTCAGCCTTGATGTCGAAGCGCTCTTTCATCTGCGGCGAAATCGCGATGCTCTTCGCGCTGCGCGAGAAGATACCACCGCCTTCGGACATGATGCTGGTGTCGTAGTCCGTCCAGGCTGAACGCGGCAGGTCGAACAGGCGCTTGCGCTCGGCGAAGCTGCTGGCCGGCTCCGGGTTCGGGTCGATGAAGATGTGCAAGTGGTTGAAGGCCGCGACCAGTTGCAGCTTGTCGGACATCAACAAGCCGTTGCCGAACACGTCGCCGGCCATGTCGCCGACGCCCACCACGGTGATGCTGTCTTCCTGGACGTCGATGCCACGTTCGCGGAAGTGACGCTGAACGCCAACCCACGCACCCTTGGCGGTGATGCCCATCTTCTTGTGATCGTAACCGGCAGAACCGCCGGAGGCGAACGCATCGCCCAACCAGAAGCCGTAGTCGATGGCGATGCCGTTGGCGATGTCGGAGAAGGTCGCGGTGCCCTTGTCCGCCGCGACCACCAGGTACGGGTCATCGTCGTCATGACGCACGACATTGGCCGGCGGTACCAGCGCGCCGTCCTTCAGGTTGTCGGTGATGTCCAACAGGCCCGAGATGAAGATGCGGTAGCAGGCGATGCCCTCGGCGGCGATCTCGTCCCGGCTGCCGCCCAGTGGCAGGCGACGCGGCAGGAAACCGCCCTTGGCGCCCACCGGCACGATCACCGAGTTCTTCACTTGCTGGGCTTTTACCAGGCCCAGCACTTCGGTGCGGTAGTCTTCTTCACGGTCGGACCAGCGCAGGCCACCACGGGCAACGTTGCCGAAGCGCAGGTGCACGCCTTCGACCCGTGGCGAGTAGACGAAGATTTCGAACTTCGGCACCGGCTTCGGCAGTTCCGGAATCAGGTGCGGGTTGAACTTGAAGCTGAAGTAGGACTTGTTCTGGCCGTTGGCGTCGGTCTGGTAGAAGTTGGTCCGCAGGGTCGCCTTGATCAGGTCAAGGTAGCGACGCAGGATGCGGTCTTCGTTGAGCACCTGCACCTCGTCGAGGGCCGACAGGATCGCCTGCTCCAGACGCAGTTGCTTGTCTTCCAGATCGTCGCCGGTCAACTTGCGCGCCAGGTAGAAGCGGGTCTTGAACAACCGGGTCAACTCGCGAGCGATGTCGGTGTGGTTGTTCAGGGTGCTGGCGATATAGCCGAGATCGAAGCCCAGGCGGATCTGCTTCAGGTAACGGGCGTAGGCACGCAGCAGCGCCACGTCGCGCCATGGCAGGCCGGCAGTCAGCACCAGGCGGTTGAACGCATCGTTCTCGGCATCGCCGCGCACGATGTGGACGAACGCGTCCTGCAAGGTGTCGTTGAGTTGCTGGATGTCGAGGTCCAGGCCTTCGGCGGCGGTGAAGGCAAAGTCATGAATCCAGAATTCGCGACCATTGGTGTGGCGCAGACGGTACGGGAATTCACCCAGCACGCGCAGGCCGAGGTTTTCCAGGATCGGCAGCACGTCGGACAGCGCCAGCGGCGTGTCGGCGTGATACAGCTTGCAATGGAGCTCGCGCTGGCCGGACACCTGGCCCAGCGGCTGGTAGAAGCTCATCACCAGCGGGTTCTTTTCGTTCAGGCTCAACAGATGCTGCATATCGACCACGGCCGAGTGCGCGGCAAAGCGCTCGCGGTAGCCGGCCGGGAAGCCTTTCGGGAAGTCCGACAGCACGTTGGTGCCCTGGGCTTCGCCGAAGCTCTCGATGACCAGGCTGGCGTAGTCGTCCTTCCAGCTGCGGCAAGCCTGTACGACTTCTTTTTCCAGCAGCAGCGGGTCGATGTCGATGCGGTTCTTCGGGTCCACCCGCAGGATCAATTGCACGCGGGCCAGTACGGATTCGGAGAAGAAGGTCCAGAACTCGCAATCCGACGCTTTCAGGCGCTCCATCAGCACTTGCTGGATCTTCTGGCGCACTTCGGTGGAATAGATATCGCGCGGCACGTAGGCCAGGCAGTAGCAGAAACGGCCGTACGGGTCTTTGCGCAGGAATACGCGGATCTTGTTGCGTTCCTGAATCTGCACGATGGACATGACGGTGCTGAACAGCTCGTCCACCGGAGTCTGGAACAAGTCGTCGCGAGGCAGCACTTCGACCACCTGAGCCAGTTCCTTGCCCAGGTGCGCCTTGGCCTGGAAGCCGGAGCGACGTTCGATTTCCGCGACCTTGCGACGGATGTACGGGATGACCCGCACGCTCTCGCCATACACCGAAGAGGTGTACAGGCCCATGAAACGGCATTCCTTGATGACGTTGCCGTCGGCGTCGATTTGACGGATCGAGACATAATCCGGATAGGCCGGACGGTGGACACGGCTCGGATGCGCGGCCTTGGCGAACGACAACACAGTCGGTTCGCGCAGGTAATTGACGGCGTAGTCTTCGATGCGCAGGTCTTCGGCGGTCAGGCCGGCGCGCAGCAACTTGGTCAGGCCGAGGAAGGACTCGGAGTCGTACTCGATGTGACCGCCATCGGCTTCATCACGGACCACGAACTCTTCGTAGCCCAGGAACGTGAAGTGGTTACCCACCAGCCATTCCAGGAAACTCTTGATTTCGGCTTTTTCATCGGCGTCGGTGGCATAGGCGCTGTTGTCCAGGCTCGCGAGGATTTCCTGGACCTTGGCCTTCATCGGCTCGAAATCGGCCACGGCCACGCGCACTTCGCCCAGCACTTGCTCAAGTTCCTTGCTCAGGACATTGAGTTCGGCGGCGTTGGCGCAGCGGTCGATTTCCAGATACATCAGCGACTCTTGCAGCACATCGTCGCCCTGGGTGCCCTTCGGCAGGATCTCCAGCAACTCGCCCTTGCTGCCGCGACGCACGCTCAGGACGGTGGTTTGCAGGGTATGGATGCTGTAGCCGCGACGGTTCAGCTCGGTGCGGACCGAATCCACCAGGAACGGCAAGTCATGGTGCAGCACTTCGACGGCGGTGTGGGTCGACTGCCAGCCGTGGCGTTCGTAATCGGGGTTGTAGACGCGCACCTGCGGTTGCGCGTGGTCAAAGCGCTCAAGCAGGCGCCAGGCGGACAGGGTGCAGCCGGCGAGGTCGGACAACCGGCGCTGGGTAAGTTCATCGAGGGAAATGATGCCGAAGAATTGTTCAGCGAACAGCGCCACTTGTGGCAGTGCCTGTTCACTGATGTGCTGCGCCAGTGCCGCTTGCAGTTGATGCTGGAAGTCGGCTTTGCTGGCTGCGGTGAAGAACGCCATCTGTGGTACTCCGCTTGGGCTTGTTATTGATGAAAGCGTCGCGTGCAGCCCCTTTCGGGGCCGTCGGCCATCCCGTTCCTGATTCTCGGGCAGAGGAAACAGGATGACAGGTGGGTGAAGCTGGACGCGACCCGCAGGTCACATCCTTTTCCAGGTAATTTCAAACGAATGACCACCTGCAAAAAACACTCCGCGATGCCCTTTGCAGGTGCACATCCGTTGCGCAGCTTAACGAGTGCGACAACGTGCCTGCTTGCAGCGCTGCGACATATTCGGTCATCGGCTAGCGTTATAGCCCTCATGCACCGAACAACCCTAGCAGCCTTGGGGCCAAACGGCACCCCGTGGCGGTAATCCAGCAGAAATTCGCCGGGGCTGGCAGAATTCCGCTTTGCCTCCCGCAAGGCTCACCGGAGCCAGGACCCCTCACATGAAAATGACCACCGCCCTGCTGATTGCCAATCCATGCGA
The DNA here is from genome assembly GCF_051132105.1 of Pseudomonas sp. R1-7. NCBI lineage: Bacteria > Pseudomonadati > Pseudomonadota > Gammaproteobacteria > Pseudomonadales > Pseudomonadaceae > Pseudomonas > Pseudomonas sp. R1-7. The sequence continues at coordinate 3,193,421 of NZ_CP071661.1, forward strand.
TGACGAAGAAGACAACATGGCCATGCTCTGTTGCCATAGCGCGCAGGGCGAGATGTTCCTGATGACCCGCTACCCGGACGAAGACGAGCTGGAGATCACCCTGGACGGCGAGCCCTCGACGCTGGACGGCGTCAAGGTCACCCTCGGCCCGACCCTGCTGAAGATCGAGATCGCCGCGGCGGATGCCGATGTGCTCAATGGCGATGATGTGTTGGAGATTACCTACGACCCCAACGTGACGGACGTGGCCGAAGTGGAGTTGACCTTGCAGAACATCCTCAAGGGCACGGGAACCTACGTAAGCCAGCTCTAAGCTGCAGAGACGAACGCGCTCCTGTGGCGAGGGAGCTTGCTCACTCGCCACTTGATCAGTGACCCAGCCGTTATTCGTCTTACTTCACGAGACTGCCATCGGCGTCATACACCAGGTATTCGTCACTGTTACTCGGATCCCTCACGTAGTAACGGGCCTCATTGCCGTTATCCGGCACTTTCATACTGGTGTACGACCCCAGGTCCTTGATCACCTTGTTGTCCTGACTGATCAAGACCAACGAGGTCCCCCCACCCGCCCGGATGGCCGCCGCGTAACGGGTCTGGAACGCGTTGATCTGCTGGTAATCCAGGGGCACTTGCAACCGGCCCGCCAAATCGATGGCACCGTAGCTGTCATCGCGCCCGACCACTGCCATGCCGTTGGAAAACGGCGTCACTTCGTCATAAGGCAACTTGATCGGTAGTCGCGCGCCCTGGCGATCGATAAAAACGAATTTCTTGCTTTTAGCGTCCTGCACCAGCAGCGGTTGCTGGCCCACAAACCGGCCGATCACGTTGTAGCCCTGAAGGTTGATGCGTCTACCTTGCAGGTCGAAAACGTCCTGTCGGCTACGATCGGCGGAGCTGGCGTAGAGCAAGCCTTCGCTGTGCTCGATGCCGGAGAACTGCGTCGCCAGGATTTGCTTGCCGTCCAGCGTATAGGCGCCATACAAGCCTTCCATGAGATCGGTTCGGTTGCCGATACGGGCGATGAACAGGTTGTCAGCCACGGTGGGGTTGACGAATTTCATCGGCAAGACGAAGCGATGATTCCTCGCATCGTAGAGCCCATAAGGTCCGTTGGTCTCACGCTCCACCAGCAGCAGGCCATCACGCAACTTTTCGGTGATGTGTTCGAACGGCAGGTCTATGAGCGTGTTGCTACCGTTGGAAAAATAGGCGAGCTGGCTGCGCAACCCTTGCCACTCGGACTCAGGGTCGCTGGACTTCTCCGGGGAAAAAAACGTGTAGGTATCGGCCATCGGGGTATCTTGCACCTGCACCCAACGGGGCTTGATCAACCACTGACCGGCGTGGTCGATGAAGCCATAGCGCTCGGCGTTCCGATCCAGGGCGATGTACCGCGCTTGTTGCGCAAGGACGTTGCCGACCTGAGTGAACTCAACGGTGCTGTCTTCCATCGGGTCGAGCACATGAATGACGATACGCTGCGGGGTGGCCTCGAACTGATAGTCGACCTCGGTGTTCTGCAACGGCCCCACCTGGGCGGCCAGCACCTCGGTCAAGCGCTCCAACTGCTGCTGCACCGCCTGGCCGGTCTTGAGCTGCTTGAGATCGTCCTTGGTCTGTAGCAGCGCTTGGTAAAAGTCATGCAACGCCGCGATATCGCCCTCGGAAGGGAACGCCCGGGAGCTGTTTCCGTTGCTGTAGAGCGCCCTGCCCGCACCGTCCAGCCCCTGCACCACGAAGGTCGCCAGTTTCGACGTACTCAAGCGCACGGAGGCGCTGCCATCGCCCAGGGCCATTAGCTGGAAGGACTGGCCGTCGTCCAGGGTGACTTTCGGGCGATCCTTGTCCAGCACCACTTTCCTGAATCCCGGGTAGCTGCGGTAAGCGACCGTCAGGCCGAGACTCGCCAGCGGCTTGTTCACCGGCAGTGCGAAAGCGTCATGGGACGAAACCATCTCATCGGACTCAACCGTGGGCGGCGCCTTGAGGTCGGCGAAGTTTTTTTCGCTGCCATCGCGAAAACGCAGGCGCTGCGGCAGGTACTGCTCGGTCGTCGCCTGATCCGGCATGGCGGCGCGCTTCCAGAGCGGATCAAGAGCACCGGTATCGAGCCGCACTTCGGAACCGTCAGCGAACAGCTTCTGGGCAAACCGCAGGTATTGGATCGACGCCAATTCGGCTTTCAACTGCGCGCTGGTGAACGGGACAAACAGCTGCTCGTATTGCAACGGCTGCTCGCCGGCTGGTTCGGTCGTCTCGACGGTCAGGCTCAATTCGACATCACTGAGCAACTCCAGGGACCTGAGGGTCTCACCGGTGTCTTGAATCAGGTAATTGAGGCGCTTCTCCACCTCAGGCAGTGCTAACGTGCCGATATCTTCCATACCCCCTTCGTTCAATTGCGCGGCGGCGAAGCCTTCATCGGCTGGCGCGCCGCTGTGGCGAAACAGGATGTAGGACGCGCAGCCCACCACCAACAGGGCCACACTCAGTATCGACAGCAATCTCAAACGAGGCTGGGTAAAGTTCATGGTGGCTTCGGTAGTCCAAGGGCTGGAGAAGGCAGGCAGCTAAGCACACGCCGTCGCCTGCTGCAAATCGCCCGATTGGCCCGGTTCTGCCAAGGGCCTGCTGGATCGCCGCCGCTGTCCGACTGAAGCGAACCACCGTCGGTCGTATCTCTGAACCATCGCCCTTGACGAACGAATGAATCCTGGTGTTTCCTGAAACCGGTTTCAGAACCTCAATAAATCCAATAAGCAGGTTTCAATCCGTGAATTCTTTCTCCGCCGCCCAGCGCAACCGCGTGACCATGCTGGATGTCGCTGAACGCGCCGGGGTCTCCAAGGCCAGTGTCTCGCGTTTCATCGGCGAAGACCGCGCCCTGCTCTCCGAGGCCATCGCCCGGCGCATCGAGCAGGCGATCAGCGAGCTGGGCTACCGGCCGAACCAGATGGCCCGTGGCCTCAAGCGCGGGCGCACGCGGCTGATCGGCATGCTGGTGGCCGATATCCGCAACCCTTATTCAATTGCCGTGATGCATGGCGTGGAAACCGCCTGCCGTCGCCATGGCTACAGCCTGGTGGTCTGCAACACCGACCGTGACGACGAACAGGAACGCCAGCACCTGGCGCTGCTGCGTGCCTACAACATCGAAGGGCTGATCGTGAACACGCTGGGGCATCACCGTGATGAACTGTTCGAGCTGCGCAGCGAGATGCCGATGGTGCTGGTGGATCGCAAGGTCGATCGGCTCGAAACCGATCTGGTCGGACTGGACAATCCGGCGGCCATCGAGATGGCCCTCGATCACCTCGAACAGCGCGGCTACCGCGACTTGCTGCTGGTGACCGAGCCGTTCGATGGCACCAGTTCGCGGATCGAGCGGGTCGAGAGTTTCAAGGCCGGCATCGAACGACGCCCTGCCCTGGCCGGCGCCGTGGTGGAAACTTGCGAACAGCTGCTCCCACGCATCAAGACCTTTCTCGCCCAGCCGGACCGTGGCCCCAAGGCGCTGTTCTGTGCCAACGGCATCGCCGCGCTGGCGGCGACCCGCGTACTTCGCGATTTGGGTTGCCACTTGTTCAATGATATCGGCCTGATCGCCCTCGACGACCTGGACTGGTACCCCTTGGTGGGCAGCGGCATTACTGCCCTCGCCCAGCCCACCGCCGAAATCGGCGCCAGCGCCTTCGAATGCTTGCTCAAGCGTTTGCGGGGCGACAACGGGCCGGTGCAGACCCTGGATTTTTCGGCGCGGTTGATTGAGCGTGGGTCGACGCGTGGAGTTTTGCGGTAATTGGCCTGGCCTGCTCGCGAAAGGGACCTGAAGCACAACCTTTTTTTTGACCAAAACTGAAACCGGTTTCAGAGGTACAACAACAATGACCAAACCACCCGTTTCCATCAGTCTCTCCAGCTACGGCGCCGACCTCGTACGCCAGCGCGGACAAGACAGCTTCATCGACTTGCTGGCCGCCGCCGGCGCCTCGCGCATCGAATGGCGCGAAGAGTTGCTGACCACCGAACAGCCCGCCGAACTGGCCGCTGGCGCGCGGGCCCAGGGGTTGGAAAGCATCTACTCCTCACCTCTGGAGCTCTGGCTCCCCGGCCAGCCCAGGCCCAATCCCGCCCTGACCTCCACCCTGCAACGTTGCGAGGCATTCGGCTCGGCGTGGTTGAAGGTTTCCCTCGGCCAATTCACCGACTCCCACAACGTATCGGCCCTGGCAGACGTCCTCGCGGCAACCCCGGTGCAACTGCTGGTGGAAAACGACCAGACCTTGCAAGGCGGACGGATCGAACCCCTGCAACGCTTCTTCGCTGCGGTCGAAGCACACGGTCTACCCATCGCAATGACTTTCGACATCGGCAATTGGCAATGGCAGGACCAATCAGCCACTGCGGCCGCCCGCCAGCTCGGAAGGCATGTGGCGTATGTGCATTGCAAGGCCGTGGCCCGGCGCGCCGATGGCAAGTTGGTCGCCGTGCCACCAGCCGCGACCGACATGCACCTTTGGGAACAATTGCTCAAGCACATGCCGGTCGGCGTGATGCGCGCCGCCGAGTACCCGCTACAAGGCGATGACCTGCTGCAATTGACTGCCGAACACGTTGCCCTTCTGTCCCGTCTCGGGCAATCGCGCCGGGAGATTGCCCATGCCTGAGTTCGATGTGCTGTCGTTCGGCGAAACCATGGCCATGCTGGTCGCCGACGAAACCGGCGAACTGGCCGGCGTCAACCAGTTTCACAAACGCATCGCCGGCGCCGACAGCAATGTGGCCATCGGTTTGTCGCGGCTGGGGTTCCAAGTGGCGTGGCTCAGTCGGGTAGGCGCCGACTCCCTGGGACGCTTCGTGGTGCAGGCGCTGGAGAAGGAAGGACTGGATTGCCGACACGTGGCCGTCGACCCGGCGCACCCCACTGGCTTCCAGCTCAAGTCCCGCACCGACGACGGCAGCGACCCGCAAGTCGAATATTTCCGTCGTGGTTCGGCGGCCAGTCACTTGTCGATCGACGCCATCGCCCCGGCGCTGCTCGCCGCTCATCATCTCCATGCCACCGGCATCGTGCCCGCGCTGTCGACCACTGCACGGAAGATGTCCTTCGAACTGATGACCCGCATGCGCGAGGCCGGACGCAGCCTGTCGTTCGACCCCAACCTGCGCCCGAGCCTTTGGGCCAGCGAAGCGATGATGATCCGCGAGATCAACCGCCATGCCGCCCTCGCCCACTGGGTCTTGCCGGGCCTCAGTGAAGGCCGACTGCTGACCGGCTTCGATGACCCTGCCGACATCGCGGCGTTCTACCTGGACCAAGGCGCCGAGGTCGTGGTGATCAAACTCGGCCCGGACGGTGCTTACTACCGCACGCCGCTGGACCAGGGATTCGTCGCCGGCGTGCCGGTGACCCGAGTGGTGGACACCGTGGGCGCTGGCGATGGCTTCGCCGTGGGCCTGATCAGCGCATTGCTCGAAGGCCTCGACGTCACCGAGGCGGTACGGCGCGCGAACTGGATCGGCAGCCGCGCGGTGCAGAACCGTGGGGACATGGAAGGACTGCCAACGCGCCTTGAATTGTCGGCTGAATTTGAATCCGCGCTTCGCGAGCCTGCTCGCCAATGAGGCAACCGCAAACACCTGCTGCATAAAAACAACAAGCTCAGGAGTCATAGACATGCAAACGATCAACCTCGCCAGCCGCCGCTGGTGGTACATCATGCCCATCGTCTTCATCACCTACAGCCTCGCCTACCTCGATCGGGCCAACTACGGCTTCGCCGCGGCCTCGGGCATGGCCGAAGACTTGATGATCACGCCGGGGCTGTCCTCGTTGCTCGGCGCGCTGTTTTTCCTCGGTTACTTTTTCTTCCAGGTGCCCGGGGCGATCTACGCGCAGAAGCACAGCGTGAAGAAACTGATATTCGTCAGCCTGATCCTCTGGGGCTCGCTGGCGACCCTCACCGGCGTGGTCTCCAACGCGTATTGGTTGATCGTGATCCGCTTCATGCTCGGCGTAGTGGAAGCGGCCGTGATGCCGGCGATGCTGGTCTACCTCTGCCACTGGTTCACCCGGGCCGAACGCTCGCGCGCCAACACCTTCCTGATCCTTGGCAACCCGGTCACCATGCTGTGGATGTCGGTGGTCTCGGGGTACCTCGTCGAGCAATTCGACTGGCGCTGGATGTTCATCATCGAGGGCCTGCCGGCGGTGCTCTGGGCCTTTGTCTGGTGGCGCCTGGCCGACGATCGTCCAGCCCAGGCCAAGTGGCTCAGCGACCAGGAAAAACACGACCTTGAAACGGCGCTGGCAGCCGAGCAGGTCGGCATCAAGGCCGTGAAGAACTATGCCGAGGCCTTCCGCTCGCCCAAGGTGATCATCCTGGCGCTGCAGTTCTTTTGCTGGAGCATCGGCGTCTACGGTTTTGTGCTGTGGTTGCCGTCGATCCTCAAGGCGGGCCTGAAGATGAACATGGTCGAGGCCGGCTGGCTGTCATCGCTGCCGTACCTGGCGGCCGTGATCGCCATGCTGATCGTGTCCTGGGCGTCGGACAAGGTGCAGAAACGCAAGCGTTTCGTCTGGCCGCCGCTGCTGATTGCCTCTATCGCGTTCTATGCCTCCTACCTGCTCGGCGCTGAGCATTTCTGGTGGTCCTACGCCTTGCTGGTGATTGCGGGCGCCTGCATGTACGCGCCCTACGGGCCGTTTTTCGCCATCGTCCCGGAAATCCTCCCGGCCAACGTGGCTGGCGGCGCCATGGCGCTGATCAACAGCATGGGCGCCCTGGGATCGTTCGGCGGCTCGTACCTGGTGGGTTACCTCAACGGTTCTACCGGCTCCACCGGCATGTCCTTCCTGTTGATGAGCGGCGCGCTGCTGTTGTCGGTGATGTTGACCCTCGCCCTCAAGCCCGGCGCCAGCGACCGGGTTGTGTCCAAGACTGCGACGCCCCACCCGGCGCCTGTCCGTTAACGAATCGGAAAAATCCTATGAAAAAGCATGTGGTGTTGTACAAGAAACTGTCAGCGCAACTGATGGAACGCCTGCAAGCGCAGTTCCAGGTCACCCTCATCGAACGTCTCGACGCCCAGGGCCTGAGACAACTGCGCGACGCTCTGCCCAGCGCCCATGCTCTACTGGGCGCGAGCATCAAGCTGGATCCGTCGCTGCTGGACCTGGCGCCTAACTTGGAAGCGATCGCCAGCGTCTCGGTGGGCGTCGACAATTACGATATCGACTACCTGACCCAACGCCGCATCCTACTCACCAACACGCCGAATGTGCTGACCGAAACCACCGCCGACACCGGCTTCGCCTTGATCCTGGCAACCGCCCGGCGCGTGGTGGAACTGGCCAACCTCGTTCGCGCAGGCGGTTGGCAACAAAGCATCGGCCCGCGACATTTCGGTAGCGACGTCCATGGCAAGACCTTGGGCATCGTCGGCATGGGCCGCATCGGCGAAGCCTTGGCCCAACGCGGCCACTTCGGTTTCGGCATGCCGGTGCTCTACCACAGCCACTCGCCGAAACCCGCTGTCGAGCAACGTTTCAACGCGCGCTACTGCGACCTCGATACGCTGCTGCAACAAGCGGATTTCATCTGCCTGACCTTGCCCTTGACCGCTGAGACCGAAGGCCTCATCAATGCAAGGGCATTTGCGCAGATGCGCCCCGAAAGCATCTTCATCAATATCGCCCGGGGCAAGGTCGTCGACGAAACCGCGCTGATAGAGGCCCTGCGCAGCGGACAGATCCGTGGCGCCGGGCTGGACGTTTTCGAGCGCGAGCCCCTCGATGCGGATTCGCCGCTGTTGCAGATGGACAACGTGGTGGCGACGCCGCACATCGGCTCGGCGACCCATGAGACCCGGGAGGCGATGGCGCGTTGTGCCGTGGAGAACCTGTTGGCCGCATTGGCGGGTGAGCGACCGAAGAATCTGGTAAATGCGGGGGGTTGGAAAGGCTGAGTCGTCTACCCCAGGGATAAACCCGGCCGCGGCGCGTGTGGCGAGATGGATTGTCCCCTCGCCCCTGTTCCGTTGACCCTGGCTAATGGATACCTGACTGATTCAGCACACACGAATCCTGCTCTCTGCCCTCATGGCATTTCATCCAGAGGTGATTAAACCTTTCAAACTATTGAAATCTATAACTGAAAAAGCGAATTCCAGGGAAAGCGCTTTTTCCTACACCGGCGTCTTACCGATCGCCAAGACCAAACCTACGCTATCATCGGAAGTTGCGCTCTATTCCGCCTAGATGCCTGCTGCTATTAATTATGCACTTGCGAAAAAACACGCAAGTTAGGTGATTCGCCACGCGACTGAATATTAAATCGCAAACCATGACCCTATAAAAATCACAGAGGGTCACATGCATCCTATGCAAACATTCATTAGAGCTGCGTGCAAAAAATATACGACGATTCTGATATCAACCGTTGCAACAATTATTGCTCTCAAACTTATCGCCCTGGCCCCACCCTTGCTTTTGGGTAGTATTGTCGACACCTTACACGGCGAAAAAATCTCAACACCCAACACGCTACTGATACTTACAGCAGGTCTTATTTTCGCCGGTTGCGCACAAGCCATTATCAGCCCGCTCCACATTCATTTTTTGGCCAAGCTCGTGCAGCAAATCGTCATGGATGCGTCTGTGGAGTGGCTGGCAAACCTCATGCGCAAGGAGTTTGTGCATTTCAATTCATGGAGAGTCGGGCAGTTCATAAAATCCGTTGAGCGCGGAATCACTGCTCATGAGCAACTGCTGACTTTTTTGTCACCGTCGGGCTACCGTTATGCCTGGAGTTCCTTATCGTCGGAGGCGCTTTTTTCTACATAGGCGGTAGTGATGTTTTTTTGAGCATGACCGGCTTGGGAACTATCTATTTGCTGGTCACCCATAAGATCATCCGATGGCGCCGCAAGCACATCGAAGCGGTCAACGACCAGGAAGATGAATTGAGTGCGCGGCTATACAACACCCTCAGCGCTGGCAAAGCGATAAAACTTGAAAACGCCGAGCTTACCGCAACGCAACCGTTGAACGAGGCCTTCAAGGGCTACGCCAATGAAGCGTTGATCGCGGCAAGCTCCGGGGGTTTTCTGAGCGCCGCCAAGATTCTGTTCGTCAGCCTCTCGACGGGCGGATTACTGGCATGGGGGGTTGTTGATCAGCTATCGAGCCAGCCCAGCATCAGCGTCGGGCAGCTGGTTGCCATTTTTTCAATCGCGGGAGTTATCTGCTCAGTATTTCAACCTTGACTGAAGGGTATCGTGTTCTTGATCAGTTCCTGGCGGACCAGCGTCAATTTCAGGGTCTGCTATCACTCCCGAACTTCGATCGCAGCAATCGGCTGGCCTTGGTTGATTCCCAGCGTGCCTCAGTTCTGGAACTCGGACCCTGCGAAGTGGAGGGAACGGGACCGCTTCGCCTGTCGATCAAACGCTCCCTGGCATTTGCTCAAGGGCAGTCAGTGGCCGTTACGGGCCCTAGCGGCGCAGGCAAAACCACTTTTCTGGAAGTCCTCGCAGGGCTTGATGTATCAAAGCGAGACCTACTGAGCATCGACTCGGTACCGGTCTCACTTTTGACCGGCCAAGCTCACTTGGACGCCTTGAGGTACTGCCCCCAACAACCACGGTTTCTGGAAGGCTCTTTTGAACAATCAGTTCTGTTCGGAAGCAGCGCATCGCCAATTTTGTCTAGGGCCATACGGCAATTGGAATTGGATGAGATCGTGACTACACGGCAAGTCAGCGAAAATGCCTCGAATATCTCCGGAGGCGAAGCCAAACGCCTATCGCTATTGCGCCTGATCAACAAGCCTGGAAAATTCAATATGTTCGACGAGCCAAGCGCGTCCATCGAACCTAGGCTGACCACGCCTCTATGGGACCTGTTATTCGACGTTTTTGCCGGGCAGGGGTTGATATGTGTCACCCATGACATTGACCACCTGCATCGGTTTGACCGGGTGATTGTGATGCATGACGGGGCAATCGTGGAGGACGGTCCGTGGCTGGATCTTATCGACAGGCCAGCAATCAAGCTGCTGGTGGATGAGATTCGGATGCAAAACTAGCGAAGATTGGAGTTGAATGTGCCGCCGTCATCGCGAGCAAGCTCGGCTCCCACAACACTACGCCTTCGCGAGCAAGCCCGCCCCCACGCCAGGTCCAAACCGATCACAAATCCACACACCCATCAAAATCCCGTTAGTCGCCACCCCCTGCCATGCATTAAAGTAACGCCCCCAGCCCCGGCGTTATCCAATCGCCTGGGCCACCCTTTCCAGGAACAGTCATCGATGGAACATCGTGAAGCGCTGCTGGCGCTGCGAACCTTTCTTTCTACGCAGATTCTCGGCCAGGAAAAACTCATCGAGCGCCTGCTCATCGCCCTGCTTGCCGACGGGCACATGTTGGTGGAAGGCGCGCCAGGGCTGGCCAAGACCAAGGCGATCAAGGAGCTGGCCGAAGGGATCGAAGCGCAGTTCCATCGTATCCAGTTCACCCCCGACCTGTTGCCGGCCGACATCACCGGCACCGAAATCTACCGTCCGGAAACCGGCAGTTTCGTGTTCCAGCAAGGGCCGATATTCCACAACCTGGTGCTGGCGGACGAGATCAACCGGGCTCCGGCCAAGGTTCAGTCAGCCTTGCTCGAAGCGATGGCCGAACGGCAAGTCAGTGTCGGACGCAGCACTTATGAGCTGTCGCCGCTGTTCCTGGTGATGGCGACACAGAACCCGATCGAGCAGGAAGGCACGTACCCCCTGCCCGAGGCCCAGCTCGACCGATTCCTGATGCACGTGAAAATCGGCTTCCCGGACGCAGCTGTGGAGCGCCGCATCCTGCAACAGGCCCGGGGCGAGGCACTGAACGGCGAGACCAAGCCCGAGCGGCGCGTCAGCCAGCAGGCGATCTTCTCGGCGCGCAAGGAAATCCTCGGGCTGTACATGGCCGACGCCGTGGAGGAATACTTGGTGCAACTGATCATGGCTACCCGCAACCCAGCCAAGTTCGACCCGGAAATGGCCGAGTGGATCGCCTACGGCGCCAGCCCACGCGGCTCGATTGCCCTGGATCGCTGCGCCCGTGCCCACGCCTGGCTGGCCGGGCGCGACTTCGTCAGCCCGGAAGATATCCAGGCCGTGCTGTTCGACGTGCTGCGCCATCGCATCATCCTGTCGTTCGAAGCCGAGGCCGCCGGCATTGACCAGGACCGGGTCGTGCAGCGAATTCTCGACGTCGTCGCCGTCGCTTGAGTATCGACGTCGTGAACAACCCACTCGCGCCGGTCCCGGGCATCCGCGTCAGCCTTTCGGAGCTGATCGAGATGCGCCATCGCGTGCGTGAAGTGCAGTTGTTCTCCACGCCTGGCCAGCGCAGCCCGCTGATCGGCCTGCACCACTCCAAGCTGCGCGGGCGCGGGGTGGATTTCGACCAGGTGCGGGTCTACCAGGCCGGCGATGATGTGCGCACCATCGACTGGCGCGTCACCGCACGTACCCAAGAGCCCCACACCAAACTGTTCCATGAAGAGCGCGAGCGACCGATCTTCATCATGATCGAGCAAAGCCATCGCCTGTTTTTCGGCTCAGGACTGATTTTCAAGTCGGTGCTGGCCGCCCGCGCCGCGAGCCTGATCGGCTGGGCCGCGCTGGGGCACAACGACCGGGTCGGCGGACTGGTGTTCGGCAACAATACCCACTACGAAGTCAAACCACGGCGCAGCAAACAGAGCCTGTTGCAACTGCTCAACCGTCTGGTGCGGGTCAATCAGTCACTGCAGCCCGACGGCGAATCCGACCGCGACTCATTCGGCGTTGCCTTGCGCCGGGCCCGGGAAGTGCTGCGTCCGGGCAGCCTGGCGATCGTGATTTGCGACGAGCGCGCCTTGTCCGACAGCGCCGAGCAGCAACTGAGCCTGTTGTCGCGTCATTGCGACCTGCTGCTTTTGCCGCTATCCGACCCGTTGGATCACGCCCTGCCCGCCGCCGGATTGCTTCGCTTTGCCCAGCGTGGCGAGCAATTGGAGCTCGACACACTGAATCTCGAGTTGCGCCAGACCTATCGCGCCCAGGCCGAAGCACGGCTGGAGCGCTGGGAGATGTTGGCCCAGAAGCTGCGGATCCTGATGCTGCCCTTGAGCACCCAGGGCGACATGGTCGAACAATTGCGCGAGTACCTGAACCCCAAGCGGCCGGGGAAAGCCCGATGAGCAGCCTGGACCAGTTGCAGCCACTCATGACCCCGCCGCCCATCGAATTCTGGCCGCCCGCGCCGGGCTGGTGGCTATTGCTGGTGTTGCTGCCCCTCCTGGGAGTGGGTGCGTGGCAATTGCGCCGGTTCATTCCCGTCAAGCGCAACAACGCACGGGCCGAGCAGCCGCTGGATCCGGTGCGACTGGCCGCGCTGGCCGAGCTCGCCCTACTGGCCAAGCCCTACGACGGCGCGCCGGCCGGCGCCTGGTTGCAACAGCTCAATGGGCTGCTCAAGCGGTTGTGCCGCAACCACTATCCCTACAGCCAGAGCCACACGCTCAACGGGCGCAAATGGCTGGCCTTCCTGGATAACCGCTGCCCGGCCGCGGGCCTGACCCGGTGGATGATCCTCGTGGAGGGCGCCTACAAGCCTGAATGCAAGCTCGATGACAAAGCCATCGCCGGCCTGACCCAGGCCGTCGAGATCTGGATTCGCAAACATGTTTGAGTTCGCCTGGCCGTGGATCTTCGTCCTGTTGCCGTTGCCCTGGCTAATGCGCCTGGTACTGCCGGTTGCGGACAGTGGCGAGCCGGCGCTCAAGGTCAGCTTCCTGGACGAGCTCGAAGGGTTGGTGGGCCGGCGGGCCCGGGCCAATCTACCGACATGGCGCCAGCAGGCCCCCTTCATCCTGCTTTGGCTTTTGCTGTTGATCGCCGCCGCCCGCCCGCAGTGGCTGGGCGAGCCGCTGCCGATCGCCGCGAGCGGTCGCGACCTACTGGTGGCGGTGGACGTGTCGGGATCGATGGATTTTCCCGACATGCAATGGCACGACGAAGACGTCAGCCGTCTGGCGCTGGTCCAGCGCATGCTCGGCGACTTCCTCGAAAGCCGCGAAGGTGATCGGGTCGGCCTGATTCTGTTTGGTACCCAGGCGTATCTGCAGGCGCCGCTGACGTTCGACCGCCACACCGTGCGGGGCTGGCTCGACGAAGCGCGCGTAGGCATCGCCGGCAAGAACACTGCCATCGGCGACGCCATCGGCTTGGCCCTCAAGCGCCTGCGTCAACGTCCGGCGCAGAGCCGCGTGCTGATCCTGGTGACCGATGGTGCCAATAATGGTGGCCAGATCGATCCCCTGACCGCGGCGCGGCTGGCTGCCGATGAAAGCGTGAAGATCTACCCGATCGGCGTAGGCGCCGACCCGGAACAAAGTGGCACCGCCGGTTTCCTGGGCGTCAACCCGAGCCTGGACCTCGACGAAGCGACGCTCAGGGAAATCGCTCAAGTCACCGGCGGCCAGTATTTCCGGGCCGAGGATGGCGAGCAACTGTTGGCGATCAAGGCGAGCCTTGACCAACTCGAACCAGTGACCCAGCAACCAACTCAAGCCCGCCCAGCCCATGCCTTGTATCAGTGGCCCCTGGCCGTTGCGCTGGTATTGAGCATGTTGCTGGTGGCCCGGGAACGTTGGCCGGACAATCCGTTGCAACGCCTGTTCACCCAGCCGCTGTTCCAACCCTCGCACCCCTCCGAATGGCGCCAGCGGCTCAAACGCCTGCGACTGCGGAGGCGCCGATGATCGCGCTCTGGCCGCATTGGCTGCGCCCCGGCTTCATCCTGCTGCTGCCGTTGCTGGGCTGGCTGCTCTGGCAGCTCTGGCATCGGCAAAAACGCGTGGGCCGCTGGCAGATGATCCTGCCTGCGGCGTTCCATGGAGTGTTGCTCAGCGGTGGCAGCGGTCGCGAAAGCAAGCTGCCCTGGATTGCCCTGGGCCTGGGCTGGCTGTTGATGGTGCTGGCCTTGCTTGGTCCCAGCTGGACACGCGTCGAACAGACCAGCCAGAAACCCGCCGATCCGTTGGTGATCATCCTCGAACTGACGCCAGAGATGCTCGCCACCGACGTCCCGCCCACCCGCTTGGAACAAGCCCGGCGAAAAGTGCTGGACGTGCTGCACAACCGCAGTGACGCCCAGACCGCGATCATCGTGTATTCCGGCAGCGCCCACACCTTGGTGCCGCTGTCCGATGACTTGGCCACCAGCGCCAACCTGCTCGAAGCGCTGGCGCCATCGATCATGCCCCAAGGCGGCCATCGCGCCGACCTGGCCGTGAACAAGGCCATGGCCCTGCTGGACCAGGCCGGGCTCGGCCACGGCCGGATCCTGCTGATCGCTTCGTCCCTGAACGAGCAGGAGCGCCAAGGCATCCGCCAGGTCATGGACGGCTCCGCCACCCGCTTGCTGATGCTCGGCATTGGCACCCGTGAAGGCGCGCCGGTGGCCCAGGACGATGGCAGTTACCTGAAGGACGCCCAGGGCGCGATCCTGGTGCCGCGCCTGGACAGTCCGAGCCTCAAGTCCTTCGTCAATGAGCTGGACGGCCGATATCGCCCGGCGCGTCTGGACGACAGCGACCTGCGCGGCCTGGGCCTGCTGGACGGGCCGCGTCAACTGCGCAGCGATGGCCAGACATTGCGCCTCGACACCTGGGCCGACCAGGGTTATTGGCTGCTTTTGCCGTTGTTGCTGCTGGCAGCGTGCGCCGGGCGACGCGGTTGGCTTTTCTGCCTGCCGTTGTTGTTCGTATTGCCGCAAACCGGCCACGCTTTTGAGTTCGAGGATTTGTGGTTGCGTCCCGACCAGCAGGGCCAGCATCTGCTCAAGCAAAAACGCCCGGCCGAGGCCGCTGCCCGTTTCGAGGACAGCCAATGGCAAGGCGTCGCCCTGTACGAAGCCGGCGAGTACGGCGAAGCGGCCCGACGATTTGCAGAAGGCAACGACGCCCGTTCCCACTACAATCGCGGCAATGCCCTGGCCCGCAGCGGTGAGCTGGAGGCTGCGATCGATGCCTATGAGCAGGCCTTGGAATTGCAACCGGACCTGCGCCCGGCGCAGACCAACAAAGCCCTGGTGGAAAGCCTGCTGAAGGAACAGACTCCGCCCCCGGACGAGCCCAAGCCTGCCGAAAACCAGGAACAGCCTGCCACGGAGCAACCGCAGGAGGCCGACAGGCCGAGCCAGTCATCCGAGCAGGGCCATCCCTCCTCCGAAGCGACAGCCACGCCGGACGACGACCAGGCGCCCGAAGCACCACCACCCGGCGCCCAGGATGTACCGGGCAGCGAGTTGCCCGACGAGCAGACCACCACCCCGCCGCTTCGCCCGGCGGCGGGTCAACGCAACGAAGAAGAACAACGCCAGGCGCTGGAACAATGGCTGCGCCAGATCCCGGACAACCCGGGTGAGCTGCTCAGGCGCAAATTCTGGTACGAACAGCAAAGCCACCAGGCCCAGGAAAAAAACCGATGACCCGCTTCACCGCCTACCTCCTCGTCTTGCTGTTCTGGGCTGCCGGGTCCCAGGCTGCGCAGTTGACTGCCAGCGTGGATCGCAGCCGGCTGAATTCCGGGGAAACCGTGGAGCTGACGCTGGAATCCAACGACGCCACGCTGTTCGGCAAGCCTGACCTGAGCCCGCTCCAGGCCTTATTCGACGTACGAGGCACCCGCCAGGTCAACCAACTGACCACCCTCGACGGCGAGAACCGCGCTACCACCCGCTGGATCGTCACGTTGCTTCCCCGCCAGAGCGGCACTGTGGTGATTCCGGCGCTGCAATTGGGCGAAGTGGCCAGCCAGCCGATCACGTTGCAGGTGATCGAAAGCGAGACCCGCAACGCCTCCGGCACCCTCGCGCCGGTGTTCATCGAAGCCAGCCTCGACCAGGCCGAAGTGTATGTACAGGCCCAGGCTATCCTGACCTTGCGCATCTACCATTCAGTGTCGCTTTACGACGACAGCAGCCTGACCCCCCTGCACATTCCCGACGCACGCACCGAGCAACTGGGGGAATCGCGCACTTACGAGAAAGTCATCAACGACGTGCGCCACGGCGTGATCGAACTGCGCTACGGCATCTATCCGCAGCGTAGCGGCGAGCTGGCGGTCCCGGCCCAGACCTTCAGCGCCACGCTGGTCGAGCCGGCGGCCCAGGGCAACGCGACGCCCGGCGCCAAGCCCGGCCAACTGATGCGTGTGAGTTCCACGCAACTGCAGCTGGCCGTCAAGCCAAAACCCGCCAGCTATCCGGCCGACCTTCCCTGGCTACCGGCCCGCAGCCTTTCCTTGAGTGAAAGCTGGAGCCCGGAACCGACCCACAGCCAGGTCGGTGATTCACTGACCCGCAGCCTGACCCTTGAAGCCGAAGGCTTGACCAGTGCCCAATTGCCGCCGCTGCCTGCCACTGAGATCAACGGCCTGCGCCGTTATCCAGACCAGCCGGTGCTCAGCAGTCGCAGCAGCGAACGCGGCCTGGTGGGCAGTCGCGAAGACCGCGAGGCGTTGGTGCCCAACCGCAGCGGCACCATTGAGCTGCCACCGGTTGAAGTGGTCTGGTGGAACACCCTGGAAGATCACCTGGACCGCACCAGCCTCCCCGCGCGGACCCTGCAAGTGGCGAACAATCCAAGCCTGATGGTCGACACGCCAGCGGGCACGACGCAGATCGTCACGACCGTCGACAGCGAGACGCTTTGGTACTGGCAGTTGAGCACGCTCATCCTGACGTGTACGACGCTGCTCGGTTTCGGCCTGTGGTGGCGCGCCCGCCGGCAACCCGCCGTCCTGCGTTCGACCCAGGCCGGACCTAGCCCACGCACCCTGCTCGATGACCTCAAGCGCGCCTGCCTGGCCAACGACCCGCACGCCACTCGCCAGGCCTTGGACGCCTGGGCCCGGCAGCAACCGGAAACCCTGGCCGACATGGCAGCGCGCTTCGTGCCACTGTCCGACGCCCTCGACGGCTTGAACGGCGCCCTGTACAGCGAGACCGGCCAGCTTTGGCAAGGCGAAGACCTCTGGCGCGCCATTCGCGCCATTCCACCCTTGGAGGGAGCACCGGACGCTGCCAGTGATTCCAGCCTGCCGCCGCTTTATCCCAAATAGCGGGGCTCCAATGAGCTTCAGTGGCTATAACGGCCCGCCCGACAAAGTTGAGCAGCCCCTCGCCAGCGTTTCCCAGTAAACTCTGCATTTTTGCGCCGCCTCTCTTCCTGCGGCCATCGTCTGTTTTCTGGAGTCTGCCTTGCGTCTGTTTCACACCTCCGATTGGCACCTGGGGCAAAACCTCCACGGCCAGGATCGCGACTTCGAACACGCCTGTTTCCTTGATTGGCTGCTGCGTCAGTTGGCCAGCGAAAAGCCCGACGCGCTGCTGATCGCCGGCGATATCTTCGACACCGTCAACCCACCGGTCAAAGCTCAGGAGCGCCTGTACGATTTCATCGTCAGCGCCCACGAACAGAACGCCAACCTGACCATCGTCATGATCGCCGGCAACCACGACTCTGGCTCGCGCATCGAATTGCCGGCGCCGTTGATGCGCCGCTTGCGCACCCATGCCCTGGGCCGCGTCCTGTGGCTGGACGATGGACTGCTCGACGTCGAGCGTCTGCTGCTGCCATTGCCTGATGCCAAGGGTAAGGTCCGGGCCTGGTGCCTGGCCCTGCCGTTCCTGCGACCGGCCGAGGTCACGGGCGCACAACTGGGAGATGATTATTTGCGGGGCATCGGCCAGGTACATGAATGGCTGATTGCAGCCGCCAACGCCAAGCGCAAGAAGGGCCAGGCGCTGATCGCCGTCAGTCATGCGCACATGGCCGGCGGCTCGGTATCGGAAGATTCCGAGCGCAGCCTGATCATCGGCAACGCCGAAGCCCTCCCGGCCAGCCTGTTCGGCCCGAGCATCACTTATGTCGCCCTCGGCCACTTGCACAAGCCGCAGAAGGTCAACGGCGAGGAACGCATTCGCTACAGCGGATCGCCGATTCCATTGTCGTTTTCCGAGATCGGCTACCGACACCAGATCCTCGACATCACCTTGGACGGCGAAACCCTGGTGAACGTCGAGCCACGGCTGATTCCCCGCGCCGTCAACTTGCAACGCCTGGGCCCGGCCCCGCTGGCCGATATCCTGGTGCAACTGAACGATTTGCCGGACATCGACCTGCTGGCAGACATTCATCGCCAGCCCTGGCTGGAAGTCCGGGTGCGCCTCGATGAACCGCAGCCGGACCTGCGACATCAGGTGGAAACCGCGCTGCAAGGCAAAGCCGTGCGGCTGGTACGGATCGCCGCCGAGTACGCCGGAAGCGGCAGCTCCAGCGATGCCGACGAGAGTGCGGGGCTGATCGAACTGGACCAGCTCAGCCCGCAGGAACTGTTCAGCCGCGCCTGGCAGGACACCTACGGCAGCGCGGTCGATGAACAGACCCTCAAGGATTTCGCCGTGCTGTTACAGGATGTGCAGATGGAGAGCGAACAGCCATGAAAATCCTCGCGATCCGCCTCAAGAACCTCGCCTCCCTGGCTGGGCCATTCGAAATCGATTTCACCGTCGACCCCTTGGCCAGCGCCGGCCTGTTTGCCATCACCGGCCCTACGGGCGCGGGCAAGAGCACTTTGCTCGATGCCTTGTGCCTGGCGTTGTTTGGCGCGGTACCGCGCCTGAACAACACCGGTCGTGACGCCAAGGTGCCCGATGCCGACGGCGAAATCGCCACGGGCGATCCACGCACGCTGCTGCGCCGGGGTACCGGCGATGGGTATGCCGAAGTGGATTTCCGCGGCATCGACGGTCGCCGCTACCGAGCCCGCTGGGAGGCCAATCGTGCCCGGGAAAAAGCCGCCGGCAAGCTGCAAGCCAGCCGCCAGAGCCTGCGGGACCTGGATAATGACCAACTGCTTGCCAGCCAGAAAGGCGAATACAAAGCGCAACTGGAAGCTGTCCTCGGCCTTAACTTCGAACAGTTCACCCGTGCCGTGCTGCTGGCCCAGAGCGAGTTCAGCGCCTTCCTCAAGGCCGACGACAACGACCGCAGCGAATTGCTGGAAAAGCTCACCGACACCGCCCTGTATACGCGCCTCGGCCGCCGCGCCTTCGACAAGGCCAAGCAGGCCAAGGAAACCCACAAGCAGCTGCAAGACCAAGCCAGCGGTGTCACGCCACTGCCTCCCGAAGCCCGCGCCGAGCTGGACCAGCGTTTCAATGAAGCCCAGCAGCAACTCAAGACCCAACAGGCGCAGCTCAAGCAACTGGAGCAACAACAAGCCTGGCTCAAGGACCTGCGCCAGTTGCAGGATGAACAGGCCAGCGCCGTCGAACAACTGCAACAGGCCCAGGCCGATTGGGACTCGCAGGCCGACGGACGCCTGAAGCTGATCCGCCTGGAACAACTGGCGCCCCAGCGGCATCAATTCATCCGCCAAGCGGAACTGACCCGACAGCTCGACCCGCTGGCGGCCAGGATCCAGCAGTTGACCCAGCAGCACGTCGAGCTGCATGAACGGCAGGCCGAGCTGGAAAAAAACCTGGGCGTCGCGCAACTGGCCCTGGCCGCCGCTCGCCAGCAAAGCGTCGACTGCACGCCACTGCTACGCCAGGCCTTCGATGAACAAAGCAGCCTCGCCCGCCTGACCAAGGAGGTCGAACAAGGCGCCGAGCAGTTGCGGCAGGCCCAACAGGCTGCCATCGACGGCCAGCGCACCCACGACACCTTGCTGGAACAACAAAAACAGGTTGGCGAGCGCCTTGGGCAGATCGCGGCCGAACTGGAACAAAGCACTGACCTCGCACCGCTGGGCGATGCCTGGAGCGCCTATCGCGATCGGCTCCAGCAATTGATGCAGGTCGGCAATCGGTTGAACCAGGGCCAGGACGAACTCGTGCTGCTGGAGCAAAACGCCGCTCGCGCCGCCGAGGACCTGGCAATCCGTCGGCAGAGCCTCGAAGTGCTCTACAAGGAGGCCGGCGCCGAACCGCAGGCGGTGGCCGAACAGATCCAGTTGCTTGGCAATCTGCTGCAGGACAACCGCAAGCAGTTGCGCGCGTTCGAAGACCTTGCCCGGCTTTGGGCCAGTCAGCAGGACCTGGACAAACGTGTCGCCGAACTGGAACAACGCCAGCAACGCGCCTTGCAGGAACGCGACCGACTGGTGCGCGAAGGCAGCGAAGCCAAGGCCGAGCTGGCAATCGCCGAACAGACTTGGACCGTGACCCGCGAACTGCTGGAACGCCAGCGCCTGGCCCGCAGCGAAAGCGTCGAGCAACTGCGCGAACAGCTGCAGGATAACCACCCTTGCCCGGTGTGTGGCAGCGTTGAACATCCCTACCACCAACCCGAAGCGCTGCTGGAAAGCCTTGGGCGCTTCGATGAAAGCGAACAGGCCAACGCCCGCAAGGCGGTGGACGTCCTCAACGAAAAAGTCATTGACCTGCGGGCCCGATACAGCGGAGTCATCGCCCAGCTCAAGGAGTTCAAACAGCAACAGGAACAACTCGCCGCGCAGCAACAAAGCCTCGCGCCAAGCCTCGAAGCCCATCCATTGTCGGAACAGTTGCTGGCTCAGGATCCAGACAAGCGCGACGCCTGGCTGACCCAGCAAACCGGACAGCTGAACCAACTCATCAGCCAGGACGAACAACGCCAAGCCGCCTTGCTCACGCTGCAACAGGACGCCGCGCGCCTGACACAGCAACTGCGCGATGCAGAGACAGCCAGCCAGCAAGCCGCGCAACACTTGAATAATCAGCTACAGGCACTGGCCCGAGACCGCCAGCGCCTGGATGAGGAGCTTGAGCACTTCAGCGCGCTCTTGCCGGCCGACACATTGCAGGCCCTGCGCAGTGAACCGGCCGCCACGTTCATGCAGCTCGATCAGCGTATCACCCAGCGCCTGGCGCAACTGGAACAGCAACGCGAAGAGCTCGCCGAGCAACTTCAGCGTCAGCAAGTCCTGGAGAAAGAACAGGACCGCCAGCATGTCCGCGTGCAGCATTTGGAATCGGCGCAGCGCCAGTCCAGTGCCCTGGACGAGCAACACCAGGCCTGCCAGGAAAAACTTCGCCAACTGCTCGGCGAACACAGCAGCGCCGAACAGTGGCAGCAGCAACTCGACCTGGCGCTGGAGCAGGCGCGCCACGCCGAGGCAACCGCCAATCAACAGTTGCAGGATCTGCGCAACAGCCTTGTGCAATTGGCTGCCGAACTCAAGGCCCGGCATGAACAGGCCCAGGCCCTTGAGACTGAACAACAGACCTTGGCCGCGAGCATCGCCCAATGGCGCAGCGCCCACCCTGAACTTGACGATGCAGCGCTCGATGCCCTGATCAGCCTTGATGAGCAGCACGTCGTCCAATTGCGACAACGCCTGATCAACAGCGAAAAAGCCATCGAGCAGGCCCGTGTATTGCTCACCGAGCGCGAGCAGCGGCTGCAAAACCACCAGTCGCAACACAACGGCAACCTGCAGGCCGATCAGTTGGCCGAAGCCCTGGC
The DNA here is from genome assembly GCF_051132105.1 of Pseudomonas sp. R1-7. Classification (NCBI taxonomy): domain Bacteria; kingdom Pseudomonadati; phylum Pseudomonadota; class Gammaproteobacteria; order Pseudomonadales; family Pseudomonadaceae; genus Pseudomonas; species Pseudomonas sp. R1-7. The sequence continues at coordinate 3,214,974 of NZ_CP071661.1, forward strand.
CACGCTTCAGGGACTGTTCGCCGCCAGTGAACAACGTTGTGCTGAGCTGCGTGCCGAACAGGCCGAGGACCAGCGCCGACAAAGCGCCAACCAGGCTCTCGCCCAGCAGATCGAGCAAGCCTATGCCGAGTACCAACGCTGGGCGCGCCTGGACGCATTGATCGGCTCGGCGACCGGCGACCGTTTCCGCAAACTGGCCCAGGCGTATAACCTCGACTTGCTGGTCCACCACGCCAACGCCCAGTTGCGACAATTGGTTCGCCGCTACCGACTCAAGCGCGGCGGCAGCATGCTCGGCCTGCTGGTGATGGACACGGAAATGGGCGATGAATTGCGCTCGGTGCATTCGTTGTCCGGCGGCGAAACCTTCCTTGTCTCCCTGGCCTTGGCGCTGGGCCTGGCCTCGATGGCGTCCAACACACTGAGAATCGAATCGCTGTTCATCGACGAAGGCTTCGGCAGTCTCGATCCCGAGTCGCTGCAACTGGCAATGGACGCTCTCGACGGTTTGCAGGCCCAGGGCCGCAAGGTCGCGGTCATCTCCCACGTGCAGGAAATGCATGAGCGGATCCCGGTGCAGATCCAGGTTCGGCGTCAAGGAAACGGTTTGAGCACGGTGGAGGTGAAATGAGCCACGTCACGCTGTACTCCTTCCGCCGCTGCCCCTACGCGATGCGCGCCCGCATGGCGCTGCGCTACAGCGGTATCGCGCTGGACATCGTCGAAGTCAGCCTCAAGGCCAAGCCAGCCGAAATGCTCGCGCTGTCGAGCAAAGGCACCGTGCCGGTGTTGCATGCCGACGGGCAAGTCATCGATGAAAGCCTGGAGATCATGCGCTGGGCCCTGGACCAGCATGACCCGCAGGATTGGAGGCTGGCGGACGACCCCGAGAGGCGTGCGCTGACGGCAACCTTGATCGAAGAAAACGACCAGGTCTTCAAGCTCAATCTGAACCGCTACAAATACCCGGAGCGTCATCCCGAACACTCAGCAGTCCATTATCGGAGCGAAGGCGAAGTCTTTCTGCGAAAGCTGGAAGGACTGCTCGGAACCCGGAAATACCTCGCCTCGGGTCACCTGAGCCTGGCGGATGTGGCGCTGATGCCGTTCGTGCGCCAATTCGCCCATGTCGACCGCCACTGGTTCACCCAGGCGCCCTACCCTCGGCTGCAGGAATGGTTGCAGGGCCTGCTCGATTCAGAGCTGTTCGTGGCAATCATGGCCAAGTAAATCCTGGTCCGCCGAGTGCGCTTTTGTGGCGAGGGAGTTCGACGAGCTGACCTGAACCTATCAGTCGTGAATCAGACTCAATAATCGCTCGCGAGCCACTTCCAGTTCACCGGAAACGGGCTGGGCAGCCGAAACAATCGGGGTGGAGTAGAGAAACAGCAGCATCATTGCCAGACGCATCGCCATGGTGTCGATCCTTATCAGTAAGGAGTCAATTAACTAGCGTCAAATTTAAACACATGGCCATGTGATATCACAACGGGATTTTCTTCCCGGAACGACGAAGCCTGCGATCTTTTCTCTCCCTGGCATTCACCAGGAAACGAAAAGATCGCAGGCTTCAGTGGTCAGCGTGTTTCAGTGTTGAGTCTTGTGATCCAGCGCGGCGTAGAAATTGGCGCTTTGTTGCAGGTATTTCTCGGTGTAACTCTGGGTGCGGTTTTTCTTGTCGCTGATCTCGATACTGGCACTGGCGGGCAATGCCACAGTGGCGGAGATGGCGGAAGCGGCGATCACGGAAAAAAGATTCAGGTTCATGGCGGTAGTCCTCGGATTCAGTTGGCTGCTTTGCCCGGTGGGGCCGTGAAGCAAACTTACGCGCCGAGGCGTCTCGTCTTGAAATGCTTTGTAATACTAGCGACTATCAGCCCCGTTGATACAACGGCGAAGGTCCCGAAAGTCGGGGCCTCCACGTCATTGACGAACCATGAATTTCACGTCGCTCGGTGCATCCATCGGAAGTTTCTGGACCGTTTTTCCCAGCAGGCCCGTCTTGGGATCGCGTTCGATGACGACAATCTGATTGCTCTTCTGATTGGCGACCAAGACGAATCTTTCGCTCGGATCGAGGCTGAACTCGCGGGGATGATCACCCTCGACGGAGCGTCGCTGCAGCTCCTTCAAGGTGCCGGAGGCCGGGTCGACGGCGAACACCAACATTTCGTTGGTGATGCCACGGTTGCTGACGTACAGGAACTTGCCGTCCCTGGAGGCATGCAGCGCTGCTGCCGCTTTACCTGGCTGGGGCTTTCCGTCGGCCAGATCGACCAGCTGACGCTGAGTCAGGCGACCGTCCTGGTAATCGAATACCGCGACCTGGGCGGTCATCTCCATGGTCAGCCAGGCGTGCTTGCCGTCGCCACTGAACAACAGATGGCGCGGCCCGCTACCCGGTGGCAGCTGCACGAACGGCGGATCGGCAGGCGTCAGCGGCAGCTCGGGGTTGGCCTTGGGGTCGTAGCGATAGACGAACACCTTGTCCGCCCCAAGGTCATTGGCGAACACATACTGGCCATCGGGTGACGGCACCGCGGAATGCACATGACCGGACTTCTGCCGCTCGGGATTGACCCCACTCGGCTGATGGCTGCCCGACTGCACCACCGGCGCCAGCTTGCCGTCCGCGCCCACGGGCAGCACCACCAGCGTGCCGCCCGGGTTTTCCAGGACGGAATAGTTGCTGACCAGCAAATGCTGGCCATCGTGACTCAAACTGGAATGGGTCGGCTCGTTGCCCAGGGATTGCACCTGATTGATCAGGCTCAACTCATGGGTCTTCGGGTCGATGGCGTAGCTGCTGACCTTGCCCACCGGGTCTTTCTGGCCCGGCCCGTTTTCGTTGACGACGAACAACCGGGTCATGTCCTTGGAAAAGGTCAGCCAGGAAGGATTATGGGTCTTGATCACTTGCAGCGGGTTGGCATCGAGCTGGCCGGTGCGGCTGTCGAACTGCAGCCGGTAGATGCCCTGGCTCTGGCCCGCCGTGTAGGAACCCACCAGCACTTGGTAATGCTCGGTAGTCTGCGCCTGGACGCCCATGGCGCCGACGCTACCGGCCATCAACAAGGGCCAGAAGCTACGCATCTTCATGGTCGGAGTCCTCATCGTCGTGGCCGCTGGTGGCTTCCACGCATTCCAGGTGGTGATCGCCCGAATCGCTGGTGATGATCCAATGCTTCAGGGCTTTGTCGAAGGTCGCGGCCTGCATCTGCGTCGGGGTAAAACGCCAATGCTCAAGGGTGCGGCCGTTCATGCACTCGACGTGCAACTGATCCTGCTCGTCGAGGGAGAAATCGAATGCATGCAGCCCGTCGATAATCAGCATGTCGCAGTGTTCGAGGGCGTGCAGCAGGGTGTCGTTCAAGGCAGTCATGTCGATCAGTCGTTCATTGGGAAAGGCGGCATGATAACCCAATGTCAGAGTGGGGCTTGGGCCATAAGGTTCGAAGGCACTTTCGATTGGAAGATCGCCATCGCGAGCAAGCTCGCTCCCACAATTGGATCTTCCGCGAACACAACTTTTGCATTCACAAAAAATCCCCTGTGGGAGCGAGCTTGCTCGCGATGACGGCAGTCCATCAACCTCAATGGAACTGCCTGACTCTTAAAGCGCCTCGCGCCCCGGCACTCCATCCACCAACCGCAGGATACCCAGCGGGTTGGCGTTCTTCAGCGGTTCCGGCAGCAGATTGTCCGGATAGTTCTGGAAGCACACCGGGCGCAGGAAGCGATCGATCGCCAGCGTGCCCACCGAGGTGCCGCGGGCATCGGACGTCGCTGGGTAAGGCCCACCGTGCACCATCGAATCGCACACCTCAACGCCAGTTGGATAACCGTTGAGCAAGATGCGCCCCACCTTCTGCTCCAGCAGCGGGGTCAGTTCGCCGAACTGTTCGAAATCCGCCGGTTCGCCAATCATCGTGGCGGTGAGTTGGCCGTGCAGGCCGTTCAGCGCGGCGGTCAGTTGCGCCTGGTCGGCGACTTCGACGAACACCGTGGTCGGGCCGAAGACCTCTTCCTGCAACGCCTCGTCGCCGTTGATCAACAGGCTGGCGTCGGCCTTGAACAACTGCGGCTGGGCCTGGTTGCCTTGCTGATCGCGACCGGCCAGGTGTTCGATGCCTGGGTGAGCCAGGAGTTTTTGCAGACCCTTGCCGTAGCTTTGCAGCGTACCGGCATTGAGCATGGTCTGCGGCGCCTGGTCGCCGATCAGCGTAGCCACCTGCTGGGTGAAGGCAGTAAATTGCGGCGAGCGAATGCCGATCACCAGGCCGGGGTTGGTGCAGAACTGGCCGCAGCCTTGTACCACCGAGGCGGTCAGGTCGCGGGCAACGCTCTCGGCACGGTTTTTCAAGGCTTGTGGCAAAACGATCACCGGGTTGATGCTCGACATTTCGGCGAATACCGGGATCGGCTGGGGACGCGCCGCCGCCATGTCGCACAGCGCACGGCCGCCCTTGAGGGAACCGGTGAAACCGACCGCCTGGATCGACGGATGCTTGACCAGCCATTCGCCGACGCCACCGCCGTAGATCATGTTGAATACGCCAGCGGGCATCGAGGTTTTCTCCGCTGCGCGAATGATCGCATCGGCCACGTGTTCGGCGGTTGCCATGTGGCCGCTGTGGGCCTTGAACACGACCGGGCAACCGGCTGCCAGGGCGGCGGCGGTATCACCACCGGCAGTGGAAAACGCCAGCGGGAAGTTGCTGGCGCCGAACACCGCCACCGGCCCCAGGCCGATGCGGTATTGACGCAGGTCCGGGCGCGGCAGTGGCGTGCGTTCCGGCAAGGCCCGGTCGATGCGGGCGCCGTAGAAATCGCCACGACGCAGGACCTTGGCGAACAGGCGCATCTGGCCACTGGTGCGGCCGCGCTCGCCCTGGATCCGGGCGGCTGGCAGTGCGGTTTCACGGCAGACCACGGCGACGAATTCATCGCCCAGGGCATCCAGCTCATCGGCGATGGCGTCGAGGAACTCGGCCCGACGCGCAGCGCTCAGGCTGCGATAGGCTGGATACGCCGCCGCAGCGGCCTTGGCGGCGGCGTCGACTTCTTCTGCCGTGGCTTGGACAAATTCATGGGGCAAGGCCTCGCCGGTGCTGGCGTCGACGCTCTGCAGGCGAGTCTGGCCGGCTGCGCTACGCGCACCGCCGATGTAGTTGTGGCCAAGGATCTGGTTCATCGCAAGTCTCCTCTCAAAGTGTGCCGATAGTACCCGGATTGAACGCCGCGTCCACCGGGGCAATGCCATTGACCAGCGGCGCGCCAAACTCGGCCTGGCTGATCTCGAACACATCCCCCGGCTGGGTGCGAATGCCGTCGGCGAACGACAGCGTCGCGGTGCCGAAGAAATGAACGTGCACATCGCCGGGGCGCAGGAACTGGCTGTACTTGAAGTGGTGGAACTCCAGGTTTTCGAGGCTGTGGCACATGTTCGCCTCGCCGCTGAGGAATTCGTTTTGCCACAGCACTTCACCGTTGCGCAGGATACGACTGGTCCCGGACAGATGTTGAGGCAATTCACCCACGCGAAGTTCCGGGCCAAAGCTGCAACTGCGCAGTTTCGAATGGGCCAGGTAAAGGTAGTTCTTGCGCTCCATGACATGATCGGAGAATTCATTGCCTACCGCGAAGCCCAGGCGATAAGGCTTGCCGTCGTGGCCGATGACGTAAAGGCCGCTGATCTCCGGCTCTTCGCCAGCGTCTTCGGCAAACGGTGGCAGTGGGAACGGATGCCCCGGACGGACCACGATGCTGCCGTCACCTTTGTAGAACCATTCCGGTTGCACGCCGGCCTGCCCGGCCTGGGGTTTGCCGCCCTCCACGCCCCATTTGAAGATGCGCATGGTGTCGGTCATGGCGCTTTCATCGCCTGCCTGCTGGTGCATCTTGTCCCGGGCCGAAGCACTGCCGAGGTGGGTGAGGCCGGTGCCGCTGACCAACAGGTGCGCCGGGTCCGGGTGATCCAGCGGCGGCAGGATGCGTAGTTCGCCCAGCAATTGCGCGTAATCATGGCTCGCCCCAAGGCCCAGGCCGTTGACCTGCTGCTCGAGCTTCACGCCTGCTTCGATGGCGGCCAGCGCCAGGTCGCGCACCGTGTTCGCACCCCGTACTTCGCGCACCTGCTCGCCATCGACGACACCGACGCGGCGTTCGCCATTACTCAATTCGAACTGAACTAAACGCATGGGTTTTCTCCCTATAAACAAAAACATGAATAGGCGTAGCAGGCTTTTGTGGCGAGGGAGCTTGCTCCCGCTGGGGGGCGAAGCCCCCCAACTCCAGGCACCGCATTTATTCAGGCAAAACACAGCGCGTGTTTTGCGACTGCTGCGCAGTCGAGCGGGAGCAAGCTCCCTCGCCACAAAAGCTCTCTTTCACAACTGCAATAAGTTCAGCTACGCGTCGCCCCGCGGGCGCTTGCCGCAAACTGGTCCGCCGGCAGCACATGCTTGCGCTCCAACAGGCGATAGACCACGCCCGTCAGCACCAGGCCAAACACCATCACGCAAGCCAGGAAATACAACCCTGAAGCCAGGTTACCGGTGTACTCCTTCAGCGCACCGATCACGAACGGCCCGATATAGCCACCGAGGTTACCCACCGAGTTGATCAACGCAATGCCCGCCGCCGCACTCGCGCCGGCAAAGAACCGTCCCGGCAAGGTCCAGAACACCGCCGTGCAGGAAAACAGCGCGAACGCCACCAGGCACAATGCCGCCAGTTGCAACACCGGCACCGACAGCCAGGCACTGAGGAACAGGCCGATGGCACCGAGCACGTACAACACGGCCAGGTGACCGTAGCGGTCATTCAAGCGGTCGGAGCTGCGTGGAATGATCAGCAGGCCGACGATCCCGAAGATATACGGCACGGAAGAGACGAAACCGGTGACCAGATCACTGCCACCGAACTGCTTGATAAGCGTCGGCAACCACAAGCCCAGGCCATAGATGCTCAAGGTCACGGGCAAGTAGAACAGCGCCAGCAGCAAGACACGCTTGTCCTTGAGGGCATGGAGCGGATTGCCGTGGCGGGTCTGTCCGTACTCCTGCAGGTCTTTTTGCAGCTCACCGGTGAGCCAGTCCTTCTCGGACTGGTCCATCCATTTCACCTGTTGCGGGCCGTCCGGCAGGTAACGCAGCACCGGCCAGGTCAACAGCACCGCCGGCAGGCCGATGACGATGAACAGCCATTGCCAGCCGTGCAGGCCAAGGATGCCGTCCATGCCCAGCAAACCACCGGACACCGGCCCGGTGATCATCATCGCGATGGGTTGGGAAAGAATGAACAGCCCGAGGATCTTGCCGCGATGGCGTACCGGGAACCATTGGGTGATGTAGTACAGCACGCCCGGGAAGAACCCGGCTTCGGCCGCGCCCAGCAAGAAGCGCATCACATAGAAGCTATAGGGCCCTTGCACGAACGCCATGCCGATGGTGATCGCGCCCCAGGTGATCATGATCCGGGCGAACCAACGCCGGGCACCGAAGCGTTCGAGCATCAGGTTGCTGGGGATCTCCAGCAGGAAATAACCGATGAAAAACAGCCCTGCACCCAAGCCATAGGCGGCGTCGCCAATGCCGATGTCGGCGCCCATGTGCAGTTTGGCAAAGCCCACCGCCGAGCGGTCCACGTAGGCGATCAGATACAGCAGGATCAGGAAGGGAATCAGTTTGAGAGTGATGCGACGGATAAGCCGCAATTCCTGGCTCATGGGACCGGTCTCCGATTGTTGTTGTTATAGAACCTCGGGGGATTTCTCTCGCGAATGACCGCCAGGACAATCCCTCCGTTGAATCGGACTATATAGTAATACTATTTGCCCAACAACACTTCCAAACCGCGCAAATTGCGCTTATGTTACGCTTCAGCTCGAACAATATAGTCATACAATAAGAGAATCGATCATGTCTGATAAGAAACCCTCCCTGCGCTCGGCCCAATGGTTTGGCACTGCCGACAAGAACGGCTTCATGTACCGCAGCTGGATGAAAAATCAGGGCATCGCCGACCATCAGTTCCACGGCAAGCCGATCATCGGCATCTGCAACACCTGGTCGGAGCTGACGCCGTGCAACGCGCACTTCCGGCAGATCGCCGAGCACGTCAAGCGCGGCGTGATCGAGGCCGGGGGCTTCCCGGTGGAATTCCCGGTGTTCTCCAACGGCGAATCGAACCTGCGCCCCACCGCCATGCTGACCCGCAACCTGGCAAGCATGGACGTGGAAGAGGCCATTCGCGGCAACCCGATTGACGGCGTGGTGCTGCTCACCGGTTGCGACAAGACCACCCCAGCCTTGCTGATGGGCGCCGCCAGTTGCGACGTGCCGGCCATCGTCGTCACCGGCGGGCCGATGCTCAACGGCAAGCACAAGGGCCAGGACATCGGCTCCGGCACGGTGGTCTGGCAATTGAGCGAACAGGTCAAGGCCGGCACCATCACCATCGACGATTTCCTCGCGGCCGAGGGCGGCATGTCCCGCTCGGCCGGTACCTGCAACACCATGGGCACGGCCTCGACCATGGCTTGCATGGCTGAAGCCCTTGGCACTTCCCTGCCCCACAACGCCGCGATACCGGCCGTGGATGCCCGTCGTTATGTGCTGGCCCACATGTCCGGCATGCGTGCCGTGGAAATGGTCCGTGAAGATCTGAAACTGTCGAAGATCCTGACCAAGGAAGCCTTCGAAAACGCGATCCGTGTCAACGCGGCCATCGGCGGCTCGACCAACGCGGTGATCCACCTCAAGGCCATCGCCGGACGCATCGGCGTGCAACTGGACCTGGACGACTGGACCCGTATCGGGCGCGGCATGCCGACCATCGTCGACCTGCAGCCGTCCGGGCGTTTCCTGATGGAAGAGTTCTACTACGCCGGCGGCCTGCCCGCCGTGCTGCGGCGCCTCGGCGAAGCCAACTTGATCCCGCACCCGAACGCCTTGACCGTCAACGGCAAGAGCCTTGGCGACAACACCAAGGACGCACCGATTTACGGCCAGGACGAAGTCATCCGCACCCTGGACAATCCGATCCGCGCCGACGGCGGCATCTGCGTGCTGCGCGGCAACCTGGCGCCGTTGGGCGCAGTGCTCAAGCCATCCGCCGCCACGGCGGAGCTGATGCAGCATCGTGGCCGCGCGGTGGTGTTCGAGAACTTCGACGAGTACAAGGCGCGTATCAATGACCCGGAACTGGACGTCGACGCCGACTCGATCCTGGTCATGAAGAATTGCGGGCCGAAGGGTTATCCGGGCATGGCTGAAGTGGGAAACATGGGCTTGCCGGCCAAGCTGTTGGCCCAGGGCGTTACGGACATGGTGCGTATTTCCGACGCACGCATGAGCGGCACCGCCTACGGCACCGTGGTTCTGCACGTAGCACCGGAAGCCGCTGCCGGCGGTCCTTTGGCCGCCGTGAAAGAAGGCGACTGGATCGAACTCGACTGTGCCAGCGGCCGCCTGCACCTGGACATCCCGGATGCCGAACTCGCCGCGCGCCTGGCTGACCTGGCGCCACCCCAGCAATTGCTCGTAGGCGGCTACCGCCAGCTGTACATCGACCATGTGCTGCAAGCGGACCAGGGTTGCGATTTCGATTTCCTGGTGGGCTGCCGCGGTGCCGAAGTGCCGCGTCACTCTCACTGACCCCGTCACCTCCCTGTGGGAGCGAGCTTGCTCGCGATGGCGTCGGATCAGCCGGATCATTGCTGACTGACCCACCGCTATGGCGAGCAAGCTCGCTCCCACAAGGGATCTGCATCTATCCGAAAACTCGGACTAGCGACCCGCCATCGCCGCGCCTGCTATCATGCGCAGCACTTCCCTCGCCGACAGGATCGCGCCGCGTCCCATGGATTACCGCAAACCCTCCGACCGCAAAAGCATGCACGCGCGCATCGTCCAGGAACTGGGCATGCAGATCGTTTCCGGGCGCTTCAAGCCGGACGATAAATTGCCCGCCGAGGCCTCGCTGTGCGAAGAGTATGCGGTCAGCCGCCCGGTGTTGCGTGAAGCCACGCGAGTGCTGGTCGCCAAGGGCCTGGTGTATTCGCGCCCGCGCGTGGGCACGGTGGTCAAGGCCCGTCGGGAATGGCACATGCTCGACCCGGACGTGCTGCACTGGTTGATGCAAAGCAGCCCGCAAAACGAGTTCTTTGGCCTGCTCACCAGCGTGCGCAGCATCATCGAGCCAGCCGCAGCAGCCCTGGCCGCCCAGTTCGCCACCGACGAAGACATCGCCGCCATCAACGAAGCCTACCAGCGCATGGAGGCCGCCCCGACCCCCGAGGCGCTGCTGCAACCGGACCTGGATTTCCACAGTCGTATCGCCGAAGCCACCCACAACGACCTGCTCGCTAACCTCTGCAATATGTTGTCGGTGGCGATCGCCGAAGCCCTGAAGCACTCCAACCAGCGGCCCAACCTGCATGAACTGGCGATGCCGCGACACAAAGCCATTCTCACCGCCATCGAGAATCGTGATGCCCTCGGCGCGCGCCATGCCACGCTGGTGCAACTGGACGATGCCCGCAGCGCACTGAACGTGGTGCTAGGCAGCGATTCCACCCAGGCCTGACTCAACGCCCGCGTCACCAGTGGTATTTATATACCGCACGCGGGGGAAGGGAATCCCGACACTTGACTCTCGTCGTCATCCCGACGGCCGTGAGTTTTGGAAAAGGATTTCTTATGACCTCGCCCTCACAAGCTGAAAGCGTCTGCATCTTCGAAGAGAACGTCAGCCGGCAATTCAGCGATCGCCCGACCTTCGAGCGGCTGACGCAACAGATGCTCGAACAAGCCATCAAGGCAAGATACCCCTCGCTGGTCATCGACCTGGCGCGCACTCACCTGGCAATGCCGGATGCGGTCGGTCAGGGCTGGAGCTTCAAGCCGTTCATGCCTCTGGTACTCGACTACCTGGCCCTCGGCACCCCCATAAACTTCAGTTCCAACGGCAATTTCGGCTGTTATCTCTCCGACACGATCCCACGCCGCCTCCGGCCCGATGTCGGCAACCTGGACATGAAGGTGATTGAAAAGCTGGTGCTCGAGCTGCCTTGGACAGTGCCCATCGGCTTTGACGACGCACTGGCTCGCTATTGGAATACCGACATCGCCAGCAGCCCCAGAGCTGACTCCGGCGTTCGCAACAGCCACTGGCTATGGCTCAGCGACTCACTCAAGAACAAGCTGCACATCCAGGGACTGGAACAGCCGGGACTGTCTGAACCGGCACGCGAAGCCCTGGATCAGATCGTCCGTTGGCCAGACCGTGGGCAACGCTTCAGCCACAACCTTCCCCCCGTCTATGCCTACAGCCTGGCAAGCACCCTCATCGAGGGCACGTCCAAGACCGTGCTGCCCAGCAGCGATATCCTGCTGCTCCACTACACCCAAAGCGGCCTGGTCATCTTGCTGTGCAGCGCCGGCGGCGCCGTTCAGTCCTTCGACTCGATCGAATCCTTTAACAACCACTGGCGTGCCCGGATCGTCGACCGCTATGTCGTCGACACCATTACCTGCAATCGCTACGAGATTGACGGCAACGTCTTCGATACCCAGGCTGCCAGGGTATTGGAGCAGCAATTGGCGGACTTGAAGGCGGTCAAGCTACCTTCGGGCATTGGCGTGCAGGATCTCAAGGCGCTCTACCGCGAGCTGAGTGATCCGGCTCGATACTTGCGCGACACCCCCAATCTCAGCGCAGACACCGCGGCACAACTCAGGCAGTTACTTCCCGAATGGCTGAAGAACGCATCCCTTGCCGACCGGATGAGTTTCCAACGCTACAGCCTGGCACTGGCCAGCGCGAAAAAACGCGATCAAGGCCGAGCCCGTCTCAACGACATCCGGACCTTCACCGCTGACGCCCTGCTTGCGCGGATGCAGCAAACCAACCGCAGCAGTCCAGCCAAGGTCCCGTCCCGCTCGTTTCATCCCGACGATATTGAACTGACGTTCACGGTCTCGGCGGGGTACCCGGGGACCGTGGGTATCAGCGAGAAAAGGACCATGAACCTGACCCAGTTGGCCATCGACAATCTGGTCTCGCGGCCCAGTGGCCAGCTGAAGCTCAGTCATCGCCTTGGCCAGGCATTGCCGGCGTGGTTGACGCCAGACTTCATTACCCGCACCGACGGATTGATCCAGCAGGTGGACATCGGTAGGACCTATCCTCGCTACCTGCAACAGGAACTGCTGGACGAATCGTCCCAAGCGCAGGGACACCAACGGATATTTGCCGAACAGATCTCGGCGCACCTGCCGCTTGAAGCACTGCAAAACACGCTGAATCACGAAAACGGCATGACTCGCCAAGGGTTGCGCCGGGTAGAGGCGGTCCTGCAACTCAACGCCGAGGACCGCCGGATTGACGGAGATCTCGTGGTCATCCGGCACTTGGCCTTTCTGCGCGAGCCCCATGCCCGGCCCGACATCGTGAGCAACATGTTCCTCATCGAGGCGCAAGACGTCACAGCCGGTCCGCACGTTTTGTATCGCCCGCTCTATGCGCCTGCCCTACTGGAGTTCCCGACACGCCAGGCACTGTTGCAAGCGGTCGCCAGCGCCGGGGACTTGCAACACAGCGTCCTGACCTGGCTGTCCGATACCGCCCGCCCTATATACGCCAACGGTGGCTTCGCCGAGCCGCACATCGTGCGGTTCTTCCAGGGCGACGAATTCAGCGCGCCCGAGAAACCCGACCCGGCCACGCTCGCCACCGATGGGGCCAATGATGAATTATTTCAGTACCTGGGCAACGGAAAATTGCTGGAGTACCTCTACGGCTGCAATGCCCAAGCCCTGATCACCCAGGCTGACCGCAATTCGGTGTCCAACAGTGAAAGCCGCTGGGCAGTGCTGCTCAAAGGCGGCAGCCTGCTGTTCAATACGCTCCTGTTTCCGCTGCTGCGCGGCCCGGCCCTCGCCAGCGTCTGGCTGTGGAGCCTGATGGCCAGCGCCAGCCAGGATATCCCAGCGCTGCTCAGCGACGATTCGGCGACACGGGAGCTGGCCGCCGTCGATTTGCTGGTCAACCTGGCCATGCTGGTGACCCAGCTGTCGTCGATCCGTGCGCCTTCGCCTGTCACCGTGTCCGTACCCATCAAGAACCAGGCAATGCGCGCGCCCGCCAGTCGCGTCATCCCTGAGCAATGGCCCGCCGCAGCCCTGCCAGACATGCTGGAAGGCCCCGTGACCTTGCCAGGCGCCGACACTCCAGGCGCAACCCTGGATTTCAATTTCACCAATGCTCGCGCCCGCCTGACGCCAGAGCAACGCACGCAATTGCGGCGCATGGAAGTGCCACGGCCCACAAGACTACCGGAACCCATAAGACAGGGTCCGTTCACCGGTCTGTACGTGATCGATAACGCCTGGAATGCGCTGGTTGAGGGTCACCTGTATCGAGTCGACACGGAATCGGACGGCAGCGTCACGATCATCGACCCGACCACCCACTCACGCCAGGGACCACTGCTGCAATCGGACGGGCAAGGTACCTGGTCGTTGGACTTGCGCCTGCGCTTGCGAGGAGGAATGCCGCCCAAGCGCATCGCCGAGCAACGTCGTCTCAATGCGCAAGAAAAGGTCGACTTGATCAACAAGCTGGGGTCGTTGACGGTGCGGGAAGCCGACCAACGAAGAGCCTTGGACGTTGCCGAACAAGTGATGACGATATTCGAGCGAGGAAACACGTTCAGCCCGGAGCAGCGCGCGCTCAAACGCAAGGTCGTTTATGACGTACTTAACGATCACATTCAGTTCTATATGGAACTACTCGACAGCGCGCCCAAACGCGCCAGCTTAGGTATCGAGCTGCATCCAGATATCATCTACGGTTGTATCGAGCATATAGTCAATAAGGCCAGCCGGGCGTATAGCGTCGCAAAAATGGACTTTATCGCCATCAAAACGGCGCTTCGCCGATTCGATGATCACCCTATGCCAGCCGATGCCATCCTCGCGGATTTTGAAGGCTACTTGAAGCTTTACGATGCGCTGGCAGACGTCAATGATCGCAAGATCTATTGCCTGGAACTCGAGGATCGATACCTGGACATGTTATTGAACATGGGTACAAGGGGCGCCCAGCTATACGAACGTCTGTCCCAAGAGCATCCAGTAAGCAAAATAGACGCGACAAGCATCAAAACCGTGCAGTTGCCTGTGCTTGCGATGCTGGCGATCAAACGAAGCAAAACAGACCTGCCTGAGAGCTTGGGTCGTATCGTCCTACCGTTGCGCGAGCATGTGCTCACGTACGCCAGCATGCGTTCCTACGATGTACCTGCATCGGAACACGTTCAAGTGTTGGAAAGTTTGACGGAGCACTTTGGTCAGGCGCTGGATGCGCTGGAAGGGACGAAAGCCATGTACGCTGAGAACATCCATGAATCCTATTTCAACAGGCTGGTCGAGCTGGTCAAAGGGCTCTATGAAGAGGCTTCAGCGAAGCTCGCGGCAGAAGTCAAACCGGACCCAAAACCGAGCAGGCGCCAGCCAAGACGTCAGCAGCCACCGTCAGCGCACCCCGGCAAACAACTGATCAACACCCGAAACAGCGGCGTGCTGATCGGCGATCTGAAGCCGGCCGGCACCTCGTTGCCGATCGAAGTCGTCGAGCTGCGCTCCGAAGTCGATAACCAGGTGATCGCGACCTATTCACGCCACGATGACGTATGGGACGTTGTCGAGGTCAAGCGACCGGTTACCGTACCAAGAACCCGAGCCATCAAGACGATCAAGGACGATGCGCAAAAACTGCTCGAACAGCTCGATACGCGTTTACGCAGGGCTGAGGGCTATAAAACACGTTGCCGTCACCCCCAGGAAATCGAAGAGATCCTGGACAACGAGGCGAGTCGCTACCGCACGCTCTCAGCGGAACTCGACAGGGCTTTCACGGTTTCAGGAACATCCCCCACGCCAGCGGATCAAGCCTTGAGCCAGCAATTGTCCCTGGCCATTGCCAGCCTGGCCACCAAGGGCACCGCCCTGCGCACCGAATTGAGCCTGAAATTGCCGCCCACCGATGGCAACCTTCGATACCTGTTTGAAAAAAAGCTGATACACGTCGCGCGCCTTGGCGAGCGCAAGGCCTTGAAAGGAACCCGCAAGGATTTCCTTCAGGAATACGCCATCAACGACGTTGACGGTTTTCCCCTCTGGTATGCGCACTTTCACTACGAAACGGCCGAGACGCCGAAAGCCGGCTACAGCGTCGCGCATCTGAAAACCAAGGCGCAACGCCGGGAGCACTATCACTCTCTGCTGGCCAAGGCTGATAGCCCCTATGCGGTGGTAAATGTGCACCGTGGTCAGATTGGCAAATTCCTGGCCCGCGACAAATTCTTGCCACTGGCGCCTTGATCAGGACCAAAAGCCGCCGTTCCAGGACGGCGGCTTTTGCCTTCGATCATCTATCACTATTGGACCTCTGCGAGGTGATAACTATGTACCACCCGTACAGGAGATGTGCATCGATACTCGTATCGTCGTCAATGCCGGCGACATGAACTTCAGGAAAAGGATTTCCCATGACTTCGCCCAATCCGGCTGAGAACCCCGCTACGTTTACCCAAACCATCAGCCAACAGTTTGCCGATCGCCCGACCTTAGAAAAGGTGACCCGGCGAATGCTCCAGGATGCGCTAAATGCTCGCTATCCAAGTCTGATAATCGACCTTTCCACCCTTCAATTGGCAATGCCGCAGGACTCCGGTGGTTGGGGCGCCCGGCCGTTCATGGCGCTTGTGCTTGAATACTCGGCCCTCGGCACGCCCGTCGACTTCAGCACAAAAGGCAATCATGCCTGCTACCTCACTGCGGACTTTCCAAAACGCCTTCGTGACGTCGATGGCAACACGCCGGACATGAAGGTCGTCGAAACGCTGTTGCTGGAGCTGCCCTGGACTCTGCCGATCGGCCTGGAAGACGCGCTCACCGGCTATTGGAATGCAAAGGTCGATGCCAAGAGCCACACCAGCCGCTGGCAATGGCTCAGCGATACGTTCAGGCACATCCTGCACATTCGCGGCCTGCAACAACCGGGGCTCTCCGAGCCGGAGCGCAACGCCCTGGACCAGCTCGCCCGCTGGCCGGACCGCGAACACCGTTTCAGCCACAATGCATCGCCCGTCTATGCCTACAGCCTGGAAAGTACAATTACCCGAGGCGAGGTCAGCACTGTACTGCCTGCTCAAGACCTGCTGCTGCTTCACTACACGATCAATGGGATCGCGATCTTGCTGTGCAGTCCAGGCAGCGCCGTGAGGTCTTTTTCAACGATGGATGAATTCCACGTCTACTGGACCCAACGCATCGCCGACCGGTATCTGGTCGATACCGTGACCTGCCAGCGCTACGAAATCAGTGGCAATGCCTTCGACACCCAGGCCGGCATGTTACTGGAACAACAACTGGCCGACCTGCGGGCGATGCGCGTTCCCGCGGAGATCGGTGTGCTGGAACTTAAAAAACTCTACGACGAACTGAGCGATCCAACGCGTTTCCTGAGCGACATTCCACACCTCTCGGCGGAAGACTCGAAGCGATTGACGCCCTTGCTTCCCGAATGGTTGAAGCGCGCCCCGCTCCTCGACCAGACACGCTTCCAGCGTCACAGCCTGGCGTTGGCGGGCGCCAAGCAACGCAGCAATGGCCAGACCTTTCTCAGCGATATCCAGGACATCCGCGCCTTTACGGTCGACACCTTGTCCAGCCGCATGCAGCAAATGAATGACAACAGTCGGGCGAAGGTCCCGGCCAGCCATTTTCAACCCGACGACGTCACACTCACCTATACCGTCTCGGCAGGGTTTCCAGGCGGCGCAGGCATCAGCGAAAAAAGATCGATGAGCCTGACCGACCTGGCCATCAACAACCTGGTCGCCCGACCCAGTGGGCATGTTGAACTCAGCCACCGCCAAGGTCTGGCACTGCCCCAATGGCTGACGGACGCGTACATCACCGGCAAGAACGGACTGGTCGAGCAGATCGATATCGGCACGACGTATCCTGAGTTCCTGGAACAAGCACTGCTGCTCGATGCGGACCAGCGTAAGGACCGGGAGCGGCGGTTCGCCGAACAGATCCCGCCACAACTGGTGCTGGAGGCACTCAAGCAGGTGCACAGCGATGACCACGGCATGACCCGTGAAGGCCTCGACCTGCTCGAAGCGGTACTCGCCCCCTCCCCCGAGGAACGGCAAGCCAAGGGTCGGCCCGTAGTCATCCGGAACCTGGCCTTGCTGCGCAAGCCCAACGCCAAACCCGACACCGTGCTCAACATGTTCATTATCGAGCCAAAGAGTGCGACACCAGGCCCGCACCTGCTCTATCGGCCGTTGTATGCGCCATCCTTGCAACAGTTCTCTTCGCGCCAGGCGCTGCTGAACGCCATCGCCACGGCCGGCGAGCTGCAGGACAGTGTCCTGACCTGGCTGTCCGATGACGCTCGAACGGTGTATGCCAACGGCGGGATCAAGCAACCGCATATCTTGCAGTTCTACCAGGGCGATGAGTTTGCCAACTACGAACCGCCCGCTCCGGCAACGCTCGCCATCGACGAGGCCAGCCGGGATCTGCTGCATGACTTGAATGAGGGGCAACTGATGCGCCACCTCTATGGCTGCAACGCCCGCGCGCTGGTCACCCAGGCCGACCGGGACTCGGTGTCCAACAGCGAGAGCCGCTGGGCATTGCTGCTCAAAGGCGGCAGCCTATTGTTCAACACGCTCCTGTTCCCACTTTTACGCGGCCCCGTCATGACCTGCGTCTGGCTCTATAACCTGATGCTCAGCGCTGAACACGACATCCCGGCCCTGACCAGCAACGATCCGGTAACCCGCGAACTTGCCGCCGTCGACCTGCTGCTCAACCTGGCCTTGCTGGCAGTCCAGCTCCCTTCCGTCCGCCCCCCCGCCCGTGTGCCCGTCGTTGAATCAATCATCAAGCAAGCGATGCGCGACCCAGCACCACGCGCCATCGCGGAACAATGGCCCGTGCCGGCAGCGCCAACATACCTGGAAAACATTATTGCCTCGCCTGACCAACAGTCCCCGGCGCCCGGCACGGCCCTGGACTTCAGCTTCGCCAGCGCCCGTCATCGCCTGACGTCACGGCAGCGAGCCCAACTACAACGAATGCAGGTGGCGCAGCCTTCCAAGCTACCGGAGCCGATTCCACACGGCCCCCTCAAGGGCCTGTACGTCATCGCCAAACAATGGCACGCAATAGTTGAAAACGTGTTGTACCAGGTCGATGTGACATCGGAGGGCGGCGTACGGATCATCGACGCGCGTGACTCGACCATCATCGGCCCCATGTTGAAGTCCGACAGCCAAGGCAACTGGATCATGAACCTGGACCTGCGCCTGCGGGGCGGCATGG
Source organism: Pseudomonas sp. R1-7 (assembly GCF_051132105.1). Taxonomy (NCBI): domain Bacteria; kingdom Pseudomonadati; phylum Pseudomonadota; class Gammaproteobacteria; order Pseudomonadales; family Pseudomonadaceae; genus Pseudomonas; species Pseudomonas sp. R1-7. The sequence continues at coordinate 3,233,384 of NZ_CP071661.1, forward strand.
AGGAAACGCGTCTGGCCGACCTGCGGGCGAAAAATCGCAAGAGAAGGGAAAAGTTCGACAGGGAACGCGTCGACTATCTCAATAGCCGCCTCCCCGAACTGGCCAGGGCACAAGCGGCTTATCAAAAGGTGCTGGACAACATAGATGGCATCGATACTACGACGGGTACGAAATTTGACCTGGGGATCGATCCCAAGCGCTTTGCCAAGCAGCGTACGGAAAACATCGAAGCCTTATATAAGGTGCTGAAAGAACAAACCGTCAAGATCCGGAAAATGTTGGGCAGCATGCCCGAACGCAAGGCACTGAACGTCCCTTTCGAGCGAGCGCTCGTTGCGGAACTGCTCATCAACGCCATTCAAAAGGCAGACACCGCCTATGTGCTCGTCTCCCTGAATCACGCGGACCTCATGGACGCGTACCCCGAATTCCCACATGGAGAACCCACTGGCGAGATCCATGGAGACTATTCGCGCTTCGAGACGTACTCCAGGAAATCTGCCCAGATACGGGAGAACGGGATCTACTGGTTGAAACTGAGAGACAAATATCAGGAGGAGTTGTTGGACCTCGATGCCGCCGGCACCCAAGACTACAAACGCATCATCCCGGCGCTCAAGAACAATGATCGAAGCACCATGGCTGAACAGGGCGGGCTGTTGGCCGCGGTGTCGGCGTTGGCCATCAAGGACGGCGCGCAGGATCTGTACCAGATCCTGTACAGGACCATGAAACCTTTGGCGAAACAGATGCGCGCCCATTCCGATATCCAGCGGTACACCCTGTCCCGCTCGGATCACCTCTCCGTGTTGGAAAGCCTGACCGAGCAATACGGCAAGATACTGGACTCCTTTGAAGTGACAAGGATCCTTTATGCCGAGGACATCAACGAGACCTACTTCGACAAGATGTACGAGGTGGTCAAGAGCCTGTACGAAGACGTTTCAAGCAGGCTGATGGCCGAGGCCAAGCCCGAATCCAAGCCCAAGGCCAAGTCCCATCAGCGACCGAAAAAACCATCGCTGAAAGAGTCCAACAGGAAGGTCATCAAGACCCGCAACGGCGACGTCCTGATTGGCGAAATCAGGACGGTGGAGGCGAACCCACCGTTCGAGCTCGTCGAGGTGCGCTCGGAAGATACGCAACAAGTCATCGAGACCTACTCGCAAAAGCAACCGGACGTCTGGGACGTGGTCGTGGAGGAGCGGCCTGGGCCCGCCCCCAAGACGAGGTCGTTCAACGCAATCAAGGGTGATACGCAGAAGCTGCTCAAGCAACTGGACCAATACCTGGGCCGTGCCGAGGGCTACAAGAAACGCTGCCGTCATCCTCAGGAAATCGAGGAGATCATGAACAACGAAGCAGATCGCTATCGAAAGCTTTCAATCGACCTCGACAGAACCCTGTCGAACAAACAGGCCACGCCGGAAGAAGAGGCATTGCGTGCCGATCTGTCGAATGCCATCTCCCGCCTGACACAAAAAGGCAGTGCGCTTCGTACTCAATTGAGCTGGGACCTGCCACCCACCGACGGCAACCTTCGTTACTTGTTTGAAAAAAAATTGGTTCAGGTCGCACGGATCAACCAACGCATCGCCTCGAAAGGCGCGAGGAAGGACTTCTACCAGGAATACACCGTCAGCGACCGCGACGGCAGGATTGTCTGGTATGCCCACTTTCACTATGAAAAGGTCGACTCTCCAAAAGCCGATTACACCGTCGCCCACCTGAAACGCTTTGCGGACCAGAAAAAAAACTATTACTCCGAGCTTGCCAAGGCCGACAACCCCCACGCCGTGGTTGAGGTTTACCGAGGCGGCATCAGCAAGTCCCTTGCCCAGGAAAAATTCCTGGTATTGGCGCCGTGACCAAAACGACATGGGCCGCAACCCCGGGGTTGCGGCCCATGTCGTTCAATCGCTCGCCTCATCAATGGGCGAACAACGAATTACCCTTCTGCCCCGCCAGTTTCTCAGGCTTGATCAGGAACCGCGCCAACGCCGGCAGCAGCCACAGCGCCCCGAACATGTTCCACAACAGCATGAACGTCAACATCAAGCCCATGTCGGCCTGGAACTTGATGGCCGAGAAGATCCAGGTGCATACGCCGATCGCCAGGCAGAGGCCGGTAAACAACACCGCTTTACCGGTGGACTTCAACGTCTGGTAATAAGCCTCCTGCAACGGCAAGCCGGCGCGCAGGAAACTCTCCAGGCGGCTGTAGATATAGATGCCGTAGTCCACGCCAATCCCCACGCCCAACGCCACCACCGGCAGGGTCGCGACCTTCACGCCGATGCCCATGAACGCCATCAGGGCGTTGCCCAGCACCGACGTCAGCACCAGCGGCAGCACGATGCACAGCGTCGCCGCCCAGGAACGGAAGGTGATCATGCACATGGTCGCCACGCAGATGTACACCAGGATCAGGATGATCAGTTCCGATTCCTTGATCACTTCGTTGGTAGCCGCCTCGATGCCGGCGTTACCGGCGGCCAGGATGAACTCCAGGCCATCGCGGTTGTTGTCCTTGGCAAAATCCTGCACCGCCTTCACCGCACGATCCAGGGTCTCGGCCTTATGGTCGTTGAGGAACACCAGCACCGGAGCCAGGGAACAACTGTTGTTGTACAGGCCATCGGCCCGGGCAATGGAGCTGTTGAGCACATCAGGGTTGCGCGACAGCGTTTCCCATTTCAGGTTGCCCTCGTTCATGCCCTTGATCATTTGCTTGGATACGGTCACCAGGGAGATCGCCGACTGCACGCCCTCGGTGTTCTGCATCTTCCACATCAGCTCGTCGATCGGCGCCATGGCTTCGTAGCGCGAACAGCCCTCGGACTTGGTCTTGACCATCACCACCAGCACATCGGAACTGGTGGAGTAATTGCTGATGATGAAATTGTTGTCCTGGTTGTAGCGCGAATCCGGACGCAGCTCCGGCGCGCCCTGGTCCAGGTCGCCGATCTTCAGATTCTGGCTGTACCAGAGGCCGCCGCCAAACGCGATCACGGCCAGGACGATCGATACCGGAGCCACCTTGGCGCTGGCGAAGTTCGACAATGTGCGCCAGAACGGGTGTTCGCGGGTCGCGTCTTTTTTGCTGCGTTCCACGGCGCGTTTGCTGATGCCGACGTAGGAGATCGCCACCGGCAACAGGATCAGGTTGGTGAACACGATGACCGCAACGCCGATGGAGGCACCGATGGCGAGTTCGCGAATTACGCCGATGTCGATGATCAACAGGGTGATAAAGCCGACGGCGTCCGCCAGGATCGCGATCATCCCCGGCAAGAACAACTGCCGGAAGGTGCGCCGCGCTGCGGTCAGGGCGTTGTCCGCTTCGCTGGATTGCAAGGCGATGCCGTTGATTTTCTGCACGCCATGGGAAATACCGATGGCAAAGATCAGGAACGGCACCAGCATTGAGTAAGGGTCCAGGCCAAACCCCACCGCGTGCATCAGCCCCAACTGCCAGACCACCGCCACCAGGGTGGTGCTCAGTACTGCAATGGTGCTGCGCATGCAGTTCGTGAACCAGTACAACAGGATCAGGGTAATGACGAAGGCCACGCCGAAGAACATCACCACCATGACCAGGCCATCGATCAAGTCGCCGACTTTCTTGGCGAAACCGACGATGTGGATCTGCACATTGGGGTTCTGGGCTTCGAACTTGTTGCGGATCTTGTCTTCAAGTTCATGGGAGAACTTGCGGTAGTCCAGGGCGAGCAATTTTCCCTGGTCCTGCGGGTCCGGGTAGGACTCCAGCAACGGAATATCGATGATGCTCGATTTGAAATCGTTCGCCACAAGCCGCCCGACCTGACCGGACTTGAGCACGTTGTTGCGCAACAGGTCGAGGCTGTCGGCCGAGCCGTCGTAACTCTGGGGAATCACCTCACCACCGGCGAAGCCCTCTTCCGTCACTTCGGTCCAGCGCACACTCGGGCTCCACAGCGACTTGAGCCCGGAACGGTCGACACCGGAAATGTAAAAGACTTCGTCGTGGATCTGGCGCAGGGTCTCCATGTATTCCTTGGAGAAAATGTCGCCATCGGTGGCCTCCACGGAGATCCGCACCGTGTTACCCAGGTTCGCCAGGTCGTTGCGGTGCTCGAGCATCTTCTCGATGAAGGGGTGCTCGAGGGGGATCATTTTTTCGAAACTGGTGGACGGCCGGATCAGCGTGGCCTGCCAGAACAGGAAGATACTGACCAGCAGGCAAATGACGATCACTGCCGGGCGGTTGTTGAAAATCAGGCGCTCGAGGAACGTCGCCTTGTCTTGGTGATGACTGCTCATGGGGTCCGCCTTGTTGTTATTGTGCCCGTCTGACAGGTCCGGCTCATTTGCTCAGTTCGGCGCCAGTGGACGTGGTGGCGCGAACGCCGCCCTGTCCCGCCAGGATCAGGTTGCCGTTGCCTGCCGCCGTGACGGCCGCCACGGAGATTCGGTCCGGGCGGTTGAACACGCTGAAGGTTTCGCCGTCGTCGGTACTGCGCACCACGCTGCCGCCGTTGCCGACAATCACGATGGAACCGTCCGGCAACAGCGTGGCGCCCGACAGGCCGAACTCCAGCGCGCCACGGGCAGCCTTGAGTTCGACCTGCTCCCAGGTCGTGCCAAAGTCGGCGGAACGATAAAGATTGCCACGAAGACCGTAGGCCAACAGCGTCGAAGACTGGGCGGTGCCGATGACGCCGAACAGCGAGCCTTCGTACGGCCCTTGGAGTTTTTCCCAGGTCTGCCCCCAATCGGCGGAACGGAACATGCTGCCGGCCTCGCCAACGACGAACAGACCGGCATCCTTCACGGCGGCGATGGCATTGAGGTGGTATTGATCTTCATTGTCGAGGCGATCACTGGCGTCTTCCCAGTGTTTGCCGCCGTCGGTGGTCTCGTACAGCGCGCCATACGCACCCACGGCAATACCATTGCTAGCATCCTTGAACCAGACATCCAACAGCGGCGCTTCACGGGAGAGGTCTTCGAATTGCTTGGTCCAGGTGCTGCCGCCGTCCACGCTGGCGAGGATCTGCGCGTCGTGCCCCACCGCCCAGCCGTGCTTGTCGTCGACGAAAAAGACTGCGGTGAGCAGTTGGCGGGTCGGCACCTTGGCCTGGGTCCAGGAGGTGCCCTGGTCATCGGAATAGACGATATGCCCACGGTCACCGACCGCCACCAGGCGTTGGCCAGCGTGGACCACATCGAGCATCAGGGTTTTGCTGGCCTTGGCCGATTCGACGGAATAGATGACATCGGACGTCGACGCCGCAACGGCCATCACCGGTGCCGACAACACCGCAGAGCCCAGCAGCGAGAGCGCCGAAGCCAGCAGCGCAACTCGGCGCAGCATCGGCGGCCGGCAGCGGCCCACAGCCATGACAGGCTCATTCATAGACCTTTCCCCCATTATTATTGTTAGGTCATCCAAACTTTCAGGGCGCCGTAAGCGGGCTGTCCCAGGCTGCGAGCCCTTGAGCATAGCCCTGAAACCTGCAATCTAGAGCCACTTCGGAAGCTGACCTATCCTATCGGGCTTTCGAAAGGTCTGACAATCGACGTCGCGTTATCTTTTGTTAACCGTGGGGTTGGCGTTGGAGAATGAATGGAGGGGTATTCGGTGGGGTGATGGCGAGGGCTGGTGTAGCCCAGGGCTTACGTTGGCGATATTGCGTACACCCGTCCCCGGCACAATCCAGCCATTACAATGACGTTCATTAGTTAAATTCATTATAAAACCCTGTTATTTCTGACAGTGGCGCCGTTCCTCATTCTTAATCGACACTAGCCATCGTATTAAGTCGACTTGCAAACCATGCGCCACATCACCTCAACCATTGCAAGAGGAACGGTCATCATGGAAACCCCAAAAAAACCAGCAAAGAAGAGGATGCCAGAGGGAAAGAACTTCGATGTGGAGCCCTATACTAGTTACAACATGAGTTCTTTGACTGTGCGCGATTTACTTGCAAAAACTGGACACAGCTGGGGCATGAATCTGCCATCATTCCTATTCACCGAAAAAAATGTCGGCCCGGACTTTATAAGCTACACGATGATCGGAAGCATTGGACACAGCAATAAATATTCCGCTCTCGTTGTTTTCCATAACGATTACAGATTCACATGCCCCGATGGCTTCATTAAAATAACAAATTTTACAGCCCCCGAAAACGAACAAGCCTTAGTGGTTCAACTTAACATGAACATTCGATTTGCTCATCACTATACGAGGAATGAATATCTGCGCGCTTTAAAACTCAAAGGCGGAGAAGTACAACTTGACTTCTAGCTTGCGCCCATATGTTCTCGCCAATAAAGCCAATAAGGCGCCGAAATAATCATTGATCACACCAAGAATTTCGTATGCCAGCTCGTGGTTTTTTCCCAGCTGGCGGAAATTGGGAATGTGGTTTCGTAAGCTCGCTTGCGATAAAGGCACCGCGGTCCGCCAGGCAGACCGCGGCACCACAGGTCACGCCAAGCTCTTGCTCACCACCTCGAACACATCGGCCGAAAGCCCGCCGGACGCCAGGATGCGTTCCAGCTCGGCTTTCATCAGCGACTGGCGGGCGCTGTCGTATTTACGCCAGCGGGTCAGCGGGGCCAGTTGCCGCGAGGCGATTTGTGGGTTGAAGCCGTTGAGCTGGATCACCAGGTCCGCCAGGAAGCGGTAGCCCGAACCGTCGGCGGCATGGAAGTTGATCAGGTTCTGCCCGGCGAAGGCGCCGATCAACGCCCGCACCTTGTTCGGGTTCTTGATGGTGAACGCCGGGTGTTCCATCAATGCCTTGACCCGCGCCAGGCCATCCGGCAACGGGCTGCCGGCCTGGACGCTGAACCATTGATCCATGACCAGCGGGTTGCCCTTGAAGTTTTCCGCGAACACTTCCAGTGCGTGGGCCTTCTCGGTTTCGAACGGCGAGTTGACCAGCACCGCCAGCGCTGTCAGGCGCTCGGTCATGTTGTCGGCGGTGTCGAATTGATCCAGGGTCGCACTCAGCACTTCAGGCTTGCCGGTGAGCATCAGGTACGACAGCGCAATGTTTTGCAGCGCGCGGCGGGCGAAATGCTCGGCCTCGGCCACGTATGGCGTGCGTTTGGACAGGTCGCGGTTGGCTTCATATCGCAGCCACAGGGCTTCGAAAAGGTTTTCGGCCAACTGCTGGCGGGCGAACTCACGGGCGGCATGGATCGCCTCGACGTCGGCCACTTCGCTGATTTCCGTCAGGTAGGCTTCGCTTGGCAGCGAGAGCATTTCGGCGACCATGGCCTGATCCAGGGACTCGTCCGAGAGCACGCTGCGCAGCGCACTGACCAAGCGTGGATCCAGCGTCAGCGTCGCGCCCTGCTGATGCTGGGCGATCAGCTCCTGCAACACCTGCACCGACAACTGCTGGCCGGCATCCCAGCGGTTGAACCCGTCGCTGTCATGCTGCATCAGGAACATCAGTTGGTCGCGGTCGTAAGGGAAGCTCAGTTTCACCGGTGCCGAGAAACCGCGCAGCAGAGAAGGCAGGGGCTTTTCAGCGACATCGACGAACGTGAAGGTCTGCTCGGCTTCGGTCACCGAGATCACCCGGGTGGTGCCGCTGGCGGCCGATTCGCCGCTCAGGCGCAGAGGAATCTCACCGCCCTGACTGTTCAACAGCCCCAGCTCGACGGGAATCACGAACGGCAGTTTTTCCGCCTTGTCCGGCGTCGGCGGGCAGCTCTGGCGGAACGTCAAGCTGTAGGTCTTGGCCGCCGCGTCGTAGGACTCGCTGACCGCCAGCCGTGGCGTACCGGCCTGGCTGTACCAGCGCTTGAACTGGCTCAGGTCGACGCCGTTGGCATCTTCCATGGCCTTGATGAAATCGTCGCAGGTCACGGCCTGACCGTCGTGACGCTCGAAATACAGGTCGCTGCCCTTGCGGAAGCCATCGGCACCCAACAGGGTGTGGATCATGCCAACCACTTCCGAGCCCTTTTCGTACACGGTCAGGGTGTAGAAGTTGGAGATTTCGATGAAGCTGTCCGGGCGAACCGGGTGGGCCATCGGGCCGGCGTCTTCGGCGAACTGGTGGGTACGCAGGTACGCGACATCCTGGATGCGCTTGACGGTGGCCGAGTTCATGTCGGCCGAGAAGCAGGCGTCGCGGAATACGGTGAAGCCTTCCTTGAGCGACAACTGGAACCAGTCGCGGCAGGTCACGCGATTGCCCGACCAGTTATGGAAGTATTCGTGGGCAACGATCGCCTCGACCCGCTGGTGCGCGGCGTCGGTGGCGGTTTCGGCACGGGCCAGCACGGCGCTGGAGTTGAAGATGTTGAGGCCCTTGTTCTCCATGGCGCCCATGTTGAAGTCGTTGACCGCGACAATCATGAAGATGTCGAGGTCGTATTCACGGCCATACACTTCTTCGTCCCAGCGCATGGACTTCTTCAGACTGGTCATCGCGTGCTGGCATTTGTCGATGTTTTCCGGCTCGACGTAGATGCGCAGCGCCACGGTGCGCTCGGTCATGGTGGTGAAAGTGTCTTCGACGCACCACAAGTCACCGGCCACCAGGGCAAACAGGTAGGCGGGTTTCTTGAACGGGTCTTCCCAGGTCGCCCAGTGCCGCCCGTCTTCGCCAGGGCCGCTGGCAATCGGGTTGCCGTTGGACAACAGCACCGGATAGCTGTGCTGCTCGGCCACCACGGTGGTGGTGAACTTGCTCATCACGTCCGGGCGGTCGAGGTAATAAGTGATCTTGCGGAACCCTTCGGCCTCGCACTGGGTGCAGAACATGCTGCCGGATTTGTACAGGCCTTCCAGGGCAGTATTGGTTTCCGGGTGGATACGCACCGTGGTGTCGACCGTGAACGCCTGGGCCTTGGGTTGCAAGGTCAGGTGGCTGTCATCCAGTTGAAACTCGCCCTGCCCCAGGTCGGCGTCGTCAAGCTTGATCGACAGCAACTCCAACTGCTGGCCATCGAGCACCAGCGGCGGCAGACCGGCGCCGCGCTCGGGGTTACGGCGCATCACCAGTTGCGCATGGACCAGGCTGTGGTCCTCGAACAACTCGAAGGTCAGGTGCGTCTCGTCGATCAGGTATTCGGGGGCCTGATAGTCCTTCAGGTAGATCATCTTCGGTTGTTCGGTGCGCATGGGTCGAATCCTTCTACTGATGCACGGCGAGCTGGTAAGCCGTGTATTTACGAATATTGATCACGCCAGTGTCGAAAATCAGGTATTGGCCCTTGATTCCCAGCAGCGTGCCTTCGGCGATCGGGTTCTTGTCCAGGTTGAAACTGACGATCTTGGCCGGGTATTGCTCCACCGGATAACGGATCTCGATGGGTTCGACGTCCGCTATGGTCTGGATCGCTTGCAGGCCGAATCGTTCCTGAAGCCCCTGCAAGCCCTGGGCGCAGCTTTCGAAGAGCGAATCACGGATGGCGGGCAAGTCCACCGCCGCTGCGTCGCCCTTGAGCAAGGCGCGCCAGTTGGTCTTGTCGGCCACCTGGCTGCGGAACAGGTCTTCGACGAAGCCCGATTGCTGGCGGGTCGCGACGCGCAGGATCGGCAGCGCCTGGCTGGCGCCCTGGTCCAGCCAGCGGGTCGGCAGTTGCGTGGCGCGGGTGATGCCGACTTTCACGCCTGAGGAATTGGCCAGGTAGACCACGTGATCGGTCATGCAGAACTGCTCGCCCCAGGCCGGATCACGGCAGGTTCCGGCGTCGAAGTGGCAACGCTCGGGGCTCATGATGCACAGGTCGCATTGGGCCAGCTTGGTCATGCACGGGTAGCAATAGCCCTGGCTGAAGCTGGTCTTGGTCCGGCGTCCGCAATGGGTGCAATGGATCGCACCGAGGTATTCCAGGCGAATCGTGCTGCCGATCAACGGGTTGACCGGCACCTCGACGTCGCCCAGGCGAAAGGCGTATTGAACGGTCGGCCCGTCCAGGCGTGCCGACATCTTGCTGATTGCACCGCGGCCAATCTCGATCAATGGATGGCGTCCGACTTGAACAGGATATTCGGCACTTCGGTGGCTTTCGACTGGCACTCTTGCGGGCCCATGTAACCGGTGCGCTCTTCTTCGGGCAGGTTCTGGATTTCCCAGGCGATCATCGCCTGCAAGGACAGCTCACGCTGCTCGGCGGTGAGTTTGTTGCCATCGGCCCATTTACCGATTTCCACGGCCAGCTTCAGGCTGCGGTAGATGTCGGGGGTGATGTTCTGGATCATTTCGTTGAAGGAAGACATGGGTTCTCCGCGCAGTCGCGCATTCTCAAAAGACACAGGCGCCGGTCAGGGGGCCATTTTACGGCGAGCGAACAGCCCGCCCAACAACCCCGTGAAGCAGCCGACGAGCAGCCCGCCGACGTGGGCCGCGTTGGCGATTTCACCAAAACCGATCAGCGAAACCAGGCCGGACAGGCACAGCAGCAACCACACCAGCATCATCACCAGCACCCCTCGGGGCAGATGATAGGCCGGGTTCGGTGCGAGCAGTTGGTAGATCCAGCAATGGCCCAGCAGGCCGTACAACACCCCCGACAACCCGCCGAACAGCGTCGGGCCACTGAAAAAATACTGGGCGAAATTGGAAACGAGGCTGAACAGCAGCGTCAGCCCCAACAGATTGATGCCGCCCTGGCGCGCTTCGATTCGCCGCCCCAGCTCCCAATACCACATGCCATTCATGGCGATGTGCAGGAAGCCGAAGTGAATCAGCATCGGCGTCACCAGGCGCCACCACTGCCCCGCCCCCAGGCTATCGGCCAGCGGGGTGAACTGGATGTATTCGCCGACCACGCGAAATTCGAGGAAGGTCAACCAGCGCAGGGTTTCAAGATTATCCCCGAGCAGAGTCACGGCGCTGACGACCAGGCTCAGCAACAGCACCAGGGCCGTCACCGGGCTGCGGGTCAGTTGCTGGACAAAACCGGGACGCCGGGCGGTCCTGCCGATTTCCGGCAATTCCAGCTGCTGTTCAGGATCGCCAGCGGGGAACCGCGCGTACAGCGAGCGCACGTCCTCGCTGATGTCATTCGGCACCCAGAGCACCTGCTCGCCCGCCTCCTCGCTGACACGATGGGGAACCTGCATGCGTTGCAGCAGCTTGACGAAACCGCTCAGGTCCACCGCCAGGGGCAGGCGCAGAACCGCGACGACGCTCATTTCACCACCTCCGGCCGCTCGACATCGACCCAGACGAACTTGTGCGGATCCAGGCGGGTTTCCTGGTCGAGGCGATACGCAACGAGCTTGCCATAGAGCACCGCGCTGTAGTCCAGGCACGCCAGGTTCGAGCGAATCGGCGCGGGCTTGCCGCTGCGCCAATAGTGACCGACGAACAGCATCGGTTCATCGACGCCGTAACGCAGGAGGTTGTTTTTCTCACCCGGCGTCAATGGCGTGCGTGCCACCGGCTCCGGCAACGCATCGGGCTGGAAGACGATATCGCCGTAGGTCTGCGGGTTGTCTTCCCAGAACTTGGTGCGAAAGAACGCCCGCGTCAGGCCATCGCCGCCCGTCAGCGTCATGCCATGGGGCAAGCGCATGTCCGTGCCGCGCAGCAGGCGGTCGAAAACCGTACAGGCGAAACTGCCGGATTCGGCCGACGCCTGGAGAAAATGCTCATCGACGCAGCCATTCGGGAACAAGCCCCGTAGCGGCTCGATCAGGCCGGCGTCCCAGCAGGCATGCACGACCCGGAAGCGACCGGCGTCGACAAACAGCGGCAGCTCATAGAACCACTTGAGGAAATCATGCCAGTCGCCAGGGTGCTGGTCGAACTGGGTCAGGGTCTCGTGGAGCAGGCGAGCATGGCGCGGCGTGTGTTCACGCACGTAGCGCTGGCCGCTGCCGGGCAATGCCGGTGTGCTCCAGCCCAAGGCGTTGAATTCGTGGTTGCCCATGATGCACAGCGCCTGACCGGCTACGACCATGTCATGGACGATGTGCAGCGCCTCGCGGATCCGCGGGCCACGGTCGATGATGTCCCCCAGGAACACGGCCATGCGCGACGGATGCCGCCAGACCCCGCCCTGCTTGTGGTAACCGAGTCGGTCCAGCAGGTGTTCCAGGGTCAGGGCGCATCCGTGCACGTCACCGATCAGATCGTAACTGCGCGCAGGATCGAGCATCAGTCGCCTCCACCCCCCAGACGACTGCCCCAGCCGAGCTTGGTCCGGCAGACTTCGTAGTAATTGTGATCCAGCGGATGGATCAGGCGCAGCTTTTGCGCTTTTTTGCTGACGGTGATGGTGTCACCCGGCGCGCAGGTGAAATGGTTCTGGCCGTCACACGACACTTGCGGGTAGATCTGCATATCCTTGGACACGACGATTTTCAGCTCGCTGTTGCCATCGACCACGATGGGTCGCCCAGACAAGGTATGGGGGTACATGGGCACAATCACAATAGCGTCGAGCTTGGGGTGCATGATCGGGCCGCCGGCCGACAGCGCATAGGCAGTGGAACCGGTGGGCGTGGCGACGATCAGGCCGTCGGCCTTCTGGCTGCAGACAAACTGGCCGTCGATGTACAACTCGAATTCGATCATGCGCGTGGACTTGCCAGGGTGCAGCACCACGTCGTTGAGGGCATCGCCCTGGCCGATGGCCTCGGCGTGACGGCGAACCTCGGCTTGCAGCAGGAAGCGGTTTTCCACCAAATAATGGCCGTCCAGCACCTCGGCGACCTTGACCTCCAGCTCGTCGGGGCGGATATCCGTCAGGAAACCGAGGCTGCCCCGGTTGATCCCCAAAACCGGGATGTTGTGGCGCGCCAAGGCCCGGGCGGCGCCCAGCAGGCTGCCGTCACCGCCGACCACGATCACCATGTCGCAGACTTCGCCGAGCATCTTGCGCGACGACGTCTGCAGCCCATGGCCCGGCAACACTTCGGCGATGGTGTCTTCGAGAATGACATGCAGGTGCCGCTCCAGGAGGAAGCGCTTGAGGCGGCGAACGGTGTCCAGTACCTGTGAACTGCCCAGGCGACCGATGATGCCGATATTGCGAAATTGCTCCATGGGGCTCCTGCGAGGGTCTGCGACGGGCGAAAAACCCGATTATGGGCGAAAGCGCGCCGTAGACAAAATTCTTTAAGCCTCCAGCGCAGCGGCTATGCTCGCAAGATGATCCTGTTTCCTGAATTGCTGGACCTGCCCCGCCGCCTGCGCCATCCCGAAGTGCGGGACCTGGCGTGGGCGATCGTCGCCCCGCCGATGCTCATCGACACGCCCTGGCCCCAGCGTCACCCGCTGGCGGGCAGCGACTGGGTGCAGCAGCCCCATCGGTTGGAACACTGGCTGCGCCAGCTCGACCATGACAGCTACCCGCTGCTGCACTGCCTGTCCCAAGGACGGACGCGGCGCCTGGGCCTGTATTACGAAAGGTTGTGGCAGTTTGCCGTGGAACACGCACCGGGCATCGAATTGATGGCGGCGAACCTGCCAATCCGTCGCGAGGGTCATACGCTGGGGGAACTGGACCTGCTGCTGCGTGATGGTGAAGGTGTTCATCACTTGGAACTGGCGATCAAGCTGTACCTCGGCCCGCAACAGGGCAATGGGCACGACACCGCGCAATGGCTCGGCCCTGGCTGCCATGACCGGCTCGATCGAAAGCTGGCGCACCTTCGCGAACACCAACTGCCGATTTCAGCACGCCCGGAAAGTCGCGAGGCCCTGGCGGCGCTGGGGATCGCATCGTTTCGCTCACACCTTTGGCTCGGCGGCTACTTGCTCTACCCCTGGCCGGGCGAAGCCGAACCGCCGAGCGGCGCCCACCCCAAGCATCTGCGCGGCCGTTGGCTGCACCAGCGGGACTGGCCTGGATTCGTCGCCCAGCGCCCACCGGGCCGTTGGCAGCCCCTGCCCCGCGCCGCCTGGCTGGCCCCGGCCCATTACCCGCCGGACCAGGTCTGGGCTGCCGCGCAACTGGACGCCTGGCGAACCGCCCTCGACCCGACGGCGCCGGCGCAACTGATGGTGCGCCTGACGGAGAATGCCGAGGGCCAATGGGAGGAAGCCGAGCGCGCATTCCTGGTGGCGGATCTTTGGCCAGATGTGCCGGGCAGTGATTGAGTCGTGCTGTGTCTGGACTCTGTCTTCGCGAGCAGGCCCACAGCGCCTGCTCGCGAAGGGGTCGCTCCGATCTAGATGGACAAGCGAACAGCCAACGCCGCCAACGTCACCAGCAACACCGGCACCGTCAAGACGATCCCGACCTTGAAGTAATAGCCCCAGCCGATGCGAATATCCTTGCGTGCCAGCACATGCAACCAGAGCAAGGTTGCCAGGCTGCCGATCGGGGTAATTTTCGGGCCCAGGTCGCTGCCGATGACGTTGGCGTAGATCATCGCCTCCTTCACCACCCCGGCAGCCTGGCTGGCGTCGATGGACAAGGCGCCGACCAACACCGTTGGCAGGTTGTTCATCAATGAGGACAGCAGCGCAGTCAACAGCCCCGTGCCCATGGCCGCGCCCCACACACCATAACCGGCGAAACCGTCAAGCCAATGGGCCAAGTAGCCTGTCATGCCGGCATTGCGCAGGCCATAGACCACCAAATACATCCCGAGGGAAAAAATCACGATCTGCCAGGGCGCTTCCTTCATCGCCTTGCGGGTGGAGATCTTGTGGCCGCGGGCCGCCACGGCCAGCAGCAGCGCAGCGCAGGCCGCCGAGATCAAGCTGATGGGAATCCCCAGCGGCTCCAGGGCAAAGCAGCCCAACAAGAGGATCGCCAACACTGCCCAGCCGGCATAAAACGTCGCCTTGTCGTGGACTGCGGCTGCCGGATCGTCCAGTTGCCCGGGGTTGTAGTCCCGCGGAATGTCGCGACGAAACACCCACATCAGTATCGCCAGGCTGGCCGCCACGCTGACCAGGTTCACCGGCACCATGACCGACGCGTAGCGGTTGAAACCAATGCCGAAGAAATCCGCCGAGACGATGTTTACCAGGTTGGACACCACCAATGGCAGGCTGGCGGTATCGGCGATGAAACCGGCGCCCATCACGAACGCCAAGGTCGCCGCGGGCGAGAACCGCAGGGCCAGCAGCATCGAAATCACAATGGGCGTCAAGATCAGCGCCGCCCCATCATTGGCGAACAGCGCCGACACCAGGGCGCCAAGCAACACCATAAAGGCGAACAGCTTGCGCCCGCTGCCCCGTCCCCAACGGGCCACATGCAGGGCCGCCCAGGCGAAGAAACCGGCCTCGTCCAGCAGCAGGCTGATGATGATCAGCGCGACAAACGTGCCGGTGGCATTCCAGATGATCTGCCAGACCACCGCAATGTCACTGACGTGCACCGCCCCGCTCAGCAACGCCAGCACCGCGCCGAGCGTGGCGCTCCAGCCGACGCCCAAGCCTTTGGGTTGCCAGATCACCAGGATGATGGTCAGCAGGAAAATCAACGAAGCGACGAGCATGCGTAACAGCCTGGAAAAGAGAGGGTTGAAAACAAGAAACAACGGCCACGCAATAATTTGTGGCGAGAGAGATTGCTCCCACTGAACTGCGCAGCAGGTCCGATTTCTGGGCTGCGACGCAGATTGTGGGGGGCCGCTTAGCGGCCCAAGGGGAGCAAGCTCCCTCGCCACGGGATCTGCGGTGGTGTCAGACTTTCTTGTGCTGCTCCACCCATTTGCCATAGGCATCGATGAATTTCTGCAAGAAAGGCCTGACCGAATCCGCCAGGTTGCCCGCCTCGTCGAACGCGGTCCCGGCACCGCTCAGATAGGCCTCCGGTTGCTGCATGCACGGCACGTCGAGAAACACCAGTGACTGGCGCAGATGATGGTTGGCGCCGAAACCACCCATCGCACCCGGCGATGCGCTGATCACCCCACCCGGTTTGCCGCTCAGGCAACTTTGGCCGTAAGGGCGCGAGCCGACGTCGATGGCGTTTTTCAGGGGTGCCGGCACCGAGCGGTTGTATTCAGGGGTCACGAACAGCAGCGCGTCGGCGGCGCCTACTTTCTGGCGAAACGCCGTGTAGGCGGCGGGTGGCGAGACGTCGATGTCCTCGTTATAAAGGGGCAAATCACCAATTTCGACAATTTCAAGTTTCAGGTTGGACGCGGCCAGGTCAGCCAGCGCAAGGGCGATCTTGCGGTTGATCGACGCCTTGCGAAGGCTGCCCACTAAAACCGCAACGTTGTACACATCACTCATGAGGGGGTTCTCGACTGTCGGCTCAAAGGAAGCCTGTAGTTATAGATGATCGGCACGACAATTGGACCAATGGAATGTCGAAAACCGGCCAACCGGACTATTTTTTTCTTGTAGGAAAACTTACCGCGCTCGACCAAGGTCTACAGCACCGCAAATCGAGTGATCTATTTCCAGAGGTTCTAAGCAATGGCAGCAGTACTTGTCGGACAGTTTCATGCACGAGACGCTGAAGGTCGCGTCTATTCAGTGCATGAATTCCAAGAATCAGACCCGTCCCTGGACGGCAGTGGCAAGGATGTCATCACCTATAAGCTGGCCATTGGCGACCGAGTCAGCAAACTGGACGAGGAAAAATTCCTCTTGGTGCAGTCCGGCATCGAACTGATCCGCGAACCCGAACCGCAAATAGCGCTGTAACCTGGTTTCATGAGCAGAAGTCGTACCCGTAATTGGGTTAGGATTCAGCCACTCAATGGCTTACCTGCCTAATACGGACTTCTTGCATGCGTTTACGCCACATCGAAGTGATCCAGGCGCTGCTGCAGACCGGCCACCTTGGCACCGCGGCCGAATGGCTGCAATTATCGGTCGCCGAGGTCGAGTCGATCCTGCGGGATGCGGAGGCCCAGCTCGGCTTCATGCTGTTCGCCAGCGTGCGCGGACGGCTGCAGGCCACCCGCGAGACCCTGGAGTTGCGCGATGGCATCACGCGGCTTTACGACACCCTCGAACCGATCCAGCGGCTGGCCAGCAGCCTGAAACATCATCATGCCCCGCCCCTGCGCATCATCTGTACCCCGCCGCTGGCGCAACAGCTTTTGCCCCTGGGCATCGCCGCCCTGCGTCGGCGCCACCCGGACGCGCCTTGCACCCTGCTCAGCGAGCCGACCCGCAATATCGTCAAGAGCCTGTTGCTGCGTGAAAGCGACCTGGGCCTGAGCTTGCACGATCCGGAACACCCGGACATCCGCTGCCAGACGATCGCCCAAGGCAAACTGCAATTGCTGGCACCCCATGGCTGGCTGCAACCGCGACAAAAATACATTTCGCTTCAAGACCTGGCAGGCCAGTCGCTGGTGGGGCTTGATGGTCACGACCCGCTGAGCCCGGTATTCGATCACAAGCTTGCGGCGCTGCGCCCCGCGCCGGTGATCCAGATCCGCGTGCAGACGCACCAGATGATGCGCGCGATGGTCGAAGCCGGCGAAGGCCTTGCCATTGTCGACCCGTTCACCGCCTCGGGCGCCAAGGGCAGCGGCCTGGACATCTGCCCCGTGTCGCCGGCCGTTCCCATCTGCCTCTACGCGCTGAGCCTGAACGGTGCAGAGCCTTCGCCGACGGTCCAAGCACTGCTGGAACGGATCAAGGAACAAGCCGAGGCGTTGCTGAACCACTGATCGTCATGCCCAGCGGATCATCGAATAACCGGTACCAGAACAGCGCCACCTCGGCGGTGTGCCGATCGATGCCGCGATAGCGCAAGTGGTCGACCCCGCCGAGTACATAGCCGCAACGTTCATAGAGCCGGCACGCACCCAGGTTGTTGTTCTGGGTTTCCAGCATGATGCCGGGCAGTTTTTTCTTGCGACTCCAGAACTGGGCCACATCGAGCAACGCCTTGGCCACACCATGACGACGCGCCGGGGCATGCACCGCCAACTCGTCGATATGGGCATAGCCATTCCAATTGGTACTGACCACCAAATGTCCCACCGGCTGGTCGTCCAGGTAG
Source organism: Pseudomonas sp. R1-7 (assembly GCF_051132105.1). NCBI lineage: Bacteria > Pseudomonadati > Pseudomonadota > Gammaproteobacteria > Pseudomonadales > Pseudomonadaceae > Pseudomonas > Pseudomonas sp. R1-7. Next base: position 3,251,288 of record NZ_CP071661.1, read on the forward strand.
GCCATGAAGATTTCGCTGTCGGGAGCATCGCGGAAACTGCTGAATTCTTCAGGATCGATGCCGTAGCATTTGCGGTAGGGAACGATCGGCGTGACTGGCCATTGGCTCACCGGTCGACCGATCTGCGGCGTACCGTAGGCGCTGACCTCAAAACTGAAATCGCTGCCCCAGACGTACGCGGCGAAACCGTCGTCGACGACGCGTACCGACAGGCCGGGATGCTTGGGATTCGTGACCGGTTGCATACTGGGAAAGGTCCTCATTCCTTGAGGCAATCAACGGCACAGTGCCATCCATTGCCCTTGCCTCTCGAATCTTCACACATCAAGCGGGTATCCATGGCCTGCCTTACTTCAGGTTAGAAGGTACTGGCGATTGTCGCGAGAAATGATCGCTCCCACAGGGTTATGTTTCAGTTCGCGGCAGCCTGCGCCTCAACCAGTTGCGTCCACAATGCCGGGGCACCGGCGGACTTGGCGATCGCTTCCAGACGCGCGGCATGCTCGGCCAGGTCGTTCTCGCTGGCGCGGATGATCCGTGCAGGTTTGCGGTCCGCCGGCAAGCGACGAATTTCCGTAGCCTGGTTGCCCGAGCCTTCACCGGTCCCGTTGCCGTCCGAGGCATTGCCGGCCAGTGACAGGCTGGTTTGCCCGCCGGTCATGGTCAGGTAGACGTCGGCGAGGATCTCGGAGTCGAGCAAGGCGCCGTGCAATTCACGACCGGAGTTGTCGACGCCGTATCGCTTGCACAAGGCGTCGAGGCTGTTGCGCTGCCCAGGATGCCGTTCCCGGGCCATCATCAAGGTGTCGAGAATGGTGCAATGCCGAGTGATATCGGCGCGATCCTGCTGGCCCAGCAGGGCGAACTCATTGTTGATGAACCCGACGTCGAACGCAGCGTTGTGAATAATCAGCTGCGCGCCCTGGATGAATTCGAAGAATTCATCGGCCACCTCGGCGAAACGCGGCTTGCCCACCAGGAATTCATTGGTGATGCCGTGCACGCCGATGGCGCCCTCGTCACTTTCGCGGTCCGGTTGCAGATAAACGTGGAAATGACGACCGGTCAGGCGCCGGCCGATCAGTTCGACACAGCCGATTTCAATAATCCGGTGACCGTCGGTCACCGGCATGCCGGTGGTTTCGGTATCCAGTACTACAGATCTGTTGGCCATCAGTGTTCAGCTCTCAACGGGCAGTCTTGCAAAAGCGCGGATGGTAACACGCCCATACCGCATCCTGACGAGGTCAGGATCAAGCCTGCTTATATCCGCGCACCTCATCCACGCCCCGGTTGGCCAACTGGTCGGCCCGTTCGTTGCCATGGTGGCCGATGTGCCCACGCACCCATTTCCAGGTGACGTTGTGGCGATTGACCTGCTCGTCCAGCAGTTTCCAAAGGTCGGCATTCTTGACCGGTTCCTTTGCAGCCGTCTTCCAGCCGCGCTTCTTCCAGTTCGCCATCCACTCGTTGATGCCTTTCATCACATACTGCGAGTCGGTCACCAGCAGCACATCGCAAGGGCGCTTGAGCTCTTCCAGGCCGCGAATGGCCCCCATCAGCTCCATGCGGTTATTGGTGGTATTGGCTTCACCGCCCCAGAGCTCCTTTTCCACGCCCTTGCACACCAGCAACGCACCCCAACCACCCGGGCCAGGGTTGCCCTTGCAGGCGCCATCAGTGAAGAGTTCTACGCTATCGCTCATGCCAATCAATCCAAAAAAAAACAAAGGCCGCCGTCCGGGACCGATCAGCGCCCGGAGCCAGATACGGCCAGAACCATCAGAAAAAGGCTTACGGCTCGATGTGACGTCGATTGACCTTGGCCATCGGCAAGGGAATCAGCTTGCCCATCGGCTCGCGTCGCACCTGACGCACCGGGCGCAGCCCGACAGCGATCTTGCGCGCCACCAATAAATAGAAGCCGCCGCCGGACAATTGCCAGGCACCCGCCTTGCGCTCCCAGCCGGCCAATCGGGCCTGCCACTTGGGCGACGCAAGCGGCGGACGATAGCACCCGAAGCGGCGTTTCTCCAGCGCGAAGCCCAGCAGGTTGAGCCAGTCGCCGACCCGCGAAGCCGAAATGCAACGGGCCTGACGCAATGCGTCGCTGGCGAACACATGACGCAACCCCCAACTGCTCCAGGGATTGATGCCGATGATCAACAGATGCCCGCCGGGCCGCACACTGCTGGCGGCCTCACGGAGCAACCCATGGGGCGACAGGCAGAAATCCAGCCCGTGCTGCATCACCACCACATCCGCGGCATGCTCGCTCAACGGCCAGGCCTGCTCCTCGCAAACGATTTCGACGCCCGGCAATGGCGCCCCCAGGCGCACATTGCGCTGGACCTGGAGAGCCGACGGCGGTGTTTGCGCCGACGGACCGTAATGCACCAGGTAGCCGCCAAAGAACCGGCCCAGCTCCTCTTCGAGCATGCGCCGCTCTTCTTCCAGCAGAAATTGCCCTACAGGGCCGGACAGCCACTCTCGGGCGGAGCTGATCAATGCCAGCCAGTCAGGATCGGCCTGAGCGAACGCTTCATCGGTCATTGCATTCTCCAACGCGCCAGGAAGTTCTAAGATGCGCCTTTGTTTTGAGCTTGGCGAATTCCACGATGATACAGATCACTGCCCTGCCCGCGTTTACCGATAACTACATCTGGTTGTTACAAGATCACTCGACGCAGCGCTGCGCCGTGGTCGACCCAGGCGACGCCGCGCCGGTGCAGCACTGGCTCGATGCCCATCCGGGCTGGGTCTTGACCGACATCCTCGTCACTCACCATCACAATGACCATGTCGGCGGTGTCGCCGCGCTGAAAAGCGCGACCCGCGCCACCGTCTACGGCCCGGCCAGCGAAAACATCCCGGCGCGTGACATCGCCCTGGGCGACAATGCGAAAGTCAACGTGCTGGGCCTGGATTTCGATGTCCATGCCGTCCCCGGTCATACGCTGGGGCATATCGCCTACTACCACCGTGGCCTGTTGTTCTGCGGCGACACGTTGTTCGCTGCCGGTTGCGGCCGGCTCTTCGAGGGCACGCCCGAACAGATGCACCATTCGCTGGGCCGACTCGCCGCGCTTCCCGAAGATACGCTTGTCTACTGCACCCATGAATATACTTTGAGCAATCTGAAATTCGCCGCCGCCGTCGAGCCGACCAATCCGGACGTTGTCGCCCGCCTGGAGAAAGTCACCCAGCAGCGCAGCCAGGGAGTCATCACGCTGCCTTCGACCCTGGCGCTGGAAAAACTCACCAATCCATTTTTGCGCACGACTGAAACATCCGTTAAACAAAAAGCAGACGAACGGAACGGCCAGCGAAACCAGACGCCGAGTGAGGTTTTTGCGGCCTTGAGGGCCTGGAAAGATAAGTTCTAAGGCGGCTACCGATTGATACAAAAATTCTGAATGGTTGACCTGTTGGGGTGCGCTTCCTAGAATCGGCCGACATTTTTGCCCGGAACTTACTTCCAGCCAATGTCGTCATCTACTCGCAGGTCCGTCCAGTCAGACACACTGACCCGCTTGGCCCAGGCCATCGCGGTGGCTGTGTCCGCCACGCTGGCGGGCTGTCAGAGCACCGGCCATGTGCCACAGAACGATGCTGCGCATAAGCCGAATGTCGCTGCGCGAGCCAAGCAAAAGCCCGTATGGCTCACGGAAAAGCCCGCCCCCCAAGTGCCCCAGGACGTGTGGGAACGCATGCGCCAGGGCTTCCAGCTCCAGGAAACCGCCGGCGTAAACCCGCGCATCGAGCAGCAGCGCCTGTGGTTCGCCAGCAACCCATCGTTCCTGGAGAACGCCGGCGAGCGCGGCAGCTTATATATCCATTACATCGTCGAGCGCCTGGAAGAACGCAACATGCCGCTTGAGCTGGCGCTGTTGCCGGTAATCGAAAGCGCCTACAACCCGATGGCCTATTCCCGGGCCAACGCGGTGGGATTGTGGCAGTTCATCCCCTCCACCGGGCGCTATTTCAACCTGCGCCAGACCCGTTTCTACGACGGCCGTCGAGACATTACCGCGTCCACCACGGCCGCGATGGATTACCTGACGCGCCTGCATGACATGTTCAACGGCGACTGGCTGCTGGCGCTGGCGGCCTATAACGCCGGTGAAGGCACGGTCAGCCGCGCCATCGAACGCAACGAGAAGCTTGGCCTGCCCACCGACTACTGGAACCTGCCGCTGCCCAGCGAAACCCAGGCCTATGTGCCGAAACTGCTGGCGCTTTCCCAGGTCGTCCTGGCTCCCGAGGCCTATGGCGTGAACCTCAACCCGATCGCCAACGAACCGTACTTCCAGGTTGTCGAAATCAACCAGCGCATGGACCTGTCGAAGGTTGCGGCGGTGGCGAACATCGACGAGGACGAGCTGTTCCAGCTCAACCCGGCATTCAAGCAGCGCACCACCATCGATGGCCCGCAGCACTTGCTGGTCCCGACGTCCAAGGCTCAGCTGCTGACCGCCAGCCTCTCGACCATGCGCCCGGAAGAACTGATCAGTCCCCGCTCGCTCAAGCCGGTTTTCGAAACCGCCGACGACGGCGAAGTGGAAGGGGCCAGGCGCACCTACCGTGTCAAGCGCGGCGACAACCTGGCCCGGATAGCCAAGGCCAACAATGTCCAGACCAAGGACCTGCAACGCTGGAACAAACTCAGCGGCAACAAGCTCAAGGTTGGTCAGACCCTGGTGATGCGGGACGTCAAGGCCAGCAAGGCGAGCGGCAAGCGAATCAACACCGTCGTGGCCGCCAAGGGCAAGGAGCAAAAGAAGCAGACCCAATACAAGGTCAAGCAGGGCGACTCGCTGTACGTCGTCGCCAAGCGCTTCAATGTTGAAATGCAACACCTCAAGCGCTGGAATCCGCGCATGGGCAAGGCGCTCAAGCCTGGGCAGATGCTGACGGTCTATTCCCCCCATTGACAGATGGGTTCCATGTGGCGAGGGAGCAAGCTCCCTCGCCACAAAAGCGCTCTTGCCCCAGTTCAACTAATCCAACAGCTTCGCCCCCGCCTTTTTCCCGTCGATACAAGCTGTTACTGTACAGGCCATAAAAGCCCAAGCCGCCTGGATCGGATCCCAGACTTGATACGTCCCCTCCTCCTGCTCCTGATCAGCCTGGCATCGAGCCCTGCCGCCAACGCCACCATCAGCGAAAGCCATGGCTATGCCCAGTTCGGCACGCTCAAGTACCCGGCCCGATTCACCCACTTCGACTGGGTCAACCCGCAAGCGCCCAAGGGCGGTACCTTGCGGGTCATGGCATTCGGCACGTTCGACACACTGAACCCCTACACCTTCAAGGGCAGCAGCCCGGTTTCCACGGCGAATTTCCTGCAATACGGCATCAATGAGCTGAACGAGCCGCTGATGGTCGGCACGGGTCAATACGCGCCGTCCGGGGATGAGCCCACCTCAAGCTACGGCCTGATCGCCCAGTCGGTGGAGTACAGCGAGGACCGCAGTTGGGTGGTGTTCAACCTGCGGCCCGAAGCGCGCTTCCATGATGGCGTGCCGATCACCGCCTATGACGTCGCGTTCTCCTACCGGACTTTACTCAAGGATGGCCACCCGCAATACCGGACCAACCTGCAGGAAGTGCTGCGGGTCGACGTCCTCAGCCCGCTGAAGATCCGTTTCGTGTTCAAGCGCTCCGGCAACCCCTTGCTGATCCTGCGCTTGGGCGAACTGCCAGTTTTGCCGCAGCATTACTGGAAAGACCGCGATTTCAAGGCCACCACCTTCGAACCGCCACTGGGCAGCGGCCCTTACCGCATCACCAAAGTGCAGCCAGGTCGCCAGTTGGTGTTCGAGCGAGTCAATGATTACTGGGGCAAGGACCTGCCAGTCAATCGCGGCAGGTACAACGTCGACCGAATGAACGTGGAGTTCTACCGTGACAGCGACGTCGCCTTCGAAGCCTTCAAGGCCGGCGAGTTCGATATCTACATCGAGCATCAGGCCAAGAACTGGGCCAACGGCTATAACTTCCCGGCGGTGAACCGTGGCGATGTGATCAAGGCGCAGATTCCCCACCGGATTCCGACCCAGACCCAGGGCCTGTTCATGAATACCCGGCGTGCCACGTTCGCCGAGATCAAGGTTCGTGAAGCCCTGGGGTTGATGTTCGATTTCGAGTGGACCAACCGCACGCTGTTCAGCGGTGCCTACAAACGAACCCTCAGTTATTACCCCAACAGCGAATTCTCTGCCACTGGCCTGCCTGTCGGCCACGAATGGCTGCTGCTTAAACCTTATCGCGAACAACTGCCGCCCCGATTGCTGACCGAGCCCTTCAGCCTGCCCGAAACCGACGGTCGCGGCGTTCCACGGGAAACCCTGCGCAGAACCTTGGGCCTGCTGAAGGAAGCCGGCTGGACCCTCCATGGCCAGCACCTGCTGAACGCCGACGGTCAACCCTTGCGCTTCGAGATCCTGCTGGTGAATCCGAACCTGGAGCGCATCCTGCAGCCCTATGTCGAAAACCTCGCCAGCATCGGCGTCCAGGCCCGTCTGCGCACGGTGGACCGCGCCCAGTACAAACAGCGCCTGGACCAGTTCGACTTCGACATGATCCTGCTGACCCTGAGCCAGACGCTCAGCCCAGGCCTTGAGCAATGGCAGTATTTTCACTCCAGCCAGGTCGGGATCAAGGGCAGCAAGAATTACGCAGGGATCGCCAACCCGGTGGTCGACCATCTGCTGGAAAAACTGCTCGCCGCCCAGACCCGCGATGAACAGGTCGCCGCTGGCAAAGCCCTGGACCGTGTGTTGCTATGGCAGCATTACTGCATTCCCAACTGGTATATCAATTATCATCGCCTGGCGTACCGCAACCGGTTCGCCTTTGTCACTACGCCGCCCTATACCCTGGGCTTGAGCGCCTGGTGGCTGAAATCTTCGGAGAAGGATCAATGAAGCCTATACGCGCCCTGCTCCTGCAGGCCGGCAGCCTGTTGTTCGCCGGGCTGGCCTGCGCCGCGCCGCAGCATGCCGTGACCCTGTACAACGAGCCGCCGAAATACCCGGCCGATTTCAAGCATTTCGATTATGTGAACCCCGAGGCCCCCAAGGGAGGGGTATTTCGCCAAGGCGGGTTTGGCGGCTTCGACAGCCTCAACCCGTTCATCAGCAAAGGCGTGCCGGCCGACGACATCGGCCTGATCTACGACACGTTGGCCAAGCAAGGCCTGGACGAGCCCTTCACCGAATATGGCCTGGTCGCGGAGAAAATCGAGAAAGCCCCGGACAATGGCTGGGTGCGCTTCTATCTGCGCCCCGAAGCCCGCTTCAACGACGGCCACCCGGTCCGCGCCGAAGACGTGGTGTTCAGCTTCCAGACGCTGACCAAGGACGGCGCACCGATGTTTCGCGGCTATTACAATGACGTCGCTGAAGTCATCGCCGAAGACCCGCTCAAGGTCCTGTTCAAATTCAAGCACACCCATAACCGTGAATTGCCGTTGATTCTCGGCCAACTGCCGGTATTGCCCAAGCATTGGTGGGCCAGCCGGGACTTCAGCAAGGGCAACCTTGAAATTCCCTTGGGCAGTGGCCCGTACGAGGTCGCCGAAGTGAAGGCCGGTCGCTCGATCCGCTACGAGCGGGTGAAGGATTATTGGGGCAAGGATTTGCCGGTCAATCGCGGCTTCTACAACTTCGATGTGCTGGTCACCGACTACTACCGCGACAACACTGTGGCCGTCGAAGCGTTGAAAGCCGGACAGTTCGATTACTGGCTGGAAATGACAGCGAAAAACTGGGCCAACGCCTATAACGTCCCTGCCGTGACCGAAGGCCGGTTGATCAAGGAGCAGATCCCCAACGGCAACCCTACCGGTATGCAAGGCTTTATCTACAACCTGCGCCGGCCGGTCTTCCAGGATATACGGGTGCGCAAGGCCCTGAGCCTGCTGTTCGATTTCGAATGGACAAACAAGCAACTCTTCAACGGGGCCTACGCCCGTACCCGCAGCTATTTCGAGAATTCGGAAATGGCCGCCACCGGCCTGCCTGGCGAAGATGAACTGAAGATTCTCGAACCCCTGCGCGGCAAGATTCCCGAGCAGGTCTTCACTGAAGCCTTCCAGGCTCCGATGTGCGACGGCAGCGGTATGATCCGCGACCAACAGCGCAAGGCCTATCAATTGCTGCAAGAAGCCGGCTGGCGCATCGTCGACGACAGGATGGTCGATGCCCAGGGCAAACCGGTAGTGCTCGAGTTCCTGCTGGCCCAAACCGACTTCGAGCGGGTCTTGCTGCCGTTCAAGCGCAACCTGAGTGATTTGGGCATCGAACTGGTGATCCGCCGCGTCGACGTATCCCAGTACATCAACCGAGTACGCTCCCGGGATTTCGACCTGGTGGTGGGCAGCTTTCCGCAATCCAGTTCGCCGGGTAATGAACAGCGCGAATTCTGGATGTCCGCCGCGGCGGACAAGCCTGGCAGCCGCAACACCATGGGCCTGAAGGACCCGGCCGTCGACCAGTTGGTAGAACAGTTGATCAACGCCGATTCGCGAAAGAGCCTGGTGGCACATGCCCGGGCGCTCGACCGAGTGTTGCAGTGGGGCTACTACGTGATTCCCAACTGGCACATCAAGACCTGGCGCGTCGCCTATTGGAACCACATCGGCCATCCGAAAGTCACGCCAACCTATGACATCGGCACCACCACCTGGTGGGTCAAGCCGGAGATCAAGCCATCCGATGAAGTAGAGAAGCAGGTCATCGAGCAGAAAGTCGCCGCCCCTGCGAGCGTGGAGTAACCAGATGCTGGCCTATATTTTTCGGCGATTGCTGCTGATCATCCCGACCCTGTTCGGCATCTTGCTGATCAACTTCGTCATCATCCAGGCCGCGCCCGGCGGGCCGGTGGAGCAGATGATCGCCAAGCTCGAAGGCTTCGAAGGCGCTACCAGCCGCATTGCCGGCGGCGGAGCCGAGGTGTCGGTGGCCGGTTCCTCCTACCGCGGCGCCCAGGGCCTGGACCCGGCGCTGGTCAAGGAAATCGAGCGCATGTACGGCTTCGACAAGTCGGCCCCGGAACGCCTGTGGATCATGATCAAGAACTATGCGCGGCTCGACTTCGGCGACAGCTTTTTCCGTGACGCCAAGGTCATCGACCTGATCAAGGAAAAGATGCCCGTCTCCATCTCGTTGGGGCTGTGGAGCACCCTGATCATGTACCTGGTCTCGATCCCCCTGGGGATCGCCAAGGCCACGCGGCACGGCAGTCATTTCGATGTCTGGACCAGCTCGGCCATCATCGTCGGCTACGCGATCCCGTCTTTCCTGTTCGCCATCCTGCTGATCGTGGTGTTTGCCGGCGGCAGTTATTTCGATTGGTTTCCACTGCGGGGGCTGACGTCCAACAATTTCGACGAGCTGACCCTGGGCGGCAAGATACTCGATTATTTCTGGCACCTGGCTTTGCCCGTGACCGCCCTGGTGATCGGCAACTTCGCCACCATGACCCTGCTGACCAAGAACAGCTTCCTGGACGAAATCAACAAGCAATACGTGGTCACCGCCAAGGCCAAGGGTCTGACCCGCAGCCGCGTGCTGTATGGCCACGTGTTTCGCAACGCGATGTTGTTGGTGATTGCCGGTTTTCCTTCGGCGTTCATCGGGATCTTCTTCACCGGCTCGCTGCTGGTGGAAGTGATCTTTTCCCTCGACGGCCTCGGGCTGATGAGTTTCGAAGCCGCCATCAACCGCGACTATCCCGTGGTGTTCGGCACCCTGTTCATCTTCACCCTGCTGGGATTGGTGGTAAAACTGATCGGCGACCTGACCTACACCTTCGTCGATCCGCGCATCGATTTCGAAAGCCGGGAGCATTGAGATGAACCTGTCCCCTCTCAATCGCCGTCGTTTCGAACTGTTCAAGGCCAACAAGCGTGGCTGGTGGTCGCTGTGGCTGTTCCTGGTGCTGTTCGTGCTGAGCCTGGGCGCCGAGCTGATTGCCAACGATAAGCCGCTTGTCGTGCATTACGACAACGGCTGGTACTTCCCGGCCCTCAAGCGCTACCCGGAAACCACCTTCGGCGGCGAGTTCCCGCTGGAGGCCAACTACAAGAGCCCGTACATCCGCGAGTTGCTGGCGGCCAAGGACGCCTGGGTGTTGTGGGCGCCTATTCCGTTCAGCTACCAGAGCATCAACTACGACTTGAAAGTCCCGGCCCCGGCACCGCCCTCCTCGGTGAACTGGCTCGGCACCGACGACCAGGGCCGCGATGTGCTGGCCCGGGTCATCTATGGCTTTCGCATCTCGGTGCTGTTCGCGTTGACGTTGACGATACTCAGCTCGATCATCGGCGTGATCGCCGGTGCCCTGCAGGGTTTCTATGGCGGCTGGGTGGATCTCGCCGGCCAGCGTTTCCTGGAGATCTGGTCCGGGTTGCCGGTGCTGTACCTGCTGATCATCCTCGCCAGTTTTGTTCAACCGAACTTCTGGTGGCTGCTGGGCATCATGCTGTTGTTTTCCTGGATGAGCCTGGTCGACGTCGTGCGCGCCGAGTTCCTGCGCGGGCGCAACCTGGAATACGTGCGCGCCGCACGGGCGCTGGGCATGCAGAACGGCGCGATCATGTTCCGCCACATCCTGCCCAATGCCATGGTCTCGACCATGACGTTCATGCCGTTCATCCTCACGGGCGCCATCGGCACCCTCACCGCCCTGGATTTCCTCGGCTTCGGCCTGCCGGCGGGCGCGCCGTCCCTGGGCGAATTGGTGGCCCAGGGCAAATCCAACCTCCAGGCACCCTGGCTGGGCATCAGCGCTTTCGCGGTGCTGGCGATCATGCTGAGCCTGCTGGTATTCATCGGCGAGTCCGCTCGCGATGCCTTCGATCCGAGGAAGTGATATGAACCAGGACAACCTGATCGAAGTACGCGACCTGGCGGTGGAGTTCATTGTCGGCGAACGCCGCCAGCGGGTGGTCGAGAGCGTCAGTTTCGACATCAAGCGTGGCGAAACCCTGGCCCTGGTGGGCGAAAGCGGCTCGGGCAAATCAGTCACCGCCCACTCGATCCTGCGCCTGCTGCCCTACCCGCTGGCCCATCACCCCACCGGGACCATCCAGTACGCGGGCCAGGACATGCTGGGCCTGAAGGAAAAAACCATCCGCCACATCCGCGGCAACCGGATCGCCATGATCTTCCAGGAACCGATGACGTCCCTGAACCCGCTGCACTCCATTGAAAAGCAGATCAATGAAGTGCTCGGCATCCATAAAGGCCTGACCGGCAAAGTCGCTACCCGCCGCTCCCTCGAACTGTTGGAGCTGGTCGGCATCCCCGAACCGCACAAGCGCCTCAAGGCCTTGCCCCATGAGTTGTCCGGCGGCCAGCGCCAGCGGGTGATGATCGCCATGGCCCTGGCCAACGAGCCGGAACTGTTGATCGCCGACGAACCGACGACCGCGCTGGACGTCACCGTACAGCTGAAAATCCTCGATCTACTCAAGGATTTGCAGGCGCGCCTGGGCATGTCGCTGCTGCTGATCAGCCATGATTTGAACCTGGTGCGAAGAATTGCGCATCGCGTATGTGTCATGCAGCGCGGTTGCATCGTCGAACAGGCATCGTGCGCAGAGTTGTTCCGCGCGCCGCAACATCCGTACACTCGGGAATTGCTGGCCGCCGAGCCCAGCGGCAACCCGGCCAACAACGTCGTCGGTCCGCCATTGTTGGAGGTCGAGGACTTGAAAGTCTGGTTTCCGATCAAGAAAGGCCTGTTCAAGCGCACGGTGGATTACATCAAGGCCGTGGACGGGATCCGCTTCAAGCTGCCCCAGGGCCAGACGCTGGGCATCGTTGGCGAGAGCGGTTCCGGCAAGTCGACATTGGGGCTGGCGATCTTGCGGTTGATCGGCAGCCAGGGCGGGATCCGCTTCGAAGGCAACGATCTGGACAGCCTGACACAGCAGCAAGTCAGGCCGCTGCGCCGGGAGATGCAAGTGGTGTTTCAGGACCCGTTCGGCAGCCTGAGCCCGCGCATGTGTGTCAGCCAGATCGTCGGCGAAGGGTTGCGGATCCACAAGATCGGCACCCCGGCCGAACAGGAACAAGCGATAATCGCGGCATTGAAGGAGGTAGGCCTGGACCCGGAAACCCGGAACCGCTACCCCCATGAATTTTCCGGAGGGCAACGGCAGCGTATCGCCATTGCCCGGGCCCTGGTGCTCAAGCCGGCGTTGATTCTGCTGGATGAACCGACGTCGGCCCTGGACCGTACCGTGCAACGCCAAGTGGTGGAGCTGTTGCGGTCGCTGCAAACCAAGTACAACCTGACGTACCTGTTTATCAGCCATGACCTGGCTGTCGTCAAAGCGCTGAGCCACCAGCTGATGGTGGTCAAGCATGGCCAAGTGGTCGAACAAGGTGATGCCCGCAGCATATTCGCCGCGCCGCAACACCCCTATACACAGCAGTTGCTGGAGGCCGCCTTCCTGGCCCCAACAATTGCCGAATAACCTGAAAGAGGAGCAACACATGGGTTTTCTCGCCGGTAAGCGCGTACTGATCGTCGGTGTCGCCAGCAAGCTGTCCATCGCATCCGGCATCGCTGCCGCCATGCATCGCGAGGGCGCTGAGCTTGCCTTCACTTATCAGAACGACAAACTCAAGGGTCGCGTCGAAGAGTTCGCGCAAGGCTGGGGTTCGAGCCCTGAGCTGTGCTTCCCATGCGACGTGGCCAGCGACGAAGAAATCGCCAAGGTCTTCGAAGAATTGAGCAAGAAGTGGGACGGCCTGGACTGCATCGTGCACTCCGTGGGCTTCGCCCCGGGCGACCAGCTGGACGGCGACTTCACCGAAGCCACCACCCGTGAAGGCTTCCGCATTGCCCACGACATCAGCGCCTACAGCTTCGTGGCCCTGGCCAAGGCCGGTCGCGAAATGATGAAAGGCCGCAACGGCAGCCTGCTGACCCTGTCGTACCTGGGCGCCGAGCGCACCATGCCGAACTACAACGTCATGGGCATGGCCAAGGCTTCCCTGGAAGCTGGCGTTCGCTACCTGGCCGGCTCCCTGGGCCCGGACGGCACCCGCGTGAACTGCGTATCGGCCGGCCCGATCCGCACCCTCGCTGCTTCCGGCATCAAGAACTTCCGCAAGATGCTGGCCGCCAACGAAGCGCAAACCCCGCTGCGTCGCAACGTCACCATCGAAGAAGTCGGCAATGCCGGCGCCTTCCTGTGCTCGGACCTGGCGTCGGGCATCAGCGGTGAAATCATGTACGTGGACGGCGGTTTCAACACCACTGCCATGGGCAACATCGAAGAGTAAATCTTCACGCTGCGCCCAAAACGCCGCTTGGCCTGCAAAGGCCAAGCGGTTTTTTTATGCCTGCACCGGCTGCCCAACCGACAGATCCTGAAAACACGCCTCAAGAAATTCGACGCACACCCGCAGCTTCGCCGACTGACTGAGCCGCGTCGGATAGACCGCCCAGACATTGGCACTCTGCGAATAAGCCGGCAGGACCTGAACCAGCCGCCCCTGCTCCAACAGCGGCCCAGCGTCCCACATCGAGCGTAACAGGATCCCGCCGCCACTCAACGCCCACTCAAGGACAATCTCACCACTGTTGGAGGACAACGGGCCGCCGACGCGCACCGTCTCCGACTGCCCATCCTTGCTCAAGGTCCAGATGCCGAAGGCGTTATCGCGCTCCTTGAGCACCAGGCAATCGTGGTCCTTGAGGTCATCCAGGGAGTGCGGCGTGCCCCGTCGTCGCAAGTACTCAGGGGATGCGCAGAGCACTCGCCGGTTGCTCACCAGCTTGCGACCCAGATGCTGGCCCGGCAGGTCATCACCTACGCGGATCTCCAGGTCGAACCCTTCGCCGACGATATCGACGACGCGGTCGAACACGTCCAGGCGGATGTCGAGCCCTGGATACGTCTGCGATAGCTTGCCGATGGCCGGCGCGACATGATTGCGGCCGAACCCGAAGCTGCTGCAGATGTGCAATGAGCCGGTGGGCTGATGCCGAGCCCGAGCGATTTCGCCGACAAACTCCTCGAAATCACCCAACAATTTTTCCGCCCAGACCCGCACGCGCTCGCCGTCGTCGGTCAACGCGATGCGTCGGGTCGTGCGGTGCAGCAGCCGGGTCGACAGCGTCGACTCCAATACCGAGATGCGCTTGCTGATATAGGCCGGCGAGTAACCCAACGCCTCGGCGGCACTGGCAAAGCCGTTTTTTCGGACAACGGCCAGGAACACCTTGAGGTCTTCCGGCAACGGTAATTGATCACGACTTGTGTTCATGGACGCTACTACAGCCCTATTCTTCGCAATTTTGCGAAGAATAGCACTGAAGTGGCCCGGCTCAATCGCCGTATTTGCCCAGCAATTTAAGCGTCACGCCGTTGGTCCAGCCGAAGCCGTCCTGCAATTCATATTCGCCGCCTCCTCCGCCGCTGCCTTGTCCGGACACGTCGTATTTCTCCACCAGCTTGTCTTCCTTGCCATAGAGGTCCTGGACCTGTTGCAAGAAGCGGCTGCCGATTTCCCGTGCCAGGCCCGTTTGTCCGTAGCGCTCCAAGCCTTCGACCGCGACCCACTGCAGCGGCGCCCAGCCATTGGGCTCGTCCCATTGCTGGCCGTTATTCACCTGGGTAGTGGCGATGCCGCCAGGACGCAACAAGCCTTGGCGCACCGCGTCGGCGGTACGGGTGGCGCGTTCGCTGGAAGCCAGGCCTGTATAAAGCGGGAACAGCGTCGCGGCAGTGAGCGCCGGGCGCTGGCGGTTCTGCTGCCAATCGTAGTCGACGTAGTAGCCGCCATCGGCGTTCCACAGGTGCGTCTCGATGGCTCGCTGGCGTTGTTCGGCGCGTTGCCCGTAGGCCCGGGTGCACGGCGTGTTCCGCACCGTTTCACAAGCCTTGGCGATGGTGCGCTCCAAGTGATACATCAGGCTGTTCAAGTCCACCGGCGCGATGGAGGTGGTGCGGATGGTCGCCAGGGTCTTGCCATCCCCCAACCAACGGGAGCTGAAGTCCCAGCCGCTTTCGGCACCTGCGCGCAAGTCTCGCCAGACGTCCTCCTTGGGTCTGTCGGGCGCCTGTTCAGCAGTCTTGACGTCCTGTAACCACGACTCCTGGCGAGGCGTGGGGCTGTCATCCCAATAGCGGTTGAGCACACTGCCGTCGGCAAGCTTGACGACATGGCGCCCGGCCTCACCCGGCTTGAGCGTTTGCGCGCCTTCCATCCAGTAGGCGTATTCCTTCTGCAATTGCCCAAGGTAGCGTCCGTACGCCTGCTCGCCCTCGATGTGCGCCTGAAGCTCGACCATGTAGGCGAAGAAAGGTGGCTGCGACCGACTCAAGTAGTAGGTGCGATTGCCGTTGGGAATGTGCCCGTAGGTGTCGATCATGTAGGCAAAATTTTCGGTCATCTGGCGAACCTGCGGCCGGTCACCGCTTTGCTCCAGACCCAGCATGGTGAAATACGAGTCCCAGTAATACATTTCCCGGAAACGACCGCCGGGCACCACATACGGCTGCGGCAAGGGCAGCAGGCTGCTGTAGGGCGGGACTTGAGTGAAGGTTCGGCTGAGCACCGGCCAGAGGTTGTCGATGTGTTCCTTGATCGGCGCACCGGGTTTCGGCGCCGGACTTTCAGCCTGGCCGGATTCGATGAAGTTGTCCTTTACGAAGGCGTTGAGATCAAAATCTGCACTGTCGCGACGTGCCAGGTAATCGGCATGAATCTGCGCGGGATCGCGCTTGGGCAGCGCGTCGACGAAATGTTTCTGGTCAGTGAACAGCTGTTTGCCTTGCACCGCTTCAAACAACTCGGGGTACGCCTGGTCGGGCGGCACCGGGGGGCGACTTTGCGCGTCCTCGTAGCTCCAGATCGCGGGAGGTTGGCTTGAACACGCGGCGCAGAGCAGCGCGGTGAAGGACAGGCTGGCGAGATAAACAGAACGCATCTGAGGCTCCTTGATGTGGACACTTCCTACAGAAATGACTGACGGAAATGAGCCACGGTTCACTCGGACTTCCTTTCCTCACTTCAATGGAACCCCTGTTTCACCCCAGCTCTCTATCGCAGAACCAACAGAGCGGAGGTGTTGATCATGATTTCCCCGGCAACCGGCATGAGGGCAGGCGAACGCTACGCCGTCGAGAGCGTCGAGCGAGCGCCGCATTTCCCCGGCTTCTTCCTCGATGGAAAGTATTACCTGGGCCCTGAACTGAACACGGCAGTGGGCTGGCTGGAGGGCGTGAAGTTTCTCTATGACCAGCTCGATCCCGAGGGCGAGCCGGTGTACCCCGACAGGGTCGCCGGCACCATCGAAGACCTGACGCTGATCATGGCGGACGGCGTGCGCCTGAAGCTGACGCCCATGCGACTCGAGATCGACCATCCCGGGGAAAGATCCGCTTCCAGCCATGACACCCAGTCGTCTCCCTTGGCGGAAAAACTTGTCGTCATCACTGGCGCTTCCAGCGGAATCGGCCGTGCCACCGCGCAGGCATTCGCCCGGCAGCGTGCACGCCTGGTGCTGGCGGCACGCGACCGTGCGGCACTCGATGAGGTCGTCGCAGAATGCGAGGCTGAGGGAGCCAGCGCGCTGGCGGTGTGCACCGACGTTACCAGCAGCGAGCAGATGCAGGCGCTAGCCGCCGAAGCCGCGACGTTCGGTGACGGTCGCATCGACATCTGGATCAACAATGCAGGCGTGGGCGCCGTGGGCGATTTCGAACAAACGCCGCTGGAAGCCCATGAGCAGGTCTTGCAAACCGATTTGCTCGGTTACCTGCGTGGCGCGTACGTGGCCTGGCCGTATTTCAAGAAGCAAAAGCGCGGCATCCTGATCAATACGCTGTCGCTGGGAAGTTGGGTTGCCCAGCCCTATGCGGCGGCTTATTCCGCGAGTAAATACGGATTGCGGGGCTTGTCCGAGGCCTTGCGCGGTGAATTGGGGGAATACCGGGACATCCACGTCTGCGACATCTATCCCGCCGTCATCGATACGCCGGGCTTTCGCGATGGCGCCAACTTCACCGGCCACGCGCTCAAGCCACCGCCTCCGGTCTACGACCCACATCGCGTCGCCGAGGCAATGGTCAGTTGCGCCCTCGACCCCAAGCCCACCACCACCGTGGGCAGTGCGGCGTTACTGGCAAGAGCGGCGCACTTTCTGTTGCCAGGATTCGCGCAACTTTCCGGCTGGCTGACGCGCCGGGGCCTGAACCGCAGCCCGGCATCGGCCACCTCTCCAGGCAATCTGTTCGCCCCACCCAGCGGCCAGCGACGCGTCGATGGCGGTTGGCGCAAGCCGACTCGACGCCCCACGCCCTTGCTGGTGGCGGGTGCAGCGTTGTTGATTGGCGGATGCCTGGTGGCGTTGGGTCGCGAGCGTGGTCGAGGCTGATGCGGCTTGGGGTTGGGTCAGCCCAAACCCGAACGGAACGCTTCGACCTTGAGCCCGAATCGACTCATCTTGTTGTACAAACCGCCACGGGATACGTTCAACTGCCGGGCGGCCAGGCGGATATTGCCCCGCGTGTCCCTGAGCGCTGCGATGATCGCGTTCATTTCATGGGTGCCAAGATCCGCGGCCGCTCGGAGCGCGGGAGCAGCGTGACGGACCGACGGCTGCCCTCCCTGCCTGATTTCCAGCGCAAGGTCGTTCGGCTGGATCAGCTCGGTGGCCGCCAGGTTGGTCGCCCGCTCGATGACATTTTCCAGCTCGCGAACATTCCCCGGCCAGTGGTAGGCGCCTAAAAGCTCCAGCGCCTCGGGTGACAGATCGCGCATGGGTTTTCGCAGCGACCGGGCGCAACGCGCCAGAAAATGCCGCGCCAGCATCGGCACATCTTCAAGGCGCATCCGCAGCGGCGGCACCGTCAGGCCCAACACGTTGAGTCGATAATAGAGGTCCTCGCGAAAAGCGCCTTCGGCCACCGCCTGGCTCAGGTTGCGGTGGGTAGCGGCAATGATGCGAACGTTGACCCGCAACGACTTTTTCGCCCCCACGCGGGTCACTTCGCCTTCTTGCAGGACGCGCAGCAAGCTGACTTGGGCATCGAAGGACATGTCGCCGATTTCGTCGAGGAAAATCGTCCCGCCATCGGCCAGCTCGAACCTGCCCGCCGAGCCGCCGCGCGCAGATCCGGTGAACGCGCCTTCGACGTGGCCGAACAGTTCGCTCTGCACCAGGTCCCGAGGAATGGCCCCGCAGTTCACCGCCACGAAAGGCCCGCCGCGACGCTCGCTGGCATTATGGATGGCCTGGGCGAACAGCTCCTTCCCTGTGCCGCTTTCTCCGAGGATCAGGGTCGTCGAGTCGCTGCGGCTGGCGATTCGGCCCAAGTGCAAAGCGTCCTGGATGGCACGGGAACGGCCCTGGATGGTTTCGAAGGTGTAGCTGGCCTGGGTGCCGATGATGCGCCGGGTGATTTCGCGGATGCGCCGGTTCTCACGCAACGAAACAATACGACCGCCCTGCTCCAGGGGACAGACCGACACCAGGCAGGCCAGGTGGCTGCGATCGTGCAGCTCGAACGTGCAGTCCAGGTCCCGCACCCCTTCCCCGGTGCTGCGCAGGATTTCACCGCTCAGATCGGTCTGTCCCAGGCTCTGGAACGGCTTGCCCAGCCAGGCAGGGTCGACACGAAACAACTGCCGGGCGTAATGGTTGAGGGCCTTGATGTCACCGTTTTCGTCCAGCACCACCAAACCCTCGTTGAGCACTTCAAGGACCGTTTGTTGTTCTTCGAGCAACGCATGCAGCGTCATTTGCCGGGAGACGGCTTCGGCCGCAGCCTGGACGGTGCCCAAGGTGTGGAAGTGAAACCAGCCGGGTTCGGCGGTCAAAGTCAACATCGCCAGCGTTCGACCGTGGGAATCGCGGATGGGCGCGGCGGCGCAATGCATATGCCGCTGACGCAAACCGACGCCGAAGTTCTCGCCGGCCAGCACATACACCAGACGGTCTTCAACCAGCGCCAGCCCGGTGCAATTGGTGCCCTGTACCGACTCCAGCAATCGGCTGCCGATGGGCGTGAGGTCCAGGCCGCAGAAATACAACGTGGTGCCTGCGGCATCGGTCAGGTTGATGTGCCCGTTGGGGTTGTAGGCCAGCAAGCCGCGCATGACCTGCGCAGCGGCGGCTATCAACAATCGGTTCGCCGCCAACGTCGCGGTCAACTCAGCGGGCGTGACGAAACGGTATTCGCCGTCGTCCGGGTCGAGGCCGGCACCGACGCTGCGCCGCCAGGAATTCCAGATCACCTGCCTGACACCGGGAGGACGCTCGGTGACGCCCTTCAAGCAGGCTCGCCAAGCCTCATCCAGCGCCGGGCCCGAACCGCCATTCAACGACGCGGGGCCGAGGGCGGTCAGGTAGTCACGGTCTTCAACATCCAAGGCCATCGGCTGGGCATTCATGACGGGCTCCATGTTCATATTTTCGACATGTCAGTATAGACATGTCATCCAAATGCACACTTCCAGGATCACTCAGCCGATAAAACCCAGTATTTTCAAGACGTTATAAACTGGCACAGCGCTTGCTCCCTACGGTGTACCGACAACGAGTCGCGAACAACAATAAAAGGGAGTCATTCCATGAGCACGTCAAACACCCTCCGCCTGGGTCTTATCGGTGCCGGTCGCATGGGCAGCTTTCACGGCCTGACCGCCGCTCGCCACATCCCTGGCGCATGCCTTGCCGCCATTGCCGACCCCACGCCTGGCCAGGCCGCGAAACTGGCCGCGGAATTGGGCGTCGAGAAGGTCTACACCGATCCAAAGCACTTGCTGGACGACCCGGATATCGACGCCGTGCTGATCGCCGCGCCAGCCCGCAGCCACGCCGAACTGGTGATCAGCGCGGCGCAGGCGGGAAAAAGCGTGTTCTGCGAAAAACCCATGGCCATTACCCTGGAGGAAGCTGATCGCGCCATTGCCGCCGCTGCCGATGCGAGGGTGACGCTGCAAGTGGGCTTCAACCGCCGCTTCGCCAAGAGCTTCCGCACCGCGCACCTGGACGTCGCTGCAGGTCGAATCGGTACGCCACAACTACTGCGCTCGTTGACCCGCGATCCAGCGCTGAACAATCCCGCCGCCTCGCCACAATGGGTGATTTTCCTGGAGACACTGATTCACGATTTCGACACGTTGCGCTATCTCAATCCGGGTGCCGAAGCGGTCGAGGTGTTCGTCATGGCCGACGCGTTGATTGCGCCAGACTTCAAACACAAGGGGTTCCTCGACACGGCGGTGGTCACGATCCGATTCGACAACGGCGCCATTGCCACCGCCGAGGCCAACTTCCAGGCTGTGTACGGCTACGATGTCCGCGGCGAGGTGTTCGGCAGCGCCGGCATGCTGACCATGGGCAACGTCAACGACTCCGATTTGCTACGTTACCTGGCCAGTGGCATCCAGGCCGATACCCAGCGCATGGACACCGACTTGCTGCGTGACGCCTACGTGGCCGAACTCAACCACTTTGTCAGTTGCGTGCGCAGCGGCGAAAAGCCCCTTGCCAGTGGTGAAGACGCGCGCGCTGCGCTGGCGATTGCCCGTGCCTGCATCGAGTCTTTCCAGCAAGGCAAGGCGGTGCGTGTGCAAGGAGCGCTTTCATGAGCGTCATACCGTTCAAACTGGCCGTCAGCGCCGAGATGGTCTTCCTCGATCTGCCCTTTGTCGAACGCGTCAAACGCATCCATGCACTGGGCTTCAGCGTCGAGATCTGGAACTGGACGACCAAGGACATCCAGGCCCTCGCTGCCACTGGCGCTGACTTCACGTCGATGACCGGCTACATCGCGGGCAACCTGACCGACCCCGAAGACATCCGGCAACTGCTCGACAGCGCCCAGGAATCCTTAGGCATAGCGGCTCAATTGAACTGCCCGAGCCTGAACCTGCACGGCACCGGCCTGGGTGACCAGGGTTTGCCGGTCAAGCCCGTTGCCCAGGCCACCGGTCGCATGTGGCTGAGCGCCTGCAAGACCCTGGAAAAAATCGCCCGCCTGGGGGAAGACGCCGGCCGGGTGTTCTTGCTGGAGAACCTCAACACTGAAGTCGACCATCCGGGCACGCCTTTCGCCCGCGCCGACGATACCCTGGCGCTGATCGAAGCCGTCGGCAGCCCGCACCTGAAAATGAACCTGGACCTTTACCACGCGCAAATCGGCGAAGGAAACCTGATCGAGTTGATCCAGCGTGCCGGCGATGCCATCGGTGAAATCCAGGTCGCCGATGTGCCTGGCCGCATGGAACCCGGCACCGGCGAAATCAACTATCCGGCGATTGCCAGGGCCTTGTCCGGCATGGGATACAGCGGTGTCGTCGGTCTCGAAGGTTGGGCCAGCGGCGACAGCGAGCCGGCGCTTGAGCGCTTCAGGCAGGCCTTCACGCTGGATGGGTGAGGCCCGTGCAAGCATTTTTCGATGACGTTCACTTCATAACAACAAAAGGAAAACCATCATGCGTCGTTGCACACTGCTGTTCGCCACGCTGCTCCTGCTCGTCAGCCAATGGGCCGCCGCCGACTATCGCATCGGCGTCAGCATCGCCAGGGTCGACGATAACTTCATGACCTATGTGCGTAATGGCCTGGACGAGGCCGCCAAGAAGGACGGCGTCCAGATCCAGTTCGAGGACGCCCAGGGCGACGTGGTTCGCCAGCTCAACCAGGTCCAGGGTTTCATCAACCAGAAAGTGGATGCCGTGATCGTCCTGCCAGTCGATACCTCAGCCACGGCCAATATCACCCGTGCGGCGGTCGAGGCGAAGACGCCGCTGGTCTACGTCAACCGTCATCCGGACGAACGCACCCTGCCCAAAGGCGTGGTCACGGTGGCGTCCAATGATATCGAGGCTGGCCAATTGCAGATGCGTTACCTGGCCGAAAAAATGGGTGGCAAGGGCAATCTCGCGATCATCATGGGCGACCTTGCGCAAAACGCCACCCATGACCGCACCGAAGGGGTCAAGCAGGTGCTCAAGGACTTTCCCGGCATCAAGGTTGTCGAGCAGCAGAGTGCCGAGTGGCAGCGCAACAAAGGCATGGACCTGACCAGCAACTGGCTGCTCGCCGGCAGCCGTTTCGATGCCATCGTCGCCAACAATGACGAGATGGCCATCGGTGCGGCCATGGCATTGCAACAGGCCGGCAAGGCCAAGGGGGAGATCGCCATTGTCGGTATCGACGGCTTGCCTGATGGCTTGGCGGCGATCAAGCGTGGGATGCTGGTCGCCTCGGTGTTCCAGGATCCCAAGGCCCAGGCGACCAGCGCGGTGCAGGCAGCCCTGAAGATGATCAAGGGCGAGCCGGTGGAAGCCGAGGTGTGGGTGCCCTTCCAGTTGATCAAACCTGAACAACTGGCGGTGTTCGAGCAGCGTTACAAGTAGCAACCACCACGACAGCGCTGGCCGGTTTGAGGGCCAGCGCTTGCTCAAGCGATGTGCAACGCCCTGCCCTTGGTCTCGGCAAGGGCATTGTTCAATGCCACCCGGAACAGCTCGGCCAGCACATCGATCTCTTCGGCCTGGATGATCAGCGGCGGTAGGAATCGCACCACGGCGCCGTGACGCCCGCCCAGTTCCAGAATGACGCCCAGACGCAGGCATTGGCGTTGGATGGCCTGGGCCAATGCAGTGTCCGCAGCGGGAACACGGCTGTCGCTCGGCGTGTCGCTGACAACTTCCACGCCCACCATCAACCCACGACCGCGTACCTGGCCCAGGCAAGGGTAATCGCCTTGCAACTGGCGCAGTTGCTCCATCAGGCGCTGCCCCATGACCTCGGCGTGTCCTGGCAGGTTTTCGCTGATGATATGGCGCAACGTCGCAGCGCCCGCGGCCATCGCCATCTGGTTGCCACGGAACGTGCCGGCATGGGAGCCGGGTTTCCAGGTGTCCAGCTCCTCGCGATAGACCATCACGGCCAATGGCAGGCCGCCGCCGATGGCCTTGGAAAGCACCAGGATGTCCGGCTCGATGTCGGCATGCTGGAAAGCAAACAACTTGCCGGTACGACCCAGGCCGGTCTGCACTTCATCGATGATCAGCGCCACGCCATATTTACGCGTCAATTGACGCAAGCCCTGGAGCCAGCGTACCGGTGCCGGGATCACCCCGCCCTCGCCCTGCACCACTTCCACGACCACCGCCGCCGGTGGCAACACGCCCGATTCCGGATCGCTCAACAGCTGTTCGATGAAGTGCAGCCCGGCATCGATGCCGGCTTCACCGCCGATGCCGAACGGGCAACGGTAGTCATACGGGTATGGCAGGAACTGCACGTCCGCCATCAGCGAACCCAGCGCCTGCTTCGGCCCCAGGTTGCCCATCAGGCTCAACGTGCCCAGGGTCATGCCATGGTAGCCGCCGGAGAACGTCAGGATCGGCTTGCGCCCGGTGGCGATCCGCGCCAGTTTCAGGGCTGCTTCGATGCCATCGGCACCGGTCGGGCCGCAGAACTGGATGCGCGCGTGACGGGCGAAGGTTTCCGGCAAGGCATTGAACAAGTCTTCGACGAAGCGATCCTTGACCGGCGTCGTCAGGTCCAGGGTGTGCAAGGGCAAGCCGGAATCCAGCGTCTGGCGCATGGCCGCAATCGCCACCGGGTGGTTATGACCCAGCGCCAAGGTGCCCGCGCCAGCGAGACAATCCATGAACAATTGGCCCTGGGTGTCGCGCACATAAAGACCATGAGCTTCCTGCAGGGCCAGCGGGATGCGTCGCGGATAGGAACGCGCATTCGATTCCCGGGCCGCCTGGCGTTGCAGGTAGGGATTGGTATTCAGTTCGCGAGGCGCCTCGTGGCGGAACTGCTCCAGCGTGAAGGTGGCGCTGGAGGATGAACGGGGCTGGACACTTTCCATTTTGACTCCCTGAAATGAGAACGCGGTCGTGGGCGATCAGCCCTGTCCTTGTGCCTGCATGGCCTGGCGCAGGCTCAGCGGCCGCATGTCGGTCCAGACTTTCTCGATGTAGGCCAGGCACTCTTCCTTGCTGCCCTGCATGTCCACGGTGCGCCAGCCATCGGGCACGCTGCGGTAGTCCGGCCAGATCGAGTACTGCTCCTCTTCGTTGACGACAACCAGAAACCGCGTATCCGGGCTATCCAAACTCATTGCTTGCTCCTTGACTGGCATGACGGGAAAGGTCGCTACGATACAATACTAATGGTAGCGATTCTCATTAATATTTTAAAAACTTATGTTGCTCGCCTGTTTCAGCGTCGGCGAACAGTCGCAAGACGCTGGTGCGCTGTTTATACTTCGCCCCCTCTGAACGATAACCCCTCTCAATTCGCGGTCACGGATGAGTCAATGATTCCCAGCCTTGCTCCGCTGTTCACCGGGCCGCTCGTGGCCTTCGAAGAAAAGCTGCAACTGCGCAGCCAGCCCCGCAGCGATCTGCCGGCGGAGCTGTTCTTCCAGCGCGAGACGTTCAACGTCTTCGTCGACGAGATGCTGGCGCGCTACAAGACCGATGAACGCCTGGCCCTGGTGTCACTGTGGTCCAAGTGGTATTTCAGCACCTTCCTTGCGCCGGTGATGGCCGCCAACCTGCTGCTGCAACGGGACCTGCCGCTCGCCCTGAACGACGTCGGCTTGAAACTCGGCGACGACGCCCGGCCACAGGCCTTGCATCTGCGCGACGCCGGGCAACCCCTGCCTGAATGCACGGCCTTCGAACGATTCCAGACGCTGATCGAACAGCATCTGGAACCGGTCATCGACACGCTGGCCAGCGTCAGCCGCGCTTCGCCCCGCTTGTTCTGGAGCAATGCCGGCAACACCTTCGAGTTCGTTTCCACGCGGATCGACCTGCATCCCCTGGCCAAACCCGACAGCACCCTGCCCGCCCGGAAAATCCTCACGGCCCGCCTGCGCCCCGATGGCCGGCGCAACCCGCTGTTCGCCCCCGTGCGCTACCACGACATCGGCGAGGACGAGCCGCAACGCCTGCGGCGAATCTGCTGCATCCGCTACCGCCTTCCCGGCGTCGGCTACTGCAGCAGTTGCCCCCTCGATGAATGCAAACGGCAGGACGCGGACGCCTGAGCGCGCTGATCATTGCGCCAGTTGAAAGGGGTTCTCCGTCGCCCGGTCATAGTCGACAAGGTGGCCGTAGTCGAGACGGTAGACCCGGTCCGCCACATCGAAATAGCGGTCGTCATGGGTGATCGCGATGACTGTCTTGCCGGCCGCTTTCAGCTCAGGCAGCAACTCGTTGTAGAACACATGGCGGAACACCGGATCCTGGTCCGCCGCCCATTCGTCCAGCAAGAAGACTTCACGGCCCTCCATCATCAGTAGCAGCAAGGCCAGGCGTTTGCGCTGGCCTTGGGACAACGCAGTGGTGGACAGGCGCCCGGCGGCGAATTCGACCTTGTGGGCGAGCCCCAGGCGCTCGAGATAGTGGTCCACCCGAGCCTCCAATCCTTCATGGTCGCCTGCCTCGCCCAGCACGTCGGCGAACAGATAGAAGTCGGCGAAGATCGCGGCGAAGTGCTCGCGGTGCCATTCGCTGGTGCCAGCA
Organism: Pseudomonas sp. R1-7; assembly: GCF_051132105.1. Classification (NCBI taxonomy): domain Bacteria; kingdom Pseudomonadati; phylum Pseudomonadota; class Gammaproteobacteria; order Pseudomonadales; family Pseudomonadaceae; genus Pseudomonas; species Pseudomonas sp. R1-7. The sequence continues at coordinate 3,276,829 of NZ_CP071661.1, forward strand.
TCGAGCACCACCCCATTGAGCGACACTTCGCCCGCAGCGGGCACGTAGAGCCCGGTCAACAGCTTGGCCAGGGTCGACTTGCCGCTGCCATTGCCACCGACGATGAAAATCAACTCGCCCCGCCGGATCGTTAGGTCGATCGGCCCCAGTTCAAAGGCGAATTCCTCGTTCTTGCCGGCATACCGGTAATGCACATCCGACAGGCGCAGCTCGCGAAACGGCTGCGCCGCTTGCGCGGGCGTCTTGAACTCCACCGTCTCGCCCAATGCCAAGGCGTCGATGGCCTGCAAGGCGACATGGCCGCGAATAACCGCGGGAATGGCATCGAGGATCATCGAGATCGGCGTACGCAGGAACATGATTGCCAGGACGTAGCCAACCACCACCTGCTGGCTGAGCAACCCCAGCCCCTGGCCGAGGAAAAACAGCGTGCCGATCAGCACGAACACCAGCAACGTCGTCCAGTTCAGGTTCACCGCCCACAAGGTGTCGGCGCGTACCGATGCGTCCAGCGACGCTCGGGCAATAGGTTCGAGCTTGCGTTGATAAAGCAAATGCCGGCGTTCCCGGCTCAGGCCCAGTTCGCAACGCCCCTGGATCGCCGCTTCGAACTGCTCGGTAAGTTGATCATCCTGTTGCCGGACAGCCTGCATCAAGGTCTTGACCTTGCGCCCCAACAACACATCGAGACCGACACCGATAACAATCACCGCCAGCGTCAGGCCGAAGAATGGCAGGCTCAACCACGCCATGTAGGCCAGCCCCGCCAACAACAGCAAGCCGTTGTACAAGGAAATCGGCAGTTGCTTGAATGCCGTGGCGACGGTGGTCACGTCCTTGGTCAGGGCGTTGTAGATGCGTGGGCTGCCCAACCGCTCGATGCGTTCCAGTGCCGTCCCCAGCACCTTGCCCACCAGCCGCAAGCGCAGCTGGTACACCAGGCGATGGCCGATCTGCACCAGCAACCATTGCGAGGTGACCCCGCTGATGAACAACAGCACCAGCAGGCCACCGAACAGCAGCAAGCCCTGGCCGAGGTCGTCCAGACCTTGTTCCAGGCAGCGGTTGATGTAGCCGATCAGGCCGATGCTGGTGGCCGCGCTCAAGGCACTGCTCAGCACCGCGAGGAAAATGCGCCACCGCGCGTTGTGCAGCAATTCTTTCAATAACATCATGGGACCGACACCACCTTGGCAGAGGGTTGCAACAGTAAAGGCAGCAGGTTTTCGACCAGGCGCGGCTCGCCGAGCATCTCATGATGCCCCACGTCCAGCGTCCACTGGCTGACGGGTTGTCGCGCATGAGCTTGCCATTGCGCGCGCAAGTCGCCATGGGCATTGCCGCGCCACAGCCAGACCGGCACCTCGACGGTGGGCAAGGCCTGCTCGTACAAACGGGTCTTGATCGCCCGATATTGCGTCATCAGCGCCAGCAGTCCAGCATCCGCCGCTTCCCATCGCAGATCCCCGCGCACCTGCTCATCGTCGAGCAGCCGAGCGACACCTTCGGCATAGTCAAGGCCGGCCAACAGCCCCGTCAATCGCTCCCGTAGCGATTCTCCGATCGGCTGGCCATGACTGCGGCAATAAAACGCGAAATCGGCAATCAGCTGGCCCGCTTCGTCGCCCTCGCCGGCCAGGCTGCGCTGGGCATCGTGATCGAGCACCACCAGGCCTTCGACGCTGAAGCCGCTGGCTTGCAGATGCGGCACCAGCAACAAGGCCAGGCGCGCGGCGAGGCTCCAGCCCAACAGCACCAGCGGACGCTCTTTGAGCTGCACCGGGATGCTCGCCACGTATTGGCGCAACAGCGTGTCCATATCGTCGCTGGCCCAGCCGTTTTCCAGGGCGGCAAGACCGAAGACGGCTACTGCGCCGCGCAGGTTTTCCAGCAACGGCTGGTACGCCTGCAAGTGCCCTTGTGCGCCATGCACCAGCAGCAAGGCCGGTGCCTGCGGATCGGCCTCGTTCAGGACTTTCCAGGGACCGTTGCCCGTTTCGCCCAGGCCACGCACGAGATCACGCACCGTATGCCGCTCGAACAGCAGGTTGGTCGGCAGGCTGACGCCCAACCGTTCACGGATCAGCGACACCACCTTGATCGCGGCCAATGAATGCCCGCCGACACTGAAGAAGTTGTCGGTCACGCCCAGTTCATCGACACCCAGCACGTCGCACCAGATCGCGAGCACGGCGGTCTCCAGTTCGCCCTCCGGTTCCACGCGCGTATGTTGCAAGCGCTGCCGGGCGCGCTCGAGCAAGTGCTTGCGATCGAGCTTGCCGTTGCTGTTCAGCGGCATGGCCTTCAGCGCAAAGATACCGCTGGGCAGCATGTAGTCCGGCAATTGCCGAGCCAGGCTGGCGCGCAACGGGTCCGCGCCTTGGAATTGAATCTCGTCCGTGACCACAAAGGCCAACAACCGAGCGTGATCGCCTTCGCCATCCAGCAGCACAGCCGCCTGCAAGACGCCCGGCTGGGCCAGCATCGCCTGCTCGACCTCCGCCAGTTCAAGGCGAAACCCGCGGATTTTCACTTGCTGGTCGTTGCGCCCCAGAATGCGCAGGGCTCCGTCGGCCTGGCGCAACGCCAAGTCACCGGTGCGGTACAAGCGTTGACCGCTGGCAGGATCGACACCGAAGGCACCGCCGCCGACATTGCCGACGTAACCCCTGCCGACACTGGCGCCACTGATGCACAACTCGCCGGCCTGGCCGGAGGGTACCGATCGTTGCTGCTCGTCGAGCAAATGAACGCGGTTGTCCCCCAGCACTTGGTTCAAGGCGCAGCCATTGACGCCAAGCGCCAGATCGATGGCCCGCCACAGTACGCCGACGGTGGTCTCGGTCGGGCCATAGTGGTTATACAGCCGGCAGGTTGGTTCGGCCTGGGCCAGGCGGGCAAGCAACGCCTCGCCAATCGGTTCTCCACCCAATACCAGCACTTGCCGTGGCAATACGTCGGCGGCCTGCTCGCCCATCAAGGCTTCGAGGTGCGACGGGACGATTTTCAGGACGTCGAGGGGATGACGCCGAAGCTCTTCAGCAAAGGCCTGTGCGTCGGTCACGGTCGACTGCGCCAGCACATGAACGCAACCGCCCTGCAGCCACGCTGGGAACAGCACGGTGTTGCCCAAATCCGCGAGCAGCGACGACACCAGCCCGTAATGCCCGCCCTCGGGCAGTCGCAGCGCGCGGGTGACTTGGGTGACGTAATGACGCAATTGCCCTTGCTCGATCTGCACCCCCTTGGGCTTGCCGCTGGTGCCCGAGGTATAGAGCACGTAGGCCAGGTCCTGCGCGGTGCCGGAGCTAGGTATAGCGAGCAGCGGCCCGTTGCTCGCCTGTGACCAGCACAGCGTGCGCAACGACGTGTCCGGCAACAGGCCCTCCAGGTGCAGCAGCAATGCCGGTTGCGCATCGTCGAGTATCCCGGCCAGGCGCAGCGGCGGCTGCTGGGGATCCAATGGCAGGTACGCGGCGCCGACCTTGAAACAGGCGAGCATCGCCACCAGCATCTGCGCGCCGCGCGGCAGGTACAGCCCCACCACGTCTTCACGACCCACGCCCGCCTGGTCCAGGCTGCCGGCGATGCGGTCACTCAGGGCATCGAGTTCAGCGTATGAAAACAGTTGGTCGGCGTAACGCAGCGCCGGGCGATCCGGCTGTGCCTGGGCATGCCGGCGCAGGGCCGCGACGATGTCCAGGTCCGCTCCGAGGTCAGGATTCGGCGGCGGCGCGAGGGACTCCTCGGGCAGGCGCGCATCGATGCCATCGATCAGCCCGTTGGGCGATTGCACCACTTGGCCGAGCCAATGTTCGAAACGCCTGAGCAACGATTGCATTTGCTCGCCGCGATACACCCCGCGATCATAAGCCAGCGCCAGTTCGCAGTTGCCTTGGGCGTCGAGGATCAACTGCAGTTGCAGCTCGACCGGCGTGTCAAACGACAGCAATTGCAACGCGTCCGGTTGCGGCACGCGCAGTACCTGCAATCCGGCCTGGAAACTGGCACGCCACTCCGGCAACAACTGCGCCTGGCCGACGTACTCCTGCCAGTCGACGGCGCTCTCCAATTGCCGGGCCAGTTGCCGGGCCAAGTTGACCAGGGTGCTGTGCTCGGACATCTGCACCACCATCGGCAACGTCTGTTCAAACACCCCAAGCGCGCCGGTCAGCTCCTCGTAGTTGTCGCGGGGGTCGTGCTGCAAACCAAGTTGGCCCTGGCGTTGGCCATTAAGCCTGCCAAGCAGCGATCCCCAAGCGGCGAGCACCAGTTGTTCGACGGCCACGCCTTCGCGATCGGCCAGTGCCGTGAACAGCGCCGGCAAGGTCGGCGCCAGTGGCTGGCGGACCACCGCGTGACGGCCATCGGCGATACCGTAGCGCTCGACGAGGCGCATGCCCGGAACGTCTTGCAAGGCCAGGTTGCGCCAGAACTGCGCGCCCTGCTCGGCGTCTTCATCCAGTTGCAGGCCATTGATCCATTCGACGTAGTCCGCGTACTGCATGGGCTCGTCATCCAGCCGCGCCGCGCGGCCGAGCAAGTGCTCGCGCAACTGGACCAGGCTGCGGGCGTCCAGCGAGTACACAGGGACCGCCAGCAATAGCTGATCATCGAGCAGCCAGGCCAACACGTCGGGCTGTTCGGCCTGGCAATGACGCTGGGCCTCTTCCAGCCACCCCTGCGCTTCGTACCCGTCGGCTGCGCGCCCCTGGCGCCAGTCCAGGCGCAATGCCTGGGGTTCGATCACCCGCTGGCGCAACCCGGTGGCGCCCAGCGGACGCTCGTAGCGCAGGCACAGCGCCTGGTGCTGCGCCAGGCTGTCGCGCAAGCGTTGCTCCACGGTGCCTGCGGCAACGCCCGTCAATGACATGCGCACCCAGCGCCAGGCGTGCGGATTGGCCTGGGCCAGTTGTTTCTGCTGGGGTGAAAGCGTGAGTCCAAGGTCCATCATGGGGTCAACTCTTCAAGTGTCTCTTCAGCCTGCGCCGGGGCGGCCATAACTTGGTGGCGGGCGTAGATTTCACCCATGGCCACGACGATTTTGCGCTCGCCCTCGAACGGATCCCGGGCGTGAGCCGCCAGCATGTTATCGAGCATCACCACGTCGCCCTGCTGCCAGTCGAAGCGCACCGCACACCGGTCGTAGGCGGCATTGATGGCGTCGATGGCTGCCGGTTCGAGTTCCGAGCCGTCACCGTAGAACACTTGTCTCGGCATGGCCGACTCGCCGTCACGCAGGAACTGCTCGCGGATATCCGCATCGAGAAACGCCGGGTGGTACAACTGGATCTGGTTGAAGAAGCTCTCTTCGCCGGTCAACGGGTGCAGGATCACTGCCGGGCACACCTGGCGGGTGTGCAGGTCGTTGGCGCCGCGCCACTGGAACTCGATGTTGCTCTCACGGCAGATCCGCTCGACCTCGGCTCGATCCTCGGTCTGGAAGAAGTGCTGCCAACTGACGTCCAGGCTGGTGCTGAAATTGCGCACATACATCAGTTGTTTGCGCCGCAGGTTCGCCTGCAGCCAGGCCGGCAGTTCACGGTAGACCTGGCGGCTGTCGACAATCGGCGTCGCGCCACCGGACGTCGCCGGCGTCTCGCAGTAGAACCACTGCCGACGTGGCCAACGGTGCTGGTGCGCACTTTCGTTGTGGAACAGGATCATCCGATCCTTGGGGTATGGCGTGGACTTGTAGATGTTCTTGCCGCCCTCTTTCTTCGGCAGGTCACCGTATTGCCCGTACAACTGCGGACACAGGGCCTGGCAGAACGCCTCGAAATCCGCCGGGGTCGGCAGGTCGAAGCCACGGAACAGGATGCCGCCGTGCTCACGCAACCAGTTCTCGACCTTGTCGCGGTTGGCTTCGGCCCAGATGGCCGGGGCCAACTCGCGGTCCCGCAAGGAAACCAGCAACGGAAATTTCGAGTCCTCTCGCAGCGGCCGGGCTTCGATGGGCTCACGGGTCGCCGCCGATCCGCTCTGGCGCATCTTGCCCAATTTGCTCATTTTGCGTTGCAGCGGATTGTCCGTGGACATTGCAGCAGCTCCCTTTACAGTTGCAATCAAAGTATCGATTGGTGTGTCCGGCGCGCCGAGCGCCAGCTCCAGCAGCGACTCGAAGGCACCGCGCAAGCGCTCGACGGTGGCCGGGCGGAACAGGCTGGTGCGGTACACCCAGCGCAGGCTGATCGCATCACCGTCTTCGCTGGCGAACAGGGCCATGTCGAACTTGGAGTGGTGCTGCTCGCCCGTCAGCGGCTCGACCTGCAGGTCGCCCAGTTGGCGCTGCTGGCGCGGCGTGTTGTCGAGCACGAACAGGGTCTGCAAGAGCGGGTGGACATTGGCCACGCGCGGCAGCTCCAGGCATTCGACGACCCGCTCGAACGGCGTGTCCTGCCAGGCGAACGCCTGCAGGCAAACCTCACGGACTTGCAAGGCCTGCTCACGCAAGCTCAGTTCCGGTTGTAGGCGGATACGCAAGGCCAGCAGGTTGACGAAGAAGCCGATCAGCGATTCGGTGGCCGGATGGTCACGGTTCGCCACGTCCGTTCCGATCACCAGGTCGCGGCCCTGCGTCTCGCGTTGCAGCACGGCGGCGTAGCATGTCAGCAGGACCATGAACGGCGATGTGCCGCTGTCCTGGGCGAAGGTTTTCAAGCGACCCACCGTAGCGGGCGACAGTTGGAAATCCACCGCCGCCCCGGCGCCGCTGTCACGCTCCGGACGTGGAAAGTCGAACGGCAACGGCACCTGCGCGGGGATGCCCGCCAGGTTCCGTCGCCAGAAATCCAGGCCTTCGCGCTGACGCAACTGGACCGCGGCCGAGCCTTGCCAAACGGCGTAGTCGACATACTGGATCGGCAATGCTTGCTCGGTGGGCAGCGCGCCGCAGCTGTAGGCCTCGTAGCCTTCGATCAGCTCATCGACCAGCACCGCGCCGGACCAGCCGTCGGAGGCGATGTGGTGCATGACCATCTGCAGCACATGATCCTCTTCGCAGAGGCGATACAGGACCACTCGCAGCGGCGCCTCGCTGCCGAGATCGAACGGACGCAGCGCCATGTCCCGGGCTTCAACTGTCCACTGTGTTTCAGTCGAGGCAAGGGTTTGCAGTACCACCGCCGACTGCGGGTGAATGCGCTGGCGCAGTTCGCCGCCACGGGAGTGATAGGTGGTGCGCAGGATGGCGTGTCGGCTCACCAATCGCTGCAATGAACGCTCCAAAGCCTGGGCATCAAGCCGCCCGCGCAAACGGACGATGCTGCCCATGTTGAAGCTGCTGTCGGCCAGATCCAGTTGCTGCATCAACCAGACCCGTTGTTGCGCAGAGGACAGTGGCTGCTCGATGCCTTGGTCCACCGCTGGGACCGTCAGCGAAGCCAGATCCTGCTCGGCGGCAAGGTCCTGGATTCGCTCGGCCAGTTGCGCCAGCACAGGCGTTTCGAACAACCAGCGCAAGGGCACCTCGAAGCCCTGCTCACGCAGGCGGCCACGGACCTGGGCGGCCATCAGCGAATGCCCGCCCAGTTGGAAGAAATGTCCACCGGCCGGGACGTCTTGCACGTTCAGCACCGAGGCCCAGATCTGCGCCAGCAAGGCCTCGCTGGCCGACAGCGTACGTCCGGTCGCCGGCGCGCTGCCGACAGTCGATTGCAAGCGCGGCAGTTGTTTGCGATCGACCTTGCCGTTGCTGTTGAGCGGCAACCGATCCAGTGCTTGCAGGTGCGTCGGCACCATGTAGATCGGCAAGCGCGCCTGCAAATACTCGCGCACAGCCGATTCATCAGGTGCAGCGTTCGATTCTGCAACCCAGAACGCGACGAGGTGCTCGCCTTGCACGGCCACGACGGCTTGCAGCAATTGCGGATGGCTCAGCAAGACGGCCTCGATCTCCCCCAGTTCAATGCGATAGCCGCGCAACTTGATCTGGTCGTCGGTACGTCCGAGGTAGTACAGCTGGCCGTCGGCCTGCCACCGCGCCAGATCACCAGTGCGGTACAAACGACCGCCGTGACCGAACGGGTCGGCAATGAAGCGTTCGGCGGTCAGCCCCGGCTGCCCGGCGTAACCCCGGGCCAGGCCGTCCCCGGCGATATAGAGTTCGCCGACGCAGCCTGGAGGCACTTCGCACAGGTGTTCATCGAGGACATGGCAGCGGGTGTTGAGCAACGGCCGGCCTATCGGCGCCACAGGCAATTGCAGCGTGTCGATGGGCGTCTGGGTCGACCACACCGTGGTCTCGGTCGGGCCGTAGACGTTGATCAATCGAGCCACGTGCTGCTTGAGTTCGCTGGCCAGTTCCGCCGACACCGCCTCGCCGCCGGCCAGGGCCACTCGTCCTTCCAGCACCTGGCGATCACCTTGCAACAGCATCGCCCAGGTGGCGGGCGTGGCCTGGATCAGGTCGACCGATTGTTCCTTGATCAAGCGTGCGAGCAACAGCGGATCCTGGCGCTCGTCCTCGTCCGCCAGGACCACCGCGCCGCCACGCACCAGCGGCAGGCACAGTTCCAGGCCGCAAATGTCGAAGGTAACGGTGGTCAAGGCCAGGTAACGCTGCACATTGTCCAGTGGCAACGCCTGCTCCATGGCCAGCAGGAAGTTGGCGAAGTTGCCACGACTGATCTGCACGCCCTTGGGTTGCCCGGTCGATCCCGAGGTGTAGAGCGTGTAGGCCAATTGCCCGAGGTGCCTAGGCAATCCCGGCGCCTGCGCGGGCAATTGCGCCAACGACAGGTCTGCCCACAGGCAAATGCGCAGCTCGGCAGGCCAATCCGCAGTTGTCGAATCGCAGAGCAATAAATGCGGCTGCGCTCGGTTGAGCACCTGCGCCTGGCGAGCCGGCGGATGAGCGCGGTCGAGGGGCAGATAGGCGGCACCGGCCTTCTGGATCCCCAACATGCACACTAGCAGGCGCTCATCCCGAGGCAGGCAGAAAGCAACCAACGATTCGGGCCCGACGCCCTGGGCCAGCAGCCAATGTGCCAAGCGGTTGGCTTGGGCCTCCAGCGCGGCATAGCTCAGTTGACGATCCGCGCAATGCACGGCAATACGCTCGGGATGCACCGCGGCCTGTACTTCGAAACGCGTCACCCAATCCGCTTCGTCGTGCAACGGCAGCGACTGCCCGGCAGTCGCCAGGGTCGCAACCGAGCGCAGCGGAAGCTCCAGCAAGCGCGCATCAAGGTCCAGGCCCGCCAGGCTGGCGAGCAACGCCTGGTAATCCTCAACCAGCCGCTGGGCGATGTCAGGACGCAGCAATGCCGTGGCATATTCGACGATCAAACCGGTGTTCGCCTCGGCACCGCGACCTTGGGTGAACAGGTTGAACGTCAGGTCGAACTTGGCGCTCACCACGCCACCCGGCAGCGCCAGCGCCTGGGCACTGATGCCGGGCAGGTTCAGGCTGCGGGAATCCTGATGGTCGACCTGATAGTTGAACATCGTCTGGAACAGCGGTGTGCGATCCAGGCTGCGCTCGACATCCAGCACGTCCAACAACTGCTCGAACGGCAGCGATTGATGGGCCAGGTCCTCGGTCAACTGGCGGCTCAGGGCCTGGACGAACGCTTGCAGGCTCTGGCGGCCATCTATCTGCACACGGTGGGCCAATGTGTTGACGAACAACCCGACCAACGCTTGGCTCTCGACGGACTCACGTCCCGCCACCGGCAAGCCGACGGCGAAATCATTGCGCCCACCATGGCGCCAGAGCAACAACTGGTACGCGGCGAAATACAGCACGAACGGCGTGACGCCAAGCGCCCTCGCCCGGGTCTCGACCGCCGTGCTCAGCGAGCCGGGCAGGACATATTCGTCTCGCGCGCCGCTGAACGTCTGCACCGCCGGCCGTGTGGATTGCTCGGGCAGTTCCAGCGGCTCGCTGCCGAGGCCTTCCAGGCGTTGTTGCCAATAGGCCAGCAAATCCTTGCCGTGCGCGCCGTCCAAGCGCTGCCGCTGTGTCTTGAGCAGCGGCAGCAAAGCACTTGCCGCCGGCAGGGTCCGGTCTTGATAAAGCGCTGCAAGGTCTTGGACCAGCAAGCCCATCGACCAGCCGTCCACAGCGATGTGGTGCACGTTGAACAGCAGGCGATAGTCACCGGGCGCAACATAAAACACATCGGTGGCCAGTAGCGGTCCTTGCGTGAGGTCGAATACGCGCCTGGCCGCGCTGGCAATAGCCGCGTCCTGTTCCGAGTCACTCAGGCCGCCGATGTCATGGACGTTGAAGATTGGCACAGCTGTGTCGTCCAGACGTTGCCAGACTTGCCCGCGCTCTTCGAAGAAACGACAGCGCAACGCGTCATGACGGGCCGCCAGCGCCTGACAGGCGCGTTGCAGGCGGGGCACGTCCAGCTCGCCGCGCAAGGCCAGCAGTTGGGTGACGTTGTAGGCGGTTTCAGCCGGATCGAACTGTTGCATGAACCACACCCGTTGCTGGGCATGGGACAGCGGTTGCGGTTGCCCCGCGTCCTCGCTCGGCGGCACGGCCTCAGCGACCGGCGCGACAACCGGCGCGAGCACCTTGGCCAGTTGCCGAGGGGTCGGGTTTTCCAACAGTTGCCGGGGCATCAGGCGCAAGTCGGCCTGACGCAAGCGCGCGATCAACTGCAAGCTGAGGATCGAGTCGCCGCCCATGGCAAAGAAGTCGGCATCCGGCCCGAGGGCAGGTTGCCCGAGCAGCTCACGAAAAGCCGTCAGCACGGCAAGCAATGCTGGCTCGGCGCGGCAGTCGATGCACAGGGCCATGGCCGCCAACGTCGGATGCTGCAGTACGTCCCGTGGTTGCAGCTTGAGCCCTTCCCGGGACGCCAGGCCGATCAATTGCAGGCTGAGAATCGAGTCCCCGCCGAGGGCGAAGAAATCGTCCTCACGGCCAACTTGCGCGCACCCGAGGATCTGGCACCACAGTTGCGCCAGGCGTCGTTCGGTGTCGCTGTTGGGTTGCTCGGCGGCTTCGGCGACCGGTTCATCGGTGGCCGGCTCCGGCAATGCACGCCGATCCAGCTTGCCATTGGCCGTCAATGGCAGCGTGTCCAGTGCCAACCAATGGGCCGGCACCATGTGTTCCGGCAGTTGCCGCCTGGCCTCGGCTTGCAGCGTGGCGAGGGCTTCGGTGGTCACCGCAGGGCTGAGATACGCCACCAGTTGCGTCCGCCCTTTTATCTCCCAGGCCAGCACCGCGGCCTCGCGAACCTGGGGCTGGGCGTTGAGCCAGGCACTGACCTCGCCCGGTTCGACGCGGAAACCGCGAATTTTCACCTGATCGTCCTGGCGCCCGAGAAATACCAGGCGCCCTTGGCGGTCCAGGCGCACCCGGTCACCGCTGCGATAAAAACGCTGGCCTTGGGCGGAGGAGCCGAACGCACGCGCGGTCAATTCAGGCTGACCGAGGTAGCCTTGGGCGACCTGCGGACCACCGATCAGCAGCTCACCGGCGACACCCAGCGGCACCGAGCAGTCGTGGTTATCGACGATGCGCAAGTCACAGCCGGACAGTGGCTGGCCCAACGGCAGGTACTGACCCGCTTCGAACGCATCGGCGTCGAGCATTTCTCCGCAGGCCACGCCGACCGTGGTTTCCGACGGGCCATAGTGATTGAAGATCCGCAGTTGCGGCGCCAGTTCACGAAGCTTGGCCAATAACGCCTGGTCAAAGCCCTCGCCCCCAAGGATCAACAAATCCTTGGGCAGGACACGACCGGCATCATCCAGTGCCAGCAAGCCACGCAGGTGCGAAGGGGCGATCTTCAGGCAGTCCACCGGATGCTGGTCGAGAAAATCGGCCCAGCCGGGCGGATCGAAGGCCAACGATGCCGGCGGCAAGACCAGCACGTCGCCCGCATTGAGGGCAGCGAAGACAGAGGTCAAGCCGAGGTCGGCGGCGACGGTTGCCAAGGTCGCCCATCGGCTGCCCGGTTTGGCTTGCAAGCGTTGGCCGACGGCATTGGCGTAATGCGCGAGGTTGGCATGAGTGACCTGCACGCCTTTCGGCTGGCCGGTCGAGCCCGAGGTGTAGATCAGGTACGCAGGCAATTGCGGCTGGCTGAGGCTTTCGTCCTGGCCGATGTTCACGTTAATCGACCAGTCGGCGGCGCTCAACACTAGACACGGGATGCCCATGTCGGTTTCAGGCGCTTGCGCCAATGTCAGCCACAGGCTCGCGCCGCTGTCTTGCAGCAGTTGCGCGAGTCGCCGGGCCGGTTGTGCCGGGTCAAGGAACAGGCAGGTGGCGCCACGCTGCCAACACGCCAGGGTTGCCAGCAGTTGTTCAGAGCAGCGCGGCATGCACAGTGCGACCACCTGCCCCGGCCCAACACCCTGCCCGGCCAGCCGTGCGGCCATCTGGCGACTGGCCGCGCCGAGCGTGGCGTAATCAATGCGCTGGTCCACACTGCACAACGCCACCGCATTCGGCGTGTGCGTGGCCCAGTGCAGCACTTGCTGGTCCAAGGGCAACGCAGTCGCTTCCAAGACAGGGCCGCGCAGTTCGCTCGGCGGGGAGACCAGTTGCAGGTCCGACAGGCGCCGCTGCGGATGAACCGAGCCCTCGTGGAAAATCGCCAGCAAGTCGTCGAGCATTTGCTCGACCGTGGCAGCGTCGAACAATTCGTCGCTGTATTCCAGTTCGCAGCGCAGCTGTGCGTCAGCGGTACGCACCATGCGCAACGTCAGGTCGAAACGTGCGTGGCGTTGCGGCGGGTCGAGCACTTCGACCGCCACGCCGGGCAAGGCCAGGGTGCGGCTTTCGGGCAGATCGACCTGGACGAACATGACCTGGAACAACGGGCTCGAACGCGGGCGCTCAAGGCTTGCGAGGATGTTTTCGAAGGGCAACTGCTGATGGTCGAACGCCGCCGCGACGGTGTCGCGGGTGCGCAGCAACGCGCTACCGAAGTCCGGGTTGTCTTGCAGGCGCTGGCGAATCACCAGGGTATTGAGCAACGGACCGATCAACGGCGCCAGTTCCGGACGGTCACGTTGGGCGGCCGATGTGCCCAGGCACAGGTCCGTCTCGCCGCTGTAGCGCGACAGCAGGCAGCTGAACGCCGTCAGACCATAGATGTACAACGTCACGCCATGATTGCGGATGGCCGTCTCGACCGCGGTCGTCAGTTGCGGCGGGAGTTTCCGAGCCAGGACCGCGCCACTGTGGCGGCGTTGTGTGGGCGCCGGGCGCGGGCGATCCAGCGGCAATGCCATCGGCGCAGGCGCATCGGCCAGTTGGTCGCGCCAGAAATCGATGTGCTGCTGGCAGCTGTCGCTGTCCAGCCATTCATGCTCCCACGCAGCGAAATCGGCGTATTGGATGGGCAATTCGGGTAGCGCGACAGGCTGGTTCGAGGCGAGCGCCCGGTAAGCCTCGGCCAGTTCGAGGGTGAGTTGCTGGGCCGACCAGGCGTCATAGGCAACGTGGTGAATAGTGAAAAACAGCCAGGTGGAATGCTCCTGGGCGTCGCTGAATGCTTGCCAGCGCCAAGGCATAGACTGCGCCAGGTCGAAGGGCTCGGCCAATTGGCGGGCGTATTCATCGGCGCACCATTGCTCGAGTTCGGAGGCGGCGATGGCCAACCGTTCGACGCCTGGCAATTGAACCTGTTGTGGTTCGCAATGGGGCTGCAACTGTCCGCCGGCGTCTGGGCTGTAGCGCGTGCGCAGGATCTGGTGACGATCGACCACCTGCTGCATCGCCTGCTGCAAACGCGCGCCGTCCAGGCGCCCATCGAAACGCAGCACCGAGCACAGGTTGTACAGCGCGCGACTGCTCAGGGCTTCGGCCGACAGGAAGCGCCGCTGCGCCTGCGCCAACGGCCTGGGTTCGCCTTCGCCGAGCACGGCGGGGACGATCGGCAGGCGCCAACTGTCGATGCCCTTCTCGGTCAGGCGCTGGCGAAAGACCTTTTTCTTGTCCGCGGGCAAGGATGCCAGCCGCTGCGCAATCTCCAGGAAAGCTTGTTGCGTCATCGTACTCATCCTTACATTTCCATCTCGGCCAACAGGCGCTGCATTTCGTCCAGAGCTTCGTCGGTCGACGGCCCCTGGGGTTTTTCTATCTGTTCGGCGAGCGCGGCGATCGTCGGGTTCTGGAACAGGCTGCGCAGTTCGAGCTTGACGCCGAAACGGCTCTCGACTTGCGTCATCAAGCGCATGGCCAACAACGAATGACCGCCCAGCTCGAAGAAGCTGTTGAACACCCCGACCTGCGGCAGCGCCAGCAGCTCCTGCCAGATGTCCGCCAGTTGCTGCTCCAGTTCGTTGCGCGGCGCCACACCCTGGATCGCCAACGGCTGCGGTGCCGGCAAGGCTTTGCGATCGATCTTGCCGTTGGCATTGAGGGCAAAGCGTGGCTGTTCGATGAAGCCGGCCGGAATCATGTAGCCGGGCAACACGCCTTCCAGATACCGACGCAGCGCCGCCTGATCGACCGGGTTCGGTGCCTGCAACCAGGCGAACAGGCCCAGGCTGCGGGAATCGATCATCACCACCGCTTCTTCCACGCCGGGGTAACGGCGCAGCAGCGATTCGATTTCGCCGGGCTCGATGCGGAAACCGCGCACCTTGACCTGGAAGTCACCGCGCCCGACATAGGCCAGCCGCCCGTCGTCGCGGCGGCGCACCAGGTCACCGGTGCGGTACATGCGGCTGCCCGGTTCGTCGGCATAAGGGTCAGGCAAATACGCGGCCGCCGTGGTGGCCGGTGCGTGCTGGTAACCCCGGGTGACGCCGGAGCCGGCGATATACAGCTCACCCGTCGCGCCCAGCGGCACCGGGCGCAGCATGTCGTCGAGCACGTAGCAGCGGGTGTTGAGCAACGGCGCACCGATGTCGGCGACGCCGGACGGCACGTCCTGCAATGCCTGGGTGGTCGACCAGACGGTGGTTTCCGTCGGGCCGTAGGCGTTGATCAGCGCCACGCCACGGCTACGCAGTTCATTCACCAGCTCACCGGGCACCGCTTCGCCACCGATCAGGCCACGCAGCGGCGGCCAATCGGCCTGGCCGGTTTCCAGCAGGATCTGCCAACCAGCGGGGGTGGCCTGGAACACCGTGGCCCGGCGCAGCAGCTCGAACAGCTGATGCCCATCGACTACCTGCTCGCGACGAGCCAGCAGAATGGCCGCGCCGTTGACCAGCGGCAGGAACAGCTCCGGCTTGCACATATCGAAGGCGTACGTGGTACTGGCGAGCCAGACATCCTCGGCACCGAGCGGCAGCAAGCGATCGAGGCCGGCCAGCAAATTGCTCAGGTTGCCCCGGCTGACCTGCACGCCTTTCGGTGTACCGGTGGAGCCCGAGGTGTAGATCACATAGGCGCGCTGCTGCGGATCAATCGGCAACGCGAGGTTGGTGTCGCTGCGGGTGTCCAGCGCCAACCCGTCGAGCTTAACCTGGTCGACGCCGCCCAAGGCCTCGGCGCAAAGGCTTTCAGTGAGCACCAAGGCCGGACGCGCATGCTCGATGATGAAACCCAGGCGCTCGCTCGGGTGCTGCGGATCCAGTGGCAGGTACGCCGCGCCGGCCTTGTGGATCCCTAGCAGGCTCGGCAGCAGCCATGGGCCACGGCTCAGGCAGACCGCAATCAGATCATCCGTGCCGACACCTTGCGCCCGCAACCAATGGGCCAGGCGATTGCTGATGGCATTGAGTTGCGCGTAGGTCAGTTGTTGATCCTGGCAATCTACCGCCAGCGCATCGGGCGTCAGGATGGCCTGCTCTTCGAAGCGGATGATGACGTCCACTGCCGGCGTCACGGATTGCGCCGGACGATTCCATGGACGCTGGGCCAAGGCATGGTCGGCGTTGGCCAGGTCGATGTCCCAGAGACGCGCATCCGGTTGTTGCAACATGCCTTCGAGCAGATAGCGG
This sequence comes from Pseudomonas sp. R1-7, assembly GCF_051132105.1. Classification (NCBI taxonomy): domain Bacteria; kingdom Pseudomonadati; phylum Pseudomonadota; class Gammaproteobacteria; order Pseudomonadales; family Pseudomonadaceae; genus Pseudomonas; species Pseudomonas sp. R1-7. Next base: position 3,292,699 of record NZ_CP071661.1, read on the forward strand.
AACTCATCGGCATACCGTTGCGCGGTCTGTGCCAGGAACAGATCGGTGTTGTATTCCAGCACGCATTGCCACTCCTCGCCCTGCTGCTCGATGTGCAGGCCGATGTCCACCAGGGCACTGTCGCTTTCGACATTGAGCCGTTGCGCCGGCAAGCCGGCGAAGCGTTGTTCGAGCCCGGCGTTGGCATCGCGCTGGATCAGGTTGAACAACGCCTGAAACAGCGGCGTGTGGCTGAGATCGCGGCGCACCTGCAAGGCTTCCACCAAGCGCTCGAACGGCACGTCGGCATGCTGTTGCGCCGCCAGGTGCGCGGCTTGCAACTGCTGCCAGAACTGCAAGACCGATTGCTGGGGATCGAGGTGGCTGCGCAAGACCTGGGTGGTGGCGAAATAGCCGATCAGGTTGTCGGTGTGGGCCTGATGACGATGAGCGACCGGCAGGCCGATCCAGATTTCCCGTTGGCCCGAGTGCCTGGCCAACAAGGTTTTCCAGGCGGCCAGCAACGGTGCGAAAGCCGTCAGGCCATGGCGCTGCGCCGTCTCGCGCAGGTGCTTGACCAGGGTCGCCGGCAGGTTGAAGCGCAGGCGCTGGCCCTTATAGCCCTGCTCGGCGGGCCGCGGCATGTCGGTTGGCAGGTTCAGCACCGGCGGTTCGCCCGCCAGGGTGGCTCGCCAGTAATCAAGCTGCGACTCGATCCGCGCCTGCCCCGCCGGGCTTTGCCAACTGGCCGCGATGTCGGAAAACTGCAGCGGCAAGGCTGGCAGGCAAGCCTCGCGTTCTTCCAGCAGGGCCTGGTAGATCCGTTGCAGTTCGTCGAAGAGAATCTCCAACGAGCGCGCATCGGCAATGATGTGATGCAAGGTCACCTGCAGCACGCTTCGGCCCGAACCTTGGTAGACCCGCACCCGCCATAGCGGCGGCGCGGTGAGGTCGAATGGGCGCTGCGCCTCCTGGCTGAGTTTCTGGTTGAAGCCGCTCGAGTGTTCATCGATTTCCAGCGGTTCGAAGCTCAGCGGCAGAGTGCCGAGGTCTTCGACGTGTTGGCGTGCGCCGTCGGCGGTATCGCTGAAAACCGTCCGCAGGCTGTGTTGGCGCACCACCAGTTGCGCCAGCGCCTGTTCCAGCAAAGCCGGCTGCAGGAGGCCGTCCAGACGCAAGGCCAGGGACAGGTGATAGGCCTGGGTATCGCCCTGCAGACGATCGAGAAACCACAAGCGTTGCTGAGTGAAATGCAACGGCGAAAAGGGTTCTTCGAACGGACGCAGGATGCCGTCGGCCTCGGTGCTGGCCTCGGCCAAGGTGGCGGCGAGGTCGCGCAGCACCGGTTGTTCGAACACGCTGCGCAATGGCAGGCGCCGGCCATGCTGTTCGGCGATGCGTGCCACCAGCCGCGCCGCCAACAGCGAGTGTCCGCCGAGGGCAAAGAAGTTATCGTCGGCACCAATGTCGGTGCATCCCAGCAACTCTTCCCAGAGCCCGGCCAGGGTCCGCTCCCACTCGCTCGACAGCGCGCCCTGCTGGCCGTCACGCTGCTGCGGTTCCGGCAGAGCCTTGCGGTCGACCTTGCCGCTGGGGCTCAACGGCAGGGTGTCGAGGCGAACGAACTGGCTGGGCAGCATGTAGTCCGGCAACTGCGCGCCGAGGCTGGCGCGTAGCGTCGTTTCGTCCAGCGCATCGCCAGCGTAGTAACCCACCAACCGCGCCGAATCCCCAGTGCCGAGCAGCACCACAGCCGCCTCGCGAACCCCGGGGACGCGGGACAGCAACGCTTCGATTTCGCCCAGCTCGATACGGAAGCCCCGCAGCTTGACCTGGAAATCCAGGCGCCCTAGGTAATCCAGGCTGCCATTGCTATTGCGTCGCACTCGGTCACCGGTACGGTACATGCGCGCGCCGGCCACGAAAGGATCCGGCAGGAACGCCGCGGCAGTCAGCCGCGCGGCAGCATAATAGCCGCGCCCCAGGTTGGCCCCGGCCAGGTACAGCTCACCGGGCACACCGGCGGCGACCGGTTGCAGGTCGGCATCGAGCACGTAGGCGGCGGTATTGGGCACCGGTTGCCCAATCGGCACCTCGACCGCGCTTTTGTTGCCACTGCGCACTTCGAAGGTGCTATAGACGGTCGCTTCCGTCGGGCCGTAGCCGTTGATGACCTTGGCCCCCCTGCCCTCGATGGCTTCGGCCAGCGCGCACGGCAAGGCTTCGCCACCGGAGATGGCACGCACGCCTTGCCAACTGCGCGAGGTGTGCGCCACGAGCATGCGCCAGGTGGCCGGCGTGGCCTGCATGACGGTGGGTCGTCCGGTCATCAGCAACTGATCGATCGCTTGCGGATCCCGCGCCTGTTCCCGATCGGCCAGGAGGATGCTGGCGCCATGGGTCAGGGGCAGGAGCAACTCGACGATGGCAATGTCGAACGTCGCGGTGGTCAAGGCCAGCACCCGGTCACTGGCCGTCATCGGCAAGACCTGCTCGACAGCCAGCATCAGGTTCATCAAATTGCCACGGCTGATCGCCACGCCTTTGGGCTGGCCGGTGGAACCCGAGGTGTACAGCACGTAGGCGAGTTGACCGGGGATGCAGTCCACAGGCTTGCGCGTGCCGGTCGAGCCGCCGGTGTCGATGTCCAGCAACGGCAGCCCGGTGTTCCACTGCGCCAATACACTAAGGCTCGCGGCGGTGCCCAGGCATAACGTGGGCTGCGCCGCTTCGAGAATGTAGCGGCCGCGCTCCGGCGGCGTGTCCTCGGCCAACGGCACGTACGCCGCCCCGGCCTTGAGCACCGCCAGCATGGCCATGGGCAGGCGTGCGTCGCGGGGCAGGCTCAACGCCACGCGATCTTCGACACCGACGCCATGGGCCTGCAACGTCGCTGCGAGCGCCTCGGCGGCCTGGTCCAGTTCGGCGTAAGTCAGGTGCTGATTGCCTGCAACGACGGCAATCGCCTCGGGCTGGCGGGCAACCTGGAGCGCGAAGGCTTCGAGCATGTCCTGCTGACCAGCCACCACCCGGCCATCAATCCGCGCCAGCGCCCGTTCGGCGCTCTGCCAGGCCAGCTCACCCAGCGGCTGGGCGGCTTGTTCGATCAGCGCATCGAGCAAGGCCAGGTATTGCTCGGCCATGCCTTGCACGGTCCGCTCGCGGAACAGATCGCGGCTGTATTGCAGGCTCAGGCTGATGCCATGCTCGCTGTCGCGCACGTCCAGGTGCAGGTCACACAAGGCGCTGTCGGGGCGGTTGTCCAGCGGTTCGGCGATGACGTCGGTGAGTTCGAAACGCTCCAGTGCGTTGCCCGGGAAGTAGTTGAACATTACTTGGAACAGCGGGTTGTAACTCACCTGCCGGACCACGCCCAACTGTTCGATCAAGTAGTCGAACGGCAAGTCCTGGTGAGACTGGACCGACACGGACAAGGCCTGCAATTCGCTCATCAGTTGCAGCGGGCTGCGCTCGCCAGAGATTCTCTTGCGGTACACCAAAGTGTTGACGAAGCAACCCACCAGCGGCTGCAAGGCCGCGTGGTGCCGGTTGGCCGCCGGGACGCCGACGAGGATGTCGTCTTCGCCGCTGCGGCTGCGCAGCAGCAACTGAAAAGCGGTCAGCATCGCAATGAAGTTGCTCCAGCCCTGGCGAGCGCTGAAGGCCCTGAGCCGTGCCGCCAGGTCATCAGGCAAGCGACGCTCGACACGTCCACCGGCCTGGCCGGCCTGGGCGGGACGAGGGAAATCGGCTGCCAGGTCGAGCACCGGCAACTCGCCGGCCAGTTGCTCTCGCCAGTAGGCGAGCTCTTGCTCGCACGCCTTGCTGCTCATCCACTGGCGCTGCCACACGGCGTAGTCGGCGTATTGCATCGCCGGAGCGGGCCGTGGGGCCGCCAAGCCTTGGCGGCGGTTGCGGTACTGCTCGCAGAGGCCGTCGATGATCAGTTGCAGGGACCAGCCATCGGCAACGATGTGGTGGCAATTCAACGACAGGACAAACGCCTCCGGCGCCAGGCGATACAGCCTGGCGCGCAGCAGCGGTGCCGCGTCGAGGGCGAACGGCGTCATGGCGTCCCGGCGCAGTCGTTCGTGCAGCGCGTCTTCGCTCGCCACATCGATGACCGGCAAATCAAGTTCGCTGTGCGCCAGGACAACCTGGCTCGGCCCTTGAGCCGCGCCGATGAACCCGGTGCGCAGCACCTCGTGCTGGTCGAGGACCGCTTGCAAGGCAGCGCGCAGGTCAGCGACGTGCAGCTCGCCCGTCAGGCGCACGGCGCCGGCCAGGTTGTACGCCGGGCTGTCGGGGTCGAGTTGTTGCAGGAACCACAGGCGTTGCTGGGCAAACGAGAGCGGCAGCGTTTCCGGGCGCGGCAGCAAGGTCGGCGACGGTTTTACTGCGCCTGCCTGGTTCTCCAGCCAATCGGCCATGGCGGTGATGGTCGGTCGTTCGAACACGACCCGCAACGGCAGGTCCTTGCCGCTGAGCTTGCCGATCAGGCCGATCAATTGGGTTGCCAGCAACGAATGGCCGCCCAGCTCAAAGAAATTGTCCTCGACACCCACCTGGCCCAGGCCAAGCACGCTCTGCCACGCTTCCACCAACTGGCCTTGCAACTCGCTGCTCGGCGCCACATAGCGGGCCTGGCTTTGCGCGGCGAAATCCGGCGCAGGCAACGACTTGCGGTCGATCTTGCCGTTGCCGTTGAGCGGGAAACGCTCCAGGAACACGAATGCGCTCGGGATCATGTAGGCCGGGAGATTGCCCAGTACATGCTCGCGCAACGTCTCGATGCTGCAGGCGCCATCGGCCACGATGTAAGCCACCAGCACTTTGGCGCGTTGCTGGTCGTCACGGGCGACGACCACGGCTTCGCGCACGCCGGGGTAACGGGTCAGGCAAGCCTCGATCTCGTCCAGCTCGATGCGGTGGCCACGAATCTTGACTTGGTGGTCGGTGCGCCCGACGTATTCCAGATCGCCGTTGGGCAGGAAGCGCGCCAAGTCGCCGGTGCGATACAAGCGAGAACCGTCGTTGGCGATCGGATCCGGCAGGAAGACTGCCGCCGTGCGTGCCGGGTCGGCCATGTAGCCGCGCCCGACGCCGATGCCGGCGACGAAGATTTCCCCGACCGCGCCCACCGGTATCGGCTGCAAATCAGCGTTGAGCAGGTACAAGCGATTGTTCAGCGTGGCGCGGCCGATCGGTACATTAATGCGGTGTTCCGGCAAGCGTTCGAGCAGCGGATGAAAGGCCACGTCATCCGAGCATTCCGCCGGCCCGTAGGCGTTCATCAGCGGAATCGCCGGATAGCGCTCGAACCACCGACGCGCCAAGGCTGGCGGCAAGGCCTCGCCCGTGGCAAGAACCCAGCGCAGGGGCGAGGTTTCCAAGCCGGCGTCCAGCAGGCTTTGCATCAAGGACGGGACCGTTTCGAGGATGCTGATGCCGTGACGTCCGATGGCCGAGGCCAATGCATCGGGGTCCTGCACCACGCAGTCGCCGAGGATCACCGTGCGCGCACCCAGCACCAGGCCGGCGAGGGTTTGCCAGACTGAAATATCGAAGCACTGCGGTGCTGTCTGGGCGATCACGTCGTCCGCATCGAGCCCCAGCCCCGGCAGTTTGCCGAGGATGTTATTGAGCATGCCCACCTGCGCCACCATCGCACCCTTCGGCGTGCCGGTGGAACCCGAGGTGAAGATGCAATAGGCCAACGATGTGTCCTGCACGGTGATGTTCAGGTTTTCGTCGCTGTAGCTGCCCAGTATCGAAGGGTCGTAGCGCACGGCCTTGGGGCGCTGTTCGAGCAGGTCGAGGGCCTGCATCGCCAACTCGCCCTGCCCCGCGCTATGGATCAGCAATGGCGTGCGGCTCTGGCGCAGCACCTGGGCCAGGCGCTGGGCCGGGTTGCGCGGATCGAGCGGCAGCCAACCGGCACCGGCCTTGAGCGTGGCGACAATCATCACCACCAGGTCCAGGCCCCGCTCGTCGAACACCGCGATCAAGTCGTCACTGCCCACACCCTGGGCGCGCAAGTGCCGGGCCAACCGGTTGGCGGCGCGGTTCAACTGATCGAACGTCAGGCTTTGCTCGCCATGGACGATTGCGACGCGCTCTGGGGTCTGGCGAACCTGTTGCTGGAAACGCTCGACGTACAACGGCTGCAACAGTTGTTCGTCGGGCTCCAGCCCGCCACCGGCCCAAACCTCGTGCTGATGGGTGATTTCACGTTCATCGAGCATCGCCAGTTGATGCAACGGCGTGCCGGCGTTTGCGCCGAGGGCTTCACCCATGTTCAGCAGCAAGGTGCGGAAATGCCGCAGCATCTGCTGGACTTCCTCGCGCAGGAACCAGTCGGTTTGATAGGTCAATTGCAGGTGCAGACGCTCACCCGGCACGATCACCACGGTGATCGGGTAGTTGGTGTGGGTGCGGTTGGCCATGTCGCTGATCAGGTAGTCCAACTGCCCCTGGCGCAAGTCGGCGGCAATGGGCGCGTTCTCGAAGACGAACAGGCTCTGGAACAGATCCTGGCGCTGCACATCGCTCCAACGCTGGATATCCGCCAAGGAAACACTCTCATGCTCGCGCAGGCCCAGGTTCTCGGTCTGCAAGGCTTTCAGCCACGGCCCGAGCCCGTCCTCCGGGCCATAGTGCCAGCGCAGCGGCAGGCTGTTGATGAACAGGCCGACGATGCTTTCCATGCCTTGCAGGTGCACCGGACGACCAGCGACGGTGATGCCGAATACCAAGTCGCGATCGCCGCTGTAGCGCGCCAGCAACAAAGCCCAGGCGCCTTGCACCAGGGTGTTGAGGGTAAGGCCATGCTGGGCCGCTACGCTCTGCAACGCCTGGGTCTGCCCGGACTCCAGGAATTCGACACAGTCCTCGACCGGTTCGGCAGCGCCTTGGATGCGGCCAACATGACCGAAGCCAAACTCGTTGGGCGTGTCGAAGCCCGCCAGCCGCTGTTGCCAGAAGGCTTGGTGATCTTCCGGTTTCTGGGTTTCCAGCCAGCGGATGAAATCGCGATAAGGGCGCGGTGTCGGCAGGCTCAGTCGACGACCTTCGCGGGCGGCGCGGTAGCCGTTGAGGAAGTCCATCATGATGATCGAGAAGCACCAGGCATCCATGAGGATGTGGTGATAGCTGCGCACGAACTGGTAGGTGTCGGGTGCCAGTTTGTAAAGCCTGACCCGCATCAGTGGCGCCTTGGTGAAGTCGAGCCCTTCGGCGCGTTCTTCGCTGAGCAACTGCTCAAGGCGATCCTGCTGCTCGCCTTCGCCCAGGTGCGACCAATCCTCGTAGGTGATCGGCAGTTCGACCTGCTTGTGCACCACCTGCATCGGGCGCTTCTGCTGCTTCCAGACGAAGGACGTGCGCAACAGTTCGTGGCGTTCCACCACCTGCGCCCAGGCCTGGCGGAAGGCCGCGAGGTCGAGGTCCGGCATGACCATGACATGGCGATACTGGAGCAGGTACATGCCCTTGCCAGGATGCATCAGGCTGTGGAACAGCAATCCTTGCTGCATGGGAGCCAGCGGGTAGATCGCTTCGATGTTGCGCGAAAGAGCCTTGACCTTGTCGTTCATGCTGACGGTATCCGAACCTGTAATGTTTGGGACGCGGGGGCTCATTGCTCAAGTTGCTCGAGCAGCCCCAGGAATTCATCGTCGGACAGGCCGGAGTCGGCGAAGTCCGAAGCCGTGGCGCGGCCCACCGACGGGGCCTGGCAGTGTTCCAGCAGCGCGGTGATCCGCTGCTGGAACTGGCGCGCCAGTTCGTTCACCAACACCGGGTCGTGGACCTTCGGCGCATAACGCCATTCAACGTGTAGCTGGCCTTCGTTGACCAGCGCCGTCACGTCAAGCCAATGGGTGCGGCGGGTGCTTTCGGCACGCATGCCGGGGCACATCGGCCGCGCCAGGCGCCAGAGGCTCGATGCGCCGATCCATTGGTCGACCCGCCCCAGGTAATTGAAGGTCAGCAGCGAGGCTGCTCCCAGTCCATGGGCAGGTTCCTGGCGCAACAGGCCGTAGCCGATGCCTTGTTCAGGGACGCGGCGCAGGGCTTCCTTGGCCGCGATGATCGAGGACTCCAAGTCCCACGAAGTGTCGACCGCCAGCGGATAACGGCTGGTGTGCCAACCGATCGAGCGCGACAACTCGGGGCCTTGTTCCCAGCCGCTGCGCCCGTGGCTTTCCAGCTCAAGGGTGACGCGCTCGCGGCCCTGCCATTGGCCGATGACACCGGCCAATGCGGCCACCAGCAGATCCTGGACCTGGGTGCCGTAGGCCGCGTGGCAATCGCCCAGCAGCAGTTGCGTTTGCTCGACCGACAGTGGCATGTCCAGCGTGCGGCTTTCGCCGTACATATTGGGCTGTTGAGAAACGCTCTGTTCGGCGGCCAACTGCTCATGCCAGTAGTCAACCTGGGCCAGGACGGCAGGCTCGCGACGATGCTCCTGCAAGGCCTCGCTCCACGCATGGAAACCCGCCGACACGGCAGGCAACGCCACGTTCGGTTGCAGGTAGAGACTTTCCAGCTCTTCCAGCAGCACCTGCCAGGACACCGCGTCGACAAGCAAGTGATGCGCCGTGCACAACAACGCCTGGCTCTGTGAGAAGTACACCCAGCGGATCAAAGGCGCCTTGCCCAAATCGAAGCCTCGTTGCCAGCGCTGCAACAGCGCGTCATCCAACGGTCCGTCCTCGACCTGGAACAACCCGTCGAGCTGGCTTGGGGAAAACGCCTGGTAGCACTGCTGCCAACCTTGCGCCGACGCTTCGAAGACCAGGCGCAAGCTGGCATGACGCTGCAGCAGCGCGCCGACGGCCTGGGCAAATCGCGCCTGTTCCAACGGCGCGTTCAACGCCAGCAGTAACGATTGGTTCCAGTGCCCGGGCTCGGTTTGCTCCTGGGCGAAAAACCATTGCTGGATCGGCGTCAGTGGAAACGCTGTGGCAGGTTCGAGCACGGCCGCTGCAGCGCCCTCCTTCACCGCGCCGAGATCGTCCACCTGCCCGGCCCAACCGCGCACGGTCGGGAACTCGAAAATCTGCTTGGGCTTGAGTTGCAGCCCCTGCTGCTTGGCTCGGGCGATGATCTGCAGACTCAGGATCGAGTCGCCACCGACACTGAAGAAGTTGTCATCGACGCGCAGGTCCGGGTTATTGAGGATCTCGCGAGCGATGTCGAGCAGACGTTGTTCAAGACTGCGCTGTGGTGTCTGTACCACTCGGGCCAAGGCGCGCACGGTCTGTTCGGAGAACAACTGCTTGGGCGTCATCCGGATATTTTGCTGGCGCGCCAAGGCAATGATCTGCAGGCCGAGGATCGAGTCGCCGCCCAAGGCAAAGAAGTTGTCATCGGGCCCCAGGTCGGGGTTGCCGAGCAGCCCGCGCCAGATGTCGAGCAACGCGCTTTCGACCGCATCCAAGGGTTGCTCGATAGGAGCCGGCGCCAGGGCTGTGGCCGGCGCTTGCTCGGCCAACTGCAGCAATGCCTTGCGATCGACCTTGCCGTTGGGCAACAAGGCAAACCCATCGAGACAGTGCCACTGGGCCGGTTGCATATAGTCGGGCACCTGCGCTTGCAGGGCGGCTTGAATATCAGCCAACGCGCCCGACGGCGCGATCACGAACGCCACCAGGCGGTTGCCCGTCAACGGCGAAGGGCTATTCATCACCTGCACATCGCTGACCTGCGGTATCGCCCGCAGTCGTGCCGCGACTTCCGCCGGCTCGACCCGATAACCGCGGATCTTGACCTGCTCATCGAGCCGGCCGAGAAACTCCACCTGCCCCTGATGATTGAGCCGCACCCGATCGCCGGTGCGATAGCCATGTTCACCAAATCGGGCGCGGTCTGCATCGCTGGCGCCGAGATAACCCAGCGCAACCGTCTTGCCCTGCACGCAGAGTTCGCCACTCACGCCTATCGGCAGCAGGCGGCCCTCAGGCGAACGCACGCTGACCTGGACATTGGGCAATGGTCGACCCAGCGGTGCCGCGCCATCGATATCGACGTCGTGGGTCAACACCCCGACGGTGGTTTCACTGGGGCCGTAGTGGTTGACGATACGCAGGCCAGGCTTCAATGCGCGCAAGCGCGAAACCAGTTCATGGCCCAGGGCTTCGCCACCGGTTACCAGGCATTGGCGCGGCAATAAGCGTTGCGGATCGTTGGCGACCAGCAAGGCGTTGAGGTGCGACGGCACGATTTTCAGCAGGTCCACGGGCTCGCGCTCAAGCACAGCCGCCAGTTCCTCGGCGTCGAAGGCCAGTTCCTCGGCCAACAGCCGCAGGCGACGGCCGCTGAGCAAGGCACCGAACAAGGCCGTGTGCCCCAAGTCCGTGGCGCAACTGGCAAGGCTCGCCAGGCAGGCATCGGCTGGCAGGCCCAGGCGTTCCAGGCAGCCAGTCACGTAATGGATCAGGTTGCCCTGGCTGACCGCCACGCCTTTCGGCCGGCCGGTGGAGCCGGAGGTGTAGACGACATAGGCCGGCACGTCAGCAGCCAGTGATGTGCGCAACGGCGATTCAGCCGACAACTCGGCAACGGGCAACGACAGCCAGCGCACCGAATCCGGCAGCCAGTCGGGACGCAGGCCCTCGCCGACCCAGGCCTTGGGCATCGCATCCTCGCAGATGTCCTGCAAACGCGACTGCGGCCACTGCGGATCGAGGGCCAGGTAGGTGGCGCCGCAGTGCCAGGCCGCGAGCATGTGCATCACCAGTTCGCGGCTGCGGGGCAGGCACAAGGCGATGCGTGCACCTTCCAGGTTCGCGCCGGCCTGCAAGCGCTCGCCACGGGCCACCACCGCGCGGCCGAGTTCGGCATAGCTGAGCGTGCCTTGTTCGTCGTGCAGGGCGATCGACTCAGACTGTTGGGCGCACTGCTGGACGAACGCCTGCCAGGCGTTGCTGACCGGGACCGGCAGGTCCTCGCCACTGAGCAACGATTGTTGCGCGGGCGCCAGCCAGTCGAGCTGGGCAAAAGGTACATCCGGCCGTTCGATGACCGCGTGGACCAACGCAACGAACTGGTCGCAATAACGCTGGACTGTTTCGTGACGGTACAAGGCCTTGCTGTAGCGCCACCGACAGAGGAAACCCTGCTCATCATCCACCACGACCATGTTCAGTTCATGGGCCGCTCCACGCTGTTCCGACAACACGGGATCCACGTACCGGTGAAAAGGCGCGGCACGTTCCTTGTTGAGCGTGAACATGTGCTGGAACAGCGGCGCCTTGCCCGCCTGACGCTCGAGGTTCAACTGCTTGACCAGGCGCGAGAACGGGTAGTGTCGGTGCGCGAGGGCCTGCTTGACGGTGGCGTCCACCTCACGCGCCCAGTCACGACTTGAAAGGTCTGGCTGCAAGCGACAGCGAACCGGCAGCGAGTTGACCAGATAGCCCGGCAAATTGAGGTGTTCGCGTCGCAAGCGCAGACCGCCGGCCGTACCCAGGACAAAATCGTCTTGCCCGGACAACACCCCGAGAAACTGTTGAAACAGCGAGAACCACCAGACGTAAGGCGTCACGCCCCACTCGCGAGCCCGGGCCCGGACCCTCGCCGTGGTGGCGGGATCGAAGCGAACCGGCAGCTCCATCCCTTCGAATGAGCGGTTACCGCCAAAGGCGAAATCCGTCGGCAAATGCAGCGTCGGGACTTCGGTCAGTTGCGCCTGCCACCATGCCAGCTCCGCAGCTTCAGTCGACTCGCTACGCACGTGCAGCTCACTGTTGTAGGTGCGATAGGCATCAGGATTGATCGCAGGCAACGGCTGACCATCGACCTGTGCAAACAGCTCATTGAGCACGATATGGAACGTGGCCGGATCGGCAGCGATGTGATGGATAACCAGCAGCAGCGTGAGCTCGGCATGACCATCCCGGGTGTTGCTCAGCACCACACCTCGGCTGACTTCCCCGGCCTGGAGATTGAAAGGCCGGTCGGCCAATTCGGCGATGCGTTGCTGCAAGGTATCGGTGTCCGCCGCCTGCAAGGTAACCCACTGCAACGGCTGGATATTTTCGCCACGACTCCACTGCACCAGGTCGCCGTTGCGTTCACCGTAGGCCGTGCTCAACACAGGGTAACGCCGCTGGATTGTGGCCCAGGCGTCTTGCAGGCGCCGAGGCAAATCATCCGTTACGAACTGCGGCTTGATTCGTCCTGCGTAAGCAAGGTTATAGGCGCAACTGTCGGGTTCCAGTCGCTGTAGAAACCAGAGAGCCTGCTCATTGTCGGTCAGTGGCCGCGCATCAAAATAATCGGGATGCAGAACCAGCCATTGCAACACCTGGTGCTCTTGCGAACGGAGTTCAGCTTCAAGTTCATCCGTCAAAGCACCTTGCGATCCGGGCACAATGTCCAGTTGACCGTCGGCTTCCGACAGGCGAATTCCACGCAGCCAGCAGCGATGCATCAGGCGATCGAGCATTTGATGTCCTTCATTTTTTTGCTTGTTTGGATAAGCCGCTCAGTGCAGCGGCTTAATGCAAGAGCGTCGGGCTCAACCCGCCGGAGCAGGCTCGGCCATGGCGACCACGACCTTTCGTGCGCCCTGGAATGTCGAGCGGCCGTGGGCGACCAGCATGTTGTCGAGCATCAGCACGTCACCCGCCTGCCAGGGGAAGCTCACCTGGCAGCGCTGCAATACCGCACGAATATGCTCCAGGGCATCCAGCTCGATCGGCGAGCCATCGCCATAGAAGACGTTACGCGGCACGCCCTCTTCGCCCACGATGGAAATCAGCGTCTCACGCACGGGCGCGGCAAGGTTGGAGATATGGAACAGATGCGCCTGGTTGAACCACACCCACTCCCCGGTCACCGGATGTTGGGCCACGGCCTGGCAGACCTGGCGGGTGGAGAGCTCGCCGTCATCGCTCCACTGGAACTGGATCTGGTTGGCGCGGCAGAAATGTTCGACTTGCGCACGGTCTTCGGTGCTGAACGCCTGTTGCCAGGGCAAGTCGAGACCGTTGCCGTAGTTGCGCACGTACATCAGGCGCTTCTCGGCGAAACGCTGGCGGATCGCCGGATCGAGTTGCTGGTAGACCTGGCGGCTGTCGGCGATGGGAGTTTCGCCGCCCACCGCAGAGGCCTGTACGCAGTGGAACCAGATTTTCATCGGCCAGTTGAGCGAGTAGGACTGCTCGTTGTGCAGTGGAATCACCTGGTGGGCCGGGTATTCGGTGGAGGTGTAGACCCGGTTGTTGAGCTTGGTACGCGGCGTCGAGGCGTAGTCGTAGGTCAGCAACTCGTGACCGAAACTGCGGGCGAATGCTTCGAAGTCCGCCTCACCATTGAACGCAAAACCGCGAAAAAGGATGCCGCCGACGCGCGGCAACTCGGCCTCGACCGCCTGCAGGATTTCCGCTCGGCTGTCCTGCCAGGCGGCACCAGTGATTGGCGCCTGGAAGATGAACGGCAAGGTCTGCTCGTTGCCCGGTACGCCTTCCATGGATTGAACCTGTGCACGCGCCAAACCAGTTTCCATTTGTGATCCCTCGCCATTCCGATGAGCGTGTTTTTTCGAGAGCACAAACTAATACAAACGAGTAACAACCGCAATAGAGAATCATTGTCATTAATGACGTTTGTATGACAATCGACACAAATCATTTGGCCTGGAGCACGCTCTCCCGCTCAGCGATATGGGACATCAGGAGGTAGGCGGAACCCAGCAATCCCTGCATCGTATCGGCGTAGCGGCTGCGGTTCAGGTAGAGAAACTGGCGGTTCTTCACCGCAAACAGGTTTTGCCATTGAGGCGACTGGCGAAACGCCGCCGTGCTGGTTTCCGAATCGAGCAATTCTTCGTATGTGTCGATAATGAAATCACTGTCGAAGTCACCGATTCGCTCCAGGCTGTACGGCACATTCTGGCGTGCTTCACGATAGGCGGCGACACGGCCGAGGCCGAAATCAGTGATGACGTCATCCATTCCGCCACGGCCGATCAGTTGGAAACCATCGGTATAGACCTCAAGGGTCGTGACCGTGATGCGCGACGGGTCCTTCACTCGCTTCTTGAATTCATTGACGACCCACTCGTACTCGCGAAGCATTTCTTCATAGCGCTGCTGCTTGCCTACCAGCTCGGCGAGCTGTTTGGCATAGGTCTTGATGTCGCTTTCGCGCGAAGGCAACAGCACGACCGGTGCGATTTTGCTGAGCTTTTCCTTGAGATCGGCGTGATAGGACAGGCCGACGATCAGGTCAGGCTTCAGGGCGGCAATGGCTTCCAGGTCAGGCGACTGGTGCGAGCCGATGTATTGGATGCCGGTCACATCGAAGCGCTCCTGGGCTCCGCGAAACAGTACGTCCGAAAACAGCTTCTTGCGCCCTGTCGAGCCGCAGGGCTTGATCCCCAACTCCAACAGCTGAGTAGTCAGGCTGAAGTCATGCAGGGAGACGATGCAACGAGGCGAAACGGGCACTTCGACCCGGCCGAAGCTGTTCTCGAACACCTTGGTTTCAGCCGCGCCGGCGTGCATGGACATCAATGCCAACGGCACGCACAGCATGCCCAGCAACCCTTGGAATATTGCTTTCACCCTTCCCCGCACGCGTTTGCCTCCGATAATTTCAAGATAAGCGTCGCTGTGTTTCTCAGCGACTGCGTTGGCGCGCCAACAATATGATCAGGTAAGGCGCGCCAATGATTGCGACCACCAGCCCCGCCGGTAACTGCAACGGTGGAAAAATCCCTCTGCCCAGCGTATCGCCCGCCAGTACCAGCAACGCTCCCACCAACGCCGACAACGGCATCAGCGCACCGTGGCGATCGCCTGCCAATTGCCGCGCCAGATGCGGAGCCACCAGCCCGACAAACGTCATGGTGCCGACATTCGCCACAGCCGCCGCGGTCAACATGACGCTGCACAGCAACAGGAAAATCATCACGCCGGTGACATTCAGGCCGCGGCTGAGCGCGACTTTTTCCCCCAGTTGCAACAGGTTCAACTGGCGATGGAAAAACAACAACGGAACACCTGCCAGCAACAGCCAGATGCCAAGGCTGTGCACCTGTGCCCAGCCAGCGCGATGCAAGCTGCCGCCCAGCCACATGAGGGCCGACTCCACCTGGTCGATGTTGCCGTAAGTGATCAGCAGGTCAGCCACCGCGCTGAGCATGGCGGTAAGCCCGACGCCGACGAGGATCAGGCGCAGCGGCGAAATGCCCTGGCGCCACGACAACAGCGCGACGAAAAATGCCACGGCCAACCCGCCCGCCAATGCCGCCAGCGGATAGAGTTCAAGGGGCAGCAGCGAGGGCCAGAGCACGATGATCAGCAGCATCGTCACACTGGCGCCCGACTCCACGCCCACCAGGCCCGGCGCCGCCAGCGGGTTACGCGTCAGCGACTGCATCAACAAGCCGGCCAGCGACATGGCCATGCCCGCAAGGATCGCCAGCGCGACACGCGGCAGTCGCAACTCCCAGAGCAGATTGCGCGTCGTCGAGTCGACCTGGCCAGGGGACCACAAGGCTTGCCAGGCCTGGACGACACCCAGTGAATAGCTACCGACAGTCAAGGCGTACAACGACGCGGCAACCAATGCAAACGTCAACACCAGCACCCAGATCACATCGATCGGCCGGGCCACCCAAGGCAACAATGGCAGCGCCCTGGGCAACGTCAGTCCCAGGCGCGTCATTTGACTTTCCTCAGCACCAGCGCGACAAAAATCGGCCCGCCGATCAGCGCCGTGACAATCCCGGTGTTGAGCTCGAAGGGCCGCACCACGGTGCGTGCGGCGATGTCCGCGAGGATCAGCAGCAGCGCGCCGAGCAAAGGTGCGGCCAGCAAGAGTCGTCGATAGTCATCACCAAACAACAGCCGCGCAGCGTGGGGCACCACCAGCCCGACAAAACCGATCGGTCCCGCCAGCGCCACCGCGCATCCAGAAAGCAGCACCACGGAAGCCAGGCCGAACAGGCGCATTTTCAACAGATTGACGCCCATGCCGGCCGCGGCTTGCGGACCCAGCCGATGAGCGTTCAAGGCCCGAACGTTGACCAGGCACAAGCACATGCCCAACACGACGTAAGGCCAGACCCAGGCCTGCATCGCGCCTCCGGTCACGCCGATCGAGCCGGTCAGCCAGCGACGCAGGCTGTCGAGCCCTTGCTGGTCGAGCAGCAAGAGGATCGAAGTAATGGCGCTGAACAACGCCGCAATCATGGCCCCGGACAAGGTCAGGCGGATCGGGTTATGGCCCCTGCCCGCCAGCAGCAGCACGCCGATGGCTGCCACCAGGGCACCGCTGAACGCGAACAGCGGGATCATCGACAGGTTGTTCCCCGGCAACACCAGCAAGCCGAACACCACGAACAGTGCCGCGCCGCTGTTGATGCCGAGGATGCCCGGGTCGGCCAATGGATTGTCGCCCACGGCCTGCATGATCACCCCGGCCAGGCCAAGGCTGGCCCCCACCAGCATCGCGACCAACAGGCGCGGCAGGCGGCTGCCGCGGATAACGCTCTGGTCGGCGTTGTCCGGCGCATAAGCCACCAGCGCCTGCCAGGCTTCGCTCCAGGGAATACTCTTCGCGCCTACCGCCAGGTGCAGCAGCGCGGCCAAGCCGATGGCGAGCAACAGGCCCAGCCACACCGGCAATCGCAATCCGTGACTCACATCGCCTCCCGCACGGCCGACGGCTGGCTACGGGTGGTTTGCGGGACGCACAGGGGATCACCCGAATAGGGGTCGGTGATGATGTGCGCGTCCAGGTCAAAGACTGCCTTGAGGTTCTCGCGGGTGAAGACTTCGGCGGGCGCGCCCTGGGCCAGCAGACGTCCGTCGCGCATCATCACCAGGTGATCGGCATAACGCGCGGCCTGGTTCAGATCGTGGAGCACGGCGACAACCGTCTTGCCTTGCTCGCGCAGATCCACCAGCAGTTCGAGCAAGGTGATCTGGTGCGCGATGTCGAGAAACGTCGTGGGCTCGTCCAACAGGATCACCGGGGTGTCCTGGGCCAGGGTCATGGCAATCCAGCAGCGCTGCAATTGTCCGCCCGACAGGGTGGCCAGTGAACGATCGAGCAACGGCCCGATGCCCGCCAGGTCGATGGCGCGGTCAATGGCCTGCTGGTCCTGCTCGGACCACTGCCGCCACCAGCTCTGCCAGGGAAAACGCCCCTGCATCACCAACTCCCGGACGCTCATGCCGGCCGGCGAGGTGGTGCGCTGGGGCAACAGCGCCATGCGTTGCGCCAGCGCCCGGCGCGAATACTGCCCCAGGGCCTTGCCGGACAGGTGCACCTCGCCAGCGCTCGGGCGCAGCATATGCGCCAGCACATTCAATAGCGTGGTCTTGCCGCAGCCGTTGGCCCCGATCAACGCCGTGAAGCAGCCTTCGGGAATGTCCAGGCTGACACCGTTGAGAATCTGTTGCTCGCCATAGCTCAGCCGCACATTGCTGGCTTTCAGCATGACCGTCCCTCCACCGCCCTAGAGGGCTTGATCGAATCGTCCATCGTACCGATCCCGCGCAATCGTTTCCCGGTGATAACACCGGAAAACCCATCGAGGGCCAAAAAGTGGGCCACAGAATATGTCGAAACTAAAATAATTTCCCTACAAGACTGACAATATTAATGCAAACCCTTATCATTCACAGTCAGATTATGGCCAGTAGACACTAACCTCGCTCGCCCGCCTGTTCCCGCCGGACCGGGATGGCAGGCCTGCGAAGATCAATAACGACCCCCCAAGGACTTCCTCGATGCTCGTAAGAAAAACAACAGTTGGCACCGATAAACGTTACGTCTCGCGTCACCCAGCGTTTCACCTGAGCACTCTGGCCCTGGCTTTGGGGAGCATTTTTTCAGCACAGGCGATCGCCGCACAGGAAGAAGCTGGCGCCAACGCCCCTCTTCAACTCGGCGAAATCAACATCAACGCCGCCGCCGTGGAAAACCCTACGGCACCGCTGGCCGGCAAAGTCGCCCTGCGCAACGGCAGCGCCACCAAATCCAACGCGGCCATTACCGAAACGCCCCAGTCGGTGTCCGTGGTCACCGCCGACGAAATGCGCGATCGCAAGTCGGACACCCTGGCGGACGCCCTGAGCTACACCCCGGGTTTCACCAGCCAGCCAAGCAGCTTCAACCGCACCTCCGACCGGTTCCGCATGCGCGGCTTCGACGTTGAATCCGCCACCGGCGGCTCGCTGCGCGACGGCATGCGCCTGCAGTACAACTCCTACGACGGTGTCCAGGAACCCTATGGCCTGGAACGCGTGGAAGTCGTACGCGGCGCGGCCTCGGTGCTGTACGGTCAATTGTCGCCCGGCGGCTTCGTCAACGGCGTCAGCAAACGCCCGACCGAAACCGCGCAGCATGAGCTGGGGATGCAATACGGCAACCATGATCGCAAGCAACTGACCGCCGACTTCAGCGGCCCGCTCGGCGACAGCGAAGTCCTCAGCTACCGCCTGACCATGCTCAAGCGCGACAGCGACACCCAGCAGGACTACATCAACGACGACAAGCTCTACATCGCCCCAGCCCTGACCTGGCGCCCCAATGAAGACACCTCGCTGACCCTGCTTTCGTTCTATCAGAAGAGCGACACCCGCTTCTCCGCCCCGCTGCCCTACCAATTGGTCAAGGGCGTGGGCAACGGGCCGGTCACCATCGGCCGCCACGATTTCATTGGCGAACCCGACTACGACGACATGAATGGCGAGATGTCCGCCATCGGCTACGAATTCGAACACCGCTTCGATGAACACACCCGCATCAGCAACAAGCTGCGTTACTACGAAGCGGATGTGAAGTGGAAGTATCTGCAGGCGCAGACCAGCGCGGCTGCCATCAACGGAGCTGCCAATACCGGCGTCCTTCGTCGCCAGTACAGTGACCGGCGCGAGCGCTCCCGGGCG
Organism: Pseudomonas sp. R1-7; assembly: GCF_051132105.1. Taxonomy (NCBI): domain Bacteria; kingdom Pseudomonadati; phylum Pseudomonadota; class Gammaproteobacteria; order Pseudomonadales; family Pseudomonadaceae; genus Pseudomonas; species Pseudomonas sp. R1-7. Next base: position 3,311,589 of record NZ_CP071661.1, read on the forward strand.
TTGGCCAGCGACACCAACATCGAGACACGCTGGAACATCGGCGGCATCGAGAACACCTTCCTGGTGGGCGCAGATACCTACGATGCCTCGTATGATTCGCATAACTTCCGCGCCAACACGTCCTCAATCAATATCGGCGACTACAACTACGGCCAACCGGTGGTCGTGAACAAGGATCCCAGTCGTGACCGCGGTTCGCAGATCGATACCTTCCAGACCGGCATCTACCTGCAAGACCAGATCAAATTCGACGATCACTGGCTGCTGCTGTTGGGCGGTCGCCATGACTGGGCCGACCAGGACCAGGAAGGCTTCGCCACCGGCCAGAAGCTGAGCCAGGACGACGAATCCACCACCTGGCGCGCCGGCCTCGTGTACGAAGCAGACAACGGTCTGGCCCCTTACATTAGCTACAGCGAATCGTTCTTCCCGGTCGCGGTAGCCGACGCGCCAGGGCAGACGTTCGAGCCGACCGAAGGCAAGCAGTACGAAATCGGTATTCGCTATCAACCTCCAGGCAGCAATACGCTGTTGAGCGCAGCGGTGTATGAGCTGACGCAGGAAAACGTCGTCAAGCGCGACCTGGCCGGCAACAATCCCCAGCAGATCGGCGAACAGCGCTCCCGTGGCCTGGAGCTGGAAGCCAAGAGCGACGTCACGCCTCAACTGACGGTCATCGCGACCTACGCCTACACCGATTCACGCATCACCAAAAGCGTAATCCAGAGCGAAGTGGGCCAGCGCAGCGAAGACACGCCTTACCACCAAGCCGCGCTGTGGGCTGACTACAACTTCGCCCTGTTCGGCGTACCACAACTGAAGGTGGGCGGCGGCGCGCGCTACAAGGGCACCACCCAGGCGTCGGGCATCGATTCACAATTGCCGGCCTACACCCTGTTCGATGCCATGGCCAGCTACCAGATCGACAAGAACTGGGACGTTTCCCTCAACGCGAACAACGTGACAAACAAAAAATACGTCTACTGTGAAGCCGCCATCTGCCGCTACGGCGACGAGCGTGAGCTGGTGACCTCCGTCAACTTCCGCTGGTAACCCGCCTGGCTCGGTCGACGCCGACAAGCGTCGACCGAGTCATTTAACGCCCTGCCAACGCTTCTGGCGCCCCGCTCGCCTCCCCTTCCTCACCCATCCTCCCGAATCCTCTTTTGACCTTGACGCATCAGATGACGACCGTCATATTACGATCATCATAAGCCAGCCAAAAACCGGCCAAGAGGGTTGTTCCATGGAAACCGGAAATGCATCAGTGATTGCAGACGCGCAGCCACAGGCATCGAGCCCCGCCCTGACCGGCCGAGTCGTGGCGCTGCTCGCAGGCCTCGCAGCCATCGGCATGCTCTCCACCAATATCATCCTCCCGGCGTTCCCGGTCATCGGCGATGAGCTCGGCGTGACCGCCCGCGAACTGGGCCTGACGTTCTCCAGTTATTTCGTCACCTTTGCCCTGGGCCAGTTGGTGGTGGGGCCGTTGGCTGATCGCTATGGACGTCAGAAGCTGGTGCTGGGCGGCCTCTCGGTGTTCATCGTCGGCACCGTCATCGCAGGGCTCGCCACCACGCTCGATGTCATGATCGCCGGACGCATCGTCCAGGCGTTGGGCGTGTGCGCGGCCTCGGTGCTGTCGCGCGCCATCGCACGGGATCTGTTCGAAGGCGAGACACTGGCCCGCGCCCTGTCGTTGACGATGGTCGCCACCGCCGCCGCGCCAGGTTTCTCACCCTTGGCGGGCAGCGTGCTGTCCGTCACGCTTGGATGGCGCGCCATCTTCATCCTGGTGGGATTGGCCGCCGTTGTGCTGGCGTTCTTCTATGTCCGCGACCTTGGAGAAACGCATCCCGCCGATCGCCGCGCGCCACACTCCACCGGCAGCGTCGTGCGCGCCTACGCAAGGCTGGCGGTGGACAAGCGCTTTATTTTCCCCGCCCTGTCGATGAGCCTGTTGCTCAGCGGCCTGTTCGCCTCTTTCGCCGCCGCCCCGGCCATCCTCATGAAAGGCATCGGTCTGACGTCGGTGCAGGCCGGCCTGTATTTCGCATCCACAGTGTTCGTTGTGTTCGCCGCCGGCATGGCCGCACCGCGCCTGGCCCACCGCTACGGCCCACGGCACATTGCCTTGCTGGGGATCGCCTGCGCCATGGTTGGCGGGGGGCTGCTCATCGTCGGGCCGGCCTATCCAGGCCTCGGCTGGTATGCCGTGTCGATGGTGACGTTCCTCTGGGGCATGGGGCTGGCGAATCCGTTGGGTACGGCGATCACCATGGGGCCTTTCGGCAAAGAGGCCGGGATGGCCTCGGCGCTGCTGGGTTTTCTCTCCATGGGTGCCGCAGCCTTGACGACCTGGCTGGCCTCGGTCTTGAGCTTTTCCCCCATCCTGACCGTGGGCGCGATCCAGGCATTGACCTGCCTGGTCGCGCTGGTGCTGTTCTTCCTGCGCCGGTGACGCGACGTTAATCTTCCCAGCGACGGAACAATACGCTCGCGTTGACGCCACCAAAACCGAAGCCATTGGACAGCGCATGGGTGATCGGCATCTGCCGCGCCTTCAGGCCGACCAGATCGAGCCCGTTCGCCGCCTCATCGGGATAGTTGAGGTTCAGCGTCGGTGGCACGACCTGATCGCGCAGCGCCAAGACCGTGAAGATCGCTTCGATGCCGCCCGCCGCCCCCAGCAGGTGCCCGGTGGCGGATTTGGTGGAGGTGATCGCCACGCCGGAATCCGTACCGAACACTGCACGAATCGCCGCCAACTCACCGGCATCGCCGACCTGGGTGGACGTCGCATGGGCGTTGATGTGCTGCACCTCGCCGGGGTTGATGCCCGCCTGGCGCAGCGCCTGCTCCATGGCGCGGCGGGCGCCGTTGCCGTCTTCCGGCCCTGCGGTCAGGTGATAGGCATCGGCGCTGGTGCCATATCCCACCAGCTCTGCCAACGGCCTGGCGCCGCGGGCCAGGGCGTGTTCCAGCGACTCGATCACCAGCAACCCGGCGCCTTCGGCCATGACGAAGCCGTCGCGATCCCGGTCGAACGGTCGCGAGGCCTCTTGTGGACGCTCGGCGAATCCCGTGGACAGCGCCCGCGCCGCCGCGAAACAACCCAGGGTCACGCGGTCGATCGCCGCCTCGGTGCCACCGCAGAGGGCAATGTCCGCCTCGCCAGTCCTGATCAGCCGCGCCGCATCGCCAATGGCCTGTACGCCGGCGGCGCACGCCGTGACAGGCGCACCGAGCGGCCCCTTGAAACCGTGCCGGATCGAGACCTGTCCGGCCGCCATGTTGGCCAGGAAGGCCGGCGCGGTGAACGGCGACAATCGACGCGGGCCGCGAGCATCCGTGGTGCGCACCGCATCGGCAATCGTGGCAAAACCACCCACGCCCGAGGAGATGATCGTGGCGGTCCGCTCCTGATCGACGGCTTCGATGGGATGCCAGCCAGCCTGCTCCAGCGCTTCGTGGGCCGCCACCAGGGCGAACTCGATGAAGCGGTCCATCTTCTTGCGATCCTTGGGCGCAATGAGGCGCTCCGGGTCGTAACCGGCGATGCCATCCTCTTCCAAGGTCGGCACCTGCCCGCCCACGGCAACGCCAGTGCCGTCGGTCACGTCGGCGGACAGGTTGCGAATGCCGGAATGCCCGGCCAACAAGCGCTTCCAGACCTCTTCCACCGCGCACCCCAGCGGTCCAACCATACCAACGCCGGTGACGACGATTCGTTTTTGACCTTCGCGATTTTTCATGAAGCCCTCTTCGTATCAGGACGGATCTTGAACCAGATGGAGTACATCGCCGGCAGGAACACCAGCGTCATGATGGTGCCCACGAACGTGCCGCCGATCAGCGTATAGGCCAGCGTGCCCCAGAACACCGAGTGTGTCAGGGGAATGAATGCCAGGATCGCCGCCAGCGCCGTGAGTAGCACCGGCCGCGCCCGTTGAACCGTTGCTTCGATGACCGCGTGGAACGGGTCGAGACCTTCGTTGGCGTTATGATGGATTTGCCCGATCAGGATCAGCGTATTGCGCATCAGGATCCCCGACAAAGCGATCAGGCCGACCAGCGCGTTGATGCCAAATGGCTGGTTGAAGATCAGCAGCGTCGGCACCACCCCGATCAGGCCCAGCGGCGCGGTCATGAACACCATGATCATCGCCGAGATCGAACGGACCTGCAGGATGATGATCAGCAACGTCATGGCGACCATGATCGGCACCAGCGGCACGATGGCCTTGCCGGCCTTGCCCGATTCCTCGATGGCGCCGGCCTGCTCGATCCGGTAGCCGGCGGGCAGCGTGTCGACGACCGGTTGCAACTGCTTGATGATCGCGCTGGAAACGTCTGGCGGTTGCAAGCCTTCCGCGATGTCGCCGCGCACGGTCATGGTCGGCGTGCGATCACGACGCCGCAGGATCGGGTCTTCCATGCGCACATCGACTTCGCCCACCTGGGACAGCGGTATACGCTGGCCGGTCGCGCCCACCAAGGTGAAACCTTCGATCCTGGCGGGGTCGAGGCGGATATCCCCGGCAGCGCGGCCCACCAGCTGCACCGAGCGGATGTCCTCGCGCACTGCGGTGATCGGCGCGCCACTGAGCAGGAATTGCAGTTGCTGGGCGACCGCGTTGGAGGTCAGTCCCACGGCTTGCAAGCGGTCCTGGTCGAGGTTGAAATGCAGGGTCGGCACCAGCGGTCCCCAATCGGTGTTGACGGTCCTCATCATCGGGCTCGCCTGCATGATGTCCTGGACCTGACCGGCGATCTCGCGCAGTTTCGCCGGATCAGGCCCCATCACCCGATAGGCCACGGGGAACGGTGAATACGGGCCAAACACCAGTTGCGTCACCCGCACCCGTGCCCCTGGGGCGAGCCCTTCGGCGACCGCTTCGCGAAGCCGGAACTTAAGGGCTTCGCGCGCTTCCTGGCTGTCCGTCAGCACGACAATCTTCGCAAAAGACGGATCGGGCAGCTCCGGCGCCATCGCCAGATAGAAACGCGGCGCGCCTTGACCGATGTAAGCGGTGACGATCCGGGCCTCTTCCTGCTGTTGCAGCCAGGCTTCGACCTTGGCGGTGGTGACGCTGGTCTGCTCGATGGAGGTGCCGTACGGCATCTGCACTTCCACCAGCACCTCGGGCCGGTCCGAGGTCGGGAAAAACTGTTTCTTGACCAGGCTCATACCAAGGATCGCCACCACGAATGTCGCGATCACCGTACCGGCCACCCACCATTTGCGCGCAATGACCCGCGTCAGCACCTGGCGGAAGCGGTTGTAGTGGCGGGTGTTGTAGATGGCTGCGTGGCCGCCTTCGACCTGCTTGATATCGGGCAACAGTTTCACGCCCAGGTACGGCGTGAAGGCCACCGCGACCACCCAGGAAGCGATCAGGGCAATGCCGACGATCCAGAACATGTTGCTGGTGTACTCGCCGGCGGTCGATTGCGCGAAACCGTTGGGCATGAAGCCGATGGCGGTTACCAGCGTACCGGAGAGCATCGGCGCGGCCGTGTGGCTCCAGGCATACGCGGAGGCCTTGATGCGGTCGTAGCCCTCCTCCATTTTCACCACCATCATTTCGATGGCGATGATTGCGTCGTCCACCAGCAACCCGAGCGCAAGGATCAGCGAACCGAGGGTGATGCGGTCGAAATTCTTGCCGGTGGCGGCCATGACCACGAACACCACGGCCAACGTCAACGGCACCGCCGCCGCCACAACGACGCCGACGCGCCAACCCATGCTGAGGAAACAGACAACCATGACCACCAGCAGCGCGACGAAGAACTTGACCATGAACTCGCCGACCGCCGAGTCGATGTTCACCGATTGATCGGTGACTTTGGTGAGCGTCATGCCCAGCGGCATGTCCTGGTTGATCTGGCCGATCCGAGCGTCCAGTGCCTTGCCCAGGTCCAGGCCGTTCCAGCCCTCGCGCATGATGACGCCCAGTAGCAGCGCCTCTTCGCCGCCGTTGCGCACCATGAACGTGGCCGGGTCTTCGTAGCCGCGCTCGACCGTCGCCACGTCCGATAATTTCAACGAACGCCCCTGCACGACCACCGGCGTGTCACGAATCTTCTGCAGTTTGTCGAAGGCGCCATCCAGGCGCAGGAACACCTGCGGCCCTACGGTTTCGATGGAGCCGGCGGGCGTGAGCATGTTCTGGCTGTTGAGGGCGGCAAAAATATCCTGGGGCAACACGCCAAGGGTCGCCAAGCGATCATGGGAAAACGAGACGAAGATCCGTTCGGCCTGCTCGCCGATGATATTGACCTTCTTCACGCCCGGCACATGCAGCAGTTGCTGGCGCAGCGCCTCGGCATCGCGGACCAACAGTCGTTGCGGCTCGCCCTTGGCTTTCAGGGCGAACAAGGCGAAGGTCACGTCGGAGAACTCGTCGTTGACCATCGGCCCGATGACACCCGCCGGCAGCTTGATCGCCTCGTCAGCGAGCTTCTTGCGTGCCTGGTAGAACTCTTCCTGCACTTGCGACGGCGGCGTGCGATCAACCAGCGACACCATCGTGAACGCAAGGCCGGGACGGGTATAGGTTTCGGTGCGATCGTACCACTTCAGTTCTTGCAGGCGTTTTTCCAGAGGCTCGGCGATCTGGTCCTGCATTTCCTGGGCTGTCGCGCCTGGCCAGGCCGTGATGACCGTCAGTTGCTTGACCGTGAACGGAGGATCTTCTGCGCGGCCCAGTTGGAAAAACGCCAGGACGCCCGCGACGGCGATCAGCAACAGCAGGAATACCGTGATGGAACGCTCGCGGACGGCGAGCGCGGAAAGGTTGAAGCTCATGGGTGATTCCCCGCAACCTTCGCGTCTAACGGTTGACCCAGCCTCACCGCCTCCCCTTCGCGCAGCAGATGGGCGCCCAGCGCAACAATCCGGTCGCCCCTTTTCAGCTCACCCGAGACGTGCGCGGCGTCGTCGCTCAAGCCGAGTACCTGGACGGGACGCCAGGTGACTGTCGCCGGTTCCCCGCTGATCAACCAGACACCGCTGCCCTTGCCCGCGTCGTGCAGGGCCGCGATCGGCACCTGCAGCGCCTGTTCCGAGCGAGTGCCCGCGGCGATCCGAAGCGTGACGGTAGAACCCAGGGGCGCGTTGGCGAGCGCACCCTCCAACACATACCGCGCCTCGAAGGTGCGCGTCAGACGGTCAGCGGAATCCGACAGCAGCCGCAGCTTCGCAGTAACGGCCTCGCTGGCATTGCCGTAGAGCGTCGCCTGGGCAACGGAGCCTGCCGTCGGCCGCAGGGTCTCGGGCAGTTGCACCACGGCTTCACGCTGGCCGGCCCGCGCCAGCCGCACCACGATTTGCCCCGGAGCGACGACCTGTCCAGGCTCGGCCAGCGTCTCCATCACCACGCCATCGGCGTCGGCCAGCAGTGCGGCATAGCCGGAGGCATTGCGGGCGACGTCCGCCTGCGCCTGGGCCGCGCTGAGCTGCGCCCTTGCAGTATCGGCAGCAGCCTTGATCTGGTCGTAGCCCGAGGCGGAGATGGCGCCGGCTTCGACGAGATCCCGGTAACGCGCCTCGTCATCGGCGGTCTGCTTCGCCCTGGCCCGAGCGGCGGCAACCGCTTCCTGTTGCGCTCGCGCTTGCAGGCCCAGGTCGATGGGGTCCAGGCGCATAAGCGGCTGACCACGCTTGACGGTCTGGCCGGTATCGACCAGCCGTTCCAGTACCTTGCCCGACACCCGGAAGCCCAGGTCACTCTGGACCCTGGCTGTGACCACGCCGGTAAACGAGCGCGACGGTTCGGGCGAACCCAGCACCTGCGCAACCCTCACCAGGGGCGCAAGCGTGCGCGGATCTTTCTCGGTGGATGACTCGCCACACGCCGTCAGGACGAGAGGCAACAGGCAAGCGGCAAGGGTGACAGGTCGACGCCGAAGCATAAGGTCCCTTTTCTTGAACGGACAGGATGGAAAGCGCATTCTCATTCCAGTGACTATTTCTGTCAATCGTCACTCTGAGGCGGCCTTCCCACTTACGCTTAATAACCCTTACCTCCAGGAAGCTTCTTCCGGTTCACGGCGTGACGCAAATTGACAGAGCGTGACCACCACGTGATATGGTCACAACCTGCACAACCCCAAGGAATTTTTCCATGCCACCCCTTCGCCCCCTGGCTTTTCTCCTGAGCACCAGCTTGATGGCAGGTTGCGCGGTCGGTCCGGACTACCATCGTCCCTCCGCCCCGCTTTCGAGTCGTTACGTCGGCCAGCCTCCGGTCGAACAAAGGTCCGCCAGTGCCCAAGCCGACTTGATCCGTTGGTGGGAAGCGTTTGGTGATCCAACCCTCACGGCGTTTATCACCAAGGCCCTCGAGCAGAACCTGGACCTGGCGCAGGCATCGGCACGTGTCGCCCAAGCCCGAGCGGGCCTGGGTGCCGCGAATGCCGCTTTGCTGCCCTCGGGAAACATCAACGGGCAGGCGGCACGCGCCTATCAATCGGTCGAGACCCCGCTCGGCCAGGTGTTGGATTCGACACCCAGCTATGACCGCTACGGCAACCTGTACGAACTCAACCTCGGCGCCAGTTGGGAAATAGACGCCTTCGGCGGCCTGCGACGCGGACGCGAAGCGGCGATGGCCGAATACCAGGCGTCAGAAGCCGGGGTCGTTGCCACGCGACTGGCCGTCGCCGCGCAAGTCGCGGATATCTACATCACCGCGCGCGGCCTGCAGACCCGGCTGGATATTGCAAAGCGCCAGGTCACCACGCAGCAGGACTTGCTGGAGAAAGTCCGGCTGCTCTACAGCAAAGGCCTGGCCGCCAGTTACCAAGTCCACCAGACCGAGGGGCAATTGTCACAGGTGCAGGCCACCGTGCCGGTGCTGCAAACGGGCCTGGACGCCGCGATGAATGCGCTGGATGTCATGCTCGGCACGCCTCCCGGCACTCATCGGTTACAACTGGCAGAGCAGCGCGCTATTCCCCTGGCTCCGCAAATAACCACAACCGGAACGCCGGCGGACCTGCTACGCCGCCGGCCAGACCTGATCATCGCCGAACGACGCTTGGCGGCGTCCAATGCGCGTATCGGCGAGGCCGTCGCCGAGTACTACCCGAAATTTTCCCTCAGTGCCTTGCTTGGCAGCGCCACGGCAGTATCCGGCGGCAATCTCTTCAGCGGCGGCGCGAGCCAATCGGCGGGTGTGCTGGGGCTGCGCTGGAGGCTCTTCGATTTCGGCCGCATCAACGCCCAGATCGATCAGGCCAAGGGCCAGGAAGCCGAAGCGCTGGCTGCTTATCGCCAGTCCGTGCTGCGCGCCACCGAAGAAGTCGAAAATGCCTTTAGCGCCCTGGTCAATCGCGAAGCCCAGGCGACCACCCTTACCCAAGGCGAAATGTCGCTGACGCAAGCCCGCCAATCCTCCTTCATCGCTTACCAGAAAGGCACCGCCAGCCTGATCGACGTGCTCAATGCCGACGAGACATTGCTGCAAGCATCCGATGCCCGAGCGCAAGCGCGAACCGAATCGGCCCGGGCAGCGGTCGCGGCATTTCGGGCGCTTGGCGGAGGGTGGCAATCACCTGAAGAGGGGCCTGTGGCGACAAGGTGAACATTCTTACAAATGGTCACCAAATAGCGGCAAGTGCTGCCCTCCAGCCGAAGCTAGGGCATCAAGCTGCGCAGGATAAGATTTGAAGTGAGCGCGGGGGCTTCCTCGACGAAGTCGAGGTTGTATTGCAACAGCAACGGATTGACGAACGGCCGCAAGGCCAGGTGAATGGCTTCCACCGTTTCGTCCAATGGCGTGCGACGTTCAAACTCGCCGAGCTCACGCCCCTCACGCACGATCTGCAACACGAAACCCTTGATCCGTCCGTTGTACACCTGGGAACTGGGCCAGCGCTCCGAAGCCGAAAATGCGGCGATGTCATAGAGCTTGCGGTCGTTGAAGAACAAGTCCACGCCCGTGACCACCAGCGTCTTGACCAGCCTGCGCAAGCGCTCTGTCGCCGTGAGTCCCTCTACATTGATCGCCTCTTCCACAGCCTCGACGATCGTCGACAGGCAATTGGAGCAGATGGCTTCGCCGATGGCCTGCTTGGAATCGAAGAACTTGTAGATGTACGCCTTGGAGAAACCGATGGCCTTGGCCAAGTCGGAAACCGTGGTCTTGCCAAAGCCGTACTGGCTGAAATGTTCATGGGCGGCCGCGATGATCTGGTCACGAATTTCGTGATCGGCGGGTCCACGGACGCTGGGGGATGCAATGGATGGCTGGTTCATGGGGGCAGCTTACGCACCCAGAGGATCATTGACAACTTATGACCATCTGAAGATAACGTCACTAAATAACCGCTCAGCAGCCCCACCCCACTAACCAATCACGCGGGCATACACCGACCTGTCGACATTACCGCCGGACAGAATAACCCCAACCTTTTTCCCCTCCATTTTCCCGCGCTCCTGGATAAGCGCCGCCAACGCCGCCGCGCCGGCACCTTCGGCCAGATTATGGGTGTCGGTGTAATAGACGCACATGGCCTCGGCGATCTCTTGATCGCTGACCGCCACGATCCGCGCCGCTCCCGCGCCGTAGACGGCTAAGGCCTCTGGAATCGGCTTGCGCACGGCGAGGCCGTCGGCGAAGGTGTTGGCCGAGGCGGTTTCGCAGATTTTGCCCGTTTCAAATGAGCGCTTCGCCGCCGTTGCCTCGGTGGACACCACACCCACGACCTGGGTTTGCAAGCCCAGGGCGTCGCGGGCCGCGATGACCGCGCAGATTCCTGAGCCGCAACCCATGGGCACGTAGACGGTATCCAGATCCGGCACGGCCGTGAACAGTTCCAAGGCATAGGTGGCGACACCCCTGACCAATTCGGTATGAAACGGCGGAACGAGATAGAGCCCCTGGGCCTGCGCCAGGCGAGCCGCCTCTTCCCGGGCCTCATCGAAATCGCGGCCGTACTCGATCACTTCGCCACCAAAGGCACGCATGGCGTCGTTCTTCTCCACCGAGTTCCCCTCCGGCACCACGATCAATGCCCGCAGCCCCGCCGCGCTCGCCGCCAGTGCCTGACTCTGGCCATGGTTGCCTCGGGTCGCGGTGACAATCCCTTTCGCTTGCGGATGCTCGCGCTTGAGCCAATGCATGAAGGTGATGCCGCCGCGCACCTTGAACGCGCCCGTGGGGGTGTGGTTTTCGTGCTTGACCCAGACCGTGCAACCGAGGCGTTGCGCCAGTAACGGCCAGGCGTACTGAGCCGTGGCGGGCATGACCTGGTAAACCTGCCGAGCCGCTTGTTCGATATCGTCGAGCGTCAGTGGGTGCATGATGAGCCTCCTTGAGTTTCGACCAGTCTAGCCAGAGGCACCGAACCCTGGCTTTCAGAAAACTGACCTGACTTTTATCCCGTCGCTTCACTACTATGGGCTCATGAGCCATCGAAACCGCCCGCAGCCGCCGCGCCCGACCGAAGCGATCCGTCGCATCGAGGCCGGCCCGTGGCTGATTGAATTGCTCCCCGGCTGCGCCTACGCGGCCCGATATGTCGCGACCCAGGCCGCCGTCGGTTTTGCTTTCGATAGCCAGCGTGGCCTGCACGCCATCGGGAGCGACCGCGTACAACCGTTCTACGCCAAGCCCAACGGCCTGGCGTTCGTGCCGGCCCAATGCGACGTGTACTCGGAGTCCCCCGCGGGCGGCGAATACCTGCGCTTGGTACGTACCGACGGCGTTGTGCTGGCGGGGGATCACGCCTTCAATAATCGCCTCGACCCACGCGCCAGCATCCTTGCGCAACGCATGCGCCGGGCGCTGCTGCACGGCTCGATCGAAGACGACTGGGAAGCCTGGGCCCTGGGATTGGCCGAACGCGTGGCGCCGGGCAAATCCCTGACGACGCGCACCCAGGGCTCGATGACCGACAGCCGGATGCGCCTGCTCGATGAGTTCATCGATGCCGCCCTCGATCAGCCGCTGGGCGTGTCGGCGATGGCGCAGTTGCTGGGATTGTCCGAAGGTTATTTCATCCGCGCATTCAAGATTGCCACGGGCAAAAGTCCCCATGGCTACCTGATCGACCGGCGCCTGGCGAAAGCCCGGGCACTGATACGCGACTCCTCGGCGACGCTGGCGCAGATCGCCCACGCCTGCGGTTTCAGTTCACAGGCGCACATGACAACAACGTTCAAGCAGCGGCTCGGCGTGAGCCCGGCACGATTGCGTTAAATGACGAAGTGCATTTGACGCCTTTGACTTAATGGTCCAGTTTTTAAAGAAGCTACAGATTGCACTCCGTTCGTTAGTCAGAGGGCTACTGCCGCCTATGAGTGATGTAGGAAAGACCTTCCCCGCAGTTGAACGTCGTTGGGCATGCCAGTGCCATTGATTCCCCTGGTTGTGTGCGACGACTCCACCATGGCGCGCAAGCAAGTGTTGCGCGCCCTGCCGCAAGACTGGCCGGTTTCAGTCACCGAGGCGGTCAATGGCCGCCAGGCCATGGATGCCATACGCCAGGGCCTGGGCCACGTGGTACTGCTCGACCTGACCATGCCGGAGATGGACGGTTACCAGGTGTTGAGCGCCTTGCGCGCCGAAGGCCTGACGGCGCAAGTCATCGTGATTTCCGGGGACGTGCAGGATGAGGCCGTGCGCCGCGTCCATGAGCTGGGCGCCCTGGCCTTCCTGAAAAAACCGTTCGACGAGAATGAACTGCGCCAGACGCTCAACCGGGTGGGACTGCTGACCCAACCCGGCCAGGCGCCGTTGCAGGACCGACCGGCATCGGACGCGGCCATCAGCTTCCAGGACGCGTTTCGCGAAACGGTCAACGTTGCCATCGGCCAGGCAGCGGCGTTGATCGCCAAGGTGCTGGGGGTCTTCGTGCAACTGCCGGTGCCGAACGTCAACGTGCTCGAAGTCGGCGAGTTGCACATGGCCTTGAACGACGTCGGCAGTTCCCAGCAACTCACCGCCATCTGCCAGGGTTTTATCGGCAGCGGCATTGCCGGCGAAGCCCTGCTGATCTTCCATGACTCGGAAATCGCTGACATCGCGCAATTGATGCAGCGCGAAAGCGCCGACTACTCGGACCTGGAAATGCTGGTGGACCTTTCCAGCATCCTGATCGGCGCGTGCCTGAGCAGCATCGCCGAGCAGATCGACGTGGTCTTCTCCCAAGGTCATCCGCAGATCCTCGGCCAGCATGCGGCCATCGAGGAACTGATCCGGGCAAACCGCGTCCACTGGAAAAAGACCCTGGCGGTGGAAATCAGCTACGGCCTGGAGGGCCAGGATATCCGCTTCGATCTGTTGCTGCTGTTCACGGAGGACTCCATCGAGCGGCTGACCCACAAACTCGCCTACCTGATGAGCTGAGCCATGACCGAAACCATTGATCTGAACGAATTCCACTGGCTGCTGGCGATCGTTCAGAGCATCGACGTCGGCGTCGTGGTGCTCGACCGCGAATATCGCGTGCAGGTCTGGAACACCTTCATGGAGAACCGCTCCGGGGTCCAGCCCAAGGACGCTCAGAACCGGAACTTCTTCAGCCTGTTCCCGGAAATCGACCGCCAATGGTTCAGCCGCAAGGTCGAAAGCGTCGCCACCCTGGGCACCCCCGCGTTCACGGTCTGGGAGCAGCGCCCCTACTTGATGCGCTTCAAGAGCTACCAGCCGATCACCGGCCAGGAAGAGTTCATGTACCAGAACACCACGCTGCTGCCACTGCGCTCGCCCGACAACCGCATCAATCACATCTGCCTGGTGATCTATGACGTCACGGACGTCGCGACCAATCGCCATCAGATCCAGGCCGCCAATGCCCAACTGCAACTGCTTTCCAGCACCGATCGACTGACGGGCCTGTACAACCGAGGCCATTGGGAGGGCAGTCTGAAAACGGCATACGCCCGGCACCAGCGCTACGGCAACGCGCTGAGCCTGGTGATGCTGGATATCGACCACTTCAAGCAGGTCAACGACACCTACGGCCACCAAGCCGGCGACCAGGTGATCGTACAGGTCGCCGCGCTGTTGCATGAGCATGTGCGCGAGTCCGACGTGGCCGGGCGTTACGGCGGCGAGGAATTCGGCGTAGTGCTGTCGGACACCGACCAGGCCGGCGCACGGATTTTCGCTGAACGTCTGCGCCAGGCAGTCGAGGCCCTATTGGTGCAGTACAACGGCCAGGACATCCGTTTCACCATCAGCCTGGGCGTGGCCGACCTGAGCACGCCGGCGAACGATCATGCCGAACTGATCGCCAGGGCCGACCAGGCGTTGTACACGTCAAAGAAAACCGGGCGCAATCGCGTGACGGTTCACGATCATTGACCCATAGAACTTGTGGGAGCGAGCTTGCTCGCGAAGTCGTCGGCACAGCCAGCATCATTGCAAGCTGATCCACCGCTTTCGCGAGCAGGCTCGCTCCCACAGGGATAGCGTGTGTTCAGCGCTGCTTCAGCTTGCTCCCACAGTGTTGAACACCCGCCGTTATTTCGCGAACAACTGGCTCATGTCCTTGAACGCCTTGAACTCCAGCGCATTGCCGCAAGGATCGAACAGGAACATCGTCGCCTGCTCGCCCACCTGGCCCTTGAAGCGCACGTAGGGCTCGATCACGAATTGGGTACCGAAGGACTTCAATCGCTCGGCCAGCGCTTCCCATTCAGCCCAGCCCAACACCACGCCAAAATGCGGCACCGGCACATCGTGGCCGTCCACCGCATTGCTATGCACGCTTTCCTGGGAGGCGGTCTTGGGGTGTTCGTGAATCACCAGTTGGTGACCGTAGAAGTTGAAGTCGACCCATTGCTCGCTGGAACGACCCTCCTCCAGCCCGAACACTTGGCCATAAAAAGTGCGGGCTGCCGCCAGGTCATAAACCGGAATCGCAAGGTGGAAAGGTGAAAGGCTCATCGGAACTCCAGGAACGTTTTTTGTTTATCGGGATACGCAACGGCGCGTGCATCACATCGTAGGCGTGCGAGCACAACAAAAAAATCAATATAAATTTCTCAGAAACACAATTAATGTTGATCAATGATCAAAGAACTCAAGACCCTCATCGCCGTGGCGCGCGAAGGCACCTTCGCCGCCGCAGGGCAAAAGATCGGCCTCACCCAGGCGGCGGTCAGTGCGCAGATCCAGCGCCTCGAAGCCGAACTGGGCTTCGAAGTATTCGACCGCAAAGGACGCTCGGCCCACCTCAACAGACGAGGCCACCAGATACTCCTGCAAGCCCAAGAGTTGATTCGCCTTTACGAGAATCTCGGCTCCACGACGCCCGGGCTTCCTCCCAGCGTACTGGTGAACATCGGCGCAATCGCCTCCGTCCAGCGCTCCTATCTCCCGGACGCTCTCGCCACGTTCCACCAACAATGCCCGCAGTGCCGCACGCGCATCGTGCCGGGCCTGTCGGTGGAACTGATCAATCTGGTGGATGCCGGCGAAATCGACATGGCGGTGATGATCCGGCCGCCGTTCTCGCTGCAAGGCGACCTGCGCTGGACCACCCTGGCGCTTGAGCCCTACCGCTTGATCGTCCCCCGTGGAATGCCCGGCGAGGATTGGTCGGCGCTGCTGTCCAGCCAACCCTTCATCCGTTATGACCGCTCTTCCTTCGGTGGCAGGCAGGTCGACCGTTTCCTGCGGCAGATGCACTTCACCTTGCGCGAAGTGTGCGAGCTGGATGAACTGGACGCGATCATCAAGCTCGTTGAAAAAGGCGTCGGGGTCGCCCTGGTGCCGCAGACGTCAGCCCACCAGCCATGGCCCGAGGGCGTGCGAGCGCTTGACCTTGGGCAGCATACGTTTCACCGGGACATCGGCCTTGTCCATCGGTCGCGACAGAGCCTGGCCGACCCCGTCGCGATCCTCGCTGGACTGGTCATCGAGCAGGCCGGCACGCCCGGCAACCTCCAGAAGTCGGGCTGAGTGCCGCATGATCCTTACATAATTTCACAGACTGCCTACAAAGCTTCACCCCTGCCATTGACGCCCATCCCTACCATGGGCGGTTCATTATCGGGGAAGCACCATGTCCAAGACTCCTGCCTTCACGCTGGGCCTGTTGATCGGGGCGCTGTTGCTCAGCGGCTGTGATAACAGCTCGACCGCCGAAGAATCCGCGCCACCGGTCAGCGTGCGTATCGAAACCGTCCAGGCCCGCCCCCTGTCGATCAGCAACGAACTGAGCGGCCGCATCGCCGCGCCACGGGTGGCCGAAGTCCGCGCCCGGGTCGCCGGCGTGGTGTTGCAGCGGGTCTATCGCGAAGGCAGCGACGTCAAGCAGGGCCAGGTGCTGTTTCGCATCGATCCGGC
Source organism: Pseudomonas sp. R1-7 (assembly GCF_051132105.1). NCBI lineage: Bacteria > Pseudomonadati > Pseudomonadota > Gammaproteobacteria > Pseudomonadales > Pseudomonadaceae > Pseudomonas > Pseudomonas sp. R1-7. The sequence continues at coordinate 3,327,899 of NZ_CP071661.1, forward strand.
ACCGTTCAAGGCCGACCTGGACAGTGCCGAGGCGGCGTTGCGCAAGGCCGAGGCCAATGCGTTCCAGGCCCGGTTGCAGGCGCAGCGCTATGCCCAACTGATCGATGACCAGGCCATCAGCGGCCAGGACTATGACAATGCCCGGGCCAACGTGCGCCAGACCGCAGCCGATGTCGCCGCCAACAAGGCCGCGGTTGAACGGGCCAAGTTGAACCTGGGCTACGCCACGGTGACCGCGCCGATTTCCGGGCGCATCGGCCGCGCCCTGGTGACGGAAGGCGCGTTGGTGGGGCAAAACGAAAGCACGCCGCTGGCGCTGATCCAGCAACTGGACCCGATCCACGCCGACCTCACCCAATCGACCCGCGAACTCAACGACCTGCGCCGCGCCTTCCGCGCCGGTCAGTTGCAAGCGGTCGGCCAGGGCCAGGCCAAGGCCACTTTGATCCAGGACGACGGCAGCCCCTATCCGTTGCCCGGCAAGTTGCTGTTCACCGACCTCAGCGTCGATCCAAGCACCGGCCAAATCACCCTGCGCAGCGAGTTCCCCAACCCCGACCTGGACCTGCTGCCCGGCAGTTTCATCCGGGTACGCCTGGAACAGGCGGTGAACAGCCAAGGGATCACCGTGCCGCAACGGGCGATCCTGCGCGACAGCGCCGGCATCGCCCAGGTGTTGCTGCTGGATGCCGAACAGAAAATCAGCCAGCAACCCGTGCAATTGGGCGCTGCGCAGAACGATCGCTGGATCGTCACTGAAGGCCTGGAACCGGGCGATCGCATCGTCGTCGAAGGCCTCCAGCACGCCCGCCCGGGTGAACAGGTCCGGATCGACGACTCCCCTCTTCCTCTCGCCCAGGCCGCCGGGCCACAGGCAGGACATTAACCCATGCCGCACTTCTTCATCGACCGCCCGGTCTTCGCCTGGGTCGTTGCATTGTTCATCCTGCTGGCCGGGATCCTGGCCATCCCACAACTGCCGGTGGCGCAATACCCGGTCGTGGCCCCGCCGCAGATCGAAATCTACGCGGTGTACCCGGGCGCTTCGGCGCAAACCATCGACGAGAGCGTGGTCAGCCTGATCGAAGAGGAACTCAACGGCGCCGATAACCTGCTGTACTTCGAATCCCAGAGCAGCCTCGGCAGCGCCACGATTACCGCGACATTCCAACCGGGCACAAATCCGGAATTGGCCCAGGTCGATGTGCAGAACCGCCTCAAGGCGGTGGAGTCGCGCCTGCCGCAAGCGGTAACCCAGCAGGGCTTGCAGGTGGACAAGGTTTCCGCCGGCTTCCTGTTGTTGATCACCCTCACCTCCAGCGACGGCAAGCTCGACGACGTGGCGCTCAGCGATTACCTGGCGCGCAACGTGATGAACGAGATCAAGCGCCTGGACGGCGTTGGCAAGGCCCAGTTGTACGGCGCCGAACGGGCCATGCGGATCTGGATCGATCCGCGCAAGCTGGTGGGTTTCAACCTGACCCCGGCGGACGTCAATGCCGCCATCGTCGCGCAGAACGCCCAGGTGTCGGCGGGCAGCCTGGGCGATCTGCCGAGCCGCAGTACCCAGGAGATCACCGCAACCATCGTCGTCAAGGGCCAGCTCTCGACCCCGCAGGAATTCGCTGACATCGTGCTCAAGGCCAACCCCGACGGTTCGACGGTGCGCATCGCCGATGTCGCGCGGGTGGAAATCGGCAGCCAGGAATACCAGTTCTCCACGCGCCTGAACGGCAAGCCGTCCACCGCCGTCGCGGTGCAGCTGTCGCCCGGGGCCAATGCGTTGAACACCGCAACCCTGGTGCGAGCGAAGATGGATGAGCTGTCGCGCTACTTCCCGGCCGGCGTGGAATACAAGATTCCCTACGACACGTCGCCTTTCGTCAAAGTCTCGATCACCAAAGTGGTCTACACCCTAGGCGAGGCGATGCTGCTGGTGTTCGCGGTGATGTTCCTGTTCCTGCAGAACATCCGCTACACCCTGATCCCCACGCTGGTGGTGCCGGTGGCGCTGATGGGCACCTTCGCGACGATGCTCGCCCTGGGTTTCTCGATCAACGTCTTGACCATGTTCGGCATGGTACTGGCCATCGGCATCCTGGTGGACGATGCCATCGTGGTGGTGGAAAACGTCGAGCGGATCATGGCCCAGGAAGGCCTGTCGCCCAAGGAAGCGACGCGCAAGGCCATGGGCCAGATCACCGGGGCGATCATCGGCATCACGCTGGTGCTGGTGGCGGTGTTTATCCCAATGGCGTTCATGCAGGGTTCGGTGGGGGTTATCTACCAGCAGTTTTCGCTGTCGATGGCAACGTCGATCCTGTTCTCGGCGTTTCTCGCCCTGACCTTGACCCCAGCGCTGTGCGCGACCTTGCTCAAGCCGATCGCTCAAGGTGATCACCACGGCAAAAACGGTTTCTTCGGTTGGTTCAACCGTGGCTTCGACCGTTTCGGCGACCGCTATCAAGGATGGGTGGCTTATGCGGTGAAACGCAGCGGCCGTTATCTGTTGATCTACGGTGTGCTGTTGGTGGGCATGGGCCTGCTGTTCACTCGCCTGCCCTCCTCGTTCCTCCCGGTGGAAGACCAGGGCTACACCATCACCGACATCCAGCTGCCACCGGGTGCGAGCAAAAACCGGACGGTGCAGGTGGTGGAGCAGATCGAAGCCCACAACGCCGGCGAGCCTGGCGTTGGCGACAGCACGGTAATCCTCGGCTTCAGTTTCTCCGGCAGCGGACAGAACGCGGCACTGGCGTTCACCACGCTGAAGGATTGGTCGCAACGCGGTGGCGATGATTCAGCGGCGTCCATTGCCGAACGCGCCAACCAGGCATTCGGTGCGATCAAGGACGCCATGGTGTTCTCGGTGCTGCCGCCGCCAGTGGATGGCCTGGGCACTTCCAGCGGTTTCGAGTTCCGCTTGCAGGACCGCGGTGGCCTCGGCCACGCCACATTGATGCAGGCCCGCAGCGAACTGCTCGCCGCCGCCGAAAAAAGCCCGATGCTGATGAATGTGCGCGAAAGTGCCCTGGCGGAAGCGCCGCAGGTGCAACTGGAGGTGGATCGCAAACAGGCCAATGCCTTGGGTATTTCCTTCGCCGATGTCGGCGGCGTGCTGTCCACCGCGGTGGGGTCGGCCTACATCAACGACTTCCCGAACCAGGGGCGCATGCAGCGCGTGGTGGTCCAGGCCGAAGGCGACCAGCGCAGCCAGGTCGAGGATCTGCTGAAGATCCACGTGCGCAACAGCAGCGGAAAGATGGTGCCGTTGTCGGCGTTCGTCCAGGCGCGCTGGACCCAAGGGCCGGCGCAACTGACCCGCTACAACGGCTACCCGGCGGTGAGCATTTCCGGCGAACCGGCCCCGGGCTACAGCACCGGACAAGCCATGGCCGAAATCGAACGGCTGGTCGCCCAGGGTCCCAAGGGTATGGGACAGGAATGGACCGGCCTGTCATTGCAGGAGCGTTTGTCCGGCAGCCAGGCGCCAATCCTGCTGGGGCTGTCCTTGCTGGTGGTGTTCCTGTGCCTGGCCGCGCTGTACGAGAGTTGGTCGATCCCGACTTCGGTATTGCTGGTGGTCCCGCTGGGCGTGCTCGGTGCGGTACTGGCGGTGTCATTGCGCGGCATGCCCAACGACGTGTTCTTCAAGATCGGCCTGATCACCATCATTGGCCTGTCGGCAAAAAACGCGATCCTGATCATCGAATTCGCCAAGAGCCTGTACGACGAAGGTCATGACCTGATCGACGCCACGCTCCAGGCCGCCCGCCTGCGCCTGCGGCCAATCATCATGACCTCGTTGGCGTTCATCCTGGGCGTGGTTCCGCTGGCGATTGCCACGGGGGCCAGCTCGGCGAGCCAGCAGGCCATTGGCACGGGCGTGATCGGCGGGATGATCAGCGCCACCCTGGCGGTGGTGTTTGTCCCGGTTTTTTTCGTGGTGGTGATGAAGCGCGTCACGCGTCGCAAATCCGACTGAGGTTGGCGCGCTACTTGCCCCGTTGCACTGGTTGCGGCCCGGCGCTGGCCAGAACCTTGTCCACCAGTCGCTGCACCCAACCGGCGTCCCGGTCGTTGATCACGGCGTAACGGTCCGGCAGGAAAAAGCCCCAGCAATGGGATGCTTCGGCGAGGCGGCTGGACTCATCGGGGGACATCCAATACGAGGTTTCCGTCAACGGCAAAGGCGCACCGTCAAAACGCTGGCCCAGCTTCAGCTGGGTCCCAGGGGCAAAGGCAATTGCCAATTGCTGCAGGGGCTTCATCCGCTGGTCGGGCGCAGGCATTCGCCTGGCCTGTCCATGGCGGAAGACGCCGGGAAACTCCTCCGTGAGCACCAGCCAGTGCCCGGCCGAGGTCATGGCCAGGATCCATTGCGACACGCCGCAGCTTTGCACGCGCACCAGCTTGTCGTCTTGCCAGAGCGTGAGGCTGAGGGCCTCGGGATTATCATCGCAGGACCACAGGCTGATGCCCGAGACCAGCGTATGACGCTCAAGCTCGACCCCCCCTTCATCCGGCATCGAGTGCCAGTAGCGCTTGGTCGGGTCGCGTGAATCGCGCCAGTAATTGGACGAGGCCCAACCGGTGATGAAAAGCACAGTCGCCAGCACCTGCCAGCCCCAGGATCCATCGATGATCCGGTCGACATCCAGGCCGGGAACGAACCATTTCTCGACGAGGCCCAGGCCAATCACGAACGCCAGGCTTGGCAGCATCAGGCCAACGCTCACCGGCGCCGCCAGCACCATGACCCAGCTGAAGCGGTGCATCGATGCACGCTCGCGCGCCCTGGCCAGTTCCTCTGGGAGCATCGGTGATTGCTCGCGTGGAGGGATGCTGGGATCCGGGGTTTGAAAACGGAAAAACCGTGCGTGGGAGTCGTCGCTCATGGATCGAATCGTTCTCTCGAATCAGGCGTGCATCTTCGAGGATTTTTCGTGGCGAGGACAGTGCAGATATCTTCGGTGGCTGGACTACCGCTTTCGTCGGATCGCCGCCCGGAGCAGACTCGCTCCCACAGGAGATCGCTGGTGTGCAGACGACCGTGTGGGAGCGAGCTTGCTCGCGATAGCGGCAGCGAAACCAGCGATCAGTCCGCCTGCACGGTCACCTGACGCTGCTCACCCAATCCTGCAATCCCGAGGCGCATGGTCTGCCCCGGGCGCAGGAACACCGGGTTGGGCTTGATGCCCAGCCCAACGCCCGGTGGCGTGCCGGTAGATATCACGTCGCCGGGTTGCAGGCTCATGCAGCGGCTAAGGTAGGCGATCAATTGCGGCACGCTGAAGATCAGCGTCCGGGTGTTACCGTCCTGATAGCGATGCCCATCGACTTCCAGCCATAGGTCCAGCGCATGTGGGTCGGGGATTTCATCCTTGGTCACCAGCCACGGGCCAAGGGGGCCGAAGGTGTCGAAGCCTTTGCCTTTGTCCCAGGTGCCGCCGCGTTCGAGCTGCCACTCGCGCTCCGATACGTCATTGATGACGCAATAACCGGCGACATGTTCCAGGGCGTTCGCTTCGTCGATGTAGCGCCCGCCCTTGCCGATAACCACGCCCAGCTCGACTTCCCAATCGGTCTTGAGCGAGCCGCGGGGAATCTGGATATCGTCATTCGGCCCGCAGATGGCGCTGGTCCATTTGTTGAAGATGATCGGTTCCTTAGGCACCTCCATGGTCGACTCGGCGGCATGGTCGGCGTAGTTCAGGCCGATGCAGATGAACTTGCCGACTTGCCCGACGCACGGACCGATCCGCGGCTGGCCAGCCACGACCGGCAGGCTGCGCGGGTCGATGGCGGCGAGTTTTGCCAGGCCTTCCGGCCCAATGACGTTTGCGGCGATGTCCGGCACGTGGCCCGACAGGTCGCGGATCTGATGGTCGTCATCCAGCAGCCCGGGTTTTTCCGAGCCTTTTTCGCCGTAACGCAACAGTTTCATGAAGTGCTCCTGTTCAAGTGAAAACTCAAAGGCTCATGCCGCCATCAATCACGTGCACCGCCCCCGTGGTATAGCCGGACGCGTCACTGCCCAGGTAGAGCGCCAGTTGCGCGATTTCTTCGGCATTGCCGATGCGCCCCATGGGCTGGCGGTCGAGAAACTGTCGGTAGACCTGTTGTTCATCGACCCCCTGCTGCGCGGCCTGATCGGCGATGCGCTGACGCAGCGATGGAGAATCCACGGTGCCGGGGCAGATCGCGTTGCAACGGATGCCCTGGCTGACGAAGTCGATGGCGACGGATTTGGTCAGCCCCACCACCGCCGCCTTGCTGGCAGCGTAGGCGAAACGATTGGGCACGCCTTTGACACTGGAAGCCACCGACGACATGTTGATGATCGATCCGCCGCCACGGGCCAACATCCCCGGCAGGAAAGCGCGGATCATCCGGTACATGGCGGTGACATTCAGGTCCATCGAACGCGCCCAGGCCGCTTCGTCACAGTCGAGGATGGTGCCGCTGTGCACATAGCCGGCGCAATTGAACAACACGTCCAGCTCGCCGATCCGATCTCGGACAGCTTCGATAGCGCTGGCCGAGGTGACGTCTAGCGTAATGACAGTCACCCCTTCGATACGCGCCAGTGCGCGTGTGTCGATGTCACTGGCGAACACCTCGGCGCCGGCCTGGGCGAAGGCCAGCGCGCTGGCGAGGCCGATGCCCTGTCCGGCCGCTGTCACCAGCACCCGCTTGTTCTTCAGGCTCATGCCGTCTCCAATTGCGCTGCCGGGGCCGCGCTCTTTGGTGCCCGGCCAAGCATCGAGGCCGGGATGGCCAGGATCAACCCGCCGCTGACCAACAGGCACAGCGCCAGGACGTACGTACCGTTATTGATATTGCCCGTAAGCGTCTCGGCCACGGCGGTGATCATCGATCCGGTGAAGCCCGACAGGTTGCCGATGGCGTTGATCATGCCGATCCCGGCAGCGGCCGCGACGCCCGACAACACAGTGCCGGGTAACGTCCAGAAGATCGGCATCAGGCTGAGGATCCCCGAGGCAGAGACGCTGAGGAACAGCACCGACAGCACCAGGTTATCGGCGAAGAACGCACTGAGGATCAGCCCGACGCCACCAATGAAGGCCGGGATAGCCGCGTGCAGGCGTCGCTCGCCAGTGCGGTTGGAATGCCGGGCGTTGAGCAGCATCGCCACCACTGCCACCGAGTAAGGAATGGCGGTGAGCAAACCAATGTGCAGGCTGTTGGTGATGCCGGTGCTCTTGATGATCGACGGCATCCAGAAGGCCAGGCCGTAGAAACCGGTGTTGAAGGTCAGCAAGATCAGCACCAGCAACCACACCCGCGGATTGAAAAACACCTCGCTCAAGCGCGACGCCTTGCCCTGGTTGTCGGTTTGCAGGTTGGCCTTGAGCATGGCTTTTTCCGCCGCCGAAAGCCACTTGGCCTTGTCGATGTTGTCGGCCAGGCAAACGATCACGACGAAAGCCATGATGATCGAAGGAACGCCCTCGATGATCAGCATCCATTGCCAGCCGGACAGGCCCTGCACGCCTTGCATACTGTTCATCAGCCAGCCGGACAGGATCCCGCCGAGGGTCAGGCTGACCGGCAAGGCCAACAGGAATCCGGACATCACCCGGCTCTGTCGGTGGGTCGGAAACCAGTAGTTGAGGTAGAGGATCACGCCAGGAAAAAAGCCCGCTTCGCAGATGCCCAGCAGGAAACGCAGCACGTAGAACATCGTGCTCGATTCGATGTGGAAGAACGCCGCCAGCGGCACGGTGTAGGCCACCGCCATGGAAATCACCGCCCAACTGAGCATGATCCGGGCGATCCAGAACCGCGCGCCGAAGCGATGCAGCAACAGGTTGCTGGGGACTTCGAAAAGGAAATAGCCCCAGAAAAACATACTGGCGCCCAAGGCGTACACGGTGTTGCTGAATTGCAACTCGTTGAGCATGTCGAGCTTGGCGAAACCAATGTTCACCCTATCAAGGTACGCCGCCATGTAGCACAACAGCAGGACCGGCAGGATTCGCCAGATCACCTTGCGATAGGTCCGGTCCTCGAAATCGAGTTCGCCGGCTTGCGCCTGGGCGGGCAAATGCTCGGAGATGGTTTGCATGAGGTAACCCCTGATTGTTTTTATTGGGTCACGTCGAATGAGCGAGTCATCCGGCGATTGAACGAGGACTCTACTGTCGGGAAGCGATTCTTTCCCAATGGCATTTTTGGATTAGTTGATAACGGGGTGTTATCAGAGACCTAGAAATTGGCACGAGGAATGTAAGTCAAACTACATAACCTGTGGCGAGGGGATTTATCCCCTCGCCACGGGAGTTCAACGACTCAGCCGGGCGTTGTCCTTGAGGATCTCGGCAAACTCCAGCGCCACGCCCACCAGCGGCTCATCCTTGCGGGTGAGGATGCCGTAGTCCTGCGGGACCAAGTGCAGCGGTGTATCGAGAGTCCTGAGCTGGCCGCTTTCGAGCAGCGGGTCGACCATCGCATTGGGCAGCATGCCGATCATGGGCCCGCGTTGCAGGACCTGGAGGAAGGTCTGCATCGAAATCGTATCGATGGTGTTGCGCGGCATGCCCACCCCGGCCTCGGCGAAGGCCAGTTCCATGCGCGCGCGAATCGGTGTGCCGACCGGATACAAAATCCACGGCAGGTCAACGAGCTGCTGCAAGGAGGTCGGCCCGGCATTCGCCAGCGGATGGCGATCATTGACCACGATGCAGAACGGTTCGGGGGCCAGGGGTTGGAAGTCGTAGCGCTGCTGCTGGCTTTGATCGGTGAAACGCGCCACCGCCAGGTCGAGTTTCTTTTCTTCCAGCATCTTCATCAAATGGTTACTGGTCTGCTCCACCACCTCGATGGACAGCAACGGCCAGCGCTGCTTGATCTGCAGGATCGCCTCGGGCAACGCAACGGCCGTCGCGGCGAAGATACCGCCGACCTTGAGGTAGCCGTGGCCGCCCTCTCGCAGGCTGCTGATCTGCTCGACGAACGAACGCGCGTCATTCAGGGCGATTTGCGCGTAGCGCAGCACGTGCTCGCCCAGGGCGGTGGGCGGCATGCTGCGCGGGCGGCGCTCGAACAAGGCAAAGCCGAGCAGGCTTTCGATTTCCTTGAGCATCTTGCTCACGGCCGGCTGGCTGAGATTCATCTGCTCGGCCGCCAAGTGCATGTTGCAAGTGCGTCCCAGGGTGTCGATCAGCAACAAATGGCGAAATTTGAGCCAGCCGCAAAAGCTGGAGAAGGACAGATCTGACATGGACGTTCCTCGACGGCGCAATAACCAGGCGTTATCAGATACTGAATATATCTCATTGGAGTTCATCGACAACGCGCCCTAGCGTGAAGGCTTTACGAACCAGGAAGCCTGTCCATGTCGCTATTGCTTACCCCCGAGAACACCCTGCCGGTCGATGGCGTGGCCGGCACATTGATTGGTCGCGCCTGGGTCCCGGGGCGGATCGCCGGGCCTTCGCCGATCGTGCTGCGCAGCGACGGCGTGTTCGACCTCTCGGATCAATTCGCGACCTTGAGCGATCTGTTGGAAACACCCTCGCCCTTGGCGGCAGTAAGCGAGACACCGGGTAGCTTCATCGCCAGTGTCGAAGACCTCCTGGCCAACACCGGCCCCCACGCCGACCCGTCCAAGCCGTTCCTGTTGCCACCGCTGGATCTGCAAGTGATCAAGGCCGCCGGCGTGACCTTCGCGGCAAGCATGATCGAGCGGGTGATCGAGGAACAGGCCGGCGGCGACGCGGCCCGGGCCGACGCCGTGCGCGCCACGGTCCACGGTGTGATCGGCGACAATCTGCGCTCTATCGTGCCGGGCTCCGAGCAAGCCATGCGCCTCAAGGCGTATCTCATCGAGCAAGGCATGTGGTCGCAATACCTGGAAGTCGGCATCGGCCCGGACGCGGAAATCTTCACCAAGGCGCCGGTCCTGGCCGCCGTGGGCAGCGGCAGCCGGATCGGCATTCACCCGGCCTCGCAATGGAACAACCCGGAACCCGAAGTCGTGCTGGCGGTGGACAGCCGTGGCCGGATTCACGGCGCGACCCTGGGCAACGACGTCAACCTGCGAGACATCGAGGGCCGCAGCGCGCTGTTGCTGAGCAAGGCCAAGGACAATAATGCGTCGTGTGCCATCGGGCCGTTCATTCGCCTGTTCGATGAACACTTCAGCCTGGACGACGTGCGTGCCTGCGAAGTCGACCTGCTCGTAGAAGGCGAAGACGGCTATCGCCTGCACGGCTGCAGTTCCATGAGCCAGATCAGCCGCGACCCACTAGACCTGGCGAACCAGACCCTTAACGCCAACCACCAATACCCGGATGGTTTCCTGTTGTTTCTCGGTACGCTGTTCGCCCCCACCGAGGACCGTGATCATGCCGGCAGCGGTTTCACCCACAAGCTGGGTGACCGGGTCAGCATCAGCAGCCCGCTTTTGGGCAGCCTGCATAACCAGGTGACCCACAGCTGCGATGCCGCGCCGTGGACCTTCGGTGTTGGCGCCCTACTGCGCAATCTTGCCGCACGGGGACTGCTCGACCGCTGAGCCCGACCGATCGTCGATTCATCCAATTACAAGAGAGAAATGAATCATGAGTGACACGCCAAAACGCCGCCTGCGCAGCGAGCAATGGTTCAACGACCCGGCCCACGCGGACATGACCGCGCTGTATGTCGAACGCTACATGAATTACGGAATGACCCGGGAAGAGCTGCAATCGGGACGGCCAATCATTGGTATTGCCCAGACCGGCAGCGACCTGACGCCCTGCAATCGCCATCATCTGGAACTGGCGCAACGAGTCAAGGCCGGTATCCGCGATGCCGGCGGCATCCCCATGGAGTTTCCCGTCCACCCCATCGCTGAACAATCGCGCCGGCCCACCGCGGCGCTGGACCGCAACCTGGCCTACCTGGGGCTGGTGGAAATTCTCCACGGCTATCCCTTGGATGGCGTGGTGCTCACCACCGGTTGCGACAAGACCACCCCCGCCTGCCTGATGGCGGCAGCAACCACCGACCTGCCGTCGATCGTGCTGTCCGGCGGCCCCATGCTCGACGGTCGTCACAAGGGCGAGCTGATCGGCTCCGGCACGGTGCTCTGGCATGCACGCAACCTGATGGCTGCTGGCGAGATCAACTACGAAGGCGTCATGGAAATGACCACGGCAGCCTCGCCCTCCATCGGCCACTGCAACACCATGGGCACCGCCTTGTCGATGAACGCACTGGCCGAGGCCCTGGGCATGTCGCTGCCGGGTTGCGCAAGCATTCCGGCGCCCTATCGCGAGCGCGGGCAGATGGCCTACGCCACCGGCAAGCGCATCTGCGAACTGGTCCGCCAGGACGTGCGCCCGTCCCAGATCATGACCCGCGAGGCGTTCGAGAACGCCATCGCTGTCGCCTCGGCACTCGGCGCATCGAGCAACTGCCCGCCGCACCTGATCGCCATCGCCCGGCACATGGGCGTCGAGTTGAGCCTGGACGACTGGCAACAGATCGGTGAGGACGTGCCGCTGTTGGTCAACTGCATGCCGGCCGGCAAATACCTCGGCGAGGGCTTCCACCGCGCGGGCGGCGTGCCGGCCGTCATGCATGAACTGCAAAAGGCCGGACGCCTGCACGAGGATTGCGCCACGGTCAGCGGCAAGACCATCGGCGAGATCGTCGCCGGCAGCCTGACCTGCGACGCCGACGTCATCCACCCTTTCGAAGCCCCACTCAAGCACCGTGCCGGCTTCATCGTGCTCAGCGGCAACTTTTTCGACAGCGCCATCATGAAGATGTCGGTGGTGGGCGAAGCGTTCCGCAAGACCTACCTGTCCGAACCCGGCGCCGAGAACAGCTTCGAGGCTCGGGCCATCGTGTTCGAAGGGCCGGAGGACTACCACGCGCGCATCGACGACCCGGCCCTGGACATCGACGAGCGCTGCATCCTGGTGATTCGCGGCGCTGGCACCGTCGGCTACCCGGGCAGCGCCGAAGTGGTGAACATGGCCCCACCGGCGGCGCTGATCAAGCGCGGCATCGACTCCCTGCCCTGCCTGGGCGATGGTCGCCAAAGCGGCACCTCGGCCAGCCCATCGATTCTCAACATGTCCCCGGAAGCCGCCGTCGGCGGCGGCCTGGCGCTGCTGCAGACCAACGACCGGCTGAAAGTCGACCTGAACACCCGTACCGTGAACCTGCTGGTGGACGAGGTCGAAATGGAGCGACGCCGCCTGGCCTGGACGCCGAACATCCCGCCTTCACAAACGCCTTGGCAGGAACTGTATCGTCAGTTGGTCGGGCAACTCTCCACCGGCGGCTGCCTGGAACCAGCCACGTTGCACCTGAGGGTGATCGCCCGCAGCGGGGAGCCGCGGCATTCTCATTGACTGATGCCACACCAAAGCGCTTCCGTGGCGAGGGGATAAATCCCCTCGCCACAGGGGCCTTCACAGGTTTTCAAGCATTTCCCACAACGAAGCGCCCACCCCGGTGATGCTCTCCCCGGCAATCAATCCCGCCGCCGCCGTGATGGCGAAGCGTTCGGTCAGGCTCGGCCAGCGGCAGCTCACCAGCCAGGTGAGCACGGCGCCGAGGGCCATCATCAGCGACACCGAGGCCGGCAGGACAAACGCCAGGCCCAAGGCTGCCGTGCTGGGCAAGTAGCGGGCGCGATGGGCCGGTAGCAGGCTGTCGAGGATGCCCAGCAGCAAACCGGCGAAACCACCGATGAAAATTGCCCAGCGAATGCTCGCCGACAACGAGTCCAGGCCATGGGTCAGGGTTTGCGCCACGGCCTTCCAAGTGGCGACCGCCGGGGCCGGCCATTCTTCAGTGAGCAGCATCGTTTGCGGGTCAGGAATCAACGCCAGGTAGGCGAGCACGCCGACGATACTGCCGATGAAAATCCCCAGCGTCTGGGCCAACAACTGCTTGCGGGGCGTGGCACCGATTGCTCGACCGACCTTGAAATCGTTCATCAAATCCGTGCATTGCCCGGCTGAACCACCGGCGGTATTGGCGCTCATCAGATTGATCGGCACCTGCCCCGGCGCGACGATGCCGAAGCTCAACTGGGACAACTGCCCGATGGCGCCAATGGGCGGAATGCCCGTGGCGCCGACCACCCGGGCGGCCACGGCCGCCAGGCAGATGGCCAAGGGAATAGTCAGCAACGCCATCCACGGATTGATGCCAAACAACACCGCTTGCAGGCTGACCACCAAGACGATTGCCAGCAGAAATCCAAGGGCGGGCCCGGCCTTTGGCATCGCCCAGGTCGCCCCACCGCTGGCCTTGGTCGACGTGTGCAGCGACCACAAGCGGATCGCCAGGGAGGCCAGGGTCGCGCAAACCATCAGGCTTACGCCCGGCCACAGCAGCCATTCCACCAGCACGGCAAATTGTGGGCCGCTGCTGCCGGGCGGCAACTGCACCAGGCCGTGTTCAATCAACCATGGCGCCAATCCACCCCAGGCCAGCAGCGCACCGAGCAACAGGGTCAAGCCGACACGGATGCCGATGATGCCACCAAAGCCCACCAGCAACAGCGAAGGGTCGGCGGTGAAGGTCAGCCGCTCCAACTGGGCCGTAGGCGACCAGCGTGGAATGGCCCAGACGAAGGTGTCGACCCACTTCGCCAGTCCGGACAGCAAGGCCGCGCCCAACAATACCTTCAGCCGCGTCGCGGCTTCGTGGCCATGGTTATAGATGTGCAACAGGGTTTCCAGGGTCGCCATGCCCTCGGGAAACCTCAGCGCCTTGTCGTTGAGCAGCGAAGGCCGCAGGTACCAGGCGATCCAGATGCCCAGGAAACTCACTGAAAACACCCAAGCGACCATCGGCACTGCGTCGAGTTGCTGGCCGGTCAACAAGGTGTACGCCGGAATCGGCGCCACCAGCCCGCCGGAAATGATCGATGCCGCAGCCGACGCCACCGTCTGGTTGATGTTGCTCTCGTGTAGCGTCCAGGGCAGCCGCGTGGACGAGCGCTTGGCCAGGCCTTGCCAGATGCCGTAGCCGACCAGCAAGGCAATGATCGACATGTTGAACGACCAGCCGATCTTCAATCCCGCATAGACATTGGAGGGCGTCAGGAGGATACCGAGCACGATCCCGGTGAGCACCGCGCGCGGGCTGAACTCGCGCTCTACTGGGCGTACGTGGGAGGTCGAGGTTTGATCCATGCGAATTCCTTATCGGCAAAAACGGCGCGTTCACCCGAGGCGACGACCTAATAAGTGAGCCTTGTATCCGCGGAAGGTTCACCGGCGCGTCCTGGCGTGCGCGTGATAGAGCGGTTGTCCCGAGATTGCGAACCGATGCTCAAGCACACCCGCGCCCAGCCGATAACCTGAGTGACGACGGCCCTCAGGCCTCGCCAGGCTCTGCTGGCTGCATAGGGTGACGATCGATGGTCTTGCTGCTTAACCGCTTACTGATGTGTAGCGCCCTGATGCTCCTGCTTGCAGGTGGATCGGCGTTGGCCATCGCGGCTGAGCCGCCACTGCGCATCGTCACCGAGGAATTGCCGCCCTACAACATGACGCAGGGCGGACGCGTGACCGGCATGAGCACCGAGGTGGTCGAGGCCGTGCTCAAGGAGATCGGCGTCGAAGCGTCGATCCAGCCGATGCCCTGGGCGCGGGCGTACGAACTGGCGCTCAATGAAAGCAACGTCCTGATCTATTCCATCGTGCGCACCCCTGCGCGTGAATCGCTGTTCCAGTGGATCGGCGCCATCGCCCCGACCCAGTGGTATATCTACTCACTGGCCGAGCGGCCGGTGAAGCTCAACTCCCTGGCCGATGCCCATGGGCACCAGATCGCGACCGTCAACCAGGATGTGGGCGAGCAATTTCTTGTCTCGAAGGGCTTTCGCATCGGCGAAGAACTGCAGTCCAGCACCAAGTACGAACACAATTACCGCAAGCTCAAGGTCGATCACGTTGAGCTGTGGATTTCCAACGAACTCAACGCGCTCTACCTGACCCGCCAGAACGGCGAGGACCCGGAAAAAGTACTGATCCAGTCGCTGGCGCTGCCCGAGCTGAGCAGTGCCGACGGCCTGAACATGGCGTTCAGCCGCAAGACGCCGCCGCAGACCGTTGAAAAATTCCGCGCCGGTCTGGAGGCCATTCGTCGCAACGGCGTCTACGATGCCATCGCGCGCAAGTGGCTGTGAGATGGACGACCACGTCAACCCGCCCTCTCCACGCGCACAGGCCAAGACGCTCAGTTCCCTGGGGCGTCGCCTGGTATTGGCGACCCTGCTGTTCTGCCTGTTCTTCACCGTGGCGATGGTCACCTGGCGCACCTGGCTGGCCTGGGAAAGCAACCTGGCGGAAATGAACTCCGAACTGGGGCTGATCGACCAGGTTTTCCGCGACACCCTGGCCCACGCCATTTGGGAAATGGACCGCGATTCCCTGGACAAACAGCTCGCCAGTGTCGCGAAGGCCGCCCCGGTCGGACGCGTGGTGCTGAATGTCCTGCGACCTGGCCGGTCGCCGGAAATCATCGAACTCAATCGCTACACCACTGGCAACGAGGGAGCCGCACCAGTACTGCAGCGCGAGCTGATTGCGCAACCCTATCTCGGCGCCCATGAAAAAGTCGGCGAGCTGACCATCGAAGGCGACAATCAACTGCTGTGGCAACGCCTGTGGGGCGAAGCGCGCAGTATCGTCATCACCCAGATCATTCAATCGATGCTGCTGGCGGGGCTGGTCATGACCATGTTCAACCGCTTGGTAACCATCCACGTGGTGCACATCGCCCGGCACCTGGGCGAGCTGGCGCCGCAAACGCTCAAGCACCACCTCAAGTTGCAGCGCTCGGTGGATCGCCAGGATGAATTGAGCCTGCTCGAGTCCCAGGTCAACGAGCTGCAGGACAATCTCCACGCCCACCTGGAACGCCAGCGCTCGGATGAACTGGCGATTGCCGCCAGCCGCGATCAGTTGGTCGAGCTGGTCGAGGCGCGCACGGCGGAACTCAAGGCCGCCAACCAGGCCCTTGAAGCCTTGTCCCGCCACGACGCCTTGACGGGCCTGGCCAACCGCCGCCATTTCGACGAGTTGAAAGAAGTCGAGTTTCGCCGCGCCATGCGCCACAAGACCCCGTTGGCGGTGCTTATGTGCGACGTCGATTTCTTCAAGATCTACAACGACACCTACGGCCACATGAACGGCGACCAGTGCCTGCAACAGATTGCCGAAACCCTGCGTGACGTGTTCGGTCGCTCTGGCGAATTGACCGCACGGGTCGGTGGCGAGGAATTTGTCGTCGTGCTGCCCAACATCGACGCTGGGCAGGCGTGCGAAGCCGCGCAACGCTTGCGTGACGCCCTGGCTGAACGCCGACTGCCCCACAGCGGCTCATCGGTCTCCCCCTTCGTCACGCTGAGCATCGGCGTGGCGGAGCTGGACCCCGAGACCATGGATCATTTCGACCAACTGATGCAGCGTGCCGACCAGGCGCTGTACCGGGCCAAGCACCAGGGGCGCAACCGCGTCTCTCTCTGAACCATCGCCGCTGTCGAGGTCTGTATGCGCCACTTTCCGATGCTTTGCTCCTGGGTGTTCCTGGCCTTGATCAGTTTTCCAAGCCAGGCGGACACCATCGAAGTCGTGACCGAGGACTCGTTGTACGCCTATCTGCGCGACGATAAGCTGGCCGGCCCCGGTATCCATATCGCCGCCGAAATCTTGAAGCAGGCCGACCTCGGCGACTCCCACATGGCGTTGTACCCCTGGGCGCGGGCCTATGAAATGGCGTTGCGCGAGCCCAACGTACTGATCTTTCCGCTGGATCGCACCCCGGCCCGTGAACAGCTGTTCAAGTGGGTCGGTGAAATCCATCGCTCCACCAGCCGACTCTACAAGCTGCGTGAAACGGCGCCCATCTCCATCGCCAGCCTCGAAGAAGCCAAGCAGTACAGCATCGGCGTGATACGCAATGACGCCAAGCAGATCTATCTGCAAGATCGTGGCTTCAGCCGACTGGTCGTGTCGGCGAACAATCACGACAACTTTCAGAAACTGTTGAACCGCCAGGTCCAGCTGGTGCCCATGCCGGAGAACACCGCACGCCTGATGAGCCAGGACGCCCAGATGGACTTCAATCTGCTGGAGGAAGTCTACTCGCTGGACGAGCAGCCCCACCGGGTCTACCTGGCCTTCAGCCTGGGCACGCCGGACGAGACCGTCGCCAAGGCCCAACGCGCTTTCGAGCAACTCAAGGCTTCGGGCGAGGTGGAGCGGATCATGAAGGAAAAGCGTTGATCAGGGACGGTGGTCCGCAGCGTTGAACTCTCCCGTCGAAGGCAACGTCTAGGCCATAAGTGCACAGACGTGGAGGTCCTTCGATGAACACGCGCAACGCCGTCCTGGATTCAATCCAGACCCTGTTGCTGGAACGCAACGATTGGGTGCCCAACAACCCGCGCCTGCCGGTAATCATCTACTGTGATGCGGTTGCGACCCAGACCGATGATCTGGCCGCCCGCCTGGAGGAGCTTTTTTTTACCAACGGCTGGCCACCGCAATGGCGCTACGGGATCTACGACTTCCACCACTACCACACCGAAGGCCACGAAGTGCTGGGTGTTACCAGTGGCGAGGCGCGCTTGATGATCGGTGGCCCCGACGGCCAAGTCATCGAGGTCAAGGCTGGCGATGTACTGCTGCTCCCCGCCGGCACCGGGCATTGCAACCTGGGCGCAAGCGATGATTTCCTGGTGGTCGGCGCGTATCCACCCGGCCAGCAGGCCGATATCTGCCGGGAAGCGCCGAGCGAGGCGCAGTTGGCGAACATCGAGGCGTTGCCGTTTCCGGATCGGGATCCGGTGCAGGGAACCGAAGGTGGCGTCACCCGGTATTGGATGGGCCAACGTTGATGCTCAGCGACCATAGACCTTGCGCAACTGCTCTTGGGTCAACGCATCTTCGAACGGCACCGGTACCGACTTCACCGCACCGTAGAGGTTGCGATAGCGCCAGTAATTTCCATGACTCACCAGTTGGTAGCCGCGCTCGACCACGCGTTGACCATCCAGCACATAGCGCAGGGTTTCCTGGGCCGCCTCCGGTGGCGCCGGCAGCATCAGGTCGGTCGCCAGCACTCGCATCGACTCGTCGATGCACTCGTCGAGTGCCGTCGTCACTTGCGCCAGGTCCAGCGAGCCGTCGTCGATACAGCGTTTGCCACAGCGCCTGATCGGCTGGCTGGAAACCTCGATGCGCATGCGATACAACGCGGAACCGGCGATGTCCTGGACCTGCACCTGATTGACCAGCACGAAGCTGCCACGGTCAGGCGTGAGCATCAGTTTGGGCTCGACCACCAGGCGGGCGCTGATATCGCCCGCGCCTTGCTTGAGGCCGGCCGCCAACGATGCCTGTTGGAAACGCTGCTGGAGACGCTCCTGCAATGGCACGCCGGCCAGCAGGTCCGCCAGCGGTTTTGATTCCTTGGCGGCGGTGTTCTGCGCATCGCGCTGCAAGCTGCCGCTGCCCATCTGGGTGTTGATCAGGCTGGCGACCAGCAGGCCGGCAAGCCCCGCGCTGTTGCCGGAACTGGCGACCAGGTTATGGCTTGACGACGCAGCCTTCTGCGCGGCCTCGGCATCCACGACCGTACTGGCCCCGACAAACGCCTGGGGCAGTTGCAGGTCCACCTTGACCCCGTGGGCCTGGACATAGGACACCGCGTCCGGCGTCTTGAAACCGGCCGGTGGGGCCGGCTTCTGCGCGCATCCCACCAGCATCAGCACAGCCAGCGAACCGGCCACCATCCACACAGGGTTCATTGTTCGAACGGCGTGATCATTTGCTGGCGGCTCGTGTCCATCGCCTGGTAAAAAGCGTTGGTCAGGTTCGTATAGTTCGGTTCATCCCACTCGCCCTGGGCGGCCTGCACGACGGAAAACGGCTTGAACCACAGGAGCCTGTTGTCGGCCAGATCGACCACCATGCCCTGCCCGCCCACCTGCGCCATGGGGACGCTGGTCGGCACGATGCTGTAATAGCTGCGGGTAGCGCCGGTTCCCATCACGTTCACCAGCAGGAGGCGATCGACACCGTAGGTGGCCTTGATCGGTGTCAGGTCACGCGT
The DNA here is from genome assembly GCF_051132105.1 of Pseudomonas sp. R1-7. NCBI lineage: Bacteria > Pseudomonadati > Pseudomonadota > Gammaproteobacteria > Pseudomonadales > Pseudomonadaceae > Pseudomonas > Pseudomonas sp. R1-7. The sequence goes on from NZ_CP071661.1 coordinate 3,347,000, forward strand.
GGTGTAGCCTTCGCGAAAGCTGACTTCCTTATATTTTGTCAGATCAACCGGCTCGTCGATGCGCTTGGCCTTGTAGCCCTTGGCCTGCAGCTTGGCGACGATGGCGTCCGGTAGGGTATTGAGGTCGCGCACTTCCCATTTTTCGACGTTATCGCTGAGTTTGCTGTTCACGCCTTTATTGATGGCCAGGTCCAGGAGCCCCTGGTTGCCGGTCAGCGCCAGCACCGGCTCAGGCACCACGTTGATCGCCACGCCGATGGTTGGCTCCTTGGCGTCCCAGAACTGATGATCCAGGGGTACGGGAGGCTGAACGTGGGCGCAGCCGGTGAGCGTCAGGCAGGCAAGAACGGTAAGTGTTGCGAGGGTGCGAAGCGTATGCAAAGACATGTATCAAGTCCCTATGATTAAAATCGACGCTGCCTGTATCGGCAGCGACGGCATTAACAATAGTGGCATGCTGATATTGTTTTTTTCAATTCCTTTTATTTTTCATACGCTTTTTCGCCTCGTTCCTTCTAGATCATCGGCGAACTGCTCACCACCCGCAGCGCCAACCCCTCGAACGCATCCAGCGTGATGGTGAACTCACCCTCGGGGGTGAGATCCCCTTCGACCCGCTCATTGATGATGTCCACCACAGGCCCGGGTGCGATATCCGGCAGATGCAGGGTTTCAGTGATGGGCGTCGAGCCGAAATTCAGCGCGGTGATTTGCGTGCCTTTGCCGGCCGGCAGTTCATGGACCATGATCAGCAATCCCGGATGCTCGACGTCCGGAATCAGTATCTGCCGGCTCGCGGCGATGTCGTAGGCTCGGCGTGCCGCCAGGATCCTGCGCAGTTGTGAGGCGAACGAATCCGGATCCTTCAATTGACTCGGCAGGCTGCCATACAAGGTCCTTGCCCTGGGCATCTGCCCAGCCGACAGCGGCGCTTCCGGATTAAGGTCTACCAAGTCATAGGCACCGCGATGAATCCAGCGCGTGTCGCCGTCGCGCATAAGGTGTTCGACCTGCTCCGCCGGCAGCGGCAACGCTCCCACCAGATCCCAGCCCGACAAGGCGAACACGCCCGGCTGCATGGCGTTGAACATCACCAGCAACAGATGGACCTGGCGAATCTGCTGGATATCGGCGGCGGTGATGGCATCGAGATCGCGAATGCCCAACGCGGCGGTGATGATACTGGCCGTGGTGCAGGACACGCCGTTGGTCACAAACCTCAGGTTGTAAGGTGCGTGTTCACCGGAGAGGCGCTCGTACATCTGCTCGCGAATGTGCTCGCGCAAGATGCTGCCGGGAAAGGTCTGGCCTTGGTACAGGTAGGTGTCGTGGGCGTGCAGCGTCCAGAAATGCACCAGTTCCAGGGTCAATTCGTCGTGATTTTGCAATGCATGGATCAACGATCCCGGATCGATGCCAAAGGCATGCATTTGGCGCAGCATCAGCCGCAGGAATTCGGTGTCGCCCATCAGCAACGCATGCTGATAGGCCGGGCGCGTGATGAAGTCATAGGACAGGTCCGCCCCGCCGTGGGACATGGCGGCAATGTCGTCCAAGGTCAGGTTCAATTCCTGGAAACTGAAACCGCCGGCCTTGCGAATCGCTCCGCCCAACAACTGGTTACCGGTAATCGACAACGGGTGACTCTCGGACCAGGCGGTGCCATCGAGCTTGCGTTCCACGCCGAGGAAACCGTTGGCGTCCAGGCGCAGGATCTTCGCCCCCATGCAATCTATGGCGTGCAGCGCATCGCCGATGATCATCTGTTGCGCGGCAAAAGTAGGGTCAAGCCAGTTCAGTGACGGCTGGCCCTCCTTGAAGTAATGCAGGTAGACCCAACGCCGCGGCTTGCCGTCCACGCCCATGACCACGGGCGTTGCGCTCCAGTCGGTTTCCTTGACCCCGGGTTCGAAGAAAATCACCCGCTGCAACTGGCCGACGATGTAATGCTTGTCCCGCAGGGCGTCCACCTGCTGGGCGGTGAGGTTCTGTGCGTCGCGCCCCTCCCCGACATCCGGCAGTAGCGGCCAGTCTTCCTCGCGGATCTCTACCATGTGGTAGAGCCCCGGATAATCTTCATAGCCCATCTCCGCCAGGCGAAAGTCCGCGCCCTTGCCAGTGTGGGACGGGATGACATCGTCGATGACCACCGCATTGTGCGCGGCGGCCATGCGCGTCAATGCCTGTAGCTGGGCTTCGGTGCCGAGTTCCGGGTCGATGTCGAAGCTGATGCGGTCGAAGTTGCCGTCGATCGTCGGCGTAAAGTCAGTGCCGCGCAGGCCACCGGACCTTTTCAAAGGGCCGTTGTGGATGCCCTGGATGCCGATTTTCGACAGCGCATGCCACAGGGTTTCATCCCCCAGCGCTTCCAGCACCGTACCCTCCTCCCGGGTGACGATGGAGGCCGGGTAAGCAGTGAACCACACCGAGGACAGCGCCGAGGCGTCGCGAGGCCGGGTGTGTGCGAAGGGCTGCTGCCACAGGCGCCCTTGCCCAGAATAAAGCTTGGCCCGCTGCCTCGCAGCCTTGAGCATCGATTGTTCGACCAGCCAGTCGACATGATTTTTCTCAGCCATCGTCATGGAAACAATCACCCGTCATAAGGAAAAAATCAGACCGGCCCTTACCATTGAAGGTGCCGCTTATGACTCATATGAGGCCGTGGCCTGGCAATCGTTGCATCGGGACGGCTTCGCGATGAGGCCAGCCCGGACAAACCGCTACCTAGGGTCTGCCCAGTACTCAGTCATCGTTGAACAGCGCTCCCTCGTCTCGTTCACCGGGCGGACCGGGTCTTTGCAGGGTTGCGCAATTCGAGCCGAAGTCCTGTCCGTCAAGCCGAGCCCTTACGAAGGCGAAGGCATCTTCCAGCGAACCATGCAGTACCCCGTCGTGCCCCAGGCCCTCATACGTGCGCCAAGTGACTGCGTTGCCGACGGCGCACAACGCCGCTGCAACCGCGTACTGCCGCTCCGGGGTGATCGTCCGATCAGCCTGGCCGCTGGCGATGAACAGCGGGAAGGCGATGGATGCCTGCGGCATGTCGGTGGTCGGGATACGAAGGGCGTTCAGCGTCTCTGGGGGGACGGTCAGCAGCTCGGCAAACGAACTGATCTGCAATGCCTTGGACTTGAGCGCGATGTCACGGGTACAGCCCTGCCGGGCGGCCTCCAGCAACTGAAGGCCCTTGGCGGTCAGGATGTCTTCTACTCGCGGTCCGTCGTCGCGTAGTCCGCCGGACGCCAGCGCCAGGAACACGGTGTTGGACTGGCGCGGTGGCAGCGAAATGGGGCCTTGGGGAAAGGTGCTGTTCGGCGCCGTCAGCAGCGCGCCCAGGATAGGCAGCTCCGGCGCGTAGCTTGTGGCAAGGATGGCCGCGCCCAACGCCGCTCCGCCGCCCTGGGATTGACCGGCGAGGAACGTGCGATTGGCAATCAGCCCTGGCCGGATGGCGCGGGCTGCGCGAATCGAGTCGAGGACGGAGCGTCCCTCGGCTTGCCAGAACGTATAAGGATGCGGTCCCGGCCCGCCCAGGCCTTGGTAGTCGGTCACGACCACAGCAAAGCCATGCGCCAGCCAGCGATTGATATACGCTGCGTCACGCTCGCGCAGCCCCGTCCAGGAAGGCGCGCACGCGTCGGCGATCCCCAGCGTGCCGTGGGCCCAGGCCAGCAGCGGCCAGCCGTCGGCGGGGGGCTTGCCCATTGGCAGGTACAACGCGCCACTGACCGCAACGAGGCCGGAGTGCCAGCGTTCGTCGAGTGAGCTGTAGAGCAGGCGCAACGCCTGCGCGGCAGCAGGCATCTGTGCCTGCACTGGCATGCCCTCGCTTCTCAGCAGTACGCCGGGCAACGCGGGCATTGCCTCAGGCCCGCGATAGAAGGCCGACAGCTCGGTATCCCCTGCGGCAGGCCCGACCGGCAGCGTGCCGGCGGCCATGGCAACGGATGCTCCTAGGCAGGCACAGGCAAAGGCCACGATTCGGAAAAGCTTCATGGGAGGTTCGCCTCCCTGGAAAGCGCCGCACGCAAGGCGCTGCCCTGCTCGGCAATGACGCTGCGGGCGACGGGCGCCCTTTCATTGAAACGGACAAAACCGTGAGTCATGTTCGGCAAGACTCGCAGGGTCGTCGCCACCCCTGCGTCTCTCAGCCGCTGCGCCAGTTCGCGATTTTCATCCAACAACGGGTCCAGCTCGCCGACCACCAATCGTACCGGTGGCAGCCCTGCCAGATCCGCAATGATTGGCTGAACCCGCCAGTCGTCCTCGTCATTGGCCAGGTAGCTTGCCCAGTAGGCGCTCATGGTCTCGACCGACAGATTCTGTCCTCCGTACCCACCCAGCCGCTGCCACGAAACGGAGCTCATGTCCCGCGAGAAGCTGCCATAGAACAATAACAACTGCCGCAGCGCATCAATCCCCGAATCGCGCAATGCAACCGCAGCCCCCAAGGCCAGGTTGGCGCCTGCCGAATCGCCGCCCAAGGCGTAGCCGCGCACCGGGCAATCGGTGATCGCCCCCAGCTTGATGACACGGCTGACGATTGCCACCACCTCGTTGAACGCCACCGGAAAGCGATAGTCCGGCGACAACGCATAATCGATGGAGAGCACCGCCATGCCACTGTCACGAACCAGCTGTCGCAGCGGCGCATCCCAACCGGCCAGTGAGCCATGGCGAAATCCGCCGCCGTGGCAGTAGAACATCAGGCAAGGCGTCTCATCGCCCTCCGGCCAATAGAGCTTGCACGGCACCGTCCGACCGTCAACGGAAAACCCCAACGTGCGCTCGTAGCTCAGTGGGACGCTGCGTTGCGCCGCCCAGGCATTGATCCGTTCCAACTGCGCCCGGACGCTTTGCACATCGCCCTGGACAATCGGCAGCAGGCCTTGTTCGCCCAGCGATGTCGCCACGGCCAGCAAGTCGGGGTGAACCGGCGGGCGGGAGTCCGCCGGGAGGTTTTCGCGATGGCTCATGGCTTCTGATCCGCGCCGACAGGTCGACGCCCGTCCGCAATGACGCAATGGCTGGGCGGGCTGCGTTCCTCCAGCACCGCCACCGCACACTGGGCGGCAACCAGATTGGTGCGATTGAGACCCTCGACCGTGGAGGCCCCGACATGGGGCGTCACGACGACGTTCGGCAGTTGGATCAATTGTTCGGTCACCGCTGAAAGCGCAGGGTCCGACTCACTTTCAAAGACATCGAGCCCCGCCCCCGCCAACCGGTTTTCCCGCAGCGCACGGAGCAGATCCGCATCACGCACCAACCCGCCCCTCGCGGTGTTGATCAGCACCGCGGAAGGCTTCATCAGCTTCAGCGCGTGCGCGTCGATCAGCCCCTGGGTTTGGCTGTTGAGGGGCGCGTGAAGCGTGACGAAGTCACTTTCCTTGAGCAGCGTTTCCAGATCGACGAAGGCAGCCTGGGGAATACCATCGAGCAGCGCTTTTTGCCGATCTGGCGTGTAAACCAGCGGCTGGACTTCAAACCCGGACAAGCGCTGCATAACGCCCCGACCGATCCTCCCCAACCCGACGATACCCACCGTCTTGCGGTACAAATCGCCGCCCAGGGGGATGGACCAGTCACCTGCGGACAACCCCGATTGGCAGCGCTTGAGTTGGCGGCACACGGCGAGCATCAATGCCACGGTGTGGTCGGCGACGCTTGCGTCATTGCCGCCGATGGCGATGGTCGCGACCTTTCCTGCCGCTTCCACCGCCGCCGTATCAACCCGTTCGTAACCCACACCGCGACGGGCGATGACCTGCAAGCGCGGGAGCGAGCCCAACAGGCTGGACGTAATATTCGCGTGCCCGACGATCCAGCCGTCGGCGTCCTTCAAGATGTCGATCAGTTGCTGTTCACTCAGGTCGCCATCCGCTTGCCCTGGCGCCAGGTCCGCGACGATGACATCGCAGCCGTGACGCTTCAGGAACTCGGTCGCCATGGCGTCGAAGAATCGCTGGGTGACCACTATTTTATGGCGAGGTTTAAACATCACGGGCCTCTCGATAGAACGGTTGAATAGTCAAAATGCGTAGTCCAGGTACACCCGCGCTTCCGATCCGCTGACGACGTTATCGGCTTGAGCGGAGACCAGTGCGACGAAGTCCTGATCAATTCGGTAATCGATATAAATCAGTCCGACGGAAAGTCCGGCATATTCTTTTTCGTCAAAACGATAATAAAGACGGTATTCGTTTTGCCGCTCCGTCACGTCGGTACGCCGACCGCTGAACGGATCGGTCGCGTCAAACTCGCCTTGCTTATAAATAGTCATGACTTTGAAACCATCCAGCGAAGCCCCCAATAGAGAATGCCCGCTCAAGTCATATTCGGCGCCTATTTGCCAGGTGCGCTCACCGTCGTTATTGAAATCATTGCCGGAGCGTGTCCAGGCATCCATCCTGCCGTCGACATTGTCGCCGTGATCGAAGTAGGCATAGCCCAATTGTCCGTTACTCAACTTTGCATGCGTCTCGGAAAACGAAACACCCAGGCGAAGTTTATCGAGCAACAAACCCAGGTTGATATTCAACCAGGTCGCGTCATCATCGTAAGCCGCCTCACCCGCCTCCCAATCACGTTCCCAGATTCGCCCGGCTTTTTGGAACTCATAATATTGGGTGTCCAATACCACGCCGGCTTTATCGCCAAGTGGCGCTTTCAGTGTCAGCCCGTAGCGGGTGTTTTCATTGAAGTCCCGCGCCACCCCATGGGCGTAGCCCAGCTCGACGGCCTTCAAGTCGTAATTGATGCCGTAGGTATACAAGTCCTTGATTTCCTCGCCCGTCTGGCTCAGCAAGTGTTCGAATTCTTCCCTGTCCCGAGGCGAGGTGCGGTTGATATAGGCGGTTTCAAAGCCCAAGGTACCGGGGAGCGGACCGATCCCCATCTCGGTGAAGTTCAAGTGGGCGCGGCCGCCCTGGTAGGAGCCGGGAACGATCCGGGTGTCCAGCGTGACCAACGTGCCCGCATCGAAGCGGCCCCGGCCTACTTGGGTGTCGGCATTCCAGCCCGTGCCTTCATGACGCAGCTTGAAATAACTCTGTCCGACCTTGGCGAAACCGCCGTTGGTGCCGTCGGTGTCATCGAACAGGTCCCGGCCATTATCTTTTGAATCGATCATCGCCACGCCATATAGCGAAGCATCAAACCCTACAACCCCAGCCCAATAACTGGAGTTGTAATCGAGGATCGCACCGACGCCTGTTCCACCCAGTTCGGCACCGTCCGGAAAACCGCCAAAACGGTCCTCGATCAACTCGTTGGATATACGCGTATTGATATAGACCGAACGAAGATAAGCATTCAACTTTCCTTCATGCTGGAACCTGTCAGGATTACTGATGGTTGCCGAGTGGCAAACTTCAGACACGAACAATGTTGACAGCAACGTCATAGCGACGGCGCTAATCGATTTCATCGACCACCTCATCTATTATTTTTATTTTGACGTGAGCAGACGCGAACGGGCGTCCTTCGAACTTCGGCGCAGCGAACTAATTAATCAATAAATAACTCGAGTTATAACAGCCGTTACAATCAGGACAAGGCTGCTGCCTATCGCCCAGAGCAGGCAATAGCGTTGCATATCGCCCATGTCGCGCTTGATGATTCCGCTGATGAGATAGACCGCTGCGACCAATGGGCTTAATGCATGGACCGGTTGCCCCAGCACCGACGCGCGAGCGATGTGCATCGGGTCAACGCCGTATTCGGCCGCCGCCGCCCCCAGCACCGGCAAGATACCGAAGAAGAACGCGTCATTGGACAGCAGGAAATTAAGCGGCAAGGCGACCAGCGCGGTAATGATGCCGAAGTATTGCCCACCGCCGTCGGGAATCAACTGGACGATTGTCCCCGACATGGCATCGACCATCCCGGTGCCGGACAAGATCCCGGTAAACGCTCCTGAGGCGAATATAAGCGCGATCACCATCAGCACACTTTCCGAGTGCGCGGCGACTCTCGCCTTCTGCTCCGCCAGGCGCGGATAGTTGATCAGCAGCGCCAGGGAAAACCCCACCATCATCAGCATCGGCAAAGGTGCCAGTCCTGTGGCCATGGCGTACATGAGCCCGGCGGTCAACGCCAAGTTGACCCAGAACAGCTTCGGCCGATGGGTTTCGCAGTGCACGGTCGGTAAAGCGATATCCTCCGGTGCGGCATCCCGCGTACCGGGCGTCCATCCCAAGCGGCGCCGCTCCTTGCGGCCTATCCAGAACGCCACGGCAAACGCATAGACAAGCCCCACGAACATCGTCGGCACCAGCCCCAGGAACAGCTCTGCCACATCAAGGTGAAGGGCACTGGCGGCGCGGGCGATCGGCCCTCCCCAAGGAATCAGGTTGACCACGGTGTTCGTCAGCAAAAGCATCAATGCCAGAATCAGCGGATTGATCCCCAGACGCAGGTAAAGCGGCAGGAATGCAGTCGTTACGATCAGGACAGTCGTTGCGCCATCGCCGTCGAACGAGATGACAGTGGCCAACAATGCCGTACCCAGCACAACTTTAAGAGGATCATTGCCTACATGGCGCAGGATTGTTCTGACGGCGGGTTCGAAGAGCCCGGCGTCGAACATGATCGCGAAATACAGGATTGCAAACATCAACATCAACGCGGTGGGCGCAACTTGCTTGACGCCGTTCATCACCATCGCGCCCAGTTCCGGTCCCGCCCCACTGGCCAGCCCGAAGGCAACCGGAATGAGGATGAGTGCCGTCACAGCAGAAAGTCGTTTGCTTATGATCAAGGCCATAAACGTGACGACCATTGCGAAACCTAACCAAGCCATGCGTTTCACCTTTTCGTTTTTATTGTTATCGATGCATCGAGAATCAATGTGAATAACTCTTGCGCAGCCGAAATCTACATAGGGGGTGAAACGCTGTAAATCTTGATTTTTTTCGTCAACATCCTCGCTCGATCGGGCTAATCAGCCGTGGTTCATATCAAAACACCGAGCGAAATTTGTCCGTTAAATACACATTGACGACATGAGGGCATTTCCAATAAACATGTACGCCTTTCGATCAACTTGAATGGGCTCGTCATGTCAGAACAAGAAGGCCTTTACCTCTCGGCAGACGAGGCCGCCGCCCTGCTCCGGGTCAGCCTGCCGACGCTGTACGCCTACGTCAGCCGCAAGAATATCCGCTCCATCAAAATCGCCGGGACGCCCAAGCGTCGCTATTGGGCCGAGGATATCCAGCGACTGGTGAAGGTCCCGGCGGCAGAGAAACCCGTGGCGAAGCGCTCGCCGCCGTCGGACAGTGCAATTACGCTGATCACCGATGACGGCCTGTTTTATCGCGGTCATGACGTCATCAAGCTCGCTGATCGTGCAACCGTCGAAGAAGTGGCCGAACTGATCTGGCAGGTGCCGTCGGCGTTCGGCGACTCGCTGCCTCGCGCCCCGAAGGACAGCGCCAAGCTGTTGAAGATCTATGAGCACATGTCCGCCCAGGAAAAAGCCATCGCGCTTTTTCCTCTGGTCCAGCGAGAAAACCCCAAGGCATTCGACCTGTCCCCCGACAGTTACGCCCGCACAGGCGCCGACGTCGTGAGGTGGTTTGCCGCGTTGGTCGTGGGGGCGACCGAACCGAGCACACAGCCGTTGCATGAATTCATCACCCAGTCATGCGGGGCCCCGCCGGCCCATGCCGATCTGATTCGGCGCCTGCTGATTCTCAGTATCGACCATGAACTGGACCACACCACCCACAGCGTCCGCGTCGCTGCCACGACCGGCGCCACGCCGTACTACGCGGTCATCGCCGCGCTCGCCGCCGCGCGAGGTCACAAGGTCGCGTACGGCAGGAATGAAGCCGCCAGCCGGATGATCGAAGAGATCTGTACCGCTGTAGACCCCACGCGGCCGATCTTGCAGCGCTACAACCAGGACGGGCACATTGTCGGATTCGGCCCCAACGTCCATTCGATCAACGACCCGCGCGCCAGCAATCTCCTGGCCGCGTTGACGGCTGCCTTCGATGGCGACAGCGAATTCATCAAGCTGCAAAAGGCCTTTTCCGTGGCCTCGGAGCTCGTTGCGTACCCGCCGGAATTCATTCTCATGGTGAGCTTCATCGGCAGGAAACTGGGATTGCACGGGCAAGAAATTTCATTGGGGGGCGTAGGACGCTCGATCGGCTGGATCGCCCACGCCAGCGAGCAATACAACCAGCACCACGAGGGCCGGCCTCGCGCTCGCTACACCGGGACGTTGCCAACGGCGGCCGTTACCGGACGCCGCTGATGCCGCCTCGGGCGCTCTTTTGGGCTATGCCAATGGAGCGCCAGCAACGCTAGGAGACAGCCATCGCCGCAAACAACGACTCGAATCCGGTTTGATGCTCGAGCCCCGCCACGAACCCAAGCACTGCGGCCTGTGCCGATGCATCGATGTGGGGCATCGCCATGCGCCGGAACTTCTGTTCGAAGTCGCTATCGGTCATCGGCGTTTCGACCGATCCGGGTCCGGTGATCATCTCGCTCACGACCTGCTCGCCCGAGACGAGGGTCACGCGAACACGGTTGGCAAGGTGTCGTGGGAACAGCGCGGTCAGCGCCGGATCCTCGACGACACTGGTTTTCTCCATCAACGCGATCGCCGCGGGGTCGGCGATCTTCTCGGCAGCGTACGAGCCGACCGTGATGTCACCGTCCAGCAAGGCCCGGGCGACGTTGTACGGCAGGCTGTGATCAGCCGTTTCGCGGGTTCTGGGTAACCATTTCTCAGGGGTATCGGCGAGCACTCGACGGTTGAATTCGGACGTTTCGATTGAAATGGCAGCAATGTCCTGCACACCGTCAATTCGCGTGCGGATATCAAGCGCGGCCCAGACGGCTGTGTGCAGTTCGCCATTGGTGGGGAATGTCTTGGTCAGCGAACGTCGTATGGCGTAGTCGCCGTTGCCGGGCGTACCGAAGCGGCCAATATCCAGGTCGAATGGCCCGCTGACCTGCTTGAAGAAGCCCATATCGCCTTCGAAGATCGGCGACGGCCCGGTCATGCCATGGCGCGCCATCTGCGCTGCGAAAATCGCGTTGCGAGCTGCATTGGCGGCGGAACAGCCCTTCCAGTCCGACAACGACCCACTGCGCACTTGCCGCATCGCCAAGTGCCCGCTCAAGGCGATATTGATTGCTTGCTCGGTCTGCGCCTCGTCCAGCTTCATCAGGTTGGACGCCGCTGCGGCCATCGCGACGTTGATGTAGTTGACGTGGTCCCAGCCCCGCTTGTTCAGGCTCGCAGCATCCTGCAAGCGCATCTGGATCTCATAGGCCAGGACGATGGCCGAGATCAACTCGGCCCCGGTGGCGTTCTCGGCTTGCGCCACCGCCAGGCAGGCCGGGATGTTGTCACTCGGATGGCCGGGCTCCAAGGCCATGTAGCCATCGTTGTAGTCCAGGAAACGAACCATCAGCCCGTTGGCGAAGGCTGCGATTTCCGCCGTCGTCTTGAGGGTCGTGCCGAATACGCTGGATGATTGCGCCGTATTCGCGGCGGCATAACACAGGGCTGCCTTGACCGGGTCCGCCCCGTAGGCGCCCAGTATGCACGCCAGGCTGTCGATGAAACGCTGGCGGACCAGCTTGATGATGTCGTCGGGCAGGCGTTGGTTGCGCAATTGATGGGCGTATTGCGCAAGGCGCCTCGCAACGGTCGAGTCCGTCATAATTACCTCGGATTTAACAGGTGGGCCGGCCCTCGTCCGTGAGGCGCACAAGGCGAAGCGCGAGCAGCGCGCGGCGTCAGTCGACGATCACATCCAGCAGACGGACGTATTGCTGGCCGGCGTGCATGTCACGCTCGACCATTCCGCCCTGGGGCGTCGCACGGGGATAGGAGATCTTGACCATTTCCAGATCCGGCACCGCAATGCGCTTGACCCGTTGCGGATCGGTGCCGTAGAGCGTCGCGAATTGCGCTGGGGAAAGTGCCGCGCAATCGGAATAACGCTCGAAGTTCTCGCGTCCGTTGAAAAAGATATCGAACGTAATCCAGAACGGCCCCGCTTGTTTGGACCGGACATGCCGGCAGACATCACGCAACTGGGTCATTGTGCACGCTCCTTTACAAGCATTGTTTTGTCCGACAGATCAATCCACTTCAAACGGACCAACTCAAAGGGATCGTCAAGTTGCACGACGTGATTCAACTTGAACTCGAATATCTGCCCACGCGGTATATCCGCCGGCGTAAAGGCAAATCCATAGGAAGGCAACTCTTTGCCCATGACGCTGGGATAATGGAAAAAGTACGGGTTACATGCCTGGGCAATGGTATTGGCCATTTCCTGAGTGGCGGCAGTTGCGACAAACAACATGCCTATTTCCGGTGGCGGTAATGTTCCGGCGGCGGGCTTGACACCGGTCACGCCATTCCAACCATACATGCGCAGGGAAATATGAAACTCGCCCAATTCTTCGGATGGAATGGACTGGCGCGTTCTCTTATAAAGCGCGTCGAGCAACCGATCATGGAAACCATCGACATCCTTGAGCACATCAGGGTCCTGGATGCCCACCAACATGATCGTCTGATAGAGACCGGCTGCGGCGCCTTCCAACTTCATGGTGTACGGCATCGGCTCCCACTGCGAACCTTCTACCCGAACGGCGCGTCCGTTCAAATCGGTGTAGCGAGCCTGAGCCACATTCAAGATCCCACCCGGCTCCAACAACCGGAACGGGTCGCTGTTTTCGTACAGCATATGGGCCGAAACACTATGGGGCGTGCACTGGTTGTCCAGGCTCAACGGCTCGACTTCGAAGCCGTTCGCGTCAACACTCAGCAGGATGCCCGACCCGAGCGTCGGGTTGACGGCGCACTGCACGCCGCATTCACCGGTCTTGCCGGCATGCCAGGAAGGTCCCCATGGGGCGCCTTTCCAGATCGGATAACAGCCGATGACCGCAGTGTCGGTCGAGCGACCGGCCAAGATGATATCGGCGCCCCCGTCCAGCGCGGCGAGGAACGGCTCCACCCCCAGCGCAGCGACGATGTGCTCACATGCGTCCACTGTCGCGTCGTCCAACTCGCCGTGGGGCGGCAGCGGTTTGATACGACCCTCGGCGTTCAGCTTTTTAATGGTTTGCTTGTCTTGCTCGCAATAAATGAGCGCGATCTTCGGCGACACGCCCAACTCACCGGCAATTTCCAAGGCAATGTCTCGCGTCCAATCCAGATTGAGATCACCGCCCGCCTGCCCCGAAGTCCCGACAATAATCGGCACACCGGATTGCGCTTGTGCCTTCATTAGAATAGTCAGGTCGCGCTTGACCGCACCTCGATTATTCTTCGACTTGCCAAGTGCAAGATAAGCCGCGCCGCTGTCCGTTGAACCCGCGTCAGTGGCAATGACTTGCGCACCCGCTGCGAGCCCATAGGCAATTTCCTCTTCGCGCACACCCGCCCCCAATGAACCACAGGGGACGATTACTTTCACACATCCATCAAATACCTGCTTCATGACAGCCTCTTCTTGGCGACTCAGTGCGCCAATAATAGGGGCTGCAATTACGTTGACAAGTGGACAGATTTTGTCCATATAGCCCCGTAAATTGATGTTCTTCCGCAACAAGTAAGAGATCAAGCTGCAATAACTTACGGTCTTTATCTTTATAACTAATGAAGGGAAACCCATGTACAAACATCGATTCCAAAGCGCTCGCAGCATTGATTACAAACGTTGAAAAACGACCTCTTCATGGGCAAAAAAAGCACGCCATGGCGCCCTTCGTGACGTCAACAATCCGTCGCTAAAAACCCACCCTTAAAAACTTTTATATAACGCGCCATTTTCCCGACAGATGGCACTGGCGTCCCATTGCTGAAGAATCGGGCGCAGGCTCATCATCCGCCGGGAGACCGCTGTGCGTTCAGGCGCTAAAAACCGCGCTGACACAGGACGTAACCAACCGCATCGCTCGCTGGAGCAACATTAGGATGATGACTGTCTATTTTCTTGTCATGACGATCTGTAGTGGCATGGAAGGCTGTGTGGAAGAGCGAAAAACCGGACCGACCTTTGCGTCCAGGCAGATGTGCATTGAAACGGCGAAAGACATGGCACCGCGCAAAGGCGTGAAATACAAATGCCGCAGCGAAAGAATGTGGGTCTCCGATGAAGTGAAAAGCCCGGGAGATTACGACGCGGTCGTTTCAACCAAGGTCAAGGAGCAGCCTTTACCTTGATGTTTCGTGAGGCTGTCGGCAACGCTTGAATGAGCAGCGATCGCTGTCCGGCGATGGAAAACGGTCGTCTTTCACCGCGTTCGACAAAAAGCTTCCAATTTCACATTGAGCCGATACTGTAGCGACAGCCCATCTTTCCAAGCTATCGCTCATGACCCCCAAGCACGCCGAAACTGCCGCTGAAAACGATCGTCCGAGACCTGAACCGATCAGCTTGCGCGTGGCTTTCTGGTTCTGGCTGAAGCTGGGTTTCATCAGCTTCGGCGGCCCTGCGGGGCAGATTTCCATCATGCATCAGGAGCTGGTCGAGCGGCGGCGCTGGATCTCCGAGCGACGCTTTCTCCACGCGCTCAACTATTGCATGTTGCTGCCTGGGCCAGAGGCCCAGCAGCTGGCGACCTACATCGGCTGGTTATTGCACAGGACCTGGGGCGGCGTGATCGCCGGAGCCCTGTTTGTGCTGCCCTCCCTTTTCATCCTGATTGCCTTGTCGTGGGTGTATATCGCCTTTGGTGAAGTCCCCGTGGTGGCCGGCCTGTTCTACGGGATCAAGCCGGCGGTGACGGCGATTGTCGTGCAGGCCGCGCATCGAATCGGCTCCCGGGCGTTGAAGAACAATTGGCTGTGGGCCATCGCCGCCGCTTCGTTCACGGCGATCTTCGCCTTCAACGTACCCTTCCCGATGATTGTGCTGGGCGCGGCGTTGATCGGGTACGTGGGCGGGCGCCTGGCGCCGGAGAAATTCCAGGTCGGCGGACATGGCGCCACCAGGAAGTCATTCGGCCCGGCCCTGATCGATGATGAAACACCCACGCCCGAGCATGCCCGCTTCAGTTGGCCAAGGCTCGTGTTCCTGGCATTGCTTGGCGCAGCGCTGTGGGCCCTGCCAATGGGCGCTCTCACCGCGCTGTTTGGCTGGGAAGGCACGTTGACCCAAATGGGCTGGTTCTTTACCAAGGCCGCACTGCTGACCTTCGGCGGTGCTTACGCGGTGCTTCCCTATGTGTATCAAGGCGCGGTCAGCCACTATGGCTGGTTGACCCCGACCCAGATGATCGACGGCCTCGCGCTCGGGGAAACCACCCCCGGACCACTGATCATGGTCGTGGCCTTCGTGGGTTTTATCGGTGCTTATGTCTCGCAGGTGTTTGGCGCCGATCAAATGTTCCTGGCCGGTGCCGTTGCGGCGGCGCTGGTGACGTGGTTTACCTTCCTGCCCTCCTTTCTGTTCATCCTCGCCGGCGGTCCGCTGGTGGAGTCGACTCACAACGAGCTCAAGTTCACCGCGCCGCTCACCGCCATCACCGCGGCGGTGGTCGGGGTCATCCTCAACCTGGCGTGTTTCTTTGGCTACCACGTGCTCTGGCCAACCGGGTTCAGCGGCAGCCTCGACTGGCCTTCGGCACTGATTGCAATCGGTGCGGCGATCGCACTGTTTCGCTTCAAGCGTGGCGTGATCCAGGTATTGCTTGGCTGTGGGCTGGTTGGCTTGGTCGTGCATCTGTTGCGCTAGGACCCAAGGCACTTTCCAGGCGCAACTTTTCCAGCGACGGGTGTCTACCAAATGCGCGGTCCTTGCCGCCTCACTGGAGACCCTTTTCCATGCGCCCCTTCATGACTCTCGCCTTAGCGGTTGTCTGCATGACTGCCAGGCAGACCCATGCTGATGATCTCGACCAGGCCCGGGAACAATATCTGCGGTATTGGGAACAACAGCGCGAAGCTGAAAAAACCGATCGGAACAACGACTCGCACCAGAAGGCCCAGGAAATCATGGCACGCGAGAAACGCAGGCATTACGAACAAACACAGCGCGACGATGCCAGGCGCAGGGCGGAGTTCTATCGGCAACGAGATAACGCCCGCCGCGAATAAACGTATCGCGCCGCTCCATTGAAATCACACGGTTTGCTGCACTTCGCCGTTGCTTCGTCAGATCCTGTAATAAATCCCCTCGTAGGAATCACTGGAAATCGTTGTAGGATTTCTTCCCCAATAATCGTTAGGTCGGCATGAACACCCTTCAGGAACCACCCGGTCGCTTTTCCACGAACACCCTCCCCCCTAGCGTCGCGGCGACCGGCACAGGCTCGTCGCACCCCCTAGTCCTCGCACTGACTGGCCGAGGGAGCCAATAAACCATGGAATGGATTGCTGACCCCACAGCATGGCTGGGCCTGCTGACTTTGATCGTGCTGGAGCTGGTGCTCGGCATCGACAACCTTGTATTCATTGCCATCCTGGCCGACAAATTGCCCCCCGAACAGCGCGACCGTGCGCGAGTGATTGGCCTGTCCCTGGCGTTGCTGATGCGCCTTGGCCTGCTGGCGAGCATTTCGTGGATGGTCACCCTGACCAATCCGCTGTTCGAGGTCTTCGACAAGACGTTCTCGGGTCGAGACTTGATCATGCTGTTCGGTGGCGTGTTCCTGTTATTCAAGGCAACCATGGAATTGCATGAGCGACTCGAAGGCCACGTGGCGCAACGCTCCGGCAACGCCGCCTATGCGCTGTTCTGGCCCATCGTTGCGCAGATCGTGGTGCTGGACGCAGTCTTTTCCCTGGATGCGGTGATTACCGCCGTGGGCATGGTCGAGCATCTGTCGGTCATGATGATCGCGGTGATTTTTTCCATCGGTTTGATGATGATCGCGAGCAAGCCATTGACCCGCTTCGTCAACGGCCACCCAACCGTGATCATGCTCTGCCTTGGCTTCTTGATGATGATCGGCTTCAGTCTCACTGCAGAAGGACTGGGCTTCCACATTCCGAAGGGTTATTTGTATGCCGCGATTGGCTTCTCGATCCTGATCGAGTTGTTTAACCAGTTGGCGCGCGCCCGCCGCAAGAAGAGCCTGCAAGGCCAGCGGCCGATGCGCGAGCGTACCGCCCATGCGGTGCTGCGCTTGCTGGGTGGCCAAAAGCTCGGTGCCGACGAGGTCGGCGAGGAAATATCCGACCTGTTGGCCGGCGAAGAACCCGAACAGGTGTTCCATCGACGGGAACGGGTAATGATCAGCGGCGTGCTCCAATTGGCGGAGCGCCCGATACGCAGCGTGATGACCCACCGCGCGCAAATCGATCACCTCGACCTGGCAAACACCCCGGAAGAAATCCGTACGACGCTGATGCATTCGTCGTATTCGCGCTTGCCGTTGATCCGGGACGGACGCGTGGATGAACCGCTGGGCTTCGTCCACAAGAAAGAATTGCTCAAGGAAATGCTGGCGGGCAATCAGCCGAACCTGGAAGCGATGGCGCGCAAGGCCATCAACCTGCTCGACAGTTTCACGATCCTCAATGCACTGGAACAGATGCGCAAGGAGTCGACCCACATAGCGTTTGTGGTGAACGAGTTCGGTGACTTCGTCGGCCTCCTGACCATGACCGACATTCTCGAGTCCATCGCCGGCGAACTGCCGGATGCCAGTGAAATCGAGGGGCCGAACATCGTCGCCCACGAAGGCGGTTTCCTCGTCAGCGGCGCCCTGAACCTCAGCCAGGTGCGAGAACATATCGGCTTCCAGGCGAAAGCGACGGAGGATTACCAGACGCTTGCCGGTCTGGTGATGAGTTTGTTGGACCGCTTGCCGATCATCGGCGATACCCTTCGCTGGCAGGAATGGCGCATGACGGTGGTGGAGGTAGAAGAGCGACGGGTAACCAGGGTGTTGTTACGCGTCGAGGACCCGGGCCGCTGACACGTTGAGGCCACTCATTCGCTGATATAGCGCTCGAAGCGCGCCGCCAGGAACGCTCTCAATACCTGGACCGCTGGCGTCAGCGAGGTTCGATGGGCACACACCAGTTGCAGCGGTGCTGGCTGACCATAGTCCGGCGGGAAGATTTCCACCAGGCGACCGCTGCGAATGTCGTCCATCACATCGAGCTTGGACTTGTAGACGACGCCGAGCCCCGACACCGCCCAACGCCTGACGATATCGGCGTCATCGCTGGTGCGGTTTCCCAGGACCTGAACGGTCTCCACGCCTTGCGGCGTCTGGAAACTCCAGCGTTCGAAGGTCTGCTCGCCCATCACGTAACGAAGACAGTTGTGCTTGCCCAGCTCGGCGGGAGTTTTCGGGCGACCATGGCGTGCGATGTAGTCGGGCGAGGCGCACACCGTCCTTCGGTTGGACGGTTCCAGCGCGAGGGACACCAGACTCGAGTCAGCCAACTGGCCATAACGGATACTCGCGTCCAGGTGCTCGGTGAACAGGTCAGCCACCTGGTCGCTGACGCGCAACTGCAACAGCACTTTGGGATGCAACTGTTGGAACTCATCCAGCCACGGCAGCAACAGGTTGCGGCCGATGTCCGAGGGCATCGACAAGCGCAGCGTCCCGGAAATTTCGTCGCGCCCCTGCGCCAGCGCAAGCTCCCCATTGTCCAATGCCTCGAGCGCCTGCCGCGCATGGCTCAGGTATCGCTCGCCGTCATCCGACAAACGCAACCGCCTTGTGGACCGCACGAACAACCGCACCCCCAGGCTCGCCTCGAGCCGCTGCACCGCGACGCTGGCCAACGCCGGAGAGATGTCCAGCAACCTTGCTGCCGCCGAAAAGCTGCCGGCGTCCGTCGTGGTCACGAATACCTGGAGGTCATCGATTCTAATGATCTTTTTCACGCTGTAGGGTCTCTCGACAGAGCCTCACCAACCGGAGGAGTGGGCGCTTTCATGGGCTTCGATGAGGATGCGGGCGGGATAGGTTGGCTCGGGTATCGCTCAGTACGGACGGGTAAATCGTAACGCTTTCGCCAGGCAGGCGACTATCCCTGAATCAACGCGATGACACGCTGGCTTAATGCCCAGGCATTGGGCGGCCTGGACGCTTGATAGCGTGTTGCTGTTCTTTCGACTCCGGGTTCAGCATCCGACTTGATTGGGGCAGCCGTGGCATCTGCAGTAACAGGCTGATCTGCTCCGCGTTGACCGCCTTGCTGAAAAAGTACCCTTGAATCTCATCACAGCCGTTTTCCCGCAGGAAGGTCTGCTGCGCTTCGGTTTCGACACCTTCGGCAATCACCTTGAGGTTCAGTTTATGCCCGAGTGAAATCACGGCGGTGGCGATGGCCTTGTCGTTTTCGTTGTCGGGCAGGTCGCGCACGAAAGACTGGTCGATCTTGAGTCGCGCAATGGGGAAGCTCTTCAATGCGGCGAGACTGGAGTAGCCGGTGCCGAAATCGTCGATCGAGAGACTGGTGCCCATCGATTGCAGCGCCTTCATTTTGCTGATGGCTTGCTGAAGATCTTGCATGATCAGGCTTTCAGTCAGCTCCAATTCAAGGTACCGCGGCTCCAGTCCGGTTTCTTGCAACGCATGCTTGACCCGGTCGATCAGGTCTCTTTCGATGAACTGACGGGCGGAAATGTTTACCGACATGGTGATCGGTGGCAAGCCGGCGTCCTGCCACGCCTTGTTTTGCCTGCACGCGGCATGGAACACCCAGTCGCCGATGGGCACGATCAACCCGGTCTCTTCGGCCTGGGGAATGAACTTGATCGGGGACACCATGCCCAGCTCCGGATGTTGCCAGCGAATCAACGCTTCCACGCCGATGATCTGGCCTGACTGCAAATCCACTTGTGGCTGGTACAACAGCAGGAACTCGCCATTGATGAGTGCGTTGCGCAGCCCATCCTGCATGGCAAGCTTACCCTGGACCGTGTTGTTCATCTCGCTCGTGTAGAACTGGAAGCTGTTGCGGCCCAGCTCCTTGGCCCGGTACATGGCGGCGTCCGCATTGCTGAGCAACGTGTCGGTGTCGCTGCCGTCGGCCGGGTACGTGGCCAAGCCCATGCTGCAGGTGACGTGGAGCGTATGCCCGCTGAGGTGGATCGGCCGCAGGATGGCCTCCTGGATCTTGTGGAGCACGGGCGTCACGCCGTCGAGGTCCGAGGGCTGGTCGAACAGGACGATCACGAATTCGTCGCCGCCTAGTCGTACTACGGTGTCGGTGCGACGCACACATTCCACCATGCGCTGGGCCACGGTTTTCAACAGCTCATCCCCCGCGCTGTGCCCAAGGCTATCGTTCACCAGCTTGAACTTGTCCAGATCGAGAAACACCACCGTCACCAGCCGGTTGTAGCGCTGCGCATACAGCATCGCCTGCTTGAGGCGGTCTTCGAGCAACGTGCGATTCGGCAGCCCGGTCAATGCGTCATGGTCGCCCATGAAGCGAATGCGTTTTTCGGTCAGCTGATGCGCTATCGCAATGCCTGCCAGCGGTGTCGCCAGCTCGATCAGTTGCGTCTCGGCCGGGCTGGGGCTGCGTACGGTGTTGGCATACAGCGCAAACGTACCCAATACCTTTCGCTCATGGGACAGGATCGGCGTCGACCAACAGGCGCGAAACCCATAGGGCGCGGCAATCGAACGGTAGTCTTGCCACAGCGGATCCTGCTGGATGTCCGTGACGACGACCGGTTCCCGGCGATAGGCCGAGGTGCCACAGGAACCGACGTTGGGGCCGATTTCAATCCCGTCGATGAGCTGGCAATAGGCTTTCGGCAAACTGGGGGCCGCGCCGTGCAGAAGGTGCTTGCCCTCCTCATCCAGCACCAGGATGGACACCATCATGCCCTCCAGTTGGGACTCGACCAAGTGGGCCAGGCTGTCGAGGACTTCGGTCAGTTCAGTGCTCCTGGCGATCAGTTCCAGCACGTGACCCTGTCCGGCGCGGATGATCGCCTCTTGCTCCAATCGGCTGTTCTGCACCGCCAGCCGCTCCGTGGCAATGCTCAGTTGGGCCGTTCTTTTTTCCAGCTGGAGCCGGTCCTCGAGAAACTGGTTCACCGCGCGCGCCATGTTGCCAATCTCGTCGTTTCCGTGGTCGGCCATCATCAGATGCGTCTTGTGGGTGTGTTCCTGGCGCAATTGCCGGCTTATCTGATTAAGCCGCACCAACACATGACGCCCCATGAACACGCGGGTCACAAACCAGGCGAACACCAGGCTGGTGCCCAACATGATCAGCACCCATTGCTGGCTGCGATTCGAATCCTCGACCAAACCCTGCAGGGCTTCACGATAGTCTTGCGTGTAGGCATTCGATTGCTCGCGGGCCAAGGCGACCAGGGTCCCCGCCTCGTTCTTCAATTGCTCATTGAAACGCTTGGTGACGTCGTTCTGGTTGATGATCCTCTGGCGCAGGGAAAAAAGCTCGGGCGCCTGCGCATCGGCTTCGGACTTGCCCGCGGTGCGCGACAGCTGCTCATATCGGACCCGCAGTCGTTGCACGGCCTCGCTGTCGATCGCCTGCGGCAGATCGAACAGCAACACCGCCCGTTCCAGGCTGGCCGGGCTCTGTACCGCGGTTAACCGGGCAGTAAGCGCCTCCAGGTTTTGCTCGAAGGTGACCTCGGTTTGCAAGAGGCCCTCGCGCAGTTGCGCAACGATGTTCGCCGTGTTGCGGAATATCTGGCTGGACTGGTGCATGTCGAGGATTGCCACGCCACTGTTCGCGGCAGTCAGCTGCTGCACCCGTTGATCGAGGGCCTCGAGCTGCTCGACTGTCGCGGCATGGCTTGCGCGCAGGACCTCGGGAGAACGTGTGGTCAGGAGCTGGTCGGTCTGGCGCTCGATCAGCAATGTGCGCTGGACCATGTCTTGCCCGTTCTGCATGCGCACCAGCCGTTCATCCGTCAGCTGGCGAGTGGCGTTGTTCGACGTGCGCAACGCATAGACTGCGGTGGCTCCCCCTGCCAGGATCAGCAGCGCCAACGTCAAGAAAGCGACTGTGAACTGTGCGCGCAGCGATTGCGGCAACAGCTGGCGTCCAAGCCGGGAGATCATGTTCAACGTCAGGGATTCCATAG
Source organism: Pseudomonas sp. R1-7 (assembly GCF_051132105.1). NCBI lineage: Bacteria > Pseudomonadati > Pseudomonadota > Gammaproteobacteria > Pseudomonadales > Pseudomonadaceae > Pseudomonas > Pseudomonas sp. R1-7. Next base: position 3,369,034 of record NZ_CP071661.1, read on the forward strand.
GCGGCGATAGATGTCCCGATAGCCATTGTCAGGATCGTACTGGGATTTCTTCCCGCCATCGAAGGCGATATTGTCGGCGTTGACCAAGTGGACCGGCGCGACGAAACCGCTCACTGGCCGGCCTGCAAACAAGCGGTTCAATTCATCCATGACTTGCCAGCCATGCATGTTCAGCGGCTCGGCCACGGTAACGGTCTGGTAGGTTTTTGCCTGTATGCGCAGGAAAGCCGAAGCGCTGCCGTCGCCGGCAGACAACAGGCTGATGCCGTCACTGGGTATTGCCGCGTTGGTCAACGCGGCGATCGAATAGTCGAAGTAGATATCGTTGATAGCCAGCGCGTGGGTCCAGCGCTTGCCATGGCGCTCAAGCAATTGCCGGGTGACCGCCGGCATCTTCTCGCTACTTTCCGATATGGCGACATCGCGTACCTCCAGCAACGTACATTCCCGACAGGCCCGAATGACGTTCTCCATGACCTTGGCCTTCGCCATGGCGATGCCGTACCTGGAATCGGTCAGGATGACCACGCCGGCGCGTCCGTTTGACTGCGCCACTGCAGCCATGGCCGTGAGACGAGCCACTTCAAGCGGGTCACTGGTGACGTTCATGGCCACCGGCGTGCCCTCGATCGGCCCGGGGCGTACCCCGGCGTGCCAGCCAACCACGGGTATATCTTTTTTCGCAAAAGCTGTCAGCGCCGGATTGTTCTCAAGGGCATCGGAACCGCACAGGATGAGACCGTCGGGCTTCGCGGCCAACGCATCGGAAAATGCCTTCGCGCGCCCGGCCGCTGTGCCTGCGCCATCGAATATTCTCAGCGTCCAGCCCATCGCGCTGGCGGCCTCCCGAGCGCCTTGGGCGACACCGACAATGCCTCCGTTACGCAAGTCTTCGGCGACAAGCGCAATACTCTTGCCCCGCTGGGCTTTGGGGCCGGATTCAGGGCCGCTCCAACGAGCGGCGCCGAGGGTGGCCCTCGCGACAACTTCCTGGGCTTGAATCACCGTAACCGTGGCGTCTGCGCCACCCGCTTCGACGGCCGGGTCCTGGCCATGGCTGGAAGTCGCCGCAACAAGACAGCAAATCGTTGTCGTAGCCATCCAGAGTAGCCGCAGCCTGATAGAACAGGCACGAGCATTACCCGCGATACCCCATCCGGAGCCGGTGCCGCGATCATGGTCTGGCATGGCGTTCCTTTTGCCCAAAATACGGTTCTGCAAAAGGATAGCCGGTTCTGCACGTATCGACGCCTTTCAGGTCGCCGACGGCTTCCAGGCCGGCGACCTGAGTTACACCCGGCTTATTGCTTGCCCTCATAGTTGACCATCCAGGCGATCCCGAAACGGTCCTCGAACATCCCAAAGCGTTCCGCCCAGAACGTCTTCGCCAAAGGCATTTGCACGATGCCACCGGCGCTCAAGCCTTTGAACAGCCGCTCGGCCTCCTGCGCACTGTCGACGTTGAGGGAAACCGACACACCTTGCGGCTTGCTATACGGTTGGCCTGGCGGGCAATCGGACGCCATCAGGCTGAAATCACCCACGGTCAGGCAAGCGTGCATGATCAGGTTCGCGTCCTTGGGCATGCCGACGTCCTCGGGTGCCTCGGCAAAAGACATGGAAAACAGCTCGCCGCCAAGCACATCCTTGTACAACGCGAACGCTTCCTTGCAGCGACCGTCGAAGGTCAGGTAGGGAATGATTTTCATGGTGTTTTCTCCTGTCACCTATTTCACGATTGATCGGACAGCTGCGCCCGCAGGCGTTCTTCCTGCTCGCGCAGCTCGGGGGTAAAAGACTCACCAAACGCCTCGGCTTCGAAGATCTGGCGAATCTCGATTTCACTGTCGCTGACCATCGGGTTCGGGCAGCGCTTGACCCAGTCGATAGCCTCCTGCAAAGACCCGACCTGGAAGATCCAGAAACCGGCGATCAGCTCGCGGGTCTGGCCGAAGGGTCCCTTGATCACGGTCCGGTCCTTGCCGGAAAACCGCACGCGCGCACCCTGGACACTGGGATGCAGGCCTTCACCGGCGAGCATCACCCCGGCCTTGACCAGTTCTTCGTTGTAGGCGCCCATGGCGGCCAACAGTTCCACGCTGGGCATTTCTCCGGCTTCCGATTCCGGACTGGCCTTGACGATCACCATAAATCGCATGCTTGTGTCTCCTGGGAATGAATGGATCGAGCCGTCCGTGTGGCGGCTCTACAGGGTAGTCGAATGGCGATGGCGGAAATCGACAACGTGGCGCCCTATTTTTATTCGGATGCCCGTGAACGGCCTGGCATTGTGCCCAGGACGCAGGTAAGAGTTGCGCATGGGCGATTGCCGCCCCCCGCCAACATAAAGCTGCTCCCCGAGTGCTCCCATGCCAGTGCAATCGCGGCGATGGCAACGTTTTCAGTGGGTTTGATCCCGTTCAAGCTCAACCGCCTGACCGCTTCGGTCGACCCGATCAAATACTACGAATACCGCGCCCTGGGCCTGCCCGTCCTCTGCACCCGCTTCGGTGAGATGGCCTTGCGGGACAAGGAACCGGGCGTCTGGATCCTGGATGAAGACAGTGATCTGCGTAAGACCACCGCTCAAGCGCTTGCCAGCCGAAGTGATCGTTCGGCTGTTGAACAGTTTCGTGAGGCGCATCGGTGGGCGGGTCGTTTTGCTGCGGTGGATCTTTTGAACGGAGAATGATGGCTGAAAACTCGCGCGCCTGGGTCTATGGTAGATACTTGCAACGCGGACCATCCCCTAATAACAAGATTGCCGTGAAGGCCCTGCGCGGGCGTCACGCCCGATGGGAGCCTTTCATGACCCTGCATAGCGCGCAGCCGATCCCCAGCGAACTGGCGGCCTTCGTCAATGATCATTTTTCCGGACGCGGCCTGAAGCCCGATGGCGTCATTGCGCAGTCCTGGTACCGCAGCGTCGTGGAGCATCGGCTCGACCCTGGCGCGGCGAGCCGCAAGAACATCCTCAGCGCCGAGGACATTCGTCGCCATCAGGCACAACACCAGCAGTATCTTTCCATCGCCAGCCAGGGCGTCAGTGGTCTGGCCCGGCGCGTGGTGCCCGCCGGCTTTGCCGTGCTGCTGAGCGACGAGCGCGGCATCACCCTGGATTCTCGACTGCCCGACCAGCCCGACATCTATACGCAATCAGGGCTGGTAGTGGGGGCGCAGTGGGAGGAATCGGTGGTAGGCACCAACGGCATTGGCACAACCCTGGCCGCCGCGCAGCCGTTGATCATTCATCGGGAGGAACATTTCCTGGCGTCCAATTTCAGCCTGAGCTGTTCGGTAGCGCCCATCTTCGATGCGCAGGGCCTGCTGCGCGGCTGCCTGAACGCAACCTGCATGAACAGCAACGGTCCTCGGGAAAGCCAGTACCTGACGCTGCAACTGGTGATCATGTACGCGCGCCTGATCGAAAATGCACATTTCCGCCAGAGCTACCGCGACCGCTTGACCTTGTCCCTCAAGCCCCTCGATGAAATCGCCGACCTGGCCAACGAACAGTTACTGGCGCTTGATGAAAGCGGCCGCATCATCGGCGCCAACCGTGCAGCCTTTGTCGCCCTGGACCTGGCTGAGGGGCCGACATTGCTGGGCACAGCCATCGACAGCCTGCTACCCACCACAATGGACGAATTGCTCAAACTCACCAACGGCGGCGCTCAGGGCGTGCGTTTACGTGGTCTTCGGGATGAGGCGTTGCTGGAGGTCGGGCTGCGAATCCCCTCTCAACAGCACCGCCCGCGCCCCATCGCCCGTCCTGCCCCTGACGCTCACCCGGACCTGCAGCAACTCGCCGGCCTCGACCCTCAACTGCAACAGAGCGTCCGCCGGGTGCGCAAGGTGATCGACAAAAGCATCCCGATCCTGATTACCGGTGAGACTGGCACCGGCAAAGAAGCCTTTGCCCGCGCGATCCACCAGGCCAGCCATCGTCGCGCAGGGCCTTTCGTCGCACTCAATTGCGCAGCCATCCCGGAGACGCTGATCGAGAGCGAGCTGTTCGGCTATCGTGCCGGCAGCTTTACCGGCGCGAACCGAAAAGGCATGAAGGGCAAGTTGGAACTGGCGAATGGCGGCACACTGTTTCTCGATGAAATCGGCGACATGCCCGCCCATTTGCAAACCCGCTTGCTGAGAGTGCTGGCGGAGCGGGAAATCGCGCCGCTGGGGGCTGAAGTGCCGGTGGCGCTGGACGTCCAGGTGATCTCGGCAACTCACCAGGACTTGCCGGCCATGATCGGCGAGAAGCGCTTTCGCGAAGATCTCTTCTATCGCCTCGCCGGCATGAACCTGGCGCTGCCCGCCCTGCGCGAACGCAGCGATCGCCCCGCGCTGATCGACCAGTTGCTCGCGGCACAGGACGAAACCCACTCGCTACGACTGAAAACGGATGCCCGCCAATGCCTGCTCGATTACTACTGGCCTGGCAATATCCGCCAGCTACTCAACAGCCTTCGTTACGCAGTGGCCCTGGCTGAAGGCGGCGTTATCGACATGGACTGCTTGCCCAGCGAAGTGCTGGCGCCACAACGGCTGTCATTGCCAGCCAACACCAAACCGTTGGGCGGCAATCTGGGCGAACAGTTGGGCGATGAGGAGTCCCGCCGCCTGCTCGCGACCTTGCGCCAGCATCGCTGGAACATCAGCGCCGCCGCTACGGATCTGGGCATCTCCCGCTCCACGCTATACCGCAAGATGAAAAAGCACGGCGTCGTCGCGCCCAACGATCAGTTCTGATAAGCCTGAAAAAATGCCGGCGCCCTTGCGGGTGCCGGCATTCTCTCGCCAGATCAGACTTGAATGTAAACCACGTGGGTATGGGTGTATTCGTACAAGCCGTGCTTGCCGTCCGCGCCGCCAATGCCGGACTTGCGTGCCCCCGCGTGGAAACCCTGCATCGCTTCGAAGTTCTCTCGATTAATGTAGGTTTCGCCGAAATCCAGCTCGTTGCTCGCGCGCATGGCAGCGCTCAGGCTACGAGTGTATATCGACGAGGTCAGGCCGTATTCGCTGTCATTGGCCAGGGCGATGGCTTCGTCCAGGTCGTCGACAATCTGGATCGGCAGCACCGGGCCGAAGATCTCCTGGCGCATGATCGCCATCTCGCTACCGCACCCGGCCAGCACCGTCGGCTGGTAATGGAAGCCCTGGCCTTTGTCGGCCACCGCGCCGCCCGTGACCACTTCGGCCCCCTCCCCCTTTGCGACCGTGACCATCCGCGCCACCTTGTCCAGCGCCGCCTGGTTGATCAACGGTCCCATGTCCAGATTGTCCTCGGCCAACGGGTCGCCGTAGCGGGTCGCGGCCATCGCGGCGGCCATCTGCTCGATGAACTGATCGGCGACCTTGCGCTCGACATAGACCCGCTCGGCACAGTTGCAGACTTGCCCGGTGTTGATCACCCGCGAAGCGGTGATGGCCTTGACCGCGAGGTCCAGGTCGGCATCCGCCAACACGATGGCCGGCGCCTTGCCACCGAGTTCCAGGTTGAGCTTGGTGATGTTCGGCGCCGCCGCGGCCATGATCCGCGAGCCGGTGCCGACGCTGCCGGTGAAGCTGATCAAGTCGATGCCTGCATGGCGGGTCAGGTGATGCCCCACCGTCGCTCCCGCGCCACTGACGACGTTGAACACGCCGGCCGGCAAGTCGGTCTCGGCCACCAGACGGGCAAACTCGAAGCAATTGATGGGCGTTTCTTCGCTGGGCTTGATCACGATGGTATTGCCGGTCACCAGCGCCGGCGCCATCTTGCGAGCGATCAGGAAGAAGGGGAAATTCCACGGCAGGATACCGGCCACCACGCCCAAGGGCTTGCGCAGCAGGAAGATGCTTTCACCGGCGCGGTCGCTGGTCAGCACCTCACCTTCGAGACGCCGTGCCCATTCGGCCATGTAGTCCAGGTAATCGGCGGTGAAATTGACTTCCACCCGCGCCAATCCCAGCACCTTGCCCTGCTCGGCGGTGATGATATGGGCGAGTCGTTCGGCGTTGTCGCGCACTTTGCTGGCGATTTTGCGAAGGTAGCCGGCGCGCTCGATGGCCGGGCGGGCGGCCCAGCTCTTTTGCGCCTTGCGCGCCGCGGCAATGGCCGCTTCAACCTGCTCGTCGCTGGCTTCTGGCACCCGCGCCAGTAAAGCGCCATTCGCCGGGTTGTGCACTTCAATGCTGGGGTCGCTGGGAATGAAGGCGTTGGCGATGAAGTTCTGGTAATCAGTGATCTCGGTCATGTGCTTGCTCTCGCGGTCAGTTTCGGAACGATGCAGGGGCATTCATTTGGCGGTGAAGGTTTTCCAGACGCCGCCTTCCTGCTGCAGGTCGTGGGCACGCTTGATCAGGTATTGGTGGATTTGCTCCACCTGTTCCGGCGTGAAGGCGTCGGCAAAGGACGGCATGCCGTCCGGCACCCGGCCGCCATAGAGAATGCCGAGGAACATCTGATGTTTTTCAGCCGTCAGCTTGCGAAGGTCCGGCAGCACCCCGCCGCTGATTGCATGAATGCCGTGGCATTGGGAGCAGTAGCCGTCGTAGAGCTTGCCGCCGGCGTCCACTGCGGCCAGGTCGCCGGTCAGGGGCGGCGGTTTCGGGGTTTCGGCGAGCGGCGCCGGCTCGTTGAGTTTTGCCGTGCCGCCCAGCTTGTAGGTCAACACTTGGGAAAACGGCCGGACCCCGGCGCGCAAGGACAAGGCACCGGCAAAGGTCGAGAAGGCGCCGCCCCACCCGGCCATGAACGTCACGTACTGCTCGCCGTCCACGCTGTAGGTAATCGGCGCCGCCATCACACCGCTGGCCGCCGGCTGCTCCCAGAGTTTCTTGCCGCTGTCGGCGGCGTAGGCGATCACCCGGCCGTCGGCGCTGCCCTCGAACACCAGGTTGCCGGCGGTGCTCAAGGTGCCGCCGTTGAAGATCGTCACATAGGGCACTTCCCACGCCGGTTGCTGCTTGACCGGGTCCCAGGCAATCAGTTTTCCGGACCAGCCCTTGGCCATTTCCAACAGCCCATCGGCGTCCTCCGGCATCATCCCGGTGCGCAGGCCCAATTGGTACATGCTCTTGAACGGGTTGCGCTTCGGCGCCTCGGGGATGTGTTCGTAATAGGCGGACATGACGTGCGCCGGGATATACACAAGGCCGGTGTTCGGGTTGTAGGACATCGGCTGCCAGTCGTGGGCGCCCCAGAACGCAGGCGTGACCAGTTTGCGCTTGCCGTCCTTCCAGTACGCGGCATTCTCATCATCGACGATGGGCCTGCCCGTCTTCATGTCCATGCCCTTGGTCCAGCTCTGCGGCACGATGCCCTTGGCCGACAACAGCTCACCCGTGGCGCGGTCGATCACGTAGAAAAAGCCATTCTTCGGCGCTTGCATCAGCACCTTGCGCGGCTTTCCATCGATCGGCAGTTCCGCAAGGATCATGTGCTGGGTGGCCGTGTAGTCCCAGGCGTCCCCCGGCGTGGTCTGGTAGTGCCAGGCGTACTCGCCCGTATCGGCGTTGACCGCGACGATGGACGAGAGGAACAGGTTGTCGCCCTTGGCCTGGCTCCGCCATTTCGGGTCCCACAGCGATCCGTTGCCTACGCCGATGTAGAGCAGGTTCAAGTCCGGGTCGAACGCAAAGGAGTCCCAGGCCGTGCCGCCACCGCCCTGGGTCACATAGGCGTCGCCGTGCCAGGTCTTGGCGGCAATGGCCATGGCCTTGTCTTCGGGCGGCAGCTTGGGGTCACCCGGCACCGTGAAGAAGCGCCAGGCTTGCTTGCCGGTCTCGGCGTCGTAGGCGGTGACGTATCCGCGTACGCCGAACTCGGCGCCACCGTTACCGATCACGACCTTGCCGTTGACCACTCGCGGGGCTCCGGTGATGGTGTAGCTGCGCGAGTGATCGGCCCGGGTGTCCACCGACCAGGCGCGCTGGCCGGTCTTGGCGTCGATGGCCTCCAGGCGACCATCGAGCACGCCCACGTAAACCTTGCCCTTCCACACCGCAACACCCCGGTTGACCGCGTCGCAACAGGCCTCACCGGCACGATTGCGGTCAGACTTGGGGTCGTACTTCCAGATCAACTTGCCGTCGCGCGCATCCAAGGCGTAGACCACCGAAAACGGACCGGTCGTATACATCACGCCGTCGACCACGATAGGCGTGGCCTCGACACCGCGATCCAGGTCCAGCTTATAGCTCCATGCGAGCCCCAGCTGGCCGACGTTCTGGTCGCTGATCTTGCTCAACGGGCTGTAGCGTTGTTCGTCGTAGGTACGGCCGGTACTCATCCAGTTACCGGGTTCCTGGTCGGCGGCGATGATGCGCTTGCCGTCGACATTCGCCGGCATGTCCTGCGCCCAGGCCGGGACGGTATGGAAGGTAAGCGCCAGCACGACAAATAGCGCCTTGAGGGGAATGCGAAGGGCCGCGTTCCGAGAAGCAGTAGGCACGGCGAGGCCAATCTGTGTCATGGGAGGACTCCTGGTTCTTATTAGTAGCGAAGCCATTGCGCTGCGCACCAGAAGAGGAGCAACCCCCATGCCACCGTTTGAAAACGCTTCGCAAGCCTCGTCCCACGGGGCTTTCGGCGCGTGTAGCGGGTCGCGAAGCCGTGCGACAGTTGTCGCATTCACAGCGACAGCTGTGCCAGAGGTGCGCCAAGTTGCACACGATTCGTGAACAAAGCTGTCACACGCAGTGCCTTAGTACTTGACCGCGTGCGCTCTACAATAACCGCAACCATCAGCAGGAGAGCCACGCGATGTTCGCCTCATTTGAATCGGGCCGATGCCAAGTCAATGGCATCACCGTCAACTACCGCAAAGGTGGGAGCGGCCAAGGCCTGCTCCTGCTCCACGGGCACCCCCAGACTCACGTCATGTGGCACAAGATCGCCGAACGCCTGGCGGAGCATTTCACCGTGGTCGCGGCGGATCTTCGTGGCTACGGTGACAGCGACAAACCGGCAGGCGACGCCGAGCACCTCGCCTACTCCAAGCGGCAAATGGCGCTGGACGGGCTCGAGCTCATGCGCGCGTTGGGGTTCGTGAAGTTTGACGTGCTGGCCCATGACCGAGGCGCACGCGTGGCCCATCGCATGGCGATGGATCACCCGGACGCAGTGAAGCGTTTGATCACGCTGGATATCGCTCCGACATTGGCGATGTATGAGCAGACCAACGAAGCGTTCGCCCGCGCCTATTGGCACTGGTTCTTCCTGATACGCCCCGCCCCGTTCCCCGAGACGCTCATCGAGGCTGATCCGGAGCTTTACCTGCGCAGCGTCATGGGCACCCGCAGCGCTGGCATGGCACCTTTCACTGACGCCGCCTTTGCCGAGTACGTGCGCTGCCTGGCGCTGCCTGGCGCAGCTCATGGTTTGTGTGAAGATTACCGGGCAAGCGCCAGCATCGACCTGGAGCACGACCGAAGCGACCGGCAAGCCGGCAGAAAACTTTCAATCCCGTTGCTCGCGTTGTGGGGGGCGGACGGCGTCGTGGGCCGTTGCTTCGATCCACTTGGAGAATGGCAAAAAGTCGCGACCGACGTGCGAGGGAAAGCGTTGCCGTCGGGGCATTACATTGCGGAAGAAGCGCCAGAGCATTTGATCGATGAGGTGCTTGGATTCCTGCTCCCTTCGATCCCTGGAGGCAGGTAGTTACAGGCGGTATCAGCTTCAACGACACCCGCCAGCAAACTCCTGCAAAATGGCTCGCTTATTCCATCGAAGAGTGAACCGACATGTCAGGCGAGAAATCGATCGCGAAACTACTCAGCGCAATGAGCCCGACGCTCAATGACGGGGATTACGTCTTCTGCTGCATCACTGACCCAGAACTCGTCAAAGGCGAGGAGATCCTGGGCAGCTTCCGCGAAAAAGAAGGGTTGACCGTGATCATCGAGCGCAACAGGGCCCAGGCCCTGGGCCTGGACTTCGAATATGTTGCCGCCTGGATCACCCTGACCGTGCATTCCGCCCTGGACGCCGTCGGCTTGACCGCTGCCTTCGCAACGGCCTTGGGAAACGCGGGGATCAGTTGCAACGTCATCGCGGCTTACTACCATGATCACATTTTCGTGGGGCGGGAAGATGCGCAGCGGGCGATCGAGGTGCTGGAAGCGCTTGCTCGGTCTGGAGGTGGTGAGTGATATCGGTGAACGGGTCCAACCGCCGCCTCTAAGCCCATCCCTCAAGCCGCAACGTGGCACGCACCAGGCGTTGCTCTTCGTTTTCGATTTCCTTGAGGTTTTCGCAGATGCTCTGGATGTGGGCGATGGCCGCCTTGCGCGCCTGCTCCGGCAGGCGGCCGGTCACGGCGTTGTAGAGCCGGGCGTGTTGGCGGTCGATCTGGCGCTTTTGCGGCTCGCGGTGATAGAGATTGTTGACCGAGGCGAACACCGAGTTGAGCAACAAATCCGTCAGCGAACGCAAGGTTTGCACCAGCACTGGATTGTGCGACGCCTCGCAGATTGCCAAGTGAAATGCATGGTCGAGCCGGGCGTGGACGCTGGCCTCCAAGGGACGGCTATGGGCATCGAGCATGGCCTCGTAGCTGCGGGTAATCAGTACGAAGTCAGCCTCGGTCCCGCGCAAGGCCGCCAGACGCGCGGACTCGCCCTCCAGCAGGCTGCGGACCTCGAAGAGATCATAAAGCGTGCGTGGCTGCGAACTGAACAGGTGCATCAGCGGCGACACCAAGCCATGCCCGGACAGATCGGCCACGAACGACCCTTTGCCCTGCTCGGTCTTGATAATCCCGCGAGCGCGCAGCAGCTTCAGCCCCTCGCGAAGCGCAGTACGTGAGACGCCGAGTTTTTCCGTCAACCGCCGCTCCGAAGGCAACAATTGCCCGGTCTTGAGCACACCATCGACGATCAGGCGTTCGATGCGCTCGCAAACCACGTCGGCGACTTGAAGATTACCGCCCGTCTCTTCGCCTTCCATCGAACCTCCCACTGGTATGACCAGCTTCGAAACAATCCTCAAGCGCGTTCAACTGCTTACGTAGGTCACTGTTCTAACGGATTTTTATTCAGTATCCCGCCAGATCGACCTTAAAGAACTGGTTCGACCAGCGCAGCGCCCCATAGACAGTAGAACGCCCCGGGCCAATGATGCAAGTCAGCCGTATCGGAACAGACCTCTAATAAAAACAACCGAGTGTCGCCTGCGAACGATGAACATCCTCTACGACGAACGCGTCGACGGCGCCCTGCCTGACGTCGACAAGAACGCGCTGCTACAGGCCCTGAAAGCCCAGTTGCCCGACCTGGAAATCCTGCATCAATCCGAGGAGCTCAAGCCGTACGAGTGTGACGGACTCTCCGCCTATCGCACCACGCCCATGCTGGTGGTCTTGCCGCGCCACATCGACGAGGTCCAGGGCGTGCTTCGGCTCTGCCATGCGCGCAAGGTGCCTGTGGTGGCCCGGGGCGCGGGCACCGGTTTGTCCGGCGGTGCGCTGCCGTTGGAAAAAGGCGTGCTGCTAGTGATGGCGCGCTTCAACAACATCTTGCACATCGACCCAGCCGCCCGTACCGCAAGGGTTCAACCGGGGGTGCGCAACCTGGCGATTTCCCAGGCGGCCGCGCCGTTTGGCTTGTACTACGCGCCGGACCCCTCCTCGCAGATCGCCTGTTCAATCGGCGGCAACGTCGCTGAAAACGCCGGTGGCGTGCATTGCCTCAAGTACGGATTGACCGTGCACAACCTGCTCAAGGTCGACATCCTCACCGTCGATGGCGAACAGCTGACATTGGGTTCGCAGAACCTCGACTCACCCGGGTTCGATCTACTGGCATTGTTCACCGGTTCCGAAGGCATGCTCGGAGTAATCACCGAGGTCACGGTCAAGCTATTGCCCAAGCCGCAAACGGCCAAGGTGCTACTGGCGGCTTTCGATTCCGTTGAAAAAGCCGGCCGCGCCGTGGGTGACATTATTGCAGCCGGCATCATCCCGGGCGGTCTGGAAATGATGGACAACCTGGCGATTCGCGCCGCCGAAGATTTCATCCACGCCGGCTACCCGGTGGACGCCGAAGCCATTCTGTTATGCGAGCTCGACGGCGTGGAAGCCGACGTCCACGATGACTGCGACCGGGTACGCAAGGTATTGGAGCAGGCCGGCGCCACCGAAGTGCGCCAGGCTCGCGACGAGGCCGAGCGCGTGCGTTTCTGGGCCGGGCGCAAGAATGCGTTCCCGGCGGTGGGCCGCCTCTCCCCCGATTATTACTGCATGGACGGGACGATACCGCGCCGGGAACTGCCTGGTGTGCTGCGGGCTATCGCGGCGTTATCGGCTGAATACGGCTTGCGGGTCGCCAACGTTTTTCACGCCGGCGACGGCAACATGCATCCGCTGATCCTGTTCGATGCCAATCAACCGGGCGAGCTCGATCGCGCCGAAGCGCTGGGCGGCAAGATCCTCGAATTGTGCGTGAGGGTCGGCGGCAGTATTACCGGGGAACACGGCGTGGGCCGCGAAAAGATCAACCAGATGTGCGCGCAGTTCAACAGCGATGAGCTGACGGTGTTCCATGCCGTCAAAGCCGCGTTCGATCCGAGCGGGTTGCTCAACCCTGGCAAGAACATTCCGACGCTGCATCGCTGCGCCGAGTTTGGCGCCATGCATGTCCACATGGGGCAGATGCCCTTCCCCGAGCTGGAGCGTTTCTGATGGGCAGCGAACAGGATTTCGACAACAGCGCTGCGCTGCTGGAGCAGGTCAACCAGGCGCTGGAAAACGCCACCCCGTTGCGTATCCAGGGTTCCAACAGCAAGGCCTTCCTTGGCCGCAGCGTGGCAGGTGAAGTACTCGACACCCGCGCCCACCGGGGCGTCGTCAGCTACGACCCGACTGAACTGGTGATCACTGCTCGCTGTGGTACGCCATTGGCAGAGTTGTCCGAAATACTCGACGCGTCGCAGCAGATGTTGCCCTGCGAACCGCCCGCCTTCGGTGACAGCGCCACCGTGGGCGGCATGGTCGCCTGCGGACTCTCCGGGCCGCGACGCCCCTGGTCGGGGTCGGTGCGCGACTTCATCCTTGGCACTCGGGTCATCACCGGTCAGGGCAAGCACCTGCGCTTCGGTGGCGAGGTCATGAAAAATGTTGCCGGCTATGATCTGTCACGCTTGATGGCGGGCAGCTACGGCGCGCTGGGCGTGGTGACCGAAGTGTCCCTCAAGGTCCTGCCAAAACCGCGACAGACCTTGAGCATCAGTCTCGAAATGGATGCCGCTAGGGCTTTGTCGCGCCTGGCGGAATGGGGCCAGCAACCCCTGCCGATCAGCGCCGCGTGCCACGATGGCCAGCGCCTGCACCTCAGGCTTGAAGGCGGAGAAGGCTCGGTGGCGGCGGCCCGCGACCGTTTGGGCGGCGAGTTGCTGGACGCTTCGTACTGGCAGGACTTGAATGAACACCGCTTGTATTTCTTCGATGAGGAGCGGCCCCTCTGGCGCCTCGCCTTGCCACTTGATACACCCCGACTGCCGCTGCCGGGCGTCCAGTTGATCGATTGGGGCGGCGCCCAGCGTTGGCTCAAGTCTGGCGCCGAAGCGACCTTCATCCGCTCGCTCGTCGAACAAGTCGGTGGACACGCGATCTGCTACACCCCTGGCCAGACCGACAGCCCCTTCCAACCGTTGGCTGACGCGCTGATGCGCTATCACCGGAACTTGAAGCGCCAACTCGACCCACGGGGCATTTTCAACCCCGGTCGCTTGTACGCGGAGCTCTGAACCATGCAGACCACCTTGAGCGAAAACGCCCGCCAGTTGCCTCGCGCCGAAGAAGCCGAACGCATCCTGCGCAGTTGCGTGCACTGCGGTTTCTGCAATGCCACCTGCCCGACCTATCAATTGCTGGGTGATGAACTGGATGGACCGAGGGGGCGCATCTACCTGATCAAGCAGGTGCTCGAAGGCAACGAAGTGACGCGCAAGACCCAGGAGCACCTGGATCGTTGCCTCTCGTGCCGCAACTGCGAAACCACCTGCCCTTCCGGCGTCGACTACCACAACTTGCTGGACATCGGGCGGGCGGTGGTCGATGCGGCAGTCCCGCGCCCATACGGTCAACGCCTGTTGCGCGAGGGGTTGCGTGGCGTACTGCCCAATCCGGCGTTGTTCAAAGGGCTGGTGAGCAGTGGCCAGGCGTTCCGAGCGTTGCTGCCCAACACGCTGCAAGTCAAGTTGCCGCGCAACATGCCTCCAGCGAAGTCACGACCGACCATCCGCCATGACCGGCAAGTGCTCATGCTCGAAGGGTGCGTACAGCCGAGCCTGTCACCCAATACCAATGCCGCCGCCGCACGGGTGCTGGATCGGCTGGGCATCAGCGTCACTGCGATTCGCAAGGCCGGTTGCTGCGGTGCGCTGGACTATCACCTGGACGCCCAGGCCGCCGGCCTCGATCGCGCCCGACGCAACATCGACGCGTGGTGGCCTGCCATCGAAAGCGGTGCCGAGGCCATCGTGCAAACCGCCAGCGGCTGCGGGGCCTTCATCAAGGATTACGGGCACCTGCTCAGCACCGATCCGGCGTACGCCGACAAGGCCGCCAAGGTCAGCGCCCTGGCCAAGGACCTGGTTGAAGTGCTGCGCGACGAACCGCTGGACAAGCTCGGCGTACACAGCGACCAGCGCCTGGCCTTTCACTGCCCCTGCACGTTGCAACATGCGCAAAGGCTCGGAGGTGCGGTTGAAGCGGTCCTGGAAAAGCTTGGATTCAACCTCACGCCAGTACCCGACAGCCATCTGTGCTGCGGCTCGGCGGGCACTTATTCGCTGACCCAACCCGACCTGTCCAGGCAATTGCGTGACAACAAGCTCAATGCCTTGGAAAGCGGACACCCCGAAGTCATCGCCACCGCCAATATCGGCTGCCAGACCCACCTTGACGGCGCCGGCCGAACCCCGGTCCGGCATTGGATCGAACTGGTCGAAGCGGCGCTGGCTTGACCGAGAAATCGGAGGAGCTTCAAACCGCCTTGGCATGCCTGGGCAATGCAATGGATATCAGCGCGGCCAGCAATACGAAGGCGCTCGAGATCCACAAGCACGTTGCCAGACCGTACAACTGATAGACCCAACCGGAGAGGACGGTGCCAATCAATCGTCCCATGGCGTTGGACATGTAGTAGAAACCCACGTCCAGCGATACGCCGTCTTCCTTGGCATAGGACACGATCAAGTAGCTGTGCAGGGATGAATTCACCGCGAACAGCGCGCCAAAGACCATGAGGCCGCCGAGCAGTACCGTCTGTGGTGACCACCCGGCATTGAGCCCAAGCGCAATCAAGGCTGGCAAGCCCGCCAGGGCAAGGGCCCACCTGAAGGCTGCACGACCATCCGGCACATGTCCGTTTTTCTTGCCGGTGATGTCGGGGGCGAAGGATTGCACGATGCCGTAGCCAATCACCCAGGCCGCCAGGAAGCCACCGACCTTCCAGAAATCCCAGCCGAATACGCTGCTCAGGTACACCGGCAAGGCCACCACAAACCAGACGTCGCGGGCACCGAACAGGAACATTCGCGCCGCCGAAAGGATGTTGATTGCCCGGCTTTTGGATAACAGATCCCGGAACTTGGGCTTGGCTTTGGCCTTGCCCAGGTCCTTCTTCAACACAATCAGACTGCTGACCCAGATCAGCGCCAGGACCGCCGCCATGGCCAGCAGCGCACCTTTGAAACCGATCCAGGCCAGCAAGGCCCCGCCAAGAAAGAAACCGACGCCCTTGAGCGCGTTCTTCGAACCGGTGAGGATCGCCACCCATTTATAGAGCTGGCCCTGCTGCCCATCGGGGACCAGCAACTTGATCGAGCTCTTGGCACTCATCTTGTTCAAGTCTTTGGCGATCCCCGACAGCGCCTGGGCACCCATCACCCAAGGAATGGTGAGCCAGGCCAACGGCACTGTCAGCATCAACAGTGCAGCGACCTGGAGGCCCAGCCCGATGTTCATGGTTCGGTTCAGCCCCAATCGAGCGCCTAGATAACCACCCACCAGGTTGGTGATCACGCCAAAGATTTCGTAGAACAGAAACAACGCGGCGATTTGCAGCGGGCTGTAGCCCAGCGCGTGAAAGTGCAGCACCACCAACATGCGCAAGGCGCCATCAGTGAGGGTGAAGGCCCAGTAGTTGCCCGTCACGAGCAGGTACTGCCGCACGTCTGGCGCGAGGGCTGACAAGGCTTTCATGACCGTTCCTCAGTTTGCCAGGCCGACCAGTTTGGCCAGTTCAACCGTGCGGTTGGCATAACCCCATTCGTTGTCATACCAGGCGTAGAGTTTGACCTGGGTGCCGTTGATGACCATGGTCGACAGTGCATCGATGATCGATGAGCGCGGGTCGGTGCGGTAGTCGATGGACACCAGGGGGCGCTCTTCGAAACCGAGGATGTCTTTCAATTCGTTCTGGGAGGCGTCCTTGAGCAGTTGATTCACCTCGTCGACGGTCGTAGCCCGCTCGACTTCAAAGACACAATCGGTCAGCGAAGCGTTGGCCAGCGGCACGCGTACGGCATGACCGTTCAGGCGCCCGCGCAGCTCCGGGAAGATCTCCGCGATGGCGGTCGCCGAGCCGGTGCTGGTCGGAATCAGGCTCATCCCGGATGCACGCGCCCGACGCAGATCCTTGTGCGGCTGATCAAGGATGCTTTGGGTGTTGGTCAGGTCATGGATAGTGGTGATCGAGCCGTGGCGAATGCCCAGTTTTTCATGGATGACTTTCACCACCGGCGCCAAACAGTTGGTGGTGCACGAAGCCGCGGTAACGATGCGGTGCAGCGCAGGGTCGAACAGGTGCTGGTTAACGCCCATGACGACGTTCAACGCGCCCTGCTCTTTCACCGGAGCGCAGACCACTACACGCTTGACGCCCTGATCCAGGTAGGCCTGCAACACTCCCACGGTTTTCATTTTCCCGCTGGCCTCGATCACCAGGTCGCAGCCCGACCAATCGGTGTCGGCAATGGCCTTGTTGGCTGTCACTTTGATTCGCTTATTGTCGATAACCACGCTGTCGCCTTCGGCGCTGGCTTCATGGTTCCAACGGCCATGCACTGAGTCGAAGTTGATCAGGTGCGCGTGAGTCACCGCGTCGCCCGCCGGATCGTTGATCTGCACGAATTCGAATTCCGGCCAGCTCCAGGCGGCCCGCAACGCGAGGCGACCGATCCGGCCAAAACCATTGATGCCTATTTTGATAGTCATGCTGTTGTGCTCTGTCTGTTGTCAGTGTGAGGTCGACTGGGCGTCGAACTGGCCGATGTATTCGATATGGGCTCAGATGGAGCGCTGATTGACACGTTTCATGAGTTCTTGCGCCGACTCCTTGCGCTCGGAATAACGATCCACCAGATAGTCCTGGCGGTCGCGAAGCAGCAGCGTGAATTTCACCAATTCTTCCATCACATCCACGACACGGTCGTAGAACGGGGAAGGTTTCATCCGGCCGTTGTCATCGAACTCCATATAGGCCTTGGGCACGGACGATTGGTTGGGGATGGTGAACATGCGCATCCAGCGTCCCAACACTCGCAACTGATTGACCACATTGAACGACTGCGAACCGCCGCAAACCTGCATCACCGCAAGGGTCTTGCCCTGAGTCGGCCGCACCGCGCCCATGGCCAGTGGCACCCAGTCGATTTGCGCCTTGAACACAGCGCTCATGTTTCCGTGACGCTCAGGAGAGCACCAGACCTGTCCCTCGGACCACAGCATCAGCTCGCGCAGTTCCTTCACGCGTGGATGGTCGTCGGGTGCGTCATCAGGCAGTGGCAAACCGGATGGGTTGAAAATCCGCGTCTCGGCGCCGAAGTGCTCCAGCAGTCGAGCGGCCTCCTCCACCAACAGACGACTGAAGGAGCGCGCACGAGTGGACCCGTACAGCAGCAAGATGCGCGGCTTGTGGGTCGAGGTCCTTTCGATACCGAGCTTGTCTGCCGAAGGCAGATCGACCAGTTCAGTATCGAGTTGGGGAATGAGGTCATCGTACATAGTCATCGTCCTGCGCAACGGCGCTCTTGGAGTCATCGAACCAGCGGCGCTCCAGCCAGAGGGCCACGCCGACCTGGGAAATCAATACCGGCACTTCAACAAGCGGTCCAATGACCGTGGCGAAAGCGGCGGGGAAAGCCAGCGCGGTGGTGAACGGCGGCTCGTGCTCATGATCATTGCTCCCGTGGTAACAGCGTGCGGAGAAGAGGATTTTCATCGAGCGGTCTCGTAGTCCAGGGCGGATTCAAGCGACTTAGTTTGCACAGCACACGGCCGCACGTTCAGGACGGTCACCCATTTCATCGAGACGCTTGGCGTCATGGCTTAACCAATGCGTGTTGCTTTCAAGTGCAGTGGTCAGCACTTGGCGAACCCAATCAGGCAGATTCGGGTGCAGTCGGTAATAAACCCATTGGCCTTGTCGACGGTCCGAAAGCAGCCCGCACGTGCGCAACTGCGCCAGGTGCCTGGAGATTTTTGGCTGGCTCTCGTTCAAGGCGCAGGTCAGTTCGCAAACACACAGCTCCCCTTCCCGGGTGATGAGCAGCATGGTGCGGACACGGGTTTCGTCAGCCAGGCATTTAAAAACAGCAGTGGGTGTCAGAGGGTCGGCCATATCGATCTCAGCGTTGGGTTTTCACCTGGACGAACCTTAGTGCACCCACGAATTTCATGAGGCGTTCGACCCGCATATATGATTTGGCGAATATATGGTTTTTCGCATGCAAGGTAAACCTGCATTCACGATTAATCCATCCAACCGCGTCAGGCGAGCGTCCTCGCGCACGCAGGTTGCCGCTGGTCATTGGGCATCCTGCATGCCTTGAGTGAGTACGGAAAGATGCGCCATGCCGAGAAAAAAGGCGGATACCGGGCGTGACTCAGCGCATCTTGACCAAGACGCTACGTTCCCTGGAGCGTGATGGTCTACTGCTGCGCCGGAAGTTCCGCAGTAGCCGCAACAGCCTTGGAGCGCCAGGCAAAAGCCAACACCATCAGCAGCCCCAGACCCGCCATTGCCGCTCCGGCCAGGGAAATCGCCGGATAACCCAACCCCGCGTTGATCACCGCGCCACCCAGCGCCGCGCCAATCGCATTGCCTAAGTTGAAGGCGCCGATATTCACCGCCGAAGCCAGGTTAGGCGCGTCCTTGGCGGCTTCCATCACGCGCATTTGCAGTGGCGGCACCAGGGCAAAACTGGCGATACCCCAGATCAGGATGGCAATCGCCGCCGGCAGCGGCCAGCGCATCAGTACGGTGAAGGCCAGCAAGACCAGAATCAGCACGCTCAGCGAAACGATCAAGGTGCGGTCTATCGAACGATCCGCCGCCTTGCCGCCCCACATATTGCCCAGCGTCAGCCCCACACCGAACAGCACCAGCATCGCGGTGATGAACGTGGTGGACGCATGGGTCTCGCTGCTCAGGATCGGGGCGATATAAGTGAATACCGTGAACATCGCACCTGAGCCAACGACGGTGAGCGCCAGCGCGCCCAGCACCGGGCCGCGGCCCAATACTCGAATTTCGGCCAGCGCACCGATGCTTTTCGGTGCCGGTACGTTGGGCAAGGCGAACCACAACGCGGCCATGGCCACCACGCCCAGGCCGGTAATGCCCCAGAATGCGCTGCGCCAACCGAACAGTTCGCCAAACCAGGCCGCCAGCGGCACGCCGCCGATGGTCGCCAGGGTCAGGCCCATGAACATGGCCGCGACCGCCCCGGCACGTTTTTCCGGAGCGACCACGCTGGCGGCGACGACGGAGCCGACGCCAAAGAACGCACCGTGGTTCAGTGACGTCACGACCCTGGCGACCAAAAGGCTGTAGTAATCGGTCGCCAGCGCTGACATCAGGTTGCCCAGGGTGAAAATCGCCATGAGTCCGATCAGCAGATAACGCCGGGGAATCCTGCCAGTGGTCAGGGTCATCAACGGCGCACCGAGCAATACGCCCAAGGCGTAGGCACTGACCAACAGGCCAGCGGCGGGAATGGAAACGCCGAGATCCGCAGCGATGCCCGGCAACATGCCCATAGGGGCGAACTCGGTTACGCCGATGCCAAAGGCACCCATGGCGAGTGCAACAAGGGGTGGATTGATACGCATGGAAGGCTCCTCATCTATGCCGCAAATGCTACGATCCAATCCTCAGAGGCGGTAGATCGCATTTTTTGCAAACACCTTTGCGTGTGGAGCACAAATGGACTTCAACGGCAGATCAGGTGAAATGGCTGTGTTCGCCACGGTGGCGCAGGAAGGCAACTTGTCGGCCGCGGCGCGCTCGTTGGGACTGACACCTTCGGCGGTCAGTCGGATCATCGCCCGTACCGAACAACGCCTTGGCACCCGCCTGCTGTTGCGCACCACGCGAGCAATTACCTTCACCGCCGAGGGCGAGGCTTACCTGCGCGGCGCCCGGCGGATCCTGGCCGACATGGCGGAGGTCGAAGAAGCCGTCGCAGACCAAGGCGTGCCCAAAGGCCGCCTGCGAGTCAGCGCCGCCCTCGGCCACGGCCGACAGACCATCGTTCCTCTGGTGGCAGCCTTCAGCGCCCGCTACCCGAACATCGTTGTCGACCTCACCCTCGGCGACGAAGTGGTCGACATTCTCGGCGGCCAGGCCGACGTGGCGGTGCGCTTTGGCCATCTTCCCGACAGTCCGCTGACAGCGCGCAAGATCGGCGACACCGGCCAGGTGGTGGTGGCATCGCCCGCGTATCTGGAGCGCCATGGCACCCCCCAGGAACCCGAAGACCTGCTGCGCCACAACTGCCTGCGTTTCAATTTCCGGCGCGCCGAACCCAACTGGCCGTTCATCCGCGATGGCCGGGAATTTTCCCTGAAGGTCAGTGGCAACATCGAATGCAGCAGTGGCGAAGCGCTGGCGCAACTCGCACGGCTAGGCGCCGGCATCGCCCGAATCGGCGAATTTACCGTGGCCGAGGATCTGCAACGCGGCGATCTGGTACCGCTACTCGGCGCCTGGAATCCGGGCGACCGAGAGCCGATCCATGCGGTATTTGTTGGGGGGCCGGCAATGCCGGCGCGGGTGCGGGTGTTCGTGGACTTTCTGCTGGAGCATCATCGGTTGTGAGCGTTGCGCGGGGCATTTCAGGTAGCGCCAGGCGCACCACCGGAATACTAGTCGTTTCTATCTTCTGCTAACCGTGCACGCTTGCCTTTCGTAACGGTGCCCGCGGTTTAGCGGGCACCACTTCCTCGATGGGAAAAAGGCTTACACGCCGGCCTACCAGCTGTAACTCACTTTGGCGGTAATCTCGCGACCCGGGTTGTAGAAGTTCGCTGTGCCGGAACCGACCACGTGCTGCTCATCCAGCAGGTTGCTGACGTTCACCGCAAGGTCGGTGCCCTTGGCGATCTCGTAGTTGAAGGCGGCGTCGAACAACGTGGCGCCATCGCTTTTGCCGGAGTTGGCTGCATCGAAGTAATAAGAGCCGACGTAGCGCGCACCCAAGCCAACGCTGACATCAGTGCCGGGCACGTCGTAATAACTCCAGAGCGAAGCGGAATGCTTGGGTGCCGTGGTGAACTCATTACCCTTCAGCGAGCTGCCGTCGTACAACGAACCGCGCAGTACCTCGGACTCCATATAGGAATAGCCACCTATCAGGCTGAGGTTCTGCGTCACCTGCGCCTTGGCCTCCAGGTCGAGACCACGGGCCCGCGATTCACCCACCGTCTGTTGCTCAATGATGCCGCTCGGCAGCACCACGGCGATGGTGACGTTTTCCTGGGTCAAGTCATAAACGGCTGCGGAGAACAGTGCGTCCATCCCCATCGGTGCATACTTCACACCCACTTCGTACTGTCTGCCCGTCTGCGGTGTTACGCCGACCTGAGGCGGCGAGACGGATTCCACCATGCTCACATAGGTGGAGACTTCATCGTTGACGATATAGGTCAACGCACCTCGGTAGGAGGTTTCGGAGAAGGTGTCTTTCTCAGTGGATAACAAGCCTTTGCTGGTAAGGTCCATCGAGTCGTTGCGCATACCCGCGGTGACGATGAAGCGCTCGTAGAACGATAGGTTCTGCTGAAGGAACACGGCCTTCGTGGTCGCGTCTCGCTTGTTGACGGCATACGGTGTGATTGCGCGTGAAACCCCAGTAAACACGGGATTTGCAATGTCAATCGGGGTCGCCAAGGCGTAGACCGAGCTTTCCTTGGTGGTCGAATCGAGGTATTCCACGCCCACCAGGCTGCTGCTGTCGATGTTCTCGAAGCGGGCATCGTATTGCAGCATCAGATTGCCATTGAACTGATCGGCCTCAGTGTCCGTTCCAAACAGATACCGGTCAACGGTAGTACCGACACGTGCGGCGCTGTCGCTGATGTAAACGTAGCCAAAATCATCGGTCAATTTGCTGTAACGCACATTGCTGCGCAGTACGAATCCGTTGTCGAAATCATGGGTGACGTTACCGCTGAGGCTGGTGCGCTCGACATCGTGAAAGTTGTAGCTGGGCTCACCATAAAACTTGCTGCGGTCGTATTCCTTGTCCAGCGGATAGCCGCCACTGTTGGGCGAACTGTCAGTTTTCAGATAGTCCAGAATCAGGGTGGCTGACGTGTAATCCGTGGGTGCCCAGGTGAGGCCACCCATCACCAACCGGTTGTCGTCCTGTGAGTGATCGTATTCGCGGTCGCTGTTCTGGCCTTTGGCAGTAAAGCGGCCAGCCAAGGTTTTCTCGTCGTTCAGCGCATCCCCCACATCGATGCCTGTCTCGACATGATCAAACGAACCGTAGGTGACATAGCCTTGGCCAAACTGCTCGAAGCGCGGCTGTTTGGTCACGAAATTCACCGAACCGCCCGGGTCCGCTGGGCCAAACAGCGTGGAGTTGGCGCCACGCAGGATCTCTATGCGTTCATAAGCGAATGGATCTTCGCGTACGCCGCGCATCGAACTCAGGGTCAAGCCGTCACGGTAGGTGGTTGCCTGGAAACCCCGGATCTGGAAATAGTCGTTGCGGTCATCCGTACCATAGAAGTCACTGACCACGCCCGGCGTGTATTGCAGCGCTTCTTCCGTGGTGCTGACGCTGCGTTGCTCCATTTCCTTGTTGGTGACAACCGACACCGATGCCGGTGTATTGAGAATGCTGGTTGCCACCTTGCCGCCAACCCAGAGCTCCTTGGCGACCACCGAGTTGGCATCGTCGTCGGCACTGACCCTGACCTTGGCATTGATGATGAGGGGTGCAAGGCGGTAGTCCTCGACGTCTGTTGCGTCGAGCTCCAGCGGGCCGGCGGGCTTTGGTTGAGGGATCAGTAGATAGGCGTTCGGGCCTTGCTGTTCGATTTGCAACTCGCTCCCCTGCAGCAACGATGACAGCGCTGCCGACGTATCGAGCGTGCCGTTCACGCCAGCAGTGGTGCGGTTCACTACACTCGACGCGTCGAAGGAAAGACTGATGCCAGCCTCGCGCGCGAAGCGGTCAAGCGCCGGCGCCAGTGGGCCGGCAGCGATGTTCCACTGTTTGACTTGATTGCTGTGGTCAGCGCTCGACGTTTGCGCCAGCGATGGCAATGCGTAGCTGCTTACGATCAAACCCAAAATCGCACCCTGCAAGGCACGATTTAGTGGATGACGCTGTGAAACAGGGGACGAACTCATTTTCTCGCTCCAAGAAAGGACATCGGCAGACTGGCCTGTATTCCGGCCTTCCTTAGAGGTCGAACGAGAATGAGAAGCTACCTCATTATTTTTCAGGTAATGCAAAGTTTTGATGAGTTCAGGTGGCAGCGGCAACGGTCACCCAATAACGGGTCCGATAATCAATGTGCAAGTGCAGTGACTGTGCGATCAATGCCAGGACCTGATCATTGTCGGCGAGCTGGAAGGTGCCGGAAACGCGACGATCAGCGACCTCTTCGGCGCAACGCAGGACCCCGGGGCGATAACGCGACAACTCCGTGATGAAATCAACGAGGCGCATGTTGCGCGCACTGATTACCCCTTCCCCCCAGCTCCACAGATCCAGGCCGTTGTCCCTGAACATTCGGGCGCCACTGGATGTGAATAGCAGTTGGTTTCCTGCCTGGACGCTGCGGCTCGCAGGCGTTTGACTGGAGCCGGGGAAAACCGTGACTGATCCGTCCTGAGCCGCGACCAGCGTGCCATCGTCAAATTCGCGTGCCAGAAAACGGGAACTCTGGGCGCGCATGAGCCCGTCACGTGATTGCACCCAGAACGGTCGCGCTCGAGGCGAGTGTCGATCCGCGCCGACATTCACGATGATTTCACCACGTCGCAGGATTATCAGACGCCGCTGGCCGTCGAAATCGCTGTCGACGGCACTATCGCTATTGAGCTGGATAACGCTGCCATCATCGAGTTGGAAGCGTCGTTGCTCGCCGGTACTGCTGCGCTGCTGCGCAAGCATGGCGGGTACGGGCGTATAGTCCCGGCCGAGCCAGGCTGCAGTGCCAACAGTAGCCAATATGCCCAGCAGCTTCAGGCTTTCGCGCCGCCGCATTCCATGACGGGTACCATTGAGGGTTTGTCGGGCCAGTTGAGCTGGCACGCCTGTGAATTCATCCCCAAGCGTCTCCACACGCTGCCACGCCAACACATGCTCCGGGCCCTGCTGCAGCCAATGCTCAAAAGTGCGCTGTGTTTGTTCATCGGCCTGACTGAAGCGAAGGCGCACCAGCCATTGGATCGCCTGCTCGACAATGGCCGGATCGAGCGCCTGCGGCTCATGCCTCGACATAACGCAAGCGATAGCAGTGTTGCAGGGCCGTGGCCAGATCGCGTTCCACCGTCGCCCGGGAAACACCCAGCTTTTCGGCTATTTGCGCGCAGGTCAGACCGTCGAGTCGGGCAAACAAAAAAGCCTGGCGGACTCTCGGTTTAAGCATATCGAGCATGCGGTCTATGCGTTCGAGCGCATCCAGAATCATCAGCCGGCTTTCTTCCGAGGGAACCTCGTGTTGCGGCAGCAACGCGACGCTTTCCAAGTAGGCACGTTCGAGTTCGCGACGACGATACTGATCAATCATCAGTCCGCGGGCGATGCTGCTCAAATAGGCACGTGGTTCGCGCAAGGGGCTGGACTGACGGGATTTGAGCAGACGCACAAAGGTGTCCTGCACCAGATCTGCGGCGTTATCGCGACATCCAATGCGCCGGATCAGCCAGCCTTGCAACCACGAGTGGTGGGTTCGATAGAGCAGCCCTAGATCTGCAGTACCTAGTGTTTCATCGCTGCTCATCGGAATCCCGGCAAGTACATGATTGATAATTAATCGCATTCTACTCACGCGCCAGGTCTTAGGCAAATACCCAAGCCCCACTCTTCGTTCCGCAAAGTGGCAAGCAGAACCGGCTGTGACTATTGTTTTTGGCGACGGAAAACTATCGGAGGCATGGACATGAGTCAGAGCATTTCGCCCGCCGCTTCATCTGAGCGCAATACAGGCATGGTTGCCACGACGTTATGGGGCTCGGACACCGTCGCCGGCATCGCGGTGGATCCGGACGGGAATATCTGGCTGGGCGCTTACAGTCGACTGGGACTAGGCGGCGAAGAGGATTCCGGCTTCACGGCCAGCGTGGTCCGGTTCAATGCCGACGGTCGCCTGGACCGCGACTTCAGCGCAGACGGCAAGTCCCTCCTCCCTGTGTCGCTCGATATCGAAGACGGCGGTAATGGCGCAGTGCAGCCGGGAGGGGGCTACCTGGTGGCGCGGTACGTGAAAGTCGGCGACGCCTGGGTGTCGGGCGTAAGCCGTACTTTGGCTGACGGCAGCCTCGATACGAGTTTCGGGAGCGGCGGCACCGCGACGGTGCCTTTCTACTGGAATGACAATCTTGGCCAGCAAGCGTCGTTCTCCGTGCAACGCGACGGCAGCTTTTTCGCCAGCGCTGGGTATCCCTCCGGTGAGATCCATATCGCTCGCTTCGACGCGACGGGGACCTTGGTGTCGTCTTTCGCAGACGCAGGAGTCCTGCACCTGCCAGCGTCCGTTGGCATTCACCCCGGCGGCATGATCGACGTTTCGTTGCAGGGAGACGGCAAGGTACTGGTCACGGGGCAACATACCCTGACCCGCCTCAACCCGGACGGCACCCTCGATAGCAGCTTTGCGAACGGCGGCAGTCTGGCCCTGGAGGTTCACGCAGACGCCCTCGTCATCCAGGATGACGGCAAAATCCTGCTCGCCGGCGCGTCGGGTGGCGTGGCGACCGTCATCCGTCTCAACGCCGACGGCTCGCTCGACACCGGTTTCGGTGATCAGGGCCAGGTACGCTGGGGCTCGGAAAGCGCGCCTTTCGCAGTCGCCGACATGATCGTGCTGGCCGACGGCAAGCTATTGATTGGCGGAAGCCAAGGCACGAGCGCGGACGGCTACCTGGCCGCCTTGGTCCAGTTGAACCCCGACGCAAGTCTGGACCACAGCTTTGGCAACCCCGACGACGGCTATCACCACCTGGACGGTGGCGACGATGATGACTTCTTGCAAGGTACCGCCTCGTTCGACGATGCGATCTTCGGCGGTGCCGGTGACGATCTGCTCGATGGCCAACAAGGGCGTGACCTGCTGACGGGCGGGGCCGGGGCCGATACGTTCCGCAATGAGTCAGTCGCAGACAGCTACCGAACCGCAACCACGGCCCATAGCGACCGAATCACCGACTTCGACCCCGGCACCGATACGCTCGACCTCTCCTCCCTGGGCTTTCTCGGGCTGGGCAATGGACATGACGGAACGCTGGCGATACGCGTCAATGAAAGCGGAACGCTGACCTACCTCAAAAGTTTCGAGGCCAACGCGGACGGCGAACGCTTCGAAGTAGTCTTCGACGGCAACTTGGGCCAAACACTGAATGAAACCAACATCCTCTTTCAGCAAGCCAGGCTGACAGGCACCGAAGGGGCCGACCATCTACAAGGCAATGCCCGAGGCGAAATCTTCCAAGGGCTCGCGGGCGATGATCGCCTTTATGGAGCGCTGGGGAATGATGTATTGGTTGGCGGCGAAGGTCGGGACCTGTTGATGGGTGGCGGTAACAACGATGTGTTCCGCTTCGACTTGCTGAGCGACAGCTACCGGACCGCCACCGAAAACCATACTGATCGCCTGATCGACTATACCGCGGGTGAAGACACGATCGATGTGTCCGCCTTGGGCTTTACCCGACTGGGAAATGGCTACGACGGCACACTGGATGTGATTTTCAATGAAGCCAAGAACCTGACTTACTTGAAGAGCTACGAAGCCGACACATCGGGGGCTCGATTCGAACTGAGCCTGGTTGGGGATCATTCTGGTTATCGTAACTTGAACATCGTGTTCGCCGAGCCCCCGGAAGAAGAGATCTTTCAATTGCTCGGCATGTCCAGTTCCCTGGTGTAAACGCGAGCCTGGTTATGCCTTGCCTTGGGCCGCTCGATTTTTCACGAGAGGGAGAAAGATAATGGGATATCGTGTCGAGCTGTCGATCAGCTCAACATGCCAAGGAAGCCAATGCTCTGTTCACTCGTATTGAATGGTCAGCCACAAACGCCTGACCTATTGGAACGGACAGCGCCCTGGTGGAGTTTTACGAAGACAGTCCTGGCTGCGACAGCCCTATCCTTGGTACATGACGGGCTCATTGGCCTGGACGACCCCATTCTTGATCAGCCTTTCACATTACGCCAGCTACTGCGGCATGAGGCGGGTCTGGCCGATTACGGCGAACTTGCGGAGTTGCACGCCGCCGTAACGAATAGTGAGTCAGCCTGGTCGGTAGATGAAATGATGCAACGCCTTGATGGCACCCGACTTCGATACCCCCCCGGAACCGGTTGGCATTACTCAAATGTTGGCTACTTGTTAATTGGCAGGCTTATTGAGCGGCTAACGGATCTGACGCTTGATGATGCAGTGAGTCAACGCGTGCTAACCCCTCTGGACCTGCCGAACGTTCGCTTCGCTAAAACGCGAGAAGATTTACAAACGGCACGTCTCGGAAGCTTCTCAAATTATGACCCCGCTTGGGTTTATCACGGCCTGTTGATAGGCCCCATTTCGCAAGCAGCAGTATTTCTGGATCGGCTCCTCCGTGGAGACCTACTCTCCACAACCTTGCTGCTTGAAATGCAGACAGCACGAACATTGGGCGGCCCGATTCCCGGGCGCCCATGGATTACTCCGGGCTATGGTCTTGGTGTCATGCAGGGCTCGATTGAAGGTGGGCATTCTCTATGCGGGCATACAGGCTGCGGGCCTGGCAGCGCAATTGCCGTCTACCGAATCTGCGACGGTGATTCATCGGCTTGTTGCGCTGCTTTTGAGGCAGGCACTAGCGAAGGTGCCGTCGAAGCCTTCGTTGTTGGACAGCTGATTCAAGCGCTACCTTCGAACTTAACCGGAAGAAGCTCATGACCATGGTGTTACCAGAGAGCGTACTCATGAAACTGTCGGTGAGAGCGGACAAAGACGGCCTAACGCTGACTGACCTTGCCCCCTTTTGCGAAAGATTTGGCGTTGCGCCGCATGATGTGCTCAACGAGCTGTCCGTCGCGGTTGCGGAAGGCTATCTACAGGGATCTCTGCTCTATGATTTTTGCGACGGAGTTATGAACGGAATCATAAATGCTGTGGTTGAAGTAGGCATGACCAACGTCATGCCTCAGCCCGCTTTCTCGCTTTACCAAGCATTCGATCAAGGTGAATGGATCCGCAGTAATGACCCACCGAAAACTTACCCCAGTGAGATATACACGAAGCCAGTTGTCGAGGAAATAATGCGTACGCTTAAGAGATCAGCTTTCACAGATTGAGAGGTTTTCGCTTTTCAGCTGGAAGGCAGTGGATCGAACCTGACCGGTTTGGCCGAAGATTACCCATCAAGCCAAACCGCGCCTCGCCCCTCAGGCCTTTCGGACCCAGCGACGCCGAACGCCAGAGTAGATAGCAAGCTAAAGGCGATCAGGAAGTCTGGATACTCTCAAGCTCCTTCGCCGCCTCGGCAACCTGAACCTAAACGCAAATAGAATCAGCCAGTGCACTCCAACGACGGTGTGTCCAAGAACACCCAGTATCCAAGGTACAAACTTACCTGAAGCCAACACAGCGAACCCACTGTATTCAATTAATAGATAAGCGTTTAATCCGACGTAAGCAAGCCCGAAGAAAAGCGACACCACTTCCGCTTCAGATTTATCATCAAACACCCTGTAGAAGCTCACAAGCGCCCACGAACCTATTAGAACCTGAATAAGTATGGGGCCTATAAAAAATAGACCGCTGATTCCGCCAAGTCCAAGACTGTAGATACCAAGCCCTGCGAACATGAAAATTGTCGGAACGACCACTCCATAAAATTGCAACCTGACCAGCCAACCGTGTAGCAGAGTCACTACTTTGATGTCCGGCTGTTTCGTATTCATGTTGTCATCCTGACTTTTGGTTAGCCAATATCGGAACATAGGATTTCGGATATGGCGATTCGGTATCCATCACTGCCCCAACGTAACATCAACAGGAATATCCAGAATAAAGCTTGCCCCCTGCCCCACCCCGTCGCTGCGCACGGTCAAGCTGCCGCCCATTTCCTGCGCGGCCAGCGCGCAGCTATGAAGGCCGAAACCGTGGCCGTCCTTGCGAGTCGTGAAGCCATGGGAAAAGAGACGCCCCATATGTTCAGGCGCAATTCCCTTGCCATTGTCGGCCACGGTGATACGCAAGGTTGGCCCGTCAGTGAGGAAGGCGCTGAACGTGACGCAGGGACCGCGATCGACCACGCCCTCGAACGCCTGCCTGGCATTGCGGATCAGGTTCACCAGAATCAGCAGCACCCGGTGCCGGTCGAGCGACAGCAGCGGCAAGTCGGCAATCTCCTTGACCACCGTCACCTGCTGGCGTGCCGATGACCCGATACTCATGCGCAAGGCATCATCGATCAATTCCGCGACCGGCACGGTCTCGACGATGCTGACTGCAACGGCATAGGACTGCTGGGCAGTTACGATAGTCTTGATGTGGTCGATGCCCTTGGTGAGTTGCCCGAGTTCTTCGATGATGCCTTGCTGCTCCACCGTCACCACCTCCGCCAGCCTGGCCAGGTAATCAGGCAGCATCTTTCCCTTGGGGTCTGCGGTGAGGAAATCGCCCAGGTCATCGATGTGCTCCTTCAGCAGTTGAGCCACTTTGCCCAGCCCTTGGGCTTTGGAGCTGCGCATCTGGCTGCTGACCAGTTCTGCCGATACGTTCACGCTGTTGAGGACGTTGCCGACGTTGTGCAGCACCGTCGTGGCTATTTCGGCCATGCCTGCCTGGCGGGATTTCGCATGCAATTGGCTTTGTACCTGGTTCATGCGTAGCGCCGCACGTACACGTGCCTTGAGTTCCAGCGGCGAGAAAGGTTTGGCGAGATAGTCATCGGCGCCACTCTCCAGCCCGGAAACGCAGGCCTCGCTGCCGCCGCGGGCTGTCACCAGGATCACGGGCAGATGCGCAAAGCCGGGGCTGGCTTTTATTCTGGCTGTCAGGCCGATGCCGTCGAGCTCCGGCATCATCACATCCGAGACGACGACGTCGATGGGTTGGCGCTGCAACAGTGCCCAGGCTTGCTCCCCATCCGTTGCGGTGGCGACGGCGTAATCGGAGCGCAACAGTTCGCTGAGATAGCTGAGCATCTCCGGGCTGTCGTCTACCACCAGCACTTTGGAGCGCTGGGGCTGTTCCGGAGGCTGCTCCTCGTTTGCGCCGGGCGTCGACGCTGGGTCGTCGCGACTGACCTGGCGACCGTCGTCGAAACGCAGGTGGCGCTGCTCCAGGGTGCTTGTCAGGCTCGGTGACGACCGCTCGTGCAGGTTGTCGACTTCGATCGGCAGCGTGTTTAGCTCAGCCCCCAGCGGCAGCCGGACATAGAAGCACGAACCCTTCCCGGGCTCGCTGTTGACGCCGACCTCGCCACCCATCAATTCGGCCAGATCCTTGACCAGGGCGAGACCGATGCCTGTGCCGCTGTAATGCCGCGTGGCGGAATTATCAATCTGGGAAAAGCGCTGGAACAGCAACGGCAATTTGTCAGGCGCAATGCCGATTCCCGAGTCTTGCACCGCAAACTCGAATCGCTCGCCATCAATCTGGGTCACTGCCAAGTGAACGGTACCGCCAGTGGGCGTGAACTTGATGGCGTTGCTCACCAGATTCAGAACGATTTTCTCGAAATGCCGGGGGTCCAGGAACACCGTGCCTAGCGCGGGATCGATGCTGCAGGTCAGGGTGCAGCCTTTGCCTTCGGCGACCATGGCGGCATCCTCGGCCAGCACACCAACCATTTGGTTCAAGTCGATTAGCGCTGGGCACACGTCGAACTTGCCCGCTTCGGCCTTGGAGAAATCAAGGATGTCGTTGACCCGGTTCATCAAGCGCAGCGCGTTGCGTTGGGCGCGCTCGATTTGGGCTCGCCAGTCCTCCGGCGGGGTGCTTGCCGCCGAGAGCTGCTCCAGAGGGGCGAGAATGAGCGTCAGGGGGGTGCGCAGTTCGTGACTGACCGTGGCAACGAAATCACTCTTGGCCTGATTGGCCGTCTCGGCCTGGTTGCGCGCCTGAATAAGTTCGACGGCCTGCGCCTCCAGCACCTCGGTCTGACGGTGCAGCGTGTCCGTCCGCTCGGCGACCATCCTTTCCAAAGAGGCCTGGACTTGCTGTCGTTCGGCTTCGGCCTCGGCCTCCAATACCCGGATGCGCAGGGCCGTCTCCTGGAACACCCGTACGGCGCGGGTCATGATTCCAATCTCGTCGCCGCGTCCGGCGCTGGCGATTTCGGCGTTCAGGTCACCGGCCGCAAGCCGGCGCATGACCGAAGCCAGGGCCACGATGGGCTGTGCGACAAATCGCGAGGTGCTCCAGGCGATGGCGCCGGCGAGCAAAATGGCGACGGTCCCTGCGATAATCGTGGCGAGCATGCCGAGATCGTTGTGGGCCACGGCGTCGGAGCGCGCTTCACCGGCAAAACGCGCAACCAACAGGCCGGCGCTCCGTGCCTCGTCGCGAACCTGGTCCCGTGCGTCGCTCAAGGCGTTGCTCGCCTGATGGAACCTGGCGAACGCCGCCCGGTAGCCGGCGATCTGATCGCCAACAGTCGGGGCCGTTGCCTTGGCTTGCAGCCCGACGGAGGAAGGAAGCACCCGAGAGAGACGGGAGAGCTCGTCCAGGATGGCGCCGACAGCGCTGGCGATCTCGGTCGACGGTGACAGGCGAAACGACAATGTCTGCGCCTCCAGGGTGGCCACGCGCTCGGCGAAACGTTTGGACAACGCGGCGGCATTGTTCAGCAATCCGGTGGCGGCCTGAATGTCGCTTGCGTCATGGGCGACGTGCCCCTCCCTTTCACCCAGCATTGCCTCAAGGCGCCCGGCCGCCTCGCCGACGTTGGCGAGCTGTCGCAAAGCCTCGTCTCCCCGCAGCTTGGGCGCCTCGCCAAGGTGTCCTACCGCCTTGCAGGAAGCAGCAACCGCCGCCGCCAACTGGTCCTGAGCGTCTCTCTCCTGTGGCGCTTCCATCACCTCGGGCAATTGCCCGACCACCGGCAGGAGTGCGGCGCAAGCGTTGCGCGCCGCAGTGGCGGCCTGCCCCTCCCCGGTCACGAGCAGCTTGGCCACGTTGGCGATGATGATCCGTTCACTGTTGCGCAGGACGTCCAGGATGCGGTGGGCACTTTCGATGTTGCTTGCCCGCGTCGCGTGCTCGGCGGCGCGGGAAGCAACGCCCTTCAAACCCTCGGCAATGCCCTGTTCGACGAGGGTCGTCGCCTCACGCATCCGGCCGTAGTGGGCTGTCATGTTCTCCGTTTCGCCATTCATGGTCAGGGTCGCCGCCCGCAACGCAGTGATCGCCGCGGCGAGCCTTTCCAGGCTCCCCTTGAGCGATTGCGCCTCTGCCACCGGAATGGCCGTGAGGCCGGCAATCGCCGTCGCCACCATGCCTTCGGCCTGGGACAAGCTCTCCTGGTCGCGGGTGGCGATGAAGTTTTCCACCCGGCCGGTGGCCCCGTTGACCGAGGCCAGGATCTCTGCGGAATGGCTGGCGGAATCCACCGCACGCACCATGCCTCGCAGGCCGTAGAGGTTCACGAGCGATACCGCCAGCATCAGCAATACCAGGGCGGCGACCGCCAACCCGATCGTGACGGCAATGGGCCTGTCGGTGGCGAGCTTGAAAGTCACCATGGTGCCTCGCCTCCCCGGCCTGCCACTACTGCTTCGTGATCTCCGGTGAAGGCGTCGGAGGCGCCGTATTGTGGATGGCCGCGTCGATCATCGCCGCAACGGAAGCCTGGCTGTAGACAGGATTGGCGGCACCGCCCACGGGCATGGTAGCGAGCCAGGTGTCCAGGTCTTTCGCATCGATACGCACCAGCGGCACTTCGACGAACTTCGGCACCTGCTTGCCCGCCAGAATCTGCTGGGCCACCCAGAAGCCCACCTGGGAAACGCTCGGGGAGGCAGAAACCGAGACAGTCTCGTAGCCATTGGCATCGCGTTCCTGTTTCCACAACGCGAGTTCGTCCTGGCGGTTCCCCATCACAATGATCGGCAAAGGCCGTCCCGCCGCCTTGAACGCCATGGCCGCCCCATAACCGTCACCTCCTTGAGTCGCCACGGCATCGATGTTGGGCAGCGAAGGCAGCGCCAACGCTACTTCCTTACGTGCGACGGAGGCGGTCCAGTTCCCATAGACGGTCTTGACGAACTTCAGGCCGGGATAGTCGCTGGCGGCCTTGCGAATGCCGTCACTGATGTTTTTATCGGTGGCATCGCCAGCAATGCCGCGAATCTCCAGCAGCGTTCCGTTCCCCTTGAGGCGCTCGGCGATATAGTCAATTTCCACGCGGCCCATGGCGGACCAGTTGTAGTCCACGGTATAGACGCAACGCTCGGTGACCAGGCTGGCCATGACGACCACCACGATGCCGGCATTGCACGCATCGCGAATCACCCCGTTGAGGGCCGTGTCGGAGGCGGCCAGGATGACGATGGCGTTCACACCATTGACGATCATGTCCTGGATATGGGCTGCCTGTTCCGACGCCGAGTTGTTGGCGCTGACCACCGGAGCCTCCCGGATCAAGCCATCCTTTTGCGCCTGGGCGGCAATTTCTTGCCAATTGCTCACCATCACCTTGCGAAAATCGCTGCCCGCGTAGGAGTTGCTGAACGCAATGCTGTGGCTTGCGGTAGAGCCGCTGGCGATGCCGCCGTCAGCCGCTTGGGCGGCAAGCATCGCCAGCCCCGTCATGCAACCGGCGAAGCGACACAAGGATGTGTGGATCGGTTTAGTGTTCATGCAGCTCTCCTTTGCGCTTGGGCATCATCCACCTGCACCTGCCGACAGCTTGACTGTGCAGCCGCTGCGGCGTTGTCCGACACCGCATCTTCAGCGGGGCATACCGCCTCATCCATCAATAGAACCGGGCATGAAGAACCAGACACACAGCGCTCCTTTCCTTGGTAGCCAATACTTGAAGTCGATACATTGCCTGCAATGGCAGTGAGCATAGTCTCAGCATGTCCGCTTCGCGCGCGGCGTGGACGATTTCGGCCGACTGGACGCCTGCAAGGTCACAGCGGGAGACGAGACGCGCTTTTTCCCTTCCCCCGCTACTTTGATTTCGGCATTTAACAGGCAAATCTTTAACGCAGATCAACAAAGCGCCCCTGGCTCCCGCCCTATCATCCCCCAGCGCCAAACCTTCGCTGAGAGTTGAGAGGCAGGGATGAACGACGTAACCGGTAGATGGCTCAAGCGAGGGGCTCTGGGGAGCTTGGTTGTGCTGGGTGTGCTTGGCGCCTGGTATGTGCTGAAACCCGCCCCCGTGAACCCTGACTTCGCCAGCGGCAATGGACGGATCGAAGCCACCGAAGTGGATGTGGCGAGCAAACTGGCCGGACGCATCGATACCATTCTGGTGGCCGAAGGCGAGCAGGTCAGCGCCGGTCAGGTGCTGGCGCGCATGGATACCCAGGCGCTGCGGGCCGAAATACGCCAGGCCCAGGCCCAGTTGCAGCGCGCCATTACCGCCAAGCTGACAGCGATGGCTCTCGTTGCTCAACGGGAAAGCGAAAAGATCACTGCGCGGGCCGTGGTCGCCCAGCGCCAAGCCGAATTGATTGCCACACAGAAACGCTTTGCCCGTACCGAGATCCTGGTGAACCGCAACGCCCTGGCCAGGCAGCAGCTGGACGACGATCGCGCGCTGCTGGACAGTGGCCATGCCGCGCTGGCAGCTGCCAATTCGCAGGTATTGACCGCCCAGGCCGGTATCGAGGCCGCCAAGTCGCAGGTGGAAGAGGCCCAGGCGAGCATCGAGGCGGCAGCGGCGACAGAGCAACGCTTGCAGGCGGACCTGGCCGACACCGAACTCAAGGCGCCTCGGGATGGACGAGTCCAGTACCGCATCGCTGAAGAAGGTGAAGTCATTCCTGGCGGGGGCAAGGTGCTGAATCTCGTGGACCTGAGCGACGTGTACCTGACGTTCTTTCTGCCCACCGACCAGGCCGGCCGAGTCGCCATCGGCAGCGAGGCACGTGTGATCATCGATGCCGCCCCGCAATATGTGATTCCCGCCAACATCAGCTATGTGGCCAGCGTCGCGCAATTCACGCCTAAAACAGTGGAAACGGCCAACGAACGGGAAAAACTGATGTTCCGTATCAAGGCCCGGATAGACCCTGGGCTGCTGCGCAAGCACCTCAGCCAGGTGAAGACTGGCGTGCCGGGCGTGGCCCATGTACGGCTGGACCCTCAAGCCCAATGGCCAGCCGAACTCGAACTCAAGGTGCCGCAATGACAGGCGAGGTCGCTTGGGTGGCACGCCTGCAGGATATCAGCTTGCGGTACGGCAACACCCTCGCCCTGGACAGCATTACCCTGGATATTCCCGCCACCGGCATCGTCGGGCTTATCGGTCCGGACGGCGTCGGCAAATCCAGCCTATTGGGGCTGATTGCAGGCGCACGGGCCCTGCAGCAGGGGCACCTCACCGTACTGGACGGCGATATGGCCAACGTCCGGCACCGAGAAACCTTATGTCCGCGCATCGCCTACATGCCCCAAGGCCTGGGCAAGAATCTTTACCCGACGCTCTCGGTATTCGAGAACCTGGATTTTTTCGCCCGCCTGTTCGGACAAGGCCGGCGTGAGCGTCGGCAACGCATCGATGCCCTGCTGGCCAGTACCGGGCTGACGCCCTTCGCCGACCGCCCCGCAGGTAAATTATCCGGTGGGATGAAACAGAAACTGGGGCTGTGCTGCGCGCTGATCCACGATCCCGACCTGCTGATCCTTGACGAGCCCACCACTGGCGTCGACCCCCTCGCCCGGAACCAGTTCTGGCAACTGATCGCCGGGCTGCGGGCACAGCGGCCACAAATGCGCGTCCTGGTGGCCACGGCCTACATGGAAGAGGCTGAACGCTTCGATCATTTATTGATGATGGATGCGGGCAAGGTTCTGGCCAGCGGTTCACCCGCACAGATCCGTCAACAAACTGAATGCCAGAATCTGGAAGCGGCTTTCATCGCCCTGCTGCCGCACAGTCGTCGACGTGGCCATAAACCGCTGGTGATCGCGCCCCGTGTCCCACCTGTTGGAGAGCCGGTGATCGCCATCGAGGCCCGCGAATTGACTTGTCGCTTCGGCGCTTTCACCGCTGTGGACAGTGCCAGTTTCCGCATTGAGCGCGGGGAGATCTTTGGTTTCCTGGGCTCCAATGGTTGCGGCAAATCCACCACCATGAAAATGCTGACCGGCTTACTTGCGGCCACTTCGGGACAGGCGTGGCTGTTTGGCAAGCCGATCGATCCGAAGGACCTCAAGACTCGGCAGCGTGTCGGCTACATGTCCCAGGGCTTCTCGCTCTACTCTGAGTTGACGGTTCGGCAGAACCTGGTGCTGCATGCGCAGTTGTTCCATGTGCCTGCGGACGAAGTGGGCAGCCGCGTCGCCGAGGCGGCCGAGCGCTTTGACCTGAAGCAGAACCTGGATGCCCTGCCCGACCGGCTGCCGCTGGGTATCCGCCAGCGCCTGTCGCTGGCCGTAGCGCTGATCCATAAACCCGATGTGCTGATTCTCGATGAACCCACCTCTGGCGTAGACCCGATTGCGCGGGACGCTTTCTGGCAACACTTGCTCGACCTGTCGCGCAATGACGGCGTTACCATTTTCATATCCACGCATTTCATGAACGAAGCGCAGCGCTGCGACCGGATCTCCTTCATGCATGCCGGGCGGGTACTGGTCAGCGGCGCGCCCGAGCAGTTGGTCATCGATCGCGGGTTGAGTAGCTTGGAGCAAACCTTCGTTTCCTATCTGGAACAAGCCGCCGGCAACGAAGCGGCGACGGCACAGCACGAGGAACCGGGTAAGGAACCGCCCGCCGTCGAAGCCGCCCTGAATGCTCTTTCCAAGCGCCGCCGCAGCGGGTTCAGCAGCCTACGCATGTTCAGCTACGCCCGGCGCGAAACCATGGAAATTCGCCGTGACCCGATCCGGCTGACCCTGGCCGCGCTGGGCACGGTATTGCTGATGTTCATCATGGGCTACGGCATCAGCCTGGACGTCGAAGACCTGTCTTACGCGGTGCTGGACCGCGATCAGACCACCACCAGCCAGGCCTACATCCGCAGTTTTTCCGGCTCGCGCTACTTCATCGAACAGCCTGGGCTGCAGGATTACGCCGACTTGGAGACCCGGTTGAAAAGCGGGGCGATCACCCTGGCGCTGGAAATCCCCCCCAACTTCGGGCGTGACCTCAAGCGGGGTTCCCAGCCGACAGTGGCCGCCTGGGTGGACGGCGCGATGCCCATGCGTGCGCGCACCATAGAGGGTTACGTGAATGGCCTGCATAACGGCTATCTGGCGGAACTCGGGTATAGCGGGACCGCCCTGGCCAACGTAGAGGTGCGCTACCGCTACAACCCGGACGTGGAAAGCTTGCAGGCGATGGTTCCAGCCATTATTCCGCTGCTATTGATGATGATTCCGGCGATGCTCACCGCGTTGGGTGTGGTGCGGGAAAAAGAGATGGGCTCGATCATCAACTTGTATGTCACGCCGGTGACACGCCTGGAATTCCTGCTGGGTAAGCAGCTGCCCTACGTAGCCATGGGCATGTTCAACTTTTTCCTGATGTGCGCTTTGGCCGTCTGGGTGTTCGACGTACCCCTCAAGGGCAGTCTGTGGGTGTTGAGCCTGGGCGCGTTGCTGTACATCGGCACCTCCACCGGGTTGGGCCTGTGGATGTCGACGTTCATGAACAGCCAGATAGCCGCCGTGTTCGGCACCGCCATCGCTACCCTGCTGCCGGCTATTCAGTTTTCCGGGTTGATCAACCCGGTGTCTTCGCTCGAAGGATTCGGCGCGCTGGTCGGCAGGGTGTACCCGACCGCACAGTTCCTCACCATCAGCCGAGGGATCTTTTCCAAGGCCTTGGATTTGCAGGCGCTGGCACCCTATTTCCTGCAACTGCTGGTGACGGTGCCGATCCTGATTGGCCTGAGCGTGCTCTGCCTACGCAAACAGGAGCGTTAGCCATGCACAGCCTGATGAACATCCTGCGCCTGGGCATCAAGGAATTTCGCAGCCTGTACCATGACCGAGCGATGCTGATCCTGATCATCTGGGCGTTCTCGTTCGGTATCTACACCGCAGCCTCCGGCATACCGGAAGCCTTGCACCATGCACCGCTGGCCATCATCGATGAAGATCACTCGCAACTGTCCGAACGACTGAATACGGCCTTTCAGCCGCCCTACTTCCTGCCAGCAGCGAAAATCAGCAACCAGCAGGTCGATGCTGGCATGGACAGCGGTCGCTACACCTTCGCCCTCAACATTGCGCCCGACTTCCAGCGCGACGTCCTCGCCGGACGCCGTCCCAGCCTGCAACTCAACGTCGACGCCACCCAGATTGGCCAGGCGTTTACCGGCGCCGGTTATATCCAGACCATCGTTGCCACTGAAGTGGCCGAATTTGTCCGTGGTGCGCGAAATACGCCGGCCGCCCCGGTGGGCTTGGCCATGCGCATGCAGTTCAATCCCAACCTGACCCAGGCCTGGTTTACCTCCGTGATGCAACTGATCGATTACGTCACCATGGTGTCAATCATCCTCAGCGGCGCCGCACTGATTCGAGAACGTGAGCATGGCACCATTGAACACCTGCTGGTGATGCCGCTGCGCGCGTTTGAAATCATGATAGCCAAGGTCTGGTCCATGGGCCTGGTGGTGCTGGTGGCCACCGCCTTCGCCGTGTGGGTGGTCGTGCGAGGTTGGTTGGCGGTGCCTATCAGCGGCTCGATCGGATTGTTCCTGTTGGGAACCGCGTTGCATCTGTTCGCGACAACCTCCATCGGTATCTACTTGGGCACGGTGGCGCGCTCCATGCCGCAACTTGGACTGCTGAGCATCCTGATCCTGATTCCACTGCAGTTGCTTTCCGGGGGGGCAACACCCCGTGAAAGCATGCCGGAGCTGGTGCAAAACCTGATGCTGGCCGCCCCTACTACGCACTTTGTCAGCTTCGCCCAAGGCATTCTGTACCGCGGCGCGGGCCTGGCAATTGTCTGGCCGCAGTTCCTGGCGATTGCGTTTATCGGCGCGCTGTTTTTCGTTGCAGCGTTATTCCGGTTTCGTCGGGCGATAACGCAAATGGCCTGAGCCCGGCCAGAACCCTTCTTCCAGCCTCGGCGTACAGCGGCAGCGGCCAATGCCGCTGGAACCTGTACAAAAAAGATACCAAAGTACAATTTATTGATGCCTTTGTGCCATCAATAATCCCGCCCAACGTGCCTGATCCACCTGTTCATGAGAGGCCCCACATTCACCGGGGCGCTCCTGCACGCTCGAATCAACATCAAAAGACTGTGGAAAGGACCTCCCGCCAGAGCCAAGAAGTAACGTCGCTACATGCGCCAGCTGAGCCATCTACCTGGACATGTCGGGTGCCAAACAACCCAACGTTATTGGCCGGACCGTGCAAAACATAAGGGTTGTTGCCGCGATCTCGGCACACCCAACGATTGGGCTGGGAGGCTTTATGAAACTCAAATCGCTGCAAATCAGAATCTGCATGACGGCGGGCATCTGCCTGTTTGTTTCATCACTGAGCCTGGTGCTCTACGGGCTATTCTCCTCCAGGTCCAACGAGCAATACGTCGCGACCGAAGTCTCGGCCTTGGTCGAGCGTTCGACTATCCGGGAGATCCAGAACCTGGCGGAATCCCGGGCCAACGCCATCCAGGCCAAATTGCAGAATGCCCTGGATGCGGCGCGTACCATGGCCAACGCGTTTGCCGCGAGCAAAACCTCACAAAGCCCTCTACTAATGGGCCGGGAGCAGATCAACGCCGTATTGCTCGGGGTGCTCAAGGATAACCCTGACTTCAATGGCACCTATTCCTGCTGGGAACCGGACGCATTGGACGGCCAGGACCTTGCGTTTCGCACGGCCCAGGATGGGAGCAATCCGGAGACCGGCCGGTTTACACCTTATTGGACGCGCAGCGCAGGCGGCCACATCGCGGTGCAGCCGCTGGTTGAATATGACTCCTTGGACCGCCATCCCAACGGCGTGCCTAAGGGCGGTTGGTACAGCGGTCCCCGCGACACCCTGAAAGAAAGCGTGCTTGACCCCATTCCGTATGTGGTCCAGGGAAAAAATGTCTGGCTGACCACCCTGTCGGTGCCGATCGTTTCAAACGGCAAATTTTACGGCGTGGTCGGGGCCGACTTCGACATCGCCTTTATCCAGAAACTCAGCGAGCAAATGTCCGCTGAGCTTTACAGCGGCAAAGGCTCGGTGTCGATTCTCAGTAATCAGGGCTTGGTGGTGGCTGACAGTCAGCGCACGGACTTGATTGGCCAGCCCATCAAGGCGTTGCTGCCTGAGTCATGGGAAACAGTGCTGGGCGCGATTCAGAGCGGGCGCGGTAATGGCGTGCTCAACACGCAAACGCAACAAATTGAAGTTCTGATGCCCATTGAGCTTGGCCGCACCGGTAAACCGTGGGCGGTATTGATTCGTCTGCCCAAGGCCGTGGTCATGAGCCAGGCCATTGCCCTGGAGCAAGAACTGCAGGCGCGCAGTCTCCGTAACAGCATCTGGCAGGTCTCTGTGGGTTTGGGCATCTCGTTGCTGGCCCTGGTCGCCTTGTGGTTCGCCGCCGCGAAAATCGTCGGCCCGATCCGCGAAGCAGCTGCCCTGGCCGCCAACATCAGCCTGGGGGATTTCTCGCGGCGTCTGGTGCAGAAAACCGAAGATGAGGTAGGACAGTTGTCCCTGGCCTTGAATGACATGTCTGAAAGCCTGCAAAGGCAAGTGCGGGTCGCAGAACGCATTTCTGAAGGTGACCTGGACCTGGAGGTTCGTTTGTCCTCGCCCAACGACACCTTGGGCAAATCGCTGGAAAAAATGGTCAGCAACCTCAACCAACTGATCTCTCAAGTTCAGTCCAGTGCAACCCAGATCACCGGAAGCTCGGCGCAGGTCACCGACCTCAGTCAGTCGTTGTCTGAAGGCGCGGCGAACTCCGCCTCGTCCATCACCGAAATCAGCGCGGTCATGACCCAAATGGCCGCCCAGACCCGAGACAACGCCGCCAACGCCAAGCAAGCGGACGAGCAATCCCAGGCATCGCGGGCCGACGCGGGAGAAAGCGATCAACTGATGGGCGAATTGATTGCCGCCATGGCCGAGATTGACGACTCGGGCAAAGACATCACGGCGATCATCACGACCATCGACAACATCGCCGCGCAAACCAATTTGCTGGCGTTGAACGCGGCCATTGAGGCTGCCCGGGCGGGTGAATTGGGACGAGGTTTTGCCGTCGTCGCAGACGAAGTCCGCAGCCTGGCGGCGCGCAGTGCCGAGGCCGCTCAGCAAACGGCCGCACTGATCGCCGACTCCTCGAGCAAGACGCAACGCGGCATGGTCATCGCGAGCCGAACCGCCGAATCGTTGAAGAATATCGTCAATGGAACCGGCGAGGTTTCCAGCCTGGTGTCGCTGATTTACCAAGCCTCCAGTGAGCAAGCCTCGGGATTGCAGCAAGCAAGCATCGGGCTTGAGCAAATCGACGAAGTCACTCAGAAAAACCAATCGAACTCGCTGGAGTGCGCGGTGGCGGCCAAGGATCTTTCGGAACGGGCTGCGCTCATGCAAAGGGAGCTGGGCAGGTTCAAGGTAAAACGATAACCAGCTGCGCAACGCCCCGTTTCCTATACCGTGAAAACAATGGACGCCATGGACATGCTGGTTCGTGGCATCCGGTACCCCGCCATATAACCGAACAATGCGATGGGCCATTGCGCTGGTGGCTCGCTAAAACCCATCGACAACCAATATTGCTTTAGCTGACAAAAAACAGGCGTAGCTGAGTTGTTCTTCTATGCTTGCTTCAACTAAAGGAATCTCCACATGGCCGAGTCTGAACCAAGGCTTCTGCAGGTGCATGCCCTCAAGACCGCTTGCTCGAACTGCAGCGTGCTTGAACTGTGCCTGCCCATTGGCCTGACGGGCGGTGAAGTCGAGCGCCTGGACACGCTGATCGCCCAACGGGTGAAGGTAAAGAAAGGCGCAGCGCTATATCGCACCGGCGACCCATTGCGCTCGTTGTATGCGGTCAGATTGGGGTTCTTCAAGACCAGCGTCCTGTCGGTGGACGGCCGCGAACAAGTCACCGGTTTCCAGATGCAAGGTGAAATGCTCGGCCTCGACGCTATCAGCACCGATCACTACGCCTGTAATGCCATCGCCCTCGAAGACAGCGAAGTCTGCCCGCTGCCCTTCAA
This sequence comes from Pseudomonas sp. R1-7, assembly GCF_051132105.1. Taxonomy (NCBI): domain Bacteria; kingdom Pseudomonadati; phylum Pseudomonadota; class Gammaproteobacteria; order Pseudomonadales; family Pseudomonadaceae; genus Pseudomonas; species Pseudomonas sp. R1-7. Next base: position 3,411,851 of record NZ_CP071661.1, read on the forward strand.
TCTCCTGGAAAAGCTCGCCCACGATTTGCCGTCCTTGCAACACAACCTGAACAAACTCCTGAGCCAGGAAATCGTGCGCGACCACAGCATGCTGCTGATGCTCGGCAACATGAACGCCGACGAGCGCATGGCAGCGTTTTTGTTGAACCTGTCTCAGCGGCTTAACATGCGCGGCTATTCCTCACGGGAATTTGTCCTGCGCATGAGCCGCGAGGCCATCGGCTCCTACCTGGGCCTGCGCCTGGAAACCATCTGTCGATGCATCGCCCATCTGCGCCAGGAGGAACTGGTGGATTTGCATGGACGCAACGTCACGATCCTGGACTTGCCCGGTCTCAAGCAAAAGGTCGCCGGTTGCCATCGCCACGCCGAGTTGTGATGCCTGCCGTGCGTGGCGGTGCTCCCGGCGATCCACGGAAAAGCCATTGATTGCATTGTTTGCCCAGGCGGCCGTTGATTGCTGTCAATCACTTTGCCGTCAGGGCCCATTCCTTCATACCGCCAGAACGCTGCACTGCACCTGATACAGGATGTGCTCTGTCGTGCTGCCCAGCAGCCCAAAAGGTTGACTGTGCTGGGATCGGCCCATGACGATCACATCCACCTCATGCTCCAGCGCAAACTCACTGAGCGCCGACACGGGATGTCCCAGTAGAAATCGCCTGCGCTCGGCCGGCACGCCGAACAGGTTGGCCAATTCCACGAAGGATTTTTCCTGTGTCCTGCGCAATTCCTTGCTGAGCTGCGACAGCGAAAAGCCGCCGCCTCCCGCATCGCCCAGGTAAACCGACGGCACTTCGAACGCGTGCACCAGATGCAACTCGGCGTCGCACTGCAACGCGAGTTCAAGCGCCTGGCGGATAATCCTGTCGTTAAGCCCGCTGTTCTGTGCAAACGCACTGGAAGGGTCCACGGCCGCGACGACTTTGCGCGGCAAGGCGTGTCCGGCAGCGCCCACCAGGTACAACGGAACGGGGCACTTGCGCAGCAACTGCCAATCCAGCGGGGTGAAAAACGCGCGCTTGAGCAGGGATTCATGCTGGACCTGCTTGATCAGCAAGTCGGGTTTGATCTCTGCGACGTGCTCCAGGATTCGCTCGCGCATGCCGTCCACCCACGTCATTTCAGTGGTGACCCGCAGGCCCCGGCGACGCATCTTGTCGGCCTCCTCTTCCAGCCAATCGCGCTGGTCCTGGAAATAGGTCTGCCGCGCTTCTTCACGAGGCTCATCCTCAAGCACCGACAGAATATCCAACGAAGGGATCAGCGCCGTGACATGCAGATGCGCCTTGCTGGCAGCCGCCAGGGCGGCAGCGTGATGGAGGGCGGGCGAATGCCGTTGTGCCGGGTTGAGGATCAACAACAGGCGCTGATACTGGCTCATGATGGATCTCCAGGTTCGGACTCAAAATTGATTCTGGATCGCCCGCATGACTATGACTTGATCTACATCAGAGCCAGGCAAGCTGGCGTGACAACAACGGACAAGCCAACGGCGCCATCGTGCTCATCCCCTGACCGCCAGCAGGCTGCCCGGTACCGAATACAAGGCCCGCTCCGTCGTGCTGCCGATCAAGCGCTCCAGGCCAACACGGTGCGCGGTTCCCATGACCACCACATCGGCCTCGTATTCATCGACGAACTCATGGATGACCGGTACCGGCAGGCCAAGGGTGAAATGTCGACGATCGGCCGGCACGCCACACTGCTCGGCAAGGTTGATAAACGCCATGTGCAGCGACGCCCGCAGGTCATCAGCGAAATCATCATCCCAGGCTCCTGCCAATAGCGACGCTTCGCCGTTGAGCGCAACCGACAGATCGCAGGCATAGAGCAGGTGCAACGCAGCGTCGCATTGCCGGGCCATCTGCGCCGCAACCTGGACGATGCGTTGGTTCAAGGCGTTGGCCTGGGGATCGGACGGATCCACTGCGGCCACGACCCGGCGCGGCAAGCCGTGCACCGCCTGGCTGACCAAATGCATCGGCACCGGACAATCGCGTAACAGATGACAGTCGAGGGGCGTTGCAAACACGCGCTTGAGCAACGGTTCGAGGGTGACGTCCTTGATCACCAGGTCGGGTTGGAACTGTTCGACGTAGCGAAGGATGTCCAGCAGCGGATGAATGGTCCAGACGACATGCGTCTCGACGTCCAAACCCTCCTCCTTGAGCAGCGCCGCCTCCTCCGCCATCCAACGACGATAGCGATGCAAATGACGCTGCACGTTTGCGTCGTCTGTTTTCTCACCCCACAAGTGGGTGCGGGCCGGCGGCTGGACGAACACGCACAGATGCAGCGCGGCCCCGCTGGTCCGGGCCAGGGCGCAGGCCCTGCGCATCGCTGCGCTGGGGTGCAAGTCAGGTTCGACGATCATTAGCAAACGCTGGTATTGCCCCATCGCACACCTCCATCGAGTGGTTCTTCTCACGATCGGCGCCGGGCACCGGCCCCGCTTCGGCACTGCTTGCAGCGTGCGCCCATCCACTGCCCATGCGGCTTGATCTGCATCAAGTGCGGCGCAATCGACGGTTGGCTGCGCCGGGGCTGATCCAGATCAGAATCGAGGGCCGTCATGGGCGTAGAACGGCAAGGAACGCACAGCTTATTTCGTACCGCACGCTGATATCCGATGGAGGATCAAGCCATGCTTACAGTCAAAGACCACAACGATCGCGCCGCCGCCTTGTACGCCAGCATCCATGGCAAGCACTGGATCCAGGCGCTTAAGGACGGCCGGCATGTGCTGATTCGGCCGCTGCGGGAGGAGGATCGCCAGCGCGAATATGACTTCATCAAGCGCCTGTCGCCGGAGTCGCGGCACATGCGTTTCCTGTCACAGATCAATGAGCCGGGCGCGGCCCTGCTGGATCAATTGATGGATGTGGATTGCAAGACGCGCCTGGCCTACATCGCCCTGGTCCACGACAACGGCGAATTGACCGAGATTGGGGTCAGCCGCTATTGCTCCGCCTCAGAATTCGAATGCGAATGCGCCGTGACCGTGGCCGATCACTGGCAGCACCTGGGGCTGGGCACGTTGCTGATGGAACACCTCATCGACGCAGCCCGTAAGAACGGCTACCGGCAGATGTATTCCGTCGATTCCGCGAGCAACGCCGCCATGCGCGACCTGGCCCATAGCCTGGGGTTCGAGACACGTGCCGACCCCGACGACACCCGGCAGGTCATCCACCGGCTTTATCTTTAGTCACGACATTACGCGGAGGGCCACATTCCATGGCCCTCGCGCAGGAGGCTTCCGTCATGCCTGCGGTTTGATCGCCCAGATGCTGCAAGGCGCCCGTTGCAACAGGAGCTCGGCGGTCGTCCCCAGGCGCTTTTCCAGGCCATGATGCGCGGTCGTTCCCATGACGATGACATCCATGTGATGGTCGACGGCGAATGTACGGATACTGCTCAACGGCGCCCCTTCGATGAAATGTCGTTGCTGCGGCATGACCCCATGGCGTTCAGCCAAGGATTCGAACACTTCATGCTGCGCCTCGCCCAATGCCTCATAGACCCCGGTTGCCAGGGGCAGTGCGCCAAAGCCCATGTCCGACGCATAGACGGCCGTCCAATCGAAGGCATGCAGCAGCTCGACCTCGGCATTGCATTGCTCGGCCAGCTTGACGGCTGCGTTGACGATCTGATCGTTGAACACAAGGTCCTGCTCATCGCTGCGCAGTACGTCGACGATCGCCAGGACCCGCCGCGGCCGAGCATTGCGCGAGTCAGTGACCAGATGCACCGGCACAGGACAGTCACGCAGCAAGCGCCAGTCCAGCGGTGTGAAGAAAACCCGCTTCATGGCCGGCTCCGGCTGTGCGTCCTTGATGATCAACGCCAGCGGCAATTCCTTGATGTACTGCTGCAGGGTTTGAAAGGCGTCCTTGGACCAGACCACTTCGCACGTCACCTCCACACCATGCCGGCGCGCCAGTTCGGCCTGTTGCCACAACCAATGCCGATGGGTTTCCAGGTAGCCCTCGCGGGCCTGCTTGACCTGGTCGGGTGCGAACAGACCGGCCACCGACAACAGTTCCAGATAATCGATCGCGACAATATGCAGCGGCAGGTCCAATGCCAACGCCAGCTCGGTGGCACGGTCGAACGCCGGCGTACGGATCATGGCGTCAGGCGCCAACAGCAACAAACGGGGAGTCAGTGGCATGGAATACCTCGACGCGTGGCGTTAACCACAGAGTGGGGGGAAGACTTCAGAATGAACGCATGGCAAACGCAGGACTTGATATTGATCAAACTGCCATCATCTGGAATCACAGATCCGGGAGCATCAGCCCGCCCCACATCGCCAATGTCATCAGTACCTGGCCGGGAATGACGAACCCGGCGAACCGGCGTCCTCCGCTGACCCAGGCCACCACGCATTTGCTCAGCGAGTTGCTGGTGAAGGCCATCAGGACGGGCGCGGCGATGCCATCGAAGGGCAATAACCCGCCCTTCGCCAGTGAGGCAATGGAAGCGGTCGACGCGTGGGCATCAACCAAGCCGCTGAAGATCGCCGTGACCATCACCCCGGCCTGCCCGAACCCGGCGAGCATCGCCGATGAGACAACCGTGATCGCAGTCATTGCCACGACGACCATCAGCGCCAGTTTCAAGCTGAAGGCCCCGCCGTGCGTGATCCCCTCCTCGGCGCGCGCCCTGGGCCGTGGAAACATCAACACGCTCGCATAGGCCAGGACCGCCAGCAATCCGCACAGCAACGCCTCCCACATCCAACGCAATAGCGCCGGCTCGACGGCCGCGAGGATCAGAGCCATTTGCGCCACCGTCGCCAGATTGGATAACACCGCGGCGGCGCTTAGCAGCTTGAGATTGAGCGGGTCCTTCTTTGCAATGCCGCCCATGGCCGCAACCGTCGCCGTGGCGGAGGCGAATCCCGAGGCGATCGCGCTGACGGCATAGCCGTAGCGGGTACCCAGGGTACGCACTGCGACACGCCCCAGCGCGCCCACGCCCATCAGCATGACGGTCAGAATGCACAGGTTGCGCGGGTTGATTGCATCATAGGGCCCGAGGAATCGATCCGGTGCTAGCGGCAGCACCACCAAGGCTGCGATCAATAACACCAAGCCATCGCGCATCTCCCCAGCCGTCAACTGGTTGCGAGCAAAGTGATGCAAGGCCTGGCGGCTGGCCAGCAGCCCCGCCATCACCACGCCTACAGCGGTCGCCAGGGCCGGTTCACTGACGCAGAGCGCGCCCAGCGCCAACACGGCAAACAAGGCCACCTCGCTCGTGATGCCAGGGTCCTTGTCGAGGTTTCTCCAATACGCCACGGTGACCAATGCCCCCAGCGCAAGCGCGAAAAAGCCTAGCAATGAAGGGCCGCCGATCCAGGCGGTGACATACCCCAACAACGAGGTCACGGCAAACGTACGCAGGCCGGCGAAATCACGCCTGCCGTCCTCGCCCTTGCGCCGCTCGCGCTCCAGCCCCACGAGCAGGCCGATTCCCAGCGCCGCGCCGGCGTTGGCAAAACCCAAGGCTTCGATCGCGGCCACGGACTATGACAGATGCGCGAGCATACGTTGCGACGGCGCTGGCACATCCCGCGCCACGCCCGGTCGAGCGAACGCTCCTTGCGGCCAGGCATGGGGGGCGTCGATGCGCGCCTGCAGCGTTCTGGTGAACGCCTGCGCTTGCTCAAGGCTTTTGAAACCCACACACAATGCGTCCAAGCGCACGACCCAAGACGTCCCTGGCTGCCGCTCTTCAATTCGAATAATCATGACCAACCTCCCATGACGGGTGGGCCTGAATTCCAGGATCAAGTCCTAGCGTGCGCGCCCGTCGCGCAGGGAAGATTGATCGGGATCAAACATTGCGCTGGGGCGCCGTCATCGCTCGCGCAACGCTCTGAGGTGTATTTGATGCAAATCAAGTCACCAAGCCTCACCGCGCTCATGATCGATACCAGATACAGCCCGTGCGGCAGTCGCACGGCGCCAACAGGTCCTTGCCCAGGAGGTTTGTCATGTCCACGCAATCACGCTTGATGCTGGTCGCTTCGCCACTGATGGAACACAGTCCGGCGTTCGATCGAGCGGCCGCACTGGCCAAGTCCCAAGGCGCCGCATTACACATCGTCGCCTTTGATTACCTCGACGGCCTGGCCACGGCCGGTCTGGTCAACGAACAAGCGTTGGAACAGATGCGCCTGGGCTACGTCGAACGCCATCGGGATTGGCTGGAGGAACAAGCCAGGCCCCTGCGCAAGCTCGGCATCGAAGTCACCACCGAAGTGACGTGGGTCGAGCGCCCCTTGCAGGAAATCCTGATCCACCTCAAGGAAACGCCGATGGACGCCCTGATCAAGACGGTGGATCCCGAGTCCTGGATCTCGCGGCTGATGTTCACGCCCCTGGACGTTCACCTGCTGCGCGAATGCGAGGTGCCGTTGCACTTCGTCAACAAGGTGGTTCATGCGCGCCCGCGCAAGATCCTCGCGGCCATCGATCCATTCCACCGCGACGGGCGCTACAAAGGCCTCAACGACCGGATCCTGGGCGAAGCCAACAAACTCGCGGCCAGCTGCGATGCGGAACTGGAAGTCATCTACGCTTACGACCTGTCCTCCATCACTGCGGCCGAATACGGCTTTGGCAACGGCTCGACCTTCTTTTCCTCGGCCCTGGCCCAGCAGCTCTACGAATCCCAGGGCGCAGCATTCGAAGCCTTGGCCGAACGCAACGGTATCGCCCCGGAACAACGACGCATGATCATGGGCGATCCGGCCAAGGTACTGGTCAGCTACGCCGCGTCCCACGATATCGACGTGATCGTCATGGGCCGCGTGCACTATGGCGGCCTGGACAAGCTGATCGGCAGCACCGTCGAGAGCCTCTTGTACAAGATGCCGTGCAGCTTGTGGGTCATTGCGCCGGAGCAATTTCACTGAAACCTGAAGGCCATCGCCGATGGCCCGTAGAACCACTCAGCGTTCCAGGAAACCCGGCTGATGAACCGACCCATCGATACGCCTGCCCAGCAACAACTCATCGCCACGGACGTAGAGGCCTGGCACGCGCTGTCCGCTGGGCAGGTGCTCGAGCGGCTGGGCGTTAATGAGCAAGCTGGCCTGGACGGGGCACAGGTCCAGGCCCGACTTGCCCGCAGCGGCTTCAATCGCCTGCCGGAATCTTCCCGAAGGCCGGCTTGGCGGCGATTCCTCCTGCAATTTCACAACATCCTGATTTATGTACTGCTCGGGTCGGCTGTGATCACCGCGATTCTGCAACACGTGTGGGATACGGCGGTCATTCTCGCCGTGATCGTTGCCAACGCCATCATTGGTTATATCCAGGAAGGCAAGGCCGAAAAAGCCATGGACGCCATCCGCGAAATGCTCGCCCCGCGGGCTACGGTGATTCGCGCCAGCGAGCGCCTGGGCATCGCAGGCGACGAACTGGTACCTGGCGACATCGTTTTGCTGGAGGCCGGCGACAAGGTGCCCGCAGACCTGCGCCTGCTGCATGCCAACAGGCTCCAGGTCCAGGAAGCCATCCTGACCGGAGAGTCCGCCCCGGTGGAAAAACACACCGAATCGGTACGCCCGCAAGCGCCCCTGGGTGACCGCGCCTGCATGGCCTTCAGCGGCACCCTCGTTACGTGTGGACAGGCCACGGGGGTCGTCGTCGCCACTGCGACATCCGCCGAAATCGGGCGTATCAGCAACCTGCTGGCAGACGTGGAGTCACTGACGACACCGCTGATCCAGCAGATGGACGCCTTCGCACGCTGGCTGACGCTATTGATCCTGCTGATCGCTGGCCTGTTACTCATCTATGGCCATTTCGTCGGGCATTACGTCTTCTCCGAGATATTCATGGTCGTGGTAGGCATGGCGGTTGCCGCCATCCCTGAAGGGCTGCCTGCGGTGCTCACCATTACGCTGGCGGTGGGCGTCCGGGCGATGGCCCGCCGCAACGCCATCATTCGTCGCTTGCCAGCCATCGAAACACTGGGCTCGGTATCGGTCATCTGCACGGACAAGACCGGCACGCTCACGCGTAACGAGATGATGGTGGTGTCGGTCGTCACCCATGACCTGACTTTCACGGTCGATGGCGCAGGCTATCAGCCCTCGGGGAACATGAACCTCGCCGATCAATTGATTGATACCGCCCATCACCCGGTGCTGGCCGAACTGGCGCGCGTAGCCAGCCTTTGCAATGACGCAAGGTTGAGGCAGCACGAAGAAACCTGGAAAGTCGAAGGCGATCCCATGGAAGGCGCCTTGCTGGTGTTTGGCGCCAAGGCCGGCCTCAACGGCGACGAAGAACGAGGCACCTGGGTCCGCACCGATGCCATTCCGTTTGACGCCAAACACCGCTTCATGGCGACGCTGCATCACAACCATGACCGGCAAGCGATTGTTTATGTCAAAGGCGCGCCGGAGCAGGTTCTGGCCATGTGCAAGCAACAGCGGGGCAATGACGGGACTACCGCCCCGCTCGACGCCGACTATTGGCAGGCGCAGGCCAATCTCATCGCCAGCAAAGGCCAGCGAGTGTTGGCGCTCGCCGTCAGGTCAGTCCCGACGGAACACGTCATCCTGGAGTTTGCCGACGTGCAAGGGTCACTGACCCTGCTTGGCCTGGTCGGGATGATCGACCCGCCCCGCCCGGAGACGATCCAGGCGATCAAACAATGCCAGACGGCAGGCATCGCAGTAAAAATGATTACCGGAGACCACGCCGGCACCGCCTCTGCCATCGGGCGCCAGATCGGTCTGCTCAACCCGGACGAAGTACTGACCGGCGCGGATCTGGACAGCCTGAACGATGCGACGCTCAAGGAGTCGCTCAAGCGCGTGAACATCTTTGCCCGAACCAGCCCTGAACATAAACTCAGGCTGGTGATGCTGCTGCAATCGAACGGCATGACCGTGGCGATGACGGGCGACGGCGTCAACGATGCGCCAGCCCTCAAACGCGCAGACGCCGGCATCGCCATGGGCGGCAAAGGCAGCGAGGCCGCCAAGGAAGCCGCGGACGTGGTACTGGCGGACGACAATTTTGCCTCGATCGTCGCGGCTGTAAGTGAAGGAAGGACGGTCTACGACAACATCAAGAAGGTCCTGAGCTGGACATTGCCGACGAACGCGGGCGAGACAATGACCCTGATCGTTGCGCTGCTGTTTGGCTTGACGTTACCGGTCACGGCGATACAGATCCTGTGGATCAACCTGATCACCGCCATCACCCTGGGCATCGCCCTGGCGTTCGAACCGACTGAAGGCAACACCCTGCGCAGGCCGCCTCGCTCAAGGCAGGAGCCGCTGATAAGCGGTGCGCTGGTCTGGCATATGGTGTTTGTCTCGGTGCTTTTTCTCTGCGGGGTGTACGGCATTTTTTCCTATGCCCTGGAGCGGGGCTACCCCATCGAACTGGCCCGCACCCTGGCGGTGAATACCTTGGTCGTGATGGAAATTTTCCATCTGTTCTTTATCCGCAACCTCTACGGTACGTCGCTGACTTGGCAAGCCATTCGCGGAACCAAGGTGGTGTGGGTGACTGTCGCCGTGGTGACCGTCGCCCAGTTCGCCATCACCTACGCCCCGCCGCTGCAGACCGTGTTTGCAACCCAAGCAGTGCCCTTCATGGATGGATTGCTGGTCATTGGCGTGGGCATTGCGCTGTTCGCCCTCATCGAGATTGAAAAACAGCTTCGACTGCGTTTAACCGAGCCCGATCGTCAGCCGTGACGATCACTCCCCTGCCCACCCACCCTGCAAGGACCTGAACCGTGAACGCAACCAGACTCGCCGTCCTCGCCCTGACCGCGGTGCTTTTCCCCACGTTGACGTTTGCCCAACAAGACACCGATGCTGCCCAACCGACGCCGCAGTCCACGAGCGTTGAGAAATTTGACCAGGATATGGCGAAGGCTCAGGAAAACCTGAAGAAAATGCAGGAGCAAATGAGCTTGATCCAAAAAAACCACCGACCCGGCGCAACGCCAGAAACTCATGCAAGAACACCAGGCCATGATGCAGCAAGGCATGCAGGGAATGAACGGGATGATGGGCTGCTGCGGGGGCGGCATGATGGGCGGCCACATGAAGGGCAACGGCTCGATGATGGGTTGGAAGCAGATGGGTAGCCACTATTCCCGAATGACGCCTGAACAGATGAAACAGCACCAGTACATGATGGACCGGTACATGGGCATGCAACAGATGATGATGGAGCAGATGATGCAGCACCAGCAGAACATGGGTACGCCAGCGCCATAGACCTGTCTCCCAGGGCCGCGCCTGACCTCCAAGTGCTGCCCACCCCACCTGCCGCGTCGGCAGGTGAGGTTTTCGACAACCGTGCAGTCATCGCGGGCGTGTCATCAGCCTCAGTGCAAGAGTTTCAACCCGCCGGCAAGCGCAAGCGCCGCCAGGCAGATCCAGCCCGAGAACATCTTTCGCCAGACAAGCCTGCGCGGAATGAACCCCACCCCTCTGACAAAGGCCACGCTCATGGCAATGAACAATGCCGTTGCCAGCGCATGGTCGGCTCTTCCGTCCGACGCCGTCATCAGTGGGGGGTAAAGCGTACAGGCCAACATGATCGTCACCGCGACGGCCAGGCTCAGCCGATGCAGCCGTGACGAGGGCTGGACCTCGGCGACATCCGGCGTCATGGCTGCGCCTCGTCACGGTCGCTCATGGCTCGACCGGCCTCGTTCTCACCCCACATTGCATTGAGTATCGCCAGCAACAGTGCAAAACCGACTCCCAGCATCCAGGCGAAATACCACATATTGCGTTACTCCTATGTCGACACTAGTAGGCTGAATGTTCGTTGGCGTTGATCTGGGTGGCCGTGACCTTGCCGCGCATGACGCGATACGCCCAAGCGGTATAGATCACGATCAATGGCATGAAGAACAACGTGGCCCAGAACATGATGGCCAGGCTCAGGTGACTGGAAACGCTGTCCCACACGGTCAGGCTGGCCGCCGGCATCGATGACGACGGCATGACAAAGGGGAACATCGATACCCCTGCCGTACCGATGACACCCACCACCGCAAGCGATGACGCGACGAACGCGCAAAGGGTACGCCGCCCCATCAGCAACAGCGCCGCAGCGGCTGCGCCGGCCAGGCCAAGCGCCGGTAGCAGCCACAGCCAAGGATAGCGACCATAGTTGGCCATCCAGGCCCCCGCCTCCCTCACGACCGACTTGCCGAGAATGTCTGGCAACCCACCGGTATCGACGAGCGAGGTGATGCGATAGCCCTCGATCCATTGCAGCCAGATGCCCGCTACGACAAACGAACACACCAGCACGATGGCAGCGCCGACCGCTCCTTTTATCGCCCGGGACTGAATGCTGCCCTCGGTGCGATGGGCCAGGTATGCGCCACCTTGCAGCGTAATCATGGCGCTGCTGACCACACCGGTCAGCAGCGCGAAAGGGTTGAGCAATTGCCAGAAGCTGCCGGTGTACGTTGACACCAGGTATTCATTGAAGTGAAACGGTACGCCCTGCAATAAGTTGCCAAACGCGATGCCGAACACCAGCGGCGGCACGGCCCCACCCACGAAAAGCCCCCAGTCCCAGGTACTGCGCCATACCGGATGGTGGATCTTGCTGCGGTAGTCGAAACCCACCGGGCGGAAGAACAACGCCCAGAGCACCAGGATCATCGCCCAGTAAAACCCGCTGAACGCCGTGGCATAGACCACCGGCCATGCAGCGAACAAAGCGCCGCCGGCGGTGATGAACCAGACCTGATTGCCATCCCAATGCGGCCCCACGGTGTTGATCACGACACGCCGTTCCATGTCATTGCGCCCCACGAACGGCAGCAGCGTGCCGACGCCCATGTCGTGGCCGTCCATGATGGCGAAACCTATGAGCAGGACGCCGACCAGCGCCCACCAGATGATCTTGAGCGTGAAGTAATCAAGCATGCTGAAGCTCCTTCAACTTGGCGTCGTGGACATAACGACCGGTACCGAGGCTGCCAGGCCCCTGGCGGGCGAACTTGACCATCAGGAACATTTCCACCGCCAGCAGCACCGTGTAGAAAACCACGAACCCAGCCAGGGAGCCGTACAGGTTATCGACGCTGAGGGTGGAAACGCTCATGTGGGTCGGCAACACACCGTAGATGGTCCAGGGTTGGCGGCCGTACTCGGCCACGAACCAGCCCAGTTCACAGGCGAGCCATGGCGCAGGCAGCATCAAAAGTGCACAGCGCAACAACCCGCGGGGATGTGCGCCGCTCGACTTCAAGGTGCTCCAGAAGGCCAGCCCGAAAAGCACGAGCATGGCAAAGCCCAGGCCCACCATGATCCGGAATCCCCAGAACATCGGAGTCACGCGCGGTACGGTATCGTTCACTGCCTTGTCGATGATGGCCGGCGTGGCCAGGTTGACATCCTCGACGTACTTTTTAAGCAGCAGGCCAAAGCCCAGATCGGCCTTGTACGCTTCGAAGGTATCGAACGCGGCCTTATCGGTGCGATCGGCGCGCAGCGCTTCAAGCGCATTGACGGCAGTAATGCCCCACAAAATACGTGCGCGGTTTTTTGCCTTGATGTCATGGATGCCCGGAATCTGCTTGCTGACGGAGCGCGTGCCGATCAAGCCCATCATCCACGGCACATCGAGTTCCCAGTTATTCCTGGATTCGGCTTCATTGATGCTGGCCACCAGGGTCAAGCCCGCCGGCGCCGGTTTGGTTTCCCACATGGCCTCCATGGCCGCCAGCTTGGTTTGCTGCGCCTCGCCCACCGTGTAACCCGACTCATCCCCCAGCACGATGACACTCAGCACCGAGGCCAGGCCGAAGGCGGCCGCCACCCGAAAACTGCGCTTGGCGAACTCGACATCACGTCCCTTGAGCAAGTACCAACTGGAAATCGACAACACAAACATCGAGCCGGTGACATAGCCTGCAGACACCGTGTGGACAAACTTGGCCTGCGCCACCGGGTTGAAGACCACGGCCCAGAAATCCACCATTTCCATGCGCATGGTGATGTAACTGAATTCCGAGCCCACCGGGTTCTGCATCCAGCCATTGGCGATCAGAATCCACAGCGCCGACAGGTTTGTGCCAATGGCCATCAGCAGCGTGACCAGCAAATGATGTTCTTTCTTCAGGCGATCCCAACCGAAAAAGAACAACCCGATCATGGTCGATTCAAGAAAGAACGCCATCAGGCCCTCGATGGCCAGCGGAGCACCGAAGATGTCCCCGACGTAGTGCGAGTAGTACGCCCAGTTGGTGCCGAACTGAAACTCCAAGGTGATGCCGGTGGTCACGCCCAACGCAAAGTTGATACCGAACAATTTGCCCCAGAAGCGAGTCATGTCTTTCCAGATGACATTGCCGGTCATCACGTAGACGCTTTCCATGATGACCAGCAGCCACACCATCCCCACGGTGAGCGGCACAAACAGAAAGTGGTACAGCGCAGTGGCTGCGAATTGCAGCCGTGACAAATCCACCAGTTGTTCTGAAATCACTTGCTTGCCCCTTGAGCCGAGGTGGGTACGCCGAACCTGTCACTGATGGTGTTCGAGTCGACGCTGACGCGCGAATCCTTGATGAACAGCCACCACAGCACGGTCAGCACGACCAGTTTGATCAGCACTGCTGTGAGCAGATGGCGACGCAGTCGTTTATCGGAAATAGTCATGGGGCAAGCATTAGCACGGCTCATGCCAATGCCTTTATTCATTTTTTATGCTTATAGAACAATGGATTAGCGATAGGCACCGAAGCTCATCGCCTGGTTTGGAGAGAGTAGAGGCTGCCAAACTGCCAGAGGTTGGCAGTCATTGGCAGTCGAGGCCGATGGCTCTCAGGCCAAGCCTTGTTCCTTCAACCGCCGGTATAACGTGCGTTCACTCACACCCAAGTGTCTGGCCAGTTCGCTGCGGGTGCCCTTGAACGTGGCCACGACTTGTTCCAGGTCCTTGCTATCGTGCCCAGGCGTCAAGGCCGGAAGTAACAACGACGTCGGAATCGGCGGCAGATGCAAGGAATGGATGACGCCGTCGTCGGCAAACAGCGCGGCTCTCTCCAGGACATTGCGCAGCTCGCGGATATTGCCCGGCCAGGCAAACCGCTGCAATTGCAGCAGCGCCCCGGGATCGATGGTCAGGCGACGCTTACCAATGCCGGAGCGTTGCAGGAATGAATCCACCAGCAAGCCGATGTCTTCAAGGCGATGACGCAAGGGCGGTAAATGGATAGGGAAAACGCTGATGCGGTAGTACAAGTCCTGCCTGAACTCGCCCTTCTCCACCATCTTTTCCAACGGCTTATGGGTCGCGGCCACCAGCCGGAAATCGGCGTGCAGGGTTTCCACGCTGCCGACACGGCGATAGGTCCCAGATTCAATCAATCGCAACAGCTTCACCTGCATGGCCAGGGGAACGTCGCCTATCTCATCGAGAAACAGCGTACCGCCCTGGGCTGTCTCCACCAGGCCTGCCTTGCGCATGGAGGCGCCAGTAAAGGCCCCTTTCTCGTGGCCGAACAGTTCGCTTTCGAACAAGGTTTCGGTCAACCCGGAGCAATCGACCACGACAAAAGGCCCCGCGGCCCGCTCACTGGTTTCGTGGACGGCGCGGGCAAACAGCTCCTTGCCGGTGCCGGATTCTCCCAGCAGCAGGACCGGCAACATCGAGGGCGCCACCCGCTGCAGTTCCGCCAGTGCCTGGTTAAAGGCTGGCGAGCTGCCCACCAGCCCCTCATTACTGGGCCGGGCCGAGGCGCTGCGCACCAGGGTCAGACGCTCCACATAAGCGGTGATGGCGCCATGCTCATTGAGGATCGGGCGCAACTCCACATCGACATGTTCCGGCCCGCGCGGGGTGTGGTGGATGTGCAAGACTCTATCTGGACTGCGCATTTCCCTGGCCTTTTTCATCGGACAGTTCTCGCCGGCCTGGTCACAGGGCACATCGTAGTGGTGGGAAATGCGATAACACTTATGGCCAATGAACGGTTTGTCGGCGCTGCCGAACTGACGCAGGTAAGCGGTGTTCGCTGCCAGGATGTTGTAATCCGGATCGAGGACGATCATCGGCTGGGGCTCGTGTTCCAGAAACGAGACCAAAGATTGCACCTGGTCTGGATGTGGAAGCGGGTCATGGGTGGGCGGCAGGCTGTGGGTCATCACGGCTCCAGTGAATGCGTCCAGCAAAGGTGGCACTGCCACTATGCCAACAAACGCTGCCATTGGCAGTGAAATTGTCTGGAGATCGTGACGTGCGTTGCCGGCATCCATGGTTTTTAATGAACAAAATCATAGCGTTACGCATTAATATCGCTCCCGGAATCGACATGGCAACCTTCTTGCTGTGTCTGTCCTTCAAGCGGCCGAGCGCCCCGAAGGAGACCGTTCATGAGCATAAAACCGCACGTCGAAGGATTTTTCGACCCGCAGACCCACACTGTCAGCTATCTGGTGCTGGACGAAGCGACCCGCCAGTGCGCGTTGATCGACAGCGTCCTGGATTACGACCCTAAATCAGGGCGAACCACCACCACCTCGGCCGACAAGCTGGTGGCCAGGACGATCGAACTGGAGGCGAAGGTTGAATGGATCCTTGAAACCCACGTCCATGCCGACCACCTCAGCGCCGCGCCGTACCTGAAGGAAAAACTCGGCGGCAAAATAGGGATCGGCAGCCAGATTGCGACGGTACAAGCTGCCTTTGGCTCGCTGTTCAACGTCGGTGGAGAGATGCCCCGCGATGGCAGCCAGTTCGACCATCTGTTCGTCAACGACGAGACGTTTACGCTCGGCACATTGCAATGCCGTGCGCTCCACACACCGGGCCATACGCCCGCCTGCATGACCTATGTCATCAGCGAAGGTCAGGAAACGGCCGCATTCGTTGGCGACACCTTGTTCATGCCTGACTACGGCACCGCACGGTGTGACTTCCCCGGTGGCAATGCGCACACTTTGTTCCGATCCATCAACAAGGTGTTGAGCCTGCCGGCCAACACCCTCCTCTACACCTGTCACGATTACCAACCCGGCGGCCGCGAGGTCCAATTTTCCAGCACCGTCGCGGAACAACGTGCCGACAATGTCCACGTCCGTAACGGCGTCAGCGAAGAAGCATTCGTGGCGATGCGCACCCAGCGCGACGCCTCGCTGGACATGCCAACGCTCATCCTGCCGTCGGTCCAGGTCAACATGCGGGCCGGGCATTTTCCGGAGCCGGAATCGAACGGCACGTGCTACCTGAAAATTCCGCTCAATCGGCTCTGACAACACCCGCCCCTATAAGAAAAAACCGTCATCACGGAGACAGTCATGGACATCCGCCACCTTGCGTCCGGCCTCTCGATCTCAGGGCAGATTCACCCCGAGCAAATGAGTGAGATCAAAACCAGCGGCTTTCGCGCCGTCATCTGCAACCGCCCCGATGGTGAAGGCAGCGATCAACCTTTGTTCGCCGACATCCAGCGTGCGGCGCAAGCCATGGGCATCGAGGCGCACTATCTTGCCGCAGAGTCCGGCAAGGTGACCGATGACCAGGGCGTTGCCTTCGGTAAATTACTCGAGTCCTTGCCCAAGCCCGTGTTGGCGTATTGCCGCTCCGGCATGCGCTCGACGACGATGTGGGCATTGTCCCAGGCCGGCCAGCAGCCCTTGCCACAGATTGTCGAAGCCGCCAGCAAAGCCGGTTTCGACATGAAAGGTGTCATTCGCAGAATTGCCAACGACGGACGCACCCCTGTCGGCGTGGCCGAGGCTCGTCATGCGGTGGTGATTGTCGGCGGCGGCGCGGCGGGCATCGCCGCGGCTTCCAGTCTATTGGCACGCGAGCCAGGGCTGGACATTGCCATCATCGATCCGGCGGATGTGCATTATTACCAACCCGGCTGGACGCTCGTCGGCGGCGGCGTGTTCGAGGCGCACCAAACCGCCCACACGATGGGCACGACCATCCCCCGGGGCGTGCATTGGATAAAAGCGGCTGTCGCGGCTTTCGAGCCTGAAAACGACGCCGTCATTCTCGATGGATGCCGGGTGGTCCGCTACGAGCAATTGATCGTATGCCCCGGACTGAAACTGGATTGGCATGCCGTTGAAGGCTTGCCGCAGACACTGGGGCGTAACGGCGTCACTTCGAACTATCTGTACCACCTGGCCCCCTACACCTGGGAACAGGTGCAGCAACTGCGCAGTGGCCGGGCCATCTTCACCCAGCCCCCCATGCCGATCAAATGCGCCGGAGCCCCTCAAAAGGCGATGTACCTGTGCGCCGACCACTGGCGACGCCAAGGAGTACTCAGCGATATCGAGATCGACTTCTGCAGCGCCGGGGCGGTCTTGTTCGGCGTCCCCGACTACGTCCCGGCCCTGATGGAATACGTGCGCGCCTATGGGATCGACCTGAATTTCGGGAGTACGCTGACGTCGGTCGATGGACCGGCACAAACGGCGACCTTCAGGTGCGTCAAGGCCGATGGCAGTACGCACCTGGTGACGCACGACTTCGACCTGCTGCATGTCGTGCCCCCTCAGGTGGCGCCGGATTTTATCCGCGTAAGCCCTCTGGCCGACGGAGCGGGCTGGATCGATGTCGACCCCGACAGCTTGCGGCATAAAACCTGGGCGAATATTCACGCACTGGGCGATGCGACCAACACCGGCAACGCCAAAACCGCCGCGGCGGCGCGCAAGCAGGCACCCGTGGTCGCCCATAATGTGCTGGCGGCCATGGGCAAGGCCAAGGGCAGCGCCCATTACGACGGCTACGGTTCCTGCCCGCTGACCGTGGAACGGGGCAAGGTCGTTCTGGCTGAATTCACCTATGGCGGCAAGCTTGCCCCCAGCTTCCCGTCCTGGCTGATCGACGGTACTCGGCCTTCGAGACTCGCCTGGCTACTCAAAGAGCGGATTCTTCCGCCGCTGTATTGGAAAGGCATGCTCAAGGGCCGTGAATGGCTGGCGAAGCCTGAGCTGGCCGACCTATGAAATCAAACCTCTGCTCCAGGAGACCGAGATGATTGCCGTCCTGCTACTGGGCTTTGCGGTGGGCGTGATTCTGGCGCTGACCGGGGCCGGCGGCGGCATACTCGCCGTCCCGTTCCTGGTTTTTGGCGTGGGCTTGAGCATGGCCGAAGCCGGCCCCATTGGTTTGCTGGCGGTGGGCCTGGCCGCCACCGTGGGCGCCGTGATGGGCCTGCGCAACGGCATCGTGCGCTACAAGGCCGCACTGCTGACGGCCAGTGCGGGGGTCATCTGCTCGCCGCTGGGCCTTTGGCTGGCGCAGCGCACACCCAACCGTCCGTTGACGATCCTGTTTGCCTTGTTGCTGATGTACGTGGCGTTTCGGGCATTGCAAAAAACACTGCACTCTCGTGTCGGGGCAAAGGCTTCCACCCCACGCAAACCGCCGCCCTGTGTCCTGGACGAAAATCGCGGCAAGCTGAACTGGACCGGCCCTTGCGCGTGGGCGCTCACGGCTTCGGGCATGATCGCCGGGGTGCTTTCCGGGCTGCTCGGAGTGGGCGGTGGTTTCGTCATGGTTCCGGCGCTCCAGCGGTACACCAATTTGACCACGCAATCGGTGCTCGCCACGTCGCTGACCGTCATCGCTTTGGTTTCGCTGGCAGGCGTGCTGGCAAGTTCGGCGATGGGCCACCTGCAATGGCCGATAGCGCTACCCTTTTCCATGGGGGCCATCGTCGGCATGCTCGGCGGGCGCCTGGTGGCTGCGAGGTTGCCGGAACCCTACCTGCAAAGAGGCTTCGCCCTTGTGTCCACGCTGGTGGCGGTCGCGCTGCTGGTAAAAGCCCTGGATTGAATCGCCTGGTGGAATATCAACGATTGTGCATCGGAGAACGCTGATGAATCTTGACTGGCTCAACTTTACGCCGTGGTCATCCCTGGCCGGCGGCATGTTGATTGGCCTGGCTGCCAGCCTATTCGTCGTCGCCAATGGCCGGATCGCCGGCATCAGCGGGCTGATCGGCAGCCTGCTGCAGCGCGGCAGCGAAGGGTTGGGAGAGAAGGCGCTGTTTCTCCTCGGCCTGCTTGTCGCGCCGCTGTTATGGGGCGTGTTTGCAACCTTGCCGCCGATCGAGTTCCAGAGTGGCTGGTTCGGCCTCATCGTCGCGGGCCTGTTGGTGGGTGTCGGCACTCGTTACGGTTCGGGCTGCACCAGCGGCCATGGCGTGTGCGGTCTATCGCGCCTGTCGCCACGCTCGATGGTTGCCACGGCGTGTTTCATGCTCAGCGGTTTCGTCACGGTATTTGTCCTGCGTCACGTGATGGGAGTTTGAACATGCGCAAACTGACGGCATTCATCGCCGGGCTGCTCTTTGGCCTAGGGCTGCTCCTGGCAGGCATGGCCAACCCGAAAAAAGTATTGGGCTTCCTGGATCTGGCCGGCATTTGGGATCCATCCCTGGCGCTGGTGATGATCGGGGCGATCGGCACCGCTATTGTCCCGCTGGCCTGGGCGCGCCAACAGACTCATGCGCTGCTGGGCAACCCCATGCAATTGCCGGTCAAGCGTGAACTGGACCCACGCCTGATCGGTGGCAGCCTGGTATTTGGTATCGGCTGGGGCATCGCCGGTATCTGCCCTGGCCCCGCCGTGGCCATCCTGCTGACCGGACACTGGCAAGCCTTCGTGTTCATGCTGGCCATGTTGGCGGGCATGTTGTTGTTCACCGCGCTGGAAACCCGGCGCGTTCATTGATCGGGAGATTGCCATGAAAGCCAACATTGGAACCATTGACCGGGGCGCACGTATTGCCGCGGGGCTTGTTCTCATCATCCTGAGCCTGACGGGCCTGATCGGTGCGTGGGGCTGGATTGGCCTGGTGCCATTGGCCACTGGTATCTTTCGCTTCTGCCCGCTCTATTCGTTATTGGGCATCAAGACCTGCAAACGTTGCTGAGGCACGCTACGGCCCTTCTCCTGGAACGGCCATTCACCCTGCAAGCCCCCCTCGGAGTCTGGCAACAGACATCCTCGCCCCAAGGAGACACTGCCATGCCCTGCCCACAGCCCGATACGTATGATGTGGTCATCATCGGTGGGGGCCAGGCGGGCCTGGCAGTGGCCTATTTCCTGCGGCGCACGCCCCTCTCGTTCGTCATTCTCGACGCCCAGGAAGAACCCGGAGGTGCCTGGCGCCATGGCTGGAATTCGCTGCGACTGTTTTCACCGGCAACCTGGAGCTCGATCCCCGGCTGGATGATGCCACCCGCACAGGAGGGCTATCCTTCGCGAGACCATGTGATCGATTACCTCAAGCACTATGAGCAGCGCTATGAATTTCCCATGGTGCGACCCGTGCAGGTCACTCGTGTAGAGCGGACCGAAACGGGCATGCGCGTCCATGCTCAGGACCGGCAATGGGACGCCCGGGTCGTGATCAGCGCAACGGGCACCTGGAGCAACCCCTACATCCCTGACTATCCCGGCGCGGCGTTGTTTACCGGCCAGCAACTGCATTCGGCAGACTATGTCGAGGCCTCCCCTTTCGCCGGCAAGAAAGTCCTGGTGGTGGGCGGCGGTAATTCAGGAGCGCAGATTCTGGCCGAGGTGTCGAAAGTCGCCGAGACCACTTGGGTCACGCCCGTCGAGCCGCTGTTCCTTCCCGACGAGGTCGACGGCCGCGTGTTGTTCGAGCGCGCCACCGAACGCTGGAAAGCCCAGCAGGAAGGCCGTGTCATCGACCAGCCCGTGGGCGGATTGGGTGACATCGTCATGGTACCGCCAGTGGTCGAGGCCCGTAAACGCAACGTCCTGCAGTCGGTCCGGCCATTCGTGCGCTTTACCGGCAACGGCGTGGTCTGGCCCGACGGCCATGAATCAACGGTGGATGTGGTGATCTGGTGCACCGGCTTCAAGCCCGCGCTGGCCCACTTGGCCACCTTGGGCGTCATCAATGACGAAGGCCGCGTCGACGTGCAAGGCACCCGCTCCGTCCGAGAACCCAGGCTGTGGCTGGTGGGCTACGGCGAGTGGACAGGTTCAGCCTCTGCCACATTGATCGGCGTCACACGCACGGCACGCAGTACGGCCAGCGAAATCGCGACGTTTCTCGGCAGCTCAGGCTCGGCTTGAACGCGCCTTGGCAGAGCCTTGGCAAGCCTGGGCGCCGCTCATTTCCAAGGTCGCGCATAACCCGCCTTCGGGACGATTCGCCAAACGGACCTGCCCCCCCAGACGATCAGCGATAGCGCGCACGATGGTCAGGCCCAACCCCGCGCCCTGGTCATTGCCACGGCTGTAGAAACGTTCGAATAGCCGCTCACGCTCGGCCTCGTCGATGCCTGGTCCCTGGTCTTCGACGGAGAGTTCGCAGTGGTCGCCTTTGCGAAGCAGCCGTACGGTGATCGTGCCATTGGCAGGGGAAAAATTGGCGGCGTTGGTCACCAGGTTGTTCAAGGCAATATCGATGGCCACGGGATCGATTCGAACCAGGCCTATATCATCGCTGACGTCCAGCACCGGCTCGAGTCCTTTGCTCAACAACCAGGGCGTCATCTGTACCAGGCTCGCGCGAACCGTGGCGGCCAGGTCGATAAGTGCCGGCGCTTCGGCAGCCACCTGCGGTTCAAGCCGTGCCATGGTCAGCAACTGATTGACCAGGCGCGTGGTGCGATCGACACCGGCGAGCAGATGCTCCAGGGACTCGCGACGACTTTGCTCACTCCCCGCCTCCATCAAGTTCTGCGCATGCACCCGCAGCACCGCCAACGGCGTACGCATTTCGTGGGCAGCGTCGGCGATGAAACGCCGCTCGCGCCCCATGACTTCCTGGATCTGCGCCAACACACGGTTGAGCGCCGCCTGCATGGGCTCAAGCTCCGTAGGGAGCGGCATCAACTGCAAAGGCTCCAGGGAGCCGGGATGCCTTGCGCGCAACTTGGCCGCCATATCGACCAGAGGCTTTAGGCCCCAGCCGATGGCCAGCCAGATGACCGCAGCCAGTATCATGCTGCCAATCAGGTTGGGCACTACGGTGTGACGAACAATGCGATCCACCAGGTCGGCCCGCACGTCGTCGCGCTCACCGACCCAGATCTTCAAGCCGTATTGTTCATCGTCGAGGACGAACGCCCGCCACTTGCGGCCCCTCTGATCCACGACGTCACTGAAACCGGGCGCCACTGGCGGCGCGGTGAACGACGGGGCGCTGGCCGTATGAACCAACACCGCTCCCTGTGAATTCCAGACCTGAAACGCAATCTTGCTTTCGTACGGATGACCATCGACTTTCGGCTCTGCCTGGCCCAGCGTCGAGTTGAACGCCTGGTACAGCTCGGCGTGCTCCCTGCTCGCCATCGGCATGCGCATGACGCCCTGTAACAGGCGAGCGTTTTGCGCCAACTGGGCGTCGTAGACCTCGGCAATTTCGTGGTTGCTGTCATGCAGGTTGAACACGGTGATGATCAACAGGCCAAGGAACAGCAGGCCGAGAATCAACGTGAGGGTACGCCGCCGGATCGAACTCATCGGCGCTCCTCCACCAGGTAACCGACACCTCGAATGGTACGGATCAGGTCGCTGGAGAATTTCTTGCGCAAGTGATGGATGTGCACTTCCAGCGTATTGCTCTCGGCCTCTTCGCTCCAACCGTAGAGCAGCTGCATCAGATGGTCGCGGGTCATGACCCGGCCCGGCGGCGAGAGCAGTTCATGAAGCAATTGATACTCCTTGGGGGTCAAGGCAACCGGCTTGCCCTGGTAGCTGACTTGCTGGGTGCCAGGGTTCAGGCTGATGCCGGCATGTTCGATCAACACCTGGCCGCGGCCGGCGCTGCGGCGCAACAAGGCCCGTAGCCGGGCCTTGAGTTCCGCCAGGTCGAAGGGTTTGATCAGGTAGTCATCGGCACCGGCGTCCAACCCGGCAATGCGATCCTCAGTCGCGTCCCGCGCGGTGAGGATCAAGACCGGCAGGTTGGAGCCGCTGTCGCGCAAGCGACGCAGCACCTGCAATCCGTCCATGCGGGGCAAGCCAAGGTCCAGCACCGCCAGGTCGAACGTTTCACTGAGCAACGAATGCAGGGCGCTGCTGCCGTCCTGGACCCAGTCGACGGTATAGCCTTCGCGGACCAGTGCCTGACGGATGCCTTCGCCCAAGGCCACATCATCTTCGATCAGTAATAAACGCACGCGCGCTCCGGTCAGTTCAGTTGCTTGTTCACTTGCACGAGTAAAGCGTCGATCTCCTTGCGGCGACCGGCATCGGCCGCTTCCCGGCCCACCCGCGGGGCAGCCTTCAAGGCTTTTTGCAGCGCTGCCTTGGCTTCGTTGTAACGTTTCTGACGGTAGAGGTGATCCCCCCAAAAGTACAGGCTATCGATGCCATCAGGGTTGAGTTGCAAGGCTTGTGTGAGCATTTGCTCGGCCTTGTCTGAATCACCGAAACCCAGAGGCCAGCCGGGCACCCGGTCATAAAGTGCGCCGAGGCTGGTGTAGGCCGAACCTTGCAGGGCCTTGGGGTCCAGGGCCAGGGCTTTTTCCAGGTCGCTCCTGGCATCCTTGACCTTGCCCAGCGCACCAATCCCACCCTTGGCCCCGGCCCAGCTGCTGTTGACGATGCCGGACCAGATCCATGCTTCGGCCACCGATTGGCGCTCCTGCTTGAATGCCGAAGTCTGGGCAGCGAGCTTTTCGAAGGCATCGGCGCGTTGGCCTTCGGGCAATTCATACTGGATGTGGGCCCAATTGTGCTGGATGTCGCTGAGACGTTGCTGGTCAGCCGCATCCAGCGCCCAGGCGCCTTGGCTGAGGGCGCCAATCAACAGGCAGGCAAAGATTCTTTTCATGGCTTGGGGTGCTCGTTTTCGGGTTTGTGACTGAGACGACGGACCAGCGGCAGTTGCTTGCGCAGGCCACGGTCCACCAGGTTGGGCAACAGGCTGTTGAGGCCGACGAAAAAGCGCTCTGGCCAGCCCAGGTACAACTCTCGACGGTCGCCGATGATCGCGTGGATCACCGCCGACGCGACGGTTTGCGGGTCGTCTACGTTGGCCTTGAGCGCACGATTGAGTGCGTCGGCGGCCGGGCTGTTCATCGAGGTGCGGGTCGCTCGTGGCGCTACATAGAGCACGCCGACGTGGGTATCGGCCAGCTCCCGGCGCAAGGCTTCGGAAAAACCGCGCAAGGCAAACTTGCTGGCGCAATAGCTGGCATACCCCGGGTAGCCGATCGATCCATAAGTCGAACCGACGTTGACCACCATCGCGTTTTCAGCTTGCTTGAGCAGCGGCAAGAGCAGTTTGGTCAGGCAGATCGGCGCGCTGATGTTCAGCGCCAGCATGGCATTGATCTCGCTGTCATCGAGTTGTTCGAGCATGGCGAAGTGATTCATACCGGCGGCATTGACCAGCAAGTTGATGCCGCCAATGGCTTCGGCGGCGGCCAGCACCTTGCGTCGATCAGCCAGAAAAGTCAGGTCAGCACCCACCCAGCACACGTGCTGGGGGTAGCGTTCGATCAGCGGCTGCAAGGCCTCACGATGCCTCGCCACGGCCAACACACGTGCCCCGCTGGCGCACAGGGCGGTAGCGATGGCCAGGCCGATCCCACCGCTGGCCCCGGTCAGCACGACACGCGCGTCACACAGGCGCATGTTCTGGCGCCCCATTGCGAGGCAGGCCCCGGAACATGTCGGTGTACAACCGGTACACCACCTTGGAGGCGTGGATCACCGCCGCCTGGTCGGCCGGATCGTCCAGCCTGTTCATCAGGGCGCGATAAGTCTGCATGTGCTCGATATCGAGGGAACCGTGGGAGCTGAGGTAGCTGAACGCGCTCGTCGGCAGTTCCAGGTGTTGGCGAATACTGTCGGCAGCGTGGGTTGCCAACGCAATGCTGGTGCCTTCGAGCACGTTTACCATGCCAAACAGGCCGACCGGATTGCCTCGGGCGATCAAATCGTAGAGGTAACTGACCATCAGCTCGATGGACAACGACGGTTGGCCGTTGCGCACCGTGTCCTTGTCACCACCGCAGGCGGCGATGTCATCGAGCACCCATTGCTCATGGCCGTATTCTTCGTCGATGTACTCGCACACGGCTTTGCGCAGCCATTCCAGGCGCGTCGGCAGGCGCGCCCCGCACGCCATCATCAACGGTACGGTGTGGCGGACATGGTAGTAAGCCTGGATCAGAAAGCTGCGGTAGCTTTCCAGGCTGACCTGGCCTTCGAGGGCGTCACGGATGATCGGCAGGTTGAACAGCGTCTGGCGTTCGTGATGTGTCGCTTCCTGCAAGGTGTCGAAAAAACTCATGATGGTGATTCCTCGGACAGAACGGGATCGGTGAGCAGCGTCCGGTACTGCTCGACAATGGCCTCGCGGCGCGGACGGCCGTTGGCGGTGAGCAGGCCGTTGGCCGCGGTGAAAGGTTGATCCAGACGTGTCCAGCGGTGGACACGTGCGTAATCGGGCAGCAAGTCGTTGGCCTTGTCGACGGCCAGTTCCAGCGCTTGATCCGTGCAGTCGGCGCGGGTGGGCCAAAGCAACGCATGGTTGTGAGGCATGGCTTCGCCATAAACGAAGGCCTGGGCGATGTCACCGCCCTGGGTGAGTTCGGCTTCAACCCATTCGGGGTTCACGTTGCGCCCGAAACTGGTCACGAACTGGTGCTTCTTGCGACCGCGCAGGTAAAGGAAACCGTCTTCATCGAAATCGCCCAGGTCGCCGCTGGGCCACCATTCGCCGGTGTGCGGGGGGTCACCCAGATAACCAAGCAAGGTCGAACCCTTGACCAGGACTTCGCCGTCCTCGGCCAGGCGCACCTGCACATGGGGCAGCGGCTGGCCGACACTGCCGGCGCGATGTGCTTCGGGGCGATTGAGGCACACCACCGAGGCGCATTCCGACAATCCGTAGCCTTCGAACACAGGCAGCCCCAAACGCAGGGCCCGTTGCAACAAATCGTGGGACACCCGTGCACCGCCAACGGCGGCAAAGCGGACGGTGTGCGGGTTGAACATCTTCCTTTCAGCGGCCGTGACCAGCATCAATAGCAGTTGCGGCACAAGGATCAGGCTATGCGCCCGGCGCTCGGCCAGGCATCCCAGCAACCGTGCAGGGTCGACCCCGCTGGCGCCCTGGATGCCCAGGTTCTTCTGGCTGGGCAGGCTCAGCATTGCACCGGCATAGAGCGCGGCATAACAGCCAAGGTTCTCCAGGAGAACGGCCATTGGCAGCAACGCCAGGTGATGCCTGGCCTCAACTGGCCGACTGGCCTGTTCAAGCTCGCGGGCCACACGCAAAAGACTTTCAGCGCTTAGACAAACACCTTTAGGCGTGCCGGTGGTACCAGAAGTGAATGTCAACTTGGCAGTGCCCGCCGGCAAACGACTCGGGCCGTCGAAATGCCGCCGCCAGAATTCGCCGCTGTGCTGGTATCCGGCGGCTCGCAGTTCGGCGTCGAACGCCGGCTCGGCGATCACTCGCTCGGCCTGGCTCTGCTCCAGGCAATGGCGACGTTGAGCCTGGCTGAAAAAACCTGGCAGGTAGACGCAAGTCAGGCCTTCGAACAGCGCCGCCAGATCCCAGAGGATGGCGTCGATGCCATTGTCCAGGGCCAGGGCGACGACCTGGACGTTTTCCTCGCGCAGACGCTGCTGGCGGTACACCACTTCCGAATACAGCGTTGCGTAGTCGAGCTGCGAACCATCGCCCCACAACGCAATGGCATGCCCCCGCCGCTGCGCATGCCCGCGCAACGTCTCCTTGAACCGCTGCATTTCAGGCGACATCGCAGGCTTCTCCCAGATTCGTTGGCAACCCCAGCCGACTGAACAGGCCGGTATTGCGCAGATGGATGAAACCGGCACGAATGTTTCCGACGTGGATCCACGGCTGGCTTTCGTAATAGCGGCCCCAGAGGTGGCGCTCCTCACCGAGGCGTTGCGGATCGGCGGGACACAAGGTGACGGGTTTGAGGCCCAGGCGATGAAAGCTGTTGACCAGGCCGATATTGCCGGTGAACGCGACCCACTCCAGACCGCCCATGGCCAGCAGATAAGTGATCGCGATGATGCTCAACCGGGCGCTGCCGGTGTCGCAAGCGGCCAGGTTGCCCACCTCGACGATGCCGGCACGGTCCACCGGGCGGTCCGCCGCGGCGCTGATCAAAGGGTCGATGGGCTCATCCAGATAACGCTCGAGAAACAGCGCCCCCTGGGCGGCGCGGCGCACCCCTGCCACGGCGCAGAGCGTGCCGTGCGCATCATCGAGTCCGAACAGCTCGGGCATGAAATGCCGGATATCAGCACCGTGGACCTGGCGAAAACGTTGCTGGATAAACGCTTCGAACTCAGCGCGCCGGGGGTGCGCCGGCAGTCCCCGGTGCAAATGGCGGAGCGGTTGGCCAACGCCGCCGAAGGCCAGTGGCAAGTGAATGTTCCAATTGAAATCGGGCATGAGCCGACAGTCTCCCCAGGGGTTGTTGGGGAGGAGTATCGAACTCGTTTCTTAATGGAGTCTGAAGATGGGATACCCGGCAGGCAGTCTGCATCGCTATTCCTGGGAGTGGTGCTTAGCGCGCGAGGCGAAGTGAAGCGTTATGGTTACGGTCCGTGGGATCTACACGTCCCAGGATAGGGAACCGCTTGGCTGGCTTGCGTGGTACTGGCGCGCCAACCGAGGCGCACATGAGACGACGCTACTCGGCGTCGAACAATCCTGCTGAGACTGGTCTACCCTCATTTTCCAGGCTCATCGCGCTGCTTTATCAGGGTTTCGCGCCCAGAGAGGTTTCGACATGGCAGATCTAGTCAACGCCATTGCACTTGGGCTGCTGGCTCTTCTGCCGCTGACCAACCCGCCGACCACCGTGGCGCTGTTCCTCGCTTTAAGCAAAGGACTCAACCAGCGGGAAAAGAACAAACAGGCGTTCCTGACATCATTTTATGTATTTCTTATCATGGCGCTCACCTACTACATCGGTGAGTTCATCATGAAAGTTTTCAGTATCTCCATACCCGGCTTGCGGATGGCCGGTGGCGGGATACTTATTGTGATGGGCTTGAAGATGCTTTTTCCGCCGCCTTCGCAACCTTCGACCCCGACCTCCAGCAACGGCACGCCGGAGACCGCCAACTTTGCCTTCATCCCGCTAGCCATGCCCAGCACTGCCGGCCCTGGGACAATCGCGATGATCATCAGCGCTTCAGCGACGATTAAAAACAGCACGTCTTTTCCAGCCTGGGTATTGGTCACAGCGCCTCCACTGATTTTTCTCTTCACCGCCCTTATCCTCTGGTTATGTTTGAGAGGGTCAGGAATCATCATGCGGGTCACTGGCGCCTCGGGCATTGATGCGATTTCACGCTTGATGGGCTTCTTGCTTGTATGCATGGGCGCACAGTTTGCTATCAATGGCTCGGTGGAAGTCGTGCAGACACTCATCGATCAAAATCTTCCTCGGCTGCGCCTCCCGTAGGTCGGTGGGAGACGCAGTCTGCGAGACGGCGACGCGTTTACCGCGGCCCGTCATCACGGTTTTCTCAATAACTTAACAGTCCGTGACAGCGTTCGGTCACGCGGTCGGCATGGCGATCGAAGCCGTCTTTGCTTGCGGGTTCGCGCTGCACAGATATCGTGACTACGCTCTGTTCGGGGATAGCGCGACGGAGCGTCGACATGGGCATCAAAGCATTTGTTGTCAGGCAGCGTGTTGGTGTACCGGTTGCGCTTCTCGTGGGGCTTTCGAGCCTAATGGGTGGCTGCGGAAAAGAGCCTGTTTCCCCGGCTCGCCAAGCACCTAGCGTCACCGTCATGACGGTGACCGCGCGTGATACGCCTGTGACCCTGGAGTTCGTTGCCCAAACCCAGAGTTCTCGCGAAGTGGAAATACGCGCGCGCGTCGCGGGGTTCCTCGATAGGCGGCTGTACACCGAAGGCGAAGTGGTGAAAGCCGGGCAAATCCTGTTTCAGATGGACCGAAAACCGTTTGAGGCAGCGTTGGCATCGGCTCAGGGGCAACTGGCCCAGCAACAAGCACGCTGGGAAGTGGCCAAGGCCACCCTCGCCCGCGTCCGGCCGCTGGCCGCGCAGAACGCGGTCAGCAAGATGGACCTGGACAACGCCGTCGGCGCGGAGCGTGAGAGCAAGGCAGCCGTACTCGCCACCGAAGGCTTCGTGCGCACGGCGCAACTGAATCTGAGTTACACCACCATCACCTCGCCCCTCAACGGTCTTTCGAGCGATGCCAGGAAACAGGAAGGCAGCTACGTCACGCCCGGCGAATCAGGACTGCTGACATCCGTTTCACAAATGGACCCGATGTACGTCAACTTCAGTCTTTCGGAAAACGAAACCCTGAAATACCGTGACGAAATTGCTGCCGGACGCCTGATATTCCCACCTCGCAGCGATTTCATCGTAGAAGTAGTGTTGGCTGACGGCACCGTGGTGCCCGAACGCGGCAAGGTGAATTTCCTGGCGCCTTCATACAGCCAGGAAACCGGTACCTTTCTCGTCCGGGCGGTGCTCGCGAACCCGAAGGGCCTGCTCCGCCCTGGCCAGTTCGTGCGCGCATTGGCCAAAGGCGCAACCCGGCCAAACGCTATCCTGGTGCCCCAGAAGGCGGTGCTGGAGGGCGCGAAGAGCCACTTCGTCTGGGTCGTCAATACCGAGAATAAGCCCGAGCAACGGGTCGTCGAAGTCGGCGAGTGGCAAGGTGAAGACTGGTTTATCAGCAAGGGCCTGCGCGCTGGCGAGCGCATCGTGGTCGATGGTGCTCTGAGGGTGACGTCCGGGGGGCCGCTGAAAATCGTCGAGCCGCCTGCAGCCGGCGCCAATTCGATAGAAGCCGGTGCAACCAGTGGTAACAGCCCATGAGCATTTCCCACTATTGCATTGAGCGGCCGATTTTCGCCTCCGTCATCTCGATCATCATCACCCTGGCCGGCACCGTGGCCATGCTCCAGCTCCCCGTCGCCCAGTATCCCGATATCACCCCGCCGCAGATAACAGTGGCGGCGACCTATCCCGGCGCGGATGCCCAGGTCGTGGCCAACAACGTGGCAGCGCCCATCGAGCAGCAGGTCAACGGCGCGGACAACATGATCTACATGAACTCGTCGAGCTCAGCGACGGGCAACATGACCCTCAACGTATTTTTCGAGATCGGTACCGATCCTTCCCTGGCGCAGGTGGACGTACAGAACCGGGTCAACCTGGCCTTGCCGCAACTGCCCTCCGCCGTGCAGAGCCAGGGCATCCAAGTACAGAAGAAATCCTCGGCGTTCATGATGGTGCTGGCGGTGTACTCGGCGGGCGACCGCTATGACAGCACCTACGTCGCCAACTACGCCAATCTTTATATCCTCGATGCGATCAAGCGTATCCCCGGCGCGAACCAGGCCAGCATCTTCGGCACGCCGGACTACGCCATGCGGATCTGGCTCAAACCCGATCGCATGGCCCAGCTGGGCATCACCGCCGCCGATGTGCAGAACGCCGTGGCCAACCAGAACCAGCAATTTGCCGTAGGACGCGTCGGCCAGTCGCCAACGGGCTCTGCCGTGGAGCAATCGTTTGCCGTGACCACCAAGGGGCGCCTGACCGAGCCTTCGGAGTTCGAAAACATCATCCTGCGCGCGAGCAACGAAGGGGCCGCCCTCGTGCGTCTCAAGGACATTGGCCGCGCGGAACTCGGCCAGAAGGACTACTCGCTGCGCAGCACCTACCAAGGCAAACCGGCGACGTTGATTGCGGTGTATCAACAACCCGGGGCCAACGCGCTGGACGTCTCGGCAGCCGTCACCAAAACCCTCGCAGACATGAAGGCAACCTTTCCCGAGGGCATCGAATACAAGATTGTGATGGACACTACGGCGTTCACGCGCGCGTCGATTTCCGAGGTAATCCATACCTTCTTCGAAGCAC
This sequence comes from Pseudomonas sp. R1-7, assembly GCF_051132105.1. Lineage (NCBI taxonomy): Bacteria > Pseudomonadati > Pseudomonadota > Gammaproteobacteria > Pseudomonadales > Pseudomonadaceae > Pseudomonas > Pseudomonas sp. R1-7. Next base: position 3,442,748 of record NZ_CP071661.1, read on the forward strand.
TGGTGCTGGTGGTCGTGGTGGTTTACATCTTCCTGCAGAGCTTTCGCGCCACCTTGATTCCGGTGATTGCGGTGCCGGTGTCAATCGTCGGCACCTTTATCGGCATGTCAGCCCTGGGTTTCTCCGTGAACATGCTGACGCTGTTCGGCATGGTACTGGCCATCGGTATCGTGGTGGACGACGCAATCGTGGTGGTGGAGAACGTCGAGCGCAACATGCACGTCCACAAAATGACGCCCAAGGACGCTGCCAAGCGGGCGATGGACGAAGTCGCCGGTCCGGTGGTGGCCATCGTGCTGGTACTGTGCGCGGTGTTTATCCCGGTGGCGTTCATGGGTGGCATAACCGGCCAACTCTACAAGCAGTTCGCAATCACCATCGCCATTTCCGTGGTGATCTCCGGCCTGGTTGCCCTGACCCTGTCTCCAGCGCTCGCCGCCGTGCTGCTCAAGCCGCAGCACGGCAAAAAAAATGCGTTCTTCCGCTGGTTCGAACGCAGTTTCGAGCGCATGACCGAGGGTTACTCACGCTCTGTTGCGTTCATGATCAAACGCTTCGTACTGGCCCTGTTGCTCTTTGCCGGCATGACCGTGTTGATCCTGTTAATGGCGCAGCGCATACCCAGCGCGTTCCTGCCCCCCGAGGACCAGGGTTATCTGCTGGGCGCTATCATCATGCCTGACGCTGCCAGCCTCGACCGAACCGGCGAAGTCGGTAAAGTAGCCAGTGACTTTTTCATGAACGATGAGGCCGTGGAAGGCGTGGCCATCGTCAACGGCTACAGCCTGCTGGACGGGCAGAACAAGAACAATGCCGCCGCGTTCTTCGTCGGCTTCAAGGATTTCGAAGGACGCTACAAGGACTCGGACACCATTGCGCAGCAAAGCGCCCCGGCGGTCCTTCAAAAAGCCGCTCATGTTTTTTCCACCGTCCAGGAAGGCATCATCCTGCCGGTCAACCCTCCGTCGATTCCTGGCTTGGGCACCACCGGCGGCATGGAGGTATGGATTCAGAGCAAGGGCGACGCGAGCCTCGACCAGTTGTCCGAAGTGGTCGGCACGCTCATGGCGAAGGCTAAGGAGCGCCCGGAGCTTGGTCCCATCACCTCGACCTTCAACGTTCATTCGCGCCAGTTGATGGTCGATGTCAACCGCGAAAAGGCCGAGAGCCTCGGCGTGCCAGTGGAAGATGTCTATAGCGCCATGCAAACCATGTTCGGCTCGCTCTATGTCTCGCAATTCAACAAGTTCAGCCGGCTGTGGCAGGTCATTCTGCAGGCCGAACCGTCCTATCGCCTCAAGGCCGAAGACCTGCAAGAGATCTACGTGCGCAGCAGAAACGGGGAAATGGTGCCACTCAAGGCGGTGCTGACCACCCGCTACGTCACGGGCCCCGACCTGCTGACCCGTTTCAATAACTTTCCGGCGGTCAAGCTCACCGCCAATGCCGCCCCTGGCTACAGCTCCGGCCAGGCACTCAAAGCGCTGGAAGAAATCAGCGCAGAGATCATGACCAATGATTATTCGCTGGCCTTGAGTGGCGAGGCGTTCGAAGAGAAAAAGAGCGGCGGTGCCTCGTCACAGGTATTTATTTTCGGCATGGTGATGGTGTTCCTGATACTGGCCGCCCAGTACGAAAAATGGTCATTGCCCATCGGGGTGCTGCTCGCGGTGCCCTTCGCCCTGTTCGGCGCCCTCCTCGCCGTGCTGATCCGGGGCCTGAGCAATGACGTGTACTTCCAGATCGGCTTGACCATGTTGGTGGCCCTCGCCGCCAAGAACGCCATCCTGATCTTCGAGTTTGCCGTCCTCAACCGGGAAAATGGCATGTCGGCCTATGACGCCGCGATGACCGCCGCCAAGGAACGTCTACGCCCTATCGTCATGACGTCGCTGGCGTTCATTCTCGGCTGCGTGCCGCTCGCAATTGCCGTCGGCGCCTCTGAAAATAGCCGTCACTCAATCGGTACGGGCGTCATCGGCGGGATGTTGGCAGCGACGGTGATCGCAATCTTTTTCATCCCGCTGTTCTACTACCTGGCGGAGCGGATGTTCGGGAAGAAAGACAGTGCCCAAACGGCCGCTCAACCGGCGCTATCGGCACCGCCCGCACAGGTCTCGGGCAGTTCGGCAAGCCACGGGCAGGAGCGCGATTGACATGCACAAGCCCTCTCTCTCGCTACTGCTGTGCCTGGGCCTGGCGGGCTGCCTGGTAGGCCCGGATTATGAGCGTCCCGACATCGACACCCCGATGGCCTACCGCTATGCGGACAAGGAAGCGAAAAATCTGTCCAACACGCTGTGGTGGGAACAGTTCCAGGACCCGGTGTTGGATGAACTGATCCGAAGCGCCTTGCTCGAGAATAAGGACATCAAGATCGCTGCCGCGCGCGTCGAGCAATTTCAAGGGCGCTACGGTGAGGCCAGGTCCTTGTACTTTCCCCAGGTCGGATTGGGTACGCAAGGTCAGCGCAGCCGATCACCGCGCGACAATGGTCCAGTGCCCCTGGACTCATCGGTCGACCCGGTGTTCAACAATTATCAAGCCCTTCTCAGCGTGAACTGGGAACTCGACGTGTGGGGACGATTGCGGCGCCTCAATGAGTCCGCACGTGCCGATTTGCTTGCGTCCGAAGAAGGGCGCCGTAGCGTCATACTCAGCCTGGTGTCGTCCGTGGCGACGAGTTACGTGACGCTACGTGGGCTGGACCGGGAACTGGAAATTGCCCGTACGACGGCTAAGACGCGTGGTGATTCCTACGAGATATTCAAACTGCGCTATGGCGCCGGCACGATCTCCGAAATGGAGTTGGCGCAAAACCAGTCTGAATACCAGCGGACGCTGGCTTCGGTGGCGCAATTTGAACCTCTCGTCGCGCAGCAGGAAAATTTGCTCGCCGTGCTCATCGGGCGCAATCCAGGCCCGATCTTGCGCGGACGCGACCTGGCGCAACTGACCGTGCCGTCAGTGCCTGCCGGTTTACCCTCAGGCCTGCTGGAACGCCGTCCGGATTTGCGTCAGGCCGAGCTGAACCTGATTTCCGCGAACGCACAGATCGGGGCGGCCAAGGCCCAATATTTCCCAAACATCTCCATGACCGGGTTGCTGGGCTCGGTCAGCAACCAACTTTCGAACCTGTTTACCGGGCCCGCGGCCACGTGGTCTTATGGCGTCGCGGCGAGCCTGCCCATCTTCACTGGCGGTGGCATCGCAGGGCAGGTCCAACAAGCCGAAGCCTTCCAGCAACAAGCCCTGCTGACGTACCAGAAGGCCATTCAATCAGCCTTCGGCGATGTCGAGAACGCATTGGTAGTGTCGAGCAAGTCTCGCGAACAGATGGCCTTCCAGGCGGGCCAGGTGGAGGCACTGCGCACTTACGCCCACTATGCACGGCTGCGTTACGACAACGGCTACACCAGTTACATCGAAGTGCTGGATGCAGAACGCAGTCTGTTTGACGCCGAGCTAAATTACACACGCACCCGCAGCTCAGTCTTTACATCCATGATTGATATCTACAAGGCCACCGGCGGCGGCTGGGTGACCGAGGCGGATAAGCTGACAGCTGCCGATGTGCAGGGACAACGCTGACAAACCAGTCCCTCCAACAAAAAGTCAGCGGGACCGTTATTAATGAGGGCGGCTGTAGGTTGAACTTGATGCGCGAGGGTACCCGTCAGAATATTTCAGGAATGCGCTTGATCGGATAATCCGATTCTTCATAGCCGCCTGGTTTCTGCCGCTTGGGCAAGGATACCTTTTCCCTCGGCACTTTCTTGTAGGGGATTCGACTGAGCAAGTCGGTCAAGATGTTGAGGCGCGCCCGGCGCTTATCGTTCGAATCAGCCACCCGCCAGGGGGCGTGTTCTGTGTCAGTCGCCTTGAACATTTCGTCACGAGCACGAGAGTAGTCGTACCAGCGGCTATACGACTTGAGGTCCATGCCGGTCAGCTTCCAGATTTTACGTCCATCCTTGATCCTGGCCTTGAGCCGGCGTGTCTGTTCTTGTTCACTGACTTCCAGCCAATACTTGAGCAGGATGACCCCAGAATCGACGATTGCACGCTCGACGTTCGGCGTTGTTTTTAAAAAATTTGCAACCTGCTCCTTGGTGCAGAATCCCATTACCCGCTCGACGCCTGCGCGGTTGTACCAACTTCGATCAAAGATCACCACCTCGCCCGCTGCGGGCAAGTGCGGCAAATAACGTTGCACATACATCTGGCTTTTTTCTCGATCGGTTGGTGCCGGTAACGCCACCACACGAAAGACACGGGGGCTGACGCGTTCGATGAGCGCCTTGATTGTCCCGCCCTTCCCTGCACCATCACGGCCTTCAAAGACGATACATATCTTGATGCCCTCCTGCTTCACCCATTCCTGTAACTCCACCAACTTGACATGCAAGCGGCGTAGTTCAGCGAGGTAGTCTTTATTCGCCAGTTTCGTTTTCGCGGCGGTATCGTCTAAACGGGAAACTCTTTTGCCTTTCGCCATACCAAACCTCTGGGATTCAAGGGCCTGACTTTTGATGAACTGATTCGGCAACTCGTATTGTCCCGAGGCATGACTGGCTTGTAGAACCGGGCTGTACGGGTCCACCTCAGTGTAGATTCAAATAACTTTGCCGCCACTGCTTGCCGAACGGGCGGGACATTTGGCTGTTTTTTATTCGATACAACCAAACGGATGCTGGTTTATAGCCATAATCGATAATGTCTGTTCGAGCTTTTCTTATAGCTGAACAACTCAGATCTTTGAGTTTTACATCGCCGTTTCGCCACTCAGATATAAGCCATTAGCCTTTCCAACAAAGCCCCTTTACAAAGAACAAAAGTAAACTAGCGTCTAAAACTCTACGGATCGATATTTGGTTGCTTGCAGTATTAGTCAACGTCTTCGGGCGGAGGTTTGCGTTTATGTAACTGGCGACCTGAATTTATTTGGGCCGCACGTTATTAATCAGCGTTCTACCAGACTTTGATCCATGTCAGTTGAGTGACCAGCAAGCGAAGCTAACCTGCCTTCACACTTCTCCACTCTGGAGTCATGCCATGTCCGAATCCCCCGGTAAATTGAAACTCGGCGCGCTGGTCGCGCTGGTAGTGGGCTCGATGATCGGCGGCGGGATCTTTTCCCTGCCGCAGAACATGGCCGCCAGCGCTGACGTCGGCGCCGTGTTGATCGGTTGGGCCATCACCGCCGTCGGCATGCTGACCCTGGCGTTCGTGTTCCAGACCCTGGCCAACCGCAAGCCCGATCTGGACGGCGGCGTGTACGCCTACGCCAAGGCCGGGTTCGGCGACTACATGGGTTTCTCATCGGCCTGGGGCTACTGGATCAGCGCCTGGCTGGGCAACGTCGGCTACTTCGTGTTGCTGTTCAGCACCCTGGGCTACTTCTTCCCGATCTTTGGCGAAGGCAACACCGTCGCCGCGGTGATCGGTGCCTCGGTGTTGTTGTGGGCGGTGCATTTCCTGGTGCTGCGCGGCATCAAGGAAGCGGCGTTCATCAACCTGGTGACCACGGTCGCCAAGGTCGTGCCGCTGCTGCTGTTCGTGCTGATCGCGGTGTTCGCGTTCAAGCTGGAGATCTTCACCGCTGACATATGGGGCCTGAAAAATCCGGACCTGGGCAGCGTAATGGATCAGGTGCGCAACATGATGCTGGTCACCGTGTGGGTGTTCATCGGCATCGAGGGCGCGAGCATTTTCTCGGCCCGCGCCGAAAAACGCAGCGACGTCGGCAAGGCCACCGTCATCGGTTTCATCACCGTGCTGTTGTTCCTCGTGCTGGTGAACGTGCTGTCGCTGGGGATCATGACCCAGCCGGAACTGGCGAAGTTGCAGAACCCGTCCATGGCCGCCGTGCTGGAGCATGTGGTCGGTCACTGGGGCGCGGTGTTGATCAGCGTCGGCCTGATCATCTCGCTGCTCGGTGCCCTGCTGTCCTGGGTGCTGTTGTGCGCGGAGATCATGTTCGCCGCCGCCAAGGACCACACCATGCCGGAGTTCCTGCGGCGCGAGAACGCCAACCATGTGCCGGCCAATGCCCTGTGGCTGACCAACGCGATGGTTCAGCTGTTCCTGGTCATCACGCTGTTTTCCGCCAGTACGTACCTGTCGCTGATCTACCTCGCCACCTCGATGATCCTGGTGCCTTACCTGTGGTCGGCCGCCTACGCGGTGCTGTTGGCGGTACGCGGCGAGAGCTACGAAGGCTTCGCGGCCGAGCGGCGCAAGGACCTGTTCATCGGCGCCGTCGCGCTGATCTATGCGGTTTGGCTGATCTATGCCGGCGGCGTCAAGTACCTGCTGCTCTCCGCCCTGCTCTATGCCCCCGGCGTGATTCTGTTCGCCAAAGCCAAGCTTGAACTGGGCAAACCGGTTTTCACCTCGATCGAGAAATTGATTTTCGCTGCTGTGATCGTCGGAGCCCTGGTGGCGGCTTACGGCCTCTACGACGGCTTCCTGACCCTGTAACGCTGATGCATTTATCTGGAGGATTACGGTAATGACCACGGAAAAAGTGAAGTACGGCGTCCACTCCGAAGCTGGAAAATTGCGCAAAGTCATGGTCTGTTCACCCGGCCTGGCCCACCAGCGGCTGACGCCGAACAACTGCGACGAGCTGCTGTTCGACGACGTGCTGTGGGTCAACCAGGCCAAGCGCGACCACTTCGATTTTGTCACCAAGATGCGCGAGCGCGGGATCGACGTCCTGGAGATGCACAACCTGCTGACTGACATCGTCGCCATCCCCGAAGCGCTGGACTGGATTCTGCAGCGCAAGATCACCGCCAACTCGGTGGGCCTGGGCCTGGTGCATGAAGTCGGCGCCTGGCTGCGCAGCCTGGAGCCGCGCAAGATCGCCGAATTCCTGATCGGCGGCGTCTCGGCCGATGACCTGCCGGACAGCTTCGGCGGCAAGACCATCCAGATGTTCCGCGACTTCCTCGGCCACTCCAGCTTCATCCTGCCGCCGTTGCCCAATACCCAGTTCACCCGCGACACCACGTGCTGGATCTACGGCGGCGTGACCCTGAACCCGATGTACTGGCCGGCGCGACGCCAGGAAACCCTGCTGACCACGGCCATCTACAAATTCCATCCGCAGTTCACCAATGCCGAATTCGAAATCTGGTACGGCGACCCGGACCACGACCACGGCAACGCCACCCTCGAAGGCGGCGACGTGATGCCGATCGGCAACGGCGTGGTGTTGATCGGCATGGGCGAGCGCTCGTCGCGCCAAGCCATCGGTCAGTTGGCGCTGAACCTGTTCAAGCACAACGCCGTGGAGCGCGTGATTGTCGCCGGCCTGCCGAAATCCCGCGCGGCCATGCACCTGGACACCGTGTTCAGTTTTTGCGACCGCGACCTGGTCACGGTTTTTCCGGAAGTCGTCAGCCAGATCGTGGCGTTTTCCCTGCGCCCGGACGAGAGCAAGCCCGGTGGCATCGACGTGCGCCGCGAGGAAGGCAGCTTTATCGACACCGTGGCCGCAGCGCTCAAGCTGCCGGCACTGCGCGTGGTGGAAACCGGCGGCAACAGCTTCGCCGCCGAGCGCGAGCAATGGGACGACGGCAACAACGTCGTGGCGGTGGAACCGGGCGTGGTCATCGGCTACGACCGCAACACCTACACCAATACCCTGCTGCGCAAGGCCGGCGTGGAAGTCATCACCATCAGCGCCAGCGAACTGGGCCGGGGCCGGGGCGGCGGCCATTGCATGACCTGCCCGATCATCCGCGACCCGATCGATTACTGACCTTCGAGCCTGGGCCGTTTTTATCGAGAACGGCCCAGCGGATAACCGACACCCAAGGAGATCCACCATGGCTTTCAACATGCGCAACCGCAGCCTGCTGAGCTTGATGCACCACACCAACCGCGAGCTGCACTTTTTGCTGGACCTGTCCCGCGACCTCAAGCGCGCCAAATACACCGGCACCGAGCAGCCGCACCTCAAGGGCAAGAACATCGCGTTGATCTTCGAGAAGACCTCGACCCGCACCCGCTGCGCCTTCGAAGTCGCGGCCCATGACCAGGGCGCGCACGTCACCTACATCGACCCGGTGTCGTCGCAGATCGGCCACAAGGAAAGCATGAAGGACACCGCCCGGGTCCTGGGACGGATGTTCGACGCCATCGAATACCGAGGCTTCGAACAGGAGATCGTCGAAGAGCTGGCCAAGTTCGCCGGGGTGCCGGTGTTCAACGGCCTGACCGCCGAATTCCACCCCACCCAAATGATCGCCGACACCCTGACCATGCGCGAGCACAGCGACAAGCCGCTGCATGACATCAGCTACGCGTACCTGGGCGATGCCCGCTACAACATGGGCAACTCGCTGCTGATGATCGGCGCCAAACTGGGCATGGACGTGCGCATCGGCGCGCCAAAAGCGCTGTGGCCGCACCAGGATTTCATCGACCAGTGCCAGGCCTTCGCCGCCGAAAGCGGCGCACGGATCACCATCACCGAAGACCCGCAGGAAGCGGTCAAGGGCGTGGACTTCATCCACACCGATATCTGGGTGTCCATGGGCGAGCCGGTGGAAGCCTGGGACGAGCGCATCGAGCAGTTGCTGCCCTACCAGGTCAACGCGCAGATGATGAAGGCTTCGGGCAACCCCCGGGTGAAATTCATGCACTGCCTGCCGGCGTTCCACAACAGCGAAACCAAGGTCGGCAAGGACATCGCCGCCCGCTACCCGAACCTGGCCAACGGCGTGGAAGTGACCGAGGAGGTTTTCGAATCCCCGGCCAACATTGCCTTCGAACAGGCGGAAAACCGCATGCACACCATCAAGGCGATCCTGGTGGCGGCGTTGGCGGATATTTAAATACCCGACGCGAAACACTGTGGGAGCGAGCTTGCTCGCTCCCACAGGGGACCGCATTGTTCGTTCCATTTTTGAAAGGACAGCACCATGCGCATCGTCGTCGCCCTGGGCGGTAACGCCCTCCTGCGTCGGGGTGAACCCATGACCGCAGACAATCAACGCAGCAACATCCGCACCGCCGCCGAACAGATCGCCAAGATCCACCCCGGCAATGAACTCGTCATCGCCCACGGCAACGGCCCGCAGGTCGGCCTGCTGTCGTTGCAGGCGGCGGCCTACACCTCGGTCACGCCGTACCCGCTGGACGTGCTCGGCGCCGAAACCGAAGGCATGATCGGCTACATCATCGAACAGGAACTGGGCAACCTCCTGGACTTCGAAGTGCCCTTCGCCACGCTCTTGACCCAGGTCGAAGTAGACGCCAACGACCCGGCGTTCCAAACCCCCACCAAGCCCATCGGCCCGGTCTACAGCCAGGAAGAAGCGCAAAGACTCGCCGCCGAAAAAGGCTGGGCCATCGCCCCGGACGGCGACAAGTTCCGGCGCGTGGTTGCCAGCCCCAGGCCCAAGCGCATCTTCGAGATCCGCCCGATCAAATGGCTGCTGGAAAAAGGCAGCATCGTGATCTGCGCCGGCGGTGGCGGCATTCCGACGATGTATGACGCCCACGGCAACCTGCAAGGCGTGGAAGCGGTGATCGACAAGGACCTGTGCTCGGCGCTGCTGGCCGAACAACTGGAAAGCGATCTGCTGGTCATCGCCACCGACGTCAACGCCGCGTTCATCGACTTCGGCAAGCCGACCCAGAAAGCCATCGCCCAGGCCCACCCCGACGACTTGGAACGACTCGGCTTCGCCGCCGGGTCCATGGGGCCGAAGGTGCAAGCCGCCTGCGAATTCGCGCGCAACACCGGGAAGGTCGCGGTGATCGGGTCGTTGTCGGACATTGAAGCAATCGTGCAGGGTAAGGCCGGCACGCGTGTGAGTATCGCTGCGACGGGGATCCGTTATCAGTAAACGACACGCAGGGGCAGCTTCCTTGCCCCTGTTCAGAGTTTTCTTCCACAGGAGAGACGAAAATGGCTAAGTTCGAGCCCGGTCATCTGCACATCGAGCGTCATGCGCTAAATGCTGGCGATGTCAGCTACGACGTGTGTATCGATTATGAAGTCATGCAGCACCCCAAGGAAGGCAAAGGGATGCACTTCACAATGCACGGGAGCATTCAGGGAAAGGAATTCAGCGAAACGTTTTACCTGCCCAAAGACCAAGCCTACAACTTCGCCAGGAACGTAACGAAAGTTGCCGAGAAATACGGCATCCCTAAGGCAATGAGTAGCATCGGCTCGATGCACAAGCATTACGACGCCATGTTCGAAGATGTCCGCGTGCAGTTGAACATGAAATCAGGCGATCCAGTCAAACCTGAGCACTTGGAGTGAGGTGTTAAGTCTTGTCCACTTGAGCCAATTCACGGGCATGTTTCACATATGCAAAGAAATGAAATCCACAAAACAGCGTAGCTTGGGCGTGATGAAGCGGTTCGGCGGCCACAGCACGCTGAAGTGGATGGTGCGGGTGACCTCCTGGGTCAGCACGGCCTGCAGTGCCCCGGACTCAAGGGCCTCCTTGACGGCAAATTCCGGCAGGCAGGCAATGCCCCGCCCTTCCATGGCGGCGTTGAAAAGCATGTCGATGTTGTTGCAGACCAGCACGGCCCGCAGGTCCTGCGTGCCGTTGTGGGACTTATCCGGTAGCGGCCAGCGCTCAAGCTTTCCGGTGGAAGGCACCCGGTATAACAGGCAGTCATGGTTGCTCAAGTCGCTGGCGTCCACCGGCGTACCCTGGGCCTGGAAATAGGCCGGGGCGCCCACGCAAACAACTCGGCATTCAGCGATTCAAGTTGTAATAGAGAATTGCCTCATAAGCAGGGTTCAGGCTCTTTTCCATACCCTTGATGTCTTTGCGGGAGACACGTATCTGCTGCACGTCGGCGTACCAGATCGCAGGAGCGTCCTTGGCCAGTAGCTGCTGGGCCTGAACGTACTTTTCAGACGATTTTGTCCTATCACTGCCTTCCAGCGCCGCCGCCTCTTCAATCAGTTGATCAAAGCGTGGGTTGCTGTAATGAGACAGATTGAACAGCGTTGTCTTCTCGGTATGAAACTCACTGAAAAGCCAATCGCTGGGTGTCGGATACGTCGGCCACCAAGCCATGGATTGCAGGTTGGGAGCGGTGTCCAGCTTCTTGGCCTTATCCCAGATCACCCCCCACTCTCCGGGGCGTAACTCCACTTCCAAGCCAACCTGAGACGCCGTCGCCTGGAACAGTTCAGCAGCGTTTGCATAGACACCGCTGATGTACTGCATCGAGACCTTCCAGTCCTGCTTGGGTACACCGGAGGCTTCCAACAATTGTCGGGCTTTATCCAGATTGTAAGAAGCCATGGGCACGCTGGCATGGCCCCAGATACTGCTGGGCAACGGGCCCTTGGGAACGCTGCCGTAGCCATGCAGAATATCTTTGGTGACACTGTCGTAATCCCAGAGATACTGCAGCGCCTGACGAAATGCCAGGTTGTCCGTAGGGTACTTCTGGGTATTGATCAGAAACTGGAAGTTCTTCCACGAAGGCGCGGTGCTCACTTTGATCGAAGGGTTCTCTCCCAACACCTTGAGCTGGTCAAGAGGAATATCCCAGGCGACACCGGCCTCGCCATTCTTGATCATCTGGGTACGGGTAGAGGCTTCGGACACGACTTTCACGATGACCCGATCGAATTGCCCTTCTTTCCAGCCGCCCCAGTAGCCATCGAAACGCTCGAGCACCACCTGCTGGCCCTGTTCGACCTGCCCAAGCTTATAAGGGCCGGTTCCGATCGCGTTGGGAGCCATCATCCAGTCATGCCCTTTTTCCACTGCCGCTGGTGCAATGATGTAAGCAGCGTACTGACCTGCCGCGATCAGATTGGCCGGCGTGGGATTTTGAAACTTGAGCGCCACCGTATCGTCAGCGACGACCTCGACGGAATCCAACGCTTTCCATACATACGCAGCGCCTTGTTTCAGCGCCTTCACGTATTCAATGGATTTTTTGACCGCTGCGGCATTGAACGCCGAACCGTCATGAAACTTAACGCCGTGTCGCAGCTTGAAGGTCCAGGTCTTGCCGTTGTCGCTGCTTTCCCAGGACGTGGCCAGCCCAGGGGAAAACTCCTCGGCACTGCCCGGAGCGTTGTAGACAAGAAGCGTCTCGTAGATATTACCCAGCACCCTCACCTCTTCCGAAAACGCCGAGGCTGGATCCCAATCCTTGAAAGAGGCTCGGTCAGCGACAACCAAGGTATTGTTGGCCGCACACACCAAGCCACTGGTCAACGGCGCGGTAACGGAAAGCGCCATCAACCCTGCCATCAAGGTTCTTTTGAAGTTCATTGGTGTTCCTCTTATTTTTATGATGGGCGCAGCGAATCACTTGCACGAGCAGGCCTTAATCCAACTTGGATGGACGACGTGATTGGTCGGTCGTGAACCTGCCTGAGCGTTGTGGCCCATTATTGATCTGCCGTACGGCCAGCTCAATTTCGCGAACACTAAGAAAAAAACGCCCGATGACGCTTGAAAGCGTCACCTAGCGTCTGTTTTCAAGGCAGGGTTAGAACAACGGCGGAACAAGGTTGAACTCACCCTCGGACGGGCGGATCAGCAGCCGCGCCCTGACCTCGCTGGGGATCTCAGGGGCATCGACCGGAAAGCAGCTGCAACTGGAAAGCGCGTTGCGCAGATCGATCGACTCGCCCAAGTACTCAAACACAATCTGAGCACCAAAAGGACGTCGAAAATTGTCACCGGAGACGCCAAGCACCAAGCCATTGAGAAAGCGGAAACGACTGCGGTAGGAGGGGTAAAGCGCCGACCAGATATAGCCCCGAGACGATAGGTATTCGTGCTCGACGATGTAAATCAGATCGGATGAGGCAAAGCAGAACCCCCGATATTTATTGATGCCGAAACTCTTCAGTTGGTCATCACCCAACCTCACTCGCTCGTAGGTTTTACTCAATATCTTGTTGCCGGAACGGGTCAGGCGGGTTATCGACTTGATCACCTCCCCTGATCCGGAGGGCGACATCAAATAGACGAAGTAGTAACCCTGGTACTTCGACAGCTCCTGCGCGGAGCTTGGAAAAAAATCGGTTGGTACAGCACTGTCCGGCTCTCGCGCCGTGCGCTGCCTGTTGAGCAGAGCGCGGAACGACTCGTGCTCGGAGAATATTTCATCCTCATCCACCCCGAAAAAAGCGCATATCTTGCGAAGGGTGAAGAGCGAGGGAGTCGCCTGCGCCCCCAGGTATTTGTTGAACTGTTGGCGGTTGATATCGAGGGAGCGGCACACCATCGCCACCGACTTGTAGTACCCGCAGAGAAGGCGCAAGTTTTCACTGAAGTCTTGCATCGACCGGGCTGAATTGGAGCTCGCCATTAAAATATTCCTAACGCCACAATGAACAACATACTGGGCTGATCGCCGCTTCGGATCGCGTTCCTGAGCTTGGCAGCGCCAAGCCGTGATCGACGTAAGCACCAAGCCCGACCATAGCGCCTGGGCGAGGGGTGTTCAACCGATACACATGTCTCGGTCTGAACCCGCTCACCTTTATTAACCTCAGCGCCGAGGCAGGTGCTTCCCCTATCAGGCGCGTCATCGCCCAACAACCTTCGCCCCCTGCAATTCTATAATCGGTCCTGAGTCATCGGTGTGCTTCGAGCAATCGCGCTCAAGACCCTACCCTCCTTCTATCGTCTTCCAATCACAAACTCATCTCAGGGGCTTGCACTGCTGGTATTATGGTATACCATCAGACGCACAAGCTTTTTCATTCCAACCGGAGCAGCTCATGAGTTTCGAAATCCGCAAGATCGTCAGCTATGTCGAAGAAACCTTTATCGAAGGCGGCAAGGCTACTGACAAGCCTGTGACCATGGTCGGGCTGGCCGTCGTGATGAAAAACCCTTGGCTGGGTCGCGGCTTTGTCGAAGACCTGAAGCCTGAAATCCGCGCCAATTGCTCCGACCTCGGCGCGCTGATGGTCGAACGCCTGGTCGGCATCATCGGCGGCGCCGAGAAGATCGAAGCCTACGGCAAGGCCGCTGTAGTAGGCGCCGACGGTGAAATCGAGCACGCCTCGGCCGTCATCCACACCTTGCGCTTCGGCAACCACTACCGCGAAGCGGTCAAGGCCAAGAGTTATCTGAGTTTCACCAACAAGCGCGGCGGCCCTGGCACCTCGATTCAGATTCCGATGATGCACAAGGACGACGAAGGCCTGCGGTCACACTACATCACCCTGGAAATGCAAATTGAAGACGCCCCCCGCGCCGACGAGATCGTCGTGGTGCTGGGCTGCGCCGACGGCGGTCGCTTGCACCCGCGCATCGGCAACCGCTACATCGACCTGGAAGAACTGGCTGCCGAAAACGCCCAGTAATCAAGGTTGATCAGAACAACAAGAAGGCATGCAGGAGCGCTCCATGATTCGGCTCACCGCTGAACTCACCCCGGCGGGCACCAGTTACCTGGCGACCGGCCAAGGCCAGCCCGTGGTTTTGATCCACGGCGTGGGCCTGAACAAAGAAATGTGGGGCGGTCAGGTCGTTGGCCTGGCCACGAAGTACCGTGTGATTGCCTACGACATGCTGGGCCACGGCGCCAGCCCACGCCCGGAAAGCGGCACGCCCCTGCTGGGCTATGCCGACCAACTGCTGGAGTTGCTCGATCATTTGCAACTGCCCCAGGCAACGGTGATCGGCTTTTCCATGGGTGGGCTGGTGGCGCGGGCGTTTGCCCTGCATTACCCGCAGCGCCTGCAAGGATTGGTGGTGCTCAACAGCGTGTTCAATCGCAGCGCCGAACAGCGCGCCGGCGTCATTGCGCGCACCGCGCAGGCCGCCGAGCACGGGCCGGACGCCAACGCCGAAGCCGCCCTGTCGCGCTGGTTCAGCCGTGAATATCAGGCGGCCAATCCGGCGCAGATCGCCGCGCTGCGCCAGACCTTGGCAGGGAACGATCCGCAGGGTTACCTGACCACTTATGAACTGTTCGCCACTCAAGATATGTACCGCGCGGAAGATCTGGCGAGTATTCAGGTGCCGACATTGGTCGCCACGGGCGAACTGGATCCTGGCTCTACGCCGGAAATGGCCCAGCAACTGGCCGAGCGAATTCCCGGTGCGACCGTTGCGGTGCTCGCCGAGCAGCGGCATATGATGCCCGTGGAATCGCCGCGCCTGGTCAACCAGCTGTTGCTGGAATTTCTCGACACGGTTAACGCCCGACAAAACCAAATAAAGGGGATCGTTGCATGACACTCGCACGCTTCCAGATGTGCATCGGCGGTGAATGGGTCGATGCCCTCTGCGGCAAGACCTTTGAAAGCCTGAACCCGGCCCTGGCTCAAGCCTGGGCCGAATTACCCGATGCCGACGAAGCCGATGTCGAGCGCGCCGTGCAGGCTGCGCAGTCGGCTTTCGACAGCCCGGCCTGGCGCGGCCTGAGCGCTACCGCCCGTGGCAAATTGCTGCGTCGTCTTGGTGACCTGATCGCCGAAAACAAAGAACAATTGGCCCAGTTGGAAAGCCGCGACAACGGCAAACTGATCCGCGAAACCCGCGGCCAGGTCAGCTACCTGCCGGAGTTCTTCCACTACACCGCAGGCCTGGCCGACAAGCTCGAAGGCGGCACCCTGCCCCTCGATAAGCCGGACATGTTTGCCTATACGGTGCATGAAGCCATGGGCGTGGTGGCGGCGATCATTCCCTGGAACAGCCCGCTGTACCTCACCGCAATCAAACTGGCGCCGGCCCTTGCGGCAGGCAATACCATTGTGATCAAACCGTCCGAGCACGCCTCGGCAACCATTCTTGAACTGGCTCGCCTGGCGCTGGAAGCCGGCATCCCGCCGGGCGTGGTCAACGTGGTCACCGGTTATGGCCCAAGCACTGGCGCCGCCCTCACCCGCCATCCGCTGGTGCGCAAGATAGCCTTCACCGGCGGCGCGGCCACGGCCCGGCATGTGGTGCGCAGCAGCGCGGAGAACTTCGCCAAGCTGTCGCTGGAGCTGGGCGGCAAATCACCGAATATCATTTTCGCCGATGCCGACCTGGACAGTGCGATCAACGGCGCGATTGCGGGGATTTATGCGGCCTCAGGTCAAAGCTGCGTCTCTGGCTCACGGCTGCTGGTGCAGGACGAAATCTATGATGAGTTCGTCGATCGTCTGGTCGAACGCGCCAAGCGCATCCGCATCGGCAACCCGCAGGAAGACAGTAGCGAAATGGGCCCGATGGCCACTGCGCAACAACTGGCCGTGGTCGAAGGCTTGGTAGCCGATGCCGTGGCCGAGGGTGCGCGTCTGCGTCTGGGCGGCAAGCGTCCAGAGAATCTGGGGGATGGCTGGTTCTATGAGCCAACCCTGTTCGAATGCGACCGCAACTCGATGAAGATTATGCAGGAAGAGGTGTTCGGTCCGGTGGCCTCGGTCATCCGTTTCAAAGATGAAGCCGAAGCGCTGGCGATTGCCAACGACTCGCAGTTCGGCCTCGCCGCCGGCATCTGGACCCGCGACCTGGGGCGAGCCCATCGCCTGGCCCGGGACGTTCGCTCGGGGATTATCTGGGTCAACACCTACCGTGCTGTCTCGGCCATGGCGCCGATCGGCGGTTTCAAGAACAGCGGCTATGGACGCGAGAGCGGCATCGATTCGGTGCTGGCCTACACCGAGCTGAAAACGGTGTGGATCAACCTCTCCCAGGCTCCCATGCCTGACCCCTTCGTGATGCGCTAGGAGACCGCCGACATGATCGAACCCGGCATTTACAAAGACGTCATGAGCTCGTTCCCTTCCGGGGTCACGGTGGTCACCACACTGGACCCGGACGGTGGCATCGTCGGCATCACGGCCAGCGCCTTCAGTGCGCTGTCGATCGATCCCGCCCTGGTGCTTTTCTGCCCGAACTATGCCTCGGACACTTACCCGATCCTGCGTAACAGCAAGCAGTTTGCGATTCATCTCCTATCGGCCGAGCAGACTGCCGAAGCCTATGCGTTTGCTGGCAAAGGCAAGGACAAGGCCAAGGGCATCGAGTGGCACCTCAGCGAACTGGGCAACCCACTGTTGGGCAAGGCCACGGCGATCATCGAGTGCGAGCTGTGGCGTGAATACGACGGTGGCGATCACGCGATCATCGTCGGCGCGGTGAAAAACCTGATTCTGCCCGAGCAACCGGTCACACCGATGATTTATCACAAAGGCAAGTTGGGCCCACTGCCCACCTTGGCCTGACATCTACACAAAACCCTGTGGGAGCGAGCTGCCACAGGGGTTCACCACATTTTCCAGGAGCCGGCATGAGCCCAGCAGCCTCGCAACTGTTCCGCCAGCAAGCCTACATCGACGGCCAATGGCTGGAGGCGCCCGACGGCGCCCATCAGGACATTTACAACCCGGCCACCGGCGAAAAGATTGGCCAGGTGCCGAACCTCGGCGCCGAACATGCTCGCCAAGCCATTGAGGCCGCAAACAAAGCCTGGCCGGCATGGCGCGCACTGACCGCCAAAGAACGCAGCCAGACGCTCAAACGCTGGCATGGGCTGATGCTGGAGCACGCCGACGCCCTGGCAGAAATCCTCACTCTGGAACAGGGCAAGCCCCTTGCCGAAGCCAAGGGTGAAATCCTCTACGCTGCGAGTTTCATCGAGTGGTTCGCCGAAGAAGCCAAACGCATCTATGGCGACACCATTCCCAGCCACAAAGGCGATGCGCGCATTGTGGTCAGCAAGGAACCGATCGGCGTGGTCGCGGCCATCACCCCGTGGAACTTCCCTGCGGCGATGATCACCCGCAAGGCCGGCCCGGCGCTGGCGGCCGGCTGCCCGTGCATCGTCAAACCGGCGCCGGAAACGCCGTTTTCGGCGCTGGCCATGGCCGCGTTGGCGGAACAGGCAGGGATCCCACCGGGTATATTCAACGTCATCACCGGCGACGCCGTAGCCATTGGCGGTGAGCTGACCGCCAGCCCTCTGGTGCGCAAGCTGTCGTTCACCGGCTCCACGGCCATTGGCAAACTGTTGATGGCGCAATGTGCGCCGACGTTGAAAAAAGTCTCGCTGGAACTCGGCGGCAACGCGCCGTTCATCGTGTTCGACGACGCTGACCTGGAGCGAGCCGTAGAAGGCGCGCTGGTTGCCAAGTTCCGCAATGCCGGGCAGACCTGCGTTTGCGTCAACCGTTTTCTCGTCCAGGCCGGTATCCACGACGCCTTCGTCGCGCGCCTCGCCGAGCGAGTCGCGCAGTTGAGTGTCGGCAGCGGGTTTGAGCAAGGCGTCAACCAGGGTCCACTGATCAACGAACGCGCCGTGGCAAAGGTCGAGGACCATGTACGCGACGCCCTCACCCAGGGTGCCCGATTGCTCTGCGGTGGTGGACGACATGCCTTGGGCCACGGTTTTTTCCAGCCGACCGTCCTGGCCGGCGTCACCACGCAGATGAAAGTCGCCCGGGAGGAAACGTTCGGCCCGTTGGCCGCCGTGTTCCGCTTTGACACCGAAGCCGAGGCTGTGTACTTGGCCAATGACACCGAATTCGGCCTCGCGGCTTACTGCTACACCCGCAACCTGGGCCGGGCCTGGCGCATGAGTGAAGCATTGGAGTACGGCATGGTCGGGATCAACGAAGGGCTGATTTCCACCGAAGTCGCGCCCTTTGGCGGGATCAAATCCTCTGGGCTGGGCCGTGAAGGGTCGAAGTACGGAATCGAGGATTACCTGGAGCTCAAATACACCCTGATGGGTGGCCTGGACGACGATGGGAGCGCACAACGATGAGCAACGAAAAATATGAACAAGGCCTGAAAATCCGCACCCAGGTGCTCGGCGAAGCCTACGTGAACCGCTCGATCAAAAACGCCGATGACTTCACCCGTCCGCTTCAGGAGATGGTCACCGAGTACTGTTGGGGTCACGTCTGGGGGCGTGAGGGTTTGTCGCTTAAAGAGCGCAGCATGATAAACTTGGCGATGATTTCGGCCCTCAATCGGCCCCATGAACTCAAGCTGCATGTACGCGGCGCCTTGCGTAACGGGCTGAGCCGTGAACAAATACGCGAAATTCTGCTTCAGGTCGGTATTTATTGCGGTGTTCCCGCTGCCGTAGACAGTTTCCGGCTCGCCCGTGAAGCATTTGCCGAAGCTGATGCCGAGGCCTCCAGTTAACCCTTGGCTGTTTGATGACCTGAGCACGATGATCCTGGATCGGAGTGCTCTTTTTGCAAGGACAGCCACAATCAGAGCGGACCCCATGAAACGCCTGCCACTCGACGACAGCTTCAAGGTCAATCGCAATCCCGTTACGCTGCGCGAAATCGTGCTGGATAAACTGCGAAGCGCCATCATGAACTTCCAGCTCCTGCCGGGTGATCGCCTGGTCGAACGCGATCTGTGCGATCGCCTGGGCGTGAGCCGCACCTCCGTACGCGAAGCCTTGCGTCACCTTGAGTCCGAAGGGCTCGTCGAATTCGCCGATGCCAAGGGCCCACGGGTCGCGATCATCACCTTGGCCGACGCCGTTGACATCTATGAACTGCGTTGCGTGCTCGAAGGCCTGATCGTCCAGTTGTTCACCCTGCGGGCCAAGGCCAAGGACATCAAGGCCCTGGAAAAAGCCCTGGAGGAAAACCGCAAGGCCCTCAAGGAAGGCGAGTTGCAACAAGTCATCGATTCGGTGCAAGGCTTCTACGACGTGCTGCTCGAAGGCTCCGGCAACCACGTCGCCGCCACCCAGTTGCGCCAGTTGCAGGCGCGCATCAGCTATCTGCGGGCGACTTCGGTGTCCCAGGAAAACCGTCGCGGCAGCAGTAACCAGGAAATGGAACGCATGGTCGAGGCGATCAAGAGCGGCGATCCCCTGGCCGCCCACCAGGCCTGCGTCGACCACGTGCGCGCCGCAGCCAAGGTCGCCCTGGAATACCTCAAGCGCAAACAGGAAGAGACCGGTGAAATCCCCGAAATCATCCCGCCCATCGCCCTCAAAGAACCTCGCATAGGCCGCTAGCCATGTTCAGCCCGAGCTTTTGTCCAAAGTGCGGCGGCAGTGACCTCGATCACCGCCTGCCAGCGGGCGATACCCATGAGCGATTGATGTGTGGCGGTTGCGGCTATATTCACTACGTCAACCCGAAGATCATTGCCGGCTGCATCATCGAGCAGGACGGCAAGTACCTGCTGTGCCAACGCGCCATCCCGCCGCGCCCCGGCACCTGGACGCTGCCGGCCGGTTTCATGGAGGGTAACGAGACCACCGAACAGGCCGCGCTGCGGGAAGTCTGGGAAGAAACCGGTGTGCGCGCCGAAATCGTCTCGCCCTACTCCATCTTCAGCGTGCCGAAGATCAGCGAGGTGTACATCATCTTCCGCGCCACCGCGCTGGAGATCACCGGGCAGTTCGGCCCGGAAACCCTTGCCTACCAGTTCTTCGCCCCGGATGAAATTCCGTGGGACAGCATCTACTACCCGGCCATCCGGCAGATCCTCGAACGTTATATCGAGGAACGCCAGGCCGGGGTCTACGGCATCTACATGGGCAACGACGACAGCGGCAAGATCCACTTCATCCGCTGATACACCTCAGGGCGCGACGCCCTCGACAATGATCACCTCGGCCCGGGCCACGCCTTCGCGGTGCTTCTTCGCCTCCTGATATTGCTCCGAGTGGTAGCAAGCTACCGCTTGCTCATAAGAATCGAATTCGATCACCACGCTGCGCTGCGGCGTGGCCCTGCCCTCCATCGCTTCACTGCGCCCGCCCCGGGCCAGCATTCGACCGCCATACAAGGCGAAAGCCGCCGGCGCGCGTTGGGTGTAATGGCTGTATTGATCGGGGTAGGTGACATCCACGTGAGCAATCCAGTACGCCTTCATAGTGACCTCTCGGTTTATTTTGTATTATGGTATACCACGTGTCCTATCCATTCTGCACTCATCTCAATATAGAGAGCCCAACATGGCCTTTAACAGCATTCAGGAAATCATCGAAGACTACCGCCTCGGCAAGATGGTGTTGCTGGTGGACGACGAGGACCGGGAAAACGAAGGGGATCTGCTGCTGGCAGCCGATTGCTGCAACGCCCAGGCCATCAGCTTCATGGCCCGTGAAGCGCGAGGGCTGATCTGCCTGACCTTGACGGACGAACACTGCCAGCGCCTGGGCCTCGAGCAGATGGTGCCGAGCAATGGCAGCGTGTTCAGCACGGCGTTCACCGTGTCCATCGAAGCCGCCACTGGCGTGACCACCGGTATTTCCGCCGCCGACCGGGCACGCACTGTCGCCGCTGCCGTAGCCGCCGACGCGGGGCCCAACGATATTGTGCAGCCAGGGCATATATTCCCGCTGCGGGCCAAGGAAGGCGGTGTGCTGACCCGGGCCGGGCACACCGAAGCCGGTTGCGACCTGGCACGCCTGGCGGGTTTCACACCTGCATCGGTGATCGTCGAGGTGATGAACGATGACGGCACCATGGCCCGCCGCCCGGACCTGGAGATTTTCGCTCGCAAGCACGGCATCAAGATCGGCACCATCGCCGACCTGATCCACTACCGCCTGAGCACCGAGCACACCGTCGTGCGCATCGGCGAACGGGAACTGCCCACGGTGCACGGCACCTTCCGCCTGTTCACCTTTGAAGACCGCATCGAAGGCGGCGTGCACATGGCGATGGTCATGGGCGACATCCGCCGGGAAGAGCCGGCATTGGTGCGCGTGCATGTGATCGACCCACTGCGGGACCTGGTCGGTGCCGAATACAACGGCCCGTCCAATTGGACGTTGTGGGCGGCATTGCAACGAGTCGCCGAAGAAGGCCGTGGCGTGGTGGTCGTACTCGCCAACCACGAATCCTCCCAAGCGCTGCTCGAACGCGTACCGCAACTGACCCAGCCACCACGACAATTCAGCCGTTCCCAATCGCGCATCTATTCTGAAGTAGGCACCGGGGCGCAGATTCTGCAGGACCTGGGCGTTGGGAAGTTGCGACACCTGGGGCCGCCGCTCAAGTACGCAGGGTTGACCGGGTATGACCTGGAGGTGGTGGAGAGTATTCCTTTCACCGGATAACCCGAAGCAACACACACTCCCCCTGTGGGTGCGCAAGAAAACCAGCCAGACGGATAACCGGTACGGCAAAGTGCTTGCAGAAAGTTTGGAATACCATAATATGATATTCCATAGACCGAGCGCTCCAACCTCCCTTGGCGCGGTCAGTTGCAAGACCGATTGACCCAAAGCTCCCGATAGGTGGGCAAACAGAAGCCCACTCAATAAACACAACAATGAGGGCGTGAAAATGGTGTTGAAGAAAAGTGCAGCCGCAGTTCTTTTTGCCGGCCTGCTGAGTGTCACCAGCCAAGCATCGATGGCCGCTGAAAGCGTCAACTTCGTCAGTTGGGGTGGCAGCACCCAGGACGCGCAGAAGCAGGCCTGGGCCGACCCGTTCAGCAAGGCCAGCGGCATCACCGTGGTCCAGGACGGTCCCACCGACTACGGCAAGCTCAAGGCCATGGTCGAAAGCGGCAACGTGCAGTGGGACGTGGTCGATGTCGAAGCCGACTTTGCCTTGCGTGCCGCCGCTGAAGGCCTGCTCGAACCTCTCGATTTCTCGGTCATCCAACGCGACAAGATCGACCCGCGTTTCGTCTCCGACCACGGCGTCGGCTCCTTCTACTTCTCCTTCGTGCTCGGTTACAACGAAGGCAAGCTCGGCTCCGGCAAGCCCCAGGACTGGACCGCGCTGTTCGACACCAAGACCTACCCCGGCAAACGCGCTCTCTACAAATGGCCAAGCCCCGGCGTGCTCGAGTTGGCCCTGCTGGCTGATGGCGTGGCGCAGGACAAACTCTACCCGCTGGATCTGGACCGCGCCTTCAAAAAGCTAGACACCATCAAGAAAGACATCGTCTGGTGGGGCGGCGGCGCCCAATCCCAACAACTGCTCGCGTCCGGCGAAGCCAGCATCGGCCAGTTCTGGAACGGCCGCATCTACGCCCTGCAACAGGACGGCGCCCCGGTCGGCGTAAGCTGGAAGCAGAACCTGGTCATGGCCGATATCCTGGTCATTCCAAAGGGCTCGAAAAACAAGGCCGCCGCCATGAAGTTCCTGGCCAACGCCAGCAGCGCCAAGGGCCAGGCCGACTTTTCCAACCTGACCGCCTACGCCCCGGTCAACGTCGACAGCGTCGCACGCCTGGACTCGGTGCTCGCTCCCAACCTGCCGACCGCCTACGCCAAGGATCAGATCACGCTTGATTTTGCGTACTGGGCCAAGAACGGTCAGGACATCGCGACACGGTGGAACGAATGGCTGGTCAAATGAAAATATCGGCAACGGCACCTCGTCACACCGGGGGCGCCGCTGGCGCCGCCGGTGCGACAACCGTCCAGGCCGTTAAGCCGCAAACGCCGTCGCGGCTGCAACGCTGGCGCGGGGCCGGTAACCTTTTGCCTGCCCTGCTCTTCCTTGGCTTGTTCTTCCTGGCGCCGCTGATCGGCCTGCTGCTGCGTGGTGTGCTGGAACCGGTGCCCGGGCTGGGCAACTACGAGCAACTTTTCGCCAACTCGGCCTATGCCCGGGTGTTGTTCAACACGTTCTCGGTGGCCGGCCTGGTGACGCTGTTCAGCCTGCTGTTGGGTTTCCCCTTGGCCTGGGCAATCACCCTGGTGCCCCGTGGCTGGGGCCGTTGGATGTTGAACATCGTGTTGCTGTCGATGTGGACCAGCCTGCTGGCCCGCACCTATTCCTGGCTGGTGCTGTTGCAGGCATCGGGGGTGGTGAACAAGGCACTGATGGCCCTGGGCATCATCGACCAGCCGCTGGAGATGGTGCACAACCTCACCGGCGTGGTGATCGGCATGAGCTACATCATGATCCCGTTCATCGTCCTGCCGTTGCAGGCGACCATGCAGGCCATCGACCCGATGATCCTGCAGGCCGGCTCCATCTGCGGCGCCAGTCCCTGGACCAATTTCTTCCGGGTATTCCTGCCGCTTTGCCGGCCGGGGCTGTTCTCGGGCGGGTTGATGGTCTTCGTGATGTCCCTCGGTTACTACGTGACCCCGGCCCTGTTGGGCGGCGCGCAGAACATGATGCTGCCGGAATTCATCATCCAGCAGGTGCAATCGTTCCTCAATTGGGGCCTGGCCAGTGCCGGCGCGGCCTTGTTGGTGGCGATCACCCTGGTGTTGTTCTACTTCTATCTGAAGCTCCAGCCGGAATCCCCGGTGGGCGCCAGCAACGCGAGGTAAGCCGTCATGCTCCTGACACCCAATGCCATGAGCCGGCGCATGCGGTTCGGCTTGTATTTCACCACTGGCGTGATCGCGTTGTTCCTGCTGCTGCCGATCGTGTTCATCGTGCTGTTGTCGTTCGGCTCGTCCCAGTGGCTGGTGTTTCCGCCACCGGGCTGGACGTTCAAGTGGTACGGCCAGTTCTTTTCCAATCCCGACTGGATGAGCGCGGCCCTGACCAGCCTCAAGGTCGCGGTGTTGACCACCGTCTGCGCCGTAGCCCTGGGCTTGCCCACCGCGTTTGCCCTGGTACGCGGGCGCTTTCCGGGCCGGGAAATGCTCTATGGCCTGTTCACCCTGCCGATGATCGTGCCGCTGGTGATCATTGCTGTGGCGGTGTACGCGCTGTTCCTCAAGCTCGGCTATACCGGGACGATGTTCGCCTTCGTGGTCAGTCATGTGATCGTCGCGCTGCCCTTCACCATTATCTCCATCATCAACTCGCTCAAGCTGTTCGACCAATCCATCGAGGATGCGGCGGTGATCTGCGGTGCCTCGCGCCTGCAAGCGGTGTTCAAGGTGACGTTCCCGGCGATTCGCCCGGGCATGGTCGCCGGTGCGCTGTTCGCGTTCCTGGTGTCATGGGACGAGGTGGTGCTGAGCGTGATGATGGCCAGCCCGACCCTGCAAACGCTGCCCGTAAAAATGTGGACCACCCTGCGCCAGGACCTGACGCCTGTGATCGCCGTCGCTTCGACGCTGCTGATCGGCCTCTCGGTGCTGGTGATGGTGATCGCCGCCGCCCTGCGCCGGCGCAACGAAATCAGCGCCTGAGCGCCTAGGAGAACACAATGAGTGCTGTCAAAGACCCCGCACAACAGAACAACAAGACCCTGGTCAGCCTGCGCAACTTGAACAAGCACTACGGCGACTTTGCCGCCGTGGACGATATTTCCCTGGAGATCCAGGACGGCGAGTTCTTGACCTTCCTCGGCTCCAGCGGCTCGGGCAAGAGCACCACGCTGTCGATGCTGGCCGGGTTCGAAACTCCCAGCAGCGGCGAGATCCTGGTGGACGGCAAATCCCTGGTCAACGTACCGCCGCACAAACGCGACATTGGCATGGTGTTCCAGCGCTACTCGCTGTTCCCGCACCTGTCGGTGCGCGACAACATTGCCTTTCCCCTGGCGATTCGCAAACTGGCCAGCGCCGAACGCGAACGGCGGGTCGACGCCATGCTCAAACTGGTGCAACTGGGAGAGTTCGCCCATCGCCGCCCTTCGCAACTGTCCGGCGGCCAGCAGCAGCGCGTGGCGATTGCCCGGGCGCTGGTCTATGAGCCACGCATTCTGCTGATGGACGAGCCCCTCGGTGCCCTGGACAAAAAACTGCGGGAAGACTTGCAGGATGAACTGCGCCAGCTGCATCGGCGCCTGGGCATCACCATCGTCTACGTCACCCATGACCAGGAAGAAGCCATGCGCCTGTCCCAGCGCATCGCCATTTTCAGCCATGGCAAGATCGTCGGCCTGGGCAGCGGCTATGACCTCTACCAGAACCCGCCGAACGCCTTTGTCGCCTCGTTCCTGGGCAACTCCAACTTCCTCAAGCTCAAGGCCCAGGGCAATGCTGCGGCGACGTTCGAAGGCCAATCGCTGTCGATCCGCCTGACCGCCGGCCTGCAATCCGAGCAGGATGTGTTGCTGATGGTGCGTCCGGAAAAAGCGTTGGCCCTGAGCGTCGAACAAGCCACCCGGGACCTGCTGCCGGCCGGCTGGAACGAAGTCTCGGCCCAGGTCGTGGAAGTGCTGTTCCTCGGCGAAAGCCAGACTTGCAGTGTAGTGACGTCCGGTGGCACGGCCATGACCGTCAAGGCGCTGTCCGCCGCCGGCATGCCGCTGAAGGCTGGCGACCCGGTGCGAGTGCGCTGGGCCACCGCCGATGCATGCGTATATACCGAATGGGCCGAAAGCGACCTCAACAAGGCTGCTGGCGCTCACTAAGACAAAGGCCCGCCAAGGTGGGCCCGTTTTTTCATTGTCACCCTCGGGTCACCACAGCGTCGGGCTGTGGTGACCTTTTTTTTTGCTGCCAAGGTGATGCGGATGCGATGGTTTCAACTGCAGGTCGAATAATCGCTGACGCTTGGTCAGTCCGTGTAGCCCAACCGCGCCGCTTTGCTATGTCGGGTTTGCCCGCGTGTAGCCAGGCAGTAGTACAACGGGCACGTCACCACCAAGCCCACCAGCCATGACAGATCCGCACCCTCGACCAGATTGGCGTACGGGCCGACATACAACGACGTGTTGGCAAACGGCAATTGCACGATGATGCCAATGAAATAAGCAATGATCGCGTGGAGATTGAAGCGCCCGTAGATCCCGCCGTCCGCGCGGAAGATCGAAGTGATGTCGTACTCGCCACGCTTGATCAGGTAGAAGTCGATCAGATTGATCGAAGCCCACGGCACCAATACCAGCAACAGCGCCAGGATCAGCCCGATGAATTCAGAAATGAAATCCGCCGACGCACCGAGGGCGACCAGGCAGCAACCGGCCAATATTACGCTCGACAACACCACGCGCACCTTGATACTCGGCGTCCACTGGCTGGCGAACGTCTGGATCGAGGTGATGATCGACAGCACCGCACCGTACAGATTCAGCGCGTTGTGGCTGATGATGTTGAGCAGGAACAGCACCATCAGAATCGGCCCCAGCCACCCGGTAGACTGTTTCACCGCATCCATCGCTTCAGTGCCTTCCGGCGTCGCCAGCACAGCCACGGCGCCGAAGCTGAACGACAGGATTGTGCCCAGCGTCGCGCCCAGGTAAGTGGCCCAAAACGGTTTGGCGATGCCGATATCCGCCGGCAGGTAACGAGAGTAGTCCGACACATAAGGCGAGAAACTGATCTGCCAGATGATCCCCAGCGACACCGTGGCCAGCCAGCCGGACAGGTTGAAATTGCCGCGAGTCAGGAAGTCCGCCGGCAAGTCATGGGCGAAGATGTAGATGAATCCGGCCAGCAACGCGCCGCCCATCACCCAGGTACCAATGCGGTTGAGCGTGTGGATGAAGTTGTAGCCGATCACCCCGATCGCGGTGGCGGCCAGTGCGCCGATCAGAATACTCAGCGGCGCCGGCACCGACGGCGCGATGCCGACGATGGATTTGCCGGCCAGCACGATGTTGGAAATGAAAAAGCCGACGTAGATGATCGCCGCGAAGAACACGATCAGCAGCGCGCCGTAACGGCCGAACTGGCCACGGCTCTGGACCATTTGCGGAATGCCCATGCGCGGCCCTTGGGCCGATGCCAGCGCAATCACCACACCGCCGATCAGGTGCCCCAGCGCAATCGCCAGCAGCCCCCAGAGCAGATCGAGATGGAACACTTGGACGACCATGGCGCCGGTAACGATGGGCAGTGGCGCGATGTTGGTGCTGAACCAAAGGGTAAACAGGTCGCGGGCCCTGCCATGGCGTTCCGCGAGTGGGACGTAATCGACCGTGTGATTCTCGATTAACGGGTCTTGCCGGGACATCTGGGACATGTGCATGAACTCGAGTTTGTCTGATCTTGTATTTGTATGAAGCCAAACCAGAGGCGCTTTTCGGCGGCTCCTCAGATGCGAACCATATTATGGTATTCCAACATTTCACAAGGCTGATCCGATCGTTGAAGGGCAAGCTGATCCGCTTTTATGAGGGCTCAACACACCCATCCTTGCACGATAGCCCCCGTAAACATTGGGCTTTGTCCCATATAAATGCGTTTATCGGCGGAAATAAAAAGCCCTTGCAAACGACGTATTACGGTATACCATAAGACCTACAAACCTATAAGAACCATGCTCCAGCACCCGAGGACCCTTCCAATGATCGATGCCGCCGTCTACAAACAAGTCATGGGCTCGTTCCCGTCCGGGGTAACGGTGATCACCACGCTGGATGACGACGGGCAGATCGTCGGCCTCACGGCCAGCGCGTTCAGCTCGCTGTCCATGGAGCCGGCCTTGGTGCTGTTCTGCCCCAACTACAGCTCCGACTCCTATCCGGTACTGATCAAGAACAAACGCTTTGCCATCCACGTGCTTTCCGGCAGTCAGCAAAGTGAAGCCTACGCTTTCGCCCGCAAAGGCAAGGACAAGGCGCAAGGGATCGAATGGACGTTGAGCGAACTGGGCAATCCGATCCTGGCCAACGCCACGGCTATCATTGAATGTGAGCTATGGCGCGAATATGAAGGTGGCGACCACGCGATCATGGTCGGCGCCGTGAAGAACCTGATAGTGCCGCAGCACACCGCCGGTCCGCTGGTGTACTGCCACGGCAAGATGGGCGCCCTGCCCGTCCTCGCCTGAATCGACAGTCAATAATAAAGATCCGAGGTAAGCGTCATGAAGTTTTCCCTGTTCGTGCACATGGAGCGTTGGGACGAAAGTGTCAGCCACCGCCAGTTGTTCGAAGACCTGACCGAACTGACCCTGATGGCCGAGGCTGGTGGTTTCAGCACCGTCTGGATCGGCGAACACCACGCCATGGAATACACCATCTCGCCAAGCCCGATGCCATTGCTCGCCTACCTGGCCGCCAAGACCACCACTATCCATCTTGGCGCCGGCACCATCATCGCACCGTTCTGGCATCCGTTGCGGGTAGCGGGCGAATGCGCATTGCTGGATGTGATCAGTAACGGGCGCATGGAAGTCGGTCTGGCCCGTGGTGCCTACCAGGTGGAGTTCGACCGCATGGCCGGTGGCATGCCAGCTTCCTCCGGCGGCCAAGCCCTGCGGGAAATGGTTCCGGTGGTGCGCGCCCTGTGGCAAGGCGACTACGCCCACGACGGTGATATCTGGAAATTCCCCACCTCCACCAGCGTGCCCAAGCCGATCCAAAAGCCCAACCCGCCGATGTGGATCGCCGCCCGCGACCCGGACTCGCATAATTTCGCCGTCGCCAACGGTTGCAACGTCATGGTCACGCCGTTGATGAAAGGCGACGAAGAAGTCCTGGACCTGAAGAACAAGTTCCAGGCGGCCCTGGACAACAACCCCGGCGTGGCGCGTCCGCAATTGATGGTGCTGCGCCACACCCACGTGCATGCCGTCGACGACCCCGAAGGCTGGAAGATCGGGGCCCGGGCGATTTCGAAGTTCTATCGCACCTTCGATGCCTGGTTCGGTAATAAGACGACACCGGTCAACGGCTTCCTGGAACCGAGCCCTGAAGAAAAGTTCGCCGAGCGTCCGGAGTTCCAACTGGAAAGCCTGCACAAGACCGCCATGATCGGCACCCCCGAGGAAATCATTCCGCGCATCAAGTACTATCAGGAACTGGGCGTCGACGAGTTCAGTTTCTGGTGCGATAACAGCCTGCCCCACGCGGAGAAGAAAAAATCCCTGGAGCTGTTTATCAAGCATGTGGTCCCGGCGTTTCGCTGAGTCCACCAACCAGCTCCTCGGACGCGAAGCCGGGGGCTGACTGACGTGTAGGGTCGATTTCAATGATCAATGATCTGCGCCCATCACTTGCCCTTCCCTCCGGCGCCGAGCAGGTTTACCTGCGCGGCGAATGGACCGCTTCGCATCTCCATTTCAAGCGCCTGCGCGCCAGCGTTACCGCCAAGCAGAACGGTTTCTGGCAACCCGTTCACTGAGCACAACCGAACTGGAATACATGCACCCGCGTCTCGTCATCACGAGGCGCGCCCGGTGCTTTATGCTTCGCCATGATCAGGTTTGCTCAATGAACAATAAAAACGCGCTGTTGATCATCGACATGCAGCAGGAGGACGGTTTCGTCCTGGACCACTTCGACACGGTGCAAACCAACACCGCCGCCCTGCTCGAGACCGCCCGCCGCCTGCGGGTGCCTGTCATCTATACCCGCCACATCAATCAGGCCGACGGCACTGACTTGCCGCATGGCGAACCGCTAGCGGCCGATGGCGGCCCCAGCAGTTACCGTGCCGGCACCCGACAAGTGGAAATCATCGAACGCCTGGCGCCGCAGCCTGAAGAAATCGTTATCGACAAGAGCCGTTACAGCGCCTTCCATCGCACCGATCTGGATGCCCGCCTCAAGGCGCTCGGGGTCGATACCCTGATCATCTGCGGCGTGCAGACCGATGTATGCGTGCTCAGCACGGCATTCGATGCTTTCGCCCTGGGTTTTCATATCCAGCTGGTTAGCGATGCCTGCACGACGACCACGCCAGCGGGACACTACTCGGCGCTGTTGATCATGGCCAACTGGGTCTACGCGCTGGAAATCCTGACTTGCGCCGAATGCCTGCGAGCCCTGGGAAACCGCAAGTACCTAAGCCTGATTCCTGAACGTCCGGACCTGTTCGCCCACCAGCCCCACGAGCTGGAAAGCACCATCGCCCGTTTGCAAACCCATCTCGTCCGGACTCAGGAGTAATCGCCATGCAAGTCGAAAAAAGAAGCATCGATTTCATCCCTGAGCAAGAACGCCATGGCCAGCCCGGCTCGCTGTTCTTCATCTGGTTTGGCGCGAACATGAACGTCACGACCATCGCGTCCGGCGTGCTGCCGGTAGCGATGGGGTTGAATCTGTTCTGGAGCGCACTGGCGATCATCGTCGGCTCACTGGTGGGGGCGATTTTCATGGCCTCCCATTCTGCCCAGGGACCGAAGCTCGGCATCCCGCAAATGATCCAGAGCCGGGCGCAGTTCGGCGTGCTGGGCGCCGTGCTGCCGCTGCTGTTCGTGATGCTCATTTACTTGGGCTTTTTCGTCAGCAATACCTTGCTCGCCGCGCAGGCATTGGAGTCCGTCAGTCCGTTGCGGGCCACCGGCAATATCTACCTGATCGGAGCATTGTGCTTTGTCGTCGCGCTCTATGGCTATCGCCTGATTCATCGCCTGCAGAAAGTACTGTCGCTGCTATCGTTGTTGGTGTTTATCGCCGCTACGGTGCTCGCCTTGCAGTTGCCGATCCCGACCGAACAATGGCTGCCGACGGGTTTCTCGTTGTCGAAATTTCTGGTGGCGGTGAGCATAGCCGTGACCTGGCAACTGTCCTATGCGCCTTACGTCGCCGACTACTCGCGTTACCTGCCGAGCAGCACGCCAGCCGTCAAAGTGTTCTGGTACAGCTACGCGGGCACGATCAGCGGTGGGACCTGGATGATGATTCTCGGGGCGATTCTCAGCGTTGGCATCACGGATTTTTCCAGCAACGTCGGCAGCCATGTCGCGCAATTGTTTGGTAGCGGTGCGCTGCTGTTATTTGCCTTCATTATCTATGGCCAGGTGTCGATCAACGTCTTCAACCTGTACGGCGCCTTCATGTCGACCATCACCGTGATCGAACCCTTCGCGCGGCTCAAGGTGACGCCTCGAGTGCGTGGTGTGTTCATGCTAGTGATCAGTCTGGTGGCAACGGCCTTGTGCACCATCAGCCAGGACGACTTCATCAACTTTTTCCTCAACTTCATTTTCTTCATGAGTTACTTCCTTATCCCCTGGACGGCGATCAACCTGGTGGATTACTACTGCTTGCGCAAAGGCCGGTACCGGATCGATGACATCTTCGACAAAGACGGCATCTACGGGCGCATCAACTGGATCGCTTGCGGCAGTTTCGTGCTGGCGATCGTTCTGGAAATCCCCTTCATGAACACAACGTTGTATGTCGGTCCGGTAGCCAATGCCCTGGATGGCGTAGACCTGGCCTGGATCGTCGGGTTGCTGGTGCCGGCCCTGAGCTATTACGGGTTGATGAAACGGGACAAGCGAACCCTGGAAGTCAGCGAATTGTCCTGATAGCCCCGACGCCGGGTGCGATACCCGGCGTTGTCCTTCGCTCGACGGCACATCGCAGATGGCCCAAGGCAATGGGCGATAACGAAACGTGCTCAACGCTCGTTAAGCATGTCAGTGCGCGATACCTACCAGCACGAATACCGATTGGTTTGCGGGACAAACCTGGCCTTATATTTTGGTGTTGAAAAACAATCAGATGAATAACAACCGCACCAAGTGCCTATCAGGTTCAAGACCCGTTGTCCCTGCCAAAAGCGAGAACACGCTCATGATAAAAATCCTAGCCGCTGTACGCAGAAAAACCGGAATGACCCATGCCGAGTTTTTAAACTATGTGGAGCACACACACGGAGCGATCGCTAAAGCCAAACCGTTAGGCGTTAAAAGGTACGTGCAGAACCATGTCATCGACGCGGCTTTCGGGGTTGACGCCGACAATGCCTACGCACAGTCCTTCCACAAAGATTCCATTACGGAGCTGTTTTTTGAAGACGCGCCAGGTTTGATTCGCACCTTCAGCGATCCCTATACGCAGCAAACCGTAGGCCCCGATGCAAGGAACTTCGCTGACCTTTCCGAGCAGCTCGCTCAATTGATGGATGAGTTGGAGACGGCTAGCACCGCTACAGCGCCTCTCCCATGGAAGGTGATGATCCTGCTGAAGAAGAATCCAGCCATGGCGCTCGATCATTTCTTCGACGCTTGGGACGCAGCTCACGAGAGCATTACCCGGGAACAACCTGGCTTCCAGAACGCCTTACGCCGGTATGTTCGCTCCCGGTACTTACCCGAGGGTGACAAGGTGACGGCCTATTTCGGGCCGAACATCAACGTATACGAAGGTGCCTCCAGCCTGTGGTTTGAAAATGAAGCGGACTTTTCTTTCTTTAGGCAGTATCAGCGAGCGCTGTTTCAAAAACTTGCCGAGGACGGCGTCGCGCTGACATCGGCGTCTTTTTTTGCCTACGTCAAAGAGGTCGTTATTTTCGATCACTGCTCCTGAAGACCAGCAGCGCGACCCTTCCCATTCAGAAGGGTCGCGATCACTCAGATAGGCTCAGCCAACGTCGCAGTAGACTCCCGCATGATCTGCGCATGCTCTTCCTTGTCCCCACCACTTTTCTCTATCTCGCACAGCCGTGCGGAGTTCTCGACCACGAGTTGGCAACGCTCCCAGCGCCGCGTTTCGAACCGGCTCAGGGCCGTCTGTAGATTGCTATTGCCGAGCAATTCTTCGGCAAGCACGATGGCGCTCTCGATACCGATGCCAGCTCCGGAGGCCAGATGCGGTGTGGTGGCATGCACCGTGTCGCCGATCAGCACGATACGACCCTTGTGCCAGGGCAGCGGCACCAACAGATTGGCCAGCGGACGATAGTCGATATTGGCGCCCGTCTCGTACAGTTGCGGCACCAGCGTTTGCAGGATCGGGGCTGGAAACTCACTTAGCAGGCGCGCCATTTCACCCGGCCAACTGGCCGGATCGATCCACTCGGAAAACTCGCGGTTCTCCATGAGGAACATGTACATGTGCGTTTCGGAGATCGGATTGACGCCAACCTTGGTGCGGCCCAGCCAATGACTGGGACGCACGATTTCCGGCGGACGCTTCAGCACTGCGCGCCAGACGCTCTGATGAATGGGTTTTGGCGAGGGTGCTTGCGGGAAAAAGTCCTTTCGCGTTCGCGAATGCACGCCATCAGCGGCAACGACCAGGTCATAGCGTTCAGTGGTCCCGTCGGTGAAAGACACGTCAATGCCATCGTCATGCTCGATGACGCTGTCGTAGGTGATGCCCAGGCGCACACGGGTCCCCACTTCTCGCGTCCTGTCGGCAAATATCCGAGCCAGTACCGGGCGCAGGATGCCACCACCACAGGGTATCGGTTTATCGCTGACCGGCGGTCGAAGCGCCAATTGCACGATCAGGTCGCCCACGGGTGAAAACACATCGAAATTGGTCGACAGGTACCCTTCCCCGGCGACCCTTTCCAGAATCCCAACCGTATCGAGCGCTCGCAGCGTGGGCCCACTGAGCGTAATCCCCGCCCCCAAAGGACACCACAACGGATCGATTTCGACGAGGTCCACTTCGACGCCCTGGCGGGCGAGCTGGATAGCCGCGGTCATACCGGAGAATCCGCCTCCGATCACCAGGACCTTACTGACTGCTGCAATCATCACGCTCTCCTAATTATTCTTATTCACTCGGGCAGACATTGCATGGCGCACCGACGAGCTCTGCGGCGTCATCGCATCAACGCCGCAGGAATAGGGAAATGCCGACGTAAAATGCCGGATCAGCCACGAGACTATCGAATCGAATACCAGCGCTGAAATCGCTTTGCACAATCCGAGGTATCGCTGGCGGCGATGGGTCTCGCAGGTAAGCCGAGGGCATTGCTCGGAGTGCCTGCCTTTGCGGCAGAACAAATACAAAAGCCGATGAACGACGGCTCACACGAACCGCCGTCCACCGGCCTTTAACGACGGTTGTTCACACGCTTTCCAAGCCATCCCAGCAGAGGTATTTAACCTCTAGGAACTCGTCGATTCCCAGGTGAGATCCCTCTCGCCCAAGACCGCTCTGCTTCACGCCACCGAAAGGTGCGACTTCATTTGAAATCAAGCCACAGTTGATGCCCACCATGCCCGACTCAATGCGCGCGGCGTTGCGCCAGATACGCGCCGCGTCACGGCTGAACAGATACGCGGCCAGGCCAAACTCGCTGTCGTTGGCCATGGCAATGGCTTGGTCATCCGTGTCGAAACGCACCAGCGGCATGACCGGGCCGAAGATCTCCTCACGGGCAACCCGCATCCCATGGGTCACGTCGGCCAACAGCGTGGGCTGGAAGAAACATCCACCCAGCGCATGGGGTTTGCCGCCGGACAGCAGCCGGGCCCCTTGCGCCAAAGCATCATCCACCAGCGCCTGGGATTTTCGTACCGCTGCGTCATCAATCAACGGCCCGACCTGGACACCCGGCTCCAGGCCATTGCCGACCTTCAAGCGTGCCATGCGCTCGACGATGCGCTCCGCCAATGCGTCATAAACCCCTGACTGCACCAACACCCGGTTCGCGCCGATACAGGACTGCCCACCATTGCGAAACTTGGCCAACATCACCCCGTCAGCCGCCGCATCCAGATCAGCATCGTCAAAGACAATGAACGGAGCGTTGCCTCCCAGTTCCATGGAGCATTTCTTGACCGTCTGCGCCGCTTGCGCCAGCAGCAGCCGACCCACTTCGGTGGAGCCCGTGAATGTGAGCTTGCGCACCAACGGGTTGGCCGTGAGTTCACCGGCAATGTCGCGCGTGTCATTACCCGTGATCACACTGAACACACCGGCCGGCACACCCGCCCGCTGAGCGAGTTCGGCGAGTGCCAGGGCGGTCAGGGGTGTCTGGCTGGCCGGCTTCACGACCATGGTGCAACCGGCCGCGAGGGCCGGAGCGGCCTTGCGTGTAATCATCGCAGCGGGGAAATTCCAGGGCGTGATCGCCGCGCAGACGCCGATGGGTTCGCGCAGGACCACGATGCGCTGAGTGTCCTTTACGCCCGGAATCAGATCACCGCGCACCCGTGTGGCTTCCTCGCCAAACCAGCGCACAAAAGACGCCGCGTAATCGACTTCACCCCGCGCCTCCTCAAGTGGCTTGCCCTCCTCCAGGGTAATCAGCGTGGCAATGTCCTCGCGATGCTCAACCATCAGCTCGTACCAACGACGCAACACCTCGCCACGGCGTTTGGCCGTCAGGCGCCGCCATGGGCCATAGGCCTCGTGCGCCGCGTCGATGGCGTGCCGGACTTCAGCTTCGCGACAGCGCGGCAACTCGGCCAGCACCGTCTGATCCACCGGGTTGCGCAACGTGTACCGACCGTGCGGCGTCTCGGTCAGCCATTCTCCAGCGATATAGGCACCGTCACGCCACAGCGTAGGATCCTTGAGTAAATGCTTCACTGTGCAACCCTCCCGATCAGCACGGATGACGCCCGATCATGAAGGCGCTGTCAGGGTCCGAAGTCACTGGCAGCCCCGACGCGACCAACCCTTGACGCAGCGACTTCATGAAGCGATCCGGCACACGCATCGCCGGGGCACGCAGTGGGCCGCCGTTGAAGCCGGCGAGCCAGTCCTGGTATTTCCACATCGTGCGATTGAGCACCCCGGTGCCGCCGGCGTAGCTCTGCGCGGCGGCGCCGTTGGCGCTGCGTGCCGGGTTGACCTTCCAGTACAGTTCCATCGCCTCTTCAAAGCGCCCCGTGCGTGCCAGCTCGAACGCTTTCGGGTAGTAGTCGCTCATCCAGGCGGTGTTGCTGGTGCCGGAAAACTGCAACTTCATCAGGCTCATCAAGGGGATTGCGTCGCCTTCGATCGGGCAACTGATCACCACCTGATCGCGGAAGTGGTGATACATCTCACAAATGCCCGCTGGCAACGGAAATCCTTGCTCGGACTTGATGGCCGCGATATTCGGGCAATCGGCCAACAGCCGACGGACCAACTCCAGCGACATACCCGCCGGATGCACGCGTTCGAAGCCCCAGAGCGGAATCGGGAACAGCATGACGGCAAGGTCCGTGGCGTCGCAGAACGCCTTGGTGTAGTCGTAGATTTCCTGCTCGCTGGTCGGCCAGAACTGCGGCGGATAGGAGAGCAGGACGATATCAGCGCCGGCATTCTCGGCAAGCTTCACCGCCTCGATATTCTCGGCAAGCGTGCCAAAAGCCGCGTGGAAGAACAGGATCAGGTTTTTCCCCGACTCACGGGCCCAGGCGGTGAACTGCGCGTTCTCCTGGGGAGAGATCGCCAGTTCGCTGCACAGCAACGTGGCGCTGTAGCCCAGGCCGACCGTCTGTTCAATGTCGTGGCGAATGCCACGTTCGTTGAGTCGCTTCAGATCGGCACTGAAACTTGGGATGGTGACCGCCGAGCAGCCCACCAGGTTTTCCCGCGCCCAGGCACGGGCATCTGCTTTCTTGTATGTGGCCATGGTGATTTCCTTTGAAGAGTGAGGGGTTATTTCGAGACAGGGACAATGCTGGCGGGCAACTCGATGCCGAGGCCTTGTTGCCGGGCGCGCTCGTACAGCGCTTGGGCGATGACTACGTCCTGCAGCGCCGAGCCAACAGACTTGTAGAGAACGATGTCGCTTTCTTTCTGGCGCGGATTGACACGACCCGCGACCAAATCCGACAGCGCGACCAGTTTGTCGGCGACATAAACACCGGCGCTGATCGCAGCAATGGCGTCGCCGGTATCGTGAAGTACCTCTTGCGGCATATCCGCGACGATGCAGACGGCTCGCTCCATCGTGACCGGGTCAACCTCCCGTTGCTCAGGCAAGGTGGAACCCAACGACACAACCGTGGCTCCCGGGCAAAGCCAGGCGCCTTGCAGTACCGGAGATTCGTCACGACTGCGGGCGGCACAAATCACCACGTCGCAATCCTGCACAGCTTCTTGCGCACTGTTCACCGCTTGGATATCCAGCCCAGGCCTGAAGCTCTCGGCAAAACGCTCGCGGCTAGCGGGCGTTGGGCTGAATACCCGGACATGCGCCACATCGCGCACGGACTTGAGGCAATCCAGTGCACCACGGGCCTCAAACCCCGAGCCAATCACCCCCACCCGCAGCGCACGCTTGGGCGCCAGTAAATCGACTGCCAGCGCAGCGGTTGCCGCGGTGCGCAAACCCGTCACCCGGTTGCCGTCGATCAGGGCACTGAGCGCCATGGTTTGCTGGTTGAACAACGCGATCAGGTAGCTGGCACAGCGCGCCCGCATGGAGGCCGCGATCAACTTGCAGCCCATATGGCCACCAGCCGGAGGTACAGCAGTCAAACTGCGCAGCCAGATACCGTCGCCCCGGGCCATGGAGCGAGGCGGTACCATGGCGTCC
The DNA here is from genome assembly GCF_051132105.1 of Pseudomonas sp. R1-7. Taxonomy (NCBI): domain Bacteria; kingdom Pseudomonadati; phylum Pseudomonadota; class Gammaproteobacteria; order Pseudomonadales; family Pseudomonadaceae; genus Pseudomonas; species Pseudomonas sp. R1-7. The sequence continues at coordinate 3,480,632 of NZ_CP071661.1, forward strand.
GATGCGGGACTTGCATACGCCTCGGCGAGCGCGGCGACGGCGGTGCTCCAGTCGGCGAGCGAGGCCACATCGGCGTCACTGAGAAAAAGCGTCGGGGCAATGACTTGGCGTTCTTGGGCGTTATGCATGGCGCAAACCTCGCAATCGGGGATCAGTCGTTGGTTGACTGACACCCTACGAGGCGCGCCCCCCACCGAATACTGCTGGGGATGCAAAGCAGCTATCGCTTAAATCGATGGCATGGACAGATTGCAGATCAGCCGTCGCACTTCACGGGAAGCACGGGTCAAGGGGCGCCGGGGCGATTCGACCAGCACGACAAAGCGCTCCAACACGGGCTCGATAATGCGCGATGAAACCAGTCGTTGATCCAGCGAGCCCGGCAGCACAGAGGCAATCGCATAGCCTCCGCCTGCCGCGACGACTTCGTACTGGAGCTGGACCGAGTCGGCTTCCACGGCCACGCACAGTTCCACGCCTTGCTCCGCAGCCAAATGATCGAGCCTGGCCCTCAGCAGATGCGGCCGCCCAGGCACGACCAATGGCAACCCCGATAGATTTTCAAGCGCAATATCTCGATTTCCGAGCAGAGGATCGGCGACGGGTCCTACCAGGTGCAGCGGTAGCCTGGCCAACAGATGAGCTTGGCCGATGCTCGCCTCGCTCTCCCGCAGCACCAGCGCCATATCCAGACGACCATCGTGCAACTGCTCTTCGAGTTGAACGCTCGCGCCCTCGATCAGGTGCAATCTCACCCCGGGCATCTGCGCGCGCACTGCAGAAAAGAGCGTCCCCGCAAACCGGCGCACCGCGGAAGGCAACATGCCCACGACCACCTCCCCCACCGGCTTTCCACGCAGGTTGCGAATGTCATCGGCAAGGCTTTCAGCGTTCGCCAGAAGATCCGATATACAGGGCAGCAACTGCTCGCCAAATTCGGTCAGCACCACCCCGCGCCCGGTGCGATGGAACAGGCGTTCGCCACATTGCGATTCGAGCAGGGCAATATTGCGACTCACCATGGACTGCGGCATGTCCAGCAGCACGGCTGCTTTGCTGAGACTGCCAGCCGCCACGACACGGACGAACAAGGTCCAGCGAGGATCGATGATGTTGAGCGCCGTGGCAGGCGGCTGCGTGGCCGTGTCCGGCACCGAGTAGCTCTGGTTATCCGTCATGTCATCAACTCTAGGCGGGCCTGGTCCAGGTACTCGCGACTGTCCTGAAGGTGCAGGCGCATCGCGGCACGCGCACACTCAGCGTCCTGATTGAAGATCGCCTGGTAAATCTGTTCGTGCTCGCTTTGCATGCGCTGTTCGTAGTGCTGCGGTTCATCGTGAAACAGCCGCGCGGAATCCAGTCGGCTGCGGGGGATGATGACCTCCCCCAGGTTGAGCAGCGTGTCGGCGATGTAGTGATTGCCGGTCGCCTGGGCAATGCCCAAATGGAACTGGAAATCCAGCGCGGCCCGATCATTGACGCTGACTGCAGGCAGGCCGAGCTGATCGAGCAGCACCCGCAACCCCGCCAACTGATCCGGGCTACGTCGCTGGGCGGCGAGCCCGGCGGCTTCCACCTCAAGACCGATCCGAAACTCCATGATCGTCAGCGAGTCAGTGATGATGCCGAGGGTAGCCGGGTCGATGAAGGCCCCTAGCGACAGGGTGCTACCGCGCACAAACGTGCCGATGCCGTGGCGTGTCTCAACCATACCAGCGGCCTGTAGACGCGACATGGCCTCGCGCACCACGGTCCTGCTGACGTCATGCGCCAGCATGAGGGCTGACTCGGTGGGCAACTGTTCACCGCCACGCAGCCGTCCCTCGATAATGTGCTCCGACAGCAGCGCCTCAAGCCCCTGGGACAGGCTGCCACGCTTTTTTCCACCGGCCGCTGGCGCGCTCATTCCTCGAAAATCGCGACGGCGCGGACGAAGCCGGCCGAAGCGTGCCTGATCTTGTAGGGAAAGCAGGACACCTGGAAACCATGGGCCGGTAGACATTCCAGATTGGCCAGTTTCTCCATCTGGCCGTAACCGATGTCGCGTCCGGCCTTGTGCCCTTCCCAGATGATCGAGGCGTCGCCCGTGGCGGCGAAGCGTTCGCGGGTGTACTTGAACGGCGCGTCCCAGCTCCAGGCATCGGTGCCCACCACGCGCACGCCGCGTTCCAGCAAGTACAACGTGGCCTCACGGCCGATGCCGACCCCGGCGTCCAGATACCCTGGCTGGCCGAACAGCGCGCCGGCACGGGTGTTGACCAGGACAATGTCCAGCGGCCGTAGAACATGGCCAATACGTTCCAGCTCGGCTTGCACTTGGGCGGCGTTGACCACATGGCCATCCGGTAAATGACGAAAGTCCAGCTTCACGCCCGGTTGCAAGCACCAATCCAGCGGCAGCTCATCGATGCCGAAAGCCGGCTTGCCGCCGTCCGTGGTCGAGGCATAGTGCCAAGGGGCATCCATGTGCGTACCGCTGTGCGTGGTGATCTGCAGGCGCTCAGCCGCCCAGGACTCATCGCCAGGCAGTTGCGCCTTGGACAGGCCAGGAAACATCGCGGCCATTTCCGGCCAGCCTTGCTGATGGTCCATGTAGTCGATTTTCGGCAGCAATGGCGGCGGATCGGTGTAGGGATTGTTGTCCAGGGTGACGGACAGGTCCACGAGGCGGCGTTTAGTTGATTGCATTTTCGCTCACTCCAAGCCCCACCCGCCCACGCGCACGACGCGTCGGGGCAGCAGCTTTCAAACTGTTTCGTATCAAGGCGGCAGCCGAGCCGTCATGGCGAAAGCCAAGGGCACGGGCCAGAGGGGTTTTCATTGCGGGGAAGTTGCCGAACAACGCTTGCAGTCCAGCGTCCGGTGCGAAGCTGATCAGCCCCCGGCGTTCCTGGCCGTAAGCGGCGGCCAGGGCATCGATGACCTGGGCAATGGACAAGTGCAACAGCGGTAATTGCCAGACACGTGACTCGCCGAGCTCAACGGCGGGCAGTTCGGCGGCCCGTAACAGGTTATCCACGCAACACCGCACGGACATCCACCACGCCTGCGCCTGCGGTGAAACCGGGCAGCAATACGGCTCGCCTTGGGCGAAGGCATGCAGCAGATCGCTCATGAACGCCGAACGCAGCCCATTGGGTTCACGTGGACGGGCGACGATGCCGGGCAGGCGCACGGCACGACCGTCCACCTCGCCCCGTCGGGCAAGGTCGTTGAGTGCCATTTCCACCATCGTCTTGTGCGTACCGTAGCTCAACTGAGGGCGCGGCGCGGCGCGCTCATCCATGCGGGCCGGCAGATCGCCGCCGTATACCGCCACGCTGCTGGCGTACACCAGTACCGGCCGACCCGGCTGTTCGCGCAGTTGGTCGAGCAATTCCAGGCTTGCCAGCAGGTTGACCTGATAACCCAGTGAATAATGCTGCTCGGCCGCGCCACCCGGGATGCTGACCAAGTGGAAGACCACATCGATGCCATCGGCCAGCGCTCGGCGCAATAACGCGGCGTCGGTGACACTGCCGCAATGCCGGCGCAGGCGCTTGTCCTCAGCGAACCCCACCAACTCTTTATCCAGCAGGATCAACGCGCTGATCGACCGGCCTTGTAACGCATTGGTTTCGAGCAATCGTTTCACCAGCGCCCGGCCAACAAAACCATTGGCCCCGGTAATCATCACGCGCATGGGAAGCCTCCGCGCACGATGCACTGGTCTATCGCCCCGAACACCGACTGACCTTGCAGATCGAGGACCTCCATGCGCACGCGGTCGCCAAAGCGCATGAAGGACGTCCGTGGCGCGCCGTGCTCGATCATCTCAACGGCACGACGTTCGGCAATGCAGGCAGCGCCCACAGTGGGGTCAGTATTGGAAACCGTGCCGGAACCGATCACGCAGCCGGCCCTGAGGCGCCGGGTCAGTGCTGCATGGGCGATCAACTGATGAAAGCCGAAATGCATGGCACCGCCCTGGGCATGACCGAACCACTGGCCGTTCCATTCAACCTTCAACGGCAAGTGCACACGCCCGTCGCGCCAGGCCTCACCCAACTCGTCGGGGGTGATTGCCACCGGGGCAAAACTTGACGAGGATTTGGCCTGGATAAACCCAAAGCCCGTCTTCATCTCTCGGGGGGCAAGTGCGCGCAAGCTGACGTCGTTGACTTGCACAATGAGCCGGATATGGCCGGCGGCCTCTTGCGCCGAGCAACCCATGGGAACCTCATCGACCACCACGGCGAATTCACCTTCGAAGTCGATGCCATGGGTTTCACTGGGCAACGCGATGTCATCGCGAGCACCGAGGAAGTCATCGCCGCAGCCCTGGTACATCAGCGGCGTGTGCTCGACACCTTCGATCGGATCCAGCCCAAAAGCCTTCTGCATCCGCTCGCCATGACTGAGAAAAGACGAGGCGTCCAGCCACTGCCAGGCACGTGGCAAGGGTGCGGCGGCTTGTTGCGGATCAAAGGTGAAGGCACCGGTCAGCGAGCCTTGGTTCAGGGCGTCATAGCGAGCGCGCAAAGCGGCTTCAACGCTCGGCCAATGCTCGATAGCCTCCTGCAGCGTCGCGGCGATATCGCTGGCCTCCACCGCCCAGGCCAGGTCGCGCGACACCAACAGTAGGCGACCGTCACGGTTGTGATCTTTGAGGGTGCTGAGCTTCATGCCAGTTCTCCTTGCAGCTCGGGGGCGAAGCGACCATCGAGCAGCACAAACAGCATGCGCGCCATCTGCTCGGTGCGATTACTCCAGGCGTGGTTGGTGCCGCGCTGCACGACGATGTCACCGCGTTTGAGATGCACCTCCTCGCCATCAAGCACCAGCCAGACCTCGCCCTCGGTGACCACGCCGTAATCCAGCGTTTCGGTACGATGCATCAGCTTGTGCTTGGAGTCCGCCTGCCCTGTGCCGGCATGGGCCTGGCCAATTTCGGCGAATGCCGCCGCAGCATCCTCGGCGCTGACCTGGTTCTGCACGCTGTCGGGCGGAATATCCACCACGCGGATGACACTGCCCAATGGTGCGGGGCTCAGTTGAAGCGGCTTGTTGGTGGGGTCGTCGCCGTTATCCAGCATGGCCGGGCTCGCGCCGCTGTTCCAAATCTCATGGAAAACCGTGCCGGGCACGGCCTTGAGCGGAAAGCTGTTGGGCGTTGGTCCGCTGAGCGCGACCACCGCCAAGCCCTGGGCATCGTGCCCGGTGACCACGCGTTTGAAACCAGGAAGCTGTTGCATGTTCGAGTCCTCAATCAGTTGGCGAAACGCGCCAGCGGGTAACGATGAATCTGTGTAAAAACCTTAAAGATCCAGCACCAGCCGCGCGCTCTTCGCGCGCGAGCAGCAAGGCGTGAACTGGTCGTTGCGGGCCCGCTCGGCATCGGTCAAGAACATGTCACGATGGTCCGGCTCGCCTTCCAGTACGCGCGTGAGGCAGGTGCCACAGATGCCCTGTTCGCAAGACAACGGGATGTCGATGCCGGCCTCCAGCAGCACCTGGGCGACGCTGAGCGTGGCCGGGACTTGGAAACACTGTCCGGTGCTAGCCAGTTGCACCTCGAAACCGCCCGCCTCGCTGACCGGCGCAGCGGCGGCGGTAAAGTACTCGCGGTGCAGTTGCGCCTCGGCCCAGCCCTGCGCGCGCGCCGTGCCCAACACGTGCTCCATGAAACCGTTGGGGCCACAGACATACAGGTGACGGTCGGCGGCTGGCCCGGATAGAACCCGAGCGGCGTCGAGACGCTGGACCGCCTCGCCATCGTCCACATGAACCTGGACGCAAGCGGCAAATGTCGAACGGCGGATGTACTCGATAAAGGCCATGCGCCCGGCCGAGCGACCGCAATAGTGCAGCTCGAAAGGCGCGCCGATCCGCGCCAGGCGCTCGGCCATGCAGAGGATCGGCGTGATGCCGATGCCGCCCGCGAACAGCACGCTGTACCCTGCCCTATGCTCCAGAGGGAACAGGTTTCGTGGCTCGCTGATCCGCAGCCGGCTGCCTTCGTGAACTTGTTCGTGCATGGCCTGCGAGCCGCCGCGAGACGCCGGGTCGAGTAACACGCCCAACAGGTAGCGGTGGCGTTCTTCGGGGTGATTGCACAGCGAGTACTGGCGCACCAGGCCATTGGGCAGATACACGTCGATATGCGAGCCGGCGCTGAAGGCAGGCAGCATGGAATCGTCGACCGAGGCCAGTTCGATACTGTAGATGCCTTCGGCTTCGCGACGCTTGCGGGTGACAACGACTTCAATCATCACTTGGCACCCGCAGGCTGCTCGGCAGCAATCATCCGATCGAGTACACGCCGCGCGCGGATGGCGCCTGCATCACCGATCAGCAGGACCGGTTTCAAGTCCCAGAACGAAGCATCGCCCATCATGCGCTGCTGGGCCTCGAGCATTGGCAAGTCTTCATCGGTAAAGGGCCGGTTGATCGCGGCCGCTTGTTCGTCAGCGAATCGCTCGGCGAATTCGCCCATTGCCTTGGGAAAACAGACTGAGAACCAATAGTGAGTCGTGGTCTCGGTCTCCGGGGTGAAGAGGTGCGGAATCGGTGTGGAAACGCCCTTATCCCTGGGGAGACCGGTCGCCACTGCGCCGGAAAACAGCAACATGTTCGCAGGCGCATCCCAACGCACATCGATCCAACGGTCCACTGGTGTGCCCTGAGGAATGTTCCAGGCGGTGTAGAGGAATTCCGGCATGATTTCCGCAACCGTCTGGCGATTGGACCAAACGGTGTTGCCCTCCTCTTGCACGCTGGTCAATGCACCCTTGACGCCATCGCCACCCAACGTAGACGGATGCAAGAACTCGATATGACTCAGGTCCATGATGTTGTCGGTTTCCAGCACGTAGTTGGCTTTCGCGTGCAGGTAGCGTTTGCCGACATACCAATGGTCTTCATCCATGCAATTGAAATCCGGAATCAGCGTCGCATCGGCCAAGTGTGGATCACCCATCCAGATCCACAGCAGGCTGTAGCGTTCGACCAGCGGGTAGGCCTTGACCTTTGCCGCCTTGGGAATTGCACCATCGCCGTGGGGGTTATGCACACAGGCGCCACTGCCATCGAATTCCAGGCCGTGGTACGGACAACGCACCGCATCGCCTTTGAGGATTCCCATGCCCAGGGGCGCGAAACGGTGAGGGCAGCGATCGGAAATGGCTTGGGCACTACCTTGGGTATCGCGGAAAAACACCACGGGTTCATTGAGCAGGGTTCGTTGGAACAGCTCCCCGGCCTTGACCTCGGTGCCCCAGGCGGCTGCGTACCAGGTGTTGCGTAGAAAGCTCATCGCGATTCCTCTTTTTCAAAGCTTGATGACGGGCTGGCGTGCGTCGTCGCACGCTCGGTTTCAATCAGCCGACGCAGGACACGTCGACAGCGCACGGCCCCTGCATCGACGGGTAGCAACACAGGGTTAAGACCAAGCAGTTCAACCTCGCCAATCTGGCGCTGTTGAGCCTCGACCATGGGTTTGTCCTCACCGGCAAAAATACCGATCAACATGTCCTGGACGAAGGCATTCAACTGCGCATTGTCCTGCTCGAAACTGCGCGTGTTGGCGAAGAAATAATGGGTGTTGGCCGCGTCCTGCGGCGTCATCAGATGCAGGTTCCAGGTCACGGGTCCCTCTTCCCTGGGGCGCCCTGGAGGCGTGGCGCCACTGCCCAGCAACATCAGACCGGGTGCGTGCCAGATGACTTCAGCCCAGACGTCTGCCCGGGTCGGGTCTTCAAGGTGAGCGCCGAACGCCGGCGGCGGCACATCGTCCGGCGCCCACCAACTGATGCGCACGCGATCGTTGGGCAATTCCTCGATGTCGGCGCGCGTGCGTGACAAGGCTCCGCCACCGAGCGTGTCCGGGTGCAGGAAATCAACGTGGCTCAGGTCCATGATGTTGTCGGACAGCAGTTCGTAGTGCGCGCGCGTCGGCAGATACCCATGTCCCTTGGCGTGGGTTGGCGCCTGGTCGAGGAAAGAGAAATCAGGAATCAAGGTGCCGCTGGCCAGGTGACGATCGCCTGGCCAGACCCAGATAGCCCCGTGGCGCTCAACCACCGCGAAGCCGCTAACACAGGCGGCCTTGGGGATGTTTCCTTCGCCATGGGGATTGTGCGTACATTGGCCGCTGCCATCGAAACGCAAGCCGTGGTACGGGCACTGAACGCTGTCCCCGACAATCTTTCCCATGTGCAGCGGGGCAAAACGGTGCGGGCAACGATCAGCCAGCGCTTGGATCCGCCCCTGGCTGTCGCGAAAGAAGACCATGGGTTGTTCGACGATGGTCCTGCCAAGCATCGACCCTGGCGCCAGCTCGTCCGCCCACCCGGCGATGTACCAGGTGTTGAGCAAATAATTCATGTTGCTCTCCTCTTGTTCTTGTTTTCTTGAGACGTGAGATCAGCGATCAAGCTCTGCGGCTGCCGCAGCGGGAAAAGCCGACCCGTTGCCGCGCAACCGCATACAGGCCACGGCCACCACAAACTGAACACCCGCAACGATTCCCAACGCGGCGGGCAAGGCGCTGCTCAACCCACCGGTGATCGCCAGCACCACCAGCGGGCTGGCGAACTCACCGGCGAAGAACATCGCCGTGAAGCCGCCGGCGGCGCGGCCGCGCTGCTGGAAATCGACTTGGGCCATGATCCAGGTGAGCAGGGTCGGCATCATCAGGCCAATACCCAGGCCGTTGATCAGTACGGCGACCACCACCCAGCCATGGCTGTCGGCCACCGCCAACAACCCGCCGCCCATGCCTGCGGCGACGAAAGCCAGGAGCATCTGCCGGTGTGCCGGCACGCCACTGAACAGACGGAAACTCAACGCGCCAATCAATACACCGAGCTGATTGGCGCCCATGGTCAAGCCGATCTGCTGCGACCCTTCGACATGCAGCAGGTTGAGCAGATAACCGACTTGTACCGGCACGATGAACAGGCTCAAGCCCGCCAGGAATGCCAGGACATACAACGGCGCCAAGGTGCGCCAGGGAAATGCCCTGCTTATCGCCTTCTTCTCGATGACCGCATGCCCACGCGGCTCCCACAGCAACCAAGCCATCAGCGGCAGCAACACCAGCCCCAACCCATACAAAGCAAACGGTGTACGCCAGCCGTGTTCGCCGAGCACGCCCCCGACGGCAATGAAAATCGCCGCCGACAAGGAGGTCGCCACCATTTGCAGGGCGAACATGCGTTCGCGCCGCGCGCCGCTGTAGTAGTCGCCCATCATCGTGGTGCAGCAGGTCATGATCGCTGCCTCGGCCAGGCCGATGCCGGCGCGGCTGACTACGATCGCCTGCAACGAATCCAGCCAGAGCGGCAGCACGCCACAGATGGTGTAGAGGCACATCGCACCGATCAGCAACGGCTTGCGCCCGAGTCGGTCGGCGATGATTCCGGCGAAGGGTGCGAACAGGGCAATCATTAGCGCCGGTAGCGTCAGGGCGATGGGAACCAGCACCGCGACGCCCGGGGTGTCGGCGAAGTGTTGCTGCATGCGTGGCAGGACGGGGGCCAGCAGCACGGCCCCCAGGACCGGCAAGCAACTGCCGAGCAACAGCAACAAGGACTGCGGCAACCTCGCCTGGCGTTCAACGTTCATCACGCACCTCCGCAGGTTGCGCCGCGCAAAATGCCATACCGAAGGCGCTCAGGCCGGCGATGAGATCAAGCCATAGAGACTGCTGGAACAGATGCACACGAGACATGGGAAAGTCCTTTCTTGTTGTTATGACGCGACGGGATGAGCGGCCACCGTTGCCGTCTGATCGTGCCCCGGAGCCAGGCGCAGCGAATGTTTCACGCAGGCCCCCTCTTCGATTAAGGCAGGCGTCAGCGCCAAGCTGGTCGGATGGCTGGGTTCGGCCTCGGCCGGTCCCGCGCTTACACGCTTGCTCGGCAACAGGAAGTGCGCCAGGGCCGGTAACAAAACCAGCGCGCCGACCATATTCCAGACGAACATGAACGCCAGCAGCACGCCCATGTCGGCCTGGAACTTGATCGGCGAAAACATCCAGGTGGCCACGCCGATCGCCAGGGTCACACCGGTCAGCATCACCACCTTGCCGGTGGACAGCAGCGCTCGGTAATACGACTCCGACAGGCTGGTGCCCTGACGCATATGGCCGAGCAGGATGCTCATCACGTACAGCGCATAGTCGACGCCGATGCCCACGCCGAGGGCGATCACCGGCAGGGTCGCGACCTTGACGCCGATATTCAGCCAGACCATCAGCGCTTCACAGAGGATCGAGGTGAGCATCAGCGGAATCACCGCGCACACCGTGGCGCGCCAGGAGCGGAAGGTGATCAGGCAGAGCAGGATCACCGCACCGTAGACCCAGAACAGCATTTCCCGATTGGCCTGCTTGACTACGATATTGGTTGCGGCCTCGATCCCGGCATTACCGGCAGCCAGGAGGAATTGGACGTCGTCGGTATTGTTCGCGGCGGCAAATTGTTCGACGTGATCCACCAGGCCGCTGAGGGTTTGCGCCTTGTGGTCGGAAAGGTAGGCGTACAGGGTCAGCAGGCTGCAGTCTTCGTTGTACAACCCACGCGGCGCGCCGGCGGTGACCATGTTGAGCATCGCCTGGTTGTTCTGCAGCTCGTACCACTTCGGGCTGCCTTCGCTGAGGCCCACCAGCATCCGACGGTTGAGCAGCGCCAGGGAATTGGTCGAGTCGACACCCGGCAAGGTGCGCAATTGCCAGTCGAGGGCATCGACCTTGTTCAGGATGTCATAGCGCGAACAGGCGCTGGCGGGGGTCTTGATCATGACCGCGAACAGATCGCTGCTGGCGCCGTAATGCCGGGTCAGAAATGCATCATCCTGGTTGTAGCGCGAGTCGGCCCGCAGCTCAGGCGCGCCCGCATCCAAGTCACCGACTTTCAATTGCAGGCTGACCACGAAGCCGAGCATCGCCAACGCCACGCTCAGGGCGATGCACAACGCTGCCCAGCGGCGCTGGGTGAACAGGTCGAGGAAACGCCAAAACCCGTGGCGATGCTGACCCGCTTGTTCAGCGTGCTCGCTTTTCAGGCTCAGTTGCGCCGCGCGGCCGCTGACCCCGACATAGGAAAGCAATATAGGTAGCAGGATCAGATTGGTGAAGATCAGCACGGCTACGCCGATACTGGCGATCATCGCCAGGTCCTGGATCACCTGGATCTTGATGATCATCAGCACCGCGAAACCCACCGCATCACACAGCAGCGCGGTAAGACCGGCAAGGAACAGACGGCGGAAGGTAAAGCGCGCGGCGACGACCCGGTGCATGCCGCGCCCGATATCCTGCATGATGCCGTTCATCTTCTGTGCGCCATGGCTCATGCCAATGGCAAACACCAGGAACGGCACCAGCACTGAGTAGGGATCCAGTTGATAATCCAGTAGCGGCAGCAAACCGAGCTGCCAGACCACCGCCACCAACGAGCAGAACACCACCAGCAAGGTGCTGCGAATGCAGCGGGTGTACCAATAAAGCACCACCGTGGTGATCAGGATCGCCACGGCGAAGAAGATCAGGATCTGCCGCAGGCCGGCGATGAGGTCGCCGACTTTCTTGGCGAAACCGGTGATGCGGATGTCGATGCTGTCGCTCTGGTATTGGCTGCGCAACGACTCCAACTGTTGCGACAGCCGGGTGTAGTCCAATGGTTGACCATCGGGAGTCCGCTGCAGCAGCGGTACTTGGATGATGCTCGATGCCTGGTCGAACGCCACCAGTTGGCCGATTTCGTTGGAAAGCTGCACATTGCGCCGCAAGGCCGTCAGGCTGGCGGAACCACCGTCATAGTTGTCCGGGATGACCGGCCCGCCTTCCAGGCCCGCTTCGGTCACCGCGACCCAGCGTGTGGCGGGCGTCCATAACGACTTCATGTAGGCGCGATCGACACCGGGCAGCAGGTAGATCTTGTCGCTCAATGCCTGCAAGGTCTTGAGGTAGTCAGCGTCATAGATCTCGCCCCGCTTGTTGACCACGGCGATGCGCACCGCGTTACCCAGCCCGCTCAACTCCTTCTGGTGCTCAAGGTAGTTGGCGATATAGGGGTGATGGGTGGGAATCATTTTTTCGAAACTGGCATTGAGCTCGACACGGCTGGACTGCCAACCCAGCACCAGCGTGGTCGCAAGGCACAGCAGCAACACCCACAGACGATGGTTGAACAATGCTCGTTCGAGCACCGAGCCGGAACGCGGATCAAAGTCATCGAGCGCATTCGTTGGGGACTGGAAAAACTTACCAGGGGACGTCATAACCTCACTCCGAAGCGGCAGTGGCTGGCTGCGCGAGACGCTGCAGCCCGGTGAAACCGGCAACGATCAGGCTGCCATCGGCGGCCTCGATCACACTTGAAACAGGCTTGCCCAAGGGTTTGCCCAGTGGCAGCAGCGCTGCTCCGGTCTGCTCGCTGTTGCGAAACAGCATGCCGCCCTGGTTGACCAGCAGCAGTTGGCCGTCGGCCAGGCGGATGGAATCGTTGAAGGAGATGGGTACGGGAACTGACAGGCGCTGGAAACTTGCACCAGCGTCCTGGGAGATAAAGGCATTGCCCTTCAGGCCGGCGACCACCAGCGCGCCGTCGGCACGACTCTGCAGCGTGAAGAAACTGCCTTCGTAAGGGCTGTCCAACTGGCTGAACGACATCGCGTCGTCGTCCGAGCGCGCCAGGTAGCCCTGCTCACCCGCCAGGAACCAACGCGGTCCCTGAACACTGATGGCGTACAAGTGCAAGCCGCTCGGGTTGGCGATGCTCCCCATCAATGACTGCCAGGTCGCACCGCCATCGGTGGTCTGCAGCGCCAAGCCGTAGGCCCCAACAATCACCCCACGATGCGCATCGATGAACTGGAGCGCCAGGAACGGTTTGTCCGCCCCATCGGCAACAAGACGCTCGGCATTTTGTACCCGTACCAGGGCGTCGTCCGGGTTGGCTGCCGTGGCCTGCTCAGCCTTGGCGGCATCCAGTTCGAGCCGTGCCACGCGCACGCCGTCGAGCTGCAGCGTCCAGTGCTCGCCGCCATCACGCGTCGTCAGCACCACGCCTGTGTGGCCGACCGCCCAGCCCTGTCGCGCATCGACAAATTGCACCGCCGTCAGGCTCACCGACACTGGCACCGAAGCCTGGCGCCAGCTTTGCCCGTTGTCGTCGGAGAGTAGCACCAGGCCGCGCTCGCCCACCGCAACGAGACGTGTACCTGCACGCGCCAGGCCGATCAAAACGCCGTTCTGCGCAGCCGGTACCTGCATGGCAGGGGTATTCAGCGGCACGTCCACGACAGCCGTGCCGGCCAGGCACTCACTCGTGGCGAAGGGCAAATTCAGGGCCAGGAGCAACGCGCTCGCCTGACTGATTCTGTTCATAACCTACCTCGGACAAACACTCGTATCCCAAGGGCAGCCCGACAGGCCTGCCCTTCACTCTCGGCTCAGGTCTAACGCACGCCGCGCCCAGCCATTGCCGCCGGCGAGAACTCCGAGGCCTTGTAGCGATCAACCGCGCGATACTGGTCCGGCAACCCCGCATAGAGATTCTGGATAAACCACGCACCGGAGGTCAGGTCGTAGAAACCGGAGGACAGTTGCACCAGGCCTGGCAGGTCGGGCAGCACGGAAGGCAGCGACCAGAGGGTCTTGGCCAGTTGACCGCTGGCGTCCCAGCGATCGGCGAGCAGGGCTTGCCAAGTGTCCTCGTCGAGGTAGTAGCGGCCCTTGGGCAACTGATGGCGCTTGCCGGCGGCCACCGTCGACTCGACCACCCAGACGCGGTGCAACTCCCAGCGCACGTAATCGGGGTTCAGATGGTGCTTGCCCAACAGGTCCTGCGGCTGGGCAGCGTTCTGCACCTTGTTGGTGTTGTAGGGGACATAGATCTCCTGCTTGCCAACCAGCTTCCAGTCGAAGCGGTCCGTGCGCCCGCCCCACACGCTCAGCTCATCGAAGGACATGACCCCGGCGGTGGAAGGCGTCGGCGTATCACAGCAAGCGTTGGGCAGCGTGCGCACCCGGCGCTGGCCGCTCAGGTAGACATGAGCCTGGGATTTGTCGCCGTTGATGTTTTCACGCCCAAGGATCTGCTCGCCGGCACGAATCGCCGGGCCAAGATTGACGAAGTGCACCAGCCAGTAGTCGCCCGAGTAATTTTCAGGGCCGCCCTCCTGGAAGTAGTAGGGCATTTCCTGGGTCAACAGGCCGTCGCTGGTCATCACCTGGTTGCCGTCGGCAGTCATCAGATAGTGGCGGAAATGCCCCGCCACCGAGGTGCCGCGCCAGTTCAGCAAATGGTTCCAGATCGCTTCGGTGCCGTTCTGTGGAATCGGAAACGGGATCCCGCCGTAGGCACCGTCGGGGATCAGGCCGGCGCTGCTGTCGACCAGTTTGGCGCGGGTCGCATTCTTGAACGTGTTGTCATAGACCCACTGCGGCGCGGCCGCCGTGCGCCGGGTCGGATAGACGTCGATGCGATAGGTGTCCGGGAAACGCTTGAACAGTTCCTTGGTGCCGTCGCTGAGCTTGTCGGCGTACTTGGCCAGGTTCTGGGCAGTGATGCTGTACAAGGGTTTGTCAGCGGCAAACGGATCGCCACGTTTGCCGCCCGGAACATAAGCCGGATCGACCTTGGTGTAGCCGCCATCCCAGGCCGGGATGCTGCCATCGGCATTGCCGGCTTTCTCGGCACCGAAGGGCGTCAGGGTCTTGCCCAGCTGGGCCGCTTGTTCGGCGCTGGCGGCCAGGACCATCGGCGCGGCGGCGGCCAGCAAAGTTAAGCACAAGGCCTTTAGAGTGAACTGAATGGTCATGCGCAAATCCTCTTAGAACGTGGTCTTGACGGAGAAAGCCAGGTAGTCCCGGTCCTTCAACGACTGCTTGTAATTGAATTGGTTGGCGGCGTTGAGGCTGGTGTCCTCGGGACCGTAAAAATGGGTGTAGGTCAGCCCCACGGTCACTTGGTCCAGATAGGTGGCGGATACGCCGATGTTCATGTCCCCTCCTCTATCGGGGCCGAACCCGCTGATCACCGCCGACTTGCCCATGGGGAAATAGCTGATGCCCACCGGCACACTGATATCCACGCCAGGGAAGAACTGGCGATAGGTGGGCGTGTACACCAACTTCAAGCCCAAGCCGTCATCGGTGGCGTTAGGGTCCAGGGCAGCGCGGTTCTTGGTCACGGCCAGCAAGCGGTTCCAGGCAATCTCCCCGACCAGGCTGGCTTCATTGGCGACAAAGGAAGGGCCCAGCGATGCCAGGACGTTGAGGTTGACGTGGGCCGTACGGCCGACGGCGTACAGGGCGTCATCGTTGTTGTCCGCGTCGACGCCCGGCAGGACGGTCTGGGCGTTGGACACTAACGGCATGTTCCAGCGCATCGACGCCTCGCCGGCAAAGCTGTACTCGTCTACGGAGGTGGCGAAACTGGCGCCCAGGACACGGATATCTTCCGGGTAGACCCAGGAATATTCGCCGACTTGCCCGGTACTGAAATTCGGCCCGGTGGCATTCGGTTTCAAATACAGCGTTGGGGTTTTCTCGTGGTACTGCAGCGCATACAGGCCGTAATCCGTCGTCCCGGTGTTGTACTTGAGTTGCAGGCCGCCCTGGCCGGAACTCCTGGCTTTCTTGTCCTTGCCATGGAAAAACGCCGCCGGGCTATTGGCATTCCCGCCCAGGAAATCCGGGAATGGCCCGCCGGTGATCAGCCTTTCATTGCCGTCGCCGATGGTATCGCTGGTGGAGAAGTAGCTGCCGGCGCCAGGCAAGCGTGTCTCTTCCCACTCCAACTGGTAGAAAGCGCCCAATGACAGGTCATCGGTCAGTTGGTAGGCGGTCGAGAGTTGATTGACCGGCCGGGTGATTTCCTTGAATTGGGTGTTGGGTACCGATTGCGCCTTGACCACGTCCACTGGCGCCATGGCACCGGCAATGCCGTTGCCGCCAAAGAACAGGCTCTCACCCCAGATCAGACCATGACGCCCCGCGCGAACTGATAAGGCACGGTCGGCCAGCTCACCATTCCAGTAGACGAAGGCGTCCAGCAGTTCACCGTCACCCCCGTGCAGTTGACGGGTATCGCTGGTGAACTCGTCGAAGCCCACCGAACGCTGGTTGGCACTGGCCGCGTCGTTATTGTCGTTGCGGTCCTGGTAGACGGTGTCGTACCAAGCGGCACCGCTCACACGGGCACCGAAGTTGTGAAAGCCGATGTCCAGTTCGGAAAGAATATCCAGGCGATTGGAGATCAACCCCTTCCCGAAGTTGTGATCACCGTCGTTCTGGTTCAACGCCGTTTGCCCTTCGCTGAGCTTGCTGCTGGGCTCCTTCAGGCGCCAGGCCGCGCTGTACTTCAGCGTGTTGTCCCAGCGCAAGCTGAGATCGGGATTGCCGGTGTCGATCTGAAACGCCTGGGCTGCCGAAGCGCCAAGCCCCAGGCTGGCCGCAAGGGTCAGGGTGAAGGGGACGCGCCGCGACGCAGCGAACTTGCGAGTAGCCATCGAAGTAACCCTCTTTATTGTTGTTGTATGTCAGCTCTTCTGGTGAAACCGCGCCCGCAGTCCAACCGGGCCAAGCCTGCACAGGCATGAAACATCCATGGGAAGCGAATTTGGTTTTGTCGGCGTCTCAGATAGGCTCTGCCGTGAGCTCAAGCATCCGCCTGACCAGGCCGATCCGGTCGAAGCTGCTGTCGTGGGCCATTTCCTTGTCACCGGCCAGCACCGAGCTTTCGCTGATGAATTTGCAGCGTTCATAACGGCGCGCCATAAAGCGTTCGAGCTGCTGTTCGACGCTGCCGCCGCCGGCCAACTCCTCGCCAAGCACGACGGCATCTTCGATGGCCATGCCGGCGCCCTGGCCCAAGTGCGGCGTCGTGGCGTGCACTGCATCGCCAATCAGCACGACACGGCCGCGGTACCAGGGTTCGCTGACGAACACCACCTCCAGCGGCTTGTAGACCACCCGTTCGCTGTCAGTAATTTGCTCGCGCAGCTCGCCGATCAGCCCTGTGAAACCACTCAGGCGCTGGCGCATCTGGGCCGCCAGCGTGGCAGGCTCTAGCCTTGGATTGGCGGGCTCGTGGGAGGTCATGAACAGGTACATCTGATCCTGCCCCAGCGGCACCAGTCCGGCATTGCCGGCGGGCCCCTGGAAGGTAGCCAGATGATCGATCCCGGCGGCGCGTGGAAAGGTATAGCGCCACACCGCTTGGCCGGTGAAGCGCGGCAGGTACTGCTCGCGGAATAGCAAGCCGCGCAAGTGGGAGTACAGGCCATCGGCGCCCACGACTAGATCGAAATGGCCGCGACTGCCATCGGTGAACAGCACCTCAACGCCCTCGCCCATCTGCTCCAGCGTTTCGACGCTCAGGCCCAGACGAATCGAGGCCCCTAGGGCAATAGTGGTTTCGCTGAGAACTTGATGCAGGGCCAGGCGCGAGATGCCAACATTGGCTGGGTAGTCGCGGCCGGCCAGGCGCTGACCAGGGATCCGCGCCAGCTGTTCACCGGCGGTGGTATTGATGGTCACATCCTCGAACGCGTAGGCAGCATCCAGGTAGCCATCCAACACACCCAACTTGGCCATCTCACGGACGACGTTACTCTGCTGGATGATGCCAACACCGTAGACGGTCCACTGCGTCTTGAGCTCGACAAGATCGACGACAATGCCTCTGCGACGCAAAGCGATTGCGGCACACAGGCCACCGATACCACCACCGACGATAAGCACCTTTTTCACTGCGTTCATGCTCGTCTCACTCTTATTCTTGTTATTCACGCAAGCGTTCTGCCGGAGCGATCCCAGGCTTCAGAACCCGCTGTGTTTGCACGCATTCGGTACCGCTTTGTGCCCCACTTTCTCGGCAAAGCAGGCGTTTGACTAATCGCATGTAGGGATACGATGTATCAGCTACCGCGATACCTTAATTAAGGTCCACACACCTCCAACTGACCCGCTTCGAGCACCAGCCAATCGGCTTCTGCATGCCATCGCAGCGCACTCAGGCTTTCCCCCAGGCACGGGCCGTACACGCACAGCCCCGTGTCAGGAAGGAACCGCGCACCATGCGCATAACAGACAATCTGGCGGCCATCGACGCTGAGAAAACGGTCCTTGCGATACTCCAGGCGCACCGACAAGTGTGGGCAACTGTTGCGATAGACGCGCACCTCTGCGTCATGGCGCAGGGCAAACACGCTGTCCTTGCCCGTACCCAGAGGATCGAACCCGCGGGCCTGCCCTTCGACCAATTCATCCAGTCGACAGAGAACAATTGCGTCGTGGCTCATGGACGAAATCCGCATTCAGGCCTGCTTGGGCGGCGGGCCGCTCGGAAACCATTTTTCCCGGGAGGTGAACAGGAACAACTGCGAGTTGTCCGCCGACAACGGCGCTTGGCGCGCTTGCCAGGCGTCATCGTGCTTATCCATGTCGGCGTCGTATTCAATGTGGCAACCCAACGGGCTGTTGAAGTACCAGAACCAGTTGGAGCCGAAGAGGTGACGGCCCGGCCCCCAGAAGCTGGTCCAGCCTTGCTCTTCGAAGCGACGACCGGCCAGCAGTACTTCCGTGCCGCTGCCCATGTGAAAGGTGAAGTGCTCGCAGCCCTTCATGTGCGGCGGCGTCTGGATCATGAACAGGCAATGATGGTCATCGGAACCGGCCGGTCGCATGAACGGGCCCGCACCGACAAAGGTGTCAGTGGTCACGAAGCCCAGGCGCTTGTAGAAAACTTCGGCCTTGGCTGCATCCGGCACGAAATACACTACGTGGGACAGGGTCCGCGGCAAGGCCTGCATGTCGGGATTGATGCCAGGTTGGTTGACCGGGCGTTGAGGCGCATGGCCCGGCGCATTGGTCAGATCGGCTGGTGCGCTGTACGCACGCCGCACACTGATCTGGAAACCAATGGCAAAGCCCATATCGTCCACGCTGTGCACGGAGCCATCGGCACCGCGGGTCACCGGGCGGTCGCGCCCCAGTTCATCGGCGATGGCCTCAAGATCAGCCATGCTTGCCACGCCATAGACGGTTTCACGAATCGAGGGCGCAGGCCCGATGGCCGCGGGCAGACTGGCATCGTCTGCCCGACGGATAATTACGGCGGTGCCGTCGAGGGCTTCAAAACGACCGCCCTCGCTGTCGACATCGACAGGCAGCAGGCCGTAGTCACGCAGGCAATGAGTACAGGCTTGAATGTCGTCGACACCGAAAATAAGGGCGTCAAGGCCAATGATGTTCATTGAGTTACCACTCCATTGTAATTATTCAGCGCAGGCCAGCACCCCGCTTACGGGAGCAGTGCCAGGCGGTACGCTGCCGAGGCGGGTCTTGGAGTCGATAAAGCGTCACGGCCAACCGACTGCGAGTTGATAGTGAAGGGGTAAAAACTCACTGACTAATCGCTTGTCAGGATGCGACCTATCGGCAAACGCGATACTTGGCTGCAAAGCGCAAATGGCTGGGAAATCGAACACGAACCGCTCGATTCGCCCATTTATGGCACTTGACGCCGCGATAGGAAGGTCGGAAGGTATTTACAAAATAAATAAAAAAATCGAGACCGCCATGCGTTTTAACCACTTGGATCTCAACCTCCTGGTGGCGCTGGATGTATTGCTGGAAGAGCAGAACATCACCCGCGCCGCCGAACGCCTGCACATGACACAATCCGCCACCAGTGGCGTACTGGGCAGGCTGCGCCTCTACTTCGAAGATGAGCTGCTGGCGCAGGTCGGACGCAAGATGCAGCCCACGCCTTATGCCCGCGAACTGGCGGCGCCAGTGCGCCAGGTGCTGCTGACGATCCAGTCCTCGATCACCGCCAAACCGGTGTTCGACCCCGCCACCAGCAAGCGTCATTTTCGCCTGATCACCTCGGACTATCTGATCAGCGTCCTGTTTGCCCGGGTGATCCAGAAAATCTCCCTGGAAGCCCCGCACATCACCTTCGAACTGCTCGGCCCCGGCGACACGTCCACCGAAATGCTGATGCGCGGTGAGGCCGACATGATGATCGTGCCTGAGCACTATCTGATCGAAGGCCACCCCTCGCAGCTACTGTTTGAAGAAGAGCACGTTTGCGTCGTGTGGGACGGCAACACTTTGGTAGGCGACAGCATCAGCCTCGATCAGTACATCGAGATGGGCCATGTCTCGGTGATTTTTGGCCGCAACCGGCAACTGAGCGTCGAAGAATGGTTGATGAGCCAGTATGGTTTCACCCGCCGCATGGAAGTGGTGACCCATGATTTCAATACTCTGCCGCAGCTGATCGTCGGCACCCAACGCGTCGCCACCATGCTCCAGCGCATGGCCAGGCTCTACGCCAACTACCTGCCGCTGCGCATCGTACAACCACCGGTGAAAATCCCGGTGATGCGTGAGTTCATGCTCTGGCATCGGACCATGGAGGGGGATCCGATGCACCGTTGGCTGCGGGCGAAAATCAGCCAGATCATCAACGAACTGGAGCAGTAGTTACTGCGCTAGCCAAAGGCGAGTCAGGTTCGAAAGTGCCCGACGGCCGCTTTGAGCTCGCCGCCAACCCGTTGCAAGTCGGCCGTCGAGCCTTGCAGTTGCAGGCTTTCCCTGGCACTGCCCTCGGCCACTTCGCGCACCCGCGCCATGCTCTGGCTAACTTGCTCGGCCACCACGCTCTGCTGTTCGGCGGCCGCGGCGATCTGTTGGTTCATCTGCTCGATGCTGGACACCGCTCGGGTGATCCGCGCCAGCGCCTGGGAGGCTTGCGCCGCAAGCACCACCGTTTCATCGCTCAGCACATGGCTGCCTAGCAAACGCTCGGCGGCGTGTTGGGCTACAGCGCTCAGACGAACGATCAACCCTTCGATTTCCGTGGTTGATCGCTGGGTACGCCGTGCCAGGCCACGCACCTCATCGGCGACCACGGCGAAGCCACGTCCCTGCTCGCCCGCCCGCGCGGCCTCGATGGCGGCATTGAGCGCCAGCAGGTTGGTCTGCTCCGCCACCGCTTTGATCACATCGAGCACACCTCCAATCGCCGCGCTCTCCACCAATAGCGACCGCATGGCTTCAGCGCAACCGCCCATTTCCACAGCCAAATGGTCAATCTTGTCACTCGCCTGACGCACCAACTCATCGCCCTCACGCGCCTGTTGGTCGGCATGCGCCACCGCTTCGCTGGCTTGACCCGCGTTGCGCGCGACTTCCTGCGCTGTGGCGGCCATCTGTTGCATGGCGGTGGCGGCCAGCTCGGTTTCCTGGCGTTGGTGTTCGACACCACGGCTGTTACTCAGGGTCACTTCGGCCAGGCTTCCGGCCATGCCGTTGAGCGAGCCGACACCGCGGTCGATGCGTCCGACCAAACCGCGCAGGCTGCCCAGCATGTTGCCCACGGTGCCCAACAGTTGACCCAACTCATCACGACGACCACTGCCTGCCGGCGGATCACTCAGGTCCCCCGCCGCCACGCGCTGGACCAACTGCACAGCCTGGCGCAACGGCTGCACAATCAAGTGACGGATCAGCAGACTGGCGCCAATTCCCAAGGCGAGCGCCAGAACGGTGATCAAACCCAATTGGCGATCGGCATCGCGATTATCGTCCAGGACCGCCTGCCTTTGCTGCTCATCGGCCTGGGCCAGTAGCTGGCTGACCTGCTCGGTTTGCGCACTCATCGCCGCACTGCTTTGCGCACTTTGCTCACGGCTGTCGACGAACTCGAGGAAGGCTTTGCGGTAGTCGCCCAAGGCAGTGTTCGCCTCCTGCAGCGACGCACCTTCCTGCTCATCAAGATCGAGCGCCTGCATGGCGGCCAGCAGGTCACTCATGCTCATTTCCCAGTCGCTGCGGTAACGCTCCTCGCCATCGAGCGAGTAGTACAGCTCGCTGTCACGCAGCTTGGCGAGCTTGTCCCGCAACGCCGTCGTCTGCTCAAGCAAAACCATCTGATCGCTGCTCGGCGGCGTCCCCTGCCCTAACCGAGCATTAAGCGCATCCAGTTGGTCGAGAAACAGCAGAGTAAAACTGTCGCCAGCCGTCTGCGCCCGTGTCTGCATGCGCAGGCGCGTTTCGCGAGCCCGACGCAACGAATCGGCATAGCCGAGGAACTGCTCCAGGTAAGCGCTGACGGCTGTGCGAATCGTGGTGTGCGTTGCGCTGTTGATCGGGTGATCATCGAGTTGCTGATTCAGTTTTCCAATTGTCTCGCGGACGTGCTCCAGGCGCTGCGGGGCCAGATCCAAAGCGAACGCTTTCTCGTCGATACGCGCACGCAGGATCAGGGCCTGAACCGCTGACTCCTGACGCGACTGCTCCCCACGTTGCTGCAGCACACCCAGGGAACGAAAAGCAGTCGCCGCTACCGCCAACGTCACCAGCAGCACCAGGCCAAAGCCCAGCAATAGCTTGGCCCCCACCGACAGATTTCCGAGAACGCGATTCAATATGAGCATGTCCAGTCCCTCGCACGGACGTGGAAAAACAGCCTGCCCTTGGCGCACAGGCTGATCGCTGTGCCGGATCTGGACTCACTCATCTGCCGATACCTTATTCTTGTTGTTGTGTGTCCCCAAACGCCAACCGACGGCGCGGTTCAGCGCCAACTCTAGTGAGTCGGACCTCAACGACACCAATCACATCCTGCGTTATGAGCCATCGCAAAGCACGATGGCAGGTATCCGGAGTTGCGGCTTGAGCGGTGCGTAGCTCCCCCCTTGGACCAACGGTGCACACGGCCCTATCTCCGTTCGCAATACCTCCCATCCCGACTCGCGATTGGCCAAACAAGGGGCCTGCCCTTAGCCTGCTTCGAACCGTCAGGTCTGGCGATCCCCCGCTCCGGCCCTGGCCGCCCGCCTTTGCTTGCACAAGGACAATAACAATCATGTTTCGCTACTTCCCGACCAACTACGTGTGGAATCTTTCCGTCGACCTGGCCATTGAAATGGGCGCCCGCATCGGCGAAATCGAAGAAATGTGCGCGCCGCTGCAGGAAGCCGCCAAGCAACCGGACGCCGCCGGCAGCAAGGCGTTTCGTGAGACCTGGGCGAACATGGCCGACAAGCTGTGCGGCCTGGCTGAAGAAGACGAAGGCAAGGGGCGAATGCTGTCAGCCGGTGAAAAATACAACCGCGCCGCGACCTACTACCTGAGCTGCGAACGCCTACAGGCCCACGGTGCCCCTGGCCGCGCCGAGCTGTACCAGCGCTTTCTGCGCACGTTCCAACGCGGTATCGACCTGGCACGAGAAAACTGCGAGCGCGTGGAAATCCCTTACGAAGGCAAACATATTTCCGGTCTGTTGGTCCGTGCCGAAGGTGTCAGCGGCCCAGCGCCGATTCTGGTGCAGGTCAATGGACTCGACTCCACCAAAGAAATGAAATATCGCGTCGGCCTGCCCACCTGGCTGGCCAAACGTGGCGTGTCGTCGCTGATCATCGACCAACCCGGGACAGGCGAAGCGCTCCGGCTACATAACCTGACTGCGCGTTTTGACAGCGAACATTGGGCCAGTCGCGTGGTGGATTGGTTGGAAACCCGCGACGATGTCGACGCCAAACGCATTGGGTTGGAAGGCGTATCACTCGGAGGTTATTACTGCCCGCGCGCCGTGGCCTTCGAGCCGCGCTTCGCTTGCGGTGTCGTCTGGGGGGCCAATCATGACTGGCGCGACGTGCAGAAACGCCGCTTGGAAAAGGAAGGCAGCTTCCCGGTCCCGCATTACTGGTCGCACGTCTCGTGGGTATGGGGCGCCAAGGACACCGACGAATTCATGGCCATCGCCGAAAATGTGCATCTGGATGGCATCCTGGATCGCATCAAGGTTCCCTTCCTGGTCACCCACGGTGAAAAGGATTCGCAGATTCCGTTGAAGTGGGCACACCGCACTTACGAACAATTGGTCAACAGCCCAAAACGCGAACTGAAAGTCTTCACCGAGCGCGAGGGTGGCGTACAGCACTCGAGCTTCGATAACAGTATCAATGCCGGCCAGTACATCGCCGACTGGGTGGCTGAAGTGCTCGGTGGTCGCACTGCATGACAGGTATGAAATTCATGCTCCGGCATGCGGCCGGGGCCTGAGCGTCCGGTGCGACCGCGCGATGGGCATGAATGCGTGCCCATCGCCCCGCTGTCAAACGTGCTTCGGTGGTTGCGCCTATTCGATCGGAAGCAGCTTTTAACGAGGGTGTCGTCCGCATTGTGTACCCATGATTTTGGGTACTGCTTTAACCAACCTTTAGATTTTTGACGTTAACGAGGTGCAAGGCAGACGGAGTAAAACCGTAGACGACGAACAGCCATTCTTCGGATTCATTGAAGCTCTAGGTATGGATTTCGCCGATGAGCGTTTGCTGGAAGAGACCTCTCCGTCGTCTCCCTATGGACCGGGGGCGTTGGGATGGGAAAACGGCTCTATTGATACCTTTCTTGATGCTGCCGCAGCGTGGGCGACTGCCAGCTCACGCAGTTCCCCTGTGAGGGCCAGTAGATCAAACGTATGGCAACGCTGTGCGGCCATTTTGCTGGCTGGTAAATTTTATGAGTGAGCCCAGCCATTGCTGTTCGAAGGACTACGACCGAACAAAGGCTGCCGGTCGTGAAAATCCACTATCGACTCATACTGCTTCAAACCGCAGGTCTTGAACTGCTCGGCGGTGTTTTCACACAGGCTGGGCCCGAAGTAGCCTGTCGACATGAGTGCAGACATTTTTTAGGCACAAAAAAAGCCACTCATCTGAGTGGCTTTTTTCTGAATCTTGGAGCGGGAAACGAGACTCGCATCTGATGTCCGACCCATTGAAATCTAAGGGGTTTCCTTTCTTGCCGAAGCAGGAAAAGACTCAATTCTGGACTTGTTTTTGGGGAGTATCAAGGCCAAGAGGAGTGATGCCGGGCTGCGCCAACTCATGCGACCCATAGCCAATAGGACGGGTGCCTTGGCTCTGGACAATCATCCTGTCAAATGATCCAGAACCCATCGGCGAAATCCGGCTAGCTCGCAGGTCACGATTGCATCGTCCGCGCCGCGAATGCCATGCATATCAGCAGTTACATTTGCGCCTGATTGGCGCCCACGACGCCCCCTCACACCGAGCCTTAGTCGCTCACTTTTTCATACATTGAACGAGGATAGACGACCCTACGCATTCCTTTCGCTCCCCCGTCCCTCCCGTCCCAAGCAGGCACAACGAGGCTAGGTTGAGACAATCGTGCTGATTGCGCGCCAGCATTTCCACCGTCAGTTGATAAGCCTGGTCGGCCGCATCTTTGAGCAGTTGCCAGTCCTCCAGGCTGATAAATTGATGCAACACCAATTCATCGGCGCGCCGAATCAGCGTGTCGCGATAATTCTCGGGAAAGTCCAGGCGATACGCGTCGTCTTCGAGCAAAAGCCGCCAGGCTTTCAATTCCATCTCAAGGTCGGTTTCACTCACGGGCGGTTGTCCTTTTGGAGTTCGAACCAGCGGCCCACCCCGGGTCAACCAGGGTGGAGCCAGTTACAAGCAAGCTCAGCTCACTTGCGCAAGCAGGTCTTGCTTGATGAAGTTGCGCACCGTGGCCAGGTGCGTTTCCTCCTGTTCCAGCGCATGGCCGAAGCGCTTGGCGATCAGCGGATGACCACCCTTGTGCGCCAGCTCGATCAGCAGTTCCCAAGCCGCGTTGTCTTCCAGTTCGATGGTCAGGATCGCGCTCATCGATTGCGAGACGGTTGTGCGTGGGTCAGTCAATACTTGCAACACGCCCATGGCCTTGACGCCCGCCACGTCCGCGCAAGGCGTCATGGCCGTCGGGTCGCCGCCGAGGGTTTCGATGGCTTCGCGCACGATGTTCATGTGCTCCAGTTCCTCGGCCTGGATCTGACGCAAGGTTTCCACCAATGCTGGGTCGGCACCGGGCGCGGACGTGGCCTTGGCGACCATCGCCTCATACAGCCTCACGCCGGTGCGTTCGAAGGCCAGGCGTTCGCCGAGCTTGTCCAGCAGCACTTCCGGCGCCTTGCCGATGGTTTTGTCCAGTGCGGTCTTGACCATGCCTTTGACCGAACCCGGTGCCGGTACCGAGCCGATCAGGTCGGCCTCGCGAATAGCGCGCTCGCGCTCTGCGGTGTAGTCGCTCATGTCGCCCGGCACATCCGCCGGAAACAGGCGGGTGGCTTCCAGTTGGCGAGTAGTGTCTTCGGGAGACATCTGGGCGCCGGTACGATTCATGCCGATGATCACTTGATGTTCGCTCATTGCTGTTCTCCCACTGGGTTGAGTTCGGTGCCGGGCTTGAAGGTGTAGCCGGCGGAGACGATGTTGGCGGGCACGCCTTCGCTGTTGAGCTGGGCGCGGTAGTCGAGGGACGCATGGCCTTCGCGCTCCTTGGGCACGTAGTCTATGCCATGGGCGCGCAGGTCGACTTCCCGGGACAACGTCTCGCGGACAAAATCGCGCTGGCTCTTGAAGGCAATCATGCGTGGCAGCGGACCGGCCAGGATTTCGGCGGGATCGCGCCGTTCGTGTTTCTTGAACAACTCGCAGGCCAGGTTCAAGTGGCCCAGTTCGTAGTCGAGGAAGCGTTCCCACATCGCTTTGATGCGCGGGTTTTCTTCCTGCTCGGCGCAACTGGCGTAGGTGTAGACCTCCATCGCCTCATGCACCAGCCACTTCTCCATGAAGGATTCGCTGGGGTCCTGCAGCGAGCCGTACTGGGTGACGTGCTGTTCCTCCACCGAGGCAATCTCGGCGTACAACGCCCGTGCCACCGGGTCAGCGAACAGCGGGCCGATGTTCATGTAGTAATCGTGGGTCTGGTATTCCGCGCCGGTAATCAGCGCGGCATGGATTTTGGTGATCAGTGCGGCGCTGTCCTTCTGATAGTTGTTTCGAAGGTCATCGCCGGGGGCGCGGTGGTGCTCGCTGGTGGGCCGGCCGGGCACGATGTCGGTGTAGCCTTGCAGGATGTTATTGGCGTCCTTGCCTTCCAGGCGATCAAGCATCGCGGCGTAACGGTAGAGGTGGTCGAAATCTTCCAGCAAACCGAAGCGGTATGTCTGCGCCTGGTAAGGATCCGGCTCGTTCTGGGCCACCGCGGCGGTGACTTCGATGGCGACCTGTTCGTAGGCCACGGTAGTTTCAAGAGGCGAATGATCAGCCGACAGCAGCCAGTTTATCGCGGTCATCTGATGCTGCTCGGCACGCCTTACCTGGGCCAGGGGCAGTTGCAATTCCTTGTGGAAACGCGCGCCGAAATGCTTGAGCCGCAGCGCGTCGGATTCGACGCCGTTCATCAGGATCACCCGCACCCGCGTGAACGCATCGTCATCCAGTTTGCTGATGGGTTTGCCGGCCAGGTCACGCCAGGTGAACGTCTGCTTGTCCAGCGGCGTCCCTTTGTTATCCAGCAGGTTGTCGATTTTGGTCATGGGTCATTTCTCCTTCATCAGAAGCCTCGCGATACGCCGTCGATGCAACAGCAGCGGGGACAAAACGAACGGACCTTCGGAAATTGCGCGGCTCTCCGTGCAGACGATGAGCGGTCGCATAAGCGGATGAAACGCCGCTTGATTTTTCCGCTCATCCGATGACGATAAGGATTTTCGAACCAAGCTTTGGCGCGCCGGCTCGGAGCTACATAACACCGCTGCAACCGACCGAAGACGACTCGTTTTTTTTCGGCTTCAACGGCGGGTTGTAGTCCATATCTGCCTGGAGTTTTCGCGATGTGTGAATGTTTCGTTCAGCCTGTTTCTTCCAAAGATTCCCTGGCGTTCTTTGCCCAGCGCGAGCCCTTCAGCGCCAACTCATCAAGCTTGCCCGCCGACAGTCTTCACGCCGCGGCGGCGCCCGCGCTGCATCAGCGACAAAGCGTGATCAAGCCGAACATGCAGGTCAGCGCCATACGCAACCGTGGCGGGCGGCTGGAGTGCATCAAGGTGCGCTGGGGGTGGTCGCCCGTCTGGTCGATGGGCACGATGCCGCCGCTGACCCACCTGCCCTTGCACCTGGTGATGCGTTCCAAAGTCTTTGACCGGGTCAAGCGCGACGGCAGAGTCTTGATAGCGGTCGATGGTTGGTATGAAACGTTAGAACCTGACGTGGCTGTACCGTCCCGCCGCCTCAGCTACACGACCTCCCGCCAGTCGTCACCGATATTCCTTGCGGCCCTAGCCCAGGCCAGTGAAACGCCAAATGGTTGCGATGGCCTTGCCCTAGTGACCTACGGCGAGATCGTCAGCGAGCAGCAAAGAGTGCTGGCCTTTACCCGCGAAGATGCGTTGGTATGGCTCCAGCCCGACTTACAATGGGGGCAAGCGCAGCAGATCGCCATGCATATGGCGATTGCCGAACCGCAGCTTGAACACTTATTGACAACTGAGCGACGGGTCCTAGGAAGGCGAGGATGACCGCTATATGGTGTTGGAAACATCTCTATAAGGAAGGACTTTTATCCGAAATTGTTTACAAATTTCTGACGGTCCGCTGCATTGCGTTCGAGCCGTCGTCACATACCGCAACCGCCACCGCAACAATTCTGGAACGCAGGAAAAAGGCACCGCCGTCGGCAGCCCTAGCAATCCATTGCCGCTCCGGCCACCGAGTCAACGATAACTCAATTTTCCGTTGGCTACCGCGCCGACCATCAATAGCTTTGCCGGGATTGTATGCCTGTTATTCATCGCCAAAGCTGATTAGGTATGCACCTCGGCGCCTACGTCCGTAAGCGTCCGGCTAACTCACCTTCCGAAGTCCAGCATTAAGGGCGATGGTGTTCGCGTATTTTAAGCGGGCGCGATGACCTTATCTCTCAACGCCTGATCGCCCAAAGTCGCCCCTTAGTCGTTGTTTTTCGATTAATCACGTCAGGGCAGCATTCACTCGGCTGCCCAACTCTGGCTAGAAATCGGTGATTGTTGTACCGGCAACGGTTTCGGCGAAACCGACGCCGAGCAGGTGTGCCGGGGTTTCAAAAACTGCGCGCCGTTCCCCGCTCAGCACTCGGCGAGCCGCCTCAACCGCCGCCAGCGGTGTGTAGGTGTACCCGTTGACGGTCTCGATCACCGAGCGGGCCACACTGCTATCTGCATCCACGACCTCGGCCACGGCCAATGCTCGATGCGCCAGACGCTGCTCTTCACTCGGGCCTTCCGGCAATAGCGAGAGGTCGCCCTCGGGAAAGGCGGCATCCGGGATGTGCACGTACACGGCTATGTTAGGAATACCTGTGGAGCGCCAGCCCGTAACCAGATCCCCGAATGACAATGGCACACACAGCTTTGGGCCAGCGCCAAAATCAAACTCGCGGGGAGGCTGGTCGGGGACTGCCACGAGTTCCCCTTCAATACGCGCCAGAACCCCTGCGCCGATGATCTCACTCACGCTTGATGCCGAGCCGCGAGACATGGGGCCTGCCATTGCAGCGCCACGTTCAACGATTGGGGTTGTTCAACCCTGGCTGAGACATGCAGAGCCAGGCAGTCGGTCGGCACCACGTCCCAGCCAACGCCAGGCAACAACATGACACCCGCTTGCGCAGCTTCGAGATTCAATGACTCGGCCAGCCGGTAAACGTTGATCTCTGCGGTGATGTCGAGGTAGTCCACCCCTGTCCCGATACAGGCGCGCATCAAAGGCTCTGCGGTATATGCGAATGGCCCGGCGAAATTCAGCAGCACGCTGATACCGTCCAATGCGTCTGCCGTCACACCTTCAGCGCCAAATACGCGAAATGGCAGCTCCAGTTCGGCAGCCAGAGGCGCCAGTCGGTCAGCGCTACGGCCTGCCAGAATCAGATCCAGGCCCACCGCTTTGGCGTGCTGCGCGGCCATGCGTCCGGTATAGCCGGTCGCACCATAAATCATCAGAGTTTTCATTGGGCGTGCTGCCAATTCTTGTAAACGAATTCGAGGCTATAGCCGTCCGGGTCGAGGACGTTGGCCGCGTAGTAGTTCGGGTCGTAATGCAGACGTGCGCCGGGAGGGCCATTGTCTGTTGCCCCTTGGGCGATGGCCGCTGCATAGGCGACATCGACCTCGGCACGGCTATTGGCCACGAAACCTACGTGCACCGCCTGTCCCTCCACCACCCCTTCGCGCAGCCAGAAGAACATTCGGCCATGGGCGCCAAAGCCCTTGAGGTCAGGATGACCAGGAGGCCCGTCCTTGCCTTCGTAATCCAGACGCGCCGTGATGCCAAGCGGCGTCAGTGCTGCCTCATAAAAGTGTATCGAGCGCTTGATGTCGCTTACCGAGAGAAAAATATGATCGAGCATGGAGCCTCCATGATTCAGATGATGTAGCCGCCTGCGACTTCGATGGTTTGCGCGTTGATCCAGGCGCTTTCCTGAAAGAGCAGCATCGCAATAACACGAGCGACGTCTTGCGGCTCGCCCACCCGGCCCAGTGCTGTCTGACCGGCCAGCATGGCTTCAAACTCATCGTTCAAACCGCCCCCCAGCTCAGTACGAATGGCACCAGGCGAAACCGCATTGGCACGAATACCGCGCTCACACAATTCTTTCGCCATGTAGCGGGTCAGTACTTCGAGACCGCCTTTAAAGGCCGCATACGGCGCGACCCCTGCTGTCGCGACGCGCGTTGTGGCACTGGTCAGGTTGACGATGCTCGCGCCATCTTCAAGTAGCGGCAGCAGCGTTTGAGTGAGGAAGAAAGGCCCCTTGAGGTGCACTGCGAACAGGCCGTCGAATTGCTCCTCGCTGACTGACTCAAGCGGGTTGAACAGACCGTAGCCTGCGTTGTTTACCAGACCTGCCAGCGTGTTTGTGCCCCAGGTAATTTCCAGAGCGGAGACCACGGCATCACGAAATGCAGCAAAGCTTGAGGTGTTACTCACGTCCAGTCGCAGCGCAACCGCCTTGCCGCCAGCGGCCTCGATTTGCCGGACGACCTGGTGAGCTGCATCAGGATTCTGGTTGTAGGTAAGGATGACGCCCATGCCCCGTTCGGCAATATGGAGAGCGCCGCTGGCGCCGATGCCGCGACTGCCTCCGGTGATAACGATGACGCCCATGGTGCACTTCCCGTGTCGATGACTTGAGCCTCCACAGTAGAGTCTCCGGCCATCCAGAACGTGGCCATTCCTACTCGAAACCTGCCTGTTTCTGCTTTTTGCTTGCCAAGTCCCAAACGAGCCGGGCAGGATCCAGCCCATGACCACACAATTGAATGAACTGCGAGCCCTGACCTCAAGTGCTGAAAATCGGCGCACTGAGACAGGAATTCCCAGGGTAGCCATGGTGCAGGGTGAGATTCCCGAGCACATGCTGGCCGCCGTCTACGAGCCGATGATCAACCTGATTCTCCAGGGCAGTAAAACCATGACCGTCGGGGAGCAGACGTTGCACTATGACCCGGCGACGTACTTCGTGATGTCCATCGAGCTGCCCGCCGTGGGCACAGTTCATCCGGCGTCGACCGGAGAGCCTTATCTCGCGGTAAGCTTGACGCTCGACCCGGTGGCGCTAACCACGCTGCTGGCCGACCTACCTCTTCCGGCTGATCGCCATGACCAAGATCCGGGTTTTTCAGTAGCGCCGGTCACGCCTCAGTTGATGGACGCTTGGGTGCGCCTGCTGCGCTTGATGGGTGACCCGCAAAGTATCGCCGCCCTGGCGCCCGCATACGAACGCGAGATCCTCTACCGTGTACTCCAAGGCCCTCACGGCTGGATGCTGCGTGAAATCGCCGCGCCGGACTCTGCGATGGCCCGCGTCAATCAGGCCATTCAGTGGATCCGCCGCGACTTCGCCGAATCTATTCGGGTAGAACATATGGCAGAGAAAGCAGCGATGAGCGTTTCGGCATTTCACCGACACTTCAAGGCGGTAACCACACTGAGCCCTCTGCAATATCAGAAGCGTGTACGCCTGCTTCAGGCTCGCACCCTTATGGTTGCCAACGCCAGAAGCGTCACTGCGGCTGCCTTTGAAGTCGGGTATGAAAGCAGCACCCAGTTCAGCCGAGATTACGCAAAAGTCTTCGGGCTACCGCCCTCACGAGACGCTGCGCGCATTCAGCACGAGAGTAAAGTTTCAAGGGCCTGATCAGATCAAATACCGGCGAGGACTGCGGGATCTCCCGTCCGCCAGACGTTGTCCACCACGAAGTGCTGAATGCGCCAGGTTTCACCCTGCCTGACCAGCTTCACGTCGTAACGGTTTTTCATGAGATAGGAACGGGAGTGATCAGTTTTCAAAACATGTTGGGCTTCTACCAACGCATCCAGCACCGCCTTATCCCCTTCAAGGGCGACGCGGGGATTGTTCACAGAGTGCGTGGTATCGACTCGGCTAAGTGACGTCATGAGGGCCTATACGATGGTGTCACGACCTTCAAGAACAGGGTATTCGAAACCGGCTTTGGCTGCTGCGGGCCGGAAATCAGAAGCGGCACTATCTGTAAGCACCGAGGCCATAAGACCGGCATCACGAAGATCAATACTTGCAGCGTAGTCATATAAAGCTTCGGCGACTGCAAGCTTGTCAGCGGTTTCTTGATCGTATTGAGAGGACATGGCTAACACCCTAAGTTAACTAAAGCCTCAGGGTATAAGATGCGGATCAAATAACAATTACGCACTTTAAAGTAATCAGGTATATCCAAATACACCACATGCGCGAGCGCGAGGCGTGATCCATGAATAATACCAACATCGACATATCAAGCGGGACGGCCAGCTGTCCAAGCCGCTATTTGTTGGATCAGATCGGTGACAAGTGGACGATGTTGATTCTCACGACACTGTGTGAAAAGCCGCTTCGCTTTAACGAACTGAAGCGGTGCCTGGACGGTATCACTCAAAAAGCGCTGACCCAGGCGCTCAGAAGGCTCGAACGCAACGGGTTCCTTGCGCGCCGTGTCATACCCTCTTCACAAGTGGGGGTGGAGTATCGAATCACGCCGCTGGGGCGGACACTGGAAGAACCTTTCAAAGCTCTACATATCTGGACGATTGTGCATCTGGCGACAGTCGTCAAGGCGCAATTGGATTTTGATGAGCGCGAAACAGAAGCGAAATGACACTGTTGGATCACTCAGCTAACAGATGCAAACATGCCAGCGATAATCCTGGCATCGAGCAAAGCGTGGTGGGACAGCTCCGCACCTTCGCGGGTTGGCTTGAGCGTCGTTGCATCGGTAGGAAAATTACGAACGATCCTGGGCCAGCGTCCGTCCTCATAAACCAAGTCGCACAAAGGCTCCCAGTCGTAATTAGGGGCGTCAGTGACGATCTCGACTTCTTCTTTGAACGACGTCAGAAATCCGAGCAGCGTTGACCCAGCGTCAACAATGGGCCGTGAGTACCTCCCGCCCCATAGCTGCTGGAGCACGATTTCCTTAACGAACTCATTAGAGTCTTCTTCTCGCGTAAGCGTCCGCCACCTCGCCTCGCGTAAGTCAGGCCGGCCCCCACTGATGCGGCAGCAGCTGCCCGATCTCACTGGCACGCTGTGTCGGCAGCCGCGTCAGCACATCTTTGAGATAGGCATACGGATCATGCCCATTCATGCGCGCCGACTGGATTAGGCTCATGATCGCCGCCGCCCGTTTGCCACTGCGCAACGACCCGGCAAATAACCAGTTCGAGCGTCCGAGTGCCCATGGCCGTATCTGGTTCTCGACCTGGTTGTTGTCGATGGGCACAGCCCCATCGTTCAAGTAGCGCGTCAGCGCTACCCAGCGTTTCAGGCTGTAGTCGAGGGCTTTGGCCGTGGTTGATCCATTGGGCACCAGGTCGCGCTGGGCCAACATCCAGTCATGCAGTGTTTTGCTGATCGGTACCGCCATTTCCTGACGTATTCGCCAACGTTCGTTGCTCATGTCCCGAGCCTGGCGTTCAACCTCGTACAAACCGCCAATTGAGTGCAGCGCCTGTTCAGTCAGCTGGCTTTTATTGGCTATATGCAGGTCGAAGAACTTGCGGCGAGCATGAGCCATGCAGCCGATTTCCGGGATGCCCAGCTCGAAGCTGGCCTTGTAACCGGCGAAGTCGTCACAGACCAACTTGCCGCTCCACGTACCCAGAAAATTACGCGCATGTTCGCCGGCACGGCTTGGGCTGAAGTCGTAAACCACCGCTTTGAGCGCCGAAAACGGCGTAGTGCTATAGGCCCAGACATACGCTCGGTGGGTTTTCTTCTCGCCCGGCGCAAGCATTTGTACCGGTGTTTCATCGGCGTAAATTACGCTTTGGCTCAGCACAGCTTCACGCAGTGCATCGACCAGCGGCTGGAGCCGCACACCGGTTTGCCCGACCCACTGGGCTAAGGTAGAGCGAGCAATGGCCAGTCCGGCACGACCAAAGATCTTTTCCTGCCGGTACAGCGGCAAGTGATCGGCAAACTTGGCCACCATGACGTGGGGCAGCAGGCCTGCGGTCGGGATACCTTTGTCGATAACCTGCGCCGGCACCGGCGCCTGGATCAGTGTTTCGCACTGACGGCAGGCCCATTTGTCACGTACGTGTTGCTCAACGGTAAACACGCCTGGCGTGTAATCCAGCTTCTCGCTGACGTCTTCGCCGATGCGCTGAAGTTGGCAGCCACAGCCGCACTGAGTGCTTTCTGGTTCGTGTCGAATCACGGTGCGTGGAAACTGCGGCGGCAAGGGCGCACGTTTCGGGGATTGCCGGGCTTCGGCCTGCGGCGAAGCTGGGAGAAGCTGTTTCAGCTCGGCCTCGATCGCTTCAAGATCAGTATCGAGCAGGTCATCCAGCAAGCCGCCTTGCGCCGGGCTGATTTGCTCGCTGCGCTTGGCGAACTTGTGGCGTTTGAGAAGGGCGATTTCGTAAGTGAGCTGCTCGATGATGCCTCCATCGTTCTGAATCTTCTTGCTCATCGCCTCGACCTGGGACTGCAACTGCAACGCCTGTGCCGCCAAGGCACGAAGCTGTTCCGGCGTCATCTGGTCGAGGTTGGGCGAGAAAGTCATGCCGCCGATTGTGCCAGAGCAGGCACGTAACGACGACAAGCAGACCGGCCAAATGGCCGACGTTTACAGCATGCTGATCACACCGCCTGCGCCGACGCGCTGCCACGGCAGGCCCAGCACCAAAGCCTGGAGTTGTTCACTGTCGAGTTCGACCTCGCAGCCATGGCGAATGCCGGGCCAGTGGAACTTGCCTTGATTCAGCCGCCGCGCTGCAAGCCAGACGCCCATCGATGCGGATCATTGAGCGACAGCCCGGATAAATTGCGCGCAGCCCTCGGGATCTGAGGTTGGCCATTTCACTGTGATCACTTGGCCGGCCATGGGCAACTCGATGATCACTGACGCTTCGGCAGGCCGTTTAGGTGCGGCTTTTAGCGGTACGAATGCCGGTAGTGAAGTCGCTGGGGGCTGATCTCGATAGAGTGGCATCCATTTGCAGATGACGTTGGCATTGATGCCGTGGTTGATGGCGACACTGGATACGGTTGCGCCAGGTTGCAGGCATTCCTGAACGACTTGGGCTTTGAATGGTTTCGGATAAGAGCTTCGTTGGCGCATGGAAATCCTGGCGATGAGGGTGATCGCGTCCGCTTAAAAATACGCGGACACCTCGCCCTTAAAGCTGTAGTTCGGAAGGTGAGTTCGCCGGACGCTTACCTACGTCCAGCCTCGTCAGATGGATTGAATTAAAAGCCCTCCAAGTACTCAGTAACTCCTCACCGGGAGGAATAACGATGCCCTCAGCCACGTTGTACATAATCGATTACGAAATACATGGAGTGCCGAAGTCTTTCATCATTCGCTTAGACATCATGAATAACGCTGAGGCATGGCATTGGGCGAGTTGCGATGCGGGCGTGGGCCGGATTCCGAAGTTCGGTCGAGAAAAGGTCAGGCGTGTCAGCAAACCCCTCGCGGAGCGTTTAGGCATTTCCAATGTTCGCTGGCGCTTGTCGGGCGCAGAACCTTTCAAGCCCGCCGCCTACGTCCCACCAAGGTATTAGCTCCTTCATGAAGAGGGTGGTCCTTAAGCTGATTCGCGACCGCCCTCCACCATAAAGCGTCTGGTATCTGAAGGACCTTCTGACTCCTTTGTCGACGCAACGGAAGGGGGATACCGAAGGATTGCGGCCGCATAAATGGTCGATGCTGAGCGGCCTCATGACGATGATCTGCCATGATGATCCGAGTCTCGTATTACATCATTCAGAGCTAAGGGTCTCTGACTTAGCGGTGCATACAAAACACTGTTTAATTGTCAGCATCGTCTCGATGCGGGCAGAAGCACTTCCCCTACCCGCCCAAGCCCCTAAACAAATGCTTGAGCTACTCGATTGGTGCTTTTTCAAGTTAACGAACTCAGCGAGTCAGGCAGGAAGAGTACTCTTCCTGGTCCCCAAAACAGGCGGTCCACTCAAAATCTACGCTTTAATCGTGCCATTTACTCGGCTAGTTAAGCTTAACAACGGTAGGCACGGTAAGCCGGGTAAACACATACAGCAGCACACCCACTAAAACAAGTGCCCCGCCTCGCAGCCAAGTGCCCATGTTTTGCTGACTCAGCAATACGAGGCAAGACAGGATCGCCAGCCAGGGTACCCAGGTGGGAACCTGAAAATGTTCCTCTGCAACCTTGTCCTTGCGTAACACCAGCACGGCCATGTTGGTGCTAAGGAACACGAACAATAAAAGCAGCACCACGGTTTGCGCCAAGGTCGCCAACGTTCCTGTCAGCGTCAGTGCGATGGCGACGAGCGTCGTTGCAATAATCGCCGCCCACGGTGTGCGCCTGTGCGGCAGGACCCGTCCCAGGACATCTGGCAACAGCCCCAGATTTGCCATCCCATAGGTGAGTCGACTGGCCATGATCATGGTCAGCAGCGCTCCGTTGGCCACCGCGATGAGCGCGATAAAGGCGAACAGGCGCGGCGAAACGTCGAGCCCGGAAGCCCGAACCACTTCGAGTAATGGGGCCGATGTGGCGAGCAGTTTCTCCGTTGGCAACACTGAGGACGCGGCGACCCCAACGGCCATGTAAACCGCCCCTGCGGTAATCAGCGCCGCGAACAAGGCCCGTGGGTATACCTTGCGGACATCCTTGATTTCTTCCGCGAGATTAGCGGACGTCTCAAAACCCACGAACGAATAGAACGCCAGCAACGCCGCGCCCAACACCGCCAGTATTGGACTGACCCCAGGCTTGAACTCCAGCGCCCTTGCCAGTTCAGCTTCGCCAGAACTGAAAAAGTAACCCGCAGCAACGATGACCAACATCAGCCCTGACAGCTCGATCACGGTCATCAGCAGATTCGCCCCCAGCGATTCCTTGATCCCTCGCGCATTTAAGAGGGCAATGACCGGCAGGAAGACCAGCGCAGCAACGTGGGGTGATACCTGGATGAATGCGCCAAGATAATCCCCCGCGAAGGCCAGAGAGAGACCGGCGGCGCTGGTCACCGCCGCGGCGAGCATGCAAAAACCGACCAGGAACGATATCAGCGGTGACTTGAAAGCCTTTTCGGCAAACACCGACGCCGCACCCGCGTGAGGATATTTCGAGACAAGTTCGGCGTACGATCCTGCCGTCAGCATGGCGAAAAACAACGCGATCAACAACGGCACCCAGATCGCCCCGCCTACCTCTCCGGCGATGGTACCCGCCAGCGCATAAACGCCAGCGCCCAGTACATCGCCAAGGATGAACAGAAACAGCATCGGCCCCGTGACGGCGCGGCGCAAAGAGGGCTTGGGTTGTGACGGGTTTATTGTCATTTGAGGCTCTGCCAGGGGATTTTTTTCGCAAGATTCATCCGAGCGTCATGCCCTCGCATAACCTCTGAGCAGTGGAAAAATTCGCAGGCTAAAAGTTCACTTAATCGCCGATGGAGGTGCGGCACAAGAGTGGATTAGCTCGCGAACCGCCAGTCTCAAAGGCTCAAAATCCTCAAGTGGCACAAGCGGCAGCGCTTTCGGTCGGCCAGTCACTTTGACGGTGCCCCGCGGGTACGGGATTTAAACGCAAATGCTCGATAAAGAAGCCTCGGAATGCGCTCCGACTACTGCAAAGTAAGCGTAATGAAAGCAGGTGGTAGCGCCATGGCTTTGTCCGTTTGCACTCGAATCCATTTAAGGACGAGTCGGGCAATTACTGCCACATAAGTGGATGCCAACTCGATGTGCGTGATGTGAGCGATGCGTAGGCTGACTGCTTACGGTCAGTCTCGACGTTTAGCTCTTTGAGAACACCCTATAGCCGCGAAGACGCAGCCTGGTATCCAAAAGCCAGGATTGCCGGTGCCTAAGCCTACGGCAAGTAGCGAGACGCCTATTGGGAGCATGATGCGTTCTCCATAACCGAACAATCCATTCATAACTGATCTAAATTTAGCATAGGCCCATCGCAATAGTGGAAGAAACCGTCATTTTTGCAGGAACCATGAGACTCATCAGATCGCTAAGATGAGTAAAAAACGTAGATATCTCCCATGCAAGATGAGATGCCTGGGCGGTTACTGTGTTTTGCCCTAACGCCAACTTTGCTTTTTCCATTTGTTGGACCGGGCGCTCGGGTTGCGGGTACTCAACTGTGACACCTTTGCGGTGTCTGCGGCAGCCAACCAGTCATCGCTGGTGCTTCTGATCGGGCGACGAGCAGCGATCAGCCTGCTGCATCCCATCGAAACTTCTAGCGCTCATGCTTCACCTGAGGCCAGCATTCAACTCTGTTTTTCCCCAACCGCTTGGCTGCGTAAAGCGCTGAGTCAGCTGCCTTCAAAAGAGAGCCTTGGTCCAACCCGCTGGTTTCTGTAGAAGCGACCCCGAACGAAGCAGTCACTGTGAATGTCTGACCGTGATCCGTAAGACTCAACCCTTCAAGAGATGCTCGTATGACCTCAGCACGTGACGTAGCGCTCTCTGAGGAACATTCTGGAAGAATCACAATCAATTCCTCTCCGCCAAATCGACATGCGATGTCTGACGATCTCAACGATCGCAAAAGCAAAGCGGAAACCGCACGAAGCACAGCGTCGCCTGCTGGATGGCCATAGGAGTCATTTAGATGTTTGAAGTTATCGAGGTCTAGCATGACGACACTCAGGGCTGACCCGTTGCGCTCAGAGCGCGCCAGTTCGCGCTTTAACGCCTCGTCCATGAACCGCCGGTTATACAGCCCTGTCAGCGGATCCTTGATGGATTGAGTTTCCAATACTTGGCGCATCCGGCCATTCGCCAACGCCAGAGCCGTTTGTTCCGCCACAGCCTCAGCAATCTGTAACCGCTCTTCGGATAGGTCCCGCAGTCCAACCTGACGGATATGCAACAGCCCCAGAATCTCGCCATAAGCCATTAAGGGCAAACAGCAATCGGTCACTTGGTCGGTGCCCGACGCCGCTGGATAATGGCGACAGGAAAGGTCGTGGTGATGCTCAGTCAAATGCCATCGCCCTCGCCGGATCGCCCAGCAGTCCTTGGGGTTGAGCATCACATCAGCAGCCGTCCCTTCAGCTTGGCCCCACGACGCCGCACACTGAAGAACATCCGCCGAGTTGCGATAGAGAAAAAACTCCCCTTCACTGGCGGGTATTAGTCGCTGACAGTAGGTGCTGGCCAGTTGGAGCGTTTCCGTTTGAGTCAACTCCGTCTGCGCCAGTCTTGCCATTTCGGCGAGAAGGCCTATCTCCCCGTTGCGCCGCTTCAACCGCTCCAGGCTCTGGCTCAGTTGATCACTGACGAGGATGGCCGCCGCGGCGGACTCCGATTGACGTCGCACGCTTCGTCGCATGGATATATAGATAAAGCGACCTAAGCCCAAGGTCACGATAAAACTGACGATGGAGATCGCGACGGCCCAGCGGATGTTGCTTAAAAGTTGACGCTCGAGAACCGCGAGCTCCTCTGCTTCGTCACTGATCAGTTCTGCACTGATGGTGCGCACAGTGTCCATCAGGTCCTTACCACCGCCTGCGGCAATCTCAGCCTCTGCCGCATCATTTCCGTGGAGGCTTACCAGCTTCACCACCCGATCCAAATGCGTCATTTTCAGTTCAGCGTGGCGGATAAACTCTTCAACGCGACCAATCTCTTCGGCGGGATCGCCTTGATAGGACGCGCGCAGGGCCTTGAGCGCCGAAGGCAGTTGGGACACCGCGATGTAATAAGGTTGTAGAAAAACATCCTTTTCGGTCAGAGCATAACCACGCTCACCGGTCTCGGCATCAACCAACAAGCCCTGTACAGCGCGGATACGATCTATCTGCGCCTCGACAACGTTTCGCTCCAGGCGCGTCTCATTTGTCCAGAACAGCGTGGTGGGACTCACGGCCGCGGTGACGGCCATAACAATACTCGCGGCAGCGGTAGCGAAGAGAAGGCTTGCTTTACGATCAGGCATTAACGATCACGCTCTTGGGGGCCAATGATGTCGGCATGCAGAAGAAAACGGCAGGAGGCGGAGGCAGTTAACAGGTTATCGCACCCAATAATAAGGCAAGTAACCGCTATCGCCAGGTGTCGGGGTAGCTAGGAGATTGCGCTAAGAAGCTCCCATTGAATCCTTGAGGAACCACTCATCAGATTTAGACGCTGGACGAGGTACTGCCTCGCTACGAGGTTAAGGGGCCGGGGCCAGCATGCGCTGTTCCACCCAAGGGGCGCCCCGCACGGCACAATCCGTCGACACAATCCCGAACTATCTTCTCGCAGGCAAATCGGATAATAGGCCAATGATCGAGAGAAATCTGTGGCACTGGGCGGGACATGTGAGGGGGAACCCGGCTTATGATCCCACCACCATTCCAATTATCACGGTGCCTACTTTCGAGATCTCGATGGCAACAAGCTGTGCGTCTGCTGTCATGACTCGGTGCCGACTGATTCTGGCACCACGGGCAAAAGCCTTTATAACCGTTGCGCCCGCCCTCCTACCGCCTGAGTCAAATTGGCCGTCAGTAAGTCTATTAAAACAGCGACCTTGGGCAGCGTCTCACGGCTTTTCTGCCAGGCAAGATTGATCGCCATCCCATCTGTTGCCAACTGGGGCAG
This sequence comes from Pseudomonas sp. R1-7, assembly GCF_051132105.1. NCBI lineage: Bacteria > Pseudomonadati > Pseudomonadota > Gammaproteobacteria > Pseudomonadales > Pseudomonadaceae > Pseudomonas > Pseudomonas sp. R1-7. The sequence goes on from NZ_CP071661.1 coordinate 3,521,596, forward strand.
TACTTCGACTAATGTTCCTTCGTCCAATTGCCGTTGGACCAACCAGGACGGCAACTGGACGATACCGCAGCCCGCCAACACCGCAACCACCAAGCCCTCGCCATCGCCCACCACCAGCGTTGGAGCCACCTGCATCCTGGCCGTTTCGCCCCAGTGGCGCCCGGCGAAATTCCAAGGGCTGACATTTCCATCCCGCCATCCGTAGGCGATGCACCGGTGCTGTTCCAGATCAAGGTCCGTCAGGGGCGTGCCATGCCTGGCGAGATACGCAGGTGATGCGCAGAAAATATACCATTCGCTACCCAGGTACCGATGCCCCAACGTGTCCGGCCATACCTCTGCGCCGCCCAAACGGATAGCGATGTCCACACCTTCCTGTACGGCGTCGATGAAACTGTCGGAGAACGAAATGTGCGGGACCAATTGGGGGTATCGCTCCAGGCAGCGCAAGACGACAGGCAGTACCTGGGAACGGCCGAAAGCACCGGGAAGGTCGATCCGGACCCTGCCACGGGGCTCGGCGTTTTCAGCCTGTAGCGACAGCTCGGCTTCTTCGAGGTCGGCAAGCACGCTTGTGCATGTGCGAAAAAAGGCGCCCCCTGCATCGGTCAGCGAAACACGTCGGGTCGTACGGTCGAACAGTCGGACGCCGAGCCGGCTTTCCAGGCGAGCAACGCTTTTACTGATGGCAGAACCCGTGAGGCTCATCCGTTCAGCAGCAGCCTTGAAGCTGCCGGCTTCAGCGACGCAGACGAATACATCGATGCCCTTCAATCGTTCGGAGGAAAACATGGACACCCTTGATTCATGATCCTAATTCACTCAATGCAAGAAAAAACATCATAAATCATAATTGAAATCCTCAGTAAGCTTAGCAGCCGCCTAATCACTGCGCGATAAACGCTGTGCATGAAATTCCGCTCGAATGAGGCAAGGATGCTCACCACCCTTAAACGCTATCCCCCGTCAGTCAATTTGCTGCTTTCAGCGTCACTCATCTTGACGCTGGCCCGGGCAATCACGCTGCCCTACCTGGTAATCTACCTGTCGGGCAACTTTGGATTGAACGTCGCCGACATCGGCCTGGTGATCGGCAGCACATTGATCATCGGTTCCCTGTTGAGCCTCTACGGCGGCTTCCTGGTGGACAATATGCCCAGCCACCGACTCATCCTGGGATTCAGCGCACTATTCACGGTGGGGTTTCTCGGGATGTTTCTGGCTCGCGAGCTCTGGCTGTTCTACGGTTGCCTGATACTGGTCAACCTGGCTTATGCCGTCATCGACATCGCGGTCAAGGCAGGGTTTGGCAGCGTGGTTGCAATCGCCGAGCGCAGCGAAGCGTTCTCAATCAAATACACGCTGACCAACATCGGTTATGCCGTTGGGCCGTTTCTGGGGGCGGGCATGGCCAAGCTGGACATCAGCTTGCCATTCCTGTTGTCCGGCATGCTGGGTGCCGGATTCTGCCTGGTCTATTTCGTCTGGGGCGACAGAGGCCTGACGGTCGTTGATGCGAGCCACAAACCTGTGCCTTTCCTGGCCGTAGGCAAGCTTTTGCTCCGGGATTACCGCTTAGTGTGCTTCACCCTCGGCGGTCTGCTCAGCGCGGTGGTCTTCGGCCAGTTCACGGCCTATCTCTCACAGTACCTGGTGGTCACGACATCAGCAGAGTTCACCTATCGCACCATCAGCGCCATTGTAACGACCAATGCGCTGATGGTGATCAGCCTGCAATACGCCATTGGCCGAAGAGTCTCTCAACATCATCTGAACCTGTGGCTGACGGCGGGGCTGAGTCTGTTCATCCTTGGGTTGGCCGGCTTTGCCCTGGCCGATACCCTCGTGCTCTGGGTGATTGCCATGGCGGTGTTCACGCTCGGAGAGATCATTGTCTTCCCCGCTGAATACATGTTCATCGACAACATCGCGCCCGACCACTTGCGAGGCATGTACTACGCTGCGCAAAATCTTGGCAACCTCGGCGCCGCCTCCGGACCGGTGCTGTGTGGCCTGGTATTGGCGACGCAACCGCCTCACTGCATCTTCTACATGCTCGCCCTCTTCATTGTTGCCGGTGGCGTGTTTTATTTCCTGGGGGCTTGGAGGCTGGTCGACTCGCCGGCCAAGAGGTAACGCACGGCTTGTCACGGGCCGGTAAATAACGACCGGACGGGGCGCTAAAGAGAGCAAGACTGGCGGAGCGTATTGTGCCCGTTGGCCTCATGCTGGGTCCTCTCCAGGGGAAAGACCATGACCGACACACAAACAGATGGTTGCTGCGGTGTGAATTGCCCGACACTCAGGAGCTGAGATTATTCCTGATGAGCAATGCCGCGGACGTCGAAGTCGTGTCGCCCGCCCCCCCTTCGCTGTCATGTCCGCGAGCAATTCGAAACAGCGGTCCAGCCTGATGAACTCCTGCAACACCCGTTCATCGGCGCGCCGAATCATGTGGCGTGGTAATCCTCGGGAAACTCCGGGCGATAGGCGTCGTCTTCGAGCAACTGCCGCCAGGCTTTCAGTTCATTTTCAAGTAGGTTTCACTCACGGGCGGTTGTCCTTTAAAAGTTCGAGCCAGTGGTCCCACCCCGGATAAACTAGGGTGGCGCCAGATGGTAAGCAAGGCTCAGCTCACTTACGCAAGAAGATCTTGCTTGATGAAGTTGCGCACCGGCCAGGTGCGTTTCCTCCTGTTCCAGGGCATGGCCGAAGCGCTTGGCAATCAGTGGATGGGCCCCCTTCTGGACCAGTTCGATCAGCAACTCCCAAGCGGCGTTGTCCTCTCGATTGTCAGGATCGCGCTCATCGATTGGGACACGGTCGTGCGTGGGGCGGTCAATACTTGCAGCACGCCCACGACCTTGACGCCCGCCACCATCCGAATCCATTTGCATTAAGCAAAAATTGCGTCCATAAACGTAAGCTTCGAGGTAACCGTCCGAGCAACACATCTTCCTGATGCCATCGGTTAAGGCGATGGTGTCCACCTAAATTTAAGTGGACACCATTTTTAGCCTTTTTAAGCGGACGCCAATGCCACAAGAACGCCGTTCCTATTCCAAGTCCTTCAAGGCCCAGGTCATTACTGAGTGCGCCCATCCTGACACTTCAATTGCCAATGTCGCCTTGACCCACAACCTCAATGCAAACCTCGTCCATAAATGGATTCGGGTGCATGCGCAGAAAAACCTGGCACTGCAAACTGCCTTCATCCCGGTCAAGACTTCGCCGCCGGTGCCGATGCATCAGGCCCTTCCTGCCACGATCCGAATCGAAGTGCCGCATCCAAAAGGTGTAGTCGTGGTGAGTTGGCCAGCAGAAAATGCAGCGGCGTGTTCTGCTTTCCTACGAGACCTGCTGCGATGATCCGCGTCGATTCCATCTGGCTCGCCACCGAGCCCATGGACATGCGCGCCGGCACTGAAACCGCGCTCGCACGAGTCGTGGCGGTGTTCGGTGCGGCGAAGCCGCACTGTGCCTATCTGTTCGCCAACCGCCGCGCCAATCGAATGAAAGTGCTGGTGCATGACGGCGTGGGGATTTGGCTTGCCGCCCGGCGTTTGAATCAAGGACGCTTCTTCTGGCCGGGTGTGCGACACGGCTCCGAAGTTGAGTTGGATGCCGAGCAACTTCAGGCCCTGGTGCTCGGTTTACCTTGGCAGCGCGTCGGTGCAGGCGGAATCATCTCGATGCTTTAACATCTGCCATGGCGTGCTTGCCAGCGCAATTGGCCCATCAGTCTATCGTCGCCATCAGCCCTCTCTGGCAAAATCGGCGGCATGACTTTGCATCCAAATCTCGATCAATTAAACCCTGAACAACTGCGTGCCCTGGCGGCGCAGTTGATCCAGCGCGTCGAGACAATGGACAAGCAAATCACTCATCACAAGTCGGTCAACGAGAAACTGGCCCACGAGATCGCGCTGCTCAAACGCTTCAAGTTTGCCAAGCGCAGCGAGCAGTTGAGCCCGGATCAAGCCAGCCTGCTCGACGACTTGATCGATACGGATATCGCCGCTATCGAAGCCGAACTTGAGGCGCTGCAACCGGCACCTGTCGAAGCCAAAGTGCGCCAGCAACCCAAGCGCGCACCGCTGCCACCGCAGTTTCCTCGCACACTGATCCATCACGAACCGGACAACAGCCACTGCCAGTGCGGCTGCGCCCTCAAGCGCATCGGCGAAGACGCCAGCGAAAAGCTCGACTACACGCCCGGCGTATTCACCGTCGAGCGTCACATCCGTGGAAAGTGGGCCTGCGAGCAGTGTGAAACGCTAATCCAGGCGCCGGTACCGGCGCACGTCATCGACAAAGGCGTCCCGACCGCAGGCCTGCTGGCCCACATCATGGTGGCCAAGTTCGCCGACCATCTGCCGCTGTATCGCCAAGAGAAAATCTTCGGCCGCGCCGGGCTGCCCATCGCCCGTTCGACACTGGCGCAGTGGGTGGGTCAAACCGGCGTACAACTGCAACCGCTCGTGGAAGCACTGCGCGAGGCAGTGCTGGCCCAGCGAGTCGTCCATGCCGATGAAACACCCGTGCAGATGCTGGCACCGGGTGAAAAGAAAACGCACCGAGCGTATGTCTGGGCCTACTGCACGACACCATTCTCGGCACTGAAGGCGGTAGTCTACGACTTCAGCCCGAGCCGTGCTGGCGAACATGCGCGCAACTTCCTGGGCACTTGGAACGGCAAGCTGGTCTGCGATGGCTTCGCAGGCTACAAGGCCGGCTTCGAAGGGGGCATCACCGAAATCGGCTGCATGGCCCATGCTCGCCGCAAGTTCTTCGACCTGCATGTGGCGAACAAAAGCCAACTGGCCGAACAGGCGCTGCACTCAATCGGCGGCCTATACGAGGTTGAACGAAAGGCCAAAGAGATGAGCGATGAAGATCGCTGGCGATTACGTCAAGAAATGGCGATTCCTATCGCGGAGAAGTTGCATGAGTGGATGCTGGCTCAGCGCGAACTTGTGCCCGAGGGCTCGGCCACAGCCAAGGCTCTGGATTACAGCCTGAAACGCTGGGTAGCGCTGACGCGCTACCTCAATGATGGTGCTGTGCCCATCGACAACAATCGGGTCGAAAATACGATCCGGCCTTGGGCCCTTGGCCGTTCGAATTGGCTCTTCGCCGGATCACTGCGCAGCGGTAAACGAGCGGCGGCAATTATGAGCTTGATTCAATCGGCACGCATGAATGGGCATGATCCGTTCGCGTATCTCAAGGATGTACTGACGCGGTTGCCGACACAGAGGGCCAGTGCAATTGACCAATTACTACCGCATCAATGGGCACAGGGCTCCTAACACGCTATGAGCTACATTCAGTCCGACGCGTCTGAATCTAATGGTGTCGATGGAGGTATTTGCCATGCGGGTTTTTTGTCATCCTGACTGTCGAAAATACGCCGCGCCTTGCGGAAATCCTCAACGTTCTCGACAACCCAAGTCCAGATAGGTGACATGCGGATCAACAGTCCCATACCCAGCGGCGTCAGCTCATACTCGACACGTGGCGGAATCTCACCGAACTCCCGCCGAACCACTAGCCCATCCCGCTCCATGGAGCGTAGCGTCTTGGTTAACATCCGCTGAGTCACCCCAGTCATCTGCCTTTTTATTTCGGCATGGCGCATCGTGCCGTAAACCCCCAGGGCATGCAGAATACCTAACGACCAGCGGCTACCTGCGTGAGCAAGCACTTCTCGTCTGACGCCATCATCGTCTTCTCTAAGCGTTCGGCAAATTGTTTCTGCCTGGCTGAGAGCCTCCTGATCGGTCATTTCATTCTCTGGTATCACAGGTGTGCCTTCTTACGAACGTTGCCTAATCGTGCAAGCATTTGTTCATCTTACAGGCAACAGGTCTCAGGAGAAATCATGACCGAAGTGACCCAGCTTTCCCCCCAATCCATTCTCGTTCTAGGCGCCGGTGAGCTTGGGCTGCCGGTTCTGCGCAATCTTGCGCGAGTAGCAAAGCGCGCGCCCGGCTCCACAATCAGCGTCCTGCTCAGGGATTCGACCATCAACACTCAGGTGCCCGAGAAAAAGGTCGAAATCGATGAGCTTCGAGATCTTGGCATCCAGATGGTGGCCGCAGATCTCGTGAATAATTCAATCGATCAGTTGGCTGAAGTGTTCGCACGGTTCGATACCGTAATAGGCTGCGCAGGCATGGTTGCAGGCCGGGAAACCCCGATGAAGCTGGCTACAGCAGCTCTCAAGTCCGGTGTGAAGCGCTACTTTCCTTGGCAGTTTGGTGTCGACTTCGAGGTAATCGGTCGGGGCAGTCCTCAAGATCTGTTCGATGCTCAGCTTGATGTACGCGAATTGCTTCGCGCCCAGGATAAAACTGAATGGGTAATCATCTCGACGGGTATGTTCACCAGCTTTCTATTCGAGCCAGTATTCGAGGTGGTTGACTTCGAAAACGATACCGTGAACGCGCTAGGCAGTCTTGAGACCAGCGTGACGCTCACGACTCCAGAAGACATTGGTGCGTTGACAGCGGAAATTGTTTTCTTCGAACCTCGCTTCCGCGATCAGATTGTGTACCTCTCGGGAGATACAGTGACGTACGGAGAGGTTGCGAGCCTCCTCGAACGTGTACTGGGTCGCCCGTTCAAACGTAACGTGTGGACTGTTCCGTACTTGCTCCAAGAATTGGAGAGAGACCCAACGCATCACATCAAGAAGTACCGCGCTGTGTTCGCCCAGGGCAGAGGCGTGGCCTGGCCTAAAGCAGGCACTTTCAACGCGCAGCAGTCGACTCAAGTCACGACCGCTGAGGAGTGGGCCCGTGCAAATCTGGCAACCTCATCAGCATAAGGGCAGTAGCTGAACGAACGTTCTCGCGCTCGGAGTTGACCTGCTAAAAAGCTCCTCAGTCTGATAATGGGCGCTGATAACCGAAGCTAAGGCGCGGAGAATGGGTCTGGTAATCCAAGACGACCGAATCTTTATCTTATCCGCACCATCTGCCGAGGTCTGAGGCGTCCCACTTCACTATCTATTGAGTTTTCTAAGCGCGAATTCCGAACCACGGTGACTTAACCAAGCGCTTACTAAAGCCTTGCAAATGAGCGTGGTTTTGAGGAGCACGGGGGAGAATGGTGTGGTCAAGGTGTGTCTGCCGGACGCTTACGCTTCGAGAAACTAAAGGCGCTCCTCTCTTACCAATCAAAGGCCGGATGACACGCGAGGACGATCATGAGAAATAACGCCATTATTTCCGCTTGGCATGAAGCCACCGACCGCACAAACGAACTGTTTCGAGAGGCTGATCGTCTCAACGCGATCGCTTATGAACTGCTAACCCATGCCACAGATTCGCCTGAAGCCATGATCGCGTTTCAAAACGCGCGCGCAGCAGCTGATGCGAAATGCCTTGAAGGCAAAAAAGCCTGGGACCAGGCGAGGGCCGTATTTCGGAAAAAACACTGATCGCTAGTCGCGCTTCAATCGAACGTTCACCCGATTTGTGAGGAACTAAACCTTCCATCAGGGTGTGGTTGGTAATCTTGTGTTTCGTTTTTAGAGAGGGAGGTGTGTATCTATGCAACTCGATAGCCACTGTCGGAATATTATCGTTATTGGGGCTTCCGCCGGTGGAGTCGAAGCATTAAGGAGTCTATTTCGCTCCTTACCCTCTGACTTGCCAGCGGCTTTTTTGGTAGTGCTACATATTCCTCCGCACTCGCCGAGTGAGCTAGGCAGGATACTTGCTCGTGAAACCAGCATGAAGGTCATTTCGGTCCAAGCCAATCAACCGCTCAAAACCTCAACCGTCTACGTCGCCAGCGCTGATCACCATCTGCTTGTGACGAAGGAGGGGGTCCGCCTTACTCGCGGACCGAAGGAATGCAGAGTTCGTCCGGCTATCGATGTACTCTTTCGCTCAGCGTCGATGGCTTATGACTCCAGGGTGATCGGAGTGATACTGACCGGCGCGCTAGACGATGGAACTGCGGGGCTTTGGGCGATAAAAGACAGAAACGGTACGGCACTTGTGCAGGATCCTTCCGAAGCTACTTATGATTCCATGCCCCGTAGTGCAATAGAGCACGTCGAAACAGACTTTGTAGGCACACTCACTGAGCTGGCGAATCAGATAGCAACGCGGGTTAGATTGCCGATCAAGCAACTGGCCACAAGGCCCTTAAACGAGCGCCATCTGATCGAGACGAGCATCAGTGAAAATGGCAACGGCTTGGAAGCTGGCGTCATGAGTATAGGGAATATTTCGAGCTATACATGCCCCGATTGTCATGGAGTTTTGGTGCAGATAGAAGAAGGATCGATTGTCAGGTTTCGCTGCCATACGGGCCATGCGTTTTCGATCAAGACCCTAATCGCTGAAATTAACGCCGCGATTGATACTGGGCTCTGGGATGCGCTCAGGGCGGTTGAAGAAAGAATTCTACTGCTTCGTCAAATGGGCGACCTGGCAGAAGCGCAAGGTTCTAAGAAAGATGCCGAGCGTTCCCGTTTCCGGGCCAAGGACGCAGAAGACCGCTTGAAGCCGCTCCGCGAACTTATACTGGACCCAGACTTTTTTCGCACCAGCTGAGTGACCTAATCACTCAAGTCCCATAACGGCGATCGAAAAGCTATTTCGTGGCTTTTCAAACGCCGCCCCAAAGGCATGCCGGTAACGAAGAAATCAACGTCAGAACATCTATTATGACGTGTTGGAGTTATCGGCGATGGGCCGCACTTAGTGGGCGCGTGAGAATACTTGTTCATATGGCCGCGGGTGACGGTCAACCGCTCACTCCGTGCAAGACTATTTTCGCATCAAATAAAGCATCCGTTCCAGATCTGGCCTATATGGCGATTTATGAGATGCCAATAACCACCGATTCAATTTTCTCTCGCTCAACGGTTTGCGTTTACTGAATTTGGCTGTGAGGAACGATTCAACTCTCACGATACCATTAGCCTATAACCGAAACAGGCCTGCACGTTCGGCCTATCTTACCTAACAGGTCTCCAGTAGCGCATTGTCTGACGCCAACGGCCGAGTTCGGTACAGAAGCAGCCATTCGTGAACGACCACTTCCGAGCCATAGCAGAGCCAAAGTCTTGCCAATTAGTGAGGCATATCTAAGACCGGCGGCTAAGTACACGTGGTGTTTGATGCTAAAAAGTAAACTGGTTTACCTTCTCTCGCCTCTGGTTTCCCCCAGAATTCGGGCTGCATCGCCCGCTGGTGGCAAACCAAACACCCGTACGTAATCGCGACTGAGTTGCGTAGCGCTTTCACAACCCACTTCAAGCGCCGCACGGGTGACACTTTTGGCACTCGACTATCAGTGTCCGTGTCTGTAGCAGGCGAACCCTTTTCTGATCCTGCAAAGGGCCCAGTGCTGTAACAGCTTTGAAGTGACGGTAGAAGGCTGAAACACTCACCGCAGCGCGTTGCGCCAATGCCTCCGCTCCTATGGATTCAGGGAAGTCACGGCGCATTTATTGAATGGCCAAGCTGACCCTAGCCATGGCGCTATCGGGGGCCCCGATGTCACGCAGCATCCAGCTGTGAGGCCCATGCAAGACGCGAAACGAAATCTCACGTTCGTAGACGGGTGCCAGGGCCGCAATCTCTTCGGGCCGATTCATCAAGCGCAGCATGCGTACCCATGCATCCATCAGATCAGGTGTAACCGGGGCTACCGAGAAGCCGGCATTCTTGTCGTACTGCCCGTCGGGTTTTGGAAGGTCTGCCAATAAGGTTGCCATGATGCAGCTGATCGATTACGTCACCACGGTGTCGATCATCCTCACGGGCGCCGCACTGATTCGAGAACGTGAACACGGCACCCTTGAACACCTGCTGGTGATGCCGCTGCGCGCGTTTGAAATCATGATAGCCAAGGTCTGGTCCATGGGCCTGGTGGTGCTGGTGGCCACCGCCTTCGCCGTGTGGGTGGTCGTGCGAGGTTGGTTGGCGGTGCCTATCAGCGGCTCGATCGGGTTGTACCTGTTGGGAACCGCATTGCATCTGTTCGCGACCACCTCCATCGGCATCTACTTGGGCGCGGTGGCGCGCTCCATGCCGCAACTTGGGCTGTTGAGCATTTTGATCCTGATTCCACTGCAGTTGCTTTCCGGAGGGGCAACACCCCGTGAAAACATGCCGGATCTGGTGCAAAACGTGACGCTGGCCGCCCCAACCACACACTTTGTCAGCTTCGCCCAGGGCATTCTGTACCGCGGCGCGGGGCTGGCAATTGTCTGGCCGCAGTTCCTGGCGATTGCAGCTATCGGTGCACTGTTTTTCTTCGCGGCGCTATTTCGGTTTCGCCAAGCGATAACGCAAATGGCCAGAGCTCGGGCAGAACCCTTCTTCCAGCCTCGGCCTACAGCGGCAGCGGCCAATGCCGCTGGAACCTGTACAAAAAGGATACCAAAGTACAATTTATTGATGCCTTTGTGCCATCAATAATCCCGCCCAACGTGCCTGATCCACCTGTTCAGGAGAGGCCCCACATTCACCGGGGCGCTCCTGCACGCTCGAATCAACATCATAAGACTGTGGAAAGGACCTCCCGCCAGAGCCAAGAAGTAACGTCGCTACATGCGCCAGCTGAGCCATCTACCTGGACATGTCGGGTGCCAACCAAGCCAACGTTATTGGCCGGACCGTGCAAAACATAAGGGTTGTTGCCGCGATCTCGGCACACCCAACGATTGGGCTGGGAGGCTTTATGAAACTCAAATCGCTGCAAATCAGAATCTGCGTGACGGCGGGCATCTGCCTGTTTGTTTCATCACTGAGTCTGGTGCTCTACGGGCTATTCTCCTCCAGGTCCAACGAGCAATACGTCGCCACCGAGGTCTCGGCCTTGGTCGAGCGTTCGACTATCCGGGAGATCCAGAACCTGGCGGAATCCCGGGCCAACGCCATCCAGGCCAAATTGCAGAATGCCCTGGATGCGGCGCGTACCATGGCCAACGCGTTTGCCGCGAGCAAAACCTCACAAAGCCCTCTAGTAATGGGCCGGGAGCAGATCAACGCCGTATTGCTCGGGGTGCTCAAGGATAACCCTGACTTCAATGGCACCTATTCCTGCTGGGAACCGGACGCATTGGATGGCCAGGACCTTGCGTTTCGCACGGCCCAGGATGGGAGCAATCCGGAGACCGGCCGGTTTACACCTTATTGGACGCGCAGCGCAGGCGGCCACATCGCGGTGCAGCCGCTGGTTGAATATGACTCCTTGGACCGCCATCCCAACGGCGTGCCTAAGGGCGGTTGGTACAGCGGTCCCCGCGACACCCTGAAAGAAAGCGTGCTTGACCCGATTCCGTACGTGGTCCAGGGAAAAAATGTCTGGCTGACCACCCTGTCGGTGCCGATCGTTTCAAACGGCAAATTTTACGGCGTGGTCGGGGCCGACTTCGACATCGCCTTTATCCAGAAACTCAGCGAGCAAATGTCCGCTGAGCTTTACAGCGGCAAAGGCTCGGTGTCGATTCTCAGTAATCAGGGCTTGGTGGTGGCTGACAGTCAGCGCACGGACTTGATTGGCCAGCCCATCAAGGCGTTGCTGCCTGAGTCCTGGGAAACGGTGCTGGGCGCGATTCAGAGCGGGCGCGGTAATGGCGTGCTCAACACGCAAACGCAACAAATCGAAGTTCTGATGCCCATTGAGCTTGGCCGCACCGGTAAACCGTGGGCGGTATTGATTCGTCTGCCCAAGGCCGTGGTCATGAGCCAGGCCATTGCCCTGGAGCAAGAACTGCAGGCGCGCAGTCTTCGTAACAGCATCTGGCAGGTCTCTGTGGGTTTGGGCATCTCGTTGCTGGCCCTGGTCGCCTTGTGGTTCGCCGCCGCGAAAATCGTCGGCCCGATCCGCGAAGCAGCTGCCCTGGCCGCCAACATCAGCCTGGGGGATTTCTCGCGGCGTCTGGTGCAGAAAACCGAAGATGAGGTAGGACAGTTGTCCCTGGCCTTGAATGACATGTCTGAAAGCCTGCAAAGGCAAGTGCGGGTCGCAGAACGCATTTCTGAAGGTGACCTGGACCTGGAGGTTCGTTTGTCCTCGCCCAACGACACCTTGGGCAAATCGCTGGAAAAAATGGTCAGCAACCTCAACCAACTGATCTCTCAAGTTCAGTCCAGTGCAACCCAGATCACCGGAAGCTCGGCGCAGGTCACCGACCTCAGTCAGTCGTTGTCTGAAGGCGCGGCGAACTCCGCCTCGTCCATCACCGAAATCAGCGCGGTCATGACCCAAATGGCCGCCCAGACCCGAGACAACGCCGCCAACGCCAAGCAAGCGGACGAGCAATCCCAGGCATCGCGGGCCGACGCGGGAGAAAGCGATCAACTGATGGGCGAATTGATTGCCGCCATGGCCGAGATTGACGACTCGGGCAAAGACATCACGGCGATCATCACGACCATCGACAACATCGCCGCGCAAACCAATTTGCTGGCGTTGAACGCGGCCATTGAGGCTGCCCGGGCGGGTGAATTGGGACGAGGTTTTGCCGTCGTCGCAGACGAAGTCCGCAGCCTGGCGGCGCGCAGTGCCGAGGCCGCTCAGCAAACGGCCGCACTGATCGCCGACTCCTCGAGCAAGACGCAACGCGGCATGGTCATCGCGAGCCGAACCGCCGAATCGTTGAAGAATATCGTCAATGGAACCGGCGCGGTTTCCAGCCTGGTGTCGCTGATTTACCAAGCCTCCAGTGAGCAAGCCTCGGGATTGCAGCAAGCGAGCATCGGGCTTGAGCAAATCGATGAAGTGACCCAAAAGAACCAATCCAACTCGCTGGAATGCGCGGTGGCGGCCAAGGATCTTTCGGAACGGGCGGCACTGATGCAGAAGGAACTGAGTCGTTTCAAGGTGAAACATTAACGAGCGCGACGAAAATAAGGTCCCTGCTGATGTGCCAGCCGTTCATAGGGTGCGGCACCAATAGTCGACTCGCGTTCTAAAAGATAAAGAAACACAGGGTGCGATGGGGTCTTCTATCATCATTGGCTGCCAACCAAAGGAGGATCCATCCCATGGCTGAGTACAAAACCCTTGTGCGCGCACAGTCTCTCAAAAAAGCTTGCGCCAATTGCGGCGTGCTTGAGTTATGCCTCCCTATCGGGCTGACAGGCAGCGAGGTCGATCGGCTCGATACGCTAATCGCCCAGCGCATAAAAATAAAAAAAGGGACGGCGCTCTATCGCACGGGCGATCCGCTGCATTCTCTGTATGCGGTTCGGCTCGGTTTCTTTAAAACCAGTGTGTTGTCGATGGACGGACGCGAACAAGTCACTGGATTCCAAATGCAAGGTGAAATGCTCGGCCTGGATGCCATCAGCACGAATCACTACGCCTGCAATGCGATAGCACTGGAAGACAGTGAAGTTTGTCCAATTCCGTTCAGTCATTTGGAAAAACTTGCCCGCGACTTGCCATCCCTGCAGCACAATCTCAACAAGCTATTGAGCCAGGAAATTGTTCGCGATCACAGTATGCTGCTGTTGCTAGGCAATATGAATGCTGATGAGCGCCTGGCGGCGTTTCTGCTGAACTTGTCCCAACGGCTAAATATGCGCGGCTACTCACCCAGGGACTTTGTGCTACGTATGAGCCGCGAAGCCATGGGCTCCTATCTGGGACTGCGCCTGGAGACCATCTGTCGCTGTATCGCTCACCTTCGCCAAGAGCAACTGGCTGATGTGCACGGACGGAACGTTAGTATTCTGGACCTTCCAGGCTTAAAGCGCAAAGTCGCTGGCTGCCACCGGCATGCAGAGCTATGAACAACTCATTTGCGCCTGTTTACCGTATCAGGTCAGGAGGTCTGGTCATGAAACGCATAATGATCTTCAAGCCAACGCTCCATCTCTTTTGCGCCCAGCGGCCTGGAAAATAGAAATCCCTGAGCGATCTTATATCCTTGATTCATCAGGATCCGCTGTTGCGCCTCGGTCTCGACGCCTTCGGCGACCACCCGAATTTGCAAACTTTCGCCGATGCGGATAACGGCTTCGCTCAATGCCTGACTTGTAGTGTCGCTTTCAAGGTCATGGACAAAGCTGCGATCCAGCTTAAGCTCCTGGATCGGGAGGCGCTGCAAGTAACCAAGGCTCGAATATCCGGTACCGAAATCGTCCATCGCCAGGCTTATACCTAGCTTATGCATCTCTTCAATGGTGGTCAGGGTATCGGGGTTGATATCCATGAGCACATTCTCCGTAATTTCCAAGGTCAGGTCCTTTGCCTGAAGACCGTACTGCTCAAGCGTACGGACTACCATCCTTGAGAAATCACGGTTATGAAAATTAGTGGGCGACATGTTTACTGACACGGAAGGGACCTGCAGGCCCTGCTTACGCCAGGCAGACAATTGACAGCAAGCCTTACTCAACACCCATAAGCCGAGTTCGCTGATCAAGCCACATTCTTGCGCCATGGGAATAAAACTTAACGGGGAGATTTCTCCTAGCTGAGGATGAGTCCACCTCGCGAGCACCTCCATGCCGTACAACTTCGAGTCACTCAGGTCGATTTGTGGCTGGTAGACTAAATGAAGGGATCGTTGGTCCATCGCTTCTCGTAACGCAGCTTCGAGACGCAGGCGGCCTTGTGTCAGTTGGCCAAGCCCATCGTTGAAAAAGCAAACGCTTCCGCGCAGACGCGTCTTGGCTTGATACATGGCCATGTCGGCACGTTGTAACAATACCTCCATCGTGTGGCCATCTTCTGGAAACAAGCTAACCCCAATGCTCGCCGAGGGTTTGAGCGTCACCCCGCAAATCTGGCAAGGAAGACAGAGTCGTGCCCGCAGCTTTTCGATGAGGTCAATTGCGTGTGCCAGCGTACATTGTGGCAGGACTAGGACAAATTCATCGCCCGATATTCGGCTGACAATATCGCACTCGCGCCGATCCTCTGACAAACGATGGGCGATGAGGCGCAAAAATTCATCTCCTGCGGGATGCCCCAACGAGTCGTTTACCTGTTTGAATCGATCCAGATCGATGAACACAACCGCCAGATTTGATTTATGCCGCGATGCCTGGGCGATAGCCTGCTCAGCCCGTGCATGAAGCAAATTGCGATTGGCCAGGCCAGTCAGTTCGTCATAGAACGCCAACTGGCGTATATGCACACGCGACTTTTCTCGTTCCAGCGCCAAAGCAAACAAGTAAATGCAAGCTTCGACGAGCAGAAGATGTAATTTGCTGGGCTGACATAAGTCGCGGTAGTAGAAAGCGAACATGCCGAGCAGCCGCCCATCGTTGGACCTGATTGGCGTCGTCCAGCATCTCGTCAAACCGAGTGGCTGCACTAACTCTCTGAAATCGCTCCAAAATGGGTGGACAGCCATCTCGCTGATCATAGTTGCGTCAACGCTGATTACCGATGCCGCAGGACCATCGGGCTCGACGCCAATCACTGTCCCATCCAACGAGCTGGAAAACACCGACGGAAGACCCGGTGCCGCCAACGTCTGTAAACAACCCCGGTCATCGACGCGCAAGACGGTTGCAATCACTTCCGGTGCAATCCGCTGGACTTCCAGGCACGCGAGGTTCGATACGGTTTCCAATGACTCCTCGCGAACCATCGCCTCCAGTATCTTATGCCGTAGTACTTCATGCATCCGCGTATGTGTCACGTCCGTCAACACGCTTACGGTGTTGGTCAGATGTCCATGGTCATCGTGAACCGAGTGGATGGTGACGTTACACCAGACGCGTGAGCCGTCGCGGTGGACCCCATAGTCTTGGCCCTGATAGGCGTTACTTTGGCTAACTTGACAACGAATCGCTCCAATACGTGACTCATCCAAGTACGGCGCCAGGACTTTGATGGGCGTTTTGCCGATAACCTCTGGAGGACTGTAACCAAACATCTGACAGAACCCGTCATTGACAAAAACTATCAGCCAAGCGGCATCGGTTATGATGATGGCGTTTTCCGTTGTGTCGACGACTAATGACAGAAGATACAAACGGTGCTGTTCTACATGTTGTTGGGTGATATCTTTAATGAAGGCGGTGTATAAAATTTCCCCTTGATGTTTAATTTTCGAAATAGACATTGCCCCCCAGCGCCGGGTGCCGTCCTTGCACTCGATAGGTACATCACGACTGGTGCCAACAATTTTATTGACCCCTGTGCGGCGGTTGGCCTCGATATAACCATCATGATGGACGCGAATGTTTGCAGGGACCAGAACATCGACATTTCTGCCCAAGACTTCCTCTTTGCTGTATCCCCAGAGTTTCTGTGCAGCCACATTGAACAGAATAATTTTGTTGCTCTTATCGATCACAACAACGCTGTCGACACTCTGTTCCAGCGTTTGGATGAAAACCGTTGAGAGCTCCTTACGGTACGACATAGCACTTACCCACTCTGGAGGGAGATGAGCAGAATCCCTTGCATATTTGGCATTTGGAGGAGTGGGTCCAGCCACTCCTGAAGAACATGGAGGCATTCGAAATATGGGGAGCAATGACCGGTTGGATAGTCGTGTCGAGACCGCCGAAATGAGACTTTGAAGTCAGCGCAATGTCTACAAAAAAAGCGGCAGGTTAGCATAAAAGGTTTGTCTCTTATTAGTAATTGTTCCGACCTGAAATCAATCTGCCACTATTCAAAGCTATGCGCTTGATTTAGATCAACAAACGGGTATCAGCGCAACGCGGCGGCTTGAGTAGCAATCAATGAGCTTTCGCTTGAGATTCGGCAGTTGGGGCTGCTTGCTTGCCTGGAAAACAAGGGCACCAACATTCATGTCTTGCTGTCGGCCGGTCTGCTTGGTGACTCCATCGTCTCATTGACAGAGGCAGCACATACTCTGTTCCGGCCCGCATGCTTTGCTCTATACAGCGCATCGTCTGCCCGGACGATCAGTTGAGCGGGACTGTCGCCTTGGGGTAGCAGGTGAGCAACTCCACAGCTAATTGACACCTGAAGAGGACCACGTTCCGTTGGGATAATGGCTTGTTCAATAGTCAGCCGTAACTTCTCGGCGACGTCCAAGGCATCCATTCCGTTTGTTTGAGGCAAGATGACACCGAACTCCTCGCCCCCGAGCCTTCCGAATACGTCATGGGCTCGTAGAACTCCACTACAAAGGGTCCCCACGTGTTTTAGCACCGTGTCACCGACGGGATGGCCGTATGTATCGTTCACTCGTTTGAAATGATCAAGATCTAGCCATATCAGGCTGAGTTCCGTGCCATGACGCTTCGCCCGACTGAACTCCGTTTCCATCGCCTCCAAGAAGTCCCCCCTACTTCGAGCTCCCGTCAGGAGATCGACACTGACAAGTTTTCGCAATGCGCTGTGGGATTGTTTAAGTGCAGCGGCATTGCCAAAATGTTGCCGACTGACAAAATATAAAAATACAGCAAACGCGAGCAGTAATGCGGACGTAACGGTTGCAGAAAACAGCAGGAATTGACGTCGTACGTTGAAGGAGGATAGATAGTCAGCAGGTGAAAGCTGCACCAGAACAATGAGCTCGCTATATTCTAAGCGACGGTAAGCGATCAAACTGTCAACCCGATCGAAGGGGCTTGCCCCGCGATACACCCCTTCGGCAGGATTGGCGTTATCGAAATAGGGCTCATACTCAGAAAGAACTGTTCCATCCAAAACAGTGTTGTGTCCGGACTTGGAAGCCACGGTCCGCGGAACACGATCCTTTCCCACCAACGCGATCAATCCGCTAGGGCCGACGTTAATCTTTCGAT
This sequence comes from Pseudomonas sp. R1-7, assembly GCF_051132105.1. NCBI lineage: Bacteria > Pseudomonadati > Pseudomonadota > Gammaproteobacteria > Pseudomonadales > Pseudomonadaceae > Pseudomonas > Pseudomonas sp. R1-7. The sequence continues at coordinate 3,539,319 of NZ_CP071661.1, forward strand.
AGACATCCGTAAAAAAGCTGACGGGTATCGAGAGCACAAAGACCCCGGCAAACTTTCCTTCAGCGACTATCGGCCGGGTAAACTGTATCGACCAGATACCCGACACACGGCCGAGCACTGGCTTGCTGATAAACAACTTATCGTGCGAAGGATTTCTCAGGTGCACTTGAAAATGTTCTCGACCACTGAGATCTACGCTTTTGTCTACAGGCCCCAACGATGAATAAACCAGTCTGCCTTCCGCATTAATAACAGCAATTTGAGCGATCATATTTCCATCGACTTGAAGCTCTTCTTTTACTACCTCCTCGAAATCTTCCGGATCTTCAATAACATCTTCACGTATGTCTTGAAGCAAAGCGTCAGCGTAACGGACCACACTTTGGATGTGTTCCTCAAACGCAATGGCAAGATTCATGGCGTCATTGCCCGCCGCTTGCTCTACCAACACCTGCTCGTGCTTAAGCCACGCATTTAGAGCGACCCACATTGGAACCAACGTGATTAACAAGACAGCTATGGCGATCAGCCCTGCCTTAGTCTTGGTCACTCGATGTCGTAACAAGCGTGGTCTCCAGCGAAGCGTCATTATTTAGCGCGGGCCATCAAGCCAACGAGATGCGTTGCCGTCAGGCCGTTCCGCGACGACATGGCACCACGATATCACTCATTTTTCGAGGCGCAACAATAGATTCAGTGAGGTACCCCAGGTTTCGCGGAATTGCTGGACGTGGGATTCTTATCCACGTAAGGAACTGGCTGGTCAGTGGCTGCCACCCCGCGCCTGACTTAGCAGAGTGAGGAGGAACCTGGCCTTCTCCTCCAAAAATCGTAGCGCATGGCAAACGATTCAGCCTCTCATTGCCTTATGTGCCAGGTGCCAGGTGCCACTCATCAGATTTGATCGCTTGGACAGGTTTTATCCACTTGAGATACTCAAGGAGATGAAGACCGGACCGATAAACAGAGCAGAAAATCAGCGTCCCTTGCGTGCAGCAGCCCCATGGCATCTCCTGTTCACGTGCGCCCACTATAAGCACGACTTCAGGACTCTCCTACCCTCGCGTCACACTGATGCGAATGACAAGGTAATAAGTCGTGTTCAGAAATATTTCATTGAGCTTTAAGCTGATCTTGATTGTGGTGTTCCCATTGATCGGATTCCTTTGGTTCGCAACCCTCCATGTCATCGATAACTATCACACGCTTCGAGAAATGGAGCAGACGCAGGAAGCCAGTACTGCGGCCCGGACGTTCAGCCAATTGATAACAGTTCTGCAGCGTGAGCGCGGGGCGAGCGGCGTTTTTCTGGCCAGTAAAGGAATGTCCATGCGGGACGTGTTAATTGGGTTGAGACAGCAGACTGACAAAGCCATCAATGCAGCCCGCCGCTTACCTGCGCTGGAAAATAATCAAGTCCGCCAAGCCACTGCGGCGCTGGATTCTTTGCAGACCATTCGTAGCCAGATTGATGCGCTGGCGCTCAACAATCGAGAATCGGGCGCTCGGTTCACCAAAATCATTGAATCCTTGATTGCTTATACACATGCACTCCAACGCAGTGTGAAAAAGCCAGAGTTGGCGCGAAGTCTCTCCTCGCTCAATCAGTTCATCGAGATGAAAGAGCGAGCCGGCCGGGAACGCGCAACATTAGGGGTGGTGTTCAACCAGAACCGTGTAGATTCAGACCTGCTTTCAATCTTCAGCCGAAACCTGGGCGAGTTTTCAGCTTATGCAGAGGCATTTCGCAGCAGCGCCGATGCAGCTTATGTCCGTCAACTGGACGATAAGATGGCGGCAGCCGACGGTATGGAAGTGGCCAGGCTTCAGCGATTGATTTTCGATACGCCTATAGGCCAATCACTCGACGTCTCGGCCGAGTCATGGTTCAAGCTATCGACGGCCAGAATAGATCAGATGAGTGACGTCGAAAATGCGCTCAGCCTACACATACGCGACTTGGCCAATCAGGAGCATGTCCACGCATATTTCGTGTTATGTATTGTACTAGCCTCGGTTGGGGGCGCAGTGGTAGCAGTGGTCCTGTTATCGTCCCTTATCATCCGTAACATCCGGACAGCAGTACGGGAAGTTAATAGCGTGCTGATCGCTCTCTCCGAAAGAGACCTCACCAGCCGAGCCACCTATGTGGGAAGAGATGAGTTTGGCACAATCGCCAGCAACCTCAATCGCACGGCTACCGAGCTCAGTCAAATCATTCAAGAAATAGGAACCGCGACCGCACAAGTGGCGACTGCCGCTGAAGAGGCTTCGGCTGTCACGCTTCAGACCAGTCAGAGCCTTGTACGCCAACGCCAGGGAACAGAACTGGTGGTCACTGCCATCAACGAAATGAGCGCCACCGTTCGTGATGTTGCACAGAGCACCGGCGATGCGGCAACCTTGTCACAACAAGTGAACCAGAGCACCGAAAAAGGCAGAAAGGAAATCGAAGCGACCGTCCGTGTCATCCAGGACATGTCCGAGCAAGCGGATGAAACCGCTGTCATTATTGGCGAGCTAAAAAGTGAAAGTGATTCGATTTCAACGGTGCTGGATGTCATCAGAGGCATCGCCGAACAGACTAACCTGCTCGCTTTGAACGCAGCCATCGAAGCTGCGCGGGCAGGCGACCATGGACGTGGTTTCGCGGTGGTCGCGACTGAAGTGCGTACGCTTGCTCAAAGAACCCAAGAATCCACTGGAAACATCCAAGACATGATCACCAAACTGCAGGCTGGCTCGGATCGCGCAACCAGTTCGATGAAGGAAACCCTGAGCAAGACGCGCACCGGTGCCTCCAATATCGAGCGCGCGGGGGAACTACTGGCGGAGATTGCCGTGAGCGTCTCTAGCATCAGCGATCGCAACATGCAAATCGCCACCGCTGCGGAGCAGCAAAGTGCCGTTGCGGAAGATATCAATCGAAACGTGATGGAGATCAACGACGTAGCCATTCAGGTCAGCGCCGGAGCGGATCAAACAGCAGCGACTAGCCAGGAGCTGGCGAGGTTGGCCGAGCACCAGCAAGTCATCGTGAGCCGTTTCAAATTGAATTGACAATGCTGCAGCATGCCGCCCTGATGGCTGGGGGCCATGCTCTGGGCCAGCGTGTCGCCGGAACGGCCTCCGTCCGGCGCTGGTGCATCGAGTGGGTAGCCGATTTCAGCGGAGATTGCTACGCCGATCACCGCCAGCAGGAGCAACGGCAGTTCGAAAAGGCATCACGGTTCCCCCTCCTCAGGCCACGCTGACCAACTCGATGCATATCGTGCGTTTTTATAGTCGGTCTGCTTGGAGATCGGGGCGGTGGCAACAAGCGCGACCTTGTTGATCAGCTTTTATCCTGTACCGGCATGCTGATATCGACGTACTTCATTGCTTTCCCCGGAGGGCAAAAGCTTGCGAGCATTACCGCTTCGTGTACGTCGCCGATAAACGTTTTGCCCTGCCCTTGCATGAACACTGACTGGTGCGCATTGCTGACGTCTTCAAGCAAACGGCCGATGGTAGCAACGACTGCGCGCTGGGCGTCGGTGAGCCCGATCCATGAATAGCTAGGGGACTGAGCATTAAGGTGGCTGAGCAGCCTTCTTGCTTCACCTATGTTTGCAGAGTCGCGCAGCGTCTCCAGTGCGCTTAGAACGCCTAGCTCCTAGGAGCGGCTGTGCACGTCACGATTGGGAGCTCAATCATCGAGGCGGCATATTCCGCAAGTTGATGGCTTGACTGCTCCTTATGACTCGAAATCGCGGATACACCAATGACAGTGCCGAAGATGTAAGTAAGAACCAGCACAGCGAGGGCAACAATAACCGTAAATTTCGCTCGCTGACTTTGAAAAAAGAGCGGGATGAAGGATAGGCCCAGTAGATCAAACGCTTACGATACCTGGCACCCCCTGAAAGGATTATCGGCCTGCAGCGCCCTCGCTCTAGCCAATTCAGGGGGCCTCCCTTGTACGCGTCTCAGATTTAAGAGCGCATCGCCAGAAACCTGTAGAGTTGGGGCTGAGGCGGTCGCAAGCGCATTTGATTGTCTCTAATATCGGCAATCAAGCCCCTCTGTGCGTACTGGGACGGTCCAAACCTGCCCGCCTACAACTTGAGGCTTTTTATATGAATGTCGAGATTACTCACATCCATGCGACTGGTGGAGAAGCGAACGCAGGTACGGTAGGAAAATTGAGTCTACACTCCCATACCTACCGTTCGTTGCCTAAGGCCTGCTATGACCGCTAATTGGAAAGCCCTAAAACAAATCGAAGGAGAAATTCTGATCGTAGAAGACGATCCGACTCTGCGTGCGCTAACAAAGCAGATCGTAGAAGAAATAGAGATAATAAGTGCGGAGACAGTAACTTTTGAAACCGCCGATCAAGCGTTGGTTTATCTGCTACAATCAAGACGGCCTTGTAGTCTTGCAATTGTTGATTACGGGTTACCGGGTCAAATTAATGGAATGGATTTTATACGGATGGTCAGAAATAAATGGCCATCAATAAAAACAATACTCATGTCTGGCTATGCGCTGATGCCAGAAACCGTTCCTTCTCCGACGGTTTATCTGCAAAAGCCGTGGTCAATGAATGACCTAACCAACGCTGTGACTGACCTACTTCACCCTGATTACCCGGCAACAGAACGATCGCGCCTTTTTAATAATAATTAGTTAAAGCTCTATTGTATGCACCCAGTGCGCTACTGAGATGTATTGCTAGGGCAACTTCAATTTCATCAGCTGCGCCACGTCCGAATTCAGGCTTAGTCCATTAGCATGGCTACCGCTTACAACCCCCCTCCTAATAGGCACATAAATAATCGTTGTCAAGCTCCCATCTTACCTGCGACTGCAATTACCGAAAGAAGGGCCTGTTGCTTTAGCGCAGCCGCTATACCCTATCGTCAATAATCGCAAAACTTTCAGGTAAACATACCTACCGCCCGACGGCCCTTATGACGCGAATTCGTTGCTTGAGGCGCTGTTCATCTATACAGAATTAGCAAGCGACCGGCTCTATCAATGTTGAACAAGCCAAAGCGCTGAAGTCCAGCAGTGGCGCGACATGCTTGATGATTATGACTTCTGGATGCAAAACCCGAGGCGTATCGGTCCAGTGTGCTCCGCAGGTGCAAGGCTGGCCGAGGTGCGGCTGTTCGGGCGGTAGATTACCTTATAACCGGAATTGCGAATGTTTAGTCATGAGTGATCCGTTTGGATACACACTGCAGGTGCATGCAAGCGGTAGTAAACCGCACTCTATGATGAGTCGAACTTCAATACGGAAATCATGGAGCTATCCGAGGTTCTTTTTGAGAGCTGTCCGAGGCCGTGCTTTTACAGGCGCTTGGGCATCCGCTACGCGAGCTAATATCGTCACATCCGATGAAGGCGGGATCAAGCATTAAATCATATACAGGTTGGAGACGTCTTCTGGTGATCGCCGTTATTGGGCTGGCAGGCTACACTCGATTGCGTGGAGTCCGCAGGACGATTTTTAGGCCGCTGCATCCTCATGAAAAAAGTACGTATCCCCCGAGCAGGAGAGAAAATAATGTCAGACGATATGGTCCAGTACAGAGACATCGTCGTCATCGGCGGGTCAGAGGGTAGTATTGAGCCATTGAAAGAAATTCTCGCGGGTTTGCCACCGAAATTTCCCGCCGCAATTTTGATCGTTTTGCATACTCACTCTTCAAGCCTGAAGATGATGGCCGCCATTCTTCAGCGATCCTCATCTATGCCGATAGCTTATGGCGCGAATGGCGACGCTATTCTGCCTAGCCGTATATATCTGGCTCCGCCAGACAAACACCTTGAGGTTTCGGCACCTGGCTTGGTTTTTTTAAGTGACGGACCGAAAGTGAATTTTTGTAGGCCAGCAGTTGACCGTCTCTTTCAGACCGCCGCTGAAGTCTTCGGCCCCCGAGTGATCAGTGTGATCCTATCCGGCAACGGGGCTGATGGAGCAGACGGAGCGATTGCGGTTGGGGCGGTGGGTGGTTTGAACCTCGTTCAAGATCCGAGCGATGCTGACGTAGCGAGTATGCCTGTTGAAGCTATCGTTAAGGATCACCCGGACGTCTTAGTCAAAGCGAAAGCATTAGCAACCGTTCTGATTCACGCAGTTAGGCGCTCTTCGGGCCGGTCAGCCCTGGATAAGGCGTCTGCCACTGTGCGTCCCATCTAAGATTCCAATTCATTTGAATTTTTTCCAGCCTGATGACTCCGTTAGATATGAGCAAATGGAGCCACTCATGGACAACAACCTGTTCGTCATCGCCTACAAACTTCACGGCGAACCAAAATCCTTCATCATCCGCAGCAAAACGATGCGAAACGTAGAGGCCTGGCACTGGGCAAGCTGCGATGTTGGCATTGCCCCCATCCCCAAGCCAGGCCGTCCGCCTATGAAGATGGTCTCAAAGCCCCAAGCTGAGAAGTACGGCGTCACTGAGGTCACATGGCGAGCGAGCGGAGCTCAGTAGCTCCAGGCTTCAATCCTGGCGCTATCTGGGAACATCAATCCATTTGGCGGTCAGCTATGTAAACTAGGCAGACGCCTAGTTTGTTAAGCATTGCGGGAGCTTGCCTCATCATGCTGAATGCGTTCCTGTTTCTGTTAACTAGCAGATGCGCTCCGAATCGCAGGTCTGGCGATGGAATGCACCGCTATCCCTTGGCCGTTCTAAATCAATAGAGGCAATGATGTCACCCTTCGATCTACAGCGAATGTTGATAGATGAGTTCCCATTGCCATTCTTGTTAGAGGTAGGCTTCAGAGCAACCTATGCCTTTCTCGCTGTTTTTCTATTCTTAAAATCAAGTGGTAGGCGGGGCATAAGGCAGCTATCACTCTTTGAGCTAGTCGTCATTCTGACCTTGGGCTCCGCTGCCGGGGACGTGTCCTTCTACCATGACGTCCCGCTGTTGCCGGTAGCAATGGTTTTTCTAACGCTCCTGCTTCTTTATCGCACTACCGTACTGATCATGACGAAGAGCAAAAAATTTGAAGCGTGGATTGATGGCTTGCCTGTGACTGTCATCATCGAAGGCCAATACGAGCTCAAATCGTTAGAGAAGCTGAACATTTCATCGAGCGAGCTGCTGATGGAGTTGCGGCAACAAGGCGTTGAACACCTAGGCCAGGTGAGGCTGGGGCTAATGGAGACTGACGGCGATATCAGCCTTTATTTTTACGATCATGAGGACCTACGCCCTGGGTTATCCGTTCTGCCTGTGGAACATCGCCCGGAGTTCAAAATAGCACCTATTTCCGCGCTCTATTGCTGTGTGAATTGCGGTTTCGCGAAGCATCTCCAGGAAGAGCAAGGCGGCCATTGCTCCCGCTGCGACCATGACATATGGTCTACCGCGTTAAGCAGTCCAAGATGTAGGTGATGGTATTGAGATCAATACCACCCTCACCATTTCCACTTGGGATAGGTGTACGGCGAAAAAAATCAAGGAGCGCCAGTCAAACCAGCGCCTGAAACTGATTCAGGCGGCTCGCGGGAAAATCGAGAACCGAAAGAGCCCGCAGCGCTCCTTTGTATTCAACACCCAGTCACTTGGCCAGCCAAGACTCAACGGTGTCTGAGCCGTGTTCAGCCTTCCACTCTTTCAAGCCTTTGTGATTGCCACCTTTCGTTTCAATGATCTCGCCTGTGTGCGGGTTTTTATAGGCTTTCACCTGGCGAACTTTCCGCGGGCCAGATTTTAGAGTCGCCGCTGCAGCGCGACGTCCCCCCTGTGGATCAAGCAGATTGATCACGTCCCTCAGACTGTAGCTGTATTTTTCTAGCAAATCGCGGAGCTTCGTTTCAAATTCAATTTCTTTCTTAAGCCCAGCATCGCCTTTGAGGGCTTCAAGTGCTTGGAGCTGTTCAGCGAGGTGCTTCTCGAGCTGGCGAAATTCTGCGAGTTTGGACATGGTAGGTCTCGTTTTGATGGTTACCTTAGAGTGTATTGCAGATCTAGAGCTCGCGCTCGGCTTGTAGAGCAGGTATAAAAAATCATGTCTCGGCAACCGTTTTGGCTGAGTCATAACTCAAAACAATTGGTTTACCATGCCTTTGACGCATCCAAAACACACCAGCGCTTCCCTGTCCGAATTCCAGTGCATCGCGCTCCACTAATGCGCTCAGTCACGCCCATTCATCATGCGCACGAAGGTTGCAACCCATCACCTAACGGCGCACGACTGGATAGCCATCCCCAGGCCCGGTATCGCTTGAGGCAGCACAGGTCACAAAGCTTCTCTCCACCGTCGGCGCCTGAACTCATGTCAAATTTGAGACTTGCCAGAACCACCAACGCAAACGAAAAATAGCCTCATTCAACGCGTTCTGTTTACAGCGTGTCCGAGCGGCCAGCCAACCAGCTTTTCAAGTGGCTCTCGTAGCGGCTTCTCCCCTGCAAAAATTGCGCTGTATCTTTCCACGATGGGAGTGCAATTTTGAACGTGAATGTGATTGAAATGGTCGCGCATGCGCTCGACGTCAAACTTCCTGCCTAGGTGACTTTTTACGAAGCGGCGGCTGATTTTGTAATGACCACAAGCGACGCAGATGATGTCGTCCCAATCACCGTATAGGCCTTTTAGATACGCATCGCCCCAACAGATCCAGCAGCCACACTTCATTACTACCCTCCCGTTGCCTAGATAGATTTTTTGGAAACGGATTGGGTTCCTTCGGGAAGCATGCACGCAGCACCATTCGTCGCCTAACCCAGGTGCTTAACGGCGCAGGGCCCTGGGAGAGCGCTACAAGCTAAAGGATCATAGGAAACCCTACCTCGCCTAATAGGGTCGATGAGAATAGAGGGCGATACGCCCCAGCCCAGCGAAGGGCAAACTTGCGTGTACGGAGTATAGAATGTCCAGCGAACCTTTCGACTTGCCAGTCGGGGCGGTACGCCCTGCCGAGAAAATACTCAAAGAGATCGAGACTGCCGGATCGATGATCCTAGCGGTGAAAAACGGCGCAAAAGCTCATGGGTTTGTGATTGGCCTAAGGTGTGCTGGAGCTATCACAGAGGAACAAGCCGATGTGATTCTGAGTCGGTTTGACCACGCAACAGAGAGCAGGCTCAGAGAGTTGACGCTTTACACTAAATAAAATTCTTCCTGAAGATTAAGAACCGTAGCGGCCACGCAAGCTTGAACCATTGGCTGTCCTACCCTTACGCTGGGGCCAACACCGTATGATGCATCCTGCGGAGGATTCAGCCGCTCGTCCGACCTAGCTACCGTATCCGTGATCTATTGTTTGGAGTGGAAAGCCTCGTTAGGAGTGACGATGTTCGAAGGTTTCCAGCTAAAAATGATTGACTTGCCTGAGGCGACATTACGCGTTCGCTATGGTGGCTCGGGCCCGCCGTTATTGTTACTTCATGGGCACCCGCGTACGCACACGACTTGGCATAGGGTTGCACCGCTGCTCGCCAGTTCTTTTACGGTGGTCTGTCCCGATTTGAGAGGGTTCGGCAAGTCCAGCCGGCCTGCGCCCCCCAATGACTACGAAGCTCATTCAAAGAGAGCGAAAGGGCGAGACTGCGTTGCCCTCATGGATAGCCTTGGGTTCGATAAGTTTTACCTAGCGGGTCATGATCGAGGTAGCTACGCTGCTTTCCGCTCAGCGTTAGACCACCCGTCACGCGTGCTAAAACTGGCAATCCTAGACGGTGTGCCTATCTTGGAGGCTCTTGAGCGATGTGACGCGCGGTTCGCATCCAAATGGTGGCACTGGTTTTTCTATGCTCAGCCCGACAAGCCAGAGAGGGCAATCCTCGCGGATCCAAAGGGTTGGTATGGGGGTTGCTCAGAAACTATGGGACGGGAAAATTACGAGGATTTTCAGGCTGCGATTCACGATCATGAAACTGTTATTGGAATGCTCGGTGACTATCGCGCGGGTATCGAGCTGGACTACCTGCATGATCGGGAAGACCGTGAGGCTGGTCGAAAACTTCAATGTCCGCTCCATGTTATTTGGTCGTTAAGGGATGACCTAGAGGACCTGTACGGCGATGTAGTTGCAGTTTGGGAGCCATGGGCAGAACTGAAAGTCACCGGAGAAGGTATCGACTGCGGTCACCACATTGCTGAAGAAGCTCCGGTCGTGTTGGCTCGTGCACTGAAGGCATTTTTCACCGAGCGATGACCATCGCGACGCCGTTAATGACCGCTTCGGTCTGGAAACAGCTCCGCGTGAATGTCGCATTTGGCCGATCGCTGTCTTTAGACCCTGCAATACTCGCTAGCCCGCACTGACCTTTGGTTTCTGTCCCTTACGCTGCTACGCTTTCGACTCCTTGATTGGAGTCGAGATAATGCCCACCGAATATTCCCTTTCTGATGTTCTTGAGCGGCTTTACCAAAATCAGCTCGCCTTGGAGGCCGCGGTGATGGAGCTGACCTTGAAGGTAGAGGGCCAAGGTGCGAAAGACACCGGCGATAATGTCCGCGGTGCGCTGCAAATGATCGGAGAGAACGCCGGACATATCAAACAGGGCTTGGCTAAGTTGAAAGCCCAGGGTCACTGATTTAACGGACCCCTTTCGATAGCGAGCTTGGCGGCCATCTTTCGCGCACAGCACAAAGACTGACATTACGAATGTCAGATTTCCCGCGCGTTGCGCGGCGACATCGTGAAGATATGGGCGCTCTCGCCGCTCGATATGAAAAGCGGCGCACCTTGATAATCCTGCCCGAAGCTACCTTATGCTTGGGCTTGGCCACTCTAATAACCGTGTGTTGACCATCGGCCGTTGTTTCAACTAGCACGCCATCACGGACCTCCATCACACTGAGTCCGGCCGCCAGCATATTGATATAAGCGGCATGAATTGCGCCCTTCGCCAGGATTGGGATTTTTTCTTCCAGCCGGCTCACAAGTTCATCATTCAACGGTTGGTTGGCGATCATAACGAGCTCCGTGTCCAAGGCCAGCGCGGAGCCAGCCATCGTGTTAATTCTGCGCTCTGGGACAAACACCGTTCGCTCATGGGGAGCACACGAGGACCTGTTAGACGTCGATGCTTCATCAGGCCCGTACGAAAACCACCTCCAACGCCTTTTAAAAGCCCGCCGACATCAGCGAGATTTTAAGATTAGGGGATGGCAATCCTACCTCAAAGAGCGAATTCGAAGGCCATTGCACAGTCGTTTCGACTCAGATTTTTCCCGCTATAATGACGACCCCGATCCGCTCTGCCAGATCGAGCACCGTGTCGAACACAGTCGAGTCTTCGGTCAAGCTGCGGGACGTCCCCTGCGGGTGGAGCGCACCGTCAGGAATCCGGTCACCGAAGAGCACCACCGCACGTGCCGAATCATCTTGTCGCGACACCCAAGACAGCCCTTGGGCATCTGGACACTGACGGTGGATTGCCTCGGCCCATTTGCGCGTCGCAGGATATTGATCTTTCTCAGTGTCGATCAATTGTTTGCGCGTGATGCCCAGTTTCCGCAGGGGCACGCTGGACAGATCGACCAGGTGCAGCGGTTGGCTAACCTGGACGGCAGAAAGCACCTGTCCAGTCAGCTTGCCTTTGTCGAAGCTCTTAAACCCAGCCGTATGGGGAACGTCGTGGAAGACGGTCTCCATCAAGGCGCAATCGACTGTCGTGCCTCCATACAAGGTGGGAATCGCCCGTCCCTGATCATCCTGAATGGGGCTGAAGCGTGCATTGCCGTGCACACCAGGATTGAATTGATCAGGCTGATACTTATCCTGGTGCACACGGTGAAGCACATCGCCTTTGGCGATTACGGTGAAACTGACGTGCAACGTAGCCGCAGGTACCGGGGTAACGGACGCCGCCAAATCCGTGGGAGGCGTCGCCCTTCCCTCACTGGACTCGGTACGCTGCTTAGCCATGGACAATGCCCTGGGTCTCATCCAGTGCGGCAGCAATCACCCGATCAGGCGCCGATGCCAGCAGGTCCTGGGGCCTTTTGCCGCCCAGAAAACTGTTATCTGAGCGGAACCAGTAAGCCATCCCCCAGCCGTCCTTGTAGCCAGCGAAAGCCTCAATGACTTTGGCTAATGCCTTGAACGGCCGATAGCCCGCATCCGGATCCAAGCCATAACCAGGGAAATAGTCGACCCCACCGTGACTGATGGCAAAGATCTGCCGCTGCTTTTTCCATTTGTTGGGCTGGGCACTCGGGTTTCTAGTACTCAACTGGGCCACCTGGGCGATGTCTGCGGCGGTCAGCCAATCACCGCTTTCCAACACCGCTTTGCGGGCTTGGACCAGCATCGCCGCTTCCTTGAGCAGGCGAGGCGAAGGCGGCTTACGCGTCACAAACACCTCGGCCAGGCGCTCGAGCGACTTCGGGTCCTGACGCTCCTGCAGCACCTCATACATCGAAGAAGCCACATTGGCGAAGTTCTCCGCCAACGCCTCAAATACGCTGAGGTTGACCTGATCAAAAGACACGACCAGTACTCGGTCCGCATGCGAGCGGCTTAAGCTCGCCCGAGCCTCCTTAGGCGTACCGATCAAGGTGGAGACGCCCGATTGCTCTGTAACGCTCATGGAAATCTCCTCATCAGTTATCTACGCTATCTAATCCTAGCATAGTCTTGATAACCCTAGCTCTGCCCTGCCCCCGCTCATCCGGATGTCTAGATAGGTTGAGGGGCACGCCGTGCCGTCGATCAGCGTCGTGGCGTTGAGGTGTAAGTCGGCGTGAGGAGAAGGTTACACCGTTCCTCCTGGTAGCGTTGTCGACCACGGCATCAGTCCTCATGAGCCTGAAAATAGTGCCTCACGCCTCCTACGCTAGCTGCCACGAGGGGAGACACCAGATTAACAGGCAAGCCGCTTCAAAGCGCTATCCCGTAGCGCTTCATCCCGTTAATCCCTAACAAAACTCAGCCTGCGACGATGCGCTAAACATCACGCTCATTCGCAGGCGTGGGCACTGGGCTCCCTAGATGTATCGATGCAATTAACGACTCCACGGGCTCGTCTTGCAGGGAGGGGACGTAGCTGCCTTCTGCGCGCCCATCCAGAGACGGCATGGGATCGATTGCAGGCTTATAGAGAAAAACCGCCCAGGCCTCATAGGCCTGTTTCTGTCGCTTGGCGGCCTGATCCCACAGATGGCCTGCGGCTTGTCGACCCGCTATCAACATCATCATTTGGTTTGTTGCCGCGTCCAGCTCGAGCAAAAGGTGGTGGGCATGGAAACGAACATCGATTGAGTTATTCATAAAACGGACACCCGTTACAGGCCTGGCATCGGATAGAGCCAATGAACCTGCCACAGCAGTCTGCCATCATTCGAGATGATCAAGGTAACAGCGCGACCGTCGGCCGCCTCGACAGGCGGTTATGAGCCGTTGATATCAACCGGGTGTCCACCGCTTGTTAGTAAATTTAGTGCGCGCATCAGCGCAAGGCAACGCCGAGCCACGCATCCAGCTAGAACCAGTCGAGTGACTGCCAATAAATGACACATCCAAGGGTCACCGGCGCATCCAACCCTAGTGCGAAGCCCCTATGAGTGAGCTTCACACACGCCTTCATACACACCCGTCACGCATCCAGGATGCCCATCAAATCACTGTGCGAGCACTCCTCTGCACACACGAGGTTACGCCACCAGGTTCGCACTTCTGGTCGCAACACCATTGCTTGCGAACCGCCCCGCTTACAGATTTTTCGCGACCCACTCCTAAAACCGGATCGGTTGCATCGTGCATTAAGCGGAGCTGATCGCGGGGATCAATCCCCTTCGCGACCAGCGCCCTGGCGATATCACGCAGAACGCGAGCATCGCGTAAACCAATTTCAGGATAGGTACCGAAAGAAATACGGGGCTGCTTGCCCGCCCAAGAAAAGCGGAAGTGCCAGCTCTTGGTGCCTTTCGTGCTTACGAAAAGCGCAAGGCCATCAAAATCAGGAAGGGTGTAGCTTTTGGCGCGAGGTTTGGCATGTCGGACCGCCGTATTGGTAAGGACCATCGCACTAACTCCACTCATATGAATGAAGGAGTGTTGTACCGTTTTCAGAGTGCCCAGCAACTATAAAAAACTGATTTACTAAGCGTCGGATTGATGTACTAAAAAATGTACTAAAATATCGTGGCTATTGATGTATCAGAATAGACTTTACTGGAACTAAAAAAGAGGCCGGAGCCTCTTTTTATGATTTTTACATACTTCAATGGAAGTCTATAGAAAAATAATTGGAGCGGGAAACGAGACTCGCATCTGGCGTCCGACTCATTGAAATATAAGGGGTTTATTTTCTTGCCCGGGCAGGAAAAGACTCAATTCTGGAATTGTTTTCGAAGTGCATCAACAGACGAAAAACCTGCATTTAAAACTATCAATCACTTGGCAAATTCCGCCGCTTTAGCGAACCTAAAAATCGGCCTCTCCCATCGGTCTTCATTAGACGAAACATACCACACCTTCAAGTGCTCACACCACCTCAACCCCAAGCGCTCTGGCCAAGTTGCAAACTTGCTCAACATCCAACTTTGCCCTGTCAAGACTTACTCTTCTAATATCAAGCACCCCTAACTCTGAGTTCCTTAGATCGCACCCTCTAAAGTCCGCATGCTCCCACTCAAACGAGTTAAACTCCCCACCTGACAGATCTGAGCCATTAAAACTCGCACCTTTAATATTTGTTCCAACCCATCTGTTGCCCCACAACTCACACTTTTCCAGTATCACCTTCGAAAAAATCGCGTATGAGAGGTTACAGTCCGTAATCGTTGCATGGCAGAACCAGCTCTTGTCTGTAATCATGTTCATAAAACTTGTATTGGAAAAATCGGCACCTTGCAATTTGCAACCAGACATCTCTATGCCTAGCGCCTTTGCAAAATTAAAGCTGCACATTGTAAGATCACACTTTGTGAACACAGCTCTCGCTAAAGATGCACTTCTGAAATTGCAACCCAACTCAGTGTCATAATCATAAAATTTACAATCGACAAATTGCGTCTCACTCAAGTCAGCTTGTGAAAAATCACAATTATAAAATTCAGCACCGACAACCTTGATGCCACTGTATTCATTTTTTTCCATCTTTCTGTCCCGATGGATAAAACCATTCATAATGACGTTCCATCCTTATCGTTTAAAATCAATCCCTTATAGGATCGAAAACGAGCGATTAATAATTTGTCCAACACAACGTTCACCCACGTTCGATCCTCATCCGAATAAAACGCGACAGACGCTCGATACCATCCTCTATCTGCTCGGGGCTCAAGGCACTGATAGATAAACGTATCTGGTTCGCCCCGCCCTCTCCCAGATAGAAATGGGTCATGGGCGTCCATATGACGCCGAACTCATGCGCACATTGCGCAAGGGCTGCTTCGTCAGCCGCGAACGGTACCGTCAGCACAAGAAAAAATCCGCCCGCTGGGATGTTCCAACTGACGGGTAAATCATGCCCCCCCAGTTTTTCTGCCAGGGCAGCCAGCACGGCCATCCTGTTGCGCTCGTAGATGCCGCGCAGATCACGTGTCGCGGTAGAGAGACTGAGCCGATGCTCGATCAATTGCCCGCCGATGATGGCTTGCACAATCGGGGACGTGTTGACCGTCACCATGCTTTTGACTTTGGCGATTTGATCAGCCAGCAAACCGGCTGTGCCTGCGGGCTCAATGAGCTGGTCGGCGACCACGAAGCCAACTCTTGCCCCGGGAAATATGGTTTTCGAAAAAGACCCCAGGTAGACAACCTGGCGGGTTTTATCCAACGCCTTCAACGTCGGCAGTCTGATGCCATCCCCGTGGAAGTAGCCGTAGGGGTTGTCTTCGATGAGGAACAGCGCTTCATCAGCCGCGAATGCCAGTAACGCCTGACGCGTTTCCAGACTCATGCTCGCCCCAGAGGGGTTTGCAAAGTCGGGCATCACATAACAGGCCTTGGGCTTGCGTCCTTGAGCACGCAAGCCCGCGACGACTGCCTTGAAGTCAGCGAAATCAACGCCGGTCGCGTCGGTGGCAACCGCCACTACCTCAATATCGAGCAGGCGGGCAGCTCCCGTCAGCCCGACATAGGTCGGATTGATGGCGAGAAGCACATCACCGGGGTCACGACAGAGTGCGCGCAATGTCAGCAGGATTGCTTCCTGGCATCCCGACGTGATCACAATCGCGTGCGGGTCAACCTGCAGGTCTTCGTCGATGGCCAGGTGCTCGCTGATCAGTTCCTGGATGATGCCAGCGGTAGGTCCGTACTGGAAAATGGTTCGCCGTACTTTCTCCTCGCTCATTTGGCAGTCATCAGTCAGATAACGGGTAAACACACGAATGGCTCGATGAACTGTCTCCAGTTCAAAGAAATTCTCGTGAGGACGGCCAGCGGCAAGGGAAATGGCTTGAGGATATCGCTCGGCCACTTCATTGAGGAAGTTCATGGAGTTGAGCGCCGGGTCAGTGACGCTGGTGTGCAGATCGTCCAGATTCAGATTCATTGTGCAGATTCCATCCTTTGAAATTGAACGCAAAAAGCCGACTTACCCTACAACCAGCGCTTTGGCGTCAGCGGGTGAATGACATCCGGCCAGGACCATGGCGTCCAGCAGTTCATCCTTGAGCAACGCGAGAACCTGCTCCACGCCAGGCTGACCTTGCGCGGCCAGGCCCCACAGGACCGGCCTCCCCAGCAATACACCATCAGCGCCCAGTGCCATGGCCTTCAGAACATCGCTACCGGTGCGGACTCCACTGTCAAACAGTACGGAACATTCGTTCGGGGTCACCTCGACAATGTTCGCCAGACTCTCCAGCGCTCCGGGTGCAGCATCGAACTGTCGACCGCCGTGGTTGGAAACCACGACGCAATCAGCACCGCTTTCGAAAGCCTGGCGCGCATCACGAGGGTCCATGACCCCCTTGACAATAATGGGCAAGGTCGTCATGCCGCGCAGTTGCTCGATGTGACGCCAGCTCAAGCCCGCAAGAAAGGCTTCCCGGGTGTGCCGCTCCACAGCGGAAGTGGCGGCACTGCTGGTATGCGAAACAGCATGCAGATGCGCACTCGGCGTTAGATTGGCGGCATGCACATCAGCGGGCAAGGCGAATCCGTTACGCAAGTCACGGTTACGCCGCGCCATCAGCGGCACATCGGCCGTTACCATGATGCTTTTGCAGCCGGCATCCTCGGCTCTCTTGATCAGGGACCGGACCTGAGCCTGATCCTTGAGCCAATACAACTGGAACCAGAGATCAGCGCCCACTGCGGCGATGTCCTCGATCGAAACACTGCTCAGGGTACTGACGATCAACGGCACACCGCTGACTTTTGCGGCTCGTGCGGTGGCCAGTTCGCCTTGCGGATTGAACAGCTTGTGGTAGGCCATCGGTGCAATGGCGACGGGCATCGCGCTGGCATGTGTGAACCAGGTGCAAGCCGTGCTGTGCCCGGTCAGGCCCGTCAAGACACGCGGCAACAGGGAAATGCGATCCAGTGCCGTCCGGTTGGCCCTCAGCGCGATCTCCTCGCCACTGCCACCGCAAAGAAAATCCCAGATCGAGTCGCACAAGGCCAGGCGCGCCAGTTCCGAATAATCGGCAAGGTTTACCGGAGTCGAGATCATGACGCCCTACTCATTTCTACAGAATCGTACAGCGCTTTGATATTGCTGCTGCCAAAGGTCTTGGCCCCGACACGCTCGATAATTTCAAAGAAAAAATGGCAATCGGGATCAGAGGGTTTGGCGAATATCTGATATAGCTGGCCGGCATGGTCCTGATCAGCCAGCAAGCTCAACTCCATCAGTTCGTCGACATCGTATTTGAGGCTCTCAAGACGCTCCGGCAGCTGCTGATAATAGGCGCTGGGAGACTTCAAGAAGTCGACACCCTTTTCAGCCAGGGCCTGGACCGACTTGACAATATTCGTTGTACGCAAGGCGATATGTTGCACGCCTGCGCCATTGTTCTTCTGAATGAAACTGTCGATTTGCCCTGCTTCATAGCTCAGGTCGGGTTCTATCAAGGTCAACGTCACCCGACCGGACCTGTTCTGTACCACCTTGGAGTTCATGGATTGTTTGCCCACGACGATTTTCTCCTCATAGAGAACGGAGAAATCCAGCGCCAGCATGTAGAAGGCGCAGGTTGCCGCCAGATCACCGGCCTGCAGGCACACGGCAAAGTGATCGAAGGCATGCAATCCGCTGCCTGTTCTCCCTGGCGTACCTGGCGCACGCCGATGTCCGGACGCTTCTCGCTGGACAAACGTGTGAACGAGGTTCCCCGCGCCAAAAATCGAAGCGCTGACGATGCCGTCTTTCTGCTGCGCAGACAGGTGCGGCACCGCACCACGCAACACTGACAGCGTGAAGGCCTGCGTGGCATCCGGCACCGCCAAGGCAATGTCCGCAACTCCTTCGCCATGCCGTCGCAAAAACTCGCTGCCCGGATGCGACGGCACCAGCGGCTGGGTCAGGACAATGCAGATATCTTCCTTGCAAAAGCAGCGCGAACGCTCTGCCTCCCGAGAGCAGGCCGGAAGATCGAAATGACATGACGCAAGACCGTATTTCTCGCCCAGAGTCAGTGAGGCCGACTCAAGATCATGCACATACAGGCGTATATGATCGACGCTGACGTCATCAAAAAACAAAGCTTCATCCATGTTGCGACACCTCCCGATTGCTGATTACAACACTCAACCTGTTACGTTCATTGCGCTGACGCGACGCTGACAGCGTCGAGAAACTGCGCAGCGAGGTACTCAATATCAGTCAGGTCGATATTGAGCGGCGGTGCAAAAATGATGTTCCGACCACTGCGACGGATCAGTACTTTGTTGTCCTGCAGGTGCTTCTTGATTGAGAGGGCGCGCTGGACACTGTCGAACTCGACCGCCATGAGCAATCCGCGGCATCTGATCTCCCGGACCGTTGCCGTCTCGGCGCACGCCCCGACCGCTTCGTGCAACACCGTCGATAACTGATGGACTCGCGCCAACACGCCATCGTTTTGCAGAATATCCAGTACCGCAAGGCCTGCCGCACAGGCCGAAGCGTGCCCGGAATGCGTGTGCCCGTGGCTGAAGCCGGACATTTCCTTTTCGCGTTCAAACACATCGAAAATCGTGTCATGGGTGGTCACCGCCGCCAACGACATGTAACCGGCCGTCAAGCCCTTGCTGGTGATCAGGATATCGGGGGTGATGTACGCATATTCATAGGCGAACATCTTGCCGGTACGCCCAAACCCGGTCAGAACCTCATCTAGGATGAGATGCGCACCGTACTGGGTGCAGAGCGCTCGCGCCGCCCGCAGATAGTTGTCCGGCACGATGTAGCCGCCAATACCTTGGACAGGCTCGACGATGAATGCCGAAATGTTTTTCCCATGCTCGGCAAAAAAACCTTCGAGCGCCTCGACCCCAGAACGCGAAAAAGCCAGGCCTTCGCGGCGCACGGCCTCCCAGTCGGGCCCGGGCACTGAAACGAACCCTGCGGGAAGCAGCCCTTGTTCGTCGCCGGCAGAAGATGTCGCACACGTAGAGGCGGCCAGGGTGGTGCCGTGATAACAGTTTTTCAGCGACACAATCAGTGATCGCTGCGGGTCGTTGAGCAACTTGTGATAGCGGCGCGATACCTTGAGCGCCGTCTCGATGCCCTCCGAGCCACTGTTGCAAAAAAACGTCCTGGTCAAGCCCGGTGCGGTCACCTGGGCAATCGCCCGCGCCAGCTCGATGGCGGGCGCATTGCCCCCTTCGACCATGTCGTAGGTCATCAGCTTTTCCAGCTGAGCCGTTATGGCCTTGACGATCTTCTGGTTGGCGTACCCCAGCGTGGCATTCATCCCTGACGCCTTGGCATCCAGGTATCGATCACCCTTGGCATCCGTGATGTGGCTGCCCTCCCCGGCGACGGCAATGACCGTACTGGTGCTTATGCGGTTAGGCGCCCAAGGATGCCAGACGTAGGCAGCATCCTCTCGCAACAACGACTCGTGAGTGTCAGCCTGTCCTGCGTCTTCATGAATACGCATACCCATCACCTCCGTGTAAAAGTCATTTTCCAAACCCGGGCCTGGCGTCAGTCACCGGTCATTTGATCGGGTAGTTATCGACCCAGGTAAACCTGAGTTCCGACGTGTATTTATTACCGGCATGATCGGTCAACCAGAGATCCTGGTGGTCCGGCAGCATCTCAACGAATGTCACCTCTTTGTTCTTGATTGCCTCAGAGGTTTGATTACGTCGTATCAACTTGGAAAGGATGTTGATGAAGATCGGGCTTTCGAAATCCACATAAAATGGCTTTTCAGTGGTTTTCGACTTGACGAAGACAAAGCGCGGAATGTTTTGAGATTTCCACCAGCTGCGCGCCTTCATGAATCTCAGCGCCTCATCTTTTTCATTGGCGAACTCCAGGTCTTGCGCCTGGAAGCGCCAGCTTTCTCGTGCAATCACCAATTTATCGATACTGACTCTGGGCATGTGCGCGCGGTCCGAGAACAACTGGAACTTATCAATCACACGGCCCATCAGCAGCTCAGCATAAACGTCGACCAGATCAAACGTTTCGCCATTGGGAATCCTGATCTTGATCAGCCCGTCCTCTTCGAGGATGGTGGTGTCTCGACTTTTCACCAGGCGATCGCGGCCCGCATCCACGGTGTGATAGTTGAGTTCGATCATGTAATCGCAGTCTCGCGACAGCACCGGGTGGGTGCGGACCGACAGACGAGGTGGACTTTCCTTGGGAAGGACATTGAGCAACTGCGGTTTGGGGAAGTCCTTGTCTACCTCTTTGAGCAACGCTGATTTATCGGGATGCTGTGTGACGAAACATGAGCTTCTCATGGTGTTGATTGTCAGGTGGATTTCCCCTAGCACCAGTTTGAAGTCACCTGATTTCAGGTCATTGATGTCGACGGCGGAAAGCATCACATCCGGGCAAAAGTAGCGCGCGCCCTCCCAACCGGCCCCTGGGGCGTCAAACTCCTGGTTGACCCGCTCCTCCAGCTGCGCGTACGTGAACTCGACCCGTCGCTCGCTATCCTCGACTGCAATGATTTTCGCCCACTTGGCCCGGAAGACTTGATCAATGTTGTCGAGCGCCGCATCGATGACTTTTGACAAGGGGCCCAGCGATTCCAGCCACATGGTGGTCAGGTCAAATTGCGCCCCGTGCTTTTCGACACAGCGTTGATAGGTTTGCCTGAGCAGTTGCCGAACCTCAGTCCCCAGCCGCCAGCAAATCCAGCGCGCACTCTTGGCCAGCAGGTACAGCGGCGCCAGACCTTGCTTGATATCCTCGCCTACCGATAGCGCCATATTGCGTCGACTATCGTGGTAGACCAGCGTCCTGCCGCCGTAGGTACGGCCTTCGTTCCGCGTCGAGCTGGTCTCGGTAAACCCGGAAAAAAGCGCATCCAGTTCAGACAGCGCCAGGGTCAGCTCGGTAGCGTCACCGCTCGATTCGATCTTGTCGCGCGCGGCTTCCATGGCATCGAGCCTGGCCAGCAACAAGGATTGCAACTGCGTATCGCCAATGCCCAGCAAGAACTGGCGCAGGCATATTTCCGGGTGGGCCCCGGCTGGCAATTCGATCTTCAACACGATCCAGCGCTTGGCCTTGAGCGTATCGAGAATGCCAAGAATATCCATCAACGAGACGGAATAACTGCCTGACAACTCGCGCTCGATATCGTAAACGGACGTCTTGCCGTCACACATCGACAGCACGGCCGTTTCCAGAGCCGGCAGTTTGACCTTCAGGCCGGGGCCGTTGAAATTGATGTCGCCCTCGATCTTTACAAATGTCAGCCGGCGCGGCTTCAACCATTCGCGAATTGCGGGAAGCGCTTCGAATGATTCCGCCAGGCAATCGATCGCCCAGGACTCGAAGAACACTTCTCGGCGCTCGATCAGCGTTTCACCCGGCGTGTAGCGGGTGGCCGAGTCGTCGCTGAAGGTGCCCCATCCCGACGGGCCAAAGAAACCGATGGTGTCATTCTTCACACAGTATCGTTGCCAATAGTTGGCGATCAGTTCTTCACGTTGGCGATGCTTGGAATGCCTTGTCTGAGTGGCCGGATCCCATTCGCAAAATGGACGCACGGCACCGTCCAGCAGACGATGGTTCTGCCAGGAGACGGCCCGTAGAAAGTCGTCCTGCCGGGCAATGTCTTGCAGCTCCCGGGAGAGCTCGACAGACACCTTCGCAAATGACCCGCGGTAGTCGCTCAAGTCGGCTTCGGAAAAAGGCCTACTCCCCATCCGATCAGCCTGCGCCGCCAGGCTCGTACTCGCCAGACGCAATACGCCACCGGCGCCAAAGCCTGCGCCGCGTACCAGCACATCGTCCCACCAACGCCAACTTTTGGAGTTTTCCATGTCGTTTCACATCCTTATCTAAACGATGCCAGCTGCCCGGCGATCACTGTTCATCCGCCAGTTCTGCTGCCTCGGTCTCGAGCAGTTTCACCTCAAGCAGATGCGCCTGTTTCGCCAGGGTTCTGTGGTCGAAAATATCTGACACATTCACGCAGACGCCGAATCGGCGCCCGATCATGCCGGCCAGAATAATGGCGGACAACGAATTGCCGCCGAGTTGAAAGAAGTCATCCTCAACACTGACCAGCGCTGTCTTGAGCCGCTGCTCCCAGAGCGCGGCCAACTCCAGTTCGATAAGCCCTTCGGGCTGGCGGCCCTCGGCCCTTTGCGGTCCATAAACCGGGAGTGCGTTGATATCGACCTTCCCGGACGGCAACAACGGCCAGCTTTCAACGGTGATGAACACATCCGGGATAGCCGCCACCAGGACGCGCGACGACAAATGCTCGATCAACGAATCAGTTGCCACCGCATCAGCCTGCGCCGCCGGGCGGACATAGGCCACCAGCACTTTTCGCCCTTCCAGCACACGCTGCACGGTCAATGCTTCGGCAACCTGCGCGTGGGTTTTCAGCGCCGCTTCGATTTCCGCGGGCTCGATGCGGATGCCTCGAATCTTTATCTGCCGGTCGGTGCGGCCCAACACATTCAAATCGCCACTGTCACTGAGCACGGCAATATCACCCGTGCGATAGACCCGTCCGCCATCATTGAGCAAAGAGGGCGTGAATCGCTGCGCCGTCTGCTTCGCATCGCCGAAGTAGCCGAGGGCAAGAATCTGACCGCCCACCAGCAGTTCTCCGGGCGTCCCGATCGGTGCGTAACCGCCCCCCTCATGCTCCACCATTACCTGTGCACCGGGAATCGGCAGACCGACCGGAGTCAGCAGCGCCGCAGCCTCCCGGACCTCGAACACCGTTGCGTCCGCGCAAACCTCTGTCGAACCATACAAATTGATGAGATTGACGCCCGGCAGGTGTTGCCGGATCTGTTCCACCAACTCCCCTTTGAGCAATTCACCGCTCAAGTGCAGGCAATCGAGCGTGACCAGCCTGGCGCGCGCTTCGGCGCCCGACTCGAGCATCTCGGTTGCCAGGGCGGGCACGCAGGTCAACTTGGTAATTCGGTGGGTCTGGATGAAGTTCATCAGCTCCACCGGGTCTTTGATGCGTTCCGGCAAGATCACCGTAGGCACGCCTCTGAGCAGTCCATCGAACATTTCGGCGATGCCGTCGACAAAGCCGACTGGCGTTCTCAGCACGAAAACGTCCGAGGGTTTACTCGGTTCCTGGCATCGCGACCACTGCAGGCGCGTCAGAATGGCCTCATCGTGCAACAGGACACCTTTAGGGGTTCCCGTACTGCCAGAGGTGTACATCAAGACCGCTGGATGCCGCGCATTCAGTGGCCAGCTGGCGGTGGAAGGCCGCTCATCGACCGGCATCGCTTCAACCGCCACGGCACGAATCTCACCGGGTACCTTGCCCCGGGTCGACTCAGACACGATCAGCAGCCGGGCTTGTGATTGATGCAGGATCATCCCCAGCCGTTCGGTCGGGCTGGCGTGATCCAGCGGCATGTAGGTGGCAGCGAGGCGCAACGATGCCAGCACTGCGACGACATACTCTGCAGATCGCTCGACGCAGATGCCGACGACGGAACCTGGCACCACCTGCTGTTCATGCAGTGTTTCGGCGAACCTGTCGACCCACTGAGACAGGCACGCATAGCTGATCGAGCGCCCCTCACAGAGCAATGCCAATGACTGCGGTGAAGCCTCGCATTGCTGATCAAACGCGACGATCAGACGGGAGACTTCCAGTTCCACCGGTGGCGACACCAGAAGTGCATGAGCGTTGCTGCCTGCCAGCCTGTCCAGAGGGCAGACACTGGATTCAGGGTCGGTCGCCAGCTGTGACAACACCGCGTCATAGTACGAAGCGATTCGCCCCATCGCGGCTTCCGACAGCGCCGTGTTGGAGAACTCAACAAACAGACCGACGCCCTGGGTTAACACATCGAGTCTGAATTGAGCGGTCAACGAGTGATAAGTCTGGTCAGTGGCCCTGATAGACTTGAGCTTCAGCCCCTGATTGTTCGCGAACTGCTCGTAAGGTCTGAAATGGGTGTAGTTGAACGTGGAATCGATGACGTTATCGATACCGGCATCACTCAACATCTGCGCAAACGGGTAGTTCCTGAATGGCAGCGCCTGCGCCTCGAAAGCGTGCACGGCTTGAATCAGCCGGCGGCGCGTCAGGCCCGCGACGTTGATTTGCAACGGCAACGTATTCAAGAACATGCCGACTGCCGACGTGCCCGCTGTCGTTTCCGGACGACTGTTGGACATCAGGCCGGTGATGACTTCAGTACGGCCACTAATGAAGGCAATGACTTGCAAATGGGCGCTGAGCAGGACCGCCTTGATCGACACGCCCAATGATTGCGCAAGACGCTTGAGGTTATCGGACGTCGCGCTGGAGACCGGCACATTGAACGTGCGGTAATCGCTGCCTTTGGCAAGCGGCAATTGGCCCTGATGAGGCGACGCGAGCTGTCGGGCCCAGAACGCCTTGTGGTCCGGGTCATCCAGCGCCTCGGCCTCCCTGAGCAAGAACTCGCCTTGTGCGCGCACGGGCTCGACGACGGGCACAGCGTGCTCCAGGAGCTGCTGATACAACTCGAGCAATTCACTGATGACCAGCGTGACACTCCACCCATCAAGATAGGGTTCGGCGAGTGTCAGGGTGAACCGCGAGGCGCTGTAACGATGCACGGTCATGGCAAACAACGGCGCCTTGTCCCATTGGAACCTGACAGTCCGCTGCTCATCGAACCATGCCTTGAACGAAGCGGCCTGGGCTGCCGGATCGATGTCGCTGATATCGACAACTGCCAACGACACCTCGGCGTCGCGATGAATCAACTGCAGAGGTTGATGGTAAGAAGACACATCAATGGAGCTTCTCAAAAAGGGATGGCGTTTCATCAACAGCGCGACAGCACGCTTGAACATTGGCTCCACAAACGCCCCCTCCAACTCCACTGCCGTTGTATAGATGTGGTAATCCGGGCTGGCCACCGACTCGTAGTAAAGTCCGGTCATCAGCCGGGACAAGGGAAAGGCGTCTTCGATGTCCTGGGAAAGGCCTTCCTGGACGGCCGCTGAAATCAGTCCGAATGGCGCAATGGCCATCAACACGGGGCCACTCAGCGGCGTGGCAACCAGGGCCATCCTGCTCAGCGTGGAGTTCTGGAAAATCTTCTCCACACTCAGTTGCAAGCCTGCTCGCCGGGCTGCCACGACCAGTTCAATACTGCGAATTGAATCTCCGCCCAAATGAAAGAAGTCTTCGTCACCGTGGGTGACCACTCTGCCCAGCACGAGCGCCCAGGCGGCTGCCAATGTCTGCTCGATGCCACTCAACGTCGCTTGCTCAAGCGGCCTCGCAGCGCCAACTGCGTCGGCATACGCGACAGGTATTGGCAAAGCGGACCGGTCGACCTTGCCTGACTGCAATCTCGAGAACACGTCAACGACCGACCACAGGGAGGGAATCATGTACTCCGGCAAGGAGGATGAAAGCGCCTCGCGAGCACGGCGTATCAGTTGCACGCTGACGTCATCGCTCGCCAGGAATGCCGCCAGCATCGCGTGGCCATGGATGTCCTGATTGAGTGTCACTACCGCTTCGCGAATGGCCGGCAGGCGCATCAGGGCCGTTTCGATATCACCCAACTCGATGCGAAAGCCCCGCAGTTTGACCTGATTGTCGTTCCGGCCCAGATACTCGATCTGACCATCCCAGCGGTGTTTTCCCAGATCACCAGTCCGGTACAACCGCGCGCCCTGTTCACTGAAGGGTGAGGGAATGAATTTCTGTGCAGTCAGTGCCGGTTGGTTGATGTAGCCACGTGCCAGCCCGATGCCGCCGATATGGATTTCTCCAACAACGCCGGGGGGGACCAGATTGAGGTTTTTATCCAGGATGAATATCTCAAGCCCATCAATGGCACGCCCGATCGGTACGCTACCGGCCTTCAAACTGTTTTCGGTCACCGTGTACCAGGTGACGTCAATGGCCGCCTCGGTAGGCCCATAAAGGTTGTGCAATTCGGCTTCACTGGTTTGCTTGACGGCGTTGGCCAAGCGCAGCGGCAGCGCTTCACCGCTGCAAATCACCTGTCTGAGATGAGTGCAGGACGGCAACACTTCGGCAGCCACGAACGCACTCAGCATGGAAGGGACAAAATGAGCGACGCTCACTTGCTCCCTTGAGAACAGTGCCCCCAGGTACTCGGGATCCTTGTGCCCTTCGGGTTTGGCCATCAACAACGTGGCGCCATACATGAGCGGCCAGAACACTTCCCACACAGAGACGTCGAACGTCAGCGGTGTCTTTTGCACAACGACATCGCTGGCTTGCAGGGGGAAAGCCTTTTGCATCCAGGCCAGACGGTTCAGCAACGCCTCATGGGTATTCATCACCCCTTTGGGCCGTCCCGTGGAGCCCGAGGTGAAGATCACGTAGGCCAGGTCCTTGCTCGCCGGCCCCTGCGCAATGGCCGCATCGCCCGGACCAGCCTGCTCCTGGGTGAACAAGGAAGAAAGGGTGGCCCAAGGCAGCTCCCCGGGAGGCGCCATAGCGCTGTCTTCGACAATCAAGACACGTGGGGAACAATCATCGAGCATCTCCATCACTCGACTCTGCGGCGCCTGGGGATCCAGCGGCATGTAGGCGGCGCCCGCCTTGAGAATCCCGAGCAGGCAGATCGGCAACTCCCTTGAGCGTTGCAACTGGACCGCGACAACATCGCCCGCCTTTACCCTATGATCTGCCAGGGATCGCGCCACATGCCACGAAGCCGCGTCCAGCTCGCGGTAAGAGATCGACTGT
Organism: Pseudomonas sp. R1-7; assembly: GCF_051132105.1. Taxonomy (NCBI): domain Bacteria; kingdom Pseudomonadati; phylum Pseudomonadota; class Gammaproteobacteria; order Pseudomonadales; family Pseudomonadaceae; genus Pseudomonas; species Pseudomonas sp. R1-7. The sequence goes on from NZ_CP071661.1 coordinate 3,566,569, forward strand.
CCCTCAAATCGCACGGCAACCCGGTCTGGAAAAGCGCGGCATGTATCGGCGATCTGTTCAAGAATCGTGATGCCCGGCAGGAGCGGGTCGCCTCCCCTCGCCAGCCTCAACAGGTCCCCGGATTCCTGCTCGGAAAGCAGCGACAACGAGGAAATCTTTTCTTCGGGAGCCGCGAGCATGCCCTTCAGGATATTGGCCAGGTGTGCGAGCATCCTGGCGGATGTTTCCGGTCGAAACAGATCATCTTGCGCCCAGAGCATCATGACGGTTTCGCCACCTTGCGGGCGAAGGAACAACTCCAGGTCGAAACGCGCCGCCCCGGTGTCCACAATGTAGGGCTTGACCGCAACGCTGGTGGGCTTTACCCCGTTTGCCTGTTGGCCGTAATAACCGATGAACGCCTGAAACAGCGGGTGGTAACTGGCGCTGCGCTCTACGTCCAATGCATCCAGCAGCTTGTCGAATTGCAATCGATGATGCCCCGTCCCCAGCAGGATCTCGCGCTTTACCCGAGTCAGGAACACACTCGTAACGGGATCATCACTCACATCAACGCGTTGCAGCAGCGTGTTGACAAACAGCCCGACGGTATCGGTGTCCTCTCGCCGAATACGATTGCCGAAAGGGTAGCCCAAGGTCACTTCACTCTGACCCGAATACCGCGCCAGCAGGACATGAAACGCCGCGCTGTAGAGCATGAACGGCGTCACGTGTTGCTTCTTTGCAAAGTCACTGAGCGCGTTGGTCAGAGCCTCATCAAGCACACGTTCGACGTAACGGCCTTTGTAGGAAGGCGTCGCAGGCCGTGCCTTGTCGGTGGGCAAGCTGAGCATGACGGGCTTGCCGGCCATGCGTTTGATCCAGTAGTCCAGGTGCCGCTCGTTCTCCGTCAGGGACCGCTCAGAATGTTGAAAGCGGATGAAGTCGGCATAGGTTGAACTCGGCGCCGGCAGGTCAGCGTGACCAGAAGTACGGTAACCCTCATAAGCCGATAACAGGCTGTCGTTGATCACGCGTAGAGACAAGCCGTCAGCAATCAGATGATGCAACGGCAGCAGCAGAACATGCTCTTCGTCACTGAGCCTGACCAGTACCGGGCGCATCAGCACGCCGCGGTCGAGTTGAAAAGGTCGGCGCATGACGTCAAGTGAAAACGCTGCCAATTGTGCTTCTCGGGAACTGACCGGCGTGTGCGAAAGGTCCTCGAATTCAATGGTCAGTTGAGCCGTTGGCGCGATCCATTGAAAGAGCACTCCGTACATTTCATGCACGGACGCCCGGAGCATCGGGTGAACTCGCTGAAGGTGGAGCAAAGCGTCACGCAGTGCCGCTCGATCCAGCTTGCCGCTGAAGCGCAACGCATGAGGCACTGTTGATGAAACTTCGGCGCCTTCGTGCCGGGTGACGAAGTAATGCCGGCGCTGAATCCAGGACAACGGCAATAGCGTGCCGCCCTGCAAAGGCCTGCCGATTTCCTCCTGCAGCAGGCTTTGCAAGTGCGTCTGAAGTTCCGGTGTCAGTGCTTCCAGGGGCTGCGAGGCCGACGACTCAAGGGTTTGCAGCTCGAATCCTTCGTTGGCAAGGTGCAGGCAAACACCATTCTCAAGATAACGGGACAAGAGATCGAGCACATGATTAGTTATTTCAAAGGTGCTGTTCATTACAGCTCCTCGACCGACGGTGCCTTTGTCGGCGCAATGTTTTCGCGCAAGAAACCGGGGCGCTGATCCAGCCAGTTATTTTGAATCCAGTTCAAACAAAAATCCTGAGAACCGGTTACGCCAATGGAGGTCCATCCTCCCGGTACCGGCCGGTCGTTATTCCACAGGGAATACTGTTCTTGTTGATTGATGACAACGCCATATACGCTTTTGCTATCCATGCTTGTTCAACTCCCTTTTTTACCAAGGAAAACCTGGCAACTAAAACGACACGAGGAAAACTTTGCTGCAGACCGACCTCTATCAACGATCTACATGGGTCAGCGCGGGAAGGTCTTCAATATCTCTGGTATGCCGTAACGCCGAAAACACTACAGGAAGGGATGAAACACACATCAATACCGTTGCAATGAATATACTCGCGACTGGACTTACAATACTGCCCAGCCACCCACCGAAAATTGCCCCGCTTGCCGCCGCAATGCCGATACAGGTTCTGATACTTGCAGTCACCTTGCCGAGACTTTCCAGCGGACAAGAAGACTGCCGATAGGAATATTGGGCAATGTCAAACAATACAAAGCGAACAGACGTCAAACATAGATAGAGTGTCGGCAGCAATAGCGGATGACTTTGCGCCCCACCCAAAAGGAAACCTGCCGGACTAAGAAAGACTACCCACCACATTATTTTTGCGCTACCGACTGAACGCATCAAAGCACTCGCGAGGATAGCTGCCAACAGCCCGCCACCTTCACCGATAAAAAAGACAATACCGACCATTTGCGGTGAAAGCTTCAAATCGCTAATCAAGTAATATAAAAAAACCGCATTCATCATGGCCAGGCAGAACATCGAGCCAATGGTCGTCATCGCAGTTCGCGCCAATACCGAATTGGCATATAGCAGCTTGAATCCCTCACCTATTTCCTGCAGCAAGGGCGGCCTTTTGGTTACCTTCACCTTGCTCGACTCGTCAGTCTTGGTAAAACTCAGGAGAACAGCGCTGGCAATATAGGAAACGACATCGAATAACAGCGTGAGCGGGGCTCCGATCCAGCCCGCCATGAACGTGCCGATCCCCGGGCCACCGACCCGCGCGGCTGATTCCGTGGTTTCGATCTTGCTGTTCGCCTCGGGCAAATCCTTGCGCGGCACAAAAATCGGATAGTAGGAGTGATAGGCGATTCCGAAGGCGACCGAGAACACGGAACACAAGAAGGACACGGCATACAGCCAGTACATCGAAAGCTGATCGTAAAATGCAAATAGCGGGACGGTAACCAATATCGCCGCTCGCACGAAGTCGCACACGATCATCAAACTTCGCTTGTTGAATCTGTCGATGTAGACACCCGAAGGTATTGACGCAAGCAATACAGCAATGGAGGCCATAGCGCGAAGTAAGCCAATCTCACCCGGAGTTGCACTCAACGTGGTAATGGCGAGCAGTGGAAGAATAATATTGGTGATAGACGAGCCCATCTCGCTGACGGACTGCCCCATCCAAAGACACATGAAGTTTCTGTCCCGCCAGAGGGACCCTTTTTCAATACTCAAGCAATTAGCCTCCGACATTCTTCCGCTTTAACAGGCGGAGTTATATTCCCTTATTTCGCTGGCAAACTTTAGTTCATCCAAGCGTCGGCTTTTACTTGTAGGCTGAATCCAACAGCTTCCTCAGCATTTTTTATTGGTAACACAGGAAAAACGGAGGCGTAAAGATTTTTTTTCGCGATCGGCAACAACCGCTTTAACGTCCACACAAGCTGTGCGGTTGCTGCTGAAATCGGCGACAAAACTACCACCACCCTCCCCCGACAAAGCACTTACCCATTGTTTTCAATCACAAAAATTATAATGCAAGCGCTGATTTTGCTGCCATGCCCCCCATTACCGTTACAACGTCATTACAAACCCATACCTGAACATCAGCGGATAACCTCAATTATTTTTTATGCTCTGCTACAGCCGCAACGCTAAGTAATATGGGGCTTGCGGCGAGCCATGGCTATACGCCACTACCGGCTCGGCTGATGAAATTGATTTTTTGCGCTTGACCCTAGCGCAAATGAGATTCTATGGTAATTCGCAGGAGCTACTCGACTATGGATGGTATATCGAATGGATTTTTGTTCTAAGGCTAATGCACATAAAGACCAAAGATCAGCGGCCGAGAGAATTCTCGCCCAGCATATAAAGAGCGCACAGAAAACATCTGAGCCGCACCCGCAACTCGATATTGATACATCCGCCCTGTCTTACGGCCAGAAACGCATGTGGTTCCTGCACCTGATGGATCCGAACAGTGCGGCCTACAATATTTTCAGCATCGCCAAATTGCATGGCCACGTTAACTTGGATGCATTACGTCAGGCATTTCAAGCGTTGATCAACAGGCACCCCAGCTTGCGCACTTCTTTCCAGGCCAATGACAACGGCCAGCCTGAGTCGGTAGTCCATGACGCCGTCGACGCTGACGTGTCCGTCATCGACAATCCCGAATCGGCAGAGCAATGCCTGGATAGTTTTATCTGGCAGCCATTTGACCTGAGCCGCGCCCCCCTGCTCAAGGCCGTTGTCATCCGCACTGACGATGAATCCTGCCTGATGGCCCTGGTGATTCACCACATCGTCGCCGATGGCTGGTCGCTGGGTATCCTGCATGAAGACCTGCAACGCTTTTATGCCGCCGCACTTGCCTCGCAAGCGTTACCTGCCACTGGCAATATCGATTTCAGTACCTTCGTCGCGGCCGAAAAAGCCTGGCTTGCCAGCGAAGCGGGTATCCGCAGCCGGCAATTCTGGAAGACCCAGCTCCACGACCTCGCACAAATTGAATTGCCAATGGCAACCCCCCGGCCGGCCATCGCCAACTTCCGGGGCAATCATATTGACCTGACACTTCCACAGGGGTTGGTGCAATCACTGGAAGCCTTGGCCAAGCAATATGACAGCTCGCTCTACATGGTCCTGGGCGCCGCACTTAAGGTGCTGTTGCATCGGTATTCAGGCCAGACTGACATTGTCTTCGGCACCCCTGTCGCCAACCGACCGGTCGAGGAGCTGGAGAATGTCCTAGGGTTATTCGTGAATACGGTCGTGCTGCGCACCCGCATTCTTCCACAGGCCAGCTTCACTACCGTCCTCAAGGCATTCAGAGACACGACGTTGCTCGCGCTGGAGCATCAACGAACGCCATTCGAACAGGTGGTGGAAGACCTGAACCCGGAGCGTTCGCTCAGTCATAACCCGTTGTTTCAGGTGCTTTTCACTCTGCAGAACGTCGAGGCCGGAAAAATTGAGTTGCAAGGTACGCGAACCGAGCTCCTGAAGGTCGATCTGGACGTTGCCCGGGTCGACCTGGAATGGACGTTGTGGCGGCGCCCGACAGACGCGCGCCTGCGGATCAACTATGCGCTGGACCTGTTCGACGAGCAGGTGATCCGGGAAATGGCCAGCCATTACGAATGCTTGCTCAATTGCATCGTGCAGACACCGCAACAGGACATCTCCCAACTCCCCCTCTTCCACAAGCTGTCCTCCACGAACGGCACGCCAGACGAGCAGGTCTGGCCAGACTGCGGGCTGCATGGATTGTTTCTTGACGCGGCGCAAATCTCACCGAACGCCGGTGCGGTCTCGGACAAGCACGGCCTATTGACCTTTGACCAACTCAGCCGCCAGTCAGCCGCGCTGGCCGTGCAGTTACTGCAAAGTGGCGTGCGCCAGAGCGACACCGTCGCAATATGTGTCGAGCGCAGCGTCGATATTGCTGTAGCCACACTGGCCGTCCTGCGAGCGGGTGCGGCATTTGTCCCGATCAATCCGGCGGATCCCGACGATCGACGTGCCTTTATTACCTCGGACTCCAATGCCCGGGCGATCATTGTGTCTTGCGCAGACAAAGGCTGCGATACGATCCCCAGTATCGTCATCGGTAAAGCCCACGACCAGCCGACGCCAGAACAACTGCGCGCGATTGACGCGGCGGTTGTGCCCGAATCGCCTTGCTACATCCTTTATACCTCCGGTACGACCGGCAGGCCAAAAGGCGTCATAGTTTCCCACGGCAATATCGTCAATACGATGCGCGCCTGTCAGTTGCTGCATGAATGCTCGCCTTCGGATGTCGGGCTGGTACTCGCGGCAAGCACCTTTGATGTCTTCTACTTCGAGCTGTTTATCGCCATGCTGGCCGGCGGACAGAGCCGAATTGTGACCCAGGAGGAAATCTTCTCGCCGCAGGCGATTGACGAGCTGCTGAAGACCGCGACGATCTTTCAGGCCGTTCCCGGACTGATGGAAAACCTGCTGACGTCCATGTCGCAATCCGCCTCACACAGTCATGAATCGCTTCGAGTGGTGATCACCGGTGGCGACATCGTACCTGCCGACCTGCTGGCCACCTTGTCCCACGCCTTCCCCAAGGCCAGGGTCTTCGTCGCGTATGGCCCCACCGAAGCGACCATTTTTTCCACGTTGTATCTGTACGACAAACAACGCCCGGTCACCGGTTATCCGATAGGGCAACCGCTGGACGGCGTTGAAGTCGTCATCGCAGATGAGCACGGCAATGTGCTGCCCGATGACGTAACCGGCGAAATCTGGATTGGCGGTCGAGGCGTGGCCACCGGCTACATCAATCGTGAGGCAGAAACCCGCGCCAGCTTCATCGAGTTGAGTGGACGCAAGTATTACCGCAGCGGTGATCGGGGCCGCTGGAACAGGGCGCAACGAACCTTCGAGTTCCGCGGGCGCCTGGACAGCCAGGTGAAAGTCCGCGGGTTTCGCATTGAGCCAGGCGAAATCGAGGCAGTGCTGACCAGCCTGCCCGGCGTTCACAATGCCGTGGTGCTGGCAGTCGGCGATCCCGGGAGCAATTGCCGGCTCGTGGCCTGTGTGACAGCACAGGATGCACCTCTCGAACAGGACCGGAATGCGTTCGACGCCGATGTTGTCGCGCATTGGCGCACCCTCTTCGACCAGACCCACGAAATTTCTGCGTCCGGAACGAGGGACTTTACCGGCTGGAACTCCAGCTACGATCAGCAACCCATTGCGCCATCAGTCATGGACGAATGGTTGGACGGAACAGTTGAGAACATCCTGCGTTATCTTCCAGAGCAGCGCTCAACGCCACCCAATGTTCTTGAAATCGGAGTCGGCACGGGATTGCTCGCTCAAGAACTCGCACCGCACTGTGCGCGCTATGTTGGCGCAGATTTCTCCACCTCGGTCATTCTCAAGCTGCGCCAGAAACTCCGGCTGTCCAGACTCACGAACATCGAGTTGTCAGTGGCCGAAGCCAGGAACCTGCCTGAGTTTGAGGCCCTGTTCGATGTCATCGTGGTCAACTCGGTAAGCCAGTACTTTCCCGACATGGCCTATTTGACCGAGGTGCTGGACGCCTTGCTCAGCCGGCTCGCCCCAGACGGCGTGATCTACCTGGGAGATGTCCGGAATTACTGCCTGTTGGAAATGTTCCACGCCTCGGTACAGTCTGCTCGGGCGCCGCAACTGACGAACGATGAGTTGCTGCCCAGAATTGCAAAGGCTGTCCAGGATGAGCCGGAACTGAACGTCAATCCGTGCTTCTTCCACAACTACGCGAAAAAAACCGGGCTGATGCCGCGCATCGAACCCCGTCGCGGACGGCACGCCACGGAGATGAACAAGTATCGATATGACGTCACGCTCAGTCGACCCTCGGCCGCTTGCAACGATGACTTGCCAGCGTTGAACTGGCAGGAATGGCGTGCAGGAAACTGGACGTTTGAGAAGCTGGCCAAACATCTACGTTTACGGACAAACGCTGCTTTCGCATTCACCGGTGTACCTCACGGCCTGCTGATTGACGATCTGCGCCGGCGCGATGAACTCTACTCAACTGATACTCCCTCGACGCTGCCTGACAGTGTCATCCCTGAAGCGCTTCGTGAACTTGCTACCGAGTGTGGCTATACCGTCTCGTTCAACTGCTCGGATCATCCGGACGGGTACTACGACATGGTGTTGTCAACAGCGGCGCATCCGGCCAATCTGTTCGCCACGCTTGCCGGGCGCAGCTTCCGGTCAGAGCCGTCGGCCGACGGTAACAATCCGGGGGCACGGCTGAAGAAGGTTCAGCTGTCCAACCTCATCAAGGAGGCGCTCTCCAAACGCCTGCCCAGCTACATGCTGCCTTCGGTGATAACCGTCCTGGACGCCTTGCCGATCACCGCCAACGGAAAAATAGACAGAAAAAGAATACCAACGGTCTTCAGCACCACCACCGACAGTCGGCCACCCAAAAGCCCTTCGGAGCTGTTGATCGCACGAATCTGGCAGGACGTACTGGCCTATAAAGTGGAGTCGGTCGCCGATGATTTCTTCGAGGTCGGCGGAACCTCGTTACTGGCGATCTCCATTACCGTTCACTTGCGGCAGGCCGGCATCAGTTTGATGCCTCAGGTGGTCTTCGAACACAGAACCGTGGAGCTGCTGGCCCGCTGGATCGACACCGTGCAACCTCACCACGAGCAACCGCAAGCCATCACCCATGTGGAGCCCGCTGCCGCCGAGCCCGAAATCGACTTCACGCGCATTGATGCTGGCCTCGACACCTGGCGTCATTGCAGGCAAGTGCTGTTGACTGGGGCCACCGGCATGCTCGGCATCCATATTCTGCATAAGCTTCTTTGCAGCTATCCGCAGCTGGAAATTGTTTGCCTGGTGCGTGGCCAGAATGACCAGGCCGCCCAGGATCGGCTCGCCAGTCAATATGCCTGGTACTTCTCGCAGTCCGAGATCGATGCGTCGGTATTTTCCCGACGAGTACGGTGCATCAGGGGGGACTTGCGAGAAAGGGACCTGGGGCTTGGCGACGAGGCACGCTCGGTACTGACAGCGACGTGCGACAGAGTGATACACGCGGCGGCGGACGTGCGTCATGTTGGCTCGGAGCGCGACTTCTTTGCCGTCAACACCGATGGCACAGAGCGCGTGATCGAGCTGTGCTCACAGCTCGCCAAGCCCAACCTGTGCCACATTTCGACTATCGGCGTGGCGGGACGGAGCCTGGATGGCGTGGCGAGGTCCATCAACGAGTATCAGCTTGAAGTCGGGCAAACACCGACCGAAGCCTATTCGGCCAGCAAGATTTTCGCGGAGCATTTGATCGCCGACTTCAATAAATCAGGCGACTACGCGACCGTCTTCAGAGTGGGCACGGTTTCACCTAACTCCGTGAGCGGCAAATTCCAGCGAAATATCGATGCACACTTTTTCAGCCGCTACGTACGCGCCGTCATGGGCCTGGGCGTTGCCGCCGACTGGACGGAGCGACGTATTCAACTCATACCGGCCGACACCATGGCCCAGGCGGTTCTGCTGCTCGGCGGCCAGCCTCTGGCAGCAGGTCGCACATTCCATATCCAGACCCCCAACGCACTGCCCTATGGTGAGTTCATCCAGACCCTCAATGAGCTGGGGTACGACATCGATCTGGTATCAGCACAGGAATTCGAGGAGACGCTGCCGATATTGGGGCGCGACAAGGCACGGGTTGAAGACGTCGGCCGGATTCTGCCGATGACCTACCGAGGCGCTGGTCGCCCGGTTGCGCTCAAGCATGCCGTGACTGACGCCTGGCTCGAAAAATTGGGCTTCCAGTACTTCAAGCCGACGAAATCATGGATTGCAGACTTCGTAGCCCATGGGGTGGAGCAGGGATTTTTCCCGCCCGCAGGCGGTGCTCGTTGACGTTCACCGACCACTCGAACGCTGGGCAATCCCGTTGAAATTTCGCTGCTCATAACACGTTAAGGATGACCTGAACATGCAACTCAGCCTGTTTTACTTTGCGGATGCGGCAACCGGAAAAAAATCCACCGGCAATACCTATCAATTGTTACTGGATGGAGCTCGCTACGCTGACGCCCATGGCTTCGCCGCCGTGTGGATACCAGAACGGCACTTTCACCCCGTGGGGGGGCTTTACCCGAACCCGGCGGTACTCGGTGCGGCGGTAGCCATGGTGACTGAGCGGGTACATATCCGCGCCGGTAGTGTCGTCGTGCCTTTGCATCACCCCTTGCGCTTGGTCGAGGAATGGTCCGTCGTCGACAATCTGTCGAACGGCAGAGTGGGTATTTCGCTGGCTTCCGGCTGGAATCCTCGCGACTTCGTGCTGGCTCCCGGGGCTTATGAACACAGACGCGATTCAACATTTGAAACCGTGCAGACGCTCAGAAACCTATGGTCGGGCCAGCCCTTTGGGGAGGGGGCTTCGAAGGTCGCGACCTTCCCTCCTCCTGTCGCACCTCTCCAACTGTGGATCTCGTCGTCGGGCACTCTGGACACCTTTGAAGAAGCCGGTCGCGCCCAAGCAAGTGTCTTGACCCATCTGGTCAAGCAGGACATTCCCGAGTTGGCGGAAAAAATCAGCGCCTATCGTACGGCACTGGCGCAAACCGGCAGTGCCTGGCGTGGACACGTCACTTTGATGCTTCATACCTACCTGGCACCTAGCCGTGAACAGGCGCTGCGGGACGCTCAAACTGCGCTGGAAGACTACCTAATCGGCTCCTTGACGCCCTATCGGGCAGGCACCAGCCAACGGGTGGCCCCTGAAACCCATGAAACGGTGCGTGCTCAAATAAAGGACAGCGCGCAGCGATACTTATGTGAGGCGGGACTGATCGGTGATTTGAACTATGCAAGACAAGTGGTTGATCTTTGCCATTCGGCGGGTGTTGATGAAATTGCCTGTCTTATCGACTTCGGCCTCAAGCACGAAAGCGTCATGGAAGGCCTTGACCAACTGAGCATCTTGCGAAAGTACATGTCCGAGTTAGAGCAACCCGTTGCCCACATGGACCATTTGTAACGAAACTTCGTGATACCAACCAAAGGAAGTGGTTATGACCATCGAGATCCAGATCCTGGAAGACAAAATATTAGAAATCTTTCGCTCAGTAACTCAAGTGCCATCACTGACCGCAGACGACGATTTCTTTAACTCCGGCGGCGATTCATTACTGGCGGTGGAAGCCGGATTTCAAATCTCCCAGATTATTGACCAAGAGGTGGACCCAATGGTGATCTTTGTATTTACAACCGCATCCACCTGCGCGGTTGCAGTATCAGAACAGTACTTGGCAGCCTAACCTATACTTTCCCTCGCTCCGAGCGCAGAACTACGTCTACCTGCTCGGGCGAGGCGAAATTGGATGGAGATCGGCAGGACACCCTGACTAACCGGGCCAAAGGCCCTGTCTTGGTAATGCTGTTGCCAGCGCAAAACCATACCGGTATTAACATCGTGCTCTCGAGCAATCAACGACCGCCTGGCAACATCACGCAGAGCGCCAGCATCTCGTAGGCTGTCTCAGGATAGGTACCGAGCGAAATCCGACGTTGCCCGCCCGCCCAAGAATAACGGAAGTGCTAGCTCTTGGTGCCTTTCGTATTCACGAAAAGCGCGAGCCCATCAAAGTCAGGAAGGGTGTAGTTTTTGGTGCGAGGTTTGGCGTGTCGGACCGCCGTGTTGGTAAGGACCATTGTACTAACTCCATTTCATGCGAATGAAGGAATGTTGTACGGTTTTCAGAGTGCCAAGCATCTCTAAAAACTGATTTACCAAGCGTCGAATTGATGTACTAAAAAATGTACTAAAAAATCGTGGCTATCGATGTATCAGAGTAGACTTTAATGGAACTAAAGAAGAGGCCGAAGCCTCTTTTTTTGATTTCTACATACTCCAATGGAAGTCTATAGAAAAATAATTGGAGCGGGAAACGAGACTCGAACTCGCGACCCCGACCTTGGCAAGGTCGTGCTCTACCAACTGAGCTATTCCCGCGTCTTGGTGTGGCGCATTCTATAGATTCAAAACACGCCGTCAACCCTTTGATTAAAAAAAGTTTTATTTCGGATCAACATCCGTCCGCAGGTGCGGCCAGGCTGCGCGCAGGTATTGAACCATCGACCACAGCGTCAGGCCAGCGGACACCAGCAGCAAGGCATAACCCAACAGCACCCAGAAGGTGAAGTCCGAGGGATTCGCCAGCAGGATCACCAGCGCGAGCATCTGCGCGGCGGTTTTCCATTTACCGAGGTTCGACACGGCGACCTGGGCGCGGGCGCCCAGCTCGGCCATCCACTCACGTAGCGCCGAGACGACGATTTCGCGTCCGATGATCACCGCCGCCGGCAGGGTCAGCCAGAGGTTGCCGTGTTCCTGCACCAGCAGCACCAGGGCCACCGCGACCATCAGTTTGTCGGCCACCGGGTCGAGGAACGCGCCGAACGGCGTGCTTTGCTCCAGGCGTCGGGCGAGGTAGCCGTCGAGCCAGTCCGTCGCGGCGGCGAAGGCAAAGACCGAGGCTGAGGCCACGTAGCTCCAGTGGTACGGCAAATAGAACAGCAATATGAAGATCGGGATGAGCAGGACGCGTAGAACGGTAATCAGGTTTGGGATATTCATCGGCACAACTGGCTACGAGGTTGACGGGCATTCTACTCGCTATGCAGGTTCGCATAAATCGACTCTGCGAGCTTTTTACTGATACCGGGTGCTTTGGCTATTTCCTCGATGCTGGCACGAGACAGTTCCTGCAATCCACCAAAATGTTTCAACAAGTCGCGTCGGCGCGTCGGACCGACCCCTGCCACGCCTTCCAGCGTGGAGGTACGGCGGGTCTTGCCACGGCGGGCGCGGTGCCCCGTGATGGCGAAGCGGTGTGCTTCGTCGCGGATCTGCTGGATCAGGTGCAGTGCCGGCGAATCGCCCTTGAGGGTGAATTCGTGGGCAGCGTCGTTCAGGTACAAGGTTTCGAAACCGGCCTTGCGCGTCGCGCCCTTGGCCACGCCGAGCAAGATCAGGTCCGGGACCGCCAGCTCGTTGAGCACGTCGCGGGCCATGGACAACTGGCCTTTGCCACCGTCCACCAACAGGATGTCCGGCAACTTGCCCTCGCCGTCCTTGATCTTGCCGAAGCGCCGCATCAATGCCTGGTGCATGGCGGCATAGTCATCGCCCGGGGTAACGCCTTCAATGTTATAGCGCCGGTAATCGGACTTGATCGGGCCTTCCGGGCCGAACACCACGCAGGAAGCGACGGTCGCCTCGCCGCTGGAGTGGCTGATGTCGTAGCACTCGAGTCGCTGCGGCGGTTCATCCAGATTCAGCACTTCGGCCAGGGCATCGAACCGTGCCGCGACGTGCTGACGGTTGGCCAGGCGCGCGCCAAGGGCCTGTTCGGCGTTGGTCACGGCCAATTGCTGCCAGCGCGCGCGCGTTCCACGCACTCGGTGGCTGATGGTCAGTTCTCGACCGCGAAGCTTGTCGATGGCCTCGATCAGGGCCGGAAAGTCTTCGTGAACCACGTTGACGATCAGCTCGCTGGGCAAGTCGCGTTCCGGGCTGCTGATGTAGTACTGGCCCAGGAAAGCGGCCATGACTTCCGCCACGTCTTCCTCGATGCCGACCTGAGGGAAGAAATTCTTGCTGCCCAGTACCCGGCCTCCCCGCACGCTGATGAGATGGACGCAGGCGCCGCCCGGGTTGACGAACGCGGCGACGACATCGACGTCGCCGCTGCCGCCTTCCATGCTTTGCTGGTCCTGTACGCGACGCAGCAATCCGATCTGGTCGCGCAACTCCGCAGCACGTTCGAATTCAAGGTTGATCGAAGCCTCTTCCATGGCGGCCGACAGCTCATCGGTCAGCGCATTGCTGCGCCCTTCCAGGAACATGACCGAGTGACGCACGTCCTCGGCATACACCTCGGGCTCGACCAGCCCGACACACGGCGCCTTGCAGCGTTTTATCTGGTGTTGCAGGCAGGGCCGGGTCCGATTCTTGTAATAGCTGTCTTCGCATTGGCGAACGAAGAAAGTTTTCTGAAGCAGACTCAGGCTTTCACGGATCGCCCCAGCGCTGGGGTATGGGCCGAAATACCGGCCCTTGGCCTTCTTGGCCCCACGATGAATGCTCAGGCGTGGAAACGCCCCGTCGGACAGGAACACGTACGGGTAAGATTTGTCGTCCCGCAACAGAATGTTATACGGCGGACGCCATTCCTTGATCAGCGTCTGCTCGAGCAGCAGCGCCTCGGTTTCGTTGGCGGTGATGGTGGTTTCGATTTGCGCGATGCGCCCCACCAATGCGGCGGTTTTTGGTGCGAGGCCCGTCTTGCGGAAGTAGCTGGCCAGGCGCTTCTTGAGGTTCTTGGCCTTGCCGACATAAAGCAGGCGCGCATCGCTGTCGAACATGCGGTACACGCCGGGACGGCCGCTGCAGGTGGACAGGAAGGCACTTGGATCAAACTGTTCAGTCATTATCAGGCGCTGGCATCGACCATGCCATGACGCACCGCCAGCAGCGTCAACTCGACGTCACTGCTGATCGAAAGCTTTTCGAAGATACGGTAACGGTAGGTATTGACGGTCTTGGGCGACAGGCACAGCTTGTCGGAAATGATCTGGACCTTCTGGCAGCCGACGATCATCAGCGCAATCTGGATTTCTCGCTCGGACAGCGCATCGAAGGGCGAATCATTGGTCGGCTGGAAGGACTTGATTGCCAATTGCTGGGCGATTTGCGGGCTGATATAGCGCTGACCGGCAAATACCAGGCGGATAGCCTGGACCATCTCGTTCAAGCCGGCGCCCTTGGTGAGATAGCCCGCCGCGCCCGCCTGCAACAAACGGGTGGGAAACGGATCTTCCTCACAGACAGTCACCGCGACGACCTTGATGTCCGGATGACTGCGCAGCAGCTTACGCGTGGCTTCAAGGCCGCCGATGCCTGGCATCTTGACATCCATGAGCACCACGTCGGGTTTCAATTCACGCGCCTTGATCAGGGATTCCTCCCCGGATTCGGCTTGGCCAACTACTTGCAGGCCATCAATGTCAGCCAGCATTCGTGTAATGCCCGTACGGACGAGATCATGGTCGTCGACCACTAACACCCTAATCAAGCAGACACCTCACGATTTGGTCTTGTATGGGTTGCCAACACCTTAGCAAAAAGCACTCGGCAGACCTAGCGCAAACGGGCAGATAAAAGTTACAACAAATCTTCGAACTCAATATTCGAAGCCTCAAGCATGGGCGTCTCGCTGCATCCTAAAGAAACACTCATCTTCCCCGACCACCCGCAGCCCCATGCGCTCGTAGAGTTCCCGGGCCGGATTGTCTTTGAAAACGGTAAGCCGCAACGCCGGGCGATGCTCAATTGCCACCATTGCCCAGACCTGTCCTATCGCCCAGGTTCCGGCGCCCTGTCGACGAAACGCCTTGTCGATCTGCAACTCTCGAATATACAAAGCGCGCGCATCACGACTGAGACTGACAAAACCCAGCGTTTGTTCATGGCGGCAGATTATCCAGTTCTGGCGGATGACCCACGCCAGATCGAACGCCTCGTCCTGCCACAGCAGATCATGGCGCAGGTAATAGGGAAGCATATTGTTGCAAGTCAGTTGACGTGCAAACTCAATGTCACGGGCTTCAGCCGGGCGCCATTCAAGACTCATCGAAACCTCGTCACAGCGCCATGGCCTGACCCGCCCACCCGCTGTCGCCGCGTCGAGCAATGACCAATGCCTCCCCCACGCCTTGAGCCGCAGCCAGCAGCGAACCATCCGGACCCCAGATTGCGCTGCGACCCGCCGACTCCCACCCTCCGGTAGCACCACCATGATTGGCCATCAACACGGCCATGGCATGTTGCCGGGCATAGCTTTGCAGCAGAGTGGTGTCCGGCTCGTACCCGCCCTTGCTGATCAATACGCCCGCCGCGTACACCGTGGCGCCCTGCCCCGCGGCCGAGGCGGCATGACTGGCGTGGGTGAAGTCGGCGCAGACCGCCAAGGCGACCTGGTCCAGATCCATTTCCAACATTGGGCCGCCATGGCCGGGCGCAAAAACGACCTCTTCTCCCGTATGCAAGTGTTGCTTGCTATAGACCCCGAGGGAGCCATCGGCACCGAAGATCAGCGCGCCGATCAGTACTGGCTCGCTTGTCGACAGGCGGATCGGCATGCCGACGACGGTCGTCAAGCACAGCTCTCGCGCCAAGTCGCGCAGCGGCTGCAAGAGGCTGTCATTGGGGAGGATCGCGAGTTTTGCCGCCAGGCCCAGCTCATAGCCAGTAAGCGACAACTCAGGGAAAACCAACAGCTTCACGTCTTGCTCGGCGGCGGCCTGCATGAAACGCAGATGCGCCATGACATTGGCGTGAACATCTCCGGCGACGGAAATGGCTTGTGCGGCGGCAAAGACTGAAGCGTTCATGGATCTTCCAAAAGAGTCAGCACAACTCGGAAGTTTGTCATAAAGCCCATCGGACTCAAGCGAGGCGACTGTTTTTAAATGCCCGATAGCATTTTCTTATTGAACGGCTGCGTCGCGCTCTAGTAAGCTCGGACCATTCACCGGAGACAGACCATGTTCAACGCCCTCTCACCGCTTCAACCTATCAGCGCCCCGCGCTCGGTTGCGGGCGCCTGGGCGAACAGCGTACAGACTCCGGTCAGCTTTTATTTTGGGTATTGGTTTAGCCACTGGCGCGCCTGATACCCAACCGGCGCCCATTTCAAACGGGTCGCCTTCCAGAGTTTTCCAAACCCCCGGTCGGCCTCCCGACCGGGGGTTTTGTTTTTTCAGGCCCCAGACATTTGCAACATCAAACAACTTGAGGATTGAGCCATGAACTACGCCACTTATTACCGTTACGACAGTTTTTCCGCCTGGCGATTTACCAGCCACCGCTCGGGACAGCCTGCCGCCTCCGATCGGTCACCTACCGGTGGCATGCCTACGCTGCGGGCCATTACGGCCAATTGTCGAACACCCAAATAGGGCCGGCGCGCGGGAATGAACCCGCTGCCCGCCCAGGAAGCCAGATCATGAATTCGTCCGTCTCCGCTTTGCCGCTGTCCACGCTCAACCCTGCCAATGAAGCCCTGGCCCTGCGCTTGCCGAGTGCATTGCAGCTCAAGCAACGATTGCCGCTTGACAGTGCATTGAGCCAACAGGTCAACACCCATCGCCAAGCCATCCGCGCGATCCTTGATGGCAAGGACTCCCGCCTGCTGGTCATCGTCGGCCCTTGCTCGATCCACGATCCAAAGTCCGCTCTCGAATACGCCGCCAACCTGGCTCGCCTTGCCCGGGACGTGAGCGACAGCATGCTGCTGGTGATGCGCGCCTACGTGGAAAAGCCCCGCACCACCGTGGGCTGGAAGGGCCTGGCCTACGATCCCCATCTCGACGGCAGCGATGACATGGCCGCCGGCCTCGAGCTGTCGCGGGAGTTGATGCGTGAGATGCTGCGACTCGGCCTGCCCGTGGCCACCGAACTGTTGCAGCCCATGGCCGCTGGTTACTTCGATGACCTGCTCAGTTGGGTCGCCATTGGTGCTCGTACCACCGAATCACAGATTCACCGGGAAATGGCCAGCGGACTGAGCATGCCAGTCGGCTTCAAGAACGGCACCGATGGTGGGGTCGGCATCGCCTGCGACGCCATGCGCTCGGCGGCGCACCCTCATCGCCATTTCGGCATCGACAGCCAAGGGCGTCCGGCGGTCATCCAGACCCCGGGCAACCCCGATACGCACCTGGTATTGCGCGGTGGTCATCGCGGACCGAATTATGATCGCCAAAGCGTGGCGCAGATCCACAGTGACCTCGCCCGCCTGAAGATCCCGGCCCGCATCCTGGTCGATTGCAGCCACGCCAACAGCGGCAAGGACCCGTTGCGCCAGCCCCAGGTATTCGAAGACGTGCTGGAACAGCGAGTGCAAGGCAACCGTGCCCTCGTCGGCATGATGCTCGAAAGCCACCTGTTCGAGGGCTGCCAGCCGTTGGGCGCGACGATGCGCTACGGTGTATCGGTCACCGATGGATGCCTTGGCTGGGCGTCTACCGAGCAGTTGCTGCGTCAGGCTCACCGCAGGTTGCGATTGGGAGCCTGAACGGCTGGACGATTTTTTGGCCTGTGGCGCGGGAGCAAGCTTGCCTCGCCACAAGGTTAGTCGTTTGGGCTTGCGTTACGCCCCGGGCGTAACCTGAACGGTAACCTCCGCCGAGCGCTGGCTCACATCATCCAGCCGCTCGACCTGATAGAAAACGTCCACCGATTGTTCTCGCTGTGCTTGCCAATAGGCAGCGGGTACCGTGAAGACGACCGGCTGGCCGGCCGTGGCTTCAGTGATTTCACGTTCCAGGACGTACGGGTAGCTGCCGTTGCATTGCAACCAGACCAACTCGCCCGCTTCCAGCCCAACCCCATCGATAACTACGGTCACGGCCTCCTGCAGCCCCTCGACATCCAGCCAGTCGTCTATCAGCTCCAGTATCCTCGGCGCTTCCAGCGCAGGACGCACCAAAGGACCTAGCCAGACGGATAACGGCTCGGCCCGACGCACTGAATGCCCTCGCCTGACGACATAGCTCAAGGTCAACGAATGCCCCGAATAGGGTGCGATGTCCGCATGATCGATCCAGAGTGACAATCTGTTACCGACCGCGTGAGCCTCGATATCCAGTACGTCGCGCCACAACGGCTTGGAATCCAAAGTGGCGAGGAGGATCAATCGATCGCCGGCCGCCATGTTCGAATAAGGCCGCACAGTTACCGTCGTGCCTTCGGCCACCCGTCCCGGATCAAGACTGCCGCCCACCGCGTCATTGGCAATGAGCGGCAATAGGAGCGGCGCGCTATCGCCGATCTGCAATTGAAGCGGTTGGGAGACCAACACGGCTGGCAACTGCTTACTGGTCACTTGGTACGAGATTTCCAGCGAGCCACCATCAAGCTCAGCGATATGAGGCTCACGCACGACAAAGACCATGCTGCGGCCGACCTGACGCTGCGTGACGAACCGGCGTATTTCGTGGCGGTAATGATTGCCCTCATTATTGAGTCCGTGCCAATAAAGCCGCAGCTCATCTCCGCACGTCATCATCGGGTACGGCTTGATGGAGACGACAGCCCTGCTCCAGGCCGGATCAATGACGCCCTCGCGGGCCCTGGCCAGCGAAGGGGGCGCTAGTTTTCGTAATGAAAGCCGGCTTCTGCCAACAGATGATTTAACGGTCATTTCCAGGCTCCAATCCTTTGGGAAAAGGCACCGTTTCCCGTAACGGTGCCAGACGAAACCATTAGAACGCCGACGCCCCAGTCATACAGCCAGACAACACGACACGGAGAGTGGTCCCTTGCGCCTGCCGGTGTGAGTTTCATGGGCATTTGGCTATCGGAAGAGTCCTAAACCGAAAAAACCGTCTGACGCCCGAGGGACATTTCTCGCGCTTTTTATTCCTATTTCCGCAGCCACCTGCGGTTTCGTCCTACACCGCTCATTACCGGCCTGGATTAAAGTGGTGCCGCAAACATCACATGAACCTCTTCGAAAAAGGTACGAACATGCAACGGAATGCAACCACCCGTTTTCCCATCCTTTTGGTACATGGTTTGTTCGGGTTCGACAGGGTCGGCCCGCTCGAACTTTTCCATCACGTCAAACAGGCATTGCGCACCGCAGGTGCCCGAGTGTTTATCCCGTATGTATCGGCCACACACTCCAACGAAGCGCGCGGCGAACAGTTGCTAGCCCAGATGGAACGGGTTCTTGAGGGAACCGGAGCCGCCAAGGTCAACCTCATCGGCCACGGGCAAGGTGTGTTGGCCGCCCGTTATGCCGCCGCACTGGCGCCCGACGCTGTCGCTTCGGTCACTTCGGTCAGCGGTCCCAACCAGGGGTCGGAACTCGCGGACTTCCTGCGCAAGGCCCTGACCCCGGGCCGCTTGCCGGAGCACGTGGCGAATCGAGTCGCCACACTTTTTGCCGATTTCATCACGCTGCTCAGCGGCCAGGCACAGCTGCCGCAAAATGCCATTGCAGCGCTGGCGGCGCTGACCACCGAAGGCGTAGGCGCCTTCAATGACAAGTATCCACAAGGCCTCCCCCAAAACTGGGGAGGCCATGGGCCACAACTGGTCAATGGCGTTCGTTATTACTCTTGGAGCGGCACGGTGCAGGATACCCCGAGCCAGATTGGCGATCACATGGCGGATCCGTTGCATGATTTCTGCCAGGCTTTTTCCAAATACTTCACCACCGAGGCCGGGCAGAACGATGGCATCGTCGGGCGCTTCAGCTCACATCTGGGCAAAGTGATCCGTTCCGACTATCCAATGAGTCACCTGGACACCATCAACCCGCGCACAGGAGAAGCCTTGCGCAAGGGGAGCGATGCGACAGAACTCTATGTCAGGCACGCAGAACGCTTGCGGCTCGTCGGACTGTGACGCAATTTTGGCAACAAACCCGGAATGATTCCGGTAGGCTGGGCGTTTTTTACGACACTGAAAGGAAAGACCCCCATGGCCAAAGCCACTGCCCGCCACATCCTGGTTTCCAGCGAAGAAAAGTGCAACGAACTCAAGGCCCAGATTGAAGGCGGCGCCGATTTCGCAGAAGTCGCCAAGGCGAACTCTTCATGCCCGTCCAGCCGTCAGGGCGGCGACCTCGGCTCGTTCGGCCCAGGCCAGATGGTCAAGGAATTCGACACCGTGGTGTTCAGCGCCCCGATCAATGTGGTCCAGGGCCCGGTCAAGACCCAGTTTGGCTATCACTTGTTGGAAGTGACCAGCCGCCAGGACTGATCCCGGCCCAGGCTGTTTACTTGATGGCTGTCTGAATCATTGTGGCGAGGGGCCCTCCCTTCGCCTCAAGGCTGGCGATTCAAACGTGACTCGCGTACAAATCGCAGTCATCGATCACCCGGCTCTAAGGCTGACAATGCGACTGGCTTTTCCCTCCTGGTTGTTCACTGCCGTGGTCCTGCTGACTGGCGCCGCAGGCGTGGATGCCGCACCACAACATGCCCTGACCGTTTATGGCGAACCGGCCAAGTACGCCGAAGGCTTCGCCCACTTTGCCTACGCCAATCCCCAAGCTCCAAAAGGCGGGACGATGCGCCGTTCGGCCGTGGAGATCGGCCATTTTGACCATGTGCTGCCCTACATCGACAAAGGCATCGGCGTCAGCCAGATCGACGGCATGCTTTATTCTCCGCTGGCCCAGCGCTCCCTGGACGAACCCTATACCGTCTATGGCCTCGTCGCCGAAAAGATGGAGCGCGCCGAGGATGGCCTTTCCCTGCGCTTCTACCTCAATCCCAAGGCGCGTTTTGCCGATGGCAAGCCCATCACCGCGCAAGACGTGCGCTACAGCTTCGACCTGCTGATGACCCAAGGCAGCCTGCGCTATCGCGCGCAATTCGCTGCCGTCAAAGACGTCGTGGTGGAATCGGAACGCACCGTTCGTTTCGACTTCAAGAACAACGAAAACCGCACCCTGCCCCTGGACGTCGCCACCCTGCCGGTTTTTCCCGAGCATTGGTGGAAGACCCGCGACTTCGCCGACGGTGGCGGCTACGAGCCGCCCCTGGGCAGTGGCCCGTACCGGGTGAGCAAGGTCGATTCGGGCCGCAGCATCACCTTCGAGCGCAACGCCGACTGGTGGGGCAAGGACCTGCCGGTCAGCCGCGGCCTCTATAATTTCGACCATTTCAGCATTGAGTACTTCGGCGACACCGACGTGGCCCGCCAGGTCCTGCGCGGCGGCGCGTACGACTACAACCGCGAGTTTTCCGCCACGGGTTTTGCCATTGGTTACGACAGCCCGGCCCTGCGCGACGGTCGCCTGCAAAAAGCCCACCTCGCCACCGAGGCGCCCCAGCCGGCACAGGGCTTCGTGTTCAACCTGCAACGGCCACAATTCCAGGACCGCCGCGTTCGGCAGGCGCTGGCCATGCTCTGGGATTTCGAATGGAGCAATCGCCAGATGATGCGCAACGCCTACGTGCGCCAGCAAAGCTTTTTCTCCAACACTGACCTCGCCGCCCGGCAGTTGCCCGATGCGGGGGAACTGGCGATCCTCGAACCGCTGCGCGGCAAAGTGCCGGACGAGGTGTTCAGCCAGGTATTCCAGGCACCGAAAACCGACGGCAGCGGCGTGATCCGTGACAAACAACTTCAAGCGCTGGCGTTACTGGAACAGGCCGGCTGGAAGCCTCACGGCGACCGGTTGGTGAATGCCGAAGGCGAGCCGCTGAGCTTCACGTTCCTCAATACCCAGAACGGTATCGACCGTCTGCTGTTGCCCTACAAGCGCACCCTGGCACAAATCGGCATCGACATGAGCATTCGGCGCATCGACTCGTCCCAGTACGTCAATCGGCTCATGAGTCGCGACTACGACATGATCATTACCGGCTATCCGGTCAGCACCTCGCCCGGCATGGAGCTCTACAACTATTTCGGCTCGGCGGCGGCCAACGACCCGGGGGCGAACAACTACATGGCCTTGCAGAATCCTGCCGTGGACGCACTTATCGATGGCCTGGTCAAAGCCACCACCCAGGACGACATGCTCCGCCATGCCCATGCGCTGGACCGGGTGCTGCAGTGGAACTACTACTGGATTCCCAACTACTACCCGCCAGGCAGTTCGACCGTCTGGTGGAACCGCTTCGGCATGCCGAAAGTCCAGGCGAGCAATGACGAAGCCATCGAGAGCTGGTGGGAAGTCAGCACCACGCCGCTGACCAATGAACAGATGACCGCCGAACGCATCAAGCGTGGCTCGCCGGGAGGGCATCGTTGATGTGGGCTTACGTTGCGCGGCGCCTTTTGCTGATCATTCCCACCCTGGTGATCATCCTGCTGGTGAACTTCGTCATCGTCCAGGCGGCGCCGGGCGGTCCGGTGGAACAGGCGATCGCCCAGTTGCAGGGCATCGGCAGCGCCGGCGTCGGCAGCTCGGGCAATGCCATGACCGGCAGTTCCCGCGCCAGCCGGGGCCTGGACCCGCAACTGATCAAGGACATCGAGAAACAGTACGGCTTCGACAAGCCAGCCCATGAGCGCTTGTGGCTAATGCTCACCAGTTACGCCCGCCTGGATTTCGGCAAGAGTTTCTTTCGCGGCGCCACGGTGACTGACCTGATCCTGGAAAAAATGCCGGTGACCATTTCCCTCGGGCTCTGGGCAACGCTGATCACCTACCTGGTCTCGATTCCCCTGGGCATTCGCAAGGCGGTGCGCCACGGTTCGGCATTCGACGTCTGGAGCAGCACCGCGATCATCATCGGCTACGCCATGCCGGCGTTCCTGTTCGCGATGTTCCTGATCGTGATATTCGCTGGCGGCACCTCGCTCAACTGGTTTCCGGTGCGCGGGCTGGTCTCGGACAACTTCGAATCCCTGTCGACGCTGGGTAAGATCGCCGACTACTTCTGGCACCTGGTACTGCCGGTCACGTCGCTGGTGATTGGCGGCTTTGCCACCCTGACGATCCTGACCAAGAACTCGTTCCTCAACGAGATCACCCGGCAATACGTGGTCACGGCGCGGGCCAAGGGCATGAGCGAACGCCGCGTGTTGTATGGACACGTGTTCCGCAATGCAATGCTGCTGGTGGTGTCGGGCATTCCCCAGGCGTTCATCAGCGTGTTCTTCGCCGGCTCGTTGCTGATCGAGGTGATCTTCTCCCTCGACGGCTTGGGGCGCATGAGCTATGAAGCCGCCGTGTCCCGGGACTATCCGGTAGTGTTCGGCTCGCTGTTCATCTTCACGCTGTTCGGCCTGCTGATCAAACTCATCGGCGACCTCTGCTACACCCTGGTGGACCCGCGCATCGACTTCGCCGCGAGGAACGCCTGATGTTCAAGTTATCGCCCTTGGGGCGGCGGCGTTTCGAGCGCTTCAAGAAAAACCGTCGTGGCTGGTGGTCGCTGTGGCTATTCATCGGGCTTTTCGTCCTGTCGCTCGGCGGTGAACTGATCGCCAATGACAAGCCGCTGGTGATGAGCTACGAGGGCTCGCTGTATTTCCCGGTGTTCAAGCGCTACACCGAACAGGAATTCGGCGGCCAGTTGCCGTTCCAGGCCGATTACCGCAGCAACTATGTGCAGGACCTGATCCACAAGGGCAACGGCTGGCTGCTGTTCCCGCCCATTCCGTTCAGCGCCGACACGCCCAACTATGACCTCAATCAACCGGCCCCAAGCCCGCCATCGAGCGTCAATTGGCTGGGCACCGACGACCAGGCCCGGGACGTCATGGCGCGGGTCATCTTCGGTGCGCGGGTGTCGATCCTGTTCGCCCTGGCGCTGACCGCGATCAGCGCCGTGATTGGCATTGCCGCCGGAGCCTTGCAGGGTTACTACGGCGGCTGGGTGGACCTGCTGGGGCAACGCCTGCTGGAAGTCTGGTCCGGGCTGCCGGTGCTCTACCTGCTAATCATCCTGTCGGGTTTCGTCGAGCCCAACTTCTGGTGGCTGCTGGGGATCATGGCGCTGTTTTCCTGGCTGGCCCTGGTGGACGTGGTACGCGCCGAGTTCCTGCGCGGGCGCAACCTCGAATACGTCAAGGCCGCCAGGGCCTTGGGCCTGTCCGACCGCAAGGTAATCGTGCGGCATATCCTGCCTAACGCCATGAATGCCACCTTGAGCTACCTGCCGTTCATTCTCACTGGCGCGATTTCCACCCTGACAGCCCTGGATTTCCTGGGATTCGGCATGCCGGCGGGCAGCGCCTCCCTGGGTGAGCTGATCGCCCAGGGCAAGCAGAACCTGCAAGCGCCGTGGTTGGGGCTGACGGCGTTTTTCACGTTGGCGCTGATTCTTTCTTTATTGGTGTTTATCGGTGAGGCGTTGCGAGACGCATTCGACCCTCGGTCTTGACCCTCGGTCTTGACCCACGATCATGAGCGAAACCCTGAGATGAGCGACAACCTGATCGAAATTCGTGACCTGAGCGTGGCCTTTGACGACCAGGCGGTGGTGCGCAACCTGTGCCTGGACATTCGCCCTGGCGAATGCCTGGCGCTGG
This sequence comes from Pseudomonas sp. R1-7, assembly GCF_051132105.1. Taxonomy (NCBI): domain Bacteria; kingdom Pseudomonadati; phylum Pseudomonadota; class Gammaproteobacteria; order Pseudomonadales; family Pseudomonadaceae; genus Pseudomonas; species Pseudomonas sp. R1-7. The sequence continues at coordinate 3,591,130 of NZ_CP071661.1, forward strand.
TGGGCGAGTCGGGTTCCGGCAAGTCAGTGACAGCCCATTCGATCCTGCAACTGTTGCCGGAAACCGGCACGCGCACAACCGGCAGCATTCGCTATCGCGGTGAAGAACTGGTGGGTGCCGAGGCCAAGACGCTACGGGAGCTGCGCGGCAACCGGATCGCCATGATCTTCCAGGAACCGATGACTTCCCTGAATCCGTTGCACAGCGTTGAAAAGCAGATCGGCGAAACCCTGATGCTGCATCGCGGCCTGGGTGGCAAGGCCGCACGAGCGCGCATCCTGGAATTGCTCGCCCTGGTCGGCATCCAGAAACCCGCCGAACGACTCAAGGCCTATCCGCATCAGCTCTCCGGCGGCCAGCGCCAGCGCGTCATGATCGCCATGGCCCTGGCTTGCGAGCCGGAACTGTTGATCGCCGACGAACCGACCACCGCCCTGGACGTGACGGTGCAGCGCAAGATCCTGCTGCTGCTCAAGTCGCTGCAGCAGCGCCTTGGCATGTCCTTGCTGTTGATCAGCCACGACCTCAACCTGGTGCGCAGCATCGCCCAACGGGTGTGCGTGATGAAGGCCGGGGAGATCGTCGAACAGGCACCTTGCGAGACTCTTTTCAGCGCACCGAAACATCCCTATAGCTGCGAGCTGCTGCACGCCGAACCGGAAGGCGAAGCCCTGCCCCGGGATGAACGCGAAGAAGTCCTGCAGGTCGAGGATCTGCGGGTCAGCTTCCCGCTCGGCGGCGGATTGTTCCGGCGCAAAGAATATCTGCGGGCCGTGGACGGCATCAGCCTGAGCATCCAGCGCGGCAAGACCCTGGGCATCGTCGGCGAGTCCGGCTCCGGCAAATCCACGCTCGGCCAGGCGATCGTGCGACTGATCGAATCCGAAGGCAGCATCCGTTTCCAGGGCCAGGCGTTGGATCACCTGTCGCACAAGGCGCTGCGACCATGGCGCAAGCAGATGCAGATCGTATTCCAGGACCCGTTCGGCAGCCTCAGCCCGCGCATGTCGGTGCAGCAGATCATCAGCGAAGGCCTCGAAGTCCACAGTCCTTCCAGCGCCGAGGCGTGTGAGGCGCAGGTGATCCAGGCCCTCAAGGAAGTCGGCCTCGACCCGCAGAGCCGCCACCGCTACCCCCATGAGTTTTCCGGCGGCCAGCGCCAGCGCATCGCCATTGCCCGGGCATTGGTGCTCAAGCCGGCCCTGATCCTGCTGGACGAACCGACGTCGGCCCTGGACCGCACCGTGCAAAAACAAGTGGTCACCCTGCTCCGCCAGCTTCAGGAAAAGTACGGTTTGACGTACCTGTTCATCAGTCACGACCTGGCAGTGGTGCGCGCCCTGGCCCACGACATGATCGTGATCAAGGATGGCAAGGTGGTCGAGCAAGGCCCCAGCCATGAGGTCTTCGAGGCGCCACAGCATCCCTACACCAAGGAGCTGCTGGCAGCGGCGCATCCAGGGTCGGCGTGACGCGATCAGGCGTCGCCGCGCTGGTCCATGGCGTGGGCAAACTCGCCGATCACCTCGACCACCTGTTGCGCGCCACGATGGATATCCAGGATGACCGTGCCTGCCTGGTTCGCCAGCTTCACGCCTTGCTCTGCCTTGAGCGTGCTTGACTGCATGCTGGACACTGCCTGCCTTGCCAGCTCGCGGTTCTTGCCGACCACATCGGAGATGGCCACGGTGGCCTGGCTGGTGCGGCGCGCAAGGTTGCGCACCTCATCGGCGACCACCGCGAAACCGCGGCCCTGCTCCCCTGCCCGAGCCGCTTCGATGGCCGCATTGAGTGCCAGCAGGTTGGTTTGCTCTGCGATCCCCCGGATGGCGTCGACGATGCTGCCGATCTCTTCGGACTGAGCGCTCAAGGCGCCGATGCCCATGGCGACCTGCTGCAATTCATCGGCAATGCTCTGAACCACCGTCACTGTCTGCTGGACGACCGAGGTTCCCAGCTGTGTGTGCTCGTCGGTTCTGCGGGACGTTTCGAAAGCCAGTCGCGCCGCCTTGGATTCTGTTTGGCGCTGCTCGACTTCTCGGGTGATGTCGGTGGCGAACTTGACCACGCCATACAAGCGGCCATTGGCGTCATAGAGCGGGTTGTACGTCGCTTGCAGCCAGACCGTCGCGCCGCGTTTGTCGACGCGCTGGAACTGCCCGCTCATGTATTGGCCACGGTTCAGCGCGGCCCAAAAACCGCGATAGGCTTCGCCTTGCACTTCGCTGGGATTGCAAAACACGCGGTGATGCTGGCCGAGCACTTCTTCGCGTCGATACCCCATGACTTTGAGGAAATTCTCATTGGCGCGCACCACGGTTCCGCTCAGGTCAAACTCGATGACTGCCATCGAGCGGTCTATCGCCTGCATGACACTGGATTCGGCCTGGGCGCGAAGCACGCGCTCATGGCAGTTGCGCACGATCTGGACAACGCGCTGAAAGCCTGAGCCCTGGTCGCGCACCGGGGCGTAGCTTGCCTCCACCCAAACCCCGCCGCCCGCGCGCCGCATGTGCAGGAACTGTGCCTCGGCGCTTTCGCCGCGTGCCAACTGCTGCCACAACGCGGTGTGTTCCCGACTGCTCCCATAGGCCGGTTCGCAGAACATCGAGTGATGCTTACCCACGACCTCATCGAGGGAATAACCGGTCATCGCGAGGAAAATCGGGCTGGCGCCGAGCACCTCTCCCGTTACCGTGAACTCGACGACTGCCATGGCGCCGTAGAGTGCCGCACGCTCTGCTTCAAGGATCGCCTGCCTGGCCTGAATCTGGTGCAAAGCGTCCTGGTGCTTGCGAGTGCGAATGAACATGGGTACCGCTCCCGGAGACGTTGACTGCATGACGATGGCTGCCTGAAGGTCGTGACCTTGGCTGGACACTATTAAGCCACTACTTTCCAAAACTTGTACAGTTTTTTGTTTTTGTACAATTAACGGATCATGCACCTGTCCACGGTTGTCGGAATCAGTTCCAACCCATTTTCCAGCGCCTGCTGTCCCGCAGCGCCTGCCACTCCAGAAGTTCGGTGCGTGCGCTGTGAACCGCCTGCAGCTCGACTTGGACCGGCACGCCCTGTTCATCGCAAAGCAACTGGATAACGAGGAAATGTTTCTCTCGATTGACCGGCTCGCACGCCGTCCATTTGGAAAGCTTGAGCTTTCGGGGGTTGAATCGGTTCAAAGGATTGCTCGCAATTTCATGTACACAATCATCTAACTGTACAAGTTTATGACCCACCTAACCACGCACCTTTAGAAGGGAGTGTTGATCAGACTGCTTGCCCCGGCATAATGCAGCCGAACGAGCGGCTGCCTATTGCAAGCCATCCTTTCCTGGAAATGGCCGATGAACCCCACCGAAAGCCTCAAGGATTACAAGCGCGTGCGCACGCTGGCGATCCGCTCGTTGTTCGAGATCATCGAGCAATCCAGCGAAGGCACGGTGATCGTCGACCGCGACGCAAACATCGTCTGGATGAACGAACGCTACGCACGTCGCTTCGGCCTCAATTCGGCGCAAGAGGCCATCGGCCGGGCCTGTGAAAGTGTCATCCCGGGCAGCCTTTTGCGTGAAGTGGTGCGCACCGGGCGGCCGATCCTGCTGGACATGCAGGACACGCCCAAGGAACCGCTGGTGGTGATGCGCCTGCCGATCCACGACAGCGCCGGCGCGGTGATCGGCGCCATCGGCTTTGCCCTGTTCGATGAGCTGCGCAGCCTGTCGCCGATGCTCAAGCGCTACCTGAGCATGCAGGAAGAACTGGCCTCTACCCGCTCGCTGTTGCGGGCACGGCAGACCAAATACAACTTTGCTCATTTCATTGGCACCAGCGCTGCGGGGCTCGAGGTCAAGCGTCGCGCCCGACGCAGCGCCAGCACCGATTCCCCTGTGTTGCTGCTCGGCGAAACCGGCACCGGCAAGGAGCTGCTGGCCCAGGCGATCCATGGTGCTTCGCCACGTGCCCACAAGGCCTTTGTCAGCATCAACAGCGCCGCCATTCCAGAGTCCTTGCTGGAAGCCGAGTTCTTCGGCACCGCACCCGGCGCCTTTACCGGCGCCGACCGCAAGGGCCGCGCCGGCAAACTGCAAATCGCCCAGGGCGGCACGTTGTTCCTCGACGAAATCGGCGACATGCCACTGCCGTTGCAAAGCAAGCTGCTGCGCGTGCTGCAAGAAAAGGAATACGAACCTGTAGGCTCCAACGAAGTGCTGCAAAGCGATGTCCGGGTCATCGCCGCGACCTCCACCAACCTCGAGGCGGCAATCCAGCGCGGCGAGTTCCGCGCGGACTTGTACTACCGCCTCAACGTCTTGCCGATCCAGGTCCCGCCGCTGCGCGAACGGCTGGACGACCTGCCGGCCTTGAGCGAGGCGATTCTGGAAGAACTGCGCAGCCAGCACGAACTGAACCACGACGCCCTCGACTTGCTGGGCCAGCACGCTTGGCCAGGCAACATCCGGGAGCTGCGCAACGTGCTGGAACGGGCCGCGTTGCTCAGTGACGATTTGGTGCTTACCGCCGCCGATATGCGTGCCGCCATTGGCACTTTTATGCCAGTCACGCGTGCAGCGAGCCCCAACCTGGAGCCGTTGCCCCAGGAAACCTTCAGCCAGGCCCGGGCCCGATTTGACCGGCATCTGATCGAAACCACCCTCGCGCAGTGTGGGGGGCGGGTAATTGAGGCGGCCGAGCGATTGGGGCTCGGACGGTCGACGCTGTACAAGAAGATGGTGGCGTTAGGGATTGCGGAGTCTCAATAATGAGACTCTATATCTCAAAATAGGGATGTCTTTTTTGAAGCGCTGTCGCGCTTATCGCGAGCAAGCTCGCTCCCACAGAAATCGGCTTTCTTCCTGACACTGAGATCACCTGTGGGAACGAGCTTGCTCGCGATGAGGCCAGCAGACTCAACAAACAATCTCAAAACAGAGACAAAACTTTCCAATCCGCCCTAAGAAACAAAACAATCCCCTTATTTTTCAACCGGTTACCTATCTGGCACAAAACTCGCTATAGCCCTCCCACCGCTTCACCCACAAAAATAACAATCCAGGAGACACACCATGAGTGTGATCATTGCCTTGGCAGCCCTCACGCTGCTGATGGTTGCCGCCTACCGTGGCTACAGCGTCATCCTCTTTGCCCCCATTGCCGCCCTCGGCGCGGTCCTGCTCACTGATCCGTCCGCCGTCGCCCCTGCGTTCACCGGGGTGTTCATGGACAAGATGGTCGGTTTCATCAAACTCTACTTCCCGGTGTTTTTGCTCGGCGCCGTGTTCGGCAAGCTGATCGAGCTGTCGGGTTTCTCCCGCTCCATCGTCGCGGCGGCGATTCGCCTGTTGGGCACGCGCCAGGCCATGCTGGTGATCGTACTGGTCTGCGCGGTACTGACGTATGGCGGCGTGTCGCTGTTCGTGGTGGTGTTCGCGGTCTATCCATTCGCGGCCGAGATGTTCCGCCAGAGCAACATCCCCAAGCGGTTGATCCCGGCCACCATCGCCCTCGGTGCGTTCTCGTTCACCATGGACGCCCTGCCCGGCACGCCGCAGATCCAGAACATCATCCCCAGCACTTTCTTCAACACCACCGCCTGGGCGGCGCCGTGGCTGGGCGTGATCGGTACGATCTTCGTGTTCTGCTTCGGCATGCTGTTCTTGCAGCGTCAACGCAACAAGGCCCAGCGCACGGGTGAAGGCTACGGCACGGAGCTGCGCAACGAACCGGAAACCGCTGAAGACATCAAGCTGCCCAACCCCTGGATCGCCGTTTCGCCGCTGTTGGCCGTGGGCGTCATGAACCTGCTGTTCACCCAGTGGATCCCCCAGTGGTACGGCAAGACCCACAGCCTGGCGTTGCCGGGCATGGCGGCACCGGTGACCAGCGACATCGCCAAGCTCACCGCGATCTGGGCCGTGCAAGCAGCATTGCTGGTGGGCATCGTCATGGTGCTGCTGTTCGGCTTCCGGGCCATTCGCAGCAAGCTGGCCGAAGGCAGCAAGAGCGCGGTGGGCGGTGCGTTGCTCGCGGCCATGAACACCGCTTCGGAATACGGTTTTGGTGCGGTGATCGCCTCCCTGCCGGGCTTCCTGGTGCTGGCCGACTGGCTCAAGAACATCCCCAATCCACTGGTCAACGAAGCCGTGACCGTAACGCTGCTCGCGGGCATCACCGGCTCCGCATCGGGCGGCATGAGCATCGCCCTGGCGGCGATGTCGCAAACTTTCATCAGCGCCGCCAACGCCGCCAATATCCCGCTGGAAGTGCTCCATCGGGTAGCGGCCATGGCCAGCGGCGGCATGGACACCCTGCCCCACAACGGCGCGGTCATCACCTTGCTGGCGGTGACCGGCCTGACCCACCGCGAAGCCTACAAAGACATTTTCTGCATTACGCTGATCAAGACCCTCGCGGTGTTCTTCGTGATCGGTGTGTTCTACGCCACTGGCATTGTGTGAGGTTCCCATGACAACCACTCTTTCGGGCAAGACCGCCCTGGTCACCGGCTCCACCAGCGGCATCGGCCTGGGCATCGCCCTGAGCCTGGCCAAGGCCGGCGCCAACCTGATCCTCAACGGCTTTGGCGATGCGTCGGCGGTGGTCGCCGAAGTCGCGCAACACGGTGTCAAAGTTGGCCACCATCCGGCCGATGTCAGCGACCCGGCGCAGATCGCCGACATGCTCGCCTACGCCGAGCGCGAATTCGGCGGGGTCGACATTCTGGTGAACAACGCCGGTATCCAGCACGTGGCCGCCGTGGAGGATTTTCCGGTGGAGCGCTGGGACTCGATCATCGCCATCAACCTGTCCTCGGTGTTCCACGCCACTCGGCTGAGCCTCCCCGGCATGCGCGCCAAAGGCTGGGGGCGCATCGTCAATATCGCTTCGGTGCATGGGCAGGTCGGTTCGGTGGGCAAGGCAGCGTACGTCGCGGCCAAGCATGGGGTGATCGGCCTGACCAAGGTGGTCGGCCTGGAAACCGCCACCAGCAACGTGACCTGCAACGCCATCTGCCCGGGCTGGGTGTTGACGCCGCTGGTGCAGAAGCAGATCGACGACCGCATCGCCACCGGCGTGGACCCGCAACAGGCCCAGCATGATTTGCTGGCCGAGAAGCAGCCCTCCCTGGATTTCGTCACCCCGCCGCAACTGGGTGAGCTGGTGCTGTTCCTGTGCAGCGAAGCCGGGAGCCAGGTGCGGGGCGCGGCGTGGAATATTGATGGGGGGTGGTTGGCTCAATAACCCCGCGCCCCCAAGCTTGTGTGGCGAGGGAGCTTGCTCCCGCTGGTCTGCGCAGCAGGCCCAGATTGCGTCTGCTACGCAGCCGAGCGGGAGCAAGCTCCCTCGCCACAGAAGCGCTCCTCGCCACATCCAGCGCCTTGTGCTGAACTATTTGCAAGCCCCCAAAAACAAGAGGCAAACCATGTCCGACATCCTCTGGCAGCCCAGCCCCGAACGCATCGCCCAGTCGCGAATGGACGCCTTTCGCCGGTTCGTCAACGAACGGCACTTGCTGCAACTCAACGACTACCCGACCCTGCACGCCTGGAGCATCGAGGCGCGCGAAGCCTTCTGGCAGGCCATCGTCGACTTCTTTGAAATCCGCTTTCACCAAGCGCCCGCCGAGGTGCTGGTGGAAGACATGAAAATGCCCAGCGCCCGCTGGTTTCCAGGGGCGACGCTGAATTTTGCCGAACATTTATTGCGCCGCCGCGACAACGCCGTGGCGGTAGTCGCGCTCGACGAGAGCAGCAATGAAGAAAAGCTCACCTGGGCCGATCTCGCCGCCCATGTCGCCGGGCTGCAAAAGAGTTTGCAAGCCGCTGGCGTGACCCAGGGCGACCGGGTCGCCGCCTGCATGCCCAACACCTGGCAGACGCTGGTTGGCATGCTCGCCACCACCAGCCTGGGCGCCATTTGGTCATGCTCGTCGCCGGACTTCGGCACTCAAGGGGTGATCGACCGTTTCGGCCAGATCGAGCCCAAGGTCCTGATCACCTGCGCCGGTTATCGCTATGCCGGGAAAACCATCGACCAGCGACCCAAGGCCAACGAAATCCTCGAACGGCTTCCATCGTTGCAGCAGTTGATCGTGCTGCCCTACGCCCAACCCGATACGCGCGTCGAAGACTTCAAGACTCCGGCCCGCGTGGCGCTGTGGGACAGCTTCTACCAATGCGGCGGCGAGCCGGCGTTCACTGCCGTGCCGTTCGATCATCCGCTGTACATCCTCTATTCCAGCGGCACCACCGGCGTGCCGAAGTGCATCATCCACGGCACCGGCGGTGTGCTGCTGCAACATGCCAAGGAACACGGTTTGCACGTCGACCTGGGTCCCGAAGACCGGCTGTTCTACTACACCACCTGCGGCTGGATGATGTGGAATTGGCTGGTGTCGGCGCTGGCCGTGGGCAGCGCGGTGGTGCTGTATGACGGCTCGCCGTTCCACCCCGGCCCGGAGCGCCTGCTCGACCTGATCGACCGACAAGCCATCAGCGTGTTCGGCACCAGCCCCAAATACCTCGCCGCCCTGGAAAGCCAAGGCATCAAGCCACGCCAAACCCATGACCTGGGCAGCCTGAGGACCATCCTGTCCACCGGATCAGCCCTGGCGCCTCACAGTTACGATTATGTCTATCGCGACTTCAAGGCCGACGTGTGCCTGGCCTCGATGTCCGGCGGCACCGACATCGTGTCGTGCTTCGTCAACGGCAATCCGCTGGCTCCCGTGCGTCGCGGCGAAATGCAGGGCAAGAGCCTGGGCATGGCGGTACAGGTGTGGAACCCTGCCGGCGAAGCGGTGGTGGGTGAAAAGGGCGAACTGGTCTGCACCCGGCATTTTCCAGCGATGCCCATCGGGCTTTGGAATGATCCGCACCAGGAAAAACTTCGCGCCTCCTATTTCAGCCAGTTCCCGGGCGTTTGGGCCCAAGGCGACTACGCCGAAGAGCTGCTCCACGGCGGCTTCCTGATCCACGGACGCTCCGACGCGGTGCTCAACCCCGGTGGCGTGCGCATCGGCACGGCGGAAATCTATCGGCAGGTGGAAAAAGTCGAAGAGGTCCTGGACAGCGTCGCCATCGGCCAGCAGTGGCTGAATGATGTGAGGGTGGTGCTGTTCGTGCGCCTGCGGGACGGCTTGGCCCTGGATGACGCGCTGGAGCAGAAGATTCGCCAGGTGATCCGTGCCAACACGACGCCGCGCCATGTGCCGGCGAAAATCCTCGCGGTGAGCGATATTCCGCGGACCATCAGCGGCAAGGTGGTGGAGTTGGCTGTACGCAACGTGGTGCACGGCGAGCCGGTGAAGAACACCGATGCGCTGGCTAACCCCGAGGCGTTGGAACAGTTTCGTGGGCGGGTGGAGCTGGCGAGCTGAGCATCGCACACGGTCTTCGTGGCGAGGGGATTTATCCCCGCTGGGCTGTGAAGCAGCCCCATGCTGACGTCTGACATATCGAGGTGGCTGGTTTCGGGCCGCTACGCGCCCCAGCGGGGATAAATCCCCTCGCCACAACGGGTCACCTCAGTCCATCAGCCCCCATTCCCCGCCCGCCGACGGCTCAGCCGGTGGCGCCGCGCCCGACTCCGCATGCAACTTCAGCCGCAAGCGCAAATTGTTCGCCGAATCCGCGTTTTTCAGCGCTTCTTCATCGTCGATCGCTCCTTCAACCACCAGATTGAATAGCGCTTGGTCGAACGTCTGCATGCCCAGCTCTTCGGACTTTTCCATGATGCCCTTGAGCTCGCCCAGTTCGTTGCGCCGGATCAGGTCGGCCACCGTGGGCGAGCCAAGCATCACCTCCACCGCTGCCCGCCGCTGGCCGGTGCGGGTGCGCACCAGGCGCTGGGAGACGAACGCCTTGAGGTTGTTGCCCAAATCCTGCAGCAGTTGCGGCCGGCGCTCTTCCGGAAAGAAATTGATCACCCGGTCCAGGGCCTGGTTGGCGTTGTGGGCATGCAAGGTAGAAATCACCAAGTGGCCGGTGTCAGCGAAGGCCAAGGCGTGTTCCATGGTTTCGCGGTCGCGAATTTCGCCGATCAGCACCACATCTGGCGCCTGGCGCAAAGTGTTCTTGAGCGCAGCATGGAAACTACGGGTATCCACGCCGACTTCTCGCTGGTTGACGATGGATTTCTTGTGCCGGTGAATATATTCCACCGGGTCCTCGATGGTGATGATGTGGCCGCTGCTGTTGCGGTTGCGATAATCGATCAGCGCCGCCAGGGACGTCGATTTACCCGAGCCCGTGGCGCCGACGAACAGCATCAGCCCTTGCTTGTGCATGATCGATTCCAGCAGCACCTTCGGCAGCTTCAGGTCTTCGAAGCGCGGGATGTCCAGCTTGACGTTGCGTATGACCATGGACACGTCATTGCGCTGCTTGAAGATGTTGACGCGGAACCGTCCGACACCCGCCAGGGAAATCGCCAGGTTCATTTCCAGTTCCCGATCGAACTCAAGGCGCTGTTCGGCGTCCATCAATGACTCGGCAAGCCCGGCGATATCGCCGACCTTGAACGCCTGGTTGCTCAGCGGCTTGAGCACACCTTCGAATCGCGCGCAGGGCGGCGCGCCGGTGGACATGTAGAGGTCGGAGCCGTCCTGGCTTGCCAGGATTCGTAATAAAGGATCAATTTCCATGGCCATAAAAACTTCCGAAAACTTCAATGGACACGCTGACCCGAGCCAGAAAAACTTCAGATCAACCCGCGCTTACCTTCTTCAAAGGATAGTTGAAGCCGCAGCATCGACATGACATCCAGGGATTCCCGTGATGAATGCAGTACCTGCCAGCAGCGACACACAGCAGTTGATCGCCCGTCTGGACTGGACCTCCAGCCCGCTGGGCGTCAAAGAGACATGGCCCCAGAGCCTGCGCACCGCCGTGGACATCGTGGTCCATTCGCCGATGCCGATGGCCGTGCTGTGGGGGCCACAGCTGATCCACCTGTACAACGACGCCTATGCCCGGTTGGTCGGCGACAAGCACCCCAGGGTGTTTGGCCAGCCCACCCACGCCGCCTGGCCCGAACTTCGCGGCGAAACCGAAGGGATCTATCGCAGCGTGTTGCAAGGTCGGACGCGCACCTGCCGCGACCAACAATGGCGCATGCCGTTTGGCGGCCGCCTCTGTGATGTCTGGCTGGACCTGACCTACAGCCCGGTGCACGACGAAAGCGGCAGCGTGGCCGGTGTCCTGGTCACCGCCATCGAGACCGGCGAGCGGCGGCGCCTGGCGCAGGAATTCGAACGGCGCTCCGAGGCCAGCCTCAAGGCCCAGCAGGAAAGCGAAGAACGCTTGCAACTGGCCCTGGCGGCCACCGATGCGCTGGGCACCTGGGATTGGGACATCAGCGAGGATCGCTTCATCGCCGACGCGCATTTTGCCTTGCTCCATGGCGTCGACCCGAACCTGTCGCGCCAGTTGCCCATCAGCGCCTATCTCGAAGGCGTTCACCCGGAAGATCGGGCGATGGTCGCGCGCAGCATCAAGCATTGCATCACCCATGGCACCGAATATGCCGAGGAGTACCGGCTGCTGCAGCCCAACGGCGAGTTGCGCTGGGTGTTCGTGCGCGGGCGCTGCTACAAGGATCGCCATGGCCGGCCCAAACGCTTTCTCGGGGCAGCGTTGGACCTGACCGAACGCAAACGCACCGAACACGCCCTGCGCCAGAGCCAGACCGAGCTGCAGCTGATCATCAACGCCATGCCGGTGCTGATCAGCTACGTCGATCGCGAGGAACGTTTCCGGCTGAACAACAGTGCCTACTTGAGTTGGTACGGGCTGACCCCGCAAGAGCTCTATGGCAAAACCATCCGCGAAGTCATCGGCGACGAAGCCTACGCTGCCCGCGCCGAACAGATCGCCGGTGCCCTGGCGGGCAAACCGTGCAGCTTCACCGTGGAGTCCGCCCACCGCGACGGTCGGCCGCGTCATGCGTTGATCAATTATCTGCCACGCCGCAGCGGTGACGGGTCGGTGAACGGCTTCTACATTTTTGTGATCGACGAGACCGAGCGCAAGAAAACCGAGGAAGCCCTGCGCCACCTCAACGAAACGCTGGAAGAACGAGTGATCGCCCGCACCCAGCAGCTCGCCGAAGCCAACCACCGCCTGCAAAGCGAAATGTTCGAACGCGAACGCGCCGAAGAGGCGCTGCGCCATGCGCAAAAAATGGAAGCCGTGGGCCAGCTCACCGGCGGCATCGCCCATGACTTCAACAACATGCTCACCGGCATCCTTGGCAGCCTGGACCTGATGCAGCGCTACATCGCCTCAGGCCGCGCCGCCGAAATCGGCCGTTTCACCGAGGCAGCCATTTCCTCGGCCAATCGCGCCGCCGCCCTGACCCACCGCCTGCTGGCTTTCTCCCGACGCCAGTCGCTGGACCGCAAGCCGTTGGACGCCAACACGCTGGTGCACTCGCTCGAAGACCTGCTGAGCCGCACCACCGGCGATCACATTGTGCTGCGGCTGCAATTGGCCGGCGAGTTGTGGCCGGTCAGTACCGATGCCAGCCAATTGGAAAACGCCCTGCTCAACCTGGTCATCAACGCCCGGGACGCGATGCCCGATGGCGGCGAGTTGACCATCGAAACCGCCAACGTCTACCTCGACGGCAGCGATATCAGCACGCTGGAGCCCGTCAAGGCTGGCGACTACGTGATGATCGCGGTGCGCGACAACGGCAGCGGCATGACCCCCGCCGTGCTGGCAAAAGCCTTCGATCCGTTCTTCACCACCAAGCCCATCGGCCAGGGCACCGGCCTCGGGTTGTCGATGATCTACGGCTTCGCACAGCAATCCGGCGGTCACCTGAGCCTGGACAGCGTCCCGGGCCAAGGCACGCGGGTGCAGCTGTACCTGCCGCGCCTGCATGTCGCGCCGGCTGAACAGGCCACGGAGCCCTCGGTCACCGATGCGCCGGCGGCCATCGCCGGGGAAACCGTATTGCTGGTGGAAGACGAACCGGCGGTGCGCATGCTGGTACTCGACCTGCTCGCCACCTTGGGCTACACCGCCCTCGAGGCCGAGGACGCCAAGCGGGCCCTGGTTCTACTGGAGTCCGAGCAACGCATCGACCTGCTGGTGACTGATGTCGGCCTGCCGGGCATGAATGGCCGGCAATTGGCGGAAATCGCCCGTCAGCACCGGCCCGATTTGAAAGTGCTGTTCATGACCGGTTATGCGCAGAAAGCCACCGAACGCCAAGGATTCCTGGACCGGGGCATGGACATGGTCGCCAAGCCGTTCACCCTGGACCTGCTGGCGAACAAGATTCGGGCGATGATCAACCATGACCACTGACTTGAGGCATAATCGCCGCCCTTTCGCCCCGTTCAGGTCTGTGCCGCAATGAAAGCCCAAGCCCGCCATATCCTGGTGAAAACCGCCGAAGAAGCCGAACAGCTCAAGCAACGCATCGCCAAGGGCGAGGCATTCGACGTATTGGCAAAGAAATACTCCACCTGCCCCTCCGGCAAGCGCGGCGGCGACCTGGGCGAAGTGCGGCCTGGGCAGATGGTCGGCGCCATCGACGCGGTGATCTTCAAGAAACCGCTGCGGGTGGTGCACGGGCCGATCAAGAGCAAGTTCGGGTACCACCTTGTGCAGGTTTTTTACCGGGATTGAAGCGATACCGGCTCTTGCCACAGGGCTCCTCTGGCTTGCGGGGTAATCAGTCCTTGGGTATCAACGCCCCCGGCACCTGGATCACTCGACTCGCCAACAAATGCCCGGCCTCGGCCGCCTCCGCCGGACTGCCGCCCAGCAAGCGGCTCGCCAGGTAGGCGGCGCTGAACGAGTCCCCCGCCGCCGTCGTGTCCACCACACGCTCCACCCGTTGCGCCGGCACCTCGTAGAACTGGCCGTCGCAACGGATCAGGCAGGCCTCGGCACCGCGCTTGAGCACCACCTCCGGCGTACCGAGTTGCCCATAGGCCGCAAACACGGCGTCACTGTCGGCATGGCCGAACAGCGCCTGTTCGTCATCTACCGTCAGCAACGCCAGCTCGACGTAGGGCAACACGCTGCGGTAGGCCGTCCGGGCCGCCTCGACCGAAGCCCAGAGCCGTGGCCGGTAGTTGTTGTCGAACACCACTTGGGCACCCCGTCGCCGCGCCTCGATCAAGGTTTCGATGAGTTTGCGCCGGCCCTGCTCGCCAATCACCGCCAGGGTGATGCCGCTGAAATACAGCACATCGTAATCCGGCAACGCGGCCAGGATCGGCGCGGCGACCGGCGTGGTGAAACACTCGCGCACCGCAGCCTCGTTGCGCCAGTACAGGAAGCGCCGCTCACCGACCGCATCGGTCTGGATGCAATACAGGCCCGGCAGGCGTCCGGGCAAACGCTGGACCCTGTCCAGGCCGATATTCTCTTCAGCCCAGCTGCGGCACATGGCATCGCTGAAAGAGTCGTCGCCCAGGGCGGTGACGTAATCCACCACGCCCTTATCGCCCAAAGCGCGGGACAGGTACACCGCAGTGTTCAGGGTATCGCCGCCGAAGCTTTGCTGCAGGCTGCCGTCGGCGCGGTGTTGCAGTTCGATCATGCATTCGCCGATCAGGGCGATGCGGGGTCTGGCGTTGCTCATGTGTCATCCTGATATATCAGCGGTGTCTTGCAGGCCGCTTTCGCGACTCGGTCCCAAGCCTTAGAAACAGGTTTCCATGCTTTCAACCACCCGCAACTGCTCATCCACCAGACACCCCACCCGCCACTTGTCGAACGTCAGGCACGGGTGGGAAGTCCCAAACGCAATGATGTCGCCCACCCGCAGCTCAACCCCCGGCGCCACGGTCATGAATGCATGCTGGTCCATCACTGCGGTCACCTTGCAACTGCTGACGTCATCGCCCACCACCGAATCCGATCCCGGCTTGTAGCGCTTGAGCGGCACCGGCAAACCGGCGTCGTAGGCCACGTCGCGCTTGCCCAGGGCGATCACCGCGAAGCCCGGCTCCGGCAGCGACTGCACGTGGGCCCAGACTTCCAGGGCCGGGCGCAGGCCTTCGTGCAGGTCGCTACGGCGTTCCAGCACGCAGCACTGGGCCTGTTTGTAGATGCCATGGTCATGGGCCACGTAACTGCCGGGGCGCAGCACGCTAAGAAAGCGTCCCTGGGCATTGCGAGCTTCGAAGGATTCGGCGATCAGGTCGTACCAGGCCGAACCCGAAGCGGTGATGATGGGTTTGGCAATGGCAAACGCGCCGCTGTCCTGCAACTGCATCGCCAGCCCCACCAGGGACGAGGCGAATTGACGAATGCCGCTGATGGCATGTTCGCCGTGGATCACCCCTTCGTAACCTTCGATGCCGGTCAAGGCCAGCGCCGGTTGTGCGCCGATCGCCTCGGCCAACGTCAACACCTCGGCTTCGGTCCGGCAACCGCAACGACCGCCGACAACACCGTACTCGATCATCACGTTGAGCCGCACGCCACGAGAGGCGAAATAGGCGCCCAGGTCAGCGACATTGTCCGGATGATCGACCATGCAATGGAACTCAAACGCCGGGTCGGCCAGCAGATCGGCGATCAGCGCCATGTTGGGTGTGCCGACCAGTTGGTTGGCCATGAGCACCCGCCGCACGCCATGGGCGTAAGCGGCACGGGTCTGCACCGCGGTGGCGAGGGTCAGGCCCCAGGCGCCGGCCTCGATCTGGCGACGGAACAGCGCCGGGGTCATGCTGGTCTTGCCGTGGGGCGCCAGCTCGGCACCGCTGTCACTGACGAATTTCTGCATCCAGCGGATGTTGTGTTCCAGCGCGCCGCGATGCAGCACCAGCGCCGGCAGGCTGACGTCCCGCAGCAAATGGGCGCCCACGGCAGCGGCGCCCTTCTCGACGCCCGTGTTTTCAATGGCAGAAGACATGTTCGAACTCCTCATACAGCCACGGCTGTCTATTCGTTGATGCGACGGGCCAGGTTGTTGGCGCTTTCGATCAGCACCCGGCGGTAGTCGGCGTAATTGTTCTTGGCGTCCGCTCTGGGGGCGACGATGCACAGGGTCGCGATGGCCACGCCGCTGGGGTCTTTGACCGGTGCGGCGAAGCAGTGGGTGAAAGTGTCGGCAACGCTGTCGAACGAGAAAAACCCGTCGAGACCGGCCTGGCGGATTTCCTTGAGAAATTGCTCCAGGGACAGGCGCTCGCCGTCCGGCAGGATGAAGTCGTCAGGGTCGATCAAGTCGACGATTTGCTGGTCGCTCAAATGCGCCAGCAGCAGGCGTCCGGACGCGGTCCAGGGAATCGGCGCGTTTTCACCGATGTCCGAGGAAATGCGGAAGTGCCGCTCGCCTTCCTTCATCAGCGCGACCGTGTATTTGCGCCCGTTGAGCAGGCACATCTGCGCCGTTTCCCGGGTCTGGCGCACAATGTCCTGCAAGGCCTGGTCAGCCTCGCGACTCAGGTCGAAATGCCGCAGGTGCGCCTGGCCGAGGAAATACAATTGGCGACCCAGATACACGTGGCCGTCCTTGCCCACCGGCTCCAGGATGCGCCGCTCCAGCAGCGACGCCACCAGTTCATAGACCGTGGACTTGGGGCTGCCGATGCCGCTGGCGATATCGTTCGGCCGCAGCGGCTGGCCGATTTCCTTGAGGAAATCGAGGATATCGAACGCCCGATCCAATCCCCGGGCCCGGCGTTTGATGGTGTCTTCGGTCATGTCTATGATTCCTGATTTTCACACATAGTCGCACGTATCTTTATTGTGGCGAGGGAGCTTGCTCCCGCTCGACTGCGCAGCAGTCGCAAAGAATGGGCCTGCTGCGCAGGCCAGCGGGAGCAAGCTCCCTCGCCACGTAAAGCGACCTCGCCACAACAGCGTGCTCAGCCTTTTTTCTTGTAGGCCACACAATCGATCTCGACCTTGCAATCGACCATCATGCTCGCCTGCACACAGGCCCGGGCCGGGGCGTTTTCCGGGCTGAAATATTCACCGAAGACCTTGTTGAAACTCCAGAAGTCCCGCGGGTCTTCCAGCCAGACACCGCAGCGCACGACGTCTTCCAGGCCATAACCGGCTTCTTCAAGAATGGCGATCAGGTTCTTCATGGTCTGGTGGGTCTGTTCGACGATGCCACCAACGATGATTTCGCCGTTCACTGCCGGCACCTGGCCGGACACGTGCAGCCAGCCATCGGCCTCCACGGCGCGGGCGAAGGGCCGAGGCTGGCCGCCACCTGCGGTGCTGCCGGTGCCGTAGCGCGTAATGCTCATGGGTATCTCCTTGTTGAGTGGACAATTAAAAACGAGTGTTCTTGAGGAATTCCGCCAGGCGCGGCGATTGCGGTCGCTCGAACAGTTCCTTCGGCGGTCCCTGCTCTTCGATGCGGCCCTGGTTCATGAAGACAATCTTGTCCGAGACCTCGAAGGCAAAGCGCATCTCATGGGTCACCAGCAGCATGGTCATGCCGTCTTCGGCCAGGCCCTTGATCACATTCAAAACCTCGCCGACCAGTTCCGGATCGAGCGCAGATGTCACTTCGTCAAACAGCATCAGGCTCGGGTTCATCGCAATCGCCCGGGCAATCGCCACGCGCTGCTGCTGGCCGCCGGACAACTGACCGGGAAAGTGATCGCGCCGTTCCAGCAGGCCAACCCGCTCCAGCCATTTTTCGGCCAGGGCGACGGCTTCGTCCTTCGGCAGTTTTTTCACCTTGAGCAGGCCCAAGGTGACGTTCTGCAACGCGGTCAGGTGCGGGAACAGATTGAATTGCTGGAAGGCCATCCCGGTCATTGCCCGGTGCCGGGCGATGACTTTCTCAGGGTGACGCACACGCTTGCCGTCCACCTCGTCATAACCGATGGACTCGCCGTCGAGCACGATCCGGCCGCCCTGGAACTCTTCCAGCATGTTCACGCAACGCAGCAGCGTGGTCTTGCCCGAGCCACTGGAACCGATCAGCGTGACCACATTGCCGCGCTGCATGCTCAGGTCCACGCCCTTGAGCACTTCCAGCGGGCCGTATTGTTTGCGCAGGCCGCGAATGTCCAGCAGCGGTTGGGCGTTGTTGAGGGAAACGTCAGTCATGGCAAGGCCACCCGCTTTTCAATGCGCCGCCCGAGCAACTCGATGGCGTAGTTGATGATGAAAAAGAGAAACCCGGCGAACAGGTAGAACTCCAGGGTCATGAAATTCCGGGCGATGACCTGCTGGGTGCTGAGCAGCAGCTCGGCGACGCCGATCACCGACAGCAAGGTCGAGGCCTTGACGATTTCGGTGGAGGAATTGACCCAGGTTGGCAGGATCTGCCGCAGCGCCTGGGGCAACAGCACGTAACCCAGCGCCTGGTAGAACGTCAGGCCGATGGCCTGGCTCGCTTCCATCTGCCCACGGGGCAACGCCTGCAAGGCGCCGCGCACGATCTCGGCCACGTGGGAGCCGCAGAACAGCGTAAGGCCCAGCACGCCGGCCTGGAACGCACCGATCTTCCAGCCCAGGGCCGGGGCCATGTAGAAGCAGGCCAGCACCAGCACGAACACCGGTGTTCCGCGAATCAGGTCGACATAGAAACGAAACGGCGCGCGCATCCAGACTCGCCCGTATGTCAGGGCCAATCCGGCGACAACACCGATCAAGGTGCCCAGCACAATCGCCAGCACCGAACTTTGCACGCTGGTCAAAAACCCGCTCCACAACGCGTCCCGGGCGATCCACAACTCATGCAACCAACTGGGGGATTCGTACATGGGAAACTCCTAACGGCGGATCGCCAAACGCTGCTCGAAATACCGCAGCAGCATGGCAATGAGGTAGCAGGCCGCGACATACAGGGCCGTGGTCACCAACCAGGTTTCGATGACCCGGTAGCTCTCCACGTTGATTTTGCGGGCGTAATAGGTCAGCTCAGGCACGGCAATCGCCGCCGCCAGGGAGGTGTCCTTGAACAGCGAAATGAAGTTGTTCGACAAGGCCGGCAACACGTTGCGCAGCATCACCGGCACGGTGACGTAGGCCTTGACCTGCCACTCACCCAGGCCGATTGCCAGCCCGGCTTCACGCTGGCCCTTGTGGATGCTCAGCAGCCCACCGCGAAACACTTCGGTCAGGTAGGCCCCGGCGTACAGCGACAGCGTGATGACGAACGACGGCAGCTTGTCCAGGCGAATGCCCAGGCTTGGCAAGGCGAAGTAGATCAACAGGATCAGCACCAGGATCGGCGTATTGCGGATCACCGTGACATACACCGAAGCCAGCACCCGCAGCATGCGATGTTTGCTGAGCAGCGCGAACGCCATCGCCAGGCCGATCACGCACCCGATGGCGATCGATACCAGCGCCAGGGAAAGCCCCAGGCCCAGCCCCGCCAGCAGCGTGTCGAAATCGCGCCAGACGGCGGCAAAGTTCAACTGATAATTCATGGTCGGCAGCACCTTCGACGGAGCGCCCTCAATGGGCGCCCCGGGCTCACGGGATCATTTGAACTCAACAGGGAAACCGATCGCCGGCGACGGCAGGTCGACGCCGAACCACTGCTTGAACGACGCCGCGTAGGTCGGGAATTCCACGCCGGTCATGGCCTCATGCAGGGTGGTGTTGACGAAGTTCAGCCAGTCCTGGTCGCCGCGCTTGACCGCACAGGCGTAGGTTTGCGGGCTCCAGGCGTAGGCCGGGCTGCGGTAGCGTCCAGGGTTCTGCACCATCAGGTATTTGACCGAGGACTGGTCGGTGGCGGCGGCATCGGCGCGGCCGGAGTTCACGGCCTGGTACATCAGGTCGACGCTGTCGTACTGGTCGACCTTGGCCTTGGGCAGCGCCTGGTGCACCAGCTCCTCGGCGTAGACGTTCTGCAGCACGGCCACGGTGACGTCATCATCTGCGGCCTTGAGGTCTTCGATTTCCTTGTACTTGCTGTTGGCCGGCAACAGCAGACCCACGCCTTCACGGTAGTACGGCAAGGTAAACGCCACCTGCTGGGCGCGACTGGCGGTGACGGTGATGAATTGGCAGCTCATGTCGACCTTGTCGGTCAGCAGGTTGGGAATGCGCGCATCGGAAGACTGCACCACGAACTCGACTTTCTCGGGATCGTTGAACAGGCCCTTGGCGACCATTCGGGCGATGTCGATATCAAACCCCTGCAACTTGCCATCCGCTCCCTGGAAGTGCCACGGCGCATTGGTACTGCCCGTGCCCACGATCAATTTCCCGCGTTGCAGCACGCTGTCCAGCTTGCTATCGGCCGCCTGGGCGACACCCATGGCAGCCGTCGTGGCCGCGAAGAGAAAAACACACGCTTTGAACAAGGAAGGTCGGCATTGCATGGCAAGCACTCCAGAGTGAGTTTATTCCGCTATACCGGAACATGGTATGTAACAACGGAATAGACAGCAGAAAGTGTGCCAGCTAAATGCGTTTTGTCAAAACCCTTGGGGATTCATGAAGTTAGTTTTCATATCGAATTATTTGAGAGTGGCACGAACCCTCCTGGCGCTACCGCAGGCCACAGCGTGAGTCGCAACGCCACTTTTCGGCGCACACACCCAATGTCCCGCGAAGCAATACACAGCCTTCGGTCGGAAACACCTGCACCACTGTCAAACCTGACAGTTGTGCCTTGGCTGCTTGCCGGTTCGAATGGACCCGTTCAGACGAAGAAAGCGGTTCCCTGTCGTCGGAACTCTCAATCAATAAGGAGTGTTCTCATGTCACTTAAAGCTAAAACAACGAACCTGTTACTCAACGGCGATTTCAGCGACGGAGCGCAGCACTGGACGACAGAAGGAAACGTAGAATTCAGAAAAAATATGTGCGCAATGGAACTGGGAAGTTCTGCCTTTCAAACCGTAAATGTCGCTTCGACGGGGGAGTTTCGCTTCTCGGTGAAAATGAAGACAGCAAGCGGGTCTGCTGCAAAAGCGACTTTAGTGGCAAATCCTTCAGGAGCGGAAAAAAGTCTATCCGTTAGCGGAAATCAGGATTGGACTGCTGAGACCTTTCTTTTTGCAGCCCCAGACGACACGAACAGCATTACGGTCAAACTGGAGGGAAATGACGGCCAAACCGGAAAGTTGGGCTCATTTTTTGACGATCTGAGACTGGAATATCGATAGGTCTAAATGGCTGCCCTCGTGGCATTTTGGCGGTCTTCTTCCAGGTCGCTGCTTGGTTAGTCAATGGGGGCCGCCGCATGGACTCCACCGTCACCCAGTTCATCTCATCAGTCGATTACCGCAAAGTCCTCAAGACCTGGCGTCCGGTGGTCTTCTATTTCGGCCACCCGCATTGCTACGCCTGCGGGATGGCCGATCCGCTGTTCTGTAAAGTCGCCGAGACCTTCAAGACTCGGGCCGTGATCTACAAACTCAGCACCGATCAATCGCCCCGGCACCCGGAGGTCACCGGCACGCCCACTGTGTTGTTCTATAAAGACGGGAAGCTGCGCCGCAAGCTCAAGGGCATCGGTGACCCGGCCTCGTTCGTCCAGATCTTCACCGAGCTGGTCGGCCGGACCAAGCCCAGGCGCGTGCCGACACCGCGCCGCCATGATGTGCGCTGGCTGCGCCAGCAAATCCAAACCTTGTGCACCGCCCGCCGGGCGCGGGCGCTATTGAGGCTAAGGGCGACGCCTCGGTAACGTCAGGTATCGCTGGCATCAAATGAAACCGAATTGACCAGCGTTATCCTTGGATTGCCGCATTGGAGCCCGGAGAATGGCCGGCCTCATTTGGCAGGACACATCAATGCGGCAAATCAGCGTCAACGGGAAACCACTCAGGGGCCTGCATCGCCGCCTTCGCTCAATCGAGCGATGGGCGGCGAGTTTTGAAGGCAATTTCTATCCAAGGGAGGGGAATTACCGATATTCGAACTGGAAAATCCCGGTCCACGAACTGCTGGTCGAAGGCGATCAAGCCCGGATCGAAGTCCAGGCGTTCTGCGTCCAGCAGTTGCTTGAGGCTGCGGCCCACATATCCCGGGCGGCTGACCGCTCCGAAGGTTATTACCGCGTCGCCTGCCTGCTGACGTGGCCGTGGCTTTATGAAAGTGAAGTCACCATTTTCTATGACCAGGACTACTACCTGGGTTTTCTCAGCAACGCGAACGCGCTGGCGCCGCAACGGATCAGCGACAAGTTGGCGCTGCACGTCCCACCGCATTTCATTGAGCACGGACGTAACGTAGTCCACCCGGAAAACAACGTCACAGTCCAATGGTGGTGCATAGGCGAACCGGCCTGATCGCCTCGCAGGTCTTACTCCTCTGACCGCCCACTGCCCTCGCGATCACGCTCATACCGCCGCGCCAACGCAAACGCCGGCAGCCAGGACTCGCGGCGCACGGTCCAGCATTCGTAGGTGGGCTTCAGTTGGTCGGGGGCGTCGAGTGCGCCGAGGTGCACTTCGATTTCGTCACCGCTGCGGGCGAACAGCGACGAGCCGCAGTTGGGGCAGAAAAAGCGTCCGGCATAGTCCCGGGTTTCGCCCGTAACAGTCACCGCGTCCCGGGGGAACACAGCCGCCGCGAAAAACAACGCGCCATGGTGCTTGCGGCAATCCAGGCAGTGGCAAAGGCCGACCCGGTAAGGGCGGCCGGAGGCTTCAAGGCGAACGTTTCCGCATAGGCAGCCGCCGGTGAATCGTTCCATCGTTTTTCTCCTCTGCAATCGAGAAAAATGTCATGAGGCGTGTCGATCAAGGATAGGCGCATGTTGCGCCATCAGCTCCACCACCCAGTCGATGAACACCCGCAACTTGGCACTGATATGCCGGTTCGGCGGGTACGCCACGTACATCGGCATCGACTCCAGGTGCCAGTCTTCGAACAACGGCACCAACGCACCCTGGGCCTGGTGAATCCGCGACATGTAGGTGGGCAGCCAGAGTACCCCGAGCCCCGCCAGGCCGGCGGCCAGATAGGCATTGCCATCGTCGATGGCAAGCGCGTAACGCCCCTTGATGTGGAGGTGTTCGTCCTGTCTGTGCATGGCATAGGGCAAGGCTTTGCCGGTGCGTGCCCAGAGGAAACCGACGACGCGATGCTGGGAATCCTCCAGCTCGCGGGGATGAGCCGGGGTGCCCAGGCGCGCCAGGTAGCTCGGCGCGGCGAAGACGCCAAGGGCCAGGTCGCCGACGCGCCGGGCGATCAGCGATTGGTCCGTCAGCTCGCCGCCGCGAACCACGCAGTCGACGTTTTCATCGATCATGTCGACGATGCGGTCGCTCACGCCCATGTCGATCTGAATGTCCGGGTAACGCTCGTAGAAGGCAGGCAACGCCGGGATCAGGATCAGCGCCGCCAGCGGGCTCGGCACATCGACCCGCAACCGCCCTCGCGGTTGCGCCTGGGCGCCGGACAGGCTGGTCTCGGCGTCGTCCAGGTCGGCCAGCAGGCGAATCGCCCGCTCGTAGAAGGCCGCGCCGTCCGCCGTGACATTGACCTTGCGGGTCGTGCGGTTGAGCAACTTGACCCGCAGCCGCGCTTCGAGCTGTTGCACCAGCTGGGTCACGGTGGTTTTGCTCATGTGCAGGGTCTCGGCGGCCTTGGTGAAACTGCCCGCCTCGACGACACGTACGAACGCTTGCATCGCGTCGAAACGATCCATTTGCGCCTCGGATTGTTTGGGTTTGACAAACAGTGAACGCCAAGCTTGCCCGTTTATCGCCCAAGCACAAGCCCCTAGAGTTCTTTCATCACAGATTTCCGGCCGCTTGCGGCCCCATTGATGGAGACACCCCATGACACAGCGTGACGTCGTTTTCCCACCCGGACGCCAGGCACTTTATGAGCGCAACCGCTATTCGCCGGCGATTCGTTCCAACGGCTTGCTGTTCGTATCCGGACAGGTCGGCAGCCGCGAGGACGGCTCGCCCGAGCCCGTGCTTGAAGACCAGGTGCGCCGCGCCTTCACCAACCTGCAAGCCATACTCGCCGCCGCTGATTGCAGCTTCGATGATGTGATTGACGTGACCGTCTTCATGGTTGATCCGGAATCGATATTCGAACGGGTCTGGAGCGTGGTGCCGGAGTTCTGGGGTAACGCGCCGCACCCAACGCTGACGGCGGTGGGCGTGACGTGGCTGTATGGTTTTCAGTTCGAGATCAAGGTGATTGCCAGGTTGCCTGGAACCAGAAACTGACTATCCCTTCACTGCCGCCTCGATCGCCGCAATGTCGATCCTGGTCATGGTCATCATGGCCTCGAAGGCGCGCTTGGCGGCGGCTTTGTCGGGGCTGGTGATCGCCTCGATCAACACCCGAGGGCTGATCTGCCACGACACACCCCACTTGTCCTTGCACCAGCCGCAAGCGCTCGCCTGGCCGCCGTTGTCGATGATCGCGTGCCACAGGCGATCCGTTTCGGCCTGGTCGTCGGTTGTGACCTGGAAGGAAAAAGCCTCGCTGTGCTTGAACATCGCACCGCCATTCAAGCCAATGCAAGGGATGCCGATCACCGTGAAATCCACGGTGATCACATCGCCCTGGTTGCCTGACGGGTAATCGCCCGGTGCATGATGGATGGCGTTCACCGCGCTGTCGGGAAAGGTCTTGGCGTAGAACTGCGCGGCGTCCTGGGCGTCGCCGTCGTACCAGAGGCAAATCCTGTTCTTATTGTTCATCCGGATTCTCCGAAAGGGACTGGACCGTCAAGTCTAGCAGCCCCTCCGGAGGTCAATGACCCAGACTCAGGTGAACAGATCGACACCCAGTTGGAACGCCACCCACAACGCCAGGCCGGTCGCGAACACCAGCGCGATGTTCTCGAACAGGTTGTTGCGGTATTCCTTGCCCAGCAGGGACTTCTGGTTCGACATGATCAGCAGGCCCAGGGAAATCACCGGCAGGCCGACAATGTTCAGCGCGTTGACACCGATGGTCAGGGTCACGAAATCCGGCATGCCCGGCAGCGACCAGATCAATGGCGTGACGAGGATGAAGAGCATGAACCACTTGTGCATCGGGTCGCGGTGGAACTCCTTGCCATAGCGCTCGCGACGCTCGGGCCGCACGTGCTGGAAGGCGTCGGTGATCAACATCGGGAACGCCGTGGTCTTGCCGGAAATACTGGCGAACAGCGTGGCGAACACGCCGATGAAAAACACGTACCAACCGATCGAGCCGAAGAACATCTCCAGGGCTTTGCCCAGGTCGCCCAGGGTTTTCACCTCGATACCGTTTGGCCGAAGGATCTCCGCGCCGACGATCCAGATCGCGAGGTTGATGACGATCCCGACGAACACCGCAAACAACAGGTCGTTGCGCTGGATGCGCTTGTGCTCAGGGCCAACCCAGCCTTTCTGGCGCATGACATAAGGGTGGACGAAGTTGGCAATGGAACCCGCTACCGCGCCGATCACCGAGACCGCCACCAGCAGCGCACCGTGCACGCCTTCGTCGGGTGGAATGCTGAAGCCGATGGTGCCTTTGACGATCCCGGCGACATCCGGGCCGGACATGACCGCCAGGGCCAGGAAGGCCAAGGTCATGATCGCCAACAGCGCCTTCATCACGCCTTCGATCATCGAGTAGATATTGCGCCCGACGAGCATCCACACCGCCAACACTACCGCTACCGAACAGAGCAGTGGGTACTCGGTCTTGAGCAACATCGCCAGGGCCTCACCCGCGCCCTTGATCATGTAGGCATTCATCAGATGCCCCATGAGCAGCGCGTACCCCAGCAGGAACCAGGCGAAGAACGGATTGAGCTGGGCGTAGCCCTGGAGGATGGTCATGCCCTGGTTATTGCAGAGCTGGAAGCGCGCGATGATGTTGACGATCAGGTATCGCAGCAGCAGGGAAACCGCCAGCACCCACATCATTGCATAGCCATAGTTCGCGCCGGCCACGGAGGAAGTGATGAGGTCGCCGGCGCCCAGCCAGGACAGTACCGCGATGATACCAGGGCCAAGAAGCTTCAAGAGACGTACGAAGCGGCTCTGCGCAGGGGCCACGGCTTGGCCCTCGGCCGAAGGAATGCTCGACATGGATGGAGTCTCCGTTGTTTTTTTTGTGAGGAACGGAAACAGTCGACCATATTTCGTACGACATCGTACAACCAGAATCAGGTTGGAATTATGAAAAAATGTTTCAGCTTCCCGGCGTCGGTACCACGCCGGGCACGTCACTCATCGTCACGGCGCGCTGCCCTGCTCGCCGTTGTTGATCATCCAGCGAATCATGCTCGCCAAGGGCACGCGATAGTGCTGGGTTGCGCACAGGCTCGGTTGTTGCGGGTCATACCATTCGAGGTAGCGGCTGAGCAGCACGTGCTGGCCATCCTCGGCGAGCCGCAATTCGAGTTCGCGGCAATGCAGCGTGCTTTGGTCAATGGTTTTCACCCGCCGATGCAGGACCAGCGCCTGGCTATTCATCGGTGCCACCACCCTGCGGGCATTGCGGTTCGTCCTGGACGGCGCCCAGTTTGCCATCGGCGACAAAATCGGCTCGTCGTTGCGCAATGGCGTCGCGCAGCGCCACGTAATAGTCCGGTTGCTTGTGCAACTGATCGGTGAGCGGCAACGCCTCGGCGCGGCCATCGACGACCCCGCCCACGGTCTTGATCGTGCTCAGGGTCTGGACGGTATCGCTGTTATCGCCGAAGGGGTCCACCACGAAGCTCACCACCTTGCCGGTCGCGTCCCTCAGGTTGGCGGTGCCCAGCAGCGGCAGTTCGACGATCGGTCCGGGGGCGATGTCCCAGACACCGAACGTCTGGCCGAAATCCGACTCGTGGCGCGCAATGCCCATCTTGCCCGACACGTCGATCAGCCCGACGATGCCCACCGTGCTGTTGATGACGAAGCGCCCGAGGGTCGTGACCGAACGCTGCCCATTGCCTTGCAGCAAATCGTTGATAAATACCTTGGGCTCGCCGAAGTTGGCGACGAAGTTGTGTACGCCGGTCTGGAACATGTCCGGTAGTTTGCGATAGCCACGGGCAATGGGGGCCAGGGCGTAATCGTCCACGGTCCGGTTGAAGGCGAAGATGCCACGGTTCACCGGCTCGGCCGGATCATGCACGGCGTAGGGAACACTTTTGCAACTGCCCGGCTTGGCAGGGGGCGTACTGGTGCAACCGCTGGCAATTGCCGCCAGCGCAACGATGACGGTGGAACGAACAAGCAACGGCGCGGGTTTGGTGATCGGCATACAAGGCTATCTCGGGGAGGGATGGAGACGATACCAATCGGCCAACGACAAGGTTTCTGTGGCGAGGGGATTTATCCCCTCGCCACAGGTTCCGTTTGCCATCGTCTAACCAACTGGAATCCACGCAATCCTGCCGCTGTTTTCTTGCCCTCAGATTTCCGGAATATTGCGCGCCGGCAGCTTTGTTTCCGTATTGAAATATATGACGCCGCCCCGGATTGACCCTAGTATTGCACCCCGTATTCATTGCCCGACGTGACCCCCGTGAGCCATTTACTACTGGTGGACGATGACCTCGAAGTCCTCGCCCTCCTGCGCAAGTTCCTCGAGCAACATGGCTATAGCGTCGAAGTCGCCGCCGACGGTAACGCCCTGTGGCAGGCGGTGGAGCGCCGGCAACCGGACCTGATCATCCTCGATGTGATGCTGCCGGGCGACAACGGGCTGGTGCTCTGCCAGCGCCTGCGCTCCGAGCACCGGGTCGGGATCATCATGCTCACCGCCATGGGCGAATTGAGCGACCGTGTCGTCGGCCTTGAAATGGGTGCCGACGACTACCTGACCAAGCCTTTCGACGCCCGCGAGCTGCTGGCGCGAGTGCGCGCCGTCCTGCGGCGCACCGGTGAAGCCAGGGGTAGCCTGGGTGACCTCGCCCGGCCAACCCTGGAATTCGAAGGTTGGCAATTGGACGTCACCCGTCGCGAATTGCGTTCGCCCGACAAGGTCATGATTCCGCTGTCCGCCGGTGAATTCGAATTGCTGTTGGTCTTCGCCGAACATCCACGCCGGGTGCTCACCCGCCAGCAGTTGCTGGATATGGCCCGTGGCGAGACCTTCGATGCGTTTGACCGCAGCATCGATGTCCAGGTCAGCCGTTTACGGCGCAAACTGGAGAGCGACGTGACCGGGCCGTCGATGATCCGCACTGTGCGCAACAGCGGCTACCTGTTCAGTCCCCACGTGGTGAAGCGATGACCCGCGGGCGGGCGAGCGTGCCTCGGTCACGGGACACCGTGGCGCGCTGGATCGCCCTGACCACGATGGTGTCGATGCTGACGTTACTGGCCCTCAACGAACTGTTCAGCGTGCTGGCCGGCGCTTGGGCGCGCCCTCCCCTCATGGAGACCGGCCTGATGGACAAGGCCGCAGCGGTCACCCGCATTATCGACTCGGTCCCTGCGGGGCAACGGCACGAACTGGCCCGGGCCGCCAGCGATACGGGGTTCAGCGTGCAATGGTTGCAGAGCCATGAGGAGGCGCGGCTACCAGTCATCGAAGATCCCGAGTTCAGCGAAGGCTCGGCTTTCCTGCATGAACAACTGGGCAGGCCCGATGCCCGGATCGAAGCCTACGAACCGGGGGACTGGCCCGCCGACGACCCCGCCAGGCGCTACGTGGTGATCATCGAGCTGACGGACCACTCCTGGGTGATCTTCTCCGTGACCTCGCGCAGTTGGGGCCTGGGGGAATGGGCCCGCAACCTGATCATCATCGGGTTGATCATGCTGTCGACGCTGATCGTCGCCCTGATCGCCACGCGACACCTCGCGACGCCGCTGGAACGCTTTGCCGAGGGGGCCCGGCGCTTCGGCGTGGATTTCCGGGCACCGCCCATCCCGGTGGTCGGCCCCTTCGAGATTCGCCAGGCAATCCTGGCGTTCAACGCCATGCAGGCCCAGCTCAAGCACTTCGTCCAGGATCGCACGCAAATGCTCGCGGCTATTTCCCATGACTTGCGAGCCCCCCTGACCCGCATGCGCCTGCGCGGCGAATTCATCGAGGATGCCGAACAGCAATCGAGGCTATTTCGGGACGTCGACGAGATGCAGGCGATGGTCAACGCCGCGCTGGAATTCTTCCGCGATGAAGCGCGCCTCGAACACGCCACGGCGTTCGACCTGGCGGAACTGTTGCACACCGTCGTCGACGACTTCAGGGACGCGGGCACCGCGGTGTCCTTCGAAGGCGCCCAGCGGTTCGTGTATGTCGGCCGGCCCATCGGGATCAAGCGCGCGCTGACCAACCTCATCGACAACGCGGCCAAATATGGCAGCGAACCGGGTGTACGACTGAAAACCTATGCCGACTGCGTCGAAATTCGCATCGTCGATCGTGGGCCGGGCATAGCGCCCCAATATCAGGAGCAGGTATTCGCGCCCTTCTTTCGCATTGAAGGATCACGCAACAAGAACACCGGTGGCGTCGGCCTGGGCCTGTCGGCGGCGCGGGCGACGGTGCTGGAGCATGGCGGGACGCTGGTCCTCCGGAATCGCCGGGGCGGTGGACTGGAAGTCAGGGTCTCGCTGCCGCTCAATTGAGCCGGACGAGGCGCGACGCAAACAATGTCCTAAACAACAAGCGCCTTCCTCGGTAGGATGTCCGGCCTTTTGACCTGGCCCTGTCGCACGGAACCGCCCCGATGATCCTGATCGTTTACGCCCATCCCTACCCCGACCAGTCGCGGGTCAACCAGCAGATGCTCAAGCGGGCGTCTGCCAATCCGGACGTGGTCATACGGTCGCTATACGATCTCTACCCGGACTTCAACATCGACGTCGAGGCGGAACAGCACGCTGCCGAGCAGGCTGACCTGATCGTCCTGCAGCACCCGATGTACTGGTACAGCATGCCGCCCCTCTTGAAATTGTGGATCGACAAAGTCTTCACCCATGGCTGGGCCTATGGCAAAGGCGCCACGGCCCTCAACGGCAAGGGCCTGTTGTGGGCCGTGTCCACCGGTGGCGAACGAGAGCATTTCCAGATCGGTGCGTTCCCGGACTTTTCAGCGCTGGCCCAGCCGCTCCACGCCACCGCCCTCTACTGCCACATGCGCTGGCTCGAACCAGTCGCCGTGCACGGCGCGTATGCCGCCGAGTCCGAGGTTCAACGGGCACAAATCGAACATTACGGCGCTCGCCTGGCCGCCTGGAAGGAAGCTTGAGATGGAGACGCACAGCCTGATTGAGATGCTCATCTACCTGGCCTCGGCGACGCTGATCGTACCGATTGCCGTGCGCTTCGGCCTGGGCCCGGTGCTCGGCTATTTGTTGGCCGGGTGCGTGATCGGCCCGTGGGGCCTGAAGCTCATCACCGATGTGAAGGCCATCCTGGAGTTCGCCGAAATCGGCGTCGTCCTGATGCTGTTTATCATCGGCCTTGAGCTCGATCCCAAACGCCTGTGGGCGCTACGCCGGATGGTATTCGGCGGTGGTGCCTTGCAGATGTTGGCCTGCGGCGGTGCCATCGCCGCGTTCTGTGCGGCGTTGGGCCTGAACTGGACGGCGGCGCTGCTGGTCGGCCTGACCTTGAGCCTGTCCTCCACGGCCATCGCCATGCAGGCAATGAGCGAACGCAACCTGACCGCCACCGCCGTCGGACGAAGCAGTTTCGCGGTGCTGTTGTTCCAGGACATCGCGGCCATTCCCCTGGTTGCCATGATCCCCTTGTTGTCGGCCCACGGCCAAACACCGTCGGGCATGGCCCTGGCGCTGTCGATCATGAAGATCGTCGCCGCCATCAGCGTCGTCGTGCTGCTGGGGCGCTACGTGACGCGACCGCTGCTGCGCTTCGCCGCGCGCTCGGGCCTGCGGGAGATCTTCAGTGCCGTGGCGCTGTTCCTGGTGTTCGGTTTCGGTTTTCTCCTCGAAGAAGCCGGGCTGTCGATGGCCATGGGCGCATTTCTCGCCGGTGTGCTACTGGCAAGCTCGGAATATCGCCATGCCCTGGAAAGCGACATCGAGCCATTCAAGGGCCTGCTGCTGGGGCTGTTCTTCATTGGCGTCGGCATGTCGATCGACTTCGGCACGCTGATCGATGCACCGCTGAAAGTCATCACCCTGACCCTGGGTTTCATCCTGATCAAGCTGCTGGTGATCAAGACCGTCAGCCGCTTCTTGAACGTCCCCGCCGGCCAACGCTCCTGGCAAGCGGTGCTGCTCGGCCAGGGCAGCGAATTCGCTTTCGTGGTGTTCGGCGCCGCGACGCTCGCCGGCATCCTTACCGACCAGTGGGGCAAGAGCCTGACGCTGGCGGTCGCGCTCTCCATGTGCCTGACGCCGCTGCTGATCCT
The DNA here is from genome assembly GCF_051132105.1 of Pseudomonas sp. R1-7. Taxonomy (NCBI): domain Bacteria; kingdom Pseudomonadati; phylum Pseudomonadota; class Gammaproteobacteria; order Pseudomonadales; family Pseudomonadaceae; genus Pseudomonas; species Pseudomonas sp. R1-7. The sequence goes on from NZ_CP071661.1 coordinate 3,622,306, forward strand.
GCTGCTGGACGGGGTGGAGTCGGCCACCAGGAAAAACAGCCAGGAATCCGACCTCGTCGACCAGCAGAACCCACGGGTGATCATTGCCGGCTTCGGTCGTTTCGGGCAGATAGCCGGCCGCTTGCTGATGTCCTGCGGCGTCGAGGTGGTGGTTCTCGACCATGACCCCGACAACATCGAGACGCTGCGCAAGTTCGGCGTGAAGGTATTCTACGGCGACGCCACGCGCCTGGATCTGCTCCATGCGGCCGGGGCGGCCCAGGCGGTGGTGCTGATCAATGCGATAGACGATCAGCACGACAACCTGACGCTGACCCGGATGGCCCAGGAGCATTTCCCCGCGTTGAAACTGATCGTGCGGGCGCGGGACATGGCACACCTGATCACCCTGCGGCAACTGGGCGTGGAAAGCGCCGAGCGGGAAACATTCGAAAGCGCGCTGGCAATGGGACGCAGCGCCTTGGTGCAAATGGGCGTCGGGGCGTATGAGGCGCGAGAGCGCGCCGATCAGTTCCGGCGCCTCAACCTGCAGATGCTCGAGGAGATCGTCGCCCAGCCGGAAGACGACCTCAAGTTCCGGCACGACGCCTACCGGCGCGCCAACGCGCTGCTCACGGAAATGTTCAACGAGGACCGCGCGCATCCGGTCGATAGCTGGCCTGAACATCATCGAAACGAGACGGAAAAAAGCGACGGCTAGATCTCGACACAGCCTGTCTGAAGTATCCGTGGCGAGGGAGCTTGCTCCCGCTCGATTGCGCAGCAATCGCACAATCTTGGGTCTGCTGCGCAGCCCAGCGGGAGCAAGCTCCCTCGCCACGGATGTCAGCCATTTACCCGCGCGCCATGATCGCCGGCGCGCGTCTTCAGTGAACCAACCCGTCCAACTCGGCCAGCATCTGCGGAGGGATCCTCAGCTCACTCGCCGAGAGATTTTCCCGCAGGTGCGCCACGGATGACGTACCGGGGATCAGCAAGATATTCGGCGCACGTTGCAGCAGCCACGCCAGCGCGACGCACAGCGGTGAGGCGTCCAGGCGCGCCGCTACGCTCGAAAGGGTTTGCGATTGCAGCGGGGTAAACCCACCCAACGGAAAGAACGGCACGTAGGCGATGCCCTGTCTATCCAGGTCGGCGATCAGTTGTTCGTCGTTGCGGTGAGTCAGGTTGTAGTGGTTCTGCACGCAGGCCACCTTCGCGATGCCTTGGGCCTCTCGGACTTGGGACGCTGTGACGTTGCTCAGGCCCAAGTGGCGGACCAAGCCTTTTTGCTGCAGCTCTGCCAACGCCGTGAAGGATTGCTCGATGGAATCTTCGGTGGGCGAATGCATGTCTCCCCAGACTCGCAGATTGACCACCTCCAAGACATCCACTCCGAGGTTACGCAGGTTGTCTTGGACCGCGCGGGTCAGCTCGGCCGGGCTGTGAGCCGGGTTCCATGAGGCGTCGGCACCACGAACGGCGCCGACCTTGGTCACGATGACCAGATCCTCGGCGTAAGGGTGCAAGGCTTCACGAATCAGCCGGTTGGTGACGTGGGGCCCGTAGAAATCGGCGGTGTCGATATGATTGACGCCCGCCGCCACCGCTTCGCGCAGCACGGCGATGGCCGCCGCCGGGTCCTTGGGCGGCCCGAAGACCTGGGGCCCCGCCAGTTGCATCGCGCCATAGCCCATGCGCTTGACCGTACGATCGCCCAGTTGAAAATTCCCTGCGGTGTCTGCCCTGCTCATTTCGTACCCCTTGGATTAAATGTGCGTGGGCCGACTATAGGCGTTGACCACTCCACTGATAATCGGGTGCAATCCGAACGGGTTGTACGGCGGAGAGAACAATGGCGACGGATATCCAGGACTTGCTGTCCTTCGTGGCGGTGGTGAATGCGGGAGGGTTTCGGGAAGGTGCGCGGCTCAGCGGCAAATCCGCCTCCAGCCTCAGCGACGCCGTACGACGGATCGAAAGCCGGCTCGGCGTGCGCCTGCTCAACCGCACCACACGCAGCGTGGTGCCGACCGAGGCCGGCGCTCGGTTGATGGAACGCATCGTGCCGGCCTTGGGCGAGGTCGAATCCGCGCTGGACGTCGTCAACGATTTTCGCGACCGCCCCTCGGGCACCCTCAGGTTGAACGTGCCGGTCAGCGCCGCCCGGTTGGTGTTGCCCGCGATCGTCGCGCCGTTTCTGAAAAGCTACCCGGATATCCGCCTGGAAGTGGTCACCGAGGAAAGCTTCGTCGACATGCTCGCGGCCGGCTGTGACGCTGGCATTCGCTACGACGAACGCCTTGAACAAGACATGATCGCCATTCCTATCGGCCCGCGCTTGCAGCGCTTCGCCACCGCGGCCTCACCGACGTACCTCGACGCCCGGGGCCGGCCCGAGCATCCGCGGGATCTGCTTCAGCACGCTTGCCTGGCCGGCAAGTTTCCCAGCGGCGCCTTGCCGCTCTGGGAGTATGAACGTGACGGAGAAACCATCAGCGTCGAGCCGAACGGCCCGTTGATCGTGCGCATCGGCGGCGCCATGGACCTGGCGGTGCAGGCGGCGATCGACGGCCTCGGAATTGTCCATTTGTTCGAGGATTGGCTGCGACCCCACCTCGACAGCGGCGTACTCGAACCGGTGCTCGAACCGTGGTGGCAACGCTTTACCGGACCGTTCCTGTACTACCCCGGCCGCCGCTACCTGCCCTCGCCGTTGCGGGCGTTCGTGGATTTTATCAATCAGAACCGAGGCGGCCAGGCTTCGGCCGGCGACCATTTTCCACTGTAGGAGGGAGCCTCCTCGCGATGGCGGCGGCACATTCCCCCTCGTTCAAATCACCTTGACGGCCCGCCCGATGAATTGCACCGGGCCCGTGGGCGCACCCGTTTTCGAGCCCCCGGGGTTTTCCAGGGTCAGCTCAAAGAGCTGGTTGGGCTGCAGCGGTGGCAGTTGATCCAACGGCACCGAAAGCGTCTGCCCCGGCTTCACCAGCCCCAGCGACACTGGCCCTTGCCAGCCATCGCCCTTGGTCCAGAATTCCAGTGCCTTGTCGGCGGGCACTTGCGCTACGCCGAGGGGGATCAGTTGAATCTCGCTGGGGTTGCTCGCCTGGATCACCCAGCCCGGCGCCTGGTTCTGCGGTGCCACCAACACCACGAGAAAGCTGGGCGATTGGACCGTGGACTGGGTCCACAACAGCGCACAAAGCGTCAGTGTCGCCACCAGCCCCGCCCCAGCCAACCCGCGCCACAGCGCGATCAGGTTCCACCAGGAATCGCCCCCCAGCACCGGCGTCGGTCGCGCCTGGGCCGTGACGCTGCGTTCGATACGTTTCCAGAGCGCCGACGTGGGTTGGCGGGGGTCGGCCAACTCGGTCAAGTCGAACAGACGCGACTCCCAAGCGTCGACAGCCTCCCGCAACCTGGCGTCATGAACGAGCCGTCGCTGCACCTCGACACGCTCCGTGGCCGATAGCGTACCCAGCACATATTCACCCGCCAGTTCGTCTGGATCAGCCGGGTCTTCGTTCCGAGAATCAATGCTCATGACATGCACGCTCGCAACGCGGTCAGGCTGCGTTTGATCCAGGCCTTGACGGTGCCCAGCGGCGTCCCGAGTTTCAGGGCGATCTGCGCATGGGAATAACCGTCCACGTAAGCGTGCAGGATACAGTTGCGCCGCGCCGGCTCCAGTTGTTCAAGGCAGCGGTAGATGCGCCCCGTACGGGATCCATATTCGAATGCATCGGTTTCTGGCGTGTCCTGTAGCGACAAGGCGTCATGCAAAACCATTTCCTGGTCCTCGCCGACCTGCACCTCGCGCGCACCGTCGCGCACAAAATTCAGGGCCAGGTGCCGGGTCACGCTGAAGATCCAGCCACGGGCGGAGCCACGCGCAGGATCGAAGCGCGACGCACGGGTCCAGATCCGAATGAATGCATCATGCACGATGTCCTCAGCCAGGGCGTCATTGCCGGCGATACGCCTGGCCACGCCGAGCAAACGGCTGCTTTCCTGCTCATACAAATCCCTTAGCGCCTGCTGCTCGCCTCGGGCGCAGGCCATCAGGCAGGCTTCGTAGTTGAAAACGGGCTCGGGCAGGGACAAGGTTTTGCGCCAATGAGAAGAAATCAAAACCCCAGCCAACCGGCTGGGGCGCATCGAAACAGCGTAGCCGACTTTGACCTATTGCACGTGCGTCACTTGGCGGCCCAGAAGATGTAATCGGCCTGGTATTTGACGATCTCGCGCATGCCTTTGTTGGCGGTGGCGCATTCGCTCGTGGGCGCTACGCCCCCTCGGGTGGCAACGCGCTGGATGTAGCTGACACCGGTCATCGAGCCCTTGCCCTCGGCCGGGTTGGCCTTGACCAGCTGGAATGGCAGGTTGCCCGGGCTTGATGCAGCCACCGCCAACTGCGTACCGGTGATCTTGGAGCCGTCCTGGGCCTGCCAGGTCGCCGGCGGGCCGAAGTACATACCGACCTGGGCGCCACTGCGGTCGTTGAGCACCGCCTTGGGCCCGACGAAGGTCCACTCGGTCTGGCCGGCCGCATTGGCCTTGTCACGGCACTCGTACGTAATCTCGCCCACCCCGACGGTTTGCATCGTGACCTTGTGCCCCTCCGGCACCTGAATGCTTTCAGGCAGATCAGCTTGTGCATGGGCCGTGGACAGGCCGGAAATGGCGACGGTGGTGCCGATGATGCAGAGCAATCGTTGGGTATTCATCAGGTCTCTCCAAGAAGGTAGTCAGCTCGACAGCGCAAAGGCTGTCCTTGTACTACCCGTGGAAAAGCGATCTGGATGCAGCCCTTCGAAAAAAAATATCAGCGCTTGCCCTACGCCCAGCCATGCGACCTCCATCGCGTTTGGAACGGTCGTGCGCTCAGTCATCGTCGACTGAATCATCCAGGGGTCTCGAGGATTATCGTTGGCATTCGATCTGCTCCTTGATCTGGGCGCAGGTCCTGTCCCAGGACATGCCCTCCAGGGCTTTATCGGCGTACTGCACGACCACGCCTGGCTGCGTGCGCAAGTCCAGCGCAGCCTGGATCGCCTCGATGAATGCCTGGGGTGAATCGGCAATGGCTACGACGCCACTGTCACCGTAGCCATTGACCACATCACGGATCGGCGTGGATACCACCGGGCAACCGCCCGCCAGGTATTCGGGGGTCGTGGAGGGGCTGATGCAGCGGGTGGATTCGTTCAGCGCGAACGGCATCAACGCCACGTCCCAGCCGGCCAGATGCGCCGGCAACTCTTCATATTGCTTGGCACCCAGGTAATGAATATTCGGACGGCGCGGCAAGGTGGCCGGATCGATATTGACCACCGGCCCGACCAGCACGATCTGCCAGTCCGGCCGCAGGGCAGCGAGTTCCCCCACCAGATCGATGTTGAAACGCTCGTCGATAACACCGAAGAAACCCAGCCGCGGGTGAGCGATCTCGGCCTGGTCCGCCGGATCGGGAATCGGCTGCCGGGCCGCGGCAAAGTGCGCGACATCGACGCTGCTCGGCATGGCGTGGACGTTGCCGTGAAGTTGCCGCTTCGCCTCCCACTGGCTGTAGCCGCCGGTGAACACCACGTCGGCCTTGGCCATCAAGCGCCGTTCCATTTCCATCAATGCGGGCGGCGCAAATTTGAAAGCCAAGGGCTCGTCCACACAATCGTATATCACCACGTTGGCCTCCAGGTGTTCAGTGATGGCCTGGCTCATGGGCGTGAGGTACCAGAGCATCAATTCACCCGGCCAGTGTTCCGCCAGCCAGGCATCCAGCAACTCGCGCTGGGCATCGATCACCTGGGTTTCACCCAGTCCTTCGGGAAGCCTGGGCACCAGGACCGTCACGCCGTCGGCCACCGCATAGCGCTCCAAGTGCGCGGTCTGCCTGCCTTCGAAAATAGGTTCTTCGAAAAACAGCACATCGTAGTCACTGGCCAATCGGGACATCACGTGCTGGGGCCGTTGATGGACGAAGCCCCAGCGCAGATGAGACAGGCACAACAACGTGGGCCGTAGGTTCGTGGCCGACGCGGCGCTGTGCTTGAGGTGAAATTGTTCTTGTTGACTCATCTGACGTTCCTTTTTTGGAGATCGATGCTGGCCCACCGAAATCTGGCGCTGGCCGCCTGGCAAACAAGACTTGGAGACTCCCCTCGCGCTTGGCCCTGTGCACGTTTGAGAAAACCGGTTCCGGTGCCGTTCCAAAACTTCTGGAAACCAGCCGACAAACTGCACCCTCCGGTCTGTCGGCTGCTGTGATCGCCCGAAAAGGGCATGGCTCGATGCCAGGAGATCCCTCGATAAACCGCCGCACCGAAAAGCCTTCCCTTGAGGCAGTAACCCCTCTGCATCAACCCTTCCGGGCCACCCAAAGCTTTAACCTTGTGAAAAAACTTGAGACACTTGAACGCTAATAGTTCTCAACCGCATTAGTATCTCAGGACCCACCATGTCGACTCGCACCACCCCACCGCTGCATTTCACCCCTGCTCGCGATCTCCTGGCCATGGCTATCTGCATGGCGGCCCTGGCCCCCGCCTACGCCGATGACAACAGCGCTACCGGGCAGAACACCCCACCAGTCACGCTGGAACTGGGCGCGACCGAGGTCACCAGCAACCAGTTATGGAGCACCACGGAAGGCACCGAGTCCTACACCACCGGTTCGATGTCGACGGCAACCAAACTTCCGCTGACGATGCGTGAAACGCCGCAAGCCGTCACGGTCATCACGCGCCAACGCATGGATGACCAGGGGATGACCAATATCAACGACGTCGTCAAGGCAACACCCGGGCTGTTCCTGGACTTTTCCAACGGGCCTGGCCGGCAGAGTTACAAGGCCCGCGGGTTTAGTATCGACAACCTCATGTACGACGGCATCCCGTCGGCCTACAACGGTAATGACATCGGCTCCCAGCCTAACCTGGCGATGTTTGATCGAGTCGAGATCGTGCGCGGTGCTACCGGTCTGGTGACAGGTGCGGGCAACCCTTCGGCCGCGATCAATCTGGTACGCAAGCGGCCGCTGAACGAGCAGAAAGTCACCCTGACGGGCGCCGCCGGCAGTTGGGACGATTACCGTGGCGAGGTCGATGCGTCCAGCCCGCTCAACGACAGCGGCACGCTGCGCGGTCGGGTCGTGACCTCTTACCGCGACGCCAACAGTTTCATCGATAATGTCGAAGAGAATCATGGCTTGTTCTATGCGGTCACCGAAGCAGACCTCAGCGAAGACACCACGTTGACCCTGGGTTTTTCCCATCAGAAGGACAAGACCAATTACTTCTGGGGTTCCTCGATGATCGGCCAGGACGGCCATCACCTGGACCTGCCTCGCTCCTACAATCCAGGCACGGATTGGGAGAACAAGGACCAGGAGATCAACACGGCATTCGCCGAAGTCCGTCATCGCTTGGCCAACGACTGGAACCTCCAAGTCAACGCCAACTATTCTGAACAGAACGGATTGTTTTCCGGCTCTTACCAATCGCGCTGGGTCAATAACACCTTGGCCCGCACGGTTTACCAGGCCGCCTACGATGACAACCAGGCCGGCGTGGATGCCTTCGCCAGTGGCCCCTTCGAGGCGTTCGGCCGAACCCATGAATTGGTGGTGGGCGCCAGCAAGCGCATCCAGGACAAGACCACCCACAACTACAGCCCATACGACATGAACTGGCCGATCAATGCGGGCAAACCGAATTTCGTCCGTACCAACAACCAGCGCGACGTGACCACTCAGGACGGCGTCTACCTCACCACTCGCTTGAGCCTGGCCGACCCGCTGAAGTTGATCCTCGGCGGACGCCTGGACTGGTACGACTACGACAACCGTGATGGCGACAGCGACTACAAGGTCACGCGCAACGTCACCCGTTACGCCGGCTTGATCTACGACCTGAACGACCAGTATTCGGTCTATGTCAGCTACAGCGACATTTTCACGCCGCAGACCGAAAAGGATACCTCCGGCAGCCCGGTCAAGCCGATCATTGGCAAGAACTACGAGGTCGGTATCAAGGGCGAATACTTTGATGGCGCGCTGAACGCGAGCCTGGCACTGTTCCGCGTCGACCAGGAAAACCGCGCCGTGCAGCTGTTCACCGCAAACTGCCCACAGGCGACCTGCTACGAAGCCTCCGGGGAGATTCGCAGCCAAGGTATCGATTTCGAACTGCAAGGCGCCTTGACCGAAAACTGGCAGGTCGGCGGTGGCTATACCTATGCGCGGACCCACACCATCAAGGACGCCGCCAATCCGCAGACGGTCAACAAACAGTTCGACACTGACACGCCGGAGCACCTGTTCAAGCTGACCACCAGCTACCAGTTCCAGGGCCCGCTGGAGAAACTGCGCGTCGGCGGCAACGTCTCCTGGCAGAGCCGGATGTACAACGACATCGAGCTCGCCAATGGCAGTCGATACCGCCTCGAACAGGGCAGCTATGCCGTCACGGACTTGATGGCCGGCTATCGGGTCAACCAGAACCTGGATCTGCAGGTCAACGCCAACAACATCTTCGACCGCCGCTACTATTCCACTATCGCCAACTCTGCGAGTTATGGTGGGGATGCGTATGGTAATCCGCGGAATATGATGTTGACGGCTAAGTACAGCTTCTAGTTAAGGCCGATTTTTTCTGGCTCTGAAACAGTTCGATGCTGTTTCAGGACTACGCTTTGGGGGCGGGCTGGCGATACGATTCCTTACTGGTGTTTTTCTCAGGCATCGACACATGTTCCGATGTAATACTCCAGTCCCGCTGGGAACTCCATACCCAGCACCCGCCCTATTTCTCTTAGCTGCTCGCCTGTTATTTCCAGCTCTCCAGGGCCGATTTCACCGAAGGATTTCCCTTCGGTTATTTGGGCTAGCACTTCATTCTGCTCAGAGTTTTTTATGTACATTTCAAACTGCAATGAATCGTCATTTTTGTCGTCGGGATAAAAGCCCGTTATTGAGAAATATGGCATGGCATTCCACTCCTGGTATCGTGGGGTTGTTCTGCCCGGTTTGGCAGGTTTCGTTTGGCGACCCGTTAAATGATCGTATTCGCCTAGATGATTTCCTCCGCCACCGGCGTCGGTGGGTAGATCCAGATGTGCGGGGTTTGGGGCGCGGCTTCCAGTGCGGGGATGCCGAGGGTGTCGGAGGGGTCGGTGGCTGGGGTCCAGATCAGTTCGATGCCGTCGCCAAGGTCTGCGATATATTGGTCAGCACGCGGCGTCAGGTGAACGACGTCAACCATTTCCCAGTCGCGGTTCTGCCCGGTGTAGAAGCCATACCCCTTGATACTGCCGTCGGCCTGCTGCTCGATACTCAGGCGCATGCGGCTGCGGGCCTGTTTGAGATGGCGTAGCTGCTCTTCGCTGTAAAGGGCGCTGTCTCCCAGGCTGGAGGGCCAGAGCAAAGCGACGATGCCGGTCAACAGTGCCGCGCCGACCGTGCCAGTGGCGGCGCCCGCCGCTGACACAGCGGAACCTCCCAGTGCGATCCGGCCCAAGGCGACGGGTATTGCGTTTGAGCCGATTTGCTTGAGGGGAACCGTTCCCGAAGGGTCGGGGCTTCGGCCTCCCAGCCACGTCAGATCACCGTACTGCTTGACCAGGTTCGGCGGTACGAAACCGTTGGGGTTGCTGTAGTCGATAATTCCGTCAGGCAACTTGCAGCTTTTGGCGAACACGGAGCCGGTGATGACGAAGGGCTTTTTCGCCTGAACGTGGGGTTACGAACCTTGGGCAGGTCTTCTGGGCATGTCACGAGTCGCGAATCTCATCCTGAAAATCCAGGACGAACGCTAACGCAGGGGATGGGAGTGGCGATGTAAGATGTTTCTTGAAATGATCGCTCCGTTTTCGTCGCGCGATGTAGGGCCGAAAAAATCAACCAGCCGATCGACTCTGAATCAGCGGTTGAACCACCCCGTCACGCATTCACCGCTGCTTTGGGCCGGCGGCTTATCAGGAGCTTTACATTGATCGGATATCGCTTCGAACGCACCGCGCGGGATGACCTGCACATCCACTCGGTCAACCGGGTACAGAGCGTAGTCGTGCTGCTGACCAGTGCGCTGGCGTTGGTCTTTCCCTTCGGTGCCGTGCTAGCCATTGCAGACTCGCCGCCCGTGGGCATGGACCCACTGAGCTTGCTCCTGATCGTGCTCGGGCTGCTGCTGATTCCCGCCCTGGGCCTGTCGCTGCTGGTTTACACCGGCACCCGCGAAACCTTGCTGCTGTCGCGCCAAGACGGTGAAGGCAAGCGCCGCACCCAGAACTTTTTTGGCCGCCGTGAGCGGGTGCACTCGGTGTTCAGGCTCGACGCCGCCAAACACTTCGAACTTCGCCGCCACCCGGAGGCCAAGCCAACCGCCACCCAACTGTGGCTGGTGATGCGCGATGGCACCACCCACCGCCTGACGAGCAGCAACGTTCCGGTCGTACCGGGAAGCAAACGCACCGACCTGTGGCTGCGTGAGATCAGCGACTACCTGCAAATACCAATGCCCACCGAGGTAACGGTCGGCTCGGCACCCATTGCGAAGGCCGCCTACCGGCCTGCTCCAACCCCGGCAAAGATCGCCAGGCAGCACAAAGCAAAGGCGCCGATGCCTCCGGCTGAAACCACTGAACAACTCGGCACTCCCGCACGCGCCCTGCTCGCCCTGATTGCCGCGTTCCTGGCTGTGTTTGAGCTGACCCGCATCATCTCGTTGGTGCCCTCGCTCTTTACCGGACGGCTGCGCATTGGCATTTCCCGCCCGACAACCTTCTATTGGGCGGAGCAGCCGATGACCTTTTCATTTCACATGCTTATCGGTGTAGTGGAATTGCTGATTATTGGCGTCATCGCCTGGGGGTGTTTGCGCGTGGCGATCGAAGGGCGAATGAAATCCAATCCTTGAGGACGATTGATTCGACCACCGTGCGGCCAGAAAGCGCGGAACATAAAGCGCAAGTGCAGCGTTAAAGACGCTGCGGCATGCCCGTGATGCTGGACGGGCTGCCCACGGATGGATAGCGTACAAACTAAACTCCGTTGCGATTTGAGGTAATGATGGTTTCCCTAGCTGTTCAGGAAGAAGTGAGAAGTCGCCTGCGCGGCGCAGAACACGAGCACGATGTCCAAGTAGTTTTAGCCGTGGAGTCAGGCAGTCGAGCTTGGGGGTTTGCCTCACCCAACAGCGACTATGATGCGCGGTTTATTTATGTGAACAGGCCCGAGTGGTACCTCTCTGTAGGCCTGGAGGAGCAACGCGACGTTATCGAATATCCAATCGTCGATGAGATGGATATCAATGGTTGGGATCTGCGCAAGGCGCTGAGACTATTCTGGAAGTCCAATCCGGGCTTCGTGGAATGGGTACAGTCGACCATCATTTACGAGCACTCCGGTTCCTTCCATGAGCGGGCCAAAGCGTTGTTGCCACAGGTGTATTCGGTGGAAAGCGGTATTTATCACTACCGCAGCATGGCGAAAACCAACTACCGGGGGTATTTGCAGGCCCCACAGGTGCCACTGAAAAAATATTTTTATGTGCTGCGCCCGTTGTTGTCTGTGCGTTGGCTGGAACAGTTCAACACGCCAGCCCCTATTGAATTCGACAAGCTGCGCGGTGTACTTGACGGAGAGACCGAACTCCAACAAGCCATTGACGACTTGCTCGCGATCAAGCGCGCGGCTCCTGAAATGGGGCTATCGCCACAGATCGCCCCCATTCAGCTTTTCATTGAACGTGAGCTGAACCGCCTTGAGGCCATCAAGCCCTCTCGTAGCGAACGCAAGGAGGTGGAACCGCTGCTATCGGAGCTGTTTCGTTCCGTGCTCAAGGAAACATGGGGCTGACGGTCCGCGCTATTCAATCAACGAGGGGCGGCCGAACTCACCCCGCAGCACTGCCACGACCTCGTCAACGGACGGCCCCTGTATCGGCGGTGGGTCAGGCCGTTCACAAAACTCCCGCCATGCAAAAAGCGTGAGTTCCGCGCCATCGGTCTGCGGCGAATCGGTTTCCCTCGAGCCGAAGTCCTGTAGCACTCTATACCTGTCATCGCGCCAGAACAGCACTTCGACCCAGTGGTAGATCGGGATGAAATGGAAGTGGATGGAGTAACCCGCGTCATGCCCGAAACGGCCGATGTAAAGACGCTTGGGTTGCAGGTGCGTTTCGATGGCGTGCTGGATTCGCGCCTGCAACACACCCAGTTCGGCCAGCGCTTCGATGGGTAGCGATGCCAAGGAGTTGGTCATCTGCTTCGCATTGAGCATCAGATAGCCGGGCAGCGCACTGTCCATGCGGTGGTTGATGATCCAATGCTCGGATTCATGCACGACGATGCGAGGTGATATGCGCATAGGATGGCCACCATTCGGAGATCATTGCTATGGTAGGAACAGGCTTTCCCCTTCCCAGGACCCGAAGATGATTTCACACGTATGCATCGGAGTGAACGATTTCCAGCGAGCGTTTGTGTTTTATCAAGAGGTCACGCAAGCGCTCGGCCTTGAACTCAAATTCAAAGACCTTGAACGCCCATGGGCCGGCTGGAAACATCCTGGCAATGCGCGCCCGCTTTTTGTGATCGGCAAACCCTTTGACGGCGAATCGGCGACGTCAGGAAACGGACAGATGATTGCCCTGCTGGCCCCCGACCGGCAGGCCGTGCGTAACGTCCATGCCCTGGCACTGACCCTCGGTGGCCGCTGTGAAGGCCCGCCAAGCCTGCGCCCTGAATACCATCCGGATTATTACGGGGCCTACTTTCGGGACCCTGAAGGCAACAAGCTCTGCGTCTGTTGCCACGATCCGGAGTAACCCGCCCGCGCTCGGCACGCCTCCCCAAGCGCGCGGAAAATCGCCCGGTAATCCGGGTGCTCCATCACTTCCCACTCAGGATGCCATTGCACGCCCAACGCAAACGCCCGGCTGCCCTCCACCGAAAGCCCCTCCACCAAGCCATCTTCCGCCACGGCTTCGACGCGCAGGCCCTGCCCCACCCGCGCAATGCCCTGGCCGTGGACGGAGTTGACTTCGATCTGCTCCTTGAGACCCAAGCGGGCCAACACACCACCAGGTCGCACCGTCAGGGCATGGTTACGGGCATATTGCTCCTGCACCGGCTCATTGCTCGGCGGTTCGTGTTCGGCGCCGGGGCCGTCGAGTTGTTGATGGAGCGTGCCGCCGAAGGCGACGTTCATTTCCTGGAAGCCGCGACAGATGCCGAGCACCGGAAGGCCGGCCTCGACCGCGGTGCGCCAGAGCGCCAGCGCCAGGTTGTCCCGGGCCGGGTCGTGCTCGGTGCCCGGCGGGCTGGGTGGGCCATCGTAGTGATGGGGTTCGATATTGGACGGCGATCCAGTGAAAAGCAGGCCGTCGAGGCCGGCGATGATCTGGGCCGGATCCACCAATTCCGGAAACACCGGCACGATCACCGGTAGCGCCTCGGCGGCGGTGGCGACGGCCTGGGCGTATTTGTCGTTGCTGAGCTGGACAGTGTGCGGACCGATTTTGCCTGAGCAGGCGATGATTCCGATCATGGGTGGACGAGACATAAGGTTCCCCGGTTGCTCACGTGCTTATGAATCGGATTGCGGCGCGGGTCCGGTTGTTCAATTTGATGACGGACTGTGGGCATTGCCTGAACGAAGCCATCGACGCAGCGGTCGGAACTGCAAACCACGGCAAAGAACCCTCACCCATGCCCTTACGATCCGCTGCCCTCGTCACCCTGTTCGCGTTGTCTGCCAGCACGACGGCAATGGCCCAAGAGCCGTTGCGCCTCGAAAGCCTGAAGCGCTGCGGTGACCTGCTCGAAATCGAGCATCAGCAGTGGTGCTTGACCGCGCGAGGGCTGGGCGAGGCGACGCCGCAACTGAAGCTGGGTGAACAAGCGATTCCCGCTGCCAGCGTCGAGCGTGACGGGCAACAGTTGCGGCTGCGCTTGGACAAGGCCGATTACCAAAGCGGTCCGCTCTGGCTGGAGGACGGCCCGCGCGCCAGCAATGCCGTCTGGTTGACCCTGCGCAGCAGTCACGTTGTCGCGGCCGGGCCGGATGAGGTGGCGAAGAACATGGACGGCCTGACCACGTATGTGGATCTGGTCAGCGTGTTGATCGAGGAAAGTCACGATGGCCGCCAGGAGGCCGAGCGGCTCGCCGGCAAGTACGGCGCCAAGGTAGTCGGCAGCATTGCGCCGCTCAATGTGTTTCAGCTGCGCCTGCCGGCCAAGGACCTGGTGCAGCGCGACGCGTTGGTGCTGCGCCTGGGCGGCGAGACCAGTGTCGATGCGGTGGTGATCGAAGAATCCGGGGCTGAAGAAACCGAGCAAGCGCCCACCCAGCCGGAAGAGCCGAAGAAACCGGCCCAGGACTCGGATGAATGGGCCGCGAATCGCTTTCTCGACGCGGTGCATTACTACCAGCGGCGCATCCCCGGACAACAGGCGCCGATCCGACCTCAACCCGTGCGCATCGGCCTCATCGAGCGTGACGTCGATTTCGACACGGCGGACTTCGCCGACTACCTGGGACCCTGCTCGGTGCCGCGCACCTGCGTCTACGCCCGCGACGCGGATAAACCCGACAACCACGGCACGACCGTCGCGGGCATCCTCGCCGCGCGCTGGAACGACGGCGGCAACACCGGTTTGCTCCGTGGCCTGGACAAGGCCAGCGGCGGCTTCGAAGTGATCGTCGAACGCAACTCGGACGCTGGGATCACCGCCAACATTGCGGCCTCGGTGAACCTCGTCGAGGATGGCGTGCGCGTGCTCAACTGGAGTTGGGGCATTCACCGCGTGGGGGCGAAGGATGTCAAAGGCGACGACGTGGATTCACTGCTGCGTTCGGGCATCGCCATGAGCGGCTACGAAGAACTGTTGGAGGAGTTTTTCCTGTGGCTGCGCAAGGAGCACCCCGACGTGGTGGTAGTGAACTCAGCCGGAAACGGATCGTCGTTCTCGGGCACCGATGAATATCGCCTGCCCTCCTCGTTCGTCACCGAACAACTGCTGGTAGTCGGCGGGCACCAGCGCAGCGAACGCGCCGGCGTCGCCATCGACGACCCGGGCTACGCGGTCAAGCGCAATTCCTCGAACATCGACATGCGCGTCGACATCACCGCCGCCGCGTGCACCCACGCCTCGACGGTCAATGCCGGCCAGGATGGCGCGGTGCATTGCGGCACGTCCTATGCCACGCCCATGGTCACCGGCCTGCTGGCGGCGATGCTGTCGATCAATCCGCAACTTCACCCCGAGCAACTGCGCATGCTCCTGCGCCGCAGCGCCATGACCATCGGCGACAATCACGACTTCGAACAAATGGACGGCGAAGACCTCACCGCTCCCATCCTGCCGTCGGAGCGCAACTACCAGCTCAACGACAAGGATGTGGGTCGCTCGGCACGGCTGGACATGCAAAAGGCGCTTGATCTGTCGGTGCAGAGTCGCGATCGGGTGCGCTGAGCCACCCTAGCCACCGCCCCCTTTCGCCCTTACGATACGCCTACCGCAGCCGCGCTTCAAAACCGTTCAAGCCGAGTAGAAAAACCATGAACCGCCGTAAGAAAATAAACCAGCTACTCAAGGCCAACGCCAAGAAAGCCAGTGCCAAACTGGCCCCCAAGAGCAAGGACAGATACATCAGCAAAGCCGACCGATTAAAGATGGCGGCTGAAGCCGACCCAGACTCGACCGTTCCCACTGAACAATGATCCACCGATGACAGGTCGCCAACGAGCTGTCAGGCCTCCCTCAAATGGACTTATCGGAGACACCCGTGCAACGTCTTTTCCTTTGCATCGCCTTCCTGACGCTGGCCGCTTGCGCCAGCCAACAGACGCAGACAAAACCCGTCAATACACCGACGTTCAAGTTCCGCACCGTACCGATGAGGGCCGATGGAAACCCGGTCATCAACCCCGACGTCTTGAAAGCGATCGAGCAACTCGACATGCCCGCGCCGATCAAGACGCTGACCTACGTGGAACTGGCCGGCACCGTCAACTTTCCCAAGGAAAGCAGGCCGGAACGTACCGAGTACTTTCTCTCCACCGACCCGGACACCCGTCAGTTGCGCTACATTCACAAAAGCGAACACCTCAACGGTCGCAAGATCACCTGGCGTGGCCTGTTGATGCTTTCCGGCGTGGAACAGGCCACGATGTCGAGAAATACCGTGGTCATCGACAGCTTGAGCTTTCGTGGCGATTGGCGACACATGCCCGTCGGTAGCCAATTGGGTTACACCCGACAAGGCAGTAACACCAGCAACCTCATCGGTACTTTGGGCACAGAGCCGAGGGTGTTCGACTGTCGCATTGACCGCGAAGTGCCGGCCAAGCAACTGAACCCGGCCCTGAGCGGCCAGGCCAAGGCCATGAGTTGCCAGGAACAGCTTCCGAGTAAGAGGCTCCTTCCCGCCAAACATTATTACTATTTGGTCGACTACGGCTTCTTCTACCACGCCAGTACCGACAAGGACGACGGGACTTACATCGACATGCATGTACAGAGCGTGAAATAGATGACCCTGGACGCCCTCGACCCGCTGTTGCTCCAACGCATCATCACCACCCACGGCACGCTCGAAGGCGCGGCGTATTTCGATGCCGAGGAAAGCCTTGTCCACGACATATTTTCCGACCGCATCGTGTTCCAGACCAACTACCTGGACTACAGCAGCTATACAGTGGATCTGGCCGAAGGCGCGGTGCGGGTGCGCAAGACGCGGCTGGATAATTATCACCGAGGCCACAAGGCCCAGGTGATCGATGACAACATGGATGAAGACGATTGGATCGAATTGACCAGCCATTGGCAACGCTTGAGCCGTGGCCTGGACACGGCTGGCCAAGGCCCGGCGCCGGACATGGCCGATACGCTGGCGGACCTGTTCGCTTGCCTGTTCGACGAGGCCCATGCGCAAACGCTGATCGAAAACATGCCGTCCCCTACCGGTCAATGGGACTGGGCGTGGACCCAACTGCAATCGTCCCTTGCCGGGGCCAATCGGCTGGCGGAGTTCGAGTGGAAGGAATGGTCGTTGTCAGGCGTCTACGCTATCAACGCCCTTGCACCGCTACAGGAGCGAGGCATTGAAATCCCCACGCCCGACAGCACAACCGTCGATACCGTCAACCACGCCAACGATTGGGAACGGGCGCTGCTCCAGTATTTCAATGCGCGACTGGAGGCCCACGATCTGAAACTGTTGGCCATCGGCACGCATTTCGATGAGTACCAGGCGTTTGCCTGCGTGCCCATGAACGGGCTGGGCCTGGCCAATGCGCTGGAAATCATGGGCAGGCTGGGCATCGTCTATAAATACTAAACCTACCGCTTCTGTGGCGAGGATCATTGCGCCACAGCGCAGCTGTCGAAGACGCAGCAGCCAATCCGTCGCCACAAATCTCGCAGACTCATCAAGCGAAACACGGGTATCTGAAATCCCTATAGTTGCTATCGACACCAGCGCCGTTCTCGTTGCGCTTCGCTCTCTCTAATCTGCCCACCAACGCGATCGACGACGGTCTCGGCAGATCAAACCGCCCCTTATGGAGAGAGAAACGATGAACACATTCAACCGCACCCTCGCTGTGGCAACCTTGGCCCTGGCAACCCTCGGCGCCCAGGCGGCGACGCCTGTCCAGGCCGGCGCCAGTGTCTCGGCAGTCGGCAGCGTGGTGCAGTCCGCCAGCTACATCACCACCAAGGATGGCGTCCAGCTGTATTACAAGGACTGGGGCCCGCGCAATGGCCAGGTCGTCACCTTCAGCCACGGCTGGCCGCTGGACTCCGACAGCTGGGAAGGTCAAATGATGTTCCTCGCCTCCAAGGGCTACCGCGTGATCGCCCACGACCGTCGCGGTCATGGCCGCTCCAGCCAACCGTGGGAAGGCAACGACATGGATCACTACGCCGATGACCTGGCGGCAGTCATCGAAGCACTGAACCTGAAGGACGTGACCCTCGTCGGCTTCTCGACGGGGGGCGGCGAAGTGGCTCGATATATCGGTCGCCATGGCACCGCCCGGGTGAAGAAAGCCGTGCTGGTCTCCTCGGTTCCACCGTTGATGCTCAAGACCGACAGCAACCCAGGCGGCCTGCCGCTCGAAGTGTTCGACGGTTTGCGCAAGGCATCCCTGGAGGACCGCTCGCAGTTGTACCTGGACATCGCATCCGGCCCGTTCTATGGCTTCAACCGCACAGGCGCCAAGCCCTCCCAAGGCCTGATCCAATCGTTCTGGATGCAAGGCATGCAGGGCGGCAGCAAGAACACGTACGACTCGATCGCGGCGTTCTCGGCGACCGACTTCCGTGGCGATTTGAAGAAATTCGACGTGCCGACGCTGGTGATCCACGGTGACGACGACCAGATCGTGCCGATCGACGCCGCAGGCCGCGCCTCGGCAGCGCTGATCAAGGGCGCTCGCCTGATCGTCTACCCAGGCGCACCGCACGGGTTGACCGAGACCCACAAGGAGCGTCTCAACCAGGACCTGCTGACGTTCCTCAAGGAATAAGCCCGAATAGCTGTGTGAAACACCCTTGCTCGCGATGGCGGCGGACCAGTTTGCCCATGTGTTAGCTGACACACCGTCATCGCGAGCAAGCTCGCTCCCACACTGTTTGGTGCTCAAGGCCCTTCTTTGGAAGGGCTTTCGTGCTGCAGTGCTGCCTCCACCGCTCCCTTATCGATCACCGACCACACCCGAACGATCTTGCCCTGCTCGAAGGCGTAGAACACATTCTCCGAAAATCGGATCCGCCGGCCATAAGTTTCCAGTCCGAGGAAACGTCCTCGCGGCGAGCAATCGAACAGCAACCGACTCGCGACATTCGGCGGCTCGACCACCAGCAGGTCGATGTTGAAACGCAAGTCGGCGATGGTGCTCACGTCGTTTTCCAACATGGCCCGATAACCCGCCAGGCCCACCGGTTTGCCGTTGTAGTGCACATGGTCGTCAACGAACCTGCCCAAGTCCTGCCAGCGGCGATCATTCAGGCAGGCGATATAGTTGCGATATTGCTCAGCCAAATCCATGTCCAGTCCCTCCGCGCTCTTAGTCACCTTGATTCAAGGTGCGTTTCGGCCAGCCGGCGAGTTTCACCGTGCATGCCCTCGGCCATCGCCGGTCTCAGGGCATGTCGAGCGGATCTCTCCCGCCACGGGTTCCGAGTTCAGCCTGTTGCACGAACAAGCAGGGGTAAATGCCTGTTCGACGATGGGAAGGAGCAAGAAGTGCCCGGGGGCCTTGCGTGGAGAGGCCATTCGACTAATGTCTTACGCCGGTCATCGCATAACCTTACCCGCTCACGGCTATCCTGACGGCACCGGTTTCCCGCTCCGCAACGGGCTGTTTGAGGAGCAAAAGCATTGAATTAGCCTACGGTCCGACCAGTTACGATAAAAATCGCGGTAATGGCCAGTTGACAACGAGGAACACTCCCCAAATAATCCACGCCATGTTGTACGACGACGTATGACAAATAAAAACAACAAAAAGTAGGAGCGCCAGAGTGAGCACACGTGCCCGTTTTTCGTCGAGTCACCGTTCCAGCCGCCGTACCCTTCTCAGTTCCACCCCTGCATTATCCCTGCTTGGTTGCACCGGTCTGGCGTTGTTCATGCCAATGACCGCCGGCGCCGCGGGCTTTGTCGATGATGGCAAAGCCACCCTGAACCTGCGTAACTTCTACATCAACCGCAACTTCACCAACCCGGACAATGCCCAAGGCAAAGCCGAAGAGTGGACCCAGAGTTTCATCCTCGACGCCAAGTCCGGCTTTACCCAAGGCACCGTCGGTTTCGGCCTGGACGTGCTGGGCATGTATGCGGTCAAGCTCGACGGCGGTCGTGGCACTGCGAACACATCCTTGCTGCCGGTCCACGACGGGGGTCACCCGGCCGATGACTTCGGTCGCCTGGGCGTGGCCCTGAAGGCCAAGGTCTCCAAGACTGAACTGAAGGTCGGCGAGTGGATGCCGGTGCTGCCGATCCTGCGTTCCGACGACGGTCGTTCCCTGCCCCAGACCTTCCGTGGCGGCCAGGTGACCTCCACCGAAATCAGCGGCCTGAGCCTCTACGGTGGCCAGTTCCGCGCCAACAGCCCGCGTAACGACGCGAGCATGGAAGACATGTCGATGAACGGCCGTGGCGCCTTCACCTCCGACCGTTTCAACTTCGGCGGCGGCGAATACGCCTTCAACGAAAAACGCACCCAGGTCGGCGTCTGGTACGCGGAACTGTCCGACATCTACCAGCAGCAGTATTTCAACCTGACCCACAGCCAACCCATGGGCGACTGGACCCTGGGCGCCAACCTTGGCTACTTCGTCGGCAAGGAAAACGGCAGCGCGTTGGCCGGCGACCTGGACAACAAAACCGCCTTCGCCATGCTCTCCGCCAAATACGGCGGCAACACGTTCTACGTCGGTCTGCAGAAGGTCGGCGGCGATGATGCCTGGATGCGCGTCAACGGCACCAGCGGCGGCACCCTGGCGAACGACAGCTACAACTCCAGCTACGACAACGCCAAGGAAAAATCCTGGCAAGTGCGCCACGACTTCAACTTCGCCGCCGTCGGCGTACCGGGCCTGACCCTGATGAACCGCTACATCAGCGGTGACAACGTGCAAACCGCCACCGTCGATGACGGCAAGGAATGGGGTCGGGAAAGTGAACTGGCCTACACCGTGCAGAGCGGTGTGTTCAAGAGCCTCAACGTAAAATGGCGTAACTCTTCGCTTCGTCGTGACTTCAGCACCAACGAGTTCGACGAAAACCGCCTGATCTTCAACTACCCGATTTCGCTCCTGTAACACCCATGGAACACTTGCCACAAGCGCCTGCCAGCGCCGTGGCAAGCCCCGGCAAGGACGCCGACCCAGAGCGGTTCGTCGATCAAACGTTGACAAGGTAGCGGAAGGATAAGGATATTCCCTCTCGGTCGTACGACAACTTATAACAACTGTACCTCTCACTGTTTGCTCAGGTAATGCCATGACCACCACACAGATTCGCCACCCCTTCAATCGCCTGCTGCTGACCGGCGCCGCCGGCGGCCTTGGCAAAGTCTTGCGCGAACGCCTCAAGCCTTATGCCCGCCACATTCGCCTGTCGGACATCGCCAACATGGCTCCGGCCATCGACGAAAGCGAAGAAGTGGTGCCTTGCGACCTGTCTGATAAGCAGGCCGTGCACCAACTGGTAGAAGGCGTCGATGCCATCCTGCATTTCGGTGGTGTATCGGTTGAACGCCCGTTCGAGGAGATCCTCGGCGCCAACATCAGCGGCGTGTTCCACATCTATGAAGCCGCGCGCAAGCACGGCGTCAAACGCGTGATCTTCGCCAGCTCCAACCACGTCATCGGTTTCTACAAGCAGGACCAGACGCTCGACGCCCATTGCCTTCGTCGTCCGGATGGCTACTACGGCCTGTCCAAGTCCTACGGTGAAGACGTCGCCAGTTTCTACTTCGATCGCTACGGCATCGAGACTGTGAGCATCCGTATCGGCTCGTCGTTCCCGGAACCACAGAACCGTCGGATGATGAGCACCTGGCTGAGTTTCGACGACCTCACCCAACTGATCGAATGTTCGCTCTACACCCCAAAAGTCGACCACACCGTTGTCTACGGCGTCTCCGCCAACCGTGACGTCTGGTGGGACAATAGCCACGCCGCACACCTGGGCTACAAGCCCAAGGACACGTCGGAAGTTTTCCGCGCCAAGGTCGAAGCGCAGCCAATGCCGGCCGCCGATGACCCGGCCATGGTTTACCAGGGCGGTGCCTTCGTGGCTGCCGGCCCGTTCGACAACTGATTCGCCTGTTGTTCATGGGATACACACGAACCAAGGAATCACCATGCAAGCCGAATTGATTGTCGACGCACGCAACGCCGTCGGGGAAAGCCCGGTGTGGGTCCCCGAGGAAAATGCCCTGTATTGGGTGAACATCCCCAGCGGTGGCCTGCAGCGCTGGAACGCCAGCAGCGGAAAAGTCCAAGGCTGGGAAGCTCCCGAAATGCTCGCCTGCATCGCCCGCCATCAGGACGGCGGCTGGATCGCGGGGATGGAAAGCGGTTTCTTCCGCCTGCATCCCAATGATGACGGCAGCCTGGACAGCGAATTGTGCGCAAACGTCGAGCACACTCGCACCGACATGCGCCTCAACGATGGCCGTTGCGATCGCCAGGGCCGCTTCTGGGCCGGCAGCATGGTGCTGAACATGGGCGCCAACGCCGACGAAGGCCGGATGTACCGTTATGAGGCCGGGCAACGCAGCCCGGTCGAGGCGCAACTGAGTGGTTTCATCGTGCCCAATGGCCTGGGCTTCAGCCCGGACGGTCGAACGATGTACCTCTCCGATTCGCACCCGCTGATCCAGCAGATCTGGGCCTTCGACTACGACATTGACAGCGGCACGCCATCCAACCGGCGGCTGTTCGTCGACATGATGCCCCTGGCCGGTCGCCCGGACGGCGCGGCAGTCGACGCCGATGGCTGCTATTGGATCTGCGCCAACGACGCCGGGCTGATTCATCGGTTCACGCCGGACGGACGCCTCGACCGCTCCCTGGAAGTGCCGGTGAAAAAACCGACCATGTGCGCCTTTGGCGGTAGCCAAATGGATACCCTTTTCGTCACCTCGATTCGTCCGGGTGACGACAACGACCCGCAATCCCTCGCCGGTGGCGTGTTCGCGCTGAACCCCGGCGTCAAGGGCCTGACTGAACCTGCTTTCGGAGGACGGAAACGCTCCGCGAACTGATCTGCTTTGCCGCTTCACATCGATAGACATAAAAACAACAACACTGGAGATTGACCATGAATTTCAAACGCACGCTTCTGATCGCGGCCCTGCCCCTGGCCTTCCTGGCCCAGGCGGCACACGCTGAACTCACTATAAAGATCGCCGACATCCATCCTAAGGGCTATCCGACCGTGGTTGCCGAGGAATCCATGGGTAAAACCCTGGAAAAGGAGAGCAACGGTGAACTGAAGTTCAAGTACTTCCCGGGTGGCGTACTGGGCTCTGAAAAAGAAGTCATCGAGCAGATGCAAGTTGGCGCGATCCAGATGTCCCGTGTCAGCCTGGGCATCGTCGGCCCTGTGGTACCGGACGTGAACGTGTTCAACATGCCATTCATCTTCCGCGACCAGGCGCACATGCGCGCCGTCATCGACGGTGAAGTCGGCGATGAAATCCTTGACAAGATCACCAACTCCGAATTCGGCCTGGTGGCCCTGGCCTGGATGGACGGCGGCACCCGCAACGTCTACAGCAAGAAACCGGTGCGCACGCTCGAAGACATGAAAGGCATGAAACTTCGCGTAATGGGCAATCCGATGTTCATCGAAACCTTCAACGCCATGGGCGCCAACGGCATCGCGATGGACACCGGCGAGATCTTCAGCGCCTTGCAGACCGGCGTGGTCGACGGCGCGGAAAACAACCCGCCGACCATGCTCGAGCACAACCACTACCAGAACGCCAAGTTCTACAGCCTGACCGGCCACCTGATCCTGCCGGAGCCGATCGTGATGTCGAAAGTCACCTGGAACAAGCTCACCCCGGATCAACAGACGATGGTGAGAAAAGCCGCCAAGGCTGCCCAGGCTGAAGAGCGTGTGCTGTGGGACAAGAAGTCCGCCGCCAGTGAAGAAAAACTCAAGGCCGCCGGCGTCGAGTTCATCACCGTCGACAAGAAACCCTTCTATGACGCCACTGCGCCAATCCGTGCCAAATACGGTGCGCCGTATGCCGACCTGATCAAGCGCATCGAAGCTGTCAAGTAAGACCTCAATCTGTACTCATGAAAAGGCTGGGCGCGCCTGCGGTTCAAAGGCGCGCCCAGTTACGGTGGAACCCGATGAAGAATTTGCTGCTGCGTATCAACGACACGATTTACATGACTTGCATCTGGGTCGCCGGCCTCTCCGTCCTGGCAGTTGCGCTGATGATTCCATGGGGTGTATTCGCCCGCTACGTGCTGGGCTCAGGCTCTAGCTGGCCGGAACCCACCGCCATTTTGCTGATGATCGTGTTCACCTTCATCGGTGCCGCCGCCAGTTACCGCTCCGGCTCGCACATGGCCGTGGACATGGTCACCAGCCGCCTGCCCCGGCACTGGCAAACCCTGGCTTCGGTGTTCACCCAGCTGTTGATGGCAGCGGTGTGCATTTTCATGACCATCTGGGGTGCCAAGCTGTGCATGACCACCTGGAACCAGTTCATGAGCGCCATCCCTACCCTGCGCGTCGGCATCACTTACATGCCGATTCCGGTCGGTGGGTTCCTGACCCTTATTTTTGTCCTGGAAAAACTCTTCCTGGGTGATCAAAGCCAGCGTCGGGTCGTGCAGTTCGACCTGGTTGAAGAAAACGAAGGTGCCGCTTAATGGACGCTCTGATTCTGCTGGGCAGTTTTTTGTTGTTGATCCTGATCGGCATGCCGGTCGCCTACGCATTGGGCGCTGCCGCCCTGATCGGGGCGTGGTGGATCGATATCCCGTTCCAGGCCATGATGGTCCAGGTCGCGGGCGGGGTGAATAAATTCTCGTTGCTGGCCATTCCCTTCTTCGTCCTGGCCGGCGCAATCATGGCCGAGGGCGGCATGTCCCGCCGCTTGGTGGCCTTCGCCAGCGTACTGGTCGGTTTCGTCCGTGGTGGCCTGTCCCTGGTCAACCTCATGGCGTCGAGTTTCTTTGGCGCAATCTCTGGTTCCTCAGTGGCCGACACAGCCTCGGTCGGTTCGGTACTGATCCCGGAAATGGAACGCCGTGGTTATCCACGTGAATTCGCTACCGCCGTCACCGTCAGCGGTTCGGTACAGGCGCTGCTGACACCGCCAAGCCATAACGCCGTGTTGTACTCGCTTGCTGCCGGCGGCACCGTCTCCATCGGTTCGCTGTTCATGGCCGGCATCGTCCCTGGCATCATGATGAACCTCTGCCTGATGGCGCTGTGTCTCGTGTTCGCCAGGAAGCGCAACTACCCCAAAGGCGAAGTGATCCCGCTCAAACAAGCGCTGAAGATCTGCAAGGAAGCCATGTGGGGCATGATGACGCTGTTCATCATCCTGGGGGGCATCCTCTCGGGTGTGTTCACCGCCACCGAATCCGCCGCCATCGCCGTGGTGTGGGCGTTCTTCGTGACCATGTGCATCTATCGCGACTACAAGTGGAGCGAGTTGCCGAAACTGATGCACCGCACGGTGCGCACCATTTCCATCGTGATGATCCTGATCGGCTTCGCCGCCAGCTTCGGCTACATCATGACGTTGATGGAAATCCCGGCGAAGATCACCACGGCGTTCCTGACCCTGTCGGATAACCGCTACGTGATCCTGATGTGCATCAACATGATGCTGCTGGTTCTCGGCACTGTGATGGACATGGCGCCGCTGATCCTGATCCTCACACCGATCCTGATGCCAGTGATCGTCGGCATCGGCGTGGACCCGGTGCAGTTCGGGATGATCATGCTGGTGAACCTGGGTATCGGCCTGATCACGCCGCCGGTGGGCGCGGTGCTGTTCGTCGGTTCCGCCATCGGCAAGGTCAGCATCGAAAGCACCGTCAAGGCCCTGCTGCCGTTCTACGGCATGCTGTTCCTGGTCCTGCTGCTGGTGACCTACGTGCCAGCCATTTCCCTGTGGCTGCCGAATCTGGTGTTGTAAGAGACAACGACAATTCCAAGTGTGGCGAGGGGATAAATCCCCTCCCACACTTGGGCATTTCCCTCCAGATTTACCAACCCATCAGACCCCGCCATCATGACACCGCCTCTCCTACATCTTCAGGACGAACTCACTCGCCTCACCCTGGCCCCGCACCTGGGCGCCAGCCTCGTTGAATGGACCTTGCGCAGCACCGGAGCGCCGTTGCTGCGCCCTCCTGCGCCGCAAGCGGTGGAAAATAGTCTGCCGGGCAAGCTCGGCTGCTTCCCGTTGATCCCCTGGTCCAACCGAATCGCCCAAGGTGGTTTCGATTGCCCCGGCGGTTGGCTTGCCCTGGAAGCCAACAGCCCCAACGATCCGTTTCCAATCCATGGCAGTGCCTGGCAGCAACCGTGGCAAGTGGCCGAGCAGAGCGCACAGGAAGTCTTGCTGCAACTCGACAGCCAAACTCCGTTCGCCTACTGCGCCAGCCTGCGGATCCGCTTGAGCGGCGGCCAGCTGCAAATCGCCCTGCATGTCACCCACATGGCCGATCAGGCCGCGTGGCATGGGCTGGGACTGCATCCCTATTTCCCGCGCACTGCCGGTACGCGCCTGCAAACCCGCGCCAGTGAAGTCTGGATGTGCGACGCCTCGAAACTGCCGACGGAACTGAAGGGCGTTTCCTCGGAGTGGGACTTCCAACACCCACGGTTATTGCCGGACACCCTCGTCGACAACGGCTTCGGTGGCTGGGATGGTCAGTGCCTGATCCAACAGCCGGACCTGGGTTACGAACTGGAATGCCGCGCCAGTGGCAGCGATTATTTCCTGTTGTACTGCCCTGTGGGCCTGGATTTTTTCTGCATCGAGCCGGTGAGTCATCCGGTCAATGCCCATCACCTTCCAGGACGACCGGGGTTGCGTTTGCTGGAGCAAGGGCAGTCGGTGGCGCTGGGGTTTTCGATGCAGTGCCGAGAGCTCTAGGCGGCACACGATCCCTTGCTCGACGATAAGAATCTCTCAAGCCGCCCACGCCTGTTGTCAGGTCTGATCGCATTTGCAGGCGCCCTGCCCCTCACTTAAGCTGCGGACCCTATGTTGTAAATCTCCAGCATTGCAACCGTTTCTTCCCGCACAGGTCCGCTGTCATGCCCGCGCAGATCCAAAGCTTTCTCGATACCGCTTCAAAGACCTACACCTACGTCGTTTACGAACAGGATGGTGGGCAATGCGCGGTGGTCGATCCGGTGCTCGACTACGATCCGGCCTCGGGTCGCAGCGGTACCGCACAGGCTGATCGGGTGATCGCTTTTGTGCACGAACATCAACTGACCGTGCAATGGCTGCTGGAAACCCACGCCCACGCCGATCACCTGTCCGCCGCTCCTTATCTGCGCCGGGAACTGGGCGGCAAGATCGCCATCGGCGAATCCATCGGCCAGGTACAGAACGTGTTCAAGGCCTTGTTCAACCTCGAGCCGCAATTCGCCGTCGACGGCTCGCAATTCGATCACCTGTTCGCACCGGACGAGTCCTTCCTGATCGGCAATCTCAAGGCCACTGCACTTCACATGCCCGGCCACACCCCGGCGGACATGGCCTACTTGATCGACGGCGACGTAATCCTGGTGGGCGACACGCTGTTCATGCCCGACGTGGGCACCGCCCGTTGCGACTTCCCGGGCGGCGATGCCCACCAGCTCTACGCCTCGATCCGCAAGTTGCTGGCCTTCCCTGCTGGCGTGCGGTTATTCGTCTGCCACGACTACCCGCCGGAGGAACGCGAGCCTCAGTGCATGAGTACGGTGGGTGAGCAGCGCCAGCACAACATTCATGTGCGCGACGGCATTGATGAAGCGTCGTTCGTGGCCATGCGTACCCAACGCGACAAGACCCTGGGCATGCCGACGCTGCTGTTGCCGGCGATCCAGGTGAATGTGCGGGCGGGGAACCTGCCGCCGGCCGAGGGCAATGGCGTGACTTACCTGAAGATTCCGATCAACCAGTTCTAAGATCACCCCATATCCAATGTGGGATTGGGTTGACTCAGGTACCCAACGTCAACCCATTGGCCGGCAGCGGCAGCGCGGTTTTGTAGCGCACCTGCTTGAGGGCGAAGCTGGAGCGGATGTTCGCCACGCCCGGGACCTTGGTCAAAAAGTCCATCATGAATCGCTCCAACGACTGGATCGTCGGCACCAGCACGCGGATCAGGTAGTCCGGATCGCCCGCCATCAGGTAGCACTCCATCACCTCCGGCCGGTCGGAGATCGCCTCTTCGAAGTGCTGCAGCGCCTCTTCCACCTGCTTCTCCAGGCTGACATGGATAAACACGTTGACGTGCAAACCCAGCAGGTCGGCGTCCAGCAGCGTCACCTGCTCACGGATCACCCCCAACTCCTCCATCGCCCGGACACGGTTGAAGCATGGCGTCGGCGACAGGTTGACCGAACGGGCGAGATCAGCGTTGGTGATGCGGGCGTTTTCCTGAAGGCTGTTCAGAATGCCGATGTCGGTGCGATCCAATTTACGCATGAGACAAATAATCCTGTTTTTTATCGTTGTGCAGATTTTTTATCTGCAAATGATCTGAACAGCAAGCCAACAGAGAAAAATATTCTTCTTCGTCGAGCCTATGATTGTTGTAGGACAATTTCCCCCCTACCCCGGGAAATTCGTCAGCTAGCGCGCCCACTACAAGAAATTCACAAGATCGAGCGTAGAAAGCCATGAACCCAGCGTACGAACCGCTACGCCTGCACGTTCCCGAACCCTCGGGCCGTCCCGGCTGCAAGACCGACTTTTCCTACCTGCATCTGTCCGATGCCGGCACGGTGCGCAAACCTCCCATTGACGTCGAACCCGCCGACACCGCCGACCTGGCCCGCAGCCTGATCCGAGTGCTCGATGACCAGGGCAATGCCTTGGGCGACTGGGCCGCGGACATCCCCGTCGAGATCCTGCGCAAGGGCATGCGTGCCATGCTCAAGACGCGCATCTACGACAACCGCATGGTCGTCGCCCAGCGTCAGAAAAAAATGTCGTTCTACATGCAAAGCCTTGGCGAAGAAGCCATCGGCAGCGCCCAGGCCCTGGCCCTGAACATCGACGACATGTGCTTCCCCACCTACCGCCAGCAAAGCATCCTGATGGCCCGGGAAGTGCCGCTGGTGGACCTGATCTGCCAACTGCTGTCCAACGAGCGCGATCCGCTCAAGGGCCGGCAGTTGCCAATCATGTATTCGGTCAAGGATGCCGGTTTCTTTACCATTTCCGGCAACCTCGCCACCCAGTTCATACAGGGCGTGGGCTGGGGCATGGCCTCGGCGATCAAGGGCGATACCAAGATCGCCTCGGCCTGGATCGGTGACGGCGCCACCGCTGAATCGGACTTCCACACTGCCCTCACCTTCGCCCACGTCTATCGGGCGCCGGTGATCCTCAACGTGGTCAACAATCAATGGGCAATCTCCACCTTCCAGGCGATTGCCGGCGGTGAAGCCACCACCTTCGCCGGACGCGGCGTCGGTTGCGGCATCGCCTCCCTGCGGGTGGATGGCAACGATTTCATGGCGGTCTACGCCGCCTCGCGCTGGGCCGCCGAACGCGCCCGCCGCAACCTCGGTCCCGCGCTGATCGAATGGGTCACCTACCGCGCCGGCCCGCACTCCACCTCCGACGATCCTTCCAAGTATCGCCCCGCCGACGACTGGAGCCACTTCCCACTGGGCGATCCGATTGCCCGCCTCAAGCAGCACATGGTGAAGATCGGCCAATGGTCCGAAGAGGAACATGCCGCCGTCACCGCCGAACTCGAAGCCGAGGTAATCGCCGCGCAGAAGGAAGCCGAGCAGTACGGCACCCTCGCCGGCGGGCAGATTCCAAGCGCCGCGACCATGTTCGAAGACGTCTACAAAGAGATGCCGGAGCACTTGAAGCGCCAGCGTCAGCAGTTGGGGATCTGACATGAACGATCACAACAACAATATTGCGTTGGACACCGCCATGACCACTACCACCATGACCATGATCCAGGCCCTGCGCTCGGCCATGGACGTGATGCTCGAGCGCGACGATAACGTCGTGGTATTCGGCCAGGACGTGGGCTACTTCGGCGGCGTGTTCCGCTGCACCGAAGGCCTGCAGAACAAGTTCGGCACCTCGCGGGTGTTCGACGCACCGATTTCCGAAAGCGGCATCGTCGGCGTGGCGGTGGGCATGGGCGCCTACGGCCTGCGCCCGGTAGCCGAGATCCAGTTTGCCGATTACGTCTACCCGGCGTCGGACCAGATCATTTCCGAAGCCGCGCGCCTGCGCTATCGCTCGGCTGGCGAGTTCACCGCGCCGATGACCCTGCGCATGCCTTGCGGCGGCGGCATCTATGGTGGCCAGACCCACAGCCAGAGCATCGAAGCGATGTTCACCCAGGTCTGCGGCTTGCGCACCGTCATGCCTTCCAATCCCTACGACGCCAAGGGCCTGCTGATCGCCTCCATCGAAAACGATGACCCGGTAATCTTCCTCGAACCCAAGCGCCTGTATAACGGCCCGTTCGACGGCCACCACGACCGCCCGGTGACGCCGTGGTCCAAGCATCCGCAGGCACAAGTGCCGGACGGTTACTACACCGTGCCGCTGGACGTCGCCGCCATCACCCGTCCGGGCAAGGACGTGACGGTGCTCACCTACGGCACCACGGTCTACGTGTCGCAAGTGGCCGCCGAAGAAACCGGCATCGACGCCGAAGTCATCGACCTGCGCAGCCTCTGGCCGCTGGACCTGGACACCATCGTCAAGTCGGTGAAAAAGACCGGCCGCTGCGTGGTCGTCCACGAAGCCACTCGGACCTGCGGTTTCGGCGCCGAGCTGGTGTCGCTGGTGCAAGAACATTGCTTCCACCACCTGGAAGCGCCCATCGAGCGTGTCACCGGGTGGGACACTCCCTACCCGCACGCGCAGGAATGGGCGTATTTCCCAGGGCCGACCCGTGTGGGCGCGGCGTTGAAACGGGTCATGGAGGTCTGAATGGGCACGCACGTTATCAAGATGCCGGACATCGGCGAAGGCATCGCGGAAGTAGAATTGTCGGTGTGGCACGTCAAGGTCGGCGACATGGTCGTCGAGGACCAAGTGCTAGCCGATGTCATGACCGACAAGGCGATGGTGGACATTCCTTCGCCGGTGCATGGCCGGGTCATTGCCTTGGGTGGCGAGCCGGGTGAAGTCATGGCGGTGGGCAGCGAACTGATCCGCATCGAAGTCGAAGGTGCGGGCAACTTGAAAGAATCGGCACAACCGGCGGCACCTGTCGCCAAGCCTGAGCCCGTAAACAAGCCTGAGCCCGTGGCGGAACAACCTGCGGTGGCGCCTCGTCCCGTCCAAGCGGCACAGGCCCCGGTGGCCCGCGATCCCGACGAGCGCCCACTGGCCTCGCCGGCCGTGCGCAAACACGCATTGGACCTGGGCATCCAACTGCGCCTGGTCCAGGGCAGCGGCCCCGCCGGGCGGATACTGCATGAAGACCTGGAAGCCTATCTGGCGCAGGGTCCGTCGGCCCAGGCCAAGGGCGGCGCGGGTTATGCCGAACGCCACGACGAGCAGCAGATCCCGGTGATCGGCATGCGTCGCAAGATCGCCCAGCGCATGCAAGAGGCCACCCAGCGCGCCGCGCATTTCAGCTACGTCGAGGAAATCGACGTCACGGCCCTGGAAGAACTGCGGGTTCACCTGAATGAAAAACACGGCGCCAGCCGCGGCAAGCTGACCTTGCTGCCGTTCCTGGTCCGCGCCCTGGTCGTGGCCCTGCGCGACTTCCCGCAGATGAACGCTCGTTATGACGACGAAGCCCAGGTCATCCACCGCTCCGGCGCGGTACATGTCGGCGTCGCCACCCAGAGCGACGTTGGCTTGATGGTGCCGGTGGTGCGCCATGCCGAGGCTCGCAACTTGTGGGACAGCGCGGCGGAAATTACCCGCCTGGCCACGGCCGCACGCAATGGCAAGGCCAGTCGCGAGGAGCTGTCCGGCTCGACCATCACCCTGACCAGCCTCGGCGCGTTGGGTGGCATCGTCAGCACACCGGTGCTGAACCTGCCGGAAGTGGCGATTGTCGGTGTGAACAAGATCGTCGAGCGGCCCGTGGTCATCAAGGGCCAGATCGTGATCCGCAAGATGATGAACCTCTCCAGTTCATTCGATCACCGAGTGGTCGACGGCATGGATGCGGCGCAATTCATCCAGGCCTTGCGCGGCTTGCTCGAACAACCCGCCACCTTGTTTGTGGAGTAAGTGATGCAGACTTTGAATACCACCCTGCTGATTATCGGCGGCGGCCCTGGCGGCTATGTGGCGGCGATCCGTGCCGGGCAACTGGGCATCTCGACCATCCTGGTGGAAGGCCAGGCGCTGGGCGGTACGTGCCTGAACGTTGGCTGCATCCCGTCCAAGGCATTGATCCATGTGGCCGAGCAGTTCCACCAGACCCGCCACCATAGCCAGGGCTCGGTCTTGGGTATCAACGTATCGGCGCCCACCCTGGACATCGGCAAAAGCGTGGAATGGAAGGACGGCATCGTCGATCGCCTGACCACCGGCGTCGCCGCGTTGCTGAAGAAAAACAAGGTCCAGGTCATTCACGGCTGGGCAACAGTCATCGATGGCAAGACCGTTGAAGTCGGCGACACCCGCATCCAATGTGAACACCTGCTGCTGGCCACCGGTTCGACAAGCGTCAACCTGCCGATGCTACCGATGGGTGGGCCGATCATTTCGTCCACCGAAGCCCTCGCCCCTTGTTCGGTACCGAAGCATCTGGTGGTGGTCGGCGGTGGCTACATCGGCCTGGAGCTGGGCATTGCGTACCGCAAGCTTGGCGCCGAGGTCAGTGTGGTGGAAGCCCAAGAGCGAATCCTGCCGGCCTACGACGCTGAGCTGACGCAGCCGGTGCACGAAGCGCTCAAGCAATTGGGCGTGAAGCTGTACCTCAAGCACAGCGTCGAAGGTTTCGATGCCCAGGCCAACACCTTGCAAGTGCGTGATCCCAATGGCGACACGCTGAGCCTGGATACCGACCGGGTGCTGGTGGCGGTCGGGCGCAAACCGAATATCCAAGGCTGGAACCTGGAAGCGCTGGACCTTGAGATGAACGGCTCGGCAGTCAAGATCGACAACCGCTGCCAGACCAGCATGCGCAACGTCTGGGCCATCGGCGACCTGAGCGGCGAACCGATGCTCGCCCACCGGGCCATGGCCCAGGGCGAAATGGTCGCCGAGTTGATCGCCGGCGAGCATCGTGAATTCAACCCGACCGCCATCGCGGCGGTGTGCTTCACCGATCCGGAAGTCGTGGTGGTCGGCAAGACGCCGGACGAGGCCAAGGCTGCCGGTCTGGACTGCATCGTTTCGAGCTTCCCGTTCGCCGCCAACGGCCGGGCCATGACCCTGGAATCGAAAAGCGGTTTCGTCCGGGTCGTGGCGCGCAAGGACAATCACCTGATTGTCGGTTGGCAAGCGGTTGGCGTAGGGGTGTCGGAGCTGTCCACGGCGTTCGGCCAATCCCTGGAAATGGGGGCGCGCCTGGAAGACATCGCCGGCACCATCCACGCCCATCCGACGCTGGGCGAAGCGGTGCAGGAAGCAGCGTTGCGGGCGTTGGGGCATGCGTTGCATCTGTAACCTTGTAGCATATCTGTAGGCATGAGTTTCACCTGTGGCGAGGGAGCTTGCTCCCGCTGGGCTGCGAAGCGGCCCTAATCCAAGCGACAGGATTATTCAGTCATACCGCGTTGACCGGGTTACGACTGCTTCGCAGCCGAGCGGGAGCAAGCTCCCTCGCCACAAGAAGGCAGCAGAAAATCTGCCTGTCGCCTATCGTGCAAGCTGCGAAACACCCCCGGAATGAAGTATTGTTGTCCCCATTCAAAACGTCAGAAGCCTTGAACCGTTTCGACGGTTGTCAGGAAATAGAGGGTGTCATGGGTAACGAGAGCATCAATTGGGACAAACTGGGCTTTGACTACATCAAGACCGACAAGCGCTACCTGTCGCACTGGCGCGATGGCGCCTGGGACGCGGGCACCCTGACCGAAGACAACGTGCTGCACATCAGCGAGGGCTCCACCGCCCTGCACTACGGTCAGCAATGTTTCGAAGGCCTGAAGGCGTACCGCTGCAAGGACGGTTCGATCAACCTGTTCCGCCCGGACCAGAACGCCGCCCGCATGCAGCGCAGCTGTGCCCGCCTGCTGATGCCGCACGTCGACACCGAGCAGTTCGTCGAAGCCTGCAAGCAAGTGGTCCGCGCCAACGAGCGCTTCATCCCGCCGTACGGCACTGGCGGCGCGCTGTACCTGCGACCGTTCGTGATCGGCGTAGGTGACAACATCGGCGTGCGCACCGCACCGGAGTTCATCTTCTCGATCTTCTGCATTCCCGTTGGCGCCTACTTCAAGGGCGGCCTGACCCCGCACAACTTCCTGATCTCCAGCTTCGACCGCGCCGCCCCACAAGGCACCGGGGCCGCCAAGGTCGGTGGCAACTACGCCGCCAGCCTCATGCCCGGTTCCCAGGCCAAGAAAGCCAGCTTCGCCGACTGCATCTACCTGGATCCGCTGACCCATTCGAAAATCGAGGAAGTCGGCTCGGCCAACTTCTTCGGCATCACCCACGACGACAAATTCATCACCCCCAACTCCCCGTCGGTCCTGCCAGGCATCACCCGCCTGTCGCTGATCGAATTGGCGAAATCGCGCCTGGGCCTGGAAGTGATCGAAGGCGATGTGTTCATCGACAAGCTGTCGGACTTCAAGGAAGCCGGCGCCTGCGGTACCGCTGCGGTGATCACGCCGATTGGCGGTATCAGCTACAAGGACAAGCTGCATGTGTTCCACAGCGAAACCGAAGTCGGCCCGATCACCCAGAAGCTCTACAAAGAGCTGACCGGCGTGCAGACCGGCGACGTGGAAGCGCCGGCGGGTTGGATCGTCAAGGTTTGATCCAAGCCCCTCCG
Source organism: Pseudomonas sp. R1-7 (assembly GCF_051132105.1). NCBI lineage: Bacteria > Pseudomonadati > Pseudomonadota > Gammaproteobacteria > Pseudomonadales > Pseudomonadaceae > Pseudomonas > Pseudomonas sp. R1-7. Next base: position 3,656,974 of record NZ_CP071661.1, read on the forward strand.
GGCACCTGAAGCTTCAGTAAAAAGCCCACACCTGTCCTTGCAGGGGTGGGCTTTTTTACATCTTCTTTCCGTTACTCCCGCCGCAAAACCAGCCATCGCCCCCAACGTTGGCGAAACCAGCCATAGCCGCTGACCAGCAGTATTCCGCTCAATACCAACGCCGCGCCAACGATAAAGTTCGGCTCCAGCGGCTCGTCCAGCAACCAGACGCCAAACCCGATGCCGAACAGCGGCGTCATGAACGACAGCACTCCCAATTGCGACGCCAGGTAGCGGCGCAGCAGGGCAAACCAGATCAGGAAGCTGGCGAAGGACACCAACAACACTTGAAACGCCATGCTCGCAATGAGTGGCGGCGTGGGGTTGATCGTCGTCTGCCCCAGGGCTACCGACATACCGATCAACAGCACTCCGGCGCCCACCAGTTGATACAGCAGCGTCTGGCTGGCCGGCAGATCCGTCAGCCGCGAACAGCGCACCGTCACCGTGGTGGCGCCCCACAGCGCACCGGCCAGCAAGCCCATGCCATCGCCGAGCAACGAGCTGCCGTTCGACTCACCCGAGCCGCCGCTGAACGCCACCACGATCCCGCTGAATGCAACGGCAATGCCCAGCCATTGCGCCGGCTCGAGACGTTCGCTCGGCAGCTTCCAGTGCAAGCCGAGAGCGGCGAACATCGGTGCGGTGTAGAGGAAAATCACCATGTGCGAAGCCGTCGTATGGCGCAGGCCTTCGCCCACCATCACGAACTCCAAGGCAAACAACAACCCCACCAACAGGCCCGGGCGCCAACTGCCATCGGCCAGGGACAGGCGCTCACCGCGTGCCAGCACCAACAACCAGACCAGTGCCGCCGCGATGGCCGAGCGCACGCCCAGTTGCAGCATCGGCGCCATGTCGGCGGCGCTGGCCTTGATCGCGACTTGCTGGAACCCCCATATGGCACAAAGGCCAGTCATCAGGGCACAGACCTGGCCATCCAGGGCACGGCGGGTGGTCATGGGAACGGTCCTTGGGCGTAAATAATAAGATGAAAGGATTGTCGGCCTGACTCCTTTGCTGGATATAGTGATTACCCGACAAGCCATCCCGGTAATCCGCCATTGCGGTCGTTATGCAGCCTCCAGCCCAAACCCTGAAGATTCCCCCGTTCGACGCGGCCCTGCCCTCGCCGATTTTCTTTCGCAGCGCCTGCATGCCCGCCCACGCCACGTACCCCCGGCACCGGCATGCCTGGGGAGAGTTCGTCTACTCCTACAGTGGCGTGATGGAAATCGAGATCGCCCAGCACCATTACCTGGCACCGCCGCAATATGGCATCTGGCTGCCGCCGGACATGGAACACGTTGGGTTCAATCGGCATGAGGCCTGCCATTGTTCGTTGTACCTGGCGGCGGAACTGTGCGACGCGTTGCCTGCCGTACCCTGCGCGCTGACCTTGAGCCCGCTGATCCGTGCGTTGCTGGAAGAATTGCGCAGCGACCCGCCAAGCCAACCCCAGACGCCTGAGCAGGTGCGGCTGTTGCAGGTGCTGGTGGACAAGCTGATCCAGGCGCCCCATGTCGGCAGCTACCTGCCCTCCTCGGATGATCCGCTGCTGGGCCCCGTATTGCGTGCCCTGGAGGCGAACCCCAGCGACCCGCGCTCCTTGCCGCAACTGGCCCGCGCCGCCAACACCACCGAACGCACACTGATGCGCCGTGCCCAGCGGGACCTGGGCATGTCATTGGTGGAATGGCGCCAGCGCCTGAAAGTCATCGAGGCCCTCGCCCTGCTCGAACGTGGCCAGAGCGTGGAAACCATCGGCCTGGACCTGGGCTACAGCAGCGCCTCGGCGTTCATCAGCATGTTCCGCAAAATGATGGGCACCACGCCGGATGAGTATCGGCGCAGGCATATGGCTGGATGATGTGGCGGTGCTGGAATCGTCATCGCGAGCAAGCTCGCTCCGACAGGGATTCCGGGGTGTTCATGGATCTTGAGTTCACCTCAGATCCATTGTGGAAGCGAGCTTGCTCGCGATGGCACCAGTCGATATGACATCGATTTCGGCACTGACCCCAAACCGCGCCGCCATCTCCCGCTGTCCAGTCGCCGTCAACCCCAGCGCCCGGCTGTCCAGGTCCTGGACCACCCATTTGCGCTTGATCGCCACTTGCAGCAACGCCGCCCCCAAGGCACCGCCCAAGTGCGGCCGGCGCATGCTCCAGTCCAGGCATGGGCAAGCGAACCGGCGCCGTTGGGCCGTCAATGCCTGCGCATCAATCCCCAAGCTTTCAAACAGCACCTCACCCGATTCACTCAGCCGATAACCCTGCTCTTCTCCATCGAGCAACCACCCGGATTCGAGCAAGCGGTCGTGCAGCCGCACCGCCAGGGTGCCGGCCATGTGGTCGTAGCAGGTGCGGGCAAATTGCAGGCGATCCGGCGTGCGCGACGTGAACGTCGGCGCGGCGCTCTGCCCTATCACCATCAATGCTTCAAGGGCTTCGGCGACGCGTTTATCGGCGAGGCTGTAGTAACGATGACGACCTTGCACGTGCAAGCGCACCAGGGCCAACTCCTTGAGCTTCGCCAGGTGGGCACTGGCGGTGGAGGTGCTGACCTCGGCGATGCTCGCCAGCTCCGTACTGGTGCGGGCGTGGCCGTCCATCAGCGCGCAGAGCATTCGGGTCCGGGCCGGTTCGGCAATTGCCGCAGCCACCTGGGACACTCCAACATCGTGTTGCTCTGCGATCATATTTCGCTCCCGGGCGAATCAAGCCATGCGTGAACTGGAGAGAGTAGCAGCACTTTCCACTCGAACGAGGCCTCCATCATGGATCCGATCACCGCCGCGACACATACCGATCCGTACCCTTACTACGCGACCCTTCGCGCCAGCGGCGGGCTGAGCTTGCACACAGGATCGAACCTGTGGATCGCCAGCAGCGCCGAAGCGGTGTGTGCCGTCTTGCATCATCCCGACTGCCATGTGCGCCCCGCGAACGAGCCGGTGCCGAAGGCGATTGCCAAGGGCCCCGCGGGCAAGGTATTCGAGAGATTGATGCGCATGAACGAGGGTGAACGACAACGCTGCCCAAGGTCGGCGATTGCGCCGAGGTTGCAGGATATCGATCCCCGCGAGGTCGAGGCATTGGTCCAGGCGCGTTTGCTCAGGAACGGCGCCGAGGGTGTACACCAGGCGCAGTTCATCGGCCCCGTCAGCGTGGTGGCGCAGTTGCTGGGTTTCAACCCGACGGACAGTCATCTGGTCAGCGAACTGACGGGGGAGTTCGTCGCCTGCCTGTCGCCGCTGAGCCAGGCGAGGCAACTGGAAGCTGCGCACCGTGCCAGCGAACAACTGACCAGGCTTTTCCAGGATCGGATCGTCGCGCAGGACAGTCCGTTGTTGAACGGGATCTGCCAAGGCTTCGAAGACGTCGATACGGACAATAGGATCGCCAACCTGATCGGCCTGCTTTCGCAAACGTATGAAGCCACGGCAGGCCTGATCGGCAATGCGTTGATGGCGTTGATCCGTGATCCCGCGTTGCGCAAAGAGCTTCGGGATAATCCCACGCAAATCGGCCCGTTACTGGCCGAAGTCCAGCGTTTCGACCCAGCCGTGCAGAACACCCGACGCTTTATTGCCGCCCCGTGCGAGATTCTCGGCACTGAGCTTACGCAGGGCGACGCGGTGCTGGTGCTGCTGGCCTCGGCCAACCGCGACCCGCAACTCAATCCACAGCCCGACACCCTGCTGTTGGATCGACCGAATCGGCGCAGCTTCAGTTTCGGCAGCGGCCGCCATGAATGCCCGGGCCAGGTCCTGGCAATGGAGATCGCCCGCGCGACCTTAAGTGCAATCCTTGAATGCGACCCGCGCCTGGATCAGTTGGCCTGGCACTACCGACCCTCCGTCAATGGACGCATCCCATTGTTCAGCGACCGACAATGAACGAAAGTCCCTCAATCATCCCGCGTCAGGACTTCCAGCAGTTCAATTTCAAAGATGAGGTCGGCGTTGGGCTTGATGTGGGCGCCCATGGACCGTTCACCATAGGCCAGGTGGGCCGGCACCAGCAGCTTGCGCTTGCCGCCCACCTTCATGTCCATCAGTCCAATGTCCCAGCCCTTGATGACCCGGCCCGTGCCGATCACGCATTGGAACGGCTTGCCGCGGCTGTAGGAGGAATCGAACTCGGTGCCGTCTTCGAGGGTGCCGCGATATTGGGTGGTAATCAGCGCGCCCTTGACTACGCTTTTGCCGTCGCCCTCTTCCAGGTCGATGATTTGCAGCGCTTCAATCATGGTGTTATTCCCGTGTGATCCAGGCGCGGGGTTTTCGCAGAAATCTGCGCGACAGGCAACCTTTTGCGGCAAAGGGAACCGCAACGACCACTTCGGTTCACATGGGTATCGACCCTGCATTTCAGATAAGGATTTTCTGATGATCGACTCTCGCCCACTCCATGGCTTCATTCCGCCTTACATTCTCAACCGCATCATTGCCCATGGCTCCGAACAGCAACGTTCCAGCGCCCTCGGCACCCTGACCCATGTGAAGAACCTGCATCACAACCCAGGCCCGCCCAGCAACCTACCCGCTACGGCGAGGCTGCCCAAGCCCGGCGAGGCCGGCCAACCAACTCGCAGCATCCACGATGCCCAGAACGGGATGGAGTTACCGGGACAACCGGTGCGCCTGGAGGGCCAACCGGCCAGTGGCGACCCGGCGGTGGACGAAGCGTACGACGCCCTCGGCGCGACCTATGATTTTTTCTGGCGAGTGCTGGAGCGTGACTCCGTCGACAACAAAGGCTTTGCCCTGGTCGGCAGCGTGCACTACGGCAAGGACTACGAAAACGCCTTCTGGAACGGCGCGCAGATGGTGTTCGGCGACGGCGACGGTGAGATCTTCCAGCGCTTCACCCGCTCCCTCGATGTGGTTGCCCACGAGTTGGCCCATGGCGTTACCGAGAGCGAAGCCGGCTTGATCTACGCCAACCAGTCCGGTGCGTTGAACGAGTCGATTTCCGATGTGTTCGGCGTGTTGGTCAAGCAATTCGTACTGGGCCAGACCGTCGAGCAAGCCGACTGGCTGATCGGCGCCGACCTGCTCACCGACAAGATCAACGGTGACGGCCTGCGCAGCATGTCCAACCCCGGCACGGCCTACGATGACCCGCTGCTGGGCAAGGATCCCCAGCCGGCGCACATGCGCGAGTTTGTCATCACCCGCGAAGACAACGGCGGCGTGCACATCAACTCGGGCATTCCCAACCGGGCCTTTTATCTGGTGGCAACCGCGCTCGGCGGATTCGCCTGGGAAAAGGCCGGGCGAATCTGGTATGACACGCTGTGCGACAGGAAACTGGCCAACGATGCGTCCTTCAGTGCCTTTGCCCGCCTGACCGTCGAGCACGCCGGCCAGCGCTTCGGCGAGCGGGAAGTCAGGGCGGTACAGGAAGGCTGGGCACAGGTAGGCGTCGACCTGAACGAGGAGAACGGATGAAAACCCTTCCAGACCTTGACGACAAAGCGGTCGTGAAGCTGTCACGCCAGGGCGGCGTCGCGGCGATCCACGCCTTGACCCGTCCTCGGGAAATCGAGTTCGCCCAATGCGACCTCGACCAACGCACGCGCATCTGCTCGGTGCTGGAGGGGTGCCTGCCACTCACCTCCTCCACGCCTGGCCGGGGCGACCAGCGTTATTTCCAGATCGAGGTGCGTTACCGGTCCAACGACCAGGACGACGAGATGGTGCTGCAGGTGCCCGAGGACCGGGCACCTGGCGAGTTGGTTCATTTGTGGGATAAAGGCGAAGTGCTTTAGCGTGTCGCGGGAACGATCTTGACGATGGCACCGGAGACGGTTTCGATCAGCAGGTATTTATCGTCGATCTGCACCCATTGCTGCTCTTTTGTTGGCTGTTCAAGTTTTTTCTGCTTCCAGTCTTTCATGGCCCTGTCTGCGCGCTGATAGTCCGCCGGAACGCGGTCGTTTTCCACCAACCGGCGGCCATTGCTCGGCGAATGCTCCAGGGCGTCTCCGGTTTTCTCGACGGCTTGCGCGACTGGCCCAAAGGCTCCGAGGCCGGCGATCAGGACCAGGCTGGCGATGAGGGTGGGTTTGCGCATAGAAGAACTCCAATTAATCCAGGGTACTGAATCTGGGACTTCGGCGGCGGCGAATCATTCCTTTTTCCACGCACCGCATCTCCGTGGCGGGGCAAGCTCCCTCGCCACGGATTGTGCCGGACATGGCATAGTGGCGAGCCTTGGCCCAACACCCGCCGGACGGACCCAACATGAGCACCACCACCTCTGCCCCCGCGCTCAAGGAAATCTTCAACAGCGCCCGCCTCGACCACATCGCCACGGAAATGCGCGCGGTGTACCCGGCCTTCGATGCCAAGTCATTCCTGAGCATGGCCAACGATGGACTGGCGCAGTTGTCGGTGATGCAGCGCATGGCGCGAGTCAGCGAATGCCTGCATGCGGTCCTGCCCCTGGATTACGAAGCTTCGCTGCAAGTCCTGCGTGCCCTGGCGCCCCGGCTCAACAGCATGTTCGTCAGCATGTTCCTGCCGCACTACGTGGCCTCGTACGGTCGACATGCGTTCGAATCCTCCATGGACGCGCTCAAGTACTTCACCCGGTTCGGTTCTGCGGAGTTTGCCGTGCGGCACTTCCTGCGCGATGACTTGGCGCGCACCCTCGCGGTCATGCATGACTGGGCACTGGACGCCAACGAGCATGTCCGCCGTCTCGCCAGCGAAGGCAGCCGCCCGCGTTTGCCATGGTCGTTCCACCTGGAACCGATCCAGGCCAACCCGGAACTCACCGCCGCGATCCTCGAAACGCTCAAGGCCGACGACAGCCTGTACGTGCGCAAATCCGTCGCCAACCACTTGAACGATGTGACCAAGCAGCATCCCGGCTGGGTTCTCGACCGGATCGAAAATTGGCCGCTCCAGGACCGCCACACCGCATGGATCGCCCGGCATGCCCTGCGCAGCCTGATCAAGCAAGGCAATCCCCGGGCGCTGGCGATCATCGGAGCAGGTGGCAAGGCGCAAGTCGAGGTCGCGGATCTGCAAGTGCTGCCGGCGGTGATTCGCCTGGGCGAGCAAGTCACGCTGTCATTCAAGGTGCGATCGACTTCTGCGCAGAACCAGCGACTGGTGATCGATTACGCCATCGACTACGTGAAGGCATCCGGCGGCACGTCGGCCAAAGTGTTCAAGCTCAAGACTTTTGACTTGCCCGCCCTGGCGTCCGTCAATATCAGCCGCTCCCAGCACATTCGCGAGCTGACCACGCGCCGGCACTATGAAGGCCGGCATGCGGTGCATGTGCTGATCAATGGCGAGCGGCGGGGCAGCACCGCGTTCGACATCGTCCCCTGAGCAGTCGCCTCAGGCGATTGCCACGCGCGGGAACTGGCGGATGTTCTTGAGGAAATGCTCGGCGGGCTGCGGATGCCCCAGCAGATAGCCTTGCAGTGAATCGCAGCCCAACTGCGTCAGGAAGTCCTGCTGCACGTCGGTCTCCACCCCTTCGGCAACGATCCGCAAGCCCAGGGCCTGGCCGAGGGCGACGATGGCCGAGACGATGGCCGCGTCGTCGCTGTCGTGCTCCAGGTCACGGACGAAACCACGGTCGATCTTCAATTCGTTGGCCGGCAAGCGCTTGAGGTACATCAGACTCGAATAGCCGGTGCCGAAGTCGTCGATGGACAGGTCCACGCCCATGTCCGACAACTGCTGCAACACCGTCATGCTCGCGTCCGCGTCACTCATGGCGGTGGTCTCGGTGATTTCCAGGGTCAGGCTGTTGGCCGGCAGGTGGTGCGTCTCCAGCGCCTTGGCGACGCTCTGCACCAAGCCTGCGTGACAGAACTGCAACGCCGAGAGATTCACGGCGATGCGCCAGTCGGTATAGCCCAGCACGTACCATTCGCGCATCTGCCGACAGGCTTCGTTGAGCACCCATTCGCCGATGGGGATGATCAACCCGGTCTTCTCCGCCAGGTCGATAAAGGTGTCGGGCATCAACAGGCCCTGGGTCGGGTGGGTCCAGCGCAGCAATGCTTCGGCGCCTACCGGACGCCCCTTCGCGGCGTCGAACTTGGGCTGGTAATGCAGGCTGAACTGCTTCTGCTCGACGGCGATGCGCAAGTCCTGCAGCAGCTGCAGTTGCTTGCGGGCGTTACTGTTCATCGAAGCGTCGAAAAAACTGTAGCCGTTCTTGCCGGCGCCCTTGGCGTGATACATCGCCGCGTCGGCGTTCATCAGCAACTCGTCGGCGCTCTGGCCGTTACCGGGGTAGAGCGCGATGCCGACGCTGGCGGAAATCTGCAAGTCGTGGTCGGCGACCCGGAACGTACGACCGATCAACCCGACCTGACGTGCCGCCAGACGCAAGGCGTCATCCGGCTCGGCCAGTTGCACCAGCAGCACGAACTCATCGCCACCGATCCGCGCCAAAGTGTCCTGACTGCGCAAGTCTTCACGCAGGCGCAACGCGACGTCCCGCAGCAGCAGGTCGCCCATGTGATGGCCAAAGGCGTCGTTGACCGGCTTGAAGCCGTCGAGGTCGATGAACATCAAGGCGAAACACCCGCCCTGCTCCTGCACCCGGTGCATGGCCTGGCCGATACGGTCCGCCAGCAACACGCGGTTGGGCAATCCGGTCAGCGGGTCGTGCAAGGCCAGTTGCGTCAGCTCGCGATTGGCCTGGGTCAGGGACCTGGCCAACTCAGCAGTACGGGCTTCCAGGCGTGCGTCGAGGATTGAGGTCAGCAAGGCAATCGCCAGCACGGCCAGGGTGGTGATCAGTACCAGATTGTCCAGGCCCTTGCCGCTCAAGCCATCGAGGGAACCGCAAAAACTGCCCTCGCTGAATTGCGCCGCCGCCATGCCGGTGTAATGCATGCCGACGATGGCAACACCCATCACCACCGCGGCGCCTGCGCGGGCCAGGCGTACATGGGGCGTGTTCTGGCGAAGATGAAAGGCAATCCACAATGCTGCCGCGCAGGCCACCACGGCGATCAACAAGGAAGCGCCGAACAGCGTCGGGTCATAATCGATGCCCGGCTGCATCCGCAACGCGGCCATGCCGGTGTAATGCATGGCACTGATGCCGGTGCCCATCACCACCGCGCCGAACGCCAACTGCCAGGCCCGCAGCTGCGGCTGGCTGACCAGCCACAAGGCAAAGCCGCTGGAAAGAATGGCGATCAACAGCGACAGCGCGGTGATCGCCACGTCGTAGCCAAGTTCAACCGGCAACGTGAAAGCAAGCATGCCGATGAAATGCATCGACCAGATGCCCACTCCCATCGCCAGCGCGCCACCGGCCATCCAGAAATGCTTGGCGCGGCCCTGGGCCGTGGCAATACGCCCGGTCAGGTCCAAGGCGGTATAGGACGCCAGGATGGCAACAAACAAAGAAATCGAAACGAGAGCGGGTGAATAGCTACCGATTAGCATGGGTTTTTCTCGTGACCAAAAGGCCGTACTGCGTCCATGCCCGGTTGAAAAGTCGGCGATTGTACACAATCGGTACGGCCGTGCACGGACCGCACATCAAAAAGCCATCATCCTTGGAAAAATTGCGACGAAAGACACTCGGTTCTTATCGACTCCGTTTTGCGGGAGCAACTGTCTCGGATGATTCATACTCCGGGCATCTCCACGCCACAGTGAGCCCCCATGCCACGCCTCGCCCGCACTCATCCACGACTTTCCCTGGCCACGGTCATCGGCCTGGCAGCGGGCCTGTTGATCCCGACGGATTCGATCATCAGCAATATCCTTATCGGCTGGAACACCGGAGTCTGGAGCTATCTGCTGCTGATGTTCTGGCTGACGGTGCGGGCCAAGGCGCCAGATGTGAAGCGCATCGCCGAAATGGAAGACGAGAATGCCGGGCTGGTGCTACTGATGGTCTGCATCGCGGCATTGGCGAGCCTGGCGACCATTACCTTTGAACTGGCCGGCAGCCGCGAGCTGCAAACCGCCGGCAAGTTGCTGCATTACGGCGTGACCGCGCTGACCGTGATTGGCTCATGGTTGTTGATCGGGGTGATCTTCAGCGTTCATTACGCCCGCTTGTATTACACCTGGAACGGCAAGGAGCCGGCCCTGCGTTTTGCCGAGGGACTGACGACGCCCAACTATTGGGATTTCCTGTACTTCTCGTTCACCATCGGCGTGGCGGTGCAGACCTCGGACGTCGGGGTTGCCACGCGGCAGTTGCGCAAGATTGTGCTGGCGCAGTCGTTGATCGGGTTTGTGTTCAACACGGCGATATTGGGGTTTTCGATCAATATTGCGGCGGGGTTGTTTGGGTGACTGTTTGAGGCCACTTCGTGGCCCAGCGGGAGCAAGCTCCCTCGCCACAGGACGGTGTCAGGCTTCAGGAGTTGGCAGCCACAGCCGGAAGCGTGCCCCGCCTAGCGGCGAATTCTCGACCGTCAGTGTGCCGACCTGGGCTTGCAGGGCCCGGCGGCTGATCGCCAGGCCGAGGCCGAAGCCGCCGGTGGCGCGGTCGCGGCTGCGGTCCAGGCGGTAGAACGGCTCGAACACGCGCTCGCGTTCGCTGTCGGGAATGCCGATGCCATCATCGTCGACCCAGATCTCACAACCTTGCTCGCTGACCAGCACACCGACCTGGATGCGTTTCTCGCAATAGCGCATGGCATTGCGCAGCAGGTTCTGCAAGGCCCGGGCGGTGAGGCGCGGATCCAGCACAAAACGCTCCAGCGCCCCGTGCAGCAGCACGTCGATCACCACCTCCGGCGCGGCCAGGTCTTCATCGAGGCTGCCGAGGATACTGTCGATGAACTCGTCCAACGGCACTTCGACCCGCTCAGGCAGCCGCTCCGGATTTTGCAGGCGGCTGTAGGACAACAACTCCAGCACCAACTCGTCCAGCTCACGAATGTGCGCCACCAACCCCTGCAGGCGCTCGCGACTGGCGGTTGGCATGTCCTCCGACAACGCCAGGGCCAAGCCGAAATCGAGCCGGGTCAGCGGCGTGCGCAATTCATGTGACACCGCATTGAGCAAGTCGCGCTGCTGGTTGAGCAGGTTCTCGATGTCGCCGGCCATGGTGTCGAACACATGGGCCAGGCTGCCGATGTTTGAACTTGGCACGATCTTCGTACGCTCACTTAAATGTCCCTTGCCGAAACGCTCGGCGGTGAACTTGAGGCGCTCCAGATCACGCCAGTGCGGCCGCAGCCAGAGCAGCAGGCACGCCAACATCGTAGCGCCGATCAGCACATTGATGCTCCAGTAGAGCCAACTGACATCCGCTGGATCCGGCGGAACGACCATCTTCACCGCCGTGCGCTCGTCCAATGGCGCCGCCGCGAGGGTGCGCCAACCCCAGTCGCCGATGCGCACTACGTTGTCGCCACGCTTGAGGCGCGCCTGCTCGGTGTCGGTGAAGCCCGTGTCCTCGGTGGTCGCCAGCTCGATGCGCAACGGCTCGAACTCCTTGTCCATCTGCGCCGCCAGCGCCGGCCATTGCTCGCTGGGCACGGCGCGGAACTGCTTGACGATCAGGGTTTGCAGTCCGCGGGAATAATCGAGGTTGTACGCCTGGAAGCGCTCATGAAACAAGCGGATCACCAATTCCGGCATCAGGTAGATGGCCGCGCTGTAGGAAACGATGGTGACCAGGTAGAGGCGAATCAGCAGCTTCCACATCGATCAGCATTCCCACTCGGAACGGCTGAACAGATAGCCCTTGCCCCACACGGTCTTGATCTTGCGCGCCTCGCCGGCGTTGTCGTCGAACTTGCGCCGCAGCTTGGAAATCGCCACGTCCACCGAGCGATCGGTGCCGTTGAACTCGATACCGCGCAGGCGTTGCAGGATCTGGTCGCGACTCAGCACTTCGCCGGAATGCCGTGCCAGCACCACCAGCAAGTTGTATTCGCCACTGGACAATTCCACCGGCTGCCCGCGCCAGGTCACGGTGCGCTCGGACAGGTCGATGCACAGGTTGCCCATGACGATGCGATCGTTGACCGTCTGCGGCTCGGTCAGGCTGCTGCGCCGCAACAACGTGCGCACACGCGCCAGTAGCACCCGGGGCTCGCAGGGCTTGGTGACGTAATCATCAGCGCCCATTTCCAACCCCAGCACCTGATCGTGGCTATCGTCCCGCGCGGTAAGCATCAGGATTGGCAAGGTCGCCGAATCGGCTCGCAGCAAGCGGCAGACCTGCAAGCCGTCCAGCCCCGGCAACATGAGGTCGAGAATCACCAGGTCCGGCGGATTGGCCCGCGCCCGCTCTCGGACGTGATCGCCACGGTTGAGCACGCTGACGTGATAGCCATTGCGCTCCAAGTAGCTGGCGATGAGTTCGCAGAGGGCGGCGTCGTCTTCGACGAGGAGGATGTTGGGCATGGGTGGGTCCGCTAAATGTTGTAGCGCCTGGCAGGGCCTCATCGCGAGCAAGCTCGGATAGCGGCATGGCAGGCGCAGAAAATCTTAAGTTGCCAAGGATATACACCCGCGTTCGCCCTTGAACAAAACCCTTACACAATTTCACACAACCGCTCCAATCACAAAAACCTGGCCTTGGATAGCTGTAATGTCTGACAGTTTACAGATTGTCTGGATCGGCCTTATATGAATTACCCAGGCGCACGGCATCGCAACTTGTCGACTGGACTCTCCCACCCAAGCATGGAATCTTTACTCATGAGCATCGCAGCCAGAAAAGCAGCCATCTTTGCAACCGAGGTGAACTTCACGGCAAACCTCGAGGACAACAGCAGTTTTAATGCCTCTGTAACGAAACTCGAAAGCTCTACGACACCAGGACGTGGCGATATATGGGTTGTGGTAGCGACTGAATGGGTGGGCGGTCGGCCCAGGACGTTCACGATCACGTTCTCTAAAGATAAGAACCAAGCAACAAACGAAACCGTCACAGACCAAGACCTCCATGCAACCCTGCACTTCAATGACTATAACGACCAGGAAAACCCGACATATCAGAAAGCACGCTCAGGAACGATCAGCTATTTCCTCGATCCTACAACTCTACATTTCAGCGGATCATTCCGAGTGAATATCGATAAGTCTGATGGCACGGGTCGGTATGCATGCGCAGGCGAATTTGAAACTGACCTCAGCAGATAAAATTAATAAAAAAAGCCCCAATTTTAGACTGGGGCTTTTTTATTGGTGCTTAGCACGTGTGAATCAAATCAAACCAAGCGTTGTTCGGAGACTACCATTTGAATTGCAGGCCGACGGTACCTGCAATCGGCATCTCAATGCCCTTGCCATTCATATATTCGACTTCTGCGTGGGCCTGCCAACGCTTCGACAAGTTGATAGCGACACCCGCGCCAAGTTCGGCACGAGATCCGGAAAGATCATTATTGAACACATTGTTGTTGACCTTAACCTCATTGTTTTTTGAAAACTCATGGACCAACGCCGCTCTGACGTAGGGCTGCACTGTCGCTCCGTTGCGCAAGTTCATGTCTCGCCCCACCGTCATACCCACCTTGCCAAGCAGTGAGTAGGTGCTATCACCCTCGGCCCTCAAACCATTGCTCAAGCGATAGTCCTTGCCGTCAATAGCCACAGCTGACCAATGGGTGAAGGGCTCGATGAAGTAGCCATCGTCGAGCTTGATGTTACGACCAACTTCCACCGAACCGCCAAGACCACTGTTGTCATAGTCACCCTTGGAACGCTTACCGTCACTCATGCCAACCTTGGCGTCATTCTGGAAGCGGTTAAGTTTGAGCACGCTATCAACGTAGTAGCCGCTGACATCATCCATCCAAGTCAGGTAGGTACCCAGGTAGTAACTTTTTATCGTTCCGGAAGTGCCTCTATGCAGGTCCAGGTCCGAAGTGCTGTGTCCCGCCATGACACCCCACAACCATTGCCCGTCCCCCAAAGGCAGGGGCGCATCGGCCCCCAGCGTGAAGCCCTGCTGGACCTGGCGGTATCCCGCGCCGAAACTGTCCGATACGTTGTATTTGTTGCCATACGCCCTCATCCAGGCACCGGATTTCTCCGAGTTGAAGCGCAGCTCACCCATCCGGCTACGCAATGAAGTCAGCTCCCCATACCAGACCGTCGGTGCGGTATTGAATAACGCCATGACTGCGCGAGTGGAAGGGCTGACACCTCGAGCCGTTGGATCGAGGAACCAATCGTTGCCACTGGCACTTTGCTTCAGCCCATAAGTAAAGGTGCCCAGATCGACTTCACCACCCGTGTTCGCCAGTGAGAAACTGGCGTCGCCACCATTGGTGTTCACGACTTGAATCGGTTGGCCGCTGGCCGGATCGATGCCACTGCTGGAGACCAGCAACTGATGGCTGCCAGTAGCAGTCCCCGTTACGTTGATCACATCGGTCTGGTTTGTCGCAAAATCGGTACTCACGACAAACAGACCATTGCCAGATAAATTGTCTATGTTCAATTGGTAGAACGCGTTATCGGCACCCAATCTTACCGTTCCGCCGCTTAGAGCCAGATCGCCGACCTGACTGTTGCCTGTCATGGTCCAACTTGATTGAGCGTCGATGCTGGCCTTCGCTACGTTGGTCATGATGCCGGTCAGCTGTGAACCTTGCTGCAACGCCACTGTCGCGGTGCTGCCCGCATCGGCTGTGATATCCCCGGCCAAGGAGCCTTGGGTGAACGACAGCGCAGTGACACTGTTGTCGGAAACCAGAACGTTGCCCGTCAAATCACTACGAGCTACATTCATGGCTACATCAGCCGCGCCCTTTACTTCGAGAATCGTCCCGTTGCTGCCGGTCAGCGTCGAACCGTTAAGCACATCGATCCGCGTGGTCGGGGCGGAGCTACCCGCGTAATCCACGACAATCGCAGAACCGTTTCTGCCCTCGATACTCGACTGGTCCAGTTCCAGCTTGCTACCAACCGACACACCGCTTTCAAGCCCTAGTTCGACGCCATTCTGCCCGCCGATGATACGCGTTCCATTGCGGGCAAAAGCCGTACCGCTTAGCAGCGAGAGGCCGAAGCTCGTTGCGCCCGTTCCTTCTACCGTTGAATTCGAGAAGGTCAGGGTGCTGAAGGCCGAAGCTCGGGCGCCACCCGTGACGCCAGTGAACGAGCTGTCGGTGGCCGACACGGTCGAGCCGGTGGTTGTACCTACCTGACGGGCGGCTGACAAAGCCAGTCGATTTCCGGTGACGGTGCTGCCGCTGATCGTAGCGGTACTGTTGACGACTTGAACCCCGGCCACCCCGCCTTCCCCCACGACCGTCGTTCCGGACAGGTTTACCGTAGATCCCTGCTGGGCACTGATTCTTCCGGTGATGGCCCCGCTAGCATTAATCGTCGATTGGAATGAACTGATATCAAGCGTCTGCGCACCATTCACGTTCAAGGTGGAAATATTGGAGAGCGACCAAGTTTCCAACGGATAACCGTTCGTGATGGTCTGACTTTGCCCGTTCAATGTACCGGCAAGCGCTGGCTCAGTAAGCAACAACAAACAACACAACGAAGAACTCCCCAGACAGAGCGCCGTCCCTGATCTGCCTTCGACATATTTGACTAGCTGCATAAAGTATTACCCACATTCTGTCACCCCGTAGAATGACGAAGCTGATTTTGCGAGCGCACCGCTCACCCGGACGGCCGGTAAACTACAGCGCAATGTCGCAATTTTATGTAGGACAAATCCTGTAACGTGTAGGGATTTTTCTTCATCCGAAAAAAATACGAGGATCGAGAGAATCAATTCCCACGACCCTCAAACAGATACCGACTACTGAGTAGGCGTTCCCTCGCAGTAGTGATAACTGGTATTGAGCAGGGAAACTTCGTTGAAGAACTCAAGCGACCGTGTATGCACCCCTTCGATAGTAACCTCGTACCAGACCTTAATGTACCCATTAGGCATACCAGAGTCATGAGTCGGCTGGATGGGTTTGATTTTTGTCAGGTAAGGCTCTATCAATATCTCAAATGTGTTCCCTGGTTCGTTGCCGAGGATAGTATAGGTGCCGGTATACTCCGTATTAGGAACGATCTCCAAGCCCGCCGCATCTTTTGTTCCATGGGACTTTACGGTAACTACCGTACCGATAGGCATGTAAGCCGCACCGATCTCTACAGTGACAGGCAGCTCATAATTATATAAAGGGTTAATCTGCGGACGCCGGAGAGAACGACAGGAAACCAAACTACCCGTACCGTACGTTGCAACTATCGGGGGCGGCATTTCAACTCTGACCGCATCTACCTGGACGTCTGTGGGCAGTGAACGCATAACGTTACGTCCATCTTTTTCCTCGATAGTCCAGTGGGCTTTTTTAACGCCAATACCAACGATGACAGAGTCAGGCATCTCAAAGGTCAACGCCGATACCGGTCCGGCCGTTAATTCTTCGCTATATACCTCCGTCCCATCGAACCATAACCGAGCGACCTCATCGCCAACCGGCACCCAGGTACTCGCTGCATCGACCATGGGCGTGCTGATGGTCGCGGGTTTTCCACGATCTTCTGCCGTAATATGGTTCAGGGTGCCTGAATCGCCCACCACAGTGACCTTTTCCATATTCGGATTTTCCAAGCCGGGGAAAATCGGATTTATGGGTCCTCGGTAACTAAAATCCAGGGCAGATGCCGTGGGATTAGACGGAACCAACGATTCAACGCCCCGTGAAAAATCATACTCCGCAACTATCGGAAGTTCTACGGTTGAACTTCCCCAAAGCACAAGGAGCCTGGGAGTGGAGACGACGAACTGAAGTCTTTTGTTGGGTGTAGAATCACCTAACTCCTGGCCCGTCAGTGCAAACCATGTATTCCCATTCTCATTACTAACCTTCGGTAAAATCAGATCACTCGGCTGACCATTAACGGTGTAAGGCACTTCTACAAACACAGGGCTTTCCAGATCTGCCAGATCTATAACATCCGGCAGTACACCCTTTGGAATGACAGCATCTTGAAGAGCAGGTCGTGGCCTGCGACGAACAACAAATCCACTAGGAAGGGACTCCTCACTGAGATTGCCAACTATATCTTGCAGCACGTACCAAATGTAATATTGACCATCCAGTTGAGGAATCTCGGCAGTAGGAATCGACACTTCGCCCGACGAGGATAACGCCTGGGCATGTATCACTGTTCCGTTGCCCAACCCAGCTCCGGCATAGACAGTAATATTATCGTCCGAGCGATACCAGTCGTAACTTGTGCTGACCTTCAAATCGAGTGTGCTGTTGTCCGCAAGCCATTCATCATCAATGATTTGTCCTGCTGCCAAATTATCAAATGATGCAGCCTCCGGCCTAAATCTATTATTTGAGCGCTTGTCATGTTCAGGGGCGTATCGATCAATCTCTGCCGGAAACCATGTCGAGTAGTCTGCATTTTCGTCCGCACCTTTATAAACCACAAACATATACTCATAAGTCGTCGATCCTTTTGTCAAATCGTCGTCGGAAAGACCAGCAGTCGGCACCTCGATTTCCTTGGTAGGGGGGCGACCGGCTACGGGATCAAAGTCACCCTCTTCAACTAACACGGGCGTCGAACCCGACTTACGCTGAAAAAGCTCATAAGTGTCGTCGTCATGGGGCACCGGAATATCGCTGGTTTGGAATCGTACTATCATCTTTCCGGAGTCCAGCACCGTTTTCGGGATCAAATTGTCTACGATCTGATCGACGATTTCTGGAGGGTCCAATAGAATCCCTGAATCGACCGTCGAGGTGCGTAACGCCGCCCTGGAACGCTCAGCAACTTCCCTTGGCGTCAGCACTTCACCGTCGACACCCACACTTGTATTGGTCATTTTTTTCTCCATCAAACTTAACTTAATAAGGCCCGCCAAAATCCGTATAGAGACTCAACCGGCGCCACGCCACTGAATCGAATGCAGCGACAACTCTTAACTACTGTGTCACCCCGCGACCAGACCTTTACCGCACACATATTTCCCTTTCTAGGCGAATCCCCCGCAGGGCATTGGCTCCCCGGGAATTATCCGGTCTATTCTGACCAGGCCCATCTTCGATTTGCCTTTAGGAACACCATTTCGATAAACCGTATATTGCGCAATACCGGAATTGTTATTCACCATAGGTTTTACATAGGGCACGAAAGGAATTTCCATGACAAATCCATTGATCGCCTCGCTGCCACTTATCGTTTTGCGAAACTCATAGATGGGCGTCAGTGCCGGAGGACAGCCGTTCAAGGAACTAAACCCCTGCCATTCAAGGACACACTCGTCCTGCCTGCTGAAAATCGATTCCGGCGCGATTAACACCCTGACCTTTTCCCAGATCGGCACGGGGGAAGCGCAATTGAGATAGCCCCATAAATTGCTGTCCGGGAAGGTCGGCTCCGCCAATGTCGGTACAAGTACCGGTGTATGATCAATCGTCAGCTTGCGAATCGGCGAAGGGTCGAAGTTTGAGTTGGCGCTATGCACTAACAGGTAACGAATCTCGGCCGTACCGTCGACGCTCATCATCAGCGGTGTTATCGAAAACGTAAACTCCGGCTGATCATCTACCTGATAATATCTGTTGTTAAAAATTACCGTTTCTGTTGGCGGATTTATTGGCTGCTTCCAATAAACCGTAAGCTCGGAATATATTCCGGGCTGCGCTGGAAAATCGGCCCAACGCGTTATTCTTCCGGTCGTTCCGTTAGTCAGCTGCTCCAAAGGAATACGACCTTCCGGGTCCAGATCACTCACGCCATCTATGCGCAAAGCTACAGCTCTGACTTGACTCTTAGGTTGTGCCATTTTTATCGCGCTCCGGATAAATGTGCGGTAGCGCACATTGTCTAGCGAAGTCTTCGATTCAATTAGGCGCCGGGCATATCTATTTGCCTACTGTCATATCTGACAGGTCAACCTACCGTTCATCGGCCGGCGTCCCAAAGGATACGCCTTGGGCTTCTCTAATTTCCGCGGCACACTGGGCAATTCGCTCGCACGCCTTCGCCAATGCCATCCTCCCCACCACCAACCCAATCCGAATATGCCCCGCCGCGCTCGGCCCAAACGCGTCGCCAGCGAGCACCGAAACGCCATAGCCGTCCAGCAGCCGTTCGGCAAATGCCTGGGCTGCCAAACCGGTCCCACGTACATCGACCATTACGAACATGCCGCCGTCGGGTCGTAGAGGGTTGAGGCCCGGGCAATCAGCAAGCGCCGCGCACACCAGGTCTCGGCGCTGGCGATATTCCTCACGCATCCGCGCCACTTCAGGCAGATCCTGGTCCAGCGCAACCTGGGCCGCACGCTGGACGAAGTCCGGCAAACCAAACAGCATGCACAGCGACAGGTTCGCCAGGTGCTGGGCCAGCGGTTCGGGACCGATGGCCCAGCCGACGCGCCAACCGGTCATGGCGTGGGATTTGGACAGACTGTTGATGGTCACGGTGCGCTCGGCCATGCCCGGCAGTCCGGCAGGGCTGATGTGTTCACCTTCGTAGAGCAAGTCGCTGTAGACCTCGTCACTGATCAGCCACAGGTCATGGTCGATGCACAGCCGCGCCAAGGCTTGCCAGGTGGACATCGGCAGGCTGGCACCAGACGGATTGTTCGGGCTGTTAAGGAGCATGGCGCGGGTGCGCGCAGTGATCAGCCGAGCGACGTCGTTCGGCTGGACGCGGAAGCCGTTTTCCGGCGTCACCGCCACCGGCACCACCTTCGCCCCGCAGGCGCCGAACACCGCTTCATAGGTGACATACATCGGCTCGGCGACGATCACTTCATCGCCGGGGTCGAGCAGGCATTGCGCGACGGCATAGACCGCGCATTGGGCACCGGGCAGCACCGTGACGTGCTCGGCGCCCACCGGTTGGCCGCAGCGCTGTTGATGGCGCCGGGCGATGCTCGCGCGCAACGAGTGCAGGCCTCGCGTATCCGAGTAGTGAGTATCGCCGGCCCGCAAGCTGGCGACAGCGGCCTCGACGATCGCGGGCGGCGTGTCGAAATCCGGATCGCCCACCGAGAGCAACAGCACGTCCCTGCCCTGCTCCCGCATGGCCAGCGCCCGGTCGTGAATTGCCCAAGCGGCGGCGCCGTCACCTGTGATGCGTTGGGTCAAGGCTGAGAAGCGCATGTCATCTCCTTGTGAGCGCGGTGTTCAGCCTCAACCCTATCTCAAATCCCGAAGCACGCCACCGTTTGGGCTGCCTTGCACATTGACGCCTCGCCCTCGCCCATGGTCTCCTGTGCGCCTGTTTGGGTGCCCTTCACAGGGTGAAACGGGAAACCGGTGAATCGTGTGCTTTACTTCAAGCCCACGTCAGTCCGGTGCTGCCCCCGCAACGGTAAACGAGCGAAGCGTCGAATCCACTGTGCATGCGCATGGGAAGGTGACGTTTGCAGGCACGGCTCAGGCCCTGCCCCTCGTGAGCCCGGAGACCGGCCCATGACTCATTTTCAACAAACCCGCGGTGGGCGGGCGCTGTTCGAATCCCGGCGAGCCTTCGCCCGGGTTTTCATTGCGCTCGATCCGCCCGCTGACACCAGAGGGAAGCGCCATGTCGACCATCAGCAGCACCGCCACCACCAGTAGCACCGTCACCTTGAGCCAGCGCCTGGGTGCGGCGGTCCTCGCGTCGTTCCTCGGCACGGGCCTGGTCTATTTCGCCGGTTTCTCCCACATCGAAGCGGTGCACAACGCGGCCCACGACACACGGCACAGCGCCGCGTTCCCGTGCCACTGAGACCCAACGACATGATCAAGCGTATTGCGCAAACCGCTGGTTTCAGCGGGCTACTGGCCGCCCTGCTGCTGACTCTTCTACAAAGTTTTTGGGTATCGCCGCTGATTCTCCAGGCGGAAACCTTCGAGAACGCGCCGGCCACCGAGGTCCATGAACACGCCGCTGGGGCTGGACACACCCATGACGCCGAAGCCTGGGAACCGGAAGACGGCTGGCAGCGCGTTCTCTCCACCACAGGCGGCAACCTGGTCGTCGCGGTGGGTTTCGCGCTGATGCTGGCGGGCTTGTACACCTTGCGTGCGCCGACGCGCACGTCGCAAGGTTTGCTCTGGGGCCTGGCCGGCTACGCCACCTTCGTCCTGGCGCCGACCCTCGGCTTGCCACCGGAACTGCCCGGCACGGCGGCGGCGGATCTGGCCCAGCGGCAGATGTGGTGGATCGGCACGGCAGCGTCCACGGCGGTGGGCATCGCGCTGATTGCGTTCGGCCGGCATTGGCTGTTGAAGGTACTGGGCCTCGCCATCCTGGTGACGCCTCATGTGATCGGCGCGCCCCAGCCCGAAGTGCATTCGATGCTGGCGCCCGAGGCACTGGAAAGCGAATTCAAGCTTGCCTCGCAATTGACCAACGTTGCGTTCTGGTTGGCCTTGGGCCTGATCAGCGCCTGGCTGTTTCGCCGTGGCACCCAGGCCCACCACGACGCATGAACGGCAAGCCGATCCTGGTGGTCGGCCTCGGCTGCCAGCGCGGTTGCCCGGCCAGTGCGTTGCGGGCATTGCTTGACCAGACTTTGCAAGCCCATGGCATGTCGCTTGATCAAGTCCAGGCGTTGGCCAGCATCGATCTCAAGCGTGACGAACCGGGGCTATTGGAGCTGGCCGGCCAATTGTCGTTACCGCTGAAGTGTTTCAATGCCGAGGAACTGGCTGGCTATAAAACACGACTCAGCCATCTATCCGAGATTGCCTTTGAGCGTACGGGCTGCCACGGCGTCGCCGAAAGCGCGGCCCTGGCGCTGGCTGACCGATTGGGCACTTCCCCGGCCACATTGCTGATTACCCGTCAGAAAGCTGCGCAAGCCACACTGGCATTGGCGGCGATTTCGTAACGCCCGATAATTGCCGCCGCAATCATGAGCGCCGCTCATGCAACCCCACTTTCAACAGGAAACCGGTCATGACCGTCTTCTTCATCGGCGCCGGCCCCGGCGACCCCGAACTGATCACCGTCAAGGGCCAGCGGCTGATTCGCAGTTGCGCGGTGATCATCTATGCCGGCTCCCTGGTGCCTGCCGCCGTGCTGGAGGGCCACCGTGCCGAACAGGTGGTCAACAGCGCCGAGCTGCACCTGGAACAGATTGTTGATGTGATCAAGGCTGCCCACCTCAAGGGCCAGGACGTAGCCCGGGTGCATTCCGGCGACCCAAGCCTTTACGGGGCGATCGGCGAGCAGATCCGTTGCCTGCGCGAACTGGGCATTCCTTTCGAAATCATCCCAGGCGTGACCGCCACTTCAGCCTGCGCCGCCCTGCTGGGCGCCGAGCTGACGTTGCCCGACGTGTCCCAGAGCGTGATCCTGACCCGTTACGCGGACAAGACCGCCATGCCCACGGGAGAAGCGCTGGCCAGCCTGGCGCAACACGGGGCTACCATGGCGATCCACTTGGGAGTTAATCATCTGGAAAAAATCGTTGATGAGCTGCTGCCGCACTATGGCGCGGATTGTCCGATAGCGGTGATTCACCGGGCGACGTGGCCGGATCAGGATTGGGTTATGGGGACGCTGGAGGACATCGCCGGGAAGGTGCAGGCCAAGGGCTTCAGGCGTACGGCGTTGATTTTGGTGGGACGGGTGTTGGGCAATGATGTTTTCAGCGAGTCGTCGTTATATCGCGCCGGGCATGCGCATCTCTACAGACCCTGAATCAATCGATCAGGCGGCAAAAAACATCGTGGCGAGGGAGCTTGCTCCCTCGCCACGATGTTCTGCGCGCAGCGAACGCCTATCAGTAGTAGGCGTTTTCTTTCTGCGTGTGGTCGGTCACGTCGCGCACGCCCTTGAGTTCCGGAATGCGCTCGAGCAAGGTGCGCTCGATGCCTTCCTTCAAGGTGACGTCGGCCTGGCCGCAGCCCTGGCAACCGCCGCCGAACTGGAGCACGGCGATGCCGTCTTCCACCACGTCGATCAGCGAAACCTGCCCGCCGTGGCTGGCCAGCCCCGGGTTGATTTCGGTTTGCAGATAATAGTTGATGCGCTCGTTGACCGGGCTGTCGGCGTTGACCATCGGCACTTTCGCGTTCGGTGCCTTGATGGTCAGTTGCCCACCCATGCGATCAGTGGCGTAGTCGACCACCGCGTCGTCCAGGAAGGCTTCGCTGAACGAGTCGATGTACGCGGTGAAGCTCTTGAGCCCCAGTGCGGTGTCCTCGGGTTTTTCTTCCCCAGGCTTGCAGTAGGCAATGCAGGTCTCAGCGTACTGGGTGCCGGGCTGGGTGATGAAGATGCGAATCCCGATACCCGGGGTATTCTGCTTGGACAGCAGGTCGGCCAGGTAATCGTGGGCGGCATCGGTAATGGTAATGGCGGTCATGGAAACTCCTCGCAGGCTTGCCGGCAGTTTACGCCAATCATCGCGCCGGACAAAGTCCCAGTATTTTTGTCAGGAAAGCAGCCGACGGCGCAAGGGCCCGCCGTCGGCTGCTTGTTCAGAGGTTCTGGTACCGATTCATGTCCAGTACGCCGGCTTCCACGGGGTCGGTCTCCTGGATGTATCGGCTCAGGTCGTGAAAATACTGCCAGAACTGCGGGTGACTGCGCCGAATCCCCCAGCGCTCGACGATCCGCTCGAATGCCGCTGCGTCCGGCGCGCGTTCCATGGCATCGACGAACGCCGGCACCTGCCCGGCGGGTATGTTGAAGATGAAATTGGGATAGCTGCTGAGCACGCCCGGGTAGACGGTCAGCGTGTCCAGCCCCGGCTGGTAGCGCCGCTCCTCGCCCAGCAGGAACGCCACGTTGCTGTGGGCGCGGTTGCGCAGCAGGCTATAGACCTCACGACGACCGCCCGCGGTTTCGACGCGCAGCATCGTCGCTTCCGGCAACTGGTCGATCACCTTCAAGCCCGCCGCCGGGCGCGACACCAAGCGACTTAACGCCTGCTCGGCGTTTTGCAGGGTTGGATCGATGTTCGGGCGCGAACAATAGGCGCCGTCGCAGCGGTTGATCGGATCGGGGCGAGCGTTCAATTCGCCATAGCGGGCCAGCAATTGCAGGGCGAAGTCGCGCTTGGGGTCATGCTCGTCAAGCTTGAGGGCGGTCGGCTTGTCATCGTCGATCGCCTCGTAATCGAGCCACATCTTGAATTTTCCGCCGTCCTGGTACCAATCGTCCAGGTAGCCTTCGCGGGAGTCGGCCGGCATCAGGCGCAGGAAGTTCTGCTCCGCGCCGTTGCGGATCAAGTCGAAATACAGCCGGGTCTGGGCCTGGTGGGACACGTTGCCGAACACGTCGAAATTCACCGCCAACTGATAATAGGTGCGCTCCAGCAACGGAAAGTCGAACAGCCACATCGTCTGCGGCACTTCGCCGATCAGGCCCTTGTCGACCGAGGCACTGTCGAAGTGCCGGAAGATGCTCAACAGCGCATTGTCATTGCCCGCCCACAGCGTCGACCAGCTCGGCGCCGGCGCATCGGCATAGACGTCGCGGCGCAAGGCTTCGTACTCGTTGCGCTTGTCCCGGTAGTCGAGCCACAGGCTGACGACGCTGCCCACATCGTCGTTCTGCCCTGGCATCGCCAGTAAAGGAGTGGCCTGGCCGCGATAGTTCGGATCGGTGATATAGAGGTCATGTTCGGGCGCCTGGAACAACGCCCAGAAGTTGTCGCGAATCACGTCCGTGGCGATTTGGCCACGGCACACGGGACCGCGGATAAAAGTACGCACAAAATACTCGGCGTTATCGAGCATGAACTGGTAACGGGCCTGGGCCGGGATCGCTTCGAAAGTGGAAAACGGGTTGGCCCGGCGCTCCGGCCCATAACCCGGTAATGCGCTGACCTGCCACTTGCCGCTGTAGAACAGACTCTTGATCCGCGCCATCTTCGCCGCGCTCAGGCCATAGGTGATGTGGGTCTTGTGCACGACCACCCCTTGCACAGGCCAGAGCCGATAATAAATGCGGGTACCGGGGTCATCGTTGGGGCGACGAGTGTTGATCAGGTCGATCGGTTGGCCGGTGGGCGTGCGCGAACGCACCCACTGGAAGAAATGCCCCGGCTCGCCGCCCTTGAAATAGATGTGCGCCAAAAACCAATGCTCGAACAACCAGCGGCCCACCAGGCTTTCCCGCGCACCGGGGGCGTTGAGCAGATTTTCCCATTGCACCACCTGCAAGGCCTCGGCGGCGCTCGGTGCCAAGGCCTGTTGGTCGATAGGCGCGCCGGCGGCCAGCCAGCGTTGCAGCGTCTGGTATTGCTGATCGGTCAGGCCAGTGACCGCCAGGGGCATGCCTTCCTTTGGATGGATGGCCGCGTAGGCATCAAACTGGTCTGGCATCGGGCAACTGTTGTCGCGATTGAGCCCAAGCACGATGTCTTCGGGCAACTTGGCGTTGGGCTGCAATGGCGTGTTGTGCCCCAGTTCCAGCATGCGGGCCATTAACGCAGCCTGGCTACCCTGGGCATCGATCACCGAATAGAAACCCTTGCGCTGCCAGGCTCGCTGGCCGGAAGCGTCATAGAACAAGCGGGTCGGGTCGGCGGCCTGGCGTCGCTCGCCGTCGTAGACCGGCAACTTGCTCGCGCCACGGAGCGCGCCCTCGCCACTGCCCAGGTTCAATTGGCAGGCAGAGTCGTAGCAGGCATGGCAAGCCACGCATTTTTCCGTGAAGATCGGCTGGATGTCGCGCGTGTAGGAAATCGCGGAAGCGGGACTCCCGGCGGCTGCGGTAAAAGACAACAGCAGCAACAGACTGCCGAATAAGACGCGGTACGGCATGTCTCGGGTCCCGAAGAGGTATTCCCGAGATTCTACCGGGCCAGCACCGCCTTGCAAACATGAGCGACTTTCATGCAAAAGCCTCACATGATCAAATCCTGCGCAGGTTTGCTATTATCCCGGCCTTCGTAATGGTCTTTTTTTCCGGGTAGTCCTATGTCTGATCGCAGCGCTCGCCTTTATCTTCTCCAGCAAGCCCTCAAGGAACGCATCCTGATCCTCGATGGCGGCATGGGCACGATGATCCAGAGCTACAAGCTGGAAGAACAGGACTACCGCGGCAAGCGCTTTGCCGACTGGCCGAGCGACGTCAAGGGCAACAACGATTTGCTCGTGCTCACCCGCCCCGACGTGATCGGTGCGATTGAAAAAGCCTACCTGGATGCCGGCGCCGACATCCTGGAAACCAACACCTTCAACGCCACCCAAGTGTCCCAGGCCGACTACGGCATGCAGGGCCTGGCCTTTGAGCTGAACCTGGAAGGCGCGCGCCTGGCCCGCAAAGTGGCCGACGCCAAGACCCTGGAAACGCCGGACAAGCCGCGCTTCGTCGCCGGTGTGCTCGGCCCGACCAGCCGCACCTGCTCGCTGTCGCCCGACGTGAACAACCCAGGCTACCGCAACGTGACCTTCGATGAACTGGTGGAAAACTACACCGAAGCCACCAAAGGGCTGATCGAAGGCGGCGCCGACCTGATCCTGATCGAGACCATCTTCGACACACTGAACGCCAAGGCCGCGATCTTCGCCGTGCAAGGCGTCTATGAAGAATTGGGCGTCGAGTTGCCGATCATGATTTCCGGCACCATCACCGACGCCTCCGGCCGCACCCTCTCCGGCCAGACCACCGAGGCGTTCTGGAACTCGGTGGCCCACGCCAAGCCGATCTCGGTCGGCCTGAACTGCGCCCTCGGCGCCAGCGAACTGCGCCCGTACCTGGAAGAGCTGTCGAACAAGGCCAGCACCCATGTGTCGGCACACCCGAACGCCGGCCTGCCCAACGAATTCGGTGAGTACGACGAACTGCCGGTGGACACCGCCAAGGTCATCGAAGAGTTTGCCCAGAGCGGTTTCCTGAACATCGTCGGCGGCTGCTGCGGCACCACCCCGGCGCACATCGAAGCCATCGCCAAGGCCGTGGCCGGCTACGCGCCGCGGCAGATTCCGGAGATTCCCCGGGCGTGCCGCCTGTCGGGCCTGGAACCGTTCACCATCGATCGCAACTCGCTGTTCGTCAACGTCGGCGAGCGAACCAACATCACCGGTTCCGCCAAGTTCGCCCGGCTGATCCGCGAGGACAACTACACCGAAGCCCTGGAAGTGGCCCTGCAACAAGTCGAGGCCGGCGCCCAGGTGATCGACATCAACATGGACGAGGGCATGCTCGATTCGAAGAAGGCCATGGTGACCTTCCTCAATCTGATTGCCGGCGAACCGGACATCTCTCGCGTGCCGATCATGATCGACTCCTCCAAGTGGGAAGTGATCGAAGCGGGCCTCAAGTGCATCCAGGGCAAGGGCATCGTCAACTCCATCAGCATGAAGGAAGGCGTCGAGCAGTTCATCCACCACGCCAAGCTGTGCAAGCGCTACGGCGCCGCCGTGGTGGTGATGGCCTTCGACGAAGCCGGCCAGGCCGACACCGAGGCGCGCAAGAAAGAAATCTGCAAGCGCTCCTACGACATCCTGGTCAATGAAGTCGGCTTCCCGCCGGAAGACATCATCTTCGACCCGAACATCTTCGCCGTCGCCACCGGCATCGAAGAGCACAACAACTATGCAGTGGACTTCATCAACGCCTGCGCCTACATCCGGGATGAACTGCCGTACGCGCTGACCTCCGGCGGCGTGTCCAACGTCTCGTTCTCGTTCCGCGGAAACAACCCGGTGCGTGAGGCGATCCACTCGGTATTCCTGCTGTATGCGATCCGTGCGGGCCTGACCATGGGCATCGTCAACGCCGGCCAACTGGAGATCTACGACCAGATCCCGGTAGAGCTGCGCGACGCCGTGGAAGACGTGATCCTCAACCGCACCCCCGAGGGCACCGATGCCCTGCTCGCCATCGCCGACAAGTACAAGGGCGACGGCAGCGTCAAGGAAGCGGAAACCGAGGAATGGCGCGGCTGGGAAGTGAACAAGCGCCTGGAGCACGCGCTGGTCAAGGGCATCACCACCCACATCGTTGAAGACACCGAGGAGTCGCGGTTGTCGTTCGCCCGGCCGATCGAGGTCATCGAAGGCCCGCTGATGGCCGGCATGAACATCGTTGGCGACCTGTTTGGCGCCGGCAAAATGTTCCTGCCGCAAGTGGTCAAGTCCGCCCGCGTGATGAAGCAGGCCGTGGCCCACCTGATCCCGTTCATCGAGGCGGAGAAAGGCGACAAGCCGGAGGCCAAGGGCAAGATCCTCATGGCGACGGTCAAGGGCGACGTCCACGACATCGGCAAGAACATCGTCGGCGTCGTGCTGGGGTGCAACGGCTATGACATCGTCGACCTGGGCGTGATGGTGCCGGCGGAAAAAATCCTCCAAGTGGCCAAGGATGAAAAGTGCGACATCATCGGCCTGTCCGGCCTGATCACCCCGTCCCTGGATGAAATGGTGCACGTGGCGCGCGAGATGCAGCGTCAGGATTTCCACCTGCCACTGATGATCGGCGGCGCCACCACCTCCAAGGCCCACACGGCGGTGAAGATCGAGCCCAAGTACAGCAATGACGCAGTGATCTACGTCACCGACGCTTCCCGCGCCGTGGGCGTGGCGACCCAACTACTGTCCAAGGAACTCAAGCCGGCGTTCGTCGAGAAAACCCGCCAAGACTACATCGACGTACGCGAGCGCACCTCCAACCGCAGCGCCCGCACCGAGCGCCTGAGCTACCCCGCTGCCGTGGCCAAGAAGCCGCAGTTCGACTGGAGCAGCTACCAGCCGGTCAAGCCGACCTTCACTGGCGCACGGGTGCTGGACGACATCGACTTGAACGTCCTCGCCGAGTACATCGACTGGACGCCGTTCTTCATTTCCTGGGACCTGGCCGGCAAATATCCGCGCATCCTGACTGATGAAGTGGTCGGCGAAGCGGCCACCGCGCTGTACGCCGATGCCCGGGCGATGCTGCGCAAGCTGATCGACGAAAAGCTCATCCGCGCCCGCGCCGTGTTCGGCTTCTGGCCGGCCAACCAGGTGCATGACGACGACCTGGAAGTCTACGGCGACGACGGCAAGCCACTGGCGCGCCTGCATCACCTGCGTCAACAGATCATCAAGACCGACGGCAAGCCGAACTTCTCCCTGGCCGACTTCGTCGCGCCGAAGGACAGCGGCGTCACCGATTACGTCGGCGGCTTCATTACTACCGCCGGCATCGGCGCCGAAGAAGTCGCCAAGGCTTATCAAGAAGCCGGCGACGACTACAACTCGATCATGGTCAAGGCCCTCGCCGACCGCTTGGCCGAAGCCTGCGCCGAATGGCTGCACCAGCAGGTGCGCAAGGAGCATTGGGGTTATGCCAAGGACGAAAGCCTGGACAACGAGGCGCTGATCAAGGAGCAATACACCGGCATCCGCCCTGCCCCCGGCTACCCGGCCTGCCCGGATCACACCGAGAAAGCCACCCTGTTCCGCCTGCTCGACCCCGAGGCCAGCGAACTGAAAGCCGGGCGCAGCGGCGTGTTCCTTACCGAGCACTACGCGATGTTCCCGGCGGCGGCGGTCAGCGGCTGGTACTTCGCCCATCCCCAGGCGCAGTACTTCGCCGTGGGCAAGATCGACAAGGATCAGGTGCAGAGCTATACGGCGCGCAAGGGTCAGGATTTGAGCGTGACTGAACGTTGGTTGGCGCCTAACCTGGGCTATGACAACTGATGTAAGGTCTTTTCAGACTAAATTGATTGCGGCCTTCGGCGGCGCCTTGGATTTACCGTCCTATAGAGCTGCCGAAGATCGCAATTTTCTTTAAAGGCTTTTATATAATTAAAAGCCTTTCGAACCTTGAAAACCCTGCCGACTATTTCTTGCGCACAGAAACAATAGCATTGATAGGTTGCGTCCAGTCAGAATCTATTCTGCGAGCCTCCAACTTCAATAAACCATTGTAATACCCCACCGGAAGCGCCTCGTTATCTCGAGCATCGTACTGTATCTCAAGCCCGAGTGGAGAGCTGAGCAGACCGAGGAAACGATTACTGTTCATATGTTCCCTCCAGCCGAGTTGTGCCTCTTCGACGCGAGCACCCCGTAACTTGACCAGCACCTCGCTACCCGCTGCATTGAGCAACTTCGCATTCAACATCGTGAACTTTTCATCTGTACCTGGCGCCAGCTCAATAGGCCCCACACTTTGGGACAGGGCGACGACTCCCCCTCTGTAAAGCCGCTCAATCCCAGGAACTCGAATATAAGTCGCCACTTGATCTTCATTTCCACTGACCACCAACATGCGCAGCCCTGCCAGTTCTGGGTTATAGCCCGTCAAGCGTGCCGTATTTTCTCGCCATACACGAGCCATATCGGCGGTTTGCGCATTGCCCACTGGCAACCCATGCGCGTCGTTGATAGCAGGCGTCGAATAATAAGGAGCATTGTTACCGCAAAGGTAAGTGGAGGATTTTCCATTGTTATAGCCAAAATTATATTTGCTTGGGTTGTCGTTGCAGTGTATGCCACCAGCATTGTGCCCAACCTCATGTCGAAAAGCGGCTGGTTGTGCCCAGTTGTTAACACTCGTATAACCAGGCGCATAAGCTCTTCCACCCGCACCTGCTGCCACTGAGTAAGCTGCACTGACGTCAGTGCTATAGAGGGCTCTGTAAGGCGCCAGCATATCCTGCCAAGCGCGCAGCCCTTGCGACGAAGTATCGTGGGCCACGTCAAAAACATTAACTGCGGCGAGTCGCAAGGAAAGATTCTCAACCCGTGAATTCCTGAGGCCGAGATTGGCTGACTCCAGTTGTGCCAGAGCAAAGGCGATAGGGTCTGTATTCAATCGACCCAAGGCATAGGCGGTGTAAGCCACCAGCATATCGATATAGCGCGGTTCACCAGCTTTTGAATTGTCCACCGCAGGCACTGAAGTCTCAGACATCTCAACGGTATCGGGAGTCATATAATCGTAGGGCGGCTCTTGGGTAAAAGTACTTTTCCCCTGCGCATCGACCACCAACAAACCACGCTTGCCAGGCTCATCGACTATAGCGGTGATCGCACCGTCAGGCGACCTGACCACCACCAGCGAGCCGGTGTCGCGATCGCGGGTGTACAAATTACCGCTTTCTACCGTATAGCCCTGCTCAACCCTGATCTTGGAGCGCTTGAAGCGTGAACTGCCGATCGCATCGGCGTACACACTTGCAGACGTTGCTTGTGGCGAACCTTCAGGGGTATCGGTCGCGGCGTTGACGAGCGCAGGCAGGGCAATTGCCAACGTCAGCGCTGCCAAACGGAAGCGCCCGGCCATAGATGATGAAGCTGCAGCGTTCATGGCGTATTCCCTTATGAGGAAGGAACCATGAGACTGATCCCATTACAACGGCACGGCCACTGTCAGATCTGACAGTAGCTAGAAGCGCTCGCAAGGCCAAGAATGCGCGATTAACGTCCGCAGACGGCCCCGTCGACAGCGCAGGCTGTCGACGGGTCGGCGTTTGTATACGTGACAATGGATCAGTTACGGCGTGAGGGTCCGGGCTGAGGCGAGAGGCTACGGGGTGGCTCCGTTTCATCGGCGACGCCCTCCAAGACGCTCATCTCTTTTCGCGTCAGTTCGACCAACGCCTGCCTTTCAAGGTCGTCGATTTCCTTGCTCTTGGCATTCAATTGCCGACTGTACTCGTCCGCCTCGATATCACCATCGTCGCGACGGTCCTCCAGTTCGTTCAGAAGAGGGAAGCGACAGGTCTTCGTTATCACTCAGGTCCATTCCGGCCACGAGTGTTTCATGACTGCCATCGAGCAAGTCTGGCGGAAGGTCCATGAACTCGTTACCGCTCACGTTCAGCACCCTCAGGTCTTGCGCATCCAGCAGATGGCGGGGCCAGTCTGATAACTCGTTATAACTGAGATCCAGCGATTCGATCCGACCAAAGTCCGGTGGATCGAATGCTCTCAATCCGTTGGTGCTGAGGTTCAGCGAACGCAGGCGTCCATGGGTCAATAAGGTTTTTTCTTCGGGTAGTGTGGGGAATTTGGTGGCATACATCGCTCCTTTGAATGAAGCGACAGCAGACCCGTTCGGCGAGCCGCATCGGGGGTAGATAGTTATAGGCCGTCGGAAAACATCGTAACGAATCCCCAAGCATGGCCGAACCCTCCACGAAGGCGCAGATTGACTATGCTGGGAGGGGAACGACTTTTAATGAGGGATTTATGGACGATCCAGTCGACAACAAACCGCCAACGCTGTTGCAGATGATGCACAGCGTGCTCGCCGCCGCGTTCGGTGTGCAGAGCGGCAAGAACCGCGCTCGGGATTTCACCCACGGCAAGCCGAGTCACTTCGTGATATTGGGGATCGTGTTCACGGTGATCTTCGCGTTGACGCTGTTTGGCATCGTCAAGCTGGTGGTGCATCTGGCGGGGTTGTAGCTCTTCAACGCCACACATAATCCTGTGGGGGCGAGCTTGCTCGCGATAGCGATTGTTCAGTTAGGCATGATGCGACTGATACACCGCTATCGCGAGCAAGCTCGCTCCCACATTGGCTATTGCGTTGACGACAAATTATTGATGACTGACCCAGAACACTGCGGTGCCCACCACCAGGATAATCAGGAACAGAATGGCCCAGGCATCAACAGTGCTGTCGCTTTTCCTTGCTTTGGTCGGATTGCTCATTGCATCGCCTCTTGTCGGTTTTGTAGGTGATTGCATAGGGACTCGTCCACAGTTAAGACGATGATTGCCCGCACGACAAATGTGGGTTAGGCAATAATCAATCTCATTAGTCGATTTGGTTCTTTACATATACTCAAACATCACTTTTGCGCATAACCCAAAACAGGTATCTTGCACCGGCTCCCGTAGGAGTGCGCGGCCGTGCGCGCAGAATTGCCGAGGCAGAACCCGATTCCAGCGAGCCAACATGCAGCTGTTTCTGATCGGCCCAAGCCTGAGACCGAGACTTATATGTACGTATATGACGAGTACGATCAGCGGATCATCGAGGACCGCGTCAAGCAGTTCCGTGATCAGACCCGACGCTATCTGGCAGGCGAGCTGAGCGAAGAAGAATTCCGCCCTCTGCGCTTGCAGAATGGCCTGTATATCCAGCGCTTCGCGCCGATGCTGCGCGTGGCCGTGCCTTATGGCCAACTGACCTCGCGCCAGGTGCGCAAGCTGGCCCAGATTGCCCGCGACTATGACAAGGGCTACGCCCACATCAGTACCCGGCAGAACGTCCAGTACAACTGGCCGGCCCTGGAAGATGTGCCTGAGATCCTCGCCGAACTGGCGACCGTGCAGATGCACGCGATCCAGACCAGCGGCAACTGCCTGCGCAACGTCACCACCGACCAGTTTGCCGGCGTCGCGGCCGATGAGCTGATCGACCCACGCCCATGGTGCGAAATCGTTCGCCAATGGACGACGTTCCACCCGGAATTTGCCTATCTGCCGCGTAAGTTCAAGATCGCCATCAACGGCTCGAGCTCGGACCGCGCGGCCATCGAAGTCCATGACATCGGCCTGGAAGCGGTCTACAACACCGCCGGCGAGCTGGGCTTCCGTGTGCTGGTGGGCGGCGGCCTGGGCCGTACGCCGGTGGTCGGCGCGTTCATCAACGAATTCCTGCCGTGGCAGGACTTGCTCAGTTACCTCGACGCCATCCTGCGGGTGTACAACCGTTATGGCCGTCGCGACAACAAGTACAAGGCGCGGATCAAGATTTTGGTCAAGGCCCTGACGCCTGAAGTGTTTGCCGAAAAGGTCGAGGCCGAGATGGTCCACCTGCGTGGCGGCCAGACCACCCTGACCGAAGCCGAAGTGCATCGTGTCGCCAAGCACTTCGTCGACCCAGCCTACAAGGCCCTGGACAACCAGGACGGCGAACTGGCTGCCCTCGACAAGGAACACCCGGG
Source organism: Pseudomonas sp. R1-7 (assembly GCF_051132105.1). Classification (NCBI taxonomy): domain Bacteria; kingdom Pseudomonadati; phylum Pseudomonadota; class Gammaproteobacteria; order Pseudomonadales; family Pseudomonadaceae; genus Pseudomonas; species Pseudomonas sp. R1-7. The sequence continues at coordinate 3,690,768 of NZ_CP071661.1, forward strand.
TTTCGCCCGCTGGCGTACTCGCAACACCCTCAAGCACAAGAAGCCGGGCTACGTTGCGGTGACCCTGTCGCTGAAACCGACCGGCGTTGCGCCTGGCGACATCACTGACAAGCAACTGGACGCCGTGGCCGACCTGGCCGAGCGCTACAGCTTCGGCCAACTGCGCACCTCCCACGAGCAGAACATCATCCTGGCGGACGTTGAACAGAGCCAGTTGTTCACCCTGTGGGGCGAGCTGCGCGAGCAAGGTTTCGCCACGCCGAACATCGGCCTGCTGACCGATATGATCTGCTGCCCGGGCGGGGACTTCTGCTCGCTGGCCAACGCGAAGTCGATCCCGATCGCCGAATCGATCCAGCGCCGTTTCGACGACCTGGACTATCTGTTCGACATCGGCGAGCTGGACCTGAACATTTCCGGATGCATGAACGCCTGTGGCCATCACCACGTCGGCCACATCGGCATCCTGGGCGTGGACAAGAAAGGCGAGGAATTCTACCAGGTCTCCCTGGGCGGCAGCGGCAGCCGCGACGCCAGCCTGGGCAAGATCCTCGGCCCGTCGTTTGCCCAGGACGACATGCCGGACGTGATCGAGAAGCTGATCGACGTTTACATCGAACAACGTACCGAAGACGAGCGTTTCATCGACACTTATCAACGTATCGGCATCGACCTCTTCAAGGAACGCGTCTATGCAGCGAATCATTAAGAACAACGAAGTCATCGACGAGACCTGGCACCTGCTGCCCAAGGACGCGACCCTCGATGGCATCTCCAACTGTGACGACCTGATCGTGCCCCTGGCCCTGTGGCGCGATCACGCCCACGCCCTCAAGGCCCGCGACGGCGGCCTGGGTGTGTGGCTGGACGCCGACGAGGAAGCGGAAGAAATCGGTGATGACGCCAACCAGCTCCAAGTCATCGCCCTGAACTTCCCGGCCTTCACCGACGGCCGCAGCTACTCCAACGCTCGCCTGCTGCGTGATCGCTATGGTTTCAAGGGTGAACTGCGGGCCATTGGCGACGTGCTGCGCGACCAGTTGTTCTACATGCGCCGTTGCGGTTTCGACGCCTTTGCCCTGCGCGCCGATAAAGACCCGTATGAAGCTCTTGAAAGCCTCAAGGACTTCTCGGTGACTTACCAGGCCGCCACTGACGAGCCGCTGCCGCTGTTTCGTCGTCGCTGAAACCTGATGCATGAAAAAGCCCTGGACCGGGTGACCGGTTCAGGGCTTTTTTGTTGACGGATAATTGGGAGCAGAACCTAATCTTCAGCCCACCTTGGGTAGTCATCCGCCTCGGACTACCAAAAGCGCTGCTGGGTCAAACGGCTCCACCAACTGAGCAACACTCGATCCACCGAACCGCTCGCCGCCATGCCGATGCGCTCCTGCAGGCTTTTTCGCTCGGCATAGTGCAGGTGATAAAGCTCGGCGCCCTTGGCTCGTTCGGCCAGGTATTCATCGCTGGTCTTGAGCTCGTCTACCAGGCGCTTTTCCAGCGCGGCGACACCGAGCCAGACTTCGCCGGTGGCCACTTCGTCGATTGCCAGTTGCGGACGGTAAGTGGCGACGAAGTTCTTGAACAGCTCATGCGTGATGTCCAGGTCTTCCTGGAATTTCTCCCGGCCCTTCTCGGTATTCTCGCCAAACACCGTCAAGGTGCGTTTGTACTCGCCGGCGGTCAGCACTTCGAAATCGATGTCGTGTTTCTTCAGCAAGCGGTTGACGTTGGGCAGTTGGGCCACGACGCCGATGGAGCCGAGAATGGCGAACGGGGCGCTGATGATCTTCTCGCCGATGCACGCCATCATGTAGCCGCCGCTGGCCGCCACCTTGTCGATGCACACCGTCAACGGCACGCCAGCCTGGCGGATCCGCGCCAGTTGCGACGAGGCCAGGCCGTAGCTGTGGACCATGCCGCCACCGCTTTCCAGGCGCAGGACCACTTCGTCCTTCGGGGTCGCCAGGGTCAGCAGCGCCGTGATTTCGTGGCGCAGGCTTTCGGTGGCGGACGCCTTGATGTCACCGTCGAAATCCAGCACGAAGACCCGGGACTTGGCCGCCGGTTTGTCCTTCTGTTTTTTCTCGGCTTTTTCCGCCTTGCCTTCGCTCTTGCGCAGGGCCTTGAGCTGGTCCTTGTCCAGCAGGGTCTGCTCCAGACGCTCACGCAGTCCTTTATAGAAGTCGTTGAGCTTGCTGACCTGCAACTGCCCCACCGACTTGCGCCGCCCCTTGCTGCGCAGCGCAGCGAAACTGGCCATGACCACCAGGATGGCAATCACCAATGTCACCGTCTTGGCCAGGAAACCGGCGTATTCGACAAAAAACTCCACAGCGACTCCTTAAATGCAATGCGCCACTGAACGCAGGCGCGTAACGCTGCCAGCATACCCATGCGCCTGCCCTGCTGCCAGCCATGAAATCTGTGGTTACGTTCGCTTGGACACGCCACGATAAGGCTGTAACGAGCATTTCAAACAAGCGTATGTTTTTTCATTGACAGGCCACCGCCATCCTCATAACCTCGCCAAACCTTCAACGTACCGGGATGACGCGGACGTGGGCAGCATTTATCTGATTCGACATGGCCAGGCCTCCTTTGGTGCGGATGACTACGATGTCCTTTCGCCCAATGGCATCCGCCAGGCGCAAGTGCTGGGCAGCCACCTGGCGGAACTGGGTGTCGTATTCGATCGCTGCCTCTCGGGCGACCTGCGCCGCCAACAGGACACCGCCACCGGCGCGATGAGCCAGATGGCTGTCGCCGGCCTGCCGGTTCCTGAACTGGAAATCGACGCCGCCTTCAACGAATTCGATGCTGACGCGGTGATCCGCGCCCTGCTGCCGGACATGCTGCCCCAGGAGCCCGAAGCCCTCGACATCTTGCGCAACGCCGCGCAGAACCGCGCAGAATTCCAGCGCATTTTCGCCTTGATCGTCGAGCGCTGGCTCAGCGGCCGATACGACCCACCGGGCCTCGAAAGCTGGCTGGGTTTCGTCGAGCGAGTCCAGGCTGGCCTGCACCGCATCCTCGACAATGCCGACAAGACCCACAAGATCGCCGTGTTCACGTCCGGCGGGACCATCACTGCCCTGCTCCACCTGATTACCCAGATGCCCGCCAGACAGGCCTTCGAGCTGAACTGGCAGATCGTCAACACCTCGCTCAACCAACTGAAATTCAGGGGTCGCGAGGTGGCCCTGGCTTCCTTCAACAGTCATGCCCACCTGCAACTGCTGAAGACCCCGGACCTCATCACCTTCCGCTGAGTCCGGTTTGCTGTAGACCCTTGCTGTATTACCCCGAATAAGGATCGAAACCATGACCTCCGTAGCCGACGCCGTAAAAGCCATGCAAGCCAAGTTCAACCCAGCCGCCGCTGCCGGCCTGGACCTGGTATTCGGTTTCAACATCACCGACGAAGACAAGCAGTACGCCCTGATCGTCAAGGACGGCACTTGCGACATCCAGGAAGGCGAGAATCCGGACGCCAACTGCACGCTGGTCCTGGATAGCCAGACCCTCAAGGACATCGTCAGCGGCGAAACCGACGGCATGCAGGCGTTCATGGGCGGCAAGCTGCGCGTTGAAGGCGACATGATGCTGTCGATGAAACTGTCCGAGCTGTTCCCGTCCTGAGATCGGTTCGAATCCTGGATGTACCCAAATCCCGCCCTTGTGGCGGGATTTTTTGTTTCTCACCTGAAACTCATACAATGCCCGTTCCATCCGCCTCGGCCTGAACATGGACATCGACCTCGCACGCACCTTCCTGGAAATCGTTCGCCATGGCAGCCTCGCCGCTGCGGCGGAAAAACTGCATGTTACCCAGACGGCGATCACCGCCCGGGTACAGAAGCTCGAAAGCCAACTCGGCTGCGCGTTGTTCGTGCGCAACCGCGCCGGCGCTCGACTGACCGCCGATGGCGAAGCCTTCGTGGTCTATGCCAACCAGCTTGTGCAGACCTGGGAAGCGGCCCGCCGCGACCTGCCATTGCCCGAGGGCTATCGCAACGTCTTGCATCTTGGTGGCGAGGTCAGCTTGTGCAACCCGTTAATGCTCGCCTGGGCCGGCGAGCTGCGGCAGAAGATCCCCAGCCATGCCCTGCGCATGGACATCCGCGACGGCGAGAAACTGTTACAGCAATTGGAATTGGGATTGCTGGATGCCGCGGTGGTGTACCAGCCCGAGTATTGGCCCAGGCTGCAAGTCGAGCAGTTGCTGGAAGAAAAGCTGATTCTGGTGCGCCTCGCCGCCCGCCCCGAGCCCTACGTCTACATCGACTGGAGCACCGATTTTCGACGGCAGCACGACACGGCACTGCCGGACAAGGCCAAGGCCGCCGTGACTTTCAATCTCGGGCCCCTGGCGTTGCAGTACATCCTGGAAAACGGCGGCAGCGGTTATTTCCGCACTCGGGTCGTGCAGAGCTACCTGGACAGCGGCATCCTGGAGCGAGTGCCCAAGGCGCCGGAATTCAACTACCCGACCTATCTGGTGTATTCCAGGGATAGGGATTCGGCAGTGTTGCAGCAGGCATTCGAGGTGCTGCGCGAAATCGTCAAGGCCGGCAGCGACTGGTCGCAGCGTTGGGATCCGCTGGGCTGATGAGTTCGGGTGGGGCCGCCTCGCGGCCCAGCGGGAGCAAGCTCCCTCACCACGAAAGCGCTTGGCAGATAGCCGTCACGGCTAATTCTGCATCAGCGCGGCGATCTGGTCCTTGACCTGCAGCCGTTCCTTCTTGAGCGTCTCCAGAGCGGCATCGGACAGCACAGCGGGTGGTTTTTCGGCCTTTACCACCTCGGCATCAAGCCTGGCGTATTTCTTGATCAGCGCGTCGAGACTCTCGTCCTCGCGGCGTTTTCTCAGGATGTCTTCTTCTGTGCACTTCAGATCCTGGCAGAGATCATGGGACACCGGCATGGAGCACCTCCTTAGTGAGTTCGACGGCAATGCTTTTCGGGGCACTGCCTGTCAGCAGCATGGCCTTGCCGGTCGGGTTCTGTCGACCGCCAATCCGACCAGCGGTGACCGTTCGTCGTTCTACGGCGCGCTCCGATCAAACCTTCCGCCGCGCTTTCCCCTCCATTGATCAGTACCACGAGAATCACCTGTATAACCTGTTTGGAGACTGACCTATGGACAGATTTACCCTGCGTCAACTCGGCCTGGCTGTTGCCCTGAGTAGCAGCATGGGCATGGCATGGGCCGCGACGTCCAGCGACTTTGTCGACAACGCGGCGGCCGGCGGGATTGCGGAAATCGAAACCAGCAAACTGGCGCTGCAGAAAAGCCAATCGGCGGACATCAAGGAGTTCGCCAACAAGATGATTGCCGACCACACCAAAGCCAACGAAGAGTTGAAGGCGCTGGCGCAAAAACATGACATCGAAGTGCCTGACGACACCACGCTGATGAAGAAGGCGAAGGCCAAGATTCTCGACGTGCGGGACGAGTCCTTCGATCCGGCCTACGCCAACAACCAGGTAATGGCCCACGAAGAGACCATTGCCCTGTTCAAGAAAGAAGCCGAGACCGTCACCGACGACAAAAAACCTGGCAGTACTGAGCTGAAAGCCTTTGCCCAGAAGATGCTGCCGGATTTACAGCATCACTTGGAGATGGCCAAGAAACTTCAAGCGGCCCACCCGAGTAAATAAACGCCATATCAAATGAGAAAGCCCGACTATCGAGTCGGGCTTTTTTGTTGATCATGTCTCGTCCTGAATAAGGTTTACACCTTCTGACCTATCCTCAGGAGGAACCAATGGATTCAGGAAAAAAGCGCAGTCAGCGTGATTACACGCTGAGCTTTAAATTGGCGGTCGTCGATCAGGTTGAAAAGGGCGAACTGAGTTATAAAGAGGCTCAACGGCGTTATGGGATCCAGGGCCGGTCGACTGTGTTGGTGTGGTTACGCAAGCATGGACGGCAGGACTGGAGCCAAGGCGCCTCCATTCGTGCCCAGAGGAACCGACCGATGGCCGAGCCAAATTTGCCGCTGACACCAGAGCAGCGAATCAAGGAGCTGGAAGAAAAGCTGGCCCTTGCCAACCAGAAAGCCCAATTTTTTGAAGCTGTCGTTGACGTGCTGAAGAACGATTACGGTGTTTCTGTCGTAAAAAAGCGATCCGGCAAGTCCTCAGCCAAGGGCAAATAGAAGACCTGAGTGTTACCAGGGCTTGCCAGTTTCTGGGCATCTCACGGCAGGCGTATTACAAGCGCAATCGAGCTTACGACGCGCGAGCTAGCCACGCGCAAAAGGTGCTGGGGTTTGTGCTGGAGACACGCCTTGAAATGCCCCGGTTGGGCACCCGCAAGCTGCATGGCCTTATGAAATCCGAACCTGAACTGACGCAAACGGTAGGCCGAGATCGGTTGTTCGATATTTTGCGGGATCATCGACAACTGGTCCCACGCAAACGCGCTTATCACAAGACGACCGACAGTCATCATCGCTTCCATCGACATCCAAATCGGCTCAAGCCCGGCCCTGACCAGGTCACTGCCACCGGCCCGGAACAGGTCTGGGTGGCGGATATAACCTATTTACCGACCGAGCAAAGCGTCGCTTACGTAAGTCTGATCACTGATGCGTTCTCGCGCAAAATAGTCGGCCATCATGTGCATGAAAGCCTGCATACCGAGTCAGTCATCCTGGCGATGAGAAAAGCTCTTCGACACCGAAGAACCAATCAGCCGCTGGTACATCACTCCGATCGGGGCTCGCAATACTGCTCTGATCTCTATCAAAAGCTGCACGCCAAGCATGGCGTCATGTGTTCGATGACTGATGGCTACGACTGCTACCAAAATGCTCTAGCGGAACGAGTGAATGGGATTCTGAAAACAGAATTTCTTTTACACCGTCCCAAAGACCTTGCCCAAGCCAAGCGCATGGTTGAGGAATCGATAGAAATCTATAACCGTAAGCGACCTCATCTGGCCCTGAAATACAAAACGCCCGATGCGGTGCATCGGGCGTTTTGAGACTGAAACAGGTGTAAACCTATTTCAGGACTAGACATCAGCTATCAGCCGTATCAATATCAGCATCAGTCTTGTCACCGGGCCCAGCCCGATCCGGCTCCGGCTTGAAACCCGGGCTATAGGTATTGTCATTATCCTGATGATGCTTCTTCTGATCGACCTCACGGGCAGCACTATGAGCCTCGTGCGCTCCAGCCGGGCTCTCGGGCTGGCTACCCGACACTTGAGGATCGACGGCCGGATCGTTACGCGAGGACGGGTTTTGCGTCTGGCCTTGTTGCTGGGTACTTGCAGGATCGCTCATTGGACACCTCATTCATGACAAGGCCGAATGAGTGATCGGCCCTGGTCATTCGAAGGCAGAACTGCGGCTTGGGTTCCATCTTTTACAACCCCGGCCTCAATCGCCCAGCACCGAACTGATCATCCGCACCAACGCATCCGGGTTGTAGGGTTTGCTCAGCAGGTGCGTATCGGGGCTCAGCTGATGATTGCGCGAAATGATGTCGCGGGTGTGCCCCGACGTGAACAATACCGGCACCGGCGGGGTCTGCACCTTGGCCCAGGCCGCCAGGTCGGAACTCTTGATCAGGCCGGGCATGACCACGTCGGTAAAGATCAGGTCCACCGAAACGCCGTCGAGCAGCAGTTTCATGGCCTCGTCGCCGTTGGCGGCGGTTAGCGTCCGATAGCCGAACTGCTCCAGCAACTCCACCGAGGCGCCGCGTACCTCATCGTTGTCCTCGACCACCAGGATCGTTTCCTCGAGGCCTGGCTGAAACTCGCGGGGGTGCGTCTGTTCCGGAGTCTCGGGTTTGTTGCTGCGGGGAAAATACATATGCACTTGAGTGCCGTCCCCCGGGAGGCTGGAAATTTCGATATGCCCGCCGCTCTGCTTGACGAACCCGAACACCATGCTCAATCCAAGCCCCGTGCCTTGGCCGTCGGTCTTGGTGGTGAAAAACGGCTCGAATACCTGGTTCAGGACTTCGGGGGCCATTCCAGCGCCACGATCGACTACCGAAAGTCGCACGTAATCCCCCGCCGCAACTCCTTTGCCGGCGCAGGAAGATTCGTCCAAGGCGATATTCTCCCCCAGCATGCTGATGACCCCTTCGCCCCCCATGGCGTCGCGCGCATTGATCGCCAGGTTCAGCAAGGCATTTTCCAACTGATTGCGATCGACATGGATGCACCACGGTTCAGGGGGTAACGACACCTCGATGTGGATGGTTTCGCCCAGCGCCCGCTGCAACAATTCACCCAGGCCCTCATAGATGCGCCGGGGATTGTAGACCGCCGGGGACAACGGCTGGCGACGGGCAAAAGCCAATAACTGCGACGACAGCTTGGCGCCCCGCTCCACGGCTTCAATGGACGCGCCGACCCGCCGCTGCACGTTGGGATTGTCGGGCTCATGGCGAGCCAGCAAATGCAGGTTGCCGGCGATCACTTGGAGCAGGTTGTTGAAATCATGGGCCACGCCTCCGGTGAGACCGCCGATGGCTTCGAGCTTCTGCGATTGGCGCAACTGCTCCTCTGCCGCCAGCCGTGCCTGTACCTCATTGGCGACGCGTTGTTCCAGGTCGCGGGTGAATTTGAGCAGCGACGCTTCGGCGGTCTTGCGCTCGTTGATGTCGATCAGCACACCCGGAAAACGCAGGGGTTTGCCCAACGCATCGAACTCGCATCGACCACTGGCCAGCACCCAAAGGTAATCGCTTTCGCCGCGGCGCAAGCGGTATTCGGCGGTGTAGGGAGCGCCCGTGCGCACAGTCAAGTCGACCCGTTGTTCGACGTCGTCGATGTCATCGGGATGGATGCGCTGCCGAGCGATATCGATGGGCAGTGCGTCAAGCGGGCATTCGGGCGGATAACCAAACGTACGGGCGAAACGCTCGTCGCCCGACAGTGTGTCGGTGGCGATATCCCAGACGAACGACCCTAGCAACGGCCCGGCCGAAAGCGCCAGCTGGATACGCTCGTTGACCGCTCGATAGCTGCGCTCGGCCTCTTGCCGGGCGCGCTCGCTCAGCACCAACTCGGTGGTTTCTACCACGATCGCCAAAACACCCGCAGGCGATTGGTCATCGTCGGGCACCGGGCTGTAGTAGAGGTCCATCCAGACGTCTTCAGGCTTGCCGTCACGCAGCAGCACCAGTTCCTTGTTGCGGTAGGACAAGGTGCCGCCAGCCAGACACACGTCCAGCACGTGGCGGTTGAATTCGGCGACTTCCGGCCACCCCAGCTCCACCGCGCTCCCCAGCAGGTAGGGATGGCGGCCGCCAGCGAATTCGGCATAGGCGTCGTTATAAATCATGAAGCCTTGGCGGCCCCACAACATGACCATCGGCAATGGCGAAGCGAGCATCAGCTGGACCGCGCTGCGCAGGCTGGCGGACCAGTGTTCGATCGCACCCAGCTCGGTGCGACGCCAATCGTAGGCCCGGATGCGCCGGGCCATTTCTCCGTCCCAACCGGGACACCCGTTACTCTGGGATAAGAACTTCATGGAACGTCTCTCACCTCAAGCTACCAGCAGGGAAGCGGCATACCACAAGTCCCTTGTGCTAGTGCTTCGAGCGCGAGGTTGGCAATTGGTTTCATGGACAGGGTCTCAGCGGAAATCCCGACTGCGCACATGGATGCCCGCCAGCAACTCGCTCAGGTCGCTCAGGCGCCCGGCGATCAGGTGGCGGACCTCGCCGACACTCTCCCAGCGCCCATCCACCCTGAGCAATTGCGACCCTACCAGGACCTTGCGCTGGCGTTCGGCCAAATCACGCCAGACCACCACGTTGAGATTGCCGAATTCGTCTTCCAAAGTGACAAAGGTCACGCCGCTGGCCGTGCCCGGGCGTTGGCGACCGGTGACCAGCCCGGCAACGCTGACGTTGCGGCCATGTTCGACAGCCTGCAGTTCCCGCGAGCTGCGGCAGCGCCGGGCACGCAACTCGGAACGCAGCAGCGCCAACGGATGAGGCCCCAACGTCGTGCCCACGGTGGCGTAGTCGGCGAACAGGTTTTCTCCCACCGTGGGCGTTGGCAAGGCCACGGGCGGTTCCTCCGGGCTGGGCAGCCCTGCGAACAGGCCCAGCTGTTTTTCCACCCCGGCGATTTCCCAGCGGGCGCGATGGCGGTCGCCGGCCAGGCCACGCAAAGCGTCGGCGTCCGCCAGTTGTTCCAGGGCACGGGCATCGAGTCGCGCGCGCTCACCCAGGTCGGCTACATCGATGAAAAGCCGCTGCCTGCGTGCCGCCTCGATACGCCGGGCATCGTCCTCGCGAAACCCCTTGATCAGGCGAAAACCCATGCGAATCGCCGGTTGCCGGCCTTCCATCGGTTCCAGGCTGCATTCCCAATCACTGGCTCGCACGTCCACCGGATGGATCTGCAATTGATGCCGGCGGGCATCCTGGAGGATCTGGTCCGGGCTGTAGAAACCCATGGGCCAACTGTTGATCAGGGCACAGGCGAACGCCGCCGGCTCGTGGCATTTGAGCCAACTGCTGGCGTAGGTCAGCAAGGCAAAACTGGCGGCGTGGGACTCAGGAAAACCGTAATTGCCAAAGCCCTTGATCTGCTCGAAGAGCTGCGCGGCATATTCCGGTTTGTAGCCCTTGGCCTCCATGCCGTCTGCCAATCTTTTCTTGTGCGGTTCAAGCCCGCCGTGACGCTTCCAGGCGGCCATCGACCGGCGCAACTGGTCCGCTTCTCCCGGGCTGTAGCCGGCGGCGACGATGGCGATCTGCATGACCTGTTCCTGGAACAGCGGAATGCCCAAGGTACGGCCCAGCACTTCTTTCAATTCCGGCGAAGGATAAGTGATCTTCTCTTCCCCATTCCGTCGCCGCAGGTAAGGGTGCACCATCCCGCCCTGGATCGGTCCCGGCCGCACGATCGCCACCTCGATCACCAGGTCGTAGTATTTCTTGGGCTTGAGCCTGGGCAACATTGCCATCTGCGCCCGGGATTCGATCTGAAACACACCGATGGTATCGGCGCGGCTGATCATCTCGAAGGTGGCCCGATCATCCTTGGGCAACGACGCCAGGGTATGGCGCACGCCCCGGTAATGCGCGATCAGGTCGAAGCAACGGCGGATCGCGCTGAGCATGCCCAGGGCCAGGATGTCCACCTTGAGCAGCCCGACCGCATCGAGGTCGTCCTTGTCCCACTGGATGATGGTGCGCTCGGCCATCGCGGCGTTTTCCACCGGCACCAGGGTGTCGAGAGGTTGCTGGGAAATCACGAAGCCGCCGGGGTGCTGGGACAAGTGCCGGGGGAAGCCGATCAGTTGCTGGGTCAGGCTCAGCACCCGGCGCAACACCGGGCTTTCAGGGTCGAAGCCGCCCTCGCGCAAACGCTCCAGCGGCGGCGCTTCATCGCTCCAGCGCCCGCAGCAATCGGCCAGCGCATTGACTTGGTCCGGCGGCAGGCCCAGGGCCTTTGCCACATCGCGTACCGCCCCGGCACCGTGGTAGCTGCTGACCACCGCCGTCAACGCCGCGCGATGCCGACCGTAGCGCTGGAACACGTACTGGAGGACCTCTTCGCGACGCTCGTGTTCGAAATCGACGTCGATGTCCGGCGGCTCATTGCGCTCGCGGGACAGGAAGCGTTCAAACAGCATGTCCGTCTGGTCCGGGTTGATTTCGGTAATGCCCAAGGCGTAGCACACCGCCGAGTTGGCTGCCGAGCCCCGGCCCTGGCAAAGAATGTGGCGGCTGCGGGCAAAACTGACGATGTCCTGCACGGTAAGGAAATAACTGTCGTAGCCCAGTTCGGCAATCAGTTCCAATTCCTTGTCGATCTGCACGCGCACCTTTTTAGTCACGCCCTCCTTCCAGCTCTCACGCAAACCACGCTCGGTCAGTTCCCGCAGCCAGGACGCCGGATCGTGGCCCTCGGGCACCAGCTCGCGGGGGTATTCATAGCGCAACTGACCGAGGTCGAACGTGCAGCGCCGGGCGATCACCAGGGTTTCATCCAGCAAGGCGCGAGGATAGAGATCGGCCAGGGCCTCAAGGCTGCGCAAATGGCGTTCGCCGTTGGGGTGCAAGCGCTGGCCGGCCTCGGCGACGGTGACGTGGTGGCGGATGGCGGTCATGGTGTCCTGCAAGGCGCGGCGACCCCGCACATGCATGTGCACATCACCCGTGGCGACGGCCGGAAGACCCAAGCGTTCGGCCAATGCGAGCAAGTCCGCCAGCCGCCGTCGATCGTCTTGCCCGCAATGCAGCTGCACGGACAACCAGAGTCTTGCGTTGAACACCTGTTGGAGCCAGCGCCCTTGCGCCTCGGGCTCCTTGCCATCGGGCACCCACAGCGCCAGCAGCCCAGGCAGCGGTTCGTCGAAGTCTTCCCGGACGATGCGATAACGGCCTTTCTCGCTGCGGCGCCGGGCGCGGGTGATCAGTCGGCACAAGGCCTGGTAGCCCTCAAGGTTCTCCACCAACAGCACCAGCTTCGGACCGTCCTCGACCTGGATCTCGCTGCCGACGATCAGTTGCAGCCCCAGTTCCCTGGCCGCCTGCCAGGCCCGGACGATGCCGGCCAGGGTGCATTCATCGGTGATCGCCAGGGCCCGATAGCCCTGCTGCCTGGCGCGACGGCACAGTTCCAACGCACTGGAGGCGCCGCGCTGGAAACTGAAGTTCGACAGGCAATGCAGCTCCGCATATTCGACATTCATGCGAACCAGCCTTGCAGCCACAACGGCCCGCCCTCGCCCACCGGCCGATAAGCCCAGCCGCGTTGTCCGGCGCGGGTTTCGATCAGGTAGTAATCACGGCGTACATCAGCTCCGTCCCACCAGCCGGATTCGATGCGCTCCGGGCCCATGAGGATTGTCGCCTGGCCTTCGAGCAACGCCTGGGGCTCGCCGAGCAGCCAGCCGGGACGCTGGATATCATCGCGCAGCGGACACGTCTGTTGTTGCGGCTGGGGTTTCAACTGCCAAGCGCATTCGGGCCGGTGGTCGTCGCCAAACCCCAGCCCTTGTACGGCCTCATCCCCCAGGCGCGCCCGCAGCCGTTCGCGCAGTTGCTCCCACGGCAAGGACTGCTGGGGACGTTCATCGAACAATTCCAGGCGCTGGGGCACGAAGCTCGGCAGGTCTTCGGCACACAAGCGAAAACCGCGCACGGGCGCCTCGACCTGCACCTGTTCGAGACGGCCACGGGCCAGCTCGAACAACATCGAAGCATCCCGCTCGGCGCCGAGCAGGCCGACCTTGATGACCGTTTCCGGCAAGCCGGCGTGCTCCAGATGCAAGTCAAAACGCTGCACGCCACTGTCGCGTCCGCACAGGTAGGTTGAAAGATCGCCGGTCAACCGGCGCAGCGGAAAGAGCAATGCCTGGTGGGACTGCACGTCGTAGTTGAGTTCAATGCGCACATCGAAACGGTCCGGGGGCAGGTAGAACGACAGCGCCAGGGTACGGCTGCCCACCAGCGCGTCGAGGTGCTTGAGCATCTCGGCTTCGAAACGCCGCGCCAGGGTGTGCCGGGGCAAGGCCTGGACTTGGCTGAGCTGGCGAAGGCCCATGCGCGACAAGGCCGTGGCAACCTCGGGTGCCAGGCCGACCCGGTCCACTGGCATTTGCCCCAGGTACGCTTGCAAGGTCTCGTTATCGGGCACCACCAAGGCGTCGTAGGCATTGGCCAGCATCCGCGCCGCCACGGGATTGGGGGCGGCGACGATGCGATGGCGAAAGCCCAGTTCAGTCAGTTCGGCCCGCAAACGCGCCTCGAATACCGGCCACGGCCCAAACAGCCCCAGGCTCGATTCGATCTCGAACAGCACCGTGCGCGGGTAATGCACGCTGACCTGGGAGCTGAAGCGGTAGGCCCAGGCCGCGAGGAATTGTTGCCAGTATTGGATTTGCGTCGCGTCGTACTCGGCGGTGGCGAAACCTTTGCTCAAGGCCTGGGCGGCGGTCATGCTCTGGCCGGGGCGCAGGCCCAGGGCGCGGGCCGGTTCGTTGACCGCTTGCAGCACCCGGCGCTGGGCCGGACCGGTCAGCAGCGCCAGGGGCTCGTCGGGATCGGGGCGCTGGCGCAGCGCGGCGTCCAGCGCCAATTGCGGGAAGAGGATACAGACCCAGCGCATCGCAACCTCAATGCCCTGCGAACGCGGGAAACGCTATCGGCGCCGAACGCGCCAGCCCGCCCCGGGACTTGAGCACCCGCAATTGCGCAGGCCGGGCATCGAGGGCGATGCGCAAGGCCGCCGGGGACGGGTTGATGGCTTCCTGGAGCGAGCGCCAGGCGAACGCCAGGGTCTGGCCGGTTTCCGCGGCAACCTGCAAACGGCGCAAGGCCCGGTCATCCGCCTGGCGCGGCCAGCACAACACCGCGCCGCAACTGCCCGAACGCAGGCATTGCTCGGTGGCCCACAAGGCTTCCCGTGGATCGGCCTGGATGATCGACAATTGACGCAAGTCCACCCCGGCGTTTCGCCAGGCCTGGGGAAAGGGCACGAACGGCGGCGCCACCAGCACGATCCGCTCCCCCGCCGCCGACAACCGCGCCAGGGTCGGCCACACCAATTGCAACTCGCCCACGCCCGGCGCGCCGATGAGGATTTCCGTCAACGCCGCGTCCGGCCAGCCGCCACTGGGCAATGCCGCGTCCAGCGCTGCATGGCCGGTGGGCTGTGGACTGGCGGCCGGAGGCGCAGGCCGGCCCTTCCAGACCTGGCCGCCATTGAACAGCGTGTCCAGCGCAACGACGGCACCCATCAGCCTTGCCTCACCAGGCCACAGAACACGCCTTCTATCGCCAGGTCCTGGTCGGCTTCGACGATGATCGGCTGATAGGCCGGGTTGCGCGGCAACAGGCGCACGCGTTCGCCGACTCGCTCGAAACGCTTGATGGTCACTTCACCGTCCAGGCGCGCCACGACGATCTGCCCGTTGGCGGCCTGGGGCGTACGTTGGACGCCCACTAGATCGCCGTCGAGAATACCGTCCTCGATCATCGAATCGCCTTGGACGCGCAACAGGTAATCCGGCGCCTTGGTGAAAATCGCAGGGTCCAGCAACAGGCGGTTGTGGACCTCGGCATCGGCGCCAATCGGCCGGCCGGCAGCCACCCGCCCCAGTACCGGTACGTACAGCAGCTCGGGGCGCGGTGGCTGGTTCAACAGCCGAATGCCTCGGGCCTGGTGCGGATTGACCTCGATGAAACCGGCCTCGGTCAGCGCCAGCACATGCTTGCGAGCCACGCTGCGAGAGGCGAAACCAAACGCCTCGCTGATTTCTGCGAGGCTGGGAGGCTGCCCCTGCTCGGCGATGCGTTCGCGGATAAAGGTCAGGATGGCGGTACGGCGGGGAGTGAGAGTCGTCATGGAGTACATTTGTACTCCTGTCGGTTTTTTCTGACAAGCGCCGCCAGTCAGTTCACAGGTTGGGGCTGCATAACTCATCGTGGCGAAGAGACACCCTTAAAGCCGGGCCTCGGCGTCTTCATTGCGAAACGCGCTCGGGCTCATGCCGGTCCAGCGGCGGAACGCCCGGCGGAAACTGCGCACGTCGCTGTAGCCGACTTCTTCGGTGATGCGCTCGATGGACAGTTCGAGATTGGCCAGCAGGCTCAGGGTTCGGCCACGCCGGACTTGTTCGAGCAAGGCTTCGAAGGTCAGGTTGTGTTCGGTCAGGCGACGACGCAGGGTACGGCTGCTCATGTTGAGGTCACAGGCGATTTTATCGATATGGCTGCCACGGGCCAGGTCCCGGGCTATTGCCCGTTCCACCGCCTGGATCAGATCGATTTTCTGGTGGACCTCGGCGGCCTCCAGTTCCAGCAAGGCCAAAGCCTGGCGCAGGGCCAGCGGGTGGTGACTCTGCAGGCGCATATCCAGCCAACAGGCATCGATCAGCATGCGGTTGCTTCGACAACCAAAACGCACGGCGGGCCCCAGGATCCGCTGATATTCGCCCGCATAGGGCGGCGCGGCGTGGATGAATTCCACGGCCTGCGGCTTGAAGTCCGGGCCTGCCAGCGCCCGGCCGTAGACCAACACACTGGCGAAGAACTCTTCGACCGCAAACACCTGCACCTCGGCAAAGGGCAGTTGGCATGTCGCCTCGACCTTGATCCGGTCGCCGACCTCTTCGGCGCTGATCTGCGCGATGCCGCCGGTAGTGCGCTGATAACGAACCCCCAGGGCGAAGACGTCGCGCAAGGTCTCGCAGAGCGACAATACGTGTCCCAGCAAACCCAGTGTGCCCAACACGTTGCGGTCGCCGACCCACAATCCCAGCCCTTGATCGGGTAACAACTTGAGCGCCCGTTGGATCATGACCACAGCCTGGCGATGGGAGATGCGATGGGTCGGGTCTTGCAGGTCATCGAGGCCGAACCCCAGGCCGCGACACAGGATCGCCGCATCGAAACCTTTATCCGCCACCACTTCGACCAGCGTCTGCAGCAGGAAAGGCGATACCAGTGCCAGCTCAAAAGTGGGGTCGGTGACTTTCATCTGCATGGACGGATTCCAGGGCGGATAGGAGAGCGCTTTGTAACAGTCTGTTTCTAGACGTTAGCATGGGCCGGTGAATAGAGGGAGACCGGAATATGGCCGCGCAAGTCCCCTCAATGGCCGCCAATACCCTGCCCTGTCGGCGGCGAACGGCTTATTTCTATGGCTCGGACCCCTAGTGCGTTTCCAACAATAATAACGAGCCCTTCCATGAACCCGATCCGCACGCGATTCAACCTGCAACTGATCCTGGGCCTTGCTTGCGCCAACGCCTTGCCGGTCCTGGCCACCGAAACCGGCGTCGACAACATCGGCACCGGCACCGATGGCTTCTATGTGCTACCGCTGGAAGTCGATAGCCTTCCGGACCACATGGTCGCCTTCAACCTCTACTACAACCACTACAAGAGCCGGAAGCTGAACATCAGCTCGTTGGGCGGCGAAGTGCCGGACGTCGAAATCGAATCCACGGCGGTGATTCCGCGCATCGACTACCTGAGCCCGCTACGCGTGGCCGGCGGGCGACTGGGCATCTATGTCGCCCGGCCCTGGCTCAAGCAGGAAGTCGCGGCTTTCGGCCTGAGTGATACGCGTGAAAGCATGGGCGACACCACCATTTCGCCCATCATCCTCTGGGACATGGGCAGGAACCTGACGCTGGCCGCCGCGGTGGAAATCACCGTGCCAACCGGTGAATACGATGCCGATCGACTAGCCAACACCAGCAATAATTTCTACACCTACAAACCGCTGTTTTCCTTCACCTGGCTGCCCACGGACAACACCGAGCTGTCGATGAAGACCACCTACAGCTTCAACCGCGAAAACAAGGACACCGATTACCGCTCGGGGCAGATTTTCCACTTCGATTATTCCGCCAGCTACCGGCTGACCGATAACGTGACGCTGGGCCTCAATGGCTACTACCTGAAACAGACCACCGACGACAAACAGTACGGCCGCACCGTGCAATTCGCCGGGCAGGACGTAGACGATGGCGTGCGCGGCGAGGTGTTCGCCATCGGCCCGGCGCTGCACGTGACCTTTCTCGAATACGCTAGCGCGGAGATCCGCTGGGCCAAGGAATTCGACGTGGAGAACCGCCCCGAAGGCGAGATGCTCTGGGCGAAGATCAGTATTCCGTTTGCGTTCTAAAAGCTCCCATTGTGGCGAGGGGATTTATCCCCGCTGGGCTGCGCAGCAGCCCCCTAGAAGCAACTCAATCTGACTGACCTACCGGATTGTCGGCATTTGGGGCCGCTTCGCGCCCCAGCGGGGATAAATCCCCTCGCCACAAAGACGCGCTCTCGACCAGCTGGATTCAGCTATACACCGGCCAGCTCTCGACAATCCTCCCCGCCCGCACCGCCAGCAAGTCACCAAATTGCAGCAACACCGATTCGGTCTGGGTCGGCCGCAGGAACACCTGGTCCTCCAGTGCCAGCCCGACAGCCGCGGAGCCGTTGATCATTTCCTGATTGGAGCTGCGTCCATACAGGTCGTTGGCCTGCAAGCCAGACGGTGATTCGAAGTCGGCCATCCAGTTGCCGCCGTAGATGAAAAAAGTCTCGCGCTGATTCACGTCCCACCAGGAAAAAATCCGCGACGTGTCGTCCAGCGCCGGGATGTTCACTGCCCCGGTGCGTTTCAACACCGGGGTCGCGATATAGGCCGCCGGCACGTGTTCGCTCAACGAAGGCAAATCGTAGTGGCTGGGCTTGAGCATGGCCGTGCCCACCGACACCTCGGTGCTCAGGTTTTCCTGTTCGTGAATGCGATAGCTGGGGCTGCCGGCGGTGTTGAGCGTCAGGCCGCGGCGCCAGAGATCGGGATAGCGCAAGCGCACGAAATCCACACGCGCGCGGTAGATCGCCATGACCCGTGCCAACAGCGTTTGCGGCGTTGCGACGATGTCCGGCACGCCCATTCCAACGAAGGGGTCGTAACCCATGAACCCGGCAAACTCCAGTTGGGCCGGGTGGGCGCGTATCGACTTGAGCATCGCGTCCAGGCTCGCATCGTCAGCGATCCCGCCCCGATGCAGGCCGACGTCCAGTTCCAGATTGACCCGCATGCCAATGCCCAGCCCTTGGGCCAGAGCCCGGTACTGCTCCAGTCGCTCAGGCGTGTCGAGCAGCCATTGCAACTGACGCGCCGGGTCGAACGGGCCTTTATGCTGCGTGTAGAACAGCTCGGCGGAACGCACCGGCAGGGGTTTGCCCAACAGGATATCGGCCTGGGGAAACTGCATTGCGTCATGGTTGAGAAACGGCTGGTGGAACGACATCAAACGCCGGGTCTCGGCACGCTGGGCGATGTAATTCAGCAGGCCGGGCGCAGGCAAGGATTTCTCCACCAGCCTCAGTTGCTTGCCGGCACGTTTGACGAAGGCCTTCACCACATCGATGTTGTAATCGAGTCGATCCAGGTCGATGACCATCACCGGGCGCATCGGGCCATGGGCCTTGAGCTCCCGGTTGAGCTGGCGAAAATATTCGCTGTACGGCGCGCCCTGGTCCCGCGGTCGCAACCAGGCGCCGGCGCCCGCCAGCACCACCCCGGCGCCCAGCGTTCCCGCCAGGAAACCACGACGATTGAAGCCCATCAGCTCACCCCCAGGATCGTCGAAAGATGCCCGTTGAGAAACTTGCCACCCGGGTCCAGGGCCTGGCGCACCCGGGCAAACTCATCCCAGCGCGGGTACAGCATCTGCAGTGACCGGGCATTGAGCGAGTGCAACTTGCCCCAGTGCGGGCGCCCCTGGTATTTCCAGAAAATCGGTTCGATGGCGGCGAAGAAATTGTGGTGGTCCATCTGGTAATGCTGGTGCACGGAGATGGCGCAGCTGTCGCGGCCTTCGAACATGCTCAAGGGGATGTCATCGGCCTTCACGTAGCGGTACTCGATGGGAAACCAGGTGCGCAGGTTCTTGTCGCGTATCAGCGCAAGAATTTCCCGCAGGCATGCCGGGCCCTGGTCGGTCGGCACCGAGTATTCCATCTCGTTGAAGCGCACGGTACGGGCGTTGGCGTAGATGTCGTGGGAGTCGCCGACCCGGTCATCGAAATCAGCCACCCAGCGCAGGCTGTTGAGCAAGGCTCGGCGGGTCGCTGGAAAGTCACTGCCATACTTGTCGAGATTTTCGATCACGCTGACGAACTCGTTGCCCCCCTCCTCCTCGGGGCTGATTGGCGGCGTGGCAGGGTCGGTCGTTTCGTTCAAGGTGATCGACAATGCGTAGTCCGAATGGGTCACCACCTGCATTTCCCAATGCTGATTGTCGCGAGTATTGGCCTCCACGTCCTCGAGCAGTTCTTCGGTCTTGGCCACCCACTGGCGCTCGCGCAATCGATAGGCCGGGCGGTTTTGCAGGCGCACGCGGGTTATCAGTCCCAGGGCTCCCAGGGAGACACGGCCGGCATTGAGTACTTCGGGATGCTGCCTGGCATCACAATCGAGCACCTCGCCAGTGGCCGTGACCAGTTGCAGGCCGACGACTTGGGACGAATAGGAGCCAAACGCCTTGCCCGTACCGTGGGTCGAGGTGGCGATGGCACCGGCCAGGGTCTGGTAATCGACGTCGGCCATGTTCGGCAGCGCCTGGCCGACGGCTTGGAGCGCAGGCCCCATGCGCGACATCGGTGTACCACCGCCGAACTCGGCCTGCAGGCTGGCCGCGTCGTGATCCAGCAAGCCGCTGAAAAAACTCAATGAGAGCAAGGTCCCATCCGTGGGCACCAAGGCGCTGAAGGAATGACCGGCCCCCACCGGGCGGATCCGGCCTGCGGCGCGTCGTACCACTTGCACCAGTTCGTCCAGATCCTGGGGGGCAAGGCGCGCGGCCGGCAGGCAACTCTGGGCGCCCGACCAATTGCGCCACGGAATCAGTCGCGGGGCGCGCATCAATTCGGCCAGGGCGCCTTGGCTGGCCAGCGCGGTAAAGGCCGCGACAACGCCAGACTGTTGCAGTAGTCGACGCCGCGAGTAATCCATCCTCATGCCGAAGAACCCCCGTTTGATTATTGGAACCGTTGTCCGGACATAAAAGCGATCAGGGCCAGGAACTGCTCTTCGGAACAGTGCATGCACAGGCCCATCGGTGGCATGCCGTTGTAGCCGTTGATCGCATGATCGAGCAGGGTCTCGGTGCCTTGGGCCAGGCGCGGGGCCCAGGCATTGGTATCGCCAGTCAATGGCGCTCCGGCGGCAGGGTTGGCGTGACAGAGCTTGCAACTGCTGTCGTAGATACGGGCCAGCGACGCATCGCTGGGCATCGCGGTGGGTGTGGATGGCACGGGTGCGTCATCGCAACCTGCCAACAGGGCAAGCAGCACGATGGAAATGGCAGGATGCAAAGAACGCTTGGGTAACGGCATGGGACCCTCTGGCAGTGCTTTCTTATTGTGGGCCTGACTGCTTCCACACTAAGGCACCCCAGCGTTCTGGCTTGAGGTCATTGCGGGCCATAAAAGGGGACTTCGGCGGACACCTTTCCCATGCACAATCAGGGCTGCAACAACCCCTGCTCGCGCTCGCACAAATGCACAACGTAATCCCACAGCACGCGCAGCCGAACCGATTTATGCAGTTCGCGACGGGTGCTGATCCAGTAGCTGCGGCAGATGGTTTCGTCTGGCAACAGCGGTACCAGCGTCGGGTCGCCGCTGGCCATGTAGCACGGCAGCACGGCGATCCCCAGGCCCGAGCGCGCGGCCTGTTGCTGGGCGATGACGCTGGTGCTGTGGAACACGACACGGGGCTTGCGGCAAAAACTGTTCAGGAACATCAGCTCCTGGCTGAACAACAGGTCATCGACGTAGCCGATCCAGGCATGACGGGCCAGGTCTTCGCGGCTGCGCAAGGGGGGTGAGCGGTCCAGGTAGGCCGGGCTCGCATAGAGCGCCAGGCTGTAGTCGGTGAGCTTGCGCGTCACCAGCAGGTCGGCAGCCGGGCGTTCGAGGTGAATGCTGATTTCCGCTTCGCGGTTGAGGATGCTGACGAATCGCGGCACCGCCACCAGCTCTACCTCCAGCCCCGGATAGCGCTGGAACAACCCGTCCATGCGACTGGCCAGGAACATGATGCCCAGCCCTTCCGTTACCCCCAGTCGGATCTTCCCCAAGGGTGCGCTGGATTGGGTGATGTCCTCCTGGGCCAGCAGCGCGACGTTTTCCATGGCCTCGGCATGCTTGAGCAGCGTCTCGCCGGCTGGGGTCAGCTCATAGCCCTGGGCATGCTGGACGAACAGCGCGGTGCCGAGGCTTTTCTCGATGGCCTCGATGTGCCGGGCCACCGTGGCATGTGTGGTGTTCAGCCGCCGTGCAGCCGTCAATAGACGCCCGCTGCGTTGCAATTCCAGGAAATAGCGCAGGTCATTCCAATCGAACATGGGGCGATCCTTGAACGCGCCTGACGGCAGTGGTGTTTATAAACGCACAGCAGCTGCGCAAAAACTAACATTCTTTTGACGAAAACTAACAACTAGGATGGATCTCACAAAAACAAGAAATGAGGTCGCGAATGCAACCTGTCGTCGATGAATACGATTACGTGATCGTGGGCGCCGGCCCTGCCGGGTGCTTGCTGGCCAATCGGCTTTCGGCCAACCCGCAACACCGGGTGCTGCTGCTCGAAGCCGGCGGGCGCGACAACTACCCGTGGATTCACATTCCGGTCGGCTATCTGTTCTGCATCGGCAACCCGCGCACCGACTGGTGCTTCAAGACCGAGGCACAACCGGGCCTGCAAGGGCGTGCCCTGAGCTATCCGCGCGGCAAGGTATTGGGTGGCTGCTCGTCGATCAACGGCATGATCTACATGCGCGGCCAAGCTGCGGACTATGATGGCTGGGCGGCCGAAGGCAATTGCGGCTGGGCCTGGAGCGACGTGCTGCCGCTGTTCAGGCAGAGCGAAAACCACTTCGCGGGGGACTCCGAACTCCATGGCGCGGCCGGCGAATGGCGGGTCGAACGCCAGCGCCTGTCATGGCCGATCCTTGATGCCTTCCGCACCGCCGCCGAGCAGAGCGGCATCCCCAGCATCGACGACTTCAACGGTGGCGACAACGAAGGCTGCGGCTATTTTCAGGTCAACCAGAAGGCCGGGGTGCGCTGGAACGCGGCAAAGGCCTTCCTCAAGCCGATTCGCAATCGCTCCAACCTGACGGTAATGACCGACGTCGAAGTGGACCGTGTGCTGTTGCGTGATGACCGCGCCGACGCCGTCAGCGCTCGCTGGCAAGGTAAGACAATGAGCTTCAAGGCCCGCAAGGAAATCGTCTTGTGCGCCGGAGCCGTTGGTTCGCCAGGCATCTTGCAGCGTTCCGGGATTGGCCCGCGCAGCCTGCTGCAACGCTTGGGTATCGGCGTGGCGCACGAGTTGCCGGGCGTGGGCGGCAACCTGCAGGATCACCTGCAACTGCGGCTGATCTATCAACTGGAAAACGCCCGCACCCTGAACCAGATCGCCGGCACGCTGCTGGGCAAGATGGGCATGGGCCTGCGCTACCTGTATGACCGCAGTGGCCCGCTGTCCATGGCCCCTAGCCAACTCGGCGCGTTCGCCCGCTCGGGACCGGAACAGACCTCGGCCAACCTCGAGTATCACGTGCAACCGTTGTCCCTGGAGCGTTTCGGCGAACCGCTGCACAGCTTTCCGGCGTTCACCGCCTCGGTGTGCGATTTGCGCCCGATGAGCCGCGGTCGCGTGGACATTCGTTCGGCCGATCCGGCTGAAGCGCCGTTGATCCAGCCCAACTACCTGAGCCACCCGGAAGACCTGCGGGTCGCCGCCGACGCCATTCGCCTGACCCGAAGGATCGTCGCCTCCCCGGCCCTAAGTGCCTTCAAACCGGTGGAATACCTGCCCGGCCCGAGCCTGCAAACCGAAGAAGAACTGCACCAGGCCGCCGCCCGCATCGGCACGACGATTTTCCACCCGGTGGGCACCTGCCGCATGGGCCAGGACGGCGATGCGGTGGTGGATGCGCAACTGCGCGTGCACGGCATCAAGGGCCTGCGCATCGCCGATGCCTCGATCATGCCGCGCATCACCTCGGGCAACACCTGCTCGCCCACGTTGATGATTGCCGAGAAGGCGGCGCAGATGATCCTCGAGCCCGCCATGACGAGCATCACGCTGCAAAAGGAGCCTGCCACGGTCTGAAGAACAGCAGTGCCCGCTCCCACAAGGAAAAATGTGTGAGCAAAAGGAACGTGTCAAATCAGGAGACGCCCCCACCCGGCGTCGCAGTGGAACAACAAAAACAATCACTGTGAGGGATACCGCTATGTCTGAACATGTTCAGCCCCTGGAAGCCACGCGCAGCGCCGGCACCAGCCAGGAAACCCAGAAAGTCATCTTCGCCTCGTCCCTCGGGACGGTGTTCGAGTGGTACGACTTTTTTCTTTATGGCGCCCTCGCGGCGGTGATCAGCAAACAGTTCTTCGCCGGGGTGAACGACACCACGGCGTTCATTTTCGCCCTGATGGCCTTCGCCGCCGGTTTCATCGTGCGGCCGTTCGGTGCGCTGGTGTTCGGGCGGCTGGGGGACATGATCGGGCGTAAATACACCTTCCTGGCGACGATCGTGCTCATGGGCCTGGCCACGTTCTGCGTCGGCCTGCTGCCCAACTACGCCAGCATCGGCATCGCCGCGCCGATCATCCTGGTGGTACTGCGCATGCTCCAGGGCCTGGCCCTGGGCGGTGAATACGGCGGCGCCGCGACCTATGTGGCCGAGCACGCGCCGATGGGCAAGCGCGGCTTCCACACCAGTTGGATTCAGTCCACCGCCACCCTCGGGCTGTTGCTGTCGCTGCTGGTGGTGCTCGGTTGCCGCTACTTCACCGGCGATCAATTCGAGGTCTGGGGCTGGCGCATTCCGTTCCTGCTGTCGATCCTGCTGCTGGGCATTTCCACCTGGATTCGCCTGAGCCTGCACGAGTCGCCCGCTTTCCTGAAAATGAAAGAAGAAGGCAAGTGCTGCAAGGCGCCGATCCGTGAATCGTTCGGCAAATGGGAAAACCTGAAAGTGGTGCTGATCGCGCTGTTCAGCATCAACGCCGGGCAAGCGGTGACCTTCTATGCCGCGCAATTCTACGTGCTGTTTTTCCTCACCCAGTTCCTCAAGATGGACCCGGCCCTCGCCAATAGCCTGCTGATCGTGAGCGTGGTGATCGGCGCGCCATTCTTCATTTTCTTCGGCTGGCTGTCGGACAAGGTCGGGCGCAAACCGGTGTTGATGATCGGACTGTTATTGGCGACGGCGTTGTATTTCCCGATCTTCAAGACCCTCGCCCACTACGCCAACCCGGCCATCGACCTGGCAAGCCGCCAGGCGCCGATCAGCGTGATCGCCGACCCGGCCACCTGCACCTTCCAGTTCGACCCAGTGGGCAAGGCGCGATTCGACAGCCCGTGCGACAAGGTCAAGACCTTCCTGGTCAAGCAAGGCCTGCCCTACAACAGCGTCGCGGCACCGGCCGGCAGCACCGTGCAGGTCAGCATCGGTGACGTGAAGCTCGAAGGCTACGACGAAGCCGCCCTTCGCGGCGCGGTAACGTTGGCCGGTTATCCGCAACAAGCCGACGCCCAGCAGATCAACCGGCCGATGATCGTGGCCTTGATCGTCGCGCTGATCATCATCTCGGCGATGTGCTACGGCCCGCTCGCGGCGCTGATGGTCGAGCTGTTTCCAACCCGGATCCGCTACACGTCGATGTCACTGCCGTATCACATCGGCAATGGCTGGTTCGGCGGTTTCCTGCCCACGGTATCGTTTGCCCTGGTGGTCTATACCGGCGACATCTTCTACGGGCTGTGGTACCCGGTGGTGATCACGGGCGTGAGCCTGGTGGTCGGGATGATCTGCCTGCGGGAAACCCGCAATGTGGACTTGGACACTAACTGAACTCGAGTGTGGCGAAGGAATGAACGTCCTTCGCCACAGATTTCAGAAACGTGCCTTCACCGTCGCGGTGAAGTTGCGGGGTTCACCGTAATAGTTACCGAAGCTCTCCGTCCCGACGGTGGAGTAGTAACGCTTATCGAGCAGATTGTTGCCATTGAGCGCCACTGACCAGGTGTCATCGATGCGGTAGCCAACGCGGCCGTTCCATACGGCATAACCGGCCTGGGTGATCTTCTCGCCGCTGGCCGGCGATACGCGGAAGTTATCGCTTTGGGCATTGACCCCGGCGCCGACGCTGAAGCGTTCCAATACCCCGCCGAGGGCGTAGTCGCCCCACAGACGCAGCATATGGCGTGGCACGTAGCTGTTGAACGAGCCACCGTTGAGGCTGGTGTCTATGTCGTCTAGGGTCTTGGTCTGGGTGTAGGTGTATCCGGCCAGCAACTGCAGCCGCTCGATGACCTCACCGCTGATCTCGGCTTCGAAACCCTGGGCGCGAACCTTGCCGGCGTTTTCGTAGCAATAGCCATCCGACGACGCACAGCTTGAGTTGTAGTCGGTCTGGGCCTGGTCTTTCTGCACAGTGCGGAACAGATTGAAAGCGGTGTTCAAGCGGCCCTCGAACCATTCGCCCTTGATCCCCAGTTCGTAACTCTCGCCCATTAACGGCTTGAGCGCCGCACCACTTTGCGAGCGGTAATTGCCTTGGGGCGTAAAGATGTCCGAGTAGCTGGCGTAGGCGGTCAGGTGTTCGTTGAGGTCCAGCAACACACCGGCAAACGGCGTGACCTGGCCGGTCTCGGTGCTCCTGGCGTGTTCCGTGCCCCCCGTGAGAAATACCGAGTCACTCTTGGAGCTGTACCAGCTCACCCGGCTACCCACTACGAAGGTCAATGGGTCCGCCAACTTCAGGCGAAGCGTCGAATACACGCCGTGCTGCTCGGTTACAGTCTTGACCGGCCCCCCTCGCGTCGAGTTTTCGATGAAGTAGCTGTCGTCCGGTTCGGGAATGTGCCGGTCCGGATCGAATACATTCTGCTTCTGCGGCAACAAGGCGACCGAGTAGAAATCGTCTTTGTCCGAACGACTGGCATTGACGCCGAAGATCAGCTCATGGCGCTGGCCGAAGGCGTCGAACTTGCCGTCCAGGTAGGCGTCGAGACCGTAATCGACCTGATCATAGTCGTACATGCTGCCGAGCAGATTGGTGGTCGAGGAACCGGGTGCCACCGAGCCCGATGCAAAGGCGTATTTGATGTCCTGGGTATTTTTCGTATAGACCCCCGCGAGCTTCACGGCCCAGTCGTCGTTGAGCTGGTGCCGCAGGTCGCCGAACACTGTGGTCCGCTGGCTGCGCCAGGTATTCCACGATGGGTCCAGGCAAGTGGAACGACTGAGCTTCAAATCGCTGCCATTGCGGTAGCGTGGAAGCCCACCCCAGCACGGGCTCGCATCGACGTCCTCATAGGCCACGCCCAGGCCAAGCGTAGTGTCGGGGGTCAGGTCGACGTCCAGGGCGCCGTAATAGACCTGGTCCTTGCGCCGGGCATCGTCGTAAAAATAGTGCCGGCTCTGCTCAGCGATCACTGCCCTGCCCCGTACGGTGCCGGAGTCATTCAACGGCCCTGCGGTATCGACTTGCCCGCGGTAATTGTCCCACGTACCGCCCGAGAGGCTCAGTTCCGTCTGGGGGGTGGCAGAACCTCGCTTACGGACAAAGTTGACCCCGCCTGAAGTACCGCCGGAACCTTTCATCATCCCGGCGGCGCCGCGCAGGACTTCGACTCGATCGTAATAGGCCATGTCACTGCTGAAGCTGTCCGCCTGGACATAGCTGTTGCCCATGTCCAGCGGAACACCGTCGTACTGGTATTGACCCGACATTCGGAACCCGCGGGAATAGAAATACTTGCCGCCCATGGTCGAATCGTAGACGGTGATGCCGGGCGTTTTTTCCATGACCTGATCGATGGTGTTCAGGTTCTGGTCGTCGAGCATCTTGCGGGTGATCACCGTGACCGATTGCGGCGTCTCGCGCAGCGCGTGTTCGCCTTTGCCGATGGTGACCGCTCCGGTGGTGTAGGAGCCGCTATGTTCGGTGGTCGCCGTGAGCAGTTGCCCGTCAATGGTGGTCGTTCCCAATTCCATCGCCGAACCGCGAGACGGCACGGCCCGAAGCCGATAGGTCCCGCTGGCCTGGGGCTCGGCTTGCAGGCCGCTATCGCCCAGGATGCGAGCGAAGCCGTCGGCCACGCCAAAGGAACCGTTCAAGCCTGGCGACTGCAACCCTTGGAGTTGTGCGGCATCGAACGAGAGTGCTACACCCGCCTGGCTGGCGAAGCGCGTCAGCACATCCATGAGGGTACCCGCGCCAATCTCGTAAGCCTGCATCGAACGTTGCTGGCTCGAAGCGCTTGGCATCGTGCTCGCCTGTACCATCCAGGCACTGGACGACGTAGCAGCCAACAACCCGATTTTCATTGCAATCGCCAGACGACCTGGCGCGTTCACGCGAGACATGCGTCCCCTCCCCACAGTCAAGAAATTCACTGAGGGATGAGCCGAACGATGCCGACAAAAAGTGCAAAACATTTTCAATTGCACGGGGGGCAAGGGTTATCCGCTATGGGACACCTGAACCCAGAACCGGCTGTATCGAGTCACCCGCAATGGGAAACCGCTCTTGAGCGCCGCAAGGGCAAGGTCGGTATTGTCGATGGGGAAAACCCCGGAAACTTTCAAATCGCCGATCGCCGGGTCGCAACGCAGTACTCCCATGCGATAGCGCGACAGCTCTGCCAGCAACGCATCCAATCGACGGTCGATGGCGATGATGCTGCCTCGTTGCCAGGCGCCGACCGACACGTCGTTGCCCCTTGGCCTGCCCAGCGACCGGTCGCTGAAATCCAGCTGGCTACCGGCATCGACCCGCGTCGTGGGGCCGCCACTGCGCAAACTGACCTCGACGGCCTTCTCAAGCACCGCCACCTCGCCACGCTGGGCCTGGGCCTGGGCCTGGGCGCGGACGATAAAACGGGTTCCCAAGGCCAACACTTCGACTTGGTCAGTAATGACCTTGAAGGGGCGCTGCGCAGGATCGACTGCAGTCGTGACGATAATCTCGCCCCACAACAGACGAACAACGCGTTGTTTGCCATCGAAACGAACGTCGATCGATGTGTCAGTGTTGAGCAGTACGGTGCTGCCGTCCGCCAATTGGAACGCTCGCCGCTCGCCGATGCCGGTCCGGTAATCGCAACGCAAGTTCTGCGCGGTCTCGCTTCGCCAGCCCAACCACCCCAGGCAACCGGTGGTCGTGAGCAACAAGGCGCTTCGCAACACTTGCCGTCGCGAACGGCCAGGAAGTTCGCCCAAGGTGGGGGCGGCCAATGCGCCCGGCACGCTGGCCATTTGTTCAGACACCGCCGCCATGCGTTGCCACGCCTGATCATGCAACGGATCCGCGGCCAACCAGGCACGCCATCCGGCCCGATCCGCGTCAGCTGCGGTACCGGAGTGAAGCCGGGCGTACCATTGCGCCGCGGCACGAATGGCTTGCAGTTGCTCGGGCGACAGGCTCATGCAAGCTGCAACTGGATCTGCATCAGGCAGCAGTGTTCCATGGCCTTGGCCATATGGTTATTGACCGTGCGCACGCTGACGTCCAGGCGCTCGGCGATCTGCGGGTACGTCAGGCCGTTGAATTGCGACAGGATGAACACTTGCTTGACCCGCGGTCCGAGCCCTTGAAGCAGCCGATCGATTTCCATGAGGGCCTGGAACAGGATCGCCTGCTCTTCCAGCGACGGCTGCTGCCGTTCAGGCATGGCGGCCAGCGCCTCCAGGTACGATTGCTCAAGGGAGCGGCGGCGAAAAAGGTCAACCAGCAAGCCTTTGGCGATCATCGACAGATAGGGCCGCGGCTCGCGTATATCCAGGGCCGAGCGCGCCTTGATCACGCGAACGAACGTATCCTGGGCCAGGTCTGCCGCATCAAACGTGTTACCCAGGCGCTTGCGCAGCCAGCCTTGTAGCCAGCCGTGATGGTCGCAATACAGATCGTTGACGGCACTACGTAGGTACAAATCGTTGGCGGACATGACAATGGAATAATTCGCGACTGATAATGAATCGCATTGTCATCGCAGCAACCGCCGCTTTGCAACCCAAACATGCGCGGACGGTCCCTGCCCTGTCGCTCCGGGGTCAGTGCACTGAATGGCTTTTCACGGTGCTCTCCACCAGATCGAGCATCTGCCCCAGCGCCCATGGCTTGGCGATGAACGAGGCCTGGTGCTTGATCCCGGCGCTTTCCGGGGTCTCGAACCCCGACATGATCAGCAGCGGTATCTGCGGCCAACGATCCCCGGTCAGATTGGCCAGGTCGGCGCCGTCCATTTCACCGGGCATGGTGATGTCGGTCAGTAGCAGGTCCACGTAATCGGCGCTCTCTTCCAGGAATGTCAGCGCCGAATCGGCGCTTTCCCTTGGCTCGACGACAAACCCTTCGTCCTCCAGGATCTCACAGAGAAACTCCAGGATGGTCGGATCATCCTCAACAACGAGAATCAAACGTGTGGTCGCCTGTCCGTTGCCCTTCGGCATCGAATTCATGAAAGTGACTCTCCTTGATTCCATTAACGTGCGTCGCGGTTTGAACCGCTCTGCAAGTTATGAGCGATGCCCTTGCGATTAATTCATTCTGCTTGCCCATGCAGGCGCCGGGCTGCCTCGCCAAACGGGGGTTGCAACGCCGCGCAACGTCTTTATCTGTATATCCATACAGATAAAGCTTGCCCCGGCGTCAATCCCTGACCATGCTAGCGCCCCATGAAACCTGCTTAGGAAGAGGCGTTATGCGGTTGTACCTGTGTGAGAAACCGTCCCAGGCCAAGGACATCGCCGCGGTGCTGGGTGCCACCCGTCGCGGCGACGGTTGCTGGCTGGGCGCGAACGTCACGGTGACCTGGTGCATCGGCCATTTGCTGGAGACCGCCCCGCCCGACGCCTACGATGCCCGCTACAAGCGCTGGGTGTTGGCCGACCTGCCCATCGTGCCGGCCCAGTGGAAGATGACGATCAAGCCGAAGACCGCGAGCCAGTACAAAGCGGTCAAGCGGCTGCTGGCAGAGGCAAAGGAACTGGTCATCGCTACCGATGCCGACCGCGAGGGCGAAATGATCGCCCGGGAACTGGTCGAACATTGCCGCTATCGCGGGCCGATCCAGCGGCTCTGGCTGTCAGCCCTCGACGAAGCATCGATCCGCAAGGCCCTCGCCGCCCTCAAGCCGGGGGCGGAAACCTTCAACCTGTATCACTCGGCCCTCGGTCGCTCCCGGGCCGACTGGCTGATCGGCATGAACATGAGCCGCCTGTTCACGCTGTTGGGACGCCAGTCCGGTTATCAAGGCGTCCTGCCGGTGGGCCGCGTGCAGACACCAACCCTGCGCCTGGTAGTGGATCGCGACCGCAGCATTGCCGATTTCGTACCGGTCGCCTATTGGGCCATCGACGTGCAACTGAGCCACGCCGGCACGGCGTTCACCGCCCAGTGGCGCGCCGACCCGGATGCCTGCGACGACCAGGAGCGCTGCCTGAACCAGGCCATGGCCCGGGAGGCCGCCCAGGCCATGGGCAACGCCGCGACTGCGCGAGTGACCAAGGTTCGCACCGAACGCCTGCGCGAGGCGCCGCCGCTGCCGTTCGACCTGGGCACTTTGCAGGAAGTCTGCTCGAAGAAACTTGGGCTCGGCGCCCAGGAAACTCTGGACATTGCCCAGTCACTCTATGAGACCTACAAGCTCATCACTTACCCGCGCAGCGATTGCGGATTCCTGCCCTTGAGCCAGCACAGCGAAGCCCCCGCCATCCTGGCCGTCCTCGCCCAGGCCGATCCGGGCCTTGCCCCGCTGCGCGATCACCTGCAGCCGCAGCGCAAGTCCCGGGCCTGGAACGACGCCAAGGTCAGCGCGCACCACGGCATCATTCCCACGGCGGCGGCGAAGAACCTCGACAAGCTCGCCGGCAAGCAACGCGCCGTCTACACACTGATTCGCGCACGTTACCTGGCGCAGTTCCTGCCCCACCATGAATACGACCGGACCCAGGCCGATTTCGATTGCGGCGGGCAAGACCTGCGTGCGGTGGGCAAACAGATCGTCGAGCCCGGCTGGAAACGCGCCCTGCCCGAAGCATTGGCGCCCGCACGAGGGCGCGAAGCCGCCACGCCGCAAACCCTGCCGCCGCTGGCCGAGGGCCGCGACTGCGACGTCGACGCGGTGACGCCAAAGGATTTGTGGACCCAGCCGCCCAAGCCGTTCACCGAAGGCGACCTGATCAAGGCGATGAAAAACGTCGCCAAGCTGGTGGAAGATCCACTGCTCAAGCAGAAACTCAAGGACACTACCGGTATTGGCACCGAAGCGACCCGGGCCTCGATCATCCAGGGCTTGCTCGACCGTGGCTACCTGGTGAAGAACGGCAAGGCCCTGTCCGCCACTCCGGCGGCCTTCAGCCTGATCGACGCGGTGCCTCGGGCGATCGCCGACCCCGGCACCACCGCCATCTGGGAACAAGCACTGGACATGGTGCAAAGCGGTGAGATGAGCCTGGAGGAATTCGTCACCCGACAAGCCGCCTGGATGAGCAAACATGTGGCCCGCTGCCAAGGCATGAGCCTGACCATCAACGGCCCGGCCAGCCCCGCCGGACGAGGCGCCACGCCGTGGAAGAACAAACGCAAGCCGTCCAAGCGCAAGGCTGGCGGTGCGCCGCGCAAGGCCAGCAAGGCCAAGGCCAAGGCCACCTGACTTTCAGATGAAATTCTGTGGCGAGGGAGCTTTTCCCCTTGCTACAGGTAATCCACTCGCAGCCTTTTTTCATACCCAAACCATTTTGTCCGACAATATGTAGTGACCATAAATAATCACTACAAAACCGTTGACGCCTCCGATTTCGCCTTGCATGATGCAGACGTCTCCCCGATCGGGAGTACAGGCAAATGTTTGAGCAAGCTCGTCTGACCGCCGAGCTGTTTTTTGGATAAGGGACTGCCCACAAGGCAGATTGAAGGTGCTGACCTGGCATGACCGTCCGGTAACAAGGACGAGAAACGCTGGCGAATCAATCCTCATGACGCATGGGCTCGACCTTTATAGTCGACACTGGCCTGAAGATTCTTCGCTGTTTCTCTTCGTTGTAGCGCATTTGCGTAGCAGCCCTTCGATTAACACTACATAACCGATGCACGACCCCGCAGAAGTCCTGCGGACGAACGCTGACGGCCTGATTTCGGTATCAGGCAGGTACTTACCGAATAGCGAAGTTTTGCGAACCACCAGACAGATCAACCAAATGGTCAAGGGGCTTACACATGAATCTGAACAATCAACCATCTATTGATGAACTGGCTCGCATGTTCGCAGCACACAAGGACAGCCTGGATAGCCATATCCTGTGGATCAGCAAGACCGGCCAAGTCCATATGGACTGCCTCTCGCCTTTCACCCAGGAAGAGGAATTCGACAAGCACCAGCAGGATCTCTGCGCTCGACTGAAGATGTACCGCCGCGGGCAAGGCTACGTCGGCAAGAAAGCCGCGGCCGACAAAGACTTCATGGGCCGCGTGTTGCAGACGCTGACCCAGGCCTGGCAATCGGTGCAGAACGCTTCCGAGGTCCGGGTCATCGACCGCCTCTGCTGATAGCCCACAAACAAAAAAGGGCCCGTTCCTGAGTCAGGAGCGGGCCCTTTTTGGTCCCAAGGGTCTGTATGAAATGTGTTCGCGCGAAGGCCAGACAAGGCGAAACGGGGCGAGGAAGCGGAGTGTACTGGAGTACATGAGCATTCCGAGCCCCGTTTCAACGCAGTATGGGCGAGTGCGGATACATTTCGTACAGAGCCTAGAACACCGACCAGCCAATCCGCTGGCTAAGCAATTCCAGCGCCGCCATGCCGGCCAGGGAGTTGCCGGCCGCGTTGAGCTCCGGCGACCAGACGCAGACCGTAAACTGCCCTGGCACCACGGCGACGATCCCGCC
Organism: Pseudomonas sp. R1-7; assembly: GCF_051132105.1. Classification (NCBI taxonomy): domain Bacteria; kingdom Pseudomonadati; phylum Pseudomonadota; class Gammaproteobacteria; order Pseudomonadales; family Pseudomonadaceae; genus Pseudomonas; species Pseudomonas sp. R1-7. The sequence continues at coordinate 3,724,198 of NZ_CP071661.1, forward strand.
GCCCACACCGCTTTTGCCCGGCAAGCCGACACGGTAGGCAAAGTTGCCCGCCTCGTCGTACAGCCCGCTGGTGGCCATGATGGAATTGACTTGCTGGGTCTGGCGAGCGCTGAGGATCTGCTCGCCGCTGTGCTTGCAGAAACCGTCATTGGCGAGAAAGCAGAACGCCCGGGCCAGGTCGATGCAGTTCATTCGCAGCGCGCAATGGCTGAAATAACTGCGCAACACCGCTTCCACATCGTTATGGAAGTTGCCGAAGGATTGCATGAGGTAGGCCATCGCCGCGTTGCGGGCACGGTGCTGGTACTCCGACTCGGCGACCTTGCCGTCGACCATCACCTGGGGATTACCCGACAGACGTCGTACGAAATCACGCATCGACAGCGCCGGAGCGGCAAAGCGTGACTGGTTGATGTCACAGATCACCAAGGCTCCGGCATTGATGAACGGATTGCGCGGACGGCCCCGTTCGAACTCCAGTTGCACCAAGGAGTTGAAAGGCTGGCCGGAGGGTTCATGGCCCAGGCGCTCCCAGATGGCCTCGCCGGAATGCTCGATGGCCTGCACCAGGCTGAATACCTTGGAAATACTCTGCACCGAGAACGCAGTCTCGGCGTCGCCCGCGCAATACATCTCGCCGTCATTGCTATACACGGCAATGCCCAACTGATTGGCCGCCACAGTGCCGAGGGCGGGAATGTAGTTGGCCACCTTGCCCTGACCGATCAGGGGGCGAACCGCATCGAGGATCTCGTTCAACAGTGCTTGCATGTGCGCAGGGTCCAATCATTCCCCGTTCGAGTGCGGGGATACAGACGCTAGACGCCGATGGGCAGGTTCAGAGCACACTGTTTCGCAAAATCGCCTGGGCGCTAGTCGGGAAATCCGGCGGTCTATAGTCAAGGATCAACCGGCAGGAGGTAAACGATGCGCCAGATCATGCAAAAAGAACCCTGGTGGGCCGCGCCGCCCCAGCCCGGGCAGGATGAAACTGAATTGGAGTGGGGATGGTTGGTGATTTACAGCGAAGGCGAGCCGCGCTTCGAGTTCATCAAGGAACGCCCCACGGACGAACAGATCCGCCATCGCAAGGGTTGTCGCGTCACGCTGGGGTCGGACTAGGAAAAGGGCCTCTGGTCAAGGAACGACGGCAGGCAATTCCACCGGCCGACCGGAAAGATCGGCTTCCATCAGGTTATCGTCGATTTCCCCGGCCAGGTAATACACCGGGGCCATCACCCCGCTGAGGGGATGCTTGAGGGACTTGAACCAGGCTTCGTCGAACGCCGCGCTCAGGCTCTTGCGGATCTGTGCTTCCATTTCCTCCCGTTCGCCCTCGTGGATCATCGCGCGGATGCCCGCCACGCCGACAGAAATCAACGCCCCTGCGGCTTTTCCCGCCACGGCCGCTGCCGCACCGGCCGCCCCTCGCGTGGCGAATTGCGCTTCGATTTTTTCACTGGTGCGTTGCGCCACTGTGGCGATTACCGCGTCCGACGGACCTGAACCGGTGTCCGCCGCCTTGTCGACATGATCGATCAACGCCGCGTAGGCCGGTAGCGTATTGAGCGGTTCGGTGTGGACCATCTCGTACAACGACGCGTTGCGGGCCGCTGGTGGGCCCAGGTTGATGGCCGTGATGACGTGCAAGCGCCGGTTCATTACTTCGGGCGGGATGCGATGTCGCTGGGCAATTACCTGGATCTGCTGATTGAGCAGGCGCACGTAGTAACCGGTCGCGTTGGCCCTGATCGCCTCGGGATCGATTTCCACCGCGACGGGCGCCAGCACCTGCTCGCGATACTGCTCCTGCAAGTAAACCGCCAGGCGCTTGGCGGCCGAGTCCGCCTCGCCCTCGGCGCTGGCTGAATACCAGCTGACTTTCAACGCCAACCACTCCTGGGTCCAATAACTGCTGAACCACGGGATGAACTCGGCCTCCGTGCGCTCGTAGACCAACACCCGCCAATGCTCCATCGAGCCGCGCGCGTACAGCTGAGCCTGTTCGATGGCGCTTCTCGACGCGGCGATGATCTGCCGGTCAACCTGTCGCCAAGTGTCCTGGGCTATCGCTACCGTGGCGACTGGTTGGCCGCGCTGTGACGTGGCGCACCCCGCCAGGACGAGCATCACGACCAGCATCAGCGAACGCAGCACGATTGCGCCACCTCGGCACCAAGGAATCCATGGCGTTGAGTATAGGCATTGGAATCGGGTCGGTTCCCGGTGGCGAGGGAGCGGCAGTTAGAATCGGGTGAAGTGTCCGAATTGCCAGTCCTCCGCCGGGCCCTCGGCTGAAGGTTCGGGGTTGGCACCACTGGGGGTCCAGTCGGTGCGTTGGCCCACCAACGTGCCAAGGTGGGGCCTGGCAATTTCCAGCACACGCTCATGGTCCATCTGTTCGGGTTCGACGATACCGCAGTCCGGATGCTCGACCGCCCAGACGATCCCCGACAGCACCCCCGCCGCCACTTGCAGGCTGGTGGCGTTGTTGAATGGCACCAGCGCCCGAGCTTCATCGATGCTCAACAGCGAGCCGAACCAGTAGGCATTCCAGTCGTGCCCCATGAACAACACGCCCAGCGCATCGACGCCGCCGCTGTCGATTTCACCGTTGAGGATGCGTTGCCGGGTTTGTGGCCGCCAATCTCGGCCGATCAGTTCGTGTACCGACAGCAACGCGTCATTGCAAGGGTGATAGGCGTAATGCAGCGTCGGCCGATAGACCAATCTGCGTTGATCCTTGACGGTCAGCAGGTCAGCCGTCGAAGCGGTTTCGTGATGGGTGATCATCATGCCCAGGCATGGACCGCCCAGGGGCGTCCAAGTCTTTACCAACACGCTGGCGCTGGGCCGTTCCAGATAAATCGCGTTACGGCTGCCGAAGCGGTGGCGCCGCGCGGAAGGTGGCCACGTGCGCTCGTGGCTGCCCCAACCCAGCTCCGCCGGCTGGCTGCCCTCACTGATGAAACCGTGCACCGACCAGGTGTTGACGAACTCATCATCCTCTTTGAGACGTTGGGAGCACTGGGTATCGCGTTCGGCAAAATGAATGACCTTGATGCCCAGTTCCATGCACAACCTGGCCCAGTCGATCCCCTCACCGGCCTCAGGTAGCGGATGGCCCAACTGCACGGCCAATTCCATCAGACCAGCCTTGAGCAAATGCGTGATCAAGCCAGGGTTGGCACCGTGGGCAACCACTGCCGTCGGCCCCCTGCCCAATCGCTTGCGCAAATCCAGCACCTGGTAGCGCAACGCATAATTGGTGCGGTGGGAAAAGTCCAACTGTGGATCGTTGTAGCCGCCGGCCCAGGGCTCGACGCAAGTGTCCAGGTACAGCGCGCCCTTGTCGAAGGCATAGGCAATGACCGCCAGGGAGCTGACCTCCACCGACAGGTTGACAATGAAATCCCCCGGTTGGACAAAGCGATCCAGGGTTTGCGCGAAGGTCTGCTCGGTCAACGCCTCACAGACAAACTGAATGCCCCGTTCCTTGAACCAGATGTTCTGTTCGATTACCGGGGCGATGACGGTGATCTGCCGGACCTCGATGTGATCTTGTCCCAGCAGCAAGGGCAAGGTGGCCCGGGCAATGGAGCCGAAGCCGATGAAGACCAGATGGCCGGTAAACGGGACCTGATGTCTCATGTGCTGCTTCCTTGAGGACGGCGTATTTCTCATGAAATAACCGAACGACGGCCGAAGCTACTGTCAAGATTGACAGGTGCGGCGCGGATCCACCCGCGCCCCACCTGTGGGCACCGACTAAGTCCCCAGCCCGCCGGAAAGATCCGCGCCGGAATGCGCCCGTCCGTTGGCCGGTGTGACGCCAGGCTCATCACGATGCTCGGTGGTCTTGCTCACCGTATCGCGCACCGTTTCATAGCCCTCGCGCGCCTTTTGCTTGGCCTTGTCGGCCAGGCCGGCGCTGGTCTTGCCCATTACCCGCTGTTCGGTGGAAGTACTCGGCAAGGCCGCGCCCAACATGGCGCCCAAGGCGATACCCGCAGCCGCCATCATCAACGGTTGCTCCTTGAGCAGGCGGCTGAACTGATCGCCCAGGTCGTGCGACCCCTGGGCCATTCGATCACCCGTTTCATGTGCACGGCTGCGGGCGTGACGAGCACTGGCGCCCAAATCATCGGCCAGGTGCGAGGCCTTGTCCTTGAGGTGGTGAAAGCCTTCGCGCAAGGAGTCGGTGGTGTCATGCAAATGGTTCCTGGCACTGCCCAACCCACTGGCCAGCCCATCGGTCCAGCCGCTGGAATCCTGGTCAGGCCCGACGCGATAGCCAACCCGAGGTGGGTGGTTCTGGCCGAGCATCAACCAGCACAGGCCCACCGTGGTCAGCACAGTCGGCACCGGGTTGTTGCGCACCGTAGTGCCCAGGTTGCCAAAAAATTCCGCGCCATTTCCCTTTACCAGGCCCAAGGCCTGATCGAGCATTTGCCCTGGGGTGAATTTGCTGCCCAAGGCATCGACGATGTGGCTGATATGGGCGCGCTGCTCATCGATCTCGCGCTCGATGGTCTCCGGGCTTTTTTCCGATTCGGTTTTGAATTCATCCTTCATGAGGCTTTCCTCCGCAGGGCTTCCTGATCTTTGTTCAAGGCGTCGAGCGTTCGGTCAGGCTTGAAATGGGACGGTTCGAATTGCTTCTTGCCGGACTGCACCATGACAAAACCGATGATCATCACCACCACGCCCACGATCAGCGCGGCCAGCCAGGGCGCCATCATGGTGCTCAGGCCATACACCACCGCCATCAGCAAGATGATGAAGCCGGCCATCAGTACCATGGCGCCGCCCGCCACGCCGGCGATACCGGCTTTCAGGGTGTTGAGGCTGGCCTGGAATTCCGCCTTGGCCAATGCCAGTTCCTTGGTAAAAAGTGAGGGGACTTCGTGGGTCAACTGCCTGAGCAGGCCCATGACCGAGGCATCGTTTTCGGGCACCGAGGCCCCTGCGGAACGCTGGATATCCGGGTCTGGTCGATTCATCACAATTCTCCTCTGGTATTGGCCGAGCCCGGCAGCGAGCCGGTGGCTGAATCACTGGGATGGTCCTGCACGCTGGGCGAAGTCGGCGTAACGCCTGTGGCGAGTCCGCTGCGGGTCGCCGCCCCCGGACCAATAGGGTCGGGCATCGGATCGAAGGGCTGTGCGCCGAAGCCTTCGGCCGGTGGCTCCGCCTGCCCGGCCCCAGGGTTGTCGACCTCTGTGGCCAGCGGAGAGGTGCCGGCTTTGAGGAACCGCGACAGCCCGAAGCCCACGGCGATGCTGCCGGCGAGGAACAGCCCTGGGTTTTCCCGCGCCAAGCGCGAGCCGTCCTGCAACAGCTGTTCAGCGCTCTTGTGGCGCAACTTGCTGGCCAGGCCGCCCATGCTGTCGGCCATGTCTGCCAAGTAGTGCGACAAGCCCAGCGTGTCGTTGGCTTCGAGTTCCGACATGGCTGATTTGGCGCCACGCGCCAACGCGTCGATCTGATCCGCCGCAGTATCGCGGTACTGGCCGAAATGCGCATCGGCCCGTTCGCGGGCGCTGCCGATGGCTTCGTTCACGTCATCCTTGATGTGGTTCAGGGGCTCTTCAGCTCGCCCCTGGCTTGCGGTGCCGCTTTGTCGCTCGGGGTTGTTGTCCGGGATAGTCATGTCTGTCCATCGCCTCCGTGATGAAAAACTCAACATCAGGCACTGCCTGCGCGATGCCTGGATCAGTGCCTCTCAGAACAAGTGACGGGACGCGCGGGAGCCGAGTTCCAACGAGTTTGACGGTTTGACGCCGTGTGGTCGCCGGGGCCGCTGGGCTGGGTTTCGCTAGAAAAAAAGGCACTGGTGAGAACACCAATGCCCTTTCTGATACTGGACAAAAAGCGGTTATGTCGACATCAGGATTCCATCGTCGCCGCCTGGTTGCCACCTTGCTCGGCTATCTTCGACAGCTTCTCGTCGGTGGCTTTTTCTTCCTTGAGCGTCGCCAGCAGCAGGCCAACCACTTCATCGCCCAGGTTCAGATGCTTGGCCATGGCGATCAAGGTGCCGTAGCTGGCGATTTCGTAGTGCTCGACTTTCTGCGCAGCGCCGATCAACCCCGCGTCGAGCACCGCACCTTTGTCGATTTCCTCGATCAGTTCCTTGGACTCTTCCACCAACCCTTCCATGGCGATGCACTTCATGCGCTTGAGCTTGATGCCCGCCACTTCGACCAAGGTGTCGATGCGTTCGATCTGTCCTTGGGTTTCTTCAAGGTGATCGTTGAAAGCCTGAGCCAACAGCGGATTGGTGGTGGCACGGGCCATGCGCGGCAATGCGCGGGTGATCTGCTTTTCAGCGCTATAGACGTCGGACAGCTCATGAATGAACAGGTCCGTCACTGTTTTTCTGGCCATTTGGAGATCCTCCGATCAGTGAATGGTGAAGCCACGCTTCACCTGTTCAACACTGACTCGGACGATTTTGTGGATGTTCAAGAAATCTGCGAACGGCTGGACGGAGGGTTGCAAGGCGCAGCCTCAACCCAGCGCAGTGTCCAGGAACATCATCACAGCGAACCCCATCATCAAGCCCAGGGTCGCCGGCGTTTCGTGGCCGTTGCGGTGGGTTTCCGGAATCACTTCGTGTGACACCACGAAGATCATCGCCCCCGCCGCCAGGCCCAGGCTGATGGGATAAGCCACCGCCACGCCGGAAGACATGCCCAGCCCGATCACCGCCCCCAGGGGTTCCATCAAGCCTGAGCCGACCGCAATCAGCGCGGCGCGCAACGTGCTGATCCCGGTCACTCGCAGCGCCATGGCGATGGCGAGGCCTTCGGGAATGTCCTGGATCGCGATCGCGGTGGTCAGGGGCAGGCCAACCTTGAAGTCGCCGTTGGCAAAGCTCACGCCAATGGCCATGCCCTCCGGCAGGTTGTGCAAGGTGATTGCCAGGACGAACAACCAGACCCGATTGATGCGCTTGGCCTCGGGGCCGCGACGTCCACTCAACTCGTGCTCGTGGGGTACGAAGCGGTCAAGGCCGACCATCAGTGCCACGCCCAGCCCCAGGCCAATGACGACGACCAACGCGGCGAGCAATTGATTGCCGCAGATGATCTGCGCGGCTTCGATGCCCGGCAGGATCAGCGAGAACGAACTGGCCGCGAGCATCATGCCGGCCGCGAAACCCAACATGATGTCCTGGGTACGCGATGAAATATCGCGCAGCACCACCGCCATCATCGCCCCCAGCGCCGTAGCGGCAAAGCCGGAGGCCCCGCCCAGCGCCGCATAGCCCAGGTTTTGGCGATCGGCCCCCACCAGCGCGTTGTAGCCGCTATAGAGCAACAGCACGGCGACCAGGGCCAACCCGAGCCAGAAGGTCACCCCCAGCAGCAGATTGTTTTGCACAGGATCAAGCCATGTACGCCAGGGCGATCGGATCCGGGAGGTGGGCTGGTCCATCGAGTGTCCTTGTTGATTTAACCGCACGGTGCCTGATCGTCACCCGCAACCACAGGGACGATCAAGTCATATGTTCAGGCGAGGGAGCCAGGCCCCCCCGCCGATGCCTCACAGTTTCTCGTTTTGCATCCCTGCGCCCAGGTCCGCGCCTGTCGTGGGGTTGCTTTCCGGGTTGGACATCGTCCGCGCCTTCATGTCCATCAACAGCGCTTCGTCTTTCTGACTCAACTGGACACTGGCCAAGCCATCACCACCGTCGACCGCCGGCGTTGGGTTCTCGACGAACTCCCAATCGTCGCCCTGGTTCCAAGGGCCGCGCACCGAAGGTTCGCCTTGGGACATGTTGAAGTACACGTTGGTGAACTCCGGCATGCCGGGCAGCTTACCTTGTGGGAAGTTGGGCTGGATGGAATGCAGGGCTTTTTCGAAGGACAACTGGTGAGCGATTTCACGGGTCATCAGGAAGCCGAGGGCTTCTTTTACACCCGGGTCATCGGTCACGTTCATCAACCGCTCATACACGATTTTCGCCCGGGCTTCGGCGGCGATGTTCGAACGCATGTCTGCCGTAGGTTCGCCGATGGTGTCGATGTACGCAGCGGTCCAAGGCACACCAGCCGAGTTGGTCAACGGCGAACCCGCGCCATACAGCACGCTGGTGATGTGGGAATCGTTGCCGGCACCGTTGATGTCGCGGTACAGCTGGCCCTCCTGTTCGACACCTTCGGCCATCTTGCCTTTGGCGCCCTTGTTCAGCATCACGATGATCGAGCCGATCACCTCCAGGTGGCTGAGTTCCTCGGTGGCGATGTCCATCAGCAGATCCTTGCGGCCCGGATCATCCTCCGACAAAGCCTGGGTGAAATAACGCGACGCCGCCGCCAGCTCGCCCTGGGCGCCGCCAAATTGCTCGAGCAACAGGTTGGCGAGTCCTGGATTGGGCTCGGCGACACGCACGGTATATTGCAATCGTTTGTTATGAAGGAACATGATTGAACTCCTCGGTCAGGACACAGTTCATGGGAACCCTGCCGGCGACAGGCCCATGAGAGTCAGAAGAAGTTGAACGAATAAAATTTATTTTTTATTCACAGTAGAAGACGAATGGTAGTTGCAAGCCATACAAAACCAGCCATGTCTTAATAATGAATAGTTAAGCGAAGCCGGACATGACATGCCCAACTATAAAACACACTTTACAAGGTGGCCGATTACAGACCTCATGTCAGTGACATGAGGCCTGTAGACCACGGAACATTACGATTTACGACCGCCGCCGTGGCTGTTTTCACCACCTTTCTTGCCGGCTTCGGAAGCTTTTTCCCGGTCATTGGCGAAGTTGCCGCCAGAGGCTTGGCCCCCTTTGCGCCCGGCTTCCGATGCCCGTTCAGGGTCATTGGCAAAATTGCCACCCGAGGCTTGTCCACCTTTGCGGCCCGCCTCTGCGGCACGTTCCGGATCGTTGGCAAAATTGCCACCCGACATATGGCCACCCTTGCGGCCGGCCTCGGCTGCGCGTTCCGGATCGTTGGCGAAGTTGCCACCCGATGCCTGGCCGCCTTTCTTGCCGGCTTCCGATGCTTTCTCACGATCGTTAGCGAAATTGCCAGGGTTGTTATTACCTGTATTTGCCATTTCATTCACCTCGTTAGTTGCTATTTGCGAACCCCGCTGGTTCGTACTTATTCGGAAAACATGACGCATCCAAGGTTTGAAGAAAGTTCTTCCAAGGGCGACGAACGGTCAATGCCTTTATTTATATACCGCTGCGCTTGCAATAAATTGAAATTTGCTATCACCCAAGCGGCGGCTAATTAACGTCACCAGGATGCGCAAGTAAGTGGGAGCAAGCCTGCTCCGCGAATGCAATGGGTCACCCAATATAAAATATTGAACTTTCGAATGCTTTCGCGAGCAGGCTCGCTCACACAACGGCCCTGCTCCGAACCTTTAAAAACAGTGCGTGTCTTTCCACGCCGTCCGCCAAGGGCCGAGTGGCGCCGGCACCCCTCTGCACCGGTCTCGTCACCCTGGCCTCGCGCCGTTCCAGGAAGCCAAAACTCGCGGGCTGCCGGTGTTGTCTTGCACCACCGCACTGACCGGCTTGCGGCGTCCGGGTACCTGTCGCCGATACCCGGATAAAGCGTTATTCAGGGCGAGATAGGATCGCTGGCCGGAAACGTCTCCTCCAGCGCTTCATCCAGCTGATTGTTGGTAATGTCCCGCTCGCCGACCTTGCCACTGCGTTCGCAATGGCAGTCCTGCGCCGGGCATGGCTCGCCGTTTGGATGTTGTTCTGCGCAGGCCTGGCTGCAATACGCCTCGCCGTCATGATTGAACACCCGCTCGGGATCGACGTCGCAATGGCAGCCGGGGCAGCCACATTTCAATTCACTCATGTTCTCCTCCTGCACGAGCGGCTATCAGGATCCCACCAACAATTGCACCTCAAGGTTCGCTGCCGCAACGCCATGCTTGGCCACATACACCTCATCTGCCCAACCTTTGGTCAGGTTGCGATAGGTGTGGGTGCCCACCGCCGTGCCGCTGTCCCATTCCATGACATCGCCAATATCAACGTCATTGGCGGGCCCCAGCTCGAGCACCGTGTGGCCGTCCTCTTCTGTCACGTAAACGCCCACCCTGGCGCTCTGCCGATTGATGGCTCTTACCTCACCGGTGGTCTGCTTCATACCTGTCCTCTTTGTGTTTGACGGCAGGTTCGGGCATGGCCGGAACGCGTCCGGCCGCGCCTCTTCCTGAGGGTTCAAGCCTCAGCGCTTGGCTTCGGTATGCGGATTGGCCGAACGCTCCAGGAACGCCTGGGTGATTTCCGGCAAGTGATCGCGCAGCCAATCGGCCATCGCGATCTCCTGGGGCAGGATCTGTTCGCAAGCCCGTTGGGTTTCCACGTCTCCGGCCACTTTTGCCGCTTCGATCAGCACCGTGTAGGAAGCGATCTCGAGGTTCTCGAATACGTAGCCACTCATGGCGCCCTTGACCACTTCGTCACTCATCGCCATGCCGCCCATGGCCTGACCAAACGCCATCAGCTTGCCGGCCATGTCCTTGAGCATCGACGGGCTGCCGCCCAGGCGCTGGATGCATTGTTCCACCAGCTTCTGCTGCCCGAGCGTCTCTTCGATGTGCTGTTCGATCCGGGCCTTGAGCACCGGATAATGTTCCAGGCGCTCGGCCTGGGCCTTGAGCATTTTCTCCGCTTGCTGTTCCATGGCGTGAGCATCGTTGAGCCAATCCAGCAGGTTCTCTTTAGGGGTTGCCATTGCGTTCTCCTTGTTCAGTGTTCATTGGCGCACTGCAAGTGCGAGAGCTCTGAAATACCGCACATAAGGTGGATGTTCCCCGCACCGGGAAAGTTTGAAGAAACAGCGCCGGAGAGCGACGAAAGGCGTACCGAGAGGACGATGCTAACCTCAACGACTCCTAGCCAGCGGAGCCCAGCAATGCCCGACGATCTACACCGTGAACCGATCGAACAACTGCAGGAATACCTGGCCGGGCGCCGCTTCCTGGTGCTGACCGGCGCGGGCATCAGCACCCCATCCGGTATCCCCGATTACCGTGACAGCGACGGCGTTCGACGGGGCCGGCAACCGATGATGTACCAGGAATTCCTCGCCAAGCCCGAGGCGCGAAGGCGCTACTGGGCGCGAGCCATGCTCGGCTGGCCACGCCTGTGCCAGGCCCGCCCGAACCTGGCCCACGAAGCCCTAGCGGCGCTGCAAGTGGCGGAGCGCATCAGCGGGCTGATCACCCAGAATGTCGACGCCTTGCATGACCAGGCCGGAAGCCGCCAGGTCATCGAGCTACACGGCAGCCTGCATCGGGTGCTATGCCTGGATTGCGGCCAGCAGAGCGACCGCCAGCAAATCCAGATCATGATGGAAAGGCAAAACCCTTACCTGGCCGGCGTCGACGCGGTACAAGCCCCGGACGGCGATACGCTGCTGGATCCGGCATTCGAGGCGCGCTTCCAGATCCCCCGTTGCCCTCATTGCGATGGCGAGCGGCTGAAACCCGACGTGGTTTTTTTCGGAGAAAACGTCGCCGCCACCACCGCAACCCGCGCCACGCAAGCCGTAGAACAAGCGGATGGGCTGTTGGTGGTGGGTTCTTCGTTGATGGCGTATTCGGCCTTTCGCCTCTGTCGAGCAACCAAGGACCAGGGCAAGCCACTGCTGGCGATCAACCGGGGCAAGACCCGGGCTGATGAGTTGCTGGATTTGAAGGTGCAAGTGCCGTGTGAAGAATTGCTACCGCTGCTGACCTGAAGCGCACTCCGTCCCCTGTGGGAGCGAGCTTGCTCGCTTCCGCAAAGGCCCGGTGGTCACCCCACGATCAACTGCGTCCCGATATCCTGATCCCTGAACGTATCGAACAACGCCTGGGCCGCCGCAGACAGCTCGTAGCCCGGCTTGGTCAGCACGCCGATGGCCCGTTCGATCACCGGATCGCCGAGGGTGATGCAACGGGCGCCCAGTTCGTGCATCTGGCCGACGCACAAGGCCGGCACGGCGCTCACGCCGAGGCCGCTGGCAACCATTCGCCCGACGGTCGCCAGTTGATGACTCTCGAACTCCACCGGCAATTTCATGCCCCGCGCTTGCAGATGCTCCTCCAGCATCACCCGCACGGTAGAAGGCCGTTGCAGGGTGATGAACGGCTGTTCCAGCAGGGTCTGCCATTGGACTTCGTCGCGCTGGGCCAATGGCGAATCCAAGGGCACCACCGCGACGAAACGATCGAGGTACAACGGCGTGAACGCTAATGACGAGCCCTGCATGGGCTCGAACGCCACGCCCAGTTCCACATGACGATCGCGGACCATTTCCAGCACCTGCTCGTTGATCACATCGTTGACCGTGACGTTGACATTCGGGAAGCGCGCGCGGAAGGTCTTGAGGATCGGCGGCAACAGGTTGCCGGCGAAGGATGGCATCGCCGCCAATGTCACGCGGCCACGCTGCAAGGTAAAGCGCTGGCGCATTTCGTCTTCGGCGTTGTCCCAGTCGGCCACCAGCCGACGGGCCAGTGGCAGCAGTGATTCGCCTTCGGGCGTCAACGCCACGTTGCGCGTGTTGCGGCTGAACAGGCGACCACCGAGCCCTTCTTCCAGGGCCTTGATCGTCAAGCTCAGGGCCGATTGGGAGAGATGCAGCCGCTCGCAGGCCACGGCGAAGCTAAGGCTCTGGGCCACGGCCAGGAACGCACGGATTTGCTTCAGGGTCATGGTCGCTGCGCTCCGAGGGCAATTATTGAGTTTTATCAATCAATCAAATCTAAAAATCAACTTAACAAATATATGACTTGGCGCAACACTGCATTTCATTGCGACCCCACTCAAGAATAAAAGAGGTGTCTATGGCAGGTTTCGACAAACGCGTGAGCTCTTACGAAGAAGCGCTGGAGGGCTTGAAGGATGGCATGACCATCATCGCCGGCGGCTTCGGTCTGTGTGGCATTCCAGAAAACCTGATCGCCGAGATCAAGCGCAAGGGCACCCGAGACCTTACCGTGGTCTCCAACAACTGCGGCGTCGACGGTTTCGGCCTCGGCGTGCTGCTGGTGGACCGCCAGATCCGCAAGGTGGTGGCTTCCTACGTGGGTGAAAACGCCCTGTTCGAACAGCAACTGCTGAGCGGCGAGATCGAAGTCGTGCTCACCCCCCAAGGCACCCTCGCCGAAAAAATGCGCGCCGGTGGCGCAGGCATCCCGGCGTTCTTCACCGCCACCGGGGTCGGCACCCCCGTGGCCGAAGGCAAGGAAGTGCGCGAATTCCATGGCCGCCAGTACCTGATGGAAGAATCCATCACCGGCGACTTCGCCATCGTCAAAGGCTGGAAAGCCGACCATTTCGGCAACGTGATCTATCGTCACACCGCGCAGAACTTCAATCCGCTGGCGGCCACCGCGGGCAAGATCACCGTGGTGGAAGTCGAAGAAATCGTCGAGCCCGGCGAGCTGGACCCGGCACAGATCCATACCCCCGGCATCTACGTCGACCGGGTCATTTGCGGCACGTTCGAAAAGCGCATCGAACAGCGCACCGTCCGTAAGTGATCCCCTGCCCCCGGCCCGAATGAAGGAATGACACCATGGCACTTTCCCGCGAACAAATGGCTCAGCGCGTCGCCCGCGAAATGCAAGACGGCTACTACGTGAACCTCGGTATCGGCATTCCGACCCTGGTCGCCAACTACATTCCCGAAGGCATGGAAGTCATGCTGCAATCGGAAAACGGCCTGCTCGGCATGGGCGCGTTCCCCACCGAAGCGGAAGTTGACGCCGACATGATCAACGCCGGCAAGCAGACCGTCACCGCGCGCATCGGCGCTTCGATCTTTTCCTCGGCCGAATCCTTCGCCATGATCCGTGGCGGCCACATCGACCTGACGGTGCTCGGCGCGTTCGAAGTGGACGTCGAAGGCAACATTGCCTCCTGGATGATCCCCGGCAAACTCGTCAAGGGCATGGGCGGCGCGATGGACCTGGTGGCGGGAGCCGAGAACATCATCGTCACCATGACCCATGCGTCCAAGGACGGCGAATCGAAACTGCTGCCCCGTTGCAGCCTACCGCTGACAGGCGCCGATTGCATCAAGCGCGTGCTGACGGACCTGGCCTACCTGGAAATCCAGGACGGCGCCTTTATTCTCAAGGAACGTGCCCCCGGCGTCAGCGTCGAGGAAATCGTCGCCAAGACCGCCGGCAAACTGATCGTGCCGGACCACGTCCCTGAAATGCAGTTCGCTGCCCAGTGAGGAGAGATTCGATGCAAGAAGTCGTGATTGTCGCCGCAACCCGCACCGCCATCGGCAGCTTCCAGGGTTCGCTGGCATCCATTCCCGCGCCGGAGCTCGGTGCCGCAGTGATTCGTCGCCTACTGGAGCAGACCGGCCTGTCGGGCGAGCAAGTCGATGAAGTGATTCTCGGCCAGGTCCTGACCGCAGGCTCCGGGCAGAACCCGGCGCGCCAGGCATCAATCCTCGCCGGCCTGCCCCACGCCGTACCGGCGCTGACCTTGAATAAGGTCTGCGGCTCGGGTCTCAAGGCGTTGCACCTGGGCGCCCAGGCGATCCGCTGCGGCGATGCCGACGTGATCATTGCCGGCGGCATGGAAAACATGAGCCTGGCCCCCTACGTGTTGCCGGCCGCCCGTACCGGCCTGCGCATGGGCCACGCGAAGATGATCGACAGCATGATCACCGATGGCTTGTGGGATGCGTTCAACGATTACCACATGGGCATTACCGCCGAGAACCTGGTGGACAAGTACGGTATCAGCCGCGAGGCGCAAGATGCCTTTGCCGCCGCGTCCCAGCAGAAAGCCGTCGCTGCCATCGAGGGCGGTCGCTTCGCCGATGAAATCACTCCGATCCTGATTCCCCAGCGCAAGGGCGACCCGGTGGCCTTCGCCACCGACGAACAGCCACGCGCCGGCACTACCGCTGAATCTCTGGGCAAGCTCAAGCCGGCGTTCAAGAAAGACGGCAGCGTCACGGCGGGTAACGCCTCGTCGCTGAACGATGGCGCCGCCGCAGTGATCCTGATGAGCGCGGAAAAAGCCAAGGCGCTGGGGTTGCCGGTGCTGGCAAAAATCAGCGCCTACGCCAATGCTGGCGTCGATCCGGCGATCATGGGCATTGGCCCGGTCTCGGCCACTCGCCGCTGCCTGGACAAGGCCGGCTGGTCGCTGGACCAACTGGACCTGATCGAAGCCAACGAAGCGTTTGCCGCCCAGTCCCTGGCTGTAGCCAAGGAACTGGAATGGGACATGGACAAGGTCAACGTCAACGGTGGCGCCATCGCCCTGGGCCACCCGATCGGCGCTTCGGGCTGCCGGGTGCTGGTGACGCTGCTGCATGAAATGATCAAGCGCGACGCCAAGAAGGGCCTCGCAACCCTGTGCATCGGCGGCGGCCAAGGCGTGGCCCTCGCATTGGACCGGGCGTAACCGGCAACAGGCACAACGGTGGCGGCGCGGACCCACGACATCTGCGCGACCACTGGCACCACCACCGGCGCCACTTCGGTTGCGCCGGTTTTTTTATGCCCACTTACTCTCTTTAAATCTTGCTGACCCCTTCGTCGGATCGCCGCTCGGAGCAAGCTCCCACAGGGTTCTGTGGTGGTTGCAGAACTCAAGAAAAAGTCAGGCCCATTGTGGGAGCGAGCTTGCTCGCGATGGCGGTGGATCTGGCAATGGTGATCGGTCAGCTCCCCGCACCAAACCGATCACGGCTGTTGGTCAGGTGCAACCACATCGCCGCGCGCGCGGCATCGGGGTCCTGGCGCTTGATGGCGTTGAAAATCGCTTCGTGTTCCAGGTTGGCAAATTGCGCGAGCCTGCCCAGGTCAGCCTGGCCACGTTCGGCCAAGTTCACTCGCGTACGTGGAATCATCGCGCTGCCCAGGTGCTGCATGATTTCGACAAAACAGGTGTTATCCGTGGCTTCGGCGATCAACAGATGGAAACGCCGGTCAGCCTCGACGCAGCTGTCATTGCTGCTGAGCAACTGCTGATAGTCGTCCAGCGCCTCGCGCATCTGCTGCAACTGCCGCTCGCTGCGACGTTGGGCCGCCAGTGCCGCCGCCTGGGTCTCCAGGCCCAGGCGCAACTCCAGGATTCCCCGGACGCCCGCCGCGGTATCAACGTTGAGCCGCAGCCCCTGCTCTCCGCTCTGCTCCAGCACAAAAGTGCCAATGCCATGGCGGGTCTCCACCAGCCCCGAAGCCTGCAATTTGGAAATCGCCTCGCGCACCACCGTGCGGCTTACCCCGTGCTCCCGCACGATCGCACCTTCGGACGGCAGCTTCTCCCCCGGCTTCAACTGCCCCAGCAAAATGCTCTGGCTCAACTTCGCCACCAGGTCATGGGCCAGGTTGTGGGTGCGCTTGCGCAGGGGCGCTTCTGTGTCTTGCTGCATGTGCCGGGATTCCTTGAAGACAGGCTTGTCGATCCTATCACTCGCCGCGTTGGAAGTACTCCTCGGAACACCCTCTACTTGTATGACAACACGCGAGATCGCCCAGTATCTACCGCTTAGGCTGGGCAAATACGGCAGGCCGTCCAAACTCAGAAGCCTTGTAAAAACGCTTCGTTAACGGCACACAACGCCACAAATACGGCATAAGAAGCTTCAAGAACCAATCCAATCGAACTCAGAAACAGCTTGTCAGACAAAAAATTCAACTTGTATGATGTCTATCAACATCGACACCTGCGCGATACCCCGCATAAAAACAATAACTCAAGGATTCCATACACGATGACTACGCCAGAAACCAGCAAAGCCCCGATCATCACCAGCATGCAGGTCGTCCCGGTGGCCGGCCACGACGGCATGCTGCTGAACCTCAGCGGTGCCCATGGTCCGTTCTTCACCCGCAACATCGTTATCCTCAAGGACAACGCCGGGCATACCGGCGTGGGCGAAGTGCCCGGCGGCGAGCGTATTCGCCAGACCCTGGAAGACGCTCGCTCGCTGGTGGTCGGCAGCCCCATCGGCACCTACCAGAAAATCCTCAACAGCGTGCGCCAGGCGTTTGCCGACCGGGATGCCGGCGGCCGAGGCCTGCAGACCTTCGACTTGCGCATCACCATCCACGCGGTCACGGGCCTGGAAGCCGCGTTGCTGGATCTGCTCGGTCAGCACCTGGATGTCCCGGTCGCGGCCCTGCTCGGCGAAGGCCAGCAGCGCGACGAAGTGAAGATGCTCGGCTATTTGTTCTATGTTGGTGACCGCCAGCAGACCGATCTGCCCTACCGCAGCGAACCGGACGCTGATAATGACTGGTTCCGCGTCCGCCATGAAAAAGCCCTGGATGCCGACGCCGTGGTGCGCCTGGCCGAAGCGGCCCACGCACATTACGGTTTCCAGGATTTCAAGCTCAAGGGCGGCGTGCTCAAGGGCGACGAGGAAATCGAAGCCGTGACGGCACTGGCCGAGCGCTTTCCCCAGGCGCGAATCACCCTGGACCCCAACGGCGCCTGGTCACTCAAGGAAGCGATTCGCCTGTGCCGCGACCAGCACAAAGTGCTGGCGTACGCAGAGGACCCTTGCGGCGCAGAGAATGGCTATTCGGGCCGTGAGGTGATGGCCGAGTTCCGCCGCGCCACCGGCCTCAAGACCGCTACCAACATGATTGCCACCGACTGGCGCGAAATGGGCCACGCCATCACGCTGCAATCCGTGGACATTCCCCTGGCCGACCCACATTTCTGGACCATGCAAGGTTCGGTGCGCGTGGCGCAGATGTGCAATGAATGGGGCCTGACCTGGGGCTCGCATTCCAACAACCACTTCGACATTTCCCTGGCGATGTTTACCCACGTCGCGGCGGCCGCACCGGGCGACATCACTGCCATCGACACCCACTGGATCTGGCAGGACGGCCAACGGTTGACCAAGGCACCGTTGCAAATCAAGGGAGGCTGCGTGCAAGTGCCGAAGAAACCGGGGCTGGGGATCGAGCTGGACATGGACCAGTTGGCCAAGGCTCACGAGCTGTACAAAGGCATGGGGCTCGGGGCGCGGGACGATTCGGTGGCGATGCAGTATCTGATCCCGGGCTGGACGTTCAACAACAAGCAGCCTTGCCTGGTTCGCTGAGAGGCTGAGGAGTTTTAGCTCAGCACTGCACTGTGGGAGCGAGCTTGCTCGCGATAGCGGAGTGTCTGTCGGCACTTTTGTGACCGACTGACCGCCATCGCGAGCAAGCTCGCTCCCACAGTGGATCTGAGTCTGGGCCTACCCCTCCGGCCGCAGGATCAGCACCGCCAGCGGCGGCAGGTTCAGTTCCAGCGACAGTGCCTGGCCATGGCTGGGGATCGCCTCGGTGGAGGCGCCGCCGCCGTTGCCATAGTTGGAGCCGGCGTAGGTGTCGGCATCGCTGTTGAGCAGCTCCACCCAACGACCGCCAAACGGCACGCCGACCCGATACGCCTCGCGCGGCACGGGCGTGAAGTTAGCGACGACCAATACCGGCCGACCGTCCTTGCTCCATCGCAACCACGCATAGACGCTGTTGAGCGCATCGTCGCCGATCAGCCATTGGAAGCCCTGTGGTGCATCGTCCTGGTCGTGCAGCGCCGGCTCTTCGCGATACAACCGGTTCAGGTCGCTCACCAGTTTCTGCACACCCCGGTGCTCGGGATATTGCAGCAGGTACCAGTCCAGTTGCTGGTCATGGTTCCACTCGCGCCATTGGCCAAATTCGCAGCCCATGAACAGCAGCTTCTTGCCCGGGTGGCCCCACATGAAACTGAGATAGGCCCGCAAGTTGGCGAATTTCTGCCAGCGGTCTCCAGGCATCTTATCGATCAGCGAGCGCTTGCCGTGGACCACTTCGTCGTGGGAAATCGGCAGCACGAAACGCTCGGACCAGGCGTACACCAGGCCGAAGCTCAACTCGTTATGGTGATGGGCGCGGTACACCGGATCCTGCTGGATGTAATGCAGCGAGTCGTGCATCCAACCCATGTTCCACTTGTAGGCGAAACCCAGGCCGCCCTGTTGCGTGCTCTGGCTGACGCCGGGCCAGGCAGTAGACTCTTCGGCGATGACCAACGCGCCCGGGGTTTCCAGCGCGACCACATCGTTGAGGTGCCGGAGGAAATCAATGGCTTCCAGGTTCTCACGTCCGCCGTGGCGGTTTGGCACCCATTCGCCGGCCTTGCGCGAATAATCGCGATATAGCATCGAGGCCACGGCATCCACCCGCAGGCCGTCGACGTGAAAATGCTTGAGCCAGTGCAACGCCGACGCCAACATGAAACCGTGGACCTCGGTGCGTCCGAGGTTGTAGATCAGCGTGTCCCAATCCTGGTGGAAACCTTCCAGCGGGTTACCGTATTCGTACAGCGCGGTGCCGTCGAACTGGGCCAGGCCATGGGTGTCGGTCGGAAAGTGCGCGGGCACCCAGTCCAGGATCACGCCGATGTCGGCCTTATGACAGGCATTGACGAACGCGGCGAAATCATCGGGTGAACCGAACCGCGCCGTCGGGGCAAATTGCGACAACGGTTGATAGCCCCACGAACCACCGAACGGGTGTTCCATGATCGGCATCAGCTCGATGTGCGTAAAGCCAAGGTCCTTGACGTAGGGGATCAGCCGCTCAGCCAGTTCATGCCAGTTGTATTGGCGGGAAACTTCGCCCGCCTCGTCGATCTCGCACTGCCAGGAACCGGCGTGCAACTCATAGATCGACAACGGCGCGCCCGGTAGCTGGCGTTCACGACGGCTTTGCATCCACTCGTCGTCGTGCCATTCGATGTTCAGTGGCGAAGCCACTTTGGACGCCGTATCAGGCGGCATTTGCGTGGCCAAGGCCACCGGGTCGGCCTTGAGCGGCAGAATGCCGTGGGCACCGAGGATTTCATATTTATAGCCTTCGCCCGGCCCGAGCCTCGGGATGAATATTTCCCACACGCCGGACGGATAACGGATGCGCATCGGATGCCGGCGCCCGTCCCAGACGTTGAAGTCACCCACCACCGAAACCCGGCGTGCGTTCGGCGCCCAGACGGCGAAACGCACGCCATCGACGCCATCCACCGTTTTCAGTTGCGCACCGAGGCAGGCACTGAGGTCGCGATGATTGCCTTCGGCGAACAAGTAGAGATCCATTTCCCCCAGCAGCGGACCGAAGCTGTACGGATCCTCTGCGACCTGCTCGCCGCCGGCCCAACGAGTGCGCAACAGGTATGGCTGGGCACGGTCGAAATGGCCGACGAACAAACCCGGGGTTTCGGTGATCTGCAACTCGCCCAGCTCTTCGCCGCCGTCACGGGCGAGCACATGCACGCTCAGCGCACCGGGCAGGTAGGCCCGGATGAATTGCCCGCCGGCCCCATCGCCATGCGGGCCCAGGATCGAAAACGGGTCGTGGTGTTCGGCGCGCACCAGCGCGTCGATGTCGTGGGGGGCCGGCAGCAATGACTCTTTGGCCTGCCCCTGTGATTCCTTGTTCGAGACGCTCATGATTCTCTCCACTAAATCGGTCCGGCTAAATCGGAAAAGGGTTTCAGCCCACTCAATAACCCGTACAGGCCGTGCAGCGGCACGGGCAGCCAGGCAGGGCGATTCTCGGCTTCATAAGCCACTTCATAGGCCGCCTTCTCCAGGCCGAACAACGCCAATGCGGCGTCTTCGCCTCCAGCATCCTTCCACTCATGGGCAAGACTAGCTGCCGCCAGCCGATATGCCTGGACAAATGCCTGGCGAGCCTCGACCAGATAACGGTCGGCGACCCGTTTGCGCGCTGCATCGGCATCGGCCGTGCTGTCGACGGTGTGCAGCTGGACCGCCATCGCCGCCGCGTAGTCGAAGGAGCGCAGCACACCGCTGACGTCCTTGTACGGGCTGTGCTTGCCACGTCGTTCGTGCAGCGGTCGCGCCGGCTCGCCTTCGAAGTCGATCAGGTAGGCATCGCCCTTGATCACCAGCACCTGCCCCAAGTGCAAATCGCCATGTACCCGGATGCGCAAGCCGCCAGCGGCCTTGCCGGCCAGTTCCTGGACGTGGGCCAGCACGGTTTTCCTGTGTTCCAGCAAGCGTGCGACCATCGCCTGGTCCGCAGGGTTCAATTGGTCCTGGTTCTGCTTGAGCAGGCGCAACGCATTTTCCACCTGGGCGGCGACATCCTTGCCGATGGCCTGGGCTTCCTTGGCGCTGGTAGGCTGCGGCGCGAAGGCCGGGTTGTCGGTGGGCTGGGCAAGCACTTGGTGCATTTCCCCGAGGCGCTGGCCGAGCATGCCAGCAAAATCCTTCAGTTCGCCCAGGGCGTTGTAGTGCTGCTCCTGCTCGGACACGGCGTCCGCCAGCTCATCGCGCAACGCCCGTTCGAGGTTGTTCTGGGTCCACTCCCACGCGTCGCCCTGATTGCTCAGGTAGCCCTGGGCGATCATCAGCAAGGCATCCTCGCCCTGGGCGTCCCGGCGAATCACCGAACCCAGCAGCGGCGAGATATTGCTGAAGCCCGCCGCGGTCAGGTAAGCGCTCATCTCCAGTTCCGGGTGCACGCCGGACGCAACCTTGCGGATCAACTTGAGCACCAGGCTACCGCCCACCACCACCGAGCTGTTGGACTGCTCGGCGGACAGGTAGCGCACCTCCGGCTCGGCCCCCAGGTTCAGCGCCGCGAGGCCCTCGGTGGGTTCAAAGCGCAACTCGCCGTCGGCGCACGGCAGCACCGTGCTGGCCTGAATGCCTTGGAGCACTGCCCGAATGAAGTTTTCCAAAGTGAAGGCATCGGTGATCAAGCCGACCTGGCGGCCACGGCGGACCCGCGACAAGGCCAATTGCTGAGGCAGCGCGGCGCCGAGCTGATCCTCGGCCAACAGACCGAACGGCAGTTGATAACGCAAGGTCTGGCCAGCACTGGTGACGTCGATTTCGCTCAACAGTACAGGGTGTTGCGGATCACCAAAACGCACGCCGTAGACGATGTCGACTTTCTCGATGGCGCTGTCCTTGCCGGCAAACCAGCGGCGGTTCTGCAGCCAGTTCGGCAGGATGCCCTGCTCCAACGTGGCGCGCGACGGCGCTTCGAGCAATTCTTCCAGGCGTTTTTTCAGCACCAGCGTGGTGAAATCCGGCAGGCTCTGGGCAGGCTCGACGTGCCAGCTCGGCATCTGGTTTTCCGCCGCCAGGGCGAACCAATAGAAGCCGTACGGCGCCAGGGTCAGGAGAAAATTCAACTGGCCGATGGGCGGAAACGCATTGCCGCCGAGCATCTCCACCGGGACCATGCCAGCGTAGGCCGACAAGTCCAGCTCGGCCGCCTGGGCGCTGCGCGAAACGTTGGCCACGCAGAGGATGATTTCGTGCTTGCCGTCCGGGCCGGTGTATTCACGGGTGTAGGCCAGGATTCGTCGGTTGCTCGGCGACAGCATTTTCAACGTGCCCCGGCCAAAGGCCTTGGATTGCTTGCGCACGGCGAGCATCCGTCGGGTCCAGTTGAGCAGTGAATGAGGATCGCCGGACTGGGTCTCGACGTTCACCGACAGATAGCCGTACAGCGGGTCCATGATCGGCGGCAACACCAGGCTCGCCGGGTCGGCGCGGGAGAAGCCGCCGTTGCGGTCGATCGACCACTGCATCGGCGTGCGCACGCCATCGCGGTCGCCCAAGTAGATGTTGTCGCCCATGCCGATCTCATCGCCGTAATACAAAGTCGGCGTGCCGGGCATCGACAGCAACAGGCTATTGAGCAACTCCACACGGCGGCGGTCGCGCTCCATCAGCGGCGCCAAGCGCCGACGAATGCCGAGGTTGATCCGCGCTCGACGGTCGGCGGCGTAGTAATTCCAGAGGTAGTCGCGCTCCTTGTCGGTGACCATTTCCAGGGTCAGTTCATCATGGTTGCGCAGGAAAATCGCCCACTGGCAGTTCGCCGGGATCTCCGGCGTCTGGCGCAGGATGTCGGTGATGGGGAAACGGTCTTCCTGGGCCAGCGCCATGTACATGCGCGGCATCAAGGGGAAGTGGAACGCCATGTGGCACTCATCGCCATCGAGCCCCTGAGCATCGACGTCGCCAAAATAGAGCTGGGTATCCTCCGGCCACTGGTTGGCCTCGGCCAGCAACATGCGGTCGGGGTAATTGGCGTCGATTTCGGCGCGGATCAGCTTGAGGACGTCGTGGGTCTCGGGCAGGTTCTCGTTGTTGGTGCCATCGCGCTCGATCAGGTACGGGATCGCGTCCAGGCGCAGGCCATCGATGCCCATGTCGAGCCAATAGCGCATCACCGACAGCACGGCCTTGATGACCTGTGGGTTGTCGAAATTGAGATCGGGCTGGTGAGAATAGAAACGGTGCCAAAAGTATTGGCCGGCCACCGGGTCCCAGGTCCAGTTGGACTTTTCGGTGTCGAGGAAGATGATCCGCGTGCCGTCGTATTTGTGATCGTCATCGGACCAGACGTAGAAATCCCGGGCCTTGGAGCCTTTCTTGGCCTTGCGCGCGCGCTGGAACCACGGATGCTGGTCGGAGGTGTGGTTGATGACCAGCTCGGTGATCACTCGCAGGTTGCGCTTATGGGCTTCGGCGATGAAACGCCGCGCATCGGCCATGGTGCCATAGTCGGGGCTGACACCCCGGTACTCAGCGATGTCATAGCCGTCGTCACGACGGGGCGAGGGGTAGAACGGCAGCAACCAGATGGTGTTGACGCCCAGGTCGGCGATGTAATCAAGCTTGTCGATCAGTCCAGGAAAATCGCCGATCCCGTCATTGTTGGAGTCGAAATAGGATTTGACATGGACCTGATAAATGACTGCGTCCTTGTACCAGAGCGGGTCGTTGATGAACGTGGCAGACCGGGGTTTCTTGGCCATTTGCAACTCCTGCTGATTCTATAAAGCCGCGGGTTACAGGCTTGTTCTTTATGGTTTGGGGGCTTCAGTGGCCAGGGAGCTTGCTCCCGCTGGGCCGCGAAGCGGCCACCTGAAAATCACGACTGCTGCGCAGCCGAAGGGGAGCAAGCTCCCTCGCCACAAAGGCCGGTCCTGCGCCTCATGTCACGCTGATCCGCCAGATCCCGAACGGCTGGTACGCCGGGTCGATGCGCATGAACTGGTACTTGCCATACCAGGTCCAGCGGTGGCCATTCATCAAATCCTCGCCTTGGGTCTGGGCGTCGTCCGGCAGGCCCATCTCCCACAGCGGCAATTCAAAATTGGCTTCCTGTGGGTTATGCGGATCGAGGCTCACCGCCACCAGGATGAAATTGCTGCCGTCCGGCGTGCGCTTGCCGAAATACAGGATGTTGTCGTTCCAGGCGTTATAGATTTTCAGGCCCAGGTGCGTATGCAACGCCGGGTTCTGGCGGCGGATACGGTTGAGCTGGGCGATCTCGGCGATGATGTTGCCCGGCGCGGTGAAGTCCCGAGGGCGGATCTCGTATTTTTCCGAATCGAGGTATTCCTCCTTGCCCGGCACCGGCGCCGACTCGCACAACTCGAACCCGGAATACATGCCCCACAGGCCTGAGCCCATGGTCGCCAGCGCCGCGCGAATCAGGAAACCCGGGCGTCCCGAGTGATGGAGGAACGCCGGGTTGATGTCCGGCGTATTGACGAAGAAATTCGGCCGGTAGCATTCGCGCCAGGGCGATTCGTTGAGCTCGGTGAGGTATGCCGCCAGCTCGGCCTTGGTGTTGCGCCAGGTGAAATACGTGTAGCTCTGGGAATAACCGACCTTGCCCAGGCGCGCCATCATCGCCGGCGTGGTGAAGGCTTCTGCGAGGAAGATCACCTCGGGGTGCTGCGCACGTACATCAGCAATCAGCCACTGCCAGAACGGCAACGGCTTGGTGTGGGGGTTGTCGACACGGAAGATCTTTACCCCTTCGTTGACCCAGCCGACGACAATGTCGCGCAGTTCCAGCCACAGGCTGGGGATCGCATCGGCGGCGTAGAAATCGACGTTGACAATGTCCTGGTACTTCTTGGGCGGGTTCTCCGCGTATTTGATCGTGCCGTCCGGCCGCCAGCTGAACCAACCCGGATGCTGCTTGAGCCAAGGGTGGTCCTGCGAACATTGGATGGCGAAATCGAGGGCGATCTCCAGGCCGTGGTCGGCGGCAGCGGCGACCAGGCGACGGAAATCATCCCGGGTGCCCAATTGAGGATGGATCGCCTCATGCCCGCCCTCCTCGCTGCCGATGGCGTAAGGACTGCCCGGATCGTCCGGACCGGCGGTCAGGGAGTTGTTCGGGCCTTTGCGGAAGCTGCGACCAATCGGATGGATCGGCGGAAAGTACAGCACGTCAAAACCCATGTCCTGAATCACCGGCAGGCGCGAGTGCACGTCATTGAAGGTGCCATGGCGATTGGAATCATCGGTGATCGAGCGGGGGAACAGTTCGTACCAACTGGCGAACTCGGCCAGCTCGCGCTCGACGTCCAACGGATACTCCCGGCTGATGCTCAGGTAGGGCCGGTGGTCGGCCAAGGACATCAAGTCGGCGCTGCGCGGCGTGAGGAACAGCGCCACCTGCTCCTCCGGCAGCAGGCCTGAAAGCTCGTGATGCAACGCCGCCAGTTGTTCGCTCAACTCGCCATCGCTACGCTCGGCGGCCTGTTGCACGTGGTTGCGGCCTTCCTGCAACTCCAGGCTGATGGGCACCCCGGCGGCGTATTTTTTCTCCAACTCGTAGCGGAAGCTGGCGAACTGATCGAACCAGGCTTCGATACAGAACACGTAGCGGCCGACGGCCGGTACCGTGAACTGACCGCGCCAGCCATTATTGCCCAGCTCGGTCATCACCTCGCTGTTCCAGATTTCGTCCTCCAGCGCCCGCCAGCGGATTCGCACGGCCAACTTGTCGTGGCCATCGGCGAACACCTTGCTGGTCACCGTCACGTCCTGCCCAGCGAGGGCCTTGGCGGCGAACTGTCCGCCATCGATCACCGGCATGGTGTCTTCAATAGCAATACGCGGCAACATTAAGGCCTGGGACAACGGCAAATGCGGGTTGTAATCCAAGTCGGTCGGCTGTTCGGCAGTCATCGAGCATCGCTCCTTTTACGCCCCATGGACGCGCTTGTGGCGGTAAAGGCCCAACGGGTCCCTGATTAAACTCACTTAAGCTCCGAACCGGACCGGCAACCAAAAGTTCAGCGGGATGTGCTGGCCGGCTGCGGGGAATCAAACCCGTCGAACAGTGGTCAATCGTACAAGCACGACTCAAGCCACTTGCGTCCCGGAGGCCCGACCCGATGACCATTCCTATCCCGGCCGAAACACCCGACCCGAACATCGACGACCCCAACCTGCCGCCACCCGGCCCCGATCCGGAGCCGATTCCGGAAAAAGACCCGCCGCTGGATCCGCAGCCGCCCCTGGGCGACCCACCGAGCGAGGCGCCGCCGGAGCGGGTTTGATATACAGACCGGTGAATCGTTTGTGGGAGCGAGCCTGCTCGCGAATGGGGCGCGTTAGTCAGCATAGATGCTGGACGGCACACCGCCTTCGCGAGCAGGCTCGCTTGCGCAGCGATACGTACCTTGCCAAGGGGATTTGTTACAGCTTCTCGTCCTTTTCCAACGCTCGCACTATCACCGGCATCACACTGAAAATCGCCAACGCCAGCACGGTGCTGAGCACCGCCGTCGCCTCCCGACCTAGCCCGGCGGCCACTCCGATGGCGGCGGTCATCCACAGGCCTGCAGCGGTGGTCAGTCCCTTGACATGACTTTCGTCGCAGTCGGTATTTTTCAGGATGGTGCCTGCGCCGAGGAAACCGATCCCGGCAACGACGCCCTGTATCACCCGGCTCATCGCGTCAGCCTGGGAGCCGGACATCTGCGGCACCAGCACGAACAACGCAGCGCCCAGCGCCACCAGCATATGGGTGCGCACCCCGGCGGCCTTACCCTTGTGCTCACGCTCGAACCCCAGGATGCCCCCCAACAGTGCAGCCATCACCAGGCGCACCGTCACCCGCGTCATTTGCTGGGCATCGGTGATATCGGCGAACTCCGCTTGCAGGGTTATCCAGACTTCATCCCACCACGATTCCATGGACCTTCCTCTCTTCGCTCGATAAACGATTGACCGCAAGCGATGCGAGACGTGCGACCGCTGATCAGCCACGAAGAACCCTGCCGATTGAGTGGCGCCTAACGTTCAGACATACGGGAAGGAGCAGTACCATGACTGTACATATCGACGATAACCGGACCTGTCATTTCGACACCCCCAACGGTTCGGAACAATGCCCAGCCAGCGAGCTGACCATCATCACCGACCCGGACAAGGCCATGTCGGCCGTGGAGCTCAATGGTGGGCGGGTTTATCTGACCGAAGCGGAGGTCGATGCCCTGACCGTGGCTGGGGCGGTTGACGGGCGGCAGAATCTTAAGGCTACGGATGGGGGGTCGGTTATCTGACCTTGATTTAGGGTTAGTGTGCATATCCGCTTCTTCGGTAACGGCAGCTTATGGTTCCGCTCTTACAGCGGGTCACTTTCGAAAAGCCCGGAAGCCGGCCCAGTCGAAAGTAACCAAAGCGCTCCTGCCCCACCACTCGGTGCCTCGCCTAGGCTCGGCATGCCTTCACTTCGGCCATCGTGGTTAACGGGGCGCCGAAATCTACGTCCATCCCGAGGCGGCCTTAGGGCCGACCTGGTTTCTGGTGTATCGCATATCTCCTATGGGAGCGAGCCTGCTCGCGAAGGCGGTGTGTCAGTTTGCGGTGATGTTGGGTGTACCGGCCTCTTCGCGAGCAAGCCCGCTCCCACACTGTTTTGCGGCGTATGTGCATTGGATGGCTGGCGAAAATCCAATGGGGGAGCGGGCTTGCTCGCGAAAGCGGTGGTTCAGCTAAATAAATCCTGGCTGATGCCCCGCTCTTGCTCTTGCTTTGGATCTTGATCTTGGCGCCCCGTTAACCACGCTGGCCGAACGCAGGCGTTGCGCAGTGGGCATCCCGGCATGGATGCCGGGATAGCCGCGCAGGGCCATGGATGGCCCATCGCGGCGGGCCCACGGAGCAAGGCCGGAGTGAGGGCACACCGAGCCTAGGCGAGGTGCCGAGTGGTGGGGCGAAGCCTTTTTTGCTTACTTTTTTGGCGTCTGAAAAAAAGTGAGCCGCCGTAAGGGCGGAACCGTCAGCAGCCATTACCGCAGCAACGGATATAAACACCATCCCCAGAATAAAGCCCGCATTCCCAAGGTGCATCAAAGTGTCGCAGAATCAGGCCTACAAGCCATCTGATCCGGTTTTTATCAATCCACCTGAGTCTGTTATGCAAACAGTTCGATAGTCATAGTGCCCCGGCCAGATAGCGGCTGATGAGCGACCGACCATGAGCGAAAGAATCCCCGCCCAACTGATACAAACTTTCGACCCCGCGCCCAACAAGATCAAGGCCAGGACCACCGACAACCTGATCCACACCCGCAGCTTCACCGGCCTGTTCCGCACCTTGCGCATCAGCGGTGCCGGCGTCCTGTTCCTGCTGTTCTTCGGCACGGTATGGCTAAACTGGGGCAATCGCCAGGCGGTGCTCTGGGACCTTTCCGAAAGCAAGTTCCACATCTTCGGCGCGACCTTCTGGCCCCAGGATTTCATCCTGCTGTCCGCCCTGCTGATCATCGCCGCGTTCGGCCTGTTTGCGATCACCGTTTTCGCCGGACGCGTGTGGTGCGGTTATACCTGCCCGCAGAGTTCCTGGACGTGGATATTCATGTGGGTCGAGAAAGTCACCGAAGGTGAACGCAACCAGCGCATCAAGCTGCAGGTCGCGCCGTGGGGCTTGAACAAGTTGGTGCGGCGCTCGGCCAAGCACACGTTGTGGCTCGCCATCAGCCTGCTCACGGGCCTGACATTCGTGGGTTACTTCACCCCGATCCGTCCCCTGGCCGAGGAACTGCTGACCTTGCAAATCGGTGGCGCCAGCCTGTTTTGGGTGTTGTTTTTTTCCGGGGCCACTTACCTCAACGCCGGCTGGCTGCGCGAAGCGGTGTGCATGCACATGTGCCCTTATGCGCGATTCCAGAGCGTGATGTTCGACAAGGACACCTTGACCATTTCCTATGACGTAGCCCGTGGCGAAATTCGCGGCCCGCGCAAACGCGAGGTGAATCCGGCCAATGTGGGGTTGGGAGACTGCATAGACTGTCAGATGTGTGTGCAGGTCTGCCCCACCGGCATCGATATCCGCGATGGCTTGCAAATGGAATGCATCGGTTGCGCGGCGTGCATCGACGCCTGCGACTCGATCATGGACAAGATGGGCTACGCCCGCGGCCTGATCAAATACACCTCCGAGCACCAACTGCAAGGGGGCAAGACTCATCTGCTGCGGCCACGCCTGGTGGGTTACACGGCGGTGTTGCTGGTGATGATCGGTGCGCTGGCGGTGGCGCTGGCGGAGCGCCCGATGGTGTCGCTGGACGTCAGCAAGGACCGTGGACTGTTCCGTGAAAACAGCCAGGGCCAGATCGAGAACATCTACAGCCTGAAAATCATCAACAAGACCCAGCAACACCAGGCGTATGAGCTGTCCCTGGTAGACGGCGACGGCTTCGTCCTGCAGGGCAAGACACACCTGAGCCTGGCGCCGGGGGAAATCGTCGACGTGCCGGTGTCGGTGGCGATGCTCAGCGAACGGCCCCGGAGCGGTTCCCAGGAGATGACCTTCAAGGTCGCCGACAGTGACGAGCCGCAAGTCTACAGCGTGGCCAAGAGCCGTTTTGTCGCACCGATGAATCGGTGAACCTTTAAGATGCAATGTCCCTCATGACCGGACCCGCCATGAAACGCTACGAAAAATTCGCCGATGACATCGCTGAACTGATCCGCTCCGGCATGCTCGGGCCGGGCCAGCGGGTGCCGTCGGTGCGCTACGCCAGCCAGACTTATGGTGTCAGCCCGTCCACTGTGTTCCAGGCCTATTACCTGCTGGAGCGACGCGGACTGATCCGGGCCCGGCCGCGCTCCGGTTACTTCGTCAACAATCATGCGCCGCGCCCGTTCTGTGAACCGGTCATCAGCAACCAGGTGCACGAATCAACGGAAGTCGACGTCAGCGAACTGGTATTTTCGGTGCTCGATTCGATCAAGGATCCCGCCACCGTGCCATTCGGCTCGGCCTTCCCCAGCCCCACGCTGTTTCCGCTGCAGCGACTGTCCCGCTCGTTGTCCAGCGCCACCCGGGACATGGACCCGCGCATGGTGGTCACCGACATGTCCCCGGGCAATCCGCAACTGCGCCGCCAGATAGCCTTGCGCTACATGGTCGGCGGGCTGATGTTGCCCATGGAGGAGCTGCTGATCACCAACGGTGCCCTGGAAGCCTTGAACCTGTGCCTGCAAGCGGTGACCGAGCCGGGCGACCTCGTGGCGATCGAAGCTCCCGCGTTCTACGCCAGCCTGCAAATACTGGAGCGGCTGAAGCTCAAGGCCGTGGAAATCCCGGTTCATCCGCGCGACGGCATTGACCTGGAGGTGCTGGAACAGACCCTCGCGCGCCATTCAATCAAGGCCTGCTGGTGCATGACCAGCTTCCAGAATCCCATGGGTGCGACCATGCCCGAAGCGCGCAAACAGGCATTGGTGGAACTGTTGCGCCGACATCAGGTTCCGCTGATCGAGGACGACGTCTATGCCGAACTCTATTACGGCCAACAGGCGCCCAAACCCGCCAAAGCCTTCGACACTGAAGGGTTGGTGATGCATTGCGGCTCGTTCGCCAAGAGCCTGGCCCCGGGTTATCGAATCGGCTGGGTCGCCGCCGGACGCTATGCGCAGAAGATCGAACGGCTCAAGCTGATGACCTCACTGTGCGCCTCGATGCCGGCCCAGGCCGCGATCGCCGACTACCTGCAACATGGCGGCTACGACCGGCACCTGCGCAAGTTGCGCTATGCCCTGGAAGAACAGCAAAGTGCGATGCTTGCCGCCATCGGCCGTTATTTCCCACCCCAGACCCGCGTCAGCCAGCCGGCGGGCGGTTACTTCCTCTGGCTGGAACTGCCGGAACAGATCGACTCGCTGAAGCTGTTCCAGATGGCACTGGCACAAGGCATCAGCATCGCCCCCGGGCCGATCTTTTCACCGACCCGGCGCTTCAGAAATTGCATTCGGCTGAACTATGGCGGGCCTTGGACCGAAGTGTCGGAAAAGGCCATGGAAACGTTGGGGCGGATCATCCGGTCGTTCTGAGTGCGATGTCGTCCTTGAGGTTCTCTTCGCTGGCAGGCTCGCTCCCGCAGGCCGCATTCCAATGTGAGAGCGAGCCTGCTCGCGAATAGGCCGGCACTGACTACAGATGGCTGAAAATCAGCGCCCACCACCAAGGTCCACAAACGTCCCGGTCGCATAAGAAGCCTTGTCCGACAGCAACCAGATGATCGCTTCGGCCACTTCGTCCGGACGCCCGCCCCGAGCCATGGGAATCGCCGATTCGAGTTTGCTGACCCGGTCCGGATCGCCGCTCAGGGCGTGGAAATCGGTGTAGATGTAGCCCGGACGGACCGCGTTGACGCGTATGCCCTCGCCGGCGACTTCCTTTGACAAGCCGACGGTGAAGGTGTCCAGCGCGCCCTTCGAGGCCGCGTAGTCGACATACTCCGATGGTGCGCCCAAGCGGGCGGCGACCGACGAGACGTTGACGATGCTGCCACCCTGCCCGCCATGCCGGGGCGACATGCGCAGCACCGCATGCTTGGCGCACAGGATCGGCCCCAACACATTGGTCTTCATGATCTTGAGGATGCGGAACTCGGACATTTCATCGAGCCGGGACTTGTGGGCGACCGTACCGGCGTTGTTCACCAGGGCGGTGACACGCCCCAGTTCGGCATCGACTCGGTTGAACAGGCCGACCACCTCGTCCTCGATGCTCACATCGGCCCGCACGGCAATGGCTTGCGCGCCTTTGGCCCGGACCTGTTCGAGGACATCCTGGGCCGCGTTTTCATCGGACTGGTAATTGATGCAGATCCGATAGCCCAGGTCGGCCGCCAACAGCGCCGTGGCCGCCCCGATCCCGCGCCCGCCACCGGTGATGACGATGACTTTATCCACGCTTGCTCTCCCGTTCCACGCAAACACGTCGGGCCCAAGAATAGCGTTGACCCGACGATTTGCACAACGCGGCTCGCTTACCGGGGCGGTGGCACGCCCTAGCGGGCCAGTGCGCGCAGGTCCAGGCGCCCGTCCAGCAGCGGTGGGCACCAGTAATAGCCGCCGGTAATCGGCCGGCTCATGCGGTATAAGCCATCGGTGATGCCGTCTTCGAGGCCGCTCATGCGACGCAGTTGCGCCTCGAACGCATCCAGCGAGAAACCAAACGCCAGGAACATAAGACCGGCGCGATCCCCTTCGATCCACGGCATGGAACGGCGTACGACGAAAGCCTCCGGAGCAAAGCTCTCCTGGGCGGTGCGCTTGACGTGGGCCGACTCCGGCGCCTCCTCGATTTCTTCGTTGTCGCTCAGGCGCCGCCCCATGATGTTGTCGCGCTCATGGGGTTGCATCGCGGCAAATCCGTCCAGGTCGTGCTGCCACTGCTGGATCGCGGCGAAGCTGCCCCCGCGCAATCCATCGACACCCTGGGCCAGGGCAGCGGCGACGGCCGCGTCATCGTGGGGGTTTTCGGTGCCATCTTCGTAACCGGTCAAGTCATGGCCGGTCATGTGGCGGAAGGTTTCGTTCATCTGCACCAGGCGCAAGGCCGGTGCCAGCGCCGCTTCGAGGGCGCGACTGCGGTGCATCAGCTCGCCTCGGTCCTCGCCGTGCAACCAGCACCAGAGCGCGTGCTGGGTCGACGGGTTATCCACGCCGACACCGGCCAGCGCGGGAAACGCCCGCAGGCCTTCAATCTGGGCGCCCAAGGCCTGCACCAGCGACTCACCGAAACCGACGACCGCGCGGCCACCCAACTGCAGCAACAATTTATCGATCGCAGCCGGCAGCGCCTCGACCGATTCCAGGGCAAAAAACAGATGACGAGCCTGAGGCGGAACAGGGGTGGCGAGAATGCCGGGCTGGTAGTAACTCATGTGAACTCCTTCAGAAAGAGCCGCGAGTTTACCCGGCGGCCGCCGCTTTGTGTCGTTTGGCTTGAGGGCTCGGGAAACGGAGCCGTGTTGTGGGAACGCTCCCACAGGGCTGTGGGAGCGCACTGAACCATGCACGCGGCCTATGGTTTTGGATTGCCCGGCAGCCAAAAACGCCCTAGATTGACCTCCCCTCAAGGAAGGCCAACGAGAGCGGTCAGTCATGCACATTGCCAAATCGACACTTGCCGGGACTTTTTTCCTGTTCTGTTGGACGTCCGTGGGACTTGCCCAGGAACGCATTGAAGAAACGGTCAATGCCGTTATCCAGCCCCTGATGAAACAGCAGGACATCGCGGGCATGGCGGTGGCAATCACCCACAACGGCCAACGGCTGTTCTTCAATTATGGCGTTGCCTCCAAGGACACCCGGAAGACCGTGACCGACCAGACCCTGTTCGAAGTCGGTTCAGTCAGCAAGACCTTTACCGCAACGCTCGGCGCCTACGCCCAAGCCCAAGGCAAACTGCAACTGTCGGACGGCGCCGGCCGCTATGCCCCCGAATTACGCGGCAGTGCCCTTGAAAACGTGAGCTTGCTGGACCTTGCTACCTACAGTGCCGGTGGCCTGCCGCTGCAGTTTCCCGATGATGCAGACCATCCGGACCGGATGTTCAGCTATTACAGGACCTGGAAGCCCCTCTACCCGGCCAGCACCCAGCGGCTTTATTCAAACCCGAGCATCGGCCTGTTCGGCTATCTGGCGGCCCGAAGCCTGGGACAGCCTTTCGATGATGTCATGCAGCAGACATTGATGCCTGGGCTGGGTCTCAAGCACAGCTATGTACGGGTTCCGCAAGATCAACTGAGTCGATACGCCCAAGGTTACGCGAAGGATGGCAAGCCCGTGCGCGTCGGACCTGGTGCCCTGGATTCCGAGGCGTACGGGGTAAAGACCAGCTCAGCGGACCTGATCCGTTTCATCGAGGCCAACCTGCGACCGCAAACGCTGGACGCTCCCTTGACACAAGCCATCGCCACGACCCATACGGGTTTCTACCGGGTTGGCAAGATGAACCAGGGCTTGGGCTGGGAGTTCTACCCCGCCCCGTTCACCCTGGAGGACTTGCTCGCCGGCAATACACCGCAGATGGCCCTGACCCCACAAAAAATCGAAGCGCCCAGCCCGCCCCGCCCGGCGCCAGACGGCAGCTGGATCAACAAGACAGGCTCTACCAACGGTTTTGGCGCCTATGCCGCGTTTGTGTCTGGAAAGGATTTGGGGATCGTGATCCTGGCGAACAAGAACTACCCGATCGAAGAAAGGATAAAGGCCGCGCATAGGATCTTGATGGCGTTGGAGCAGCGATGAGATCCCCTGTGGCGAGGGGATAAATCCCCTCGCCACAGGTTCCTTCATGGTTATTGGAGGTCAATCTTCCAACGCCTTCGGCGCAGCAGCAGGCTTGGCTGCCTTGCCCGGCTTCGCACCTTTGGCGTCTTTGGCGGGCTCGGGTTCCGGCGCTGGCGGCGGGGTTGGGGCAGCAGCTTCCTTTTCAGCCGCAGGCAATTTGTCGACGGTATCGAACAGCTCGCTCAGTTTGATCTCGCCGGAATGCTCAAGCTTCTTTTCCCCATCCTTGCCCACCAGGATGATCTTGGGCAGCGCACCGGCGCCCAGCTTGAGGGAACGGATCAGCGCCATGGTGCTCTGCGGGTCAAGATCCTTGCCATCCCGTTGTCCGATGGTGTTGAACACGGTGTAGAGCATCATGTTTCGTTCGGAGAATCCCTGCTTGCCCTCTGGCTTTTCAAGCTCTGCTTTCAACTTGGACCATGCAGGATCGACGGAGCTGGGCGCGATAATGATCAAGGGGCGGGTCTTGCCCACCTCCGCCACCAGGGGTGAGTCGCCGTCAGCGGCGAACAAGGGGCCGACGAAAGCCAGCAAGGTAGCGAAGGTCAACGACCGAATAAGCATGCGCCTCTCCTTTAGATATTTACGCTGTACTGATTGCACATGGCGGCAATTGTTCCGCGAGAGTCGCCCGATACCGCAGCTGCCTGCCCTGAAGCTTAGGCCACCGGCCCCATAGCGCAACCGCGTCACACCGAGTTCAGAGGCCGAACGGGAAGGTATCCTCCTCATGCTCCAGGGTGTGAGGCGTGGGCAACGGCGAGACCGCTTCGGTCTGTTCGAACCAGAGCCAGGCGTCGAACTGCTCGGCCAGGACCGCTTCGAAATAATGGCTCTGGCGTTCGGTTTCAGGGCGGTAGATCACGCCAATGGCGCGTTCGAGCAGCGGCTCGGACAACGCGTCCAACAGTGCCTCGTCAGGACTTGTCCGCCAGTCCGTCAGTGATGCGCGAACACCCGCCTGGAGAAATTCCCGCTCCCAACTGCCCACCAATGCCGGCTGCACCTGCTTGATTTTCATCGGCGAGTCCCAGTCATCGGCCGCCGCCACGCTGCCATGGTCGGTCCCCATGCCCAGCAGCACCGCGTCGCGGCCGTAAGCCATGCGACACAACTGGCCAATGTTGAATTCGCCTTCCCAACCCATGCGCGTCGCCGCGGCATTGCCGATGTGGGAGTTATGCGCCCAGACAATCGCTTTCGCATCAGTCCCGCGGTGTTCCAACAGGCTTTGCAAGGTGTCGAACATATGCCGGTCCCGCAGGTTCCAGGAAGACTTGCCGCCGCGATACATGGCTCGGTAGTACTGCTCGGCAGCGCGCACCACCCGGGCGTTCTGGATGGCGCTGAAAAAGCCTTCGTCATCTTCGATCAATGGATCGAGGCGTTCGGCGAGCAACGTGTTGAGTTGCTCGACCACCGCGTCCTCGCAGGTCGCCAGGTTGCCGCGCTCGGTAAAATGGCCGTAGAGCGCCGGGTCGTCGTGCCACGGCGTCAGGCAGCCATAACGATGCCGGGCATCACGGGCCAGGTGCGGATGTGCCTTGTCGAGGTAGTTGAGCACCTCGTCGATGGAATGCCGCAGGCTGTAAACGTCCAGCCCACGAAACTCCACGCGCCGAGCGTCCGGCTGCCCGAGGTTGTAGTCGCGCAGCCAGCGGACGAAGGACTGGACATCCGTATTGCGCCACATCCAGCTTGGAAACCGAGCGAAAGCCTGCTGTTTCCAGGCCGAGGGTCCGAGGCTGCGCACGCAGCGGTCGACTTGACCGGCATCGGGCCAGTCGGCTTCGACGGCGACAATCCCGAAGCCATGATGCTTGATCAGATGCCGGGTAATGGCGGCGCGGGTGCGGTAGAAATCATGGGTGCCGTGGCTGGCTTCGCCGATCAGCACCACCTTGGCATCGGCGAAGCGATCGAACATCTCGCCAAAGGCCGGGCTGTCCTCGGCAGGCAACGGTTCGGCGTGATGACGCAGGATATCGGCAATGTCGGTGCGAGGTTCGGCGCGACGGCGGCGCAGGCGTTGCAGTAGATCTCTGGCTGGGCTATTCATGGATCGAGGCCTCATCAGTACCTGGTCTACAGGTATGACTATGGCTAGCGGCGCATGACTCCGAGCAAATCAGAACGCCAGTTTGAAGCCGATCATCGCCAGCATCACCGCCAGGCAAGGGCGCAGGAGCTCATCGGAAATACGCCCCGACAGGTGGCTGCCCAGGTAGATGCCCGGCAATGAACCGATCAGCAAGAAGCCGAGGATGTTCCAATCCATGTTGCCCATGCTTGCGTGGCCCAGGCCGGCCACCAGGGTCAGCGGTACGGCATGGGCGATTTCAGTGCCCACCAGGCGCTTGGTGACCAAAAACGGATAGAGGATGAACAGCGCGACAGTGCCCAGCGCCCCGGCACCGATGGACGTCAAGGCGACCATCGTGCCCAGCACCAGCCCGGTGACTACAGTGAGTGCGTTGAGCCGCGAGCCGCTGGGGTTGTAGTGGCCGCCGGCGCGGTCGTGGGCGAATTGCAACAGGCGCTTTTTGAACAGGATCGCCAGGGCGGTGGCGAACAGCACAAAGCCCAGGGCTTGCTTGATGACTGCGTTCATCGCGTCGGGAGAACTGTGCAAGCTGCTGAGAAACCACAGGGTCAGCCCGACCGCCGGCACGCTGCCCAAGGTCAGCCAACCGGTGATGGCCCAGTCGATATTGCGGTTTTTGGCATGTACCAGTACGCCCCCGGACTTGGTAATGGCCGCGTACAGCAGGTCCGTACCCACCGCTGTCGCCGGGTTGATGCCGAACCACAACAGAATGGGGGTCATCAGCGATCCGCCACCGACGCCAGTCATCCCGACGATGAAGCCGACCACCAGGCCCGCTACGACTAAACCGACATTACCGAATTCCATCAAACCCGTCTCAGCGCGACCGCATGAAAAATCTCGCCGCGAGCATAGCGATTTTTCTTATAACCACCTATATCGATGTGATCTATATTTATTCCATTCTGTCGTTACTGAACCGGCAGGAAATTCAAGAAAAGCAGGCTTTGCGCGTAGTTCAGCCCGATTCGCCGGTAGCGCTCATCGAGCATCTGGGTCAGCAGGTCCAGCCTCGCAACAATTTTTCCGAACTCGACGGCAAAGCTCAGGTTGCTGCCCTCCTCCGAAATTTCGTTGGAAAACAGCACCGGCGTGCCGTCCTTGTTCTGCCGTTGGCCAAGCAGCCAGGTTGCCTTTTCGATATTGCGTGCGGCGTTACTGACGAAGCGCGGATCGATGGTGTCGGTCATGTAGAACTCGAGGCGATTGCCGTGGGCCGTGACCAACATGCTGCCGATGGCGTAGATGAACGCACCGACACGGTCACCGAGAAATTCCGGACTCATGGCATAGCTCAGGGCCGCCAGGTCTTTTCTGTTGCCCAGGGTCGGCAACGGCTGCTGTTGCTCGATGGCTTGGCGCACTTGCTTGACGGCGATGCGCGCATCCAGGAAGCCCGATTTGCGCAACTCTTCCGGGTTGCGCAGGTAAAGCTTGTGCATCAGCAGATACAGGCTCTGCAAATTGTCGTGCATCGAGAGCGTAGCCATGCGGTCGACGCTGGTCTGCAAGAATTCCTGGGGCCTGGCATTGCTGAACTGCGTGACCATGTCCTGGCCTTGCTGGTGGCTGCAACCGCCGCTAAGCAACAGCAACAGGCCCGCCAACAGCAAGCCGCAGCGACGTGGCGACACCATCATGGAAAGTAAAACACCGGCCATCGAATCTCGTCTGGACAGGGGGAAGCGGTGGGGCTCGCCGCTTCCTGGCCATGGATAGAGCGGAAAAAAGCCTAAAAGTGCAGTGCCCTGGCGCAAAAGCTCACGCCTGGCTAAGGTTCGCCTCGATCAATTAGTCTTACTTTTTAATTGATAAATCCCAATTTTTGACTATAAATCCCTTCTCAACCTGCAAATAGCAAGACTACTTAACAGAAAAACCTTCATCGCTGTCCGACCAAGTAACGGACTCGACCCGCGTTAAAACAACAACAAAACAACAGGAAGGAAGGTCACACCCATGCTTGAATCCAGACATCTGCTCACGGCCCTCGGAGTTTCTCTGATGATTGCCACCTCCTCCCAGGCCGCCGGCCTGACCAATGAACGCGTCGCCTTCGGCAAGACTGACGACGGCACGGCCGTTGAAAAATACATACTGCGCAACAGCCACGGAATCGAGGCGACGGTGATCACCTACGGCGGCATCCTGCAGTCGCTGATCGTGCCGGACAAAAATGGCATGACCACCGACATCGTGCTCGGCTTCGACGACGTCCAGGGCTACCAGAAGAACGGCAACGTGTATTTCGGCGCGACCATCGGCCGCTTCGGCAATCGCTTGGCCGGCGGCGCGTTCGAGCTGGACGGCAAGCGGTATCAGGTGCCACAGAACGACAAGGACAATTCGCTGCACGGCGGGCCGCAAGGGTTCGACAAGCGCGTCTGGAAAGCCGAGGCGAGCAACGACAAGGACTCGGTCGGCGTGACCCTGACCTACCTGTCCAAAGATGGCGAAATGGGTTTCCCGGGCAACCTGAAGACTGACGTCACCTACAGCCTCAACGACAAAAACGAACTGCGCATCGACTACAAGGCCACCACCGACAAACCGACTGTGCTGAACCTGACCAACCACAGCTATTTCAACCTGGCGGGCGCAGGCAACGGCGATATCCTCAAGCAAGTCGCGATCCTGCACGCGTCCCGCTACACACCGGTGACCGCCAAGCTGATTCCCACCGGCGAACTGGCGCCAGTCGCCGGCACACCCATGGATTTCACCAAGCCCACCGCCATCGGCACACATATCAAGGCGGATCATCCGCAGCTGAAATTCGCTGAACCGAAACAGGGCGGCTTCGATTTCAACTGGGTCCTCGACGCCAAGGGTGACGTGGGCAAACTCGCCGCCGATGTCCAGGATCCGCAGTCGGGACGGCGCCTGCAGCTGTACACCACCGAGCCGGGCGTGCAGTTCTACACCAGCAACTTCCTAGACGGGACGATCAAGGGCAAGCAAGGCAAGGTGTACCCGCACTGGGGCGCATTCACCCTGGAGACCCAGCATTTCCCCGACTCGCCCAACCAGCCGGATTTCCCGACCACGCGACTTGATCCGGGCCAGACCTACACCCAGACCATGGTGCTGAAGTTTTCGGCCGAATAATCTCCTGCAACTGATCGTTCCCGCCTTTTGCGCGGGAACGATCAAACCTGAACGTCTGGTCTATCCTGCTGCCACAGCTTTCTCGATCAGCACGACAGGAGACGTGAATGAAAACTCTGGAATTGGCCGGCGTATCCGTTCCGGTAATCGGTCAGGGCACTTGGCGCCTGGGTGAAGAACCGTCCCACCACAAAAAGGAAGTGGCTGCCCTGCGCCTGGGTATCGAGCTGGGCATGACCCTGATCGACACCGCCGAAATGTACGCCGAGGGCGGCGCCGAAAAAGTCGTTGGCGAAGCGATCACCGGGCTGCGCGACCAGGTGTTCCTGGTGAGCAAGGTCTACCCCCACAACGCCAGCCGCAAAGGCATCCCGTTGGCCTGCGAACGCAGCCTGCGGCGGCTCGACACCGATTACATCGACCTCTACCTGCTGCACTGGCGCGGCCAGTACCCTTTGGAAGAAACCGTCGAAGCGTTCGAGCGCCTGCGCGAAGAAGGCAAGATCGGGCGCTGGGGCGTGTCGAACTTTGACGTCGACGATATGGAGGAGCTGGCATCGCCGGCCTGCGCCACCAACCAGGTGTTGTACAACCTGCAAGAACGCGGTATCGAATTCGACCTGCTGCCCTGGAGCCAGCAGCAGCACATGCCGATCATGGCCTACTGCCCGGTCGGCCAGGGTGGGCATCTGCTCAGGGATCACACCGTGCAACAGATCGCCGAGCGCCACAGTGCAACACCGGCACAGATTGCCCTGGCCTGGCTGGTGCGCCAGGACAACGTCATCGCCATTCCAAAGGCCACGCAGCCTGAACATGTGCGCCTGAATGCCGAGGCGGCGAATCTGCAACTTGAGTCCCAGGACCTGGCGGCGCTGGACCTGGTGTTTCCGCAGCCTGAGGGGAAGCAGCGGTTGGCGATGGTTTAGTTTCCCTATGAGGGTTGGACGCCACAGGTTCTTGCCTGGTAGCGATAACAGGCACTAGAACAGCCCCATCTGCCCGCCAATCAATGTCGAGAAATCATCGTCGACAAACGGCAGGATCGCATCCGCCACCGGCTGTAGTTGCTTGGTCACGTAATGGTCGTAATCAATCGGCGCACTGCGAGTTTCCAGCGGCTCGGGACCGGCGACGGTGATCACGTAGCTGATCCAGCCACCGTTCTGATACTGCCGGGGCCGCCCCTGGCGTTCATTGAACTCGTCGGCGAGCCGCGCCGCCCGTACGTGGGGCGGCACGTTGCGTTCGTAATCGTCCAGGGGCCGGCGCAGGCGCTTGCGGTAGACCAGGCGTTCATCGAACGCACCGGCCAGCGTCTGCCGCACGTAGTCGCGCACGTAATCCTGAT
This sequence comes from Pseudomonas sp. R1-7, assembly GCF_051132105.1. Lineage (NCBI taxonomy): Bacteria > Pseudomonadati > Pseudomonadota > Gammaproteobacteria > Pseudomonadales > Pseudomonadaceae > Pseudomonas > Pseudomonas sp. R1-7. The sequence goes on from NZ_CP071661.1 coordinate 3,765,161, forward strand.
AGGGCTGTCGATGGAAGATCCGTCCGTACAGCTCCTGCTGGAACTGGCGGGCTAGGGGCGACCAGTCGGTGCGCACGGTCTCAAGGCCCTTGTAGATGATTTCATCGCTGCCGTCGGCACGGGTCACCAGCCCGGCGTAGCGCTTCTTGCTGCCCTCCTCCGCACCGCGGATGGTCGGCATCAGGAATCGCTTGAAATGGGTTTCGAACTGCAGCTCCAACGCGCTCTCCAGGCCAAACTCATCACGTACCTGCTCGCGCCACCACTGGTTGACGTAAGCCACCAGTTCGCGGCCGATCACCGCGGCCTCTTCCTGGCCGTGGGGGCGGCGCAACCAGACGAAGGTTGAATCGGTATCGCCGTAGATCACCACATGCCCCCGGGCTTCGATCAACTGTCGGGTGCGTTGCATGATCTGGTGACCGCGCAGGGTGATGGACGACGCGAGGCGCGGGTCGAAGAAGCGACAGCCACTGGAGCCGAGCACGCCATAAAAGGCATTCATGATGATCTTCAGCGCCTGGGACAGCGGTGCATTGTGTTCACGCTTGGCGGTCTCCCGGCCTTCAGCGACGCGCGCGACGATGGACGGCAGGCAATGTCGGGTACGGGAGAACCGCGCCCCGCGAAAGCCTGGGACCGATTCATGGTCATCTGGATGGCGAAGCCCCTCGATCAAGCCCACCGGGTCAATCAGGAAGGTGCGAATGATCGATGGGTACAGGCTCTTGTAGTCGAGCACCAGCACCGATTCGTAGAGCCCCGGTTGGGAATCCATGACAAACCCGCCAGGGCTGGCCTCGGGCGGACGCTGGCCGAGGTTGGGCGCAACAAAGCCCTGGCGGTGCATCAGCGGCATGTACAGGTGCGTGAAGGCCGCCACCGAGCCACCGCTGCGATCCGCCGGCAGGCCCGTGACGCTGGCGCGCTCCAGCAAAAACTCCAGCAGATCGGTCTTGGCGAAGATCCGCGTGACCAACTCGCAGTCCTTGAGGTTGTAGCGCGCCAGGGCCGGCTTGTCCTCGGCAAACATGCGATTGATCTCGTCCATGCGTTGGTACGGGTTGTCGATGGACTTGCCTTCGCCCAGCAGGGTTTGCGCGACGTTTTCCAGGCTGAACGACGGGAAGCTCCAGGTCGCAGAACGCAAGGACTCGATTCCGTCGATGATCAATCGGCCGGCCGCCGAGGCGAAGAAATGATTATTGCGAGCGCCATGTTCGCGCCATTGCATCTCCTCACCGCCACGCCCCAGCCGCAGCGGTACGGCCAGCCGGCGGGCATGTTCGTGCAGCACGCGCAAATCGAACTGCACCAGGTTCCAGCCGATAATTGCGTCGGGATCGAAGCGGGCGAACCACTCGTTGAGTTTCTTCAACAGCAGCGTTCGGGACTCGCAATACTCGAGCTGGAAATCCACCTTGCTATCATCGCCATTCGGGGGCCCGAGCATGTAGACCTGACGTTCGCCACAGCCTTCCAAGGCGATGGAATACAACTCGCCTTGGGCAGTGGTTTCGATGTCCAGGGACACCAGCCGCAGCGGTGGCCGATATTGGGGAGCCGGTTTCATCTGGGCGTCGAGCAGCAAGCCATCGGCCGTTGGCGTGCCGCCGAACCAGACCGGGGCGGTGATGAAGCGCTCCATCAGGTAGCGCTCCGGTGGCCGGATGTCGGCTTCGAACACCTCCACGCCGGCGCGCCGCAGCGTAGTGTCCAGGCGCATCAACTGGGCATGTTGTCGGCAATACAGGCCCAGCACCGGGCGATGCTCGAAATCCAGCAGGTCCAGGGGGCGCAAGTCGACCTCTTTTTCGCCCTGCAACAGCGCTTCGGCCTGGCCACGCTGGACCTGCGGCACGAACGCCACCGAAGGCTGCACCGGCAGACGCACGCGCCGCGGACCGGCATCGGTCGCCAGCCAGAACTCGACTTCGGTGCCCGCCGGGGTGTCGCGCCAATGCCGGGTGAGGACGAAGCCCTGCTGTAGATCCACCGCTGAAACCTCGAAACTTGGATGTCACGCATTCTACCCGTGGCGAGGGAGCTCATCCCATCGCGATTTATTTCTCCACCATGACGCTTTTGGACGACTGACTGCCGCTTTATCGCTTGCCCTTCGCCGTTGGGTCTACGATTCTTTAACCACCCGCAAAAAAAACGACACCCGAGGCCTCCCATGAAAACCGTCGCGCAGTTGCTCCGGATAAAAGACGAGAAGAACCAGCAAGTGCACACCATTTCACCGGACGACATGGTTTTGCAGGCCCTGATGCGCATGGCCGAGAAAAACGTCGGTGCCTTGCTCGTGGTCAAGAACGACGAAGTGCTGGGCATCATCAGCGAGCGTGACTATGCGCGCAAAATGGTCTTGCACGGGCGCTCTTCGGTGGGCACGAAAGTGAGCGATATCATGGTTTCCCCTGTGATTACCATCGATCCACACCAGAACGTCGAGACCTGCCTGAGCATCATGACCGAAAAACACCTGCGGCATTTACCCGTGGTGGAGGACGGCAAGCTCGTCGGCCTGTTGTCCATCGGCGACCTGGTAAAAGAGGCCATCGCCGAGCAAGCGGACCTGATCAGACAACTGGAGCAATACATTCGCGGCGAATGATCGCTCCGGCGGGTTGCTCATTTGCGACTCACTTCTATATTGAAGGAGTTGCCCCTCCGAGCATCACCATGGCCGTTACCGAACGACTGATCATTTGTGAACATTGCGATGCGGTGTACGAGCCGGTTGAGCTCGTCCCGCATCAAAAGGCTTCGTGCGTGCAATGTCATGCCGTGATCCAGCGCTACAACGGCCTGACCATCGAACAGCGCCTGGCCCTGACCATTACCGCAGCCGTGCTGTGGGCCTTCGCCAACGTCTATCCGGTGATGAGCATCCGCCTCCAGGGCCTCAGCAACAGCGCGACCTTGTGGGATTCCGTCGTTGCCCTTAGCCAAGGGCCTATCACCTTCATTGCCCTGGTCGCCGCAGTCGCGATCATCATTGCCCCAGCCTTCCAACTGGCCCTTTTGCTCTGGGTGCTGAGCTACGCCTACTCCAATCGGCGGGCACCGGCGTTCAACCTGTGCATGCGCAGCCTGGAAACCCTGCGACCGTGGAGCATGCTGGAGGTATGCCTGCTGGGGGCGTTGGTCGCAGTGATCAAGCTTGCCGGGTTGCTTGATGTACTGCCCGGCATCGGCCTGTTCGCCCTGGCGGCCTTGAGCCTGTTGATGATTCGTATTGCCGGCCGCGATGTTCGCGACCTTTGGGACACCCTGTGAACGGCCCACCGCCGGGCAACCCGCCCCAGGCCAGTGACCTGAACCTGTGCCTGTGCCACAGCTGCGGCCTGGCTTGCGACATGAGCGACGAGCCCGAGACCTGCCCACGCTGCGATGCCGCCCTGCACCGGCGCAAGCCCGATGCCCTGACCCGTACGTGGGCCTATATGCTGGCGGCGCTGGTGTTCTACATCCCGGCCAACCTGTTGCCGGTCATGAATACCCAGATGCTCGGCGATGGCGCGGACAGCACGATCATCAGCGGCGTCGTCGAGTTCTGGCACAGTGGCGCCTGGGACATCGCCCTGATCATCTTCATCGCCAGCATCGCCGTGCCGGGGATCAAGTTCGTCGTCCTGACGCTGCTGCTGGTGACCGTGCAGCGGCGCAGCACCTGGGCCCAGGTCCAGCGAGCAAAGCTGTATCGGTTGGTCGAGGTCATCGGCTACTGGTCGATGCTCGATGTACTGGTCGTCGCACTGGTGGCGGCGCTGGTGAAATTCCAGGCCTTGAGCGACATCGAACCGCGACCGGGAATCTTGTTCTTCGGCCTCGTGGTGCTGTTTACCATGCTGTCGGCCATGAGTTTCGATCCACGGCTAATCTGGGATACCCAACCATCCGAGGAGGTCATGGATGAAGTCACAAGTCAATGATGGACAGCCGGCACCGGGCCGGGCCCATGTCACCCGTCGTCGCTGGTCGGTGTCGCTGGTGTGGATCGTGCCGATCATCGCCGTGCTGGTCGGTGTGTCCCTGGTGGTCCATAACTGGCTGCAGGAAGGGCCGACCATCACCATCACCTTCAAGACAGGCGAGGGCCTGACCGCGAACAAGACCCCGGTCAAGTACCGAAACGTAGTGATTGGCCAGGTGACCGACGTGCAACTGAGCCCCGACCAGAAAAACGTGACTGCCACCGTCAAGCTCGCCAAGACCGCGGACACCTTCACCCACGAAGACTCGGTGTTCTGGGTAGTCCGGCCGCGCATCGGCGCGGGCGGTATCTCCGGGATCGATACCTTGCTGTCCGGGGATTTCATCGGCGCCGACGCCGGCCATTCGACCGTGCGCGCCAAGTCGTTCACCGGCCTGGAGGCCCCGCCCCCCATCACTTACGGCGAACCGGGCAAGCGCTTTACCCTGCACTCCCAGGACCTCGGTTCGCTGGACATCGGCTCGCCGGTGTACTTGCGCAAGATTCCGGTGGGCCAGGTGGTTTCCTATGCATTGGACGCCGATGGCAAGGGCGTCAATATCGAAGTGTTCATCAATGCGCCGAACGATGCCTACGTCACCGAGAACACCCGTTTCTGGAACGTCAGCGGTGTCGACGTGAACGTCGGTGCCAACGGTTTCGCGGTCAAGACCGAATCTCTCTCTGCCCTGCTGGTCGGCGGCATTGCCTTCAGGGCCCCGGAGTACAGCCCCAACGACACGCCCGCCGCTGAAAACAAGAATTTCGAACTGTTCGCCGATCAACAGAGCGCCCTCGCCCCGCCCAGCGGCAAGGCGCAATACCTGGCTTTACGCTTCGACCAGGCTTTGCGCGGCTTGCGCGTCGGTGCCCCGGTGGAATTCCTCGGCATCGAGATCGGCCGGGTGGTCTCCATGAATCTGGACTTCGACGAGAAGCAGCGCTCGTTTCCCGTTAATGTCGGCATCGTGATCTACCCTCAATTGCTGGGCAAGGCTCATGAAAAGCTGCTCAAGACACTGAATCACAATCCGGAAGACGAAGCCGCTGCCGCCCGGCTGGTCGGCAGTTTCGTCGAGCGAGGGCTGCGCGCCCAGGCGCGCAGCGGCAACCTGCTGACTGGGCAACTGTATATTTCCCTGGATTTCTACCCCAAGGCGGAAAAGGTCGCCTTCGATCCGGCAGCACGCCCCCTGCGGGTCCCGACGATTCCGGGTAGCCTGCAGCAGTTGCAGGAACAATTGCAAACGGTGGTCGAACGCATCAACAAACTGCCGTTGGAAAGCATCGCCAGCAATCTGGACGGCAACCTCGTGGAACTACGCAAAGGCCTGTCGCAATTCAACAGCAAGACCCTGCCGGGCGTGCAAGGCACCTTGCAGGAAGTGAGCAAGACCTTGCAGTCGGCGAATTCCACGTTGGCAGAAGATTCGCCCCAGCGTGAACAACTGACCCAGACCCTGGACGACCTGGGCCGCATGTCGCGATCGCTGCGCGAGCTGTCAGACTACCTAGGCCGGCATCCTGAATCGCTGCTTCGTGGTCGTCCGAAGGACGCTCCGGCGCAGAACCTGACGTTTCCGGGGAAAGAATGATGACAGGAGCACGCTTGATGCCGCTGACGCTGAAGTCTTCGTTGATCGCCTTGGCGCTGCTGCTTGGCGCCTGTCGCAGCGACCCCATTCACTACCACACCCTGAGCCCGGCCCAACCAGCCGGCCAGGCACGTACGAGTGTCGACATCCAGATCGAACAGCTCAGCGTTCCGCCGCAAGTGGATCGCACCCAGATGGTGATTCGCCAGGGCGACAGCGGCTTGGCCATCCTCGAAACCGAATGGTGGGGCTCAAGCCTGGCGGATGAACTGCGCAGCAGCCTGGACGAGCAACTGAGCAACCCCGGCGCGCCGAAGCGATTACTGCGGGTGGAGGTGCAGCGCTTCGACTCGATTCCCGGTCGGTATGCCCGCATGGACGTGCAGTGGCGATTGCGCACCCTGGGCAGCGACGCCCAGGTCCTCACCTGTCGCAGCAGCCTGCAAACGCCAGCCACGGGCAGTATCGATGACTTGGTGAAGGGCCATCAGAACAACGTCCGCCGATTCGTCGACCTTGTCGGGCAAGCGGCATCACGCAACGCCTGCCCTTGATTCAATCGGGCCAATGCAGTGAAAGCACGGGCGCAACTCGCGGGTGACGATCGATGCGCTCCAGCAAGGCAAAGAATTCCGGGCGGGCGCTGAGCATCGCTTCCCGGGTTTCGACCCATTTCGTGATCACCGCCGCCAGGATATCCAGCGCCCCGGGCTCGGCCCCGCCGAGGAACGGCGTGGCTGGAAACTGGTCGGCAAACAGCGCCCAGTTGCGATACAGGCGCTGTTTCGTGCCAGCCACCAATCGTTCCCGTGCGACCTCATCCGCGTCAGGCAGCCATCGCCGGGGAAAATCGATAATGCCGATGGGCGTGTAGCAATTGGCGGCGATATAGACCAGGCCGCGTATGCCCTGCGCGCGCTGGGCCGGGTCCTCCGGCAGCAGTTTCGATTCAGGGAACGATAACCCCAGGTGAATCAGGATCGCCGCCGCCTCGGTCAGGACCGATCCGTCTGGCAATAGCAGGGTCGGTACCTGTTTTTGCGGATTCAACGCCTCGAGTTCTTTCGCCGCGTCGTTGTCCTCGGTCGAATAGGTATCCACACGACGATAAGGCACGCCGCATATGTTCAGGGCGACCTCGACAGCTGCGGAACCGGACTGGCTGTGGCCGAATAATTGATACATGGATCTGCCTCCTGCAAAGGGACTCTGCCGGTAGAACTCGCCGTCCCATGAGTGTTCCATCAATCTGACTGCCCCTCCCCCGACGAGGTATCACCGCCGTCGATGTTCACCATCACGTCAATGAAGTTCTCATGCTCCCTGCCCGGCGCAACAATGGCCCCACACAAACACCCCCCCGGAGCACACCATCATGAAACGCCAAATCATTCTCAGCTTCGCTTTCTCGGTACTGGCAGCCAACGTATTCGCCGCCTCTTCCCAACCCGTCGTTGCCGAAGGTGGTTCCGACCGCCTGATCGAAAACCGCGTCGCTGAAGGCGGTGCTGATCGTCTGCTGGAGCGCCGCGTCGCTGAAGGTGGCTCCGATCGTCTGTTGGAACGCCGCGTCGCTGAAGGTGGCTCCGATCGTCTGTTGGAACGCCGCGTCGCTGAAGGTGGCTCCGATCGTCTGTTGGAACGCCGCGTCGCTGAAGGTGGCTCCGATCGTCTGACTCAGAATCGTGCATGAGTGGTTCGACTGTAATGCCTGATCGAGCCTCGAACGATGTTCAACACAACCCGGAAAAGCCCGGCCTCAACCGCCGGGCTTTTTCATGGCCAAGGGTTCTAACGACCAGAAGCTCGCGCCATGCACCGCTGATAACGTTCGTCCACGCGCTTGGCAAACCATGCGGTGGTCAGTTTTCGAGTGATCTTCGGACTCTTGAGCACAATGCCAGGTAGCACCGCCCGAGGCAGCGGCTTGCCCTCGGCCTTCTCAGCCAGTTCGAACACACGCTTGTAGAGCTTGCTGTCTTCGAACGCGAGGCTGTCACCCAACTCCAGCTGATCGCGGATGGTCGGATTGCGCATTCCCAGCGACTTGCCCAAGGTGCGCACCGCCAGTTCCGTGCTGCCCGGCATGATCGAATCATGCAGGATCAAATCGCCATCCAGCGCCAGGGAAATGCCCGAAGCGCGACTTACCGCATGCTGGAACGCCGCGTTGCGACTGGCGTACCACCCGGCGTTGAAGTCGGCGAACCGGTACAGCGGCTCGGTGTAGCTCACCGGATAGCCCAACAAATGGGCAATGCCGAAATACATGCCGCCCCGACGGCTGAACACTTCCCGCCGAATCGAACCATCCACCGTGTAGGGATAATTGCGCGCATTGGCTTGGGCGAACGCGATGCTGACCTGCATCGGGCCACCCGTGTGCACCGGATTGAAGCCGTCGAACAGCGTCTTGCCCAGCGGCACCATGCTGATGAAGTCATCGAAGATAGCACTGAGTTCTTTCTCGCTTCGCGCCGCGTCGAGGCGATCGCCGTAGCTTTTGCCATTGGGCGATCGTACCTGGAGCGCACCGCTGACGAGGAATCCGGGAATGTGTACCTTGGCCGCGCGACGGTCGATCTCCTGCCGGGCGATCTTGCCCAGTCCCGGCACGGCGGGATCGGCCTGGAAAGTCGACTCCTGTTCGGTCACCGCCAGCACCGAACAGATGTTCTGCGTCGTCGTTGGAATCTGCTGTGCGGAAAAGGCCACGTAGATGTCCGTTGCCCAGCCTGCCCGATCAGCAGTCTTGGCCGGCATCAACCGAACGATCTGCGCCTTGACTTCGCCAGGCTGGCGCTCAGGTTCCTGCGCCTGGCGAGTGCCGCAACCGGCCAGGGCCAGCAAGGCGACCAGGCTGATCGTCAAATGATTGAGTTGCATGGTGCTCCATCAAATCCATTGTTCGGGAGCAACCATACGATCAAAAGCCGGCAAAAATCCAATGTCGCAGCGAGCTTGCCCGTACCAGCAACGGACCGTGCCCGGTCAGATCCCATTCAACGCCAGGTCCATCGCAAAGTAGGTGAAGATCAAATCCGCCCCGGCTCGCTTGATCGCACCGAGGCTTTCACGCACCACGCGGGCTTCGTCGATTGCGCCGGCCTGGGCGGCGAACTTGATCATCGCGTATTCGCCGCTGACCTGGTAAGCCGACAAAGGCAGGTTCGAGGCCTGGCGAATGTCGCGAATGATGTCGAGGTAGGCTCCGGCGGGCTTGACCATCAGCGCATCGGCGCCTTCCTGCTCGTCGAGCAAGGACTCGCGCAAGGCTTCGCGACGGTTCATAGGATTCATCTGGTAGCTCTTGCGGTCGCCCTTCAACGCGCTGCCGCCGGCTTCGCGGAACGGGCCATAGAGCGCCGAGGCGAATTTGGTGGAATAGGCCATGATGGCCGTCTGGGTGAAGCCTGCGTTGTCCAGGGCCTTGCGAATGGCCTGGACTTGCCCGTCCATGGCCGCCGACGGCGCAATGACATCGGCCCCGGCCCGCGCCGCCGCTACGGCTTGCTTGCCCAGGTTGACCAGGGTGCGGTCGTTATCCACTTCATGGCCGTGCATCACGCCGCAATGGCCGTGATCGGTGTATTCGCAGAAGCAGGTATCGGACATCACCACCATTTCCGGGACGGCGTCCTTGCAGATCCCGGCCATGCGCGACACCAGCCCACGCTCGCTCCACGTGTCGCTGCCATCGCTGTCCAGATGATGAGACACGCCAAAGGTCATTACGGACTTGATACCCGCACGGGCGTAACGCTCGATCTCGCCGGCCAGTTTCGATTCGGGAATGCGCATCACGCCCGGCATGCTCTTGATCGGCACAAAATCGTCGATTTCTTCCTCGACGAAAATCGGCAGGACCAGATCATTAAGGGTGAACTCGGTTTCCTGGAACAGGCTGCGCAAGCTCGCGTTGCGGCGCAGACGGCGTGGACGTGCTTCGGGGAACTGGCTGGACATGGGACTCCGGGGGCAGGTTTGGATCACGAGGAAAAGCTTATGCCCTGGCCGGCCAGGGCACAAACGTCGGTCGAAAAACAGAGTATTACCGACCGGGCAATAATCCACTCACAAGGTCAGCGAGCCATTGATGCAAGTCACCACTGCGCCGCCAATCCAGACCTCATCGCCAATCTGCTCGACATGAATCCGCCCGGCACGCCCCATCGTGCCCCCTTGGCTGACCACGTAAGAGGACGGCGCCAACTGCTTGCTCAGCATCCACTGGGCGAGCCCGGCGTTCAGGCTGCCGGTGGCAGGGTCCTCAGGCATGCCATCGCCCGCGATAAAGCCGCGCACTTCGAATTGCGCGTCATCGCCGTCTACCGCTGGGTTCCAAGGCGCAACAACGCCCACGGCCAGATCTTGCAATTGTTGATAATCAGGCTTCAGGGTCAGGACCTGCTGGCGGTCCTTGAGCATCAAGGCCAACCAACCGGCGCCGTTGTCGACCCACTGCGCCTCGACAATCGCCTCGGCCGCGAGACCGAGCCCCTTGCGCACTCGCTCCCGTACTTCAAACTCCAGCGGGCCAGACTTGAGCAAGGGTGGCGCAAGGAAGGCCAGTCCGTATTCGCTGCGGCGAATCCTCACCAGCCCGACGCCACATTCCTGCACAATTTCCTGCCCCTTGGGCACGCCCCCGGCTTCCAGCCATGCATGGCAACTGCCCAGGGTCGGGTGCCCGGCGAACGGCAGTTCCGTCGATGTAGTGAAGATACGCACCCGGTAATCGGCTTCCGGGTGCTGGGGCGCCAGTACAAAGGTGGTCTCGCTGAGGTTGGTCCAATTGGCAAACGCCGCCATGCGCTCATCACTGAAGCCATCGGCCCCCAGCACTACCGCCAGCGGATTACCCTTGAGCGACGCTTCGCTGAACACATCCAATTGCTTGAAATCGATTCGGCGCGTCATCGTCATTGTGGAATCTTCAAGCCGCGAACCACCGCCGGCCGCGCCAGGAAACGCTCCAACACCCGTGTCACATTGGGAAAATTCTGGATGCCCACCAGGTCACCCGCCTCGTAGAACCCGAGCAAGTTGCGCACCCATGGGAACGTCGCGATATCGGCGATGGTGTAGCGCTCGCCCATGATCCAGTCTCGGCCATGCAGACGGCCATCGAGCACGTTGAGCAGGCGCTTGCTTTCCTCGACATAACGGTCGCGCGGTCGCTTGTCCTCGTAATCCTTGCCGGCAAATTTGTTGAAGAACCCCAACTGTCCGAACATCGGCCCGATCCCACCCATCTGGAACATCAGCCACTGGATCGTCTCGTAGCGCGCCGCCGATTCCTGGGCGAGCAATTGACCGCTCTTGTCCGCCAGGTAGATCAGGATCGCCCCCGACTCGAACAACGCCAGCGGCTGATCCCCAGGACCATGAGGATCGAGAATCGCCGGAATCTTGTTGTTGGGATTGAGCGACAGAAACTCGGGCGATAGCTGATCGTTGCTGCCGAAATCGACCTTGTGAGGCTCGTACGGCAGGCCGATCTCTTCGAGCATGATCGAGACCTTCACGCCGTTGGGGGTTGGCAAGGAATAGAGCTGGATCCACTCCGGGTACTGGGCGGGCCATTTTTGGGTAATGGGGAATGAGGTCAGGTTGGGCATGAGCTGGATTCCATGTATCAGCCATAAAGCAGAAGCATAAATCAGCTGATCCAGCTTTGGGCCACCGCGCCTTCTTAAATCCGCAATATCCCATCGCTAATATTCGCTTCATTCCTTGGAGGGATGCCCAATAAGGCCAGGATCGAACCAACGGGCGGAAACGGACTCAGAGGACTGCCCCGAGGAATCGAAGCGGCGTTACGACAAGGAAAACACCCGAGCCCACAGGGGCTTCGCGGTGCCGGGGTTTGTCAGCCTGAATCGAAAGAACCGAAGACGTCTACTGATGAAGAGCCCACAGAGTTTCACCCGTTACTTCGAACGCCGGTCGTGGCTGATACTGCCGACGCTGCTAGTGATCTGTGGATTGGTGTTGTCTCTGGAGTCGAGCGTCAGCCGGGCCCAGCCAGTCGACGGGGTCCAGACGCTGGTGTTTCTGCGTCACGCCGAGAAACCCGCCGGAGGCCTCGGCCAGCTCAACTGCCAGGGCCTCAACCGCGCCATCGACCTGGCCACCCTATTGCCGGAAAAATTCGGCAAGGCCGACTACGTATTTGCCGCCAACCCTACCCGAAATGTAGAGGAAGGTGAGCTGGACAACTCCTACAGCTATATCCGCCCGTTGATGACCATCAGTCCCAGCGCCATCAAGCTGGGCTTGCCGGTGAACATCAAATATTCAGCCAACGACACCCATGACCTGGCCGACGAACTGATGGACGACAAATACCACAACTCCACTATCTACACTGCCTGGTCCCATGGCTACCTGCCGGACCTGATCAACGACGTTGCAGGTGAAGCGCTGGGCAAGCGGCATACGATTACCGACGACTGGGCGTCGAGCGATTTCGATTCGCTGTACGTACTGACCCTGACCTGGCACAACGGCAAGGCCAGCCTCACCAGCCAGAGCTACAAGCAAGGGCTGGATAACGGGCAGGAGACGTGTCCGACGTAAGTTGCAACGAAACACCCTGTGGGATCAACCATCACTCCCGCCGAGCGGCTCGTTCACGCAGATATGCCAACACCGCGTCGTGCTCCCCGGCGAACTCGATGCGCCCGCCCTTTTTTTCTCGCTGGAATACGTACATCGGGTCGTAATATTCGCGCAGCAAGCCTTCAATCCAGTCGCGATGCAAATCGACGGCTCCGGTATTGGCTTGCTCGGCCAGGGCCGCTTCCATGATGTCCATCAATCGCCGATGACGGTCGCCACCCAGGCGCCTGTGAATGTTGTCGAGGCTCGACAGCAGGCGTTCGGAAAACAGCGAGAAGCCTTCGTCGCCATGCACGTCGATGAATTCGGCGCAGAGGTTGATCACATAATCGCGCAGGATTCGCTCGACTCGCCCCTCCAGGCTGTCTTCCAGCCAGACCATCGGCACCTGCTGCATGCGTTGGTACAACGGCAGCGGGACGGCACAGCTGCCCACCATCCGACTTTCGTCTTCCAGCACGAAGTGCTCGATGCCGGCAGCGCGCTTCTTCAGCACATCCACCGCCAGCAGGTTTTCGAAATCGATGTTGGAAGGCTGCCCGGTGGCGCGCTTGCCGAAGCTTGAACCGCGATGGTTGGCATAGCCTTCCAGGTCAAGGGCATTGGGCAGTTGCGCGAGCACTTCGGTCTTGCCCGTGCCGGTCATGCCGCCCAACAAAACCAGATCACACTGGATGGCCGCCTGCTCGACAGTATCGAGCAGGAAGGTCCGCATGGCCTTGTAGCCACCGCCGACCCGGGGATAGTCGATGCCGGCTTCGTCCTTGAGCCATTGCTGGACAATTTGCGAACGCAGGCCGCCACGGAAGCAATAAAGCACCCCGTCGGGATGGGAGCGGGCGAAGTCGGCCCAGGCCTCGATGCGTTGGGCCTTGGTGTCGCCCGAAACCAACTGATGCCCCAGGACGATGGCGGCTTGCTGCCCCTGCTGTTTGTAGCAGGTGCCGACGCGCTGCCGTTCGATGTCGGTCATCAAGGGTAGGTTGACCACGCCGGGAAACGCGCCCTTGTGAAATTCGATGGGCGCGCGGGTGTCCATCATTGGACGATCATTGAGGAAAATGTCGCGGTAATCGGTAATGTCGTGGGGCATCAAGACACCTCGACCGCGTGGCTTTGTCGCTCGACCAGTTCGCCAATCGGCTCCAGCGCGAGGCCCAGCTCGACAGCGACCCGCAGGAACTCCTCTTCGCCTTCCGGCGTGACGGCAATCAGCAGGCCGCCGCTGGTCTGCGGGTCGCACAGCACGCGTTTGTGAAGTTCCTGGACGCGACCGACCTTGCTGGCGTAACTGTCATAGTTGCGCAGCGTGCCGCCCGGCACGCAGCCTTGGTCGAGGTAGTACTCGACGCCCGGCAAGCGCGGTACTGCGTCGTAGCGGATGCGTGCGGTGAGCTGGCTGCCATCGGCCATTTCCACCAAGTGTCCGAGCAAACCGAAACCGGTGACATCGGTCATTGCGGTCACCCCGTCGAGCTTGCCGAAACGGCTACCCGGCTTATTGAGCGTGCACATCCAATCCCTGGCCAGGCCGACGTCGGCGGCGCGCAATTTACCTTTCTTTTCCGCAGTCGTGAGGATGCCGATGCCGAGGGGTTTGGTCAGGTACAAGCGGCAACCCGCGACGGCGGTGTCGTTGCGTTTCATGTGGCGCTTGTGCACGAGGCCGGTGACCGCCAGGCCAAAAATCGGCTCTGGCGCATCGATCGAATGCCCGCCCGCCAGGGGAATACCCGCCTCGTCACACACCGAGCGGCCACCGCGAATCACTTCCCGGGCGATTTCCGGGGCCAGTACGTTGACCGGCCAGCCGAGGATCGCAATCGCCATCAGCGGGTCGCCGCCCATGGCGTAGATGTCACTGATGGCGTTGGTGGCGGCGATGCGTCCGAAGTCAAACGGATCGTCGACGATCGGCATGAAGAAGTCGGTGGTCGAGACCACTCCGCGCTCCTCGTCGATGGCGTACACCGCTGCATCGTCCCGGGAGGCGTTGCCTACCCACAGCTTGGGGTCAAGATTCTGCGCACCGCTGCCGGCCAGGATCACTTCCAGCACCTGGGGCGAAATCTTGCAGCCGCAACCGGCACCGTGGCTGTACTGGGTCAGGCGAATCGGCTCGCTCATGGGCATACCTCTCGTAAGTCAAGGTGGGCGATTCTACCAGCAACGCCCACCATCCACCGCCAGTCGCGATCATTCGCCGCGCATCCGACGGAATTTTTCCGATGTCGCACGACTCACTTGAACAATAGCCCAGCCTTAACCGGGAGATTGCCGATGGACCCGAACCCAGCCGCAAACACTCATCTTGATTACGGTCTCGACACGCTGTTCGGTCGCGAGACCAAAAGCATCGATTGCCAGTTCGATGTCAAGCGCCTCGATGATGGCGAGCCGCCGTGGTTTGCCCTGCATGTACATCCGCCGCTGCCAGAAGACCTGGCAAAAGCCCAGATCGTGGTGTTCAGTGCCGAGGGTCGGCGAATGAGTGGCATCGTCCGACGTACCGAGCGCTTGGCTGACGACAGCCTGCAATTGGACGTCGAACCGGACTGAGCCGTTCAGGCGCGCGGCGTACTGCTGCGGTACATGAACACCAGCGCCAGTGCCAGGCAGGCCATGGCCAGCAGGCGGCTGCTGGACAGCTCGATAGCCGGGTTGCCCAGCCAGCCGAAGTTGTCGATCAGCATGCCCATGCCCAATTGCCCGACAATGACCGCCACGGTTGCCACGGCCGTGCCGACTCGCGGCACCGCACCGACCATCACCATCATGTAGACCACGCCAAACAACGCGCCGCAGAGCTGCCACTTGGGCACCTCCAACAGACTTACCGCATGGGCCGGCTCGAAGAACACGATCAACAGCCCGGTGACCACCGTGCCCACTACAAAGGTCAACAGGCTGCTGCGCAGCACGCCGACTGTCTCGCCCAGGCGCCCGTTGATCGCGGCTTGCACGCTCAGCACTGCGCCGGCGGCGACCACCACCAGCAATAACAAAATGATGCTCATCTCAACCTCGGGCAATCAGGACAAGGGCCACGACAATCAACGCCAACGCCAGCCAGCGCTCGCGGTTGACGCGCTTGCGAGTTGCGCCGAACCAACCGAAATGGTCGATCAACACGCTTTTGCCGACTTGACCTGAGAGGATCGCGATCATTGTCATGGCAACGCCGATATGCGGGGTGGCGAGCGTCAGCACCACCACATAGATCGGCCCCAGGAAGCCCCCGATCAATTGCCAGCGCGGCAGCTTGTCCAGGGATGGGCCTCGCTGCGGCCCGCTGAGCAACAGCAGCAGGAACAACAGCGCCGAACCCACGCCAAAGATGCTCAAGGTCGCCCATAAATGACCGACCTGGACGCCAAGGGGCCCGAGCAGACCGGCCTCCACGGAAAGCCCCATGCCCGCCAGAATCACCAGGGGTAATAATAGCCAGCGCAGGAATGTACGAGGTGGCGCCGCAGCCGCGACCTGTGCGGCCACGTTGGTTGATGTCGGTTGCATCGGATAAACCTGTCTGGACAAGAAACGATGGGCATTATCGGCTGGCACTGCTGTGCGATAAATGGGAGCATTCCAACAACACTTTTGCGTAACACGCACAGCGGATTTCCCATGCAAGGTCTTGATGAACTGGGTTTCAAGGCGCTCCGATTGTTCGTTGCGGTGCTCGACCAGGGCAGCTTCTCGGAAGTGGCGCGGCGCGAGGGGCTGGCGCCGTCATCCATCTCCCGCCAGATCCAATTGATGGAGCAGGCGCTGAACCAGCAATTGCTCTATCGCCACACGCGCGCCGTTTCACCCACCGAAGCCGGCCGCCTGCTCGGGCACCATGCACGGTTGTTGCTGGTGCAACTGGAGGAAGCCGAACAAGCCTTGCAGGAACAGCACAGCGTGCCGGCCGGGCTGGTACGGATCAACGCCCCCGTGGTATTCGGGCAGCGACACCTGACGCCCTGGCTGGGCCCGTTGTGCGAGCGCTACCCCAAGCTGCAACTGGATATCCAGCAGACCGACAGTTATGTCGACCCGCTGCAGCACGGTGCCGACCTGCTCTTTCGCATCGGGCCGTTGCACGATTCCAGCATGCAGGCGCGAATCGTCGCGCCGCACCGTTTCCTGATCGCGGCGAGCCCCGCCTACCTGGCTCGTCATGGCACGCCACGCAAGCCCCAGGACCTTGCTGCCCATCAGTGCCTGGCCTACAAAGGTGTGGCAGGCCAACAGCGCTGGTTTTTCCGACGCCCCGGTCAAGCCTGGACACCCTACAGCGTCAGGGGGCCGATCACTGGCAACCACGCCGATACCCTGACCCAGGCCGCTGTGCAAGGGCTGGGCCTGGTGATGTTCCCGTCGTGGTTGATCGGCGAAGCCGTGCGCAGCGGCACGCTGGTGCCGGTGCTGAGCGACTACGAAGCATCCAACAGCCTCGAACCCCAGCAAATCGCCATCCTCTGGCCCGGCAGCCGGCGCCTGTCGGTGAAAGTGCGCACGGTGATCGACTTTTTCCTCGAGTGTTTCGGCGAGGTGCCCTACTGGGATCGTTCTTGATGGCCGGGCGCTGGAGTCAAGGGCCAGGCACGTGGGATGATCGAACTCCAGATCGAGCGTCCATGGAGCGTTTCAATGTCATCGCTGAGTAAACCAGCCACCGCCCTGCTGCTGATGGCTTTCGCCAGTCTGGTCGCATTGCCTGCCTTGGCGGCCCAGCCCAAAGCCGTAGCGCAGGCACCCGCACAAAAGGTTTCGATGCTGGGCGGCAAGTTCAGCTTCACCCTGCCCAACGGGTTCACGGCGACGCCTTTGTCAGCGGGAGAGGTGGATCAGGGGACCGCTGGGGCGAGCGGTACGATGTACAGCAATGCCACCACCAGAACCGTGGTGATCGCGGCGGAGAACACCCTGGTTGGCGGCGCGAACGTAAAAGACAACGACGCAGCCTTCCTCGACGCCACCTTCGCTGATTTCGCTGTTCAGAAAACCAAGGCCCTGCCGGATGCCAAGATTCTTGGCGAACAGAGCCTGACCCAGAAAGCGACCGGCCTGGGCCTGCGCCAGCTCGATACCAAGGCCACGCAGGGTGGCGGGCCAACGCTGGACACCACGTTGATCGCTGCATCCGGCACACGCATGGCCGTGGTGCAGATCATTTCCCGGGCCAGCGACCAGGTGGGTCATGAGGCGCTGGTCAAGCAGATCGCCAGCGGGAAGTGAGCGCACCGGGATCCGGTGTGCATATCAGGGATTGAGTCGCTCCAGCCAGGCCCGCAGATCCTTCACTTCCTGCGCACTGATGTCATGACCTAGACCTGCATAGCCGTGGAACTCCGGCTCCAAGGCCAGCGTTTTCAGGAAACTATCGGCGTCGGTGCCGTCATGGTAGGGAATGATCGGATCCACTGTTCCGTGGCCAATGAACACCGCGAGCGCCCTGCGCTTTTCGTCGGGCGTCAGCTCGGCCCGCAGCACCGGCAGGATTCGTCCGCCCATCGCGGCAATGCCACCGACGGCTTCAGGGTGCCGCAAGGCGATTTCGTAGCTCATCATCGCGCCCTGGCTGAACCCCACCAGATAGATGTTGCTCGCATCGGTCGGGTACTTGGCCCGAGCCTTCTGGATGAACTCCATCAGCATCTGGCCGCTGGCCTTCAGGTCCGAAGTGTCACCGTCATACGCGCCCTCGCCTTTTTTGGCGAACCACTGGTAGTGACCCGGTTCCATGACCTTGGGTGCGCGCACCGAGAGGTAGTTGTAGTGCTTGGGCAGTTCATCCGCGAGCCTTAGCAGGTCTGCTTCGTTGCTGCCCGAACCGTGCAGGAAGATCACCAGCGGCCGGTTCCGGGCCTGCTCGTCGGCGCGGGCCAGGTAATTGAGCGGCAAGTCCGTGTGCAACGACGTTTGGGCCTGCACGCCGGCGGATACCAGCAGCAGGAACAGGGAGAACGCTTTGAGCATCAGTCTTCCTCCTTCATTTTTGATAGCCGCACGGCAACGACCGTGCGGTGAGGTAGACAGCACTTATCAGTCGTTGATCAATTTCCCCACCCGAATCGGCTCGCGCCCGGCGACTTTCGCCTGCCAGATGCCTGGCTGGGTGTAGCGCCCACGATCCAGGGCGAACAGTACGCCGCTGGTGCCCGCAGGAACAACGGTGACCCGATCATTCAACGGATCGACCACTTCGAACAGCGGGTCGCCCCGCTCCACCCACTCCCCGGCTTCACGCAGGAAACTCACCACGCCATGGTGCGGCGCGAACAGGTACTGCGTGCCTTCGAACGGTAAACCCTCGCAGCATTCTTGCGGTGCGGCCGGCCAGTCGCCAGCGATCAAGCCTTGTTCCGAGAGGAATCCCAGGATCGCTTCGCAGTTGGCCTGGGCCTGCTCCACCCGGGTGTCGCCCATGCTGCCCAGTTCCAGCGTCGTCGCGAGGTTGGCCGGTGGAATGGCCGCTTGCGGGAAAATCTTCGCCAGGCGCAACCACGGTGTCGAGCACGACTCATCGAACGAACTGCCGCCGGAATCTTCACAGAGCAACGCCACGCCGGCCTTCAGCCGCGCGGCCAACGAGCGCCACTGCGGCCACTGTTGCGGCAAGGCGTACAAGTGGATCGCGGCCTCGAAATCACAGTGCAGATCCAGGGTGATATCGGCGTCGCAGGCGTGACGGAGCAACAGCCGGTGCAGCGCTTCAAGTTGAGAAGGAGGTGGCGGCAGGTCATCCAGTACCTCGACCATCGTCTGCCGAATCAAGGTGATATTGGCGGCAGGGTCATCCCCGAGGCGCTCACCGATGCGTTGCGCCACCGGGGCGCTGAGTTCGACGAAGGAACGATTGAAGTTCTTGCCGCTGCCCAGCTCGAAACGCCCCATATGGGCGCTTTGCAGGTGCTGGTCCAGGCCGATGGGATTGGCCACGGGAACGAGTTCGATCACACCTTTGAGCAGGCCACGGGCCTCGAGATCGTTGAGTCGTTGCTTCAATTCCCATGCCGTGCGCATGCCCGGCAGTTCGTCGGCATGCAGACTGGCCTGGATATACGCCTTGCGCGGCCCATGGCCGTAACGAAACACGCTGAGCGAACGCTCCGTGCCCAGATGACTCCATGGCAAGGTATGGTCGATGCGTTGCATAGGCACTCCAGATATCGGTTTCTCGACAGGCTCAGGGTAAACAATCGCCCATGAAAAAGGTGGCCGGCCGGGTCAGCGGCGGGCCACCTTGTGACTTCAGCGATTAATGCCCGTAGACATCAAAGGCGAAGTACTTGTCCTGGACTTTCTTGTACGTGCCATTGGCGCGGATTTCGGTGATGGCAGCGTTGAATTTCTCGGCAAGCGCCTGGTCGCCCTTGCGCACCGCGATACCGGCGCCGCCGCCGAAGTATTTGGCGTCCTCGTAGGTCGGCCCCACGAAGGCAAAGCCTTTGCCGGCATCGGTCTTCAGGAAGCCTTCGTCGAGGTTGACGGAGTCGGCCAGCATCGCGTCGAGGCGACCGGCAACCATGTCCAGGTTGGCTTCCTGCTGGGAGGTGTAGCGCACCAGGTTGATCCCCGCCGGCACCAGCACCTCGGTCGCGAAGCGGTCATGGGTGCTGGCGCGCAGCACACCGACTTTCTTGCCCTTGAGCTCGGTCAGCGGGTCCTTGACCTCGGTGCCTTGCTTCATCACGAAACGCGCCGGGGTGTGGTAGTACTTGATGGTGAAGTCGACGTTCTTCTTGCGATCGTCGGTGATGGTCATCGATGACAGGACCGCGTCGATTTTCTTGACCTTCAGTGCCGGGATCAAGCCATCGAATTCCTGCTCGACCCAGACACACTTGACCTTCATCTGCGCGCACAGCGCGTCGCCGATGTCCACATCGAAGCCGGCCAGCTTGCCGTCGGGGGTCTTCATCGAAAAGGGAGGATAGCCAGCCTCGATCCCGAGACGGATCGGCTTGGCGTCTTCGGCCACGGCTGAGAAGGACAATACGGACAGTGCCAAGGCACCGAACATGACAAGCTTCTTCATTTTTGCTCCTGAGTGCGCAGGTTTTTTTGATCGTTATTGGCAGATTCGGAAACAGCGTTCGGTCTGGGAAAACCGAAGTGGGCGGGAGTCTAGAGGGGCACTCGGGAGGGAAATTGCGTCAAGGCGACGGATAGTTATAAAAATATGCTGTTGCGTTGTAACACCGCGTAACAGTGGAAGCGACTTGGATCGCTCCCACCCAGGCGTGCAGTTCAGCAATCGCAGCCGATTGCCTGCTCTGCCACGCGCTCTACGGAACCGGTCAGGCGAAAGCCCTCGTCGAGCCAGCCCATGACACCGCCGATCATTTCCTTGACCGGGTACCCGAGGGTCGCCAGGCGCACCGCAGCCTTATTGGCACCGTTGCAATGTGGCCCGGCGCAATAAACCACGAACAAGGTCGCCGGGGGATAGGCCGCCAGCGCCTGCGCCGTGAGCGTACGGGTTGGAAGGTTGATGGCGCCCGGTACATGCCCGCGTTCATAGGCCAGCGGTCCGCGCACATCCACCAGCACAAAATCGATGTTGCCCGTTTCCTGGCTGGCATGTACGTCGGAACAATCGGTTTCGAACATCAGGCGCTGGCTGAAGTGTTGCAAGGCCAGATCGGATGGCGCGGCAGGCACTTCTCTAACGGGGCTGGTCATAGGGTCTACTCCTGGAACAAAAAAGGGCTCGAAGAGACTTTATAGAGCGGGTGCGTACCGCTACAGTGGCGGATACGACACTCTGTGGGAATTTTCCGTCAAATGCAGCCTACCCCTGGCCTCGTCGCAATTCTTGCCTATGACGGTCTGTGCACGTTTGAATTCGGCGTGGCCGTCGAGATATTCGGCCTGGCCCGGCCCGAGTTCGATTTTCCCTGGTATGAGCACCGCATCGTCGCCGTCGACGACGGCCCGATGCGCGCCATGGGCGGCTTCCAGGTATTGGCCGATGGCGGCATGGAACTGCTCGACAGCGCCCGGACGATTATCGTGCCGGGCTGGCGCATTCACAGCGGTCCGCCGTCCGATGCGCTGCTCCAGGCCCTGCGGCGAGCCCATGATCGCGGCGCACGCTTGTTGTCGATCTGTTCAGGCGCGTTTGTGCTCGCCGCGACCGGACTGCTCGATGGCCTGGGCGCCACGACTCATTGGCGCTACACCGATGAACTCGCCGCGCGATACCCGGCGATCGATGTAGACCCCGACGTGCTGTATGTCGATTCCGGCCAAATGATCACGTCGGCTGGCAGCGCGGCCGGCATTGATGCTTGCCTGCATCTGGTCGCACGGGATTTCGGAGCACAAGTCGCCAACGCCGTGGCACGTCGGCTGGTCATGCCGACGCAACGCACCGGCGGCCAGACGCAGTTCATTCCGTCACCGGTCAGCCGCACGCCGCGCAGCGATTTATCCGGCGTCATGCAATGGGCCCGGGAGCGTCTCCACGAACCGCTGGGGGTGCGCGAACTGGCGAGCCACGCCGCCATGAGCGAACGAACATTGCTGCGCCGCTTCACCCAGGCATCTGGCCTCTCCCCCAAAGCCTGGCTGCAACATGAGCGCCTGGCGCGGGCGCGGGAATTGCTGGAGAGCACCAAGGACAACACCGACATCATCGCCCAGCTCTGCGGTTACCGCTCGGTGGAGAGTTTTCGCGTGGCATTTCGTAGCGTAGTGGGAGTGGCGCCCTCGGTGTACCGGGAGCGGTTTGGCCGGGGATAAAGGCATCACTTGCGCAACAGGTACGTATCCATGATCCAGCCATTGGCCTGCCGCGCTGCCTTGCGGGTGCGTTCGATGTCATCAGCCACGTCCCCCAGCCGGCCCGCGACGAGGATTTCGTCTGCCGTTCCCACATAGGCCCCCCAGTAGATCTGCAGGTCAGGATCGCTCACCTGACGATATGAGTCCTCTGCATCGAGCATCACCACCAAGCTCGCGGCGTCGCCGACCTGCCCCGCCGCCAACCGCCGGCCAGTGGTAATCTCCAGCGAACCGCCAACGCTGTTCAACGGCACTTTATGTCGCGCCGCGAGGGCCTGGATGCTGGTGATGCCTGGGATCACCTCGAACTCGAAGACGCAGCGTCCCGAATCAAGGATCGCCTGCAGGATGCGCAACGTGCTGTCGTACAACGACGGATCGCCCCACACCAGGAAACCGCCGCATTGCCCGTCTGACAGTTCCTCCTCGATCAGCCTTTCAAAAATGGCCTGCTTCGCGCTGTTCAGCTCGGCGACAGTATTGGCATAGTCGGGGTCGCCACGCTGGCGCTCGGGGCAGCAGGCTTCGACGAAGCGGTACGGATGGTCAACGATATAGCGTCGACAGATGTCGCGGCGCAGGCCCAGCAACGCGTCCTTGGCGGGGCCCTTGTCCATCAGGAAAAACACGTCCACCTGATTCAAGGCTTTCACTGCCTGCATCGTCAAGTAGTCCGGATCGCCTGCTCCGATGCCAATCACTAAAAGTTTTTTCATCATGGTGCCTCCAAGGCTCGCAAGCGCCAGACCTCGTTGAATCGCAGGTCAACGACGCCAAGGGGCTCGATATCGATACGGTTGAACATGGCAGGTGAACAGCCCAGCACATTCACCAAGGCGGCGCGGATCACGAATGGATGGGTCACGGCCAAGCAATGGCCCGGGGTCGTTTCCAGGGTCGTCAGCCAGTCACCGACACGCCGACATAATTGATTGACGGATTCACCGCCGTGCGGCGCGGCATCCGGATCGTCACGCCAGGTCCTCAGGTGTTCCGGCTCGCTCGCGAGCAACTCGTCGACGGACAACCCGCGCCATCGTCCGAAATCGCAATCGGCCAGCGCCGGGACCACACGCTGTGCGTCGCCCAACAAGGCCGCCGTCTGGCGCGTGCGCAACTCGGGCCCGCAGAGCAGATGCCGGACATCACGGTATTGGCGACCGACCCCGGGGCGCTTCGCCAGCCAGCCGGCATCCAGCGGTTCGTCCAGGCCGAAGCGAGCGCTTTTCTGGGCGGCGGTGCGGCCATGGCAAATCAAGGTCAATCGGGTGGTTTGCACGCTGCGTACTCGGGCGAGTGGATGGCGTTGGTGACAGGAAAATCCCGCCATTTCTTGTACATCACCTTATATGAAGTTAAATAAACTTGGACAAAAAGGCGTTATGTCTGACACCAACATCGGCGATACCTGACATACGCGGGGACTTCAACCAAACCCTTGCCCTACAAGGGCTACACATAATCAAAGACTTTTTAAACGGAACGTAAAAACCTCTGGACACGTAGCACCTGCTACCCAAATACTATTTTCGACTTAAGGAAAAACAACCCTGACACCCATCCAGGCAAGGAGCACGGATGCCTCTCTCCAGAGACCAGACCAGCGATCCGTGCCTGTTTTTATCGCCATCGGGACGCCAGGCCACAGGAAGCCTGCGCGAGTGGATGTTGTTCGAAGCTGCGTCCAGCGCGCCGGTTCAAACCAGTCCTGCCTTGGAGGCCCGGGAGCCGGCCTTGACCCAGGCGCCGCCACCTGCCGAACGTTGTGAACACTATGCGTGAATTCATTGAATGCGCCGAATCGGGCCTATACACCAAGCCTGCTTTCCGATTGATGCGGGAAGAGTCTGAGCACCCGCTGCTGCTGGTTTGTGAACACGCCAGTCGATTCATCCCAGGCGAGCTGAACGACCTGGGCCTGGATGAGACGGCTGCCCAGGAACATGTCGCCTGGGACATCGGCGCACTGGCCTTGGCCGAGCAACTGTCCGAAACCCTTGGTGCGACATTGCTGTCGGCCAACTACTCGCGGCTGTTGATCGACCTGAACCGCCCATTGCACGTCCCCGACAGCATTCCGGCGCAAAGCGAGATCTACCAGATCCCCGGTAACCACTCGCTGGACGACGCCACGCGCGAATACCGCCAGCAGTGCCTGTTCCATCCATTCCATGAACAATTGCGAACCTTGATCGATCGTCGCCTGGCCGACGATCGGGTCGTGCGAGTGGTAGGTATCCACAGTTTCACCCCGGTGTTCTATGGCCAGCCGCGCGCGCTCGAGGCCGGCGTGCTGTTCGGCGAAGCCAGGGAATACGCCGAGCGCATCGTCGAGGGGCTGGGCAGGCATTCGCTGCGGGTGGCCGGCAACCAGCCCTACAAGGTCAGCCCGTTGAGTGACATGACGGTTCCCGTCCATGGCGACGGCCGCGGCCTGGATTCGGTGTTGATCGAAGTGCGTAACGACCAGTTGCGCAGTCCCGAGTCGGTTCGGACCTGGAGCACCTACCTCGCCCCCCTGCTATAAACACGACAGTTTAGAAATTTCAGCCGCAAGGCTAACAATGCGTGGACAACGACAGTGATCGTCAAGCCCGGTCTACATCAGCGGGCTCTTTGGAACAGGAGTGCAATCCATGCTGGCTTTACGTCCAGTTCAATTGACCGATTTGCCGCAACTGCAGCAGCTGGCCCGCGATAGCCTGGTAGGCGTCACTTCGCTTCCTGACGACATCGATCACCTGCGGGAAAAAATCCTCGCGTCGTGTGCTTCGTTCGAAGCCGAAGTGCACAGCCCAGGTGGGGAGAATTATTTTTTTGTCTTGCAGGACCTGGAATCGGGCCACCTCGCGGGCTGCTCTGAAATCGTCGCCACCACGGGGTGCGGCGAACCGTTCTACAGCTTGCGTAACCGACCGTTTTCCAGTGAATCCCGGGAGCTGAACATCCAGCACGGCGTACCCGCGCTGTCACTCTGTCAGGATCTGAGCGGCCAAACGCTGCTGCGGGGGTTCCACATCGACGCTTCACGTGTACGCACGCCGCAGTCGGAGTTGCTTTCCCGGGCACGGCTGATGTTCATCGGCGCCCATCCCCGGCGCTTTGCCGACTCGGTGATTACCGAAATCGTCGGTTTCAGCAGCGAGGACGGCCAGTCGCCCTTCTGGAACGCCGTGGGGCAGCATTTTTTCGACCTGCCCTACACCGAGGCCGAACGTCTTTGCGGGCTGCGCAGCCGGACCTTCCTGGCGGAGCTGATGCCTCAATACCCGATTTACGTCCCCATGTTGCCAGCGGCGGCCCAGGCCTGTATTGGGCGAGTCCATCCAGACGGCCAGGAAGCCTTCGATATCCTCGAGCGCGAGGGTTTTGAAACCAATAGCTACGTGGATATCTTTGACGGCGGCCCCACCTTGCACGCCCGAGTCGCGAACATCCGCTCGATCACCCAGAGCCACTTGGCTATCGCGCGCCAGAGCCGACAGATCGACGCCACGGGTCGTTACCTGGTCAGCAATGATCGCCTGGGTAATTTCCGCGCCATCGTCGCCGATCTGGAAGTCAACGTCGAAAGCCCTGTTTTTCTACCTCCCGACATGCTGGCCGCACTGGACATCGCAGAGGGTGACCGGATCCGGGTGGCCAGCTTATGAAAGCCCGGCATGATCAAGGAGCGACACCATGATTGTCCGCCCGGTCGCCCTGACCGACCTGCCTGCACTGATGGACCTGGCGCGCTGCGCCGGCCCTGGGTTTACCAGCCTGCCGGCGAATGAGGAACGCTTGGCGCACCGGGTGCGCTGGGCCCAACGAACCTTCGCCGGGCAGGTGGAACGAGCCGATGCCGACTACCTGTTCGTGCTGGAGGATGACGACCGGCAAGTGGTGGGGATCAGCGCGCTGACGGGTGCGGTTGGGGTGCGCGAGCCCTGGTACAACTATCGCGTGGGTGTGACGGTCAGCTCGGCGCCCGAATTGGGCATCCAGCGGCAGATCCCGACACTATTTCTCAACAACGAAATGACCGGGCAATCGGAAATCTGCTCGTTGTTTCTCCACCCCGTACAGCGCCGCGGCCACAACGGGCGCCTGTTGTCGTTGGCACGCTTGTTGTTCGTTGCCGAGTTCCCGACACTGTTTGGAGAAAAACTCATTGCCGAACTGCGCGGCCATGCCGATGAACAGGGCTGCTCACCCTTCTGGGACAGCCTGGGAAGGCACTTCTTCCAGAAGGATTTCAGCTACGCCGATCAGCTGTCCGGCATGGGTAACAAGTCATTCATCGCCGAGCTGATGCCACGCCAACCACTCTATACGTGCCTGCTCACCGAACAAGCCCAGGCCGTGATCGGCAAGGCTCATCCCAATACCGAACCGGCCTTGAAGATTCTCAATGCCGAAGGCTTCGCCCATAAGGGATATGTTGATATTTTCGACGGTGGCCCTGTGGTCGAAGCACCTGTCTCGAAGATCCGTAGTGTCCGTGACAGTCAGTCGCTGACGTTGGCGATCAGTACACCGGACGATCAGGCACCGGTCTGGCTGATCCATAACCGACGCATGGAAAACTGCCGCGTTACCAGCGCCAGGGCCCATCAGCATGGCCATAGCCTGCTTGTCGACCGCGCCACCGCCCAACGCCTGCAGATGCAACCGGGCGATACCGTACGCGCGGTGCCGTTGCTCAGGCCGCGGCAACAGGCGCAAGCGGCGTAACTCCCTGGCCGTCCGTCCGCGCACGTTGCCCATTTTTGCTAGTGACGGCGAACCTCCCCGGCCTGCCGTCTTTTGGTGCACTGCAAAGCATGGCCCATGCGCGTTCGTCATAATCTTTTATCCCTGCGGCATGATAGCCTTTGGCTCTTTGGCGTTGACACTTTTGCTCAAGCCTTTCCATTCCATTGGTGGATCTCATATGTCCAGGCTTTCCCATCAAGATTTGCGTCGCAACTTCCGCCAATTGCTGGCTTCGAAAACGTGCTACCACACCGCGTCGGTATTCGACCCAATGTCGGCCCGCATCGCTGCCGACCTGGGGTTTGAAGTGGGTATCCTCGGCGGCTCCGTCGCGTCCTTGCAGGTGTTGGGCGCACCGGACTTTGCCTTGATCACCCTCAGCGAATTTGCCGAACAGGCGACTCGGATTGGCCGCGTGGCACAATTGCCGTTCATTGCCGACGCTGACCACGGCTACGGCAACGCCCTAAATGTGATGCGTACCATCATCGAACTCGAACGCGCCGGCGTGGCTGCGCTGACCATCGAAGACACCTTGCTGCCGGCCCAGTTTGGCCGCAAATCCACCGACCTGATCAGCGTGGCCGAAGGCGTCGGCAAGATCCGCGCCGCCCTGGAAGCCCGCGTCGATCCGGAGATGGCAATCATCGCCCGGACCAACGCAGGGATACTGCCGGTCCAGGAAATCATCAGCCGCACCCAGCAATATGAACGTGCCGGCGCCGACGGGATCTGCATGGTGGGCGTACAGGATTTCGAGCATCTGGAAAAGATCAGTGAGAACCTGAACGTGCCGTTGATGCTGGTAACTTATGGCAATCCGCTGCTGCGCGACGACAAGCGCCTGGCAGAGCTGGGTGTTCGGATCACCATCGATGGGCACGGTGCCTATTTCGCTGCGATCAAAGCCACTTACGACAGCCTGCGGGAGCAGCGTCAGATCTTCACCCAGGCATCAGACCTGAGCGCCACCGAGCTGACCCATACCTATACTCAACCCGAGGAATACATTCGTTGGGCCGAGGAGTACATGAGCGTCAAAGAGTGACTTGATCGCTGTGCATCAACCGGCCATCGCGAGCAGGCTCACGATGGCGGTGCCAGCGTGAACGAACTTCAGTGCCCGCTGCGCAACATCTCCTTCGGCACGTATTTGCCGATCTCGAACTTGCCGATAGCGGCGCGGTGGACTTCATCCGGGCCGTCGGCCAGGCGTAGCGTGCGCTGCATGGCATACATGTAGGCCAGTGGAAAGTCGTTGGAAACCCCAGCCCCGCCGTGAATCTGGATCGCCCGGTCGATGACTTTCAAAGCCACGTTCGGCGCAACGACCTTGATCTGGGCGATTTCGCTCTTGGCGACTTTGTTGCCGACGGTGTCCATCATGTACGCCGCCTTCAATGTCAGCAGGCGAGCCATGTCGATTTCCATACGCGAGTCGGCGATCTTGTCGATATTGCCGCCCAGGCGCGCCAACGGCTTGCCGAATGCGGTGCGACTGATGGCGCGCTGGCACATCAACTCCAATGCGCGCTCAGCCATGCCGATCGAGCGCATGCAGTGGTGAATTCGACCTGGGCCGAGGCGGCCTTGGGCAATCTCGAAACCGCGGCCCTCGCCCAACAGGACGTTTTCGTACGGCACCCGCACATTGTCGAACAGCACCTCGGCGTGGCCGTGGGGCGCATCGTCATAACCGAACACCGGCAATGGCCGGACGATCTTCACACCGGGGGTGTCCACCGGCACCAGGATCATCGAGTGCTGGGCGTGACGGGGTGCATCGGGATTGCTAAGGCCCATGAAAATCAGGATTTTGCAGCGCGGGTCGCAGGCGCCTGAGGTCCACCACTTCTTGCCGTTGATCACCCACTGGTCACCGTCGCGCTCGGCACGGGCGGCCATATTGGTGGCGTCGGAGGAAGCGACGTCCGGTTCGGTCATGGCGAAGGCCGAGCGAATTTCGCCGCGCAGCAATGGCTCGAGCCAGCGTTGCTTCTGTTCTTCATTGGCGTAGCGCACCAGCACTTCCATGTTGCCGGTATCCGGCGCCGAGCAGTTGAACGGCTCCGGCCCCAGCAGCGAGCGCCCCATGATCTCCGCCAGCGGCGCGTATTCCAGATTGGTCAGGCCTGCGCCCAGTTCGGATTCGGGCAGGAACAGATTCCACAGCCCCTCGGCCCTGGCCTTGGCCTTGAGCTCCTCCATGATCGCCGTCGGCTGCCAGCGGTCGCCTTCAGCCACTTGTCGTTCGAAAACCGCTTCGGCCGGGTAGACATAGGCATCCATGAACGCGGTGACACGCTCACGCAGTTCCTGCACCTTGGGGGAATAGGCAAAATCCATGGGAAGCACCTTCTTGGCAGAGGTTGTTTTTAGGTCATGAAATCGATGCTAGTTGAGCTACGAAAATTTACCTAACCTATTCTCGGCGTGTATTAACATTCATCACCGATATATGGTTCACTGATTTGCATCGCCACCCGGCACCTCATACAAGCCCAAGAATAAGAGTGCAGCGCCATGAATCTGAGCAAGGTCGACCTCAACCTTTTCATTGTCTTCGATGCGATCTACACCGAAGCCAACCTGACCCGCGCCGGGCAGATCGTCGGCATCACTCAGCCCGCCGTGTCCAATGCCCTGGCGCGTTTGCGCGAGACCTTCAACGACCCACTGTTCGTGCGCACCGCCCAGGGCATGGTGCCCACGCCGATGGCCCAGAACATTATCGGGCCGGTGCGCAACGCCCTGTCGCTGCTGCGGGTGTCTGTGCAGGAAAGTCGGATCTTCAATCCGCTGCAAGCGGTCAAGACTTATCGCATCAGCATGACCGACCTCACCGAGGGCGTGATCCTGCCGCCATTGTTCCAGCGCCTGCGTCGGCTGGCGCCGACCGTGGCCATCGAAAGTTTCCTGTCCAAGCGCCGGGAAACCACAAAGGAACTGGCCGCCGGGCGCCTGGATTTCGCGGTCGACGCCCCGCTCAACACCGACCCGCAAGTGCGCCACGTCAAGCTGATGGAGGACCGTTACGTCTGCGCCATGCGCAAGGGCCATCCGCTGGCGAACAAGGAAAAACTGAGCCTCGACGATTACCTGGCCCAGACCCACGTGCATATTTCCAGCCGCCGCAACGGGCTGGGTTATGTGGACCTGGCCCTCGGCAAAATGGGCATCCAGCGCAAGATCGCCCTGCGCTCCCAGCATTACCTGATGGCTTCCCAGGTGCTTCAACAAACCGACATGGTCATGACCGTTCCCGAGCGCTTCTCGCGCCGCCATGACTTGCACGCGTTCCTGCTGCCCGTCAATGACGTGCCGCCGGTGGAAACCCATCTCTATTGGCATGAAAGCACCGATCAGGATCCGGCCAACCGGTGGATGCGCGAGCAGATGATCGAGCTCTGCCAACAGGTGACGGCCCATGAGAAGAAGCTAGAGAAGGTTTAGGACGGTCGGAAGATTGTGGGAACGAGTTCGCTTGCTCCCACAGGCCCCGATTGCTTGACGTGAACGTCAACCTGCCATTAGCTTAGCGCCAACTCCTATCGTTTCGAGCGCTTCCATGAGCAGCCAGACCTACAGCATCTCCGATCTCGCCCGCGAATTGGATATCACCACCCGAGCCATCCGCTTCTATGAAGAACAGGGCCTTTTGCGTCCGGAGCGTCGAGGCCAGGAACGCGTCTACTCGCCACGGGACAAGGTCAGCCTGAAACTGATCCTGCGCGGCAAGCGCATTGGTTTTTCCCTCGCCGAATGCCGTGAGCTGATCGAGCTGTACGATCCCACCAGCGGCAATCAGAAACAGCTGCACAGCATGCTGGCAAAAATTGCCGAGCGTCGCGAGCAACTCGAACAGCAACTACTGGATATCGAGCAGATGAAACTGGAACTCGACACCGCCGAGGAACGTTGCATCCAGGCGCTGGAGCAGACGATCAAGGGCGAGGAAATCGTCCAGTAAGAACATCGTCCCACACCGAGCCCACCTTTATTACTACAGGTCAATCGCCATGTCCCTCCCCTCTTTTGTACGCCTGATCGAAGTTGGCCCCCGCGACGGCCTGCAGAATGAATCGCAACCGATCAGCGTTGCCGACAAGGTCCGCCTGGTGGACGCCCTGAGTGCCGCCGGCCTGGGTTATATCGAGGTCGGCAGTTTTGTCTCGCCCAAATGGGTGCCGCAGATGGCCGGTTCGGCTGAAGTGTTCGCGCAGATCCAGCGCAAGCCCGGTATTACCTACGGCGCGCTGGCGCCGAATCTGCGGGGGTTCGAGGACGCGCTGGCGGCAGGCGTCAAGGAGGTAGCGGTGTTCGCGGCGGCGTCCGAAGCTTTTTCCCAGCGCAACATCAACTGCTCCATCAAGGAAAGCCTGGAACGCTTCGGTCCGATCATGGCGGCAGCGCAACGCAACGGTGTCAGCGTGCGCGGTTACGTCTCTTGTGTACTGGGTTGTCCCTATGAGGGCGCGGTCTCGGCCGAGCAAGTCGCCTGGGTCGCCAGGGAACTGTACGACATGGGCTGCTACGAGGTTTCCCTGGGCGACACCATTGGCACTGGCACCGCCGGCGCCACGCGCAAGATGTTCGAAGTGGTTTCGGCCAACGTCCCTCGGGAAAAGCTGGCAGGGCATTTCCATGACACCTATGGCCAGGCAATGGCCAACGTCTATGCCAGCCTGCTGGAAGGCATCGCAGTGTTCGACAGCTCCATCGCCGGCCTTGGCGGTTGCCCGTATGCCAAGGGCGCCAGCGGTAACGTCGCAACTGAGGACGTGCTGTACCTGCTCGATGGCTTGGGTATTGAAACCGGTGTCGACCTGGACGCATTGATCGCCGCGGGCCGGCAGATCTGTGACGTGCTCGGCCGCCCGTCCGGTTCGCGCGTCGCCAAGGCCCGTAACGCACACTGAGGTGTTACCGCTGGCTTTGTAACACCGGTGAAACGAGTAACACGGAAACAATTTGTCAGGTTTGGGCCAATGGATTTTTCAGACATAATTCTCAACTCATTGTTTTATAAC
This sequence comes from Pseudomonas sp. R1-7, assembly GCF_051132105.1. NCBI lineage: Bacteria > Pseudomonadati > Pseudomonadota > Gammaproteobacteria > Pseudomonadales > Pseudomonadaceae > Pseudomonas > Pseudomonas sp. R1-7. The sequence continues at coordinate 3,796,909 of NZ_CP071661.1, forward strand.
AACTTTTAAAAGTTGGCACGGCACCTGCTATATCTCCTGCACAACAAGAATAAAAAAAGCAGCAACCCCAATAAAAACAAGACGAAACGACTCTGGCATAACAAAAACAACACGGCAGAGACGCAGCTAACAGATTTTTTTGGAGAAGGTGTGCTTTTCAGGGTGCTTCCAGGAGCAACCCGCAACCGGGCAGAGAACAATAAAACTACCTTCAGGTAGCTCCCGAATCGGTTGGATCGCCAGGCGAAAAAGCAGATCAGCGCTCAAAAAAATACGTTTGCTCTTGATCCCGGATGGGGATCGCCAAAAACAGCGGTAAAGGGCCACGGCTACCAAAAACAACAACAGGCCGCCCCTCAATAATAAGAAAAGAGCACGCGACGACAAAATTAAAGGGGAGCTTCGGCTCCCCTTTGTGCTTTCCGGGATTTTTATTTTTCGATCAATCCTTGAATGCGGCGTGTCAGTTTCGACGTTTTGCAAGACACACCGCATCGCGAGCAAGCTCGCTCCCACAGATGTTACTCAGCCGTCACGATCGCGCAGTTCCTCCATGCTGATCTCCCGCATGCGGAATTTTTGGATCTTGCCGGTGACTGTCATCGGAAACTCTTCGACAAATTTGAAATGACGCGGCGTCTTGAAGTGAGCAATGCGCTCCTTGCACCACGCCTGCAGTTCCTGCTCGGAGGCGCTGTGGCCGGGATGGAACTTGATCCACGCGACGATTTCCTCGCCATAGCGCGAGCAAGGAATGCCGATTACCTGCACATCGGCCACGGCGGGATGGGTGAAGAAGAACTCCTCCAGCTCACGGGGATAAACGTTCTCTCCGCCGCGGATGATCATGTCCTTGTTCCGCCCGACAATGCGCACGTAACCCTGCTCGTCCATGGTCGCGAGGTCGCCGGTGTGCATCCAGCCCTGGGAATCGATGGCCTCGGCGCTGCCCTTGGGGTTGTTCCAATAGCCGAGCATCACGCTGTAGCCCCGGGTGCACAGCTCACCGATGGTCCCGCGAGGGACGATATCGCCTGCCGTGTCGATGATCTTGCTTTCAAGTTGCGGCTGGGTACGTCCCACTGTGGTCACGCGTAATTCCAACTCATCCGTAGGACCGGTCTGCAACGACACCGGACTGGTTTCCGTCATGCCGTAGGCAATCTGCACTTCAGCCATGTGCATCTCGTTGATGACACGCCGCATCACCTCGATGGGGCATGTGGCGCCAGCCATGATCCCGGTGCGCAGGCTGGACAAGTCGAAATCCCCTCGCTGTGGCTGATCGAGCATGGCGATAAACATAGTGGGAACGCCGTACAACGCAGTGGCCTTTTCCTCGGCAACGGTGCGCAGGGTCAGCAACGGGTCGAAAGCATCGTTGGGGTAGATCATGGTGCTGCCGTGCGTCACGCACCCCAGGTTGCCCATGACCATGCCGAAGCAGTGATACAGAGGCACCGGGATCACCAGTCGGTCGCCAGCGGTCAAGCCCAGGCTTTCGCCGACCATGTAGCCGTTATTGAGAATATTGAGGTGACTGAGGGTCGCGCCCTTGGGAAACCCGGTGGTGCCGGAGGTGTACTGGATATTCACCGGTTGGTCGAAATGCAGGCTCTCCTGGCGCTCGGCCAGTTGCCCCGGCGACACCGCAGCGCCGAGGGCAGCCATCTGCGACCAAGGCAGAAAGCCCGAGGGCGGCTGCGAATCGAGGCTGATCACACCGCGTAGATCCGGCAGGCGCTCGCTTCGCAATTGCCCGATCGATTGTTCTGCCAGCTCTGGTGCCAATGCTTGCAACATGGCGTGGTAGTCCGAGGTCTTGAACGCTCCCGCGCACACCAGCCATTGGCAACCGGATTGCTGGAGCACGTACTCCAGCTCTGTGGCGCGATACGCCGGATTGATGTTGACCAGAATCACGCCGATCTTCGCAGTGGCAAACTGACTGACGCACCACTGCGCGCAGTTGGGCGCCCAGATGCCCAAGCGGTCGCCGACCTGCAAGCCCAGCGCCAGGAAGGCCCGGGCGTGCAGATCGACAGCTTCGGCCAGTTCTCGCCAGGTGTAGCGCAGGGACTGGTGACGCACCACCAGCGCCTCGCCGTCGGGGAATTGCGCTACAGTCTGGTCGAACGCCTGGCCGATGGTCTGCGCGAGCAAGGCCTTGGCCTGGGAGCCGCGGGTATAGCTGGGTTGCGGGTGAGAACCGGGTTGATCCATGACGCGCCCTCTTATCTTTATTAGTGGGGGTATCTGTGAATCTCATGCAAAAGCGGCCCTACTCTCGCCCAAGTTGACGTTAACGTAAAGAGCAATTGACAGCCGTTCGTCACAGGCTTACGTTAACGTAAAGGTGAGAGCAGTCCTGCTACTTTCCGCACCCGACAAAAAAGCCAAAAGGTGTTCCATGAGCTACCCATCCCTGAATTTTGCCCTCGGCGAAACCATCGATATGTTGCGCGACCAGGTCCAGTCCTTCGTCAAGGCAGAGTTGACGCCTCGGGCGGCCCAGATCGACATCGACAATCTGTTCCCTGCGGACATGTGGCGCAAATTCGGTGACATGGGCCTGCTGGGCATCACCGTGCCGGAAGAATACGGCGGCGCCGGCCTGGGTTATCTGGCCCACGTGGTCACCATGGAAGAAATCAGCCGCGGCTCGGCCTCGGTCGCCCTTTCCTACGGCGCTCACTCCAATTTGTGCGTCAACCAGATCAACCGCAACGGCACCCATGAGCAAAAGAGCAAATACTTGCCCGAGCTGATCAGCGGCGAACATGTCGGCGCCCTGGCCATGAGCGAACCGAACGCTGGTTCCGACGTTGTTTCGATGAAGCTTCGAGCCGACAAGCGTGGCGACCGCTACGTGCTCAACGGCAGCAAGACCTGGATCACCAACGGTCCGGACGCCAACACTTATGTCATCTATGCCAAGACCGACCTCGAAAAAGGCCCGCATGGCATCACCGCTTTCATCGTCGAGCGCGACTGGAAAGGTTTCAGCCGCAGCAACAAGTTCGACAAGCTCGGCATGCGCGGTTCGAACACCTGCGAGCTGTTCTTCGATGACGTCGAAGTGCCGGAGGAAAACATCCTCGGCGTCCTCAATGGCGGCGTGAAAGTGTTGATGAGCGGCCTCGACTACGAGCGTGTGGTTCTGTCCGGCGGCCCGACCGGCATCATGCAGGCCTGCATGGACCTGATCGTGCCGTACATCCACGACCGCAAGCAGTTCGGCCAGAGCATCGGCGAGTTCCAGCTGATCCAGGGCAAGGTCGCCGACATGTACACCCAGCTCAACGCCAGCCGCGCCTATCTGTACGCAGTGGCTCAGGCTTGCGAGCGCGGCGAAACCACCCGCAAGGACGCCGCCGGGGTCATCCTCTACAGCGCCGAGCGCGCCACGCAAATGGCGCTGGATGCCATCCAGATATTGGGGGGCAATGGCTACATCAATGAATTCCCGGCTGGCCGTCTTCTACGGGACGCGAAGCTGTACGAAATCGGCGCCGGCACCAGTGAGATCCGTCGCATGTTGATTGGACGCGAACTGTTCAACGAAACCCGCTAACGGAGCTGACCATGGCCACGCTGCACACTCAGCTCAACGCTCGCTCACCGGAGTTCATCGCCAACCGCGATGCGATGCTCGGACAAGTCGAGGCCTTGCGCACCTTGCTCGCTCATGTCCAGCAAGGTGGGGGCCCCAAGGCACAGGAGCGGCACACTTCCCGGGGCAAACTGCTCCCACGCGAGCGCATCAATCGCTTGCTGGACCCGGGTTCGCCCTTTCTCGAAATCAGCCCACTGGCGGCCTACGAAGTGTACGGCGAAGACGTGCCGGCGGCCGGGGTAATCGCCGGCATCGGTCGCGTGGAAGGCATCGAATGCATGATCGTCGCCAATGACGCGACGGTCAAAGGCGGTTCGTATTATCCCCTGACGGTGAAAAAACACTTGCGGGCCCAGGCCATCGCCCAACAGAACCGCCTGCCGTGCATTTACCTGGTGGACTCCGGCGGCGCGAACCTGCCGCGCCAGGACGAAGTGTTTCCCGACCGAGAGCATTTCGGTCGGATCTTCTTCAACCAGGCCAACATGAGTGCCCAAGGCATCCCCCAGATTGCCGTGGTCATGGGCTCCTGCACGGCGGGCGGCGCCTACGTGCCGGCGATGGCGGACGAGGCGATCATGGTCCGCCAGCAGGCGACGATTTTTCTCGCCGGCCCGCCCTTGGTAAAAGCAGCGACCGGCGAAGTGGTCAGCGCCGAAGACCTGGGTGGCGCCGATGTGCACTGCAAGATTTCCGGGGTAGCCGACCATTATGCCGACAGCGACGAGCATGCCCTGGCATTGGCCCGTCGCAGCGTGGCCAACCTCAACTGGCGCAAGCTTGGCGATGTGCAGCAGCGCGCGCCGATCGCGCCGTTGTATTCGTGCGACGAGCTCTACGGTGTGGTTTCAGCCGATGCAAAACAACCGTTCGATGTGCGGGAGGTCATTGCGCGGCTGGTGGACGGCTCGGTGTTCGATGAATTCAAGGCGCTGTTCGGAACGACCCTTGTGTGCGGCTTCGCCCATTTGCATGGGTATCCGATCGCCATCCTCGCCAACAACGGCATCCTGTTCGCCGAGGCCGCGCAGAAAGGCGCGCACTTCATCGAACTGGCCTGTCAGCGCGGGATCCCGTTGCTGTTCCTGCAAAACATCACCGGTTTCATGGTCGGGCAGAAATACGAAGCCGGCGGCATCGCCAAGCACGGCGCAAAATTGGTGACCGCAGTGGCCTGCGCCCGGGTGCCGAAATTCACGGTGATCATCGGCGGCAGTTTCGGCGCTGGGAACTACGGCATGTGCGGTCGCGCCTATGACCCGCGCTTCCTGTGGATGTGGCCGAACGCGCGGATCGGCGTGATGGGTGCCGAGCAAGCTGCCGGCGTACTCGTGCAGGTCAAGCGCGAACAGGCCGAACGCAGCGGCCAGCCCTTCAGCACCAGCCAGGAAGCCGAAATCAGGCAACCGATTCTCGATCAATATGAAGAACAGGGACACCCCTATTATTCCAGCGCGCGACTGTGGGACGACGGCGTCATCGACCCGGCGCAAACCCGCGACGTGCTGGGGCTGGCCCTGTCCGCGTCGCTGAACGCGCCCATCGAACCGAGCCGCTTCGGCGTGTTCAGGATGTGACCTGGAAAATGCCCATGAATCATTACAACACGCTCGAACTGCTCACCGACCCTCGCGGCTTTGCCACCCTGTGGCTCAGCCGCGAGTCGAAAAACAACGCTTTCAACGCCGAGATGATCCGCGAGTTGATTCTCGCCTTGGACGAGGTCGGCAGCGATCCAACCCTGCGTTTTCTGTTGCTCCGCGGTCGTGGCAAACACTTCAGCGCCGGCGCCGACCTGGCCTGGATGCAGCAGTCCGCCGAGCTCGATTACCACACCAACCTGGACGATGCCCGGGAACTGGCGGAGCTGATGTACAACCTCGCCAAGTTGAAGATTCCTACCTTGGCGGTCGTCCAGGGTGCGGCGTTTGGCGGAGCGCTGGGCCTGATCAGCGCCTGCGACATGGCCATCGGTGCCGACGAAGCGCAGTTCTGCCTGTCGGAAGTGCGCATCGGCCTGGCCCCGGCGGTGATCAGTCCGTTCGTGGTGCAGGCCATCGGTGAGCGCGCGGCGCGACGTTACGCCCTGACGGCCGAACGCTTCGGCGGGCAACGTGCGAAAGAAATCGGCTTGCTGTCGGAAAGTTACCCGGCCGAGGCGTTGAACGATCAGCTCGGGCAATGGATCGACAATCTGTTGCTCAACAGTCCAGCGGCCATGCGCGCCAGCAAGGAGTTGCTGCGTGAAGTCGGCAACGGTGCGCTCACGCCTGCGCTACGCCGCTACACCGAAAACGCCATCGCCCGGATACGTGTCAGCCCTGAAGGCCAGGAGGGCCTCCGGGCGTTCCTGCAAAAGCGCGCACCTGGCTGGCAAACCGAGTCGAACAACAAGGAGCCGCGTCAATGAGCGCCCCTGCCCTCACTACGTTACTGGTCGCCAACCGGGGTGAAATCGCCTGCCGCGTCATGCGCACAGCCAAGGCCATGGGCCTGACCACCGTTGCCGTGCACAGTGCCACGGACCGTGACGCGCGCCATTGCCGTGAAGCCGATATCCGGGTCGACCTGGGTGGAAGCAAGGCCGCCGACAGCTACCTGCAAATCGACAAAGTGATCGCCGCAGCCCAGGCCAGCGGTGCACAGGCCATCCACCCTGGCTACGGTTTTCTTTCCGAGAATGCCGGGTTTGCCAGGGCTATCGAAAAAGCCGGGCTGATCTTCCTTGGCCCTCCTGCCTCGGCCATCGACGCCATGGGCAGCAAATCCGCCGCCAAGGCCTTGATGGAAACCGCCGGCGTGCCACTGGTGCCCGGCTACCACGGTGAAGCCCAGGACCTGGAAACCTTCCGCGCCGCTGCTGAACGCATCGGTTATCCAGTGCTGCTCAAGGCGACCGCGGGCGGCGGCGGCAAGGGCATGAAGGTCGTTGAAGACGTCAACCAATTGGCCGAAGCACTGGCATCGGCGCAGCGCGAAGCGCAATCGTCGTTTGGCGACGCGCGCATGCTGGTGGAAAAATACCTGCTCAAGCCGCGCCACGTGGAAATCCAGGTGTTCGCCGATCAACACGGCCACTGCCTGTACCTCAACGAACGCGATTGCTCGATCCAGCGCCGGCATCAGAAAGTCGTCGAGGAGGCGCCCGCTCCCGGCCTCAGTCCGGCGCTGCGCCGGGCAATGGGCGAGGCCGCCGTGCGCGCCGCCCAGGCCATCGGTTATGTCGGCGCGGGCACGGTGGAGTTCCTGCTGGATTCGCGGGGCGAGTTCTTCTTCATGGAGATGAACACCCGGCTGCAGGTCGAGCATCCCGTCACCGAAGCGATCACAGGCCTCGACCTGGTGGCCTGGCAAATCCGCGTGGCCCAGGGCGAGCGGCTGCCCATCACGCAAGAGCAAGTTCCGTTACAGGGCCATGCCATCGAGGTGCGGCTCTACGCCGAGGATCCGACCAACGATTTCCTCCCCGCCACCGGTCGCCTGGCGTTATACCGCGAATCTGCTGGGGGCGAAGGTCGACGGGTCGACAGCGGTGTCGAGGAAGGTGACGAGATTTCGTCCTTCTACGACCCTATGCTGGGCAAGCTGATCGCCTGGGGTGAAAACCGTGAACAGGCCCGTCTACGGTTGCTGGCCATGCTGGACGAGTTCGCCATCGGTGGCCTCAGGACCAACATCGGCTTTCTGCGGCGCATCGTCGGCCATCCGGCCTTTGCAGCGGCGCAGCTCGATACCGGATTTATCCCACGCCACCAGGCGCAATTACTGCCTGAACCTGGCGAATTGGACGACGACTTCTGGTATGCGGCGGCCCATGCCTTTGCCTCGGGCATGACATCACGTGTTCGCGCTGATGACTTCAATTCTCCTTGGGCCGATAACACCGGGCTGCGCCTGGGACTGCCCAGGGAAACCACCCTGCATTTGAGCTGTGACGGCCAGGATCGGGCGGTGACGATCGACGTTACCACCCGTTGTGCCGAGCTCAAGGGCGAGCATCTGGTCATCGAACGCAACGGTCTGCGTCGCAGCCATCGGGCTATTCGCCAGGGTGACAGCCTTTATTTGCAATGGGGAGGCGATCTGCATCGCATCGATTCCTACGACCCCTCAGCCGCCGCCGAAGCCAGCCACAACCACCAGGGCGGCCTGCTCGCCCCCATGAACGGCAGCATCGTCCGGGTGCTGGTGACAGCAGGTCAAACGGTGGAAGCCGGCACGCAGTTGGTGGTGCTTGAAGCCATGAAGATGGAGCACAGCATCCGCGCGCCCAAGGCTGGCGTGATCAAGGCGCTGTATTGCCAGGAAGGTGAGATGGTCAGCGAGGGCAGCGCGCTGGTGGCACTGGAAGAATAGGCATCGGCCCGTATCCCGGGCCGATACGCTTCAGAACCTGATGGTTGCCTGCACAACCACGCCGATAATGCGGCATTGCTCGGTGTACAGGGTTTTCGGGTAAGTAGGATTGAGCGGGACCAGATAACGCTGGCCGCTCTCTTCGATCAGTTTGCGAAAAGTCGCATCGCTGCTACCGGGCAGTTGGGCGATCACCAGTTTGCCGGGCTCCGCCTCGATGGCAGGATCAACCAGGATCGACATGCCTTCGGGGATGCTCAGCCCGCTCGGCGCGGTCATCGCGTCACCCACCACGACCAGCCAGAAAGCGTCTCCCTGGGCATGGTAGTCCGTCAGCTCGTAGCGCGGCGGCTGGTATTCGACCAAGTCGCCCTCGCGGACCGCGCCGATGTCATGCCAGTCGTTGACCGGGTAGCGGAAGTACGGGTTGTACTTCTGCGCCAGCGCCATGCCTTCGTCAGTGGAGGTGTCTGGTTCGCGGATCACCATTGCCACTTCCAGGAACTCGAGTCCGAGCTCCTGAAGCACCCTGTTCATGTCTTCAAGACTGGGTTGCCGACGCTTGGTCAGCCAATGGCCGACACCGCCCTGGGACATCCCCAAACGTTCTGCAAGCACCACTTGAGTGATGTGCAGCTCCTTCATCTTGGCCTTGACCAACTCTATCCATTTATCCATGAACGGCACGATACGTGGATGACCACGCCCATCAAAACACAAATTGTAGTATTTAAATCGTCGTCACAATTACGATGCGTACTAAGCTGGGATTCAGGATCTCATACCAACACGGAGCAACTCGACACCATGGACAAGCCCAACAAAGACGAGCCCGCCCTCCTTCCAGACGGCCATTTCCCCTCGCTTCAGGATTGCCCTGCGGCCAAACGCGCCCTGGACTATTACTTGAAACCGGGTATTGCGGACGCCCAGGCGGAACATCGTTTCTTCGACGTGAACCGCAACATCAGCGGGGAGGAAGCCCTGGTCCATGCCTGCGACCTGCTGCGCTGCGCAGCCGCTACCGCCCAGGAATCAGCCAGCCGCCTCAGCGGCCCGAGCCGCGACCTGGCATTTTCGGTGGTGCACATGATCGACCTGGTCAAGGTCATGCTCGATCGGTCCCTGGACGGTTACCCCACTCGCTCGGCGTAACGCCTGGAGAGGGTCCGCATGCGGACCATGGGAAATAATTTCCAATAGGTGCAATAAAAACATTTGACTTGCAAATGATAATGATTATTATTGCATCAACTGATCGCGAGATCAGTCGATAGGCCAGAAGACCTTGGTCGGACTTCTGGAATATCTCCTCATCAGGCTAATCACGGTTTTTGACCCGGCTTTTTGCCGGGTCTTTTTTTTGCCGATTTTCGGCTTATGGCTTCAGGCTAATGAAGTCTTTAGGTGTCGCTAAATTCGGTGTCGGCGATGATAGCAAACGCACATTCGTTTAAAAACGCCCTGTGCTGCGTCGGTAGGAAATGATCGACAGGCAGCACTTGAGAATCAGTCAACGACCCCCTAACCTGCTAATGCGTCCAGGGAGGACGCCCCCTTTCCTCGGCAGCAAATCATCCCGGTTTTCCCTTCCTTGCGTGTAAAGTAACGGTCATGAAAATCCCAGGCAGGAATCGTGACCGTGGCTAAATCTTCCTTTGATATCAGCGCCAGTTTCGACAGCGGCAACATTGAGGTGGTGGACGTCAGCAATCCCTTGCAATCGTTGCTGAAGATCAGACCCGACACCCGCAGCGCCCATTTCCAGTGGTTCCACTTCAAGGCCAGCGGCTTGCACGTCGGCCAGGAATATTCCTTCCGGCTGCTCAATGCCAGCCAGTCCTCCTACAACAAGGCATGGACCGGCTACCAGGCTGTCGCTTCCTATGACCACGTCAACTGGTTCCGTATTCCTACCCAATTTGAAGGCGATGCCCTGCGCTTTTACCTGGAAGCCGAACAACCTCACGCCTGGTTTGCCTATTTCGAACCTTACAGCCGCGGCCGCCACGATTGGCTGATCGAACAAGCGCAGCACAAGGCCGGTACCGAACTGCTGGCGACTGGCAAAAGCGTCGAAGGCCGCGACATTCAATTGCTGCGCAAGGGCAGTGGTGCAGAAGGACGGTGGAAAATCTGGATCATCGCGCAGCAACACCCCGGTGAACACATGGCCGAATGGTTCATGGAAGGCATCATCGAACGCCTCCAGCACCAGGACGATGCCCAACTGAACCGGTTGCTGGCCAAGGCCGATCTGTACCTGGTGCCCAATATGAATCCCGACGGCGCGTTCCACGGCCACCTGCGCACCAACGCGATGGGGCAAGACCTGAATCGGGCTTGGCAGAGCGCCAGCCCGGAAGTCAGCCCTGAAGTATTTTTCGTACAGCAGCAAATGGAAAAGTATGGCGTCGATGCGTTCCTGGACGCTCATGGCGACGAAGAAATCCCCCACGTGTTCACGGCAGGTTGCGAAGGAAACCCCGGCTACACGCCGCGCATCGCCGAACTCGAAGAACGTTTTCGCAGCCACCTCAAACGCCAGACCAAAGATTTCCAGACCGCCCACGGCTACATGCGCGACGAACCAGGCCAGGCCAATATGACCTTGGCCTGCAATGCCGTCGGCCAGAAATACGACTGCCTGTCCCTGACCCTGGAAATGCCGTTCAAGGACCACGACGACCATCCGGCCCCACGCACCGGCTGGTCAGGCAAACGTTCGATGCAACTGGGCAAGGACGTGTTAAGCACCCTCGAATCCATGGTCGACGAGTTGCGTTGACGAGCCAACACCCCGGTACTCGTGGCGATAGAGCTTGTTCTTTCGCCACGGGTCGTACGGTTAGTCCCTGCCCCGCAACATGCTGTCCAACACCTCATCCCGGCGCACCCACCCGTGAAACAGCGCCGCCGCCAGATGCACCAGCACCGTCAGGAACAACAGGTAAGCCAGGTAGCCATGAGCCTTGCGCAACAGTGCAAAGGTCTGGGCATCCGCGGGCAGGATGGAAGGCAACCGAAGCGATTCGCTGAGCATCACCGGGTCTCCCGCCGCCGATATCATGGCCCAGCCCAACAGCGGCAGCACCAGCATCAGGGCATACAACAAGACATGCGAAGCCTTGGCCGCCAAAGCCTGCCAGCCCGGAAGGTCGGCCGGCAGCGGTGGTACCTGCGTAGTGAAGCGCACCAGCAGGCGCAAAATCACCAATAGCAAGATAGCGATGCCCAGGGGCTTGTGCAGTTGGAGCAACCACGCATGGCGCTCAGACACCGAGGCGACCATGCCAGCGCCGATGAACAACATGGCAATGACCATCAGGGCCATCAGCCAATGCAGCAGCCGAGCCAGCGGCGCAAAATGTCGAGGGGCGTTCATGGACGGGACTCCTGAATGGCGGGCAACTGGCTGACTTCGCTGGTACGGCGCAGATACGAACTGGCGTAGGCAGCCGAACGCGCGGCCAACAGCGGATCATCGGAGCCTTCGATTCCGCTGGGCAGGATCAGCGGGTCATAGTTGATGTCACGGCAATCGCCGTTGTCCTGCGCCTGGGCGCGCTCCAACACCAGGGTACCGGCGTTGAGCACCTTGCGGTCGGCGGGCCAGGCCTTGCTGGCGTCGTTGACCGGATCGCCAGGGTTGGCCAAGGTGATATTCAGCTGCCAGCGCAGTGGCCCGGCAGCCAAGCGTTTGGTCAGGTCCTGTTCGAGAAAGTCGGCGCCTTGGGGTGGGGTCGCATCCGCCGCGTCCTGGCTCATGGGTGCCACGCCCCAACGCACTGCCTGGCGTTGTCCGCCTGGGCCAACCAGGTAGAACGCATTGATGCCGTTGTAGGTTTCAGTGGCATAGCTGGCCGAAGGCTTGGCCGTCTTGATCCATTGCAGGAACGGCACTGCCTCGGGATGCGCGGCGAAGAATGCCGGCACTGCCGCGGGGTTTGGCTTGCCCGTGGCCGGGTCCGGCGACTGGGCCTGTTGAAACTGATAGAAGGCCTCTGGCGTAGCCACGGGGAACACCGGCATGCTGTTCATACCCGTGCGCCATTGCTGTCCGTCGGCCTGGGTAAAACGCAACGCCAGGCTCCGGATCGGCACACTGCCGTCCGGTGCGTAGGGGTTACCGCTCGGCAGCGCAAAGCGGCCAACCACCGGCGTGCGCGGCTCATTGAACACCCCTGCGCTGGAGTAGGCGCGGGCCTCGCCACTGCTTTCAAAATAGCCGGCAACGCAGACGCCTTTGGAGTGATTGCGTCGGAACCCGGGGTGAGCCCCATTATTCGTTTCGAGGACATTGACCAAGGCCTTGGGAGTCAGGCGTTGTGGGTCGAGCGTGCCATTGACGTAGGCAAACGCCCCGGCCAACGCAGCAACGACTACCGCAATGGCCGTCAGGCGCAATGTCAGGCTGGCGGCGCTCAACGGCCGCTGGCGTTCAGAAGAAGGGTCAACCATTGGGAGACTCCAAGGCACAAGGCCGTTTGTGGAAAGGACCCGTCAGACGAAAGCCCAACGGGTTTATTCCCACGCTCCATATTTATTTTTCCTTCGCTGGAATAATCTGGCTCCCGGATCGTCTTCCCATCCAACGCAGTCACTGCCCAGCGAAGCCACCGGCTCATGAACGAACTCGACGACCAACTGCGCCTGCTCATCCCACGGCTACGACGTTTTGCCGTGTCGCTGACACGCAACCCCAGCAATGCCGATGACCTGGTCCAGGCTTGCCTGGAACGGGCCTTGTCGAAATGGAACGACAAGCGTGTGGACGGTGATTTGCGGGCCTGGCTGTTCTCGATTCTCTACCGGCAGTTCCTCGATGCCCATCGTCGTTCAAGACGGTACGCGCGCATGCTGGAGTTCTTCACCGGGCGCGACGATGCTCATCCGTCCGCCGAGCGCAGCGTCATTGCCCAATCGTCACTCCAGGCTTTCGATCAGCTACCTGCCGAACAGCGCGCGCTACTGCTGTGGGTATCGGTGGAAGGCTTGAGCTACCAGCAAGTGGCCGACATCCTGGACGTACCGACCGGCACCGTGATGTCGCGCCTGTCACGCGCCCGCCAGGCCTTGCGTCAACTCAGCGACGGCGAAATCGCCCGCCCTGCCCTGCGAATACTCAAATGATCAGCATGCCCCCCAGCGACAACGACTTGCACGCCTACGTCGATCATCAACTGAGCGAAGCCGACCGGCAGCAAGTGGAGACTTACCTGGCCAACCACCCTGCCGCGGCCAAGCGCGTGCGAGCCTGGCAGGACGCGCAGCACCTGCGCACGACCCTGAGCGCAGCGTTGCACCAGCCCGCCAATCCGAACCTGGATCCGGCGACCATCCGTGAACGCCTCAGGCATCGAACCCACCGCCAATTGGCCAACGCGGCGGTGTTGGTAGTGGCAATGGGAGTCGGTGGCTTCGGTGGCTGGCACGCCCGGCAAATGACCCTCCTCAGTGCCGCAGCGCCCATGGCTGACGCCCTGCAGGCGTATCGATTGATTGCCCAGCAAGGCGTCTTGCCCGCCGACTACCAGTCGGGCGACGAGCAGGATATGCAAGGTTGGCTGGATCGCTATTTCACCCAGGCCGACCGCTTGCCGGACCTCACGAGAGCGGGTTTCAAACCGGTCAGCGGACGATTGCTCAGCACCGATCAAGGCGCGGCTGCGATGGTGGTCTATCAGGATGCCAGCGGGCAGAAGATCAGCTTCTATATCCGCCCACCAGGCCCGAGAAATTTCCTGCTGCCCCGTGGCAGCCGGCGTGACGGTGAACTCCAGGCCGAATACTGGTCCGGACCTGGGTACAACTATGCGATGGTCATCCCAAGCGATACGCCGGCGGCGCAGACGCTCAAGCAGACCCTGGACTTCTGACAACACCTGTCCCCTGCAACAGTCCGGAAGACTTCATTCAGCCCTGCCCGAACACCTGCGAAGGCCTGCGCAGCAGCGGGTCGAACGGGTTGATTCGCGGTCCGATCAGGGCGGCTTCGCGCTGGAGCATTTCCACCACCGTCGGCAAGCGATCCGGCCCGAGCCGGTCGCTGATCGTCGCCACGCTCAACGCCGCCACCGCCCGACCTTCGCGATCGAGAATAGGCACGGCCACCCCGGCCATGCCTTGCAGCACACCGGTGTTGCGCCCGGCATAACCCAGCGTGCGGACGTTTTCCACTTCCGTGCGCAGGAAGACCTCGTCGTACAGATGAAAATCCTTGAGCCGCGGCAAGTTGTATTGAATCACCGTGTCACGCTCTTCCTCTGGCAGGAACGCCAGGATCGCCAGGCTGCCCTGCCCCACGCCCAAGGCCACCCGGCCGCCGATGTCGCCGGTGAATGTACGGATCGGAAACGGCCCCTCGCTGCGATCCAGGCAGATCGCGTCGAAGCCACAACGTGCCAGCAGAAATAGCGAATCCCCCAGCGACGCTGACAACCGCAACATCGCAGGCCTGGCCAACTCCCGCAGATTGCCGGTGTTGCCGGCGCGGGCGGCCAGGGCAAAGAAATCCAGGCTCAAGCGGTAGCGTTTGCTGCGCGCATCCTGCTCGACCATGCCCTCATCCATCAGGTTGCGCAGCAAGCGGTGCGTGGTGGGCTGGGAAAGACCGATGCGTTGGGCAAGTTGCGTGACGCGCTCTCCCCCCTCAGCGGTCTCGCCCAGGCTCCGCAGCACGGCAAACAACCGGGAGACCGAGCCGACCCCAACTTCACCCTTATCAATATTCCGATCAGTGGAATCCGACATATAGTTTCTCTTAAAATAATTTACTCACTGAATGAATATGAAAATAATCATCGCTTCAGTGAAATAGTCTGTTGAGCCCATCCTATTCTTCGTCCTACTCTGCGTCCAGACAGGGGCGATTCGAACAACAGCGGCAGCCGACTTGAAATCGAGCGCCAACGCACCCCGCGACATCCTTTCGTATCTGCCCATACAAAAAAGCGCGCCTCGCGGCGACGCATAACAATCTCAGGTGGAGCGCAGTCATGGCTTTCGTGCAACTTCAAGACTTGAGCAAACGTTATGGCGAACTGGACGCCGTGGTCGCCACCAACCTCTCGGTGGAGAAAGGCGAATTCGTCTCCCTGCTGGGGCCGTCCGGTTGCGGCAAGACCACCACCCTGCAGATGATTGCCGGCTTCGTCGAAGCCAGCAGCGGCCGCATCCTGCTGGATGGGCGCGACATCACCCACGCCAAGCCCGCCAGCCGAGGCCTGGGCGTGGTGTTCCAGAGTTACGCGCTGTTTCCCCACATGTCCGTGAAGGACAACGTCGCCTTCGGCTTGCGCATGCGCAAAGTACCCGGCGCCGAGTTGCAGTCGCGGGTTGATCGCGTACTCAAGCTGGTGCGCCTGGACCGGCATGCCGAGCGTTACCCACGAGAGCTTTCAGGCGGCCAGCGCCAGCGAGTGGCACTGGCCCGCGCGCTAGTCATCGAGCCTCCGGTGTTGCTGCTCGACGAGCCGCTGTCCAACCTCGACGCCAACCTGCGCGAAGAAATGCAGTTCGAAATCCGTCGTATCCAGCGCGAAGTCGGCATCACCACGCTGATGGTCACACACGACCAATCCGAGGCGCTGTCGATCAGCGATCGGGTCGTGGTCATGCAGGCCGGCCGTATCACCCAGATCGACGCGCCCTACACTCTTTATGAACACCCGCGCACCGAGTTCATCTCCGGCTTCGTCGGCAAGGCCAACCTGCTGCCCGGCGAACGTGACAGCGCCGGAATCGTGCAAGCCAGCAGCGCAGGTAAAGGCGAGCTGACCTTGAGCCTGCGCCCGGAAAAAATCGATCTGTGCGACTCCGGCTCGGGACGGCTGCAAGGCACCGTCACCAACCGTTTTTTTCTCGGCAGCCAATGGCTTTACGGCGTCTCCACCAGCCTGGGCGAACTCAGCGTAGTGCGGCGCAACGACGGCTCGGCGCCCCTGGCCGAAGGCACCGCCGTCGGCCTGGACTGGGATCCGGCGTTGCTGCGGGTGTTGAGCGCCGACGAGGTGCTGGCATGAAGCTGCTCGACGCCATGAAGCGCGGTCGCCAAGGCTACTGGATGTCCGCGCCGGCGCTGGCCTTGTACCTGGGCCTGCTGGTGATTCCCCTCGGCCTGACGCTGGTGCTGTCGTTCAACGTCTTCGACTACGGCTCGGGCATCAACAGCGAGGCGTACACCTTCGAGCACTACACCAGCCTGTTGGGCGACCCGTACTTCTACGAAATCTTCCTGCGCACCTTCTGGATCAGTGCCCTGACCACGCTGCTGTGCGTGGTGATCGGTGTACCCGAGGCCTACATTCTCAGCCGGATGGGTGCGCCGTGGCGTTCAATCTTCCTGATCCTGATCCTCACGCCGTTGCTGATCTCGGTGGTGGTACGAGCGTTCGGCTGGAGCTTGCTCCTCGGCGCCGATGGCCTGGTCAACCAGACGCTGCAAGCCCTTGGCGGCTCGCCGATGAAACTGCTCTACACCCCGTTCGCGGTGGTCATCGCGCTGGTGCACGTAATGCTGCCGTTCATGATCATTCCGGTGTGGACCTCACTGCAAAAACTCGATCCAGCCGCCGAACAGGCCGCCCTGTCCCTGGGCGCGAGCCAATTCACCGTGATCCGCAAGGTGGTGCTGCCACAGATCATGCCTGGCGTGTTGTCCGGCACGTTGATCGTGTTCGGCCTCGCCGCCAGTTCGTTCGCCATTCCCGGCCTGCTCGGCGGGCGTCGCTTGAAGATGGTCGCCACGCTGATCTACGACCAATACCTGTCGGAACTGAATTGGCCGATGGGTGCCGCCATCGCCGTCGCGCTGTTGCTGCTCAACCTGCTGATCATGCTGTCCTGGAACCGCATGATCGAAGGCCGCTACAAGAAGTCATTGGGGTAATTCTTCATGTCCAGGAACGGTCCTTTCGCCCTGTTGTTTCATGCCTTGGTGGTGGTGTTCATGCTGGCGCCGCTGGTGGTGGT
The DNA here is from genome assembly GCF_051132105.1 of Pseudomonas sp. R1-7. Taxonomy (NCBI): domain Bacteria; kingdom Pseudomonadati; phylum Pseudomonadota; class Gammaproteobacteria; order Pseudomonadales; family Pseudomonadaceae; genus Pseudomonas; species Pseudomonas sp. R1-7. The sequence goes on from NZ_CP071661.1 coordinate 3,813,854, forward strand.
CTGCCTCGTCGCCTTCACGCCGGAAAACACCTTGAGCCTGCCCACTACGGAATTTTCCCTGCGCTGGTTTCGCGCCGTTTTCGAACGCGCGGACTTTGTCGATGCGTTCTACAACAGCCTGATCCTGGCGTTCAGCGCGGCCTCGCTGGCGACCCTGATCGCCGTGCCGGCGGCGTTGGCGATCACCCGGCTGGAATTCCCTGGCCGGGACTTTTTCAACGGCCTGTTCCTGTCACCGATCATCATTCCGCATCTGGTGCTGGGCGTCGCGCTGCTGCGGCTGTTCGCACTGATGGGCGTGAATGGCAATTTCAGCTGGCTGATCTTCGCCCATGTGCTGGTGATCACGCCGTATGTGCTGCGCCTGGTACTGGCGTCGGCCATCGGCCTGGATCGCAGCGCCGAGCAAGCCGCGCAGTCATTGGGGGCTGGTCGCTTCACGCTGTTCAGGCAGATCACCTTGCCGATGATCCTGCCAGGGGTAGCCGGAGGCTGGCTGCTGGCGTTCATCAACAGTTTCGATGAAGTCACGCTGTCGATCTTCGTCACCTCGCCGGCCACGCAGACTTTGCCAGTACGCATGTACGTCTACGCCACCGAATCCATCGATCCGATGATGGCGGCGGTGTCGGCGCTGGTGATCGCGCTGACCGCGCTGACGATGATTCTGCTCGACCGGGTCTATGGCCTGGATCGGGTCCTGGTAGGCAAACAATGAGGGCGCCATGGCTCTGCTGAAACGACTGGCCGAAAGCGATCGCCCGGCCCTGGACTTCATGCTCGACGGCGAACCGGCCAGCGGCTTGCTGGGCGATACCGTGCTGACCGCCGTGCTGACCTGCAGCGAACACCTGCGTGGCAGCGATTTCAGCGCAGAGCCCCGTGCCGGCTTCTGCCTGATGGGCGCGTGCCAGGATTGCTGGGTCCGCCTGGGCGACGGCCGCCGCGTGCGCGCTTGCTCGACAATGCTCGAAGCCGGCCAGCAGATCAGTCGCGAACCGGGGCGCCAGGTATGAAACCTATCGTCATCATCGGCGCCGGCCCCGCCGGTATCCGCGCCGCGCAAACCCTTGTCGCCCATGGCCTCTATCCGGTCCTGCTGGATGAAGCCGCGCGCGGTGGCGGGCAGATCTACCGGCGCCAGCCCGCCAACTTCACCCGGCCGGCGGACAAGCTGTATGGCTTCGAAGCAGCAAAGGCCAACGCTATCCACCAGACGCTGGAGGAGCTGCGCAAGCAGCTCGATTACCGTCCCGACACGCTGGTATGGAACGCCGAAGCCGGTCAGTTGGACACCTTGCACGAGGGTCGCGCCGCTCGCCTGGACTACGCCAGCGTGATCGTCGCAACGGGCGCCACCGACAGGATTTTGCCGGTGCCTGGCTGGACGCTTCCCGGTGTCTACAGCCTGGGCGCGGCGCAGATCGCCCTGAAGTTCCAGGGTTGCGCCATCGGCGAGCGAGTGGTGTTCGCCGGCAGCGGGCCCCTGCTCTACCTGGTGGCGTACCAATACGCCAAGGCCGGTGCCAACGTCGTTGCCGTGCTCGACAGCTCGCCGTTGAGCGCCCAGATTCGCGCCCTGCCCGGTCTGCTCGCGCAACCGGCCACGCTCGCCAAAGGCCTCTATTACCGCGCCTGGCTGACGACTCATGGAATCCCAGTACATCAAGGCGCCAGCCTCGGGCGCATCGACGGTGCGCGTCGGGTGCAATCGTTGAAATGGCGCAGCAAAAAAACCGAGCGCACCCTCGATTGTGATGCTGTCGCCTTCGCCCATGGCTTGCGCAGCGAAACCCAACTGGCCGATCTGCTGGGCTGTGAATTTGCCTGGAGCCCGCTCAACCGTGCCTGGCTGCCGCAACGCGACAGCGCCGGACGCAGCCGCTCGGCCGGTGTCTACCTGGCCGGAGACGGCGCCGGGATCATGGGGGCCGACGCCGCCGAAATGGCCGGAGAGCGGGCGGCCCTGGCGCTGCTCGAAGACCTCGGTTACCGAGTCGATCCGCAACGTTGCGCCCAGCTGGAACAGTCCCTCGAACGCATCGGCCATTTCCGCCAGGGCCTGGAGCGGGCCTTTGCCTTTCCCGAGGATTGGGCGAGTCGCACGACTGACGACTTGATGATCTGCCGCTGCGAAGAAGTCAGCGCCGGAGATATCCGCCAGGTGGTGGGCGAAGGTCACTGGGAGATCAACCGGGTCAAGGCTCATTGCCGGGTCGGCATGGGCCGCTGCCAGGGGCGGATGTGCGGTGCGGCGGCGGCAGAAATCATCGCCCATGAAAGTGGCCGCGCCGTACGGGACATCGGTCGCCTGCGAGCACAGGCGCCAGTCAAACCCGTGCCGTTTGGCCTGGAGGTCGAGCCATGATCGAGGTCGATGCGGTGATCATCGGTGGCGGCATCGTCGGCGCCTCGGCGGCGTTGTTCCTGAGCAAGGCCGGCCGTCGCGTGGCGCTGCTGGAGCGGGACTTCTGCGGCTCGCATTCCAGCGGTGTGAACTACGGTGGCGTGCGGCGCCAGGGCCGTCCGTTGTCGCAACTGCCGCTGTCGCAACGGGCGCATGAGATCTGGGGGCAATTGCCGCAGTTGATCGGCATCGACGGCGAGTATCAGCGCAGCGGCCATTTGAAATTGGCTCGCAGTCTCGATGACTTGCGTGCGTTGCATGACTATGCCGCCAACAGCCAGGGCTTTGGCCTCGATTTGCAACTGCTGGATCGCGACGAATTGCGCAGGCGGTTTCCGTGGGTCGGCACCGTCGCGCTCGGCGCCTCGCTGTGTCCGGATGACGGTCATGCGAATCCACGCCTGGTCTCGCCAGCATTTGCCCAGGCGGCCCGCAGGCATGGCGCGCAGGTGCACGAACAGTGTCCGGTCAACCAAGTGACGCACGACGGCCAGTGCTTTGCCGTGCGCACCGAAACCGATGTCGAATTCCGCGCACCTTGGCTGCTGAACTGCGCCGGGGCCTGGGCGAGCCGCTTCGCCGCGCAGTTTGGCGAAGCAGTGCCCATGCACGCCGGGCATCCGGCGATGCTGGTGACCGAGCCGCTGCCGGTGGTGATGGACGCCAGCACCGGCGTCGAGGGCGGCGGCATCTATGCCCGACAAGTCGCCCGGGGCAATTGCGTACTGGGCGGCGGCCAGGGTTTTGCGCTGGACGATGCCCGCGCCCGTCCCGGCCAGAGCGCGGTCATCGAGATCCTGCGCCAGGCCGTCGAACTCTATCCCTTCCTGAAGGGCGCCCAGGCGATCCGCACCTGGAGCGGCACCGAAGGCTACCTGCCCGATCGCCAACCGGTGATCGGCCCCAGCAGCATCCAACCCGGTCTCCTGCACGCGTTCGGCTTTGCCGGCGCAGGCTTCCAGATCGGCCCGGCGGTGGGCCAGGCGCTCACCGAAATCATCTGCAGCGGGGCCTCGTCCACGCCGCTGGATGCGTTTTCAATCACCCGGTTTCACTCCATCTCCGTTGCTTGATAGAGGAAGGTCGCGCCAATGAATAACGTCAAACGCAGTGCACTGTTCGGTTTCTGCTCGCTGGGCTCCGCTTGCCTGGGCGCGCTGCTCCCGGTCACCCAGGCCTTGGCCGAGCCGACGCTTTACCTGGGCATGAACGGCGGCACCATGGAGCGGCTGTACGCCGACAAAGTCCTGCCGGCCTTCGAGAAAGCCAACAACGTCAAGGTGGTAATCGTGCCGGGCACTTCGGCCGATATCCTGGCCAAGGTCCAGGCCAGCAAGGGCAATCCGCAGATGCACGTGATGTTCCTGGACGACGGCATCATGTACCGCGCCATCGCCATGGGGCTGTGCGACAAGCTGCAGGACAGCGCGCCCCTGGCGCAGATCCCGGCCAAGGGCCGCATCAAGGATCAGGCCGTCGCCGTCAGCCTCGGCGTCACCGGCCTCGCCTACAACACGCGGCTGTTCAAGGAAAAAGGCTGGAACACACCGACCTCGTGGATGGACCTGGCAGACCCACGGTTCAAGGACAAAGTAGTGTTTCAATCCGTGGCCTCGTCCACCTTCGGCCTGCACGGTTTCCTGATGTTCAACCGGATCCAGGGCGGCAGCGAAACCGACGTCGAGCCAGGCTTCAAGGCCTGGCCGAACACGGTCGGACGCAACGTGCTGGAGTACATTCCCAGCTCGGCGAAAATCTCCGAGATGCTGCAGACCGACGAAGCGGCGCTGTTCCCACTGACGCCGACACAGGTCACCGCGTTGAAACTCAAGGGCATGCCGGTCGAATACGCACAACCGAAGGAAGGCGCGGTGGTGCTGAACGTCGCCGAATGCGCCATCGCCCAGAACAGCGAACCTGAACTCGCGCAAAAACTCGCCGCGTTCCTGCTGACGCCCGAAGCCCAGGCCATCGCCCTGGAAGAAGGCGATCAGATTCCGTCCAACCCCAACACACCGACCACCGACAAGACGCGTGGCCAGGTGGAAGCAATGAAGCAGTACCTGGAAACCGCGATCGCGGTGGATTGGGATCAGGTCAACGAACAACGTCCGGCCTGGAACGCACGCTGGAACCGCAGCATCGAGCGCTAGGCCGCTGCCGCTGCGTTTTTTGTTTATCATGCGGGCCTGCGCGGGTTTCACCTGCGCTCGGCCCCTTGATAACAGCGATCTCCACCATGCACACCCTCACCCAACTCCAAACCGGCCAACTATCGGGCATTACCCGACTGAAGCTGTCATGCGGCCTGACGGAGTTTCCCCCGGAAATTTTCGATCTCGCGGACTCGCTGGAAATCCTCGACCTGAGCAACAACCAGCTCGACACGTTGCCAGCGGATCTCCATCGCCTGACTCGCCTGCGAGTGTTGTTCTGTTCGGATAATCGCTTCGTCGAACTGCCCGAATGCCTGGGCCGCTGCAGCGCATTGACCATGGTCGGCTTCAAGGCCAACCGCATCGAGCGCGTGAGCGGCGCAGCCTTGCCGCCCCTGCTGCGCTGGCTGATCCTGACCGATAACCGCATCAGCCAGCTGCCGGAGGAGCTGGGCCGCCGTCCCCACCTGCAAAAGTTGATGCTGGCCGGCAACCGCCTGCGGCAGTTGCCGCAAAGCCTTGCACAATGTCATCGCCTCGAATTGCTGCGTGTTTCCGCCAATCAACTGGCCGAGCTGCCGTCGTGGTTGTTGGAAATGCCGAGTCTCAGTTGGCTGGCCTACGCCGATAACCCACTGGAAGCCGAAGCCGATGCCCAAGCGCTGCATGTCGCCACACCGATCGACTGGTCGCAATTGAGCGTGCAACAGTCATTGGGCGAAGGAGCATCGGGCGTGATCCACCAAGCGCTATGGCAACCGCCAGGCCAGGCCGGGCGCGACGTCGCGGTGAAGCTCTATAAAGGCCAGATGACCAGCGATGGCTCGCCGCTGCATGAAATGCATGCGTGCATCACCGCTGGCAAGCATCCAAACCTGATCGAGGTGTTGGGTCAGGTCAACGGTCACCCTGAGCAGCAGGAAGGGTTGGTGATGGCCCTGATCGGCCCTGACTACCGCAACTTGGCCGGGCTGCCGAGCCTGGAATCCTGTACGCGTGACGTCTATCCCGATGAACTGCGCCTGAGCGCCGATGTGGCCGTGCGCATCGCCCAAGGCATTGCCCGTGTGGCAGGTCACCTTCATCGGCGAGGTCTCACCCATGGGGATCTCTATGGCCACAATATCCTCTGCAATGACCAAGGCGATTGCTTGCTGGGGGATTTTGGCGCGGCGTCTTTCCATGCCCCGATTGATGACCGGCAGGCCCGCGCGTTGCAACGCATCGAGGTGCGCGCCTTCGGGATTCTGCTGGGGGAGTTGCTGACGCGGATCGAGCCGGCCCTCGGTATCGAGGATCTTGCACGATTGACGGATCTGGAGGCGCGCTGCTGCCAGCCGGATGTGCTGGCGCGGCCGGGGTTTGACGAGATTGAAAGTCTACTGCGCTAGCGTGGCGAGGGAGCTTGCTCCCTCACCACCGCGGCTTCGGCTTAACCCGCCAGGCCGACAAACATGTCCTGCACGTCGTCATGATTGTCGAGGCCTTCGAGGAACGCCTCGACTTCGGCCATCTGCTCGTCGGTCAGGCCACTGACCGGGTTCTTCGGCTGATAGCCCAACTTGGCGGACAACACCGTGAAGCCCTGCTCCGGCAACGCCTTTTGCACGGCATCGAGGTCGGCGGGATCGGTGATGAACAATGTCGCGCCTTCTTCGCCCGGTTCGAAATCCTGGGCACCGGCCTCGATGGCAGCCATTTCCGGATCAGCTTCGGGGCTGTCAGGGGCGGCTTCGATCATGCCCACATGGTTGAAATCCCAGGCTACCGAACCCGACGCGCCGAGTTGGCCCTTGCGGAACGCAACGCGAATCTCCGCCACGGTACGGTTGATGTTGTCGGTCACGCACTCAACGATCAGCGGCACCTGATGCGGTGCGAAGCCTTCGTAGGTCACACGATGGTATTGCACGGTTTCGCCAAGCTGGCCGGAACCCTTCTTGATCGCACGCTCCAGGGTCTCGCGGGGCATCGAAGCCTTTTTGGCCTGCTCGACCACCAGCCGCAGGTGTGCGTTGGTGGCGACATCGGCACCGTTTCGCGCCGCAATGGTGATTTCCTTCACCAGTTTGCCGAAGATCTTCCCCTTGGCGTTGGCAGCCGCTTCTTTGTGTTTAACCTTCCACTGTGCGCCCATTACTCACTCTCTTGTCTGACGCGCCGAGACATCTGCCGGCCGGCGCTGTGGCGCAAGTTTATACGCCCTAAACCGGCTGATCGACCAAAAAATCGCGACGGCCCCATCGACTTTTTCACAACATGTTGTAGGGGGTTTCTGAAATAGCGATTTGGGGACAGCGTCACGCGCCGGGGTTTCGTACCCTTTGTACTCTCTCCCTCAGCCAGGATGTGCCGCGATGCGCAACGACACGGAACACCCTTTCAGCCTGACGATCATTCAAAGCGATATGCGCCTGCAGGTCCTGAGGCTCCACGGTCGGGAAGCTCTCAATCAACCGTACCGCTTCGACCTCGACCTGATTGGCCTGATGCCGCCGATCAGTCCTGACGTTTTGCTGGGGCAAGCAGCCTTCCTGCGCCTGGAGGGTCAGGCGGTCATACATGGCGTTGTGCACAGCATCAGCCTGACCGCGGGCTCTGCGCATCGCGTTGGTTATCGCATGACGCTGGTGCCTTACCTCCAGCAGTTGGAACAAGGCCCGCGGCGGCGGATCTTTCATCGGCTCAGTGTCGTAGAGATCTTGCAGAACCTGCTGGAAGACAACGCACTGCCTGCCCATAGCTATCGCTTCGAACTGCCAAATGGGCAGTATCCGCGTCGCCCGTTTTGCATCCAGTACGAGGAAAGCGACCTGACGCTGCTGCAGCGCTTATGCGAAGAGGAAGGCATTCACTACCACTTCGAACACTCGCCTCAAGGCCATGTCCTGGTGTTTGCGGAGGACCCAAAGAGTTTTCCTTTACAGTCGGCTGGACTGCTCCCGCACGCAGAGGCGGATAAGCGCGGCACTATCACGCGGTTGTATCAACGCCATCATTCGATCCCCCCTGGGCCGCCCGACGGGTTTCGTGATCGGGCAGTGGCCGAAGAAACCAACCCCACGTTACCGTCCTGCCAGGATTCAACGCACGAAAGAATGCGTGACGACCCCGCGAAAACCCACCGTTTCCAGGCGGGCCGGCGGCGTCTCGAACGCTTGCGCTATCGAAAACGGGAGATCCACGGACATACCACCTCATCGGCCATGCGCAGCGGTCATATCGCACAGATCGATGGGCATCCGGTATCGACGTTCAATGATCAATGGCTGATTACCGAGGTCCGGCACCGTGGACGGCAATTTTCCATCCTGCAGAGGAACCTGCCGGACACGCCAGCGGCCAAGCACTACCGTAACCGGTTCAGCGCGATCCCCTGGTCTTCCGTGTACCGACCGCCCATCAAGCATCCCAAGCCATGCATACCCGGTTATCACCTCGCCTACGTGCTTGGCCCGCCAGGTCAGGTCGCGATACCTGACAAACAAGGCCAGATCATGGTCAGCCTCTGGCGTCGCGATGACGAAGGCGTAGCGCTGCCGGTGTCGCACCTGGCAGCAGACAACCTCCCTTCATGGGTGGGCGGCAGCGAGGTACTGGTGAGTTTCCTTGACGGCGATCCCGACCGGCCGGTGTTGTGCGCAAGATTGCTCGAACCCGGCCCGGACGACGGCGGCACCTCATCGGCGCCCCCTTCGGCGCCGGGCGACAACGATGTGAGCCTTCTATTTGACTGGCTCTTGAACCCACCGGATATGACGCCTTGAGGAACCCCATGGCCTGGCCGAGAAACTGGCTCCCCCCGGGCCGCATGACAAGAACATTCTGCGAGCGAATCATAAATTCATGAGGTCAACTTGATCTGCCTCATGCGAACCCAACGAAACGGGCTTACAGTCCAAGCACAACGCTGCTCTAGACAGCGCTTTACCCTGATGACTGGAGATACCCGCATGCCCTGGAAAAATTCCGCAAACCGCTACAGTACCGTCACGGTCACTTTGCACTGGTTGATGCTGGTGCTGCTGGCCGTGGTTTATGCCTGCATTGAGTTCCGGGGGATTTTCCCGAAGGGCAGCGACGGTCGAACGTTGATCAAGGAAGCGCACTTCATGCTTGGCCTGACCGTGTTCGTGCTGGTCTGGCTGCGCCTGTTCGCCCGGAGCATGGGCAAGGCACCCGCAATCTTTCCGGCTTCGCCCGCATGGCAAACCTTCCTGGCGCGCCTGATGCACTGGGCGTTGTACCTGTTCATGATCGCCATGCCACTGCTGGGTTGGCTGATCACCAGCGCCGAAGGGCATCAGGTGATGTTCTACGGTTTTGACTTGCCATTGCTTGTCGAGCCGGACAAGGCGTTTGCCGAGCAACTGGAAGACTGGCATGTGCTTGGCGGCACCGTTGGTTATTGGTTGATTGGCCTGCATGCGTTGGCCGGGCTGTATCACCATTATGTGGTGCGCGATAACACGTTGCTGCGGATGATGCCCAAGCGCGGTTGACCACCCCTTACTGAAACCCCCGGCGGCCCTGTAAACCGCCGGTGTGAACGAAGATCAAGCGAGTGCCCGGCTCGAACGCACCGGCCTCGACGCGAGCCTTGAGCAACATCAGCGCCTTGCCGGTGTAGAGCGGCTCCAGTTCGATGGCCTGGGTGGTTTCGATGAACGCGGCGAGATCACTGTCCACCCGGCCGAAACCACCACGGCTGCCGTCAAACAGCTCATAAAGCGGATCGGCAAGGCCCGCTGCACTAACGATGCATTCGACGTTCTGCCTGACGCCGTGATCTTCGGGCACCGCCAGGACGCCATGCACCGGGCGCCGGCCTGCTTCAGCCAGCACCAGGCCCGCCAGCGATGTTCCGGTGCCGCAGGCCAGCCACCAGCCGTGATAGTCCTCCCAGCCCAACGCTGCCAGTTGGTCACGGGCACAGCTTGCCCAGGTCATGCAGCCTTGTGCACCGGGCAGTCCCGCCCCGCCTTCCGGCACGGGCCAGAAGCCAGGGTATCGTGACTGCCAAGGCGTCCAGAAATCTGCATCATGACGCCTGCGGTATCCTTCGTAACCCAACCAGTGCAACGTCATGCCGAACGCTTTCAGGTCCAGTACTGTCGGCGTCTCCTGAGCATGACCACGCAACAGCCCCACCGTTGGAAAACCGAAGCGCTTGCCCACAGCGGCCAGGGCGTGCAAATGATTGGAATAAGCGCCGCCCAGGCTCATTACACCTGCGGCACCGGCCTGATGGGCAGCGAGCAGGTGATGAAGCAGCTTGAACCATTTGTTGCCGCTGATCAGCGGATCGATCCGGTCCAGGCGCAATACCGCCACCTCGACGCTGGCGTGGGCGAGCCAGTCCAAGTGAAGGCGTTCGAGGCGAGGTTGGGGATGCCAGTCTAGAGCGGGAAGAAGCATGGCTGCGGGCCGGGACGCAAAGGAGCCGGCATCTTAACAGCTTGGTGGCGGGTGGTTTCGGGATCTGGAAACTCCGCGTGGGAGCGAGCTTGCTCGCGATTGCTGTGAGTCAGCCACTGGATGATTTGACTAACCTGACGCTATCGCGAGCAAGCTCGCTCCCACAGGAAGGGCAAGACTTTCGGCCTGGTGCCTACAACTGCGCAGCCAACCGCGAACCCTGATTGATCGCACGCTTGGCATCCAGCTCCGCCGCCACGTCGGCACCGCCGATGAGGTGGACCGTTTGCCCAGCCGCTTCCAGGCCTTCCTGCAATTCGCGCAGCGGATCCTGGCCGGCGCAGATGACCACGTTGTCCACCGCCAACACTTGCGGCTCGCCCGTTTCGCCGATGCGAATGTGCAGGCCCTCATCGTCAATCTTCAGGTATTCGACGCTGTTGAGCATCTGCACCTGCTTGTTTTTCAGGCCCGTGCGGTGAATCCAGCCGGTGGTCTTGCCCAGGCCATCGCCGACCTTGGACTTCTTGCGCTGCAACAGGAACACCTGCCGCGCCGGCGCATGGGGTTGAGCCTTGATGCCGGCCACGCCGCCGCGGGCCTCCAGGTGCGTATCGATCCCCCACTCCTTCCAGAACGCTTCGCGGTCCTGGCTGGTGGCAACGCCCTGATGCACGAGGAACTCCGACACGTCAAAGCCGATCCCGCCGGCACCAATGACCGCAACGCTACGGCCAACCGGTTTACGCTCGAGAATCACGTCCAGGTAGCTCAACACCTTCGGATGCTCCACGCCTGGAATCGCCGGGACACGCGGTGCGATGCCGGTGGCCAGGATGATCTCGTCGAAACCGCCATTCACCAGTTGCGCCACGTCGACCCGGGTGTCGAGGCACAACTCGACGTGGGTGGTCTGCAACTTGCGCTTGAAATAACGCAGTGTTTCGAAAAACTCTTCCTTGCCTGGCACACGCTTGGCAACGTTGAACTGCCCGCCAATTTCACTGGCCGAATCGAACAGCGTCACCTGATGGCCGCGCTCGGCCGCTACGGTGGCAGCAGACAACCCGGCTGGGCCGGCGCCGACCACGGCGATTTTTTTCACCTGGGTCACGGGCAGGTAGTTGAGTTCAGTCTCATGGCACGCTCGCGGGTTCACCAGGCAACTGGTGAGCTTGCCGCCGAACGTATGGTCCAGGCAGGCCTGGTTGCAGCCAATGCACGTATTGATTTCATCCGCCCGGCCAGCGGCAGCCTTGTTGACGAAATCCGGGTCCGCGAGGAAGGGCCGTGCCATGGATACCATGTCGGCGTCGCCCTCGGCCAGGATCTGCTCGGCGACCTCGGGCGTATTGATGCGGTTGGTGGTGATCAGCGGAATGCTCACCGAACCACGCAGCTTGGCAGTGACTTTACTGAACGCCGCCCTCGGCACCTTGGTGGCGATGGTGGGAATACGCGCTTCATGCCAACCGATGCCGGTGTTGATGATTGTCGCGCCGGCCTGCTCGATGGCCTTGGCCAACTGGACGATCTCTTCCCAGGTGCTGCCCCCCTCCACGAGATCGAGCATCGACAGACGGAAGATGATGATGAAGTTCGGACCGACCGCCTCGCGTACGCGACGCACGATTTCCACGGGCAGGCGCATGCGGTTTTCGTAGCTGCCACCCCAGCGGTCGGTACGGTGGTTGGTGTGGGCCGCCAGGAACTGGTTAATGAAATAGCCTTCCGAGCCCATGATCTCGACACCGTCGTACTCAGCCTTCTGGGCCAGTACCGAACAGGTGACAAAATCGCTGATCTGCTTTTCGATGCCCTCTTCATCAAGCTCTTTTGGCTTGAACGGGTTGATCGGCGCCTGGATCGCGCTCGGTGCCACCTGCTTGGGGCTGTAGGCATAGCGGCCGGCATGGAGAATCTGCATGCAGATCTTGCCGCCCGCCTCATGCACCGCCCGCGTCACGATCTGGTGCTTGAGCGCTTCTTCTTCGGTGGTCAGCTTGGCCGCGCCGGAATAAACGCCACCCTCGTCGTTAGGGCCAATCCCGCCGGTTACCATCAGGCCCACGCCGCCACGGGCGCGCTCGGCAAAATAGGCCGCCATGCGCTCGAAGCCGCCGGGCTTTTCTTCAAGGCCGGTGTGCATCGACCCCATCAGGGTACGGTTGCGCAGCGTGGTAAAGCCCAGGTCCAGCGGGGCCAGCAAATGCGGGTAATGAGGGGCGGTCATTGGCAACTCCACAACGGGCGATCACGGAAAAATGTGGAAGCTCTGTGGCTTCCATCAGTCATGGCTGACAGCGTAAGAGTCTGAACCGGAGCGCTCAATGACCGAAACTGACAAGTTAATGATCAAAATACGCAACGCAGTCGGCACGCCAACACAGCACTACTGCTCGACAGACGGCTGCCCGCCCTTTCGCTAATCCTTTGTTTTACCGTACCCTGCCCGGTGTCCTGATGAAAAATCACGAACCTGTAAGCGGCCGTTGACTGTCCCCATGCGCAAATTTCTGTACCTGCTCCTCTCACTGGCCTTGATGGCTGCCGTTATCACCTACGCGCTGTGGACAGTGGACCGTCCGGTCGGCCATTACCTGTCAGACCTGCGCATCAACCTGGCGGTCGACCAGGGTACGCCCGTCGATCGCGGCAACTTGCTCGGTATCCAACCTGAGCTCTTTCCCACCGACTACCAAAGTCCTGAACGCCTGCGTCGCAAGTTGGCCGCCTATCTGCAGGCGGCGCGCGACCAGGGACTTCTCAATGACAAAACCATTGTGGTCCTGCCTGAGCACATCGGCACCTGGCTGATGGTCAGCGGCGAAAAAGACGAGGTGTATCAAGCCGCCACGTTGAAACAAGCCATGCATTGGCTCGCCGTCAGCAATCCGCTGGCCTTTCTTCGTGCACTGGCGGGCGCCAAGGGCGATAGCCGCCTGGACGATGCTTATCTGCGGATGAAAGCAGACACCATGGCCCAGGATTACCAGGCGCTGTTCGGTGGCCTGGCGAAGGAGTTCGGCGTGACCCTGGTGGCCGGTTCCATCGTGCTGCCCGAGCCGAGCGTCAGCGAAGGTGAGCTGAAGATCGGTCGCGGCGCGCTCTACAACAGCAGCCTGGTGTTCGGCCGCGATGGCCGTCCGATCGGCCAACCCGTGCGTCAACGCCATCCGGTATTCGACCAGCAAGAGGTGCTCGGGGCGGAAGAAACCCAGGCTTTCGAGGCCATCGATACCCCTGCCGGCCGGCTGGGCGTGCTGATCGGCAGCGACAGTTGGTATCCGCTTCATTATCGGCAACTTGATGAGCAACACGTGCAATTGATCGCCGTGCCTGCCTTTGTCATTGGCCGCGATACTTGGGACAAGCCCTGGGCCGGCTACAAAGGCCTTTCCACGCCAAGCGAAGTGAGCCTCAAGCCCGGCGAGATAACCGAAGGCCAGGCTTGGCGTCGCCTGACGTTGACCAGCCAGGTGCCGGTCAGCCAGGCCAAGGGTGGCGTCAGTGTGTTCTTGCGTGGCCAGTTCTGGGACAACGGCACAGCCGGCCAAAGCTTTATCAGCCATAGCGGCCAGCAGGTCCCCGATGGCGAAGCGCGTGGCGCTCGCCTGTTGAACCTCTGGCTGTGAGCATGAAGCCCCAGCCGATGCGCCTGGGCGACCTGTCCGTGGGTTTCGTCCATAGCCTTGCCGACGCAGTGACCAGCCATGGGAAGGATCCGCAGCCATTGCTCGAACAATACGGCCTCGACACGGCGCGCCTGGCCGAACCCGGGGCGCGCCTGTCGATTCCCCGATACATGCGCCTGGGGCATGCCGCGATCCAATTGACACAAGACCCGGCCCTGGGGTTGCTCATGGGGCAGCTCAGCCGTTTGAGCCAGGCCGGGCTCGCAGGTGTTACCGCCGCGCAGGCGCCGACTGTACGAGAAGCCGCACGGTGCATGATCCGCTTCGAGCCGCTGTATGGTTCCAACTATCGCGGGCAATCGAGCTTCCATGAGGATGCCCGAGGCGCGTGGCTGCGGTTCTACTCCATCAGCCCCTATAACACCTATAACCGCTTCGTCGTGGATTCGATCATTGCCGGCTGGCTCACGCAGTTGTCCAGCGTGAGCGAAAGAGTGCTGCACGCCGAACGCGTCGACATCGAATTCGAGGAGCCTGCCTATGGGCAGGCCTACCAGATACTTGGCAACTGCCCAATCCAATTCAGTGCAGGGCAAAACCAGCTGCGCCTGGGCCTGGAAAGCCTCGCCCAGCGCAACCCACAACACTGCCCCAGTACCTGGCGGCACCTGGTCCAGTTATGCGAAAGGGAACTGGAACAACTGACTCGCACGCGCACCTTGCGTGAACGCATCATTCAATTGCTGGGGCCTCTGCTCAGCGGCGGTCGGGAACCAGACCTTGAAGAAGTGGCGATGCGCCTGAAGCTGCCAACCTGGACGTTACGCCGCAAACTTGCGCAAGAAGGGACGCAATTCAGGGCGATCCTCAACGATACCCGTCGAGACCTGGCCATGACGTACATTCGCGACACTGAACTGGCATTCGGCGAGATCGCCTACTTGCTGGGGTTCGCCTCGGCGGAAGCCTTCCAACGCGCGTTCAAGCGCTGGAACAACCAGACACCGGGGGATTTTCGCCGCAGCCGCAAGGGAACATGAGCGTCAGCTCCCAGAGCCAGCCGTCTTCATGCCTCGTTGTTCCAAGCTAATACCGGCGCTGGCCCCTACAGCTCAGTCGCGTCTTCCGCGGGCTCCAACGGGTCCAGCTCATAGGCCTGGTATTCCAGCAGCTCTTCCTGATAGTCGTCCATTGCATGTCCTTCCAAATCGTTGAACCAAAGCCTGATGGCCTGGAATCAGCATAAAGCCGCCATGTGAATAAAACATGAAGCCAAGGCCTCATGAATTAAACGTAGCACAGCATCGGGAATTTAAAGCCAGGACATGTAGCAAGGGATTACCACCCTTGCTACAGCGACTCAGGAGGCCGGAAGCGGTTGGATCGGCTCTGTCGGCGCAGGCAGAGTGCTGGCCGGTGGCGGAGTGATGGTTTCCGTTGAAGACGGCGCGTAGGACTCGGGCTCGCTGGGTGCGATCGGCGCGGGCTCGACGGGCGGCGCAACCGGCTCCGATGCTGCAGGCGCAGGTTCGACCGGCACTGGGGCAGCCTGCTCGACCGGCGCGGCGGGGGCTGGCGCAGGCTCCGGTGCTTGCAATGCCGCAGGGGCTGGGGCCGGAGCCAAGGCAGCCGGTTCGGTCTTGGGTTCCGGCACGCCAAGCTCGGTTTTCGGCTTGTCGACGTTCTCGACGGCTTTCTTGGCTTCCGGCGGCAGGAACAGCTCCACCAGTGCAAAGAAGCGCTCATAGAACTTGGCCGCCGAAACGGTCTCACTGGCCACCTTGACCATGGAATCGTCCGATGAACCGATCGGCATCGAGACCGATCCCAACACGCCTACGCCCAGGCTGGCGGAGTTGTTGATTTTCTTCAGGGCGTAACGGTCCTGCAGGGCGTTGGCGAACATGGTGGCGCGATGGCCCGGGCCACCATCCTCGGCGCAGACCAGGTTGAAGCTGATCTCCATGTGGGTATCGCCAGTCTGCTGGAAACTCTTGTGGCCGCTGACCAGCTTCGGGTCACTGCTGGTGATGATGTAGCCCTGGCTGAGCAATGCCCGACGCCCTGCCTCACAGGTCGCCACGTCAGTCACCGGATAGGTTCGCGAGAACGTACCGGAATCATCAAAGTTCTCGTGCTCGTAAATGGCCGCTTTCTTGGAAGAACAGCCGGCTGCGACAGTCAGCAGCAATGCCAGCCCAACGGTGCGCATGTGAAATGATCTGAACATTGAACATCCTGGAGGAAACAGTCCGGCGCGTATTGTGCAACAGAACGCCGCCGGGCAGCTTGGGTAATCGTGTCTCAAAGGGGTTACAAGTCTACGGGGGCTTGCCGACGGGAAAAAGACACACGGACGACGAATTGACGAACATCCCCGCTTGCGGCAATACACAGATACAAAAAGACCCCGGCATTTCGGCCGGGGTCTCGTCGCAACGCATCAGGTTTCTCAGAAGCGCTTGATGTCCGCCTCGCTTTCCAACTGCTTGCGGAACGCCGCGAAGTCCTGCTGACCGACACGGGACGCCAGGTAGCGGCGGTACTCGGCCTTTTCTTCCTCGGTCGGTGCCGCGCCTTCGTTGACGCCGTTCAAGCGCAAAACCGTCACGCTGCCGTCAGGCAGGGTTACGCTCGCGAACGTCGGTTTGTCCTTGGACTCCGGCTTCGACATGCGGAACAGCGCCTGCAGCACAGCAGGATCGATGCCTTCCTGGCTGCGGGTCGCCGCTTCGACAGCTTTCCAGGGCTGGCCATTGACAGGCTTGTCCAGGGCAACCTTGCCATCGCGCAGGCTGGCGATCAGCTCGTCGGCCTGAGTCTTGGCACTGGCGCTGGCCTGTTCCTTGGCCAACTGCGCGCGTATAGGACCGGACACGCTTTCCAGCGGGATCTGCGCAGGCTTGCGGTGTTCCTTGGCACGCAGCACCACGACCGTTTCCGGGTCCAGCTCGATGGCCGTGCTATTGGCGCCCTCTTCCAGCACTTCCGGGCTGAACGCAGCAGCGATAACGGCGCGATTGGCCGCAATCCCTTCGCCACCTTCACGACCGAACGGTGCCGATGTGTGCACGGTCAGCTTGAGGTCCTGGGCAGGTTGCGCCAAGTCCGAGGCCTCGAACGAAGCGTCTTCCAATTGCTTGGTCGCCTCGACGAAACGCTGCTCGACCTGCTGAGCCTTCAGCTCGCGCGTCAGTTTGTCCTTCAGGCTGGCAAAGGTCGGGACTTCAGGCGCTTCGACACCCAGCAGCTTGATCAGATGCAGGCCGAAGTCGGTGCGCACCGGTGCCGAAACCTGATCCTTGCCCAAGGCATACAGCGCCTTTTCAAACTCAGGATCGTAGACGCCAGGACCGGCAAAGCCCAGGTCGCCACCATTGTTCGCCGAGCCCGGATCCTGGGAATACTCTTTCGCCAAGGCTTCGAACGATTCGCCTTTGGCCAGGCGGGCCTGGATTTCCTCGATCTTCGCCTTTGCCTGGGCTTCAGTGACCTTATCGTTCACTTCGATCAGGATATGCGCCGCACGACGCTGCTCGGACAAATTGGCGATTTCTTTCTGATACGCCGCTTGCAAGTCCTCGTCCTTGACGCTGACCTGATCGAAGAAAGAGGCCTTCTTCAGCTCGACGTAATCGATGACCACCTGATCAGGCGTCATGAATTCCTTGGCGTGCTGATCGTAGTAGGCCTTGACCTCGTCATCGGTCAGCTTCACCGCCGATGGGTCAGCCTTGAGGGTGAGCGTGGCAAAGTCGCGGGTCTGCTTTTCCAGGCGGGCAAACGCCAGCACCTGGGCATCGGTGACAAAACCGCTGCCGGCGAGACCGGCACGCAGTTGGCCGATCAGCATTTCCTGCGCCAGCATCTGGCGGAATTGCAGACGACCGTAACCCAACTGACGGATGACCTGGTCGAAACGCTCAGGACTGAACTTGCCGTCGACCTGGAATTCAGGCGTCTGCAGGATCACCTGATCCAGCGCGGCTTCGGAAAAAGCGAACTTCGCGTCATGGGCGCCTTGCAGCAACAGCTTGCGGTCGATCAGGCCCTTGAGCGCCGAGTCGCGCAGCATCTTCTCGTCCAACAAGGAAGCGTCGAAATCCTTGCCCAGCTGTTGCATGAGCTGGCGGCGTTGCATGTCGACCGCTTGGCTCAGCTCGTTCTGGCTGATCTCCTCGCCGTTGACCTTGGCCGCTTCATTGCTGTTCGAGGTGGCTTGAAAAATGGCTTCGAAACCGGTCAACGCCATCAATGCGACGATGATCCCGATGATGGTCTTGGCAATCCAGCCTTGTGAATTGTCCCTGATATTCTGCAGCATGCGTCCCCCAGAAACGGTTGAACTTCAAATTTAGGCAACCGTGGAGCGTGGGTAGAATCCGGATAGAAGAAAGGCGCATCCGAGGATGCGCCTTCTCGTAACTGGCGAAGCGGACCGGGCTCGAACCCGCGAGCCTCGGCGTGACAGCCCGGATGTTACCGGACGCATTACCGCTCCGCTGCCAAGCCAGGCATGACCCCGACCCGGATAAACTCAGTGAAACCTTAGTTAACGGCTTCTTTCAGCGCTTTACCAGCCTTGAAGCCTGGCTTTTTGGCAGCAGCGATTTGCAGCGTCTTGCCAGTCTGCGGGTTGCGGCCAACACGTGCTGGACGATCAGTCACGGAGAAGGTGCCGAAACCAACCAGAACAACGGAGTCGCCGGCCTTGAGAGCGCCAGTGACGGATTCGATTACAGCGTCCAGCGCACGGCCAGCAGCAGCTTTCGGGATATCAGCGGATGCAGCGATAGCATCAATCAGTTCCGACTTGTTCACTCTAAGTCCCCTTATATCTATTTGAGATGATTCTAAGTTTTTTTTGGTGAAAGCAAAAACGAGTGCTGAATGGCCTGCAGACACTTAAGAGCCGCTTTATAACAAGGGCTCTAAAAAACTGTCAAGGAAGGCCCCCCAGGCAAATGCGTATTAATGCGTGCTAATTCTTTCCTTAGAGTCAGACTCTCGCTTTTCTTCCTTCGCGACAATCTCCGGAGCCACATCCGGCAAGGGCTCCGGCGCGTATTGCAGCGCAATTTGCAGGACTTCGTCAATCCATTTAACGGGTTTGATCTGAAGATCCTGCTTAATGTTGTCAGGAATTTCCTTCAGATCACGGACGTTCTCTTCAGGAATGATCACAATCTTGATCCCACCGCGGTGAGCCGCCAGCAGTTTTTCCTTCAAGCCGCCAATTGCCAGGACCTGGCCGCGCAGGGTGATTTCCCCCGTCATCGCCACATCGGCACGCACCGGAATACCGGTCAGTGCGGAAACCAGGGCGGTGCACATGCCCACGCCGGCACTCGGTCCGTCCTTGGGTGTTGCCCCTTCCGGCATGTGGATGTGGGTGTCGCGCTTCTCATGGAAATCCAGGGGAATGCCCAGGCTCCGAGCACGGCTGCGGACAACCGTCAGCGCCGCCGTGATCGATTCCACCATCACATCACCCAGGGAACCGGTCTTGATCAACTGGCCCTTGCCCGGTACCACGGCGGCTTCGATCGTCAGCAGCTCGCCACCGACCTGCGTCCACGCAAGGCCGGTCACCTGGCCGATCTGATCCTGCTGTTCGGCAAGGCCGTAGCGGAATTTACGCACGCCCAGGAAATGCTCCAGCAGATCTGAAGTGACCTTGACCGCAAAGCGTTTCTCCAGCGCATGCTCTTTCACCGCCTTTCGGCAAACCTTGGCGATCTGCCGCTCCAGCCCACGCACGCCGGCTTCGCGGGTGTAGTAGCGAATGATGTCGCGGATCGCTTCCTCGTCGAACTCCAATTCGCCTTTCTTCAGTCCATTGGCCTGGATCTGCTTGGGCGAAAGGTATTTGACGGCAATGTTGATCTTCTCGTCTTCGGTGTAGCCCGGCAGACGAATCACCTCCATCCGGTCCAGCAACGCAGGCGGGATGTTCATGGAGTTGGAGGTGCAGAGGAACATTACATCCGACAGGTCGTAGTCGACTTCAAGGTAGTGGTCGTTGAAGTTGTGGTTCTGCTCGGGATCGAGGACCTCCAGCAACGCGGACGCAGGATCGCCACGCATATCGCTGCCCATCTTGTCGATTTCATCCAGAAGGAACAGCGGATTGCGCACGCCGACCTTTGTCATTTTTTGAATCAATCTTCCCGGCATCGAACCGATGTAGGTACGACGATGACCACGGATTTCCGCTTCGTCGCGCACGCCGCCAAGGGCCATGCGCACGAATTTACGGTTGGTGGCATGGGCGATCGACTCCGCCAGGGAAGTTTTACCAACCCCAGGAGGACCAACCAGGCACAGGACCGGGCCACGAATCTTTTTCACGCGCTTTTGTACAGCGAGGTATTCAAGAATACGTTCCTTGACCTCTTCGAGACCGTAATGGTCGGCATCAAGGATGTCTTCGGCACGCGCCAGGTCCAGGCGTACCTTGCTCTGGGCTTTCCACGGCACCTGGACCAGCCAGTCGATGTAGGAGCGCACCACGGTGGCTTCGGCCGACATCGGCGACATTTGCTTGAGCTTGTTCAGCTCTGCCTGGGCCTTGGCGAGGGCATCCTTCGGCAGACCAGCGGCATCGATGCGCTTTTTCAGCTCTTCGATTTCGTTGTGACCTTCATCGCCATCGCCGAGCTCTTTCTGAATGGCCTTCATCTGCTCGTTCAGGTAGTACTCGCGCTGGCTGCGCTCCATCTGTTTCTTGACGCGGCCACGAATACGCTTTTCAACCTGCAGCAGGTCGATTTCGCCGTCGAGCAAAGCCAATACGTGCTCGACGCGGGCCGAGAGGTCGATGATCTCGAGGATTTCCTGTTTCTGCTCGATCTTGAGGGCCATGTGGGCCGCCATCGTGTCGACCAGGCGTCCGGGCTCGTCGATGCTGTTAAGCGACGACAGCACCTCGGCAGGTACCTTCTTGCCCAACTGCACGTACTGTTCGAACTGCGACAGCAGGCTGCGCACAAACACCTCGGATTCACGCTCCGGCGCATCGACCTCGTCGATCAGCGAGACTTCGGCACGGCAGTGGCCGTCGACTTCGCTGAAACGTTCGACCGCCCCGCGCTGCTCGCCCTCGACCAGCACTTTCACCGTGCCATCGGGCAGCTTGAGCAGCTGCAAGACCGTTGCAATCGTACCTACGCGATAAAGTGCGTCTTCACCGGGATCATCGTCGGCAGGATTTCTCTGAGCGATCAGAAGAATCTGCTTATCACCCGTCATCGCGGCCTCCAGGGCTTCGATGGACTTCTCGCGCCCCACGAACAGCGGGATAACCATGTGCGGATATACCACGACATCGCGCAATGGCAGGAGAGGCAATTCGATGGTTGTCTTCATGATTTCGCCTCTACGGCGGCCGTAAGGCCGTAAACAGATGGAAGTAAGCTTGAAACCAAGATGGGGGCAGCCTTCAAAAAAAACAAGCGCTAAGACACGTCTAAAACGCGCTAATAGCAAAGGGGCCCGAAGGCCCCTTCTTTTATTTCAACTGCGGGACACTCAAGCGTCCGGTGCAGCCTTGGCAGCCGGCTCACTGTTTTCGTAGATATACAGTGGCTTGGACTTGCCTTCAATGACGCTTTCGTCGATCACGACTTTACTCACCTCGGACTGCGAGGGGATTTCATACATCGTATCGAGCAGCACGCCTTCGAGAATCGAGCGCAACCCACGGGCACCGGTCTTACGCTCCAGGGCTCGCTTGGCGACCGCTTTCAACGCGTCGGAACGGAATTCGAGATCGACATCTTCCATTTCGAACAGCTTGGCATATTGCTTGGTCAGGGCGTTTTTCGGCTCTGTCAGAATCTGCATCAACGCTGCTTCATCCAACTCATCCAATGTGGCCAAGACCGGCAGACGACCAACGAACTCCGGGATCAGACCGAACTTGACCAGATCGTCAGGTTCGACTTCACGCAGGGACTCACCAACCTTCTTGCCCTCTTCCTTGCTGCGGACTTCGGCGTTGAAACCGATGCCGCCACGGGTGGAGCGGTTCTGGATGACCTTTTCGAGGCCGGAGAACGCACCGCCGCAAATGAACAGGATGTTACGGGTATCGACCTGCAGGAACTCCTGCTGCGGATGCTTGCGACCACCCTGGGGCGGTACGGAAGCGACCGTGCCTTCGATTAACTTGAGCAAGGCCTGCTGCACGCCCTCGCCGGAAACATCCCGGGTAATGGACGGGTTGTCGGACTTGCGGGAAATCTTGTCGATTTCATCGATGTAGACAATGCCCATCTGGGCCTTTTCCACGTCGTAGTCGCACTTCTGCAACAACTTCTGAATGATGTTCTCGACGTCCTCGCCCACATAACCCGCCTCGGTGAGGGTGGTTGCGTCGGCGATGGTGAACGGAACGTTCAGCAAGCGGGCCAGGGTTTCGGCAAGCAGGGTCTTACCCGAGCCTGTCGGGCCGATCAGCAGGATGTTGCTCTTGCCGAGCTCGACCTCGTCATTCTTTTTGTCACGCTGGTTCAGGCGTTTGTAGTGGTTGTACACCGCTACGGCCAATACCTTTTTCGCGCGTTCCTGACCAATAACATACTGGTCAAGGATGCCGCTGATTTCTTTAGGCGAAGGCAACTTATGCGCGCTGCTTTCGGCCTGGGCTTCCTGCACCTCCTCGCGGATGATGTCATTGCACAGGTCGACGCACTCGTCGCAAATGAAGACCGAGGGACCGGCAATCAATTTGCGTACTTCATGCTGGCTTTTGCCACAGAAGGAGCAATAAAGCAGTTTGCCGTTGTCCTCGCCGTTGCGGGTGTCAGTCATTCGATCGATCCAAATCCGATAGGCTTGCAACACAAGATGAAGGCAATTGCGGGCTTTTTCAAGCCCGCAGGTGATCGGACCTGCCGACCAACCTCATTTTGAGCTGCTTATTTTAAGCGGGGCGCTGGCTGATCACTTCATCGATCAGGCCATACTCACGTGCAGCTTCAGCGCTCATGAAATTGTCGCGATTGGTATCACGCTCGATTTCTTCAAGCGTGCGCCCGCTGTGCTTGGCCATCAAGGTATTGAGGCGCTCGCGGATGAAGAGAATTTCCTTGGCATGGATTTCGATGTCCGATGCCTGGCCTTGGAAACCGCCCAGTGGCTGGTGAATCATCACGCGCGAGTTCGGCAGGCAATAACGCTTGCCATGGGCACCGGCGGTCAGCAAAAACGCACCCATGCTGCAAGCCTGACCGATACAGGTCGTCGAAACGTTGGGCTTGATGAACTGCATGGTGTCGTAGATCGACATGCCTGCGGTTACCGAACCGCCAGGGGAGTTGATATAGAGATGGATATCCTTGTCCGGGTTCTCGGCTTCAAGGAACAACAGTTGCGCACAGATCAGGTTGGCCATGTAGTCCTCTACCGGCCCCACCAAAAAGATCACGCGTTCCTTGAGCAGACGCGAATAGATGTCATAGGCACGTTCGCCACGGGCGGACTGCTCGATAACCATAGGGACCAGACCGCCTGCGGCCTGGATGTCAGAGCTCTGCTGATAAAAAGAATTGCGGGACATGTCTCGCAGTCACTCCCAAATAGTTATGTCTTGAATACGCATAAGCCAGCGCGAAGGCTGGCTTATGGTGTGTATTTCTTACCGCAGAACCATCAATCGGCTTGTGGAGCTTCCACCGGCTTGACCGCTTCTTCGTAAGAGACCGCTTTGTCGGTCACGCTAGCTTTCTGCAGAACAGTATCCACAACTTGTTCTTCCAGCACAACCGAACGGACTTCGTTCAGTTGCTGGTCGTTCTTGTAGTACCAGGACACCACTTGCTCAGGCTCTTGATAAGCCGAAGCCATTTCCTGGATCAGCTCGCGAACGCGGGCTTCGTCAGGCTTGAGTTCGAACTGCTTGACCACTTCAGCGACGATCAGGCCCAGTACGACACGGCGCTTGGCCTGCTCTTCGAACAGTTCGGCCGGCAGTTGGTCTGGCTTGATGTTGCCGCCGAACTGTTGAACGGCCTGCACGCGCAGACGGTTCACTTCGTTGTCCAGCAGGGCCTTCGGCACTTCGATCGGGTTGGACGCCAGCAGACCGTCCATGACCTGGTTCTTGACCTTGGACTTGATGGCCTGGCGCAACTCACGCTCCATGTTCTTGCGAACTTCGGCGCGGAAACCTTCCAGGCCGGTTTCCTTGATGCCGAACTGGGCGAAGAATTCTTCGTTCAGCTCAGGCAGCTTCGGCTCGGAAACGCTGTTGACGGTCACGGTGAACTCGGCGGCCTTACCAGCCAGGTCCAGGTTCTGGTAGTCCTCAGGGAAGGTCACGTTCAGGACGCGCTCTTCACCAGCCTTGGCGCCAACCAGGCCATCTTCGAAACCTGGGATCATGCGACCGGAGCCCAGCACCAGCTGAGTGGCCTTGGCGGAACCGCCGGCGAACACTTCACCATCGACCTTGCCGACGAAATCGATGTTCAACTGGTCTTCGTTCTGGGCAGCACGATCAGTCGTTTCGAAGCGAGTGTTCTGCTTGCGCAGGATGTCGAGCATCTTGTCCAGGTCGGCATCCGAAACGTCGGCGCTCAGGCGCTCGACAGCAATGGATTCGAAACCGGCAACGGTGAACTCAGGGAACACTTCGAACGTGGCAACGAACTCGAGGTCCTTGCCTTTTTCCAGCACTTTAGGCTCGACGGAAGGAGCGCCAGCCGGGTTCAGCTTCTGCTCGACCACTGCTTCGTAGAACGAAGACTGGATCACGTCGCCCACGGCTTCCTGGCGCGCATCAGCTTCGTAACGCTGACGAATCACGCTCATTGGCACCTTGCCTGGGCGGAAACCTGGGATTTTGGCCTTTTGGGCAGTCTGCTGCAGACGCTTGTTGACCTGAGTCTCGATACGCTCAGCTGGCACGGTGATGCTCATGCGGCGCTCAAGAGCAGATGTATTTTCAACAGAAACTTGCATGGATATTCCTCGTTGCACAGACGTTGGCCGGGCGTTTCCGACCCCAGAATCAAGGGCATGCATTCTAGTAGGTCAAACTCAAGAAGTCACCCTACTGAAAATGCACTGGAAACAGGCTCCGGATTTAGGACGGGACAAACGGTCATGCCCCGCCCGGATTGCAAATAAAGCGGATTCAGCCCAGGGCTCTGCGCCAATGCTTCTATATATAGAAGCGACTTGTCCGGTCACACATTGTCCAGCCTCGCAAAGAGACCGACGGACGCGTCACGCATCATCACGAAACACATTCGCGACGAACCAACCACTGCACACCGCTTCGAAAACGGCGCCGAACAGCGAAACCAAAAACGCTGAAAACAAAAACGGCGCAGCCCTTTTCAGGTTCTGCGCCGTTCTCTGCTAATTAAATAGCGACTTGTATGGTGCGGACGGAGAGACTCGAACTCTCACACCTTGCGGCGCTGGAACCTAAATCCAGTGTGTCTACCAATTCCACCACATCCGCGTATCAAGCTTTTAAAGCAAAGGCGCCAGACTGTTAAATCTGGCGCCTTTCTAGAATATGGGGTGGACGATGGGGATCGAACCCACGACAACGGGAGTCACAATCCCGTGCTCTACCAACTGAGCTACGCCCACCATATTGCCTTGTTGCCTTACTTGTGCCAAAGCTGCCTAATGGCGCACCCGGCAGGACTCGAACCTGCGACCATCCGCTTAGAAGGCGGATGCTCTATCCAGCTGAGCTACGGGCGCCTTTTTAATCTGTATTCTTGGACGATTACAAACTAAGTGCTTTCAGCTTCACCGAGTTTAAACAACCAACTCCGCTCCACCTTCTTAACCAGTGCTAGGCTGTGCCCGACAAGTGCGACGAATGTTATAGACGGCCCGATAGGTCGTCAACTCTTTTTTAAAAAAAATTCATTTAATTAAAGGGGTTAGGGGAATTTACAGACCAAGCGCCTTTGCCCTCACGCCTCGGCATGCGAGAATGCGCTCTCTTTTTTTCCCCTCTCGATGGTTAACCACGCGCAATGACTGCACAACTTATCGACGGCAAATCGATCGCCGCCAGCCTGCGCCAGCAGATCGCCCAACGAGTCACCGAGCGCCGCCAGCAAGGCCTGCGCACGCCCGGCCTTGCGGTGATCCTGGTCGGCAGCGATCCTGCCTCTCAGGTTTATGTCTCGCACAAGCGTAAAGACTGTGAAGAGGTCGGCTTCCTTTCCCAGGCCTACGACCTGCCTTCCGAAACCACTCAGCAAGCGTTGACCGATCTGATCGACCGCCTCAACGATGACCCGAACATCGATGGCGTCCTTCTCCAGCTGCCCCTCCCTGAACACCTGGATGCTTCGAAGCTGCTGGAGCGCATCCGCCCCGACAAAGACGTCGACGGTTTCCACCCTTATAACGTCGGCCGCCTCGCGCAGCGCATTCCATTGCTGCGCCCGTGCACGCCCAAGGGCATCATGACCTTGCTGGAAAGCACCGGTGTGGACCTTTACGGGCTCGACGCCGTGGTAGTTGGCGCCTCCAATATCGTTGGCCGCCCGATGGCCATGGAGCTTCTGTTGGCCGGCTGCACCGTCACCGTAACCCACCGCTTCACCAGGGACCTGGCTGGCCACGTCGGCCGGGCCGACCTGGTGGTGGTTGCCGCCGGCAAGCCTGGCCTGGTCAAGGGCGAATGGATCAAGGAAGGCGCCATCGTCATCGACGTGGGCATCAACCGCCAGGACGACGGCAAGCTGGTCGGCGACGTGGTGTATGAGACAGCCCTGCCCCGCGCCGGCTGGATCACTCCGGTGCCTGGTGGCGTTGGCCCGATGACTCGCGCCTGCCTCCTGGAGAACACGCTGTACGCGGCCGAGACGCTGCATAGCTGACAGCTGCCCCAAGCCAACCTGTGGGAGCGAGCCTGCTCGCGATAGCGGACACCAGCCAACATACCCGTTGGCTGACACGCCCCTATCGCGAACAAGCTCGCTCCCACGGGTGTTTCAGGGGCTGGCGCTTTGATCAGACTCATGGCGCTCGAACTACATTTTTTTCAGATTCAATTCGCCAGAATCAGCCTTCCATTAAACTTTATTTATTCAAGCGTCCCAGTGGCACCGGCATATAGCGCCGTCTTCACCCATACTCATAAAATGCGGCGGTTTTTCAACAAGCCACTGCTCAACGGGCATTCTTAACTCTATCGAGTCTACTCGCGTGAAAATCCGTCTTTCGATCATCAGCCTGTTTTTTGCTTTCACAGGTCCTTTCATCACGCAAAACGTCAGCGCGCAGGAAACCATTGCGGCTCCACGGGACACTTCGAAACTGCAAGTCGCTTCCGGCAGCGCCATCCTGTTGGACCTGCAGAGCGACAAAGTGGTGTATTCGAGCAATCCCGATGTCGTGGTGCCGATTGCGTCGGTGACCAAGTTGATGACTGGCCTGATCGTGCTGGATGCCAAGCAGAACCTGGATGAATACATCTCCATGACCATCGCCAACACGCCAGAAATGAAAGGCGTGTTCTCCCGGGTCAAACTCAACAGCGAACTGTCGCGCCGGGATACGCTACTGATCGCACTGATGTCCTCGGAAAACCGCGCCGCGGCTAGCCTTGCTCATCATTACCCCGGTGGCTATGCGGCATTCATTGCGGCGATGAACGCCAAGGCCAAGGCCCTGGGCATGACCAGCACCCATTATGTCGAACCCACCGGCCTGTCCATCCACAACGTATCGACCGCCCGGGACCTGACGAAACTGCTGATCGCCGCTCGCAAATACCCTTTGCTAAGTGAGCTGAGCACCACCAAGGAAAAGACCGTAACGTTCCGCAAACCGGTCTACAGCCTGGGCTTTCGCAACACTGATCATCTGGTTCACAAGGCCAACTGGGATATTCAGTTGACCAAGACCGGTTTCACCAACCAGGCAGGCCATTGCCTGGTATTGGTGACCAAGATGGGCAATCGCCCGATGGCGCTGGTCATTCTCGACGCGTTTGGCAAATACACCCATTTCGCCGATGCAAGCCGCATCCGTAGCTGGGTCGAGACAGGCAAGAGCGCCAGCGTCCCGGCCGTGGCCCTGCAATACAAAGCCGCGAAGAACCTCAAGAGTCGCCAGAGCGGTGTGGTGGAAGCGTCCAAATAGGACGGGACAGGCCAGCAAATGAATAGCCCCGACTCGTCGGGGCTATTTGCATTCAGGGCTTCAAATCACCCAGCGGGTCATAAGGCCTGGAAGAAGGCGGATCCTGGTCCTTCTCGTCCCGGGGCGCCTTGGCCGGCCCTATCGGGTCGACTTGAGGGTCGTCGAGGTCCGGGGAGTCGGGATCGAATCCCAGGTCATCGTCGCCGGATGAATGTTCGGAAGAATGCGGTCCCGAAGGTGTTTTCGACTGTGCCATAGCTGCCTCCTCGAATCATGGCCCGGAGATTCCAGGCCCTGACGGTAAGAACCCGAGGCATGCCGAGTCGTGCCCGGCAGGTGACGAACGGGGCCGGCACTCAGCGGGCGGCGCCCAACGCCTTGGTGGCACGCGCTGCCGCCTGTTCCTGCCCTGCCCCGGCCAACTCATCGGCGGCTTTCAACCAGCGCTGTGAATCGACATTGGCCGGCAGTTGCCCAGGCTGCTGGATCAATACCGCCCAACCGCCAGCGCCTTTGAAAGCCGACTCGAACGCACTGAAACTCATCAAAGAGCGGCGATTCATGCCTGAGCGCAGCAGCACCGTGCGCTTCTGTCGGTTATAACCGGCAAGGATCGCGTAGCGCGGCTCAGCCCAGAACGCCGAGCCCTCGGTATAGCGCAGCAACACCGGGTAACCGGCAGCCACCTGTTCGAGCAATGCACCAAGCTCACCGTCGAGGGGATACACCACCAGCCCGTATTCACGCGCCAGGGTTTGCAGATTCTGCTGCAAACGGCCCTCGCCGCCGGGCAGGTGCAACGGTTTTTCCAACAGCCCTGGGGTAATCACGGTGCCTTGCAGCGTCAACAAGGCCGCAAGGGATTGCGGCGCCCCCTGGAACATTTCGCCACGGAAGAACGGCACGCTGTTGAGTTCGACCCGTTCAGGCAGACGCTTGATCTGTGGCGACACGCTTCCCGCACAACCCGCCAGGGCGGCGAGACACGCCATCGCCACTACCAGTGATCGAAAAGATGAAATTACCGACGACATGATGACTCTCTTATTCAGACAGCCCCGGCGTCAGGGCCGGGCTTGGGCCGACGATCATAAGTCGCGCGCCGGCCTGGGTATAGCCATAAGCGACAGTTTCGACACCGCGATAGAACCAACCGATCCGTTGCGAACGCCAGGGATCGACTGCCCGTAACACTTGAGCGACTAGACTGTCCATTGTAGTGAGTGCATAGCCCGGTTCCGGGCAGAAGGAGGCACAGATGAGCCTGATGACGACTATTCTGATGCTGGTATTCGGCTGGCTGAGCGTAGCGGCGGCCATGTTGTGGGGCGTGCTGCGAATCGCCCGCCGTCACCATCCCGCCCCAAGGCCGGAAGCGCAGCACACCCCGAAATCTTCCAGGCGCCACGCCACCGCGCACTAGATTTCCAATGCCATGAAAAAGCCGCCCGGGGTTCAACCCGGGCGGCTTTTGTGTGCCTTGGATCAGGCTTCGTCGACCAGGGCCTTCTGCTTGGCGCGACGGGACAGCATGTTCAGCACTTCAATAGCCGCCGAGAAGGCCATGGCCGCGTAGATATAGCCCTTCGGCACATGGGCACCGAAGCCTTCGGCGATCAGCGTCATGCCGATCATGATCAGGAAGCCCAGGGCCAACATGACGACAGTGGGGTTGTCGTTGATGAATTTCGCCAGCGGCTCGGCGGCCAGCAGCATCACCAGTACCGAAACCACTACGGCAATAATCATGATCGGTAAGTGCTCGGTCATGCCCACCGCCGTGATGATGCTGTCGATGGAAAACACCAGGTCAAGCATGAGGATCTGGCCGATCGCAGCGGCAAATCCCAGGGTCACGCCAGAAGTGGCCGATTTCGGGTCATCGGGCGCCGGATCCATGCTGTGATGGATCTCGGTGGTGGCCTTCCACAATAGGAACAGGCCGCCGGCGATCAGGATCATGTCCTTCCAGGAAAACGCCTGGCCGAGGATTTCGATGACAGGCTCCGTCAACTGCACGATGAAGGCAATGGTGCTCAGCAGGCCCAGGCGCAGGATCAACGCCATGCCGATACCGATCCGCCGCGCCTTGGCACGGTGTTGCTCGGGCAACTTGTTGGTCAAGATCGAAATAAAGATCAGGTTATCGATGCCAAGCACGATTTCCATGACGACCAGGGTTGCCAAGGCAATCCAGGCGGTGGGGCTGGCGGCGAGCTGTAACAGATAATCCATGGGTCAGTCCTGACTCGATATGACGGAGTTAAATGGTCTTGGTGGGGGATTGGGATTCTTCTATGTCTTTCTCAGGCTCTTTCTTGGGACTGATCAGTCCACCGGTGGCCTCGCTGAGCGCTTGTTCGGCCGCCTTATGCGTATCGTCGATGGCTTGCTTGGCCGTTTCGACCGCTTGCTCCTTCAACTGCTCGGCCAGTTGCTGAGCGCTTTTTTCCGCTTGTTCGCAGCCAACCAGGGCCGTCGTGGAAAAAGCGAGCAAGGCAGCAAGCCCCACGTTTCTGTACTTCATGCGCAATGCCTCTCAGAGAATAGACGGAGCCCAAAAGATGGCTCACCGATGGCCCGGGATTCTAGAGACGTAAATACTTCAGGAAAATTCGTATTTTCAGCGGCTATACTTCGATTTTTACGAAGTGGTGCGCGCCATGCTCAATTATCGACAGCTGCATTATTTCTGGGTGGTGGCGAAAACCGGCAGCATCGTGCGGGCCTGCGAGCAACTGAACCTGACCCCGCAAACCATCAGCGGACAGATTTCACTGTTCGAACAGACCTACAACATCAAGCTGTTCCGCCGCGTCGGACGCCAGTTGGAGCTGACGGAGGCCGGCCGTCAGACGTTGCCTTACGCCGAGCACATGTTCCAACTGGGCGGTGAGTTGGAGCTGATGCTGCGGGCCCAACCCAACGAGCAGCAAACGCTGTTCCGGGTTGGGGTGGCGGACGTCGTACCCAAGTCCATCGTCTATCGTTTGCTGGCACCGACCATGGAATTGAGCGAGCCGCTGCGCATCACCTGTCGAGAAGACAAGCTCGAACGGCTGTTGGCGGACCTGGCCATCCAGCGCCTGGACCTGGTGATATCCGACAGCCCGATGCCAAGCCATCTGGACATCAAGGGCTACAGCCAGAAATTGGGGGAATGCGGGATCAGCTTTTTTGCCACCCCGGCACTGGCCGACCGTCATGGACAGGATTTCCCCCAGGGCCTGCACGACGCCCCGCTGCTGATTCCCGGGCCGGAGACGGTCGTGCGCAGCCGACTGCAACGCTGGTTCGCCGAGCAACAGATCCAGCCGCGCATCGTCGGTGAGTTCGATGACAGCGCGCTGATGCAGGCGTTTGGGCAATCAGGCAGCGGGATTTTCATCGGTCCCAGCGTGATCGCCGAAGAGGTCCAGCAGCAATACGGCGTGCAGGTGATCGGCCAGACCGATGCCGTGAGCGAGTCGTTCTACGCTATTTCAGTGGAGCGCAAGGTCAGCCATCCGGGCATCGTCGCGATCGCCGAAGGGGCGCGCCGCGAACTGTTCAGCGTTTAGCGCTGCGCGCAGGCGGCACGTGGCTTGAAGGTCATCAGCAATAGCGCCAGCAGGATCGACACCAGAATGAACCCGGCCGCGGCAAAACCGACCTTGCCCAGCCCGAGGGTATCGATGACCCGCCCACCTACCATCGCCCCGAGGCCGATTCCCAGGTTCGCACCCGCGATATTCAGCGACGCGGCAAACGCCGGTGCCTCTGGCGCGGCCTTCATCAGCCGCACATGGCTGACCAAAAACAGCGCGGCCTGGGTCACGCCCCATATGCCCAACGCGGCAGCCAGCCCCAGGGTCGAATGGATGCTTGGCACCAGTGCGACCATGCCGCCGATCATAAACAGGCAGAACACCATCGAGGCGATCAACGGATGCCGGTCTACCGCTCGACCACCCAGGGAGTTGCCCAGCAGGCCCACGGCGCCAAAGCCCATCAGACACCAGCCTACAAGCGTGCCGTCGAAACCGGCCAGGCGTTCAAGGATATCCGCGAGGTAGGTGTAAGCGGTGAACATACCGCTGAACACCAGGATCGACAGCAGCACATGACCCTGCATCAACGGGCTGTGCAAGATTTTGAATTGCGAGCGCAAGCTCACCTGATGCTGGTGCAGGTCGGTCTTTGGCAGGTAGATAAACAACAACAGTGCCTTTGCGAACGAAATGACTGCCAGGATTGCAAAAGCGCTTCGCCAGCCGAATGCATCGCTGATCAGCGTACCCACCGGGATGCCGAACACCGTGGCGCAGACGATGCCGAAGCCTATCCGGGCGATCGCCCGTCCGGCGAACTGCGGCCCGACGATGTCCACCGCTGTTTCACTGGCCAACGCCCAGAACACCGGCAGGCCCAGCGCGGGAATCAGCCGGGCAACGGCCATTACCCAGATATTGGGCGCCAACGCTGCCAGGGCGTTGGCCAAACCGAACATCACGAGCACGCTGATAAACAATTTTCGCCGCTCAACCCGAGCGAACCAAGCGGTCAGGAACGGCCCGAACGCCGCGACGGTAAACGCAAACAAAGTCACCAGCAGCCCGGCCTGGGGGACGGTGACGTGCAAGTCGCGAGCGATGGAAGGCAGCAGGCCAACGATGATGAATTCCGTGGTCAGCACCGTGAAACCGGCGGCGGACAGCAGGAAAATGGGCAACAGCATGCGGAACTCCGAAAAACGACGACACCAGCGATAGCCAAAGGCTCGCTGGAGGGATTGAAAAGGTGAGTAGGACAAAGCCTACCAGAATGTGCCCGTCAGAAAAACGCGCTCAAACATGCGGTGACGGATCGTCACAGGTCCGTCAGATTTTTCGTCGGGCTGTGATAAAGTCCGCGACCTGCAAAAACGCTCTACCTTCTTTCGGTCCCGTCCAAGTGGCCTGCCGGCTCGTTGCCCCGTTCGGTTGACCGTTACACATAAAAAAATCAGAGATACCGTTATGACAGCTGTCTCCCCTTCTCTATTGCACCGCCTCAAACGCACTGGCCTGGTCACGCAGATCGTTATTGGCCTGATCGCCGGTATCGTCCTGGCATGGCTGGCGCCGGACCTGGCGAAATCCACTGAGTTCATCGGCAAGGTTTTCGTATCCGCGCTGAAGGCGGTAGCACCGATCCTGGTGTTCGTGCTGGTCATGGCGTCGATCGCCAACCATAAGCATGGCCAGGAAACCCACATCCGGCCGATCCTGTTCCTTTATCTGCTGGGTACCTTCGCGGC
Source organism: Pseudomonas sp. R1-7 (assembly GCF_051132105.1). Lineage (NCBI taxonomy): Bacteria > Pseudomonadati > Pseudomonadota > Gammaproteobacteria > Pseudomonadales > Pseudomonadaceae > Pseudomonas > Pseudomonas sp. R1-7. The sequence goes on from NZ_CP071661.1 coordinate 3,846,875, forward strand.
CGCCGTGGTCGCGGTCATTGCCAGCACGCTGTTTCCCTCCAGCCTGGTGCTGAGCGCGCAGGACGTCGCGATCACCGCGCCAGGTGGCATCAGCGAAGTGCTGCAAAGCCTGGCCCTGAGCGTCGTCGACAACCCCGTCCGTGCGTTGATGACCGGTAACTTCATCGGCATCCTGGCCTGGGCCATCGGCATGGGCATCGCCATTCGCCACGCCGGCCAAACCACGCGCACCGTCCTTGAAGACTTGTCCAACGGCGTGACCGTGATCGTGCGCCTGGTGATCCGCTTCGCCCCGCTGGGGATTTTCGGACTGGTGGCTTCGACTCTCGCCACTTCCGGCTTCAGTGCCCTGCTCGGCTATCTGCATCTGTTGATCGTATTGGTCGGCTGCATGCTGTTCGTGGCACTGGTGATCAACCCGCTCATCGTGTTCTGGAAGCTGCGTCGCAACCCGTACCCGCTGGTGTTTACCTGCCTGCGTGAAAGTGGCATCACCGCATTCTTCACCCGTAGCTCCGCGGCGAACATCCCGGTGAACCTGGAATTGAGCAAGCGCCTCGGCCTGCATGAGGATACTTACTCGGTTTCGATCCCGTTGGGCGCAACCATCAACATGGCCGGCGCGGCTATCACCATCACGGTCCTGACGCTGGCCGCCGTCCACACCCTGGGCATCGTGGTGGATGTTCCCACGGCCGTGCTGCTGAGTGTCGTTGCCGCCGTCTGCGCCTGCGGTGCTTCCGGGGTCGCGGGCGGGTCGCTGCTGCTGATTCCGCTGGCGTGCAGCCTGTTTGGCATTCCCAGCGAAATCGCCATGCAAGTGGTCGCGGTGGGCTTCATCATCGGGGTACTGCAGGATTCGGCTGAAACCGCGTTGAATTCGTCCACCGATGTCTTGTTCACGGCAGCGGCTTGCCTGGGCGAAGAAGAGCGGGCGCGGCGTACAGCCTAAGCAATGCGCCGACTTTAGGGCCGTCATCGAACAGCCACAAAAAAGCCCGGAACGGCCACACCGTTCCGGGCTTTTTCATGCTTGCGGGTTTAGAACGCGCCCATGTAATCGCGCTTGCCCACTTCCACACCGTTATGACGCAGCAAGGCATACGCAGTGGTCACGTGGAAGAAAAACTGCGGCAAGCCGTAGGTCAGCAGGTAGTTCTGGCCCGTGAAGCGTTTTTCCTTCGGCGTGCCCGGGCGGGTCACGATCTCGATGCCTTCCTTGCCGTCGATCTGCTCGGCACTGATGCCGTCAATGAAAGCCAGCACCTTGGCGATCAGTGCTTGCAGCTCAGCGAAGGTGGTCTCGCTGTCGTCATACTTCGGCACTTCAATCTCGGCCAGGCGCGCGGACACGCCCTTGGCGAAGTCCACGGCAATCTGCACCTGGCGTACCAACGGGAACATGTCCGGGAACAGGCGCGCTTGCAAGAGCGCATTCGGATCGATGTTTTTCGAGGTGGCGTGGGCTTCGGCCTTGTTCAAGACATCGCTCAGGGCGTTGAGCATCTGCTTGAAAACCGGGACGGAGGCGGCGTACAGGGAAATAGTCATGGCGATCTCATGGAATGGTAGAAGGAGGTGAATCAAACGTGGGCGATTATAGCCACGGCTTGTTGCGCACCTTGTCTTTTATTGCGCAAGGATTACGCTAGGCGCCTTCCACAGCATAGGGAACGCGCGATGAGCATCGAAGAACAAGGCCCGGCCGAAGAACCGCGGCTCAACAGCACGGAAATCCGCATTCTCGGCGCCCTGATCGAAAAGCAGGCCACCAATCCCGAGACCTACCCTCTCACCCTGAACGCACTGGTACTGGCCTGCAACCAGAAAACCAGTCGCGAACCCGTGATGAACCTCAATCCGGGACAAGTCGGCCAAAGCCTGCGGGCGCTGGAGGGACGGGGTTTTACCCGATTGGTAATGGGCAGCCGCGCCGACCGCTGGGAGCACCGTGTCGATAAGGCACTGGAATTGGTGCCAGCCCAAGTGATCCTGATGGGGTTGCTGTTCTTGCGCGGGCCGCAAACCGTCAACGAACTGTTGACCCGCAGCGGTCGCATGCATGATTTCGAGGACACCGAACAGGTGGTGCACCAGCTGGAGCGCCTGATCGCTCGTGGCTTGGCGCTGTTGGTGCCACGCCAGGCCGGCCAACGCGAAGACCGTTATGTGCACGCCATGGGCGACCCGGCGGACATCGAGGCGATCCTCGCCGCGCGTCACCAGCCGGCCGAACGCAGCGCCGCGGGCGGCGTATCGCTGGAACGTATCGAAGAACTCGAAGCGCGAATCGCGGCGCTGGAAGAGCGGCTGGCACGGCTGGAATAACGGCGCTTACCCGGCCCGGGCAAATGTTACGGCTTTGTCGAACTGTTCCAGGTCGGGGCGCACACCGGTGTAAAGGACAAACTGCTCCAGGGCTTGGATCGCAATGACCTCCAGCCCTGTGATCACCCGCTTGCCTTGCGCCCGGGCGCGCACGATCAATGGTGTTTCCGAAGGAATCGCCACGACATCGAATACGGTCTCGGCCGCAGCGATGGCGGCGGGCTCGAATGCCAGCTGGTCCGCTTCCGCACCGCCGGTCATGCCGATTGGCGTGACGTTGATCAGCATTTGTGGGCGCCGATCACCCAGTTCGGCTTGCCATTCGTAACCCAACGAATCGGCGAGGGCCCGGCCGGTGGTTTCGTTGCGAGCCACGATCAAGCCATTTTTGTAGCCGCCGTCCCGCAAGGCGCTGGCGACTGCCTTGGCCATGCCACCGCTGCCGCGCAGGGCAAACGTGGATTCCTTGGGCACGGCATGGTGCTGCAACAGTTGCGCGATGGCGATGTAGTCGGTGTTGTACGCTTTCAAATGACCGTTGGTGTTGACGATGGTGTTGATCGACTGGATAGCCGCGGCGGAAGGATCCAGTTCATCGACCAAGGCAATGCAGGCCTCCTTGAATGGCATCGACACACCGCACCCACGGATGCCCAGGGCGCGGATACCGCCGACGGCGCCGGGTAGATCCTGGCTGGTGAACGCCTTGTAATAGAAATTCAGCCCCAACTGCTCATACAAGTGATTGTGGAAACGCAGGCCGAAATTACCCGGGCGTCCCGATAGCGACATGCATAGCTGGGTGTCTTTGTTGGGGTTCATCTGCATGTTGGTCTCCTTCGAACCAGTTTCGGATGGACGGGCGTGCTGTCCCGACCAGTTCATTCGATGATCAGACACCGGGCGCAGCGAGCCGACTCGGCATTCTGTAAAAAAAATCCGCCACAGACCTTACACAATATTTACCCAACGGCGTCGTAAATCCTGGGAAAATCACTGTCAGAGCAAGTATCCCCGCGCCCCTACTCGGGTCTGCTACAGGCCATAGGCGCCGGGCCGGAACGAGGAAACGCCATGAAACGCAAACTCCCCATCATCGCCCTGCTCGTGGGGGCACTCGCGGTCACCGGCCAGGCATCCGCCCATGGTCGCGGTGGTTGGGAGGGGCCCGCAGTGTTCGGCGCCATCGTCGGCTCTGCCATTGTCGGCTCCGCGCTCATCAACCGTGACCGGCCGGTGTACGTCCAGCAACCGGTCTACGTGCAGCCACAGCCGGTCTACGTGCAGCAGCCTCCGCCGGTCTATTACCAGCCGCAGCCGGTGTACATCGAGCAACCGATCTACTATCGCCCGGCCCCGGTGTATTACGGCCCACCGAGGGGCTATTACTACGGTCCACCACGTGGGCACTACGGCCGCTGGTAAACGGCGCCCTTGCGCGAAACAAAAAAGCAGCCTGTGATCGATGATCACAGGCTGCTTTTTCATTGGGTCAAAATGCCCGTTGCAGGGTCTAGACGTGCTCGCTGCTTTTCAATCGCACCGGGCCATGTTCCGCGGTCGGATGGTCAGGCGCGGCCACCACGGGAATTTCATTGCCATCGCAGTCGTGCAACTTGCCGTCGCTGAAATAATCCCCCTCGCGCAGCGCCGCCAGATCCTGATAACGCAGCACCCGTTCGGTGCCGGCGGCGAATACCGATTGTTGATCGGAGTTGCCGGCGGTGAAGTGGTTGAAGGCCAGGTTCAGCACGATAGCCATGATGGCCGATGAACTGATACCGGAATGGAAGATCGTCGCGAACCAGCTCGGGAAATGGTCGTAGAAATTCGGCGCGGCGATCGGGATCATGCCGAAGCCGATGGAGGTCGCGACGATGATCAGGTTGACGTTGTTGCGGTAATCGACCTTCGACAGCGTGCGGATACCGCTGGCGGCGACGGTACCGAACAGCACGATACCGGCGCCGCCGAGCACTGAAGTCGGCACGGCGGCGATCACGCGTCCCATGAACGGCAACAGCCCGAGCACCACGAGGAACACCCCGCCCGTTGCCACCACGAAACGACTCTTGATCCCGGTCACGGCCACCAGTCCAACGTTCTGGGCAAAGGCGCTCTGGGTGAACGACCCGAAGATCGGCGCGATCATGCTCGACAGCATGTCGGCCCGCAAGCCGTTGCCCAGGCGTCGGGAGTCGACCTTGGTGTCGATGATCTCCCCCACCGCCAGGATATCGGCCGAGGTTTCCACCAGCGTCACCATGATCACAATGCACATCGACAGGATTGCGGCGATATGAAAGGTCGGCATGCCAAAGTGAAACGGTGTCGGGAAGCCGAACATCGGGCCTTCACCCACCGATGAAAAATCCGCCATGCCAAGAAACACCGCGATGACCGTACCGATGACCATCGCCAGCAGGATCGAAAGGCGGGAAATCGTCGCGCTGCCCATCTTGCTCAGCACCAGCACCAGCACCAGGGTCACGGCGGCCAGGCCAATGTTGGCCATGCTGCCGAAATCCGGTGCATGGCTGTTCCCACCCATTGCCCAGCGCGCCGCCACGGGCATCAATGTCAGGCCGATGGTGGTGATGACGATGCCGGTAACCAAGGGTGGGAAAAAACGCGTGATGCGGGAAAACACCGGGGTAATCAGCAGGCCGATCAAGGAAGCGGCGATCACCGCGCCGAGGATGGCCTGGAACCCTCCTTCCCCACCGGTGCCGACAATCGCAACCATGGTCGCGACACCGGAAAACGAAACGCCCTGGACCAGTGGCAGTTGGCAACCAAAAAACGGCAGGCCGAGGGTTTGCAACAAAGTCGCCAGTCCTCCTGCGAACAACGAAGCCGCGATCAGCAGACCGATGTCGGCCGCGGACAACCCGGCCGCCTGGCCGATGATCAAGGGCACCGCGACGATGCCTCCGTACATGGTCAACACATGTTGCAGGCCGTAAGCCATATTCGCGCCGACGCCGAGGTTTTCGTCCTCGGGCCGTGGGAGTGAAACATGGGGCGTTTTCATGGTTCGGGGGTTCCCTGTTTTTTGTTATGCGCACACTGTATTCAAAATCCAGGACAAATGTCCATAGAGTTGTATACAACTTGTTGCGCATGCGTCCCGAACAGGGATTGCAATTCCTAAACCAAAACGGCCAAAAACATCACACAAAAAGCCCTTCAATCGCAGGGCGCAGTAATTCCCGGGGTGGTACGGTGAGGCTGAACTCGGTTTCCACCAGCGCGATCAGCTCATCGGCGTCGCTGATGGTGCGTCGTTCGCTTTCATGTCCAATCCGGTGCACGGCATAGCTGTTGCCATTGAGCGTCTTGCGTATTCCATCACCCGTGCGGGCGACCATCAGCCTCCCCATGAATGGCGACTCGGGGTGGGAGCAGACGTACCAATTGCCGACGGTGTAATCGATTTCCTCCTGGCGTTGCAGGTCGAAGAGGTACATCGGGCGCCATTCATCGCCGACCTGGGCGCGCAGCATGTAGCCGTCCTGGTTGATGTCGATGCGATACGGCTCGTGAGGCGTGGGCTGGGCATCGCGGTTATCCAGCAAGAGCGGCGCGGTGGGCACCATGCCGCCGAAGCCGACGTCGGTGACATAGCGCACCCCATCCAGCGTCACCACGCTCAAGCGATGGGTACGCGCGGGCCAGGCGCCCTCCGGTGCGTTCATTACGACGCGTCCGGTGATGCCTCGGACATCGAAGCCCAGCGCCTGCAGCAACGCCAGGAACAATTGATTGAGTTCGTAGCAATAACCGCCACGACCTTGTTCGAAGACCTTTCGCTCGACCGACTCCAGATCGATGGGCACAGGCTGGCGCAGCAGCGTCGAGAGGGTCTCGAAGGGAAACTCGGCCGTATGGCGCCATTGAAGCTGACGCAGCGTATCCAGCGTGGGAGGCGGCGCCGTGTCGAAACCCAGGCGTCGCAGGTAGCGACCGGGATCGCTCAATCGGGGTTCGCTCATGAGGGGGTATCCTTTCCTGTCAGGGCAGGGCTTTCGGTTAGCTCGCTGCGACTGGGCAGGTATAAGGCATTTCCCTCCTACAGACAAATCTGACAAGGGCCTGGTCCGCTTGAACCGTCAGCGCCGTTTTCGCGAAGACAACCGGATCCAGGTCGGCGCGTGATCGCTGGGATGCTCCTGGTTCCTGACCCAGGCATCCACGCCCGCATCGCTCAGGTAAGCGCTGGCCATCGGGTTGAGCAGCAGGTGATCGATGCGCAGCCCGGAATTTTTCTGCCAGTGCTGGCGAAAATAATCCCAGAAGGTGTAGATCCGCTCCTCCGGATAGAGGTGACGCAAGGAGTCGGTCCACCCCTGCTCCAGCAACCGCTGATAACACTCACGGCTTTCAGGCTGCAGCAGCGCGTCCTTGAGCCAGGAACGCGGGTTATAGATATCCATGTCGGTGGGCACCACATTGTAGTCCCCGGCCAGTACCACCGGATGGTCGCTCGCCTGGAGTGCCTGCGCATACTCGATCAGGCGTTCGAACCATGCCAGCTTGTAGTCGAACTTCGGACCTGGCTGGGGATTGCCATTGGGCAGGTAGAGGCAGCCCACAAGGACGCCATGCACCGCTGCCTCCAGATAACGACTGTGACTGTCGTCCTCTCCTCCTGGCAGCCCGCGTCGGCTCTCCAACGGTTGCGCATCGCGGGCCAGGATCGCCACGCCGTTCCACGACGCCTGGCCATGCCAGATCGATCCGTATCCCGCCGACTCCAGCTCCGCGGCCGGGAAATCCTTGTCCGCAGCCTTGAGCTCCTGCAGACAAGCAATGTCTGGTTTTTCCCGCTCCAGCCATTCCAGCAGGTTAGGTAGCCGCGCCCGAATGCCGTTGATGTTGAAGGTCGCAATCCGCAGGTTCTTCATGGGCGAAAATTTCCTGAATGCCAAGACATAGTTGTGACCGGCGACAGGCCCCGCGGGTTGCAACCGTTGCTCAGGAACCGGTTCGCGGCAACGACTGGCCGCTTTCGAGCAGGTCCGCGAATGCCTGCTTGTCGATTGGCCGGCTGAGGAAATAACCCTGGACTTCGTGACACTCATCCGTGCCCAGTGACCCCAACTGCGCCAAGGTTTCCACGCCCTCCGCCGTGACGGTCAAGCCCATGGCCTTGCCCAGGTTGATGATCGCCTGGACTACCGCCCGGTCGTTGCTGCTGTTGCTCATCGAGGCAATGAAGCGCTTGTCGATCTTGATGCCGTCGAACGGGTACGTGCGCAGGTAACCGAGGGACGAGTAACCGGTACCAAAGTCGTCCATGTTCAAGCGCACCCCCAACTCCTTGAGCGCATTCATCACCTGGAGCGCGCCATCGACGTCGTTCAGCATGACGTTTTCGGTAATCTCCAGTTCGAGGCGACTCGCCGGGAAGTGGGTTTCGATCAATACCTGGCGAACATCCTCGACGACATCACTGCGCTCGAATTGCGCCGGTGACAGGTTGACCGAAACCATCAGCGCTCCCGGCCAGGTCAGCGCGGTCTCACATGCCTCGCGCAGTACCCAGCGTGAGAGCGGGACAATCAGGTCGGTTTGCTCGGCCAGCGGAATAAAGGCATCGGGGCCCAACAGCCCCTGGGTTGGATGTTGCCAGCGTACCAGCGACTCGACCGCGACGATCTCCCGGCCATCGACGGTGTAGCGTGGTTGGAAATGCAGGATGAATTCGTTGTTTTTCACCGCTTGGCGCAGGTCGCTTTCCAGCTGGCGGCGATGCTGGATCTGATCGTTCATGTGCGAGGCGAAATAGCACCAGGTCTTCTTGCCCTCGGACTTGGCCTGGTACAACGCGATGTCGGCGCAGCGGATCAACTCGCCCGGCACGTAGCCTTGGCGTCGGCTCACGGCAATGCCGATGCTCGCGCCAATGTGCAAGGAATGAGACTCGTAGTGGATCGGTTGCTGCAGGCTGTCGATCAGCCGCGTACAGAAACGATCGATTTCCGAGGTATGCTCCACGCCGCTGAGCACCACCACGAACTCATCCCCTCCCAGGCGCGCCACCAGGTCCTGCTCGCGAGTACTGTCACGCAGGCGCTGGGCCACTTCCAGCAACACCGCATCGCCCGCCGGATGGCCCAGCGAATCGTTGATCGGCTTGAAATTGTCCAGGTCCACCATCAGCAGGGCCAATGGCGCCGAATGCTCCTTGGCGATCAACGCGTCGTCCAGATGGCGTGCCAACTTGTTGCGATTCGGCAGGCCGGTCAACGCATCATGCAACGACAAATGCTGGACCTGAGCGTGGGCAGCCACCTCATCGGTGATGTCGCTGGCCGTGCCGCGATAGCCCGTCACGGTCGCCTTGACGTGGATCGGCCGTGCCGACACCCGACAGAATCGCAATTGCCCGGAATGATCTCGGTAAGAGCAACGCAGGTTGCTGGCGTTCTGTTCTTCGACCAGGTTGCCCAGCCAGGAGGCAATCGGCAACGTATCGCAATACAGCAACTGTTCGATCTCCTGGCCCAGCCACTGCTGATCGGAGAACCCGGTGACGGTGTTGAAGCGACCCGACAGATAGGTGATGCGTTGCTGACTGTCGATTTCCCATATCCAGTCGGATGCTGCCTCCGCCACGGCGCGAAAGCGCTCTTCACTGGCCTCAAGCGCCTGTTTCGACCTTTCCAGGCTGTCGTAGCTGGCGTCCACCTGTCGCGCCGTGCGCATGGCATAGCGAAGAAAATAAGCGGTGAGCAACGACAGGATCAGCAGTGCGCCTCCCAACGGTGGCGCCAGCGACCACAGCAGTTGCTGGCCCGGCCGCTCCAGTCGCGAGACCAGGCTGTAGCCGGTATTGTCCAGCGGCACCGCCGGCTGCTCGGGCGCCAATGTGGCGTCTTTTACCAGGTTCAGGTCGGTCAGGCCGTAGCCCTTGCCTAGCTTGCGCAGTTTCACCGGTGTCAATTGGTCGACGAACAGCAGGATCGACGTCCCCTTTGCATCGACCTGGGGACGTTCGTCGTTAGGCACGATCACCGAAGCCGTGACGACGGCCGGCCAGCCCTCGAACAAGGTGTAGCGGATCATCGGCCTCGTCAGGTCTGGTTGTGCCTGGAGCTCGTCCACGAGTTTCTTCAGCGGCGCGTCCATGTAGGCCGCCGCCTCTGCCTGCACATGCTGCCCCCGCACGACCGCATATTTGGTGCGCTCCCGGTCGACGACAAACACACCCTCGTATTCATCATTGGTGAAAAGGGTCTTGCCCATGTTCTGGTCGGCATAGGCCCACTGCACATTGACCTCGTCGTTGAGGTGCTCGTAGGCAGTGGTCCAGAACGCGTAGCTGGTGATGTAGTTTTTCGAGGCGGTGATGCGATTATCGAGGGCACGCTCGATGTAGAAGCGAGTCTCGTCCACATCTTGCGCATCCAGCTTTTGCGCAATATTGAACAGCGCGGCGACGGCTACCAGCACACCCAGGACAAACAGCCCGCCGAGGGCCGCCACCAGGCGACGAGTGATTGGCGTATGACGCGAGACATCAGAGGGGGTATCGGCAGTGGTATCCATTGACCTGCTCCTATCCTTTCGGCCCTTTCGGCGCGCGGGCTTCGTCGTGCAAGCAGCACCGCGTCAAGTGCATTCGACCGTTGCGTTTTCCTAACCTTAGCAGCCACCGCCCAGCCAAATGAGGGGCCCACAAGATTTGACGAAAGGGCCTACGCCTCGCCTGCATGATGAGCAATGGACCGTCAGCCGCCGCCGATGATTCCAACGGATCTCACCGATCGGAACGTTCCAACGCATCGAACGCACCTTCCCGGGACAAGGCCGCGACGCAGTTGCGACCGCTGTGCTTGGCCTGATAAAGCGCAGCATCGGCGCGCTGGATAAACACTTCGGTACTGTCCAGGCTGCTGGGCACGAAGGCATAGCAGCCGAGGCTGACCGTCAGGTAGCCGGAGGGCGAAGCCGAGTGGGTTATGTGCTTGTCGATGACGTTGCGGCGGATCTGCTCGGCCAATGCCATGGCGCCGTGCAGGTTGGTGTCGGGCAGCAAGACGGCGAACTCCTCCCCGCCGTAACGCACCGCCAGGTCGGCCTTGCGGTGGCAGCACGCCTTGAGCACCTTGGCCACCTCCGCCAAGCAGTGGTCCCCCGCAACATGCCCATAGGTATCGTTGTAGCGTTTGAAAAAATCGATGTCGAGCATGATCAGGCTCAGAGAGCTGCGCTGACGGGCGCCTCGGCCGAATTCGATGTCCAGGGCGCGTTCGAACAACCGCCTATTCGCCAGGCCGGTCAGGCTGTCGTGGGTAGCGATCAGCTCCAATGCTTCCTGGGCCTTGCGCAAATCCGCCTCGATCCGCTCGCTGTTGCGCACCTGGCGCACGAAGACCCAGCCGAACAGACAGACACCCAACACCACGAGGGCCACGATAAGGCTGGACTGGAAAGCCCTGTCGTACCAGCCCACCAGGATCGCTTGCTCGGACATCGCGGCGGTCACCACCAACGGATAAGCCTGCAAATGCCGGTGCCCATATAGCCTGACGATACCGTCGGAAGATGGCCGAAGATCCGTATCGCCGTCGCCCATGCTGGCGTGCTGGTGCTCGTATACGTACTCATCGGCAAGCGGACGACCGATCTGTGCTTCATCGAAAGGCCGGCGCGCCAGCAACGTACCGTCTGACAACGCCAAGGCCATTTCGCCCCTGTCGTCGATATTGAAGCTCTTAAAGAACTGATCGAAATACGTCATCTTGATGCCCGCCAGCAGCACGCCCTGGAAGTTGCCTTTTTGGTCATTCAATCGACGGGAAACCGGAATGATCCATTCACCGTTCTGTCGACTTCTAACCGCTGGGCCCACGTGGGCTATGAGCGAGGAATTCTGCTGGTGGAACTTGAAATAATCTCGGTCCGCAACCCCTGCGCCCCTGTGCAGGCGTTCGAAAGACGTCACGATCCAATGACCGTTCTTGTCGAACAGGAACAGGCCGTGCAACTGCTCCAACGACTGCACCCGTCGCGCAAAGGTCTGGTGCAAGCGTGGATGTGTCGTGGGACCGAACCCATCGTTCTGAATCCAGTCCGCAAGGCTGGCAAGTACCAGGTCGGCTTGCAGGAACGTGTCCTGGGCCTGTTGGGCCATGGCGCGGGTGAGGTTGGCCGAGGCGATGCCCGCCGACTCCAGGTCATGGCGACGCGATTGCTCCAATTGCAGGTAGAGCAAACCGCAAAGACAAAGGCACACAGCTGCAATGAACGCCACCGCGGCCTTGAGCAACGGCAGGCGCTTCAATGCAGCGCCGGGCGCATGGTTCGGATCATGGATGGGGATAGGCAAGCGAAATCCTGAGGAGGGCAAAAGCATGAGCGAATCGCTCAAAAGCCCCCAATAATCGGGAGCTTAGCGTACCGCTTGGGGGGCGGCAATTTGCCTTTAGGACTAAGTCGATGGATGGCTGGATGGATCCAAAAACACTCGTGTCTTCTGGCCAATATGCCCTTTTGAGCCAAGCAGGACACGACTTTTGGCGAAGCCTGGCGCCTCCGCCAAGAAGTCATGTCTGGTTCGTTTATCAGCGAACCGGCGGGACTCGGATTTCACCCTCTCGGCATTGAGTCTTGACGCCTTTGCCACAACTTGTGAATGCCAGATCCTTGTCCATGCACACCCGAACCTCGGATAATTGTGGTCCTCGGCAAATCACCGCGACACCATCCGGCCCGATGCCTGGATTGCTTTGACGGAATAACCGGACAACTTCCTCGGCTTTGAAATAGTGAGAAGCATTGAAAGGCTGCAACTGAGCGGGAATCTCGACGGCGCCAACGGCCCGATCTGTCACCTCGAGATAGCCCATGGCGCCGAGACCGCTGCACGTGCCGTGCTTGGACCACTCGTGCTCAAGCAATTTGCCGGTTGGAAACAACGTCAGCCCCTTTTCCCGCTCGCCAGCGTTCAACGGTACCCCGGCTGAACAGAATTGCGGCCAACCTCCGCTAGCATATTGTGGCCAGAGGCCATGCAGGACAAAACCATAGCCTTTGCCGGAACATTGCGGGTCGCTCTGGTGAGTAAGACAGAAAGTGGGTGACCAGGACAGCGACAGCACGTAGTAATCGAATACTCCCCCGACCGGTGCGGCCCGGGTTTGGCTTGGCTCGTTGGCAACGCCTGTGCCGATGAAGCCAATCATCAGTACAACCAACATGACCACTGATAAATTTTGTTTCATGACCCCTCCTTGGGACAAGTGTCGAATTGAAGAACTGCAATCCGGCCAGTGATTATTCCAGAAGTTCACACCTCCAATGCTCAACGGACAGCGTTGCTTACAATCAATCATTCGGGCATCTGAATTCCCCATCGCACGCCCGCCACACGGGCCGACAATAAAGTTGAACGGCCCCAGCTTCACATGAACTAACAAAGTTCATGGCCCGGCCCGTGCCTTTGCACTGAATCGGCCAGGGCACAACCTGAACAGCAATGGCACAGGTGAACCGACCCATGGATTCAAGCTCCCTCGAGATTCTTACCGACACCCAACTCCTCGGCATTTCCATCGCCAACTGGCTACTGGCACTCAGCGTGATGACGGTGAGTTTCATTGTCGCCAGGGCCGGCATCGGCTTCCTGTTGAAAAACGTGCGGGCCCGAGCACAGAAGCCCGACGCCTATATCAGTCATATCGCAGTCGAGGTGCTGTCCAGCACCAGCAACACCCTGTTGTTGCTGGCCTCGATTCTCATCGGCATCGGCGTTCTGGACCTGCCGGAGCGCTGGTTGGGCCGGATCAGCAGCCTGTGGTTCGTGGTGGCGGCCCTACAAGTCGGGCTGTGGGCGAACCGAGCGATCGCCCTGTCGCTGATGCACTATTTTGCCCGCCACAGCCACAGCGATATCCATCAGAAAAGTGCCTTGGCCACCTTGAGCCTATGGGGCGCGAAAGTGTTCCTGTGGGCGGTGGTATTGCTGGCGATGCTCTCCAACCTGGGCGTGAACATCACCGCGTTCATTGCCAGCCTCGGCGTCGGCGGCATCGCCGTAGCGCTCGCCGTGCAGAACATTCTCGGCGACCTGTTCGCCTCGCTGTCCATTGCCGTGGACAAACCCTTCGAAGTGGGGGACTTTATCGTGGTCGGCTCGCTGGCCGGTACCGTGGAACATGTCGGCCTGAAGACCACACGCATCCGCAGCCTGGGGGGCGAACAGATCGTCATGGCCAATGCCGGGATGATCAGCACTACCATCCAGAACTACAAGCGCCTGCAAGAGCGCCGGATCGTCTTCGAATTCGCCCTGCCCCAGGAATGTTCGACCGAACAACTTCGGCAAGTACCCGCCATCGTCGAAAACATCATCAAGGCCCAGGAGAAAACCCGCTTCGACCGCGCGCATTTTCGCAGCTTCGGCGAAAGCACGCTGGAATTCGAAACGGTCTACATCGTGCTGGACCCCAGCTATAACGTGTACATGGACATCCAGCAGGCGATCAACCTCGGGATGATGGACGAGTTCGCCAAGATCGGCGTGCGCTTTGCCATGCCGTCCCGCGCCGTGCATGTGGCTTCGTTGCCGGAGATGCCTGAACAATGGGTCAGAGGCAACAGTGAAAGAATGCCGCTACGAGTTGATGCGTCATCCGGCGCCCAGCATTGAGGCTAAATTGCGCTTCCATGACCCACCGCAAAAGCCTCTCCAGCCCCTTCGGCTAAGCTCAACCCATCACCAAGACAGGGAATCGACATGAGCAAGGCAGACGAACTCGCGGCAAAGCTGAGGCAGGCCCAACGCACGCCGGCCGACACCGATAATTGCGCCGATCTGGCGATCGAACATTGGCCTGGCCAGGTGTACGAGCTGTACCGCCAGGTTGAAAGCTGGCTGGCGCCGGTTTGTGAGGCGGGCCTGGTCATCCGACGCAACCCCACCCATGTCTTTGAAAGCCATTCCAGCGGTTCAACGTACAACTATGCCATCGACCAACTGGTGATAGAAGGCAATCACCGCCGCATCTCCCTCGACCCGATCGCCCGTTTCTCCCCCGATGCCGAGGGATGCATCGAAGTCCATATGAAGGGATTGGAACGCTGCATCCTGCGCACGGTGGGCGAACATGGCGAGTCGCGTTGGCATCTGCGGCCAACCGGCCAGCAGAGGCCCGAACCCGTGACGCTGGATGAAGACACTTTCCTGTCGCTCATCGAGGAAGGCTTGGGCCTCTGAGCGAAAACCGGCGATGCAACGCGTCGCCGGCCTTAGAGTGCAGCCGTTTCAAATGCCGCTTCGGGCCCGCGTTTGGTCGGCGTCCCGGCGGGCTTGCCGACGAGGAACGAGAGGGCATTGTCGATCTCATCGGCGGCCCGCTCTGCGTGTCGGGCATCCGCCCAGGTCCAGTATTGTTCGGATACCAGCCCACCCACTGCTTGGGCGCATAACGCGTCGCAACTGATGCCCATCTTTCCCGCCGCTGCAATCACGGCCAGGAGCGCTTGCTCCAAGGGTTGAATTCTTTCGGTAGACACAACTGACCAACTCGGTAGATAACCAGCCTGAAGCTTACCAAGATATCAATATGCCACCAACCGCAGGCGCCCAACGGTTCCTCACTCAACCTGCGGTGCCATATGCCGTGGGGGCGGACGTTTGCGCCGATTGCCGGGCCGTCGCGCGCGCCGCCAGGACCGTCAGTACAGCGGCCACAACCAACACCGCGGCGCTGGTTTCAAAGGTCGCACGATAGCCGCTCACGTCAAACAGAACGCCACCCACCGTAGCACCTGAAGCGATGGCCAGTTGAACGATCGCGACCATCAAACCGCCCCCTGCCTCGGCATTTTCCGGCAACGTCCTGGCCAGCCAGGTCCACCAGCCCACCGGCGCGGCCGTCGCCACCAGGCCCCAGACACCAAGCAGCAGGGCCGTGACGGGCGCGGAACTGCCGAACACCACCAACCCGAGGGCGATCGCCGCCATCAACAGCGGGATGACGATAAGTGTGGGATACAGGCCTTTTTTCAGGAACGCGCCGATCAGGAAGGTGCCGAGCAATCCCGCCAGACCAATCACCAGCAACATCAGCGAGAGCAGCGAGACGTCCACTTGCGTCACGCTCTCCAGGAACGGCCGCAGGTAAGTGAATAACATGAACTGGCCCATGAAGAAGGTGCTGACCGCCAACATGCCCAAGGCAACCGGTGCCCGGGTCATCAACTTGAACGGATTGTCGGCGCCCCGCTTTGCCTGTCTGGGCATCGAAGGCAGGCTAAACAGCAGCCATGCAAGGGCGAGCGCAGCGACAGGCACAATGCAGAAAAACGCACCACGCCAACCGATTATCGCTCCGAGGAAGCTGCCCAACGGGGCGGCCACCACAGTGGCCAAGGCATTGCCGCCGTTGACGATGGCCAACGCGCGAGGGATTTTATCCTCCGGCACCAACCGCATGGCCGTCGCCGCCGACAGCGACCAGAATCCGCCAATCGCAACGCCGATCAATGCGCGCCCGACCATGAAAATCAGGTAACTGGGCGCGAGCGCCGCCACTGTCCCGGAGATGATCATCAACAACGTCAGCGCCGAGAGCAGCCACTTGCGTTCGATTCGGGCCGCAATCGATGCGATGAACAGACTGGTGACCAACGCAAAGGCACCGGAGACGGCGATACCCTGGCCGGCCTGTCCTTCAGTGATCTGGAGATCGGCAGCCACCGGCGTCAGCAGGCTGACGGGCATGAATTCGGACGCAACGAGCGCGAAGGCTGCCAACGACATGGCAAGCACAGCGCCCCACGCTGGCTTGCCCTGTGGTTCTGGTGATGAGGTAGAGGTCATAACAATCCTGAAACTTCTGGAGGGCTCGGAAACCCTTGTGGGAGCATGCTTGCTTGCGATGGCGACGATGACGCCATGAACTGAATCCGATGGGTATTTTCACGAACCGGCGCCGCAGGCCGGTAGAACATTTCGCTGGAGTCCTTGCCCGATCCTGCGAACCCGCCTGTTGCCCATAGGCAACGCTTCGCTTGGCGGGGTAATGTTCTGCCCATAGCTCTCAACCCCGACAGATATCGACATGACCGCCCAAGACAGATCGCCCCAACAGAGGCTCGCCAACCTCATCGGTCACCGCACGACGGGCCCGGGCGACTTTGAAACGCCAATGGCCGGACTTTGTTTTTTCCGCCGCGACGCCCCTGCCCCGCCCATGATCTGCATGATCGAGCCAAGCATCGTCCTCGTCGCCCAAGGGGCGAAACAGGTGTGGATTGGCGGCCAGGCGTACGGGTACGACACCACCCGCTTTCTCATGACGTCACTGGACATGCCCGCGAACTCCGAAGTATTGGCGGCCAGCCCGGAACGGCCCTGCCTGGGGCTGGTCATGCGCCTCGATTTGCGCATGGTGGCGGATCTGGTCGCCCAAGGTTGCGTGGCGCCACGGGTCGAGCGTCCCGTCGGGATTGGTGCGGGAATCGGCACCACTTCCCAGGATTTCCTCGAGCCGTTCGTGCGCCTGCTGGCCCTGCTCGATGAACCCGAAGCGATCCCGGTGCTGGCGCCCCTGATCCAGCGTGAGATCCACTATCGGTTGTTGATGGGCGACCAGGCCGGGCGGCTTAGGCAGATTGCCTCCGTCGACAGCCAGGGTTACCGAATCGCCAAGGCCATCGACTGGTTGAAAATGAACTACACCGGGCCTGTTCGCGTGGACGATCTCGCGGCGCGCGTGCAGATGAGCGCCCCAACCTTCCATCATCATTTCCGCCAGCTCACGGCGATGAGCCCACTGCAATACCAGAAATGGCTGCGCTTGAACGAAGCAAAGCGCCTGATGCTCAACGAGCACCTGGACGTGGCGAGCGCCGCCTACCAGGTGGGCTATGAAAGCCCCTCGCAGTTCAGCCGTGAATACAGCCGACTGTTCGGCGCATCCCCGAAGCGGGACATCGCGGCGGTGCGCAGGCCGGCAGATGTCATGAAATCCGACTGATTCGCGGTGCGCAGGGCGCGTCGTTGCGCTCACCCGCCTGACATCGCCTGGTAGTACTGCGCCATGTAATCCACGATCACTCGAACCTTGGCCGGCAGATGCCGGGCGTGAGGATAAAGCGAGTAGTAGTGCCGCTCCCCAAGGGTGTGCTCAGGCAGGATCCGCACCAACCTTCCCGCCAGCAAGTCATCCTGCACCGTCGCCAGGGTAAACGCAGCAATGCCGCCGCCTGCCAGGGCATAAGCGTGCAAGGCAGTGATGGTGTCTGTATGAAACGTGCCGTGACAGTCCAGGGTGATCGATTCCTCCGGGAATGCTAGGGGTGTGGCCGGTACCCGAACACAGCGTGGGCGGCACAGGACTTGTTTGGGATTTGCACAGGTGAGCCTTGATCAGGGGCGTTGCCGCTCGCTAAAGGACGTCGAAAAAACCGTGGCGAGGGAGCTTGCTCCCGCTCGGCTGCGAAGCAGTCGTGAGGCGTTTTATCCAGCATCAAGGGGCGACCCTTAGTAGGGTCGCCGACTGCATCAAGACGCGAGAATTTGTGCCTGTAAGCGTCGTCCGATCACATCCAGCAAATCACAACCGTCGCGCAGAGGGATTGCCAGCACCTGGGCGAAGTCGTGCAACACGACGGCGTCCGTACCGATTTCGGAACGCATCGCGAGGTTTTCGAGCAGTTGCGTGACAGCGGCGATTCGGCAGGCGGCTGTGTCGTGCAGCACGTCCAGAGGTGCTTCCGTGTCGATCAGAAGGGCGTGGAAATTGTTTTCGATACCGGTGATGGGCATGTAGCGGGACATGGGTGTTTCTCCTGCAGAGTTAGGTGTCCTAGGCTTAAAAGGGCTTCCACACCCTGCCGCTGAATTTGCAGCGACGGAAGGAATTTAACGTGCGGGGCGATTGGCGGATAGTCAGCGGTGAGCGACGCAGTTTGAGGGAAATTTCCGATGGGGCTGTCCGGCGTTGGGTTCGCAGCTTGTTTAGCTATTCGTTAGCGACGGCACCAGCAACTATTCGCTTACCGATTTGCCTTCCCACCTCCAACGCCTGCCCATCCTTCTGCTTCCCCTGCCGCGCCTGCCCCACCAGCTGAGGAATCAAATCCCCTTCCGGCAAGTGCTTCCAGAATCGCCCCGGCATGTGCTGGCGCAACGCGGTGGGGTTGAGCCTCGCCGGGTTGAAGATGTGTCGATAATAGGTGCGCCACAATTCCGCTCCGGGGTCTTCGGCGTGGCGGGCCCATTGTTGCCATTGCTCGGGGCAACGGCGCTGGTAGTCCAGCGAATGCCCATCGAAACGAATGCCGTCGCGGGGCGTTGCGATCAGCCACCGCTGCCGGCCCAGCCGCTCGGCAAAATGCCCGCTCGCGCTTTCAAGGATGTCGTGGGCCGGCTGGTGGAAGGCCACCAGATCCAGTTGCAGTTGTTCGGCGACCGCAGGCGGCAAGGGTATGAAACGCACGAACGCGTGAAGGTGATGGGCTTCGCGGCTGACCTGCTTGATGCGCCGTTGCAACTCGCTGCCCAATCGATCACCGGCGAGCATCGCGGTGCGATCGCCATGGGCGACGCGCCAGAGGACTTCGTACAGCAGGCTCCAGCGTTGGTCGCCCTGGTAGCGACTGGCCTGTTCCAATTGACCCAACAACCCCGCCGGGACGCGCGTCTGGAACGGTCCCGGGCCTTGCGGCAATGGCGCCGGCACGGCCAGCAAGTCGGCCATGGGACCCTGGGCCCAGGTCACGTCGCTGGGGTCGATTCCATGGCCCAACAGTGTTCTGGCCTGATTACGCCAGGTGGCGAAATCCTCATCGCAATCCAGTGCAATCACGCCCACAGCCCCATTTGCACGGGCCGCTGCGGATCACGCAAACGGGCTCGGAGCAAGCCGCTGCGCATCTGCCCTTCAACGGGTCGGTAATCACTGGTCACAATAAACGGACGGGCCTTTTCCAATACGCAACGCAACTGCACCAGGTCGTCGTAGCGAATCCGACGCTCCCTGCGCAGTGTCACCAGGCGCTGGACGCTGCGCAGGCCGATTCCGGGAATGCGCGCGAGCAAGGCCGGCTCGGCTCGGTTGAGGTCGAGTGGAAATACCTCGCGATTGGCCAACGCCCAAGCCAGCTTGGGGTCGATGTCCAGATCCAGGTTGCCGGCTGTGGTCAACAGCTCGCCCGCCTTGTAACCGTAGCCACGCATGAGAAAGTCGGCTTGATACAGCCGGTGCTCGCGCAGCAACGGTGGCGCGGCGAGCGGCACACTGGCGGGGCTCTCGGGGATCGGGCTGAAGGCCGAATAATAGACTCGACGCAAGCCGTAGCCCTGATAGAGCGACTCGGCATTGCTGAGGATGGCATGGTCGTCAGTGGCGTCGGCCCCGACGATCACCTGGGTGCTCTGCCCGGCCGGGGCAAAGCGAGGCGCCCGTGGCTCGCCGGCCACCGCCTGTTGACTCTCGTGGATGGTGCCCATGGCCTGGCGAATCGTCGCCAATTGTTTTTCCGGCGCCAAGCGCTTGAGGCTGACCTCGGAAGACAATTCGATATTCACGCTCAGGCGATCCGCCAGCCGCCCGGCCTCTTCGATCAATAGCGGATCCGCGTCGGGAATGGTCTTGAGGTGGATGTAGCCTCGAAAGTGATGCTTCTCGCGCAGCAACCGCGCCACCCGAACCAGTTGCTCCATGGTGTAGTCGGCCGAGCGAATAATGCCGGAGCTCAGGAACAGGCCGCTGATGCAGTTACGGCGGTAGAAATCCAGGGTCAATCGCACCACTTCTTCGGGTGTGAAACGCGCCCGCGGCACATTGCTCGATCGGCGGTTGACGCAGTACTGGCAGTCGTACAGGCAGAAATTGGTCAACAACACCTTCAGCAGCGACACACAGCGCCCATCCGGCGTGTAGCTGTGGCAGATACCCATGCCATCCGTGGCCCCAAGCCCGTCCCGACCACGCGAACTGCGCTTTGGGGCACCGCTGCTGGCGCAGGACGCGTCATATTTGGCAGCGTCGGCAAGAATGCCGAGCTTGGCGATCAGCTCCATGGAAGACCCTCGAATACTGGATGCATGAACAGTATTCGGAGATTGACTGCGATGCAAGCGCCGTTGATCTATCCAGCCAACGAACTGATAGTGACGGATGGGTTTATCGGCGACGCGATGGGCTATAATCCGCTCATCCACACGATTCGAGGTCCCACCCCATGGGCACTGTCAGCCTTGAAACAAAGAAGGCCTACGCGGCCAGGACGCGCAGGTCGAACTACACAGCCAGCCTGCGCCTGGAAGGTTTCAAAGTGTCCTTCGAGGACGGCGAACGCAAGCTGCCTTCCCGTGAAGACGTCTTGAAAACCTTCACCAAGACCCGAGCCTGATGCCCGACAAATATGGCGTCGGCGAGGACGCCTACTGCTATCCCGGCTCCACGGTCCTGCGCAATAAACTCGATATCCGCGACGAACCCACCCTGGGTGAAGCCGAACAACAACTCTCCGCCATCGCGGCAAGCAACGTCGAATTCACCCCTCCTCCTTACAGCCTGTCTTACCTGCAGAATATCCATCGCGCATTGTTCGCCGACTTGTTCGAATGGGCCGGAGAACTGCGGACCGTGGGCATGGCCAAGCAGGACACGCGCTTTTGCCAACCCGAATTCATGGAAAAGGAAGCCAACAAGATCTTTGCCCGGATGGCGGTGGCAAACTGGTTCGAAGAAATGAGCCGGGATGAACTCATTGTCGCCGTGGCAGACGCCTATTCCGATATCAATGTCATCCACCCGTTCCGCGAAGGCAACGGTCGCGCCCAGCGCATCCTGTTCGAGCACCTCATCATGAACGCCGGGTTCGAAATCAGTTGGTGGGGCATCGAAAAAGACGAATGGATCAGCGCAAACATCGCGGCTTATAACTGCGTGCTTGATCCCATGGAAAGGGTTTTCAAGAAGTGCATTGGACAGCCGATACAATCTCGACCATAAGTTATCTGCGCCCTAAGTACATCCCTTGCCAGCCAAACCTGCCGAAACCCCTTATATGCACCGGATCGCCTCCTTTCCCGCGAACGAGCAAGGCCGAGACTTTGTCGTGGGCGACGTCCATGGACATTTCGAGCTTCTGGCCACAGTCCTGGATAAACTCGATTTCAATACCGAAATAGACCGTTTTTTTTCCGTGGGCGACCTCATCGACCGCGGTCCCGACTCCGAGAACGTATTGCATTGGCTCGCAAAGCCCTGGTTTCACGCCGTGCGCGGCAACCATGAACAAATGGTGATCGACGGCATCTGCGGCCGCGGAGACAAACCCAGGCACATCCGCAACGGCGGAGCTTGGCTCTATGAGTTGAACCCGGCCATCCAAGAGCAACTTCTAAACGCTCTTCAAGCACTTCCACTCATTATCGAAATTGATTTATCGGCAAATAAAAAGATTGGGATCGTACATGCCCAAGCGCCGATTATCGGGCCTAACAATGACTGGCAAGGTGCAAAAGACGCAATTACCGGAAAACTCGGAGAGCAGCTTCAACAGCAAGCCTTGGCGCAAGCCCTGTATGCCCGGGACAAAATCGAACAGCAGGATTCGACGCCCATCGAGGGCGTCCACGAACTCTATGTCGGACATTCAACCGTCCCCACCGTCACGCGCCTCGGCAACGTTGTCTATGTGGACACTGGTTGTTCCTTTTCCGACGGTGCACTGAGCCTCATGGAAATCACCAGCCAATCCGTTTTCAGCATGGGTATGACGGATTGAGGTAACGGACTGCCTCGCTCACCGATCAGGCCCGACTACAACTTCCTTACTTTTGGAACACTCGGTTTCAACCTGCTTTACATCATCAGTTGTACAAAAATTGGTATGAGATTCATTCCCTTCTCAGGGGGCCTACCTACCGTTCGTCACTTTCTAAGCGGCTGCTACGCTTTCCTCAATTCACGGAGGAAAAGCACATGCCCCGTTCAGATCGGCTGATTGTTTTGAAAGAGTCGGTCCTTCAAGAGGGAAGAGTCAACCGCAAACGCCCTGGGTGGCCAAGTCAAATCGGGTGTCATCTGGCCTGATGCGACGGATAAATACCGGCAAGCCGCGCTATCACGACTCCCACGTAAAAGACGCCTGAAAACTCCTCGACCATCACCAGCGAGCGGGCGTGGTTGGTCATCGGAATTACATCCCCGTAACCAGTGGTCGTAAGCGTCGTGAAGCTGAAATATATCAGCTTGAAGAAAGTGCCGGGCTGTCTGAAATCGAAGTTGCCAGGGCCGAATGAGCCAGCGGCGGAAATCTCGACCAGGGCATAGATGAAGGACCAAACGAAGGCCAGCATGATGTAGCCCGCAAGCGCGCCATGCAGCTTGTCCGCTGTAATCGGCCCGCGCTTGAGAAGGTAGCGCAGTATCCCGCTGAACGAAACCGTAAGAGACGCCGTATAGGTTATCCCGGCAAGTTCAAGAGTCGGGATACTCTCGGTCCACAAGGCCACCCATTGAAGGCCAATTCCGAGCAACGCCAGGCACAGTTTGAGGATGAACACGGGACGGGTCTGCCGGGTGGCGAAAGCGCCCACGAGCAGCACGACCGAAAACAGAATGCCGAGCAACATGCGAGCAATCAGCCCCTTCTCAAGAAAGGGGAACAGGAGGATCAGTCCCAGTAGAAGCAGCAATAGATAAGTGCATGGCCCTAGCCCTATCACCATCTGAGCTAAATCCGCGTCGGATTCGGTTTTATCTTGCGGACTTGTCATACCAGTTTCCTCGAGGCTGAAGTAACGCTCGTGACCTGACATTGCATCCTTGAAACCGGATCTGATTTTAGAATCTGGTTCTAGAATAGTCGGCAGTAAAACTCTAGTCGCGAATGCATTGAGGGAGGGCTCCGTCTGCCAGACAACTCTGGGTCGACAGCAGCATTTCATCTAAGGTCTAACGCGGGGCGACGGGACAGGGACTCGTCCCGGTCTGGATTCAACGAAGATAGTAGCGAGACTTGAGAACCCGCCAAGTACCCGACAAGCAACCCTGATAAACTGCGCCTCATTCGCCCCGATGACTCAGATTCCCAATGTCCCTACAACCTGCTCCACTCTCCCGCCGCTTTTCCGTCGCGCCCATGATGGATTGGACTGACGCCCATTGTCGCTACTTCCTACGCATCCTTTCCAAACACGCCCTGCTCTACACCGAAATGGTCACCACGGGCGCCCTGCTCAACGGTGATCACGAACGCTTCCTGCGCCACCACGAAACCGAGCATCCGCTGGCCCTGCAGCTGGGCGGTAGCGTTCCAGCCGATTTGGCCGCTTGCGCCCGGATGGCCCAGGAACATGGCTACGACGAGGTCAACCTCAACGTCGGCTGCCCAAGCGATCGGGTGCAGAACAACATGATCGGCGCTTGCCTGATGGGGCATCCAGGATTGGTTGCCGATTGCGTGAAGGCGATGCGGGATGCGGTGTCGATTCCGGTGACCGTCAAGCATCGGATCGGGATCAATGGACGCGACAGTTACGAGCAGTTGTGCGAGTTCGTCGGGACCGTGCGTGACGCCGGTTGCAACAGTTTTACCGTGCATGCGCGAATTGCGATTCTGGAGGGGTTGTCGCCAAAGGAAAATCGCGACATTCCGCCGCTGCGCTATGACGTGGTAGCGCGGTTGAAGGCTGATTTCCCCGAGCTGGAAATCGTGCTCAATGGTGGGATCAAGACCCTGGAGGCGTGCCACGAACACTTGCAGACCTTCGATGGTGTGATGCTGGGCCGCGAGGCGTACCACAATCCGTACCTGCTGGCCGAAGTGGATCAGCAACTGTTCGGCAGCACCGCGCCGATCACTACCCGAGCCGAGGCGCTGGCGCAGCTACGGCCCTATATTGCCCATCACTTGGCAACTGGCGGTGCCATGCACCACATCACTCGTCACGTCTTGGGGCTGGGCACCGGATTCCCGGGCGCGCGGCGGTTCCGGCAGTTGTTGTCAGTGGATATCCACAAGACCAAGGATCCGTTGGCATTGCTGGATCAGGCGGGGCAGTTGCTGGAAGGTCGTTAACCATCACTTGCTTTGAACCTGCGCGCTGTTTTGGCATCGTATCTACCGGTAGTTGCCCCGGCCTTTCAAACAGCCGTTTTCAGGTTGTTGCCGCTGGGGCCATCGATACCTCTTCACGCCCTTGAGTGGCTGCCGGCCCTCGGGTAATGTCAACGGACCCATAGGACAGAGCACGCTCATGACTTCCAAGCTGGAACAACTCAAGCAGTTCACCACCGTCGTGGCCGATACCGGCGACTTCGAAGCCATCGCCCGCATCAAGCCCGTCGACGCCACCACCAACCCTTCCCTGCTGCTCAAGGCTTCGGCGATGCATGGTTATGCCGAGTTGCTGAACGCCTGCGTTGCGGACTGCAAGGGCGATGTGGGCCTGGCCAGCGACCGCTTTGGCGTCGCGGTGGGCCAAGAGATCCTGAAAGTGATTCCGGGGCGCATTTCCACCGAAGTGGATGCACGCCTGTCGTTCGATACCGAAGCCATGCTCAAGCGCGCCCATCGCCTGGTCGAGCTGTACGAAAAAGCCGGCATTGGCCGGGAGCGTGTACTGATCAAGATCGCTTCCACCTGGGAAGGCATCCGCGCCGCCGAGAAACTGGAGCGCGAAGGCATCCAGTGCAACCTGACGCTGCTGTTCTCCTTCGCCCAGGCCGCGGCCTGTGCCGATGCCGGGGTGTTCCTGATTTCACCGTTCGTAGGCCGTATCTACGATTGGTACAAGAAAGCCAACGGCAACGACTACACTGGCGCCGATGATCCGGGTGTGCAGTCCGTCACGCGCATCTACAACTACTACAAGTCCAATGACTACAAGACCGTGGTCATGGGTGCAAGCTTCCGCAACCTCAATCAGATCGAGCAGTTGGCCGGTTGCGACCGTTTGACCGTCAGCCCTGAGCTGCTGGAAAAACTCGCTGCCGACGAAGGCAAGCTGGAGCGCAAACTGGCGCCTGGCCAAGCCGGGGAAGCGCGCTTGAGCCTCAATGAATCTCAATTCCGCTGGTTGTCCAACGAGGACGCCATGGCGACTGAGAAACTGGCGGAGGGCATTCGTCAGTTCGCCCGGGACCAGGAGAAGCTGGAGGCGTTGCTGCAAGCCAAGCTGTAAGCTGATTCGCAAGGCATGCAAAAGGGCGAACCTTGATGGGTTCGCCCTTTTTCATGCGGCTTAGCCTGAGAAACATCGCGCCTGCGCGCGAAAGCGTCAGTCCGATCTACACACGCCTAGTGCTCAGGGCCGCTCCAGCGCGCTCACCAAGTCATGGAACGCCTCGCGATTGGAGTCGTTCAGCCCCATGAGGATCTTGTGGGCCTCAAGCACCTTGATCCGCACTTCTTCCTCGGACTGGTCCTGGTCAGGCAGGTCATCCAGGCATTCGGGGCAAGGCACAGGATCGCCAACGATGTTGAACACTTGGTCGAAGCCCATCGATTGCAGGAGACGGGTAATGTCGTTGTGGATGGTGACGACAGTCGGCAGCAGGCCGACCTTTTGCCGCGACAGGATCGACAGCTTGGCCAGCAGGCCCAAGGTGGTGCTGTCGATGCTGCGGGTTTCGGTCAGGTCGATCACGATGGCGTTGAAGTTCAGCGCGGTGAAGATCTTCTCGATTGTCGCATCCAGCGCCGAACACAGGGTCAGGCGCACTTCACCGACAAACTTCAGGACAAAGGTGCCGTCCTGCTCGGCGAACTGGATTCTACCGGTACTCATCAAAGGTTCCTGCTCAACACTAATAGGGCGATATCATCCGGCATCTCCCCTAGCGTGGCTAATCCAAACACTTGGCGCAGGCCTTCCAGGCTGCCGCCCGCTGCACTTACCCGCTCGGGCAAGGCCGCTTCTTTCTCTTTGAGTGTAGGTTCTGACAAAAGGTCCAGAATGCCATCAGACATCAGCGTCAAGCTGAATGTCGGCGGCAGCTCCAGTACGTGGTCTTCATAGGTCGCCTCGTTGAACAGGCCTACCGGCAAACCACGACCCTCCAGGTAACGCACACTGTCAGGTGTATACAACACGGGCAACGGCAGGTGACCGCCGATGCTATACGTCAACAAACCAGTCTCCTCGTCGATGACCCCACCGACCATCGTGACGTGTTTGCCCAGCTTACAACTGATCAGGCCCCGGTTGATATGCCCAAGGACTTCCGAAGGCTTGAACTCGGGCAACGTGCCGTTGCGCTTGGACTCGAACAGCAGGCGCGTGGTCATGAATTTCAACAGCACCGTCACGAACGCCGACGAAGCCCCGTGCCCGGAGACATCCGCCAGGTAGAACGCCACTCGACGTTCATCGACACGGAAATAATCAACAAAATCCCCCGACAGGTACAACGACGGGATGATCTGGTGGGCAAAGCGGAAATCATCGACCGTCCAGGGGCTGACCGGCAGCATGTTCATCTGGACCTGGCGCCCGGCGTTCTGATCTTCCTGCAGCAGGTTCAGGCTGGCTTCCAGCTCGCGATTGGCGGTCTCCAGCTTCTCGCGGTAGCGCTGGTTTTCCACCAGCAGTCGCGAGCGGTCCAGGGCTCGGCGCACCGAGTGTTCAAGCACGGCGAGGTCTTCGAGGGGCTTGATCAGATAATCCGCCGCGCCCAGGCGCAACGCCTCGACCGCGTCGTTCATCACGCCCGCGCCGGAAACGACGATGACCGGAGTCTGGGACGACAGCTCGGTGACCTGGCGAATGAGCTCGAGTCCGCCCATCTGCGGCATGCGCAGGTCGCAGATGACCAGGTCGGGCTTCTCCTGCTCGAATACCTGAAGACCCTGTTGGCCGTTACTGGCCTGCAAGACGCTGAAACCACTGTCTTCCAAATAGGCGGCGAGACTGGCTCGCACCACTTCGTCATCATCGATTATCAGCAGCGTGGCACTGGTTTTTGGCATGTGGGCAAACGGCGCCAGAATTAGGTTGGCGTAGCGGGCACGGCGTTGGGCTTGGCGCGCACTACTGGATTCGCTTTCTAGCCTCTCTGTCGTACCTGCTTCAGGCCTTTGCCCTACACACGATTACACCAGAGGTGCCCTTCTAAGGCGCAGACGGTACTCCCATCCGCGGGGCGTTTCAAGCTCATGCGAATCGCCGCTTGCGCTCTTCATTTGTCAAAGCACAGAGAGTTATAAGAACCGAGCGAAGCGTAACTCAATGGAAGGATCAACCCGCCTTTGAACGCAAGCCAAAGCAAAGAAGGCGGCCTTTCGGGCCGCCTTCTTAAATTGACGAATCGAAATCAAAAATCGTCTTCGACCTGACCATCCTTGACCTTGAACTCACGGTTTTGCAGGAAGGCATTGCGGATAAACACATATTTGTCGCCGCTGACCAGCTTCTCGGCCGAGAGCAGGCTCGCACGGGTGTCGACGATGTTAAGGCCCCAGATCGAATTGCGGACCGAGACATTGTCGATATAAGGGTAAGGCGTGGTATGGCTGTCGACCAGCTTGGCCGGTGCATCACGCAGGGTGCTCGGCCCCAGCAACGGCAACATCAAGTACGGTCCGCTGCCCAGTCCCCAGTACCCGAGGGTCTGGCCGAAATCCTCGTCGTTACGCTGCAGCCCCATCTTGGTGCCCACGTCGAAGAACCCGAGGAGACCGAACGTGGTGTTGAAAATCAATCGGGCCGTGTCGACTCCGGCAGCGGCCGGCTTGGCTTGCAGCACATCGTTGGCCAGGTTGCCGACGTCACCGATGTTGCGGAACATGTTGTGGATGCCGTCCTCAAGGAACTGCGGCGTCACGTACTGGTAGCCCTGGGCCAGCGGCTTGAGCGCATAGGTGTCAATGGTGTCGTTGAAGGTGAAGATCGGACGGTTGATGCTTTCCCATGGATCTTCTTCCGTGGCGGCCTGGGCGGCAAACGGTACCAGCAGGACGCTGGCAGATAGACACAGCTGAGCGAGAAGATGGCTCCAGCGCATACGGAAAAACTCCTTGGATTGTTCAGGCAAGGGCGCCGAGCCCAGGCGGTAAGGCCGCTAGTATAAGTCGTAAAACATGGTTAGGCAGCATTGAAAGAGAAGCTCCCTGTAGGAACATTCCACAGATCGGCGACTTCATTTCACTGTCACCGGACTGTCATCGGCGCTCGTTACGCTGCTGGGTATTTCAAGGACGTTCCCATGCCGCGCGCCGAAGCCCTGCCCCTCCCCGCTCCCAGCCTTACCGCAGTACTGTTTGGCCTGAGCGGATGCCTGGTGGATTTCGGCGCGCGTGTACGCCAGCCAGGGGCAAAGCCTGCGGATCATGCCCATCCGACACCCGGCGCACTGGAAAGCCTGCAACGTTTGCAGCATCTGGACATCCCCTGCGCCTGGCTCGATGAGTTGCCTCCCGCCGTCAGCCATGGATTGGCGGTTTCGTTGCCGGTGTCCATCAAGGCGCCGCAACTTCCTGCAACAAATCAACCGTGGCCAGCGCCGCATGCCTGCTGGCAAGCGCTCATGGCACTTAACGTCCAGCAATTGGACGGCTGCGTGTTGGTGAGCGGCGAACCCAAGCTTTTGCAGTCGGGACTCAACGCCGGATTGTGGACCATCGGGTTGGCGTCCTGCGGCTCGTTGTGCGGCCTGTCCCCTGCCGATT
Organism: Pseudomonas sp. R1-7; assembly: GCF_051132105.1. Classification (NCBI taxonomy): domain Bacteria; kingdom Pseudomonadati; phylum Pseudomonadota; class Gammaproteobacteria; order Pseudomonadales; family Pseudomonadaceae; genus Pseudomonas; species Pseudomonas sp. R1-7. Next base: position 3,875,849 of record NZ_CP071661.1, read on the forward strand.
GGCAGGCCCTGAGCCAGCAGGAACGGGAGGTCAAGCGGGCCAAGGCCACCGTTCAGTTGTTCAGCCTAGGCGTGCATTCGGTGATCGACCATTTGGGCGAACTGGACACCTGCCTCGCCGACATCAGCCTGCGCAGGCAAAAAGGCGAGAAGCCCTGACCGAGATCATGCAGGGCGCGCAAGTGTGGATTACTCTTAAAGCAGCCATGGACTTTTGACGCAGCGTCGCGGTCCATGGCAGTGCCTATCAATAAAGGGAGTACGCCAATGCCTGCCCGCCGCGAAGAATTGCAAGCCCAACTCGATACCTTGCGCGAGCAATTGGAACAGAACCCGCCGCTGTCTGAACCAGAGCGCGAACATCTGCAACAATTGATGGCGCAGATCGACGCTGAAATCCAACTGGAAAACCAGCTTCAGGACAACAATCTGGTCGACGGTGTAAACCTGGCCGTAGAGCGTTTTGAAGTGGACCATCCAACCATCGCCGGAACGCTGCGCAATATCGTCAATACCTTGGGCAGCATGGGGATTTAAGCCCTTCAAGTGCCAAAAGCCCTGCTATCGCCAGCAGGGCTTAGTTCTATGCCTCCCACAAAGGTTTTATTGGCGGACGAGGCGATGGTTTGGCAACTGCACCTCCTCAGTGCTGCGATACGGATTGATATCCAGCCCACCCCGCCGCACATACCGCGCATAAACCGTCAGCTTCTGCGGCTTGAGCAAGCGCTGCAGGTCCAGGAAGATCCGCTCGACACACTGCTCATGGAAATCCGAATGCTGGCGGAAGCTGACGATGTAGGCCAGCAGGCTGGCGTGATCCAGCGCCGCGCCACGGTACTCCACCGCCACGCTGCCCCAATCCGGCTGGCTCGTCACCGGGCAGTTGGATTTGAGCAAATGGCTGTGCAGGCTTTCCTCGACGATGCGCGAATCATCGCAACGCAGCAGTTCCGGGCGCGGATGCTCGTAGGAATCGACGCTGACATCCAACTCGTCGATGCATGCACCGGGCAACGCCACGATGCCTTCGTTTTCCACGTCCTTGAGACTGCGGATCCGTACACCCACTGGTTTACCGGCAGCCGCCGAAAGGTCCTTGCGCAAGGTCGCTTCCAAACTCGCGGTATCGGCGAACGGGGTCTGGTTCAACGAGTTCAGGTACAGCTTGAAGGATTTGGACTCGATGATGTTCGGCGAATCCGCCGGTATGGCGAACTCACCGATGGCCACCACTGGCTTACCCGAGGGCAACAGCCAGGACAATTCGAAACAGTTCCAGAAATCCACGCCTGTGTACGGCAAGGTCTCGGCTGTCAGGCCCAGTTCCGCCCATTTCGCGGTGCGCGGAATCGGGAACAGCAGTGACGGCGTGTACGTGGCGATGTATTCGCTGGATTTGCCCAGCGGCGAATGTTCGGCTGCGGGATGCATGACGGAAACCTGACTGAAGAATCAGCGGATTCTATCAGCCTTTGCCGCAGGCTTTGAGTGCTTACTGACTGACTGTCAGGTCGCCCTTCATGCCGGCCTGGTAATGTCCCGGAACATTGCAGGCGAATTCCAGGCGAGTGGCCTTGCTGAAGGTCCAGGTCAGTTCGGCGGTCTTGCCCGGCTCCACCAGCACGCTGTTGGGATCATCGTGGCGCATGCTCGCCTTGCCGTGGCCCATGGCGGCATGGTCTATTCCCGGCTTCATCGCGGTCGGCGTCAACTGGCCGCTTTGCTGCATCTTGAGCATTTCCTGCTGGTGTCCAACATGCATTGCAGCGTTGCCCAGATTGAACTCATGAAGCAGCTGGCCTTTATTGACCAGCACGAACCGAACCGTCTCGCCGGCCTTGATATCCAGCGCACCGGGATCGAACGTCATGTCACCCATCACCACATCAATGCTGCGACCGGCCTTGGCCGCTGGCGCAGGCTGGCCGAAATCGAAATGGCCCGGCGACGCCCACGACGGCGCACTGAGGGCCAGCGCGCAAACGGTCAGGATCAAGCGTTTTCCCATCAACATGTCCATACTCCAATCAGATTCAACGTGTGGGAAACTCTATCGCCACAGGCCTGCCAATCGGCTTACAACTCGATTACAACTTTGTCAGGTTGCGCCACGAACCCGCCCGCCACGGTATAACGCCCTCGTTCCAATCCTGCATTGAGCCGCCCATGAAATTGCTGATCGTCGAAGACCAACTGAAAACCGGCCAATACCTGCGCCAAGGCTTGAGCGAGGCCGGGTTCAACGCCGACCTGGTGGCCGACGGCATCACCGGCCAGCAGTTGGCCCTGAGCGGTGAATACGCGCTGCTGATCCTCGATGTGATGTTGCCGGGTCGCGATGGCTGGCAGATTCTGCAAGCCGTACGCGGGGCCGGCCTGGACACGCCCGTACTGTTCCTGACGGCGCGCGATGCCGTACAGGATCGCGTTCATGGCCTGGAACTGGGAGCCGATGATTACCTGGTCAAGCCCTTCGCCTTCTCCGAGTTGCTGGCCCGGGTGCGCAGCCTGTTGCGCCGAGGCAGCTCGGCGACCCAGGAAACCAGCCTGCAACTGGCGGACCTGCGCCTGGACCTGATCCGCCGTCGCGTGGAACGCAGCGGCCGGCGCATCGATTTGACAGCGAAGGAGTTCGCCTTGCTGGAAATGCTGCTGCGGCGCCAGGGCGAGGTGCTGCCGAAGTCGCTGATTGCCTCGCAAGTCTGGGACATGAATTTCGACAGCGACACCAATGTCATCGAAGTCGCGATTCGGCGCCTGCGGATCAAGATCGATGATGAGTTTCCCAACAAGCTGATCCACACCGTGCGCGGCATGGGCTACGTGCTCGAAGAGCGCAGCCTGTGAGCCGTCGGTGGTCATTGAGCAACCGGTTGGCGCTGCTGTTCGCCGCCTGCACCGCCATTGTGTCGCTGTTCGCCGGGGTGCTGTTCAGCCGAGGCAGCGAGGCACACTTCGTCGAACTGGACCAGCAATTGCTCGAAACACAATTGCTCGGCGTACGTCGCGCCCTGCAAGACGCTCACGGCCATGATCCGCAAGTTCGCCTCGAGGAGGAGCTGAGTCGTCGGGCGGACCTCGCCTTGCGCATCAGGGACGCCAATGGCGAGCGCTGGCATGGCTCGATTCGGATCCCGCCCCAAGTGCCTGAACGCACCGGATTGTCAACGCTCGACGATGCCGATAACAACTACCGGACACTGAGCGCACCGCTGTACCCCGACCGCCCGGATGCGGCCCAACTGACGCTGCTGCTGGACATCACCCATCACCAGCATTTCCTGCAGCGCATGCAACGCCTGATCTGGCTGACCGTCGGCCTCTCGGCCTTGGCCACCGCCCTGCTCGGCGCTTGGGCGGCCCGGCGGGGCTTGCGTCCCTTGCGGCGCATGGGCGCCATCGCCGGTAGCGTCTCGGCCCGCTCCCTCAATTCCCGCCTGCCGGAAGAGCATATGCCTGCCGAACTGGCGGAATTGGCCCACAGCATCAACGACATGCTCGGACGCCTCGACGACGCGTTTCAGCGTCTGTCGGCGTTTTCCGCCGACATCGCCCATGAATTGCGCACGCCACTGTCGAACCTGCTGACCCACACCCAAGTCACCCTCACCCGCGAGCGCTCGCTGGAGGACTATCGCGAAGCCCTGCACAGCAACCTGGAAGAGCTGCAATGGATGGCGCAACTGGTCAACGACATGCTCTACCTGGCCAAGGCCGACCATGGATTGTTGGCGCTGCACCGCGAACCGCTGCAACTGGCCGAGGAAGTGGACCTATTGCTGGACTTCTTCGCGCCCCTGGCCGAGGACGCCAACGTACGCCTGGGTCGCGATGGGGAAAGCCTGATCGAGGGTGACCGCAACATGCTGCGCCGGGCCCTTTCCAACCTGCTGGACAATGCCCTGCGCTTCACCCCGGCTGACGGCGAAGTGCGCGTACGAATTGTCGATGAGGCTCAAGGAGTGAGGGTGGCCGTGGAAAACAGTGGCGAGGGGATTCCAGCTGATCTGCTGCCGCGCCTGTTCGACCGTTTCTACCGCACCGACCCGGCCCGCCAGGAAGGCAGCAGCGAACATGCTGGATTGGGGCTCGCCATTACTCGCTCGATCGTCCGTGCCCACGGTGGGGAAATCCGCTGCGAATCGGCCGATGGCTGGACGCGGTTTGTGATTGAGTTGCCCAAAAATAATTGAGGCCGTACTCAATCCCCCGTGGCGAGGAAGCTTGCCCCCTCGCAACAAAAGCCGGTCCAGCAAACCGGCTCAGGAATACCGCAACGCCTGCGCCGGTTCGATCTTGGCCGCGCGCCAGGCCGGGTATACGGTGGCGAGGAAGCTGAGGATGAACCCGGCAGAACAGATCAACACCACGTCGCCACGCTGAAGCTCGGACGGCAGGTTGCTGACGAAGTACACGTCGGAACTGAAGATGTGCTGGCCGCTGACACGTTCCAGCCAACCCACCAGCGCACTGACGTTCAACGCCGCGATCACGCCCAGCACGCCACCGATCAGCGTGCCAACGACGCCGATCACCGTGCCTTGGACCATGAAGATCGCCATGATCTGCCGCGGCGTCGCGCCGATGGTGCGCAGGATGGCGATGTCCGCGCCTTTGTCGTTCACCACCATGATCAGCGTGGCGATGATGTTGAACGCCGCCACCGCGACAATCATCAGCAACAGCAAGCCAATCATGGTCTTTTCCATTTTCATGGCGCTGAAGAGACTGCCCTGGGTGTGGGTCCAGTCATCAGCCTTATAATCCGCGCCAAGGCCGGCGGCGATGTCACCGGAAACCTTCGGCGCCGCGTACAAATCTTTCACCGCCAGGCGCACACTTTGCACCTGGTTCGGCTGCCAGTGCTGCATCTGCGCGGCGTCGGCCAGGTGAATCAGCGCCATGGAGCCGTCCAGCTCGGCGCCGACCTTGAACACACCCACCACATTCAAGCGCTGCATTCGCGGAGTGATGCCACCCGGCGCGGTGCTGACTTCCGGCACGATCAACGTCAGTTTGTCGCCGACATTCAGGCGGAACCGCCGTGCTGTGATTTCGCCGATCACCACGCCAAATTCACCCGGCTTCAGGGCATCGAGGCGCCCTTGGACAATGTGCTGGGCAACGATGGACACCTTGCCTTCCTGAGCCGGGTCCACGCCACTGATCTGGATAGGCTGCATCGAACCTTTATGGCTCAGCATCCCCTCCATCTCGGTAAACGGCACGGCCGCGGTGACTTCGGGATTCTTCAGCGCGGCGGCGGCCACCGGCTGCCAATCGTCGATCGGGTTTACGCCAACGATCGTGGCATGCGGAACCATGCCAAGGATGCGCGAGCTCATTTCACGCTGAAAGCCGTTCATCACCGACAGCACGACGATCATCGCCAATACGCCAAGGGCGAGGCCGATCATCGAGGTCATGGAAATGAACGACACGAAGCGATTGCGACGCTTGGCGCGGGTATAGCGCGTGCCGATGAAAATCGATAACGGTCTGAACATTCGCTGGGCACCGTATGAAAATAAAAGACCCGGCACTTGCGGCAAGCACCGGGTTTCGGTCGGTCAGATAGGCGTCAGGCAACCTTCCTGCAAATGCAGGACACGGTCCATCTGGCGGGCCAGGTTCATATCGTGGGTCACCACCAGGAACGCCGTGCGCATCGAGGTGCTGAGCTCCAGCATCAAGTCCTGGATACCTTGGGCGGTATGGGAATCGAGGTTGCCGGTCGGCTCATCGAGCATCACAAGGCCGGGCTTGTTGACCAGGGCGCGGGCAATCGCCACGCGTTGGCGCTCGCCACCGGACAGCTCGGCCGGCTTGTGCTCCAGGCGATGGCCCAGCCCTACCCGCTCCAGCAACGCCGTAGCGCGCTGCCGGGCCTCGGGAATCGCCGTGCGGCCGATCAACAGCGGCATGCAGACGTTCTCCAGTGCGGTGAATTCGGGCAGTAGATGATGAAACTGGTAGACGAAACCCAGGGAACGGTTACGCAGCAGGCCCCGGGCCTTCTCGTTCAGAGCCGACAGTTCTTCGCCGGCCAGCCAGACACTGCCGGCGGTCGGCGTATCCAGGCCGCCCAGCAGGTTGAGCAAGGTACTTTTGCCCGACCCGGAGGTGCCGACAATCGCCACGCGCTCGCCAGGGTGCAGCTCCAGTTGCAGGCCCGACAACACCACCACCGACTCCGGACCTTCCTCGTAGGATTTGCCCAGGTTACGGCAGCTCAAGATTGCTTTTTCACTCATGCCCGACTCACTCATAACGTAACGCCTCCGCAGGCTGGGTGCGCGCGGCACGCCAGGCTGGATACAGGGTGGCGAGGAAACTCAGGACCAACGCGGCGCCGCAGACCATCAACACATCGTCGGCCTGCAACTGCGATGGCAGGTAGTCGATGAAGTACACGTCGGCGTTGAGAAACTTGTGCCCGATCAGGGTTTCGAGACCGGCAATCGCGGCACTCACGTTCAGCGCAGCGAACATCCCGACCAAGGCCCCGACGACCGTACCGATGACGCCGATGACCGTGCCCTGGACCATGAAGATGCGCATGATCTGCCCCGGCGTGGCACCGAGGGTACGCAAGATGGCGATGTCGCCCTTCTTGTCGTTCACTACCATCACCAGCGTGGAAATGATGTTGAACGCCGCAACGGCAACGATCAGCAACAACAGCAGGCCGATCATGGCTTTTTCCATGCGGATCGCCTGGTACAGGTTGCCGTGGGTGCGGGTCCAGTCCCGGGCGTAATAACGGTCTTCGCCAAGCTGCTGGGCAATGTTCCAGGCAACACGCGGCGCCTGGAACAGGTCATCGAACTTCAACCGCAGGCCCTGGACCTGGTCCGGCTTCCAACGATGCAGGCGGGCGAGATCCTGAAGATTGGTCACGCCCAGGTAGCCGTCGAGCTCGCCGGCGCCGACATGGAAAATGCCAACGACAGTGAAGCGTTTCATACGCGGGAACATGCCGCCCGGGGTGACGGTGACTTCCGGCGCGACGAAGGTCAGCTTGTCGCCGATGGCCACGCCGAGCTTGGCCGCGGCCTTGTCGCCGATCACTATGCCGAAACTGCCCGGCGCCAGATCGTCGAGTTTGCCCTGCTTCATGAAGTTGTCGATGATCGACACCTGCCGCTCCAGCCCGGGGTCGATGCCATTGAGCAAGACCTTGGAGACCTTGCCGTCGTTGGTCAGCAGCCCCTGCATCTGGGTGAAGGGCGCAACGGCCAGCACCTGCGGGTTCTGCTTGACCCTGGAGGCCAGGCTCGGCCAATCGCTGATGGCTTCGCCGGTTTCGAGTGTCGCGTGGGGCACCATGCCAAGCACGCGGGTACGCATTTCATGGTCGAAGCCGTTCATCACCGACAGCACGACGATCATCACGACCACGCCAAGGGCCAGTCCGATGATGGACGTCAGGGAAATGAACGATACGAAATGATTGCGACGCTTTGCACGGGTATAACGCGTGCCGATGAATACGAAGAGAGGTCTGAACATGTCGGGGCTTGTTCGGAGGGAAAAGGAACGTCCTTGTGGCGGGGGTCACAAACCAGCTTTACACTCAGACCACCGCCGCTACCATGGGTTCGCCATGTCGACATTAGATGAAGAAGATCGCCGCGAATACTACCGTATCGAGGACACGATCGCACTGGAAATTCGGCCCCTGTCCATTCCTGAAGCTGCCAGCCAGGAAGTGTTGCAGGATGAATCCCCATTGTTCAATCTGCTCAGCGAACTGCACCTGAGCGAATTCGAGTCACAGCACCTGTTGCGCCAGATCAGCGAGCGCGAGCGCAGCATCGCGGCGTACCTCAAGGCCATGAACAAACGCATCGACCTGCTCAGCCAGGTCATCGCCGTGACGGTACTCGGCGAAATCGGCGAACCGCAGCCGGTGATCATTTCCGAAGGCGGCATCGACTTCCAGTACCCCACCCCCGTCGCTGTCGGCGCGCATCTGTCGATCAAGCTGGTGCTGATGCCCCAGGCCCTCGGTCTGTTGCTGCGGGCGCGGGTCACCCATTGCGATCCGAAGGGTGGCGGCTACGACATCGGCACCGAGTTTGAACACCCGACCGACGCCCAGCGTCAATTGCTGGCCCGCTATATCTTGCAGAAACAGGCGCAAGAACGGCGCCTGGCCCGTGAACTGAACGAATCTGGCACCAATAAGGAAGAACCGTGACCCTCATTTATGGCCACCGCGGCGCCAAGGGCGAAGCACCGGAAAATACCCTCACCGGTTTCCAGGAATGTCTCAAGCACGGCGTGCGTCGTTGCGAGCTGGACCTGCACCTGTCCATGGACGGCGAGTTGATGGTCATCCACGACCCGACCCTCAAGCGCACCACGGATCGCCGGGGCAAGGTAGTCGAACATACCGCTGCCGAACTGGTGACCTACGATGCGCGCAAGGGTGGCCCGGGCTGGATCAAGCCATGCCCGATTCCGCGACTGGAAGAGTTGTTCGAGAAATGCGACTTCGAGCATTGGCAGCTCGAAGTGAAAAGCGCGTCACGTACCCGCGCCGCCGCCACCGTGCTGGGCATTCGTGAGATGGCCCAACGCTTCGGCCTGCTGGACAAGATCACCATCACCTCCAGTTCCCGGGAAGTGCTCAAGGCAGCCCTGGACCTGACCCCGGACATTTCCCGTGGACTGGTGGCCGAATACGCCTGGCTCGACCCATTGAAGGTCGCCCAGAGCTACGGCTGCGAGATTCTGGCGTTGAACTGGACCCTGTGCACGCCGGAACGCCTGATCAAGGCGCAGCGCCAGGGGTTGCATGTGTCGGTATGGACGGTCAACGAGCCCGCGCTCATGCGCAGGCTCGCCGATTTTGGCGCTGACAGCCTGATTACAGACTTTCCCGGTTTGGCCACTGCCACCCTCGAGAATTGCTGAAATCGGTCTCCCCGGCCGGCTCAGGCCACCGGCCGGAGCCGCTCAAAAAAGCCGGTTGAGCCCATCGTAGGCGGCTACCCGATAGGCTTCGGCCATGGTCGGGTAGTTGAACGTGGTGTTCACGAAGTATTTCAACGTGTTCAGTTCGCCCGGCTGGTTCATGATCGCCTGGCCGATGTGCACGATCTCCGAAGCCTGGTAGCCGAAGCAGTGCACGCCCAGCACTTCCAGCGTCTCGCGGTGGAAGAGGATTTTCAGCATGCCTTGCGGCTCGCCGGCGATCTGCGCACGCGCCATGCTCTTGAAGAAGGCCTTGCCCACTTCGTAAGGCACCTTGGCCTGGGTCAGTTCCTGCTCGTTCTTGCCGATCGAGCTGATCTCCGGAATGGTATAGATGCCGGTCGGCACGTCGTTGACGAAACGCCAGCTACCGTTGTCGACAATGCTGCCAGCGGCCGAACGGCCCTGGTCGTGGGCGGCACTGGCCAGGCTCGGCCAGCCGATCACGTCACCGGCGCCGTAGATGTTCGGCACGCAGGTGCGGTAGTTCTCGTCGACTTCGATCTGGCCACGGCTGTTGACTTTCACACCGATATTTTCCAGGCCCAGGGTGTCGGTGTTGCCGGTGCGGCCGTTGCACCAGAGCAAGGCGTCGGCCTTGATTTTCTTGCCGGACTTGAGGTGCAGGATCACGCCGTTGTCGACGCCTTCGACGCGATCGTAGTCTTCGTTATGGCGCACGGTGATGTTGTTGTTGCTGAAGTGATAGCTCAGGGCCTGGGAAATCTCGGAATCCAGGAAGCTCAGCAACTGGCCGCGGTTGTCCACCAGCTCCACCAGCACGCCCAGGCCGCTGAAGATCGACGCGTATTCGCAGCCGATCACGCCAGCACCGTAGACGATGAGCTTACGCGGGGTGTGACCCAGGCTCAGGATGGTGTCGCTATCGTAGATACGCGCATGGTTGAAATCGATGTCGGCCGGGCGATACGGGCGCGAACCGGTAGCGATGATGATGTGCTTGGCCACCAGTTTCTCGACCACGCCGTTGCCACAGACCACTTCGACCGTCTGCTCGTCGGCAAAGCTGCCAGTACCGAAGAACACATCCACGCGGTTGCGGGCGTAGTAGCCGGTACGCGAGGCCACTTGCTTGGAAATGACCTTCTCGGCACTCTTGAGCACGTCGGGGAAGGAGAACCAGCGCGGCTCGCCGATGGCTCGGAACATCGGGTTGGTGTTGAACTGCATGATCTGCCGGACCGAGTGACGCAAGGCCTTGGACGGGATGGTGCCCAGGTGGGTGCAGTTGCCGCCGACCTGCCGACGGCTGTCGACCATCGCCACCTTGCGCCCTGCCTTGGCCGCGTTCATTGCCGCGCCTTCCCCAGCAGGGCCGGAACCCAGTACCACCACGTCGTAGTTGTAGACAGCCATGCATACTCCTCAGAACAGGCCGCGATGCCACGCTTGGCACCGACAGCTAAATCATGCCGGCCGGCGGCATGAAGGAACAATTTGGGACCGGTTCACGAGCCCGGCCACAGTCTATAGAAGCTTCAACGCCGCGCACATTACCCCTTGGTCGCGTCGTAGGCTAGTTTTTGCCACATCTTACCTTTCAGGCCGCTGTCATCATTGGTTTTTTCCGAGACTCATCCGTTCAAACACATCGTTTGTTCGAACGACAAAACGGTCGTTGTCCCGCAACACGAAAAATACTCCGATGCCATGTTCCTGGGCATAGTCCCAAGCCTGTTCAGGACCCAGAATCAGCAACAGCGTCGATAGTCCATCGGCCATCATCGCTGAAGGATGAATCACCGTGACTGACGCCAGGTTGTGTAGGACCGGCGCCCCCGTGTGCGCGTCGAAGGTGTGGGAATAACGCTTGCCGCCCTGCTCGAAATATTTTCGGTAATCACCTGACGTCGAAACCCCGTAGCCGTTGACCTCGATGACGCGCTCGGCCACTTGCCGGTCGTCACGTGGCTCTTCCAGGGCGATGCGCCAGGGTGACCCGTCCGGCTTGCGCCCGACAGCCTTGAGTTCACCGGTGGCCTCGGCCAGGTAACTGTCGATGCCAAGGGCCTGGAGCCTGGCGGCGATGCGGTCAACAGCATAGCCCGCAGCGATACTGTTGAAGTCGACTTCCACCGCGGCGTCCTTGCACAGCCGGTCGCCCTCAATGCGCAAGTGTTTATGACCAACACGCTGACGAGCCTCGGCCAGGGCCTCAGCGCTTGGCACCTTTTCTTCCCGGGACTGCGGACCGAATCCCCATAGGTTCAATAAAGGCTCAACCGTCAAGTCGAAGGCACCGTCGCTTTGCGAAGACAGTTGCGCGCCTGCGCGGATCAGCTCGAGAACCGGGTCCGGCATGACCTGGCAACTGTCGGCAGGCAGCGTATTGAAACGCTCGATGTCCGAGTCGCTGCGATAGGTAGACAGTTGCTGATCCACTTCGGCGAGGATCTTTTCCACTTCGCCCCGCACCACTTTCGGGCCGGGTGTGGCGACATGCCTGACGTACTGGATCGAATAGCGACTACCCATGGTCGGGCCATCGAAGCGTTCAAGGGTGTCGCCGTTACCGCAACCGGACAACACGCCGGCCAGCATCACAAGCCCAATCCATCGTCTAGTTAACAAATCTTCATCTCCCCTCAAAACCGCGCCAGCCATTATGGGCTACAGCGCTCCCGCAGCGAGCAATGCTTCCCTACAAGATTGGCCAGAGTGAGTACCTATACATGTCTTCCCAAACGAGCAACGGCAAGGCGATTTTCCGCGTCGTCAGCGGCAACTTCCTCGAGATGTTCGACTTCATGGTCTACGGCTTCTACGCCACTGCCATCGCCAAGACGTTCTTCCCGACCGACAGCGCCTTCGCCTCGCTGATGCTATCCCTGGCCACGTTCGGCGCCGGGTTCCTGATGCGCCCACTGGGCGCGATCTTCCTTGGTGCCTACATCGACCGCCACGGTCGCCGCAAAGGCCTGATCATCACCCTGGCCATGATGGCCGCCGGCACGGTGTTGATTGCCTGCGTGCCGGGTTATGCCACGTTGGGCGTGGCGGCACCGTTGCTGGTGCTGCTGGGACGATTGCTGCAAGGTTTTTCCGCTGGCGTGGAACTGGGCGGGGTGTCGGTGTACCTGGCGGAAATCTCCACGCCGGGGCGCAAGGGCTTTTTTGTCAGTTGGCAGTCGGCCAGCCAACAGGCCGCAGTGGTATTCGCCGGCCTGCTGGGCGTCGGTCTCAATCACTGGCTGAGCCCGCAGGAAATGGGCGAATGGGGCTGGCGTGTACCGTTCCTGGTCGGCTGCTTGATCGTGCCGGTCATCTTTGCAATTCGCCGCTCATTGGAGGAAACGCCTGAATTCCAGGCCAGAAAACATCGCCCGACCCTGTCGGAAATTGTCCGCTCCATTGGTCAGAACTTCGGCATCGTCCTGGCCGGCATGGCGCTGGTGGTGATGACCACGGTGTCGTTCTATCTGATCACGGCTTACACACCAACATTCGGCAAGGCCGAATTGAACCTTTCAGACTTGGACGCGCTGTTGGTGACGGTGTGCATCGGCTTGTCTAACTTCTTCTGGCTACCAGTGATGGGCGCCTTTTCCGACAAGATCGGACGCAAACCGCTGCTGCTCGGCGCCACTGTCCTGGCAATCCTGACCGCCTATCCGGCACTGTCCTGGCTGGTGGCGAACCCCAGTTTCAGCCATTTGCTGATCGTCGAGCTGTGGCTGTCGTTCCTGTACGGATCCTACAACGGGGCCATGGTGGTCGCCTTGACGGAAATCATGCCGATCGAGGTACGCACCACCGGTTTTTCCCTGGCCTATAGCCTCGCCACCGCCACCTTCGGCGGGTTTACCCCGGCGGCCTGCACCTATTTGATCCATGTGCTGGATAACAAGGCCGCACCGGGGATCTGGCTCAGCGGTGCGGCGGTGCTGGGTTTGATTGCGACGCTGGTGCTGTTCAGGGGCAATCGCCATGAATTGCGGACCGCCCAGGCTTCTGCCGTTGGCGGCGCCTGACAAATCCCAGACAACAAAACGCCCCGACAAGTCGGGGCGCTTTCATTTGCAGCTAAGGCTTAGCGCGGGAACGCAGGCGGATTCACATCAGCCATGTCTTCCATCACGCGAACCACTTGGCAGCTGTAGCCGAACTCGTTGTCGTACCAGACGTAAAGGACAACGCGGTTATCCTGGACGATGGTCGCTTCGGCGTCGACAACACCGGCGTGGCGCGAGCCCACGAAGTCGGTGGACACCACTTCCTGCGAGTTGACGAAGTCGATTTGCTTATGCAGATCGGAGTGCAGCGCCATGTAGCGCAGGTACTCGTTCATCTCTTCGCGAGTCGCGGCTTTCTCGAGGTTCAGGTTGAGAATGGCCATCGACACGTTCGGCGTCGGTACACGGATCGCGTTGCCGGTCAGCTTGCCGGCCAGCTCAGGCAGGGCCTTGGCGGCAGCAGTGGCGGCACCGGTCTCGGTGATGACCATGTTCAGCGCGGCGCTACGGCCACGGCGATCGCCCTTGTGGAAGTTGTCGATCAGGTTCTGGTCGTTGGTGTACGAGTGAACGGTTTCGACGTGACCGTTGATGATGCCGAACTTGTCGTTCACGGCCTTGAGCACCGGCACGATGGCGTTGGTGGTGCAGGAGGCGGCGGACACGATCTTGTCGTCAGCGGTGATTTCGTTGTGGTTGATACCGTGAACGATGTTCTTCAGCTTGCCCTTGCCAGGCGCGGTCAGGACAACGCGGTCGATACCCGGGCAGGCCAGGTGCTGACCCAGGCCATCGGCGTCACGCCATACGCCGGTGTTGTCCACCAGGAGTGCGTCCTTGATGCCGTACTGGGTGTAATCCACCTCGGTCGGATTCTTCGCGTAGATCACCTGGATCAGGTTGCCGTTGGCGGTGATGGTGTTGTTTTCTTCGTCGATGGTAATGGTGCCATTGAACGAACCATGGACCGAATCGCGACGCAGCAGGCTGGCGCGCTTGGTCAGGTCATTCTCGGCGCCTTTGCGCACGACGATGGCACGCAGGCGCAGGCCGTCGCCACCACCGGTTTTCTCGATCAGGATGCGCGCCAGCAGGCGGCCGATACGACCGAAGCCGTACAGGACCACGTCGGTGCCCTTGCGGGGCGAAGCGTTTTGCTGGCCAACCACGTCAGCCATTTCTTCGCGAACGAACTGCTCGGCGCTACGGCCATTGGCTTCGCTACGGAATTTGAACGCCAACTTGCCCAGGTCTACCGAAGCCGCGCCGAGCTTGAGCTCGCTCATGGCCTTGAGCAGGGGGAATGTTTCGTGGACGGAGAGTTCGCTGTCGTCGGAAGAACGGTGGCGAGCAAAGCGGTGGGCCTTGAGGATCGCGATGACAGACTGGTTGATCAGGCTGCGGCCATAGATCGAGCTCACCACGTTGTTATTGCGGTAGAGCTGACCGATGAGAGGGATCATCGCTTCTGCGAGTGCTTCACGATCAATCCATTCACCAAGACACTGGTCGGGCTTCTGAGTCACGGTAACCTTCCACATGTAGGGGCTGAAAAAAGGGGCTACATTATGCCGCCGAGTCCTCTGCGGAGCAATGCGCGCCCGTCGCGCCGTGGTTTTGCGTTCTGACAGCGTAGTCCGCGACTGACAGCCGGGCACTTCCCCCGCTACAATTGTCGACTTTGTCGCAACGCTGGAGCTCAACCTTCCGTGCCCGTTCTGCGTCTTCCGCTTCTCCCTGCCGCGGCAGGTAAACAGCACTGGGGCAACCTGCCCGGTGCCGCCCTGAGCCTGGCTATCGCCGAGGCCGCCAGCGCTGCAAAGCGCTTCACCCTGTTGTTGACTGCCGACAGCCAAAGCGCCGAGCGGCTGGAACAGGAACTGGGTTTCTTCGCCCCGGATTTGCCAGTACTGCATTTCCCGGACTGGGAAACCCTGCCCTACGACCTTTTTTCGCCGCACCAGGACATCATTTCCCAGCGAATCGCCAGCCTTTATCGGCTGCCGGAGCTCAGTCATGGCGTTTTGGTAGTGCCCATCACCACAGCCCTACATCGCCTGGCCCCGACCCAATTTCTGCTGGGCAGCAGCCTGGTGCTGGACATCGGCCAGAAGCTCGACGTCGAACAAATGCGCACTCGGCTTGAGGCCAGTGGCTACCGCTACGTCGATACCGTTTACGAGCACGGCGAATTCACGGTGCGCGGGGCTCTGATCGACCTGTTCCCGATGGGCAGTAAACTGCCGTATCGCATCGACCTGTTCGATGACGAGATCGAGACCCTGCGCACCTTCGACCCGGAAAACCAGCGTTCCATCGACAAGGTCCAGTCGATCCGCCTGCTGCCAGCGAAGGAATTCCCGCTGCAAAAAGACGCGGTCACCCGCTTCAAAGCGCGGTTTCGCGAACGTTTCGACGTGGATTTCCGTCGTTGCCCGATCTTCCAGGACCTGAGCAGCGGAATCACCCCGGCCGGCATCGAGTATTATTTGCCGTTGTTCTTCGAAGAAACCTCCACGCTGTTCGATTACCTGCCTCAGGACACCCAGGTCTTTTCCCTGCCGGGCATCGAGCAGGCTGCGGAAAATTTCTGGAACGACGTGCGCAATCGCTACGAAGAACGTCGTGTCGACCCCTCCCGTCCGTTGTTGCCGCCCGCCGAGCTGTTCTTGCCGGTGGAAGATTGCTTCGCCCGCCTGAAGAGTTGGCCGCGCGTGGTGGCGAGCCAGCAGGACGTGGAAACCGGCGTCGGCCGTGAACGCTTCCCCGCCAAGCCCTTGCCCGACCTGGCAATCGAAGCCAAGGCCACGCAACCGCTGGCAGCCCTGGCCGGTTTCCTCGATGGATTCCCTGGCCGCGTGCTGTTTACCGCCGAGTCCGCCGGCCGCCGCGAAGTATTGCTGGAACTGCTCGAACGCCTGAAGCTGCGCCCGAAGACCGTCGACAGCTGGCCTGATTTTGTTTCGGGCAAGGATCGGCTGGCGATTACAATCGCGCCGCTCAACGACGGCCTGGTCCTTGACGATCCCGCCCTTGCCCTGGTGGCCGAAAGCCCGCTGTTCGGCCAGCGCGTCATGCAGCGTCGCCGCCGCGAGAAGCGCGCCGACGCCGCCAACGACGCGGTCATCAAGAACCTCACCGAACTGCGTGAAGGCGCGCCGGTGGTGCATATCGATCACGGCGTGGGCCGTTACCTGGGCCTGGCGACCCTGGAAATCGAAAACCAGGCCGCCGAGTTCCTGACCCTCGAATACGCCGAAGGCGCGAAACTCTATGTGCCGGTGGCAAACCTGCACCTGATCGCCCGCTACACCGGCAGCGATGACGCCCTGGCCCCGCTGCATCGCCTCGGCTCGGAAACCTGGCAGAAAGCCAAGCGCAAGGCCGCCGAACAGGTGCGCGACGTGGCGGCGGAATTGCTGGACATCTACGCCCGCCGCGCCGCTCGCGAAGGTTACGCCTTCGCCGACCCGAAAGCCGATTACGAAACCTTCAGCGCCGGTTTCCCGTTCGAAGAAACCGTCGACCAACAGACCACCATCGAAGCCGTGCGCGCCGACATGCTCGCGCCCAAACCCATGGACCGCCTGGTCTGCGGCGACGTCGGCTTCGGCAAGACCGAGGTGGCGATGCGCGCTGCGTTCATTGCCGTGCACGGCGGCAAGCAGGTGGCGATCCTGGTGCCGACCACCCTGCTCGCCCAGCAGCACTACAACAGTTTCCGCGACCGCTTCGCCGACTGGCCGGTGACCGTGGAAGTGATGAGCCGCTTCAAGTCCGCCAAGGAAGTTAACGCCGCCGTGGCCGACCTGGCCGAAGGCAAGATCGACATCGTTATCGGCACGCACAAACTGCTGCAGGACGATGTGAAGATCAAGAACCTCGGGCTGGTGATCATCGATGAAGAGCACCGCTTCGGCGTGCGCCAGAAAGAACAGCTCAAGGCCCTGCGCAGCGAAGTCGACATCCTGACCCTGACCGCCACGCCGATCCCGCGCACGTTGAACATGGCGGTTTCGGGCATGCGCGACCTGTCGATCATCGCCACGCCGCCGGCCCGGCGCCTGTCGGTGCGCACCTTCGTCATGGAGCAGAACAAGAGCACGGTCAAGGAAGCCCTGCTGCGTGAGTTGCTGCGCGGTGGTCAGGTGTATTACCTGCACAATGACGTGAAGACCATCGAGAAATGCGCCGCCGACCTGGCCGAGCTGGTGCCGGAAGCACGTATCGGCATCGGTCACGGGCAGATGCGCGAGCGCGAACTCGAACAGGTGATGAGCGACTTCTATCACAAGCGCTTCAATGTGCTGATCGCCTCGACCATCATCGAGACCGGCATCGACGTACCGAGCGCCAACACCATCATCATCGAGCGCGCCGACAAGTTCGGCCTGGCCCAGTTGCACCAGTTGCGCGGCCGGGTGGGACGCAGTCACCACCAAGCCTATGCCTACCTGTTGACGCCACCGCGCCAGCAGATCACCCCGGACGCGGAGAAGCGCCTGGAAGCCATCGCCAACACTCAAGATCTGGGGGCAGGCTTCGTGCTGGCCACCAACGACCTGGAAATCCGTGGCGCTGGCGAATTGCTCGGCGATGGCCAGAGCGGCCAGATCCAGGCCGTCGGCTTCACGCTGTACATGGAGATGCTCGAACGCGCGGTCAAATCGATCCGCAAGGGCGAGCAGCCGAACCTCGACCAACCCCTGGGCGGCGGACCGGAAATCAACCTGCGGGTGCCGGCGCTGATCCCCGAGGACTATCTGCCGGATGTCCACGCACGCCTGATTCTCTACAAACGCATTGCCTCGGCCTCCGACGAGGAAGGCCTGAAGGACCTGCAAGTGGAGATGATCGACCGCTTCGGCCTGCTACCGGAACCGACGAAGAACCTGGTGCGCACCACGCTGCTCAAGCTCAAGGCCGAACAACTGGGCATCAAGAAAGTCGACGGCGGGCCCAACGGCGGCCGGATCGAATTCGAGGCCCAGACCCCGGTCGATCCGCTGGTGCTGATCAAGCTGATCCAGGGCCAACCCAAACGCTACAAATTCGAAGGCGCCACGATGTTCAAGTTCATGGTGCCCATGGAACGCCCGGAAGAGCGCTTCAATACCGTAGAGGCGCTGTTCGAGCGCCTCAATCCGACCACTGCTTGAAGGACGCCCAATGCGCCTGTTTCACTCCTTGATGTTGTTGATGACGCTGATCGCTCCACTGGCGGTTGCCGACGACTTGTATCAGGTCGAAATGATCCTGGTCCGCCAGAATGCCGAGCCGGCCATTATCAGCCGCGCCGCACCGGAAGACTGGGACGCCGGCGCGCAACGCCTGGGCAAGGATAGCCAGCGTACGCCGGCGCTGGGCAACATCGTCGAAAAACTCAACGCCAGCGGTCAGTACACCGTGTTGATGCACAAGGCCTGGCAACAGAACCTGGGCGAACAGGGCCGCAAGATTGCCGTCAGCGACGGCGCCGAGCAGTTCGGCCAGTTTCCCATCGAAGGCACCCTGGAACTCAAACTCGGCCGCTTCACCGACGTGGACGCCGACTTCTGGATCAACCAGATCGACGCCAATGGCCTGGTCACGGCCAGCGAGCGCCTGAAACAGCAGAGCCATACCAAGAATGGCCAGCTGAATTTCCTCGATAATGGCCATCTCGGCTTGCTGATCAAGATCACGTCGTTGACCGCGCCTGCGCCACGGCAGGCTCCTGACGTCATTCCAGACTGATCGGCGCGCCCATGCCCTCGCCCCTGAGCAAACCGCTGGCACCTTCCTGGGTCAATCGATTCAAGGAACAAAGCCTGGAGCGTGGGCGCCGATACGCGCTGGAAAACCGCGTCAGGATCGTCGAGGCCGGCGACAGCACGATCATCGCCAGTTGCGAGGGATCGGGCGGCAGCGTCTATCGCCAGACCATTCGCCTCAAGGAGTCGGCCAAAGGCACGTTGATCCTGCTTGATGCTGCCTGCTCCTGCCCGGTGCGCATCAACTGCAAGCATTGCGCGGCGGTGCTGCTGCAAGTCCAGGAAACCCTGGCTTATCCTGCTGCGGAAAAAGACGCCCAGATGTTGGAGAAACTCCAGGCGGTGCTGGACAACCGCAGCCCCAAGGCCCCGCCGCAAGTCTTGGTGGAAAACGTGCAGCCGGTGCCACGACTATGGCTGGCGAGTGTCGAGTTCAGTGCCTTCGAACCGCGCAACGGCAAGATGCAGCGCTACATCCAGCACCGCGCCGCCCTGTCCTTCAGTTATCTGGACGAGTACGTCAGCGGCCAGCGCAACACCGACGTACTGATTCGCCAGGAAACCCAGACGCTGCGGATAAAACGCCAAACCGATGTGGAACAGTCCTACCGCGAACAGCTACGAATCCTCGGCTTCAAAATCGCGACCCGACAAAGCAAGGCCTTGCCGGAGAGCGCCGGCGAACTGTACGAAATGGTCAACGACAGCGCTTGGCTGACCTTTACCCTCAACGACCTGCCGAAGCTGCGCAACCAAGGCTGGGAATTGCAGATCGACGAAGACTTTGGCTTCGACCTGACGGCGGTGGACGAGTGGTACGCCTCGGTCGAGGAAACCCCGGAGCGGGACTGGTTCGATCTGGAGTTGGGCATTATTGTCAACGGCGAGCGATTGAGCCTGCTACCGATCCTGTTGAACCTGATGCGCTCGCACATCGAGCTGTTCAACCCGGAACGCTTGGCCAGGCGCCGCGATGACGAACTTATCCTGGTCAACTTGCCGCACCGTCCCAACTCGGAATTCGGCCCGCAGCAAGTGGCCCTGCCCTACGGGCGGTTGAAGCCGGTATTGGCGACCCTGGGCGAGTTCTACCTGCAAGAGCCCGGCACCACCAAGCTGCGCCTCAACAGCGCCGACGCCCTGCGCCTGAACCCGTTGCAAGACATGCCGCTGCGCTGGGAAGGTGGCGAACACATACGCAGCCTCGCCCAACGCTTGCGCGACATCAAGGATTACACTGCCACCGCGCCGAAGGGCTTGAACGCAACGCTGCGGCCCTACCAGCTCGAAGGCTTGAGCTGGATGCAGTCGCTACGGCAACTGGAAGTCGGTGGCATTCTTGCGGATGACATGGGGCTTGGCAAAACCCTACAGACGCTGGCGCACATCCTCAGCGAAAAAAATGCCGGGCGCCTCGATCGGCCGTGCATGGTGGTGATGCCGACGAGCCTGATCCCCAACTGGCTCGACGAAGCCTCACATTTCACTCCGCAGCTCCAGGTACTGGCCCTGTACGGTGCAGGACGCAAGAAACACTTCGAGCGCCTGGCCGATTATGACTTGATCCTGACCACCTATGCGTTACTGCCCAAGGATGTCGAACGCCTCAAGACGCAGCCGCTGCACGTATTGATCCTCGACGAAGCCCAGTACATCAAGAACCCCACCAGCAAAGCCGCCCAAGCCGCCCGGGAACTGGATGCCCGGCAACGGTTGTGCCTGTCCGGTACGCCATTGGAAAACCACCTGGGTGAACTCTGGTCGCTGTTTCATTTCCTGCTGCCGGGCTGGCTCGGCGACGTCAAGAGCTTCAATCGCGACTACCGCGTACCCATCGAAAAACGTGGCAGCGACGTACGATTGCAACACCTCAACGGTCGGATAAAGCCCTTTCTGCTGCGCCGAACCAAGGAGCAAGTGGCGACCGAACTGCCGCCCAAGACCGAGATCATCCATTGGGTGGAGCTCAGCGACGCCCAGCGGGACGTCTACGAAACCATGCGCCTGGCGATGGACAAGAAGGTACGCGACGAAATCACCCGCAAAGGCGTGGCACGCAGCCAGATCATCATCCTCGAGGCACTGCTGAAGCTGCGCCAGGTGTGCTGCGACCTGCGCCTGATCAGCGACGCCACCCTGCCCGCCCGCGGCAGCACCTCGGGCAAGCTCGACAGCCTCATGGAAATGCTCGAAGAGTTGTTCGAAGAAGGTCGACGGGTGCTGCTGTTTTCACAGTTCACTTCCATGCTGGCGCTGATTGAAGATGAGCTGAAAAAGCGCGGGGTGGCATACGCCATCCTGACCGGCCAGACCAGGGACCGACGCACGCCAGTGAAGGAATTCCAAAGCGGAAAGCGTCAGATCTTTCTGATCAGCCTGAAGGCCGGTGGCGTAGGCTTGAACCTGACAGAAGCCGACACCGTGATTCACTACGACCCCTGGTGGAACCCCGCCACCGAAAACCAGGCCACTGACCGCGCCTATCGCATTGGCCAGGAAAAACCGGTGTTCGTATACAAACTGATTGCCCGCGGCACGGTAGAAGAAAAGATCCAGCTGCTGCAGAAGGAAAAATCCGACCTGGCGGCCGGCGTGCTGGATGGGCGGGTGGCGGGGGATTGGAAACTGCAGAACGAAGACATCGAGGCGCTATTCGCGCCGCTGCCGGACAAGCTGGAAAAGCGTTAAGCATTTTCATGTGGGAGCGAGCAGGCTCGTTCCCACCAGGTTATTTCCGGGTCAACCAAGTTGGTTTAGCCCGCCATCAACACCCGTGCCAAGGTCGACTTCACCTTACCCATCCCGTCATGCAAAGCCTGCTCGATCTCAGCCATGGTGATCACAGCGGTGGACTTGCCCGCCGCCGGGTTCACCACCAGCGCCAGGCAGGCGTAATCCAACTCCAGCTCCCGAGCCAATGCCGCCTCAGGCATGCCGGTCATGCCGACGATATCGCAGCCATCGCGCTCCAGGCGGGCAATTTCGGCCACGGTTTCCAGGCGCGGTCCTTGGGTGCAGGCGTAGACACCGTGACTGCTGTAGCCACAGCCTTCGGCCGCCAAAGCCGCAATCAATCGCTGGCGCAGCAACTCCGTGTAGGGATAGCTGAAATCGATATGGGTCACCGCGTCCAGGTCATCGGCAAAGTAAGTGTGTTGGCGACCGCTGGTGTAATCGATCAATTGATGGGGCACGCAAAAATGCCCGGTCCCCATCGCGGCGTGGATCCCACCCACGGCGTTGACCGCCAGGATGGCCTCGGCTCCCGCCTGCTTGAGCGCCCAGAGATTGGCGCGATAGTTGACCTGGTGAGGCGGGAAACGGTGAGGATGGCCATGGCGCGCCAGGAACAGCACCTCGCGCCCGGCGTATTCACCGATCTGCACCTCGGCCGATGGCGTGCCGTAGGGCGTCTCTACCGCCAGGGATTGGCGCAGCGTCAAGCCTTCCAGCTGGGTCAGGCCGGTGCCGCCGATAATTGCATAAACGGTCATCAAAACATCCTCAATCAATCAGTTGGGCGGCTTTCAACGCGCCGATGGCGGTCAACCAGCGTGGATCCTGACGGTACTCGGTGCCGGCAAAGGCCTGGCCGCGCATGCGGGCAATCCGCGCCGAAGGCATGACCTTCAAGCGCTGGGCTGCGCTCAAGGCCAATTCGGCGACCGCGCGGTCGTTGCACACCAGCCCCATGTCGCAACCTGCCGTCAACGCAGCCTCGATCCGGCTGGCGGCATCACCGACCACATGGGCGCCGGCCATGGAGAGATCGTCGCTGAAGATAACGCCATCGAACTGCAGCTCACCGCGCAGGATGTCTTGCAGCCAACGGCGGGAAAACCCGGCAGGACCGGCATCCACCTTGGGATAAATGACGTGGGCCGGCATGACGGCCGCCAGTTGCTTGCTCAACCTGGCAAACGGTACCAAGTCATGGGCACGGATCTGCTCGAGACTGCGCTCGTCAGTAGGAATGGCGACATGGGAGTCTGCCTCGGCCCAGCCGTGCCCTGGGAAATGCTTGCCGGTGGCCGCCATCCCGGCAGCGTTCATGCCACGAATGAAGGCACCGGCCAGCAACGCGGCGCGCTCGGGATCGCCCTCGAAGGAACGGCTTCCCACCACCGCACTGCGTTGGTAATCGAGGTCCAGCACGGGGGCGAAGCTTAAATCGAGGCCGACCGCCAGCACTTCGGTGGCCATGATCCAGCCGCACTGCTCGGCCAAGTATTCGGCGTTCGGGTTATCAGCGATGGCCCGCATCGCCGGCAGACGTACGAAGCCTTGGCGCAGGCGCTGAACCCGGCCGCCTTCCTGGTCGACCGCTAACAAAAGTTCGGGACGAATGGCCCGGATCGAGGCACTCAGCTCGCGCACTTGGCGAGGATGCTCGATGTTGCGAGCAAAAATGATCAGCCCACCCACTTCGGGCTGACGCAACAGATGGCGATCTTCAGCCGTCAGCCAGGTTCCGGCGACGTCCACCATCAACGAGCCTTGAAGGGCAGCAGTCATAACAGTTCCTTTTCAGTAGCGGTGGATGCATGTAGCGACGCATGCACGATGGCGCCGCCAGGCTGACGGCCCGACAGGTCGCGCATAGGCGATGGGTTTGGATAGGAATTCAAAAGGCGGATCGGCATGGGCGGCTAGCTTAGCGGATGTAGCCAGCCGCGCCCACCCGTGTGCTCAAGCCTTGGCGAGTGCCGGCGTCGATTTGCTACGCGGACGCAGCTGTGCTGCAGCCATTGCCTCGTCGGTGACACCGCTTTCGGCGCGCATGCCTGCTGCCAGGAACGGCACCATCAGGCGCATCACCTGCTCGATAGAGGTATTCACACCGAAGTCGGTCTCGGCAATCGCCCGCAACGCCTTGATGCCGGACATGCTGAATGCCGCGGCACCGAGCATGAAATGCACGCGCCAGAACAATTCGATAGGAGGTATTCGCGGCGCCGCTTCGTTGACCAGCAGCATGTAGCGACGAAACACCTTGCCGTACATGTCTTCCAGGTAACGCCGCAAGTGCCCTTGGCTCTGGCTGAAGGCCAGGCCCAGCAGGCGCATGAAGATGGAAAGGTCGTTACCGCTGCGGGGCTGGACTACGAGGGCTTGCTCGACCAGGATCTCAAGGAGTTCCTCCAGCGAGGGCTTGACGTCAGGCTTGGCCTGGCGACGCTCCAGTTCGCGATCGAGACTGATACAGAACGGCCCGAGAAACCGCGAGAAAACCGCCTGGATCAGGGCTTTTTTCGAGCCGAAATGGTAATTCACCGCAGCCAGGTTCACCCCGGCCTTGCTGGTAATCAGACGCAAAGAGGTTTCAGCGAAACCTTTTTCCGCGAACAATTGCTCGGCAGCATCGAGAATGCGTTCAACGGTTTCCGACTGGGCCATGGCTACTCCGCCTGACAAACACTTGTTTGAAACATACGTTTCAGCCTGGGGATTGTCAAGCCTGCCGGGGCATTTTGCGAACGCTCGGTCAGCTATTTAACCACACCTTTGACAAGCTGTAGCGCCACCCCTTGAAGCGGCCCACTCAACCGTCCGGCAGCCCAGCCAAAAAAGGAGGATTGCCAAGCGGCTCGCACTGTATATAATCCCAGTCACTGTATAAAAAGACAGAGCGATCGATATGCTAAAGCTGACGCCACGCCAAGCAGAGATTCTGGCCTTCATCAAACGCTGCCTAGAAGACAACGGTTATCCGCCGACTCGTGCGGAAATTGCTCAGGAATTGGGTTTCAAGTCCCCTAATGCGGCCGAAGAGCACCTCAAGGCGCTGGCCCGCAAGGGTGCGATAGAGATGACGCCCGGGGCGTCACGAGGCATTCGCATCCCAGGCTTCGAAGCCAAGGCCGACGAAACCACCCTGCCGATCATTGGCCGCGTGGCGGCTGGCGCCCCTATCCTCGCCCAGCAACACGTCGAGGAGTCCTGCAACATCAACCCTTCTTTCTTTCACCCAAGGGCCGACTACCTTCTGCGCGTGCACGGCATGAGCATGAAGGACATCGGCATTTTCGACGGGGACCTGCTGGCAGTCCACACCACACGTGAAGCTCGTAACGGCCAAGTTGTGGTAGCGCGGATCGGCGACGAAGTCACCGTCAAGCGGTTCAAGCGCGAAGGCAGCAAAGTCTGGCTGATCGCCGAGAACCCGGAATTCGCCCCCATCGAAGTGGACCTGAAAGACCAGGACCTGGTTATCGAAGGCTTGAGCGTTGGCGTCATTCGCCGCTAAAGGAGGCTTTATGCAATTTCCTCACACACCACAGCACACACAACTACCGCTGTTCGAGGCATTCATGGCCCAACCGCTGGCTCCAGCCCTGAAAGAGGTCATCGAGTCGCCCTGGGGCGTTGAACCCGAAGCCTTCAGCGAGCTGTCGTTGCGTGGTGCGGCGGGAAATTGCCTGAACCTGCTGGCGCCGATCCTGAGGGAACTCAGCCAAGACCAGGATGCTCGCTGGCTCACGCTGATCGCGCCGCCCGCCAGCGTTACGCAGGCCTGGTTGCGAGATGCCGGCCTCAATCGCGAGCGAATCCTGCTGCTGCAACCACGCGGCAGCCAAAGCGCCCAGCAATTGACCTGCGAAGCGTTGCGCCTGGGACGCAGTCATACGGTGGTCAGCTGGCTCAATCCCTTGACCGCTACCGCGCGCCAACAGTTGATCAGCGCTGCGCGGACTGGGGATGCGCAAAGCCTGAATATTCGATTGGGCTAGGATTAACGCAGGGCTTCTCCAGAAGAGAGAAGCCAGATCCGTCACATTGTTTCAAAAACCGACAGGCGGGGATCAATGAAGAACCCGCGGCCCCTCTTCCTTGTTGAATTCGCCTTCAACCAGGCGACCTGCCATCTGGACGCCCACGCTAAGCATCGCCTTGGCGACCTCGACATGCTGGCCCTGGAGGAACACCTTGGCATCCTCGGAGAAGTTCAGGGTAACCAGAGAACCCTCATCTTCAGCCCTGCGCAGCTCAATGCGACCATCAGGAAGTTCGACAATTTCTAGAAAGGACGTAGGCATAAAAGTCTGTTCTCCACGAAAGGCGGGGATTATATAGTCATCGGCCAGGCTTCGCTCAGGATCTTGACCAAGCGTTATGGGCGGCCATCACGAGGCGAATGAAAATCAGCACTCGTTCAGCCCTTCACGGAAGCGAATAGCCAGGCTTTTGAGGTTCTGGCGCCAGCTCTCCAATTCTTCCCGACTCAGCTCCGGCTCTGGTTCTTGCTCGTCAAGATTGACTGCCACGATCAACGGCTGGGTGACGTCACCTTTCGGTTTGCGCGGGGCCCGTGGCGGCTGGAATAAAGCAGCATGCGCCTCGAGTAGCTTGGCCAGCCAGGTTTCCCGGTTTTGCGCCAGCTCGACCATTTCCGCCAGCTCGGGAATCGCAAGGTTATCCAATACCTCAGGCGTCAATATCAGCTCAGCCCGCGCGGCATTTGCCTGGGGCAAGCGATAGAACCCGGCGATTTCATGGCAGAGGCCCAACAAGGCACCGTACAGATGAAACAGCACTGATTCACGCCCAGCCTGGACCAGCGCCGGAGCATTCATCGCACGCCCGTCTTCTGCCCTTGCAAGTGCTTCAAGCGACAGGCCGGCGAAGTAAATCTTCTGGTTGGTGCGGGTGTAGAGTTCGTGGGCCATGGCGGCATTCTCCCCAACGAAATAAAAGCGTCACGCAGTGCGACAGTGTCGTGGATCAACCGAAGCCACTGCAAGCCAAAAACTAAAAGGCCGCATGAAAACCTATGGGTTGTCATGCGGCCTTTTGCTTACCTGGAGTCTAGAAGGACGACTGGGTCGTCCAGCGCGAGCAAGGTCGCTCGCCACAGGGATCGGGCAGAGTCATATCAGCGCTTGTCTTCAACCGTCCACTTACCACCGTCGTAGAACGCCTTCCAACCGGTCGGCTTGCCATCAACCTCGGTCTGCACGTATTGCTCCTTGGTCTTGCGGCTGTAGCGAATTACCGCTGGGCGTCCGTCCGGATCTTTCTGCGGCGCATCGCAGAGGAAATGGTACTTCGGATCGATCTCGTCCTTGTGCGGCAAGATTTCAATCACCAACGGGGCCCGAGTCTCGCGGTTTTTCGGGAACTGGCTGGCTGCCAGGAACAGGCCAGATGCACCATCGCGCAAGATATAGGTGTCGTTGACCTTCTCGCACTTGAGCTCAGGCATCTTTACCGGATCCATCTTCGGCGGCGCCGCATCACCGCTCTTGAGCAGCTTGCGGGTGTTCTTGCAGGTCGGGTTGGTGCAACCGAAGAACTTGCCGAAACGGCCGGTCTTGAGTTGCATTTCGCTGCCACACTTGTCGCATTCCAGGCTCGGCCCCTCGTAGCCCTTGATGCGATAGGTGCCTTCTTCGATCTCGTAGCCGGCACAATCGGGATTGTTGCCGCAGATGTGCAGCTTGCGCTTTTCGTCCAACAGGTAGGCATCCATCGCCGTACTGCAGATCGGACAACGGTGCTTGCCGCGCAGTACCAGGGATTCCGACTCACCCTCATCGTCCGCAGCGATTTCGTCGCCCGGCACCAGATTGACCGTCGCCTTGCAGCGTTCCTTGGGCGGCAGGCTGTAGCCTGAGCACCCGAGGAATACGCCAGTCGAGGCGGTACGGATCTGCATCGGGCGGCCGCAGGTCTGGCATGGGATGTCAGTCATGACCGGCTGGTTGGCGCGCATGCCATCTTCAGGGCTCTCGGCTACCTCGAGTTTTTTCTTGAAGTCGCCGTAGAACTCATCGAGCACATTCTTCCAGTCCCGCTCACCCTGGGCCACATCGTCCAGGTTTTCTTCCATTCCGGCGGTAAAACCGTAGTCCATCAGGTTCGAGAAGCTTTCGGAGAGGCGCTCGGTAACGATGTCCCCCATCTTTTCCGAATAGAAACGACGGTTGTGCAACGTCACGTAGCCGCGATCCTGGATCGTGGAAATGATCGCCGCATAAGTCGACGGACGCCCGATACCACGTTTTTCCATTTCCTTGACCAGGCTGGCCTCGGAGTACCGCGCCGGCGGCTTGGTGAAGTGCTGGGTCGGATCCAGCTTGACCAGCTTCATCACATCGCCCTGGGCCATGTCAGGCAAGACATCGTCGTCCCCTGGCTTGGTGATCTGCGGCATGACACGGGTGTAGCCGTCGAACTTCAGGATGCGGCCCTTGGCGCGCAGTTCGAAGTCGCCAGCACCGACGCTGACGGTGGTCGACAGGTATTGCGCCGGCAGCATCTGGCAGGCCAGGAACTGGCGCCAGATCAGCTCGTAGAGACGCTCGGCATCGCGCTCCATGCCCGACAGCTTGCTTGGCTCGGTATTGGCATCGGATGGGCGAATCGCTTCGTGAGCCTCTTGTGCGCCCTCCTTGCTGCTATAGACGTTCGGCGCATCCGGCAGGTATTTCTTGCCGAACTCGCTTTCTATATAAGTACGCGCCATCGCCACGGCATCGGCCGAGAGGTTGGTCGAATCGGTACGCATGTAGGTGATGTAGCCCGCTTCGTACAGACGCTGGGCCATCATCATGGTTTTCTTCACACCGAAGCCCAGGCGGTTGCTCGCGGCCTGCTGCAAGGTGGAAGTAATGAAAGGTGCCGACGGCTTGCTGCTGGTCGGCTTGTCTTCGCGCTTGACGATGCTGTAGCTCGAAGCCTTGAGCTTCTCCAGCGCCGCCATGGCCTGGGCTTCGTTGAGCGGCTTGAAGGCTTCGCCCTTCTTGCGGGCCACTTCGAAGCGCACGGTAGCGCCCTTGGCGGTGCCGAGATCAGCGTGGACTTCCCAATATTCCTCGGGAATGAACGCGCGAATCTCCCGCTCGCGCTCTACCACCAGCTTCACCGCGACCGATTGCACACGACCAGCCGACAGGCCGCGGGCGATCTTGGCCCACAACAATGGCGAGACCATGTAGCCCACGACGCGATCAAGGAACCGCCGCGCCTGTTGAGCGTTGACCCGGTCGATGTCCAGCTCGCCCGGTTGGGAGAAAGCTTCCTGGATGGCCTTCTTGGTGATTTCGTTGAACACCACACGCTTGTAGCGGCTGTCATCCCCACCAATGGCTTCGCGCAGGTGCCAGGCAATGGCTTCCCCTTCGCGGTCCAAGTCCGTCGCGAGATAGATGGTGTCGGCGTCCTTGGCGAGCCGACGCAGTTCTTCGATGACCTTTTCCTTGCCTGGGAGAATCTCGTACTTGGCTTTCCAGCCGTGTTCCGGATCGACCCCCATGCGTGAGACCAGCTGCTTGCGCGCCTTGTCCTTCGGCGACAGCGCCGGCGCTTCACCAGCGGCCGCCTTGCCGCGCTTGGCGGCTGGCTCCTTGCTGGCGCTAGCCGAACCGCTGGTGGGCAGGTCTCGGATATGGCCGATACTCGACTTCACCACGTATTGGTTGCCCAGATACTTGTTGATGGTCTTGGCCTTAGCCGGGGATTCCACAATGACCAGCGATTTGCCCATGGATCAGAAAATTCCTGAATTCTAAAAAGTGAAAGGCGGTTGGCGCCTGACGCGGCACCGCTATATATAGTGGCTGCAAGGTGAGGTCAAGGGCGGGGTCGCCCTCGCACTGGCCTCAAGGCTTGGAAAAAACGCTCTCCTCGACCTGCACCAAAGCAAAGCGCGGCACTTGTTCGCCGTCAACTTCGACAGACTCCTGGAACATGCTCAACGGACGCACCCAAAAGCCGTAATCGCCATACAGGGCTTGGTAGAAGACTACTTCTTCCTCGGTTTCCGAATGCCGCGCAACACTGAATACGCGGTACTGCGGACCTTTGTAATGCTGGTAGAGCCCAGGTTGTATCGGCATGCGTTGGCCCTCACTCAAATTTTTTCAAAATAAAAACAAAATCTTTTTTTTACTAAACCCAAAAAACAAAAACCGGGGCACTTGGCCCCGGCTTCCATCAACGCAACGCTCAGACGCGTTCGAAGACAGTGGCGATGCCCTGGCCGAGGCCAATGCACATGGTGGACACCCCAAAGGTGCCGCCGTTCTGCTTCATGACGTTGAGCAGCGTGCCAGAGATACGCGCACCAGAGCAACCGAACGGGTGACCCAGGGCGATAGCGCCGCCGTGCAGGTTAACCTTCTCGTTCATCTTGTCGAGTATTTTCAGATCTTTCAGCACAGGCAGGGCCTGCGCGGCGAAAGCTTCGTTGAGCTCGAAGAAGTCGATGTCGGAAATGCTCAGGCCTGCACGCTTCAAGGCTTTCTGCGTGGCCGGTACTGGACCATAGCCCATGATCGCGGGATCCACACCCGCGACAGCCATCGACCGAATCACTGCCATCGGCTGGATGCCCAGGTCCTGGGCACGCTGGGCCGACATCACGATCATGCACGACGCGCCGTCGGTGATCTGCGACGAAGTACCCGCCGTCACGGTGCCGCCCTTTGGATTGAAGGCGGGCTTCAAGGCTGCCAGGCTCTCCAGGGTGGTTTCCGGACGAATGGTTTCGTCGTAGTCGAACAGCTTCAGGAAGCCATTCTCGTCGTAGCCCTGCATCGGGATGATTTCATCCTTGAACTTGCCTTCCACGGTCGCCTTGTGGGCGAGTTGGTGGGAGCGCACGCCAAAGGCGTCCTGCTGTTCGCGGGTGATGCCATGCATCTTGCCGAGCATTTCCGCGGTCAGGCCCATCATGCCCGAGGCTTTTGCCGCGTACAGCGACATGTGCGGGTTCGGGTCGACACCGTGCATCATGCTCACGTGGCCCATGTGCTCGACACCACCGACCACGAACACATCACCGTTGCCGGTCATGATCGCCTGGGCGGCAGTGTGCAGCGCGCTCATGGACGAACCGCACAGGCGGCTGACAGTCTGGCCAGCGGCAGTGTGAGGGATCTGGGTCATCAACGACGCCATGCGGGCGATGTTCCAGCCCTGCTCCAGGGTCTGGTTCACACAGCCCCAGATCACGTCTTCGACTTCGTTGGGGTCGACCTTGACGTTGCGTTCCAGCAGTTTGCTGATCAGATGCGCCGACATGTCTTCAGCGCGGGTGTTGCGGTGCATGCCGCCCTTGGAGCGGCCCATCGGCGTACGACCGAAGTCGACAATCACGACGTCTCTAGGATTCAAGCTCATAAATGTTCTCTCGCTCTAGTCGTTGGGCGCTTAACCGAAGAAGCTCTGGCCATTCTTGGCCATTTCACGCAGCTTCGCGGTCGGGTGGTACAGCGCGCCCAGATCAGCGTACTGGTCAGCCAGGGCAACGAACTCGGCCACACCGATCGAATCGATGTAGCGCAGCGCACCGCCACGGAATGGAGGGAAACCGATGCCATAGACCAGACCCATGTCGGCTTCGGCGGCGGTTTCGACGATGCCGTCTTCCAGGCAACGCACGGTTTCCAGGCACAGCGGGATCATCATCCAGTTGATGATGTCCTCATCGGTGACTTCGCGCTGCTCGTAGACGATCGGCTTGAGCACTTCCAGCACCGACGAATCGGCGACTTTCTTCTGCTTGCCGCGCTTGTCGGTCTCATAGGCGTAGAAGCCCTTGCCATTCTTCTGGCCCAGGCGCTTGGCTTCGTAGAGCACGTCGACGGCCGAACGACGGTCGTCCTTCATGCGGTCCGGGAAGCCTTCAGCCATGACGTCGCGACCGTGGTGGCCGGTGTCGATGCCGACCACGTCCATCAGGTACGCCGGGCCCATCGGCCAGCCGAATTTTTCCATGATCTTGTCGATGCGCACGAAGTCCACACCGGCGCTGACCAGCTTGGCGAAGCCGCCGAAATACGGGAACAGCACGCGGTTGACCAGGAAGCCCGGGCAGTCATTGACGACAATCGGGTTCTTGCCCATTTTCTTGGCATAGGCCACGGTGGTGGCAATGGCCAGTTCGCTGGACTTCTCGCCACGGATGACTTCCACCAGCGGCATCATGTGCACCGGGTTGAAGAAGTGCATGCCGACGAAGTTTTCCGGACGCTTGAGGGCCTTGGCCAGCAGCGAAATGGAAATGGTCGAAGTATTCGAGGCGAGGATGGTGTCCTCTTTGACCTTGTCTTCGACTTCAGCCAGTACCGCCTGCTTGACCTTCGGGTTTTCGACAACGGCTTCGACCACCAGGTCGACATGGCCGAAATCGCCGTAAGACAGGGTCGGACGAATGCCGTTGAGGACTTCGGCCATCTTCGCGGCGGTCATGCGACCTTTGTCGACGCGACCGACCAGCAGCTTGGCGGCTTCGGCCAGGCCCTGCTCGATCCCGTGCTCGTTGATGTCTTTCATCAGGATCGGCGTGCCCTTGGACGCCGACTGATAGGCGATACCGCCACCCATGATGCCGGCGCCCAGTACGGCGGCCTGCTTCACGTCACGGGCGATTTCGTCATAGGCCTTGGCCTTTTTCTTCAGTTCCTGGTCGTTTAGGAACAGGCCGATCAGGCTTTGCGCAGCCGAGGTCTTGGCCAGCTTCACGAAACCGGCGGCTTCGACTTCCAGGGCCTTGTCGCGACCGAAGTTCGCAGCCTTCTGGATGGTCTTGATCGCTTCGACCGGCGCTGGGTAGTTCGGGCCGGCCTGGCCGGCCACGAAACCCTTGGCGGTTTCGAACGCCATCATTTGCTCGATGGCGTTGAGCTTGAGCTTTTCCAGCTTAGGCTGGCGCTTGGCCTTGTAGTCGAACTCGCCGCTGATGGCGCGCTTGACGGTCTCAAGGGCCGCTTCCTGGAGCTTGCCAGGTTCGACCACCGCGTCCACGGCGCCAACTTTCAGCGCGTCTTCGGCGCGGTTTTCCTTGCCAGCGGCAATCCACTCGATGGCATTGTCGGCACCGATCAGGCGTGGCAGGCGCACGGTACCGCCGAAGCCCGGGTAGATGCCCAGCTTGACTTCCGGCAGGCCGATCTTGGCCGCGGTGGACATGACGCGGTAATCCGCTGCCAGGCACATTTCCAGGCCGCCACCCAGGGCGATGCCGTTGATGGCTGCGACGGTGGGTACGTTGAGGTCTTCGAAGTCGCTGAAGATACGGTTCGCTTCGAGGTTGCCAGCGATCAGTTCGGCATCGGGCAGCTTGAAGTTGTCGACGAATTCGGTGATGTCGGCGCCGACGATGAACACGTCCTTGCCACTGCTGACGATCACACCCTTGATCGAAGCATCTGCCTTGATAGTGTCCACGGCCTGACGCAATTCATTCAGGGTAAGACGGTTGAACTTGTTGACGGACTCACCCTTGAGGTCGAATTTCAGTTCGACGATGCCACTTTCAAGAGCCTTAACCGTGATGGCTTTACCTTCGTAAATCATCAACTGATCTCCACGATATGGAAGCTGAACAGTACACGTTGGACGCTGGCCCCTGGCTCGGCACGGACATACCGCCGATGCTACGCCAATCCGCCAGACACACCCGTCAACGCGATAGTCGGGTTCTGTAGGAACGTTCTGAAAATACAAACGCTCAATTCATACGCCCGTTTGATTTGGGTACGTCACCTTCACGGAATTTCCGACAATTGTCAATCGCCCTAAACAAGCGTTTGAACGGGACTCCGCAGTCATTTCCGTACCGCACGGATCCGCAACACGGAGCCGCATGAGCAACCATTCATAGAATCAATAATTAGAAAAGTCGCCCTAATTCCAACCGCAACGGATTCAACCGACTACGCTGGTGACAACACATTGGAGTTCTATACGCGAAGGTCGTTTCGAATGAACGACCAGAAGAAATGCTTACCGGCCTGCCTGGCCACCCAGCCCGATGTACCTGTCGGGCTTTTTTACGCGTCAGGCCAGTGCCTTGAGCACTGCAGAAATGTCTTGCAAGACACTGGCTTCGCCTTTTTCCCCCCAGTACAACGCGATCATCTGCCGGTCGGCCTCGACCTTGTAGACATTATCCGGCAACGTTCTGAAATGATTGAGCAAGGATTCATCCTGGCAGGTTTCCTGCCATTGATTCACCCACACGCCGGGCGCCTTTTGCCAATAGCTCCAAACGGCCGGCCGGCTCCCACGCCGGGCCCGGTGGTATTGCGCACATGGGTTTGGCGGCTGCTGACCCAGCCAGTGTGGCCAATCTTGCGGGGTCAATTGCATGGCCAGCCCGAGGCGTCGCGCCTCCATGCGAAGGGCCATGCGCCCGCTCTGTGAACGGGACGGCCGCAACCATGCGAGGGGGCTCAATACCACTAACAGGATTGACACCACTATCCAGACCGTCATATCTGTACTCCCGAATTCTGAAGAGCCCATTGACCTGCGTCGCCATCAATGCGCTTGAAACCAGCCATACTTACCGTATCGCCATTCTCTGGAGTGCTTTCCATGTCCTACTCACACGTTCTGGTCGCCGTCGACCTCACTGAAGAATGCGATCCCGTCGTCAAGCGGGCCCTCGCCCTTTGCGAAGGCCGGGAAAGCAAACTGTCGCTGGTGCACATCGTCGAGCCGATGGCCATGGCCTTCGGTGGCGACGTTCCGATGGATCTTTCCCAGCTCCAACAGCAGCAGTTCGACCAGGCCAAGGAACGCCTTGACCGGCTGATCGTGAAATACCCTGCCTTGAAAAAGGAGAACAGCCACCTGACCTACGGCCAGCCGCGCCAGGAAATCCATCACCTGGCCAAGGAGCAAGGCTGCGACTTGATCGTGGTCGGAAGCCATGGCCGTCACGGTTTGGCGCTGTTGCTGGGCTCCACGGCCAACGACGTGCTGCATGGTGCGCCTTGCGATGTACTGGCGGTGCATCTGGTCAAGCGCACCTGACCTGCAAGGGATGGCCATTCCAAACAAAAATCCCGGCACTCATCGGTGAGCGCCGGGATCTTTGATCTCAACTGATCAAGCGTCCAGCTCAGCCCAACGCTCGACCAATGCATCCAGCTCAGCCTGCAACTGCTCCAGATGCGCGATCACTTTGGCGGTTTCGGCCGCTGGGCGTTGGTAGAAGCCGGCGTCAGCCATCTCGGCCTCCACGGCGGCGATCTGCTGCTCTTTCGCGTCGATATCGCCCGGCAACGCTTCGAGCTCACGCTGCAGCTTGTAACTGAGTTTCTTCTTCGCTGGAGCCGGTGCAGCAGCGGTGGCAACCGGCGCGGGCTCGGCCTTGACCACCGCCGAATTGAGGTCGGCCTTGCCAGACTTGCTCTCGGTCACGCCCAACAGGCGCGGCGAGCCACCCTGGCGCAGCCAATCCTGATAACCACCAACGTATTCGCGAACAAAGCCTTCGCCTTCGAATACCAAGGTGCTGGTGACCACGTTGTCGAGAAACGCCCGGTCGTGGCTGACCATCAGCACAGTGCCATTGAAGGTCAACAACACTTCTTCGAGCAGTTCGAGGGTCTCCACGTCCAGGTCGTTGGTCGGTTCGTCGAGCACCAGCAGGTTCGCCGGCTTGCTGAACAGCTTGGCCAGCAGCAGGCGTGCGCGCTCACCGCCCGACAGAGCCTTCACCGGCGTACGGGCGCGCTGCGGGCTGAACAGGAAATCGCCGAGGTAGCTCAATACATGGCGGCTCTGGCCATCGATCTCAATGAAGTCGCGACCTTCGGCCACGTTGTCGATCACGGTCTTTTCCAAGTCCAATTGATGGCGCAGCTGGTCGAAGTAGGCGACATCGATCTTCGTCCCCTCTTCCACCTTGCCGCTGGTCGGCACCAGGCCGCCCAGCATCAGCTTGAGCAAGGTCGTCTTGCCGGTACCGTTGGCGCCGAGCAGACCGATCCGGTCGCCGCGCTGCAAGACCATGGAGAAATCCTTGATCAGGAACGGGCCGCCTGGGTGAGCGAAGCTGACGTTCTCCAGCACCATGACCTGCTTGCCGGATTTATCTGCCGTTTCCAGCTGAATATTGGCCTTGCCGGTGCGCTCACGGCGTTCGCTGCGCTCGACGCGCAGGGCC
Source organism: Pseudomonas sp. R1-7 (assembly GCF_051132105.1). Lineage (NCBI taxonomy): Bacteria > Pseudomonadati > Pseudomonadota > Gammaproteobacteria > Pseudomonadales > Pseudomonadaceae > Pseudomonas > Pseudomonas sp. R1-7. The sequence continues at coordinate 3,911,463 of NZ_CP071661.1, forward strand.
TTGAGGGCGCGCACGCGGCCTTCGTTACGGGTACGTCGGGCCTTGATGCCCTGGCGGATCCAGACTTCTTCCTGGGCCAGGCGCTTGTCGAACAAGGCGTTCGCGGTTTCTTCGGCCGCCAGCACCGCTTCCTTGTGCACCAGAAAGCTGGCGTAGTCGCCATTCCAATCGATCAGGCCGCCGCGATCCAGTTCCAGGATGCGGGTTGCCAGGTTCTGCAGGAAGGAACGGTCGTGGGTGATGAACAGCACTGCCCCTTGGAAATCCTTCAGCGCTTCTTCAAGCCAGGCGATGGCGCCGATGTCCAGGTGGTTGGTGGGTTCGTCGAGCAGCAGGAGGTCGGGCTCGGACACCAAGGCCTGGGCCAGCAGGACACGGCGACGCCAACCGCCGGACAGTTCGGCCAAGGTCTTGTCGGCCGGGAGCTGCAGGCGGCTCAAGGTGCTGTCGACCAACTGCTGCAAGCGCCAGCCGTCGCGGGCCTCGAGGTCGTGCTGCACATGCATCAGCTTGTCCAGGTCGGCATCGGTGACGATGTTCTGGCTCAGGTGGTGGTATTCGGCCAACAGCGCGCCGACACCGTCCAGGCCTTCGGCAACCACGTCGAACACGGTCCGCTCGTCGGCCACCGGCAATTCCTGGGGCAATTCGCCGATCTTCAGGCCTGGCGCGCGCCAGACCGAGCCGTCGTCAGGCTTCTGGTCGCCCTTGACCAGCTTCATCATGCTGGACTTGCCAGTGCCGTTGCGGCCGATGATGCACACCCGCTCTCCACGGGCGATCTGCCAGGACACCTTGTCCAACAACGGCATCGCGCCGAAAGCAAGGGACACATCGCTGAATTTGAGCAGGGTCATGAGCTTCTCCAAAAACCGGGCGCGCATTCTACCTGAGAAGAGCCCTCAAGGGTCCGCCAATTTCATCGTCGAAGCACTCTGCACAACAAATGTTGCGAAGTTGTGCCAACGGCCCCGCAAAGCTTTCGCCGGTTGCTGGCAAAAGGCTAAGCTACAGGCAAGTTACCCTGGGTTTTTCCTTGGGCTTGTCATGTTTTTTTTGCCCGGACGTATCATGCGCAGTCGCCTTTTCAGTGTTCTATCTTGTTTGTTTGTGTGTGCCACTGCCGTTCAAACCGCCCAGGCGGTGGATATTTCCACCCAGCGCCAGTATTACGACGAGGCCAAGCGCGCCCTGGCGAAAGGCGATTCCGGCCCCTACTTTCGCTATAGCCAGGCCCTGCGTGATTATCCGCTGGAACCGTACCTGGCCTATGATGAACTGACCGCGCGACTCAAAAGCGCGAGCAACGCCGAGATCGAAAAATTCCTCGCCGAGCATGGCGACCTGCCCCAGGCCAACTGGATGAAGCTGCGCTGGTTGCGCTGGCTGGCCGAGCGTGGTGACTGGGCGACCTTCGTCAAGTATTACGATCCCAAGCTCAACTTCACCGAACTGGATTGCCTCAACGCCCAATATCAGCTCAGCCACGGCCTGAAGGCCGAAGGCTACGCCAATGCCGAAAAGCTCTGGCTCACCGGAAAATCCCAGCCGGCAGCCTGCGACGCGTTGTTTGGCGTGTGGGCCACGCAGGGGCAGTTGACTGAGCAGAAACGCTGGGAGCGCGCCAAACTGGCGGCCCAGGCACGCAATTATCCACTGGCCAACAGCCTGGTCAGCGGCCTGACCACCCTCGCCGCCCGGGGCAAGTTGTTGGTCGATGTCGCGCAAAAACCCGAACAGCTCAACCAACCTTCACGCTTCACCCCCGCCGACGAGCCGATGTCCGATATCGTCAGCCTCGGCCTGCGCCGCCTGGCCCGCCAGGATCCGGAGAAAGCCATGGCATTGCTGGACGGCTATGCCAGCACCATGCATTTTTCCCGGGACGAAAAAGTCGCCATTGCCCGGGAAATCGGCCTGACCTTGGCCAAGCGCTTCGACAGCCGAGCCCTGGATGTCATGACCAAATATGACCCCGAGCTGCGGGACGACACCGTATCGGAATGGCGCTTGCGCCTGCTCCTGCGCCTGGCCCGCTGGGACGACGCCTACCAACTGACCCGTCGCTTGCCCGAATCGCTGGCCAGCACCAATCGCTGGCGCTACTGGCAGGCCCGCAGCCTGGAACTGGCGCAGCCGCAGAATCCTGAAGCATTGACGCTGTACAAGCATCTGGCTCGCGAGCGTGACTTTTACGGCTTCCTGGCTGCCGACCGTTCCCAGTCACCCTATTCGCTGATCAACAAGCCGCTGCCCATGAGCCAGGCGCTGATCAACAAAGTACGCAACACCCCGGGTGTACGTCGGGCGCTGGAATTCCATGCCCGCGGTCAAATCGTCGATGGGCGACGCGAGTGGTACCACGTCAGCCGTCATTTCAACCGGGACGAAATGGTTGCCCAGGCAAAACTGGCCTACGACCTGAAATGGTATTTTCCGGCCATCCGCACCATCAGCCAGGCCAAGTACTGGGATGACCTGGACATCCGCTTCCCGATGGCCCACCGCGACACCTTGGTGCGCGAAGCCAAGGTCCGCGGCTTGCATCCAAGCTGGGCGTTTGCCATTACCCGGCAGGAAAGTGCTTTCATGGACGACGCCCGCTCCGGTGTCGGCGCCAGCGGCCTCATGCAACTGATGCCAGCCACTGCCAAGGAAACCGCACGCAAGTTCAGCATTCCCCTGGCGTCGCCGCAGCAAGTGTTCAACCCGGACAAGAATATCCAGCTGGGCGCGGCCTACCTGAGTCAGGTCCACAGCCAGTTCAACGGCAACCGCGTCCTCGCCTCCGCCGCCTACAACGCCGGCCCCGGCCGCGTGCGTCAATGGCTGCGCGGCGCTGATCACCTGAGCTTCGACGTCTGGGTCGAAAGCATCCCCTTCGACGAAACCCGCCAGTACGTGCAGAATGTGTTGTCCTATTCGGTGATCTACGGCCAGAAGCTCAACTCGCCGCAACCGCTGGTGGACTGGCATGAGCGGTATTTTGATGATCAGTGACTGATCTGCTCCTGTTGGAGGGAGTTTGCGCGCGATAACGTCAGTACCTTCAACAGGAGCATTGGCTGACTTATCGCAGTCGCGAGCAAACCCGCCTTGATCACTTCGTGCCGACAGAATTCAACCAGAACGTATCAGCGTGCGCTTACCCAGCTGGGTAAGCCGATACCGTTGTGCCGGGCTTCTCGGCGATTGAGGATCGGTCATTTCAACCAAACCGCACGCCAGCGCCGGCTTAAGGTAATTCCCCCGAAAAGTCGCCTTATGCGCTAGCCCCAACTGCTCCATCAATTCACTGACCTTCAAAGGACCCGCCCCTCTTAACACCTGAAGCAGCCTCGCTACTTGGTCGGTTACTTGGTCGGTTACTTGATCGGTGACCGGTTCATTGCTAATCGCTTCCCCGAGAGCGAGATTCAGCGATTGCAACATGAACTCTACAAATGGTGTCGCCTCCAAACAGTCCGACATAATGCCCCAACACGTCGGCGTCAGCAGCATCAATGAGCGTCCTCCCCCTGCTGGCTGAACTGCAACGCCGCCAACCGCGCGTACAACGCATTGCTGGCAACCAATTCCTGGTGACTACCAACGGCAACCACCTTGCCCTGGTCCATCACCGCAATCCGGTCGGCGTTTTTCACCGTCGCCAGGCGGTGGGCGATGACCAGGGTGGTGCGGTTTTTCATCAGGTTGGGCAAGGCTTGCTGGATGAGGTGTTCGCTTTGCGCATCGAGGGCGCTGGTGGCTTCGTCCAGCAGCAGGATCGGCGCGTCCACCAACAAGGCCCGGGCGATCGCCAGGCGTTGGCGCTGGCCGCCGGACAATCCGAGACCGCCATCGCCCAAGTGGGTCTGGTAACCGTCAGGCATTTTCTCGATGAAGTCATGGGCGTGGGCAATTTGCGCGGCCTCACGTACCTGCTCGAACGTTGCCTGGGGATTGCCGTAGCGGAGGTTCTCTTCGACCGTGCCGAAAAACAGCGCTGGGTTTTGCGAAACCAGGGCGAAATGGCGACGCAGGTCCAAGGGATCGACCGAGGTAAATGGCACATCATCGATCAGGAGCCGTCCTTGCAGCGGATCGTAGAAACGCAACAGCAAGTCGTACACCGTTGACTTGCCCGCACCGGAGGGACCGACCAGGGCGAGGGTCTCGCCGGCCTTGATATTCAGGTCGAGGCCATCGACCGCATAGCTGTCCGGCCGGGAGGGATAGGCAAATCGCACGGCTTCAAGGCGCAAGTCACCTCGTACCCGCTCTGGCAACTTCACCAGCCCCATAGCCGGCGGCTGGATGATGTTCTCCGAGCGCAGCAATTCGGCAATGCGCTCCGCGGCGCCCGCAGCCCGTTGCAGCTCGCCGATCACCTCGCTGAGGGTACCGAAGGCGCTGCCGACGATCAGGCTGTAGAACACGAACGCCGCCAACTCACCACCGGAAATCCGCCCGGCGATCACATCCATACCGCCAACCCAGAGCATCACCCCCACCGCGCCCAGCACCAGCACGATCACCAACGTGATCAGCCAGGCACGCTGAGCGATGCGCTTGCGGGCAGTGTCGAAGGCCTGCTCCACCGTTATGGCAAAACGTTGTTCATCCTGGACCTGGTGGTTGTAGGCCTGCACGGTCTTGATCTGGCCGAGGGTTTCGGAAACGTAGCTGCCGACGTCGGCAATGCGATCCTGGCTCTGGCGCGACAAGCTGCGCACGCGGCGACCAAACACCAGGATCGGCGCCAGCACCAATGGCAGAGCAACAACCACGATGCTGGTCAGCTTGGGATTGGTGATAAATAGCAGCACAATCCCGCCAATTACCATCAAGGCGTTGCGCAAGAACAACGACAACGACGAGCCGATCACCGATTGCAACAAGGTCGTATCGGCGGTCAGCCGTGACTGGATTTCCGAACTGCGGTTGTTTTCATAGAAGCCAGGATGCAGATACACCAAGTGATTGAACACCTGCCGCCGGATATCGGCCACCACCCGCTCGCCAATCCATGACACCAGGTAGAAACGTGCGAACGTACCGATCGCCAAGCCCACCACCAGCACCATGAACAAGCCAATGGACTGATTGAGCAGGTGCGGCGAGCGGGTCATGAAGCCCTGGTCTACCAGCAGGCGGATTCCCTGGCCCATGGACAACGTGATACCCGCCGTGACGATCAGAGCCAGTAACGCCCCGGCAACCTGCTTGCGATAAGGAGCGATGAAGCCGCTGGCCAGGCGTATGGCGCGGCGATGTCGGGATGAAAGCATTGAGAGTGTCCGATAATGCAACAGGAAATGGGTCGGCCGTCAGCACCGAAACGCAGCGGAACAAAATGGAATCAGAATGAGTCAGGTTAAATATGACCACCGAGACTAGCGCCTAGATGTTATCGGTCTAATGTCTGGCTGGAAACGCGAGTGTGTTTCTGGTTGAGTGGAGATGTCGTCATGAACCTTCAAGGAGTGTCATGGCTCGGTCACCTGACGACATTACGATAGGCACGCAACCTGATGAGGAGACAGGCCATGTCCTTGCAACACAGCAGCGACGACAAGATTCAAGTGATCCGCACCCAACCGGACCAGTCCCTGGGCTGTTCATTCATCGATGCCCAGGGGCGCGAAGTCCCGATCACCGAAGACATGATCCAGAAGGCCTGCAGTGAACTGGAGAAACGACTGGTCAAGCCTGCCGAACAAAAGTGATACGGCCCGTCTTCAATTGAACCCGACCTTGATGTCGGGTTTTTTATGCCTGTTCAGCCTGTCCGCTTAAACGGCAGTGGCACCCAGGGCAAGCACGATCCCTTGCAAGACTGGCGACTGTCCTTCGATACGCACCTTCAAGCTGTCGATTTCGCGGCGTGGCGGGTAATGCTTGCGCAACGCATCAAAAGCACTGCGCTGTTCGCTCACCGTGCCGATCAGGCTGCGGCGAAAATCCGCATCGTCACGGCGTGGGTCATACACGCTCCGGCACAACGCCGCCAGCGCCCAGGCCGGGTCGGTATCGGCGTCCAGCGTGATGCCTGCGAGCCAAGGCCGGGGCAGCAGGTCCGCCAGGCTGACGTCGGCGGGCCGCCCAAGGAAGTCGCACAAGGCCTGGTAGATTTGCGCCGTACCGCGCTGGCGACCGTCCAGGCTGTAGCCGGCGATGTGCGGAGTGGCGATGACGCAGAGGTCGGCCAGGTCCACATCCACGGTCGGTTCCTGTTCCCAGACATCCAGGACCGCCTGCAAGTCTTCGCGCTCCAACAGCACCTCGCGCAGCGCCGAGTTATCGATGACCGGGCCGCGCGCGGCGTTGATCAACCAAGTGCCAGGCTTGAGGTGGTTCAGGCGTTGCTCATTAAAAAGGTGCCAGGTCGGTTGCTCGCCCTCGCGGGTCAATGGCGTGTGCAGGCTAATGACGTCGCACTGCTCGATGATCTGCTCCAGGCTCACGTAGTCGCCGCCTTCGGCAGCCTGGCGAGGCGGATCACAGACTTTCACCGTCCAGCCAAGGCCCTTGAGGACCTCGATCAATCGCCCACCCACCTGTCCCGCGCCAACCACGCCAAACGTGCGCCGAGCAAGATCCGCGCCTTCGATCTCCGCCAGGGTCATGAGGCTGCCCAGCACGTAATCCACCACGCCGCGGGCATTGCAGCCGGGCGCGCTGGCCCAGCGGATGCCGGCCTCGGCAAAATAATCCAGGTCCAAGTGATCGGTGCCAATCGTGCAGGTGCCGACGAAGCGCACCTTGCTGCCTTCCAACAGCGCCCGATTGACCTGGCTCACCGAGCGCACCAGCAACACGTCGGCCTGCTCGACCAATGTCCGGTCGATGCCACGTCCCGGCACCCGGCGGATTTCACCGAAACCTTGGAAAAATGCATCGAGCAGGGGGATGTTTTCGTCGGCGACGATCAGCATGGCGAAGCTCCTTTGGCGGGATGGGCAGTGTAGGCGTTCCGCTGGGCCTGCGCATCACCTAGCGCGATTACAAATCCACAACACAGGTTTTTTCCTGACCACTGCGTCAAGGCGTAGAATTCGCCGCCTTGCGTTTATCTTTTCGGATGCTTGCCCCGTGAATCCCGTGATTGACACCCCCGCCGCCCTCTCCCGCCCGGCCCGCGTTCGCTTGGAGCTCAAGACGTTGCTCGCCCTCGCCTTGCCGATCATGGTGGCGCAGTTGGCGACCACCGCCATGGGCTTTGTCGATGCGGTGATGGCCGGCCGGGTCGGCCCGCGAGACCTCGCTGCGGTGGCGCTGGGCAACTCCATCTGGGTGCCGGTGTTCCTGCTGATGACCGGCACATTGCTCGCCACCACACCCAAAGTTGCCCAGCGTTTCGGCGCCGGCACGTTTGAACAGATCGGCCCCTTGGTGCGCCAGGCATTGTGGCTCGCCCTCGCGGTGGGACTGATCTCGACCCTGGCGCTGCTCAGCGCCGAGCCGATCCTGCACATCATGAAGGTCGATCCAGAATTGATCGGCCCGTGCATGGAATACCTTCGGGGCATCGGCACAGGCCTGCCAGCGGTGGCGCTCTATTACGTGCTGCGCTGCTTCAGCGACGGCTTGGGGCGTACGCGACCGGCGATGGTGCTGGGGCTGTGCGGACTGGCGCTGAACATTCCGCTCAACTACATCTTCATCTATGGACACCTGGGCGTCCCGGCCATGGGCGGGGTCGGCTGCGGCTGGGCAACGGCCATCGTGATGTGGTTCATGGCGGCGGGCATGGCGGTCTGGACATACCGGGCCCCGATCTATCAATCGAGCCGCTTGTTCACTCGCTTCGACTGGCCCCAATGGTCGATGATCAAGCGCCTGCTGGGCATCGGCCTGCCGATCGGCATCGCGGTGTTTGCCGAATCGAGTATCTTCGCGGTGATCGCCCTGCTGATCGGCAGCCTCGGCGCCACGGTGGTGGCCGGGCATCAGATCGCGCTGAACTTCAGCTCGCTGGTGTTCATGATCCCCTACTCCTTGGGCATGGCCGTGACAGTACGGGTAGGCCAGGCGCTGGGACGCGGTCAGCCTCGGGACGCGCGTTTCGCCGCTGGCGTCGGCATGGGCACCGCGTTGGCGTACGCCTGCCTGTCGGCGAGCCTGATGTTCGCGCTGCGCGGGCCTATCGCCGCGATCTACACCGCCGATCCGCGGGTAATCGAAGTGGCGTCGATGCTGATTGTCTACGCCGCGCTGTTCCAGTTTTCCGATGCGATTCAGGTCACGGCGGCAGGCGCGTTGCGCGGCTACCAGGACACACGGGTGACGATGATCCTGACGCTCTTCGCTTATTGGGGCATCGGCTTGCCGGTGGGTTACGCCCTGGGCTTGACCGACTGGCTCGGCACCGCCAGCGGCCCGAGCGGATTGTGGCAAGGCTTGATCGTGGGGTTGAGCTGCGCGGCGCTGATGCTGTCGATCCGCCTGGCACGCAGCGCGCGCGGGCAGATCCGCATCAGCCGCTCGACAAGTTAGGCGAGTTTCTTGCGGATCCAGTAGAGGTAGGTGCCGGCGTCCTCTTGCTGGGCCACCAGTTCGTGGTCCAGGAACACGCAAAACTTGGGAATGTCGCGGCGAGTCGAGGGATCGGTGGCGATGACTTTCAGCAGGCCACCGGGGGCCAGGTCGCGGATGTGTTGGTGCAGCATCATCACCGGCTCCGGACAGTTGAGGCCCGTTGCGTCCAGCGTGCCGTCCACCGGCGTGTCGTTCATTTCACTCATGTTCTACTCCTGAAACTGGCCGGCATTGTCGCGCAATGTCGGCGCGCCTAACAAATGTACATCAGCCCTGTGGCGAGGGAGCTTGCTACATACTTCAGCGGGACTTCGGCTTCTTGCTGTCCAACCGCCGCAAATGGCACGTCACTTCCTCACGGTCGTGGTACAGCTGCTTGCAGCCAATCTCGACCTTGATGCCTCGGGCCTTGAAACCCTCGGCGATGCGTTCGAGCAGGCGCTTCACCTCGGCATAACGCTGCTTCATCGGCAACTTGAGGTTGACCACGGCCTCGCGGCAATGGCCCTCGCCAATCCACTCTTCCAGCATCGCCGCGTTGCGCGCCGGTTTCTCCACGATGTCGCAGACCATCCAATCCACCGGCTGCTTGGGCTTGAACGTGAAGCCGTCCGCCATCAAGTGCTGCACCAGGCCGGTGTCCATCAGGCTTTCGGCCATCGGGCCGTTGTCGATGGCCGTCACCAGCATGCCACGGTTGACCAGTTGCCAGGTCCAGCCACCTGGCGCGGCGCCGAGGTCCACGCCAGTCATGTCACTGTGCAGGCGCTCGTCCCATTGGTCCCGCGGGATGAAATGGTGCCAGGCTTCTTCGAGCTTGAGTGTCGAGCGACTCGGCGCTTCACGGGGGAACTTCAAGCGCGGGATGCCCATCGGCCACATCGCCGAGTTATCCGCCTCCGCCAGGCCCAGGAACACTTCGCGACCGCTCTTGAAAGTCAGCAACAGCCGTGGCTTGCGCGGGTCGTCCACCAGCTTGCCGGCCCCACTCAAGGCCTTGCGCAGCGGGCCTTCGAATTTCTTGCAGAAGTTCGACAGTTCCTTACCGTCATTCGTATCAACCACTTCCAGCCACAGGCTGCCGCACGTCGGGAAGGCAGCCATCTGAGCCAGGATCACGCTGATACGGTCGGTTTCAGGCAATTCGATGAACGTGCCGCGGGCCCACTGCCGCGGGAAGATCAGCTCGGCGAAACGCTGCCCACGCATCAGCCGCTCGGCGCCGTCCTCCTCAGTGCAGACAAATTCGGCGCAGGCGCTGGCCGGCTTGGCCTTGGCATAGCCGGCCACGTTGAGCCGGACCGCGTGTTCGGCGATCTCGGAACAGACCTCGCCTTCGAAGCCTGGCCGGCAGTGCATAAAAAGCGTGTTCATTGAAACTCCGTAGCAAAGCCTGTCACGAAAACCGGCGCATGATAGCGGAGTTCGGAACCGCGAACCTGCCCATAGAGTCCAGTGATTAGTCATACGTTCAAAACAGGGCTAGGTTAAAGGCTCTGTCCGTTCCGTCAGTCCGTAGCCGTGCGGACTCAAAGGAGTGATTTCAATGCCGTCCCTCGATAGCCTGAAAACCCTTAAAACACTGCAAGTCGACGCCAGGACCTACCACTACTTCAGCTTGCCGGATGCCGCCCGAAGCCTCGGTGATCTGGACAAACTGCCCATGTCGTTGAAGGTGCTGCTGGAAAACCTGCTGCGCTGGGAAGATGAAAAAACCGTCACCGGTGCCGACCTCAAGGCCTTGGCCGGTTGGCTCAAGGAGCGCCGCTCCGACCGCGAGATTCAATACCGCCCGGCACGGGTGTTGATGCAGGATTTCACTGGCGTCCCTGCCGTGGTCGACCTGGCCGCCATGCGCGCAGCCGTGGAAAAAGCCGGTGGCGATCCCCAACGGATCAACCCGTTATCACCGGTGGACCTAGTGATTGACCACTCGGTGATGGTGGACAAGTTCGCCAGCCGACAGGCATTCGAGCAGAACGTCGAGATCGAAATGCAGCGCAACGGCGAGCGCTACGCTTTCCTGCGCTGGGGCCAGAGTGCCTTCGACAACTTCAGCGTGGTGCCGCCAGGCACCGGCATCTGCCACCAGGTCAACCTCGAATACCTGGGCCGCACCGTCTGGACCAAAGAGGAAGACGGTCGCACCTACGCCTTCCCCGACACCCTGGTGGGCACCGACTCCCATACCACAATGATCAACGGCCTCGGCGTGCTTGGCTGGGGCGTCGGCGGGATCGAGGCGGAAGCGGCGATGCTCGGCCAACCGGTGTCGATGCTGATTCCGGAAGTCATCGGCTTCAAACTCGTCGGCAAGTTGCGCGAAGGCATCACCGCCACCGACCTGGTGCTGACCGTCACGCAGATGCTGCGCAAGAAGGGCGTGGTGGGCAAATTCGTCGAGTTCTATGGCGACGGCCTTGCCGACCTGCCGCTGGCCGACCGCGCCACCATTGCCAACATGGCCCCGGAATACGGCGCCACTTGTGGCTTCTTCCCCGTGGACGATGTGACGTTGGATTACCTGCGCCTGTCCGGCCGGCCGACGGAAACCGTAAAACTGGTGGAAGCCTACTGCAAGGCCCAAGGACTGTGGCGCCTGCCCGGTCAGGAACCGGTATTCACTGACACGCTGGAACTGGACATGGGCAGCGTCGAAGCCAGCCTCGCCGGCCCCAAGCGCCCTCAGGACCGGGTCTCACTGCCCAATGTCGGCCAAGCCTTCAGTGATTTCCTCGGCCTGCAAATCAAGCCCACCAGCAAAGAAGAAGGTCGCCTCGAAAGCGAAGGCGGCGGCGGTGTCGCGGTGGGCAATGCCGACCAGGTGGGCGAAGCGGAATATGAATTCGAAGGCCATACCCATCGCCTGAAAAACGGCGCCGTGGTCATCGCGGCGATTACGTCCTGCACCAACACCTCCAACCCCAGCGTGATGATGGCCGCCGGATTGCTGGCTAAAAAAGCCGTGGAAAAAGGCCTGGCTCGCAAGCCCTGGGTGAAGAGCTCCCTGGCGCCGGGCTCGAAAGTGGTGACCGACTACTACAATGCCGCCGGCCTGACAGAATACCTCGACAAGCTCGGTTTCGACTTGGTGGGCTACGGTTGCACGACCTGTATCGGCAACTCAGGTCCGCTACCCGATCCGATTGAGAAAGCCATCCAGAAAGCCGACCTGACCGTGGCGTCGGTCCTGTCCGGCAACCGCAACTTCGAGGGCCGGGTGCATCCCTTGGTGAAAACCAACTGGCTGGCCTCGCCGCCCCTGGTCGTCGCCTATGCCCTCGCCGGTACCGTGCGGATCGACATCAGCAGCGAACCGCTGGGCAACGATCGCGACGGCAATCCGGTCTACCTCCGGGACATCTGGCCGAGCAGCAAGGAAGTGGCCGACGCCGTGGCCCAGGTCGACACCAGCATGTTCCATAAGGAATACGCCGCCGTGTTTGCCGGAGACGAGCAATGGCAAGCGATCGAAGTGCCGCAAGCGGCCACCTACGTCTGGCAATCGGACTCGACCTACATCCAGCACCCACCGTTCTTCGACGACATTGGCGGGCCACCACCGGTCGTCAAGAACGTCGAAGGTGCGCGGGTTCTCGCGCTGCTGGGAGACTCGGTGACCACCGACCATATCTCCCCGGCCGGCAACATCAAGGCCGACAGTCCGGCCGGTCGTTACCTGCGCGAACAGGGGGTGGAGCCACGGGACTTCAACTCCTACGGCTCGCGACGGGGCAACCACCAAGTGATGATGCGGGGCACCTTCGCCAACATCCGTATCCGCAATGAAATACTCGGCGGCGAGGAAGGTGGCAATACGATCTATATCCCCAACGGCGAACGCATGTCGATCTATGATGCCGCGATGTTGTATCAGGCTAGCGGCACGCCCCTGGTGGTCATCGCGGGCCAGGAGTACGGCACGGGTTCGAGCCGGGACTGGGCGGCCAAGGGTACGAACCTGCTCGGGGTCAAGGCGGTGATCGCAGAGAGTTTCGAGCGTATCCACCGTTCCAACCTGGTGGGTATGGGCGTGCTGCCGTTGCAGTTCAAGCTCGATCAGAATCGCAAGAGCCTGAACCTTACCGGCAAGGAAACCCTGGACATCCTCGGCTTGAGCGACACCGAGCTGACGCCGCGCATGAACCTCCCCGTGGTGATTACCCGGGAAGACGGCAGCCAGGAACGGATCGAAGTGTTGTGCCGGATCGACACCTTGAACGAAGTGGAATATTTCAAGGCCGGTGGGATCCTTCACTTTGTCCTACGGCAACTGATTGCAGGATAAAAAGAAGCGTCCTACGAAAACACCGCCTCAGATGGGGCGGTGTTTTTTTGGGCGCCTGCCTATAATCCCCGCCGGCTCTGCGAGCTTCGCCAGTTTTCCAGCCCCAAAGGATTCGACATGCCCGCCCTACCGTGGCCGTACCTGGCCCTTCTCTCGATCGGTTATGGCCTTGCCCTGGTCTATGGCCATCTGGCCTGGACAGCGGTTATTTCGATCGCGCTATTGTTATTCGCCGGGTATGCCGTTCGTCAGCGGCAGACGCCGGTCGGGCAATTCCTCGGGCATTGCCTGTTTGCCGTACTCGCGGTCGCGCTGGCGCTGCACTGGATGCCAGGCTTTTTCAATGGCAGGGCTATCGCGACGCAACGCTTTACAGAGGATGCCGTGCGGTTCGCCATGTACCTGAACCAGGACAAACCGCTGATCGGCTTCTGGCTCCTGCTGTTCTGCCCATGGATCGTCGGTCGGCGCCCGTTTCGCTTGTCCGTCTACGCCACGGTCCTCGGCTTGTGCCTGAGCGCGGTCATGGCACTAGGCGGGGCCCTGCTGCTGGGCATGACCCATTGGTCACCGAAATGGCCGGACCAGGCTTGGCTGTGGGTACTGAATAATCTTTTATTGGTGACGTTGGTGGAGGAAGCTCTGTTTCGTGGCTACATTCAGGGTGGCCTGAGCCGACGCTTCAAACATTTGCGCCATGGCGACAACCTTGCATTGCTGATGGCCTCGCTGGTGTTCGGCCTGGTACATGCCGGCGCCGGTTGGGAATGGATGCTGCTGTCGGGACTGGCCGGTATCGGTTACGGCCTGGCGTATCGATTTGGCGGCCTGGGCGCGGCGATTGCCACGCATTTTGGCCTGAACCTGCTTCATTTCGCCCTATTTACCTATCCGATGCTCGCGTGATACCGCCGGGAAGAATTATTTCAACAAAAAGCTGACGGTGCCGACAACCTTTCAAAGCCTTGCGGACTACAACACCATGCGTAACAACCAACCGATTACACAACGCGAAAGGACCTTCCCGGCCCAGCAACGATTGATTTCCACCACCAATACCAAGGGTGTGATTACCTACTGCAACGATGCATTCGTTGAAATCAGCGGGTTTTCCAAGGAAGAGCTGATCCATTCGCCACACAACCTGGTCCGCCATCCGGATGTCCCGTCAGCGGTGTTCGCCCACATGTGGAACACCTTGAAACAAGGCTTGCCATGGATGGGCATCGTCAAGAATCGCAGCAAGAACGGCGATCATTACTGGGTCAACGCCTACGTCACGCCAGTATTCGAAGGCAACCAGGTCGTTGGCTATGAGTCGGTACGGGTCAAACCCACCGCCGAGCAGATTACCCGGGCCGAAGCGCTCTACAAGCGCATCAATGACGGCAAGTCCGCGGTGCCGAGCAGCGACAAGTGGTTGCCGATCCTGCAGGATTGGCTGCCGTTCATCCTGGTCAGCCAGTTGAGTTTCGTTGTCGGCGCGTTCCTCAACTCTTCCTGGGGCTTTGCCCTCGCTGCCCTGCTCTCGGTGCCGTTGGGGCTGATGGGCCTGCAGTGGCAGCAACGCGGAATCAAGCGCTTGCTGCGCTTGGCCGAGCAAACCACCTCGGACCCGTTGATCGCGCGGATGTACACCGACAGCCGTGGCGTCCAGGCACGCCTGGAGATGTCGATCCTCAGCCAGGAAGCTCGCCTGAAAACCTGCCTGACCCGACTGCAGGACACTGCCGAGCACCTCAACGCGCAAGCCCGGCAGTCCAACTCCCTGGCGCACGACAGCTCCAGCGGCCTGGAACGCCAGCGGGTGGAGACCGAACAAGTCGCCACTGCCGTCAACCAGATGGCTGCCACCACGCAGGAGGTCGCCAGCCACGTGCAACGCACCGCCGATGCGACCCAGGAGGCCAATCGCCTGACGGGCCGTGGTCGCGATATCGCCGGGGAAACCCGCGAGGCCATCGAGCGCCTGTCGGTCGTCGTGGGGGAAACCGGGCAGACCGTGACTCAATTGGCCAAGGACAGCGATGAGATCGGTGGCGTAGTCGATGTGATCAAAGGCATCGCCGACCAGACCAACCTGCTGGCCCTCAACGCCGCCATCGAAGCGGCCCGTGCCGGCGAGATGGGCCGCGGCTTTGCCGTGGTGGCTGACGAAGTTCGGCAACTGGCGCAACGCACCAGTGAGTCCACCGGGCAGATCCATGCGCTGATCGCCAAGCTGCAACAGACCGCCAACAATGCCGTGCAGACCATGGACGCCGGTCATCGCCAGGCCGAAGAAGGCGTGGCGCGGGTCATGGAAGCGGACCAGGCGCTGGTGGGCATCAGCGAAGCGGTTGCCCACATCACCGACATGACCACCCAGATCGCCGCCGCGACCGAGGAGCAGAGTTCGGTGGCGGAAGAAATCAGCCGCAACATCAGCAACATTTCGGAACTGGCCGACCAGACCTCGGGCCAGGCCCACAGTTCGGCGCTGCTCAGCGAGGAGCTGACCCGCACGGCCAATACGCAGTATTCGTTGGTGGAGCGGTTTAACCGCTGACTGCAGCCTGCAAACAAAAAACCCGGACAGCGAAAGCTTCCGGGTTTTTTGTCGTCTGGCAGGCCGCTATCGCGAGCAAGCTCGCTCCCACAGGTTTCCACTGAGGTTATTCAACCGGGTTCAAATGTGGGAGCGAGCTTGCTCGCGATGAGGCCGGGACAGGCTGCCCGAGAACCTACTGGAGAAACCCGGCTACCCTGCGCGCCGCCGCGTCCAAATGCTGCTCATGACTAAACCCCGAAGCCTTCAACGGCTTCAAATCATGATCCCCCGCCACCAGCCACATCGCCTCGATGCTCGGTGACAAGGTATAGCCCTGCACCGCCTCCCGATTACCCAACGCATCCCGCTCACCCTGAACGATCAAGGTTCGAGTCTTCAATCCGGCCAGGTGCTCGACCCGCGGTTTCTCCGGCTTGCCCACCGCGTAGAACGGATAGCCCAGGCACACCAGCGCATCGGCGCCAAGCTCATCGGCCAGCAGGCTCGCCATGCGCCCGCCCATGGATTTGCCGCCAATGGCCAGCCGCCCAGCGACATAAGGCCGCACCGTGGCGTACACCTCTCGCCAGCATTCCAACAATTTCGGTGCGGGATTGGGTGGACGTCTACCCCCGTCCAAGCGCCGCTGGGCCATGTAGGGAAACTCGAAACGCAACACATTGACGCCATGCGCGGCAAGGCGCGCGGCCATTTCTTCCATGAATCCGCTGTCCATCGGCGCACCGGCACCATGGGCCAGAATCAGGGACGGCGGCTCGGCGCCGGCGGCCGGTTTCGCGGCTGTCCATAACCAGCCGTGATCGGCCACACATCGCGCCCATTGATCCCCGTCAATACTGGCCTTGTGCTGTTTGTCCATGCTTGCCTCGCTTTTAGTCTGCCTATAACTCCAGGCGAAGAACGCCGCACTGCCTTGCGCAGGCGCTACTTCGGCTGAACCGTGGATGGGGAACCATGAACACTTCTATCAGTACCGCCTACAACTACAAGGTGGTCCGCCAATTCGCCATTATGACGGTGGTGTGGGGCATCGTCGGCATGGGGCTCGGGGTTTTTCTCGCCGCCCAATTGGTCTGGCCACAGCTCAATTTCGATTTGCCCTGGACCAGCTTCGGCCGCCTGCGCCCGCTGCACACCAACGCGGTGATCTTCGCCTTCGGTGGCTGCGCCCTGTTCGCCAGTTCGTTCTACTCGGTGCAACGCACCTGCCAGACCCAGCTGTTTGCGCCGAAACTCGCCGCGTTCTGCTTCTGGGGCTGGCAACTGGTGATCCTGCTGGCGGCCATCAGCCTGCCGCTGGGCTACACCAGTTCCAAGGAATACGCCGAACTGGAATGGCCGATCGACATCCTGATCACTATCGTCTGGGTGGCCTACGCCATCGTGTTCTTCGGTACCGTGGCCAAGCGCAACACCAAGCACATCTATGTGGGTAACTGGTTCTTCGGCGGGTTCATCCTGACCGTGGCGATCCTGCACATCGTCAACAACCTGGAACTGCCGGTGAGCCTGACCAAGTCCTACTCGGTGTACGCCGGGGCCACGGATGCGATGGTGCAATGGTGGTACGGCCATAACGCCGTGGGCTTCTTCCTCACCGCAGGCTTCCTGGGGATGATGTATTACTTCGTGCCGAAACAGGCCGAACGTCCGGTGTATTCCTATCGCCTGTCCATCGTGCACTTCTGGGCACTGATCACCCTGTACATCTGGGCCGGCCCGCACCACCTGCACTACACCGCGCTGCCGGACTGGGCGCAGTCGTTGGGCATGGTGATGTCGCTGATCCTGCTGGCGCCGAGCTGGGGCGGCATGATCAACGGCATGATGACCCTCTCGGGCGCCTGGCATAAGTTGCGCAGCGACCCGATCCTGCGGTTCCTGGTGGTGTCCCTGGCGTTCTACGGCATGTCGACCTTCGAAGGTCCGATGATGGCGATCAAGACCGTCAACGCCCTCTCCCACTACACCGACTGGACCATCGGCCACGTACACGCCGGCGCGCTCGGCTGGGTGGCGATGATTTCCATCGGTGCCTTGTACCATATGATTCCGAAGGTCTTCGGTCGCACGCAGATGCACAGCATCGGCCTGATCAACGCGCACTTCTGGCTCGCGACCATCGGCACCGTGCTCTACATCGCCTCGATGTGGGTCAACGGCATCGCCCAGGGCCTGATGTGGCGTGCAGTGAACGAGGACGGCACGCTCACCTACTCCTTCGTCGAAACCCTGGTGGCCAGCCACCCTGGCTTCATCGTGCGGCTGGTGGGCGGGGCGATCTTCCTCAGCGGCATGCTGCTGATGGCCTATAACACCTGGCGCACCGTGCGGGCCTACCAGCCTGCCGAAGCCGCCGCTGCCGCGCAGATGGCTTGAGGAGTCCGCCATGAAACACGAAACAATCGAAAAAAACGTCGGCCTGCTGATGCTGTTGATGGTGCTGGCCGTGAGCATCGGCGGCCTGACCCAGATCGTGCCGCTGTTCTTCCAGGACGTGACCAATAAGCCGGTGGATGGCATGAAGCCCTACACCGCCCTGCAATTGGAAGGTCGCGACATCTACATCCGTGAAGGCTGCGTCGGCTGCCACTCGCAGATGATCCGTCCGTTTCGCGCCGAGACCGAACGCTATGGCCACTACTCGGTGGCCGGTGAAAGCGTCTGGGACCACCCGTTCCTGTGGGGCTCCAAGCGCACCGGACCGGACCTGGCGCGTGTCGGCGCGCGTTACTCCGATGACTGGCACCGCGCGCACTTGTACAACCCACGTAACGTCGTGCCCGAGTCGAAAATGCCGGCCTACCCATGGCTGGTGACACAGGCAGTCGACAGCAGCCACACCGAAGGCAAGCTGCGCGCCATGCGCACCCTCGGCGTGCCGTACACCGATGACGATATCGCGGGCAGTGTCGCCTCGCTCAAAGGCAAGACCGAAATGGACGCGCTGGTCGCCTACCTGCAAGTGCTCGGCACTGCCATCAAGAGCAAGAGGTGAGCCATGGTGCTTGAAATGAGTACTGGCATGATCCGCGGCCTAGGCACAGTCGTGGTCTTCATCGCCTTCATCGGCCTGGTCCTGTGGGTGTTCAGCAGCAAGCGCGGCCCGGAATTCGCCCAGGCACGCCTGCTGCCGTTCGCCGACGAACCGCCTGCTGACATTCCCCCCCAAGACCCCGCATCAAGGAGTACCCGGCCATGACCACTTTCTGGAGTACGTGGATCTGCGTACTGACCATTGGCAGCCTCATCGGCCTGACCTGGCTGCTGATCGGCACCCGCAAGGGCGAGACCAAGGGTAGCGTCGACCAGACCATGGGCCACAGCTTCGATGGCATCGAAGAATACGACAACCCGCTGCCACAATGGTGGTTCCTGCTGTTTGCCGGCACCCTGGTGTTTTCTGTCGGCTACCTGGTCCTCTACCCGGGCCTGGGCAACTGGAAAGGCATCCTGCCCGGCTATGACAACGGCTGGACCGGCGCCCATGAATGGGAAAAGGAAATGGCCAAGGCCGACGCCAAGTTCGGGCCGATCTTCGCCAAGTTCTCGGCCATGCCGGTGGAGGAAGTCGCCAAGGATCCGCAAGCCTTGAAGATGGGGGGCCGCCTGTTCGCCTCCAACTGCTCGGTCTGCCATGGCTCGGACGCCAAGGGCGCCTTCGGCTTCCCGAACCTGGCCGACAGCAACTGGCGCTGGGGCGGTAATGCCGAGACCATCAAGGCGACCATCATGGGTGGGCGCATGGCGGCGATGCCGGCATGGGGCGAAGTGCTGGGAGACGCCGGGGTCAAGAACGTTGCCGCCTATGTACGTCACGATCTGGCCGGCCTGCCCTTGTCTGCCGACAGCGGTGCCGACCTGCAAGCTGGCCAGCAAGCGTTCAACGCCACTTGCGTCGCCTGCCACGGCGCCAACGGCCAGGGCACCGAAGCCATGGGCGCGCCAAACCTGACGCAACCGGCCGGCTTCATCTACGGCACCAGCCTGGCGCAACTGCAACAGACCATTCGCCATGGCCGCCAAGGCCATATGCCTGCGCAGAATGAACTGCTCGGCAATGACAAAGTGCAACTGCTCGCCGCTTACGTCTACAGCCTGTCCCACGGCGCCGGAACCGAGCGCCTGCAAGCCGAAAACAAAAGCGAATAAATCCTGACCACACGAAACAGCCGCTTCCATCCGGAAGCGGCTGTTTCGTGCCCCTGCGCGACGCATTGTCGCACCCCTCCCATAGTCTTCCTTTCGGTTCTCTGGAATCGGGTCTAAGCTTGCCTTTGCGTGCACTGGCGACTGCCGGTTTCAGGTCGATCCGACCCGATGCGTTCGACAATCGTTCGTTCAAAAGGCCGCAAACGCAGGTGAATACCGGCTGTTGCGACAGTTGCCTGGCATCCCCCGAACGTCGTGTTTGAACACACCCCGTTACAACCGACCTGACCCCCTCGCCTCCTTCCTTTGTCGCGACATTTTGCCGTGGGCCAATTTTGTCCCTACACAGAACATGGAAAGGCCGCAGAATCAGCTTTGGAAAGCATTGACCCAGGTCATGGCGCGTTGCAATGACCCCCCGCTTTCTCCATACTTGCGACCGATTTTTATCCTAATAAAACACCCAAACCGTGGAACCTTAGAATGAGCACAGCAATCAGTCCGACTGCTTATAACTATAAGGTAGTCCGCCAGTTCGCCATCATGACGGTGGTCTGGGGGATCCTTGGCATGGGGCTCGGTGTCTTCATCGCCTCGCAACTGGTCTGGCCGGAGTTGAACTTCGATCTGCCATGGACGACATTTGGACGCCTGCGCCCGCTGCACACCAACCTGGTGATCTTCGCCTTCGGTGGTTGTGCATTGTTTGCCACTTCTTACTATGTCGTGCAGCGAACCTGCCAGACGCGACTGATTTCCGACAGCCTCGCCGCCTTCACCTTCTGGGGTTGGCAAGCGGTGATCATCGGCGCGATCGTGACTTTGCCGATGGGTTTCACCACCACCAAGGAATACGCGGAACTGGAATGGCCCCTGGCTATCCTGCTGGCGATCGTCTGGGTGACCTACGGTTTGGTGTTCTTCGGCACGATCGTCAAGCGCAAGACCAAGCACATCTATGTCGGCAACTGGTTCTACGGTGCCTTCATCGTCGTGACCGCCATGCTGCACATCGTCAACCACGCGTCGCTGCCAGTCAGCTTCTTCAAGTCGTACTCGGCCTATTCAGGTGCGACCGACGCGATGATCCAGTGGTGGTACGGCCACAACGCCGTGGGCTTCTTCCTGACCACCGGCTTCCTGGGGATGATGTACTACTTCGTGCCAAAACAGGCCGAGCGTCCGATCTACTCCTATCGCCTGTCCATCGTGCACTTCTGGGCGCTGATCACCCTGTACATCTGGGCCGGTCCGCACCACCTGCACTACACCGCGTTGCCGGACTGGGCACAGTCCCTGGGCATGGCGATGTCGATCATCCTGCTGGCGCCAAGCTGGGGCGGCATGATCAACGGCATGATGACCCTGTCGGGCGCCTGGCATAAGCTGCGCACCGACCCGATCCTGCGCTTCCTGGTGGTATCGCTGGCGTTCTACGGCATGTCGACCTTCGAAGGCCCGATGATGGCCATCAAGACCGTCAACTCCCTGAGCCACTACACCGACTGGACCATCGGCCACGTACACGCCGGTGCACTCGGCTGGGTCGCGATGATTTCCATCGGCGCCATCTACCACATGATCCCGAAACTGTTCGGTCGTGCGCAAATGCACAGCACCGGCCTGATCAACGCGCACTTCTGGCTCGCGACCATCGGCACCGTGCTCTACATCGCCTCGATGTGGGTCAACGGCATCACCCAAGGCCTGATGTGGCGCGCCATCAACGACGACGGCACCCTGACCTACTCGTTCGTCGAAGCGCTGCAAGCCAGCCACCCGGGCTTCATTGTCCGTGCCTTGGGCGGCGCGTTCTTCGCCAGCGGCATGCTGCTCATGGCCTACAACGTGTATCGCACCGTTCGTGCCTCTGACCCGGCTGAAGCTGAAGCCGCCGCCAAGATCGCCGTAGTTGGAGCTCACTGATGAAGCACGAAGCAGTAGAGAAGAATATCGGCCTGCTGGCCTTCTTCATGGTCATCGCGGTGAGCATCGGCGGTCTGACCCAGATCGTTCCGCTGTTCTTCCAGGACGTGACCAACAAGCCGGTAGAAGGCATGAAGCCACGCACCGCCCTTGAACTGGAAGGCCGCGACGTCTACATCGCCAACGGTTGTGTCGGCTGCCACTCGCAGATGATCCGTCCGTTCCGCGCCGAGACCGAACGCTACGGCCACTATTCGGTCGCCGGCGAAAGCGTCTGGGACCACCCGTTCCTGTGGGGATCCAAGCGCACCGGCCCGGACCTGGCCCGTGTTGGCGGCCGCTACTCCGACGACTGGCAGCGTGCGCACTTGTACAACCCGCGCAACGTGGTGCCTGAGTCGAAAATGCCGGCCTACCCGTTCCTCGTAGAAAACAAGCTCGACGGCAAAGACACCGCCAAGAAAATGGAAGTCCTGCGCGCCTTGGGCGTGCCTTACACCGACGAAGACATCGCCGGTGCCAAGGATGCCGTCAAGGGCAAGACTGAAATGGACGCGCTGGTGGCCTATCTGCAAGGCCTGGGCACCATCATCAAAAGCAAACGGTGATCTGGATGGATATCGGGATGATTCGTGGCTTGGGCACCGTCGTCGTGATGGTGGCCTTTATTGGCCTGGCCCTGTGGGTGTTCAGCCCCAAGCGCAAGTCGGAGTTTGACGACGCGACCTTGCTGCCGTTCGCGGATGATCCCGAAGCCATCAAGCACGTCGAGCAAGCTTCTAGGAGTAACAAAGAATGACTACGTTCTGGAGTCTGTACGTCACAGTCCTCAGCCTGGGAACGATCTTCGCCCTGACCTGGCTGCTGCTGTCGACCCGCAAGGGCCAGCGCAGCGAAGCCACCGAGGAAACGGTTGGCCACTCCTTCGACGGGATCGAGGAGTACGACAACCCGCTGCCGAAATGGTGGTTCATGCTGTTCGTGGGCACCATCATTTTCGCCCTCGGCTACTTGGTGCTCTACCCTGGCCTGGGCAACTGGAAAGGCCTGCTGCCAGGCTATAACTACCTGGACACCGAAAAGCAGACCGCCTTCGCCAACGGCCAGACCGGCTGGACCGGTGTGCACGAGTGGGAAAAGGAAATGGCTCGCTCGGACGCCAAGTTCGGTCCGATCTTCGCCAAGTTCGCCTCCATGCCGATCGAAGAAGTCGCCAAGGATCCGCAAGCCCTGAAGATGGGCGGTCGCCTGTTCGCCTCCAACTGCTCGGTCTGCCACGGTTCCGACGCCAAGGGTGCCTACGGCTTCCCTAACCTGACCGACGCCGACTGGCGCTGGGGCGGCGAGCCGGAAACCATCAAGACCACCATCATGGGCGGTCGTCATGCCGTCATGCCGGGCTGGGCTGCCGTGGTTGGCGAACAAGGCGTCGCCGACGTGGCCGCCTACGTGGTGACCAGCCTGCACGGTCGCAAACTGCCGGAAGGCGCCAAGGCCGATCCGGCCAACGGCCAGAAGCTGTTCGCAGCCAACTGCGTGGCTTGCCACGGCCCCGCCGGCAAGGGCACGCCCGCCATGGGCGCTCCCGACCTGACGCACCCGGCCGGCTTCATCTACGGTTCGAGCTTCGCCCAGCTGCAGCAGACCATCCGCTATGGTCGCCAGGGCCAGATGCCGGCCCAGGCCGATCTGCAGGGCAACGACAAGGTGCACCTGTTGGCCGCCTACGTCTACAGCCTGTCTCACGGCGAAAAGGCTCCGGCCGCTGACGCTCAGTAAGGCCAGCCCCTGTTACACGAAAGGCCCCGCCAAATCCAATTGGCGGGGCCTTTTTCATAGGCCTTCGCCGCGTTGGTCCACGGGCTGACCGTGGTAACTGGCAACGTGACGGATTTTCAAAGCAGCGGCGTGGCATTGCTCACCCCCTGGTCAAGCTGATATCACAGCGGACCCACACTTCACCGCCAGGGAGACAGGCGCAATGAAACGCATCGATCCACTCAAGCACACAGGCACCAGCCTGAGCATCGTCCATGTCTGATGCGCTCTGGGCGGCCCGCCTGGGCGACGCGTTGAATCACACCTCAATGATGGCCGACATCCTTGGGGGCGTGCTGGAGGTGGCGGCGAACATTGCGATTACTGCCGTGGCGACCGCCGCGGTAGTCGCGGCCACGGGTATTACGGTGGTCACCGGTGGCCTGGGCTGCTTCGTCCTGGGCCTGGTGGTGGGCACCGTCGTCGGCCTGGCGATGAGCAAGACCGGGGCCGACAAGGGCCTGAGCAATATATGCGAGGGTATTGGCAACGCCCTCTTTCCGCCCACGGTGCAGGCGAACATTCTCACCGGCTCCGCCGACACCTTTACCAATAACATCCCATCTGCCCGTGCCGCCGGGGCGATCGAATCCCACGTCGCCCCGGCCGGCACCGAGCTGGAAGACCAGGAACCTGAAGAAGAGCCCAGCTACCTGGACATGGCCGGAGAGTTCTTCTCGCAGATGTGGCGTCCTACGGTCGCCACACCGGCACCCGGCGCGGTACCCAAGCCGGAAGACCTGGTCATCTGCATGAAGCATCCGCCGATGCCACCGCAGTTCATGGCCGAAGGTTCGGACAAGGTCACCATCAACGGCCAGCCCGCCGTACGCAGCGGCGACCGCAGCACCTGCGATGCAACGGTGGTGTCGTCCGGGCTGATTTCCCCCAACGTGACCATTGGCGGCGGTTCGGTGGTGGTGCGCGAGATCCGCAGCGGCAAGACCCCGGGTGTTGGCCTGGCGGTCACAGCGTTGTTGATGCTCAAGGGCGGCAAAGGCAAGTTCTTCAGCAAATTGCCATGCATGCTGGTGGGCGGCGCGGTATCCATGGCCGCCAGCAGCGCGGCGAACGCAGCCGCCAATGCCGCCCTGGGTTCGTCGAACCCGGTGCATGCCGCTACTGGCGCCAAAGTGCTGGGCGGTGATGAGGAACTGGATTTCGTCTTGCCCGGCATCCTGCCGATCGACTGGCAACGCTTCTACAACAGCCGTGACGAGCGTCGCGACAGCCTGTTCGGTGCCGGCTGGAGCGTGACCTATGAGGTACGGGTCGACATCCTGCCTCACCCCGACGGCGGCGAAACCCTGGTCTACACCGACGAACAGGCGCGCCCCATCGACATGGGCTCCATCCCGTTGGGCGGCGCCGTATTCAGTGCCGGCGAAGGCCTGGCGGTGCGCCGCCATACAAGTGGGCAATTGCTGATCGAGAGCGATGACGGCCTGTACCGTTTGTTCGAACCCACGCCGGCCAACCCATCCCACTTGCGATTGAGCCAACTGGGCGACCGCAACGACAACCGTATCCACCTCGACTATGACGAGGGCGGACGCCTGGTGCGGCTGCGCGACACCTTCGATCTGGTGCAGGTCGAACTGATTCGAGAAGGCGAACGCGTCAGCCAGATTCAACGGCTCTACCCTGGTCAATCGCGGGAAGTGCTGGTCAGCTACGCCTACGATGCATCGGGCAATCTCGCCGAAGTACGCGACGCTGGCAACCAGGTGCAACGGTGTTTCAGCTATGACGCTGGCCACCGGATGGTCGAACACCAACTGCCCACGGGCCTGCGCTGCTTCTACGAATGGGCCTTGATCGATGACCAGGAATGGCGTGTAGTCCGGCACTGGACCGACGAAGGCGACGCCTACCAGTTCGACTATGACTTGCAAGCCGGTATCACCCGCATCCGCGACAGCCTGCAACGCGTCAGCACTCGGCACTGGAACAGCCAGCACCAGATCATCCGGTACAGCGACAACCTCGGCCAGACGTGGCTGTTCGAGTGGAACGATGAGCGCCAGTTGCTCAGCGCCACCGATCCACAGGGCGGCCAGTATCAATTCAGCTACGACGACGTCGGCAACCTGATCAGCGAAACCGACCCGTTGGGCCGCAGCGAATCCAGCCTCTGGCTTGAACACTGGCCCCTGCCGCTAGTGGACACCGATGCCGCCGGCAATAGCTGGACGTACCGCTACGATCAACGCGGCAACTGCACGGCGCAAACCGACCCGCTGGGCCATCGCACCCGCTACCGCTACGACGCCCACGGCCAGGTGGTAGAAATCATCGATGCCACCGGCAAAAGCAAGAAGCTGCGCTGGAACCCGTTCGGGCAACTGGTCGAACACGTTGATTGCTCGGGTTACCCGACACGCTTCAGTTATGACGCGCGCGGTTACCTGCAAACCATCACCGACGCCCTCGGTGAGCGCACCCAATTCAGCTACGACGCCCAAGGCCGGCTGCTGAGCAGCCAATTGCCGGACGGCCGCACCGAACGCTACCAGCGTGACACCGCCGGCCAGCTCACTGGCTACACCGACCCGGCCGGACACACCACGCACTATCAGTACAATCGTCGCGGCCAGGTCCGCCTACGCACCGACGCCCAGGGCCGGCAAGTGCAGTTCGCCTACGACAGCTTCGGCCGGCTGCAAGCGCTGACCAACGAGAATGGCGAGAGCTACCGGTTTGCCTGGGACGCTGGGGATCGGTTGAGCGAGCAACAAGACCTGGATGGCAGCGCCAAACGCTACGACTACGACCGCCTCGACAACGTCGCGGCAGTGACGGCGATGCCTGCACCGTACGGCACGGGCCTGGCGCTCATTCCCGAAATACCGCCGGCGCCCATCGTCCATTGCCTGGAACGCGATGCCGTGGGCCGGCTGATCGCCAAAGTCACCGACGACGGCCGCACCGAATACCGCTACGACCCGCTGGACCAACTCACCGCCGTCACCTTCACCGACCTGCAAGGCAACGCGCAAACCCTGAGCTTTACCTACGACGCCCTCGGCCAGCTGCTCGCCGAAAACGGCGCCGCCGGCAGCCTGCAACACCACTACGACGAACTCGGCAACCTGATCCAGACCCAACTGCCCGATGGCCGCTGGGTCAACCGCCTGTACTACGGCAGCGGCCACCTGCACCAGATCAACCTCGACGGCCAGGTCATCAGCGACTTCGAACGCGACCGCCTGCACCGCGAAGTGCTACGCACCCAAGGCCAGATCAGCACCCGCAGCGAATACGACCGCAGCGGCCGCCTGCGCACGCGACAACGCCGCCACAGCAGCCAACCCTCGCTGCTACCGGCAGCGGTGCAAAAACACTTCGAGTACGACCCCGCCGACAACCTCATCGGCAAACTCGACCAGCAACCCGACGCACAACAGCGCCAGCTCCTGCACTACGACGCCACCGGCCGCATCATCGCCACCCAGGACAGTCTCCACGGCCAGCGCGAAACCTTCACCTACGACGCCGCCGCCAATCTGCTGGACGGCCCGGCCCCCGGCGCCGGGCTGATGGTGCACAACAGACTGCTGACCTACCAGGACAAGCGCTACCGCTACGACGCCTTCGGCCGGATGATCGAAAAACGCAGCGCCAAACGCGGCGTGCAGCACTTCGCCTACGACGCCGAAAGCCGCTTGATCGAGGTGCGCAACGACAACGGCAGCGTGGTGAAAATGGCCTACGACCCGCTGGGCCGGCGCATCGCCAAGACCGAACACGACAGCAATGGATACCCGTTGGGCGAAACCCGTTTCACCTGGGATGGCCTTCGCCTGTTGCAGGAACACCGCCACCAGCAAACCAGCCTGTACCTCTACGAAGACGAAGGCTACGAACCCCTGGCCCGCGTCGACGGCAGCGGCCCGCTGCAAAAGATCCGCTACTACCACAACGACCTCAACGGCCTGCCGGAACAACTCACCGAAGCCGACGGACACAACGTTTGGCAGGCGACGTATCGGGTGTGGGGCAATACGCTGGAGGAAGTGCGCGAGCCGTATTACATCGAAGAACAGAATTTGCGGTTCCAGGGGCAGTACCTGGACCGGGAAACCGGGCTGCATTTCAATACGTTCAGGTTTTATGATCCGGATGTGGGGCGGTTTACCACGCCGGATCCGATTGGGTTGGCGGGGGGAATTAATCTCTACCTCTACGCCCCCAATCCATATGGCTGGCTGGACCCGCAGGGCTTAAAATCTTGTGGACCTAATCGGACGCGTCATGTTCCGAATCGACATATCAGAAGACACAACAACACCAGCAAAAGCAAGTTCACAGCAAAGGAAAAAACCAAACTACAAGCCAAGAGCAAATACAAAAAGCCTAGTCAATATAAAAAACTCGAGGACAGAACCATTCGAGATCCCAGTCGCACTATCATTCAGGGTGATGGCAGAATACGCTACGAGCGAGATTATGACCGAGTTATAGGTACCCGAGGAGAGAAAGGCCATGTGACTATCTATGATCCGAAAAAAGAGAAAATCATCACATCTTACCCTTCAGACTTCTAGAGGCCTCCTCATGCTAGATATTTCCTACCTTTCAGACGATAACAACGAACACCCCTCCTTCATAATAAAGGACTCTGAATTCAAACTGTTTGACCCAGCATTCACCAAACTAAAAAACCAAACAGGCGTCTACATTGACCCATATGGAAAATGCAGAATTTATCCAAGCCACCAAAAAATATTAATCTCACTACTTTCCAAGAACAACGAAAGTCGAGTTATTGACTTTATCAGCTTTCTAAAAAAAGCAATCCAGCTGGACGAAGTGCTCTTTGCTGACGGCGATTAATACATCGCTCATAGACCATAACTTATTACCCGGCGCTGGACTGGTGGTGCACAACAAACTGCTGACCTACCAGGACAAACGCTACCGCTACGACGCCTTCGGCCGGATGATCGAAAAACGCAGCGCCAAACGCGGCGTGCAGCACTTCGCCTACGACACCGAAAGCCGCTTGATCGAGGTGCGCAACGACAACGGCAGCGTGGTGAAAATGGCCTACGACCCGCTGGGCCGGCGCATCGCCAAGACCGAACACGACAGCAATGGATACCCGTTGGGCGAAACCCGTTTCACCTGGGATGGCCTTCGCCTGTTGCAGGAACACCGCCACCAGCAAACCAGCCTGTACCTCTACGAAGACGAAGGCTACGAACCCCTGGCCCGCGTCGACGGCAGCGGCCCGCTGCAAAAGATCCGCTACTACCACAACGACCTCAACGGCCTGCCGGAACAACTCACCGAAGCCGACGGGCACAACGTTTGGCAGGCGACGTATCGGGTGTGGGGCAATACGCTGGAGGAAGTGCGCGAGCCGTATTACATCGAAGAACAGAATTTGCGGTTCCAGGGGCAGTACCTGGACCGGGAAACCGGGCTGCATTTCAATACGTTCAGGTTTTATGATCCGGATGTGGGGCGGTTTACTACGCCGGATCCGATTGGGTTGGCGGGGGGCATTAATTTCTATGCTTATGCGCCGAATCCTGCAGGGTATGCCGACCCACTAGGACTGAGCTGTACCTCGGCCAAAGGCTTTGCCAGGAAAAATACGATAACCCAACGATGGACTGGAAAACTGACCGGGAAAAAACCTTATGACCTCATAAAAGACTCACCCGTCTACGTAAACGGCACGCTAATGAACAGTGGAACTTAAATGATTGATTTTGCAGCCGACATAAAATCCAAGCATTCAATTGCGAACATTTTATTGCAAGACAATATCTCGACCTACATGAATGAGCTCTATGAGCATCATAAAGTCTAGATAAAGAGCTACACGCTACCTGACGGTGAAACTAGAACAGCGTACGTAATCGATAGTACGCTCACCCTCTCGACCCTTCCTGACGGAACAATTTTTTCAATCGGTTGCAACGCGCGATACAAAGGGCTTTACCAAAATACGCTTTCCACAGGAATGCCTTTTGACCAGATAAAAAAGCTGACCGAACGCCAGCGCATATTTAATGGCGTCATAATCCTCAACGAGGATTTTGGCTTCTGCTACGTCTTGCCAACACCTTATGACGAGATAGCTGACAGCATCGAAAACATACCGCCGACGCTAACGCTGGATGAAATTTACATATCCGACTTTTCTTCCTGGCTTCATAAACCGCAATAACATAAACCATCAAATTATCCGTCTGAATGCCAGCTAGAAACAGGCAGCGCGGAACGCTGGCTGAGCACACGATTTGAGGCGAAACGCAGATCCCATGGCGAGAGAGCTTGCTCCCGCTGGCCAAGCCGCCCCAGCCATCCAGCACCCCGCCAACGCCATGCGGTGTCTATAGTCAATTGATCCAGGTCATGACTTGTTACATCCGCTACACCATTCGGCCCATACACCCAACGCGACCAAAGGTCGCACCCTTGACCTAGAGCGACAGGCGTATCATTGCGCCACTGCAATACCCTTTCTGACCGTGGTCGGCACGTACTGGCCTCGGCATTTTTCCACTGCCGTGGGATGCAATTGATGAGCAACCAGATTCCGGTACATGACGTTACCCCGCCTGCCAAGGACGCCAACAAAAGCGTCGACCTGTACGCCTCTCGGGAAAAAATCTACACCCGTGCTTTCACGGGCCTGTTCCGCAACCTGCGGATGGTCGGCGGGGCGTTCCTGTTCCTGCTGTATTTCGGCACGGTCTGGCTGAATTGGGGCGGTCACCAGGCTGTCTGGTGGAACCTGCCGGAACGCAAATTCTTTATTTTTGGCGCCACCTTCTGGCCCCAGGATTTCATCCTGCTGTCGGGGATGTTGATCATCGCCGCCTTCGGCCTGTTTTTCATCACGGTGTACGCCGGTCGTGTCTGGTGCGGCTACACCTGCCCGCAAAGCGTCTGGACCTGGATTTTCATGTGGTGCGAAAAGGTCACCGAAGGCGACCGCAACCAGCGTATCAAACTCGACAAGGCGCCCATGAGCGGCAACAAATTCCTGCGCAAATTCGCCAAGCACAGCCTGTGGCTGCTGATCGGTTTCGTCACCGGCATGACCTTTGTCGGTTACTTCACGCCGATCCGCGAGCTGGTCTTCGAGTTCTTCACCGGGCAGGCAGATGGCTGGTCGTACTTCTGGGTCGGCTTCTTCACCCTTGCCACCTACGGCAATGCCGGCTGGCTGCGTGAACAAGTGTGTATCTACATGTGCCCTTACGCCCGATTCCAGAGTGTGATGTTCGACAAGGACACCCTGATCGTTTCCTATGACCCACGTCGCGGCGAAAGCCGTGGCCCGCGCAAGAAAGGTGTCGACTACAAGGCGCTGGGCCTCGGCGACTGCATCGACTGCACCATGTGCGTCCAGGTCTGCCCCACCGGTATCGACATCCGCGACGGTTTGCAGATCGAATGCATCGGTTGCGCGGCCTGCATCGATGCCTGCGACAACATCATGGACAAGATGGATTATCCGCGCGGCCTGATCAGCTACACCACCGAACACAACCTCTCGGGGCAGAAAACCCATAAACTGCGCCCGCGCCTGATCGGTTATGCCCTGGTGTTGCTGGCGATGGTCAGCTTGCTGGTCACGGCCTTCTTCATGCGTTCGCTGGTGGGTTTCGACGTCAGCAAGGACCGCGTGCTGTATCGCGAGAACGCCGAAGGCCGGATCGAGAACGTCTACAGCCTGAAAATCATGAACAAGGACCAGCGCGACCATACGTACGTCCTCGAAGCCGCCGGCCTGCCTGATCTCAAGCTGCAAGGCCGACGGGAAATCAAGGTCGCCGCTGGTGAGATCTACAGCCAGCCGGTCGAGCTGTCCAGCGCACCGGAGCAACTGCCATCGAGCACCAACGAGGTGATCTTCATCCTCAAGGATGCCGATGACGAAAGCGTTCACGTTGAAGCCAAGAGCCGGTTCATCGGCCCACAGACTCGTTGAGAGAAATGAACATGCCTGCAGCAACCGCCACCAGCCCTTGGTACAAGCACCTCTGGCCGTGGATCATTATCGGGATCCTTGCCTGCTCGGTAACGCTGAGCCTGACCATGGTGACCATCGCGGTAAACAACCCGGATAACCTGGTCAACGACAACTATTACGAAGCCGGCAAGGGCATCAACCGCTCCCTGGAGCGCGAGCTGCTGGCCCAGACCCTGCAATTGCATGCCAACGTGCAGTTGGACGACCTCACCGGCGAAGTGGACCTGCGCCTGGACGGCAACAGCCGCCCCCAGACCCTGGAACTGAGCCTGATCTCGCCGACCCAGCCGGAGAAGGACCGCAAGATTGTCCTGACCCGCAACGACAGCGAACCTGGGCGCTACGTTGGCCAGTTGGCGGACAAAATCGAAGGTCGGCGCTTCGTCGAACTGCTGGGTGTGGAGAACGACAAGACCTGGCGTTTGTTCGAGGAAGAGCAGATCAACCACGACCAGGCCATCCTGCTCGGCGACGAGCCGCTGCAAGGCGCTGAAGACCTGAAAAAATAAGCCGCTTTGTGGCGAGGGAGCTTGCTCCCGCTGGGCCGCGAAGCGGCCCTGAAGCCTGAGTCCCGGCGCGATCAGGCTCCATGGTGTCGGCTGCTTTGGGCCTGCTACGCAGGCCAGCGGGAGCAAGCTCCCTCGCCACAAAAAGCGCCCTCACTTATAGCAAGCTCCTTCCACAAGGCCTTCATGCGACAACCATGACCACTCCACAGCCCTGCTATCACTGCGCCCTGCCCGTTCCTCCCGGCAGTCGCTTCACCGCCGTTGTCCTCGGTGAGACCCGCGAGCTGTGCTGCCCGGGTTGCCAGGCGGTGGCCGAAGCGATCGTCGCCGGCGGCCTGGAAAGCTATTACCAGCATCGCAGCGAAGCGTCGGCCAACCCCGAGACCTTGCCCGTCCAGTTGACCGATGAACTGGCGCTGTATGATCGCCCGGACGTGCAGCAGTCGTTCGTTCGCCATGAAGGCGAGCTGTCCGAAACCACCCTGCTGATGGAAGGCATCAGCTGCGCCGCCTGCGGCTGGCTGATCGAAAAACACTTGCGCACTTTGCCGGCGGTGGCCGAGGCGCGACTGAACCTGTCCAACCACCGCCTGCACGTCCGCTGGGCCGATGCTCAATTGCCGCTGAGCACCCTGCTCGCCGAATTGCGCCAGATCGGCTACGCCGCGCACCCGTACCAGGCCGATCAGGCCAGCGAACAGCTCGCCGCGCAAAACCGCCTGGCCCTCCGCCAGCTGGGAGTGGCCGGCTTGCTGTGGTTCCAGGCGATGATGGCGACCATGGCCACCTGGCCGGAATTCAACATCGACCTGAGCCCGGAGATGCACACCATCCTGCGCTGGGTCGCGCTATTTTTGACGACGCCCATCGTGTTCTACAGCTGCGCGCCTTTTTTCAAAGGTGCCATGCGTGACCTGCGCACGCGCCACCTGACCATGGACGTTTCAGTGTCCCTGGCCATCGGTGGCGCTTACATCGCGGGGATCTGGACGTCCATTACCGGTGCCGGTGAGTTGTACTTCGATGCCGTCGGCATGTTTGCCCTGTTCCTACTGGCGGGCCGCTATTTGGAACGTCGCGCCCGGGAGCGCACCGCTGCCGCCACCGCTCAACTGGTCAACCTGCTGCCAGCCTCGTGCCTGCGCCTGGATGATGACGGCCAGAGCGAGCGCATCCTGCTCAGTGAGTTGCACACCGGCGACAGGGTGCTGGTCCAGCCCGGCGCGATCCTGCCCGCCGACGGCAGGATTCTCGAAGGCCAGTCGAGCGTCGACGAATCGCTGCTGACCGGTGAATACCTGCCGCAACCCCGCCGGGCCGGCGATGCAGTCACGGCGGGCACGCTTAACGTCGAGGGCGCGCTGACCGTCCAGGTACTGGCGTTGGGACAGGACACGCGCTTGTCCGCCATCGTGCGCCTCTTGGAACGCGCCCAGGGCGAGAAACCACGGCTGGCGGAAATCGCCGACCGCGCCGCCCAATGGTTCCTGCTGTTCTCCCTGGTTGCGGCGACAGCCATCGGCCTGTTGTGGTGGTATCTGGACCCTTCGCGCGCCTTCTGGATCGTCCTGGCGATGCTGGTTGCGACCTGTCCTTGCGCGCTGTCCCTGGCGACGCCAACCGCCCTGACTGCCGCTACCGGCACCCTGCACAAACTCGGGCTGCTGCTGACCCGTGGTCATGTGCTGGAAGGCCTGAACCAGATCGACACGGTGATCTTCGACAAAACCGGGACCCTCACCGAAGGACGCTTGGCGTTGCGTGCCATTCGACCACTGGCGGCACTCGACAGTGACCAATGCCTGGGCCTGGCCGCCGCCTTGGAAAATCGCTCCGAACACCCGATTGCCCGCGCCTTCGGCCGTGCGCCGCTGGCCGCCGAGCATGTACAGAGTTTCCCGGGACTGGGGCTTGAAGGCGCAGTGAGCGGACAGCGATTGCGCATCGGCCATCCCGGCTTTGTCTGCGAACCGAGTGGCGCCTCCGTCCCGCAGATGCCGAACGAACCCGGACAATGGCTGCTGCTGGGCGACGACATAGGACCGCTGGCCTGGTTTGTCCTCGATGACCGCCTGCGTACGGATGCCCCGGCCCTGGTCGCGGCCTGCAAAGCGCGGGGCTGGCGCACCCTCCTGCTGTCGGGTGACAGCTCGCCGATGGTTGCCAGCGTTGCCGCCGAACTGGGCATCGATGAAGCTCGCGGCGGCTTGCGCCCTGACGACAAGCTGGCCGTGCTCCAACAGTTGCATCAGCAAGGGCGCAAAGTGCTGATGCTCGGCGACGGTGTCAACGACGTACCGGTGCTGGCGGCGGCCGATATCAGCGTCGCCATGGGCTCGGCCACCGACCTGGCCAAGACCAGCGCCGACGCGGTGCTGCTGTCCAACCGCCTCGAGGCCCTGGTCCACGCCTTCAGCCTCGCCCGGCGCACCCGTCGGGTCATCATCGAAAACCTGGTCTGGGCGGGGCTGTACAATGGCCTCATGTTGCCGTTCGCCGCCCTCGGCTGGATCACGCCCGTGTGGGCCGCGGTCGGCATGTCCATCAGTTCGTTGACCGTGGTGCTGAATGCGCTGAGGCTGACCCGCCAACCCAAGGCGCAGGTTCTCGACGCCACGCCCGATACCCGTCCGCAGCCGGCCTGAGCCGCGCGGGCATGGAGATCCGACATGCCAGCTCTTTACGTGATGATCCCCGCCGCGCTCCTGATCGTGGCCATCGCCGTGTACATTTTTTTCTGGGCCGTCGACAGCGGCCAATACGACGACCTTGACGGCCCGGCCCATAGCATTCTGTTCGACGACCAGGACCCGAACCACAAGGCGGCGGTGGACGAAGCCAGCGGCGAGACCCAAAAAACCGATGACAAGGCGCCGCCCCATGCTTGATCTGGCGCCGCTACTGGTCTCGGCCGTCATCCTCGGCCTGCTGGGCGGCGGCCATTGCCTGGGCATGTGCGGCGGCCTGATGGGCGCCCTTACCCTGGCGATTCCCAAGGAACAGCGCAGCCGGCGCTTTCGGCTGTTGCTGGCCTACAACGTGGGACGGATCCTGAGTTACGCCACGGCCGGCTTGCTGATCGGCCTGGCCGGCTGGGCCGTCGCCAACAGCCCTGCGGCGATGATCATGCGCGTGCTGGCGGGTCTGCTGCTGATCGCGATGGGCCTGTATCTCGCCGGATGGTGGAGCGGCCTGACCCGCATCGAAAGTATCGGCCGTGGTCTGTGGCGACACATCCAGCCCGTCGCCAACCGCCTGCTACCGGTATCGAGCCTGCCACGGGCGCTGCTGCTCGGCGCATTGTGGGGCTGGTTGCCCTGCGGGTTGGTCTACAGCACCCTGCTGTGGTCCGCCAGCCAGGGCAATGCGCTGGACAGCGCGCTGTTGATGCTCGCCTTCGGCCTCGGCACCTGGCCCGTGCTGCTCGCCACGGGCCTGGCGGCCGAGCGCGTCACCGCCCTGCTGCGTAAGCGTAGTGTGCGGATGGCCGGCGGATTGCTGGTGATTGTCTTCGGCATCTGGACGCTGCCGGGGCCGCACCAGCATTGGCTCATGGGGCACTGAGCGAATCGCCATCTTCGCCAGCCATTCAGAGAGAATGAACTCAACCACCGCAACAGCCCCCGTGGCGAGGGAGCTTGCTCCCGCTGGCCTGCAAAGCAGGCCCCTACGATCTTCAGGCAGAACGCATCTAGCTGATATTGCGTCTGCTGCGCAGCCGAGCGGGAGCAAGCTCCCTCGCCACGGGTCTTGAGTGGCCTGGACAGACGTCGCCCCTCGACGACTGCTGATGCGCCGTTGACGCAAATCAACACGCCCGTTTCCCCTCCCCCATAGACTTTCGACCATGCCAGCCTATCCGGGGAACGCCCGCATGCTCGACGCCATTCGTTGGGACTCAGACCTGATCCGCCGCTATGACCTGGCGGGACCACGCTACACCTCTTACCCAACTGCGGCGCAGTTCGCCGGCCAGGTGGGCTCCTTCGACTTGCTCCACGCGCTTCGCGACAGTCGCAAGGCGCTCAAGCCCCTGTCGTTGTATGTGCACGTGCCGTTTTGCGCCAATATCTGCTACTACTGCGCCTGCAACAAAGTCATCACCAAGGATCGCGGTCGCGCCCATGCCTACCTGCAACGCCTGGAGCAGGAAATCCAGCTGATCGGCTGCCACCTCGACCCCGCCCAGCGCGTTGAACAACTGCATTTGGGC
Source organism: Pseudomonas sp. R1-7 (assembly GCF_051132105.1). NCBI lineage: Bacteria > Pseudomonadati > Pseudomonadota > Gammaproteobacteria > Pseudomonadales > Pseudomonadaceae > Pseudomonas > Pseudomonas sp. R1-7. Next base: position 3,947,436 of record NZ_CP071661.1, read on the forward strand.
GGAGGCACGCCGACGTTTCTCAGTCATGACGAACTGCGCCAGTTGATGGCCAAGTTGCGCCAGCACCTGAGCCTGATGGACGACGATTCCGGCGACTACGGCATCGAGATCGATCCCCGGGAAGCCGACTGGTCGACCATGGGCCTGCTGCGGGAACTGGGCTTCAACCGGGTCAGCATCGGCCTGCAAGACCTCGACCCAGCGGTGCAGCGAGCCGTCAACCGCCTGCAAAGCCTGGAAGAAACCCGCGCGGTGATCGAAGCTGCGCGCACGTTGCAATTTCGCTCGATCAACATCGACCTGATCTACGGCTTGCCCAAGCAAACACCAGAAAACTTCGCCCGCACCGTCGAGGAAGTCATCAGCCTGCAACCCGACCGCCTTTCGGTCTTCAATTACGCCCACCTGCCGGAACGCTTCATGCCGCAACGGCGGATCAATAGCCAGGACCTGCCGAACCCGGTCCAGAAACTGGCCATGCTGCAAGGCACCATCGAGCAACTGACCGCCGCCGGTTATCGCTACATCGGCATGGACCACTTCGCCCTGCCCGACGACGAACTGGCGATTGCCCAAGAGGAAGCGACCCTGCAACGCAACTTCCAAGGCTATACCACCCACGGGCATTGCGACCTGATCGGCCTCGGCGTGTCGGCCATCAGCCAGGTCGGCGATCTGTACTGCCAGAACAGCAGCGACCTGGCCCAATACCAGAACGCTCTTGCCGACGGGCAGTTGGCTACCAGCCGCGGACTGGTGTGCAATGCCGACGACCGGTTGCGACGCGCAGTGATCCAACAACTGATCTGCCATTTCTCGCTGGCGTTCGCCGAGATAGAGCAAGACTTCAATGTCGATTTTCGGGGTTATTTCGCGTCGTTATGGCCGCAATTACAGACAATGGCGTCCGACGGACTGCTGGAATTGACCCAAACGCATATCAAGGTACTGCCCGCCGGGCGCCTGTTGGTGCGTTCTGTCTGCATGGTCTTCGACGCGTATTTGGAGCAGCAAAACCGACAGCGTTTTTCCCGAGTCATCTGAGCGCGACAATTTGACGGTGATACTGCACTGGCCGGAGTTTGTACGGTGGGTTACCCTTACGGCTTATGTGTGTTTTTCTCACAAGGATTTAAGAAATGTCCGAGCCAGTCAAATCCCGCGCTCACAACCAGGCCCATTGCAAGGACTGCAGCCTGGCCCCGCTGTGCCTGCCACTTTCGTTGAATCTGGAGGACATGGACGCGCTGGACGACATCGTTAAACGGGGACGGCCGCTGAAAAAAGGTGAGTTCCTGTTTCGCCAGGGTGATGCCTTTGACTCGGTCTACGCCGTGCGCTCGGGCGCCTTGAAGACCTTCAACCTGAGCGACGGTGGCGAAGAGCAGCTCACCGGCTTCCATCTGCCCAGCGAGCTCGTGGGCCTGTCGGGAATGGACACCGAGACCCATCCGGTTTCGGCCCAGGCGCTGGAAACCACCTCGGTGTGTGAAATTCCTTTCGATCGTCTCGACGAACTGGCCCTGCAACTGCCGCAACTGCGCCGGCAATTGATGCGGGTGATGAGCCGGGAGATCCGTGACGACCAGCAGATGATGCTGTTGCTCTCGAAGAAGACCGCCGACGAGCGCATCGCCACGTTCCTGGTCAACCTCTCGGCGCGTTTTCGTGCCCGTGGGTTTTCGGCCAATCAGTTCCGCTTGAGCATGTCCCGCAATGAAATCGGTAACTACCTGGGCCTGGCCGTGGAAACCGTGTCCCGGGTCTTCACCCGCTTCCAGCAGAGCGAATTGATCGCAGCCGAAGGCAAGGAGATCCATATCCTCGATCCGATCCAACTCTGCGCCCTGGCCGGCGGCTCGGTCGAAGGCTGACGCGCTTGCGCGGCTGAGGCTTTTGCCCCGCCGCGCTATACTGCCGCGTTTGTAGCCAGCCAGGACACCTCGACGATGGTCTTCGACTCCTTCGACATCAAATCGCTGATCCGCCCCGTGATCGACTTTCCCAAGCCAGGCGTGATCTTTCGCGACATCACGCCGCTGTTCCAGTCACCCACCGCCCTGCGGCTGGTCATGGACAGTTTCGCCCACCGCTATGTAGAGGCCGAGTTCACGCACATCGGCGCGATGGATGCGCGAGGCTTCCTGATCGGCTCGATCCTGGCCTATCAGTTGAACAAGCCGCTGGTATTGTTTCGCAAGCAAGGCAAGCTACCGGCCGATGTATTGGCCGAGGGTTACCAGACCGAGTACGGCGAGGCTTTCCTGGAAGTGCACGCCGACAGCCTGTGCGAGGGTGATTCGGTGGTGATGTTCGATGACCTGATCGCCACTGGCGGGACGCTGATTGCCGCCGCCAACCTGATCCGCCGCATGGGCGCGAAGGTCCATGAAGCCGCCGCGATCATCGATCTGCCGGAGCTGCTCGGCTCCCAGCGCCTGGAAGACATGGGCATCCCGACGTTCTGCCTGACGCAGTTCTCGCTCAGCGAAAAATAACCTCTGAACAACGAATAACCCTGTGGGAGCGAGCAAGCTCGCTCCCACAGGGTCTGCGTGCAGCTACAACGCGATCGGCTTGCGCCCCGCAAACGAATGCGCCAGTGTCCCGCCATCGACCAATTCCAACTCCCCTCCCAGCGGCACGCCGTGGGCGATGCGAGAGGCGACCAGGCCTTTGTTGCTCAGCAACTGGGCAATGTAATGGGCGGTGGCTTCGCCTTCGACCGTCGGGTTGGTGGCGAGGATGACTTCCTTGAACGTACCCGCCTCTTCGATCCGCGCGATCAGTTGCGGGATGCCGATGGCTTCAGGCCCCAAGCCGTCGAGCGGGGACAAATGGCCCTTGAGCACGAAATAACGCCCGCGAAAGCCGGTTTGCTCCACCGCATACACGTCCATCGGCCCCTCGACCACGCAGAGCAGGCTGTCGTCCCGACGCGGATCGGCACATTGCGGGCAAAGGTCGTCTTCAGTCAGGGTACGACACTGGCGGCAGTGCCCGACACCTTCCATGGCCTGGCTCAAGGCCAGGGCCAGGCGCGACCCGCCGCTGCGATCACGCTCTAGCAGTTGCAACGCCATGCGCTGGGCAGTTTTCTGACCCACGCCCGGCAAGGTTCGCAGGGCATCGATCAGTTGGCGAATCAAAGGGCTGAAGCTCATGGAGGAAACGTCCGACATAACAACGAGACGCGGTTTATACCCGCGCCTCCGATTAGCGTCAAATACTCAATCGCGCCCCACTCGCACCACCAACTTGCCGAAGTTTCGCCCCTCCAACATGCCGATAAAGGCCTGGGGCGCGTTTTCGAGACCGTCGACCACGTCTTCGCGGAACTTGACCTTGCCATCGCGCACCCAAGGCGCCATGGCGCTGATGAACTCCGGCTGGCGATCACCGTAGTCGTCGAACACGATGAAACCCTGGATCCGCACGCGCTTGGTCAGCAGCGTGCGCTGTAACTGCGGCAGGCGATCCGGACCACTTGGTGGCTGATGATCGTTGTAGGACGCGATCAAGCCGCAAAGCGGGATGCGCGCCTTGGGGTTGAGCAGCGGCACCACCGCATCGAAGACCTTTCCGCCGACGTTCTCGTAATAGATGTCAATGCCTTGGTTGCAAGCCTGGGCCAGCTCTTCGGCGAAGTTCGCGCCTTTATGGTCGACGCAAGCATCGAAACCCAGCTCATCGACCACGTATTTGCACTTCTCGCTGCCTCCCGCCACCCCCACCACCCGCAGGCCCTTGATCTTTGCCACTTGACCCACCACAGAGCCCACGGCGCCCGATGCCGCCGCCACGACCAGGGTTTCGCCGGCCTTGGGCTGGCCAATGTCCATCAACCCCATGTAGGCCGTCATGCCAGGCATCCCCAGCACTCCAAGGGCCATCGAGGGACTGGGCAAGCCGGAAGGGATTGGAATCACGTTCCGGCCATCGCTGATGCAGTGGCTTTGCCAACCCGTGGCGCCCACCACCAGATCACCCTCATGGAATTTCGGATGCATAGAGCGCTCTACCCGGCTGACAGCGCCACCGGTCATCACCTCGTCGATTTGCACCGGCGCGGCGTAGGAAGGCGCGTCACTCATGCGCCCGCGCATGTAGGGGTCCAGGGACAGGAACAGCGTCTTGAGCAGGATTTGCCCTTCGGCCAGGTCCGGCAGCGTCACGTGTTCAAGACGAAAGTTTTCGGAGGTTGGCGCACCTTGGGGGCGTGAGGCCAAGACGATGCGCTGGTTGGAAATCGATGACATGGATGCGTCTCCTTGTTCGTTGAGCGGACACGTATAGGAAGCAGACCATTGCCGAGGGGGCGGCGTTCGATGTTTGTTCGGTTGGACCGCAGTGACCGCATCGCGAGCAAGCTCGCTCCCACAGTGGACTGTGGTGAATACAAGATTTGTGCTCACTCATGAACCCTGTGGGAGCGAGCTTGCTCCGGGCGGCGTTCCGACGATAGCGACCTGACATCCGCCGAAGTATCTGGACCAGAAACAAAAATGCCAGGCGCGATGCCTGGCATTGTGTGTAGCCCATCCCACGCGGGATGGCGAATCAGAACGGCAGTTTCATGCCCGGCGGCAGTTGCATGCCAGCGGTCATGCCGGACATCTTGTCCTGGCTGTTGGCTTCGATCTTGCGCACTGCGTCGTTGACGGCGGCGGCAAACAGGGCTTCGAGCATTTCCTTGTCATCTTCGCTCAAGCCTTCGACCACGCTCGGGTCGATGCTGACACGCTTGATGTCGTGGCGACCGGTCATGACCACGGTCACCATGTCGCCGCCGGACTTGCCGGTGACTTCAGCGTTGGCCAGTTCTTCCTGCATCTTGGCCATTTTTTCCTGCATCTGCTGCGCCTGCTTCATCAGGCCGGCCATGCCACCTTTCATCATGGTAATCACCTCGAAAGTACTTGGATAAACAACGCGCCCGGCCTGCCCGGCCCGGCGCCTTCAGTTATGAGCCCTGGGTGACCGGGGCCTCGACAGGTTCGATAGTATCGTGACGGACCACGGCGCCGAACTGTTGCATCATCTGCTGGATGAACGGATCGTTGTGGATCGACTCCTCGGCCTCGCGCTGTCGGTCGGCACGGCGCCGGGACGCGGCCTGGGCCGGGGTTTCCTGCTCGGGCTTGATCAGCTCGATGGTCAACGTGAGCGTGCGCTGGTGGTACTGGTTCAGCGCATCGTTTAGGCGACGCTGCTGGGTCGCGTTGAACAACGCGCTGTGGGCCGGATCCAGATGCAGCAACCAATGGTCGCCCTCCACCGAGATCAACGTACAGTTGGCGGCGATGCTGCCGGTCATGCCGCTGATCTGCAGCTTGGGGAACAGCTCCAGCCATTGCAGGGCCAGCCCGGTGGCCGGCATCGCCGCTGGTTCCGGCTCGGGCTCAGGGGCCGGCTCGGCGGCATGCTCACTGGCCAGGTCATCCAGGTAGCTGTACGCCGAATCCATGTCCGGCTCGATGTAATCCTCATCCAGCGGCGGCTCATCGTCCAGGTCGATGCCCGGCGTCGCGACATCGACGTCGGCCACCGTTGGCTCCGGCATCGGCGCAGCCACCCACTCGGGTGCATCGGGCACGACGCTGTCGGGGGTCGGCATGGGCATCGGCGGCAACTCGGGCTGCTCGGCGATGGTTTCCAGCACCGGCTCCACGGCGGGTTGCTGGACAATCTGCGGCTCGACAGGATCGTTCCAGGGCAGGTCGATGACTTCTTCGGCGACGGGCTCGGGCAACGCTTCGGCGGCTGGCTCAGGTTCCGGCTCGACGACCGGCTCCGGCGCGGTAACGACAGGCGCCGGTTGGGCTGCGGGCGCCGCTACCGGAGCAGAAGCCACTGCCGACGCAACAACGGGCGTGGCAGCCACTGGCTTGGCGGAATCAGCTGTGGCCTGGCTGATCCCCACTGGCTTTAGCGCTTGTCTCGGCGCGTCCGCCGTATCGGCCGGTCGGAACGCAAGCATTCGCAGCAGCACCATCTCGAAGCCGCCACGCGGATCCGGTGCCAAGGGCAGGTCGCGGCGACCGATCAGGCCCATCTGGTAATAAAACTGCACGTCTTCGGCCGGCAGCGCCTGGGCCAAAGACAGCACGCGGTCCCGGTCACCGTGGCCGTTGTCGACCCCCTCGGGCAAGGCCTGGGCGATGGCGACCCGGTGCAACACGTTGAGAATCTCTGAAAGCACGCCGTTCCAGTCCGGCCCCTGCTCGGCCAAGTGGCGCACCGCTTCCAGCAACGCCTTTGCGTCCCCTTCGATCAGCGCATGCAAAACGTCGTAGACCTGGCCGTGATCGAGGGTGCCGAGCATGGCGCGCACCTCGGCAGCCATGACCTTGCCTTCACCGAAGGCGATGGCCTGGTCGGTCAGGCTCATGGCATCACGCATCGAACCGTCGGCGGCGCGGCCCAGCAGCCACAGCGCATCATCCTCGAACGGCACGTTCTCGACACCCAGCACATGCGTCAGGTGCTCGACGACGCGTTCCGGCGTCATGTTCTTCAGGGAGAACTGCAAGCAGCGCGACAGAATCGTTGCGGGGAGTTTCTGCGGGTCGGTGGTCGCCAGGATGAACTTGACGTAGGGCGGCGGCTCTTCAAGCGTCTTGAGCAGCGCGTTGAAGGAATGGCTGGAGAGCATGTGCACTTCGTCGATCAGGTAGACCTTGAAGCGCCCACGGCTCGGGGCGTACTGCACGTTGTCGAGCAGCTCGCGGGTGTCCTCGACCTTGGTGCGGCTCGCGGCGTCGATTTCGATCAGGTCGACAAAACGACCTTCGTCGATTTCCCGACAGACCGAACATTCGCCGCAAGGCGTCGAAGTGATACCGGTTTCGCAGTTCACGCACTTGGCGATGATCCGCGCGATGGTGGTCTTGCCCACGCCGCGGGTGCCGGTGAACAGATAGGCATGGTGCAGCCGCTGGCTGTCCAAGGCATTGATCAGAGCCTTGAGCACATGGGTCTGGCCGACCATTTCGCGGAACGAGCGCGGACGCCATTTACGTGCAAGAACCTGATAACTCATCGAAAACCGTCGCAACGAAGGAACATAAGCGGCTAATGCTAGCGGAGCAGGGGCGAAATTGCATCCGGTGTCCTCGTCTAATCTGACTAAGCTTGGTTGGAAAGCTCGGTTGTCGACACGCTTTTGTACAGTCAGGAGAGTTTATGCGCTTGGCCATGGGGGCTTTGCTGTTATTGGGAACGGGATGTTTCGCTGATGAGGTCCCCTTGCGTTTCGCCATCACCGATGGCTGGGCCATGCCCATGGTGCAGATCGATAGAGGTCGCCCGACACAGGGCATCCTGCCGGACATCATGACCAGCCTGGCGACACAGGTGGGCATGCCGGCGCAATTCCATGTCCTGGCCCGCGCAAGGCTGGACAGCGCCATGGAGCATGGCGAAATAGACCTGCGCTGTTACGTCTCGCCTGACTGGGTAAAGGATAAAGGCGGGGATTATCTGTGGAGTGTCCCGCTATTTTTCCAGCGCGATGTGCTCGTCGGCTTGGCCAGCGCTCCCGCCCGCATAACGCCTCGGGCGCTCACGCAACAGGCCATCGGTACCGTGCTCAGCTACAGCTATCCCACCCTGCAGCCATTGTTCGACAGCGCTCACCTGCGGCGTGACGATGCGCGCAGCCAGGATCAAGTGTTGGCAAAACTGGTGGCCGGGCGCTATCGCTATGCGGTCAGTAATCAATGGGCGCTGGACTGGTTCAACCAGCGTCACAGCGCTGACCGACAGCTACATGAAGTCGCCGTCCTCCAGGAACAGCAATTGAGCTGCTATGTGCGCAATGATCCGAAGATTCCGGCACAGCGCATCCTGCGCACCTTGTTGAACATGAAGATGTCCGGGGAAATCGACGCGATCATCCAGCTCTATACCGGCCGCTCCGAAGGGTCGCAGGCCGGCGTCGCGTCTCCATGACTTCCTGGAAAGACCTGCCATTGCGGTGGCGGGACAAAGCTCTTCGCCCAGCCAGGCACCTGGCCGGCCGGCATGGGCCGGGCGATGAAATACCCTTGGGCCACCTCGCAGCCCAGGCGCAACAGCAACTGACCGTGCTCGAGGCTGTCCAGGCCCTCCGCGACCACCTGGCGACCAAATGCCCGGGCGAGGCCGATCACCGCCTTGGTCAACGCCAGGTCGTCTCGGTCCTCGAGAATATCGCGCACGAATGTCTTGTCGATCTTGATGGTTTGCGTACGCAAGTGCTTGAGGTCGTTGAGCGAACAATTGCCCGTGCCGAATCCACCCAGGGAAAACCCTACCCCCAAGGCTTGGCAGGCCTGGAGGCAGGCGCTGACCTGGGCGAGATTTTCCACCGCGACCGACTCGACAATCTGCAGGTCGAGCATGCGCGGGGACACCGCCGGATGCCGCTCCAACATCCCCTGCAACCGCTCGACGAAATCCGCCCGCTGGAAGTGCCGCGCCGATATGTTGATGCTCACCGGCCACCCCTGCCCCACACGTTGCCATTGCTGTAGCTGGGTCAACACCTGCTCCATGACCCATTCACCCACCTCGACAATCAGGTCGGTCTCTTCCACCAATGGCAGGAACTCACGCGGCGGCACCAGGCCACGTCGCGGGTGTTTCCAGCGCAACAACGCCTCGAGACCGACCACCGCGCCATTGCGCATGTTGACCTTGGGTTGGAAATGCAGCCGCAGCTCATTGTCAGCCAGGGCTTGGCGGACCCGCTCAACGGTCTGGTAGGTGGCCCGCACCTCTTTGTCCCTGGACACATCGAACAGATGGAAACGATTGCGACCGCTCTGCTTGGCCACATACATCGCCTGGTCGGCGTGGCGCAGCAACGTATCGGCGTCCTCGTTATCCCAGGGAGACAGGGTGACACCGACGCTGGCGAAAACATTGATGCTCTTGCCGTCGATGACGTAAGGCATGGAGACCGCGATCAGCACCCGGTTCAATGCCGCGTGCAGCTCGTCCATGCCATGCACATGACGCAACACCAGCACGAACTCATCCCCGGCCAGTCGAGCGACAACGTCCTCGCCCCGCACAATGCTGCGCAACCGCCTGGCGACCTCCATCAGCAATCGATCACCGATGGCGTGGCCATAACCGTCGTTGACTGCCTTGAAACCGTCCAGGTCGAGCATGCACACGGCGAGCGGCAGGTTTTCCACCCGGGAAAATTCAAGTGCCTGGTCCAGCAGGTCGGACAAGTAGGTGCGATTGGGCAACCCCGTGAGCACGTCATGACCGACACGCCATTGCAGTGAATGCAGCAGGCGCCGTTTTTCGCTGACGTCGAAGCGAATCGCCAGATAACGCTCGACGCGCCCCGTGGTTTCGTCGGCTACCGGCACCAGCGTGGTATCGACCCAATGCAGCGTACCGTCCTTGGCCCGATTGCAGATTTCACCCTTCCAGACTTTTCCCATGGCGATAGTCCGCCACATGGCGCTGAAGAACTCGCCGGGATGCTGGCCGGAATTGAGGAGCCGGTGGCTCTCCCCCAACAGCTCATCACGCGGGTAGCCAAACAGCTCGCAAAACTGATCGTTGACGTACGTGATACGCCCGCTCAAGTCGGTTTCGGAAAAAATGGCGGCGGCGTCGACAGCCCTGCGGTACTTCTTATCCATCGAAGCAGTCATCCATGAGTCAGGCTCGTTTGTCGCGCGCGGTTGCACCGCCCCCGGACGGGCGAAAATCAACTAGGCTCAAATACCTTGAGAGAGCTGGAGTACGGACGCTGGCGGTACGGCCTGAACACTCCAAGCCCCGCCTTGTGTCACTGCGAAAAGAAGCGCGAGCCCCGGCCTACCCACACGCCCGGCTTCCGAAGCAGATCACCAAACTCCCGTACCAAAGGTCGATTCTACGAAACACATCACATTTTGCAAAGCAAGGTGATGGAACACGCGGTTGCCTAATGCAAAAATCTATCGTTAAGTTCTTGATTCTGAATGGGAATTAAGCGATGCAAATTTCAAGTCTGGGTCCAGCCATCAGACGCTACCGCAAAGTAGCGGGGCTGACTCAGGCTGAACTTGGCGAAAAGACCGGTTTTGACCCCAAAACCATCAGCCGCTTCGAAACCGGTACTTACACTCCCAGCGTCGAGGCGTTGCTCCTGCTTGCCAACGTACTGGACGTCCAGCCCAAGGTTTTCTTCGCAGACATGGGCGACGAAGATGAGCAACGGGCGTACCTGTTCAGCGTCATCCACAAAGCCACCCCGAAAGACCTTGGGAAGCTGATTGCGGCGGTTGACCAGGCGTTGTCCAAGCCTTGAAGCGATGTGACGAGAGTCATCCAAACGGGCGATGCCTGACAGATCGGAACGCGTGGGGCCGGGCTGACAGTCCAAACCGATCAACCCTTGCCTCTCGCCCGATCCACAGCCACGACCACCCATGACACCACCAAAAAACCCAACAGCACCATCAACGCATTAGCCAGGGTCTGCGGATAACCCAATCGATCCACTTCGATGAATGGATAAGGATAGGAGCCGACCCAGCGGCCGCGTATCAGGATGTAAATGAAATAGACCAAGGGGTAGATCAGCCACGGCCACACACTGCCCCAGCGCAAGATTCCCTTTGGCACACAGAACCACCAATAGATGACAAACAGAACAGGCATCACGTCGTGCAACAACTCATCGGCCACCCATTGCAAACCCTGGGGATTCCAGGTGTGACGCAGCAGCAGGTTGTAGGCCAGGCAGACCACTATAATGGCAGCAGCCACCCCGCACTGCACGGACGGCCGGAGGAAGAAGCGCCGCAACGGCGAATCGCCTGAGGTCGCAGCGAACGTCAGCACCACGGCTACCAAAATATTGGTCAGCACCGTGAAATAACTGAAAAAGACGTCCACTCCCCCCAGCAAACTCCTCCCATCCTGCCAGCGCGAAGCCAGGATCAGGTAAAGCTGGAGGAACAATGCCAACCATCCGAGCGCCGCAGCGAACTTGACCGCGATGCCGCTTGCGCCTTGCGTCGATACCCTGTCTTCGCTCATGAGCTTGCCCCTGGCTGCGCGCCCCTGCGACTGCAAAGCCCCATGGATTGGGTACTCGATCAACAGGTGCCTGACGCACACGAACGTAGGAAAAAAGGGCATCCGGCTCTACTGTCAGATCTGACAGTCCCGATCAACGGTAGGAAACTGTCGAAACGTGTGAGCGCACGATACCTGGACAGCAGGGGACATTGACCGAACCCGGCGCAAACAAGCAATCATGGAGAATTTTGGCAGACCTTGCGAACGAAGGCCTGGAGCGTTATGGAGGCAACCCCACCAGCCACACCCCGGCACACAATGTTCCCGCTGTGGCTGCTTCCTTCCGGATCTGACCAGGTTCACGGGTAATCGTTGCGGGGGGACCGATGGGGTCACCATAACGACGCCCGCCTGACGGCGAGCCGCGCCATTGTACCTATCTGACAAGAAGTTACAACCGTTCGTGTCGTATTGAAAAACCGAAGGTGTTCAAGCACTTGCTGTGGGAGCAACGCTTGCTCGCGAAGGCGCCGGCACATTCGCGAGGGATGCCGGCTTCCATCCATAGGACCTACAACAACACCTCATCCGCTCGGCCGCCCTCCTCCTGGATCACCAGATGGATGAAATGCAATTTGGTGATCACCGCGGCCGGTACGACGAACGGGTAGAAATCCGGCTGCCCCATGCTGCGGGACAATTCGTTGAGCATACCGGCCAGTTCGATCCAGGCATTGACGAACGAAAGGAAAGCCGCACCGCCTGCGTGTTCGGCGTCGTACAAGGTCTCGGGGGGAAACGGCTGGTAGTCGAAATCCATTTCCCGCGCACTCATGCCGAAGCCCAACGCGGTGTCGACGGCATCCATCATGTGCAGGTAATGGGCCCAGGTTTCGGCCCAATCTTCCCATGGATGCATGGTGGCGTAGGCGCTCACGTAGCGGCTTTGCCAATCCAGCGGCGCGCCTTGTTGGTAGTGACGCTCCAAAGCCTCGGAATAACTGGCACGCTCATCGCCGAACAGCGTGCGAAACGGCTCCAGCCAATGGCTGTCGGCAATCAACCGATCCCAATAATAATGGCCCACCTCATGACGAAAATGCCCGAGCAACGTGCGATACGGCTCATGCATCTGCTGGCGCACGTGCTCGCGATGAGCATCGTCGGCTTCCTTGATGTCGAGGGTGACAAGGCCGCTGGCGTGCCCGGTCGTCGGCGGCTTTCCGTCGGGATCGACGCCGATGAAGTCGAAGGCCAGGCCGATTTCGTCGTCGGCGGTCTTCGGGATGACCGGCAGGCCGAGGGTAATGAGTTGTGCCACGAGACGACGCTTGGCGGTTTCGACCTTGCACCAGCGTTCAGGGTTTTCCGGGATCGACAGGTCAGGAATCGTGCGGTTCAGGCTGCAGGCGATGCACAGCGTGTCTTGCCCGTTGGCTGGCAGCAGCCAGTTGCAGGCCGCGGGGGTATCGAGATTGGCGCAGCGACGGAACAGTCCGGCCTGCGGGTCGGCATCCAAGGTCCAGGTACCAGGCTGCTCGCCGGGCTGCAGGGACGACAGGCGACTCTGCTCCGGCTGATAGCCCAGCGCCGCCAGACAGGCCAGGCATTGGCTGTTGCGAAAGAACAGCGACTGACCGCAACGACACGGCCAGATTTTACTGTTGCGTGATCGATCGCCCAGAAACGGCGCGGCGATGCGTGAGCTCAGTTGTTCGAAGAAGCGGTACATGGCGATCTCTCCTGGAGCCTGCAAGACTAGATCGCCCTGCCCTCATGATCGTTCCAAAAACGCTGAGTCATGACGCCACATAAGCCAAGCCTCAGAGCGCGACGCCATGCCCGGTCAGGAACTCGACAAAGGCTTGCTCATCGAGCACCTTGAGCCCAAGCTCGTTGGCCTTGGTCAATTTCGAACCGGCGCCCGGCCCGGCGACCACACAGTGGGTCTTCGCCGACACGGAACCGGCGACCTTGGCTCCCAGGCTTTCCAGCTTGTCCTTGGCGACATCGCGACTCATCAGCTCCAGCGAACCGGTCAGGACCCAGGTGTGCCCCGCTTCCGGCAAACCCTCGACGACTTTTTTCTCGCTCTGCCAATGCATGCCGAAATCCCGCAGTTGCTGCTCAGCGGCCAACGCCTGCTCGCGATTGGCGGCGATGGCGAAGAACTCGCGCACAGCGTTGGCCTGCTTTTCCGGCAGCGCTTGGCGCATGTCCAGCCAATCGGCATCCATGACCGCTTCGAGTGAGCCGAACTTGTCCGCCAGCTTTTGCGCGCCGCCCGGCCCGACCGACGGAATGTGCAGCTTGTCGAGGAAGCCGCCCAGGGTGGTGCTGGCGGAGAATTCCGCGCTCAGCTCGCCTTGATCCTGAATCTGCAGGCCATGGCGCAGCAAATCCTTGATGACCTGGCGATTGTGCGGGTCCTCGAAGAAGCTGTGGATCTCATGGGCGACTTCGAGGCCGACATCCGGCAGATACGTCAGCACGTGCGGCAACGCCGCCTGCACACGCTCCAGCGAACCGAGGGAGCGGGCCAGGACCTTGGCGGTTTCCTCGCCTACATCTGGAATGCCTAACGCATAGATAAAGCGCGCCAGGCTCGGCGTCTTGCTGTCGACAATCGCTGCCAGCAGATTCCTGCTGGACAGCTCGGCGAAGCCTTCCAGATCGACCACTTGCTCGAACGTCAACGCGTACAGGTCCGCCGGGGAACCCACCAGCCCCTCATCCACCAGTTGCTCGACACTCTTTTCGCCCAGGCCTTCGATATCCATGGCGCGGCGCGAGACAAAATGAATGATCGCCTGCTTGAGTTGCGCGCCACAGGCCAGGCGGCCGACGCAGCGGTACACCGCACCTTCGCTGACGGTTTCGCGGCCCTTGCTGCGCTTGATCAGCTGCGTGCGTTCAACGTGAGAACCGCACACCGGACACTGCTGTGGCACTTGCACCGGACGAGCATTGTCCGGACGCCGCTCCGAAACGACCTGCACCACCTGCGGAATCACATCACCGGCGCGGCGAATGATCACCGTGTCGCCGATCATCAGGCCCAGGCGCGCCACCTCGTCCATGTTGTGCAGCGTAGCGTTGGCCACGGTCACGCCAGCCACCTTCACCGGCTTGAGCCGCGCCACGGGCGTGACAGCGCCGGTACGGCCGACCTGGAACTCGACGTCCAGCAACTCGGTGAGTTCTTCGCTGGCGGGAAATTTATGAGCGATAGCCCAACGCGGCTCCCGTGCGCGGAAACCGAGTTCACGCTGTGACGCGATGCTGTTGACCTTGAACACCACCCCGTCGATTTCGTAGGGCAGCGAATCGCGTCGCTCGCCGATGTCACGGTAGTAATCCAGGCATTCGTCGATGCCGTGGGCCAGCTTCAGCTCCCGGCTGATGGGCATGCCCCAGGCCTTGAGTTGTTTGAGGTTGCCGATGTGAGTATCGGCGATGTCCGAGGTCACCTGGCCGATGCCATAGCAGCAGAACTCCAGGGGACGGTTGGCGGTGATCCGCGAGTCCAACTGGCGCAGGCTGCCTGCCGCGGCGTTGCGCGGGTTGGCGAAGGTCTTGCCGCCCGCCTCCAACTGCGTGGCATTGAGACGTTCGAAGCCAGCCTTGGACATGTACACTTCGCCGCGCACTTCCAGCACCGGAGGCCAGCCGCTGCCCTGCAGCTTGAGGGGAATATTGCGTACGGTTCGCACGTTGACGCTGATGTCCTCCCCCGTGGTGCCGTCACCCCGCGTGGCACCGCGCACCAGCATGCCGTCTTGATACAACAGGCTGACGGCCAAGCCATCGAGCTTCGGCTCGCAGCTGTATTCCACCGCCGCGCCACCACCCAGCAAGTCGCCCATGGGCAAGTCAAGGCCTTCGGTCACACGCCGGTCGAACTCGCGCATGGTGGTTTCGTCGAAGGCGTTGCCGAGGCTGAGCATCGGGATTTCGTGACGCACCTGGCTGAACGCCGAAAGAGCCACGCTGCCAACCCGCTGGGTCGGCGAGTCGCTGGTGACCAATTCCGGGTGCTGCTCTTCGAGGGCCTTGAGTTCGTGGAACAGCCGGTCGTACTCGGCGTCCGGGATGCTTGGTTCGTCGAGGACGTGGTAGCGATAGTTATGCTGATCCAGCTCGGTGCGCAGCTCTAGGATGCGGGTTTCGACGGCGTTCATGGTGTTCTCTCATAAAGCAAAAGAGCAGCCTGGGCTGCTCATTTTTTAAAGACTTCCTGGGAGGGCTTCGCCTGGCGCGCCAGCCCGGCCCAGCGGGAGCAAGCTCCCTCGCCACAAAAAGCCCTGGCCATAAAGACTCTGGCGGCTTCAGCGCTTCTGGGTCAGCGCACGGCGCTCGAATTCAACGATGCGCTGGCGATAGTGCTCGATGGTCTGGGCGGTCAGCACGCTGCGCTGATCGTCCTTCAGTTCGCCGTTGAGCTCCTGGGACAACTTGCGCGCCGCGGCCACCATCACGTCAAAGGCCTGCTTGGGATGACGCGGGCCTGGCAGCCCGAGGAAGAAGCTCACCGCCGGCGTGCTGAAATGATCGATGTCGTCGAGATCGAACACGCCAGGCTTGACCGCGTTGGCCATGGAGAACAGCACTTCGCCATTGCCGGCCATGCTTTCGTGACGGTGGAAAATGTCCATCTCGCCGAAACGCAGGCCGCTTTCCAGAATGTTCTGCAGCAACGCTGGGCCTTTGAAGCCGGCCGGGTCGCGGCAGATCACGCTGATCACCAGCACTTCTTCGGCCTGGGCCTGGTCCTTGTCGCCGCCGGACGACTTGCTCTCGTCCGGGAAGTCACCGTCACGGCTGTTGAAGCTCGGGCCACCATCCAGGTCGAGGTTCAGGTTCAAATCCCCCTGGGACGGCTCGCTGTTGCGCTTGCCTCGCTTGGAACCCGACTCCCGTGGCTCGCGGGCAGGCGCACTCATGGACGGCAAATCGTGCTCGTCCAGCTGCGGCTCCTTGTGGGTGTCCAGCACCCGGGGCGGGCCCAACAGCTCGGCGCTGTCGTCCTCATCGGGCAGGTTCGACAGGCTGCGATCCAGGCGAAACTTGAGTTTGCCCTTGCCGCCGCGCATGCGACGCCAGCCGTCGAAAAGAATACCGGCAATGACAATGATGCCGATGACGATCAGCCACTCGCGCAGACCGATTTCCATGTAATCCCGTGCCTCTATAAAAATGCTGAAAAATAAGGGGCTTAGCTATTTGCAAACCGCTTTAAAACGTGGCGCCAACTCTATGTTCTGAATGGCGTTTTGCCCACGCATACGAAAAATTGACATTAAACTAGCACGACCAAAGATAACTTTACACCGTCTGTCGCATAGGCTTGTGCCAATCTGTGAAATGTCCGGCAAGCCTTGTGGGTTAAAAAGACCTACAGGGCCTTAGGTAAACTCCTACAACTGGCACTTTAAGCATCCACCATCGCCATGGCCTCTTCCACATCCACTGCCACCAGCCGCGAGCAGCCCGGCTCATGCATGGTCACGCCCATCAACTGATCGGCCATTTCCATGGCGATCTTGTTGTGGGTGATGTAGATGAACTGCACCGTTTCCGACATTTCCTTCACCAACCGTGCGTAACGGCCTACGTTGGCGTCGTCCAATGGCGCATCGACTTCGTCGAGCATGCAGAACGGCGCCGGGTTCAATTTGAAAATCGCAAAGACCAACGCCAGCGCGGTCAACGCTTTTTCGCCACCTGAGAGCAAATGGATGGTGCTGTTCTTCTTGCCAGGAGGACGCGCCATGATTGTCACCCCTGTATCGAGTAGATCTTCGCCCGTCAGTTCCAAGTAGGCGCTGCCGCCACCGAAAACTTTCGGGAAAAGTGCCTGCAAACCGCCATTGATCTGATCAAAGGTATCCTTGAAACGGTTGCGGGTTTCCTTGTCGATCTTGCGGATGACGTTTTCCAGGGTCTCCAGCGCTTCCACCAGGTCATCGTTCTGGGCGTCCAGGTAACGCTTGCGCTCGGACTGTTGCTGATACTCATCGATGGCCGCCAGGTTGATCGCCCCCAGGCGCTGGATGCGCTGGGCAATGCGTTCGAGTTCTTCCTCGGCGTCTTTCTCGTTGGCTCCCGCCACCAGGGTGGCGAGAACACCATTGAGGTCGTAGCCATCCTCCAGCAATTGGTCCTGCAAGGCCTTGCGGCGCACGGTCAGGGCTTGCCATTCCATGCGCTGTTGTTCCATCTGGCCGCGGATCAGTTGCGATTGCTGCTCGGCCTGGCTACGACGTTTTTCGGCGTCGCGCAGTTCACGGTCAGCGTCCTCCAACGCAATCTGCGCGGTCTTGAGTTCTTCATCGATGCTCATGCGCTTGTCGAGCAACTCTTCGAGCTTGAGGCGCAGCTCTTCCAGCGGTGCCTCGCCCTCCTCCAGATTGAGGCTCAATTGTTCGCGTTTTTCGGTCAGGCGCTCGGACTGCATTTCCAGCCGTTCCAAGGCCTGCCGCGTGGAATCGTATTGCGCCTTGAGCGAGCCCAGGCGTACCGCCAATTGATGAGCATGATCCTTGTGCTGGCGCGCTTCCTGACGCACGCGGTCGAGACGCTCTCGAAGGCTGTCGCGTTGGGCCAACAGCAATTCACGCTGTTCGGTATCCAGCGCCATCGCGTCGAGGGCTTCTTGCAATTGCAGGCGCGCCTCGCCGATCTGCTCGTGTTCCAAAGCCCGCTGCTCGCCCAACTCGGCGATTTCTTCGTCGAGACGGGTCCGACGCAAGGCCAATTGTTCAACCTTGGCCTTGCCGGCCGACAGCTGCGCCTTGAGTTCGCCCTGCTGGCGCGCTTCGTCCTGCAACAGCCGACGCAAATGCTCGCGACCGTTCTCCTGTTGACGCTGTTGCGCCCGCAGGTTTTGCAGTTCGGTTTCCAGCGCTTCGACGCTGGCCTCGCGCTCCTCGCGCTCGGCGCCCAGGCGCTGGATTTCCTGGCCACGAGCGAGCATGCCGCTCTCTGCTTCGCTGGCCCGGCGCACCCGCAGGAAATGCCGGCCGACCCAATACCCGTCACGACTGATCAGGCTTTCGCCGGCCGCCAATTGCCCGCGCAAAGCCAGGGCCTGTTCGAGACTGTCCACTGGCTTGACCTGCCCCAGCCAGGGCGACAGATCGACCTGGGCTTCGACTTTGTCCAACAGACTGCCCGGCACCCGCACGCCGTCGCCGGCCGGGCTAAGCAGCCGTAGGTCGCCTTGCGTGAAGCCCGACAGGTCGAAGCCGGCGAAATCATCGACCAGCACCGCTTGCAAGTCGGCGCCCAACACGGTTTCTACCGCCAGCTCCCAACCGGTATCGACCTTCAGGCCTTCGGCCAGGCGTGGACGCTCGGCAAGGTGCTGATCGCGCAGCCATTCGGCGGTGCCGGTGCCAGGGTCCAACGCGGCCTGTTGCAGGGCTTCCAGCGACGCCAGGCGCCCATTGAGTCGCTGCAATTCGCCCTGGGCCTGTTGCTGATTCTGCAAGGCCAGTTGCAAGGCCTGGCGCAGTTGCTCAAGGCGTTCGACCTGGGCGTCTTCGCTGGCCTGCAAATCTTCGAGCGTGGCTTCGCTGGTGGCGAGTTGCTCGCTCAGCTCCAGGATGGCTGCATCCTCCGGGTCTGCCGCAAGCAATGCACGCTCTTCGGACTGACGCCTTTGACGCTCGGCCAGGCGCTCCATACTGGTTTCGAGTTGCTGGATGCGCGACTGCTGGACTTCAGCCTGGCGTCGCGGCTCGGCCGAGGTCAGGTTGAAACTGTCCCACTGCTCCTGCCAGCCGTGCATGGTCAGTTCGGCTTCTTCCAACGCGGCAGCGGCTTCTTCGGCGGCGGCGCTGGTGAGCTCCTGCTCCGGCGTGAGCCGTTCCAGTTCTTCGCCAAGCGTGAGCAGCAACGTGCGGTCGTGGCCCAGGTGCGATTCGGTTTCCAGGCGCGCGCGCTCGGCCTCCTTCAAGTCGTCCTGCAACTGGCGCAAGCGTTGCTGGCCATGCTGGATGCTCTGCTCGACCCGGGCAATGTCGCCACCCACGGAATAAAAGCGCCCCTGCACCAGATTAAAGCGCTCGGACAGGTCATGGTGCCCATCGCGCAGGCGCTCGATGGCGGCATCGGCGTTGCGCTGCTCGGCCACCAACGCTTCGAAGCTGACTTCCTGGTTGCCGATGATCGCCTCGCGCTGGCCGACCTGTTCGTTCAACGCCTGCCAGCGCAGTGCCGACAGTTGGGCCTTGAGCTGGCGCTCCTCGCCCTTGTATTCCTGATATTTCTTTGCCGCCTCGGCCTGACGGTGCAGGCGTTCGAGCTGGCGTTCGAGTTCTTCGCGAAGGTCGGTCAGGCGCGCGAGGTTTTCGTGGGTACGGCGGATACGGTTTTCGGTCTCGCGCCGGCGCTCCTTGTATTTGGAAATGCCGGCGGCTTCCTCGATGAAGTTGCGCAGGTCCTCAGGCTTGGCCTCGATCAGCTTGGAAATCATGCCCTGTTCGATGATCGAGTAGCTGCGCGGCCCCAGGCCGGTACCGAGGAAGATGTCGGTGATGTCCCGCCGACGGCATTTGGCGCCGTTGAGGAAATAGCTGTTCTGGCTGTCGCGGGTCACTTTGCGGCGAATGGATATTTCCGCGTAGGCTGCGTACTCGCCAATCAGCGTGCCGTCGGAGTTGTCGAAGACCAGCTCGATGCTCGCCTGGCTCACTGGCTTGCGACTGGTGGAGCCGTTGAAGATGACGTCGGTCATCGACTCGCCACGCAGGTTTTTCGCCGAGCTTTCGCCCATCACCCAGCGCACGGCGTCAATGATGTTCGATTTGCCGCAGCCATTGGGTCCTACAACCGCCGCCATGTTGCTGGGGAAGTTCACCGTCGTCGGGTCGACGAAGGATTTGAACCCTGCCAGCTTGATGCACTTGAGCCGCACGTCAGGCCGCCGTCAGCGCCGAGACCACCAGATCGCAACTGCGCTGGGCGTAAGCCGTGAGCACGATGCGGATCTGTGGCAAATCACGGGCCAGCACGGCGGCGAGCAGACGCTGGAACAACTCGAGGAACTCGCTCATTTCCGCCTTGCGCTGTTCCAGGGCCAGGAAATAGGCGCGGCTCATCGCCGGCTGCAGGTTCTCGACGGTTTCCTGCAAGTAAGGGTTGTTGGCAAAGGGATAGGCGGCGCGCATCACGCTGAAACTTTCGTCGACGAAGGTGCGGATGTCCTGGCGCGCGTAGGCGTCGTTGAGGCGCTGCTGGATCGCGACGAACGGCGCCATGTCGGCCTGTTCTTTCCAACCATGGGCCACGGCGTTGCCCAGCAGGATGTACAGCTCGCTCATCAATGCACAAAGGCTGCGCACCTTGTGTTCGGTCAGCTCGGTGACGTGCGCGCCCCGGCGCGGCAGGATCGCGATCAAGTGGCGTCGCTCCAGGATCAGCAAGGCCTCGCGGACCGATCCGCGGCTGACGTTGAGCGCCAGCGTGACCTTCTGCTCCTGGATGCGCTCTCCCGGCTTCATTTCGCCGCGAATGATGCGCTCGGCGAGATGGTGGGCGATTTGTTCGGCGAGGCTGTCCGGGGCCTTGAACGTCATGGTTGTCCTTCAAACTCTTAGATCTGCACAAGCGGCGCAGTGTAGCGCACTCGATACGTCATGGCGCAGGGCCTGCACCGGGTTTTGGCACGATATAAGCAAAAATCCAGTGGAGCGGAGCTTGCTCCTACAGAGAGACCATACTCAATGAATAGGTTGTCTATCGACAGAGCGGATTTTTCTTGACCTTTAAGTCAGAAAATCATTGACCGAAAAGTCAGAACTGCTAAATTCAGCCCACGTCGATACAACAATAATGAATCTGCGAGGCCTTCCGTGATCCAGTTTTTACTCAACCAGGAACTCCGTAGCGAGCACGCCCTGGACCCGAACCTGACCGTGCTCGACTATCTGCGCGAACACGTTGGTAAACCCGGCACCAAGGAAGGCTGCGCCAGCGGCGACTGCGGCGCGTGCACTGTCGTGGCAGGCGAATTGGAAACGGACGCAGATGGCCGCGAACGCATTCGCTATCGCAGCCTCAATTCGTGCCTGACTTTCGTCTCGTCGTTGCACGGCAAGCAACTGATCAGCGTCGAAGGCCTCAAGCACCAAGGCCAACTGCACAGTGTCCAGCAGGCAATGGTCGATTGCCACGGTTCGCAATGCGGTTTCTGCACGCCGGGCTTCGTCATGTCGCTGTTTGCCCTGCAGAAGAACAGCGAGCAACCCGACGCTCACAAGGCCCACGAAGCCCTGGCCGGCAATCTGTGCCGCTGCACCGGCTATCGGCCGATCCTGGACGCCGCCGCCCAGGCCTGTTGCGGCAAGCAACCGGATCAGTTCGATGCCCGCGAGACCGAGACCATCGCCCGACTCAAAGCCATCGCACCGACCGAGACCGGCGAACTCAACAGCGGCGACAAGCGTTGCCTGGTGCCGCTGACCGTCGCCGACCTGGCCGATCTCTACGACGCGTACCCCCAGGCACGACTGTTGGCCGGCGGTACGGACCTGGCCCTGGAAGTCACGCAATTTCATCGCACCCTGCCGGTGATGATCTATGTCGGCAACGTCGCCGAACTCAAGCGCGTCGAGCGTTTTGACGATCGCCTGGAGATCGGCGCCGCCACCCCTCTTTCCGATTGCTACGAAGCCTTGCAAGCCGAATACCCGGACTTCGGCGAACTGCTGCAGCGCTTCGCCTCGTTGCAGATCCGCAACCAGGGCACCCTGGGCGGTAACATCGGCAACGCCTCGCCGATTGGCGACTCGCCCCCCCTGCTGATCGCTCTCGGCGCGCAGATTGTCCTGTGCAAAGGCCAGGCCCGTCGCACCCTGGCCCTGGAAGACTACTTCCTCGATTACCGGGTCACCGCACGGCAGGAAAGCGAATTCATCGAAAAGATCATCGTGCCCCGGGCCAGCGCCGAACAGGCGTTCCGCGCCTACAAGGTTTCCAAGCGCCTGGACGATGACATTTCCGCCGTCTGTGCGGCGTTCAACCTGCGTATCGAAAACGGTGTGGTCCAAGACGCTCGCGTCGCCTTCGGCGGCATGGCCGCCACACCCAAGCGCGCCAAACATTGCGAAGCCGTCCTGATCGGTGCGCCATGGAAAAACAGCACCATCGAACGCGCCTGCATCGCGTTGGGCGAGGACTTCACGCCGCTGTCGGACTTCCGCGCCAGCAAGGAATACCGCCTGCTCAGCGCCCGCAACCTGCTGCGCAAATATTTCATCGAACTGCAAACGCCGCACATCGAGACTCGGGTGACCGCTTATGTCTAACCATCACGCCATAGAGAAGACCCAGGCTGAACTGGCGGAGCTGTTCGCCCGCGACCTCACCACCGGCGTGGGCCGTAGCGTCAAGCACGACAGCGCCGCCAAGCACGTGTCCGGCGAAGCACAGTACATCGATGACCGCCTGGAATTCCCGAATCAGTTGCACGTCTACGCCCGGCTGTCGGACCGCGCCCACGCCCGGATCCTGAGCATCGACACCGCGCCCTGCTACGCCTTCGATGGCGTGCGCATCGCCATTACCCACCAGGATATTCCGGGCCTGAAGGACATCGGTCCGCTGCTGCCCGGTGACCCGCTGCTGGCGATCGACGACGTGCAATTCGTCGGTCAACCGGTGCTGGCCGTTGCTGCCAAAGACCTTGAGACCGCACGCAAGGCGGCGATGGCGGCGGTCATTGAATACGAAGACCTGGAACCGGTGCTGGACGTGGTCGAGGCGCTGCGCAAGCGGCATTTCGTGCTCGACAGCCACACGCACCAGCGCGGCGATTCAGCCACGGCACTGGCAAGCGCCGAGCATCGCATCCAGGGCTCGCTGCACATCGGCGGCCAGGAACACTTTTACCTGGAAACCCAGATCTCCTCGGTGATGCCCACCGAAGACGGCGGCATGATCGTCTACTGCTCGACCCAGAACCCCACCGAAGTACAGAAACTGGTGGCCGAGGTGCTCGGCGTGTCGATGAACAAGGTCGTGGTGGACATGCGCCGCATGGGCGGCGGCTTTGGCGGTAAGGAAACCCAGGCCGCCAGCCCGGCGTGCCTGTGCGCCGTGATCGCACACCTCACCGGCCAGCCGACGAAGATGCGCCTGCCCCGGGTCGAAGACATGCTGATGACCGGCAAGCGCCACCCCTTCTACATCGAATACGACGTCGGCTTCGACAGCACCGGGCGCCTGCACGGCATCGCCTTGGAACTGGCCGGCAACTGCGGCTGCTCGCCGGACCTGTCGGCATCGATCGTCGACCGGGCGATGTTCCACGCCGACAATGCCTACTACCTGGGCGATGCGACCATCAACGGCCACCGCTGCAAGACCAACACCGCGTCGAACACAGCCTACCGAGGTTTCGGCGGGCCCCAAGGCATGGTCGCCATCGAAGAGGTGATGGACGCCATCGCCCGGCACCTGGGGCTCGATCCCCTGGCGGTGCGCAAGGCCAACTATTATGGCAAGACCGAGCGTAACGTCACCCACTACTACCAGACCGTCGAGCACAACATGCTCGAGGAAATGACCGCTGAGCTTGAAGAGAGCAGCCAGTACGCCGAGCGCCGCGAAGCGATCCGTCGCTACAACGCCAATAGCCCGATCCTGAAAAAGGGCCTGGCGCTGACGCCGGTCAAGTTCGGCATTTCGTTCACCGCCAGCTTCCTCAACCAGGCCGGGGCGTTGATCCACGTCTACACCGACGGCAGCATCCATCTGAACCACGGCGGAACGGAAATGGGCCAGGGCCTGAACACCAAGGTCGCCCAGGTGGTGGCCGAAGTGTTCCAGGTGGAAATGGACCGCGTGCAGATCACCGCGACCAACACCGACAAGGTGCCGAACACCTCGCCGACCGCCGCCTCCAGTGGCGCCGACCTGAACGGCAAGGCGGCGCAGAACGCCGCCGAAACCATCAAGCGCCGGCTGGTGGAATTCGCCGCGCGGCAGTACAAGGTCAGCGAGGAAGACGTGGAGTTCCACAACGGCCATGTGCGGGTGCGCGATCACATCCTGACGTTCGAGGCGCTGGTGCAGCAGGCCTATTTCGCCCAGGTCTCACTGTCGAGCACCGGCTTCTACAAGACCCCGAAAATCTACTACGACCGCAGCCAGGCCCGCGGCCGACCGTTCTACTACTACGCCTACGGCGCGGCGTGTGCCGAAGTGATCGTCGACACCCTCACCGGCGAGTACAAGATGCTGCGCACCGACATCCTTCACGATGTCGGCGCCTCGCTGAACCCGGCCATCGACATCGGCCAGGTCGAGGGTGGTTTCATCCAGGGGATGGGCTGGCTGACCATGGAAGAA
This sequence comes from Pseudomonas sp. R1-7, assembly GCF_051132105.1. NCBI lineage: Bacteria > Pseudomonadati > Pseudomonadota > Gammaproteobacteria > Pseudomonadales > Pseudomonadaceae > Pseudomonas > Pseudomonas sp. R1-7. Next base: position 3,971,808 of record NZ_CP071661.1, read on the forward strand.
CTGGTGTGGAACGACAAGGGCAAGCTGATGACCAACGGCCCGGCCAGCTACAAGATCCCCGCCGTGGCCGACATGCCGTTGGACCTGCGGGTCAGGCTGGTGGAAAACCGCAAGAACCCTGAAGACACCGTGTTCCACTCCAAGGCCGTGGGCGAGCCACCGTTCATGCTCGGCATCGCCGCGTGGTGCGCGATCAAGGACGCCGTTGCGAGCCTGGGCGATTACCGGCATCAACCGAAAATCGACGCCCCGGCGACGCCGGAGCGGGTGTTGTGGGGGTGTGAGCAGATGCGAGGGTTGAAGGCAGTGAAAGCCGAGGAACCCGAGGCCGAGTTGGCTTCGCTTTAGACCGCGCGCGGCTATCGCGAGCAAGCTCGCTCCCACAGGGGATTTGTGTACGCCGATCCAATGTGGGAGCGAGCTTGCTCGCGATGAGGCCGGAACAGACAAAGAGATGTCGAGGTGAATATGTACAACTGGATCAGCGCCCTCGCCGACCTGCAAACTCGCGGTGAATCCTGCGTGCTGGTGACGATCATCGAAGAGCTCGGCTCCACACCGCGCAATGCCGGCTCGAAAATGGTCATCAGCGCCAGCCAGACGTTCGACACCATCGGTGGCGGGCACCTGGAATACAAGGCCATGGAAATCGCCCGGAACATGCTCGCCTGTGGCCGGCAGGACACCCATCTGGAGCGCTTCAGCCTCGGCGCCAGCCTTGGCCAGTGCTGCGGTGGTGTCACCGTGTTGCTGTTCGAACCCATGGGCCAGGTCCAGGCGCAGATCGCCGTGTTCGGCGCCGGCCATGTCGGGCGCGCCTTGGTGCCGTTGCTGGCGAGCCTGCCCTGCAAGGTGCGCTGGATCGACTCGCGGGAAGCCGAATTCCCCGAACAACTGCCCCACGGCGTGCACAAGATCGTCTCCGAAGAGCCCCTGGATGAAGTCGACGATTTGCCCGCCGGCAGTTACTGCATCGTCATGACCCACAACCATCAGCTCGATCTGGAGCTGAGCGCTGCGATTCTCAAGCGCAATGACTTTGCCTATTTCGGGCTCATCGGCTCGAAGACCAAGCGGGTCAAGTTCGAACACCGCCTGCGTGATCGCGGTTTCGACAGCGGCACCCTGCAACGCATGCGTTGCCCGATGGGCATCGGCGAAGTCAAAGGCAAGTTGCCCGTGGAAATCGCCATCTCCATCGCCGGCGAAATCATCGCCACCTATAACGCGGATTTCGGCCAGCACACCTCGCGCGCCGAACCCATTGCCAAGTTGCTGCCGGCTTCGCGCCGCAGCCAGCGTTAATCCCTTTACCGAGACAGACCATGCCCCTGACACGCAAAGCCTACCGCGCCGCCCTGCTCCACAGCCTCGGCGACCCGGCCGAAGTCGGTATCGAGGCGTCCTATGAATATTTCGAGGACGGCCTGTTGGTGGTGGAAAACGGCCAGATCAGCGCCATCGGCCACGCCAGCGACCTGCTGCCGACCCTGGCGGCGGACATCGAAGTCGCCCATTACCCGGACGCGCTGATCACTCCCGGCCTGATCGACACGCACATCCACCTGCCACAAACCGGGATGGTGGGCGCCTATGGCGAGCAACTGCTGGACTGGCTCAACACCTACACCTTTCCCTGCGAAAGCCAGTTCGCCGATGAAGACCACGCCAAGGCGGTGGCGGATATTTTCGTCAAGGAACTGCTGCGCAATGGCACGACCACAGCCCTGGTGTTCGGCAGCGTGCACCCGCAATCGGTGAACGCGTTTTTTGAAGTGGCCGAGAAGCTCGACCTGCGCATGATCGCCGGCAAAGTGATGATGGATCGCAACGCCCCCGACTACCTCGTCGACACCGCCGAATCCAGTTACACCGAAAGCAAGGCGCTGATCGAACGCTGGCACGGCAAGGGGCGCCTGCACTACGCCGTGACGCCGCGCTTCGCCCCCACCAGCAGCCCGGAACAACTGACCCTGGCCGGCCAATTACTGGGCGAATACCCGGACTTGTACATGCAGACCCACATCAGTGAAAACCTGCAGGAAGTGCAGTGGGTCAAGGAGCTGTTTCCAGAGCGCAAGGGTTACCTGGACGTCTACGATCACTACCAACTGCTCGGCGAACGCTCGGTGTTCGCCCACGGCGTGCATCTGTGCGACGACGAATGCGCGCGCCTGGCACAAACCGGTTCGGCCATCGCCTTCTGCCCGACCTCGAACTTTTTCCTCGGCAGCGGCCTGTTCAACCTACCGATGGCCGAAAAGCACAAGGTGAACGTGGGATTGGGCACGGATGTCGGTGGCGGCACCAGTTTTTCGCTGCTGCACACTTTGAACGAAGCTTACAAGGTGATGCAGCTGCAGGGGGCGCGCCTGAGCCCGTTCAAATCGCTGTACCTGGCCACCCTGGGAGGCGCCCGCGCCCTGCGCCTGGAGGACAAGATCGGGACGTTGCAGCCGGGGACGGACGCGGATTTCCTGGTGCTGGACTACAACGCCACGCCGCTGCTGAGCTATCGCCTCAAGCAGGCCAAGGACATTGCCGAGCGCCTGTTCGTGTTGATGACGCTGGGGGATGACCGGGCGGTGGCGCAGACTTATGCGGCGGGTCGGTTGGTGCATCAGCGCTAGATATCAGCGCCTGTCGAATCGCCATCGCGAGCAAGCTCGCTCCCACAGTGGATTTGTGTTGTCCACGCTGTGGGAGCGAGCTTGCTCGCGATTGACGGCATGACTGACTCGACTCGATCAGAGCTTGGCAGGCGTACGCCCTGGCTTCTTGCTTTGCAGCAAATGCGAGAACACCGCATGCAAATCATCCGACGCACTTTCTTCGTCGAGGTTGAGCTTGCTATCGATGTGGTCCATGTGATGCATCATCAGGTTCACCGCCAAGGCCGCATCGCGGGCCTCGATGGCGTCGATCAGTTGGGTGTGTTCATCGTAGGAACAGTGCGAGCGGTTGCCGCTTTCGTACTGCGCAATGATCAATGAGGTCTGGGACACCAGGCTGCGCTGGAAACTGATCAGCGGGGCATTTTTCGCCGCCTCGGCCAGCTTGAGGTGGAATTCGCCCGACAACCGGATGCCGGCGCCACGGTCGCCACGGGAGAAACTGTCGCGCTCGTCGCTGACCATCTGTCGCAGCTCGGCGAGCTGCTCGGCGGTGGCGTGCTGGACCGCCAACTCCGTGATCGCCTTCTCCACCAAGCGCCGGGCGAAGAACACCTGGCGAGCTTCCTCGACGCTCGGGCTTGCCACCACGGCACCACGATTGGGCCGCAGCAGCACCACACCTTCATGGGCCAGGCGTGACAGCGCGCGGCGAATGATGGTGCGGCTCACCCCGAAAATCTCCCCAAGTGCCTCTTCGCTCAATTTGGTACCGGGCGCCAGGCGTTGTTCGAGGATAGCCTCGAAAATGTGCGCATAGACGATGTCGTCCTGGGTTCCGCTGCGGCCGGCTTTGCCTGCTCGCGGTTGTTTCTTGAGGGGCTGCAACTGTTCGTTCATGGGCACTCGAGTCGGGAGAACTGCGGCGATTTAACCGTGACTGTAATACGGCACAGCGGGTCGCTGGCAAGTATCGCGTAAAAAACACGGCGATTGTACACAACCTCTGATGGCAACACGACTGTACGGCTGTTTGCGGACACGGCTGTATCGCAACCGGTCGGTGGGTTGAGTTTAGGCTTTAAAGCCGAACCTGTACCGCTATCACGCCCCGCCAATCTACAACAAGGATCACCGCCCACCATGACCGAAGTCACGACCGCGCCACTTCGTCCGTTGGCCGATACATCGCCCTCGGCCATCGTCGCCGGCTTCATCGCCATGATGACCGGCTACACCAGCTCACTGGTGCTGATGTTCCAGGCCGGCCAAGCGGCGGGCCTGACCAGCGGGCAGATTTCCTCATGGATCTGGGCCATCTCCATCGGCATGGCGGTGTGCTCCATCGGCCTGTCCCTGCGCTACCGCACGCCCATCACCATCGCCTGGTCGACACCCGGCGCGGCGTTGCTGATTACCAGCCTCGGCGGGGTGAGTTATGGCGAGGCCATCGGTGCGTATATCACCTGCGCAGTCCTGGTCACGATCTGCGGCCTGACCGGTAGTTTCGAGCGCTTGGTCAAACGTATTCCAGCCTCGCTGGCGGCGGCGTTGCTGGCAGGCATCCTGTTCAAGATCGGCAGCGAAATCTTCGTCGCGGCGCAACATCGCACCGGTCTGGTGCTGGGGATGTTTTTCAGCTACCTGATCATCAAGCGCCTGTCGCCGCGTTATGCCGTGCTGGCGGCGCTGCTGGTCGGCACGGCGTTGTCGGGCCTGCTTGGGCTCCTGGATTTCAGCGGTTTCGCCCTGGAAGTCGCGACGCCGGTCTGGACCACGCCGCATTTTTCCCTGGCGGCCACCATCAGCATCGGCATCCCGCTGTTCGTGGTAGCGATGACTTCGCAGAACATGCCCGGCATCGCCGTGCTGCGCGCCGATGGATACAACGTGCCGGCCTCACCGTTGATCACCAGCACCGGCATCGCTTCGCTGCTGCTGGCGCCGTTCGGCTCCCATGGCATCAATCTCGCGGCCATCAGCGCGGCCATCTGCACCGGGCCCCACGCCCACGAAGATCGCAACAAACGCTACACGGCGGCGGTCTGGTGCGGGATTTTCTACGGGATTGCCGGGGTGTTCGGCGCGACGCTGGCGGCGTTGTTCGCGGCATTACCAAAGGAACTGGTGCTGTCGATTGCGGCGCTGGCATTGTTCGGGTCGATCATCAATGGCCTGAGCATCGCCATGAACGAAGTGAAGGAACGGGAAGCGGCGCTGATCACCTTCATGGTCACGGCGTCGGGGCTGACGCTGTTTTCCATTGGTTCGGCGTTCTGGGGGATTGTCGCGGGGATATTGACGCTGCTGATCCTGAACTGTCGCAACGATTGCTCGCGATAGCGGCCTGAAGGGCAGCAGCGACCCAACAGGCAGGCACAAAAAAACCGGCACCCGTAAAGGCCGCCGGTTTTTTTCTACACCATCAAGCCTTCGGATTGATCGGCTTTTCCGGATACCACACGTCCAGCAACGGGCTGACTTCAACGCTGGTCAGCTCAGGACGGGCCTTGAGCCAGGCTTCTACGGCAGCGCGCTGCTCTTCGGTGACCGAGCCACGCTTCTGCAGGCAAACCAGACCGTAGTCGTCACCGCCGACGTAACCCAGGCCGTTGGCTTCCATGGCTTCTTTCAGGAAAGCGTCGAGGAAAGCGTCAATAGCCTCATCGGCCAGATCTTCTTTGAAATCCAGGTTCAGTTCGAAACCCAGCTCTTGAAATTCATCCACGCACAGCTTTTTGCGCAGACGCTGGGAACGGTTAGTCGCCATTGAAACAATCCTCATAAGTAATAACGGCCGGCACTTTACCAGTTTGGTGCGTCGATTGCCCGACTGATCGGGCATCTACGCCTACCGTCGGTAAAAAAATACCGCTTCGGCGGGCTTGGGCACGGCACAAGCCGTTGCGCCTTGGGGCATAATGCCGAACTTTCATGACCGTTGAGGACGTTCATTTTCATGTCCTCGTCTTTTCCCCCCTCGCCTGCAGGGTTTTACTTCACATGATCAGATCTTTGCGTCCACTGCTCCTGGCCAGCCTTCTTCTTCCCTTGGCCCTTCCTGTTTCCACCAGCGCCGCCACCATCAACACTGCCCTGTCGCCCAATGTGCAAAAGGCGCTGAAGAACAGCAAACTTCAAGACAACGCCCTCTCCCTGGTGATGGTCCCGCTGAACGGCCCGGGCACGCCGACGCTGTACAACGCCGATGTCTCGGTGAACCCGGCGTCCACCATGAAGCTGGTAACAACCTATGCGGCCCTGGAAATGCTCGGGCCGAACCATCAGTGGAAAACCGAGTTCTACACCGACGGAACCCTCAATGGCGGGATCCTCAACGGCAACCTGTACCTCAAGGGCGGCGGCGATCCCAAGCTGAACATGGAAAAGCTCTGGCTGTTGATGCGCGACTTGCGGGCCAACGGCGTGCGACAGGTGACCGGCGACCTGGTGCTCGATCGCAGCTTTTTCATCCAGCCGCAATTGCCCGAGTTCAACGATGACGGCAATGACGAGAACAAACCCTTCCTGGTCAAGCCCGACTCGCTACTGGTCAACCTCAAGGCCTTGCGCTTCGTCGCCCGCAATGACGGCGGCCGGGTACTGGTGTCGGTGGAACCGCCGATTGCCAGCATTCGCATCGAAAACGTGGTCAAGGCCGTCAATGGCAAGCAATGTGCCGGCGGCGTTCGCTATAACCCCGTAGCCCAAGCCGATGGCAGCATGACCGTCACCGTCAGCGGCCAACTGGGTGAAGGTTGCAGCTCCCAGACCTACCTGTCGCTGCTCGATCACGCCACTTACACCGCTGGCGCCGTCCGGGCGATCTGGAAGGAACTGGGCGGCAGCATCCAGGGCAACGACCGCCTGGCCGCGACGCCGAAGAGCGCCAAGCTGCTGGCCCGGGCATTTTCGCCGGACCTGGCGGAGATCATCCGTGACATCAACAAATACAGTAACAACACCATGGCCCAGCAACTGTTCCTGAGCCTGGGCGCGGAGTTTCGCAACGAGGCCGACGGTGACGACGCCAAGGCTGCGCAACGTGTTGTGCGCCAATGGCTGGCCAAGAAAGGCATCACGGCGCCGCACCTGGTGATGGAGAACGGCTCGGGCCTGTCCCGCGCGGAACGGGTCAGTGCCCGGGAAATGGCAGCGATGCTGCAAGCGGCGTGGCGCAGCCCGTATGCGGCGGAGTTCGTCAGCTCGATGCCTATCGCCGGCACCGACGGCACCATGCGCAAACGCCTGAAGACCACTGCCATGGCCGGCGAAGCCCACATCAAGACCGGCACGTTGAATACCGTGCGCGCCATCGCCGGCTACAGCCGCGACATCAACGGCAATACCTGGGCGGTCGTGGCGATCCTCAACGATCCGAAGCCATGGGGCGCTTCCTCTGTGCTGGACCAGGTGTTGCTGGACCTTTATCGCCAGCCGAAACTGCCACAGGCGGCGTCGCTGCTCTGAGCCAGAACCCTACGCCAACCCAATGTGGGAACGAGCTTGCTCGCGATTCGGTCGACCAGCACACATCGATGCTGAATGTCACACCGCTATCGCGAGCAAGCTCGCTCCCACAATGGGTAGCGTGAAGCCATTATCCCAGCTGCACCTCAACCCGATCCCTTCCAGCCTGCTTCGCCGCATACACCCCGGCGTCAGCCCGCAGCAACAACGCATCGGCACCTTCGCCGGCGTGCCAACTGGCGACACCAAAACTGGCGGTGATGACGCCTACGTCGTCGATCGGCGCGCTTCGAAGGCCGTCCCACAACCCCAACGCCAGCGTATAGGCGCTTTCGCTGTCGGTGTCGGGGCACAGCACCACGAACTCCTCCCCACCCAACCGGCAGAACACATCGGTGCGGCGCAATCGCTGGGTGATCCGCTGGCAGACCGCCTGCAGTACCCGATCCCCCACCGCATGGCCGTGCTGGTCGTTGACGCGCTTGAAATGATCAATATCGAGCATGATCACTGTCAGTTCCCCAGAGCCGCGCTCGACCCGGGTCATTTCCGACGTGAGGCGTTCCTGGAAGTAGCGCCGGTTGCGAATCCCGGTCAAGGCGTCGGTGACCGACAGCGCCCGCAACTCTTCCTCGACGCGCTTGAGGTCGGAGATATCCGAGATATAGCCGTGCCACAACACCCCGCCGCCAGGCAACTGTTCAGGTGTCGCCTCGCCACGCACCCAACGCAGGCCGCGATGCGGCAGTTGCACGCGATACTCTTCTCGCCAGGGGCTCAGGGTATCGGCCGACGTGCGAATCGAAGCGCGCACACGTGCACTGTCCAATGGATGGATGCGCGAGAAAATCGCTTCCGCGTGTCGCACCAGCACATCTGGCTCCAGTTCATAGATGTCGCGGATGCCATCGCTGGCGTAGATCACACTGAAGCCGCCGTTGAAATCCATCTTGAATTGGTAGATGCCGCCAGGCACATGGGCGCTGAGTTTTTTCAACAACAGATCCCTCGCTGCCAACGCTTCGTGGACGCGCTTGCGCTCGGTGACGTCGATGCAGATCGCCAGGTGCCCGACCCATAAGCCCTGCTCATCGAGCACCGGCGTGGCCAACATGTTGACTGTCAGGTGGCTGCCGTCGCGGCGCACCAGGGTCCACTCGCGGGCCTGCTGCTCACCTTGTTCACCGCCTTCGAGCAACATCGCGTGGCACGTGGGGATCGGTTTGCCAAAGCGGGCCGCCAGCTGTGCGGCACGGTACTGCAATTCGCGGGGGACATGGAGGCTCTCCAGGGTCATGCTTTGCAGGACATCGCAGCTGCGGTAGCCGAGCATCTGTTCGGCGCCGGCATTGAAGGTGGTTATCACACCGCGCAGGTCGGTGGCGATGATCGCAACCTGTGTCGCGGCGTCCAGCACGCCCCTCAGTTGGCCATGGGTGCCGCGCAGTTCCGATTCCCTGGCGCGCAGCTCCCGGGTTCGCTGCTCCACCAATGCCAAGGCCCGTTGCCGTTGACTGACCAGCATATAAAGCAAGGCGCTGAGCAACAGGCTGATCAAGCCTCCCAGCACCGTTAGGCTGATGACGTTGGAATGACTGCTCGACAGGAATGCAAGACTGGGCCGCAACTCTATGCGGAAGTCATGATCGGCGAGGCGCACCATCCGTACCGCCGACAAGTCGCTTTCGCCCGGCCGGTTCGAGGTTTCGAACAGGAGTTCCCAAGGGAGCTCGTGGGCGGAATCAAGCACGCGCATCGACAGGTTGTCATCGTCAACCTCCGGCAGGCCATCGGCGACCAACTGGCGCATGCTGATCGCCGCCACCACGTAACCGAACGGCTCGCCGGTTGATCGCTTGAAAACTGGCGCTGCCAGCATGACTCCACGGGAAAGGGCCGGATCGCCACCTATCAGGTCTATGGGCTCGGAAACCACCAAGGCGTTATGCTGACGGGCCCGTTCAAGTGTGGCGCGGCGCGTTGGGTGCCAAAGCAAATCCAGGCCCAGGGGCGCGCTAAAGGATGGCTGACTCTGGACGTACAGCACCGGGACATATTCGTCCCGTTCCTCGGCCACGCGCAGGTTCCCAGCCTCGTCCGGTTCACGCACGGTAAAGGTGCTGGACACTTCGGCCTGTGCCTGTTGTTCAAATGCCTGGAGCTCACCTCTCAGCACCCGAGGCGCCCAAGCGAAAGCCCAAGTACGTCGTAGCAGCGCTTCGGTGTAGCCATGGAATTCGGAGCTGGAAACCCCTGCGGAGTTGGCGAAAAAGCGCCTCAGACTGTCGAGACGTTGCTCCTGGTCCTGGAAACGCTCTTCGAGACGGCTATAACGCTCCTCGGCCAACAGGTCAAAGCGCTGGCGCAATTGCTGGTTGAATTGTTTCAACGTGCCCCAGGCCAACAAACCGGTCAGCAGCAGGCCCGCCACCAGAACCACGCAAGCCACTAGCCATGCCGAAGCATCTTCGCTGATAAAGCCCAGGATCCTGGGGCGCACCTGATGTAATGCCATACACATAACTCAGAAAAGGACCAGGCGTAGGTACAGCCCCGGCCACAGCCTAAGTTATAGCTATATGCCATCACTTTAGCCAGTCCTAGAGTGCCGGGAGCCTTGAATTTCAAGGCTCACATGGATCCAATGACCTGCTCAGCGCGCCATGATTTTCCAGGCGCGGTGGATCTTGGCGTTGCGGGCGAAATCCGGGTCGATGGTCTTGGCGGTGATTTCCTCCACCGCGTAGCGCTCGGCCAGGTTCTCTTCGAGCTGGAACTTGCGGAAGTTGTTGGAGAAATACAGCACGCCGCCCGGCGCCAGGCGCGCCATGGCCAGGTCGAGCAACTGCACGTGGTCGCGCTGCACGTCGAACACCCCTTCCATGCGCTTGGAGTTGGAGAAAGTCGGCGGGTCGATGAAGATCATGTCGTACTCGTCGCGACTGGCTTCAAGCCAAGCCATGACGTCGCCTTGTTCCAGGCGATTCTTGTCGGAAAAACCATTGAGCGACAGGTTGCGCCGTGCCCAGTCCAGGTAGGTTTTCGACAGGTCGACACTGGTGGTGCTGCGCGCACCGCCCTTGGCAGCGTGGACGCTGGCGGTCGCGGTGTAGCAGAACAGGTTGAGGAAACGCTTGCCGGCCGCCTCTTTCTGGATGCGCAAGCGCATTGGCCGGTGGTCGAGGAACAAGCCGGTGTCCAGGTAATCCGTGAGGTTGACCAGCAGCTTCACGCCGCCTTCGTTCACCTCGGTGAACTTGCCCTGGGCGCTCTGGCGCTCGTATTGCTTGGTGCCGCTCTGGCGCTCTCGACGCTTGATGACGACGCGGCTCTTGTCGACGTTCAAGGCCTGGGGAATCGCCGCCAACGCATCGAACAAGCGGGCCGAGGCCTTTTCCGGATCGATGGACTTCGGCGCGACGTACTCCTGCACATGAACCCAATCGTGATAGAGGTCGATGGCCATCGAGTATTCCGGCATGTCGGCGTCGTAGACCCGGTAGCAGTCCACGCCTTCACGCTTGGCCCATTTGCTCAGCAGCTTGAGGTTTTTTTGCAACCGGTTGGCAAACATCTGCCCACCTTCACTCAGGCGCGCCTGTTCGACCACAGGAGCCGGTGCCGGCGCTGGCTTGATCGGGTTGCCGTTCTTGTTGTATTGACGTTCCTGCGGAACATCCGGCGCCTGGTCGTAGGCGGATTGCTCACGCTCGGCCTGACGTTGTTCCGGGGTGCGACGTTCTCCCGTGACGAACTGATCCGGCAGCACCTTGATCAATAGCAACTTGCAGGGCAAGGCGCCGTTCCAGAACGAATATTGCTTGTGGCTGCGAATGCCCATGCGCTTGCCCAGGTCCGGCGCGCCGGTGAACACCGCGGCTTCCCAGTTCAGGCAGGCCTGGCGCAGGCGTTCGCCAAGGTTCTGGTAGAGGTAAAGCAGGCTGGCTTCATCGCCCAGGCGCTCGCCGTACGGCGGATTGCAGATCACCAGGCCCTTCTGGTTCTGGTCCGGGCGCGGCTCGAAAGTGGCAACTTCGCCCTGGTAGATCTTGATCCACTCGCTCAGGCCGGCGCGCTCGACGTTGTTGCGACCCGGCTGGATCAGCCGTGGATCGGCCTCGTAGCCACGGATCCACAGCGGCGGCTTGGCCAGCCCGGCGGCGGCGCGCTCCACGGCCTCTTCATGAAGCTTCTTCCACAACGCCGGCACGTGGCCGAGCCACGCGGTAAAGCCCCATTGCTGGCGACGCAGGTTCGGCGCCATGTCGGCGGCAATCATCCCGGCCTCCACCAGGAACGTGCCGACACCGCACATCGGGTCAGCCAGCGCCCCGCCTTCGGCGGCAATGCGCGGCCAGCCGGCGCGGATCAAGATCGCGGCAGCGAGGTTTTCCTTCAGCGGCGCGGCGCCTTGCTGCAAGCGATAGCCACGCTGGTGCAAGCTGTGGCCCGAGAGGTCCAGGGAGAGGATCGCTTCGCCACGGTCCAGGCGCAGGTGGATGCGCAGGTCCGGGTTGAGCTTATCGATGGAAGGACGTTCACCCGACGGCGTGCGCAATTTGTCGACGATGGCGTCCTTGACCTTCAGAGCGCCGAAATGCGTGTTGTCGATGCCCGAGCCGTGGCCACTGAATTCCACCGCCAGGGTGCCATCAGCGAGCATGTGGTCTTGCCAATCGACATCCAATACGCCGTGGTAAAGGTCTTCGGCGTCCTTCATCGGGAAGCGCTTGAGCACCAACAGCACGCGGTTCGCCAGACGCGACCACAGGCAGAGCCGGTAGGCCGTCTCCATGTCGGCGCTACCACGCACTGCCGAGGTGTGCTCGCGAGCCTCTTCGAGGCCAAGCCCGACGGCTTCCTCAAGAAGCAGGCCTTCGAGGCCCTTGGGACAGGTGAGGAAGAGTTCGAAACGGTCGGACATGGGATTTCCAGAGCCTTTGGCTAAGTGGACCGGGCAACGCATTGCCGGGCCGGGTTCAATCAGGTGCTTTTCTCAAGAGCACCCGCGTGGCACGAAAGTGTGCCGTTCCGTACTCGCCGCTCAGGTTCAAAGAGCTTAGATGCGTGTACAGATAAAAAATTCTGTGCAACAAATTGTGAAAAGTTGTCCCTTTCGTCGAATAGTACCCGAGTGCAACAGGAGGACATTCTCATTCGATCCTGGTGACCGCCTTCAACGCAGGGCTGATCATACAGGGGTCTTGCCCGAAAGCGGGTGTCGAACATCGTGTTACTTATCGCACTAGCATCTTTATTGTTACGTGCTTATGACAAAACGATCATTCCATCCGTGTGACGCTTTGGTTAGAACTCACCACAGGTTGACGTCGCAACGGCGTCAACACCTTGGCTCGTCACGCCGGCAACGAGCCGCCAACGGCAGAATGATTCTGCCCCGACCTCGATTGAGGTCGACGCTAAGCAACAGTCAACAAGTGAGGGCAACACCCTATGAGAAGACTTAAGCGTGATCCGTTGGAAAGAGCATTTTTACGCGGTTACCAATATGGCGTTGGTGGTAAATCCCGTGAGCTTTGCCCCTTTACTCTACCGTCGGTACGTCAAGCCTGGATCAATGGCTGGCGAGAAGGACGCGGCGACAATTGGGACGGTATGACCGGCACTGCGGGTATCCATAGACTCAACGAACTTCACGCCGTCGGCTGACACAGGGCTTATTACTCGAGAACTCGACAATCTGACACTTGTATCGATTTAACCACGCACGTCCCATCCGGACGGCGGGCTACGGCCCAGGGGGCTCCTTCAGGAGCCCTTTTTAATGCCCGGCAGATAGATCCGCCAGGCCAGATTCAACCCAACGCCGCAATCGCATCCACCGACTCACGAATCAACGCCGGGCCCTTGTAGATGAAACCCGAGTAAACCTGCACCAGGCTCGCCCCGGCGGTGATCTTCTCGGCGGCGTGCCGGCCTTCGGTAATCCCGCCCGCCGCAATGATCGGCAAGCGTCCCGCCAGTTCACCCGCCAGGACTTTCACGGTATGGGTGCTCTTGTCACGCACCGGCGCGCCAGACAAGCCGCCCGCCTCGTCACCATGCTCCAGCCCTTCGACACCTTCGCGGCCCAGCGTGGTGTTGGTGGCGATCACCGCGTCCATGCCTGTCTCGATCAGGGCCTGGGCCACCTGGACGGTTTCCTCGTCGCTCATGTCCGGGGCGATCTTGATCGCCAGCGGCACATGCCTGCCATGGATGACCGCCAGTTCCGCACGGCGCCGGGCCAGGTCGGCCAGCAATTGCTTGAGCGAGTCACCGAATTGCAGGCTGCGCAGCCCCGGGGTGTTGGGCGAGCTGACGTTGACGGTGACGTAGCTGGCGTGGGCATAGACCTTGTCCAGGCAGATCAGGTAATCGTCGACGGCGCGCTCCACCGGGGTGTCGAAATTCTTGCCGATATTGATGCCCAGCACGCCCTTGTACTTGGCCGCCGCGACACGGGTCAGCAAGTGATCGACGCCCAGGTTGTTGAAGCCCATGCGATTGATGATCGCCTCGGCCTGGGGCAGGCGGAACAGTCGTGGCTTGGGGTTGCCCGGCTGCGGACGCGGTGTGACGGTGCCGATTTCCACGAAGCCGAAACCCAACTGCGCAAAGCCGTCGATGGCCGCGCCATTCTTGTCCAGGCCCGCTGCCAACCCGACCGGGTTGGGAAACTCCAGGCCCATGACCGTCACCGGCAGTTTCGCCGGAGCCTTGCACAGCAGACCGTTGAGACCCAAGCGCCCGCCCGCGCCGATCAAGTCCAGGGACAGGTCGTGGGAGGTTTCCGGGGAGAGTTTGAACAGCAGTTCACGGGCCAGGGTGTACATGGGCGGCTTTGACTCGGGCGACGAAATGAGGCGGCGATTATAGCCGCGCAACGGCCTCGCAAGCGAGGCGCTCGCACAAAAGCGCAGCGCTGGCATATGCCTTGCACCTTTTTGGTCATCAGCGCCCCATGCCAACGACGGAATGAGTGACGCACTGTTTCAAAGGACAACGGCGTCGGCGTCCGGCCTCCCCAGGCCAGGACACGACGCTTTTTCATGTGGAAGGTGATAGCGATGAATGAAATTCCAGCCACGCCCCTGGCCTGGGTCAATGGCAGCGATGCCCCGGAAAAAAGCGCGGTCAACCTCGGCTTCATGGCCCTGAGCGACTGCGCCCCGGTGGTGGTGGCCGCCACCCAGGGCTTTGCCCAACCTTACGGCCTGACGTTGAACCTCAAGCGCCAAGCGTCCTGGGCCAACCTGCGGGACAAGCTGGTCAGCGGCGAAATCGACGCAGCCCACAGCCTGTACGGCCTGGTTTACGCCGTGCACTTGGGCATCGGCGGCGTTGCGCCCACCGACATGGCCGTACTGATGGGACTGAACCAGAACGGCCAGAGCATCAACCTGTCCCACGGTCTCCAGGCCCAAGGCGTGACCAGTCCTGAGGCACTGGAACGGCACGTGCACCAAACTCGCCCGAAACTGACCTTTGCCCAGACATTTCCCACCGGCACCCACGCCATGTGGCTCTATTACTGGCTCGCCGCCCAGGGCATCCATCCTCTCTCGGATGTCGACAGCGTCGTGGTGCCGCCGCCGCAGATGGTCGCGCACCTGCAAGCCGGGCGCATCGACGGCTTCTGCGTGGGCGAGCCTTGGTGTGCCAGCGCGGTAAAACAGAACCTCGGCTTTACCCTGGCGACCACCCAGACCATCTGGCCCGATCATCCAGAAAAAGTCCTGGGCTGCACCCGGGCGTTCGTCGAGCAATACCCCAACACCGCCCGGGCGCTGGTGATGGCGATCCTCGAAGCCAGCCGCTTCATCGAGCAAAGCGAGGAGAACCGTCGCAGCACCGCACAACTGCTGAGTGCTCCCGAATACCTCGACGCCCCGCTGGACTGCATCGAGCCGCGCCTGCTGGGCACCTACGCCGACGGCCTGGGCAACAGTTGGCAGGATCCCCATGCCATGCGCTTCCACGGGGGCGGCGAGGTGAACCTGCCGTACTTGTCCGATGGCATGTGGTTCATGACCCAGTTCCGCCGCTGGGGCCTGTTGCGCGAAGACCCGGACTACCTGGGCGTCGCCCGCCAGGTGCAGCAGCTCCAGCTGTACCGTGAAGCCGCAGCGGCGCTGGGCATAACCTCCCCAGGCCAGGACATGCGCAGCAGCCAACTGATCGACGGCACCATTTGGGACGGTTCGGATCCGGCCGGGTACGCCCGCAGCTTCAAACTGCACGCCTTGAGCGATGCGGCTCCCCTTCTCGCCAGCCGCTGACAGGAGCCACGACCATGCTGCGTATCCTGCTGATCAACGACACCGCGAAAAAAGTCGGTCGCCTGAAAGCGGCCCTGATTGAAGCCGGCTTCGAAGTGATCGACGAATCCGGCCTGACCATCGACCTGCCGGCGCGCGTCGAAACAGTGCGTCCTGACGTGATCCTGATCGATACCGAGTCACCCGGACGCGATGTGATGGAGCAAGTGGTGCTGGTCAGTCGCGACCAGCCGCGACCGATCGTCATGTTTACCGATGAGCACGATCCGGATGTGATGCGCCAGGCCATCAAGTCAGGTGTCAGCGCCTATATCGTCGAAGGCATCCACGCCGCGCGCCTGCAGCCGATCCTCGACGTGGCCATGGCCCGTTTCGAGAGCGACCAGGCGTTGCGTGCCCAGCTCCTGGCCCGGGACCAGCAACTGGCCGAACGCAAGCGCATCGAACTGGCCAAGGGCATGCTGATGAAGATGAAGGAATGCAACGAGGAACAGGCCTACACCCTGATGCGCCGACAGGCGATGAGCCGCCAGCAGAAGCTGATCCAGGTGGCTGAGCAGATTATCGCGATGAATGAGCTGCTCGGCTGAAAACCTTTCAGCGCCTGGCCTGCCCCTATCTGGCAGGTTGGCACAGATCTCGCTTAAGCAATCCCACAGGTAACCAACGGCGGTTGCCCCACCTACGACAAAGACGTCGCACACCCTACTTGCCTCTCTGGCGATCCGGGTTGCGGCGTTTTTTTGTTTTGGTCCTGCGGGACCGGTGGTGCGACCACAGGCGGCGCACTGCTCAAAGCACTGACTCATTTCTCGAGACTTTTACAGCTGAGGTGCGCGATGAATTCAAGCTTCTGGAAATCCGGCCACACCCCGACACTGTTCGCGGCCTTCCTTTATTTCGATCTGAGTTTCATGGTCTGGTACCTACTCGGCCCACTGGCGGTGCAGATCTCTGCCGACCTGCACCTGACTACCCAGCAACGCGGCCTGATGGTCGCCACGCCGATCCTGGCCGGCGCCGTGCTGCGCCTGTTCATGGGCCTGTTGGCCGACCGGATTTCACCAAAGACCGCCGGCATGGTCGGCCAGGTGATCGTCATCGGTGCGCTGTTCTGCGCCTGGAAACTCGGCATCCACAGCTACGAACAAGCGCTGCTGCTGGGCCTGTTCCTCGGCGTGGCCGGTGCTTCATTCGCCGTGGCCCTGCCGCTGGCGTCCCAGTGGTATCCGCCACAGCATCAGGGCAAGGCCATGGGTATTGCCGGCGCCGGCAACTCGGGCACCGTGCTCGCAGCATTGATTGCACCGGTCATGGCCGTGGCCTTCGGCTGGAGCAACGTGTTCGGCTTCGCGCTGATCCCGCTGGTGCTGACCCTGGTTCTCTTCGCCTGGCTGGCCAAGAACGCCCCCGAGCGACCAAAAGCCAAATCCATGGCCGACTACCTCAAGGCCCTGGGCGACCGTGACAGCTGGTGGTTCATGTTCTTCTACAGCGTGACCTTCGGCGGCTTCATCGGCCTGGCCAGCGCCCTGCCCGGCTATTTCAATGACCAATACGGCCTGAGCCCGGTCACCGCCGGCTACTACACCGCCGCCTGCGTCTTCGGTGGCAGCCTGATGCGCCCACTGGGTGGCGCCCTGGCGGACCGTTTCGGCGGCATCCGCACCTTGCTCGGCATGTACACCGTCGCGGCCGTCTGCATCGCCGCAGTGGGCTTCAACCTGCCGAGCTCCTACGCGGCACTGGCACTGTTCGTCTGCACCATGCTCGGTTTGGGTGCGGGCAACGGCGCGGTGTTCCAACTGGTGCCCCAACGCTTCCGTCGCGAAATCGGTGTGATGACCGGACTGATCGGCATGGCCGGCGGCATTGGCGGTTTCGCCCTGGCGGCGGGCATGGGCGCGATCAAGCAGAGCACCGGCAGCTATCAACTGGCGCTGTGGTTGTTCGCCAGCCTCGGTGTGCTGGCCTGGTTCGGCCTGCATGGCGTCAAGCGTCGCTGGAGAACCACTTGGGGTTCGGCCGCCGTCACTGCCGCGCGGGTATAACAACCAACCATGAGCTTGCAATTGAGTTTCGCCGAAGCCAGCGCCATCGGCCCACGGGAGGAAAACCAGGACGCCCTGCGCCTGGTCACCCCTGCCCCGGCCCTGGCCGCCAGCAAGGGTTACCTGTTCGCCATCGCCGACGGCGTGAGCCAATGCGCCGATGGCGGGCTGGCCGCCCGTTCGACTCTGCAGGCATTGGCGCTGGACTACTACGCCACGCCGCAAACCTGGGGCGTGGCCCAGGCGCTCGACCGGCTATTGTCCGCGCAGAACCGCTGGCTGCAAGCCAACGGTGGCGGGCAGCCGCTGCTTACCACCGTCAGCGCCCTTGTATTGCGGGGCCGGCGTTTTACGCTGGCCCACGTCGGCGATTGCCGGGTCTACCGCTGGCACGGCGATCACCTGCAACGCGTCAGTGAAGACCACGTCTGGGAACAGCAAGGCATGCAACACGTGCTCAAGCGTGCCCTGGGACTGGATCAACACTTGATCCTCGACTTCCTCGACGGCGAACTGCGCGAAGACGAAACCTTCGTCTTGCTCAGTGACGGTGTCTGGGCGGTCCTGGGGGACACGGCCATCGCCGGTATCCTTCGCGACCAACCGGACCTGGACCTCGCCGCGCAGACGCTGGTCAACGCCGCGCACCTGGCCGGCAGCCAGGACAACGCCAGCGCGCTGCTGGTGCGGGTCGATGCGGTGGGCGAAGCCAGCATCGGCGACGCGCTGATCCAATTGCAGCAGTGGCCTTTGCCCCCTGCGCTGAAGGCGGGCCAGACGTTCGAAGGCTGGCAGATCGAAGGTGCACTGGGCCAAAGCCAGCAATCATTGCTCTATCGAGTACGTGACGGCCAAGGCCAGCCCTGGCTACTGAAAACCCTTCCCGCGCAGCTACGGGACGACACCCGGGCCGGGCAAGCGCTGCTCTCGGAGGAATGGTTTCTCAAGCGGGTCGCGGGCAGGCAATTCCCCGAAGTGCATGGCCTTCCCCAACGTCAACATTTGTACTACGTGATGCGCGAATACCCGGGCGCGACGCTGGCCGAGCTGTTCAACCAGGGCGGGCCGCTGCCCCTGGCCCAATGGCAGGACTTGGCACAACGCCTGGTGCGAGCGGTGGGCCTGCTGCATCGACGGCAGATTTATCACCGCGACATCAAGCCGGAAAACCTGCACCTGGGCGACGACGGCGAATTGCGCTTGCTGGATTTCGGCTTGGCGTACTGCCCGGGCCTGTCCGAAGACCAGGCCAACGTCTTGCCCGGCACGCCCAGCTACATCGCTCCGGAGGCATTCGGCGGCACATTGCCTACGGCGCAGCAGGATTTGTACGCCGTCGGTGTGACGCTGTATTACCTGCTGACCGGGCATTATCCCTACGGCGAAATCGAAGCCTTCCAGCGACCGCGCTTTGGCGTGCCGGTGACCGCCAATCGATATCGACCGGACTTGCCCGAATGGCTTGGGCAGAGCCTGGAACGTGCCGTGGCGGCAGACCCGGCTCAGCGCTTTGAAACCGCCGAAGAATGGTTATTGCTGCTGGAACAGGGCGAGCGCCGCAGCTTGAGCGTAAGGCCCCGGCCGCTGCTGGAACGCGAGCCGCTGAAGGTCTGGCGGACCTTGGCGCTGGGGTCGTTGGTGGTGAATATTGTGTTGCTGTTCCTGGTGTTTCATGGGTGAGATCCGGTCGCGCCCATCGCGAGCAAGCTACCAGCTGCCACGCTCCATTACCGGGCAACACGCTTTGATTCGGTGCAATAAATCCCTCCCCAATCCGCTCAACCAGCCCGCCGCTCAATAAATTCGCGCCTTCGAGCCACTTGGCACAACCACTGCATGACCTCTCTCACCCTACATACAGCAACGCCTCCAACGATGAAGGCGGTGCTTCCCGAGAGAACGGGACCAGGACAAAGGCGTCCTCGCTAGCTTGCTAGCGGGACGCCTTTTTTGTTTTCGAAAAAATTGCCGAGCCAGCCTGACCGCCGTGATGAACAGGCCTGAGCTTGCGGAGAACCCTGATGAAAAAACTCAAACTGGTAATGATCGGCAACGGCATGGCCGGGGTTCGAACCCTTGAGGAACTGCTCAAGCTGAGCAACGAGCTGTACGACATCACGGTGTTCGGCGCCGAGCCCCACACCAACTACAACCGCATCCTGCTCTCGCCGGTGCTGGCCGGTGAGCAAACGTTCGAAGAAATCGTGCTCAACGACCTGAGCTGGTACCTGGACAACAACATCAAGCTGTTGCTCAACCGCAAGGTGGTGGAAATCGACCGGGTCAAGCGCCGGGTCATCGCCGAGGACGGCAGCGAAGCCGAATACGACCGCCTGCTCATCGCCACCGGCTCCACGCCGTTCATCTTGCCGATCCCCGGCAACACCCTGGACGGTGTGATCGGCTACCGCGACATCGCCGACACCCAAGCGATGATCGACACTGCCAAGACCCATAAGCACGCGGTGGTCATCGGCGGCGGCCTGCTGGGCCTGGAAGCCGCCAACGGCTTGAAGCTTCGCGGCATGGACGTGACCGTCGTGCACATCGGCGAATGGCTTTTGGAACGGCAACTGGACAAGACCAGCGGTCAGTTGCTGCAAACCGCCCTGGAAAGCCGTGGCTTGAAATTCCGCCTCTGTGAACAGACCCAGGCCCTGCACGACGCCGGCAATGGCCGGGTCGGCTCGGTACAGTTCAAGAACGGCGACATCATCCCCGCCGACCTGGTCGTGATGGCCGCCGGCATCCGCCCCAACACCGAACTGGCGGAAAAATCCGGCATCCCCTGCAACCGCGGGATCCTGGTCAACGACACGATGCAAACCTACGATCCGCGCGTCTATGCCATCGGCGAATGCGCCAGCCACCGTGGCACGGCTTATGGCTTGGTGGCGCCGTTGTTCGAACAAGCCAAGGTCTGCGCCAATCACCTCGCGCAACTGGGCTTCGCCACTTACAAGGGCTCGGTCACGTCGACCAAGTTGAAAGTCACCGGCATCGACCTGTTTTCCGCCGGGGATTTCATGGGTGGCGAAGGCACCGAGACCATCACCCTTTCCGACCCGATCGGCGGCGTCTACAAAAAACTGGTGATCAAGGACGACGTGCTGGTCGGCGCCTGTCTGTACGGCGATACCGCGGACGGTGGTTGGTATTTCCGCCAGATCCGTGAGAACCATGGCATCAGTGAGATCCGCGATCACCTGATGTTTGGAGAAAACGCACTTGGTGACGTAGGTCACCAGGGTCAGGACAAAGCCATGAGCATGGCCGACACCGCCGAAGTCTGCGGCTGCAACGGCGTGTGCAAGGGCACCATCGTCAAGGCCATCCAGGAACATGGGTTGTTCAGCGTTGACGATGTGAAAAAACACACCAAGGCCGCCAGTTCCTGTGGCTCCTGCGCCGGCCTGGTGGAGCAGATTCTGATCAACACCGTGGGCGGCGCAGCGGACGTCAAGCCGAAAAGCGAAAAAGCCATCTGCGGTTGCAGCGATCTCAATCACGGCCAGATTCGCCAGGCAATCCGCGACCAGCATCTGCTGACCATCGCCGGGGCAATGGGCTACTTGAACTGGCGCACCCCGAACGGCTGCGCCACCTGCCGCCCCGCCCTGAACTACTACCTGATTTCCACCTGGCCCGGTGAAGCCCACGACGACCCGCAGTCGCGCCTGATCAACGAACGCGCCCACGCCAACATCCAGAAAGACGGCACCTACTCAGTGGTCCCGCGGATGTGGGGCGGCGTGACCAACCCTTCGGAACTGCGGCGCATTGCCGACGTGGCCGACAAATACAACGTGCCTATGGTCAAGGTCACCGGTGGCCAGCGCATCGATTTGCTGGGGATCAAGAAACAAGACCTGCCCGGCGTCTGGAAAGATCTCGACATGCCATCCGGCCACGCCTACGGCAAATCCATCCGCACCGTGAAGACCTGCGTCGGCAGCGAGTTCTGCCGCTTTGGCACGCAGAACTCCACGCAGTTGGGCATCGAGCTTGAGCACGACCTGTTCAACATGTGGTCCCCGCACAAAGTGAAACTGGCCGTCTCCGGTTGCCCACGCAACTGCTCGGAAGCGGGCATCAAAGACGTCGGCATCATCGGCGTCGATTCCGGATGGGAGATGTACATCGGCGGCAACGGCGGGATCAAGACCGAAGTCGCCGAGTTCTTCGTCAAACTCAAGACCGCCGAAGAAGTGCGCGAATACAACGGCGCCTTCTTGCAGCTGTACCGCGAGGAAGCCTTTTACCTTGAACGCACCGTGCACTACATGCAGCGGGTCGGCATGGAGCACATCAAGAAAGCCGTGCTGGAAGACCCGGAGCGGCGCAAAGCGCTCCACGAGCGATTGAAGTTTTCCTTGTCGCTGGAACAAGACCCATGGAAACAGCGCCTGGAGCAGCCCCAACTGAAGAAAGAGTTCGAGGTCATCCCCGTGAAGAACCTGGAGGTGCCGGCATGAACTGGCTGGATATCTGCGCGTTGGACGAGATAAATGCCCTGGGTTCCCGGATCATCCAGGGGCCAAAGGGCGATATTGCGATTTTTCGTACCAGCGACGATGAAGTTTTCGCACTCGACGACCGCTGCCCGCACAAGGGAGGTCCATTGTCCCAGGGCCTGATCTACGGCAAGCGCGTGGCCTGCCCGCTGCATAACTGGCAGATCGATCTGGAAACCGGCCTGGCCCAAGCCCCGGACGTGGGTTGCGCCCATCACCACTCGGCCCGGGTCGAAAACGGCCGCGTGATGCTGGCCCTGCGGGAAGCAAGCTCATGAGCCGCCAGACCACAGCCTCGACCTGCTGCTACTGCGGGGTCGGTTGCGGCGTGTTGATCGAGCATGACGGCGAGCGCATCCTCGGCGTCAGCGGCGATCCCAGCCACCCGGCCAACTTCGGCAAATTGTGCAGCAAGGGCTCGACCCTGCACTTGACCGGCGACCTCGCCGCACGCGCCCTTTACCCCGAGCTGCGCCTGGGCAAAGGCCTGGCTCGGGCTCGCACCGACTGGGACAGCGCCCTGGACCATGCCGCCACTATTTTCGCCGAGACGATTGCCGAGCACGGCCCCGACAGCGTGGCGTTCTACATCTCCGGCCAGCTGCTGACCGAGGACTACTACGCCTTCAATAAACTCGCCCGGGCCCTGGTGGGCACCAACAACATCGACAGTAACTCGCGGCTGTGCATGTCCTCCGCCGTGGTGGGCTACAAGCGCAGCCTCGGCGCCGACGCCCCGCCTTGCAGTTATGAAGACCTGGAACTGAGCGATTGTGTGATGATCGTCGGCAGCAACATGGCCTACGCCCATCCGATCCTGTTTCGTCGCCTCGAAGAAGCAAAATCCCGCCGGCCTGAGATGAAAATCATCGTCATCGACCCCCGGCGCACCGACACCTGCGACCTGGCGGACCTGCACCTGGCGATCCTCCCGGGCACCGATGTCGCGCTGTTCCATGGGATTTTGCATTTGCTGCTGTGGGAAGACTGGATCGATCGCAGTTTCATCAAAGCCCACACCGAAGGCCTTGCCGATTTGAAGAATCTGGTGCGCGACTACACGCCTGCCATGGTTGCCCAGCTCTGCGGCATCAGCGTCGAGCAGCTGCACCAATGCGCCGAATGGGTCGGCACATCGCCCAGTTTCCTGTCGTTGTGGTGCATGGGCCTGAACCAGTCCACCGCCGGCAGCGCGAAAAACAGCGCGCTGATCAATCTGCACCTGGCCACCGGCCAAATCGGCCGGCCGGGCGCGGGACCGTTCTCGTTGACCGGCCAGCCCAACGCCATGGGCGGGCGCGAAACCGGCAGCCTGTCGAACCTGCTGCCAGGCCATCGCGAAGCCGCCAGCCCGGAACATCGCGCTGAAGTGGCCGATTACTGGGGCGTTGACCAACTGCCCGCGACCACCGGTTTGAGCGCCATCGAATTGTTCGAACAAGTGCGCAGCGGCAAGATCAAGGCCCTGTGGATCGCCTGCACCAACCCGGCCCAATCGATGCCGGACCAGGCCGCCGTGCGCGAAGCCCTGCAAGCCTGCCCGTTCGTGGTATTGCAGGAAGCCTTTCGCACCACCGAGACCGCCGCGTTCGCCGACCTGCTGCTGCCCGCAGCCAGCTGGGGCGAAAAAGAAGGTTCGGTGACCAACTCCGAGCGGCGCATTTCCCACGTGCGCCGGGCAATCAACGCACCGGGTGAAGCGCGACCGGACTGGGCCATCACCGTGGATTTCGCACAACGCCTGGAGAAACGCCTGCGCCCGGACCTGCCCAGCCTCTTCGCCTTTGAAACCCCAGCCCAGCTGTTCGATGAATACAAGCAATTGACCCGTGGTCGTGACTTGGATCTGTCCGGTATCAGCCATGCGCTGATCGATCAGCTCGGTCCCCAGCAATGGCCTTTCCGCGACGGCGCCACGGTCGGCACTGCCCGCTTGTACGTGGATGGGATTTTTCCTACCGAAAGCGGCCGTGCCCGATTTGTCGCCGACCCTTATCGCGCCGCCAAGGAACTGCGTGACGCGCGCTATCCCTTGACGCTGAATACGGGTCGCCTGCGAGACCAATGGCACGGCATGAGCCGCACCGGAACCGCTGCGCAGTTGTTTGGCCATGTGAACGAAGCAGTGCTTAGCCTGCATCCCGACGATTTGGTTCGCCATCGCCTGCAAACCGGTGACCTGGTCAGTCTCAAGAGCCGTCGCGGCAGCCTGGTCGTGGCGGTAGACAGCGATGAAAGCGTACGCCCCGGACAGGCCTTCCTGCCCATGCATTGGGGTGACCGGTTTCTCAAGGGCGGGGTCAATACCCTGACTCAACCGGCATTCGACCCGTTGTCAAAACAGCCGGAGCTCAAACACAGCGGGGTACGCCTGGAACCGGTGAACCTGCCCTGGCAGCTTTTCGCCCTGATCGAAGGTGATGTTCAACAGCATCTGGAGGCCCTGCGCCCCCTGTGCGAGGCGTTTTCCTACGTCAGCCTTAGCCTCACCGGTCGCGAACGTCCCGCGCTGCTGATTCGCGCCGCCAGCGCCGTCGCACCCGAACCGCAACTGCTACAGGCGATTGACGAACAGCTCGGCCTTATCGACGGGCCTGTCTTGGCCTATGACGACCCACGTCGCGCCATCGGCAAGCGGGTGCGGATCGAAAACGGACGCATCACTGCCATTCGCCTGGCCGGTGAAACCCTGGCCCGGCACTGGCTGCAGAACCTCTGGCTGGAAGGTCGTGCCGATGAGCAACTGCGGCGCTGGCTGCTGGCGCCGTTGAGCGCGCCGCCGGGCAACACCGGCGCCACCATGGGTGGCGGGAAAACCCTGTGCAACTGCATGAATGTCAGCCAGCGCGCGGTTTGCGCGGGTATCGAGCGCGGCCTGGATTTGCAGGGCCTGAAAAAAGAACTGGGCTGCGGCATGCAGTGCGGTTCCTGCGTACCGGAAATCAAGCGCCTGCTGGTTGCCTCCGCGCAACCGATGGCGGCTATCTCGTGAGGAAAACACTATGAACGCAAAAGTCTGGCTGGTAGGTGCAGGTCCCGGCGACCCTGAATTGCTGACCCTCAAAGCCGTGCGCGCCTTGGGCGAGGCTGACGTGGTGCTGATCGACGATCTGGTCAATGCCGCGGTGCTGGAGCATTGCCCCGCTGCGCGCGTCATCGCTGTGGGCAAGCGCGGCGGCTGCCGTTCCACGCCACAGGCGTTCATTCACCGGTTGATGCTGCGTTATGCGCGCCAAGGCAAATGCGTCGTGCGCCTCAAGGGCGGCGATCCGTGCATTTTCGGCCGGGGCGGTGAAGAGGCGCAGTGGCTACGCGAGCAGGGTGTCGAAGTGGAAATGGTCAATGGCATCACCGCCGGCCTTGCCGGAGCCACCCAATGCGACATTCCGCTGACCTTGCGCGGCATTGCCCGGGGCGTGACCCTGGTTACGGCCCACACCCAGGACGGCAGCAGCCTGAACTGGCAAGCCTTGGCGCAAAGCGGTACGACGCTGGTGGTGTACATGGGCGTGGCGAAACTGAGCGAGATTCGTGAGCAATTGCTGGCCGGTGGCCTGGCGGCGGACACACCTGTCGCCATGATCGAAAACGCCTCCCTGCCCCACCAGCGTGACTGCCGCAGCGACCTGGCCTCGATGGAAGCCGCTGCCAGCGCCTTCCAGCTCAAGAGCCCGGCGATACTGGTGATTGGCGCCGTGGCCGAAGCAGCCGAATTGGCCGCCTCACCGCCGGCTTGGACCCAGGTTTGCGCCCTCTAGCAGACACCCATCAGATCTGTGGGAGCAAAGCTTGCTCGCGATGACGATGGTTCAGTTAGACATGCATTGACTGACACACCTCCATCGCGAGCAGGCTCGCTCCCACAATTGGAACGGGGTATGACCGAAGAGCCAGGTCGGCTGCCAGGCCGCCATCGCGAGCAAGCTTTGCTCCCACAGATAAGATGGGTGTACGACCGAAAGAGCCAGGTCGGCTCTCAGGCCGCCTCGCTTTTGCTTTTGATCTGGAGGCCCCGTTAACCACGCTGGCCGAACGCAGGCATTGTGGAGTGGGCAATCCGGCATGGATGCCGGGTTAGCCGCGCTGGGCCATGGATGGCCCTTCGCGGCGGGCCCACGGAGCAATGCCGGAGAGAGGGCATGCCGAGCCTAGGCGAGGCACCGAGTGGTGGGGCAAAGCCTTTTTGGTTACTTTTTTGGCGTCTGAAAAAAGTGACCCGCCGTAAGGGCGGAACCCTAAGTAGCCGTTACCGCAGCAACGGATATGTACCCGATCAAGCCATCAGACCGCCATCGCGAGCAAGCTCGCTCCCACAGGTCTTGTGCTTCCCCCCCCGGATCTCCATAAATCGCAGGCAAAGAAAAACCCGGCCTAGGCCGGGTTTTTCCAAAGCTTCGGGCTAATTACTTAGCTTGGGCTTCAACCTGCGCTTCTACGCGACGGTTAACTGCACGACCAGCGTCAGTGGCGTTGTCAGCTACTGGGCGGGATTCGCCGTAGCCAACAGACTGAACGCGGGACGATTCAACACCGTACTGGTTGGTCAGAACTTGCTTGACGGCGTTTGCACGACGCTCAGACAGCTTCTGGTTGTAAGCGTCAGGACCGACGGAGTCAGTGTGACCTTCAACAGTGGTGCTGGTGGATGGGTACTGCTTCATGAAATCAGCCAGGTTCTTGATGTCGCCGTAGCTGTTTTCTTTAACAACAGACTTGTCGAAGTCGAACTTGACGTCCAGCTCAACACGTACGACTTCAGCAACAGCTGGGCAGCCATCAGCGTCAACAGTTACGTTGGCTGGGGTGTCAGGGCACTTGTCGACGTTGTCGCACACGCCATCGTTGTCGCTGTCGGAGCAGACTTCAGCCGGAGCTGGAACTGGAGCAGCAGCAGGCTTGGAGCCGCCACCGAAGTTCACACCGATACCGACGCTAGGAGCCCACTCGGTGTCGCCCTGGTCGATGTTGTACTGAGCTTCAACGCCGGCACGGGCGTAGAAGTTGTCGGTGAAATACAGCTTGGCGCCGCCACCAACGTTGGCGAAGGTAGAACGGTTACGACTGTTGCTACCGTTCTGGTCGATGCTCTGGTCGGAGAAACCGGCAGAGACGTAAGGACGCAGCATGTCGCCTGGGTTGTTGAAGTGGTACAGAGCGTCCAGAGCGGTGTTGGCGCCCTTGACGTTGGTGCCGTCTTCAGTACGTGCGTTGTGCACTTCGTCGTAGGCCAGACGCAGTTCAACGTCGTCGGTCAGGAAGTAACCAACCGAACCGCCGAACAGGTTGCCGTTGTTCTTGAAATCACGAGCGCTGTCGAACATTTCTTTCTTGGCGAAGCCTTCGATTTCAACTGCGCCTTGGCCTTGTGCCAGAGCGCCGAAAGAAGTGGCAGCAATCAAAGAACCAATGGCAAAGCCCAAGGTGTTTTTCAGTTTCATCCGTTAAATCCCCATCTGGTGATTGTGAAGCAGTCCCGCAAACCGGGGGACAACTCGGCGGCAAGTCTATCAGAACTTGCCTACACGTAAGAGATATTTGCACCGAACTAAGTTTCGGCAATGCCTGCAAATTTCTCACGCAGCTTATCGAGCGCGCGCTTGTAACGCATTTTTGTCGCGCTCAAACCCATATGCATTATGTCTGCGATCTCTTGGAATTCCAGTTCTGCGACAAAACGTAGCACCAGAATCTCCCGATCGATCGGGTTCACATAAACCAGCCAGCGATCGAGCCCACCCTTTTCCTCGGGCTTGGGCGCCTTTTCTTCAGACGCTTCCTCAAGGGGGTCAAGGCTCAACGCGTCCATTAACCGACGCTTTCGCCGTTCCTTGCGATACTGCGTGATGCATTCGTTGTAAGTGATGCTATATAGCCACGTCTTGAACTTCGATTTCCCCTCGAAGTTCTTCAAGCCGTACAGCACCTTCAACATCACCTCCTGACAGACATCATCAGCATCGCGATCGTTCCCAAGATACCGTGCACAAACATTAAATAATGTTCGTTGGTAACGGCGCATCAGCTCTTCGTAAGCGCGTGTTACGTGAAACAGCTCCGTATGCGCGCGCGCGACCAACTCCTCATCGGAGAGATCACGGGGGTCGTAGCGCGTGGATAGCGATTGGGGTTTGTTCAAAACAAGTCGGGCCGACAGTTTAGGTCAATGTGCGCCGCAGCCTGCGATAGCAGGCATTTTGCGGCGGCATACATTAGCAGGGTTTGCCGGGTTAGCGGCTACTCACATGCTGTTCCAGCAGAATCCGATTGGAAAGCGACACCAGCTCGCCCTCCTCGGTCAGCAATGTGGTCTTCACCGTGCCAATCTCTTCGATCTGGCCTTCGACCTCTCCAACACGCACTTGTTGCCCAACCTCATACAGCTCACGCACATAGATTCCCGCGAGAATCTGGCCGGCGATTTCCCGGCTTCCCAACCCCATGGCCAGCGCAACCGCCAGACCAACGGTAATCAAGACAATCACGATCACATGGTTGAGCAGGTCAGTCTTGACCTCCAACTGGCTGATCGCGACCGAAATACTGATGATAATGACCAGGCCCTGGGCGATTCGCCCGAGTCCCGAAGCATAGTCCAGCCCCACACCCTCTGCAGCGCCGCGCACCAGGCCGTTGGCCAGTTGCGCCAAGAGAACGCCCACCAGTAACACCAGGGCCGCGCCGAAGACCTTCGGCAAGTACAGCGCAAGCATGTCCAGGGTCGCTGAAACGCGCTCCAGGCCCAGGGACTCAGCCGCGGAAACCAGGAATATAAGCAGCACGAACCAATAGACGATCTTGCCCACCAGCGTGGAGATCGGGACCTGGATGCCGCCACGGGACAGGAGCTTGGTCAGCCCGGTGCCACCCATCAGGCGATCGAGGCCCAGCTTGGCGAGCAGCTTGGACAATAGCGTGTCCAGCAGCTTGGCCACGACGAAACCCAACAACAGCACCACCAGGGCGCCAAAGAGATTGGGGATGAAGTTAGCTATCTTGGTCCACAACGCAGTCATTGCCGTGACGAGGCTCTGAGTCCAGAGATCAAGTTCCATATTCAGTCAGCCTTATCAGCGGTGCGAGTAACGGGTTTACGACGGGAAACCGGCGAGACGTGGGCCGACCCGTTGTTCAGGGCGATCATCAGCGCGGGCAACCAACGGCCCAGCAGGCTGAACAAGTCGCCGGCGCCGACCTGGCGGTTGGCGGTTTTGAGTACACGGCCCAGGCATGCATCGTCGTCCCGGCTGGACGGCGAGGCCTTGAGCATGTCGCGCAGAGACTGTTCAAACGGATCGTGCATACGCACCTCTCGTGATGTCTGTGGAAGACGCGATCAGTTTTCGTCGGGTCACATGAAACCCCATCACACCCACCGCAAGCGGCGAAACAGCCACCATTGACCCATGGCCACGCAGACCATCAGCAGGCAGGCGACCAGGAACCCGTATGGGCTTTCGGAAAACGGAATGCCGCCGACATTGATGCCGAGCAGCCCGGTGAGAAAACTCATCGGCAGGAAGATCCCGGTGATGATGCCGAAGCGATACATAGTGCGGTTCATGCGCACCGAGAGACGCCGGTCCTCGGCCTCCAACACGAGCCCCACGCGCTCCCGAGTCAATTCCAGCTCCTCGAGGTAGCGGGTCAGGCTGTTGTTCAATTCATTCCAGTAATCACCGTCGTCCTCGACGAACCAGGGCAACTTGATCCGCGACATCTGGCCGAAAATATCCCGCTGCGGCGCCAGGAATCGCTTGAGCCCGGCCGCCCTTCGACGGATGTGAAGAATGGCGTCGTGCTCCGGCGTATACCGTTCGTCGGTATCGAGTTTTTCTTCCTCGGTGTCGACGATTTCGGACAGGCACGTCACCAGGTCCTGCACCTTATTGGTCAGGTATTGCGCCATATAAAGGA
This sequence comes from Pseudomonas sp. R1-7, assembly GCF_051132105.1. Taxonomy (NCBI): domain Bacteria; kingdom Pseudomonadati; phylum Pseudomonadota; class Gammaproteobacteria; order Pseudomonadales; family Pseudomonadaceae; genus Pseudomonas; species Pseudomonas sp. R1-7. Next base: position 4,001,651 of record NZ_CP071661.1, read on the forward strand.
TGAGTTCCGAAGCAGTCCTGGGGCCCTTGCCCTCGGACAGCTCGGCCAGCAGCTCATCGGTGGCGCGCAATGGGCGCAGCCGCAGGGATATCACCCGCTGAGCCGCGGCGAAGATGCGCACCGATACCATGTCTTCCGGCTCGGCCCCTGGATTGAGGTTGATCCCGCGCAAAAAAAGCAGCAATTCGGCGTTGGGCAGGGGCAGCAGTCGCGGCCGGGTGTTTTCTTCAAGCAGCAGGTCGCAGTTGAATTCACTCAAGCCACTGGATTTGCGCAACCACGCATGGGTTTGCGGATGACTGCGATCCCAGTGCAGCCACAGGCTTTCATGGGCCTGCAACTGCAGATCGTCAAGTTCGGTCCGGGCTATCGAACGCGCGCCACCTTTACCATCCAGCACCAGGGCGTGCACCAGCCCCCATTGCGCGTTTTCTTCCTCGAACATCCTCATCCCTTATGGCTTTGGTGCTTTATTCAGGCATCTTCAGCGGGCTTGGCGAGACAATCACGCCGTTGTTGTCCGCGTAGACATATTCGCCCGGACGGAACGTCACGCCAGCGAAGGTAACAACCACATTGAGATCACCGATGCCGCGCTTGTCGGTCTTCATTGGGTGGCTGGCCAGGGCCTGGACGCCGAGGTCGGTCTGGGCAATGACGTCGACGTCGCGAATGCAACCGTAGATCACCAGCCCTTCCCAGCCGTTTTTCGCGGCCTTTTCGGCCAGCATGTCGCCCAGCAGCGCCCGACGCAGGGAGCCGCCGCCGTCGACGACCAGCACCTTGCCCTTGCCATCGAGTTCAACCTGCTCCTTGACCAGCGAGTTGTCTTCGAAACACTTGATGGTCACGATCTCGCCGCCGAAGGAATCGCGACCGCCGAAATTGCTGAACATCGGTTCCACTACTTGCACGAGGTCCGGATAGGCATCGCACAGGTCAGGCGTGAGGTAATGGTTCATCGAACAACTCCTGTATGGACTGGAACGTCGGGCTGAAGTGAACCGCCGTTTGTGACCAGAACAGCGGAACGCGTCATATCTTAGCCGCAAGCTGACAAGAGCGAAATGCCCCCGTCAGAGCCTTCGCGTCAAACGGCCTCGGCCAGGCGCGGCTGGTCCGCCAGCAATGCCGCACCTTGATTTTCCAGCCATCGCGCCACCAGCGGCCAGACCTCGGCTTGCGCGGCCTTGCTGACGAGCATTTCGACGTGGCCGAAATCACCGCCGAAGCCTTGCTCGCGCCCGAGGCAGACAAATTGCTTGTGCTCGGAACCGATCTGGTCGAACAGTTTGCGGCAGGCCCAGGTCGGATCCTGCTGATCACCGGCGGCGCTCACCGCCAATACCGGCACCTGCACGTCGGCGAGGCCCGCCCACCAATTTTTCTCGGCATCACCAAAACGCCCGAACAGGCCATACCAGCGCAGGCTCTCCAGGGCCAGGCCGATGGGTTCATCTTCCGGACCACGCTTGAGCCTGGAACCGGACAAATGCGCGAAACGCTTGAGGATGAAACGCCCGCTCCATTCCACCGGCGGGATTTTCAGCGGCCAGTACGTACGACTGACCTGGGCCCCGAAGAACGCAGCCGACGCCACGGCAGGCTCGCCCAGATAGTGACCGCCCAAGGCAGCGGCCAGGGTAATGCCGCCCAGGGAATGACCGATCCAGTGCGGCACTTGCCCGCTTTGCTCACGCACAAAGGCGCCAATGGCCGGCAAGTCATAACGGGCGTAGTCGCCCACGCGGTTATTGCGGTAGCCCTGGTTGCGCTGGGACAACCCATGACCGCGCATCTCGGGAATCCAGACATCGAAGCCCAGGCGTGCCAGGTACGCACCCAGGCCGAGGCCCTTGGGGGAATACCAGAAGCGTCGGTTGGAAAAGCTGCCGTGCAACAGGATCACCGGGACACCACGGGTTTCGCCGGCATCGGCCATGCCCAGTCGGGTGACGGCCAGTTCGACGCTGTAGTCCGGGCTGTTGCCGGGTTTGAGGCGGTAGACATCTTCGCTCAGATCACCGCGCCATTCGGCGCTGATCAGGGCGACAGGAAATAGGTTGCTGCTGCTTTGCATAAGCTTCTTGCACAAAAAAGGGCGGCTTCCAGATGGAGCCCGCCCTACTTCAAATCAAAAAGGGGCTGGTGATGCCCCTTCACTCGATCAGACCGCAGCCTGCCCCTCAGCCAGGAAGAACCAGGTCTCCAGCACGGAATCGGGGTTCAACGAAACGCTTTCGATACCCTGCTCCATCAGCCACTTGGCCAGGTCCGGGTGGTCCGAAGGGCCCTGGCCGCAGATGCCGATGTACTTGCCGGCCTTGTTGCAGGCGGCAATGGCGTTGGCCAGCAACTTCTTGACCGCTGGGTTCCGCTCGTCGAACAGGTGGGCGATGATCCCGGAGTCGCGGTCCAGGCCCAGGGTCAGCTGGGTCAGGTCGTTGGAACCGATGGAGAAACCGTCGAAGAACTCGAGGAACTCGTCGGCCAGGATGGCGTTGGACGGCAGCTCGCACATCATGATCACGCGCAGGCCGTTCTCGCCACGGGCCAAGCCGTTTTCCGCCAGCAGGTCGACCACCTGGCTCGCTTCACCGAGGGTCCGTACGAACGGCACCATGATTTCCACGTTGGTCAGGCCCATCTCGTTGCGCACGCGCTTGAGGGCACGGCATTCGAGTTCGAAGCAGTCACGGAACGACTCGCTGATGTAGCGCGAAGCACCGCGGAAGCCCAGCATCGGGTTTTCTTCTTCCGGCTCGTAGAGCTTGCCACCGATCAGGTTGGCGTATTCGTTGGACTTGAAGTCCGACAGGCGCACGATGACCTTTTTCGGCCAGAAAGCCGCCGCCAGGGTGCTGATACCTTCCACCAGCTTCTCGACGTAGAAACCGACCGGATCGTCGTAGCCGGCGATGCGCTTGTCGACGCTGTCCTTGATTTCCTGCGGCAGGCCGTCGTAGTTCAGCAATGCCTTGGGGTGTACGCCGATCATGCGGTTGATGATGAATTCCAGGCGGGCCAGGCCCACGCCGGCGTTCGGCAACTGCGCGAAGTCAAAGGCGCGGTCCGGGTTGCCGACGTTCATCATGATCTTGAACGGCAACTCCGGCATCGCGTCCACGGAGTTCTTCTTGATGTCGAAGCCCAGCTCACCTTCGAAGATGTAGCCGGTGTCGCCCTCGGCGCAGGAAACGGTCACGCCCTGGCCGTCCTTGAGCAGCTCGGTGGCGTTGCCGCAACCGACCACGGCCGGAATACCCAGCTCACGGGCGATGATTGCCGCGTGACAGGTACGGCCACCGCGGTTGGTGACGATGGCGCTGGCGCGCTTCATGACCGGTTCCCAGTCCGGGTCGGTCATGTCGGAGACCAGCACGTCGCCGGCCTGGACCTTGTCCATCTCCGAGACGTCCTTGATGATCCGCACCTTGCCGGCGCCGATACGCTGGCCGATGGCGCGGCCTTCCACCAGCACGGTGCCGGTTTCCTTGAGCAGGTAGCGCTCCATGACGTTGGCCTGGGTGCGGCTCTTCACGGTTTCCGGACGGGCCTGCACGATGTACAGCTTGCCGTCGTCACCGTCCTTGGCCCACTCGATGTCCATCGGGCACTTGTAGTGCTTCTCGATGATCATCGCCTGCTTGGCCAACTCGCTGACTTCAGCGTCGGTCAGGCAGAAGCGTGCGCGATCAGCCTTGTCGACGTCGACAGTCTTGACCGAACGACCGGCCTTGGCTTCGTCGCCGTAGACCATCTTGATGGCCTTGCTGCCCAGGTTGCGGCGCAGGATGGCCGGGCGACCGGCTTCCAGGGTGCCCTTGTGGACATAGAATTCGTCGGGGTTCACCGCGCCTTGCACGACGGTTTCACCCAGGCCATAGGCACCGGTAATGAACACGACGTCGCGAAAGCCCGACTCGGTATCGAGGGTGAACATCACGCCGGCGGTGCCGGTTTCGGAGCGGACCATGCGCTGTACACCAGCGGACAGGGCGACCAGCTTGTGGTCGAAGCCCTGGTGGACGCGGTAGGAAATGGCGCGGTCGTTGAAAAGGGAGGCGAAGACTTCCTTGGCGGCCCGGATGACGTTTTCCACGCCACGGATGTTCAGGAAGGTCTCCTGCTGGCCGGCAAACGAAGCGTCCGGCAAGTCTTCGGCGGTGGCCGAGGAGCGCACGGCGACGGCGACATCGGGGTTGCCTTCGGAGAGCTTGGCAAAGGCCGTGCGGATCTCGGCGTTCAGTTTCTCGGGGAATTCGGCTTCCATGATCCACTGGCGGATCTGGGCACCGGTCTTGGCCAGGGCATTGACGTCATCGACGTCCAGGGCGTCGAGCGCATCGTGGATCTGCTGGTTCAGGCCGCTCAGTTCCAGGAAATCACGATAAGCCTGGGCGGTCGTGGCGAAGCCACCTGGCACCGATACACCGGCGCCGGCGAGGTTACTGATCATCTCGCCCAGGGATGCGTTCTTGCCCCCCACATGCTCTACATCATGGACGCCGAGCTTATCGAGGGAAACTACGTACTCTACCAAGGTGATCTCTCCACTAACTGTGTTGGAAAAGCTCAAGGTACCGGCGGCTCCAGGGGAGCGCTCACCGGCGATATGGCCTGGACCTGGAAAATAAGTGAGAATGCGGGCCACGGGCGGCCGGCAAATCGCGCCTATCATATCCAAGAATCGTCACTAGCTCACTAGCTTAAGGCCCAAGGCGCAAATGAAACGATCTGCTTTCTTTATCTCCGACGGCACCGGCATCACGGCCGAAACGCTAGGCCAGAGCCTGTTGGCGCAGTTCGAAAACATTACCTTCACCAAGCTGACACGCCCGTACATAGACAACGTCGACAAGGCGCGGGCCATGGTACAACAAATCAATAAAGCCGCCGAAAACGACGGTTTTCGTCCGATCATCTTCGATACCATCGTCAATCAGGACATCCGTGAGATTCTCGCAACGTCCAATGGTTTCATGATCGACATTTTTTCCACGTTCCTGGCGCCGCTCGAACAGGAACTGAGCGAACACTCCTCCTACTCCGTGGGCAAGTCCCATTCCATTGGCCACAACTCCAACTACATGGAGCGGATCGAAGCGGTCAACTTCGCGCTGGACAACGATGACGGCGCCCGCACGCATTATTACGACAAGGCCGACTTGATCCTAGTGGGTGTGTCGCGGTGTGGTAAGACGCCGACGTGCCTGTACATGGCGATGCAATTCGGCATCCGCGCGGCCAACTATCCGTTGACCGAAGACGACATGGAGCGCCTGCAACTGCCCAGCGCCCTGCGCGCCCACCAGCACAAGCTGTTCGGCCTGACCATCGACCCGGACCGCCTCACCGCGATCCGCAACGAGCGCAAGCCCAACAGCCGTTACTCAAGCTACGCCCAGTGCGAGTTCGAAGTGCGCGAGGTGGAAAACCTGTTCCGGCGGGAGAACATTCCCCATATCAACTCCACGCATTTTTCCGTGGAAGAGATATCGGCGAAGATCCTGGTGGAGAAAGGGGTGGAGCGGCGGTTCAAGTAAACCCGCTAACCACTAAAACCTGTGGAAAAACCTGTGGGAGCGAGCTTGCTCGCTCCCACAGGGGAATCGTGATGTTCCCGGATCAGCGTTTCAACCGCTCGACCAACGCCTGACCCACCTCCAGCGCCGACGCTGGATTCTGGCCGGTGATCAACTCCCGGTCCATGACCACATGAGAGGTCCACGGCGAGGTATTGCTGCTGTATTGGCCACCCGCCTGCTGCAATGCAGTCTGCGGATAAAACTTCATGGCGCCTCCACCCAGCAGTCCTTTGGCCAATTCCTCTTCCTGATTGCTGATGACCGTCATCTTGTAGCCCGCGTAGATCCAGCCGGACTGGGCCGAGGCCTGGCCCTTGGCCCTCATCTGGCCGACGAAGCCGTTGGCATCGGGCAGGGTCGCCAACAGGGCGATCGGCCCATGGCAAACGAGCGCGGTGGTCTTTCCCTTTTCGTGAAAGTGCGTCAGCACCCGCCCCAGCGACGCGCTCGTGAGCAAATCCTGCATCGGGGCATGGCCGCCGGGGACGTACACGGCATCGAAGCGATCCAGGCCGATCTGTTCGACACGGCTCAGGCTGATCACCGGTGAATCCTCGGGCGAGGTGATGTTCAGTTGGGTCAGCAACGCCTGGTAGCGCGCAAGTTCCGCCGCGTCGTTATTGAAGTACATCTTGTCCACCGAGGAGCGGTCCAGGGTCGGCGCCTTGCCCTCGGGCGTGGCAAAGGTCACGCGGTGACCGGCGTCCAGCAACAGTTTCACCGGCTGTAGCAACTCGTTGAGGTAGAACCCTGTGGAAAAGACCTGGCCATTCTTCAGATCCAGATGATCGGAGTCCGACAGAACCACGAGCACATTATCGGCATGGGCCGCGGCGCTGATGCCTGCCAGAACGACAGACGTTGCCAAGGTAGTGAGCTTTTTCATGATGACTCCGTTTCGATAAAAGATGCGCTCACTGTATTGACGCACTTACCGGCGATAAACTGGCCACCCGGAACATCACTTGGCCTCTGGAGGCAATAATGGCCCGTCGATTCGATCATCTGGCCGACGTGGAAGCCTTCGTCACGGTCGTGGAAAAAGGCACCCTCAGCGCCGGTGCCGTGGCGCTGGGCACCACGCCTTCAGTGTTGAGCCGTGCCATCTCACGCCTCGAAGCGCGCCTCGGGGTGCAACTGTTGCGGCGCACGACTCGCCGACTGAACCTGACCGATGCCGGGACCTTGTATCTGGAACAGTCGCGCTCGGCCTTTGCCTTGATCGACGACGCCGAGCGACGTATCCAGGGTCAGGACGGCGTCTTGACCGGTCGTGTGCGCCTCAGCGTGCCGACCACCTACGGCCATTACCGCCTGCCAGCGCTGCTGGCGCGTTTCGCCCAGGCTTGTCCGCAAGTGCGGGTCGAGCTGAGCATCACCAATCGCAACGTCGACCTGGTGGCCGAGGGATATGACCTGGCGATCCGCCTCGGGCCGCTGCCCGACAGCGGATTGGTCGGCCGCAAGCTGGAAGACGCTCGTCTCTGCGTGGTGGCCGCACCGCGATACCTTGAGTGCGCCGGAACACCCCGGCGCATCGACGAACTGACAGCCCACGCCTGCCTGCCCTTCGTGATGCCCAGTAGCGGACGCATCGCCCCGTGGCTGTTCCGCGAACACCAGCAAGACCGGGAATGGTTGCCGACAGGCAATGTGCAAGTGTCCGACGACGTGCTGGGCATCGTTTCCCTGGCACAGGCCGGATTGGGGATCTGCCAGACCTATGAATTCATCGTCCGGGAGCGGATCGAGCGGGGGGAATTGGTGGAATTGCTGGAGGACTTTGGCGGGCGCAGCAGAGCGTTTTCAATCATCTATCCGCCCCATCGGCAATTGCCGGCGGCGGCACGGGCGTTGATTGATTTTCTGGTGGAACAATAGGTGATAAACGCCAGCCCCCTTTGGAAGCGAGCTTGCTCGCGATTGCGGAGTATCAGTCAGCATCAATGTTGCTGATCCGCCGCTATCGCGAGCAAGCTCGCTCCCACACGGGTCCCTATGTGACTGCAAGATTTGTATTTCCCCACAGTCCTCCCGGAAAACTTCCTTGCTGCCACAGCTTCAACATTTAGTGAGCCGCAACCGCCTGCTCTTCCATCTTCTTGCGCAAGCTCAACGGCCGCATGTCGGTCCAGACCTCCTCGATATACGCCAGGCATTCTTTCTTGAAGCCGCTTTTGCCAACCGTACGCCAGCCTTCCGGAACGGCCTTGTAGTCCGGCCAGATCGAATACTGTTCTTCGTGGTTGACCACGACCTGGAAGAGGATGTCCTCACGGTCGAATACTGAAGTCATGGTGTTTCTCCGTCGTTGCTCAAGGTTCGCCGCGCCACGGGCGCAGCCAAGGTATGAAAAGGAACGTATCGGGCCGAATGAAAATTAGGCGTCGGCCACGGCGGCTTCGAGGGCGCGCCGGAAAATCTCCGCGACCCGGTCGATTTCCGCCGCCGTGATGATCAAGGGCGGCAGGAACCGCACCACGCCTGCTTGTCGTCCGCCCAGTTCCAGGATCAATCCACGCTTGAGGCACTCACGCTGCAACCGTGGCGCCAGGCATGCGTGCACCGGTGGATGCCCCTGGGTGTCCGGTTGGCCCGCCGGGTCTACCAGCTCGACGCCGAGCATCAGGCCACGACCGCGAATATCGCCCAACTGCGGAAAATCCCGTTGCAGGATATGCAAATGTTCGCTCAAGCGCTCGCCCATGGCGGCCGCGTGGGCCGGCAGGTTGTGCTCCACCAAATAACGCATCACGGCGGAACCGGCGGCCATGGCCATCTGATTCCCTCGGAAAGTACCGGCATGGGCGCCCGGCAGCCAAGTGTCCAGCCAGTCGCGATACACCACGACCGCCAGCGGCAGGCTGCCGCCGATGGCCTTGGACAGCACGACCACGTCCGGGACGATGCCGGCGTGCTCGAAGGCAAACATCTTGCCGGTGCGACCAAAACCGCTCTGGATTTCATCGACGATCAGCGCCACGCCGGCCTGCTCGGTGATCCGCCGCAAGCCGCGCAGCCAGTCGAGGTCGGCCGGTATGACGCCGCCCTCGCCCTGCACCACTTCGACGATGACGGCCGCCGGCAACTGCACGCCGGCCTCCGGATCGTTCAGCAGGTTTTCCAGGTAATGCAGATTGGCCCTGACGCCCGCCACACCGCCCAGTCCGAACGGACAGCGGTAATCGTAGGGATACGGCATGAACTGCACGCCATTGCTGAGCAAGGCACCCAAGGGTTTCTTCGGCCCCAGACTGCCCATCAGGCTCAACGCGCCCTGGCTCATCCCGTGATAACCGCCCTGGAACGACAGGACCGTGCTTCGCCCCGTCGCAGTGCGGACCAGCTTGAGCGCCGCCTCCACCGCATCGGTACCGGTGGGCCCGCAGAACTGGATTTTCGCCTCGGCGGCGAGGGCCGCCGGCAACAGGCCGAACAGGTCCTGGACAAAGCGGTCCTTGACCGGCGTCGTCAGGTCCAGGGTATGCAGCGGCAGTTCATCGGCGAGCACTTGCTGGATCGCCTCGATCACCACCGGGTGGTTGTGCCCGAGCGCCAGCGTGCCGGCGCCGGCCAGGCAATCAATGAAGGTACGGCCCTCGACATCCTCGACGTACAGGCCCTTGGCGCGCTTGAGTGCCAAGGGAATTCGCCGCGGATAGCTGCGGGCGTTGGATTCCTGGCGATTCTGACGAGCCAGCAATGGCGATTCGTTGAACTGGTAAAGCGTCTCGACCGGCGTGGAACTGCTTCGTACTGGCGACGCTTCGATAGGACTTGTGACTGACATGTTCTCGACCCCGCAATGAGTGACCAAACGGCGCACCGGGCAGGTGCGCATTCGGTAGCGCACATGCAGGTTTCCTGTTGTGGAAACGCATCAGCAGGGCAAGGATTTACTGCCGGATAAAGACCGTGGCGAGGGAGCTTGCTCCCTCGCCACGAGTTATCTACGGAGCGGGCGATAGTTGCACCGGCACGGTCAACTCGACCCGCAACCCGTCCGGGCGGCTGTCGAATTGCAGGCCACAGCCGCAACGCTGGACGATGGCCTGGACAATCGCCAGCCCCAGCCCGCAGCCATTGCTCTGGCCGTTGCGCCAGAAGCGCTGGGTCAGGTGCTGGATATCGTCGGCGGCGATGCCCGGCCCATGATCACGCACCTGGAAACGCACACGCTGGCCCACCATTTCCAGGTTCAGCTCCACGTCAGTCTCGTCCGGCGTATGGCGCAAGGCGTTTTCCAGCAGATTGCGCAGCGCGGCAATGGACAGCACCGCCGGCATCTGCACCGGAGCATCGGTCAGTTGAGGCGACACCCGCAGCCTGATCCGCTGGGATGCGCCGCCGGTGGCGTCCTGGATGGCCAGCCGCGCGACCTGCTCGGCGTTGCATTGCACGCCATCATCAAACGACAGGCTGCCTTCCACCCGGGCCAGCAGCAACAGTTGCTCCAGCGTGCGATGCATCCGGTCGGCCCCCTCCTCCGCCCGGGCAAGGGACTGGTCACGCGCGGCCCCCTCGGTCATCCGCGCCACCTGCAGGTGCGTCTTGATGGCCGTCAACGGGCTACGCAGTTCATGGGCGGCATCGCCGGTCAGCCGTCGTTCGCGCTCGATGGTCTTGCCGATGCGCTGGAGCAACTGATTCTGGGTTTCCAGCAAGGGCCGCAACTCGCTGGGCAGCGGATGAATCTGCAGCGGTTCCAGCGAATCCGCGTTGCGCCGCGTCAGTGCATCGCGCATGCGGTTGAGCGGTGCCAGGCCCTGGCCGATGCCCAGCCACAACAGGCACAGGCAACCGAGCAACGCCACGCCGACCGGCACCGATGCCGCCAGCAGCACCGACAGGTTCAAGGCTTCGCGTTCGATCTGGCGATCAGCGGTGGTGATGCGCAAGTCGCCTCGGGCCAGGGTAAAGCTGCGCCACGGCGCTCCGTCGATCATCTGGTCGTGAAAGCCCATTTTCTCGGCTTCCAGGGGTTGCCCCGGGGTGTCATGGCTGCGCGCCAGAATCTCCCCGCGCAGCGAGCTGACCTGGCAGGCCATGCCGCCAGGGACGCTCAATTGCTCGGCACTGAAATGCGTGCCTTCACCTTTGCTCGGAACCGGCGGCAACTGCTCCAGCAACCCGGCGACCATCCGCGCCGAGGCCACCAGGCGCTGGTCGAGGGAAAACATCATCTGGTTGCGCAGGTCGCTGAGCATCCACGCCGCGGCCAACGCCCAGATCAGGGCGAAGGCAGCGCCGAGGGTCAAGCTCAAGCGCAGTCGAAGGCTCATCACTTGGCGGATTCCCCGCCATCGGCCGGCCCCAGGCGATAACCCAGCCCGCGCACCGTTTCGACGATCCCGTTGCCCAATTTGCGCCGCAGGTGATGGATATGGACGTTCAGGGCGTTGCTTTCCAGTTCATCGCTGAAGCCGTAGACGCTGTCCTTGAGTTGTTCGGTGGAGAGTACTCGGCCGCGGCTGTGCAGCAGCGCCTGCAACAGCGCCTGCTCGCGGCGGGAGAGGTCCACCGACTGACCGTCCAGGATCGTTTCCCGGCTGCTCGGGTCGTACGTCAGGCGGCCATGTTCGATCAGGTTGACGCTGCGCCCTGCCACACGCCGCAGCAGCGTGTGCAGGCGCGCCGCCAGCTCGCGCAGGTCGAAAGGCTTGAGCAGGTAATCATCGGCGCCCGCCTGCAAGCCGTCGACACGGTCGGTCACCGAGTCCCGTGCGGTCAGGATCAGCACCGGGATTTCCAGGCCTTGCTGACGCAATTGCTTGAGCAGCTTGAGGCCGTCTTCATCGGGCAAGCCGAGGTCCAGCACCATGACGTCGAACGTCGCCACGCCGACCATCGCCCGCGCCGCCGATGCCGTGGCGACGTGCTCGACGGTCAGGCCTTGGGCCGTGAGCCCGGCAACGATGCCGCTGGCAATCAACTCATCGTCTTCGCAGACCAGTACGTGCATGGTGAGCCCCAAGGAAAAAGTAAATTAGGCAGGCGGCCGATTAAGCCGACATTATGCGACGAGTCGGGCAGATATGGGCGATCATTGGCCCTTGCCGTTATCGCTGGGTTAATCGACGGTTAATCGCCGGTCGCCACTGTGCCCTTCACTTGCTTCGTTCTAAGGCTTTGTCCATGCGTCGATTGATTTTGCTGTGGCTGTTCCTGATCTCGGGCCTGGCCCAGGCCGCCAATCCCTTCGAAACCAAACCCGACTTCCTGCCGGTGGGAAAGGCGTTCGTCTTCACCTCCGAACGCCTGGATTCCGGTGAAACCCAGCTGTTCTGGCAAATCGCCGACGGGTATTACCTGTACCAGCAGCGGCTCAAGTTCGATGGCCTGGCCGAAGCGCAAAAACCGAAGTTGCCCGAGGGCGAAGCACACAGCGACGAATTCTTCGGCGACCAACAAGTGTATCGCCAGGCCCTGGAACTGAAGATTCCCGCCGGAGCGACCGGCAAAATCAAGGTCGGTTTCCAGGGCTGTGCCGACGCGGGCCTGTGCTATCCACCCCAGACGCAAGTGGTCGACCTGGGCGGCACGGGTGCGGTGGCAGCCACTGGCGAAGCGCAGGACCAAGCCCTGGCCAGCGGCTTGCAACAACGCGCGCTGGGCTGGAGCCTGCTGGTGTTTTTTGGCCTGGGACTGTTGTTGGCGTTCACCCCCTGCTCGCTGCCGATGTTGCCGATCCTGGCAGGATTGGTGGTGGGCAGCGGCGCCGGCCCTCGGCGCGGCCTGGCATTGGCGGGCAGCTACGTGATCAGCATGGCCCTGGTGTATGCCGCCATGGGCGTGCTTGCCGCGCTGCTGGGGGCCAATTTGCAGGCAGTGCTGCAACAACCCTGGTTGCTGGGCACGTTTGCGGCGATCTTCGTCGTACTGGCCCTGCCGATGTTCGGCTTTTTTGAATTGCAATTGCCAGCCGGCCTGCGTGATCGCTTGGAAAACGCCGGCCGCCAGCGCCGCGGCGGCAGCCTGGCGGGCGCTGGCATCCTGGGGGCGCTGTCCGGCCTGTTGGTCGGCCCATGCATGACCGCGCCGCTGGCCGGCGCGCTGCTGTACATCGCCCAGAGCGGCAATGCGCTGCACGGCGGCCTGATCCTGTTCACCATGGGCGTCGGCATGGGCCTGCCGCTGTTGTTGCTGGTGACGGTCGGCAATCGTTTCCTGCCCAAGCCCGGCACCTGGATGAACCTGCTCAAAGGTGTATTCGGCTTCCTGTTCCTGGGTACCGCGTTGCTGATGATCCGCCCGGTCATCGACGGCTCGCTGTGGATCGGTCTGTTGGGCGCGCTGCTGGTAATTGCCGCCTACTGCGCCTGGCGCCAGACAGAAGGGTTCGGCCGCGCCGCCTATCTGTGGGGCAGCGTCTCGCTGCTGTTCGGGTTGTGGGGCAGCCTGCTGGTGGTAGGGTCAGCGGGAGGCAGCGATGATCTATTCAAGCCGCTGGAGGTCTACAGCGGTGCCCGCGCCACCGCGACCGCCGAGGCCCGGGACGCCTTCACCACGGTCAGCGAGCCCGCTGCCCTGCAGCGCGAACTGGACGCCGCCAAGGCCCGGGGCCAGTGGGTCTTGCTCGACTACTACGCCGACTGGTGCGTGTCCTGCAAAATCATGGAAAAGCAGGTGTTCGGCCGTGCCGAAGTCCTTGATGCGCTCAAGGACGTACGCCTGCTGCGCCTGGATGTCACTGCAGACAACGCCGCCAGCCGTGAGCTGCTCAGCCGCTATCAGGTGCCTGGACCACCGAGCCTGTTATGGCTCGGCACCGATGGCGAGGAGCGTCGAAGCCAGCGCATTACCGGCGAAATCGACGCGAAGGGTTTCCTGGAACGCTGGAACATGACCCGGAACGCGCCCTGATGCTGACGTTGACCTTGGGCACCTTTGCCATTGCCCTCAATCACTTGCTGTTGATCAGCGCATTGGCCTTGGCGACTTTCGTCGGCTGGCGCGTGGCAAGGCGCGGCGGCGAGAATCCCGAATCAGTGCTGTTCGCACTGTTCCTGCTGGGGCTCCTGGCCGCGAGGATCGGCTTTGTCGTCGCTTACTGGAGCCATTATCGGGACGACCCGTGGCAGATCGTCGATCTGCGCGACGGCGGATTCCTGGCCTGGCCGGGCATCGTCGCACTGCTGGTCGGTGCCCTGCTCTGGGCGCGTCGCCGCCCGGGCCTGCGCCGGCCATTGGCTTTCAGCGTCACCGGCGGCCTGCTGTTCTGGCTGGTGGCGACGATGTCGTTGACGATCTATGAACAAGGCACCCGTCTGCCGGAGATCGACCTGCGCAACGCCGAGGGCGAAACCGTGAACCTCGTCGATTATCAGGGCGGCCCGTTGGTGATCAATCTATGGGCCACCTGGTGCCCCCCCTGCCGACGCGAAATGCCGGTGCTGGAGGAAGCTCAAAAACAGCGCCCGGACCTGACCTTCCTGTTCGTCAATCAAGCCGAAAGCATGCAAAGCGTCAGCACCTACCTCGCCACGCAGGGCTTGAGCCTCACCAACGTGCTGTTCGACGGCAGCGGCCGCCTTGGCCAGGCCGTCGGCTCGATGGCGCTGCCAACGACGCTGTTCTACAGCGCCGATGGCCGCCTGCTGGGCAGTCACCTGGGCGAATTATCTGACGCGAGCCTGGCCCGGGCCCTGGAAAATTTCGATACGCCGGGTACCACCACGGCGGCCCACCCCGCGACAAGGAAACTGCCATGCCCCGCCTCCACCACCTGCTGACCCTGGCCTTCGCCGGCGCGCTGTTGCAAGCACCGCTGCTCCAGGCCGAGGAATTGCCCGCGGCCATCAAGAAGATCGAAGCCAAGGGCGCGAAGATTGTCGGCACCTTTGAAGCACCGGACGGCTTGCGCGGTTACGCGGCGCAATACCAGAACCGTGGCATGGCGCTGTACCTGACGCCGGATGGCAAGCATGTGTTGCTGGGCAATCTGTATGACGCCGATGGCAAGGACCTGAGCGCCGAACCGCTGCAAAAGCTGGTCTACGCGCCGATGGCCAAGGCAATCTGGGCGAAGATGGAAGCCAGCAACTGGATCGCCGACGGCAACAAGGACGCCCCCCGCACGGTGTATCTGTTCAGCGACCCGAACTGCCCGTACTGCAACATGTTCTGGGAACAAGCCCGCCCTTGGGTCAAGGCCGGCAAGGTACAGTTGCGCCACATCATGGTGGGCATCATCCGTGAAGACAGCCCAGGCAAATCAGCCGCGCTGCTGGCCGCCAAGGAGCCGGAAAAAGCCCTGGCGGACCATGAGAAGGCCGGCAAGGGCAGCGCACTCAAGCCGCTCAAGGAGATCCCGCCGGCCATCCAGGCAAAACTGGACGCCAACCAGGCGTTGATGGACGAACTGGAGCTCTCCGCCACCCCGGCGATCTTCTATCTGGATGACCAGGGCGAACTGCAACAGCAGCAAGGCGCGCCGTCGCCGGACAAACTGGTGAAGATTCTCGGACCGAAGTGACTGGCCTCACTTCAGAATCTTTGTGGGAGCGAGCTTGCTCGCGATGGCGGCAGATCAGTCAGCATTGATGTAACATACACATCGCAATCGCGAGCAAGCTCGCTCCCACAGGGGCTTTGCATCGGTCACAAAATCCCTGCTGGCGATCACGGTGGGTTAGCTACGCAGGAACGCCAACAACGCCTCCGTCACGAACGCCGGATTTTCCAGGTTGGAAATATGCCCCGCCTGCGGAATCAGCACATGATCGCAGCCAATCAGCTGGGCCATCTCCAATGCCTCGGACGGTGGTCGAGGCTTGTCCTGGTCGCCGCACATCACCAGCGTGCGCTTGGCATCCAGTCCGGGCAGCTGCGCCAGGATATCGTCCCGACCAAAAATGATCCGCCCCAACGGCACGATGCTGTCCTTCAGGCGGTCGGTTGGCAGCGCGGCCAAGGTGGCGCGAAACTGCTGGTAGAGCGCCGACTGCGGATCGATGCCCGGCCGGAAGAAAATCGGCACGATGATGTCCAGCAAAGGCTCGGGAATCGCGCCGCTGGCTTCGATTTTGTCGAACAGCGAAAAGTAATACAGCCGGGTCGGCTCCGGCTCGACGCCGACGTAGGTGTCCATCAGCACCAGCGATTGCACACGCTCGGGCGCCGCCAGCGCCAACCGTGCGCCCCACATTCCCCCGACCGACAACCCGACCAGGTTGAAGCAGTCGACCCCCAAGTGATCCATCAACGCCAACGTCTGGCGAGACAAATCGTCAAGCGAGCTCATGCCCTCAGGCAACCGCCCGGACTGCCCGTGGCCCCACAGCTCCGGGACAATGACCCGATAGTGCTTCGACAAGGCGTCAATCTGCGGCGCCCACATGCGGTGGTCCCACAAATAGCTGCTGCCCAGCACCACCACCGAACCTTGGCCTTGGTCCAGGTAATGGAACGGTTGTCCGTCGATTGCTGCAAAGGGCATGGGTGACCTCCTTGTTTGGGAATGAAAAACCTTGGGGAGACTGGGCCGCGAAGCGCCAGACGTCAACCTTGGGTCCTGAAGTGCTGGTAATGGCCTCTTCGCGAGCAAGCTCGCTCCCACAGGGAGTGATCGACACAAATCCCATGTGGGAGCGAGCTTGCTCGCGATGGGGGCGTTACACGCACCGCAAAACTAAAGCCCTTCCAACTCAGCCATCAAATCATTCAACCGATCCACCTTCTCCTCGGTGATTTCGCTGGCCTCCAATCCGCCGATGTATTCGGCCAATTCCCGCACCGTGCTGCACTCGAACATGGCCCTGAGCGGCACATTGCGTTGCAGGGCTTTTTGCACGCGGGAAGCGATCTGCGTCGCCAGCAGCGAGTGCCCGCCGAGCTCGAAGAAATTGTCCCGTACCCCCACCCGCTCGACCTTCAACACTTCGGCCCAGATATCGGCCAGGGTCTGCTCCAGTTCATTGGTGGGCGCCTGGTAGTCCTGGCTATGCAGCTGGCCGATGTCCAGCGCTGGCAGCGCCTTGCGATCGAGTTTTCCATTGGCATTGAGAGGCAGCCGGTCGAGCCATAGCCAGTGCAGCGGCACCATGTATTCCGGCAGCTCGCTGCGCAGGCGCTGTTTGATTCGATCCAGGCGTTCGCTCGGGCTGAGCGTGGCGTCGGCGGCAACGAGATAGCCCACCAGGTGCTTGCCATTGGCACCTTCCTGCACCCCGACGGCCGCGTCGCGGACTTCGGGCTGCTCGTGCAACCGTGCTTCGATTTCCCCCAGCTCGATCCGGTAGCCACGAATCTTCACCTGATGGTCGATGCGCCCGACATATTCCAACACTCCATCGCTGCGACGACGCGCCAGGTCGCCGGTGCGGTACAGCCGCTCGCCCGGTGCGCCGAACGGGTTGGGCACGAACACCGGCGCCGTACGCAGCGGATCGCTGACGTAGCCACGCCCAACCCCGATGCCGGCGACGCACAGCTCGCCCACCGCGCCCAATGGCACCAGTTCCAGCGCGCCGTCGAGCAGGTACAAGCGGTTGTTGTCGGTCGGCGCGCCGATGGGTAGGTAGGTGCCACGGGTCGAGGCCAGGTCAACTCGGAAGAACGCGACGTCATCGGAACATTCCGCCGGGCCGTAGGCGTTCACCAGGCCGATGCCTGGGTAACGCGCCAGCCACTGATGAGCCAACTCCGGGGGCATCGCTTCGCCGGTGGGTAGCATCCAGCGCAAACCCTCCAGGCCGATACGCTCCTGGGCCAGCATGCCCTGGATCAGCGACGGCACGCTCTCCAACACGCTAACGCCCTGGCGACCCACGTGGTCCAACAACCCTTGAGGATCGTGGGCGATGGCATTGGGCACGATGTCCACCCGAGCGCCGAACAACGGCGCGGCCAGGAACTGCCACACCGAAATATCGAAGCTTTGTGACGCGGTCTGGGCAATCACATCCGTTTCATCCAGCGCCAGGTACGGCACCTTGCTGAGCTGGTTATTGAGCATGCCGCGCTGCTGGACCATCACGCCCTTGGGCAATCCGGTGGAGCCGGAGGTATAGATCACGTACGCGAGGTTGTCCGGCCCGCTGTAGATGCCTGGATTGTCCGTCGAAACAGCGCGGGCCTGGACGTCTTCCCAGACCAGCAGCTTCGGCCGCCCTGCACAAGGGAACGCTTCCAGCAAGCCCTGCGCCTGCTCATGACAGGCCTGTGTGCAAACCAGCAACGGCGTGCGGCTCAGCTCGATGATGCGGCTCAGGCGCTGGCTCGGCAGGCCCGGGTCCAGCGGCAGGTAACCGCCGCCGGCCTTGAAGCTGCCGATGATCATGCCGAGCAGATCCAGATCGCGCTCGGCCAGCAGCGCCACCGGCTGGTCCAGACCGACGCCCGCCTCGATCAGCGCATGGCCGAGGCGATTGCTGCGTTCGTTCAACACAGCGTAAGTCCAGGTGTCGTCCTGGCAACTGGCGGCAATGCGTTGTGGATGAGCCGTCACCCGGGCCTCGAACAGCTCGGCGTAACTCTGTTCCAGTGGATAGGCCCGTGCGCTCTGGTTGCAACCTTCGATGAGGAAATCCTCCTCCTCAGCTCCGATCAGCGGCAGCTCGGCCATGTCGCCGTGGAAACCCTGCATCAACGCCAGCAGCAATCGCTTGAATTCGCCCAGCAGACCTTGGACGGTCGACTCATCGAAGTAGCGCTGGTCGTAGGACAGATGCAGCCCCAGGTCGTCGCCCGGATAACACACCGCCGTCAGCGGGAAGTTGGTGTGGGTGCGACCTGAATCCGAGGTGGCGTTGAGGCTCTGGGCGCGGTCCAGCACGGAAACTTCCACCGGCGCGTTCTCGAACACGAACAAGCTGTCGAACAGCGGCTGGCCCTTGGGCAGCTCGCTGACCTCCTGGATGCTCACCAGTGGCAGGTATTCGTACTCGCGCAGTTGCATGTTGTTATCCAGCAAGCCGCTGAGCCATTGGCGAACGCTGCAACGCTGGTCATCCGCCGGGATGCGCACGCGCAAGGCAACGCTGTTGATGAACAGCCCGACCGTGCGCTGCATGTGCGGCAGCTCCACCGGCCGCCCGGCCACGGTGACGCCGAACAATACGTCGCGATCACCGCTGATACGGCGCAGCACCAGGGCCCAGGCCGCCTGGGCGAAGGTGTTGACGGTCAATTGATGGGCCTGGGCCAGCTCCCGAAGGCGCGCACCGTCCCGGGCGTCGAGGCGGGTGTAGCAATCGCCGACAACCATGCCGCCGCTGTCACCGGCGTGCTCGCGCAGGAATGGTCGGTCGCCGGGGATCGGCGTGGTCCGCTCGAAGCCTTGCAGATTCTGCTTCCACCACTGCCGGGCGTCGGCCAGGCCCTGGCGCTGCAGCCAGCCGATGTAGTCGCGATAGCGCGGCGGCACGGCCAGGCGGGGCTCGCGATGCTCACCGAGGGCGGTGTAGATCTCGAAGAAATCGTCCATCAGCAGCGAACGGCACCACGCATCGATGAGGATGTGATGATTGCTCATCATGAACCAGTAGCGCGCCGCGCCGACCCGGATCAAACGCAAGTGGAACGGCGGCTCGTTCAACAGATCGAAACCGGCCTCGCGTTCGCTCTTGAGCAGCGCCTGGAGCTTGGGCTCCTGCGCTTGCTCGGGCACTTGCGTCCAGTCGAGGTATTCCACCGGCGTGCGGCCGGGCTTGTGGATGACCTGCAGCATGTCTTCGCCGACGTTCCAGCAGAACGAGGCGCGCAAGGCTTCGTGACGGGCGATCACCGCTTGCCAGGCCTGGGCGAAACGTTGGGGGTCGAGTTCGCTGTTGATGCGGTAGCGGTCCTGCATGTAATACAGGCCCGTACCGGGCTCCAGCAACGTATGCAACAGCATGCCTTCCTGCATCGGCGTCAGCGGGTAGACATCTTCGATCCCTGCGGCCGGCACCGGCAGGTTGTCCAGCTGTGCCTGGGTCAGTTTCGCCAGCGGGAAGTCCGATGGCGTCAGGCCGCCCGCCTCGTCCGTGAGGCAATGCTCGATCACATGCTGCAATTCCTCAAGATAAGCGTCGGCCAGCGCGGCGATGGCCTGGCGATCATGGCGCTCGGCGCTGAAGGTCCAGCGCAGCGCCAGTTCGCCGCCGCTGACCTGGCAGTCGAGGCTCAGCTCGTTGGGCAGCGGTGCGTCGGGGTCATGGATCGCGCCAAGCGCTTCGTCCAGCGGGCGGAGCAGCGCGTCCTGGCCGAGGGTATGGTCGAGCTGGCCGAGGTAGTTGAACGTGACTGTCGCTTGCGGCAGGCCGGCCATCGCCTCACGGGTGCCGGTGTCTGCCAGGTAACGCAGCACGCCATAGCCGAGGCCCTTGTGCGGCACCGCGCGCAGCTGTTCCTTGATGGCTTTGATCGAGCTGCCGATGTCAGCGGCCGACGGGCTCAGGCGCAGCGGATAGACGCTGGTAAACCAACCCACGGTGCGGGTCAGGTCGAGATCATCGAACAGCGCCTCGCGGCCATGACCTTCGAGCTGGACCAGGGCCGATTCGTGATTGCTCCAACGGCACAACACCCGGGCCAGCGCGGTGAGCAACAGATCATTGACCTGGGTGCGATAGGCGCTTGACGCTTGTTGCAGAAGTTGTCGGGTGCGCTCGGCGTCCAGGCGCAGGCTGACGTTGCCGGCATGACGCTCCTGCCGCCCGCCATCGGGACGCGCGCAAGGCAGCGTCACGTCCGGGCCATTCAATTGGCCTTGCCACCAGCTCAACTCTTCGCGCAGGGATTCGCTGCCGGCATAAGCCTGCAAACGCGCGGCCCAGTCACGGAACGGACTGGTCTTGGCCGGCAATTGCAGCGTTTGTTTGTCGATGCATTGGCGATAGGCCGTTTGCAGGTCGTCCATCAACACCCGCCATGACACACCGTCCACCACCAAGTGATGGATGGCGATCAGCAAACGCTGCCGACCGTCAGGCATTTGCGCCAGCACGGCCCGCAGCAGCGGCCCGCTCGACAGCTCGAAGCCACGCTGCGCCTGGGCAAACACGGCTTCGCAGGCGTGCGAAGAATCCACCGACACAGCCTCCAGCAGCGCCTTCTCGAACACTGGCTGATGCTCGGCGCGCCAGTGCCCGGCGCTGTTGCCGAAGCCCAGGCGCAAGGCATCGTGCTGCTCGAACACCGCGCGCAACGCTCGCTCCAGATAATCGGACTCCAAGCGCGTGGCTGGCTCCAGCAACAGCGCCTGGTTCCAGTGATGACGGTTGGGCATCTCGCTGGCGAAGAACCAATGCTGGATCGGCGTCAACCCAGACTCACCGGTCAACAAGCCTTGCTCGGCGCTGGCTTGTTCGCTGTGAGTGGCGACGGCCGCCAGGGCCTGCACGGTCTGGTGCTGGAACAAATCCCGCGGCGTGAAATGCAGGCCTTGTTGCCGGGCCCGGCTGACAACCTGGATCGACAGGATCGAATCGCCGCCCAGTTCGAAGAAATTGTCGTTGAGGCCGACCTGCTTGACGTTCAGCACGTCGCGCCAGATCGCCGCCAACGCTTGCTCCACGACATTGCTCGGCGCCACGTACTGCTGGCGATTGAGCTCCGGATCCGGCATCGGCAAGGCGCGGCGGTCGAGCTTGCCGTTGGCGGTCAGCGGCATGCTCGGCAACAGGATCAAATGCGCGGGCACCATATAGTCCGGCAGTTGCGCCTTGAGGTGGTTCCTCAGCGCTTCGCGCAGCGCCGCTTGCCCGGCGGCATCCTGTTCGGTGATGTCGCTGACCAGGTACCCGGCCAATTGCTTGCCGCCGGACATATCCAGGGCCAGTACCACGGCGTCGCGCACGGCGTCGTGCTCCAACAGGCGGTTTTCGATTTCCCCCAGTTCGATACGGAAACCGCGAATCTTCACCTGATGGTCGATCCGCCCCAGATACTCCACCTGCCCGTCATCGCGCTGGCGCACCAAGTCGCCAGTGCGGTACAGCCGTCCGCCATCAGCGGTGAACGGGTCGGCGACGAAACGCTCGGCGGTCATGCCCGGACGCTGGTGATAACCCTGGGCCAACCCGGCGCCGCCGACATACAACTCACCCGTCGCGCCCTGAGGCACCAGTGCCAGGTCGGCATCGAGAATGTAGGCCACGCGAGCGCCGATCACACTGCCGATCGGTACGCTGCCGGCGCCCTCTTCCAGCTGTTCCGGGGCAAGGCTCGCCAGGGGCATGACGACGGTTTCGGTCGGGCCGTAGGCGTTGAAGAACAGCTTCGGGCTGAACGCGGCGCGGATGCGCTGCAAATGCTCGCCCGTCAGGGCTTCGCCACCGGTGATGCACATGCGCACCGGCAGCGTCTGGCCCTGGGTTGCCAACCATTGCGCCAGTTGGCTGCCATAGCTGGGCGTGAAACCGAGGACGTTGATGCGGTGTTGGCGGATCAGGCCGCAGATTTCCTCGGCATCCCATTGGCCCTGGGCACGCAGCACCACATGGGCGCCACTGAGCAACGGCACCAGCAAGCGCTCGGTGGCGGCATCGAAATTGATCGAGTAGAAATGCAGTTCGCAGTCATCAAAGCGCATGCCGAAGCGCTGGATCACCGCCTGGCAATGCATGGCGATCTCACCGTGGGACACCACCACCCCCTTGGGTTTGCCGGTGGAGCCGGAGGTGTAGATCAGATAGGCCTGGTGCTGCGGCAGGTTGATCAGCGGCGGCGACTGCTCGGGATAATCCGTCAGGGTCGCGCTGTCATCTTCCAGGCACCAACTCCGTATGCCTTCCGGCAGTTGGCCGAGCGCCTGGAACATGGCCCGATCACTGAGCAGCAAGCCGACGCCGCTGTCCTCGATCATGTAGAGCAAGCGGTCCAGCGGATACTCCGGATCCAGCGGCACGTAGGCGCCGCCCGCCTTGAGGATCGCCAGCAGGCCGACGACCATTTCCAGCGAGCGCTCCAGGGCCAGCCCTACCCGGACCTGCGGCCCGACGCCGCGGTCGCGCAACATCCAGGCCAGGCGATTGGCCCGGCATTCGAGTTCGCCATAGGTCAGGGTCTGCCCGGCGAATGTCAGCGCCGGCGCGTCCGGGCGCACCCTGGCCTGTTCTTCGAACAATGAGTGGATGCATTGATCCAGGCGATGCTCGCCCGGCTCTTCGCCGAGACTGTCGAACAACTGCCGCTGTTCACTGGCGTCCAGCAGCGGCAGTTCGCTCAACCGCCGAGCCGGATCCACCAGCAGTGCTTCCAACAGGTTGCGCCAGTGCCCGGCCATGCGGGCAATGCGCGGTTCGTCGAACAAATCGGTGCTGTAGGTTAGGCAGCAGCCCAGGCGTTGGTCGAGGTCGGTGACTTCCAGGTTGAGGTCGAACTTGGTCGCACGCGCATCGTTGACCAGATAGTCGACGCTCATGCCGGCCAGCGTGCGGCTCTGCTGGAATTCCCAGCGCTGTACGTTGCACATCACTTGGAACAGCGGGTTGTACGCCGCGCTACGCGGTGGCTGCAAAGCTTCCACCAGATGATCGAACGGCAGGTCCTGGTGGGACTGGCCCTCGATCACCGTGTGGCGCACCTGCTCGAACAGCTCGCCCACGGACATCTGCCCGTCGAGCTGGCAACGCAGCACTTGGGTATTAAGGAACGCGCCGATCAGCCCTTCGCTTTCCGGCCGGATCCGGTTGGCCACCGGCGCGCCGATGCGCAGATCGGTCTGGCCGCTGTAGCGATAGAGCAGCACCGCCAGGGCAGCGGTCATGGTCATGAACAGGGTCAGGCCATGCTCGGCGTTGAACGCTCGGACCCGTGCGGCCAAGTCGTCGCCGAGGTCGAAACGGAACAGTTCGCCGCGATGACTTTGCACCGGCGGGCGCGGGCGGTCCGCCGGCAATTCCAGCAAGGGATGTTCGCGGCCCAGCTGCGTGGTCCAGTAATCAAGCTGACGCTGGCGCTCGCCGGACTCCAGCCATTGGCGCTGCCAGGCGCTGTAATCCAGGTATTGCACCGGCAACGGTTCCAGCGGTGACTCGCGGTCATCGATGAAGGCTTCGTACAGCGCGCTCAATTCGCGGGCAAAAATGTCCATCGCCCAGCCTTCGGTGACGATGTGATGCAGCGTCAGCACCAGGTAGTGTTCGCGCTCGGCGGTCTTGACCAGGCACGCCCGCAGCAGCGGCCCGGTTTCCAGGTCGAAGGGTTCGTGGGCTTCGCTGTCGGCCAATTGCTGCACATGCCGTTGGCGAATGTCGGCGTCGAGCATGGAAAAATCTTTCCAGTCCATGCGCAGGCCTGTCTCGTCGTGTACCTGTTGGCGCGGCACGCCGTCGACGCTCGGGAACGTGGTGCGCAGGGTTTCATGGCGCACGATCAAGGCCTGCAACGCCGCTTCGAAGCGCCCGACATCCAGCACCCCGCGCAGGCGCGCCATGCCGCCGACGTTATAGGCCGGGCTGTCCGGCTCCATTTGCCAGAGGAACCACATGCGTTGCTGGGAATAGGACAGTGGCACCGGTTGGCTGCGGTCGACTTTCTCGATCGGCGGCTGGCGGTTGGTCTGGCCGCTGGCCTGGATCAACCGCACCTGTTCGGCGAAGGCCCCCAGCTCGCTGGCTTCGAACAACGCGCGCAACGGCAGCTCGACGTCGCAGGCCTGGCGCGTGCGGGAAATGATCTGGGTCGCCAGCAACGAGTGGCCGCCCAGGGCAAAGAAATCGTCCCGCAGGCCGATGCGGGCAAGACCCAGCACGTCGCGCCAGATTTCGGCGATCTGCTGTTCGAGGACGCTGGCCGGCTCGACGTGTTCGCGCACCTGCCATTGCGGCTCGGGCAAGGCGCGACGGTCAAGCTTGCCGCTCGGGCTCAGGGGCATGGCGTCCAGGCGCAACAATTGCGCGGGCACCATGTAGTCAGGCAGCTCGCTGGCGAGGGCGTTTTTCAGGCGAGCGGCCTGGGCGGCGGCGTCTTCGTCAGGCGCTGCGGCGGTGTAATAGCCGATCAACTGCGGACCGGCCGCCGTGTCGCGCACCAGCACCGCCGCCTGGGCGACGCCGTCCTGGGCCAACAAGCGCGCCTCGATTTCCTGCGGCTCGACGCGGAAGCCGCGCAGCTTGACTTGCTGATCGAGGCGGCCGAGGTATTCGATCACGCCGTCGGCATCCCAGCGCGCCGAATCGCCAGTGCGATACAGCCGTGCGCCAGCCGGCCCTTGGGGATCAGCGATAAAACGTTCCGCCGTCAGCGCCGGGCGCCCGAGGTAACCGCGAGCCAGGCCCAGGCCACCGATGCACAGTTCCCCCGGCACGCCGACGGGCACGGGATTGAGTTCGCTGTCGAGGATCCGGCACAGCACATTCGCCAAGGGACGACCGATGGGCGAGCGCTCGCCATCGCCTGCGGTGCAGTGCCAATGAGTGACGTTGATCGCGGTTTCGGTTGGGCCGTAGCGGTTGTGCAACTGCGCGATCGGCAGATGCGCGAGCACTCGGTTACGCAATTCGGCCGGCAAGGCTTCGCCCCCGGAGAAAATCCGCCGCAGGCTCGTGCAACGGGCACTCAAGGGCTCGTTGATAAACAGGCCGAGCAGCGGCGGGACGAAGTGCAGCGTGGTCACGCCAAACTGCTCGACCAATTGGGCAATGCGGTGCGGGTCGCGGTGTTCACCCGGGCCGGCCAGGAGCAAGCGGCTGCCGGTGATCAGCGGCCAGAAGCATTCCCACACCGACACGTCGAAACTGATCGGCGCCTTTTGCATCAACACGTCGCTTTCATCCAGCCCATAGGTGGCCTGCATCCATTGCAGGCGCTCGGCCAGGGCCGCGTGAGTATTGCCAACGCCCTTGGGTTGGCCGGTCGAGCCGGAGGTGTAGATCACGTAGGCCAAATGATCGCCGTGCAGGTGCAGCCCCGGCGGATTGCTCGGCCATTGCTCCAGATGCAGCGCGTCCATGGCGATGACGCTGACGCCCTCGCAGGCCGGCAAGCGGTCGAGCAGCGCGGTTTGGGTCAGGAGCAGATCGACGCCGCTGTCGTGGAGCATGTAGGCCAGGCGCTCGCTCGGGTAATCGACATCCAGCGGCACGTAGGCGCCGCCGGCCTTGATGATCGCCAACACGCCGATAAGCAACTGCGGTGAGCGTTCGGTGGCAATCGCCACGCACACGTCCGGGCCGACGCCTTTGTCTCGAAGATAATGGGCCAGCCGATTGGCCTGGGCATGCAGTTCGGCGTAGTCCAGCGAACCACCGTCCCACTGCAATGCAATGCGTTGCGGGGTGTGGCGGGCCTGCTCATTGAGCAGTTCCGGTAGCCATTGCGTGGCGGGCTCGCAAGGTGCCGCCGCCCAACGCTGCTGCTCGGCGAGTTCTTCGGCGCTCAATAACGGCAGATCACCGAGGGCCTGCCGGGGATCAGCGCAGACCGCCCGCAGCAAGCTGCAAAAATGTTCGGCCAGGCGTGCGATGGTTGCCGCGCCGAACAGCTCGTCCGCGTAGTCGAACGACAACGTCAGCCGACCATGGCGATCTTCTTCGCTGTGCAATTGCAGGTCGAACTTGGCTTCGCGGCTGTGCCATGGCAACTCATCGGCCAACAGCCCGGGCAGGCGCCGCAACGCGCCGAGGTCGCGCTGCTGATGGTTGAACATCACCTGGAACAGACCTTGTTCGCGGGCCTGGGGGAAGGCTTCCAGCAGCTGTTCGAAAGGCAGGTCCTGATGGGCCTGGGCGCCGAGCGTCGCCTCTCGCGCCTGGGCCAGCAACGCGGCGAATGGCTGGCGCGAATCGGTTTGTGCGCGCAGTACCTGGGTGTTGATGAAAAAGCCGATCAGCCCTTGGGTTTCCAGGCGCGGGCGGTTGGCGTTGGGCACGCCGATGCGCAGGTCGGATTGGCCGGTATAGCGCTGCAACAAGGCCTGGAACGCCGCCAGCAATAGCATGAACACCGTGGCGTCATGGGCCTGGGCGACTTGGCGCAGGGCATCGCCAAGCACTCTGTCCAGGCGCAGGCTATGGCGCGCGGCGCTGCGATGCCGCTGGGCGCTGCGCGGATGGTCGGTATGCAACGCCAGGGTCGGGTGCTCGTCGCCCAATTGCTCTTTCCAATACGCCAGTTGGCGCTCGGCCTCGCCCTGGGCGAGCCATTGCCGCTGCCAACTGCCGTAGTCGGCGTATTGCAGCGGCAACGGCCCCCAGTCGGCGGTTTGCCCTTGGGACGCTGCGGCGTAGAGCCGCGAAAACTCATCGATCAAGACGTTCATCGACCAGCCATCGGCGATGATGTGATGCATCGTCACCAACAACTGGTGATCGTCTTCAGCCAGGCGCAACAAAGTGACCCGCAGTAGCGGCCCGTTTTCCAGATCGAATTGAGTGGCCGCCTCGTCTTCGCGGATCTGCCGCGCCCGCGCCTCGCGCTGGTCGGCGGGCACATCGCCGAGGTCGATCACTTGGAGATTGAACTCACCGGCCGGGTCGATCTGTTGCAGGGCCACGCCATCGCGCTCCAGAAAGCGTGTGCGCAGGGATTCGTGGCGCTCGACCAATTGCTGGAAGCTGGCGCGCAGCGCCGCTTCGTCCAGCTCGCCACGCAGGCGCAGGGCGCCGGGGATGTTGTAGGCGCGACTGGTAGGATCCAGCTGCCAAGTCAGCCACAAACGGCTCTGGGCCAGGGATTGCGGCAGGGCTTCGTCGCGGGCCAATGAATTGATAACGCCCTGGGCCTGGCCGCCGTCCTGTTGCAGATTCGCCACCGCCGTCGCGAAAGCACCCAGGGTCGGCGCTTCAAAAAGCAGGCGCAGGTTGAGCTCCATACCCAGCACTTCACGCAGCCGTGCAATGACTTGGGTCGCTGCGATGGAGTTGCCACCCAGCAGGAAGAAATGGTCATTGCCCTGCACCCGATCAATCTGCAACTGCTCGCACCAGAGACGGCCGATCAGGTCTTGCAGCTCGGATGACGGCGCGGATTCGTCGACCGTCTCAGCCTTGGGCGAAGGAAACAGTGCATAGCTGTCGAGGCTGCCATCCGCCAATCGGGCGCGGCACGCCGAACGTTGCAGTTTGCCGCTGGACGTCTTCGGCAGCGCCCCAGGGTTGAGCAGCACCACCACGCCAGGCGCTTGTTGGCAGGCGTCGGCCACGGCTTGGCGAATCGCGTTGATCAGGGCTTCGGGAGGCAGGATCTTCTGCACGCTGCGGCTGATCTCGGCGGCGATGCCGATGCCTTCCTCACCCGCCTCGTTGACGGCGAAGGCGGCAACGCGACCTTTGCGCACCACCTCCACTTCCCGCTCGATGGTTTGCTCGATGTCCTGCGGGTAAAGGTTGTGCCCACGTACGATCAGCATGTCCTTCAAGCGTCCGGTGATGAACAGCTCACCTTCGCGGACAAAACCCAGGTCGCCGGTGCGCAGCCACGTGCGGCCGTCATGCTCGACGAAGGTCTTGGCGCTCGCCTCGGGGTTGCGCCAGTAACCGCGGGCGATGCTCGGCCCGGCGGCCCAGACTTCCCCGACCTGGCTGTCGGTGAGCGGTTGCAAGGTGTTGGGCTCGACGATAAGCACCGCATGGCCCGGCTGGCTGACACCACAGCTCATCACCGCGCTGCCCTGCCCTGGCTCGGCACGGTTTTGCGTCAAGGCCGCATCATCCATGCGCATCGAGGGGATGCCCCGGCCACGTGGCGTGCCAGCCACGAACAACGTCGCTTCGGCCAACCCGTAGGAAGCCATGAAACTGTCGGCCGTGAAGCCGCACGTCGCGAATTTTTCGGCGAAGCGTCCAAGGCTGTCGAGGCGGATCGGTTCGGAGCCGGAGTAAGCGACGCGCCAGCCGCTCAGGTCGAGGCGGCCCAGGGCGGACTCACTGACCCGTTCGCTGCACAGGCGATAGGCGAAGTCCGGGCCGCCGCTGATGGTGCCGCCGTATTCGCTGATCGCTTCGAGCCAGCGCAACGGTCGCGCGAGGAAATAGGCCGGCGACATCAGCACGCAAGGCACGCCACTGAAAATCGGTTGCAACAACCCACCGATCAACCCCATGTCGTGATACAGCGGCAGCCAACTGACGATGACATCGTCGGGATTCACATCGATGCCGAAGCCATGGCGAATCAACAGCTCATTGGCCACGAGGTTGCCGTGGCTGACCTGTACACCCTTTGGCAATGCGGTGGAACCGGAGGTGTATTGCAGGAAAGCGATGTCATCGTCTTGCAGGTCCGGCATCCGCCATTGCTCGGCGCGAGTCGGATCGAGCGTATCGACGCACAGCACCGGCGGTGCCGATTCGATGGCTTGCAAGGTGTCGCGCAAGTCAGCGGTGGTCAGCAACAGCCGCGGTTCGGCGTCGGCGATGATCGACAGCAAGCGCTCCTGATGATGCCGACGAGTGGACTCCGGCGGGTAGGCCGGTACGGCGATCACGCCGGCGTACAGGCAACCGAAAAACGCCGCGACGTAATCCGGGCCGCTGGGAAACAGGAGCACCGCCCGGTCGCCGGATTCTGCTTCGGCCTGCAAGGCGGCGGCAATGGTCCGGGCGCGCAGATCCAGGTCGCGATAACTCAACACCACGCCCTGCTCCGGAGTGTCGGCAAGGAAGCGCAAGGCTACCCGGTCCGGGGTCAACGTGGCGCGGCGCTGGAGGGCATGAGCCAGGGTGCTGGGAAGTTCGAACGCGTCGGTCATGAGGGGCTCCTGCCTGAAATTCGGCTTGCAAGTGGTCACCCATGGGACGGATGACCCCGGCAAATAATTAGTCGCCGAACCCTGTTCCCACACGGGTACCAGACCTGCGGAGCACCGTGCACCGCGGCGATGAGTCGCAGCTGGGGAGCTGGACTTCCGCCCATCAATAATTCTTCTTCTCAATTGACAATAATTATCATTAAGCCTAATTTGGCCGTCGATGCGTAGGACATGTCCGCCGGACCGGTCGTCCTGCTAACTATTTGCAGCAAGGTGAATTCCATGACGGAACAAGTATCCACAAGCAGGTGCGACTCACCGCTACTCCAGGCATTCGTCGATAACCGAACCATCCTGGTCAAGATCGCAGCGCGTATCACTGGCTGCCGGTCCCGCGCCGAAGATGTGGTCCAGGATGCCTTTTTCCGGTTGCAATCGGCGCCCCAGATCACCTCATCCTTCAAGGCCCAGCTCAGTTACCTGTTCCAGATCGTGCGCAACCTGGCCATCGATCATTACCGCAAGCAAGCGCTGGAGCAGAAATACTCGGGGCCGGAAGAGGAAGGGCTGAACGTGGTGATCCAGGGTGCTTCGCCGGAGACGTCTCACATCAACTTTTCCACCCTTGAGCACATTGCCGAAGCATTGACCGAGTTGCCCAGCCGCACCCGTTACGCCTTCGAGATGTATCGCCTGCATGGCGTACCGCAGAAGGACATCGCCAAGGAATTGGGGGTCTCGCCGACCTTGGTGAACTTCATGATTCGCGACGCGCTGGTGCATTGCCGCAAGGTGTCCGGGGTGCGCGGGGATACGTTTGCACGGCGGTGATCAGCTGATTTGCCGATGCCATTGTGGGAGCAACTGTCTTGGATGGGTTTATTCAGCCATCTTTTCCAGGGACAGCAAGGCTCCCACAGCAACCTGCCCACCTCACATCAACGAACACCGATCAAAAAACCGCTCCCGCCCCAGGATCATCAACGCCGCTCGCTTGTGCGGAAAATCGAACTCCTTTTCGCAGTGAAAGCACTGGTTGTGCAAATGCCCGATCATTCGAGCATTGTCAGCCCTGGGCTCGGCTACCACGCGTTGGGTACGCGGGTCGTCCAGAAACAGATAATGCACCAGTGCCGATAACCAGCTGGCGACCTTATGCGGGCCGCGGTGTTGTTCTTCACCCACCAGCATATGGATGCCACGGTCATAATCGTCAGCCGGGTAGAACGGCGCGATTCGATCTTCCTTGGCCCAATACGCTTCGAAATACGCGAATGGCTGGTCGTCGAAACAGCCGATCAATGTCAAGACCCGTGGGTCGCGCTGCAGTTGGTTCAAGTACTCGCGATGCTGCTCCAGGCTGCCCTCCTCCTGCCAGAAGCTGGCGACCCGAGGGCTGTTTTGCCAACGATTGAAGCGCGTCAGGTCCTGCTCGATTTCAAGGGTTCGCAAGGACACCCAGGCACCCAACCGCGCATCGAAACGCCGGTACACCTCGCCACGCGGCTTGATCGGCCTGCGGGGATGTCGCTTGCCATCGGTGATGATCATCTGTTGCGGATAACTGCCGCTGAACGACACCCCTAGCCAGGGCTGCGGCAACTGCCAGAACAGCGTGCGCTCGCATGCGTATTCGTTGGGGGTTGCAGTGGCTACCAGCAGGCCGCTGAGCAAGGCTTCGCCGGGATGTTCGTCGAGGTGCCAGACCAGGCACTGGCAACCTGGATCCCGGGAGAACAGCCAATAGCAGGCCGCCCAGAGTGCCGGCCCCACTGGGCGATCGTTGGTTTCCTGCAAATGCACATGCAACGGCGAGCCGCGCTCCAGGCGCAACTGGATCAATGGCGCGCCTTCCAGCATCAGGCTCAGGTGACGTTCGGTTTCATCGGCGCCGAGGCAACGACCGCCGGGCAAAGGCAGCGTCGCTGGAGGATTGAGGTCAGGCATTGAAGGCTCACGTATTCGTCGGTAGTCAACGTGTGACGTGAGCCGGTAGGGGAAATTTAGTGGCGCTTCAGTGCTGGTGGGTCGACACCAGTTCGATCTGGTAAGGCTTGAAAATTTCCAGCAGTTGGCCGTTGTCTCGCAACTTGCCCAGCAATTGCCCGAACGCCTCGCTGGAGATTGGCGCCTGTGGCCGGATCAACGCGTAGTGGTGGTAGACCTGGTCGACACGTTCGGATACGAGCAGTTGCGGAGCGAATTGCGGATTGCGCAACAGATAGTCGCTGAGGTACGAGCGGGTCACCAACGCAACGTCCGCGCGCCCGCGCAAGACCATTTGCAGATTGCTGTCGTGGGAGTAAGTCAACGTGGCGTTGAACTGGCCAATGAGGAACTTGGGATCGGCATTGAATTCGGCGAAAGCGTAGTGATAACCGCTGAACAGTGCCAAACGCTTGGCCCTCAGGTCGGCGAAATAGCTCTGCTCGCGCTCAGGCAAACGCTGGGTCACAAAGATTTCCGCGTCTTCGAGCCCCATGTCTACCGTTGTGTGCGGCACATCCTTCCAGCCCCACTCCGGGTTCTCGAAGATTGCCATGTCGACCCGGCCTTGCTTGAAATCGTTGAAACGCCGCGGAATCGAAGTGGGTACGAGCACGAACTGGTAGTCGGTCTGGGAGCGATTCAACGCCTCGACCAGTTGCGGTAGCAGACCGGTGTCGGCGCCATTTTCGGGGCGAACGGTATAGGGCGGAAAATGTGCAGCGCCGATCCGGACCAGTTGCGCCGCCTCGACGGGCACCATCCATAAAAAGACCAGAGCAGCCAGAACCCGCGAGGTCATCCCCATCGGCGAAAACGTCAAGATAACCACTCCCCAGAAGCATTCTTCAATATGTTCACGCCAAGCGCTTTGAAGCGCTTAGCCAGCCGCTCGCTTATTGTTCTTCTTTCAATACCAGAATCAACGCCTGTTCCGCCAGTTGATCAAGGCTCAGGCTGCCTTCGGCGCGAAACCAGGTGCTGGTCCAGGACAACGCGCCGGTCAGGAAACGCCGGGTGACGAATACGTCTCCGCGAATATACCCGGCCTCCTTGGCCTCTCCCAGGACTTCAAGCCACACACGCTCGTAAATATCACGCAGGGCCAGCACCTGCCGCTGCCCTTGCTCGGACAAGGAGCGCCACTCGTAGACCAGCACCGCCATCGCCTCGCCGTTTCCGCCCGTGATCGATTGCAATTCGCAGCGGATCAGCGCCAGCACCCGCTCGCGAACGTTGGAACCCTCGGCCAGGGCCGCGCGCATCAACGCGGTGTTGTAGCGGACGGTTTCTTCCATCACCGCACGCAGGATCTCCTCCTTGCTTTTGAAGTGATGAAAAATGCTGCCCGACTGAATCCCCACGGCACTCGCCAGATCGCGAACCGTGGTGCGCTCGAAGCCTTTAAGGCGAAACAGGTGGGCGGCGGCCTGGAGCAGTTTGCCGCGAGCGCTGTCCGGATCTGTCAGTTGCCCGCCGTCGACCAGCTCACGCATCACGTCCAGGGCTTTTCGCTCGTCCACCGACTTGCTCCTCAATCGAACGATCAATGCGCGGCCACTATCAAAACGCCAGCGACACGGCAATTTAAGCTGGCCGGGGCAACCAAGCAAGCGCTCGGGCGCAAGAACCTGCGCTCGACTCCGTGGGTCGGCGCGTCAACACAGGACTAGGCGGATGCGCCGGGTTTGACTACGCTCAAAGCCATCAGCACGCCGATACCGGGAACACTGCAATGCCTCACTGGCTGGTGATTGATCTGGAGGCTACCACCGATGAAGGTGGCTGGCCGGTAACCGAAATGGAAATTATCGAAATCGGCGCGACCCTGGTGAATCGAGACGGCCGGGAAATTGATCATTTCCAGCGGTTCGTACGGCCGCTGAGGCGACCGTTGCTCACCTCTTTCTGTCGCTCGCTGACCCATATCAGCCAGGCCAACATCGACAGTGCCGGCCCCCTGACCGAGGTGTGGCCGGCATTCGAGCATTGGCTGGCGCCCTACCACGCCAAACTCGAAGGCTGGGTCAGTTGGGGTGATTACGATCGCAAGCAACTGCTCCAGGAATGGCAGCGACAGCAACTGCACAGCGTCCTCGGCCACGTGCCGCACATGAACCTCAAGCAGCGCTTTGCCAAGGCCCGCCGGTTGGAGCGGCCGTTGGGGCTCAATGGCGCGCTGCAACTGGCTGGGCTGCAATTTAGCGGGCAACAGCACCGCGCGCTGGAGGATGCCCGCAATACAGCGCGATTATTGCCCTTGGTTCTGACGGGCTGAGCCGGCGCAGCAGATGACGGCCCGTGTAGCCTTGTGCATACTGGCCGGCCTTTTTCAGCCCTTTCTCGAGGAATCGCCCATGTTCAAAGTCAACGAGTACTTCGACGGCACCGTCAAGTCGATCGCGTTCGGCACTGCCGAAGGCCCCGCGACCATCGGCGTCATGGCACCGGGCGAATACGAATTCGGTACCGCCCAGCGGGAAATCATGCATGTCGTTTCCGGCGCCCTGACCGTGAAGCTGCCTGACAGCACCGACTGGGAAACCTTCGCGGCCGGCAGCCAGTTCAATGTCCCGGCCAACAGCAAGTTCCAGCTCAAGGTCGCCGTCGACACGGCTTACCTGTGCGAGTATCGCGGCTGAATCGGGCCGTAGCGGAGACGTTTGCTCCCCTCGCGCAAAGCGATTGGTGATCAACAAAAATGCCCGTGCCCCACGACACGGGCATTTTTTATTCCAGCACTTCTACCGGCATGCCTATTTCGAGGCTGCCATGACCGTCGTTCACCAGGTTCTGGCCGAACATCGCGCCGTCCGGAGTGGACCGATACTGCTGCAGCGTTGCGAAAGGCTCGCGCTGCGGATCGCGCTCACCGGTCTGCGGATCGATCGTGGTCATGATGCAGCGCGAGCACGGCTTGACCACCCGGAACTCCACGTCGCCGATACGAATCCGCTTCCAACCGTCCTCTGCGAACGCCTCGCTGCCCTCGACCACCAGGTTCGGACGAAAGCGCAGCATTTCCAGCGGGCGACCGACCCTGCCAGACAGATCCTCCAATGAAGCCTGACCAATCAACAGCAAGGGGAAACCGTCGGCGAAGGCAACCTTGTCATCGTCCTTGCCATAACCGGCCGCCGTCGTGCGGGCCAATTCCACCGGCACGTGGACCAACCGGGTAGGGCTGCCGATAAACCCGCTGACCCAGGCCGCCGCTTCGTCACCGGCATCCGGCACGCGCAGCGTGTCACGCCAGATAATCACGCCGCGCCGTTGTTCTTCGAGGACAGGCGGCAGCGGCACGTCGATGGCGCCATGGCCCGGCGCACGGAGCGTCAGGCCACCCGCCTCGTTCCACAGCGCCGAGAGCTGGCTCATCTTCGCCACGGCCCGCTGGGTCAGGAACCGGCCGCTGGCCTCGTCCACCAGCATCCAGCGCCGGTCACCGTCGAGCCCGAGCTTGTCCAGGCCAATCCCTTGCAACGGCTGGCCCTTGCCGGACTTCAACGGATAACGGTACAGCGCGCTCAGCCGCAACATGGTCGACTTCCCTGGGAGGCGAAAAAACGCAACCTTATACGAGCCGGTCGACGAAGCAAACCTCGATTGGCCTCAGTCGAGCATCAACCGCTGGCGCACCACATCGACGAGCTTGTCCGGCTGGAATTTGGAGAGGAAATTGTCACAGCCGACCTTCTTGACCATCGAGTCGTTGAAGCTTCCGGACAACGAGGTATGCAACACCACGTAGAGCCCACGCAGGCGCGGGTCGTTGCGAATTTCGGTGGTCAGGCGATAACCGTCCATTTCCGGCATTTCCGCGTCGGTGAAGATCATCAGCAGCTTGTCGGTCATCACCTCGCCGGAATCAGCCCAGGCCTTGAGCATGTTCAATGCCTTCAGGCCGTCGCTGGCGATGTGCATCTTCACGCCCAACTGGCCCAGGGTGTCGCGCAACTGAGAAAGCGCGACATTGGAGTCGTCCACCAGCAAGACCTCGCGGCCACGGGCGCGCTCGAGCACCGGATCCTCGAGTTTGTCCCGGGAAACCTTGGCGTTGTACGGAACGATCTCCGCCAGGACTTTTTCCACGTCGATGATTTCCACCAACTGGTCGTCCACTTTGCTGATGGCCGTCAGGTAATGCTCGCGACCGGCGCTGGTCGGGGGTGGCAGGATCGCTTCCCAGTTCATGTTGACGATGCGATCGACGCCGCCCACCAGGAACGCCTGGACCGAGCGGTTGTACTCCGTGACGATGATGGTGCTGTTCGGCCCTGGCACCAGCGGACGCATGCCGATGGCCTGGGAAAGGTCGATGACCGGCAACGTCTGGCCTCGCAGGTTGACCACGCCGCAGACGAATGGGTGGCGCTGGGGCATCAAGGTCAGCTTCGGCAGTTGCAACACTTCCTGGACCTTGAACACGTTAATGGCGAACAGCTGCCGCCCCGCCAGGCGAAACATGAGAATTTCCAGGCGATTCTCACCCACCAGTTGGGTTCGTTGATCTACTGTGTCGAGAATGCCGGCCATCGATGACTCCTGGGCTTGTTCGGATGAATCTTATAAAGGCTCTATCGGCTGCCAGAGCCGGTTCTTGACCCCGATATGAAATACTGCCACGGGGGATTGATGTCACATTAACATCATGCTTTACTGGCGTTCCGTTTTCTCCCGTTATTATTTCGCTGCGCGACTCCGTTCTGCGCACAAAGTTCCCCTGTCTAAGGGATTCCCCTAGGCACAATCAGGTCCAACCTGATATTCCCGCTATCCAATAGCCATTAATGTGACGCCATTCTCATTGCTGAACGGAGTCAGGCTTTTGTGCGCCACTGCAGGACATCGGACCTCAAGCCTTCCGGCCGATCCCGCCCGTGCAATCGTTTGCAATCAGCAGGCCTTTGCCGAACGGCATGGGCTCGCCGGGCGTCTTCGTTCGTCAACGGCCATGAGATCCAACCGTTCGCCACGCGCGAGTTACTTTTCGCCTGACATGATGTTGTGGAGATAAGCATGCCGAACGATCGCAAGAATTGGAGCCAGCGCCTTCCTGAGTTCCTGATCGAAGCCGAGACCCTCTTGGCCAAGTCAGAAGAGTGCCTGAGCCACCTGCAATTGATCAGCAATGACAAAGACGCCATTGATTGCATGCTCAGTACGCTGCTGAAGCTGGCAAACAAGGCCGATGCGCTGGCGCTGGAGGCTGTTTCGGAGTTTTCGTTGCACATTCACGGCTTGCTCAGCCATGCGCAAAACATGGAACTGCACGAACAGGCACTGGGCGCGCTGAAGGATTGCTTCACGCTGATGGCCTGGCAATTGGAGTTGGTCGACCACACCACCGGCAAACTGGGCCTGGACAGCAGCGAACAGACCTCACTCATCGAAGCCTTCGCCTTCCAGGTGGGCCAGAACCCTTGCCAGGCGTTGCAACCACCGCGCCCGCTGGCATTGGTGCCATACGCCCAGAAACAAGCATGAGCGTGCTTGTCGCACCCCGTGGGCCTGTGCCTGGTTCATCAAGCTTTCCGGTCGCCAAGCCGAGCGCGACCAACGATATTTGAAGTGGTACTATGTCTCGCGTCAGTCGCTTCAACCAGCCGCCGCCAACTGAAGCCGTCCCCGACCTGAAACGTTTACCCGACCCGGCCCGTCAGATGCGCT
Source organism: Pseudomonas sp. R1-7 (assembly GCF_051132105.1). NCBI lineage: Bacteria > Pseudomonadati > Pseudomonadota > Gammaproteobacteria > Pseudomonadales > Pseudomonadaceae > Pseudomonas > Pseudomonas sp. R1-7. The sequence continues at coordinate 4,038,512 of NZ_CP071661.1, forward strand.
GACCGGCTTGCCCGCAGCGAACATCCATTGGCTCCATCCGCTATGTACGCCAGCTTCAAGTCATTCATTTCCTGGCCTCCCTCCCGAGAAAACGCCCGCCGGTTCACACTGTTTCTGTGCATCTGCTCGACCCTCGGTTGCCTGCTGGCTTACTTGTCGGCCCTCACGGTGCCGTTGAGCTTGCTGGCGTTGAATGTTGCGGCCCTTGCCTGCGTCTGGATCCAATACCGGTTGTCACGAAAGTCCATCAAGTTCCAGCCGCAGGAACTCGCTGACCGGCTGCTTGAGGTCCAGGAAAATGAGCGTCATCGGCTCAGCCGGGAATTGCACGACGATATCGGTCAATTATTGACAGCGGCAAAGCTGCAAAGCGAATGGCTCAAGCGCCGCATGCCGGAAGAACTGCGGAGCCAGTGCTCGGTGCTCAGCGAGACGCTCGACGAAACGCTGAACAAGGTGCGCGACGTGTCGGCGATCCTCAATCCAAGACAACTGACCAGCCTGGGACTCGAAGCCAGCCTACGCGCCCATCTGCTCAAGACCCTGGCAAATACGCCGGTCAACTGGAGCCTGGATTGCCAGCAGCGCATGACCGGTATCCCGGAGGAAATGACGGTAGCGGCTTTTCGGATCACCCAGGAAGCGGTCACCAACATCCTGCGGCACGCCCAGGCAAAGAACCTGCTGGTGCGCCTGCAACGACTGCCCGAAGGGCTGACATTGCTGATCAGCGATGACGGCCAGGGGTTTGTCCCCGCCCCCCATCCCGCTCGTGAAGGGCAACGCGGCATGGCCGGCATGTCGGAGCGAGTCGAACAACTGGGCGGTACACTCAAGGTAACCAGCGAGACCGGCAAAGGCACGCATATCGAAGCTCGTTTTCCGTGGGCGCCTCGCACCCTGGAACGGGCCAGCAAGAATAAGGTTCTCCATTGACTTGTAATTTGCTTCTGGTAGATGACCATTCGCTGATCAGGGCGGGTGTACGCGCCCTGGTCCTCGACCTGCCTGGCTACGCCGTGGTCGGCGAAGCCAACGACGGCGCACAATTGCTGGAGCTGGTAGAGCGACTCAACCCCGATATCGTGCTGCTGGATATTTCCATGAAAGACACCAGCGGCCTGCAAGCCTTGCAACAGCTCAAGCAGGTCCGCCCCCACAGCAAGGTGTTGATCCTGTCCATGCACACCGATCCAGAGGTGATCATGCAGGCACTGGAATCCGGCGCACATGGGTATCTGCTCAAGGACGCCACCCCCACCGAACTGGAGCACGCCCTGGAAGCGCTACGCAACAACGAGCGCTACCTGAGCCCGGCCATCGCCCATACCGTGATCAACCAGGCGCTCACCCGGACCCAGAAACAGCAGCCCAATCCTGTCCAGAGCCACAACCTGACGGCGCGCCAACTGGAAATCCTGCGGCTGATCGTGCGCGGCAAGTCCACGCGGGAAATTGCCAACGGTCTCAGCCTGAGCATCAAGACGGTAGAGACCCATCGCGCACAGATCATGAAGCGCCTGCAGATCCATGATGTGGCAGGCCTGGTGTTGTTCGCAGTGCGCGAGCAGATTATCAGCCTGGACGATTGAGCACTCCGGGCGACCCCAACAGCGGCGAGTCCGCCGGCAAATGCACCCGCAGAGCCTTGGGCCGCAAGGTAAAATGCAGCGTGTCGACCTGTAAGGGCTCGCCATCCAGATTGATATCCAGCCCTTGGGCTACCTTGATTTCCACCCAGGGCAAGCGTGCCCGCACGAACATGTTGTCGATACCCAGGCCGCCGGCCAGCAGGTCCTTCAGCGTGCTGACAACTTCTTGGGGCGCCGGCAGGATGCTGATGTCGAGTAGTCCATCGTCCGCCAGCGCCTCAGGGCACAGCATATGGCCCCCACCGGCCTGCCGGCCATTGCCTATCCCCAATGCCAACAGATCGCCGCGCCAGTGGAAACCAGGCCCTTGCAGTTCGCCATAGGCGGCGCTCAGCTCGCTGAACCGAGAAATACCGGTAAACAGATAGGCGGCGCCGCCGAGCACTTTTTTCAGATCTTCGGACGTGTTCGCCGTCACCTGGCTACCGAAACCGCCCGTCGCCATGTTGAGGAAGATCTTCCCGCCCACCTCTCCCACATCGACCGCCCTGGGCTCGACATCGAGCAAATCCAGGGCCTGCTCAGGCTCCAGCGGGACACCGGCCGCCCGGGAAAAATCGTTGGCCGTGCCCAGTGGCAGCAACACCAGGCTGGCATCGCCAGACTGCTGGACAATGGCCTCGGCAATATCTCGCAAGGTCCCATCGCCGCCGCCGGCAATCAGCCGTGTATATCCGGCGGCCAATGCTTCCTCGACACACCGCCGGGCATCACCGGCTTCCCAGGTCAATCGAACCGCCAGGTCCCACCCGTGCTTGCGCTTGAGCATCACTGCGGCGCGAACCTCTTCGTTGAGCGCTTGCTTGCCATGCAGGATCAATAGCGCCTTGCCTTTGCTCATCGTCGTCTCCGTCATTGGAAGGATGGTTCACGAAATGGGACCGCACATTCACTGGAAAAAGCCAGGCCCCCATTCAAATAAAAGACATGGTGTCGACCAGCCAATCCCACTGAGCCCGGACGGGGCCACCCCACGGCATTTATGTATTCAAGGAATTTTCTTACGAGGCGTGGCGAATCAGCTCAATTGACCCCCTGGTCGTATTGAGACACCTTGGTTTGTGTCGCTTTGCACCGGCAAACGATCATTTAAACAAGGATGAGTCACCCATGGATGGATATGTCATGGCCCCCAGAGGCCCGTTGAATCGCTTGATAAATCATGGCAACAGGCAAGGAGCGTCCTATGCGCAGCCATGAACGCAAGGTCCCGCCTCAGCAGTTCGGACCGTACGCGAGCGAGCGGACCGACGCCAAAAACGAAGGTAAAAGTTGCAATAAACCCGCTGGAGGAATTGATTTGGAACCGCGTGTCGTTGAACTGGAAACCCACCTCAAATACATCCGCAGGGATATGGATGAAATCCGTACCGACGTAAAAGCGGTTCGCCACCGGCTAGCCTATCTGGCAGGCGCGGCGGCGGTAGTGGTCGGCCTGCTGGGCTGGGTCGCCAACAGCCGTTTCGATCAGTTGGTGACGCTGCTGTCGCGATAAGGCGATACCGCGAAAGGCCCGACTCCAACTCGGGCCGTAACCGATGAGTTGCGATCAGGATTAACCCAGCACTTCAGTCAAAGGGATGAAGCCCACTTCATCGCCCTCGACCAGTGTCCGCCCTTCGAGGACTTCGACCAGTCCATCGGCCCAAGCCGCGCTGCGCAGGACTCCTGAACTCTGGTTGCGGTAGATAATGGCCCGACCGTTCTCGATGCGGCCTCGCAAGTATTCCCGCCGACTGCCCGCCTTCGGCCAGGCAAAACCGGCTGGCACCTTGAACGTGAGCGGTGCCACTGACTGAACGCCTTGGCGTCGCAATAAATAAGGCCGCGCCAACAGAGCGAATGTCACCAGCGTCGAAGCGGGGTTTCCTGGCAAGCCTATTACCGGTACACCACGAAAATGCCCGAACGTCAGGGGTTTTCCTGGCTTGATGGCGAGTTTCCAGAGTGTCAGCTCACCTTCTTCACGAAGCGCGACCCCCAGGAAGTCGGCCTCACCTACCGACACACCACCCGTGGACAGGATCAGGTCGACGTCCGACAACCGGGCCAGGCAATTGCGCGTAGCAGGCAAGTCATCGGGCAGGATTCCCGCATCGACGACCTCGCACCCCAGGCGTTGCAGCCAGCCACAGAGCAACACGCGATTGCTGTTGTAGATCTGGCCCGCCCCCAGGGGCTGGCCAGGCTCCACAAGTTCATCGCCTGTGGACAGGACCGCCACGCGCACTTTGCGCACGACCGTCAGCGATGCACAGCCCAGGGATGCCGCCAGCCCCAGTTCGATCGGACCCAAGCGGGTGCCCGCGCAAAGCACCTGCTCCCCGACGGTCGTTTCCTGCCCTTGGGGGCGAATATTTTGTCCAATCGCCAGGGGCTGGGTGAGCCTTACCCGCCCATCATCTTCAACGACGACATTTTCCTGCATCTCGACGCAATCGGCGCCGACCGGAATCGGCGCGCCGGTAAATATCCGCGCGCAGGTGCCCACTGCCAAAGGTTCCGGGGCCTGCCCCGCGAAGATCCGCTGGCTGACCACAAGCGGCTCGCCGCGCGAGTCGGCCAGGCGCAAGGCGTAGCCGTCCATCGCACTGTTGGGCCACGGGGGCAAGTCGAGCGTCGCCACCAGGTCTTCGGCAAGCACCCGACCCTGCGCTTGTGCCAAGGACACACGCTCGCGCTGGACAATAGGCGAAGCCGCCGCACGCTCAAGCAATCGTTCCAACGCGACCTCGACGGCCATCAAGGCGCCGGCCTTGCCCGGTTTACCCACGGGATTCACAAGGAGCCGCCTGTTTCAAATGGGCTACGAAGTTACACGGCCGGTGCCGCGCATCCAACTGCTCGGCCAGGATGCCGTCCCATCCGGTGCGCACCGCATTGGTCGAGCCCGGCAGGCAGCACACCAACGTCCCGTTGGCCAGTCCCGCCAGAGCCCGGGACTGCACAGTGGAGGTGCCAATGTCGGCTACGGATATCTGCCGGAACAACTCACCGAAACCATCGACCTGTTTGTCCAGCAGGCACGCAACGGCCTCCGGCGTACTGTCGCGACCGGTAAAGCCGGTGCCTCCAGTGATCAGCACCACCTGCACCACCTCGTCGGCGATCCAGGTGGCGACTTGCGCGCGGATCTTGTACAGATCATCTTTGAGCAACACCCGCGCCGCGAGGTTGTGTCCAGCTGCCGAAAGCCGGTCGACGAAGACCTGCCCCGACGTGTCGGTTTCCAGGGTACGGGTGTCGCTGACTGTCAGCACCGCGATATTGAGCGGTACGAAAGGTACATCAGCCTTGGGTTTCATAGGCTCGTCCAGTTGTAGGGGAAACAGCCTGGTGTTATATCACAGCGCCCGTTTTTTTCGCCCGTGCGGAGACACACCATGACCATGATCGATCCCCTGCCATCCTGTTCCATCCTGCTCCTGGCGGGGGGGCGAGGACAACGCATGGGCGGACAGGATAAAGGTCTGCTGGAGTGGCAAGGCCGACCGCTGATTGCTCATCTGCACCGACAGACCCGAGCCCTGAGCGATGACTTGATCATCTCCTGCAACCGCAACCGGGAACGTTACGCCATATATGCCGACCAACTGGTTCATGACGACGAAGGCGATTTTCCCGGCCCGCTGGCGGGCATCCGCGCGGGCCTGAGGGCGGCACGCCATCCGTACCTGTTGGTCTTGCCATGCGACGTGCCGCAAATCGACACGAGCCTGCTCCAAAGCATGCGCGAAACAGCAAGCCGAAACCCCGACAAACCGCTGATGGTCCGTCATGGCGAACATTGGGAACCGCTGTTATGCGTTATCCCGAGCGCCTTGGCCGGGGCTTTCGAACAGGCGTGGAGCGAAGGTGAACGCAGCCCCGGCCGCATCATGCGCGCGCTGCACGCGGTCCCATTGCAATGTCCGGCGGATGATCCCCGGCTGGCCAATCTGAATACGCCGGAACTCCTTGTCCAACACAAAGGCGTGTCAGATTGACACTAGCCAGGAACTTGCGCGCGATGTATACGTCTGAAGGTCAGTAACTTGAAGAATCCCTTTCGGAGAAACACCATGACTCAACGGACCCTCGCTACTTTCATGCTCGCGCTGGGCCTCGCCACTCTTGCCGGGTGCGCATCGCCAACAGTGATTACCTTGAATGACGGTCGCGAAATCCAGGCCGTCGACACGCCGCATTATGATGAAGACAGCGGCTTCTACGAATTTGAACAGCTGGATGGCAAGCAGACCCGCGTGAACAAGGATCAGGTTCGTACCGTTAAAGACCTGTAATCCCCAGCGTCACCGCCAGATAAAGAAAAGCCCGCAATGCTTATTGCGGGCTTTTTGTTACCTGCTCGAAACGATGGCGGCTACCATCCCAACGAAATCCTGCTTTCAAAAAACCGCTCCTGCCCCGTAAGCGGATCGACGAAACGCACACCCTGGGCCAGCAGCTTGAGCGGATTGGCATAATCGTCCTCGGCGTCTCGCACCACATCCGGATAGAACGGATCATTACAGATAGCCGCGCCCAAGGCGTTCATGTGAACCCGTAGCTGATGCTTTTTACCAGTGACTGGGTACAGGCCGTAGCGCCACAGGTCCCCGTTCCTTTCAAGCACTTCCATGGCCGTTTCGGTGTTGGGCTCGCCTGCCCCTTCCTGCATCCGGAAGAATGGCTCCCCACCGACCATCCGGCTTTTGTGCACCCGGGGAAACGTCACCCCAGGCAACGCGGGAGCGATGGCCTGGTAGTATTTTTCAATCCGTCGCGTCGGAAACAAGGATTGAAAAAGCGAGCGGGTGTCCGGATTGGCTGAAAACAACACCAGCCCCGCCGTATGCCGATCGATTCGGTGCAAGGGCACCAGGTGAGGATTGTCCAGGCGACGAATCAACCTTCGCAACAACGTCTGCTCGACATACTCGCCCGCAGGGGTGACGGGCAGGAAATGCGGCTTGTCCGCCACGATCAGGTGCTCGTCGACATGGACAATCGACTCCACCACCGGAATCGGCTTTTCGTCGGGCACCTCCCGAAAGTAATGAATGCGCAGGCCCTCACGGTATGGCAGGTCAGCGGAAATCGCCTTGCCCTCTGCGTCCAGCACGCGGCCACGGGCGATGCGGTCCTGCCACTGCTCGCGGCTGATCGCGCTGAAATGCTCGCAGAGACAATCCAACACCGTCTGCCAGGCACCGGGCGGCAAATACAGCGTGCTGGCCTGATGCCGGGCTGCACAAAACGATGAATCGGACATGGATAACCCTTGAGCCTGTTGCGGGTTCGGCATTATCCGACAGTCACGCGGGCCAGCCCAGCGATGATTGACTCAGGCGGTGATCGGCGTCGGTCGCGCCGCAGCTTCGGTGAATTCCTTCAACCAGCGCAGCACTTCGACCGCCTCCCAGCGCCCCGGATCGTACAGCGCATACAAAAGCCCCTGATACCCCACCACATCCAGTTGCTTGTGGTAGCCGGCGCGCTGGAACAGCGCTTCTATCTCGGCGAAGCAGGTATTGAAGTGCAGCTTGTTGAAGGGTGTCTTGCCTTCGGTCACCAGCCCGTCCAGACGCAACTCCAGCACCGCCTCGCGCACAACCTCCACGGGCATCCGGTTCACGCTGTTTTTCAGTTGTTCGACATTGACCAAGGCATGCACTCCAGATAGCTGTATGGGCATACAGTAACCGAAGATCGTCTTTTCGCCAATCGCGTAATACCGACCCAGCCGATGGAAGGTATCAACTTAGAAACGCGGCAACCTGGTCTGAATCGAAGGGCCAGTTCAATTCCGCGCCCGTATCGATCCTGCGCAACACGGGAATGCGCAGGCCATAGGCTTCGAACAAGGCCTCGTTTTCGGCAATATCCACCAGCTCCACCAACAATCCATGTTCGACGAAGGGCATCAGCTCCCCCTCGGCAACTTCACACAGATGGCAACCCAGGGTGCCGAACAGCTGGCATTCAGGTGTCATGGCAGGTATCCAAAAAAGACAGATCGCCATTCTAGGCCCGCCCCACGCAGCCGTCGAGCCGCGTACCATGTCGCAGAATGCCTTGGTAAAACGCTGACGCAAATCATTGAGCCAAAATGACTTTCCGGTGATGCTCAATTTTATTCCTGTTCTACGCTGGACCTCGGAACCCTGAAACGGAGTGTCTCTTGTACGCCAACCTGCTGATCATCCTTGCCTCGTCCCTGGTGGTCATTGCCCTGTTCAGGCGCCTGCGCCTGCCGCCGGTACTCGGCTACTTGTGTGTCGGATTGGCCGTCGGGCCCACCGCGCTGGACTGGGTCAACGACAGCGAAGAGCTGCCCGATCTCGCCGAGCTTGGCGTGGTTTTCCTGTTGTTCTCGTTGGGCCTGGAATTCTCGTTATCGAAGATGTTGGAACTGCGTCGCGTAGTGTTTGGCCTCGGCAGTCTTCAGGTATTGGGTTCAGGGGTTTTGCTGGCGGTGCTGCTGGCGAGCATTGGAGTCCCGATGGTGGCGGCAGTGCTGCTTGGCGCCGGGCTAGCCTTGTCTTCCACCGCCATTGTCAGCAAGGAACTGACCAGCCTGGGGGAAATCTTCACCAGCCACGGCCAGAATGCCATTGGCGTGTTGTTATTTCAGGATGTTGTCGCGGTGTTGCTCCTGACCCTGGTGCCGGTGTTTGCCGGCAGCAGTGAACAGCCTTGGTATTGGGCACTGCCATTGACGCTGGGCAAGACCTTGGTGCTGTTTGGCGGCCTGTTGCTGGCCAGCCGTTTGTTGCTGCCGCGGCTGTTCCATGAGGTGGCAGCGTCGCGGTCCGCAGAACTGTTCGTGCTGCTGGCCCTGGTGATCGTTTTGCTGACGGCGTGGCTTACGCACCTGCTTGGCCTTTCCCCCGCCCTGGGCGCGTTCCTGGCCGGCATGCTGCTTGGGGAAAGTCACTACCGGCATCAGATCGAGGCCGATATACGCCCCTTCCGCGACATCCTGCTGGGGCTGTTCTTTGTCAGCATCGGCATGCTGATCGACCTGCAGTTGTTCGTCGACGATGGGCTGCTGATCCTAGGGCTGACACTCGGGTTGATGCTCATCAAGGGCTGCGTAGTCGCCGCCCTGGTGAAATGGCGCGGCAGCGACGGCGAAACCGCCTGGCGCAGCGGCCTTGCCCTGGCCCAAGGCGGTGAGTTCTGTTTCGCGCTGATGGCGCTGATGCAGCAGAACCGACTCATGCCAGGCGACATCGGCGGCCTGCTGTTGGCTGCCACCTTCTGCTCGATGCTGTTGACGCCGCTGCTGTTGCGCGCAGCACCGCGCCTGGCCGCTCGGCTGCACCGCAAACCCAACGAAGAGGCGCAGTTGGACCAGATCAGCGCGCTCAATGCGGGCTTGTCGGGTCACGTGGTGATTTGCGGGTACGGTCGCGTGGGACAGTCGATCGGCCGTTTTCTGCGCCGGGAGGGCCTGGCGTTCGTGGCCCTGGATGATGATCCGGTCATCATCCGTGAAGCGTCCGTCGGCGAACGATGCGTGCATTACGGAGACTCTCGCCGCGCGGATCTGCTGGACGCCGTAGGCCTGGGTCGCGCAAGGCTATTGGTCATCGCGGTGGACAAGACGGACATTGCGATGGCCGTGCTCAAGGAAGCCCGGCGGGTCAACGCGCAAGTGCCCGTCCTGGTGCGTACCCGGGACGACAGCCAGTTGGCTGAGTTGCAGGCCGCCGGAGCCACCGAGGTGGTTCCGGAATTGCTGGAGTCGAGCCTGATGTTGGCCTCCCACGCGCTGATCATGCTGGGACTGCCCGAACAGCGGGTACGGCACCATGTGGATCAAGTCCGTCACGAGCGCTATGGCTTGCTGCATGGCTTCTATCCCGGCAATCAGGACAAGGAGCCGTAGTGATGACTCAGTCCTGGTTGACCGCGCCGATCTTGTGAATCGACAGGTCGGCACCGTAGTACTCTTCTTCCTGAGTCAGCCGCAAGCCCAGCACGACCTTGATCACACCGTAGACCGCGAGTCCGCCCGCCAGGGCGATCACCACGCCGAGGACAGTGCCGACCAGTTGGCTCGCGAGGCTCACCCCACCCAAGCCACCCAGGGCGGCCTGGCCAAAAATCCCGCAGGCGATACCGCCCCAGACGCCGCACAATCCATGCAGGGGCCAGACGCCAAGCACATCATCGATTTTCCACTTGCCCTGGGCCGCGGTGAAACACCAGACAAACAAACCGCCGGCAATCGCGCCAGTCGCCAGGGCTCCAACGGGATGCATCAGATCTGAGCCGGCGCAGACCGCCACCAATCCCGCCAGCGGGCCGTTATGCAGGAAACCGGGGTCGTTGCGCCCAACGATCAATGCCGTCACGGTCCCGCCGACCATCGCCATCAATGAGTTGACCGCCACCAACCCGCTCACGCCGGGCAAGGTCTGGGCGCTCATCACGTTGAAGCCGAACCAACCGACAATAAGGATCCAGGAACCCAGCGCCAGGAATGGGATGCTCGAGGGCGCGAAGGCCACCAGCCGGCCGTCCCGGTAACGCCCGTTTCGCGGTCCGAGCAGAAGTACCGCGGCCAGGGCCAGCCAGCCGCCCATGGCATGCACCACCACGGAGCCGGCAAAATCATGGAAGCCGGCGCCGAAGCGTGCTTGCAGCCAAGCCTGCAGGCCGAAATTGCCGTTCCAGACCAGTCCTTCGAAAAACGGATAGATGAACGCGACGATCAGCACGGTGGCGCATAGCTGCGGGACAAACCTGGCGCGCTCGGCTATACCGCCAGAGATGATGGCCGGAATCGCGGCAGCAAACGTCAGCAAGAAGAAAAACTTCACCAAGCTGTAGCCGTGGTCAGCACTGAGAACGGCCGCCGGTTGCAGGAAAGTCACGCCATAGGAAATCCAATAGCCGATGAAGAAGTACGCCAGCGTCGAAACCGCAAAATCACTGAGGATTTTCGACAGGGCGTTAACCTGGTTTTTCTGCCGGACAGTGCCTACTTCCAGAAATGCAAACCCGGCATGCATGGCCAGGACCATGACCGCGCCGAGCAGGATGAACAGCGTATTGGAGCTATGGACGAGACTGTCCACAGCGCTTTGCAGATTTTCCATGGTATTGGCAGACCTGATGAAGTGGAAAAGAGCACCGTGACGGTTCATTCCAGTTGCCATTGCACCAAGTTGAAACGATCTTCCCGCCACTGTCGGGCAGACGAACCGCTTTGGTGCATGAAAGCCGGCGACGTGGCGCCCCGCTTAGAGGTGCTTCGCGGGTTTTGATTATTTGGGTTAAGGTTTTCGGGCTTTCGCCCAGCTTCAGCGCACTGTCACGGGCCAACGCACCAGTACATGGCAGAGACCCGAGCAAAAGTTGTACCAGCCAGTTGCACTGAACCTTCCGGCTGGGCTCATACTCGAACGCTTCAGACGTCACTTACGGAGATCCACCCCATGGCCAGAACCCAGGCAAAGACTGCTCAAGAAACCCTGATGGAAGATTTTCAGACGCTGGTCAAAGACACCGAACGATTGCTCGACCACACCGCGACGCTGGCCGGCGACCAGGCGGACGAATTGCGCAGCCAGATCCACGAAACCCTGCTGCGCGCCCGCGAAACCCTCAAGCTGACGGAAGATTCGGTGCGCGAGCGCGGCCAGGCAGCCGTGATCGCCACTGAGGAATACGTGCAGGCCAATCCCTGGCAATCGGTCGGCATCGCGGCGGGCGTGGGCTTTTTGATCGGACTGCTGGCGACACGGCGCTGATCATGGGTATCGACGAATCCGGATCGCCCGAAACGGGTGCAAAACCGACAGCGCGTCGCCTGGGCGCGGCGTTCCTTGGGTTGCTGCACAGTCACGTCGAATTGTTCGGCATTGAACTGCAGGAGCAGAAAGCTCGCACCGTCAGCCTGTTGTTATTCGCGGGCCTGGCGCTGGTTTTTGGCTTGCTGCTGCTGGTTGGGCTGTCGGCGCTGGTGCTGATACTGGTATGGGATACCTACCGATTGGCGGGAATCATCGGCCTGTGTCTGTTCTATCTGCTGGCGGCGCTGTTCTGCGGGCTTCGACTCAAGGCAGCGATTTATGATGAGTCCTCGCCGTTCCACGCCACCCTCGAAGAACTGGCCAACGACCGGGAGCGCCTGTTGCCATGAGCCGCCCTAATGTTCCTCAAGCCCGTACGCGGCAGGAAATGCGCAAGGCACTGGTGCGTCTGCGCATGGAAATGCATCGCCAGGAAATCCGCCAGGAAACACGCCAGTTGCTGCACCCGTTGCAACGGGTACGCGGGTTCACGCAAAGCTGGCATGAAGGGTTCGGCCTCAAGCACGCCTCGCTTTGGGGCGTCGCGGCTGTGAGCCTGCTCGGCTTCCTCGGTGGCAAGCGAACCCGCAGCGGTCGCTCCGGGGGCTTGTCGCGCCTCATCCGGCTGGCTACGGCGGTGATTCCACTGATCAAGCTTGCCAAGAGCGCACGCAAACCTTGAGTGCCGTTGACCGGGCCCTTTCCATCGAAGGGCCCGGTTCGATTGTCAACGCAACACCTGGGCACAACTGATCGAGCCCCACAGGCCTTGCAGGACATCGCTCGAACCGGGAAGCTAAGGCTTCGACTCATCAAACGGAGCAATCGGCCTTGGATTGGCACACCCTGCTGACTCGCGAACGCCTGGGAAAACCGCTGCACAGTCCGGAAGAACTGGGCCGCAGTCCGTTCCACAAGGATCATGACCGCATCATCTTCTCCGGTGCCTTCCGCCGCCTCGGGCGCAAGACGCAGGTGCATCCGGTTTCCAGCAACGACCATATCCACACGCGCCTGACCCACTCGCTGGAGGTCAGTTGCGTTGGCCGCTCCCTGGGCATGCGCGTAGGAGAAACGATCCGTGGCGCCCTGCCCGACTGGTGCGAGCCCAGTGACCTGGGCATGGTGGTGCAATCGGCCTGCCTGGCCCACGACATCGGTAATCCGCCGTTCGGCCATTCGGGGGAGGACGCCATCCGCTACTGGTTCCAACAGGCGGCGGGACGCGGCTGGCTTGACGCGATGAGCGAGGCCGAGCGCAACGATTTTCTGAACTTCGAAGGCAATGCCCAGGGATTCCGGGTTCTTACACAGCTCGAATACCATCAATTCGACGGCGGCACCCGGCTAACCTATGCCACCCTCGGCACCTACCTGAAATACCCTTGGACGGCTCGCCACGCCGACTCCCTGGGCTACAAGAAGCACAAGTTCGGCTGTTATCAGAGCGAATTGCCATTGCTGGAACAAATCGCCCATAAACTCGGCCTTCCGCAAATCGAGGACCAGCGCTGGGCAAGGCATCCGCTGGTCTACCTGATGGAAGCCGCGGATGACATCTGCTACGCGCTCATCGACCTGGAGGATGGCGTGGAGATGGACCTGCTGGAGTATCCCCAGGTGGAATCGCTGCTCCTGGACCTGGTTGGTGACGATCTGCCAGAGACGTACCGTCAACTCGGGCCACAGGATTCGCGACGGCGAAAACTCGCCATCCTGCGGGGCAAGGCCATCGAACACCTCACCAACGCGGCTGCCCGGGCATTCGTCGAGCAGCAGGAGGCGTTGCTCGCGGGCACGCTACACGGTGACTTGGTGGAGCACATGCACGGTCCGGCCAAGCGCTGCGTGTTGAACGCCAAGGACATGGCACGCAAGAAAATATTCCAGGATAAACGCAAGACGCTGAACGAAATCGGCGCCTACACCACCCTGGAAATCCTGCTCAACGGCTTCTGCGGCGCCGCCCTTGAACAACACGGTGGACGTACGCCGTCGTTCAAGAATCGCCGGATTCTCGACTTGCTGGGCAATAACGCACCCGATCCTGAAGGCTCGCTCCACAGTGCCTTCCTTCGGATGATCGACTTCATCGCCGGCATGACCGACAGCTATGCCAGCGAAATGGCCCAGGAAATGACCGGTCGTACGCGTCAATGAAATGACCGGCCACGTCACCGCCCCCGCGTGTGCTCGGGGGCACCCCACTATTGTGCTCACGCCAACTTTGCGGTTAAACGCTCCAACCACCTGGAAAGCGCTGGCGAGTGGCTGGAAACTAAATTTTCCGTTTAATACGCAATAACGAAAATACTTACAGTACTCAACAATAAAACATACAGTTTTCACCTTTCAGCCTTCCTAAAGCGAAATACGCCGTGGTACCTCGCCTCTTTTTTTGTAGGAAAGTTCTGAAATTCGCCATGTCCGCCTGTCTCCTCGCACGACCTGACCTTAACTGGGCTAAGGTGCGCGCTTTATTTAAGCTTGTAGGGGACTTTATTCATGAACTCCGTTTTCATTGTCGACGATCATCCGGTCATCCGCCTCGCCGTTCGAATGCTGCTGGAGCATGAAGGCTATAAAGTCGTAGGGGAAACTGACAACGGCGTCGATGCGATGCAAATGGTGCGTGAATGCATGCCGGACCTGGTGATCCTGGATATCAGCATTCCGAAACTCGACGGGCTGGAAATCCTTTCGCGCTTCAATGCCATGACCACTCCGCTCAAGACTCTGGTACTGACTGCGCAATCCCCGACGCTGTTCGGTATCCGCTGCATGCAATCCGGTGCTTCCGGCTACGTTTGCAAACAAGAGGATCTCAGCGAACTTGTCAGCGCAATCAAAGCGGTGTTGTCCGGGTACAACTACTTCCCGAGCCAGGCACTTACACCGGTTTCCCAAGATGATCCTCGCAGTATCGAGCTGGATCTTTTCAAAAGCGTCAATGACCGTGAACTGATGGTATTGCAACTTTTCGCCCAGGGCCGTACCAACAAGGAAATAGCCAAAGGCATGTTTCTGAGCAATAAAACTGTCAGCACCTATAAGAAACGGCTCATGCAGAAACTTAAAGTCAAGTCTTTGGTAGACCTGATTGAAATGGCAAAGCGAAACGCGTTGGTGTGAGAAAAAACCGGATGTTGAATCGCATAAGCAGACGCCTTTTATTATTAAGCGCATGGTTATACGCGGGAATCCTCGTGGCGGCCTCGAGTGTGCCCGAACGTTATACGCTGCTGAGTCGCTCGACTTCGGATTCTATCGAGGTCCGGCTCGATGATACCCATCGCACCTGGCTGCAAGGTCGTCGGGAACTGATCCTGGGAACCTCTGCGCCTGACTATCCGCCCTTCGACCTTTCCACCAGCGGGCGCGACTATGAAGGCATGACCGCCGACTACGCGGGCCTCATCGCCAAGGCGACCGGCCTGCCGATGAAAGTCCTGCGGTTCACTTCCCGTGAGGCGGCCCTTGACGCGCTCAAGAATGGACAAATCGACCTGCTCGGCAGTGCCAACGGTTTCGAAGCCCGAACCACAGGTGTCGTCCTTTCAACGCCCTACGCCGTCGATCAACCGGTCCTGGTTACCCGCACGAGCGAAAACCGTCCCCTGACCGACGATCTCGAAGGGCTGCGGCTTAGCATGGTTTATCACTACCTGCCGCTGCACGAGATCGAAAAGCTCTACCCCAAGGCACTCATTACCGCGTACCCCTCCTACCAGAACGCCATCAATGCGGTCGCCTTTGGGCAGTCCGATGTTTTCCTCGGCGACACCATTTCCACCCATTACATGATCAGCAAGGGATACCTGAGCAACATCCGCATGGCCAGCTTCGCAAAGCACGAGTCGCACGGATTCGGCTTTGCGCTACGGCAAGACAACGCCCGGTTGCTGGAAATCGTCAACGCTACGCTGAACCAGATTCCCATTGCCGAACAAGCAGCGATTGCCAAGCGTTGGAGTGCGGGCAGCGATCTTTACCTCACCAATCACAAGATACAACTGACCGAGCGCGAACAACGCTGGCTGGCTGAGCACCCCACGGTACGGGTGGCGGTGAACGAAACGTTTGCCCCCTTTACTTTTTTCGATCCGGACGGCGACTTTCGTGGCATCAGCGCCGACTTGCTTGAGCTGGTCAGGCTGCGTACCGGCCTGCGCCTGGATATCCAGCGCCATCGGACGGACAACGACATGATCGCCGCGGTCCTCAACGACCAGGCCGACGTCATTGCCGCGCTCCTGCCCAGCCGCGAGCGGCAGAACGTGCTCAAGTTCAGCCGCCCCTACCTGGACAGCTCTTTCGTGCTGTTGATACGCAAACAGTCCGACGCCCCCACGACGCTGGACCAATTCGCTGGCAAACGCCTGGCGGTCGCCAAAAGCAACCCCGTCATCGATTGGCTACGCACCCAGTATCCGAGCCTGCAGATAATCGAAACCACCGACTCGCTGAATGCAGTCCAGTTGGTCGCCCAAGGCCAGGCGGATGGGAGCGTGACTTCGCTGGTCATGGCCAGTTACTTCATGACGTCCCATGCATTGCGGGACGCACTGCAAATCAGCAGCACCGTCGGCACACGACAGGCGATGTTCTCATTAGCCGCCGCAAAAGACGCCACGGAGCTCAATTCCATTCTCGACAAGGCCCTGTCGAGCATCGACCCGGACGAACTGGGGGTTATCAACAACCATTGGCGGGGCTTTATCCCGGCGTCGGAAATGGCCTGGCGCACCTATAACCGCTTGTTCTTGCAAGTTGCCGCCGGCGCGGGCCTGTTGCTCCTGCTCTCGCTGGCATGGAACGCCTACATGCAACGACAGATCAGGCAACGCCAGCAGGCGGAACTGGCCCTCAATGACCAAGTAGAGTTCATGCATGCCCTGCTCAACGGCACGCCCCACCCCATCTATGTGAGAGATCGCAACGGATTCCTGCAAAGCTGCAACGACAGCTACCTTGAAACGTTCGATGTGAAACGCGAAGACGTCGTCGGAAAAAAAGTCATGCCCGACTCGATGAGTAACGCCTTCGAAGCACAGGAGTACTTGGCCGATTATCAGCGCGTCATGGCTGAAGGCTCGCCCATGATCGTTGATCGGCCGCTGCACATCGGCAACAGGAAACTGACGATCTACCACTGGATCCTTCCCTACCGCAATTCGGCGGCACAGGTGCAAGGCATCATCGGCGGCTGGATCGATATCAGCGAACGAAGGCAGCTTGTCGAAGAACTGCGGGCCGCCAAGGAGCAGGCCGAGAACGCCAATCGGGCCAAGAGTACGTTCCTTGCGACCATGAGCCATGAAATCCGCACGCCGATGAACGCCGTGATCGGCATGCTCGAGCTGGCCCTCAAGCATGCCGACAAAGGCCAGATGGACCGCGCGGCAATAGAAGTCGCCTACGAGTCGGCCTCCGGCATGCTCGACCTGATCGGCGATATCCTCGACATCGCCCGTATCGAATCTGGCCACCTGGGGCTTGCGCCCGAACGGGTCGACCTCAAGGCGCTGGTGCAATCGGTGATGCGAGTTTTCGAAGGACTGGCCCGGCAGAAAAACCTGGCACTGTCGTTGCGATTCGAACCCGCCGAGGGCAATCCGGATGTGTTGATGGACCCGTTGCGATTCAAACAGGTAATTTCGAACCTGATCAGCAACGCCCTGAAGTTCACCGAGCGTGGCGAAGTGAGTGTCAGCGTGAAACTGTCCCGCACGATCGGGGAAGACACCCTTCGAATGCAATTGGACATCCGCGAC
This sequence comes from Pseudomonas sp. R1-7, assembly GCF_051132105.1. Classification (NCBI taxonomy): domain Bacteria; kingdom Pseudomonadati; phylum Pseudomonadota; class Gammaproteobacteria; order Pseudomonadales; family Pseudomonadaceae; genus Pseudomonas; species Pseudomonas sp. R1-7. Next base: position 4,055,726 of record NZ_CP071661.1, read on the forward strand.
AGCGGCATTGGTATCAGCCCCGCAGACCTGCAACGCTTGTTCGAGCCGTTTGCCCAGGTCGACAACAGTAACCGGATGGCCCGCAAGGGTGCCGGGCTGGGCCTGGTGATCAGTCGCCACTTGTGCCAGGTCATGGGCGGTGAACTTCACATGAACAGTCAACCCGGCGCCGGGACCCAGGTCCAGGTTTGCCTGCCCTTGGCCATCCTGCCTGACGCAAAGGTTCGCGCTCCCGTCGCGCCTGTCGTTGAAACAGCCGCGTACCCGCTGAATGTCCTGGTCGTGGACGATCATCCGGCCAATCGCTTGCTGATGTCGCAGCAACTGGATTATCTCGGCCATCATCACCATGTCAGCCATGACGGCGAACAAGGCTTCAAGGCCTGGCAGGAAGGGAACTTCGACCTGGTCATCGCCGACTGCAACATGCCGGTCATGAGCGGCTACGAACTCGCCGGGGCGATCCGTCTGCACGAGGCCGAGCAACAACGATCGCCCTGCACCATCCTGGGATTCACGGCCAATGCACAACCCGAAGAAAAACAACGCTGCAAGGATGCCGGGATGGACGACTGCCTGTTCAAACCGATCAGCCTGAACGCCCTGAATCAATGGATGAGCGCCATCAAGCCCAACAACCGCCCCCCCACTTTCAACGTCCAAAGCCTGCACATGCTGACGGGTGGCGACCCTGTGTCCATCCAGCGCTTGCTGGCTGAACTGCTCAAGAGCAACCGTGCAGACCGCCAAGAGCTGCTCGACGTCGCCCGAGGGGCAAACCGACAGGCGATCACCGAGGCAGCGCACAAGATAAAAGGTGTCGCCCGCATCGTGCAGGCGACCTCACTGATCCAATTGTGCGAGGCATTGGAACAGGCCTGCCAGCAAGGTTCTTCACCGGAACGCATCGATGAATGCACGCACGCCCTGGGCCGGGCCATGGCCGAACTGGAGCAGGCCCTGGAAACGGAGATCGCCAAGGCAAATTGATCCAGCGTTTACTATGCTGTTCGCTTAGCAGTGCGTAGCCGGGGGCGATCTCCCCCAACACTTGGAGTGACGGAAATGCCCAGCGCACCGCGTCCGCAAAAACGTCGGTTTCCCCTGCACGTTCATATCAGCGTGATGTTCACGCTGCTCCTGCTGCTGACCGGTGTGGTGCTGGGCGTCTTCAACTACCGGCAGACCACCCAGATTATCCTGTCCAGCAGCGAACAGCTGTTCAATCGAATCGAACAGGACGTTCGCCTGGACCTTTACGACACCTATGAACCGATCCGCCATCTGCTGGGCCTGCTGGCCCACTACCCGGCGACCCAAGAGCCCCAGATGGCTCAGCGACTGGCCTTGCTCGGTCCTTTCACCCAGGCACTGCGGGACAACCCGAACCTGGCATCGCTGTACCTGGGCGATCGCAATGGCAATTTCCTGATGGTCCGGCCTTTGCGTACAGACGCCGCAAAAACCGCGCTCAAGGCACCGGCCGCTGCACGCTATGAGGTCTGGACCGTCGAGCGTCCGGGCAATGAAGTCCAGGTGCTTTCCCAGTCGCTGTTCTACGACCAGGACCTGACGCTCATCGGCCGTCGCGACAACCCCGGCGAGACGTTCGATCCGCGCAGCCGCAGCTGGTTTCGCAGCGCAATGGACAGCAACGAACAGATCACCACCGAGCCCTACGTGTTTTTTTCCAGTCGCAACATCGGCACGACCCTGGCCCGTCGAAGTGGCGATCAGGCGGTCATCGGTGCGGACCTGACCCTGGCCGCCCTCTCCCAGACGTTGGCCAAGCACAAGGTGACCGCCGGCACCGAAATTGTCCTGGTCGATCTCCAAGGCAACGCAGTGGGGTACCCCGACAGCGACCGGTTGATCACCGACAACCAGACGGCACGCCTGATCAAGGCACGTGACCTGCACCCCGCCATTGCCGCAGCGCTCGACAACGACGCCGACACACCGCGCCTGGAGGCGTTGGGCCGCGAGTGGATCGTTTCTCGCAGTCACATGCAGGAAGGCGGGCCGAAGGGACTGGAACTGGCTTTGCTGGTTCCGGAAGACGAATTGCTGGCCGGTGCCTATCGCATGCGCTGGCAAGGCGCGCTGATCACCCTCGCCACCTTGCTGCTGTGCCTGCCCTTGGGCTGGCTGACCTCCAGGATACTGGTCAAGCCATTGCGTGCCCTGGTGCAAGAAGCCGATGCCATCCGCAGTTTCAATTTCAATTACCCGGTGTCTCGTCGTTCCCCCGTTCTGGAAGTCGATCAATTAGGCGTTTCGATGGCCCGCATGAAAGAAACCCTGGCGAGTTTTTTCGAGATCACTGCCAGCCTGCGCGCCGAAACCCGCTTCGCCCCGCTACTGGAGCGCGTGCTGTTCGAGACCGTGAAAATCGCCCAGGCCCAAGCCGGCCTGATCTATCTGCGCGAGAGCGATGGCGAGCACATCAAGCCCTACGGACTGGTCATCGACGGATCGCCTCGGGATCCGCAAACCTTCGCGCTGCGAGGCTATGGGTTGGGCGCCGCGGACAACCCCCAGTGGCTTCGTGAACTGGCCACCGCGCAAACACTGGTTTCATCCCTGGGCTTCGAGCAGGCGGCCGACTTGCGCAGTGTCCTGCTTGCGCTGGACGCGCCACGGGTCCACCTGATCGGCATTCGCTTGTGCAATCGTCATCAGGAAACCGTCGGCGCGCTGGTCTTGTTGATCACTGACACAGGCACCGAAGCGGACCTGGAAAAACTCCAGCCGGACCGCATCGCATTCCTGCAGGCCGTGTCCGGCACCGCGACGGTGAGCATCGAAAGCCAGCGCCTGCAAGCCAGGCAAAAGCAACTGCTCGACTCATTCATACAGTTGCTTGCCGGCGCGATCGATGCCAAAAGCCCCTACACCGGCGGCCATTGCCAGCGAGTACCGGCCCTGACGCTGATGCTCGCCCAGGCCGCTGCCGCCAGCCCGGCGCCAGCGTTCGAAGGCTACCAGCCGACCGAAGACGAATGGGAGGCGCTGCACATCGCTGCCTGGCTACACGACTGTGGCAAGGTCACCACACCCGAATACGTGGTGGACAAAGCCACCAAGCTGGAAACCCTGAACGATCGCATCCACGAGATCCGCACCCGCTTCGAAGTCCTCAAGCGCGACGCCTGGGTCGACTATTGGCAGGCACTGGCAGCTGGAGGCGACGCCTCACCCCTGGCCGCGCAACGCGACGCGACACTGGCCGCCCTCGACGATGACTTCGCCTTCGTCGCACGTTGCAACCTCGGCTCCGAAGCCATGGCCGATGCCGACCTGCAACGCCTGAAACACATCGCCCGGCGCACATGGACCCGGACCCTGGACGATCGCCTGGGGGTTTCCTGGGAAGAGAACCGCCGCCAGGCGCGCACGCCCAAGCCGACGCTGCCCGTCGTTGAACCATTGCTGGCGGACAAACCCGAGCATCTGTTCGAGCGGCATGAGGCCGAGCTGATTCCGGCGGACAATCCCTGGGGCTTCCAGCTCGATGTACCGACCTGGAAATACAACCGCGGCGAACTCTACAACCTCAGCATCACGCGTGGCACGCTCACTCGCGAAGAGCGCTACGTGATCAACCATCACATGGTCCAGACGATCCTGATGCTCAGCCAGTTACCCTTCCCCAGCCACTTGGAAAACGTTGCGGAAATTGCCGGCGGCCATCACGAGAAAATGGACGGCACCGGTTATCCCAAGCGATTGAAGCGCGAGCAGATGAGCCTGCCGGCTCGAATGATGGCGATCGCGGATATTTTCGAAGCCCTGACGGCGGCTGATCGCCCGTATAAAAAAGCCAAGAAGCTGAGCGAAGCCCTGGGCATCATGGCCACCATGTGCCGCGACGCCCATATCGATCCCGAGCTGTTCGGGTTGTTCATCGAGGAAAGGATCTACCTGCGCTATGCCGAGGCGTTTCTTGACCCACGCCAGATCGATGAAATCGACCCGGACAGCCTGCTGGCCAAGGCAGGACTGACCGCATGATCAGCAATCGGTCAGGCGCAGGAATATCGCGGCCAATTGTTCGATGCCGGCCTGGTCATGCTCGGTAAAGCGCGCCAGTTTCGGACTGTCCAGGTCCAGCACGCCGATCAGGCGTCCGTCCTTGACCAACGGCACCACCAACTCACTGTTCGAGGCACTGTCGCAGGCGATGTGCCCGGGAAAGGCATGGACATCCTCGACGCGCTGGGTCTGGCGGCTTGCCGCAGCGGCTCCACACACGCCGCGGCCAAAGGGAATCCGTACACAGGCGATCTGCCCCTGGAACGGACCCAGCACCAGTCCATCGTTGCGATTGAGGTAAAAACCAGCCCAGTTGAGGTCGTCCAGCTGACTGAACAGAAAGGCCGAGAACTGTGCCGCGTTGGCAATGAAATCGCGCTCATCCGCCAGCAGCGATTGCAGCTGTGCCGATAACAAGCCATAGCCTTCGAGGCCTTCGCCGGTGCTCTTCAAATCGATCATGCGTTGTGCTCCAGGAGTTTGAGGCCCACCCAATAACGGGCAAATTGATAGGCGCAGCGCCCGTTGCGATTGCCACGTCCGGTCGCCCAGCGAACCGCCTGTATTTCCAACGCTTCGTCACGTTGCCAGGCCAGCCCGGCCTTCGCCGCGAGCTCGCCGATCCAATGCTCCACCACGTCGAGGAAATGCTCTTGGGTAAAGGGGTAAAACGACAGCCAGAGACCGAAGCGGTCGGACAAGGCGATCTTGTCCTCCACCGCTTCACTGGGATGAAGCTCGCCGTCGACCCGCTTCCAGTTCTCGTTGTCGCTTTCCTTTTCCGGCACCAGGTGGCGGCGGTTCGAGGTGGCGTACAGCAACACGTTGTCCGGGGCTTGTTCGAGGGAACCGTCGAGTACGCTCTTGAGCACGCGGTAATCACCTTCGCCGGATTCGAACGACAAGTCGTCGCAGAACACCACGAAGCGCTGGGGCAATTTCGCCACCTGCTCGACCACCCGAGGCAGATCGGCCAAATGATCGCGCTCGATCTCGATCAAGCGCAGCCCCTGGCCGGCATGTTCGGCCAGCAACGCCCGCACCAGGGACGATTTGCCTGTGCCGCGCGAGCCCCAGAGCAACGCATGGTTGGCCGGCATGCCATCGATGAATTGCCGGGTGTTGCGCCCCAACTGTTCGACCTGGCGATCCACACCGATCAGGTCCGACAACCGCATGTCGAGGCTGACCTGCAGCGGCAGCAGGAAACCGCCGCGCCCGTCGCGTTGCCAACGGGCGGCCAGGGTCTGGGTCCAGTCGATGGCGGGCCGTGGCGCGGGCAACAGGGGCTCGATACGGGCCAGCATCGCATCGGCGCGCTCAAGAAAAGCAATCAATCGGGCGTCCACGTCTTCTCCTCGGACAAGTTCACAGTAATGATGACGCTACAGCGACGAAACGACGAAGCCGATGGCGGGTCTGTTTCACACACTACACACCGGTCGCACCGGTATTCAGAGATGATCAGCTATGCTTGACCGGCGAAGGGAAACGTAAGTGGTTCACCATTCCATGGACATCAGGTTCACCCAACGTCTGTCGTACAAACAGGCCCGACTGACCGTCCTGGTGGGTTTCGTGCTGGGCACCTTGTTGAGCCTGGTGCAGATCGGCATCGATTATGCCAGCGAAGACGCGTCGATCAACCGTGAAATCCTTTCGTTGCTGGAAATCAGTCACAACCCGGCCTCGCGCATCGCCTACAACATTGACGCCGAGCTTGCCCAAGAACTGGCCCTGGGCCTGTTGCGCTCACCGGCCGTCATCGGCGCCGAACTGATCGACAACAACAATACGGTCCTGGCCAGCGTCAAGCGCCCCGAATTGCAGAGCAGCTACCGATTCATCAGTGACTTTCTCTTTGGCGCCCAACGCCAGTTCGAAGACCGGCTCTACCTGAACCATCTGCCCGCAGAATCCCTGGGTGTGTTGCGGTTGGATGTCGACACGTATTCGTTTGGCAGTCGCTTCCTGCGTCGGGCCGAGATCACCCTGCTCAACGGTTTCGCCCGCAGCCTGATCCTGACCGGCCTGCTGCTGGCGCTGTTCTACGTCATGCTCACAAAGCCGTTGGTGAGGGTCATCCGCGAGCTGAGCAGTCGCGATCCCGGCACCCTCGAACAGAGCCCGCTGGAATGCCCTTCCGGCCATCAATACGATGAAATCGGCGTGCTGGTATCGGTCGCCAACCAACAGTTCGAAAATATTTCCACCGAGATCCAGCAGCGGCGCACGGCTGAAAATCGCCTCACCGATTACCTGGCGCAACTGGAAAACATCGTTTCGGCGCGCACCGCCGAACTCAAGGCCATCAACGCCCGCCTCAGCCAGTCCAACCAAGAGCTGGAAGTGGCCCGGCGTACCGCCCTGGACATGGCCGACGCACGGTCCGCATTCCTTGCCAACATGAGCCATGAGATCCGCACGCCACTCAACGGCCTGCTCGGGATGATCGCGCTGTCGCTGGATGGCCCGCTGACCGCCGAACAACAGCAACAACTGTCGATTGCCCACGACTCGGGCAAAGTACTGGTGGAGCTGCTTAACGATATCCTCGACCTGTCCAAATTCGACGCCGGTCAATTGGAACTCGAACGCATTCCATTCGACCTGGGGTCGCTGATTGAAGACACCGCCAACCTGCTCTCACAAAATGCCGCCCCGAGCGTCGAGCTGGCGTGCCTGATCGATCCGCAGTTTCCCGCGCAGGTGCTGGGCGACCCGACCCGCGTCCGCCAAATCGTCAGCAACCTGCTGTCCAACGCCTTGAAGTTCACCCGCTTCGGCCGGGTCGATGTGCGCTTGAGCCAGTACGAAGGCGGCGTGCGGATCGAAGTCTGCGACACCGGCATCGGCATCCCCCAGGAGGCCCAGGCGCGGATTCTCCAGCCGTTCACCCAGGCCGGCGCCGGCATTACTCGCCAGTTCGGCGGCACCGGGTTGGGGCTGGCATTGACCTACAACCTCTGCGAAGCCATGCAGGGCCGGCTGACGATCATCTCCGAAGCCGGCTTCGGCAGCCAGTTCTGCGCCGAGCTGCCGCTGCCTTGCCATACCCCCGCCGCCCCCATCGAGCCCTTGCGCGGCAACGTCATCGCCATCACCACCGCCAGCAGCGGGCTGGCCGAATTGCTGGGCATGTTGCTGCCTGCCTGGGGATTGGATTACGTCCAGCGCTCCGTGGATGATGGGCTGCTGGGGCTCAATCCCGATATCCTGGTGACCGATTGCCCGGAATGCCTGTTCAACCTGCGACCGACCTTCGACGCCCCCATCCTGTTGGTCACCGCCTACGGCAGTTTCATGCCCAGCGAAGAAGCGAGCGCCCTTGCCCCCTTGCTGCAACAGGCCCGGCCGCTGGCGCGCCACGCGCTTTACCAGATCTTGCGTCGCGCCCTGCAAAGCGAGGCGACCACGATCAATGAGGCGCAGATCGAAACCTCGGCCCCTACCTTGCGTGCCCGCGTGCTGCTGGTGGAAGACAACCCCGTCAACCAACTGGTGGCCAAGGGCATGTTGGTCAAACTGGGGTGCGAAGTGGTTGTGGCGGCCCATGGCGCCGAGGGCCTGGAGCAGCTTGAACAACGGGAATTCGACCTCGTCTTGATGGACTGCAACATGCCGGTCATGGACGGTTACGAAGCCAGCCGGCAGATCCGCCGTAGCGGGCGCTGGCCGAACCTGCCGATTGTCGCGCTGACGGCCAACGCCATGCCCGAGGAACGGGAGCGCTGCCGGGCCGCCGGCATGAGCGATTATCTGTCCAAGCCGTTCCGCCGCGAAGAACTGGCCACATTGCTGGACCAATGGGTGCCCACTACGTCAGCGCTTTGATCTGGCTCAACAGGTGGTCCAGGCCGTCGCGCAGGCCACCCAAGCGATCCAGATCAACGCCGCTGTCGCACAACAAGCGAGCCTTGAGCGGGCCAACTTGCTCACGCAAGGCCTTTCCGCCTTCCGACAGGCTCAAGTGCACCTCGCGTTCATCACGGGCCGAACGCTGGCGCTGGACCAGCTCCAGTTGTTCCAAACGCTTTAGCAGCGGCGTCAGCGTGCCGGAATCGAGCAGCAAGCGTTCGCCCAGGGCTTTTACAGTCGGCTGCTCCGGCGTGTTGTCCTGCCATTCCCACAGTACGAGCATTACCAGGTATTGCGGATAGGTCAGGCCAAGCTGTTCCAGCATCGGCTTGTAGCCGCGAATCACCGCCCGCGATGCGGCGTACAACTTGAAGCACAGCTGGCTGTCGAGCTTCAGCGTATCGACTGACAGATCATTCATTTGAGCAGGGCTTCGATCTCAGCGGTGAGGTCCTGGGGCTTGGTGGTCGGGGCAAAGCGCTTGACCACTTGGCCGTCCTTGCCGATCAGGAACTTGGTGAAATTCCATTTGATGCCCTTGGACCCCAGCACGCCAGGCGCCCGCTGCTTGAGCTGGACGAACAATGGATGGGCATTGGCGCCGTTGACCTCGACTTTCTTGAACAGCGGAAAGCTCACGCCAAAATTGAGCTCGCAAAACTCGGAAATGGCGCCTTCGTTGCCTGGCTCCTGCTTGCCGAACTGATTGCAGGGGAAACCCAGCACCACCAGCCCCTGGTCCTTGTAGGACTGCCACAGCGCCTCGAGCCCTTTGTACTGCGGGGTGAAGCCACATTGACTGGCCGTATTGACCACCAAAACGGCCTTGCCGGCGAAATCGGCAAGGGTCTTTTGTTCACCCTTGATGGTGGTGCAGGGAATGCTCAGCAAATTGTCAGTCACGAGGGCGGCTCCTGGAAGGTTGGGAGGTCGAAGATAGCGAGCAATTAAATTGCGTGCAATTTAATTATCCGGCCCCCTCAATAAAACCATACGGCTCTTGCGGCGAGGGGGCTTGCTCCCTCGCCACGAAGGCCGCACCGAATTTACTCGCGCGGCACCAGATCCAGGCACACCGAGTTGATGCAATAACGCAAGCCGGTGGGTGGCGGCCCGTCGGGGAACACGTGGCCCAGGTGCGCGTCGCATTTGGCGCAGACCACCTCGGTGCGGATCATGCCATGGCTGACATCCCGCACTTCCACCACCGCACTGCCTTCGATCGGCGCGTAGAAACTCGGCCAGCCACAGCCCGAATCGAACTTGGTCGTCGAATCAAACAGCGGTTCGTTGCAGCAAATACAGTGGTAAACGCCTTCGGTCTTGGTCTGGTTGTACTTGCCTGAGAACGGTCGCTCGGTGCCTTTGAGCCTGCAGACGTTGTATTGCTCCGGATCGAGCATCTCACGCCATTCTTCAAGGGTTTTCTCCAACTTTTCCATCGTCCTACCTCGGCAATTGAAAAAGCCCGATCCGACGCTTTTCCGCAGATCGGGCGGCACGTATGATTGCGCCTCGTCAGGCGCCAGTCTGGCAGTCACGTCATGCGCATTCAAATGGATTGTGGCGCATCTACCGCGTCCGGCCCGCGCACAGACGCAGGATCCCCAGTACGGTAGTTCATCTGCCACCTGGATCGTTCATTTTCGGGAACACATCGCCATGCAGGTCAGCAAATCGAACAAGCTCGCCAACGTCTGCTACGACATTCGCGGCCCGGTGCTCAAGCACGCCAAACGCCTGGAAGAGGAAGGCCACCGCATCCTCAAGCTGAACATCGGCAACCCGGCGCCCTTTGGTTTCGAAGCGCCCGATGAGATCCTCCAGGATGTCATCCGCAATCTGCCGACCGCCCAGGGCTACAGCGACTCCAAAGGCCTGTTCAGTGCGCGCAAGGCGGTGATGCAGTATTACCAGCAGAAACAGGTCGAAGGCATCGGCATCGAGGATATCTACCTGGGCAACGGCGTGTCCGAGTTGATCGTGATGTCCATGCAGGCCCTGCTCAACAACGGCGACGAAGTGCTGGTACCGGCGCCGGACTATCCGTTGTGGACTGCTGCCGTGAGCCTGTCCGGCGGCAATCCGGTGCATTACTTGTGCGATGAACAGGCCAATTGGTTTCCCGACCTGGCGGACATCAAGGCCAAGATCACGCCCAACACCAAGGCCCTGGTGATCATCAACCCGAACAACCCGACCGGCGCTGTCTATTCCCGGGAAGTGCTGCTGGGCATGCTGGAACTGGCCCGCCAGCACAACCTGGTGGTGTTTTCCGACGAGATCTACGACAAGATCCTGTACGACGACGCCGTACACATCTGCACCGCCTCCCTGGCGCCGGACCTTCTTTGCCTGACCTTCAACGGTTTGTCCAAGTCCTATCGCGTCGCCGGCTTCCGCTCCGGCTGGATCGCCATTTCCGGTCCCAAGCATCACGCCCAGAGCTACATCGAAGGCATCGACATGCTGGCCAACATGCGCCTGTGCGCCAACGTGCCGAGCCAGCACGCGATCCAGACGGCGCTGGGCGGCTACCAGAGCATCAACGACCTGGTCCTGCCCCAGGGCCGGCTGCTGGAGCAACGCAACCGTACCTGGGAATTGCTCAACGACATCCCTGGCGTCAGCTGCGTCAAGCCGATGGGCGCCTTGTACGCGTTCCCGCGGATCGACCCGAAAGTCTGCCCAATCCACAACGACGAGAAATTCGTCCTCGACCTGCTGCTGTCCGAGAAGCTGCTGGTCGTCCAGGGCACGGCGTTCAACTGGCCTTGGCCGGATCATTTCCGCGTCGTGACCCTGCCACGGGTCGACGACCTCGACCAGGCCATCGGCCGCATCGGCAACTTTCTCAAGTCCTACCGCCAGTAGTCCGGCCAGCGTGCGAGGGCCTCGCCTCGCACGCTGTCTGATTCAGCAACACATCCGTTCTTCGCTCGCCGGCCGGCCTTCTACACTGGGAATCGGGCGTCCGGTAGAAGAGGATACTCAACGTTCAGAGGGCACGGACGTCAAATCTCAATTCCGCGACGACTTTCAGAAAAGTCTTTCAAACATTTAGGATGCGTGTAGGACACAGTTTGAAATAGTAGGCGAGTTGAATAGCCCGCGGCAGCACCTTATATACCCCGCATAACGCTACATCTTTAGCATGAGGAGATTGCTACCACCATGATGCGCATCCTGCTGTTTTTGGCCACTAACCTGGCGGTCGTGCTGATTGCCAGCATCACCCTGAGCCTTTTCGGCTTCAACGGGTTCATGGCGGCCAACGGGGTTGATCTCAACCTCAATCAGCTGCTGATCTTCTGTGCGGTGTTCGGTTTCGCCGGTTCCCTGTTCTCGCTGTTCATCTCCAAGTGGATGGCGAAGATGAGCACCGGCACCCAGATCATCAGCCAGCCGCGCACTCGCCACGAACAATGGCTGCTGCAGACAGTAGAGCAGCTGTCCCGTGAAGCCGGTATCAAGATGCCCGAAGTCGGGATTTTCCCGGCCTACGAGGCCAATGCCTTTGCCACCGGCTGGAACAAGAACGACGCCCTGGTCGCGGTTAGCCAGGGCCTGCTCGAACGGTTTTCGCCGGACGAAGTCAAGGCCGTGCTGGCCCACGAGATCGGCCACGTGGCCAACGGCGACATGGTGACCTTGGCGTTGATCCAGGGCGTGGTGAACACCTTCGTGATGTTCTTCGCCCGTATCATCGGCAACTTTGTCGACAAGGTGATCTTCAAGAACGAAGAAGGCCAGGGCATCGCCTATTACGTGGCGACCATTTTCGCCGAGCTGGTACTGGGCATCCTCGCCAGCGCCATCGTCATGTGGTTCTCGCGTAAACGCGAATTCCGCGCCGATGACGCCGGTGCACGACTGGCCGGCACCAGCGCCATGATCGGCGCCCTGCAGCGCCTGCGGGCCGAGCAAGGCCTGCCGGTGCACATGCCCGACACCTTGAATGCCTTTGGCATCAACGGCGGCATCAAGCAGGGCCTGGCTCGCATGTTCATGAGCCACCCGCCGCTGGAAGAGCGAATCGACGCACTGCGTCGCCGTGGTTGATCGCTAGAGCCTCAAAGGAAAGCCCGCAGCAATGCGGGCTTTTTTGTGGCTAACGATCCATGCGGTGCCTGGCCTGTCATAAGCACCACACATCAAAGCCTGGAAAGGAGATACACCCGCTCATCCAACCGCTTCACACCTGCCTGCAAGAATTTCCAGCTCTCTTGCAACACATCCTGCTCCAGCAAGACCTCCAGCTGCCAGCCCCCACCCAGCAACCGCTGCACCTCGTCATGCCCAACGGAAAAGGGGGGTCCAGGCATTTCGTCCTGGTTGTAATCGAGCGTAATCAACAGTCCGACGCAGTCTGGCAATATCCGCTGCAAGTGGGCCACGTACCGCTCGCGCATCGGCGCCGGCAAGGCGATCAATGCCGCGCGGTCATACAATGTCGCGCAATCAGCGACATCCAAAGGCGTCAAAGCAAAGAAGTCACCGCAGCGAATTTCGATGGCACCGGCACGAAATACCTTGAAAGCGCCCTCCTCACTCACGTTCGGCTCAAGCTGGTGCTCCCGGAAAAAGTCGGTGACGGCTTTTTCCGACAGTTCCACGCCGAGCACTGAGCAACCCTGCTCCGCCAACCACAGCATATCCAGGGTCTTACCGCACAGGGGCACCAGCACTCGCGTCTCTTCAGGCAATCCCAACTGGGGCCAGAAACGCTGAAGGTAAGGGTTCACTTGCGGCAGATGGAAGCCAATCTGATTGGCGGACCAGCGCTTATGCCAAAACTCGGGATCCATGGGGTTCGCTCCATAAATTCGATCAAAACAGCTTAAAACTTATATTAGATTTAGATCATTGACCTGACAGAAGATGACACATCTTAACGCTCAGGAGCCCGCTCATGCTGCCCAGCCTGTTTATCTCCCATGGCTCACCCATGCTCGCCCTGGAACCCGGCGAAAGCGGCCCGGCCCTGGCTCGCCTGGCCGCGCAACTGCCCAGGCCCAAGGCCATTATCGTAGTCTCGGCTCATTGGGAGAGCGATGAGTTGCTGGTCAGCGCCAATCCGCAGCCGCGCACCTGGCACGACTTCGGCGGTTTTCCGCCGGCACTGTATGACGTGCAATACCCGGCGCCTGGCGATCCTCGGCTGGCGAAACAGGTGGCAGACATGCTCAACGCCGCGCATCTGCCGGCACGCCTCGACCCTCAGCGGCCATCCGACCATGGCGTCTGGGTGCCGTTGTCGTTGATGTACCCGGAGGCGGATATTCCCGTGGTACAGATCTCTTTGCCTAGCGGTCAGGGTCCGACGCTGCAAACGCGAGTCGGCCGCGCGTTGGCGAGCCTTCGCGAGCAGGACGTGCTGGTGATCGGTTCCGGTAGCATTACGCACAACCTGCGCGACCTGGATTGGAATGCCGGCCCCGACAGCATCGAGCCGTGGGCCAAGGCGTTTCGCGATTGGATGGTCGAGCAACTGGCGGCCAACGACGAGCCTGCGCTGCACGATTACCGCCGACAGGCGCCCAATGCCGTGCGCAGCCATCCCAGCGATGAACATTTGTTGCCACTGTATTTTGCCCGGGGAGCCGGGGGGACATTCAGCGTTGCCCATGCAGGATTTACCATGGGCACGCTGGGGATGGACATTTATCGGTTCGACTGATCGCAAACCGAGTCGCGCCAATCGCGAGCAAGCTCGCTCCCACATTGGGTCTTCGGCGCTCACAAATCCCCTGTGGGAGCGAGCTTGCTCGCGATTGGCCTCCCCGCCGCTCGCATTGAAAAACGCCAAACGACAGGCGAAAAAAACCCCCGAACCAGTCGGGGATTTTTTCATGCTCGATCAATCAACCCGCAGGTCGATCAATCCTCGCGGTAGCGACGCAGCTTGAGCTGCTTGCCGGCCACGCGAGTGTCCTTGAGCTTGGTCAGCAACTTCTCCAGGCCATCTTCCGGCAGTTCCACCAGGCTGAAGCTGTCACGCACCTGGATGCGACCGATCGCTTCGCGGGCCAGGCCGCCTTCGTTGAGGATTGCACCCAGCAGGTTCTTGGCGGCGATGCCATCACGAGCGCCCAGCGCGGTGCGGCAACGGGCACGGCCTTCGGCCAACGGGATCGGTGCACGACGCTCCCGATCACCACGGTCCGGACGATCACCACTGCGCTCAGGACGGTCGCCACGCGGTGCGTTGTTCGGCACCAGTGGACGTTCCTTCTCGATTGCAGCCAGGTTCAGGGCTTGGCCGTTGGTTGCCTTGCGCAGCAGGGCTGCGGCCAGGGCACGCGGGGTGCAACCGATATCAGCGGTCAGGCGATCGAGCAGATCACCGTGGGTCGACTCGGCGTCAGCCACCAGCGGCGACAGGCTGTTGGTCAGCTTCTTGATGCGTGCATCGAGAACGGCCTGGGCGTCCGGCAGGCGAACTTCAGCCACCTTCTGGCCAGTCACACGCTCGATCACTTGCAGCATGCGGCGCTCACGCGGGGTAACGAGCAGCAGCGCACGACCTTCGCGACCAGCACGACCGGTACGGCCGATACGGTGAACGTAGGATTCCGGATCGTACGGCATGTCCACGTTGAACACGTGGGTGATGCGCGGCACGTCGAGGCCACGGGCAGCAACGTCGGTCGCCACAACGATGTCCAGGCGGCCATCCTTGAGGGAATCGATCACGCGCTCACGCTGGTTCTGGGCAATGTCGCCGTTCAGCGCAGCGGCCTTGTAGCCTTTGGCTTCCAGGGCACTGGCCAGGTCCAGGGTTGCTTGCTTGGTGCGGACGAACATGATCAGGGCGTCGAAATCCTCGACTTCCAGCAGGCTCAGTACGGCAGAGGTCTTCTGGTCGGCGTGAACCAGCAGGTGAGCCTGCTCGATCGCGGTGACGGTCTGGGTCTTGCTCTGGATCTTCACGTGCTTCGGATCGCGCAGATGGCGTTCGGCGATGGCACGGATCGATTGCGGCAGGGTAGCCGAGAACAGGACGGTCTGACGGGTTTCAGGCATGGCCTTGAAGATGACTTCCAAGTCGTCCATGAAGCCCAGCTTGAGCATTTCGTCCGCTTCGTCGAGAACCAGGTGGTTCACGGTGGCGAGGACTTTTTCGTCGCGACGCAGGTGGTCGCACAGACGGCCCGGGGTGGCGACAACGATCTGTGCGCCATTACGGATTGCTTTCAGTTGTGGGCCCATCGGCGCGCCGCCGTAGACAGCCACGACAGTCACGCCCGGCATTTGCTTGGCGTAGGTTTCGAAAGCGGTTGCAACTTGTAGCGCCAACTCACGGGTTGGGGCCAGGATCAGAGCTTGCGGCTCGCGCTTGGACGGATCAATGCGGTGCAGGATCGGCAGTGCGAACGCGGCGGTCTTACCCGTACCGGTTTGCGCCTGACCAATCATATCGTGACCGGCGAGAATGATCGGGATCGACTGCTGCTGAATGGCCGAAGGCTCTTCATAGCCGGTAGCGACTACTGCAGCGACAATATTGGGATGAAGTTCAAGAGCGGCGAAGCCGCCGATTTCCTGGGTCATGGGTCTGCCTCTAAGTGCATCCGCAAAGACCCATGCTCCAAAGCTGCGCATGCCGTGTTGAGACTCAAGAGTCGCCCTGGCAGCTTTGTCGGCGGGGATTTGCGAAAACGAATGAATGAAAAAGAACGTCGTGGAAGCATCCGTTGTGCGGACATGCAACCGAAGCTGGCTTCGGGGAATTGCGCTACCTTGACGCGGCCCGGCTAAAGGCCGGCGCGCACTATACCGGAATTCGCCCAAAAAGGGAGATTTTTTTATCGACGGAAGGTGTGGCGGAGCTCTGTGCGATAGCCGTTGGGGGGCGTCAGCTAAAACGATTCATCTCCGGATGGGATGAACTCCTGTGGAGAGGGGATTTATCCCCTCGCTACAGGAGTTCGTGTCACGTCGCCGGGCGGATGGCCTTGATCAACGACTGCAACGAATAACCCAATCGCGGCGCCAGCCCCTCGGCTCGTGCAACCAAGCCGTCCATGTCCAGCTCCTGGTCCAGGTCCGCAGGCACGATCAGGATCACATTGCCCTCCTTCACCGGCAGCTCCCAATAATGCCGGTGATAAAGGCCACGCAGCAATGCCGCGCCCAACGGCTTGCCGTCGTCGGTGGCCCATTGGTTGATCACCAGCCAGCCGCCGGGGTTGAGGCGCTTCTGGCAGTTTTCCAGGAAGCCCCAGGCCAAGTGCCCGACGCCCGGGCCGACATCGGTATAGAGGTCGACAAAAATCAGGTCCGCCGACTCGGCCGTTTCAAGCAATTCCAAGGCATCGCCAACGCGAATGTACAAACGCGGATCATCATCCAGCCCCAGGTATTCAATGGCCAGGCGCGGTACATCGGGGCGCAGTTCGATCGCCTCGACGTCTTCCAGCGGCAGGAACTTGAGGCACGCCTGGGTCAAGGTGCCGGCGCCCAGCCCCAGGAACAGCGCGCTTTCCGGCTGCTGGTGACACAACGCACCAATGAGCATGGCGCGGGTGTAGTCATATTCGAGCCAGCTCGGATCGGCTGTGAACACGCAGCTCTGCTCGATTGCATCGCCGAATTCGAGAAACCGGTAGTCGGCCACTTCGAACACGCGGATCATCCCGAACTCGTCGTGCACCTCGGCGAGCAAATGCTCGACGCGCTCCTCTGTCATTTCATCTCCTGATGTTGCCAAGCGGGCATGGGCCTGCGCATACGGGGCAAAGGCGCGATTGTCCGCGAAGCAAGCGGAACAGGTCACGTACTAATTTGCTGATAACATGAGCGCCCGAGCGTAAATCACCTAGAGATCATGATGAGCCAACCCTGGAGCCCTGACAGCTGGCGCGCCCTGCCGATCCAGCAGCAACCCCGCTACCCCGACGCTGCGCACCTGTTGCAGGTTGAGCAGACCCTGGCCAGTTACCCGCCATTGGTGTTTGCCGGTGAAGCCCGGGAGTTGCGCCGTCAGTTCGCCGAAGTCACCCAGGGCCGGGCCTTTCTGTTGCAGGGTGGCGACTGCGCCGAAAGCTTCGCCGAGTTCTCGGCAGCCAAGATCCGCGACACCTTCAAGGTGCTCCTGCAGATGGCGATCGTCATGACCTTTGCAGCTGGTTGCCCGGTGGTCAAGGTCGGGCGCATGGCCGGCCAGTTCGCCAAGCCACGCTCGGCCAACGACGAAACCATCGACGGCGTGACCTTGCCGGCCTACCGGGGCGACATCGTCAACGGCATCGGCTTCGACGAGAAAAGCCGCGTACCGGATCCGGAGCGATTGCTGCAGTCCTATCATCAGTCCACCGCGACCCTGAACCTGCTGCGGGCGTTCGCCCAGGGCGGCTTTGCCGATCTGCATCAGGTGCACAAGTGGAACCTGGACTTCATCGCCAACTCGGCACTGGCGGAAAAATACAGCCACCTGGCCGACCGCATCGATGAAACCCTGGCGTTCATGCGCGCCTGCGGCATGGACAGCTCGCCGCAACTGCGCGAAACCAGTTTCTTCACCGCCCATGAAGCGCTGCTGCTCAATTACGAAGAAGCCTTTGTGCGCCGCGACAGCCTGACCAACGACTACTACGACTGCTCGGCCCACATGCTATGGATCGGCGACCGCACCCGTCAGTTGGACGGCGCCCATGTCGAATTCCTGCGGGGAGTGAACAACCCGATCGGGGTCAAGGTCGGCCCGAGCATGAACCCTGATGACCTGATCCGCCTGATCGACGTGCTCAACCCGGACAACGACCCGGGCCGACTGAACCTGATCGCGCGCATGGGCGCCAACAAGGTCGGCGATCACCTGCCGCAGCTGCTGCGCGCCGTGCAGCGCGAAGGCAAGCAAGTGCTGTGGAGCTCCGATCCGATGCACGGCAACACCATCAAGGCCAGCAGCGGCTACAAGACCCGTGATTTCGCGCAGATCCTGGGCGAAGTGAAGCAGTTCTTCCAGGTCCATGAAGCGGAAGGCACCTATGCCGGCGGTATCCACATCGAGATGACCGGGCAGAACGTCACCGAATGCATCGGCGGCGCGCGACCGATCACCGAAGACGGCCTGTCGGACCGTTACCACACCCACTGCGACCCGCGAATGAATGCCGATCAGTCGCTGGAATTGGCTTTCCTGATTGCTGAAACATTGAAGCAGGTGAGGCGCTGAGCCAGACAGTTTTGTAGTGCCTGGCCTATCGCTTTCGCGAGCAAGCCCGCTCCCACATTGGACCGAGTCGGTCACTGATTTTGTGAACCCAACAGATCCTTTGTGGGAGCGGGCTTGCTCGCGAAATGGCCAGTTCAGTCACCACTTGACTGAGCTAATGCCTGGGCCAACCGCACCCCACTCACCCGCTGGCAATTGAGCTGCACCCGCTCCAGCCCCAGCCACCTGGCCATGCGCCACAAGTTCAGCGCCAAGGCCTGCATCCCCTCCTCGTCCAGCCCCGGCGATTCCTCGTGCACCGCATGCACCGCCAATTGCCCCAACGCCCGCTCCGCCCGCAAATCCACTCGCGCCGCAATCCGCTCGTTGTGCAGAAACGGCAGGACGTAATAGCCATACACGCGCTTGTGCACCGGTGTGTAGATCTCAAGCCGATAGCGAAAGTCGAACAACCGCTCGGTGCGGCTGCGCTCCCAGACCAGCGAATCGAACGGCGATAGCAGCGCACTGGCGGCGACCTTGCGGGGAATTTTCACGATGGGTCGGCACCAGGCTGGCTGCTTCCAGTCCTCAACCTGGCAACGTAGCAGTTCGCCCGCCTCCTCCAGTTCCGCGAGCCGCTCTCGGGCGTCCGCCGGGCTCAGGCGAAAGTAGTCGCGCAAGTCCTTTTCGGTACCGACACCCAAGGCTTCGGCAGCATGGATGAGTAAAGCGCGCTGGGCCTGGGCTTCGTCCGGCAGAGGTTGTTGCAGCACGCAGTTCGGCAGGACCCGTTCCGGCAAATCGTAAAGCCGCTCGAAGCCACGCCGCCCCGCCACCGTCACCTCACCCGCTGCGAACAACCATTCCAGCGCATGCTTTTCCGCGCTCCAGTCCCACCACGGCCCGGCCTTCTCCTGGCGAGTGGACAAGCTGCCGGCGCCAATCGCGCCCTGGTCCCGGACCGCTTGCAGCACACGATGAATCACATCCTGCTGCTCACGCCCAAAACGCGCCAGTTGTTGATAGATACCTTCGCCGCGCGCCGCCCGCACCATGCGCCAGCGCATCAACGGATACATCGCCACCGGCAACAGCGAAGCCTCATGTCCCCAATATTCGAATAAGGTGCGGCGTCGGCCCTGGCTCCAGGCAGCCTGGTCGAGTAGATCGCGATCGTAATGACCGAGTCGGGAGAACAGCGGGAGGTAATGCGCGCGCACCAGCGCGTTGACGGAGTCGATCTGCAGGACGCCGAGGCGTTCGATCAAGCGGTTGAGGCGCGAGGGTTGCACCGAGGCTGACGGCAGCCGCCCATCGAATCCTTGGGCGGCCAACGCCAGACGCCGGGCCTGTTTGAGGGTAAAGGACAGCGTCGCGGGCATGGGAATCTCCTTGTCTGCTCGCAACCTACCTCACCAATAAGGGGCTTGTGTAGGGAAGGATGGCTCATTTGTGCATGGGGTCATCCCAAAATGGCCGAACCACTTCCTGCTCCACGTCGGCGCGACTCACGCCGATGTCCTTGAGGGCCTCGTCGCTCATGCCGGCCAGCAACTCACGTTCGTGGTGTAATTCGTACCAGCGACTAACCTTATGCAGCAGGGCACTGACCGAGAAGCCGTGGGAGAGTTTGTCTATCAGCAGATAACCTTTCTGACCTTTCATCGTGATGTCCTCCGTTGGGGATGGCTCAAGTCTCGCGCCAACGGTAAGATCAATCCAACGAATGTTTCTTATGCAATACATCTCGGAGATTGATCAATTGTCGAGTTACCCGAGTATCGATACGGAAGTGCTGCGGACCTTTGTCGCCATCGCCGATCAAGGTGGCTTTACCCGCGCCGGGGAATTGGTCAACCGTACGCAGTCCGCGGTCAGCATGCAGATGAAGCGGCTCGAAGAAGACGTCTTGCAACGCCGGCTGTTCGAGCGCGACGGACGACAGGTCAAGCTCACCGCCGAGGGGCAAGTGTTGCTGGGTTATGCCCGGCGGATCCTCAAGCTGCACAGTGAAGTGTTCAATACCCTGCGCGAACCCCATATGGTCGGCACGGTGCGCATCGGCACGCCGGACGATTATGTGATGCGTTTCCTGCCGGGCATCCTGCAGCGCTTCGCCCAGTTCTATCCGCTGATCGAAATTGAGGTTCACTGCGAATCGTCCAAGCAGTTACTGCTGCGCCAGGACCTGGACTTGTCCATCGTCACCCGAAAGCCGGGGGACGAGATCGGCCAGTTGCTGCGCAAGGAGCGTTTTGTCTGGGCCGAAGCCGCCTGCTTCAACGTCCACGAACAGACGCCGCTGCCGCTGGCAATGTTCAACAGCGACTGTTTCTGCCGGCAATGGGCCTGCAATGCGTTGGATGCCATGGGTCGCGATTATCGCGTGGCCTACAACAGCTCGAGCCTGTCGGCGCTCATGGCAGTGGTGGGCGCCGGCCTGGCGATCACGGCGCAATTGGAAAGCCTGCTGACCCCGGACATGCGCGTGCTGGGCGAGGCCGAGGACCTGCCAGAACTGCCCGAGGCGAGCATCATGCTGATCCGCAACCTGCACAATCCGTCGCCGATCACCGAGTGTCTGGCCGAACACATCGTCGAAGGCTTCAAACTTTAAAGATGAGCAGCACCGCGCACAGCACCAGGAAACCGCAGAACAACCCACGCAGCAGTCGCTCCGGCAACGCGTGGGCGACCTTCACGCCCCAACTGATGCTCATCAACCCACCGATTGCCAGCGGCACACCGATCCACCAGTCCACTTCACTGTGGAAGGCATACGTAGCAAGGGTCACGCCGGTGCTGGGCAAGGCCAGCGACAGCGACAAACCCTGGGCAACCACCTGAGTCGTGCCGAATACGCTGGTGAGGAACGGCGTGGCGACAACCGCCCCACCCACACCAAACAGGCCACCCATTGTCCCTGACACCGCCCCCAGCACGCCGAGCCATGGCCACCCGTGGCGCATCTGCGCCGAAGCCGGTGCGGTGGGGGCGAACATGCGGATGAGGTTGTAGGCCGCCAGGACAACCAGGAACACCACGAAACCAAAGCGCATGCTTTCGGCATCGATGCCTACGGCCCAGATGGAGCCGAGCCAGGCGAAGCAGAATCCCATGGTCGCCAATGGCAGGACGTGGCGCAGCTCGATGCGATTGCGCTGGTGATAGCGCCACAGGGCCAGCATGACGTTGGGAACCACCATCACCAGGGCCGTGCCCTGGGCTATCTGCTGGTCCAGGCCGAACCATAAGCCCAGCACCGGTATCGCGATCAGCCCGCCACCAATGCCGAACAATCCCCCCAGGGTGCCCAGTGCGGCGCCCAACAGCAAATACAGCACGACCTCGATCACAGACGACTCTCCCTTAATCAGGGCGCCTATCCTACGCAGTTGGCGTCATTCATGGAACGCAACATCCAGTTACACGTCAGAATTATCTGGTGCATTAAAGATTCGTCCGCTAGATTCATACGATCATCGATGAAAGGTTTTGCCATGAGTACCCAACGCGACACTCCAGACCCTTGCGAAGCGCTGCTGCTGGATAACCAGGTCTGCTTTGCCCTGCATTCCACCTCGCTGCTGATGACCAAGGTCTACAAACCGCTGCTCCAGGCATTGGGCCTGACCTATCCGCAGTATCTGGCGATGATGGTGTTGTGGGAAAAAGACGGCCTGACCGTCGGTGAAATCAGCACTCGCCTGCTCACCGACCCAGGCTCGCTGACGCCACTGCTCAAACGCCTGGAGGCCGAAGGCTTGCTGAGCCGCACCCGCAGCCGTGAAGACGAGCGCGTGGTAATCGTCGAGCTCACTGAACAGGGCCGTGCCTTGCAGAAAAAAGCCCTCGACATCCCCCAATGCATCCTCGCCGCCAGCGGTCAGACGCTAGAGCAGTTGAAGAAACTGCAGCTTGATCTCCAGCAATTGCGCGGGCATTTGCAAGACAGCCTATAACCTCAGGAACACCGCCGGCCCTTTATGGGAGCGAGCCTGCTCGCGAAGGCGCCGGCGAGTCCACCACCCCACCGCCTTGACCCTCCGTTCTCCTCGCCAAACCCCACGCGTCGAAAAATTTTTAACCCCATATAACCGCTCTAGAACAGTCATTCCAGCCATTTCCGGCTTACTCATTCGCACTCGTCACGAAAATTTATCTTGCGCACAAACTATTAGCGCATTACATTCTCTCCACACCTACTTAGCGCGCAAACATTTAGCGCATATCACCCAACCTGAAACGAGGCGTCCACCATGAAAACTCTCTACACCGCAATCGCAACTTCCACCGGCGGCCGTGACGGTCGTGCTATCTCCAGCGACAACATCCTCGACGTCAAACTCGCCACGCCAAAAGAACTGGGTGGCGCAGGCGGTGCGGCGACCAACCCTGAACAACTGTTCGCCGCCGGCTACTCGGCCTGCTTCATCGGCGCGCTGAAATTCGTCGCCAGCCAGACCAAACGCAAGATCCCTGATGACGCCTCAATCACCGCCCACGTCGGCATCGGCCAGATTCCTGGTGGTTTCGGTCTCGACATCGACCTGCACATCAGCCTGCCGGGCCTCGATCAAGCCGACGCCCAGAGCCTCGTTGATGCAGCGCACCAGGTTTGCCCTTACTCCAACGCCACCCGTGGCAACGTTGATGTGCGCCTGCACGTGACCGTCTGACCCTCGCCCCCAACCGACTGAATTCAAGGAGATAGACATGAACACCATTAACAAAACCCTGACCGGTGCCCTTCTCGCCCTGAGCGTCAGCAACGCTTTCGCCAACGGTATCGTCGAACACAACACCCAGGCGTTCCTCGACGCGCTGAATGCCGGCACCGGCAAACCGCTGGAGCAGTTGTCGCCCAAGGACGCCCGCGCGGTACTGGTCGGCGCCCAGGCAGGCGTGAAGTTGACACTGCCCAAGGCCGATGTCAGCGAGAAGACCATCAAGGTAGACGGTCAATCGATCAGCCTGACGATCGTTCGTCCGGCCGGGGTCAAGGGTGAGTTGCCGGTGTTCATGTTCTTCCATGGCGGTGGTTGGGTGCTGGGAGACTTTCCGACCCACGAACGACTGGTCCGCGATCTGGTGGCGGGGTCGGGCGCCGCTGCGGTGTTCGTCAACTACACGCCGTCACCCGAAGCGCATTACCCGGTGGCGATCAACCAGGCTTACGCCGCAACGAAATGGGTCGCCGAGCACGGCAAGGAGATCAACGTCGATGGCAAGCGCCTGGCGGTAGCGGGCAACAGTGTTGGCGGTAACATGGCCGCCGTCGTGGCGCTGATGGCCAAGGACAAGGGCACCCCGGCGATCCGCTTCCAGGCGCTGTTGTGGCCGGTGACCGACGCCAACTTCGAGACGGCGTCCTACAACCAATTCGCTGAAGGGCACTTCCTCAGCAAGAACATGATGAAGTGGTTTTGGGACAACTACACCACCGATGCCGGGCAGCGCAACGAGATCTATGCCTCGCCATTGCGGGCAACCACCGCGCAACTCAAGGGCTTGCCGCCCGCGCTGGTGCAGACTGCCGAGGCCGACGTGCTGCGCGACGAAGGCGAAGCCTACGCTCGCAAGTTGGACGCGGCCGGCGTCCCGGTCACAGCGGTCCGTTACAACGGCATGATCCACGACTATGGCTTGCTCAACGTCGTGAGCCAGGTGCCAGCGGTGCGTTCGGCGATGTTGCAAGCGTCACAAGAGCTCAAGGAACACCTGAAGTAACAGGATCCCTGGCAGCAAGAATGAAAAAGCCCGACTCAATGGTCGGGCTTTTTCGTACAAGAGACTTCGCTTACTTAGCGCGGCCTTTGTAGGAACCGCCTTCGCGGGTATCGATCTCGATCATGTCGCCGATTTCGATGAAGTCAGCAACCGACAGCTCGGTGCCGTTCTTCAGTTTGGCAGGCTTCATGACCTTGCCGGAAGTGTCGCCGCGAGCGGAGCCTTCGGTGTAGTCAACCTGACGCACGATGGTGGTCGGCAGTTCTACGGAAACCAGGCGCTCTTCGAAGAATACGGCTTCGCAAACGTCGGTCATGCCTTCTTCAACGAACGGCAGAACGCTTTCGATGTCTTCGGCGTTCAGCTCGTACATGGTGTAGTCAGTGGTATCCATGAACGTGTAGGTGTCGCCGCTGATGAAGGACAGGGTCGCTTCCTTGCGGTCCAGGATCACGTCGTCCAGCTTGTCGTCCGCACCGTACACGGTTTCGGTCTTGTAGCCGGTCAGCAGGTTTTTCAGCTTGGTCTTCATGATCGCGCTGTTACGACCCGACTTGGTGAATTCAGCTTTCTGAACCAGCCAAGGATCGTTGTCGATACGAATCACGGTACCGGGTTTAAGTTCTTTACCAGTTTTCATTGCGAATATCCGAATTTGGATGGGATTTACAAAAATCTAGGCCGCGTATCATATCCAATTTCGGTAAAACTGCACCAGCGCCGTGGCGAGATCGGCCCGCGAGCCTTGTTCCAGGCACCATGCCTGGGCGTGCTCGGCCAGTTCAGAATGCTCAGCGCACACTGCTTTCCAGTGTTCGGCCATGTCCTGGCCGGCGTTCCAAGCCCGCCAAAGACCGCTGATCGCTTTTTCCGCCGACTGAGAAAGTCCCTGGGTATACAGCCTGAGAAAGGCCTCGAGCTTTTCCAGGTGGACGTCTTCTTCCTGTTGATAAATGTGCCAGAGCAGGGGCCGGCTCGCCCACTGCGCACGCACGAACGAGTCTTCGCCGCGCACCGCGTTGAAATCGCAGCACCAGAGCAATCGGTCATATTCATCCTGACGGATAAATGGCAACACCTGCACCGTCAGGCCGCCACGGCGATGCAACGCGCCGGGCTTCAAGTCGGCCACGCCCAGCCAACGCGCCACATCGCCCAGCACTCGACCTTCCGGGACCAGTACGTGAGACGGGCACACATCAGTCGCCATCGCCTCGAACCAGCTCGCCAGCCCCGCGTTTTCGTAGGCAAACAGCGAGATCAGGCGCGCCCCGGGCTCTCGCACAACACCCAATCCGTGCAGGAAACCTTTCTGCGCTGCGTCATCCTGTTGAAACTGCCGCCGATGCTCCAACAGGTCCGCCTCACGCAACAAGCCCCCCGTTCCCGCCTGGAAGCCGGGAAAAAAGAAATATTTCTGCACATGCTTGTATTTGACCGACGGCAGACCGTGGCAACCGATGACCCAGTCCTCGGCGCTCAGGTAGTCGAGGTTCATCCATAACGGCGTCACCTCGCGCTCGGCCATCGCGTCCATGTAGGCGCTGGGCAATTGGCAGGCAAATGCTGCGATGACGACGTCTGCTGCCTCGGTAGCAGGCCAATCCTCTGGCCACTGGCGCACTTGCACGCCCTGCTGCCATTGCTCGCGAAGGCTGACATCGATGTCCGGGCACAGCCGCTCGAAAGCACGCAGGTCGTCGACCCAAAGCCGCACAGCGCATTGATGCTCGGCCACCAATTGCCGGGCCAGGCGCCAGGTAACGCCAATGTCGCCGAAGTTATCCACGACGGTGCAAAAAATATCCCAACGCACGGTCATTCCCGACTCCCTGTGGCAAAACCTGATTGTCCCGCATTGAACCGGTGTTGCAGAAGGGCCGACGGCGATTAATCTTCATGCGACAATCAGCGCTTATCCATGCCCCTGCCAGGAAGCAGCCATGCCTGACCATCCCCACGCCCCGCGCCTCACAGCCTTGCGATTGACCGTCAGTATTGCCCTGGGACTGTGGCTGGGGTTCATCGCCATCGTTCTGACGGGCTGGCTGCTGTCCAGGTTCCTGTTCGAAGAACAACTGGCTCCGGTGGCCGAAGCGGTTCATCAACTGGCGCAACCACCCGCGGTGCAACCGGCGCCCGAGCCGCCCACGCCGATGTTCGAGCAGTACCAGCAGAATCTACAGAAGAACGAGCAGCGCCACGCGCTGGATCAGATGCGCAGCAATCCTCGCAACCTGTCCAACCCCAAATGCCAGTTCTGGCTGCAACAGGACCAGAACGCGCCCAGCGAAAAAAGCCGCGCCAACGTCCTGCAGTTTTGCGAGTGATCATGAACAAACAGACCGTCCACCAATTGATCCTCGACAAGCTCAAGGTCGACCTCGACATCGCCGAGCGCGCCGCGCAGACCGCCTACGAAACCGCGACCCACGAAGAAAACATCGCCGAGAACAAGTACGACACCCTTGGCCTTGAAGCGTCCTATCTTGCCGCGGGACAGGCCAAGCGTGTAGAGGAAATCCGCCAGGCCCTTGCCCTCTGCCAGAACCTGGCGCTCAGGCCCTACGATGACCAGCGCGGCATTCAGATAGGCACCTTGATTGGATTGGAAGATGAAGATGGCCGCCAACAGTGGCTGTTCCTGGGGCCGGATGCAGCAGGACTGAAGGTGTCGCTGGTGGGGCAACCTATCACTGTCATCACCCCTCGCTCGCCGCTGGGCCGAGGCCTGCTGGGCAAGTTCGAAGGGGATGAAGTGGAGATCGTCGTGGCGGGCGCCCGGCAACAGTTCGCTGTCACCGAGGTGATCTAGTTTCTGCTTAGTGCACCGGCAATTCGACGCCGTCGAACAGCTCTTCGAGTTCCTGCTTGTTGTGGCACTGGATGGCCTTGGCCATCACTTCCCGCGTCAGGTGCGGCGCGAATTTTTCGATGAAATCGCACATGAAGCCACGCAGGAAGGTGCCGCGACGGAAGCCGATCTTGGTCACGCTGGACTCGAACAGCTCGCTGGCATCCAACACCACCAGGTCATTGTCGAGCTTGGTATCGACCGCCATTTTCGCCACGATGCCCACGCCCAGGCCGAGGCGAACGTAGGTCTTGATCACGTCGGCGTCGGCGGCGGTAAACACCACTTTCGGCGTCAGGCCGCGGTGGCTGAAGGCTTCGTCGAGTTTTGAACGGCCGGTAAAACCGAACACGTAGGTCACGATCGGGTATTCGGCCAAGGCTTCCAGGGTCAACTTCGGCAGCTTGGTCAGCGGGTGTCCCTGGGGCACCACCACGCAGCGGTTCCAGCGATAGCACGGCATCATCACCAGGTCACCGAACAACTCCAGGGCCTCGGTGGCAATGGCGAAATCCACCGTACCGTCGGCGGCCATCTCGGCGATCTGCATCGGCGACCCCTGGTGCATGTGCAGCGCCACGTCCGGGTACTGCTTGATGAAATTGCTGATCACCGGCGGCAGCGCATAACGGGCCTGGGTGTGGGTGGTCGCGATGGACAGGGTGCCTTTCTTCTCGTTGGAAAACTCCTGGGCGATCTGCTTGATGCTCTCGACCTTGCGCAGGATCTCGCCAGCCGTGGTGATGATGCGTTCACCGGCCGGGGTGACACGGGTCAGGTGCTTGCCGCTGCGGGCGAAGACTTCGACGCCCAGTTCGTCTTCCAACAGGCGGATCTGCTTGCTGATGCCAGGTTGCGACGTGTAGAGGCTTTGGGCGGTAGCGGAAACGTTGAGGTCGTGGTGCGCCACTTCCCAGATGTAGCGCAATTGTTGAAGCTTCATATGTATCCCTCAAAGCAGTTGGATGCGACGGGCATCAGCGACGGCATATAACTATATGAATGGTTGTATTAAGAAATCTAGAACTTTTTTATAAGAAGCCATCATTTAGCCTCAGGTCTCTCCGTGACGCCGGCGCTGCACCAGCGGCACCAGGTAGACCGGCACCCGGGATAACTGCAATACCCGTGCGGCGGTCCTGCCCAAAGGGGTCTCGCCATTTGCCCCCTGGCAATGACTGCCAACGATCAGCAGATCGACGGAGAGTTTCGCCGCCTGCTCCAGAATGACCTGGGACGGGTCACCCTGGAATACCCTTACCGACTTGATCAACTGCAAGTCTTGCTGCCCCTCCCCCAACTCCTCGCGAAAATTGTCGAGGACCCGCTGCTCGATGTTGGCCATCACCGTACTCAGACCCTGGCGATGAAATTCGTTCAACGCGTGCTCATCGAGATAACTCTGCAACACCGACTCGGCGAACAGCCCCATCGGCTCCACCGCGTGCACTACATACAACTCGGCTTCGAACGTCCGTGCCAACGCCAAGGCATGCTGCATCACATAAGGGGCATAGAGGCCCAGGTCTGTGGCGTACAGCATCGAACGAATCATGTGACCTCCTCAAGTGCCAGAATGGCGGAGATTGATTCAGCTTAGCAGCGCCCCGAAGACTGCGACGTGCGGCATGACGCCCCGCGCAACCGGCGGTCAGAGCTTCACTTCGTTACTGATGCCGTGGGGCACGTGCCCGGTGGCGACCACTTCGCGGGCAAGCTCGCAGTGACCGGTCTGGTCGTCGAAAAATACATCGGCGGCAAAGGCTTCGAGAAACGCCGACTTGGTCAAGCCGCCCAGGAACAATGACTCGTCGAGGCGGATGTCCCATTCGCGCAACGTGCGGATGACCCGTTCGTGGGCCGGCGCCGAACGGGCCGTCACCAATGCCGTGCGGATCGGGCAGGCATCCTCGGGGAATTCTCGTTGCAATGCATTGAGTGCCGCCAGGAAACCCTTGAACGGTCCGCCACGCAGCGGTTCACGCGCGGCCTGGCGCTCACTGGCCTGGAAGGCTTCCAGGCCGCCGCTCTGATAGATGCGTTCCGACTCGTCGGAAAACAGCACTGCATCGCCGTCGAAGGCAATGCGCAACTCCTCGCTGGCGGCGCGGCTGGCGCCGCCCGACAGGATTGTCGCCGCTGCAAACCCGGCATCCAGTGCGCTGCGCACGTCTTCGGCATGAGTGGAAAGGAACAGGTCGCAGCCGAACGCCTTCAAATAAGGATACGGGCTGCGACCACCAACAAATGCGGCCCGGGAAATCGCCAAGCCGTAATGATGGATCGAGTTGAACACCCGAAGGCCTGTGTCAGCGCTGTTTCGCGAAACCAGGATCACCTCGACGCGGGCACGCCCAAGGTGTTCGTTGAGGTTGAGCAGTTTCTGCACCAGGGCGAAGGCATCCCCCGGCTCGAGGACTTCGTCCTCATGCTCGATCTGGTATTGCCGATAGGCCTCGACGCCACTCGACAGATAGACCTTGTGACTTTCCCTCAAGTCGAACAAGGCCCGCGACGAAATCGCCAGTACCAGTTTGTCATCGATGTTATTGCCCATGTTGTCCCCCTTCGCCTATCAACGGTTGCGACGATCCAGGAACGCCAGCGCCTGGTGCAACGCTTCGATCTTCGGCAGCTCGCAGCCCGCCGCCCTGGCCGCTGCCAATGGCCGGCCGTAGATCGCATCCAGCTCCAACGGTCGCTTATGGGCGTAGTCGTGATACATGCTCGGCCAATAGTCGGGCATCTTTTCGGTCATCGTGAACAGATAGTCCGCGTATCCAGCCGCGATTTCATGTCCGCAGGCCTGAGCACCGCGCACCACCTCGCCCATGAGCGCCTGGATCAGCCCACGGCTCTGATCGCTTGCCATCAACGGCGAGGTGCTGGCCCCCAGCAGAACCGACAGACCGTTGTACGGCACGTTCCACACCAGCTTCTGCCAACGGGCCTGCTGCAAGTCGGGCATCGCCTGGGAATCGATGCCGGCGCTACGGAACAGACCCGCCGCCGCCTCGACAACCGCCATGCGTTCAGCCTGCCCCTGGCAGGGGCCACTGTGATAGCCAATGTTGACCGCACCGAGCGCCTGGTGGGCGATGACGCCCGGGCCGACACGATTCACACAGATCAGGCACAAGCCACCCAACAGGTGCAGCGAATCGGGCAGCAGCGGCCGCAGGTCTTCTTCGACATCGAGGCCATTCTGCAACAAGAGGACTTTTGCGCCATCGGCGGCGGCCTGGATGATCGCCGGTGCCAGGTCGGCATTGCTCGTGGTCTTGGCGCCGACCAGCAGCCACTCGCAAGGCGGCATGTGCTCCGCCGAGCGGTATGCCTGGACAGGATCAAGGCTCAACGCGCCATGAACATCACTGGCGATACGCAGGCCGTCCTCGGCGACGGCGGCAAATTCGCTGCGTAACAAGAAGTGCACATCATGACCGGCGCGGGCCAGCATCACGCCGTAAAACCCGCCAATCGCCCCGGTGCCGATCATGCCGATCCTGCCTTTCCCGGCTCTAGCGCCTGCCTGCATCATGCAACTCCCCTGTCTGACTATCCTCGCGCATCATTACACAGGACCTACCTTGCGTGGCGAGCGACCTTGCCCGCAGCAATTAAAGGGACCCCTGCCCATTGTCGAGCCACCTCCGAACGCGCTAAGGTTCGGCTCCCCGACGCGCTTAACTTCGCTGTGCACCGCCGCGCGGGGATCGCTGGCGGCCGGCACCCGTGACCTGACGAGTAACACGATGGCTGATTTACCGATCAATGACCTAAACGTCGCCTCCAACGAGACCCTTATCACGCCTGACCAGCTCAAGCGCGATATTCCCCTGAGCGACGCTGCCTTGCGCACCGTGACCAAGGGCCGGGAAGTCATCCGCAACATTCTCGACGGCACCGACCATCGCCTGTTCGTGGTGATCGGGCCCTGCTCGATCCATGACATCAAGGCTGCCCACGAATACGCCGAACGCCTGAAGGTACTCGCCGCGGAAGTTTCCGACACCTTGTACCTGGTGATGCGCGTGTATTTCGAGAAACCTCGGACGACCGTTGGCTGGAAAGGCCTGATCAACGATCCGTACCTGGACGACTCCTTCAAGATCCAGGACGGCCTGCACATCGGTCGCCAGTTGCTGCTGGACCTGGCTGAAATGGGCTTGCCCACCGCGACCGAAGCCCTGGACCCGATCTCTCCGCAATATTTGCAGGACCTGATCAGCTGGTCGGCCATCGGCGCGCGCACCACCGAATCCCAGACCCACCGGGAAATGGCCTCCGGCCTGTCCTCGGCGGTCGGCTTCAAGAACGGCACCGACGGCGGACTGACCGTGGCGATCAATGCCTTGCAGTCTGTTTCCAGCCCTCACCGTTTCCTGGGTATCAACCAGGAAGGCGGCGTGTCGATCGTCACCACCAAGGGCAACGCCTACGGCCACGTGGTACTGCGCGGCGGCAACGGCAAGCCGAACTATGATTCGGTCAGCGTCGCACTGTGCGAACAGGCGCTGGACAAGGCCAAGGTCAAGCCGAACATCATGGTCGATTGCAGCCACGCCAATTCCAACAAGGACCCGGCGCTGCAGCCACTGGTGATGGAAAACGTCGCCAACCAGATCCTGGAAGGCAACCAGTCGATCATCGGCCTGATGGTGGAAAGTCATTTGAACTGGGGCTGCCAGGCGATCCCGAAAGACCTCGCCGACTTGCAGTACGGCGTCTCCATCACCGACGCCTGCATCGACTGGAGCACGACCGAGAAGACCTTGCGCGGCATGCACGCCAAGCTCAAGGACGTGCTGCCCAAGCGTCAGCGCAGCTGATCGGCTGCTTGAGCCGATAAAACATCGGCAATAAAAAACGCCGGGCTTTTCAGTCCGGCGTTTTTCATTGGCAATCGTTGCAGGTCAGAGCTTCGCCGCGTGCCGCTGGTGACGCTCCATGTAGCGCTCCACATAGGAGCAGGACGGGATCACCGTATAGCCCATTTCTTCAGCGAACCGCAGTGCTTCTTCAGTCAACTTCGCCGCAATTCCCCGGCCCCGCAGCGCGTTGGGCACGAAGGTGCGATAGATGTCCAAGGTCTGCTTGCCCAGGTCCATATAGGTCAGATAGGCACGATGACCGTCCACAGTGGTCTCGAACTGATGACCAGCCTGGTCATGGTGGATGGTAACCGCCTCGCTCATCACTACTCCTCGCGGGTCTGAATGCCGACCCCTACCTTACCGATGTTTTTCCGGCGAAGGAACATCTACGCCACCCCGTGCCTGCCTGGTCACCGAGCGCAAAAAACCAGTCGCTCAAACCCGAGCACGTCCTGAATAGTAGGCACCAATGACGCAAATGCTCAAGGCACGCCGGTCACTGAAGGGATAAACCCCGACGGGTTTATCGATTGAGCGTGACTTTCAGGCTGTAGTCGGTCAAGGCGCAATAGCTGAACATCGCCAGTTGTTGAGTCTTGAGACGAGCGCCGGATCTTAAAGTCACCGCCATGACCAATAAAAAGATGCCTGCGGTTGCGCAAAAAATGAGCAAAAGTCTAAGAGAATCAATAAACAGCAACTTTAATGTCGGCGACTGAGTTGCGCTCGCCAGCGGAACTTTTTTTCAGCGGCGCGCTCCATTCGGGAGGTTGAGGCTGTGTATTTTTTAAACAACCCCTGGAAAAGTTGCTTGAAAAAGAATCACCGCCTACAATTTTTTTGCTTCTTGCGCTACGTCAGTTTACTTACTACAAGTAATGAGTAGTATGTACGCCGGCTAACTCCTCACTCTGGGGAGACAGTCATTAAATAGAAAGTCCTTGAAGGGGAACACGATGAACAACGTTCTGAAATTCTCTGCTCTGGCCCTGGCCGCAGTTCTGGCTACCGGTTGCAGCAGCGCATCGAAAGAAACCGAAGCACGTCTGACTGCTACCGAAGACGCAGCAGCTCGCGCCCAAGCTCGTGCAGACGAAGCCTACCGTAAAGCTGATGAAGCTCTGGCTGCTGCTCAAAAAGCACAACAGACTGCTGACGAAGCTAACGAGCGTGCTCTGCGCATGCTGGAAAAAGCTAGCCGCAAGTAATAATCCTTCGGGATTGTTATCGAGCCGACCCATTACTGGGTCGGCTTTTTTATTGCCCTTGGTTTTTACAGGGCAAAAAAAAACCCGCCGGCATCGCAAGACATCGGCGGGTCGCTTCAGCAGATTTTTACTGGGGCATGTCGACCGGCGCGCTCGAGACCATCGACGCCGAGGCACCAGGGACAGCGATCTCCACTGGCAAGCCGTCTTCTGCAGCCACCACGTCTCGCACCACATCCCAGTTCATGCGCAAGTTGCTGGTGATGTCTTCGCGCTTGAGCATCGCATTGATGACCGAGGTGTGCTTGTCCACCACGGACGGATTGCCCTTGTCGTCCAGGGGCGTATGGGCTTCGAGATAAACCTTGCCGCCACTCACGCCCAACTTGTACGGATCGTTGATGATTCGCACCGACGTGCCCACCGGGACCATGCCGGCCATTTCCAGTACGTTGTTGTTGAACATCCGGAAGCAACCATGACTGGTGCGCATGCCGATGCCGAACTTCTTGTTCGAACCATGGATCAAGTAGCCCGGCGTACCGAGGGTGAACTTGAACGGACCCAATGGATTGTCGGGACCGGCCGGCACGACATTCGGCAGCGGGTCCCCATCAGCGGCGTGTTCGGCCTTGATCGAAGCCGGCGGCGTCCAGGTCGGGTTCGGGGTCTTGGCAATGATGCTGGTGTGGGCAATGGGCGAGCCCCAACCTTCACGGCCGATCCCCAGCGGGAACGTGTAGACCACGTTGCGCCCCTTGGGGAAATAGTAGAGTCGGTATTCCGCGAGGTTGATCACGATGCCTTCGCGCGGGCCCGGCGGCAGGATGAAGCGGGTCGGCAGGACAATTTCGGTGCCCGCCCCCGGCAACCACGGATCCACCCCTGGGTTGGCCGCGACCATTTCGGTATAACCCAGGTCATAGGCGGTGCCGAGGTCAGCGAAGGTATCTTCGTACTTGGCCTTGATGACCTGCACCTGGCCGACAATGTCTTCACCCGGCGGTGGCAGGGGCAATTCCAATGCAGCCACGGGACCAGCCATACACAGGGCGGCAAGAGACAGGCAGCGGGCGACGGCAGGCAAGCGCGGCAACATCCGGGAAATCCTTCGCAGATCGAACAAAAGGGCTATTGGAACCGCGATTGTACACTGCCGCCCGCTATTTCGGGGAGAGCGGCGCCGGAGTGTCCGATGCGCAGCATGCCGGGGGATCAACTGAAACCCTGTGGGAGCGAGCTTGCTCGCGATAGCGGTGGATCTGCTTGCATCAATGTTGAATGTGCCGCTGCCATCGCGAGCAAGCTCGCTCCCACAAGGGACATGTGGAGAGTCAGGGGACTACAACTCGAACCGCAACTCCGGCCAGATCGGCGAAGTGCCACGCTTCTGGGATTCCAGGATCGCCCGGCACAACGAACACAGGCGATGATCCTGGAAAATCTTGCGATCGACCCCGGACCAGCGCGGCTGGGCCGGCAGCAGGCTGCCGCACAGGGTCCGGTCGGCCGAACCGCCCAGCTCCAACTGCCGGGTCACCAGGTGCACCCGCACTTCCTGGCAGGCGAACAGATCCAACTGCTCGTCAGGCTCGATCAGTTGGTAGGCAAACAGGGACCAGGCGGGACGCGGCATCGGGGGCTCCAAATCGGGGGCGCCACATTAGCCGAAACACCGCCTGTAGAAAAGCGTCAAAGCAGCGGTTTCAGCGTCGGCCAGACATTTTCCAGCAACTTGCCCTGGGCCGCGACGGACGGGTGCAATCCGTCGCCCTGCATCATCCCCGGAACACCCCCGACATCCTTCAGAAAAAACGGCACCAGCGGCACCTGTTTCTCATCCGCAAGGGTGCTGTAGACCTTTGAAAAAGCCTCGGTGTAGCGCCGCCCATAGTTGGGCGGCAGCTGCATGCCCAGCAAAAGCACTTTCGCACCGCTGGACCGGGAGCTGTCGATCATCGCTGCAAGGTTTTGTTGCAATTGTGTTGGCGGCTGTCCACGCAGGCCATCGTTGCCTCCCAACTCCAGGATCACCAACTCCGGCTTATGGGCCGCAAGCAGCGTCGGCAGGCGCGCCAGCCCACCTGCACTGGTGTCCCCACTGATCGAGGCATTGATCACTTTATCGTCGAAACCCTCGGCCTTGAGCCGTTGTTCGAGCAACGACACCCACCCTTGCCGGGTATCCAGGCCGAAAGCCGCGCTGATACTATCGCCAACGATCAGGACTGTACCCGCCGCTGCGTTCTGGACCATGCACATCAAGGCCAGGCCGGCACTCAAAAACCACACACGCATCGGATTCTCCATGGGCTCAAGCATTCTCACCGCGACGGACCTTAGCAAAGTGGTTCCCAGCGCGGAAGGTGAACTGACCATCCTGCACGAACTCAGCCTGGAACTGAACAAGGGCGACAGCTTGGCCATCGTCGGCGCGTCCGGTTCCGGCAAATCGACACTGCTCGGCCTGCTGGCCGGCCTCGACCTGCCCAGCAAGGGCGAAGTGACCCTCGCCGGCCAGGCCCTCAGCGCACTGGACGAGGACCAGCGCGCGCGGGTCCGCGCCGAGCATGTCGGCTTCGTCTTCCAGTCGTTCCAACTGCTCGACAGCCTCAATGCGCTGGAAAACGTCATGCTGCCGCTGGAACTGGACGGTCGCAAGGACGCCCGTGAGCGCGCCACGCAACTGCTGCAACGGGTCGGACTCGGCCAGCGGCTGACCCACTCGCCACGCCAGCTCTCCGGCGGCGAACAACAGCGCGTCGCCATCGCCCGCGCCTTCGCGGCCGAACCCGACGTGCTGTTTGCCGACGAGCCGACCGGCAACCTCGACAGCCACACCGGCGAGCGGATCAGCGATCTTCTGTTCGAACTGAACAAGGAACGCGGCACGACCCTGGTACTGGTCACCCATGACGAACGCCTGGCCCATCGCTGCCGGCGCCTGATCCGACTTGAAGCCGGCCAGATGGTCGCGCCCCTGGAGCCTTGATGGCACGCTTGCCCCTGCTGCGCCTGTTCAGTCTTGCCATCCGCCAGTTGCTGCGCGACGCCCGCGCCGGTGAGCTGCGCGTGCTGTTCTTCGCCTTGCTCGTGGCCGTGGCGGCAAGTACCGCCATCGGTTACTTCGGTGCCCGGCTCAACGGCGCGATGATGATGCGTGCCACCGAGTTCCTTGGCGCCGACCTGCTGCTGGAAGGCAGCTCCCCTGCTCGCCCGGAACAGATTCGCAGCGGCACCGAACTGGGCCTGGAACATGCCCGGGTGGTTGAGTTTTCCAGTGTCGTGGCCACCGACAACGGTATCCAGCTGTCCAGCGTCAAGGCAGTCGATGATATCTACCCCTTGCGTGGCGAACTGAAAAGCGCCCCCGCACCCTTTGCACAGGAAGAAACGGGCGGACATCCGGCTCCGGGGGAGGCCTGGGTTGAAGCGAGGCTGTTGACGGCCCTGGACCTGAAGATCGGCGACAGCGTCGATGTCGGCAACAAGACCCTTCGCCTGAGCCGGGTGCTGACCTACGAACCGGATCGCGCCGGCAATTTCTACAGCCTCACCCCGCGGGTCATGATCAATCTCAAGGACCTGGACGCCACCGGCGTGGTGCAACCGGGCAGCCGGGTCAGCTATCGAGATCTATGGCGAGGCCCGCCCCCCGCACTGCAAACCTACCGCGACCTGGTCAAGCCGGGCCTGGAACCCAACCAGCGCCTGCAGGATGCCCGCGACGGCAACCGGCAGATCGGCGGCGCCCTGGGCAAGGCCGAGCGTTACCTGAACATGGCCAGCCTGGTGGCGGTGTTGCTGTCCGGCGTTGCCGTTGCCCTCTCCGCCAACCGCTTCGCCACCCGGCGCTTCGACGCCAGCGCGCTGTTGCGCTGCCTTGGGCTGTCCCGCCGCGAAGCCATGGTGTTGTTCAGCCTGCAACTGACGGTGCTGGGCCTGCTGGCCAGTATCAGTGGCGCCCTGCTTGGCTGGATCGCCCAGTTGGGCCTGTTCGCCTTGTTGCATGACTTGTTGCCGACCACCGTACCGCCGGGCGGCCTGCTACCGGCAATTGCCGGGATCGGCACCGGGCTGGTGGCATTGGCGGGGTTCGCCTTGCCGCCGCTGGCCGCGCTGGGCCGGGTCCCGCCGCTACGCGTGCTGCGCCGGGACATGCTGCCGATCCCCTCCAGCACCTGGGTGGTCTACGGTGCCGCATTGGGTGCGCTCGGGCTGATCATGTGGCGCCTGAGCCTGGACCTGGTGCTTACGTTTGCCCTGCTGGGTGGCGGCGTGATTGCTGCACTGGTACTCGGCGGCCTGCTGCTATTGGTGTTGCAGAGCCTGCGCCGGATGCTGGCCCGCGCCTCGTTGCCCTGGCGCCTGGGGCTCGGCCAATTGCTGCGCCATCCCCTGGCAGCTGCCGGCCAAGCCCTGGCATTCGGCTTGATTCTATTGTCCATGGCGTTGATCGCGTTGCTGCGCGGCGAGTTATTGGACACGTGGCAGAACCAGTTGCCAAAAAACGCCCCGAACTATTTCGCCCTGAATATCCTGCCAAACGACCGACAGGCATTCGCCGACAAACTGATGGAGCTCTCGGCGCAGTCGGCCCCGTTGTACCCCGTGGTACCGGGGCGGCTCATCAGCATCAACGGCGAACCGGCCAAGGAGTTCGTCACCAAGGACTCGGCGGGCGACCGCGCGCTGCAGCGTGACTTGAGTCTGACCTGGGCGGCGGACCTGCCTGCGGGCAATGTGGTCACCGTCGGGAACTGGTGGCCACAACAGCCACCGGACGATATCCCGGGGGTGTCGGTGGAAGGCAAGGTGGCCGAAAATCTCAAGATCAAGCTCGGCGACCGCCTGGTGTTCAATGTCGGGGGCCTCAACCGGGAGGCTAAAGTCACCAGCCTGCGGGAAATCAACTGGGATAATTTCCAGCCAAACTTCTTCATGATTTTCCAACCCGGCACCTTGAAGGATCTTCCGGCCACGTACCTCACCAGCTTCTATCTGGCGCCCGGTCACGACCGACAGATCGTCGATCTGTCCCGGGCGTTTCCCGCGGTGACTATCCTGCAAGTGGAGGCCTTGCTCGAACAACTGCGCAGCATCCTCGCCCAGGTTACGCTGGCCGTGGAATATGTATTGCTCTTCGTGCTCGCGGCGGGCATGGCCGTGCTGTTTTCAGGCTTGCAGGCCACCCTCGACGAAAGGATTCGCCAAGGCGCATTGCTACGTGCCCTCGGCGCCGGGCGCCCCCTGCTGACCAAGGCCCGGCGCATCGAGTTCGGGTTGCTGGGCGCGGTCAGCGGCCTGCTGGCCGCCCTGGGCTCGGAACTGGTGAGCCTGGTGCTTTATCGGTATGCCTTCGACCTGCCCTGGCATCCACATCCATGGCTGTTGGTGCTGCCATTGGTCGGCGCGTTGCTGATCGGTGCAGCGGGCGTGTTCGGCACCCGCCGAGCGCTCAACGCCAGCCCACTGACAGTGTTGCGCGAGGGTTGATAGACTTCCGGCTTCGCTATCACAAGAAGTTGCCATGAGTCGCTATCGCCCTCCCCGCACCGCCAGCACCGCGCTGATCACCCCTGAAGGTGAGGCGCGGATGCGCGCCGAGCTCCATGAACTTTGGCACGTGCGCCGCCCGCAGGTGACGCAATCGGTCAGCGAGGCGGCGGCCCAAGGCGATCGTTCGGAGAATGCCGAATACACCTACGGCAAAAAAATGCTGCGGGAAATCGACAGTCGCGTGCGCTTCCTGACCAAGCGCCTCGAAGCGCTCAAGGTCGTCAGTGAAAAACCCAGCGACCCGAACAAAGTCTATTTTGGTGCCTGGGTAACTGTAGAAGATGAGGATGGCAGAGAGTCCCGCTATCGCATCGTCGGCCCCGACGAGCTGGATTTGAAGCAGAACCTGATCAGTATCGACTCGCCCCTGGCCCGGGCGCTGATTGGCAAGGCCCTGGACGCCGAAGTACGGGTCCAGGCACCGACAGGGGAAAAACTGCTCTACATCGTCGACATCAGCTATCCGTAGCCTGACCCGCTTCAACGGCGAGTAATCAATCCCTGTCGGGCCACGCGGGTCAGTTGCCGGATCATTTCGGGTGCGTCTGCGGCATTCGGCGACTGGATCACCGCCAGGTCGAAACTGTCATTGGCGAAGCGCGCCAGGGATTCACCGTCTTCGACAAACTGGATCAGGAAGGCCGCCGGTCCGTGGCTGCGACGCGGCCAGCCGTCAAGGTAACGCAGCAGCGTTGGCTGGTGGGTACCACCCAGGAGAATTTTCGGATTGCGTTGGATAAGGTTCGCCGTGATCGGCGCAAGACGTACAAGGGGGCTGGGTGCGTTCATCGTGTCGTGTCTCTGCCTCAAAAGTCTGCATGGCAGGTGAGAGGCAACACCGAACCAGCGCTTTAGCGGTATTTCGAAGCCCTGTTTCCTGGCTTCTATCGGCAACTGAATGAGTCACCTGGCGCCCCGCAAGTAGCTGTTTAAATCGGCGCATGAGCGGCATCCTAGAGAAGCTGACCGGCCAGTGTCAAGAATCGACGCCTACAAAAAAGGCCCGTACTGGACGGGCCTCGGGATTGCGGCAAGCGCTTAGCGGGCGATGGCGTTGTCGGCCGAAAGCTTGCCCGCACCTTCGATCAGCACGGCGATGCTACCTGCCAGCAGGGCCAGGCCGAACTCATAACCATTATTGGCCATGAACAGACCGTTACCGATGTGCACCGAGAAGATCGCCACCAGCGACAGGATCGCCAGGCCCAGCGCCGCAGGGCGCGCCAACAGACCGATGATCAGCGCCAGCCCGGCGAAGAACTCGGTGCCGCCAGCCAATGTCGCCATCAGGTAACCGGGCGCCAGGCCGATGCTTTCCATCCACTGCGCGGTCCCGGCCAAACCGTAACCGCCAAACAGCCCGAACAGTTTTTGCGAGCCGTGGGCCGCGAAGATGATGCCGACGACGATGCGCAAGACAGTCAGGCCGTAGCCAGCACGGGAGAACAGTACTTTGTTGATAACAGTGCTCATGGATGCATTCCTTGGATGTGTGTGGTTGGACGCCATACTAATCGAATAAATTTATCTGAATAGCGCAAAAAATCCGCCATACCAATCAATTTATTTGATCACTTCCGTGAAACCACCTCTCGTTCCTGGGGCTCCAGCGACTCTCGCTCCCGATCAAACGCCAGATAGTATTTGTTCACACTGTTAACGTAGCTGACTGCGCCCATTCCCACCTGCTCCATGGCGATGCGCTCCACCTGGAAAAACCATTGGTTCGGGTTCAACCCGCGTCGCCGGGCCTCGGCGCGCATGCCTTGCACCCGTTCGGGCCCCATGTTGTAGGCCGCCAGGACAAACGCCATTCGTTCGCGCTCGTTGAGCTTGGGGCTGGAGAAAAACTTGCGGCGAATCATGGCCAGGTACTTGGCACCGGCCTGCACATTGCCGTCGAGGTTGCGGATGTCGTTGACCCCGACCCGCTGGGCCGCGGAGGGGGTGATCTGCATCAGGCCGGTGGGGCCGCTGCCGCTGCGTGCGTTGGGTTGCAAGGCCGATTCCTTGAACGCCAGGGCAGCCAGGTTGAGCCAGTCCATGCCCTGGGCCTGGGCGTGTTTTTGCAACACCGGACGCAGCTTTTCCAGGCGCTGGCGATTGGCGCGGGCCAGCGGGTAGTGGACTTGATACAAGCGACGGTAGATCCGCAGGAACGCAGCGTCTTCGTTGGACGGCGCCTTGTAGGTGGCGAGGAATCGATCGATGCTCGCCCGTAGCATCGCGGCGTCGCGGCGGACGAACCAGAACTCGTCACTCGGCTCGCCGATGAGCAATTGGCGGTCGAAGCGCAGCTTGGGCAGGATCTTGCCCCAGCGTTCGGCGATCGGCTGCTCGACGATGGTCAGGTGAAAAATCCCTCCCTGAACCATCTCCAGGACATCCTCCACCGCCAGGGTGGGGTCGACCCACTCGATCTTCACCGGTGGCAACTTGAGCAGCGCCAGCTTCTGATTGATCTGGCTGACGGCGTCCCCCGCCGCACTGCCATTGGGCAAGGCCAAGGTCTTGCCCGACAATTGTTCGACACGGGTATAACGCTTCTCGCCCTTGATCCCCACCAGCAGCAATGGTACGTCGGAGCGAATCGGGTTACTGGCGCTGACCGCCTGGCCGGCTTGCAGCTCGAGCAATTCGCCTGGCGCGACCAGGTCGCCTTCCCCACGTTGCAAGGCGCCAAGCAGTTGATCCTTGGCCTTGGGAATGATCTTGAGGGTGATTTCCTGGCCATCCCGGGCGTGACCGTTCAGGTATTGTTCAAACGCCCGCAACCGATGATATTCGACGCCAATGGGTTGCCCCTGCACCTCGCCGGAACTGTTGCGGCTTTGATTGACCAAGACCTTCAGTACCCGGCTGCTGCGGATTTGCGCCAGGTCACGAACCGTTCCCGGCGCCACGGCCTGCACCGGTCCGGGCAGCCGCGCTTCGGCCGGCATCGGCAACAACAGCGAACAACACAGCAGTAGCAACACCTGGGGACGTGTCATCCACTCTCCGGAAGGATATTGCCGGGCCATCCCAGGAGGAGCGGAATCGGGCCGACAAAACAGAGCACCTGGGGCGCTGAAAAGTGCGAAAGACTGGCACAACGATGGCTGTGATACCACCCCGACCTGTCTCGTGGCCTCAACAGACAGCCGCAACTCGTTGTAGTTCTTGGCTTTTCTTATAAATCTACAGCTCTGATATGCTTTCCGGCCTTTGGGCCGAGGTAGCACCATGCAACTCATCGATATCGGCGTCAACCTGACCAATCCCAGTTTTGCCGACAAACACCAGGCAGTGCTCGAGCGCGCCTATGCAGCCGGGGTCTGCCAACTGGTGTTGACCGGCACCAGCATCGAGGGCAGCGAACAGGCCCTCGAACTGTGCCGGCAACTTGACGAGGCTGGGCAACAGCTGTTTTCCACCGCAGGCATCCACCCCCACAGCGCCAGCGATTGGACCGCCGACAGCGCCCGGCATTTAAAGGATCTGCTCAAGCAAGAGCGCGTTCGCGCGGTGGGAGAATGCGGATTGGATTTCAATCGTGATTTCTCGCCGCGCTCACAACAGGAGAAAGTCCTGGAAGAACACCTGGCCCTTGCGGCGGAGTTGCAATTGCCGGTGTTTCTCCACGAGCGCGACGCCGACCAGCGTCTGCTGGAGATTCTTCGCGACTTTCGCGATCGACTGCCTGCGGCGGTCGTGCATTGCTTCACCGGCGAGAAAAAAGCGCTGTTCAGCTATCTCGACCTGGATTTGCACATCGGTATCACCGGGTGGATTTGCGATGAGCGCCGAGGCACCCACTTGCATCCGTTGGTACGGGAAATCCCCCGTGGCCGACTCATGCTCGAAAGCGATGCGCCATACCTGCTGCCGCGCACCCTGCGCCCCAAACCCAAGAACGGTCGCAACGAGCCGGCGTACCTGACTGACGTCTTGCGCGAGGTTGCCCTGCACCGGGGCGAAACCCAGGAGGACCTGGCGGCCCACAGCACCGCCTGCGCCCGGGCGTTTTTCGGGTTGCCGAACCTCTCCAATTAAATGGAAGGGCCGCTGTGGGAGCGAGCTTGCTCGCGATGACGGTGCATCAGTTTGCATGCATGTGACTGACCTACCGCTATCGCGAGCAAGCTCGCTCCCACAAGGGTTCTCGGCATCCGTTGACCCATATCAAAACCCAGCCCCTTGGATAGCAGCAGAATACTGGCACCTTGCCAAAACTGTTTCCGCTATCAGAGAAGACCTACCATGGGTGCCTGGCTTAGCAATATCTCGCTGAAGTATAAATTCTGGGCTGTCAACGCGGTCGCCTTCGCCACCACATTGCTGTTGGTGCTCTACGCCATGCACTTGGAACAGCAGCTGCGAGGGGTCAGCCTGGGCCAGGTCTTCGCTGACCGCTTCAGTCAATACGCCGTGGCGGTGTTCGTGTTGATGCTGGCGATGCTGGGTGCGTCACAGCTGTTGATCCGCTTTCTACTCAGTCAGCTCAACACCCTGAAAGACGTGATGCTGCATGTGGAAAAAACCGGTGACCTGTCCGCCCGCGTGCCCCTGGCCTGCCGGGACGAGGTGGGTCAGATGGCCGTCGCGTTCAATGCAATGCAAGCCGGTTATCAACGCGTGGTCGACACCGTCGCCAGCACCGCGCGACAACTGGACAGCGGCGCCGCCAGGCTCGCCTCCAGCATGAACGAAGTGCGCCACGGCATGCTCGGCCAGCAAAGCGAGACCGATCAGGCCGCCACGGCGATCAATGAGATGTCCGCCACGGTCTATCACATCGCCCAGCATGCCGGTGCCACCCGTGACCTGTCGAAAACCACCGACGCCCTGGCCGGTAACGGCCGCGAGGTGGTCAGCCGCGTCCAGCAATCGATTACCGGGCTGTCCACGGGTGTGCAGCAGACCGCCGAGATGATCCAGCGCCTGGCCGAAGACAGCCAGAAAATCAACGGCGTCGTCAGCGTGATCCACAGCATCGCCGAGCAAACCAACCTGCTGGCCCTGAACGCCGCCATCGAAGCGGCACGCGCCGGTGAAAT
Source organism: Pseudomonas sp. R1-7 (assembly GCF_051132105.1). Lineage (NCBI taxonomy): Bacteria > Pseudomonadati > Pseudomonadota > Gammaproteobacteria > Pseudomonadales > Pseudomonadaceae > Pseudomonas > Pseudomonas sp. R1-7. The sequence continues at coordinate 4,099,048 of NZ_CP071661.1, forward strand.
GGGCCGGGGCTTTGCCGTGGTGGCCGATGAGGTCCGCAACCTCGCCAAGCGGGTGCAGACCTCGACGGATGAAATCACCACCATGGTCTCGGCGTTGCAGGCGGGAACCCGCGACGCGGTGGATTTCATGCAGGAAAGTTCGCACAAGGCCGACGACTGCGTTCAACAGGCCTGTGCGGCCGGCGAGGCATTGGCGCAGATCACCGAGGCGGTGGCGCAGATGCGCGAAAGCAACACCCAGATCGCCGTTGCGGCCGAGCAGCAAAGCCATGTCGCGGAGGAGATGAACCGGGCAGTGGTGAGTATTCGCGACGTGACCGAAAACACCGTGCGCCAGACCGTGGATTCGGCCACCACAAGTGATGAACTGGCGACGCTGGCGGGCGAGTTGAACAAAGCGATTGGGCAGTTGAAGCTTTAAACCCCTGAATAACTGAAAATCCGTGGCGAGGAAGCTTGCTCCCTCGCCAAAAGCCTTTTAGCTATGACTCGCTATCGCCACGATAGCCAACCGCGATTCGCCGCCATGCCCGGCCCGACCTATTCTTCGGTTATTCGGTTTCAACGGACTCAAGGAATAGCATCATGGGCAAACGTCACCCCAACCTTCCGGCCTGGCAATGGCGCGCCTATCCCGAAAATCATCGCCATCCGACCAACCTGGTGCTGCATCTGATCGCGGTGCCGTTGTTCATCGTCGCCTTTCTGCTGATCGTCTCCGGCGTGTTCAGCCTGAGCCTGGGCGACGTCGCCATCGGCGTCATCGGCCTGCTCGCCGCACTCGGGCTGCAGCGCCATGGCCACAGCCTGGAGAAACAAGCCTCCGAGCCGTTCAGTGATCGCAAGGACGCCATGTCGCGCCTGCTGGTGGAGCAATTCCTGACGTTTCCGCGTTTTTTTCTCAGCGGTGGGTGGTGGCGCGCCTGGCGGGATCGCCACCGTCACTGAATGACCGTGACACCTCAGCCGAAAATCGTCACGGTTTGCCGACTCATGGCGATCAGCCGCCCATCGGCGCTCCAGAATTTCGCCGCGACATGGCCGTAGCCGTCCTGGGCATGCTCGATCTCGGCCAGGTACTGGCACCAATCCAACGTCGTGAGCTCCAGCAATGGCTGGACGAACTCGATGGTCCAGGTCAGCGTGCTGCCCGGCGCCATTTGGGTAAGGTGCGGTAACAGTGCCGGGGGCCAGGCATCCACCAGCGCCAGGATATGCCCCTCGTCCAGCGGCTCTTCCTTCACATCGCCGCGCAAACGCACCCAACCGCCCATGCTACGGGATTTGTTCCCCGTGAACGGCAACCCGCCGACGCTCCAACGCATTGCTAGGTGGCGCATGAATTCCGGCGTTGCGCCCTTGACGTAGGGCAACTCCTGGCATTGCTCGACCCCCTTGAATTCGGGGGCGGGATCAGCCTGCACCGACACGACCGAAGATCGCGACGCGCCGAAGCTGCCTTGCACCACGGTCACGACCTCACCGTTCTGTACCGCACGCCCCAGGACCTGGCTGACGGCCTTGCCTTCGCGCAATACATCGACTTGAAAACTGACGGGAATGTCGGGCGCGACCGGGCCGACAAAGGTGATCGCCAGCGAGCGCACCGGGCGATCCGCCGGGACCTGCGCCCGCATCGCCTCGTATTGCAACGCCGCCACCAGGCCGCCAAAACTGGCACGGCCCTGGCCCCATTCCGGCGGGATCACAACGGCGTCTGGCTGATGGCGCACGGCATCGATCAAATCGGAGAAGCGCATGTCGACCTCTAGAAGCTGCGGAAAAAGATGAAGGGATCTTACCCAGCCAGGACAAGCGACACAGCGCTCATTCCGGCCAAAGAGACTGACAGAAAAGCCGTGGATTCTGAATATCCCACCGCGGTTATGGCGAGATTCAGGATTTATCGAAACAACTGGCGATCAGTTTATCCAGCACGCGGTCGGACTTGGCCTCGGCTTTTTCCATGGTGATTCGCCAGACCGGCACACAGGGCTGCAGGTCGGATTCGTGCTCGGCACGCGCCAGCCATTGCCAGCAATCATGCCAATCCCCCAGGGCGCCCTGGGCAGACTTGAGCCGTGGCATGGCCGCTTCCGGCAGGCGATCGAGTTCCGGATAGGCTTCGATGGCGTAGCGCACGCGCTTGATCAACAGACGCAATCGGTGACGGTCATGGGCGGGATCGCGCAGGGCCTCGGCGAGTTTTTTCCATTGCTTGTCGAGGCGTTTTTCGATGCGCTTGCGCAGCCCGGCCAGCAGGCCCTGGCGCTGGGCAGCACGGATGAAACGTGGGAACGCGTCGAGGATCATCAGCAAGTGCGCCAGCTCGGGGCTGCTGGCCACGGCGGGATAAGCCTCGGCCATTTGCACCTGGCGCCGTTGCGCTGCCTCGGTCTTGCCGTGTTTTTCCAGATAAGCCGCCAGCACTTCGCGGTCGCGCAACGGCGTGGTCAGGGTTCCCACTGCCGACGCGGCTGTTTCCAGCTGCTCGACACCGGGCAATCCACGCAGCGGACGAAGCAAGCTGCGCAAACGGCGCACCGTGGTCCGCAGGTCATGCAGTGCTTCACTGTCGGTTTGGGCATTCAAGCGGGCCTGGCAGGCCAACAGGCGGACTTCCAGGCCCAGTATCCGGGCCACCAGCCGATCAATCATGGGGGCGTACTCCGTACGCAGCTTCAAGTTTCGAGCCGCGAGCCGCAAGTGGAGGCGATGCGTACCGTCCTCTTGCGACTTGCAACTGGAAGCTCGCCGCTGTGTTTATCGTCCTGCGCGGGATTCGCGAATGTAGAAGCGCGCCTTTTCGGCTTTCTTGGTGCAGCCCTCGAACGCTTCGAATTGCTGTTGGGTCTTGGCGCCGGTCAGCAACGACAGGGCCTTGGAATAACTGACGGTGCCGGCGAAACCTTCGGCCTTGGCCAGGTCCAGTTCGCGCCATGCGCTGTCGAGTTGGCTGCCACAACTGTCGCGGTACGCGGTCTTGCCGGCACAACCGGCCAGGGCCAGAACCATCAGGGATGCCACCAGGGGCAGGCAGATCCGGGCTTTCATCGATAACACCTCAAGTCAGGTCAACAGTCGTGCTGGTAAGACGGTTTCGCCGGGAAAAAGTGCCTCGGCGCCACCGGTATATTCAAGTGTGGACGAGAATACGCAAATGCCGTCGTGGCGTGTCAAAAAACGACGCCTGCGCCACAACGATTTGAGCCGGGCCGTCGATCAGTGCATTGTTGACGTCTGTTCGACGAGAGGCCAGCTCATGACAAAACGTGTCGCATTGGTATTGGGCTCGGGCGGCGCCCGGGGCTATGCCCATATCGGAGTGATCGAGGAGATCGAACGGCGCGGCTACGACATTGCCTGTATCGCCGGTTGCTCCATGGGCGCCGTCGTGGGCGGAATCTACGCCGCCGGCAAGCTCGAGGATTACCGCAACTGGATCGAAAGCCTCGATTACCTCGACGTCCTGCGGCTGGTGGACGTCAGTTTTCGTCTCGGGGCGATTCGGGGCGAGAAGGTGTTCGGGCAGATCCGCAAGATTGTCGGCGAGCTCAACATCGAAGAACTGCGCATTCCTTATACGGCGGTCGCCACCGACCTGACCAACCAACAGGAAATCTGGTTCCAGGAAGGCTGCCTGCACCAGGCAATGCGCGCCTCGGCGGCCATTCCCAGCCTGTTCACCCCGGTGATGCAAGGCAACCGCATGCTGGTAGACGGCGGGCTGCTCAACCCGCTGCCGATCGTGCCGGTGGTGTCGAGCCATTGCGACCTGATCATTGCGGTGAACCTCAACGCCACCAACCAGAAGCAATATCGGTTGCCCGTCATCCAGCGCCCCGCCGCGTTCCGGCGTCGCTTCGACACCTTGGTCAGTTCCCTGGGGTCACGACTGCCGTTCCGCCGCAAACAGGCCGAGCAATTATTGCTGTTGGAACAGGAAGCCCTGAAGGCCGAAGCCGCGGATATCAACGCCTGGATCGAATCCGCCGAGCCGGAAGGCCAGCAACCGGCGGCCGCCCCAGAAAGCGATGGGGCGCCGAAATCCGCCACGGGTTCGTTCATCATCGATAACGTCGGGCCCGCGTCGCTGCTGGATCTGATCAACCAGAGCTTCGAGGTGATGCAGACCTCGCTGGCCCAGTACAAAATTGCCGGTTATCCACCGGACGTGTTGATCAACGTGCCAAAACGGGTGTGCCGGTTCTTCGAGTTCTACAAGGCGCCGGAGCTGATCGCACTGGGACGGGAGATTGCCCGGGATACGTTGGATCGGTATGAGAGTGAGCAGAATTGAAGGATCGCAGAGCTCCCGTGGCGAGGGAGCTTGCTCCCGCTGGGCAGCGAAGCGGCCCCGAAAACTTCAGATATGATTTTTGCCTGACACACCCCATGCTCAGGTTTTTAGGGCTGCTTCGCAGCCCAGCGGGAGCAAGCTCCCTCGCCACAACAGCGTCAAATCAAGCACCACCCTCTTCCAACAACCGATACCCCACCCCCGCTTCGGTCACGATAAACCGAGGCCGGGTCGGGTCGTCGGCGAGTTTCTGGCGCAGGTGACCGACGACGATGCGCAAGTAATGGCTATCTTCGACGTGGGTCGGGCCCCAGATGTCCTTGAGCAATTGCTGCTGGGTGATGACGCGCCCCGGATGCCGCGCCAGTTGCGCCAGCACCGCGTACTCCTTGCGGGTCAGGGCCACTTCGGTGCCGTCCAGCAGGACCCGGCGATAAGCCAGGTCCACCGTCAGCGGGCCGAAGGTCAGCGCCGCCGGCGGCGCCTCGCCTGTCGGCGCCTGGCGCAGCAACGCACGCACCCGGGCCAGGAACTCCTGGATGCCAAAAGGCTTGGTCACATAGTCATTGGCGCCGTTGTCCAGCGCCTCGACTTTCTGCGCCTCGCTGGCGCGCACCGAGAGAACCAGCACCGGCACCGTCGACCACTCGCGAAATTCGCGCAAGACCTGCTGGCCGTCCATGTCCGGCAGGCCCAGGTCGAGCACCAACAGATCCGGCTTGTTCAACGCCGCCTGGGCCAAGCCCTCGGCCCCCGTCTCGGCCTCGAGCACTTTGTAGCCTTGAGAGGCCAGGCTGATGCGCAGGAATTTGCGGATCTGCGGTTCATCATCGATGACCAAAAGGGTCGCGCTCTGGCTCATGGGGTCCGTTCATCGCAATCAAGTGGCGAGAGCATAACGCAGCGCCGGTCAGGCTTCATCGTCCATCCCCGGTTGTGCCTGCAAGGGCAGGTGCAGCGTGATGCAGGTGCCGCGACCGTCGAGGCCGTCATCAACACTGATCCGCCCGCCATGGGCCCCGACCATGCCCTGGCAGATCGCCAATCCCAGCCCGGTGCCCTGCCCGCCTCGATCTCCGCGCGCAGCGGTGTAGAACATGTCGAAAATCTTCTCCCGCTCTTGCTCGGGAATGCCCGGTCCTTCGTCCGCCACGGCAAACAGGATCTCTTGCGCCGTCGCCTCGGCGCTGAGCAGCAATCGCCCGTGGGCCGGGGAAAACCGCGCGGCGTTTTCCAGAACGTTGACCAGGGCCTGTTCGATCAGCGCGGCGTGGACATACAGCAACGGCAAGCCGACCGGCACCTCAACGCTGACCGCCAGCGGTGCCAGCACGGCCCGCAGGCGGTTCAACGCACTGGCGACGATGTCGGCGGGCGACACCCAATCGCGCGCCAGTTTCAGCGCGCCATGGCCGAGACGGGTCATGTCCAGCAGATTCTGGATATAGCGATCCAGGCGCTCGGCCTCGTCGCGAGTGCCTTCGAGCAGTTCGCGGCGGTCCTGCAACGGAATCGCCTCGCCCAGCGCCAGCAGGCTGTCGATGCTGCCGCGCATGGACGTCAGCGGCGTGCGCAAATCATGGGAGACAGACGCGAGCAAGGCACTGCGCAGCTGTTCGGTCTCGCCGTGCAGGCGCGCCGCTTCCAGATCCTGCGCCAGTTGCGCCCGCGCCAGCGCCTGGGCCAGCGGTTGGCTGAGGGCCGCCAGCAAACGACGGCGCTGGCCGCTCAAGGGTTTGCCGTCTTTCGAACAGACGCCCAGCAGCCCCAGCGGGCCGCCCTCGCTCGACAAGGGCCACCACCACCAGTGCCCGGACGGCAACGTCGCGGTGCCGGCACCGGCCGGTTGGTCGTGTTGCCAGGACCAGTCCGCGGCGGCGCGCTCGGCCTCGGTAAAGGTCAACGGCTCGGCGGTCTCGACCTTCCAACCGTGCGGTCCGTCGCGGTTGAGCAGGCACAGTTGCAGATCATCCTCGCTGTCGAGGTGCTGCACGGCGGCGCTGATTACGGCCTGGCGATCCGTAGCGGCGGTCAGCTTGCGCGACAGATCGAGCAATTCGCCAGTCTCCTGCTGGGTGTCGCGCAGCGCTTGCAATTGACGACGCTGGCGGGCCGCGAGGTTGCCCGTCAGGGCGGCCATCAGCAGGAAAAACACCAGCGTCAGCACGTCCTCTTCACGCTGGATCGTCAGGGAAAAATTCGGCGGGATGAACAGAAAATCGTAGGCCAGGAAAGACAACGCCGCACAGGCCAGCGCCGGGCCAAGGCTGCTGCGCACCGCCACCAGCAACACCGCCATGAGAAACACCAGGGAGATGTTCGGCAGCGCCAGCAGCCCTGAGACGCCCCAGGCCAAGGCGCTGGCCGCCACCGTGGCCGCGAGCGCCAGGGCATAATCGAAACCGGTGGCGAGGGTACTCGGGCTCAGGCGCGTGGGCGGTGGCGATTCGTCGCGGTCCAACACGTTGATTTCCAGGCCACGGGCATTGCGCAACAGTCGCGAAGCCAGGCCGCCCCCAAACAATCGCCGACGCAGACGCCGCCGGGACTGCCCTACCAACAGCAACGTGGCGCGGCGTTGCACGGCGTGCTGGATCAAGGTCCTGGCAACCTCCCCGGCGCGCAGTGACACCACCTCCCCACCCAGCCGCTCGGCCAACTGCTGGGCGCTCTGCAGGCGCTGGCGCGACGACTCATCCCGCGCCCCGCCGTTATCCACATGCACCACGCTCCAGGGCAGATGCCGGCGCTGGGCGACGCGGCTGGCGTGGCGCACCAGCCGTTCAGCCTGCAAGTCACCGTCCACGCCCACCAGCAACCGACCGCGCACCGCCGGCGCGGACTGGCCCAGTTGCCGATAGCCTTGCGCCAGATCGTCATCCACCTGCGCGGCGGCGGTCTGCATCGCCAGCTCGCGCAACGCGGTGAGATTGGTCTGGGTAAAAAACGCATCGATGGCCGCCCGCGCCTGCTCCGGCACGTAGACCTTGCCGTCGCGCAGGCGCTCCAGCAGCTCGCGCGGTGGCAGGTCGATCAGCAGCAGTTCATCGGCCTCCTGCAACACCCAGTCCGGCAGCGTCTCGCGCACTTGCACACCGGTGATGCCACGTACTTGATCGTTGAGGCTTTCCAAATGCTGGACGTTCACCGTCGTGTAGACATCGATGCCGGCCGCGAGCAATTCCTGGATGTCTTGCCAGCGCTTGGCGTGGCGACTGCCGGGAGCATTGCTGTGGGCCAGTTCATCCACCAGCACCAGGCTTGGACGGGCCGACAGCAGACCGTCGAGGTCCATTTCCTCGAGCATCACGCCGCGATATTCCGAACGCACCAGCGGCTGCTGCACCAGGCCATTCAACAGTGCTTCGGTCTCGGCCCGCCCATGGGTCTCGACGACACCGGCGATGACGTTCGTGCCTTGGCGTAACCGGGTGTGGGCCGCTTGCAGCATGGCGAAGGTCTTGCCGACGCCCGGAGCGGCGCCAAGGAAGACCTTGAGACGGCCGCGGTCGTGGCGCGGCAGATTGGCTAACAGTGCATCGGCGCGGCCGGAGTCGCTCATGCTGGATCTCTTGTCTCAGGAATGGAATTGAGCTTCTAGGTTTCTACATTTTTTCCAGGGCCATGTTCAGCGCCAGCACATTCACCACCGGCGGGCCCACCAAGGGTTGCTCGGTGTGGGCCTCGAGCAACTGCTGCAACGTCGGCACCGGGACATTCCGCGCCGCCGCGACACGCGCCAGTTGATAGGCAATCGCGGCCGGAGGCAAGTGCGGATCCAACCCACTGCCGGAGGTGGTCAGCAGCGCCAGGGGCACCGCGCCCTGGCCGGGGACTTGGAGTTTGTGGGCGTCATCGATCACGCGAGTGGCCAGCGCCGGATTGCTCGGTGAAAAGTTGCTCGCGCCACTGGCCACGGTCGCGAAGGCGCCCGCCGAAGGCCGCGGGTGAAACCAGCCATCGCCGACGAAATCCTGGGCGATCAGCCGGGAACCGCGGACCTTGCCGTCGGCGTCATGGATCAGGCTGCCGTTGGCCTGGTCCGGGAAGGCGATTTGCGCCACGCCGGTGACAATGAGTGGGTAAGCGATGCCGGTGATCAAGGTCATCAGGAGTAACAGGCTCAGGGCCGGACGAATAAAGGTGAACATTCTCGAATCCTCAGGTGAAAACACATCTTTGATGGGTGTTCTCAGGCTCAAACCAACCCCAGCCCCGTCAGTAACAGGTCGATCGCCTTGATCCCCACGAACGGCACCGCGATCCCGCCCAGGCCGTAGATCAGCAGGTTGCGACGCAGCAAGGCCGCCGCGCTCGCTGCCTGCACCCGCACGCCGCGCAGGGCCAGGGGGATCAGCACGACGATGATCAGGGCGTTGAAGACGATGGCCGACAGGATTGCGCTTTGCGGGCTCTGCAGGTGCATGACGTTCAACACGCCGAGCTGCGGGTAGATCGAGGCGAACAATGCCGGCAGGATCGCGAAGTACTTGGCAATGTCATTGGCGATGGAAAACGTGGTCAACGCGCCACGGGTGACCAGCAGTTCCTTGCCGATCTGCACCACATCCAGCAGCTTGGTCGGATCGCTGTCGAGGTCAACCATGTTGGCCGCCTCCCGCGCGGCCTGGGTGCCGTCGTTCATTGCCATGCCCACATCGGCCTGGGCCAGGGCCGGAGCGTCGTTGGCGCCGTCGCCGCACATGGCGACGAGCCGGCCATCGTTCTGCTCATGGCGAATGCGCGCCAGTTTTTTCTCCGGCGTTGCCTCCGCCAACACATCATCCACGCCCGCTTCGGCGGCAATCGCGGCGGCAGTCAGCGGGTTATCGCCCGTGACCATCACCGTGCGGATTCCCAACTTGCGCAGCTCGGCAAAACGCTCGCGGATGCCGGGCTTGACCACGTCCTTGAGGTGAATGGCGCCAAGCAATTTGCCGTCGACGCAGACCAGCAACGGCGTGCCGCCGCTTTGGGCGATCTTGTCGACTTCCCGTGCCAATGCGGCGGGCAGCCCATCACGGGGCAAACCGATGAAACTCAACAGTGAATCCACCGCGCCCTTGCGATAAACCCGTCCTTGATAATCCACGCCGGACAAGCGGGTTTCAGCACTGAACGGCACGGCTGTCAGCAACTCAGCGGCGGGCTCAGCCTGCGGATGCAACCCACGCAGATATTCGACGATGGACTTGCCCTCGGCCGTGTCGTCGGCCAGCGAGGCAAACAAGGCACCTTCAGCCAGCTCTTTGGCGCTTACGCCTGGGGCCGCATAGACCGCGGCACAGCGGCGATTGCCAAAGGTGATGGTGCCGGTCTTGTCCAGCATCAATACGTGCACATCCCCCGCCGCCTCCACGGCGCGACCGGACTTGGCGATCACGTTCAGGCGTACCAGGCGGTCCATCCCGGCGATGCCGATGGCCGACAGCAATCCGCCGATGGTGGTGGGAATCAACGTCACCAACAGCGCCACCAGGAACACCAGCGGCAAGCTGCCGTTGGCGAAATGCGCGAACGGCTGCAACGTCACCACCACCAACAGGAAGATCAGCGTCAGGCCGATCAGCAGGATATCCAGCGCCACTTCGTTCGGGGTCTTCTGGCGCTTGGCGCCTTCGACCAAGGCAATCATGCGGTCCAGGGTGGACTCGCCCGGATTGCTGGTGATGCGCACCAATAGCCAGTCGGAGACCAGCCGCGTATTGCCAGTGACGGCCGAGCGATCGCCACCGGACTCACGGATGACCGGCGCCGATTCCCCGGTAATCGCCGCTTCGTTGACCGCCGCGATGCCTTCGATCACTTCGCCGTCCCCAGGGATCATCTCCCCCGCCGCGACCCGCACCACATCGCCTTTGCGCAGGCGAGTAGCAGGGATCACCTCAAAACCGTCCGCCGTCTGGCGGCGCGCGCTCAAGCCTTCGCTGCCGGCCTTGAGGCTGTCGGCACGGGCCTTGCCGCGCCCTTCGGCCAGGGCTTCGGCGAAGTTGGCGAACAACACGGTAAACCACAGCCACAGCGCGATCTGCGCGGCCACAAAGGTCGGCACGGCGCTGTCGGGAACCAGACACAGCACGGTGGTGAGGATCGCGGTGAGTTCCACCACCAGCATCACTGGCGCACGGTGCAACTGGCGTGGATCAAGCTTGACGAACGCTTGCACCAGCGCCGGCCGCCACAGCGCCGACAGATTGGTTTTGGCTTGCTCCGGCGCCTTGGCGACGACGGTCTTGCTCATTGGCATGTTCATCATCAAATCCTCAGAAACCCAGGCTCAAGTGTTCGGCAATCGGACCCAGGGCCAGAGTTGGCAGGAAGGTCAGGCCACCGACCAACAGAATGGTCATGGTCAGCAGGGTCACGAAAAGCGGGCCATGGGTGGGGAAACTGTTCTGGCCGACGGGCGCGGGCTTTTTCATCGCGAGGCTGCCGGCCAACGCCAAGACGGGAAGGATGTAGCCGAAACGACCGATCAACATGCCCAGGCCCAGCATCACGTTATGGAATGGCGTGTTGGCGCCGAACCCCGCGAACGCCGACCCGTTGTTGGCCCCCGCCGAGGTGTAGGCATAGAGCAACTGGCTGAACCCGTGAGGGCCAGGATTGCTGACCGCCGCCGCAGGGCCGGGCAGGCTCGCGGCGATGGCACCCAGCACCAGGACGCTCACGGGCATCACCAACAGCGTCACCACCAGCAACTGCACTTCCCGGGCGCCGAGCTTCTTGCCCAGGTATTCCGGCGTGCGGCCGATCATCAATCCAGCGAGGAACACCGCGATCAGCACGTTCAACAACATCCCGTAGAGCCCGGCGCCGACGCCGCCGAAGATCACCTCGCCGACCATCATGTTCATCAGCGCCACCATGCCGCCCAGCGGATTGAGGCTGTCGTGCATGGCGTTGACCGAGCCGTTGGACGCCGCCGTGGTCGTCACCGACCAGAGCACCGATGCGGTGGTGCCGAAGCGCGCCTCCTTGCCTTCCAGCGGCGCGGCTTGTTCAACGGCGGCGTTGTCGAGGGCTGGATTGGGTTGGGACTCGGCCCACAACGATGTCGCGCCGCCGATCAGGAACAGCGCAAGCATGCAGGCGATGATTGCCCTGCTCTGGCGCAGGTCCTTGACGTAATGGCCGAAGGTGAACACCAGCGCCGCCGGGATCAGGATGATCGACGAAACCTCGAACAGATTGCTCCACGCCGTCGGGTTCTCGAACGGATGCGCCGAGTTGACGCCGAAGAAGCCGCCGCCATTGGTGCCCAATTGCTTGATCGCAATCTGGCTGGCCGCCGGCCCGAGAGGGATCACCTGATCCACACCCTGCATCGTCACGCCATGAACGTAATGCGCGAAGGTCTGCGGCACGCCCTGCCACACCAGGAACAACGCCAGCACCAGGCACAGCGGCAACAATCCGTAGAGCGTGGCACGGGTCAGGTCGACCCAGAAATTGCCCAGGGTCGCGGCGGACTTGCGCCCGATCCCGCGACACAGCGCCACCAGCACAGCCAGGCCGGTGGCGGCGCTGACGAAGTTCTGCACCGTCAGGCCGATCATCTGGCTCAAGTAACTGAGGGACGCTTCGCCGCTGTAGGACTGCCAGTTAGTGTTGGTCATGAAACTGACCGCCGTATTGAACGCCTGGGTCCATTCCATGCCGGGCAGGTTTTCAGTGTTGAGCGGCAAGTGCCCCTGTAACAGCAGAACCGCGAACAACAAGACGAAACCGGCCAGGTTGAAGGCGAGCAAGGCCAGGGTGTATTTCTGCCAACTCTGCTCGGTGGTCGGATCGACGCCAGCTACCTTGTAACAACCGCGCTCTACAGGACCAAGGATAGGCGACAGCCAAGTACGCTGGCCTTCCATCACCCGATAATAGAAACGCCCCAGGAACGGCGCCGGAATCAGCACCAACGCAAAGAAGCCGAGGATCAGCCCGTAGTCATAACCGTGCATAGCCGCTCCTAACCCCGGTCCGCGCGCAACAGCGCAACCAACAGATAAATGAACAGCGCCGCTGCCAGCAGCAGCGACACCCCGTCCAGAACACTCATGGGATTTCTCCGTGGTACGGCGTCGTGCCGTGTGTGGTGGGAATTGTGGGTAGGGTGGGTGTAAAGGTGCGAGATCGAGGGTTGGGTGGGAGAATAAAGAATGTGTAAAAACTGGCTTCTTGGTTGCCCGGGTGGGCCTCATCGCGAGCAAGCTCGCTCCCACGTTGCTCGGGTTGGGAATGAAGAATTCGGTTCCACTCAAAGTCCCCTGTGGGAGATTCTATGGTTGAGGGGAAGCCCTCAAGCCGCTTTTGGTTGGTATTCGCTTTGCCCTTTCAGCAGAGCGAATACGATCCGAGCAAGCTTGCGTGCCAGTATCACTAACGCCTGGGTGGTAGCGAAGCCTCGAGCTCTTAGTCTTTCATAAAAGCCTTTCCAGGCAGGCGTACGGCTGGCCGACATGGCTGCGTTGTGCAAAAGCCGACGAACTTCCGGATCGCCTCGTTTGCTCAAGCTTCGGCGGTCGTCTTTTTGTCCTGATTGGGACACTCGCAAATCCATCCCCAAGAAGGCAATAAAGGCGTCTGCATTTTTGAAGTCGCCCCGCTGAAACGCCGTAAGCAAGCGGGCTCCGGTCAGAAACCCGATGCCCTCGACCTTCAGGCAACGGTTCAGTTGCCCTAGCAAACCAGCATTTTTCAGATGATCCTTGATCGTCTTCTCGATCAATGCCTCAAGCCTTTGCATAGCTGCGATTTGCTCGGCGAAAGCGGTCTTGAGCAGCGGCTCATTGGCCCAGCTTTGTACCAGGGCAACTCGAGCCTGAACCAAGGCAGCGCGACGGCGGAAAAGGCTTAGAAGCTGGCGATACAGCGGAGATGGCGGCGCCCATGGATGAAGCTCGTGCCCTTCGTTCTTCAGGTAACGAGCCAACAGCTTGGCGTCCAACGCATCGGTTTTGGCGCGGATTTTTACGCCTTTGCGGTAATGATGAAGTTCATAACCGCCCATCATGTAGATTGTGCAACCGGCCTCATAGGCCAAATCAGCAAAGTCCAAGTGATAAGTATTGGTCGACTCAATGGCCACATCGACGGGGCCCGGCAGTACTTTCAACCACCGTTTGATGGCCGCCTTGTCGTTGGGAATCGCTTCCAACACATCAAGCTCTGCGTGATAGATCACCAGCTCGTTCTTGGCGACATCCACGCCCACGATCGGCTTTGTGACAGAAACCGGCATTGCCATTGAAAATCCTCCGGGCTAAGGTTTGAACACTTGAAGGGGTCACCCAGAGGCGCAGGCTTGTCTCTATCGTCGATCCAGGCCGAAGCATTCTTTATCGGCGCTTGGGTGAAAGGAGGAGGGGCGAAATCTCCCACGGTCTGTACTGCGCGAACAGTCAGAATCGAGCCTTGTCCCTCCTCCTCCCTTCAAGTCCTACCATACAAGCGAGCTTGCTCGCGATGAGGCCAGCCCAGGCACCGACGCTCCGAACTGGGGCACAAAACCAGCCCATCCGGCAGCGAACATCCCCGATACGACACGATTCCTCCCATTACGACCGCCCAACCCATACTGGCACGCCCACTGCACTGCCCCTCCTCCAGCGCTTTTGCTACTTATCGAGGGGGAGCCACCGATGAACACACAACTAAAACCCACACTGGGCACCCTGCACCTTTGGGGCATCGCCGTCGGGCTGGTGATTTCCGGCGAATACTTCGGCTGGAGCTACGGTTGGGGCGTGGCCGGCACGCTGGGCTTTTTGGTGACATCGTTCATGGTCGCGGCCATGTACACCTGCTTCATCTTCAGCTTCACCGAACTGACCACCGCCATTCCCCACGCCGGCGGGCCGTTCGCCTATAGCCGCCGGGCCTTTGGCGAAAAAGGTGGCTTGATTGCAGGGTTGGCAACCTTGATCGAATTCGTCTTCGCCCCGCCCGCCATCGCACTGGCCATCGGCGCCTACCTGAACGTGCAGTTCCCGGCGCTCGACCCGAAACACGCCGCCGTCGGTGCCTACATCGTGTTCATGGGCCTGAATATCCTGGGCGTTAAACTGGCCGCGACCTTCGAACTGGTCGTCTGCGTGCTCGCGGTCGCCGAGCTGCTGGTGTTCATGGGCGTGGTCGCGCCCGCCTTCAGCTTCAGCAGTTTCGCCCTGAACGGCTGGGCCGGCTCGGACGTCTTCGGCGCACCGGCCATCGCCGGGATGTTCGCGGCCATCCCCTTCGCGATCTGGTTCTTCCTCGCCATCGAAGGCGCGGCCATGGCCGCCGAAGAAGCCAAGGACCCGAAACGCACGATCCCCAAGGCCTACATAAGCGGCATCCTGACATTGGTATTCCTGGCCATGGGCGTGATGTTCTTCGCTGGCGGCGTCGGCGATTGGCGCACCCTCTCCAATATTAACGACCCGCTGCCACAAGCCATGAAAACCGTGGTCGGCGAAAGCTCCGGCTGGCTGCACATGCTTGTCTGGATCGGCCTGTTCGGCCTGGTCGCGAGCTTCCACGGCATCATCCTCGGCTACTCGCGCCAGTTCTTCGCCCTCGCTCGCGCCGGCTACCTGCCCGCCTCCCTCGCCAAGCTGTCACGCTTCCACACGCCGCACCGAGCCATCATCGCCGGCGGCCTGATCGGCATCGCCGCCATCTACAGCGACGGCCTGATCAACCTCGGCGGCATGACCCTCACCGCCGCGATGATCACCATGGCCGTGTTCGGCGCCATCGTCATGTACATCATGAGCATGCTCAGCCTGTTCAAGTTGCGCAAAACCGAGCCCAACCTGGAGCGCACCTTCCGCGCGCCGGGCTACCCGATCGTGCCGGGGATCGCCTTGGCCCTGGCGGTGGTGTGCCTGGTGGCGATGGCCTGGTTCAATGCACTGATCGGACTGATCTTCCTGGGGTTCATGGCGGTGGGTTTCGTGTACTTCGTCATGACCGCTCAGTTGCGTGCAGATGCTCCGGCCGATGCGATGTTGACCGGGCTATAAGCTGAACCCGGCATAACGGGCGTAGTATGGAACCACTGCGAACAGTCTTCGCTCATAAGTGGTAGGGGCAATGGCCGGCGAAAGACTCGCTTGGCCACCGCCCCCTCAAGGAGAGCCCTATGCCCTGGTATGCCTGGTTAATCCTGATCGTCGCCATCGGCTCGATCGTGGGTGGTTTGATGATGCTGCGCGACACCGCCCATAAGGTGGAGCTGACGGATGAGCAGCGTAAGCGTGTTGCCGAACGCAATGCGGAGATGGATGCGAAAGAGGCGAAGGATCGCTGACTGCTTGCTGCACAGCACTTCCGTGGCGAGGGGATTTATCCCCGCTGGGGCGCGTAGCGGCCCCAAAAACGTTTGGACATGCAGTTTAGAGTCAGGATCACTCCTGTAGAGATGGGGCTGCTGCGCAGCCCAGCGGGGATGAATCCCCTCGCCACAGTGGGCAGTGCCTTACCGCGCCAGCAGTGTTATTTCTCCCAATCCGCCTTGGCAATATGCAACCCATGCAGTCCCTTATAAGCCGCCCGCTCCGGCTGACTCCAGCCTTGTAACAACGAATCCTCCAACGAATATATTTCCACCCCTAGCGGACGACAAACGCTAAGCGGATCCTGCGCATCCGGCCCCCACATTGCCAGCGACAGATCACCGCCAGGACAGGTAGACAAAGCACACAGCAGATCGATCTCAGCGAAGAACTCCAGATAATCACCCTTCTGCGCCGGACACGCTTTCATGAAATACATGTCGTCATGATTCAGCCCGGTGCACTGGAAGATATTCAACACGTCATGCACATCGAACTCGGTCAAACCATGAGGCAACACCGCCCGGGTCAGGTTCGAGTGGCAATGATGATGGAAATCCTCGCCGGTCAGCATCTTGTTCACATACGGGTCACACCGCGTGCCCAGCAGATCGTGCAAACGCCCGCCGTGCTCGTCGATGCCATAGCCCGCGAGACTGTCATCGGTAATCGTCACCAACGGTCGCAGAAACGGCAGATTGGACCACAGCCGATCATAGGTGCTGACATGAGCGCCCTGAAGCTGGCGCGTGCGTGCTGCCCAAAGACGCTCCCGTGGATCGTGGGCATTCCAGACATTGAAATCACCCACCTGCGGGCCGACCGGCGTGGTCACGCGGAACACATGGCCGGCCGGCACCTGCCAGGCGCGCCCGGTGCGGATGGGTACTTCGAACTGCTCGATCAGCGCGCGCTTGTCATGTTCGCCGCGGATTCGGTCGTAGAACGGCTTGTCCACCTGGAGCGCAGAACCTTTGCTGACTTGATAAGCGGCTGGGTAGTCTTTGTACATGGCGCGGATCCTTGATCAGTGAGGTTTGGCGGATGTCAGCAGATGCAACAGCAACTGTTCGGAATCGTCGAGATAACGACTCATGCCTTCGTGAGCCGCCTGCCTGTTGCCTTCAGCCAACCAGTCATGAATTTGCCGGTCACGGGCGAGCCACGGCGCCTGGAAGCGCGCCTCATCGGGAGCGGAACAAAACACCAACCGAAGCTGTGCGACCACGTTGGTGAAGAATTCATCGAGCAATGGACTGCGCATCAATCCCACGACATGCTGATGGAATGCCAAGCCGTGCGTCCCCACGGCGCGCCAATCTTCGCGCTCCCGCGCAAGCTCAGCGGCTTCAAGGGCTTCGAGCATGCGGTCGGACTGGTACTCGCTCAGCGGCTTGCTGCTGAGAATCGCCTGTAGCTCCAAGGTACGACGGACCTTGAACAAATCCCGGACGTCATCGACGCCCAACCGGCGAACCATCACTCCCTTGTTACGTACGTAACGGGTCAACCCTTCCTGGCCCAAACGATGCAACGCCTCACGAATGGTATTGCGCGAAGCGTTGTAGGCTGAGACCAGGTTGTTCTCGACGAGCGCCATGCCCGGGATCAAACGACCGCCAATGATATCGGCGCGTAGCTCAAGCGTGATCTGGTCTGCCAAGGAAAGAGCGTTGGTCATTGATGAGGCCCTAGATTGTTGAACAATCGCTGACATCCTAGTAGTCACTTTCCATGCCAATGCAGGGCTTTCCAGCGGCTCGCTTCCGCCAGATAGCAAAAAGGCCAGTCAACTTGACCGGCCCTCCCTTCAATCACTCATCAATTCACTTCCAATTTGTCACGGTTCCTGTCGAGAATCGCCTTTCCGATCCCCTTGACCTCCAGCAACTCATCCACCGAAGAGAACGGCCCATTACTCTCCCGATACGCAACAATCGCCTCTGCTTTGCCCTTGCCAATCCCTGACAGTTCGCGCTGCAGTGTCTCGGCATTTGCCCCGTTCAGATCCACCTTGGCGCTTTGCGTTTGGGCCGGCTGTTCCACCGCTTGTGGCGCAGTCGTTGCCCCTGGCTTGGCTGTTGGCGCCGCAATAACAGCAATCGAGGCGCTGGTGAGGAAGGCAAAAATCAGAGAGTAGAAATAGCCTGTACGCATAAGTGACGCTCCATGACATCGTTGAGAGAGAAGCAGCTTTTCCGAAGCTGCTTCTCAAACTTAGGCGATGATGAAGGAGTGTCAAAAGTGTGTACGTTACGAGTTGTGTAACAATCAGGGTTCAAGGCGACGTTGCTGGTAGACCCAATCGACGATTTCACCGTCGGGGGTATAACCATGGACAGTTTCGCGTAATAGCTGACGCACCCGTGCGTAATCGTCGCTCTCAACGGCATCGAGCAGCTCATCGAGCTTGGACTTCAGCGTATCCCAAGGCAGATGATCCTCGTTCGCCGTCATGATCATGGGGTGCTCGGTCGCGGCAACGTTATCGCCGATCAACAGCTCCTCATATAGCTTCTCACCCGGCCGCAGACCTGTGAATTCTATGGAGATATCGCCTTGTGGATTGCGCTCCGAGCGAATGCTCAGGCCCGAAAGATGAATCATTTTTTCCGCCAGCTCGACAATCTTCACCGGGTCGCCCATGTCCAGGACAAATACATCCCCTCCCTGCCCCATGGACCCAGCCTGGATCACCAACTGCGCGGCCTCGGGAATAGTCATGAAGTAACGGGTGATTTTTGGATGCGTGACGGTCAGCGGACCGCCGGACTTGATCTGGCTGTGGAATAAAGGGATTACCGAACCCGACGAGCCCAATACATTGCCGAAACGCACCATGGTGAAACGGGTTTTATTGACCCGCGATACGTTGGCCTTATCGCCAAACAACACAGGCGCGATCTCACGACTCAAAGCCTGAAGCGTCAATTCGGCTAAACGCTTGGTACTGCCCATGACGTTTGTTGGGCGCACCGCCTTGTCTGTAGAAATCAGCACAAAGTTGGAAACCCCGGACTGCAAGGCTGCCTGAGCGGTGTTCAGCGTGCCGATGACATTGTTCAACACACCCTCTGCGATGTTGTGTTCCACCATTGGCACGTGTTTATACGCTGCCGCGTGGTAGACGGTTTCCACCTTCCAGGTTTTCATTACATCCAGCAATTTATCCGGATGGCGGATAGAACCCAGAATCGGCAACAATTTCACCGAAGCAGACTCTCGATCAACACGCTGCTCCAACTCGGACAGGATGCTGTAGAGGTTGAACTCGCTGTGGTCGAACAGCAGAAGCGTGGTTGGCCCCAGCGAGAAGATCTGCCGGCACAACTCAGAGCCAATCGACCCGCCCGCCCCGGTTACCAATACCGCCTTGCCCTTGATACAGCGTTCAAGCAAGTCAGCCTGGGCAGGCACGGCGTCACGACCCAGTAAGTCGGCGATATCCACTTCCTGGATATCGTCCACTTTTACCCGGCCGCTGGCGAGGTCTGTGAAATTGGGAACGCTTCGGATGTGCAAGGGGAAACGCTCGAGCATCGTGAGGATTTCCCTACGACGGGCACGGGTTGACGACGGTAAGGCCAGAAGGATTTCCTGGGCGCCTGTAACATCGATCATTTGCTGAATATGCTTGGGCTTGTAGACTTGAAGCCCGGAAATCGATCGATCAGCGATACTCGAATCGTCATCGATAAACGCCACGGGCCGCATCACTTTCCCCATGCGCAATGCGGCGACAAGCTGATTACCTGCAACCCCCGCACCGTAGATAGCAACCTTGGTCAAACCGTCGTCGCGGTTGGTGAACGGAATGTGTTGCCCACCGGTAAACCAGTCCCCCATAAAATATTGGCGCATGAACAGACGCAACCCACCGATGATGACCATGCTCAGCCACCAATAGTTGAAGACAATGGATCGAGGGACTACGGTCTGGTGGTTGCTGTACCAGTAGACGACGACGGCCAGGATCAGGGAGGACAGGCTGACGGCTTTGATGATGGCGACGAGGGCGTCGTTGCCGAAATAGCGCATGACGGCGCGGTACATGCCGAAGCGGATGAAGAGGGGGATGGCTATAATCGGCGCGCAGGCGAAAAGCCAGAAATGGACCCTAAACGGATCTTGCAGGTCGTCAATACCGAGACGAACGACAAAGGCGAGTCGAAGCGCTACCCAGACAAGCATCACGTCTGTTGCAACCTGGATGAGCCTTTTCTGCCTGCGAGGCAGTCCTAGCAATAGAGTCCGTAACCTATCCATTAACATCATTTGAGCGCGGAGCCCACTCCTTAAAAACGGCAGCCGCTATTGTAGCCGCCACAGGGGAAAAGAGACGACTATGGTAAATGATCCGCATCCCACTGACTCCCAGCGCTAGCATCTGCCCTAAGGTCCGCACGAGCAATTTGCCGCAAGCCTCGCTACAATTATCTTGTAAGCTACTCATGGGAAGGCCCCTAGGAATACTGCTATAGGAACGGATGTCGGATGGTATCACCAATCTCCGAACTCAGTATAAAACGTCTAATATGACTCTGCTTCCATGCCGACTAACTCATGCGCCCCAATTTTCGTCCTTATCGATTCCAACGAGATAGTATGTCAAATAATCTTGTAGCTCATCTACAGTCAGTGAACGCCGAACGTCGAAGCGAGTTAAAAAACCAACAGCCTGTCGTTATCTGGCTGACCGGTCTAAGCGGAGCTGGGAAGTCTTCAATTGCCAATGCGCTGGAGCTGGCCCTGTGCAACGCGGGCAACCACACCTATCTTCTTGATGGAGATAATATTCGATTGGGTTTGTGTAAAGACCTGAGCTTCAGTGACGCCGACCGGGTCGAAAATATTCGGCGAATATCTGAGGTTGCCAAACTATTTCTTGACGCTGGGCTCATTGTTATCACGGCCTTTATCTCACCGTTCATGCGCGATCGAGCATTAGCGCGAGACGTCATTGGAAATAGCACGTTCATTGAGGTTTTTGTCGACGCTCCACTGTCTGAGTGCATGCGGAGAGACCCCAAAGGTCTTTACAAAAAAGCTGAGCAAGGGCTGATAAAGAATTTTACCGGAATAGACTCTGCATACGAGCCTCCAGTGAATCCCGACATCCGAGTAAACACACTAGAAAACGGTGTTGAGACCTGCGTAGACCAAATACTCCAATACTTAAAAGCACCACGCAAATGAATACATTAGTTATTATTGGTGCCGGATTCAGCGGAACAGTTGCCGCCATTGAGTTTCTGCGCACTGCGCCAGATGGCTCCAAATTAATTATTGTCAATCGCTCAGGTCAAATGGCCAAGGGATTGGCTTATGGGACAAATAGCCCTATACACCTCCTTAACGTACCGGCGGGAAACATGACCGCCATCGTCAATGAGCCTGATTCTTATTTGAAATACTGTCAATTATATGACAAAAGTGTTACAGCGAGCAGCTTTACACCTAGAAGGCTATATGGCGAGTATTTGGAGTCTCTGCTTAAAGATGCAGAGTTCAGCGCAAAAGGTAGAGTCCGTTTCAAACAGGTTTGCGCAAATGTAAAACATATTTCAGGTCGTGCAAACGGAGCAACAATTGAACTAGACAACAAGGAAGAAATATTTGCGGACCATGTAATTCTAGCGCTAGGACATTTTCCTCCTCTAACTCCATTCGCATTGCGGAAGATTCAAAATAAGCATCGCTATATTCCCGACCCATGGTCCAAAAGCATATCACAACTTCATGATAGTGACGCTCCGATTCTTTTGGTAGGTGGTGGGTTAACTGCACTGGATGTGATCTCCAGTTTAAAAAAGAACAATCACACCGGCAAAATTTTCATGCTTTCTCGCCGCGGTCTGTTACCTTTACCCCATAGAAGCAGTAGAGACGCCATGGTATCCCACAACTCATTTCGCGAAGAATTAGTTCTACAGGCACCTACGACCCTAAATTATTTTCGCCAAATCAGGAAATATATCAACACCTGTAACGATTCTAATTGGCGCGACGTAGTCGCTGCACTTCGCCCCATCACATCGCAACTGTGGATGCGCCTGCCAGAAAAGGAGCGCGATAGATTTCTCCGTCATGTACAACCGTACTGGGACGTGCACCGTCATCGGGTTGCACCAAGCACATATGCAATGTTTGAAGAAGCACTTAAAGAAAACAAAATCTCTCCAATCGCGGGAAGAATAAAATTAGTTGACGAAAGAGCTAATGATTTAAATCTTACAATTAGCTTGCGCGGAAACCATCAAGAAATCAGCCTCAACGTAAAATACGTAATCAATTGCACCGGCCCAAACTCAAATCCGAAACTCATAGATGAACATTTGATAAAGTCACTTATAAGTGAAGACCTAATAAGTATCGACAAACACGAACTGGGAATAAACGTAACCAATGACTTAGCGGTTATCGATAGCACGGGAAAGGCTTCTACCTGGCTGACCTACGTTGGACCAATGCTGAAGGCAAAGTTCTGGGAAGCCACTGCTGTTCCTGAGTTGCGAGTTTATGCGTCAATGGCTGCTGCCAGAGTCTCTGCTTTAATTTCAAATAACATGTCAAAAAATGGAAAATGTAGGTCCCGATAGGATGCCAGTTACATGCCCCAGTACCGATCCCTACCTGCAACCACAGCACAGTTCCTGCCTCAGGTGCCTGACGCGAAGCGCTCCAGAGGTAAGGGTGAATGCTTCTAGATCTTGGTTATAGAGGCACCTAAAACGCATCACACTGATGGAATCTCGGTATTGGAAGTCACGGTTTTGATGAACTGCCGCCGATGGGAATGCCTTTCCCTAGCAGAACATAAGCCTATGCGATATATAATCCCCACCTTCCGACTAATAGCAGATCAACGCCACCACTCATCTCACCAACAGAGCTTCTGCTGCTTGGTGATAGGCGTCATCTCTCCTCGATTTCGCGGGGAATGAGGATTAGACTTTTGCAGAGGATCGTCTGCGGTTAGGCTACGCCTGCTTCGCAGCGAAGCTCACTGGAGATTTTCGAGTCAATGACGTCACTAAAACTTGAGCAGCAATTAAAAGCGACTGCAAACCATACACATATTACGTATCG
The DNA here is from genome assembly GCF_051132105.1 of Pseudomonas sp. R1-7. Taxonomy (NCBI): domain Bacteria; kingdom Pseudomonadati; phylum Pseudomonadota; class Gammaproteobacteria; order Pseudomonadales; family Pseudomonadaceae; genus Pseudomonas; species Pseudomonas sp. R1-7. Next base: position 4,121,752 of record NZ_CP071661.1, read on the forward strand.
CCGAGACATAGACGGGCTTCGCGCAGTAGCTGTTATCGCCGTGATTTTATTCCACGCCTTCCCCTCTTTCCTCAAAGGAGGATTCATTGGCGTCGATATATTTTTCGTTATCTCTGGCTTTCTAATCTCGTCGATTTTACTAAGAGAACTGAATAGCGAGTCATTTTCAATAGCAAGGTTCTACACAAGACGTGTAGTACGAATATTCCCTGCGCTTACCACCGTGCTTATTGCCTGTCTAGCCTTTGGTTGGCTTGCATTGTTTGCGGTCGAATACAAGTCCTTGGGGAAGCATGCACTGGCAGGCGCCGGCTTTGTATCCAACTTAGTATTTTGGAGTGAGACCAGTTATTTCGATGTAGCTTCCGAGGCTAAGCCCCTACTTCACTTGTGGAGCTTAGGCATTGAAGAGCAGTTCTATATGATGTGGCCCCTAGTTCTTTTTCTGTTCTATCGCTTTCGCACTCACATCCCATTAGCAATCACTGTGACTATCGCGATATCGTTCGGATTGAATCTGTTCCAAGCAGCGAACAACCCTACAGCCGACTTCTATTCACCACAGACGCGTGCCTGGGAACTGCTTACCGGCGCGCTAGTGGCATGTGTACCAAGTCACTGGAAGCCTTCTGTTCATATCGTCAATATCCTGTCCTGCCTCGGCGCAGCGCTGATCGTCGCCGGTGTTGTTATGATCAACAGTACCAGCGTGTTCCCTGGCACACTTGCCTTAGTCCCGGTTACCGGTGCAGTGTTGCTTATTGCAGCAGGCCCTAAAAGCCTGATTAACCGTATCGTACTTTCGAATCGACTGATGGTTGGTACAGGGCTTATCAGTTTTCCACTGTACCTGTGGCATTGGCCGCTTCTATCCTTTCCTCGAATCATAGAAAGTGAAACTCCTTCTATAAATACCAGGATTGCAGCAATACTCATTACAATAGTACTTTCATGGCTAACTTATAAATTTATTGAAACACCAATAAGAACAGGCTCGATATCCAGAGCAAAATCTGTTAAATTTTTATCCTGCGCCATGCTGGCAACTGCAACAATGGCTATGTTTATTTTTGCACAAGACGGATTAACTGACAGGGAAGGTGCTAACCCTATAGCAAGATACCCCAACGACCTTGGTCGCGACCCCTACCTGTCCTATATAAGCTCAAATTTTAGCAGATGTTCAGATATTAAACTTCGAGAACTCTCCTCATTAGATGCCAGCTATGGATACAGATGCTTCCAGTCCAAGCCAGATATGCCTATCAAAATTCTTCTGGTTGGCGATAGTCACGCTGAGCACTGGCTCCCAGGCATTGCCGAACAGTTTAGTGACGTAAACGTTGGCTCATTTATTCAGCCACAGCTTCCATCGTTAGATAGCCCAGCCTTCAAGCAGCCTCTTGACCTTATATCAAAAGACAACAACATAGAAACCATTATAATAAGTGCGATGTGGATAGACAAAATAGCTCCAGGGCTCATTGAGCCTGAAAAGCAGATAAGTCGAACTTTGAAAATACTCTCCAACGCAAACAAGAATATATATGTAATGGACGACATCCCTGTCTTTTCATTTACCCCAGAAAAGTGCAAATACGGACGTCGCTTCAGTAGCTCCAGCAAATGTGAAATGAGCTTATCCGACTACCAAAAACAAAAAACATACTATTCGACCATACTCCTATCTGCACTAAAACAAAATCCCGATGTGAAATTTATCGGAGTGCACGAATTATTATGCGACACAAAATCCTGCGCAATGACAGCGGACGAAAAACTGCTTTACCGTGATACAAACCATTTAAATATTGCCGGTTCGAAATACCTAGCTTATAGGCTAGTGAGCTCTGGAAAACTTCAGAAATAGCGAGATAAACTTTATAACACCCTTCGGCTGAGTCTGAGTGCACAACTCAGACTTCAACCAGCCGCCCCCAAATTAATTAAATCAACGGTTAACTAATGGTTGCATGTGCTCGCTGCACTAGATTACTTGGAGTATGCGGGGGTTATACCGCAACGAAAACGTTACCGCGAATCGAGTGAATAAATTGCTGGACGCGAGCACTACCTAAGTTTTAGGATATTGGGAGAGCGAACGCAAAAAACGAGTTGGACGGTCCGATGTTACGCTGAACCCACTCACAACTATGCGAAATCCAACGCGATGTAAAAAACAGTCACAATAATCAGCGCTAGCCGGGGGGGGGGGGGCAGCAGCAGGGCCTGTCAGCCCTGATAATTAAACTGGCGGAGAAACCCAAGCGAAGGTCACCGTCCGAACTGTCACAGTAAAAGACTTCGAAGTCTTGCTATCATGGAACCGCACGCCAGTGATGGCGAAGCAACATAATACCCACTTCTTTAAGGTGGGATTGGCAGATCACATGCTAGTAAACGATAGAGATAAGCACTTGAAAAAGCATCTACCGCTCAGAAAGCAGCCCCCCCTCCAATCCTTTGCCGTCTCGCCAAACCAGCAGTGCATTGGGGAAGCTGTTGCCATTCTTCTTTGCACCTATAACGGAGAGAAATATCTTTCCGAACAACTGGATTCTATAGCCAACCAAACCTATAAGAACTGGACTATATATGTTTCAGATGACGGATCCAATGACAACACATTACAGATCCTCGAACGCTACAGAGCAGAAATAGGAAAGCACAGATTGCATATCTTCGAAGGCCCCAAGGAGGGTTTTGCCAAAAATTTTTTGTCGCTGATTAAGCGCAAGGAAATCGAAGCAGCCTACTTTGCCTTTAGTGATCAAGACGATATTTGGCTACAAGACAAGCTAGAAAGAAGCGTTGTGCAAATAAAAATATCCCCCCCTAATACGCCAATACTTTATTGCTCTCGCACTCTAATATTTAGCGACTCTAGAAAAATGTCGACGAAATCACCACTCTTTAAATTTCCACCCAGCTTCGAAAATTCATTGGTACAAAGCTTGGCCGGAGGTAACACCATGATGATAAACAACAGAAGCCGAGAACTATTAAAGAAAATCGATGATAAGCACAAGATAATCTCGCACGACTGGATAGTCTACTTAATTGTTAGTGGTTGCGGTGGAACCGTTATATATGACCCAGAACCGACTCTACTTTATCGGCAACACGAAGCAAATTTGATTGGCGGAAACATGGGCTTTGGCGATCGACTAACACGTTTGCAAAACGCTTTAAAGGGCAGTTTTATTGAGTGGAACGATTACAATTTGCTGATCATAAACTCGTTAAAAAACCAGCTAACCGAAAAAAACAGACTAACACTAGAACAGTTTGAAGAAGCACGACATAGCAATTTATTGAAGAGAGTTTTTCTCATTAAAAGCAGCGGGGTGTATCGCCAGACTGTTGCCGGAAATATCAGTCTTCTCATAGCCACTATCTTAAAAAAAATCTAAGGATTAGGCACGCACCCAATTCCGGAAAGCCTCTAGCGACCCGACAAGCAAACCCGCACGAAAGATAGCGCTAATCAGGTACTACGATAGCCTTCCAAGTAACCTCCTGTAGATTTTCTCGCCTCACTTCAAACTGTGAGTCGCGGTGAGCTGCGGACCGGAGCATCAATGCAGTACGACACTCACAAAAAAAGATATAGGAGGCGTGCCAACCGAACCATATTCGTAAACCCAGTTCCTCATGCTAGCGGCAGCTTCATGGCAGCCTCTTTGGACAGCCCGGGCAGTGGTGCCCCAGAACCGATGATCGTTTGATGCTCAATGGTGTGCTCTGGGTACTTTCCTCAGGCGCCGCATGACGCGGTATGCCCGGGGCTTCGGGTCTGGGTCAATGCTCTACCATAGGTTTCGCGATTGGCGTAACCAAGGAGCGTGCAACCTGATGCCAGGCGGCTACATATTGAGCTGAACGAACAGGGATTGATTGACTTGGAAACATGGATGATCGACTCCACTGCTGTACGCGTAACCGGAGCCTCATCAGGCGCCGGGGAAAAGAGGGCCTGATGAACCCTCAGATCACGCGCTAGGCCGTAGTCGCGGAGGCCTGACGACCAAGATCCAAAACTTTACAACACCAATGGTATACATCTGCGTTTTCTGCTTTCGGGCGGACAGGCCGGCGAAATTCCGTATGCCCAGCCACTGCTTGACGAGGCCTATATCCTCAGTTTATGCGGTCGTCCTCGCAAACGCTGTCGCTGGCTTTTGGCTGACAAGGGCTACGATACTGAAGCCCTGAGGCGCTACTGTGACCGTTACCGGATGCAGCCGGTAATCCCTCTGCGATCCATGAAACGCAAACCCAAGCCGGGATTACCTCGTTGTTTGATCGGCAGATATACCTGAGCGAAACATCCTCGAACGCATGTTCGGCTGGTTGAAAGAGAACCGCCGCATCGTCACGCACCTCGACATGCTCGCGAAAAGTTACGCAGCGATGGTCGCGCTAGCTTGTACTATGCGGTGTTTGCGACATTGCTTTTCGTATAGTGCCTAGGACCAACCGCACTTCACACCCTGAAAATAGCCAATCCGGACAAAAAAAACAACCCATTAGTGCAATAGACACTCGCATACCGTAAAATACCAAGTCAAATATGATAGATTTTGTAGCTATCGCGACAATTTTTATAGAGAAATTTTGTAAAGTATCCTCTTGGAGACAATGCATGAAAGCCATCATCACAGGAATCACTGGTCAAGACGGCGCCTACTTGGCGCAACTTCTGCTGGAAAAGGGCTATATTGTATATGGCACCTATCGCAGGACCAGCTCTGTTAATTTCTGGCGAATTGAGGAATTGGGCATTGAACATCACGCGAACTTTCATTTAGTTGAGTACGACTTAACAGATCTTTCTTCGAGTATTCGCCTGCTAGAAAAAACAGAAGCGACAGAAGTTTATAATTTAGCTGCACAAAGTTTTGTCGGAGTATCCTTTGATCAACCTTTAACTACAGCAGAAATCACAGGTTTAGGGGCTGTAAATCTGCTAGAAGCTATCCGAATCGTAAATCCAAAGATCCGGTATTATCAAGCTTCTACGTCAGAGATGTTTGGTAAAGTTCAAGCAATACCACAAAAAGAAGACACACCGTTCTACCCCCGAAGTCCCTATGGGATTGCAAAACTGTATGCACATTGGATGACCATAAACTACAGAGAGTCATATGATATTTTCGCGACCAGCGGAATATTGTTTAATCATGAATCTCCACTTCGCGGTAGAGAATTTGTAACCCGGAAAATTACAGACTCCATTGCTAAAATAAAGCTGGGTAAACAACAGTCTTTTGAACTTGGCAACATGGATGCCAAACGAGATTGGGGATACGCCAAAGAATACGTCGAAGGTATGTGGAGAATGCTCCAGGCGAAGGAAGCCGATACATTTGTACTTGCGACCAATCGTGCTGAGACAGTCAGAGATTTTGTATCATTAGCTTGCAAGGCGGTCGATATCGATCTTGCCTGGCAAGGTACAGGCGAAAAAGAAGTAGGCATTGACAATGCAACCGGAAAAATCATTGTTTCGGTCAATCCAAAATTCTACCGCCCTACAGAAGTAGATCTTCTACTCGGAGATGCAACAAAAGCAAAAAAAATACTTGGCTGGGAAGCAACAACTTCATTAGAAACCTTGTGCCGGATGATGGTTGAAGCAGATATAAAAAGGAATGAACTCGGATTTTCATTCTGATTTTCTAAAACAATGCCCCTCTCCTGACTCATCAGCCAGCAGACATGGCGGGTGAGTCAGTCGGCTATACCTCAGAGGTGACATCAATGAAGCGTTTGTTATTAACAGGATCCAACGGTTTCGTTGGTAAAGTGTTACTTGAATACCTATTAACCGCCGGTTACCAAGTGACGTGTGTTACGGCGTCTCCCGTAAAAAATAAGCCCCTGAGTTTTAACAGCGTTCATCTCGATATTCGGAATAAAGAGGCTGTTGAAAATTTAATCAAAAAGGTCAAGCCAACACACTTGGTGCATCTCGCCGCAATCTCCGACGTTGCCAGCAGCTTTAGCGATCCCTTACTGACCTGGGAAACTAATGTATTAGGGACTGTTAATATTTTAGAAGCGACAAAACACCACGTCCCCGACTGCTTCTCACTATTCGCCAGCTCCTCAGAAGTATATGGCTCGGCATTCAAAAGTGGACTTCCTTTGGATGAGGAAAGTAAATGCCATCCTCTCAACCCCTATGCTGCCAGCAAACTGGCCGCAGAAGTTGCGATAAATCAATATCTGGATAGCCAATCGGTGCAAGGCGTTATCGCGCGTCCTTTTAACCATATCGGACCAGGTCAATCTCCGAGTTTCGTTACCGCCTCTTTTGCTAAACAAATTGCCATGATCGAGGCTAACAAGCAGGAACCAGTAATTAAAGTCGGAAATCTCGAAGCAAGCAGAGACTTTCTGGATGTGCATGATGTATGTCTTGCTTATATTAAACTCTTAGAAGAAAATTCCTCCCTTCGACATACCACATATAACATATGCTCAGGAAAGGCTTATAAAATAAGTAATCTTCTCGAAATTATGTTGAATCAAAGCAGCGAAAGCATTGCAGTAGAATTAGACCCCCTTAGACTCCGACCTTCTGACATACCTTTCGCCGTTGGCAACAATACAAGAATTGTTGACGACATAGGATGGCATATCGCGCGATCCATAGAAGATACCTTAATGTTACTATTAAACTATTGGAGGCACTCAACAAATACGAACCTCCATGACTTTAAAAGCTAGAAGGCCCTGCTGGTTTTCCGGAGAGCCTGACTAGACAGAACAAATAAAAAGTCAAATATACATCTCAGGAATAAATAAGATGTTAATTCCAGTAATTTTAAGTGGTGGTAGTGGAACACGTCTTTGGCCACTTTCGCGCAAAAATTTACCAAAGCAATTTCTTGCCTTGGTCGATGAAGAGTTAACACTGTTCCAACAAACACTGGACAGAGCCTCGCGCCTCCCGGACGCGCATGTGCCTATTATTGTTTGCAGCGAAGATCATCGTTTTGTTGCTGCTGAGCAAGCACGCGCTCAACTGGAAGATAAGCCTGCTGCCATAGTCCTTGAGCCGATGGCTAGAAACACCGCACCAGCCATCGCTGCTGCTGCATTACTGGCCCAAGAAATTGATAGCAATGCAAATATTATCGTATTCCCTGCAGACCATATTATTTATGACAATGACAGCTTCATAAATGCTGTTACAGCAGCATGCCCACTGGTTGAAGCAGGCTATCTAGTTACTTTCGGCATACGCCCGCGGGCGCCTGAAACAGGTTTTGGCTACATCCGTCGCGGTGAGAAGATAGATGAATCGGCTTTCAAGGTTGAAAAATTCGTAGAGAAGCCTAGTCTGCCGACCGCTATTGAATATTTGGAGTCCGGAAACTACGTATGGAACTCCGGAATATTCATGTTCAAAGCGTCTGAATTTATAAGTGAACTGTCGCTCTACGCTCCAGACATATTAAAGTATGTCGGTACAGCCGTTTTGAATGCCGACAAGGACATGGACTTCATTCGCCTTGACGAAGCTGCATTTAAGAGTTCACCTGACGTTTCCATCGACTATGCCATAATGGAGCAGACTAAAAAGGCAGCAGTCGTACCCGTAGATTGCGGTTGGAATGATATTGGCTCATGGTCTTCCCTCTGGGAAGTATCACCAAAGGATGATAATAAAAACCATCTCAAGGGCGATGTTATTGCGATTGATACAACATCAAGTATGATCATGAGTCATGAGCGTCATGTCATCGCAACAATAGGACTGAATGATCTAATAGTTATCTCTACGCCAGATGCGACGCTGATTGCAGCGAAAGACAAAGTCCAGCATGTCAAATCTATCGTCGACCAACTGAAAGCGTCCAAACGAACCGAACATCTCTCGCATAGAATTGTATATCGCCCTTGGGGATGTTATAACTCCATTGACTCCGGCGATCGATTTCAAGTTAAACGAATAATCGTTAAGCCTGGTGCGTCTTTGAGCTCGCAAAAACACTTTCATCGAGCTGAACATTGGATAGTCGTCTCGGGCACCGCAGAAGTTACCTGCGATGATAATGTCATTTTGCTCTCTGAGAATCAAAGCACCTATTTACCGCTGGGTTGCGTCCACCGTCTTCATAACCCTGGAAAGCTTCCGCTTGAACTTATTGAGGTTCAGTCGGGAAGCTATCTTGGGGAAGATGACATCATCAGATTTGATGATATCTACGGACGAAAATAGCACGTAATTGCGCAATGGCTTGGATAAATAAAGTTCAGGATTTATTGATAGGCGTGCCACAGAGCACTCTGTGACACGCCCCCCAAAAACATCCATATGTTGCTAGAATCAAAAAACACCTTAGGCGTTAGTGATAGTTTTACATTTGTCCACCAGCCTTCTATGCCATGGCTGTTTTGGAACTGCCGCAATGTCGTAAGCAATAAACGCTAGTATCAATTGCAACCCCATCAGAATCGGAAGGGCGGAAAGCATAACGGTCCCAGCAGGTGTTATGGCTCCCTTGCTGGACGAAGACAACCACTCCCCTAAACCGAAGAGGGTGCCAAATGCCATCAACGCTACACCTATTGGCAATTCAAGCGAAGCAATGGACAAATCGCGCAAATAATAATTATAGAAGATACGCTTGAAGAAGTTTCGACAATGCTTTCTCAGAAACTCTCCTACAATCTTTGATATTTTAAGATTGCTAACCTCGTCACCATAAGTCGCATCCATCGGAACATCATGTACTACCGCGCGAAGAATATTTAAACGAAAAAGGATATCTGTCTCAAAGAAATAACGGTTGCTAATTTTATTGAAAGGCAGATGTCTCGCGACATCAGCATGAATTGCAGTGTACCCGTTTGTGGGATCAAATAGATCCCAGTATCCTGAAGAAAATTTCGTCATAAATGATAGTACTGCGTTCCCAAAAATTCTGAGACCCGGCATTGCCCGAAGTTCTTCCAAGTCAAAAAATCGATTACCTTTTGTATAATCAGCTTCGCCGCGTAAAATTGGAGCGGCAAACACAGAAACAAGTGATGGATCCATTTGTCCATCACCGTCCACCTTGACAATTATTGAAGCACCATCAGCAATGGCTCGTTTGTAACCCGCCATTACAGCGCCGCCTACTCCTAAATTCACTTCATTATATAAAACGACAACCCTGGGATCGACGCAGGCTTTTTTTACGTAGTCCCCAGAACCTTCCGGGCATTTATCATCAACTACATATATTCGCCAGACCTCAGTTCCAAAACCGGCTATGACATTTTCAATATGAGTGAGCACTTTATAGCACGGAATTACTACGGCAATTTTTTCACCGCTTAAACATTCTTTATTCATAACACTCTCAACCAGATTAATATGCAAGTGAATCAATGTACCGGAATCACTTCAATTGAAAGCGAGGAGAGTGCTACACCTAATGTTCTGCCCGCCCCCTGCGCTCTAAACATTTTAGACATGACAATGAGCTGTTGGGTAGGCTCTTGGACATCAATGTTTAACTCATACTCTCCCCTAACATCCCGCATAAAGACAGGCGTTATGATCTGCCCAACTTTAATATAGATCGGATCGAAAGCATTTTCTTTAAGCGTCCATCCAGACAGCTTGATTTTCAGTCGTCCCGCCACTTTATATGGTAATTCTATTGAAGCTTCTCTACTAGACGTCCACGCCCCCCACTCCTCAGACTGATTAAATCCTTTAAAAATAATTCTATTATTATTATTTGCCAGAGAAACAAATAGCGTTTCGCCGACAGAAAGAACACGTTCGCTCTCGATCTTGTACAGACGTAGTGGCTGTAAATCGGCTATCAGCGTATTTTTAATTTTAAGATCATAATCGCCATCCACTATCAGCCAGCTTGCCCCGACTACGTCTTGAGGCGTGATACTGGATCCTGGGATACGATCCAGAGGGCGAACAGCTTGGCCTAAATTAAACAGGATGTATGATTCTCTACCAAATCTTTCTTGGGAAACCAGAACTCCATCTCCGAATTCTCCCGTTTCTATTAACTGCCCTAGAACCCGACTTTTAGCAGAAACATCTTCATTATTTATCAAGTGTATTGCGAGCCAACTATAGGTCTGCATCAATCCGGCCGACAATATCATAAACAAAAGCACAGCGTATCCTTGGGAGAAGAATTTTCGCTGTAAAAAACAAAAAACCAGGCCAAGGCACAAGACTAGATAGACTCCCGCGCCCCAATAAGCCAACTGAGAATTATAATTCCACTGATACCAATTTTTGCTATTAAAGAATGCGAACAACAGTGGATTGTCCCAAGGATACATCTTGAAAAAGCGATTAATAACAACGAGGGAGAACACAGCAGCAAATAAAGATACTGCAAGTGTGATTCTTTGACAGCGCCGGGCGAGATTTGCCACTGCGTAAAAATATAACCCTGGCAGTAATAGTAATGCTGGCCCTAGATAGCGTCCGTGTAGGCGGAAAGCCTCTCCTTCGCGCAGCAACGCTGCGCCTGCCGTGAACCAAGCGGTCATTGCAACATGTACACCAATAAGCGCCAAGGCCATGACTGCCAACATGCTTTTGTCAAAACTTTCCGGAGCTAGTGAGACACCGCGCCGAAAAACTCTACGCCATATGTGAGATAGCGACCATATAATCACAGGCCCAAAGATCAAACAAAGCACAACCACATGTATGAAAAAGTACAAGAAAAAGGTAGAGATTTTTTTGAGAAAAGTGATTTGTCCGATAGTAGTTTCAATGTACTGCCCGTAGAAAGACAGACCTAAGGCGCTAGAAGGGTCAAGACTCCAGTTGTTACTCATAGAGCCCCAAATAAGCATGACAGTGATATATACAAATATAATCATGCCCAGCACATGTATGCCACTCTTCCTCAAGCAATTACGTCTATCAGCAATAACTTGAAAAACGAACATAGCCCCAATAGTAGCCAACAACATTGCTAGCGCATGAGGTTTAATAAGGATGGCAATCGCGATCAAAATACCCGAAAGAGCACTTGCGATATATGGAGCCCGTGGGTAAGCACGTACCATAACATACGCAAGAAGAGCCGAAATAAAAACCAACTCGATTTCCGGCATAACGGAATAAATGTAAATTTGAGACGGCAGCATCAAAAACGCTGCAACACCCAATACACTGAATTTCTGCCCTATGGTCGGTGTTACAGTCTTAAACAAAAGCAGGGCCGAGGCTAGATACTCAATCACATGGACAAGCCTATAACCAACGACAAACTGAGAACCAAATAAGTCATAAAAAAAACGGACTATCGAAAAGTACAGTAAATTTGAAAGTGTCTGTAGAAGCGGATCTCTCTCATGAATCAATGCTAAATCACTATTAAATTTCCCACTGATAAAATACACATATTCATCAGATGCAAATATAGGCGCACCTGCTATAACTGAAAAGCCAAAAAAAAGCATCGCGACTATTAGCAGCAGAACTGGAACAGAAATTCTCAATCTCTCATTAAGCGGTACTTTAATCATCAGCTATTACTCAGCTCAGTTCTGCCTTCGTCACACGCTTTCAAACATGTCACATCACGTAGAGGATCACAATCATCGACCTCAGGATATTATTTCCCGAATTCGATCCAGTCGATTTGAGTATCGAAGACCAGTTTGACGAAAACTAAAATTTGTTTGCATATGAATACTTGCTTTGCGCCCTACTTCTCGACCAAAGCCGGGATCGTCAACAAGCTGTATCATGTATTCTGCCGCTTGCTGATTGTCTGGATCCGCCCAAAACTGCCCTTCATGATGTGGATACTCCCCATCAAGCACCGGAATCAATTCATATCTGACAGGTAATGAAACCTCCTCACTCATGAAGTCGAGGTTGCCTGAATATGAAGTTGCAATTACCGGCTTGCCAAGCACCATGGCTTCAGCTATACCAAAGCCATAACCTTCGGATCGATGCAAGGAAACAAAGCAATCACAGCACCGAGCCAGATTTTTAACTTCGTTACTGGTCATACCTTGATGGATAAGGGTGACCTGTTGATGTAAATCTTGGACCTGCTCACGCAACTCTTCGAAGGCCGCAGGATTGCTTTCAACGCCATTTACCTTCACAACCAAATGCGCCTTGGAATAGGGACGCGCCTCCAAAAGTCTGCGGAAAGCCGCTACGACTCCTTCAGGATTCTTACGAGTGGAGTATGACCGCAAGTCATAGAAAAACAGGAATGTATAGTCCGATTCAGGGATACCAAAATATCGTCGGCCAAGGAAATGATCTAAACTGATCTCACAAGCCAAAGGCATGTGGTAAACATCTTTTTTACACGCCTTCACTAATCCATCCATAATAAAGTTGGAGGGCGCCCAAACCTCATCAAATTTATCGAGAAGATCTGCCCAAACTTTTGGATAAATAGGTAATTCCCACAGCGGATAAATTACGTTATAGCCGCCCATCTTATGAACATTACTCAGGTGCTGCAATGCCTGCTCAATCTCATTTCCGTTTATATGAAAGATATTAATAGCCGCTAAACGCCCAGCTACGACGCAGGAGAACTCTTCCAACTCAACGGCCGCAGGTGTCTCGATCTGATAAATATCGATCACACCAGGCGTTTGATGAATGCGCTTAAGTGAACGAAACGATGCGCGAATATGCTCTCCCATCCCTATCGGAGCATAGGGGTGTCCCACTAGACATACATCTTTTTTTACCACACCAGTACGCGACATAATTTATTTACCAGTACGTTATTTTTTTAACAAACGCGATGCGTCAGTAGCGTTTTTAACAGCTTCTAGGTACGTGTGCCCATAGCGACGGTCAGGTTCAAGATAGGTACCTTCAGCCCACTCGTTCCAGGCATTGACAAAAACGATTTGCTCATCACCGAAATTCTGCTGTCTGGTTTCATCGATTGCTTCCTCCAGCCAAGCCTGAAACGCGCCTGGACTGGCATTTTCGAAACAAAAACTATTGTCCTGCCGACGAGCGGTATTGTCCCACCCAGGCATAACCCCTTTAAATCGGGTGTAGGCGGGCCCCTGCCGGGTGGCATATCTCACAGCAAGATCTCGATAGTCTGCTGTGCTTCCTTTAAATCCGGGGTTCAGCAATTTACCGGAAGGCTCTTTTTGCTCGGCCAAGCCTTGTGGTGGAAATTCCACAGCAGAATCGCAGCCGAAGGTAGACGGTGGGTTACCCGCATTAACCAGCTCGAATGACTCGACCATCGCTATATAAATTTCGCCTAAGCCCTGCTCCCGACAAACTTCTCTCCAGCGCGCAGCCGTTTCAGCGAAGTTGGGAAAAAGCGTCACTCGATACACCAGAATCAATGGACGCCCATCGATCTTGATATATCGCTCGTCACGGAAGAAACGAATCAGGTCACAAATGACCGCTATGTCATCTTCAACCGAATGAGCTTGCGCCATAAGAACTTCATTCTCCTGCCCGTCCCAGCGACGTGTCCAGTTTTCATTCGCCCAGCAAAGGCAAAATGGTATATCTGGGGTATTACTAGCAAGCAATTGTTCAACCGGACGCTCTAACAAGCGCTTACCGCCAAACCAGTAATAGTAGAAACAAAAACCATGCACTCCGTATTTGCGTGCCAGCTCCGCCTGCTGCTCCATTACCTCTAGCAAACGAAGATCATAGTATCCGATATCGGCAGGAAGTCTTGGCTGATAATGCCCGACAAAATTAGGACGAGCTTTACTTACATTGGTCCACTCGGTAAACCCCTTACCCCACCACTGATCATTTTCAGGCACGGGATGAAATTGGGGAAGGTAGAAGCTAATAATTCTCGGTGACGAACCGCTTACTAACGTTGCCTTCCACTTTTGTTGCAACGTACCGACGTTCTTAGCAATACAAGAAAGTTTGAAATCCTCATTGACGTCAACCGTGGTCTTGGACAAATGATGAATGATGGTCGCACCAGGATTATAATAAATATCGTAACCTTTAGCTCTCACACTCAAACAAAGATCACTGTCCTCACAATAACATGGCAAAAACTCCTCCGAAAATCCTCCTATATCTTTAACCACGTGAGTAGGTAACAAAAGACAAGCACCCGAGACATAATCGACACGACGAACATAATTGTACTTTGGTTGATTAGCGTCTTGATTCAATCCCACCATTACCGCACCGCCGTCAGGCATAAGCGCTGCACCAGCCTCCTGTAAATGCCCCGTAGGATAGACAAACTTTGGCCCAACAACTCCAACCTTCGGAAACTCCACAAAGGTGGCCAACATCACCTTCAACCAGTTTTGTGTCACCTGCACGTCGTTATTAAGGAATAGCGTATATTCCCCCTTAACGAGTTTTAGCGCGCCATTACAGTTCTGAAGAAATCCAAGATTATGTTCATTTCTTACATAGCGAATATTGTTTATCCGACTAAAAACCGCAGAGGTTTCGTCAGTAGATGCATCATCCGCCACAATAATTTCAAAAGATATATCAAAATCAATGAATTTTTCTATAGAACTTAGACACTCTAAGCTCAGCTTCACATTATTATAAACAGGAATTACGATAGTTACTTTCGGATTTTCTGAAAGCTCTGGAAACTGGAAATTTGAGGCTATTGTTAAATAGTCTTGGGAAGGCAGTTTAAGCAAATGTAAAGGATCTACTCGGACCTTCTCCAGTAGTGCCTTTTTCGTGCTCTTAATCCGGTCCTTGACAGAAAGATAGTCCTCCCACTCCCAGACTCCATCTGCATTAGGCAGTTCAACATTAGCAGTTACACCTTTGCCTGTCAGATCAGACTTCTTCACAGCCGGACTGCTATGCCAACGTCTATCGATACTTCTAAACTCTTTCCAGGTTGTGTAGGCACTGGATTTTCGAAAAAGGAAACCTAGGTAGGTGAAGGCGACGTTTTTGAGCTTCTGCTTCATATACTGACTAACTGGTAGGATGCGATAACACCTCAGCACAATTTTTCCTAATACCACGAAGACTTTCCTTATAAAAATAGCTATTGCTCTGAGCGGAGATGTCAAACGCCAGCTCGTCGACGCCCTAATTTCTTCGACCATGCTTTGATATAGAGCACGCTCTTGTGAAAGTTCACCTATTTTTTTGTTTAACTCTGCCCTCTCATCGAGCGACTGACGAATGCTCGCTTTATGATTCGTTATTTCTTTAGCTAGCTGCTGACGTTGTTCTTCAACATCTCTGACATGTGAGAGTTGTTCTGCCTCATGGGCAATAGCCTGCGCCTGCAGTCTACTTTCAGCAATATTCTCAAGTGAGGAGGCTGTCTGGCTAAATAACGAAACGAGCGTTGAAATCAGTCGTTTATGATTATTTATTGAGACAACTGAGTAAATCTCATCTGCTGGGATAGCAACTCTGTCGAGTTCTTCCCAAGTTTCCGCATCCAATGCAAGAACTGTTGCTGTATTGACAGATAAACTGTCAATATTTCTAGACCGACTTAGGCCTACATAAATGACATTCCCCGAAAGGCAAATGCCTCTTGTATAACCTTTCAAATATTTAGATCGTATTAGTACGCCTGACTCGGAATATTCACAAATTTCTTTCATTTCCGAGTTCGCGACAAGAAGATTGTCGCGATACTGTACTAGGCTATGAGGCTGTGACAACCCTGTAATCAGCGTCTCCCCTGTCTCGAGATCCTTGACGACTCCTTGGCCGGCTGACTTTCCTTTATAGCCACGATGTTCGGCAAACTCGCCGAAAGCAGAATAAACCACTCTATTATTCCAAATGGCCAAGCAGTTTAGATGCTTAGAGTCATCCTCTCCAGGGGCGCGCCACCGCTCAACCTCACTGCCATCTTTTTTAAACTTTATCACCTCATTATATGTTGTTCCTACAACATAGTAATGATCGTCATATTCGAGCACGTCATGTATATCGGCAAGGTCCACCGCTGTCTTATCTAACACGAGCGTCTGTTCATCACAAACCCATAGTGCATCGGGTTGAATTGCACGTAAAAACGAATTAGATGCCAGATTCAAACCTACCGTGCTTAAGCCATCTAACCTAAACACAACACCCGAATCCAAAAAGAACAATCCACCGCCATTGGGCGAGGATACAAAGAGGTTAGAAAATAAATCGTTCATATTTTTGTTACACCGGAAACACAGCCGAAATCTATTATTTCGGTAGCCAGATTTTCTTGTACTGGAGACACTCTAAAAACAAAAGCATCTACCAGTCGATGAAGTACAGTCTCTTCGCCACCGGCACTCATAGCGCCAAAAACACCTGCATTTATGAAGTAAGTGCCGGGATTCAGAGCACAATTGAAATCAAATGTGACGTTTAGAGTAGTGCCTGATTCAACATAGGAAACCGCATCTTTCAAAGAGGAGCTATGAGCACCGCCCAATGAAAAACCGGTGGTCGTTCTTACCACCATTCCGAAACGTACACCGAATGCCGGAACTTCAAATCTGACATCAAATGAATATCTATACACCCCGGCTCGATGCAGGTTATTGACCATTTTCGCATCGCTATTCCTTATTTCAGGGTTAGAAATATAGGCACCATGTGACTCAAACTCAATGGTTGACGTGGGCTTAAGATGAGGATCGTAATACTCTAAGTACGATTCTTCGATTTTTCCCTCAGAGTCTTCCGTCGCGCTTAATGTTTGGCTTTCACACTTCGAGCTGCCAGACAATCGAATTTCGTTACAGATTACCTCGCGCTTATCGGGAGGCGCATATAGCAACTTTTGATACTTAGCAACTATATCCTTGGGTGCTCCTGATGCCAATACCTCACCTGAATCAAGCAGTATCGCACTATCACAGAGTTCGACTATCGTACTTCCCGAATGAGACACGAAAAGGATTGTCGCCCCCTTGTTCTTGATTGCCTCGATTCGGGCAAAGCACTTACGCTGGAAGAGCTCATCTCCTACAGAAAGCGCCTCGTCTACTATCAAAATTTCAGGATCAACATTGATAGCGACTGCGAATGCCAATCTCACCAACATCCCGCTGGAATATGTTTTAACGGGTTGTTCTATGAAAAGCCCAATATCCGCAAAATCAACAATATCCTGGAATCGGCTATCCACCTCATCTTTAGTAAGCCCCAATACTGCGGAATTCATATAGACGTTTTCGCGCCCAGTGAACTCCGGATTGAATCCTGACCCAAGCTCCAACAATGCCGCTATTCTGCCGTTGGTTTCAACCTCTCCGTTGCTCTGACTTAGTGTGCCACATATCAACTGCAAAAGCGTAGATTTGCCGGATCCATTTTTACCAACGATGCCAACCGTGGAGCCTCGCTTAACGTTGAACGAGACGGACTTTAGCGCCCAAAACTCTCGATAATATTTTTTGATCTCTGGCGTTAACATTTGCAGCAAGCGATCACGGGGGTTGTCGTAAATATGAAAACATTTACTGACTTCACTTATTCTTATTGCGATATCAGAGCACATCGCCAAACCCCCTCCTTGTTTTTTGAAACCAAGCAAACCCTACCCAAGCGACAACCAGAGAGCCCAGCAAATAAAATCCCCAACTGAAAGCGTTGGGTACTTTTCCCCAAAACATTACAGACCGAGCCATTTCGATAGCGGGCGTTAACGGATTTAGATTCAGTAGAGAGCGATACTCTTCTGGCAATGCTTCTACCGGATAAAAAATGGGTGATAGGAACATTAAAACGGTGAGAATAATTCCGATAAACTGCGAAACATCACGCAAATAAACGCCCAGCGATGAAAGCGCCCATGTCAACCCAAGAATAAAAAATAACAATGGCAAAATGATCAGTGGCAGCAATAAAACCGAAACATGGGGCAACCCGTAAAGTGCCAAATAAACTATTAACCATACAAAAACACTAATGAATGTATGAAACAACGCAGACCCCAGCACCACCCACGGAAGTATCTCCAAGGGAAAAACGACTTTTTTCACGTAGTTAATATTCGCCAGAATCAGGCTTGGGGCTTTCCCAACACACTCCGAAAATAGATTGAACATGATAAGACCCGCGAACAATATCAATGCAAATTCGGTTTTTGAATCACTCCCCGAGTTCCACCGCGCTTTAAATACCACACTGAATACAAACGTATAAACCGCCAACATGAAAATGGGATTGAAGAAAGACCAAAGTATCCCCATAAATGATCCACGGTATCGTCCGACTACTTCTCGCTCGATCAGCACCCCGATCAAGCCATGATGACGATACAGACTCAGAATCATCTCTTTAGGTGTAGATGAAAATGCGCGCATCAAGTATCGACCTCTATCATTTTGTGCTCTCTTATAGCTTTAACCATTAGACTAGCCCTGGCAACGTTTAAAGAGTTTACGCCCGTCCAGAATGGGGTTTAGGGTCGCATATTTGTATAAAATTGGCCACTTTGAGCCCGATTCCGCTCTTCAGAAAACAAGCAATTTCCAGCTATCACCACAGCAACCAAAATGTCAAGACCAAAATCTACGCATTTGCCGCTACTGGCAGGAAAACTTATCGTAAAAATCTCTTGACACTTAACTTAGAGAAAGTGGAATAACCTGCCACTAATCCTTTCCCGATCTAAATCTAAAAGCAAGAAAGAAAAGCGGAATCCAGGATAAGAGCAACCCCGAGGCGCCATCGAACCCGCCAGTGCCCACCCCAATAGAAATTGGTAATAGCCACAGCAGATTTATCAATATTACACACAGCGTAACTTTTAAATGAGATCCGGATATTTTGGACGCATGCTGATAAGCATGAGTGCAATGCGCTTCGTATATTTTTTTTCCATTTATTAATCGACTTAACAACGCCCATGTCGAGTCGACTATGAAAACACCGAGCAAGATAATCCAACTCCACATAAGCTTCGGGTCAC
The DNA here is from genome assembly GCF_051132105.1 of Pseudomonas sp. R1-7. Lineage (NCBI taxonomy): Bacteria > Pseudomonadati > Pseudomonadota > Gammaproteobacteria > Pseudomonadales > Pseudomonadaceae > Pseudomonas > Pseudomonas sp. R1-7. The sequence continues at coordinate 4,140,645 of NZ_CP071661.1, forward strand.
TCCATGATGCCTGAATCGCTAGCCCGCCAAAAATCATGCCGAGAAAGCCGCTGCCAACATCTCCCATAAAAATTTTTGCTGGAGGAAAATTCCAAAAAAAGAACCCCGCAACAGCAACTGACAACATTAGAGGTGCAGCAACAAGATCTAACTTGCCTATCGCCCAGTAAACGACACACATCCCAAGGCAAACAGTAATGGCCTCCACACTGGCAATACCGTCGATACCGTCCATAAAATTATATAAATTTAGCATCCAGACCAAGTATATCAGTGCCAGGATGGTACCAAACCATCCCATATCGACGGTGGTACCGAATAAAACAACGGGTGGGAGACCATTCAGCCAGTAAAGAGCCCAGAGTGCAGCAACAAAATGTCCGAGCAGCCGCCAGCGGGCAGCTATGTGTCCGTGATCATCGACGAACCCGATCACCGCAACGAGCCCTCCCGAACCCAACAGGCTGTACAGCACTGGAGCGGGCATCAGACTCAGACTTTCCAGGAAGGGAAGCGACAGCAGAAAGGACACGACGATAGCCAACCCTCCGCCTCGTGGAGTGGCTACTTTGTGAGAGCTACGTTCATTCGGCACATCCATAAGACTTTTAGATAAGGCGTAACGACGCAAGACAAGCGTCAATCCCCAAGAAGTAGCTAGTACGGGCAGTAACAACCACCAAACTGTCATTTAACTTTTTTTTCCATGTGATGATCTGCGGTCTGACGCATGGCGACCTGCCAATCAACAGGCGGAGTCCACCCTAATATTTCGCGATTTTTTTCAATATCAACTTGAAGTGAAGCGCAAACACGTTGAATAACCTCTCTTTTTCGCAACAATGATCCCACAAACTGCAACAACCTCTCGGGCAGTGGCACCAGTCTAGCTGTCCTGCCCAACGCGGTAGCCAGTTGACGAAGCAATCGGGACGTAGATAAATCCTCTCCATCGCTGACCAAGAACACTTGATTCCGCGCAGCTGGATGATTGATACACACGATAATAAGGTCTACCAGATTATCTATTGCCACTAAACTTCTTTGATTATGTATCGCGCCCAAAGGTAGAGGAATGCCTTTCCTCAGCCAGTTCAGCATGGTCAGAAAGTTAGCCTTTACCCCAGGCCCATACACCAACGGGGGTCGGATGATTACTATTTCAATACCTGTGTCACGACCTAGTTGCTTCAACGCCTCTTCAGCTTCGTACTTGGATACCCCGTAGGGATCGACAGGAGCAGGACGATCATCGGCCTTAAATGGTTTTCCCGGGCGAGTACTTTCACCATTTACCTTTATCGAACTGATGAAGATGAACCGTTTTACTCCGTCCTCTGCAGCCCGTCGGGCTAGACGAAGGGTGCCTGCCACATTGACTTTGCGAAATTCTGCAAGGACATCTTGAGTGGTTTCGTTCATCACATGCACTCTGGCGGCGGCATGAACAACTACCTGTACTCCCTTCAACCTAGGTAGAGAATTTTTATCCAACAGGTCAAATGGCATCACGCGGCATAAACCGTGCAGGCGCGTTGCATCACGAACAGCAGCGATCGGGGTAAACACCTTATCAACCAGAAGCCTTGATACCAATGCCTCCCCAACAAATCCGCTTGCCCCTGTCACCAAGACGTTAACAACTGTCATTTCGTTTTGCTTCCTATCAACGCAGTCGCCCAGCAGATACAGAAGAAAAAAACTTTATCTCTCACACGCCGCCGGCAACGCCAAGCATTGAAGGAAAGCTGGATAAGTTGCCTGCGTCGTAATTTCAACCAGGTGCTTACAAATGGATCTGTGCTCAGCCCCACTAAATGCGAAATCAGTTGCACCTGATTGAACCACCAACCGTCGTGAATGGTTTTATAACGGGCAATAAGCGGATTCAAACCTATGTTAGCACCTACTTGGTTCTGCTCATGCTGCCGGTAGCTCATAGACGGTTTCGGATCGATATACCACCGGTACCCATGACTTCGAGCAAAGGCATAGCAATACCAGTCGTGCAAGCTGACTTCTTGCAATGGCTGCCAGTTATTTAGCATAGAACTCTTTAGCGAATCGACAAGACTCTTGCACATAACATAAGTGCAACCTGGTCCCGCGGCCTCAAACAAAAAATCCCAGGCAACCTGAGGCTGCGCTTTGTCCAATAAACGGGTTGTTCCATCAGGCCAAAAAGCTACTACATTGCTGGAATAGGCGTCGAGGCTACGCACTCGAATGATATTGGCCGCACGCAATAGCTTGTCCGGATTCCAGATATCATCCTGATCAGCAAAGGCGACTAGGTCGTAGCCCCGAAGGTCGACATCGCGGATCAACCTGAAGAAGTTGCGCGATGCCCCGCCAAAGATTCCAGCGGGAGGAAGCACAATGATACTATCATGCCGATCGGCATAAGCTCTACACCAGGCTTCGGTACAGTCGGTTGATGGGTCGACACTGATATAAACGGTTACATCAACGCCCGTCTGGGCCAGGATTGAAGCCAACTGCTCTTCAACCCACTGCATACCGTTATAGGCAGCTAATAGAACTGCAACCTTGGGACGCTGTACTGACATGCTATTCCTGCTTGCACCGGTTAGACGCTACTGGTCGAAAAGGATCGAGCTTTCGAATCAGTGGGAAGGCGAGTCCAGGAGTTTCTGCAGGTACTGACCGTAGCCAGTCTTCTTCAGAGCATCAGCCTGAGCACCCAATTGCTCGGCAGTAATCCAGCCATTGTGATAGGCGATCTCTTCCAGGCACGCCACCTTCAAGCCTTGACGTTGCTCGATGGTATGCACGAAGTGACTGGCTTCCAGCAGCGAATCATGTGTACCGGTGTCCAGCCAGGCGAAGCCGCGGCCGAGAATTTCGACGTTGAGGGTCTTTTGCTCAAGGTATGCGCGGTTAACGTCAGTGATTTCCAACTCGCCACGAGGGGATGGCTTGATACTCTTGGCGATCTCGACAACCTGATTGTCGTAGAAATAAAGGCCTGTCACCGCGTAGCTGGATTTTGGCTTCAGCGGCTTTTCTTCGATGCTCAAGGCATGGCCGGCACCGTCGAACTCGACAACACCGAAACGCTCAGGATCGGACACGTGGTAACCAAATACAGTCGCGCCGTGCTCTTGAATGCTGGCGGAACGCAAGTTATCCGAAAAGTGCTGACCATAGAAAATGTTGTCGCCCAGAATCAGGCAGCAAGGGTCTTTGCCGATGAATTCTTCGCCGATGATGAAGGCTTGTGCCAGGCCGTCCGGGCTAGGTTGCTCGGCGTAGGTCAGCTTGATGCCGTACAGGCTGCCGTCACCCAGCAACTTGCGGAAGCACGGCAGGTCCTCAGGGGTGGAGATAATCAGGATTTCGCGCATGCCGGCGAGCATCAGCACGGATAGCGGATAGAAAATCATTGGCTTGTCGTAGATCGGCAGCATCTGTTTGGACACGCCGAGGGTCAGCGGGTGCAGACGAGTGCCCGAGCCGCCAGCGAGAATGATGCCTTTACGATTTGTCGTGGTCATTTATTCAAGACTTCCATCAGCATTCGAGTGACACCACTTTGCCAATCCGGCAAGTGTAGAGAAAAATTGTCGCGCAGCTTCTGAGTATTCAACCTTGAGTTCAGAGGGCGGCGCGCCGGTGTTGGGTAAGCGGTTGTGTCTATCGGATTGATCGCCGTAACGGCGAGTTCTTCATCGCTGGCCTTGGCAAAACCGATCACATGGCGGGCATAGCCGTGCCAAGAGACTTCTCCGGCGGCCGCCAGATGATACAGGCCCGCCAGTTCAGGACGCTGCAAGACTTGCTGAATGGCCAAAGCCGTCACGTCAGCAATCAAATCTGCGCCGGTCGGGGCGCCGATCTGGTCGGCGATAACGCTCAGGGTGTCGCGGTCCTTGGCCAGACGCAGCATGGTCTTGGCAAAGTTGTTGCCGCGCGCGCCATAAACCCAACTGGTGCGGAAGATCAGGTGCTTGCAGCCCGAGGCTGTAATCGCTTGCTCGCCGGCCAGTTTGCTGGCGCCGTAGCGGTTCACCGGGGCGACGGCATCGGTCTCTTGCCATGGCGCCAGGCCTTCACCGCTGAACACGTAATCGGTCGAATAGTGAATCAGCCAGGCGCCCAAGGATCCAGCTTCTTCAGCCATGACCTGGCTGGCTTGACCGTTCACACGGTCGGCCAGCTCGGCCTCGGATTCCGCTTTGTCAACGGCGGTATACGCCGCTGCGTTGACGATAACGTCGGGTTTGACCTGGCGGATCGTCGCACGCAGTGCATCGAGGTCAGACAGGTCGCCGCTCAAACCCTCCACCGGGTGCCGGTCCAGGGCAATCAAATCGCCAAGCGGCGCAAGGGAGCGTTGCAGCTCCCAGCCGACCTGGCCGTTTTTTCCCAACAGGAGGATTTTCATGCCTTGTCCGAACGATCCGTGTAGTTCTGGTCGATCCATTGCTGGTAGCTGCCGCTCTTCACGTGAGCCACCCACTCAGTATTGTTGAGGTACCACTCGACGGTCTTGCGGATGCCGGTTTCAAAGGTTTCTTCGGGCGTCCAACCCAGCTCGCGCTGGATTTTGCTGGCGTCGATCGCGTAACGCTGGTCGTGCCCCGGGCGATCCTGAACGTAAGTGATCAGGCTGGCATGTGGGCGATGAGCGGAGTCTGGACGCAGTTCATCGAGCAGTGCGCACAAGGTATGCACCACTTCGATGTTTTGCTTCTCGTTATGGCCGCCGATGTTGTAGGTCTCGCCGATCACGCCTTCGGTCACGACTTTATAAAGTGCGCGGGCGTGGTCTTCGACATACAGCCAGTCACGGACCTGATTGCCTTTGCCGTAGACTGGCAGCGGCTTACCTTCCAGCGCGTTGAGAATGATCAGCGGGATCAACTTCTCAGGGAAGTGGCAAGGACCGTAGTTGTTCGAACAGTTGGTCACCAGAGTTGGCAAGCCGTAAGTACGGCTCCAGGCGCGAACCAGGTGATCGGAACTGGCCTTGCTGGCCGAGTACGGCGAACTTGGCAGGTACGGCGTGGTTTCGGTGAAGAGGTCTTCCGGACCTTCGAGGTCTCCGTAGACTTCATCGGTGGAAATATGGTGGAAGCGAAAGACGGCTTTACGCGCATCATCCAGTGCCGCCCAATAATGGCGTGCAGCTTCCAGTAAGGTGTAAGTACCGATGATGTTGGTCTGGATGAATTCAGACGGACCGGAGATCGAGCGGTCAACATGGGACTCTGCGGCCAGATGCATGATGGCATCTGGTTGGTGTTCACACAGGACACGGTCCACCTGATCCCGGTCGCAGATGTCGACGCGCTCGAACACGTAACGCAAGTTTTGGCTGACTTCGGCAAGCGACTCAAGGTTACCGGCATAAGTCAGTTTATCGACGTTAACGACAGAGTCGTTGGTGCTGGAGATGATATGACGAATGACTGCCGAGCCGATAAACCCGGCGCCGCCGGTTACTAGAATTTTCACGCGAAACCATACCCTTAAATTGCTGACAGGGCCGCCAACCGCGCACTGTCTAATCCATGAATGCAAAAGCCATCAAGCCAGCCGTGGCCTCTGACAGAGTCAGTCTGAACCGATGCAGGAACGCCTCCAATCGGCCAAGCGCAGCATTTTACAGCTTAATGAGGGTTTTACTAATGGATATGGACACGCCATGACGCGAATTCGACGCGTTTAACAGATTTGTCGCAATCAGACAAGGCGCTTGCGTGAAGCTCTGGACGCACGTCCCAGAAACCAGCCGAGAACCGGCCCGATCAGCATGCCGATCAGCAGTGCGATCAGCATGATCAGCGACACTGGCAACTGTGGCCCAGCCCAGCCCAGGAATAACAGCGACACGCTTTGCTGATTTTCCAGAACGAACGCCAGGATCGCGAGAACGAGCAACAGGACAAATATAACGAGAAGTACGCGCTTGAGGTTACGCATCAGCGATACCTTGTTGAACTGCAACAGCTGTCAAAGCCCCTCCTCCTCTTCCTCGTTAACCCGATCACGCAGTTCTTTGCCCGGCTTGAAATGCGGGACAAATTTGCCGTCAAGACTGACGGACTGACCGGTTTTAGGATTGCGGCCTACCCGCGGCGCGCGGTAGTGCAGGGAGAAACTGCCAAACCCACGGATCTCAATTCGATCACCCGTGGCCAGGCACTGGGACATTTGCTCAAGCATGGTCTTGATGGCCAGCTCCACATCTTTGGATGAGAGTAGCCCTTGATGGGTGACAATTCGTTCGATCAACTCCGACTTCGTCATATTTTTCCCTTCTTTTTCAAGCAGCTAGGAAAATCGCTTGAAAAGGTTTTAGCATGCCCGGAGGAATTTTAACAGCCCAAGCATTGACATATCTACACCAAGCAATGGGTGCTATTTTCAATCGTAAGAAACCAGACTCAGCGACAGATCACGAGCATTGTCCGCGTTAGGTAGCCTGCAGGATTGAAGCCAAAAGGAAACTCATCTTCCTCTTTGGCATCATCAGACCTTGCCACCACCTTATAACCCGCCGCTTTGCACTCCTTCGCCGCACGCTTCCGACATTTATCCCAACCGGATCCAAGACCCGAACAATCGACTTTGAAACCGCTCACTCCTGGCAAGGTATGGGTTTTGGCGCTGGAGGTACAACCCGCCAAAGTCAGTACAACCAACGTAACGATGAGCCTATTCATTTGCTTCCTTATACCGGGATTTGTTGCCCGACCGCCGCCAGCATTTAGCTGAAGACTAGCCTCAAATAGGTAATAGCTTCACTAAAAGAAGCAGACCATCGGCGATCCGCATGGTTTCACCTCAAGCCGGTGACCCGCCTACCCGACTCCCTCTGTGAAACGCCCACAGACTCGCCTTGGCAGGCAAATCCAATTGTCGCTCGAGAGTCTCGGCCAACCTTCCGGATCGGATATACTCGACCACCTCGAACCAGGCAGCCGACCATCGAGAAAAATCGGTGGAGAAGCCCACAACGAGACAGGAGATCAACCAAAATCCAGCAGTGAAGCAAGAACCACCTGTAGAAAACGGACATCAGCTTTTTCCAAAAAATATCTAAAAAAACACAATGGCGTAGGATTATGTAATGAAAGGATTTATGGAGTACCTGTCAGAACCTTCCCTTAAGAAGTTCGATGTTGATGGCATTGAGCGCCTCGAACTTCACGGAAAAGTTCTTGAGAGCAAGCAAATGCTCAAGGAAGTATTCGTTGAATTTCATCACTCATTTCATCAGTTGGCCACCCGATTCCTCAAGACTGATGGCCTTGAGATAGAACTCGGTGCAGGCGTTGCACCTATGCGCGAGACTTATCCCACCGTGCTGGCGACGGACATTGTTTACGGCCCTCATCTAGACCGAGAGCTGAATGCTCAGAATATGGCACTGGATGATGAGTCCATAAGAGCCTTCTATGGTCAGAACTGCTTCCATCACTTTCCGGAGCCTGACCTGTTTTTCAAAGAAATCAACCGCACCCTCAAGGCTGGCGGGGGGGCAATTCTCATAGAACCCTACTATGGCTTTTTTGCGAGCGCTCTTTACAAACGACTTTTCAAATCTGAAGGTTTCGACAAGCATTACGCATCTTGGAATACGCCAGCAACTGGCCCCATGAACGGCGCAAACCAGGCACTGAGCTATCTGATATTTATTCGTGATAGAGAGGAATTCACACGCAAGCACCCCACTTTGGAAATCGTCCACCAAGAAGTGTGTAACAATTACCTTAGGTATTTGATTTCCGGGGGGCTGAACTTTCGCCAGCTGCTGCCCAATGCATGCATTCCGCTCATCAAAGCCTGCGAGGTAACCCTCAAACCCTTCAATCGACTGTTTGGTTTACATCACATATTGGTCATAAGGAAGAAAGCAGTTTGACATTTGCAAAATATATTGGCGTTCAGCTCCTGGCCTACGCCCTGGACATGAGCTCTTTTCTCCTGTTCGCATTCCTGCTAGACAGCCAGCATGTTCTGGCCAACATTTTCAGTAAACTGTTTTCTGGGGTTCTCGCATTCTTTCTGCATCGTCATTTCACGTTCGAATCAACAGAAACCAGCCGAAAAACCCAAGCAGTTCGCTACTTTGCCCTGCTCACAATCAACATTCCGATCTCTTCGGGTCTGCTTAGCTTGGCACTCGCGTTCATCGCACCTCCCGCACTCGCCAAGTTCTTATCTGACACCGCCTGCACCGCGATTACATATTGGATCAGCAAAGTAGCCATTTTCCACAGGAAACCCGACCACACCGTAAAGCCTGCCGATTCGAAAGGCCAATAATTATGAAACTGCTTATTACCGGCGCTACGGGTTATATTGGGGAACGACTGGCGAGACTCGCATTTAGAGAGGGGCATACAGTTTATTCAGCAAATCGCAAGCAGACTGATACTCACTATTGCTGGCTACCGTTCGATTTAAAAAAACCGACCCTCGAGATTCCAGATGAAACCCGTGCACTCGTTCATCTTGCTGCCGACACTACCCACAATAAAAATATCTCATCAGAAACCGAAGTACAGGCAGCTCGAGAGCTAATCCGCAACTCGGCACTTACCAACACAAAGCTAATATTTATCTCCAGCCAGACCGCATCCCCTGACGCCCCGACATCGTATGGACAAACGAAATGGCGCATCGAGCAGGACGTCATTGCCGCCGACGGCGTTGTTATCAGACCCGGGCAAGTTTATGGAGGCTATGAGCGCGGTCTGTTTGGGGTATTGTCATCCTTGGTACGGCGCTTTCCACTCATACCTGCGCTTATACCCACGCCCCTCATCCAGCCGATACATGTTGATGATCTTGCCGTAGCAATATTGACGGTGGCCGCGAGAGAGGATATCCGGGGTGAGATTCTCTGCCTTGGATCAGTGCGCCCAATTTCCTTTAGTGCATTTCTGGAGTCCATTGCCACAAACAGGCTGAATGTGTTGCGCATAGCTGCCCCCCTTCCTGTTCCGCTCATCACACTTGCCAGAGCAATACTAGGAAAACGCAGGACAGCACAACTGGGCTTGGATCGCCTGCTTTCCTTATTGACACTGAAGTCGATGTCGACACAGACCTCATTGCAACGACTAGGAATCACACTCAGACCACTCGCATATGGCATGCATCGGTCCGGAAACGGGCGACGCAGGCACTTGCTCGTCGAAGGCAACATTCTGCTGAGCTATCTATTAAAGAGCCCCCCTGACCAATCCCTACTTCGGCGTTATGCTAGAGCGATCGAAGCTCTTGGGAACGGACAAGCAATATTGGACTCCAAGCTACTACCCCTCTTTCCCAGCCTACTCGCATTGATAGACAACCCCTCATTCCTATGTAATGAGCAAGGTAAAGCACTATCGTGGAGACTCCACCTAGCAATGACTCTTGCTGAGGCAAGCCCACAGGGCGCGGTTGTTTTTTTGGGTCTGAAACGATCCGGTGGTTTCTTGAGGACCTTCATTGCCTTGGGAATGAGCGTCCTCAAAGAAGTGTGCTGGCGTACATTGGCACTTTTGACCAAACCCTTGCTTTCAAATATGCTTATTAAAAGGAAGAGCCCACGTGACGCCTGAATTTGATGTAATCATCGTGGGCAGCGGCCCAGCGGGCACATCTGCGGCATACCCGCTGGTTCAGGCCGGACTGAGAGTGCTTATGGTTGATGCGGCATCGACCGCGGCACCCCTTAGCCCACCGCAAGGCGATTATCTCTCTAACAGAGCCAATGATCATCAACAATGGAAATGGATGATTGGTGACATGTTCCATGCCCTCAACAACATGGATGCAGTCTCCCCAAAGCTAAAAACGCCCACGCACCGGCAAACATTCGAAAACTTCAACAAAGCCAATGGACTGGAAACGGAAAATTTTATTTCCGTTGGCTCGCTGGCAACAGGTGGACTGTCCAACGCATGGGGGTGCGGGGTTGCGCGCTTCCCCGCAGAAGATTTTGCAGAACTAGATATCTATGTCGATCTTGAAAAATCATACGAAATCGTATCCCGACGCATCGGCATCAGCGGCAATGAGCCTGACGATCTATCGAACTACTTTGGCGTAGATAAGTGGTCACAACCCTCACTTCCTATCGATCAGCTACACCAACGGTTATTGACCAACTACAACAAACATCGGGCATCCCTCCCTCAACTGGGATTCCAGATGGGTCGCTCGCGTATTGCTGCGTTGAGCCAAGACATGGATGAACGAAAGGCCTGCGATCTTTCGGGCAACTGCCTATGGGGCTGCCACAATCAGGCACTTTACTCGTCCGAACAGGAAATATCGAAGCTAAAGCTTTATCCTGGCTTCTCCCATGTATCGGGTATTTTAGTCGACGCTATTAGCAAATACGCTGACACATGGACCATTTCCAGCAGTCAAAGCGCAAGAAGGTTCTCGGCCAAACGACTATTACTTGCAGCAGGAACACTAGCCTCAACCAAACTAACGTTAAAATACCTCCAACATACCGCACCCGTAGCACTACAAGCGTCACCTACTGCGGCGTTTCTATTGTGGCTGCCACGAATGCTGGGAGCGAAACGAGTCCCTTCTCTTGGCCTAGGGCAGCTGTCGTTCGCACTGAAACTTGCATCCAACGTGACCGCCTTCGGCTCAACATTCAGTACCACCGGCTTGCCGATGTCCGAATTTGTCAGTCGCGTACCACTTAGCAAACGATATAGCGTAGACATCATGGCAAATTTGCTGAGCTCTTGCGTGGTAGGTAATGTGTTTTTACCCGGACATTTATCGAAACATAGCGTCTCCATGGTCGGCAACGAGGTGCTCCATATTAAGGGTGCCGAGCATCCCGATACTCACATGTTGATGAAGCAGACAGAGACCCTGCTTCGCAAGGCTTATTGGAAAATGGGGGCAATTCTAATGCCCATGAGCTTTACTGTTGGAAAACCAGGCGCCGACATTCACTACGCTGCTACCCTACCCATGCGATCAACCCCCGAACCCGTTACTACAAACCGACTTGGCGAAGTAAGCGGCCTCAAAGGACTACACATCGTGGACGGCGCCTGCTTACCCAAACTGACAGAAAAATCACATACATTGACCATCATGGCAAACGCGGACCGCATCTCAAGAGCCCTTGCTACACCACCGTTAGAGTGACAGCCTCAACAAGCTTGCGCATCATAGTAAAGCTCATATTCAAGGATCGAGTAGTAGGCGAATTCACATCCATCCTCCGCCCTCAAAGGTGGATCAGCGATTTACCATGGCATCTCCAACGATCAGTTCCACGGCAGCAAGCCTCCGTAGCCTTCGACCGACGAAGCGTGCCGCAGCCGCTCCAGTATGTGGCGAAGCCATGAGTAGGAGCCCCTGGTTGTCGACCTTGGCGGTCTCGATCAGACTGTAGATCTGCGCGCCGGCACTGTCGCCATGGATGGTATCGCTGAACAGACGCCTTACGTCCGACGACAAACAGCTTGATCGCTTTTTAGCGGTGTTGTTTCGATGAGTAAATAACCCGCTTCGACATAGAACTCCAGGTGGCTCCAGTTACTTGCCAGATAATGCACAGCCTTGACCAGCGCACTTTGCGGCGGAACCTGGGATTGGGTTTATCCAGCCACCCTTTCATTTGCGCCAGCATCAACAGGCTCTTTTCCTGACGACCGATGAACCGCTGTGAGTTCACAGTCAGTACCACACAGCTTGTTTATCATCGCCAGCGCAATATCGGCACGTCCGGCCTTACCCTTTGACCGAACTTTCTGAGCGTCGACGAGCTTGCACCGCGTATGGGCCATGCAGGCTAGACGCTTCACCACTGATTGCAATGCCATGGCGTTATAACGGCGCAATCATCGGTCATGACACAACCAAGATAACCGTCCAGCAAACGCATCGGTACAACACGACTTTGCGATCGGGCGGGCCGCTGACTTGTACCCACATTCAAGATTGGCTGGCTGGATCCGTTCTATTAACACACTGAAACGCGAGGCTCATCGCAGTGGATCACCGGGCTTTGCAACGGCTAGCCATCGACATAATTCGTCGTCAGCAGCATCGCCAGTACGTTTGGACTGGCCAAGCTCTTTTCAATTAACTAGGCCCTGGTTTGTCGGATGACCGGTAGGGTTTCACAGTCCCGGCAATCATAGACCTATCGGATGTGTTAGATGCCCCAGATCTGCACCACACCCCCACAAAAAAGGGCGACCGAAGTCGCCCTTTTTCATGGTCTGACAGAACTCAGTTCTGCTTTTCCATCTGTGCACGCAGCAGGTCGCCCAGAGTGGTAGGACCAGCAGCAATGTCAGTAGCTGGCTTGTCGCGCAGGCTCTGGATTGCTTCTTTCTCTTCAGCATCGTCTTTCGACTTGATGGAGAGCTGGATTACGCGGCTCTTGCGGTCAACGCTGATGATCTTGGCTTCTACTTCTTCGCCTTCCTTCAGGACGTTGCGCGCGTCTTCAACGCGGTCACGGCTGATTTCGGAGGCTTTCAGAGTCGCTTCGATATCGTCGGCCAGGGTGATGATGGCGCCTTTGGCGTCAACTTCTTTCACGATGCCCTTAACGATTGCGCCTTTGTCGTTCTCTTGGACGTACTCGGAGAACGGATCGCTTTCCAGTTGCTTGATACCCAGGGAGATGCGCTCGCGCTCTGGGTCAACCGACAGGATAACGGTGTCCAGCTCGTCGCCCTTCTTGAAGCGGCGTACGGCTTCTTCGCCCACTTCGTTCCAGGAGATGTCGGACAGGTGAACCAGGCCGTCGATGCCGCCGTCCAGACCAATGAAGATACCGAAATCGGTGATCGACTTGATGGTGCCGGAGATTTTATCGCCCTTGTTGAACTGGCCAGAGAAGTCTTCCCATGGGTTGGACTTGCACTGCTTGATGCCGAGGGAGATACGACGACGCTCTTCGTCGATGTCCAGAACCATGACTTCCACTTCGTCGCCGACTTGTACGACTTTCGAAGGGTGGATGTTCTTGTTGGTCCAGTCCATTTCGGAAACGTGTACCAGGCCTTCAACGCCTTCTTCCAGCTCAGCGAAGCAGCCGTAGTCAGTGAGGTTGGTAACACGAGCGGTGACGCGGGTGCTTTCTGGGTAACGGGCTTTGATAGCGACCCATGGATCTTCACCCAGTTGCTTGAGGCCCAGGGAAACACGATTGCGCTCGCGATCGTACTTCAGAACCTTGACATCGATCTCGTCGCCAACGTTGACGATTTCCGAAGGATGCTTGATACGCTTCCAGGCCATGTCGGTGATGTGCAGCAGGCCATCGACGCCACCCAGATCGACGAATGCGCCGTAATCGGTGAGGTTCTTGACGATACCCTTGACCTGCTGGCCTTCCTGCAGCGATTCCAGCAGAGCTTCACGCTCGGCGGAGTTCTCGGCTTCCAGGACACTGCGACGGGAAACGACAACGTTGTTGCGCTTCTGGTCCAGCTTGATGACCTTGAATTCCAGCTCTTTGCCTTCCAGGTGCGTGGTGTCGCGCACTGGACGGACGTCAACCAGGGAACCTGGCAGGAACGCACGGATGCCGTTAACGTCGACAGTGAAGCCGCCTTTAACCTTACCGTTGATAACGCCCTTGACCACTTCCTCAGCTGCGAAGGCCGCTTCCAGAACGATCCAGCATTCAGCACGCTTGGCTTTTTCACGGGACAGCTTGGTTTCACCGAAGCCATCTTCAACCGAATCCAACGCTACGTGAACTTCGTCACCAACGTTGATGTTCAGTTCGCCAGCGTCGTTGTAGAACTGCTCAAGCGGGATCAGCGCTTCAGACTTCAGACCAGCGTGAACGGTTACCCAGCGAGCCTGGTAATCGATATCAACGATAACGCCGGTGATGATGGAGCCTGCCTGAAGGTTCAGGGTTTTCAAGCTTTCTTCAAAGAGTTCCGCAAAGCTTTCGCTCATTTTAATTCCTGTTGATTAGGGCGAAGTAAACGCCCATCTCCACACCCCAGACGATGTGGGTTAGTTTCATATATAAGAAGCGCCGCAGGACTATGACTGGTCCCCTGCGGAGCTTCCTGGTCACCCGGCGATATCGCGAAGCGCGATCTCGCTCATGATGCGTTGCAACACCTGGTCGATGGACAACTCCGTGGAATCCAGCTGTATCGCATCGGCCGCCGGCTTTAGCGGGGCCACTGCGCGCTGGGTATCACGCTCATCGCGTGCACGGATCTCATCTAGCAGACTCGACAGACTAACATCCTCGCCTTTGCCCTTCAACTGCAAATATCGGCGGCGCGCCCGCTCCTCGGCGCTGGCGGTGAGGAAAATCTTCAGTGGCGCATCGGTAAACACCACCGTGCCCATGTCCCGGCCGTCCGCCACCAACCCCGGCGGCTCCTGGAAAGCCCGCTGGCGCTGGAGCAATGCTTCGCGCACCGCCGGCAGCGCGGCGACCTGGGAAGCCCCGGCGCCCACGCTTTCGGTACGGATGACGTCACTGACTTCGTCGCCTTCAAGGATGATCCGCTGCAGTTGGCCATCAGTGGCCGCGATAAATTGCACGTCCAGATGCGCGGCCAATGCCTTGAGCAGTTCTTCGTTGGTCAGGTCGACGCCATGGTTGGCGGCGGCGAAGGCCAGCAAGCGATAAAGGGCACCGGAATCGAGCAGATTCCAGCCCAGTTGCTTGGCCAGCATGCCGGCGATGGTGCCTTTGCCTGATCCGCTTGGGCCATCGATGGTGATGACCGGTGCCTTGATGTTCACGACTGTGCCTCTTGTGCGACTCGAATACCGACCTGCGCGCACAGCGCCAGGAAGTTCGGGAACGACGTGGCGACGTTGGCGCAGTCATGGATGCGGATCGGCGCGCTGGCGCGCAGGGACGCAACACTGAAAGCCATGGCGATGCGATGGTCGCCATGCCCATGGACTTCGCCGCCGCCAATCTGGCCGCCGTCGATGATGATGCCATCCGGCGTCGGTTCACATTTGACGCCAAGCGCCAGCAGGCCGTCCGCCATCACCTGGATGCGGTCCGATTCCTTGACTCGCAGCTCTTCGGCGCCGGTCAGCACGGTGCGGCCTTCTGCGCAGGCTGCCGCGACGAACAGCACCGGGAACTCGTCGATCGCCAGGGGAACCAGCGCTTCCGGAATCTCGATGCCCTTGAGTTTAGCCGCTCGTACACGCAAGTCCGCCACCGGCTCGCCGCCCACTTCCCGCTGGTTTTCCAGGGTGATGTCGGCGCCCATCAGGCGCAGGATGTCGATCACGCCGGTACGGGTCGGGTTGATGCCGACGTGCTCGAGCACCAGGTCGGAGCCTTCGGCGATCGAGGCCGCCACCAGGAAGAACGCCGACGAGGAAATATCGCCTGGCACTTCGATGTGGGTCGCCGTGAGCTTGTTGCCGGACTCAACGGACGCCGTGGCGCCGTCGACCGTGACCGGGTAGCCGAAGCCGCGCAGCATGCGCTCGGTGTGGTCGCGGGTCGGGGCAGGCTCGGTGACGGTGGTCTTGCCTTCGGCGTAGAGACCCGCCAGCAGCAGGCAGGATTTTACCTGGGCGCTGGCCATCGGCATGGTGTAGGTCAGGCCCTTGAGCTTGTTGCCACCGCGAATGGTCATCGGCGGACGACCTTCAGCCGCGGTCTCGATCACCGCGCCCATTTCCCGCAACGGGTTGGCAACACGGTTCATCGGACGCTTGGACAGCGAGGCATCGCCGGTCAGGGTGCTGTCGAAGTCCTGGGCAGCCAACAGGCCGGACAACAGGCGCATCGAGGTACCGGAGTTGCCGAGGTAGATCGGGCCCGGCGCAGGCTTGAGGCCGTGCAGGCCGACACCATGGATCGTCACACGGCCGTGGTGCGGGCCTTCGATGACCACGCCCATGTCGCGGAACGCTTGCAGCGTTGCCAGGGCATCTTCGCCCTCGAGGAAACCTTCCACCTCGGTCACGCCTTCGGCCAGTGAGCCGAGCATGATCGAGCGGTGGGAAATCGATTTATCGCCCGGTACACGAATCCGCCCACTGAGGGAGCCACCAGGTTGTGCCAGGAAAATCAGATCGTTGGAGTTCATAGCGTCCACATAGGCCCGACGGGCCAGGATTTTACTGAAATGCTCGCGGGCCACCCTGGCGCGTGTGAAAACGCCCAGCAATTGGTGCCCGTCCCCTGCATCGACCGCGTCGCGCAAGGCGTCGAGATCGCTGCGAAATGTATCAAGTGTGCGCAGGACAGCTTCGCGGTTGGCGAGGAAGATGTCGTGCCACATGACCGGGTCGCTACCCGCGATTCTCGTGAAATCGCGGAAACCGCCGGCAGCGTAACGGAAGATCTCAAGATTTTCATTGCGTTTGGCCAATGAATCCACCAGGCCGAACGCCAGCAGGTGCGGCAAATGGCTGGTGGCGGCCAATACTTCGTCATGTCGCTGGACTTGCATGTGCTCGACATCGGCTCCCAGCTCGCGCCACAGGCGATCCACCACCGCCAGCGCCGCCGGATCCGTCTGGTCCAACGGCGTCAGAATGACTTTGTGACGACGGAACAGCTCGGCATTGGACGCTTCTACCCCGCTCTGCTCGGAGCCGGCGATCGGGTGACCCGGCACGAAACGCGCCGGCATGCCACCAAACGCCTCGGTCGCGGCCCGGACCACGTTGCCCTTGGCGCTGCCGACATCCGTGAGAATCGCCTGCCCGAGGTCTATGCCGGCCAACCGGGCCAGCAGTTTCTCCATCGCCAGGATCGGCACCGCCAGTTGGATGACGTCCGCGCCCTGGCAAGCAACCAGCAAATCGTCTTCACAGCGGTCTACCACGCCCAGCTCTACCGCCAGCTTGCGCGATTGCGGATCGAGATCGACGCCGACGACTTCCCGGCACAGCCCGCTTTCACGCAGGCCCTTGGCGAACGAACCGCCGATCAACCCCAGGCCGACCACCACCAGGCGACCGATCATAGGTGCCGCAGGTTGCAGCGAGGTGACATCAACCACGAGCCAGGACCTTGCTCAACGCCTCCAGGAAACGGCTGTTTTCCGCCGGCAGGCCAACGGTGACCCGCAGGTGATTCGGCATGCCGTAATTCGCTACCGGACGGACGATCACGCCTTCGCGCAACAACCCCTGATAGACCGGCGCTGCGACGCGACCCACGTCGACACAAATGAAATTGCCCTTGGACGGAATCCAGCCCAGGCCCAACTCACGCAAACCGGTTTCCAACTGCTGCATACCGGCTTCGTTCAAGCGACGGCTTTCAGCCAGGTAGGCCTCGTCCTGCAACGCTGCACAAGCGGCAGCCAGGGCGAAGCTGTTGACGTTGAACGGCTGGCGCACGCGGTTCAGCACATCGGCCACCACGGCGGTGGACAAGCCATAGCCAACCCGCAGCGACGCCAGGCCATAGGCCTTGGAGAAGGTGCGAGACACCAGCAGGTTCGGGTAGGCCGCGAGGAAATCCAGGCCATCGGGCAAGTCGCTGCCTTCGGCGTATTCGATGTAGGCCTCGTCCAGCACCACCAGCACGTGCTCGGGCACGTCTTGCAGGAAGTCGTCCAGGGCCTGGGCGTCGAACCAGGTACCGGTCGGGTTGTTCGGGTTGGCGATGAAGACCACGCGGGTGTTGGCGTCGATGGCAGCCAGCATGGCCGGCAGGTCATGCCCCCTATCCTTGGCGGGCACGACATGGGCATCCGCGCCCACGGCCTGGGTGGCAATCGGGTAGACCGCGAACGCGTGCTCGCTGAACACGGCATTGAGGCCCGGCGCCAGGTACGCACGGGCAACCAGTTCGAGAATATCGTTGGAACCGTTGCCCAGGGTCACCTGGTTCAGCTCGACGCCGCAGCGCTCGGCCAGCAGGCTTTTCAGCGCAAAGCCGTTGCCATCGGGATAGCGGGTCAGTTCGGCCAGCTCGTCACGGATCGCCGCCAGCGCCTTGGGACTCGCGCCCAGCGGGTTTTCGTTGCTCGCCAGCTTGACGATGCTGGCCGGGGCAAGGTCCAGCTCACGGGCCAATTCGTCCACGGGCTTGCCCGGAACGTAAGGCGAGAGTTGTTGCACGCCTGGCTGAGCCAGTGCGAGGAAGTTGCCACTCATTAGCTATCCGCCCTTAAAGAACTGCCTTGGGGTAGGAACCCAGCACCTTGAGTGCCACTGCTTCCTGACTGATTTTCTCCAGCACACCTTTTACCAGCGGATCGCGGTGGTGGCCGACGAAATCGATGAAGAACACGTAGGTCCATTTACCGCTGCGCGACGGACGGGTCTCGATGCGTGTCAGATCGATACCGTTGTCGTGGAACGGCACCAACAGTTCATGAAGCGCGCCGGGCTTGTTGCTCATGGAGACGATGATCGACGTCTTGTCGTCGCCGGTTGGCGGGACTTCCTGGCTGCCGATCATCAGGAACCGTGTGGAGTTGTCCGGACGGTCCTCAATCTTCTCCGCCAGGCGCGTCAAGCCGTAGAGGCCTGCTGCCATATCACCGGCAATGGCCGCCGAGTTCCACTCGCCCTTGACCCGCTTGGCCGCCTCGGCGTTGCTCGACACCGCCACGCGCTCGACGTTCGGGTAATGGGCGTCCAGCCACTTGCGGCACTGGGCCAGGGACTGGGCGTGGGAGTAGATCCGGCTGATGCTGTCGGTCTTGGTGTTCTCGCCCACCAGCAGGTGGTGGTGGATGCGCAGCTCGACTTCGCCACAGATCACCATGTCGTGCTCGAGGAAGCTGTCCAGCGTGTGGTTGACCGCGCCTTCGGTGGAGTTCTCCACCGGCACCACGCCGAAATTCACCGCGCCGGCCGCCACTTCGCGAAAGACTTCGTCGATGGCCGCCATCGGTTTGCTGATCACGGCGTGGCCGAAGTGCTTCATGGCCGCTGCCTGGGTGAAAGTGCCTTCCGGCCCCAGGTAAGCGACTTTCAGCGGCTGTTCGAGGGCAAGGCACGAAGACATGATTTCGCGGAACAAGCGCGCCATCTCTTCGTTGCCCAACGGCCCCTTGTTGCGCTCCATGACACGCTTGAGCACCTGGGCTTCGCGCTCTGGGCGATAGAACACCGGCACTTCGCCTTCAGCCAAGGAGGCCATTTTTACCCGGGCGACTTCCTGGGCGCAGCGAGCGCGCTCGCTGATCAGCTCCAAGACTTTTTCGTCCAGGGCGTCGATGCGCAGGCGCAGCGCCTTGAGTTCTTGCTCAGACATCAGCCGTGCTCCTTCTCGAACTCCGCCATGTAGGCGACCAGCGCATTGACGGCGTTGATGTCCACGGCGTTGTAGATGGAGGCACGCATGCCACCGACCGAACGGTGCCCCTTGAGGTTCAGCAGGCCACGTTCGTCGGCGCCGGCCAGGAACGGCTTGTCGAGACGATCGTCGGCCAGGCGGAACGGCACGTTCATCCAAGAACGATCCGACTTGTTGATCGGGTTGCTGTAGAGGCCGCTGGCGTCGATGAAGTCGTACAGCGTGCGCTGCTTCACTTCGTTGAGCTTGCCGATGGCCTCGACACCGCCCTGCTCCTTCAGCCACTCGAACACCAGGCCGGAGAGGTACCAGGCCAGGGTCGGCGGCGTGTTGTACATCGAGCCGTTATCGGCCGCGACCTTGTAGTTGAGCATGGTCGGGCACAGGGAACGGGCACGACCGAGCAGGTCTTCGCGAATTATCGCGACCAGGATGCCGCTCGGGCCGATGTTCTTCTGGGCACCGGCGTAGATCATGCCGAAACGGGAGATATCCACCTGGCGCGAGAGAATGTCCGAGGACATGTCGGCCACCAGCGGCACGTCACCTGTTTCCGGGATCCAGTTGAATTCCAGGCCACCAATGGTTTCGTTCGGCGCGTAGTGAACGTAGGCGGCGTCCTTGGACAGGTTCCACTCGTTCTGGCCGGGAATCGCGAAATAGTCGTAGGGCTTGGCGGTGGCCGCGACGTTGACGTGACCGTAGCGCGACGCTTCTTCGATGGCTTTCTGCGACCAGATGCCGGTGTCGATGTAGTCGGCCTTGCCGCTTTCCGGCAGCAGGTTCAGCGGAATCTGGGCGAACTGCTGGCTGGCGCCGCCCTGCAGGAACAGCACTTTATAGTTGGATGGGATGTTCAGCAGATCACGCAAATCCTGCTCGGCCTTGGTGGCAATGGACACGAACTCATCGCTGCGATGGCTCATCTCCATGACGGACAGGCCCTTGCCGTGCCAGTCGAGAAGTTCACCTTGGGCACGCTTCAGGACCGCTTCAGGAAGCGCCGCCGGGCCGGCACAGAAGTTATAGGCTCTCTTGCTCACATCCAATCTCGCTCTGATCTGGTGGTCACTTAAATCTTTTGTGCAAATTTTCAAACGGAACAAACAACAAGGGGGCGAATCTTCATCCGCCCCCTTGTGTGTCCGCTTAGTCCTGCGGTTCTTCTTCGTCTGCGGCAGCGTCGAGTGGTTGATCGCCGACCGCGTCGTCGACATCGGCACCGAGGGTACCGTCGAACGCCACGCCGTCCTCGTCCTCCAACTCTTCGCCTTCGACTTCCGAAGGCTCCTGGACGCGCTCAAGGCCGACCAGTTTTTCGTCTTTGGCGAGCTTGATCAACGTCACGCCCTGGGTGTTACGCCCCAGGCTGGAAACTTCGTCGACCCGTGTGCGCACCAGCGTGCCTTGGTCGGAGATCAACATGATCTCCTCGCCGTCGAGCACCTGCACCGCACCGACCAGGCGGCCGTTACGCTCGTTGCTGACCATGGCGATCACGCCTTGGCCGCCGCGCTTGTACTCGGGGAACTCGCTGATGGCGGTACGCTTGCCGTAGCCACGCTCGGAAGCGGTGAGGATCTGGCTGCCTTCTTCCGGGATCAGCATGGAAATCAGCTTCTGTCCTTCCGGCAGGCGCATGCCGCGTACACCGCGGGCGGTACGGCCCATGGCGCGGACGTCGGATTCCTTGAAGCGCGTGACCTTGCCGCCGTCGGAGAACAGCATGACTTCACGCTCGCCGTCGGTGATGGCTGCGGAAATCAGCACGTCGCCTTCGTCCAGCTCCAGGGCGATCAGGCCGACGCTGCGCTGGCGGCTGAAGGATTCCAGCGGGGTCTTCTTCACGGTGCCGTTGGCGGTGGCCATGAAGATGTAGTGACCTTCGGTGTATTCCTCCACCGGCAGCATGGTGGTGATGTATTCACCCTCATCCAGCGGCAACAGGTTGACCAACGGACGGCCACGGGCAGCGCGGGACGCTTCAGGGATTTCGTAGGTCTTGAGCCAGTACACCTTGCCCTTGCTGGAGAACAGCAGCAGCGTGGTGTGACTGTTGGCGACCAGCAGGTGAGCAATGTAGTCCTCGTCCTTGACGCCGGTCGCCGACTTGCCTTTGCCGCCACGACGCTGGGCCTGGTAGGCCGCCAGCGGCTGGGTCTTGGCGTAGCCACCGTGGGAAATGGTCACCACGCGCTCTTCTTCCGGGATCATGTCTCCCAGGGTCAGGTCCAGGCGCGCATCGAGGATCTCGGTGCGGCGCACGTCGCCGTATTCGGCGCGGATCACTTCCAGTTCTTCGCGGATCACTTCCATCAGGCGCGTGGCGCTGTTGAGGATGCGGATCAGCTCGCCGATCTGGTTGAGGATTTCCTGGTACTCGGCCAGCAGCTTCTCGTGCTCCAGGCCGGTCAGGCGGTGCAGGCGCAGTTCCAGGATGGCTTGCGCCTGTTCCGGGGACAGGAAGTACTTGCCTTCGCGCAGGCCGTATTGTGGATCGAGGTTTTCCGGACGGCACGAATCGGCACCGGCGCGTTCGACCATCGCCACGACCGCGCTGGATTCCCAAGGGGTGCTGACCAGCGCTTCCTTGGCTTCCGACGGCGTTGGCGAGGCCTTGATCAGGGCGATGACCGGGTCGATGTTCGACAGGGCAACGGCCTGGCCTTCGAGGATATGACCCCGCTCGCGAGCCTTGCGCAGCTCGAACACGGTACGACGGGTCACGACTTCGCGGCGGTGACGGACGAAGGCTTCCAGCAGGTCCTTGAGGTTCAGGATCCGCGGACGGCCATCGATCAACGCGACGATGTTGATGCCGAACACACTCTGCAGCTGGGTCTGGGCGTAGAGGTTGTTGAGGATCACCTCAGGCACTTCGCCACGGCGCAGCTCGATCACGACGCGCATGCCGTCCTTGTCGGACTCGTCACGCAGCTCGGTGATGCCTTCGAGCTTCTTCTCTTTTACCAGCTCGGCGATCTTCTCGATCAGGCGAGCCTTGTTCAGCTGGTACGGCAGCTCGGTGATGACGATCTGCTGGCGACCGCCAACCTTGTCGATGTCTTCGACGGTGGAGCGGGCGCGCATGTAAATGCGGCCACGGCCGGTGCGGTAGGCCTCGATAATGCCGGCGCGACCGTTGATGATCGCGGCGGTCGGGAAGTCCGGGCCGGGAATGTATTGCATCAGTTCATCGACGGACAGCTCTGGATTGTCGATGAGGGCCAGGCAACCGTCGATGACTTCACCGAGGTTGTGTGGCGGGATGTTGGTCGCCATGCCCACGGCGATACCGCTGGAGCCGTTGACGAGCAGGTTCGGGATGCGGGTCGGCATGACCGCCGGGATCATTTCGGTGCCGTCGTAGTTCGGCACCCAATCCACGGTTTCCTTGTGCAGGTCGGCCAGCAGTTCGTGGGCCAGCTTGGTCATGCGCACTTCGGTGTATCGCATGGCCGCGGCGTTGTCGCCGTCCACCGAACCGAAGTTGCCCTGGCCGTCTACCAGCAGGTAGCGCAGGGAGAACGGCTGCGCCATACGAACGATGGTGTCATACACGGCAGTGTCGCCGTGGGGGTGATACTTACCGATCACGTCGCCGACAACACGGGCGGATTTCTTGTACGGCTTGTTGAAGTCGTTGCCCAGCTCGCTCATCGCGAACAGCACGCGGCGGTGCACGGGCTTCAAGCCATCGCGCGCATCCGGCAGCGCCCGCCCGACGATTACGCTCATTGCGTAGTCGAGGTAGGACTGTTTCAGCTCGTCTTCGATATTGACCGGGAGGATTTCTTTGGCCAGTTCGCCCATGAGAAGCCTGATTCCTTTTTCTGGTGAAACCTCGTCACATCCAGATGGGACGAACGAAGCTCGCCGCTGCAGGACAAATGCCGTGCAGCGACTTACGACAAATCAACGAGTTATGCCATGGATCTGCGCAGTAAAGGCCACCTCGCGAGGCAGCCTTGGAAACCGCCGGATGTTATCACAAGAGCCGCCACGCACCTATCCCCCAGATGCGCATGGTGCGTAGTTAGTTGACCGATGACAGGCTGGAATGGGACGAGAGGGGCTCAGAGGCGCTGGGAATGGCAATTCGTAGCTGGATTTGACTTATTTTCAGGCTTTGCCGACCCCATCGCGAGCAAGCTCGCTCCCACAATGGATCCATATTGCAATCAAAAGTGGGGGCGAGCTTGCTCGCGATGGGGCCAGCTCAGGCGCCGAAAGCCTTCAATGCAACCGCTTGCGACACATCAACTGCGCCATCTTCGCCGCATCCGGTCGCTCGACGATGCCCTTCTCCGTCACGATCGCATCGATCAGGTCCGCCGGGGTCACATCGAAAACCGGATTGAAGGCATCGGCATCCGCCCCGACCCGCTTGCCGCCGACTTCCAGCAACTCGCGACCATCACGCTCTTCGATGGGAATGTCGTCACCGCTGGCCAGGTTCATGTCGATGGTCGAGCTCGGCGCCACCACCATGAAACGCACACCGTGATGCATGGCGCAGACCGCCAGTTGATAGGTGCCAATCTTGTTTGCCACGTCGCCATTGGCGGTGATGCGGTCGGCACCGACGATCACCCAGGTCACGCCCTTGGTCTTCATGATGTGGGCAGCGGCGGAGTCCGCGTTGAGCGTCACCGGAATGCCTTCGTTCGCCAGTTCCCAAGCAGTCAACCGGGAACCTTGCAGCCACGGACGGGTTTCGTCGGCATACACCCGCTCGACCATGCCTTCGATGAACGCCCCGCGAATCACCCCGAGGGCGGTTCCAAAACCACCGGTGGCCAGGGCGCCGGTGTTGCAATGGGTCAGGATGGCTTGGGCGTTGCCCTGGTGCTTGCGGATCAGGTCGACACCGAGCTGGGCCATGGTCAGGTTCGCCTCGCGATCGCTTTCATGGATCGCGATGGCTTCGGCCTCAAGGGCCGCCAGCGGGTCGACCTGTTCTTTGACGCGCCCCAAGCGGTCGCGCATGCGGTCCAGCGCCCAGAACAGGTTGACCGCCGTCGGCCGGGAATCGGCCAGCAAGGCGAAATCCGCTTCCAACGCACCTTGCCAGTCACCCCCTTCAGCCAACCGCGCCCGTGCCGCCAGCACCACGCCATAGGCGGCACTGATGCCGATCGCCGGCGCGCCACGCACCACCATCGAACGGATCGCCTCGGCCACGCCGGCCGCGCTGGTGTAACCGATCCAGTTTTCCTCGAACGGCAAAACACGCTGATCCAGCAGATAAAGAGCGCCATCGCGCCAATCGATGGCCTTCACCTTCTCCGCAGCCAACAGTCGATCGCGCATCCTTCACCCCGCACTCATGAACAAAAGCCGCCGATTATAGCGATCCCTCCGCGAAGACGCTCGGGTATACTTCGCCATCCTTTATAACCCATGGAACCGTTCCACGATGCCCAAGCCTGCCGTTGCGCTCGACTTATTATTGCTGCCGACCTGGTTGGTGCCTGTCGAACCCGCCGGTGTCGTGCTCAAGGATCATGGTTTGGGCATCCGCGACGGCTGCATCGTGTTCATCGGACCACGGGCCGAAGCCATGAAGTGCGACGCCACAGAAGTCCGCGAACTGCCTGGCATGCTGCTCAGCCCCGGCCTGATCAACGCCCATGGCCATGCGGCGATGACACTGTTCCGTGGCCTGGCGGACGATTTGCCGCTGATGACCTGGCTTGAACAGCACATCTGGCCCGCCGAGGGCAGATGGGTCGATGAAGATTTCGTCCGCGACGGCACCGACCTGGCGATCGCCGAACAGATCCAGGGCGGCATCACCTGTTTCTCCGACATGTACTTCTATCCCAAGGTTGCCAGCGACCGCGTCCATAACAGCGGCATCCGCGCGCAAATCGCCATCCCTATCCTCGACTTTCCGATACCCGGTGCCGCCAGCGCCGACGAGGCCATTCGTCAGGGCATCGAGCTGTTTGGCGACCTCAAGCATCATCCGCGGATCAAAGTCGCATTCGGCCCCCACGCGCCGTATACCGTGGGCGATGAAAACCTGGAGAAAATCCGCGTGATCGCCGAGGAGCTGGACGCGGCCATTCACATGCATGTTCACGAAACCGCCTTCGAAGTGCAGCAGGCTGTGGACAACACCGGCGAGCGGCCAATGGCCCGACTGGCGCGACTTGGCTTGCTGGGGCCGCGTTTCCAGGCGGTGCACATGACTCAGGTCAGCGACGAGGACCAGGCCCTGCTGGTAGAACACAACTGCAGCGTGATCCATTGCCCGGAATCGAATCTGAAACTGGCGAGCGGTTTCTGCCCGGTGGAGCGCCTCTGGCAGGCCGGCGTCAACGTCGCAGTCGGCACCGACGGCGCGGCAAGCAACAACGACTTGGACCTGCTCGGGGAAACGCGCACCGCCGCGCTGCTGGCAAAGGCCGTCGCCGGTTCGGCCACCGCGCTGGATGCCCATCGGGCCCTGCGCATGGCCACGCTCAACGGTGCCCGGGCACTGGGCATCGAAGCGACAGTCGGTTCGCTGGAAGTCGGCAAGGCCGCCGACCTGGTGGCCTTCGATCTGTCAGGGCTGGCGCAACAACCGATCTACGACCCGGTTTCGCAGTTGATCTACGCCACGGGCCGGCATTGCGTCAAACATTTGTGGGTGGCCGGCAAACAGTTGCTGGAGGACGGTCGCCTGACTCGCATGGACGAGTCGCAACTGACCGCCACGGCCCAGGCCTGGGGCCGCCGGGTGAGTGGCCAGAACGAATAGCACGCCCCTTGAGCCACGGCTCGGGGTCACTGATTTTTCAAGTTTTTCGAGGATCTGCACATGAGCAACGTCGACCACGCTGAAATTGCCAAGTTCGAAGCCCTGGCCCATCGCTGGTGGGACCGCGAGAGCGAATTCAAACCGCTGCACGACATCAACCCGCTGCGGGTCAACTGGATTGACGAACGCGTCAGCCTGGCCGGAAAGAAAGTCCTCGATGTCGGCTGTGGCGGCGGCATCCTCAGCGAAGCCATGGCCTTGCGCGGCGCCACGGTCATGGGCATCGACATGGGCGAGGCGCCGCTGGCGGTCGCGCAATTGCATCAACTGGAGTCCGGTGTCAGCGTGGAATATCGGCAGATCACCGCCGAAGCCCTGGCCGAGGAAATGCCCGGTCAGTTCGACGTGGTCACCTGCCTGGAAATGCTCGAACACGTGCCAGACCCTTCCTCGGTAATCCGCGCCTGCTTCCAGATGGTCAAGCCCGGCGGCCAGGTGTTTTTTTCCACCATCAACCGCAACCCGAAGGCGTACCTGTTCGCCATCATCGGCGCCGAGTACATCATGAAGCTGCTGCCACGCGGCACCCATGACTTCAAGAAATTCATCCGTCCTTCCGAACTGGGTGCCTGGAGCCGCATGGCCGGGCTGACCGTCAAGGACATCATCGGCCTGACCTACAACCCGCTGACCAAGCACTACAAATTGGCCGCCGACGTTGACGTCAACTACATGATCCAGACCCTGCGCGAGGAATAAGTCGATGCGTCTCAAAGCGGTTCTCTTCGACATGGATGGCACGCTGCTCGACACCGCGCCAGACTTCATCGCCATCTGCCAGGCCATGCGTGCCGACCGTGGCTTGCCGCCGATGAATACCCAGCACATCCGTGACGAAATTTCCGGGGGAGCCCGGGCGATGGTCGCGGTGACGTTCTCGATGGATCCCGAATCACCGGGTTTCGAAGAACTGCGCCAGGAATTCCTCGACCGCTATCTCAAGGGGTGCGCGGTCCACAGCCATCTGTTCGACGGCATGGCCCAGGTGCTGGCCGACATCGAGGCGGCCAACCTGATCTGGGGCGTGGTCACCAACAAGCCGGTACGTTTTGCCGAGCCGATCATGCAGCAGCTGGGCCTGGCCGAGCGTTCGAAAGTGTTGATCTGCCCCGATCACGTGAAAAACAGCAAGCCTGACCCCGAGCCTTTGATCCTGGCCTGCAAGATGCTCGACCTGGATCCCGCCAGCGTGTTGTTCGTTGGCGATGACCTGCGTGACATCGAGTCCGGCCGCAGCGCCGGCACCAAGACCTGTGCGGTCACCTACGGCTATATCCACCCGGACGACAACCCCAAGCACTGGGGCGCGGATGTGGTGATCGACCACCCGCTGGCCCTGCGTGAAGTGCTGGATAACGCGCTGTGCAGTTGCTGATCTGAGTACCGCTTTTGTGGCGAGGGAGCTTGCTCCCGCACAGTACCGTGCCGCTTATTTGTTGAGGTTCTTATGTTTGATTATTCCGCCCGCCCCGACCTGCTCGAAGGCCGTGTCATCCTGGTCACCGGTGCCGGCCGTGGTATCGGCGCCGCTGCCGCCAAGACTTACGCTGCCCACGGCGCCACCGTGTTGTTGCTGGGCAAGACCGAGGCCAACCTGACCCAGGTCTACGACGAAATCGAAGCGGCCGGGCATCCGCAGCCGGCTGTGATCCCGTTCAACCTCGAAACCGCCCTGCCCCATCAATACGATGAGCTGGCCGCCATGATCGAGACCGAATTCGGCCACCTCGACGGACTGCTCCACAACGCCTCGATCATCGGCCCGCGCACACCGCTGGAACAGCTATCCGGCGAGAACTTCATGCGCGTGATGCAAGTGAACGTCAACGCCATGTTCATGCTCACCAGCACGCTGTTGCCGCTGCTCAAGTTATCCAAGGATGCCTCGGTGGTGTTCACCTCCAGCAGTGTCGGACGCAAGGGTCGGGCGTACTGGGGCGCTTATGGCGTGTCCAAGTTCGCCACCGAGGGGCTGATGCAGACCCTGGCCGACGAGGTCGACACCGTTGCACCCGTGCGCTCCAACAGCATCAATCCCGGCGCCACCCGCACCAGCATGCGGGCCCAGGCCTACCCGGGGGAAAACCCGCTCAACAACCCGACGCCTGAAGAAATCATGCCGGTCTACCTGTACCTCATGGGACCGGACAGCCAAGGCGTCAATGGCCAGGCATTCAACGCGCAATAACGGCCATCCGCGTCGCGGCGGTTTACCGTCGCGACGCCCCCCTTCCTGATACGGCACCCAGGCGAAACGCCAAGCCTCTGCCGCACCTTGCCCACATAAGGGCGATCTTTCGCACCCAACTCCTTGATTCAACGTCTGTTTTTTTCAAGGTGAACTGAATGGCACGACTTTCGCTCTAAACCTTTCAAACACGCCGTGTCCGGCGAGTAGTGAACATTGCGATGGGTTTCATGCCTGCCATTTAAAGCGGACTAAACTCAACTCAGTGTCCTTCGGGACTGATGGATCAGTACGACGCGTAGCCCAGAGCCGCTTCACCCCGCCGGTCAGGATCGATTAAGTTCAGGGGCTCACGCCATATGAAAACGCCCACACAGACCAACGCGATCGACTTTGACAGCGCCAAGTTGCAGCGCCTGGGTCTTGCCCAGCCGTCGCCGCGCGTGGCGCGGCCTGTCAGCCTGTCCCAGTTGCGCCAGCAGCTGAGCCAACAGTTGCAGACCAGCCTGGAGCCGCAACGGATCCTCGGCCTGTTCTTCCGCGAAGTGCAACGGCTGGTGCCCTTGGACGCGCTGGCTTACCAGCACAAACCCAGCGACCTGCGCCTGGAGTTCGGCCAACGCGGGCATCACAACCTCAGCTATAACCTGAGCCATGAGGGCGAGCATCTGGGCGAGCTGGTGTTCCGCCGCAACCAGCGCTTCACCGACTCGGAACAGAGCGATCTCGAGTCGATACTGTCCGCGCTGTTCTTCCCGCTGCGTAACGCCTTGCTCTACCGCGCAGCCACACAAACCGCCCTGCGCGATCCACTGACTGGCACCGGCAACCGCATCGCCATGGACCAGACGCTGGAGCGCGAGATCGACATGGCCCGGCGTCACATGCAGCCGCTTTCGCTGTTGATGCTGGACATCGACCATTTCAAGCGAATCAACGACAGCCATGGGCATGGCGTCGGTGACGAAGTGCTCAAGGCGGTGGCCGACTCGATCAAGAGCCAGCTGCGCAACGTGGACATGGTGTTCCGATTCGGCGGCGAAGAGTTTCTGATTCTGCTGGCCAACACCAGCCGGGACGCCGCGGCCATGGTCGGTGAACGGCTGCGTTATGCCGCCCAGACCCAGGATTATTTCGCCGGTGGAACGAGGATCGAACTGACCGTCAGCCTCGGATGCGCGACGCTGTTACCCGGTGAATCCGCTGAAAGCCTGCTGCGCCGGGCCGACAGCGCGTTGTACGTAGCCAAACGAGAGGGCAGGAATCGGTTGACGATGGCGGGCTGAGAAAGCCGATACACCGCCTTCGCGAGCCGGCTCACTCCCACAAGGGATTGGCGGCTCCAGGAAACTTCAGGTCACCACAAAACCAGTGTGGTAGCGAGCCTGCTCCCACACTGGGTCAAGCTATCGAGGATCAGCTCCCAGCCAGTGCCAGACGCTCACGGGCAGCAGCCGGTTTTTCAACAACGCCCGAATGCTCCAGCTGCATGCATCGCTCCAGGAACAAGTACATGTAGTCATAGCTTTTGCACACGGCCTGGCGCAGTTCCACCTGCAATGCCTTGCTCGGATTCATGCCTGCCAGCGTGCAGATGATTTCCAGCGCTTCCCAAGGATGGGCATCGTCATACTGGGCATGCATCTTCAGCCATTTCATGGCCCGCTTGCGGTCTTCCTCGGCGAACGCCGACGCATAGACGCCATTGGAACAAACCAGCGCCGACCACTCCCCGGTCGCACCCTCGATGGCGTAGTTGGTCGCGGCGATCGCCACGATCAGCGAGTCCGCCGAGCTGGTGTGCCAACACCAATGGCTCAGGGCATGCAGCTCGGGAGGCACTTGCTGTGCTTGCAGGTCCTCGAGTGTCACGCCATGGGCCGCACTCCAGTTCACCCAGTAGTCGGCATGATTGAGTTCGACACGAATGTTGCGCATCAACCAGCGACGCGCCATGTCCTCGCCGGGATGGCGGGCAAAACGGGTCTTGGTCAGATTCTGTGCCATGTATAAAGCGAACTGTTCAACGACCGGCCAACCACCAATGAGGTAGTGGCGCATGGTCTTGGCGCTGAGCTTGTTGTCACGCATGCGTTGATACAGCTCGTGTTCGACAACCCGGCGCTTGCTCTCGCTGCAATCGGCAATGAGCTGTTGTGCCCATTTCGGATAGCTGTCAGCGTCCATGAGCGGGCCTGTTCGGTTGAATGTCTCGATCACTGTCGGGCTCCTTTTGATTGTGATTTTCTGCGGACCAACAAGAGTTTCAGCGGAACGTGCCGGGGGCCTTGAATAACAGCGGCTGAGGCCTGGCCGGCCTGCATTGCAATGTGTCACAAGTAAACATCTGCGGACGCTCGATAACATACCCCTGAGCGTAATCCACGCCAATCTCCAGCAAGGCTTGTTCGATCTGCGCCGTTTCTACAAACTCGGCAATCGTGCGCTTACCCATGACGTGGCCGATATGATTGATCACTTCGACCATTGCCCGGTTAATCGGGTCGTCCAGCATATCCTTTACGAAACTCCCATCGATCTTCAAGAAGTCTACAGGTAAATGTTTCAGGTAAGCGAACGAAGACATTCCGGCACAAAAGTCGTCCAGGGAAAAATAACAACCCAAGCCTTTGAGTTCATTGATAAAGCGGATCGCACTGCCCAAATTGGAAATTGCGCTGGTTTCGGTAATTTCAAAACAAATCATTTCTGGCGGGATGGCGTAAGCCGCGAACTGTTTACGCAGGAAGTCGAGGAATGCCTGATCTCCTATAGTCGTGCCTGACAGATTGATCGCACACATTGCCAGCGGACCCTGTCTTGATTCGTTCAGGCATTGGCGAATGATCTTGAAGACATTCTCCACCACCCAACGGTCCAGCGACGTCATCAGGCCGTAGCGTTCCGCCGCCGGAATGAAACTGTCCGGCAGGATCATCCGACCCGCCTCGTCATGCAGGCGCAACAGGATCTCAATGTGACCGCCGCCGTGGTTACCTGGCCCCAATGCCGCGATTTCCTGGGCATAGAGACAGAAGCGGTTTTCCTCCAAGGCCATATGCAAGCGCTGGACCCACGCCATCTCGCCGAAGCGCAGGGACAGTTCCGAATCGTCGGCATGGTAGACCTGGACCCGGTTGCGCCCCTTTTCCTTGGCCATGTAGCACGCCATGTCGGCCGCGCGCAGGGACGCCTCCAGCGTGGTCGGGCTCTGGGCAATGTGCACGAGGCCAATGCTCACGGTGGTCACGAATGGCCGGCCTTTCCAGACGAAATGCAGGTTCTGTACGGTCTGGCGCAGACCTTCGGCAATTTTCTCCGCCGCCTCTGGCGAGCAGTTTTCCAACAAGATGCCGAACTCATCGCCGCCCAAGCGCGCCAATGTGTCGTTTTCCCGCAGCCCCGATTGCAACAACGCGCAAATATGCCGCAGCAATTCGTCCCCCGCGGCGTGACCACAGGTATCGTTGACCAGCTTGAATTGGTCCAGGTCAAGAAACATCAGGGCGTGGCGGCCAACTTGGCGCGTCAGGTTATGCAGCGCCTGTTCGAGTCGGTATTCGAATTCGCGGCGGTTCGCCAGGCCGGTCAAGGCATCGTGGGTAGCCTGCCAGGAAAGGTTGGCAATGTATTGGCGTTCCTGGGTCATATCGTGCAGTACCAACACGGCACCGCTGACCTTGCCCGCGTGGCGGATCGGTGCGCCGACCAGCGTGACCGACACGGTACTGCCGTCCAGCCTCTGGATCAGCTTGGAATGTTCACTGCCTCCGCCAAGCCGCCCGCTGAGGATGTGCTCGATCAAGGTCAATCCTTCGGCCTGGGCATTGTCATCGAGTAGATTGAATAGCGCCGCCAGGGGCAGCCCCGTGGCGTGCTCGGCTTTCCAGTGCGTCATCGCTTCGGCTGCGGGGTTCATGTAGGCAATGGCGCCTTCGACATCCGTGGTGATCACGCCGTCGCCGATCGACTGCAAGGTGATTTGCGCCCGCTCCTTTTCCAACTGCAGCGCATTGGCGAAGACCTGTCGCTGGGCCAGCAGCTTATGAGTGCGCAACAGCGCCAGGACAATCAGCCCCAGGGCGGTGGCGAAATTGGTCACGAGCAACAGGCGCAGGATAAACCGCGACCCCTCGCCCAGGGCATCGCTGAACGCCTTCGCGGCTGGGGTGACGGAATCGTTGATGGCGAAAATCTGTCCCTTCCAGCCGCGAATATCCGTTTCCGATGCCTGGCCGGTGCTGATGCTGGCGTGCATCTGCCGGGCGACATTGTCCAGTTCTATCAGATAGCCGTCCCCCACCGTCCAGAGATCGATGGCTTCCTCCAGATAGCTGAAATGACGGAAATTGAGGTAAAGCCAGATGACGCTGGCTACGTCGTCGGGGTGGTTGCCACCCTTGAGAATCCCCGCTCGCGCGGCATCGAGATCAGGCGGCTCGCGGTCCAGCGCTACCCGCAACTCATGGCCACCTTCGGGCACGGCGATCGCTTGCTGGTATTTGTGGAAAATCGTTTCGTCACGACTGTCGGCGTAAAGGTTGAGGTAATAAATAGCGTCTTTCTGGCCCTTGGACCAAAGGCTTTCCCCTGCCACATAACCGCGAACTGCGGACAAAACGTAAAGGCTGACACCCCCCAACAGAGCTTGAAACAGGACGACCGCAATAAAAGGCCAGACGATGCCCAACAACCGAGGGGTTCCGAGAGTCCGCGCTTGCTTCATGAGGTCCCTTGCACAGGTGGCTGCGATCAGCAATGACGCCAATCATCCTTGCAAGACTAGGAGGCGCAGCAGCTCCCCGCAAGAGGCTGTACATTTATTTGACACCCTCTATCCCGCGCGGCTGGCGCAGAAGGAGGATGAACATCGGGTTAGACACTCGCGTTCCCATATTTTTGAAGCGATATACATATGTACCACGACGATCTTTTTCGGAGTGCTTTGATACGACCTCCTGTCATTGCGAATTATCGCGCTGGCGGGGGCCCGTATTGACCACCGAGAACTATGCATATGTCATCACTGCTTACGCCCGACCCTCTAACTGCCGCGTCACTAAGCCCAGCCCCATCACCTGATGAGCAACACCAAGGTTTGTTGGGCGACTACGACTCTTTGCTCCTGCTGATCCGAAACACCGCCCCCGAGGAGCTTGCCAATACGCTGGTCAAACCAAAGCGGTGTTCGCCCATGTATATGGAGGACGAAGCCGGCCAGCGTCCTCTACAGGCACTGGTCCAACATCAAGACTACCGAGACCTGTGCAGATCCCTGGGCGCTTCTCACCACCCACTGACTGTCACCTGGAAAGACGGACGCGCCATCTACGAAACACTTCATACGCACAGCGAAGTAGCCATTCAAATTCCACTTGGCAGCAATCCCGTATGGGACGGATGGCTTCCCGATATTGAAAAAGCCGCTCGAAAACTGGGGGGGCAGATTCGCCAGCATGGCGAGGTTACGTTCGCAAGAATGGCCTGGTTTTACGGGATCAAGCTCCCCGATCCGCTGGATGATAAAGAATGCGAAGCCGCGGTCCAGGTATTGGAAGAAAAGCGCGCCCGTCATTCATTGGGACTGGGGTACGCGATTCGTGTCGACGAACTGGGTCACGGCGCCGACGCTGGGAGCAGGTCCGTCGAAGATTTGATTATGGAAACGATGCGTGAACGTCTCCCCCAACTTCGCACATCGTTACTGACTCACCTGAGCCCGATTGACATCGGTAGCCTGACGACCCGGGACCTACGAGCGAAGCCATCGTTTTATCTTGAAAAAATCCTGGCCTCGGAAGAGGCGCAAGCCTTAACGGATGCTCTGTTGCGAGCGCTGAAATGGTACGGAGGTAATCACGGCGAAGACAGCGCGCCAAGCATACGAATCAAATTGCTGGTCAAAGCCATTGATCTTTGGTTGCGGGCGGGGAAAAACCAGCAAGAGGGTGCTATCGCTGGCTATCAATGGCAGGCCCCCTCCAATTGGGGCAAGAGTTACGAGGCGATATGGCTGGCGTTTGAGTCACACCTGCTTGCCTCGAAACTCGCTTGCTCGGTAAATGAATCCATCCTGCTGGCCTGTTTGTACCGGTCATCGTTCCCCCTGGATTTTCAGATCCCCGATATTCCCTCGGGACTGCCCTACCGAAGCTCGATTGTTTGGGTCAACTTCATCCATGGCGTCCAGCTTGCCAATGCTGTCGATCCAACGCTGTTGCAACGATTGAGCGGCCAGCAACTGATGGACCTACCGGCCAAATACATTGATGAAGGCACCGCCGAAGACCTTAACCTTGTTTCACTCACGCGAGTCCAACCCGCGCTGGCGTGGGCGGTCACCAATGGGTTCGTTCCTGAACGTACCGATGCAAACTACTCGGTACAGGCCATCGAAAGGGCCATGCAAAAACTCGATGAGGCCATGACCGAGTTGAGTAGCACCATCATCGACCTCGACAAAAAGCCGCCCGAAAGACTAAAGATCGCAACACGTGAACTGACAAGGTTATTCCCGCGTACCGATTTCTTGACGCAGGAATGGAAGTTGGAGAGAGAGACCTCCCTTTCCCGCACCGTACCTCAGACAGCGATAAGCCTTCCGCAAGTCCACTCCCACTATTCGCTTGTCGATGTGTATGCCTCTGGCGAATTAAGCAAAGCAAAATGGTACATCACCCAGCCAAACACCCTGGCTTGGCTGACCTTATCCGAAGAAGGCACATTAGATACTAATCTCCTAAAGCGTGGATCTACCAAACGAAAGAGAATAACGCTACCCAATATAGAAGACACATTCGACGTACAATTCAAGGCCTACATCAAACTGATCCGCAGCGCCTACCGGACTTTGATCATCCATCAACTCGCGTCACTGCCCTTGATTGATCGACGGGCGTTGGAATACGGAACGATCAAGCTATACAGCCTCAGAAAAGCAACCGGCAATATAGGCGGCATGATTGGGGTCGAAGAAGAAACGTCCCCCCTCCGCACCCGCGGTGGTTTTATTTTAGAGGCAATTCACGACGGCAAGGCACGATACTACGAACTCCTGCCGCGAGCGGGCGTCATTCGTCCTCGACTGGATATCGCGCCGAACCAAGTCGGCGTCATTCCCACGCTTGGATTACAAACGAACCCTGCCGAGCAACTCCATCTCGGCGTTCCTGTTTCGTTCCAAGACAAAAACATCACCCTGCCTTTTGATTGGAATGCTCACACCAACGGAACAGTTCCTGAAGAAAATATGCAGTGCCAAGCTATCATCGCCCAAATTGGCGGCACATTGGGCAGGTTAATAAACAGTGATCTCCCCCACATTGTTCCTGCCACCTTGGAGTCAGAATCCATCCAGTCAATTGCCAATCACATTGCCGAACGTTTCCTTTTTATTGATGAAACAGCGTTGCGCCGCACCTGTTACGGTCACACCGAATTTGACCGCCAGAAGGCGAATTTCGACACGGTAACAAGCTCAATAAAATCGTTCATTCCATTCTGGGATAGCGTAGAAAACCTGAGCTCAGGTAAAAGAAAAAAGGTAAATGAGGGCTTGTTGGGTTTAGCCATCGACCTCGCAACCTTCGCATTGCCCCTTGGAAAATTTGCGTCCGGCTCCATGAAGATAATCAGAGCAGAGGGAAAACTTAGCTTCACTAAAAAACTGCCTTTACTTGCAAAAAAAACAGGCGCGCTCCTCAATGCCACCCTGAATCCGATTGATGGTATTCCATCGTTGCTCAAGGCCGGCGGCCTGAGTTTGTTCAGACTCAGTAAAAAAGGTTATCTGAGCCTCAAGACATTAAGCGGTCGAGCAGGACGATACGACTTTCTGCAAGGCGTGCCTCAGACCACCGAACCAGGCCACTGGCGCGCTTTGTCGGCAGAAGATCAACTGGCCATCGTCTACGGTACTGATGATGTCCCAGTGCGCAAGATCTTTTCCGGGGGCAAAGCCGAGTATCGTTTGATCGATCCCCAGTCGTCCAAGCCCTACGGACCTGCATTGAGCGAGGAATCATCAGGACTGGCGTTGGGACGATCCCACTACGCTACAACATATCTAACCGATACCCATGTCGTCGTCGAGCTGCCTCGACACACCCGGGTGCGCGAAGTCATGGGGCTCGATGCCAATCGGACTTTTTATTTGGATGACGTCCCCTATCGACTGGACGGCAATACCCTGCGTCGCGGTTATCACGCGAGCAGACTCAAGAAGATATCCTGCCGTGGCCGCCGGCGCCGCGCCTTGGACGAAGTTTGCCACCTGGGTTACTCGGTCCTGGACGGCTACGACCAGATACAGCGCCCGCCCAATGGCACATTCTCTACAGAGAAAGCGTGGGCTCCGTGGTTTTGCGACACGGTTGTTTATCCATCCGCAGCCCAGGATTCAGCACTGAGCGCTCACAGGGGGGAAATCTACATAATGAAGGGCGGTAAGTCCGTCTTGTTTGAAGGGACCTTGCAGGATATTGGCCTTCAGCCAGGTTCGCCCATCCCTAAAAAAGAAATAACTGCAAACATAGAATGCCAAACCGGGATATTTGCAGGCATCCTGGTTACCGGAAGCGCGTCAAACATTGACGACTTCCATCAGACCGGCGCCATCATTTTAGACTCGCTTAAAGAAGATGCGAGGTATGTCTTTACGGCACTCAACGATGAGCAATATTACCTAGCTAAAATCCCCCCCAGCGGTGCACTCCCCCCTGCCCTGACCTTGAATAAGCTGGAACCGGCGGAACTGTCTGACGGCACGCTCGGAGCGGAACTTAAACGGGTTTATCTAGGTTCCTACGAAGCCAACTACATGGCACGGATACACGGAACCGGGGAGATGCAAGACGTTCTGGAGCAACTCAAAGAAACGGCGGCATTGATGGGCGCACC
Source organism: Pseudomonas sp. R1-7 (assembly GCF_051132105.1). NCBI lineage: Bacteria > Pseudomonadati > Pseudomonadota > Gammaproteobacteria > Pseudomonadales > Pseudomonadaceae > Pseudomonas > Pseudomonas sp. R1-7. The sequence goes on from NZ_CP071661.1 coordinate 4,177,779, forward strand.
GGCTATTCCTCCGACCAATATGAAGTGGGTAAAGGTCGACACCAGTCCCGCCGAGGCCTTGCTGTTTGACCGAGAAACCAGAGCGCTTGTCACTCAATATAAAGGGGGCGACGTGCAGACATGGAAGGCTATCGGAAAGTCTTCACGAGAGACAAAAAATAAAATAAACGAAACGTTAAATGTCATCTTTGGCAGCCCGACAAACCTCAACGAAGCGATAAAAAAAGTCAGGAAGGAAACTCGAAGCTTCCGCGATAAGAACATTGCCTTCGCCGAGCTCATCACCACCTCAAAACAAACCGAAGTCTACGTAAGCGTTTCCGGAACGAGTAATTTTACGGAGCGACTTCCGTTATTCAAAGATACGTATGGAGCCAACATCAATAAAGATGGGATCGTCTATATCAATGTCGACAACTACATCCAAGTCCCAGCAACTTCCATCAGCCAAGGCGCCTCCGGAAATCTGTTATCAATCCCTCGTACCGGCGATGCCGCGGCACACATAACTTCAGCGGACAGTGAAAGTAAACTGATTCGCTATATCACTGAACGACATCCAAACAGAGATAAAATCGAGTCGATCACACTCGTTACCGCTTTACCTCCTTGCGAGTCTTGCTCGGTGATTGTTAAGCAATACGCCTTTGAACATGACATCGCCAAAAAACTGGAGGTTATTTGGGGAAAACGTTCCACTCAACCTGGCGTGAAGATCAACACATGAAATAGAAGATTGAAACAACGTCGTCAATGCTGCAGATGGCCATAAAGCCTGGCGTACAACCCACCTTCGGCAATCAACTGTTGGTGATCGCCATCCTCGGCGATTTGCCCACCGTCGAATACCAATACCCGATCAGCCTGTTTCACGGCTGAAAGCCGGTGGGCGATGATCAACGTGGTGCGGTTGTCGAGAAAAAGAGCCAAGGCCTGGTGCAGATTGTATTCGGTGGCCGCATCCAATGCCGAGGTGGCTTCATCGAGAATGACCACCTTGGGTTCGGCCAACACCATCCTGGCAATAGCCAGACGCTGGCGCTGCCCGCCCGATAAACGCACACCGGAACGCCCGACGACGCTGTCCAGACCGTCGGGCAACTCCCGGATCGTGCTGTGCAGTTGGGCGATTTCCAGCGCCCGCCAACAGGCCTCGTCACTGCGTTCGCGGCCCATGGTCAAGTTGGCCCGCACCGTGTCGTTGAACAGCGCCGGATGCTGGAGCACCACGGCGACGTTCTCGCGAATGGTGTCCAGGCCGATTTCCTGCTGCGTGGCGCCCCCAAACCGAATGCTGCCGGACTGGGGGGTGTAGAGCCCCAACAACAATTGGATCAAGGTGCTCTTGCCGCCGCCGCTGGCCCCCACGATAGCGACCTTCTCCCCCGGCGAGATGGACAAGTTCATCTGGTCGAGGACCCGCTCTTCGCCATAGCCGAAACTGAGCCCCTGGATGTCGATGCCCACCGTATCGCGGCCCTTGAACGGGTTGACGGCGCCGTCGTACTGAGGCTCATCAGCGCGGGCCAACAGTTCGTTGATGCGATTCAAAGCGCCCGACGCTGCGTAAAACGCATATTGCAGGTTCAGCAATTGCTCGACCGGCCCAATCATGAACCACAAGTAGCTGAACACTGCGAGCATCTGGCCGACAGACAGGTCGGAAAACAACACAGTGAGCATGGCCGCAGCGCGAAATATATCGATGCCGAACTGGAACAGCAGGCCACTGGCACGGTTCGAGGCGTCGGTTTTCCATTGCGAATTCACCGCATAGTCACGCACTTCCCGCGCGCGTATCCCCAACCGTCCGATGAAAAACCCCTGGCGGTTACTGGCCCGCACTTCCTGGATGGCATCCAGGGTTTCGGTCAGGGCCTGGGTGAAACGCGAGGTGCTGTCGTTCTCCAGTTTCTTGAGGTGCTTGACCCGCTTGCCCAACTGCACCGTGGCGTAGATCACCAAGGGGTTGAACAAGAGGATCAGCAACGCCAGTTTCCAATGCATCCACATCAGGATGCCCGCGGTGCCCACCAGCGTCAGCATGGCCACCAGGAACCGGCTGAGGGTTTCGCCGACGAACTTGTCGAGGGTGTCCAGGTCGGTCACCAGGTGCGTGGTCACGGTGCCACTGCCCAGGCTTTCGTATTCTCCCAAGGAAATACGCTTGAGGCGTTCGATCAACCGGATACGGATGCGGTAGACGATGTCCTTGGCGAGGCTGGCGAACAATCTGGCCTGCAAGACGTTGAACAACAGCGCGCAGCAACGCAGCCCCAGCGTCACCAACAGCATCAGGCCGATGTAGCCGGCAGCGCTTTGCCAGCCCGTCGGCAGCGCGTGATTCATGATCTTCAGTGCCGCGTCACCGTGGCCCAGAAGCACTTCATCCACCAGCAATGGCAGCAGCAGCGGGATGGGCACGCTGCACAAGGTAGCCAGCACGGCTACACCATTGGCAATCCAGAGGGCTTTTTTATGCTTGAGGGCCAGGCGACGAATTTCTGCCCAGCTCAACCGATCGATATGCGACGGGGCCGATGCGCTGATGTTGGGCAGGTCATCAGGCACAGGTGGCCCGCTCCAGCCAGCGCCCCAGCAGTGGCGACAACTGGTCCAGGGGCTGGTAGCCATTGGTCAGCAAGGCCAATTGCCCGTCACGTTCGGCCAGCAGCGTCGGGAATCCCGCGATGCCAAGGTCCTGCACCCAGGTGAAATCCGCAGCGGTGGCAGCGTGCTGGTCGGCACGATCGAATGCTGCGGCGAACTCGATACGTGGCAGACCGGCCTGTTCAGCCAATTCCACAAGGACGCTGGCGCGAGTCACGTCGCGACCTTCTACATAAAAAGCCTGCTGGATCAGCTTCACCAGTTTCCAGGCCAGATCCGGCGCCAGACCGCGAGCTGTCACCAATGCCCGGCAAGCGGGCTCGGTGTCATAGACGAAACCCTCGGGTAGCGCGCCGTCGAGCTTGAACGGCTGGCCGGTGGCCTGGGTGACCGCCTGCCAGTGTTCGAGAATGTAGCGCCGAGTCGTCGGTTCCAGAGCCGAGCCGCTGCCGGTGCGCAAGCCGCCCACCACCAGGTGCAGTTCCACGCCCGCGGCCTGCGCCTGCTCGACCAATGCCTCGGCCACTGGTGCGAAGCCCCAGCACCAGGAACACATCGGGTCCATCACATACAGCAGGCGCGACGCCATGGCTCAAGCCTCGGAAGATGTTTGCTTGTAGTTGTAGCCGATTGGATGCGGCATGTTGCGCGCCTTGGCCAATTCGATCTGCTTTTGCCGGTCGATGGCGCTGCGACGGGTCTTCTCGCTCAGCTTGTCCCAGCAATGCGGGCAACTGATGCCGGGCACGTAGTGCTCGGAGGCGCGATCTTCCACGCTCACCGGGGTACGGCATGCATGGCACTGATCGTAGTCGCCTTCGCTGAGGTCGTGGCGCACGGTCACGCGGTTATCGAATACGAAGCAGTCGCCGCGCCATTTGGTTTCTTCCTGGGGAACCTCTTCGAGGTATTTCAGGATGCCGCCCTTGAGGTGATAGACCTCGTCAAACCCTTGGCCGAGCATATAGCTCGAAGCTTTCTCACAACGAATGCCACCGGTGCAGAACATCGCGACTTTCTTGTGCCGGGTTGGGTCGAAGTGGGCTTTGATGTACTCGGGGAACTCACGGAAGCTGGTGGTCTTGGGGTCGATGGCGCCTTCAAAAGTGCCGATCGCCACTTCGTAGTCGTTGCGCGTGTCGATGAGCAACACTTCGGGATCGCTGATCAAGGCGTTCCAATCCTGAGGCTCGACATAAGTGCCGACCTGCTTGTTCGGGTCCACGCCGTCTACGCCGAGGGTGACGATTTCTTTCTTGAGCTTGACCTTGGTGCGGTAGAACGGCTGCTCGTCGCAGTACGACTCCTTGTGGTCGATATCGTCCATGCGCGGGTCGTTCTTGAGCCAGGCCATCAACCCGTCGATCCCTTCACGGGTGCCGGAAACGGTGCCGTTGATGCCTTCTTCGGCGATCAGCAGCGTGCCTTTGATGCCATTGTCGAGCATGGCCTTGAGCAGGGGCTCGCGCAGCTCGACGTAATCTTCCAGGGTGACGAACTTATACAGTGCCGCCACGACAATGGGTGGTGTCATGGGTATTTCTCCAGGTGGCTACCCTCGTAAAGGGTGAACCGGATGCGAAAAAAAACGCGCCGGGTAAGCGGCGCGTTGCGGATTCTAGCAAAAACGTATGGGTTGCAGGACTGCAATTGCACGGCCGGTACATCGCTCTGTGGCAAGCGACCTCACCACTGGCAATCAGTGCTTGCTGCCACCAGCGCAGGTCGGCGAAGCCGGGGCCGCGTCGATCTGGGCCCATTCTTCCGGCGTGTAGGTGTGCAGCGCCAATGCATGGAATTCGCCCATCAACTCGCCCAGCGTGCCGTAGACCTTCTGGTGTCGCTTGACCCGATTGAGCCCCTCGAACTGCCGGCTGACCACCACCGCCTTGAAATGGGTCTGCAACCCACGGCTGTGCATGTGGCTTTCGTCCAGCACTTGCAGGTGCTCGGGCTGCAAAAGCCCGAGGGTCGATTCAATGCGTTGTTGCATGCTCATGCCAGGCTCCGCTTATGGCTTTTTCTTGGCCGGGGCGGCGGCTTTTGGCTCGAGCTCGGCGGTCATGTCCGCCAGCAGCTTGTTGACCACCGGCACGGCGCTTTCCAGCTTGGCCTGGGTCAGTTGCGCCGATTGCTGGGTCAGCTGCGGCATTTTTTCCAGGACTTTCTTGCCCAGGGGAGACTGATAGAAGGACACCAGGTCCTTGAGCTCCGACTCGCTGAAGTTGCTGGTGTAGAGCTTGACCATGTCCGGCTTGAGCTTGTTCCAGCCGATGGCCTGGTCCAGGGCGGCGTTGGCCTTGGCCTGGTAGGTTTCCAGGGTTGCCTTTTTCGACTCGGGAGCCTTGGTCTGCTCGAAGCGCTGGGCAAACATCTGCTGTACTTGCATGTAGACCGGGGTACCCAGCTTGTCGGCGTGCGCCAGGGTCAGGAACGCTTCGGCACTGGCGTTGTGGCTGGCGGTATCAGCGAAGACAGGGCCGCTGGCACACACCAGAGCAACCGCGGTACAGATGGCACGAAGACGGGTCATCGAGTTTCCTTTTCTAACAGGCGAGGTAAAACCCCAAGGGCGACCATTCTGCGCCTAAAAAACGCCGGGGCTCAACCCCGACCCTTGGCGGGTCCGATTGACGGACCGGACCGCACGCTCCTAGATTGGCGCGTGATTGAGGGAACCGCCAGCGCCCACCAGGGCCTAAACTGCGCATTCAGACCTACAGGAGTTTGACCCGATGAGCCGTATTGAAACCGACAGCCTTGGCCAGGTTGAAGTCCCGGATGAAGCCTACTGGGGCGCCCAGACACAGCGTTCCATGATCAACTTTGCCATTGGCAACGAACGCATGCCGCTGTCGGTGCTGCACGCCTTGGCGCTGGTCAAGAAAGCCGCCGCGCGGGTCAACGACCGCAACGGCGACCTGCCCGCCGACATCGCCCGCCTGATCGAACAGGCCGCCGACGAGGTGCTGGCCGGCCAGCATGACGACCAGTTTCCCCTCGTAGTCTGGCAGACAGGCAGCGGGACCCAGAGCAACATGAACGTCAACGAGGTGATCGCCGGGCGCGCCAATGAGCTGGCGGGCAACCCTCGCGGCGGCAAGAGCCCGGTGCACCCCAACGACCACGTCAATCGCTCCCAGAGCTCCAACGACTGCTTCCCCACCGCGATGCACATCGCGGCCGCCCAGGCCGTCTACCAGCGACTGCTGCCGGCCATCAGCGAATTGTCCGGCGGCCTCGCGGAACTGGCGGCGCGCCACATGAAACTGGTCAAGACCGGCCGCACCCACATGATGGACGCCACGCCGATCACGTTCGGCCAGGAACTGTCCGCCTTCATTGCCCAACTCGATTACGCCGAACGGGCGATCCGCGCCGCGTTGCCGGCCGTCTGCGAACTGGCCCAGGGCGGCACTGCGGTGGGCACCGGGCTCAATTCGCCCCATGGGTTTGGCGAAGCGATTGCCGCTGAGTTGGCGGCGCTGTCGGGCCTGCCCTTCGTCACCGCGCCGAACAAGTTCGCGGCGCTGGCCGGCCATGAGCCGCTGACCACATTGTCCGGTGCATTGAAAACCCTGGCCGTGACCCTGATGAAAATCGCCAACGACCTGCGCCTGCTGGGCTCCGGGCCTCGCGCCGGTTTTGCCGAAGTGAAATTGCCGGCCAACGAACCGGGCAGCTCCATCATGCCGGGCAAGGTCAACCCGACCCAGTGCGAAGCCTTGTCGATGCTGGCCTGCCAAGTGCTGGGCAACGACGTGGCCATCGGTTTTGCCGCCAGCCAGGGTCATTTGCAGTTGAACGTGTTCAAGCCAGTGATCATCCACAACCTGCTGCAATCGATCCGCCTGCTGGCCGATGGTTGCAGCAACTTCCAGCAGCACTGCATCGCCGGTCTCGAGCCAGATGCCGAACAGATGGCGGCGCATCTGGAACGTGGATTGATGCTGGTAACGGCGCTGAATCCACACATCGGCTACGACAAGTCGGCGGAAATCGCCAAGAAGGCCTACAGCGAAGGGCTGACCTTACGCGAGGCCGCATTGCAGCTGGGGTACTTGACCGATGAGGAGTTCGAGGCCTGGGTCCGGCCGGAAAACATGCTGGAGGCTGGCGGGCAGGGCTGAGTTTGTTGTTGTCTCAAAGGCCGCCATCACCGCACCTGACAGCCACCTCGCTTCCTCCGCGGTCTAGCGGCTGACAGCCAAACGCTCGCGCCGGGCCCTGAGTCCGGCGATGAGCGACGGCCCCAACGCCACCAGCGCCGATCCCAGTACCACCAGCACCGCCCCGCCATAACCCAACAGGTTGATCTGCTCGGCATGGACGTACTCAGGCCACCACCAGGCGGCCATCGCTACGGCGGCGAACGTCACCAGCGGCGTGATCGCCAGGGTTGCGCTGACCCGCGAGGCTTCCCAATGGGCCAATGCTTCGGCAAACGCACCATAGGCAATCAGGGTATTGAGGCAACAAGCGAGCAATAGCCAGCCTTGCAATGGGGTCAGCTGCAGCGCCTCCAGCGGATGAACCCAAGGCGTCAGCAGCATTGCGCAGAACAGGTAGATCACCATCATCACCTGCAGCGAATTCCACACCGTCAGCAGTTGCTTCTGGCCGAGGGCATAGAACGTCCAGACGGTCGAGGCCAACAGCACCAGCAAGACCCCGGCGGTGTAGTCGCTCAGGGAAGTCAGCAGCTCGATGAGACGCTGATTGAAGAACAGCGCGAAGCCGATCAGCAGCACGAGCAAGCCAATGCCCTGCCCCACGCTGAAACGCTCCTTGAATACAAACAGACTGGCGACCAGCAGCATGATCGGTCCCATCTGCACCACCAGCTGCGCGGTGCCGGGACTCAAGCGGTTCAGGCCCATGAGGTACAGGACGTAATTGCCCACCAGCCCCAGCACCGCCATCGCCACCAACCAGCCGCCACGCGGGCCGAGCACCTTGCGGCTGGGCAAGCGCCTGGTGGCCGCCAGGTAGACGAAGAGCAGACCGCCGGACACTGTCAGTCGAAACCAGGTCACCGTCACCGGATCCATCACCTGCAGCACTTGCTTGAGCTTGATTGGCAGGATTCCCCACAACAGGGCGGTCAGCAAGGCGAGGAACAGGCCATAGACCCAGCGACCGGACGAAATGTGCATGCAACCCTCGAAGCCAAGACATGAACGCCCATTCTAGGCCCGGATCGATCGTTGACACAGGGACAGTTCAGCCTTCGCCGTTGATGGAATTGTATGGGTCGCAGCCGTCGATCGGTTGGACAGGCGCAAATCACCGACACCACATATGCTCAATTGAAACGACCACGCTGCCCCCTATGGAGACCCGAAATGCCAGGAACGCGCGCCCACGATACAGACGCCCCCAAGACGATCTTCCGCAGTGACCGCATCTGCCGGGTAAATGGCGAGTTTTATTTCAATACGCGCGAAGGCACCCAGGAAGGCCCATTCGTCACTCGCGAGGCGGCGGAGCAGGAGATTGCGGCGTACATCCAGCGGATGCAGCAGTTGCCCAAGGTGGCTGAACAATTCGCAGCCCCCGTGGCGAGGGAGCTTGCTCCCGCTGGGCCGCAAAGCGGCCCCCCTACGGTTCAAACCTGGTAAAAAACGGCGACTGCTTCGCAGCCGAGCGGGAGCAAGCTCCCTCGCCACGAAAGCGCAGAGGCGGTGGTTACCGAACCGCCTCGAACAACCCCGTCGCCCCCATCCCGCCGCCCACGCACATGGTCACGATGCCATAGCGCAGGTTGCGCCGTTGCAGTTCACGCACCAGATGCCCCACTTGCCGCGAGCCGGTCATGCCGAACGGGTGGCCGATGGAAATCGAGCCACCGTTGACGTTGTATTTCTCGTTGTCGATTTCCAGCCGGTTGCGACTGTAGAGGCACTGGGAGGCAAACGCCTCGTTGAGCTCCCACAGGTCGACGTCGCCGATTTGCAAACCCTTGGCCTTGAGCAACCTGGGCACCGAGAACACCGGGCCGATGCCCATCTCGTCCGGCTCGCAACCGGCCACGGTGAAGCCGCGAAAAAAAGCCTTTGGCTTGAGCCCCAGGGCCAAGGCTTTTTCCAGGCTCATCACCAGCGTCATCGAAGCACCGTCGGATAACTGCGAGGAGTTCCCCGCCGTCACCGAACCGTCCTCGGCAAACACCGGTTTCAACCCGGCCAGGCTTTCGTAGGTGGTATCGGGGCGGTTGCAATCATCGCGCTCGACTACGCCGTCCAGAATCTGCACCGCACCGGTGTTCTTGTCCTCGACCCGGTACTTGACCGCCATCGGTACGATTTCGTCATTGAACAGCCCCTCAGCCTGGGCACGGGCCGTGCGCTGCTGGCTCTGCAAGGCGTAGCGGTCCTGTTCCTCGCGACTGACCTGATAACGGCGCGCGACGATCTCGGCGGTCTGCCCCATCGGGAAGTAGATGCCGGGGACTTGCTCCTTGAGCAGTGGATTGATCAGGTTGTCGGTGTTGACGCTCTTCATCGTCAGGCTGATGGACTCGACGCCGCCGGCGACGATGATCTCGCTGCAACCCGAAGCGATCTGGTTGGCGGCAATCGCGATGGCTTGCAGGCCCGACGAGCAAAAACGGTTGAGGGTCATCCCCGCCGTGCCGATGCCCAGTTGCGAGAGCACCGCCACGTTACGCCCGATGTTGAAGCCTTGGGCACCTTCGTTGGAACCGGCGCCGACGATGCAATCCTCGACGCTGGCCGGGTCGATGTCGTTACGCGCCAGCAACGCGTTGACGCAATGCGCCGCCATGTCGTCCGGACGGGTCATGTTGAACTTGCCGCGAAAGGACTTGGCCAATCCGGTCCGTACGCTGTCGACGATCACCACTTCACGCATGGCGGCACCTCATTGTTGTTATCGGTTAGGAATGCAATCGAGGATAGATCCACCCCATGACCGAACGCGACAATCATTCACCCCGCGTATGCGTGCCCATCGGGCTAGTTCTTTTTCCGCGCTTGCCTGGCGGAACGCTCGAACGCGGCCTCCAGCGCCTCATTGAGCGTGCGCAACACCTTGACCCGGGCCCAACGCTTGTCGTTGGCTTCCACCAATGTCCAGGGCGAGATCTCCGTGCTGGTGCGATCGACCATGTCGCAGACCGCAGAGCGATAGGCGTCCCACTTGTCCCGATTGCGCCAGTCGTCCTCGGTGATCTTGAAGCGCTTGAAGGGGATTTCCTCCCGTTCCTGGAAGCGCGCCAATTGGGTTTCCTTGTCGATCGCCAGCCAGAACTTGACGACCACCACGCCGGCGTCGGCCAGTTGTTCCTCGAAGTCGTTGATTTCACCGTAGGCCCGAAGCCAGTCGGCGCGGCTGCAAAAGCCCTCGACCCGCTCCACCAGCACCCGGCCATACCAGGAGCGGTCGAACATGGTGAACTTGCCCCGCGCCGGAATGTGCCGCCAGAACCGCCACATGTAGGGGTGGGCACGTTCTTCCTCGGTGGGCGCGGCAATCGGCACGATGCTGTACTGGCGCGGATCGAGCGCCGCCGCGACCCGGCGGATCGCCCCGCCCTTGCCCGCCGCATCGTTGCCTTCGAACACTGCCACCAAGGCATGCCGACGCATGCGCTTGTCGCGCAACAGGCCGGCGAAGCGGGCCTGCTCGGTGATCAGTTGTTCTTCGTAGTCGGCCTTGTCCAGGCGCAGCGTCATGTCCAGGCTGCCGATCAACGTCACCTGGTCATCCAGCGCCGGCAACGGCGCCACGTTGACCTTGGCCGCCTTGACCTTCTGCCGGTCCAGGGCCTGGCGCAGGCCTTCGAGCAGGATCCGCCCGACCGCAAGGCTGCGGTAACAGGCGTCCACTCCTTCGATCACATGCCACGGTGCGTAATCGCGACTGGTGCGGCGCAGCACGCGCTCGCCGTACTTGACGAACTTGTCGTAGGTCTGCGACTGCTGCCAGTCCAGCGGACTGATGCGCCAGCTGTGCAGCGGATCGTCCTTGAGGCTTTTGAGCCGGGCCTTCATCTGTTTCTTGGACAGGTGAAACCAGAACTTGAAAATCAGCGCGCCTTCATCGCAGAGCATTTTCTCCAGGCGTTCGGCACCGTTGATCGCCTGGTCGAGCCGGGTCCTTGAACTCGCCATGGACCCTCCCCTGCAGCATCTGGCTGTACCAGTTACCGAAAAAAATCCCCATGCGCCCCTTGGCCGGCAACATCCGCCAATAGCGCCAGGCCGGCGGCCGCGCCAGTTCCTCGTCGGTCTGCTGGTCGAACGTGCGGACTTCGATCAGCCGCGGGTCCATCCACTCGTTGAGCAACTTCACCGTCTCGCCCTTGCCCGCGCCTTCGATGCCGTTGATCAGCACAATGACCGGGAAACGGCCCTGCTGGTGCAGCTCGAATTGCGCTTCGAGCAACGCTTCACGCAGTGCCGGGACTTCGGCCTCATAGGTTTCTTTATCAACGACGTGACCGATTTCGGCGGACTCGAACATGGGCAGCTCCTTCCAGGAATGGGGCAAGACTAGCGGATTGGATGCGCGCCTGCGCAGCAGATTCCTTCCGGATGCAGGCTCGTTTGCCCTGGATCAAGCAACGCCTTGCCGATCGGCTAGAATGGCGCCTTCATTTTCACCGAGCCTGTCATGACGCCCATCCAACACCACGCCCAACTCGACTGGGACGACCAGGGCCGCCCCCGCTCCCGGGCATTCAACGATGTGTATTTCTCCGACCAATCGGGCCTGGAAGAAACCCGCTATGTGTTCTTGCAGCAGAACAACCTGGCCGAGCGTTTCGCAGCACTGACCGAGGGCGGGCGTCTGGTGATCGGCGAAACCGGGTTCGGTACCGGGTTGAATTTTCTTTGCGCCTGGCAGCTGTTCGAGCAATGCGCGCCGGCTGGCGCGCGGCTGCATTTTGTCAGCGTCGAAAAGTTTCCCCTGAGCCCTGAAGACCTGCGCCGAGCCCTGGCCTTGTGGCCGGAGCTCAAGGCCCAGGCGGATCAACTGCTTGGGCAGTACGTTGCGATTCACCAGGGTTTCCAGCGCATCACACTGGCGAGCGGCCGGGTCACCCTGACGCTGCTGATTGGCGACGCCCTCGAGCAATTGCCCCAGCTCGAGGGACAAATAGACGCCTGGTTCCTGGACGGTTTCGCCCCGGCGAAAAACCCTGAGATGTGGAGCGCCGAACTGTTCGCCGAGCTCGCCCGACTGGCCGCGCCGGGGGCCACCCTCAGCACCTTCACCAGCACCGGCTGGGTGCGACGCCGACTGAACGCGGCGGGCTTCAAGATGAAGCGCACGCCAGGCATCGGCCATAAATGGGAGATTCTTCGCGGTGCGTTCCTCGGTTGGCCGGAGCAGACCGCGCTACCGGCGCCGATCAAACCCTGGTATGCCCGGCCCGCATTGCATGCCGGCGAGCGCCGGGCCCTGGTGATCGGCGGCGGCCTGGCCGGTTGTGCCAGCGCGGCCAGCCTCGCGGCCCGTGGCTGGCAGGTGACCTTGCTGGAACGTCACGCCGGCTTGGCCGAAGAAGCGTCCGGCAACCCCCAGGGCGTGCTGTACCTCAAACTGTCGGCCCACGGCACCGCGTTGTCACAGATGATCCTCAGCGGTTTCGGCTACACGCGGCGCTTGCTCGAACACCTGCAGCGGGGCCTCGACTGGGACGCTTGCGGCGTCTTGCAACTGGCCTTCGATGCCAAGGAGGCCGAGCGCCAGGTGCGGTTGGCCGAGGCGTTTCCAGCCGGCCTGTTGAAAATCCTCGATCGCAGCGAAGCCGAGGCGCAATCCGCCATCGGTTTGCCCAGCGGCGGTCTGTTTTATCCTGAGGGCGGCTGGGTGCATCCGCCAGCGTTGTGCCGCTGGCAAGCTTCGAGGCCGGCGATCACGTTGCAGGCACATCATGAAGTGCTGGAACTGCGCCGCGTCGACGGCCAATGGCAGGCCTGGGACGGCGAACGCTGCCTGGCCAGCGCACCGGTGGCCATCCTCGCCAGCGCGGCCGAGATCAAACGCTTCGAGCCCGCCGCCGAGCTGCCGCTCAAGCGCATTCGGGGACAGATCACCCGCCTGCCGCAAACCACCCGCAGCCAGCGCCTGGCGACGGTCGTCTGCGCCGAAGGCTACGTGGCACCGCCGCGAATGGGCGAGCACACGCTGGGGGCCAGTTTCGATTTTCATAGCGATGACCTGACCCCTACCGCCGCCGAGCATGCCGGCAACCTGCAGATGCTCGAAGAGATTTCCGTGGACCTGGTGGATCGGCTGGACGCCCGAGCCCTGGATCCCGCGCAACTGGAAGGCCGCGCAGCGTTTCGCTGCACCAGTCCGGACTACCTGCCGATCGTCGGTCCGTTGGCTGACCACCCTGCCTTCATCGAAGCGTATTCGGCGCTGGCCAAGGACGCCCGCCAAGTGCCCGACACGCCCTGCCCTTGGCACGACGGCCTGTACGTCAACAGCGGCCACGGTTCCCGAGGCCTGATCACCGCGCCGCTGTCGGGCGAATTGATCGCCGCCTGGCTGGAGAACGAACCGCTGCCGCTGCCACGAAGCGTGGCCGAGGCGTGTCATCCGAACCGGTTCGCGCTGCGGGCGGTGATCCGGGGCAAGGCCTGAACTCTACGCCCCCCAATCGTCGGCTTATAACGCATCGATATAAAACTCACAGCAATCCCATCGGTCAGTTCCAGAGTACCCGCCCTTTCGGCGTGTATGGCTTGACCCCTCCCCAACGGAAAAACCGGTAAGGACTTATGTGCGGATTAGCTGGTGAGTTACGTTTCGATCAACAACCTGCGGACCTTGCGGCCGTAGAGCGCATCACCCATCACTTGGCCCCTCGTGGCCCCGACGCGTGGGGTTTCCATAGCCAGGGGCCAATTGCCCTTGGCCATCGACGCCTGAAAATCATGGATTTGTCCGACGGCTCGGCGCAGCCGATGATCGACAATCAACTGGGCCTGTCCCTGGCGTTCAACGGCGCCATCTACAACTACCCGGAACTGCGGGCCGAACTCGAAGGTCTGGGCTACGCCTTTCATTCCGGCGGCGACACCGAAGTGCTGCTCAAGGGTTACCACGCCTGGGGCGAAGCGCTGCTGCCCAAGCTCAACGGCATGTTCGCCTTCGCCATCTGGGAACGCGATGCCAAGCGGCTGTTCATCGCCCGCGACCGTCTCGGCGTGAAGCCGCTGTACCTGTCACGCACCGGCCAGCGCCTGCGCTTTGCCTCGGCGTTGCCGGCACTGCTCAAGGGCGGCGACATCAACCCGATGCTCGACCCCGTCGCCCTGAACCACTACCTCAATTTCCATGCGGTCGTCCCGGCGCCTCGCACCCTGCTGGCCGGCATCGAGAAGCTGCCGCCGGCCACCTGGATGCGCGTCGAGGCGGACGGTAGCACCGAGCAGAAAACCTGGTGGACGCTGCCCTACGGTCCTCGACCCGATGAGCAAAACCTCAATCTGCAAGACTGGATCGAACGCGTGCTGGACAGCACCCGCGAAGCGGTCGCCATCCGCCAGCGCGCCGCCGTCGATGTGGGCGTGTTGCTGTCGGGCGGCGTGGATTCGAGCATGCTTGTCGGCTTGCTTCGTGAGGTCGGCGTCGAAGACCTGTCTACCTTCTCCATCGGCTTCCAGGACGCCGGTGGCGAACGCGGTGACGAATTCCAGTATTCGGACTTGATCGCCAAGCACTACGGCACCCGTCACCATCAATTGCGCATCGATGAAAAAGAGATCATCGAACAACTGCCGGCCGCGTTCCGTGCCATGAGCGAACCGATGATCAGCCACGACTGCATCGCCTTCTACCTGCTCTCGCGGGAGGTGGCCAAGCACTGCAAAGTGGTGCAAAGCGGCCAGGGCGCCGACGAACTGTTCGCCGGCTACCACTGGTACCCGCAAGTGGATGGCGCCAGCGACCCGTATGCGGCCTATCGCGCGGCGTTCTTCGACCGCAGCTACGAGGAATACGCCGCCACCGTGCAACCCAAATGGATGACCGCCAACGACGCGGCCGGTGACTTCGTCAAGGCGCATTTCGCCCAGCCGGGCGCCGATGCCGCAGTGGACAAGGCCTTGCGCCTGGACAGCACGGTGATGCTGGTGGACGACCCGGTCAAGCGTGTCGACAACATGACCATGGCCTGGGGCCTGGAAGCACGCACGCCGTTCCTCGACTACCGACTGGTGGAGCTTTCCGCCCGGGTACCGGCGAAATTCAAACTGCCCGATGGCGGCAAGCACGTGCTCAAGGAAGCGGCCCGCCGAGTGATCCCAAGCGAAGTCATCGACCGCAAGAAAGGTTATTTCCCGGTGCCCGGCCTCAAGCATCTTGAAGGCAACACCCTGGCCTGGGTCCGTGAACTGCTGCTGGATCCGAGCCAGGATCGCGGGCTGTTCAATCCGACCATGCTCGATCGCCTGCTGACCGACCCCAACGGCCAACTGACGCCGCTGCGCGGCTCGCGGCTTTGGCAATTGGCGGCGCTGAACCTGTGGCTCAGCGAGCAAGGAATCTGACCGATGAAACCCCATTCCACCCTTCACAACCAACGACTTCTGCGCGGCCAACCGCCGTCTTACGAACGCTTGCAGGCACGCTTGGCCGAAGACGGCAGCGAACTGGGCGCAGACCCCATCGCCGTGCATTGCGGCTGGGGTCGGCTGCTGATTGGCCATACCTTCCCGGACCCGGCGAGCCTGGCCCAGGAACTGCTCAACGAACAACCCGGCGAACGTGACATCGCCCTGTATGTCGCGGCGCCGCAACAGGTGCTGGGGTTGGAACCGGCGCATCTGTTCCTTGATCCGTCGGACACCCTGCGCCTGTGGTTCAGCGACTATCGGCAAGCCACGCGGGTGTTTCGCGGCTTCCGGATTCGCCGCGCCCAGAGCGACAGCGACTGGCAGGCCATCAACCAGCTCTACCAGGCTCGCGGCATGCTGCCCATCGACCCGGAGCGGTTGACCCCGCGCCACCAAGGTGGCCCGGTCTACTGGCTGGCCGAGGACGACGACACCGGCGCGGTGATCGGCAGCGTCATGGGCCTCAATCACCAGAAAGCCTTCAATGATCCGGAAAACGGCAGCAGCCTCTGGTGCCTCGCGGTCGACCCACAGTGTTCGCGCCCCGGCGTTGGCGAAGTGCTGGTGCGCCATCTCATCGAGCATTTCATGAGCCGGGGCTTGAGCTATCTGGACTTGTCGGTGCTGCACGACAACCGACTGGCGAAAAATCTCTACGCCAAGCTCGGTTTCCGCAACCTTTCGACCTTCGCCATCAAGCGCAAGAACGGGATCAACCAGCCGTTGTTCCTAGGGCCTGGCCCCGAGGCGCAGTTCAACCCCTACGCGCGAATCATCGTCGAGGAAGCGCATCGGCGCGGCATCGAAGTCCAGGTGGATGACGCCGAGGCCGGCCTGTTCACCTTGGTCCACGGCAGCCGCCGGATTCGTTGTCGGGAATCTTTGAGCGACTTGACCAGCGCCATCAGCATGACGCTGTGTCAGAACAAAAGCCTGACCCACAAGGTGCTGAAAAACGCTGGCCTGAACCTCCCGGCCCAACAACTGGCGGGCAATGCCGACGACAATCTGGCGTTTCTCGACGAGCACGGACGTATAGTCGTGAAACCGCTGGACGGCGAACAGGGCCAAGGCGTGGCGGTGGACTTGCGCACGATCGAAGAAGTGCAGACCGCTATCGAAGCTGCCCGGCGCTTCGACAGCAGCGTGTTGCTGGAAAGCTTCCACGAGGGACTGGATTTGCGAATCCTCGTGATCGGCTTTGAAGTGGTAGCAGCGGCGATCCGACGCCCGGCCGAGGTGATCGGCGACGGCCAGCACACCATCGGTGCGCTCATCGAAGCCCAGAGCCGACGGCGCCAGGCCGCTACCGGTGGCGAAAGCAAGATCCCGATGGACGCCGAAACCGAGCGCACCTTGAGCGCGGCCGGCTATGACTATGAAAGCGTGCTGCCCAAGGGCGAGCATCTGTTCGTACGGCGCACGGCGAACCTGCACACCGGAGGTGTCCTGGAGGATGTGACTGCCATCCTTCATCCAACATTGACCGATGCCGCGGTCCGGGCGGCACGGGCCTTGGACATTCCCATGGTCGGCCTGGACCTTCTCGTCCCGGCGGCCGATCAACCGGAGTATGTGTTCATCGAAGCCAACGAACGCGCCGGGCTGGCCAATCACGAACCACAACCCACCGCCGAGCGCTTTGTGGATTTGTTGTTCCCCCATAGCCAGGCGGTGGTCTGAGATACCTGTGGCGAGGGAGCTTGCTCCCGCTGGGCCGTGAAGCGGCCCTCCTGATTTGCCCGAAGCATGCGACTGCTTCGCAGCCGAGCGGGAGCAAGCTCCCTCGCCACGGGATTGCTCATTCCAATATTGCGCGAGGAGTTTCCATGATCAGCAAAATCCCCGAACCAAATCTCGAATACTTGCAAAAAGTCTTGCTGGAAATGCTCGCCATTCCCAGCCCGACCGGTTTTACCGACACCATTGTCCGGTACGTCGCCGAACGGCTCGAAGAGCTGGGCATTCCATTCGAAATGACCCGGCGCGGCACGATCCGCGCCACCCTGAAAGGCCGCAAAAACAGCCCCGACCGGGCGGTATCGGCGCATCTGGACACCATCGGCGCCTCGGTACGGGCCATCAAGGACAACGGCCGCTTGACGCTCGCCCCGGTGGGTTGCTGGTCGAGCCGGTTTGCCGAGGGTAGCCGGGTCAGCCTGTTTACCGACACCGGCGTGATTCGTGGCAGCGTCCTGCCGTTGATGGCGTCCGGTCACGCATTCAATACGGCGGTGGATGAAATGCCCATCAGTTGGGACCACATCGAACTGCGCCTGGACGCCTACTGCACGACCCGCGCCGACTGCGAGACCCTGGGCGTCGGCATCGGCGACTACGTGGCCTTCGATCCCTTGCCGGAATTCACCGAAAGCGGCCATATCAGCGCCCGGCACCTGGACGACAAGGCCGGGGTCGCCGCATTGCTGGCGGCGCTGAAGGCCATCGTCGACAGCGGCGAAGAGCTGCTGATCGACTGCCATCCGCTGTTCACCATCACCGAGGAAACCGGCAGCGGCGCGGCAGCCGCGCTGCCCTGGGACGTCAGCGAGTTCGTCGGGATCGACATCGCGCCGGTCGCACCGGGCCAGCATTCCAGCGAACACGCGGTGAGCGTGGCCATGCAGGACTCTGGAGGCCCTTACGACTATCATCTGTCCCGACACTTGTTGAAACTGGCCAAGGAGAACGAGCTTCCCGCACGCCGTGACCTGTTTCGCTATTACTTCAGCGACGCCCATTCGGCGATCACCGCCGGCCACGATATCCGCACCGCCCTGCTCGCCTTCGGCTGCGACGCCACCCATGGCTACGAACGCACCCACATCGACAGCCTGGCGGCTCTCAGCCGCTTGCTCGGCGCCTACATCCTCAGCCCACCGGTGTTCGCCAGCGATGCGCAACCGGCCCAGGGATCACTGGACCGCTTCAGTCACCAGATCGAACACGATGCGCAAATGGAAAGCGACACCCGGGTGCCTTCAGTGGATAGCCTGATTGGGCAGCGTTCGGAGAGCTGATCCGACATGCTCGCTGCCTGGTCGATTGCCATCGCGAGCAAGCTCGCTCCCACCAGAGTCTCCAATGCACTGCGGCCCTTGTGGGAGCGAGCTTGCTCGCGATGGGGCCAGAGCAGACATTAAAAAGCCCGGGCTAGCCGCCACAGCTCATCCGCCGTAGCATCCGCCCACTAGTTAGCGGAGCCCTATCATGCTGATCCCCCATGACCAACTCGAAGTCGACACCCTCACCCGCCTGATCGAAGATTTCGTCACCCGCGACGGGACCGACAACGGTGACGACACGCCTTTGGAAACCCGCGTCCTGCGGGTACGACAGGCCCTGACCAAGGGCCAGGCGATGATAGTCTTCGATCCGGAAAGCGAACAATGCCAGTTGATGCTC
This sequence comes from Pseudomonas sp. R1-7, assembly GCF_051132105.1. Lineage (NCBI taxonomy): Bacteria > Pseudomonadati > Pseudomonadota > Gammaproteobacteria > Pseudomonadales > Pseudomonadaceae > Pseudomonas > Pseudomonas sp. R1-7. The sequence continues at coordinate 4,196,390 of NZ_CP071661.1, forward strand.
AAGCACGATGTGCCCAAGCATCTATTCGATTGAGCACGCCTTGCGTGCCGCCTGGGCCTTTTTCCTCTGGATCTTGTCGTAGATTTCGGAACGATGCACATCGACGTGTCGTGGCGCTTCCACGCCGAAACGCACGGTGCTGCCGCTGACCGACAGCACGCGGACGGTAATGTCATCACCAATGGATATCAACTCACCTACAGCGCGGCTTAGTACGAGCATGGTTCTTGTCCTTAAGAATATCTGGACCTCGACCATGCCCGGCCAATTTTCCGGGCACAAGACCACGGCGCTAATTCAGTAATCCCCTACACCCAGGGATCCCGGTAGCTGAAGGAAATGTCCTGCAAAAAACCGTTTATTGCCCAAAATCACGGTCCGGAAAGTCGTGGGCCAAACAGAATCACCCCCGCCCCCAACACACAGAGCGCCACGCCGATCCAGTCGGAGGCAAGCGGCCGCGCGCGCTCGATGAGAGCCAGCCAGCCGATGGAAGCAACGATATAAATCCCCCCATAGGCGGCATAGGCGCGACCAGCGTAGGTGGCTTCGATGCGGGTCAACAAAAGGGCGAACAGCGTGAGGCTAAGCAACGCCGGTGCAATCCACCAGACGCTCTTGCCTTGGCGCAACCACATCCAGAAGGCATAGCAACCGGCGATCTCGAAGAGCGCGGCGAGAAAAAACCACAGATAGTTGAGCATTAAGCGGTCCATCAGGAAGGCACGAAGGCACCATCCTGATAGATGCCGGGAAGGCAGGTCAACTCAGGGTCTGTCGAGCCTTGGCGCGCATTTTGTCAGCCATGGAGGTCATTTCATCGTAGAGCAGCTGTGGATTCTTCTGCTTCATGGCCCAGGCCGCACGCCCCTGTTCGTGGGGCAGGATCATGAACTGACCCTGCGCAACGTGCTGGTAGATGTAATCGGCAATGTCGGCGGCGGTGATCGGTGAACTTTCCAGCAATTTACCGACTTGGGCTTTCATGGCCGGCGTCGGCCCACGGAACGAATCCAGCAAATTGGTCTGGAAAAATGATGGGCAGACCACGTGCACCCCGATTTCCTGCTGCGCCAGTTCGATCAACAGGCTTTCCGACAACGCCACCACACCGGCCTTGGCCACGTTGTAGTTGCTCATGGCAGGGCCTTGCATCAAGGCTGCCATGGAGGCGATGTTGATGATTTTTCCGCGACTTTTCTCCAACAGCGGCAGGAACGCCTTGCAGCCCTTGACCACGCCCATCAAGTTGATCGCTATCTGCCAGTCCCAATCTTCAAGCGACAGTTCGCTGAAGAATCCACCGGAAGCCACTCCGGCGTTATTGACGATGACGTCAATGCCGCCGAACTTTTCCTCGCAGGCCTGGGCAAACGCGGTGAGCTGGCTGTAGTCGCGCACATCGCAACGTTGGACAAAGCCGTCGCCGCCCGCTTCGCGAACCAGCCGGAGGGTTTCCAGAAGGCCTGGCTCACTGACATCGGATAAGGCCAGGCGCCATCCTTCGCGGGCCCAGCGCAGGGCGATTTCGCGTCCCAGGCCAGAGCCGGCGCCGGTGATCATCATGCGATTTTGCATAGGGAAACAGCCTTGTTGTTCCGGGAGAGATAGGCCGAGTGTAGCGAAGGACCGGGCCCGACCCACGTTCCATCAGAGTGCTGAATGGCGGGGGCAAACCGCAGGCGGGTTTGTGTCGCTTGTGCATAAGTGACGGGGCTCTGAGCGACGCTTTAAGGCACTAACAAAAAACTTTGAATTTTTTACAGGACGTTACGGTCGGAATTGATAAGCCGCCCGGATTTAACGCATGCGCGCTGGCAGTTGAAAGTTACATCACTGACGAACTGACCAATAAGGAAATCAACAATGGGCACTATTCTTATCATCATCCTGATCCTCCTGCTGATCGGTGGCCTGCCGGTCTTCCCGCACTCCAGAAGTTGGGGTTACGGACCGTCCGGTATCATCGGCGTAGTCTTGGTGGTGCTGTTGATCTTGCTGTTACTCGGCAAGATATAAAGACCCAGTGCAAAAAAAAGAGGCCCTTCAAGGCCTCTTTTTTATTGTCCGCTGTTCTCAGTCCGGCTTGCCGTCAATAACCCCGGCCGTGTTGTCCAACAGGCTCTTGGTCGCCGTTTGCAGGAATGATTCAAGCTTGAGCTTCATCTCAGCGGTCTCTGGCGCATCCGGGATGACCTCTGCATGCGGATTGGCGCCCAATTGATAGCGGAACAGTTTCGGTGCCATCGCCTTTTCCTCCGGCAAAACCAAAATCTTGTCGTCGTGGATCAGGGCGGTGGTCTGGTCGCTGCCCGACGGCTTGATGACGCCAAAGCCGGTGTCGCCTGGCGGCAGGTTCAATAAGTCGCGGCCCCAGCACTGGTTGCGCACTTCCCCGCCGAGCCGGCCCATGATGGTGGGGACGATATCGACCTGGGTGCCTACGGTGTGATTGAGCTGGCCGAACTTCTCCTGGACGCCCGGCCCGATCAGCAGCATCGGCACGTTGAAGCGGCCCAGGTCCATTTCGGTGATCTGGCGTTCATTGCCGAAGCCATGGTCGCCGACCACGACGAACAGGGTTTCCTTGAAATAAGGCTCCTTGCGCGCCTTCTCGAAGAACTGGCCCAGCGCCCAATCGGAGTAACGCATGGCGGTGAGGTGTTCGTTCAGGCGGCCACGGTCAGTGACCGGTTCGACCGGCAACGGCGTCGGCAGTGCGTACGGCGTATGGTTGGACAGCGTTTGCAGCAACGCATAGAACGGCTTGCCGTTTTCCCGGGCCTTGAGCTCGATCAGGCCACGGTCGAACATGTCCTGGTCGGACACACCCCAGGTCGGGTCCGAGAACACCGGATTGACGAAATCGTTACGCCCGATGAACGTGGTCATGCCCTGGCTGCTGAAGAAACCGGACTGGTTATCCCAGGCAAAATCGCCGTTATAGACATACACATCGTCGTATTGGCGGGCGCTGAGCAACTGTGGCAGACCCGACAGTTTGTGGCTGCCTTCCGGCGTCTGCATCAGGTATTCAAAGCCTGGCAGGTTCGGGAAACAGGCCATGGTGGCGAACATGCCTTGATGGGTGTGGGTGCCGTTGGAGAAGAAACGGTCGAACAACAAGCCTTCCTTGGACAGTTTGTCCAGATAAGGCGTGATGTTGCCCGGCGCGCCCAGTGCGCCGACGGAGTGACCGGCCATGCTCTCCATGAGGATCACGACGACGTTCTTGATCGGCAGTGTCTTGTCGGCCGGCGGCGTGTAGTCGCGGCGCACAGCGGCCGTCTCGGTGTCGACGAGCTTATCGTCCGGCAGCACCAGCATGTCCCGCACGGTCTGCTGGGCCAACGGCTGCTCCAGGGTAGCTTTCCAGATATTGTCCCGGTCTTCGGACATCCGGCTCTTGGCCGCCGCCACCAGGGACAACGTTCCGTTGAGGCCCAACTGGTTGGCGAAATTCGAATCGGTGGTATAGACGTCGCCCCAACGCAGTGGAGGGCCTTGGCGCAGGGTGCCGCGAGCAGCGGCCACGGCCACCACCAGGCAAACCATGAATACCGCGACACGGCCGTACCATGGCGCGATCTGCCGGGTGCCAATGCTGCCACCGCTGAAAGGACCGCGCGGACGCGTGGCACGATCGGCGCCCTTGAACGCCAAGCTCAGGATGATAGTGCCGCCGACCCAGGCCAGCAGATAGCGCACCACGGGAAACCCGTACCAGAGCATGCTCATCACGGTTTTCGGGTCTTCCTTCACGTACTGGAAGACGAGGCCATTGAGGCGCTGGTGGAACTCGCGATAGAAGTCCATCTCCATCAAGCCCAGGAACAGGGCGATGCTGGAGGTGACGGTCAGCCAGGAACGAAAGAATCCGCGTGCGGCCATGGCCCGCGCGTTGAACAACGCCAGCAGCAGCGGAATGCACAGATAAACGACCAGGCGCAGGTCCAAGCGCAAGCCGTTGGCGAAGGCTTCGACGAAGGTGGAGGCCGGCGTATCGAGGATCATCTCGCGGTTGTAGACCAACAACGCTACGCGCAGCAGGCTTAGCATGACCATCATCACCAAGGCACAGAGCAACGTATAGGCGAGGTGCGATTTGACGGTCGGTTGCAGCAGGCGATGTGTGGTGCGCTGCTGGCTCAGGGCGTCCTGGATTGCCATGTGGTTTAGGGACCTATTGGAATTGGAGGAACAAAGATCAACGGCGCGCCCTCTTCAGGCCAATGTGGCGCCGGGGCTTTCGCAAAAGCGCGAATCCTGCACGAACGGCCATGGCGTTGCCATTAAATAGCCGCCGCACTAGAAGCGCGTGGGATTGTCCGCAAGGTCTGGTGAAAATTTCGTTCAAAGAATGTTTGGCAACAAAAAAGCGCCCGCTCATTCGAGCCGAGCGCCTCTGTGGCAATGCCGAATTTTCAGTCGTTGCTCGGCTTGTTGATCGCCTGCAACACATATTGCGGCATGGCGAACGCACCGATATGGATCTCGGGGTTGTAGTAACGCGTCACGATACCGCTGCTGATGAAGCGCTCGCGCAGGGTTTCACGGGAAAGCTTGCGGTAAGAGGCATCCGTCGCCCCCCAGGCAAAGGTCATGGCGCCGCCGATGTAGGTCGGCACGGCGGCCTGGTAGAAATGCCAGTCGGCGAACAGGCCATGCAAGCGCCCGGCGGTGGTCTGGACTTCGCCCAGTTGCATGAACGGCGTACCGTTCTGGGTCACCAGGATCCCACCTTCGTTCAGGCAGCGGTGGCAAGCCTGGTAGAAGTTTTCCGAGAAAAGTACTTCGCCCGGCCCGATCGGGTCGGTGGAATCGGAGATGATGACGTCGAATTTTTCCTGGGTCGTGGCAACGAAACGCATGCCATCGTCGATCACCAGGTTCAAGCGCGGATCGTCATAGGCGCCCTTGGAGTGGTTGGGCAAGAACTCCTTGCACATGTCCACCACCGTGCCGTCGATCTCCACCATGGTGATGTGCTCGATGCCCGCGTGCTTGGTCACTTCGCGCAGCATGCCGCCGTCGCCCCCGCCGATGATCAGCACGCGCTTGACCGCACCATGGGCCAGGATCGGCACATGGGTCAACATCTCGTGGTAGATGTATTCGTCGGCTTCGGTGGTCTGGATCACACCGTCCAAGGCCATGACACGACCCATCCGCGGGTTTTCGAAGATCACCAGGTGCTGGTGCTCGGTGCGCACTTCGTGCAGCAGCTTGTCCATGCGAAAACGTTGGCCGTAGCCTTCGTAGAGGGTTTCCAGGTAATCGCCGGTCGGGGTGGTCGTCATGGTCAGGTGCTCCGATAAATACGCGGTTGGCCAGTGAGGCTCGCAAAGGCGCGCATTCTACGACGCTGGGGATGACAGGTCGAACCTTCAACACACTGGCAATGCAACACGGCCCTGGTGGCGAGGACGCAAGCTCCCTCGCCACGGTTGTTTCGAGTCGTTAGTTGAATTGGCGTCCGAGACCAGCCGGCACGCCTTCGATGGTGGTGTCTTCCCACGGCCCGTTCGGGCTCACGGAGCGACTCCAGCCGTTGTTCCAACGATAATACGTACGCTGGCGATAAAACGTATTGGGCTGCTTATCGAGCACATAGACCCCGAGCTTGGCATCCCAGTGGCTGTTGCCACCCGGTGGCGGGGCAAAACTGGCGGAGGTGCGCGGCAGCGGCTTGGCCGGTTTGTTCGGTGTCACTGGTTTGCCGGGGGCGGTCGACGGAGCCGGTTTGTTGGTCGGCGTCGAGGGCTGTATGGGTGGCAGCGGCGCCGAAGGCTCGGGCGGGCGCTGGACCGCACAAGCGCTCAGGCCCAGGACGAGCGTGAGCAGGGTGAGACGAGCGATGGCGGTCATGGTGCGAGTTCCTGTCATTGGTCCGGACTGTCGATGGTCAATTGCTGCAGCGCGGTGGTGCTGCTCGCCAAGGGTTGGCTGCGACCGATCCACTCGCCGGCGGTCGGTTGACCGGCTCGGGATATGCGCGCCACCAGTTGGACTTCGGGGAAGTTCGACAGTTTCAGTTGCGGCATCATTGCGTCGGCGTCCCCCAGCTCGACGCTGGCCGGCAGGTCGGCGACCGTCAGGCGCTTGGCCGCCAGCGGTGCCGGCGGACCGGAAACGGCGCGGGCGAAAATGAACACGCTGTCACCCGGCTGCACCTTGGCTTTAAGGGCCGGAGCCAGGTCGACGCGAACCTTGAGCAAGGCCGCGGCCTTGGCCGGCGGCGCCTGGACGACCTTGCCACCACCGGCCTGGAGTTTCTCGGTGGCACGGGTAATCCCGCCCTGCAACGCTTCACGGGATCGATCGCCTTCGGGCAACTGCGCCAGCAAGCGTCCCCAATAATCGATCGCCTCCTGATAACGCTCGCCTTCAAACGCGGCGATGCCCAGCAGGCCAAGGCTGGTCACTTCCTTGGGATCGAGCTTCAGCGCTTCGTCGGTCAAGGCCTGGACCTTATCCGACCATTTCTTGCCATCGGCAAAGTACTGCGCCTGGGCCCATTGGCCCAACAGCTCCGGCTGGCGCCCCGCGACCGCCACGGTGCGCTCGAAAATCTTCGCCGCGTCCGCCGGTCGATCCTGGGCCATGTAGGTCCGGCCGAGGAAATACAAACCCTCAGCGGAATCCGGTTGAGCGGCCACAGCGCGCTCCAGGCGCAAGGTCATCTCTTCCATGGACTGCGGCGCCTGGGCGAATTCGCGAGTCAGCTCGACTTTATCGCTGGCGCCGAAATGCAGGTACAGCGCCAGGCCCAACACCGGCACCAGCACGGCGGCGAGCAAGGGCAAAGGCTTGCCCAGCCGGGACTCACGCGGCGCGTCGGCGCCCTCGGTATCGGCCAACAGCTCACGGGCGGCTTCGGCGCGACCGGTGTCCAGTTGGGCCGCGTTGAGCACGCCCTCCTCCCGCTCGGCCTGCAGTTCGGCAACGCGTTCCTGATACAGCGCCACGTTCAGCGCAGTGCGGTCTTCTTCCAACTGGGCGCGGCGGCCACGCAACACGGGAATCAACAGGAAACTCAGGGCAATAAGGAGAAGCAGACCTGCGGCGAGCCAGAAATCAATCATGCTTGGTTTTATCCAACAGTTGGTCGAGGCGCTGGCGCTCTTCGACAGAAAGCGTATCCGGGGCGGCGCTGCGCTGGACCCGGCGGCGACGCACGATCACCGCAATAACGACGAAACCACCGAGCAACAGCCCGGCGGGACCGAACCAGAGCAGCGCAGTCTTGGACGTCAGGGCTGGGTTGTATCGAACGAACTCACCGTAGCGATCCACCATGAAATCGATGATCTGCTGGTTGTCCTTGCCCTCGCCGAGCATGCGGAAGATTTCCTTGCGCAGGTCGGCGGCAATGGGCGCGTTGGAATCGGCGATGTCCTGGTTCTGGCACTTGGGGCAGCGCAGCTCCTTGGTCAGTTCGCGAAACCGCTCGCGCTCGGCGTCGTTGGCGAATTCATAGGTATCGATGGCGGCATGGGCCACGCCCGCCAGGGTCAAGCCGAGGACGGCAGCGGCTAACCAGCGCCTCATGGCTTGGCCTCGTCCACCAGCGCCTGGTACTTGGCCGCCAGTTTCTCGCGCCAGACCTGTTCATCGATCACACCGACGAACTTGTCGCGGATGATGCCCTTGGCGTCGATGAAAAAGGTTTCAGGCGCACCGTAGACGCCGAGGTTGAGGCCGAGGGTGCCTTCTTCGTCGCGAATATCCAGTTGGTACGGGTTGTGAAACTCAGCCAGCCACTTCAAGGCGTCGGCATTGACGTCCTTGTAGTTGACGCCGTAGATCACCACGCCGTTCTGGGCCAGCTTGTTCAACACCGGATGCTCGACCCGGCAAGAGATGCACCAGGTGCCCCACACGTTGACCAGCGCAGGCTTGCCCAGCAGGTCGGCGCGGGTCAGGGTCTTGTCACCTTGCACCGACGGCAGGGAAAACTCCGGGAACGGCTTGCCGATCATTGCCGAGGGCAGTTCCGAGGGGTTCAGGAATAGCCCCCGATAGAGGAAAACCGCAACGATCAGGAACAGCGCCAGCGGCAATACCATCAACCAACGTTTCATGCAGGGGCTCCTGTCACACCCAGGGCTTCACGCACCCGGGTCTTCACTTTGACGCGATAACGCCGATCCAGGGCCGCCAGTACGCCGCCCAGGCCGGTCAGCAAGCCACCGAACCAGATCCAGCGCACGAACGGCTTGACGTGGACACGCACCGCCCAGGCGCCATCGCCCAGGGATTCGCCGAGCGCTACATAGAGATCGCGGGTGAAACCGGCATCGATCCCGGCTTCGGTCATGACCGAGTTCTGCACGGTGTAGAGGCGTTTTTCCGGGTGCAGCACGGTAATTTCCTTGCCGTTGCGAAGGACCCGCACGGTGCCCTTGTCGGACGTGAAGTTCGGGCCCTCGAAGTGCTTGGCACCCTCGAAGACGAACTGGTAGCCGCCCAGGTCCATCGACTCACCCGGCGACAAGCGCAGGTCACGCTCGGCGCTGTTCTGGCTGGATAGGACGACGCCCAAGGCACAGACAGCGATACCCAGGTGAGCCAGCTGCATGCCCCAATAGCTGCGCGTCAGTGTCGGCAAGCCTTTGATCAAACCCTTATGACGCGTCTTGTCGAAGATGTCCCGGACACCGGCCAGCAACACCCAGGCCGCCAGTACGAAGGTGGCCAGTACCGCCCAGTTGAAATCGCCATAGGCGATACCGGCGACGACGGCCAAGGCCGCCGTGCCCAACAGCACCGGCGTCAGCATGCCCAGCAGCCATTTGACCGGGGTGTCTTTCCAGCGCACCAGCACACCGACCGCCATCACCACCATCAGGATCGCCATCAGCGGAATGAACAGCGCGTTGAAATACGGCGGGCCGACCGACAGCTTGGCGCCGGACAACGCGTCGAGCACCAGCGGGTACAACGTGCCAAGCAGGATCATCGACGCGGCAACTACCAGTACCAGGTTGTTGCCCAGCAGCAGGGTTTCCCGTGACCACAGGTTGAAGCCGACCTGGCTCTTGACCACTGGCGCACGCAGGGCGAACAGCGTCAGCGAACCACCGACCACGAACATCAGGAACATCAGGATGAACACGCCACGCTCGGGGTCCGAGGCGAAGGCATGCACCGAGGTCAGCACGCCGGAACGCACCAGGAATGTCCCCAGCAGGCTCAAGGAGAATGCCGCGATAGCCAGCAACACGGTCCAGCTCTTGAACACACCGCGTTTTTCCGTGACGGCCAGCGAGTGGATCAGCGCCGTGCCGACGAGCCATGGCATGAAGGAGGCGTTTTCCACTGGGTCCCAGAACCACCAGCCGCCCCAGCCGAGTTCGTAATAGGCCCACCACGAGCCCAGGGTGATGCCGATGCCCAGGAACGCCCAGGCAACGATGGTCCATGGACGCGACCAGCGTGCCCACGCGGCATCGAGGCGCCCACCGAGCAACGCGGCGATGGCGAACGCGAAGGCCACGGAAAAGCCGACGTAGCCCATGTAGAGCATCGGTGGATGGACGATCAGGCCGATGTCCTGGAGCAACGGATTCAAGTCGCGCCCGTCGGTCGGTACTTGGGGCAGGATGCGCTCGAAAGGATTGGACGTGACGATCAGGAACAGCAGGAAACCGGTGCTGATCATGCCCATCACCGCCAGCACGCGGGCGAGCATCACCTGTGGCAACTGCCGGGAAAACACCGACACCGCAAAAGTCCAGCCGGCGAGGATCAAGGCCCAGAGCAGCAACGAACCTTCGTGGGCGCCCCATACCGCGCTGAACTTGTAGTACCACGGCAAGGCGCTGTTGGAGTTGCTGGCGACATATTCAACGGAAAAGTCGTCGGCCATGAACGCATAGGTCAAGCAGCCGAAGGCAAACAGCATGAACGCGAACTGTCCCCAGGCCGCTGGCTGGGCAAGGCTCATCCACAAACGATCGCCCCGCCAGGCTCCGAGCAATGGGACCACGGCCTGCACGAGGGAAAAACACAGGGCCAGGATCATCGCCAGATGGCCCAACTCGGGAATGAAGATACCGGTGGTCATCGATCAGCCCTCCTTCACGGGAGCGGGCGCCGACTGGCCGCTGTCTTTCAACGCCTTGGTCACTTCCGGCGGCATGTATTTCTCATCGTGCTTGGCCAGCACCTCATCGGCCACCACTACACCGTCGGCGTTGAGCTTGCCCAGGGCGACAATGCCCTGCCCTTCGCGGAACAGGTCCGGGAGGATGCCGCGATAGGTGATGGTCACGGTCTTGTTGAAGTCGGTGACGTTGAACTTCACGTCCAGCGAATCGCCGGAACGTACCAGCGAGCCCTGCTCCACCATGCCGCCGGCACGGATGCGGGTGTCCTTGGGCGCTTCGCCATTGGCGATCTGGGTCGGGGTATAGAACAGGTTGATGTTCTGCTGCAGGGCACTGAGGGCCAGGCCGACCGCAGCGCCGACGCCGACCAGGATCGCCAGGATGATGACAAGACGTTTTTTGCGCAGCGGATTCACTGACCGTTCTCCCGGCGCAGACGACGCGCCTCTTGTTGCAGATACCGCTTGCGGGCCAGGATCGGCGCCGCCACGTTGAGGGCCAGCACTGCCAGGCAGATGCCGTAGGCTGACCAGACATACAGGCCGTGATGGCCCATGGCGAGGAAATCGCCGAATGAAGCGAAACTCATCGAGCGGCCTCCAGGCTGTTCTGTACTTCGGCCTTCACCCAACTGGCCCGCGACTCGCGCTTGAGCACTTCCAGGCGCATGCGCAGCAGCAGCACCGCGCCAAAGAAACAGTAGAAACCCAGCGCGGCCAGCAACAGCGGCAGCCACATCTCGACGGGCATCGCCGGCTTTTCGGTGAGGGTGAACGTCGCGCCCTGGTGCAGGGTGTTCCACCACTCCACCGAGTATTTGATGATCGGGATGTTGATCACCCCGACAATCGCCAGCACCGCGCAGGCCTTGGCCGCGCTGTCACGATTGCTGATGGCGTTGCCCAGCGCAATAAGACCGAAGTACAGGAACAGCAGGATCAGCATCGACGTCAGTCGCGCATCCCAGACCCACCATGAGCCCCACGTCGGCTTGCCCCAGATCGCCCCGGTGACCAGCGCCACGGCGGTCATCCAGGCGCCGATGGGGGCCGCGCACTGTAGGGCGACGTCGGCCAGTTTCATCTTCCACACCAGCCCGACCACGCCGCAGACCGCCAGCATCACGTAGATCGACTGGGCCAGCATCGCTGTCGGGACGTGAATATAGATGATGCGGAAGCTGTTGCCCTGTTGGTAGTCCGGTGGCGCGAAGGCCAGGCCCCAGGCCAGGCCGATACCGATCAGCAACAGGGCAGCAATGCTCAACCAGGGCAACATTCTGCCGCTGATGCCGTAGAACCACTTGGGTGAGCCGAGCTTGTGAAACCAGGTCCAGTTCATTGCAGTTTCCATCACGGTTGCGGTTCGTTATCACGAACCGCCGGGGCGACCTTTACTTCCTGGGAAGTGGTCAATTCTTGACCAGGCCTCATTATTATTCGCCGACGCTGATTTTCAGGCCAGCGGCTATTGCAAAGGGTGTCAGGGTTATCGCCAGGGCGGTCAGGCTCCCAAGCCACAGCAGATAACCGGTTGCCGGCATCCCTTGCAATGCCGCCTGCAAGGCGCCACTGCCAAGGATCAACACCGGAATGTAAAGCGGCAGGATCAGCAGGGCCAGTAACAAGCCTCCGCGCTTGAGCCCCACCGTCAGCGCCGCGCCCACCGCGCCGAGCAAGCTCAGCACCGGGGTGCCCAACAACAGCGACAACAGCAGCACCGGCATGCACGCGGCAGGCAGGCCCAGCATCATCGCCAGCAACGGTGAAAGCAGCACCAGCGCCAGGCCGGAAAAAACCCAGTGTGCCAGTACCTTGGCCAAAACCAGAAGGGCCAGGGGGTGCGACGAAAGGACCCACTGTTCCAGGGAACCGTCCTCGAAATCACTGCGGAAAAGCCCGTCCAGCGAGAGCAGGACCGATAAAAGCGCCGCCACCCAGACCAGCCCGGGCGACAAGGTTTGCAACAATTGAGTCTCGGGACCGACCGCCAGCGGGAACAAGGCGATGACGATTGCGAAGAATACCAGCGGGTTGGCCAGTTCGGCCGGACGACGAAACAACAGGCGCGCTTCACGGGCGAGCAACAGGCCAAAGACACTCATACCGCCCAGTTCCCCAGGTCAATGCTGCGATAACCGGAGGGCATCCGGGCCAAGGTGTGGTGGGTGGTCAGCAGCACCATGCCGCCGTTCTCGCAATGACGGGCCAGGTGCTCTTCCAGCTGCGCCACGCCCTGTTTGTCCAGCGCGGTGAACGGCTCGTCGAGGATCCACAGCGGCGGGCTCTCCAGATACAGCCGGGCCAAGGCCACGCGGCGCTGCTGGCCGGCCGACAGGGTGTGGCTCGGAACGTCCTCGAAGCCTTTCAGTCCTACCGCCGCCAAGGCCTGCCAGATCGCCTCGCGCCCGGCCGGACGGTGAAGCGCGCAGAGCCAGCTGAGGTTTTCTTCGGGGGTCAGCAGGTCCTTGATGCCGGCGGCATGGCCAATCCACAACAGATTGCGCGCCAGTTCGCTACGCTGGCTGTGCAGCGGCTGGCCGTTGAGCAAGATCTCACCGGCGGTGGGCTGCATCAACCCGGCCAGCAGGCGCAACAGGCTGGTCTTGCCGCTGCCGTTGGGGCCACTGATCTGCACCATGTCGCCACGTGAGAGTCTCAATTCGAGATTTTCGAAAAGCAGCCGCAGATCTCGCTCACAGGCGAGGCCGACAGTTTGCAAGAGAGGACTGGTCAAGGGATCACGGGCCTTATACGGTTCAAGTCGGCCGTGCAGCAGCCGTTAAAGTGATGCAGCATAGATGCATTGACGGACCGTTCCACAGAGCTGCGTCAAACAATTGCAAGGTTTTCGCCACTCTCTGGAAGGCGGGCGGCATTATACATGTGAAGCTCTACTCCCCAAGGTAATAACCGCAGATGACAGGCGACATGAACATCCCGCCGCTGCCCCAGCCCACGGCAACGACGCGTATGCCGGCGGTAACGGGCGAGCTGCTCAAGCTGCTCGCACCGGCCGAGGGGCTGATCGGCCCGGGCCAGACCGCCAAGGCCGAGGTGTTGTCGCTCAAGCAAGCGGACCAGGCTTTCCAACTGCTGCTCAAGGTCACGCTGGAAAGCGGTCGGCAGGCCACCGTGCAAGCCACCAGCACCCAGCCATTGCCCCAGGGCACCAGCCTGGCCGTGACCCAGCCTTCGGCGAGCAACCTTGCGATCACCGTGCAACAGGCCCTCGCGTCCAGCGTCGCGACCCTGACCCGGATCGACACCACGCAATTGCCCGTGGGCACCTTGTTGCAAGGCAAAGTACTGACCAGCCAGGCCTTGCCGCAACTGCCCGGACAACCGGCCGTGTATCGCTCGCTGGTGAGCCTGCTCAACACTGCCCAGGCCGGTAGCACCCTGGACATCGATAGTCCGCAGCCGCTGCGTATCGGCATGCTGTTGAGCGCCCAGGTGCAGGATGCGCAAACATTGAAATTCGTGCCCCTGAGCAATCGCCAGGAGCAATTGGCGGTGAGCCAGCAATTGGTGACCCAAGTGAGCCGCCAGGGCTCGCTGGACAGCCTGCTCAGCGCCCTGCAGAACCTTCCCGCCAGCGACGAAGCCGGCCCCGAGCTGCGCGCCGCGGTAACGCGCCTGCTGGCCGGCTTGCCGGACGTACAACAACTGAGCACACCCAAGGGCCTGGCCCAAGCCATGGTCGCCAGCGGCGTCTTCCTGGAAAGCAAACTGCTGGCTGGCCAACCGCCAAGCCTGGCCCCGGATATGAAAAATGATTTGCTGAAACTGATCGCCCAGCTGACGCCCGCCCTGCCCGCTTCAACCAATCTCTCTGCGGTGATCGCCGCCAACACATTGGCCCAGGCGCTCCCAAGCTTTGTGCGCAGCGCCCTGGGGATGCTCGGCCAGGTCAGCGCCAAGCCACAACCCACCAGCTTTCCGCTGCCTGCGCGATTATTGAAAGGCCAGGACGAAGAAGGCGACCTGGAACATCTGCTGCGCCTGGCAGCCGCCGCCGTGTCGCGCCTGCAAAGTCATCAACTGTCGAGCCTGGAGCAGACAGGGCTGACGGATGACGGTCGGTTGATGAGCACCTGGCAAGTGGAGATTCCGATGCGCAACCTGCAGGACATCGTGCCATTGCAGGTCAAGTTCCAGCGCGAGGAAACCGCCGCCCGGGAGCAACCGGACGAACGCCGCGAACACCCCGAACCGAAACAGCAGCTCTGGCGCGTCGAGCTGGCGTTCGACATGGAACCGCTGGGGCCGCTGCAGATCCAGGCCCAGCTGCTCAGCGGCAGCCTGTCCAGCCAGTTGTGGGCAGAACGGCCCTATACCGCAAGCCTGATCGAACGGAACCTGACCGCACTGCGCGAGCGCCTCTTGACGTGCGGGCTGAATGTCGGCGATCTCGATTGCCACGTCGGCACTCCGCCCCAAGGCCCCAAGACCCGGCTGGAACAGCGCTGGGTGGACGAAACCGCATGACAACCCACACCGAACCCCGCCAGGCCATCGCCCTCAAGTACGACGGCCATCACGCCCCGACCCTTACCGCCAAAGGCGACGAAGCCTTGGCCGAGGAAATCCTGCGCATCGCCCGCGAGAGCGAAGTCCCTATTTACGAAAATGCTGAATTGGTGAAGTTGCTGGCGCGACTGGAGTTGGGCGACAGCATTCCTGAAGAGCTGTACCGCACGATTGCCGAGATCATTGCGTTTGCGTGGAACCTGAAGGGCAAGTTTCCGCAGGGCTTCGACCCCCATGCGCAGAACATCGAGAAGGACGTGACGGAACGTGGGGACGATTACTAGCCGCTGAAGGCGCTATCCCGTGGTGACTCGCTGGAATGACAAATTATTGAGCGCCAGAAAAACCTGTGGGAGCGAGCTTGCTCGCGATGGCGGGCTCACACTCAACATCTCTATTGACTGTCACACCGCTATCGCGAGCAAGCTCGCTCCCACATTGGCCTTGGGCGATAGATGAATATCAGCCGCCCTTGTGCAATTTGCTCATCAGTTCGGCCTCGGCCTGGGTCAGGCCGCACGCCTGGGTCAGTTCGTCGATGCTGGCGCCCATGCCGACCAGTCGGGCGGCCTGGGCGAAGGACAGGCTGGAGGGGTCGCGCTGCTCCAGTTGTGCCAGTTTGTCCGGCAACGGCGCGACCACGGCACGCAGCTCATGGAGCGCTTCGCCCATGCGCACGGTGCCGTTCTGATAGTCGTCGACACGCTTGGCCAGGTCCTTGATGCGCTGGTCGCGCAGCGCATCACCCTGGGCCTGCTGAGCGGCGATATCCCGCTGGCCACGTATATAGGACAAAAACATCGCCAGCGTGCCTGCCCAGAAAAGGAACAGGACAATGACTGCTACCTCAAGAATCAAATCAGATACTCTCCAGTTCCGACCACTCTTCTTCACTCATCATTTTTTCCAGTTCGACCAGGATCAGCAACTCATTGTTCTTGTTGCAGACGCCCTGGATGAACTTCGCCGATTCCTCGTTACCGACGTTAGGCGCGGTTTCGATTTCCGACTGACGCAAGTAAACCACTTCGGCAACGCTGTCGACCAGGATACCGACCACTTGCTTGTCGGCCTCGATGATCACGATGCGGGTGTTGTCGTTGACGTCGGAGGAGTCCAGGCCAAAACGCTGGCGAGTATCGATGACGGTCACGACGTTACCGCGCAGGTTGATGATGCCCAGCACGTAGCTTGGCGCACCTGGAACCGGGGCGATCTCGGTGTAGCGCAGCACTTCCTGCACGCGCATCACATTGATGCCGTAGGTTTCGTTATCGAGCTTGAAAGTCACCCATTGCAAGATCGGATCTTCGGAACCCTTGAGAGACGACGCCTTATCATTCATACCCTGACCCCTCGAAAAACCGCCTGTGGCGGTGTGTGTTCTGTCCGGCGCCGTCCTGCGCCGCCGGTTGTCTTATTTCGGTTTCCGGACCGGCTTGGCGCCGTCCAGGTGTTTTGCCCCGCCGCTGGCGATCAGCTCCGCCAGTTCGGAAACGTCCAGCAAGGCGCACATGTGTTCAATCACCGTACCGGCCAGCCATGGCCGTTGCCCTCGATGGCTACGCCACTTGATCTCGTTCGGGTCCAGGCGCAGCGAACGGCTGACCTGGTGCACCGCCAATCCCCATTCGTAGCCTTGCACTGAAATCACATATTGCAGGCCCTGGCGAAAATCATCGCGATAACGGTCCGGCATGACCCAGCGCGCGGTATCCAGTACTTTCAGGTTGCCCGCCTGGCTCGGCAGGATTCCGAGGAACCATTCCGGCTGGCCGAACAACGGCGTCAATTCCTGCCCGGCCAGAGAATAAATCGATCCCAGGCAAACCAGCGGCACCGCCAGCGTCAAACCGGCCACGTCGAACAACAAACACTCGAACGGCTCGGCGGCCCACGCCGGACGGTCATCAACCTGCACCGGCGGCGGTGTGTTGCTCGGCGGCACGTGGATCTCCACCACCGGCGTTGCCAGGCCCTGTAACAACGGCGCAACGGTGGAAACCGGCGACAGGATCGGTACCGGCGCTTCCATCACTGCCAACTGCGGCTTGACGGTCGGCGCCTCCACTGCTGCGGCACTCACTGAGGCCTGTGCATCACGGGCCTGTTCTTCGAGCACCGCGGCCTGGAACTCGTCCAGCACGGGTTCGGCTTCGACAGGCTCAGGCAACGCCTGGACCGCGCTCGGCGGCGCTGGCAATTCATCGGTCGCTTCCTGCAACAGCCCATCCAGATAGGATTGCAAGGCCATTTGCGGGCGCGAAGTTGTCTTGATCGGGCGGTTCATGGGAACTGGGCGCCACTTGAAAAGGTTATCGGCATGGATACGGCAGGACTTGAGCGCTCGCAAGCAAGCACAACGTCTACGGAGAACTTCATCAACTCAAGCCACCTGCTGCGGAACGAGCTGCTGGGCCAGCAGATGCTTGAGCAGCGCGCGATAAGCCAATACGCCACGGCTTTTGCCATCGAACTGCGAAGGGGTCACGCCGGCACGGCTGGCATCGCGCAGGCGGGTATCCACCGGGATGTAGCCTTGCCAGATGTCGTCCGGGTACATGTCGCGCAGCACCCGCAGGGTGCCGAGGGACGCCTGGGTACGACGGTCGAACAGCGTCGGCACGATGTTGAATGCCAGCGACTGCTTGCGCGAGCGGTTGACCATCGCCAGGGTGTTGACCATGCGCTCCAGGCCTTTCACCGCCAGGTGTTCGGTCTGCACTGGAATAACCAATTGTTGGCTGGCGGCCAAGGCATTGACCATCAGCAGTCCCAACAACGGTGGGCTGTCGATGATCGCGTAATCGAAATCCTGCCACAGCTGCGCCAGACTCTTGGCGATCACCAGGCCCAGGCCACTCTGGCCAGGCGATTGGCGCTCCAGGGTGGCCAGGGCCGTGCTCGATGGCAGCAGCGAAATCCGCTCGTCGCTGGTGGACAGCAGCAATTGTCCCGGCAAGCCTTCGGGCACGCTGCCCTTGTGCAGGAACAAGTCGTAGTTGCTGTGTTCCAGGCTGTCGGGATCGTAGCCGAAATAACTGGTCATCGAGCCATGGGGGTCCAGATCGACGATGACCACGCGCTTGCCCGCCTCGGCCAGCAAACCGGCTAAAGCGATGGAGGATGTGGTTTTGCCCACACCACCTTTTTGATTGGCGACTGCCCAGACTCTCATTCGGATCGTTCCTCCCGGTCGAGACGGGCCCGACCGAGAAATAGCTCGGTTATAAAGCCGGTGACGTAGAATTGACGGCGTTCTGTCTATCCGGCGACTTGACCGGGGTCGGTGCAGTTTGTGTGCCAGCCCGCTTCAATGCCGCATCCGGTTTTGCATTGGCAGTGCCGGTACCGGTCAGGCTGCGACGCACATCGAGGTTGCGCGACACCACCAGCACCACCCGACGGTTGCGCGCGCGGCCCTCGGCCGTGGCGTTATTGGCCACCGGCTGGAACTCGCCATACCCCACCGACGCGAGGCGGCCCGGATTAACGCCCTGCATGGCGAGCATGCGCACGATGCTGGCCGAACGGGCCGAAGACAACTCCCAGTTGGTGGGGTATTGCGCAGTGCGGATCGGCTGGTC
Organism: Pseudomonas sp. R1-7; assembly: GCF_051132105.1. NCBI lineage: Bacteria > Pseudomonadati > Pseudomonadota > Gammaproteobacteria > Pseudomonadales > Pseudomonadaceae > Pseudomonas > Pseudomonas sp. R1-7. The sequence continues at coordinate 4,214,621 of NZ_CP071661.1, forward strand.
ATCGGTGAAGCCTTCGACGTGGATCGGGTTGTCGAACGGTTTCAGGATCGCCGCCACCTTGTCGATGATGTTGAACGCCATATCGCTGGGCATGGCATCGCCACTGCCGAACAGCAGGCTGGAGTTGAGTTCGATCTCGACCCACAACTCGTTGCCACGCACGGTCATCTGGTTGGAACTGATGAGGTCGCCGAACGCCGCGCTGATATCTTCGGCAATGCTCTTCAACGGATCGCTGCCACCGGCAATGCCGGCGTCGACCTGCTCGCTGTCCTTGACCAGCGGCTTGGCCGGGGTCGTCGTCTTCGGACGTTCGTCACCAATGGGAATCGGCTTGAGGGCGCGGTCCGAGTCAGTGAAGACGCCAATCAGCGCTTCGGAAATGACCTTGTATTTGCCTTCGTTGACCGAAGAGATCGAATACATGACCACGAAAAAGGCGAACAGCAGCGTGATGAAGTCGGCGTAGGAAACCAGCCAGCGTTCATGGTTGACGTGTTCTTCACGATGTCTGCGACGCGCCATATTCCATATCCTCCATCAGTCCATGAAGCCCTGGAGCTTCAACTCGATGGAACGCGGGTTTTCACCTTCGGCGATCGACAGGATCCCTTCCAGCAGCATTTCGCGATAGCGCGACTGGCGCAACGCGATGGACTTGAGCTTGGCCGCGATCGGCAGCAACACCAGGTTGGCGCTCGCCACGCCGTAGATGGTCGCGACGAAGGCCACGGCAATGCCGCTGCCCAGTTGCGACGGGTCGGCCAGGTTGCCCATCACATGGATCAGACCCATGACCGCACCGATGATACCGATGGTAGGCGCATAGCCGCCCATGCTCTCGAACACCTTGGCCGCTTCGATGTCACGGCTTTCCTGGGTGTAGAAATCCACTTCCAGGATGCTGCGGATCGCTTCGGGTTCGGCGCCGTCCACCAGCAATTGAAGACCCTTGCGCGAGTAGCTGTCGGGTTCGGCATCGGCCACCCCTTCCAGACCCAGCAGGCCTTCCTTGCGAGCGGTCAGGCTCCAGTTCACTACGCGGTCGATGCCACCGGCCAGGTCGACGCGAGGCGGAAACAGAATCCACACCAGGACTTGCATGGCCCGCTTGAACGCGCTCATGGGCGACTGCAACAGCGCAGCGCCGACGGTGCCACCGATTACGATCAACGCAGCCGGGCCGTTGGCCAGTGCACCGAGATGACCGCCTTCCAGATAATTGCCACCAATGATGGCGACGAACGCCATGATGATGCCGATCAGGCTGAGCACATCCATTACAGGCACGCCTCGACCAGATGTTTACCCATGTCGTCCAGGCTGTAGACCGCGTCGGCCAGGTCGGCCTTGACGATCGCCATGGGCATGCCATAGATGACGCAGCTGGCTTCGTCCTGGGCCCAGATCGCGCTGCCGCCCTGTTTGAGCAGGCGCGCGCCTTCGCGACCGTCGGCACCCATACCGGTGAGCACAACCGCCAGAACTTTGTCGCCGTAGGATTTCGCCGCAGAACCGAAAGTGATGTCCACGCAAGGCTTGTAGTTCAAGCGCTCGTCGCCCGGCAGGATTTTCACCGCGCCACGACCATCGATCATCATTTGCTTGCCACCCGGCGCCAACAGCGCCAGGCCTGGCCGCAGGATGTCGCCATCCTCGGCTTCCTTGACGCTGATGCGGCAGAGCTTGTCCAGGCGCTCGGCGAACGCCTTGGTGAACGCGGCGGGCATGTGCTGGATCAATACGATCGGCGCCGGGAAATTCGCGGGCAGCTGGGTCAGGACCCGTTGCAATGCCACCGGGCCGCCCGTGGAGGTGCCGATGGCGACCAGTTTGTAGGCCTTGCGCTTGGGCGCTGGCGACGACGGGCTGGCTGGCGCCGGGCGAGCGGGCGCCGGAGCCGGAGCACTGCGAGCCGGCGCCGGATTGAAACTGCTCGACGCAGAAGGCGCAGGCGGTGGCGTTGGCGCAGCCGTCGGCGCTGGCGCCGGTGCGCTGTAGGCACTGACGCGGCGATTGCTGCGGGAAATGCTGTGGACCTTCTCGCACAGCAACTGGCGGACCTTGTCCGGGTTGCGCGAGATGTCTTCGAAGTTTTTCGGCAGGAAGTCCACCGCCCCGGCGTCCAGCGCATCGAGGGTCACCCGGGCGCCTTCGTGGGTCAGGGAGGAGAACATCAAGACCGGGGTCGGACAGCGCTGCATGATATGCCGCACGGCCGTGATGCCGTCCATCATCGGCATCTCGTAGTCCATGGTGATCACGTCCGGCTTGAGGGCCAGGGCCTGATCGATCGCCTCTTTGCCGTTAGTCGCGGTACCGACGACCTGAATACTCGTGTCCGCCGAAAGAATTTCCGAGACGCGGCGACGGAAAAACCCCGAATCGTCCACCACCAGGACTTTAACTACCATAAACACTCCGTTAGACGAGACGCGGCCCTGGGCCGCGCCCCTCCAGAATCAAATACGCCGGGCGGCGTAACGCTTGAGCATGCTCGGCACATCGAGAATCAATGCGATGCGACCGTCGCCGGTGATGGTGGCGCCGGACATGCCCGGGGTGCCTTGGAGCATCTTGCCCAACGGCTTGATGACCACTTCTTCCTGGCCCACCAACTGGTCGACGACAAAGCCGATCCGCTGGGTACCTACCGATAGGATCACCACATGGCCTTCGCCCTGTTCCACATGGGCGGCGGAGCTGACCAGCCAGCGCTTGAGGTAGAACAGCGGCAGCGCCTTGTCCCGCACGATGACCACCTCCTGCCCGTCGACGACGTTGGTACGCGACAGGTCGAGGTGGAAAATCTCGTTGACGTTGACCAGCGGGAAAGCGAACGCCTGGTTGCCCAGCATCACCATCAGGGTCGGCATGATCGCCAGGGTCAATGGGACCTTGATGACGATCTTCGAGCCCTGCCCCTTGGTCGAGTAAATGTTGATCGAACCGTTGAGCTGGGAAATCTTGGTCTTCACCACGTCCATGCCCACGCCACGGCCCGACACGTCGGAGATCTCGGTCTTGGTCGAGAAGCCCGGGGCGAAGATCAGGTTGTAGCACTCGGTGTCGCTCAGGCGGTCGGCGGCATCCTTGTCCATCACACCACGCTTCACGGCGATGGCACGCAGGACGTTCGGGTCCATGCCTTTGCCGTCGTCGGAAATCGACAGCAGGATGTGGTCACCCTCCTGCTCGGCGGCTAGGATCACCTTGCCGCTACGGACCTTGCCCGAGGCTTCGCGCTCTTCCGGCGACTCGATGCCGTGGTCGACCGCGTTACGCACCAAGTGGACCAGCGGGTCGGCCAGGGCCTCGACAAGGTTCTTGTCCAGGTCGGTCTCTTCACCCACCAATTCCAGGTTGATTTCTTTCTTGAGCTGGCGAGCCAGGTCACGAACCAGGCGCGGGAAGCGCCCGAAGACTTTCTTGATCGGCTGCATCCGGGTCTTCATGACCGCGGTCTGCAAATCGGCCGTGACCACGTCGAGGTTCGACACGGCCTTGGACATGGCTTCGTCCTGGCTGTTGAGGCCCAGGCGCACCAGGCGGTTACGCACCAGCACCAGTTCGCCGACCATGTTCATGATCTCGTCCAGGCGCGCGGTGTCGACCCGAACGGTGGTCTCGGCTTCGCTGGCCGGTTTTTCGGCGGGCGCGGCGGAAGGAGCCCGAGCAGGGGCAGGCGCCGCTGCGGCGGCAGGCTTGGGTGTTTCAGCTTTCGGTTCCGCTGCCTTGGCAGCCGGCTTCGGCGCGGCCTTGGCGGCGGGCGCGGCAGTGGCGGCAGCGGCAGGCGCAGCGGCAGCCGCACCCACTTCGCTGAACTTGCCCTTGCCGTGCAGTTCGTCGAGCAGCGATTCGAATTCGTGGTCGCTGATCAGATCGCTACCGGCTGCCGCGGCCGCTGGCTTGGCCGGCGTCGGCGCCGAAGCGATGGCCGAGTCCAGTGCATCGACGGCAAAGTTGCCCTTGCCGTGCAACTGGTCGAGCAAGGCTTCGAATTCGTCATCGGTAATGTCCGAGTCATCACCCGCTGCCTTTGGCGCAGCCGGGGCAGCCGGGGCCGCGACCGCATCGGCGGCGAACTGGCCCTTGCCGTGCAGTTGGTCGAGCAGCGACTCGAACTCATCGTCGGTAATTTCATCGCTGGCAGCGGCATTGGCGGCTGGCGCAGCAGGTGCGGCCGGAGCCTCGGCTTCGGCCTTGACGGCGCTCAGCGAGTCCAGCAGCGATTCGAATTCGTGATCGGTAATGTCACCCGATTCTTCGGCAACCGGCTCTTCAACCACAGGCTCGGCAGCCGGCGCGGCTTCGTCAGCCGACTGCGGCTCGGCCAGGCGCGACAGCGCGGCGAGCAGCTCGGGGGTGGCTGGGGTGATCGGCGAGCGCTCGCGCACTTCGCTGAACATGCTGTTGACCGCATCCAAGGCTTCGAGCACCACGTCCATCAGCTCCGAGTCGACGCGACGCTCACCCTTGCGCAGGATGTCGAACACGTTCTCGGCAATGTGGCAGCACTCCACCAGCTCGTTGAGCTGGAGGAAGCCGGCGCCTCCTTTTACAGTGTGGAAACCGCGAAAAATTGCATTGAGCAGATCCGCATCATCAGGTCGGCTTTCCAGCTCGACCAGCTGTTCGGACAGTTGCTCTAGAATCTCGCCGGCCTCAACCAGGAAATCCTGAAGGATCTCTTCATCGGCGCCGAAGCTCATTAATGGCTGCTCCTAAAATAGGGCTAAAACTCAAAATCCAAGGCTGGACAACAAATCGTCCACATCGTCCTGACCGGACACAACGTCTTCTCTTTTATCGGCATGAATTTGCGGACCTTCACCCTGAGAGAGATGTTTTTGTGGATCTTTTTCAGCAAGTATCGCCGCGCGGTCGTGTTCGATGCCGGCAAAGCGATCCACTTGGCTTGCCATCAACACCAGCTTGAGCAAATTGCTTTCAACTTCGGTGACCAACTGGGTCACGCGCTTGATCACTTGGCCGGTCAGGTCTTGATAGTCCTGGGCCAGCAAAATGTCGTTGAGGTTGCCGGCCACGGCGCGGTTCTCGGTGCTGCTGCGCGCCAGGAATCCGTCGACCCGACGGGCCAGTTCGCGAAATTCCTCGGCGCCGACTTCGCGACGCATGAACCGTCCCCAATCGGTGCTCAACGCCTGGGCTTCCTCGCTCAGGCCGTTGACCAGGGGCGTTGCGCTTTCCACCAGGTCCATGGTGCGGTTGGCCGCGGCTTCGGTCAGCTTGACCACATAACCCAGGCGCTCGGTGGCGTCGGTGATCTGCGAGACTTCCTCGGCCTGCGGCATGTTCGGATCGATCTGGAAATTGACGATCGCGCTGTGCAGTTCACGGGTGAGCTTGCCGACTTCCTGGTACAGACCACGATCCCGGGTCTGGTTGAGCTCATGAATCATTTGAACCGCATCGCCGAAGCGGCCCTTTTCAAGGCTGTCGACCAGTTCGCGGGCATGTTTTTTCAGGGTCGATTCGAAATCGCCCATTGAAGATTCGTTGTCCATAGCTCCCCCGTGGCGCCGTTAACCGATGCGTTCGAAGATTTTTTCGATCTTCTCTTTCAACGCCTGGGCCGTGAAGGGTTTGACCACATAGCCGTTAACACCGGCCTGGGCGGCTTCGATGATCTGCTCGCGCTTGGCTTCGGCAGTGACCATCAGCACCGGCAGGTGCTTGAGTTTTTCATCGGCGCGCACGTGGCGCAGCAAGTCGATACCGGTCATGCCAGGCATGTTCCAGTCAGTCACCAGAAAGTCGATGCTCCCGCTGTTGAGGACCGGAATGGCGGTAGTGCCATCGTCGGCCTCGACCGTGTTGGTGAACCCGAGGTCACGCAACAGGTTTTTTATGATCCGCCGCATCGTTGAGAAGTCATCAACGATGAGGATTTTCATGTTCTTGTCCAATTCGACCTCCAAGCAGTCTTAAACGCGCCCAGCACCTGGACGCGCCATTTCAATCAATCCGGCACAACACTCGACAACGGTCTGGAGCACAACGGGTGGAGACTGGCCCGGCGCGTGCCATGCCAGCCTCGTTCGCAGTGTCCCCACACTGCTCGTCAGCGCGCTCGCCACTCCCCCAAACGCCCCCGCAAGCGGGCCGCGCACTGGCTGTGTAACTGGCTGACCCGCGATTCGCTGACCCCCAGGACCTCACCGATTTCCTTGAGGTTCAGCTCTTCGTCGTAGTACAGCGCCAAGACCAGTCGCTCACGCTCCGGCAAATTGGCGATCGCATCCGCCAGCGCGCTCTGGAAACGCTCATCTTCCAGGTCACGCGACGGCTCCATGTGAGCACTCGCGTTATCCTCGTGCAGCCCTTCGTGCTCGCCGTCCTGCAACAGGTCGTCGAAACTGAACAGGCGACTGCCCAAGGTATCGTTCAAAATCCCGTAATAATCATCGAGACTCAACTGGAGTTCGGCTGCAACTTCGTGATCTTTAGCGTCTCGTCCGGTTTTCGCTTCAATCGCGCGAATCGCATCACTGACCATGCGCGTATTGCGATGCACCGAACGCGGCGCCCAGTCGCCCTTGCGGACTTCATCGAGCATCGCCCCGCGGATGCGGATACCGGCGTATGTCTCGAAGCTGGCGCCCTTGCTCGCGTCGTATTTGTTCGACACTTCGAGCAGGCCGATCATGCCCGCCTGGATCAAGTCCTCGACCTGCACACTGGCCGGCAAGCGCGCCAGCAAGTGATAGGCGATGCGCTTGACCAGGGGCGCGTAACGCTCGATCAACTCGTACTGGGCGTCCCGTGCCGATTTTTTGTAGAGATGGTTGTAACCGCTGGCTGTCATAACACGGGCCCTGCTGTTTGTTGCACGAGACGCTCGACGAAAAATTCCAGATGCCCGCGTGGGTTGGCCGGCAGAGGCCAGGTATCGACTTTCTGGGCGATCGCCTTGAACGCCAGCGCGCATTTGGAACGTGGAAAAGCTTCATAAACGGCACGTTGCTTCTGGACCGCCTTGCGTACACTTTCGTCGTAAGGCACTGCGCCGACGTATTGTAGGGCGACGTCCAGGAAGCGGTCCGTGACCTTTGTCAACTTGGCGAACAGGTTGCGTCCTTCCTGTGGGCTCTGGGCCATGTTGGCCAGGACGCGGAAGCGGTTCATGCCATAGTCGCGGTTAAGCAGTTTGATCAGGGCGTAGGCGTCGGTGATCGACGTCGGTTCGTCGCAGACCACCAGCAAGACTTCCTGGGCGGCGCGGACAAAACTGACCACCGAGTCACCGATACCGGCAGCCGTGTCGATCACCAGCACATCGAGGTTGTCACCGATGTCGCTGAACGCCTGGATCAGGCCGGCGTGCTGCGCAGGCGTCAGGTGCACCATGCTCTGGGTGCCGGAGGCGGCCGGCACGATGCGAATCCCGCCGGGGCCCTGCAACAGCACGTCGCGCAACTCACAGCGCCCTTCAATCACGTCCGCCAGCGTGCGCTTGGGTGTGAGCCCCAGCAGCACGTCGACGTTCGCCAGGCCCAGGTCGGCGTCCAGCAGCATGACCCGTCGGCCAAGCTCTGCCAGAGCCAGGGACAAGTTCACTGACACGTTAGTCTTCCCGACGCCACCTTTGCCGCCGGTCACCGCGATCACCTGTACGGGATGCATGCTGCCCATGTTCGTTCTTTACCTTGTCTTACTTAGACGGAGGCCACATTACTGGCTGCGCGTTCACTCGGAACAATGCATGGCAGACCATCGATGTAGGTACAAAAAATATTCATGATTACCTCAGCCAACCTGCTTGGTCGGGCTGTGGTAGATGTCAGCGAACATATCAGCCATGGCTTCTTCGCTGGGTTCTTCCTGCATTTGCACACTCACGGCACGACTGACCAGTTGATGACGGCGCGGCAGATGCAAATCATCCGGGATCCGCGGCCCGTCGGTCAGGTAGGCCACCGGTAGTTCATGACCGATCGCCAGGCTCAACACCTCGCCCAGGCTTGCCGTTTCGTCCAGCTTAGTCAGGATGCAGCCGGCCAGCCCGCAGCGTTTGTAGCTGTGGTATGCGGCGGTTAGAACCTGTTTCTGGCTGGTGGTTGCCAACACGAGATAATTTTTTGACTTGATGCCACGCCCGGCCAGGCTTTCCAGCTGCATGCGCAGGGCCGGATCGCTGGCTTGCAGGCCGGCGGTGTCGATCAGCACGACGCGTTTGCGCATCAGCGGCTCCAGCGCCTGGGCCAGGGATTGACCCGGATCCACATGGGTCACCGACACGTTGAGGATCCGACCCAGGGTCTTGAGTTGCTCCTGGGCGCCGATGCGGAAACTGTCCATGCTCACCAGGGCGATGCTCTGGGCGCCGTACTTGAGTACATAACGGGCCGCGAGCTTGGCCAGGGTCGTGGTCTTGCCCATGCCGGCCGGGCCGACCATGGCAATCACTCCGCCCTCCTCCAGTGGCTCGATTTCCGGCGTGGCGATCATCCGCGCCAGGTGAGCCAGCAACATGCGCCAGGCCTGGCGAGGCTCGTCGATGTCGTTGATCAGGGCCAGCAGGTCGCGCGCCAACGGGCCGGACAAGCCAATGCGTTGCAGGCGACGCCACAGGTTGGCCTGGGCCGGACGGCTGCCTTGCAGTTGGTTCCAGGCCAGCGAACCGAGCTGGACTTCCATCAACTCGCGCAGGCTGTTGAGTTCGAAGCGCATCGAGTCCAGGGCACGCGGATCAACGCCTGGGGCCGGGGCGGCTGGCGCGGGTGCCGGACGACGCGGCTCGGCCGGCGTCGGCTCGATCAGCGGTTCGGCAGCGGTCAGCGGCAGGCCTGCGGTCAAGGGCTGGCCGGCGAACAATTGACGATTGGTGCCCGCGCTGCCCGTGCCTTCGCTGGCGCGCAGGCTCAGCTCGGCCTGGGCGCTGGCGATGCGCGACTGGGTCTTGCGCAGCTCGTCCTCGAGTTCCATGTTTGGAACGCGCGGGGCCAGCGCCGACAATTTGTAATCCAGGGCCGCCGTCAGCTCGACACCGCCGGCGATACGACGGTTGCCGATGATGGCTGCTTCAGCGCCCAGCTCGTCACGAACCAGTTTCATGGCCTGACGCATATCGGCGGCGAAAAAACGCTTCACTTGCATAAACCACTACCTCAGCCGTTGGGCCCTACTGTCGCAACGATGGTCACTTGCTTGTTGTCCGGTATTTCCTGGTACGCCAGCACATGCAGCCCCGGGACCGCGAGGCGCCCGAATCGCGAGAGCATCGCTCGAATCGGACCGGCCACCAGCAGGATCACTGGCTGGCCTTGCATCTCTTGCCGCTGGGCTGCGTCGATCAGCGAACGCTGCAGCTTCTCGGCCATGCTTGGCTCCAGCAGAACACCCTCTTCCGAGCCTTGTCCTGCCTTCTGCAGACTATTGAGCAATATCTGTTCCAACCTTGGCTCCAGAGTGATCACAGGCAGCTCAGACTCAGTGCCTACAATGCTTTGGACGATTGCGCGGGATACGCCAACCCGCACCGCAGCCACCAGAGCGGCGGTATCTTGACTCTTCGAAGCGTTGTTGGCGATCGCTTCGGCAATGCTGCGGATATCGCGCACCGGAACCTGTTCGGCCAGCAGCGCCTGCAATACCTTGAGCAATTGCGACAGCGAAACCACACCCGGCACCAGCTCTTCGGCCAGCTTCGGCGAGCCCTTGGCCAGTACTTGCAGCAATTGCTGGACTTCTTCGTGACCAATCAGCTCGCTGGAATGCTTGTAAAGAATCTGGTTCAAGTGGGTCGCCACGACCGTGCTGGCGTCCACCACGGTATAACCGAGGGACTGCGCCTGGGCCCGCTGGCTGATTTCGATCCACACCGCTTCCAGGCCGAAAGCCGGATCCTTGGCGGTAATGCCATTGAGCGAACCGTAGACCTGCCCGGGGTTGATCGCCAGCTCGCGGTCCGGGTAGATCTCGGCTTCGGCCAGGATCACGCCCATGAGCGTCAAGCGATAGGCGCTCGGTGCCAGGTCGAGGTTATCGCGGATATGAACGGTGGGCATCAGGAAGCCCAAGTCCTGGGACAGCTTCTTGCGCACGCCCTTGATCCGCGCCAGCAATTGACCACCCTGGTTGCGGTCGACCAAGGGAATCAGGCGATAGCCGACTTCCAGGCCGATCATGTCGATCGGGGTTACGTCATCCCAGCCCAGCTCCTTGGTTTCCATGGCGCGGGCCGGCGACGGCAGCAGCTCCTGCTGACGCTTGACCTCTTCCAGCGCCTGGACCTTCTGCACATTCTGTTTTTTCCAGAACAGGTAGGCGCCACCTGCGGCCAAGGCCGCCATGCTCAGGAAAGAAAAGTGGGGCATCCCCGGCACCAGGCCCATCACCGCCATCAGGCCGGCCGCCACGGCAAGGGCCTTGGGCGAGGCGAACATCTGACGGTTGATCTGCTTGCCCATGTCTTCGGAGCCCGAAGCACGCGTCACCATGATTGCCGCCGCTGTGGATAACAACAGTGATGGCAATTGCGCCACCAAACCGTCACCAATGGTCAGCAAGGCGTAGACCTTGCCGGCGTCGCCGAAGGTCATGCCGTGTTGGAAGATACCGACGGCCATGCCGCCAATCAGGTTGATGAAGAGAATCAGCAGGCCGGCGATGGCGTCGCCGCGGACAAATTTACTGGCACCGTCCATGGACCCGTAGAACTCGGCTTCCTGGGCGACTTCCAGGCGACGGGTCTTGGCTTGGCCCTGGTCGATCAGGCCAGCGTTGAGGTCGGCGTCGATCGCCATCTGCTTGCCGGGCATCGCATCGAGGGTGAAACGCGCGCTCACTTCGGAAATCCGCCCGGCGCCCTTGGTCACCACGACGAAGTTGATGATCATCAAAATCGCGAAGACCACGATACCGACCACGTAATTGCCGCCGATCACCACCTCACCGAAGGCCTGGATCACCTTACCGGCGGCGGCGTGGCCCTCGTGGCCATGAATCATCACCACCCGGGTGGATGCCACGTTCAGCGCCAGGCGCAACAGCGTCGCCACCAGCAAGATGGTCGGGAAGACGGCGAAATCCAGTGGGCGCAAGGCATATACGCACACCAGCAGCACCACGATCGACAGGGCGAGGTTGAACGTGAAGAACACGTCCAGCAGGAACGGCGGCACCGGCAACATCATCATGGCGAGCATGACCAGCAGCAACAGCGGCACGCCCACATTACCCCGGCTGAGGTCTGCTACGTTGCTGCGCGCGGTGCTGAGTAACTGAGAGCGATCCACCAATATTCCCCGTTCCTGTGAAGCAAACTTTTGACGCCCGGAAGGGGCGCAGACGGGGTATTGCAAGAAGCTTTCCAACTTTCTCAACAGCACGCATTCATAGCCGCTCGACGCATCGGGCGATCATTGCGCTATCAGTATTTGCTCCGGCGTAATGTCCTCCGAACCCAACTCCCAGGCCCTGACGTACCGCGTTCCCCTGAACATTAACGAGCCATCGACTAGAACCTTGTCCTCGCTCATGTACATGAACGTAACCACTGAACCTGGCGCCACGGAGTCGGACGAAGGCTTGTCGGACGATTTTTTTTCGTGGCCCTCCATTACGTTGAGTGCCCATTCAAAGGGAATGAGCGGAAGCTCAGCGATCGAGATATTCGATCCATCCCACTTCTCAAAGTACGTGCCCGCGAAGATCCGCAATTTGCCTTCAACGATCTGAAAATCCGGTAGGCGATAACACCACTTCAGGGCGCTCCCCCACCACTCACTGATATAGTCTCGAGGATTGTCAAACAGCTTGAACAAGGCTTCGCTGCTATTGATACGGCCAGCTTGACCAGCAAGATAATTGAATGAATTGTGATAGGCCAAGCCAAGCAGTTCAGGCCGGATGGCATTTTCCTCATGGTCTAGATAATCAGGCAACCAACTATTGGCCGCTTCCTTGAAGTTCTTGAATTCCAGCACCATGTCGAACGTGAACTGACAGTTGATGCTCTTTCTATCCGGACTGCGTTTAACCGTCCCCGCCACGAATTCCAGCGCCATGCCCCTTAGATTTTTAATCGGGCGGTCCTTGCCCTCACGATTCTGGAGCGAGAGCGGGAGCGGTGGCGGACGCGGGCACGGGGGCTTAGTCATGTCATGGTCTCTTGTGATGATTGGTCGAGAACCCATTACAGGGACAGAGAACGCTGCCGTCTACTGTCAGTCCTGACAGTCCTGACAGTAGAGACGGAACGACCCAACGCAGTAAGATACTGTCGCCACAACAGTCCAGCGCCGATTCTTGCGACAATCGGTCGACTCAGGAATCGCGCCGCAGATCCGGCGGGATCGGCAGGTCCTTGAGCGGCTCCGGACGCTTGCCCTTGCCCGCGCGGTGCTGGCGGATCTGGTAGACGTAGGCCAGCACCTGGGCCACGGCCAAGTACAGGCCTCCGGGGATTTCCTGGTCGAGCTCCGTGGAGTAATAAATCGACCGCGCCAAGGCCGGGGATTCGAGCAGCATCACTTCGTTGGCGACGGCGATCTCGCGGATCTTCAACGCCAGGAAATCGCTGCCCTTGGCCAAAAGAACCGGGGCGTTGCCTTTGTCGGGATCGTACTTGAGCGCAACGGCATAATGGGTTGGGTTGGTAATAACCACGTCGGCGTCGGGAATCGCCGCCATCATCCGCCGCTGGGAGACCTCGCGCTGCAACTGGCGGATCCGCTGCTTGACCTCCGGCTTGCCCTCCGAGTCCTTGTACTCATCGCGCACTTCCTGCTTGGTCATCATCAATTTCTGCTTGCTCTGGTAGAGCTGGATCGGCACGTCGATGGCGGCGATGAGAATCAAGCCGCAAGCCATCCACAACGTGCTCCAACCCACCAGTTGAACGCTGTGGATAATGGCTTGTTCCAACGGTTCGTGGGCGATGCGCAGCAGGTCGTCGATATCGGCTTGCAGCACCATCAAGGCAACAAACAGCACCAGGAGAAATTTCCCGAAGGCTTTGAGCAGCTCCATCAACGCAGTTGTGGAAAACATGCGCTTGATGCCAGCGGCCGGGTTCATCCGGCTGAACTTGGGCGCTAGGCTACCGGCGGCGAATAGCCATCCACCAAGGGAAATCGGACCGATAAAAGCAGCGAGCAATAAAAAAATCAGGATGGGCTGCATCGACAGAAGCGCGATCTTGCCCGAATGCAGCAGATGTTGCGCCATGGTACCGGGGGATAACAGCACTTCCCGTGGCAGCGAAAAATTCAGGCGCATGATTTCCAGCAGATCCAACGCCAGCCCACCGCCATAAATCAGCAAGCCACCGGCACCGGCCAACATGATCGCCAGGGTATTGAGCTCCTTGGAGCGCGCAATTTCCCCCTTTTCCCTGGATTCTTTCTTGCGCTTCTCCGTGGGGTCTTCTGTCTTGTCCTGACCGCTTTCGCTCTCGGCCATGGTTTAGCGCGCCTGTGCCATGTCGCGTAACAACTGCAAGGCCTGGGTGGCCAGCGGCTGGTACTGGTTGAGGATGTCCCCGAGGCTGACCCAGAAAATCACCATGCCCAACACCAGGGTCAGCGGGAAGCCGATGGAGAAAATGTTCAACTGCGGTGCCGCCCGGGTCATCACGCCGAAAGCGATGTTGACGACCAGCAGCGCCGTGATCGCCGGCAACACCAGCAACATTGCCGCGCCAAGGACCCAGCCGAGCTTGCCGGCAATGTCCCAGAAATGATTGACCAGCATCGCGCTACCCACCGGCATCGTCGTGAAGCTCTCGGTCAAGACCTCGAACACCACCAGATGCCCGTTCATGGCAAGGAACAGCAACGTCACCAACATCGTCAGGAATTGCCCAATGACAGCAGTGTTGACGCCGTTAGTGGGATCGATCATGGAGGCGAACGCCATGCCCATCTGGATCGAAATGATCTGCCCGGCCACCACGAACGCCTGGAAAAACAACTGCAGCGAAAAGCCCAGCAAGACGCCGATGAGGATCTGCTCGGCCACCAACATCAGCGCACTGAGGTCAAGGGCGTTGACCGGCGGCATCGGCGGCAGACCGGGAGCGATGACCACAGTGATCGCCACAGCCAAGTACAAACGCACACGCCCCGGCACCAAGGTCGTGCCAAACACCGGCATGCTCATCAGCACGGCGGTGACACGAAACAACGGCAGGATAAACGACGCCACCCAAGTACTGATCTGGGTGTCCGTCAGCGCGAGCATCGACATCAGGTCAACCGATCAATTGCGGAATACTGCCGTACAACTGCAGGATGTATTCCATGAAGGTTTGCACCAGCCAGGGACCGGCGACAATCAGCGTCACCAGCATCACCAGCAGGCGCGGCAGGAAGCTCAGCGTCTGTTCGTTGATCTGAGTGGCGGCCTGGAACATCGCCACCAGCAAGCCCACCAGCAAGCTCGGGATCACCAGGATGGCAACCATCACGGTGGTCAGCCAGAGGGCCTCGCGGAACAGGTCTACCGCTACTTCAGGCGTCATATCGTGCTACCCGCGCAAGTGGTCTAAACACCGCCGAAACTGCCCGCCAGGGTGCCAATGATCAACGCCCAGCCATCCACCAGCACGAACAACATGATCTTGAACGGCAAGGAAATGATCAGCGGCGACAGCATCATCATACCCATGGCCATGAGGATACTGGCGACCACCAGGTCGATGATCAGGAACGGGATGAAAATCATGAAGCCGATCTGGAACGCGGTCTTGAGTTCGGAGGTCACGAACGCCGGTACCAGGATGGTTAGCGGCGCCTGGTCAGGGCTGGCGATGTCGGTGCGCTTGGACAGGCGCATGAACAACTCCAGGTCGCTGCTGCGAGTCTGGGCGAGCATGAAATCCTTGATCGGCACCTGGGCCCTTGCCACCGCATCCTGGGCACTGAGGGTTTCCGCCAGATAGGGTTGCAGCGCATCCTGATTCACCCGGTCGAACACTGGCGCCATGATGAACAGGGTCAGGAACAGCGCCATGCCGGTGAGGATCTGGTTCGAGGGCGTCTGTTGCAGGCCGAGGGCCTGGCGCAGGATCGAGAAGACGATGATGATCCGGGTGAAACTGGTCATCAGCATGACGAACGCCGGGATGAAACTCAGCGCGGTCATGATCAGCAGGATCTGCAAGCTGACCGAGTATTCCTGCGCGCCTTCGGCGTTGGTGCCCAAGGTAATCGCGGGGATCGACAGCGGGTCGGCGGAGAACGCCAGCGGCGCGGCCAGCATCAGGGCCAACGCCAACAGAATGCGCAACGGCATTACTTTTTATCCTTTTGGTCTTTTCCCAGCAGTTCCATGAGCCGTTGGGCAAACTCGGGCGTGGCCTGCTCGGTGGTGGGCACCTGCACTGGCTCCTTGAGGACATGCAATGCAGTGATGCTGCCAGGGCTCAGGCCAAGCAGGATCTGCTCGTTGCCGACCTGCACCAGCACCAGCCGATCCCGTGGGCCCAGCGCACGGGAACCGACGATGTCGATGACCTGCCCTTTACCGGCAGGGCCGGCCTGTTGCACGCGTCGCAGCATCCACGCCAGGAAGAAAATCAACCCGAGCACCACCAGCAGGCCCAGCACCAGTTGCGCCAACTGCCCAGCCATGCCGCTGCCACTCGCCGGCGCAACGGCCGCAGTGGCTACCGGCTCGGCCGCCAACACGCTGAACGGCAGCATCACGGCTGCGGCGAGAAAGCCTTTCATTCAGCGCAGCTTCTTGATGCGTTCGCTCGGGCTGATCACGTCCGTCAGGCGAATGCCGAACTTCTCGTTGACCACCACCACTTCGCCATGGGCGATCAAGGTGCCGTTGACCAGCACATCCAGCGGTTCACCGGCCAGGCGATCCAGCTCGATCACCGAGCCCTGGTTAAGCTGCAGCAGGTTGCGGATGTTGATGTCAGTGCTGCCAACCTCCATGGAAATCGACACCGGGATGTCGAGGATCACGTCGAGGTTGGGGCCATCGAGGGTCACTTGTTCGTTGCTTTTCGGCACGCTGCCGAACTCTTCCATTTGCAGACGGCTGGAAGCGTGGTTGCCAGTGTCGGCCGCCAGCAAGGCATCGATGTCGGCCTGCCCGGCATCACCGGTTTCTTCCAGGGCCGCAGCCCATTCATCGGCCAGCGCCTGGTCATCCTGGGTATTCATATCGTCAGCCATCATGTTTCCTCGGCGGGCAAAAATCAGTTAAAAACGAAAACTTAAGAAGTTGACACCGCTCAGCGGCGTTCGATCGGCTCGATCACCTGCAACGCCAGGTTGCCCTTGTGAGAGCCCATCTTGACCTTGAACGCCGGCACGCCATTGGCGCGCATGATCATGTCTTCCGGCATTTCGACAGGGATGATGTCCCCTGGCTGCATGTGCAGGATGTCCCGCAGTCGCAACTGGCGCCGGGCGACTGTCGCACCGATCGGCACGTCGACATCCAGCACGTCCTGGCGCAAGGCGTTGATCCAGCGTTCGTCCTGGTCGTCGAGGTCCGACTGGAAACCAGCGTCGAGCATTTCACGCACCGGCTCAATCATCGAATACGGCATGGTCACGTGCAGGTCGCCGCCGCCACCGTCCAGCTCGATATGGAACGTCGAGACGACAATGGCTTCGCTCGGGCCGACGATGTTGGCCATCGCCGGGTTCACTTCCGAGTTGATGTACTCGAAGTTCACTTCCATGATCGCCTGCCAGGCTTCCTTCAGATCCACGAAGGCTTGCTCCAGCACCATGCGCACGACACGTAGCTCGGTCGGTGTGAATTCGCGACCTTCGATCTTGGCGTGACGACCGTCGCCACCGAAGAAGTTGTCCACCAACTTGAACACCAGCTTGGCATCGAGGATGAACAGCGCCGTGCCGCGCAGCGGCTTGATCTTCACCAGGTTGAGGCTGGTGGGTACGTACAGCGAGTGCACGTACTCGCCGAACTTCATCACCTGCACGCCACCGACGGCCACATCGGCCGAGCGGCGCAGCATGTTGAACATGCTGATGCGGGTGTATCGGGCAAAACGCTCGTTGATCATTTCCAGGGTCGGCATGCGTCCGCGAACGATGCGATCCTGGCTGGTCAGGTCGTAGCTTTTGACGCTGCCCGGTTCAGCAGCGTTTTCGGTCTGCACCAGGCCGTCGTCGACGCCATGCAACAGCGCGTCGATTTCGTCCTGGGACAACAAGTCCTGCACGGCCATGTCGTGTTCCTACTGCAATACGAAGTTAGTGAAGAGCAACTGTTCGATCACCACTTTGCCGAGTTCTTTCTGGGCCACTTCCTGCACGCTGGCCGTGGCTTTCTGACGCAGCATTTCCTGACCGACCGGAGTGGCCAGGGTGTCGAAACTCTGTCCGGAAAAAAGCATGACCAGATTATTGCGAATCAGCGGCATGTGCACGCGCAACGCTTCCAGGTCGGCTTGATTGCGGCCCTGCAAGGTGATGCTCACCTGCATGTAGCGTTGACGACCGTTCACGGTGTAATTGGCAACAAAGGCCGGGGCCATGGGTTCGAAAATCGCGGGTTGCTTGCCCACCGGGGCGGCTTCCACCACCTCCGCCGGCTTGCTTTGGGCGCTGTGCATGAAATACCAGGTCGCCCCGACGGAAACACCCACGGCCAGGAGCAAGCCCACCACGATCAGGATGATCATCTTGAGTTTGCCTTTGGTTGCGGGGTCTTTTACAGCTGCTGCTTCGCTCTTCGCCATGCCAATAATCCGTCACTAATCGGGGGGTTCACTGTTGCATGGCTAGGCTGGAGCAAGTGTTATGCCAGAAGTGTCTGTGCCTGGAATAGCGAGCTGACGCAATCTTCAGGACCGCAGAAACCAGTGTGGGAGCGGGCCTCCTCACGAAGGCGGTGCGTCAGTCAGATTAATGCTGACTGATACACCGCCTTCGTGAGCAAGCCCGCTCCCACAGGGTTTGTTGCGTTGAATCAGGCGTAGAAGTCGACTGCGCTGGTGCCAATGACGCTGGTGGTGCCAACCGCCACTTCGGCAGCGCTGGCCGGCAGCTCTTCATCCACCGAATCCACTCGCCCGCCGGAGGATGTGGTGCGTCCAGCCTGGGCCTGCTGCTGGGCTTGCTGATCCTGATTCTGCGAGCCGCGGGATTGATCCGAGACGTTAACATCGACCTGCCCCATGCCCTGCTGGGCGAAGCTGTCGCGCAGCCGATGCATCTGGCCTTCGAGGGCTTCGCGCACGCCTGAGTGGGCGCTCATGAAGGTGACCTGGGTCTGTTGGTCTGGAATCATGTTCACCCGGATATCCAGGCGCCCGAGTTCGGCCGGTTGCAACTGGATATCGGCCGCCTTGAGATTGGCGCTCGACAGGTACATCACCCGATTGACCACTTCCTCGGTCCAGCCGCCCTGGTTCATGGCGATGGGCTGGTTGACCGGTACTGCGTTGGCGGTTTTCGGCGTGGCGGCCTGGGTCAGTGCCGCCAGGCGATTGGCAAAGTCGTCGACTCGGGTATCGCTGGAGGCGGCCGTCAGGTCCTTGAGGCCTTCGCTGATGAGGCCGCTGAAGGCCTTATCGCCACCCTCACTGCCGGCGCCGGTGCTGTCCTGGTCGGCTTGCACGTTGAGCATACTCGCCATGCCGGCAGCAAACGTCTGGGCCGAGGTCGGCTCGCCATCAAGGGACGCCGGCGCTGCGGCCTTGGGCTGCGCCTGGCTGGAAGCGGATACATGACCGCTCTGCTCCATCGCCAACCGCAACGCCGGCAATGCATCGAGCGGATCGGCCTGCGGGTCGAACTCTGGATCAGTCACGGGCGCCGAGGCATTGGCACCCACGCTCGGAACAACGGGAGCCGCTACCGTCGCGGTCACTTGAGCCTCGGTCGCGATGGCCACAGGGGCCGGCAGTACCTCGGCGACGACCTCAGTAACCACTGCGCCTGGTAACAACGCTGGGTCGAGCGTCGGATCCACAGGCGTGGCGTCCGCAACAGGCGTTTCAGGGGTATCGCCAGCGGCATCGTCCGCCGTCTTGCCATCAGCAGCAGCCGGCTTGTCGGCGGGCAAGGGTTTGCCGCTATCGGCAACCGCCGGCTCCGGAGCGGCAGCCGTGTCACTGTCGGGGTCCTTCTTGATGGTGTTATCGGACGACTTGTCGCGCATCGGTTTTGCCGGGGGCTCAGGCACCGTCGGTGATTTGACGGGCGCCTGCTTGGCGAAGACCAGCGCAAAGCTGGAGGCTTTATTCCCGGCGTCCGGGCCTGCTGCCAGTGGATTGACGGCGGCCTGCGGCTTGGCCTGGGCAGCGGCCTGGAGCAGTGTATTTGGCGTAACGGGCATAAAATGGTCTCCGCTGCACTGGAATCATAGATGCAGTCGGACAGGACCATGCAAGGGGCGGGCCAACGCGCCGAGCGGCAAGATTTTCAGCAGTGAAAGCTCTCGCGCTCCTCCCGGCAAAGGGCACGCACGTGTGCGAACTCACTATCGATTTCGTTGACCAGGCTCTCGATACCGCGCAACGAAGGCTCCCTGGCACGCTGCTCCAGCTCACCGCACAGCTCGGCGAGGCGGATGGCGCCCATATTGCTGCTGCTACCCTTGAAACTATGGGCAGTGGCGCTCAGCATTTCGGCATCCGTCTCCTCATGCAACACACGAAGACGTGCTTCGGAATCCTTGAGAAAAGTATCCAGCAGTTCCGGATACCCGTCCTCCATGACTTCCTTCAACGTGCTGAGCACGTCGAGATCCAGATGAATTTCGCTCACTTGTTCGCTCCCTGATCAAGAATGGCCCCGATTATGACAGAGCCTCCCAGAAAAACTCCACGCGCGCACTGCGACCATCGTCGGACCAGGAGGCCTGATGGCAGAGTTGGCGCACCAGGCTTACGCCGCGCCCTGACAATCGGTCCCGCTCCAGCGGCCGCGCCAGCACCTTGGCGACATCAAAGCCCTTGCCGCTGTCTTCGACTTCGATGACCAGCCGGCCACCATCGCCCTGAGGCGTGACGTGCAGATGCACCCGCACGTGACCGTCACCCAGCTCGTCCAGGCGCACATTGCGCTCTTGGTAATAACGGGCAAAACCCGTCGCATCACGCTTCAGGCTTGAATCGAGCCCCAGCACCCCGTGTTCCAGGGCGTTGGAATAAAGCTCCGACAACACATTGTACAACGCTCCGCTTTGCGCCCTCAGCCCATGCACCTCCAACAATAATTGCAGCAGGTACGGCATCGGATTGAAACGCTTGAGCGTCTGGGCACGAAACTCGAAGCTCACCGACCAATCCAGCGGGCTGGACTGGCCGCTATCGGAATAGACCGGTGGGGGCGGGTTGAGTTGCGTCGGCGCGACCAACCGCACCTCGACCATGCTGAAGTCGTCACGGGCCTCGCCGCGAAAATCCAGCAGGGCCTGCTGGATGTCCTCGAAAAGACGGTCAGGTTCGCGGTTGGCCGAGAACACTTGCTGCAAGCGCTCCACGCCAAACGGCTGATCGTCTCGATCGCTGGTCTCGATCACCCCATCGGACAACAGGAACACCCGATCGCCAACCGACAGCGGGTGGACTTCGGTGCGATCGTCGAACAACTGGGGCGTCAGCACACCCAGCGGCAAATGCTGCGCCGGCAACGGCGTACGGATACCGCTAAGGCTGTCGTGCAGATAGCCGTCGGGCATGCCGCCGTTCCAGACTTCCACGGTGCAGCGCTGGAAACTCATGCTCAGCAGCGTCGCGCAACAGAACATGTCTACCGGCAGGATGCGCTTGAGCTTGGCATTCATCTCCCGCAGGATTTGCGCCAGGCCGTAGCCCTTGGCCGTCATCCCGTAGAACACCTCTGCCAGCGGCATCGCCCCGACCGCCGCCGGCAAGCCGTGCCCGGTGAAATCGCCGAGCAGGATATGCATATCGCCGGCTGGGTTGAACGCGGCCAGCAGCAAGTCGCCATTGAACAAGGCATAGGGCGACTGCAGGTAACGGATGTTTGGCGCGCTCAGGCAACCAGAGTGGGCAATCTTGTCGAACACAGCCTTGGCGACGCGCTGCTCGTTGAGCAGATAGTGGTGGTGCCGGGCGATCAGGTCGCGCTGCTCCACCACCGTCGCCTGCAATCGACGCAAGCGGTCCATGGCCTTGATTTTCGCAGCCAGGATGACTTGGTTATAGGGTTTGGCCAGGAAATCATCGCCCCCAGCTTCCAGGCAACGGGCCAGCCCTTCGCTTTCGGTCAATGAGGTGAGAAAAATGATCGGGACCAACTGGTCCCCGGCCAATTGCTTGATCTTCTGGGCCGCTTCGAAGCCGTCCATGACGGGCATCATCGCGTCCATCAGCACAAGGTGCGGACGCTGCTGCGAATAGACCTCGACCGCCTCGGCACCATCGGCCGCCGTGAGCACCTGATGCCCCTGGCGACGGACAATGGTCGACAACAGCAGTCGGTCAGCGGCACTGTCTTCGGCAATCAGGATCGTCAGCGGCTCCGGTGACGATTGCATGGCTATCAACTGATATCGAACAGCTTGTCGAAATTGGAAATCGCGAGGATTTTCTTGACGTCGCTGCTGCTGTTGACGACGCGGATATCCGACTCGTCGCCGCCGGCATGATCACGCAACAGCAGGAGCATGCCCAAGGCGGAGCTGTCGAGGTACGTGGCTTCTTTCAAATCCACCACGATCGACTCGGGTTTCGTATTGAGCTTTTCATAGGACTCACGAAACTCCTGGTGGCGGCCAAAATCGAAGCGACCCTTGATCGAGATCGTCAGTTTTTGCCCATCAGGAGACACTTCGGTAACGACAGACATATTCACTTCCTTGTCGTGGACATACGTGTACAAGGTTTAGCACTTGGTAGAGGTCTGAGCAAGGTTTGAAATCACCTACCCGACAAAACTCCACCGCCTCTATCAATACGGATCCTGGCGCGGCAGGCGCTGGGACAATTCATCCAGCAGTTTCTGCTCGCGCCTATCCTCCAATTGCCGCGCCTCGTCGATGTAACGCTGTACAAGCTTGCGCAACCCTTCGACGCGAGCAAACGCTTCCTGCCAACTCTGGCGAGCTTTTTCCAGATTGTTCTGATGCCAGACCAGGCTCTGACGCTGTTGGTCGATGGCGGTGCCCAACTGTGCCAGGAACCCTTGGTAACCCAACAGCCACTGACCGGAAACCCCGTGGCTGCCACGGGCGATCCACTGCTCCTGGTATTCGAGCCTGAAATTCTCGAGATCCGCCAACTTGCTCTCGGCAACCGCCACTTGGCCCTGGAAATACGCCAGCCGCTGGACGGCGGTCTTCTCGGCCTTTTCCGCCATGTCCACCACTGGCGCCAGGCGCGCCGCACGACTCGTGGCCATGATCGGTTACGTGCCGGAGACAGGGGCGAAAATGGTTTGCAGGTGCGCTTCGCTGGCGCCCATGCCGATGCTGTCGTTGAGCGCCTGGCGCAGATACACCGCCATGGACGGATAGAGGCTGATGGCCGTGTCGGTCTCACGATCGCCGCCAGGTACATAGGCACCTACGCTGATCAGGTCACGGCTCTGCTGATAACGGGACCAGTACTGCTTGAACTGTTGCGCACGCTTCATGTGCTCGGCGCTGATGACTGACGGCATGACCCGGCTGATCGACGCTTCGATGTCGATGGCCGGGTAATGCCCTTCCTCCGCCAGGCGCCGGGACAGAACGATATGGCCGTCGAGCACGCCACGGGCCGAGTCGGCGATCGGATCTTGCTGGTCGTCGCCCTCGGACAGCACGGTATAGAACGCAGTGATGGAGCCACCGCCCTTCTCCGCGTTACCGGCACGCTCCACCAGTTTTGGCAGCTTGGCGAAGACGGAAGGTGGATAACCCTTGGTGGCCGGCGGCTCGCCAATGGCCAGGGCGATTTCCCGCTGGGCTTGGGCGAAACGGGTCAGCGAGTCCATCAGCAACAGGACGTTTTTGCCCTTGTCACGAAAATATTCAGCGATGCGCGTGCAGTACATGGCGGCACGCAGGCGCATCAGCGGCGCGTCGTCCGCCGGCGAAGCCACGACGACGGAACGCTTGAGCCCTTCTTCACCGAGGATGTGCTCGATGAATTCCTTCACCTCGCGACCCCGCTCGCCGATCAAGCCCACCACGATGATGTCGGCTTCGGTAAAGCGGGTCATCATGCCCAGCAACACACTCTTGCCCACGCCGGTACCGGCGAACAGGCCCAGGCGCTGGCCACGTCCTACCGTCAACAAACCGTTGATGCAACGAATGCCCACGTCCAGCGGTACGCTGATGGGGTCCCGCTTGAGCGGGTTGATCGTCGGGCCGTCCATCGGCACCCAATCCTCGGCCTTCATCCCGCCCTTGCCGTCCAGGGCCCGCCCGGCGCCGTCCAGGACGCGGCCAAGCATGCTCATGCCCATGGGCAGGCGGCCGGTGTCGGCCAGCGGCACGACGCGGGCACCCGGGGCGATGCCGGCGACACTGCCCACCGGCATCAGGAATACTTTGCTGCCGGAGAAACCCATGACCTCGGCTTCGACCTGCACCGGGTGATAGCTGTCATCGTTGATCACCAGGCAACGGCTGCCCATGGCGGCACGCAAGCCTTCCGCCTCGAGCGTCAGGCCGACCATGCGCAACAGACGACCTTCCAGGATCGGCTGCCCGGCCAGTTCGGTGGCCTCGGCGTAGCTGCCCAGGCGCTTGCCGAAGCTGGTTCGTTCAAGGCGCATCGTGGCCGTCCATCGCAGGGACAAGCGGCTCGGCACTATCCGGATCGACGATGACGGCGGCCTTGGGTTCGTCCGGCAAATCCAGGCTCAGGTCGGCCGGGGCCGGATGCAGGGCCTGTTCGTGCAGTTGGTCAAAAAGTTTTGCCATGATCTGGCTGATGCGTGTCTCGATGGTCGCGTCGATGCGACTGTGCTCGGTTTCTACGCGGCAACCGCCCGGCAGCAGGGATTCATCCTCGACGATGCGCCAGGTTTCCTCGTGGCGCTCGCGCAAGGCCTTGACCAGCTCGAAGTCCTGCGGGTTGATGTACAACCGCACGTTGCCCACGCCCAGCGGCAGAAGCTTGAGGGCTTCGCGCATGACGTGTTCGATCTGGCTCGAATCGATGGCCAGCTCGCGCTGGATCACCTGGCGGGTGATGTGCTGCACCAATCCGACCAATGACTTTTCGATCTGAGTGTCCTGCTCGGCGATGGGCTCGAACAGGTTGAGCATCAGCGATTCCAATGCGCGCAGCTTCGCCGTCAGCGCGACGTCGGCTTCCTGGCGGACCTTGATCGCGGTGCTGTGGAAGCCTTCTTTTTCGCCAATGGCGAAGCCTTCGTTGTAGGCCTCCTGGCGAATGCTTTCGACTTCCTCCAGGGTCAGTGGCTGGACTTCCTCCAGCGGCACTTCCTCCATCTCCGGCAGTTCTTCCACCGGTTCCGGCTCGGGCTCGGGCACAAAGGGGTCGAAGCTGGGCAGCGACCAGACGTCGAAACCACCGACGTCCCGGGCGCGGATCAGGTCGCTGGGTGCATCATCACTCTTGGCAGACATAACGACCTTAGATCATCTCTTCGCCGCCCTTGCCACCGAGCACGATTTCTCCGGCTTCGGCCATACGGCGGGCGATGGTGAGGATTTCCTTCTGTGCGGTTTCCACGTCGCTGACGCGCACCGGGCCCTTGGCCTCGAGGTCGTCGCGCAACAGTTCGGCCGCCCGTTTGGACATGTTCTTGAAGATCTTCTCCTTGACGCCTTCGTCCGAACCCTTGAGGGCCAGGACCAGGACATCGGAGGACACTTCGCGCAACAGTGCCTGGATGCCGCGATCGTCGACATCGGCCAGGTTGTTGAACACGAACATGAGGTCTTCGATCTGACCGGACAGGTCTTCGTCGACTTCGCGGATCGAGTCCATCAATTGACCTTCGATCGAACTGTCGAGGAAGTTCATGATGTCCGCCGCGCGCTTGATACCGCCCAAGGTGGTGCGCGAAGCATTGGAGTTGCCCGAGAACTGCTTCTCGAGGATCTGGTTCAATTCTTTCAGGGCCGCCGGCTGTACGGTGTTCAACGACGACACGCGCAGGATGATATCGAGGCGAACCTTGTGGTCGAAGTTGCCCAGCACTTCGCCGGCCTGGTCCGGGTCGAGATACGCCACCACGATCGCCTGGATCTGGGGGTGCTCGTAACGGATCACGTCGGCCACCGCGCGCGGCTCCATCCACTTGAGGCTGTCCAGGCCACTGGTGTTGCCACCGAGCAGGATCCGGTCGATCAAGCCGTTGGCCTTGTCCTCGCCCAGGGCCTGGGTGAGCATCTTGCGCACGTAATCGTCGGAACCGACGCCCAGGCTGGTCTGGTCGCCGACGATGTCGACGAACTCGCTCATGACCTGCTCGACCTGC
Organism: Pseudomonas sp. R1-7; assembly: GCF_051132105.1. Lineage (NCBI taxonomy): Bacteria > Pseudomonadati > Pseudomonadota > Gammaproteobacteria > Pseudomonadales > Pseudomonadaceae > Pseudomonas > Pseudomonas sp. R1-7. Next base: position 4,239,994 of record NZ_CP071661.1, read on the forward strand.
TCGCGGTGCACGTTGCCCATCTGCGCCATGGCCACACCGACGCGCTGGACCTCCTTGGGCCCCATGTGACGCAGCACTTGTGCAGCGTCGGTCGAACCCAGGGACAGCAGCAAGATCGCGGCTTTGTCGACCCGGGACAATTTGGCAACAGCGGCTCGATTATCACTCATCTGCGTTAATCCACTCTTTCACGACCTGGGCCACACGACCCGGATCTTCTGCCACCAGACTCTTGATGGCGTTCAACTGAGCGTCGTAGCCTTCGCTCGGGCTTGGCAGCAGGATGCTCTGCGGCCCGCCGAGGCTGACGCGATCGTTGGCCAATTCGCCATCCAGGCCGCCCATGCCTCCCAGCTCGACATCGCCCAAGCCTGCCAACTGCTTGTTCTTGCCGCCACCGGTGATGTTGTTCAGCACCGGACGCAACACACCGAACACCAGTATCAGGATGAACAGCACACCCAATACTTGCTTGACCACATCCCAGAACCAGGGTTGCGAATAAAACGGAATGTCGGCGATTTCTTCACCGCGCTCCAGGGAGAACGGCACGTTGATTACGCTGACGCTGTCGCCACGGCTGGCGTCGAAACCGACGGCGTCCTGTACCAGGCGAGTGAAGCGCGCCAATTCGTCGGCGCTCCACGGCGCACGGCTGGTTTCGCCGTTGGCCGGGTTGACCTTGACCTGATCGTCCACGACCACGGCGACCGACAGGCGATTCAAACGGCCCTGCTGCTGCTTGGTGTGGCTGATGGAACGGTCGAGCTCGAAGTTCTTGGTGGATTGTTGACGCTTGTCGGCCGGGTATGGCGCCAGCATCGGCTGGCCGGTGGCCGGGTCCATGATCTGCTGGCCATTGGCATCGATCAGCGGCTGGCCGGGCTGCACCATACCCGCGGCGGCGGTGGCGCCACCGGTGGTTTGCGGCGCGCTGGCTGGCGATGGCGGCTGGTTGCTCAGGGCACCCGGCACGCCTTGCGGACCATTGCTGGCGGTACGCTGTTCATTCACCGACTGCTCGCTGCGCAACGCTGGCTGATCCGGATTGAACTGCTCGGACGTCGATTCGACCGCGCTGAAATCCACATCTGCCGAGACTTCAGCCTTGTAGCGGCCGTTGCCCAGGATAGGTTGCAGGATGTTATGCACCCGCTGGGTGAACATGCCTTCCATGCGGCGGCTGTAGTCGTATTGCTTGCCGGCCATGGTCAATTCGGAGTTTTCCGCCTGGTCTGACAGCAGGTTGCCCTTCTGGTCGACCACGGTGATTTGCGACTTGCTCAATTCGGGAACGCTGGTCGCCACCAGGTTGATAATGGCAACGACTTGGCCTGGCTCCAGGGAGCGGCCGGAATACAGTTCAACCAGTACCGAAGCACTCGGCTTGCGCTCATCGCGCACGAACACCGAGCTTTTCGGAATCGCCAGGTGCACACGGGCGGCCTTGACGTTGTTGAGGCTGGAGATGGTGCGCGCCAGTTCGCCCTCAAGGCCGCGACGATAACGCGTCGCTTCCATGAATTGGCTGGTGCCCAGGCCCTGCTCCTTGTCGAGAATCTCGAAACCGATATTGCCATCGGTCGGCGTCACGCCGGCGGCAGCAAGCTTGAGGCGCGCGCGTGCCACATCGTCGGCCTTGACCAGCAAGGCGCCAGAGTTGGGTTCAACGGTGTAGGGAATGTCGGCAGAAGCCAGGGTCTCCATGACTTGCTTGGCATCCATGCCTTCCAGGCTACCGTACAACGGACGGTAGTCTGGCTGCTGGGACCACAACACGACGGCGAAACCAATCGCCACACTGGCAGCCAGGCCGACCAACAGGCCCACCTGACGCAGCATGGTCATCTCGGAGAGGTTTTCCAGGAAAGACAGACCGAACAACGGCGGTTTGCCGTCTACCGGAGTGGCCTTGGCTGGAACGTTATCAACGGCTGCTTCTGCCATGACTCAATAATTTCCTTAAACCGGCATCTGCATGATGTCTTGGTAGGCTTGGACCAGTTTGTTGCGTACCTGGGTCAATGCCTGAAACGAGACACTGGCTTTCTGCGAGGAGATCATTACGTCCGTCAGGTCGACGCCACTTTTGCCAATCTCGAAAGCACTGGCCAACTGGTTCGAAGCCTGCTGGGTATCGTTCACTTTATTGACGGCCTGACCGAGCATGTCGGAAAAGCTGCTGCCGGCCACTTGGGGCACCGCGACCGATTTCGGCTGGGCCATGGCGTCCATTTGCATGGCCCGCATGTCCAACATCAATCGATTAAATTCAATACCTTGGCTCATGGACTATTCTCTCTGGCGGCCCGCATTTTTTTGACACTTACTCGGCGGGTACATAGGTGTTAGCAACAAGGGTGCCAGCTCGATGACCGGCCAAAACAAATGCATGTGGGAGCAGGCCTGCTCGCGAAGGCGGCGGATCAGTCAATGCAACGGTGACTGACGGATCGCCTTCGCGGGCAAGCCCGCTCCCACAGGGATATTCGAGCCCACACCGCTCAACTGGCGAAAAGGTAAGCCTCCACATCCATCCCGGCATCACGCATCTGGGCCAACTTGTAGCGCAGTGTCCGGGGGCTGATGCCAAGGCGTTCGGCCGCTTCCTTTCGACGGCCGCGCTCGGCGCGCAGGGTGTCGATGATCATTTGGAATTCGCGTCGACGCAGGTCGTCTTCCAACGCACCGGCCGACTCCGTCACGTCCATCGGCGGCACCACGGTCGGCGCCGGCTGCAAAATCGGCAAAGGCGCGCAGGCCACCGGACCCGCCAGGCAGAAATCCTCGGGCTGGATCAAGCCGCCCTGCTGCAGGATGAGCGCTCGCTGAATGGCGTTATCCAATTCCCGAACGTTGCCCGGCCACGGATAAGCGATCAGGCAAGCCTGGGCATCGGCGGACAGCCGTGCCGTGGCATGCTTCATTTTATTGACGTGCTTGGCCAAGAGACGCTCGGCCAGCGGCAGGATATCGGCGGTGCGTTCGCGTAACGGACGCCAGGCCAACGGAAAAACTGAAAGCCGGTAATACAGGTCTTCTCGGAAACGGCCCGCCGCCACTTCGCCCGCCAGGTCGCGGTTGGTTGTCGCCACCACGCGGATATCGAGACTGATGGGCTTGCGTGCGCCGACCCGTTCCACTTCTCGCTCCTGCAATACCCGCAGCAGCTTGGCCTGCAGGCCCAGTGGCATTTCGGAGATTTCGTCCAGCAGGATAGTGCCGCCGTCTGCCTGTTCAAACTTTCCGGCCTGGGCCGCGATGGCGCCGGTGAACGAGCCTTTTTCATGGCCGAACAACGTCGCCTCGAGCATGTTGTCGGGAATCGCCGCGCAGTTGATGGCAATGAACGGTTCACTGGCGCGCCGGGACTGCTGATGGATATACCGAGCCAGCACTTCCTTGCCAGTCCCGGATTCACCGGAAATCAGAACGGTTGAATCACTGCGAGCAACCCGCGCCGCCAACTCCAGCAGCTGCGCGCTGGCCGGTTCGATGGCCACCGGGCCCTCACCTTCGGCGGCGAGACTGCCCAGGGCATGGCGCGACACCAAGTCAAGCAGCGCCTTAGGCTCGAACGGCTTGACCAGGTAATCCGCCGCACCTTGGCGCATGGCATCCACCGCACGCTCGACCGCACCGTGGGCAGTCATCAACAGGACCGGCAACTGAGGCTGGCGCGCCCGCAGCAAACCGAGCAATTGATGGCCATCCATGCCCGGCATATTGACGTCGCTGACCACCAGGCTGAACGGCTCACGAGCGACAGCCTGCAACGCCTCCTCCGCCGAACCGACGGCAGCATGATCATGCCCGGCCAACAGCAGCGTATCGGCGAGCGCCTCGCGCAGGGCGCGATCGTCCTCTACCAGCAAAACCTTGATTGCCATTGCCTTCACTCCACCCCTGGCGCACTGGAAAACAGCGGCAGGATGACCAGCGCACACGTGCCGCGCCCCGGTCGCGAGCGCAACTGCAATTCTCCCTGATGGGCTCGGGCGACGGCCTTGACCACGGTCAGGCCGAGGCCCGTCCCGGTGGTCTTGGTGGTGAAAAACGGTTCGCCCAGACGGGTCAACACGATTGGATCGATACCGCTACCATTGTCGCTGACGCACAGGCGCAACGTGCTGCCACGGGTGTACAGGTGGACTTTCAAGCGGACGCCACCGGCGCTGGCCTGGATCGCATTTTCAATCAGGTTCAACACCGCGCCCACCAGCGTGTCGCGATTGCAGAGGATCTCGCCCGCATGGCTGTCGCACTGCCAGCGGATCGGCAGATCCTGCACATGGGTCAACGCCGCGGCCTGCAAGGACTGCAGCAATGCCTTGGGCGTCACGCGATCGGTCAACGGCAATTCGCCCCGGGCGAATACCAGCATGTCGCGCACTTGGTGCTCCAGCTCGTGCAGACGCTCTTTCAAGCGGCCCGCAAAGCGCTGCTGGGTTTCCATGGGCAACTGCTGCTCAGTCAAATGACTGGCGTACAGCAAGGCGGCGGACAATGGCGTACGGATCTGATGGGCCAGCGAAGCCACCATCCGTCCGAGGGAAGACAGACGCTCGTGGCGGGCTAGCTGATCTTGCAGATGACGGGTTTCAGTCAGGTCGTTGAGAAGTACCAATTGCCCGGGCTCGGCGTCCAGCGAACGGGTCGAGATGGACAGGCGACGACCGTCCTTCAGGGAGACTTCGTGACCGTCGTCTTCTCGCGGAGCGAAGCAGCGCGTGATGACGTGGCGCCAGAGCTGGCCTTCCAACGGCAGTCCAAGCAGTTCGCACGCCGCCGGGTTGGCTTCACGCACGAAACCGTGGGCGTCGATGACAATGACGCCGCCAGGCAATAGGTCGAGGAGATTTTGCAGCCGATTGGCCAGGCGTTCTTTTTCCGCCAGTTCCTGCATGCGCTGGGCGCTCACGACCGCCAGCTCGCCCTTGAGCTCGGTGACCCGGGCTTCGAGCAGGCTGTAGGAGTCCGTCAACTGGCTGGACACCTGGTTAAACAGCGAAAACGCCTGTTCAAGTCCAAGCCGGCTAGCCTGTTCGGCGGACGGCATGTGTCCCGGCTCGGGGACAGGAGACATCAGGGCGGCTTGGGTCATCGTGCTCTCTCGCTTGGCTGACCGTCAGTTAAACGGAACGTTGCGAGGGCTGTAGCAATACCCGTGCCGAAAAAAAACCGCCTGAAATTCAGGCGGTTATAAAACAGGCGTCAATCATCCGCCTGTTCATCTCCTTCGCGCCGGCTCATGCCGTACTTGCGCATCTTTTCAACCAGGGTCGTGCGACGAATGCGCAGCCGTTCCGCCGCACGCGCCACGATGCCGTTGGCATCGTCCAAGGCCTGCTGGATGAGGCCCTGCTCCAGGCCTCCCAGGTAATCCTTGAGATCCAGGCCTTCCGGCGGCAGCAGAGCGTTGCTGGTGAAATCCGGCGTATGGCCGTTGATCGCCACGCGCTCTTCAAGATCGCTGCGCAGGCTGTCGACCATTTGCTCGTCTTCGTCGTCGACGTAGCGGAATTTCTTCGGCAGCTCGGCCACGCCGATCACGCCGTAGGGGTGCATGATCGCCATGCGCTCCACCAGGTTGGCCAGCTCGCGGACGTTGCCCGGCCAGCCATGGCGGCACAGGGACATGATCGCCGCAGAGTTGAAGCGGATCGAACCGCGCTTCTCATGCTCCATGCGCGAGATCAGTTCATTCATCAGCAGCGGAATGTCTTCGACCCGCTCGCGCAGCGGCGCCATCTCGATCGGGAACACATTGAGACGGTAATAGAGGTCTTCGCGGAAACTGCCAACCTCGATCATGCTCTCCAGGTTCTTGTGAGTCGCGGCGATGATCCTCACGTCGACACTCTGGGTCTTGTTGCTGCCCACGCGCTCGAACGTGCGCTCTTGCAGCACGCGCAGCAGTTTGACCTGCATCGGCAGCGGCATATCGCCGATTTCATCGAGGAACAGTGTGCCGCCGTTGGCCAATTCGAAACGCCCGGCGCGGCTGGTGATTGCCCCAGTAAACGCGCCCTTCTCGTGACCGAACAATTCGCTTTCCAGCAACTCGGCTGGGATCGCCCCGCAATTGACCGGTACGAACGGCGCTTCGCGGCGCTTGGAATGGTAATGCAGGTTGCGCGCAACCACTTCCTTGCCGGTGCCGGACTCGCCCAGGATCAGCACGCTGGCGTCGGTGTCGGCCACCTGCTGCATCATCTGGCGCACGTGCTGGATCGCCCGGCTGGTGCCGACGAGGCTGCGGAAAAGATTGGGTTCGCGATGCCGGCCGCGTTCACGGGCCTGGTCGTACATCTCGCGATAAACCTGGGCGCGGTGCAGCGAATCGAGCAATTTGCTGTAGCTCGGCGGCATTTCCAGGGTGGAGAGTACCCGGCGGCGTTGGTCTTCCGGCAAGTCCAGGGAAGAATTTTCGCCCATTAGCAAAACTGGAAGGAACTCATCCCAGGTTGACAGTGTCTTTAGCAAGCCCAAAAGCGATGCGGGGGCATTTACGGTCCCGATAAGGACGCAAATGACTTCACGACTGGACGACAAGGCGCCGACAGCCTGCTGCCAGTCATGGCTGCCGCAGGGTAAATTTTCTTCGCCGAGAAAATTAAGGATCACCGCCAAGTCGCGGCGGCGGACGCTGTCGTCATCGATCAGGAGAATTTTGGTTTCACGCCACATGCAATAGCAACTTCCCTAGTCAACTCAGTGCCCGAATTTGGGGGCAAGCTAGACGCTTGCAGACTTGTCATGCCTGTAGACGCCTGAAATCTGTAAACAGCCACTAGTTAAGTCAAAAAATCGTGCACAGTCAAATTTATGGCGCACTTTGTTCGGATTAAATGAAAATTAAATCATCCGAACAGGTTGTAAACCTTCGCCGCGTTCTGTGACTGATGCACCTGCGACATTTCGTTCACGATCGCCTGACGCTCCCCAGTCGCCGCCTCCAGCAATTGCCGGTACACCCCCAGCAACTCTTCCAGATTGTTACGCAACGCCGCCTCGTCCACCTCGGACTCGCTCATGACGTCTTCCATGCAGGAACGGCACGCCAGGTCCAATTGACCGATGGCTTCCCAGTTTCGTTCGGCCAAGGCATCAACCAAAGCGTCACGGGTTTGTTCGATTCGCTGCAAGACAAGACTCATGAGCATATTCCTCAGAATTGCGGGCCAGGTGGCGCGATGCCGTCCCAGCCTTCCTTGACCGTGCGGAGCAGATCGGCGACTTCGTCGAGGATCTTCGGATCGGTCTTGGCATTGGCTTCGGCGAGACGTTTCATCATGTAGGTGTAAAGGGCATCCAGCTCGGCTACCGACTCGGCCTGGTTTTCCAGATCCAAGCCCTCACGCAGGCCGCCCACGATACCGATGGCCTTGCTGATCAGTACGCCTTTGTTCGCGACATCCTTGCGTTCCATGGCGCCCTTGGCCTGGGCGATACGGTCCAGCCCGCCTTCCATGAGCATCTGCACGAGACGATGGGGACTTGCTTCGGAGGTTTGCGCCTGGGCGCCAATCTTCTGGTATTGGCGAAGGGCTAACATCGGATTCATGTTCTACCTCATCAAAAAACTTCGGTTCGTATAAACAGCGTATCGACGCTGCGTCAAAAAACTTTAGATCGAAAAGCCGAAAGCCCGGAACGTTGTCAAAACGTTGCCGGGCTTTTTTGCGACGGGCGAAATCAGCTGTTCTTCTGCTGCGCCGTCATTGCTTCGAACATGGAAGTGATGTTGCTGGCGGTGGCTTTCAGCCTGCCGACCAGGGTGTCCATGTCGTTGTACTTTTTGGTCAGTACGGCGGTAAGGGTTTCGATTCGGCGATCAAGAGCCTGCTGATCTTCGAACAGCTTCGTCTTGATGATATCCAGGTTCTTGGAGCGAGTAGTCAGGATAGCCTCTGAGCCCCCGATACCGCCCACACCCGTTTTGCCTTCAGTGTACGGCTTAATGGCATTATCCATGCGCTCAAGCAGGCCGTTCTCACCTACAAACAGTGTCTGGATCTCCCCACCCAACTGTTTGTCATTCAACGCAGAGGTGAATTTCCCACTGTCGAAATCCAGAGTTCCGGTCGTCTGATTGGTGGTGATTCCCAACTGAGAAAGAACCGTCAGCTTGTCACCTGCACCGGTCTCAGACAAAGGCGCGCGAATGGCCGCCAAAAGCGAGCGAGGCAACGAGTCACCGGTCAAGGCCGCTGGAACCGAGTTACCCTCAGCATCTGTGGTCGGCTTGGTCAGGGACGTCACGGCCTTCGCAACAGCATTATAAGCGTCGACGAACTTCTGGATCGAAGCTTTCAGGCCGTCGGTGTTGGTAGCGACGGTAACGATTGTCGGGCCAGTGTCCTCGACGAGTAACGTCATACTCAAGCCCGAGACCACGTTATCCAGCTTGTTGGTCGGGCTGCTCATCTCCAGACCATCTACGGTGAATTTGGCGTCCTGTGCGAACCCTAGAGAACCTGAAGAAGTCGCGGTAGGTGGCGAGACCATTTCTACGGCGCCGTCAGCTGCGAGGCTGGCAATGCCGCTGAGGGAGATATCATTACCCGCACCGGTTTTAGTCGAGCCGACCACCAGGCGTGAACCAAAGCTGTCGGTCACGATGTTGGCGGTCAGACCGCTGGACGAGTACTTGCTGTTGATGGCGTCCCGAACCGACTGCAGCGTCGAATCAGCAGGTATATCAAGGGTGTAATCCGTGGCTCCTTGACTGATGGTCAGCGTACCGGTTTCCACAGCACTGGAAGCACCACCGGCGAACGCAGCCGTCGCAACTTTCGACGAGGTTGCCAACTGAGTGACGTTTACCGTGTAAGTGCCGCTAACCGCCGAATTGCCGGCTGTCACCGTCAACGCGCTGGTGTTGGCCGAAGTCGCGGAAACCCCGGTAAATTGAGGCGTAGTCGTGCTGCCCAGGCTTTTCAGCGTGGATTGGAAAGTAGCCAGCAGCGACTTCAGGGTGCCGATCCCCGAAATATTTGCCGTATTGATCTTGGTGGCACGATCAATCTGACCTTGCTTGGCTGCTTTGTCAGAATCCACCAATGCCTTGACGATAGCACCGGTATCAAGGCCAGAGCCTAAACCCAAGCCAGGTAGAATTGGACTTGCCATGTGGGACTCCCTTCAGTGTGTCGCCGGACTTTTGACCAATACAACGTACAAAAGAACATAACAACAGAATTCGTGCCGGCTGTCAGGCTTCAGCGCTGAACAACAAGCTGTTTGCATCATTCAAACTGTTGGCCAGCTTCAGAACTTCTTCGTTCGGGATCTGGCGAATCACTTCACCGGAACCACTGGCAATTACTTTGACCACTACTTTGCCTGAAGGCTCATCGATAGAGAACTCCAGGTTACGCTTGACCGACTGGACGAATTTCTCGATTTCCTGAACGGCTTTCTTCAGTTTGTCCTGCTCGGCAGCAGCGTCTTTGGGGGCTTCCTTGACCGGAGCTACCACAGCAACCTCGGCCCGAGGCTTCTCCACGGGCTTATCGGCCACACTGGGCGCCGGTTTCGCCGCCGGATAAGACAAGTTCAGCTTCACGCTCATATCCATGTCCATCACCTCTAGAACGGAAAAAGCGAGAGAGTACGCAAGCGCACCCCCCCGCTAAAGCTCATCCGACTATTACTGAAGCAGCTTCAGTACAGCGGATGGCAACTGGTTGGCCTGGGCCAGAACCGAAGTGGAAGCCTGTTGCAGAGTCTGCTGCTTGGTCAGTTGGGCAGTTTCAGCAGCGAAGTCGGTGTCTTGTACGCGACCCAGTGCAGCAGCGGCGTTTTCGTTCACGTTCTGCAGGTTGGAGATGGTGCTGGTCAGACGGTTTTGTGCAGCACCGAGGTCTGCACGGCTGGAGTTGATGGTTGCCAGAGCAGCGTCGATTGCGTCGATTGCAGCAGCGGTGCTGGCTTCTGCAGTGGCGCTGCTGTTACCGGTGATGGCGATGGCACCAGAGTCAACACTCAGAGTTGCAGCGTCGAAGCCGCTATCCAGAGTCAGGGTAATCTGGTTGGTAGCACCGGTGTTGGAACCGACCTGGAAGGTCATGGTGCCAGCGGTACCGTCGATCAGGTTCTTGCCGTTCAGGTTGGTCGATTCGGCGATACGGGTCAGTTCGTCCGACATCTGAGCAAATTCTTTGTTCAGAGCCACACGGTCAGCAGTACCGTTGGAGTCGTTTCGAGCCTGGACAGCCAGTTCACGCATACGCTGCAGGATGTTGGTGGATTCCTGCAGAGCGCCTTCAGCGGTCTGAGCGATGGAGATACCGTCGTTGGCGTTCTTGATCGCAACAGTCTGACCGCGGATTTGCGAAGTCATACGGGTAGCGATCTGCAGGCCGGCGGCGTCATCCTTGGCGCTGTTGATTTTCAGGCCGGACGACAGACGGGTCATCGAAGTGGAGAGAGCATCGGAAGCCCGGTTCAGGTTCTTCTGAACGTTCAACGATGTGACGTTGGTATTTACTGTTAAAGCCATGACGAATTCCTCGTTGGTTGGGTACTGCGGCTTCCGGCCCTGGCAACCGCCGGGTGTGGCCTAGAGAACCTTCGTAATAGTTATCGTCGTAATCGGAACTTGCTTTAGCAGATTTTTCAAAAATTTTGCCATCAGGATGCCACCCCTCGTAAATCAAGGACTTGGCTGCGATTTAAGCGTGGAAAAATGGCGCCAGGGAAACGCCGCAGCCGTCATTGAAGGCAAACGACGGCTGCAACGCAGCGCAAGCGAGCTAGACAGTCTGACCAGCGGTCAGCAGTTGGACCCATTCATACTCAAGGTAATCGGCCAGAGAGATCCAGTTCTGCGCCTGCTGGTCATCGAACATCAAGGCAAGCAGCCCATTCCATGATGTGGTGACATCGCCTGGCATCCGTTCAACCAAGGGCTGAGTCGATTCAACCAACGCGACCATTGCCAACCCCGCCTCGACGTCCCTGCCGAGACGAAACAGGCGCGCGCATTCACGGGCCTCATTGAGTGCCTCATCAAGCGTGGTCATTGCGCGTACTCCGGGTGGAAATCAGTGCCGACAATCATCGCCCCGTCCCGACTGCTGTTAAGGAAACGCACCTGGGGGTGTGCGGCGACAAATCGCTCCAGTTCGCAAAGGTAACTGCGGAAATTGAGCTGGGTCTTGACTCGCCGACCATACCCATCGAGCACCCAATGCCGGGACGCGCCCAGTTGCGGGCCCAAATCACCGTCGCCCCAACCTGCATGAGTCTTGTCATGGGGAAAGGCAAAATCGGCGCCGAAGAGCGTTACCTGCGCGGCGCCCATTTTCACCGCCAGGTCGACGGCCGGATGAATCACGCTGCCCCCTACATGGAGTTTGGCGCGGCGCAGCTGCGCGCACATCTCACGGTAGACAGGGCTCGAGGAGCAGCCGACATAACGCGCGCCCCGCCACGCTCCGATCACCAAGGGGTCGGCCATCGGTAGATAGACCAGCGCAATGCCGTCGGTGTTTTCAGGCGGAAGATGGCGCGCCGAGATACGCTGATCGATGCTCACCACGATATCCGGGATAATGCCGTGATCGACCAACGGTCGGTAAGCCGTATCGACACAAATCAACAGCGGTCGCTCGGCTTGCTTGCTCAAGTGATGCAGTTTCTCGAAGTGCTGCTCAAGGCTGGGACCGGTGGCGATGACAAACGCCTCACGCCCGTTCAAGCTCCCAAACAACTCGGCAACGTCGCGATCTTCCTGGACAAGACTGAACGTCGATTGCAAACGCTCGAGAATCTCAGGGGACCGGGGGTCGAACGCCTGGTTGGTAAAGTCCAGATGAATTTCGCTGATCAAGCGATCACGAATCTTGGCGTTGTAATCATCGGCCAGTACCAACTCGGCGGGGAGCGCAAGAAATGGCAGTTGGATTTCCGCCAGATCACCGGCGTAGCGCAACACCACTCTCGGATCGGCAAGCCAGGCCGATTGATCCAGCACCTGCAGCACCAGGGCGAACACCGCGCCGTTGAGTATGTGCACCGACAATCGCTCAAGCCCGGTCCGCTCCAACAGGCGGCTCTGCAAGTCGCCCAGCCCCGTGCCATAGACATGCACAATGGCCGCGTCCAGCGCCACACTGGCGGCTTGCAGGTCGGCCTCGGCGATGCGGTCATGGCGACTGGTCAACTGAATGCCATTGATGCTCAAGGTCGAACCAAGCCCCTCGACCAGATCAGCCTGCAACCCATCAATGTCTTCCAGCAGCAGACGATCGGCCAGGGCCGGCCAACGCTGCTGGATGACCTGGAGATTGCGCTCGAAGAACTCGTTCATGATGTCTCGCTTTTCGCTCGGGCAAAAAAAATAGCGTTCAAGGTTACACCTTGGACGCTATTTTTGTGCCTGGGTTTTAAATGACTCAGGGACGATAGATGATCGCCGAGCCCCAAGACAACCCGACACCAAAACCGCTCAACGCCACGCGTTTCCAGGCGGAATCGAGCACGTGCTTCTCCAGCAGCAGCGGAATGCTCGACGACACGGTGTTGCCCGTCTCGACCATGTCCTTGATGAACTTCTCCGGCTCGCCTTCGAAACGACGCGCCACGGCATCGACAATCGCAGCACTGCCCTGGTGGATGCAAAACGCATCGATATCGCTGGCTTGCAGGTCGGAATCGGCCAGCAGCTCATGCAGATGTGCCGGTACCTTGAGCAAGGCGAAGTTGAACACCTGGCGCCCGTTCATGAAGAACACGCCGTCACTCACCTTCAGGTGCGGCGCACCGGAACCGTCGGTGCCAAACTTGGCCTTGCCCAGTTGCCACGGCGCATCTTCGCCCATCCACGTCGCGGTGGCGGCGTCGCCGAACAGCATCGTGGTGTTGCGATCTTCCGGGTCGACGATTTTCGAATACGGGTCGGCGGTCACCAACAGGCCATTCTTCAGGCCGGCTGCTTCCATGAAGCCCTTGATGGCGTAGATGCCGTAGACATAACCCGAGCATCCCAGGGAGATATCGAACGCCGCCACGCTGGTGGGCAGGCCGAGTTTGTCCTGGACGATGGCCGCGGTGTGAGGCAAACCTTCCTCGTCGCCGTTCTGGGTGACGACGATCAGCACATCAATGGATTCGCGCTTCAGATCAGGATTATTGGCAAACAGCGCATTGGCCGCTTCGACGCACAGATCCGAGGTTTCCTGGCCGTCATCCTTGCGAGGCAAGAAGGCGGAACCGATCTTGCCGAGGATGAATTCTTCATCCTTCTCAAATTTTGCACCTTGTGCGTAATTGTCCACGCCGGCTACAGGAACGTAGCTCGCAATGCTTTTTATGCCAATCATTACGGCTTCCCAATCAAAAACAGCCCAATACCACCGCTCGCAAGGAATCGAGGGGCGCCGACAAACGGGAAGTGTAAAGGGCTATCACCGGTCCTGATAAGGGCCAGGCGCCATCTTCCCGGTCAATACAATACAGTGAAGATGCGCGTTATGACTCGCAGGTCACGCTAAATCGCCGAATAATCCCATTGAAAAGCTATTCAACCAATGACCAGGACAGCGCCGTGCCACGCTTGATTGTCTGGCGGGCGCGACGGCCTATCAAGGAGTCCAGGTGTTTGGGCGCCAACCCGAGCCCCGGACGGATCGCCCGGACGTTCTGGGGCGTGAACACTTCGCCGGGCGCCATGTCCTGCGTTGCGTACAGCGAGCGGCGATAGACCAGCGACTTTACCTCGGCCTCGGTCACGCCATAGCGCACCTGCCCCATGGCCTGCCAGGCGCGTTCGGTTTCGACCACCAGCGCTGCCAACTCTGCCGGTTCGAGGGAGAAACTGGCGTCCACACCGCCGGCGGCACGATCAAGTGTGAAATGCTTTTCAACGACCGTCGCCCCTAGCGCCACCGCTGCCACGGACACACCGACACCCATGGAATGGTCCGACAACCCCACCTCGCAACCGAACAATTCCCGCAAGTGGGGAATGGTGCGCACGTTGCTGTTGGCCGGCGTCGCCGGATAGGTGCTGGTGCACTTGAGCAACACCAGATCCTTGCAACCGGCCTCGCGGGCGGTCCGCACGGTTTCGTCGAGTTCGGCAACGCTCGCCATGCCGGTGGAAATGATCAACGGCTTGCCCGTCGCGGCAACCCGACGAATAAGCGGCAGGTCGGTGTTTTCGAAACTGGCGATCTTATAGGCCGGCACGTCCAGGCTTTCCAGGAAGTCCACCGCCGTTTCGTCGAAGGGCGTTGAAAATGCGAGCATGCCCAGTTCCTTGGCCCGGGCGAAAATCGGAGCATGCCATTCCCAGGGCGTATGGGCCTTTTCGTACAAGTCATAAAGCGATGTTCCAGCCCAAAGGCTGCCGGGGTCCTTGATGAAGAACTCCCCTTCGCTCAGATCCAGCGTCATGGTATCGGCGGTGTAGGTCTGCAGCTTCAAAGCGTGAGCACCGGCTCGGGCAGCAGCTTCGACGATCTGCAAGGCCACCTCCAGGGACTGATTATGGTTGCCGCTCATCTCGGCAATGATGAACGGCGGCGCGTCAGCCCCGATGCTGCGCTGGCCGATCTTGAAACTACTCATGAACTTCATCCTTCAATACGCGGGTGAGCACGCATGTGCCCTGACTGAAACCGGCCTGGCGGAACAGCGCCAGAGACGCTTGATTAGCGGGCAGTACCTGAGCGGTAAAACTGCGTAGCTGCGACCAGTGGACGCGAGCAAACGCCTCACCATGGGCCAGCAATGCCCTGCCCCACCCCAACCCCAGGCGGTTCTCAACTAGATAAATCGATACCAGCGCTTCGCTGCCTTGCAGGTCATAACGCAATACGCCGACGGGTCCGTCGGACGCTTCGCCAACCAACAACAAGCGCTGTGGATTGATCAGGCTGGCTTGCAGCCATTGGCAATGACGGTCCCAGTCGATGATTGAATTATCCAGCGATACACGGCGCACGGCCTCGGCATTCCGCCCCTCGAAAAGCAAACGGGCGTCGGCTTGGGTGGCCGGACGAAGCCGCAACAAGGCGCCAGCCAGTGCAACGGCGACGCGCGAGGCACCCAAGCCATCGACCAATTTCCGGGAGTGCTGCGCCAGACTCAGACGCAATCCCTGGTTATCCGCGACAAAGCCGATGGCCTGCCGCAACTGTTCAACGGTGACGCTCTCTCTGCCCCCGAGATAGACATGGGCTCCGAACGACGCCATCGCATCGCTGTTGGCCTGCTGATTGTTCGACACCGCGATACAAATCGTGGGCAAGCCCATGGCGGCCCGCTCCCAACTGGTTCCGCCACCGGCACCAATGAATAGATCGGCCTCCAGCATGAGCTGATGAAAATGGCTGACGAAGCTGTGCAATCGCCAGTGGGGTCGGCTTGCCGCCATTGATTGCATCCGAGCCCAGGCCGGGTTGTCCGCGCCGGCGACAAAATCCACTTCCAGCTCAGGGTAATCCGCCAGCGCCATCATTGCGTGATGGGTCTGCATCGCCGCATCAAATCCGCCGAAGTTGACGAGCACGCGCTTGGCCTTCGGCTTTATCTCAATCGCCCCGCAACGAAACTCATCGCGCAACAACGCGTAACGTGGTCCCAGCAGCATGCGGCAACCTTCGGGTAGCAATCCTTCATACGCCGCTTGCGTGCCGGACAGATTCTGATTGAGCAGGAGGTCGACACTGTAAGTCCGCGTCGCCAGGTCATCCACCGCCATGATCCTTGGCGTAAAGCGCCGGGCAGCGTTCTGCCAGTGATGATCCAGGCCATAGTGGTCAACGATGATCCAGTCGAAACCGGGCCGATCGGCCAGCGCTTGTTCCAAAGCCTGAATATCCGCTTGCCAGGGCAGCAGCGACTCAATGGCCTGTTGCGGATCCTCCCCGGAATAAACGTCCGGCAGGGCGAACGTCTCGAAGCCCTCGGCCGCCAGAACGTGCAGACGGTGCCCCGCGAGTAGCCGACAGGCAAATGCGACGTGAGCACCCTGCACCCGCAATGCTCTCGCCAGGGTCAGGCAACGGGCAATATGCCCGCTGCCGATAGTTGGCGAAGCGTCGGCGCGGATCAACACTCTCATTGCAGTTCACCGCCCGCTTTCAAAGCGGCGTAGAGATACTCGGCGCGCTTCCAGTCTTCGGCTGAGTCGATGTCTTGTACCAGATGACGAGGCAGGATTACCGGCAGGCTTTTCGACGAAAACAATACGTCGCCACGCAACCAGGCGTCCCGGCGCCCCCAATAGAATTGGCCGGCATCCTGGAAAGCTTCGGCCAGGTCCTGGGAGCGCGTATTGCGAAATTGCGGATACAGTGGGGTCAACGCCCCCTGCTCATCCAACGTCAAGGCACGCTGTACGGGAAAGCCGAAACCGCTCACGGAAAACGCGAACGACTTGTCGGGATGGCCGCGCAGCAAGTCAAAACCCTCACGCAGAAACCGTGCTTGCAACAAGGGAGCCGTGGCATAGATGCAACAGGCGAATTCGAACGAACGCTCACGTAGCTCATCCAGGGCGTGAACCATCACCGCCGCCGTCCCGGTGAAATCATCCGCCAGCGCGGCAGGTCGCAAGAACGGCACTTGCGCACCGTGAGCCATCGCCAATTCAGCGATTTCTTCGTCATCGGTGCTGACGATCACCGCGTTGAACAGCCCCGAGTCCAACGCTGTACGAATCGAGCGGGCTATCATTGGCACGCCATCGAACGGCTTCAGGTTCTTGCGAGGAATGCGCTTGCTGCCGCCACGGGCGGGAATGATCGCGATTGCGCTCACGCGTCGTTACTCCTCAAGCAATCGTTGCAGTTGCCCCACCACGTAGTCCTGCTGTTCATCGCTAAGGGAAGGAAACATCGGCAGGCTGATGGCCTCGGCGTAATAACGTTCAGCCTGTGGATAGTCTCCTTGGGCAAATCCGAGATCGCGGTAATACGGCTGCAGGTGGACCGGTATGTAGTGCAGGTTCACGCCAATCCCTGCCGCACGCAAGCCTTCGAAGACCTGACGATGATCGAGGGATATCTCGTCGAGCCGCAAGCGCACGACATACAAGTGCCAGGCCGATTCGGCGTCGGGCTGCAAGCCGGGCAAGGTCAGGGGCAAACCGCCCAGCAACCGACTATAGCGTGCCGCCAGTTCACGACGCCGGGCGATGAACCTTTCAAGCTTATCCAGCTGGGAAAGCCCCAAGGCAGCTTGAAGATCCGTCATGCGGTAATTGAAACCCAGCTCCACCTGCTGATAGTACCAAGGCCCATGGCTGGGCTCGGTCATCTGTCCGGCGTCACGAGTCATTCCGTGGCTACGCAGACGTTGCAGACGCTGCGCCAGCTCCGGGCGATTGGTCAGGACCATCCCGCCTTCGGCGCTGGTGATAATTTTCACTGGGTGGAAACTGAACACCGTCATGTCTGCAAATTTGCCACACCCCACCGGCCTGCCGGCATAAGACGCCCCCACCGCGTGAGAGGCATCTTCAATGACCGTGAACCCGTAGCGCTCGGACAAGCGGGCAATTTCACGCATGTCACAGCTTTGTCCGGAGAACGCTACCGCCACCAATACCTTGGGCAGGGTCCCGTCACGCTCGGCCTCCGCAAGCTTTGCGGCCAGGACAACAGCATCCAGATTCCAGGTCAGCGGATCGATATCAACGAAGTCCACCTGCGCGCCGCAATATCGACCGCAGTTGGCCGAGGCCAGGAAGGTGTTGGGCGTGGTCCACAAACGATCCCCCGGCCCAAGCCCCGCCGCCAGGCAAGCGATGTGCAGCGCAGCGGTCGCGTTGCACACCGCCACGGCATGACCGGCCTGGCAGCGGCGGGCCATGGCCTGTTCAAAACGTTCGATCGCAGGCCCTTGTGTCAGCCAGTCGGACTGCAACACGGCCACCACGGCATCGATGTCAGCCTGATCGACACTTTGCCGACCGTAAGGAATCATACCGACAGCCGGGCGTGCAAATCGGCGATCTGCTCCACCGACAGAAAGTGCGGATTGGTGTCTGAGCGATACTCGAAATCCTCGGCGACAGGCCGGCCTCGCTCGCCCAGGTTATCCACAGCGAAATCCACGTCCACGCTGGTGAAGCGAATCGATGGCTGGATCGTGTAATGGTCGGAGAATTCGATAGTCATGCGCGCATCGTCCAGCGGCACCATCAACTCATGAAGTTTTTCACCGGGCCGAATGCCGACGTTCTTGTGAGGCAGGTGCCCGGCCATGCCCGACGCCAGGTCGACGATGCGAATCGACGGGATCTTCGGCACGAACACCTCGCCGCCGTGCATGCGAGCGAAGCTGTCCAGCACGAATTGCACGCCGTGATCGAGGGTGATCCAGAAGCGGGTCATGCGCTCGTCGGTAATCGGCAATTCGGTGGCACCCTCGGCAATAAGCTTGCTGAAGAACGGCACCACCGAGCCCCGGGAACCGGCAACGTTGCCATAGCGCACCACAGCGAAGCGGGTCTGCTGTTCACCCGCGATATTGTTGGCGGCCACGAACAATTTGTCCGACAGCAACTTGGTCGCGCCGTACAGATTGATCGGGCTGGCCGCTTTGTCGGTGGACAGCGCAACGACCTTTTTCACGCCGTTGTCGATGGCCGCTGCGATGATGTTTTCAGCACCATTGACGTTGGTGCGAATGCATTCGGTGGGATTGTATTCTGCCGCAGGCACCTGTTTAAGGGCCGCGGCATGCACCACGTAATCGATGCCGCGCATGGCCTGGCGCAGGCGATCGGCGTCACGCACGTCTCCCAGGAAATACCTCATGCACGGAGCGTTGAAGGTCTGTTGCATCTCGTACTGCTTGAGTTCGTCGCGGGAAAACACCACCACGCGCTTGGGCTGGTATTGCTCCAGCAACCGACGGATGAAGTTGCGCCCGAACGAGCCGGTGCCGCCTGAGATGAAAATCGATTTACCGTTGAACATACCCTGATTCCTTTTGCCTGGCAGGCTTATGCGAGCAACCGCGCCCAATCGACAGCCGTGGCGGTACCCAGCGCAAAACCGGTGTCCGTCAAGGCCAGGTTCGGGTTACGGGCCGCGTCATGGTCAAAGCGTGACTGCCATTTGTTGCGCAAGGCGTCGGCCGCCTCAGGCGCATCGGGGAACGCACCGGCGTGCAGCATCTGCGCCTGGGGCGTCCAGACTGTGAGATAGCCTGCATCGGCGACTTTCAAGCAAAGGTCGACGTCGGCAAACGCCTCGGCGAATTGATCCTCGTCCAGGCCACCAACAGCTTCGAACAAGTCTTTGCGGATCATCAGGCACACGCCTGACACCGCCGAGTAGCTCTGTTCCGCCTGATGGCCGTTGAGATAGCCCTTGGCGTCCTTGCGCTCGCCAACGAACACCGAGGCCACCTGCCCGTCGGGCTTGAGCACCAAGCCAGCCTGGGTGGTGATACCACGGATATTCATCTGTTTGCTGCCGACGATCCCCACTTCCGGGCGCAGGGCCTGGTTGAGCAGGCTGTCGAGCCAGTTGGTATTGATCACTTGGGCCTCGGCAGAAAGCAGCACCAGGTACTCACCCTTGGCCTGGGTGCTCGCCCAGTTGTTCAGGGCCGAAGCGCTGAGGCGTCGATCGCTGCGCAGGATACGGATCCGGTCGCCCTTGCCTTCCAGGCTGTCGAGCCATTGGGCCATTGCCTCGGACTGGCTATGGTTATCGGCGATCAGAATTTCATGACGATGATAACGGGTGCGCTGCAGCACGCTGACCAGTGCCTGCTGTACCTGTTCGAGATTGTCCTGGCTTTCGAGAATGATCGATACCAACGGCCGCTCGGCATGCTGGTAGTCGACTTGATAGGTCAACGGTTGCGCCGAAGTGACCTGGGCACGATAACCCCGGGCCGCCAGGTGGCGTGTCAGTACTTGACGCTCCTGGGCATTTTCCTCTTCAGCCGGGGCGCCACAGATCAGCAACGGCTCGGACAGATGCGCCAGGCCGGCAAGCCCCTCGTCCTCGATCAGACGCAACAGGACGTCCAACTCCAACGCCTGGGTGTATTCAGGCGTAAATCCACGCGCCTGTTCCAGCACGTCACGACGAATCAGCCAATGCCGGGCCATCAGCGAAGGCACCGATTGCAGGAAATCGAGATTGACGCCAGGGCGGAACACATCGACCAGGCTGCCATCGGCCTTGCGCTGGATTTCATCCATGGCTACGGCGCGCACGCCGTCGGCGCCGATCAGCTCAAGACTGGCGCGCAGCAGGCCGCTTTGAGTGAACTGGTCACCGGCCTCGGCCAGCACCATCCAGTCGGCGGAGGATTGCCCGATGATCTGGTTGATGCGCTCGACATAGTTGGTGGTGGTGACTTTGACGAAATGCACGGTGTCGCGCACGGTGGTGGTCGCCGGCAGGTCGCCGGTGGTGAACACCACCACGTTGAACGCCTTGCAATGGCCGTTGACCAGGCTGTCGAAGGTCGCTTGGAGCTTGAACATATCAGCGTCCAGGTCCAGCAACAGGATGCCGAACCGCGGGCCGCCTTGATGGTTGGCCAGGTGAGCGGTGATGGACTTCAGTTGCTCGGCATCCGGATTGCGCGCCTCAAGCCAACTCAGCAAACGACCGGAGTGCATGTTTTCCAGCAAGCGCCGATCCGACTGCCCAGGCACCGAGTCCAGACGCTCGGCCCAAGCCTGCAATTTCACCGCCTCATCAGGCTCGTCGCTGCTTTTCAACGACTCGGCCAGGCGCTTGACCACGGTGCGGTTGAACGCATACAGGCCCTGGGCTTCCCACAAGCGACTGCGCAATGTGCGCTCGTTATCGTTGGGCTGCACGCGCATCAGTTCATGCTGGCGCAGCAGGATGCCTTCCAATTGCTGAAGCTGCAGGCGACCGGCCGGCATGGCGTGCAACAGGAATTCAAACTGGGTCAGGAGATCGAAAACCTTCTGATTGTAAAATGGCATTTCGACAAACTGCTGTGGGCCAAAGGAACGTATCGGCTCGCCCCCCGCTTCCAGCCAGGCCGAACGAATGATCTGCGTGCCCTTGAGCGAACGCCCTTGTTGCAGGCAGTCGGCCATGGCCGCAAAACTGTCCAGGGCGATCTGCTTGATGCGTTCCGGAGCCTGCTCGCTGAGCTGGGTCGGCACGGATGCCAGGAACTCGGCGAATTGCTCACGCTCGGCGACGCTTTTCGCGTCTTTGTAACTCAACACCGTCAGGACGTTGGTGTTGTGTTCGGAACCGCCGTAGTTGAGTTCCCGCACGGCGAACGGAATCGGCAGGATCCGTGCCTTGGCGCAAGCCAGCAGGTAGAAGCTATGGCCGATTTCCTGCCACTCGAAACTGGTGCCAGGCGGCAACATGCCGTACCACTGTTGCAGCAAGTCAGTGCGGGTCACGGCGTAGAACGGCGGCAGGAATTGATCCATGAAACGGATCACACGGTCCTCGGCCGATTCGCTGTCGTAGTCCTCATGCACCTTGCGGTCACGGCGGAAATAGCAGACTTCTGTCGCGCAGGACAAATACATGATGCCGTAGCCATGGCAAAGGCCATAGTCGGGGTTGGCTTCGAGAAACTCCACCGATTCGGTCAAGGCATCATGCAGCAGGAAATCGTCATCAGCGGCGAACACCATATAGGGCGTTTTGACCTGGTTGACACCATAGGTCAGTTTTTCCTGAAGCCCTTTGTAGGTGAACTGAGGCAAGTGGCGGTAATCGACCGACGGAAAATCCTGGGCGATCCGATCATCGCGCTCCACCGACGAGTCCAATACCAGTACCGAGCACGGATAGCTGCTGTAGTAATGCAATGTGCGGCGCAGGAAGGCGCTGCGGTTGTGGGAGATGACCACCACGGTGAACCGCTCGCTCAGCGGTGCCACGTTGTTTTGAAGCGTATTTCGAACCTGCATATTTCCTAGTCCCCACAACCTGCCAGACGCCAATGACTTGAAACGGATGGATTAACGAACCCGACGCAGATAACCATCCGGCGCAACGGTGATCAGCAGCTTGTTTTGCAGTTGCTGGTCGATTTCGAAGCTGTCGTTCTCTTCGAGGTATTTCCATACGGCGGTTTTCGGGTTATCGCCCGGTCCCCATGGGCGATCCGGGAAGAAGTCCGCAGGCATGTCTTCCACCACCGTGTCCATCACCACGCAATAGCTGCCCACCGAAACCAGTGGCGCGTAAAGACGCAGCTCTTCGAGCACATGGTCATGGGTGTGGTTGGAATCGAGCACCAGGATGACTTTCTTGCCTTTGGCCGCTGCGTGGACCTGCTCGGCGATGGCCGGATCGATGCTCGAACCTTCGATCATCGAGATGCGCTTGCTCATCGGATGGCTCTCGATGGCTTCGCGATTGTGCGGGCGGATATCCAGGTCGATGCCCAGCACTTCGCCGTGGCCTTGCAACTCCAGCAACGAAGCGTAATAGATGATCGAGCCGCCATGGGCGATGCCGCATTCAATGATCAGGTCAGGCTTGATCTGCCAGATCAGCTCCTGCATGGCCATCATGTCCTGCGGCAGTTGGATGATCGGCCGCCCCATCCATGAAAAATGGTAGCTGTACTTGTGGCGGGCCGATTCGTTGAAAAACTCCTTGGCCAGCGCAACGACATTCTCGTCTTGGCCTTGAGCTGAGATTTCAGCTTGGCATTGGGCTTCAAAAGATTTGTGAAGGGTGTTGTCGGTCATGTTCGAGTCTCGCGGTTATTGGAACGAAGCGCTGTCAACGGCGTGATAGACGTAGCGCCCACCGGTCATCCGCTTGATCTCTTCGAGGTAATTGGAATTCATTACGAACAGGTTGGCGCCTTCGGGCAAGGTCTCCATCGCCTCTTCGGGCGAGGACACGCGCACGCCACTCAGAGGCAAGTAGCGCCCCTGCTTGGCGGGATTGATATCCACCACTCGATCAACTGCAACGCCCGCGCGTTGTAGCGCCAATGAATAGATCACACCTTTGGACGACGCGCCCCAGATTGCCGAACCTTGCTCGGGCGCGCCCAGGATAATCTGCACGGCACGGTCAAGGCTGGCGGTGAAGTTCTCCGGCAGCATCAGCGACTGCGGTGCATCGGCTGGCGTGCTGCGCAAAGTGGAAAGATCCGCAACGATATAAAGGTATTGGCCACCGAACAAATGCCCGGCCTCGTGCACAGTCCCGAACATCGCGCGCAAGTCGGCGATGCGAAAGTAATTCACGTGCTCGTAGAACACGTCGAACCAGGCGTTGTGCTGAATAATCCAGTCGAAACACGGCACTTCGATATAAATCTGTCCGCCCTGGTTGGCGGCGGCGATTTCAGCCAAAAAACTGATCGGATTACTGATGTGCTCCAGGACATGGCGCAGCACGATGGCGTCAGCCGCCAGCCCCAACTCGCGACTGAACGGGGCCTTGATCACATCAGGGTTGTCCCCTTCATAGGAAGGATCGATCCCAGTGATGGCGTAGCCGAGGCCTCGCAGCATTTCGAGGAAAAAACCTTTGCCGCAGCCAACCTCAATCAGGCTTTTGTCCTTGAAATGTGGCGCCAGGATAGCCTCGACGTCATTCAGGTGCTGTTGGAACTGCACCGAATGGGCTTGCTCGTTTTGATAGTCGACGTCATAGCTGAGTTTGCTGGCGTCGAATGCCTGGTTGAAAATCAGACCGCTCTGACTATCCTGCACCAGCACGATATCAGCGCTGGCCGATGCCTGAGCCTGTTCGGCAGTGGCAAATGTACGGTTCTGCAGGATCGGCAGTCCACTTGCCCGATAAAGTTCATGCTGCATGCTCTTCTCTCCTGAGTTGCGAAATCCGCCGGGCATCGCCCCAAAACGCCATGGGCTCATGACCTGAGTACCCATAGTGCCCCAGGTTCAAGGCGATGGCCGACTGACGCTCGCGCACTCGCTGTTCAACCAGTGTCCGTACCGAAACCGGATAGCCACTGCAACAGTTGATTACTCCATCCACATCGCGCCGCGAAATCAGCGAGGCCAGCTGAGAAGCGGCTTGTCCGATTTCCAGATAATCTCGTAATTGGTCGCCCGCAGACATGTTGAATTGGGCATCACCTTCGTCGATCGCCCGATCAAGACTGGCCAACAGACTATTCGGACTCTGTCCTGCACCATGCAGATAAAACAGGCGTGCCCACTGCAACGTAAATGCATGTTCTCGCTGCAAGGCTTCAAGGAACCGATGCAAAGTATGCTTCGCCAGACCATACGGCGTGCAGGGTTGTGCGATCACCGTCTCACTCAATGGGCCACTTTGCAGTCCGTACTCGAAACAGGTACCAGTGACCAGAACATGGCTGATGCCGGCTTCGATCACGCGCTTGAGAAACGCGTAATCCAGCGGCAAGGTTCGCTCGAAATGGAACAGCGCCTGATAGTTCGGCAGACCTGGCCACGCCAGATGGGCGATGGCATCGACGCCGTCGGTCAGGACACCCACGTCGAGATCTGGTGCGTGGATGTCCGCCACACGGAATTCCACATCTTCAAACCATGGCATAGCGCGCGCGATCTCGACGTTTCGACCTGAAGCGCGAACCTTGAAGCCTTTGGCGAGCAAAGCACTGACCAGATGCCGACCGACAAAACCGGTGGCCCCCGTGACCAGCACGGTCGAGGAATGGCCCATTACAGCTCAACTCCACTGAAATTTTGGCCCAGCAACGGATGACTCGCGTCTTTGGCTGACAGGTTTTTAACCGGCAGCGGCCAGGGGATAGACAGTGCAGGATCATTGACTGACAGGCCGGCCTCATGATCCGGAGCGTAGTCAGCATCGGTAAGGTATAGCACTTCAGCGTCATCGGTCAGGGCTTGGAAACCATGGGCGAAGCCGGCAGGAATCAGGAAACTGCGTCCGTCATCGGCTCGCAGTTCTTCGGCATGCCACTGCAGGTAGGTTGGGGATTTTGGTCTCAAATCGACCACCACATCCCATACCGCACCACGTATACAAGTAATGAGTTTGGACTCTGCGTATCCGGCCGTTTGGTAGTGCAGGCCGCGTACGCTACCTTTTTCGACCGTACGTGAATGATTGATCTGACGAATAGCGAACGGTCGCCCCTGGATCGTGAGGCGGGACTGGCAGAACAATCGGGCAAAACGCCCCCGATCATCGCAGAAGACTTTTTGCCGGATCAGATACAAGCCTTCCGGCGCTAACGCCTGAAGGGTGAAATCAGTCATACCCGCCCCCTATAGAGGTTCAATTGATTCAGAGTTATTGCACGCATGTCGTCACCGTTCTGCCACGCCAAATGCCAATCCAGGGTCTGGGCCAGGCATTGCTGCAACGACCAGCGTGGCTGCCAGCCGAGCAGCTGCCGGGCGCGGCTGCTGTCCAGGCGCAACAGGCCAGCTTCGTGCAAATCGCTCGGCTCAATGCGCAGGCCGGGCGCTTGCGGCCAGCGCTCGGCCAACAACTGGACGACTTCGCCGACGCTGCACATGTCGGCCTCACCAGGGCCGAAGTTCCAGGCACCGGCGAACTCTGGTCCCTGTTGATACAGGCATTCAGCCAATAACAGGTAACCAGCCAAGGGTTCCAAGGCGTGCTGCCACGGACGAACGGCCTGTGGATAACGCAGCGTCACTGGCTCGTCTGCCGACCAGGCTTTAAGCACATCGGGAATCAGGCGCTCGGGCGCGAAATCACCGCCGCCCAGCACGTTGCCGGCCCGCGCCGTGGCCAGGGCCAGGCCATGCTCGGCATAGCGCTCAGCCGAAAAGAATGAGGCGGCATAAGACTGCGCCAGCAATTCGCAGCAGGCCTTGCTGCTGCTATAGGGGTCGTGACCGCCCAAAGGCTCGTTTTCGCGGTAGGGCCATAGCCATTCCTGGTTGGCGTAGACCTTGTCAGTGGTGACCAATACACACGCCTTGACGCCGCCCGCCTGGCGAACCGCTTCCAACAGGTTGAGAGTGCCCATGACGTTGCTGGAATACGTGCCCAACGGGTCGCGATAACCTTCACGCACCAACGGCTGCGCAGCGAGGTGCAGGACAATCTCCGGCTGCACGTCGGCCAGCAGCTCCAACAAGGCGCCGAGGTCGCGCAAGTCACCGCGCCGGTCATCGATGCCCTCGCGCACGCGGGCCAGCTCGAACAGGTTTGGCTGGGTGGCCGGGTCAAGGGAAAAACCACTGACCTTGGCCCCCAGGCTTTGCAGCCACAGCGTCAGCCAACTGCCCTTGAAACCGGTATGGCCGGTGACCAGCACGCGCTTGCCACGCCAGAATTCCGGGCTCACGACCATTGCTTCCATGGGGCCTCGCCGCTTTGCCACAGGGCTTCGAGGTGGTTTTTATCCCGCAGCGTGTCCATCGGATGCCAGAAACCATCGTGCTGGAACGCCTGGAGCTGCTGCTCGGTCGCCAAGGCGGCCAGCGGCTCTGCTTCCCAGGAGGTGTGGTCATCGGCAATAAAAGGCAAGACTTTTGGCGAGAGGACAAAGAACCCGCCATTGATCCAACCGCCATCACCCCGTGGTTTCTCGGTGAAACCCAGAACACTATCGCCGTCGCGCTCCAGTGCACCGTAACGCCCCGGAGGCTGAACCGCCGTCACGGTGGCCAGCTTGCCGTGGGACAAGTGAAAGTCCACGAGCGCGCCAATATTCAGGTCCGACACGCCGTCACCATAGGTGAAGCAGAACGCCTCTTCGTTTTCCAGGTAACGCGCCGCCCGACGCAGACGACCGCCGGTCATGGTCTCTTCGCCGGTGTCGATCAGCGTCACGCGCCATGGCTCGCTGTAGTTCTGGTGAACGTCCATGCGGTTGTTGCACATGTCGAAGGTGACGTCGGAGGTGTGCAGGAAGTAGTTGGCGAAGAAATCCTTGATGGCATAGCCCTTGTAGCCCAGGCAAATGACGAAGTCGTGGATCCCGTGGGCGGAATACTGCTTCATGATGTGCCAAAGAATTGGCTTGCCGCCGATCTCGATCATCGGCTTGGGCTTGAGGTGCGACTCCTCGCTGATCCGCGTGCCGAGACCACCTGCCAAGATAACTGCCTTCATCGTCTCCCCTCTTGTTCATCACCGGGCTCGGCCAAGCGTTGTTTCGCTTTGCGGGCGCGGGGATTACACCTTCGATGCCGATCCGGGCGCTGCGATGGGCCGCGAGCGCTCGTTTTATGGCGATATGAGGGGGACTTGCAGGAAACGCGCCAGCTCTGGCGGGAGCAGTTTCAGGGGAAAGAAGTCAAAGAGAAGGCCGCACGCGATCTGTGGCGAGAGGGCCTGCCCCCTCGCCACAGCCAACGCTGCACAAGGCAACGTTCAATCCGGCAACCACCCCCACAACCAATGCTGCAGGTTCTTGCCGCTGAGCATGTAGTCCCGCAACACCGCCTCGCGCAGTTCATCTCCCATGCGGTAACTGGCGTCCGGGTCTGCCAAGTGCATGCGTATTGCGGCGATCCATTCCTCGGTGCTGTTGCTGCGCACCTTGGTGCAGGGCAGGAACCCGTCGTAGGCCTTGGTGTCGGTGCAGATGACCGGGTAGCCACACGCACCGTATTCCAGCAAGCGCAGGTTGCTCTTGCAATCGTTGAAGATATGGAACTCCAGCGGGGCCAGGGCCAGGTCAAGATTCAGGCTGGCCAGTTTGAACGGATAGTGGGTCAAAGCGATTGATCCATGGAATTCATGGATATAGGGCCGCAATGCTTCCGGGCACATACCGAAGAACACCCACTCCACTTCATCGGCGAGTTCGCGAACCACGTCCGCAATGATCTCCAGGTCGCCACTGTGGCTGGTCCCTCCTCCCCAGCCCACCCGGGGCTTGGAGGACGTGCCGCGCCGGCTGGTCAGCTTCGCCCACGGCTCAGGTGGCAACATGTTAGGCACGATACGAATCTCATTGTGCATGCTGGACAAGGCATCAGCGAGCGAAGGCGTGGTCACCACCACGCGATCACACAACCCGATTCCTTCGCGCAGCATCTGTTCGATATTGGCCGGCTTGTTGCGCGCATGCGTGTTTTTCTTGGGCGCCTGGACGACGTAATCGTCGAGTTCGAAGATCCGCAAGGCGCCAGAATATTTCTTCATTCTGAGGATATCGCCGGCCGCCCCTTCGCTATAGCGCCCCTGCAATACGATCGTATCCGGCGACAAGCGCTCGATCTCAACGGTCGAAGGCGACTCGTAGGCGACCCGGGCGATTACTCGTCCGGCGGCCTCCAACTCGGCCAACGGGGCCGTGACCCGATAATGACCAACCGCGGTGGCGTTGACCGGCAAGCCAAGTATCAATGGCAGGGCGCGAGTGCAGAACGGGTTCCAGTTGTTGCGCAGCGACGGTTCCAGGCTGAAGCTGGAGGCTCCCAGGCTCAATGCTGGGTTGTAGCCCGGATCCCGGGCGATCTGCGGCAGCCATCTGAGATAGAAGATTTCGCGCTCGCGCTCCGCCAACGGGGTTTCTTCAGGCTGGGCAGCGGTCGATTGCGGATCGTCTTTCACGACCGTGGCGTAAGGCGTCCAGACCACCAGATAACCGCTTTTACCTGCGCGCAGGCACAGGTCGACATCGCTGAGGCCGAAGGTAAAGGACGCATCGTCCAGGCAGCCGAGCTCGTCGAAAACCTGCTTGCGCACCATCAGACAATCGCTGCTGACCGAACTCCAGTTCTGGGTCGTATGCAAACGCTGCATGTAGCCGCGCGAAGCCGCCGCTTCGCCGTAGAACGGCGTACCCACCGGCCCAGCCAACCCGAGAACCTGCCCGCCGCCGACAATCGTGCCTTGAGGACTGAGTATTCTCGCACCGACCACCGCAACCTCAGGGCGCTGGGCATGATTGACCAGTTCGTCCAGCCAGTCATTTTCACAAACAACCAAGTGCGGACTGAGCAGTAGCAGGTAGTCGCCCCGAGCCTGGCCAGCAGCAAAATTATGCACAGCGGCATCACTGCGCTCACCGGCATATCGCAGCACCCGCAACATGCTCGCGCCCAGCTGCGACATGTTCTCCAGCCAGTCAAGCATGGCCGGATCCCGGACGCCGCTGTCCACGATCAGAATTTCATAATGGGTATAGGCCGTGCGCTCGATCAGGCTCTCGGCACAACGCTGCAAGGCGGCGAGCGACTCACCGGTGCGCAGAATGATCGATACCAACGGACGCTCGCCGTGTCGGTAGTTGATGCGGTTGATCAACGGCAACGTGTCCGGGGAAATCTCATGATCGATGCCGATACGCTCCAGATGCGCACCCACCAACCGGGCGTTGCCCTCGATAACCTCGGGCAGCGACAACCACTGGGCGAAGCTCAGGAGCGACTCGACCTGGATTTCCGCAATGTGTTCGATGGTCTGAGGGCCGGCCTCTTCCACCAGGCGCCAGAGCAGATCGTGGGGCGCCAGTTCACCGTGAGCCGGCTCAAAGCCACCGAGGGCCATGAATCGTTCACGTTCGAAAGCCAGGGTCCGACCAACATAGGGGTAGGCGCGCATCAAGTCCAGGTTGAAATCCGGCTTGAACACCGGCTCGAAGGACTCCCCATCCACCAATGCACCTTCATCACTGTAGACGCAAAGGATGCCCTGCCTTCCGGCAACGCGCTCGGCCAGGATCAGCAACGCCGAATCGCGGAGCACGTCGCCCGCTCGCAGTAAGTAGAACCAGTGCGCGCCCTCCAGCTGTGGCACGATGGCATTGAGCTGACGCGGCCAATCGGCCTGATAAGGCAGTTGCAGCACTCGCTCATCCGCTTCGCAATGAGCATCGGAAAGCACCACCACGGCCTGGGCTGGATACAGCTGGCCCTCGATGCTACGTAACGTCGTCGCAAGCGATGTCGCATCGCCGACAGCATCGATGATCAGTGGCACGATGTTCGGCCGAAACGGCCAACTATCGATGCGTGCGGGCATGACGCGTCGCTCTACTTCACTGAACCGGCGGACGGCCAGCCATTCGCGATAGAAGTCCGCATAACTCTCACACTGCGCCCCCACTCGACCGTTCACGACGGTATTGCGGTTGCCCAAAACGCGGGTTACGCAGAGCTCCTGCCAGGCATGAGGCTCATCGGTGATTTTGTCCAGATCAATGCAGCGCACCCAACCCGAAGCCGGAGCCGCTTCACCGCTGCGCGCAACCAGCATCTGCGCCAACCATCCCCACTCTGTTTTTGCCGCCTTGAGCATTTCCGGGGTCTTGCTCAGACGCTCCGGGTAGAGGCGCTCGATACTCAACACGGTATTCAAGGCAATCAGGTTGCCGCGCCGCATCAGGCAGACAAACAAGGCGAAGTCGAGTACCGCGACAAAACCGGCACCGTCCTGAATAAGGGCAGGCAGTAGCTCCAGCACATCAGCCCGGCGCATCAGGGTCGAACTGAAATTGCCAACAAAGTTGGTTGGCGTGCTCTCGAAAATCGCCAGCATGTCGTCGCCCTTGAGCAAGGCGTCATTTGGCGAGAAACGGCAATTGTCCACACGGGGCGGCAAGATGAAGTTGCCTGCATCGCACAACAGCCGCAGCGCGAACACCACACTCGCGTCAGCATGGTCCATCAACGCCTGGGCCTGCAGCGCAATACTCGGTGCGAAAAGACGGTCGTCATCGCACAGCACCTTGATGAATTCGCCCCGCGCCTCTTCGACACAGCGCAACAGGTTGCCTTGCAGTCCTAGCCGTTGAGGGTTTTTCAGATAGCGGACCGGATGGGCCGGCTCTTTGAAGGACGCGACTATGTCGCGGATTTCATCGCCAGGTGAATCGTCGCAAACGATGATTTCAACGTTTTCGTACGTCTGCGCCAAGGCACTGAGCAGTGCCTGGTCGAAAAACCGAGGGTTGTAGGCAGGAATGACAATGCTGACGAGGGGGAGTGACTTCACGGTTTAAACTCTCGAGCGGCGGGCCCCGGCCTTTTCAGGTCGGAGCCCCGGAACCGCTTAAAAAAAGACGGTTGGCGGCTCGGTCGACACCGGCTCAGATCTTGTTGAACAGACCCAACTGGGCAATCTTGCTGAACGCCAATTGCGAGGCTTGCAGCATGGTCTGTTGCAATGTCAGGCGAGTCATCACCTCGGCCGCATCCGAATCGCGGATTGACGATTGGGTGTGGTTGTTGGCCAGGATCAAGCTCTGGTTGGTGTCGCTCTGGGTGTCCAGAGCGGCACCACGACCACCCACTGAACTGAGGGCGCTGGACAATTGATCGGTGCCGCTTGCCAGGTTGCCAATACCGGACGCCAGCGAAGCCTGCAGCTTCTG
Organism: Pseudomonas sp. R1-7; assembly: GCF_051132105.1. NCBI lineage: Bacteria > Pseudomonadati > Pseudomonadota > Gammaproteobacteria > Pseudomonadales > Pseudomonadaceae > Pseudomonas > Pseudomonas sp. R1-7. The sequence goes on from NZ_CP071661.1 coordinate 4,271,236, forward strand.
CAGCGCAATAGGATCGTTGTTGGTCGGCGTGCTCAACGCGGTCTTCAACTGATTCACGGTGTCCAGGATGTTCTGGGTTTCGTGGGTGTTGACCGCGATGCTGAACTGATCGTCCGCGGCTGGCGTGCCGTCCAGGGTGAAGCTCACGCCCGAAGCAGTGGCCACGTTACCGGCCAGGGTGCCGCTGGACACGGGTTGGCTGTTAGCCGTGAGCGGTGCCGCGTAAAGGTCGAAATCGGTGGCGCTGGTGAACTTCAATACCGCCGCACCCGTCGGGAAACTGGCGTGGTAGGCCACCGGATCGGTGATCTCGCTGCCGGTGATCTGTACCGCGGTCGGGTTGCCCGGACTGCGCATCGGAACGAAGGTGTCCGGCTTGGCCGCCAGGGTGAAAGTATGGCCTGGCAACACAGTGCCGGGGACATCACCCGTTTGCAGATTGATGTTGAGGGTCAGTTCCACACCACGGAACTGGACCGCCTGCCCGCTCTTGCTGTTCGGGTCGAACGCACCGCCCTGGCTGGCTTCTGCAGTCACGTCATTGCCGAGCGCATCGGTGATTCTCAGCTGCGTGCCACTGGTGAACTCCACGGTGTAAGGCTCGCCACTGCGGAACTTGGCGTTATAGCTGACACTGGACGACACCTGGCCGTCGGACAGGACCACGCGTCCATCGTCCACCGGCGGCGCGGTGCGGGTGACCTGGCTGCGGCTGGTGTTGACGGCTTGCTGGAACACTTCCCAACCGGTGCTGTTGGTGGCCATCGACATGGTGTCGCCGACCGGCAGGTCGAGTGTCACCTGGTCACCGTTGTAGCTGTAGCTGCCGTCGGTGTTGCGGGTGAATGGGATGGTATCGCCCTTGGAACCGGCGAAGATGTACTTGCCGTTTTCATCCTTGCTGTTCATCAGGCTCAGCAATTGTTCTTCGATCTGCGCCAGCTCCGAAGCGTTGGCCTGGCGGTCGGCGTCGGTGTAACCGGCGTTGCCGGCACCGACAGCCAATTCCTTGGCGCGCTGCAGCACGTTGCCGATGCTGTTCATCACCGCTTCGGTGGTGCCCAGGGTGGCCTTGATGGTGTTGGCGTTGGTTTCGTACTGGGCCAGCATCGAAGCCTGGGTGCCTAATTGCAGCAGGCGCGAAGCCCCCACCGGATCATCGGCGGCAGTGTTCACCCGCACCAGACTGCTGGCCTCTTCGCTGGTCTTGACCACGTTGGCGAAGTTTTTCTGGTAGTTCGCAGCCGTGCTTTCGTAAAACTGAGAAGTAGAAATGCGCATGGGCTACGGCTCCTTAAAGACTGTTGATCAATGTGCTGAAGATTTCCTGCGCAGCCTTGATGATCTGCGAAGACGCGGTGTAGTACTGCTGGAACTTGACCAGGTTGCCGGTTTCTTCGTCCAGGTCGACGCCTGACAGCGAGTCGCGGGCATTCTTGGCGTTGTCCAGGATCGCGCCGGTGGCGGCGCTGTCCAGCTTGCCTTGGGCAGCCTTGGCACCGACGCCTTCCACCAGCTTGCCGTAGGCATCATTCAGGGAAATGCCTTTGCTGGCCGAACCGGTGTCCACGGTCTTGGCGGTCTGCAAGCCGGCGAGCGCGGTACCGTTACGGTTGTCCAGGCTGCCGGGCTGGCTGAGGCTTATATCGATGCCGGAACCTTCGGATGGCGCGCCGGCAATCGACATATCGAACGTGACGGTACGCTGCACCGGCGGTACGGACGAATCCATGATCGGGGTGCCGGTGGCGTCCTTGAGCGGAACGCTCAGGCTCAGGGTGTTGCTCTGCCCAGGCTTGATCGTACCGCTGCTGATCAGGCCGCCCTTGGCATCGAGCAATTGATAGGCCTGGCTGGTACCACCGGCCGACGTCGCCCCGAACACCACCTTGACCGGCATCGAAGTCTTGATGCCGTTCTGGATGATGCTGGTGGTGGCTTCGTCGTAGATGTCCAGCTTGGTGGTCATGGTCGGCTGGCCGCTGGCCGGAATGGTCAGCGTGCCGCTGCCGCCCGGCGTGATGGCGGCGCCCAGCGGCGCGGCAATCGCCAGCCGCTTGGAGTCGGTCATCTCGGTCTTAATGCTGCCCGCCGCGTTGCGGGTCGGGGTGATCTTGAACGAATCACCGGCCACCGCCGGGCCACCGCCGAAGGTCAAGGCGAAACCATCGACCACCGGTGGAGGCGTAGTCGCGGTGTTGAACGCCCCCATCGGCGTGTTATCCGGCAAGCGCTGCACGGTGTAGTCGGTAGCGCTGGTGAACGTGATCTTGTAGTCGTTGGTGGTCAGCTTGCCGGTGTCTTCGATGGCCACGTTGAAGTTGCCGGACCCGGCGCTGTTGCCCAGCGAGGCGACGCTGCGCTGGCTCATCTGGGCGGCGCTGTTGATGCTGCTGAACAGGTTGGAACCAAACGCACCGTTCTTGTCGATGCCCGAGGCCTGGATGCTGTTCATCTGGTCTGCGACGACCAGCGCCACGCGACCCAGCTCGTTCATGGTGGGGTCGAGCACGGTGCTGCGGTAGCGCATCAGGCCGCCTATTTCACCACCGGTCAGCACCTGGGTAAGGTCCATGACGCTGGAGCCGCTGTTGAGCTGGATGCCCATGCGCCCCGGATCGTTCTTGTCCGGCACTGCTTCCAGTTTATTGGTGATATTGCCCATCACCAGTGGCTGGCCGGAACCGAGGTAGATGTCCAGGCTGCTGCCGTTCTCCACGACCTGAGTGCCAGTGAAGGTTGACAACTGGCGAATGGTTTCGCTGCGGGCGTCGAGCAGGTCGTTCGGAGCGCCGCCGGAGTTGGAGACTTCGGCGATTTTCTTGTTCAACTGGGCGACGGTGGTGGCCAGGCTGTTGATCTGGTCGACCATGTTCGACAGGTTGCCATTGATGTTCTCGTTCTGCGCGGTCAGCTGGCTGGCAACCGAGTTGAAACGGTTGCTCAGGGCCTGGGCATCGCTGAGCAGCAACTGGCGTGAAGCATCGTCGCCCGGCTTGGCGTTGACGTTCTGCACCGAGGCGAAGAACTTGGTCAGTGCGCCATTGAGACCGGTGCCGCTGTCCGACAGCAGGGAATCGAGTGGAGTGATCTGCCCCTGATAGGCCGCCGCATCGCTGTTGAGCGAGGTGGTGGTCTTCAGTTGTGCCTCAAGGTACGAGTTATAGACCCGGCGCACATCCGCCAGGGTCGTGCCGGAGCCGATGAACACGTTGCCGTACTGGTTCGACGCCTTGGTGGTCTGCACGGTCTGCTGACGCGAATACCCTGCGGTATCGACGTTGGCGATGTTGTTACCCGTGGTCACCAGTGCGGTCTGGCTTGCGGACAGACCCGACATCCCGATATTGAGCAAACTCATGGTTCAGACCTTATAAAGTCGTGGTGGCACCAGCCGAGGCGTAGTTTTGGTAACTCGTCATCTGCCGGGCTATATTCGAAATCTTGTTGGCGTAGTTCGGGTCGGTGGCGTAACCGGCCTTCTGCAACTCGCGTACAAACTGTTCCGGGTTATCGGCCGACTTCAGCACATCTTGATAGCGACTGTTGCTTTGCAGCAGGTTGACCAAGTCATGGAAACTGTCGCGGTACGAAGCGTAGGAACGGAACTCGGCCGTCTCCTTGACCATCTCGCCATTGCGGAACTCGCTGGTGATCGCCCGCGCCGAATCGCCCGTCCAGTTCTTGCTGGCCTTGATACCGAACAGGTTGTGGCTGCTGCTGCCATCGGGCTGGCGCATCACCGATTTGCCCCAACCGGTTTCCAACGCGGCCTGGGCCACCAGGTAACGTGGGTCGACGCCGATACGGTCCGCCGCTTCCTTGGCCATTGGCAGCATGGCGTCGACGAATTCATCGGCATCGCGGAAGGCCTTGCGCGCCGGTGCCAGCGGTGGCTGGGCCACGGCGCGACCGTAAACCTGCATGTCGCCTTTGGGCTCGGCAGCCTTGAGCGCGGCCAGCCAGTCACCGTTGGCCAGCTCACCGGTAGCCGGCTTGACGGCGGCAACGGCACGATCCGGCAAGACGTTCTGCGCGACGGCCTCAGGCTTGACCGATGCCGAAGGCACCAGCCCGGCAAGCAGGCGGTCGGCGAGTTTCGGCGGCAGGGCCAGGCGGCGCTGGTTGATCAATTCCATGTCGTTGCGGTGAATGCCCTCGGCCCCTTGCGGCGCGCTCACAGCCCGCGAGGCCCAGAGCGGACGCTGGCCGTTGCTGCGCGACAAAGGACCATCGGGCAGCGTTCCGGCCGCCACAGGCGTAGGCACTGGCGCCTTGGCCTTGTCCAGCGCCTCTTGCTGCTTGGCGGCAGACAAGGTGGCCGCCTCGCCCGAGGCCAGCGGCTTGTTCTTCGACATCTGGCGCAGCAGCACGTCGGCCAGACCGATACCGCCGCCCTCGCGGGACATGGAAACGGCCAACTGCTGGTCGTACATTTCCTGGTATTGCTTGGCTTCCGGCGTGTTCATCGGATTGTCCTTGCCCAGGGCCTCGGTGGCCGAACGCATGGACTTGAGCATTTCGCCGAGGAACAGCGACTCGAACTCCTGCGCCACTTTGCGCAGGTTGCCTTCGCTGTTCTTGTCGCCGACCTTGAGCTGGTTCAGGCGATTGAGGTCCGAATAGGACGCTGAATCCCCACTGATCAAGGCGCCTATGCGCATATCCACCATGACCGCTTTCCTTTAAATCACGATCAGGTCGGCTTGCAACGCGCCGGCCTGCTTCAAGGCTTCGAGAATCGCCATCAAGTCGCCCGGTGCCGCGCCGACCTGGTTCACCGCCCGGACGATTTCATCCAGGGTGGTGCCTGGGCCGAACTTGAACATCGGCTTGGCTTCCTGCTCGGCATTGACCCGCGAACGTGGAACCACGGCGGTCTGGCCGTTGGACAATGGGCCCGGCTGGCTGACGATCGGGTCTTCGGTGATGGTCACCGTCAAGCTGCCGTGGGTCACGGCGGCCGGCGAAACCTTGACGTTCTGGCCGATCACGATGGTGCCGGTGCGCGAGTTGATGATGACTTTCGCCACCGCCTGGCCCGGGTCGACTTCGAGGTTTTCCAGGATCGACAGGTAGTCGACCCGCTGGCTCGGATCCAGTGGCGCGGTGACGCGAATCGAGCCGCCGTCGATGGCCTGGGCAACACCTGGGCCGAGCATGTCGTTGATCTTGTCGACGATGCGCTTGGCCGTGGTGAAGTCGGAACGGTTGAGGTTCAAGGTCAGGCTGTTGCCTTGGTTGAAACCGCTCGGCACCGCACGCTCCACCGACGCACCGCCAGGGATGCGACCGGCCGACGGAACGTTGACGGTAATCTTCGAACCGTCGCGGCCCTCGGCGTCGAAACCGCCCACCACCAGGTTGCCCTGGGCGATGGCGTAGACGTTGCCGTCGATACCCTTGAGCGGCGTCAGCAACAAAGTGCCGCCCCGCAGGCTCTTGGAGTTACCGATGGACGAAACGGTGATATCCACTTGCTGGCCGGGCTTGGCAAACGCCGGCAGATCGGCACTGACCGACACCGCCGCGACGTTTTTCAACTGCACGTTGCCGGAGCCGGCCGGCACCTTGATGCCGAACTGCGACAACATGTTGTTGAAGGTTTGCAGGGTGAACGGGGTCTGCGTGGTCTGGTCGCCGGTACCATTGAGGCCCACGACCAGGCCGTAGCCGATCAACTGGTTGGAACGCACGCCGGAGATGCTAGCGATGTCCTTCAAGCGCTCGGCTTGAGCGGTGAAGGCTGCCGACATCACCAGGGCACCGATCAACAGCTGTTTAAGATTCAACTTGATCACCTAGAAAGGGAACTTCGGGCTGAGGAAGAAACGGTCGAACCAACCTGGCTGACTCGCATCGGCAAAGGCACCAGTGCCCGAATAGGTGATGCGCGCATCGGCCACGCGGGTCGATGGAACAGTGTTGTCGGTGGAAATGTCATCAGCGCGGACCATGCCGGCGATGCGCACCAGTTCGTCACCGGTGTTGAGCGTCAACCACTTCTCGCCGCGCACGGCGATGATGCCGTTGGGCAGCACATCGGCGACGGTCACGGTGATCGAGCCGGTCAGGCTGTTGCTCTGGCCGGACTGGCTGTCGCCTTTGCTCGATCGGTCGGCACCGTAGCCGGCATTGAGGCTCAGGTCGCCGCCACCGATCGGGTTGTTGGTGGTCAGGCTGGAGCCGAACAGCGAGGTCAGGCCGACACTGGTCTCGCTGGTCTTGTCGATCTGCGAGTTGGCGTTCTTGCTGGCCTGGGTCCGCTCGTTCAGGGTGATGGTGATGATGTCACCGACCCGGAAAGCCTTGCGGTCGCTGTACAGGTTCTGTTCGAAACCGGCCTGGTAGATCGAGCCGTTATTGGCTGCGGCCGGCAACGGCGTGCGTGGCAACACCGGAGCGTAGTACGGGTCATTGGGCCTTGGTGTTGGCGCGACACAGCCCGCCAATGCGGTAATCCCACTCAATGCCAGAACAGATACGAAGCGATTCATGACCCTACCTCTTGGTGTTGCAGGCGGCCTCAGGCCGCCCTGTCTACGGATTTTGCGACGCGATTACAGATTCTGCGTGACGAACGAGAGCATCTGGTCGGCGGTGGAAATCACCTTGGAGTTCATTTCGTAGGCGCGCTGGGTGGTGATCATGTTGACCATCTCCTCAACAGTGCTCACGTTCGACGTTTCCAGGGTGTTCTGCAGCGTGGTGCCGAAACCGTTCAGGCCTGGGGTGCCGACTTGCGGCGCACCGCTGGCGGCGGTTTCCATGAACAGGTTGTTGCCCACGGCTTGCAGGCCGGCCGGGTTGATGAAGTCAGCGGTCTGCAGGTTGCCGATCACTTGGGAAGCAGGGTTGCCGGCCACGGTGATGGACACGGTACCGTCACGGCCCACGGTGAAGGTCTGGGCATCGTTCGGAATGACGATGGCCGGCTCCAGGGCGAAACCGCTGGCGTTGACGATCTGGCCATTGGAATCGAGGTGGAAGGTACCGTCACGGGTGTAGGACGTGGTGCCGTCCGGCTGCAGGATCTGGAAGAAACCCCGACCGTCGATGGCCATGTCCAGCGGCTGCTCGGTGGTTTGCAGGCTACCGGCGTTGAAGTTTTTCTGGGTGCCGACGATGCGCACACCGGTACCCACTTGCAGGCCCGACGGCAATTCGCTGTCCTGGGTCGACTGGGCGCCTGGCTGGCGTTTTACTTGGTACAGCAGGTCCTGGAACTCGGCGCGATCACGTTTGAAGCCCGTGGTCGAGACGTTCGCCAGGTTGTTGGAAATAGTGGAAAGGTTGGTGTCCTGGGCGGACAGACCTGTTTTGGCAACCCAAAGAGCCGGAAGCATTCGATTCTCCTCTCACGCCTGTTTTTCGGCGCAGCGCTGTAATTAATAGTTAGATCTGCAAGACCCGAGCCATGGCTTCATCGCCTTCTTTGGCGGTGTTCATCATCTTGACGTGAAGCTCGAACTGCTTGGCCAACGCCAGCACGGAAGTCATTTCATCCACGGCATTGACGTTGCTCGCCTCCTGGAAGCCCGACACCAACTGCACGTTGGCATCGATGGGCGCCGGCTGGCCGTCCTTGGTACGGATCGAGCCATCCAGGCCCTTGGTCATGTTCCTGAGGTCCGGGTTGACCAGCTTGATGCGGTCTACCTCAGCCATCACACGCGGGCCTTCGCCCATGGCGCGGATACTGATGGTGCCGTCCTGGCCGATTTCGATTTTCTGCTCCGGCGGCACGGCGATCGGACCGCCATTGCCCATCACCGGCATGCCGTTGCCGGCCCGCAGCACGCCCAGGGCGTCAACGTTGAGGCTGCCGGTGCGCACGTAGCTTTCACCGCCATCGGGGTTCTGCACGGCCATCCAACCCGGCCCGCTGACCGCCACGTCCAAGTCACGACCGGTTTCCACCAGCGCACCCGGGGTAAAGTCAGTGGCAGGCCGCTCGGACATGGCAAACGCCCGCGCCGGAAAGCTGTCGCCGAACACCGGCATCGAACGTGCCTGCTCCAGGTCTTTCTGAAAACCATTGGTGGAAATGTTCGCCAGGTTGTTGGCATGGGCCCGTTGCGCCAGTGCGTTCTGGCTGGCGCCGGTCATTGCCACATAAAGGTACTTGTCCACTGTCGTTCCTCTGCATGCCGGACGTTTGCCGTCCACTGCTGTGTTGCACAGCCTTAAGCAAATTGCAGACCAACTTTTTTCTGGCGCCAGAGAGCCCGGCAAACAAAGGGCTTGAGAGAATTGGAGGAAATTATGGAAGTCTATCGAAGACGAAAAACCGGCGGTGCCATGCCGGTTGCGGCAAGTGTCCGCCTAAGCAATCAACTAGACCTCCCTCGCCACGAAAACCAACATTTTCACGCGCCAGATTCTTTGCCAACTTCGTATTCCCTCAACTTATTGGCAATAGTCGTATGGGAAACTCCCAGCCGCTTGCCCAGTTGCCGGCTACTCGGGTGCTCGGAATACAAACGCTCCAGGACGGCCTTTTCGAAGCGGCCAACGATCTCGTCCAAGCCACCCTCAAGGGAAAAATCGCCGAGGGGCTGCCGCACGCCGTAGTCCGGCAGGCGGATGTGCTCGGCCTTCACCGTCCCGCCGTCGCACAGGGAAACGGCCTGGAACAGCACGTTTTCCAACTGTCGGACATTGCCCGGCCAGTGGTAATGGCTGAGCCGGTCCATCGCCGCCGGGGCCAGCCTCGGCAGTGGGCAGCCGATCTGGCGGCTGGCCTGGTCGAGAAAATGCTCGACCAGCGGGGCCAGCCCGTCGAGGCATTCGCGCAACGGCGGGATGTGCAGAGAAAGCACATTCAGGCGATGGTACAAATCTTGACGGAATTCTCCCCGGGCGCAGAGCTCGGACAAATCGACTTGGGTCGCGCAGATCACCCGGACATCCAGGTACACCTCTTCGTCGCTGCCTACGCGACGGAAGCATCCGTCCTGCAGGAAGCGCAGCAATTTCACCTGCAAACGCGGGCTCATTTCCCCGACACCGTCGAGAAACAACGTCCCGCCCGCCGTCAGTTCCAGCAGGCCGAGCTTGCCTTCGGCCCGGGCGCCTTCGAAAGCACCGGGACCGTAGCCGAACAGCTCGGTCTCGGCCATCGACTCCGGCAGGCCGGCGCAATTGAGGGCCATCAACGGTGACTGCCCTCGTGGACTGGCCAAATGGCAGGCACGGGCCAGCAACTCCTTGCCGGTGCCGGTTTCGCCTTCGATCAACAACGGCGCGTCGAGAGGCGCCATGCGCCGGGCCTCCCGGACCACTGCCGCCATCACTTTCGAACTCTGGAAGATGCTGTCGAAGCCGCGCAGTTCTTGCTTGCGTACGTTATAGATGCGTTCGCCCACCCGGTCGGCGCGGTGCAGCGTCAGCACCGCACCGGCCATGGCTTCGCTGTCGTCATGTTCCGATTGCAAGGGCGCGATGTCCGCCAGGAACACGTCGCCCTTGACCTTGACCCGCAAGCCATTGATGCGCGACTTGTTGGCGCGCACCAGTTCCGGCAGGTCGAAATCCTCGGCGTAGCGGGACAGGGGAATCCCCGGCACCTCGTCCACCCGCACTCCCAGCAGCTGCGCCGCCGCCCGGTTGGCCGCGACGATAGAGCCGCCCATGTCGATGGACAGCACCGGAAACTCCAGGGCGCCCAGCAAGGCGTTGAGCTCCATGTGCCGACGCTCACTGGGCATCAACCCTACACGCTTTACACCGAATACCCCGGCGATGCCTTCGAATTTCGGACGCAGGGCTTGGAACTGGATGTTGATCAGGTTCGGGCAATGCAGGTAGATCGCATTGCCATGCTCGCCCCCTACTTCACCGCGGGCGACGTTGATGCCGTATTCCACCAGCAGGTTGAGAATGTCCCGCAGGATGCCGATGCGGTTCTGACAATGGACTTTGATACGCATGAAAAGGCCCGATGTGTTTGCAAGCATGAAATGGGGGGCTACTTCGTAGCCCAGCGGGAGCAAGCTCCCTCGCCACGGTTTTCTGCGCTGCGGCGCAAATAGCCGTCAAGATTATGTGACAGTTGTAGGAACTTTCCCAAACGAAAATGCCCGAAACATCGAGACTCGTCCATTTATGTAACGAACGTTTTACGATTTTGACGGCGACGGGCCGTTAAACCCCGGGATAGCCTGCTGCACAGATCTCTGCTTCAAGTTATCTCTACTGCATCGCTGGACATAACAACAAACAAGTCTTCCCCCTGAGGGATATCAGCAGGAGAGCAGCATGAAGCAGACGCAGTACGTGGCCCGCGAGCCCGATGCGCAAGGTTTTATCCACTACACCGCTGAAGAACACGCGGTGTGGAACACGCTGATCACCCGCCAGCTCAAAGTCATCGAGGGCCGTGCGTGCCAGGAATACCTGGACGGTATCGACAAGCTCGGCCTGCCCCACGACCGCATCCCGCAACTGGACGAAATCAATAAAGTGCTGGGCGAAACCACGGGCTGGCAGGTCGCCCGGGTGCCGGCACTGATCCCGTTCCAGACCTTCTTTGAATTGCTGGCCAGCAAGCAGTTTCCGGTCGCGACGTTTATTCGTACGAGGGAAGAACTGGATTACCTGCAAGAGCCGGACATTTTCCACGAGATCTTTGGTCACTGCCCCTTGCTGACCAACCCTTGGTTTGCAGAATTTACCCACACCTACGGCAAACTCGGCCTACAGGCTTCCAAGGAAGAACGCGTCTACCTCGCTCGCCTGTATTGGATGACCATCGAATTCGGCCTGGTGGAGACGCCACGGGGTCGGCGCATCTATGGCGGCGGTATCCTCTCGTCCCCCAAGGAAACCGTGTACTGCCTGTCCGACGAGCCGGAGCATCAATCCTTCGATCCGTTGGAAGCCATGCGCACACCGTATCGCATCGACATCCTGCAACCGGTGTATTTCGTGTTGCCCGAGCTCAAGCGCCTGTTCGACCTGGCCCATGAAGACATCATGGGCATGGTCACGCGCGGTCGGGAATTGGGGTTGCACGTGCCGAAATTCCCACCCAAAGCGGCGTGAACCGCTAGTTTTGATTTCAATTGAGTCTGTTGCGCCAAGCGGCTTTGCTTTAGCGTGGGCGCATCGACGTTTAATAAATATTCGATCCAGGAACACACCATGAACACTCTGAACCAAGCCCACTGCGAAGCCTGTCGCGCCGATGCCCCGCAAGTCAGCGACGAAGAACTGCCGGTGTTGATCAAGCAGATCCCCGACTGGAACATCGAAGTGCGCGACGGCGTGATGCAACTGGAAAAGGTCTTCCTGTTCAAGAACTTCAAGCACGCCCTGGCGTTCACCAACGCCGTCGGCGAGATCTCCGAGGCCGAGGGCCACCACCCAGGCCTGCTCACCGAGTGGGGCAAAGTCACCGTCACCTGGTGGAGCCATTCGATCAAGGGCCTGCACCGCAACGACTTCATCATGGCCGCCCGCACCGACGAGGTCGCCAAGACCGCCGAGGGCCGCAAGTAATGCATTTCGATGCCATCGGTCGCGTGCCCGGCGACCCGATCCTCGGCCTGATGGAGGCCTATGGGGCGGACAGCAACCCTGGGAAATTCGACCTCGGCGTGGGCGTGTACAAGGATTCCCGGGGCCTGACGCCGATCCTGCAATCCGTGAAACAGGCCGAGCAACACCTGGTGGATCGCCAGTCCACCAAGACCTACATTGGCGGTCACGGCGAAGCCGCGTTCGGCCAGTTGATCAATGAACTGGTGCTGGGCGTGGACTCGCCGCTGATCAGCGCAAAACGCGCCGGCGCGACTCAGACCCCCGGCGGCACCGGCGCCCTGCGCCTGAGCGCCGATTTCATCGCCCAGTGCCTGCCGGGCCGTGGCGTCTGGCTGAGCAACCCGACCTGGCCGATCCACGAAACCATCTTCGCCGCCGCGGGCGTCAAGGCCAGCCATTACCCCTACGTGGGTGCCGACAATCGCCTGGATTTCGACGCGATGCTCGCAACCCTAGGCCAAGTGCCGAAGGGCGATGTGGTGCTGCTGCATGCCTGCTGCCACAACCCAACGGGATTTGACCTGTCCCACGAACAATGGCGCCAGGTGCTGGAAGTGATGCGCAGCCGTGGACTCCTGCCATTGATCGACTTCGCTTACCAAGGCTTTGGCGACGGGTTGGAACAGGACGCCTGGGCCGTGCGGTTGTTTGCCGAAGCGTTGCCCGAAGTGCTGGTCACCAGTTCATGCTCGAAGAATTTCGGCCTCTATCGCGACCGCACTGGTGCGCTGATTGTCTGTGCCCGTGATGCCGAAAAACTGGTCGACATTCGCAGTCAACTGGCCAACATCGCCCGCAACCTATGGTCGACGCCGCCGGACCATGGCGCGGCGGTGGTGGCGACGATCCTTGGCAACTCGGAGCTGAAAACCCTCTGGGCCGACGAAGTGGAAGCCATGCGCCTGCGCATCGCGCAACTGCGCAGCGGCCTACTGGAGGCGCTCGAACCCCACGGCTTGCGCGAGCGCTTTGCCCACATGGGGGTGCAACGCGGAATGTTTTCCTACACCGGACTTTCTCCGGAACAGGTCAAGCAGTTGCGCGAGCGCCACAGCGTTTACATGGTCGGAACCGGCCGGGCCAACGTCGCCGGCATCGATGCAACGCGCCTGGATGCGCTGGCGGTGGCGATTGCGGATGTGTGCAGGTAGCTCTCAATCGCCACAGAGGTGGAGCCAGACTAGACGCCCGTCCACTCCTTCACAAACTGCCCGACATCTTCCTGAGGCGCCGTGCGCGCCTCTTTCTGCGGCGTCCCCAGGTAGAGGAAACCAATCACCTCCTCGCCTTCCTCAAGCCCCAAGCCCCTGGCCACGTGCGGCGAGTAAGCCAGCTCGCCGGTGCGCCACACGCCGCCGATGCCCTGGGCGTAAGCGGCCAGCAGAATGCCATGAGCCGCACAGCCGGCCGCCAGCAACTGTTCAGGCTTCGGAATCTTGAAATGGTCTTGCAACCGCGCGATCACCACGACTACCAGCGGCGCACGCAGCGGACCGTTGAGGGCCTTTTCCACGACGGCTTCGGGCACCAGCGGATCATTGAAGCGTGCAGCTTCGGCCAGCAACTCACCCATGCGATGACGCGCTTGCCCTTCGACCGTCAGGAACCGCCACGGGCGCAATTGGCCGTGATCGGGGGCACGCAGCGCGGCCGCGAACATGACTTCGCGCTGTTCCGGCGTGGGCGCCGGGTCCACAAGGCGTGGAACGGAAACACGGTTGAGCAAAGCATCTAAAGCCTGCATCGGTGACCTCCTGGAAAAATGTTCGGCTATTCTAGTGGCTGTGCCGTCAATTCGTTAGCCCAAATTCAGATACAAGCAACGCCGGACGCCGGTTTACATGCCGCTTGTCGCAGGTAGAATGGCGCCCTTTCCCCTTTCAGCCCGAGCGGACTTCATGGCGTTGCCGACCCTACGGATCATTGGTTTCATCATCGGCATCTTCCTGATCACCCTGGCGATCTTCATGGTCGTGCCGATGGCCACGTTGCTGATCTACGAGCGCACCGGCGACCTGCCATCGTTCCTCTGGTCGAGCATGATCACCTTTGTCGCCGGCCTGGCGCTGATTCTTCCCGGGCGCCCGGAGCATATCCATCTGCGTCCCCGCGACATGTACCTGCTGACGGTCAGCAGTTGGCTGGTGGTGTGTGTGTTTGCCGCGCTGCCCTTCCTGTTGACCCAGCACATCAGCTACACGGACTCGTTCTTTGAAAGCATGTCGGGCATTACCGCCACCGGCGCGACGGTGTTGAGCGGCCTGGACACGATGTCGCCCGGGATCCTCATGTGGCGCTCGCTGTTGCACTGGCTCGGCGGCATCGGCTTCATCGGCATGGCCGTGGCGATCCTGCCGCTGTTGCGCATCGGCGGCATGCGGCTGTTCCAGACCGAATCGTCGGACCGCTCGGAAAAAGTCATGCCGCGCTCGCACATGGTGGCTCGGCTGATCGTGGCGTCCTACGTAGGTATAACGATCCTTGGCACTCTGGCACTCTGGTGGGCCGGGATGAGCCTGTTCGACGCGATCAACCATTCGATGTCGGCGATTTCCACCGGTGGTTTCTCCACTTCGGACCAGTCCCTGGCCAAATGGACCCAGCCCGCCGTGCATTGGGTCACTATTGTCATCATGATCCTCGGCAGTCTGCCGTTCGCCCTGTACGTCTCGACGCTGCGCGGCAATCGCCGGGCGCTGATCAAGGACCAGCAAGTCCAGGGCCTGATCGGCGTGCTGCTGATCACCTGGCTGGTACTTGGCACCTGGTACTGGGCGACCACCGACCTGCACTGGCTCGAAGCGCTGCGGCACGTGGCCCTGAACGTGACATCCATCGTCACCACCACCGGTTTCGCCCTGGGGGACTACAGCCTGTGGGGCAATTTCTCACTGATGTTGTTCTTTTACCTTGGATTCGTCGGCGGCTGCTCGGGCTCGACTGCCGGCGGGATCAAGATTTTCCGCTTCCAGGTTGCCTATATCCTGCTTCGGGCCAACCTTAATCAACTGATTCACCCGCGTGCGGTGATCAAGCAGAAATACAACGGCCACCGCCTCGATGAAGAGATCGTGCGGTCGATCCTGACCTTTTCGTTCTTCTTCGCCATCACTATCTGCGTGATCGCCCTGCTGCTGTCGCTGTTGGGCGTGGAGTGGATGACGGCGTTGACCGGCGCGGCCAGTACTGTGTCCGGCGTCGGTCCGGGGCTTGGCGAGACTATCGGCCCGGCCGGCAACTTCGCGCCGCTGCCGGACGCGGCCAAGTGGATCCTCTCGGGCGGCATGTTGTTGGGCCGACTGGAGATCATCACGGTGTTCGTGCTGTGCATTCCGGCGTTCTGGCGTCACTGACCGGCTTGGCCACGCCCCGCGCCCGATAGTCCCCTGGTGTGGTGCCGAACCAGCGGCGGAAGGCCCGGAAAAAATTGCTCGGGTCGGCAAACCCGAGCAGGTAGGCGACTTCCAGCAAGGTCATGCTCGGTTGCGCCAGGTATTGCTCGGCCAGTTCGCGCCGGGTGTCGTCCAGCAAGCTCTGGAAACTGGTGCCCTCCTCCTGCAAGCGCCGCTGCAAGGTGCGTTGGGACAAGTGCAGCGTCTGCGCCACCACGTCACGCTTGGGTTCGCCCTGGGGCAACAGCCGACACAGTACCTGCCGCGCCTGATGCGTGACGCGACTGCCGGAAAACCGTGCCAGGTACTCGCCTGCGAAGCGATCGTGCAGCACCGCCATGGCCTCGTTGGCGGTGGGCAGCGGTGCTTCCATGTCGTCCTGCTGGAAAATCAACGCGTCGTAGGGCGCATCGAATACCAAGGGCGCGCCGAAGGCCTGTCGATAAGGTCCGACATCGGCGGGCTCAGCGCCCTGGAACAGCACCTTCACCGGGTGCAAGGTCCGTCCGGTCAGCCAGTTACACAAGGCCAGCGCGCAGGCCAGGGACGCTTCGGTACTTTGCCGGGTGGGCGGGAGGTGGTCGCCATGCACCGTCAGGATCAGCCCGTAGCCTTCATTCAAATGACGGAAGCTCAGGTCGGCGCTTTCGGCGATGATCCGCTGATAACGCACCAGCCGCTGGAATCCTTCGACCAGCGTCCGACTGGACATCAGCGCGTAACCCACCACATGGAACGACGCCGGGCGTACCACCTTGCCCATGTTCAGGCCGATGGCCGGGTTGCCCGACTGCTCCACCGCCAACTGCCAGAGCCGTGTCATCGAATCCTGGGGAAAGCGCGCGTCCGGATCGTCCAGCGCGTCGAAATCCAGCCCCAGTTCCTTGAACAGCGCCCGACAGTCCAGGCCGTCGATTTCCAACGCCTTGACAATCCCCATCGCCCAGCTTGAAGAAGTCGTTCGTTCGCTCATGACGTTTTACTTGCATGACGAGCCGCAGGGTACGGCTGGATTTGCGAAGGATACTAAAGTGGCGCTGATTGTCACTGGTCGTTACAAATGAGCACTCTAGACTTGTTAATAAGCTGAAAAACATCTCCAGCCAAAACAATAACCACAGAGAGCGCAGTCGTGGAAAACGCGAGACGATTCAACACCTTCGCCGAGTTCTATCCCTACTACCTCAGCGAACACAGCAACAGCGCCTGCCGACGCTTGCACTTCATCGGCACTTCCCTGGTGTTGCTGATTTTCGCCATGGCGCTGGTGGTCGGCGCCTGGTGGCTGTGGGTCGCCCTGCCCGTGGCGGGCTATGGCTTCGCCTGGGTCGGGCACTTTTTCTTCGAAAAAAACCGACCCGCGACCTTTCAGCATCCGTTCTACAGCCTGCTCGGTGACTTCGTCATGTACCGCGACATGCTGGTGGGCAAAGTCGCGTTCTAGGAGGATTGCCGATGAACTCTCACGCGCGCTTCACCCACATGCAGGACGGGACCCGGGAAGACTGGGCGATCATCGCCACCGATTTCAGCGCCTACGCCCGTCAGCTGCCAAGTCGGGTCCTCGCCCATCTGAAATTACTCGACGGCGATTTTGGCGGATTCCCGGTGGATCGCCTGACCCATTCCCTGCAAACCGCCACCCGCGCCTACCGTGACGGGCGGGACGAGGAATATGTGGTCTGCGCTCTGCTCCATGACATCGGCGATACGCTGGGCAGCTACAACCACCCGGACATCGCCGCGGCTATCCTCAAGCCCTTCGTCAGCGCCGAAAACCTGTGGATGGTAGAGAAGCACGGAATCTTCCAAGGCTATTATTTTTTCCATCACCTGGGCATGGACCGGCATTTGCGCGAGCAGTTTTGCGAACATCCGCAGTACCAGGCGACCATCGACTTCTGTGCGAAATACGACGCCGCGGCGTTCGATCCTGGGTACGAAACCCTGCCGCTGAGCTTCTTCGAGCCGATGCTGGAAAGGGTATTTGCGGCGCCGAAACAGTCGATCTACAAGGCGGCGATGGCAGAACAGCCCTGAGTTCGTGCAGACGCAGCAAGCGCCCTCGCCACGGACTTATGTGGGCTCAGGCGGGCTCAGCCACTTTCAATTCAGCCTTGAGCAGCGCCTCCCGCGCCTGGGCGTCCGCCAACCGATACAACTCGATCGTCCCGTCCCAATGCTCGATCAGCGCGGTGCAGGATTCGACCCAGTCGCCGCAGTTGAGGTATTCCACCTCGCCGACCTTGCGAATCTCGGCATGGTGGATGTGCCCGCACACCACGCCATGCAACTCTCGCTTCACACATTCGTGGGCGATGGCTTCTTCGAAGTCGCTGATGAAGCTGACGGCGGTCTTGACCTTGTGCTTGAGGTACGCCGAGAGCGACCAGTAACCGTAGCCGTAACGGGCTCGCCAATGGTTGAGCCAGCGGTTCAGCGTCAGCGTGAATTCGTAGGCCGAATCCCCGAGGAACGCCAGCCAGCGGTGATACCGGGTGATGACATCGAACTGATCGCCATGAATCACCAGCAGGTGGCGGCCGTCGGCGGTGACGTGCACCGCTTCGTCCACCAGTTGGATATTACCGAGGATCAGCTTCGAATAACGCCGCAGGAATTCGTCATGGTTGCCGGTGACATAGATGACTTCGGTGCCGCGCTTGCTCATGGTCAGCAGGCGACGAATGACGTTGGTATGGGCCTGGGGCCAATACATGCCGCTGCGCAGTTTCCAGCCGTCGATGATATCGCCCACCAGATAGACCTTGTCGGCGTGATAGCCTTTGAGGAAATGCGACAGGTGCTCGGCCTGGCAATCCCGGGTGCCCAAGTGCACATCGGAAATCCACAGGGTGCGAACACGCTGCTTGCGGCTGGGTCTGGCGAGCTCGGCGCTGGTCATTGGGCAACCCTCTGATCGTTTTCACCACAGTGCACCCGAGCGGTTAATGCTCCGTGACAGCAATAAGTCGATTACATGACAGCGCGAGGCGTTGCGCCCTCGGTGTAGACTGACCGCCAGCCACGGGAGACCGCGATGAGACCGATCCTCACGCTACGCCACTACAGCCACGATCTGATTGTCCACAGCCATGACCACGCACAATTGGTGTTCGGGTTGTCTGGCGCGCTGGACTTCGAAGTCGAGGGTCGTGGCAGCCAAGTGGTGCAGCAGAGCTTCGTCGTGGTGCCGGCCGGTGCTCATCACGCGTGCGGCAGCCCACAAGGGAGTCGCTGCCTGGTGCTCGATGTGCCTGGCGACGAGTGGGTCGGGCAATGCCTGGGCGACCATGCCGACGCCAGCCGCCGGTTGCTCGATAGCACCAGTCGCCTGCCGCTGGATGCGGGGCAAAGCCAGTTGGTGACTTGGTTGGCGAGCAGCCCGGTGGACGACCCGGTGATTGCCCAGCAAGGCGCAGTGTTGTTGCTCGCCAGCCTCAACGGGGGGCACCAGGAAACCGTCGGCGGCCGGCGCCTGCCCTATGCCGCGCTGAATGCTCACATCGACCAATATGCCGCCTACCCGCTGCAAGTGGCGGACCTGGCGCGCGTCGCCGGGCTTTCCAGCGCTCGCCTGCATGCCCGTTTCGTCGCCGAATGCGGCCAGACACCGATGGAATACATCCGCAGTCGCCGCCTGCACAAGGCCGTAGGGTTGTTGCGTGACTCGCAACTGCCGATCGGTGAGATTGCCCATCGAGTTGGCTACAGCTCGCAAAGCGCTTTCGCCGCAGCCGTGCAGCGCGAGTTCGGCGTCTCACCGGGCAAGCTTAGGCAGTCACGCTAGTCTCGCGCTAAAAATCGCTAGGATCGCGACAGACAAAAACCGTTGGCAGCGGGCTTAATGGCCGAACGTCCAACCGTTCACCAAGGATTGCAATGACACCCCGTACCGCCCTCGGCGCCCTGCACATCGGCGCACTCATGTTCGGCCTGACCGGTGTATTCGGCAAACTCGCCGCAGCCTCGCCGGCCGTCATCGTATTCGGTCGCGCGGTGTTCGCCGTGCTGGCCCTCGCGGCTTTTGCCCGATTCGCCAGCCCGACCCGCTGGGAAAAACTCCGGGGCCGGGACATGCGCCGGTTGCTGCTCGGCGGCCTGTTGCTGACCGGGCACTGGGTGAGTTTCTTCATTTCGGTGAAAGTCGCCGGCGTAGCAATCGCCACCCTGGGATTCGCCAGTTTTCCTGCCTTCACGGTGCTGCTCGAAGGGTTGATTTTCCGCGAGCGAATCCGCGCCAACGAAATCGTCCTGGTGGTACTGGTGAGCGTCGGCCTGGTGCTGGTCACCCCGACCTTCGACCTGGCCAGCGGCGCTACCACCGGCCTGCTCTGGGCGGTGGCCTCGGGGCTGTTGTTCTCACTGTTGTCGCTGACCAATCGCGCCGGCTCCGGACATGTGCCACCGGTACAGGCAGCGCTCTGCCAGAACGTCGTGGTCGGCCTCTGCCTGCTGCCGATGGCTGCGCCGCAATTGGCCGAGGTTCGTCCGCTCGACTGGTTGTGGATCGGCCTGCTCGGGGTGTTCTGCACAGGCCTGGCCCACAGCCTGTTCGTCGCCAGCCTGGCGGTGATCAAGGCCCGCACCGCCGCGGTGGTGTTCGCCATGGAGCCCGTCTATGGCATCACCATTGCCTGGCTGTTGTTCGATGAAAACCCGACGCTGCGCATGTTGCTCGGTGGCGTGCTGATCATCGTTGCGATCGTGGTGTCGAGCCAGCTGGACGGCACGAAAAAAAACAGCGCTGGCGCCCAGGCCCCGTCTCACTGAGCCCGGTCATTGAATTCTATCGTTGTGCCCCAGGTCGCGCTCCGGATCGATCTGGTCGCGGACCCGCTGCTTGAGTACCTTGGCTTCGGGAAACCCGCCATCCGCCTTGCGCTCCCAGATCTGGGTGCCATCGCAGCCAATGTGGAAAACCCCACCGGTGCCTGGCACCAGGGACACCTTGGCGAGATCGTCGCCGAATGTGCTGAGCAGTTCCTGGGCCAGCCAGGCGGCCCGCAGCAGCCATTGGCATTGGGTGCAATAGGTGATGACGATTTCCGGTTTGTTTGCGCTCATTGCGGGTGAACTCCTGGTTCCAAAGGCGTCGTTATACTACTCGCCTTTGATCGCCAGCTTCGAGATTGACCATGCGCCGCCTGCTGCCTTGCCTGCTTCTTCTGCTTTTGCCGTTACTCGGCCATGCCAACGAGCCCACCGTCGAAACACCGCGCCCGAAGATCGGCCTGGTGCTGTCCGGCGGCGCGGCCCGTGGCCTGGCTCACATCGGTGTGCTCAAGGCCTTGGAAGAGCAAGGCATCAAGATCGACGCCATCGCGGGCACCAGCATGGGCGCGGTGATCGGCGGCCTTTACGCCTCGGGCTACAAGATCGACGAACTGGAGAAGCTCGCCCTGGGCATCGACTGGCAACAAGCCCTCTCCGATGCCCCGCCGCGCAAGGACGTGCCCTTCCGGCGCAAGCAGGACGACCGTGATTTCCTGGTAAAGCAGAAACTGAGCTTTCGCGACGACGGCAGCCTCGGCCTGCCGCTAGGGGTGATCCAGGGACAGAACCTGGCCCTGCTCCTGGAAAGCCTGCTCGCCCACGCCAGTGATACCCGGGACTTCGACAAACTGCCCATTCCTTTCCGCGCCGTGGCGACCGACATCGCCACCGGCGAAAAGGTCGTGTTTCGCAAGGGCCACCTGCCCAAGGTCATTCGCGCCAGCATGTCGATTCCGGCCGTGTTTGCGCCGGTTGAACTGGACGGTCGGCTATTGGTGGACGGTGGCATGACCGACAACATCCCTTTGGATGTGGCCCGGGAAATGGGTGTGGACGTGGCTATTGTCGTGGACATCGGCACCCCATTGCGCACCCGCAAGCAATTGGTCACGGTGGTGGATGTGCTGAACCAGTCGACGACGCTGATGACCCGGCGCAACTCCGAGGAGCAACTGGCCACATTAGGCAAAAACGATGTGTTGATCCAACCGGCCCTGGCGAGTTTTGGCTCCACCGATTTCGGCCGGGCTCCGGAGATGATCGATGCCGGCTACCGCGCCACACGCATACTCGAAGCGCGCCTGGCGCACTTGCGTCCTGCCGAGCCGGCCGACGCCGAACTGCTGGCGGCACGCACCGCGAACGAGCGCACGCCGATCATCACTGGGATCCGGGTGGAAAACGACTCGAAGGTCGGCGACGACGTGATCCGCTATTACATTCGCCAGCAAATCGGCGAACCGCTGGACCTGGGTCGCCTGCAAACCGACATGGGCACGCTGTACGGCCTGGATTACTTCGAGCAGGTGCAATACCGCGTCGTGCACAAAGGCGCGGACAACACCTTGGTCATCAATGCCCGGGGCAGACGCACCGGCACTGATTACCTTCGCCTGGGCTTGAGCCTGTCGGACGACATGCGCGGCGACAGCGCCTTCAATCTTGGCGCCAGTTATCGGGTCAACGGCATCAATCGCCTGGGTGCCGAATGGCTGACCCGGGCGCAGATTGGCGACAAACAAGAGTTGTACAGCGAGTTCTACCAGCCGCTGGATGTCGGTTCACGCTACTTCATCGCGCCCTACGGGCAGTTCGAATCGCGCAATGTCGAGTCGATCCTCGACAACGATCCGGTGGCGCAATATAGGGTCGAACGCTACGGCTTCGGCCTGAACCTGGGCCGGCAGATCGGCAACAGCGGGGAGATCCGCTTCGGTGTCGGCCAGGCCTGGGGCAAGGCAGATGTGCGTATCGGCGACCACGACCAGCCCAGCGAAAACTTCAACGAGGGCTTCTACGAGCTCAAGTATTCGTTCGACTCCCTGGACAGCGTGTATTTCCCCCACGATGGCGAAGACATCGGCTTGTCCTGGCGCCAGTACGAACCGGGCCTGGGTTCGGACCAGCGTTATCGCCAGTGGGAATTCAAGCTGGACAAGGCCCTGAGCAGCGGCCCGGACACCTTCATCCTGGGCGGGCGCTACGGCCGCACCCTCGACACTGCCGAGGTCGTGACGTCCAGTTTTGTCCTCGGCGGCGCACGGCAATTGTCGGGCTTTCGCGAAGACGGGATATCCGGCCAGAACATGAGCCTGATGCGCGCGGTGTATTACCGCAGGCTCACGCCTCGCGCCTACCTGCCGTTGGACTTCCCGCTGTACATCGGCGGCTCGCTGGAGCGCGGCCGGGCCTGGAACAACGACAACGAGTTCGACAGTGGCTACATCAACGCCGCCAGTGTCTTCCTGGGCTTTGACACGCCGCTGGGGCCTTTGAACTTCAGTTATGGCTTCAATGATGACGACGAGCAGGCGGTGTATCTGAACCTGGGGCAGACGTTTTAAGGCCCCGTAGCATCCCCGTGCAGGAGCGCCGAACCCTCAACGAATCCCGGCCAGCAGCACCCGGGCGGTTTCCTTGAGCGGTTCATCCCCTTCTTGCAGCAGCTCTTCCAGCAGCGTAATAGCGCTCTTCAGGTCGCCCTCGTCGATGCGATTCTGGGCTTCTTCAAGTTTTTCCGAATGCTCCGATGCTTGCGGTTCGAAGGAAACAGGTTCGAGCGAAAGGGATTCGAATTCAGGTCCAACGGGCATCGGCTCCAGCTCCAGCGCCTGCTCTTCGTCGGCAAACCCATCGAGGAAATCATCGTCCAACGACTCCGTTTCCAACGGCGCCCCCCACTGCAGGTCCGGCTCGTCAAAACCCGATAACGTCAGCGTTTCGGCAGCGGTGGAGGGAGTGTTTTTTGGCTCTGGGGGCGCCGGCTGGTCATCGGCCAAGTCCCAGCTGTTTTCCAGGGCGAGCCCATCGAGCTTCAACTCGAATTCATCGTGGGGCGCAGCAACAGGTTCGGGCGCGGGCATGGGAGCCTGGAGTTCAGCCGAAGTTTCCGCCGGCGCGTTGACCGGGGTGACTTTCGGGTAACGGTTGCGAATATCCTCCAGCGCCTGATGAGCGACGCCTTGGGCCAATAGATGATTTTCCTGGGCCTGGAAGCCGATGACGTCGCCCTGCTTACCCAGTACATCCAACAACTTCAGGCCCAGGTCGGTACGCTCCGGCTCGGCCAGCAATGCCGCGCGCAGCAGCCCCGCGGCTTCGTTGAAGCGGCCATACGTCAGGTAGATCCCCACGCCCTCGAGCACGTCTCCCATGGGAGCGTCGCCGTTATTGAAGGACGCGACGACCTCGGGGGGCTCGATTTCGGCGCTCTCGGCATAGGTTTCGGTGTCA
The DNA here is from genome assembly GCF_051132105.1 of Pseudomonas sp. R1-7. Classification (NCBI taxonomy): domain Bacteria; kingdom Pseudomonadati; phylum Pseudomonadota; class Gammaproteobacteria; order Pseudomonadales; family Pseudomonadaceae; genus Pseudomonas; species Pseudomonas sp. R1-7. The sequence continues at coordinate 4,294,401 of NZ_CP071661.1, forward strand.
TCATCCAGGTTCAAGTCACGCTGATGTTCGGCCAAAGGCCCAGTCCCTGTCGATGCCTGCTGTTGCCGGTGACGAAGGAGCAGCAAAAGCGCCAGTAACCCAAGCAGCCCCGCCAATCCCCCTACCCACAGCCAGTCGATGCCTTCGGCCTCCGTCACTGGCGCTGTGTCGACCGCGGGAACGGATTCAGCGGGTTCGGTGGATTCGGCGGTTTCCGGAGCAAGTTCCGAGGTGATCGTCGGTGCCGAGGCCTGGGCCAGTTGCGCTTGGAGCTCGCTGATCTGCTGGCGCTGGCCGGCGATTTCCTGGTCCTGGGACTGGACCCTGGCCTGCAGTTGTTCGATCGTCTGCTGTTGCTGTTGGCCCAGCAGGACACTGTCCGCTAATTGTTCAGCGCTGTTATCGGACGCGCCGGAACGCGCCGCTGCGGGGGGCTGGACAGCAGGAGGCAAGATAGCCGAATCGGGCAGCAACAAGCGTTGGCCGATGGAAAGCCGCTCGCTACCGGGGTTCAGCGCCTGGATCCCTTGCATCAGTTCGTTGACCGACGCATTGCTGCCCGCATCATGCAGACGCTTGGCGATCACCCAGGGATTGTCGCCCTGTATGACGGTGTAGCGTTTGCCCTGTGTCGCCGGGGGCGGCTTGATGGCCGATGTTGTTGCTTGGGCTGCGGCAGAAGGTTCGTCAGCGACCGGCACAACGCCTGGGGTGCCCGGCGGGTCGATCAGCACGGTGTATTCGCGCAACAGTCGCCCGTTGGGCTGGTTGAGCTGTACGAGGAAATTAAGGAACGGCTCCTCCACCGGCTTGCTGGACGTCACCCGAATGAAACTGCGGCCGCCGCGCAGCACGGGAGTGAAGCGCAGGTTATTGAGAAAGAATACCCGCTCCACCCCGGCACGGCTGAAGTCCTCCGGCGCCGCCAGGCTTGCAGACAGGTCGCTCTCGTTGAGTCCCGCCGCATCAACCAGGGCAATATCGGCGCGCAACGGCTGATTCAAGGCTGAATGGAGCGTGATCTCCCCCAGCCCCAGCGCCGACGCCAGGGCGGGAAACCCCAGGGCACCCACGACGACCGACACGTTGATCCAACTGCGCAACGTGGACTGCAAACTTTCAAGCATGGGTATCCCTTTCGACTACCAGACTGAGCGCAAACGCTTCCAATACGATCGCTTAGTACTGGTTATAGTTCGCTAACCGCCGAATCTCAAAAGCCTGGCGCCAGGGATATGCCTCAGGATTTTTCCAGATTGGCCAGGATAGTGCCGTGGACTCGCATGCAGACCCGCATATCCGCTTCGTCGACGCCTTCGAACAACTCCCGGCGCAGCTGCGTAGCAATGGTTTCGATTTGTTCGATCAACGGCAGCGCCGGGGCGCAGAGCACGATCTTCTTGGCCCGGCGGTCTTCGGCCACGGCTTGGCGTTGCACCAGTCCCTGGGTTTCCAGGCTGTCGAGCAAGCGGGCCAGGGTCGGGCCTTCGACGGCAACGCTCTGGGCCAACTCGCGCTGGGTCGGCGCCTGTTCGAAACGGGCCAAGTGCAGCAGCACCAGCCAGCGCGCCTGGGACAGGCCTAACCCAGCGAGGCGACGGTCCAATTCAGCGCGCCAGCCACGGGACATCTGGGCCAGTTGCATGCCAAAACGGTGTTGATCGGTCAAAGGCATAAAAAACTCATCAATCTTAAATAGAGAAAAACTAATTATTAGTTAGCTAAGCATGACCTTTGGATTCAGGCAAGGCTCGCACTGTAGTGAATCGTTAAAGGAACGTAACGGGTTGATCAGACTTCGAATTCCGATTGCAGCGCAGCCCTGACGCAATACAAGACGCCCTCAGGGACACGTCCTACAAACAACGCGGCAACTTCTGATACGGGAGGCAACTCGCCTTCCCCATCGAGAAACGCATCCTGTACTTCGCCCATCAACTCTTCCGGCAGATCCAAAGCCTGTTCCAAGGACAGTTGCTGTTCACCAATGGCCTCGGCCAGCATCGTATAGACGTTCTTTTCCGAACATTGCAATTGGCCGGCAATCTGCAGCGGGGTCATGCCGGCGCGGGTCAGGGTGATGAGTTCGTGGCGCACATCGGCCACCGCTGGCGGTGCCTCGGCTTCGCCGCCCAGCACCTGGAGGAAGGCCTCGCCATAACGCTCGAGTTTGCGCGCGCCGACGCCACTGACCCGGGCCATTTCCGCCAGGGAAGTCGGTTGGCTGCGGAGCATCTCCAGCAAGGTTGAATCGGGGAAGATGACGTAGGGCGGAACACCGTGTTCCTCGGCCAGCTTGCGCCGCAGGGCACGCAAGGCTTCCCATTGATCGCGCTCTTCGCCGCGCACCAGTTGGCTGGCCTGGCTCTTGCTGCTCTTGACCGCTGTCGCCGGCTTGAGGTCGCGGCGCAACTCCAGAGTGACTTCGCCCTTGAGCAGGGGTCGGCAGGTCGCGCTCAGGCGCAGGCCACCGTAGCCTTCCAGGTCGATGTCCGCCAGGCCACGCGCCACCAACTGCCGGAACAACGAGCGCCATTCGCTCTCGCTGCGGGCCTTGCCCACGCCAAACACCGACAGGTGCTGGTGGCCGAAGCTGCGGACTTTCTCGTTGTCCTTGCCCAGCAACACGTCCACCAGGTGCCCGACGCCATAGCGCTGGCCGGTGCGATAAATCGCCGAAAGCGCCTGTCGGGCCGGCTCGGTGGCGTCCCAGGTTTCCACGCCGTCGACGCAATTATCGCAATGGCCGCACGGCTGGGGCATGTCTTCGTCGAAATAGGCGAGCAAGGTCTGGCGACGGCAGCGGGTTTCTTCGCACAGCGAAAGCATGGCGTCGAGCTTGTGCTGCTCCAGGCGCTTGTGTCGCTCATCGCCCTCGGAGTTCTGCAACATTTGCTTGAGCATCACCACGTCCTGCAGGCCGTAGGCCATCCAGGCGTCCGCGGGCAAGCCATCTCGACCGGCACGCCCGGTTTCCTGGTAATAGGCCTCCAGGGACTTGGGCAGGTCCAGGTGAGCGACGAAACGCACGTTGGGCTTGTCGATGCCCATGCCGAACGCCACGGTGGCCACCATGATCAGGCCTTCCTCGTTGAGGAAGCGCTTTTGATGATAAGCCCGCAGATCGTTGGGCAGGCCCGCGTGATAAGGCAATGCCGGGAAACCTTGTTCGCTGAGGAATGCGGCGACTTCCTCGACCTTCTTGCGCGACAGGCAATAAACAATGCCCGCGTCGCTACGCCGCTCGGCAAGGAATGCCAGCAATTGCTTGCGCGGCTGCTCCTTGGGCACGATGCGATAGAAAATATTCGGGCGGTCGAAGCTGGAGAGGAACCGCTCGGCGTTCTGCAGATGCAGGCGGTCGACGATTTCTTCGCGGGTACGCTTGTCGGCGGTGGCGGTCAGGGCAATGCGTGGGACATCGGGGAACAGCTCGGCCAGTTGTCCCAGCTGCAAGTATTCGCGACGGAAGTCGTGGCCCCATTGGGACACGCAGTGCGCTTCGTCGATGGCGAACAGGGCGATTTCCAGGCTTTGCAAGAACGCCAGCATGCGCGGCTGTACAAGGCGCTCCGGCGCCAGGTAGAGCATTTTCACCTCGCCGCGCTTGATGCGCGCCGCCAGGTCCCGCTGTTGCTCGGCGCTCAAGGTGGAGTTCAGCGACGCGGCGGCGACCCCCAGTTCTTCCAGAGTGGCGACCTGGTCATCCATCAAGGCGATCAGCGGCGAAACCACCACCGCCAGACCGTTGCGCAGCAGCGCCGGCACCTGGAAGCACAGCGACTTGCCGCCGCCGGTGGGCATGAGCACCAGGGCATCGCCACCGCTGGCCACGCGCTCAATGATGGCACCCTGGCGACCACGGAAACTGTCGTAGCCGAAGATGTCCTTGAGAACGCGTTGAGCCTGTTCGAGCATAGAAACTCCAAAATCACCGAAACATCCCTGCAAGGCTGGTCCAGAATCACAAACACTGCACTGGCGAATCGTAAGTGCGCGTTTCCAACCGACCGCAGGGCATCGCAAAACGCGGCAGTATACCCGAGGGTTTCGTTGCGCAGGGGGCTGCTGACAGGAGGTGCTAGCGTTTGCAAGAAGGCAAATCCACCACGCGGCTGGCCTGCCCGCTCAAGAAGGCCTAGAATTCCCGCATTGTTTATTCCCCAAGGTAGCCCGTAATGTCCTTCGCTGAGCAACTGACCCGCCTGCAAGTCTTCCTCGACGCCGATGAGCTGCACGAAGAGGCGCTGGATTACGTGGCCGCTCATGGCTATCTGACCGCCCTGTCGATCTGCTCCGAAGCGGTGCCGGACCGTGAATGGATCGACGCCCTGTTCGCCGAAGAGCCGCATTACAGCGACGAAGCCCAGCGGGCCGAAATCGAAGCCACGCTGGTCGGCCTCAAGGCCCACATCGCCCGTCAGTTGGCCTCCGATGAGGAATTCGAGCTGCCGTGCGAACTGGACCTGGGCGACGACCCGGACGATTCGGAACTGCGCGGCTGGTGCATCGGCTTCATGGAAGGCGTATTCCTGCGCGAAGCCGCCTGGTTCGAAACCGCCGAGGAAGAAGTCAGCGAAATGCTTCTGCCGATCATGGTCGGGTCCGGCCTGTTCGACGAGCAACCGGAGTTTTCCGACATTGCCGCCGATGCGAACCTGATGGACGACATGATCGTGCAGATCCCCGAAGCGCTGACGGCCCTGTACCTGCTGTGCAATGCCCCGGACGAGAAACCGGCGATTCTCAAGCCTCGCCATCACTGAGCCACCGGGTGCCCGCCCCCATCGGCAAGCGCCCGCTGATCCTGCGTTACGCTCTGCTGGCCATCGGCTGGCTGAGCGTGGTGCTGGGGGTCATTGGCATCTTCGTTCCTGTTCTCCCCACCACCCCCTTCCTCCTCTTGGCCGCCGCCTGCTTCGCCCGCAGTTCGCCGCGCTTCTACCACTGGCTGGTAACACATCCCCGCCTCGGCCCATGGATCAGCGACTACCTCAGCGGTCATGGCATTCCGCTCAAGGGCAAGGTCTACGCGATCGGCTTGATGTGGGCGAGCATCCTGCTGTCCTGCTACTTGGTGCCCCTACCGTGGGCGCGGGGATTCATGCTCACCAGTGCGGTGCTGGTGACGATATATATCCTCAGGCAGAAGACGTTGCGCAGCCGCTGAGCAATAATTCGGTGTTCCCTAGGCGAGGAAGCTTGCTCCCGCTGGGTGGCAAAGCCGCCCTGAAACCAGCCAACGCAGTCCTCCAGGCAGGCCGCGCCAGCCGGTTTTACGACTGCTGCGCAGCCGAGCGGGAGCAAGCTCCCTCGCCACAGGCTCTTGGTTTCACACCGTGTCTACCTTCAACGAATGATCATTCAACATCCCATTGATGATCGTCGCGGTATCAGCTCCGCCAATCATTCCACCCGATCCCGGCATGACGCCGTAATGGCTGGCAAGATCGACGCCCGCCAGGTCGATGGTCTGGTTCGGCGTCGCGCCGGCGGTGCTGCTGACGTCAATGCTGGTAATGACCGATGCACCGGCCCCCGTGACGGTGAAGTGCAGGTAGTCGTCCAGGGACGCGGCGCTGCCGTTCTCGCCCAATAGCAGTTGGGACAAGTCGAGTTTGTCGAGGCCCGGGGTGAAGTCAGTGATGACGTCGTGGCCGCTGTTGCCTGCCTGCCATTGGAAGGTGTCGGCGCCGCTGCCACCGGTGAAGGTGTTGTTGCCCAGGCCGCCGATCAGGATGTCGTCGCCGCCACCGCCATTGAGCACGTCATGGCCAAGCCCACCGTCAATGCGATTGCCCGCGCTGTCACCGGTCAGGGTGTCGTTGAAGTTCGAGCCGACGAGGTTTTCGATGCCCGCCAGGGTATCGGTCCCGGCGCCCAAGGTGTTTTGCGCGGCCAGCAGACCGAGGTTCACGGTGACGCCAGCGGTGGCATGGGCGTAGCTGGCGGTGTCGTTGCCGGTGCCGCCGTCGAGCAGGTCGTTGCCGGTGCCGCTGTAGAGCAAATCATTGCCCGCTTCGCCATGCAGGGTGTTGTTGCCCGTGCCGGTGGCAAGAATGTCATCGCCGTCGCCAGCGTTGAGCACGTTGTCGCCGTTGCCGGCCAGCAGCACATCGTCGCCTGCCGTCCCCGTGAGGGTGTGGCCTGCTTGATAGCTGATGCCTACCCCGGCGCTGTCGCTGCCGCCGTGGTTGTCGCTGGCGGTGTAGGTGCCGTGGAAATCCGCCGTACTGTCCTGGGCGCCCGCGTAGTTGACGGTCATGGACAGTTGGTAGTTTTCCGAGCCATTGCCAGGATTCGGGATGTTGATCACGTGAATCTGGTAGTTGCCGGTCGCCGCCGCCGTGAACGAAGCGCCATCGCTGATCGCGATGAACGGCCCGCCGTTGAAGGCGTACTCCATGGCGATGCGACCCGCCGCCAGGTCGTGGTTCAGCGTGAGGGTTTCGCCCTGCTTCAGGCTGATGTTGAGCCGGTCTTCATCGTTGCTGTTGTTGTTCGACACGGACCCCAGCGCGCCACTGACCACCAGCACGGCGGTCATGCTCGCGGCGTTGGCGACGAAGGCGCTGCGGTTGAGGTTGATCGACTGGACGTTATTGCCGGCGAAACTCGCAGTACCGGTGCTGCCGGTGAAGTCCGCGCCCTTGCCGACCCAGCCGGTGTTGAAACTGGTCGGCGACGCCGTGAGCGGGTCGCCATTGGCGTCGCTGTCGTTGCCCAGCAGCAGCTCACCGGGCACCACGATGTTGCCCGACAGGACGTTGGTGATGATGTTGTCATCGACCGCCACGGGAGGGCTGTTGGGTTGGACCTTGATGACGAGGTTGGAACTGGCCAGATCGCCGTCGTTATCGCTGAGGGTGTAGCCGATGTTCTCGGTGATCAACGTACCGGTGTTGGTCTGGGATGTGTAGCTGAAGGCGCCGGTATCCAGATTGACCACCAGGGTGCCGTCGTGGCCGGTGGCGATGCTCAGCGTGTTGGTCGCCGTGTTGAAGGCGCCATGGTTGACTCCGCCGCTGGCGGTCAGCGCTCCGTGGCCACCGTTGGCGTCCGGGTTGTAGTTGTAGGTCGTGCCATCCACCACCAGGCTTTTGACAAATCCACCGTCGGCGCCGAACGAACCACCTTCGCCGAACAGGCTGCCGGCGACCGGCACGCCCTGCACGGTGCCGGAAAGCACCGAGTTGAGTTGGCTCAGGTCGGTGACCACCACCGCGTTGGTGTCAGTCTGCGTGCTGCCGTCGTAAGCCAGCGGATCGAGGTTGATGTTTCTCGCGCCGCTGCCCAGGCCGATCGCATAGTTCTTGATGTCATTGGCTTCGAGGAAAGCTTTCCACGCGGCTTCGTCCGCCGAGTCGATCTCGCCCAAGGTCGGTTTGCCGTCGGAGAAGAAATAGCCAATGTTCTGGGCGTCGGTCAGTTGACCCGAGGTGGCGAACGAAGTCTGGGCCATCGCCACGGCCGCATCGTAGTTGGTGTCACCGTGGGCATTGAGCGCGGCGATCAACGTCTTGGCCGTTGCCACGTCCACCCACACGGGGCTCTGGGCGGTGGCGCTGCCGCTGAAGGTCACGAGTTGGACTTTCACATCACCCATGTCGTCGTATTTGTCGAGCAAGGCATTGATTGCCTGTTTGGCCAGGTCCATTCGTGAGAGGCCTGGCACGCCGGAGGGGTCTTTCATGCTGCCGGAGACGTCGAGCACGATCAGCAGGTTCGAATCGATCTCGGTCGCCGTGACCGAGCGCTCGGACGCGACAGCCTTGGGTACGTCATCGACGATGCTGACCACCAGGTTGCCCGTGGTGCTGTTGCCCAAGGCGTCTGTGGCCTGATAGGTGAACGTTTCAGTCAATACGTTCGGGCCATCGTTGGCATTGGGTGAGGTGGCCGCCGGTGAGGTCAGCGTGTAGGTGTAGGACCCGTCGGGATTGAGCAGCAGTTGACCATGGGCGCCAGTGGCACCCCCCACCAGGGCGAACGTGACGGCTCCGGTTGCGCCGGTGACCGCCCCCACCAGGGAGCCGGTCGCGGTTTCGCTGGACGAGCCCGGCTCGCTGCCGGTCGCGGTGCCGGGCGCCAGGTCCTGGCCGTCCTGTTTCAGGTCGAGGGCCTTTTCGTAAACGGTGATGTCATGGTCGGTCTCGGCAACCAGGCAGCTGTTATGCACATCGATGGTGATGGTGGTCGTGCTTTCATCGCCGTCACCGTCGCGCACGGTGTAGGTGAACACGTCGGTGGCTCCCGCCTCGCCGACGGAACCCGGATAGCTGTGGTAAACCGCGTTGCCGCTGGCATCCAGGGTCAGGTAGCCATAGGTGCCATTGATCTGCGTATTCAGGCCACCATTGGCCGAACTTGAGGTGTCATTGCCGGCGCGCACGCCAATCACCGTGCCACCGTCGGCGCCCAGCACGTCGTTGTGCAACACGTTGCCGCTGACCGTCCCGCCCTCCACCACCGCGGCGGTATCACAATGCGCCTTGGGCACGTCATCGACGATCGTGATGACGATGGTGCTGGTGACGGTGTTGCCGAGTGAATCCGTGGCCTGGTAAGTGAAACTTTCGCTCAGCTCATTCGGGCCGTCGTTGGCGGCGGGCGTTGTCGTGGCGGGTGACGTCAGCGTGTAGGTGTAGGAGCCGTCCGGGTTGAGCAGCAGTTGACCGTGGGCGCCGATGGCATTGCCAACCAGGGCGAAGGTGACGGCGCCGACGGCACCGGTCACCGAGTCGAGCAGGCTGCCGCTGGCGGTTTCGCGAGTGGCGTCCGGCAGGCTGCCGGCGACGGTGCCAGGCGCCAGGTCCTGGCCGTCCTGGTTCAGGTCGAGCGCGCTTTCGTGCACGCTGATTTCATCGTCCGGAGCGGCGACGAGGCCGCTGTTGTACACATCGATGGTGATGGTGGTGGTGCTTTCATCCCCATCGGCGTCGCGCACGGTGTAGGTGAACACGTCGGTGGCGCCCGGTGCGCTGACGGCGTTCGGGTTGCTGTGGTAGACCGCGTTGCCGTTGGCGTCCAGGGTCAGGTAGCCGTAGGTGCCGTTGATCTGGCTATTGAGGCCGCCGATGACCGAGGTCGAGGTATCGCTGCCGGCGCGAACACCGATCACCGCGCCGCTCGCCGCAGGCCCATCCGCACCGCCGTCGTCATTATTGAGGACATTGCCGCTGACCGTCCCGCCCTCATCCACCGAGGCGGAGTCAGCGTGGGCGGTGGGCAGGTCATCAACGATGTTCACGTCCAGATTGCCGTTGGCCGTGGTGCCGTTATCGTCGGTGACCACCACCGCAAATTGCTCGCCCAGGCTGTTGGCACCGTTGGCGTTGGGGTGGGATTCGTTGTCGAGCAAGGTGTAGCTGTAGCTGACCACGCCGGTGGCGGCGTTGAAGCCGGTCACGGTCAGGGTGTTGCCCAGCGCCGTGGTGATCGATTGTGGAAAACCTGCCGTCACGCCGCCGCTGACGACGGTGATGCCGCCGACGCTCAAGGTCTGCACGCCGTCCAGCGCGGTCACGGTGAAGGTGCCGCTTTGCGTCAGCGCCGAGGTGTCCGGGCTGCTGCCGTCGTCGAGGTTTTTCTCCTGGACGGTGAGTTCACCGCCTTCGGTGTCAAGGCCGTCGATGGTCACCGGATCGTCGTTGTTGTGGACCTGCAACACCAGGTTTGCGGTGCTGGTGTCGCCATCGGCGTCGGTCAGGGTGTAGGTGAAGGTTTCCGTGCCGTTGCCGCCGCCGTTCAGGCCTTTGAAATCGGTATCGGACGCGTTGAGCGTGTAGGTGTAGGAACCGTCGGCGTTGAGCACCAGGGTGCCGTAGGTGCCGGTAAACGTGCCGGGAGTGATCGGACCGGACGCCACCTGATCGGCGCCTTGACTGTCGTTGGGCAGCACGCTGCCGGTGAGGGTCAGGTTGCTTTCCGAAGCGGTGCCGGCGTTGTTGTCGTCCACGGCGTTGGGCACGTCATCGACAATGCTCACATCCAGATTGCCGTTGGCCGTGGTGCCGTTATCGTCGGTGACCACCACCGCAAATTGCTCGCCCAGGCTGTTGGCGCCGTTGGCGGTGGAGTGGGATTCGTTGTCGAGCAAGGTGTAGCTGTAGCTGACCACGCCGGTGGCGGCGTTGAAGCCGGTCACGGTCAGGGTGTTGCCCAGCGCCGTGGTGATCGATTGTGGAAAACCTGCCGTCACGCCGCCGCTGACGACGGTGATGCCGCCGACGCTCAAGGTCTGCACGCCGTCCAGCGCGGTCACGGTGAAGGTGCCGCTTTGCGTCAGCGCCGAGGTGTCCGGGCTGCTGCCGTCGTCGAGGTTTTTCTCCTGGACGGTGAGTTCACCGCCTTCGGTGTCAAGGCCGTCGATGGTCACCGGATCGTCGTTGTTGTGGACCTGCAACACCAGGTTTGCGGTGCTGGTGTCGCCATCGGCGTCGGTCAGGGTGTAGGTGAAGGTTTCCGTGCCGTTGCCGCCGCCCTGCAACGCGACGAACTGTGGATCGCTGGTGTTCAGCGTGTAGGTGTAGGTGCCGTTGGGATTGAGGACCAGGGTGCCGTAGGTGCCGGTGAACGTGCCGCCAATGATCGGCCCGCTGTCAGGGCCGGTGGGAATGCGGTCAGCGCCCTGATGATCGTTGGGCAAGACATTGCCAGTGAGCGTGACAAGGGTTTCCGACGCCGTGCTGGCGTGGCTGTCGTCGATCGCCCCAGGGACGTCGTCGGTGATGTTGACGTCCAGGCTTGCGTTCGCGGTATCACCGTCGGTGTCGATGGCCACCACCGGAAACTGCTCGCTGATGGTGTTGGCACCGCCGCCCGCCGGATGCGTTTCGTTGTCGGTCAGGGTGTAGCTGTAGCTGACGACGCCGGTGGCCGGATCATAACCGGTAATTGTCAGCGTATTGCCCAAGGGCGAAGTGACGGACTGCGGTAACCCTGCGGGCACGCCGCCGGTGATGACGCTGATGCCGCCGATGCTCAAGCTGCTCAGGCCGTCAGGCGCCGAAACGCTAAAGGTGCCGCTTCGCACCAATGCACCGGGGTTGCTGGCGGTGCCCTCGGCAAGGTTGGATTCGTTGGCGGTCAGTTCACCCTCGTCCACGGTCAGGCCACCGAGGGTGACGGGGTTGTCGGGGGTTTCTGGAACCACCGGCGGTACGCTTGCGTCGTCGCCATCGACGTCGCCATCCGGGTCAGCCGCCAGTTGCAGCTGCGGGAGCTCCGGTATGCCATTGAAGCCGGCAGTCGGGAAGCCGATTTGTGGATCGACCTGTCCAGCAACCTCTTCAAGCAACACAAAGCTGTGCCCGCCGCCCACCGCGCCCGGGTTGCCGCCCTCGGCCCCGGCAGCCGTGGCCTCGCCAGCCTGGGTCGGGTCGGCGCCGGCGGCGATGGCTTGCTGCAGTTGCTGCACATCAGTGAGCTGGGCCTCGCTCGGCGTCGGCGTTTGTGGTGTGTCCACCCGAGGCGCCTGCTGGTCGGCGAGCAATTGCGGGGTCAAGGTCAAGTCGCTGCCGCGCCCCAGGGTCAGCTCATGGCCGTTTTGCAGATGCACCGCGACAGCGCCTTCAGCCCCGGTGACCAGGTGCTCGCCGGCATACAGCCGATCACCTTCGACCAGGGGGCGCCGCAGCCCACCGGCGTCCTGTGCGAAAACCTGCCCCACCACCTTGCTGACGGTACCGATGAGCGCTGCCATGTGCTTTCCCTCCGCTGCCAACCAAGTCGGCACCTGTCTAGGTGAAGAATCTGTGCTCAGGTCGCCGTCAGATTTTGGAAAATCTGTCAGCTTTCGGAACGGTAGAAGGGACCATCAAATTGTCACAACGACAAAAAAACGTCACTAAAACTGTCTCGTTTTTGAACCATCCAGCGCTTCTTCACATCGTTTCAAAAATTATCAGGAACTTTTTATTGACGCCCAAAAGTCGTCAGAAGCCTTGTACAGAAAGGCTTTCGCTTTGAACAATGTGCTGGTTTTTTCCAACCACATAAGTTTTTTTTGGAATAAGCGTTATGAGAAATTCTTCTTAGGTTTGCTCTAGGATGTTCTTAGCTGTGTTGTTACAAGGTTGAAACGGTTTTGATCTTTTAAACGTCAATATTCTGGCGACAACGAAGCACAACAGACCTCAGGAGAAGCACCCCATGCGCGTTCTTACCCCCCTCTGCAGCGCGGTTTTACTGGCCATGGCCTGCTCTTCTTACGTGCAGGCCATGTCCTTGACCGAAGCGATCCAGAGCACCATTGCGACGCACCCTGAACTGGCGCAACGGGTGGACAGCCGTTTGTCGGCCAACGAAGACGTCAAGGTCGCCAGGGGGGGCTTTTTCCCGTCGGTGGATTTGAACGCAGGTTATGGCCGCGGCTACAGCGACAACACCAATACCCGCGCGCTGGGAAACCATCACACCAACATCCTGACCTACACCCAGTCGGAGCTGCGCCTGCGGCAAATGATCTTCGACGGGTTCAACACCGCCAATGAAGTGCAGCGTACCCAGGGCGTGGTCAATTCCCGGGCCTATTACGCCCAGGGCACCGCCCAGGACCTTGCGCTGCGGACCATCGAGGTCTACCTGGAAGTGCTCAAGCGCCGGGAATTGGTGACCCTGGCCAAGAACAACCTGCAAGCGCACCTGCGGGTCAACGACCAGATCGGCCTGCGCACCGAGCGCGGGGTGGGCAGCACCGCCGACTCCGACCAGTCCAATGCCCGTCGAGCCTTGGCGGAAAACAACTACGACACCGCCCAGGTCGACCTGGCCGACGCCGAAGCGAACTTCTACAGCGTGGTCGGGCGTATGCCCGATGAGTTGGAAACCCCAGCGTCCACCAAAGGTGAAATCCCCGCCGACCTGCGCGAAGCCCAGCAAAGTATGGTGGATAACAACCCGTACCTGAAATCGGCCCAGGCTGACATCCAGTCCGCCGAAAGCCAGTACGAAGTCGCTAAGTCGCCGTTCTATCCGCGCTTCGATGCCGAAGCAGCAGTGGGCGCCAACAACAACCTCGGCGGCGAGGAAGGCCATGACAACAACTGGCGGCTGGGCGTAGTCATGAACTACAACCTGTTCCGTGGCGGCAGCGACAAGGCGCGGCTGGCGTCCAACGCCCACCAGATCAACCAGGCCATGGACATCCGCAACAACGCCCTGCGCCAGCTCAACGAAGACACGCGCCTGGCCTGGAACGCCATGCTCAACGCCCGCAAACAGACCCCGACGGCCCGCGAGTACGCCGAAACCACCTCCCGCGTGCGCGCCGCGTACCAGGACCAGTTCGGCCTCGGCCAACGCACCCTGCTCGACCTGCTCGACAGCGAAAACGAGCTGTACAACGCCAACCGCCGCTACACCGAGGTGCGTTACACCGAGGAGTATTCGATGTACCGGGTGCTGGCGAACATGGGCCTGCTGCTGCAAAAACAACGGATCGTGCTGCCGGCCGACGCAGTCGCGCAGACCGAAGTCAAGAACCAGGCTCGCCTGCCGGAACTGAAGTAATCCAGTGGGAGCGATCGAAGTGACCAGCATGGAACCCACAAACCCGAGCGCCGACCCGCGCTTGAATTTCGATGATCCCTTGCTGGACGGCTTGTTGATCCTCTGCAAACTCCATGGCGCGACCGTCAGCCGCGCCAGCCTCAGCGCCGGGCTCCCTATGGCGCACCAACGCTTGAGCCTGGACCTGCTGCCCCGCGCAGCGGCCCGGGCCAGCTTGCAGGCGCGACTGTTGCGTCGTGAGCTGGCGGACATTTCGGCGCTCAATCTGCCGGTCATGCTGATCCTCGCCGGGGGCCGCTGTGCAGTATTGCGGCGCTGGGGCGAGGACGGTCGCGCACTGATCCTGCCCAGCGAGGCCGATGGCGGCGAACAATGGGTCAGCCGCGAGGAACTGACCACCGACTACAGCGGCCAGGCACTTTTCGCCCGGCCGCGCCACGAACTCGAAGACCTGCGCGCGCCGCTGGTGCCGCGGGTCGAAGCCTGGTTTCGCGACACCTTGAAACTGTCGCGCTGGCTGTACAGCGACGCGATCCTGGCGAGTTTCCTGATCAACCTGCTAGGGCTGATGGTGCCGCTGTTCGTCATGCAGACCTACGACCGCGTGGTACCGAACCAGGCCACCTCAACGTTGTGGGTGCTGGCCGTGGGACTGTTGATAGGTACCGGTTTCGAACTGGTGTTGCGGGTGGTGCGCGCTCATCTGCTGGACACCGCCGGCAAGAAGACCGATGTGATTCTTTCCGCCACCCTGTTCGAGCGCATCACCGGCATGGCAATGAAGGCCAAGCCGGTGACCATCGGCGGCTTTGCCCAGAGCATCCATGACTTCCAGGGCCTGCGGGAATTTCTCACGGCGGTGACCCTCACCAGCCTGATCGACCTGCCCTTCGCCCTGCTGATGCTGGTGGTGATCGGCCTGTTGGGCGGCTGGCTGGTGGTGATTCCCGTGGTCGCGTTTCCGATCACCATTGTCTTCGCCATGATCATCCAGGCGCGCCTGCGCGACACCGTGCAAAAAAGCCTGGCCTTGGGCGCCCAACGCCAAGCCCTGTTGATCGAAACCCTCGGCGGCCTGGAAACGCTCAAGGCCTGCAGCGCCGAAAGCGAGCGCCAGCATCAATGGGAGAGTACCCACGGCGCCCTCACCCGCCTGGACAGCCATGCGCGCAACCTCTCGGCCCTGGCAACCAACGGCACCTTGTTCCTGCAACAACTGGCGGGCATGGCCACCATCGTCGCCGGGGTCTACAGCATCATCGCCGGCAACCTCAGCGTCGGCGCACTGGTGGCGACCTACATGCTCGGCAGCCGTGTACTGGCCCCACTCGGGCAGATCGCCGGGCTTATCACCCGTTACCAGCAAGCCCAGCTCACCATGCGCAGCACCGACGCGCTGATGGCCTTGCCCCAGGAGCGTGACGCCAAGCAGCGCCCGCTGGATCGCACCCAATTGCAGGGCGCGCTGGACGTCAACGGCGTGACCTTCCACTACAGCGGCCAGGACGCTCCGGCGCTGGCCGATGTCAGTTTCAGCCTCAAGCCGGGCGAACGGGTCGGGATCATCGGCCGCAGCGGCTCGGGCAAAAGCACCCTGGCGCGCCTGGTGATGGGTTTCTATGCACCGGAGCAAGGCCAGTTGCTGCTGGACGGCCTGGACCTGCGGCAGCTGGACGTCGCCGACCTGCGCCAACAGATCGGCTACGTCGCCCATGACCTGCCACTGCTGGCCGGCAGCCTGCGGGACAATCTCACACTCGGCGCTCGCTACATCAGCGACGCACGCATGCTCGAAGTGGCGGAACTGACCGGAGTCACCGAACTTGCCCGCCAGCATCCCCAAGGCTTCGACCGTCCGGTGGGCGAGCGCGGGCAGTTGCTGTCCGGCGGCCAGCGCCAGGCCGTGCTGCTGGCCCGGGCCTTGTTGCTCGACCCGCCGATCCTGCTGCTGGACGAACCCACCAGCGCGATGGACAACAGCAGCGAAGACGCCCTGCGGCAAAAGCTTCATACCCACGTGCAAGGCAAGACCGTGCTGCTGGTCACCCACCGCACCTCGATGCTGAGCCTGGTGGACCGTTTGGTGGTGCTGGATAACGGCCGGATCGTGGCGGACGGGCCGAAGGACGCGGTGATCGATGCGCTGCGCAAGGGACGGGTGGGCTCCGCGGCGGTATAGAAGCCGACACATCCCCTCGCCACCAAAGCCGCACACCAGATCATTACATTCAATCAACGGGTACCGCCCCATGTCTGCTCAAACACCCGATCCAGCCGCCCGAAGCTACTTCGGCAGTTTCAGCAAAAGCGCCGAAAGCGAGTTCATGCCGGAAACCGCCGGCGCGACGCTGCAGGACTCGCCCCGTCGCTCGCGCGTCACCGTGTGGCTGGCGGCCGGGCTGATTGTCAGTGGGCTGGTCTGGGCGAAACTGGCGGTCCTGGAGGAAGTCACCACAGGCGAAGGCAAGGCGATTCCGTCGAGCAAGATCCAGGTGATCCAGAACCTGGAGGGCGGCATCGTCACCGAGATTTTCGTGCGCGAAGGCCAGATGGTGAACAAGGGCGACACCTTGCTGCGCCTGGATGACACGCGGTTCCTGTCGAACAAGGGTGAGAGCGAAGCCGATCGTTATGCCTTGATGGCCCAGGTCGAACGTTTGTCGGCGGAAGCGGAAGGACGGCCGCTGCAGTTATCCACCGAAGTCACCGGCAAGGCGCCGCAAGTGGCCGAAGACGAACGCGCACTGTATGAACAACGCCAGCGGCGCCTGGCCAGCGAACAACGGACCCTGACCGAACAACTGCGGCAGAAAACCCAGGAACTGGCGGAGTTTCGTTCCAAGCAAGGGCAGTTCAGCTCGGCGCTGGCCCTGCTGCAAGAAGAGATGAACATGTCGGCCCCGCTGGTGCGCACCGGGGCGGTTTCACCGGTGGAGATCCTGCGGCTCAAGCGTAGCGCGGTGGAAATCCGGGGCTCGCTCAACGCCACCACCCTGGCGATTCCGCGGGCTGAGTCGGCGATCAATGAAATCAAGAGCAAGATCGACGAATCGGAACAGTCCTTCCGTTCCGACGCGGCCAAGGAGCTCAACGAGAAACGCACGGAACTGTCGAAAATCACCGCCTCGAGCATCGCCATCGATGACCGTGTGACGCGCACCACCGTGGTCTCGCCGGTACACGGGGTGATCAAGCAACTGAAGGTCAACACCATCGGCGGCGTGGTCCAGCCCGGCAGCGACATGATCGAGATCGTGCCCTTGGAAGACAACCTGCTGATCGAAGCCAAGGTCCGCCCCCAGGACGTGGCCTTCCTGCACCCGGGCCAGAAAGCCATGGTCAAGTTCAGCGCCTACGACTACACGATCTATGGCGGCCTGAGCGCCAAGCTCGAATTGATCGGCGCCGATACCATCACCGATGACAAGGGCAACAGTTTCTATCTGATCCAGGTGCGCACCGACAGGAACCATTTGGGTGGGGATGCAAAACCGTTGCTGATCATTCCGGGAATGGTGGCGACGGTGGATATCATCACCGGGGAGAAAAGTGTCCTCGATTATCTGCTCAAGCCGGTGTTGAAGGCGCGGACCGAGGCGATGCGCGAGCGGTAGTTTCTAGCTGGGCCTCTCTGATCATGAGGCCGCCATCGCGAGCAAGCTCGCTCCTACATTGGATTTGTGGCGGTCACAAATCTTGTGTGCACTGAAGATCAACTGTGCGAGCTTGCTCGCGATGGGGCCGGCAAGTACAACTCTCATTTCTCAGCATGATTGCGCCGAAACGTCTCCTCCCCCATCGCCGCAATCTGCCCCTCGATCAGCGTCTCGAATGGCCGTAATAGCGGCTCGAAACTCACCGGTGCCTCCAGAACCTGCAACGCCTGGACAATCGCCTCCACCGTCGACAACGCCCCCGGCCCTGGCGCCTTGCGCAAGCGGTAGCGAGACACACCGCCATCGGCCAACGTCACCCTCGGCAGCGCCGCCAGCAACGGATTGAGGTGCAGCAATTTGCGCGCCTTGCGCCAGGTGCCATCGGGAACGACCAACAGCAGCGGCTCGTCGGTGGGGCTGTAGGTTTGCAGCGGCTGTGCGTCGTCGGTGGGAAACAGCAACCGCGCCCGATAGCCCGGTTGATCGAGCAGCCGGGGCAGATCCTCGAACACCTCGCCCACGATCAACTCGGCATTCGTCAGCCCCAACGCCGCCAGCCGGGCGGTGTTCAAGGCGTGGTTCACTTCGCTGGGATGCTGCAACAACAAGACGCGAGTGCGGCTGTCGAGGCGGGGGATCAACGGGCACAGGCAATGGCTTTGGGGCCTGAGGCAGCGCGGGCATTGGAGTCTGGACATTGGTCAGGCCTGGTTCAGTTGAGCTTTGAGCAGATCACGGAAGGTCTGGATCAGCGGCTCGCGGCTGCGACCCCGGCGCACGATCATTGAGAACGGCGCTTGATAGCCGAAGGTCGCCGGCAGCAGCACGCGCAAATCGCCCTTGTCGACCCAGGCCTGGGCGTAATGCTCGGGCAGGTAACCGATGTAGGCGCCTGACAGCACCAGGATCAACTGCGCTTCCATGCTCTCCACTGTCGCCGCGCTGTGCTTGAAGCCATGGCGAGCCAGTTCGGCCTGGCTCCAGTAACCGCGCCCGACCATGCGTTGCTGGGTGATGAGTTGTTCCGGGATACGTCGTTCGCTGAACAACGGGTGGCGGTTGCTGCAATACAGCCAGTGCTGCTCGCGGTACAGCGGCATATAGACCAACCCGCTCATGCGCGTGGAAAACGCGCCGATGGCCAGGTCCAGGCGGTTGTCCTGCACGCCGAGTTGCAATTCATAAGGGCTGAGGACCGACAGATGCAGGTGCACCGCCGGATGTTCCTGGCTGTAGGCACCAATGGCTTCGGCGAACGGCAAGGCCTTGTCGCTGACGGTGGAGTCGATCACACCCAGGTTGAGCGTGCCACGCAGTTCACCCTTGAGCGCGGCGGCGTATTGCTCGAACCCTTCCAGCTCGCCCAACAGGCGCAGGGTTTCCTGATGGAACAACTCGCCCTTGCTGGTCAGGCTGAACCCGCCCCGTCCACGATGACAAAGCACCAGGCCCAGGGTCGATTCGAGCTGGCTCATATAAGTGCTGATGGCCGAGGTGGAGAGGTTCAGCTCGTGCTGGGCATTGGCGAACCCCTGGTGCCGGACCACGCTGACGAAAATGCGCAGCAGTTTCAGGTCGGGTAGAGGGTTGGCCATTGGGGGACTCCAAATTCGGGCGGGGCACGGCGGAGTCTATCCCCTGGCCCACCATTAGTTTAGAAAAATCTGAACTAAGTATTTGCCGCCAGCGATTCTTCATGCCAACGGCTTTTCGCAAAATCGGCCCCTGATAAATAAAACAAACGATGAGGCCCTACCCGTGGACAAGATTCTTCACCAACCACTGGGCGGCAACGAAATGCCGCGCTTCGGCGGCATCGCCACCATGATGCGACTTCCCCATTTGCAAACCGCTGCCGGCCTGGACGCTGCCTTTGTCGGCGTGCCGCTGGACATCGGCACCTCCCTGCGCGCCGGCACCCGCTTCGGCCCGCGCGAAATCCGCGCCGAATCCGTGATGATCCGCCCCTACAACATGGCCACCGGTGCCGCGCCGTTCGACTCATTGGCGGTGGCGGACATCGGTGACGTGGCGATCAACACCTTCAACCTGCTGGACGCGGTACGAATCATTGAAGAGTCGTATCACAAGATCCTCGAACACAACGTCATCCCGCTGACCCTGGGCGGTGACCACACCATCACCCTGCCGATCCTGCGGGCGATCCACAAGAAACACGGCAAGGTCGGCCTCGTGCACATCGACGCCCACGCCGATGTGAACGACCACATGTTCGGCGAGAAAATCGCCCACGGCACCACCTTCCGCCGCGCCGTGGAAGAAGGCCTGCTCGATTGCGACCGCGTGGTGCAGATCGGCTTGCGCGCCCAGGGCTATACCGCCGAGGACTTTAACTGGAGCCGCAACCAGGGCTTCCGCGTGGTCCAGGCTGAAGAGTGCTGGCACAAATCCCTGGCACCTTTGATGGCTGAAGTGCGCGAAAAAGTCGGCGGCGGCCCGGTGTACCTGAGCTTCGACATTGATGGCATCGACCCGGCCTGGGCGCCAGGCACCGGCACCCCGGAAATCGGCGGCCTGACCACCATCCAGGCGATCGAAATCGTGCGTGGCTGCCAGGGCCTCGACCTGGTCGGTTGCGATCTGGTAGAAGTTTCGCCGCCCTACGACACCACCGGCAACACCTCGCTGCTGGGCGCCAACCTGCTGTACGAGATGCTCTGCGTACTGCCCGGCGTGGTTCATCGCTGAGGCGCGGCCATGAACGATCACGATCAGGTACTGGAGGCCGCCGCTGAACTGGTATCGGCCTTCGCCCGCAACGATCGCGAGGCTTATTTCGGCGCGTTCAGCACCGATGCGAGCTTCGTGTTCTACACCCTCGACCAACCCTTGCTGTCGCGCGATGCCTATCAGGCATTGTGGGATCGCTGGCGGTCCGAGGATGGCTTCGAGGTGGTGAATTGCACCTCGAGCAACGCCTTCGTCAGCCTGCAAGGCAACATGGCGATTTTCATCCATGACGTGGCCACCGAGCTGCGCATGCAAGGGGAGCTTCACTTTAGCCAGGAGCGCGAAACCATTGTGTTTCGCCAAGAACAACAAGGCCTATGGCTGGCCTGTCATGAACATTTGTCCGCAATGCCGGAAGGGCTGCCACCCCCTTAGCCACAGGCGACATTCACAGCCGATGAATGCGCCTCGATGATCGGAGCAGATCATGAATAACAATAACGATAAAAGCCTTACGCAGATTGAAACCAACGGGGTCGAGCAGATCCCGGACCATGAACGAACCGCCGGCCCGGGAGATCTGTTTCGGCTGATCTTCGGCGGCGCCAATACCTTTGCCACCGCTGTGCTCGGCAGTTTCCCGGTGCTGTTCGGCCTGTCCTTCCAGGCCGGTGTCTGGGCGATTGTGCTGGGGGTATTGGTCGGTTCGATCATTCTCGCGCCGATGGGCCTGTTCGGACCGCTCAACGGCACCAACAACGCGGTGTCTTCCGGTGCGCATTTCGGTGTGCACGGGCGCATCGTCGGTTCATTCCTGTCGCTGCTGACCGCCATCGCGTTTTTCTCGCTGTCGGTGTGGAGTTCGGGCGATGCGTTGATCGGCGGCGCCAAGCGATTGATCGGCGTGCCGGAAACCGACCTGAGCCTGGGACTGGCCTACGGCCTGTTTGCCTTGCTGGTGCTGACGGTGTGCATCTACGGCTTCCGCTTCATGCTGTGGGTCAACCGCATCGCCGTGTGGGCCGCGAGCCTGTTGTTCTTGCTGGGTATCTTTGCCTTTGCGCCGAGCTTCGACAGCCAGTTCGCCGGCACGGTCGTCCTCGGCCAGCCGGGCTTCTACGCGGCCTTCATCGGCGCAGCGCTGGTGGCCATGAGCAACCCGATTTCCTTCGGCGCGTTCCTCGGCGACTGGTCGCGCTACATCCCACGCAACACGCCCAAGCCGCGCATCATGCTGGCGGTGATTGCCGCGCAACTGGCGACGCTGATCCCGTTCCTGTTCGGCCTCGCCACCGCCACCATCGTGGCGATCAAGGCGCCGGACTACATCGCGGCCAACAACTACGTGGGCGGACTGCTCGCGGTATCGCCGGGGTGGTTCTTCCTGCCGGTGTGCCTGATCGCGGTGATCGGCGGCATGTCTACCGGCACCACGTCGCTATATGGCACCGGGCTGGACATGTCCAGCGTGTTCCCAAGAGTGCTGTCGCGGGTCAAGGCGACACTGCTGATCGGCGTGCTGTCGATTGCCTTCATCTTCATCGGGCGCTTCGCGGCGAACCTGGTGCAGAGCGTGTCGACCTTCGCCGTGCTGATCATCACCTGCACTACCCCGTGGATGGTGATCATGATCATCGGCTTGCTGGTGCGCCGCGGCTTCTATTGCCCGGATGACCTGCAGGTGTTCACCCGCGGCGAAACCGGCGGGCGCTACTGGTTCAGCCATGGCTGGAACTGGCGCGGCCTGGGCGCGTGGATTCCCAGTGCGTTGGTCGGCCTGTGCTTCGTCAACCTGCCGGGGCAGTTCGTCGGGCCGCTGGGGGAACTGGCCGGAGGGATCGACATCAGCCTGCCGGTGACCCTCGGGCTGGCATCGGTGGTGTACCTGGCGTTGCTGGGGCTGTTTCCAGAACCGGCGGCGGTGTATGGGCCGCGGGATCCGCGGAGCACAGCGCCGCTGGCCGATTCGACGCTCCGGCAGACCGCCTGACTGAAAAATTCCGTGGCGAGGGAGCTTGCTCCCGCTGGGTTGCGCAGCGACCCCAAGGTTTTCCGACTTGAAAAGCGGCGACTGCTGCGCAGTCGAGCGGGAGCAAGCTCCCTCGCCACAAAAAGCTCGTTCGCCAGGGACAGCAGCACTTCATCCCGTACATAAAAAATAAAACCGGAGACACGCCATCATGGCCTTGGATTTAATCGTCGTTCTCATCTATGCCGCCGGCATGATCGCCCTCGGCTGGTACGGCATGCGCCGCGCCAAGACCCGTGACGACTACCTCGTCGCCGGGCGCAACCTGGGCCCGGGCTTTTATCTGGGCACCATGGCCGCCACCGTGCTCGGCGGCGCGTCGACCATCGGCACCGTGCGCCTGGGCTATGTCCATGGCATTTCCGGATTCTGGTTGTGCGGCGCCATCGGCCTGGGCATCGTCGGGCTGAGCCTGTTTCTCGCCAAACCGTTGCTCAAACTGAAGATCTATACCGTGACCCAAGTGCTGGAGCGCCGCTACAACCCGGCCGCGCGGCATGCCAGCGCGCTGATCATGCTGGTCTACGCGCTGATGATCGGCGCCACGTCGACCATCGCGATCGGCACCGTCATGCAAGTGCTGTTCGGCCTGCCCTTCTGGGTTTCGATCCTGGTGGGCGGCGGCGTGGTGGTGCTGTATTCCACCATCGGCGGGATGTGGTCGCTGACACTGACCGACATCGTGCAATTTTTGATCATGACCATCGGCCTGGTGTTTTTGCTGATGCCGATGTCCATCAGTGACGCCGGTGGCTGGGACGCGATGGTGGCGGCCTTGCCGGCGCGCTATTTCGATTTCACCGCCATTGGCTGGGACACCATCGTCACGTATTTCCTCATCTACTTCTTCGGCATCTTCATCGGCCAGGACATCTGGCAGCGGGTGTTCACCGCCCGCAGCGAAGGCGTGGCGAAAGTCGCCGGCACCGCCGCCGGCCTGTACTGCGTGCTGTACGGCCTGGCCGGTGCGCTGATCGGCATGGCCGCCAAGGTGCTGCTGCCGGACCTGGAAAACGTCAACAACGCCTTTGCCAGCGTGGTGCAACACAGCCTGCCCAACGGGATACGCGGTCTGGTGATCGCCGCCGCCCTTGCGGCGCTGATGTCCACGGCGGCGGCGGGGCTGCTCGCGGCTTCCACTACGGTGGTGCAGGATTTGTTGCCGCGTCTACGCCAGGGTCGTGAAAGCGGCAACGGCGATGTCCATGAGAACCGGATCGCGACCTTGCTGCTCGGTGCGGTGGTCTTGGCGATCGCCCTGGTGGTCAGCGATGTCATCAGTGCGCTGACGCTGGCCTACAACCTGTTGGTGGGCGGCATGCTGATCCCGCTGATCGGCGCCATCTACTGGAAACGCGCCACCACGGCCGGCGCGATCACCAGCATGTCGCTGGGCTTCGTGACCGCGCTGTTCTTCATGTTCAAGGATGGTTTGGATGCGAACACCCCAATCTATTACAGCTTGAGCGTCGCGTTGGTGAGTTTCGTGGTGGTGAGCTTGTTGTCGCCACGGTCGAATGTGGTGCCCAAGGCGGCTTGATCGCCAACTCTCAGCAAGCTCGCTCCCACAGGTTCTGTCTTTCAGAAATAAAAAGATCGCAGTTCCGGGCCATCTCGACTGAAATGGTCCGGAACTGCGATCTCTCCAAAAACGGGTGGGTTTACCGGCGGCGCGGCTGGCGGCGGCGTTGCTCATCGTCAGTGCGGATCGGTATCGGCTGCATGGGCGGCTCGATCAGGCCGAGCGCGACACCCAAGTCGTGAAGCCAGTTCTGGATTTTCTCTTTCATCGTGGTGCCCCCTCAGGGTGGTGCGAGCGGCAGATTTCTGTGGCCCCTTCGCACTGATAATAGTCCGAAGTCCTACGCAATGCTCGTTACAGATTGCAATGATCTGTTACTGAATTGATCCAAATCCCAGGCGGTGAGTTCAAGCCGATTGTGCCGTGATCATTGGCGCCCGCGGCCACGCTTGTTGTTGCAACTCGATCCAGGCGTTCAGGTTGGCGCCGACCATGCCTTTGCGCCACATCAACCATGTCGTCGCGCTGGCAAACGGCTCGGCCAGCGGATGCGCCACCACACGTTCGCGACCCGGCAGGCTGGCGAGCATCGACTCGGACATCAACGCCACCCCGGACCCGGCAATCACGCACGCCAGCATCCCCTGATACGACTCGATCTCCATCGCCCGGCCCATGGTTGCGTGATCATGGGCAAACCAGGCCTCCAGGCGCATCCGGTACGAACAGCCCCGGCGGAAGGTGAACACCGCACGACCCTGCACATCCAGCGCACTGCGCACCGGCGGGTGATCGGCCTCGGTGATCAGCACCAGCCGCTCGTCGCACAACGGCACGCCATCCAATCCCGCCAGCTCCAGGGGGCCATCCACCAGCGCCGCATCGAGGCGATTGGTGAGCAGGCCTTCGAGTAATTCACCACTCGGCCCCGATTGCACCTGCAGGTTCACCGCCGGGTAGGCCCGGTGATAAGCCGCCAACAGGTCCGGCAAATGCGTCGCCGCCGTGCTGTACATCGTGCCCAGCAGGAAATCCCCGGCCGGCTGACCGCCCTGCACCGCCGCGTGGGCTTCGTCATGCAGGGCAAACAGCTTCGTCGCATAGTCCAACAAGACTTTTCCTGCAGGCGACAACTGCAAACGCTGACGCTCCCGTAGGAAAAGATCGACACCCAGTTGCTCTTCGAGCTGCTTGAGCCGGGTCGAGAGGTTCGACGGCACCCGGTGCAAACGTTCGGCAGCCCGGGTGATGGACCCTTCTTCGGCCACGGCCTGGAAAATCCGTAACTGACTGAACTCCACAACCTTCTCCAAAAAAGAACAAGTTACTCACTATTATTCATTTTTAATGAAAGTCAATCAGTCCTAGCCTGACGGTCATTCGCCTCAACGCTGGAGAACGACCATGTCGCCCTTGATTCGCCTGCTTGCCAGCTTCATAGCCCTGATGATGGCCATGGGCATCGGCCGCTTCGCCCTTACGCCCCAGTTACCTCATTTGATCGGCGAAGGTCAGGTGGACTTGACCGCCGCCGGTCTGATTGCCGCCGCCAATTACCTGGGGTATTTCCTCGGTGCGCTCGACGCGATGTTCGCCCATCGCCCGGAACAAGTGCGGCGACGGTTGCTCGGCGGCCTGTGGCTGTGCGTGCTGCTGACCCTGGCGTCGTTCTGGGCCTGGGGCTTCTGGCCGCACCTGGCATTGCGCTTTGGGACTGGCGTCGCGAGCGCCTGGGTGATGGTGATGATCACGGCCCTGAGCCAGCCCTTGGCCGCGGCGGCAGGACGGCCACGGCTTGGGGCGCTGGTATTTGCCGGACCCGGTTTGGGGATTTTTCTTACCGGTCTATTGGCGCTTGGCTCGAACCTGTTGGGCCAGGCCTCCGACGTGTTGTGGCTGGTATACGCTGGCGCGGCATTGGTGATGTTGCTAGTGATCCTGCCGGCCCTGCCGAAACCAGTGCCTGCGGCTACCGTTCCAACGCCTGCCGCCGAGGCCAGCAACCACGGCATCGCCCGACTCTGCGTGGTCTACGCCTTGTATGGCGTGGGCTACATCATTCCAGCGACGTTCCTGTCGCAGATGGCTTCCGCACAGTTTCGCGGTCAATGGCAGGCGGATCTGTTCTGGCCTTGCTTCGGCCTGGCCGCCGCGATCGGTGTGCTGCTGGTGAGCTTGCGCCGACCGAACCCGAACACCACCAGTCGCTGGCTGATGGCGACGTTGTGGTTGCAAGCCGCTGGTGTGTTTGCCTGTCTGCTGGGCAGCGGCACCGGATTGGCGCTGGGTGTGATCCTTTGCGGCTCACCGTTCCTGGCCTGCATGCAATTGATGGTGATGCGTGCCCGTGAACTGGCGCCCCACGCAACGCAGCGCAACATCGGGCTGCTGACGGCATGTTTCGCCATCGGCCAGCTCAGCGGCCCCTTGTTGGCGGCGCTGAGCAGCCACTTCAGCGGCGGCTTGCAACCGGCGTTGATCGTTGCCGGCAGCGGTCTGGTGCTGGCGGGCAGCCTGTTGCTGCGCCCCGCCAACGCAAGCGCGGTGAAGCCTTGCGCCCAGACCGCACTGCGTTGATCAGGCTTGGCCGGCCGGGTTCAGCGACGTGTTCAGTTGTAGGACGGATTGGCGTCGCGCCAAGGCGAAATACAACACGCCGCCGAGGAAACAACCGGTGAACCAGGCAAAGTTGGCCATCGGTTGGAGGAACGGCGTGAACGTGATCGCCACGCCCATCAGCGTTGCCGGGATCAACGCCTTGACCGCTGTCCAGTTGATGCCCCCGCTGTAGTAATAACGTCCAGTCGGGCCATCGTTGAACAGCGAATCGACGTCGATCTGCTGCTTTTTGATCAGGTAGTAATCCACCAGCAGGATGCCGAACAACGGGCCGATAAACGCCGCCAAAACGTCCAGGGTGTAGTGGATCACTTCAGGGTTGTTGAACAGGTTCCACGGCGTGATGAAAATCGACGCCACCGCGGCGATCATGCCGCCGGCACGCCAACTGATCTTGCTCGGCGCAACGTTGGCGAAGTCGAAGGCCGGGGATACGAAGTTGGCAACGATATTGATGCCAATGGTCGCGGTGACGAAGGCAAAGGCCCCGAGCAGGACGGCGACATCATTATCGATGCGCGCCACGGTGGCGATCGGGTCGTGGAGCATTTCCCCGAACACCGGCAACGTCCCGGAAACAATCACCACGGTGACCAGGGAGAACGCCAGGAAATTCACCGGCAACCCCCAGAAATTGCCACGACGTACGTCAGACATGCTCCGACAGTACCGACTGAAATCACCGAAATTCAGGGTTGGGCCGGAAAAGTACGACACCACCAGGGCCGTCGCCACGATCACTTGTCCGAATGCCTGCCAGCCCGACAAGGATTTTTCCGCCAGGGTAAAACTGATGTTGCTCCAACCCGCCTTCCAGACAATCCATCCCGCCAACAGGAACATCACGGCATACACCACCGGCCCGGCCCAGTCGATGAAGCGACGGATCGACTCCATGCCCGTCCAGAACACCAACGCCTGGACGAACCACAACCCAAGGAAACCGAACCAGCCCAGGTAGGACAAACCGGCAAAATGTGGCGTCGCGTAGGCTTCCATCGAAGGAAAAAACCGCAGGACCACGATGATCAGCGCGCTGGACGCCAGATACGTCTGTATTCCATACCAGGCCACGGCGATCAGCCCCCGAATCACCGCCGGGATATTCGCCCCGAACACACCAAATGCCAGCCTGCAAATGACTGGATAAGGCACTGCGGCCTGTTGGCTCGGCTTGGCGACCAGATTGGCAATCAACTGCACGATACAAATCCCGCCGAGCAAGGCGATCAGCACCTGCCAACTCGCCAGGCCCAAGGCGAACAGGCTGGCGGCAAACACATAACCGCCGACGCTGTGCACATCACTCATCCAGAACGCGAAGATGTTGTACCAATTCCATTTCTGCGGCAGCGGGCCCAGGTCTTCGTTATAGAGACGAGGGCTGTAGCCGTTGGGCAATTGCTCGGACATTGCGGGGCTCCTTTGGATGCCGCCGTGCCCCCGAGTTTGATTGTCCACCACACTGCGCACGGGAGCCGGCATGGTTTGTATACGGGTTTCTACGCAGAATGCGTGCCATAGGCGCCGGATACGAGACAAACCGTGGTTTACAGCGCAGGTAATAGCCAAATGAGCACAGCAGAACGCCCGCGAACGGGGCGTGGGTGCATGCTTAAGGTGCAAGGATTTTGTATACAGCGATGATCTGTGGCGAGGGGATTTATCCCCTCGCCACAGGATGACCTAGCCAAAGGTGGTTTGCTCGGCCTAACGATCAGCTCAGCTCAATACGATCAGCATGAATAACAATCTGCCCATTCTTGTAAAGCGCACCAATGGCCTTCTTGAAGTTGCCCTTGCTCACGCCAAACAGGCTGCTGATCAGCGCCGGGTCGCTCTTGTCACTGACCGGTAGCGTGCCGTTGTTCTCACGCAACTTGGCAAGGATCTTCGCGTTAAGACTAGTGGCCGCTTCCTGACCCACTGGCTGCAAGCTCAGGCTGATCTTGCCGTCCGGGCGGATTTCCTTGATGAAACCCTTTTCCTGCTTGCCGGCGCGCATGAACTTGAAGATTTCGTTCTTGTGGATCAAGCCCCAGTGCTTGTTGTTGATGATCGCCTTGAAGCCCATGTCGGTGGCTTCGGCGACCAGCAAATCAACTTCCTGGCCCGGCGTGTAGTTGGCCGGGGTCTTGTCCAGATAACGATCCAACCGCGCCGTGGCGGTGATGCGACGGGTGTGCTTGTCTAGGTAAACGTGCACCACGCAGTACTCACCCGCAGTCAATTGGCGTTTTTCTTCGGAGTACGGCAGCAGCAGATCCTTGGGCAAGCCCCAATCCAGGAACACGCCGATGCTGTTGACTTCAACCACTTTCAGGCTGGCGAATTCGCCAACCTGGACCTTCGGTTTTTCCGTGGTAGCGATCAGTTTGTCGTCGCTGTCCAGATAAATGAAAACATTCAGCCAATCTTCGTCTTCACTGGGAATATCCTTGGGGATATAACGGTTGGGCAGCAGGATTTCACCGTCCGCCCCGCCGTCCAGATATAAACCGAAGTTGGTGTGTTTAACCACTTGCAAACTGTTGTAGCGCCCGACTAAAGCCATTTCCAAATACCCTCGTTGCGTGGGCGGCATTCTACCCGGTTTTGCGGCGCGATTCGTGCCGCTGAGGGGGCTTACCGCGCAAGCCTTGATTCGCAAGGGTTTTCTCCCTTGAGAGGGCCATTCGTCAGACTGTGCAAGGTTCGAATCGCCCCGCTTCAGCGTTGAATAAAATGAAACGTTGTTATTTAAAACAGTGGCTTAGGGGCAATAAACAGGCACGAATGGGTCGATATTCTCGCCTTGGTGCAAATAATCCAAGGGGATATTTGCCAAGCAATTGTCAAGTATTTCCTGTACGATGCCTGGCCCAATTAATTATCCATAGGTTAATGGCCGTCATGCGCGTAAAAGCATCCAACAGCAAAGCAAAGCCCGCTCCAGCCGTTGAAACCAGCGAGTCGATCAACGACCAGATCGCTGCGTTCCTCAAGTCCGGCGGTGAAATCCAGCAGATTGCAAAAGGTGTCAGCGGCCAGACCTTCGGCCCGTCCAAGCAGATCAGCCTGGGCAAAAAGTAATCCCCGCGTCACCTGGTCCCTAAGCGCTTTGACTCTCGAAGCGCTTGGACTGGAACCCTTCCCCTCACACCCATCTGCACAAAAATCGACGAACGGCCATCGCTGCCGAACATTCGCCGGTATGCTTGCACCTCTCTAGCTCAAGTGTTTCAGCTTGTTTACGATTCCCTGCTCCTCGCTATTCATGGAGTGAAGCATGCGCATCCCTGTTGTCCTGATGTCGTTCAGTCTGCTCGCTTGCCCCGCTTCTTATGGGCAGGTGTTTCAGCGCGAGCTCGGTGACTTCGACCTTAAACTCGGCACCACCCCCAGCCGCAGCATGGCCCAGGGCCTGGTAACGCCATCGAGCATCGGCTCTTTCCACGGTGGCCTGGACCTGAGCCATGACAGCGGCTGGTATATCGGACAATGGTCACCCAGCGTCGGCTTCTCCGCCGACCTGGAAGTCGATTCCTACATGGGTTTCAAACAACCCTTCGACCAGACTCTGGGTTACGAAGTCGGCCTGATCCACTACAGTTACCCCACCGTCGATACCGTCGACAGCCAGGAATTCTATGGCGGCCTGACCATTCTCGGCAGCCGCTTCGGTGCGGCGTTGAGCAACGACCCGGACAAACAGAACAGCACCCTGTTCGCCGACCTCGGTGGCAACGTGCCCTTTGGCATCGGCATCAGCGCCAAATACACCACCCACCAACTCAATACTCCAGTCTCGGTGGAGGATGGTTACGTAGGCAGTTTCAGTGACTGGTCGTTGAAAATTTCCCGTCCGTGGAGAGGCATCGACCTGGACCTGATCTACAGCGACTCAAGCCTCAGCGGCAGCAGCTGCTCGGCCTACTCCGGCCACAACAGCGAATGCGACAGCCTGTTGACCTTGAAGATGGCCCATCCTTTTTACTAAGCGTTACGTATTCAACCGGCTGAACTGCCGCGTGTCTGCGATGCTCAAACAAAGCACCTCCGCCTTCGCAAGGACCCGCTCATGTCGCGCTGGTTAACACGCACCGCCATGTTCATCGCCCTGCTGCTGACACTCACCGCTTGCAGCCGTATCGGATTGGCCTACCGCAACCTCGACCTGATCATCCCCTGGACCCTCAACGATTACCTGGAGATCAACGGTCAACAAAAAGACTGGTTCGACGATCGCCTCAAGGAACACTTGAGTTGGCATTGCACCACGCAATTGCCCGGCTACCTGGACTGGCTCGATCGCCTGAAGACCATGGTGCAAACCAACACCGTGACCGACGAAGCCCTGCAGCAACGCACCCACGAAGCCAAGGCCGCCATCGCCGAAACCGCCCGAGCAATCACCCCGTCGGCCATCGAACTGCTGCAGCGCCTCAGCGACGAACAGGTCGACGACATGGACGCCGCGTTCGTCAAGGACCAGCGCAAGCGCCAGCGCGAATACCTCAAGCCGACCTTGCAACAGCAGATCAAGGAACGTGCCGAGCGCATGGAAAAACGCCTCAATGACTGGATCGGCCCACTCAGCGATGCCCAGCGTCAAAGAGTAATGACGTGGTCCTCCGCCCTTGGCGATCAAAACCAACAATGGATCGCCAACCGCGCCCACTGGCAAAACCAATTCAGCGAAGCCGTCGCCCAGCGCCACAGCCCGGACTTTCCGAAACGCATCGAGCAACTGCTGGTCAACCGCGAGAGCCTGTGGACGCCCGCTTATCGCGAGGCCTACAACAAAACCGAAGCCCAGGCCCGCAGCCTACTGGTGGACCTGATGGCCGACAGCACCCCGGCGCAGCGTGAACGGTTGTTGCAGAAGATTGATGGGGTGAAGAAGGATTTCAGCGATCTGAAATGCTTGAAGGCAGCACGCTCATAAACCACTGAGATCCATGTGGGAGATCCAATGTGGGAGCGAGCTTGCTCGCGATAGCGGCCTGACATTCAACAGGTGTTTTGCCTGTTTAATCGCTATCGCGAGCAAGCTCGCTCCCACAGGGTTCAGTGCCAGCCTGTCAGGCAATCTGCGCCTTCGAAGCCAAATCATCAAACGTAAACTCATCCAGCGCATCTTCCTGTTCATCCAGCACCTGACGCGGATGATCATTGCCCGGAATGCTGCTGTCGATCAGGCTCAACAACCGCGAGCCGCGTGGTGTCAGCACAAAATTCTCGCCATTGCCGCCCTCTTCCTCCGGCCGAGGCTCGATATACCCACGCTCCAGCAGTAACTTTTCGTACTCTCCGGCGACCGCTTTCAGATGATCGAGGTTCTCGATTTCCTCGCCCTGAGCCGCCTTCTCCGCCGCGTGCTGCTCCGCGTAGGGCCGAGGGGTAAAACTGTGGCCGGCGCCGTTCTGCACTTCGTGCAGCAACCGTTCGATCAAGTCCCAGTTATAAGTCGTCATCCTGGTCCATCCTCTAAAGAGTGAGATGCCTACCTGATTTGTGACCGAGGCGGTGCCGCGCCGTTCAGCCGGATTTACGATCGGCCCCTTCCCTAAGCCGACCAACGGCTTGTCGAATCCGACGCCGATCAAACGACTAGGCATTGCAACCGTCGGAAAATCAATCTCAGGAGAAGCCCCATGAACATCGAGCATCCTCCAGTCGTCTCGCGTGAAGAATGGCTCGCCGCCCGCCGCCAACACTTGGCCCACGAAAAAGCCTTCACCCGCGAACGAGACAAACTCAGCGCCGAACGCCGCGCCCTGCCCTGGGTAAAAATAGAAAAACCCTACCGCTTCCAAGGCCCCCACGGCGAACTCAGCCTGGCCGACCTGTTCGGCGGTCGCAGCCAACTGATCATCTACCACTTCATGTTCGGCCCCGGCTGGACCGAAGGCTGCCAAGGCTGCTCCTTCCTGTCCGACCACATCGACGGCGCCAACCAACACCTGGCCCACCACGACGTCGCCGTCGTCGCCGTCTCCGCGCGCCCTGCGCCGAATTCCAACCCTTCAAACGCCGCATGGGCTGGGCCTTCGACTGGGTCTCGTCGCAAGGCTGCGACTTCAACTACGACTTCGGCGTCAGCTTCAAAACCGAAGACACCGTCGCCGGAAAAGCCACCTACAACTACGAAAAAACCGACACCACCGAAGGCGAACTCCCAGGCCTGAGCGTCTTCTATCGCAACGAAGCCGGCGACATCTTCCACACCTACTCCACCTACGCCCGCGGCCTCGACATCCTCGTCGGCACCTACAACTACCTCGACCTCACGCCCAAGGGCCGCAATGAAGACGAGATCATGGATTGGGTGCGGCATCATGATAAGTATGAAGAGGCCAGGCCGCGTGGTTGCTGCCACAGTTGATACGTCAGCCCGTCCAGTCGAGCGACGTGGCGAGGGAGCTTGCTCCCGCTCGACTGCGTAGCGGTCGCTTGCTTTAAGCCGACAAATGCCAGGCCAAACGTCCTACATAAAGCTCGGAAAGCGGTGTCTTGTGGCTCCGGAGTGGACCAGCCTATAGTCCCTCGTCGTCCAAAAGACGACCGGGTTTGGCGACCCGAATCAACAGAGAGGCTCATTAACTTACGAGGCTCTTGCTATGACCAGATTCATGCCCATCACTGGCGTCGACTGCACGCCCGCCACCCTGCTCATCGACACCGAAGCCCCACTCGACGTCCTCTTCGAAACCGCCGATTACCGCATTTGCACCGTGACCCAGCTGTTGGAAAACATCGCGTTCCGTTCGGATATCAGTTCCGATACGGTGGTGCTTTCTGATTTTTGCAAACTGCTAACGATATCGCTGCGCGATGGGTGTGATGTGTTGGATGTGATTGGGAGACGGTTGCGGGCGCAAGCTGCTGAGTAACGAAAACGGGCGATCTTTGGGTCGCCCGTTTTCACATGTGCGGAAAGCTAAAGAAAACCAGCGACACAGATAACGTAGTCTGTCCCCCGGTTCTGCTCAGCTCCATCTGTGCTCTCATTTAAGGTTTGTATTGTCTGGTCCTGAAACGGCTGTAAACCTATTTCAGGACTAGACATCCTTTTAAGAACAAGCCAACACTTAACGACCTACAAAATTA
This sequence comes from Pseudomonas sp. R1-7, assembly GCF_051132105.1. Taxonomy (NCBI): domain Bacteria; kingdom Pseudomonadati; phylum Pseudomonadota; class Gammaproteobacteria; order Pseudomonadales; family Pseudomonadaceae; genus Pseudomonas; species Pseudomonas sp. R1-7. The sequence goes on from NZ_CP071661.1 coordinate 4,327,522, forward strand.
GACGGAATCGCTGCTTGCTTAAATAAATAAACCTTCTCAACAGGGCAATCGGGATAGATCCATTTGGCCCAGTTCTTAATCAGCCATTCCCTTGAAATCTCTCGGGTATCTGAAAAACGACTTTCAAGAGGTAGGCGCACCACCAAAAGCCCCGCCTTATTACCGGACGCAACGGCAATAGAATGCCCGTACTGGTCGTCCGGAATATCAACGACCATGAAATCTACGATCTCCTCATACGGCCATTTAGCAGGGAGTCGGAATATCTGCCCACGAGTTATCGCTGGAGCCAGACTATCGACTAGTTTGATACCTTCCATTATTTAACCCTCAAATCATGCCCACCAGATGTGTCCTTTGAATTAGGAACAGCAACCAAATCAAAATAATACTCGCCAATGTGTTGTCCTGTTTTGCCGTGCACCTGCTCCAACCTGCCATGCTGCGTATCCAAAGCATAAAGGAAGCCGTCTCCGTTCGTATACACGTCCCGATCGTTTATTCTCGTTAGGCGATTATCTTTCTTCCAACCTAATGCCTGAGCCAACTCCCTACCCCTGCTTTTTACAACAGCGACCCTTTCATCATAGGGAAGATTAACTAGGCTCTTCTCAAAATCTGCAGCAGACTGCCCCCAAGGCAGACTGTAAAGAATACCCGGGGACGGAATATCAACAGAGGGATTGGTATAACTGGTGCCTTCCCCCTCAACAATCGGACTACCATCTGTACTGCCTGGCAAAGGAGGTACATCAACTCCATCCCCGATGCTTACCGGATGAAGTACGTCAGTATCTTCTGCCGGGTAGTCTAGTATCCCGTATTTTGGATCAAGCAACTCAATTGGAAAGGTAGTACCAAATACCAAAAGCCACAACTCCGCCGATAAAGACAGTTGCTGCTGCCCCTTGTAACCAGCCTCATCCAAAGAAGCTACAACCGAGTTCACCGCTGCCCGCAAGTTTTCTTGCTTTTGTGGCGAGCCCTCAGTTGACAGCAACGCCGCGCCCAACGTAGCAATGGCGCCGCCGGCCAGCAGCGGTATTGGTAATAAACTCGTAGAAAAAAGGGGACGGATTTATTTTCCGTATTGTCCCCTTTTTCTATAGTTTTTGCTTTTGCACCTACTCAGGAATGATTTGCAACTCACTCCATAGTGGTTTCAGCCCTAGGCTTTCCATATAAGTCCCATAGTCGACAAAGGCCTTAACCCCAATGTCTTCGTATAAAAGCCATGAGGCTTCGCACTCTTGACATACGAACAAGCAAGTGTCGTCAGCTATAATTCTAGCCTTGACAATATCTCCCTGCTCACACCTTGGACACAACATATAGAACCTCTCTATTTAACAGGATAGGCGGTAATGACCTGATTGGTCCCAGGCCGAACAAAAAAAAAGGGGACAAAAAAAGGGGACGGATTTATTTTCCCGTCTTCCTCCTTGGCCGCCCCTGACCTCGTTGTTCTACCCGGATACCAATAATCCGCTCTACCTCATCAACGAAGCGCCCTGTCCCCGTCAACTGACCGCGCTGCAATGCATCACGGATCAAACGGACCTGCTCTGTTGGTATGGCCTCGCGCACGAAAGCATCATACTTGCGACGCCGCTCCATCGCCGTAGCGCCTAACGCAACGAAGCAGGGATCGACATCCAGCCATCCGCTGTCAGGACAATCACCTGCCCGGCTTCGGTAGCTCGACCAACGGTAGTCTGCTATGTCAGCCACCATCTGAGCGCGTACAGGATTCAATTCTATGTAACGGCAACAGGCAAGGAGATAAGCATCTGACTGCACGACACTGGATTTGTAACGGCTTTCCCATAGCGTACCGGAGCGTCCTTCCAGCCGATTGCGGTAACGCGTGGCACGCGCCGCTAAAGCTTTCATCATCTGCCCCAACCCAGTGATCGACTCACCCGGAGCGAGTAACAGGTGGACGTGATTGGTCATCAGACAATAGGCGTAGACTCTAACCCCAAACGCATCCTTGAGCTCGCGCAGATCCGCTAGATAGCGTTGATAATCCTCGGGAACCGCAAAAACCACCTGACGGTTATGACCGCGTTGCACAATATGGTGTGGGTAATTCGGCAAAATAATACGTCCCATCCTGGGCATATCTGACCTCTCCTCCGTGGAAGCTTTCAGCGTAGCAAAGGCTCAGAAAATAAATCTGTCCCCTTTTTTTATTAGTTGACGCAAGATCATCTACCTTTTCAGCAGCGCCACCAGTAGCTTTTGCACCGAAAAACCAATCTTATTTTTTTGACTTACTGATTACATAGTGATCAAGATATTCTTTCAGCGGCTTGGCGGTCCCTAAAACATGAAGCTCTCCAGTTTCCTTATCAATCAGGAATGGTCCATTTCCAGCCAGTTGAGCCGACAGGTTCCCTGTCTCCAAATACTCTTTAGATTGATAGCAAAAAAACCATCCCTCAGAGAACTTGCCCTCATGCGTTAGCTGCAAAGGAATCTCAGAGTCTTTCAAATATTCCTTAGCTTTTTCCAAAGCGTATTCGTAGGTAATCATTAGTTAGTTCTCAGTAACTGCAATGTCTTAAAATTACTCATATTTGCCGGCTTTCCAGTCTGCCCATCGAGATAACGAATAGCCCCATTCTGATTAACCACGTTGAAGACATGGCCTGGCTGGCCTGGACCATAGGAGCCAAACACAATCCCACGTGCGCCGTCCCCACCACCAATCATGTGCTGGGTGATGGTTTCGGGTGAAGATACTCCGCTAAACTTAGATCCATATTGCTTCTCCAGCACTGTCAACGGAACACCCTTGGTGGAGTTTATCGGCAATGCAGATGCTGGATTACCTGCCAGTGTTGCATCAGTAGCAATTGAACAATTAACGCAGTTATGAGTTCGCCCAGCGTCTGGATAACCTGGATTGACGTTCCTTATTGAACCGGCAGTTTCGTCCGCAACCCCTGCCGCTTTTGCACCCCCAACTTCCCCCAAGCCTTTCGTCACGATAGCAGAGCTTCCCCCACCTATCGCCTCGCTCGCAACTCCTTTTCCAAAAACAGATCCTAAGACCTTACCAACCCACGCCATGGGCAAAGGCACGAGCGACCCGATTGCCAAGGCATCTTTTGCTGCCCTCGCGTCTCCTGCGCTGATCCAGCGCTGGGTTTCTGGATCCGTCAGGTCAATGCTGCCCCCGTTCGCAACACACGAAGCGTCACCACAAGGTAGGAAGCGCGGGTTAAACGCCTCTCCATCTACAAGAACAGGCGAGCGGAAACCGCCCTCAGCATCAAGCACTCGACCCGAGAGACGATCACGAACCTCATCACTAATATTGGGGGTTTTGCTCCAGTCCTGATCAGGAGCAACGGGGAAAGCCGCCCAAGTGTAGTTGCTGGTTGACGCTCGGATATAGGCTACGAGATCCAGATCGAGCTTTGCTGGTTGCTGGACGTATTGGCCGTTACCCAAGTCCACCCATTTTGCCGAAGGATCGTAAATGCCGTCCTGAGTGACAACCATGTCAGAGGCAGCATGAATGTCAGTGCCGTCTACAGAAGAAAGACGCAACTGTTCTTCGATTTGTTCAACGGTGTACTTTCCACCACTGCGCGCGGCCAGTTGCTCGGCGAGTTCGTGATCTGCTTTGTGCAACTGTCTGTTGTATTGCGAAGCATTCTTTGCAATCCACGCCGCCTTCTCCAGTGTGCTTGCATCGACGTTTTGTTGCGCCGTGGCGGCCAAGACCCCAACGATCTGAGAACTCATCGTCAAGAGGTTTTCATCGCCCCTGACCAGATTGTCCAAGACGCCGATAAGCGCCTCATTCGCTCCTGCGGCCAAAGCACCAGTCTTGAAGTCCCCGCCAGTCACTTTGGCCAGTAAACCGCCCACCATTGCATGTACAGCGATTTTTTGAAGAGAGCCGTCGTCAACCACTCCTTTCGTGTAATCACCTACCGCATTGAAACTGGCTGCCGCCAAGGTGTTGAATAAGGCCGCTTTCAACGCGCCACTTGCACTACCCCCTTGCCCGAGAGCCTTGCCCAGCAGCGCTGATGTTTCGCCTTGCAGAATTTGATTTCCGGCAAACCGACCAACCCCTTCCAGGCTGCTCAGGTCGACGGTAACTTTCCCCGTTATCGGATTAGTCGTTGTTTTCAGAATGCCGTCAAAGACACCTGCCGTTAAACCAGCCGTCACCCCTGAAATGGCATAGCCTTTAAGCGCATCCGAAGACGTCACATCCTTGAATACCGCCCCAAGATTCCCTCCATTGTTGATAAAACTAGTCGTCGCATTCGTTGCAGCACCAGTAGCCACCGCCGCAAGACCTGCGGCTCCGATGGTCCCCATACTGGCGAAAGCGCTCAGTGCCGCAGGACCGACAAAGGCCGCCATCACAATCGCAATGATCAACTGCGAAGCTGGGCCAAGTCCCGAGTTCTGGTACTTGAACGACTCGTGGATTTCCTTGACCAAGTGCCAATCCACGTCGCCTCGCGCTTCAGCCTCTTTCAGCCAGGCCAATTTCGGGTCGGCCTGGACCATTGCATCAATGGCTTGGCTAACCGTTTGCTGATCGACGTGCTTGATATCAATCTTCAGCCCTTCAACCGCCTTGATGGTGATACTTCCTGCCGCCACCATCTGCGTCTGACGCAACGTTTCATCGGTATTGCCTTTCCCCTTCGACGATGTCCAAAAAGCATCACCATCACTTTTCAGATGGCTCTCGTCATGCAAATCCTTCAAAGCTTCGAAAGTAATCGAACCACCACTGTCGAGTGCTATATCCCCACCACTCTCCAGCCTCGCCACCTGATACCGCTGATCCCCACCGCTGACCAACGTCAAATCGCCGCCTGTAGTGACCTGGCTCCCAACGTTCCGCACATCAGTCACTTCATCCCGCTGAGTCTTCTTGCTTCCCCAACCGCCCTTTTCCTTCATGTCGTACAGCGTGTAATCCAAGTTCTGCGCCGCCAGCAGGTTCAGCCGGCTCCCGGCGTACACATAGGCTTCATCCCCCGCGCTGACCTTGCTCGCCACCAGCGTGGTATCGCCCCCGGAATAGCTTTCTACATTGCCTCCTGCACTAAACTCAGCCGCTTTCTGAACGGTATGGTTGTCCTCTTTCCGGATGCGTTTCTTGCCGTCCTTGATCCGCGTTTCAACGTTGTGTTCGTCACCGGCCGAGGCCAGGGTCAGGTCGCCGTCGGCGACGGCGGTGAGGTCTCCTTCGGCCTTGGCCGTGCTGGCGATGACGTTGATGTCACGGCCGGCTTCAAGGACCAGGTTGGCGCCGCTGGTGACGCTCGCGGCGAGGTTTTCTACCGTGGTGGTGATGGTGCTGCGATGGCCGCCATGGGCGGAATTATGAATTTCGCTTTCGTTGCGCGTGGCCAGCAGGTTGAGGTCGCGACCGGCGCTCAGGCGGGCGTCGTTGCCGCTACTGATGGCCGATGAGTTGGTCAGGTCGCGACCGGATTGGATCGTCAACGTGTCGCGGGCGCTGATGTTGCCGCCAGCGTCCACCAAGAAAAAAGCAGAAAAAAGGGGACAGATTTATTTTCCCATCAGCTTTTGCCCCTACACAATCAATCAGGGCCTGACCACTCCCCGTCATGACAGGCTCAGAAAATGAATCTGTCCCCTTTTTTTCGTTTTTTATTAAGAAAATAAATCTGTCCCCTTTTTTTTTCTGCAAGTCAATGGGGAATATTCGTTCCGTCGATTCCTACGACGAGCTCGCTTAAGCATTCCACCACCGAAGCGCTGCGCGACGGGTGCGATGTAATTGGGCGCCGATTGCGGGCGAAAGCTGCGGAAAAGATGGGAAATGAGCAATCTTGGATCGCCCATTCGATTCAGCTGCTAAGGCAAACTTGCGACAGGAATACGTCCCTGTGGCTGGGTAACGTCGTAGACATGCTGCTCACAACGAGCACCCACAAACTGAAACTCCACCAGATAAACCTTGCTTCGCTCCGGTGTAAAAGTACTTCTGAGTGGACCACAGCGGTACCCAGTCCCGATGCTCTCGCCGCTGGCGTAGCCCGACACCTCAAACGGCTGATCAGGGTCAGCTTGTACTTCCAACTGCGGGAAGTGTTTCAAGGTAACGCTGTGGACCGTTTCGTTAACCTTGGCAATCCAGCCAAACACCTTGCCCCGACCGGTATCCACTACGGTTCCCTGCACATCCAAACGCTGATCAGGATCCGCCGCACGCCTGATGGAAAACTCCACTGGATAAGTAGCCCCGGACGCTTTCATGATGACCTTGGCGTGCTGCGCATCGACGGTCACTTTGTTTTGCTGGAACTGGATGTCCTTGTTGAGCAGTGTGGGGGAGGAATCTCTGACGTTGGATTTACAGCCTGGCAAGGTCAGGATCAGGGTTAAGACCATCAGTGAAAATTTACTCATAACTGCTCCATGCGCATAGTCTCGAAAAAACATCCTACCCCCAGTTAAAATCAGGAGAAATACTACATTCAATCCCAACATTAACTAGAGCATTCCGAACCCGTAAAACTTCCTCTGCCTGGCCGACAAACACAAGAAAACGACCGCTCTGAAGTTCTTTCCTAGCCACTAAAAAATTACAACCCGCGACATCAGAAACAATTTTTATGTGCGCTACATTTTTATAATCGCCAACGCAGCTAACTCTATATTCAATCTCGTCGAGCTTAATATCCGCTATATGCGTCGTAACCACCGACCAACCGCAGTCATAGCACTTCAACCCTTGAGCGCTAGCCTCTTTAAAGAGCTTTAGCTTCCCTCCGCACCGCTCACAGGTTATGCAATCTGATTCACTCATTCGGCCCACCAGGATTAAATATTTTAAATGTTCCTTGATTTGATAAATCGGGAAGATTAAACAACGGCGAACTCGGATTCGACGAAGATCTAGGAGCTACCACAACCTTGCCATTACCGTAAGCCCATACCAAATTGGTTGGCGCCTTCACTGGAACTCCCATTTTGTTTGCCAGATTTTGCGCAAACCCAGTGTCACATGCCCCAGTATCACACGACAACAAACGGATCGGCTGTCCATTATAGCTGGGGTTATTCTCGATAAGCCGAGACACGACGCGTTGGTCAGCCATTACCGTACCATTAGGTGTAACTATTTCGATTTTCTGTTTACTACCGTGAGCTATTACATCAAAAAAACCATCTGCATCCACGTCAGACCTCTTGGATGCATTCTTAAAAAACAGGTCCGTATCACCCATGAAATTGGCAAAGAAAAGGGGACAGATTTATTTTCCGATCGGCTTTTGCCTCCCACGGGATCAACCAGGTCCGGATCGCTCCGCATCATCACAGGCTCAGAAAATAAATCTGTCCCCTTTTCTGCACTTTTCTGCAGGAAATACCGGCGCAAGAGTGCGCCGGATCTCAGCCAAAGCAAAACACCTGATGATTAAGACTCTGGCAAAACCGAAAGTACTGCTTTAAAAATATGAGTTCCATCATCAACAGCTGACGATGCTTCATATATTGCTTCGGTCGCTGTCATAAGCGAATTATCTCCACCAGCTAAGGACAGCGCCGATACAGCACGAGCTTGGCTAAACAACCGAAGACCTTCTAGATTTAAGTTTTGCCCTCCATCCAGGCTGTCTTGCAAGTCAAAATACTTCTCATCTAACTGTGCAGCTAAAGCATCTAGCCCAGAAACCTGATCAGTTGTGAGTCTATTACCAGACAGTAGCTCCATAAGAGACTCGACAACAATAGGTACTTCTACTGGACAAGCCTGAAAAGCAAGTTCGCAAGCCACTCTTACAGCAGCTCTTCGTTGCTCCTCACTGACCAACTTAAGCTTTTCTACAAGTCCTTTCTCAACCATTTCTAAACGCATAATCATTGTTTAGCCTTTGGCAGTGGTTTTAATGGCGTTGACACATTGGCCCCTGTCGGCTCAATTACATTCTGACATGATGCACAGACAGGACGCGTCGCACCGATATCAACAACTTTCAATCCGTTAGCGTTGGCATAGCTGACAATATCCGCTTCTGCGTGGCCAGTTCCAACAACTGCTTTCTCGCCTTCTTGCAAACTCACTCCAGGACGAAGATAACCACGAAAATAAAGGGGACAGATTTATTTTCCGATGAGCTTTTGCCCCTACACAATCAATCAGGGCTTGATCACTCCCCGTCATGACAGGCTTAGAAAATAAATCTGTCGCCTTTTTCTCGCATAAGAACGCCGGTTTGTTAGATGTGTTTGCTCGCACGAACATCATCAATCAAATCGGCGTTCTTGTTTCTGTGTTTCCCGGGATTCCGTGAAGAACCTTTTTTTTGGACTAGACAGGCTCAGAAAATAAATCTGTCCCCTTTTTTCTCGTTTTTCCAAACCGCTCCGCGTCGCCCCCCTTTCTTTACCGCTAACTTACACCAAACAAAGCGAGCCTAAGTACACGTTGCTTATCCGCTGTTAAATCATCATGGAAACACTTTTCAGACGCAACCACCTTTACAGTGCTCCCACACTCGAAAATACTAACCCCTCCTCTCCTCAGGGATGTCAGACTTTCCAGCTTATCCCTTCCCGTCCGCTCCCAGAATTGGTCACCTAACCACATAAAACTTCCGATCGCCGCCATATACCCTTGCTTCAACAAGACGCGACCGGGATTTACTGATGTATCTATTTCCATTTGATTTAAGGGCGCAGGCAATCCATTCGATTTTAGGGGGAGGTTTGCAAATGATCTACCAGCATATTCGTACTCCAAAGGATCTGTCGCATTTTGCCAAAATTCGTATTCAACATCAGCAAGCCATGCCTGGATAAAACCTTCAACACCGAGAAAAGGACTTACAGCCTGATCCCAATCAAAACAATGAAATTTTCGCACTTCTTCAACCACCAAAAAACACTGACCCAAGGCAGGCAGCGTTCCAAATCGAAACTCGAAGTTATTTGATACAACACCACTAGGCCAAGATTTTTTTTCCTGGATTTTTTTCTCAAGTGTTGCGACATCAACCTCAACACCCTGCAGCGAAAATACAGGGGGAAAACCGAAATCATTCAAAATGCGAACAACCAGATTCAATGCCTGCAAGCCATTTATCGAGCCAGCACAAAAAACAAGCTTTAATCGCTCAAGCCTCTCAGACCTCATTTGAACTCCTTTATTATTACCTTAACGTTGTACTCTCGACCAAAATCGATGAGCAAAAAAGGGGACAGATTTATTTTCCCGTCTTCCCCCTTGGCCGCCCCTGACCTCGTTGTTCTATCCGGATACCAATAATCCGCTCTACCTCATCAACGAAGCGCCCTGTCCCCGTCAACTGACCGCGCTGCAATGCATCACGGATCAAACGGACCTGCTCTGTTGGTATGGCCTCGCGCACGAAAGCATCATACTTGCGACGCCGCTCCATCGCCGTAGCGCCTAACGCAACGAAGCAGGGATCGACATCCAGCCATCCGCTGTCAGGACAATCACCTGCCCGGCTTCGGTAGCTCGACCAACGGTAGTCTGCTATGTCAGCCACCATCTGAGCGCGTACAGGATTCAATTCTATGTAACGGCAACAGGCAAGGAGATAAGCATCTGACTGCACGACACTGGATTTGTAACGGCTTTCCCATAGCGTACCGGAGCGTCCTTCCAGCCGATTGCGGTAACGCGTGGCACGCGCCGCTAAAGCTTTCATCATCTGCCCCAACCCAGTGATCGACTCACCCGGAGCGAGTAACAGGTGGACGTGATTGGTCATCAGACAATAAGCGTAGACCCTAACCCCAAACGCATCCTTGAGCTCGCGCAGATCCGCTAGATAGCGTTGATAATCCTCGGGAACCGCAAAAACCACCTGACGGTTATGACCGCGTTGCACAATATGGTGTGGGTAATTCGGCAAAATAATACGTCCCATCCTGGGCATATCTGACCTCTCCTCCGTGGAAGCTTTCAGCGTAGCAAAGGCTCAGAAAATAAATCTGTCCCCTTTTTTTATAGCAAAGGCTCAGAAAATAAATCTGTCCCCTTTTTTTAGAAAATAAATCTGTCCCCTTTTTTTTGTCCCCTTATCTTTAAGCCTTACCCCATGCTGATGAAAACACGTCGATCAGCCAGCGCCGAGGTCAGGAAGAATGGAAATCCGAAGAAGGTTAAGTAAGTGCCATTCAAATCTGCCCCCTTTTCTCTCTATAAATAATCCAACCAGTCATCCGACTCCACCCCCCCAACGGCGTCAAGAAAATATGTATACCTAGCCTTATATTTTTCAATCGTATGATCATCAATGTCTATAGCTACGAAGCCCCCTCCCCTTTCCTCGACAAATAACTCAAAGGGCTTAATTTTTTTTGACAACCCCTCTATTAAAGCCCCTGAAATTTTTGACCTATGAAATATATAGCTTTTCCCTCCAGCCAAAGGAAGAATTTTGTCCACTACCGAAAATATTATTTCAGGATTGGACACTTCAATTTTTTCACCAACTTCGTAATCATCTGAGTACGACTCCGGTATGAGAAACAGCCTGTAGTCGATGATAACCAGCCATCCTTCCAGATCAACAACCCCTTCGATATTCATTATTATTTACCCATCCCTCAGGGACAGACCAAGTTTTCTATCTGAGAAACGCACAGATAACGTGGTCTGTCCCTGGTTCTGCTCTCGGGCTGTGTCCTTGCTTGATCGGTGTGTGTTCGCAACTATCACCGTAGACCAAGGCCAGCCTTTTTTCATTTTTTTCATTTTTTTCATTTTTTTCATTTTTTTCATTTTTTTTTCAGGTGTATCAGCTAGTTAGCTGTTAAGTAAGTGCCATTCAAATCTGTCCCCTTTTTTCCGCAACTTTGATTTCCTGTACGAAAATTCAGGGATCCCTCAGGGTCTGTCCCCGGTTCTCCCGCAGACCTATTTCAAGACTCAACACTCATCAAAACCTTTAAGAGCGTTTATTAAACTGAAAGAATCCTTTAGCAACTCAGCGTCATTAGTCACTTCAATAACCTTATGCGTTGCCTCGACAATCTGGCGGACCGCACTTGAGTTCTCTTTAAAAAAACTCACATTCAAACCCGCAATAGCCGAAATAAGTTCACCATCATAGCGTTCGCCGGCCAAAACATCACTACTTAGCATCTCTACTGCCACAGGCAATACATCGCAAACGAATAAATTCTGTCTTAACGAACGGCAGATGTCTCCTACCCCTAACTTAGTCAGCGGAATATCACGCACTGAGAGATACCACTCTGTTAGCGCAGATGGATCTTCTTCTGGCAACCAATCAAGATTTTTTTTTCTTTCTAGCTCACGGAAATTCATATACCTACACCATTTAAAGCCGACTCAATACGACGTACAGAATCTAAAGCCCTTTGACGTGCGGCTTGTGCAGCGGGATCACTCACGCCTTTCAAAGTATCAGCATGATTCCGTAGCCCGCGCAGTAAATCGTTCATCTCTTTCAAGTGATCCCAATAACCACCACCTGGCTTCGGAACAGGATTTCCAGCCATGTCCTTCAAAGCTCCGACAATGTCGCTTTCCTTGAAATTACCGAGAATATTTTCAATCTTATTGATAGCTCTTTGCTGCCCCTGACTCAACTTAATTACGATGTGCCCGGTTCCGTCTGAAACGCTTCCCTTGCCTACAACCGACAGTACCCTTTCACCACCTTTCATGCCAAGAGATTTAAGCTCTCCCAGCACCGCATCGATCAGAAACCGAGTCGCAACGACGTACCCATCACCGTCGTACTGATATTCATCATTACCCTTGTCATGTTCACCTTTGGCTTCCTGGTGCCTCTTGGCCAGCTCTTCCTCAGATTCTCCGATCAGTTTCGACGCCACCTTGATCGCAGCCAGATCTTTCAGCTCATCGACTTCAGGGCCATATGCAGCGTTGAGCAACCCATTAGCGGTCATGCTTAAAAGGAATTTCATGGGCCCCATCAGTGCCTGAATTCCGATAATGGTGGCTTCAACTGTCTCCGTGGGCATGCCTTGGGCGAGATCAATCACATTCAACACTTGATTCAGAGCAAGCTGTCCGTGGGTAATGAGCTCCGCCGGAACCTGAATAGGCGGTAGCTCAATAGAGCCCGGCCTATCAGGCCCACCCGATGTCGTCATGCCCGGGCAGGTATTGTTTGCGGTGCAACTCTCTACCAGTTTTTCGTAATCAGCAGCCTGCTTTGCAAACTCAGCCAGTCCATCCAGCACGGCGGCAGGCAATATTTTGATCTGCTCTGGATCAAGCCCCTGTCGAACGAAGTTTTTAGTAACGGCAAGCGCCCGCTCGCTGCCCAACTTATCGATAAGTGCTTGAGGAACATCGCCAGTCCCGACTAACTGGGCACTTATTGCTCGATCCAGATTTGTAAGGAAATCGACCCCGGCCTCGGCCTCTTTGACCATGTTCGCCTTGAAATTGACAACATTGTCGCCCCACTTCGTCACCGTCTCAACCGGATGGCTGACCGCATCGATTGAAGAACTACTCACGTACAGATCAGTCCGATGCTCCTTATCCCTGGTGATCTCGTACGCCTTGCTCACATCCCGATTGAGCCCCGCAGTGGAATCCGTACCCGCGACATCATCGTCACGCACAACAATCTCACCCGCCCCCACCGTGGCGCGAAGAATCTGCTCCCGATCCTTGTTGTAGTTGTACCCCTCAAGCGCCCAACTGTTCTTTTCCTTCCCTTCCATCCCCTTGTTAGGCTTGTCGGATTGCGAGCCACCGTTGTTGTAGCTACCGCTGACATTAAGGTAGTAACCGTGCTCATTGTCTTTACCGGTGATATCCCGGAAACCCAAGGTATCGGTATCGAGCTTCAAGTTGCCGTTGTCCGCAGACAGTACCGCACCGTCCAGCTGGGTATGCTTTTCCGTGCGGATATCGACTTTGTTCTGGCCACTGATGACGGTCTGGTTGTTGACCCAGTTGGTTTTGCCATTGGTCTGACCGTAGCCGACCGAGCCACTGACAGTTATGCCATAACTCACGGCGACCGTGAGGCTGGCGTCGAACTCCTTGCCCTCGGCTTTGCCTGTATTCGGTACGGAGGTAACGGTGAGGTTGCGACCGACATCGCCGATTACTTCGTTAGCGCGCAAGGTGGCGCCAGCAACGGTGGTGTCCCGATTGCTGTCGAAGTTCAGCTTATTGCCCGCATAGAGATAGGCTTCCTGCTGCTGGACTCCCTCTCGCTCAAGTTTTCCAAGGCCCACGTTTACGCTGCCGTAGACGCCGAAACCGTCTTGTCCTGCGATGAGCCCACCTTCGGCGCCCCAACTACGTCGGTTGCTTTCACTGCTGGAGGCGTTTTGCGCCGACAGGATTTTCAGGTCGTTGCCGGCCTTGAGCTTGATATCCCGCTCAGCCGTCGCCTCAGTGCCTATCAGGGTCAGGTCGTTTTTTGCATCCAGGTTGATATCACGTCCGGCATTGAGCTGCGTCGGCGTGGAGGTACCTTGTGTCGACTGGTCCTTGCCACCGGCATTGCTCACGCCCACACCCAGCTTGAATCCGCCAGTGGTTCCGCCTTTCACCCCACCTTTACTTTGAGTTTGATGGCTATCGCTGCTTTGGGCACCATGAGCTACATCGAGCGTAATGTTGCGTCCGCTGGCGTTAATGTCACGTCCAGCCTCGAACTGACTGCCAAGTACATTCACATCGTTACCGGCCTCAAGGCTGATGTCGTTACCGGCCGAAAGGCTTGAAGATCGGTTGGTCAGTGATGTTGCTGTCTGGCTCTGACTTGTACTTGAGCCGCCAATGTGCCCATCAAATTTAGGGCCGCTGAAGAACTGGTCCAATGCATCGACTGTTTTCAATACGCTTGACGTCTTGCTCACACCGTCTTCGCCTTTGCCGGTATTGCCCAATGTATCCAGCGTATTACCGAGGTTATAAGCAACGGTAGTGGTTGTGCCGTTACGCTTCACACTTTCTGTGTTCGTAACCTGATAAAGCTCGTTGGCGGCGAGAATGTTGATGTCACGTACCGCTTTTAACTTGATGTCGTTATCGGCGTGAACATCAGAACCCAGCTGATTGATATCTCGGTCAGCATTGATTTTTACATCATGTCCGGCTTCAACAACGCTGCCCGCAGCAGTATTACCGTTGGCATCGCGTCCTTTCTTGATCGTTTCATTGCCTACGAAAGTCGTGAATCCGTTGTTATCGACGTCTTGCTTGATGCCGTAGCTTTTATCAGTTTTCCACGTATTGCTTCTTTGCTGATTGGTCCCGGCGAGGATGTTCACATCCCGCCCGGCATCCAGCGTCACATTTCGGTCGGCGCTCACGCCACTGCCGACGATGTTGAGATCTCGAGCAGCGTCCAGCACGGCATCGTTGCCCGCCGTGACCTGGCTACCGACGCTCGTATTGCTAACGACCTCACGACCGCCCTTATGCGATGCGCTCAGGGTGATGTCAGCGCCCGCCCCAGGTGTACCGGCAAATAACCCCACCGTGTCCTTGAGGGAAAGACCGATTTTTTTCTTGTACTCCTCGGCCCGGCTATAAGCTTGATCATCCGCAGCGGTGAGATTGATATCGCCCGTCTTGTCGATCAGTCCAGCGTGCAGCTCGGCGTTGTTCTTCGCAGCGATTTCACTCGCCTGCATACGCACGTCATGGCCAGCAACGACCACCACATCATTACCAGCGCTTAATTCGCTGCCAATTTGGGTCACGTTAGTCTGTAGTTGGCTTTTGCCGCTTTTCGACAGACCGAACAAACCCGATTTGGTCTTCTTGCTGTAGGCCCCGCTTTCCTCCGTACCGGAGAGCACCGCCACATCATCGGTGGCACCTACGACCATATCGTTCCCGGCCTTCAGCTCGCTACCAATAACCGTGACGTTTTTCCCGCCGTCCAGACTGACATTGCCGTCATCGTCCACGGATGTGTTGACTGTCAGATCCCGGCCCGCCTCGATGACGGAAGCGACATTAGTGCTGCTGTAACTTTGTTTCTCCGTCGTCTTGCTCCGACCGAACGAACCTTTTTTCTTCCGGTAGTAGTAAGAAGAACTTTCGTCTTGCGCGGAGGCAATGATGACGTCTTGTTCAGCGTCGAGACTGATGTCTTCCTCGGCCTTGATTCGGCTGGCGATAACGCCCAAGTCATTGCCCGCGTAGAGCGCAATATCGCGGCCAGCATCGAGCGAGGAAGCTTGCTGTGTGACGCTGTGTTTTTCCTCCTTGCGTCTTTTGCTGCGGGAAACAAAATCGCTCGTATCGGCGGCCGACGTGATCAGGAGATCGGAGCCCGCCCCCATCTCAATATCGCGCTTGGCATCCAGCCGACTGGCAATGGCTGTTACATCACGTTCCGCACTGATTGAGAGATCTCGTCCAGCGGTCACTTCCGCGCCAAGCTGCTTGATGGTCTGGTTGAGGAAGTTGCTGCCTCGCGAAACCGTAGTGCGATCCTGGATGGATGCAATGTTCACGTCACGCTCGGCCGCAAGTTCCAGATCGCGCCCGCTTTGAATAACCGCCCCGATGTTATAGATGTCACGACCGGCGTCGATTTTCAGGTCATTCGATGCCTCGATTCTGGAGGCGTTATCAAGATAATCACGATGAGTCGAGTTTTTGCCAAACCGGGTATCGATGCCCGTCACATCACGTTGATTGATCACATCGCCATGTGTTGTCGTCAGGCTCACGTCACGACCAGCAATGATGCCGCCCGATTTGTTGACGAGATTATTACCGGCCAGCAGGTCAAGTCGGCCACCCGCTTCGATCAGCCCCGCGTTGGTAAGATCGCTGCCCGCCTCAGCGGAAAGATTGTTCGTGGCGCGTAGCGTACCTGCGTTAGCAAGCCCTTGCCCTGCGATCAGAGAGACATCACCGCCTTGAATCAACGCACCATTAGGTGCCAGACGGTTATTGGCCTGGGCCATATACAGCACCGGCACCAGCACCTTCTCGCCATTCACTTCATGCTCTTCAAGCCAGACGATGTCGTGGGTCAAGGCGGCTACTTGTTGGGCGGTGAGGGTAACGCCTACCGACAGGTTGAGGGCGTCTTTGCTGGCGATGGCGTTGTTCATCAAATACTTGAACATGCCTTCGTCGGAGGTCTGGCCGTCGATGAAGCGTTGGCCCGTGCGGGCAACGACGGCCTGCTGTATCAGACGTTGTTCGAACAGGCCGTCGCCCAACCGCTTGGCGCTGGTGTCCGCGTCGTAGCCGAGTTTTGTTAGCAGATAATCCGAGCTGGTGAATGACTTGAGGTCGGTAAGGACCGGGTTGGTCTCGATCAGGTACTTGTGTGGCTTGGAGGAGACGGTCGCGCTCGGCAGGCCCGTCACTCGGGCCAATGACTGGCCCGCGGTAGATGCAGGTGGCGGGGCTGATGTTTGACCACCGTTCAATGGTTGCACTTGGCGATCAGTGGTCGAAAGCTGGCTTTGATCGGCAATCTCGATAGGGCGTACATCGGTTATTGGCACGCCAACGGATCGATCCAATGCGCTTACAGCGCTGCTACCGATTGTCCAGTTCTGTGGTGCGATCGGAGCTTGGGATGCCGATGCGTTGCTGGTGCCTTGACCGCTCAAACGGAACAGGCCGTTTTGCCCGCTGGGTAGGGTGAAACCGGGGAGCGTCAGCGGGTTTATCTGTTGTTGGGCCAGGTCCGGCGGGAGTTGGCTGTTCAGGGTTACGACTGTGGTCTTGCCTGAACCTGACGCGGCGGTTGTGGTGTTACGGGATGAAGTAGATATGCCTGTGGAGAAGGGGCGCTCCACGCCGTTGGTGATTTTGTTTGTTGCGGTAATGGAGACGTTGCCGCCGGCTTGGATGATGGCGGGCACCAAGCTGTCGGACGAGGTAGACGAGACGACGACTCGACTGAATGGAGTAGAATTTTTTATGAAATCAGGCAA
The DNA here is from genome assembly GCF_051132105.1 of Pseudomonas sp. R1-7. Lineage (NCBI taxonomy): Bacteria > Pseudomonadati > Pseudomonadota > Gammaproteobacteria > Pseudomonadales > Pseudomonadaceae > Pseudomonas > Pseudomonas sp. R1-7. The sequence goes on from NZ_CP071661.1 coordinate 4,344,451, forward strand.
CTCGGCCCGAACACCCGTTGAATACTTGGACTCCCCCAATACAACTGCCGGCGTACGACTCCAAGTCATTCCAAGCCAAAGAACAACCGGCCCAATCAATTGATAGCTCTCTCTATCCGGAGGCTTAAAACCTATTTGTTGAATACGAGAATATTCTACCGTTTCAACACCCACCGAGTTCCAAAAACGCACTCCCCCCTCAGTGTAGCCAGCGTCATTATATATATTGTAGTTTATGACCTGCCTCATCTGCTCCAACGTCAGATTATTGGCACTATAGTAGTAGTGACTAGCATAATCGCCCAACGCCGCACCTGAATTTTCAAAGTCATCTACCGACACTGCGATATCATGACCAGCGGTAACGGATGACATTGAGTTCAATAAAGAACCCCCTTTAAGGCTCAGGTCTCTTCCTGCAATCAACGAGGCTGCTTTAGCTGTCGAGTCCCCAGACACCACAACTCGGTATTGTTGCTGATAAACCAAATGCGAGGAGGGCTGCCTATCCATCGAGTAAGGAAGCGAATCACAACTATAACAACGAAATCCCAACGCCGAAGAATACAACTCCGCCTCAGTCCTAAACTCCCCCCGCTTGTTAACAATAGAATCCGCATTAATAGAAAAATCCAGCCCACTCTCCATCGTGCCCGAATCATTCTCCATCAACGCCGACCGACCACCCTGTTCATTGCGCGCTACATCAATGTTACCTAACGCATAAACGTCCGACTTACGGTTGGTCAGACTCCCCACCCGTAACTTCATATCTCCACCGCTGAACAGAAAACCGCCCTGGTCGTTCAGCAATGTCGAAGCCGTCAGTTTCAATCCGCTCGCGCCGGCAACCGTTCCATAGTTATTGACGATGCCCGCATTGATATTCAACGAACCCGCCGATGTCAGGCGCCCGTAATTGTTCAGGCTGCCCAAGCCACCGAGCCCACCAATCGTCGTGTTCGCGCCGCCGGTAATGCTTGCCATGCTGCTCAGGTCGATAGCTGCGGCGTCCACCACCATGTCGCCCAGGCTAGTGATGCGGCCATTGCCGCTGTACCGCCCGGTCAGCTGCAATGCCAAGCTCCCATCGCTGGCAACCAATCCATTGTTAACCCAATTCCCGCCCTTACCCTCCAACCGCGTCGAAGCCAGCAACTGCCCCGTCTCCGTCTGGGTCAGGTTGTTGACATTAACCATCAGCCGCCCCGCCTGGATCACGCTGCTGTTGGTCCAGGTATCGGCGTTGAGCGTCAGGCCGCCGCGGGTGACAAGGCTGCCGCCTGCGTTGGTGAGGTTGGCGGTGGAGACATCAAAGGTGCCGCTGCCGGTGTGCAGTACGCTGCCGCCGAGGTTCTGGAAGCCAGCGACGTTGAGGGTCAGCTCGTTGTTGGCGGTCTCCAAGACGCCATTGCGGTTATCGAACAGGCCGCCGATTTGGAAGTCGGTTTTGCCACTGGTACCCAATGCACGCAGCTTGCCGCCCTGGTTATTAACGCTCGCGGCCCGCACCGCCAGGGTGCTGTCGCTTTCCAGGATGCCGCCAGTGTTGGTCAGGATGCCGCTTAGCCCCAGTTCAATGCGGTTGCCGGCGATCTGGCCGGCGCTGTTGTCCAGGCTGGCGCCGTTGGCGTTGATCAACCCGGTGGCATAGAGCCCACCGCTGCGGTTGTTCAGGCCAGCCGTGTTGATGATGACATCCCCAGCCTGAGCCGCGATCCGCCCGCCGTTGTTGTTCAGCCCGGCCAAGGCGCGGAGGTTGAGGCGCTGGGCCTGGATCACGCCGCCCTTGTTGTTCACATCGAAGCCGTTACGCAACACGCCCACGGTGCGCGCTTCAAGGGCGCCCTTGATTGCGGCGAGGGTGCCGCCGCGGTTGTCGATGTTGGCCGCCGTGATGCTGACGTCGCCGGTCTGGGCGATGAGTTTTCCGCCCTGGTTATCGAGATCACCGCTTAACTGGAGATCGAGACCGGTCTGCCCCTGCATCTCGCCCTTGCCATTGGCGAGGCTCGCGGCATCGAGTTCGATATCCGCCGTCTGGCTGTAGATCAGGCCGTTGCTATGGTTCTGCACGGCGCCGGTGGCGGTGATCGCCAAGGCATTTTTTGCCGCGATGGTCCCGGTGTTGCTGTTGTCCAGCGACCCGGTGGTCAGGGTCATTTGATCCTGGCTGGCGATCTGGCCGCCCTGGTTGTTGATCGCCGTCGCGCCTTTTATGGTCAGCGGGCCGGCGCTGGCGAGCTTGGCGGCGCTGTTGTCGAGTGTGCCATTGAGGTTCAGGTTGACTTCGGCGTTACCCACCAGCGTGCCCTGGCGGTTGTTTACATCGTTGGCATCGAGGGTCAGCGTTTGCTGCGCGTTGACCGCGCCACTGACGTTCGCCACGGAGGTGGCCTTGATGGTCAGGCCGGCGCCGCTGTCGATCAGGCCGCCCTGGCCGTTATCGAGCGCGCCGCTGAGGTTGAGGTTCTGCGCGCCGCCGCTGCTGAGGATGCCTTTGGTGTTATCCACCGAAACGGCTGTCACGCCGAGGCTGCCCTGACTGACCAGCGCACCGCCGTTGCCGTTGAGCAGGTTGCCGAGCAGGTTGAGGGTCACGTTGCCGTTGCGGCTGGACAGCGTGCCGTTGTTTCGGTTGTCCAGGCTCGTGCCTTTGACGAGCAGTCCTTGCCACCCGGAAATCAAACCGTTCTGGTTGACCAGCGCTTGACCGTCGAGGCCCAGGTTCTGGCTGCTGATCAGCTTGCCGCCGCTGTTGTCCAGCGTGCGGCCTTTGAGGTCGAAACTCTGGCTGCTGGAGATTTCGCCGGCCTGGTTGTTCAAGTCGCGCAAGGCGTTGAACGTCAGCGGACCTTTGGCGGTGATCAAACCGTTGCGATTGTTCAGGTCGCCTTTGCCGAGGTTCAGGGTGACGGCTTTTTCGCCGAGCAGGCGGCCGCCGTCTTGCGTCAGCGATGTCAGGGTCAGGTTGATGTCGCCCTTGGCCGACACTTCGCCGCCATCGCTGGAGTCCAGGGAGTCGGCGTCGAGGGTGAGGTCGCCTTGGGCGTTGATCAGGCCGTTGGCGCTGTTGTTCAGGGCCATGGCGTTGAGGACCAACGCGCCGCCGGCCAATACGCTGCCGCCCTGGTTGTTCAGGTTTCCGCTGTTGAGGGTGAGCAGTTGCGCGGCGCTGATCAGGCCTTGGGCCTGGTTATCGAGTTGTTGATCGACGGTCAGAACGAGGTTGCCGCGACTGGTGACGGTGCCGCCGTTGTTGTTCAAGCTTTGTGCGTGGGTATCGACGGTGGCCGCACCGATCATGCCTTTGACGTTGTTCAATGCCTGGGCGATGCGCAAGGTCAGGCCTTGGCTGCTCAGCAGTTTGCCGTTGTCGTTGGTGAGGTTTTGCGCCGCCAGGGTAAAGGCTTCAGCGCTGGAGATTTCGCCGCCCTTGTTGTTCACGCCGTTGAGGTTTTTCAGCAGCAGCGTACCGGGGGCGTTGATCAGACCGCTCTGGTTGTTGAGCTGGCCGTTGTTCATGTCCAGGCTCAACGAGGCATTGCTGAACAGCGTGCCGCCCTGCTGATCCAGTCCGGTAACCGACGCCGTCAGCGCACCTTGGCTGCCGATGCTTCCGCCATCCTGGTTGGTGACCTGGCCCGCGACGAGGTTCAGCGTGCTGGCGCTGTTGAGGCGGCCATTCTGGCTGTTATCGAAAGCACCGGTGGTGACGCCCACCGCGCCCTTGGCGCTGATGTGGCCCTGCTGGCGGTTGTCCAGCGCGGTGCTGGTGAGCAGCAACGCGCCGTCGGTGACCAGTTCGCCGCCCTGGTTGTCGAGCCGTCCCAGGCTATGCACGGTCAGGTCCTTGGCGCTGGACAGGCTGCCGCCGGTGTTGGTCAGGTTGGCGGCGGTGACGTCCAGCGATCCTTCGCTGCTGAGCTGGCCTTGGCTGTTGAGCAGGTCGCGGCTCAGGTTGATGCGCTGGTTCTGCTGGCTGATCAGGTAGCCGCCACTGTTGTCGAGGTATCCGCCATCCAGCTCGAGTCCAGCCTTGGCACTGAGCAGGCCTTTGGTGCGGTTGAGCAGTTTATCGACCGTCAGCTTCAGCGCCTGGCCGGCGAACACCTGGCCGCCATCGCTGTTGTCGAGGTTCTGGCTGGCCAGCGTGACGTCTGCGTTGCTCGACAGCTCACCGCCACGGTTGTCGAGGTCGTCGACATCGAGATCCAGCGCTTTTGTCGCGCCGATCAAACCGGCCTGGCGGTTGTCGAGGCTGGCAGCCTTCAGCGTCAGGGCATCGGTGCTGATCAGGGTGCCTTGGCGGTTATCCACGGTGTTGACGGTGGCGTTGAGCCCGGTCTTGCCGAGGATCTCCCCGACACGGTTGTCCAGGCCATCGGCAGCCAATAGCAGCGCGCCGTCGGCGATCACTGAGCCGCGTTGGTTGTCGAGCAGCGTGTCGACCGTCAGATCGAGTCGGCCGCGGCTGCTGATCAGGCCATCGCTGTTGTCCAGGCTGTTGCTGCGACTGTCCAGCGATGCGGCCGAGATGGCGCCGCGGGCGTTGTTCAGCACTTGGACAATGCTGAGCATCAGACCTTGATTGCTCAGCAACTTACCGCCGCTGTTATCCAGGTTCTGTGCGGCCAGGGTGAACGCTTGTTTGCTGGAGATTTCGCCGTTCTGGTTGTTCACGTCCTTGAGGTTGTTCAGTAGCAATGCACCCGAGGCATTGATCAGACCGCCCTGGTTGTTCAACTGACCCTGGTTCATGTCCAGGCTGAGGCTGGTGTTGCTGAACAGTTCGCCGTCCTGTTGCTCTAGGCCGGTGACATTGGCTTCCAGCGCCTTGGCACTGGCGATGCGGCCAGCGGCGTTATTCACCTGGCCGGCCTTCAGTTGCAGCGTGTCGCTGCTGATCACGCTGCCCTGAGCGTTGAGCAATTGCCCGGCCAGGTTCAGGTTCAGCCCTTGGGCCGAAAGCGAGCCCTGGCGGTTATCCAGCGACCCGGCGATCAACTGAGCGTTTTTGCTCGCCGTAAGCCGCCCGCCCTGGTTGTTTATCTGGCCGCTGGCGGTGATGTTGAGCATCTGCCCTGCCGCCACCAGACCCGCGACGTTATCCAGCGAGGCAACTCGCAACGTGGCGTTGCTCAGGCTGCTGAGTTCGCCGGCGCTGTTGATCAACTGCCCGACATCGGCCATCAGGTGGCCATTGCTGCTGACCACGCCCTGGGTATTGAGCAGCTTGTCAGCGGTAACGTCCAGCGCGCCGTTGCTCAGCACGCGGCCCTTGTTCTGGTTGTCCAGCGTCGCGGCTTTTACCGTGGCGGTTTGCCCGGCGCTGAGGGTGCCGGCCTGGTTGTTCAGCGTCTGTGCAATGTTGGTTGTGAGGTTACGGCTGGCGACGATGCTCTTGCCGTTGTTGTTCAGGTTCTGCGCCGTAAGGCTCACATCTCCCGAAGCATTGCGCGTGTTATCCGCGTTAACTCCAGCTTCGATAATGCCGTTGTTGGTTAGCTGCCCACCGGCATTCAACGTGATGCTATCCCGCGCCGCGAGGTTTTGTTGGTTAGTCAGGTTGCCCTGGGTCTGGGCGTTCAGGGTCGTCCCGGCATAAACCGGTCCCTGCACATCAAGACTCGCAGCCTTGACATTGACCGCCCCGCTGGCCGAGGTATCAACCATACTCAAACGCCCATTGGCATCGAGCTGAATATCACCGCCACTGGCAATCAACTTGCCGTCCAGCTTCACCCCAACCCCAGCCTCGGTGCCCACCAGCTTGATCGCCCCGGCATACATCCCACCCAACGCCGAAGAGTCGATCGCCAGTTCCGGCTTTGCACTGCCATCATCGGCTCGAGCGGTGGCGCTCAAAGTTTCTGCATTGACGTCATTGCGCCCCGCGACAATCGTCAGGTTCTTGGCCTGAATCTCGGCGTTGATCTTGGCGCTGCGGGTGATGATTTCGAAGTGGTCGACGTTGTTCGCGTTAAGGCCCGCGCCTTCGATGGCGACGCTGCCCTGGTCGACCTGGTAGCGATCCAACCGACCGTTTTCCACCACCGGTTTGCCGGTGCTCAAGGTCACTTTCGGGCTGTTGATGAATCCGCAACCGTTGCAGGAGATGCCATACGGGTTGGCAACAATGACGTGGGCCGACTGCCCCGCCACTTCGGTGTAGCCGCGCAGTTGGCTGGGGTTACCGCCGTTGACTTCGTTGAGGATGGTTTGCGCAGCGGCACCCTGGAGGTTCGGGTTGCCGAGGATGATCCCGCCCAGTTGCGTGGACTGCGTACGGGACGTGGCGTTGTTGAGAATCACGCCGTTGCCGTCGACGTTGTAGTCCTTGAACTGGTTGTGCGACAGGCCGTTGGCGTTGGGCTTGGCGATGTTGACGATGGGCACGCCGTTGCCCGCGCGGTCCAGGCCGGTGCCCGGCGCGCTGACCACGATGCCCTCGGCCTGGGCCCACATCGGTTGCCAGAACATGACGTTGGCCAGCAAAAACGCCAAGCCGCGCTTGGGCATGCCGAGGAACCGCTCGCGGTTTTTCAGGGCAGCAGAAGGTTGGCGGGCCAGGAAGGCGTATTGGCGGTCGTCCATGATCGGGGCTCGTGCAGCGAATTAGATGGATAGGTCGAGGCGGAAGTAGATCGGTGCTTCGCGCTCGGTCAGGGCGTCCGGGCGTTCCAGGGAATGGGCGAAGGTGACGCTGGCGCTCAGGTGTTGGCCGCGGGCAAACAACTCCAGCGAGTTGCTCGTCATGCGCCCGTGCTGATCGCCGTTATAGCGATCACCGCGGATCACGCCCTGGTCGTAACCGAGGCTGGTGCCGTACTCGGCGAACACCGGGCGCAGCCATTCCAGGGTCACCGGGCGGCTCCAGCGCAGGTCGTTGCGCCAGTAACCGCCGCTGTCCCCAGCCAAGGATTGATCCTTGTAGCCACGAATCGATGATTCCCCGCCCAGGCTCATGCGCTGAGGGCTGAACAACACGTCTTCGCTGCGCTGGCCGGTCATCAGGCTGCTGAAACTGAAGGACTCGCCCCACACCTTGAACGGTTGCAGGTAGCTGGCGGTGGCGGTGTATTTGCGGTAGCGGGCGTCGGCCTGGCCTGGGCCCGGATCGTTATCGCCCTGGGCATCGAAAGCCCCGATGCCTTGCTGCACGCCCAAGTCCAGGTTGACGAAAGCGTTGCCGACCCGGCGACCGTGGTTGATGCCGAACTGGCCTTCGCTGATGCGATTGCTGCTGACATCGAGTTTGCTGTCCTCGATGTAGCTGTTGGTACGCAGGTAGGCCAGGCCGGTGTTGAGTGAGGTCTTGCTCACGGCGTCGCGGTGGATCACCCGCTCGACGCGCAGCTGATGGTTCTGGCTGTCGCCGGTCTGCTTGAAGTTGAAGCCGTTGGCCGGGATCTGCGAGCGGTATTCGCTCTGGCTGTAGGTGTAGCTGACGTTCCACCAGCCCCAGGGCAGGTTGTAATAGAGCATGGCGTTGTTGGAGGTGTGCTGGTGGTCGGTCATGGCATCGTGACCGCCGCGCAACATCAACTGATCGGCCAGCCCCAGCGGGCTGTCCCATTCGAAACTGGTGCCCCACTGTTGTTCGCCGGTGCTGCGCTGGCCGTCGTTGCTGCGGGACAAGCCGGCACGCCACGGCTTTTGCGGATCGTTGGTGACCAATACTTGGCTGCCGCCGACGTTCTGGCCGGGGGTCAGCTCCATCTTGGCCTGGTTCGACGGCAAGCGATTGAGCTGGTCCACCAGTTGCTCGATTTCCCGCAGGTTGACCAACTCGCCGGTCTTGCCGGGAAACGCCAGCGCCAATTCCCGGTCCGACAACCCGCTGTTCTCGGCGCCCTTCAGACCTTCCAGTCGCCCCTCGACCACCAGCACCTGCAAATGGCCGCTGGAAAGATCCTGTTGCGGCAAATACGCCCGGCTGGTGACCAGGCCTTTTTCGATGTAGTGATCGGTGATGACTTTAAGCAGTTCGTTGAGCTGCGGCACGCCCAGGCATTGGCCGATGTAGGGCTTGAGCAAACGTTCCCGATCGCTGGCGGACAAACTGTCGGCGCCTTTGAGTTCGATGGTCTTGATGGGGAAGCAACGGGTGTCGGCAGGCGCTGTCGGTTGGGTAGGCTTCGCCTCCTTGCCCGGAAGGTCCTTGAGCTCTTCGAGGCGCCGACGCTGCTCTTCGAGCAAGCGATTCTGGCGTTCGCGGATCAGGTCAGTGTCACCGGGAGTCGGGGCGGCGTGAGCAAGGGAAAGCGGAGAAAGGCACAGCAAAGCCACGCACAACCTCGCCCAAGGGGCGGGTGAGAACATGTTCGATCCCTCGACAGAAGTGACATCAAAATAGTGGCGCGATATTAATGAGCCATCATTTTGACGTCAACCAACCGTGCCGGTTTTGGCGTGATTGACGTAGCCGTTCATCTGGAATCAAACCGGAGCTGCAAAAGCGAAATCCGCCACGTCCAAGGGCGACGCCATGACGTTCAAATGAACTTCCCCACGCACCCCGGCCTCAACCGAGTAACAGCCCAACCAGAAGTACGAGGCCCAGCCATGAAGACCTTCATCAAACTCACCCTCGCCGCCACCCTCGCCTGCGCCCTGCCCGCCTGGGCCACCTGCACGCCTGAAGAGGCGACCATCAAGCGCGAGCAACTGGCGGACAAGGTCGCCAAGCTCACCGAGCAGGACCCCTCCAAGGCAAAGGAAATGAATGACGAACTGCAAGCCATGGATCTGGGGACTTCCAGCAAGGATCTGCCGGACAAGTGCCAGTTGATCGACAAGCGCTTGAAGGAGCTGGAAGAGGCGCAGAAGAAGGCGGAGTGATTGCCGAGCTCAGGACACACCGCTTTTGTGGCGAGGGAGCTTGCTCCCTCGCCACGGGATTGTGGAACCCCCAATAAAAAACCGGACTCAAGGTCCGGTTTTTTCATGCACCGCTAACGCGATTTCACTCAGCCGCCGGCGCCTCTGGCTTGCGGCGCTTGAGCGGGGCCATGCCGTCCTTGCTGACCAGCGACGGGGCGTCGGTCTTCGGGCGGTTGGCGGTCTTGCGCTTGGTCGGGGCCTTGGCGCCGGTTTTCTTCTTGTCGCCCTTGGCGTCGACCTTTTTCTTCTTCACGCCAACGGCCTTGCCCGACGCCTTGACCTTTTTCGGTCCGCTGTAGGTGCCTTTGACTTCCTTGATGGTGCGGCGCTCGAAGCTCTGCTTCAGGTAGCGCTCGATGCTCGACATCAGGTTCCAGTCGCCGTGGCAGATCAGCGAAATCGCCAGCCCATCGTTGCCGGCACGGCCAGTACGACCGATGCGGTGCACGTATTCATCGCCGCTGCGGGGCATGTCGAAGTTGATGACCATGTCCAGGCCATCCACGTCCAGGCCACGGGCGGCAACGTCGGTGGCGACAAGGATCTTCACGCCGCCCTGCTTCAGGCGGTCGATGGCCAGCTTGCGGTCCTTCTGGTCTTTCTCGCCGTGCAACACGAACGCCTTGTATTCCTGGGCAACGAGGCGGCCGTAGATGCGGTCGGCCATGGCCCGGGTATTGGTGAAGACGATGGCCTTTTCGTAGGTCTCGTTGGCCAGCAACCAGTTCACGATCTGCTCTTTGTGCTGGTTGTGGTCAGCCGTGATGATCTGCTGGCGCGTGGTGGAATTCAGTTGGCTGACCGCGTTGAGCTGCAGGTGCTCAGGGTTGTTCAGCACCTTGGCGATCATCTCGCGCAAGCCCGAACCGCCGGTAGTGGCGGAGAACAGCATGGTCTGCTGACGGTTCACGCATTCGTCCACCAAGCGCTGCACGTCTTCGGCAAAGCCCATGTCGAGCATGCGGTCCGCTTCGTCGAGCACCAGCACTTCGACTTCCTTGAGGTCGAGGTTGCCGGCGTTCAGTTGTTCGATCATCCGTCCCGGTGTGCCGATCAGGATGTCCGGCACCTTACGCAGCATGGCGGCCTGGACCTTGAAGTCTTCGCCGCCGGTGATCAGCCCGGACTTGATGAAGGTGAACTGCGAGAAGCGCTCTACTTCCTTCAAGGTCTGCTGGGCCAGCTCGCGGGTCGGCAGCAGGATCAGCGTCTTGATGCTGACACGAACCTTGGCCGGGCCGATCAGGCGATTGAGGATCGGCAGCACGAACGCGGCGGTCTTGCCACTGCCGGTTTGCGCCGTCACCCGCAGGTCACGCCCTTGGAGCGCGAGCGGAATAGCCGCTGCCTGCACCGGCGTTGGCTCGACAAATTTAAGCTCGGCCACGGCTTTGAGCAGGCGTTCGTGCAGGGCGAATTGGGAAAACACGGGTGCTACCTCGAAGAAATGCAAAAAAACAGCTGCATAGGGTAACGGTTTCGAGCGAGAAGGCCGAGTTTCTTTGTGCAAACGGCAGCAAATCAGCGTGTTTTCATGATTGGATTCACGATCAACGGTCACTTCGCGGCGCTTAAATGCTCTAATTCGCCCATCGCGCCCATAGAAGAACCGTCTCGCCCATGGATATCAAACAACTCTGGCTCAAGCTCCAGGACTTCTGGGGCGCCCTGGATCAACATCCGCTGCTGCATTCCAGCCTTGCCCTTGTGCTGCTGGTGGCGATCGCCCTGGTGCTCGGGCGCGTGGCGCGCTACCTGATCCTGCACGGCGCCAAGCTGATCGGCCGCCAGCCGGCCCTGCATTGGGTCAACGACCTGCGCCAGAACAAAGTCTTCCATCGCCTGGCGCAGACCACGCCGTCGCTGATCATTCAGTTCGGCCTGCACCTCGTGCCGGGCTTGAGCAAGACCAGCATGGTTTTCCTCGGCAATGTCGCGCTGTCCTTCACCATCCTGTTCATGTTGCTCGCCATCAGCGCGCTGCTCAGCGCTCTGCTGGACGTCTACGCTCGCACCGAACATGCGCGCACCCGCTCGATCAAAGGCTATGTGCAACTGACGAAAATGGTGCTCTACGTCTTTGGCGCGATCATCATTGTCGCCACGCTGATCGACCGCTCGCCCCTGTTGCTGCTGTCGGGCCTGGGTGCGATGTCGGCGGTGATCCTGCTGGTCTACAAGGACACGCTGCTGTCGTTCGTCGCCAGCGTGCAGTTGACCAGCAACGACATGCTACGGGTCGGCGACTGGATCGAGATGCCGCAAGTGGGGGCCGACGGTGATGTGGTGGACATCACGTTGCACACAGTGAAGGTGCAGAACTTCGACAAGACCATCGTCTCGATCCCGACCTGGCGGTTGATGTCCGAGTCGTTCAAGAACTGGCGCGGCATGCAGCAATCCGGCGGACGGCGGATCAAGCGCAGCCTGTTCATCGATGCCAGCGGCGTGCGCTTCCTGCATGACGACGAAGAGCAGCGCCTGTCCCAGGTTCGCCTGCTGACCGACTACATCGGCCGCAAACAGGCGGAGCTCAAGGCCTGGAACGAAGCCCAGGGCAACGTCGCGGCAATGTCGGCCAACCGCCGGCGCATGACCAACCTGGGCACTTTCCGCGCCTACGCCCTGGCCTATCTGAAAAGCCATCCCGAGATCCAGCCGAACATGACCTGCATGGTCCGCCAGCTACAGACCACCGCCCAGGGCATTCCGCTGGAAATCTACTGCTTCACCGGCACCACGGTGTGGGCCGACTACGAGCGCATCCAGGGGGATATTTTCGATTACCTGCTGGCGGTGATGCCGGAGTTCGGCTTGGGCTTGTACCAGCAGCCGAGCGGCACGGATTTGCGGGCGGGGTTGTTGGCCATCAAACCGGACGTCAAGGCAGTCGAACGCTTGGAAAACTGAACGCTACGACTGGCAGATCGATCATGAATCGAATCAGCCGAAATACCGCTATGCCTTTAGTGGATTTCACTACGAGCGCGGACATATCTCGTCTATTTCCAAGTGTTTCAAACCTTTAGCATCTTGCCTTCATTCATTGAGCGAAGGCGCTACAACATGTTATGGACGACAAAACTCACCCGTGAGTCTGCCTACGATGGATCGAATGCAGAAGCCGAGGCACTCGCCCTCTATGCTCAGGCCGATGCGTTCGCCCAGCCCAGCAGTTTTTATACCAGCAGCCCGTATCGGCGCCCCTCGCGACCTCAAGATATCAATGACTCGCTGCTTACCGAAAATCTGAAGAGCAACCAACTTTCCAGCAGCCACCATTTGTTGGCGCAACGGTTGTTGTTGAACATCTACGAGCAAGACCTGGTTTTCCTCCCCAAGCCGCCCATGGCGTTCAACCTGAAGGAGTTCAAGGACTTTTATGAGCCGCAACACGTGGCGCTCGGTAAAAAGATCCGTCCCGTACTGGAGAACTATGTTTACGGCTGGCTCAAGGAAGAAGTCCATATCAACGGCCCGTGGGAACTCGAATCGTTCCTGGCGCATACCGATAAAGTGTTGGAAGACGTCGCTCGGTCCGAATCACGACTCTTTGAAGTCCTTACAACCAGCCGGGATCCACAACGGGCTGCCAAGTTTTTCATGACTCAGTGCGCAGGAGACTTTCTCAGCGAAGCGTCAGCCATGGCCCGCAACGTGCTGGGCAACTGCGGTGTGTTCACCAGTGAATTGTTCAAGATCCTGATTGACGAGTACGGCTATGGCGTGGACAAGAAAAAACACAGCACTATTTTCGAGGACATGCTCAAGGAGATGGGCATGTCTCACCACGTCCATCATTACTGGCAGTTCTACACCGCCAGTTCGCTGTCGCTGACTAATTACTTCCACTACGTCTCCGCCAACCATGGCGAATTGTTCCGCTACATCGGCGCCATGTACTACACCGAAGCCACGCTGGCCTTGACGACCAAGCACCAGTCTCGTGCCCTCCGGACAATCTTTGATAACACGGTGTCCACCGAGTACTTCGACGAACACTCGCACATCGACGTTCATCATGGGCGAATGGCCTTGAAGCGCCTGATCATCCCGATGATCGAACAGTTCGGCGACAAAATCATTCCCGACCTGATCCGCGGCTTCGAGGAATTCAAATTGCTCCAGGACATCGCCGACGAAGAGCTCTACGCACACATCAAATGGCATGACGCGCTCGACGAACATCGCGCCCGTGCAGCAGAACTTCATGGCAAGCGCAATGTAGACATGCGCATCACCGAGTCGGAAAACGAACTGTCGGTACTGCACACCCATTCCAACGATGAGTTGTTCTGGGTCGAGTCAGGCGAGCTGGACTTTGTCATGAGCCCGGAATTGTCGATCCGGTTGAAGGCTGGCGAAGGCGTTGTCATCCCAAAGGGGATGATTCATGGCACCTGCGTCACCAGCAAGACTTGCACTTACACCGTTACGGCAATCTGAGTAGCCCACCATGAAAGTCATCAGCCTGAACCTGGCCCACGCTCATTATGTGGCCGTGGACGAGAAGACCTACTTCCTCAAGCGGCATCCTCATTCAACTCAACTATTGCCCACCGAATGTCCCCATCGAGGCGGCCCGCTGCACATGGGCGACGTCACCCAGGATGGGCAAAGCGTCATCTGCCCTTGGCACGACAATGCTTACAAGTTGTGCAACCTGGAAAAGAAATCCCTGCCAACGGTACGTGTGCGTAACGTCATCAGCACCGTGGTCGGCGAAAACAACCGGTGCGTACCTCTGCTCAAACTTTCTCGCCATGTTGAGTTAAGCCAATGACCCATAAATCCACCTTAGGCGCGTTCTATTCGATCGTGACGCTCTTCACCGGCCTGGACATGGCGATCGTCATCGCCATGGTCTGGTTTGGCCTGGAAACCACCGGCTCGACTTTCCTGGTGGGCGCGACGCTGTGCGTGGCAACCGTGGTGCCCTATCTCTGCGAACAGTTCATCGGCAGGTTCTTTACCGTCGAACTGAGCATGCGACGACTGCTTTATATCCGGCTCACCGCGTTCGGAGCCGTTCTTGGGCTGTCATTGACGGATGCGGCGCTGCTGCCGATCGGCTTCTTGAGCATCGCGTTCGTAGTGGGGGTCACCGATTACTTCACCATCAGTACCCTGGAGTCGAAAAACACCAAGCTGGTGTTGGCAGGCGTGACCAACAGCGACACATCCGCGCGACTAATGCAAACCTCCATCCAGATCGGTGCCTTCGGCGGAGCGCTCCTCGGTGGCGTGATCGTGGACGTCTTCTCGGTCAACCAGACACTGCAGATCATCAGCCTGGCCGCTATCGTGTCACTGGGAGCGATGCTGCTTGTAGCCGCGACGCCGACTTCCGACGACCCGGTCCAAGCACCTCAAACCAGTTCAACGCCCACCCGAGCCCTGCCGGCCAATCTTTACATCCTGATCATTGTCCTCAGCATGATTGGCTTCCACATTGGCGCGTTCAACAGCCTGGTTCCGATTGTTTTCCAGAAGCTCAATGAGTGGAACGCGACCCTCTTCGGCGTTGCCAGTGGCCTGGCCGGCCTGGGTGCTTTCAGCGCTGCCGTATTGCCACGGATCAAGCTCAACAGCTATAGCGCCATATTGCTGGTGGTCCTGGCCGACGTCGCGATCGTTTACCTGCAGAACCTCTACGTGATGATGGCCGCAGCGTTCCTGCTGGGCTTCTGCATCAACAGTTTGAGAATCCAGCTGCGCAAGACGCTGATCGAGTCAGCGCCCAATGCCCGGACTGCCGACGTCATCGCCGCCAAAAGCTCGCTTTATTACCTGCTGGTCAGCGGCTCGGCGCCCATGATCCTGACCTTTTTCACCACATCCGGTTTTTTGGGCATGGAAGGCGCACGCCTGCTGATGATCGTGTCCGCCGCATTGCTGGGATGTGCCGTGCTGGTCTGGAACCTCAGCCCCGCCACCGCGCCCGCAGTCACCGCTGAATAGGAATGACCCATTGAAAACCGTACTGATCGTTGATCCCTTCTCCACCGGCAAGCTCTATGCGCCGTTGCTCAATAACCAAGGCGTACGCTGTATTGCCGTTGTGTCCTCCCGGGAGCTGCCCCAACACTTCACCTGCGACTTGGTGGAAGATAACTTCGCAGCCATTTATTACTGGGACGATCAACCGCTGGATACACTGAAGGCTTTGTCCGTGACGGCGGTGATCGCTGGCTGCGAGACCGCGATTTATCTGACGGACTACCTGACCGAATCCCTCGGCATCGTGGGAAACAGCAGCAGTACCAGTGACCTTCGTCGCAACAAGTCCGCCATGCAGAAAGCGCTGGAGGAGCACGGCTTGCGCCACATTCCTTCCAGCACCTTGAAATCGCCAACGCAAATTGCCGACTTTGTAGCCACGCTGGATCCGGCTCAGCAATACGTGATCAAACCATTGAATTCGGCGGCCACACAGGGTGTGGTATTTGCCGAAGGCGCTGCAGCGGTCCGGGCTGCCTTGAACGACGCAGCATGGGACCAAAAAAATGACCTGGGTGAAATCAACCTGGGCTTCATTGTCCAGCCGTTCATATCCGGTCCGGAATACGTGGTCGACATGGTCGCTTTCGAGGAAGCATTCGTCATTGCGTCGGTGTGCAAATATTCAAAGATCCACAAGAACGGCAGTCATTTCGTCTATGAAAGCCTCGACACCCTTGATCCCCGTTCGCCGGGCTTGCAGCCGCTGATCGACTACGCTCGCAAGGCCGCCGCCGCGCTGGATATCAAGGTGGGGCCGATCCACATGGAAATCATCTGGTCCGACGCTGGCCCAGTAATGATCGAGGCGGGAGGCCGCTTGCACGGGGGAATCGCGCCACAGCTCTTCCAGCAGGTCTATCAGCCGGATTTACTGTCGCTGTCCATCGACAGCTACCTCGGACGTTCGCGACCACAAGCAGAAGAAGCGGGCGCGATCAGCCAGGGAAGAATCGGTTTTTTCTGTTCCAACGAAAACCGCACGTTCAATGCGCCTTCTTCGACGACGCTGCAAAGCGTTGCACAGGACAGTGCATATTGCGGTCATAAGTACTTCATCAGCCCTGGGGACACTACGCCGGTCACGATCGACTTCGCCACGTGCCCCGGTTTGTTCTGGCTGCATCATCCCGAGGCCGGTCAACTGGATGCCAGTACTGAAAACCTACGCAACCAACTATGGGGCTGATCCGATGAAACCCCGTTTGATTATCCAGAAATCAGCCAGTGACCTGGGCATCAACAACGCCTGCGCCGCAGTGATCGACAACATCACCGTTTCCGATGACCGGAGTTTCATGGGCGTGTTGCAAAACAACCTGAATCACGTCGCCTCACACCTGAACAATCTCATCTCGAACAGCGTATACGAAGGGTTCTCTCGGCAGCTCAGGAAGCTGGGCTATGAAAATACCGTCAGCGCCAACGAGAAACTGCTCAGGCGATTCATTTCAAAGGGCGCCCAGCCCATCAATAACATCGTCGACGCTTATAACGCCGTTGCGATTCGCCATGGTGTCAGCATCGGCGTGCACACCTACCATCATCGGGAGGACATCCACGTATTGCGCTCGGAAGAGCCCAGGAAGTTTCGCCCGTTGTTTGCCAAGAAAGACATCACCATCCCCACCGGTGACCTGATCTACAGCTGCGGCGATGTTCCCCTGGCAAGCATTGGCAAAGTGGACGCCGACGCCCACGACTTTCGTCTGACCCAGGACTCGTCCAGCCTGCTGGTAGTGGTACTGGGGCACGACGAAACGCCAGGGAAATTCAATCAATCGGTTATTGAGGAATTGATAGAACTGCTTCGTCAGAAAATGCCGAGCCTGAATCACTATTTCCTTGAAACCGTGCTCGCCCAGCCGGCCCACTAAGGCATAAAGATGAGCAGAGGCGATTGACTCTGCTCATTCATCCTAGCGCCAGGCCTTGAGCACCGGATTGACCACCACCTCATTGACGTGCTCGATTTTCAGGAAACTGTCCTTGAGCACCATAAGCGCCTCGAAATTTCTGTATCTGACCTCAAGCATCATGTCCACATCGCCAAACAGCGAGTAGGCATGGATCACTTCCGCGTAGTGATGGATTTTCGGAAATACCAGGTGACAGCTGTTGCCATCGAGCCGCAGCATCAGGAATGCCGATTGCTGGGCTTCTTCATCCTGAGCAACATTGATCGTAAAGCCCAGGATCACGCCTTTTTCAATCAGCTTCTGGACTCGCGACTCTACCGCGGTACGGGATTTGTGAACTTGCCTGGCAAGCTGCGCCAGACTGACTCTGGAATCATCTTTCAAGGCCGCAATTATAAGCTCATCAACCTTGTCCACTGCGCAGCTCCCTATTGATCCGTTCCGTCGTCATGGCAGTCGTCCGATGCCAATGTTGATCATCCTGCGGAGTTTACGCCAGGCACGGGTCTGTTACCCAGCCGACTGATCCACACCGCCGCCAAAATCACCGACCCGCCCAGCAGCAACCGCCCCAATGCCTCGTGCTGGTTCCAGATCAGCAGGTTCACCAGCAATCCCACCGGCACATGCAGGTTGTTCATCACCGCCAGCGTGCCGCCGTTGACCAGGCACGCGCCTTTGTTCCACCAGTACAGGCCCAGCGCGGTGGAGACCAGGCCGAGGAACACCAGCACGCCCCACTGCAACGGCGCTTGCGGCCAGAAATCATCCTTGCCGAACAGCAGGAACGCCGGCAACGCCACCATCAGCGCGCCGAGGTAGAAATAACCGAAACGCCGGTAGTGCGGCAGATCGCTCGGGTGACGCGCCACCAAGTGCTTGTACAGCACTTGCCCCGCCGCGTAGGTGAAGTTGGCCAGTTGCAGCAGCAAGAAGCCCATGAAGAAATCCGGGTTGATCTGGTCATATCGAATCACCGCCGCGCCGGCCACGGCCACCAGCGCCGCGATCAATGCCCAGGGATTGAAGCGCCGGTTGAGGGCGTCTTCGATCAAAGTGACGTGCAGCGGCGTGAGGATGGTGAACAGCAACACTTCCGGCACCGTCAGCACCCGGAAACTCAGGTAGAGGCAGACGTAGGTCACGCCGAACTGCAAGGCGCCGATCAACAGCATGCCGCGCATGAACGACGGCTCGACCTGGCGCCAGCGCGTCAGGGGGATGAACACCAGCCCTGCCAGCACGACCCGCACCAGCACCGCGAAATAACTGTCGACATGCCCCGCGAGGTATTCGCCGATCAGGCTGAAGGAAAACGCCTGGATCAACGTCACAAAAAGTAGATAGCCCATACCGCCCCTCATTTTGAATGGCGGCGAAGATAGCGGGTTTTGGTGATTGTCGCGAATAACTTCCACACACAAAACCCTGTGGGAGCGAGCTTGCTCGCGATAGCGCCAGGCCTGCCAACATCTACATGGCTGATCCACCGCTATCGCGAGCAAG
Organism: Pseudomonas sp. R1-7; assembly: GCF_051132105.1. NCBI lineage: Bacteria > Pseudomonadati > Pseudomonadota > Gammaproteobacteria > Pseudomonadales > Pseudomonadaceae > Pseudomonas > Pseudomonas sp. R1-7. The sequence goes on from NZ_CP071661.1 coordinate 4,362,762, forward strand.
CTCGCTCCCACAGCGGTCATTCCGCGGATGGAATATCCCAGGCAAAAAAAAGCCCGATCTCGCTAAAGCGTTCAATCGGGCAGATGCACTCAGGAGCAATAAGTGCAAAGGGAGGTTCGATGCGCAAAACGGTTTGAAGGGAAGCGCCGAGTCAATAGACCACTCGGCGATTATCCGAAGATTAACGGCTCAGGCGACCTGGGAAAGCTTGGCGTTGGCCTGGTTCAACCCCTTCTCCTGGAAGTCGCCGCCCAGGTTCATGCCCTCGGCATGGATGAAGGTGACGTCGTGAATTCCGATGAAACCCATCACCTGGCGCAAGTACGGTTCCTGGTGATCGGACGCGCCGCCAGCATGAATACCGCCGCGAGCGGTGAGCACGAAGGCACGCTTGTCGGCCAACAGTCCCTGGGGACCGGTGGGGGTGTACTTGAAGGTCACACCGGCACGCAGCACGTGGTCGAGCCAAGCCTTCAACGTGCTGGGGATCGCGAAGTTGTACATCGGCGCCGCCATGACCAGCACGTCGGCAGCCAGCAGTTCGTCGGTCAGCTGGTTGGAGCGCTCCAGCGACGCGTTCTCGATGTCGTTGCGCTGCTCGGCCGGCTTCATCCAGCCACCCAACAGGTTGGCGTCCAGGTGCGGAACCGGATTGACGGCCAGGTCGCGAACGGTGATTTCATCGGCCGGGTGCGCGGTTTTCCACTGGCTGATGAAGGTCTGGGTCAGTTGACGGGATACCGAGTCTTGCTGGCGGGCACTGCTTTCGATGATCAGAACGCGGGACATGGCTTGTAGGCTCCATCTGAGAATGTTGTAAGTCGATGGAGTGAAGGTTAAGCGTGATCATATCGATGAAAAAGCGCAAATAATTGCTGCAAAGCATCGATAAATTCGTTTATAAGCGGAGCACACCTTATGGCGTTGCCCCGCCGCTGGCTATTTCGGCTTGCAGGTCAGCTCGATGCGCAGCTTGATGATGTTGCGGTTGAACTTGGCGGTGGCGTTCTTGAACTTGCCGGCAGCGACTTCGATGGTGCGGGTGCGCGGCGCTTCCGGGCCGTTGCGAAATACTACTTTGCAGGTCGCATCGGTGCTGCCGTAGTTGTTGACCTGGATCGAGCCGATGTCGGCGTCGGTGTCGTAGGCGGTGTAGTCGATGCTCAGGCCGTTGAGGTGTTTTTCCACGTCGATCGGGTAGGCAAACGCAGTCAGCGGCAGCAGGGCCAGCAGCGCACAACAGATTTTTTTCATTCGGCAGTCTCCACCAAGGGACCGCCAGCTTAGGACAAGAGGAGCTCAATATGAAAGCGCCCCGCGTGACCCTGGATCAATGGCGAACATTGCAGGCGGTGGTGGACCATGGTGGTTTCGCCCAGGCCGCCGAAGTGCTGCATCGTTCCCAATCCTCGGTGAGCTACACCGTGGCTCGCATGCAGGACCAGCTCGGTGTGCCGCTGCTGCGCATCGATGGGCGCAAGGCTGTGCTGACTGAAGCCGGCGGCGTGCTACTGCGCCGCTCGCGGCAACTGGTGAAACAGGCCAGCCAACTGGAAGACCTCGCCCATCACATGGAGCAAGGCTGGGAAGCGGAAGTGCGCCTGGTGGTCGACGCGGCCTACCCCAGCGCCCGCCTTGTCCGGGCACTGACGGCATTCATGCCGCAAAGCCGGGGTTGCCGGGTGCGGTTGCGTGAGGAAGTGTTGTCGGGCGTCGAAGAAGTACTGCTCGAAGGCGTGGCCGACCTGGCCATCAGCGGCTTCAGCATTCCCGGCTACCTGGGCGCGGAACTGAGCGACGTCGAATTCGTCGCGGTGGCCCATCCGGAGCATCCCCTGCATCGACTCAACCGCGAGCTGAACTTCCAGGACCTGGAAAGCCACCTGCAAGTGGTCATCCGCGACTCCGGTCGCCAGCAACCCAGGGACGTCGGCTGGCTCGGTGCCGAACAGCGCTGGACCGTGGGCAGCCTGGCCACCGCCGCGACGTTTGTCGGCAGCGGCCTGGGATTCGCCTGGCTGCCGCGACACATGATCGAACGAGAACTCAAGGAAGGCTCACTCAAGCGTCTACCCTTGGAGCAAGGAGGCAGCCGCAACTCGACCTTCTATCTTTTCTCGAACAAGGAAAAACCCCTCGGCCCGGCGACGCAAATCCTGGTCGAGCTGCTGCGCACGTTTGATACCGCGCCGCTGGATGCGCCATTCGCCGCCCCTGAACAAGCCTGACAAGGACTTCGCCGATGGCCTATTTCGAACATGAAGGTTGCAACCTGCACTATGAGGAATACGGCCACGGCGCACCCTTGGTGCTGGTCCACGGATTGGGCTCGAGCACGCGGGATTGGGAAAAGCAGATCCCCGCGTTGTCGGCCCGCTATCGCCTGATCGTGATGGATGTACGTGGCCACGGTCGCTCCGACAAGCCCCGCGAGCGCTATAGCATCGAAGGTTTCAGCGCCGACCTGAGCGCGCTGATCGACCACCTCGGCCTGGGCGCGGTGCATCTGGCGGGCTGGTCCATGGGCGGCATGATCTGCTTTCAACTGGCCGTGGACGAACCCGCGCGGGTCAAGAGCCTGTGCATCGTCAACAGCGCCCCCGAGGTCAAGATCCGCACGCCCGACGATTGCTGGCAATGGTTCAAGCGCTGGAGCCTGATGCGCCTGCTCAGCCTGGAAACCATCGGCAAGGCCCTCGGCGCCAAGCTGTTCCCAAAGCCTGAACAGACCGAGTTACGACTGGAAATGGCCCGGCGCTGGGCAACGAATGACAAACGTGCTTATCTCGCCAGCTTCGACGCCATTGTCGGCTGGGGCGTACAGGAACGCCTTTCGCAAGTTGCCTGTCCAACCCTCGTCATTTGCGCCGACCACGACTACACACCGGTGGCACTGAAAGAGGCTTATGTAAAGCTTTTGCCTGACGCACGACTGGCAGTCATCGCCGATTCACGGCACGCTACGCCGCTGGATCAACCCGAACGCTTCAACCAAACGCTGCTCGAATTCTTGACCGCAATCGATTCCACTACTCAGGATCACTGACCCCATGCTGAAGAAACTCGCCCTCGCCGCCGGCTCCGTCCTCTTTGCCGCCAACCTGATGGCCGCGCAACCGGCCAAGGCGCCGCACGTACTGCTGGAAACCACCAATGGCCAGATCGAAATCGAACTGGACCCGGTCAAGGCCCCCATCAGTACCAAGAATTTCCTTGAATACGTCGACAGCGGCTTCTACAACAACACGATTTTCCACCGTGTGATCCCGGGCTTCATGGCCCAGGGCGGCGGTTTTACCCAGCAGATGCAACAGAAAGACACCAAGGCGCCGATCAAGAACGAAGCCAGCAATGGCCTGCACAACGTTCGCGGCACCCTGTCGATGGCCCGCACCTCCAACCCGGATTCGGCCACCAGCCAGTTCTTTATCAACGTGGCCGACAACGCCTTCCTCGATCCGGGCCGCGACGCCGGCTACGCGGTGTTCGCCAAAGTGGTCAAGGGCATGGACGTGGTGGACATCATCGTCAACTCCCAGACCACCACCAAACAAGGCATGCAAAACGTGCCGATCGACCCTGTGATCATCAAGTCGGCCAAGCGCATCGACTAAACCCGCAGGGCAAGCCTGGGCGGCGTCGGCGATCCCGCGCCGCCCACAGCAAAAAAGGAGAGCCCTGCCCGGGCTATGTAACCCATGGTTTATCGCCGTTTCGAAAAACTGATCGACATCTTCCGCGACGCCCCGACCTCGGCCCCGCCGAACCGCGTCCTGCCCTTCTACACCTATTACCTGAAGCAGGTCTGGCCCAGCTTCGCCGCGCTATTGGTGGTCGGCCTGATCGGTGCACTGATCGAGGTGGCACTGTTCAGCTACCTGAGCCGCATCATCGACCTGACCCAGGCCACGCCCAACGCCGATTTTTTCAAGCTCCACGGTCTCGAACTGGCGTGGATGGCGGTGGTCGCGCTGGTGTTCCGGCCGATTTTCGTCGCGCTGCACGACCTCTTGGTGCACCAGACCTTGAGCCCGAGCATGACCAGCCTGATCCGCTGGCAAAACCACAGCTACGTGCTCAAGCAGAGCCTGAACTTCTTCCAGAACGATTTTGCCGGGCGCATCGCCCAGCGCATCATGCAGACCGGCAATTCGCTGCGGGACTCGGCGGTGCAGGCGGTGGACGCGTTATGGCACGTGCTGATCTATGCCATCAGTTCCCTGGTGCTGTTTGCCGAAGCCGACTGGCGCCTGATGATCCCGCTGTTGATGTGGATCGCCGCCTACATCGGCGCGCTCTGTTACTTCGTACCGAGGGTCAAGGAACGCTCGGTGGTGTCGTCCGATGCCCGCTCCAAACTCATGGGGCGGATCGTCGATGGCTACACCAACATCACCACCCTGAAGCTGTTCGCCCACACCAACTTCGAACAGCAATACGCCCGCGAAGCCATCGAGGAACAGACCGAAAAAGCCCAATTGGCCGGTCGCGTGGTGACCAGCATGGACGTGGTCATTACCAGCATGAACGGGCTGCTGATCGTCGGCACCACGGCCCTGGCCCTGTGGTTGTGGACCCAGTCGTTGATCAGTGTCGGCGCCATTGCATTGGCCACCGGCCTGGTGATCCGCATCGTCAACATGTCGGGTTGGATCATGTGGGTGGTCACTGGCATTTTCGAAAACATCGGCATGGTCCAGGACGGCTTGCAGACCATCTCCCAGCCCGTCAGCGTCACTGACCGCGAGCAGGCCAAGCCGTTGGCGGTGGCCCAGGGCGAAGTGCGCTTCGAGCACGTGGATTTCCACTACGGCAAGAAAAGCGGGGTGATCAGCGACCTCGACCTGATGATCAGGCCGGGCGAAAAAATCGGCCTGATCGGCCCATCCGGCGCCGGTAAATCCACATTGGTGAACCTGTTGCTGCGCCTTTATGACGTTCAGGGCGGGCGGATCCTCATCGACGGCCAGGACATCGCCCAGGTCGGCCAGGAAAGCCTGCGCGCGCGCATCGGCATGATCACCCAGGACACGTCGCTGCTGCACCGTTCGATCCGCGACAACCTGCTCTACGGCAAGCCCGACGCCACCGACGCGCAACTCTGGGAAGCGGTGCACAAGGCCCGGGCCGATGAGTTCATCCCGTTGCTCTCGGACGCCGAAGGCCGCACCGGTTTCGATGCCCATGTGGGCGAGCGCGGAGTGAAGCTCTCCGGCGGCCAGCGCCAGCGCATCGCCATTGCCCGCGTACTGCTCAAGGATGCGCCGATCCTGATCATGGACGAAGCGACCTCCGCGCTGGACTCGGAAGTCGAGGCAGCGATCCAGGAAAGCCTCGAGACGCTGATGCAAGGCAAGACGGTGATCGCCATCGCCCACCGCCTCTCCACCATCGCCCGGATGGACCGGTTGGTAGTGCTGGAGAAGGGTCGCATCGCCGAGACCGGTAGCCATGCCGAGCTGCTGGCCAAGGGCGGGTTGTATGCGCGGCTCTGGCAGCATCAGACGGGTGGGTTCGTAGGCATCGACTGATCTCTGCCCCGTGGCGAGGGAGCTTGCTCCCTCGCCACGAAGTCTCAGACAGCCTCAGCACAGCCGATAAGGCAGTGCTGTCCTGGCCTCTTCGGCATACGCCAGCACGCCCTCTTCTTCCCGAGCGAGAAAATCCGCAACCGCCGCTTTCAAGCCTGGATGGCGCAGGTAGTGCCACGAGCGCGTGATTACCGGCTCGAACCCGCGGATCAACTTGTGCTCACCCTGGGCCCCGGCGTCAAAACGTTGCAGGCCATTGGCAATCGCGTAATCCATGCCCTGGTAGAAACACGTCTCGAAATGCAGACGGTCGAATTCCGCCAGGCATCCCCAATAACGCCCATAGAAACTGTCGCCAGCCACCAGGCTGAACGCCATCGCCACCGGGCGTGAGCCTTGCTTGGCCAGCACCACGCGAATGGCCTCCGGCATGCGCTCGGCCAGCAGGCTGAAAAAAGTGCGAGTCAGATAAGGCGCCTGCCGACGCACCGCGTAGGTGTTGGCGTAACAGGCGTAGACAAAATCCCACTGCGCCTCGTCCAGTTGATGGCCTTCCAGCCACTCGAAATCGATGCCCTGCCCCGCTACCTGTTCGCGCTCCTTGCGCATCTGCTTGCGCTTGCGGGAGCTGAGGGCATCGAGGAAATCCTGGAAATCCCGATAGCCGCGATTCTGCCAGTGGTACTGGCAACCAATCCGCTGCAACCAGCCCTCCTGCCCGGCCAGAGCCGCATCGGTAGCGGCATCGGTGAAGTTGATGTGTGCGCTGGAAAGCCCTTCGATCTCCAGATACCCCGGCAGGCTGCCCAGCAGCTCCAAGCCATCCTCCACACGCGCCGTCAAAAGTCGCGGACCACTGACCGGACTGAACGGCACCGCCGTCAGCAGCTTGGGGTAATAGTCGATGCCGGCGCGGGCGCAAGCGTCGGCCCAGCCGTGATCGAAGACGTACTCGCCATAGGAGTGCCATTTGCGATAACTGGGCAACGCCGCCAGCAAGCGCCCCTCTTCGATGTGCAGCAAGTGCTCGGGCTGCCACCCGGTATGCGAACCCAGGCTGGCGCTGTCTTCCAGGGCTGTGAGAAAAGCGTGGCGCAGGAAGGGCTGATTGACGGGCACCAACGCGTCCCACTCGTGTGGCGCGATGGCGGACAAGCTGTCCAAGACGTGAAGCGGCATGCGGTTCCCCGATATCCAGACGACGGATTGCGCGAGTATCGCCGATCCGGGCCGGATGGGGATAAAAAAACCCCGCCGGAGGCGGGGTTCAAAGGAGCGTAACGGATGAAAGTGAAGCGGTGTATCAGGTCACGATTTAGAACACGTACTGGGCGCGGACTACGAAACCTTTGCCGTCGTCGTCACCGTTGACGTTGGTCACGTTGTCAGTCTTGGCCTTGACATAAGCAGCCGAGATCTTCACCGCTTCGTTGGCGTACCAGTTCACACCCAGGTTGTGCACCTTGGCTTCGGCATCGCCCACTTCGCGGGTTGCCGAGGCAGTGGTGATGTTGTCGTCTTCGACGGTCATGCTGTCGAAGCGGTAGAACACTTCCCAGGCGCCGATGGACTTGTTCTGAGGTTTGATGGAGTCAAACTTGCCGATTTTATAACCACGGGACTCGCCAGTGATGGTGTAGGCACCCTGGACGTAGAAGCCGTGGCCTTTGAGGTCTTCGAAGGCGTCGCTGTCGGCCTTGGTCTTGCGGGAGATGTATTCACCCTGGATCGACGCTGGTCCCATGGCGAAAGCGGCTTCCAGGCCAAAAGCAGTGTCGGTGTCATACGAACCGGCTGGCGAATTGTTGGCGCCGCCCAGGACCGGACGGTTGCCGTTAGGACCGGCGTCATTGCCGCCCAGGGTTTCAACACCACGCATGCCCAAGCGGGAGCGATAACGAGCGTCGAATGCGGTGTCCGAAACATCACGGGAGGCCACGTTCAAACCGAAGTGCAGCACATTACCGGCTTCGTGCATCGGGGCGAACACGAAACGACCGTTGGCTTGCTTGATGCTGTTGCCGTCGGTGTCGTCGGTGTCTTTGCTGAATACACCAGCCGAGGCGTAGAACGAATCGGCGAAGGTGCTGGAAGCCTGGATGCCCAGACCGTTCTGATGGCCGTTGGCCCAGTCAATCAGGTCGTAGGCGGCGTTACGCTCAGGCGCGGTCACCCACTTGGAGCTGGTGGCTTTTTCCAGACCGAAATCCGGGTCGAAGCGGCCGACCTTGATCGAAACCGGCTTGAAACCGTTGTAAGCCAAGGATGCTTCGTCGAAGTAGCCGTTATCGGAATCGCCGCTGTTGTGAGAGAAATCGTAGTTGATGGTGTAGGCCCAGTCCGTGTACAGCACGCCGGACAGCTCCAGGAAGCCACGGCGAATGTAAGCGGCATCGGCCTTGTCGCCGTTGTCGGTGTAGATGCCATCAAACTGGCTGTAGTCAGCCTGCAAACGACCGCCGAGCTTGAAGCTGAACTCTTTGTCAGTGGTAGCGACCTCCAGGCCGCCCTTGGTCTTGACCACGATATCGGCGCCATCGGTGGTGACGGTGCCGGCGAAAGCCTGGGCGGTTACTGCCATTGCCAGAGCGCTGGCGGCAAAACCTGCGAAGTGCTTACGGATCATCGAAGAATTCCCCTAGTTGGTAGTCTATGCGTTAGAAAACACGCGGAACTGGGCCCGCTGGTGTTGGGAGGGGATCTTGGCGGCGGGGTGTGTCAGGCAAGTTGCTATCACATAAAGATTTTATGACAGCGGAACTTTTTACTTCGAAAGGGAATAACAAAAATGCCACAAAACTGTGGGAGCGAGATTGCTCGCTCCCACAGGAATTTTATTGCATTGGACGATGGATCAACGCTTGCGCAGGATCACGCTGCCGATCGAATAGCCAGCGCCAAACGAGCTGAGCACCGCGACCGAACCGCTGGGCAGGTCGTCCTGGTACATGTGGAATGAAATCACCGAACCGGCCGAGCTGGTGTTGGCGTAGCGGTCGAGGATCACCGGGGCTTCCTCTTCGGTGGCCTCGCGTCCCAGCAGCTTGCGCACGATCAGCTGGTTCATGCTCAAGTTGGCCTGATGCAGCCAGAATCGCTTCACTTCGCCGACGTTCAGCTGGTTTTCCTCCAAGTGGGCGCCGATCAGTTCAGCGACCATCGGGCAGACGTCACGGAACACCTTGCGGCCTTCCTGGACGAAGAGTTTATCCCGGCTGCCGACGCCCTCTTCCGCCGCACGGTTGAGGAAACCGAAATTGTTGCGGATGTTGTTGGAGAACTTGGTGAGCAGCTTGGTGCTGACCACGTCGAACTGGTACGGCGAGGTCGCCTGGTCCGCGCGCTCGATGATCACGGCGGTGGCTGCGTCGCCGAAAATGAAGTGGCTGTCGCGGTCACGGAAGTTCAGGTGGCCGGTGCACACTTCCGGGTTGACCATCAGGATCGCCCGGGCCTGGCCCAGCTGCACGCTGTTGGCGGCGGCCTGGATGCCAAACGTCGCCGACGAACAGGCCACGTTCATGTCGAAACCGAACCCTTCGATGCCCAGGGCTTCCTGGACTTCGATGGCGATGGCTGGGTACGGACGCTGCAGGTTGGAACAGGCGACGATCACGCCGTCGATGTCGGCGGCGGTACGGCCGGCACGCTCAAGGGCTTGTTTCGCGGCGCCGACGGCCATTTCGCAAAGCACCGACCACTCGTCGTTGGAGCGCTCGGGCAAGCGTGGGGTCATGCGTTGGGGATCGAGAATACCGTCCTTGTCCATGACAAAGCGGCTCTTGATGCCGGAAGCCTTTTCGATGAACGCGGCGTTGGATTCGGTCAATGCCTCGACTTCGCCGCGCTCGATGGCGTCGGCGTTGTCGGCGTGGAATTGGGCGACATAGGTGTTGAAAGATTGCACCAGCTCTTCGTTGGAGATGCTGTTGGCCGGGGTGTACAGGCCGGTGCCGCTGATGACGACGTTATGCATGGGTCGTGTCTCTGATCTGTTCAGGCAGAAAGTATTGGCACCGACGTACCAACACGCAAAGGGACTTTTCCCATCCGGGGGAAGCAGCCCTGGCATCGCTTTATTCCGATCCGCCCGTGACATTGAAGCGCAAAACCACGGGACCGGCATTTATAGGCGCGAAGTTTGCCATAAACGCTGGCGTTTGGCCCATTCTCCCTTCACTACAACACTCCTCCCTGTGCGAGCTTGCTCGCGATGGCGATGGTTCTGCCTGCATTGATGTTGACTGATACACCGCTATCGAGAGCAAGCTCGCTCCCACAGGGCTTCACAGGAAGTTGATGCTGGGTGGCATCACCCCTCCACCAACCCCCACTGCTTGCCCAGGCGCTTGTCCGAGATCGGCACCTTGGTGCCCAGCTGTTGGGCGAACAGCGACACGCGGTACTCCTCCAGCCACCAGCGGTACAGTTCCAATTGCGGGTCGCGCTTGCCTTCCTGGGCGTGTTTGCTGGCGCGAGCCTGGTATTGGGCCCAGAGGTTGGAGAGTTCGCCGCTCCAGACCCGGTCCTTCTGCACCTGGCTGCCCAGCTTCTCGAAGCGTTGCTCGATAGCCTTGAGATAGCGCGGCAGCTCCTTGAGCCATTGATGCGGGGTTTCCCGCACGAAGCCTGGATACACCAGGTGGCTGAGCTGTTGCTTGATATCGTTCAGCGCCACGGCCTGGGCGAGGTCGATCTTGCCCTTGAAACGCTTTTGCAGGCCATGCCAGAGCTTGAGGATGTCCAGGGTCAGCTTCGCCAGGCGTTCGGCGTGCTCGGTCCAGCCGCCACGCTTGCGCTCGGCCAGGGCTGCCAGTGCGGCACCGTCACGGGGCAGACTCGGCTCGTCCTCAAGGATGCAACTGTCGAGGCTGGCCAGCAGGATGTCTTCCACAAGAGCGTCCACGCGCCCAAGCTCGCGATAGAGCAGGCCCAACTCCGTCAAACCGGGCAGCTTGCCACGGAGGAACTTCGCTGTTTCGGCCAATTGCTGCATGAGCAAGCGCTGCAAGGCGCGACGATGCTGGAACTCGGCTTCGGCCGGGGTCGGGAAGCGCCCTTCCTTGACCACCCCGCCCTCTTCCACCAGCGCCGGGTACACCGTCATCGACAGCCCGGCGATCTTCTGCTGGGTCTTCTCGGCCACCGGCGCGAAGACCTTCGCCTCCACCGGTTCCTGGCTCTTGGCCGTTTGCGGCACGGCCAACGCGGCCTGGCTGGCTTCGGCAAACCGCGCCGTCAATTCGGCCAGGTCTCGCCCTTCGCCGAGAAACTTGCCTTGGCCATCGACGATTTCCAGGTTCATGCGCAAGTGGCTTTCCACCTGCTGCGCCGATTCCGCCCAGGCTTCATCGCTGACTCGCGCGCCGGTCATGCGCAGCAACTCACGGCCCAGGGATTGGGGCAGCGAGCCCTCGGCAAACGTGATGCGTTGCAGCGCCGCCTTGACGAAGTCCGGCACCGGTACGAAGTTCTTGCGCAAGGCCTTGGGCAGGTTGCGCACCAGGGCGATGCACTTGGCCTCGGTCATCCCCGGCACCAGCCATTCCAGGCGCTCCGGCGGCAACATCGGCAGCAGTGGCGCCGGCACTCGCAGGGTCACGCCATCGCGGGGATGGTTGGGCTCGAAGTGATAGCTCAGCGGCAAAGTCAGGTCACCGACGCGCAAGGTGTCGGGATACAGATTGGCCGTCACCTCACTCGCCTCGCGGGCCAGCACGTCTTCCTCGCGCATGACCAGCAACTGCGGATCTTTCTGGCTGTTGATCCGGTACCAACTGTCGAACGTCGCGGTCTGGTGGATCTCGGCGGGCAGGCGCGCATCGTAGAAGGCGTAAAGGGTTTCCTCGTCCGCGAGGATGTCACGGCGACGAGCCTTGGCTTCGAGTTCGTCGAGTTGTTCCAGCAAGCGCGTGTTGGCGCTCAGGCACTTGGCCTTGGACTGGATCTCGCCACGCACCAGCGCCTCGCGGATGAACAGCTCACGGGACACCACCGGGTCCACCGGCCCGTAGTGCACCGGCCGGCGACCGACGACGATGAGCCCGAACAGAGTGATCTGCTCATAGGCCACCACTTGCCCGCGCTTCTTCTCCCAATGAGGCTCGAAGTGGTTTTTCTTGATCAAATGCCCGGCCAGCGGTTCGATCCAGTCCGGTTCGATCTTGGCCACCATGCGCGCGTACAACTTGGTGGTTTCCACCAGTTCGGCGGTCATCAGCCACTGCGGGCGTTTCTTGCCCAGGCCCGACGAAGGATGAACCCAGAAGCGTCGCTGACGGGCGCCGAGGTAGTCGCCGTCTTCGGTTTTCTGGCCGATCTGACTCAACAGGCCCGACAGCACGGCTTTATGCAGTTTCGGGTAGTCGGCCGGATCCTTGTTGAGGCTCAACTGCATGTCGCGGCAGATCAGGCTCAACTGGCGATGGGAATCGCGCCACTCGCGCAGGCGCAGATAATTCAGGAAATTCTTGCGACACCAGTTGCGCAGCGGGTTGGCGGTCAGGGCCTGGCGCTGCTCTTCGAAACCGCGCCACAGGTTGACCAGCCCGGCGAAGTCCGAGTCTGCGTCCTTCCACTGGGCGTGGGCCTGGTCGGCGGCCTGTTGGCGCTCGGGCGGACGCTCGCGCGGGTCCTGAATCGACATGGCACTGGCGACGATCAACACTTCTTGGAGGCTACCGAGTTTCGCCGCTTCCAGCAGCATCCGGCCCATGCGCGGGTCCACCGGCAAACGCGCCAACTGCCGCCCCAACGGCGTCAACTGGCTGTTGCGGTCCACCGCCGAGAGTTCTTGCAGCAGGTTGAAACCGTCGCTGATGGCCTTGCCGTCGGGCGGCTCGATGAAGGGAAAGTCGGTGATCTCGCCGAGGCGCAGGTGCAGCATCTGCAGGATGACCGCCGCCAAGTTGGTGCGCAGGATTTCCGGATCGGTGAATTCGGGCCGGCCGAGGAAATCTTCCTCGCTGTAGAGCCGCACGCAAATCCCCGGCTCGACCCGCCCGCAGCGGCCCTTGCGCTGGTTGGCGCTGGCCTGGGAAATGGCTTCGATGGGCAAGCGCTGGACCTTGGCGCGATAGCTGTAGCGACTGATGCGCGCGGTGCCGCTGTCGATCACATAGCGGATGCCTGGCACGGTCAGCGAGGTTTCGGCGACGTTGGTCGCCAACACCACGCGACGGCCGGGGTGGGACTGGAAGATCCGTTGTTGTTCAGCCGGCGACAAGCGCGCATACAGCGGCAGGATTTCGGTGTGCTTGAGCTGGGCCTTGCGCAACATTTCCGCCGCGTCGCGAATCTCCCGCTCACCCGGCAGAAACACCAGCACGTCACCGGGACTGCGGCGTTCGCTGCGCTCATGGGCGGCGATTTCGTCGAGGGTGGCGAGGATCGCCTGGTCGACGGTCAAGTCGTCCTCGACCCGGTTGCCCTCCTCGTCTTGTTCCAGGGTCAGCGGGCGATACCAGGTTTCCACCGGGAAGGTGCGGCCCGAGACTTCGACGATTGGCGCGTCATCGAAGTGTTTGGAGAAACGCTCCAGGTCGATGGTCGCCGAGGTGATGATGACTTTCAGGTCCGGACGGCGCGGCAGCAGGGTCTTGAGGTAGCCAAGCAGGAAATCGATGTTCAGGCTGCGTTCGTGGGCTTCGTCGACGATGATCGTGTCGTAGCGTTCGAGGTAGCGATCGTTCTGGGTCTCGGCCAGCAGGATGCCGTCGGTCATCAGCTTGATCAGGGTATTCGCGTCGCTCTGGTCTTCAAAGCGCACCTGATAACCCACCAGCGCCCCCAACGGCGTGGCCAGTTCCTCGGCCACACGACTTGCGACGCTGCGGGCGGCAATACGGCGTGGCTGGGTGTGGCCGATCAAGCCCTGCTGGCCGCGGCCGATTTCCAGGCAGATCTTCGGCAACTGCGTGGTTTTACCCGAGCCGGTTTCACCGGCGATGATCAGCACCTGATGCTTGAGCAGCGCCTCCTTTATCTCGTCGCGCTTGGCGGCGATCGGCAGGTTGTCGTCGTAGCGAATCGACGGCACGCTCGCCTTGCGCGCCAGCACCTGGTCGCACGACGCCTGCATGCGCGCCACCCACTGGGCCAGCTTGGCTTCGTCAGGTTTCTTGCGCAGCTCGAGCAACTGCCGCCGCAACCGGTGGCGGTCGGCGAGCATGGCGTGGTCGAGGTTTTTCAGCAGTTTGTCGATTGCAGGGGCTTGGTCAGTCATCAGGTACGCAAGGGTCGTCGGTTTGAGCAGGGGGCGATTGTCGCAGATTTGCAGCTATTGCGCCGAGCACCAGAAGCGGCCCCACCACCCTCCCACAGGGGATTTGCGTCAAGGAATGCTGTTGTGGCGAGGGAGCAAGCTCCCTCGCCACGGGGAATTCGTTCAGCCGCCTGGTTATTCGCTGTCCAGGTCCTTGCGCCGATACGGGAAAACGTCGATCACCTTCCCGGCCCGAATCGCCTCTTGCAGGCCTTTCCAGTAGTCGGCGTTGTACAGCTCGCCATGCAACTGGTCGAAGAGCTTGCGCTGCCCGGCGTCGGCGAACAGGAACGGCGGGAATTCCTCGGGGAAGACGTCCAGCGGCCCGATGGAATACCAGGGCTCGGACGCCATTTCATCTTCCGGCGTGCGCGGCTGGGGAATGTGGCGGAAGTTGGCTTCGGTGAGGAAGCAGATTTCATCGTAGTCGTAGAACACCACGCGGCCATGGCGGGTCACGCCGAAGTTCTTGAGCAACATGTCGCCGGGGAAAATATTCGCCGCCGCCAGTTGCTTGATCGCCAGGCCATAGTCTTCCAGCGCCTCATGCACCTGGGCTTCGCTGGCGCTTTCCAGGTACAGGTTCAGCGGAGTCATCCGGCGTTCGGTCCAGCAGTGGCGAATCAGCACGGTGTCGCCCTCCACCGAGACCGTGGACGGCGCCACCTCCAGCAACTCTTCCAGGCAGGCCGGCTCGAATTTGTCCAAGGGAAAACGGAAGTCGGCGAACTCCTGGGTATCGGCCATGCGCCCGACCCGGTCGACGCTTTTCACCAGGCGGTACTTCTCGATGACCGTGGCCCGGTCGACGTTTTTCGACGGCGAGAAGCGGTCCTTGATGATTTTGAACACGGTGTTGAAGCCCGGCAGCGTAAACACGCTCATGACCATGCCCCGCACGCCCGGCGCCATGATGAACCGGTCGTCGGAGTTCGCCAGATGATTGATCAAGGCCCGGTAGAACTCCGACTTGCCGTGCTTGTAGAAACCAATCGAGGTGTAGAGCTCGGCGATGTGCTTGCCCGGCAGGATGCGCTTGAGGAAGCCGATGAATTCGGCGGGCACCGGCACGTCCACCATGAAATACGAGCGGGTGAACGAGAAGATGATCGACACCTGCGCCTCGTCAGTGATCAGCGCGTCGATCTGGATGCCCCGGCCCTCACGGTGCAAGAACGGAATCACCAGCGGCCATTGGTCGTCGCGGGTGTAGATGCGCCCCACCAGGTAGGCGCCCTTGTTGCGGTAAAGCACCGAGGAAAACAGTTCGACGGTCAGCTCCGGGTCCTTGCAGACCCAATCCGGCAGGTTCTCGCGCAGTTGGCTTTCGAGGCGTTGCAAGTCGCCGGGCAGGTCGGCGTAATTCTCGCTGAAGCGATAATCGGCGAAGATCGCCGCCAGCATCGTGTCCAGTTGCCCTTCCGGTTTATAGATGCGCGTCTGGGCTGCGCGGGCACGACGCAGGCTTGGCCGAGTCGTGTGGATGAACATGGTGCCGTCGCTGATCAAGTCATGGCTGAACAAGCCGCAAAAGATCGAGTTGTACCAGGTCTCCGACAATTCATCGTCAAAACGCAGGTCAATCAGGCTGATATAGGCGCTCTTCACCAACGGCCAGCAACCGACGTCCATCAAGGCTTGGGCCTCGAAGGCCTGGCGCAACCTGGCAACGGTTTCGAAAACTTTTTCTTCATAGAGATTGATGCGCGCCGCCGAAGCCGCCTGCGCCTCCAACCATTGGGCCTGCTCGAACCGGGCGCGGGCGCCATCGGTGATCTGCCGGAAATGCTCACGATAATCGTCGAAACCATCAAGGATCGATCGGGCGATATCGGTGGCGGGCCATGGCTGCGACATAGGGTAAACCTCGGCGGGTCATGCTTGTTATTGGCGACTGAGCTTAGAGGTCAATCCCTCGGCAACGCAACCATTGCCATCGGTGTTGGGCGGGGCGACACTTGCGGCCCGATCAAGGAAGGACACATTCGTGAACCTCGTCGATATCCTGCGCTTGCTGTCACTGGCTGCCATCTGGGGCGCAAGTTTTTTGTTCATGCGCATCATCGCCCCGGTCATCGGCACGATTCCCACGGCATTTTTTCGCGTTTCCATCGCCTTCGTCGGCCTGCTGGTCATCCTCGCCCTGATGCGTGTCGACTGGAATTTTCGCGGCAAGCTCAAAGTCGTGATGCTGCTGGGCCTGATCAACTCCGGCATTCCGGCAACGTTCTATTCGCTGGCTGCCCAAGTGCTGCCGGCCGGTTACTCGGCGATATTCAATGCCACCACGCCGCTGATGGGGGTATTGATTGGCGGTTTGTTCTTCAGCGAAAAACTCACCCTGGCCAAGGTCAGCGGCGTCTTCCTGGGATTGCTCGGCGTTGGCATCCTGACTCGCGCCGGCCCGGTGGCCTTCGACCTGCAACTGCTGATGGGCGCCCTCGCCTGCCTGCTTGCCACCACTTGCTATGGCTTCGCCGGTTTTCTCACCCGGCGCTGGCTCGATCACCAAGGTGGCTTGGACAGCCGTTTATCGGCCCTGGGCAGCATGCTTGGTGCCACGGTGTTTCTACTGCCGCTGTTTGGCTACAGCGTCATCAGCCAGCCACCGGCCAGTTGGGGGGGGTGGAGCGTCTGGCTGTCCTTGCTGGGACTGGGGCTGGTGTGCACGGCGCTGGCGTACATTCTTTATTTCCGGCTGCTCAGTTCCATCGGCCCGGTCAAATCGATGACCGTGACTTTCCTGATCCCGCCATTCGGCGTGTTGTGGGGCGCGTTGCTGCTGGATGAGCCGTTGGGCATGGCGCATGTGTATGGCGGGGTGTTGATTGCGGCGGCGTTGTGGCTGGTGTTGAAGCCTGGGGCAGTGAAACCCGCCGGGGTGTCTGCCCGATAAAATGCCTTCGCGAGCCGACTCGCTCCCACAGATTATTCGCAGTCCTGGTGGGAGCGAGCCTGCTCGCGAAAGCAGTAGTGCGGTCACTGGAAATCTAAGGGCTAGCGGCTCTTACGAAACACAAACACCAACCCAACAATGATCAGCGCCATCCCCAGCAAGCTCAACAACGCCAACCGGTTGCCGAACACCAGGTAGTCCATGATCGCCGTCACCGCCGGCACGAGGTAGAACAGGCTGGTCACATTGACCAGGTTGCCCCGGGCAATCAGCCGGTACAGCAACAGCGTCACCATTACCGACACCACCAGTCCCATCCACAGCACCGGCCCGAAGAACCCCATGCTGTATTCGAAGTGAAACGGCTGGAACGGCACGAACACCGCGCACAGCACGAGCCCGGCCAGATACTGCACCGGCAGCGTGCCAAGGGGATTGTCGGTGATGCGCTTCTGCATGATGGAGCCCGCCGTCATGCTCACCAGTGCCAGTAACCCGCACAGCATGCCACCCAGGGACATGCCGGCCAGGCCGATGCCCTGGAACACCACCATGACCAACCCCACCAATCCCAGTGCCAGGCCGAACATCCGCTGCCAGGAACGCTGACGCTCCATGAGCACCACGGTAAGGATCGGCTGCACGCCCATCAACGTCGCCATTACACCGGGGGTGACGTTCAGTTGCAGCGCAAGCAGATAGAAAATCTGATAGGCGCCCAACAACACCAACCCCGTCGCTGCCGCGTACAGCATCGGCTTGCCCGTACTGGGCAGCTTGAACTTCAACATAGGGATCAACAGCAGCAACGCGCACAGCGCGATGGCGAAGCGGATCAACAAGAAGGCGAAAGGTGACGCGTGGGCCAGGCCCAGTTTGGAAAAGATCGCCCCGCTGCTCCACAGCAAAACGAACAGGCTCGTGGAAGCCGTCGCCAATAAGGCGTTTTTGGAAAAGGAAAACATGTAAACCACCTGTAGTCAGGCATTAAGCCAACTCAGCCGAAGCTGAAATCCAGTCGTTTCTTTCAGGCGGGCACAGGGAACGGCAACCGTTGCCGATCAGCCCTGAACGCCAACACCCGGCGGTGATACGCAGGCGTATACCGGTGAGCGACTGACAGGTGGGGGGTATTGACCGATCTGCTCAGGCGACCTATTCCCGCACGGCACGACGCCAGCGTTGAACGCTGGAACCACGACCGCGGTGAATGGAAATGCTGGCATGAGCCGATCTCTTGGAGGATGGGTCCGAAAACCGAGCGCCGACTATAACCAGCGCCCGACGTGTAACGCAATGTTTAAACGAACAACCAGTAACCCAGTGCCGTCAGTGCGGCTGCGGCCAACACGGGACGCATCACCCGATACGCCTTGGGATGCCTGCGCTTGAATTGCCTGACCCGACCGCTGATACCGTCGCTGAACGACTTGCTCCAGGCGTAGGCCCGGTTGATGCCGCCGACGCGTTCGTCGTCGAGATTCTGCGGCGCGGTGGCGCGGCCGAGGAACGCGCTGATGGTGCGGTTGACGCGTGTCATCAGCGAGCTTTTCAACGGACGTTCGACATCGCAAAACAGGATCACCCGAGTCTGTGGCGTTTCATTCTTGACCCAGTGGACGTAGGTTTCGTCGAACATGACGTCTTCACCGTCGTGCCAGGCATAGATCTGGCCGTCGACGAAGATCCGACAATCCTCGGAATTGGGCGTGGACAGCCCCAGGTGATAACGCAACGAACCGGCGAAGGGATCTCGATGAGGGTTCAGATGACTGCCACCCGGCAGCAGGGCAAACATCGCCCCCCGGACGTTGGGGATCCGGCTGACCAGCTCGACCGTCCTGGGACACAGCAACTCGGCCGACGGCAGCGGTTTGTCGTACCACTTGAGGTAGAAACGCTTCCATCCCTTCTTGAAGAACGAACCGAAACCGGCATCGTTGTTTTTCTCGGCAGCCCGAATGTAACCCTCGTCGAACAGGTGCATGGCCTCGTCGCGGATGACTTGCCAGTTGTCCTTGAGCACATCCAGTTCGGGAAATTGGCTTCGATCCAGGTAAGGTTTGGAGGGCACGCCGGAGAACAGATACATCACGGCGTTATAAGGAGCGAACAGCGCCGAATGGTTGACGAACTGGCGCAGCACCGGCAAACGCGCCTTGCCGCGCAAGTGCACAAAAAGCGTACTGCTCAGGAACAGCAGCAATACCGAGGACTTGGTGACAAACGAAACGGTCATTCCCTTCGACTCCTTGTATCAACGCAACTTGCGCAACGCCTTCAGCCCGACGCTACGGCGGCCATGTTAAATCTCCTCTTGCAGGTTAAACATCGCCGGGCGCGACATTCACTGTTGAGGATTACGCAACAAAGCCTTTGTTAACATGCACCACCTGAACCTGGGCTGACGCACTTTCAAACGTGCCTTCTTTTGTGGCGATGGAGCAAGCTCCCTCGCCACAAAAAGCGCCTACCGCCCTAGCCTGCCTGCGCTTACTGCTGGGTCTCCTGCTCGGTAAACAAATCACTGAACAGCATGCTCGACAGGTACCGCTCGCCCGAGTCCGGCAGGATCACCACGATCGTCTTGCCCTGCATCTCCGGCTTCTCCGCCAAGCGTGCCGCCACGGCCATCGCCGCGCCACAGGAGATACCGCACAGGATGCCCTCCTCCTGCATCAAGCGCAGGGCCATGGCCTTGGATTCTTCATCGGTCACCCGCTCGACCTGATCGACAATCGACAGATCGAGGTTCTTCGGCACGAAACCCGCGCCGATGCCCTGGATCTTGTGGGGACTGGGCTTGATCTCCTCCCCTGCCATCGCCTGGGTAATGACCGGCGAAACCTCCGGCTCTACCGCCACCGACAGGATCGGTTTGCCGCACGTATTCTTGATATACCGTGAGACCCCGGTAATCGTTCCGCCCGTTCCCACGCCCGCGACCAGCACGTCGACTGCGCCATCCGTATCGTTCCAGATTTCCGGGCCAGTGGTTTTCTCATGGATCGCCGGGTTTGCCGGATTGTCGAACTGCTGCGGCATGAAATATTTCGACGGGTCGCTGGCCATGATCTCGGCGGCTTTCTCGATGGCGCCTTTCATGCCCTTGGCCGGTTCGGTGAGCACCAGCTCCGCGCCCAGGGCCTTGAGCACCTTGCGCCGTTCGATGCTCATGGACGCTGGCATGGTCAGCATCAATTTATAGCCACGGGCGGCAGCCACGAACGCCAGGCCTATACCGGTATTGCCCGAGGTTGGTTCGACGATGGTCATGCCTGGCTTGAGTTTGCCAGCGCTTTCCGCGTCCCAGATCATGTTGGCGCCAATCCGGCATTTAACCGAATAACCCGGGTTGCGCCCTTCGATTTTCGCCAGGATGGTCACGCCGCGCGGGGCGATGCGATTGATCTGCACCAGTGGCGTATTGCCAATGGAATGGGCGTTGTCAGCGTATATACGACTCATGACCGGGTCCTTGAATGCAGAGGGAATTTAGCGCTTAAAGGTAAGCCTGTTACCCAAGGGCGTCCAGTTGCACCGAACGTTCCAGTTGTTACAGGAGTCAATGGCTTTAACAACGGAGACTACTGTCATGAAGCGTCGATACAGCTGGCCACTGTGGGCCTTCGTCGCCATCGTTGCATTGTTGGTGGCCCTGCATTTCGCCTTGCCCTACCTGGTGCGCAACTACCTGAACGACAAATTGGCGGACATGGGCGATTACCGTGGCCAGGTCGTCGATGTCGACCTGGCGCTCTGGCGCGGCGCCTATCGGATCAACGGCCTGAGAATCGTCAAGGTCGACGGCAAGGTCCCGGTGCCATTCGTCGATGCCCCACTGGTCGACCTGTCCGTGAGCTGGCACTCGCTGTGGTACGACCATGCGGTGGTGGCGGAAGTGGAGTTCGCCCGTCCCGAAGTCAACTTTGTCGATGGCGGGGCCAACCGGCAGAACTCCCAGACCGGCCAGGGCACCAACTGGCGCGAGCAATTGAGCAAGCTGTTGCCCATCACTTTCAACGAAGTGCGAATCCGGGATGGCAAGGCCACCTTTCGCAATTTCAATTCCAAACCTCCGGTCAACCTGCGGGCTACCGAGGTCAACGCCAGCTTCTATAACCTGACCAATGTGGTCGATACCGAAGGCAAGCGCGACGCCCGCTTCGAAGGCAAGGCCCTGGTGGCCGAACATGCGCCCCTGGAGGTACAGGCCACCTTCGACCCGTTGAGCGACTTCGAGGATTTCGATTTCCGCCTGCGGGCCAGGAATATCGAACTCAAGCGCCTGAACGACTTTGCCGCCGCCTATGGGAAATTCGATTTCAATGCCGGCCACGGCGACCTGGTGGTCGAAGCAGACGCCGATAACGCCCAGCTCAGCGGCTACATCAAGCCACTGCTGCGCGACGTCGACGTGTTCGACTGGCAGCAGGACGTGGAGAACGAGAAAAAGAACATCTTCCGCTCGGTCTGGGAAGCCTTGGTCGGCGCGGGTGAAACGGCTTTGAAAAACCAGCGCAAGAACCAGTTCGCCACCCGGGTGGAGCTTAGTGGCAATGTCCATCAGCAGGACATCAGCGCCTTTGAAGCCTTCCTGCAGATCCTGCGCAACGGGTTCGTCCAGGCCTTCAATGCCCGCTACGAGCAACCGCCGCCCTCAAAGGATTGAGATTTGCGGCTTTTAGTGGCGAGGGAGCTTGCTCCCGCTGGGCCGCGAAGCGGCCCTAAAAGCCTGCGAGCGCTGCGCACTCGAGCGGGAGCAAGCTCCCTCGCCACAAGACTGAGTCAACATGTGACGCCCCATTCAGAGACTGAATACAGCGTCTGCGTTCACAGTCGGCGGGGCCTCGCGGTATAGTCGGGCACGACATTTATTTCGCGCGCCCCGCCTCGCCGGGCCGGCGACACCGTTCGAGGAATTGCAGATGAAGTTCGAAGGCACCAGCGCCTACGTGGCCACCGATGACCTGAAACTGGCCGTCAACGCCGCCATCACCCTGGAACGGCCGCTGCTGGTCAAGGGCGAACCGGGCACCGGCAAGACCATGCTCGCCGAACAACTGGCCGAGTCCTTTGGCGCGCGCCTGATCACCTGGCACATCAAGTCCACCACCAAGGCCCACCAGGGCCTGTACGAGTACGACGCGGTCAGCCGCCTGCGGGACTCGCAGTTGGGCGTGGACAAGGTCCACGACGTGCGCAACTACCTGAAGAAGGGCAAGCTCTGGGAAGCCTTCGAGTCCGAGGAGCGGGTGATTCTGCTGATCGACGAAATCGACAAGGCCGACATCGAGTTCCCCAACGACCTGCTGCAAGAACTCGACAAAATGGAGTTCTACGTCTACGAGACCGACGAAACCATCAAGGCCAAACAGCGCCCGATCATCATCATTACCTCCAACAACGAAAAGGAACTGCCGGACGCGTTCCTGCGTCGCTGCTTCTTCCACTACATCGCCTTCCCCGACCGCGTCACCCTGCAGAAAATCGTCGATGTGCATTACCCGGACATCAAGAAAGACCTGGTCAGCGAAGCGCTGGACGTGTTCTTCGACGTGCGCAAGGTGCCGGGCCTGAAGAAAAAACCTTCCACTTCCGAACTGGTGGACTGGCTCAAGCTGCTGATGGCCGACAACATCGGTGAAGCGGTGCTCCGCGAGCGTGATCCGACCAAGGCCATTCCGCCGCTGGCCGGCGCCCTGGTCAAGAACGAACAGGACGTGCAACTGCTCGAGCGCCTGGCGTTCATGAGCCGCCGCGGCACACGCTGATCCTCTTCGTTTAACAAGAGCGAGGGCGATTGCCATGCTGCTTAACCTGTTCAATGAGATGCGCGCCGCCAAGGTGCCCGTGTCGGTGCGTGAACTGCTGGACCTGATCAACGCGCTGAAACAGCGGGTGATCTTCGCCGACATGGACGAGTTCTATTACCTGTCCCGGGCGATCCTGGTGAAGGACGAACGGCATTTCGACAAGTTCGACCGGGCGTTTGCCGCGTACTTCAACGGCCTGGAAAAACTCGACGATCACCTCCAGGCACTGATTCCCGAAGACTGGCTGCGCAAGGAGTTCGAGCGCTCGCTGACCGACGAGGAACGGGCGCAGATCCAATCCCTCGGTGGCCTGGACAAGCTGATCGAAGAATTCAAGAAACGCCTGGAAGAACAGAAAGAACGCCATGCCGGCGGCAATAAGTGGATCGGCACCGGCGGCACCAGCCCGTTTGGCTCCGGTGGTTTCAACCCCGAGGGCATCCGGGTCGGCGATGCCGGCAAGCGCCAGGGCAAGGCCGTGAAGGTCTGGGACCAGCGCGAGTACAAGAACCTCGACGACCAGGTGGAATTGGGCACCCGCAACATCAAGATCGCCCTGCGCCGCCTGCGCAAGTTCGCCCGCCAGGGCGCGGCTGAAGAGTTGGACATCGACGGCACCATCGACCACACCGCTCGGGACGCCGGCCTGCTGAATATCCAGATGCGCCCGGAGCGCCGCAACACCGTCAAGTTGTTGCTGCTGTTCGACATCGGTGGCTCGATGGATGCCCACGTGAAAATCTGCGAAGAGCTGTTCTCGGCCTGCAAGACCGAGTTCAAGCACTTGGAATATTTTTACTTCCACAACTTCGTCTACGAATCGGTGTGGAAGAACAACCTGCGCCGCACCTCGGAACGCACCTCGACCCAGGATCTGCTGCACAAGTACGGTGCCGACTACAAAGTGATCTTCATCGGTGATGCCGCCATGGCGCCCTACGAAATCACCCAGGCCGGCGGCAGCGTCGAGCACTGGAACGAAGAAGCCGGTTATGTGTGGATGCAGCGCTTCATGGAGAAGTACAAGAAGCTCATCTGGATCAATCCGTACCCGAAGGACACCTGGGGCTATACCGCCTCGACCAACATCGTGCGCGAGTTGGTGGAAGACCGCATGTATCCGCTGACGTTGCGGGGGTTGGAGGAAGGGATGCGGTTTCTTTCCAAGTAAGTTTTTTAGTTACCTTCGCGAGCAAGCTCGCGAAGCTTCTCAGCTGTTCAAAAACACCCGCAGGCACTCCACCTGCTGCCGATGCGCAACCTTCTGCACCACCGGCCGCAACCGCACCTGAGTACCCGGCAGACATTGCGCCAACCGCGCCAGGGACAGCGGCGTCAACGCGCCCAGGCGT
The DNA here is from genome assembly GCF_051132105.1 of Pseudomonas sp. R1-7. NCBI lineage: Bacteria > Pseudomonadati > Pseudomonadota > Gammaproteobacteria > Pseudomonadales > Pseudomonadaceae > Pseudomonas > Pseudomonas sp. R1-7. Next base: position 4,386,620 of record NZ_CP071661.1, read on the forward strand.
GGATACCCCCCGATGGTTTGCCGGTCGTTGAGCAACACGATCGGCTGCCCGTCCGGCGGCACTTGCACGGCCCCCAGCGGAATGCCTTCGGAAATCATCGCCGGCCCCTGATATTCCAGCGCCGCGCCCAGCAACCGCATGCCCATGCGGTCGGCGCGACTGTCCAACGTCCACGCTGTATTGAACGCATCGAACAGGCTGCGTCCGCTGAACGCGCCATTCTGCGCACCGAGGATCAGGTCCAGCGGCTGCGCCTGCTGGAAATCCGGAATCCGCGTGTGCGGCATGGGCCGAGGCATCGCCGAGCCTGAATAGCTCAAGTGCTCGCCGCGACAGAGCGCCCGCCCCCGCCCATCCAGGCCACCAAGTTCCTCGCGTATTACTGTCGCCCGGCTGCCCAGGACTTGCGGTGCATCGAACCCGCCGGGTGCCGCCAAGTAGGCCCGGGCACCGAGCACGGGCTGGGTGAGCGCCAGCACCTGGCCTTTGCGCAAGCTGAAGAAGCGCCACGACGCCACGCCCTGGCCGTCTATCCGCGCGCCCAGGTCCGCCCCGGCCAGCGCCAGCACGCAATCGTCTTCGGCGACCACGGTGAAACCACCGAGGGTAATCTCCACCACCGCCGCGTCCAGGTTATTGCCAAGCATCCAGTTGGCCCACGCCATCGACAACCAATCCGCCGCGCCGCCCTGGGTCACGCCCAGGTGCCTCACGCCGAACCGGCCGGCGTCCTGCAACAGGCACAGCGGTGTGCTGGCCTCGATCAACAACCGGCTCATGCCTGGGCCTCCAACGGTGTGTCGTCGCCACCCAGGGCGATGAATTCGGCGTGGTCCACGGGAGCGAAACGCACCGTGTCACCGGGCTGCATCAGGCTGTAGCCATCGCGCTCGCGATCAAACAGTTTGGTCGGCGTGCGCCCGATCAGGTTCCAGCCACCGGGCGACATCACCGGATACGCCGCGGTCTGGCGCTCGGCAATGCCGACGCTGCCCGCCGCCACCCGCTTGCGCGGCGTGTCGAGGCGCGGGGCGGCCAACTCTTCGTCCACCAGCCCCATGAAGGCGAAGCCTGGCGCAAAGCCCAGGGCAAACACCTGGTATTCGCGCTCGCTGTGTTGACGAATCACCTGCTCCACCGTCAGGCCGCTGCGACTCGCCAGCAGGCCCAACTCCGGCCCGACACTGGCGTCGTACCAAACCGGCAGCACGTGGCACTGGCCGGCGGACCGGGCGTCCGGTGACAGATTATTCAGCGCATCGTCGATCAATTCGCGGGCCTGGCCCGGGTCCAGGGCGAGCAAATCATAATGCACCATCAATGTCGTGTAGGACGGCACCAGATCGATCAAACGCTCGGCAAACACCGCTCGCAGGCGCTCGCTGGCGGCGAGCATCCATGGCATGTTGGCCTCGGCGATTTCATCGAACAGGCGCACCATCAGGCAATCCACCGCCACCACTTCCACCCGTGGCTTCATGGCGCACTCTGCCGGTCCAGGGCTTCGCGGATGCGTTGCACGGCCGCCACGGAACTGGCGTTGTCACCGTGCACGCACAAGGTATTGGCCTTCAGGTGCAAGACGCTGCCGTCGCTGGCGGTCAAGGCATCGCCACGGGCGATGGTCAGCGCCTGCCCAATGATGATTTCGGGATCATGGTGCACCGCGCCCGGCGCTTGCCGTGAAACCAGGCGGCCGGCACTGTCATAAGCGCGATCGGCGAAGGCTTCGAACCACAGGGTCACGCCGTACTCGTCGCCCAAGGCCTGGGCGGCGTGATTGTCCCGGGTCGCCATGAGCATCAACGGCAGTTGCCGGTCGTACGCCGCGACGGCCTGGATCACCGCGCGCAGTTGCGCCGGGTTGGCCATCATGTCGTTGTACATCGCCCCGTGGGGCTTGACGTAGCTGACGCGCCCGCCCTGGGCCCGGCAGATGCCGTCGAGGGCGCCGATCTGATAGTGCAGCAAGTCTTGCAGTTCCTGGGCGCCGTAGGCCATGGAACGGCGGCCGAAGCCCGCCAGATCCTGATAGGCAGGGTGCGCGCCGATCTGTACGCCGTGGCTCAGGGCCAGGCTGACGGTCTTGCGCATGATGCTCGGGTCGCCGGCATGGAAGCCGCAGGCAATGTTGGCGCAATCGATGAAGGGCATCACCTCGGTGTCCAGACCCATGGTCCAGTTGCCGAAGCTTTCGCCGATATCGCAATTCAGTAGCAGGCGGTTCACGGTGAACGCTCCTGTGGGTTCTTTCTTCTTAGACCGTGGGATTTGCATCCCACAGGTTATCAGTTACTCGGCTTCCAACTGCTTGCCTTGGGTTTCCGGCAGGCTCAGCGCCGCCAGGATCACCACGCCGTAGGACACCGCCGCGAACGCGCCGATACCTACGCTCAACGGTACTTTCTGGCTCAGGATACCGATCAACAGTGGGAACAGGGCCGCCACTGCCCGGCCGATGTTGTAGCAAAAGCCCTGGCCCGAACCCCGAATGCGCGTTGGAAAGAGTTCGGTGAGGAACGAGCCCATGCCGCTGAACATCCCCGAAGCGAAGAAGCCAAGGGGAAAGCCCAACCAGAGCATCACGTTATTGCTCACCGGCACTTGGGTATACAGCAAGACGATGGTGAACGAACCGACGGCGTACAGGACGAAGTTCTTCTTCCGCCCGAGGATGTCCGACAGGTAAGCGCTGATGACGTAACCCACATACGACCCGACGATCACCATCGCCAGATAGCCGCCGGTGCCCAGGACGCTCAGGCCACGCTCGTTCTTGAGAAAAGTCGGCAGCCAGGACGTGATCGCGTAGTAACCGCCCAGGGCACCGGTGGTCAGCAGCGAGGCACGCAGGGTAGTGAAGAGGATCCCAGGGGCAAAAATCTCGTAGAACTTCGCCGGATTTTCCGGCGTCAGGCGGGCCTTGGTCTGGTTATAGACTTCTGGGTCCTTCACCAGCCGGCGGACAAAAATCACGAACACCGCCGGCACGATGCCGAGGATGAACAGTGCGCGCCAGGCGTCTTCCGGCGGCAGCACCGAGAACAGCAGCGCATACAGAATCGCCGTCATGCCCCAGCCCAGCGCCCAACCCGATTGCACCATGCCCACCGCTTTACCGCGGTCCTTGGCGCGAATGACTTCGCCCATCAACACCGCACCGGCCGTCCATTCGCCGCCGAAACCGAAGCCCATCAAGGTACGTGCGATCAACAACTGTTCGTAGTTCTGGGCAAAGCCGCACAGGAAGGTGAAGAACGCGAACCACAGCACCGTCAGTTGCAAGGTACGGACCCGGCCGATGCGGTCGGAGAGAATGCCCGCCACCCAGCCGCCGATGGCCGACGCGATCAGGGTGCTGGTGTGGATCAGGCCAGCCTGGCCCGTGGTGATGCCCCACATCGCAATCAGGGTCGGCACCACGAAACTGAGCATTTGCGTGTCCATGCCGTCCAGGGCGTAACCGATCTTGCAGCTCCAGAAGGTGCGACGTTCCTGCTGGTTGATGTTGCGGTACCAATCGAACGGGCCGGACCGGGCCTGGGGTTGGGGGACGCCGAGCGTGTCGGGTGCACTCATGGTGGTTCTCCACGGTTTTATTGTTGTGAGTCTCGACGACGCAGACGTGGAGACCGTTGCCCCGATTCTTGAGCGCGCAGCCGATCTCGTCCAACGAATAAAACCTTGGCCGGGTCATAAGAAAAATTTGATTGGGCAGCACATCACCCGCAAAGGCAGACCGCTTTTGTGGCGAGGGAGCTTGCTCCCGCTCGAGTGCGTAGCGCTCGCAAAATCTTGGGGCCGCTCCGCAGCCCAGCGGGAGCAAGCTCCCTCGCCACAGGAAGCTCACTGAACCATCGAGTCAGAGCCCGCGCAGGTCGCGCTCTTCGATCGGCCGGCTCTGGCGCAGGCGCTTGCCGCCCAATACCACCCAGTCGATCAGGCGGAACAGGCATTCCAGGCCGAACGACAGCAACATCGCGCCGCTGATGCCCCAGATCATTGCCTCCGGGGTCAGCAGGATCTGGTAGCTGTAGCCGTTCCAGGTTTCCTTGCGGATGTCCGGATCGGCCGCCAGCGCCACTTGCAACAGACGGATGTACCACGGGCCTTGCATCGCCTGGAACTGCTTGTCCAGGGCCTGCTGACGCACGAGCAAAGTATTCAGGCTGTCGGCGTCACTGCGAAAGATCGGGTCTTCGCTGGCGCGGTAATGGGCCACCAAGGCCTGCATGTCACCTTTGAAGAATTGATTGGCGGTGCCCTGGAACCCCTGGAGACCGGTTTGCGCCTCGATCAGATGAGCCTCGACCCGCTTGGCGTAATCATTGATAAACCCCGGCACCTGGACCCCAACCAGCAAGCCCACCGCGAACAACACCAACCGTAGATAACTGAGCAACATAACGTGACGTCCTTATTCGGTCCGGCCATGGCTGACGCATTCGCCGCGTCGCCACAGGCTCCATTGGCCCGGTTCGTAGCGGGTCCAGGTTTCGTTTTCGGTCAAGGGTTCGGTGGCGATCACTGTTACCACATCGTTGGGCGTGGTTTCCGCCTGGAAATCGACGATAACGTCCACATCCTTGAGCCGCGCCGGGCCGAACGGCGCACGACGGGTGATCTGGGCCAGTTTGGTCGAGCAATAGCAGAAGAGCCAGTCGCCATCGCTGAGCAGGCAGTTGAATACGCCTTTGCTGCGGTATTCCGAGCAGGCCTCGATCAACGAGGGCAGCAGCCGCTCCACCTCCACCGGCTCGGGGAAGGCCTGGCGCACGCGGTTGAGCAGGTCGCAGAAAGCCGCTTCGCTGTCGGTGTCGCCCACCGGACGGTAGAAGGTTGCACCCGGCTGGAAGTCGGCGAGCTGGCCATTGTGGGCGAAACACCAGTTGCGGCCCCACAGCTCGCGCACGAACGGGTGCGTGTTGGACAGGCAGACCTTGCCGACGTTGGCCTGGCGAATGTGCCCGATCACCACTTCGCTCTTGATCGGATAACGCTGCACCAGGTTCGCCACTTCCGATTCGCTACTGGCGGCGGGGTCCTGGAACAGGCGCAGGCCACGGCCTTCATAGAAGGCGATACCCCAACCGTCCCGGTGCGGCCCGGTCTTGCCACCGCGCTGCATCAGCCCGGTGAAGCTGAACACGATGTCGGTCGGCACATTGGCGCTCATGCCCAATAATTCACACATGCTCGAACCCTCGTTGGATGGGGCAGCCCGGTTACAGGCGCGGTTCGATACGCGAACGCTGGGGGTTGCTCGGTACGGGTGGGCGGCCGTAACGGTCGTCACCGGCCACACCGAACGGCGGTTCGTCGTCAGGCTCGGCAGCAGCGGCGGCTTTCGCGGCGGCGGCGCGTTCCTTGCGAGCCTTGGCAGCGCGTTCGATGGGCAAGCGGATCAGCACCACAATCAGATACAAGCCAAAGGCGATCATCGCGTACATGAGCAGGTCGGACGCGGCGCGCCATACGTTGTTGCCCACCTTGAACAACACGTCCAGGGCGACGATGGCCAACGCCGGGGCGACCTTTTCCTTCACCGGGTCGACGATGGTGGGGCTGAACAGCAACACCGCCATCAGCAACCGCAGCGGCTCGCGCAACCAGCGCCACATGAAGCGGGTCATGCGCATCCATACCAGGAGGCAGCCCAGGGCGGCGAAGGCGTAAAGGCCCCAGGCAATCAGATAGTCGTTCTCGGTCATGGTGTCCATGGCAAGGCAGGCAGAGAGGCGCTTATAGTAACGGCTTTTCGCTCGTCAGGCTGCCCCGGCGTCTTGCGCATGCCCGGCAGGGTGAGTTTTTCGTCCGGCGACAGAACCGACCCCGCCAGCCACTTGTCCCTTTTCGTATTACGCTCGAGAGTTTCTCCATGCCCCGATCTGCCCACGTTTTCGACGCCCCGATAGCCCGCAGGAACCCGGGTGTCGACCCCTATGCCTGGTTGCAGGACCGCGACACTGACGCCGTGCTCGAATACCTCAAGGCTGAAAACAGCTATCAGGAAGCCGTGCTTGCCGACCAGGCCGAACTGCGCGAAACGCTGTTCCAGGAAATCAAGGGACGGATCCTCGAGACCGACCTTTCCCTGCCCTCGCCCTGGGGGCCCTACCTGTATTACACCCGCACCACGGCGGGCGATGAGTATCCGCGTCATTACCGCTGCCCGCGTCCAGCCGACGACAGCCTGACCGTGGACGAAAGCCAGGAACAGCTATTGCTGGACCCGAACGCCCTGGCCGGCGGCGGATTCTTCGCCTTGGGCGCGTTCAGCATCAGCCCCGACCACCAGCGCCTGGCCTACAGCCTGGATACCACGGGCGATGAGATCTACACGCTGTTCGTGAAGGAATTATCCAACGACAAGGTCAGCGAACTGTCCTTCGAAAACTGCGACGGCAGCATGACCTGGGCCAACGACAGCCTGACGCTGTTCTTTGGCGAACTGGACGACACCCATCGCCCGCACAAGCTGTTCCGTTATCGTCTGGACGGCACCGCCGCCGAAGAGGTATTCCATGAGCCGGACGGGCGTTTTTTCCTGCATTGCTACCGTTCGAGCTCGGAGCGCCAACTGATCCTGTCCCTTGGCAGCAAGACCACCAGTGAAGTCTGGGTGCTCGACGCGGCGCAACCGCATCTGCCGTTTACCTGCGTGGCGCCACGGGTAGAGGACCACGAATACGACATCGATCATGGTCTGCTCGACGGTCAATGGACCTGGTTCATCCGCAGCAACCGCGACGGCATCAACTTCGCGTTGTACCAGGCCGCCGACACGGGCGAGGCGCCGACCGAGGCCGACTGGCAGATCCTGATCCCCCACAGCGACACGGTGATGATCGATGGCTTGAGCCTGAACGCCACGGCCATGACCTTGAGCCTGCGCGAAGGCGGCCTGCCCATTATCGAAGTTCACCCACAAGGCTTGCCGAAATATCGGGTGCAATTGCCAGACGCGGCCTACAGCCTTCACGTACAAAACAGCCTGGAGTTCGTCAGTGAGCGCATCCGCCTGCGCTACGAGGCACTGAATCGCCCGGCGCAGATCCGCCAGTTGATGTTGGCCAGCGGCGATCAAGTCGTGCTCAAGCAAACCCCGGTCCTGGGTCCGTTCGATGCCGATGCCTACGTCAGCCAACGTCTCTGGGCCACCGCGCCGGACGGCACGCAGGTGCCCATCAGCCTGGTGGTCAAGCGCGAAGCCCTGGGCCAGCCGGTGCCACTGTATCTGTACGGCTACGGCGCCTACGGCGAAAGCCTCGACCCGTGGTTTTCCCACGCGCGGCTGAGCCTGCTGGACCGCGGCGTGGCGTTCGCCATCGCCCATGTGCGAGGTGGCGGCGAATTGGGCGAAGCCTGGTATCGCGCCGGCAAGCAAGAGCACAAGCACCACACCTTCAGCGACTTCATTGCCTGCGCCGAACACTTGGTCGCCAATGGCTTCACCACCGCCGACCAACTGGCGATCAGCGGCGGCAGCGCCGGTGGGCTGTTGATCGGCGCGGTGCTCAACCAGCGTCCGGAACTGTTCAAGGTCGCAATTGCCGAAGTGCCGTTTGTCGATGTGCTCAACACCATGCTCGATCCCGACCTGCCATTGACCGTGACCGAATACGACGAATGGGGTAATCCCGAGGAGCCGGACGTCTATGATCGGATCAGGGCCTACGCCCCGTACGAAAACGTCCGCGCCCAGGCGTACCCGGCAATGCTGGTGATCGCTGGCTACAACGACAGCCGCGTGCAGTACTGGGAAGCAGCCAAGTGGGTGGCAAAACTGCGAGCCACCAAGACCGACGACAACCCGTTGCTGCTCAAGACCGAACTGGGCGCCGGCCATGGCGGCATGAGCGGTCGCTACCAGGGATTGCGTGACGTAGCGCTCGAATACGCGTTTGTGTTGAAGGTTTTGGCGGTGGCCTGAGGAACTCTCTGGGATGGCCGGGTCTTAGCTCCATGCGCTGGGCCCGGGCATGGCACCGCCATAAGGGTTTGACTTACATTCAAGACAATCCAGAACCGCAACAAACACAAGAAAAAAGACCGTCACGACATGTCAGAACCGACCTTACTGAACAACGAAATCCGCGACTGGCTGATGGACTGCGGTCTGTTCGACCAATTGCTGCCCGTCGATTTTGCCGCTGCGTCGGGTTACTTCAGCATCAGCACCGTCGCCCAGGGCGAGGCGATTTTCCGTGAAGGCGATGCGGGCAGCTTCATGTGCATCCTCCACACCGGCCAAGTGGCCGTGCAGAAAACCGGCCCTGACGGTCAACCTGTCACCATTGCCACGCTGCGCAGCGGCCGGGCATTCGGCGAAATGGCCGTGCTCGACGGGGAGCGGCGCTCGGCCAGTTGCATCGCCGCCACCAATTGCCAGTTGCTGAACCTGGGCAAGGACTCCCTGGAAAAAATGCTCAACGATGCACCGAAGGTCGCCGCCAAGATCATCCGCGCCCTCGCCGTTTCCCTGTCCAAGCGCCTGCGCATGGCGGATGGTCAGTTGTTGTCGCAGCAAGTCTAGCCCCCCGGCGACTTCGCCTTCGCCGGCTTCGGCTCCAGCCCCGGTATCGGTTGGTCCTTCGGCGGTCGAGGCACCTCGATGGGCGGCAGCAGGGGCGGGCCGTTCCCGGGCGCCACCTTGGGCACTCCGCTGGGCGTAACCTTCGGATACGGCATGGGCGTGGCGGTGCCGGGAGAGCCGGGAATGCTCGGCGGCGCGACTGGAATCGTCGGTTGCTGGGCCTGGGCGCAACTTATCGAGAGCACCGCCAGGGCCATGGCCGTTAGAATGATGCACTTCATCAATGGCTCCGTGGCTATTGTCTGCTTTCAGGCTAGCCCCTGCCGGGCCGGTCTGCTCTTTCCCCATGAGATTTCCATGAAACGTTTTGTTCTGCTCGACACCACGCCCATTCCCGACAACGGCGGTGCCTTGTGCCTGTTCGAGTACGGCGAGGACTTCGTGATCAAGATCCAGGGCGGCGACGGCGGGCAACTGATGAACACCCGCATGCACGGTTCCGAAGACGCCTTGGCCGAGATCCCATGCCGCAAAGTCGCCGGTCGCCCCGGCTCGCGCGTGCTGATCGGCGGCCTCGGCATGGGCTTCACCCTCGCCTCGGCGCTCAAGCACTTGGGCAAAAGCGCCGAAGTGGTGGTCGCCGAACTGGTGCCCGGTGTCGTGGAATGGAATCGCGGCCCGCTGGGCGAAAAGGCCGGGCGACCGCTGTCGGACCCGCGCACGGTGATCCGCTTGGAAGACGTCGCCAAGGTGCTGCAAGCCGAGCCCCAAGGGTTCGACGCGATCATGCTCGATGTCGACAACGGTCCCGAAGGCCTGACCCAGAAGGCCAATAGTTGGCTGTATTCGGCCGGTGGCCTCGCCGCCTGCGCCAAGGCCCTGCGGCCCAAGGGCGTGCTGGCCGTGTGGTCGGCCAGCGCCGACCGGCAGTTTTCCGACAAGCTGAAGAAGGCCGGTTTCAAGGCCGAAGAGGTACAAGTCTTCGCCCACGGCAACAAAGGCACCCGCCACACGATCTGGATTGCCGAGAAGCTCAAGGGCTGAGCTAAACTCTGTCCAACCGTCATCAGTCTCTTCTACAAAGGTGAACCCATGAGTTCGTCCACCCCACCGTCCAACACCGCCAAGCTGGACCGCATCCTCGCCGACGCCCAGCGCGACCGGGAAATGGGCTACCGCGACAAAGCCCTGAAAATGTACCCACACGTCTGCGGCCGCTGCGCCCGTGAATTTTCCGGCAAGCGCCTCAGCGAACTGACCGTTCACCATCGCGACCACAACCACGACAACAATCCCCAGGACGGCTCCAACTGGGAACTGCTGTGCTTGTATTGCCACGACAACGAACACTCGCGCTACACCGACCAACAATATTTCGGCGACGGCTCCCTGAGCACCCCGAAGATCGCCAAGGCGACCCATAACCCGTTCGCCGCGTTGGCTGGGTTGATGAAGAAAGACGAGTAAGGCCGCCCAGTACAATCCGTGACCAGGAAGCACCTTTCTCGCCACGGCTCCTGCCCCCATCCGTGTCTGCTTCCTGTTGCCCGACCTGACAAAAATGCAATTCGTGCGTCAGGTCGCTGACAGCTTCAGGCCTTTAGCATGCCGCTACTTGTCTGTTTCCGGGCCAAGCGAACCCAGTCTGACGCAAGTCAATCTTCCGGCTTACGCCTTATCTATTCTCCAATGACAGGTCGCGGGCGACTCGCCAGGCCGATAGGAGCATTCCATGAACGACCACGAGCATCCAAGCGACGGTCCAAGGCCCTTCTGGAAGAACAAGACCGGCGTTGTCTTGATCATGTCATTGGCGATCGGCCTGTTCTATCTGGTGCGGGAGCACTTTGGTCACATTTCGGCCAACTGGCCTTATTTGATCCTTCTGGCATGCCCATTGATGCACATGTTTGGACACCATCATGGCAGGCATGGGCAACACAGCGAGTCGCCGAAAAAACCAAGGGATCCGCAGGGGCGCTAGCCATGCCACACACCACCGATCATGCACACCACCGCATCTCAGTAGCCGAAGGCGTCACAACCGAATACACCTGTCCCATGCACCCGGAAATACGCCAGCCTGGTCCAGGCAGTTGTCCCAAGTGCGGCATGACGCTGGAGCCTGTGCTGCCGATACAGGGGGAAGAGGACAATGCCGAACTCAAGCAACTTAGCCGGCGCTTCTGGTGGAGCCTGCCACTGACGGTGATCGTGACCGTGCTCGCCATGGCTGGCCATTCCTTTTCGCTGTTTCATGCCAACACTCAGAATCTTGTCGAATTCCTGTTAGGCACCCCAGTGGTGCTGTGGGCGGGTTGGCCGTTCTTCAGCCGGGGATGGGCGTCGGTTCGCCAACGCAGCCCGAACATGTGGACGCTTATCAGCCTGGGCACTTCGGCAGCCTATCTGTACAGCGTTTGCGCAACGTTTTGGCCTGGCATTTTTCCCTCCACATTCATGAAGGAAGGACGTATCGGCGTTTACTTCGAAGCCGCCGCGGTCATCATTTCCCTGACCTTGCTCGGGCAAATGCTTGAGCTCAAGGCACGCTCACAAACGAGCGCCGCCATCAAATCGTTGCTCGGCCTATCACCCAAGACTGCCCGCAGGATCAACGCTGATGGCCAAGAGCATGACGTCCCCCTCGCCCATGTGCACAGGGGCGATCGGCTGAGAATCAGACCGGGTGAAAAAGTACCGGTAGATGGTTCAGTGCTCGAAGGCGAAAGCGCCGTAGACGAATCCATGCTCACGGGCGAACCGGTACCGGTGAGCAAGCACGTCGGTGACAGCCTGATCGGTGCGACAATCAATACCCATGGCAGCCTGGTAATGATCGCGCAGAAGGTCGGCGCCGAAACCGTGTTATCGCAGATCGTCCAGATGGTGGCCCAGGCCCAGCGCTCCAAGGCCCCTCTGCAGCGATTGGCGGATGTAATCGCTGGTTACTTCGTGATGGCGGTGATCGCCATCGCCGCACTGACATTTGTCGGCTGGGGATTGTCAGGCATCGAGCGCGGTTGGACCTTTGGCCTGATCAACGCCGTTGCCGTGCTGATTATTGCCTGCCCTTGCGCGTTGGGGCTCGCTACCCCGATGTCGATCATGGTGTCCACCGGCAAGGCGGCCGGCATGGGGGTGTTATTCCGCGACGCCGGCGCCATCGAGAATCTGTGCAAGATCGACACGCTGATCGTCGACAAGACCGGCACCCTGACAGAAGGGCGCCCGGTGTTTCACAGTGTCCAGACCACTCGAGGCTTCGACGCTCGCCAAGTATTACTCTGGGCAGCGAGTCTTGATCAGGGCAGTGAACATCCCCTGGCCCAGGCCATCGTCGAACAGGCCCGGAAAGAAAACCTTGACCTGATCAAGCCCGACGCATTTGACTCCGGCAGCGGCATTGGTGTCAGTGGACTGGTGGATGGCAAACGGCTGCATTTGGGCAACAGTGTCCTGATGAGAACGGCCCATGTGGGTGTCACGTCGCTGCAGCAACAAGCCGAACAGTTGCGCTCGCAAGGCATCAGTATCGTTTATCTCGCGGTCGATGGTGTGCTGGTCGGATTGCTGGCCGTATCGGACCCGATCAAGCCAACCGCCGGGGAGGCAATCCACCAGCTCAAGGCCTACGGCATTAAAATCATCATGGCCACGGGCGACGGCCTCACCACCGCACGCGCCGTGGCCAAGGCACTGGACATCGAAGAGGTGCACGGGGAAGTCAAGCCCGAAGACAAGGAGCGCCTGGTGGCTGATCTTCAGCAATATGGCCGTCAAGTCGCGATGGTTGGTGATGGCATCAACGATGCCCCCGCCCTGGCCCGTGCCGACGTTGGAATTGCGATGGGCACCGGCACCGACGTCGCGATGAACAGCGCTCAGCTGACACTGGTAAAAGGCGACTTGATGGGCATTTTGCGGGCCCGCACCCTGTCGGTGGCAACCGTCAGGAACATGCGCCAGAACCTCGGGTTCGCCTTTGTGTATAACGCGATGGGCATTCCCCTGGCTGCCGGCCTGCTGTATCCCCTGACCGGCCATTTGCTCTCTCCGATGGTCGCCGCCGTCGCCATGAGCATCAGTTCGGCGTCGGTGGTGTTCAATGCGCTGAGGTTGCGTAACGCTCCCGCCCAATAATCCACGCACCAAAAACAGGCGCCACCAGGGCGCCTGACCGTCTTAAAAACAAAGGAGAACAAACGAGACGGTAATCAACCTCCATTCGGACAGTTTTCGCCCAAAAGCCTGTATTCCACGGTATTGAGCTTGCCGCTCGAGTCTTCATAAGTCATGCGGGCCGGCCCAACACCACAGCCCTTATTGGCCGGTGTACTACTCACCACTTTTTTTACATCGAGCTTCATGCCGTATTCGTAATGAACGATTTCGGGGACGGCTTTGCCTTTTTCGGCGGCGTACTGCGCCATGGCTTGTTGATTGTTGCGGATCATCTGGCCATAAACCCGATCACTTCCTCCTTCCGCCAAGGCAAGGGAAGAAAGGGAGAGGATCGAAACGGCGAGCAAGGCATTAAAGGTTTTCATGAGGGAACTCCGGCAGTCATAGGTCAGGTAAACCATATCGACTGGGGCCTTTCACGACGCTGGCTGGGACGTTACCGATTGGTCAGGTTCGTAAACAGGCTGCCTACCATTCGCCCCCACGAACCCAGTGTGGCAGCGAGCTTGCTCGCGATGACGATCAAACAAACACCACTGATCTCGACACTGACCACCCTCCCCCATTCGCCGTATAATCGCGCCTTTTCCCCAAAGGCACCCCGCCCGTGGCCAACAAACGCTACAGCTGCATCGGTCTGTTCAACCCCAAGTCACCGGAAAACGTCGGTTCGGTCATGCGCGCCGCCGGCTGCTACGGCGTGGCGTCGGTGTTCTACACCGGCAAGCGCTATGAACGCGCCGCCGACTTTGTCACCGACACCAAGAAAGTCCACTACGACATCCCGCTGATCGGCATCGAAGACTTGAAGAAAATCCTGCCCCTGGGCTGCGTGCCGGTGGCGGTCGAACTGGTGGAAGGCGCCCGCCCCCTGCCTGAATACACCCATCCGGACCGCGCCTTGTATATCTTCGGCCCGGAAGACGGCTCGCTGGACAAAGACATCCGCGACTGGTGCGAAGACGTGATCTACATCCCCACCAACGGCTGTATGAACCTGGCGGCCACGGTCAACGTCGTGTTGTACGACCGCATGGCCAAAGGCAACAACACTCGCTCGGGACCGCAATTCCGCTGACCGGCGGGAAATTCCATGGAACGACGGATTCGCTCAGGCAGTCAGCTTTATACACATTCCCACACTGGAGACAGATCATGAGCGATAACAATCCGTTCGGGCCGGTTGAGACCACCCCCTTCCAATCCCGCAGCCCGCAGAACGTCCACGGCTGGGAGCGCATTGGCTCACTGGCTGGTGGGGTGCTGATGATGGGCAAGGGTCTACGTCGCGGCGGAGTGCTCGGCCTGGCTCAGTTGGCAATCGGCGGCATGGCCCTGGCCCGGGGCATCACCGGGCACTGCTCGGCCAAAAGTATGCTGGAAAGAAATCGTCAGCATCTGCACGACGCCCGTGCTCGCATCGAGCAGGCTGGCGACGAACTGAGCCGCATGAAGGCCAATGCCCAGGCGGCGACCGGCACGGCTACGGTGACGGGGAATGATTCGTTGGTTTCGCCTAAGGCTGGGCTCTGATTTTTGCAGTGCAGTTGATGGCCTCATCGCGAGCAAGCTCGCTCCCACATCGGATTTGTGGTGTTCACAAGAACCCTGTGGGAGCGAGCTTGCTCCGGGCGGCGTTCCGACGAAAGCGCTATTACTGAAGTAACCGGGTATCCAGGACAGTTGAGCCCGCACCCAGGATACTCTCGCTAAGCTGCACGAACTCCGCGGTATCCACCGTTTCCAGCCGCATCGCCGCCTGCAACACATCATCGAGCGAGCGCTTGTTGTGGGTCTTCAAGCGAATCTCCCGGTCAAGCTCCTGCAACAGCAGCACCGCCTTGGACACCATCGCCGGGCTCACCTGCTCTCCGCGCAAGGTGGTGACGCCCTTGCTGTCACGGGCGAGCCGATCGTTCAGAGCCTGATAACGTTCGTCGCTCATGCCGCCGGCGCGGCGCAGCAGTTCGATGGCGTAGTACTCGTTGAGCCCTTCGCTGATCCAATCACTGCGATCATCGTCGTTGATGCGCGCCAGCACCTGCATCAGTTCGCGCAGCAAAGGACTGCTGCCCCGTTCGCTGACCAGCGCTGGGCGGCTGTGCAGATAGATCGATTCGCGACCGGCCTTCGCGCCACGCCACAACGGATCGCCGGCACCGACAATCAGCAACTTGGCGGGATGGCGCGGCACCACCGCCTGCACCTGCGGCCAGACAAACGTCAGCAGCGTCAGGACATCCATCCTGCGCATACCCTGCCCCTTGGGCGAGGCCACCGTCACGTCTGTCTCACCCAGGCGCGTGCGGCGGCTGCCGAGCTTGCCCGCAAGCATCCAACCCGTAGGGCGATCGAACAGGCGCGAAGGGTTATCGATACGAAAACGTTGCTTACCGATACGCGGCCAGGCCGTCTCGATGCTTTGCCAGCCGCTCGGCAATTCGAACGTCAGGCGCGACACCAATTCCACACCGTCCTGCTGATCCAGCTTTGCCGGCGGTACCAGGTCATCACCTCGCAGCAGCGCCCAGCCGGGGGTCATGCGGGTTTCGAAGGTAGCGTTCTTGCGCGATTGGCTGATACGCACGCGGTACGTCAGGCTGGCCTTGTCGGCAGTCGGACGCCAAACGCCGCGTGATGCCTGGCCAGGCGTGAACTGCCATTGACCGTCGGCCTTGAAGTCGCTGTAGCGCCCGTCGTCGCCGAGGTCGAAATCCAGGCTTCGCACCGCCGAGCCCCGGGCCAAGGTGAGGCGCACCTCGGCCTGGTCGCTCTGCGGCAACAAGTGCACGTGATAATCCAGATCGACTTTCTGCGCCGCCCACAGCGGTCCGCACATCACCAGCAGCCCCACCGCCAGTACCTGTTTGAATCCTGCAGCCATGGGCATTCCCCGTGATGCGATGTCTTTGGTTCAGCCAGCGCGGAAAATCAGATGATCTTCCCAGTCGTCTTCAGCCACGCTGCCTTCGGCCAGCATGCGCCCGGACTGGGAAATGCGTTCGTGATGCACGGCATCCCGGTCGCCACAGACCAAGTGATGCCACAACGGCAGGTCCTTGCCCTCGCTGACCAGGCGATAACCGCAGGTCGGAGGCAGCCACTTGAACTGATCGGCCTTGCCGGGTGTGAGCTGGATGCAATCGGGGACGAAGTCGCGGCGGTTGGGGTAGTCGGTGCACTGGCAGGTTTTCAGGTCCAGCAGTTTGCAGGCGATGCGCGTGTAGTAGACGGTGTTGTCGTCTTCGTCTTCGAGCTTTTGCAGGCAGCACAGGCCACAGCCGTCACACAGCGATTCCCACTCCTGTGGGTCGAGCTGATCGAGGGTTTTGCGTATCCAGAACGGTTCGACTTTGGCGGCCATGGCTCGAGCATCAACATCACGTAGTGAAAAGGCCGACAGTCTAGTGCCGGGGCCTCTTGAGGCCAAGCATTGGCGACTGTCGGTAGCAGGGACTTCTCAGGCCGCGAAGCCCGCACTACGGTGGCTCATAGGCCCTGAGTAACTTTGTGCTTAGTAGCCTCGGGCGAAATCCACTTCCCCACGCAGCGCTTCACCAGCCTGGTAGGCGCGCAGATTCTCCAGGAACAACTGCACCATCATCGGCGGCGAGGTCGGTGCCGAACTGTGGCCGGTCAACAGCAGGCCCCAGGCCGTCCAGAACGGATGCCGCTGTGGCAACGGCTCCTGGCGACACACGTCGATGACCGCACCGGCCAGATGCCCTTCCTTCAAGGCTTGCACCAAGTCTGCATCGACCACGGCCACGCCTCGGCCGACATTGATAAACAACCCGGTGGGCTTGAATCGCTTGAACAGCGCGGCGTCGTAGATGTCATGGGTGTCCGGGGTGTTCGGCAGCAGGTTGATCACGTAGTCCGCTTCGCCCACCAGCCGTGGCAAGTCCGCCAGCGCACCGACTTCGATAAACGGCGCCAACTCACGGGCTTCGCTGGCGATGCCGTACAGATGCACCCCAAACGGCACCAGGAACTGCGCCACGCGCTGGCCGATATCGCCGGTCCCGACGATCAACACCTTGCGCCCCGCCAGGCTTTGCCCTTGGCGGTTGTCCCACTTGCGCTCCACCTGGCTGACCAGCCGCGCCAGGACTTCGCGTTCATGCCCGAGCATGTAGGTGAGGACATATTCGGCCATCACCTGGCCAAAGATGCCGACTGCGCGGGTCAGGCGATAATCGCGGTTCAAGCCCTCTGCCAAGAGCGGCGTGATGCCCGCCCAGGTCGATTGCAACCAACGGGGCTGGCGCCCTTGACGCAATAGCGTCGCCAGGAGATCAGGCTGGCCGAGCCAGACCGGGCAGTCGGAGGCGAGCCGCGACAGCTCGGCAGAGTCGCCGCTGGTCAGGACCTCGATATCGGGTGCAGCCTGACGCAGGAGCTGGGCATACACCGCGTGGTCGTGTTCGGCAATCAGAACGCGCATGAATCAAACCTTTCAAAAACAGTACAGACGACCGCTGACAGAGTATCGCTCCATCCTTGCGGCCTATCGCCAATAATCATTTTTCATTTCAAGGGGCGCCTGGACAGGCGCCCCGCGCATCGTCAGACCGGATCGTTGCGTCGCAGCAACTCTTCAGGCAGATGCTCGATGTACTCGTCTTCGGCCGGTGGCATTTGCAGGTGATAGCCCTGGGTATCGAGATTCTCCAGCACCTTGGCGATGTCCTCACGGGACAGCTGGCGCTCCGGGCTCAGCACCAGGTCGAACGCGTGGATAGCCTTGCCAAAGGCCGCCATCAACGGCTCCGGCACACGGGCCAACGCGTCGCTCTTGAGCACATAGAGGTACATCTCGTTTTTTTTCGAGCTTCGATAGATGGAGCAGATACGTTTCAAGGCTGTTCTCCGGCGGTGGCCAGGCTGTCGAGCAACGCCTGGCCCATCAACTCGCGGCGCCAGCCACGCAGCGAGTCGGGCAATTGGTAAGGACCTTCTGGGAAGCCGCTCTTGATCAAGGCTTCGAGGGTTTTCTTGCGCAGCATCAGTTCCGGGGCAACGCCCAGGCGCTCGGCTTCAGCCTGCCCCAGCGCCTTGAGGCGCTTGAGCAGCGCCGAGGCCTCGATGGGCAACGGTTCGGCCACGGCGGGTGGCCACTGCTCCGGCGGCACGCTGCCGGCGCGCTTGATCAGGTCCAACAGGAACTCGCCGTCCTGACGTACGGTACGCGGGTGCATGTCTTCGATTTTCGCCAGCGCGCCGAGGTTATCCGGCTGGGTGCGGGCCAGGGGCCATAGCGAATGCTCGCGGATGATCCGGTTGCGCGGCAAATCGCGAGCCCGCGCTTCGCGCTCGCGCCAGGCACACAGTTCGCGTAGCACGGCCAGTTGCGCACGGGACAGTTTCCAGGCCAGCTTGGCCTCGCGGTAGACCTCGTAGGGGTCCACTTCGCGGCGCAAGTTGGCGACCAGTTCGGCGCCATCTTCCAGCACCCAGGCGTACTTGTCCTCGGATAGCTTAGGACGCAGCTCTACGAACACTTCCGCCAGATGCACCGCGTCCTCCGCGGCGTAGCTGATCTGTGTCTCGGACAAGGGGCGCTGCAACCAGTCGGAACGCGTCTCGCCCTTGGGCAACTCGATGCCCAGCACTTCCTGCACCAACCGCGAATACCCCATGGAAAAACCCAGGTTCAGGTAGGCGGCGGCCAGTTGGGTGTCAAACAGCGGCGCAGGCAGGCTGCCGGTCAGGCGTAGCAGGACTTCGAGATCTTCGCTGCAGGCGTGCAATACCTTGAGCACCGCCGGATTCTCCAGCAGCGCGGCCAAGGGTTTCCAATTGTCGATGGTCAAGGGGTCAATCAGGTACGCACTTTTGCCATCGCCAATCTGCAGCAAGCCGGCGATGGGATAAAAGGTGTCGACCCGCATGAATTCGGTGTCGAGGGCGACGAACGGCAACTGTTGCCATTCGGCGCAAAACCGAGCGAGGCTATCGTTGTCGCGAATCCAGTGAATATCGATGGCCACACGGCTCTCCCTTGAAGAATGGCGCGCAGTATATATCGCCGTCGGCGATTGCGAGCATCTACGGAGCAAGAGCTTGAGAGAAATCGCCTGCGCAATCGCAAGAATAGTCCTACATCGGAAATTAACTGACCTTGCGTAGTACATAAACCCGTTTCACGGCGAAACCGGGAAGGAAATCCTGATACCACAGGATGGAGAAACCGGCCTGCAGGAACTCCGCCTCGACGTTGCTTCTGTCAGCCAGCACTTGTCGCGGCGCTTGGCCGATGTTGAAGCGCCCTTCGATCCGGACCGCCACGATCACTGTGTCGCGACTGACCCGATGAAACTCTTGCAACAAGGCCAGGCGATGTTCGCTGGCCTTGATGTGCAGAAACAATTGCAGACAGAAAATGCAATCCACCGCATTGCCAGACAACCCAAGGGTAAACGCCGAGCTGGGGAAGGTCTTGACCCGCTTGAGCAATGCGCCAGCGTGATGGCTGCGGGCATGCTCGAGCGTGTCCGGCGAGGGGTCCGCTGCGAGGATGACCCGGTTGGCATGTTCGGCCAGCACCGGCCAGAACCGCCCCGCCCCGCACGCGACGTCCAGCACCAGCCCCGGCTCACCGGCGACCTTCATGGCGTTGCGCACCAGCTGTTCGTCACGCCAGAAGGTCAGGCGCAGACGGCGCGGCACCGGCTGGCGACAGATTTGCGCATGCTCCTGGTCATGCTGCCTGGCGAATTCAAGCTCGACGGTGGATGGGGGTTGCCCGGACATACTCACAGCTCATGCACGAAGGTTGAGCAACAGGTTAAACAATGCCGCGTGAAAAAAAGGTGTAGGAATCATTCCCGGGCAAGTACACCGTCGATCACCGCGCTTCGACACCCGGCAAACATATCGAGGTCCTGGTTGTAGACCTTGCTGTTGACCTCCAACAGCCCAAGCATCGAATGGAACAGATTGTCCTGGCTCAGGGGCTTGTCCCGGCTCAACTGCAGGCAATGGGTGTCGACCGCAAAGGACTTCTGGTAGCTGTCGGAGAACCAGGCCAGCATCGCCACATGCTTCTGTTGCTCCGGCGCGAGCATGTAGGGCGTGCCGTGGAGGAACAGGTTGTATTCGCCCAAGGACTCGCCATGGTCCGACAGGTACAGCATGGCGGTATCAACCTTGCCCTGGTTGGCCCGCAGCAGATCGATCAGCGTCGACAACACGTGATCGGTGTACACCAACGTATTGTCGTAGCCGTTGACGATGCTCTCCCGGCTGCAATTGTTCAACGCGTTGCTCTCGCATACCGGGGTGAAATGCTCGTACTCCTTGGGGTAGCGCTTGAAATATTCAGGCCCGTGACTGCCCATCTGGTGCAATACCAGCACCGTGTCCTTGTCCAGGGTGTCGATGAAGTGCTGCAAGCCCTGGAGCAGGATTTCATCGCGGCACTCGCTGTTGGCGCACAGGGTCGGATCCTTGAGATTGCTCACGTCCTGCACCGTGACCCGGTCGCAGGTGCCTTTGCAGCCGGACTGATTGTCACGCCAGATCACGTCCAGCCCGGCGCGCTTGAGCACATCGAGCAGGCCCTCTTCGTTCTTGGCCGTGCTCGCGTCGTAATTCTTGCGCCCCATGTTGGAAAACATGCATGGCACTGACACGGCGGTTTCGGTGCCGCAGGAATGCACATCGGTAAATGCGATCAGGCCGGCCTCTTTGTCCAGTTGCGGCGTGGTATCGCGGGTATAGCCAAGAATGCCGAAATTCTCGGCCCGGGCGCTCTCGCCCACGACCAGCACGGTGAGGGATTTTCGAGAATGGGTCTGCCAGGCCGGGTTTCGGATCGCATCCTCGCCCAAGGCAATGAACGGTTGCTTGGCCGATGCGACCTGCTCGCGCACATAGCCGATCGACGCACCGATGTAGTTGCTCGGTACGAGCATCAAGTGCAACTCATGATGATTGCGAAACAGCGACGCCAAGCCCTGGTAGTTGATCTGCGCCACCCCACCGAGTACCGCAGTCGTGACCACTGCGACAATAAACTTACTTAGCAACTCTCTGGGCCAGCGACGATAGTGTATGGGTGTCTTGAATAACAACCAGGCAGGCAGGACACCCAACAGGAGCAAATAGGCAAACAACTTCAACGACAACAGGTCACGAACTTCCGTGGCATTGGTTTCGGCGAAGTTGCGCAACATGCCCGTATCGATCAACACGCCGTACTGCGCCATGAAATACGCCACGCCGGCGCTGATCACGAACAGCGCCATCAACACTGGCTTGAGCAGCGGACGGAAAGCCAACAGCGTGAGCACCAGGTTGAACGCGCAGAACACCATCACGCCAAAGGCCAGGCAAAGCAAGACACCGTGACCATCCGATGCCGTGATGGTGGACAGGTGCTGCCACAGGACCAGATTGAAACCCACTACCAAAAAGGCACTGGCAACCAGCGTCACCCACTCGGGGCGCACGGCTTTAATAGTCAGCATGATGATTGGAAACTTCCTGAAAGTTGCTCTTTTAAAAGAAGGCGCCGTAGGCAAATGTGAAAAAACGTTTCCCTACGGCAGCACAAACTTTAGGCAGCCCACCATCAATTTTTCGTGAAAAAGTTGCTGTTAAATAATTATTTAAATAGCAACCTGAAAACCTTCAGGCCTGGTTCAGGTACCAACGCCAATCCTGCTCGCCGACTTCACCCATGAACTGGCGATATTCGGCGTGCTTGACCGCCAGGTAGACACCGAGGAACGCCTCGCCAAAAGCGTCCCGCGCCCAAGTCGAATTCTCCAGGGCGCGCAAGGTGGTGAGCCAGTCGGTGGGCAATAAGTGGGCGGTCTGGGCGTAGCCGTTGCCTTCGACAGGCGCACCAGGGTCACGCCGCTCCCGGATGCCGCGATGGATGCCAGCCAAAATTGCCGCCGCGGCCAGGTAGGGATTGGCATCGGCGCCGCAAATACGATGCTCGATGTGCCGCGACGCGGCCGGGCCGCCAGGCACCCGCAGGCTGACGGTGCGATTGTCCACGCCCCAGGTCGCCGCCAGCGGCGCGTAGCTGTTGCTTTGAAAACGACGGTAGGAGTTGGCGTTCGGACAAAACATCAATAGCGAGTCCAGCAGCGTTACGAGCATTCCGCCCACCGCTTGGCGCAATAGCGGCGTGCCATCGGCGGCTTCACTGGCAAACAGATTGTTGCCTTCGCGGTCCGCGAGACTGACGTGCATGTGCATGCCGGATCCCGCCAAGTGCTCGAACGGCTTGGCCATGAAACACGCCGCCATCCCGTGTCTATGGGCCACGCCCTTGACCAGCCGTTTGTAGCGCACCGCTTCATCCATGGCTTGCAGGGCGTCGGAGCGGTGTTCAAGCGTGATCTCCACCTGCCCCGGCGCGTATTCCGAAATGGCTGTCCGGGCTGGATTGTCTTGTAGTTTGCACGCGGCGTAGAGGTCTGCAAGGAAGGGCTCGATCTGCTCCAGCTCACGCAAACCGTAGACCTGGGTCTGGCGAGGCCTGTTGCCGTCGGCGTCCCGCGCGGGCTGCGGTCGACCCTCGCTGTCACGCTGCGCATCCAATAGATAGAACTCCAGCTCCGCCGCCATCACCGGGAAATAACCCTCCGCCTGCAAGCCTTCGATGACCCGGCTGAGCAGATAGCGGGGATCGGCGATGACCGCCGGCATGCCCTCCCGGGGATGCATGGCGACTTGCACCGAGGCAGTCGGGATCAGCCGCCAGGGCATGCGTTGCAAGCTGCCATCCAGAGGGTAGGCCCGGCAATCGATGTCGCCGACGTCCCAGACCAGGCCGGAATTTTCCACGTCGTCGCCATTGAGGGTCAGCCCCAGAATCGTACTGGGCAGTGGCCGGCCACTCTGATAGACCGCGAGCAATTCGTCCCGATGCAGCCATTTCCCCCGGGGCACGCCGTTGTTGTCGACAATAAACAGTTCGAACAGCTCGACATCCGGGTTTTCCGTCAGGAACGCCTGGGCCTGTTGCTCGGATGCAAAAGAAAGATTCATGGAAACACTCGTATATTCATGTCGGACGGGCGACCAGGCGCCGTCAGCCTGTGCTCGCCAACGACGAGCACGGTTCAAGGATCAACAGGAAATACAGAGGTCTGGAGGGCGTGCATGGCGACAATGCCACAGCGCCCAGAACGCCAGTTCACAAGGCAGCGCGCAAGATGAAGGGGCTGCGGCAGGTGCGTGGCCGCCGGCCGGACCATTGGCGGCGAGTGGCGGGTATGCAGGGCCTGCGGGACAACCGTCCATAGGGGATATCACAGGAAGTGTTCGGTCGAAGCGTCACACGACGCCATGTTCCGTTAAATCATCATTTAGCGGAGTCTGGATCAACACCCGCTAAACAATTGTCCCCGTCCCACTCGACTTAAACGCCGATCGCGGCCTTGGCATAAGGGACGCGGTCAATATCCAGCAACTCCACGCACAACTGCACGCTGACGCCAGCGGGCCAAGGGCCCAAGTCCTGCAGCACGGCCAGCAGGCTGTCGGCCAGCTGCTTTTTGATTTCCGGCGAACGCCCGCTGAGCAAGGCCAGTTTCACGTGCAGGAAGCCCCGCTCCCCCATGCCGGTCCCGACGCGGTATGTCTCGAGCTTCACGGCCCGGCTCTTGATGTCGAACTCCGCAGCGAACTGCCCGGATGCCACCAGTGCATTGTTCAAGCGCAACAGCGCGACGTCGGCATTCAGCTCGGTCAGGTTGGCGGTGTACTCCATGTGCAGATGAGGCATGCGTTCGACTCCGATTCGAAAATGTGTTGTTGGAATTGGTTTGCGCAACCATACCTCGACTTGATGCGTTCAGGCAGGTTTTGTTTCTTGCGCCAGAGGCACCCGCTCACTCATGAACGCCTCCAGCCGCGACCTCAGCCACCGCTCGGCCGGGTCGTTGTCGACGTGGCTCAGCCAAACCATGGACAAATCCACGGTCGGCGTCTCGAAGGGGAAGGGTTCACAGAACAATTGGCCGGAAGCGGCCATGGCCGTGGCGGTGTAGTCCGGCAGGCTGGCGATCAGATCAGTGCCGGCCAACAACGCCGGCAAGGCGCTGTACTGTGGCACCGACAGCACCACGTGGCGCTTGCGGCCGATTTCCGCCAGCCATTCGTCAGCCAGGCCGGCAATGTTGGCCGTATGGGACACCAGCACCTGTGGCCGCGCGCAGTATTCATCCAGCGTCAGCGGTGTTTCCGAGGCATCGGCCCGTAGCACGCGAGCCCGGATGTGCCGCAGCAGCTTGCGCTTGGCGTTGGCCGGCAGCCCCCGGGTCTGGCTGATGCCGACCGTAATGTCGCCCGAGGCAAGCAAGTCGGGAATGCGCCAGTAATCGACGTGCTGGACCACGAACACGACGTTGGGTGCTTCTTGGCGCAGACTGCGCAACAGCGGCGGCAGCAGGCCGAATTCCACGTCGTCCGACAGGCCGATGCGGAATGTCATGGTGCTGCTGGCAGGGTCGAAATCATGGGTCAGGCTCAGTGCCACCGAGAGCGAATCCAGTGCCGGCGACAGGTGCTGGATGATTTCCTCGGCCCGCGCCGTCGGCTCCATGCGATGCCCGACGCGGATGAACAACGGATCGTTGAACATCGCCCTGAGACGATTGAGGGCCGAGCTGATGGTCGGTTGGCCGAGGAACAGCTTTTCTGCAGCCCGCGTCACGTTACGCTCTAGCATCAACGTTTCGAAAACCACCATCAGGTTGATGTCGGCCTTGCGCAATTCGTTGCGGTTCATCCATTGCTCCTGGTTCCAGTCGGTGCGGCAGGCCCTGCAATTTGCTGAAATATCTCACAATCATTGGAAACGTATTGCCAATAGCGAAAATTATCAGCTTGGCTAGGCTTGCGACGACATGTTCAGAACATGTCTTGAATAAATAAATCGCATGGAGCGAACCGATGTATTTTGAAATCTACAGACAGACCCGAGGCACCCCAAGCACCGGACAAGGCCAATGGCGCTGGCGCTTGAGGGCCGGCAATCACGAAACCATCGCCAGCGGTGAATCCTACGTGAACAAGGCTGATTGCCTGCATGTCATCGGGTTGATCAAGAGTGCGCACGGCGAGACACCTGTAAAAGAAATCTGAAGCAGTCCACGGGCCGACCATCCTGAAGTATCGTATGCAGCGAACAGCGAGAGGTCGCGCCCATGACTCAACCCGATAACCGTAGCGACTGGCTGGTGCGCGCGCCTGAATCGAGGAAACTGGAACGCATCGAGGCCTATTTCAGTGGTCACGGCTACAGCGCCCACCGGCATGACACCTACGCCATCGGTTTTACGCTGTCCGGCGTCCAGAGCTTCAACTACCGGCACAGCAAACGTCATAGCCAGCCCGGTGGAACCATCGTGCTGCACCCCGATGAGGTTCATGACGGCGAAGCAGGCACCAGCGACGGCTTTCGTTACCGGATGTCCTACATCGAACCGTCCCTGATCCAACAAGTGCTCGGCGGCAGGCCATTGCCCTTTATCGAGGGCGGGCTGTCGAACGATCCCCGGCTCAACATCGCGACCCGCAGGTTGCTCAGTACATTGGAGCATCGCCTTGATCCGCTGGAGGAAGACGACGCCATCTATGATGTGGCTCAGGCGCTCGCTGTCGCCGCGGGTCGTCGACGCGGACGCCGGCTGCTGGACTATCCCGCCGCGGAGCGTGCGCGCCGGTTTATCCATGATGCCCTGGGCCAACCCATCACCCTGGACGATCTGGTCGAGGCCAGCGGTCGGGATCGGTGGAGCCTGTCGCGGGACTTTCGCGCGTTGTATGGCACCAGCCCCTATCGCTACATCACCCAGCGTCGATTGAACGAAGCCCGGCGCCTGGTATTGCATGGCCTGCCATTGAGCGAAGCAGCCCTTGCCTGCGGTTTTTTCGACCAAAGCCACATGACGCGGCTGCACACCCAGGCCTTCGGCATTTCGCCAGCGCGCTGGTTGAAAATGCTGCGTTGAAATCCTGCGCCGCCCGGCGCAAAAAGCTGCACGATCATCCAATACCCGCCTCACCCCCGGACCCTAAGATAGTGCTCATCTTCCACTATGGAGCGTGTCCCGATGAATCAGTACTCCCCCATTAACTTCGCTCAAAAATACGCGCTGTTCCACGAGCAGTGGGCGCCAAAGGTTGTCGCCGAAATGAACGACTATCAGTTCAAGATCGCCCGGCTCGAAGGCGATTTCATCTGGCACACCCACGCCGATACCGATGAAACCTTCTTCGTGCTGGACGGTGAGCTGCGTATCGATTTTCGCGACGGCACCGTCATGATTGGCCCGGGCGAGATGTATGTCGTCAAGAAAGGCGTCGAGCACAAACCGAGTGCCGAGCGGGAAGTGAAACTCTTGTTGATCGAGCCTCGCGGCGTCACCAATACCGGTGAAGAAACCAACGAGCGAACGGCGGTCAATGACGTCTGGATCTGACCGGGCCTGGCTCAGTCGTATTCCGCTTCTTGATGGTCGCCGAGCAGCCGCCGCTGGCGAGGCGTCGCGGCGGCGAGCACTGCGGGGTTGAACCGCCACTGGAGATAGGGCGAGAACTTCTGCGCAACCATTCGCCTGCCATAGTGCACCTGGAGCATGTACCGCGTACGGTCGGCGGTCCGGTTGTCACTGCCTGCGTGCCATAACTCGCTGCGCAGTACCAGAACATCGCCCGCTCGACACAACACTGGCTGCGCCGGACGCTCCTGCCACTGCGTCTCACCCGCCGCTGGTGCACGGCCCGCCTTGTGGCTGCCGGGTATCACCTGTGTCGGGCTCAGGTCAGCGTCGATGTCATCGAGGTAAAACTGTGCGGTGAACACCTGCATCGGCAGCTCGAAACCGGGATCGGCCAACAGGGCCGGCGGCAGCTCCATCGGCAGGTAATCCAGATGCAATGGAGCGCCGACAAAACCGGGATGGCAGCGCCAGGCCGTCTGCCCGATGATGTGGCAATCGTCCCCCAAAGCCGCTTCGGCGAGCTCGATCACCCCGCTCACCTCCAAATACGGCAACCAGAACGGATCCCGATTGAAGACGCACTTGTAATGATCGATGACGCCGCTGTAATCCCAGTGCTGGGGTTTGAGCACGTCGATAGCGCGACGCAGGTCGGCGATCTGCCCGGCATCCAACACACCGGGCATCAGGACAAAACCGTCCTGATGCAGGGCTCGCAGAAGGTCGTCAGTCGCCACGACACCACCTGTTTCAGGTACGGAAGCGGCCGGTCAGCTCTGCGAGGTTTCTCGACAGATTGGATAGCTGCTGGCTGGCATGCATGCTCTGGGCAGAATTGGCGGCCGCTTCGTTGGACAGGTCACGGATATCAGAAATGTTGCGGGCTATTTCCTCTGTGACGCTGCTCTGTTCCTCACAGGCATTGGCAATCTGCGCGGCCATGTCGTTGATCCGCTGGATCGAACCGCCGGTACCGCTGAGCACTTGATCGACCCCCGCTGCACGTTCGACGCTGTCCCGGGCCTTGCTGCTGCCCACGTGCATGGCTTGTACAGCCTTGGCGACGCCGCTCTGCAAGCGCTCGATGCGAACCTGGATGTCCTTGGTGGAGTCTTGCGTGCGGGCCGCGAGCGCCCTCACCTCGTCGGCCACCACGGCGAAGCCACGGCCCTGCTCACCGGCCCGCGCCGCTTCGATGGCTGCGTTCAGCGCCAACAGGTTGGTCTGCTCGGCAATGCCACGGATCACTTCGAGCACGGCGCCAATGCTGGAAGTTTCCTGGGCCAGCGCCTCGATCGTACCCGAGGCACTTTCCACTTCCTGGGCCAACTGGCGGATCGAATCGATGGTGCTGCTGACCACCTCGGCGCCATCACGAGACTGGCTGCTAGCCTGTTGCGCAGCATCCGAAGCACTCACCGCGTTATGCGCCACTTCATGCACCGCCGCGCTCATCTGGGTTGCGGCGGTACTGACCTGATCCAGCGCCGCGTGCTCGCTGCTGATCAACCGATCGTTGGTCGCGGCCATATCGGCCATGGCGCGCGCTGCGGAATCCACCTCGCCGGTCACCCGCCCAACCTCGGCGATCAACGGCTGCAGCTTGTCGAGGAAACGGTTGAAGGCACCGCTGAGCTGGCCCAACTCATCGGCCGAGCGTACCTCGAGGCGGCCTTTCAGATCGCCACCACCCTCGGCAATTTGCTCGACGCGGTGCAGCAGCCGGCGCATCGGGCTCAACACCACCAGTGGCAGGGCAACCAATACAAGGATGCAACCGAGCAGGCCGACCAGCAGAATCATGCCCTGATGCACCCCGACCGCCTCGCCGTTTTCGATCGCCGCATCACCTTCGCGGTGCGACGCTGCATCTTCCAGCTCACCCAGTTTATCGATGGCGTCCCGCGTGGCTTCGAACAGGCGCTCACTGTCCCCAAAGCTCAGGGCGCTGGCACCCTGCGGATCGCCTACCGACAGTTCGAGGACCCGCCGCGAAACCTGCATCCACTTTTCAAAGCTGTCATTGAACTGACTGACCAACGCCTGCGCCTCGGCACCGGGCTGCATCGCGGCATATTTCTGCACTCGGTCGTAAGCCTGCTTCGCATTCTCGCTGTGACTGGCGCTCAGCGCTTGCAGGTGCTCATTCGCATGACCATCCAACAGGCTGCGCTCGGCAACAAACGCCTGATAAAGATCACGATCGGCATTGAGCAACAGGCTGATGGCCGGGAGATAACGTTTGGTCAACTGCGTACTGGACTCAGTCACCTGACTGATGCCGCGCATCCCAGCCCCCCCCATCAAGACCAGTAACACGGCCAGGAACGCAATCGGGAGAGTGATTTTCCAGCGAAAGCCCAAGTCGGCGAAGAACCGCAGCATGGTGTCATTCCTTACACGGGGGGGATTACCTGCCTATCGGCAGCCTTGTCTTGAGCTATAGACCATTAGTCTGATTGTCACAAAGGTTTTGGTGTGAAGGGCTGTGGTTACGCAGGATGCGGAGGGGAGTTGAACTGGATAAAAAAGTATGGGCTGGACGCCGTACCGTCGGGGAATTTTCTGACATTTTCCGCTCACATAATTCAGGGAAACGTCCTACGCATCGTTTGATTGATGATCTCTACAGAAAGACCCTATAGTCCAAGCGCCGTTCGTAAGAGCGGCTTGGGTTTGGCGACTCGATGACAAATGGTAAGAAGGCCTTCAATCAAACGGAGTTTGAAATGAACAAATACATGGCTCTTACTAGTAACGCCGACGATCAACCCTTTTCGTCGATACCTCCGCACCGTTGCACGTCCTGCCTGACACGGCGAGCTATAGAATTCGCGCGGTTACCCAGCTTTTAGAGAACCTGGCAATGCGAGGGGATATTCCGAGTGACTCGGTAGTCCTTCAGGACTTTGCACAACTGTGCTGCATTTCCTTGAGGGATGGTTGTGACGTGCTCGATGTCATCGCCCGACGCCTGGACGCAAAGCCGGCCTAGTTCAAAGGGCCTCTCACGAGGCCCATTTCGTCGAAACGATCATGATTCGATGACACCGAAACCCTACCGAGTTGCCCGGACTCGATTTATCACATAAGCCAAACAGCACGAATAAACACACCTCGGAGGCTCCGATGTCCACCACAAAACAAGTCGAAAAAAAGCTCAGAAAAATTACTCACGAAGAGCTGACATTTCTTGACGTTCGACAAGCTGCTCGTGATGGTCAGAAAGTGTTCGATAAATTTGTAATCACTGGCAAGCTTGCTACTAAATAGTTCTGGGTGCCAACCGTTAAATTCGCGCCCCTTTTGAAGAGGCAAAGAGCCGTAAATATTACCGCACACTTTTATAACGACGAAGTGTGCGGCGAGATACCGGTCATCTTTGACAACAGAATCGTGATCTATCCTCACCGCGCCTCATAGGTCAGACGGCCGCTGCCCCGAAACTTACGCTCGCGGTACCGTCGCGCAATCCATCACGTTACGCTCCCGTACGCCACCAAACCCCAGAAACAAAAAAACCCAGCGAATACCCCGGGCTTTATGGGAAACGGATAGCTTTACTCCTCCTCCGTTCCTGTCGTAGAACTTCCATATTCCAAGACGCAGCAAGCCGCGATGAGGTCGGTGTAGGAATTAGGCATTTTTCCGTTTAGGAGCATTGCGGTGAAAACTGCATACACATCATTTTTATCGCCATCTTTCCTCAACGTTTTCTCATCATTGAGCCACGCATAGATGATGGTCTTCGGCGCCTCGGATCTGAACTGAAAAAACAGGCGATACCGTGGGGGTATCCCTTGCTTCTTCACTCGAAACCAATGTTTGAAGTCACGCCCCAGCGTGTTTCCCTGGCGATAGCAGGGGTGGGTCGGATCGGACGGAACATTTATTAGGATATTCGCGCTCAC
The DNA here is from genome assembly GCF_051132105.1 of Pseudomonas sp. R1-7. Taxonomy (NCBI): domain Bacteria; kingdom Pseudomonadati; phylum Pseudomonadota; class Gammaproteobacteria; order Pseudomonadales; family Pseudomonadaceae; genus Pseudomonas; species Pseudomonas sp. R1-7. The sequence goes on from NZ_CP071661.1 coordinate 4,416,724, forward strand.
CGCATCGAAAAGCTTGTAGACCGGATGATGGTGAAAGCCTTCCGGGTCATTAGCCATCGCCCTCTCAACAGCGACGGTAATTTCTTCGAGGCGCGCAATGAATAACGGGTGAGCATAAAGTGCCCACCCGTTTTTAGATATGAATCGTGCTTTCAGTCACGCTTAGCCTTCTTGAAGCTCGCGACGACGATTATCGTCCGCCTGACTGCGAATTGCTTGAATTCGCTGCAGCAAGCCGCGAGGGATAGGCTGGATACCTTCAGGATTTTCCTTGATATCCCTGTCAAGCAGATCAAGGAACTCGATACCTGCTTGAATCTCTGCCTTTCTGTCGGTAAACGAGACGACATTGCCTTTAGACATGACCTCTCTCCATCGCAAAATTTTCCTGCACTTTCAACAGGACATGGCCTGAACGCTTCATGGCGAGCATGGCCTCACTGGGCATTTCCGTGCCCTCTGTAGGATCACTGTAGATCACTATGGTTCACGAGGAGTGCATTTAACACCATCAAAGCCGAATAAAGGAAGCCTGATGATGTAACAGATGGCGAAGCCTGTGCGAATGACCAGACAAGGCGAAAATGTCATATCAGACGTCGACTTGCATGCCTCTGTGCCGCAAGACAGGTTTCGCCCGATCAAGCCGTGGTCCATCGAATACACTTGCTTTCTGACGGGCGGCTATACCACCCGTGCAACAGAAAAGACCAAGGCGGTGTCTGGGCGGAGTCTAGGAAGATTCCAGCATGGTTGGGGAATGACATCCACCCTCATTCCCGCAAATACAAAAAACCCCGAGGCGGTTAAGCGCTCGGGGCCTTTAAATATGGCGGAGAGATAGGGATTTGAACCCTAGGTACTGTCGCCAGTACAACGGATTTCGAATCCGTCCCGTTCGGCCACTCCGGCATCTCTCCAGTGGCGCGCATCATACCAGCACATTCGCCGGAAGCGAACCCCCGGGCGAAATTTTTTCCGTGCTATCAGATGCTTGCGTCGATTACAGCGGTACACCCAGGCGTTGGGCGACTTCTTCGTAGGCTTCGATGACGTCACCGAGGCCTTGGCGGAAGCGGTCCTTGTCCATCTTCTTCTTGGTGTCCTTGTCCCAGAGGCGGCAACCGTCCGGGCTGAACTCGTCGCCCAGGACGATGGAGCCGTCGCTGAACACGCCGAATTCAAGCTTGAAGTCCACCAGCAGCAGGCCGGCGTCGTCGAACAGCTTGGTCAGCACGTCGTTGACCTTGAGGGACAACTCCTTCATACGGGCCAGTTGCTCGGCGGTGCCCCAACCGAACGCCACGACGTGGGATTCGTTGATGAACGGATCGCCCTTGGCGTCGTCCTTCAGGAACAGTTCGAAGGTGTAAGGGTTGAGCTTCATGCCCTCTTCCACGCCCAGGCGCTTGACCAGGCTGCCGGCGGCGTAGTTACGCACGACGCACTCGACCGGGATCATGTCCAGCTTCTTGACCAGACACTCGTTGTCGCCCAGCAGCTTGTCGAACTGGGTCGGCACGCCGGCGGCTTCGAGCTTCTGCATGATGAAGGCGTTGAACTTGTTGTTCACCATGCCCTTGCGGTCGAGTTGTTCGATGCGCTTGCCGTCGAACGCCGAGGTGTCGTTGCGAAACAGCAGGATCAAGCGGTCAGCGTCATCGGTCTTGTAAACCGACTTGGCTTTGCCGCGGTAGAGTTCTTCACGTTTTTCCATGATGGGCTCCGCTTGCTAAGTAGATGGGCTAGGCGATATGTCGCCAGTCGAGCCCTGAATCTTGATCGGCCAATTGCAGCCAGTCCGGGTCGCACCCGAGGGTGTCGACAAAACATTGCCGGGCCAACTGCGGCAGGTTGTTCTTGCTGCTCAGATGGGCCAGGACCAGGTGTTGCAGGCCTTGCCAGCCCAACTCGGCCACCAGGAACGCTGCCTGGTGGTTGTTCAAATGTCCGTGTTCCCCGCCTACCCTCTGCTTGAGGAAGTACGGGTAGTAACCACGCGCCAGCATGTCACGGCAGTGGTTGGACTCGATCATCAGTGCATCGAGGTCCCGGTAACTGTCCATCACCCTGTCGCAATACGACCCCAGGTCGGTCAGCAAGCCGAAGCGCCGCTCGCCGTCGCTGAATACATATTGCGTGGGTTCACGGGCATCATGGGCCACGCTGACCACGCTGATATCCAGGCCACCGATGCGCAGTTGCTCGCCACCTGCCACGAAACCGGCTGGCTCGATGGGCTTGCGCAGGCCTTCAAACGTCCCACGACTCAGGTACACCGGCAGATTGTAGCGCCGAGACAGCAAACCCACGCCATGCACGTGGTCGGCATGTTCGTGGGTCACCAATATCGCGCTCAGTTGCGCCGGGTGTACACCCAGGCGCAACAGGCGCCTCTCGGTTTCCCTCAGGGAGAAACCACAGTCGACCAGAACGTAGGTTCCAGCACTGGCTATCAGCGTGCCGTTCCCCTGGCTACCGCTGCCGAGAACGGCAAAACGCATCGGATCAGCCCAGGTTGTCCTGAATCACGCCCAACACCTTGCGAGCCACATCGGCCGGCGCCACGGTGTTGATGTTTTTCTCGACGGTGACCTGGACGTTGTCGCCGACCTTGCTCAGGCGAACCTGGTAACGCTCGGCGCGAGCTTCGATTTCTTCCTTGTCCGGCGCGCTGCCGAACAGGCCACTGAAGAAGCCAGGTTTCTCGTCTTTCTTCTCGGCTTTTTCGGCCAGGTTGATGTAGTACAGGCCCAGGCTGCGGTTGATGTCTTCAACGCGCCACTCGCCCTGCTCCAGCGCACGGCCAACGCTCGACCAGGCGCGGTCCAGATCGGAGCCAACGTTGAGCACCGGGTTGCCGCTGCCGTCTTCACTCAGGCTGACGCGGCTTGGCGTGTCGTAGTCGCGGGTAGCGAGCATCGAGACCGAACCGCCCTGCTCGGCGGTGCGGCTCATGCTGGCAAGCATGTCGTCCACCAGCGCGGCGTCGAGACCGGTATTGACCGAACGATTGGTGAAGGCCACTTCGGCGGTGCTGCCGGCGGGACGCTCGGCGCTGACGACGTAGATTTCACTGGTGTTGCGCTGCACGCCCGGTTCGATCCGCACGCGCACGCGGGTTTCGCTGTCTGCCGCGACACCGGCGGCGCTCAGGCGCTTGGCCATGGCGGCGGACAGTTCATCGGAGCGCTGCCAGGTGGTGGTGAACTCGCCGGTTTGCGGGCGCTGTTCGTCCAGGCGGAAACCGTTGTCCTCGAAGAACTGGATCGCTACAGGCCAGACTTCGGCCGGTGGATGCTGGCCCATGACCCAGCTGGAATCGCCGCTCTTCTGCAGGGTGTAATCACTGGCATCGGCCACGGCCGACAGCGGCTGCGGACGTGGAACGATGTACTCACCCTTGACGCTGTCGTCGGCGACGTTGCGCGGGATCGGCAACAGCGGATCCAGGCGTTTGGCGACGCTGACGTCCGGCGGCAATTGCATCGGTGCAGTCTGTTGCGCTTCGAGGTAGTCGCTACCACGGTCGCGGAAGTAACCTTCCGGTCCCCAGATCCATCCGCAGCCACTGGTGCTGGAGATAATCAAGGCAAGTGCGGAAAGTCCGGCCATTCGCTTCATGCGTTGTACTTCCTCAATTAAACCAGGACGCCGGACTGGCGCATGGCCTGCCGCAGCGGTTCGTGACAGGGGGTGCTCAGCCAGGTCAGTGGCAGGCGAATGCCTTCGTGCATCAGGCCCATTTCGACCAAGGCAAACTTCACCGGGATCGGGTTGGCTTCGATGAACAGGTCCTTGTGCAGCGGCATCAGTTTTTCGTTGATCGCCCGTGCGGTCTCGGCATCGCCCTTGAGGGCGGCCTCGCACAGGTCGGCCATTTCGCGCGGGGCAACGTTGGCGGTAACGGAGATGTTGCCCTTGCCGCCCAGCAGGATCAGCTCGACGGCGGTAGGATCATCGCCGGACAGCACGATGAAATCCTTGCTCACGCCATCGAGGATGGCCTTGGCACGCTTCAGGTCGCCGGTGGCTTCCTTGATGCCGATGATGTTCGGCACGGTGGACAGGCGGATCACGGTCTCGGCCTGCATGTCGCAGGAGGTGCGGCCGGGAACGTTATAGAGAATCTGCGGGATGTCGACCGCTTCGGCAATGTGCTTGAAGTGCTGGTACAAACCTTCCTGGGTCGGCTTGTTGTAGTACGGCACGACCAGCAGGCACGCATCGGCCCCGGCTTCCTTGGCATTGCGGGTCAGCTCGACAGCCTCGCGGGTCGAGTTCGCGCCGGTACCGGCGATGACGGGGATGCGCCCGTTGACCTGCTTGACCACGGCGCGGATGACTTCGATATGCTCGTTGACATCGAGGGTTGCCGACTCGCCGGTGGTGCCGACGGCGACGATGGCATGGGTGCCGTTTTCAAGGTGGAAGTCCACGAGTTTGCTGAGGCTGGCCCAGTCAAGACGCCCTTGTGCATCCATGGGTGTGACCAGTGCCACCATACTGCCCGCAATCATGAAACCGCTCCTGCCGGAAAAAGAGAGCCGTAATGGTACTGGCGCCAAGATGCTTGTACAAGCGAACTCCCATTCCCCTTGGCGATGGTTTTCGCTACCCTTCAGGCTTTGATCGGTACCGATAAGCTCATACGCCGGTCCCCAGCCTCCGCTTTCGTCGCTACAAGCCCCGATCCTGCGTGTGTCCCGGTGTATTCGTGTTGCTCCGCAACGCAGCACATCCACAAGACCAAGGGCTTGAATCGTTCGGTTTCCCAGGGCTGGCACCGCATCGAGCTGAAACGTACCGACCGCTCATCGCTTTAGGAATGCTGCATGTCCACCCCCACAGTCCGCGAACAATTCCTTGTTATCAGTGCCCTTGGCGCCAACCCCATGGAGCTGACTAACGTCCTGTGCCGCGCCAGCCATGAAAATCGCTGCGCTGTCGTGACGTCACGCCTGACCCGTCATGGCGAGTGCAGCGCGCTCGTGCTGGAAATCTCCGGCAGTTGGGACGCCCTGGCCCGCCTCGAGGGCAGCTTGCCCGTGCTGGCCAAGAAACACGCGTTCACCGTCAACGTGGTACGCAGCGCCGCCCTGGAGAATCGTCCCCAGGCCCTGCCCTACGTGGCTTATGTGAGTTCGGCCTACCGTCCGGACATCATCAACGAGTTGTGCCAGTTCTTCATGGACCATCACGTCGAGCTGGAAAACCTGACCTGCGATACCTACCAGGCGCCGCAGACCGGCGGCACCATGCTCAACGCCACGTTCACCGTGACATTGCCGGCAGGCACCCAGATCAGTTGGCTGCGCGATCAGTTCCTGGATTTCGCCGATGCGATGAACCTGGATGCCTTGATCGAACCGTGGCGCCCACAAAACCCAATGTAAGGAAGCGTTCATGGCCGTTGCCATCGACCAACCGGTCACCGATTTCCAGGCGCCCGCCACCAGCGGGCAGACCGTGAGCCTCGCCGCCCTAAAGGGCAAGCAGGTGGTCATCTACTTCTACCCCAAGGACAGCACCCCTGGCTGCACCACCGAAGGCCAGGGTTTTCGTGATCAGTACGCGCTGTTCCAGGCCGCCAACACCGAAGTGTTCGGCGTCTCCCGGGACAGCCTCAAGTCCCACGAGAACTTCAAGTGCAAGCAGGAATTCCCCTTCGAGCTGATCAGCGACAAGGATGAAGCGGTTTGCCAGTTGTTCGAGGTGATCAAGCTGAAAAAGCTGTATGGCAAGGAATACCTGGGCGTTGATCGCAGCACCTTTCTGATCGACAAAGATGGCGTGCTGCGCCAGGAATGGCGCGGCGTGAAGGTGCCGGGGCATGTGGACGCGGTGTTGGTGGCGGCTCAGGCCCTGAACAAGGCCTGAAATTTTCGCCGCCTGTACTGGCGCCATCGCGAGCAAGCTCGCTCCCACAGGATTGATGAACACCATAAATCCCCTGTGGGAGCGAGCTTGCTCGCGATGGGGCCATAAGCCTCACCCCATTTACTCAAGCTACAACAACGGAGCCACCACCGGTTCCTTGCTCGGCCAAGCATCCAGCACAGCCTTGAACAGCGTCGCCAGGGGAATCGCGAAGAACACGCCCCAGAAGCCCCACAACCCACCGAACAGCAACACCGCACAGATAATCGCCACCGGATGCAGGTTCACCGCCTCGGAGAACAGCAGCGGCACCAGCACGTTGCCGTCCAGGGTCTGGATGATCCCGTAGACCGCCATCAGGTAGATGAACTGATCGCTCCAGCCCCACTGGAACAGCGCAATCAGCGCCACCGGCACGGTCACCACCACGGTGCCGACGTAAGGCACCACCACTGAAATACCCACCAATAGTGCCAACAGGGCGGCATAGTTGAGTCCCAGGGCGACAAAGCCGATGTACGTCACGCCGCCACAGATAAATATCTCGATGACTTTCCCACGGATGTAATTGGCGATCTGCCGATTCATTTCCTGGGCCACCCGCGTGAGCAACGCCCGTTCGCGAGGCAGGTAACCGCGGACCCAGCGCCCGATCATTTCCCGGTCCTTGAGAAAGAAAAACACCAGGATCGGCACCAGCACCAGGTAAATCATGATGTTCACCAGCAACGGCAAGCTGGACAGCGAAAACGTCAGGGCCCACTGGCCGAACTTGCCGATCTCGCCGCGTACCACTTCGATCGTCTGCAACACCTGCTCATCCGAGACCAGGTGCGGATAACGTTCCGGCAGCAGCAACAGCAGCGATTGCCACTTGACGAGCATGCCCGGCAATTCGTTGAACAACGTCACCAACTGGTGCCAGAGCAAGGGCACGATCACCACCAGAAACACCAAAAGCAGTCCCATGAACAGCGCAAACACCAGCCCTACCGCGACGGAGCCGGGCAGTCGCAAGCGTTCCAGCGTGGTGACCAGGCCTTGCATCAGGTACGCCAGCACCATCCCTGCCAATACGGGTGCGAGCATGCCGCCCAACGTCAGGACCGCTGTGAATGCCAGGAATAGCAGCACTGCCAGCACCACGGCTTCTTCATCGGAGAAGTAGCGCTGAATCCAGTCGCGTAACACTTTGAACATTAAAAATCCTTTAGCGGGGTCGCCTGCTTTCAGGCTTTCTTCAACCAGTAACGGTAGACGCCGTTTTCGTCCTCTTCGTGCAGCAGCGTATGACCGGCCAATCGGGCGAAGGTGCGGAAATCGCGCTGCGAACCAGCATCCGTGGCGGTTACCTTGAGCACCGCACCGCTGGCCAGGCGATTGAGTTCCAGCTTGGCCTTGAGCAACGGCAACGGGCAATTCAAGCCGCTGGCGTCCAGCTCGGCATCGTGGGCTACAGCATCGATCATTGTTTCACTCCGCAACGGGTCGTCAAGCCGCCTAGAATATCTGGTCCCAGACCCGCTGTCCGGCTACAGTAAGGTCTTTGTCGACTAAGGTTTCGTGCATGACATTTCTGCGCCCCACCCTGCTGACGCTCGCCTGCCTGCTTGCCTCACCGGGCTTCGCCGACGACTTGCCGTCACTTGGCGACGCCAGTTCTGCCATCGTCTCGCCAGAGCAGGAGCACCAACTGGGCCGCGCCTGGCTGGCTCTGCTGCGCAGCCAGGTTTCACAGCTCAACGACCCACAGCTCAAGGACTACGTCGAAACCAGCGTCTACAAGCTGGTGGAAACCAGCCAGGTCAATGACCGGCGCCTGGAATTCATCCTGATCAACAGCCCGCAGCTCAACGCCTTCGCCGCACCTGGCGGGATCGTCGGGGTCAATGGCGGCCTGTTCCTCAACGCCCAGACTGAAGGCGAATACGCGTCGGTCATGGCCCACGAACTGGCGCACTTGTCCCAGCGCCACTTCGCCCGTGGCGTGGAAGCACAACAACGCATGCAGGTGCCGATGATGGCCGCGCTGCTGGCGGGTATCGTGGTCGCCGCTGCTGGCGGTGGCGACGCCGGGATTGCCGCCATCGCCGGGACCCAGGCCGCCGCCATCCAGGAACAGCGGCGCTTCTCGCGCCAGAACGAACAGGAAGCGGATCGCATCGGCATCCAGAACCTGGAAAAAGCCGGTTATGACCCACGGTCCATGCCAACCATGTTCGAGCGCCTGATGCGCCAATACCGCTTTGATGCCAGGCCTCCCGAGTTCCTGCTGACTCACCCGGTCACCGAGTCGCGTATCGCCGACACCCGTAACCGCGCCGAACAGGCCAGGCCGGGGGGCATCGAGGACAGCATGCGCTATCAGCTGATTCGCGCGCGAGTCCAGTTGACGTATGAAGAAACCCCGGGGCTTGCCGCCAAGCGCTTTCGCGCGCTGCTGGACGAAAACCCAAAGAACGATGTGGCCCGCTATGGCCTGGCGATCGCACAGATCAAGGGCGGCCAGCTGAATGAAGCGCGGGAGAACCTCAAGCCCCTGCTGGCTAAATCGCCCAACGAAATCATCTACAACCTGGCCCAGGTCGATCTGGACATCACCAGCAACAAGCTGCCAGACGCTCAATCTCGTGTCGACCGGCTGCTGACCCAGTACCCGGGCAATTACCCGCTCAACCAGGTTCGTGTCGACCTGCTGCTCAAGCAGAATCGTCCCGCAGATGCGGAAAAAGCGCTGGAAACCCTGCTCAAAAGCCGTCCGGACGATCCGGATGTCTGGTACATGGTCGCCGAGACACGCGGCCTGTCGGGCAACATCATCGGCTTGCATCAGGCTCGCGCCGAGTACTTCGCGTTGGTCGGCGACTATCGCCAGGCGATCCAACAACTGGATTTCGCCAAACGTCGCGCAGGCAGCAATTTCCCATTGTCGTCGCGGATCGACGCACGGCAGCGAGAGCTCATGGAACAGGAGCGAATGGTCAAGGACATGATGGGCTGAACATACCAGCCAGGCATAAAAAAACCGCCTCGACATCGAGGCGGTTTTTTTCAGCCGGTTACTGGCTTATTCAGCCAGCTTGAACGTAATGAAACTCGCACGCCCTTGACGCAGGACGCGCATCGATACCGAGCGATTCTTCGGCAGCGCCTTGGCGATATCGGTGAACTCCTTGGCGGATCCGATGGCCTGGTTATTCAGGTGCGTAATGATGTCGCCCGGTTGCAGGCCGATCAGCGCAGCAGGACCTTCCTGCACTTCCTTGATCACCACGCCACCTTGCAACTCCAGGGTGCGCTTCTGCTCGTCGGTCAGTTCGACCACTGCAACGCCCAGGCGATTGCTGCTGCGCTCTACGCCGGACTTGGGCAGCGAATCCAGCTCCTTGCCTTCTTCCGGAATAGCGCCGACCGTCAGTTCAACGTTCTTGCGCTTGCCCTCGCGAATCACTTCGAGGTTGGCCTTGGCACCAGCCTTGAGGGCCCCCACCAGGTGTGGCAAGTCAGCGGACATGACGATCGGCTGGCCATTGAGGCTGAGGATCACATCGCCGACCTGCAAGCCGCCCTTGGCAGCCGGACCACCGTCCTGGATTTGCGCCACCAGGGCACCGGCGGGTTTTTCCAGCCCGAACGATTCGGCCAGGTCTTTGTTCACTTCCTGGATGACCACGCCCAGCCAGCCACGGCTGACTTTGCCTTCACTTTTCAGCTGGTTGGACACGTCCATGGCAACGTCGATGGGAATCGCGAAGGACACGCCCATGAAGCCACCCGAACGGGTATAGATCTGCGAGTTGATCCCCACCACTTCACCGTCGAGATTGAACAGCGGGCCGCCGGAGTTGCCTGGGTTGATCGGCACGTCGGTCTGGATGAACGGCACGTAGTTTTCGTTGGGCAGGCTGCGGCCGATGGCACTGACGATGCCCTGGGTCACGGTGTGGTCGAAGCCGAACGGCGAACCGATCGCGACGACCCATTGGCCGGCCTTCAGATTCTGGGATTTGCCAAGCTTGAGCACGGGCAAGTCCTTGCCTTCGATCTTGAGCAGCGCCACGTCGGAACGTGGGTCGGTGCCGATCAGCTTGGCCTTGAGTTCACTGCGATCGGCCAGGCGTACCAGGATCTCATCGGCATCGGCGATCACATGGTTGTTGGTCAGGATGTAGCCATCCGGTGAAATAATGAAACCCGAGCCCAGGGATTGCGCTTCCCGCTGGCGACCACCACCGGGCGAACGGGGTTGTTGTGGCATGCCCCGCTCGAAGAACTCCCGCAGCATGGGCGGCAAGCCTTCCAGGTCTGGCATCTGCTGGTCCATCACCCGACGTTCCGGCAGCTTCTGGGTCGTACTGATGTTCACTACGGCGGGCGAAGCCTGCTCGACCAATTGCGTAAAGTCGGGCAATTCGACCGCCACGGCAGGAACGGCCTGGCCGAGCACAAGCACGGTGGCAAAAATGGAGAGATAGGTTTTCAAGCGTAGTATCGACATACGGCTCCCGTTACGACGAGCATGGTTAAGCGATATGGAGCAAGAACACCGAAGAACGATACGCCGGTATTTTTGTTCCGCAAACAGACAAGGCCAGAGCCGAGCGGCTCTGACCTAATAAAAAAAAAATCGTTTTTTTGCAAATGAAAATGCTGACAGGAAGTTTCCGCATATCGATCAAGCCTTGGCGTTAACGGCCTCCTGCGCAATCGAATCACCTGAGCACTGGGCTATTTGGTTGCCGTGACGTCGGAGCGCATGGAAAGCGCGATCCGCTCGGCCGTCCCGATAGGAATCTCACCGACCACTGTGACCATCATCTCGCCTTGCGGCGTGGTCAGACGACGGGATACGGCGGCGGTCGGACCTAACTGCGTCCGGGTATCGGTAGCGGTGGCGCCGTTCAACGGCTCCAGGAACACCGAGAACCGAGCCAGGCCGTCGTCATACATGAGGCTGCTGACCGGCACCTTGGTGTCCGGGTCATTTCGCGCAACACTGCTGGTCAATTCAAAGCCTGGCGGAAGCCAGTCCGAACGCCATGCGGTCTTGACTGCCGTCGCCTTGTCGGGCTCCTTTGCAACAGCCGTACATTCGGCACTGGCCTGCAGGTCAGCCTCCGAAGGCGCTGCGGTATTCAGGCGGGTATATTGAAAGCGTTCGAGCAACTGTCCCTTGTCATTCAACAGCAAGGACTTGAGGGGCAACCCGGTTTCCTTGTCCAGATGCAGCTCGAAACCGTAACGATGCTGATCCTTCGGAGTCAGGGCGACGATGACCGCCTGACGCCCAGCCACACGCGACTTGCCGATTACGGCAAGGTCATACCAATTCTTGAGTTTTTGCGGATCGAGCGCACGTGCAGTGCCATCTGGCGCATTTCCCAGCCCGGCGATCAAGGTGCCACTGACGCATTGAGTACGTCCATCAATGCGCATGACCTCCTGTGCCGAACCGTCGAGCTGGAGTAACCGCTCGCGGACCTTGCCATCCTGGACACGATGCCAGATGTTATGGGTAGAAAAACTACCGTTACGCTCGTAAACGAAAGTGCCCTGGAAGCTTTGCTGTTGCTCGGCTTGACTCAGACGATTAAGCCAGTCTTGAGCCTCGCCGGCGTGGGCGGGAATCACGCACCAGCCACCAAGCAGAAGCGAGAAGAGAGGTATGGCGCGCATGGTCCTCCTTAACGGTTTTCCAAGCTGGCCGCACGAGCGTAAGGCAGCGCGCTTTCAGTGCCTTTCAACGCAGCCTGCTGGGCATGCTGACGCAGGTAGTTCGGCAGGCGCTGATCGTGCCAGCCTGGCTGTCCTTGCAAGACACCGTTGTTCATCGGGCCAGCAGCCTCCGAACCTTCGCTGTAGCCGGCCAGTACCGCAGGCCCCTTGACCTGTGGTGTTGCCAGGCTTGGCTGGTTGGATTGCTGCGCCATCTGCACGCCAGCGATCTCGTCCTGGTTGTACAACCGGACACCGGCCAATACCGCGACGGTGACCGAAGCAGCTACAGCCAGGCGACCCAGGCTACGCCATGGACCACGGGAGGCTTTCGCCGGTACGGCTTCATCAGCCAATGCAGCAGAAACGGCCGCAGCGATGTCCAGGCGCGGAAGCAGCAGGTCCTTGTGCATGACAGCCCGGGCGATCTGGTAACGAGCCCAGGTCTCACGGGTTTCAACATCGTCGAAGGCATTCAATACCCGACGCAATTCCAATTCGTCCGCTTCGTTATCCATCACTGCGGACAGCGATTCCTGCAGGGCTTCACGACTCATGGCGTTCCTCTCTTGGCTGTCGCCGCTGTCTCAGTTTTCCTGCAACAACGGTTGCAGGGCTTTATCGATGGCCTCCCGAGCGCGGAAGATCCGGGAGCGCACGGTACCCACCGGACATTGCATGACGCTCGCAATGTCCTCGTAACTCAGACCGTCGAATTCACGTAAAGTTAAAGCCGTACGCAAATCTTCGGGCAGTTGCTGGATGGTCCGATGGACGGTGCCTTCGATCTCATCCCGCAGCAATGCTCGCTCCGGTGATTCGAGGTCCTTGAGGCCGTGATCGCCATCGTAGAACTCCGCATCTTCAGAACTCACATCACTATCCGGCGGCCGGCGGCCGCGTGAAACCAGATAGTTTTTCGCCGTGTTAATGGCGATGCGGTAAAGCCACGTGTAAAACGCGCTATCCCCGCGAAAATTTCCAAGTGCGCGGTAGGCCTTGATGAAGGCTTCCTGGGCAACATCCTGGGCTTCATGGGTGTCGTGCACAAAACGCACGATCAACCCGAGAATTTTGTGCTGGTATTTCAGCACTAGCAGATCGAAAGCTCGCTTGTCGCCGCGCTGAACGCGTTCGACCAGCTGCTGATCCTCTTCCTGGGTTAGCATGAACACTCCTCGATAAGCTCGAAGGAGGCTTGCACTACTAATCGACCGGGCTTGCAAACATAGACTCGGGCTTTTCGCAAAAGTTCTCCCCCTTCCAAGCAAGTTTCCGGCGCGCTCTGATCCGGCACGCACGAAAAACGCAGCACGAGATTCCCCGGCTGCGCGAATAATCTGTCGCCGGGCCTGCCGGGCGAGGATTCGAATCGAAGTCCTGCACCAACCCGACGCCGTTCCCTTTTGCAGACAACCGTCTATTGAACGTAGCCGCTTGGCAAAAGTTCCCGCTATTTTCAGCCCTTCAAAACGAAAATTTGGCAACCGTGACGAGATAAACAACGTTCCGTCCTCGAAAACGTCGCGTTGTCGCCATTTCAGCAAAACCCTGTTCCGACGAAGCGTGTCGCTTTTCCGTCACGCTGGTTTCACATCGCCATGATTGCCCGGCTATTGTGCCGATCCCCCCCTCTATATACTAGTGGGCTGCAAGGCTGCCTGATCCGTTGAAGCGGATGTCCGGCGCCAACCCCTCACGGGTCGCTTTGAGCGGAAATCATTCGAATGAGCCAACAGTTCCAACATGATGTTCTGGTAATCGGCAGCGGTGCCGCCGGGTTGAGCCTGGCGTTGACGTTACCCACGCATCTGCGCATTGCTGTATTGAGCAAGGGCGACCTCGCCAACGGCTCGACGTTCTGGGCCCAGGGCGGCGTCGCGGCCGTGCTGGATGACGCCGACACGATCCAATCCCACGTCGACGACACGCTCAACGCCGGCGGCGGGCTGTGCAATCAAGACGCGGTGCGTTTCACCGTCGAGCACAGCAGGGAGGCGATTCAATGGCTGATCGACCAGGGCGTGCCGTTTACCCGCGATGAGCAGTCCGGCACCGAAGACGGCGGCTTCGAGTTTCATTTGACCCGCGAAGGCGGTCACAGCCACCGCCGGATCATCCATGCCGCCGATGCGACCGGCGCGGCGATCTTCAAGACCCTGCTTGCCCAGGCCCGGCAGCGGCCGAACATCGAACTGCTGGAGCAGCGAGTCGCGATCGACCTGATCACCGAGAAACGCTTGGGCCTGGACGGTGATCGCTGCCTGGGCGCCTATGTTCTGAACCGTGGCACGGGAGAAGTCGACACCTACGGTGCGCGTTTCGTGATCCTGGCTTCCGGTGGCGCGGCAAAAGTCTATCTCTATACCAGCAACCCCGATGGCGCCTGCGGTGACGGCATCGCCATGGCTTGGCGCTCCGGTTGCCGGGTGGCGAACCTGGAATTCAACCAGTTCCACCCAACCTGCCTGTATCACCCGCTGGCCAAGAGTTTCCTGGTGACCGAGGCCCTGCGCGGCGAAGGCGCTCACCTGAAGCTGCCCAACGGGGAACGCTTCATGCAGCGCTTCGATCCCCGCGCCGAGCTGGCCCCACGGGACATCGTTGCCCGGGCCATCGACCATGAGATGAAGCGCCTGGGCATCGACTGCGTCTACCTGGACATCAGCCACAAGCCCGAAGCGTTCATCAAGAGCCATTTCCCGACGGTCTACGAACGCTGCCTGGAATTTTCCATCGACATCACCAAGCAACCTATTCCGGTGGTGCCGGCGGCGCATTACACCTGTGGCGGCGTCATGGTCGACCAGTTCGGCCGCACCGATGTCCCAGGTCTGTATGCCATCGGCGAAACCAGCTTTACCGGGCTGCACGGCGCCAATCGCATGGCCAGCAACTCGCTGCTGGAATGTTTCGTCTACGCCCGCTCGGCAGCGGCCGACATTCTTGAGCAATTGCCGCAGATCGCCATCCCGGCCGCCCTGCCCTCATGGGACGCCAGCCAGGTCACCGACTCTGACGAAGACGTGATCATTGCCCACAACTGGGACGAACTGCGGCGTTTCATGTGGGACTACGTTGGGATCGTGCGCACCAACAAACGCCTGCAACGGGCCCAGCATCGGGTTCGACTGCTGCTCGATGAGATCGATGAGTTCTACAGTAACTACAAAGTGAGCCGGGACTTGATCGAACTGCGCAACCTGGCTCAGGTGGCCGAATTGATGATTCGCTCGGCCATGGAACGCAAGGAAAGCCGAGGACTGCATTACACCCTCGATTACCCGGACCTGTTGCCCGAGGCGCTGGACACTATCCTGGTGCCGCCCACCTACGCCGGCTGAACCTGAGTCGTACCCGCAGGCGCCGATGGACATCCGGCGCCAGCGCATCGCGAGGCACACACAGCGAGCGGACCCGCCACTCACCCTGGAGGCGAAAGCGCAGCACGACGATCATCGGCAATGCGAGGCTGTCGGGCCGCAACTGCACCGCCTGCCAGCCGCCGCCGGTGCTCCAGAGCTGCCAGCCATCGGCATCGCGACGCAAGCCGCGAAACGCCCGTCGATGGGTCAACAGCAGATGTCGCGGCAGTACCCAGGCGCCATGGCCCAGGCACAGCAGGATTCCGACGGCTGCATACCCAGGAGGGACAGCCAATAGCAACAACGAACCAAGGGCGAGCGCCAGCGCCAGGAGATAGGCCGCCAGCAATTGCCTGGAGGCGCGCCAGCGGCATTCGAAGCGATTACTTGGGCTGGACACGATCCAGGATCATCCGGACCATGCGTTGCAACTCCGGATCTTCGGACTCACTGCGTTCCATGAACCAGCCGAACATGTCCTGGTCTTCGCACTCGAGCAGGCGGACGTAGCATGCACGGTCAACCTCATTAAGGTGGGGATAGACCTCTTTCACGAACGGCACCAGCAACACGTCAAGCTCAAGCATGCCGCGGCGGCTGTGCCAGTAGAGGCGATTCAGTTCAACATCTTCGACCATGGAGCGCTCCTCAAATAGAGCGCAAGTATACAGGCCCGGCCGTGGCGGAACAGACGGCTTTGGTCGGCCATCGCCGAACCTTTGTGAACTACCCATTTCAAGGGCGTCCCCTTATGATGTCTACCAGACTTTTTACCCTGCGATGACCCATGGCTGATTCCGCTTTTTTCTGCACCCTGTCCCACGAAGGCGTTCTCGCGGTCCGCGGCGTGGATGCCGGCAAATTCCTGCAAGGCCAATTGACCTGCAACCTCAACTACCTGAGCGACACCCGGGCCAGCCTCGGCGCCCGTTGCACGCAAAAAGGCCGGATGCAATCGAGCTTCCGGATCGTGCTCGAAGGCGACGGCGTGCTCATGGCGATGACCAGCGAGTTACTCGAACCCCAACTGGCGGACCTGAAGAAGTACGCGGTGTTCTCCAAATCCAAACTCACCGATGAAAGCCAGGCATGGGTTCGCTTCGGATTGGAAAACGCTGACACCGCCCTCGGCGAACTGGGCCTGGAGTTGCCGGCCGATACCGACAGCGTGGCCCGCCAGCAATCCTTGATCGCCATCCGCGTCTCCCCCGGCCGTGCCGAACTCTGGGCCCGCGCCGAACAGGCCGAGCCGCTACGCACTCGCCTGGGCGCTGAGCTGGCCGAAGGCGACTTGAACCAATGGCTGCTGGGCCAGGTCCGTGCGGGCATCGGCCAGGTCATGCCGGCCACGCGCGAATTGTTCATTCCGCAAATGCTCAACCTGCAAGCCGTCGGCGGCGTGAGCTTCAAGAAAGGCTGCTACACCGGCCAGGAGATCGTCGCTCGCATGCAGTACCTCGGCAAGCTCAAGCGTCGCCTGTATCGCCTGCAACTGGACGCCAGCGAATTGCCGGAGCCCGGCACCCCGCTTTTTTCCCCCACTCACGGCAGCTCCATCGGTGAGGTCGTCATAGCCGCCCGTGCCGAGCGAAACATTGAACTGCTGGCGGTATTGCAGGCCGAAGCGGCAGAGGATGGCAATTTGCATCTCGGTGCTTTGGAAGGACCCGCGCTACAATTGCTGGACTTGCCTTACGAACTGGATCGCGACCGCGAAATCCAGCGTTGATCGCAACATTTTGTCGCAACACCTAGAGAACCGAAATGAGCGATTTGGCGGATAAGGTCCAGCGGGATTTGGTGGCGGCCATCGATAATGACGACCTGGTCCTACCCACATTACCGGAAGTGGCCATGCAGATTCGCCGGGCCGCCGAAGATCCGGAGATCAGCGTCAGCAACCTGAGCAAAGTGATCGGCCGCGACACGGCACTCTCGGCGCGACTGATAAAAGTGGTCAACAGCCCGCTACTGCGCGCCACGCAGGAAGTGACGGATTTGCACACGGCCATCACCCGGCTGGGCGTCAATTACAGCAGCAACCTGGCGATTGGCCTGGTCATGGAGCAGATATTCCATGCCCGCTCCGATGTCGTCGAACAAAAGATGCGAGAAGTGTGGCGCAAGAGCCTGGAGATCGCCGGTGTCAGTTATGCGCTATGCCGCAGCTACACGCACCTCAAGCCTGACCAGGCCGCGCTGGGCGGCTTGGTCCATCAGATCGGCGTGCTGCCGATCCTGACGTATGCCGAAGACAACAATGAGCTGCTGTCGGACCCGATCAGCCTCAACCATGTCATCGAGACAATCCATCCCTTACTGGGGGACAAGCTGCTCAGTGTCTGGGAGTTTCCGGAGCGGTTGGTGAAATTGCCGGGGTTGTATCTGGATTTCACCCGGGATTCGAAACAACTCGATTATGTCGACCTGGTGCAGGTCGCCGCGCTGTACTGCTACAAGGACTCCGACCATCCGCTGAGCAGGATCGACGCCTTTGCAGTCCCCGCGATCAAAAAGCTGGGCATTGACCTGGACAACCAGGACCGCTGCGCGGATCTGGAAGAAGCGCGGTCAATGTTCTACTGACAAAGCCTGTTGTGGCCAGGGAGCATGCTCCCCCGCCACAGGGTTCCGCATTGTCGTCAACCTGGGATAAAACTCACCCGCACCTTCAATCCGCTCTCCTGCCCATCATGCAGGCTGATCTGTGCGAGATGTGCGCGACAGATTTCCCCGACGATCGCCAATCCCAAGCCGGAACCGGCCACTTGCTGGTTGCGTCGATAAAAGCGCTCGAACACCCGCTCCCGCTCGGTTTCAGGAATGCCGGGGCCATCATCCTCAACCTCCAGCACCGCCGGCGCGGTGACCCGCAGGATCACGTTGCCGCCCGAGGGCGTATGGGCCAGCGCGTTGTCCACCAGATTGCTCAACAGCTCGTTCAACAAAGTCGGCTCCCCCCTCAACCAGACGGGCTCATCGGCCTCCAGCGCCAATGCGACACCCCGAGCATGGGCCAATGGCGCCATGGCCATGCCCAGTTCACGGGCGAGCTGGCTCAGGTCAAGCAATTGCGCGCCACCCTCGGCAATCGCCCGCGCGCCATTTTCCACCCGGGCCAGTGACAGCAGCTGGTTCGCAAGGTGAGTCAAGCGGTCGGTGCCCTGGGCCGCGGTCTCCAGGGTTTCGCGCCACGTGGCCGGTTCAGTGGCGCGCAAGCCCAATTCCAGGCGCGCCTTGAGAGCAGCCAAGGGCGTTCGCAGCTCATGAGCGGCATCGGCGATGAATTGCGCCTGGCGTTCGAACTGGCCGCGCAGGCGCTCGGTAAAATGATTGAGCGCGCGCACCAGCGGCCATAATTCGTGCTGGACTTCCACCAGCGGTAGCGGCCTCAAGTCGTCTGGTTGACGCTCTTCCACTGCGGTGCGCAAGCGCTCCAGCGGACGCAGCGCGGCACTCACTGCGAACCACACCAACAACAGCGCCCCCACGGCCAGCATGCCCAACCGTAGCAAGGTGTCGGCCATCAAGCTGCGCGCCATGCTGACCCGCGCCTCTTCGGTTTCCGCCACGCGGATTTCCGCCATGCCGTTCATTTCCGGCTCGCTCACGGCCTTGAGCAGGCTCACGACCCGCACGTTCTGGCCCTGATAAGTGGCGTTGTAGAAGCGCGCCAGTGCCGGATAATCGTCCGTGCGCGGCGTACCCGGCGGCGGACCGGGAAGGTTTTCGTAGCCGGAAATCAGCTTCTGGTGGATATCGTTGACCTGATAGTAGATACGCCCGGCGCTGTCATAGGCGAAGGTGTCCAGGGCCACGTAAGGCACGTCCGCGCTGAGCGTGCCGTCTCGCTGCGAAAGTCCGGCGGCGATGGTCCGGGCCGAAGCCAACAGCGTCCGGTCGTAGGCGGTATCGGCCGCTTCGCGACCATTCCAATAGGCGCTCAGGCCGCTGGCGAGCATCAACACCACCAGCAACGACGCAAGATTGCGCAGCAGCCGCCAGCGTAGACTGTCGGGCTTATGCATCGCGGGTTTCCAATAAATAGCCCAAGCCCCGGAACGTGACGATCGCCACCGCATGGCCATCGAGTTTCTTGCGCAGTCGATGAACGTAGATCTCGATGGCGTCAGGGCTGGCTTCTTCGTCCAGGCCAAACACCTGGGAGGCCAGTTGCTCCTTGCTCATCACCCGACCAGGGCGGGCAATCAGCGCTTCCAGGACCGCCTGCTCACGGGAGGTCAAGGTCATCAGTTCCTCGTCCAGGGTAAAACGCCGGGTGTCCAGGTCGTAGACCAACCCACCGCAGCGCTGCTGGCGCTCGCCACCGAGTACGCTACGGCGCAGCAACGCCTTGACCCGGGCTTCCAGCTCGGTCAGTTCGAAAGGCTTGGCCAGATAATCATCGGCGCCGAGATTCAGCCCATGGACGCGGTCCTTGACGTCGCTGCGAGCGGTCAACATCAGCACCGGCAAGGTCTTGCCCCGCGCTCGCAAGCGCGCCAGCACCTCGAAGCCGTCCATGCGCGGCAACCCGACATCGAGAATCGCCACGGCATATTCCTCGCTACCCAGGGCCAGGTCGGCGGCCACGCCGTCATGCAGCACGTCCACTGTCAAACCCGTGCTCTTGAGCGCCTGGGCGACACTTTCGGCCAGCTGCAGATGGTCTTCGACGAGCAGAACACGCATGGGTTTTTCCTCGATTCAGGGATGGCCGGCGCCATTCTTTGGCGCGGAGTTTACAGCCGCATCCGCCACTGTGAAGCCAAAAATCATCCTGAAAGCTTTTGAAAGGTTAGCGAAAGGTTGGGCCGCTAGAGTCGCTCCACGGACAGTTTCGACTGCCGGTCGCGAAACACCTCGCGAAACGAAAAACGCCTCGAAGCGTTTTCGCCGAATAAAAACAATAAGCGGAGTATTCATCATGCTGTCCCTACAGCTCCTGGCTTCAATGCCCACCCGCCTTTCCTGCCTCAACCAGACTACCCTTGCCTGTGCCGCTGCGCAGACCGAACTGCCGCGTCTTTGAAACGCGTTCGCGGGTCTGCACCGTACATGCTCTTCGAAGCCTGATTTGAAACACAAAACAACAACTCCTGTGGAGACGAAAATGAACCTAGCACTGCGTAAAGTAGCCCTCGCCGTCGGATGCCTGATGCTCGCCGGGCCAACGCTCGCCGCTGATCCAGCCAAAGAGCCGAAGCGCCCGGAATGCATCGCCCCCGCCGCTCCAGGTGGTGGTTTCGACCTGACCTGCAAACTGGCGCAAAGCGCACTGGTCAATGAAAAGCTGCTGACCAAGCCGATGCGCGTCACCTACATGCCCGGCGGTGTCGGCGCGGTGGCCTACAACGCAGTGGTCGCACAACGCCCGGCCGACGCCGGCACGCTGGTGGCCTGGTCCAGTGGCTCGTTGCTGAACCTGGCTCAAGGCAAGTTTGGCCGTTTTGATGAAACCAATGTGCGCTGGCTCGCTGCCGTCGGCACCAGCTATGGCGCCATCGCCGTGAAAAGCGATTCGCCCTACAAAAATCTCGACGATCTGGTACAGGCCCTGAAGAAAGATCCTGGCTCGGTGGTGATCGGCTCCGGCGGCACCGTCGGCAGCCAGGACTGGATGCAGACCGCGTTGATCGCCAAGGCTGCCGGCATCGACCCGCGCAAACTGCGTTATGTGGCCCTTGAAGGCGGCGGTGAAATCGCGACCGCCCTGCTCGGCGGCCATATCCAGGTGGGCAGTACTGACATCTCCGACTCCATGCCACATATCCTGAGCGGCGACATGCGTCTGCTGGCGGTGTTCTCCGACAAACGCCTGGACGAGCCGGAAATGAAAGACATCCCGACCGCCGTGGAACAAGGCTACGACATTCGCTGGCCGGTGGTACGTGGCTTCTACCTGGGCCCGAAGGTCACCGATGAAGAATACGAATGGTGGAAAAACGCCTTCGACAAGCTGCTGGCCTCCGAAGACTTCGCCAAACTGCGCGACCAGCGCGAACTGTTCCCGTTCGCCATGACCGGTCCGGAGCTCGATGCCTACGTGAAGAAACAAGTGGCCGACTACAAGGTGCTGGCCAAAGAGTTCGGCCTGATCCAGTAATCGCCTCTGTTCTCGCGGCGGCGCTGGTACAACCGGCGCCGCCCAGGAGTTAGTCATGTTCGTCATCCAACGTATTGTTGCCGCAGTGCTGCTGCTGGCCTGCATCGGCCTGGCGCTGATGGCCTGGCCTTATCAGGCCGCCTTTTCCTATGAACCCGTCGGCCCGCGTGCCTTTCCCCTGCTGATCATCGGGCTGATGGGGCTGGCGCTGCTGTACATGCTGTTTCGCCCCACGCCCGTCGTACACAGCGAGGACGACCCCCAACTGGACCGCGAAACCCTGCAGAAAATCGGCATCTGCGTGTTGCTCCTGTTGGTCTTCGCCGGGACCTTCGAACCCCTGGGCTTCATCCTCGCCAGCATTGTCACCGGTGTGCCGATGGCGCGCCTGTATGGCGGCCGCTGGGTACCTAGCGTGGTGATCATCAGCCTGATGGCCATTGGTCTTTATCTGTTGTTCGACAAGCTGATGGACGTGCCGCTGCCCCTGGGCCTGCTCGACGTCCTGGAGAATTGATATGGATACCCTGAATTATCTCGGCCAGGGTTTTGGCGTTGCACTGACCCCCTACAACCTGGTCACGGCACTGACCGGCACCCTGATCGGCACCGTGGTCGGCCTGCTGCCGGGCCTGGGCCCGATCAACGGCGTGGCGCTGCTGATCCCGATCGCCTTCGCCCTGGGCCTGCCGCCGGAGTCGGCGTTGATCCTGTTGGCGGCCGTTTACCTGGGCTGTGAATACGGCGGGCGTATCAGCTCGATCCTGCTCAACATCCCGGGCGAAGCGTCCACTGTAATGACCACGCTGGACGGCTATCCAATGGCTCGCCAAGGCCTGGCCGGGGTCGCCTTGTCACTGTCGGCGTGGAGTTCGTTCCTCGGCGCGCTCATCGCCACCTGCGGGATGGTGCTGTTTGCTCCCTTGCTGGCCAAATGGGCCATTGCCTTCGGACCGGCGGAATACTTCGTATTGATGGTGTTTGCCATCGTCTGCCTGGGCGGCATGGCTGGCGATCGCCCGCTGAAGACGTTTATCGCGGCACTGATTGGCCTGTTCCTGTCGTGCGTCGGCATCGACGCCAACAGCGGCGTCTACCGCTTCACCGGCGACAACATTCATTTGACCGATGGCATCCAGTTCGTCGTACTGGTGCTGGGCCTGTTCTCCATCAGCGAGATCCTGTTGCTGCTGGAAAAGACCCATCGCGGCCAGGAAGCGGTGAAAGCCACCGGACGCATGATGTTCAACGTCAAGGAAGCGGCCTCGGTGTTCTGGGTGAACATGCGCTGCGGCGTGCTCGGTTTCATCATGGGCGTCTTGCCAGGTGCCGGCGCCACCTTGGCCAGTGCCGTGGCCTACATGACTGAAAAACGCATGGCCGGTGCCAGCGGTACGTTCGGCCAGGGCGACAAGCGCGGCCTCGCGGCCCCGGAAACCGCCATCGGCGGCGCAGCCTGCGGCGCACTCGTACCGATGCTGACTCTCGGCGTTCCCGGTTCGGGCACCACCGCAGTGATGATCGGCGCGTTGTCGCTGTACAACATCACACCCGGCCCGCTGCTGTTCCAACAGCAACCGGATATCGTCTGGGGCCTGATCGCCTCGTTGTTCGTCGCCAACGTCATGCTGGTGATCCTCAACATCCCGATGATCCGCGTCTTCACCCGCATCCTGGCCGTGCCGAACTGGGCGCTGGTGCCCGTGATCGCAATCATCACGGGCATCGGTGTCTATGCGGTGCACGCCACCACGTTCGACCTGTTCCTGATGATCGGCATCGGTATCTTCGGCTACATCCTGCGCAAGTTGGAATTCCCGCTGTCGCCCGTGCTGCTGGGTTTCATCCTCGGCGGCCTGATGGAGCAGAACCTGCGTCGTGCGTTGTCGATCTCCAACGGTGCACTGGAAATCCTCTGGTCCAGCCCGATCACCTTCGGTTGCTGGGTCCTGACGGCGATCATGCTGTTCCTGCCACTGTTGCGCATCTGGCGTCGTCGCAGCGCCCAGCGTCGTGCCCTGGCCAATGTCTGAGGCAACAACCTTCAGAAAATGGTGGGGAACACCGCTGGTCGGTCTGGCCGGCGGTTATCTGGCCAGCCTGATCGGCTGGCCCTTGCCCTGGATGGTCGGCTCGCTGTTGGCGATCATCCTGGTGCGCTGCCTGACCCCATGGCAATTGATGGAAATCCCCGGCGGCCGCAAATGCGGCCAATGGGTGGTGGGTATCGGCATCGGTTTGCATTTCACGCCGGTGGTGATGGAACAAGTCCTGAGCCACTTCGGCCTGATCTTCTTCGGCGCGCTGGTCACCAGCGTGTCGAGCGTGGTGAGCGTGTGGCTGATGCGCCGCACTGGCGAAGACCGCGCCACCGCTTTCTTTTCCAGTATGCCGGGCGGTTCCGGCGAAATGGTCAACCTCGGTGCCCGCAACGGTGCGGACCTCAGCCGTGTTGCGGCGGGCCAGAGCCTTCGGGTGCTGGTGGTGGTGCTGTGCGTGCCGGCCGCTTTCAAATATCTGCTGGGCGAGGGCACCCCCGTGCAACATGCCACCACGGTGGATTGGTTGTGGCTGGCGATCCTGTTCCCGGCCGGTGCCCTGCTCGCCTGGATCTGGGAACGGCTGCGCCAGCCCAACCCATGGTTGTTCGGTCCGTTGCTGGTCAGCGCGGCGGTGAGCATCGGCTGGGATTTGCACATCGGCCTGCCCGACGGCGCCAGTCAGCTTGGCCAGTGGCTGATCGGCAGCGGGTTAGGATGTCATTTCAACCGGCAGTTCTTTCGTCGGGCACCGTCGTTCATGGGCCGCACGTTGGTTGGCACGGTGTTGACGATGCTGATCGCCACACTTGCAGCCCTTGGCTTGAGTACCTTGACCCACCTGGATCTGCGTTCGTTGACGTTGGGCATGATGCCCGGCGGCATCGCGGAAATGAGCCTGACGGCGGAAACGCTGCAACTGTCGGTGCCCTTGGTGACGGCGTTGCAGGTCATGCGGCTGCTGTTCGTGCTGTTCCTGGCGGAGCCGTTGTTCCGGTATTGGATGCGCAGGCCGGGTTCGGACCTGTAGACCGAGTGGCCTTCATCGCGAGCAAGCTCGCTCCCACAGAGACTTGTGTTGCCCTAGAATCTGTGGGAGCGAGCTTGCTCCGGGCGGCGTTCCGACGATGGCGCCCGCCCGGCTAGCGCATCAAACCGGTGGCAACCGCCATTCGATCGGCCTCTCGCCATGCTGCTCGAGAAACTTGTTGGTCCGGCTGAAATGTCCGCAGCCGATAAAGCCCCGATGGGCCGATAGCGGTGACGGATGGACCGAGGTCAACACCAGGTGCTTGGTCGCATCGATCAGCTTCTGCTTGCTCTGGGCATGGGCGCCCCACAGCAGGAACACCAAGTGCGACTGGTGTTCACTGACCACCTCGATGACCCTGTCGGTAAAATGCTGCCAACCTTTCTTCGCGTGGGCGTTGGCATTGGCGCGCTCCACGGTCAGGGTGGTATTGAGCAGCAACACGCCCTGGTCGGCCCAGCTTTGCAGATAGCCGTGGTTGGGGATATCGATGTTCAGGTCGCGCTTCAACTCCTTGTAGATGTTCACCAGCGAAGGTGGTGTCGGCACCCCCGGCTGCACCGAGAAGCACAGGCCATGGGCCTGGCCCGGGCCGTGATAGGGGTCCTGGCCGAGGATCACGACCTTGACCTTGTCCAGCGGAGTGGAATTGAGGGCGTTGAAAATCAGCGGGGCCGGCGGATAAATCTCCTTGCCGGCTGCGTATTCACCGCGCAGGAACTCACGCAACTCTGCCATGTAGGGCTGGTCGAACTCGGCACGCAGTGCCTGCTTCCAGCTGGGTTCGAGTTTGATACGGTCGTCAGCGGTCATGGTTGTACCCGGTAAAAACAATGGGCGCACCCTAGGAAAGCCCACAAGGCTTGTCAATTGATCTGACGCGGATCCGGCACTTTCTCCCACAGCAGTCATACTGATGGTTCAATTTCTGATCGAGGTCACGATGAATCTGCACTTCGAAGAACTCACCGGCATCAATGGCGCGCGCCTGGGCGTCGCCACCCTGGACGCCGAAAAATCCTTGAACGCCCTGTCCCTGCCAATGATCAACGCCCTGCGCGATCGTCTTGACGCGTGGGCCAAAGAACCGCAGATAGTCTGCGTGCTGCTACGTGGCAACGGTGCCAAAGCATTTTGTGCCGGCGGCGAGGTCCGCAGTCTGGTGGAGGCCTGCCGCGCCCACCCTGGCGAGGTGCCGCCGCTGGCCGCGCAATTTTTCGCCGCAGAATATCGCTTGGACTTCAACCTCCATACCTACCCCAAGCCTTTGCTGTGCTGGGGCCACGGCTACGTGCTCGGCGGCGGCATGGGATTGCTGCAAGGCGCGAGCACGCGAATCGTCACGCCGAGCAGTCGCCTGGCGATGCCGGAAATCAGTATCGGCTTGTATCCGGACGTCGGCGCCAGTTGGTTCCTGTCGCGCCTGCCAGGCAAGCTTGGCCTGTTCCTCGGCCTGACCGGTGCCCACATGAACGCGCGCGACGCCATCGACCTGGGCCTGGCCGATCGGTTTCTACTCGATGAGCAGCAGGACGACCTCATCGAAGGATTGTTGCAGCTCAACTGGCAGGAACAGACCGAGATGCAACTCAACAGTCTGCTCAAGGCCTTGCAGCAAGAAGCGCTGGCCCAGTTGCCCGAAGCCCAGTGGTTGCCCCGTCGGCAGAAAATCGACGAATGGCTGGACGTCAGCGATGTCCGCTGCGCCTGGAAGGCCCTGGGTTTGCTGGTGGACCATCCAGACCCACTGATCGCCCGTGCGGCCAAGACCATGACCGAAGGCTCACCGCTGACGGCGCACCTGGTCTGGGAGCAGATCAGCCGGGCGCGGCATTTGTCGTTGGCCGGCGTGTTCCGCATGGAATACACCCTGAGCCTGAACTGCTGCCGTCATCCGGAATTCAGCGAAGGGGTGCGAGCGCGCCTGATTGATAAGGATCACAAGCCCCGCTGGCACTGGCCGGACATCAATCATGTACCGGAAGCGGCGGTCGAGGCCCACTTTCACAAGGTCTGGGAGGGTCGGCATCCGTTGGCGGATTTATCCAACGAATAAATCCCTTGGGCAATAAAAAAGCGGTGCTTCATGCGCCGCTTTTTTATTGTTTGTCCATTACCGATGGTGGCCCCGTCCATCATGGCCCCGCCCATCATGACCACGTCCTCGATGGTCATGTCCGCGGTCACGCCCACCCCGGCCACGCCGGTCGTCATTCCAGCCACCCCGATCGCGACCGTCCCAACCGCCCCGGTGTGGATAAGGCCGGTACGCTGCTCGCGGTGGCGAGTAATAGCGCGGGCCCTGTTGGTAATAGCGCGGCGCCGAGTAATAACGGGGTGCCGGTTGGTAATACCGTGGCGCGTAATAACGCCGTGGTGCCGAATAATAGCCGCCGCTGTAATAAACCGGCGCCGGTGAGGTGTAGACCTCTGAACGGTAGTAGCTCGAGTCTCCGTCGTAGTAAGGCACGCATGCCGAAAGAGTCAGACCAAGAAACGCAATGAGGAGTAGTCGTCGATACATGGCGGCCTCCTGGACCGCGAATGGGCCACACCAGCGACGCTGATGGGCGGCAGTCATCTATTGGGGTGACTGACGATTAATCTGACAGTGAATTCGGAATCTGGTGCGACGCGGCAACAACTCGAAACATGTCACTCGTCGCCCTATTCCGGTGCGCATCGGCACCACAACCACGCATAAATCTGCGCACAGCCATGCCAGCCAAATCTGCGACCTCTCTGGGCCGGGCCTTTACTCGAATTGGCACGTCTCTCGCTTTAACAACTCCGTGCAGGAGTCATCACAGGTTCGCGGCACCACAATTTGCAATGGCTGACTAGGGTTCCGGCTCGCCTCTGGCGAGTGGCTGGTCCGAGAGTTGGCGACCTCCAGTTGAGGTTACACGGCGGGACAAAAGCCCGGGAGACAAGCCACCGTTCGCGGTGCCGCGTTGCTCCTGTCCGCCCTTGATCAACTGGAGAACCACCATGTTCAAGCTTCGTCTGTCCGCCCTGCTCCTCGCCGCCCTCTCGGCTCTCATGAGCTTCTCGTCTGCCGCCGCGCAAAAAGACCACTTCAGCGTCTGCTGGACCATCTACGCCGGCTGGATGCCTTGGGAATACGCCGGCAGCCAAGGCATCGTCGATAAATGGGCAAAAAAATACGGCATCAAGATCGATGTCGTGCAGCTCAACGACTACGTCGAATCCATCAACCAGTACACCGCCGGTCAGTTCGACGGCTGCACCATGACCAACATGGATGCCCTGACCATTCCCGCCGCCGGTGGCGTGGACAGCACCGCGCTGATCGTCAGCGATTTCTCCAACGGCAACGACGGCATCGTCCTCAAGGGCGAGGGCAAGAAAGTCGCCGACCTCAAGGGCATGGACGTCAACCTGGTGGAGCTGTCGGTGTCCCATTACCTGCTGGCGCGCGCCCTGGATTCAGTTGGCCTCGCCGAAAAAGACCTGAAAGTCGTCAATACCTCCGATGCCGATATCTCCGCCGCCTTCAACACCGACCAGGTCAAGGCCGTCACCACCTGGAACCCGATGCTCTCGGACATCAAGGCCCAGCCGGGCGTGAGCGAAGTGTTCAATTCCAGCCAGGTTCCCGGCGAGATCATGGACATGATGGTGGTCAACACCCAGACCCTGAAGGACAACCCGGCCCTCGGCAAGGCCTTGACCGGCGCCTGGTTCGAAGTGGTGGCGCTGATGAACGCCAAGAACGCCGCCGCCAACGCTGCGCTGGAACACATGGCCAAAGCGTCGGGCACTGATCTCAAAGGTTTCCAGGCGCAACTGGACACCACCAAGCTGTTCGCCACGCCCAAGGAAGCGCTGGCCTTCGTCACCAGCGAGCAACTGCCCGCCACCATGGGCAAAGTCGCCGAGTTCTCGTTCAAGCACGGCTTGTTGGGCGAAGGCGCCAAGAGCACCGACGCGGTCGGCATGACGTTCGCCAATGGCGTGACCCTCGGCGACAAGGCCAACCTCAAGCTGCGCTTTGACCCAACCTACGTACAGCTGGCCGCCGACGCCAAGCTGTAAACCGGAGGACCTGGCATGCGCCTGATCAACCGCTACCCGGATCGTCCCAGCCGTCTGTTGTTGGTGATCCTGCCCTTCGCGCTGGTGCTGTTCGCCTACTTCATGGGCTCGGCCGAACGGTTGACGGACAACCCCAACGACAAGCTCCTGCCCAGCGCCGTGCAAATGGCCGATGCAGTTAAACGCCTGGCCTTTACCGCCGATGCCCGCAGCGGCGACTACCTGCTCTGGCAGGACACTGCGTCGAGCCTGCGCCGGTTGGCGATCGGCCTGGGCATCAGCGCCCTGGCCGGGTTATGCCTGGGCATCGCCGCCGGCACGCTACCGCTGTTTGGCGCGCCGCTGTCGCCGTTGCTCACTGTGGTGTCGATGGTGCCGCCATTGGCGATCCTGCCGATCCTTTTCATCGTCTTTGGCCTGGGGGAACTGTCTAAAGTGATGCTGATCGTGATCGGCATCACGCCGTGCCTGGCACGGGATCTGGAACAGCGCGCCCGGGAAATTCCCCGTGAGCTGCTGATCAAGGCCCAGACCCTCGGCGCATCGACCTGGACCCTGATCCTGCGCGTGGTGCTGCCGCAACTGCTGCCACGCTTGCTGATTTCCCTGCGGCTGATGCTGGGTTCGGCCTGGCTGTTCCTGATCGCCGCCGAAGCCATCGCTTCCACCGATGGGCTGGGCTATCGAATTTTCCTCGTGCGCCGTTACCTGGCGATGGACGTGATCCTGCCGTACGTGGTGTGGATCACCCTGCTCGCCTGGCTGATGGACTGGGGCCTCAAGCGCCTGACCCAGCGAGCGTTCCCTTGGTACGAGGGGGCGAAGGCATGAGCTTCATTACTGTGAACAATGTCTGGCAACAGTATGCCGACCAAGTCGTGCTGGAACGCTTGAACCTGAGTGTCGCCGAGGGTGAGTTCTGCACCTTGGTGGGCGCATCGGGTTGCGGCAAGTCGACCTTCCTGCGCTTGCTACTGGGCCAGGAACGCGCCAGTCGCGGACAGATCCTGCTGGACGGGGAACCCTTGGCGGGCGAGCCGGATGCCAGCCGGGGCGTGGTGTTCCAGCGTTATTCGGTGTTCCCGCACCTGACGGTACTGGACAACGTGGCCCTGGGCTTGGAGTTGCCGCGCTCGCCGTTGCTGGGGCGTTTGTTCGGCAGTGCCAAGCGCCGGGCTCGCGAAGAGGCTGCGCAACTGTTGGACAAGGTCGGCCTCGGCCACGCGTTGGACAAATACCCGGCGCAGCTCTCCGGCGGCATGCAGCAGCGACTGGCGATTGCCCAAGCCCTGATCATGAAGCCGCGTGTCCTGCTGCTGGACGAGCCCTTCGGCGCCCTCGACCCGGGCATCCGCAAAGACATGCATGCCTTGCTGCTGGCGCTGTGGCGCGAGACCCAACTGACGGTGTTCATGGTCACCCACGACCTGTCCGAAGGCTTCAGCCTCGGCACGCGCCTGCTGGTGTTCGACAAGGTCCGCGTCGATCCGCACGCCCCCGGCGCCTATGGCGCACGCATCACCTACGACATTCCATTGAACAGCGACCGCCGCACCGCCCGTGCCGCCGTCGACGCCCTGCCCGCCGAACTGGCCGGCACGTTGCGTATCGCTTGAAAGGAGATTTTCCATGACCGATTCGATCCAGCTGTTTCCTCCCTTCGCTGAAGAAATGTTGCCCGGTGGCGGCCATCGCTCGTTCGTGCTCAAGCGCGGCCAACTGCTGCGCCTGACCGATCTGCGCAGTGGCGCCAACGTGAGCCTGACACTGCTCAACGCCAACGAAAAAACCGAACGCCTTAACCTGCCGGACAGCCTCAAGTGCCAACACACCGCCAAGCTCACCGCCGGTCATTGCCTTTACTCGGACATGGGCCGGGTACTCGCTGCAATCACCGCTGACACCTGTGGTTGGAGCGACAGTTTTGGCGGTGTGCTCTGCGCCGAAGAAGTCGCTGAAAAGTATGGTCAGGGCCGCTATCAGGAACTGCGCAACGGTTTCTTTCGCAACGGCGCCGACAACCTGCTGGTGGAACTGGGCAAATGGGGACTGGGCCTGTCCGACCTACTCATGACCCTCAACCTCTTCAGCCGTGTCGACGTCGACGAAGCCGGAGGTTTTCACTTTGTGGAAGGCAACTCCAAGGCCGGCGACTACATCGAGTTGTACGCGCCGATGGATACCTTGGTGGTGCTGACCGCGCTGCAGCACCCGATGGACCCGAACCCGCAATACGCCCCGCAGCCGCTCAAGCTCAGTTGGATGAACGCCAACCCCAGCGTCGCCGAACACTGCCGCCAATCGCGCCCGGAAAATCAGCGCGGCTTCATCAACACCGACCGCCTGTTCGCCTGAGGATCGTCGCCATGTCACTGTCCATCGCCACCGCACACAAGCAACCCGAGACCGCCGCCTACCGCGCCACGATTCCCGCCGGGGAACCTTGGCTGACCGAGGTCAAGGCCGGCCAGACCTTGCGCATTCTTGACCTGGAAGGCAACCAGGCGGTCGATACGCTGTTCTACAGCCTGGCCAATCCCAGGGAACGCTACGACGTGCAACGCACCTTGCGTCGGCAGAACAGCGTTTACCTGGGCGTTGGCAGTGTGCTGTATTCCAACCTCGGCCGGCCGATGCTGACCATCGTCGAAGACACCTGCGGACGCCACGACACCCTCGGCGGCGCCTGTGCCCAGGAAAGCAACACCGTGCGCTACGCCCTGGAAAAACGCTACATGCACAGCTGCCGCGACAACTACCTGCGGGCCTGCGCCCACGACGGTCGGCTGGGCAAGGGCGACATCGGGCCGAACATCAACTTCTTCATGAACGTGCCGGTCACCGCCGATGGCGGCCTGACCTTTGAAGACGGGATCTCGGCGCCGGGGAAATACGTCGACCTGCGGGCCGAAATGGACGTGATCGTCCTGATCTCCAACTGCCCGCAACTGAACAACCCGTGCAATGCCTACAACCCCACGCCAGCGGAGCTTTTGATATGGAACTGAAGCTCGCACGCCTGCGCCGCTGGCTGTTTGTGTTGTGCCAGAGCCGGTCGGGGCAGTGCATCAAATAGACACAGAATGGCGGTGTTTTTTAAGGAAGGTTTGCCGCCGGGGACGACCCCGGCGGCCATCAAAAACTGCGGGACGGCCCGCATCCCAGTTCAGGCGGCACGCATGCCTGAGGGGGCAATGCCATGTTCGAAAAAATCCTTATCGCCAACCGCGGCGCCATCGCCTGCCGCATCCTGCGGACCTTGCGTGAGTTGGAGGTCCGAGGCGTCGCGGTGTACGCCCAAGCCGACGAAGCCAGCCTGCACATCCTCCATGCCGACGAAGCCCATTGCCTGGGCGAAGGCGCGGCGGCGGGCACTTACCTGGCGGTGGACAAGCTCCTGGCGATCGCCAAAAGCAGCGGTGCGACGGCGATTCATCCCGGCTACGGTTTTCTCTCGGAAAACGCCGCTTTCGCCGAGGCCTGCGAGGCGGCCGGTATCGCCTTCATCGGCCCGACGCCCGAGCAACTGCGCGTGTTCGGCCTCAAGCACACCGCGCGCGCCCTGGCGCGGCAGCACGGCGTGCCAATGCTCGAAGGCACCGAACTGCTCGACAGCCTCGACGCCGCGTTGCAGGCAGGTTCACAGGTGGGTTACCCGGTGATGCTCAAAAGCACGGCCGGCGGTGGAGGGATCGGCATGCGAGTGTGCCGCAGCGCCGCCGAGTTGAGCGAATCCTTCGAAGCGGTCAAGCGCCTGGGGCAGAACAATTTCAGCGACGCCGGCGTGTTCATCGAAAAGTATATCGAACGGGCGCGACACCTTGAGGTGCAAGTGTTCGGCGACGGCCAGGGCCAAGTGATAGCCCTGGGCGTGCGTGACTGCTCGGTGCAACGGCGCAACCAGAAAGTCATCGAGGAAACCCCGGCGCCCAACCTGCCCGAAGGCATGGCCGAGGAACTCTGCGCAGCAGCGATCAAACTGGCCCAGGCCGTGGACTACCGCAGCGCGGGCACCGTGGAGTTCGTCTACGACAGTGACGCCGGACGCTTCTATTTCCTGGAAGTGAACACGCGCCTGCAGGTGGAGCACGGCGTTACCGAGCAGGTATGGGGCGTGGACCTGGTGCGCTGGATGGTTCAACTGGCCGCCGGTGATCTGCCCCCCTTGAGCGAACTGGGCCAGGGCCTGAAAGCCTGCGGCCACGCGATCCAGGCACGCCTGTATGCAGAGGACCCGGGCCGGGATTTCCAGCCGAGCCCGGGCCTGCTGACCGCCGTGGAATTGCCACAGGCCGACGGTAAAGGGCTGCGCATCGACACGTGGGTGGAGGCTGGTTGCCAGATCCCGCCCTACTTCGACCCGATGATCGCCAAGATCATTCGCTGGGCACCGACCCGCGAGCAGGCGCGCCTGGGGCTGCACCAAGCGCTGGACGACAGCTTGCTATACGGCGTCGAAACCAACCGCACCTACTTGCAGCAGATTCTTCTCGACGCGCCCTTCGCCAACGGCCAGCCCTGGACGCGCTGCCTGGAAACCCTGGCCTACCGCGCCAACACGTTCGAAGTGCTCAGCCCCGGCACCCAGACCAGTGTCCAGGACTACCCCGGCCGCCTCGGGTATTGGGCCGTGGGCGTGCCGCCGTCAGGGCCGATGGACAGCCGTTCGCTGCGCGCGGGCAATCGCTTGCTGGGCAATGACGAAGGTGCGGCGGCGTTGGAAATCACCATGAGCGGACCGTTGCTGCGTTTCAACTGCAACGCCCGGGTGGCGGTGACCGGTGCGCAGATTGCCCTGGCCTTGGACGGCGAAGCGGTGCCGATGAACACCCCGCTCTCGATCACGGCCGGGGCAACCCTGGCCCTGGGCACCATCAGTGGCGCCGGGGCGCGCAGTTATTTGTGCCTGCAAGGTGGCTTGCAAGTGCCGGACTACCTCGGCAGCAAAAGCACCTTCACCCTCGGCCAATTCGGCGGCCATGGCGGACGCGCGCTGTGCACCGGCGATGTGCTGCACCTGGCTGCGCTGGATGAGCGCGCCGCGTTCCCGACAGTGAACGAGCCGCCTCTGTCATTGCCAGCCGTGCGGCAGATCCGCGTGATCTACGGCCCCCATGGCGCGCCGGAATATTTCACCGAACGCTACATCCAGACGTTTTTCGAAACGTCATGGGAGGTGCATTTCAATTCCAGCCGAACCGGCGTGCGACTGATTGGGCCGAAACCCGAGTGGGTGCGTGCCGACGGCGGCGAAGCGGGCCTGCACCCCTCCAATATCCACGACAACCCGTATGCCATCGGCGCCGTGGATTTCACCGGCGACATGCCCGTCATCCTCGGCCCCGACGGCCCGAGCCTGGGTGGTTTCGTCTGCCCGGTAACGGTGATCGAGGCGGACCTGTGGCAGTTGGGGCAGCTCAAGGCCGGGGACAAGGTGCAGTTTGTGCCAGTGGATATATCGACCGCGCGATCACTGGTAACGGACTTCTCCCTCGCCACGGATTCTGGGGATACACAAACACTGTTGTCGCCGGTGGTATTGGATATCGGCCAGGACGATACCCGCCTGGTGGCTAGATTGTCTGGCGACACCCACCTGCTGCTGGAAATCGGCGCGCCTGAACTCAACCTGGTGTTGCGCTTCCGCGCCCACGCCTTGATGCAAGCGGTGCAACAAAAACACCTGCACGGTGTGATTGACCTGACGCCGGGCATCCGCTCGCTGCAAGTTCATTACCAGCCTGAGCAATTGTCGCTGGCCAATCTGCTGGTGATCGTCGCGGGAGAATGGGACGCCGTGTGCGCCGCGCAAGATCTGCAAGTGCCGTCGCGCATCGTCCACCTGCCACTGTCCTGGGATGACCCGGCCTGCCAACTGGCCATCGAAAAATACATGACCACCGTGCGCAAGGATGCCCCGTGGTGCCCCAGCAACCTGGAATTCATCCGCCGCATCAACGACCTGCCGAACCTCGACGAAGTGCAACGCACCGTGTTCGACGCCAGCTATCTGGTGATGGGTCTGGGCGATGTCTATCTCGGCGCACCGGTCGCTACGCCGCTCGACCCGCGCCATCGACTGGTCACCACCAAATACAACCCGGCCCGGACCTGGACCGCGGAAAACTCGGTGGGCATCGGTGGCGCCTATATGTGCGTGTACGGCATGGAAGGTCCCGGCGGCTATCAGTTCGTCGGGCGCACGTTGCAGATGTGGAATCGTTATCGGGCCGTTGCCGCGTTTGATGGCAAGCCCTGGCTGCTGCGGTTCTTCGATCAGATCCGCTTCTACCCGGTCAGTGCCGATGAACTGTTGCGCATCCGCCGGGATTTCCCGCTGGGCCGCTTCGACCTGCAGATCGAGCACAGCCAACTCAACCTTGCTGACTACCAACATTTCCTGGCCCGGGAAGCGGACAGCATCGGCGCGTTCCGCCAACAGCAGCAACAGGCCTTCAATGCCGAGCGCGAGCGCTGGATTGCCAGCGGCCAGGCGCATTTCGACAGCGAGGAGCCGTCGCCCGCGCCGAGCGAAGAGGCATTGCTGGGCGAGGGCCAACTGAGCGTCGAGAGCCACATCGCCGGCAATCTCTGGCAAGTCCAGGTGCAAGTCGGTACGCGGGTCGCCGCCGGTGACGTACTGGTGATTCTGGAGTCCATGAAAATGGAGATCCCGGTGCTTGCGCCAATGGCCGGTGTGGTACGCGAAGTACGCGTCCAACCCGGTTCGGCGGTTCGCGCTGGACAGCGTGTGGTGGTGCTGGAACGTGACTGAACTCAATCAAAGGATTAACGCGATGAAACTCTCTCTGCGCCTGGACAACCTGCGCGACGCCTACCGCAACGGCGAAACGACACCGCGCCAGTTGCTGCTGGCCCTGCGGGAAAAGGCCGCCGCCCTCGACCCGGACTATCACCTGTTCATCCATCTGCTGTCCCCCGAGGAACTGGAACCCTATCTGGCGGCATTGGAAAGCCGCGACCTGGAGAGCCTGCCGTTGTACGGTGTGCCGTTCGCCATCAAGGACAACATCGATCTGGCCGGCATTCCCACCACCGCCGCCTGCCCGACGTTTGCCTACGTGCCGCAACGTTCGGCCACGGTGGTCGAGCAGTTGTTGGCCCTGGGCGCCATTCCCTTGGGCAAGACCAACCTCGATCAATTCGCCACCGGGCTCAACGGCACCCGCACCCCTTACGGTGCCTGTCGCAACAGCGTGTTGGCGGACTATCCGGCCGGTGGCTCGAGTGCCGGCTCGCCGCTGGCGGTGGCCCTGGGCGTGGCAAGTCTTGCGCTGGGCACCGACACCGCAGGCTCCGGGCGGGTGCCTGCTGCGCTGAACAACCTGGTCGGACTGAAAGCCACCAAGGGCCTGATTTCCACCGCCGGCGTGGTGCCGGCCTGCCGGACACTGGATTGCGTGACGACATTCACCGCGACGGCGCGCGAAGCCAGTCAGCTGTTGGCATTGACCTCACATCTCGACCCGCGCGACGAATACAGCCGTCAGAACCCACAATGGAACGACGGCTCGGCGTTCGGCACGCCCCGACGCTTTCGCTTCGGCGTGCCTCGTCGGCAAGACCTGGCGTTTTTCGGCTGCGACGAAGGCCCACGGTTGTTCCACGACGCCATCGAGCGCCTCGAACGCCTGGGCGGCGAAGCCGTCGAGCTGGATTTGTCGCCCTTCCTCGAAGCCGCGCGCTTGCTCTACGAGGGACCTTGGGTTGCCGAGCGCTACAGCGTCGCCGGGGAGTTGATCGAGCGCGACGCCAACGCGGTACTGCCGGTGATCCGCGCCGTATTGGCGAAAGCGCCTACCGTGACCGGCGTGGATACCTTCCGCGCCCAGTACCGTTTGCAAGCGCTCAAGGCCCAGTGCGACCGAATGATGGAAACACTCGACTGCGTGCTCACCCCGACCATTGGACGCCCGGTGACCCTCGCTGAACTCGCGGCCGAACCGCTACTGCGCAATGCGGAACTGGGTTACTACACCAATTTCATGAACCTGCTGGACTACGCCGCCGTCGCCGTGCCCAGCGCCTTCATGGCCAACGGCTTGCCTTGGGGCGTGACATTGTTCGGCCGGGCCTTCACCGACCAATACCTGCTGGGCGTGGCCGACGCCTTGCAGCGCCAACAACGGCCTGACTTGCCGACACCCGCCAATCCGGCGCGCCATGATCGGGCACGGCTGGTGGTGTGCGGCGCGCATCTGGAGGGGTTGGCATTGAACTGGCAACTCAAGCAACGCGGCGCCCGGCTGATCGAGGCGACCCACAGCTCGCCGAATTACCGCCTCTATGCCTTGGCGGGCGGCCCACCCCTGCGCCCCGGCATGCTGCGCGTTGGCGAGGGGGGCGTGGCGATCGAAGTGGAAGTCTGGGAGCTGCCAAGCAGCGAGTTGGGCTCGTTCCTGACCGGTATTCCCGCACCGCTTGGGTTGGGCAAGGTGCAACTGGCCGATGGGCGCTGGGAAAGCGGTTTCATCTGCGAGCCGTATGGCCTGGACGGCGCAGAGGACATCAGCCAGTTGGGCGGATGGCGGGCTTACCTGACTACCCGTCAGTAAACGGCACCCTGTGGCGAGGGAATTTATCCCTCGCCGCAATCTAGCAAACCTGCAAATCCGACTGTCTTTTCCCACAAGGCCACTAAACTGATTCCATCGGGTCACTCCTGGGGAATCGCCATGTCGCTTCGTTCGCCGTTGCATGCCCAGCGCTCACCGGTGCTGATGCTCGCCATTTTGCTGGGTGCCGCCTTCCTGCTGACTTCGCTGTTGGCTTATTACGCCGCCAACACGTCGCTCAAGGACAACATAGTGAAGGCGTTGTACTTCAACTTGCTGATCGGCCTGCTGGTCACCGTGGCGGTGCTCGTCGTGCTTTATAGGCTGATCGCCAATTTCCAGCGCCGGATCGACGCACAGGCCATCCTCGATGGCTTGACCGAACTGCCCAACCGCCGGGGCTTCGACCTCCTGGCGGTGCAAGCGCTGCATGAAGCCCAGCGCGAGCCCAAGCCCTTGAGCGCGTTGCTGCTGGAGGTGGATAACTTCAAACAACTGGATGCCAGCCACGGCCACGTTGCCAGCGACCAGTTATTGAGTGGTTTCGCTCGCGACCTGACCGCCACCTTGCGGCACTCGGACATCGTGTGCCGCTGGGGCACTGATGCCTTCGCCCTGCTACTCAAGGACACCGATGGGCAGAACGGCCTGAGGATCGCTGAGAAAATTCGCCAGCACATCGCGTTGCAGCGCTATTTTTGCAACTCAAAGCAATTGCAGGTCACCGTCAGCATCGGCCTGACCACCTTGCAGGATGAAGACACCTTGCATAGCCTGTTGTCCCGGGCCGATCATGCGTTGCTACGCGCCCGACAGACCGGCAGCAACCGAACCTGCGTGGAAATGCCTCACTCCAGTTATGAATAAACCTGATCATTGCCCGGCCTGCGGCGGCGCCAACGACTGCACCCTCGCCGATCCGAAGACCGCCGACCGCGCCTGCTGGTGCTACGGCGTGCGCATCGACCCGGCTGTGCTTTTGGCATTGCCGACCGAATTGCGAGACAAATCCTGCCTGTGCCCGCGATGCGCCCAGGTCGACGACCAATTGCGCGCCAATGCGCAACCGATCGCGTAAGATTCCCGCCCCCCGCTTCCTGGCCTGAACTGCCCATGCGTGTCGACCGTTTCCTCAGTAACCTGCCGCGCTTCAATCGCCAGCAGGTCCGCCTGTTGCTGGTGGCGCGTCGGGTGCAGATCGATGGCCAGACCGTCACTGAGCCACAAGCGCAGGTGCGGGAATTCAGCCGCGTCGAAGTGGACGGGGAAATCTTGCAAGCAGGCCGACCGGCGCGGTATTTCATGCTGCACAAGCCGCCCGGTTGCGTCAGCGCCACACGCGATCCGCAGCACCGCACCGTGCTCGACTTGCTGGACGAACCGGACAAGGACGACCTGCACATCGCAGGCCGCCTGGACTTCAATACCACCGGGCTGATGCTGATCACCAACGACGGCAGTTGGTCGCGACGCCTGACCCAACCGCAGACCAAGCTGCCGAAGATCTACTACGTCGAGACCGAGCAGACCATTACTGCCGAATACGCGCTCACCTTTGCCCAGGGCCTGTATTTCGCTTTCGAGGACCTGACCACGCAACCCGCGGAACTGACGCTGCTGGGCCCAAAGTCCGCGCGGTTGAGCATCGTTGAAGGTCGGTATCACCAGGTCAAGCGCATGTTCGGTCACTTCAACAACAAGGTGCTGCGCCTGCATCGCGAACGAATGGGGCCGCTGGTGTTGGACTCCCATCTGGAGCCCGGTGGGTATCGCGCCCTGAGCGCTGAAGAAATCTGCCTGATCTGAAGGAAATGACCGCTGGGCAGAAGTGCCCGACAATTTTCAAAGAGCACTTGCGCAACGCTCGCCCCCCTGCTTGAATCAAACCGTCGGCCGAAATGTGACCGACGAGTCACCTCATACCTCTAAGAAACTTTTTGCCGGCTGGAGCCCCCAGGCTCCGCCTCATCCCCCGGCAAACTGCCCGCCATAACAATACCCGTCGACCAACTGTCATGGATCGACATGGGCCTTATCTTCCAGGCGTATGCCTACCTGTCACATTGCCCGTGCAATCTCATTGCGCGCATACCCGCTTGCCAGGAGTCTTATGACATGAGGCCAGAAATCGCTGTGCTGGATATACAGGGTCAGTATCGGGTTTACACGGAGTTCTATCGCGCAGACGCCGCGCAAAAGACCATCATTCTGGTCAACGGCTCGATGGCCACCACCGCGTCGTTTGCACAGACCGTCAAGAACCTCTACCCGCAATTCAACGTTGTGCTGTACGACCAGCCCTACGCGGGCAAGTCCAAGGCTCACAACCGCCACGAAAAAATGCTGACAAAGGAAATCGAAGGGCAGATTCTCCTGGAGCTGATCGACCACTTCGCCGCCGAACACGTGTTGTCCTTTTCATGGGGCGGCGCCGCCACGTTGACGGCACTGGCCCAACGCCCGCGGCGCATCGAAAAAGCCGTGATCAGCTCGTTCTCACCGGTACTCAATGCACCGATGCGCGACTATCTGGAGCGCGGTGTGGATTACCTGAGCAGCCTGGACGGCGACCGTGTCGGGCACCTGGTCAACAATACCATCGGCAAGCACCTGCCGCCGCTGTTCAAGCGTTTCAACTATCGCCACGTCAGCAGCCTGGCCGAGCATGAATACGGGCAGATGCACTTTCACATCAACGACGTGCTCCACAGCGACCAGCAGTGCTACATCAATGCCGCCAAGAAGGTCGACGTTCCGGTGCTCTTCCTGAACGGCGAATGGGACGAGTACACCTCAGCTACCGACGCCAGGCTCTTCGCCAATCACGTCCAGCACAGCACCTTCACCACGCTGCAAGCCACCGGGCATTTCCTGGACATGGAACACAAGGCCGCCTGCCGCGACAGCCGCGACGCGTTGCTGGGTTTCCTCAAGCCGAGTCACCACGCTAGCCGACCGCGTTACAGCCAGGTGCAGGATTACCATGCAGTGGCGATCTGAAAAGAAGTCATCGCGGACAAGCCTCCGACAAACCGGCTTGCCCGCGAAGACCGCTCTGTTTTGAGGCTTGCGCAGACGGATGACCTGACCGGCCGGAAAGAAAAACTTCAAATCCCGAGCGACATCTGGTACAAAGTCAGCCGCTCTGAGCGGGTGTCGTATAATGGCATTACTCCAGCTTCCCAAGCTGATAACGAGGGTTCGATTCCCTTCACCCGCTCCAATCGAATTCTGGTCCTGCGTCGTGGTGGTTTTGACGGGGGATCGAAAAAAACCGGCTCTTGGTGGCCGGTTTTTTTTGGTCTGGGATTTGTGGAATTTCCGTCGCTGACGGTTACACCAAGTACCTTGAAATCGATGATGGCCAGGTTTTTATCGCAATGGCAAAGAGAATCAAACCTGCTTTGCGACAAAAGCGACCACGGTAAGCACGATCAGGGCGAAGGCAGCACCGATGCTGAACGGCAGCAACGTAACCCGGATTGTAGTCGGAGCCGGGCGTCTCATCTCTTCGGCTAACGCTTCCACCTCTTGATGCAGTTGCTCGATGCTCGCTTGATAATCACGAGGTATGGACACGTCTCTTTCTCCTCCGAGGCTGCGGCTCATGCTGGGTCTTGAACTACTTCGAGCAATTTGAGCGGTGTACTTCCAAAGCTCAAGTACCGTTAGGGTGATTGGCGTATCGTGGCAAACCAGCGATCAGATTCTAATCCCAAAACCCGCAACGGCAACAATGGCAGTCATTACCCCTGCCCCAACGGCGTACGGATACCATAAGGCTTCATGCTTCAGCTTGGTTTCTTCGGCCGTAAGCTTGCGAGTCTCAGCCAACAACTTTCGGGTTTCAACCAGCAGTTTATCGAGTTCCAAATTATCGCGGTCGTTCTGGAGCATCCATCCTCCTTTTGAGGGTTAAGCCACTGCCCTGAGCTTTTTGTTCTGCGATGCCGGGAGAACCAGCCCACTGCAATCGCTCATTGCCAGCCGTTTAGTGCGTCTGCGGAGCACTATTTCCTATATGGGCGGTTATGGACAGCGGGTGATTCCCGTTTGGCTTGTAGGCAAAAACAGCACGTTGCGTACGACAGAAAACCGCCTCACTCCCCCGCCAGATGCCCCAACGGCAACGGCCCCGGCGCCTTCACCGTGTTGATCGCAAAATTGCTGCGAATATCACTGACGCCCGGCAGCTTCAGCAGCTTGCTGGTGACAAAACGGTCATAGGCGCGCAAGTCCGGCACGACGACTTGCAGCAGAAAATCCGACTCACCTGACACCAGGAACGCCGAAATCACTTCGGGCAGCGCGGTCACCGCCTGACGGAACGCCTCGGCTCGCTCGTCAGTGTGCCGTTCGACCTTGATGCCAACAAAGATCGTCATTCCCAGGCCCACTTCGTCGCGGTCAAGGACGGCTTGGTAGCCGCGAATGACCCCTGCCTCTTCGAGCATCCGCACACGCCGCAGGCACGGTGACGGCGACAAGCCTATTTCTTCGGCCAGTTGCACGTTGCTCAGCCGGCCGTCCCGTTGCAATGCCGTCAGGATTTTGCGGTCGAAGGCGTCAAGTTTCATGATTTGGCATTATCCGGATTACTGACTCGATTACTTGGCAGGTTATGCCAATTTCCTAATCTTTAGAAGCTGACTACGCAACCACCTGCCCTGCCCTTCGGCCATAGACTGGCACTTCCAATCCACTGAATGCGGGGGCATGCAATGACGGGGCTCTGGTTGTTTTTCATGGCGTTGACGGTGGCGTACCTGTTGCCTGGGCCGGACATGATCCTGGTGCTGCAAACCGGCGCCCGTCAGGGCAAAGGCGCGGCGCTGGCGACGGCGGGGGGCTTGGGCGTTGCCCGGGCATGTCACGTCGCGCTGGCAGCGATGGGGCTTTCGGTGTTGTTCAAGACTGCTCCCTGGACCTTCGATGTGGTGCGCCTGGGCGGGGCGGCTTATCTGGCCTGGCTCGGGTTTCAATGCTTGCGCACCACCTTGTTGCCCAACTTCGAAGGAGGCGCCGCTGCTAATGGAAAGCGGCAATGGCTTCAGGCGATCCAGCGCGGTCTGCTGACCAATCTGCTCAATCCCAAGGCCTTGCTGTTTTGCTCGGTGTTGCTGCCGCAGTTCATTGATCCGCGGGACGGGCCCGTGTTGGGGCAGTTTGCGATACTTGGCGTGGTGCTGGTCGGCGTCGGCCTGCTGTTCGACAGCGCCTATGCATTGGTCGGCGTGGCACTCGGGCGATGGCTCCAACGCTCGCCTTCGGCCCAACGCGCGCAGCAATGGTTGTTTGGGAGCCTGCTGATTGGTTTTGCGGTGCGGCTGACGTTTGTGCAGCAGTCGTAAGTCCTCTGGATTTGTGGCGAGCACCTTCAAAACCGGGGCTGCTCCGCTGCCCAGCGGGAGCAAGCTCCCTCGCCACGTCGATATCAGCCACCCAATCTCACATCCCGAAATAAAGCCAACCCGCCTTCTCCGGCCCTTCCATGACTGCGCTTCTAGACTTCAAAGCGAGAGATCCCAGCCCCAACCGTCGCCGAGGGTGGTTATAGTGTTGATCATTCCCGAACAGTAGGTATAGTACCCACCAACAACACCATGGAGGTGTTGTGAATAGCCGATTCTTGATAAGCCAAATTGTTGCAGA
The DNA here is from genome assembly GCF_051132105.1 of Pseudomonas sp. R1-7. Taxonomy (NCBI): domain Bacteria; kingdom Pseudomonadati; phylum Pseudomonadota; class Gammaproteobacteria; order Pseudomonadales; family Pseudomonadaceae; genus Pseudomonas; species Pseudomonas sp. R1-7. The sequence continues at coordinate 4,459,146 of NZ_CP071661.1, forward strand.
TGGGTGGTACCTGGTGCGGATCCGGGGCAGTCACCATCACTTCAAACACCCGACCAAACCGGGGCTGGTTACGGTTCCTCATCCCAAGAAGGACCTGCTCAAGAAAACGGCCATCAGTATCTTGCAACAGGCCCTTCTCCAGGCGCCCAGTTGCCCCGCTTTTCCGGAGGACGATTGAATGCTTTACCCGATTGCGATTTCCATGGGCGATGACAAGCACGCCTGGGGCGTTGAGGTGCCGGATATTCCCGGTTGCTTTTCCGCAGGTGACGACCTGGACGAGGCCATGGCGATGGCGCGAGAGGCCATAGAGGGTCACTTCGAGATTCTGGCTGAGGACGGTTCGCCAATTCCATCGGCCAACACCGTCACCCTGCATGCGGCCAACCCGCAATACGCTGGTTGCACATGGGCGCTAGTGGACATCGATATCACCAAGTACCTGGGTAAGGCCCAGAAGCTCAACATCACCCTGCCCGGTTATCTGCTGAACCGTATCGATGAGTATGTGCTGCACCATCCTGAAGAAAAAAGCCGGTCAGGCTTCCTGGCGTCGGCGGCGCTCAAGGTACTGCAACAAGGCCGCTGAGCATTCGCAGAGAAAACACGAAACTATGGGAGCGAGCATGCTCGCTCCCATAGTTTTCAATGGATCTATTTGCTCTCCGACTTGGATTCCTGCATCTGCACCGAGGACTTGGTGCCGTCGGTGTTGTCCTTGGTCTCGTTATCCGAATTGTCAAAGCAGCCTTGCAGGGCAAACAGGCAGCAGGCGAGGCAAAAGGTGCGGGCGATATTCATGATGTACTCCGATGCTGAGGGCTTTCAGGAGTGACCCGCGAGAATGACATTGGTTGCGACTGTCGTCGTGCCGGACGATGAACGTCGAGGAGACGCTTGCGGTTGAAATGTAAGTAGAATTTTCGCCGACGCGTTGCTGTCACACCTGACAGGTGCATCCCAAAAAGGAACACAGTAATGACGTTCGCAAAAATCGCTCAAAAACTATCCCTCTGGGCGGGGAGCCCCAAGACTTTTCTGGGGGCCATTGTGTTGTTGGCGCTCTGGGCTGCCAGCGGACCTTTCTTTGGTTTCAACGACACCTGGCAGTTGATCATCAACACCTCGACCACCATCATCACCTTCCTGATGGTGTTCCTGATCCAGAATACGCAAAACCGCGATACAGATATCCTGCACTTGAAAGTGGACGAACTGCTGCGGGCGTCGAAGGACGCGCAGAACGCAATGCTCGGCCTCGAGTCGCTGGATCTCAAGCAACTTGAAGCGCTACGCAAGCAGTATCAGGACATGGGCAAAGACGAGGCCAAGAGCCTTGACGGCGTTGAGCCGAAGAACAAGATCGACCTGAACCAGTGCTGATGCCGAGGCGCGAGCGGTTCAGGCCACTCGCGCGCTCTTTCGGTCATCAGGGCAACGGGTTGCCGCCCGTCACGCCGAATACTTCCCCGGTGATATAACTCGATTCCTGCGAAGCGAGCAGCACATAAAGCGGCGCGCATTCGGCGGGCTGTCCCGGACGTTTCATTGGCACCTGGGAGCCGAACGTAGGAATTTTTTCCCTGGGTTGTCCGCCGCTGGGTTGCAACACGGTCCAGATCGGCCCCGGAGCAACCGCATTGACACGGATCCCCTTGCTGATGACCTGCCCGGCCAACGCCTTGGTAAACGCCACAATCGCCGCTTTGGTGGTGGCGTAGTCCAGCAACGTTGCGGACGGATCATAGGATTGGATAGAGGCGGTATTGATGATTGTCGCTCCCGCTGGCATCAGCGGCACTGCGGCCTTGCAGATCCAGAACATCGCGTAGATGTTTGTTTTCATGGTGTCGTCGAATTGCGCGGTAGTGATATCGGCAATGTCTTTTTGCGCTTCCTGCTTACCGGCGACGTTCACCAGGATATCCAGGCCATCGAGTTGCTGCTGCGCCATCTTCACCATCTGGACGCAGAACGCCTCATCCTTCAGGTCGCCCGGAATGGCGACGGCCTTACGGCCCTCCGCCTTGATCAGCTCAATGACTTGCTGTGCATCGCGCTCTTCGCTGGGCAAATAATTGATCGCTACATCCGCGCCTTCCCGGGCGTAGGCGATGGCAGCGGCGCGACCGATCCCCGAGTCACCGCCGGTGATCAGCGCCTTGCGCCCCTCGAGTCGGCCGAAGCCTTGGTAGCTTTTTTCGCCATGATCGGGTTGCGGCACCATGTCCTGGTCAATGCCCGGCGGTGATTGTGGCTGGTCGGGAAATTCCGGACGCGGATACTGGGTCAGCGGATTCTGCATCGCGTATTGGTTGGGTTCTCGGCTTGTAGACATCGAGGTTCTCCTTTTCGGCGGGCAAAACAAGCCGGGGCGCTGGCGCCCCGGCCCTGAACATGAAACGGGTGCGGTGGATCAGCGGCTGGCCTGCAACGCCCTGGCCATCTCGAGATGGGTTTGCAGCTTGGGCAGCGTTTCGTCAGCGAACGCCTTGATCTCCGGCACATGGGTGGTCTGGGCCTGTTCCTGGATCTGCTCGATGGCTTCCTCAGTGGCCTTGACCTGGCTGGCGGCATAGGCCGCTTCAAACGACTCGCCCTCCGCCACCTGCGGCATCAGGGTCTTGGCCTTGTCCGCCACTTCTTCCCTTGGCGCGACAGGCAAATCGAGTTTCTTGGCGATTTTCGCCAGATGCTGGTTGGCGGTGGTGCGGTCGTTGATCACCATGATGGTGTAGTCCTTGACCTCCCGTGACTCCGCCTTCGAATGCGCCTCACGGCTGGCTTCAATGTCGGCCATGCCTTTGGCGGATGCATCGTTGATGAATTCGACAGGTGACTGGGCCCAGGCACTGTTGGCACCCAGGCCCATCAGCACGACAACACTGGTGGTGCGTAAAAAGGTGGCCATCCGGCTCATGGTCACGCCCTCCTCTAAAAGAAAATGCGATGATTTTTTCCACCGCGCAAATCAGAACCATCACGGATACTCAGCGAGATGTGCGACCCGGCTTGCGGCCAATCTCGGCTTTCAGCGGACTTTTATCGACACTCGCGATGGTGGTTCTCCCACTTTTGCGACCCGCTTCGGACACCTTCGTTCGATCGTGGGCAATGTTTCCCGGATAAATGTTGCTTGGCCCGCGCATGGTCCAGCCCTCCGTATTGCAAGAATGATGGGCACGCGTACCCCGTACTTCATTTGAAATGACCCGGGATTCAAGGTTTGGAAAAAGCGCCGGCGCCACGACGAACGGTGGCTTGAATTCAGATGCCCAAGGCCCGGTGGTTATGGCGCTTGGCTGCGTACATCGCCTCATCGGCGTGGCGGAACAGGGCCACGTCTTCTGTCCCATGGTCGGGAAAACAGGCCACGCCGATGCTCGGCTCGATGTTCAGGCAGTGGCCGTCCAGCCGTAGCGGCTGAGACAATGTTTCGCGGATTTTCTCTTGCACCCTGCCGGCGTCTTCCACGCTATGAATGCTGTGGAGCAACACCACGAACTCATCGCCACCGATGCGCGCAACGGTGTCGGTGTCACGTACGCACCCCTTCAATCGACTGGCGACCGCTTGCAGCAGCATGTCGCCGACGCCATGACCGTAGGTGTCGTTGACCTGCTTGAAACGGTCCAGGTCGATATACAGCAACGCCATCCGCCCGGATGCAACCCGGGCCGTGGCGAGCGCGGCCTTGAAGCGATCGCGCAACAACTCGCGGTTGGGCACTTGGGTCAGTTGGTCGTACTGCGCCATGTGCTGAAGACGTGCGTGCAGTTGCTGGCGCTCGATGGCCAGGGTGATCTGGGCACAGACATATTGCAGCAGTTCCTTATCCTGCTCCGTATAGCGCTCGCTGTCCGGGGCGCTCTTGACGATCAACGCACCGATTGTGCTGCTCTGGGAATTGAGCGGCACGCCCAGCCAGCAAGGCGCATCGGGCTTCGCCACGAGATCGCAGAACTCCACGGGCGACGCGCTGCAACCGGGCGTGAGCAGGATCGGCTGACCACTGCGTATCACTTCGGCACATAAGCGCCCGACCGCCGTACCCGGCAGCTCGGGCTCACGCTCCCGATCGTCGACGTGGTAGGCAAAGTTGAGTTGTTCGCACTCTTCGTCATACAACGCCACCGAGAAATTCAGCGCCGGCAGCCATTCGCCAATAATGAAGTGGATACGCTTGAACAACGCCAGCAAATCAGCGGCAGCGTGGGCCGCCTCGGAGACGGCATATAACGCAGCCTGCCGGGACTCCGCCTGCTTGCGCTCGGTGATGTCGCGGGCCACGGCGATGCGCAGTTGGTCAGCCTCGGACCAGCGCGCCGACCACAGGATATGCACCACCCCACCGTCCTTGCGCAGGTAGCGATTCTCGAAATTGAGCTTGGGCTCGCCCTCCATGACCTCTCGCGCGGCATCCAGGGTTCGCTGACGGTCGGCGGGATGCACCAGGTCGATCATCGCCCGGCCGATCAGCTCTTGGGGGGTGTAGCCGAGAATACGCTCGCAGGCGGCGCTGACGAACACGAAGCGCCCCTGGGCATCGACAGCGCACACAGCGTCGAGCAGCAGATCGAGGTAACTGGCCAACGGCGTGGAATATCGAGTGTCCATGGCGCGCAAGCCGTCCGGATAATGAGGCAATGGGCGAACCGGGTCATCACCCGTTCACGACGCCAATAGGGCATGCGAAGCCGACGCGCACCCCTCGGCACTGATGAGGATAGCGCAGGGTGTCGACAGATGGTTACCCAGACGCCTGAAGATAGCAAACGTCCCAGGCGCGGGGATCGGGCGCAGCTCCGACACGGCAGACGGATTTCCCGTCCAAGCCCCTAGGCAGGGTCCTACGCAGAAATCTCCAGTCACACTCAAACACACCGGAATCGGCCGATTCAAATCCTCCCCTCCCAGTCTGTAAAGTCTGGAAACACAAGCCCCCACGGACAGTAACCCTCAACCAAGGAATGTACTCACACCATGAACCAGACTGCGCAGCCCACTCAGCACTTCAATAACTATCGCAAAATCATTTCCCTGGCCGACCAGGATTGGCAGAACGCCGAAAGCGGCAGAATTGCCGGACTGAACGTCGAGGTCCAGTCGCCCAACGTCCTCGTCGACCAATATGGTCGTACCTTGCATCACTTCTGCACCACGTCGTACCTGGGCCTGGACTATCACCCCGCCTTGCTGGATGGCGCCATGATGACGCTATGGGAAACCGGGACCCTGCGTGTCGCCAATTCAAAAAACCGCAGTCGGCTGGCAATCCTGGACCAGTACGAAACCCAGCTATCGGAACTGTTCGGTGCCAGTTGCCTCAGTGCGCTGTCATGCAGCGCGGCGAGCGCAGGGATCCTGCCACTGTTGGCCAGTGGCGCGCTAACCGGCAACCGTCCGCCGCTGATGGTGTTCGACAAGCAGGCCCACTACTCGATGAACCACCTCAAGGCCGCGTGCGCCGATGAAACCGAGGTCATTACCTGCCCGCATAACGACATGGATTTTCTCGAGGACGCGTGCAAACGCCGGAATAACGTGGCCTACGTGACTGACGGCGCCTACAGCATGGGTGGCATGGCGGACCTGGACAGCCTGCTGTATCTCAAGCAGCGTTATGGCCTGTTTCTTTATCTGGACGATTCCCACGCCCTGTCAACCGTCGGGGCTGGCGGCATGGGCCTGGTGCGCTCGCGGATCCACGCAGTGGATGAGCGAATCCTGATTGTTGCCTCGCTGGCCAAGTCATTCGGGGCCAGCGGTGGGCTGGCCATGTTCGGCAACGAACGGCACAAGACGCTGGTGCAACGCTACGGCGGCCCGGCCAATTGGTCGCAGAGCCTCAACTCAGCGGCTATTGGCGCAGGCATGGCCTCGATCCGTTTGCATCGCAGCCCGGAATTCCATGCCCTGCAAGAGCGCTTGCAGGCTAATATCCGCTTCTTCGACAGCCTCATCCGCACCGAACAGTATGCAAGCCCCATGGCGATCCGGCTGGTGCGCTGCGGTGAGGCAGCCCTGGCCACTCGGCTGGCGGTCGAGTTGGCCGACCTGGGGTATTTCACTTCAGCGGTATTTTTCCCGGTGGTACCCCAAGACAAGGCCGCGATCCGCATCACCTTGCGGGCCGACATGGAGCCGGAGGTGATTCGTTCCTTCTGCGAACGGCTCACCGATCTTTTGGTAGCCAACGGACGTGACATCTGTTCTTGAAACGAGCCCTTGATGAAAAACCGTACAACGCTGATCGTCACTTGCACCACGGTCTTCCTGGCACAGCTGGGCATGAGCATTTACCTACCGGCCCTGCCGGACATTGCCCAGGCCCTGGGCGCCGATGCGTCCCGAGTGTCGTGGGGCTTGTCGGTGTACCTGATCGGCATGGCCCTGCCGATGCTGACGTGGGGCAGCCTGAGCCAGCGCATTGGGCGCAAGCCTGTGCTATTGGCGGCATTGACGCTGTACGGCCTGGGGAACCTGGCGTTGCCGTTGGGCACGACGATCGAAACGTTCCTGGCGTTCAGGTTGATCCAGGGCATCGGCGCCAGCGGCATTTCTGTGATGGCACGGGTGTTGATCCGTGACAGCTTCAGCGGCGACTTGCTGGCCAAGGCCTTGTCCTGGATATCGATTGCCTTTGTGGTTGCCCTCGGCATCGGTCAGTATCTCGGCTCGCTGATCCAGGCTGCGTTTGGGTGGGAAGCGATTTTCCTCGGCTTGGGCGCGGCCAGCCTGGTCATGGCCGCCGCCGTGTCGACGGCAACATTCCCGGTGCTTGCCGAAGGTAGCAACGGACAATCAGCGTGGAGGATCTATGGACAGATACTCCAGCATCGCGGTTTTCTGCTGCCAGCCTTGGCGGGCGGCTTGGGCTACGGCGTGATCATCGCCTTCAACACCGCCGCGCCGCTGATTCTGCAAGAGAGCTTCCACTGGTCGCCCATTGAGTACGGGCTGTTGGGCTGGCCGATCAGCGCGGCGTATTTGCTGGGCGCGCTCGCGGTGAACGCTTTTGTGCTGCGCACGGGCCAGCGGCGGCTGATGGGCTGGGGCATCGCCCTGGTAGTGGGCGGCAGCGCGACCATGCTGGCAGGAAGCGTTTCACTGAGCAGCGTCGCGCTTGTGTTCTGGTTGCCGTACTGCTTCGCGGTGTTTGGCCAGTCGCTGAACTATCCGATCAGCCTGTCGCTGGCAAACGAAGGCTCGCCGATCGCCGGCGCCTACGCCATGGCATTGAGCGGTTTCCTGCATCAGTTGATGGCTTCGGTGATCGGTGCGATGGCCAGCCTGTTGTTGAGCCAACAGGCCTGGCCACTGGCGGTGCTGTGCACTTTGTTAGCGGTGGCGGCGATGTTGTGCGCAAGGTTCACGCCGCCCCGGGTCGCTTAGAAAGCGCTGCGGAAAATTTCCTCGATTTGCCGCTGGTCCGCCGCCCGCGGGTTGGTCAGGCCGCATGCGTCTTTCAAGGCATTGGCAGCCAGCACCGGCACGTCATTGAGGCGCATCCCCAACTCCCGCAAGCCTGCTGGGATATCCACGTCCACGGCCAGGCTGCGAATCGCCGCAATGGCGGCCTGCGCGCCTTCTTCAGGGCTGAACCCGCGAATATCGCCCCCCATGGCATGGGCTACGTCCGTCAGCCGGACGGCACATACCATGGCATTGAAACTCTGCACATGGGGCAGCAATACGGCGTTGCATACACCATGAGGCAAGTCATAGAAGCCGCCCAACTGATGCGCCATCGCATGCACAAAACCCAGAGAAGCATTATTGAACGCCATCCCCGCGAGAAACTGTGCGTAAGCCATATTCTCCCGTGCCGCCAAGTCGTTGCCGTCACGCACGGCCAGACGCAGGTTGTTGCTGATCAATGTAATCGCTTTAAGGGCACAGGCGTCGGTGATGGGCGTAGCGGCCGTGGAGACATAAGCCTCGATCGCGTGAGTCAACGCATCCATGCCGGTGGCGGCGGTCAAGCCCTTGGGCATCGCCACCATCAGGGCCGGATCGTTGACCGACATCAGCGGCGTTACGTTACGGTCGACGATGGCCATTTTCACGTGGCGCGTCTCGTCGGTGATGATGCAGAAACGGGTCATTTCACTGGCGGTGCCCGCCGTGGTGTTGATGGCAATCAAGGGCAGCTGCGGCTTGCTCGAACGGTCGACGCCTTCGTAGTCACGGATCTGTCCACCGTTGGTCGCGCACAACGCGATGCCCTTCGCGCAGTCATGGGGGGAGCCGCCGCCCAGCGACACGATGAAATCGCATCGGGTTTCTTTCAGCAAACCCAGCCCGAGCTCAACGTTGGCAATGCTCGGGTTGGGCTTGGCGCCGTCGTAGATCACCGCGTCGACATCCTGGATCGCCAGCAATTCGGCCACTTTGGCGGCAACACCGGCCTTCGCCAATCCCACGTCGGTGACGATAAGCGCCTTGCGAAAACCATAGTTGCGGATGGCGGTCATTGCCTCGTCGAGGCAACCCAGGCCCATGATGTTCACGGCTGGAATGAAAAAAGTGCTGCTCATGGGGACACGCTCCTGAAAGAGGCCGGATCGGCAGGGGCGTACAGGATTGACCGACTGGTCACAACGTATCTTGATCTGGCTCAAGACTGGGTCGTGATAAAGTCACGCCCTGCCTTTGCCACGTTTTGAGATAACTTTCGCGATGACCGATTTGCAGGAATACGACGCCCGGCTCGAAGAGTGGGAGACCTTGCGCGCCAACACCCTCTTCAGTGGCTTGTTAGTGGGCAATGGCGCCAGCCGCGCCGTGTGGGACGATTTCGGCTACGACTCATTGTTCGAGAATGCCCGTACCGTCGAGGAAAAACCCTTGGGCGCATCGGAACTGAGCGTGTTCGACGCGCTGCAAACGCGCAGTTTCGAGCAGGTACTTGGGTCGCTGAAGACCACCAGCCGGGTCAACAAGGCCCTGGCCGTCAGCTCCGCCGCGCCGCGCAATCGCTATTACGCGATCAAGGAAGCGCTGATCAACACCGTACACGCCGTGCATATTCCTTGGCGGCTGGTACAACCCTCGACCCTGGCGAGCCTGAACCAGGAACTGGGGCGCTACCGCACGGTGTTCACCACCAACTACGATTTGCTGAGCTATTGGGCGCTACAGCACACGCCAGGGACGTTCACCGATCTGTTCCTGGGCGCCGATCACAGCTTCGACCTGAGCCAGACCCACCTCGACAAACCTCGCCTCCTGTACCTGCACGGTGGCCTGCACCTGGTGCGCAACCAGGACGGGACGGCACGCAAGCTCACGTCCACCGAAGGCACGCTGCTGGGCAGTTTCGCCATCAACAACACCATCAAGACCCTAGACGATGTGCCGTTGCTGGTCAGCGAAGGCACGAGCGAGGACAAGCTCAAGACCATCCGCAGCAGCGACTATCTGTCGTTCTGCTACGACCAACTGCTGCACCATCACGGCAACCTTTGCCTGTTCGGCCACGCCCTGGGCGAGCAAGACAGCCACATCGTCCACGCCTTGCGCCAGGCCGCGCCGAAAACCGTTGCCATCTCGATCTACCCGCGCAGCCAGGCGTTCATCCAGCACCAGAAACGGCATTACGCCAAGCTATTCCAGGGGCTGGACACTGAGTTGCGCTTTTTCGATGCCAAGAGCCATCCCCTGGGCGATCCGAAGTTGACGGTGCCGGTGGAGGTCTAGCCTCTCGATGGCGCCTATGATGGCGCCTATAAGGTAATCGCCGTACCTAGCAACGTCAGGAACCCCGCCAGCCAGTTCGGGTGCGCTGGCCAGGCCGGGGCCGTGGCCAGGTTGCCCTGGACGTGGCCTTCGGTCACCGGGATGTCGATGAACGTCCCGCCAGCCAAGCGCACTTCCGGGGCACAGGCCGGATAGGCACTGCACTCGCGCCCTTCCAGGATGCCCGCCGCCGCCAGCAACTGCGCACCGTGGCACACCGCCGCGATAGGCTTGCCCGCCAGGTCAAAATCGCGCACCAGCTGCAGGACTTTTTCGTTCAGTCGCAAGTATTCCGGTGCTCGGCCACCGGGCACCAGCAACGCATCGTAGTCGCTCGCCTCGACGCCGGCGAAGTCATGGTTGAGGGCGAACAGATGTCCTGGTTTTTCGCTGTAGGTCTGGTCGCCCTCGAAGTCGTGAATCGCCGTGCGGACAGTCTGCCCAGACGTCTTGTCCGGGCAGACGGCGTGGACGGTGTGGCCGATCATCTGCAACGCCTGGAACGGCACCATGACTTCGTAATCTTCGACGTAATCGCCGACCAGCATGAGGATTTTCTTGGCGGCCATGGAATGGGCTCCTTTGGAATGCGTGAGGGTGGACGCATTAAAGGTAGACCGCCGTAACGACAGCCCGCCATTAACTGACAGACTGCACATCAACAATGGCAGATGAACCTGTGGGAGCGGGGCAAACGATCAAGCGAGGTAGCCATCCGCCCGCAGCAGCGTTTCGAGGCAGTGCTCGGTGATGTGGTAGAAGGCCTTGAGTTCTTCGATCTTGGCGAGCAGTTCGGCCGGTTGCACCGGTTCGGCGCGCTTGACGGCCAGAATCATCTTGTTTTTGTTGGTGTGGTCCAGGGAAATGAATTCGAACACCTTGGTCTCGTAGCCACACGCTTCGAGGAACAGCGCCCGCAGGCTATCGGTGACCATTTCCGCCTGTTGGCCCAGATGCAGGCCGTATTGCAACATCGGCTTGAGCAGCGCCGGGCTCTGGATTTGCAGGCGGATCTGCTTGTGGCAGCACGGCGAGCACATGATGATCGAGGCGCCCGAGCGGATGCCCATGTGGATGGCGTAGTCGGTGGCGATGTCACAGGCGTGCAAGGCGATCATCACATCCACCGCGCTCGGTGCCACGCTGCGCACGTCGCCATGCTGGAAGCTCAGGCCCGGGTGCTCGAGCCGGGCGGCGGCCTCGTTGCACAGCTTGACCATATCCTCGCGCAGTTCGACGCCGGTGACCACGCCTTCGGCCTGCAAGGTGTTGCGCAAGTAATCATGGATGGCGAAGGTCAGGTAGCCCTTGCCCGAGCCGAAATCCGAGACTCGCACCGGTTTGTCCAAGGCCAATGGCGAAGACGTGAGGGCGTGGCTGAAGACCTCGATGAACTTGTTGATCTGCTTCCACTTGCGCGACATTGCCGGAATCAGCTCATGCTTGTGGTTGGTCACGCCCAGGTCGGCCAGAAAGGGTCGGCTCAGGTCGAGGAAGCGGTTCTTCTCGCGGTTATGCCCGGCGGACGGCACCTCCCGTAGCTGCTGGGGCTTGCTCTTGAACAGCGAGCTCTTGCCCTTCTTGCTGTATTCCAGCTGCGCCTCGTCGGTGACAGACAGCAAATGCGCGTTCTTGAACGAAGCCGGCAACAGCGCGGCGACGGTCTCCGCGCCTTCTGCCAGAGAAAAATTCTTGGTGATGTCTCGCGTCTTGTAGCGGTAGACGAAGGACAAGCACGGCTGATCCTTGACCGTCAGTTGCTTGATGATCAACCGCTGCAGATCAGGTTCGTCACCGGCGTACTTGGCCAGCACCAGCTTGATGAACGCGTTTTGCTCGAGGCTGGCTTGCAGCAGTTCGATGAACTGAGCGTGGTGATCCGGCGCGGGACGGGCGGGAGTTGCGGTGGTGGACATGGAAAAGCGGCCTCGGTGCGGGCGGATCGGGAATGGCGGGTATTTTAGGGGGGATCGGATGCCGGGGCACGGGGAATTTCCTCAACGGTGCGAGATGCGCAGCGCAATCCAGGTGGCAGCGCGCTTTCGCCATGGTGTCCGGCAGCAAATCACTCAGCCCAACACCACCAACCGATTCGGCAGTTCATTACGCGCATGGGTCACCGGCACGTGTTCCTTGAGCAGTTCGCCGCAAGCCTCGATGCACGTCACGAAACCCTGCAACGTCTGCCCCTGGCGAACCTGCTGGGTAAACGCAGTGACAATGGCATCCCAATGGCTGTTGTCGAGTCGCTTGGAAATGCCTTCGTCCACCAGGATCTCCACATAGCGCTCGGCCTCGCAGACGAAGATGAGCATGCCGGTGCTGCCGACGGTGTGATGCAGGTTCTGTTCGAGGAATTGCCGGCGCGCCAGGTTGGATGCCCGCCAGTGGCGTACGGAACGAGGAATCAAGTGGGTCGTGATGGCAGGAATGCGAAACACCAGGCACAACACGATGAAACTGGCCCACTGCACCCACAGCAGACTGTGCATAGTCAACCAGCCCGTCAGGTAATGCAGGATGCCGGGCACCACCAGCGCCAGCAAGCTGGCCCACAACAATGGGATGTAGGCGTAGTCGTCGGCGCGGGCGGCAAGCACCGTGACCAGCTCGGCGTCGGTGTCGCGCTCGACCCGAGCGATGGCCTCGGCCACTTTGCGCTGTTCGTGTTCAGTCAGTAATGCCATGTGTTAAAAAATCCGCTCATTATTGTTGTCACCAGCCGCCCGACGAACCACCGCCACCGAAACTGCCTCCCCCGCCACTGAAGCCGCCGCCTCCGCCGCCTCCGAAGCCACCACCGCCGCCTCTGTAACTGCTACCGCCGGAACCGCCGCCGCTGGGCAGGATACCGAGCATCTGGCAGACGAATATCGTCAGGATGAAAAGCATCGCCAGGAAGATGAACAACCCTGGGTGGCGCTCGACGAAGTCGCCCTCGTCCTGACCGTCCCCGCTGTACGCCGCGGCCGGTTCATCGAGGGGGCTGCCGCCCAACACCACGAGCATTGCCGCCACGCCGTCACTGATGCCCTTGTTGAAATTGCCCGTCTTGAACGCCGGAGTGATCACCTGATTGATGATCACTGAACTCTGGGCGTCAGTCAGGCGGTCTTCCAGGCCGTAGCCAACTTCGATGCGCAGTCTACGGTCATCGCGCGCCACGATCAGCAGCGCGCCGTTGTTCTTGTCTTTTTGCCCGATGCCCCAGTGGCGGCCCAATTGGTAGCCGAAGTCTTCGATGCTGGCGCCTTGAAGATCGGCCAGCGTGACGATGACCACTTGTTCCCCGGTTGCCTGTTCATGGGCCTTGAGTTGCGCATCGAGTTGCGAGCGCACCGACGGATCGAGCATCTGGGCGGTGTCCACCACCCGGCCGGTCAGCGCCGGGAAGCTCAATTGGGCCTGGGAGGTGGCTGCAAATACCCAGAGCAACAGCACCAGGCCAAACTTCAACACTCGCATCGCAACTCCTGTGTGGGAGTGAGCCCGCTCCCACAGTTTTTTCAGAACTTCACTTCAGGGGCTTTCTCGGCATTCGGGCTGGTGGCCTCGAAGGTCTCGCGAATCGGCAAATCGCTGTACATCACGCTGTGCCAAAGGCGTCCCGGGAAGGTGCGGATCTCGGTGTTGTACTTTTGCACCGCGAGGATAAAGTCGCGACGCGCCACGGCGATGCGGTTCTCGGTGCCTTCGAGTTGCGATTGCAGCGCCAGGAAGTTCTGGTTGGCCTTCAGGTCCGGGTAGCGCTCGGACACCACCATCAAGCGGCTCAATGCGCCACTCAACTGATCCTGGGCTTGCTGGAATTGCTTGAGTTTCTCCGGATTATCCAGCGTGCTGGCATCAACCTGGATCGAGGTGGCCTTGGCCCGGGCTTCGATCACCGCCGTCAGGGTTTCCTGCTCATGCTGGGCATAACCCTTGACGGTTTCCACCAGGTTGGGAATCAGGTCGGCGCGGCGCTGATATTGATTCTGCACTTGGCCCCAGGCCGCCTTGGCCTGCTCGTCCAGGGTCGGGATGTTGTTGATACCGCAACCGGCCAGAAGCGTGGTGAACAGCATCAGCGCCAGCATTTGCAGGCCGCGAGGGTGGTTCAGTCGTGGATTCATCAGGTCGAGCTCTCCCTTGCATTGCATAAAAAAAACACCGCCACCTATCTTGCCGGTGTCTGGGGCATAATCGCCGCCGCACTGGATCGAATCGGGTCTATGGGCTAAAAGATGCGCCGTGCGAAACTAAGTTCATCGGCACAGGCTCGAAAGTATGCCGCATTGAATTGATCACACCTGAACAACAATAGCCGCTCCTCACATTTAGGCTGACCGGCGTGTCCTGATCACCGCCCTTTAGGCTTGCGAGAAAACTATTCATGAAGAAGCTGTGTTTGCTGGGCCTGTTTGTCACTCTGGCCAGTCAATCCGTATTAGCCGACAACCTGCCAGCCCCCATAGAGAACAAGGACGCTTTCATCAGCAACCTGATGAAGCAGATGACCCTCCAAGAGAAAATCGGCCAACTGCGCCTGATCAGCATCGGCCCGGAGATGCCCCGGGAGATGATCCGCAAGGAGATCGCCGCGGGCAACATCGGTGGCACGTTCAACTCCATCACGCGCGATGAGAACCGTCCGATGCAGGACGCGGCCATGCGCAGCCGGCTGAAGATCCCGATGTTCTTCGCCTATGACGTGATCCATGGCCACCGCACGATTTTCCCCATTCCCCTGGCCCTGGCTTCGAGCTGGGACATGGACGCCATCTACCGCTCAGGCCGCGTCGCAGCCAAGGAAGCGGCGGCCGACAGCCTGGACATCACCTTCGCGCCCATGGTCGACATTTCCCGTGACCCACGCTGGGGCCGGACTTCCGAAGGCTTCGGCGAAGACACTTACCTGGTGTCGCGCATTGCCGGGGTGATGGTCAAGGCGTTCCAGGGCACCGGTGCCAACGCGGCCGACAGCATCATGGCCAGCGTCAAGCATTTCGCCCTGTACGGCGCCGTGGAAGGCGGCCGGGACTACAACACCGTGGACATGAGTCCGGTGAAAATGTACCAGGACTACCTGCCGCCCTATCGCGCCGCCATCGATGCCGGCGCGGGCGGGGTGATGGTCGCGCTCAACTCCATCAACGGCGTGCCGGCCACCGCCAACACTTGGCTGATGCACGACCTGTTGCGCAAGGAATGGGACTTCAAGGGCCTGGCCGTCAGCGACCATGGCGCGATTTTCGAACTGATCAAGCACGGCGTCGCCCGGGATGGCCGCGAAGCAGCCAAACTGGCGATCAAGGCCGGCATCGACATGAGCATGAACGACTCGCTCTATGGCAAGGAACTGCCGGGGCTGCTCAAGGCTGGCGAAATCGAGCAGAGCGACATCGACAATGCGGTGCGTGAAGTGCTGGCCGCCAAGTACGACATGGGCCTGTTCAAGGATCCGTACCTGCGAATCGGCAAGGCCGAGGATGACCCGGCCGACGTCTACGCCGACAGCCGCATGCACCGCGCCGATGCCCGCGACGTAGCGCGCCGCAGCCTGGTCCTGCTGGAGAACCGCAACCAGACTCTGCCGCTGAAGAAAACCGCGAAGATCGCCCTGGTCGGCCCGCTGGCCAAGGCGCCGATCGACATGATGGGCAGTTGGGCCGCCGCCGGGCGTCCGGCGCTGTCGGTCACCGTGTACGACGGCATGGCCCGCGCACTGGGCGACGAGTCGAAGCTGATCTACGCCCGCGGGGCCAATATCACCGGCGACAAGAAGGTCCTCGACTACTTGAACTTCCTTAACTTCGACGCCCCTGAAGTCGTGGACGACCCGCGTCCTGCCCAGGTATTGATCGATGAAGCGGTGAAAGCCGCCAAGGAAGCGGACGTGGTCGTGGCCGCCGTGGGCGAGTCCCGTGGCATGTCCCATGAATCGTCCAGCCGCACAGAGCTGAACATTCCCGCCAGCCAGCGCGAGCTGATCAAAGCCCTGAAGGCCACTGGCAAGCCGTTGGTGCTGGTATTGATGAACGGCCGTCCACTGTCGCTGCTGGAAGAAAAACAGCAGGCCGATGCGATCCTGGAAACCTGGTTCAGCGGCACCGAAGGCGGCAACGCCATCGCGGACGTGCTGTTCGGCGACTACAACCCGTCGGGCAAGCTGCCGATCACCTTCCCACGCTCGGTTGGCCAGATTCCTACCTACTACAACCACCTGAGCATCGGTCGGCCGTTCACGCCGGGCAAACCAGGCAACTACACCTCGCAGTACTTCGACGACATCACAGGCCCGTTGTACCCGTTCGGCTATGGCCTGAGCTACACGACGTTCAGCCTGTCGGACATGGCCCTGTCGTCCACCACGCTGAACAAGACCGGCAAACTCGACGCCAGCATCACGCTGGAAAACACCGGCGAGCGCGACGGCGAAACCGTGGTGCAGCTGTACATCCAAGACGTCACCGGCTCAATCATCCGTCCGGTGAAGGAGTTGAAAAACTTCCGCAAGGTGATGCTCAAGGCTGGCGAGAAGAAGGTCATCCACTTCGACATTACCGAAGACGACTTGAAGTTCTTCAACGCCCAGCTCAAGTACGCTGCGGAACCGGGCAAGTTCAACGTGCAGATCGGCCTGGATTCCCAGGAAGTGAAGCAGCAGAGTTTTGAGTTGCTCTGACTCCCAGGCAACACAAACCCATGTGGGAGCGAGCTTGCTCGCGATGCGTCAGATCAGTCACATTGATATCGACTGACACTCCGCCATCGCGAGCAAGCTCGCTCCCACAGTTGTAAATGGGTGTTCGAGCTAACCCCGCCGATCCAGCAAGTTCACCACCACCCGATCCACCAAGCCCCACAACCGCTGCTTGAACCGCTTCCACAGCGGCCGACGCTGCCAGGCGTCGAGGCTCACTTGCAGGCTCTGTTCAAAATCGCGCTCGAAACTGGCGGCCACGGCGCTGCTGAGCCTGGAATCGAGGGCTTCGAGGTTGGCTTCGAGGTTAAAGCGCAGGTTCCAGTGATCGAAATTGCACGAGCCGATACTGACCCAATCGTCCACCAGCACCATTTTCAGATGCAGGAAGCAGGGCTGGTATTCATAGATCTTCACCCCGGCCTTGAGCAGGCGCGGGTAGTAGCGATGGCCTGCGTATCGCACCGACGGATGATCGGTGCGCGGGCCCGTCAGCAGCAGCCGCACATCGATGCCCCGCGCCGCGGCCTTGCGCAGCGAGCGGCGCACGTTCCAGGTCGGCAGGAAATAGGGCGTGGCCATCCAGATGCGTTTCTGGCCGCTGTTCAACGCCCGTGACAGCGATTGCAGGATGTCGCGATGCTGGCGGGCGTCGGCATACGCCACCCGGCCCATGCCCTCGCCCACCGGCGGAACGCGGGGCAGGCGCGGCAAGCCGAAATTGGACGCCGGCTTCCAGGCGCGCCGGTGGCGATTGGCAAGCCACTGGCGATCGAACAGCAACTGCCAATCGAGTACCAGCGGGCCGACGATTTCCACCATCACTTCATGCCAGTCGCTGCGGTCGTCCAAAGGGTTCCAGAACTCGTCGGTGACTCCGGTGCCGCCCACCACCGCCAGGCGTTGGTCGACCAGCAGCAGCTTGCGGTGATCACGGTAGAGATTGCGTACCCAGCGGCGCCAACTCAGGCGGTTATAAAAGCGCAGCTCCACGCCTGCCTGTACCAGGCGATTGCGCAGGCCCAGGGTAAACGCCAGGCTGCCATAGTCATCGAACAGGCAGCGCACGCGAACACCGCGCTCAGCGGCCTGGACAAGGGCCTGGACCATCGCCTCGGCGCAGGCACCCGCTTCCACCAGGTACAACTCCAGCTCGACCTGTTCCTGGGCGCGGGCGATCTCCACCAGCATGCGCGGGAAAAACTGCGGGCCGTCGATCAACAGTTCGAAGCGATTGCCTTCGCGCCAGGGAAAGACCGGGCCGCTCATGTCAGCGCGCCGTGAAAATCAGCACCGCATTCACCGGTACCGACAAGCTGATGGTCGACAATCCGGCCAGGTTGCGCAGCTTTTCCAGGCCCGGCGCCAGATCGAAATCCGCCGCGTTGAGCACCACCGGCTCCAGGGTGACCACTTGGAAACGGCGCTCATCCAGGCGCGTCGCCAGCAGTTGCACGTTGTATTCGTGCTGCTTGCCGTGCAGGTCCACTGTCACCGGCAGGCGCAACTCCAGTTGCGCGCCGTTGGCCAGGTCCTGGATGGGTATCAAGTCGAGCTGCGCAGTGATGGTGGCTTCGGCAAACCGCTTGATCTCGAACAGCTCGGCGCGCATGCGCTCGTCCCGCAGGGGAATGCCGCTGTTGATGGATTCGAGCTCGACCTCCAGCCGTGCCAGGCCCTTGGGCTGGACTTGGCCGTGAAGCACCAGGAAACGCTGGACCTCGGAGACATTGCCGTTTTTGCTGCTGATGAAGGATAGCCGCGAGGATTCACCGTCCAGATACCAGTCGGCCTGGGCCGGCAGCGCGGCGCAAGCCAGGAGCAAGGTGGTGACGACGTGGGAGAAAGACCGCTTGAACATACAGACTCGGGGGTAGATAAACCTGTGGCGAACCTTAACCGGGCCGAGGGCGCTTGCAAACTGTCTGTTGCAACAACGATCAGGACACACAGGTTCTTGTGGCGAGGGGACTTATCCCCTCGCCACAAGGTTCGCGCCGTTTTCGGATTACTCCAACCGACACCCCTGCCGCTCTCCCATCCACCGCGCACTGTGGCTGCGCCCCAAGCCGTTGACGGTGATGCGTTTTGCTTCGACGGTCTCGAGCAAATCGCTGATCGGCACCGACTGCTTCACATAGCCGCGGCAATAGTCGACCGGTTGCAGCATGACATAGCGACACGAACAATATTCCTTCGCGGTATAGGCGCTGATGATGTCGGGAAACGCGCGCAACGCCACCCGTTCCAGCCAGACCCAACCGAACAGGCCGATGAGCGACAACGACATCAAGGCCAGCAACATTTTGCGCGTCATGGCTGCACCGTCCCGGCGAAGGCCGCCATGGCACGCTTGAGCAGCTCGTTGTGGCGGTAGCTGCCGTCGCGGTCATCGCCGTAGCGCACGATCACCAGCCTGGCGCTGGGGATGACATACAGCGCCTGGCCCCAATGGCCCAGGGCGGCGAACGTATCCGGCGGCGCGTCGGGCCACGGGCGGATCGTCGGATCGGCGCCGCGATTGAGCCACCAGTGCCCGCCAGGCACGGCTTCGTCCTGGCCGGCCTGGAACCGGGGGAAAGGCTCGCGGTTGAACGTCACCCAATCCTTGGGAACCAATTGCCGATCGCCCCAACGGCCATCGCGTTGCATCAACAGGCCGACACGTGCCAGGTCCCGCGCCCTCAGGTAAGCGTAGGATGATCCCACGAACGTGCCGCTGGCGTCGGTTTCCCAAGTGGCATTGCGGATCCCCAGGGGTTCGAACAGGGCCGTCCAGGGGTAATCGGGATAACGCGCCGCACCGACGATGTTTTTCAAGGTCGCCGCCAACAGAGTGCTGTCGCCGCTGGAATAACGGAACACCTGCCCAGGCGGGCTGAAGCTGTCGTGCCCGGCGGTGAATGCCGCCATGTCGTGGCGTCCGCGGGTGTAGAGCATCGCCACGACCGAGGAATTGAGCGGCGCGTATTCGTAGCCTTCTTGCCAGTCCAGGCCAGACGCCCAATGAAACAGATCAGCCAGGGTCATGTCCGGGTGTCGCTTCAACGGCGGATAGTACCGGGCTGCCGGATCATCCAGGGCAAAGCGTTTTTCACCGTAGGCCACGCCGAACACCGTCGCCAGCAGGCTTTTGCTGATGGACCAGGTCAGGTGCAGGGTCTGCGCGTCAGTCGGTCCGGCGTAGCGCTCGTAGACCAATCGACCGTCCTGGATAACCAGCAACGCGTCGGTGCGAATGCCTTGGCGGGTGACATCATCCCTGGGCGCAAAAGCGTATTGCTCCAACGCTTCGATGGACGGCCCGCTCGGAGCCTGGTCGGTCGGCCATTGTTCTCCTGGCCAGTCTTCGGCGCGGGCCGTCAGGGTCACCAGCAACAGCGGGAGCAATAACCAGCCTTTGGACATGCGCGGGGCTCGCAGGGATTAACCTGCAGAGCCTAGCCAGACTTGATGACAGTTTGAGTTTTTGGATGTTGCCCGGTGGGTCCGACGCCCGACGGGCTATCCCAACGCCTTGGCCAACCGCTTGGCCCGTGCCCCTGCGGCGATGTCCATCACCGCTTTGTCACGCGTCCACATCTCGCGCCATGGTGCAGGTCCATTGGCCAGGGCGTCGTTCAGTTCAGCATCGAGCCCTTGGAACTGGGCGAACAGGCCACCCAGCAGCACATGGGTGGCAGTGTTCGAAGGATTATGGCGGCTCGTCTCCGCGCACCCGGCGAGCAATGCCAGCAAGCGAAGTTGCAGCGCCTGGGGCCAGTCGCACTCTTGCCCGACGCCATACAACCAGGCGGTCATGGCACTGAGCACATGAAGGTCCTCCAAGGTACGGAACGGTTTGACGTAGGCATCCCAGCCGTCACCCGCCAGCAACTCGCACAACGCGCCATCCAGCAATACCCGGCCATGGCTGATATCCGGCATGAACGGCAGGGCCGGGAGCTTTTCCAGTGTCACCCCCGGCTCGCCTGCATACACCACCGCCAGGCTCAGCCGCGGCGGCTCATCGGGCGCCTCGCATCGGGCCGCGACCAGCAACCACTCGGCAGCATCGCCCGCGGTGACGAAGTCCTTGCGCCCGCTCAGCCGCAAATCGGCGAGTCGGGTCTGCATGTCCGCCGGGCGCAAACTGCGCTGCTCGGTGGCACACAACGCACCGAGGCTTTGCGGCGCACTTGGCCAAAGCGCTCGCAACGCCGCTTGATAGCCCACCAGAAACGCCAGCCCCGGCGTGGCCATCGACCGCGCCCCGACCACGGCCAACTCGAATGGCGTGACCGACCCCAGGCGCTGCATCAACGCAGCATGACCTTCCGCCAGATCCGCACAGGCAGGCAGCCGCTCGCTGCGTTCGATCAGGGTTTGCCAAGGCATCGGGGCCTCCTTCGTGGGCTGTCATATAAGCATCACCAAAGCTTCATGGCGATGACACCGGGGCTACATAGCCTGACTTTGCACAACATGGCTGCATAAAGAAAGTCGATTGGCTCAACCCAAGACGGGAGCACATCCCGCACGGAGATTCGCTATGACTCAGATCGCCCGCATCAGCGACACCGGCAATGAACGCCGCCTGCAAGCCGAACGCCTGATCGGCGCCCAGGCCTTGCAAGAAGCACAGGCCCTGCGCTTCAACGTCTTCAGCGGCGAGTTCAACGCCAAGCTCAAGGGCGCGGAGATGGGTCTGGACATGGATGACTATGATGTTCACTGCGCCCACATCGGCGTACGTGACTTGAACACCGGCCGCCTCGTGGCAACCACTCGCCTGCTCGATCACCAGGCCGCCAGCAGCCTGGGCCGGTTCTACAGCGAAGAAGAATTCAGCCTCCATGGCCTGGTCCATCTCCAGGGCCCGATCCTGGAAATCGGCCGTACCTGCGTCGACCCGGCCTACCGCAACGGCGGCACCATCGCGGTGCTCTGGGGCGAGCTGGCCGAAGTTCTCAACGAAGGCGGCTACAGCTACTTGATGGGTTGCGCGAGCATTCCGATGCAGGACGGTGGCATCCAGGCCCAGGCCATCATGCAGCGCCTGCGCGAGCGCTACCTGTGCACCGAACACCTGCAAGCCGTGCCGAAAAAGCCATTGCCGACCCTGGACGTACCGTCCAACGTCATCGCCGAAATGCCCCCGCTGCTCAAGGCCTACATGCGCCTGGGCGCGAAGATCTGCGGCGAGCCGTGCTGGGACGAAGATTTCCAGGTGGCCGACGTGTTCATCCTGCTCAAGCGCGACGAACTCTGCCCGCGCTACGCCCGTCACTTCAAGGCGGCGGTCTGATGAGCCGGTTGCGGGTGTACGCGCGAATCGCGCGAGTGCTGCTGGTCGTTACCCTGGGCCTGGCCATGGCCAGTGTGTTCGGGTTGCTTGAGCGCCTGGGACTCGCTCATTCGATGGTGCGCCGCCAGCGCTGGTCGCGGTTTTTCATGGCGCGGCTGACCAACGCCCTGCCCTTTCGCGTCACCGTCCACGGACAACTGCCGAAACAGCCGATGCTGTGGGTCAGCAATCACGTGTCCTGGACTGATATCCCGCTGCTGGGCATGCTCACGCCGCTGTCGTTCCTGTCCAAGGCCGAAGTGCGCACCTGGCCGGTGGCCGGATGGTTGGCGGCCAAGGCCGGCAGCCTGTTCATCCGTCGTGGCTCGGGCGACAGCCAGTTGATCCGCAAGCAAATGAGTCGTCATCTGGAGCAGGCCCATCCGCTGCTCATGTTCCCCGAAGGCACCACCACCGACGGCCGCACGCTGCGCACCTTCCACGGTCGCCTGTTGTCGGCGGCCATCGATGCCGATGTCGCATTGCAGCCGGTGGCAATCCGTTATCTGCGCAACGGCGAGCCCGATTCCCTGGCGCCGTTCATTGGCGATGACGATCTGCTGTCGCACCTGATGCGACTGTTCGCCAATGATCTTGGCGATGTGGAAATCCATTTGCTAAAACCCATCGCCTGCAACGGACAGGAGCGTGCGGCCCTGGCTTTCCAGGCACAGCAGGCCGTGCACAGAGCGCTGTTCGGCGAGATGCCCGAGAAGCAGCCAGTGCCGGTGCGTCCGGCGGCGATTGCGGCTTGATCCGTATCCGCATGGGTTTATGGTGTGGCTTGGTTCTGAGCAAAATCCTGGAGCTGAGGATAAAACAACCGAAAGTCTTCACTCAACGGTTCATAGAGCCTGACCAGCTCCTCCTCCGCCCCGGCCAGTTCCTCTGGCCGGGACAGGCGCCGCGAGATGCCGCGCAATACTTGCCCGATCACTTCGAACTCTCGATAAGACCCCAGCCAGTCATCAGCCGCCATGTAAGGTGCGATCTGCGCCAGGCGCCCGGGCAACTGCGGTTCGGCGGCCAGTGCCTGGTAGACGCGGGAGGTGAAATCCATCAGCGGTCCTTCGCCGTACAACGTCCAGTCCCGCGCCAGGCAATGGTCGAAAAACACGTCCAGGACGATTCCGGCATAACGCCGCCTGACCGTGGTAAAGCGCGACAAGGCGATGTCCACCAGCGGATGGCGATCGGTGTACATGTCGATGCGTCGATGCAGCGCAATCGCCGCTTCGATCTGCGGATTGAATTGCCCTTGCAGCGGCCCTTTGACGAAATCGCCATAAAGACTGCCGAGCAGTTGTTCCCGGCCAGGGCCGCCGAGGTGCAGGTGCGCGAGATAGTTCATGACAGGCAGCTTAGCACTGCCGCGTCCATATCGTTATAACCCGATATAGCGATTTGTGCGGTCGTCAGATCAAATACATATTGGTATATCGTGAAGCAACGATTTAAGGTTCGCCTCATCGCGATATAGCGTTATTCATGAGAGCTGCCCCCATGCCCCTCGACCTCGACGAAATAATAAAAGCCCTGGCACACCCAGTACGGCGAGACATCCTCAACTGGCTGAAGGACCCCAAGGTCCAGTTTCCCGAACAGTTGCACAACCACGAATTCGGTATCTGCGCCGGCCAGATCGACCAACGCTGCGGCCTGTCGCAGTCCACGGTTTCCGCGCACCTGGCGGTGTTGCAACGGGCCGGGTTGATCACCAGCCAGAAGGTCGGTCAATGGCACTTCTTCAAACGCAACGAGGAAGTGATCCAGCAGTTCCTCCAGCAAATGAGCCAAGAGCTCTGACTGACAAGGACTCGAAATGCCCCTTTCACTCTTGATCCTGGCGCTGAGCGCCTTTGCCATCGGCACGACAGAGTTCGTCATCATGGGCCTGCTGCCCGACGTGGCGGCGGACCTCGGCGTATCGATTCCTGGCGCTGGCTGGTTGGTGACCGGCTACGCCCTGGGCGTGGCGATCGGTGCGCCGTTCATGGCCCTGGCGACCGCGCGACTGCCGCGCAAGGCTGCGTTGGTAGCGTTGATGGGGATCTTCATCGTCGGCAACCTGCTCTGCGCCGTTGCCAGTGACTACAACGTGCTGATGTTTGCCCGAGTCGTCACCGCCCTCTGCCACGGTGCGTTCTTCGGCATCGGTTCGGTGGTGGCCGCCGGCCTGGTGGCGCCCAACAAGCGCGCCTCGGCCGTGGCCCTGATGTTCACCGGCCTGACCCTGGCCAACGTGCTTGGCGTACCGCTGGGCACCGCATTGGGCCAGCAAGCTGGCTGGCGTTCCACCTTCTGGGCCGTGACGATCATCGGCGTGATTGCCTTGATCGGCCTGATCCGCTTCCTGCCGGCCAAGCGCGACGAGGAAAAACTCGACATGCGTTCCGAGTTGGTGGCGCTCAAGGGCGCTGGCTTGTGGTTGTCGCTGAGCATGACCGCGCTGTTCTCCGCCTCCGTATTCACCTTGTTCACCTACGTCGCCCCGCTGCTGGGCGAAGTCACCGGAGTATCGCCCCGCGGCGTGACCTGGACCCTGGTGCTGATCGGCCTCGGCTTGACCCTGGGCAACATCATCGGCGGCAAGCTGGCTGACAAGAGCCTGGCGAACACGCTGATGGGCGTCTTCCTGACCATGGCCGTGGTGTCCACCGTACTGAGCTGGACCAGCGTCGCGCTGATCCCGACGGAAATTACCTTGTTCCTCTGGGCCACAGCCTGCTTCGCCGCCGTGCCGGCCTTGCAAGTCAACGTGGTGACCTTCGGCAAAGACGCGCCCAACCTGGTGTCCACCCTGAACATCGGTGCCTTCAACATTGGCAATGCCTTGGGCGCCTGGGTCGGCGGCACTGTCATCGACCATGGCCTGGGCCTGACCACCGTGCCCCTCGCCGCCGGCGCGCTGGCCGTTCTGGCACTGCTGGTGACCCTGATCACTTTCCGCCAGGGCGGCCATGCCGACCTGGCACCTGCCACTCTCTGACTTTTAATCCTTCACTTGCGAGGTTGTATTTCATGGCAACAATTTTCGACCCCATCAAACTCGGCGACATCGAGCTGAAGAACCGCATCATCATGGCCCCGCTCACCCGTTGCCGCGCCGACGCCGGACGCGTGCCCAACGCGTTGATGGCCGAGTACTACGTGCAACGCGCCTCCGCCGGCCTGATCCTCAGCGAAGCCACCTCCGTCACGCCGATGGGCGTGGGTTACCCGGACACTCCAGGCATCTGGTCCAACGACCAGGTACGCGGCTGGGCCAACGTGACCAAAGCGATCCACGGCGCCGGCGGCAAGATCTTCCTGCAACTCTGGCACGTGGGCCGGATCTCCCACCCGTCCTACCTGAACGGTGAGCTGCCGGTGGCACCGAGCGCTATCCAGCCCAAGGGCCACGTGAGCCTGGTTCGCCCATTGGCCGACTACCCGACGCCGCGCGCGCTGGAAACCGCTGAGATCGCCGATATCGTCGACGCCTACCGCGTCGGTGCCGAAAACGCAAAGGCGGCCGGTTTCGACGGCGTGGAAATCCACGGCGCCAACGGCTACCTGCTTGACCAGTTCCTGCAAAGCAGCACCAACCAGCGTACCGATCAATATGGCGGCTCCCTGGAGAACCGCGCCCGCCTGCTGCTGGAAGTGACCGACGCGGCCATCGAAGTCTGGGGCGCCGGCCGGGTTGGTGTGCATCTGGCACCCCGCGCCGACTCCCATGACATGGGCGACGAAAACCGCCTGGAAACCTTCAGCTACGTGGCTAGCGAGCTGGGTAAACGTGGCATCGCCTTTATCTGCTCCCGCGAGAAAGAAGGCGACGACAGCATCGGCCCACAACTCAAGCAAGCCTTCGGCGGCCCGTACATTGCCAACGAACGCTTTACCAAAGAGAGCGCCAATGCCTGGCTTGCCGAAGGCAAGGCTGACGCCGTGGCATTCGGCGTGCCGTTCATTGCCAACCCGGATTTGCCGGCACGCTTGAAAGCCGACGCGCCATTGAACGAGCCGCATCCGGAAACGTTCTATGGAAAAGGCCCGGTGGGTTATATCGATTACCCAGTACTTTAATAACCCGTTAAAACAACAAAGCCCTGACACTTTGGTCAGGGCTTTTTTATTTAGTTAAATATCCAGTCAAGCATTCGAGCTTTCCAGAATCCTTTGAATCTTCCATATTGATGCGGCACACACATCAACCGACCGAGTGTGCCCAACATTAATCATTTTATATTGAGACGGAACTCGACATGAATCCCGCTACGGAAAGCGCCCCTCAGGCAGACACAAGTCCTTTTGAGGAATTGCTGAAGAATTTCAATTACGCGCCTCTTGAGGTCCTGCGCGAATATGCAGCCTCTCTCGGCACGGACGATCACATGGAGTTGCTCAGGGCCCTGGCCATGCAGGCGCAAATGAAAGACGAAGTGGACAACAAGGTAGAGGTCTGGGAGAGAGAAAGCCTTCGCCGAAACAGAACCCGCCTTATTATAAGAATCAACAATTACACCCATCACGCCTTTGCAGCGCGCTCAGACAACCTCGACTTAAGTCTCGACGATCGAAACTTCATTGATCTTCGCCCCTGGGACTGCATGACCTTTAAAGTCGACTACACGTACGTTAGGGAATTGGGCAGCCACAGCAAAGATATTTATAAAAGCTTCATTAACTTCGGCGACAACGCACTGGGTTTCCGCTTCGACTTTGGCTTACGCGTCAATACGTCCTTTGGCTTCTTTTCGCCGACACTGACGCCCGTGCGAACAGCGAGGGCGATGGCCACTGGCACGACCCCGGTCAACTGTTCGACGCGCATCACTCATGCGCCGAATGAAGAGCCTTACCGTTTTACAGTGGAGCTCACTCTGACCTGAAGAAAACAGCCCCGCCAGCAGGCTTGGCGGGGCGCCGACCAGCCCGTTCGGGGCTGACAAGTCGACTTCGTTTCCTGAAGGAAACAAATTTCCTACAAAATTCGCCGTCGATTGCCTGTTAACCACGGCAGCGTCGGTTTATAACAGCACCCTTGCGCTCGGTATTGACACATACCGACGTAATTACGCATTTTGTTTCATTTGCGCAGGCTGGGGCTCAGGTGCAGCATGTCCAGCCCGATCTCCACCCACCGCGCGGCGTCATCCGCCAGGGCGAAGCTGTCGGGGGCCAGCAGCCACTGGTACAAAATGCCATCGATGTAGGCATGCATGGCAACTGCCGCCCGTTCGGGGTCCAGATCATCCGGCAACTGGCCGCGTTTCATCGCATTGCGCAACGACAGGGCAATGCGCACATTGCAGTCGAGGCTGACTTCGCGTCGCTGCTGGCGCAAGTCGCACATTTCATCGGTGAATTCGCACTTATGGAACAGGATCTCATTAATGCGGCGGGTTTTCGGGTCCAGGGCCACTTGCTGGAACAACCGGACCAACAGCTTGCGAATGCAGCCCAGCGGGTCAAGCTCCTCCTCACTTTCACTGGCACGAGCCAGCTCATCGAGCGGTTCGTGGAGGGTATCGAGCATCGCCTGGAGCAGGTCCGCCTTGTTGCTGAAATGCCAATAGATGGCCCCACGCGTTACACCGGCCAACGTCGCGATGTCGGCCAGGGTCGTACGCGCCACGCCACGCTCGAAAAAAGCCTTTTCGGCCGCTTCGAGGATCTGGCTGCGAGTCTCCTGGGCTTCCTCTTTGGTACGACGAACCATGGCAGTAAACACCTCAAATCAGGATGCGTAAGCAATGCGTAAGAGTCGGCAAGACAATCTGTAAGACAGCGTCTGTCAAAATGCATCCCCGATCCGCACCGGCCTTTGTCAGG
Source organism: Pseudomonas sp. R1-7 (assembly GCF_051132105.1). Taxonomy (NCBI): domain Bacteria; kingdom Pseudomonadati; phylum Pseudomonadota; class Gammaproteobacteria; order Pseudomonadales; family Pseudomonadaceae; genus Pseudomonas; species Pseudomonas sp. R1-7. The sequence continues at coordinate 4,486,718 of NZ_CP071661.1, forward strand.
CTTTTGTAAATTCGGATGGTACGCAATTTTGCTGTTTACAAACAACCGTGTACGTAAGTATATTTCTTAGCATCCTACTAATTGCTTATCTCGCTCTTTTTTCACCTTCCACTTTCGAGCGCGCCTGTTACGCGCCTGGACCCGAGGATTTCCATGCAATTCAAGCCAGCTGTTACCGCTCTGGTCACTGCCATCGCCCTGGCATCGCTGCTCAGCGGATGCAAAAAGGAAGAGGCTGCGCCTGCTGCTCCCCCTCCTCAGGTCGGCGTCGTAACCCTCAAGACCCAACCCTTTACCCTGACCTCCGAACTGCCGGGCCGCACCAGTGCGTTCCGCGTCGCCGAAGTGCGCCCGCAAGTCAACGGCATCATCCTCAAGCGCTTGTTCAAGGAAGGCGCCGACGTCAAGGCCGGCCAGCAGCTGTATCAGATCGACCCCGCCGTCTATGAGGCCAACCTCAAGAGCGCCGAGGCCAACCTGCGGTCCACCAAGTCGATTGCCGATCGCTACAAGCAACTGGTTGACGAACAGGCTGTGAGCCGCCAGGAGTACGACACCGCCGTGGCCAATCGCCTGGAGTCGGAAGCCAACCTGCAGACTGCACAGATCAACGTGCGCTACACCAAGGTCTATGCGCCGATCTCGGGTCGCATCGGCCGTTCTTCGGTGACCGAAGGCGCGCTCGTGAGCAACGGCCAGACCGATGCCATGGCGACCATCCAGCAACTGGACCCGATCTACGTCGACGTGACGCAGAGCTCCGTCGAGCTGCTGAACCTGCGTCGCGAACTGGAAAGCGGCCGCTTGCAGAAGGCCGGCGACAACGCCGCCACGGTCAAGCTGACCCTCGAAGACGGCAGTCAATATGCCCATGAGGGCACGCTGGAGTTTTCCGAAGTTTCGGTCGACCAGACCACCGGTTCCGTGACCCTGCGCGCCGTGTTCCCCAACCCTGACCACACCCTGCTGCCGGGCATGTTCGTCCACGCGCAATTGCAGGCTGGTGTGAACAGCGCGGCGATCCTGGCACCGCAACAAGGCGTGACCCGCGACCTCAAGGGCTCGCCGACCGCCATGGTCGTGGGCGCCGACAACAAAGTCGAACTGCGCCAGCTCAAGGCCAGCCGCACCGTCGGCAGCCAGTGGCTGATCGAAGACGGGCTCAAGGCCGGCGATCGCCTGATCACCGAAGGGTTGCAGTACGTACGGCCAGGGGTGGAAGTCAAAGCCACCGAAGCCACCAACGTTGGCGCAAAGAACCCGGCCCCCGCTCAGGCAGCTGACAAAGCCGCCGGCGGCAAAGGGGAGTAAACCATGTCGAAATTTTTTATCGACCGTCCGATTTTCGCCTGGGTGATCGCCCTGGTGATCATGCTGGTCGGCGCTCTATCGATCCTCAAATTGCCGATCAACCAGTACCCGAGCATCGCGCCGCCGGCCATTGCGATCCAGGTGACCTACCCGGGCGCGTCCGCGCAAACCGTGCAGGACACCGTGGTGCAGGTGATCGAGCAGCAGCTCAACGGCATCGACAACCTGCGTTATGTCTCCTCGGAAAGTAACTCCGACGGCAGCATGACCATCACCGCGACGTTCGAGCAAGGCACCAACTCCGATACCGCGCAGGTCCAGGTGCAGAACAAGCTGAACCTGGCCACACCGCTGTTGCCGCAGGAAGTGCAGCAACAGGGCATCCGCGTGACCAAGTCGGTGAGAAACTTCCTGATGGTGATCGGCGTGGTTTCGCGCGATGGCAGCATGACCCGCGAAGACCTGTCCAACTACATTGTGTCCAACATGCAGGACCCGATCTCGCGCACCAAGGGCGTCGGTGACTTCCAGGTCTTCGGTGCCCAATACGCAATGCGGATCTGGCTCGACCCGGCCAAGTTGAACAAATTCAACCTGACCCCGGTGGACGTGAGCACCGCCATTTCGGCGCAGAACGTCCAGGTCGCGTCCGGCCAGCTCGGCGGCCTGCCCGCCCTGCCCGGCCAGCAATTGAACGCCACCATCATCGGCAAGACCCGCCTGCAGACCGCCGAGCAGTTCAAGGCGATCCTGCTCAAGGTCAACCCGGACGGCTCGCAAGTGCGCGTCGGCGACGTCGCCGATGTGGCCCTGGGCGGTGAAAACTACAGCATCAACGCCCAGTTCAACGGCGCCCCGGCTTCCGGCCTGGCGGTGCGACTGGCGACCGGTGCCAACGCACTCGACACGGCCAAGGCCCTGCGCCAGACCGTCGACGATCTCAAGCCGTTCTTCCCGCAAGGCCTGGAAGTGGTTTTCCCGTACGACACCACGCCGGTGGTGAGCGAGTCGATCAAGGGCGTGATTGAAACCTTGATCGAAGCTGTCGCGCTGGTGTTCCTGGTGATGTTCCTGTTCCTGCAGAACTTCCGCGCCACCATCATCACCACGATGACGGTGCCGGTGGTCCTGCTGGGTACTTTCGGGATCCTGGCCGCGTTCGGCTTCAGCATCAACACCTTGACCATGTTCGGCATGGTGCTCGCCATCGGCTTGCTGGTGGACGACGCCATCGTCGTGGTGGAAAACGTCGAACGGGTCATGAGCGAGGAAGGCCTGTCGCCCAAGGAAGCCACCAAGAAATCCATGGGACAGATCCAGGGAGCCCTGGTGGGTATCGCCCTGGTGCTCTCTGCGGTGCTGCTGCCGATGGCGTTCTTCGGCGGCTCCACTGGTGTGATCTATAAACAGTTCTCCATCACCATCGTCTCGGCCATGGCCCTCTCGGTGCTGGTCGCGCTGATCTTCACCCCGGCCCTCTGCGCCACCATGCTCAAGGCGATTCCAAAAGGTGAGCACGGCACGCCAAAACGCGGTTTCTTCGGCTGGTTCAACCGCAACTTCGACCGTGGCGTGCGCAGCTACGAGCGTGGCGTGGGCAACATCCTCAAGCACAAGGCCCCGTACCTGCTGGCCTACTTGATCATTGTCGTGGGCATGGTCTGGCTGTTCACCCGCATCCCGACCGCGTTCCTGCCGGAAGAAGACCAGGGCGTGTTGTTTGCCCAGGTTCAGACACCGGCCGGCTCGAGTGCCGAGCGCACCCAGGTGGTCGTGGACAATATGCGTGAGTTTTTGCTGCGCCCGGGCAAGGACGGCGGTGAAGGTGACGGCGTGGCCTCGGTGTTCACCGTGACCGGCTTCAACTTCGCCGGTCGTGGCCAAAGCTCCGGCATGGCGTTCATCATGCTCAAGCCGTGGGACGAGCGAAACGCCGACAACACAGTGTTCAAGATTGCCGCCCGCGCCCAGCAGCACTTCTTCACCTTCCGCGACGCGATGGTGTTTGCCTTCGCTCCGCCAGCGGTGATGGAGCTGGGTAACGCCACCGGTTTCGACGTGTTCCTGCAGGACCGCGCCGGTATCGGTCACGACAAGCTGATGGAAGCGCGCAACCAGTTCCTGGGTATGGCTTCGCAAAGCAAAGTCCTCGCCCAGGTGCGTCCGAACGGCCTGAACGACGAACCACAGTATCAGTTGGACATCGATGACGAGAAGGCCAGCGCCCTGGGCATTACCCTTTCGGACATCAACAACACCCTGTCGATTGCCCTGGGCAGTAACTATGTGAACGACTTCATCGACCGGGGTCGGGTGAAACGCGTCTACGTTCAAGGCCAGCCGGATTCGCGGATGAGTCCCGAGGACTTGAACAAGTGGTACGTGCGCAACAGCGCCGGGACCATGGTGCCGTTCAGCGCCTTTGCCAAAGGCGAATGGACCTACGGTTCGCCGAAACTGGCCCGCTACAACGGCGTGGAGGCGATGGAAGTCCTGGGTGCCCCGGCGCCGGGTTATTCCACCGGTGAAGCCATGGCCGAAGTCGAGGCCATCGCCCAGAAGTTGCCGGCCGGTGTCGGCATCTCCTGGACAGGCCTGTCGTATGAGGAACGCCTGTCGGGTTCCCAGGCCCCTGCCCTGTACGCGCTCTCGCTGCTGATGGTATTCCTCTGCCTGGCGGCGCTGTATGAAAGCTGGTCGATCCCGATCGCGGTCATGCTCGTAGTGCCCCTAGGGATCATCGGGGCCCTGCTGGCGACCAGCCTGCGTGGTCTGTCCAACGACGTGTACTTCCAGGTGGGCTTGTTGACAACCATCGGCCTGGCGGCGAAAAACGCCATCCTGATCGTCGAGTTCGCCAAGGAACTCCATGAACAAGGCCGGACCCTGGCGGAAGCCGCCATCGAAGCCTGTAGGATGCGTCTGCGGCCGATCATCATGACGTCCCTGGCGTTCGTCCTCGGCGTCGTCCCGCTGGCGATTTCCACCGGCGCCGGCTCGGGCAGCCAGCACGCCATCGGTACCGGCGTGATTGGCGGTATGCTCACCGCAACCATCCTGGCAATCTTCTGGGTGCCCTTGTTCTTCGTGACCGTGTCGTCGTTGGGTCGTCGCAAAAATATCGACCAGGACGATACTCCTGAAACTTCCAAAGAGGCTGGCCAATGAGCAAGTCGCTACTCTCCCTGACCATCGCCGCCGTCGTGCTCAGCGGTTGCTCGCTGATCCCCGACTACCAGCGGCCCGAAGCGCCGGTCGCGGCGCAATATCCGCAAGGCCCGGCCTACGAGTCGGCCAATGCGCCCGGCCAGGCCGCCGCCGAGCAGGGCTGGAAGCAGTTTTTCCATGACCCTGCGCTGCAACAGCTGATCCAGGTCGCCCTGGAGAACAACCGCGACTTGCGCGTAGCCGCGTTGAACATCGACGCCTACGCCGCGCAATACCGCATCCAGCGCGCGGACCTGTTCCCGGCGGTCTCGGCCACCGGTTCCGGCAGCCGCCAGCGGGTGCCGGCACGGGCTTCGCAAACCGGTGAAGCGGCGATCAGCAGCTCCTACTCGGCAACACTGGGGATCAGCGCGTACGAGCTGGACCTGTTCGGTCGCGTCCGCAGCCTGAGCGAGCAAGCGTTGCAAAGCTACTTCGCCACCGAAGAAGCCCGCCGCAGCACCCAGATCAGCCTGGTGGCCAACGTCGCCAACGCTTACCTGACCTGGCAGGCCGACAAGGAACTGCTCAAGTTGACCCAGGAAACCCTGGGCACCTACGAGCAGAGCCTGAAGCTGACCTCCCGCAGCGCCGAAGTCGGCGTGGCCTCGGCCCTGGACCTGAGCCAGGCGCGTACGGCAGTAGAAAACGCCCGCGTGCAACTGGCCCGCTACACCCGCCAGGTGGCCCAGGATGAAAACAGCCTGACCCTGCTGCTGGGCACCGGCCTGCCGGCCAACCTGAGCACCCAACCGCTGAGCGATGACCTGCTTAGCGAAGTGCCGGCCGGCCTGCCGTCGGACCTGCTGCAACGTCGTCCGGACATCCTCCAGGCCGAACGCAACCTGCTCGCCGCCAACGCCAACATCGGCGCCGCGCGGGCCGCGTTCTTCCCGAGCATCAGCCTGACGGCCAACGCCGGCACCCTGAGCCCGGACCTGTCCGGCCTGTTCAAGGGCGGTTCGGGCACCTGGACCTTCGCGCCGCAAATCAACCTGCCGATCTTCAATGCCGGCAGCCTGCGGGCGAGCCTGGATTACGCCAAGATCCAGAAAGACATCAATGTCGCGCAGTACGAGAAATCGATTCAGACGGCGTTCCAGGAAGTCTCCGACGGCCTGGCCGCGCGCCAGACCTACAACGAACAGTTGCAGGCCCAGACCGACTTCGTCGCCGCCAACCAGGACTACTACCGCCTGGCCGAGCGTCGCTACCGCATCGGCGTCGACAGCAACCTGACCTTCCTCGATGCCCAGCGCCAGTTGTTCAGCGCGCAACAATCGCTGATCACCGACCGTCTTGCGCAACTGACCAGTGAGGTCAATCTGTACAAGGCACTGGGCGGTGGTTGGAATGCTGAGACGGGCAAGAACGAGCCGGTGGCGGAGAAAGCGCCGGAGACGAAGTTGTTCTGATTTGATGCGCTGAAAACACGAAGCCCACCGAAAGGTGGGCTTTTTGTTTGTGTGTGTTTAACAGCGACTGGGTTAACGCGGGTCGATGAGATCCAGCGCTCGATTGGCCAACAACTCACTCAAGTCAATCATTTGCGCCACGCCGAGCGCGACATGCCGCCGCGAGCCTTCCAGATCGAACGCCAGGTCGTTGACCATGGCACTGGCGGAGGCCAGGGTTTCGCTGAGGTTCGCCAGTAGACATTCGGTGTCGAGGGTATCGATGACAGTGAAAACTTGAGTTGAGGTTTTTGGCTTGGGATTAGGGTGGGTACATATCCATTTCTGCGGTAACGGCCGCTGGCGGTTCCGCCCTTACGGCGGCTCACTTTTTTTCAGACGCCAAAAAAAGTAAGCAAAAAAGGCTTCGCCCCACCACTCGGTGCCTCGCCTAGGCTCGGCATCCCCGCACTCCGGCCTTGCTCCGTGGGCCGCCGCGAAGGGCCATCCATGGCCCAGCGCGGCTACCTCGGCATCCATGCCGAGGTACCCACTGCACAAGACCTGCGTGCGGCCATCGTGGTTAACGGGGCGCCCCAGATCAAGATCAAGGTCAAGGTCAAGGTCAAGGTCAAAAGCCAAAGCCAAAGCCAAAGCCAGGCGGTCTGGGAGCCTGCCTGGTTTTGGTGAGGACCGCATTTCTCCTGTGGGAGCGAGCCTGCTCGCGAAGGCGGTGGCTCAGCCACATAGATCTGCAAGTGCCCTCTTGCTCTTGCTCTTGCTCTTGCTCTTGCTCTGCTTTTGATCTCGACGCCCCGTTAACCACGATGGCCGAACGCAGGCATTGTGGAGTGGGCATCCCGGCATGGATGCCGGGATAGCCGCGCTGGGCCATGGATGGCCCTTCGCGGCGGGCCCACGGAGCAATGCCGGAGTGAGGGAACACCTCGCCTAGGCGAGGTGCCGAGTGGTGGGGCAAGCCTTTTTTGCTTACTTTTTTTGGCGTCTGAAAAAAAGTGAGCCGCCGTAAGGGCGGAACCGCCAGCGGCCGTTACCGCAGAAATGGATATGTACCCAGCCAATAAAAGCAGGGCCGACCGTCAGGCCGCCTTCGCGAGCAGGCTCGCTCCCACAGGACCCTCATCCAGCCAACTAGTGCTTTTGCCGTTCGATAATCGCCCAAAACCCGCAAATCGCAATTGAATCAATCCCAGCCAGCCCGTCACCATCGCCCACACAAAACCAATAACAACAGGTTCGACGCCATGTTCATGCGCCCCGCTTCCGGCTGATACCCGGCCAACTTCCATAACCCGAACGCACCGTACCGCCACAGTCCAAGACTGCGGCAACGACCCGCTTCGTCCACAAAAAAAACAAGAGACAACGCCCATGAAGCCCACACAGCACCTGTTCCCCAGCCTCATCGCCGTCGCCCTGACCAGCACCGCCCTGCCCGTCCTGGCTGCGGAATCGGGATTCGTCGAGGACGCAAAGGCCACCCTGAACCTGCGTAACTTCTACATCAACCGCAACTTCACCAACCCGGACAATGCCCAAGGCAAAGCCGAAGAGTGGACCCAGAGTTTCATCCTCGACGCCAAGTCCGGCTTTACCCAAGGCACCGTCGGTTTCGGCCTGGACGTGCTGGGCATGTATGCGGTCAAGCTCGACGGCGGCCGTGGCACTGCGAACACTTCCTTGCTGCCGGTCCACGACGGTGGTCACCCGGCCGATGACTTCGGTCGCCTGGGCGTGGCCCTGAAGGCCAAGGTCTCCAAGACTGAACTGAAAGTCGGCGAGTGGATGCCGGTGCTGCCGATCCTGCGTTCCGACGACGGTCGTTCCCTGCCCCAGACCTTCCGTGGCGGCCAGGTGACCTCCACCGAGATCAACGGCCTGAGCCTCTACGGCGGCCAGTTCCGTGGCAACAGCCCGCGCAACGACGCGAGCATGGAAGACATGTCGATGAACGGCCGTGGTGCCTTCACCTCCGACCGTTTCAACTTCGGCGGCGGCGAATACGCCTTCAACGAAAAACGCACCCAGGTCGGCGTCTGGTACGCGGAACTGTCCGACATCTACCAGCAACAATACTTCAACCTGACCCACAGCCAACCCATGGGCGACTGGACCCTGGGCGCCAACCTTGGCTACTTCGTCGGCAAGGAAAACGGCAGCGCGTTGGCCGGCGACCTGGACAACAAAACCGCCTTCGCCATGCTCTCCGCCAAATACGGCGGCAACACCTTCTACGTCGGCCTGCAGAAAGTCGGCGGCGATGATGCCTGGATGCGCGTCAACGGCACCAGCGGCGGCACCCTGGCGAACGACAGCTACAACTCCAGCTACGACAACGCCAAGGAAAAATCCTGGCAAGTGCGCCACGACTTCAACTTCGCCGCCGTCGGCGTACCGGGCCTGACCCTGATGAACCGCTACATCAGCGGTGACAACGTGCATACCGCCACCGTCGATGACGGCAAGGAATGGGGTCGTGAGAGTGAGCTGGCCTACACCGTGCAGAGCGGTGTGCTGAAGAGCCTGAATGTGAAGTGGCGTAACTCGACGATGCGTCGGGACTTCAGCACCAATGAGTTCGATGAGAACCGGTTGATCGTCAGCTATCCGATCAGTTTGTTGTAAAGCTAAGGCGGTGGGCCAGTCGGCATTGATGCTGGCTCATCTATCGCTATCGCGAGCAAGCTCGCTCCCACAGGGGATTTGAGGTGTATACGATTCTGCGAACGACTCAAAAACCTGTGGGAGCGAGCTTGCTCGCGATGGCGTCATCACATTCAACATAACTGCAAGCTGACCCGCCGCTTTCGCAAGCAGGCTCGCTCCCACAAGGATTGGCGGTGGATCTCAAGCCCGCGACTCGACGCCCAGTTCATCCCAAACGGATTCGGCCAGATGGAAAGTGGCATTGGCCGCCGGAATGCCGCAGTAGATGGCGCTCTGCATGATCACTTCCTTGATCTCGCTGCGACTCACACCATTGTTGGCCGCAGCACGCAGGTGCAGCTTGAGTTCTTCATTGCGGTTCATGCCGATCAACATGGCAATAGTAATCAGACTGCGGGTGTGGCGCGGCAAGCCCGGACGCGTCCAGATATCGCCCCACGCGTGGCGGGTGATCATCTCCTGGAATTCACTGTTGAATTCGGTCAGGGCGTTGAGGCTGCGATCGACATGGGCATCGCCCAGCACGGCGCGACGCACTTGCATGCCTTCGTCGTAACGTTGTTTCTCGTCCACAAAAAAACTCCTCAGGCCCGGCCAGAATCAAGCAGGAAATCCAGCACCCGCGCGCTGAAAGCAGCGCCAGCCTGGACGTTGGACAGGTGCGCGGCATGGAACTCGGCGTACTCGGCGCCACTGACGCGCTCTTGGATAAAGTGCCCGCCCGACGGCGGCGTCACGGCATCTTCGGTGCCGGCGATCACCAGCAGCGGCACGCGAATCGATGACAACTGCTCGCGGAAATCGGCATCGCGCACGGCGGCACAGTTGGACGCGTAACCCTGAGGCGACGTCGCGGCGAGCATGTCGGTGATTTTCTTGGCCTTGTCCGGATGGGCCTCGGCAAAATCAGGCGTGAACCAACGGGCAATCGACGCATCACGCAAGGCCACCATCGCGGCCTTGCCATCGCGCAATACAGTTTCGATGCGCGGGTTCCACACCGATGGGTCGCCGATTTTGGCGGCGGTGTTGCACACCACCAATTTGTGCAGGCGCTCGCTGGCATTGATCCCCAGCCACTGGCCGATCAACCCGCCCATGGACAAGCCACAGAAATGCACCTTGTCGATATTCAACTGATCAAGCATCGCCAGCACATCGCGACCCAGTTGTTCGATGCTGTAGGGCCCCTCGGTCACCAGCGATTGACCGTGGCCGCGAGTGTCGAAACGCAGCACGCGAAAGTGTTCGCTGAAGGCCTCAACCTGCTCGTCCCACATGTGCAGATCGGTGCCCAGGGAGTTGGAGAGCACCAGCACTGGTGCATCTTCCGGCCCGTCCAATCGGTAGTTCAGATCGCCCTCGGCGAGTTTGACGAATCCCACAACAATCTCCTTTCAGGCGTTCAAGGCAAGGTGTTCGGCCACGGCCCGGGCGACCCAGGCCTGGGCTTGCCCGAGGTAATGGGCCGGGTCGAGCAGGCGGTCCAGCTCGGTCGCGGATAACTGTGCGGTGACTTGGGGTTCATCGCCGAGCACAGCGCGCAGATGTCGCTGTTCGGCCACGGCGCGCTTGCAGCATTGTTCGAGCAGATGATGCGCGGTGTCGCGCCCCACACGCTGCGCCAGGACGATGCTGACCGCTTCCGCCAGCACCAGCCCTTGGGTCAACTCCAGGTTGCGGGCCATGCGCGCGACATCCACTTCCAGCCCGTCGGCCAGCAGCCGCGCCTGTTGCAGCGCGCCCGATACCAGGCAGCAGATCTCCGGCAGGGTTTCCCATTCGGCGTGCCACAGGCCCAGGCTGCGTTCGTGTTCCTGAGGCATGGCGCTGAAGAGCGTGGACAACAAGCCAGGCACACGCGTCGCCGCGCCGATCAGCACGGCAGCGCCCACCGGGTTGCGCTTGTGGGGCATGGTGGACGAACCGCCCTTGCCCGGCGCGGCGGGTTCGAACGCTTCGCCCGTCTCGGTCTGCATCAACAGGCTGATGTCGCGCCCCAGCTTGCCCAGGCTGCCGGCGATCAGGCCCAGCACCGCGCCGAACTCCACCAGGCGATCGCGGTGGGTGTGCCACGGCTGTTCCGGCAGGTCCAACTGCAGCTCGGCGGCGAGCGCCTCGGCGACCGGCAACGCGTGTTCGCCCAAGGCCGCGAGCGTCCCGGAGGCGCCGCCGAACTGCAGCACCAGCAAGCGCGGCTTGAGTTCGCGCAAGCGCTGACGACTGCGAGTAACCGCCCCCAGCCAACCGGCGATCTTCATGCCCAGGGTCACCGGCGTGGCGTGTTGCAGCCAGGTGCGTCCGGCCAATGGCGTCGCGGCATAACGTTCGGCTTGTCGGGCCAGGGTGATAGCCAGTTGCGCCAGCTCATATTCGATCAAGCCCAACGCCTGGCGCAGTTGCAGGACCAGCCCGCTGTCCATCACATCCTGGCTGGTGGCGCCCAGGTGTACGTAACGCTCAGCCTCGGCGCTGTCGATGGCGATGCGCTTGCCCAACGCCTTGACCAGCGGGATCGCAGAATTACCGGCACTGGCAATCGCTTCGCTCAACGCTGAAAAATCGTACAACTGCGCACGGCAGGCGCGCTCGATCGGCGCCACGGCGTCCTGGGGAATCAACCCCACTCGCGCTTGGGCCCGGGCCAATGCGGACTCGACGTCCAGCATGGCCTGGACCCGTCCCGCATCGCAGAACACCTCGCGCATGTCGCGGGCGGTGAAGTAGGCATCGAACAGCTGATTGCCCGGTCGTTCGCTCATAAACAGTCCTTGGGAAAATGGATGCCTCAAAGATCATGGTGCAAATACGCTGGCTGCTTGGGCAGGCGCAGGCTGAACAGGAACGCCACCACCATCATCACCGTGACATACCAGTAAAAGGCGTTCTCCATGCCTTGGGCCTTCAGGCTCAAGGCAACGTATTCGGCCGAACCACCAAAAATCGCATTCGCGACCGCGTACGCCAACCCTACTCCCAGCGCGCGCACTTCAGGTGGAAACATTTCGGCTTTCACCAAGCCGCTGATGGAGGTGTAGAAACTGACGATCGCCAGTGCCAGCGTGATCAGGACAAATGCCAGGAACGGGCTGCTGATGCTTTTGAGCGTCAGCAGGATCGGCACCGTGCACAGCGCGCCCAGGCCACCGAACCAGAGCATGGAGTTACGCCGGCCGATCTTGTCCGCCAGCATGCCGAACAGCGGCTGCATGCACATATAGAGGAACAGCGCGCCGGTCATGATGTAACTGGCGGTCTTGGCGTGCAGGCCGGCGGTGTTCACCAGGTATTTCTGCATATAAGTGGTGAAGGTGTAGAAAATCAGCGAACCGCCGGCGGTGTAGCCGAGTACGGTGATGAACGCCGCCTTGTGGTCGCGAAACAGCGCCGCGATGCTGCCGGCGTCCTTGTTTTCGCGCATTTCCTTGCTGCTGGTTTCTTTCAGCGAGCGGCGCAGGAACAGGGAAATCAACGCCGCCACGGCGCCGACCACGAACGGAATCCGCCAGCCGTAGGCACGCAATTCGTCTTCGTTGAGAAACTGTTGCAGGACTACCACCAGCGACACCGCCAGCAATTGTCCGCCGATCAGCGTCACGTACTGGAACGAGGCGAAGAAACCGCGCTGGCCCTTGAGAGCGACTTCGCTCATGTAGGTGGCGGTAGTGCCGTACTCGCCGCCCACCGACAAACCTTGCAGCAAACGAGCGAGCAACAGCAGCACCGGCGCCCAGACGCCGATGTCGTTGTAGGTGGGCAGGCAGGCGATGAGCAACGAGCCGAAGCACATCATCAGCACCGATATCATCATCGAATTCTTGCGCCCGTGACGGTCCGCCACCCGGCCAAAAATCCAGCCGCCAATGGGCCGCATCAGGAACCCGGCGGCGAACACACCCGCGGTGTTGACCAGTTGCACGGTGGGGTTGTCCGACGGGAAGAACGCCGGCGCGAAATAGATTGCGCAGAACGCATAGACATAGAAGTCGAACCATTCGACCAGGTTGCCGGATGAGGCACCGACGATGGCGAAGATGCGTTTGCTGCGTTCCTCACCGGTGTAGTGGCTGATTGGGATGGTCATGGGTTATTCACTCGTTGGGGACTGACGACGTCTAGACACACTTCGTAACAGTCCCGTTCCACAAACAGTCTTTCAAGCAGTAGCGCCTGTACCGTCGCCATCGCGAGCAAGCTCGCTCCCACAGGGGTTACGTCATGCAAGCCCGGGCTGACCACCCGGTGTATCAGGCCGGTCGTGGTACCTGGGTTTGCGACTGCTTCGCAGCCGACCGGGAGCAAGCTCCCTCGCCACGGTTGGCTCACTTAGTAATCGAAGAACACCGTCTCGGCATCCGTGCCCTGCAGGATCACGTTCCACTGATACACGCCCGACGCATCCGGCTTGGCGATGATGGTGCCGCGGCGTTCCTCGGGCACGCAGGCCAGCAGCGGGTCAGCTTCGTTGGCCTGTTCACCGTCAAAGTAGATCCGCGTCAGCAAGTGCTTGACCAACCCGCGAGCGAACACCAGCACCACAAGGTGCGGCGCCTGAGTCGTACCGCCCAACCCCGGCACGGTGCCCGGCTTGATGGTGGTGAAGCGGAAGCGCCCTTCGGCATCCACCGGCACCCGGCCGAAGCCTTCGAAGTGAGGGTCCAGCGGTTTGTCCTGGTCATCCTCTGGATGGGCGTACTTGCCAGCGGCGTTGGCCTGCCAGACTTCCAGCATCGCGTCGTTGACGAACTGGCCATTGCCATCGACCACCTGCCCGGTGATCGCAACGCGCTGGCCGAGGGTCTGGGCGTTGGTCAGGTCTTCGCGGTTCAGCCAGGTCAGGCCGATGTGATAGTAAGGGCCGACGGTATGGGATGTAGTGGCGTTGAGCGTCATCTTATTTCTCCATCGGCGTGGCATCGCGGCCGCGCAAGACGATGTCCCAGCGATAACCGAGGGCGTAGTGAGGGACGGTTTTTTCCAGGTCGAAACGGGCGATCAGGCGTTCCTTGGCGCGAGTGTCCGGCACGCAGTTGTAGATCGGGTCGTATTCCAGCAACGGGTCGCCCGGGAAATACATTTGCGTCACCAGGCGCGTCAGAATACTCGGCCCGAACAGTGAGAAATGGATATGGGCCGGGCGCCAGGCGTTGTGGTGGTTGCCCCACGGATAGGCGCCGGGCTTGATGGTCTGGAACTGATACCAGCCATCGGCGTCGGTGACGGTGCGACCAGTGCCGGTGAAGTTCGGGTCCAGCGGCGCGTCATGGTTGTCGCGGTCATGGTTATAGCGACCGGCGGCGTTGGCCTGCCAGATTTCCACGAGAATGCCCGGCACCGGCTCTCCGTGCTCATCCAGCACGCGTCCGTGAATGATGATCCGCTCGCCGAGCGGCTCACCGGCATGCTGGGCGGTCAGGTCGTGGTCCTTTTCCTCTAGGCGATCAGCACCTACAGTCGGGCCGGTAATTTCCGACAGCGAATGGGGCAAATACACCAGCGGCTTCGACGGCGAGCGCAGGTTGGTGGACTGGTACGACGGATGCAGGTATTCCGGCTGGGTGCCCGCTTGCGGGCGACGGTAACCAGGCTTGTCAGTCATGAAGCATTCCTCGGTTTCTTATTAGTAGAACGACCGTCAGACGCGTTCGATCGCCAGCGCCAGACCTTGGCCGACGCCGACGCACATGGTCGCCAGGCCTTTCTTGCCGCCTGTTTTTTCCAGTTGATGCAGCGCCGTCATCACCAACCGCGCCCCGCTCATGCCCAGGGGATGGCCGAGGGCAATGGCGCCGCCGTTCGGGTTGACTTGCGGTGCATCGTCCGCCAGTCCCAGGTCCCGCAGCACCGCGAGGCCCTGGCTGGCAAACGCTTCATTAAGTTCGATCACATCAAAATCCGCCACCGCCAGGCCCAGACGTTCAGTGAGCTTGCGCACCGCCGGCACCGGGCCGATGCCCATCACCCGTGGCGCGACGCCGGCGCTGGCCATGCCCAGCACTTTGCCGCGCGGCGTCAGGCCATGTTTTTTCACCGCTTCGGCCGATGCCAGGATCAGTGCCGCCGCGCCATCGTTGACTCCCGAAGCGTTGCCGGCGGTGACAGTCTTGTCAGGGCCGTTGACCGGTTTGAGTTTGCTCAAGGTTTCCAGGCTGGTGTCGGCGCGAGGATGCTCGTCCTGCTCGACCACGGTTTCGCCTTTTTTAAGGGCGATGCGCACCGGCACGATTTCCTCGGCGAAGAAACCGCATGCCTGGGCCGCTGCCGCCCGTTGCTGGCTGCGCACGGCGAAAGCGTCCTGATCGGCACGGGAGACTGCGTAATCGTCGGCCACGTTATCCGCTGTCTGCGGCATCGCATCCACACCGTACTGGGCTTTCATCAAGGGGTTGATGAAACGCCAGCCGATGGTGGTGTCCTCCAGTTTCATGTTGCGGGAAAACGCCGCGTCGGCCTTGCCCATCACGAACGGCGCGCGGGACATCGATTCAACACCGCCGGCGATGGCCAGCTCCATCTCGCCGCTGGCGATGGCGCGAAACGCGGTGCCGATGGCGTCCATGCCCGAGGCGCAGAGGCGATTGACGGTCACGCCGGGAATGCTCTCCGGCAGGCCCGCCAACAGCAGCGCCATGCGCGCAACGTTGCGGTTGTCCTCGCCGGCCTGGTTGGCACAGCCGAGAAACACCTCGTCCACTGAGTTCCAATCTACTGATGGGTTGCGCTCCATCAGTGCCTTGATCGGCACCGCCGCCAAGTCATCGGCGCGCACGGCGGCCAAACCGCCACCAAACCGGCCGATGGGGGTTCGAATCGCATCACAGATATAAACGTCGCGCATCAGGCCTCTCCCGGTGTCTGGCCATGGGCCGCCGCGGTACGGGCTTCGAGGTCGCGCAATGCGCGCAGCTCCACCTCGGTCGGCTCGGCGGTGGTTTGCACCTGATCGGCGAAACGGATCGCCCACCCGGTGGCCGCAATGACTTGCTCGCGAGTGACGCCGGGATGCAGGGAGGTGACCACAAATTCATGGCTGCCGGCCTCCGGCTCCATGATGCACAAGTCAGTAATGATGCCGACCGGGCCGGCGCCCGGCAGGCCCAGACGCTTGCGCGAATCGCCGCCTTCGCCATGACCGACCGAGGTAATGAAATCCAGCTTGTCGACAAACGAACGCGCCGACTGCTTGAGGATGATCAGCACGCTCTTGGCGGATCCGGCAATCTCCGGCGCGCCACCGGCACCCGGCAAGCGCACTTTCGGCTGATGGTAATCGCCTACCACCGTGGTGTTGATGTTACCGAAACGGTCGACCTGGGCCGCGCCGAGGAAACCGACATCGATACGCCCGCCCTGCAACCAGTAGCGAAAAATCTCACCGGTCGGGACGACGGTATCGGCGGTTTCAGCCAGTTCACCGTCGCCGATGGACAGCGGCAGTAAGCTGGGCTTGGCACCGATCGGGCCGGACTCGTAGATGAGGACTACATCGGGTGACGAAGTCAGCCGCGCCAGGTTGGCCGCTTTCGACGGCAGACCGATGCCGACGAAGCACACGGCATTGTTCTTCAAGCGCCGCGCCGCGGCGACGGTCATCATTTCGTTGGTGGAGTAGCTCATGGTTTCACCTGCGAAGCGGCTGCCAATCGGGCCTGGAACTCACTGAAGTCCCGGGTACCGTGGATGTATTCGTTGATCCATGCGGTAAATGTCTCACGGTCCCGGGCGATAGGATCCCAGGCCTGGTAGAAACGGTTGTCACGTTCGGTGTAGCCGTGGGCGTAGGACGGATGAGCACCGCCGGGGACGTGGCACACGGCACTCAATGCCCAGGTCGGCAACACGCAGGCGTTCATCGGCGCGTTCAGGTCGTCGACGATTTCTTCCACGGTGACGATGCAACGCTTGGCAGCCAGGGCGGCTTCTTTCTGCACGCCGAGGATGCCCCACAACAGCACGTTGCCCTTGCGGTCGGCTTTCTGGGCGTGAATCACCGTAACGTCCGGACGCACCGAAGGCACGGCGGCCAATACTTCACCGGTGAAGGGACAGGTCACGCTCTTGATCAGCGGGTTGACCTTCGGCAGGTCGGAACCGGCGTAGGCTCGCAACACTGCGAACGGTAGGCCGGAGGCGCCGGCGACGTAGGCATTGGCCAGGTCGGCGTGGCTGTGCTCCTCGATTTCCAGCGGGTGCGGCCATTGTTTTTCCACTGCGTCACGCAACCGGTGCAACGAGCCCACACCCGGGTTGCCCCCCCAGGAAAAAATCAACTTGCGAGCACAACCGGCGCCAATCAATTGGTCATAGATCAGGTCGGGCGTCATGCGCACCAGGGTCAGGTCTTTCTTGCCCTGACGAATGATTTCATGACCCGCCGCTGTCGGGATCAGGTGGGTGAAGCCTTCGAGCGCGACGGTATCGCCGTCGTTGACGAATTGCTTCACCGCGTCGTGCAGCGAAAGGATTTCAGCCATGGGGCAGGCTCCCGTTTTCCAGTAGACCGACATGAAGAAGCAGCGCGAGATCAAGCGCCGGAGTGGCTGAAGATTAAGCTTCGGGAAGACGGCAAAACAATCCGATAATCGACACAGTGTGCGTTAATCGAACAGATTGTTGTTTGGCTATCTATTTACCCTGCCATCGAAAACACACGGGACCTGTGGCGAGGGAGCTTGCTCCCGCTGGGCTGCGTAGCAGCCCCAAAAAATCAGGGCCGCTTCGCGCCCCAGCGGGAGCAAGCTCCCTCGCCACGGGTGAAGACTCAGGCTCAGAAAAACTCAGGTCGCATCCGCATGGCTGACCATGCCCTTGATCACCACCGCCGCGGTCAGGTCGCAACGCGGTCAGGACCTGTTCGAAGTTCCACCCCAGCCCCAACAGCGTGGCACCCATCCAGGCGCCGAGGATGGCGCCGAAGCGGCCGATGCCCAGCATCCACGAAACACCCGTGGCCCGGCCCTGGGTCGGGTAGAAACGCGCCGCCAGGGACGGCATCGCCGACTGGGCGCCGTTGACACACATCCCCGCACCAGCACCAAGGTCGCTAGCAGGGTGATATTGCCCAGGCTCTGCCCTACCGCGTAGGCAAACACCCCGGCCATCAGGTAGAAAATGCCGATGACCTTGTGCGGATTGAACCGGTCCATCGCCCAGCCCACGCCAACGGCGCTAAGCACCCCACCGAACTGGAACAGCGCGCCAATGAACGCCGCCTGCTCCATGCTCGCGCCACTGTCGCGCATCAGGGTCGGCAACCAGCTGGTCAGAAGATAAACAATTACCAGGCCCATGAAATAGGTAAGCCACAGCAACAAAGTCCCCGCGCTGTAGGTGCCCGAGAAAATTACCGCCAACACATTGCGCGCCTTCACGGTTTTCTGTTCCGGCACGCTGAAGCTGGACGCTTGGGCGATGGTCGGCGGGTCAATCGGCGCCAAGGTCTTGCGGACTTTGTCGGTGCCACGGTTACGCACCACCAGGTAACGCGCCGATTCCGGCAACCAGAACAACAGCACGACTGCGAGCATCAACGGCAGGACGCCGCCAATCAGCAGCAAGCTGTGCCAGCCAAATGCCGGGATCAACTTGGCTGAGATGAAACCACCACCAGCCATGCCAAGGTTGAAGCCGCAGAACATGCTGGTCACCAGCAGGGATTTCTTGCGCTCGGGGGTGTATTCCGACAGTAACGTAGTGGCGTTCGGCATGCCGGCGCCCAACCCGAGGCCCGTCAGGAAACGCAGCACCAGCAGTTGGTCGACATTGGTGCTGTAGGCCGAGGCCAGGCTGAATGCGCCGAACAGGACGACGGCCCCGACCAGCACGACTTTGCGCCCAAAGCGATCGGCCAACGGGCCGGAACCCAATGCACCGAAGACCATGCCGATCAACGCGGCACTCATCACCGGCCCTAGGCTGGCCCGGTCGATACCCCAATCCTGGGACAGGGCCGGCGCGATGAAGCCCATGGCCGCGGTATCGAGACCGTCGAGGAAAACAATCAGGAAACAAAGAATGACCACGCGCCATTGATAGCGCGAGATCGGTTGAGCATTGATAAAGGACTGCACATCGAGGCAAGTGCCTACGGAAGTCTGGGGCTGGTTCATTTTATTTTTATTCCACGCAAGAAACGCCAGATGACGCTGCGCGACATTAATGAGGCCGGGCAAATACCGTCAATTCACCCCAGCCAAGTGTGTGCGTTTATCGAACAGGTTAAGAGAACAGTTGCGCGCTCAAATCGCGGCTCGCCCCCAGCAGGCCTGGCAGGAAGCGCTGTTCCAGCTCGTTGCGGCTGACCCGCCCGGCATGGGTGCTGACATTCAGCGCCGCGACCACTTGGCCCGACGCGTCATAGACCGGCACCGCGATCGAGCGCAGGCCCTGTTCCAATTCCTGATCGACGATGCACCAGCCTTGTTGACGAACCTGCTGCAAGCATTCAAGGAGCGCCTCGGGTGTATGCAGGGTCCGGCTGGTCTTGGCTTGCAGATCGGCATGGTCGAGGTAATCGCGCAGCGAAGCGTCATCCAGGGCCGCCAACAGGATCCTGCCCATGGACGTGCAGTAGGCCGGCAGCCGGCCGCCGACGGACAAGTCCACGGAAATCAATCGCTGGGTCGTCGCCGACCGGGCGATGTAGAGAATATCGTCGCCTTCGAGCGTGGCCATGTTGCAGGCTTCGTGCAACTGCTCGCTCATGCGATCCAGATAGGGCTGGGCAGACACGGCCAACGGTGTCGACGACAGATAGGCATGGCCCAGGGTCAGGACTTTGGGCAGCAATGAATAGGTACGTCCATCCGTGGTCGCATAACCGAGCTTGATCAATGTGTGCAGGCAACGGCGGACAGCGGCGCGGGGAATTTCCGTGCGATGGCTGATTTGAGCGATGGTCAGGTGCCGCTTGCGCTCCTGGAAAGCCTGGACCACGGCCAGCCCACGGGCGAGCGAGGTCATGAAATCCGGATCGCCCGTCATGGCCTGGATCCGCTTGGCCGGCGAGGCGACAATCGGCGGCGCGACTGACGTAAAGGCGTTGCGCAATTGGTCGTTCATGTCCGGTCCTCGGCAGATTGACGGCTATTACAAGCGGCTGCCCGGCCCACAGGCAAGGACTTGGCCACCAAGACCGTTCGATTATCGAACCGGCGACCGATAATCGCAATCCGCGCGAACGACCTGCGCCTTTCGATACCGTGCAAAACGCTCGCTCAGGTGAGAATAAAACAGCCTGGCGATTGAATTGGCAAACGTACGCCCAATATTGAACTTGTGGCACGTCTCGGAACTCTGTTGACACAACTAGTACATACAAACATTGGTTCACACAAGGCGACTGTTGTTTTAACTTTACCGATAGTGTTATTCAGGTGGACCGCTATAATGCGTTCAGTGACGGTGCGGCTAATCGGCCTGTCCTGTCCGCAGGCACTGCAGTTCTTTACTGTCGTGCCAGCAGCCGGTGCGTGAAGCACCCATGACCGCTTCCCCTGTATCGGCAATATCCCGAAGCCCTGATGCTACGTCAGCTGTCAGCTCTGGTGCCGTGGCCGTCTGCATGACCGCATGCAGTGCGTATCACCAGATTAATTTCAATTCATTAGGTAATACTGTGACGAAAGACGAACTGCGCGCGGAACTTGAGCGCCAGGAACAACGTTACAAGGAAGTCTACGGCGGGGAGATCACCACCTACGCCGCGCAACCCGAACCGGAACGCAAACCCTGGCGTAAACGCGCCACCGTCCAGGACCAGGCTTTCAGCCAGGAACTTCAAAAGATGGAAAAGGAACTCAAGGCCGAAGAAGGATGACCTCGCGCACTTGATGTTCTTGCCGACGGTATCCGGTCGCCACCCAGGCCGGATCCGCAAGCCAATGCCCGCCAAAAGCGGGTCGCCTTTATTGGCCAGCCATCGGTCGGGGAACTGGAAAGATCGCTCCTCCCTTCAGATTTTTTCCTATGCTGGCCCCGACTCGGGGCGAACCCGGCAACAGGGCTTTTAGCCTTGTAAACAAAGGCTTGCGGCTCCCAAACGGGACCCGGTCGGGACTGCCCCGGCCCGGGTCGCTTAGCAGAAGATTGTTACCGATTAGCAGGCAATGCATCGATTAGCGAGGTTTTCTGGCATAATCGCGCCCCCTTATGACCGGGTCAGAAAACCTTCATGATCGATTTATTCAGCGGACTGGATGCTTGGGTGCTCGTGAGCCTCTTGCTCGCCCTGGCTTTTGTCCTCGCCTTCGAGTTCATCAACGGCTTTCATGACACCGCTAACGCGGTTGCCACTGTTATCTACACCAAAGCCATGCCGCCTCACCTGGCGGTGTTCTTTTCCGGTGTGTTCAATTTCCTCGGTGTGTTGCTGGGTGGCGTAGGGGTGGCGTATGCCATCGTTCACTTGCTGCCCGTGGAACTGCTGATCAACGTGAACACCGGACACGGATTGGCCATGGTGTTCTCGCTGCTCGCGGCGGCTATCACCTGGAACCTGGGCACCTGGTACTTCGGTATCCCGGCGTCCAGCTCCCATACCCTGATCGGCTCGATCCTCGGCGTCGGCCTGGCCAACGCACTGATCAACGACATTCCGTTGCGCGATGGGGTGAATTGGCAGAAAGCGATCGATATCGGGGCGTCCCTGGTGTTCTCGCCCATGGCCGGCTTTCTGATCGCCGCCCTGGTGTTGATCAGCCTGAAATGGTGGCGCCCGCTGTCGAAGATGCACAAGACGCCGGAACAGCGTCGCAAGATCGACGACAAGAAACATCCGCCATTCTGGAATCGCCTGGTACTGGTGATTTCCGCCATGGCCGTCAGCTTCGTCCATGGCTCCAACGACGGCCAGAAAGGTATCGGCCTGATCATGCTGGTGTTGATCGGTATCGTGCCCGCACAGTTCGTTCTCGACCTGAACAGCACCACCTACCAGATCGAGCGGACGCGCGACGCGACCCTGCACTTGAGCCAGTTCTACAAGCGCAACAGCGAGTCCCTTGGCGAATTCCTGGCCTTGGGCAAGAGCGTCGAAGGCGACCTGCCGGAGAAATTCCGCTGCAACCCGCAACAGACCGAACCGACCATCAACGCGCTGCTCGACACGCTCAAAGGCGTTGCGGACTATCATTCGCTGCCGTCGGAAAGCCGTATCGAGGTGCGCCGCTACTTGCTCTGCCTGGATGACACGGCGAAGAAGGTCGGCAAGCTGCCGGGCTTGGCGGCTCGTGAAAAAGACGACCTGAACAAGCTGCGCAAGGACCTGACGGCGACTACCGAATACGCGCCGTTCTGGGTAATCCTGGCGGTCGCGTTGGCACTGGGCCTTGGCACAATGGTCGGTTGGAAACGCGTGGTCCTGACCATCGGCGAGAAGATCGGCAAGCAAGGCATGACCTACGCCCAAGGCATGTCGGCCCAGATCACCACCGCCTGCATGATTGGCGCGGCGAACATCTTCAGCCTGCCGGTTTCCACCACTCACGTACTGTCTTCCGGCGTGGCGGGCACCATGGTCGCGAACAAGAGCGGCCTGCAAGGCGGCACGGTCAAGACCATCCTCCTGGCCTGGGTGCTGACCTTGCCGGCGACGGTGGCGCTGTCGGCGGCGCTGTTCTGGCTGGCGTCCAAGGCCATCAGCGGCTGAGTCCTCGGCAGTAACTGAAAAAGGTGCGTTCCTTGCGGTTCGCACCTTTTTTATGCCCGGACACCAGACTAGTGCGGGAGCGAGCTTGCTCGCGATGGCGGTGGGTCAGTCAACATATCTATCTACAGACATACCGCTATCGCGAGCAAGCTCGCTCCCACAAATGGCTTTTGTGTGAAACAGGAAAATTTGCCCAAAAAAAAGGGCGACCGAAGTCGCCCAAAATGCCTTGCGTGCTCGTTGTCGCTGGAAAGACCTACGGCTTCTTGCGCTTGTGTGCATCTTTCCAGATGAATAATCCAAAACCTGCGAAGAACACGAACATGAGGCCGACCGTCAACACACCGGCAAACACCACATTATCGAAAAACATGACTGGCCTCCTGGTCTTGCCCCTGTTTCGTTGGAGCCAAGTTAACCAATCGGGCCTGGATGAAAATTGACCGGAGTCAATAACGCTCGCGACGGAGCGAAAAGGAGGGGGAATAACTGATCTGCATCAATGAATCGAGGGGGGCTCAGCGCTTTTTCGGTTTGTTCTTCGGTTTTTTCTTTGGCTTGCCCAGCGGCATGGCCTGCTCGAAAGCCTGGCGAACTTCATTGAGGCGTTTTTCATTAAGGTCGTGAACGCGCTTGGCGCGCTCGGCGCCGAGGTCAATCAGCTTGTCTTCTTGGCTCATGGTGTGTCGGCATCGTACGGTGAATTGCGAATGCGCCCATGATGCGGGCTGTAGCCGGCCTTGACCAGCCCGACCGTCTCGGCAGGCCTGGATCAGATCTGGATATCGACCCACAGGCCTTGGCGCGTCTCTCCTTCCACCAACGGTACGACCGGCACGGTGTTATCGGCGTTCAGCTCGGTGCCCGGCACCGCCAGGTGCTCCTCGGGATCTTCATCGGCTTCACGGCGGCGCCTTTCCCGATCCTGCCGGCGACGCTGTTCCTCGCGCAGCAACAATGCGGTTTCTTCAGGATCACGCTTCTGCAGGTCGATGGTGCTTTCGTTGGAGCTTTGCTGGACAGGGACCACGGGCGGAATATCCGGTCGCGGACGGATCGGATCCTGCTGCGCGGTAACGGGTACGGCGCTCAAAGGAAGCATGGGTGGCAACATAAAGGTCTCCTGTCTTCAGGTTGTCGGCTGTGGCGGGGACAGCTTGAACCGCTGGTCCGAAAGTTGTGACCCGGTTGGCATTCCGCCCTGACGGCCCACAAGCTTGTTTGATCGCGCACCCCGTTTAAGTTCCCTTGGCCAGGCTGACCGGGCCAGCCCGCATGAGGCCGGGATATGTGCGTAAATCCTTTGGTCTGGCGGCTCATTCCGTTAAGATAGCCGGCTTTTTCACGGCGGGAGTCAGGCAGCATGGCGCAGCAGTATCAACCGGGGCAACGCTGGATCAGTGACAGCGAAGCCGAGCTGGGTTTAGGCACCGTTCTGGCACAGGACGGCCGCTTGTTGACCGTGCTCTACCCGGCCACTGGCGACACGCGCCAGTACGCGCTACGGAATGCGCCCCTGACCCGCGTTCGGTTTTCGCCGGGCGACGTGATCACTCATTTCGAAGGCTGGAAAATGACCGTGCGCGAAGTCGAC
This sequence comes from Pseudomonas sp. R1-7, assembly GCF_051132105.1. Lineage (NCBI taxonomy): Bacteria > Pseudomonadati > Pseudomonadota > Gammaproteobacteria > Pseudomonadales > Pseudomonadaceae > Pseudomonas > Pseudomonas sp. R1-7. The sequence goes on from NZ_CP071661.1 coordinate 4,510,560, forward strand.
GACGTCGACGGATTGCTGGTCTACCACGGTCTCAATGGGCAGAACGAAGTCGTCACGCTACCGGAAACCCAGCTGTCGAACTTTATCCAGTTCCGCCTGGCCAGCGACCGCCTGTTTGCCGGCCAGATCGATCCACTGGCGTGGTTCTCCCTGCGGTACCACACGCTGGAACATACCAGCCGCCAGTTGCAGTCCCCGCTTTGGGGCCTGGGCGGCGTCCGCGCCCAGCCGATTGCACACCAACTGCACATCGCCCGAGAAGTCGCCGACCGCATCGCGCCACGCGTATTGCTAGCGGACGAAGTGGGCCTGGGCAAGACCATCGAAGCCGGCCTGATCATCCACCGCCAACTGCTTTCCGGGCGCGCCAGCCGCATCCTGATCCTGGTCCCGGAAAACCTCCAGCATCAATGGCTGGTGGAAATGCGCCGACGCTTCAACCTGCAGGTTGCGCTGTTCGACGAAGAACGTTTCATCGAAAGCGATGCCAGCAACCCGTTCGAAGACACCCAACTGGCGCTGGTGGCGCTGGAGTGGCTGGTGGACGACGAGAAGGCCCAGGACGCGCTGTTCGCCGCCGGCTGGGATTTGATGGTGGTCGACGAAGCCCATCACCTGGTCTGGCATGAAGACCATGTCAGCCCGCAATACGCCCTGGTCGAGCAACTTGCCGAAACCATTCCCGGCGTGCTGCTGCTGACCGCAACGCCGGAGCAATTGGGCCAGGACAGCCATTTCGCCCGCCTGCGCCTGCTGGACCCGAACCGCTTCCATGACCTGCAAGCCTTCCGCGCCGAAAGCGAGAACTATCGCCCGGTGGCCGAAGCCGTCCAGGAGCTGCTGGACAAAGGTCGCCTGTCGCCCGAAGCCCACCAGACCATCCATGGCTTCCTGGGCAACGAAGGCGAAGCGCTGCTGACCGCCGTCAATGATGGCGACATCGAAGCCAGCGCCCGCCTGGTTCGCGAATTGCTCGACCGCCATGGCACCGGCCGGGTGCTGTTCCGCAATACCCGCGCCGCCGTACAGGGCTTCCCGGAGCGCAAGCTGCACGCCTATCCGCTGCCGTGCCCGGACGAATACCTCGAACTGCCGCTGGGCGATCACGCCGAGCTGTACCCGGAAGTCAGCTTCCAGGCCCAGCCGGAGGCCAGCGAAGAAGAGCGCTGGTGGAAATTCGACCCGCGCGTCGAATGGCTGATCGACCAGCTGAAAATGCTCAAGCGCACCAAGGTCCTGGTGATCTGCGCCCACGCCGAAACCGCCATGGACCTGGAAGATGCCCTGCGCGTACGCTCCGGCATCCCGGCCACGGTGTTCCATGAAGGCATGAACATTCTGGAACGCGACCGCGCCGCCGCTTACTTCGCCGATGAAGAGTTCGGCGCGCAAGTATTGATCTGTTCGGAAATCGGCAGCGAAGGTCGCAACTTCCAGTTCGCTCATCACTTGGTCCTGTTCGATCTGCCGTCGCACCCGGACCTGCTGGAACAGCGGATCGGCCGCCTGGACCGTATCGGCCAGAAACACACAATCGAGCTGCACGTGCCCTACCTGGAAACCAGCCCGCAAGCGCGGCTGTTCCAGTGGTATCACGAAGCGCTGAATGCCTTCCTCAACACCTGCCCGACCGGCAATGCCTTGCAGCACCAGTTCGGCCCGCGCCTGCTGCCGTTGCTGGAAGAAGCCGACGATGGCGATTGGCAAGCGCTGATCGACGAGGCCCGCGCCGAACGCGAGCGCCTGGAAGCCGAACTGCACACCGGCCGTGACCGCCTGCTGGAGCTCAACTCCGGCGGCGCGGGTGAAGGCGATGCGCTGGTGGAAGCCATTCTCGAACAGGACGACCAGTTTGCCCTGCCGATCTACATGGAGACCTTGTTCGACGCCTTCGGCATCGACAGCGAGGACCACTCCGACAACGCGCTGATCCTCAAGCCGAGCGAGAAAATGCTCGACGCCAGTTTCCCACTGGGCGACGACGAAGGCGTGACGATCACCTACGACCGCAACCAGGCCTTGTCTCGCGAAGACATGCAGTTCATCACCTGGGAGCACCCGATGGTGCAAGGCGGCATGGACCTGGTGCTGTCCGGTTCCATGGGCAACACCGCCGTGGCACTGATCAAGAACAAGGCGCTCAAGCCCGGCACCGTGCTGCTGGAACTGCTCTATGTCAGCGAAGTGGTCGCCCCGCGCTCGCTCCAACTAGGCCGCTACTTGCCACCGGCCGCCCTGCGCTGCCTGCTGGACACCAACGGCAACGACCTGGCGGCCCGTGTCTCGTTCGAGACCCTGAACGACCAGCTCGAAAGCGTGCCCCGCGCCAGCGCCAACAAGTTCATCCAGGCCCAGCGTGACCAGCTCGCGCCGCGGATCAATGCCGGCGAAGAGAAGATCACCCCGCGCCATGCCGAGCGCGTAGCCGAGGCTCAACGTCGTCTTGCAGCTGATACCGAAGAAGAATTGGCGCGTTTGACCGCCCTGCAAGCGGTCAACCCTACCGTTCGGGATAGCGAGCTGGAGGCCTTGCGCCAGCAGCGTGAGCAAGGATTGGCGATGCTGGAGAAAGCGGCGTTGCGGTTGGAGGCGATTCGGGTATTGGTGGCGGGCTGATTTCAGCTGGTTTTTGGTTTCCCCTGTGAGAGCGAGCCTGCTCGCTCTCACAGAGGATTTTCAACAGCCACAAACCTTATATACACCGCGGCCCCTGTGGGAGAGGACTTCCCACGAAGGCTTGCCTTGGAAGCTCAAGGACTGTAATACCCCACCGCCACCAACAACCGCCCCGCCTTCTTCAAATACGCATGCTTGTTCTCAACCCTTCCCGTCACCGGATTCTTCCAGCGGTATTCGTACTCCCCCGTCTCCTGCTTGCCCATCATTCCCAGGATCGGCTCGCCCACCGGTTTCCCATCCGGGTCCTTGACCTTGGTGAAATCAGTATTGATCAGACGCAGGTTGGTGCCGTGCCCCACATAACGGCGAGTATCGAGATCGACGACAAAGACATACAGATCATCCTGAAGATAGCCGCCCTTGAGGGAATTGATCGCCGTCAGCGTGGCTTTCTCGTTCTTCGATAGGTCATCTGCGGCCTTGTCCAGCAGCGCCCTGGCCTGGTCGGCCGAAGCCCTGGGCAGATAGTAGCCGACCGCCAGGATCCGCTCGCCCACTCGTTGGAAATACACGTGCTTGCGCTCGACCTTGCCATCCGCCCAGTTGTGCCAGCGGTACTCCGCCTGCTGGATACCGCTGCCTTCAGGGATCTTCAGGGCGTCCTTGAAAGCCTTGCGCAAATCAGGCCCCAACACCTCGGAAACGTCTCGACCGATCAACGCGGACGATGGCCCGCCGCTGGCAAGCATCACCCCCTCGGTATCGACCACAAACACGTAGCGGTCCTCATCGACGAATTCGCCTTGGCGGCTGAACGCAGCAAACGCCTTGTCGCCATTGTCGTGGTAATAAGCCAGGGCCTTTTCGAGCAGCGTCCGGGCCGCCTGGCCGTCATCCGGCGTAGCAGCCTGGGCCGATGCTTGCATCAGCACCAGCATTGCGGCCAGCCAGGCCATCCTTCGAATAAACCCCATGGGCACGCCCTCGTTCTTGTTGGTGTTCCAAGAGCGTAGACGGCGCAGGGTAATGTTCGAGTATTCAGCGGACTGTTGCAGGACGCTGCGGTATCTGTGGGAGCGAGCGGGCTCGCACCCACAGGGTTCGTTACTGGGATCGGTTGCTCAGTTGCTGTTGCAGGTACTGGATCTGCGATTGCAGGGTGTTGATGTTGCGGGTGACCTGGCCACGGAAGGCATCGAACTCGGCGGTGTTGCCGGAACGGTTTTCCTGTTGGCTCTTGAGCACGACCATGTCTTGCTCCAGGCGGTCGATGGCCGAGTTGGAGGTGGCGCGTTTCAAGGCCGTGATGTCGGCACCGATGCTCTTGAGCTGGGCATCCAGGGCACCGCCCTCGCCTTGGTTCTTCAAGGCCGACACTTCAGCCGCCAACGCCTTGACCTGAGCCTGGAGTTCCTTGTTGGACGCTTGCAGCTGGGTGTTGGTGTTTTCCTGTTGCGAAGCCTGGGCAATCATCTTGGCCAGTTGCGTGTCCAGATCGGCGGACGGGCCGAACGCGCCTTGCAGCGCCTTATATTGCTCTTGCAGCTTGCCCTCGAATTGCCGGCTTTGCTCCTGCACCTTGTTTTCCAACTGTTTGATCTGCAGTTTCAAGGCTTCGCTGTCGCTCATGACGTTGGATTGTCCGGCGACCACCTTGCCGGAAATGTCCTGCAGGCGACCAGCCGCGTCCTCACTGATCCGGGCGAAGCTTTCCTGGGTGGCCACCAATTGTTGTTCCATCATGGAAATTTGCTGGAAACTCCACCATGCCAGGAAAGCCAGTGCGCAGAGCAAGGCGCCGACCAATGCCCACAGCGGCCCGGTGGTCGGCGCCTTGACCTTGGCCGCGGCGACGGGCGCCGGACGTGCCTGCACGTGGGGCTGGCGGTTGGTCATGAAGTCATCGTCATCGGGGATGTCCGCCCGCATCCGCAGGCTCGGTACATCGTCGAAGTCGTCGTTGGCATCGTTACGCGTGGGCATGGGTTCAACCTTTGGAAAATCGGTGGTGACTCGATGCGGCGAGTATAACCCCCTCGCCCGCCGCACCCATTGACCCCGAACCGGGCACTCGGTTCATGACGGGGCGATCAGCGGCCATTGTGGTTGCGCCACCAGGCGCAGAATTCATCGAGCGCCGCCCACAGGCTGACCTTCGGATCATAATCGAGATAATGCCGTGCACGACTGATATCCAGGGTGAAATGGGTGCTCATGACCTGCATGCCCAGGCGCGACAGCGTCGGTTCAGGCCGTCCGGGCCAGATCGCGCAAACCCCTTCGTTAAGGGCCGCGACGCTGTAGGCCAGTCCATAGGAGCGGTAACGCCTGACTTGCGGGAATTCCATCTGCCGCATCACATAGTTGACCACATCCCACAGCGGAACGGGCGCGCCGTTGCTGATGTTGTAGGCCTTGCCCAAGGCCGAATCGGTGGCAAGCAGGCTGCTGAGCAGTGCTTCGTTGAGGTTCTGTACGCTGGTGAAATCCACCTTGTTCAAGCCGTTGCCGACAATGGCCAGCCGCCCCTTGCGCTGCATTTCAAGCAGGCGCGGGAAGATGCTCATGTCGCCGGCGCCGGTGACGAATCGCGGGCGCAAGGCCAGTACTTCCAGCCCGAACTCCTGGGCGCCGAAGACTTTCTGCTCGGCCAGGTACTTGGTGGCGGCGTAGGGATGCTTGAAGCGTTTGGGTACCTGTTCTTCGGTCAGTCCAAAGTGGTCACGACCATCGAAATAGATGGAGGGCGATGACAGGTGCACCAGTCGCCGGACCTTCTGCTTGAGACAAGCCTCGACGATGTTTTCGGTGAGTTGGACATTGCCCTGGTGAAAGTCCTGGTAGCGTCCCCAGAGCCCCACCGAACCGGCGCAATGCACCACGGCGTCGATATCGCGGCACAGGTCGCGGGCGAGCATCGGGTCGCCCAGGTCGCCCTCGATGAACTCGGCGCCACGCGTCACCAGATGCCCGACGTTCTCGGCTCTGCGGCCATTGACCCGAACACTCAGGCCTTGCTCCAGGGCGAAACGCGCGAAGCGTCCGCCAATGAAGCCGCTTGCGCCGGTGACCAGAATTTTCATGAAGCGCTCCTAAACCAATTTCGAGCCGCAAGCCAAGAGCGGCAAGCCAGTTGCGATCAGCTCAACACTTGCAGCTTGCTGCTTGCCGCTGCGATCAGTTGTTCGGTCAACAAACCAAGCAACTGACCGCCATTGCGCCAATGATGCCAGTACAGCGGCACATCAATTGGCTTATCTGCCAGCAGTTCCACCAAATCGCCGCGTGCCAGTGCCTCGCGCACCTGCAGCTCGGGCACCAGGCCCCAGCCAAGCCCTGCCTCGATGAGGCGAATGAAACCTTCGGACGAAGGACATAAATGATGTTCGAAACCGCCTTCGACCCCGAGGGCAGCGAGGTATCGGTGCTGCAGAAAGTCATCCGGACCGAACACCAGGGCCGACGTGCGGGCCAGCAGATCGGCACGCACCCCCTCGGGGAAATGCCGAGCGATAAAGGCAGGGCTGGCAAGCGCCCGGTAGCGCATGGCCCCCAATAACACGCTGCGGGCACCGGCCACGGGGCGCTCGCTCGCGCAGAGGCAAGCGGCGACTTCTCCGGCGCGCATGCGCTTGAGGCCTACGGTCTGATCTTCCACCACCAAATCGAGCAACACATGCTGCTCGGCACAGAACTCCCCCACCGCACTGGCCCACCAGGTGGCCAGGCTGTCGGCGTTGAGTGCAATGCGCAGGCGCTCCGGAAGCCCTTCTTCGTCCAGGGCCGGCACCTGGCTCTGCAGGTCGCGTTCCAGCAACCGCACCTGCTGCACATGGTTGAGCAGGCGACGACCGATTTCGGTCGGCACCGGGGGCGTGGCACGCACGAGCACGGGCTGGCCGATTCGCGCTTCCAGCAACTTTATCCGCTGGGAGATGGCCGATTGCGACAATCCCAGTACCTGTGCGGCTCGCTCGAAGCCTGCTTGCTCGACGACGGCCGCGAGGGCAGAAAGCAGTTTGTAATCGAACATCAGTTTTCCTTATGGCCGATCAGCAAGATTGGTTTTTCTTATACATCCGCGCACCGGACAATGGCCAGCAATTGTGAACCATTGGAGTAACGACGCTATGTGGCAAAGCTATGTGAACGGCCTGCTGGTGGCCCTTGGATTGATCATGGCGATCGGCGCGCAGAACGCGTTCGTGGTCGCCCAGAGCCTGCGCCGCGAGCATCACTTGCCGGTGGCTGCGCTGTGCATCGCCTGCGATGCGCTGCTGGTCGCTGCCGGAGTATTCGGCCTGGCGACGCTGCTGGCCCAAAGCCCGTTGCTGCTTTCGATCGCTCGTTGGGGCGGCGCTGCGTTCCTGCTCTGGTACGGCAGCAAGGCGCTGCGTCGGGCCTGTTCGAGACAGAGCCTGCAGCGGGATGACAAGCAGGTCGCGCGGTCCTTGGGAACCGTGCTGCTGAGCGCGCTGGCGGTCACGCTGCTCAACCCGCACGTGTACCTCGACACGGTGCTGCTGATCGGCTCACTCGGCGCCCAGCAGAGCGTGCCTGGCGCCTATGTCGTGGGCGCGGCCAGTGCTTCGCTGTTGTGGTTTTCCACATTGGCCCTGGGTGCCGCGTGGCTCGCCCCCTGGCTGGCCCGACCCACGACCTGGCGTGTCCTGGACCTGCTGGTGGCGGTGATGATGTTCACGGTGGCGGCGCAACTGATCGTGTCGGGCTGATATTCCAAACCGCTCTGGAACCTCTATTCCACACAGTTGTTGCGTGGTTATGCCGCACCCCCGGTGCTATGATCCGACTCCTGCGCCGCAAAGAGTACAAACTCCCCGGCGCTAGTCTGGCCGCCCGTGATCGGCCTTGCGCTCACCGCAACTGACCTGATTAGGAGAATCACCATGGCTTTCGAATTGCCGCCGCTGCCGTACCCACACGACGCACTGGCGCCACACATCTCCAAAGAAACGCTGGAATACCACCACGACAAGCACCACAACACCTATGTCGTGAACCTGAACAACCTGGTGCCCGGCACCGAGTTCGAAGGCAAGACCCTGGAAGAAATCGTCAAGACTTCCTCGGGCGGTATCTTCAACAACGCCGCTCAGGTCTGGAACCACACCTTCTACTGGAACTGCCTGACGCCTAACGGCGGCGGCGCACCTACCGGCGCGCTGGCTGAGGCCATCAACGCAGCCTTCGGTTCGTTCGACAAGTTCAAGGAAGAATTCAGCAAAACCTCCATCGGCACCTTCGGTTCCGGCTGGGGCTGGCTGGTCAAGAAAGCTGACGGCTCCCTGGCCCTGGCGAGCACCATCGGCGCCGGCAACCCGCTGACCAGCGGCGACACCCCGCTGCTGACCTGCGACGTCTGGGAACATGCCTACTACATCGACTACCGCAACGTGCGTCCGAAATACGTCGAGGCGTTCTGGAACCTGGTCAACTGGAAGTTCGTAGCTGAGCAGTTCGAAGGCAAGACCTTCACTGCGTAAGTTGCGATGCCAATGAAAACGGCGCTTTTCCGTCATGGAAATGCGCCGTTTTTTTTGGCGGGTTTATTGCGCCCTTAAGGGCTTTGCCGTCGGCAAATGACCTCGCGTCTGAAAACCAACAAAAAAACTCGCCAAGCCTCAAGTTGCAGGCCTTTCCAACCGAAACAATGGTCGTAGAGTAATCACTCTGCAAACACCGTATAACGGCCAGGTTTCAGGCGAAATCCCTTGTGTTTGATTGTCCCTTTGACTGATATCACAGGATTGCCAATACTCATGGCAACTTGACGCTACCCGCACGGAACAAGGAATCCCTCTTTGAAGCTGGAACTCAAAAACAGCTTGTCGGTGAAGTTGCTCCGGGTCGTGCTCCTCTCGGCGTTGATCGTTGGCATGGTTTTGAGCTGCGCCCAGATCGTCTTCGACGCCTACAAAACCAATCGGGCCGTCGCCGAAGATGCCCAGCGCATCCTCGATATGTTCCGCGATCCGTCTACCCAGGCGGTCTACAGCCTCGACCGCGAGATGGGCATGCAGGTGATCGAAGGCCTGTTCCAGGACGAAGCCGTACGCATGGCGTCCATCGGGCACCCCCGCGAAACCATGCTCGCCGAAAAAACCCGGCCGCTGCAGCAGTCCGAAAGCCGCTGGCTCACCGATCTGATCCTGGGCCAGGAACGAACCTTCACCACACAATTGGTGGGCCGCGGGCCCTACAGCGAATATTACGGCGACCTGAGCATCACGCTGGACACCGCCACCTACGGCCAGGGTTTTATCGTCAGTTCGTTCATCATTTTCATTTCCGGAATGTTGCGAGCCCTGGCCATGGGCCTGGTGCTGTACCTGGTCTACCACTGGCTGCTGACCAAGCCGCTGTCGCGAATCATCCAGCACCTGACCGAAATAAACCCCGACCGCCCTAGCGCCCACAAGATTCCACAACTACGAGGTCACGAGCACAACGAACTGGGTCTGTGGATCAACACTGCCAACCAGTTGCTGGCCTCCATCGAGCGCAATACCCACCTGCGTCATGAAGCGGAAAACAGCCTGTTGCGCATGGCCCAGTACGACTTCCTGACCGGCCTGCCCAATCGCCAGCAACTGCAACAGCAACTGGACAAGATTCTGGTGGACGCCGGACGCCTGCAACGTCGCGTCGCGGTACTGTGCGTGGGGCTGGATGACTTCAAGAGCATCAACGAGCAGTTCAGCTACCAGACCGGTGACCAATTGCTGCTGGCCCTGGCCGATCGGCTGCGCGCCCACAGCGGACGCCTCGGCGCACTGGCGCGACTGGGGGGTGACCAGTTTGCGCTGGTCCAGGCCGATATCGAACAACCCTATGAGGCCGCAGAACTGGCCCAGAACATCCTCGATGACCTGGAAGCGCCGTTCGCGCTGGATGATCAGGAAATCCGCCTGCGGGCGACCATCGGTATCACTCTGTTTCCCGAAGATGGCGACAGCACTGAAAAGCTGCTGCAAAAAGCCGAGCAGACCATGACCCTGGCCAAGACCCGGTCGCGCAATCGCTACCAGTTCTACATCGCCAGCGTCGACAGCGAGATGCGCCGTCGTCGCGAGTTGGAAAAGGACCTGCGCGAAGCCCTGGCACGCGAGCAGTTCACCTTGGTGTACCAACCGCAAATCAGCTATCGCGACTTGCGCGTGGTGGGCACCGAGGCGTTGATTCGCTGGCACCATCCTGAGCATGGTTTGGTGCCGCCAGACCTGTTCATTCCCCTGGCCGAACAGAACGGCACCATCATCGCCATCGGCGAATGGGTACTGGACCAGGCCTGCAAACAGTTGCGCGACTGGCATGACCAGGGCTTCGTCGACCTGCGCATGGCGGTGAACCTGTCCACCGTGCAGTTGCACCACGCCGAACTGCCACGGGTGGTGAACAACTTCCTGCAGATGTACCGCTTGCCGCCGCGCAGCCTGGAACTGGAAGTTACCGAAACGGGCCTCATGGAAGATATAACCACCGCCGCCCAGCACTTGCTGAGCCTGCGCCGTTCGGGTGCGCTGATTGCCATCGATGACTTCGGCACCGGCTACTCGTCGCTGAGTTACCTCAAGAGCCTGCCGCTGGACAAGATCAAGATCGACAAGAGCTTCGTCCAGGACCTGCTCGATGATGAAGACGATGCAACCATCGTCCGCGCGATCATCCAGCTGGGCAAGAGCCTGGGAATGCAGGTTATTGCCGAAGGCGTCGAGACGATCGAGCAAGAGGCTTACATCATTTCCGAGGGTTGCCATGAAGGCCAGGGCTACTACTACAGCAAACCCCTGCCGGCGCGGGAGCTGGGCCTTTATCTGAAGCAGGCGGAGCGCATCAAGGCCTCCATCGTCTGATCCTATTGCAAACGCAACCCGACATTGCCTACCGATGCCGCCGAAAGGCGGCTACCTGCGTCATTAAATAAGAAATATTTACACCCACAACCCTTTACACATAATGCAAATCTTTCGCATTATGTCGCAGTTTTGCGCGACCTCGCGCCTGTCCCATTCATCACCGAAGCAGGATGTACGCCATGATTCGTATGCCTCTGGCTACCGCCAGTCTGTTGGCCATCGCTATTTCCCTCGCCGGTTGCGGCGAAGGCAAAGACAAGGCCGCCGCGCCGCAAGCGCCAACGCCGGCCGCCAGCACCGCTGCACCGGCGGCCCCCGCTGCCGCTGGCAAGATCGACGAAGCCGCCGCCAAGGCAGTTGTCGCGCATTACGCCGACATCGTCTATGCCGTCTACAGCGATGCCGAATCCACCGCGAAAACCCTGCAAACCGCCGTCGATGCCTTCCTGGCCAAACCGAACGCCGATACCCTGAAAGCCGCCAAGGCTGCCTGGGTCGCCGCGCGCGTACCTTACCTGCAGAGCGAAGTGTTCCGCTTCGGCAACACCATCATCGATGACTGGGAAGGTCAACTGAACGCATGGCCCCTGGACGAAGGCCTGATCGACTACGTCGATAAATCCTACGAGCACGCCTTGGGTAACCCGGGTGCCACCGCCAACATCATCGCCAATACCGAAGTCCAGGTCGGCGAAGACAAGGTCGACGTCAAGGACATCACCCCGGAAAAACTCGCCAGCCTGAACGAGCTGGGTGGTTCCGAGGCAAACGTTGCCACCGGCTATCACGCCATCGAATTCCTGCTGTGGGGCCAGGACCTCAACGGCACCGGCCCTGGCGCTGGCAATCGTCCGGCCTCCGACTACCTGGAAGGCGCAGGCGCCACTGGCGGCCACAACGACCGTCGTCGTGCCTACCTGAAGTCCGTCACCCAACTGCTGGTCAACGATCTGCAGGAAATGGTCGGCAACTGGAAGCCGAACGTGGCCGACAACTACCGCGCTACCCTGGAAGCCGAACCTGCCGAAAGCGGCCTGCGCAAGATGCTGTTCGGCATGGGCAGCCTGTCCCTGGGCGAACTGGCGGGCGAGCGCATGAAAGTCTCCCTGGAAGCCAACTCCCCGGAAGACGAACAGGATTGCTTCAGCGACAACACCCACAATTCGCACTTCTACGATGCCAAGGGTGTGCGTAACGTTTACCTGGGCGAATACACCCGCGTAGACGGCACCAAGCTGACCGGCGCCAGCCTGTCCTCCTTGGTGGCGAAAGCCGACCCGGCCGCCGACACCGCGCTCAAGGCCGACCTGGCCGATACCGAAGCCAAGATCCAGGTCATGGTCGATCACGCCAACAAGGGTGAGCACTACGACCAACTGATCGCCGCCGGCAACACCGCGGGCAACCAGATCGTACGCGACGCCATCGCCGCCCTGGTCAAGCAGACCGGTTCGATCGAACAGGCCGCCGGCAAGCTGGGTATCAGCGACCTGAACCCGGACAGTGCTGATCACGAGTTCTGATCAACGCCGGATCCGTCACCGTTAAACCTGTGGGAGCGAGCTTGCTCGCGATGGGGTCATCAGCCGACTGCAATGTTGCCTGACCTGACGCCATCGCGAGCAAGCTCGCTCCCACATTGGTTTTCGGTGGTCACTGCAACCCCGCAAGCCGCCCTTCGATAAACCGCCGTTCCGGCAACTGCTGCGTCAGTTCAAGCGCGCGTCGATACGCCGCCCTCGCCTCCTCCACCCGCCCCAATTGTCGACAAAACTCCGCCCGCGCCGAATGAGCCAGGTGGTAGTCGTCCAGATCGCCCCTGCCGAGTATCCCATCGACCAGGCTCAACCCAGCCTGCGGCCCGTCGCGCTTGGCGAGGGCGGCCGCGCGGTTGAGTTCGATGACCGGCGAAGGCAGCGCACGCAGCAGTACGTCGTAGAGGCCGACGATCTGCGGCCAGTCGGTTTCCTGCGCTGTCGGCGCTTCGGCGTGCACCGCGGCGATCGCCGCTTGCAGGCAATAAGGTCCGAACCGCCGGGTATTGAGCGCGGCCTCGACCATGGCGCAACCCTCGGCGATCATTGCCTGATCCCACAGCGAGCGGTCCTGCTCATCCAATAAAACCAGCTCACCGGCCATCGACGTTCGCGCTGGTCGCCGCGATTCGTGCAACAGCATCAATGCCAGCAACCCCATGACTTCGGCTTCCGGCAACAGCTCCATCAAGAGGCGCGCCAGGCGTATGGCTTCGCGGGTCAGGTCTTCGCGAATCAACTCGGTGCCCATCGACGCCGAGTACCCCTCGTTGAACACCAGGTAAATCACGCGCAGGACACTGTCGAGTCGCTCAGGCAATTCCGTGCGGGACGGCACCTGGTAGGGGATCTTCGCATCGCGGATCTTCGCCTTGGCCCGCACGATACGCTGGGCAATGGCCGCCGGCGCGGCAAGAAAGGCGTGGGCGATCTCCTCGGTGGTCAGGTCGCACACTTCACGCAGCGTCAGCGGCACCTGCGCGTCAGCCGCCAGGGCCGGGTGGCAACAGGTGAAAATCAGCCGCAGGCGGTCGTCCTCCACGTCTTCATCACTCCACTGGGCCTGCTCTAATTCCTCGAGCTGTGCAATCAACATCGGCTGCGACGCCGCGAAGCGCGCCCGCCGGCGCAGGCTGTCAATCGCCTTGAAGCGCCCGGCCGATACCAGCCAGGCCCGCGGGTTGTCCGGTACTCCGTCGCGCTGCCAGCGCTCGACCGCGATGAAGAAGGCCTCGTGCAGGGCTTCTTCAGCGAGGTCGAAATCCCCCAGCAGGCGAATCAAGGTTGCCAGGATTCGCCGCGAGTCCTGCCGGTAGACCTGCTCGACCCGTGCCTTGACCGCTTCGGCCGACATCAATCGGGCTGGCCTTGGCTTGACGGACCGTTGAATCGTGTGGAGGAAGCTGGCTCAAGATTCATGGAGGCAATCCCGTTGATGATCGTTGTTCAGACATTCAGTTGGCGTACCGGCCGGACCTCGACGCAGCCAACCCGGGCCGCCGGTATGTTGCCGGCGACCTGGATGGCTTCGTTCAGATCCTTGGCGTCGATCAGGTAGAAGCCCGCCAGTTGCTCCTTGGTTTCGGCGAACGGGCCGTCGGTAATCGACAGTTTGCCGCCACGCATGCGCACCGTGGTGGCGGTCTGCACCGACTCCAGGGCCTCGGCCGCGACCATCCGGCCGCTGCCCTGGATCGATTCGGCGTAGGCCATGCATTCGGCGTCCTCGGGACTGTCCGGCGAGTTATGCAGGACCTCTTCGTTGCTGTACACCAGGCATAAATACTTCATGGAAGACTCCGTGATCGGACTGATCGACAAGGATGGCAGAAGCGAACCGCAGCCGCTCAGGGCTGCAGGTCGAAAATCGCTGTCCCGGCCATCGGATCGAACGGCGCCGACCAATGCTCATGGACGATTTTCCACTGCCCGGCCGAACGCTTGTAGCAGGCCGTCACGCGCATCCAGCAGGCCTGTTCCTCGCCTTTTTCGTTGGTACCACCGCAATAGGCCAACCAATGAGCGAACGCAATGTCGTCAGCCGCGCTGATCTGCACTTGGTGAAAATCGAACTTGTGCGGGCCCGGGCACATTTCCATGCAGGCCTCCCAGTGAGCCTGGTAGGCGACCTTGCCCTTGAATTGCAGGGCTTGGATGGCGTCGAACGAGACAATGTCGTCGGCATACAGCGCCATGACCTTCTTCACGTCCTTGGCCATGACGGCTTGGCGATAAGTGTCGATCAGCGTCTGGATTTCGGTTTCCGCAGCTTGGGTATTCATGGTGATTCTCCGCATGTTTTTGTTAGAGACACCCTTTGTCGATTGGAGAAACGGCAAATCGACAGCTAAACAAAAATAATCCAAAGAAAAAATTTCGCTAGAATCCAAGGTCCATTCTGTCAGCAAACAACGGACGTTTTCGTGACCGCTCAGCTCGTACCTTATGAAGACCTGACCCCACTGCAACAGCAACAGGTCGAATCCATCGAAATCCACCCCGAACAAATCAAATTCTCCGGCGACATCCACGGTGCGCTACACACGTTGCTGTCCAAGCCCGGCCCAGGGGTCAAGGGTTTCGCGCTGTTGGCCGGCGAAGTGCCGGTCGCCTTCCTGCTGCTCAAGCGTCCGCCCGTGCTGCCGGCCTGGGCCGACGAACACAGCGCGACCCTGCACGCCTTGCAAGTCGACCATCGCGCCCAGGGCAAAGGCTACGGCAAGGCCTGCCTGCAAGCGCTACCCGCCGCGGCTCGCGCGGCGTGGCCGGAAATCAAGGGACTGGAGCTCTCGGTCGATGCGGACAACGACTCGGCCATCGGTCTTTATACCCGGCTGGGCTGGGTCGATAGCGGAGAGGCGTACAAGGGCCGCATCGGTTATGAACGGCGGATGGGCTTGGTGTTCCAGCCAGACGAATCTGCCGCCGGGGAGGCCTGAACCATGTTGACATCGATTGAACAACTGGAAGCCATCTACGGCCAGCCCCATGAACGGGCAGTACGCAAACAGATCCCTTTTCTCAACGAGGATTACCAGGCGATGGTCCGGGCCTCGCCAATGGTGGTCATCGGCTCGGCAGGGCCGGATGGCCTGGACAGTTCGCCCCGTGGCGACGCACCGGGTTTCGTGCAGATCCTCGACGAACACACCTTGGCGCTGCCCGACCGCCCGGGCAATAACCGCATCGACACCCTACGCAACGTTCTTCATGACCCGCGGGTGTCGCTGCTGTTCATCATCCCCGGGATCGGCGAGACGTTGCGAGTCAACGGCTGCGCGCGCATCAGCGCCGAACCCGAGCTGCTCGAGCGCTTCGCAGTCAATGGGAAGCTGCCTCGCACGGTATTGCTGGTCACGGTCGAAGCGGCATTTTTTCATTGCTCCAAGGCCATCGTGCGCTCGGAGCTGTGGAACCCGGAGCGCCACCTCGATCGCTCGGCAGTTCCTAGCGCCGGAGCGATCCACAAGCGTCTGAATGAGGGGTTCGATGCCGAGGCTTACGACCGCGAGACGCCTGCGCGGGTGCAGGCCAGTCTGTATTGAACAATCCTTTTCGCGCTTTAGAACGAATGGGTCAGGTCACTTTGGCTTGAGGGGTATCCAGATTTCCAGGCTGCCTTCGCGGGTCCGGGGGTTGAAATCTTCACTGTAGCGCTCGAACTCCGGTTCATCCGCCGCCTGATGGCCGGAGTTCGGCAGCCATTCTTTCCAAATGTATTGGAAGGTGTCCGGCAGTTCTTTCAAGTCTCCCTTGTGCTCGAACACCGCGTACGGCCCGGGCTGGATCTCGATCCAGCGGAATCGCTCCGGCAAGTCGTCGAGCCGGCTGATTTCCACGCCGGCGATGTATTCGAAACCACCCTTGCCGTCCGGGTTGCAACACACCCCGTAGGTCACTTCGTCTTTCTGTCCCGGCACCTTGCCGAGCCAAGGCAGGAACCTTTCCCAGAGCTGCGGGATGTCCTCGGCGGTGTCCTGGGTAAAACGCGCGCCGAAACCGGCGATGAGCTGAAAGCGTCCCTGCTCGAAGCGAGGCTCGGCTGCGTTGACGCGTTTTTGCGTTTCCATTACTTCAACACTCCGGAAAATTTGAAGTCGGGCTTGGCAGTATAGAAGCCAAACCGTATTTGCCAGGCCGTTTCGCTTGTCAAAGCACCGGCATGCCGGCGGCGTTTACTTTTCCGACAAACTCGTTGTAGCCAGAAACAATCACGTAGACCGCGAAATAACAGAAGATCGCTGCCGATGCCCGATAGGAGTAGCGCAGCAATTTATCGCCCAGCAATTTTCCACCCTGGGTCGCCGCCAGGCACAGCCCCGCGCTCCACAGCAGACCGGCGCTGAGGAATCCACCCAAGAACAACGCCGAACTGAGCACCGTGCCACCACCGGAGCGGGCAATCAGCGTCCCGCCCACCGCAGCAAACCAGAGGATGGCGCTGGGCGATGACATGGCGAGGAAAATCCCGCGGAAAAACTCCTGGCGCGGCGAGTTGCCTCGAGTTTCACCCGCCTCAGCCAGTACCGCGCTGTGATAGATCGCCGAATGAATCATCTTCGCGGCGAAATACAGGAGCAGCACCGAGCCACCGATCCACAACACCCAACGCACCGCTTCGTATTGCAACAAAACGGTCATTCCGGCCAACGCCAGGACTGCGTAGACCAAGTCTCCCACGCAGGTGCCAAGGCCCAAGGCGAAGCCCTGGAAATAGCCGCGTTGCATCGCCAGGGTGATCATCGCGATGTTGGCCACGCCAATGTCCAGGCACAGCGAAAGACTCAGCAGGAAACCGCTGGAAAATTCCATTATTCGTTCCATCAGGATTAGATATGCGTATTCAGCCGCCCGCAGGGTCCTTCGGTGGCCCTGCAGCCGGGGCGACAGTGTCGTCGAAAAATGTTCGGCGCGGCTACTGGACAATTTGACATCAGGCCGATTATCTTGCGCCGCAGGCCACCGCAGTGGCCAACGTCGCTCGGACGGTTCCGGGCGCTCACGTATCTCGAGGCAACAATGGCCGAACAAGGTTCGCCGCGCCGCTTTGCGCGCATCGATCGACTCCCCCCGTACGTATTCAATATCACTGCCGAGCTGAAGATGGCTGCGCGTCGGCGCGGCGAAGACATCATCGACTTGAGCATGGGTAACCCCGACGGCGCCACGCCCCCACACATCGTGGAGAAACTGGTCACCGTCGCCCAGCGTGAAGACACCCACGGCTACTCCACGTCCAAAGGCATCCCGCGCCTGCGCCGCGCCATTTCGCGCTGGTACAAGGACCGCTATGAAGTGGACATCGATCCGGAAAGCGAAGCCATCGTCACCATCGGTTCCAAGGAAGGCCTGGCGCACCTGATGCTGGCCACCCTGGACCAGGGCGACACGGTGCTGGTGCCCAACCCCAGCTATCCGATCCACATCTACGGCGCGGTGATTGCCGGCGCCCAGGTGCGTTCGGTGCCGCTGGTGCCTGGCGTGGATTTCTTCGACGAACTGGAGCGGGCCATTCGCGGCTCGATTCCCAAGCCGAAGATGATGATCCTGGGCTTTCCGTCCAACCCCACCGCCCAGTGCGTGGAGCTGGACTTCTTCGAACGGGTCATCGCCCTGGCCAAGCAGTACGACGTGCTGGTGATCCACGACCTGGCCTACGCCGACATCGTCTATGACGGCTGGAAAGCCCCGTCGATCATGCAAGTGCCGGGGGCAAAAGACATCGCGGTGGAGTTCTTCACCCTGTCCAAGAGCTACAACATGGCCGGCTGGCGCATCGGCTTCATGGTGGGCAACCCGGAATTGGTCAGCGCCCTGGCGCGGATCAAGAGCTACCACGACTACGGCACCTTCACCCCGTTGCAAGTGGCCGCCATCGCCGCCCTCGAAGGCGACCAGCAATGCGTGCGCGACATCGCCGAGCAGTACCGCCAACGCCGCAATGTGCTGGTCAAGGGCCTGCATGAGCTGGGCTGGATGGTGGAAAACCCAAAGGCGTCGATGTATGTCTGGGCGAAGATTCCCGAAGCCTATGCACACTTGGGTTCATTGGAATTTGCCAAGATGCTGCTGGCCGAGGCCAAGGTCTGCGTCTCGCCGGGGGTGGGGTTCGGGGAATATGGGGATGATCATGTGCGCTTTGCGCTGATCGAGAACCAGGACCGGATTCGTCAGGCGGTGCGGGGGATCCGTGGGATGTTTCGGGCGGATGGATTGGTAAGCAAACCTAACGCCTGACACGAAGGTGGGAGTTGGCTCCCACCTGGCTCTGCTGATCACCAAAAACCAATGTGGGAGCGAGCTTGCTCGCGATAGCGGCATAACAGTCAGCATCTCTGTCGACTATTACACCGCCATCGCGAGCAAGCTCGCTCCCACAGGTTTTAGATCACCAGCGACAACAGCAGGATGAAGATCAGCCCCACCACGGACAGGATGGTTTCCATCGCCGTCCAGGTTTTGAAGGTTTCGGCCACGGTCATGTTGAAGTACTGCTTGACCAGCCAGAAGCCTGCATCGTTTACGTGGGACAGGATCAACGAACCGGCACCGGTGGCCAGTACCAGCAGCTCACGGTTCACGCCCGGCATCATCCCGACGACAGGCACCACGATCCCGGCACCGGTAATGGTCGCCACGGTCGCCGAGCCTGTGGCAATGCGGATCACCGCAGCCACCAGCCATGCCAACAGGATCGGCGAAATCTGCGCGCTCACTGCCATATGGCCGATCACATCGCCCACGCCGCTGGTCACCAGCATCTGTTTGAAGCCACCGCCAGCGCCGATGATCAGAATGATCGCGGCGGTCGGTGCAAGGCTCGCGTCCAGCCATTTGAGCATTTGGTTGGAACCGATGCCCTGCTTGTAGCCAAAGGTGTACAGCGACAGCAGCAATGCCAGCAACAGTGCCGAGATCGGGTGCCCGATCATGTCCATCCAGACGCGGAACAGGTTGCCGTCCGGCAGCGCCACGTCAGCGAACGTCTTGAGCAGCATCAGGAACACTGGCGACAGCACGGTGATCAAGGTGATGCTGAAGCTTGGCAGCTCGGCGGAGTTCGTCTCGCGAGCCAGTTGGTCCACCAGTTCCTGGTTCGGATGGCCGGGGATGTGCTTGGCAATGAACGTACCGAAGATCGGGCCGGCGATGATGGCAGTCGGCAGCGCGACGATCAGGCCATAGAGAATGGTCTTGCCGATGTCGGCGCCGAAGATGCCGATCGCCAGCAGCGGACCCGGGTGCGGCGGCACCAGGCCATGGACTGCGGAAAGACCAGCCAGCAACGGGATACCGATCTTGATGATCGAAACGCCGGTGCGGCGCGCCACGATGAACACCAGCGGGATCAGCAGCACGAAGCCGATTTCGAAGAACAGCGGGATGCCCACCAGGAACGCGGCGAACATCATCGCCCACTGCACTTTTTCCTTGCCGAAGGCGCGGATCAGGGTCTGGGCGATCTGGTCGGCCCCGCCCGATTCGGCCATCATTTTGCCGAGCATCGTGCCCAGCGCCAGGATGATGCCGACAAAGCCCAGCACGCCACCGAAGCCGTCCTGGAACGCCTTGATGATGGTGCCGGTCGGCATGCCCGACGTCAGGCCGAGGAACGCGGCGGCGATGGTCAGTGCAATGAACGGGTGGAATTTGAACTTGGTAATGAGGACGATGAGTCCGATCACCGTGACCACTGCATCAAGCAGTAGGAACGTCTCGTGGGACATGCCGAACATGGGAGGTGTCTCCTGATTTGTTGTTGTTATTGAAGCAGTTATTAATGGGCCGTCGGGACAGCGCTATCTTTCTGACGCAAATTTTTTGAAACTCAGCTGGCGAGCTTCAAACCGTGGGCCAACCACCAGACGTAAGCCTGGCGGGCCAGTTCGTCGATACTGTGGCTGGACGCGTCCAGAGCCAGGGTCAGGGGCTCGCCGACAGGGGATTCAAGGGTGGCAAACTGGCTGTCGATCAGGGTCGACGGCATGAAATGGCCGGGACGGTGGGAAACGCGGTCGGCGGCCACTTCGGGGGTCAATTCAAGGAATACGAAACCCAGGCCCGGCAAGGCACTGCGCAGACGCTCGCGATAGCTGTGCTTGAGGGCCGAGCAGGTCAGCACCGGGCGTGCGCCCGTCGCGTCGACACGGCGCAACTCGTCGCTCAGGCTGTCGAGCCAGCCGGCACGGTCATCGTCGTTCAGGGGAATACCGGCGCTCATCTTCTGGATGTTGGCCGCAGGGTGGAACGTGTCGCCTTCAATGGCGGTGGCGCCGCTCAATTGGCACAGGGCCTGGCTGACGCAGGTTTTGCCGCAACCGGCGACGCCCATGATGACCAGGGCGGTGATTGGATTATTCATGTAACACCTCAGCGCGCAGACAGCGCTACCTTTGCCAGTTATGACACCGTAGCAAAAGCAGAAGTTGCCGACGCCTTCTTGTCATTTTTGTGGTTGCAGCATGTTCGTCCACGACACCAACGGTTGGAGGATCAGGCAACCCCCGTTCATGCATTTGCAGGCGCGTCGAGACAGCGCTACCTTAGTGCCTTGATTTTTGTTTGGCAAGCCGCCCTGATGACCGCCCCTAAAAACGATAAGAATACACGCACCACCGGTCGCCCCACGCTCAATGAAGTCGCACGCCTGGCCGGTGTCAGCCCCATCACCGCCTCCCGGGCCCTGCGCGGCGTCAGCACCGTGGCCATCGAACTGGTGGAGAAAGTCCGCTTGGCCGCCGTGGAGCTTAACTACGTCGTCAACCCCGCCGCCCGCGCCCTCGCCTCGGCCCAGAGCCATTCGGTGGTGGTGCTGGTGCCGTCGTTGTCCAACCTGCTGTTCATCGACACCCTGGAAGCCATCCATCGGGTCCTGCGGCCCAAGGGCTTCGAAGTGGTGATCGGCAACTACCACTACTCCCGGGACGAAGAAGAAAATCTGCTGCGCAACTATATGGCGTACCAGCCCCGCGGCTTGTTGCTGACCGGATTCGACCGTACCGAAAGCGCCCGGCGCATGATCGAGGCCAGCAACATTCCATGCGTGTACATGATGGAACTGGACCCTGGCGCCGGCCTCAACTGCGTGGGATTTTCCCAGCTCAAGGCCGGCGAGACCGCCGCCGAGCATTTGGTTTCCCGGGGTCGCAAGCGCCTGGCCTACATCGGCGCGCAACTGGACCAACGTACGTTGCTGCGCGGCGAAGGTTTTCGTCGAGCGCTGCAGAAGGCCGGGCTTTACGATCCTGATCTGGAAGTACTCACTCCTCGCCCGTCATCGGTGGGCCTGGGCGGCGAGTTGTTCCTGCAACTGCTGGCCAGCCATCCGGACGTCGACGCCATCTTCTTCGGCAACGACGACCTGGCCCACGGCGCCCTGCTCGAAGCGTTGCGCTGTGGCATCAAGATCCCCGAGCAGGTTTCGATCCTGGGCTTCAACGACTTGCCCGCCTCGGCTCATATGGTCCCGCGCTTGAGCAGCATCAGCACCCCGCGGGAAGCCATCGGCCGCCGCGCCGCCGAGCAAATGCTCACGCTGATGGCTGGCAATCGCATTGCCCAGCCAGTCGTGGACCTGGGTTTCGAACTCAAGGTTCGCGAAAGTACCTGAGGCTTGGCACGATGCGGTCGATCCCTGCCGACGAACGGCAAGGATTGGCCGCCTCCGCTGAAAGCAACTATGCCGCAGCCCTTGAAATACAGGGCGTTGCGGCGATGGCATGGGAAATGCTCTTGCCCATCGCTCAGCCATCACCTACAGGTACACATCATGTTGGTCAGTGCCAAACAGCAAGCGATGATCATGCCGCTCAGACGGTCGGACAGGGACCCTACCGCCGAAGCCGCCAGCGGCCTTCAGAGCGCCGCGCTACAGGCGCTGCGCGATAACCTCAATGGCGCCCAGGTCCAGGAGTCCGCGACGCAACAAGCCACACAACAGGTCAACGCAGCTACCGCCATCAGCGACAACGTAGACGAAGCCTTCGCCAAGACCCGTGTGCAGTTGCAGACGGTTGGCTCTTCAGCCCCTGAAGACATCAGCTCTGCCATGGCGCAGTTCAAGGACTACATGAGCAAGACGCCAGAAGAACGCCTGCGTGACAGCATTCTCGAAGAGATGGGCATCACCGAAGAGGAATACGAGGCGATGCCGCCCGAGAAGCAGCTGGCGGTCGGCGAGGAAATAGCCCAGCGCATGCAGGACAAGGCGGCGATGGCACAGGCTGAAAAAGCCCAGGAAAGCCGGTCGGATGAGAAAAACCCGGCCACGGATATGTTCCTCGCCTCGCTGTGAACCCGTCAGACAAGCGCCGGGAATTTCCCGGCGCATTGTGTGCTCCCCTATAATCCCCCGCTTTCATTCCTCACCGCATTTGCGCCATGTCCGAATTCCATTGCACACGTCTCGACGAGCCCCTGTGGCCATTGATGAACAAGTTCTACCGCGCCCATCAATCCTCGATGAAAGCCGTGCGCGACGCACAGCTGTGGGTGGCGCGGCGCGAGGAAATCGTCGCAGCACTGTGCCTGCGACCGGTTTCGGGTGGGCATTGGCTGACGGGGCTGTTTGTCGACCCGGCGTACCGCACGCAGGGTATCGCGGGGCGGTTGATCGCCGAAGCGGTGAAAGACCTGGACGCGCCGGTGTGGTTGTTTTGCCACCCCGATCTACGCGGTTTTTATGAGCGACACGGGTTCGTTTTCAATCCCGAACTGCCTTATGCGATGGCTGAACGCTTGAGTCGATATGCACGCAGCAAGCCGATGATCGCAATGGGATCGGTGCCCACACAGCTCTAAAGTGCTGTGCATCGATGTGGGAGCGGGCTGGTCAGGATCAGTTGTTAGCTATTCGTCAGCCCCAGGATCCAGATCCGGAAACATCACCTCGGTGAATCCGAACTTGCTGAAGTCGGTGATGCGCGACGGATACAAGCGGCCGATCAGGTGGTCGCATTCATGCTGGACCACCCGCGCATGAAAGCCCGAAGCGATGCGCACGATCGGCTCGCCCTTGGGGTCGAAACCTTCGTAGCGGATCTGCTGGTAGCGATCCACCGCGCCGCGCAAGCCTGGCACCGACAGGCAGCCTTCAAAGCCTTCCTCCATCAACGGACTCAGCGGCGTGATCAACGGGTTGATCAGGATTGTCTGCGGCACCGCCTCGGCATCGGGATAACGCTCGCTGTGCTCGAAGCCGAAGATCACCAGTTGCAGGTCTACACCGATCTGCGGCGCCGCCAGGCCGACGCCGCCGACGCTTTCCATGGTCTGGAACATGTCGTCGATCAACTGCCACAACTCGGGACTGTCGAACATTTCCGGCGGCACCGGCGGGGCGATGCGCAGCAGGCGTTCGTCGCCCATCTTAAGGATTTCGCGAATCATGGTCGGGCTTCGTCAGTGTGGGTGTGGTGGATGGAATGGTCGCGCCCAAGGCCCGACACATGCTGTTTTTCGTGCTCGCCGGGGTTCTTTTCGCCAGGATCCTTGCCTTCGGCGGACATGTGCTCGATCACTGCATTCATTTCCGCGCCGAGCAACAGCACGGCCGCCGAGATATAAAAGTACAGCAACAGCACGATGATTGCCCCGATACTGCCATACATGGCGTTGTAGTCGGCGAACGTCTTCACATAGAACGCGAAGCCCAGCGACGCGATGATCCACACCACAACGGCCAATACCGAGCCCGGCGTGATGAAGCGAAACTCCTGTTTGACGTCCGGCATCACGTAATAGATCAGCGCCACCGCCACCATCAGCAAAAACACGATGACCGGCCAGCGCGCAATCGTCCAGACGGTGACGATGAATTCCTCCAGCCCGATCTGCGCGGCAATCCAACCCATCACCTGCGGGCCCAGTACCATCAAGGCCGCGGCGGCCAGCAGCATGCCGGCAATGCCGACGGTGTAGAGAATCGACAGCGGAAAGCGCTTCCAGGCCGGGCGCCCCTCCACCACGTCGTAGGCAGCGTTCATCGCGCTCATCATCAATCGCACGCCGGCCGACGCGGTCCACAGCGCAATCACGATACCCACCGAGAGCAAGCCGCCCTTGGATTGCTGGAGCTGGTCGATCACCGGGTTGACTTGCTCCAGCGCCTGGGGCGGCAGCACCAGTTCCGATTGCAGGCGCAGCCAGGAGAAGAAATCCGGCAGGTGCAGGAAGCCGATCAGCGCAATCAGGAAAAGAATGAAGGGAAACAGCGAAAACAACATCTGGTAAGCCAGCGCGGAGGCATAGGTCGACATCTCGTCGTCGAGAAATTCGGTCACCGTGCGCATCATCACGCGATGCAGGGGCAAGCCTTTCATGGCCGGGAACATCATAAGCGTCTCCTTTCGCCGCAAGAAAGAGGAGTCCGTGGCGACTCAAGGGCCGTTTTCTACATCAAAGTAGCCGGTTTGGCGACTTTGGAACACTGTCAGCGTTTTTCAGCCGACGCAGAATTGACCGGCGATTCACGAGGCAAGTTTCATCGTTCGCACAGGCGGGGCTTTATGTTTGCCCGGCAACCGTCGAGAATGCCTCTCTATTCCGGCCTGGCCCGAAGCTCCATTCCCGTAGGAACGTTATGAAACTCGACAAAAAGCAGGCCATCGCCCGCAGGAACCAGCAACTGGGCGGCGCCGTCCTGGGTGTCAACAACTGCCACTTCAGCGAACTGAACCGCAACCGCAACATCTTCTGGTTCGACATTCCGGTGGCCCGCCTGGCCATCGGGCAGTACGAATGGATTCATCTGCTGTTGCACACACCGGCCACTGACGAGTTGTTGCACCTGAAGGTGCCAACCGTATTCCTGCGAGAAAAAATGGAAGGCCTGGAAGTGCGCAACCAGGGCAAACGCAAAGCCGCCCTGAGCCTGGAACTCAGTGCCGACAAGGATTCCTACCTGCAGGACATGCGGCCGGGTGGCACCAACCTGGATTTTGCGCAGTTTCGGTTGTAGCGCTACCACAATAAAAAGCCCCGCATCGCGGGGCTTTTTATTGGCAGCTGTCTCGTCCTGAATAAGGTTTACACCTTCTGACCTATCCTCAGGAGGAACCAATGGATTCAGGAAAAAAGCGCAGTCAGCGTGATTACACGCTGAGCTTTAAATTGGCGGTCGTCGATCAGGTTGAAAAGGGCGAACTGAGTTATAAAGAGGCTCAACGGCGTTATGGGATCCAGGGCCGGTCGACTGTGTTGGTGTGGTTACGCAAGCATGGACGGCAGGACTGGAGCCAAGGCGCCTCCATTCGTGCCCAGAGGAACCGACCGATGGCCGAGCCAAATTTGCCGCTGACACCAGAGCAGCGAATCAAGGAGCTGGAAGAAAAGCTGGCCCTTGCCAACCAGAAAGCCCAATTTTTTGAAGCTGTCGTTGACGTGCTGAAGAACGATTACGGTGTTTCTGTCGTAAAAAAGCGATCCGGCAAGTCCTCAGCCAAGGGCAAATAGAAGACCTGAGTGTTACCAGGGCTTGCCAGTTTCTGGGCATCTCACGGCAGGCGTATTACAAGCGCAATCGAGCTTACGACGCGCGAGCTAGCCACGCGCAAAAGGTGCTGGGGTTTGTGCTGGAGACACGCCTTGAAATGCCCCGGTTGGGCACCCGCAAGCTGCATGGCCTTATGAAATCCGAACCTGAACTGACGCAAACGGTAGGCCGAGATCGGTTGTTCGATATTTTGCGGGATCATCGACAACTGGTCCCACGCAAACGCGCTTATCACAAGACGACCGACAGTCATCATCGCTTCCATCGACATCCAAATCGGCTCAAGCCCGGCCCTGACCAGGTCACTGCCACCGGCCCGGAACAGGTCTGGGTGGCGGATATAACCTATTTACCGACCGAGCAAAGCGTCGCTTACGTAAGTCTGATCACTGATGCGTTCTCGCGCAAAATAGTCGGCCATCATGTGCATGAAAGCCTGCATACCGAGTCAGTCATCCTGGCGATGAGAAAAGCTCTTCGACACCGAAGAACCAATCAGCCGCTGGTACATCACTCCGATCGGGGCTCGCAATACTGCTCTGATCTCTATCAAAAGCTGCACGCCAAGCATGGCGTCATGTGTTCGATGACTGATGGCTACGACTGCTACCAAAATGCTCTAGCGGAACGAGTGAATGGGATTCTGAAAACAGAATTTCTTTTACACCGTCCCAAAGACCTTGCCCAAGCCAAGCGCATGGTTGAGGAATCGATAGAAATCTATAACCGTAAGCGACCTCATCTGGCCCTGAAATACAAAACGCCCGATGCGGTGCATCGGGCGTTTTGAGACTGAAACAGGTGTAAACCTATTTCAGGACTAGACAAGCTGTCTTACTTCTTCAGCCCCAACTTCCTCAGTTCTTCATCACGCAACTCGCGCCGCAGGATCTTGCCAACGTTGGTGGTCGGCAGTGCATCGCGGAACTCCACGGACTTGGGCACTTTGTAGCCGGTGACATTGGCGCGCATGTGTTCCATCACCTGCTCCTTGGTCAGCGTGACACCCGGACGCGCGACGATGAATATCTTGATCGCCTCGCCGGACTTCTCGTCCGGTACGCCGATGGCCGCGCATTGCAGCACGCCCGGCAGGGCCGCCAGCACGTCTTCCAACTCGTTGGGGTAAACGTTGAAGCCGGAGATCAGGATCATGTCTTTCTTGCGATCGACGATGCGCATGTAGCCATCCGGTTGGATCAGCGCGATGTCACCGGTCTTGAGCCAGCCTTCGCTGTCGAGGATCTCGTCGGTAGCATCCTGGCGCTGCCAGTAGCCCTTCATGACCTGAGGGCCTTTCACGCACAATTCGCCGATTTCACCCAAAGGCAGTTCTTCGCCCGCGTCGTTGATGACCTTGCACAAGGTCGACGGAACCGGGATGCCAATGGTGCCAATCTGAATGTTCTGGATCGGGTTGACGGTGGCCACCGGGCTGGTTTCGGTCATGCCGTAGCCCTCGCAGATCGGGCAACCGGTGACCGCTTTCCAACGCTCCGCCGCTGCCAGTTGCAGAGCCATGCCGCCAGACAGGGTGACCTTCAGCGCCGAGAAATCCAGCTTGCGGAAGGCTTCGTTGTTGCACAGCGCCACGAACAAGGTATTGAGGCCGACGAAGCCGCTGAATTTCCACTTCGACAGTTCCTTGACCATCGCCGACAAATCGCGCGGGTTGCTGATCAGGATGTTGTGGTTGCCGATCAACATCATCGCCATGCAATGAAAGGTGAAGGCATAGATGTGGTACAGCGGCAGCGGCGTGATCAGTACTTCGCAGCCTTCATTGAGATTGGACCCCATCAGGGCCTTGCACTGCAGCATGTTCGCCACCAGGTTGCGGTGGGTCAGCATCGCGCCCTTGGCTACGCCGGTGGTGCCGCCGGTGTATTGCAACACCGCCACGTCATCACTGGTCGGGCTGGCTTCGTTCACGGGCTGGCCGTGGCCTTTGCTCAGCACGTCGTTGAACTTGATGGCCTTGGGCAAATGATAAGCCGGGACCATCTTCTTGACGTACTTGATCACGCTGTTGATCAACAAGCGCTTGAGCGGCGGCAGCAAGTCGGCCACTTCGGTGACGATGACGTGCTTGACGCCAGTCTTGGGCACCACGCTTTCGGCCAGGTGCGCCATGTTTGCCAGGCACACCAGAGCCTTGGCGCCGGAGTCGTTGAATTGGTGCTCCATTTCCCGCGCGGTGTAGAGCGGGTTGGTATTGACCACGATCAGGCCGGCGCGGATGGCACCAAACACAGCCACTGGGTACTGGAGGACGTTGGGCAGCTGCACGGCGATTCGATCGCCCGGCTGCAAATCGGTATGCTGTTGCAGGTACGCCGCGAAGGCACCGGACAACTCGTAGAGTTCACCGTAGGTGATGGTCTTGCCGAGGTTGCTGAATGCCGGCTTGTCGGCGAAGCGTTGGCAGGATTGCTTCAGCACCGCCTGAATATTCGGATACTCATCTGGATTGATGTCGGCAGCAATCCCAGCTGGGTATTTATCCTTCCAAAAGTTTTCAATCATGGAAGCCCCACTCCTCAGCAACGCGAATTCTCACCGCATTTGATGCGATTATTATTGGTGTGTGTCTATTGGTGAATCTGGCTTGAATCAAGGCCGAGAAGTCACAAAAGCGCGCCGAGAGTAGCAGCTTTGCCAAGGGTCGCCTAGAGCCAAAAATGGCCCCTACAGTCATAAACTTGACTCAAGAACATTCAATGGTCATTTTTAGAGTAAAAATTCTAAGCCTTACCTAATTGACCCGAACACATAAAACATCTGTGGGAGCGAGCTTGCTCGCGATGGCGGTGAATCAGCCAACATTTCTGTTACTGACAGACCGCTATCGCGAGCAGGTTCGCTCCCACAGGGTTCCACTTCAACGCTCGAGCGTCAGGCGATATCGCGCAGTTCCCGGCGCAAGATCTTGCCCACTGGGGTCATCGGCAGTGATTCCCGCAGCACGATGTGCTTGGGAACCTTGTAGCCGGCGAAGTTCTCCTTGCAGTACGCCTTGAGTTCTTCAAGGCTGACCCCCGACTCACGGGCCACGACGAACAGTTTCACCGCCTCCCCCGAACGTTCGTCCGGCACGCCGATCACCGCGCAACTGGCGACTTTCGGATGGGCCATCACTACATCCTCGATTTCGTTCGGGTACACGTTGAAACCCGAGACGATGATCATGTCCTTCTTGCGGTCGACAATGCGCACGAACCCATCGGGATCGATCACCGCGACATCACCGGACTTGAACCAGCCTTCGCTGTCGAGCACTTCGGCGGTCGCTTCGGGCTTGTTCCAGTAGCCCTTCATGATCTGCGGCCCCTTGATGCACAGCTCGCCGCGCTCGCCCAACGGCAGCTCGACACCGTCGTCGCTGATGACTTTCATCAGCGTACCCGGTACCGGCAGCCCCACCGTGCCCAGGCGCGACTTGCCACCGTAAGGATTGGCGCTGGCCACGGGCGAGGTTTCGGTCAACCCGTAGCCCTCGGTAATACCGCAACCGGTCATCTGCTTCCAACGCTCCGCGGTGGCCTTGACCAGTGCGGTGCCGCCTGAGTTGGTGACCTTGAGGTTGGAGAAATCCAGCGTCTTGAAATCCGGATGGTCCATCAGCGCGACGAACAGCGTGTTCAGCCCCAGCAGCAGCGAAAACCGCCAATTCTTCAGTTCCTTGATAAAACCGCCGATGTCCCTGGGATTGGTGATCAGCACGTTGTGGTTGCCCGTGACCATCATGCACATGCAGTTCGCCGTGAAGGCATAGATGTGATACAGCGGCAGCGGTGCGATCATCACTTCCTGGCCCTCGCGTAACAACGGCTGGCCGTCGTCGCCGATCTGACCCAGGCAGGCGCGGGCCTGCTGCATGTTGGCCACCAGGTTGCGATGGGTCAGCATGGCACCTTTGGCCAAGCCGGTGGTGCCACCGGTGTATTGCAGCACGGCAATGTCGTCGAGGCCGACGCTCAGCGGCTTGATGCCCTGGCCTCGTCCCAGGCGCAAGGCACTCTTGAAGGAAATGGCCTGGGGCAGTGAATAGTCCGGGACCATCTTCTTGACCTTGCTCACCACCGTATTGACCAGCCAGCCCTTGGCGGTGGGCATCAGGTCGCCCATCTTCGCTTCGATCAGGTATTGCAGGTCGGTGTCGGGCAGCACTTCCTGGACTTTCTGCCCGAACAGGTTCATGTACACGAGCGCCCGGGCACCGGAGTCCTTGAACTGATGACGCATTTCCCGCGGGGTATAAAGCGGGTTGGTATTGACCACCACCAGCCCGGCGCGCAGGGCACCGAAGACCGCGATCGGGTATTGCAGGACGTTGGGCATCTGCACGGCGATACGATCGCCCGGCGCCAGGTCGGTATGGGCTTGCAGATAACCGGCAAAGGCCGCGCTGTAGCGCTCCAGCTCGGCATAGGTGAGCGTCACGCCCATGTTGCTGTAGGCCGGACGGTCGGCGAATTTCTTGCAGGAACGCTCGAACACCTCGACAACCGACTTGTAGGCACTCAGGTCAATGTCCGAGGGCACGCCGGCCGGGCGTTTGTCATTCCAGAAATCAGGCTGCATTGTTTTTGTCCTCTTTACCTGAACGTATCCGGGGACCGCTTGCGTATCGCTTGCACAGGCGGAGCTCATGGGACACTAGCAGCTATGGCCAATCAGGCAAATATGGCAACTTGCGTCATAGATTGTGTGAATCTTCCTGAATTGCCTTGGCCTGTTCAGGCGAGACGCAACGGATGCGCTATACAATGCAGCGACGCTGCGTCTGACTTTGTGCAAAGGAACCGCCATGATCCACCAAACGTTCTGGCTGACCGCGACCGATCACAGCCGCTTGTTCGTCAATCAGTGGCTACCCGAAACCGCCCCGCGGGCGGTGATCATGCTGGCCCACGGCATGGCCGAACACAGCGGCCGCTATGGGCGCCTGGCCCAGGCACTGTGCGATGAAGGCTACGGCGTCTACGCGCCGGATCTGCGCGGGCATGGCAAGACCGGCGAAGAAGCGATCCTCGGTCACTTTGCCGACCAGGACGGTTGGGCCAAGGTTGTCGGCGACCTGGCGAGCCTGAATCACCACATCGGCCAGCAACACCCAGAAACCCCCATCCTGCTGCTGGGCCACAGCATGGGCAGTTATATCGCCCAGGGATATTTGTTGCACCACAGCGCCAGCCTGCACGGGGCCATCCTCAGCGGTTCGAATTTCCAGCCCGTGGCGCTTTACCGCGCGGCGCGGCTGATCGCCCGTTTCGAACGACGGCGCCAGGGAGCCACAGGGCGCAGCGCGCTGATCGAGTGGCTGTCCTTCGGCAGCTTCAACAAAAGATTCAAACCCGTGCGAACGCCCTTTGACTGGCTCAGTCGCGACCCCGCGGAAGTGGACAAATACGTCCAGGACCCGCTGTGCGGCTTTCGTTGCACCAATCAACTGTGGGTCGACCTGCTCGGCGGGTTGCAGCAGATCAGCAAAGCGTCCACTCTCGCGCAGATCGATCCAGGCCTGCCGTTGCTGGTGATCGGCGGCGAATGTGATCCGGTGAACGAAGGCAAGCGTCTGAAAGATCTGGCCGATGCCCTGCGCGACGGCGGCAACCAGCATTTGCAGTTGACGATCTATCCGCAGGCCCGGCACGAGCTGTTCAACGAAACCAACCGCGATGAAGTCACCGCCGACGTGCTGGCCTGGATTGCCCAGGCCCTGAGCCTTCAGCGGCCGCCACGCAGCGAGTAGGTTTGCAGCGTTTTTTCTCTACACGTCACAGGATCCAGACATGACCCAGGTTACCAACATCCCTTACGAAGCCCTCGAAGTCGGCCAGACCGCCAACTACAGCAAGACCGTCGAAGAGCGCGACATCCAGCTGTTCGCCGCCATGTCCGGCGATCACAACCCGGTGCACCTGGACGCCGAGTTCGCCGCCGCCAGCATGTTCAAGGAGCGCATTGCCCACGGGATGTTCAGTGGCGCGCTGATCAGCGCGGCAGTGGCGTGCGAGTTGCCTGGGCCGGGCACTATCTACATCGGCCAGCAGATGAGCTTCCAGAAACCCGTGAAAATTGGCGATACCCTGACCGTACGCCTGGAGATCCTGGAGAAACTGCCGAAATTCCGCGTACGCATTGCGACCCGCGTATTCAATCAGCGCGATGAACTGGTGGTGGACGGCGAAGCGGAAATCCTCGCTCCGCGCAAGCAGCAGACCGTGACCTTGCCCGAGTTGCCGGCAATCACTGTCGGCTGATTGACGCGATCCAAAGTGGGTAGGATGTGGCAGTTATTGCTGCCCCTCTTGCACCTGCACACTCGCCGTCATGCCGGCACTCAGGCTCACGCCTTCCGGCACCTTGTCCAGCTTGATCCGCACCGGGATCCGCTGGGCCAGGCGCACCCAGTTGAAGGTCGGCTCGACCTCCGCCAGCAGTTGCGCATCGGGATTGGTGTTGCGGTCGGTGATGCCTCGGCTGATGCTTTCCACATGGCCTTCCAGCGCATGGCCGGCGCTCATCAGCCAGACCTTGACTGGATCGCCGACGCGAATCCTCGGCAGTTTGGTTTCTTCGAAGTAAGCCTGCACGTAGAACGTTGAATCATCGATCAACGCCATGACCGGTTGACCGGCGTTCACGTAGTTGCCTTCGGCCAGGCGCAGGTTGGTAATGTGACCACTACGTGGGGCCAGGACCTGGCTGCGGGCCAGGTTCAGCTCCGCAACCTTGGCCTCGGCCTGGGCCTCGCGCAGCTCGCCTCGGGCAATGCCCGCATTGATCTGGGCGTTTTCACGCAATTCCGCACTGATGGCCTGGGGCCCCAGGGCCGCCCGGCGGCTGGCTTCGTGTTCGCGCAGGCTCAATTGCTGCTGGCGCGTCTGGACCACTGCCCGAGCTTTCTCCACCGCGGCCTCGAAACGCTCGCGATCGATACTCAGCAAGAGATCCCCCGCCTTGACTGGCTGGTTGTCCACGGCCTTGAGTTCGCGCACCCAACCAGAAACGTCAGGGGCGATGACCACCACGTCGGCGCGGATGCGTGCATCCCGGGTCCAGGGTGTGAGCATGTAGTACTGCCACAAATGCAAGCCGGCGAAAATCGCCACGGCCACTACGCTCAGCGTGACGGCGACACGTACTGAAGTACGCATGTTCAACTCCTTATAACGGTCCGAGGACTCGGGTAATGACAGTCAGGACGCAGACATACAGGGCGCAGTCGAACAACGCTTCATGCCAGATCCAGCGCCCGGCCGGCACCAGGCTGAGCAACAGGCGCAGGCCCCCGGTCACCAACAAGGCCAGCACGACATAAATCAGGAACGGACTGAGCAGCACTCCGCCGATCGACCACTCACGCAAGCCCATGGCTATGTTTCCCTTCTGAAGATTCGTGCTGGCGGCACCAGGCGCGCCAGCTGTTCTGTAATTGCACCACGGCGCCTTGGGCCAGCTTCAGTGCGTCGCTTGGCGGCTGTTGCGAAAGTACCCGTAAGTACTCGTCGCTCGCCTGGGCCAATGCGTCGCCCTGGTCGCCGACGGGGCCGCGCTCCAGCACCCGCTCCAGCGTTTCGAAATAATGGCGCTGGGCTGGATTTTCCGGGACTTGGGCAACCGCCAGGCTCAAGCGCAGATGGAGCAATTCGTCGCCGATGTCCAGGCCCAGCAAACCATCGTCCCAACGACTGCGCGACGGCACCGGCAGCTCGGGATAGTGACGCGCCAGTTGCAGCAGACGATCGGCCATGCGCCCGCCGAACCAGCTCTCGGCACCTCGCAAACTGCGACGGGTCAAGCGCACCAAGTCATCCAGCGTTGCCGCCAGCAACCGACGGCTGTGCCAGGCCGGGTTGCGCAAAATCAACAGATTGAATGCCAACACCGCTGCGCCAACCCCGATCATCATGGCCTGGGCGTTATTGAAAAAAGTCGCAACGTCGTACTTCATGGCGTTGAGCGGCGAGACCAGCACCACGAAATGCAGACAGAACGAGGTGGCGGTCGCGTAGAGCGGCGGCTTGGCCATGCACAGCGCCCCTAGGAACAAAGGCACGCCCATGGCCATCCCGAGCATTGCGAAACTGCTCCATTGCGGCAGCAGGATTTCACCGATCACAAACGCAGTCGGAACCGCCAGAAGAATCCCTCGCAAGAAGCTCATGCCGATCTGCGCACCGTTTTCACGGCTGGCGAACAGGCTGCAGACCACGCACGTAAGCAGCAAAGCACCCGAAGCAGCCGGCCAGGCAGTCGCCAGCCAGAAACATGCTACCGCCAGGAACGCCAAGGCGCTGCGGGCGCCGAACACCATCGCCAGGGACAGGTCCCGATGGGGCGCCAGGGTGCGTGGAGGATCGGCCGCCGCCCTGCCCTCTTGCACCGCCGACAGCGCATCGCAAGCCGCCAGGGCGGTGTCGAGCAACAAGGCGAAACGTGCCAGGCAATAACTTTGCGCCGAGCTTAACCGGGGTTCGTGAGAGGCGTCCCAGACCCGCGGTCGCAGCGCCTGCAGTGTCGCGCTGTCAGCGTCGAGGGCTTGCTGTACCTCGTCCATCCACGGCTGCAGCGCTTCGGCCTCCTGGGGCTCAAGCTGTTTCCATTGCCGGCGTACGGAGCGGGAAAGGCGCAGCAGCATCAACAGCTTCTGGCTCAAGCCGCTGATGGCCCGGGCGCGCTGGCGCCCCAATCGGCCTTCGAACCAGGCATGTTCGCGCTGGGCGTCAACCGCGACGATCTTGCCGAGAATTTCGAGCAAGCCTTTGCGTGCCTGGGCATCGCCTGCCAAGGTGGCGCGGGCCGCCTGCATGCCGCTCTGCCAGGCGGCGCGGGCCTGATCCGCCAGTTGCCGTTCAACCCGCAACGGCCAGAGCAAGGCGCTGGTCAAGGTGGCGCAAGTAATGCCCAGGCTGATCTCGGTACAGCGCGCCACGGCCTGATCGAACACCCCAAGCGGATGGGAAATGGCCGGCAGGGCAATGATCGCCACGGTGTAGCCAGCCAGTACGAACGAATACGACCAGGCGCTGCGCAACAACGTCGAACACGCCGTGCATACGCCCAGCCACAACGCCAGCGCCAGCAAGAACAACCAGGGCGCCTGGGCGAACAAGCCCATGAACACCACCGACATGATCGTTCCCACCGCCGTCCCGACCAAGCGTGCCAAACCTTTCTGTACCACCATGCCGGACAACGGCTGGGCCACGATAAACGCCGTCATCAGCGCCCACGACGGCTGCTCCAATCCCCAGCGCAACGCCAGCCACAACGCCAGGCCACCACCGAGCACGGTCTTGATGGCGAACTGCACAGCGAGGCGATCAGGGGCGAACAGAGCCTGAAAGGTGATGGGCACGCGCAAAACTCTTCTTGGGATGACGTAACGATAGATCGTGGAGAAAGCGATGCAATTATTAGGTAGCTATCTATTGACGTCCAGCGTTGATTGTTGAGAGATCTGACAAACTCTCTTGCGGATTTGTGCTGATAGAAAGCGTTCCTCGCCTCGGATGACCCATAAAAAAACGCCAGGCAAGCTGGCGTTTTTTTCGTCATACGCAAATGTTAGCTGGCGCGCGCCTGGTTGCGCAGGGCCTTGACCTGGTCATGGTTGCGTTGCACACCGTGGAACTGGCGCTCCACCAGGTCGCGAATGCCCACCAGATTGTGTTTGTTGATCTTCTCGATGGCTTCCCGATAAGCCTTCAGCGCATGGTCTTCGCCGCGCTCGGCCTCGTTCAGCACCGCTTCTTCGTCCTTGCCAGTAAACATGGATTTCACATCGACCCAACGACGGTGCAGGTCACCGGCAACGCTGGTAGAGGTTTCCGGATCGCCCCCCAGGGAACGTACGGCGGCTTGCAGCTCGGCCGCAGCAGTAGCGCAGTCGGCGGCACGCTTGACGAACAGGGCCTTGAGTTCAGGGTGCTTGATGTCTTCAGCGCAGGTCTTGAATCCTTCCTGGCCATCCTTGCTGGTCTCGATCAGGTCATTCAAGACAGAGATGGATTCTTTGTTGATGTCAGTCATTTTTCAGTTCCTTTGCTTGGTGAATAAAAACCTGCAAGGAATATTGCATCGGCCATGCCAGCCCTCGACCCAACATAAAACACATACAAATCAATCAGTTATAAAATACCTCGATTTCTGTATCCGCGTTATTTGCATGATCTGTCATTTGGCCTGCATGCAGAATGCCTGTATTTTGCCGATGGTTTTCAACAAGATATTCACCCTATGAATCCGGAAAAGCTGGAACTGCTGGTCACCCGCCAGATGCCCTTCGGCAAGTACAAGGGCCGTATCCTTGCCGACCTGCCGGGCCAGTATCTGAATTGGTTCGCGCGGGAAGGTTTTCCCCACGGCGAATTGGGCGGCTTGCTGGCGTTGATGCAGGAAATCGACCACAACGGCCTGTCGGACCTGCTGGACCCGCTGCGAGCCAAACATGGCTTGCCCAAACCTCGCTACTGACGCTGCCTTTGACTGATTGAGCCCCGCCATGCCCGAAAATACGCTGCGCGCCCACGATGAAACCTTCTGGGAAACCTTTGTCGGTCGCTACGATGTCGACGCCGATGGGCCGCTCAATCTCGAAAACGGTTACTTCGGCCGGATGTCGCGTACGGTGGTGGAGGAATATCAACGCAATATCGAGCTGGTGAACCGCGGCAATTCGTTTTATGTGCGTCAACAATTCGACCAGGAGCATGGCGAAGCGATTCGCCGAGAGGTGGCGCAACTGATCCACGCCCCAGCGTCCACCGTGACACTGGCCAACAATGCGGTTGGCGCCCTGCAGACGCTGATTCGCAACTACAACAAGCTCAAGCCTGGCGACCAGGTATTGATCAGCGATGTGGAATACGAGTCGGTCAAGAGCGCGATGCGCTGGCTGGCCCGCCAGCGCGGCGCCGAGGTTGTCGAGCTGGTCCATCCGCACCCTGCCAGTTTCGACGCACTGGTGGGCACTTACCGAGAAGCCTTCATTCGTTATCCGCGCCTGAAGCTGATGGCGCTGACTTATGTGAACCATCTGACCGGCCTGGTGATGCCGGTCCAGGCGATAGCCGAGACGGCCCAGGAGTTCGGGGTCGATATTATTCTCGACGGTGCCCACGCCTTGGGCCAGATCGATTTCAATCTCCAGAAGCTCGGCATTGAGTTTGCCGGGTTCAACCTGCAGAAATGGCTGGGCGGCCCATTGGCCCTGGGCTTTCTCTATATCGCCCCACACCGGCTTGCCGACATCGACCCGGACATGGACGAGAGCCACTACCCGTCCACCGACATCCGCTCGCGCACGCCTCACAGTACGCCCAATATCCCGGCGTTGCTGACGCTGCCGCTGGTCTTCGAAGAGCACCGGGCACTGGGCGGAGCACCAGCCAAGGGCGCACGGCTCTGTTATCTGCGGGACTTGTGGGTAAGCGCGGTGCGAGACGTGCCGGGCATCGAGGTGATGACCCCGGACGACCGACGCCTCTATTGCGGCATCACGTCAATGCGTTTCACCAAGCAGGCCGACCAGCAAGCGATGGCTGATCGGCTGCTCGAAGAGCATGGGATTTTTACCGTGGTGCGCAAGACCAGCGTCGGCCTTTGCATTCGCATTACGCCGGGGTTGATTACCTTGGGCCGTGATATCGAGCGGTTGACTCAGGCGCTGATCCATCTGAGCCGTACCTAGGACCCTTGTGGCGAGGGAGCTTGCTCCCGCTGGGCTGCGCAGCAGCCCCCCTGAACCATCGCCTCGGTGTGTCAGGCCAATCTCGCTCGGGCTGATTGGGGCTGTTTCACAGCCCAGCGGGAGCAAGCTCCCTCGCCACGGGGATCTGCAGCGAAATAATAGGCAAAAAAAAACGGTGCGCCGACCAAGCGCACCGAAAAGCCGTAGAACACACAACGAAGTTCGGTCAGACGATCAGTCCAGCAGCGCCAGCGCCTCGGCGGTGCATTCCTGGATACGGGCCCAGTCGCCGTTCTTGATCCACTCCGGATCGAGCATCCAGCTGCCGCCCACGCACATCACGTTTTTCAACGCCATGTAACTCTTGATATTGGCCGGGCTCACGCCGCCGGTCGGGCAGAATTTCACTTCACCGAAGGGTCCGCCCAACGCCTTGATGGCCGCGACGCCACCGCTGACTTCCGCCGGGAACAACTTGAAGCGGCGATAGCCCAGGCCATAGCCTTCCATGATGCCCGAGGCATTGCTGATCCCCGGCAACAACGGGATCGGGCTCTGGACGCTGGCCTCCAGCAGGTCCCGGGTGATACCCGGCGTCACGATGAACTGCGAACCGGCAGCCTCGGCGGCGGCCAGCATGTGACGATCGAGGACCGTGCCAGCACCGGTCACCAGTTCCGGGCGCTGCTCGCGCAGGACCTGAATGGCCTTGAGGCCGTATTGCGAGCGCAAGGTCACTTCCAGTGCCGTCAGGCCACCAGCGGCCAAGGCATCGGCCAGCGGCAGGATGTCTTGTTCACGCGCAATGGTAATCACCGGCAGAATCCGCGCCTTGGCGCAGAGGCTGTCGATCAGCGTCACTTTGTCCGCCATGGAAACGGTCGAGGATGGGTTTTTCATAGCGGCTGATCCTTGGTTCATGGGCACCAGTAAATCTCTAACGTAGGTTGCAGAAACGCGCGGATCGGCATCTCGGCGACGTTGTCACCGGCCGTTGCAGCGTTCAGGGTGGTCAATTTCGATTGACCGGAAATCGACAGGACCTTGTGCGTGGCCGAAGCCAGCAAGGCACGGCTCATCGTCAGGCGTTGATGCGGCACCGTCGGCGCGAGCATCGGCCAGCAACGGCGGACGCCTTCTTTATCCAGGGCCTCAGCCAGGTTCGGGCTGTCGGGAAACAGCGAGGCGGTATGGCCGTCATCGCCCATGCCCAGTATCAACACGTCAATCGGCGGCAGCTCGGCGAGCAGGCGATCTGCCTGCTCGGCAGCGGCTTCCAGGTTGGCGCTGGCGCTGTAGAGGCTCAGGAACTGTGCCTTGGCCGCGGCCCCCTGGAGTAGATAACGCTTGAGCAGGCCGGCGTTGCTGTCGGCATGTTCAACCGGCACCCAACGCTCGTCGGCCAGGCTCACCACCACCTTCGACCAGTCCAGAGCTTCCTTCGCCAAATGCTGGAAAAACGCCACCGGGCTGCGACCGCCGGAGACCACCAGGGTCGCCGCGCCTTTGGCCTCGATCGCGGCGCGCAGTTGCTGCGCCACGCTCAGGGCCAGGCTTTGCGCCAACAGCACCGGATTCTTGAATTCCAGGGCGGTGACGCCCTGGGGCAGCTTCAATTCAGATATCGCCATACCATGACCTCCCATCCCGCGTGATCAGTGCAATGGAGCTCATCGGCCCCCATGACCCAGCGGCATACGGCTTGGGCGCATCACCGGACTTCTTCCAGCCGGCGATCAACTGGTCACACCACGTCCACGCGGCTTCGATTTCATCTTTACGAACAAACAGGTTCTGATTGCCGTTCATGACTTCCAGCAACAACCGCTCGTAGGCATCGGGAATCCGTGCGCTACGGTAGGTGTCGGAGAAGTTGAGTTGCAGCGGACCGCTGCGCAATTGCATGCCCTTGTCCAGGCCTTGCTCCTTGGTCATCACCCGCAAGGAAATCCCTTCGTCCGGTTGCAGGCGGATGATCAGCTTGTTGCTGATCTGCAGGCGCTGCTCGGGGGCGAAGATGTAGTGGGACGGTTCCTTGAAGTGGATCACGATCTGCGACAGCTTCTGCGGCATGCGCTTGCCGGTGCGCAGGTAGAACGGAACGCCGGCCCAGCGCCAGTTGCGGATATCGGCGCGCAAGGCAACGAACGTCTCGGTGTCGCTTTGGGTATTGGAATTCGGTTCTTCCAGGTAACCCGGCACGGCCTTGCCTTCGCTGTGGCCGGCGATGTACTGCCCGCGCACCACCTGGGTGGTCAGGCCTTCCGGACTGATCGGCGCCAAGGCCTTGAGCACCTTGACCTTCTCGTCACGGATGCTGTCGGCGGACAGGTCGGCCGGCGGGTCCATGGCGATCAGGCACAACAGCTGCAGCAGGTGATTCTGGATCATGTCGCGCAGTTGGCCAGCCTTGTCGAAATAGCCCCAACGGCCTTCGATCCCGACCTTTTCAGCCACGGTGATTTCCACGTGGGAGATGTAGTTCTGGTTCCACTGGGTTTCGAACAGGCTGTTGGCGAACCGCAGCGCGATGAGGTTCTGTACCGTTTCCTTGCCCAGGTAATGGTCGATGCGGTAAGTGCGGTTCTCGGGAAAGAACTGCGCCACGGCGTCGTTGACCTTGCGCGACGACTCGAGGTCCGAGCCGATGGGTTTTTCCAGCACGACACGAGTGTTTTCGCTGAGACCGACTTTCGCCAGGTTCTCGCAGATCGCGCCATAGACCGCCGCCGGAGTGGCGAAGTAGGCGATGACTTGTTGCTGGGTCAAGTCGACCTGCTCGGCAAGCGCGACGTAATCGTCCGCCTTGAGGAAATCCACGTGCAGGTAAGTCAACCGCGCCAGGAAGCGTTCGATCACGGTTTCGTCGAGGTCTTTATCGCCAACATAACGCCGCAGCTCGGTGCCGATGAACGCCAAATGCTGCTGTTCGCTGCCCGGTTCGCGGGCCAGCGCCAGGATTCGCGTGTCTTCGTGCAACAGGCCGGCGCCATCGAGCTGATAAAGGGCAGGAAACAGCTTGCGAAGCGCCAGGTCGCCCAGCGCGCCGAACAAGGCAAAAGTGCACGGTTCAACCGTAATCGAATGCATGATGTTTGTTCTTTTATCAAGTTAAGCTACAAATACCTTTTTTCAAGGTATCACTCAAGGAAAAATGTAGTAATAACCACAACATTTTTCGAAAATACCGATTCCGAGTGGTGGTCCGTCGGAGCCATCAGTAGGATAGGCCACCGCAAAGGGTCGTATCAAAGACCCGTCATCTCTAGGAATCTTGTATGGACCGCGTGCGAAATCTACTGGAGCAGATCCAGAGTCGCCTGGAAGACCTGAACAAGGCCGAACGCAAGGTGGCCGAGGTGATCCTGCTCAACCCCCAGCAGGCTACCCGCTTCAGCATTGCCGCCCTCGCCCAGGCGGCCTCGGTCAGTGAACCGACCGTCAATCGCTTTTGCCGCTCGTTCGGTGTCAGCGGTTACCCGGAACTCAAGTTGCAACTGGCCCAAAGCCTGGCCAGCGGCGCGGCTTATG
Source organism: Pseudomonas sp. R1-7 (assembly GCF_051132105.1). Taxonomy (NCBI): domain Bacteria; kingdom Pseudomonadati; phylum Pseudomonadota; class Gammaproteobacteria; order Pseudomonadales; family Pseudomonadaceae; genus Pseudomonas; species Pseudomonas sp. R1-7. The sequence continues at coordinate 4,551,315 of NZ_CP071661.1, forward strand.
TCAGCCGCGCTGTGGAAGCCGACGACAACCCCGAAGCCTATACCCAGAAAATCTTTGGCAGCGCCATTGCCTCATTGGACAGCGCCTGCCAGGCCCTTGATCCAAATTTGATCAGCCGCGCGGTGGATCTGCTGATCCAGGCCCGGCAGATCCACTTCTTCGGCCTCGGCGCCTCGGCGCCGGTAGCGTTGGATGCGCAGCACAAGTTTTTCCGCTTCAACCTGGCAGTGACCGCCCACGCCGACGTGCTGATGCAACGCATGATCGCTTCGGTGGCCCACACCGGCGAATTGTTCGTAATCATTTCCTACACCGGGCGCACCCGCGAACTCGTAGAGGTTGCGCGCATCGCCCGGGAGAACGGCGCATCGGTACTCGGCCTGACCGCCGAAGGTTCGCCACTGGCCAAGGCCAGTACCTTGAGCCTGAACATTCCGTTGCCAGAAGACACCGATATCTACATGCCGATGACTTCGCGGATCATCCAGCTCACCGTACTGGACGTGCTCGCCACCGGCATGACCCTGCGCCGCGGCGTGGACTTCCAGCCGCATCTGCGCAAGATCAAGGAAAGCCTGAATGCCAGCCGGTACCCGGTTGGGGATGAGTTCAACTGACCCCGTCCTGATCGTTCCCACGCTCTGTGCGGGAACGATCATCCAGAGCTAGGCCCCCGCCCGCGCCTGCAAACTCAAATGCGCTCGCTCCCCGGGCGCCAGGCATAGGCTTGCAGTACCGCCACTGGCCGCTTCGACGCAGACGAACTCGCTGACCTCATCCCAACTTACCCCCAACAGGGGCCGCGCACCGGGATGCCAAACCACCGTATCGGCGCTTTCTCCGGTGTCGATGCGCAGTTCGCGCTGCCAGGCGTGATCCTTGAGCTGCAATTCGCCGTCATGCTGGAACACCCTCTGACAGCCGCCCTCAACCCGCAACTCGCCCTCCTGCTGGCATGCCGCACGGCTCAACTGGTCGTAACCCTGAGCCCCTTCGAGCCCAGACAGCGCTACCTCACCAACGTCACCAATACGCCAATACGCATGCAAGGCCTGGCTCAACTGGCAAGGCAGGCTGTCCTGATGCTCGGTGCTCAAGCGCAACTCCATGCGCTCGCCCAGGTCGGCATGCAGATCCACTTGCCAGTCGCACAGCTGCAATTGCCAATGCAGGTGCACTCCCTCCTCGTCGCTGGCGCTGTCGAGCAATTTCCAATCGATCAGACGGGCCCAGCCATGGGACGGCCAGGCGTTTTCGCTCGGATGACGGCCATACCAAGGCCAGCACACCGGTACGCCGCCGCGTATCGCGCCGACCTGCGGCCACTTGGCCGCACACCACAACCAGGGTTTCTGGCCTCGCGGCTGGAAGTGCAGCAATTGCGCACCCTGGCGACTGAAAACCGCCTGGCACAGCGGATGGTCGATGACCAAGACGTCACGCTGCTGATAGCGCTCCCACGCAAACACCGGACGCTCGCGCAAGGATCTGAAGAAGCGTTGTAACGGATGCTCATGCATGGGCCGCAGTCCTGGAAATCATTCGATACTCAACTCTGTACGACATGTATTTTTAGGCGAGGGAGCTTGCTCCTTCGCCACAGGCTCTGCGCGCAACCAAACGCGCTTCCCAAAAAAAAGCGGACAGCCTTGGCCGTCCGCAAATATGCGCACATAGAGGAGAGCTTATCGCAACAGCGTTAGAACACCGACTGAATTTTCAGGCCGGCCACCAGCGCGTCATCCACTTCATCAACACCACCCGGGTGAGTGACGTATTGCAGGTTTGGACGCACGGTCAGCCAGTTGGTGACATGGAAGCCGTAGTTGATTTCGTAGTTGTACTCGGTGCTGCGCAGTGGCGAGAACAGCGGATCGTCGTAATCGGTCACGCCATTGGCAACGTTGGTCAGCTCGGCGTTTTTCTTCACGTCGTCGTTGACATGGATGCGCGAGAAGCCGATGCCGACATCGTCTTTTGGACGTGCATCGAACGGCCCCTTGTACACGAACATCAGCGACTGGTAGTTGTCGACGACGTTGGTTTCCTTGTCATGGAAGGTGGCGTTGGCTGCGATGTTCAGGCCACGCGAAGCGTCACCGTTATGCGTGGTGAGCTGCTGTTGCATGACGAACCAGTAGCCGTCCTTGCTGCTGTGGCTGCGATACGGGTCACCGGTGGTTGCAGCGTCGCCGCCGTTGTCGTCCTCACGGACGTCATCCGCCTTGGCCGTGCTCTTGTAGTAACCGACGCGGTATTCGCCTGGCAGGTTATTGAGTTTGGGCGACCAGACCAGCTCGACCGGAATCAGCGTACCCTCGGTCCCGCTGCCGCTGAGCTTGTAGCGGTTGTTGTTTTCCAGTTGGGAAGGGTTCTGGTTGTACGCACCGATCTGTGCATAGAGCTCAGGGGTGATGTTGTACTTGAACCGGATCGCCGCCTGCATGATTGGCCAGTTGTACCAGATGCCGGTGGCCCAGTTACCCGCTTGGGAACCGCAGAAGGCCAGGTTCTGGAAGTCGCAAGGGAAGGTGTTGAAGTCCTCGCCCACGCCGTAGTAACCGGCCTTCACGTCCAGCTTGCTGTCGAAGTACTTCTGCTTGATCCACAACTGGGTCAGGCGCGTGGTCTGGCCACGGCCCCAGACTTCCTGGGACGAACTGAGCGTGCCGGCACGTGGGTCACCGATACGGTCGTTGGAAATGTTGCGACCATCGCGGCGAGTGAACTGGATCTTGGCTTCGGTATCGTTCCAGCCAGCCAGTTTTTCCAGGTCGAGCGCTACACCCAGGCCAAACTGCTGGGACCAGCGCGCGGTCTTGTCATCGTTGTAGCCGCCATCGAGATTGGCACCCATCTCGCCGACGAAGTCAGCCTTGATGTCGATACCTTGCTCGATCAGCTTGGTCCGCTCACCGCCCCAGTCGCCCGTCATCCACTGCGAATCGGCGCTGAACGCCTCGGCAGCGTGTGCGCTACCGGCCAGCATCATCGCCGCAACGGCTGACAACTGGCAGATAAGCTGGGCATTGTTGTTCTTCTTCATCCCTACATCCTCGTCTTTATTGTTATTAACTGTTTTTATCTAACGCGGTTTACAACGATTGCGACGGGTGGTCCCCCACCCGCCGCATACCCCCTTTGGCGGGAACAAACTCACGCCCACCTGTGTTCATTAACGGCCTTTGAACTGCGCCACATTGGCAGGTCGGTCTTCAGCCTGCGGCTGCGCAGCTACACCCAAGCGCTCGCCGGACTTGGCGTCGAACAGCAGCACTTTCGCGGGATCGAATTGCAACGTCAGGGTTTCCCCCGGCTGCGGCGCCACGTCCGGCGCCAGGCGGCAGCAGACCTTGGTGTCGTTGAGGTTGACGAACACCAGGGTGTCCGGACCGGTGGGTTCGGTGACCTCGACTTCGGCGCGAATGGTCGGCATACCGTTAGGCTCATTGCCGGCCAGCACGATCTGCTCCGGGCGCAAACCAAGGATCACTTCGCGGTCCTCAAGACCAGCGTCCTGCATGCCCAACGGCAACTCGCAACGGGCCTGGCCGCTGTCGAGCAAGGCCAGCAGGCGACCGTCCTTGCGTTGCAGGCGCAACGGGATGAAGTTCATCGGCGGCGAACCGATGAAGCTCGCCACGAACAGGTTGGCAGGGTTGTTGTAGATGTCCTTCGGCGTGCCGAATTGCTGGATGATCCCGTCCTTCATCACCGCCACTTTGTCGCCCAGCGTCATCGCTTCGATCTGGTCGTGGGTGACGTAGACCGTGGTGGTCTTCAGGCGCTGGTGCATCAGTTTCATTTCGGTGCGCATCTCGACCCGCAGCTTGGCGTCGAGGTTGGACAGCGGTTCGTCGAAGAGGTAGATCTTCGGCCGCCGCGCCAGGGCCCGGCCCATCGCGACGCGCTGCTGCTGGCCACCGGAGAGCTGGCCTGGCTTGCGGTTGAGCAGGTGTTCGATCTGCAACAGCTTGGCGACACGCGCCACTTCTTCGTTGATGTCCGCCTGTTTCATCTTGCGGATCTTCAGGCCGAACTCGATGTTCTCGCGCACGCTCATGGTCGGGTACAGCGCGTAGGACTGGAACACCATGGCGATGTCACGATCCTTGGGGCTCATGCCGCTGACGTCCTGGTCGCCGATCATGATCGCGCCGCCGGTGATGGTCTCGAGACCGGCGATGCAGTTCATCAGGGTCGACTTGCCGCAGCCCGAAGGGCCGACCAGGATCAGGAATTCGCCTTCCTTGATCGACAATTGGATGTCTTTCAAGGTGTCGGGCAGGCCCGCGCCGTAGGTCTTGTTTACATTGCGAAGTTCAAGCGTAGCCATGATTACCCCTTGACCGCGCCAGCCGTTAGGCCGCGCACGAAATACTTGCCTGCGATCACATAGACCAGCAGGGTCGGCAGCCCGGCGATCATCGCCGCCGCCATATCCACGTTATATTCCTTGGCCCCGGTGCTGGTATTGACCAGGTTGTTCAGCGCCACCGTGATGGGCTGGGAGTCGCCGCTGGAAAACACCACGCCGAACAGGAAGTCGTTCCAGATCTGGGTGAACTGCCAGATCAGGCAGACCATGATGATCGGCGTCGACATCGGCAGGATGATCCGCCGGAAGATGGTGAAGAACCCGGCACCATCCAGGCGCGCAGCCTTCACCAACGCGTCGGGAATGCTCACGTAGTAGTTACGGAAGAACAGCGTGGTGAATGCCAGCCCGTAGACGACGTGGACGAACACCAGGCCGGTGGTGGTGCTGGCCAGGCCCATCTTGCCGAGGGTGAACGAGGCCGGCAGCAGCACGGTCTGGAACGGCAGGAAGCAACCGAACAGCAACAGGCCGAAGAACAACTGCGACCCACGGAAGCGCCACATCGACAGCACATAACCGTTCAACGCGCCGATGGCGGTGGAAATCAGCACGGCTGGCACGGTGATCTTGATCGAGTTCCAGAAGTAACCATTGACGGTCCCCCAGGCCTTGACCCAGCCGATGCCACTGACCACGGTCGGCCAGCTCAGCAGGTTGCCGGTGCTGATGTCTTCCGGCGTCTTGAAGCTGGTCAGCAGCATCACCACCAACGGCACCAGGTACAGCAGCACGGCGATGATCAGCACCGCGTAGATCGCGACGCGGCTCAGGCTGATGGAAGGTTTCGCAGCGAGACTAGTCATGACGCTTGGCCCTCAGCTCGGAATACAGGTAAGGCACGATGATCGCGAGGATCGCACCGAGCATCAGGATTGCACTGGCCGAGCCCATGCCCATCTGGCCGCGACTGAAGGTGAACGAGTACATGAACATGGCAGGCAGGTCGGAGGAGTACCCCGGACCACCGGCCGTCATGGCCGCTACCAGGTCGAAGCTCTTGATCGCGATGTGCGCCAGGATCATCACGGCACTGAAGAACACCGGACGCAGGCTCGGCAGCACCACTTTCCAGTAGATGCGCGGCATGCTCGCGCCATCGATCTGCGCGGCGCGGATGATCGACTGGTCCACCCCACGCAGGCCGGCCAGGAACATCGCCATGATGAAACCCGAGGCCTGCCATACGGCAGCGATCACCAGGCAATACACCACGCGATCAGGGTCGATCAGCCAGTCCAGGCGGAAGCCTTCCCAACCCCAGTCACGCAACAGTTTGTCCAGGCCCATGCCCGGGTTGAGCAGCCATTTCCAGGCGGTACCAGTGACGATCATCGAGAGCGCCATCGGGTACAGGTAAATGGTGCGAATGAAACCTTCGCGGCGAATACGCTGGTCGAGAAACACCGCCAGCAGCACGCCGATGACCAGGGTGATGCCAATGAACATTCCGCCGAAAACCGCGAGGTTCTTGCTGGCCACCCACCAGCGGTCGTTGTCCCACAGCCGTGCGTATTGCGCCAGGCCCGCCCATTTGTAGGTAGGCAGGAAAGTCGAAGTCGTGAACGACAGGACGAACGTCCACAGGATGTAGCCATAAAAGCCCACCAGGACGATGAACATGCTCGGCGCCAGCACCAGTTTTGGTAGCCAGCGCTGCAATGCATCGAACGGCGAGGCCTTGCTGAACACAGCAACAGAACTCATGGGGAAATCCAAAAACTAGGTTACAAGGGCCTCCCTTTGTGGGAGCGAGCAAGCTCTCCCACAAAGGGTCCGCAGCGCTGATTACTTCGCAGACTGAACCGCTGCGCCAAGCTTCTTGGCGGCGTCGGCCGGGTCGGCTTTCGGGTCGTTGATGTAGTTGGTCACCACGTCAAAGAACGCGCCTTGTACCGCCAGCGTGGTCGCCATGTTGTGCGCCATGCTCGGTTGCAGGCCGCCGTTCTTGGCGTCTGCAAGGAAGTCCTTGGCGGCAGTCTGGGCGCAGGAGTCGAAACCGTACTTGCCCATGTCGGCCAGCATGTCGTTGCGCACCGGGATCGAGCCCTTGTTGATGCTGAAGACCTTCTGGAAGTTCTCGCCCAGCACGACCTTGGCGATATCCTGCTGGCCCGCCGCAGTGCCTTCGTCTTTCTGCTTGAACACCGCCAGGGAATCGATGTTGTAGGTGAAGGCCTTTTCGGTGCCCGGGAACGCTACGCACTCGTAGTCCTTGCCGGCGACTTTCTTCGCCGCGGTCCACTCGCTCTTGGCCCAGTCACCCATGATCTGCATGCCGGCCTTGCCGTTGATGACCTTGGCCGCTTCCAGGTTCCAGTCCTGGCCCTTGCCATCGGGATCCATGTAGGTCGCGACTTTCTTCAGCTCGGTCAGTGCCTTGACCATTTCCGGACCGGTCAGCGCCTTGTTGTCCAGGTCGACCAGGGCTTTCTTGTAGCCTTCGGCACCCATGACCGAGAGCACCACCGCTTCGAACACGGTGCTGTCCTGCCATGGTTGGCCACCGTGGGCCAGGGGGATGAAGCCCGCTGCCTTGAGCTTGTCGCCGGCGGCGTAGAATTCTTCGAGGGTGGTCGGGTTCTTGGTGATGCCGGCTTTCTTGAAGACTTCCGGGTTGATCCACAGCCAGTTGACGCGGTGGATGTTCACCGGCACGGCGACGTAGTCACCTTCGTACTTCACGGTATCGGAGACTTTCTTGTCGAGCAGGCTGTCCCACTTCTCCGACTTGGCAACGTCCTTGAGGACGTCGCTGTCGAGCAGGCCGGTGGAGGCCCATTCCTGAATGTCCGGGCCCTTGATCTGGGCGACACCCGGTGGGTTGCCGGCCACGGCACGGCTCTTGAGTACGGTCATGGCGGTGGAGCCGCCACCGCCGGCGACAGCGCCGTCCTTCCAGGTAAAGCCGTCTTTTTCTACCTGGGCCTTCAGCACATCGACCGCGGCTTTTTCGCCACCCGACGTCCACCAGTGGACGACTTCCACGGAACCTTTCGATTCGGCGGCAAGGGTAGTGACAGGGAATGCTGCGACGGGAAGCAGGGAAGCAAGAGAAATGACAGTAGCGAGGCGAGAAATCGCATTCATCTAGAAGTACCTTTCTTGTTGTTATGCATGCAAGTCTGGTGCTTGCGCTGCATGGATTCTAATCAGGGGTTATCCCTTCGCAGGTAACGAAGGGACGCGGATATGTCACGACATGGTTACACAGGTGCAGGATCGGATAACCGCGCCAAGGCTGACGCCATGCTCGGCGCCAACGGCAGACGCGGAATCAACACCGCCTGCCAGGCGTGATAAAGATCAGGCTTGCCCGGCCAGATGTCGGCGCTGGGGCGGTTCTGCGGATCAAGCTCGTGGTGCCAGCTGCCATTGCAGCGGTCGATGAAATGTTTGTCACAAAATTCCCAGAAACGCCGGTACCACGCTTCGTATTGCGCCTCGTCGGTCCGTTTGAGCAAGGCGCTGGCCGCGGCTGCCGCTTCGGCATGCACCCAATGCAGGCGATGGCGGACCACGGCACGGTTGTCCCAGTCCAGGGTGTAGACAATGCCTGGCGCGCCATCGACGTCCCAACCATGGCGACAGTTCTGGTCGAAGAGTTTTTGCGCGTCCTGGGCCAGCCAGCCCGGGGTCAGCATGCCGATCTGCACGCGCGCGGCTTCAAGGTGCAGCAGCAGCCGCGCCCATTCGAAACCATGGCCGGGAGTGGTGCCGTAGGGACGAAACCCATCGGCCGGGTTGTCGTGGTTATATTCGCGCAACGGCTGCCAGTCACGGTCGAAATGCTCAACGACCATGTAATCGTTGGCGGCTGCATGGCCGTGGATCACCCGCTCGACGATACGCAGCGCGCGAACCAGCCAGCGCGGGTCGTCGGTGGCATCGGCCAGGGCAAGGAAGGCTTCGGTGGCGTGCATGTTGCTGTTGGCGCCGCGATAGGCTTCTTCTTCGCGCCAGTCGCGGTTGAAGGATTCGCGCATGGCGCCCTCCTCCTCGCACCAGAAATGTTCGTCGATGATCCGCACCGCTTCCTTGAGCAAGTCCTCGGCGCCAGGGCGCTGGGCCACGACCGCGGAGCTGGCGGCCAGGGCAACGAAAGCATGCAGGTAGGCGGCTTTGCCGGTCTCGTTTTCAGCCGGATTGGCGGTGGCAAACCAACCGCCATGCTCGGCGTCGCGCAGCGGCCCCATGAGGGCTTGCACGCCATGATCTACCAGTTCGGCAAACCCCGGCAGGCCCTGGATGTGGGCCATGGCGAAGCTGTGGGTCATGCGCGCGGTGTTCATGGTTTCGGCCCGGGCATTGGCCGGCAGGCGCCCCAGCTCGTCCAGGTTACCGAAACCGTCCGGCAGCTTCGAGGCCTTGGCGAACGCCAACAGCCGCAAGCCTTCGGCAGCGAGCCATTGCTGGTGGGCAGGAGCGTTCAGCCAACTGCTGAAGGCCGGTTGGAAGGTGTCCATCGAGATACCTTTTTTGTTGTTTTGACCCGGGGAGTCTAAACAACGGGAGGTGCGCGGCAGGTAACGAAAGGGACGAGTTATGTCACCGACTTGTGACATTGGGATGGGAGTATGTTGGACCTGCTCGCGATGAACGATAACGCGGTCCGACTAATCCACACTCCGAGGCAACTGCAACGTCACCCGCAACCCGCCCTCGCGCAGATTCTGCAGGCTGACTTCGCCACCATGGCTGTGGGCGATGTTGCGGGCGATGCCCAACCCCAAGCCGTAGCCTTGTTGTTGCCCGGCGAGCCGGAAGTGCGGCTCGAAGACCTGCTCCAGGCGCTGTTCCGGCACACCCGGCCCTTCATCGTCGACGTGCAGGATGAACGCCGTTTCATCGTCATCGATGTGCAGGTGCGCCCTTTGTCCGTATTTCAAAGCGTTGTCGATCAGGTTACCGATGCAGCGCTTGAGGGCCAACGGCTTGCCGGGATACGGCGCCAGCGCCCGGCCATCCTGGGTGACCCGGCCGTTGCCGTTGGGCGCGAGATAAGGTTCCACCAGGCAATCCAGTACATGGTTGAGGTCCACCGGCTCGATGTTTTCATGGATATCGGTGTCCTTGACGCATTGCAGCGCGCCCTTGACCAACAGCTCCAGCTCGTCGAGGTCTCGGCCGAACTTGGCCTGCAGGTTTTCATCCTCCAGCAGCTCGACCCGCAACCGCAGCCGAGTGATGGGCGTGCGCAAATCATGGGAGATCGCACTGAACAATTGGCTGCGCTCGGTCAGGTAGCGGCTGATGCGCTCGCGCATGGCGTTGAACGCCCGGCCCACTTCCACCACTTCACTGCCGCCGCCCTCGGCCACCGGCTGCACTTCAGCGCCGAGAGACATATCCCGCGCCGCCCGGGCCAGGCGCTTGAGTGGCCGGCTCTGCCAGTGCACCAGCAAGCCGATGAACAACAGCAACAAGCTGCTGGTGAGCACGATGAAGCCCACCTGCTGCTTGGGCAGGTCCTGTTCTTCGAGGCTGGTATAGGGTTCGGGCAGCAGCGAGGCGATGTACAGCCATTCACCTGGCGCCATCTGGATTTGCGTGACCAGCACCGGCGGGTTCACCGGCTCGAGCGTCAACGCGTAATGAGCCCATGAGCGTGGCAGCTCGTCGAGCTTGAGCCCGCCGTTGAAGATCCGCAGGTCCTCAGGGCTGACGAACTTGACGGAGATGTCGGCGTTACTGCCCAGGGAGCGCCGCAGCACATCGTCCACGGCTTGGAGCACCGCCAGTTTGCGCGGTGTCACGGGCAGCACGTCCATGCCCAGCGGTTTGTCATTGAGCGTGACGACGAACCGTGTGCCGCCCATGCTGCGCAACTGGTCCAGCACCAAGGGCCGGTATGCCACCGGCAGCGAGCGCAGGTAGCTGACGGTGGCGGTCATCGAATGGGCAAGGCTGCGGGCGCTGGTGACCAGGCCTTCGAGCTGGGTGGCGCGCAATTGCGAGACCCAGATCAGGCTGGACAATGTCTGGGCGAACAGCACGACCAGCAGGGTCAGCAACAGCATCCGCCCCAGCAACGAGCGCGGCACCGGCACCCGTCGGACAATCTTCCTGATCGCTTCAGTGACCATTGCTGGCAACCACACTGGCTGCCAACTGATAACCGCTGCCGCGCACCGTACGAATCAACCGCGGCGGCTTGTCCGTATCACGCAGGCGCTGGCGCAGGCGACTGACCGCCATGTCGACGATCCGGTCCAGGGGCATCAGTTCGCGCCCCCGCGTGGCGTTGCCGATGGTGTCGCGGTCGAGGATTTCCTGAGGGTGGTCGAGGAACAGCTTGAGCAGGGCAAAATCGGCGCCGGAGAGAATCACCTCTTCCCCGTCGGCGTGAAACAACCGATGACTGACCATGTCCAGCCGCCACTCATCGAAGGCCAGTACGTCGCCGCCTGGCCGCTCTTGGCCGAACTGCGCCCGACGCAGCAGCGCCTTGATGCGCGCCTGCAATTCACGCGGGCTGAACGGCTTGCCCAGGTAATCATCGGCACCCAGCTCCAGGCCGATGACCCGGTCGGCCTCGTCGGAACTGGCGGTGAGCATGATGATCGGCACATGGGCCTGGCGCGGGTGTTCGCGAACCCAGCGGCAAAGGCTGAAGCCGTCCTCGTCCGGCAACATCACATCGAGGATCACCAGGTCGCTCGGCGCCTCGTTCAAGGCCTGGCGAAACCCGGCGCCATCAGGCGTGGTGCGCACCTGGAAACCCGCACGGCTGAGGTAAGTGTCCAGCAGTTCGCGAATCTCCTGGTCGTCGTCGACCAACAAAATCGATTTGTTCACTGAACTCACGGGGCCTCGTCCTTGTTGTTTGGATTGGGGGCGATTATGCCTGATGGACGGGAACTACAAACACCACATAGCCCCTTGTGGGAGCGAGCGGGCTCACTCCCACAAGGGGGATGTATTTCATATTTCAAATTGCGGTCGACTGCTCCAACGCCACGCCCGCGCCCATCAGGCCGGAGTACGGCGCCGTCACCAACCAGACCGGAATGCCTTTGAAATAATCGCTCATGCAACCCTTGTCGGCGAAGGATTTGGCAAAGCCACTCTCAAGGAAGAAATCGGCAAACCGCGGGACTACGCCACCGACGATGTAGACACCGCCTCGCCCGCCCACCGTCAGCACATTGTTGCCGGCCACGCGCCCCAGCCATCGACAGAACTGCTCAAGCACTTCCAGGGCGATGGGGTCCCCAGCCAGGCCGGCGGCGGTGATGGATTCCGGAGTATCGAGCACCGGCTCATGGCCATCCACCGCGCAGATTGCCCGGTAGACACGGGGCAGGCCGCTGCCGCTCAAGGCGGTTTCGGCGCTGACGTGACCGATCTCGTTGTAGATGTGTTGCCAGAGCTGAGTCTCGCGCGGACTGCTCATCGGCAGGTCGACGTGGCCACCCTCACCCGGCAGTGCTGCGAAGCGACCTTCGCCCAGGTCCAGCAGCGTTCCGACACCCAGCCCGGTGCCCGGGCCGATCACCACCGCCGGACGCATTGGTTCCGGAGTGCCCTGGCAAACGACCCGGTATTCATCAGGACGCAAGCAGGTCATGCCCAGGGCCATGGCCGAGAAGTCGTTGACCAGCAACAGCTTCTCCACCTCCAATGTCTTGCAGAACGCCAGGTTGCTCAGTCGCCAATGGTTGTTGGTGAAGCGAAACTCATCACCGCTCACAGGGCCGGCCACCGACAGGCACACCGAGCCAATCGAACCCGGCGCCATGCCCATGCCGCTCAGGTACACCTTGATGGCCTCTTCCGGGCAGGCGTAATCCGCCGTCGCCAGCACCTGGATATTTTCCAGGTTATGGTTTTTCCACAGGGCGAAACGCGCATTGGTCCCACCGATGTCACCGACCAAAGCCAGTTTCAATTAAGCGTCTCCAGGGCAGAAGTGAAGGCGCTGGCGCCCTGCTCTGCCGAGCTGAAGGCCATGCGCATGAAACCGAACAGCTCGCGACCAGTGCCGATGTTGTTGCCCAACAGGCCCTTGGCCGGTTCGCGCGCGGCGAATTCCTCGGCGTCCACCTTCAATTCCAAGGTGCCTTCGACGCCATCGACGCGGATGATATCGCCCTCCTGCACCCGAGCCAACGCGCCGCCGACATAAGCTTCGGGGCTGACATGAATGGCCGCCGGGATTTTCCCCGAGGCGCCGGACATGCGCCCGTCGGTCACCAGCGCCACTTTGAAGCCGCGATCCTGCAGCACACCGAGGAACGGCGTCATCTTGTGCAGCTCGGGCATGCCGTTGGAACGCGGGCCCTGGAAGCGCATCACCGCGACAAAGTCTTTTTCCAACAGGCCGGCCTTGAACGCATCCGCCAGGTCCTGCTGATCCTGGAACACCATGGCCGGGGCTTCGACGATCTGGTTTTCCAAGGCCACGGCCGAAACCTTCATCACACCGCGACCGAGATTGCCTTCCATCACCCGCAACCCGCCTTCTGGCGAGAAGGCGCGGGCCACCGGACGCAGGATGTTTTCGTCGAGGCTTTCGATCGGGCCGTCACGCCATACCAGCTCGCCATCCTCGAGGAACGGCTCCTGGGTATAGCGGCTCAAACCGTGACCAAGCACGGTGTTGACGTTCTCGTGGAGCAGCCCGGCCTCCAGCAGTTCGCGGATCAGGAACGACATGCCGCCCGCCGCTTGGAAGTGGTTGATGTCGGCCTTGCCGTTCGGGTAGACGTGGCTCAGGGTCGGCACCACCTCGGAGAGGTCGGCCATGTCCTGCCAGGTCAACTGGATGCCCGCCGCCATGGCGATGGCCGGCATGTGCAGCGTGTGGTTGGTGGAGCCGCCGGTGGCGTGCAGCGCGACAATGGAGTTGACCAGCGAGCGCTCGTCGACGATTTCGCCGATGGGCATGAAGTTGCCGCTCTGCTTGGTCAGGCGCGTGACCTGGAACGCTGCCTCGCGGGTCAGGGCATCGCGCAGCGGCGTGTTCGGGTTGACGAACGAGGCGCCCGGCAAGTGCAGGCCCATCACTTCCATCAGCAACTGGTTGGTGTTGGCGGTGCCGTAGAAGGTGCAGGTGCCGGGGCTGTGGTAGGACTTCATCTCCGATTCCAGCAGCTCTTCGCGGGTGGCCTTGCCTTCAGCGTAGCGCTGGCGCACGTCGGCTTTTTCCTTGTTGGAAATGCCCGAGACCATCGGCCCGCCGGGCACGAAGATCGTCGGCAGATGACCGAAGCGCAGCGCGCCCATCATCAGGCCCGGGACGATCTTGTCGCAGATGCCGAGCATCAACGCGCCGTCGAACATGTTGTGGGACAACGCCACCGCCGTGGACAGTGCGATCACTTCACGGCTCGGCAAACTCAACTCCATCCCCGCCTCGCCCTGGGTCACGCCGTCGCACATCGCTGGCGTGCCACCGGCAAACTGGCCGACCGAGCCGATCTCGCGCAGGGCTTTCTTAATTTGTTCGGGGAAGGTTTCGTAGGGCTGGTGGGCCGAGAGCATGTCGTTATAGGACGACACGATAGCGATGTTGGCGGCGTTCATCATCCGCAGGTGATGCTTGTCTTCCGTGCCGCAACCGGCCACGCCATGGGCGAAGTTGGCGCACTGCAGCTTGCCGCGCATCGGGCCGTCGCTGGCTGCACCGCGGATCAGTGCAAGGTAAGCCTCGCGTGTAGCGCGACTGCGGGCGATAAGCCGTTCGGTGACCTCAAGTACGCGGGGATGCATGTGTAGAACTCCAGGCTAACGGGGTGTGGCGACCTGATTGTCTATGCTGATCAAAAGCCCGCTGCACGCTGTGCGAAAGGCGAGGCGACAAACGGTTTTTGACCAATCGGACCAGTTGATACAGGTCACTCGTTGTAGATAAAACAAAATATTGCCACTAAAAAGGCTTGTTTTCTATTTTTATGCGAATAATCTTGTAATTCCAACAACAAATCGACGGCGGCGCAGTTAATGACTCTTCGAATCGCAATCAATGGTTTTGGCCGCATCGGCCGCAACGTCCTCCGTGCACTGTATACCCAAGGCTATCGTCGCGACTTGCAGATCGTCGCCATCAACGACCTGGGCGACAGCGCGATCAATGCCCATCTGCTCAAGTTCGACACCGTGCATGGCACTTTCGATGCCGACGTCCAGCACGATCATGAAAGCCTGACGGTCAACGGCGACCGCATCGCCGTCAGCGCCATTCGCAACCCGGCCGAACTGCCCTGGGCCGCCGAGAAGATCGACGTGGTGTTCGAATGCACCGGCCTTTTCACCGACCGTGCCAAGGCTGCCGCGCACATCAGCGCAGGCGCCCGCAAGGTGATCATCTCGGCCCCGGCCAAGGGCGCCGATGCCACCGTCGTGTATGGCGTCAACCACGACATCCTGCGCCAGTCCCACCAGATCATCTCCAATGCGTCGTGCACCACCAACTGCCTGGCCCCGGTGGCCCAGGTGCTGCACCGCGAGCTAGGCATCGAAAGCGGCCTGATGACCACCATCCATGCCTACACCAACGACCAGAACCTGACCGACGTCTACCACAGCGACCCGTACCGTGCCCGTTCGGCCACCCAGAACATGATCCCGAGCAAGACCGGCGCCGCCGAAGCCGTGGGCCTGGTGCTGCCGGAACTGGCGGGCAAGCTGACCGGCATGGCCGTGCGTGTACCGGTGATCAATGTGTCGCTGGTGGACCTGACCGTGCAGCTCAAGCGCGAGGCGTCGGCCGATGAAGTCAACGCGCTGCTCAAGCAGGCCAGCCAGCACTCCAAGATCCTCGGCTACAACACCCTGCCGTTGGTCTCCAGCGATTTCAACCACAACCCGCTGTCGTCGATCTTCGACGCCAACCACACCAAGGCCAGCGGCAAGCTACTCAAGGTACTGGCCTGGTACGACAACGAGTGGGGCTTCTCCAACCGCATGCTGGATAACTGCCTGGCGTTGTGTAACGCGGAGTAACTCAGCTGAGCTTTGGTGGGAGCGGGCTTGCTCGCTCCCACAAGGTTTACCACAAGACCGATGAAATGAAGGCTTGACCCATTACGCAGATGATAAGCATTATCATCTACTCGAACCGGATCGGGCCCTACCGTGAGTCAATCGCGTTTTCATCACGTCTTTCTCGCCCAGCGTACCCCGCTGCTGCGCACCCTCGAGCGGATGGTCAACAACCCGAGCACCGCCGAAGACCTGTTGCAGGAGACCTACCTACGGGTCACCCGCGCCCTGAGCGAGCGCACCGTCGATCATCTCGAACCCTTTGTCTTCCAGACCGCCCGCAACCTGGCGCTGGACCATTTGCGCGCGCGGCGAATCCAGTCGCGAACCCTGGTCGACGACGTGCCGCAGGACGTCGTGAACAACGTGATCGCTCCCCAGAGCAGCGCCGAAGACGCCGCCCATGCCGAACGAATGCTCGAACGCCTCAACGTCAGCCTGCAATCCCTCAGCCCGCGCCAACGGCAGGTCTTTATTCTCAGTCGGCTGCATGGCCACAGTTACCAAGACATCGCGCAACGGTTGAACGTGTCCCTGAGCACCGTGCAAAAAGAACTGAAATTGATCATGGCTATTTGCGTGGGCGTGGCCGAACGCAACCCATGACGACAAGCCGGATGCCGGATGCAGGCTTGCCAGTTACCGCTTGCGGCTTGTAGCGTGTGTTTGCCGCCAATAATGAGAATCCACCGTGACGGACAACCATCGCCCACCTGAAGCCGCCGAGGCACAGGACACCGCCCACGCCATGGACCAGGCGCTGGACTGGTTGATCCTGCTCGACAGCCCCAGCGAGGAGCAACGCCGGCACTTCCAGGCCTGGCTGGCGGCCGATCCACGCCACGGCGAAGCGTTCGCCAGGGCGCAGGCGATCTGGAATGGCCCGCAGATTATCGAAAGCGCCCGGCAATTACGGGATCGGCCAAACGTCACCGCGCTGTCGCGCCTGCGCGCCCATTGGAAACCCCTGGCTACTGCTGCCGTGCTGGTGCTGGGCCTGTTCAATTTCAGCGACTTGCCGCTGCGCTTCCAGGCCGACCACCTGACCGTGGTCGGTGAGCGCCAGCGGCTGCAACTGGAAGACGGCTCCAAGGTCCTGCTTAACACCGATTCGGCCTTCTCCAGTTCATTCGACGAACATCGGCAAGTGGCCCGACTCTACAAAGGCGAAGCATTCTTCGAGGTGCCGGCCAGCCGTCACCTGCCGCTGGAGCTGGACGCCGGTCCGGTCACCGCCAGCGTCAGTGACACCTCGTTTGCCGTGCGCTACGTGGACGGCGTCGCGCAGGTCCAGGTGCAGCGCGGCGACATCGACCTGCGGGCCACCCGGTACGACACCCACGTACGGCTGTCAGCGGGCGAAAGCATCCGTATCGGCCCCAACGGCTTCGACCGCCCGGCGCGGCTCGATGCCGGAACGGAACTGGCCTGGGTCCAAGGTCGGCTGGTGTTCGAAAACCGGCCGCTGAGCCAGGTTCTGGCGGAGTTGCGACGCTACTACCCAGGCTGGATCATCAACACCAACGAACGGCTGGCCAACGTCGCGGTGACGGGCAACTACCGCCTCGACCAGCCGCTGGATGTGCTCCGTTCCCTGGCCCACATCACCTCCGCGCGGCTGCAGGAATTCCCGGCGTTGGTGATCTTGAACTAAATGAGAATTATTTTTACTCGATAGCCTTCGCTGGTTCGTCTCGTTATAGCCAATGCAATTGATTCGCATCTTCACGATGCCGATCTGCACCTATAACAGATGCGACACGGAGCGCTATCGATGTCCTCTCGCCTTACTTGCCGGTTCCTCGTACCTTCCTGCGCGCTGTCATTGCTGACCACCGCCATCCTGATGGCCGGCGCCGTGCCGGCTGCCCTTGCCGCCGGGCAACCGCCCGCCCACAACATGGGCGACTACACCTTCAATATCGCCCGGCAGCCCTTGGTCTCCGCGCTCAACGCATTCACGACGGTGACGGGCTGGCAAGTCGGCTTGCCGGCTGAACTGGCCGAAGGCATCGCCTCGCCGGGTGTGAACGGCTCGCTTTCGCCGGAAAAAGCCTTGGAGCGCCTGTTGGTGGGGACCGACTTGAGCTACCGCAAACTGAGCAGCAAAAACATCGTTCTGGAAAAACGCAGCGCCGGCACAGTGCTGGACTTGCAGCAGGTGACCATTAGCGCCACCCGCCAGGAACAGAACATCACCCGCGTACCGAGCACCGTTTCCATCCACGATCGCCAGGAACTCGATCGCAACAACGTCAACACCATCAAGGATCTGGTGCGCTACGAGCCCGGTGTCTCGGTGGGCGGCGCGGGCCAGCGCGGCGGCATCAGCGGCTACAACATCCGCGGCATCGACGGCAACCGGATCCTGACCCAGGTCGACGGCGTGGAAGTGCCGGGCGGTTTCTTCAATGGCCCCTATGCCAAGACCCAGCGCAACTACGTCGACCCGGAAATCATCAAGCGCGTGGAAATACTCCGTGGCCCGGCCTCGGTGCTGTACGGCAGCAATGCCATTGGTGGCGTCGTCAGTTACTTCACGCTCGATGCCGATGACATCATCAAGCCCGGCCAGGACGTCGGTGCACGCCTGAAGACTGGCTACAGCTCCGCCGATGAGAGCTGGCTCAAGTCCGCCACCGTCGCCGGTCGCAACGGGCCATTCGACGGCCTGCTGCATTACAGCCAGCGCGACGGCCATGAAATCGAATCCTATGGCAGCAACAATGGCACCGGCCTGGACCGCACCGCGGCCAACCCGGAAGCTGTGCGCGCCGACAATGTGCTGGCCAAACTCGGCTGGGACTACAGCGATGACGCACGCCTGAGCCTGGTGTACGAGAAGTACAAGGATGATCGCGACAGCGATCTGAAAAGCGCCTATGGCGGCCCCTACGCCAACGGCCAACCGGCCATTCCCGCCTCCATCCTGCCCGGCGGCATGTACCAGTGGCGCACCGGCAACGACACCATCACCCGCGAACGTTTCGGCCTGGAGCACAGCTTCGCCCTCGACAGCTTGCTGGCGGACAACATCAAGTGGAGCCTGAACCACCAGATCGCCAAGACCGACCAGAGCACCGCCGAGTTCTACTTCCCGATCACTCGTCGGGTACTGCGCACACGGGAAACGCTTTATGAAGAAAAGCAGTGGGTGTTCGACGCGCAGCTGGACAAGTCATTCAGCATTGCCGACACCGATCATGCGCTGACCTACGGCACCACGCTCAAGCAACAAAAAGTCACCGGCTCACGCAGCGGCAACGGCGTATGCCTGGCGGTCGGCGTGGGCTGCCCCACCGTCGGCGCCATCAGCACGCGGGACGTGCTGGCAAAAGCCAGTGACTTTCCCGACCCGACCATCAACACCTACAGCCTGTTCGCCCAGGACCAGATCAGTTGGGACAAATGGACCTTCACGCCAGCGCTGCGCTACGACTACACCCAACTCAAGCCACACCTGACCGAGGAATTCCTCAACACCGTAGACCCTACCGCCGGCGGTGAAGTCAGCGATGAAAACAAGACCTGGCATCGCGTCTCGCCCAAGTTTGGCCTGACTTATGCGCTGACTGACCAGTACACCTGGTACGGCCAATATGCCGAGGGCTTCCGCACACCGACCGCCAAGGCTTTGTACGGTCGTTTCGACAACCCAGGCGCGGGCTACAGCGTGGAACCCAATCCCGACCTGGAACCGGAAAAAAGCAAGAGCTACGAAACCGGCCTGCGTGGACGCTTCGACTCCGGCTCGTTCGACGTGGCGGTGTTCTACAACAAATACCGCGACTTCATCAACGAAGATGCCATTACCCCCGGTTCAAACCAGTTGACCTTCCAGAGCAACAACATCAAGCACGCGACCATCAAGGGCATTGAAGCCAAGGGCCGCCTGGACCTGGACGTGTTCAGCGCGCCACGGGGGCTCTACACCCAAGGCTCGGTGGCCTACCTCTATGGCCGCAACGATGACAGCGGCGAACCGCTCAACAGCGTCAACCCGCTGACCGGGGTGTTCGGCCTGGGCTACGACCAGGAGCAGTTCGGCACCTTGCTCAGCTGGACCCTGGTGAAGAAGAAAAACCGTGTCGACGACAGCAACTTCAACTCCCCCGACGGCGTCAGCAGCCAGTTCAAGACGCCGGGCTTCGGCATCCTCGACCTGAGCGGGTACTACAAGGTCACCGACGACGTCACCGTCAGCGGCGGCGTCTACAACCTCACCGACAAGAAATACTGGCTGTGGGACGACGTGCGCGGCTACGACAGCGTCGGCGAAGCGGCGGTGCTGAGCCCGGCCAACCTCGATCGCCTGACCGCGCCTGGGCGCAACTTCGCGGTCAATCTGATCTGGGATATCTGATCCAGCGTTCAGCCAAAACAATTATCTGTGGCGAGGGGATTTATCCCCTCGCCACAACTTCCACTCGAAGGAAATTTTTCATGACTACACAACGCCCCGTTTCCCGCTCCCAACGGCTGAACCAGATCACCCACGAGCCCCACAGCAGGCTCGACGCACTGGTCAAGGCCCATGCGCCATTCGAAACCCAGGCCAGCTACGCCCGCTTCGTTGTCGCCCAGTACCAGTTCCAGTCGGAACTGGTGGCGCTGTACAACGATGCGCAATTGACCGCGTTGATTGCCGATCTGCCCGCCCGCTGCCGCGCCGACGCAGCGAAGGCGGATCTCGCCGACCTGGACACCGAAGTCCCCGCGCCGGTGGCCGGTGCGGTGAACAATCCGACCCAGGCCGAAGCACTGGGCTGGCTGTTTGTCTCCGAAGGCTCCAAGCTCGGCGCCGCCTTCCTGATCAAGCGTGCCGTGGGCCTGGGACTGAGCGAAACCTTCGGTGCCCGCCACTTGGCAGAACCGACGGGCGGCCGTGCCGAAGGCTGGAAAACCTTCATCCGCACCCTGGATGGCCTGGCCTTCACCGAACAGCAGGAAGCCGAGGCGGACAAAGGCGCGCTGGCGGCTTTCAACCGGTTTACGGTGTTGCTGGAGCAAGCCTACGCGACCGAACTGGCCTGACTTCCACCATCCCAGCGGGAGCGAGCTTGCTCTCGCTGGGGCGCGTAGCGGCCGCCGACACTGGTTTGATCTATGCTCGCTCTCTGGTTCAGGAGGGCTTCTCAATGTCAGACCTACTCACGTCCATGCAAATCGCCATTGGCTTGCCCACGACACCGATCCCCTTCACCGGCGAAGGCGCCCTGCCCTCGGCCTTCGCCGTCACGGAACTGGCCAGCGCGAGCATAGGTGTGGCCGGTCAAGCGGTCGCCGAGCTTATCCATCAGCAAACCGGTCGCCTGCCGTCGCTGGAAGTCGACCGGCGCCTGGCCTCGTTCTGGTTTTCCACCTCCATTCGGCCCGTTGGCTGGAGCGTACCGCCCCTGTGGGATCCGGTGGCGGGCGACTACGCCACTGCCGACGGTTGGATCCGCCTGCACACCAACGCGCCGCATCACCGCCAGGCAGCGGAAAAGGTGCTCGGCGCCTGCACCGACCGCGCCGACATGGCCAGCAAAGTGATCCGTTGGAACAAGGCCGAACTGGAGCAAGCCGTGGTTGATGCCGGCGGTTGCGCCGCGCAGATGCGCTCCTGGCAGGCGTGGCAAATCCATCCGCAGGGCATGGCGGTCAATGCCGAGCCTCTCGTCCATTTGGATAACGCAGCACAAGGTTCGCCTGCGCCCTGGCTCGGCTCCGTTGCACAGCCCTTGGCGGGCATCAAGGTGCTGGACTTGACCCGCGTGCTGGCCGGCCCGATCGCCAGCCGCTTTCTCGCCGGCCTGGGCGCCGACGTGCTGCGCATCGACCCGCCGAGCTGGAACGAACCCGGCGTCGTACCCGAAGTCACCCTCGGTAAACGTTGCGCTCGCCTCGACTTGCATCAGCCCGCCGACCGCGCGGCGTTCGAGGCACTGCTCAAGGAAGCCGACATCCTGCTGCACGGCTATCGCGCCGATGCACTCGAACGCCTGGGCTACGGCGCCGCACAGCGCCGGCAACTGGCGCCCGGCCTGATCGATGTGTGCCTCAACGCCTACGGCTGGAGCGGCCCCTGGCAAGAGCGCCGCGGCTTCGACAGCCTGGTTCAGATGAGCTGTGGCATCGCCGAGGCCGGCATGGCCTGGAAACAGTCGGACAAACCGACTCCGCTGCCGGTCCAGGCGCTCGATCACAGCACCGGTTACTTGATGGCGGCCAGCGCAATTGTGCTGGTGAGTCGACGCTTAGCCACCGGTCATGGCGGCTCGGCACGCTTGTCGCTGGCGCGTACGGCGAAGCTGTTGATCGAGGGCGGCACCGGCAGCAAGGTTGCGTTGCGCCCCGAAGACGAGGCAGACCAGGGTCTGTTGGTGGAACAGACGCCTTGGGGGCCGGCGCATCGTTTGCAGGTGCCGCTGAAGATCACCGGCACGCCGCTGCAATGGGCGTTGCCGGCCGCCGAACTTGGGGCTCATCGGGCGCAGTGGTAATCCCCCGATCGCTATCGCGATAGCGGCGAACCAGACACCACGACACCCACGTCGAACAGTTATCTGACCTGGATCAGATGCCGGCCTTTCTAATCGACTTAGGCTGTTGACTCTCTTCCCCGCATGGGAGTCATGCAATGTCTGATACCCCCGGAAAACTTCGACTCGGCGCGCTGGTCGCGCTGGTAGTGGGCTCGATGATCGGCGGCGGGATCTTTTCCCTGCCGCAGAACATGGCCGCCAGCGCTGACGTCGGCGCCGTGTTGATCGGTTGGGCCATCACCGCCGTCGGCATGCTGACCCTGGCCTTCGTGTTCCAGACCCTGGCCAACCGCAAGCCCGACCTGGACGGCGGCGTGTACGCCTACGCCAAGGCCGGGTTCGGCGACTACATGGGCTTCTCATCGGCCTGGGGCTACTGGATCAGCGCCTGGCTGGGCAACGTCGGCTACTTCGTGTTGCTGTTCAGCACCCTGGGCTACTTCTTCCCGATCTTTGGCGAAGGCAACACCGTCGCCGCGGTGATCGGTGCCTCGGTGTTGTTGTGGGCGGTGCATTTCCTGGTGCTGCGTGGCATCAAGGAAGCGGCGTTCATCAACCTGGTGACCACGGTCGCCAAGGTCGTGCCGCTGCTGCTGTTCGTGCTGATCGCGGTGTTCGCGTTCAAGTTGGAGATCTTCACCGCTGACATCTGGGGCCTGAAAAATCCGGACCTGGGCAGCGTAATGGATCAGGTGCGCAACATGATGCTGGTCACCGTGTGGGTGTTCATCGGCATCGAGGGCGCGAGCATTTTCTCGGCCCGCGCCGAAAAACGCAGCGACGTCGGCAAGGCCACCGTCATCGGTTTCATCACCGTGCTGTTGTTCCTCGTGCTGGTGAACGTGCTGTCGCTGGGGATCATGACCCAGCCGGAACTGGCGAAGTTGCAGAACCCGTCCATGGCCGCCGTGCTGGAGCATGTGGTCGGTCACTGGGGCGCGGTGTTGATCAGCGTCGGCCTGATCATCTCGCTGCTCGGTGCCCTGCTGTCCTGGGTGCTGTTGTGCGCGGAGATCATGTTCGCCGCCGCCAAGGACCACACCATGCCGGAGTTCCTGCGGCGCGAGAACGCCAACCATGTGCCGGCCAATGCCCTGTGGCTGACCAACGCGATGGTTCAACTGTTCCTGGTCATCACGCTGTTTTCCGCCAGTACGTACCTGTCGCTGATCTACCTCGCCACCTCGATGATCCTGGTGCCTTACCTGTGGTCGGCGGCCTACGCAGTGTTGCTGGCGGTGCGCGGCGAGACCTACGAAGGCTTCGCGGCCGAGCGGCGCAAGGACCTGTTCATCGGCGCCGTCGCGCTGATCTATGCGGTTTGGCTGATCTATGCCGGCGGCGTCAAGTACCTGCTGCTCTCCGCCCTGCTCTATGCCCCCGGCGTGATTCTGTTCGCCAAAGCCAAGCTTGAACTGGGCAAACCGGTTTTCACCTCGATCGAGAAGTTGATTTTCGCTGCTGTGATCGTCGGAGCCCTGGTGGCGGCTTACGGCCTCTACGACGGCTTCCTGACCCTGTAACGCTGATGCATTTATCTGGAGGATTACGGTAATGACCACGGAAAAAGTGAAGTACGGCGTCCACTCCGAAGCTGGAAAATTGCGCAAAGTCATGGTCTGTTCACCCGGTCTGGCCCACCAGCGGCTGACGCCGAACAACTGCGACGAGCTGCTGTTCGACGACGTGCTGTGGGTCAACCAGGCCAAGCGCGACCACTTCGATTTTGTCACCAAGATGCGCGAACGCGGGATCGACGTCCTGGAGATGCACAACCTGCTGACTGACATCGTCGCCATCCCCGAAGCGCTGGACTGGATTCTGCAGCGCAAGATCACCGCCAACTCGGTGGGCCTGGGCCTGGTGCATGAAGTCGGCGCCTGGCTGCGCAGCCTGGAGCCGCGCAAGATCGCCGAATTCCTGATCGGCGGCGTCTCGGCCGATGACCTGCCGGACAGCTTCGGCGGCAAGACCATCCAGATGTTCCGCGACTTCCTCGGCCACTCCAGCTTCATCCTGCCGCCGTTGCCCAATACCCAGTTCACCCGCGACACCACGTGCTGGATCTACGGCGGCGTGACCCTGAACCCGATGTACTGGCCGGCGCGACGCCAGGAAACCCTGCTGACCACGGCCATCTACAAATTCCATCCGCAGTTCACCAATGCCGAATTCGAAATCTGGTACGGCGACCCGGACCACGACCACGGCAACGCCACCCTCGAAGGCGGCGACGTGATGCCGATCGGCAACGGCGTGGTGTTGATCGGCATGGGCGAGCGCTCGTCGCGCCAAGCCATCGGTCAGTTGGCGCTGAACCTGTTCAAGCACAACGCCGTGGAGCGCGTGATTGTCGCCGGCCTGCCGAAATCCCGCGCGGCCATGCACCTGGACACCGTGTTCAGCTTCTGCGACCGCGACCTGGTCACGGTTTTTCCGGAAGTCGTCAGCCAGATCGTGGCGTTTTCCCTGCGCCCGGACGAGAGCAAGCCCGGTGGCATCGACGTGCGCCGCGAGGAAGGCAGCTTTATCGACACCGTGGCCGCAGCGCTCAAGTTGCCGACGCTGCGCGTGGTGGAAACCGGCGGCAACAGCTTCGCCGCCGAGCGCGAGCAATGGGACGACGGCAACAACGTCGTGGCGGTGGAACCGGGCGTGGTCATCGGCTACGACCGCAACACCTACACCAATACCCTGCTGCGCAAGGCCGGCGTGGAAGTCATCACCATCAGCGCCAGCGAACTGGGCCGGGGCCGGGGCGGCGGCCATTGCATGACCTGCCCGATCATCCGCGACCCGATCGATTACTGACCTTCGAGCCTGGGCCGTTTTTATCGAGAACGGCCCAGCGGATAACCGACACCCAAGGAGATCCACCATGGCTTTCAACATGCGCAACCGCAGCCTGCTGAGCTTGATGCACCACACCAACCGCGAGCTGCACTTTTTGCTGGACCTGTCCCGCGACCTCAAGCGCGCCAAATACACCGGCACCGAGCAGCCGCACCTCAAGGGCAAGAACATCGCGTTGATCTTCGAGAAGACCTCGACCCGCACCCGCTGCGCCTTCGAAGTCGCGGCCCATGACCAGGGCGCGCACGTCACCTACATCGACCCGGTGTCGTCGCAGATCGGCCACAAGGAAAGCATGAAGGACACCGCCCGGGTCCTGGGACGGATGTTCGACGCCATCGAATACCGAGGCTTCGAACAGGAGATCGTCGAAGAGCTGGCCAAGTTCGCCGGGGTGCCGGTGTTCAACGGCCTGACCGCCGAATTCCACCCCACCCAAATGATCGCCGACACCCTGACCATGCGCGAGCACAGCGACAAGCCGCTGCATGACATCAGCTACGCGTACCTGGGCGATGCCCGCTACAACATGGGCAACTCGCTGCTGATGATCGGCGCCAAACTGGGCATGGACGTGCGCATCGGCGCGCCAAAAGCGCTGTGGCCGCACCAGGATTTCATCGACCAGTGCCAAGCCTTCGCCGCCGAAAGCGGCGCACGGATCACCATCACCGAAGACCCGCAGGAAGCGGTCAAGGGCGTGGACTTCATCCACACCGATATCTGGGTGTCCATGGGCGAGCCGGTGGAAGCCTGGGACGAGCGCATCGAGCAGTTGCTGCCCTACCAGGTCAATGCGCAGATGATGAAGGCTTCGGGCAACCCCCGGGTGAAATTCATGCACTGCCTGCCGGCGTTCCACAACAGCGAAACCAAGGTCGGCAAGGACATCGCCGCCCGCTATCCGAACCTGGCCAACGGCGTGGAAGTGACCGAGGAGGTTTTCGAATCCCCGGCCAACATTGCCTTCGAACAGGCGGAAAACCGCATGCACACCATCAAGGCAATCCTGGTGGCGGCGTTGGCGGATATTTAAATACCCGACGCGAAACACTGTGGGAGCGAGCTTGCTCGCTCCCACAGGGGACCGCATTGTTCGTTCCATTTTTGAAAGGACAGCACTATGCGCATCGTCGTCGCCCTGGGCGGTAACGCCCTCCTGCGTCGGGGTGAACCCATGACCGCAGACAATCAACGCAGCAACATCCGCACCGCCGCCGAACAGATCGCCAAGATCCACCCCGGCAATGAACTCGTCATCGCCCACGGCAACGGCCCGCAGGTCGGCCTGCTGTCGTTGCAGGCGGCGGCCTACACCTCGGTCACGCCGTACCCGCTGGACGTGCTCGGCGCCGAAACCGAAGGCATGATCGGCTACATCATCGAACAGGAACTGGGCAACCTCCTGGACTTCGAAGTGCCCTTCGCCACGCTCTTGACCCAGGTCGAAGTGGACGCCAACGACCCGGCGTTCCAAACCCCCACCAAGCCCATCGGCCCGGTCTACAGCCAGGAAGAAGCGCAAAGACTGGCCGCCGAAAAAGGCTGGGCCATCGCCCCGGACGGCGACAAGTTCCGGCGCGTGGTTGCCAGCCCCAGGCCCAAGCGCATCTTCGAGATCCGCCCGATCAAATGGCTGCTTGAAAAAGGCAGCATCGTGATCTGCGCCGGCGGTGGCGGCATTCCGACGATGTATGACGCCCACGGCAACCTGCAAGGCGTGGAAGCGGTGATCGACAAGGACCTGTGCTCGGCGCTGCTGGCCGAACAACTGGAAAGCGATCTGCTGGTCATCGCCACCGACGTCAACGCCGCGTTCATCGACTTCGGCAAGCCGACCCAGAAAGCCATCGCCCAGGCCCACCCCGACGACATGGAACGACTCGGCTTCGCCGCCGGGTCCATGGGGCCGAAGGTGCAAGCCGCCTGCGAATTCGCGCGCAACACCGGGAAGGTCGCGGTGATCGGGTCGTTGTCGGACATCGATGCTATCGTCCAAGGCACGGCGGGCACGCGTATCAGCACAGCGACGCCAGGAATTGTTTATAGGTAACGGGAAAACTTATACGGCAGGCGCGGTGTCTGCCGTTCTCCATGCCTTCAAAGGAGAGACGCTGATGGCCACGTTCCAACCCGGACACCTGCACATGGAGCGCCATGCGCTGAACAAGGATGATTTCAGCTACAACCTGTGCATCGACTACGAAATTGCACAGGATCCCAAGGAGGGAAAGGGCATGTCATTCCGCCTGCACGGTACGGTGGAAGACAAGAACGTGGACGAAACGTTTTTCCTGGCCAAGGACCAAGCCTTCGACTTCGCCCGCCATGCCACACGCATCGCCCAGCAATACGGCTTGCCCAAGGCCGCCAGCATCGGCTCGATGCACAAGTACTACGATGAGATGTTCGAAGACGTGCGCATGCAACTGGACGTCAAGCCGGGGGATCCGATGAAGCCCGAGCACCTGGAATAACTGGCTGGGAAATGCTGCCATTCCTGACATGAAATGAACCTGTGGCGAGGGAGCTCGCTCCCGCTCGGTTGCGCAGCGACCGCAAGAGCTTGGGGCCGCTGCGCGTCCCAGCGGGAGCAAGCTCCCTCGCCACAAGGAAACAGGGCTTGAGCCTTGAGGCCTGGCCCCAACAGGGGAATATCAGTGTTCTGAATATCGGGTTACACACAAAGCCTGCCTCGCTGGCAACCCGCCACAGCTGACCTATGCTGAAGGTAGTACCCCCGGGTATTCGTTCAGAGGTCATCGCCATGAACATCAAAACAAGAAGACGCCTCGCCATTTTCCTGACCTGCACTGCCACGCTCGCGCTGTATGGCACCGCGGCTTATCGGGTCGAGCAGGCCAGGCAATTGCCCCGAGACTACGCCAGTTGCAACTTCGAACGCTGCATACCGCACAACGCATCCCTGAACGCTCTGCGCTGAAGCGGCCTCAGTCGTCCTGCTGATCGGTCTTGAGCCGGTCGCGGAAGGCCTTTGGCGAAATGCCGACACGCCGGCGAAACAACCGGGTGAAGTTGGTCGGGTCGGAGAAACCGAGTATCTCGGAAATCTCAAAGATCGTCATGCCGGTATACGTCAGCAGTCGCTTGGCTTCCAACAACTGCCGCTCATGCATGATCTGCAATGCCGGTTGCCCCGCCAGTTCGCGACAGGTGCCGTTGAGGTGGGACACCGAAATGCCCAGGCGATGGGCCAAGTCTTCGACCTTGACGTGCTGGCGATAGGTTTCTTCCACCAGTTGGATATACCCGTTGAGGTATTCCCGCGCTCGTTGCGGGCGCTGGGTGGAGGTGCGCCGGCTCATCACTTGGCGACTGACCCAGACCATGATCACGCTGACCAGCGCGTGCATGAGCATTTCCCGGGCGGGTTGATGGCCGACGTACTCGGCCTGCAAGGCACTGAACAAACTGTTGAGGTAATCGACATTCTCCCCGGCCGGGTAGGCTTCGGCCTGGGCCAGGATGTTGACCGAATGGCCCAACTGCCCTTGCAGGTGCGTGACCAGCGGCGCCGCCAGGGTCACGACATAACCCTGCACATCCTCGGAAAACCGAAAACCATGGACCGACAGCGGCGGCAGGATCTGCACCGCCGGCTCATCGAGCCGGGTGCGCTGGCCTTCAATCTCCAGCTCTGCCTCGCCCTTGAAGACAAACAGCAACTGGCACAGGTCGGCGTGCCGATGGGGTTTGATTTCCCATTGGTGCTCGCTGCTGCGGCTGGAGATGGTTTCGCAGTGCAGCAGGTCCGGCGTGGGCCAATCCTGGCTTTCGCCATAGAGCTTGAACACCGGGATCGAAGGCAGCTCAGTTTTCTTCATAACGAGGATCGGCCTCGGGTTACGGGCGGTAATCGCACCGATTGGCAGAAAGTACAGGTTTCAGCGCAGTTTTCCCCTTCAATTGACAGGTCCGCAAGCGAAAAATGCACGCCAGGATTACTAAAAATAAACGTCGACCCTGGTCGCGTGCCTCTTGCGAGTCATAACAACAATGAAAACCCTCAAGACCCAAGTCGCCATTATCGGCGCCGGCCCCTCTGGGCTGCTGCTCGGCCAGTTATTGCACAACGCCGGGATCGACACCGTGATCCTCGAACGCCAGACGCCCGACTACGTGCTCAGCCGCATCCGCGCCGGTGTACTCGAACAGGGCATGGTCCAGCTGCTGCGCCAGGCCGGAGTCGGCCAGCGCATGGACACAGAGGGCCTGCCCCATGATGGCTTTGAACTGGTCCTCAACGGCCGCCGCGTGCACATTGATCTCAAAGGCCTGACCGGCGGGCAGAACGTCACGGTCTACGGCCAGACCGAAGTCACCCGCGACTTGATGGCGGCGCGCGAGGCATCCGGCGCTCGCACGCTGTATCAGGTCGACAATACCCAGCCCCACGACCTCGCGACCGATCACCCCTTCGTGACCTTCGAACACGCCGGCGAAACCTGGCGCCTGGACTGCGATTACGTCGCCGGCTGCGACGGTTTCCATGGTGTGGCGCGGCAATCGATCCCGGCGGAAAAACTCCAGGTCTTCGAACGCGTCTACCCGTTCGGTTGGCTCGGCATTCTCGCCGACACCCCACCCGTCCACGAAGAACTTGTGTACGCTCGCCACGAGCGGGGCTTTGCCCTGTGCAGCATGCGCTCACGGACTCGCACCCGTTATTACCTGCAAGTGCCCGCCGATGAACAAGTGTCCGACTGGCCGGACGAGCGTTTCTGGACCGAACTGAAAAACCGCTTGCCCGCCGATTTAGCCGAAGCGCTGGTGACCGGCCCCTCCATCGAAAAAAGCATCGCGCCGCTGCGCAGTTTCGTTGTCGAACCGATGCAATACGGACGGCTGTTCCTGGTGGGCGACGCCGCCCACATCGTCCCGCCGACCGGTGCCAAGGGGTTGAACCTGGCCGCCAGCGACGTCAGCACGTTGTTCAACATCTTGCTCAAGGTCTATCGCGACGGCCGCGTGGATCTGCTGGAACGCTATTCCGAAATCTGCCTGCGACGGGTCTGGAAAGCCGAACGATTTTCCTGGTGGATGACCTCGATGCTGCACCGCTTCGATGACGATGCGTTCAACCAGCGCATCAGCGAAGCGGAGCTGGAATACTTTGTCGACTCCGAGGCGGGCCGCAAAACCATCGCGGAAAACTACGTCGGCCTTCCTTACGAGGCTATCGAATAGGCGACTACCGATTTAAACTGCGGGCTTCGTCCCCTCGCCGTCTGGCGCGATGCCCGCAGGTCCTGCCTTGACTCAGCTCGATACGCCTCAAGCCCCGCAACCCGCCATCCGCAGCGTGCTGGTGGCGCTGATGCTGGCGATTTTCCTCGGTGCGCTGGACCAGACCATCGTCGCGGTCTCGATGCCGGCCATTTCCGCGCAGTTCAAGGACGTCAGCCTGCTGGCCTGGGTGATCTCCGGCTACATGGTCGCCATGACCGTGGCGGTGCCGATTTACGGCAAGTTGGGCGATTTGTATGGCCGGCGGCCGCTGATGCTGTTCGGCATGGGCCTGTTTACCCTCGCTTCGCTGTTCTGTGGCCTGGCCCAGAACATGGAGCAATTGGTGCTGGCGCGGATCATCCAGGGCATCGGCGCCGGGGGCATGATTTCGGTGAGCCAGGCGATCATCGGCGACATCATCCCGCCCCGCGAGCGCGGTCGCTACCAGGGTTATTTCAGCAGCATGTACGCAGTGGCCAGCGTCGCCGGACCGGTGCTGGGTGGCTACATGACCGAATACCTGTCGTGGCGCTGGGTGTTCTGGATCAACCTGCCGCTGGGCCTGGGCGCCTGGCTGGTAGCCCGGCGCGCCTTGGTGGGGCTGCCAGTACCGCAACGCACGCCGATCATCGACTACCTGGGCACCGTGTTGCTGATCACCGGCCTGACGTCGCTGTTGCTGGGCATTACCGAGATCGGCCAAGGCCACGCCTGGCACAGCCGCGACGTGCTTGGCCTGCTGGGTGGCGCCGTGCTTGTGCTGGGTTTCTTCGCCTGGCACGAACGCCGCGCCCGCGAGCCGTTGCTGCCCATGCACCTGTTCGTGAACCGCAGCGCGGTGCTGTGCTGGTGCACGGTGTTTTTCACCAGCTTCCAGGCGATTTCCCTGACGGTGCTGGTGCCGTTGCGCTTCCAGAGCGTGACCGGTGCCGGTGCCGACAGCGCGGCACTGCACTTGCTGCCGCTGGCGATGGGTTTGCCAACGGGGGCCTATTTTGCCGGCCGCCGGACCTCGGTCACCGGGCGCTACAAACCGATGATCCTCTGTGGCGCCCTGCTCTTTCCGTTCGCCATCCTCGGCATGGCCTTCACGCCGCCCGCTGCGTTCTGGCTGAGCAGCCTGTTCATGTTGCTCAGCGGCATCGCCTCCGGCATGCAATTTCCCACCTCGCTGGTGGGCTCGCAGAATGCGGTGGAGCAACGGGACATCGGCGTCGCCACCAGCACCACCAACCTGTTCCGCTCCCTGGGCGGGGCGGTGGGCGTGGCGCTGATGTCGGCGTTGCTGCTGGCGCTGCTGCAGGATTCGGGTTTCGCCCAGCTCGCCGGTTCGTCGGTGATGGGCGAAGGGCATTCCGGCAACGTGCTGCTCGACGGCCTCAACGCCGCACCGGGCGACGCACGGGATGCCTTGCGGGAAGAACTGCAGGCGACGTTCCGGCACTTGCTGATGATCAGCGCGGCGGTGTCATTGCTGGGGCTGGCGGCTGCCGTGGCGATGCCCGATCGCCTGTTGCGCGGGCGAGAAGAAAAGACTCGCTAGCCCGGACGACGCTGAACTCCCTCGCCACGAAAGCCCTTTTGCCAGCAGACTGACCTGGCGTTGTCAGGCCGTCGCCGCCACGCCACCCGGCTCCACGGTCACACTCATCCCCTCCTTCATCCGCTTGGCATCACGCACAAAGCAGCGAGACGCCAGGAACAGGAACACCATGGTCAGCAGCAGCGCCACCGGGATCAGGTACATTGCGTCATGCAGGCCGATGGCCTTGAACGCTTCGGTCATTTGCGGGGCGCCTGCGACCGCCATTGCCGTATGGGCGAAGTAGTCGGACAGGCCGCCCACCACCACCGGCCCCAGGCCGCCGCCGAGCAAATACAACCCGGCAAAATACAAGGCCATCGCCGTGGCGCGCAGGCGCGGCTCAACCACGTCCTGAATCGCGGTGTAGACGCAGGTATAGAAGTTATAGGCGAACAACCAACCGACGCTGAACACCGCCACGAACACACCAATCTCGATACGCCCGGCGTGTAGAGCCCACGCCGTGGTCACAGTGGAGATGGCCAGGCTGAACGCTGCAAACAGCAGGCGACCGTTGGGCACGCGCTGGTGGATCTTGTCCGCGACCCAGCCGCCAAGGGTCAGCCCGAACAGTCCGGTCACGCCCACCATGATGCCCGTGGCCACGGCCGCCTCGTGCAGCGGCATCCCGAAATAACGCTGCAGCATCGGCACCAGGAACGAGTTACAAGCATAGGTTGCAAAGTTGAAGCAGAGCCCCGCCAGCACCAGCCAGAGGAAGGTTGGAATCGCCAGCACTCGGCGAACCGGTTTATCGACCTTCTCCTGGGACACCTGCACGGTTTCCGCCGCGCCGCGCTTGGGCTCCTTGATGAAAAACATGAACACCGCCAGCACCAGCCCCGGCACCGCTGCAATGAAGAACGGTGCACGCCAACTGTCGAAAGCCTTGACCATCGCGCCAATGGTAAAAAATGCCAGCAGCAACCCAATCGGCAGCCCCAGCATGAAAATACCCATCGCCCGCGCCCGGCGGTGGGCCGGGAACAGGTCGCCAATCAATGAGTTGGCCGCCGGTGCATAACTCGCCTCACCAATGCCCACGCCCATGCGCACCACCAGGAATGCCCAGAAGCTGCCCACCAGGCCGTTCACCGCGGTCAGGCCGCTCCAGGCCGCCAGGCCCCAGCCCATCAACTTGCTGCGCGAGCCGGTATCGGCCATGCGTCCCAGCGGCAAGCCGGCAATGGCATAGACGATGGTGAACGCGGTGCCGATGATGCCGATCTGGAAGTCGCTCAGGCTCCATTCCATGCGGATCGGTTCGATGATGATCGCCGGGATGGTGCGGTCAAAGAAGTTGAACAGGTTGGCCAGGAACAGCAGGAACAGAATGCGCCAGGCATTCGCCGCTTGGGTCGAGTTCTGCATGGGTCCGTCTCTTTTTTATTGTTGGGCGAGGCATCCGAGCCCGGAGTCTGCAATCTAGACAGCGGGACGCAAGCTGTCTTCAATCATTCGCATGGCTGATACCGAACCATGGCGCAGGGCGTGTTTCATGACGTTGGTCAATTAGCTGTAACAATTGCCATCATTTTGCCTGTTCATGATTAAAGAACGCCGTGCGGTGGCCGATCCAACATGATCAGGAATAGATTCTCCCGAGCGCTGCTCAGGCTGCAGCCCTGAACGCTTGGGCCGACATTCGCGTCGCCGTCAAAGGACGCGAGTTCCCATTCGCGATGGTTCGACGCCCCAGATCGTCGATCCGACCAGTCCAGGCATACGGCGCACAATGACCTCCAAAAAAACAGCCACTGCGGTTTCCGATCTGACCCTGAGCCCAGCCGCCAACGGCCCTGAAACCTCGACGCTGTCGAGCAGCTCACGATCCTTGGCCACCCAGCAATACCTGTATTTCACCGAGACCAACACCGACCGCATCCTCGACAACCTCGACGGCCTGCGCGATGCCGTGTTCCCGCGCCCGCCGCATCTGGTGGACGACGAGAGCGAGCGTGGCCAACAGGAATTCCCTTCGGTGTGCCTGATCGGCCTGGGGCGCTGTGGGTCAAACATCGCCCTGGACGTCGCGGAGCTGGTCTACAACGCCCGCAAGTTCTACCTCAACGAATTCAACGCCGAAGACAAGAACTACGGTGACAAGGGCTATCGCCCGGCCCAGTGGATGCGCAACCTGCGCCTGGGCACCAGCAAGGCGAGCAAACCGGTGTTCCTGGTGGAACCGCTGGTCATGCTCGGCGACCTGGACAAGGACATCGCCGGGCGCATCCGCTTCTCGCGCAAGGGCGAGAAAAGCGGCTTCCTGCGTGACTACAGCAAGATGAAAATCATGGACCTGTCGGAAGTCCATGCCGGTGGCGCCGGTAACGCGCCGATCCTCGGCCAGTACCTGGCAAAGATCATCCTGAACAAAGACACCCAGCGTTTCTCCAGCCCCGACTGGAAAATGATCCACTCGTACCTGATCGACAGCTGCGGCATCAAGGCCAACCAATCGCGCCTGTACTTCTCGATCTTCAGCGCCGGCGGCGGTACCGGTTCGGGCATGGCCTCGGAGTTCGGCCTGGCCCAGCAGTACTCGTACATGAACAAGACGTTCGACACCAAGCCGATGGACGAGCATGACAGCAAGAGCGGCCATTCCTTCGTCTTCGAGCCGATCTTCACCAGCGGCATTTGCGTACTGCCGAATATTTCCGACCATCGCAGCGAAATGTCCGAGGCCTTGCACATCAACGCCGGACGCCTGCTGTGCAAATACCTCTCGGAAGAATGGGATTTCTCGTACAACTTCGCCAACGAAGACAGCAGCGAAGCCAGCGTGATGGGGCGTATCCGTCCCTGGAACGCGATGATGCTGATTTCCAACGACATCATGCGCTACGCCGAAGAAAGCGATGACGGCAACATCCAGAACATTGATGTCAATGCCATGGAGAAACATGCCAACCAGTACATCTCCCAGCAGATCTTCAACATCCTGACGGCCCAGGCGGTTACCACCGACTACGACCAGAACTACTTCCGCCGTGCCGGCATCGACATTGGCGAAACCATTCGCCTGGATGCCAACGACCTGTTCATGAGCCTGGCCGGCCCGGTGGCGATTGCCTACGCCGAGTCCGTCGTCCCGGAAACCCCGGCGCCGAGCGGCGACAAGTTCAAGGTGTTCGAGAAAGAGCCGCCGCGCCTGAACATCGACGACCTGTTCTTCCGTTCCATCGACCTGCCGCACTTCAACAAAGTCACCCAGGCCATCGAAGGCATCAGCCTGTTGCCCATCGAGTCCAAGCGCTACCGTGCCTCGTTGGAGCAGTACAAGAATTCCGGCTACGACGCAGCGGCCCTGCATGACCTGCACTTCTTCAAGAATTGCTCGTCGGTGGTATCGATCGTCTCGCTGCCGAAGGACTACAAGCTGTCCTACATGGACCTGAACCGGCTCAAGACCCACCTCAACAGCCTGTTCCCCAACACCACGCTCAAGCGCTACGCGCTGGTGATCGGCGCCTCGGCCAACCTGTCGCTGACCACCCTGATCGCCAAGAGCCCGTGCCTGTCGGACGACTTCCTGACCCTGATCGTGGCATTCATCAAGCGTTGTTTCGCCCGCACACCGTACCGCTTCGACGAGACGCTGGACAACTCGATCCTGGACTTCATCATCAACGAGGATTTCGATGAACAACGCATCGACGACCTGCTCAACGAATTCGAGAACCCGGCCAAGATCCTCGATACCAACTGGTACGCGATCAAGCCGATGTACGAGAAGAAGTATCGCGAGCTGATCAGCGACAAAGAGAAGTTCGTCTCGATCAACGACATCCGCCTGTCCCGGGATTGCGTGAAGAAGTCCATCAAGTACCTGCGCGAGATCTACCGTCACCGGATTGGCAAGACCAAGGTTATTTCGCTCAATAACCATACTGGCCGGACTTACTGAGGCTGGCTTGACTCCGTGTTGTCCCCAATCGCGAGCAAGCTCGCTCCCACAGGGCTTTGTAAACACAGGCCCGTTGTGAGAGCGAGCTTGCTCGCGATAGCGGACTTGAGTTCCTTCCCCTGAACAACATCCAGAAACAATTAAGCAGCCAAAAGGCTGCTCGATAAACTGTTCCCGTTACGTATACGTCACCCTGCCCTGTGGCGTTTCGCCACGGCGGTCTGTAATCACGCTACTCACCTACACACTTTCAACAAAGCGATTAGGCGAACCAAGTTGGTGCATCGATCAATTCGACGCCCTTTCCTGGATCATTATCCAAGGCGAAACCACCACGGCCCAGAGTTCTGGATCGCGCTCGAAAAAATCCAGCGCCCGCGTTTCAGACAGCTTGGCGACCTGCCCGGCGCCCAGCCAGGCGGCGACTTTGGTACCTTCGTCCTGGGCAACGGCTTCGGCTGCGGCGATCAGATCCAATGCCGGGTCGACCCACAATAGGGCACCCTTGGCAAAGAACGGCTCCAGCTCTTTCCAGGTGATAGATGCGGTTTCACCGAGCAATTTGGCATAGAGGGTGCTAGGTTCTTGATTCATGGGAGCTGTCCGGAAAAGAAATCGGCGCGAATGATAACGTCGGTGGTCTGGCAGAAAAACCCGGTTGCAATTGCAGCATCGATTGAAAAGCGCAGCAAAGCCAAGGATTGCCGATTTGACCGGACAAACCCCGCCGCGAATCTGTCTTTTTCTTTCAATAAAGCGACACCCTCAGGTTTTGCCCCCAAGCGCCAGCTTCCCTTGCCAACAATCGGCGCTCTACACTGTACCGGTACAGTTGCCGGGGGCATTTTCCGCGAGGATATCCAAGATATCTGACCCGGTTCTGCTGCTACGGCGCCAGGACTATAAAAACTACAACAGCATGAGTGGAGCACTATGACTAAGGCTACTAAGCAGATTTCCAAACTGTTTGCCGCTATGGTTCTGGCCGGGGTTGCCAGCCATTCGTTTGCCGCCGATACCATCAAGATCGGCATCGCCGGCCCGAAAACCGGCCCTGTAGCCCAATACGGCGACATGCAGTTCAGCGGTTCCAAGATGGCAATCGAGCAAATCAACGCCAAGGGCGGCGTCAACGGCAAGCAACTTGAAGCCGTTGAATACGACGACGCCTGCGATCCAAAACAAGCGGTCGCGGTCGCGAACAAAGTCGTCAACGACGGCGTCAAGTTCGTCATCGGCCACCTGTGCTCCAGCTCCACCCAGCCGGCTTCGGACATCTACGAGGACGAAGGCGTGATCATGATCACTCCAGCGGCCACCAGCCCGGACATCACCGCCCGTGGCTACAAGATGATCTTCCGCACCATCGGCCTGGACAGCGCCCAAGGCCCAGCGGCCGGCAACTACATCGCCGACCACGTCAAGCCGAAAGTCGTTGCGGTCCTGCACGACAAGCAGCAGTACGGTGAAGGCATCGCCAGCGCGGTGAAAGCCACCCTCGAGAAGAAAGGCACCAAGGTTGCCGTATTCGAAGGCGTAAACGCCGGCGACAAAGACTTCTCCTCGATGATCGCCAAGCTCAAGCAAGCCAACGTCGACTTCGTCTACTACGGCGGCTACCACCCGGAGCTGGGCCTGATCCTGCGTCAAGCCCAGGAAAAAGGCCTGAAAGCCAAGTTCATGGGTCCGGAAGGCGTGGGTAACGACTCCATCTCGCAAATCGCCAAGGAAGCTTCCGAAGGCCTGCTGGTGACCCTGCCGAAATCCTTCGACCAGGATCCAGCCAACGTCGCCCTGGCTGACGCGTTCAAGGCCAAGAAAGAAGACCCGAGCGGTCCGTTTGTATTCCCGTCCTACTCCGCTGTGCAAGTGATCGCCCAGGCCATTACTTCCACCAAGAGCGAAGACCCGGAAAAAGTGGCTGAAGCCATCCACGCCGGCACTTTCAAGACACCGACTGGTGACCTGAGCTTCGACAAGAACGGCGACCTGAAGGACTTCAAGTTCGTGGTTTACGAGTGGCATTTCGGCAAACCTAAAACCGAAGCTTCGCCTCAGTAAGGCCCTGCCTGACTGACTGCCAATAAAGCCCACGGCGTGCCGTGGGCTTTGTTTTGAATGTATTGGGCCGCGCTGGCGTGATCCGCCAGTCTCCCCACCTGAAAATCTCAAAACCGTCATCAGCGGTTCGCTGGCAAAACCCGTGTTCGAAGTGGATGAAGATCCACGGGCCCCGGGCGGGAAAATGACTCCACCAGTGAAATGCGTATCAGGTTTTTAGGAGCGCTGTAATGCCTGACATCTATCACTTCTTCCAGCAGCTGGTTAACGGCCTGACCGTTGGCAGCACGTATGCCCTGATCGCCATCGGCTATACGATGGTCTACGGCATCATTGGAATGATCAACTTCGCCCACGGCGAGGTCTACATGATCGGCTCCTACGTGGCGTTCATCGCCATCGCCGGGCTGGCCATGATGGGACTCGACAGTGTCCCGCTGTTGATGACCGCGGCTTTCATCGCGAGCATCGTGGTCACCAGTTCCTATGGCTACAGCATCGAACGGATCGCCTACCGCCCCCTGCGCGGCAGCAACCGTCTGATCCCGCTGATTTCCGCCATCGGCATGTCGATTTTCCTGCAGAACACGGTACTGCTTTCGCAAGACTCCAAGGACAAATCCATTCCCAACCTGATTCCGGGCAACTTCGCCATCGGGCCAGGCGGGGCACATGAAGTGCTGATTTCCTACATGCAAATCGTGGTGTTCGTGGTGACCCTGGTCGCCATGCTCGGCCTCACGCTGTTCATCTCCCGTTCCCGCCTGGGCCGCGCCTGCCGCGCCTGTGCCGAGGACATCAAGATGGCCAACCTGCTGGGCATCAACACCAACAACATCATCGCCCTGACCTTTGTCATCGGTGCGGCCCTGGCGGCCATCGCCGCGGTGCTGTTGAGCATGCAATACGGCGTGATCAACCCCAACGCCGGCTTCCTGGTCGGTCTGAAAGCCTTCACCGCCGCGGTACTGGGCGGCATCGGCAGCATCCCCGGCGCCATGCTCGGCGGGTTGGTGCTGGGCGTGGCGGAAGCCTTTGGCGCCGACATCTTCGGCGACCAGTACAAGGACGTCGTAGCGTTCGGCTTGTTGGTTCTGGTTCTGTTATTCCGGCCGACCGGCATCCTGGGCCGCCCGGAGGTTGAAAAAGTATGACTAGGCATCTCAAATCGGCGCTTTTCAGCGCCCTGCTGGTCTGGGCCGTGGCCTACCCGGTACTCGGTCTCAAACTGACCATCGTCGGCATCAACCTGGAAGTGCACGGCACCAGCCCGGCCATCCTCGCCACCATCGCCGTGTGCTCCGTGCTGATGTTCCTGCGTGTGCTGTTCAGCACCCAGATCAGCGCCGCATGGAAGGCATCGCCCGGCGTGCCGGTAATCCCGGCCAAGGCCAGCAACTTCCTGACCCTGCCATCGACCCAGCGCTGGATCGTCCTGGGCCTGGTCGTCGTGGCACTGGTGTGGCCGTTCTTCGGTTCGCGCGGCGCGGTGGACATCGCCACGCTGATCCTGATCTACGTGATGCTGGGCCTGGGCCTGAACATCGTCGTAGGCCTCGCCGGGCTGCTGGACCTGGGTTACGTCGGCTTCTACGCCGTCGGCGCCTACAGCTACGCGCTGCTGTCCCACTACTTCGGCCTGAGCTTCTGGATCTGCCTGCCGATCGCCGGGATGATGGCCGCCACCTTCGGTTTCCTGCTGGGTTTCCCGGTCCTGCGCTTGCGCGGCGACTACCTGGCGATCGTGACCCTGGGTTTTGGCGAGATCATCCGCCTGTTCCTGCGCAACCTGACCGACATCACCGGTGGCCCGAACGGCATCAGCAACATCGAGAAGCCAACGTTCTTCGGCCTGACCTTCGAGCGTAAAGCCGCCGAAGGCCTGCAGACCTTCCACGAGTACTTCGGCCTGCAATACAACTCGATCAACAAGGTGATCTTCCTCTACCTGGTTGCCCTGCTGCTGGCCCTGGCCGCGCTGTTCGTCATCAATCGCCTGCTGCGCATGCCGATCGGCCGCGCGTGGGAAGCGCTGCGTGAAGACGAGATCGCCTGCCGTGCCCTGGGACTCAACCCGACCGTGATCAAACTGTCGGCGTTTACCCTCGGCGCTGCGTTCGCCGGGTTTGCCGGTAGCTTCTTTGCCGCTCGCCAAGGCCTGGTAACGCCGGAGTCCTTCACCTTCATCGAGTCGGCGATCATTCTCGCCATCGTCGTGCTGGGCGGGATGGGCTCGCAGCTGGGCGTGATTCTCGCGGCTATCGTGATGATCCTGCTTCCCGAAATGATGCGTGAATTCAGTGAATACCGCATGTTGATGTTCGGCGCCTTGATGGTGCTGATGATGATCTGGCGTCCTCAAGGTCTGCTGCCTATGCAACGCCCCCACATGGAGCTGCGCAAATGAGCCGCGAGATCCTCAAGGTTGAAAATCTGAGCATGCGCTTCGGCGGCTTGCTGGCGGTCAACGGCGTGGCCCTGACCGTCAAAGAGAAACAAGTGGTTGCCTTGATCGGGCCCAACGGCGCGGGCAAGACCACGGTGTTCAACTGCCTGACCGGCTTCTACCAGCCCACCGGCGGCACCATCCTGCTGGACGGCGAGCCGATCCAGGGCCTGCCCGGTCATCACATCGCCCGCAAGGGCGTGGTGCGGACCTTCCAGAACGTACGGCTGTTCAAGGACATGACGGCGGTCGAAAACCTCTTGATCGCCCAGCACCGTCACTTGAACACCAACTTCTTAGC
Source organism: Pseudomonas sp. R1-7 (assembly GCF_051132105.1). Lineage (NCBI taxonomy): Bacteria > Pseudomonadati > Pseudomonadota > Gammaproteobacteria > Pseudomonadales > Pseudomonadaceae > Pseudomonas > Pseudomonas sp. R1-7. Next base: position 4,591,612 of record NZ_CP071661.1, read on the forward strand.
CGGCCTGTTCAAGACCCCGGCGTTCCGCAAGAGCGAACGCGAGGCCATGGAATACGCCGAGTACTGGCTGGACAAGGTCAACCTCACCGAGTTCGCCAACCGTACCGCCGGCACCCTGGCCTACGGTCAGCAACGTCGCCTGGAAATCGCCCGCTGCATGATGACCCGCCCGCGGATCCTCATGCTCGACGAACCGGCCGCCGGCCTGAACCCGAAGGAAACCGAAGACCTGAAGGCGCTGATCAGCGTGTTGCGCGAGGAGCACAACGTCACCGTGTTGCTGATCGAGCACGACATGAAGCTGGTCATGAGCATTTCCGACCACATCGTCGTGATCAACCAGGGCACGCCCTTGGCCGACGGCACGCCGGAACAGATCCGCGACAATCCTGAAGTGATCAAAGCCTATCTGGGGGAAGCGTAAATGCTGCAGTTCGAAAACGTTTCCACTTTCTACGGCAAGATCCAGGCGCTGCACAGCGTCAACGTCGAGGTCCGCCAGGGCGAAATCGTCACGCTGATCGGTGCCAATGGTGCCGGCAAGTCAACGTTGCTGATGACACTTTGCGGTTCGCCACAGGCCCACAGCGGCAGCATCCGCTACATGGGTGAGGAACTGGTGGGCCAGGACTCGGCGAAGATCATGCGCAAGAGCATTGCCGTGGTGCCTGAGGGTCGTCGGGTATTTGCCCGGTTGACCGTGGAAGAAAACCTCGCCATGGGCGGTTTTTTTACCGATAAGGGCGACTATCAGGAGCAGATGGACAAGGTCCTGCACCTTTTCCCTCGCCTGAAAGAGCGCTTTACCCAGCGCGGCGGCACCATGTCCGGTGGCGAACAGCAAATGCTCGCCATCGGCCGTGCGCTGATGAGCAAGCCCAAGCTGCTGCTGCTCGACGAGCCTTCCCTGGGCCTGGCGCCGATCATCATCCAGCAGATCTTCGACATCATCGAAGAACTGCGCAAGGATGGCGTGACGGTGTTCCTGGTGGAGCAGAACGCCAACCAGGCGCTGAAAATCGCTGACCGGGCGTACGTGCTGGAGAACGGTCACGTGGTGATGCAAGGCACCGGTGAGTCCCTGTTGACCGACCCGAAAGTGCGCGAGGCGTACCTGGGCGGTTGATTCTGCGTCCATGAAAAAAACGGCCTTCGGGCCGTTTTTTTTATCTGGATGCGCACGCTCCCTCGCCACTGAGTTATGCATGGGTCATTGCTAAAGCCGATCCAACGCCTCCCCGCTGCGCTTGAACCACTCCATCAGATAATCGGCCAGCACCTGCGTCCGCTTGGGCAACCCACCCTGATACGGGTGTACCAGGTACATCGGCATACGCCGGGTCTGATAATCGCGCAGCAGCCAGCACAGGCGTCCATCGGCCAATTCATCGTTGAGCAAGTAAGACGGCAAACGGGCGATGCCGGCGCCCGCCAAGGCGGCTTTCTTCAACAGGCTGTAGTGGTTGCTGGCAAACGGCCCGGACACTCGCACCCGGAGCAATTCGTGTTGCTGGTGATACAACCATTCTTCCCGGCCACTGTAGTGGCTGTTGAGCAGGCACTTGTGCTCCGCGAGGGCGTGGGGGCTCTCGGGCTCGCCGTAGCGTTCCAGGTAGGCAGGGCTGGCGCAGGTCATTTCATGCCAGGCCAGCAACGGGCGAGCCACCAATCGCTCATCGATCGCCGCATCGGAGCGGATCGCCAGGTCGAAGCCATCCCGGGCCAGGTCGCGGTAGCCGTTGTTGAGCTCCAGCTCGATCTGCACATCGGGGTAGCTGTGGGCAAACTCCGTAAGCAATCCCTCAAAGAACGTTTCGCCCAACGAAACCGGAACGGTCATGCGCACCGGCCCGGCAATATCGCCCTTCAGGCGCGCCAACGCCTGACGCGCCCTTTCCACCTGGACCAACAACGCCTGGGCCTGGGGCAGCAGCGCCGCACCCGCCGCCGTCAGGCTCAAGCGTCGAGTCGTACGCTGGAGCAGCAGCACCGAAAATCGCTCTTCCAGAAGACTGATGCGCTTGGAGAGTTGCCCCTTGCTGCATCCCAATTGCTGCGCCGCCAAGGTGAAACTTCCAGCCTCCACCAGCACGGCAAACGCTGCAAGGTCGTCAATTTCGCTCACTGGATTGTTTCCAATTGAAAACCAAAGGTTTCCTATTAGCACGCTTATCCCCAGGAAAATCCACTCTAGACTGCAACCTCGTTCAACCCCAATGAGGAACAGCCCATGAAAATCCTGTTGATCGGCGCCAACGGCACCATCGGTTCGGCCATCGATAACGAGTTATCGCCCCGCCACGACATCGTGCGCATCGGCCGCCACAGCGGTGACGTGCAGGTGGACATCAGCGACAGTGCCTCGATCCGCGCCATGTTCGAAAAAACCGGGCGCTTCGACGCACTGGTCTGTGCCGCGGGCAATGTCACCTTCGCGCCCTTGGGCGACATGACCGAGGACAGCTTCGCCCTCGGTTTGAAGGACAAACTGATGGGCCAGGTCAACCTGGTGCTGATCGGCCGTGAATTCGCCAATGACGGCGCATCCTTCACCCTCACCACCGGCGTGCTCAGCCACGACCCGATCAAGAGCGGCGCCTCGGCGGCGCTGGTGAACGGCGCCCTCGACAGTTTTGTGCGCGCGGCGGCGATCGAATTGCCACGCGGGCTTCGGGTCAACTCGGTGAGCCCTAACGTGTTGCTGGAAGCCATGGACAAATATGCGCCGTACTTCCGTGGCTACAAACCGGTTCCCGCAGCGGAAGTGGCATTGGCCTACGCCAAGAGTGTCGAAGGGCTGCAAACCGGCCGGACCTTTCACGTAGGCTGACAACCGCACGCACGCAGGCGCCCCGATTCAATCAGGGCGCCGAAGGTTCCAACAATGTGGGTATCAGCGAGGGGGCAATTTCACGTCGCACGCCTATCTCCATACCAGGGCCACTCAACACTGACTGCACGGTCGGTGTGGAAACCAGCACGCCGTTGATGAAAAAGCGCAAAGGGCGGTGAATTTCCTGGCGAGTGATGCGTGCCAGTCGGTCTTGGGCCTCCGGGCTAAGCGTGACCTGAAGCGCCAGGGCCTGCGGATTCGGGTCATTCGCCTGCTTGAGCCTCAGGTTCATCTCCGTGAAATCCGTCCCGGAAGAAAAATGGATGTCCGCCGCCAGACACTGCGAAGCTGCCATCATCCCTAACGCCGCAAAAAACCACTGTTGAATCTTCTTCATGACACCACCTGCAAACTGAAGCCTCAAGACTACGGTAGTCTTCCCGCGCCCTGATGCATGAAATGCTGCGCGATATTACCGAGCTGCCCCGAATGACCTGACAAGTCACATCCATGGGTTGTGATGAATGACAAGGCTGAGTAACGTGGCGGCACTTATCTGGAGACCCAAAGATGCGTGACGCTCGTTCCCTGTTGTTTGTCGCCCTCCTCCCGTTGTTCGCCGGCTGCCAATTGCTCGATGCCCCACGCCAGAGCGCGTCCCATGCCGGGCAGACGCGCATGCAAGGCGAGCTGACGGCGGCGGATGGCAAATTGGTGTTCCAGCCCTGCCAGGAACAGCGCCGTTACATCATCAATGACACCGGCGGCACCAGCGTCCTGCAACAAGCCGCCACCCTGGCGGATGATCGCGGCAAGCTGTTTGCCGATATGCGCGGTCGCATCGTTTCCAGCGCGGCTGCCGGCACCGACAGCCAGTTGGACGTCGAGCAGTTGTATCGCCTGGAGCGCTCGGGAACGGCTTGTGAAGATGCTGATTTCAAACGCGTGACCCTGCGCGCCGCGGGCCACGGCCCGGAATGGGCGCTCCAGGCCAGCGGCAAAGGCCTGGTACTGGACCGCGAAGGCCAGCCAACGCTGGCGGTGCCCTACGTCGAGGAGCAACTGGGCGATGGCCGCTTCAATCTCGGCACCGAGGCCAACGGCCAGAAAGTCGAGCTCTGGGTCACCCCGGCGCGCTGCGTCGACAGCGCCAGCGGCAGCGTGCAACACATGAGCGCCGAACTGCGGGTCAACGGCCAGGTCCAGCGCGGTTGTGCCTATTTCGGTGGAGCACGGGACGACTGACTCGTTGCACGTCTGTTTTAACCTCACGGAAAACAGGGAATGCAGCTTATAATCGCCGGTTTGAAGCACGCCCTGGCGCAGTTGTGCGCCCCGCGAACCGGATCCTGTCATGTTACGAATCACCGAACTCAAGCTGCCGATCGACCATCCCGAAGAAGACCTGCGTCCCGCCATCGTGCAACGCCTGGGCATCGCCAGCGATGACCTGCTCGACTTCACGTTGTTCAAGCGCAGCTACGACGCACGCAAGAAATCCTCCGAGCTGTGCTTCATCTACACCATCGACCTGACGGTGCGCGATGAAGCCAGCGTGCTGCGCAAGTTCGCCGATGACCGTAACGTCAACGAAGCGCCGGACACCAGTTACAAGGTGGTTGGCCAGGCACCGGCCGACCTGGGCGAACGACCGATCGTCGTCGGCTTCGGCCCGTGTGGCATTTTCGCCGCGATGTTGCTCGCGCAGATGGGCTTCAAGCCGATCATCCTCGAGCGCGGCCCGGAAGTGCGCCAGCGCACCAAGGACACGTGGGGCCTGTGGCGCAAAAGCGTGCTCAACCCTGAATCCAACGTGCAGTTCGGCGAGGGCGGCGCGGGGACATTCTCCGACGGCAAGCTCTATAGCCAGATCAAGGATCCGAAATTCCTCGGGCGCAAGGTCCTTCACGAGTTCGTCAAGGCCGGGGCGCCCGAGGAAATCCTCTACGTCAGCAAGCCGCACATCGGTACGTTCCGTCTGACAGGCGTCGTGGAAAACATGCGTGAGCAGATTCGTGCGCTGGGCGGCGAAGTGCGCTTCGGACAGCGGGTCACCGATGTGCTGATCGAGGATGGCCAACTGGTCGGCGTCGAGTTGGCCAGTGGTGAACAAATCCATTCCAGACACGTGATCCTCGCCTTGGGCCATAGCGCCCGGGACACGTTCCGCATGCTCCACAGCCGCGGCGTGTACATGGAAGCCAAGCCGTTCTCGGTGGGTTTCCGCATCGAACACCCGCAGTCGCTGATCGACAGCGCACGCCTGGGCAAATACGCCGGCCATCCGAAGCTCGGCGCCGCCGATTACAAACTGGTCCACCACGCCAAGAATGGCCGTTCCGTGTACAGCTTCTGCATGTGCCCGGGCGGCACTGTGGTGGCGGCCACTTCCGAGCCGAACCGCGTCGTGACCAACGGCATGAGCCAGTACTCACGCAACGAGCGCAATGCCAACTCCGGCATCGTTGTAGGCATCACCCCGGAAGTGGATTACCCGGGTGGTCCGCTGGCAGGGATCGAGTTGCAGGAGCGCCTGGAGTCCCACGCCTTCGTACTGGGCGGCAGCAACTATGAAGCCCCCGCGCAACTGGTGGGCGACTTCATCGCCGGCAAGCCGTCCACGGCGCTGGGCAGCGTCGAACCGTCCTACAAACCGGGGGTTGCCTTGGGCGACTTGGCCCTGGCCCTGCCGGATTTCGCCATCGAAGCCATCCGTGAAGCGTTGCCGGCGTTCGAGAAACAAATCCGCGGCTATTCACTGCACGATGCCGTGCTGACCGGCATCGAGACCCGCACTTCATCGCCGCTGCGCATCACTCGCAACGAAACGCTGCAGAGCCTGAATGTGAAGGGCCTGTTCCCGGCTGGCGAAGGCGCCGGTTACGCGGGCGGAATCCTGTCGGCGGGCGTGGATGGAATCCGCATTGCCGAAGCGGTGGCACGGGATATTCTCGGCGTCGAGGCCTGACCCCGGACCTGTGGGAGCGACCTTGCTCGCTCCCACAGGGGATCGCGGTGATTCAAATGTTGGCCCGCAACACATTCTCCGGCAGCGCTTCTCCGCGCTCCGCACACGCCGCCACGGCGCTGATCAATGCGTCCAATTCATATCCCTGCGCCTTGAGCCAAGCCGGATCGTAATAAGTCGTGGCGTAACGCTCCCCGCCGTCACACAGAATCGCCACGATCGACCCCGACTCACCGGTGTCCGCCATTCCCTTCGCGGCGATCAATGCGCCGATCAGGTTGGTGCCGCTGGACCCGCCGACCCGACGCCCCAGCCGCTGGGCCAGGTAATGCATAGCCGCGAGGGACAAGGCGTCGGGGACCTTGACCATCGCATCGATGACCTTGGGCAGGAACGACGCTTCGACCCGTGGACGACCGATGCCTTCGATCCGCGAGCCGCAATCCAGGCGCAGACTGGCGTCGCCACTGCGGTAGTAATCGAAAAAAACCGAGCGTTCGGCGTCGGCGCACAGCACACGGGTACAGTGTTGGCGATAACGTACGTAGCGTCCCAGGGTAGCAGTCGTGCCACCTGTTCCGGGGCTGGAAATCAGCCAGGCCGGTTCCGGGTGCTGCTCGAAACGCATCTGCTGGAAGATCGACTCGGCGATGTTGTTGTTGGCGCGCCAATCCGTGGCGCGCTCGGCGTAGGTGAATTGATCGATGAAATGGCCGTCATGCTCACGCGCCAGCCGTTCGGACTCGGCATAGATCTGCGTAGGATCGTCCACCAAGTGGCTCTGGCCGCCATAGAAGGCGATCTGTGCGATTTTTTCCCGAGAGGTGCTCGCGGGCATTACCGCAATGAAGGGCAGGCCCAGCAATCGGGCAAAGTATGCTTCGGAAATCGCCGTCGATCCGCTGGAGGCTTCGATCACCGGCGCACCGGGCTTGAGCCAGCCGTTGCACAGCGCATAGAGAAACAACGAGCGAGCCAATCGATGCTTGAGGCTCCCGGTGGGATGGCTGGATTCGTCCTTGAAGTACAGCTCTATGCCCGGCAGTCCCGGCAAGGGCAGCGGGATCAGGTGCGTATCGGCGCTGCGCTGGAAATCCGCTTCGATGATACGGATGGCTTCACGCGCCCATTGGCGGTGGTCGTTCATGGTGTTTTCTCGCTGGATCGGTACAACGCAGGCAGACCGATAGCCGCGAGGCACGATCTGGTTCGGAAATACGAGACGCAAGCTTAGGAAAAAACCGACATCCCGCACAGGTACAGCTAAGGTCCAATATGCCCGGCAACTGCCCGACTGCCTGGCGCAAGCGTTGTAACAGCATATAACAAAAAAGAATATAACTTTTGTTTTAACAACTAACAGTACGGGTTAGGGTAGCCCCATCTTTTGATTCGATGAATGGAGAGCAGTCTTGGCTCTACGTAGCTCTATGACACGTTTTTTCCAACTGGAAGCGGCAAGCGGCCTTCTCTTGATCGCTGCCGCGGTCCTGGCCCTGATCATCAACAATTCGCCGCTGGACTGGCTTTATAAGGGCTTGCTGGACACACCGGTGGTGGCTCAGGTCGGCGCCTTGAAGATCGCCAAGCCCCTGCTGCTGTGGATCAACGATGGCCTGATGGCGCTGTTCTTCCTGCTGATCGGCCTCGAGGTCAAGCGCGAGGTCCTCGACGGAGAACTGTCGAAGCCGTCGCAGATCGTCTTGCCGGGCGCAGCGGCGATCGGCGGCATGTTGGTTCCGGCGCTCATCTATTGGTTCCTCAACCGCGAGAACCCTGCCGCGCTGGCCGGCTGGGCGATCCCGACAGCGACCGATATTGCCTTTGCCCTCGGCGTGCTGGCCTTGCTGGGCAAGCGAGTGCCGGTGTCGCTCAAGCTGTTCCTGATGACCCTGGCAATCATCGATGACCTGGGCGCCATCGTCATCATTGCAATGTTCTACTCAGGCGACCTGTCGACGCTGTCGTTGGGCCTGGCTGCGGCCTGCATCGCGGCGCTGGTGGCCATGAACCGCATGGGCGTGGTAAAGCTCGGCCCCTACATGGTGATCGGGTTGATCCTGTGGGTGTGTGTACTCAAGAGCGGCGTCCACGCCACCCTGGCGGGCGTGACGCTGGCGTTCTGCATTCCACTGCGCACGAAAAACGCCGAAACGTCGCCGCTGCTGACACTCGAACATGCCCTTCATCCCTGGGTGGCCTACGGCATCCTGCCGCTGTTCGCCTTTGCCAACGCGGGTCTGTCCCTGAGCGGCTTGACCGTCGAGAGCTTCACCCATCATGTGCCGATGGGCATCGCGATCGGCCTGTTGCTGGGCAAGACCGTCGGCGTGTTCGGCCTGACTTGGCTGGCAGTGAAGATCGGCATCGCCAGCCTGCCCGCCGGGGCCAATTGGGGGCAAATACTGGGCGTGGCGATTCTTTGCGGGATCGGGTTTACGATGAGCCTGTTCGTGGGCTCCCTGGCGTTTGAGCCGGGCGTGAGTGAGTATGCGGGAATGGATCGGATGGGGATTCTTACCGGGTCGATCCTGGCGGCGGTGATTGGGTATGGGGTTACGGCGATGGCTAGTCGCAAGGCTGCTTTGATCGCTTCGTAATGGGGGTTGGATCCGTTGCTGCGGTGACGGCTGCTGGCGGTTCCGCCCTTACGGCGGCTCACTTTTTTTCAGACGCCAAAAAAAGTAAGCAAAAAAGGCTTCGCCCCACCACTCGGCACCTCGCCCAGGCTCGGTGTGCCCTCTCTCCGGCATTGCTCCGTGGGCCCGCCGCGAAGGGCCGTCCATGGCCCAGCGCGGCTATCCCGGCATCCATGCCGGGATGCCCACTGCGCAATGCCTGCGTTCGGCCAGCGTGGTTTAACGGGGCGCCTAGATCAAGATCAAGATCAAGATCAAGATCAAGATCAAGATCAAAAGCAGAGCGACAGCTCTGTGGTTGAGCCACTGCTATCGCGTGCAAGCTCGCTTCCATATCTGATCTTTAGCAGCACTTAGTGCGATACGCGACTCGTACCACCCACGGTGGAAATCCTCACCCGCTCGCCCACGCGGAACACCTCATTTTCTTGAACCTGCTGGACATAGGCACGCATGCTGCCGTCATCTTCGCGTACTGTGATTTCAACACCCTGTGTACGGGTCAGGCCTTCTTCGGTGGCTGAGCCGATCAAGCCGCCAGCCACTGCGCCGATCACGGCGGCGACGATGCTGCCACGGCCACCGCCGATGGCGCTGCCACCAACGCCGCCGACCACGGCACCCGCCGCACCGCCAATAGGGGTCTTGGTGCCTTCGATCTTGACCGGACGCAGGGATTCAATAGTGCCCATGCGAATCGTCTGGACGCGACGCGCTTCGTCACGGGAGTAGGAGTCACCGGTCAGGCTCGACTGGCAGCCAGTGAGCAACATCGCCATCGTGGAAAAGGAAGCAACCAGCAAAACAGACTTACGCATAGCATCAAACTCCAAAAGACAGGGATCCATTAAACTCTCCGGCTTGACGCCTGTCACGGCCCTGCCGGGATAAAATTGTTTTCATTCAGGTGGGATACAGGCGCACCCGAAAAATTCACCAAACCATAGCGCCGAAACCAAACATCAGCGTCACCGCACCAGGAATTTCCATGGATTACTTCATCATAGTCGCTACCACCCTAGCCGGTCTGTACTTCCACTGGTGGCTGTACGTACGTATCAAACGCTGGATGGACCGCGACCTGGCGCTTTCATTGGCCGGGCAGGATGAACAGAAAAAGCGCTATATGCTGGAGCAACTGGCCCGAGCCCGCGAACAGGGCGTCAAGCGACGGGACCTGCCGCAATGGCTCCAGGCCGCGGCGGCGGGTTATCCGGTCAAGGCGCCAGGCGCTCGCGAGTCCAATCCGCCCCTTGCAAGCGATAGTTGAGACGGTCGTGAAGGCGACTCGGGCGCCCCTGCCAGAACTCGATGCGCTCGGGCAGCAAGCGATAGCCACCCCAATGCTCGGGGCAATGGGGTTGGCTGTCGCTGAAACGCTGCTCGGTAGCCTTGAGCAAATCTTCCAGCTCGCCGCGCCCGGCAATTACCCGGCTCTGCGGTGACGCCCAGGCACCGAGGCGGCTGCCCAGCGGCCGGACCTGGTAGTACGCGTCCGACTCCTGCGCGGTGACTTTCACGACCTTGCCTTCGATGCGCACCTGGCGCTCCAGGGTCGGCCAGAAGAACGTCATGGCCGCGTACGGATTCGCCGCCAATTGCTGGCCCTTGGCACTGTCGTAGTTCGTAAAGAAGGTGAAGCCCTGGGCGTCCAGCCCCTTGAGCAGCAAGATCCGGCAATGAGGTCGACCGTCGGGATCCACTGTCGCCAGGGTCATGGCATTGGCTTCCACCGGGGCCTGTTCGGTTTTCACCGCGTCGGCGAACCATTGGTGGAACAGCGCGAACGGCTCGGCCGGGGCTTGCGCCTCGGCCAGGCCATCGCGGGTGTAGTCACGGCGCATATCAGCCAGCGTTTGGGTCATGGCGCGTTCCTTGTGATCAGCCAATCACTGTTTTTTGGAGGTGTCGGCGGCGGCGACTTTTTTCCCGTCGGCAGCGGCCTTGGCCGGTTCAGGTTTCTTCGCCGGCGTGGTCTTCTTGGCCGGGGCTTTTTTCGCCGGGGCCTTTGCAGGAGCCTTCTTGGCGGCGGCTTTCTTGGCAGCCGGGGCGGCGGCCTTTTTCGCCGCTGGAGCCGGCGCAGGTGCTGCGGGCTTGACGTCCTGGGCCGCCACCATGGTTACCGGTGCAGGGGCCGGCATGTTGTACTTGCTCAACAACGCGACCATGGTATTCGCCGGGGTAACCAGCAACTCGACTCGACGGTTCAAGGCTCGGCCCTCGACACTGTCGTTGGCCGCACGTGGCGCCACCGAGCCCATGCCGCGCAACATCAGGCGATCACGCTGCAAACCACTGAGCCGGAAAATCGCCGCGATGGACTGGGCGCGTTCCTGGCTGAGTTTCAGGTTGGCCGGCGCCGCGCCCGACGTATCGGCATGACCGAGGATCAACACTGCCGTTTTCGGATCGGCCTCGAGAATTTTTGCGACGCGGGTGAACGGACCGAGGGTCACCGGCAGCAGCATGGCCGGGCGGTCCGGGTTGAACGAGCCGTCCGCAGGGGCGGTGACCACCAGCACGTTATCGCGGCGCTCCAGTTCAAGCTTGCTGTCCTTGATGGCGGTGCGCAGCTTCGGCTCATAATCGTCGAGCCAGGCCTGGGTGACTTTCGGGTCGGGCATCGGCACGGCCTTGGCGGTTTCCTGCTTCTCGCCGCCGAACGGCCACCACCATTTGCCATTGCTCTCGGCTTGCGCCTTGGCAACGGTGGCCGGCGCCTTGGTTTCAGGCTTGGCCGCGGGTTTCACCTCGTCTTTCTTGACAACATCGGCCCCGTCATCGGAAGAGAACGGCCACCACCAGTGCGTCGCACCCTCGGCCTTGGCTTGCGGCGCCACCGCGGCGGGTTTCAAAGGGGCCTGCGGGGCCGCCTCCTTGGTCGCAACCTTGTCGGAGGAACCGAACGGCCACCAACCACTGCCGCCCTCGGCATCATTTTGTGGGTTTTGTGCGCAACCGGTAATAGCGAAGCACAGCGCCAGAGCGAGGGTTTTATTCGATGACATTGGATATCCACAAAAATGATCTGGAGTAAAAAACAAAGGCCATGTTCCGGCCGCATAAACAGACGCTTGGAAAGCGAAAAGAACACCTGGTTCCTGTACCCACTACCGTCAACGGCGTTTTATAGACAAGTGGCAAGCACCCGCGCAAGGTTCTGCGCACGCGGGTCCATCAAGACGTAGGGCCCGAGCGTGTTGGTCACGAAACCGAACGCAACGTCATGCTCAGGATCGGCAAAACCGATGGAGCCCCCTGCCCCGGGATGACCGAATGCCTGCGGCCCGAGGCCGTAGGTGGCGTTTGGCACATCCGGTTGATCCAACATGCAACCGAGGCCGAAACGGGTCTGGGTCAACAACGTCTTATCCTCGCCAAAACTGTGCTGGCGAGTCAGTTCGTCGAGCATTTCACCTTCCAGCAGACTGCCGTCCAGCAGGCCGGCGTAGAACCCGGCGAGACTGCGGGCGTTGCCATGGCCGTTCGCCGCCGGCTGCTGCATGCGCCGCCATTCTGGTTTGTTGGTGCTCGTCATGATTGATGGCGGGTTGGTGAAGGCCCGGGTGGTCATGGCCGTCGGTTCGCGCATCGTGACCTGCAACAGGCGCTGGGCCGCGGCATCACCGACATTGCCCTTGCCGCGCGCGATATGTGCCACGCGATGGAACTCTGCATCGGCCAGACCGACGTGGAAGTCCAGCCCCAGCGGTTTGGCAACCCGGGCCACGATGGACTCGCCCGGACCGCGGCCATCGGCCCTGCGCAACACTTCGCCGACCAACCAGCCGTACGTGATCGCGGCATAACCGTGGCCCTCGCCGGGCGTCCACCAAGGTGTTTCAGCGGCCAAGGCATCGACCATGGTTTGCCAGTCGTAAAGTGACGCGGGCGCCATCAATTCCCTCAGCGCCGGTAGGCCGGCCTGATGGCAGAGCAACTGGCGCAGGGTGACGGATTGCTTGCCCGCCGCCGCAAACTCAGGCCAGTAGCGAGCGACCGGCGCGTCCAGTTGCAACTTGCCTTCGGCCACCAGTTGCAAGGCGGTTACCGCAGTGAATGTCTTGGTGCAGGAAAACAGATTGGCGATAGTGTCGCTGTGCCAAGCTTCATGGCCATCCTTGTCGGCGGTGCCGGCCCAGAGATCGATGACCGTGCGGCCACCCACCTGGATACACAGCGCCGCGCCGCGCTCCTGGGGATTGTCGAACAACGCCGCGAACGCTTCACGCACCGCTTCGAATTGAAGTTCGTAATGGCCTTGAATTTGCACCCGCAACTCCCTTGAAACAAAGGCTTTTTCATCTGGCTGGCATTGTTTCAGCCATTGAGGCTTTTGGAAACCTTCGTGAGACGGTTGGTTAAACACTGTCTTCTGACGAGGGAGCTTGCTTCCTCGCCACGAAAGGCCCCTTCGCCAGGTGTATCAGGAGATCTCCCGCCGGAACGGTGGCAGCGCGTTAAGGATGGCCTTGCCATAACGTTGGGTCACCAGCCTGCGGTCGAGCAAGGTGATGGTCCCGCGGTCTTCCTCGGTACGCAGCAAGCGACCGCAGGCCTGGACCAGTTTCAGCGAGGCGTCCGGCACGGAGATTTCCATGAAAGGATTGCCGCCCCGGGCTTCGATCCATTCGGCGAGCGCCGCTTCAACCGGGTCGTCCGGGACCGAGAACGGTATTTTCGCGATCACCACGTGCTCGCAATAGGCACCGGGCAAGTCGACGCCTTCGGCAAAACTTGCCAGGCCAAAGAGCACGCTGGAGTCGCCGCCGTCCACCCGCGCCTTGTGCTTGTTCAGGGTCTCCTGCTTCGACAGGTTGCCCTGGATGAACACTTGCTTGCGCCAGTCACGGTCGAGGCCGTCGAATACGTCCTGCATCTGCTTGCGCGAGGAGAACAGCACGAGGGTGCCTCGCGAACCTTCCACCAGGTCCGGCAAGTCACGGATGATCGCGGCAGTATGGGCCGCGGCGTCCCGTGGGTCGGCCTTGAGGTCGGGGACTCGCAATACGCCGGCATCGGCATGGTGGAACGGGCTCGGGACCACGGCAGTCACGGCGATTTTCGGCAAGCCGGCGCGCATGCGGAAACGGTCGAACGTGCCCAGCGCAGTCAGCGTGGCGGACGTCACCAGCGCGCCGTAGGCCACGTTCCACAGGTTGCGCCGCAGCATGTCCGCCGCCAGGATCGGGCTGGCATTGACCTCGATATCGAACAGCGAACCACTTTCGGCCAAGGTCAGCCAACGCGCCATCGGCGGGTTATCTTCCGGGTCTTCGGTGGTAAAGGCCGTCCACAGCTCCCAGTTGCCCTGTGAGCGGGACAGCAGGCTGCCGAACAAGGGGTACCATTCCTCGGCCTGGTTGCTGGCGATGCCGATATTGACCTCGCCATCCATGCCTTCCTTGAGCAGATCGGTCAGGCGCGTGAACAGGTCGGTCAGGCGCGCGAAGCCCTTCTTGAGCTCGATGCCCATCTCGCGCATGTGCTCGGGAATCACCCCTCCGACAAACCGATGGCGTGGCCGCTCCCGACCCTCTACGTCTTCGCCAGGCTTGAAGTCAGCCACCTGCTCGCACGCGGTGAACATGAACTGCTGGTTCGTCTTGATTTCCCGCGCCAGCTCGGGCACCTGCTCGATGAACTTGCCCAGGTCACCTGGTAGCGGGTGCTGGGCCAGCAGCTTGGTGAGGTTTTTGGCGGTGCTTTCCAGCCAGTCGGCGGTGGAGCGCAGCCGGGTGTAATGGGCGAAATGGCCGATGGCCTTGTCCGGAAGGTGGTGGCCTTCGTCGAACACGTAGATCGTATCGCGCGGATCCGGCAGCACCGCACCGCCGCCCAGGGCCAAGTCGGCCAGGACCATGTCGTGGTTGGTGACGATCACATCGACCTTGCCCATGCCTTCGCGAGCCTTGTAGAAAGCACATTGGCCGAAGTTAGGGCAGTGACGGTTGGTGCACTGGCTGTGGTCCGTGGTCAGGCGCGACCAGTCGGCGTCTTCCAGCGCCGTGGACCAGCTGTCGCGGTCGCCGTCCCACTTATTGCCGGCCAGTTTCTCGATCATGCTGGTGAACAGTTTCTGGCTGGCCTCGTCGACCTCGATCTTGAAGCCTTCCTCTTCGAACAGCTGGGCCGTGGCGGTCTGGGCCTGGCCTTCCTGCAGCAGCATGTCGAGCTTGGACAGGCACAGGTAGCGCCCGCGGCCCTTGGCCAGCGCGAAGGTGAAGTTCAGCCCGCTGTTGCGCATCAGGTCGGGCAGGTCCTTGTAGACGATCTGCTCCTGCAGGGCGACGGTGGCCGTGGCGATCACCAGGCGCTTGCCGGCGGCCTTGGCACTGGGAATCGCCGCCAGGCTGTAGGCCACGGTCTTGCCGGTACCGGTGCCGGCCTCCACCGCCACTACGGCGGGCTCGCCACTGCGCCGGCCCTCGTCGTCGGTGTCGATGGCACCCAGGACTTTTGCCACTTCGGCAATCATCAGGCGCTGGCCATATCGCGGCTTGAGGCTCTTGGCTTCGAGAAAACGCGAATAGGCGCCCTGGATCGTGGTTTTGAGTTCGGTGCTGATCATGAATGGTCGGGCGCTAAAAACGCTGGATAAATTTTCAGTGGTTCGAATCGGCGGCTATCATACCCCGCTAATGAATCCTGCGCAGAACGGAGTGACCCGATGACACCCTTTGCCCTCGTCTACACCCTGCATTTACTGGCGGCCCTGATCTGGGTCGGCGGCATGTTTTTCGCCTGGATGGTCCTGCGCCCCGCCGCAATCACGGCGCTGGAGGGCCCTGCCCGGCTCAAGTTATGGGTAGAAGTGTTTCAGCGTTTTTTCGTCTGGGTCTGGGTGGCGGTCGTACTTTTGCCGATCAGCGGCGTGGGGCTGATCCACATGCGCTTCGCCGGCTTCGAAACCGCGCCACGTTATGTCCAGGTGATGATGGGGCTGTATATCGTGATGACGGCCCTGTTCATTCGCATCCAGGGCCTGCAACTGCCGGCATTGCGCGCCGCCGTGACGGCCCAGGATTGGCCGACGGGCGCGGCGATGCTGGGCAAGATTCGCCGATTGGTAGGTATCAATCTGTTGATCGGCTTGCTGGTGGTGGCGATCGGTGCGGCGCGGCCAATGTTTTAAACAACCCATTGGCCTCCCACAGGTCCGGTTCCTGTTTTATATCAGAACCGTTGCACCGTCACCGCGCCCGCCGCTCCGGCAGGCCCGGGCTGGCCATCGGCGCCAGGCCGACCGCTCTTGCCCCCGTCGGCGGTATAGACCAGGCATCCCTTGGCCTTCCCGCCTGCGCCGGGCTTGCCACCGTGCCCGGGCTTGCCGCCGGCGCCGCCGTCCACCATGACCTTGATCTGCTCATCGGGATAAGTGCGAGGCAATTCGAGCCGCACCAGCGCACCGGCGGCGCCCGGCTGGCCGTCGCCACCATTGCTGCCGTCGGCGCCGCGACCTGCCGAACCCCAGGTACACCCCGGGGCTTGCCCGTTGGCGCCGTCGAGCCCCACATAGCCTGGCGCACCGCTCCCGCCACGGGCATCCACTGACAGCAGCGGCGCGTTCAACACATTGAAGCGCAGGTTGAGATTACGCCCCGGCCGCGCCGCGTTCGTATAAGTGCCTGGCGCGCCGCGAGCGGTGATCTGGCTGCCTTCGTCCAGTTCTGCCTGGTTCACCTTCAGGTCCAATGCCTGTTGCGCCGGCACGATTGCAATACGCGCCTCGCGCCCCAGGCGCAGCTCAGCGATGGACAGTTGCGTTACGTTCGAAGGCACCAACAGCGTGCCGTAGTCGGCCACTTCCAAACGTTCCAGGGCCAGCGAACTGGTCGTGTTCGGCAAGCGCATCAATGAGTTGCTTTCTACCTGGACCACTTGGGCAGACGCCAACGGACAGACAAGTGCTGCGAGAAGACACAATTTACGCATGGGAAGCCTCTGGCGCGGTCGGAAGGGTTTGCAAGTGGAAGATGCCGAACAACAGCACTCGGAGGCGATCACGGCCCGGAGCGGGACGCCCGCGAAATTGTGCCCTGAACAACAACAACTCAAGCAAATGGACCGCCAACAGCAGTGCCCCGGCGAGGTTGACCAGGACGTGCAGCGGATGGACAAACGGGAAGAGCAGATTGACCAGCACTACCAGCCAGAACACCAGCGTCAGCAAGCGCCCCAGCCCCCAAAACACCTTCATAAGCCCCCCGGTCGACATTATTCTTTGCGTGAACAGTAACGGCTCGCGCAAAGGATAAGCCAGAGGGCCGGGCAAATTTAATTTAGCGAGCCGACCGCTCTGGCCCGTTGTAACAACGGTATCAGCGCTGGATATGCAGTTCGACCCGACGGTTCTGGGCGCGACCTTCATCGGTCTCGTTGTCCGCCACCGGTTCACTTTCGCCCTTGCCCTCACTGGTGACTTTTGCCGGCGCCAAGCCCTGGGTCAGCAGGTACTCCACGACGCTGCCGGCCCGGCGCTCGGAAAGCCTCTGGTTATAGGCGTCGGTGCCGACACCGTCGGTATGGCCGACCACGCGGATACTCGCGACGTTGGCGTGGCTCAACGTGTCCATCAATGCGTCGAGCTGGCTTCGAGCCGCCGGAGTGAGATCGGATTGATCGAACTCGAACAGCACCTTGCCGGCATCATTCAGGGTGATGACCTCACTGCCCGGCGTCTGCGGTTCGTCCGGCGGTGCGCTGGCGGGGTATTGCGGCAACGGGCAACCGTGGTGTTCAACGGGCGTGTTGGCCGGTGTGTCGGGGCAACGGTCGCGACGATCGAACACGCCATCGTCGTCTTCATCGCCATCCTGGGCGTAACAGATCAAGCCTCCGCCAAGCAGCCCCAACGCGGCGCCGCCAGCCGCCCAGCCAGTGCTTTCGATGGCGCCCAGCCCGCCGCCGACGAGCCCGCCGATCAGGCTGCAGATCGGCCAGGTACGTTGATTGAGTGGTGCACTGCCATCGCTGTGAGTGGCGCAACCGGACAACAAACTGCTCGCGAGCAGTACCGGCAAGCCAAGCTTGATGAGGACCTTCATGATGAATGCTCCTGTGTCACCGGCCCATACCGGTCACACAGGAGTAAAGACCCGCATCCGCGACTGTACAAGCCGCGGATGACGAGGGTTTCAGCGGTTTATCTTGATTTCGGTACGGCGGTTCATCGCCCGGCCATCAGCGGTTTTGTTGTCCGCCACCGGCTGGCTTTCCCCGGCGCCGGATACCGAGACGAAACTGGCGCGAGGCACGCCGCTGTCGATCAGGTACTGCACCACCGAATTGGCGCGTTTTTCCGACAGCTTCTGGTTGTAGGCATCGGTGCCGACGCTGTCGGTGTGGCCCGTCACACTCAGTTGCGCGGTGGAGGTTTCCTGCTTCAACCGGGTCGCAATGGTGTTCAACACTTCTTTATCAGTCGACGTCAGCGTGGCCTTGTTGAATTCGAAATGCACGTCACGCACGACGATGGTTTCCTCCTTGACCACCACCGGTTCCTCGGCCATTGGCGCCGGGGCGGGCGGTGGGCAACCGTCGGCGTCGACCTGCACGCCCTTCGGTGTGCCTGGGCATTTGTCGCGGCTGTCCGGAACACCGTCGCCGTCTTCATCGCCATCGCCATGCACCCAGCAGTAAGCCGCCGCCATGCCGCCCACGTACAAGGCGCCGCCGCCAGCCCAGGAAGTACTTTCGATGGCGCCTAACCCCGCACCGATTGCTCCCCCGACGGCCGCACAGGTCGGCCAGTCGGTTTTCTGCAAACCTGCGCAACCAGTCAACACGCTGGTTACCAGCACCAGGGGTAACGCTGTCCGAACTATGCTCATCGGGTTTTCTCCTTGAAGGATCGGCTTTTGCGCCGATTCAGGGGAGTAAAGACCCGACTGTCGATCTGCGCCAGCAGCTGGCCACATCCAGTTTGGGCCCGTGTTTGCGGCGTTTCGATGAGTTTTAATGACAACCGCTCTAGGCCGTGATCCCAGCGCACGCTATCGTGGCAGTTCTGATTGAGGAACTTCGATGACCGTTGCCATCTCTTCGCGTACACCCCAGCAAGCCCTGGCCGCCGTGCTTGACCGTTACGCCCCGCAAACGCTGCTGCTGATCGGCGCCGGCAGTTTCCCGGCCCTGGAGGCGTTCCAGCAGGCCCATCCCGGTACCGAAGTGGTCCACGCCGGCCCCGGCGCGCTACCGGCGGAGGTGGCGGCGCGGCGTTTCGACCTCGCCTTGGCGCTCGATTGCCTGGAGCATTTGCCCAAGCGCGACGGTCTGAACCTGTTGGGCGGCATCCGCAACCTCAACGCCAGCCGGATTGCGGTACTGGCCGACCTCAACGCCTGCGGCTGGCAAGAGACGGATTTTTTTTCCTTGGCCCTGCAAGCCAGCGAGCGGTTCCAGCGCGAGGAGCAGGTGTTGACCCTGTTTACCTACGACCTGCTTGAATACAAGCAAGTCCCCGACTGGCTCAACTCACGCTTCTGGGCTAACCCCGAAAATTTTGGAAAATATTGGTGGTAGCTGTGGATACAAGCCTGCATACGACCATTTGCCCTTGCGGCAGTGGCAACCCGTTGGACGCCTGCTGCGGCCGTTACCACGACGGCCATCCCGCGCCCTGCGCCGAAGCGTTGATGCGCTCGCGCTACAGCGCCTATGTGCTGGGCCTGGTGGATTACCTGGTCAGCACCACGCTGCCGGCACAGCAGGATGGCCTTGATCGCCGGTCGATCAGCGAATGGAGTGCCAGGAGCACCTGGCTGGGGCTGGAAGTGGAAAGCAGCGAAGTGTTCGGCGGCCAACCGGAACACGCCTTCGTCACGTTCACCGCACGCTGGCACGACGGCCAGGGAGAGCACAGCCACCGCGAACAGTCCTCGTTCGTGCAGAACGGCGGGCGTTGGTACTTCATCGACCCCACCGTGCCGGTCAAGATCGGCCGCAACGACGGTTGCCCCTGTGGCAGCGGGCATAAATTCAAAAAATGCTGCGCCGGATATTTCAATCGCTGATTTCGGAAACGTCCGACGCTCGTCCGCTGGCCGGGATACTAGACTGGGTTTAAACCAGAGGCACGGACATGACCCACACATCCCAATGGCTACGCGTCACTTGCCTGCTACTGTTCGTCGGGCTCAGCGGTTGCGCGTCCTGGCGAGGTGACGAAGGCCCTGAACCACAAGTTCACCTGGTCAAGGTCGAGGTGGTGCGGGCGCGCCTGGTGGAACAGAGGTTCATGCTGCACTTTCGCGTCGACAACCCCGGCGACAGCGATCTCACCGTGCGCGGCATGACCTACCGGGTCCATCTGGGCGATCTCTTGCTGACCGAAGGCGAGCATGAACACTGGTTCACAGTCGGCCCCGGACACAGCGGTTATTTCAAAGTGCCGGTTCGCACCAACCTGTGGCCGCAGGTACGAGAGGTGGTGAAGCTGCTGGAAAAACCCCGGGAGCAGATCCCCTATCGCCTGGAAGGTGAGCTGGAAACCGGTTTATTCATCGCCCACTACGTGCACCTGGAGCGCAATGGCGTGATAATCGCCGCCGATTTAATTGCGGAGTAACCCCGATGACCCAGCAACCCCACGTCCACGGCCCTGATTGCAACCATGATCATGACCATCACCACGATCATGATCACGGCCATGTCCACGGCCCGAACTGCGGCCACGCTCACCAGGAACCCGTGCGCAACGCCCTGAAGGACGTAGGCCGCAACGATCCTTGCCCTTGCGGCAACGGCAAGAAATTCAAGAAGTGCCACGGGGCTTGATGGCTCAAGGTTTTTTAGCCTGCTAGACCGTCATCGCGAGCAAGCTCGCTCCCACACCGTTACGGCGCGGACTTTGAGTCCATCCTGTGGGAGCGAGCTTGCTCGCGATGAGGCCACCCCATAGACCTCCCATCTATCAGCCCGCCTGCAAAATCTGCTTCACACTCCCCACCGTCGCGTATTCCCCGTGCAGATTCGCCAGGGACATCCCATGCACCTCGGCAGCCGAACGGGCATTGCCGAAGTAATCGGCCTTGTCGAAGGTGAAGCAGGCGTCCTCCGCCACCCAGGTGTCGAACCCAAGGTTACCGGCCGTGCGAGCGGTGGATTCCACCGAATTGTTCGTTGCAACGCCTACGATCACCAGTTGCCCGATTCCGGCACTGCGTAAATCAGCCTCCAGCGTCGTGCCGCAAAAGGCATCCGGCACCTGCTTCTCGACCAAGCGTTCCCCGGCCAATGGTGCGAACCGTGGCTGGACCTCCACGCCCGATTGCCCTGGCCAGAACACCGAGTCCGGTGAGCGGGACAAGTGATGGACGTGAATCACCGGCCGTGCCGTGTCTCGCCAGAAAACCAGCAGCTCCAGCATGCGCAGCTCTGCCTCGGGGTTGTTGCGAGGCCCAAGCCTGGGGTGGAGGATGCCTTTTTGCTGATCGATAAGGATCAGCGCTGCGTCGTTCTGTAGCTCCATGCCGGTTTCCCTTGCGCGGTCATTGAATGCCCACACTTGAGCATCACGCCCTGCCGTAGGCAAGTCTTCGAACAAAAACGAATATCGGCCTGCGGGCTTCGCCGCTGGCTTTCATCGGCAAATCGATAAATAACCCACCGCCCGCTTGCGCGCCCTTCTCCTGCTCACTAACGTAGCGCCTTTATTGGTGCCACCCCCTCCCGCAGGAGCTTTGCCATGGCCTCGCCAGCCTCTATTTCTTTCATTCCCAAGCTCGGCGTTGCCGCAGCAGTGGCCAGCGTGCTCGGCTTGAGCGGTTGCCAAGCCTGGAACACCCAGGACACTGTCCCGCCCACCACCGGCGTGCAACCGCTCAAGGGGCTGGCGCAGAATGTCTCGGTCCGGCGCAACGCCATGGGCATGCCGCTGATCGAAAGCAACAGTTTCCACGACGCCTTGTTCGCCCTCGGCTATGTCCACGCCAGCGATCGGATCACGCAGATGGCGACCCTGCGCCTGCTTGCCCAAGGCCGGCTGGCGGAAATGTCCGGTGCCGAACGGCTGGATATCGACCGTTACATGCGGGCGGTTAACCTGAAGAAAAGCGCCGACGAGCTGTACAAGGCGTCATCGCCACGCCTCAAGCGTTTCTTTGAAGTCTATGCCCGCGGCGTCAACGCCTACTTGTTCCGCTATCGGGACAAGTTGCCGGCGGACTTGGCGGCCACCGGCTATAAACCCGAATACTGGAAACCCGAAGACTCGGCGCTGCTGTTCTGCCTGCTGAATTTCAGCCAATCGGCCAACTTGCCGGAAGAAATCGCCACCCTGGTGCTGGCCCAGACCGTCACCAACGACAAACTGGCCTGGCTGAGCCCGTCCTACCCGGATGAGCCGCTGCCCGTGGCGGAAGCCGACAAGCTTCAGGGCGTCCGGCTCAATGGCCAGGTTCCCGGCCTGGACGACATCAGCAAGGCTGGCGCTCAGTTGGCCGACCTGAACCTGTTGGGCGCAGCGTTTTCGAGCAACTGGGCCATCGCCCCGCAACGCAGCCGCAACGGCAAGAGCCTGCTGGCCAGCGACAATCAAGGCCCGCTGGGCGTGCCGTCGCTCTGGAGCCCAGTGCAGATCCGCGCGCCCAAGTACCAGGCGGCCGGGCTTTCCGTGGCAGGGATTCCGATGATTCTCGCGGGCTTCAACGGCCACGTGGCGTGGAGCATGACCAGCGTCCTGGGCGACAACCAGGACCTGTTCCTGGAAAAAATCCGACGCCAGGGCAATGGCCTGTCCTACGAAGTCAATGGCAAATGGCAGCCGGCGACCGTACGCAACGAAACCTATTTCATCAAAGGTCAACGGTCCATTCGTGAAGCGGTGTACGAAACCCGCCACGGACCTTTGCTCAACAGCGCCCAGGGCCCGGCCATGGCCAACGGCCTGGGGCTGGCCTTGCAATTGCCGAGTTTCGCCGACGACAAGACCCTGGATGCGTTCTTCGATCTGTCGCGCTCGCAAAACGTCGAGAAAGCCTCGGATGCCAGCCGGGAGATCCGCGCCCTGGCGGTGAACATGGTGTTTGCCGACGCGCGCAATATCGGCTGGCAAGTGACCGGTCGTTACCCCAACCGCCGCGAAGGCGAAGGGCTGCTGCCATCGCCCGGCTGGGAGGGTCGCTATGACTGGGACGGTTATGCCGACCCGATGCTGCACCCCTACGACCAGGACCCGGCCCAAGGTTGGCTCGGCACCACCAACCAACGGGTCATTCCCCATGGCTACGGCATGCAATTATCTAACTCCTGGGCGGCGCCGGAGCGTGGCGAGCGCCTGGCCGAACTGGCCGGCGCCGGCAAGCACGACGCCCGCAGCCTGAGCGCCATGCAATATGACCAGACCACGACCTTCGCGGCCAAGCTCAAGAAAGTCCTCGAAGCCCCAGGCATGGCCCAGCCACTGAAACAGGCGATCGAGGCCCTGCCGGTGGCGGACCGGGCCAAGGCGCGCGAGGCGTACACCCGGCTGATGGCATTCGATGGCAGGCTCAGCCCAGTGTCCACCGACGCGGCGATCTACGAGCTGTTCCTGCAAGAAAGCATGAAACAGACGTTCCTCGACGAACTGGGCCCTGAAAGCAGCCCGGCATGGAAAGCGCTCGTAGCAAACGGCCAACGGTCCTATTCGGCCCAGTCCGATCACCTGCTCGGTCGCGAGGACAGCCCGTTCTGGGACGACGCGCGCACCCCGCAGAAAGAAGACAAGGCCGTGATCCTGGCTCGCAGCCTGGCAGCGGCCATCACTGTCGGCGAGAGCCAATTGGGCAGCGATCGCAGCGCCTGGCAGTGGGGCAAACTGCATCGCTACGAGTGGAAAAACAGCAATGGCCAGGTCGTACGCGGCCCGCTGGCGGCCGGCGGTGACGGCACCACGCTCAATGGCGCCGCGTTCGCGTGGGGCCAGGACTTCAACACAGCCCTGGCACCTGCCCTGCGCTTTATTGTCGATTTCAGCCAACCGGAGCCGTTGACGATCCAGGGCGGCGCCGGCCAATCGGGCAACCCGGCCAGCCCGAACTACCTCAATGGCATCGATCCGTGGATCAAGGCGCAATATCAAAGCCTGCCGTTGCAACCGCAGAACTTCGACCGGGCGTATGGCAAGACACGGTTGACGTTGGTGCCCGGTAAATAGACGGACACCTACCACCGTGGCGAGGGAGCTTGCTCCCGCTGGGTCGGTCCGACGCTTCGGGCGTAGCGGCCCCAATTTTCTGCGACTGCTGCGCAGTCGAGCGGGAGCAAGCTCCCTCGCCACGATGGTTCCAGCGCACTTTAAGTATCTCCCCAACAGGTCCAGGGTCAGCTCTGGCCGCCAAAACGATCGAACTTCTCCGCCCGCCCCCGCCTCTACCTGACAAGCCCATCGCCCCGGTGACCGCATGGATCTTGTCATTGCCCGCCCCGAAGGCCTGTACTGTCCGCCAGGAGATTTCTACATCGACCCGTGGCGCCCGGTGGAACGCTCGGTCATCACCCACGCCCACGGCGACCATGCCCGTGGCGGCAACCAGCACTACCTGGCCGCGTCACCCGGCGAAGGCATTCTCCGCTCGCGACTGGGCCAGGACATCAACCTGCAAACCCTGCCGTATGGCGAACCCTTGCAACATCACGGCGTGACCCTGAGCTTTCACCCCGCCGGCCATGTGCTGGGCTCGGCCCAGGTCAGGTTGGAATACGAGGGCGAAGTGTGGGTCGCCTCGGGGGACTATAAAGTCGAGCCCGACGGCACCTGCGCACCGTTCGAGCCGGTGAAATGCCATACGTTCATCACCGAATCCACCTTCGGCCTGCCGATCTATCGCTGGCAGCCACAGGCGCAGGTCTTCGAGGAAATCAACCAGTGGTGGCGAGGAAACATCGCCGCCGGCCGGGCCAGCGTGCTGTTCTGCTATTCCTTCGGCAAGGCCCAGCGGATTCTCCACGGCATCGATGCCGGCCTCGGGCCGATCCTCGCCCACGGTGCGGTGGAGCCGTTGAATCGGGTCTATCGCGAAGCAGGCATTCAACTGCCGCCAACCCTATACGCCGGCGACTTCAAAAAGAACGACCCGATCATGAGCCAGGCGCTAGTCATCGCCCCGCCCTCCGCCGGTGGCAGCAGTTGGATGCGTCGTTTCGGTGATTACAGCGACGCCTTCGCCAGTGGCTGGATGCGCTTGCGCGGCACGCGTCGGCGCCGCGGCGTCGATCGTGGGTTTGTACTTTCCGACCACGCCGACTGGCCCGGCCTGCTCTGGGCCATCGAACAGACCGGCGCCGAGCGGGTCATGGTCACCCACGGTTCGGTCGCCGTGCTGGTGCGCCATCTCTGCGAACAAGGCCTCGACGCCCAGGGTTTTACCACCGAGTACGGCGACGACGAAGAAGACCTCGCCCAGGCGCCCGTCAGTGGCAAGGAGGCTTCATGAAGGCTTTCGCCGAGCTCTACGCTGAACTGGACGCCACCACTTCCAGCAACGCCAAGCTTGCCGCCATGCGAGATTATTTCGGCAAGGCACCGCCGGAAGATGCCGCTTGGGCGGTGTATTTCCTTTCCGGTGGCCGTCCACGGCAGTTGGTACCGGTGAAGATCCTTCGGGAGCTGGCAGTCGGGGTGTCCGGGTTGTCGCTCTGGCTGTTCGAGGAAAGTTACCAGGCCGTGGGCGACCTGGCCGAGACCATTTCCCTGGTCTTGCCCGAATCGTCCTACAGCTCCGACGAAGGCCTGGCGCTGTGGATCGAAGAAAAACTGCTGCCCCTGCGCGGTGAATCGCCCGAAGTCCTGGCTGAACGGCTTCCGGCGCTGTGGGCGCAGCTCGACCGGCCGAGCCTGATGCTCTGCATCAAGCTCATCACCGGCAGTTTCCGCGTCGGCGTGTCCAAGCTGTTGGTAACCCGGGCCCTGGCGAGCATGGCCGGGCTGGACAGCAAACGGGTGGCCCAACGATTGGTGGGCTACACCGATCTGTCCCATCGCCCCACGGCGGCCAGCTACCTCAAGCTGATCGCCGTCGAGTCCGATGATGAACATGCCCAGCGCGGCGGCCAGCCCTATCCGTTTTTCCTGGCGCACGCCTTGTCGCAACCGGTGGAGCAATTCGACGCCCTGCTGGGGCCGGCCAGTGATTGGCAGGTGGAATGGAAATGGGACGGGATCCGCGCCCAGGTGATCAAGCGCGATGGCCACTTGTGGGTCTGGTCACGCGGCGAGGACCTGGTCACGGAACGATTCCCGGAATTGCATCCACTGGTCCAGGCGTTGCCCGACGGCACGGTAATCGATGGCGAAATCGTGGTCTGGAAAGCCCCGCAAGCGGCCACCGAGGACGCCTTCGACCCGCAGGCACCGCTGCAACCGGCGGTGCAACCCTTCGCTTTGTTGCAACAACGCATCGGCCGCAAGACCCTGGGCAAGAAAATCCTCGAAGACGCCCCCGTGGTGGTGATGGCCTATGACTTGCTGGAATGGCAAGGCGAGGACTGGCGCAGCCGGCCCCAGGCCGAGCGTCGCGAGCAGTTGGAAACACTGGTTGCCCGCTGCCACAGCCCGGTCCTGTTGCCGTCGCCCGTCGTGACCGGCCGGGACTGGCTCGACCTCGCCCGCCAGCGCGAAGCCTCCCGCAGCCTCGGCGTCGAAGGCATGATGCTCAAGGCGCGCGACGCGCTGTACGGCGTCGGTCGGACCAAGGACATGGGCGTGTGGTGGAAATGGAAAATCGATCCGTTCAGCGTCGATGCGGTGCTGATCTACGCCCAACGCGGCCATGGCCGACGCGCCAGCCTGTATAGCGACTACACCTTCGCAGTATGGGACAACCCACCGGGCAGTCGCGAACGCTCGCTGGTGCCTTTCGCCAAGGCCTATTCCGGGCTGACCGATGCAGAGATGCGCCAGGTCGACAGCATCGTGCGCAAGACCACCGTGGAAAAATTCGGCCCGGTGAGCAGCGTGACGCCAACCCTGGTGTTCGAACTGGGCTTCGAAGGCATCGCCCTGTCCAAGCGCCACAAGAGCGGCATCGCCGTGCGCTTCCCGCGGATGTTGCGCTGGCGCCAGGATAAAACCGTCGAAGAAGCCGACACCCTGGCAACGCTTCAGGACTTGCTGAAATAGCAACGCACGCTCCATCCCGGTGCGTTTTTTGATGTACGCTCACCCTCGCGCACCATCGCGTTCCGTCTCCTGCCGCCAGTGCTTTTAAAACACTTGTTCGGCACTATGGTTCGGAAATTGCTACCTTTATGCCGTCATACCGTTCAGACCTTCACCGGTAACAATCCAACGCGCCACAAGCGCTCAAATTGGTTTTAGGGACTCAATAATGAAAAAAGCACTGCTGACCCTTTCTGCACTGGCATTGTGCATGGCTGCTGGCGCTGCCACGGCCAAGGAATACAAGGAACTGCGTTTTGGTGTCGACCCGTCCTACGCGCCTTTCGAATCCAAGGCCGCCGACGGCAGCCTGGTCGGTTTCGACATCGACCTGGGCAACGCGATCTGCGAAGAACTGAAGGTTAAATGCAAATGGGTCGAGAGTGATTTCGACGGCATGATCCCGGGCCTCAAGGCCAATAAATTCGACGGCGTGATCTCGTCCATGACCGTGACCCCGGCCCGTGAAAAAGCCATCGACTTCACCAGCGAGCTGTTCTCCGGCCCAACGGCTTATGTATTCAAGGAAGGTTCGGGCCTGAGCGAAGACGTTGCCTCGCTCAAGGGCAAGACCGTCGGCTACGAACAAGGCACCATCCAGGAAGCGTACGCCAAGGCCGTGCTGGACAAGGCCGGCGTCAAGACCCAGGCCTACCAGAACCAGGACCAGGTCTACGCTGACCTGACCTCGGGCCGTCTCGATGCTGCGATCCAGGACATGCTCCAGGCTGAACTGGGCTTCCTGAAGTCGCCAAAAGGCGAAGGCTACGAAGTCAGCAAGCCAGTGGACAGCGAACTGCTGCCATCCAAGACCGCTATCGGTATCAAGAAAGGTAACAAAGAGCTGAAGGCACTTTTGGATAAAGGTATCAAAGCGTTACACGACGACGGCAAGTACGCCGAAATCCAGAAAAAACACTTTGGCGATCTGAATCTGTACAGCGGCAAATAATGTGCGGTGCCCACCCGGTTTCGGGTGGGCACTTTTTTTCTGCCAAAGGCACCTTCCATGTTCGAACAACTCCTACAAAATCTGGGGCTCTCGGCCTTCAGCCTGCAGGGCTTCGGCCCGCTGCTGATGCAAGGCACCTGGATGACGATCAAGCTTTCTGCCCTGTCCTTGCTGTTAAGCGTCTTGCTCGGCCTGCTGGGCGCCAGCGCCAAGCTGTCCAGCCTCAAGCTGCTGCGTGTTCCAGCCCAGCTCTACACCACGCTGATTCGCGGCGTGCCGGACCTGGTGCTGATGCTGCTGATTTTCTACAGCCTGCAAACCTGGCTGACATCCTTTACTGATTTCATGGAATGGGAATACATCGAGATCAACCCATTCGGCGCCGGGGTGATCACCCTTGGCTTCATTTATGGCGCTTATTTCACCGAAACCTTTCGCGGCGCGATCCTCGCGGTGCCTCGCGGGCAGGTCGAAGCGGCCACGGCCTATGGCCTCAAGCGTGGCCAGCGTTTCCGCTACGTGGTGTTCCCGCAAATGATGCGCTTTGCCCTGCCAGGCATTGGCAACAACTGGATGGTGATGCTCAAGGCCACCGCCCTGGTGTCGATCATCGGCCTGGCCGATCTGGTCAAGGCGGCCCAGGACGCGGGCAAGAGTACCTACCAGCTGTTCTACTTCCTCGTGCTCGCGGCGCTGATCTATCTGCTGATCACCAGCGCATCCAATGTCATCCTGCGCTGGCTTGAACGCCGCTACGCCGCTGGAGCCCGGGAGGCCGTGCGATGATCGAACTCCTGCAGGAATACTGGCGACCGTTTCTCTACAGCGACGGCGTCAACATCACCGGCCTGGCGATGACCCTGTGGCTGCTCAGCGCTTCGTTGCTGATCGGCTTCGTGGTGTCGATCCCGCTGTCCATCGCCCGGGTTTCACCCAAGTTCTACGTCCGCTGGCCCGTGCAGTTCTACACCTACCTGTTCCGTGGCACGCCGCTCTACATCCAACTGCTGATCTGCTACACCGGCATCTACAGCATCGAGGCCGTACGCGCCCAACCCCTGCTCGACAGTTTCTTTCGCGACGCGATGAACTGCACGATCCTGGCCTTCGCCTTGAACACCTGCGCCTACACCACGGAGATTTTCGCCGGGGCGATCCGCAGCATGAACCATGGCGAGGTCGAAGCGGCCAAGGCTTACGGCCTGACCGGCTGGAAACTCTACGCCTACGTGATCATGCCGTCGGCCCTGCGCCGGTCGTTGCCGTATTACAGCAACGAAGTGATCCTGATGCTGCACTCGACGACCGTGGCGTTCACCGCTACCGTTCCAGACGTGTTGAAAGTCGCGCGGGATGCCAACTCGGCCACGTTCCTGACGTTCCAGTCGTTCGGGATCGCCGCGTTGATCTACCTGACCGTCACGTTTGCACTGGTGGGCCTCTTCCGCCTCGCCGAGCGCCGCTGGCTGGCCTTTCTCGGGCCGACCCACTAAGGCTTCCGTTCCAGGACATACACGCAAATGCGCCACCAGATCCATGACCTGCTGGCCCCGCTGCCGGGGACAGCACGCAAGATCCACAGCTTTCACTTCGGCCCGGAAAAAGCCGATGGCAAGATCTATATCCAATCATCCCTGCACGCCGATGAGCTGCCCGGCATGCTCGTGGCCTGGCACCTCAAGCAGCGCCTGGCCGAACTCGAGGCGTCCGGCCATCTGCGGCACGAAATCGTGCTGGTGCCGGTCGCCAACCCCATCGGCCTTGAACAAGTGCTGATGGATGTGCCCCTGGGCCGCTACGAGTTGGAGAGTGGGCAGAATTTCAACCGCCGCTTCGTCGACCTGAGCGAAGAGATCGGCAACGAAATCGAAGGGCTGCTGACCGACGATCCGCAGCACAACCTGCTGCTGATCCGCACCAGCCTGCGCGACGCCCTGAATCGGCAGACCGCCAGTACGCAATTGCAATCCCAGCGCCTGGTCCTGCAGCGACTCGCCTGCGATGCCGACATGGTGCTCGACCTGCATTGCGATTTCGAAGCCGTGGCCCACCTCTACACCACGCCCGAAGCCTGGCCGAAGGTCGAGCCGCTGGCGCGTTATATCGGTGCCGAAGCCAGCCTGCTGGCGACCGATTCGGGCGGCCAGTCGTTCGACGAATGTTTCACGCTGCTCTGGTGGCAACTCAAGGAACGTTTTGGCGAGCGATTCGAGATTCCCCTGGGCAGCTTTTCGGTCACCGTCGAATTGCGTGGCCAGGGCGACGTCAACCATGGCTTGGCGAGCCTCGACTGCCAGGCACTGATCGAATACCTGATCCACTTCGGGGCCATCGACGGCGAACCGGTGCCGTTGCCCGACCTGCCCTACCCGGCCACGCCGTTGGCAGCCGTCGAACCGGTGGCGACGCCGGTCGGCGGGCTGCTGGTCTACAGCGCCCTGCCCGGCGAATACATGGAGGCGGGGCAACTGATCGCCGAGATCATCGACCCGGTCAACGACACCGTCACCCCCGTTCATTGCCGTAACGCCGGGCTGCTGTACGCCCGCTCGCTGCGCCGCATGGCCACCGCGGGCATGGTCATCGCCCATGTCGCCGGCACCGAGGCCTACCGCAGCGGTTACCTACTTTCGCCTTGAGGATGCATGCTCCATGTACAAATTGACCATTGAAGGCCTGCATAAAAGCTATGGCGAACATGAAGTGCTCAAGGGCGTTTCGCTCAAGGCCAAGACCGGCGACGTCATCAGCCTCATCGGCGCCAGCGGATCGGGCAAAAGCACCTTCCTGCGCTGCATCAACTTTCTGGAGCAGCCCAACGACGGCGCCATGAGCCTGGACGGCCAGTCGATCCAGATGATCAAGGATCATCATGGCATGCGCGTGGCCGACGCCGACGAGCTGCAACGCATCCGCACGCGCCTGGCGATGGTGTTCCAGCACTTCAACCTGTGGAGCCACATGACCGTGCTGGAGAACATCACCATGGCGCCACGCCGGGTGCTGGGCGTCAGCAAGCAGGAAGCCGATGACCGCGCCCGGCGCTACCTCGACAAGGTCGGCCTGCCGGCACGCGTCGCCGAGCAATACCCGGCGTTCCTCTCAGGCGGCCAGCAACAACGCGTGGCGATTGCCCGCGCATTGGCAATGGAGCCGGAGGTCATGCTGTTCGACGAGCCGACGTCGGCACTGGACCCGGAACTGGTGGGCGAGGTGCTGAAGGTGATCCAGGGCTTGGCCGAAGAGGGCCGGACCATGATCATGGTGACCCACGAAATGAGCTTCGCCCGCAAAGTGTCCAACCAAGTGCTGTTCCTGCACCAAGGCCTGGTGGAAGAAGAAGGCGCGCCGGAAGATGTGCTGGGCGATCCCAAGAGCGAGCGGCTCAAGCAGTTTCTCAGTGGCAACCTGAAGTAATCGCATCGCCACAAAAGCGCGCCTGCCACAACCAGTGTCATAAAACCTTTCATGTCCCGCCGTGGTCTCTGAAGAAGGACTTTCAGGGCGCACGCGGCAGGCATGGCGACATCCAACAATTTCGCAAAACAGTGGTTCGACGCCCGCGGCTGGAAGCCGTTCGCTTTTCAAAAACAGTTGTGGGCCGCGGTCAAGCGTGGCGAGTCGGGGCTGCTGCATGCCAGCACCGGCGCCGGCAAGACTTACGCCGTCTGGTTCGCCGCCCTCAATCGTTTCGCGCGCTCGATGCCGCCGCCGGATACACCGCGCAAACGCAAACCACCAGCCGAACCGTTGACGGTATTGTGGATTACCCCAATGCGCGCGTTGGCCGCCGACACCGCCAAAGCCCTCGAAGCGCCGCTCACGCCGCTGCACATCCCTTGGACCGTCGGCCTGCGCACCGGTGATACCAGCGCCAGCGAACGTGCCCGCCAAGGCCGGCGCCTGCCCACGGCGCTGATTACCACGCCTGAGAGCTTGACCCTGATGCTGGCCCGCGCCGACGCGCAAACCGCCGTTTCGACGTTGCGCATGGTCGTGGTGGATGAATGGCACGAACTGCTCGGCAACAAACGTGGCGTGCAACTGCAACTGGCCCTGGCTCGCTTGCGCCGCTGGCATCCCGAGCTGATTGTCTGGGGAGTCTCCGCGACGCTGGGCAACCAGGCCCACGCCGAACAGGTGTTGATCCCGCAAGGCAACGGCATCAGCGTACAGGGCGCCAACGCCAAGACCCTGCAAGTCGATACGCTATTGCCGCCGACCCTGGAACTTTTCCCCTGGGCCGGGCACATCGGCTTGAAAATGCTGCCCCAGGTCGTCGCCGAAATCGATATCAGCAGCAGTTGCCTGGTCTTCACCAATACCCGGGCGCAGTCGGAAATCTGGTATCAGGCGATCCTCGAGGCACGTCCGGATTGGGCCGGGCTGATCGCGCTGCATCACAGCTCGTTGTCCCGCGACACCCGGGACTGGGTCGAGCAGGCTCTCAAGGACGGCCAACTCAAAGCAGTCGTGTGCACGTCCAGCCTGGATCTGGGCGTGGATTTCCTACCGGTGGAACGCGTGCTGCAAATCGGTTCGGCCAAAGGCGTCGCACGATTGATGCAGCGGGCCGGACGCTCTGGCCACGCACCGGGCCGAACCTCTCGAATAACCCTGGTGCCGACCCACAGCCTGGAATTGATCGAGGCCGCCGCCGCGCAGGATGCCGTGGCGCAGCGACGCATCGAGCCCCGCGAATCGCCCCGCAAGCCCTTGGACGTCTTGGTCCAGCATCTGGTCAGCATGGCCTTGGGCGGCGGTTTCACGCCGGATGAATTATTCGACGAGGTGCGCGGCGCTTGGGCCTACCGCGACCTGAACCCTGCCGAATGGGCATGGGCCCTGGCGTTCGTGCGCCACGGCGGGCTGTCATTGACAGCCTACCCTGACTACCGGCGCGTCGAACCGGACGAACACGGTATCTGGCGCGTACCTGACGCCCGCCTGGCCCGACGCCACCGCATGAGCATCGGCACCATCGTCAGCGACGCCAGCCTGCAACTGAAATTCTGGAGCAAAGGCGGCGGTGGCAAGACCCTGGGCAGCGTGGAGGAAGGCTTTATCGCACGGCTGCGCCCCGGCGACGGGTTTCTGTTCGCTGGACGACTGCTCGAACTGGTCCGGGTCGAAGACATGACGGCGTATGTGCGGCGCAGCCAGGCGAAAAAAGCTGCCGTGCCACGCTGGAACGGCGGGCGCATGCCACTTTCCAGCGAACTCGCCGCCGCCGTCGTGGCGCGCCTGAGCGAGGCCGCCGCAGGTCATTTCGAAGGCCCGGAAATGCAAGCGGTGCAGCCGCTATTATCAACGCAACTGCGCTGGTCCGGGCTGCCCACGCAGGGTTCGTTGCTGGCCGAAGCGCTCAAGTCCCGGGAGGGCTGGCACCTGTTCCTGTATCCGTTCGCCGGACGCCAGGTGCATCTCGGGCTCGCCAGCCTGTTGGCCTGGCGCGTCAGTCAGCGACAACCGATAACGTTTTCCATCGCGGTCAATGACTACGGCCTGGAACTGCTCAGCGCCACCGAACTGGATTGGTCAGCGCACCTGAACCCGGCGCTCCTGCGTACCGACAACCTGCTGCCCGACGTTCTCGCCAGCCTGAATGCCGGAGAGCTGGCCCTTCGGCGCTTTCGCGAGATCGCCCGGATCGCCGGCCTGGTATTCGCCGGTTATCCCGGCGCGCCGAAGAGCACCCGGCAAGTCCAGGCCTCCAGCGGGTTGTTCTATCAAGTGTTCAAACAATATGACGTCGATAACCTGTTGCTGGCCCAGGCCGGCGAGGAAGTCCTGCGCGAAGAATTGGATATACGCCGCCTGGAGCAGACCTTGGAACGCCTCGATACGTTGAAGCTGGACCTGCATGTCATCAAGCGTCCTACCCCACTGGCCTTCCCGCTGCTGGTAGAGCGATTGCGCGAAAGCATGAGTTCGGAAAAGCTCGCCGATCGCATCCGCCGAATGGTCAGCGACCTGGAACGAACCGCTGATAAAGGAAATGCCTGATGCCTGCGCCCTACCCCGTCAACCTTGCCGGCGAAGAGCTTTGGCTGCTGCCAGAGAAAGCGCTGTATTGGCCAGCCCAGGAAACCTTGATGGTGGCCGACGCGCACTTCGGCAAGGCCGCAGCCTATCGCAGCCTCGGTCAACCGGTGCCCCACGGCACGACGGCGAGCAATATCGCCGTGCTGGATAGATTGCTGGCGAGCCTGCCGTGCCGACTGTTGATTTTCCTCGGGGATTTTCTTCACGGGCCAGGTTCCCATGCCCCTGGCACCTTGAAGGCACTGGCCGATTGGCGTGAAAAGCATCAACAACTGGCCATCACGCTCATACGCGGCAACCATGACAAACGTGCCGGCGATCCGCCGACGACAATGAATATCCGGGTCGTTCCGGAGCCGTTGCTGCTGGGCCCATTCGCCGTGCAACACGAGCCGACGCCGCATTCGAGCCGACACGTGTTGGCCGGCCACGTACACCCGGTCTATCACCTGACCGGCAAAGGCCGGCAACGGCTGCGCCTGCCGTGTTTCCGCCTGGGCAGCGATGCCAGCCTACTGCCAGCCTTCGGTGCATTCACCGGAGGCTACCGGGTCGAGCTGGACAACGACTGCAAGATATTCGTGGTCGGCGACAACGAAATATGGCCCGTCAGTTGAAGCACATTGGCGTCAACTGACGGGCCATATCTTGATCAGGCTACGGGCGCAGGAGGCGGCTCGTCGGGAAGCGTCGGTTCACCGGGCTCGGTGGGATCCGTTGGATTGGGGTCAGGATCGGGGTCACCCGGAATGCCGCCTGCCGCTTCAGCAGGATGGGCCAGCAGTGACCAGGCCAGGACGCCGATCTGATTGGGCTCAAGCCTTGCCAGTTCGGCACTGATTCGCGGATCGATCTTCATAGAGCTACTCCTGAGCGAAGGCCCATTGGGCTGACGCAAAAAAACGGGCAGTACACTTCATAGAGTGCCTGCCCGCCCAGGAATTCCAACAGCTCGTCAGAATCAGGTACGCGGCAATGTCACGCCGCGCTGGCCTTGGTATTTGCCGCCACGATCCTTGTAGGAGACTTCGCACTCCTCATCGGACTCAAGAAACAACATCTGCGCCACGCCTTCGTTGGCGTAGATCTTCGCCGGCAGGGTCGTTGTATTGGAAAATTCCAGGGTCACATGGCCTTCCCACTCCGGTTCCAGCGGCGTGACGTTGACGATGATGCCGCAGCGGGCGTAGGTGCTTTTACCCAGGCAGATGGTCAGCACGTTGCGCGGAATGCGGAAGTACTCGACGGTGCGGGCCAGGGCGAAGGAGTTCGGTGGAATGATGCAAACGTCGCTCTTGACGTCGACGAAGCTCTTTTCGTCGAAATTCTTCGGGTCGACGGTGGCCGAGTTGATGTTCGTGAATACCTTGAATTCATCGGCGCAGCGCACATCGTAGCCGTAGCTGGAAACACCGAAGGAAATCAGCCGGTCGGCGCCTTCGCCACGCATCTGGCGCTCTACGAAGGGCTCGATCATGCCGTGCTCTTGCGCCATGCGGCGAATCCACTTGTCCGATTTGATGCTCATGGCGGTTTCCTGAAATAGCGAGGTGGAAAAAAACTGTCCGGCATCTTACCGGGGCGCGGAGCGGGTTCAAAGTGCGAGACGCAAATCTCGGCGATCCACCTTGATTTCCGGGGCCCGGCAGCCAACGCGCGTGCCGTCAGTCATTAAAACCGAGAAACCTTCGCAAAGACCATTGGCACGTTCCGGAAAAAGGGTTAAGGTGGCGTCACTGTGCTGCTTGTGTCACTGAGAATCTCTACACGATATGTTGAATTTCGATCCAACCATCTACAAGAATTTTTCCTGCTCTTTGCACTCAGTCTCGGCCAGGGTTCTTCCTGAGTCGCAGTTATCTTTGTTCAAGGAGTTACACCATGTCTAATCGCCAAACCGGTACCGTTAAGTGGTTCAACGATGAAAAAGGCTTCGGCTTCATCACCCCACAATCCGGTGACGACCTGTTCGTTCACTTCAAAGCTATCCAATCCGACGGCTTCAAAAGCCTGAAAGAAGGCCAACAGGTTTCTTTCATCGCTACCCGCGGTCAGAAAGGCATGCAAGCTGAAGAAGTTCAAGTTATCTAACTTGTCCTTGCTTTAGTAAGAAGCCCCGCCCTTAAAAGCGGGGCTTTTTTGTGCCTGTCGATTTTTCAGTCGCAAAAAAAATCCTGTGGGAGCGAGCTTGCTCGCTCCCACAGGATTTAGTTGGTTAGCCTGGAATCACCAGGTCACGCCAAACCCGGCCGTGTAGCGCGTCTTGCTCAGGTCGCTGTCTTCCGTCCCTTCGATCACGTCCTTCTCGGCCTTGAGGTTGAGCGATGCCCAGTCGGTCACCTTGTAGCGCAACCCGACCTCGGCGTCATAGGCGTACTCGGCTACGCCGGACAATGGCTTGCCCACTTCGCCATTGGTGAACAACTCGACGCGCTTGCCGATCAGGTAGCGGTTGTAATCCCACTTCATCGCCACGGAATAGAAATTGTCCGTGCCGCCATCACGGTACTCGTAATCGGTGCGGTTGAGCAGCGACCCCAGGGAGAATGCACCCAGTTCATCGTCCCAGAACTGATAACCCGGACCGGTACCCACCACACGCTGGCGAGCGAGGTCTTCGACCTTGTCGCGCTTGTAGTTCAGACGACCTTGCCAGAACCATTTATCCGTCAGGAATCGGTCGAGGGAATATTCCAGCCGCCAATTGTCAGCCGACACCACATCGTCCTGGAATTCACGGTTGTATTCGCCCTCGGCGGTGTGCCGCCACCTGCCATGGCGCGCCGACGTCTTGAAGTCGATATCGTAATCGTCGGTATCGGCCTCCGCGCGCTGATAATCCAATGCGGCGTCGATATTGCCTTTCCAGACCAGATCTTCGACCACCGGCTTGGGCTTGAGAATCTGCTGGATACTCGCCAGCTCGACGGTCTTGGGGGCGTCACCGTTGGCCAAGGTCACCTTGCCATCCTCGGCCGCCTGCAACGCCTTGGCCTTTTCGCCAGTGTAGGCGTCCTGCTTGACCAGCAACTGCTGATCGCTTTCAAGGGTCTTGACCTGTTTCCAGTCGATAGGGACCGCGCCGGCGTAATCGGTCTGGATCAGCAACTTGCCGCCATCGAAAACGGTGATCTTGCCGCTGAGCTTGTCGCCGTTCTTCAACCAGACGGTATCGGCAAGCAAGGGCATGGAGGCGCTCGTAACAGCTAGGCACAGCAGGGTTCTGGACAACATAAGCGATAATGGGCTCAAGTTTTCGGTGAAAAGGCGGCATTATCCCCCGGGATGACACCTCAGGAACGACTGACCTGCTTATGGATGATGAGTTCATTTATCAACACGCTCTGTAGGAATTAATCTACAGACGGACACTTTCAGGAACCGTGCTTGTGACTGACACGCCTGCGGACACCGAGAACGCCGCCCATATCCGCCGCACCACGCTTTATCTGACCCTCGCGCAGGTGCCCGCCGGCAAGGTCGTGACGTATGGCCAGCTCGCCGAGATGGCCGGCCTGGGGCGCGCCGCGCGCTGGGTCGGACGCACCCTCAGCCAATTGCCGAACGACACCAAGCTGCCCTGGCATCGCGTGCTGGGTTCGGGTGGCCGGATCAGCCTGCCGGCGGGCAGCGCATCAGGGGACGAACAACGCGCACGCCTGCGCACGGAAGGGATCAGTATCCTGAACAATCGTGTTGATATTCAGCGCCATGGCTGGCGCCCGGTAGAGCACAGCGGTTAGAGTGCGCGCTTTGTTTTCGCAATTTTTGAGGCAGACTCCAGCCCATGCCCCGTAAAACCTGGCGCGCCGCCCTCGCCGCCTATGCCAGTCCTTCGACGCTCGTGCTGTTGCTGCTAGGCTTCGCCGCCGGCTTGCCGTACATGCTGGTGTTCTCCACGCTCTCGGTCTGGTTGCGCGAAGCCGGCGTGGCTCGCGAGACCATCGGTTACGCCAGCCTGATCGGCCTGGCGTACGCCTTCAAATGGGTCTGGTCGCCATTGCTGGACCAATGGCGCCTGCCATTGCTGGGTAAGCTGGGGCGTCGTCGGTCGTGGCTGGTGCTTTCACAGGGGCTGGTCATCCTGGGTTTGGTGGGCATGGGCTTCTGCGATCCGCAGAAGCACCTGTCCTGGCTGATCGCAATCGCCGTGATAGTGGCTTTCGCCTCCGCCACCCAGGACATCGCTGTCGATGCCTATCGATTGGAAATCGTCGACGACACCCGCCAGGCCGCGCTGGCCGCCAGCTACATGTCCGGCTATCGGATCGCCGCCCTGCTGGCAACCGCTGGTGCGCTGTTTTTCGCCGAAGGCTTCGGCTCCACCGGGTTCAGCTACAAGCATTCGGCATGGGCCGGCACGTACCTGCTGTTCGGCCTGTTGATGGTGCCAGCATTGCTGACCTCGCTGTTCATGCGCGAGCCACCCGTGCCACTGCGCACCCAGTTACAGGCCGGTCGCTATACCTTCGTCCATCAATTGGCGTCGGTCTTCGTCTTGATCGTGCTGCTGGTGTCGGTCCCGGCGATGTTCACCCAGCTCTATAACACCAACTTCGCCAGCGTGCTGTTCGAAGGCGTCAGCCTGCTCGACCTGCTGCTCGAAGATCGGGCCTTCCTGCGCGCCATTCTCTATATCATCCTGACGGCCGTATGCCTGTCCTCCATGGGCCGTCGCGGCCTGGCGCCCGTGCTGACGCCGGTCAACGACTTCATCCTGCGCTACCGCTGGCAGGCGCTGCTGCTGCTCGGCCTGATCGCCACCTACCGGATGTCCGACACGGTCATGGGCGTCATGGCCAACGTCTTCTACATCGACCAAGGGTTCACCAAGGATCAGATCGCCAGCGTCAGCAAGATCTTCGGATTGATCATGACGCTGGTGGGCGCCGGCATGGGCGGCCTGCTCATCGTGCGATTCGGCATCTTGCCGATCCTGTTCATTGGGGGCGTGTCTTCGGCAGCCACCAACATCCTGTTCTTGATGCTCACGGACATGGGCGCCGACCTGCAGATGCTGATTGTCACCATCTCCCTGGACAATTTCAGCTCGGGCCTGGCGACTTCGGCATTCGTCGCGTACCTGTCCAGCCTGACCAACCTGAAGTTTTCGGCCACGCAGTACGCCCTGCTCAGCTCGATCATGCTCCTGCTGCCGCGCTTGATCGGCGGTTACTCCGGGGTCATGGTGGAGAAGTTCGGCTACCACGACTTTTTCCTGATCACCGCCCTGCTTGGCGTTCCGACCCTGCTGTTGATCGCGCTGCACTGGTACCAGGAAAACCGCCGCCAGGGCTCGACGCCTGGATCGGAGTCGGAGCCGGAATCGCCGCCGACCCGGCCCGCCCAAGAGTCGTAGCCCCCAAAGTCGTAGGAAAACTCATCAGGTGCCGAAGAAACCGGCGCCTGGATCCGGCAACAGGCCACGCGCCTGTACGCCAGGGCATCTCGCCCGTACAATGCTGCGTCACTTCTCGTCATCAGCAACCGACAACGGCCAACCATGCGCACCAGTCAATTTTTGCTCGCCACACAGAAAGAAACGCCTTCCGACGCCGTCGTGATCAGCCATCAGCTGATGCTGCGTGCCGGCATGATCCGCAAACTCGCCTCGGGCCTGTACACCTGGCTGCCGATGGGCCTGCGGGTCATGCGCAAGGTCGAAGCCATCGTCCGCGAAGAAATGGACGCCGCCGGCTCTCTGGAAGTGTTGATGCCGAGCACCCAACCGGCCGAGTTGTGGCAGGAGTCGGGACGCTGGGAGGAATACGGTCCTGAGCTGCTGCGCATCAAGGACCGTCACGGTCGCGACTTCTGCGCGGGCCCGACCCACGAAGAAGTGATCACCGACCTGATGCGCAACGAGTTGAGCAGCTACAAACAGCTGCCGATCAACCTGTACCAGATCCAGACCAAGTTCCGTGACGAGATCCGTCCGCGCTTCGGTCTGATGCGCGGTCGCGAATTCATCATGAAGGATTCCTACTCGTTCCATGCCGACCTGGCGTCGCTGCAGGTCACCTATGACCGCATGCACCAGGCGTACTGCAACGTGTTCACCCGCCTGGGCCTGAAATTCCGTCCGGTTGAAGCGGACAACGGCTCCATCGGCGGTGCCGGTTCCCACGAATTCCACGTACTGGCCGAGTCCGGCGAAGACGACATCGTCTTCAGCAACGGCTCCGACTACGCCGCGAACATCGAAAAAGCCGAAGCCGTGCCACGGGAAACCTCCCGCGCTGCGCCGACCGAAGAAATGCGCCTGGTCGATACGCCAAACGCCAAGACCATTGCCCAATTGGTGGAAGGCTACAACCTGCCGATCGAACGCACCATCAAGACCCTGATCGTGCGCGCGGAAGAAGAAGGCAAGCTGATTGCGCTGATCGTCCGTGGCGACCATGAGCTGAACGAAATCAAGGCCGCCAACCAGCCTGGCGTCGCCAGCCCACTGGTCATGGCCACCGACGCCGAGCTGCGCGACGCCATTGGCGCCGGTGCAGGCTCCCTCGGCCCGCTGAACCTGCCGTTGCCGATCATCATCGACCGCTCGGTGGAGTTGATGAGCGACTTCGCCATCGGCGCCAACATCGATGACAAGCACTACTTCGGCGTGAACTGGGAACGCGACCTGCCGGTTCCAACCGTTGCGGACCTGCGTAACGTCGTGGCTGGCGATCCAAGCCCGGACGGCAAAGGCACCCTGGAAATCAAGCGCGGCATCGAAGTCGGCCACATTTTCCAGCTGGGCGACAAGTACAGCAAGGCGATGAAATGCGAAGTGCTGGGCGAGAACGGCAAGCCGGTCACCCTGCAGATGGGCTGCTACGGCATTGGCGTGTCCCGCGTGGTGGCGGCGGCCAT
Organism: Pseudomonas sp. R1-7; assembly: GCF_051132105.1. Taxonomy (NCBI): domain Bacteria; kingdom Pseudomonadati; phylum Pseudomonadota; class Gammaproteobacteria; order Pseudomonadales; family Pseudomonadaceae; genus Pseudomonas; species Pseudomonas sp. R1-7. The sequence goes on from NZ_CP071661.1 coordinate 4,632,055, forward strand.
CGAGCAGAACAACGACGAGAACGGGATCATCTGGAGCGACACACTCGCGCCGTTCCAGATCGCCCTGGTGCCGCTGCGCTATGAAACCGAACAAGTTCGCGAAGCGACCGACAAGCTCTACGCCGAACTGACAGCCGCCGGCTTCGAAGTGCTGCTGGACGACCGCGACAAGAAAACCAGCCCTGGCATCAAGTTCGCCGATATGGAGCTGATCGGTATCCCGCACCGGATCGTGGTCAGTGATCGCGGCCTGGCCGAAGGCAACCTGGAATACAAGAGCCGCACCGAAGCCGAGCCGCAAGCACTGCCGGTCGCCGACGTGCTCTCCTTCCTCCAGGCCCGTATCAGCCGCTGAGACCAGATAGAGACGTCATGTTCAAGCGAAACACCTTAGGCCTCGGGGGCGCCGCGCTGTGCGGCGCCCTGCTGGTCAGCGGCTGCGCCAACCAGATGTCGCAACGCAACGAGCACGAAGAACGGATCGAGCGCAAGCTGCTCGACCATAGCCTGCTGATCGATGTGGGCGAACCCAAGGTGCTCGACTTGCCGCAGCGCCGGGTTCGGATCAATGAGCAGAAGACTTTCGAAGTCACCGAATTCGAAGTCACCCGGCACTACGATCGCTACACGCCCTACCAGCCTTGGCGGGAGGTCTACGAGATTCCGCTGGGCGCGGTGGCGGTGGTCGCCGGTGTCGGCGCGAACGTGGTCAATGTGTTCGCCCTGGGCACCCTGCCTGACACCGCGACCCGCGACTGGATCAGCTACGGCTTCGCCGGCCTGAACCCGTTCATGAACGTACCCTCCAACGGCCGGGCGCAACAGAACCTGGCCGGTATCGATGAAGTCCAACGCGACAAGCGCACGGAGCACTCGAGCCTGCCCTGGAGCGAACGCCCGGTGCAGGTGAAGGCCGCTCGCCAGACGTTCGAAATGAGCACAGATCGCAACGGTGTGTTGCGCTTGAACCTGCTGGAAAGCCCGTTCGCCGAGCATGACCTGAGCCAGTTCGGCAAATTGCAGATCAGCGTGACGGATGCGCAGGACGAGGTGCACACCGATTCATCCCTGAGCGTCAGCAGCACGCTACGCAGCAAGCTGGTCGAAGCCCACGCACTGATCTATGACGACCTGGAAGATGACGAAGTGAGCCAGTGGGTTCACCGGGTCAAACGCCTGTCGGAACTGGGGCTTGAAGAAGAAGCCAGTGAGCTTGAACAAAGCCTGATCGAACTGACCCGCAACGATCCGGAATTGCAGACCGAGTTCCTGAAGGCGCTGACCAGGGACGGTGGACGGTTGGTGGCAGATCCTGGGGCGAGCTGACCTTGCCTGGGCGAGGGGATTGCTCCCCTTGCTCCCACGCGTGCTCAACGCTCGAACAACTCCAATTGCTCATACCCGCCCCGCAAATCCTCCAGCCGCACCCCTATACCCAATAACCGCACCGGCTTACCGCCACGATTGAATGCCTGGGTCAGCAGCAATTGATAGCTGCCCAAATCCCGCCCAGCCCCAGCCTGCTCCAACGTGGTCTGGGTGAAGTCATGGAATTTGACTTTGACGAACGGTTTGCCTGGGCGATAACTGCTGTCGATCCGCGCCATGCGCCCTCCGAGGGTTTGCATCAGCTCCGGCAACTTGTCGAGGCAGCTCTTCAGGTCGGGCAAATCCACGTCGTAGGTATTTTCCACACTGATGGACTGGCGACGGCTGTCGTTGTGCACCAGACGCTCATCGATCCCACGGGCAAGGCTCCAGAGTCGCTCGCCAAAACTGCCAAATTCGCGCACCAGCGCCAGCTTGTCCCACTCGCGCAAGTGCAGGCAATCGGTGATGCCGAGCCTATTCAGTTTGTCGGCGGTCACTTTGCCAACACCGTGGAGTTTGTTTACCGGCAATGCGGAAACGAAATCTTCCACCTGGTCAGGCGTAATGACGAACAAACCGTTGGGCTTCTTCCAGTCGCTCGCGATCTTGGCGAGAAACTTGTTCGGTGCAACGCCGGCAGACACAGTGATGTGGAGTTGATTGGACACGCGCCGGCGGATGTCCTGGGCGATACGCGTGGCGCTGCCGCCGAAATGCGCACTCGCGGAGACATCCAGATAAGCCTCGTCGAGCGACAGTGGCTCGATCAGGTCGGTGTAATCGCTGAAGATCGTGTGAATTTCCTTCGACGCCTCCCGGTAGGCATCCATCCTTGGCTTGACGATGGTCAGGTCAGGACAGAGTTTCAAAGCATGACCGGAAGACATGGCCGAGCGCACTCCATACGCCCGCGCCTCATAGTTGCAGGTTGCGATCACGCCACGGCGGTCCGCCGAGCCTCCGACCGCCAACGGCTTGCCGGCCAGCCGCGGATCATCGCGCATTTCGATAGCGGCATAGAAGCAGTCGCAGTCGACGTGGATGATTTTGCGTTGTGTCATAGAAAAGCGGCACACGGGATTGAATCGGGACGCCAGTATCTCATTCGAACCTGTATATAGCACCAGTACTTTGAAAGATCCTTCATTGAACCGGCAAAATCCCTACATGAATGGATTTTTTCAATCACCGGGGGCTGACCAATAGGGGCCAGCCCTTGCCGGGCGTGCGTCACAGCGCTGTCACATGGCCCCTGGCTAGGGCTAACCACTTGAAGCGGAACATGTTTTTTCCACACAGGGGTTGACAGTCTGCCGATCCTCTGTAGAATGCCGCCACACAGACGCGGGATGGAGCAGTCTGGTAGCTCGTCGGGCTCATAACCCGAAGGTCGTCGGTTCAAATCCGGCTCCCGCAACCAAACATCAAGAAAGGCTACTCGAAAGAGTGGCCTTTTTTGTGCACGCCTGTTTTGTCGGCCTCTGCCGAACCACGCCCCTGACGTCCGTGGTCCTCACTGAAGCTTGTAGGACAATTTCCTTTTGTTTTCGCGCATTTAGGCGAACCAGCCGTTTATTTCACCCGGCTCTCTATTAACGGTTGACACTCTGGCGTTCGCCTGTAGAATGCCGCCACACAGACGCGGGATGGAGCAGTCTGGTAGCTCGTCGGGCTCATAACCCGAAGGTCGTCGGTTCAAATCCGGCTCCCGCAACCAAACATCAAGAAAGGCTACTCGAAAGAGTGGCCTTTTTTGTGTGTGTCGAAAAAGCTCCATTACAAATATTTTGTAATTATTTTCTTCCGCAGGGATTGGTAACTTGGCCGGATACCCCCATCCTGTCGCGCATAGCTCAAGAGGTGATTGATGCGCGCCCACTCGTCTGACCCACAAGACACAGTTACTGCAACACAACCGATCAAGGCCGAGCGACTGCGCTGGATGGAGCGGATCAGCCAGTACCGCCAACCCATTGGCCTCGCTGTCACGTTGCTGTTGTTTGCAATCGCCTTGATTGCCTGCCGCCATCTCCTGAGCGAACTCGACCTCTACGCCCTGCACGACTCGATCCTCGATGTGCCCAGGCCGGCACTGCTCGGAGCCATCGCCGCGACCGTGGCCGGTTTCATCATCCTGCTGGGCTACGAATGGTCCGCCACCCGCTACGCAGGCGTGAAACTGCCACCGCAGACCTTGATCCTGGGCGGGTTCAGCGCCTTTGCCATTGGCAATGCCATCGGCCTTTCGCTGTTATCGGGCGGCTCGGTTCGCTATCGCCTGTACGCCCGCCATGGCTTGGGGGCGTCGGATGTCGCGCACATGACCTTGTTCGCCAGTTTGTCCCTGGGCTGCGCACTGCCGCCCTTGGCCGCCCTGGCGACGCTGAGCAATTTGCCCGCGGCGTCCGCCGCCTTGCATCTTCCAGCTACGTTGCTGGGGTCGATCGCTGTCGCGGTGCTTCTGCTTACCGGTGTACTGGCGGTGGGTATCTATCGTCGTCGCTTGCCGGAACAACCCTACCGCGACAGCCTGCTGGTCAAGGCCGGGCGCAGGACCCTGCGACTGCCGGGCCGACGCCTGACGTTGCTGCAGTTGGTCATTACTGCGCTGGATGTCGCCGCTGCCGCGACGGTGCTCTATCTGTTGCTGCCCGAAGCGCCACCGTTCGGCCCGTTCCTGCTGGTGTACTTGCTCGCGCTGGCCGCCGGTGTCCTCAGTCACGTGCCGGGCGGGGTCGGGGTATTCGAAGCGATCCTGCTGGCCGCGTTTGCCGATAAACTCGGAGCCGCGCCGCTGGCCGCCGCCCTCCTGCTGTATCGCCTGATCTACGTGCTGCTGCCGATGTTGGTGGCGTGCGTGCTTCTGCTGATCAATGAGGCGCAACGACTGTTCCAGACGCGCCAGTCCCTGCGGGCGGCGTCCGGTTTCGCGGCGCCGATCCTGGCGGTGTTGGTGTTCTTGTCGGGCGTGGTACTGCTGTTTTCCGGGGTGACGCCCGAGATCGACACGCGCCTGGAGCACATCGGCTTTCTGATTCCTCATCGACTGGTGGACGCCTCGCACTTTGGCGCCAGCCTGATTGGCGTGCTGTGTCTGTTGCTGGCCCAGGGCTTGCGCCGTCGTCTGTCCGCCGCCTGGATGCTCACCACCGTGCTGTTGCTGGTAGGCGCCCTGCTCTCGCTGCTCAAGGGTTTTGATTGGGAGGAAGCCACGCTGCTGACCCTGACGGCCGCCCTGCTCGCAATATTCCGGCGTTCGTTTTATCGACCCAGCCGCCTCACCGAGCTGCCGTTCTCGCCACTGTTCCTGATCGCCAGTCTTTGCGTCCTGGGCGCATCGATCTGGCTGCTGTTGTTTGCCTATCAAGACGTGCCCTACAGCCATCAACTGTGGTGGCAATTCACCTTGGATGCCGACGCCCCCCGGGGCCTGCGCTCGCTGTTGGGCGCCGCTGTGCTACTGGTGGTGGTATCGCTGACCTGGCTGCTGCGCACCGCGCGACCGGTGATTCACTTGCCCACGGCGCAAGAGCTGGAACGTGCCAAGGCCCTTCTCATGGCCTCTTCCCAACCCGACGGCGGCTTGGCCCTGACCGGCGATAAGGCGCTGCTGTTTCACCCCAACGACGAAGCGTTCCTGATGTATGCCCGTCGTGGCCGCAGTCTTGTCGCGCTGTACGACCCGATCGGGCCGAGCCAGCAACGGGCGGAAATGATCTGGCAGTTCCGTGACTTGTGCGACGTCTACCACGCCCGGCCAGTGTTCTATCAGGTCCGTGCCGAGAATCTGCCGTATTACATGGACATCGGCCTGACCGCGATCAAGTTGGGCGAAGAGGCGCGGGTCGACCTCAAGCGCTTCGATCTCGAAGCCAAGGGCAAGGAGATGAAGGACCTGCGCTACACCTGGAATCGCGGCACCCGCGACGGCCTGTCGCTGGAGATCCACGAGCCGGGCCAGGCGCCCATGGATGAGCTGAAAGTCATTTCCGATGCCTGGCTGACCGGCAAGAATGTGCGGGAAAAAGGCTTCTCCCTCGGGCGCTTCAGCGATGATTACCTCAAGCATTTCCGCATCGCGGTGATTCGCTTCGAAGGCCGGCCGGTGGCGTTCGCCAACCTGCTGGAAACCTATAGCCACGAACTGGCGAGCCTTGACCTCATGCGCGCCCACCCGGACGCGCCAAAGCTGACCATGGAATTCATGATGGTCGGCCTCATCCAGCATTACAAAAATCACGACTACGCTCGCTTCAGCCTCGGCATGGTCCCACTGTCGGGCCTGCAACCGCGGCGCGGTGCACCGCTGACCCAGCGCCTGGGTTCGATGGTGTTTCGCCGTGGCGAGCAGCTCTACAATTTCCAGGGGCTGCGCCGCTTCAAAGACAAATTCCAGCCTGACTGGGAACCTCGTTACATGGCCGTGCCCGCCGGACTTGATCCGCTGGTGGCGCTGGCCGATACCGCTGCCCTGATTGCAGGCGGCCTGACTGGATTGGTGAAACGCTGATGATGCAACGCTCGTGGCGATACGTAGTGGCCGCCCTGCTGGTGCTGGCTGTGATTCTCGGCGGCGGCTACTGGTATTGGAACCGCCCTGCCCCGCAACCGACCCTGGAACAACTGGAACCCGCCGACGGCGTACCGATGACCCGCGTCGTTCCCGGTTCCAAGCCCCGTGCCCAGGTACTGGTGGCGGTCAATGAAGACCAGAAGCTCAGCGACACCCAATTGACGACCCTCAGCCGCAGCGGCTCGGCAGAAATAGTCCAGGTGATCCTGCCCAAGGACTGCATGTTGCAGGGCCGCGCCCTGCAGGCCGGCCTGAGGGAGCTGCATGGCCCGGCCACGCTGGTCAGCGGCATCGGCCCCGGCGCCGTACTGGCCTGGCGCTGGCTGGCCGAGCAGAAGGACGACAAGGCCCGGGCCGTCTCGGTGGACCTGGCCCTGGAAAAGCCCGGCTGCACGCACCTGCTGCCCAAGAGCGCCGCCCACGGTCGTTGGCTGGTCGCCTGGAACGATAACCCCGACGACACCAGCGCCGGGTTCGTTCGCGATCAATCCAATGCCGAAACCAGCATCAGCGACTACGACATCAACCTCCCGCAAGTGCTGAACAACGAACTGCGCAAGATTTTGGTAGGTGCCGACAAGGGCAAGGGCGGCCTGAGCATCCCGGTGGTGGAAGTGCCCGCCAGCCAGGCCCGGGATACCGTGACCCTGTTCCTTTCCGGCGACGGTGGCTGGCGCGACCTGGACCGCGACGTGGCCGATGAAATGGCCAAGGTCGGCTATCCGGTCGTCGGGATCGACACCCTGCGCTACTATTGGCAGCACAAAAGTCCCGAACAGAGCGCCGCCGACCTGACCGAGCTGATGCAGCACTACCGCCAGATCTGGGGCACCAAGCGCTTTATCCTGACCGGCTATTCCTTCGGCGCCGATGTGCTGCCGGCGATCTACAACCGCCTGCCGGCGACAGAGCAACAGCGGGTCGATGCAATCATCCTGCTCGCCTTCGCCCGCACCGGCAGCTTCGAAATCGAAGTCGAGGGCTGGCTCGGCAACGCCGGCACCGAAGCGGCCACCGGTCCGGAAATGGCCAAGCTGCCTGCCGAGAAGGTGGTGTGCATCTACGGTGCCGAAGAGGCCAACGAAAGCGGCTGCACTGACAAGACCGCCGTGGGAGAAGTCATCAAGTTGCCTGGCGGCCACCACTTCGATGAAAACTACCCGGCCCTGGCCAAGCGGTTGATAGGCGAGATCGACAAGCGCCAGAACAAACCTGCCGTGCAGTAAGCAGGGATAAGCCTGGCGAAAGCCCCCATCGCCGCACGGCAATGGGGGCTTTTTTTGTTTTCCTGGTACTACATCTCGACCTGTGTCCCCAGCTCAATCACCCGATTCAACGGCAGATTGAAGAAACGCAGGTTGCCGTTGGCATTCTTCAACATGAAGGCGAACAACGACTCACGCCAACGAGCCATGCCTTCGAGCTTGGAGGCGATGACGGTCTCGCGACTGAGGAAATAGGTAGTGCGCATCGGACTGAAATCCAGGTCGTCCAAATGGCACAGCTTGAGCGCCTCGGGCACGTCCGGCTCGTCGGTGAAGCCGAAGTGCAGAATCACGCGGAAGAATCCGTCGCCGTAGGCATCGACCTCGAAGCGTCGCTGCGCTGGCACGCGGGGGATGTCTTCGTATACCACCGTCAGCAACACCACCTGTTCATGCAGCACTTGGTTGTGCAACAGGTTGTGCAGCAGCGCGTGAGGCACGGCGTCCGAGCGTGCAGTCAGGAACACGGCAGTGCCCTTGACTCGATGGGGAGGCTGGACACGGATGCTGCTAATGAATATTGGCAGAGGCAACGCCCCCTCATCCAATCGATCCACCAGCAATTCCTTGCCACGCTTCCAGGTTGTCATCAGAACGAACAGCACAATCCCAGCCAGTACCGGGAACGCACCGCCCTGCACGATTTTCGGTACGTTGGCGGCAAAGAACAGGCTGTCCACCAGTAAAAAACCTGCCAACAGCGGCACCGTCAACAGGGGCGGCCATTTCCACAGCAGCAACGCCACCGCCGACACCAGAATACTGGTAATCAGCATGGTTCCGGTCACCGCCACGCCATAGGCCGACGCCAAGGCTCCGGACGACTCGAAACCGAGCACCAATAGGATCACACCGACCATCAACGCCCAGTTCACCGCGCCAATGTAGATCTGCCCTTGCTCGGCACTGGAGGTGTGCTGGATATGCATGCGCGGGATATACCCCAACTGGATGGCCTGTCGGGTCAGGGAGAATGCGCCGGAAATCACCGCTTGCGAGGCGATGACGGTGGCGAGAGTCGAGAGCACGACCAGCGGTACCAAGGCCCAGTCCGGCGCCAACAGATAGAATGGATTGCGCGCGGCCTCCGGATTTTCCAACAACAAAGCGCCCTGGCCGAAATAATTGAGCACCAATCCCGGCAGCACGAGGGCGAACCAGGCCCGAGCGATGGGTTTGCGCCCGAAGTGGCCCATGTCCGCGTACAACGCTTCAGCGCCGGTCAGCGCCAATACCACTGCGCCCAGGATGGCGACGCCTACGCCCGGATGAACCATAAAAAAGCGCACGCCCCAGGCAGGGTTCAGGGCATTGAGTACTTCGGGATGTTGCGCGATGCCATGGATGCCCAACCCTCCGAGCACCACGAACCACAGCACCATGACCGGCCCGAACAGTTTGCCGATCCGGTCGGTACCATGTTTCTGGATCAGAAAAAGCCCCACCAGGATCACCAGCGACATGGGCACGACCCAGTGTTCCAGGCCATCGAAGGCCACCTCCAACCCCTCTACTGCCGACAGGACAGAAATGGCCGGGGTGATCATGCTGTCACCATAAAACAGCGAGGCACCGACCAACCCGAGAATAACCAACGCCGTGCGTAACCTGGGATAGGAGACGGATGCCCGACGGGCCAGCGCCGTCAGCGACATGATGCCGCCCTCGCCCTGGTTGTCCGCACGCAGGATGAACAGCACGTATTTGATCGAGACCACCCAGACCAGCGACCAGAAAATCAGCGCAAGGATCCCGAACACGCCGTCATGGTTGACCTGCACCCCATACTGGCCGGAAAACACTTCCTTAATGGTGTACAACGGGCTCGTGCCGATATCGCCATAAACCACCCCCGCAGCCGCGACCAGCATGCTCAGCGGCTTGGCTGCCGAATGCTCGGCACCCGCCGCCTGACTACTTGCATGACCCATCCAACACTCCTGATTTTCCAGACCTGCCTTCTTGAAATAAGCCGTACGCTTTGTGAAACAGCATGGGCGGTTTTACGCTTTGTTACAGACATTTTGTTGACTGTAACAATCGCCAGAAGGCAAAGGCGCGAAGCATAGCGCAGCACTCGTCGCATTTCCCGGTATAAAGCTGGTCAAGTGCGACGACCACGGATAGAATTGCGCACTTTTTGATCAGAGGCGCGCCAGGCGCCCTGTCTCGACAAGAGACGATCCCCCTTACACCGAGGTTAGACATGTCCACCACTACCGCGCCAGCCAATCCCAAGGTTGGCTTCGTATCCCTGGGTTGCCCGAAAGCGCTGGTCGACTCCGAGCGCATCCTGACCCAGCTGCGCATGGAAGGTTATGACGTTGTGTCCACTTACCAGGACGCCGACGTGGTGGTGGTCAACACCTGCGGCTTTATCGATTCGGCCAAGGCTGAATCCCTTGAAGTGATCGGTGAAGCCATCAAGGAAAACGGCAAGGTCATCGTCACCGGTTGCATGGGCGTGGAAGAAGGCAATATCCGCGACGTGCACCCGAGCGTGTTGTCCGTGACCGGGCCGCAGCAGTACGAGCAAGTGGTCAACGCCGTGCACGAAGTCGTGCCACCACGCCAGGACCACAACCCGCTGATCGACCTGGTGCCGCCGCAAGGCATCAAGCTGACCCCGCGCCACTATGCCTACCTGAAGATTTCCGAAGGCTGCAACCATAGCTGCAGCTTCTGCATCATCCCCTCTATGCGCGGCAAACTGGTGAGCCGCCCGGTCGGCGATGTGCTCGACGAGGCCCAGCGCCTGGTCAAGGCCGGCGTCAAGGAACTGTTGGTGATTTCCCAGGACACCAGCGCCTACGGCGTCGACGTGAAATACCGCACCGGCTTCTGGAACGGCGCGCCGGTGAAAACCCGCATGACCGAGCTGTGCGAAGCCCTCAGCACCCTCGGCGTCTGGGTCCGCCTGCATTACGTCTACCCGTACCCGCATGTCGACGAACTGATCCCGCTGATGGCGGCTGGCAAGATCCTGCCGTACCTTGACATCCCGTTCCAGCACGCCAGCCCGAAAGTCCTCAAGGCCATGAAACGCCCGGCCTTCGAAGACAAGACCCTGGCGCGCATCAAGAACTGGCGCGAAATCTGCCCGGACCTGATCATCCGCTCCACCTTCATCGTCGGCTTCCCCGGCGAAACCGAAGAAGACTTCCAGTACCTGCTGGACTGGCTGACCGAAGCCCAGCTCGACCGTGTCGGCTGCTTCCAGTACTCGCCCGTCGAAGGCGCACCGGCCAATGACCTGAACCTGGATGTGGTGCCGGACGACGTCAAGCAGGACCGTTGGGAGCGCTTCATGGCGCACCAGCAGGCCATCAGCTCGGCGCGCCTGCAGATGCGCATCGGCCGCGAAATCGAAGTGCTGGTGGACGAAGTCGACGAACAAGGCGCCGTGGGTCGCTGCTTCTTCGACGCTCCGGAAATCGACGGCAACGTATTCATCGACAACGGCAGCAATCTCAAGCCGGGCGACAAGGTCTGGTGCAAGGTTACCGACGCCGATGAGTATGATTTGTGGGCTGAGCAGATCGGCTGATCTGCCGCCTCAAAGATTCACCGCTGGTTGTTCCAACAGCAAAAAATTGAAAGCCCCGCTCTTGCAACAAGATGCGGGGCTTTTTTACGGCTATCGTATGCAGACATGAAAACTCCACCACAAGGAACAGGCGGACATGCGCCAGCATTCGGTCATCTGCACACCGAAACCGAGCGATTATCAGGAATTGACCCGCGTCTGGGAGGCATCGGTACGGGCCACCCACGATTTCCTGCCCAACAGCTATATCGAGCTGCTGAAAAACCTCGTGCTCACGCGTTACCTGGACGCGGTGATGCTCATCTGCACCCGGGATTCACGACAGCGCATCACGGGCTTCGCCGGGGTCGCGGCCGGCAAGATCGAAATGCTGTTCATCGACCCCGAGCATCGCGGCCAAGGCCTGGGCAAACAATTGCTGCGCTATGCCATCGAACACTTGAACGCCGATGAGCTGGACGTCAATGAACAGAACCCTCAGGCCCTCGGCTTCTACCTCAAGCAAGGGTTCGAAGTCGTCGGTCGTTCGGCCAAGGATGGCATGGACCAGCCCTACCCGCTGCTGCACATGCGTTACAAGCAGCCCGACCTGAAGGCTGGGCGCGGCTAAAAACGGCATGAGGCAAATGGACCCGCGATTAACCGGCGCCAGACAGGTACAATGCCCACCCCTTTTTGTTACGGCCCCGTCATGACTGACCCGATTCGTCTCTCCAAGCGTCTCATCGAACTCGTCGGCTGCTCCCGTCGGGAGGCTGAGCTGTTCATCGAGGGCGGCTGGGTCACCGTGGACGGCGAAGTCATCGATGAACCGCAGTTCAAGGTCACCACCCAAAAGGTCGAACTCGACCCCGAAGCAAAGGCCACCGCGCCGGAGCCAGTGACCATCCTGATGAACGTCCCGGCGGGCATGGATGTCGACACGGCCATGGCAACCCTGGGACCGCAGACCTTGAGCGAAGAACATCGCTTCGGCAAGCGTCCGCTCAAGGGCCACTTCCTGCGCCTGACCGCCAGCGCCGATTTGCAGGCCGGCGCCAGCGGGCTCCTGGTGTTTACCCAAGACTGGAAAATCCTGCGCAAGCTTACGGCCGACGCGGCCAAGATCGAGCAGGAATACGTAGTTGAAGTCGAGGGCGAGATGGTCGCCCACGGCCTCAATCGCTTGAACCACGGGCTGACTTACAAAGGCAAGGAGTTGCCGGCGGTCAAGGCCAGCTGGCAAAACGAAAACCGCCTGCGCTTCGCCATGAAAAACCCGCAACCGGGCGTGATCGCGCTGTTTTGCCAAGCCGTCGGCCTCAAGGTCGTCGCCATCCGCCGCATCCGCATCGGCGGCGTGTCCATCGGCAAAGTGCCCCTGGGCCAGTGGCGCTACCTGTCTGCCAAAGAGAAATTCTAATTTTCCGGCGCCGCAACGAACCGGCGCGCCCACTGCCGATTCATCAGGATTACACACATGATTCACAACGACGTACTGCGCAGCGTGCGCTACATGCTGGATATCAGCGACAAGAAAGTCATCGAGATCATCAAGCTGGGCGGCCTGGACGTCACCTTGGCGGACCTGGCCGGCTACCTCAAGAAAGACGAGGAAGAAGGCTTCGTGTTCTGCCCCGACCTGGTCATGGCCCACTTTCTCGATGGCCTGGTGATCTTCAAGCGCGGCAAGGATGAAAGCCGTCCACCGCAGCCGATCGAAGTGCCGGTCACCAACAACATCATCCTGAAAAAACTGCGCGTGGCCTTCGAACTGAAGGAAGACGACATGCACGCGATCCTCAAGGCGGCCGAGTTTCCGGTGTCCAAGCCGGAACTGAGCGCGCTGTTTCGCAAGTTTGGCCATACCAACTACCGGCCGTGCGGCGATCAGTTGCTGCGCAATTTCCTCAAGGGCCTGACGCTGCGCGTTCGCGGCTGAAAACCCCGATGATCTACAATGTTTCCCCTATCGGCGTCGTCCGCTCCTGCTTCAAGGAGAAGTTCGCCATTCCGCGCCAACCGCAACTGGCCCCGGCCGCGCGCGGGGTGCTGGAACTGGTCGCGCCGTTCGATCAAGGGGATGCGGTGCAGGGCCTGGAGCAGGTCAGCCATGTCTGGTTGCTGTTCCTCTTCCACCAGGCCCTGGAAGACAAGCCGCGGTTGAAAGTGCGACCGCCGCGCCTGGGCGGCAACAAATCGATGGGCGTATTCGCCACTCGCGCCACCCACCGTCCCAACGGCATCGGCCAATCGGTGGTGAAGCTGGAACGGGTCGAAGCCGGTCGCTTGTGGATATCGGGAATCGATCTGCTGGACGGCACGCCCGTATTGGATATCAAGCCCTACGTGCCCTACGCCGACATCATCAGCTCAGCCTCCAACAGCATCGCCAGCGCCGCGCCTGACTTGATTCCGGTGCAATGGACGGACACCGCCCTGCTCCAAGCGCGCGACCATGCCGTGCGCCTCGAAGAGCCCTTGGTGGAGCTGATCGAACAATGCCTGGCCCAAGACCCACGCCCGGCGTATCAGGTTCCTACAGCTGAAAGGGAATACGGTGCGCAGTTCTGGGATCTGGATGTCCGTTGGCACTATCCGAAGCCGGGATTGATTCGGGTGTTGGAAGTCGTTCCAGCGATTAAATAAAACGCCGGAACGAAAAAGCCCGCGCGGCCTTCATCAGGCGGCGCGGGCTTTTTTATGGCGCAACGGGTGTCAGTCGCTCCAAATACAGCTTACTTTTCTACAAACGCCCGCTCGATCAGGTAATCACCCGGCTCGCGCATGCGCGGCGAAACGGTCAGGCCGAAGCTGTTGAGCACTTCGCTGGTCTCGTCGAGCATGCTTGGGCTGCCGCACAGCATGGCGCGGTCGTCCTGCGGGTTGATCGGTGGCAGGCCGATGTCGCGGAACAGCTTGCCGCTGCGCATCAGGTCGGTGAGGCGGCCTTCGTTCTCGAACGGCTCGCGGGTCACGGTCGGGTAGTAGATCAGCTTGTCACGCAGCGCTTCGCCGAAGAACTCGTTCTGTGGCAAGTGTTCGGTGATGAATTCGCGATAGGCGACTTCATTGACGTAACGCACGCCGTGGCACAGGATCACCTTTTCGAAGCGCTCATAGGTTTCCGGATCCTGGATGACGCTCATGAACGGCGCCAGGCCGGTACCGGTGCTGAGCAGGTACAAATGCTTGCCAGGCTTGAGGTCGTCCAGCACCAGCGTGCCGGTAGGCTTCTTGCTGATGATGATCTCGTCGCCTTCCTTCAGATGCTGCAACTGGGAAGTCAACGGACCGTCGGGAACCTTGATGCTGAAGAATTCGAGATGCTCTTCCCAGTTCGGGCTGGCAATCGAATAAGCGCGCATAAGCGGGCGGCCGTTGGGCTGTTGCAGGCCGATCATCACGAACTGACCGTTCTCGAAGCGCAGGCCCGGATCGCGGGTGCACTTGAAGCTGAACAGAGTGTCGTTCCAGTGATGAACACTGAGGACACGCTCGTGGTTCATGTTGCTCATGTACGGGGGACTCCTGGAAATGATGCCTGCGCCGGTAATCTGCGCAATTGCATCGCATTCTAATGGCGGCGACAATATCTGTTAAATGGATTATTAAGATAAGGGTTATCGGTTATATCGATATGCGATTTACTCTACGTCAACTTCAAGTCTTCGTCGCCGTCGCCCAGCAGGAAAGCGTGTCCCGTGCCGCGGGCCTGCTCAATCTGTCGCAGTCGGCCGCCAGCACCTCCATCACCGAATTGGAGCGCCAATCCAGCTGCCAACTGTTCGACCGCGCCGGCAAGCGCCTGAGTCTCAACGCCCTGGGCAAGCAGCTGCTACCACAAGCGGTGGCGCTCCTGGACCAGGCCAAGGAGATCGAAGACTTGCTCAACGGCAAGTCCGGCTTCGGTTCGCTGGCGGTTGGCGCCACGCTGACCATTGGCAATTACCTGGCGACCCTGCTGATCGGCGGCTTCATGCAACGTCATCCTGAAAGCCAGGTGAAGCTGCACGTACAAAACACTGCCAATATCGTGCACCAGGTTGCCCATTATGAAATTGATCTGGGTCTAATCGAAGGCGATTGCAGCCATCCAGACATCGAGGTACAGAGCTGGGTCGAAGACGAGTTGGTGGTGTTCTGCGCGCCCCAGCATCCATTGGCCAAGCGTGGACAGGCGACCATGGAGGAGTTGACCCACGAGGCCTGGATCCTCCGTGAACAGGGCTCCGGTACGCGACTGACCTTCGACCAAGCCATGCGCCACCACCGCAGCGCGCTGAACATTCGCCTGGAGCTGGAACACACCGAAGCGATCAAGCGCGCCGTGGAATCAGGCCTGGGGATTGGCTGCATCTCGCGCCTGGCCTTGCGTGACGCTTTCCGCCGCGGCAGCCTCGTGGCCGTGGAAACCCCGGACATGGACCTGGCGCGGCAGTTCTACTTCATCTGGCACAAACAGAAATACCAGACCTCGGCCATGCGTGAATTTCTCGATCTCTGCCGGGCATTCACCGCGGGGGTCCAGCGCAGCGACGAGATCGTCCTGCCTGCCATCGCCTGAAATTCAGAGCAGTACCAAACCCCAGACCAAGGCAATCATCGTCAGGGCGACGAACTGGGCGGCGCTGCCCATGTCCTTGGCGTTCTTCGACAACGGGTGCCGCTCGAGGGAAATGCGGTCGATGGCCGCCTCCACCGCCGAGTTGAGCAACTCCACGATCAAGGCCAGCAGGCACACCGCGATCAACAGCGCCTGCTCGACGCGACTGACATTCAGGAAAAACGACAAAGGGATCAGGATAACGTTGAGCAGGACCAACTGACGGAACGCCGCCTCGCCGACAAAAGCTGCACGCAGCCCGTCCAGGGAATAGCCGGAGGCATTGAGGATGCGTTTCAGGCCGGTTTGGCCTTTGAAAGGTGACATAGAGTGGGCAACTGATCGAAAGGAGTGAAGAAGCTACTGTAAACGCAGTCAAAAAAGCGTGAATTCAGGCGCTATGATTGGGGCGATATTGACTCAAGTTGTTGCAACAACAAGGCGGCCTGGGTCCGGGTGCGCACGTTCAATTTCCGAAAGATCGCCGTCACGTGAGCCTTGATGGTCGCCTCCGACACATTCAGTTCATATGCGATCTGCTTGTTCAACAGTCCCTCGCACACCATGGTCAGCACCCTGAACTGCTGCGGCGTCAGGCTGGCCAGGCCTTCGCTGGCGGCCTTGGCTTCCTCGGACACGCTCACCGCTTCGAACGCCTGCGGCGGCCAGGAAACATCGCCATCGAGGACGGCCTTCACTGCCTGTTGAATCATTTCGAGGGAGCTGGATTTGGGGATGAACCCGCTGGCACCGAATTCGCGGGCCTTGACCATCACCGAGGCCTCTTCTTGGGCCGAGACCATCACCACTGGAATCTGCGGGTACTGTCCACGCAACAGCACCAGCCCTGAAAACCCATACGCGCCGGGCATGTTCAGATCGAGCAGAACCAGGTCCCAATCGGCCTTTTCCGCCAACCGGGCTTCCAATTCCGCGATGCTGGCCACCTCCGTCAACCGGACATCTGAACCAAGGCCCAGGGTCACCGCCTGATGCAACGCACTGCGAAAAAGCGGATGGTCATCGGCAATCAGGATTTCGTATGTGGCCATTTTTCAAATGATCCTGTTTTTAAGGCAGGCCCGATGCATTCGCGCCTCGCCATATAACTCAAGATACCGCCATTCAGCGCTATCCACAGGGGCACGTTCAACGCCAATCACAGCGTCTTAAACTCCAGCCCGCACCCTGGTCGGCGCCAAGCATGCCCAGCGAAGCCGGGGTGGTCAAGCAGCACGGCCACCGCTGTATCCAGTATGGGCCACTATTAGGCCAACACCTTTTGAGCCGAGCGGACAAAGGGCAGTAATTCGGCATGGGCTGGCGTCGACACATCCACCTCCTGCTGGCGCTTGGCGCCCAGGTAATGCTGGCTGAACACATCGAAATAGGCGTCCAGCGCCGACGCCGCGTCGCTATCCCCCGCCAATTCCAGGCACAGCGCCGCAACCTCAGCGGTGCACAGATGCTCACTGCGGGTCGAGCGCCGCAAGCGATAGCGAGACAGCTTGTCGGGCAGCAGGCTCAAGATGGGCAACCGATCAAAATAGGGACTCTTGCGGAACATCTTCCGCGCTTCGGTCCAAGTGGCATCCAGCAGGATGAACAAGGGACGCTTGCCCTGGGCGAGGTCAACCGTGTGCGTAACCCGCGACGGCTCGACATATTCCCCGGGGAACACCAGGTACGGTTGCCATTGCGGGTCATTCAACAACGCCAGCAGTTGCTCATCGACGTCGGTACGCGACCAGATGAAGGCATGGTTCTCCCGCACTACATCGGCAATCAGCCAACCCGTGTTGCTCGGCTTGAAGACTTCTTTATTGGTCATGATCAGGCAAACGCCGGAGCGAGTCTCGACACTCGGGCGCCAGGCGCACAGGCAATGACTTTCGATCACCCGACACGCGCCGCAACGGGGAGCGCGCCACCCTCGGGCCTGGAGCGGCTTGATGCCTTCATCGACGCGCTGGTCGCGCAAACGGGCTACGGCGTTGGAAACAAGGCTCATCGCGGGCAACACCCACAGACAGGAAAACTCGACACGAACAACACTCGGCAGGGCAAAGAAGGCCGGCAGTCTACCAGAGCGGGTAAACCTGTACCCTCCAACCCGGCTTCCCTATAATCGCCGCCACTGAACGCACAGTCACGTGACCGGTCGAACCACCAGTTACTGAACCAGGAGAGTTTCATGCTGCGCCTTATCGTTCCAACCGTTGCCGTTCTGCTGGCGACGTCCATCAGCGCTCAGGCTGCCTCGCTGAAAGAACTCGAGCTGAACAAGATGCTGCAGAACGTTGCTAAGGAAAGCAGCGTAGGCACGCCGCGGGCGATCAACGAAGATATTCTCGACCAGGGTTACACCGTCGAAGGCACCGAACTGATCAACCATCTCAGCGTGCAAAGCAGCCATGCCCAGAAAATGCGCGCGGATCCGAAGGCGGTCTATTTCCAGCTGGGCTCCACAGTGTGCACCAACCCGGGTTTCCGCAAGTTGATGGCCAAAGGCGCGACCATGCGCTACGAGTTCACCGAAGTGAAGACCAACCGCCCGGTGGCCACCGAACGCTTCCAGGAATCGGATTGCCCGAAACCGGCCAAGACCAAGAAATAATCACCCCGTGCGTGCGCGCCGCTGCTCTTCGTCGGCGCGCAGTTCCGCCACCAGCGCCTGCAAATAGCGTGAGCGCCATTCCCGGCCTTCCAGCCGACGGCAACATTCCTCTTCCAGGCTGACCCGATTGGCTTGAGCCGCTTCCAACAGCATCAGGTACAACTGCCCGTCGAGTTCCAGCGTTACCCTGGTCATCTCTCCTGCCTCCCTGCCCAACAATGCTTCATTTCATCGCGCGGACGCCCAGCCCTGGACGTCGAATTGCGTTGGCACGCCTGTTATTGAGTAAATCAGAGCGGTACGCACCCCGTCGGCGACCTGACGAGCGGTACGGTATCCGACATCAGCGCTGAACCCATCGCGAGCGACCGCTGACGGCAGGATTACAGTGAAAGTTGCAAACCTTCACATTCGAGCGCCATGATCTGGACTGCGAAGATCAACGCGAAAGGCTAGATTAAAGGTATCGTTTTTCTACTGGGCAGAAAGAGGCTGCCCTCTCCAATACGCGACGTGTAACTGTTTTTCATCCAAGGGAAACAGCAGGACCCGTTGGATGGCTTGGCCGCCTTGCAGCAAATTGCGTCGAGCCAGGTTAATGCCCGGGCACGCGCCCGGACTGACAACGGCACAGGACGTGTCGTGGCCCTGACGAATCTCTCGTTGGAGCCGGGGGTTCTGTTCAGAAGGAGAAGCTGAATGCCGTACAAACCGAATGACCTGCTCAGCCGTCATTTTGAGAACCATGGCCACGACCTCACCCGCAAGGTCGAAGAGCAACTCAACCTGGTGTCACCCAACAGCCCCAACCTCCCTATCTACCGCGACATGATCCTGACCGTGCTGCGCATGGCCCAGGAAGATCACAATCGCTGGAATGCCAAGATCACGCTCCAGGCCCTGCGGGAACTGGAACACGCCTTTCGCACGCTGGAACAATTCAAGGGTCGCCGCAAGGTCACGGTCTTTGGCTCGGCCCGAACGCCCATCGAGCATCCGTTGTATGGTCTGGCACGCGAACTGGGCGCGGCGCTGGCTCGTTCGGACATGATGGTGATCACTGGCGCGGGCGGCGGCATCATGGCTGCGGCCCATGAAGGCGCTGGCCGGGAACATAGCCTGGGATTCAACATCACCCTGCCCTTCGAACAGCATGCGAACCCGACCGTCGAGGGCACGCAGAACCTGCTGCCGTTCCACTTCTTCTTCACTCGCAAGCTATTCTTCGTCAAGGAAGCCGATGCCTTGGTGCTCTGCCCGGGTGGTTTCGGAACCCTTGACGAAGCATTGGAGGTCCTGACGCTGGTGCAGACGGGCAAAAGCCCATTGGTGCCGGTGGTGCTATTGGACGTGCCCGGAGGCAAGTTCTGGCAAGGCGCGCTGGATTTCATCCGCGAACAGTTGGAGGAGAACCGCTACATCCTGCCGACCGACATGAAGTTGATGCGCCTGGTGTACAGCGCTGAGGACGCCGTGGAGGAAATCAACCAGTTCTACCGCAACTTCCATTCCAGTCGCTGGCTCAAACATCAGTTCGTGATTCGAATGAATCATCAACTCAGCGAACAGGCGCTACAGCAGATGCAGGTCCAATTTGCTGACCTCTGCCTGAATGACTGCTTCCATCAACATGCCTACAGCGGCGAGGAGCCGGAAGAAGTGCCTTTCAGCCATCTGACGCGATTGGCATTTACGTTCAATGCCCGAGACCATGGCCGTCTAAGGGAGTTGGTCGACTATATCAACCTCCCGGACAACTGGGCGCAACCCGCCACCAAGGCCCACCCCCTTACTTGGGAGCCGATCAAGGTGACATGAGCCCATAAAAAAAGGCCCGCTATTGAAATAGCGGGCCGTTTTTTTGGCTAGTCGTCCAAGCTGCGACCACTGAACAAGCGATTGATCATTTCCATGGAGTAGCCTCGATACACCAGGAAACGGCCTTGCTTGGCTCGCTCCCGCGCGTCGATAGGCAGATGCCCCGAGAACTTGCGGCGCCACGTGTCGGTTAACTGTTCCTGCCAATCGATACCGCTTTCGCGCAAGGCAAGCTCGATGTCCGCTCTCTGCAAGCCACGCTGGCCAAGTTCCTCGCGAATCCGCATCGGACCATAGCCGGAGCGGGCGCGATAAGAAACAAAGCTCTCGAGGTATCGCGCTTCCGACAAAAGCCCCTCTTCCGTCAAACGGTCAAGGGCGGTGTCGATCAACTCATCAGGAGCGCCGCGCTGACGCAGCTTACGCGTCAGCTCGACTCGACCGTGCTCGCGCCTGGCGAGCAGGTCCATTGCGGTTCGCCGCACCGCGACGAGGGTATCGAGTACGGCGGTCATCGGATCGATCAGATGTCGGCGTCAGCCAGGTCGTCAGCCGTCTCGCGATTAGCCACGGACTTGACGTCTGCAACCGGGCTCAACAGTTTGTCCCGCAGTTGCTTCTCGAGGGCAGCCGCAACTTCTGGATTGTCCGCCAGGAACTTGGCCGAGTTGGCCTTGCCCTGACCGATCTTGGTACCGTTGTAGGCATACCAGGCGCCGGACTTCTCGACGAAACCGTGCAGCACACCCAGGTCGATCATCTCGCCGTTGAGGTAGATGCCCTTGCCGTACAGGATCTGGAATTCAGCCTGACGGAACGGCGATGCCACCTTGTTCTTCACGACCTTGACGCGGGTTTCGCTGCCGACAACCTCATCACCTTCTTTCACCGCGCCAGTGCGGCGGATGTCGAGGCGAACCGAGGCGTAGAACTTCAACGCGTTACCACCGGTGGTGGTTTCAGGGCTGCCGAACATCACGCCGATTTTCATGCGGATCTGGTTGATGAAGATAACCAGGCAGTTGGCATTCTTGATGTTACCGGTGATCTTGCGCAGGGCCTGGGACATCAGGCGAGCCTGGAGGCCCACGTGCATGTCGCCCATTTCACCTTCGATTTCAGCCTTCGGCACCAATGCCGCCACGGAGTCGACGATGATCACGTCAACCGCGTTGGAACGCACCAGCATGTCGGTGATTTCCAGGGCCTGCTCGCCGGTGTCCGGCTGGGAAACCAGCAGGTCGTCGACGTTGACGCCCAGCTTGCCGGCGTATTCCGGGTCCAGGGCGTGTTCAGCGTCGACGAAGGCGCAGGTCGCGCCGGCTTTTTGGGCCTGGGCGATCACGGACAGGGTCAGCGTGGTTTTACCGGAGGATTCAGGACCGTAGATTTCAACAATACGACCTTTTGGCAAGCCGCCGATGCCAAGCGCGATGTCCAGGCCCAGGGAGCCGGTGGAGATGGAAGGAATAGCCTGGCGGTCCTGATCGCCCATACGCATTACGGCACCCTTGCCGAATTGACGTTCGATCTGACCCAAGGCCGCAGCCAAGGCTTTCTTCTTGTTGTCGTCCATTAAAGTCCTCACGTAATCAATAAGGCCTGACGGCCAACACCTGTATAAGTAGCCAGTATTATTCCACAGCGATCGGGGATCGCCTACCCCTGATTTGAGATTTCTGCGGCGGCATGTTGTAACAGCCCGTCTAGCGCGGCCTTCACCGTTTGTCGCCGGACCTCGTCGCGGTTGCCCGGAAAGAATTTCCGCTCGCTGTACACCGCCTCGCCAACGCCCCAGGCGAGCCACACGGTGCCCACCGGCTTGCTCGGCGAGCCCCCGTCCGGCCCGGCCACGCCGCTGACCGCCACGGCAAAGCGCGCCAGGCTTTGCCGCTGGGCGCCCCGCACCATGGCCTCCACCACCTCGCGACTGACCGCGCCGACTTTTTCGAACAATTCGTCGGGCACACCCAACTGCTGGGTTTTCTGGCGATTGGAATACGTGACGTAACCGGCCTCGAACCAGGCCGAGCTCCCAGGAATCCGCGTGATGGCCTCGGCGATGCCGCCGCCGGTACAGGATTCGGCGGTGGTAACGTGGGCGTTGAGCACCTGCAAGCGCCTGCCCAGTTCAGCGGCCAGTTCGGTAATGTCATCCATGATGCGCTCCTGATTCGACACGAATGGGGCCTACCGTACACGAGCATTCGAAGCATGCAAGGCCAGGCGGATCACTGGCGTAACGCCCGGACGTAGGCCTGGCAGGCCTGCAAGGCGATCAATCCGCGGTCGCCCTCGTCGGTGATGGCGATAATTCGTTGAGCATGCGCCGGGTCAAGTCGGGCTCGTGGGGCGCCATGATCCACGCCGCCGGTGCGGGGGGCGGCAGGCACTGCACAACCGGCGGCAACATCGTCGGCGTCGAGGAGGACTGACAGCCGGACATCGGCAGTAGCAAGGCGATCGCGCAGGCGATCCTGGTCACGTTGGGCATCGCTCAGGGCTCGGTAGTGGGTTTGTTCGCTGCTGGAGAGTTGTTCTTCCAGGGCCAGGCGTTTGTCCTGCTCGGCCTTTTGCTGCATCGCGGCCGCCTGGGTGATTTGGTCCAGGGTTTCGGACTGGGCCTGTGCGAGCCGGGCCAGTTGCTGAGCGTAACGCCAGTCCTGGACCCGCCACGCAAGCAGCGCCGGAACGCCAGCCAGCAGCGCGAGCAACACAACAACGCCCACGGCACGTGACGAAAAAGACATCAGGCCGAAGGTTGGCATAACACCGCCCTCGCCCGCGCCCAGAGTTGCAGGCGATCCTCCAAGCCGTTCAAGCCGCCGTTGATACGGCGGGTGATGCTGTTGAACTGGTCACGGTCGGCCAGTTCGTTCAAGCCGTTCTGCTCCCAGAACCAGGCGGCGGATTCGGTGGCCCATTGCGGTTGTTCCAAAAGTTCGGGCAACACCAGCAAGCGTTCATCACCGAACAACCCCTGACTGCAACGCAGGTAATTATCGCGCCCGGTAATCTGGATCAATCCCCGACCGCGATACCGCTGGCCGTCACCGTCGGCCTCGGGCGAGTTGCCCAGGCGAACGGCCAAGGTTCCGGTGTCGTATTTGCTCAGGTATTGCTCACCGCCCAGCTCGCGCACATAGCGCAATTGCCCGGACTCATGACCAACCTGGGCCAGGAATGCGGCCATGCGCTTGAGTGTGTCGATGCGATGGCGCGACATGGCGGTGTTCAACGCAGGAACAAAAACGCCCGCTTGGGCGCGGGCGTTGGGCATGATGTTGATGAGTTGCTGTTGGGTAAGGTCCATGTTCAGGTCATCGCAGGTACATGATCAAAGCTGTCCGGCCAGCCAGGACGGCGCGACCGGACGATATTCAATGGTTGGAAAATGCTCATTCTGGGGCCAGTCCCTCAGCGCCCGGCGATAAGCCTGGAGCTGCGTGTACTGCGTCTGATCCAGCGTCGTACCGCCACCGTCGTCCATTTCGTCGCGATCCCTTGCGATGAGGCGGTCGGTTGCGGTGAGCTGGGCGTTACGCCACGCATATTCATTTTCCGAAGCCTGGGCCCGTGTCAGAGCGGGTGGATCAACGAGAACGGGATAACCATTGTCGGGGTTGGCCGAAACACGCTTGGGCGAGATGGCGAGTTGCTGAAGCAGCGACAGCCAGTAGGCCCGAGGGATTTCGATGACATCGTCGGGAATATCGGAAACATTGATCCCCGGAACATACGCTCCGCAAGTGCTTGGACTGAACAACAAAGTGAATTCATTCATTCAATAACCCTTCGCAAAATAGGTAACGCCCCATCCCGCAGCGACGTGCCCAGAATAGTCTCGGACTTTCAGGCGCACGCCTTGGCGGGTGGCGGTTCCACCTACCATAATCACCATGGCTCCATCACCACCTACATGGTTCGCCACAACCGAAACAAAAGCATTGGGGAATGAGATCGGGAACGTAACGAACACTTCTCCGTTGGCGTCGGTTGTACCGTAACCCCACTGATCGATGTTTCCGCTCGCGTATTTCTGATAACCCGGATTGCCCAACTGGCCTGAAAACAATGAGGTATATTTCAGAAGAACGGTGCCGCCTATCAACCGCCATTGATTGTCCAGCTTGACGAATTCTGCCGTTTCACCACGGCCCAACTCGATGGGGCCGAGCGCTGAGGACGAGGGCCCTAGCGTATCGGTAGGCGAGGCTGCCAATACGTTCACAACGGCCCCTACGTTAATCAATGTAAGTGTCGCCCCATGCAGGACTCCCGCTGTACCGGGCAGCGTGACGTTGATTGTTGTAGTGCCGGCAAAACTGACCGCTCCGCCAACATGGGCTTGTGTCAACGCCGTGCTGGTTGCGTATACGGAAAAGCCGGAATATTGAACACCGCTGCGCTTTACAAACTCTGTGGTGGCCACGGATCTGTCGTTATCAAACTGAGGAGCAGTGGTGAATAATCCGCTGCTACGCAAAGCCGTCAACAACTGGTTATTCAGTTGTTCCGACGGCGCTATTCCTGCGGCTTGAATGACACTTAGCAATTCTTGCGTCACACCATTGCCCCAACTGGCGGGAATCAAGGAGCCTGGCGTACCCGCCAAGGGATCCTCATCCACGAACCTGCCGTTAGACAAACCCGCACTGGGTATACTTTTTGGGTAATCCAACTTTTTTCTCCAGATTGGCCAGCGGCGAAACGAAGGCGATGTGAAGCCTCGCCTGTTGATTCATTCAGCAGCGGCACGGGAATTTAGATTTTTAGGATGGGCTGCCGTGGCTTGATTAAGCAGCAGACTCAGGCATGACCGGCCAGTTGATATCGGTTGGGAAACCGGCTTGGTGCTGGATACGATTCAACTCGACGCTGTAGAGCTTCCACTCCATCAGTTCCAGTTGCTCCTGATCGCTGGCATCGCCGATGTCTTCGGCGTATTGAAACGGAGCAACTTTCTGAACGGCCTCACGCAGCAACTTGTCTCGTTTTGCTAAGGCTTCGCGCTTGAGGTCAGCCAGTTGAAACGTCTCATCAAATATCCAGCCGTTATCGCGCCAGACATAATAGTTTCCCGGGTAGAGTTCGCTCGTATAAGTCCCCGGCAGATCTCCAAATTCAGTCCATTGCAGTGGAGCACCGTTGTCCTTGCGATATACCGTACCGCGCCAGTCCACCATCTCTCTCGGAACGCCATTCACCATGACCCATGAATGATGTTCTTGGGCGGGAGGTAGTTCGAAGGAAAGTTGAATGCCATTACCGGGGATTTGAACGCCCATCCCGGGGGTCACGAAAAGGTCTACCGGCCCCGATAGGACACCGGTGTCGTCAAACAGGTAGATAAACATAGTCACCTCAGATCAGCTTGATTCGGGCGGGATAGGCGATATTCCTGGGGCGGGTTTCAGTGCTGAAACTCCCGATATTGCCGACAATCTCTGGACTGGAAAAGAACAGTGGATTGGGATAAGTCGTACCGACTACCCCTGTTGCAGGAGCAGCATTGACATCGCGGGTGACGTCCCAAGACGCGTCGGCGATAGCAGGACCAGGGCGATTGGCACTACCCGAGCTGGTGGGCAAATAATGATTGTGGCTTTCAAGGGCATACATCTGCCTGCTGCCCGCGGAACGGTCGATATCCACGCCTCGGGCTTCGTCCAAAACGCGCAAGAACTCGCCGCGAATATCCGGAATCCGAAACGTTGTAGCCCCATCACCGCTCGTCCACGCGCCTTCATTTCCCGCCCTGCTGGCTTCGTTCACTAACGCACCGGACAGTTGCGCGTGATCCCACAACCACGGCCATTCGCTACGCGCCAACAGGTTTCCGTTGAGCACCGCATACCCACCAGGTATGACTTGGCGTGTGCTCTCGAAAGAAACGCGCCCAAGCGCCGTCGCATCAAACCGGCCCACCGGCCACCAGACTCCGGTTTCATCACTGCGCAGATGCCACCAGTCGCCACTCCCCATCAACACCAGGAAGGGATAGCCGCTGGCCGCCAGGTGGGTATGAAATCGGATCCGGTC
This sequence comes from Pseudomonas sp. R1-7, assembly GCF_051132105.1. Lineage (NCBI taxonomy): Bacteria > Pseudomonadati > Pseudomonadota > Gammaproteobacteria > Pseudomonadales > Pseudomonadaceae > Pseudomonas > Pseudomonas sp. R1-7. The sequence goes on from NZ_CP071661.1 coordinate 4,657,873, forward strand.
GGTACCGGAAGCGCGCACGGTCAGGCGGTTACCACTGTTATCCACCCGGCGCACGATTACATCACGCACACCGAGCGTTGCATTAGCGGCGGGTAGGGTTACGGTGCTCGCACCCGCGGCGGCATCGATCAGCACCAGCCCCAACTCGTCGGCGGCCAATGTCTTTGAAGCGGTAAGCCGAGTGACGACGGAACGCATCGGACTATTGCGCCCGAGGATGGTTTGCAGCGCCTTGATCAACTGGCCGTTGTCCGCTTCGGACGGCGTCATGCCGGCCGAGAAGATCACGCCCAGGATTTCCTGGGTGACACTGTTCCCCCATACCGCTGGAATCAGAGACCCGGGTGTGCCCGCCAGCGGATTTTCATCCACGAACCGACCGTTCACCAGCCCGACGCTGGGAACACTTTTGGGATAATCCATGTTTATTTTCTCTCTATGAGACAGGGCTCAAGCCTGAAGAGGTAGCGCTTGGAGGGTCGCGATCACATCATCAGCGACTTGGGCCGCAAGATCGGCCTTGCCCTTGGCCATGTGCGCACGAATCTGTGCCTTGGCCTTGAGGCGCAACTCGCGAAGCGCCACCAGGTTCGCTTCGAATTCGGCGGCCTTGGCGAGGATCTGATCCGCTGCCTGCCTGGCTGTGCGGCCCTTGACGACCCAAGCGAAAACCGACAACGGCACCGCTTTTTTCGGGTAGCCCTGGTCCTTGAATGCCTGCGCCTCGAGGGCGGCTTGTTGATACTCCAGGGCACGTAGCGGATCACCGGCCAACGTGCGACGAGCGCTGTCGGCAGCGGCATCGACCCTGGTGCACAGGCGTTCGGCTTCCTGGCGCAACTGCTCGGCAGCATTCTCTTCGGTCAGCACCCAGGTATCGTCCACCCAGATATGAGCGGCGGAAGGTGCAGGCGGACGAAGTCCCTCTTCGTACTGGTGCAGCTCTTGAATGACTTTCATCGGATCAGCTCCCAGGACAGGTGGACATTGACTGCGTTGGTAAAATTGATGCCGATGCCGAGGCTGTAATCGGTTAACGCCTGGTGCTCTTTGATTCCCATGCTCAATAGCAATTCGTCGCTCTCGGCATTGGTTGCGCCCAGTGTGTGCTCGGCCTGGTATGACTGCCAAAGCGAACGCAGTTGCGTATGGTCAAAACTGGCCGTGACCGTGGAAACTGTCACATCGTTGACAACGTTACTGGAGAACAAAATGCACGTTCCCAATATCGCAGCTTCGGGATTTGCCCATCCCACTGCATTGTTGGAAGGAGTTGTCGCAGCGGGCGTGAGGCACGTGTAGTTGCCTCCAATCCACCCGGTTTTAACAAAAATTAGCGAGGTCACAGTGTTCGAAACAGGCGTCGGATTACCCGCCACAAGCCGTGCCGCACGCGCATGTGGATCAAGCGGCAGATACACCACACCAGTGCCGTTAACCGTTTGGGTCCAGTTCAACCGCGCACGGTTATAGATCGTACGAATCGTCGGCAACGAGCCCGGCGCCCCGGTCATCACCCAGGCCAGGCACATATCCAGCGGCGTGGACGCAAACCCGCCACCGGACGCACCGTTGACAGTGCCCTTCATGGACTCCGGTGCCGGGTCATACAGACTTCCACGCTGCATATAGAACGTCAGCGCATCACCGATCACCTGCGCCCTCAGAAAATAGCTGGCGCTGGGCAACAAATCGGCGCTGCTCCAGGCCGTCGTCACGAACGTTCGTGATCGGCCCAAGCGCCCGCTCACCACCTCTTGCCCGATGCTGATGTACACGCCCGCCGGAATCGAGACACGCCCGCCACTGGTCGACAGCGCCATTGGAGTGACCGCCAAACGGGCATCGGCGGTGGCAATCGTTGGCAGCTGCAACGCTGCGATCGGCAGCGCCAGATCCTGGTTCCAGCCCTTGGCGGTCACCGACTGGATCGCCGCGAGCAACTGATCATTCTTGGTTTCATCCGGCGTCAGATCTCCCGCCTTGATGACGTTCACGATCTCCTGCGTCACTCCATTTCCCCAATTCGCCGGAATCAGCGACCCCGGCGTCCCGGTCAACGGGTTCTCATCGACGAACTTCCCATTCACCAACCCGGCGCTGGGCACACTTTTTGGATAATCCATCCCTCTACTCCTTAGTCATAATTGATGTGGACCTTGGTATGCGCCGGCGCACTGCGGTGGATCAGGCACTCCAAGGCCGAGCCTGGGTTGACGCCAAACCGTTCGCCCCAATAGCTGGCGCCAAAGCGACGGCCCAGCAGCAGCCGGCCACCGGTGTTGAGGGTCCACATGAATTGCGCCTGCCAGGTGCCGAAGTGCGCCTCGCCGAAACGGGCGCGGCCCATGCGCGGCGCCTTGAGTTCGGTGATCGTTGCGTTGGGGTAACCCTGGCTCTTGGCGATTTCCACGTAATAGGCAATGGCCTGACTGCCCACCGCCAACAACCGCCGACGCACCGCCAGGCGACGATCGTCATACAGCGGCGTAGCACCCAGGCACGGGTCGGGCAGATTCATCACCCGCTCCCAATCCGGCACCAGCTCACTCACGCCCGCCGGATCCATCTCGTTAAGCAAGTCGGCGGCACGGGCGTCGAGGCGGGCCAGTTCCTGGGCGATGCCTTGCAGCACTTCGTCCAGTTCCGGCACGCGCTCGGGGTCCCACGCCGGGCCGCTGGGCAGCAGGCTACGCAGTTGGGCCTGGTATTGTTCGGCGGTTCTTATGCCAGCCATGTGCAGCCTCCGAACGTCAGCAGCTGATTGCTGGCGGCGGCGACGTCGGCCACCGGCGCGCTGAGTTTGTGGTCGGTTTCGCCGGTGGCGCTGCTGATGGCTTCGGCGATATGACTCAGCAACAGCGTTTCACCGAGGCCGGCTTCGCGGTTATGCAAGTCGCGCAGTTGGGCTTCGATGGCGGCCCGCACGGCGCTGGTGTCCGGCGTGATGCGCAGTTTGTAGTTCACCGGTACTTGCGTCGGCGCCAGCACATGGAGCTCGGCGGTCACCGGACGCAAGGGCTCGATGTAGGCCCGCACTTCTTCCAATTGCTCGGCGTTGGGGATCGGTTGCGGATCGTCGTCGCGCATCACGAACAGGCCGACGGTGCCCGGCCCCAGATAGCTGCCACGACACCACGCACGGGTGATGCCCGGGCATTCCAGGGCCCAGGTTTCATAATCCTGGGCCGAACCGCCATGGGGAATGACGCGATAGGAACGGATCACCCTGGCCCGCAGGGATTCAAGACTTTCCCGGGCGACACCGCCGGTCAACCCTGGCGCCAGGATGGTGAAGCTGCTGCCGATGCCCAGCAACGGCTGTACGGGCGTCAGCACCAGGCCGGCATCGGCATTGCCCACGCTTCCGGCGTCCAGCGCCGCGATGTCGGCGGTGTTCAGCCCATTGCTGGTGGTGCGGGCAGTGGTCACTTTATAGGTACGGCCATCGTTCGATTGCAGCAGCGTGTCGACGTCCAGCACTCTGCCTGCCGTAGCGGTGAAGCTGACACTGCCCGTGGCCACCTGGGCGGCCTTGCGCGCCTGGTTCAGGCGCAAGGCGGCGATGCGCTCCAGAGTGGATTCATCAGCCTTGTCCGGCAGGATCTGCTCGGCGATCCAATCCAGGTAGCCATACAGGCCATAGGCGGCGCCGCCAAGGGTGCGGGCCAGCACTTGGGCATCGGACTGGCGCAGCGAATCGCTGGCCAGGTCGCTTTGGGCGCGCTTGATCAGCACCGGCAGCGAAGGGGTTTCAAACGGCATAGGTCACCTGCCAACTGTGGTCGGGATTGATATCCAGGCGCTCGCCATCGGCCAGGGTCAGGACCGTGCGCAGGTTCAGGCGCTGGGCGTCGAGGCGTTCGCTGATGATGTCGATGGCGCTGCAATGGCCGTCATCGATCAGCCATTGCAGGGCTTCGCGGGCATAAAATTCGGCGTCGAGCTGGGTCTGGCGAGTCAGCTTGACCCGGCGCAACAGCCACAGGCGCGAGCCTATGCGGTCGTCGGCCACGGTAGGAAAGGTGTCGCCCCACCAGCCGAAACGCTCCTCGTCATCGATGGCATCGTCGTCAGCGGCACGGCGCCAAGTGAACAGGCTGATCAGCACCGAGCGGGTCAGCGCGGCGTGAAGGTTCTGGCTGATGAACATCATTGGCCTCCCGCCGGCGCGCCGGTCTGGCCGTTGCCGGCCTGTACGCCGACATGCACGTGTTTGATCTGGCTGATGCCGCCGGCGATCTGGTCGCCCTGGGAGACAATCTTGCCGGTGTGGTTGATGACCGGGCTGTCGATGTTCACCGCGCTGCTGGCGCGGATGTTCAGCGTTGCGGTCTCGATGTCGATGACACGGCCGCGCTTGAAGTGGAGCTTGTCGCCTTCATCGGTGTAGAGCGCCACCTCGCCGGGGGCCAAGGCCTGAAGACGAAAGCGGCGGTCGGCGACCACCAGGACCACGGCATGGGAGCGATCACCTCCCAGGAACGTGGCAATACCTTCGGCGCCGGCCAGCGGGTTGCTGGTGAAACCGTAGGGCTCGAAGTGCTCCATGTCGTCGTTCACTTCGCCGGCGGTGAGGCGCATTTGCAGCGATTGCAACTTGGTGGCCGAATGGGCGAGCACGACAGTGCCGCGCGCCAGGAGGCGGGTCAGTAGGCTCATTGGGTTTTCCTTCGGATCGGGTTAACAGACCCTGAACATTGTGGGAGCGGTGGTGAGCTGGCATCGGCGCCAGGCTCAGGGTTTTGGTGGCACCGGATTCGCGTCAAAGGTGTGTGGCGGCGCGACTTGCAAGGTGGTGACGGAGCCTTGTGCCGACAACGAATAAGTCACTTTGGAAATCAGCATGTCACTGTCGAACCCCAGCACCGGGTCGATCACCCGCACCAAGGTGTTGTGCCGCCACAAGTCGCCATTGGCCTGGCGCCAGCCTTGCACGCGATAGGTGGTGGTCAGGGCCCTGCCGCTGCGGATGGCGCTTTCCCAATCGGCCCGTTGCTGGGCAAGTTCGAAGGTCAATTGCGCTGCTTCGCTGATCACCGTGACCCGCTTGCGCTTGAAGCCCAGATCGGTGGCGGTGCCCGCGACCTCACTCACCGCCGCCCCGCTCTGCTGGTCGTTGCCCTTGTGCTGGCCGATGACTCGGTATTCGGAGAACACCTGGCTGTAATCCATCGGTGCATTACCCGCCAGGATGTTCTTGCCCAACTCCAACACATCACTGGCCCGCCCGCCGCTGCCGGGCTTGGCCAACAGCACACGACCTTGGGCATCGTCGGTGGAGAACACGCGAAACAACGTCAGCAATCGGTCGATGGACTGAAAGACCGTTTCCCCCGGCACGATGCTGTGTTCGCTCAACCGCGCGGTTTCGGGGATTTCACTGATCACTCCCACGCCATATTGCGCCGCCAGGGCCTGGACGATGCTCAGCAGCGTTTGCCCGCGCCATTGGGTCGGGCGGTTGATGGCCGCGCAGTCCACCAGATCCTGGGTCTTGGAACCGCCTTCAATGGTCAGGCTGATCTGCCGGCCGTCATAGCTGATCGGTGCCTTGAACACATAGCCGCTGAGCACCAGGTCGGCACCGATGCGCACCTGGCATTCATCGCCCGGACGAATCGGCACCGCTTGGGTCTGCCCCGGCCATTGCCAGGTAATGTCGAGTTTGAAGGTGCGGAACTGGCGCTCCAGGTCCGCGCTGATTTCCACGCTTTTCCAGCCGCCGTAATCCAGCCCGCCGACGGTCAGCGAGACAGCGTTGTCGAGCTCATCCATGGCTTATTCCCCCGATACTTTCAAATCGTTGGGCGGCAGGAAACCAGGATGGGCGACGCCGTTACGCTGGGTCACTTCAGTCACTCGGGTGGCATCGGCGAATTGCTGGTACGCCACCACCAACGCCGGCAGGCTTTGCTTGAACGACAGGTTGATCAGCCTCACGCCCGAAGACGCCACCGCCGTCAGGTGCGCGGCCATCTGTTGACGCAGGTTGTTCATCGCCTGGTAGTGCTCCGGATCAGCCTTGAGGGAGGCCTGCCAGATCGCGTCGTTCAGAGCATCGCGCAGGGCTAGCACATCGTCGGCGACCGGCACGTCCCGGCGCTGGACCGGTTGCACGGCCTGTTGCGCCACTGAAGGCGTGGCGCCCAACTTGACCGCAGGCGCCGCCACCGGCATCGCCGCAATCCATTGCGCGGCCTGCACCAGCAAGGTGTCCTGCACCAGGTCGGCGACGGCCTGGGCCGCCGCCGTGGTGTCCTTGCCGGTGGTGAGTTTGGGCGCGTCGGCCTTGCGAATGGCCTCCACCTGTTGCGACACGCTGGCAATCACGCCGCGATAGCCGTCACGGGCAAAGTCCTTCAGCTCGCGGATGTCGCCCAGCAACCCCTTGAACTCGGCGACCACTTCCTTGGGCAATTCTTTCACCGCCTTGACCAGATCGCTGAGCTGCCGATAAGTCTCGACCAACGGCTTGAGCTCCTGCTCGATCACGCCGTAGATGTCCTTGAGGCTGTTGCGCAGGTCAGCGATGCCGATCCGCGCGGCCTTGATCAAGCTCATGGCGTCTTCGAAGCGCCGTACGGCCGCCCCCAGAAAGCTGTCAGCCGAGACCAGCAGCAGTTTCTGGCTGTTGACCGTGGCCGAGGGGAATTGCAGCGGTTGGTCGGGGTAGAACTTCAGGTTGAACGTCACCAGCCCGCCGTCCTGGCGGGTCTGGGTCATGTCGCATTCACCGACCTTGACTTGCAGGCGCCCCAGCCACGGGTGCACCAATTCGCCGCTGCCCTGCTCCAACGCCTTGAGCAGCTTGTCGCGCTGCTCCAGGCAATCGGGGCCGACGATGAACGCGGTCAGCTCATGAATCTTCGCCTGCTGCCCAAGCCCCTCGAAAAACGGTTGGTCGCGCTGTGGATATTCATGCAGTTGGCCTTTGTGGCCGACCGGGGTTTTCGCCTGGTCGACCCAGAACCCGACGCCACGAAACGACGCCGGCAACAAACGATCACGCCAGCTCATTGGAGCCTCCTGTGGAAAGTGAGCGATAGCCGATGCGCGAACTCACCGCCAGGGCCGGTTGATTGGTCTGCGCAGGGTCGACGCGCAGCCCGGTCGGCGCGTTTTCGAAGCGCACGGTCAAGCCGCCTTCGAGTTGCGTGCGGTTGTTGGCGGCGCTCTGTTGCACCAGGTTGCTGGAGGTTTGCGGCAACGCCCCAGGCGCCAATGACGCTTTCGCCGGAGCCAGGCTCGAAGGCTGGTCCTTTGCCCCGCCAAAAAACGCCGGCGCCAGCTCACCCTTGCCTTCGGCATTGGTGGCGCGCTGCGCCTCGGTCAGTCCTTCGACCTTACCGGTGAATGTCGTGATCATTTCGCCAAAGCCGCCGTTGAAAAACGCTTTGATCGGCGCGATCACCGCCTGCAACTCGTTCCACCATCGGCTGAACCACTCGCCCACCGGTCCCCACTGCCGAGTCAGGCCTTCGATGGGCGACCAGTCGAACAGGCCGCTGAACACCGCCAGCATGATCGACACTTGGTTGCGAATGCCTTCCCAGATCCCGGCGAAGACTTCGCCGATCGTGCCCCAGTTGGCCATGATCAGTCCCAGCGGCGTCCAATCGAACAGGCCTTTGAGGGCGTCCATCACCGGCACGGTCAAAGCCTTGAGCAGATCCCAGATCGCCGCGAACAAACCGGTCAGCGGCGCCCAGTTGGCAACGATCAAACCCAAGGGTGACCAGGCGAACAGCGTCTGCATGAAACCGATGACCGGCGTTGCCGCCGCCACGACTACATTCCAGAGCGCGCCGAAAAAACTGCTGATCGGCCCCCAATTGCTGATCACCTGCCCCATCGGGGTGTAGGCGAACATCGTCTTGAAGAACTCGACCATCGGCAGCACGATCGGCGCAAGCCGCTGCCAGAGACCGGCAAAAAACGCCGAGATCGGCGTCCAGTGGGCAATGATCATCCCTGCCGCCAAGGCGATGCCCATGGCAATCAAGGTGATGGGGTTCATCTTCATGGCCAGGCTGACCACTTCCATGGCCTGGCTCGCGCCGCTGACCGCAGTCTGCATCGCATTGAACGCGACGACGCCCGTCGCCAGGCCCTGGACCAGTTGCGGGTTGTCCTGCAGCACCTGGGCCACGCTGCTGACCATCGGCTGCAAAGCGACCGCCACCGTGTTGACCGCGGGCCCCAGCGCCGACCCGAATTGCACCGACACGTTGCTGATGGAAGTCTTCAATCCGTCCAGGCTCAGTGCCGCCACACGAGGCGCTTCAGGCGCCTGCAGGGCGCTGGCCGCCGCGTTCACCGCTCCGACTTCGCCCTTGAAGGCCAGCGCCGACTTGAGTCCGTCCATGAACGGTTGGGCCAGGCCGCCGCTGGGCAGCAGCGCGGAAATGTCCAGGCTTCCCAAGCCCGTGGCATCGAGGTTCTGCTTGAAACTCGCGACCTTCGCACGAAGGCTCGCGAGCTTGGGTGACAGCTCGTCGATGCCCGTCAGCAGCACTGCTTTTTTCTCTACCTTTTCTGTGTCTGCCATCACTGCACCTGCTGCATCGCATTGATCCGTTGCGCGTGCTCCAAGGATTCACGGAGCACGTCCAGTGGCCTGGCCATCATCTGTTCGGGGTCAACCTTCCAGAACCAGGCCAGGTCATAGGCGGCGGCGATCAGGTCGCCGATGGTTGCGACGCCGCACTCATGAAAAAACTCGCGACGGCCCAGCTCAAGGCATTGAGGTCAGCCAGGTCCAACTGGTTGACCGACGACGGAGGGATGCCGGCGCACACCGCGATGTATTTGGCCGCGACATCCATATCCAGGCTCACCTCCTCGCTCTTGTCGATCTTGTAGGGCAGCGCCTTGATCGCCCGGACTTCCTGCACCGTCGGACGGCGCAGGGTCAGCTCGCTCAACGGCTCGCCGTGGGCCTCGATGGCCACCCGCAAGGTCACGATGTCAGTCATTGCCAGGTCCCCTTGATGCCTTCGAATTTCAGCTCGATGGTGGCGTCATCGCCCTTGGACACCGGCTCCTCCACCAGGTAGGCGCCGGCCAGCACGTAGACCTTGCCGTTGTTGAATTCGCAAGTGACGGTCATGTCGGTGCCGGCTACCAGTTGCTTGAGCGGGAAGTCCGCGGTGTGCAGCGCCGTCACCTTGAACGACGGGGCGACGTCGGTTTCCTTGTAGAAACCCGGTACGACGGTTTCGCGTTTGGTGAACATCAGCGGCGCTTCGCAGCCGCCATTGATGGTCAGTTGAGCGCCGTCCACTTTGACGTAGCAGGTGCCCGCAATCAGTTGACCCATGGTGTTTCTCCCTTCAAATAAAAAGCCCACGCGAGGTGGGCTGAATCAAGCAATCGAGCATCACTGTCAGGCAGCGGTGTCGTATTGCAGACGGAATTGGTTGAGCAGCGCGAACACGCGCAGGCCGTTGATGTAATCCGGCGGGAACAGCACATTGATCCGGCTCGGGTCCTGGCTGTCGCGCTCGACGATCAGGTGCTCGGCGAACAGCTCGGCGTTTTCCACGTGGCCTTCCAGTTCGAGCTTGGCGTATTGCGCGATCAGCTCACCGCGGATGGTGCTCGGGGTCACGATGGGCTGGCCGGCGCCGAAACGGGTGCCGTCGGAGGCCAGTTTGTGGCGACCGTACTTGCTGGTGATCACGCTTTGCAGGCGGCGGACGATGAACGCCGATTGGTGCATGGTTTCACTGTCCAGGTAGGAGTTGTCAGCCTGGCCGAAAGCATTTTTCTGGTACGTGGTGATGGAACGCTGGATGCGAACGTAGCCCCCTTCGTAATAGGCCGTGGCGATGCCGTAGTTAAGCAGCGACTGACGCTCGGTCAGGGTAAAACGCTCGCTGGCCGGCGCCGGGTCCAGGCCTGGCAGGCTGCCGCTTTGGGTTGGACGGCTGGCGTCGGCAGAGATGAATACCGCGGTGCGAGCCGCCAAGGCAGCGGCCTGGACCCAGAACGGTTGCGGTACGCCCAGCTCCAGCGCCTGGATGGTCATGTGCTGGTCGTTGCGCGCCTGACCGGCGGCCACCAGGGTGCCGAGGGTGCCGCGCTTGGCACTGTAGACATGGCCGAACAACTGCTTGGCCCACGACCAGCGACCGGTGCTGTCGTCCATGACCGCTTGCCAGGTATTGAGGCTCGCTACATCGGACCAGGGCATGGCGATGAATTCGAAAGGCTCGTCGCCCAGCGCCGCAACGGCAGCGGTCTGGTCCGGCACACCGGCGCCGCCGGTCATCGCGGTGATGGTGGTGGTCAGCCCCGCCGGGGTGTCTTCGCCATTGCTCTTGCCCAGGCGATTGAATTGCAGGCTGATGTCGTTGCCGCTGTCGCCGGTCCATTTGGCGCTGAGGGTCACGACGCCTTCGGCGGCCGCGGCGGTCACCGGCAGATCGGCGGCGGCGTTGATTTTCAACGCCAGCGCAGTGGCGGCCTGGGCTGCCGTGGCGCCGTTGACGATGGCGGCCTGGACGCGCACACCGCCAACGTACAGGTTGAGCACGCCGCTTTGCGTCGCGGCACCGGTCAGGGTCAGCACGCCCTTGGCGATGGAACCCTCGACGTTGTGCAGCGGCAGGCACCAGATTTCCCCGAGCGGGTCGGTCTTGCGCCAGGTGTCGTACATCGAGGCGAGCATCGAGCCCTGCCCGCCGATGCTCTTGGCCAGCGCAACGCTGGACACCAGCACCAGCTTGCCGACCTCGGCCGGCGCAACGTTGTCGTTGACCTGGGCGACGATCAACCGGCGCATGGCCGACGACGCACTATTGGCGGCCGAGTTGTCCATTTCGGCGTAGAACAGCGGAACACGAATGTCCGCGGGAATGTTGCTGAATCCGATCGCCATTACTTGGCTCCCTGTGGTTTCGCCGCTTTCACGGCTTTGGTAGTGATATCGCCATCGGCCAGACGTCGACGCCACCAGGCGTTGTCGGGCACTTCACGGCCTTCGAGGGGCAACAGATCGCCCGCTTCCGGGTCCGGTACGGCACGGCCCGGGGCCGGCAGCACGGTGATGCGTTTGCTCATGGGGTTACGTCTCCAGAGAAAGTCAGTTCCACGCGCCCGTCAGGGCCGGGACGTTTCAGGTTGGGGTCCGCCGGGTCGATGGCATCGACCCGCACGGTGGCCCCGGTAAAGGACGACAAGCCGTCCAGTTCACGCTCGATCCAGCTTTCGGCAGGCTGGCTCGCCAGATTGCGGCCCAGCTGGAACTCGGCGAAAAAGCGCAGCCGGTACGACACACGGCTGCTGTTGATGGAAACCAGTTCACTGCCGTCGTATTCGATGCCGCTGTACTCGGCGCCCGGCTTGAATCCCACCAGCGCGCGCCACAGTTCGGCCCGCAGGTCGTGCAACAGATCCAGCGCTTTTGTCGTGTCAGTGGCATCAAGCACCAGCACGGCATCGAAGCGGTCGCGTACCGCTTGCAGCGTGACGTTTTGCGCCGTGTTCTTGCCGGCGATGTCGGCGGTGGGCAGGACATAGGCGCAGGGGGGCTGCAGCGGGGTCTCGGCTTGCAGCGTGGCGAGGTCGAAGCCTGCGGCCACGCGATGGGCGAGCGTGGGGCATTGCTCACGCAACTGCGTGAGGATCGGGGTGATCTTCATGGAGAATTCCAGTTGTAGAGAAGGTGCAGTCGAGGAAGACCTGTGGGAGCGAGCTTGCTCGCGATGGCGGTGGGTCAGGCAGCAGAGATGTTGAATGCGATACCGCTATCGCGAGCAAGCTCGCTCCCACAGGGGTGGCGGGGTCAGGCCTTGGTATCCAGACGGGTTGCATGAATCAAACAGCGATAGTTTTTTTCCGGTCGCCGCTGGCGGTGACCTTGTCGATCGACCAGCGACCGCGCATGAAATGCGCCTGCGTTGACCTGGACATTGCTCGAAAACAAAAAAACCAGCTAATGCCGAGGCTTAAAAATTCATAACCATGCGCCCTTGAGTTCAGGGGCGCACGGCTTCTACTGCGAGAAACAACCTAGAAGGTTGCCATCACCACCTACAGCACATCCCAACTGATTCTGGCCTCGCCACTGTTTCCGCCTGAAACCCACAAGCCGTAGCCAGGAGGTAACAGGATAGGGAATGGGTTCAATACAGGGATTGACCCCGCCTGCATGACAACCGGGAAAGAGGCTTCGCCGATCCACTCGGGTTTCACTTTACCAGTGAAAACCTTTGCGGAAAGGAGGACCACCGCGCTGACCACCACACCATTAGCGTTGATGGCCGGATTGACGATCTGCTGATAGTTGCCCGCATACGAATACGCGAAGTTTGCACCAACTTTTACTGGTTCCATTTTTTCACCTATTGAGTCGAATGATTGTTCGCGGAAGACTCCGCAGTCATGTCGCTCAAAGGCGATCGCTCGGGGCTCGCGGCCCTCAATGATTCAACCTCCAGCACCGGGAACATCTGATCTGGAGCTGGGTGTACTCGCCCATGCGGGCCAGTAGTCTGTTGCACTTTCCATATGCAATCTTTAAGCATCTGCAAAAACACACGCAGGTCCGTGATATCGATTCACGGCTGGTCGGGAGGAACGTCCCGTGGAGGGACTTCGCACACGCCGATCCGCTTGGCGACCCAGCGCTCGTAAAGACCGATGGCCACGTCGGCACCGGCCATGGCGGTCAGGCAACCCAGGGCGCAGGCGCTCCAGATCGACATGCCGAGGGCATACAAAAGCATGGTTGCCGATACGCCGCAGACCACGCAGGCACCGGAGCGCAGAACCACGCGGCGCAGCAACGGCCAGCCACGGGCGCCCTCCTTGTCGGCGCGCCACATCTCGCCGGACACCCCGCCCACCAGGGCGAGCACGATGACCAGCCAGATCGGCATGTCCAGCAACGCTTGTTGCTCGTTTGTCATGTCACGCCTCCTGGGGGTGATTGATGAAAAAGGTGTGTTGGGTTCAAACGATGTCTCTTGAGGTAGGCATTCCAAAAAGCCCGGGGTGAACCAGGCTTTTCAGTAATGCGGTCCTTCGCCTTCCCTGGCCGATGGCCTGAAGGAAGTTGATCTTTCGGCGCGACTGGCGCGGTACGGATCCATTCAAATTGTTCCTCCGGCCGCGGTCCCTGCCCGCCGGATAACTGCTTCTGGTGCTTTACGCTGCACACCCGGGTCAGTTGCCAACCCTCTGAACCGTTAAGGCCGGTTCATCGCTGCCTGTTGGTGGAACTAAAGAGCTTTGTTGCCAGCCGCTTTGTCGAGTGGCTTGGACACAGAATATGCATGGATGCATATACAGTCAATGCGTAAATGCATTTATTTATGCGCAACGAATGCACACATGCATGAAAGCCCTATAAATCCAGGGTCGTGAGTTTTCAGGAGGCGAAAAAAAACCCGCACGGCGGCGGGTTTTATCTGACAGCGATGGGGCTAGCGGGCGTACATGCCCCACCAGAAGACGTGACCGAGGATGACGATCTGCTCGTCCTGCATTTCCTGGAACGTGTAGTCCTCATCCGGGTGCTCATCGCGGTTGAAGCTGCGCAGGCGGATGCCGGTGGGCAGGCGATAAAGCTGCTTTACTCGCAGTTGGCCGTTGTGATTGATGGCGTAGAGGTCACCGTCGACGATGTCGCCGATCCCGCATTTGCCCGCGTTCACCCCAACCGTGGCACCGTCGCGCAGCACCGGCAACATGCTGTTGCCGCGCACCGTCACGCATTTGGCCTGGTCGAACTGCACACCATTGTGGCGTAGGCTGCGCTTGCCGAACCGCAGGCTGGAGCGCTCGCTCTCCTCGATGACGAATCTTCCTGATCCAGCAGCCAATTCAACCTCACGCAGAAAAGGGACCGACACCTCGTCTTCTTCGACAGGTGTTTCGTCGTCCCACAGGCTTATGTCCTTGAGTTCGGAATGCGGCTCGTCGCGGCGGGCATTGCCGACGGGCACAACGTCCGCGCGCCCGCGCAACTGGTCGGTGCTCACGGCAAAATACTCGGCGATCTTCGAGATGTGTTTATCCGAAGGGTCGACAATCTTGCCGCTGAGTATCCGCGAGAGGGTGGACTGAGGCACGCCGGTACGCCGGTGAAGCTCCGTGGGGGAGATCCCGTGCTGATCGAGCAATGCTCTTAATACGGTAGAAACGTTGCGTTTTTGCATAACGCGCATAATGCTTGTTCTTTTGGCGGAAGACAAATGCTGTTTTGCATAAATAGGCAACTTCCGCCTTTTACACTCGCCACGGAATTCGTCCTACACGCCCTTGGGAAAAGGCTCCAAACCCGTCCTTCAAATGCGCAACACAAGGCTACGCCAACTTGCGCCTCTGCCTACAACTACGCCAGAATCCGCCGGCTTGTGCGCCTTGGATCCCATCGGTACTTTTGATCTCGTCACTGCCCATCAGTGATCGGGTTTAGTAGCCCGGCATTCCAAGAGACGCACATGGCTTCATTCAGCAAGGTAATTCTTACCGACGCTCAATGGCAGCTGTGCGCAGGGCGCCCTCGGGCGCGCCGGTTTCTTGGATCCCCGGTCTACTAACCTGCGTACAGCTGCCGCCCATCTCGTTTAGTAGCGGATTGGTAGTGGCTCCAACTCAAGGATCCAAGACTATGACGAAGCCAACTCCGAATCCCCCTAAAGAACACATCTCCCGCACCCAATCGGCCAACGCCAAGAAACTCGACGACGCGGCCACCCGCGCCCTGGACTACTACCTCAAGCCGAAAACCGACAAAGAAACCTCAGAATCACTCGATACACTCTACGTCATCGCTCCCAACATCGACGCCGAATGCCTGCTCGCCAACCTCAGCGAAACCCTGGCCTCGGCCAACGCCATGGTCAGCGACCTGGCATTCGACCTGAAGGGCTCGCGACGGAATATCGCGCTGGGGGTTCAACAGATGATCGAGCTGAGCCAGTTATTGGCGAATCGGGCGTTGGATGTGGTTGAACCGAGGTAGGCATCCATGATGCAAGCCGAGACCGAAGAGCAGCCCGGGTAATCACTGTGGAAGCGAGCTTGCTCGCGATAGCGGTAGTCCAGTGACAACTAAGTTGTATTGGCTGCCGTCATCGCGAGCAAGCTCGCCCACATTGGATCGGGGTACAGCCGGAGAGACGGGCCGGCTGTCAGGCCGCCTTCGCGAGCAAGCCCGCTCCCACAGGGGAACCGCGGTCCCATCAAGAATCAGGTCGGCTATTAGGCCGCCTCGGTTTTGTTTTTGATCTGGGGCGCCCCATTAACCACGCTGGCTGAACGAAGGTATTGCGCAGTGGGCAACCCTGCATGGATGCCGGGTTAGCCGCGCTGGGCCATGGATGGCCCTTCGCGGCGGCCCACGGAGCAATGCCTTCGTTCAGGCATGCCGAGCCTAGGCGAGGCACCGAGTGGTGGGGCAAAAGCGTTTTGGTTACTTTTGCGCTCTTCAAAAGTAACCCGCCGTCCGGGCGGAACCATAAGCAGCCGTTACCGCAGCAACGGATATACACCCAATCCCATATCCACCCAGCCCCAAAAACCACTCACGCCTGGGTCCCCCCCGACCACCCATGTTAACCTTGCGCCCATCGCGGAAAAGCCGGGCCAATGCCCCTCCTTTTGCCCCACACCTTTCAACGAGCTTCCCTGACACCCATGAATACCGCCGTGAACGACCTGTCCTCCCACACGCCGATGATGCAGCAATACTGGCGCTTGAAGAACCAGCACCCAGATCAGCTGATGTTCTACCGCATGGGCGACTTCTACGAAATCTTCTACGAAGATGCAAAGAAGGCCGCCAAGCTGCTGGACATCACCCTGACGGCGCGTGGGCAATCGGCGGGCATGGCGATTCCGATGTGTGGGATTCCTTACCACGCGGCGGAAGGTTACCTGGCGAAGCTGGTCAAGCTGGGCGAGTCCGTGGTGATTTGCGAGCAAGTCGGCGACCCGGCCACCAGCAAAGGCCCAGTGGAACGACAAGTCGTGCGGATCATCACCCCGGGTACGGTCAGTGACGAAGCCTTGCTGGATGAACGCCGGGACAACCTGATCGCCGCGGTCCTGGGCGACGAGCGTCTGTTCGGCCTGGCAGTACTGGACATCACCAGCGGCAATTTCTCGGTGCTGGAAATCAAGGGCTGGGAAAACCTGCTGGCGGAGCTGGAGCGGGTCAATCCGGTAGAGCTGCTGATTCCCGATGACTGGCCCAAAGACCTGCCTGCGGAAAAACGCCGTGGCGTACGTCGTCGGGCACCGTGGGATTTCGAGCGTGACTCGGCGCTGAAAAGTCTCTGCCAGCAGTTTTCCACCCAAGACCTGAAGGGCTTCGGTTGCGAGAACCTGACCCTGGCCATCGGCGCGGCCGGCTGCCTGCTGGCCTATGCCAAGGAAACCCAGCGCACCGCCCTGCCCCATTTGCGCAGCCTGCGTCACGAACGCCTGGATGACACGGTGGTGCTGGACGGCGCGAGCCGCCGTAACCTGGAGCTGGACACCAACCTGGCCGGCGGACGCGACAACACCCTGCAATCAGTGGTCGATCGCTGCCAGACCGCCATGGGCAGCCGCCTGCTGACCCGCTGGCTGAACCGTCCGCTGCGGGACCTGACGGTACTGACAGCGCGCCAATCATCCATTACCTGCCTGCTGGACCGTTATCGCTTCGAGCAGTTGCAACCGCAGCTCAAGGAAATCGGCGATATCGAGCGGATCCTCGCCCGTATCGGCTTGCGCAACGCCCGTCCCCGCGACTTGGCTCGCCTGCGCGATGCTCTAGGCGCGTTGCCTGAGTTGCAGGTGGCGATGACCGACCTCGAAGCGCCGCACCTGCAGCAACTGGCGCGCACCACCAGCACCTACCCGGAATTGGCTGCGCTGCTGGAAAGAGCCATCATCGACAATCCGCCGGCAGTGATTCGTGACGGTGGTGTGTTGAAAACCGGCTACGACGCCGAACTCGACGAACTGCAATCGCTGAGCGAGAACGCCGGCCAGTTCCTGATCGACCTTGAAGCCCGGGAAAAAGCTCGTACCGGCCTGGCCAACCTCAAGGTCGGCTACAACCGCATCCACGGTTACTTTATCGAACTGCCGAGCAAGCAGGCCGAGCAAGCCCCGGCCGATTACATTCGCCGCCAGACCCTCAAGGGTGCCGAGCGTTTCATCACTCCGGAGCTCAAGGCGTTCGAAGACAAGGCGCTGTCCGCCAAGAGCCGCGCCCTGGCCCGGGAGAAGATGCTCTACGAAGCGCTGCTCGAAGACCTGATCAGCCAATTGCCGCCGTTGCAGGACACCGCCGGTGCCCTGGCGGAACTGGATGTGCTGAGCAACCTGGCCGAACGCGCGCTGAACCTGGACCTTAACTGCCCGCGCTTCGTCAGCGAGCCGTGCATGCGCATCAGCCAGGGTCGCCACCCGGTGGTCGAGCAAGTCCTGACCACGCCGTTCGTGGCCAACGACCTTAGCCTGGACGACAACACTCGCATGCTGGTAATCACCGGTCCGAACATGGGCGGTAAATCCACCTACATGCGCCAGACCGCGTTGATCGTGCTGCTGGCCCACATCGGCAGCTTCGTCCCGGCGGCCAGTTGCGAATTGTCCCTGGTGGACCGAATCTTCACCCGGATCGGCTCCAGCGATGACCTGGCCGGTGGACGTTCGACGTTCATGGTGGAAATGAGCGAAACCGCGAATATCCTGCACAACGCCACCGAACGCAGCCTGGTGCTGATGGACGAAGTAGGTCGCGGCACCAGCACGTTCGACGGCTTGTCCCTGGCCTGGGCTGCGGCAGAACGTCTCGCCCAGTTGCGAGCCTACACACTGTTCGCTACGCACTACTTCGAATTGACCGTGCTGCCGGAGAGCCAACCGCTGGTGGCCAACGTTCACCTCAACGCCACCGAACACAACGAACGCATTGTGTTCCTGCACCATGTGTTGCCCGGCCCGGCCAGCCAGAGCTATGGCCTGGCAGTGGCGCAGCTGGCCGGCGTGCCAAGCGACGTCATCACCCGCGCCCGCGAGCACCTGAGCCGCCTGGAAACCACCAGCCTGCCCCACGAAGCGCCGCGCCCGACCA
Organism: Pseudomonas sp. R1-7; assembly: GCF_051132105.1. Classification (NCBI taxonomy): domain Bacteria; kingdom Pseudomonadati; phylum Pseudomonadota; class Gammaproteobacteria; order Pseudomonadales; family Pseudomonadaceae; genus Pseudomonas; species Pseudomonas sp. R1-7. Next base: position 4,675,958 of record NZ_CP071661.1, read on the forward strand.
AGGGCAAACCGGCCGCGCCGCAGCAAAGCGACCTGTTCGCCAGCCTGCCGCACCCGGTACTGGACGAACTGGCCAAGCTCGATCTGGATGACCTGACCCCTCGTCGGGCGCTGGATTTACTCTATACATTGAAGACACGGATCTAACACACAGCCTTTCAAGCTGTTAGAATCGCGCGCGGTTTGGGATGCTGCTGCCTATTAGCCTGGGTTTGCAGACTATCGCTCCCAAACCCCGCGACCCCCACCGTGAAGGGGCTTCGCCGCAGCCGCCTGAGGAGAAATTAGAAATGACCTTCGTCGTCACCGACAACTGCATCAAGTGCAAGTACACCGACTGCGTAGAAGTGTGTCCGGTGGACTGCTTTTACGAAGGCCCGAATTTCCTGGTCATTCACCCAGACGAGTGCATCGACTGCGCCCTGTGTGAACCGGAATGCCCGGCGAATGCCATTTTCTCGGAAGACGAAGTGCCAGCCGGCATGGAGAACTTCATCGAGCTGAACGCTGAACTGGCGGACATCTGGCCGAACATCACCGAGAAGAAAGACGCCCTGCCGGATGCTGAAGAGTGGGATGGCAAGCCAGGCAAGATTGCAGACCTCGAGCGCTGATCTTTCCTGCGTCACCAAAAGGCCCCTTGCGGGCCTTTTTGCTGCCTGGAACCAAATCGCAGGCAAAAAAAGGGGCGGTTTGACCCGCCCACATTTTTTCCCTAATCCCTTTAATCCTTTTCATCGTCCTGATGAATCGCATCCTGCGATGTCCTTCCGTTCCCATCGTCCTTGACGGGTGTGTCTGTCCGTCGACACAGGGTTGATATTAGTGTTTTCTCGATTCAGCGCAATGGGGCCAAGACGAGTGCCCAGCCCTGTAACGGTCTATTCATAAAGAATAAATCCCTTTAAGAACAATGCCTTGAGTATTTTTCGACGTCTTTATGAGTCAACTGTCCCATCGAAGGAAACCCGATAGCTTACGTAACACTAGGCAAAGGCTTACAAACTGAAACTACAAAAATGGGTAGGACCGAAAGATCACAATCCAGAAACGCAAAAGCCCCGAACCAGTCGGGGCTTTCTCTGCTGCGCTTGTTGAGCGTTATTGAAACAGCGACTCGCTCGACAGGCCATTCTTCTCCAGGATTTCGCGCAGACGCTTGAGGCCTTCGACCTGGATCTGCCTGACCCGCTCCCGAGTCAGACCAATCTCCAGGCCCACATCTTCCAGCGTGCTGCTTTCATGACCGCGCAAGCCGAAGCGGCGAATCACCACTTCCCGTTGCTTGTCGGTCAGTTCCGAGAGCCATTGGTCGATGCTTTGGGACAGGTCATCGTCCTGCAGCAATTCGCACGGGTCGGTGGGTCTATCGTCCGTGAGGGTATCGAGCAACGTCTTGTCCGAGTCAGGCCCCAGGGAAACGTCCACCGAGGAAACCCGCTCGTTGAGCCCAAGCATGCGCTTGACCTCGCCCACCGGTTTTTCCAATAGGTTGGCGATTTCTTCAGGCGAAGGTTCGTGGTCGAGTTTCTGGGTCAACTCTCGGGCGGCCCGCAGGTAGACGTTCAGCTCCTTGACCACATGAATCGGCAGCCGGATGGTCCGGGTCTGATTCATGATTGCCCGTTCGATGGTCTGGCGGATCCACCAGGTCGCATAGGTCGAGAAACGGAAACCGCGCTCGGGGTCGAATTTCTCGACAGCGCGAATCAGGCCCAGGTTGCCCTCTTCGATCAGGTCCAACAGCGAAAGCCCACGATTGACGTAACGTCGGGCGATTTTCACCACCAGGCGCAGGTTGCTTTCAATCATGCGTTTTCGACCAGCCGGGTCGCCACTTTGCGACAGGCGCGCAAAATGCACTTCTTCCTCTGGGGAGAGCAGCGGCGAGAAACCGATTTCGTTGAGGTACAGCTGAGTGGCGTCCAGCGCCCGGGTGTAATCGATGTACTTATGTTGTTTAAGTGAAGCGGAGTGTTTGGATTTGGCACGAACGGAAGGTGGAGTCGCCCCTTCATCATTCGACATCGAATCCATAGCGATGCCGGCCTCCATAAGGAGAACCTCATCGTCGATGTCAAACTCCGGCACTTCTTTACTGAGAGCCATTGTTATAGTCCTTTGGTGAGTTCGACCTCAAGCTCGAGCGACGCCTTTATCCTTGGCAACGCTGGAGCCTGTTCCCTCTACGTGACGGAACAGGCTGACATGCAAATCAACGACGTGGCAGGAATTGCAGCGGATCTACAGGCTTACCTTGTCGGCGAATCTCAAAATGCAGTTTCACCCGGTCTGTACCCGTCGATCCCATTTCGGCAATTGTCTGCCCGACCTTGACCTGCTGCCCCTCCCGAACCAACAGCCTGCGGTTGTGACCGTAGGCACTGACGTAGGTATCGCTGTGTTTGATGATCACGAGTTCGCCGTAGCCCCTCAAACCACTCCCGGCGTACACAACCGTGCCATCAGACGCGGCAAAAACAGGCTGTCCCAAATCCCCGGCGATATCAATTCCTTTATTCAAACTACCGTTTGAAGAGAATTTTCCAATGAGAACGCCATTAGAAGGCCATCCCCAGCCAGTCGGGGCGGGGCCTGCCGGAGGCATCGGAGCGGGCGCGGGCTTGTTCGCGACGGACGGTATAGGCGCCGTGGCGGGACCGACCGGACGACGGATAACCGTGGTTTTACTCGAGGACGAAGGCGTCGAGCCCGACTGCGTGACGACCGCCGTAGGCGTTGAACTGCTGCGACCGTCAAAGCGAATTGTCTGACCTGGGTGGATCGTATATGGCGAAGGAATATTGTTCCGAGCCGCGAGGGCTTTGTAGTCCCAGCCGTAGCGAAAAGCGATGGAAAACAGCGTATCGCCGCGACGGACTACATACTGGCCGGTCGTTACGGTAGGCCGTTGCGGTGTCGCGTTGTTGCGATCGACCACCCGGACGTTACCCGAAGGCGTACTGGAACAACCGACCAGCAAGGTACTCAAGAGAAGGCCAGTCACCAGGCGCTTTAAGCTCGTGATACCCATACGCTGCGCAATGACTGTGAGACTCACCCGCCGCTCCCTTTGTGGTGGCTGAAGAAATTCGAAACTGCCTGTCCAGGCAGATATGTTGCCCTGTGGGTGACCGACATCCTGCTTCTATAAAGGAAGCGCAAAGGACGCTCGCACACGTTTGCTCGACGCTGTTTAACGTTATTTGGCAAACCGGCGCCCGACCGACAGGTGCTGCCGTAAGACACGGTCCGCGTCTTGGAATTCAGCACTGATCATAAATGCTCAGGCCAACGGCCCATTGAGCAACGGCACAAAACGAACCGCCCCAAGGACGTGCCGTGAAAAACCGTGTTCTTCGCGCACGATCAACATCAGTTGCTGGACTTCGCCCGCGCCGACCGGGATGACCAAGCGCCCGCCAGGCGCGAGCTGATCCAGCAAAGCCTGCGGTACATCAGTAGCAACAGCCGTGACAATGATGCCATTGTAAGGCGCCAGCGCCGGCCAACCTTCCCAACCGTCTCCCCAGCGAAATACCACGTTGCGCAGGTTCAGTTCCACGAGGCGTTCCTTGGCGCGATCCTGCAACACCTTGATCCGCTCCACGGAAAAAACCCGCTCGACCAACTGCGACAACACCGCCGTCTGATAGCCCGATCCCGTGCCGATCTCCAGCACCTTGTCCAGCGGCCCCGCCTCCAGCAGCAACTCGCTCATGCGGGCCACCATATAAGGCTGGGAAATGGTCTGGTTATGGCCGATCGGCAACGCAGTATCTTCATAGGCCCGATGGGCCAGGGCCTCATCGACGAACAGATGCCTTGGCGTGCGACGAATCACTTCCAACACCTGGGCGTTGGACAGCCCTTCCTCGTAGAGCCGCTGTATCAACCGTTCCCGGGTACGCTGGGAGGTCATGCCGATTCCTCGGCGCAGCATATCGTCTTGTTCGCGAGCCATCAGTGCAGCCCCTCCAGCCAGCCCTCAAGATGTCGAAAGGCATCATTGAAGGTGCGATCGAGCTGCAACGGCGTGATCGAGACATAGCCTTGCATCACGGCATGGAAATCCGTACCCGGCCCGCCATCTTCGGCGTCGCCAGCAGCGGCGATCCAGTAGCCGGCCTTGCCGCGCGGGTCGACGACATGCATCGGTTTGGCGGCGCGGGCACGATGGCCCAGGCGAGTGAGCTGGATGCCACGGATATGATCAAGTGGCAAATTCGGGATGTTCACGTTCAGCACCGTGCGCGGCGGCAGGTCCAGTTCACCATGGGCTTCTACCAGCTTGCGGGCAAAGTAGGCGGCGGTTGGCAAGTTGTCGACCTGCCGTGAAACAAACGAAAAGGCAAAGGACGTCTTGTTCAGGAAACGGCCTTCCAAGGCTGCGGCGACCGTGCCCGAATACAGCACGTCGTCGCCCAGGTTGGCGCCCAGGTTTATACCCGAGACCACCATGTCCGGCTCGCGCTCAAGCAAACCATTGAGGCCCAGGTGCACGCAATCGGTGGGTGTACCGTTGAGGCTGATGAAACCGTTGTCCAGGTAGCAAGGGTGCAGCGGACGATCGATCGTCAGCGAACTGCTGGCGCCGCTCTTGTCCTGGTCCGGGGCAATCACCACGCACTCGGCAAAATCCGCCAGCGCAACATATAGCGCGGCAAGACCGGGTGCTGTCACCCCGTCGTCGTTAGAGATCAGAATACGCATGGGCTGTCCGTCTGCCCTGCTGGCACCAGATCGACGAGTTCGCGCACCAAGACAGTGGCGAAACATCCGGCCGGCAGGACGAATTCCAATTGCAGAATGTCAGGCTCGGGATAATGCCACGACAGCCCGCCAATGGGCAGTCGCAGGATGCGACGTTCGTGATTCATTCCCGCGTTTATCAACCAGTCGCGCAGATCCGCTTCGCCTTGGGCAACGGCCTGCTCCAATTCGAAGACCACGCCGGCGGCGGGCGAAGGTCCCTCGCCCCATTGGGGGCCGGTCGGATGCAGATCAAGAATCGCCAGGCGCGGATCGCTGCACTCAGCCTCCCCGGCCGGGAAGAAACTCCGGCTGTCGGTAAAGGCCAGCAGGTCACCCACCTGGGCACGTTGCCAGGTACCGTCGGCCACCCTGGCCGCCAACACTTTGTTGAACAGGAAACTGCGCGCCGTGGACAGGAGGCGCGAGCGCACGTTGCGCTGCTCCGGCAAGGCCTTGCGCGCCGCCCATGCGCGGGCGTCGACTATGTTGCCACCGTCATGGCCGAAGCGCTGGGCACCAAAATAGTTGGGGATGCCCTGGCGGATGATCTGTTGAAGGCGCGCTTCGATCGCCGTCACGTCGCCCTTGAATTGGGTAAGGCGCAAGGTAAAGCCGTTGGCAGAATGCGCGCCGCGCTGCAGCTTGCGCTTGTGGCGGGCGGTCTTGAGGATCTTCAGCGTGTCGTTCTCTGCCGCCGACAGGTCCGGATCGGCCTTGCCCGGCAATTGGACGCTGAACCACTGGCGGGTCAGGGCCTGGCGATCCTTGAGCCCGGCATAGCTGACGGTGCGCAACGGCACGCCGGCGGCCTTGGCGATTCGCCGGGCGGCCTCCTCGGTGTTCAAGCCACGTTTCTCAACCCAGATCCACAAGTGCTCACCATCGCCGGTCAACGGGATATCAAGCACTTCATCGACTTGGAAATCTTCAGCGCTGGCCTTGAGTACCGCACTGCCCAACGACTCACCGTAGGCCCGTGGCCCCAACAATTCCAGTTCGGTCATGGGCGCAGCAACAAGGCAACGGAATGGACGGCGATGCCCTCTTCGCGACCGACGAAGCCCAGCTTCTCGGTGGTGGTGGCTTTCACGTTCACTTGGTCCAGCTCAACTTGAAGATCCTCGGCGATCACTTGGCGCATCGCTTCGATGTGCGGCGCCATCTTGGGAGCCTGGGCGACAATGGTGTTATCGACATTGCCGATTTTCCAGCCCTTGGCGTGGATCAGCGACACCACATGGCGTAGCAGCACGCGGCTGTCGGCGCCCTTGAATTGCGGGTCTGTGTCGGGGAAGTGCTTGCCGATGTCACCCAGGGCAGCCGCGCCGAGCAGTGCATCGCTCAAGGCGTGCAGCAGGACATCACCGTCAGAATGCGCGAGCAGCCCGAAGCCGTGTGCGATCCGCACGCCGCCCAGAGTAATGAAGTCGCCTTCAGCGAAACGGTGAACATCGTAGCCGTGGCCAATACGCATAAAAAAACGCCCCGATTTTTGTCAGGGCGTGATTCTACCTGCATTAGGCGTTTAGAGCGCGTGCATGATGTTGCAAGTGATCATCGATGAAGCTGGCGATGAAGAAGTAGCTGTGGTCATAGCCCGGTTGCAAGCGCAGTTCCAGCGGGTGGCCGACAGTCTTGGCCGCCTGTTGCAGGGCATCGGGCTTGAGCTGGTTGGCCAGGAAATCATCTCGATCCCCTTGATCCACCAGCAGTGGCAGCCGCTCATGCGCCTCGGCAATCAGCGCACAGGCATCCCATTCCCGCCACTTCGAGCGATCTTCCCCCAAATAACGGGAGAAAGCCTTCTGGCCCCAAGGGCAATCCATCGGATTGTTGATCGGCGAAAACGCTGACACCGAACGGTAACGCCCCGGGTTGCGCAAGGCGCAGACCAGCGCGCCATGGCCGCCCATGGAATGACCGCTGATGCCGCGTTTATCCGAAGCCGGGAAATGCGCTTCGACCAACGCCGGCAGTTCCTGCACGACATAGTCATGCATCCGATAGTGCCGCGCCCAGGGTTCCTGCGTGGCGTTCAGATAGAACCCTGCCCCGAGGCCGAAGTCCCACGCACCATCCGGATCGCCCGGCACATCGGCGCCACGGGGACTGGTGTCCGGCGCGACGATGATCAGGCCCAGCTCCGCGGCCATGCGCTGGGCACCGGCCTTTTGCATGAAGTTCTCGTCGGTGCAGGTCAATCCGGACAACCAATACAGCACCGGCAACTTGCCGCCCTGCTCGGCTTGCGGAGGCAGGTACACGGCAAACACCATGTCACAACCGAGCATTTCGGAACGGTGCCGGTAACGCTTGTGCCAGCCGCCGAAGCTTTTCTGGCAGGAGATGTTTTCCAGACTCATGACCGACCTCAGAAATGAATTACGGTACGGATGCTCTTGCCTTCGTGCATCAGGTCGAACGCCTTGTTGATATCTTCCAGGCCCATGGTGTGGGTGATGAAGGTATCCAGCGGAATCTCGCCCTTCTCGGCCATGTCGACGTAGCTTGGCAACTCGCTGCGACCGCGCACGCCACCAAACGCCGAACCGCGCCAGACGCGCCCGGTCACCAGTTGGAATGGACGGGTGGCGATTTCCTGGCCGGCACCGGCCACGCCGATGATCACCGACTCGCCCCAACCCTTGTGGCAGCACTCCAGCGCGGCACGCATCAACTGCACGTTGCCGATGCACTCGAAGGAAAAGTCCACGCCGCCGTCCGTCATGTCCACGATGACTTCCTGGATCGGACGGTCGAAGTCTTTCGGGTTGACGCAATCGGTGGCGCCCAGTTGCTTGGCGATTTCGAACTTGGCCGGGTTGATGTCGATGGCGATGATGCGCGCGGCCTTGGCCTTCACGGCGCCGATCACCGCGGACAGGCCGATGCCGCCCAAGCCGAAGATCGCCACGGTGTCACCCGGCTTGACCTTGGCGGTGTTGAGCACCGCACCGATGCCAGTGGTGACGCCACAGCCCAGCAGGCAGACTTTTTCCAGCGGCGCTTCTTTCTGGATCTTCGCGACGGAAATTTCCGGCAGCACGGTGTATTCAGAGAATGTCGAGGTGCCCATGTAGTGGAAAATCGTCTCGCCCTTGTAGGAAAAGCGCGAAGTACCGTCCGGCATCAGGCCTTTGCCCTGGGTGGCGCGAATGGCCTGACAGAGGTTGGTCTTGCCCGACTTACAGAATTTGCACTGTCCGCACTCCGGCGTGTACAGCGGGATCACATGGTCACCCACGGCCACCGAGGTCACGCCTTCACCGATGGCTTCGACAATGGCGCCGCCCTCATGGCCCAGGATCGACGGGAAGATCCCTTCCGGGTCGGCGCCCGACAGGGTGTAGGCGTCGGTGTGGCAGACACCGGAGGCCACCACGCGCAACAACACTTCGCCCGCCTTGGGCATGGCCACGTCGACTTCAACGATTTCCAGGGGTTTCTTGGCCTCGAAGGCAACGGCAGCGCGCGACTTGATCATCCGGATTCTCCAGCAAATAAATACAAGACTGGGAGTGTAATCCTCCGCTGGAAAATGAATAATCCAGGCAAAAGCAAAACATTATTGCTGCACAGGGATAATCGACTTATGTCTGATAACCGCTGGGAAGGCATCGACGAGTTTGTCGCCGTGGCCGAATGCAACCAATTCACTGCCGCCGCTGAACGTCTTGGGGTTTCGTCTTCCCATATCAGTCGACAAGTCGTACGGCTGGAAGAGCGTCTGCAGACACGCCTGCTGTACCGCAGTACCCGCCGGGTGACCCTGACTGAAGCCGGACAAACCTTTTTGCAGCACTGCCAGCGCCTGCAGGACGGACGCGAGGAAGCCTTGCGAGCCGTTGGCGACTTGACCAGCGAACCCAAGGGCATGCTGCGCATGACCTGCGCGGTGGCTTATGGCGAACGGTTTATCGTGCCGTTGGTGACCCGTTTCATGGGCCTCTACCCGCAATTGCGGGTCGACATCGAACTGAGCAATCGCCCGTTGGACCTGGTCCATGAAGGCCTGGACCTGGCAATTCGCCTGGGCCGATTGCAGGACTCGCGCTTGGTGGCTACGCGCCTTGCGCCCAGACGCATGTATTTGTGCGCTTCACCCTCTTATCTGGAACGCTACGGCCGGCCCCACAGTGTGTCGGAACTGAGCCGCCACAACTGCCTGATCGGCAGCTCAGACATGTGGCAACTGGAGCAGAACGGGCGGGAATTTTCCCAACGAGTACAGGGAAACTGGCGCTGCAACAGTGGACAAGCGGTGCTCGATGCGGCACTGCAAGGGGTGGGTTTGTGCCAGTTGCCGGACTATTACGTGCTCGGACATTTGCACAGCGGTGCGTTGATCTCGCTGCTGGAGGCTCATCAGCCGCCGAATACAGCGGTGTGGGCGTTGTACCCGCAGCAGCGACACCTGTCGCCGAAAGTGCGCAAGTTGGTGGATTATCTGAAGGAAGGGTTGGCTGAGCGGCCGGAGTATCGGGGTTAGGCCAGTTTCTGTCCGGTGTTTATTTGGTGCCTGCATGATCGCCTTCGCGAGCAAGCTCGCTCCCACATTGGCCCTGTGTCTGGCCACACTCTTGTGATCAACATAGACCTATTGTAGGAGCGGGCTTGCTCGCGAAGGGCGCTACGCGGTGTCGAACAGATATAGGAATTTATTAGCGCCGATTCGCCCACCGCTGGCGCAACCACTCCAGATCTTCCGGCCGGGTGACCTTGATGTTGTCCGCTCGCCCTTCGATCAGCCTAGGCGCCTGCCCCGCCCATTCCATGGCGGACGCTTCGTCGGTAATTACCGCATCCGCCACCAGGCTGTCGGCCAGGGCCCGGTGCAAGGCACCGAGACGGAACATTTGCGGCGTATAGGCTTGCCAGATCACGCTGCGGTCAACGGTCTCCAGTACGCGACCGTGCTTGTCGGCGCGCTTGAGGGTGTCACGCGCGGGGACAGCCAACAGGCCGCCGACCGCATCGTTCGCCAACTCATGGAGCAGGTTATCGAGATCGTCCCGGGCCAGGTTCGGCCGGGCGGCGTCGTGCACCAGCACCCAATCGAAATCATCGGCGCCCTGCTCGTGAAGGTGCAGCAACGCATTGAGCACCGAACCCGAACGCTGCTCGCCGCCATCCACGCGGTGGATACGCGGGTCGCTGGCGCAGGCCAGGGTCGGCCAATAGGGATCGTCGGGTGCAACGCTGACCACCACGCCCTTGACGGTCGGGTGATCGAGGAAACAGCCAAGGCTGTGTTCGAGAATTGTGCGTCCGCCCAGTTGCAGGTATTGCTTGGGGCGGTCGGCAGCCATACGGGCGCCAACGCCCGCGGCAGGAATGACAGCCCAGAAGGCCGGCAGACGAATACTCATTGGGCCAACTGGTAGAGGGTTTCGCCCTCCTTGACCATGCCCAACTCATGGCGAGCCCGCTCTTCGACGGTCTCCATGCCTTTCTTCAGTTCCATCACTTCGGCGTCCATTACCCGATTACGCTCGAGCAATGCCTCGTTTTCGGCGTGCTGGTCGGCAATCTGCTGAGTCAGCTCGGCCACTTGCGCCAGGCTGCCATTGCCCACCCACAGGCGGTACTGCAGGCCGGCCAGCAACAAGAGCAAGACGAGAAACAACCAATTGGGACTGCGCATCGAATATCAGGTATCCAGTGAAAAAAGACCGCCATGCCAAACTTTGAAGCGTCTGATAGCACGAAGCCTGGAAAACCCAGGCTTGTGCTTGATAAGGCATCAGATTAGAGGCAAAACCACCATGTTGGCGACCTTTGCGACGCAATCCGCTGTCTTTTTACCATTTACCGCTTAACCGCGAAACTCGGCGCGACCGTTGTACTTGGCCTTGCCGTTCAACTGCTCTTCGATACGCAGCAGTTGGTTGTACTTGGAAACGCGGTCGGAGCGGCACAGCGAACCGGTCTTGATCTGGCCCGCCGCAGTGCCCACGGCCAGGTCGGCAATGGTCGAGTCTTCGGTTTCACCGGAACGGTGGGAGATCACGGCGGTGTAGCCGGCAGCCTTGGCCATCTGGATGGCTTCCAGGGTTTCGGTCAGGGTGCCGATCTGGTTGAACTTGATCAGGATCGAGTTAGCGATCTTCTTGTCGATGCCTTCTTTCAGGATCTTGGTGTTGGTCACGAACAGGTCGTCGCCCACCAGCTGGGTTTTCTCGCCGATCTTGTCGGTGAGGATTTTCCAGCCAGCCCAGTCGGACTCATCCAGGCCGTCTTCGATGGAGATGATCGGGTAGCGTTCGGTCAGGCCCTTGAGGTAGTCGGCAAAACCTTCGGCAGTGAACACCTGGCCTTCGCCGGACAGGTTGTATTTGCCGTCTTCGAAGAACTCACTGGCGGCGCAGTCCAGGGCCAGGGTCACGTCGGTGCCCAGCTTGTAGCCAGCGTTGGCCACGGCTTCGGAGATCACTTTCAGTGCATCTTCGTTGGACGCCAGGTTCGGTGCGAAACCGCCTTCGTCACCAACAGCGGTGCTCAGGCCACGAGCCTTCAGCACGGCCTTGAGGTGATGGAAAATCTCGGTGCCCATGCGCAGGCCTTCGGAGAAGGTCTTGGCGCCAACCGGCTGCACCATGAATTCCTGGATGTCGACGTTGTTATCGGCATGCTCGCCACCGTTGATGATGTTCATCATTGGCACCGGCATCGAGTAAACGCCCGGGGTACCGTTGAGGTTGGCGATGTGCGCGTAAAGCGGCAGGTCCTGGTCCTGGGCTGCGGCCTTGGCAGCGGCCAGGGACACGGCGAGGATCGCATTGGCGCCCAGGGTGGCTTTGTTTTCGGTACCGTCGAGCTTGATCATGGCCTGGTCGAGGGCCTTCTGGTCGGCAGGGTCCTTGCCCAGCAACAGGTCACGGATAGGACCGTTGATGTTGGCGACGGCTTTCAGCACGCCCTTGCCCAGGTAGCGGCTCTTGTCGCCATCACGCAGCTCCAGCGCTTCGCGCGAGCCAGTGGAAGCACCGGACGGCGCGCAGGCGCTGCCGATGATGCCGTTGTCGAGAAGCACGTCCGCTTCGACAGTGGGGTTGCCACGGGAGTCGAGAACTTCACGACCTTTGATGTCGACGATTTTTGCCATTGTTGTAAACACTCCAAAGTTGACGAAAACGACGCAGCGAGAGGAAATCTTTTACCGTCGGCGGGGATCGAGCAGCGGGCAGGCTCGCCGACGATAACGCCCGGCCCGCAGGCCAGAGCGTTTATCGAGCGGTACTTTACCGGAGAAAACCGCGTTACGCGGTTTCTATCGTCGGAAAACCCTTGACCAGCTCATCCAGCGACTTGAGCTGAGACAGGAAAGGTTCCAGCTTGTTCAAGCGCAAGGCACAAGGCCCGTCGCACTTGGCGTTGTCAGGGTCAGGGTGGGCTTCAAGGAACAGGCCTGCAAGGGACTGGCTCATGCCGGCCTTGGCCAGGTCGGTCACTTGGGCGCGACGACCGCCGGCGGAGTCGGAACGACCGCCGGGCATCTGCAGCGCGTGGGTCACGTCGAAGAACACCGGGTATTCGAACTGCTTCATGATGCCGAAGCCGAGCATGTCCACCACCAGGTTGTTGTAGCCGAAGCTCGAACCACGTTCGCAGAGGATCAACTGGTCATTGCCGGCCTCTTCGCACTTGCTCAGGATGTGTTTCATTTCCTGGGGCGCGAGGAACTGGGCTTTCTTGATGTTGATCACCGCGCCGGTCTTGGCCATCGCGACCACGAGGTCGGTCTGGCGCGACAGGAAGGCCGGCAACTGGATGATGTCGCAGACTTCGGCGACGACCGCGGCCTGGTCAGGCTCGTGGACGTCGGTGATGATCGGCACGCCGAAGGCTTGCTTGATGTCCTGGAAAATCCGCATCCCCTCTTCCAGGCCCGGGCCACGGTAAGAGGTCACCGACGAACGGTTGGCCTTGTCGAAGCTGGCCTTGAAGACATAAGGGATACCCAGTTTCTGGGTCACCTTCACGTATTCCTCGCAGACCTGCATCGCCATGTCGCGGCTTTCCAGCACGTTCATGCCGCCGAACAGCACCATGGGCTTGTCGTTGGCAATCTCGATGTCGCCGACGCGAATGATCTTCTGGGCCATCGTTTTATGCCTTTTTCTGGTGTTGGGCCAAAGCGGCTTTCACGAAACCACTGAACAACGGGTGGCCATCGCGCGGTGTCGAGGTGAACTCCGGGTGGAACTGGCAGGCAACGAACCATGGATGGTCAGCAGCCTCGACCACTTCGACCAGCGCACCGTCACCGGAGCGGCCGGAAATCTTCAGGCCGGCTTCGATCAGCTGTGGCAGCAGGTTGTTGTTCACTTCGTAGCGGTGGCGATGACGCTCGACAATCACGTCCTTGGCATAGCAGTCGTGCACCTTGGAGCCGGCTTCGAGCAGGCATTCCTGGGCACCGAGGCGCATGGTGCCGCCCAGGTCCGAGCTCTCGGTACGCACTTCAACGGCGCCGGTGGCATCTTCCCATTCGGTGATCAGGCCGACGACCGGATGACCGCTGGCGCGATCGAATTCGGTGGAGTTGGCGTCTTTCCACCCCATCACGTTACGGGCGAACTCGATGACCGCCACTTGCATGCCCAGGCAGATGCCCAGGTATGGCACCTTGTTTTCGCGAGCGTATTGCACCGCGGTGATCTTGCCTTCCACGCCGCGCAGGCCAAAGCCGCCCGGTACGAGGATCGCGTCGGCGCCTTCAAGCAGCCCGGTGCCCTGGTTCTCGATGTCTTCGGAATCGATGTAGCGCAGGTTGACCTTGGTGCGGTTGCTGATACCGGCATGACTCATCGCTTCGATCAGCGACTTGTAGGCGTCCAGCAGTTCCATGTACTTGCCGACCATCGCGATGGTGACTTCGTGCTCGGGGTTCAGCTTGGCATCGACCACGGCGTCCCACTCGGACAGGTCGGCGCTCGCGCATTGCAGGCCGAAGCGCTCGACGACGAAGTCATCGAGGCCCTGGGAGTGCAGGATGCCCGGGATCTTGTAGATGGTGTCGGCGTCTTCCAGGCCGATGACCGCACGTTCTTCCACGTTGGTGAACTGGGCGATCTTGCGACGCGAAGAGATATCGATCGGGTGATCGGAGCGGCAGATCAGCACGTCCGGCTGCAGGCCGATGGAACGCAGTTCCTTGACCGAGTGCTGGGTCGGCTTGGTCTTGGTTTCGCCAGCGGTGGCGATGTACGGCACCAGGGTCAGGTGCATCAGCATCGCGCGCTTGGCGCCGATTTCGAAACGCAACTGGCGGATGGCTTCGAGGAACGGCTGGGATTCGATATCGCCCACGGTGCCGCCAATCTCGACCATCGCGACGTCGGCATCGCCGGCACCCTTGATGATGCGGCGCTTGATTTCGTCGGTGATGTGCGGGATGACCTGGATGGTCGCGCCCAGGTAGTCACCACGACGCTCTTTGCGCAGCACGTGCTCGTAGACACGGCCGGTGGTGAAGTTGTTGTTCTGGGTCATGGTCGTGCGGATGAACCGCTCGTAGTGGCCCAGGTCCAGGTCGGTCTCGGCGCCGTCGTGGGTGACGAACACTTCACCGTGCTGGAACGGGCTCATGGTGCCCGGGTCGACGTTGATGTACGGGTCCAGCTTGAGCATGGTGACCTTAAGTCCCCGCGCCTCCAGGATGGCCGCCAATGAAGCCGAGGCAATGCCTTTCCCCAATGAAGAAACAACACCGCCCGTGACGAATATGTAGCGCGTCATGAAAAACCCTAGAAGTCTGCGTTAAAGCGGTCCGAGCCGCCGGGGAAAGCGAAGGAAGGCCGAAGCCCCCGATCACCTGCATTAATCACAGTGCACCTTTCAAAAAAACCGCCGCGTCGGGACAGACCGGAGGTGGAATCACCGGTACGTTGCTCGCTACACATTTTTTGGAATCGCCCAGCAAAGACTGCTTGGTAATCGGCAACTCCTGCAATTCAGGCGAATCCACAGAAGTTGTATCAAGAAGGGAGCGTAGTCTACCGGAAAGCCCCTTTCAGCTCAAACCCAGATCTTGGCTTTCATGGCTGCCAAATCAGTTGCCAGCTGCCATCAGCGTCCCGATCGATCATCGGGAGGTTGGCAATCCCCAGCAATTGCTCGCCCCGATACAGCAAAGGCAATCGAGCACGAACGAACGCCGGCACGCCGTTTTCGTTGAGCAAACGCTTGAGGTCCCGGTGCCCGCGCCCCGGTAATTCCATGACCTCGCCGCCCTGGCGATACCGGATGCAAAGCGCTCCCGCGGGGGCTTCGCCGCGAAGGATCACCTGGCCATTGCCTGGCAGTGGCAACACCTGATCAACCCGGGGCCATCCAACGGGGCCGGAAACCGGCTGCAACCAGTGGTCGGATAACCACCAGATGCGTCCGCCGGTCCGGTGTATTTCCCCATCGGCGAGACGCCAGACGGGATGGCCATCTTCCCTGGCATCACGCAGCGAGTCCCAACCCGCCCAATGGTCACTGTCGGGAAACCTCGTCAAAGGCGCCAGCCAATGGCTCAGCGCATTGCGCTGGCGGGCAGGAGACAAGGCCCGCAAAGGCGCCAGTTCAAGCGACCGTAGCCCGAGCCAATCAAAAGCGCTGGCGGTCAGGGCGCGTTCCAAATCGATCTGCGCCAGCTCATCCAGCAAGCCTTGCGCCTCGCTCAAGTGCGCGGCGCTGCGGGCGAGGGTCAGCGACGCTTGGGGCCACTGCTCGGCCAGAACCGGAAAGACCCGCTGGCGCAGGAAATTGCGGGCGTATCGATGATCATCATTGGAGGGGTCATGAACCCAGCTCAAGCCATGCCGACTGGCATAAGCCTCCAACTCCGCCCGGGACACATCCAACAATGGCCGCAGCAGATGCCCCTGCCCCAAGGGGCGCTGCCTCGGCATCGCCGACAAACCGCGTACCCCTGCCCCACGCAGCAAACGAAACAACAGGGTTTCGGCCTGATCGTCGCGGTGCTGGGCAGTGAGCAGCACGTCGTTCTCTTGTGTCGCGGCAATGAAAACCGCGTAGCGCGCGTCCCGGGCGGCGCGCTCGACGCTGGCGCCGGGCCGGACCTCTACGCTAACCACTCGCAGCGGCACCCCAATAGCCTCGCAGACCTTACGACAATGTTCCGGCCACGCGTCGGCCACGGCCTGGAGGCCATGATGAACGTGGATTGCGCTTATCGGCGGCAGGGATTGGTTTTCGGCCAGGGAAACGAGCAGGTGCAGCAGGACAGTGGAGTCGAGGCCGCCGGAGAAGGCGATTCGCCAGTGGGCGGCGTTGCGCCAGGGGAGTAGCTGTGTGAGGAGCCGGGTTGGCAGATCAATCCTGGGCTGATTCATGGAAACGGGCCTTCACACAATCAAATGTGGGAGCGAGCTTGCTCGCGATGGCGGCGTATCAGTCAACTTGTTGGTTGAATGTTAAACCGTTATCGCGAGCAAGCTCGCTCCCACACAAGGTACAGCGTTCGAATCAGAGACCGTAGCTCATCAACCGCTCATAACGACGGGCCAGCAGCGCGTCGTTGTCGAACTTCTTGAGCATCGACAACTGCGAGCTCAGCTCGGCGCGGATCAGCGCTGCGGCGGCGGCCGGGTCGCGATGGGCGCCGCCCACAGGCTCGTTGATCACTTTATCAACAATACCCAGGCCCTTGAGGCGCTCGGCGGTGATGCCCATGGCTTCAGCGGCATCCGGTGCCTTCTCGGCGGTTTTCCACAGGATCGAGGCGCAGCCTTCCGGCGAGATCACCGCGTAGGTGGAATATTGCAGCATGTTCAACTGGTCGCAGACACCAATGGCCAACGCACCGCCGGAACCGCCTTCGCCAATCACGGTAGCGATGATCGGGGTCTTCAGGCGCGCCATGACTCGCAGGTTCCAGGCAATCGCTTCGCTCTGGTTGCGCTCTTCGGCGTCGATGCCCGGGTAGGCGCCCGGGGTGTCGATGAAGGTCAGGATCGGCATCTTGAAGCGTTCGGCCATTTCCATCAGGCGGCAAGCCTTGCGGTAGCCTTCCGGACGCGGCATGCCGAAGTTGCGGCGCACTTTTTCGCGCACTTCGCGGCCCTTCTGGTGACCGATCACCATCACCGGCTGGTCGTCCAGGCGGGCAACGCCGCCAACGATCGCGGCGTCATCGGAGAAGTGACGGTCGCCGTGAAGCTCATCGAACTCGGTGAAGATGTGTTCAATGTAGTCCAGGGTGTAGGGGCGACGCGGATGACGCGCCAGACGCGCGATCTGCCAACTGGTCAGCTTGCCGAAGATATCTTCGGTCAGCGTGCGGCTCTTGTCCTGCAGCCGAGAGATTTCATCGCCGATATTCAGCGAATTGTCGTTACCGACCAAGCGCAACTCTTCGATCTTGGCTTGAAGGTCGGCGATCGGCTGTTCGAAATCTAGAAAATTCGGGTTCATAGGCGTCCGTCTTGGGTCGACGTCCAAGAGAGCTTGGGCCGGCCGGTTGTCTATTCGCGCCCTACCTTAAGGGAGAGGCGCGTTCAGGTCGAGATTAAAAATTCGAGTCGAGGTCAGGGGCGCTCCGGATACGGGAGTGGCCCCTGGCCGTCAACGGTATTGGAGGAAGACGTTGTCTTTGCCGAACTGGTCACGCAAGGCTTGAATCAACGCATCCGCCGGGTCGATCCGCCACCCCTCGCCGAACTGCAGCACGGCCTTGGCGTCGGGGCGCACATACTCCATGGTGATTGGGCACGCACCGCGATGGCGCTTGAACAACTCGCCCAGCCAGCGTAGCTGATCACCCTTGAGGTCCTGGGTCTGCAACTTCAGGCGCAGGCTCTCGGCCAGGTTGGTGCGGGCATCTTCCATGCTCATCACACGCTTGACCCGCAGCCGCAGGCCACCGGAGAAGTCATCGTTGCTGACC
The DNA here is from genome assembly GCF_051132105.1 of Pseudomonas sp. R1-7. NCBI lineage: Bacteria > Pseudomonadati > Pseudomonadota > Gammaproteobacteria > Pseudomonadales > Pseudomonadaceae > Pseudomonas > Pseudomonas sp. R1-7. The sequence goes on from NZ_CP071661.1 coordinate 4,693,610, forward strand.
TCGCCTTCCACCACCACCATCGCGTCGGTCTGCAACAACGACTGCGCCGAATGGAACGCATCGGCGAACAATGACGCCTCGATGCGCCCGGAGCGATCGTCGAGGGTGATGAAGCCCATCTTGTCGCCCTTTTTGTTCTTCATCACCCGCAGCGCGATGATCATGCCGGCGACGGTCTGCGTGTCGCGCGCGGGCTTGAGGTCGATGATGCGCTGACGGGCGAAACGGCGAATCTCGCCTTCGTATTCGTCGATCGGGTGACCGGTCAGGTAGAGGCCCAGGGTGTCTTTTTCACCCTTGAGGCGTTCCTTGAGGGTCAGTTCCTTGGCCTTGCGATGGTTGCCGTAGACATCGGCATCTTCCTCGACGAACAGCCCGCCAAACAGGTCGGCGTGGCCACTGTCGTGGGTACGAGCGGTCTGTTCGGCCGCCTTGATCGCTTCTTCCATCGCCGCCAGCAACACCGCGCGATTGCGGTCGATGTTGGCCTGATAGGCCTTGGGCTCATCGTGAAAATAAGGCCCCAGACGGTCCAGCGCGCCACTGCGGATCAAACCGTCGAGGGTGCGCTTGTTGATACGCTTTAGGTCGACCCGGGCGCAGAAATCGAACAGATCCTTGAAGGGCCCGTCCTGGCGCGCCTCGGTGATGGCCTCCACCGGGCCTTCGCCCACGCCCTTGATCGCGCCGAGGCCATAAATGATGCGGCCTTCGTCGTTCACCGTGAACTTGAACTCCGAAGCGTTCACGTCCGGCGCGTCGAGGCGCAGCTTCATGGTCCGCACTTCTTCGATCAAGGTCACGACCTTGTCGGTGTTGTGCATATCCGCCGACAGTACAGCCGCCATGAACGGCGCCGGGTAATGCGCTTTCAGCCACGCGGTCTGGTACGACACCAGGCCATAGGCGGCGGAGTGGGATTTGTTGAAGCCGTAGCCGGCGAATTTTTCCACCAGGTCGAAGATGTTGCCCGCCAGGTCCGCATCGATGCCGTTGTTCGCGCAACCTTCGATGAAACCGCCGCGCTGCTTGGCCATCTCCTCGGGCTTTTTCTTACCCATGGCTCGACGCAGCATGTCCGCGCCGCCGAGGGTGTAACCGGCCATCACCTGGGCGATTTGCATCACCTGTTCCTGGTACAGGATGATGCCGTAGGTCGGGGCCAGTACCGGCTTCAAGCCCTCGTACTGGTAATCGGGATGCGGATACGCGAGCTCGGCGCGGCCGTGCTTACGGTTGATGAAGTCATCCACCATGCCCGATTGCAGCGGGCCCGGACGGAACAGTGCCACCAGTGCAATCAAGTCTTCCAGGCAGTCGGGCTTGAGCTTCTTGATCAGCTCCTTCATGCCCCGGGATTCAAGCTGGAATACCGCCGTGGTCTCGGCTTTTTGCAGCAGGCTGTAGGTCGGCTTGTCATCCAGCGGGATGAAGGCAATGTCCAGTGGTTCTTCGCCGACCTTGGCCCGGTCGCGGTTGATGGTCTTCAACGCCCAATCGATGATCGTCAGGGTCCGCAGGCCGAGGAAGTCGAACTTCACCAGGCCCGCCGCCTCGACGTCATCCTTGTCGAACTGGGTGACCAGCCCGTCGCCTTCTTCATCGCAATAGATCGGCGAGAAGTCAGTGAGCTTGGTCGGTGCGATCACCACGCCACCGGCGTGCTTGCCGACGTTACGCACCACACCTTCGAGCTTGCGTGCCATCTCCCAGATTTCGGCAGCCTCTTCATCGACCTTGATGAAGTCCCGCAGGATTTCTTCCTGCTCGTAGGCCTTCTCCAGGGTCATGCCGACTTCGAACGGGATCATCTTCGACAGACGATCCGCCAGGCCGTAGGACTTGCCCTGCACCCGCGCCACGTCGCGCACCACAGCCTTGGCCGCCATCGAACCGAAAGTAATGATCTGGCTCACCGCGTTACGACCGTACTTCTCGGCCACGTAGTCGATCACCCGGTCGCGACCATCCATGCAGAAGTCGACGTCGAAGTCGGGCATGGAAACCCGCTCGGGGTTGAGGAAACGTTCGAACAGCAGGTCATATTCCAGCGGGTCGAGGTCGGTGATCTTCTGCACGTAGGCCACCAGCGACCCGGCGCCCGACCCACGGCCAGGGCCTACCGGTACGCCGTTGCTCTTGGCCCACTGGATGAAGTCCATCACGATCAGGAAGTAACCGGGAAAGCCCATCTGGATGATGATATCCAGCTCGAAATTCAGCCGATCGACATAGACCTGGCGCTTGGCTTCGTAATCTTCGGTGGTGTCCTTGGGAAGCAGGACGCTGAGGCGCTCTTCGAGGCCGTCGAACGACACCTTGCGGAAATACTCATCGATGGTCATGCCATCGGGAATCGGGAAGTTGGGCAGGAAGTGCTTGCCCAGTTTTACTTCGATGTTGCAGCGCTTGGCGATCTCGACGGTGTTTTCCAGCGCCTCGGGCAGGTCGCTGAACAGCTCCGCCATTTCCTCGGCGCTCTTGAGGTATTGCTGGTCGCTGTAGTTTTTCGGTCGACGCGGGTCGTCGAGGGCCCGGCCCTCACCGATGCAGACGCGACTTTCGTGGGCTTCGAAATCTTCCTGCTTGATGAACCGCACGTCGTTGGTCGCCACCAGCGGCGCACCGAGCTTGTCGGCCAGGGCCACGGCGGCGTGCAGGTGCTCTTCGTCATTAGGGCGATTGGTGCGTTGGACCTCGATGTAGAAGCGATCCGGGAACACGGCCATCCAGTCGTGGGCCAGTTGCTCGGCTTCTTCGGTATTGCCACTGAGCAGGGCCTGGCCGATTTCACCTTCCTTGGCCGCCGACAGCATGATCAATCCTTCGCTGGCCTCGGCCACCCACTCGCGCTCGATGATGATCGAACCGTTGCGCTGGCCGTCGATAAAGCCTCGGGAAATCAGCTCGGTAAGGTTGCGGTAGCCAACGGCGTTCATCACCAACAGGCTGATCCGGCTCAGCGGCGCGTCGGGGTCCTTGTTCGAAAGCCATAGGTCGGCACCGCAGATCGGCTTGATCCCGGCGCCCATGGCGTTCTTGTAGAACTTGACCAGCGAGCACATGTTGTTCTGGTCGGTAACGGCCACGGCAGGCATGTTCATGCCCACCAGCGTCTTGACCAGGGGCTTGATCCGCACCAGACCGTCGACCAGGGAGTATTCAGTGTGCAGGCGTAGATGAACGAATGAAGCCGGCATAGTGATCCTGCGTTAAGTCATGAAAACAACAAGGCCCGGATTGTACCGGGCCTTGGGTAAAACATCAGCCATGCGCGGTCAGCTTTCGACCAAGCCATCCCGCGCTTCATAGGCCAGCCGAACCGGGGCAAACGAACGCCGATGGATGGGCGTCGGCCCAAGGCGCGCCAGGGCTTCCAGATGGACGGGCGTCGGGTAGCCTTTGTGGTTGCCGATGCCATAGCCCGGGTAGATCAATTCGAACGCGGCCATTTCCCGGTCACGGCTGACCTTGGCCAGGATCGAGGCCGCCGCGATGGCCGGCACCTTGCCGTCGCCCTGGATGACCGCTTCGGCGCGCATCGACAGTTTCGGACAACGATTGCCGTCGATCATCGCCAGCTTCGGCGTGATATGCAGCCCCTGCACCGCACGCTGCATGGCGAGCATGGTGGCGTGCAGGATATTGAGCTCATCGATTTCTTCGACTTCGGCCCGGGCGATGCACCAGCTCAGGGCCTTCTCGCAGATTTCTTCGTAGAGTTTCTCGCGACGGGCTTCGGTGAGTTTCTTGGAATCATCGAGGCCGAGGATCGGCCGTTTCGGATCGAGAATCACCGCCGCCGTCACCACGGCGCCGCACAAAGGCCCGCGCCCTACTTCATCGACACCGGCCACCAGCTCTTCCACTTCGGCAACCAGGTTGAAATCCAGGCCCATCTGTAGCTTTACGTTGCTCATGGTTTTGCGCCGATCAGGGTCAGTACTGCATCGGCGGCCTGATTGGAGGCATCGCGACGCAAGGTACGGTGGATTTCGTCAAAGCCCCGAGTCTGTTCCGTGCCTCCGTCGATCAAGGGCGACAGCGTGTTGGCCAAAGCGTCGGCGGTCGCGTCATCTTGCAGCAGCTCGGGGACCAGCAGGCGCTGGGCCAGCAGATTGGGCAAGGAAACGTAAGGGCTCTTGACCATGCGCTTGAGAATCCAGAACGTCAGCGGCGCCAGGCGATAGGCAACCACCATCGGGCGTTTGAACAGCAACGCCTCAAGGGTAGCAGTGCCGGACGCAATCAACACGGCGTCACAGGCCGCCAGCGCATCATGGGAACGACCATCGAGCAACGTCACTGGCAAATCGCGACCGACCAGCAGGGCTTCAAGCTGGACGCGACGCTGCGCACTGGCACACGGCAGGACAAACCGTACACCGGGGCGCATCGCCCTCAGGCGCTCGGCGGCGTCAAAAAACAGGCCGCCCAAGCGACTCACTTCGCCGCCCCGGCTGCCGGGCATCAATGCCACCAGCGGCCCTTCCGGCAGGCCAAGCGCCTGGCGCGCCGCTTCGCGATCGGCTTCCAGGGGAATGGTATCGGCCAGGGTGTGCCCGACAAACCGCACCGGTACGCCTTTTTCTTCGTAGAAGCGGGCTTCGAATGGCAACAGCGTCAGCATCAAGTCGCAACCCTCGCGGATCTTCAGCACCCGCTTCTGCCGCCAGGCCCAGACCGACGGGCTGACGTAATGCACGGTCTTGATACCGGCCTGGCGCAACTTGAGTTCGATATTGAGGGTGAAATCCGGCGCATCGATGCCGATGAACACGTCCGGTTTTTCGTCAATCAGCGTCTGGATCAGCTTCTTGCGACGAGCGAGCAGCTCGCGCAGTCGCCCGAGCACCTCCACCAGGCCCATGACCGACAGGCGCTCCATCGGGAAATAGGATTCCATCCCTTCGGCTTGCATCAATGGCCCGCCGACCCCAATGAACTCGACTGCAGGATGCTGCGCCTTGAGCGCGCGCATCAAGCCAGCACCCAGGATGTCACCGGAAGCTTCCCCCGCCACCAGCGCAATACGCAGATTGGCCATGGTCAGCGAGTAATGCCGCGGGTCGAAGACTGGATCGAGTCACGGAATATCGCGACTTCCGGGAACTGCGAGGACGCTTCGGCCAGCTCGGCGAGCGCCTGCTCGACTGTCAGGCCTTGGCGGTAGACAACTTTGTAGGCGCGACGCAGCGCCGTGATCGCCTCTTCACTGAAACCACGACGACGCATGCCTTCGAAATTCATGCTGCGGGCTTCGGCCGGGTTACCGAACACGGTGACATAGGCCGGGACATCCTTGCCGATGGCGGTGCCCATGCCGGAGAAACTGTGGGCGCCGATATGGCAATACTGGTGGACAAGGGTAAAACCGGACAGGATCGCCCAGTCATCCACGTGCACGTGGCCGGCCAGCGCCGTGTTGTTGACCAGTATGCAATGGTTGCCAATGACGCTGTCGTGACCGATGTGGGCATAGGCCATGATCAGGTTGTGGTCGCCCAGCGTCGTTTCGGAACGGTCCTGGACAGTGCCACGGTGAATCGTCACGCCTTCGCGGATCACGTTGTGATCGCCGATCACCAGGCGGGTTTCTTCACCTTTGTACTTGAGATCGGGCGTGTCCTCGCCAACCGATGAAAACTGGTAGATGCGATTGTGCCTACCGATCCGGGTCGGACCCTTGAGAATTACGTGGGGACCGATCACGGTGCCCTCGCCGATTTCCACACCTGCGCCGACGATCGACCATGGGCCAACCTCGACATCGGCGGCCAGCACGGCCGTCGGATCGATGATTGCGCGAGGGTCAATCAAACTCATAGCTTGCGTTCCGCGCAGATGATTTCAGCGGAGCAGACCGGCTTGCCATCGACCGAAGCCTGGCATTCGAACTTCCAGATCTGACGCTTGCAGCTGATGAACTTGGCCTCGAGGATCAACTGGTCGCCCGGGGTCACCGGCTGGCGGAAGCGCAGCTTGTCGGAGCCGACGAAGTAGTAAAGCGTGCCGTCGGCAGGCTTCACGTCGAGCATTTTGAAACCAAGGATCCCGGCAGCCTGAGCCATCGCTTCGATGATCAACACGCCCGGCATGATTGGATGCGCGGGGAAGTGGCCATTGAAGAACGGTTCGTTGATGCTGACATTCTTGTAGGCGCGAATGCGCTTGCCTTCAACATCCAGGTCCACGACCCGATCCACCAGCAGGAACGGGTAACGGTGAGGCAGGTATTCGCGAATCTCGTTGATGTCCATCATTTCGGGGGGAAGCCTATGTAAAGATTGGGAGCGCACGATTGACGCGCACCCCGCTAGCAAATCAAGGAGGCCAAGGCCTAGCGGCTGTGCACACTTGATATGGAAATGGTATCAGCCATCTGATGAAGCATTACCGCCAGGGGTCACGTCCCCTACACGCTTTTCCACCTGCTTGAGGCGCCGCGCGATGTCGTCGAGCTGGCGGATACGCGCCGCGCTCTTGCGCCACTCGGCAGCCGGTTGCATGGCTGTGCCGGAAGAATAGGCACCCGGCTCGGTAATCGAGTGGGTCACCATGGTCATCCCGGTCAGGAATACGTTGTCACAAATATCGATATGACCCACCAGGCCCACGCCGCCGGCGAGCATGCAATGCTTGCCGATTCTGGTACTGCCGGAAATACCGACACAGGCAGCCATGGCGGTGTGGTCACCGACCTGGACGTTGTGGGCGATCTGGATCTGGTTGTCGAGCTTGACGCCATTGCCGATGACGGTATCGGCCAACGCGCCACGGTCGATGGCCGTATTGACGCCGATCTCCACGTCGTCGCCAATGCTCACGCCGCCGATCTGGGCGATCTTCTGCCAGACGCCTTTCTCATTGGCGAAACCGAACCCTTCACCGCCCAACACCGCGCCGGACTGAATCACCACCCGCTTGCCGATGCGCACATCGTGATACAGGGTGACCCGCGGCGCCAGCCAACCGCCCTCGCCGATCTCGCTGCGCGCACCGATGAAGCAGTGGGCGCCCAGCGTCACGCCAGCGCCAATCCGGGCCGCGCCTTCGATGACGACAAAAGGACCGATACTGGCCGTGGGGTCGACAATGGCATCCGCCGCGATCACCGCACTGGGATGGATGCCTGCCGCCGACTTGGGCTTGGGATCGAATAGATGGGAAATTCGGGCGTACGCCAGGTACGGATCGGCCACGACCAGCGCATCACCCACGAACCCTTCGGCATCGCCCGCTTTGAGCAATAACGCGCCAGCCCGGCTATCAGCCAGGTATTTGCGGTACTGGGGATTTGCCAGGAAGCTCAACTGAGCTGGGCCAGCCTCTTGCAAAGTGGCTAGCCCAGTGATTGGCTTCTCCGGGTCGCCACGCAGGGTGGCGCCGAGGAACTCGGCCAATTGGCCGAGCTTGATAGTCGCTGTCATGGATTACTTCAGCTGGTTCATGCGCTCGATGACCTGGCGCGTGATGTCATATTGAGGTTTGACATCGATGACCGCGCCCCGCTCGAACACCAGGTCGAAACCACCCTTCTTGATGACTTCTTCCACGGCGCTGTCGAGTTTCGGCTTGAGCTGCTTGAGCATTTCACGGTCGGCCACGGCTTTCGCTTCGTTCAGCTCCTTGGACTGGAACTGGAAGTCACGGGCCTTCTGCTTGAATTCAAGCTCCAGGCGTTCGCGCTCGCCTTGGGCCATCTTGTCGCCACCGGCGACCAGACGGTCCTGGATGCCCTTCGCACTGCTTTCCAGGCCCTTGAGCTTGGTCAGTTGCGGGCCGAATTTCTTCTCGGCATCCACGGCGTATTTCTTTGCCGCGTCGGACTCCAGCAAGGCCATCTGATAGTTCAGCACGGCGATTTTCATGTCGGCAAAAGCCGGGCCTGCGACCAGTACGGTCGCCAGGAGAACCAATTGAGTCAACTTACGCACGATGTACTCCTACAAAATCCATTGTCGTTATCTTGGGTCAGACGCTTAGAACGTCTGGCCGAGGGAGAATTGGAACACTTGGGTTTCAGCGTCATCCGGCTTCTTGATCGGCATCGCCAACGCGAAGCTCAGCGGGCCCAGCGCAGTGACCCAGGTCACGCCCACGCCGACGGAGCTGGCCAGGTTGCTCAGGCTGATGTCATTGCATTCCGCGTTGGATGACGTGCCATTGTTGTTGGTGGCGTTATCGCAACTGGAGTCGAATACGTTACCCACGTCCCAGAATACCGAGGTACGCAGGGAGCGCTGATCCTTGACGAACGGCATGGGGAACAGCAACTCAACCCCGCCCTGAATCAGCACGTTGCCACCGAATGGCAGCGGATCCTGGTCCGGATCTGCGATGGTCCCCTCGTTGCCAGTCACAGCTGCACCGCGGCTCGGCGTACTGCGCGGGCCCAAGGTGCTGTCCTTGAAACCACGAACCGAGTTGAAACCACCCGCGTAGTAGTTCTCGTAGAACGGCAGGCCGTCGGTCGAACCGTAGCCGTCGCCATAGCCCAGCTCGGTGTGCAGGCGCATGGTGTAGTTGTCCGACAGCGGCTGGAACAGCTGGCCACGGTAGTCGAGCTTGAAGAACGACAAGTCACTGCCAGGCGTGGTGGTTTCCAGGACGAGGCTTTGCGAACGGCCACGGGTTGCCAGCACACCCTTGTTCAGGGTCGACTCAGACCAACCAACAGATGCCTTGAAGTTCAGGTACTTGTCGCCTTCCTTCTCGACGAAATCGAAAATCTCGTCAACGGTATAGCGACCAGTGCTGATCTCGTCCTGCTGGGCGGTGAGGCCGAAGGTCAGGCGCGAAGTCTCGCTGATTGGATAACCCACGTTGACGCCGGCGCCCAAGCTGTCTACTGCATAGCTGGAAACATCGGAGTCGAGTTCGTCATAGTCAGTGGTGCGATAGAAGGCGTTATAGCCCAGGCTCACGCCGTCGGCGGTCCAGTAGGGGTCTACATAGCCGAAGTTGTAGCGGGTCTGGTATTCACTACGGGTCAGGCCGATGCTGACTTTGTTACCGGTACCGAGGAAGTTGTTCTGGGTGATCGAACCACCCAGGATCAGGCCCGCGCTCTGGGCGAAACCGACACTGGCGGTGATCGAGCCGGAAGCCTGCTCCTCGACGCTGTAGTTCACGTCGACCTGGTCATCGACGCCTGGTACGGCCGGGGTCTCGACGTTGACTTCCTTGAAGAAGCCCAGGCGTTCCAGACGGGTCTTGGATTGGTCGATCAGGTAGGTCGACGCCCAGCCGCCTTCCATCTGACGCATTTCACGGCGCAGCACTTCGTCCTCGGACTTGGTGTTGCCACGGAAATTGATGCGGTTGACGTAGGCACGCTTGCCCGGGTCCACGGCGAAGGTGATGTCGACGGTATGGTCTTCATCGTGCGGCTGCGGAACGCCGTTGACGTTGGCGAAGGTGTAACCCTCGTTACCCAAGCGGCGGGTGATCAGCTCGGAAGTGGTGGTCATCAGCTTGCGCGAGAACACCTGGCCTTTCTGTACCAGCAGCAGCGACTTGACCTGGTCCTCGGGAACCTTCAGGTCACCGCTGAGCTTGACGTCACGAACGGTGTACTTATCGCCTTCGTTGACGTTGACAGTGATGTAGACGTGTTTCTTGTCTGGCGTGATGGACACCTGGGTCGAAGCGATGTCCATGTTGATGTAGCCACGGTCCAGGTAATAGGAACGCAGGCGCTCCAGGTCACCGGAGAGTTTTTCACGGGCGTACTTGTCGTCATTCTTGAAGAACGACAGCCAGTTGGTGGTCTTGAGCTCGAACAGGTCGATCAGGTCTTCGTCCGGGAAAACCGTGTTGCCCACCACGTTGATGTGCTGGATGGCTGCCACCGTGCCTTCATTGATGTTGACCTTGAGGCCGACACGGTTACGCGGCTGCGGCACCACTTCGGTGTCGACGGTGGCCGAGTAGCGGCCCTGGGCAACGTACTGGCGCTGCAGCTCGTTACGAACACCTTCGAGGGTAGCGCGCTGGAAGATCTCGCCTTCGGCAAGGCCGGATTGCTTGAGGCCTTTCATCAGGTCCTCAGTGGAAATCGCTTTGTTGCCTTCGATCTCGATACTGGCGACCGACGGACGCTCGACTACCGTGATGACCAGGACATTGCCGTCGCGGCCCAGCTGGATATCTTGAAAGAAGCCGGTCTTGAACAACGCACGAGTGGATTCCACCAGGCGCCGATCATCCGCTTGCTCGCCGACGTTCAGCGGCAAGGCACCAAAGACGCTACCTGCGGAAACCCGCTGGAGGCCGTTGACGCGAATATCAGAGATAGTGAAGGACTCGGCGTGAACTTCGGCGATCATCAATACGGTGAGAACCGCAGTTAGCAGCAGACGTTTCATGAAGTCCTTTCTTATTCCAACTGGCAATAAACAAACTGCCGCAAAACGCGGCAGATTCGCAATTCAGCGAAGCGTTACAGACGACCCAGATCGTTGACCAAGGCAAGCAACATCACCCCGACCACCAAGCTGATACCGATCTGTATCCCCCAACCTTGCACCCGATCCGACAAGGGACGACCACGCGCCCACTCGATCAGATAAAACAGCAGATGCCCCCCATCCAATACCGGGATGGGCAGCAAATTCAGAACTCCCAGGCTAATGCTTAGATAAGCAAGGAAATTCAGGAAATCAGCGACGCCCGACTGGGCAGAAGCGCCCGCCACTTTAGCAATGGTTATCGGTCCACTCAAGTTTTTTACCGAGAGCTCGCCGAACAACATTTTCTTCAGCGAGTCGAGCGTCAGGACACTCATGGTCCACGTACGACGCGCGCCCTCGCCAATAGCCGCGACAGGACCGAAGCTGACCTCGCGAACCATCTCCGGCGGCCAGTCGACAGCCTTGACGCCCGCCCCCAGGTAACCCGTCGGGGCCTTGCCTTCGCCACGGGCGGCCAAGGTGACAGGCACATCGATTGAAGCACCGTCGCGCTCCACCCGCAGCAATATCTTGGTATCAGGACGGACACGAACCGAATCGACCACCTGCTGCCAGTCGCTGACCGCCTGGCCGTCGAACGCGAGCAAACGGTCACCGGTCTTCAAACCTGCGGCTTGGGCGGGACCTTTCGGATCGAGCTCGGCAAGCACGGGCGGCAGCGCGGGTCGCCATGGGCGGATCCCGAGGGAGCGGATCGGGTCGGGCTCGTCGGCCCCCTTGAGCCAGTTATCGAGCACCAGCTCCCGCGGCGAGTCCGCAGTGGAGCCCTCTTCGCGGACCATCATGTGCAGGGAGCCGCTCTCACCCAGGCGACGCACCAACTGCAAATTGACTGCAGCCCAACCCGAAGTTGGCTCGCCATCGATGGCGACGATTTCCTGGCCAGCGCCCAGTCCGGCACGCGCCGCAACGCTCCCCGCCTCGACCGCGCCAATGACCGGTCGCACCTGCTCGCTTCCCAGCATGGCCAGCGCCCAGAAAAACACCAGGGCCAGCAGGAAATTGGCGATCGGCCCCGCCGCGACGATGGCGATACGCTGACGAACGGTCTTGCGATTGAAGGACTGGTCGAGCTGGTCGGGCGGCACCTCGCCTTCGCGCTCGTCGAGCATCTTGACGTAACCACCCAGCGGAATGGCCGCGACAACAAATTCGGTGCCCTGCTTGTCGTGCCAGCGCAACAGAGGCATGCCGAAGCCGACAGAGAAACGAAGAACCTTGACGCCACAGCGACGCGCGACCCAGAAATGGCCGGATTCGTGAAAAGTGACCAGCACCCCCAACGCAACCAGGGTGCCGACAATCATATAGAGCGCGCTCATCTGTTTTCTCCACAATCCTGCCCGGGACAACCCTGGCTAACGTACCGCAGCCTCAACGCCCGTGGCGGCTCAACCATTGGCCTGCCAACTGACGGGCCCTGGCATCCACGGTGAATACCGCGTCGAGGTCATCGAGGGAGACCACGGCCTCGAGATTCAAGACTTCCTCGATGATACTCGCGATCTCGAGGTAACGGACACGCCCGTCTAGAAACGCTGCAACCGCCACTTCGTTGGCCGCGTTAAGCATGGCCGGCGCGCTGTTGCCCGCCTCGGCCGCCTGTCGCGCCAGGCGCAGGCAGGGAAAGCGCTGCTCATCGGGCGCCTGGAAATCCAGGCGCGCGATCGCGAACAGGTCCAGCGGCGCCACACCCGAATCAATCCGCTCCGGCCAGGCCAATGCATTGGCGATCGGGGTGCGCATGTCCGGGTTGCCCAACTGGGCCAGCACCGAACCGTCGACATAATCGACGAGGGAGTGAATCACGCTTTGCGGGTGGATCACCACCTCGACCTGCGATGGCCTGGCATCAAACAGCCAGCAAGCTTCGATCAACTCCAAGCCCTTGTTCATCATGCTGGCCGAGTCCACGGAAATCTTGCGCCCCATGGACCAGTTCGGGTGGGCGCAGGCCTGTTCGGGTGAAACATGCACCAATTCTTCCAGCGGTGTCTGCCGGAACGGACCACCGGACGCCGTCAGAAGAATCCTGCGCACACCGACCGCACCCAGGCCACGGGAAAAATCCAGCGGCATGCATTGGAAAATCGCGTTGTGTTCGCTGTCGATCGGCAGCAACACCGAGCCGCTTTTGCGCACCGCCTGCATGAACAGCGCGCCGGACATCACCAACGCCTCTTTATTGGCCAGGAGGATTTTCTTGCCGGCCTCCACCGCCGCCAGTGTCGGACGCAAGCCTGCGGCACCGACTATCGCCGCCATCACCGCGTCGACTTCAGGGTCGGAAGCGACCTGACAGAGACCTTCTTCTCCCACTAGCACTCGGGTTTGCAGCCCGGCCGCCCGCAGATCATCCTGCAGGGCGCGAGCCGCGCCAGCCTCAGGCACTACGGCAAACCTGGGCGTGTGACGAATGCACAACCCCAACAGCTCGCTCAAGCGCGTGAACCCGCTGAGGGCAAACACTTGGTAGCGCTCAGGATGCCTGCCGATGACATCCAGCGTACTGAGGCCGATCGAACCGGTGGCGCCCAGCACGGTGATCTGCTGCGTACGACTCACGACGCCGCCATCCACAGAAGCACAGCGAAGATCGGGATCGCGGCAGTCAGGCTGTCGATGCGATCCAGCACGCCGCCGTGACCCGGCAGCAAGTTACTGCTGTCCTTGATCCCGGACTGACGCTTGAACATGCTTTCGGTCAGGTCGCCGACCACCGACACGAACACGATGAGGGCCGCACCGAACAGGCCCATCAGCAACTGCGCGACAGTCCAGTCCCGCACGAAACCAACCACCGCCGTGATGACCAGGCTCAAGGCCAGGCCGCCGTAGACGCCTTCCCAGCTTTTGCCAGGGCTGACCTTGGGCGCCAGCTTGCGCTTGCCGAAGGCACGACCCGAGAAATAGGCACCCACATCGGCGCCCCAGACCAGCACCATCACCGCCATGATCTGCCAGTTGCCCAGCGGCCCCTGCTTGATCCAGATAAGCCCTTGCCAGGCCGGTAGCAGGATCAGCAGGCCGATCATTAACTTGGTGGCGGCATTGGCCCAATGATGCGTCGTCTGCGGATAGGTCAGGACCAGGAAGGTCGCCACGGCCCACCACAGCACTGCCGCACCCAGCACCCAAGGCGCGAGGCCGGGCACCACATACATGATGAACAGCATGGCTGCCACGGCTGCCGCATAGATCACGCGTGCCGATTGCGCCGCAAAACCCGCCAGCCGCGCCCATTCCCACGCGCCAAGGGTCACGACCAGGCCGATGAACAGGGCGAAGCCCGCACCTTCGAGCAGGAAAAAACCACCCAAGGCGATGGGCAACAGGATCAGGGCGGTGATGATTCGTTGTTTTAGCATTAAACCCGGGCTCCAGCTTCGATCTGCTCGCTCGTTTTACCGAAACGACGCTGACGGGAAGCGAAATCGGCCAGCGCGGTGCGCATGGCTTCGTGTTTGAAGTCCGGCCAGAACAGGTCGGAGAAGTACAGCTCGGCGTACGCCAGCTGCCACAGCAGGAAATTGCTGATGCGGTGTTCGCCACCGGTGCGGATGCACAAGTCCGGCAGTGGGAGGTCGCCGGTTGCCAGGCAGGTCTGCAGCAGTTCAGGAGTAATGTCTTCGGGCCGCAGATGACCGGCCTGGACTTCCCGCGCCAGTCGCTGGGCCGCCTGGGCGATGTCCCACTGACCGCCATAGTTGGCAGCGATTTGCAGGACAAACCGATCGGCGCCAGCCGTAGCTGACTCAGCCTCACGCATTGCCGCCTGCAGTTCCGGATGAAAACGCGAACGGTCGCCGATGATGCGCAAGCTGATCTTGTTGTCGTTGAGGCGCTTGGCCTCGCGACGCAGGGCCTTGAGAAACAGGTCCATCAAGGCACTGACTTCATCGGCTGGACGCTGCCAGTTCTCACTGGAGAAGGCGAACAGGGTCAGTACTTCGACCCCGGCTTCGGCGCACACCTCGATAACTGCACGGACCGCATCAACCCCGGCCTTGTGCCCGGCGACGCCGGGCATAAAGCGTTTCTTGGCCCAGCGGTTATTGCCGTCCATGATGATCGCCACGTGGCGCGGCACCGTGAACGGTACGGCCTGCTTGGTCTTATCCATTAAAACGAGACCCTTATACGGCCATCAGGTCTTTTTCTTTCTCGTCCGTGGCCTTGGTGATCTGGGCCTCGGATTCTTTGGTCAGCTTATCGATATCAGCGATGGCACGACGCTCTTCGTCTTCACTGATTTCCTTGTCCTTGACCAGCTTCTTCAGCTCACCCAACGCGTCACGACGGATATTGCGCACGGCAACACGCGCGTCTTCCGCTGCGCTACGGGCCTGCTTGGTGAAACCTTTGCGCGTTTCCTCGGTGAGGGCCGGCATCGAAATCAGCAGCAGCTCGCCCAGGTTGGTGGGGTTGAGGTTCAGGCCAGCACTCTGGATCGCCTTGTCTACAGCAGCGAGCATATTGCGCTCGAAAGCCACGACCTGCAGGGTGCGCGAGTCTTTCACGGTGACGTTGGCGACGCTGCTCAGCGGCGTGTCAGCGCCGTAGTAAGGCACCATGACGCTGCCGAGGATGCTCGGGTGAGCCTTGCCGGTACGAATCTGGCCGAATGCGTGGCTCAGGGACTCCAGGGATTTCTGCATGCGCTCTTGAGCGTCTTTCTTGATGTCGTTGATCATTGCTTGCCTTCCTCGATCAGTGTTCCTTCGGCGCCGCCATGGACAATATTGAGCAGGGCACCGGGTTTGTTCATGTTGAAAACGCGCAGCGGCATCTTGTGGTCGCGGCACAGGCAGATAGCCGTCAGGTCCATTACACCCAGCTTGCGATCCAGCACTTCATCGTAGGTCAGATGATCGAACTTCTCGGCATGCGGGTCTTTGAACGGGTCAGCGGTGTACACACCATCCACCTTGGTTGCCTTGAGCACGACATCGGCGTCGATCTCGATCGCTCGCAGGCACGCGGCCGAATCCGTGGTGAAGAACGGATTACCGGTACCGGCGGCGAAAATCACCACTTCCTTGGAGTTGAGGTGGCGCATGGCTTTGCGGCGATCGTAGTGATCGGTCACGCCAACCATGGAAATGGCCGACATCACGATGGCCGAGATATTGGCACGCTCGAGCGCGTCGCGCATAGCCAGGGCGTTCATCACAGTGGCCAGCATGCCCATGTGGTCGCCTGTGACCCGATCCATGCCGGCCGCGCTCAGCGCTGCGCCGCGGAACAGGTTGCCGCCGCCGATGACCAGGCCGACCTGGACGCCGATCCCGACCAACTGGCCAACTTCCAGGGCCATGCGATCCAGCACTTTCGGGTCGATCCCGAACTCTTCCGAGCCCATCAGGGCCTCGCCGCTAAGCTTGAGTAGAATGCGTTTATAGCGAGCCTGATAACCACTGCCCTGCTGAGCCATTGCGAATCTCTCCTGCGGCGTATTTTTTCAAAAAATTCTTTGCGGCTGTTTGCAGCCTGCGTTCACTCTAGCTTGGCACTGACACAGCGCCATCGGAACACGGCTTTGTAAGCCAGTTCCGGCAGGAAACCAATATAAATCGGCATCCCATCCAAAAAGAGGCTGCGCGCGTTAAGCGGGCAGCCTCTTCTGGGCGACGTTATGAAAACCGTCTTATTGCTTGCTGGCAGCAGCTACCTGGGCGGCAACTTCTTCAGCGAAGTTGTCGACCGGCTTCTCGATGCCTTCGCCCACTTTGAAGTAGGTGAAGGAAACGATTTCAGCACCGGCTTTCTTCGCCAGGTCGCCGACCTTGATTTCCGGGTTCTTGACGAACGCCTGCTCAACCAGGCTGGCTTCGGCCAGGAACTTGGAGATGCGGCCGCTGACCATCTTCTCGGCGATTTCGGCAGGCTTGCCTTTCAGCTTCTCTTCGTTCAGCTGCAGGAAAACGCCCTTCTCGCGCTCGATCGCTTCAGCCGAAACGTCCGAAGGCAACAGGAACTCAGGATTGGTCGCAGCCACGTGCATGGCGATGTCTTTCGCCAGCTCGGTATCGCCGCCCTTCAGGACAACTGCAACACCGATCTTGTTGCCGTGCAGGTAGGTACCGACCACGTCACCTTCAACGCGAACCAGGCGACGGATGTTGACGTTTTCGCCGGTCTTGCCAACCAGTACCAGGCGCGCTTCTTCCTGAGCTTCGATCAGCGGAGCTGCGTCGGTCAGTTTGTCAGCGAAGGCTTTATCGACGCTGGCAGCGACGAATGCCTTGAAGTCGTCTTGCAGAGCCAGGAAGTCGGTCTGGGAGTTGACTTCCAGCAGAACGGCGGCTTTACCGTCGTCCTTGATGGCGATGGCGCCTTCAGCGGCAACGTTGCCAGCTTTCTTGGCAGCCTTGATGGCGCCCGAAGCACGCATGTCATCAATGGCTTTCTCGATGTCGCCGCCAGCCTTGGTCAAGGCTTTCTTGCAATCCATCATGCCTTCGCCGGTACGCTCGCGCAGTTCTTTGACCAACGCTGCAGTAATCTCTGCCATTTCAAAATCCTCTTGGATAGGTTTTCAACCATTCCACCCGACCGAACGGGCGATCAATTCTTCCTGGAAAACCACCGTTTATAGACCGCTGCAGGTTACAAACAGGTAGCTGCGCTGGCGACAAGTGGTTTTCGAGGTGGCAAAAAGGGGGCCAAGCCCCCTTTTTGCTTACTGAGTCAACGCCAGGGGCGTCGATTACTCAGCGGCTGCTGCCGGAGCTTCGTCAGCTGCGAACTCAACAGTACCGCCAGAAACATTGTTGCGACCACGGATCACAGCGTCAGCCATCGAACCCATGTACAGCTGGATGGCGCGGATGGCGTCATCGTTGCCTGGAATGATGTAGTCAACGCCTTCCGGGCTGCTGTTGGTATCGACAACGCCGATGACCGGGATACCCAGCTTGTTGGCTTCGGTGATCGCGATGCGCTCGTGGTCAACGTCGATCACGAACAGTGCGTCAGGCAGACCGCCCATGTCCTTGATACCGCCCAGGGAGCGGTCCAGCTTCTCAAGATCGCGAGTGCGCATCAGCGCTTCTTTCTTGGTCAGCTTGGCGAAAGTACCGTCTTCGGACTGGACTTCAAGGTCACGCAGACGCTTGATGGAAGCGCGAATGGTCTTGAAGTTGGTCAGCATGCCGCCCAACCAGCGATGATCGACGTACGGCGAACCGCAACGTGCTGCTTCTTCAGCAACGATCTTGCCAGCGGAACGCTTGGTGCCGACGAACAGAATCTTGTTTTTGCCCTGGGCCAGGCGCTCTACGAAGGTCAGTGCTTCGTTGAACATCGGCAGGGTTTTTTCAAGGTTGATGATGTGGATCTTGTTACGCGCGCCGAAAATGTACTTGCCCATTTTCGGGTTCCAGTAACGGGTCTGGTGACCGAAGTGCACACCGGCCTTCAGCATATCGCGCATGTTGACTTGGGACATGATAGTTCCTTGATAAGTCGGGTTTGGCCTCCACGTATCCCAATGACCAACCAGTGGCTATATAGCCAAAGGCACCCAGGTCATCGTGTCGACACGTGTGTGGATTTAAGCTTACGGGGTCATCCCCGGAAAGCGGCGCATTTTATACCACAGCAAGGGCGAAAACGAAACCCGGATTCTGAAATCCTGGAGAAGCACCCTCGCCCCGCCCTTCCATTGGCTGTGAATACACGCCCTTATAGACAGAAGCGATGCACGCAGGCGCGGATTTGCCTTGCTCGTCTGTTAGAATCGCGTTTTTCAGGGCCGCATGGATCATCATCCACCGCCCATTTCGTTTTGAACAGCGCCGTCGGGCGCAGAGAGAGCCTGTATGACCGTTACCCTCAAGACGCCCGAGGACATCGCAAAAATGCGTGTCGCCGGCAAACTCGCCGCCGAAGTGCTGGAAATGATCGCCGACTACGTCAAGCCGGGCGTGACCACGGAAGAGCTGGACCGCATCTGCCACGACTATATCGTCAACGAGCAGAAAGCCATCCCGGCCCCGCTCAACTACAAAGGCTTCCCGAAGTCGATCTGCACCTCGATCAACCATGTGGTCTGCCATGGCATCCCCAACGAGAAACCGTTGAAGGACGGCGACACCTTGAACATCGACGTCACCGTCATCAAGGACGGCTACCACGGCGACACCAGCCGCATGTTCCATGTCGGCAACGTACCGGAGTGGGCCGAGCGCCTGTCCAAGGTCACCCAGGAATGCATGTACATGGCCATCGAGCTGGTGAAACCGGGCTGCCGCCTGGGCGACATCGGCGAAGTGATCCAGAAGCACGCGCAAAAGAATGGTTTTTCGGTGGTGCGCGAGTTCTGCGGCCACGGCATTGGCAAGGTGTTCCACGAAGAGCCGCAGATCCTGCACTACGGCCGTGCCGGCACCGGCATGGAACTGCAGGCGGGCATGACCTTCACCATCGAGCCGATGATCAACCAGGGCCGCGCCGACACCAAGGTATTAGGCGACGGTTGGACCGCCATTACCAAGGACCGCAAGCTGTCGGCGCAGTGGGAACACACGCTGCTGGTGACCGAGACCGGCTACGAGATCTTTACCCTGCGCAGTGACGACACCATCCCGCGCGTTTCCGCCTGACCCGTAACCAGCCTATAGATAGAAAGGAAAGCCATTCGATGCCGCAGGTGGATCCCGAACTCTTCGACCGCGGCCAGTTCCAGGCTGAACTGGCCCTGAAGGCAAGCCCCATCTCGGCGTTCAAGAAGGCGATCCGCCAAGCGCACGAAGTGCTCGACCAGCGCTTTCGCAGCGGTCGCGATATCCGCCGACTGATCGAAGACCGCGCCTGGTTCGTCGATAACATCCTGCAAAAGGCCTGGGAACAGTTCAATTGGAGTGAAGACGCCGACATTGCCCTGGTGGCAGTGGGCGGATATGGGCGCGGCGAGCTGCACCCCTACTCCGATATCGACCTGCTGATCCTGCTGGACAGCGCCGACCATGAGGTTTTCCGCGACTCCATCGAGCGGTTCCTGACGTTGCTATGGGACATCGGCCTGGAAGTCGGCCAGAGCGTACGCTCGGTGCAGGAATGCGCCGACGAGGCCCGCGCCGACCTGACGGTGATCACCAACCTGATGGAAAGCCGTACCATCGCCGGCCCCGAGCGCCTGCGCCAGCGCATGCTCGACGTCACCAGTACGGCGCAAATGTGGCCGAGCAAGGACTTCTTCCTGGCCAAGCGCGCCGAACAAAAGGCCCGTCACCACAAGTACAACGACACCGAGTACAACCTGGAACCCAACGTCAAGGGCTCGCCTGGCGGGCTGCGGGACATCCAGACGATCCTATGGGTCGCCCGGCGCCAGTACGGCACGCTGAACCTGCGAGCCCTGGCCGGCGAGGGTTTCCTGGTGGAAAGCGAAAATGCCCTGTTGGCGTCGTCCCAGGAGTTTTTGTGGAAGGTCCGCTACGCACTGCATATGCTCGCCGGACGCTCCGAGGACCGCCTGCTGTTCGATCACCAGCGTTCCATCGCCGGCCTGCTGGGTTTTGAAGGACAGGACGCCAAGCAATCCATCGAAAACTTCATGCAGCAGTATTACCGCGTGGTGATGAGCATCGCCCAGCTCAGCGAACTGATCATCCAGCACTTCGAGGAAGTGATCCTCGCCCCCGAAGACGAAGAGCCGCCGCAGCCGATCAACTCCCGTTTTCAACTGCACGACGGCTACATTGAAGCGCGCAACGCCAACGTATTCCGCCGGACGCCGTTTGCCATGCTCGAGATTTTCGTGCTCATGGCCCAGCAGCCGGAAATCAAGGGCGTGCGCGCCGACACCATTCGCCTGTTGCGGGAAAACCGCCATTTGATCGATGAGGATTTCCGGCACGATATCCGCAACACCAGCCTGTTCATCGAACTGTTCAAGTGCAAGATCGGTGTGCACCGCAACCTGCGCCGCATGAACCGCTACGGAATCCTCGGGCGCTACCTGCCGGAGTTCGGCTATATCGTCGGACAGATGCAACATGACCTGTTCCACATCTACACGGTCGATGCCCACACGCTGAACCTGATCAAGCACCTGCGTAAGCTGCAATACACCCAGGTATCAGAGAAATTCCCGCTGGCCAGCAAACTCATGGCCAAGCTGCCCAAGCCCGAGCTGATCTACATGGCCGGGCTTTACCACGACATCGGCAAGGGCCGTCAGGGTGACCATTCCGAAATTGGCGCGGTGGATGCCGAAGCGTTCTGCCAGCGGCACCAGTTGCCGGCCTGGGACAGTCGGCTGATCGTCTGGTTGGTGCAGAACCACC
The DNA here is from genome assembly GCF_051132105.1 of Pseudomonas sp. R1-7. Taxonomy (NCBI): domain Bacteria; kingdom Pseudomonadati; phylum Pseudomonadota; class Gammaproteobacteria; order Pseudomonadales; family Pseudomonadaceae; genus Pseudomonas; species Pseudomonas sp. R1-7. The sequence continues at coordinate 4,714,377 of NZ_CP071661.1, forward strand.
TGGTGATGTCGACCACCGCCCAGCGCAAGGACTTGTCCGACCCGCAGGTGATCCACGACTTCGCCCAGATCGTCGGCGATGAAACCCGCCTCGATTACCTCTACGTGCTGACCGTGGCAGACATCAACGCCACCAACCCGAGCCTGTGGAATTCCTGGCGCGCGAGCCTGTTGCGCCAGCTCTACACCGAGACCAAGCGTGCCCTGCGCCGCGGCCTGGAAAACCCGGTTGACCGCGAAGAACAGATCCGCCGCACCCAGAGCGCCGCCCTGGACATCCTGGTCCGCGGCGGCACCGATCCGGACGATGTCGAGCAGCTCTGGTCGCAATTGGGCGATGACTACTTCTTGCGCCACACCGCCGGCGATGTGGCCTGGCACAGCGACGCGATCCTGCAGCAACCGGCCGATGGCGGGCCGCTGGTATTGATCAAGGAAACCACCCAGCGCGAGTTCGAGGGCGGCACGCAGATTTTCATCTACGCACCCGACCAGCACGACTTCTTTGCCGTGACCGTGGCCGCGATGGACCAACTCAACCTCAACATCCATGACGCCCGGGTCATTACGTCCACCAGCCAGTTCACCCTCGACACCTACATCGTGCTCGACACCGACGGCGACTCGATTGGCGACAACCCGGCGCGGGTCAAGCAGATCCGCGACGGCCTTACCGAGGCCCTGCGCAACCCGGCGGACTACCCGACCATCATCCAGCGCCGGGTGCCGCGCCAGCTCAAGCATTTCGCCTTCGCGCCACAGGTGACGATCCACAATGATGCCCAGCGCCAGGTCACCGTGCTGGAACTCAGCGCACCGGATCGCCCGGGCCTGCTGGCGCGAGTTGGCCATATCTTCCTGGAGTTCGACCTGTCTCTGCAGAACGCCAAGATCGCCACGCTTGGCGAACGGGTGGAAGACGTGTTCTTCATCACCGACGCCCACAACCAGCCGTTGTCCGATCCGCAGCTTTGCAGCCGCTTGCAGGAAGCGATCGTGCAGCACTTGAGCGTCAACCAGGAACCCGACATCAACCTGACGCGAATCAGCATCTGATCGCGTCATGATTCAGCCGATTTGAGAGATTGCGCAACGATGAACAACGCCCTGTCCCAGCTCCAGCCCTACCCGTTCGAAAAGCTCCGCGCCTTGCTTGGTAGCGTCACGCCCAATCCGGACAAGCGCCCAATCGCACTGTCCATCGGCGAGCCCAAGCATCGTTCGCCCAGCTTCGTGGCTGAGGCCCTGGCCAGTAATCTGGAAAAAATGGCCGTGTACCCGACCACCCTCGGCATCCCGGAACTGCGTGACGCCATCACCGGCTGGTGCGAGCGCCGTTTCAACGTGCCGAACGGCTGGCTCGACCCGGCGCGCCACGTATTGCCAGTCAACGGCACCCGCGAAGCCTTGTTCGCCTTCACCCAGACCGTGGTCAACCGTGGCGACGACGCACTGGTAGTGAGCCCGAACCCGTTCTATCAAATCTACGAAGGCGCGGCGTTCCTGGCCGGGGCCAAGCCGCACTACCTGCCTTGCCTCGATGCCAACGGTTTCAATCCGGATTTCGATGCCGTCTCGCCGGACATCTGGAAACGCTGCCAGATCCTGTTCCTCTGCTCCCCCGGCAACCCGACCGGCGCGCTGATCCCGGTGGATGTACTGAAGAAACTCATCGCCCTGGCGGACGAATATGACTTCGTCATCGCCTCGGACGAGTGCTACAGCGAACTCTACTTCGACGAACAAACCCCGCCTCCGGGCCTGCTCACCGCCTGCGTCGAACTGGGCCGCAAGGACTTCAAGCGCTGCGTAGTGTTCCACAGCCTGTCCAAGCGCTCCAACCTGCCGGGCCTGCGCTCCGGTTTCGTGGCCGGCGACGCGGAAATCCTCAAGGGCTTCCTGCTGTACCGCACCTATCACGGCTGCGCGATGCCGGTTCAAACCCAACTGGCAAGCATTGCCGCGTGGAACGACGAAGTCCACGTACGGGCCAACCGCGCGCTGTACCGGGAGAAGTTCGATGCGGTGCTGGAAATCCTCAGCCCGGTGCTGGACGTACAACGCCCTGATGGCAGTTTCTACCTGTGGCCGAACGTGGCGGGCGATGACGCGGCCTTCTGCCGTGACCTGTTCGAACAGGAACACGTGACGGTCGTCCCAGGCTCCTACCTGTCCCGCGATGTCGACGGCGTCAACCCAGGCGCCGGGCGCGTGCGCATGGCCCTGGTCGCGCCATTGGCAGAATGCGTGGAAGCGGCGGAGCGGATCCGCGCATTCATTCAGCGTCGGGGTTGATGGCTATATCGGGGCTGTTGTGGCGAGGGGATTTATCCCCGCTGGGCTGCGCAGCGGCCCCAGCAAGTCAACTCAATTTGCCTGATAGAACCGGGGCCCTTGGGTTTTGGGCCGCTTCGCGCCCCAGCGGGGATAAATCCCCTCGCCACAGGTTCAGTGCTTCACAGGTATTTTTGTATTTGCCTTTCGATTTATCGCGAGCAAGCTTTGCTCCCACCGTGGAGTTGTGTGGCTCACACAACCTATGATCGATACCTGATCCTGTGGGAGCAAGCTTGCTCGCGATGAGGCCGGCACTTATTGCATCAAGTCCGAAGCTCTACCCGCAGACGGGGCAGAGCAAGCTCAGTTGCGTGTCGATTGAAGCCGCCTTCGGGCGGCTTTGCTTTCTATGAGAACAAGGCACGCCTGGCTTTGTTGCGCCTGAAATGCTGAAGATCCGCAAAGTGGTTGGATCTCCCCTGTGGCGAGGGGATTTATCCCCGCTGGGCTGCGAAGCAGCCCTCAAACCGAACAACGCGCAGTGTCAAACAGCTTGAATTGACTGTTTTGGGACTGCTGCGCAGTCCAACGGGGATAAATCCCCTCGCCACACTTAGCTTTGCGCCAAGGCTGCTACTTACCCAACCCCAAATTCGCCTCCGCCAAATCCAACTCCCCCAACACCTCCCGCAATACATCATCCCCAATCTGATGATGACGACTGAGCCGATACAGCTCCAGCCGCTGCGCCCGATAGGCCTTCAAACGCAGCCGGCGTTCCAGCAAGTCCATCTCGAACGCCTGCGCCTGGGCTTCGGCGGAATCGTTGTACACCGCCAGTTGATGGCGATACTCGGACATCAACCGCGCCTTGACCTCCGTCGCCAGCGCAGCCTTGGCCGCGTCCGGCGCAACGCTTGGCTCTTCAACTTCCAACGCATGAATCGCCGCCTCAGCGGTTTTGCGCCACGCCTCGCGGACTTCGTTTCGGCGCTTGTCGTCGGGGCTTCTCTCGATGCCGCGCAGCAGCATCGGCAACGCGACGCAGGCCGCAATCAACGACAGCAGAATCACCCCGGCGGCGATGAAGATCAGCAAGTCCCGCTCGGGAAACGCCTCCCCGCCCCCAAGCAGCAACGGCACCGACAGCACGCCCGCCAGCGTCACTGCCCCGCGCACCCCGCCAAACGTCAGTAACCAGCAAGAGCGCGCGGTCGGCACCAGGGTCAACTCGCCCTTGCCGCGCCAACGTCGCAACCACCCGGACAAACGCCAGATGCTTTGCACCCAGACAAACCGCAGCACCAGCAACACCAGGAAAATCGTCACCACGTCCAGGCAGCGGTAGAACAGCGTGGGCCATAACGTCGGCTCATGGCTGGTCACCGCCTTGACGATGTCCGGCAGTTGCAGTCCGAGCAGGAGGAAAATCAAGCCATTGAAGGCAAATTCCAACAGCGACCAGACGCTGCGATTGAGCAGCCGCGTACCAGTCTGGCGCGGCAGCAGGTCGAGCCAGCTCTGCATCATCCCCGCCGCGACCGCCGAGAGAATCCCCGATGCGCCCAAGCGCTCGGCCAGCACATAGGCGGCGAACGGCAGTAATAACATGAACACTACGTGGGTGGCCGGATCGTCCCAGCCCCGGGCGATCATCCACGCCCGCGAGCGGCCTACCAGCCAACTCAGGGCCACGCCCACTAACAGGCCGCCGACCGCCACCAGGACAAAGGCCAGGCTCGCACTCGCCAGGGAAAACACGCCGGTGATCGCCGCTGCCAAGGCAAATTTGAAGGTCACCAGGCCTGACGCATCGTTCATCAACGCCTCGCCCTGAAGCATGTGCATCAAGGGCGCGGGCAAGCGATCCCGGGCAATCGCCGAGACCGCCACCGCGTCGGTCGGCGACAACACCGCCGCCAGGGCGAAGGCCACCGGCAACGGGATGCCGGGCAGCAGCCAATGAATGAAATACCCCGCGCCCACCACCGTGAACAATACCAACCCCACCGCCAGCGTCAGGATCGGCCCGCGCAGTCGCCAGAGTTCGCGCTTGGGCATGCGCCAACCGTCGGAGAACAGCAGCGGCGGCAGGAACAGAAACAGGAACAACTCGGGATCAAGCGCTATATGAAGCCCCAGCGAGGGCCAGGCCAGCACGGCACCGGCGGCGATCTGCACCAGGGGCAACGGTAGCGGGATCAAACGTCCGATCAGGCGCGACACGCCCACCAGCATCAACAGGATCAGGACGGTATAGGCGCTTTGCATAACGGACTTCCACTGACAGCCATACACATCTCCGGCAACAGTTGGCCGGTGAAGTGCCATATTAACTGCCAAGGCGAACCGCTGCCGTTGCACATTGGTCGCACCGCAACGGCGCCAAAGCGCAGTCGCCTCCTGGCCGCTCCTAACCTCCACGCGGCAGGAGCGACCGGCGACTGTCCGAAGCTAAACAGCTCGCTCAGCGGCACTGAGGGTCGAGCGGGCCGAGACAAAATCGACGCTGTCGCCCTCATTGTCACTGTCTTCCCCGGTCTGTTCGGCAATCGACGTTTCGACCAAGGGCAACATTCCCTGCAGCTCATCCTGATGGGCAGGACCGGTGGAAAGCTTGTCCAACGCCGCGGAAGCCTTGTCCGCCAAGGGTTGGGTCATCACAGCCGTGGTCACCCAGGCGGCGAGCACTGGGGCCATCGTGGCGGTGACGGTCGCCTTGCCAGCCGCCGCGACACCCGCAGGCGAAATCCCGGCGTCCCTTGCCGCGTTGACAGCGGCGGTCTGGGCCATACCGATCGCCGTAATACCGCCGGCCAACGCGCCGAGACCACTGACCAAGCCAGTCGGCGTAACCAGAGCTTGCAGCGATTTACTGCCATCGCGCATCGCGTCCAGCGGCAGGCTGCCAACCCGCTTGGCAATGCCCATCGCCGCATTCCCTACGCCATAATTCTTGAGGTCCTTGTAACGCTGGTGCCAGTCTTGGCGCCCCAGCAGGTATTCCGGGCCAATCCGGTGTTTTGATTTGTCGATGGAATGCTGCAGGTCATAGGCGGCCATGCCTGAAAGCGGCGATCCGACGGCGGCTATCACCGAGTCCACCTTGCTGCCCGTCTGCGCATCAACGGTCTTCGTCACAACGGGCTGGACCACTGTGCGCAGAACGTTTCGCGCGGTGAAGGTCTGGAAGGTCAGGCTGCCTTCGATGGCCTGGGTTCCCAGGCTCGGCTTTACTGCCTGAGCGGCCTCTTGCATGACCGGCTCCAACTCGGCATTTTCGGCCACCAGCCACTGGGTATCGCTGGTGGCCCGTTTCATCAGGCCATTGCCGACCGTGTCGGCGGCGCTGCTGACCAGGCCGGCTATCGCCGACAACGCCAACGGGGCGGTAATCGAGCCATTGCCGGTCACCGCCGGGGCGAAGTCCAGCGCTATGGACGCTGCGCCGAAGGGCACCGAACGAAGGAATCCAACCGTGTCATGGGACGCGCGATCCAGCCGCGCGCCCTTGGTCAGCACCGCATCGACGCTTTCAGCGGTTTCGCCATCATTGGCCAAGGTACGCGAACGGTCATCGATCAGCGCTTCGAAAGCGTCGCGATTGGCGCCGTTCATATGCGGCTCGAATACCCGGGTCAGCTGGGCCTTGATGGCGCCAGTCCGATTGGCCAGGTCCTGTTCAGCCGTGACAGGGCCGATCGCGACGGACGCAACGGTCCCGGTCGTCGATGTCGTTGCCGGGGGCGGGAGGGTTTCTTCAGTTTGGTCCGTCAGTGGGTGGAACGATGTCAGGGAGATGGAATCCATGGGCGGGGCCTCTTGTGCGCAAAAGTGCTGGGTGTACCTGTGCTGTGTGGCTGGCCCCGTCCTATCGGTTCCGCCTCGTCCAATCCGTCGCGACAGTCAGGGCACTGAAAGCAATGACGTGGCATAATCGTCGGCTGATTTTCAGGACGATACCGGGAACGTTTTGGGGGAGCATTCATGCCCAGTGAAAACAAGCACTTACAGCTTTTCGGCATCAAAGCCTGCGATACGATGAAAAAAGCGCGAACCTGGCTCGATGAGCACGCGGTGCGCTATGACTTTCACGATTACAAAATTGCCGGCATCGACCGCGAGCACCTGACCCAATGGTGCGACGAGCATGGCTGGCAAGTGGTGTTGAACCGCGCCGGTACGACCTTTCGCAAACTCGACGACGAACGCAAAGCCGATCTCGACCAGACGAAAGCCATCGAACTGATGCTCGCCCAACCCTCGATGATCAAGCGCCCGGTGCTCGATCTCGGTGACCGAACCCTGATTGGCTTCAAGCCAGATATCTATGCGGCAGAGATCAAGTAAGCCTGCCCAGTCCATTTCGTAGAGGTAATTTCATGTCCACTACCCTGTTCAGCCTGGCCTTCGGCGTCGGCACCCAAAACCGTGAAGGCGCCTGGCTGGAAGTCTTCTACGCGCAGCCATTGCTCAACCCGGCAGCCGAGATTGTCGCAGCCATCGCGCCAATCCTTGGCTACAGCGAAGGCAACCAGGCCATCACCTTTACCACCGCCCAAGCCTCCCAGTTGGCCGAGGCGCTTCGCAGCGTCGATGCCGCGCAAGCCAAGCTGCTGACCCGCCTGGCCGAAAGCCACAAGCCACTGGTCGCCACCCTGCTGGCCGAAGATGCCCAACTGAGCTCCACGCCTGAGGCCTACCTCAAGCTGCACCTATTGTCCCATCGCTTGGTCAAGCCCCACGGCCTGAACCTGGCGGGCATTTTCCCACTGCTGCCGAACGTGGCCTGGACCAGCCAGGGCGCGATCGACCTGGCCGAACTCGCCGAACATCAGCTCGAAGCCCGCCTGCGTGGCGAGTTGCTGGAAGTATTCTCGGTGGACAAGTTCCCGAAAATGACTGATTACGTGGTCCCGGCAGGCGTGCGTATCGCCGATGCCGCGCGTCTGCGCCTGGGCGCCTATGTGGGCGAAGGCACTACCGTCATGCACGAAGGTTTCGTCAACTTCAACGCCGGCACCGAAGGCCCGGGCATGATCGAAGGCCGTGTCTCGGCGGGCGTGTTCGTCGGCAAGGGTTCGGATCTGGGCGGCGGTTGCTCGACCATGGGCACCCTGTCGGGCGGCGGCAACATCGTGATCAAAGTGGGTGAAGGCTGCCTGATCGGCGCGAACGCCGGCATCGGCATCCCGCTGGGCGACCGCAACACCGTGGAGTCGGGCCTGTACGTGACCGCCGGCACCAAGGTTGCCCTGCTGGACGAAAACAACCAGTTGGTGAAAGTGGTCAAGGCCCGCGACCTGGCCGGCCAGCCTGATCTGTTGTTCCGCCGCAATTCCGAGACAGGCGCGGTGGAGTGCAAGACCCACAAATCGGCCATCGAGCTGAACGAAGCACTGCACGCACACAACTAAGCGCCACACCCTCACCTGTGGGAGCGAGACTGCTCCCACAGGGTCCGGCGTAACTCCAGCAGGGCCCGAAAGCATGTTGATTCAATCCCCCTGGCGTGCCGATTTCCCGGCCGTCGCCGCCCTGCAACGGCAAGGCCAGACCTATCTGGACAACGCCGCCACTACACAAAAGCCCCAAGTCTTGCTCGACGCACTGGCGTATTACTACGCCAACGGCGCCGCCAATGTGCACCGGGCTCAACACTTGCCCGGCGCCCTGGCCACCCAGGCATTCGAAGACAGTCGCTCCAAGGTTTCGCAATGGCTCAACGCGGGAGACTGCGGGCAGGTGGTTTTCACCCACGGCGCCACTTCGGCGTTGAACCTCCTCGCCTACGGATTGGAACACCTGTTCAACCCGGGCGATGAAATTGTCATCAGCGCCCTGGAGCATCACGCCAACCTGCTGCCCTGGCAGCAACTGGCCGAGCGTCGCGCGTTGACGCTGGTGGTGCTGCCGCTGGATGCCGACGGCATGATCGACAGCACAGCCGCCGCAGAGCTGATCGGACCGCGCACACGCCTGTTGGCCGTCAGCCAGTTATCCAATGTTCTCGGCACTTGGCAGCCCCTACCGGCGCTGTTGGCGATGGCCAAGGCGCAGGGCGCGCTGACGGTCATCGATGGCGCCCAGGGCGTGGTCCACGGCCGTCATGATGTGGAGGCCTTGGGCTGCGATTTCTACGTGTTTTCCAGCCACAAACTCTACGGTCCCGAAGGCCTGGGCGTGCTGTTCGGCCGCACCGAAGCGCTCAGTCAGCTGCGTCACTGGCAGTTTGGCGGCGAAATGGTGCAGCAAGCCGACTACCACAGCGCGACCTTCCGTGTGGCGCCGCTGGGTTTGGAGGCGGGGACGCCGCCCATTGCCAGCGTGATCGGCCTGGGGGCGACGCTGGATTACCTGTCCAGTCTGGACGGGCAAGCAGTCTTGGACCATGAGACAGCGCTCCACGACTATTTGATTGGCGGCCTCCTGGCGCGCAACGGCGTGCGCCTGGTGGGCAATCCACAACTGGCCCTGGTCAGCTTCGTGGTCGAAGGCATCCACAACGCTGACCTGGCGCACCTGTTGACCGAGCAAGGCATTGCCGTGCGTGCCGGGCATCACTGCGCGATGCCACTGTTCAAGCATTTGAAGCTTTCCGGGGCGATCCGGGTGTCGCTGGCGTTGTACAACGATTCCGCCGATATCGAGCGTTTCTTCGAGGCCCTGGACCAGGCCCTGGAGATGTTGCGATGAACTTGCCTGACGATGCTGTCGCCGCGCTGCAGATTTTCCAGGACGCCTCAGGTTGGGAACAACGCGCCCGGCTGCTGATGCAATGGGGCGAACGCCTGGCGCCCCTGAGCGACGCAGAAAAGTGCGAGGCCAACCTCGTCCATGGCTGTGAAAGCCAGGTCTGGCTGGTGGGTCGGTTGCACGACGGGCGCTGGCAGTTTTCCGCCAGTAGCGATGCGCGGTTGATCCGGGGGTTGGTGGCGTTGCTGCTGGCGCGGGTCAACGGCTTGTCTGCCGAAGCGTTGAAGCAAGTGGATTTGCCGGATTGGTTCAATCAGCTGGGGTTGTCGCGGCAGCTGTCGCCGTCGCGCAGCAATGGCTTGAATGCGGTATTACAGCGGATGCGCGAATTGGCCCAATAACCGTGGCGAGGGACTCCCTCGCCACAAAATCGGTCACTGTTCGGGCTTGACCCTGTCCGCCGGCCGCCGCACACCCGCTACGATCTTATCCACAGCCTTGGTCGCCGCGACCATGCCGAACGTCGCAGTGACCATCATCACCGCGCCAAATCCACCGGCGCAGTCGAGCTTGACGCCGTCGCCGACAAAACTCTTCTGCAAGCAGATGCTGCCATCGGGTTTCGGATAGCGCAGCTGTTCGGTGGAGAACACACAAGGCACGCTGTAATGACGGGTCACGGTGCGGGAGAAACCGTAGTCGCGACGCAAGGTAGAGCGCACCTTGGAGGCCAGCGGATCGTTGAAGGTGCGGTTCAAGTCGCAGACCTGGATCAGCGTCGGGTCGATCTGCCCGCCCGCGCCGCCGGTCGTGATGATCTGGATCTTGCGACGCTTGCACCAAGCAATCAACGCGGCCTTGGCGTTGACGCTGTCGATGCAGTCGATAACGCAGTCGATGTTCGGCGTGATGTACTCGGCCATGGTGTCGCGGGTCACGAAGTCCGCCACCGCGTGCACCGTGCAGTCGGGGTTGATGCCACGCAACCGCTCGGCCATCACCTCGACCTTGGGCTTGCCGACGGTGCTGTCCAGCGCATGCAACTGACGGTTGGCGTTGCTGACACAGACGTCGTCCAGATCGAACAGCGAAATCTCGCCCACGCCACAGCGGGCAATGGCTTCCGCTGCCCAGGAACCGACACCGCCGACGCCGACGATTGCCACATGGGCCGCCCGCAAGCGTTCCAGGCCTTCAATGCCATACAAACGGGCGATGCCAGCAAACCGTGGATCTTCTGTACTCATGACCATTACCCCAAAAACCGGCGCGCATTATAGGGCTTTGCCACAGGTTTTGTGTTCCAACCGACAGGAGCAGAGGCCCATGCCGGTCGTTTTGCTATAAGATAACCGCCATTTTGCGCGAGCCAGCCCGCGCCTGCACAAGCCTTGCGTTCACACAATAATCCCGGAGCTTCCATGACGGCCCACGCCGACCTCTCGCCGACCTTGCAACTCGCCTGCGACCTGATCCGCCGCCCGTCCGTGACGCCGGCCGATGCTGATTGCCAGAAAATCATGATGCAGCGCCTGGGCGACGCCGGTTTCAAGCTCGAGCCGATGCGCATCGAGGATGTGGATAACTTCTGGGCCAGCCATGGCAAGCATGACGGCCCGGTGTTGTGCTTCGCCGGTCACACCGACGTGGTGCCGACCGGTCCGGTGCAGGCCTGGCAGCTCGACCCGTTCGACGCGGTCATCGACGACCAGGGCATGCTCTGCGGCCGTGGCGCAGCGGACATGAAGGGCAGCCTGGCGGCCATGGTCGTGGCGGCCGAACGGTTTGTCGCCGATTACCCGGACCACAAGGGCTCGCTGACCTTCCTGATCACCAGCGATGAAGAAGGCCCGGCCCACCACGGTACCAAGGCCGTGGTTGAACGCCTCAAGGCCCGACAGGAACGACTGGACTGGTGCATCGTCGGCGAGCCGTCGAGCACCACGTTGGTGGGCGATGTGGTCAAGAACGGCCGTCGTGGTTCCCTCGGTGCGAAGCTGACCGTACGCGGCAAGCAAGGCCACGTGGCTTATCCACACCTGGCCAAGAACCCGATCCACCTCGCCGCGCCAGCCCTTGCCGAGTTGGCCGCCGAGCATTGGGACCACGGCAACGATTTCTTCCCGCCGACCAGCTTCCAGATTTCCAACCTCAACTCCGGCACCGGCGCGACCAACGTGATCCCCGGCGACCTGGAAGCGGTGTTCAACTTCCGCTTCTCCACCGAGTCCACCGTCGAAGGCCTGCAACAGCGCGTCGCCGATATCCTCGACAAGCATCAACTGGACTGGCACATCGATTGGGCCTTGTCCGGCCTACCATTCCTCACCGAGCCAGGCGCCTTGCTGGACGCCGTGTCGTCGAGCATCAAGGACGTGACGGGCCGCGAGACGAAAGCTTCCACCAGCGGCGGCACCTCGGATGGTCGTTTCATCGCCACCATGGGCACGCAAGTCGTGGAGCTGGGGCCGGTCAACGCGACCATCCACCAGGTCAACGAACGCGTATTGGCGGCGGATCTCGACGTGCTCACCGAGATCTACTACAAGACGCTGATCAAGTTGCTCGCCTGATGCTCGCCTGCCCGATCTGCAGTGAACCGCTGAACGCGGTGGACAACGGCGTGGTGTGCCCCGCCGGGCATCGGTTCGACCGTGCGCGGCAGGGTTACCTTAACCTGCTGCCGGTGCAGCACAAGAACAGCCGTGACCCTGGCGACAACCAGGCGATGGTCGAAGCCCGCCGTGACTTTCTCAACGCCGGGCATTACGCCCCGGTCGCCCGCCGCCTGGCCGAACTGGCCGCCGAACGTGCGCCTGGACGCTGGCTCGACATCGGTTGCGGTGAAGGCTATTACACCGCGCAGATCGCCGATGCCCTGCCTGACGCGGATGGCTATGCCCTGGACATCTCTCGCGAGGCGGTCAAGCGCGCCTGCAAACGCAACCCGCAACTGACCTGGTTGATCGCCAGCATGGCCCGGATACCGCTGGCCGACGGCTGCTGCCAGTTCCTCGCCAGCGTGTTCAGCCCGCTGGACTGGCAAGAGGCCAAGCGCTTGCTCAGCCACGGCGGCGGCCTGATGAAAGTCGGCCCCACCGCCGGCCACCTGATGGAATTGCGCGAGCGCCTGTACGACGAAGTGCGCGAGTACACCGACGACAAACACCTTGCCCTGGTGCCGCCGGGCATGGCGCTGGATCACAGCGAAACGCTCGAATTCAAACTGGTGCTCACCCAAGGCCAGGACCGCGCCAACCTGCTGGCGATGACGCCTCATGGCTGGCGCGCCAGCGCCGAGCGCCGCGCCAGCGTGATCGAGCAAGCCGAGCCGTTCGAGGTCACGGTGTCGATGCGCTACGATTATTTCGTTCTTCAATAATTAACCTTGGGCCCCGGGCGATTGTCTGGGGCCACCTAAATCCGCGAATGGATTTTTCAAGACCGCAGCGAGGACATCCATGCGCCAACCCGATATCGAGATTTACCTGAAGGACGCCGACGTCGACCACAAGGCCATTGCCCATTGGCTCGGCGAGGCATTGGGCCCGTGCAGCGACTGGGTGCAGAAAGGCCAGACCTACAAATGCAAGGCCGGCAATATCCCGGTCACCTGGCTACCCAAGGCCGTAGGCAAATGGAACAGCTTGTACCTGGAAAGCGACCAGACCCCATGGGAAGACGACATCGCCTGCGCCCGCGCCGCCTTCGCCGCGCTGGATGTCGAAGTGCGCTGCGCGCCCGGTTCGTGGGTGGAGGAAGAAGGCGAGGAATCGGCGGATCGCTGGATTCGCATCAGCGCCGATGGAGAAGAAGAAATTACCTGGAAGACGGCGTGACGCTGATTTAGCGCCTGGCGATGGTTCCATGTGGGAGCGAGCCTGCTCGCTCCCACAATGGTTTTTTGTTGCCAGTGAGTATGGCTTACAACCCCACGACATCCTCAGCCTGCAAGCCCTTCTGCCCTTCCACGACCGCGTATTCGACCTGCTGGCCTTCGGTCAGTGAACGGTGGCCTTCACCACGGATCGCGCGGTAATGCACGAACACATCCGCGCCGCCTTCGCGCTGGATGAAGCCGTAGCCCTTCGCGTCATTGAACCACTTCACACTGCCGGTTTCCCGTGCTGCCATGATGCTCACTCCCATTTTTATTTTGAGTCGGCTTTTCGCAGGAAAGCCGTACGAATTTAAGCCACCGTCCGGCCGACCTAGAGAAGGCCGGGGCAGTAACTGGCCGAGTATATGACACCCGGAAAAACTCTCAACTGACTTTACTTCGGGGCTTTTTTGCCGATTTTCGATGAATCCGGCACACTGGCGCCCGCGCCACTCCATTCACTCATGCAGAAGCCGTATGACCCGTTCCCCGTTCCGCCGTCTTGTGTTTGGCACCTTGCGCCGACTGTTGTACCTCTGGGTTCGCTCCGAGACGATCAACCAGTCGTCCTTCACCCTCAACCTCGACCGCAGCCGTCCGGTGTTTTATGTCCTGCAAGACCCTTCGCTCACCGACTTGGCGGTGCTCGACGCAGAGTGCACCAAGGCTGGCCTGCCCCGCCCGGTGCTGCCTGTCTCAGTGGGCAACCTGCTGGAGCCGGCGGCCTTTTTCTACCTGACGCCGGCACCGGACTGGCTCGGGCGCCAGGACAAGCGCGGTGCGCCGCCCACCTTGACGCGGCTGGTCGACGCCCTGACCCACGACGCCGCCGAAGACGCGCAGATCATCCCGGTCAGCGTGTTCTGGGGCCAGTCGCCAGACAGCGAATCAAGCCCATGGAAGCTGTTGTTCGCCGACAGCTGGGCCGTCACCGGACGCCTGCGTCGGCTGCTGAGCATCATGATCCTGGGGCGCAAGACCCGCGTGCAGTTCTCCGCGCCGATCCACCTGCGCGAGCTGATCGAACACGACAAAGGTCATGAACGCACCGTGCGCATGGCCCAGCGGATCCTGCGGGTACATTTCCGCAATCTTAAAGCGGCGGTCATCGGCCCGGACATCTCCCATCGACGCAACCTGGTCAAGGGCCTGCTGAACCAGCCACTGGTCAAGCAGGCGATTGCCGAGGAAGCCGAGCGGGAAAAGATCTCCCCGGAAAAAGCCAAGGCCCAGGCCCTGCGCTACGGCAACGAGATCGCCTCGGACTATACCTACACCGCGATCCGCTTCCTGGAAGTGGTGCTGAGCTGGTTCTGGAACAAAATCTACGATGGCATCAAGGTCAACCACATCGAGGGCGTGCAGAACGTTGCCCAGGGCCACGAAGTCATCTACGTGCCGTGTCACCGCAGCCATATCGATTACCTGCTCCTGTCGTACCTGCTGTTCCGCAACGGCCTGACGCCGCCGCACATCGCCGCCGGCATCAACCTCAACATGCCGGTAATTGGCAGCCTGCTGCGCCGTGGCGGGGCGTTCTTCATGCGCCGCACGTTCAAGGGCAATCCGCTCTACACCGCGGTGTTCAACGAATACCTGCACACGCTGTTCACCAAAGGCTTCCCGGTGGAGTATTTCGTCGAAGGCGGCCGTTCGCGCACCGGGCGCATGCTGCAACCCAAGACCGGCATGCTCGCGATCACCCTGCGCAGCTTCCTGCGTTCGTCGCGCATGCCGATCGTGTTCGTGCCGGTCTATATCGGTTATGAACGGGTGCTGGAAGGCCGCACCTACCTGGGCGAATTGCGCGGGGCCAGCAAGAAGAAAGAATCGATCTTCGACATCTTCAAGGTCATCGGCGCGCTCAAGCAACGCTTCGGCCAAGTGGCGGTGAACTTCGGCGAGCCGATCAAACTGGCGGAATTCCTCGACAGCGAACAACCCGGTTGGCGCCAGCAGGAACTGGGCCCGCAGTTCAAACCGGCCTGGCTCAACGCGACCACCAACCGTCTGGGAGAGCGCGTAGCCCGGCACCTGAACGAAGCCGCGGCCATCAACCCGGTCAACCTTGTCGCGCTGGCATTGTTGTCGACCAGCCGCCTGGCACTGGACGACCAGGCCATGGCCCGCGTGCTGGACTTGTACCTCGCGTTGCTGCGCCAAGTGCCTTACTCTCCCCACACCACCTTGCCTGAGGGCGACGGCCGGGCGTTGATCGAGCATGTCAAAGGCATGGACCTGCTGTCGGAACAGAACGATGCCCTGGGCAAGATTCTGTACCTGGACGAGCAGAATGCGGTGCTGATGACCTACTACCGCAACAACGTGCTGCACATTTTCGCCCTTCCGGCGTTGCTGGCGAGCTTCTTCCAGAGCAGCTCACGCATGAGTCGCGAGCAGATTCTGCGTTATACCCGCGCGCTGTACCCGTACCTGCAATCGGAGCTGTTCATTCGCTGGTCGCTGGAAGAACTGGACGCCGTGGTCGACCAATGGCTCGAAGCTTTCGTCGAACAGGGCCTGCTGCGTTTCGAAAACAACCTGTACCTGCGTCCCGCGCCGAGTTCGCGGCACTTCGTGCTGCTGACCCTGCTGTCAAAAAGCATCGCCCAGACCTTGCAGCGCTTCTACATGACGGTTTCGCTGCTGCTCAACAGTGGCCAGAACACCCTCAGCGCCGAAGAACTGGAAGACCTCTGCACCGTCATGGCCCAGCGCCTGTCGATCTTGCACGGCCTGAATGCGCCGGAATTCTTCGACAAGAGCCTGTTCCGTCACTTCATCCAGACCATGCTCGACCTCGATGTGCTGCGCCGCGACGAAGCCGGCAAACTCAGCTATCACGAGCTGCTGAGCGAACTGGCCGAGGGTGCGGCCAAGCGAGTGCTGCCGGCGGAAATTCGCCTGTCGATCCGTCAGGTAGCGCTGCATCGCAGTGAAGACGCCGCGGACGTCGCCGTCAGCCCCGGCAATTGAATATCGTCGAACACTCACCGAGGAACAGGGAGCAGTTCCGGTGAGTTTGATGGGGGAGCCAGCGAATATTCCGACGCTGTTGAGCGCCTAAAGCGACGTCAGACGAAGAAAGGAACTACAGAGAACTCTGAGACAGGCCTCTAAGATGGGCTCACGTCAATGCCGACGCACTGAAAAGGAATTCAGCATGAGCCTGCACACCATTACCGCATCCATTCACCCGCCGGACGGCTATCAACTGCCTGAAAGCGGTGGTACTCACATAAGCCTAACGACACCGCATAGCTCCAGTGGCAGTGGCTCCAACCAAATACCGAAAATGCCATGGATCGTCACCCTGACCGTTGATGGCGAAATTGCCACCAAAGGGGAAGAGTTTTCGTTGAAGGTGCAAATCAACGGCCCTACCCCTGTGTTTCTTGATACCCCACATACCTTCATCTGGAACGGTGGTGATCAGGAAGTTGATGTCAATCTGACCCTTGCGCCTGTACCGAAGACCGAAACCACTCAGCCGCTTACGTTCGGCTCCTGATTCACAACGTTCAATTGGATACGAGGCAACGCCTCCAATCATTTTGGCACCTGCATATTGCTGGTGTCATTCAGCGCCACTGATGGCAAAAAACTTAATATAAGGACATTACTATGAACCACTACTACAACGTTCCGTGCATCGCCTACTACGTTGAAAAAATCGCCCTGGCTCCAAACTCCACTCTCTATGCGTCCCTTGAAGACATCACCGTCGCCGACGCGCCGGCTGAAATCGTTGCGACTTGCGTGATCAAAAACGCTGAAACCGCAGGCTTGGGTTTCGAACTCCGAGTGGCGGAATCGACTGTCATCGAAAATCGTACCTATGCGGTCAGGGCGCGGATCGAAGCGGAAGGGGAAGTGCGTTTTACCACCAAAAAAATTCACACCGTTGACCCTCGCGTCAATTACTTGAAGCCGATCGAGATACTAATGTCTTCGGTTTAATACCTATGCTCCATAATCCACCTATTCAAGAATAGGCAGCGTGTTTCGCGTTTGAGTTTCACACATCGAGGGGTGGAAGAATCGTCTGGACAGTGACGCTTCGGCTGGATTTTTACCTCTCGATGCTCCAGATTTGCTTTGGCGCCATCACGTTGCTGGCGTCAAAGCAAAAAGGTACTTCCAAATGAACAAGCTCGTTCTGCTCGCATTCACTGCCTTGCTGGCCGCTTGCCAGTCGTCATTCCCGCCCAGCGCATCCACCCAGAAACTGGACGGCGAAGTGTTTTATCTTCAACGCATCGCCCTGCCTCCTACCGCCATACTGACCGTGCGCCTGCAGGACGTTTCCCTGGCCGATGCCCCTGCGGTGGTACTCGATGAACAGAGCGGCCCGGTCAAAGGCCAGGTCCCGCTGCCGTTCCACCTCAGTTATGATCCCGCGCAGGTCAAGCCCGGCCATCGTTATGCCGTGAGCGCCCGCATCGAAGTGGACGGCCAACTGATGTTCATCACCACCGAACAACACGCCGTGCAACTCGATGGCAAGGATCAGCTACCGTTGAAGATCCGCGTCAACGCCGCACGCTGATTCTTTTTTCCTACTTTTTTTCAAGGAAGCCATCATGCTCCGTTCTACCCTCCGTTTCACCGGCCTGTGCGCGGGCCTGTTGATCTGCGCCAATGCCATGGCCCTGTCCTTGGGCGATCTGTCGCAAAAAGACGCTACGGGCGGTCTCAAGGACGCCTTGACCCAAGGCGCGCAGGTGGCGGTCAAGCAATTGGGCACACCTGGGGGTTTCAGCAATAACCCGGAGGTGAAAATCGAACTGCCCGGCAAGCTCGGCAAAGTCGCCAGCAAGATGAAAGCCTTCGGCATGGGTGAGCAGGTCGATCAACTGGAAACCAGCATGAACCAGGCGGCCGAAGCAGCCGTAGTCCAGGCCCAGCCGATCCTGGTCAATGCCGTGAAGAACATGAGCGTGAACGATGCCAAGGGCATCTTGAGCGGCGGCAATGACTCGGCCACGCAGTACCTGAACAAGAGCAGTCGAGAGCAGATCCGCGCCAAGTTCCTGCCTATCGTCAAGCAGGCCACAGACAAGGTCGGCCTGGCCCAACAATACAATGCCTTTGCCGGTCAGGCCGCCACCTTCGGCGTGCTGGACGCCAAAAGCGCCAACATTGAGAACTACGTGACCGAGCAGGCGCTGGACGGGTTGTTCGAGATGATCGGCAAGCAGGAAGCCACCATTCGCCAGAATCCGGCGGCTGCGGCAACCAGCTTGGCTAAAAAAGTATTCGGCACTCTCTGAGCCCTATCCTGCGGACACGACACCTGTGGCGAGGGAGCTTGCTCCCTCGCCACAGGTTAGGTGTGCACCGGTTGATCAGGTCTTCCTGACCCTGAACCACGCCGCGTACAACGCTGGCAGGAACAACAGCGTCAGCGCTGTCGCCACGATCAATCCCCCCATGATCGCCACCGCCATCGGTCCGAAGAACAGGCTGCGCGACAGCGGGATCATCGCCAGCACTGCCGCCAGCGCAGTGAGCACAATCGGACGGAACCGTCGCACCGTCGCTTCGATAATCGCCTGCCACGGGGCAAGCCCGGACTTGATGTCCTGCTCGATCTGGTCCACCAGA
The DNA here is from genome assembly GCF_051132105.1 of Pseudomonas sp. R1-7. Taxonomy (NCBI): domain Bacteria; kingdom Pseudomonadati; phylum Pseudomonadota; class Gammaproteobacteria; order Pseudomonadales; family Pseudomonadaceae; genus Pseudomonas; species Pseudomonas sp. R1-7. The sequence goes on from NZ_CP071661.1 coordinate 4,732,836, forward strand.
ATCACCGAGTTGCGCATGATCATGCCGGACAGTGCGATGGTCCCGAGCATGGCGACGAAACCGAATGGCTGGCGAAACACCAACAGGAACAGCGTGACGCCGATCAACCCCAGCGGCGCGGTGAGGAACACCATCGCCGTGCGGGAGAAGCTGCGCAGTTGCAGCATCAGCAACGTCAGCACCACCACGATGAACAGCGGTACACCGGCATTCACCGATTTCTGCCCACGGGCCGAGTCCTCCACGGTGCCACCCACCTCTAACAGGTAACCGTCTGGCAGTTCCGCTTGTATCGGGTCCAGGGTCGGGAAAATCTGCTGCACCAGGGTCGCCGGTTGTTCCTTGCCATAGATATCGGCCCGGACAGTCACGCTCGGCAGGCGGTTGCGGTGCCAGATCACGCCCTCTTCAAAGCCATACTCCAACGTCGCGATCTGCGACAGGGCAACGCTTTGGCCATTGTCGGTCGGCACGGCCAGGCTTGGCAGCAACGACAGTTCGGTGCGTTCATGCACGGTGCCGCGCAGCAGGATCTCGATCAGCTCGTTGTCTTCCCGGTACTGGCTGACGCTGGATCCGGTCAGAGAACTTTGCAGGAAGCTCGACAGATTGGCAGTGGTCACCCCCAAGGCCCGGGCGCGGTCCTGGTCGATATTCAGGTACACCACTTTGCTCGGCTCTTCCCAGTCAAGATGCACATTGGCGACGTAAGGATTTTCGCGAACCTTAGTCGCCACTTTCCGCGCCAGCGCCCTGACCTCCTCGATGTGCTCGCCCGTCACGCGGAACTGCACCGGGTAGCCCACCGGAGGACCGTTTTCCAGGCGTGTCACCCGTGAGCGCAAGGTCGGGAACTGCTCGTTCAGGGTGGTGATCAGCCAAGTGCGCAGGGGCTCACGATCCTCGATGGTCTTGGCCAGCACCACGAATTGGGCGAAGCTCGGCGCCGGCAGTTGCTGATCCAGCGGCAGATAGAAACGCGGTGAGCCGGTGCCGACATAGGCCACGTAGTTGTCGATGCCGGCGTGATCCTTGAGCAACGCTTCCAGGCGCTTGACCTGCTCGGCGGTGTTCACCAACGAAGCGCCTTCGGCGAGTTTCAGGTCGACCATCAGTTCCAGGCGCCCCGATGCCGGGAAAAACTGCTGCGGGACAAAACGGAACAGCACCACCGAGCCCAGGAACAACAGCACGGTCAATGCGATGACGGTCTTGCGCCGGCGCACGCACCATTCCACCAGTCGCCGCACGCGCTGATAGAACGGCGTGCCGTAGGGATCGGGCTGGCCGTCTACCGTGCCATGCTTCGCCGCATGAATCTTCGCCAGGTCCGGCAGGAATTTTTCCCCCAGGTACGGCACGAACACCACCGCAGCGACCCAGGAAGCCAACAGCGCAAGGGTCACCACCTGGAAAATCGAACGGGTGTACTCACCCGTGCCTGACTGGGCCGTGGCAATCGGCAGGAACCCCGCCGCCGTGATCAAGGTGCCGGTGAGCATCGGAAACGCCGTGCTGGTCCAGGCGTAGCTGGCCGCCCTGATTCGGTCGAAGCCCTGCTCCATCTTGATCGCCATCATCTCCACGGCGATGATCGCGTCATCCACCAGCAGCCCCAGCGCCAAGACCAGCGCGCCGAGGGAGATCTTATGCAGGCCGATGCCCAGGTAATACATCGCCGCGAAGGTCATCGCCAGCACCAGCGGGATTGCCAGCGCCACCACCATTCCGGTGCGCAACCCCAGGGAGAAGAAGCTCACCAGCAATACGATAGTCAGCGCTTCCACCAACACTTGGACAAACTCGCCGACACCGGTCTTCACCGCCGCTGGCTGGTCCGAGACCTTGCGCAGCTGCATGCCAGCCGGCAGCGTATTCTGGATCCGGGCAAACTCGACCTCAAGGGCCTTGCCCAACACGAGGATGTCACCGCCCTCCTTCATCGCCACGGCCAGGCCGATTGCATCTTCACCCATGAAACGCATGCGCGGCGCGGGTGGATCGTTGAAGCCACGACGAACCTCTGCCACGTCGCCGATGCGAAAGGTGCGGTCAGCCACGCGGATCGGAAAGTCACGGATCTCTTCCACCGTCTGGAAATTCCCGGAGACCCGCAGTTGCAATCGCTCACTGCCGGTCTCGAAGAATCCAGCCGTGGACACCGCGTTCTGGGCTTCCAGGGCTTGCTGGACCGCCGCCAACGGCAGGCCGAGGGTCGCCAGTTTCACGTTCGACAATTCAACCCAGATCTTCTCGTCCTGCAGGCCGACCAGCTCGACCTTGCCCACATCCTTGACCCGCTGCAGCTGGATCTGGATACGGTCGGCGTAGTCCTTGAGCACCCCGTAATCGAAGCCATCACCGGTGAGCGCGTAGATGTTGCCGAACGTGGTGCCGAACTCATCGTTGAAGAATGGCCCTTGGATTCCGGGCGGCAAGGTATGCCGGATGTCACTGACTTTCTTGCGTATCTGGTACCACAACTCGGGAATCTGCTTGGAGTGCAGGGAATCCCGGGCCATGAACGTTACCTGGGATTCGCCCGGGCGTGAGAACGAGACGATTTTTTCGTAATCGCCGGTTTCCATCAGCTTCTTTTCAATGCGCTCGGTGACTTGGCGCGAGACTTCCTCGGCCGTGGCGCCGGGCCAGATGGTGCGAATGACCATGGCCTTGAAGGTGAACGGCGGGTCTTCGCTCTGGCCAAGCTTGGTGTAGGAAAGCGCGCCGACGATTGCCAGCAACAGCATCAGGAACAGTACGATCTGGCGGTTACGCAACGCCCATTCGGAAAGATTGAAACCCATCGGGGATTACTCCTTGGCCGCCAGGTTGACCACGCGGTTGGAGCGATCCACCGGCCGGACCTGCTGGCCGTCGAGGAGCACATGCACGCCAGCGGCCACCACCCAGTCGTTGGCGCCCAGGCCTTCGAGCACCGGCACGGTTTTTTCGCCGAAGGCACCGACGCGCACCGGGACTTTTTTCAAGGTGTTGTCGGGATTGACCACCCAGACGTAGGTCGCGCCGTTCTCGGCGGTAAGGGCCGACAGCGGCACTGACAGCGGGACCTTTTCGGCACTCTGGATAAACACCCGGGCACTCTGGCCCAGCTCCGCCGGAACGCTGCCGGCGGTAAACGCGACGCGAGCGGCGAATGTGCGGGACTTCGGGTCCGCGGCCGGCGAGAGTTCGCGGATGCGCCCGCTGAAGCGCTGGTCAGGCTGGCTCCACAGTTCGACCGAAACCGGCTGGCCGATCTTGAAGCGACCGAAACTTTGCTCCGGAAGGCTGATCAGTACTTCGCGCTCACCGTCGGTGGCCAGGGTGAAGACGGTTTGACCGGCCGACACGACCTGACCGACCTCCACCGAACGGCGGGCCACGACGCCATCCTGAGGCGCACGCAGTATCGAATAGCTGGCCTGGTTGCTGGCAACGTCGAATTCAGCCCTGATCTGCTTGAGCCGCGCGGCACCGGAGCGATAGAGATTTTCGGCGTTGTCGTATTGGGAGCGGCTGACCATCTGCCGCTCCATCAAGGTCTTGTAGCGGTCGCGCTCGGCGCGGACCAGGCTCAGATTGGCCTCGGCGGCCGCCACTTGGGCCCGGCTCGCTTCCAGTTGCAGGCGCACGTCTTCGGGATCGAGTTCAGCCAAGGGCTGGTTGGCCTTGACCCGCTGGCCCTCTTCGACCAGCCGTCGGCTGACTTTGCCACCAATGCGGAAGGCCAGATCCGGCTCGAACCGCGCCCGCACTTCACCGGGATAACTGTCCATCGCCTGGGCCGAAGGCTCTGGCTTGACCACCATGGCGGGGCGGACGGTCACGGCCACCGGCTCCTCGTGGCCACACGCAGACAATAAAAAGGCCAGGCTGACTGGCACGGCGAGGGGCAGGACATAGCGGAACATGGTGGATGACCTTTCGCTAATGATGCTTGGAATAATTATACTGGCGGGTATGTTATTAATAGCAAACTCACCAGTCCAGTATTAAAAGCGAATAATGTCGAACAATCCTGCCCCTCCCAGCGGCCCTGGCCGTCCGAAGGATCTGGCCAAGCGCCAGGCCATTCTCGACGCGGCGAAAAAACTGTTTTTGGGCCTGGGTTACGCCAGTACCAGCATGGATGCGGTCGCGACCGAGGCCGGTGTGTCGAAGCTGACCGTCTACAGCCACTTCAACGATAAGGAAACGCTGTTTTCCGCCGCTGTGATTGCCAAGTGCGAAGAACAGGTGCCGCCGCTGTTCTTCGAATGGGTGGATGGCGTCCCGATTGAACATGTGTTGTTGAATATCGCCCGGGGCTTCAATCAACTGATCAACAGCGATGAGTCGGTGAACCTGCATCGACTGATGGTAGCCCTGGGTAGCCAGGACCCGAAGCTCTCGACGATTTTCTACGAGGCCGGCCCGCAACGCATGCTCTCAGGCATGGAACGGTTGCTGGGCAAGGTCAACCAGAGCGGCGCCTTGAGCATCGACAAACCGCGAAATGCCGCCGAGCATTTCTTTTGCCTGATCAAGGGCGCGGCGAATTTCCGGTTGCTGTACGGCTGCGACGGGCCGCAGGACGCCGAAGCGGCCGAGGCTCATGTACAGGAAGTGGTGGGGTTGTTCGTGCGGGCTTATCGGACTTAGTTCTCAAGGGATTGGGCGATCCGGTCTCAAGCCTTGAGCGCCTTCTTGGGATAGATATCGTACCGACTGGACTTGCCCTCCAGCCCATGGCTCGGCTTCGGCCCTTCGATGCATGGCGCCTTGCGCGGACGCTTGACCACCACCCGGTGGGTCGCCAGCGCCAGCGCCGCGGCCAACAGCGCCGGTGCGTCATTGTCATCGCCCACCAGCGGCCGGAACAGGCGCATTTCCTTTTTCACCAGGGCGGTTTTCTCCCGATGAGGGAACATCGGATCCAGGTAGATCACCTGGGGCGGCTCGCCTTCCCAGTTGCGCATCACCTCGATGGAATTACCCTTGAGCAAATGCATGCGTGCCACGATCGGCGCCACATCGAAGTCCTCCGCGCCGCGCGCCAGGCCATCTTCCAGCAAAGCGCCGATCAGCGGCTGGCGCTCGATCAGACTCATTTCGCAGCCCAGGCTTGCCAGCACAAACGCGTCCTTGCCCAACCCCGCCGTGGCGTCGAGCACCCGAGGACGCACGCCTTGGGCGACACCGACGGCCTTGGCGATCATCTGGCCGCTGCCGCCGCCGTACAAGCGCCGATGGGCCGCGCCACCCTCGACGAAATCCACCCGCACCGGGCCCGGCGCGTCCGGCCCCAGTTGCTGCAGTTGCAGCCCCTGCTCGCCGACCTGCAAGGCAAACTCGCCGTCGTCCACTTGCAAAGGCAGGCCAAGCCGCTCGGCCCACTGTTCGGCCTGCGGTTGGAAGGCCGGGGCCAGGGCCTCGACATGGATGCGGCAGGCCGCAGGTTGCTCAATCATGAAAACACGCCCAAAAAATTAAGGATCGGCAAAATCGGCCGATAACAACGGTGAACGGCATTTTGCCAGAGCTGAGCGTCGACCGAGAAAAATGTCAGACATTCAATCCACATCGATAGGCGTTATCTCCCCTTACGGCGATTACAGCCTGCGTAACACCCAAGCGCTGAGCGGCGTCAGTCACCTGTGGCAGGATTTTTTTGCCCGGGCCCTGGCCGATCAACTGGGTGAAAACGCACCGGCGCCTGGCAGCTTCCAGCCCGTCGCCCTTGATGAAGCGGTTGAACCGACCCTCGGCGCCGAATTGCTGGACCACATCGTCAGCCAGCGCACCTGCGACGTGACTGAAACCCAGGTCAAGCCACCAGAGCCATTGTTCCTGCCAATTGCCGAATTCGAACTCGACTTGCTGGACAAACCGTTCCCACCCTTCCCGCCGGAAGAAATCGTCGCCCAGCAAAAACAGCAGACCTTCGAGAGCAACTGGGTTCGCCCGATCGTTCTCACCGCCGGCCAACCACTGCCGGAACCGGGCCCGGCGCCACAACCGCGTCCGTTGCACCTGCCGATTGCCGAGTTCGAACTCGACTTGCTGGACAAACCCTTCCCGCCGTTCCCGGAAGAGGAACTGGTGGCGCAGCAGAAACAACTCGATTTCGATACCCGTTGGGCACGTCCGATCGTGCTGCAGAACCTGCGTATCGCCGCCTGATTCTTACCGACAGATCCACCACGGCCCCACATCCAGATGGAAATGGTTTCGGTGCGCTTCGTTGTAGTCCGGGCTCAACACCACGCTGAACATGTCACAGGCACCGCCTCGCACCTGCCGCAGGAACTGCGCGTGGTTGTTGTCCTTCGGCCAGTCCTTGAGCACGCTGATCGCCCGCCCATCGGCCAGGCGAAACCCGGCGATATCGAGCGCGCTGGCGGTGGCATGCTGACTGCGCGACCCGCTTTCACGACCGTACATGTTGCGACACGCAAAGCTGCCCAAGTGATCGACCCGCGTGACTTTCTGCCCATAGACCGCCGTTGCCGCCGGTTGCAGCGCATGGCGCTCGAACAACGCGAAAGCCACGGCCAGCGGGCAACTGGCGAGGAAGCTGCTGCTCAGCGCTACCTCGCCGCCCTGTACCCGCAACACATTGGTCAGCGGACACGTCGTGTTGGCGCCGCTGTCCGCCTGGCGAGCGGTACGAAGCCCTGACGTCGCAAGCGCCTGATCGCACAGTTGCGGGTCGTTGCGCAGGGCCATCAGCTTGTAGCGGGTCAGCAGATTCGGCGGGACGTTGACGTCCAGCGGCGCCCAGGGATTCCATTGCGGCGGTACCGACAACCAGCCACGCCAGACGCCAAGCACTGCGGCGCCAACGATCAGCGCCATAATCATCAAACCTTTGAAAAACCGCACGACAACGCCTCGGGCATCAACCCTTGAATAATTGGTTAGCCTGGTTGAACGGCATCGAACGACGGGTAAAAGTGAACGTGCCCTGCTGCTGGATTTCTTCGGCAGCACGGAAGAATTCGCCATAGGCCGCCAACGCCAGGGCCGATCCGACGCTGATGCGCTTGACACCCAATTCGCTCAACTGCGCCACGGTGAGGTCCAGCGCGCCGGACATCAGCACGTTCACCGGCTTGGGCGCCACGGCCTGTACCACGGCGAGGACCTGTTCGGCGCTGCTCAGCCCGGGCGCATAGAGCACGTCGGCACCCGCATCGGAGAAGGCCCTCAGGCGTCGGATGGTGTCGTCCAGGTCGGGTTTGCCGTGCAGGAAATTCTCCGCCCGGGCGGTCAGCAAGAAGGGAAACGGCAAGCTGCGCACCGCGTCGGCCGCGGCCTTGACCCGCGCCACTGCGTGATCGAAGCAATAAATCGGACTGTCCGGGCGTCCGGTGGCGTCTTCGATGGAACCCCCCACCGCTCCGGCTTCTGCCGCACGCAACAAGCTGCGGGCACACGCTTCAGGCGCATCGGCGAACCCGTTTTCCAGGTCGACGGCCACTGGCAAATCCGTGGCTGCCACGATCGCCCGCACGTTAGCCAGCGTGTCATCCAGGCCCAGCGCCCCATCGGGTCGCCCCAGGGAAAAAGCGTGGCCGGCGCTGGTGGTCGCCAAGGCTCCAAAGCCAAGGCTGGCGAGCATCTTGGCTGAGCCGGCATCCCACGGATTGGGAATGACAAATGCGCCTTCGCGTTCGTGCAAAGCCTTGAACGCCTGGGCTCGCCGGGTTTGTGCATCCATGAAAGTCGCTCCTGAGCAGTGGACGAGTTTGCCTCAGAGCAAACCCAGTTGCTCGGCGGCGGGTTCTCTATATAGCTCAGCCAGCGCCGGCAAGCCAGGCAAACGGTTCATCAAGCGGCTGTGAAAATGCATTGCGAGTTTCGCCGCCTGGAGGTTGTCGGCGGTGTGCAGGAACATATACGGCGTGCGCCCCTCTTCAATCCACTCGGCGACCTTTTCCACCCAAGGCGTCAGGAACGGCTCGTTGGCTTCCACCACCGGATGACCGACGAAGCGCACCTGGGGGCATTGAGTGAAGGCCGCTGGCCGCGTGGGCACCCGTGGTTTCTTGTATTGGGCATGGATCACCGAAGGCTCGGTCGACGCGCAACTGAACAAGCCCCGTGGATCGAGGCAGATGCGTTCCACGCCGCGATCGAGCAACAGGCGATTGAGTTGGCGCTCGGCATCGCCCTTGGCGAAGAACTCATCGTGACGAACCTCGACCGCCAGCGGTCGCGGGAAAGCGTCGATGAAGGCCGCCAGCTCCTGCAACCGATTGGGCGTGAACGCCTTGGACAACTGCAGCCAGAACGGCGAGACCCGCTCGCCCAAGGGGCTGAGCAATTGAACGAAGGTTTCGGTGGCGGTCAAGTGTTCGCGCAAGTCACCGCCATGACTGATGTCACCGGGGATCTTGGCGGTGAAGCGAAAATCCTCGGGCATGATCTCTGCCCAGCGCTGGACGGTGGACTCAGAAGGGCTCGCATAGAAGGTCGTGTTGCCTTCCACGGCGTTGAATACTTGGCTATAGAGATTCAGGAAGTCGGAGCTTCTGGCGTCCTGGGGATAAAGATAATCGCGCCAGGCATTTTCGCTCCAGGATGGGCAGCCGAGGTAGTAAGGCAACCGCATCAGATATAGAGATCGAGCCCCAGCACTTCCATATCCCAGTCGACAAAACCGGCAGTGCTCAAGTAGCTGGCGAGCGCGGCGGAAACACTGTGACTCATGGAGCGGTGATACAACATGTCCTGCTGGCGGGCGGGAAGATTGCTCAGGCGTTGCGCGGAGGCTTTGGCAGCGCGGGCGGCCAGTTGCTCTTCGGACGGAAATTCCAGGTCGCCATCGATGTCATCGAAGTTTTCGGGCTCAACGGCTTTACCCGTACGAGGCCGACGCTTGATGGGGTAGGACTGAGATGAAACGCCGTCTATACGCATGACAGAATGCTCGGTATCAATGATGGCAATTTAGCGGCACATTCGTAGCCGCGCAAATGCGCAAGTGATAACTAGAACACATAAAGTCAAAAAGGTTTAAAAACGGGCTAAAAAAGTGACGACTGGCAAGGTCGGATGTGACTTAGGTAGGCGGAAATGAATTTGGCAACATCGGCTCCAAGGTCATCGAACGCCGTTGTGGCGAGGTAGCTTGTTCCCTCACTACAACGGCGTTCGCTTGAAATGAGGTCAAAGCCGCTCGGATTTCGGCGTTGCCACCTTGTCCCGCAGGTAAACCGGCTGCGCCTCATCGGCCGGGATGGCCTCGCCGCGTTCCCAGGCGAAGCGTGCGAGCGCCAGCAGGTCTTCGGCATGAGGCAACATCGAGGCGTCCTGGCCGGCAACGCGGGCACCGATCCGCTCACCATAACCCCAGCCCGTACCAGCGCCGAACCACTCGCCGCTCGCCTCAACCGGCAACGCCGCCGATTCGGGCGGCAATACCGCTTCAGGACCGACCAGGCGCATCTCGCCGTCGGTTTCGCAATAGCAGCCCCAGTACACCTCGTCCATGCGTGCATCGATCGCGGCCGCGACCTGGTGCGCACCGTGTTCGCGAAAGGCACGCTGCGCCAGCACCGCCAGGTTCGACACGGGCAGTACCGGGCGTTCCAGGGCGAAGGCCAAGCCCTGCACCACGCCGATGGCAATACGCACGCCGGTGAACGCGCCAGGCCCACGACCGAAGGCGATTGCATCCACCGCCTGCAGGGTGGTGCCGGCATCGCTGAGCAATTGCTGGATCATTGGCAGCAGTTTCTGCGCGTGCAGGCGCGGGATCACCTCGTAATGGCTCGTGACTTTGCCGTCGTGCAGCAAGGCAACGGAGCAAGCTTCAGTCGCGGTGTCCAGGGCCAGCAAGGTGCTCATCGATGTGTCCGTAAATCAGGTGGGAAAAAAGTGCGTCAGTATAAACAACTACGGCCCGCAAGCGGGCCGTAGTTGATGCAACGGATCAGACTTTTCAGCTCAAGGCTGCAAGCACTTTGGCCGTGATCTCTTCAACCGAGCCCACGCCCGGGATGTGGCTGTACTTCGGCTTGCCGCCGTTCCTGGCGGACAGATTCTGGTAGAACTCCACCAGAGGCTTGGTCTGGGAATGGTAGACCGACAAGCGATGGCGCACGGTTTCTTCGGTGTCGTCCTTGCGCTGCACCAGCTCTTCACCCGTCACGTCGTCCTTGCCTTCGGCTTTCGGAGGATTGTAGACGGTGTGATAGACCCGGCCCGACGGCTCATGAACGCGTCGACCGGCAATGCGCTGGACGATTTCTTCGTCTTCAACGGCAATTTCAACGACCGCGTCCAGCTCAACACCGGCAGTCACCAAGGCCTCGGCCTGGGGAATAGTGCGCGGGAACCCATCGAACAGGAAGCCATTGGCGCAGTCGGGTTGAGCGATGCGATCCTTGACCAGGGCGATGATCAGGTCATCCGACACCAGGCCGCCGGCATCCATGATGCTCTTGGCTTGAACGCCCAGCGGGGTGCCAGCCTTGACCGCGGCACGCAGCATGTCGCCGGTGGAGATTTGCGGGATACCGAATTTCTCGGTGATGAACTTTGCCTGAGTACCTTTACCGGCCCCGGGAGCTCCCAGCAGAATGACGCGCATCGATGTGCTCCTCAATTTTTTTATGTAAACGCTCGGATTCGCCTCGTGGGGCCAATCTCGCAAAACTGGATCGTGACCGCCCAAACGGCCAAAGGCTGATCAAGATACACAGCAGGCCCGACCCACACAAGCCGCCGAAAGTCGGAGGAACCCGCGTCGGACGCGACCTTCGTACGAGGTGGCGAGAGTCGCAACCGGGCAACAAACTGTCGCCTGGTCGACCTGCCCTTCCCCGCAAATGGCTACGCCCGGACGAGCCGGGCAAGCTGTTTCAGGCAACGACCCGACGTTAGCCGGTGTTGCGCAGACCAGCGGCGATCCCAGCTACAGACACCAGCAACGCCTGTTCCACGGGGCTGCCCTGGGCAACGTCCTGCTGTCGCGAACGTGCCAACAGCTCGGCCTGCAACAGGTGCAGCGGGTCGAGGTAAGTGTTGCGCAGACGAATGAATTCCAAGGTGTCTGGGCTATGTGCCAGTAGTTGGGACTGGCCGGTCAACCCCAGGACCACCGAGCAAGCCTGCGACAATAGGTCGCGTAAATGCTCGCCCAACGGCAGCAACGCCGGTTCCACCAGACGCTCATCGTAGGACAGCGCAATGTCAGCGTCGGCCTTGGCCAGCACCATTTCCAGCATGTCGATGCGGGTGCGGAAGAATGGCCATTGCTCGCGCATCTGCCCCAGCAACTCACCCTCGCCACGCTCCAGCGCCTTGCCCAGGGCGGTTTCCCAACCGAGCCAGGCAGGCAGCATCAGGCGAGTCTGGGTCCAGCCGAAGATCCATGGAATCGCCCGCAAGCTCTCGATCCCTCCAGCACGGCGCTTGGCCGGACGACTGCCGAGGGGTAGCCGGCCCAACTCCTGCTCCGGCGTGGACTGGCGGAAATACTCGACGAACTGGGGATTTTCCCTGACCACGGCGCGGTAGGCACTGACGCCGTCGGCCGCGAGTTCGTCCATCAGGTGCCGCCATTCCGGCGTGGGCGGCGGCGGTGGCAGCAGGGTCGCCTCCAGCACCGCAGCGAGGTAAAGATTGAGGTTCTGTTCGGCGATGTCCGGCAGGCCGAATTTGAAACGAATCATTTCACCTTGCTCAGTGGTGCGGAACCGACCGGCCACCGAGCCCGGCGGCTGCGACAGAATCGCCGCGTGCGCCGGGCCACCGCCACGGCCCACCGTGCCACCGCGACCATGGAACAGCAGCAGTTCGACTTGCTGCTCGCGGCAGATATCCACGAGTCGTTCCTGGGCCCGATATTGCGCCCAGGCCGCCGCCGTGGTCCCGGCGTCCTTGGCCGAATCGGAATAACCGATCATCACCTCCTGAGGCCCTTGCAGGCGCGAGCGATAGCCCGGCAGCGACAGCAGGCGCTCCATCACCGGCCCGGCGTTGTCCAGGTCGGCGAGGGTTTCGAACAGCGGCACCACCCGCATCGGCCGCAGCACCCCGGCCTCCTTGAGCAGCAACTGCACCGCCAGCACATCGGAAGCCGCTCCGGCCATGGAAATCACGTAGGAGCCCAGGGACGCCGCCGGTGCCGCCGCAACTTCCCGGCAGGTCGCCAGGACTTCGGCGGTATCAGCCGACGGCTTGAAATGTGGCGGCAGCAAGGGACGACGGTTATTCAGCTCATCCAGCAGGAAACCGATGCGCTGCTCTTCGTTCCAGTCTTCATAGCGACCCAGCCCGAGGTAATCGGTGATCTCGGTCATTGCCATCGTGTGGCGCGTCGAATCCTGGCGCACATCAAGGCGCACGAGGAACAGCCCGAACGTCACCGCGCGGCGCAGGCAATCGAGCAGCGGTCCGTCGGCAATCACACCCATGCCGCATTCGTGCAGGGACTGGTAGCACAGCTCCAAAGGGTCAAGCAGTTCACGGTTGTTCTGCAACACCTCGGCAGAAGCCGGCGTACTGGCTTTCAGGGAGGCCTGGGCCCAGTTGCGGGTGGCCCGCAGGCGCTCACGCAATTGCTTGAGCACCGCGCGATACGGTTCGGCGCTCTCTCCTGCCTGGGCACGCAAGGCTGCGCTGGCGTTTTGCATGGACAGGTCGGCGGCCAGGTGATCGACGTCGCGCAGGTAAAGGTCCGCCGCCATCCAACGCGCCAGCAACAGCACCTCGCGGGTGACCGCGGCGGTGACGTTGGGGTTGCCGTCGCGGTCGCCGCCCATCCAAGAGGCAAAGCGGATCGGCGCGGCCTCCAGTGGCAGCCGCAGCCCGGTGGCGGCATGCAGGGCTTGGTCAGCCTTGCGCAGGTAATTGGGGATGGCGTGCCACAGCGAATGCTCGATCACCGCGAAGCCCCACTTGGCCTCGTCCACGGGCGTGGGCCGGGTGCGGCGAATCTCTTCGGTGTGCCAGGCTTCGGCGATCAGTCTCTGCAAGCGTTGGTGGATCTGCGCGCGCTCGGCACTGGTGAGGTCGCGGTGATCCTGGGCCGCCAACTGCGCGGCAATGGCATCGTACTTCTGGATCAATGTGCGCCGGGCCACTTCCGTGGGGTGCGCGGTGAGAACCAATTCGATATCCAGCCGCCCCAACTGCCGGGCCAGCGATTCGGCACTGTGGCCTTCGGCCCGCAAGCGTGCCAGCAGCTCGGGCAGCACCCGTGCTTCGAACGGTGCAGGCTTGGATTCTTCGCGCCGATGAATCAATTGGTATTGCTCGGCGATGTTGGCCAGGTTGAGAAACTGGTTGAACGCCCGCGCCACGGGCAGCAGTTCCTCCTCGCTCAACTGGTTGAGGCTGGCGCTCAGTTCGGCGTCCATGGAACCACGTCGGTCAGCCTTGGCGCCTTTGCGGATCTGTTCGATCTTGTCGAGAAAGGTGTCCCCGTACTGGTCGCGAATGGTGTTGCCCAGCAGTTCGCCGAGCAGGTGGACGTCCTCGCGCAAGCGGGCATCGATATCGGTCATCAGCAGTTCTCCAGCAAAAAGGTCCGGACAGCTTTGTAGAAGAGAGTGCCGATGCCAGTCGTTAATGACAAGCGACGAAGGGACTTTAAACCTTGTCGGACAAAGCTAGTCTCATGGATAAGCCACACGACGGCTTGTCACTATCGCGCCTACCAAAAGCAGGGCTATTGAGGTCATCATGAAAATCCGTGAGCTTGCCCAGCACTGGGAAGAAAACGCCAAGGGTCGCCTGACCCAGACCGGCTACACGATTCATCTCGACGTCGAGGCCGCGGCACGCCTGGCGGCCATCTGCGACATGTACCCCAAGCGCCAGCCCGAAGAACTGCTCGGGGAGCTGATCGGCGCAGCGCTGGAAGAACTGGAAGCCAGCTTCCCCTACGTCAAGGGATCGCAAGTCGTGTCGACCGATGAAGAAGGTGATCCGCTGTACGAAGACGTGGGTCCGACCCCGCGTTTCCTCGCGTTGTCCCGCCGGCACTTGCGCGAACTTTCCTCCCACGGCGACAAATCCAAACACTGATCGCCCTCCTTTCCAGCGTGCAAACTTCCAGTGCGGAGCCTGTTCCAGCCGCGCTGGAATACCGCTGGGCGCCTTGAAAGTTCAGCTTTTTCGCACCTGACCAAGCAGTCAGCATTTCTTTTGGCTAATGGCCACCCTCGCCTGAACTTTTGAAAAAAGCCTCGGGTCACACCGAATAACCATACTGGAACGGCCGTTTAAATAAACGCGCCCTGGCGCCAGCGCCAAAACAGACGTCACGGCTTCGGTCCCAGCATGGAATGGTGTTTTTTTTCAGGAGTTTTCCAATGGAGTTGAAGCCTATGAATACCTGCACTGCCAAACCCTCATCCACTGGCCTGCGTGGCCTGAAGTTGGCTGCCCTGGCGATCGGTAGCAGCTTCATCCTGGCCGGTTGTGCCGGCAATCCGCCTTCGGAGCAGTACGCGGTCACGCAATCGGCGGTCAACAGCGCCGTCAGCGCCGGCGGCACCGAGTTCGCCGCGGTGGAAATGAAATCGGCCCAGGACAAACTCAAGCAAGCCGAGATCGCCATGCACGACGAGAATTACGAAGAGGCCAAGCGTCTGGCCGAACAGGCCGAATGGGATGCCCGCGTCGCCGAGCGCAAGGCCCAGGCAGCCAAGGCCGAACAGGCCCTCAAGGACTCCCAGAAAGGGGTTCAGGAACTGCGTCAGGAAGGCATGAACAAGGTCCAGTGACCCGGTTCTAGCCACGACGTACTTCTCATCGATAAAAGGACGACAGACTATGACGCACAAACATTTCATGATGCCCGCCCTGCTTGCCGCCTGCGTAGCCCTGGCCGCTTGCTCCCATGATCCGAACGCCAACCTGGAACAGGCCCGCACCAACTACAACGGTTTGCAGGCCGATCCAGCCGCCACCAAGGTCGCGGCCCTGGAAACCAAGGACGCCGCCGATTTCCTGGCCAAGGCCGACAAGGCCTACCTGGATAACGAGGACGAAGCCAAGGTTGACCAACTGGCTTACCTGACCAACCAGCGCGTTGAAGTGGCCAAGCAGACCATCGCCCTGCGCAACGCCGAAGCCGAGCTGAAAAACGCCGGTGACGAACGCGCCCGCGCCCTGCTCGAAGCGCGCAACGCACAGATCAAGCAGTTGCAGGACAGCCTCAACGCCAAGCAGACCGAGCGCGGGACGCTCGTAACTTTCGGCGACGTGCTGTTTGCCACCAACAAGTCCGACCTGCGTGCCAGTGGCATGACTAACGTGAGCAAGCTTGCGCAGTTCCTCCAGGAAAACCCTGACCGCAAGGTGATCATCGAAGGCTATACCGACAGCACCGGTTCGGATTCCTACAACCAGTCGCTGTCCGAGCGCCGCGCCAGCTCCGTGCGCACCGCCCTGGTGAAAATGGGCGTCGATCCGGCCCGCATCGTGACCCAGGGCTACGGCAAGGAATTCCCGGTCGCTGACAACACCAGCGTCTCGGGCCGCGCCATGAACCGTCGCGTGGAAGTCACCATCTCCAACGACAACCAGCCCGTCGCCCCGCGCTCGACCATGAGCGCCAACTGATCGGTTGAGTGCAACGAAAAAGCCCCGCCTGAGTTCATTCAGGCGGGGCTTTTTCGTGGGCGAATACAGTTGGCAGTACCCCTTCCCTATGGGAGCGAGCTTGCTCCCACATGGGAAAATGTGGTGTCCTTGGATTGGCTTACGGCTGCAACTTCTGCGGCGTCTCCTGCCCCATGCAGCGCACTGCGCGCTTCTTCTCGTTGATCAGCACGCCGGTCAGGCCTTTTTGCTCGGTGTCGAACAACACCAGCACGCCATCGATGCATTGCGCGACCTGCGGCGCCGGTTCCAGGGCGACTTTGTAGTCCTCGCCCGGCACGGTCTTGAGCATGGTGAATTCGTTGAGCAGCAACGCATCCTCGGGCTTGGCGAAATGCAGGTAGCCGTAGTACCAGAGCACCGCGACAGTGCCGAGGATGCTGCAGATACCAGTGATGATCAGGGGGATGGCGTTACGTTCTTCGCTCATTGCGGGTTCTCTGAAGATTCAGCGGATGATTGTGGATAATTCGGCACCTCGCCCAGGCGGCGAAGGCCGTCGAAGTGCAGGGGGTCGTCCAGGTAGCGCAGCATCACGGTTCGCCAGGTCGGGTCGGCGAAGGTCTGCACATGCCCGCCGCGGGTCAGTTGCAACACTCGGGGCGGCGGCGCAGCTTGATACAAGCGGATGCCATTGGAAAGAGGCACGATCGGGTCGTCGAGGCTGTGGTAGATCAGTTTCGGCACGCCGGTCAATTGTGCGATCGAGCCGATGGCGCTGTCGCCGTCCGGCACTAGCCACGACAGGGGCACCTGGAACGCCCAGGTCAGCCATGACGTGCCCAAGGCAAAACGTCCCACATCGCGATAGCTGGCGGGCACGCCGTCGAGCACCAGTGCCTTGAGCTGCCGTTGGCGCTGCGGATGCTCCACCAGATAGTGCACCGCCAGCGCGCCACCCAGGCTCTGCCCGAGCAGCACCAACGGCTTGCCCCGGACTTCGGGGGCCTTGTCGAGCCAGCCGAACGCGGCGTCGATGTCCTGGTAGATCGCCGGCAGGCTCGGCTCGCCTTCGGAAACGCCATAGCCGCGGTAATCGACCATCAACACCTGGTAGCCCTGCTCCGGCAACCACCAGCTCCCGCCGAGGTGCCAGGCCAGGTTGCCGCCATTGCCGTGCAGATGCAGCACCGTGCCCTTGACCTCCACGCCCGACTTCACCGGCAGCCACCAGCCTCGCAGTTTCAGGCCGTCAGCGGTGGTCAGGGTGACGTCGCGGTATTCGAGCTTGGCCCGCTCCGGCGTAAAGGGCAGGCCGCGTTCGGGGTAGAACAGCAAGGAGCTGCAGCCGGCCAGGGCCAGCAGCAGGCAGATGATGCCGAGGGTTCGCATCCGGTGAAGCCTCGCAAAAAATCAGGGTTGAAACACCTCCCACAGGGATGGGTGGTGCGACTAGAGGATATTGGAATAATCCGCTTCGATCCGATCCAGGCTGAGATGGTTCAGGAAGTTGGAGAAACACATCCAGGCCGAGAGAGCGTTCATGTCGCGAAATTGCTCGGGCAGGTATTTGGGCGGTACGACCAGGCCTTCATCCACCAACTGGCGCAATGTGCGCATGTCCTCCAGGGTGGTCTTGCCGCAGAACAACAGCGGCACCTGCTCCAGCTTGCCTTTGCGCACGGCCAGCTGAATATAGTTGTAAACCATGATGAAGCCCTTGAGGTAGGACAAGTCTTTGGTGAATGGCAATCCGGACGGCACCGAGCCACGGAAAACCCGGCTGGCATTGCCATAGCTTTCGGCCATTTCGAAGCCCTGCTCACGGAAGAACTCGAAGACCTGCAGGAAATCGGCGCCCTCCTCCACCATATGAATGGCCCGGGTGCGGTTGGTCAGTTTGCGCAGGCGGCTCGGGTAGGAGGCAAAGGTGATGATCTCCATGAGGATCGCCAGGCCTTCCTGGGTCACCGTCGACGAGGGCGGGCCTTTGGACAGGAACGTGCAGATCGGCTGGTTTAGCCCGTTGAGCGTGGTGCCGACGTGCACCAGCCCTTCGTGGACTTCCAGCGCCCGAACGTCGCGCTCGTTGAACATCGCGTCGGTGCGAATCTTGATGTAGTCGGCGCCCGCCGCCGCGTCGGCCACGATGCCGTCGGACTCGAACACGCGGATGGTTTCCTCGGCCTCGCCGAACACCCGGTTGAGGCGGTGTTGCAACAGGCTGACGGCCTCCTTGGCGCTGAGGACCTTGGGCTCGTCCTTGAGGTCGCCGCGGCCATCGATGTTGTTCAGGTAATCGGAGAGCATCAGGCCCAGGTCGGCCAGGGTCGGGTCGCCGGCGTGGAAGGCGTCGGATGCGGCGCCATACAGCTCTTGGGAAATCAGCCCGAAATCCTCGGTCCCGCGCGCTTCGAGCATGCGCACCACCATGCGGTATTCCTTGCACATGCGGCGCATGATCTGGCCAACCGGGTTGAATTGCCCCAGTTGGCGGGTGATGTCGCGCTCGATGTTCTGGAACTCGAGCTTTACCTTGCTGGAATCGAACGACAGCGGTCGGTTGAGGTAATAATCGCGGTCCACCGCCGGCATTTCCTTGCCCTTGGCCTTGAGAAAACCCTTACGGATGTTCTCGTCCCACTTCACCGCGTCGAGAATGCGAATCGGCGTCTGCGCCAGCACAATGCGATCGGACAAGGTGCGTATCGTCTGCTGGTAATCGTCCACCCGGAACTCCTGTGAAAAAACGTCCGCTTGTAACCGTTATTGGGATTTGACCAGTCGCTGGTAGCGCACGGCTTCCGAGAACACGTCGGAATTGGCCGGATCGTCGAGGTAGTTGAAAACCTTGCGCATGTCGCTATCTACCAACACGCCATCGCCCTCTTCGCTCGGGTTCGGCTGGCCACTGAGGAGCTTCTGGCCGATGGCCTGGTTGATCTGCTCCATGTCCAGGTTGTAGACCACCAGTTCCTGCTTGTCGGTCAGTTCGAAACCGGCGATGACGAAATGCCCGCCAAACCGGGCCGGCACCTTCGCCGACAGGTACCAGCGGCTGCCGTGCCGGGAGACCGTCACAGGGATGGCTTCGCGCTCCTGGGGCTTGGCCCTGAAATAGCTGATGGCCTGGTAGCGGTGCTTGCCGACTTCCGACAGTTCCAGGTTCAACGGTTCACCCCAGGCGTTGGTGCTGGTCCACTGACCGAGCAGGCCCTTGGGCGCGGCTTCACTGTCAGGCAACGGCGCCTTGAAGGACACCAGGCAACCACTGAGCAGCAGCAACGACACGGCCATTACAACGGCACGCCAGGCTTTCATTTGAAACTCCCTATGGCAGGCGCCCTGTCCGTTGTAACCCAAAAAGGATCACACCGACGCTAGTACCAAGTGCATATAACGGGTCAGGATGCCGAGCATGTCTTCTTCGGCTACCGGCTCGGCGCCATTGAGCAAGCCCTGATATTCCATCCGTCCGATAATCGCCGTCAACACTTTGGCATCCTGTTGCGGCTCGCGCGAGCCCAGGACCTGGAAAAACTGACACGTGCCGTGCAACAGGATTTGCTGATGGGAGCGTACCAATTCCGCCAGGCGCGGGTTGAGCAGCGCTTCCTGGCGGAAAGCCTGTTCGGCCATCAAGTAGTCGCGACGACTGTGCAATTGATGTTGAACGTAGTCGGCTGTCATCCGCGCGATGTCGTCGGCCAGTTGCGAGCGTGACTCGGCGCTGCCGTCCCCGTAGGCGACCATCTCGCGTAGCAGCCCTTCGTTGTTGGTCCACAACTTGGCCATGAACGCCGCGCTGCGCTCCACGTACTGGGCGAAGGTATCGGTGAGCAGGTCATCGATATCCTTGAAGTAGTAAGTGGTCGCAGACAGCGGCACACCCGCTTCGGCGGCTACCGCGCGGTGTCGCACGGCCCGCACGCCATCGCGCACGACAATGCGCATGGCCGCGTCGAGAATGTCCTGGCGGCGTTGTTCACTGCCCTGTCGGCTGGCCTTGCGGCCTTGGTACTGAACACTTTCAGCGACAGCAGTGGCGACGCCTGCTGCACCTTCTGGAGCCATTGCACGATTCACGACAGGTCTTTCCTCGCTATTTCAGAAGTAACCAATTGATACGTTTGTACCAGACAGGCAATAAAAAGCCGCCCATCGAGGCGGCTTTTTAATTGAAACATTTACGCTTGGGGCCGCATGTGCGGGAAGAGGATGACATCGCGGATCGACGGCGAGTTGGTCAACAACATCACCAGGCGATCGATGCCGATGCCTTCGCCGGCGGTCGGCGGCATGCCGTACTCAAGGGCGCGCACGAAATCGGCGTCGTAGTGCATGGCCTCGTCATCGCCTGCGTCCTTGTCGGCCACCTGGGCCATGAAGCGCTCGGCCTGGTCTTCCGCGTCATTGAGCTCGGAATAGGCGTTGGCGATTTCACGGCCACCGATGAACAGCTCGAAGCGATCGGTCACGCTTGGGTTTTCGTCGTTGCGACGGGCCAGCGGCGACACTTCGAACGGGTATTGGGTAATGAAGTGCGGCTGCTCCAGCTTGTGCTCGACCAGTTCTTCGAAAATCATCACTTGCAGCTTGCCCAGGCCTTCGAAGCCGAGCACCTTGGCGCCGGCCTTCTTGGCAATGGCGCGAGCCTTGTCGATGTCTTGCAGATCAGCCGCCGTGATTTCCGGGTTGTACTTGAGGATCGAGTCAAACACCGACAGGCGCACGAACGGCTCGCCGAAGTGGAACACCTTGTCGCCGTAGGGCACGTCGGTCGTCCCGAGAACAAGCTGGGCCAGCTCGCGGAAGAGCTCTTCGGTCAGGTCCATGTTGTCTTCGTAATCAGCGTAGGCCTGGTAGAACTCGAGCATGGTGAACTCGGGGTTGTGCCGGGTCGAAACGCCTTCGTTACGGAAGTTGCGGTTGATCTCGAAGACTTTCTCGAAGCCACCCACCACCAAGCGCTTGAGGTACAGCTCCGGCGCGATGCGCAGGAACATTTCCATGTCCAGGGCGTTGTGGTGGGTTTCGAACGGCTTGGCCGCCGCACCGCCAGGGATGGTCTGCAGCATCGGCGTCTCGACTTCCAGGAAGTCACGCTTCATCAGGAAGCTGCGGATGTGGGCGATAACCTGCGAGCGCACGCGGAAGGTCTGGCGCACGTCTTCGTTGACGATCAGGTCGACGTAGCGCTGGCGGTAGCGCTGCTCGGTGTCGGTCAGGCCGTGGTGCTTGTCCGGCAGCGGGCGCAGGGACTTGGTCAGCAGGCGCACGTTGGTCATCTCGACGTACAGGTCGCCCTTGCCGGAACGGGCCAGGGTGCCTTCGGCGGCGATGATGTCGCCCAGGTCCCAGGTCTTGACGGCGGCCAGGGTTTCTTCCGGCAGGGTCTTGCGGTTGACGTAGACCTGGATGCGACCGGTCATGTCCTGGATCACCATGAACGACCCACGGTTGAGCATGATGCGACCGGCAACCTTGACCGCAATTGCCGCCTCGGCCAGCTCTTCCTTGGTCTTGTCCGCATACTGCTTCTGCAAGACGTCGCAATACGCGTCGCGGCGGAAGTCGTTGGGGAAGGCCTGGCCCTTCTCGCGCTCGGCAGCAAGCTTTTCCTTGCGCAGGGCGATCAGGGAGTTTTCTTCCTGTTGCAGGGCTTGCGGGTCGAGTTCTAGGTCGCTCATGTCTTTAAGGTTTCCATCACAGGTTCGTTGCCCCCGGCCCGGGCCGGAGTTTGCGGGCAGGCCTCGCTCCCATGGAAGCGTGCCTGCCCACCGCGTGGTGTCGCGTTACAGCCCTTGCTTGAGGCTGGCGATCAGGTATTCATCGATGTCGCCGTCGAGCACTTTGTCGCAATCGCTGCGTTCGATGCTGGTCCGCAGGTCCTTGATCCGCGAGGCGTCGAGCACGTACGAACGGATCTGGTGACCCCAGCCGATGTCGGACTTGGTGTCTTCCAGGGCCTGCGACGCGGCGTTGCGCTTCTGGACTTCCTGCTCGTACAAGCGGGCCCGCAGCATCTTCATCGCGGTGTCTTTGTTCGCGTGCTGGGAGCGTTCGTTCTGGCAACTCACCACGGTGTTGGTCGGTACGTGGGTGATCCGCACGGCCGAGTCGGTGGTGTTGACGTGCTGGCCACCGGCACCGGAGGAGCGGTAGGTGTCGATGCGCAGGTCGGCCGGGTTGATCTCGATTTCGATGTTGTCATCGATTTCCGGCGAGACGAATACCGCCGAGAACGAGGTGTGGCGACGGTTGCCGGAGTCGAACGGGCTCTTGCGCACCAGGCGGTGCACGCCGATCTCGGTCCGCAACCAGCCAAAGGCGTATTCGCCCTTGATGTGCACGGTGGCGCCCTTGATCCCGGCGACTTCACCGGCCGACAGCTCCATGATGGTGGCGTCGAAGCCGCGCTTGTCGGCCCAGCGCAGGTACATGCGCAGCAGGATGTTGGCCCAGTCCTGGGCTTCGGTGCCGCCGGAGCCGGCCTGGATGTCCAGGTAGGCGTTGTTCATGTCCATCTCGCCGCTGAACATGCGGCGGAATTCCAGCTTCGCGAGGTTCTCGTCGAGGCGGGTCAGCTCGGCGACGACATCGCCGACCGCGCCTTCATCGTTTTCTTCGACGGCCATGTCCAGCAGGTCGCGGCAATCGGCCAGGCCGCTGGACAATTCATCCAGGGTCTCGACGATTTGCGCCAGCGCAGAACGCTCGCGGCCCAGTTCCTGGGCGTACGAAGGGTTGTTCCAGACATTCGGATCTTCAAGCTCGCGATTGACTTCGGTCAGACGCTCATGCTTTTGATCGTAGTCAAAGATACCCCCGAATAGTTTCGGAGCGCTCGGACAGGTCCTTGATGGTGTTCAGGATCGGGTTGATTTCCATGGCGGGCAGCACTCGTTGGCGAACTTTTGAAAGCCAGCGAGTATAACGTAATCAAGCGCCAGCGGCAGCCCGCCTGGCGGCTTTAGAGGGAATGAAACCCGGTGGCATCGTTCAACACTGCTCCCTCGCCACAAAAGCACTCTCGCTAGGCAACAGGTTTATTCAACCCCAACCCGATTGCGCCCATTGTGCTTGGCCAGGTACAACCCCTTGTCCGCCGCCGAGATCAACTGTCGGCTGTCGCCGCCCTGCTGGGGCGTGAAGGTCGCGACGCCGACGCTGATGGTCAGGTTCTCGCCGCCGTCGGGCGTGGCATGGGGGATCTTCAGGGCAACGACGCTCTGGCGCAGTTTCTCCGCCATCAGCCGGGCGCCGCCAGGCGAGGTGCCGGGCAATACCAGGGCGAATTCCTCGCCGCCATAGCGGGCCGGCAGGTCGGAGGGGCGACTGCACGCGTCGCGGATCGCCGTGGCGACTTTACGCAGGGCTTCGTCGCCCTCCAGGTGACCGAAATTGTCGTTGTAGGATTTGAAGTAGTCCACGTCGATCATCAGCAACGACAACTGGGACTGATCCCGCAGCGCCCTTCTCCACTCCAACTCCAGGTATTCATCGAAGTGCCGCCGGTTGGACAACCCGGTCAGCCCGTCGGAATTCATCAGTCGTTGCAGCACCAGGTTGGTGTCGAGCAACTGCTGCTGACTCACCCGCAGGGCACGATAAGCCGCGTCGCGCTGCAACAGCATCATGTAGGAACGTGAGTGATAGCGAATGCGCGCCACCAGTTCGATATTGTCCGGCAACTTGACCAGGTAGTCGTTGGCCCCTGCACCAAACGCCGCGCTCTTGATCAGCGGGTCTTCCTTGGTGGACAGGACGATGATCGGGATGTCTCGGGTGGCCGGATGATTGCGATATTCGCGCACCAGGCTCAGGCCGTCGAGGCCAGGCATCACCAGGTCCTGGAGGATCACCGTCGGCTTGATGCGCACCGCGTGGGCGATGGCCTGGTGGGGGTCGGAGCAGAAGTGGAAATCGATGTTCTGTTCGTTCGCCAGCCCGCGTCGTACCGCCTCGCCGATCATCGCCTGGTCGTCGACGAGCAGGACCATGGCGGCATTCTCATCGCGCTTGAAATCGTCGAGCTGTAAATCATTCATGGGGCTCACCTGAATACTGCCTGGGGTGCGGGGGTTCGTCATTGGGTGAAAATCTGCACCAAGCGTGGCGCTATTCTATCCAGCGCAAGGACCTGCGTGGCCGCATCGATGGCCACCGCTGCCTTGGGCATGCCGTACACCGCGCTACTCTGCTGGTCCTGGGCGATCGTCACGCAGCCCTGCTGGCGCATGAGTTTAAGCCCTTGCGCACCGTCGCGCCCCATGCCGGTGAGCAAGACGCCCACCGCATCACCGCCCCAGAAACGGGCGACACTCTCGAAAAACACATCGATGGAGGGCCGATAGATCTCGTTGACCGGCTCGGCGGTGTAGGCCAGCGTGCCGTTTTTCAACAGGCGCAGATGGTGATTGGTCCCGGCCAGCAACACCGTCCCGCCTTGCGGCGCCTCACCCTCGCGGGCCAGGCGGACGTTGAGTCCCGACACGCCGCTGAGCCACTCGGCCATGCCGGCGGCAAACACCTCGTCGACATGCTGGACCAGCACGATGGCCGGGGCAAAATCTCGCGGCAATCCCTTGAGCAGTGCCTCCAATGCAGCCGGGCCACCCGCCGACGACCCGATCGCCACCAAGCTCTTGCGTGACGACGATGCCCGATGCGCAGCCGGCGCGGCGTGGTCGCGGCCACCACGATCGCCAATCAGCCAGCCGATGTTGGCGATCTTGCGCAGCAGCGGTGCTGCGGCGTCTTCGGGCTTGCCGACGCCCAAGGCCGGCGTGTCGACCACGTCCAGGGCACCATGCCCCATGGCTTCGAACACCTGGTGGACGTTCTGCCGGCTGTCGCCGGTGACAATCACGATGGCACACGGCGTGTCCGCCATGATCCGCCGGGTCGCCTCCACGCCATCCATGATCGGCATGAACAGGTCCATCAGGATCAGGTCCGGCGTGTATTCATGACAACGTTGCACCGCCTCGGCACCGTTGGCGGCGACCCAGACCAACTGATGCGCCGGCTCCAGCGCCAGTGCGCGGCGCAGGGCTTCGACCGCCAGGGGCATGTCATTGACGATGGCGATCTTCAAGCGCGTGCTCCTCCGATCAATTCGACCACGGCGTCGAGCAAGGCGTCGTCATGAAAACTCGCCTTGGCTAGATAGTAGTCGGCGCCGGCATCCAGGCCACGGCGGCGATCTTCTTCGCGATCCTTGTAAGAAACCACCATCACCGGTAGCGATTGCAGGCGGTTGTCGCGCCGCAGCAATGACACCAGTTCGATACCGTCCATGCGCGGCATGTCGATGTCCGTGATGAGCAAGTCGAAGTCCTCCGAGCGCAACGCATTCCAGCCGTCCATGCCGTCCACGGCCACCGCCACGTCATAACCGCGATTGAGCAACAGCTTGCGCTCCAGTTCACGCACGGTCAGGGAGTCGTCGACGACGAGGATCCGCTTGCGCGGCGCCTGGGCCTCGTTCTGTCGGGCGATCCGCTCCAGTCGCCCGGTGTCGAGCAACTTTTCCACCGAGCGCAGCAGGTCCTCGACGTCGACGATCAACACCACTGAGCCATCGTCGAGCAAGGCCCCGGCGGAAATATCCTGGACCTTGCCCAAGCGCTCATCCAGGGGCAGGACCACCAGCGTTCGCTCACCGATGAATCGCTCCACCGCCACGCCGTAGATCACCTCCCGCTCGCGGATCACCACGACCTTGAGGGCCTGGCCACTGTTGGGCGTGACCGGACGGTTGAGCAACTGCGTCGCGGCAACCAGGCCCACGTGCCGGCCTTCGTGCCAGAAATGCTGGCGACCCTCGACCAGGACGATGTCATCGGGCGCCAGGTCGCACATGCGTTCGATGTGGGCCAGCGGGAAGGCGTAGGCTTCGCCGCCGACTTCCACCACCAGGCTGCGCACCACCGAAAGCGTCAGCGGCACCTCGAGATGGAAACGACTGCCCTCGCCCGCCGTCTGTTCCAGCACCACCGCCCCGCGTAACTGGCGGACCATATGCTGGACCGCATCCAGGCCGACACCGCGGCCGGACACCTCGGTGACCTTGTCCCGCAGGCTGAAGCCCGGCAGGAACAAAAACGCCAGCAGTTCTTCTTCGCTCAGGCTGGCGGCGGTCTGCTCGGTAGAAAGCCCACGCTCCACAATCGTTCGGCGCACCCGCTCCAGGTCCACGCCGCCGCCATCGTCCGACAGTTCCAGCACCAACAGGCCGGCCTGGTGTGAGGCGCGCAGGCGAATCAGCCCTTCGGCGGGCTTGCCGGCCAACAGCCGCTGCTCCGGCGTTTCGATGCCGTGGTCCACGGCATTGCGCAGCAGGTGCGTCAGCGGCGCTTCGAGCTTCTCCAGGACATCACGGTCGACCTGGGTCTTCTCCCCTTCGATTTCCAGGCGCACCTGTTTGCCGAGGCTACGGCCCAAGTCACGGACCATCCGCACCTGGCCCGAGAGCACATCGGCAAACGGTCGCATGCGACAAGCCAACGCCGTGTCGTACAGCACCTGCGCCCGCTGGCTGCCCTGCCAGGCGAACTCGTCCAGCTCAGCGATCTTTTGCACCAGCACTTGCTGGGTTTCGGCCAGCAGGCGCCGGGCATCGTTGAGCGCTTCCTGGGCCTGGAGACTCAAGGCGTGATCCTTGAGATGCACGTTCAAATCTTCAAGGGCGCGCAGGCCACTGCTTTGCTGGCGCTTGAGGCGTTGCATCGTCGCCAGCCAAGGCTTGAGGCGCTGGGTTTCCACCAGGGACTTGCTCGACAAGTCCAACAGGCTATTGAGGCGGCCCGCCGTGACCCGCAAGACCCGCTCGCCATCTTCGGTGACACGTTTTTTTCGAGCGACCGGCTCGATGGGCTCCATGGGCGCAAAATCAGGCATTTCGACGCGCACGGGCTCGACGGGTATTTCGATTCGCGGCGGCGCGGCCATTGATGCCGGCGCAGCGGCAGGATCCAGCAGGCGCCCCAACAGGGCGACATAGGCCTCGATCTCCTCGGCTCCGACGGTGTTGCCAGGCGTCGCGATGCGGGTCAACAGATCGGTGCCCTGGAGCAAGGCGTCGATATGTTCGGCGCCCAACACCATGCGCCGCTCCTGGGCACTGACCAGGCAATCCTCCATCACGTGGGCCACGCTGACCCCGGCATCGACCCCGACAATTCGCGCCGCGCCCTTGAGCGAATGGGCTGCGCGCATGCACGACTCAAGGTGATCGGCCTGGGTCGGGTCACGCTCCAGAGCCAGCAGGCCGGCGCTCAACACCTGGACCTGGGCTTCGGCTTCCAGGCTGAACAGCTCCAGCAACGAGGCGTCGCGCATCTGATCGGGGGTCATGACAGGCTCCGGGACACGGCGGACAACAGTTGCTCTTCATCCAGCCAACGCAGGCTGCGACCTTTGTACGGCAGCACGCCACGGGTGTATTTGCCCTTTGATTGCGAAGCGCCGGCCAGGATGCGTTCGTCGATGGCATGAATGCCGTCCACCTCATCCACCGGCATCAGCACCGGCCCGCCCTGCGCGGCGACGATCAGCATGCGCGGCATGATCCGACCACCGGAGGACGTCGCCGAACCCGGCTCCAACCCCAGCAGTTCCACCAACGACAAGCAGGCCACCAGGGCTCCGCGCACGTTCGCCACGCCCAACAGGGCCCGCGAGCGCTGGTGGGGCAACGAGTGGATAGCCTGCACTGGCGCCACTTCCACCAGGCTGCGAGTGCTCAGGCCGAGCCATTCTTCGCCGAGGCGAAACATCAATAACGAGCGAGTGACGACATCGCTGTCCACCGGAGCGTGGGCCCGGTCATGATCGTCCTGGCGCAGGGCGTAACGGTCGAGCAGGCGTGTGGCGGCGGCCGAGTACACCGAGCAGTTTCGGCAATGGATATGCTCGGCCAGCAACGGGCAGGACTTGTCGCCATGGACACCGATGCGGTTCCAGCAGTCATCGATGGCCTGGGCATCGTCGTGGGTCACGTTATAGGAAGCCGAACCGCTCATCGTTTGTGCTCACTGTTTGCCGTGCGCCCGCTGCGGGCCGCGCGTTCCTGCAATCGACGGGCGCCAGCCGCGTCTCCCTGGGAAGCCAGCAGCGCCGCCAGGTGCACCAGGGCCTCGGCGTGTTGCGGCTCAAGATACAGCGCCTTGCGATAGAAACCCTGGGCTTCGAGCGCACTGCCCGCCATGTCGCTGAGCAGGCCCAACCAATAGAACACCTGGGCGTTGGGCGCGTGGCTGCACAAGTATTCTTCGCAAGCCACACGGGCCTCGACGCTTTTCCCGCCGTTGGCGAGGGCGGCAATATTGGCCAGGAGCGTCGCGGCGTCGTTGTTTTTCACTTCGGCAATCGGCGTCGCGGCGCTGGCGAAGGGTCGAGGCCCTATGACGGGCGGAACAACCCGTGGCGGCGGCTGGCGAATCGGCAATGGCGTCGGCATCAATGCCGGCAGCGGTTGCGGCTCGGGGGCGCCCTGGCGGCTGAACGCGAATGACTGGGCGATGCCGATCGAGCGCATGCCTAGCCGTCCCAGCAGACTGCCTTCGGCGGGGCCGATGAACAGAACGCCGTCCTGATGGGTCAGGCGCTTGAGTACTTCGAACACTTGTTGTTGGGTCGGCTGATCGAAATAGATCAGCAGGTTGCGGCAAAAGACGAAATCATAAGGCGCCTCGTTCACCAGCAAGGCCGGATCAAGCAGGTTGCCCACTTGCAGGCGCACCTGTTCGCGCACGCGGTCGTCGAGGCGATAGCCCTCGTCTTCGGCGTTGAAGTACCGTTCACGGAAGCCGAGGTCGGCGCCCCGGAAGGAGTTCCTGCCATAACGCGCTTGCCTGGCTTTATCGACGGACAGAGGGCTGACGTCCATGGCATCGACCTTGAACTGATGGCCCCCTAGGCCCGCGTCAAACAGCGCCATGGCGATCGAATACGGTTCTTCGCCCGTGGAGCACGGCAAACTGAGGATGCGCAGGGCGCGCAGGTGGTTGATGTCGGCGAGGCGCCGGCTGGCCAGTCGGGCCAGCGTCGCGAAGGATTCAGGGTAACGAAAGAACCAGGTTTCCGGGACGATCACGGCTTCGATCAGCGCCTGCTGCTCCTGCGCGGAATGCTGCAGGGACTGCCAATACTCGTCGGTGGTTCGCCCGGGGACGGCGAGCACGCGTTGGCGCACGGCCCGCTCGATGATGGCGGTGCCGACGGAGGTCACGTCCAGGCCGATGCGCTCCTTGAGGAAATCGAAAAAACGCTGGTCGTTATTCATGGCTGTTCCTCGAAGCCATCGAGGCTCAGCGGCGGCGAGGGAAACAGCAGTGCGCGAACCGACTCGTCGAGCAAATCGTTGACCCGCACCCATTGCAGCATGCCTTGGGCGTCTTCGCGTACCGGGCCGAGGTAAGGCGCCTGGCGATTGTCCAGGCCATAGGGTTTGAAATCCGCCGGATCGCAGCGCAAGGTGTCGGTAGCCTGCTCCAGTATCAAGCCCAGCACCTGTCCGGTTTCCTGCCCCTGCGGCCGATAATGCACCAGTACGAGCCGGGTACTGGTGCGCGCCTCGGCGTCCTGGCCGAAGGTCAGGGCGCACAGATCGATCACCGGCACCACGGCCCCGCGCCAGGCAAATATGCCGGCCACCCAGGACGGCATTCGGGCAATCGGCTTGAGCGACAGGCGCGGCAGCACTTCCACCACATCGATGGCTTGCAGGGCGTAGCGCTCGTTACCGATGCAGAACACCAGGAACAACGTTTTCCGGGCCGGCTGCGCGGCGCCACGGCGGGCTTCTGGCTCGCCCATCAGACTTTGAAACGCGAGACGCCGCTGCGCAGTCCCACCGCCACCTGACTGAGTTCGTCGATGGCGGAACTGGCCTGGCGCAGGGATTCCACGGTCTGGCTACTGGCATCGCCCAGTTGCACCAAGGCGTGGTTGATCTGCTCGGCCCCGGTGGCCTGGGCCTGCATGCCCTCGTTGACCATCAGCACCCGCGGCGCCAGCGCCTGGACCTGATGGATGATCTGCGACAACTGCTCGCCCACCTGCTGCACCTCGGCCATGCCACGGCGTACTTCTTCGGAAAACTTGTCCATGCCCATCACACCGGCCGACACAGCGGATTGGATCTCGCGGACCATCTGTTCGATGTCGTAAGTGGCGACGGCGGTCTGGTCGGCCAACCGCCGCACTTCGGTGGCGACCACGGCAAAACCGCGACCGTACTCGCCCGCTTTTTCGGCCTCGATGGCGGCGTTGAGCGACAGCAGGTTAGTCTGGTCGGCAACCTTGACGATGGTCACCACCACCTGGTTGATGTTGCCGGCCTTCTCGTTGAGGATCGCCAGTTTTGCGTTGACCAGGTCGGCCGCGCCCATCACTGAATGCATGGTTTCTTCCATGCGCGCCAGGCCTTGCTGGCCCGAGCCGGCCGCCACCGAGGCCTGGTCAGCGGCGGTGGACACTTCGGTCATGGTGCGAACCAGGTCGCGGGACGTGGCGGCGATTTCGCGGGATGTCGCGCCAATCTCAGTGGTGGTGGCGGCGGTTTCGGTGGCCGTGGCCTGCTGCTCCCGGGAGGTAGCGGCGATCTCGGTGACCGATGTGGTGACCTGCACGGAAGAGCGCTGGGCCTGGGACACCAGGGAGGTCAGCTCGGCCATCATGTCGTTGAAGCCGGTTTCGACGGCGCCGAATTCGTCTTTGCGGGCCAGGTTCAGGCGTCGACTAAGATCGCCGCTGCGCATGATCTCGAGAATCTCGACGATGCGGTTCATCGGCCCCATGATCGCGCGCATCAGCAACAAGCCGCACAGCACGGCGACGAGCACCGCGACCAGGAACGACAAGCCCATGGCGATCTCGGCCCCCGTCACCGCACGGCCAATGGTCAGGGAAGCTTGCTCCGCCAGCTCACGATTACGCTCGATGATCTGGTTCAAATGCACGCGACCGGCGAGCCATGCCGGCGTCAGTTCTTTTTCCAGGGCCAGCCTGGCGCCTTCGTAATCCTTGCGCTGATACAGGTCCAACACCTTGGCCAAGGCTTTGTTGAAGTCCTGGTGGTTGACTTCGAACTCATCGAACGAAGCCTGGTCCGCCGGGTCCTCGATGAGCTTTTGATAGTTCTGGATTTCCTCACGCAGGTGTTTTTCGTAACCCTGGTAGAGCGCCTGGTCTTCGGCGGTGATTTCCCGTTGGCCGGAAAGGCCGACGAGTTGCTGGGTCTTGACGTAGCTGTCGACCCAACCGCCCCGGATCATGGAGCTGTAATACACCCCTGGCACGGCGTCGGTACGCACCTTCTGTTCACTGGACTCGATCTTCAACAACCGGGAGTACGTGACAACCACCATCAGCAGCATGATGGTGATGATCACCGCAAAACTCGCCAGGATGCGTTGGCGCAACGTCCAGTTCTTCACAGTAAAACCTCGGGGCACTTTGAATTGCCGGGAGTATAGCCGAGGGCGGTAGGGCGTCTGTATGGCGGTTGTGGGAGATTTTTCAGTCGCCGTTTCGTACAGAGTGGCGACGCACTTCGTGGCGAGGGGACTTGCTCCGGTTCGACGGCGCAGCCGCCGTCAAACAGCCGATGAAATCCTTCGGCAAGCGCATTTTTCGGGGCGGCTTCGCCACCCAGCGGGAGCAAGCTCCCTCGCCACGGGGATCTTGCCGCAATGGTCAGGCAACCGCCTCGCGCACCTGTTTCTCCAGTTCTGCCTTCAACCCTGGCTCCAGCTTCAATTGCCGCGCCAGTTCGTCGAGGTAGGATTTCTCCATGAAATTCTCTTCGTCCACCAACATCACGCTGGCGATGTACATTTCGGCGGCGATTTCCGGCGTGCTTGCGGCGCGGGCGACGTCCGTGGGGTCCAGCGGTTTGTTGAGCTCGGCATGCAGCCAATGTTGCAGTTCCTGGTCGTTATCGAGCTTGGTGAATTCGCCTTCGATCAGTTGCCGCTCGCGTTCGTCCACATGGCCATCAGCCTTGGCCGCCGCGACCAGGGCCTTGAGAATCGCCTGGCTGTGCTGCTCGACCTGCCCCGCCGGGACGCGATCCAGGGTCTGCGGTTCGGTTTTCGGCGCGCTGCCCTGTTGGGCCTGCCAGTTGCCGTAAGCCTTGTAGGCAATCACGCCCAGGGCAGCCAGGCCGCCATAGGCCAAGGCCTTGCCACCGAAGTTGCGGGCTTTCTTGTTGCCCAGCAGCATACCCATGGCGCTCGCCGCCAATGCCCCGCCTCCCGCGCCGGACAGCATGCCGCCCAGGTTACCGGAGCCGCCGAGCAACCCGCCCAGGCCACCGGATGACGACTTGCCCTGTGAACCACCGGCCTTGTTCTGCAGCATTTCCTGACCGGACTTGAGTAACTGATCGAGCAATCCACGGGTGTTCATTTCCTGCCTCCACGCATTCGGGTTAACCGGATCATAAGGCCCACAGCCTAGAACGAAAGTGCCCTGTCGCCTTGGCCAGATTGCTTCTAGATGTTGCCCGCGCAGTCCGGGGCTCGCCGCAGCCATTCGATAAAAACGATATACACTCCATGATCTCGATAAATTCGATCCAAGGATGTGCGTCATGATGACCTTGCGCCAGATCCGCCATTTCATCGCGGTGGCCGAGACCGGCTCGATCTCTGCCGCTGCGCAGACCGCATTCATTTCCCAATCCACCCTGACCCTGGCGATCCAGCAACTGGAAGAGGAAATCGGTGTCAGCCTGTTCAACCGTCACGCGAAGGGCATGACGCTGACCCATCAGGGGCATCAATTCCTGCGTCAGGCCCATCTGATCCTCGCTACTGTCGACAACGCCAAGCGCAGCCTGCAGCAAAGCACCGACCAGGTGGCCGGCCAGGTTACCATCGGCGTGACCAGCCTGGTCGCCGGCTATTACCTGGCGGACCTCCTGACCCGTTTCCAGCGCGCCTACCCCAATGTGGCGATCCGGGTGATGGAGGACGAGCGCCCTTATATCGAGCATTTGCTGGTCAGCGGCGAGATCGACGTCGGCGTGCTGATCCTCTCCAACCTGGAAGACCGCCACGCCCTGCAGACCGAAGTGTTGACTCACTCCCCCCATCGCTTGTGGCTGCCGGCCCAGCATCCATTGCTTGAGCACGACAGCATCCACCTGGCGGATGTCGCCCGGGAACAGCTGATCCAATTGAACGTCGATGAGATGGATCGTAACGCGCAACGCCTGTGGCGCGGCGCCGGCCTGCAACCGCAAGTCACCTTGCGCACCGCGTCGACCGAAGCGGTGCGCAGCCTGGTGGCGGCCGGCCTGGGCGTTTCGATCCAACCAGACATGACCTACCGCCCCTGGTCGCTGGAAGGCGACATCATCGAGGCGCGACCCATCGCCGACCTCAACCAGACACTGGATGTCGGGCTGGCCTGGCGCCGGGGAACCGCGCGACCGGCCTCGGTCGACCCGTTCCTGGCCGTCGCCCGGGAACAATCCCACAGTGGACGCAAGCCATCGATTTAATCGAACGTAGCCTTGAGTATTTCGAATTTGTCGGCCTTGCGGGCGCGAACTAGTCTTGCTGAATCCTCAAGGCTGCTGACAACGAGAAATAAAACATGGCTGGCACGCAAACCCCGTTGTGTACCGCGTTGTTGATCAACGGAGAACTGGTGGCCGGGGAGGGTTTTGTCGAGCCGATTCTCAACCCGGCCACGGCTGAAGTGGTGGCGCACATCGCCGAGGCCAGCACCGAACAGGTCGAAAGCGCTATCCACGCAGCTCATCATGCTTTTGACGGCTGGTCACGGACCACGCCGCAGCAGCGCTCGAACCTGCTGTTGGAAATCGCCAGCGCCATCGAAAAAAACGCCGACCTTCTGGCTCGTCTCGAATCCTTGAACTGCGGCAAGCCCTTGCACCTGGCCCGCCAGGATGATTTGAGCGCCACGGTGGATGTGTTCCGTTTCTTTGCCGGCGCCGTACGCTGCCAGACCGGCCAGCTCAGCGGTGAATACTTACCCGGTTATACGAGCATGGTGCGTCGCGACCCGATCGGCGTGGTGGCGTCCATTGCACCGTGGAACTACCCGATCATGATGGCGGCCTGGAAAATCGCCCCGGCCCTGGCTGCCGGCAATACTTTGGTCTTCAAGCCCTCGGAGCACACGCCACTGTCGATCCTGGCCCTGGCGCCAATGCTGGCGGAGATCCTGCCGCGCGGCGTCATCAATATCATCTGCGGTGGCGGCGAAGGTGTGGGCAGCCATCTGGTCAGCCATCCGAAGGTGCGCATGGTCTCGCTGACCGGCGATATCGTCACTGGCCAGAAAATCCTCCAGGCGGCGGCGAAAACCCTCAAGCGCACGCATCTGGAATTGGGCGGCAAGGCCCCGGTGATTGTCTGTGACGACGCCGACATCCAAGCCGTGGTCGATGGCGTGCGCACCTATGGTTATTACAACGCGGGACAGGATTGCACCGCCGCCTGCCGGATCTACGCCCAGGCAGGGATCCACGACCGGCTGGTGGCCGAACTCGGCGCAGCGGTTGGCAGCCTGCGCTTTGCCGGCAAGCGCGACGCCGACAATGAAATCGGCCCGTTGATCAGCGTGCGCCAGCGCGACCGTGTCGCCAGTTTCGTCGAGCGCGCCCTTGGCCAGCCGCATATCGAACGCATCACCGGTGCCGCGGTGCATTCCGGCGCCGGTTTCTACTATCAACCGACGCTGCTGGCCGGCTGCAAGCAAAACGATGAGATCGTCCAACGGGAAGTGTTCGGCCCGGTGGTCACCGTGACCCGCTTCGACGAGCTCAGCCAGGCGGTGGACTGGGCCAACGATTCGGAATATGGCCTGGCCTCCTCGGTATGGACCCAGAATCTCGACAAGGCGATGCAGGTCGCGGCACGGCTGCAATACGGCTGCACTTGGATCAACAGCCATTTCATGCTGGTCAGCGAAATGCCCCACGGCGGCCTGAAACGCTCAGGCTACGGCAAGGATCTGTCCAGCGATTCGCTCCAGGACTACAGCGTGGTGCGCCATATCATGGCCCGCCACAGCCAGCATCTGTAAGGAACAGCACTACTCTAATAACAGGCCCTTCGTGGCGCTTCACCGGTTCAAAACTGCCCCGACCATAATTAAAGCAAGAGGGATTTCCATGTACGCGCACAAGACCGTATTGCTCAGCGCAATGACCACGGCGCTGCTGACCAGCGTCAGCCTCCAGGCCGCCGAACCGCTCAAGGCCGTTGGCGCCGGCGAAGGCCAATTGGATATCGTCGCCTGGCCGGGCTACATCGAACGCGGTGAAAGCGACAAGGCCTACGACTGGGTCACGGGGTTCGAGAAGGAAACCGGCTGCAAGGTCAACGTCAAGACCGCCGCCACGTCCGACGAAATGGTCAGCCTGATGACCAAGGGCGGCTACGACCTGGTCACCGCCTCGGGCGACGCCTCGTTGCGGCTGATTGCTGGCAAGCGCGTGCAGCCGATCAATACCGCGTTGATCGCCAACTGGAAAAATCTCGACCCGCGCCTCAAGGACGCGCCGTGGTACGTGGTCAACCAGCAGACCTACGGCACGCCTTACCAGTGGGGCCCGAACGTGTTGATGTACAACACCAGCGTGTTCAAGCAGGCGCCTGCCAGTTGGAGCGTGCTGTTCGAAGCGCAGAACCTGCCCGACGGCAAGCCGAACAAGGGTCGCGTGCAAGCCTACGATGGCCCGATCTACATCGCCGACGCGGCGTTGTACCTCAAGACCGCCAAGCCTGAACTGGGCATCAAGGACCCGTACCAGCTCGACGAAGCCCAGTACAAGGCCGTGCTCGAATTGCTACGGGCCCAGCAGCCGCTGATCCACCGCTACTGGCATGACACCACCGTGCAGATGAGCGACTTCAAGAATGAAGGCGTGGTCGCCTCCGGGGCCTGGCCGTACCAGGTCAACGGCCTGATGAACGAGAAGCAACCGATCGCCTCGACCATTCCCAAGGAGGGCGCCACGGGTTGGGCCGACACCACCATGCTGCATGCCGAGGCCAAGCATCCGAACTGCGCCTACAAATGGATGGACTGGTCGCTGCAACCGAAAGTCCAGGGTGACGTGGCCGCGTGGTTCGGCTCCCTGCCGGCCGTGCCCGAGGCGTGCAAGGGCAGCGAACTGCTGGGTGCCGAAGGCTGCAAGACCAACGGCTTCGATCAGTTCGACAAGATCGCCTTCTGGAAAACCCCACAGGCCGAGGGCGGCAAGTTCGTGCCGTACAGCCGCTGGACCCAGGATTACATTGCGATCATGGGTGGGCGTTAACCGCAGCCGAACACTGCTTTTGTGGCGAGGGGATTTATCCCCTCGCCACGAGTCCGTGTCTGTCCCCTGGTAATGATTTAACGAAAGCCCGCTTTTCCGGAGCCCAGCACCATGACGCTTGCAGTCCAATTCAGCCACGTTTCCCGTCAGTTCGGCGATGTGAAGGCCGTTGACCGGGTCTCCATCGATATCCAGGACGGCGAGTTCTTTTCCATGCTGGGCCCTTCCGGCTCAGGCAAGACCACCTGCCTGCGGCTGATCGCCGGGTTCGAGCAGCCCAGCGCCGGCTCGATCCGTATCCATGGCGAAGAAGCCGTGGGACTGGCGCCCTACCAGCGGGACGTGAATACGGTTTTCCAGGACTACGCCCTCTTTCCCCACATGAACGTGCGCGACAACGTCGCCTACGGCTTGAAGGTCAAAGGCGTCGCCAAGGCCGAGCGCATCCAGCGCGCCGACGAAGCGTTGGAGATGGTTGCCTTGGGCGGCTATGGCGAGCGCAAGCCGGTGCAACTTTCCGGCGGCCAGCGCCAGCGTGTCGCCCTAGCCCGCGCGCTGGTCAATCGACCAAGGGTGTTGCTGTTGGATGAGCCCCTGGGCGCCCTCGACCTGAAGCTGCGCGAACAGATGCAAGGCGAGTTGAAGAAGCTGCAACGCCAGCTGGGCATCACCTTCATCTTCGTCACCCACGACCAGACCGAAGCGTTGTCGATGTCCGATCGGGTGGCGGTATTCAACAAGGGCCGCATTGAACAGGTCGATACACCGCGCAACCTGTACATGCGGCCGGCCACCACTTTTGTCGCCGAGTTCGTTGGCACTTCCAATGTGATCCGTGGCGAACTGGCGCGGCAACTGAGCGGTTATCCACAGCCGTTCTCGATTCGTCCGGAACATGTGCGTTTTGCCGAAGGTCCGCTGGCGAGCCATGAAATCGAGGTCAGCGGCCTGCTCCATGACGTCCAGTACCAGGGCAGTGCGACACGCTACGAATTGAAGCTGGAAAACGGCCAGACCTTGAGCCTCAGCCAGGCCAACACCCAGTGGAGCGACAACGGCACCGGGCACCAGGCCGGCCAGCACCTCGCCGTGCGCTGGGCCCGCGAAGCGATGGTTGCCCTGCACGACACCGTCGGCGGCGAGGCCTGAGATGAGCACCCTGGCCATGACTCATACAGCGACACACAGCTCTGCGCTGCGGCGCTTTTCGAACCTGCTGTACCGACGGCCCAATCTCTACCTGTCGATGCTGCTCGTGCCTCCGCTGCTCTGGTTTGGCGCGATCTACCTGGGTTCCCTTCTGACCTTGCTCTGGCAGGGTTTCTACACCTTCGACGACTTTACGATGGCGGTCACGCCGGACCTGACCCTGGCGAATTTTGCAGCGCTGTTCCAGCCGTCCAATTTCGACATCATCTGGCGCACCCTGAGCATGGCCATCGCGGTGTCCATCGCCAGTGCCATCGTCGCGTTCCCGATTGCCTACTACATGGCGCGCTACACCAGCGGCAAGACCAAGGCATTCTTCTACATTGCAGTCATGCTACCGATGTGGGCCAGCTATATCGTCAAGGCCTATGCCTGGACACTGCTGCTGGCCAAGGGCGGTGTGGCGCAATGGTTCATCCAGCACCTGGGCCTGGGGCCGCTGTTGCAGTTCGTACTGGAAATCCCGGGCGTCGGCGGCAGCACGTTGTCCACCTCGCACCTGGGCCGTTTCCTGGTGTTCGTCTACATCTGGCTGCCGTTCATGATCCTGCCGATCCAGGCATCCCTGGAACGCCTGCCGCCATCGCTGCTGCAGGCCTCGGCGGACCTGGGCGCCAAGCCACGCCAGACGTTCATGCAGGTGATCCTGCCGTTGTCGGTCCCGGGTATCGCAGCGGGTTCGATCTTCACGTTCTCGCTGACCCTGGGGGATTTCATCGTGCCGCAACTGGTGGGCCCGCCGGGCTACTTCGTCGGCAGCATGGTCTACGCCCAGCAAGGCGCCATCGGCAACATGCCCATGGCCGCGGCGTTCACGCTGGTGCCGATCGTATTGATTGCCGTCTATCTATCCATCGTCAAGCGACTGGGGGCTTTCGATGCACTCTGACTCTCGAGGGTCGTGGGGCTTGCGGATCGCGGCATGGGGCGGGCTGGTGTTCCTGCACTTTCCGATCCTGATCATCTTTCTTTATGCGTTCAATACCGAAGACGCTGCGTTCAGCTTCCCGCCCAAGGGCCTGACCTTGAAATGGTTCAGCGTGGCCTTTTCGCGCCCGGACGTGCTGGAAGCGATCAAGTTGTCCTTGCAGGTAGCAGCCATCGCCACGCTGATCGCCATGGTGCTCGGCACGCTGGCCTCGGCGGCGCTGTATCGCCGGGATTTCTTTGGCAAACAAGGCATTTCACTGATGCTGATCCTGCCGATCGCCCTGCCGGGGATCATCACCGGTATCGCCTTGTTGGCGACTTTCAAGACCCTGGGCATCGAACCGGGGATGTTCACCATCATCGTCGGCCACGCGACCTTTTGCGTGGTGATCGTCTACAACAACGTCATCGCCCGCCTGCGCCGCACGTCCCATAGTCTGATCGAGGCCTCGATGGACCTGGGCGCCGACGGGTGGCAGACCTTTCGCTACATCATCTTGCCCAACCTCGGATCGGCACTGCTGGCCGGTGGGATGCTGGCATTCGCGCTGTCGTTCGATGAAATCATCGTCACCACCTTCACCGCCGGCCACGAGCGCACCTTGCCGCTCTGGTTGCTCAACCAGCTCAGCCGCCCGCGCGACGTGCCGGTGACCAACGTGGTGGCGATGCTGGTGATGTTGGTGACGATGTTGCCGATTCTCGGTGCGTATTACCTGACCCGCGGGGGTGAGAGTGTGGCGGGGAGTGGTGGGAAGTGAATGTCACTGTGGGACCGAATCCCACAGGAATCACAAACAAGATTCAAGAGGACATGGACATGCAAACCAAACTGCTGATCAACGGCCACCTGGTCAACGGCGAAGGCCCTGGCCAGGCTGTTTTCAATCCGGCCCTGGGCCGGGTGCTGGTGGAAATCAACGAAGCCAGCGAAGCCCAGGTCGATGCCGCCGTGCGCGCCGCCGACAGCGCCTTTGAATCCTGGTCGCAGGTGCCGCCCAAGGACCGTTCCCTGTTACTGCTCAAGCTGGCGGATGCCATCGAATCCAATGGCGAGGAACTGGCGAAACTGGAGTCGGACAATTGCGGCAAACCCTTCAGCGCTGCGCTGAATGACGAAATCCCGGCAATTGCCGACGTGTTCCGCTTCTTTGCGGGCGCGAGTCGCTGCATGAGCGGCTCGGCGGGCGGCGAATACCTGCCTGGGCACACGTCCATGATTCGCCGGGATCCGGTCGGCGTCATCGCCTCCATCGCACCGTGGAACTACCCGTTGATGATGGTTGCCTGGAAAATCGCCCCGGCGTTGGCCGCGGGCAACACGGTAG
Organism: Pseudomonas sp. R1-7; assembly: GCF_051132105.1. Classification (NCBI taxonomy): domain Bacteria; kingdom Pseudomonadati; phylum Pseudomonadota; class Gammaproteobacteria; order Pseudomonadales; family Pseudomonadaceae; genus Pseudomonas; species Pseudomonas sp. R1-7. Next base: position 4,772,160 of record NZ_CP071661.1, read on the forward strand.
TGCTCAAGCCGTCGGAACAGACACCGCTGACTGCGTTGCGCCTGGCGGAACTGGCGTGCGAGATATTCCCGGCCGGCGTGCTCAACGTTATCTTCGGCCGTGGACAGACCGTGGGCAACCCGTTGGTTACGCACCCCAAAGTGCGCATGGTTTCCCTGACAGGCTCGATCGCCACCGGCTCGAACATCATTTCCAGCACTGCCGATAGCGTCAAGCGCATGCACATGGAATTGGGTGGCAAAGCCCCGGTGATCATCTTCGACGACGCCGACATTGACGCTGCGGTGGAAGGTATCCGCACCTTCGGTTTCTACAACGCTGGCCAGGACTGCACCGCTGCTTGCCGTATCTATGCCCAACAAGGCATCTACGACAAATTCGTCGAGAAACTCGGCGCCGCCGTCGCCAGCATCAAGTACGGTATGCAGAACGAGCCCGACACCGAAATGGGCCCACTGATTACCGCCCAGCACCGCGACCGGGTGGCCGCGTTCGTCGAGCGGGCCATCGCCCAGTCGCATATCCGCTTGGTCACCGGGGGCAAGGCGGTAGAGGGCAACGGCTTTTTCTTCGAACCGACGGTGCTGGCCGATGCCCAGCAGGATGACGAAATCGTGCGCCGCGAAGTCTTCGGCCCGGTGGTGTCCGTCACGCCGTTCCTGGATGAAGCCCAAGTGCTGGCCTGGGCCAACGATTCGGACTACGGATTGGCCTCATCGGTCTGGACCGCCGACATCGGCCGAGCCCATCGCCTCTCGGCGCGACTGCAATACGGCTGCACTTGGGTAAATACCCACTTCATGCTTGTCAGCGAAATGCCCCATGGCGGTCAGAAACGGTCGGGCTACGGCAAGGACATGTCCATGTATGGGCTGGAGGATTACACGGTGGTGCGGCATGTGATGTTCAAGCATTGACGACAAGACAACGTTGGCAACACATGCCCATGCCTGCCACGCATTCGTCCTGCTAAGGTTTTCGTCGATCGGTGCACGCTCGCCGGTTGACGGAAATCCTCGTGCCACCTAGGGTGTCTACAACGTATACACCGGAGATAAACCATGGCCTCGCCCGTTTTGTCCTTTCGTGTGGAGGAAGATCTGGCGCAACAGCTGGACTTACTGGCTGCCGCCACCGACCGCGACCGTCAATATCACCTCAAGCGTGCACTGGTTCGATATGTGGAAGCCGAATCGTGGCATCTGCAAGCGATCAGCGAAGGCATAGCGGATGCCGATGCTGGACATCTGACCGACCTGGACGCCGTGAAGGCTAAGTGGGCAAAGCGTGCCGAGCATCGTACTGACCGACAAAGCACAGAGTGACCTCGACTCGATCCATGAATATTACGCCCACACTATCGGCCCGGACGATGCTGATGAGGTCATCCTCACAATCCTTGAAACGTTGCAGCAACTGCAACGCTTTCCTGGTTCGGGTCGTCCCTCACTCGCTCCCGATATCCGAGAGCTGGTGCTGACGCGCTATCCGTTTGTTGCCCCCTACCGGCTCGTGCAGGGGCAATTACAGGTCCTGCGGATACTGCACCAACGCACCGAACGTCCTAAGGATTGGTCAGAGCAGTGAAGCCCGCCGGCCCTTCCCGATCCAACCGTCCATCAGTGCCGTATTCAAAACCGCGAAACACTGCGCATCGCATCCACCAGGCAACGCATGGCGATCCGGTCGTTTTCCGACAGCTCCCGGTAGCGCTCGATCAATCTCAATTCTTCCAGGCTGAGTCGGCGCCTCCTGCGCGCGTTGATCAGGCCCGGGAAGACTCCCAGGATTTCGGCAATGCCCAGTATTTTCGTCATGACTTGTCCTTCGTTACGTCAAGTTGACCCAATAGCGCCCAGTGAACCGGTTACATCGGCTATTAACCACAAGAATAGGGACGATCCACCGGGTGAAAAAGAGAGTTTTAGAGTAATTAGTCAAAAAATTCCGAATTTTTCACAAAAAAAGAAATAACTGTAAGAAAATTTGACCTGACCACGTTTTCCTATCTCTCCAAGCCCCTATTTCCCCTATGATTTTGCGCCTCGGTGAACCGATCCAGCTCTCAGGTATCTGTTCTTACGTTCGTCGCGTTTGGCCAAAGGCATGTCCGAACTCATTTATCAATCTTTGTTGCCAGGGTCGGCTCGGGATTGTTTCGAGAAAGGTTGTACTTATGCACCGCAGGAACCTGCTCAAGGCCTCCATGGCCTTCGCCGCCTACACCGGGCTATCGGCCTCCGGACTCATGGCCGCGCGCGCCTGGGCCGCCGATCAGACTGCCGATGGCGAAGCCCGTCCCTTCGACTTCAAAGACTTGAAGGATCAGGCCCGGCGGCTGGCCGAGAGCCGCTACGTCGACACCAAGCAAGTCCTGCCACCGACATTGGCCCAGATGTCGCCATTGCAATTCAACGCCATCAAGTACGATACCAACCACTCACTGTGGAATGAGCTGGACGGGCAACTGGACGCACAATTCTTCCATGTCGGCATGGGGTTCAAACAACCCGTACGCATGTACAGCGTCGACCCGAAGACGCGCATGGCCCGGGAAGTGCATTTCCGCCCGGAGCTGTTCAATTATGAAAAAACCACAGTCAACACCTCGCAATTGACGGGTGACCTGGGCTTCGCCGGTTTCCGGGTATTCAAGGCACCGGAGCTGGACCGACACGACATCGTTTCATTCCTTGGGGCCAGCTATTTCCGTGCTGTAGATGCCAGCGGCCAGTACGGGCTGTCGGCCCGTGGCCTGGCCATCGACACCTACGCCAAAAAGCGCGAGGAGTTTCCTGACTTCACCAAGTTCTGGTTCGAAACGCCGGACAAGAACAGCACCCGTTTCGTGGTGTATGCGCTGCTCGACTCGCCTAGCGCCACCGGCGCCTATCGTTTTGATATCGACTGCCAGCCGACCCGGGTCGTCATGGAAATCGACGCGCACGTCAATGCCCGTACCGCCATCGAGCAACTGGGCATTGCACCAATGACCAGCATGTTCAGTTGCGGCACGGTCGAGCGTCGCATGTGCGACACCATTCACCCGCAAATCCATGACTCCGACCGGCTGGCCATGTGGCGTGGCAACGGCGAGTGGGTCTGCCGTCCACTGAACAACCCCGCCACCCTGCAATTCAACGCGTTCGCCGACAAGAACCCGAAAGGCTTCGGGCTGGTGCAGACCGACCATGACTTCGAGAGCTACCAGGACACCGTGGACTGGTATAGCAAACGCCCAAGTCTGTGGGTCGAGCCTACGACCGCTTGGGGGGAAGGCTCGGTCGATCTGTTGGAAATTCCTACAACCGGCGAAACCCTGGACAACATCGTCGCGTTCTGGACCCCGAAGAAACCGGTTGCCGCCGGTGATTCGCTGAACTATGGCTACAAGCTTTACTGGAGCGCCTTGCCACCGGTGAGCACCGACCTGGCGCGAGTCGATGCCACCCGTTCCGGCATGGGCGGTTTCATCGAAGGTTGGGCACCCGGCGAGCACTATCCAACTGTCTGGGCCCGGCGCTTTGCCGTGGACTTCACGGGAGGCGGACTCGACCAATTGCCAGCGGGCACCGGTATCGAGCCGGTGGTGACGTGTTCCCATGGCGAGGTCAAGGACTTCAATGTATTGGTGCTCGATGCGATCAAGGGCTACCGGATTACCTTCGACTGGTACCCGACCGATGATCGCGTGGACCCGGTAGAGATGCGGCTGTTTCTCCGCTCCAAGGACCGTACGTTGAGCGAGACCTGGCTGTATCAGTATTTCCCGCCAGCACCGGATCGGCGCAAGTATCCCTGAGCGAACTCAGGACGCCCCGATAAACCAAAAGCCCCGGCCAAGACGACCGGGGCTTTTGGTTTTTATCTGTCGATTCAGTCCCGCAAATCCGACTCATGGATCGGCTGGTCCCGATGCGTCGCTCGCTGGTACTGCGCCGGCCAGGTGGCCTTGCGCCCGCCCAGGTCATCATCGGCATGCAGGGCCCAGTACGGATCGCGCAACAACTCCCGGGCGAGGAAGATAATGTCGGCCTGGCAGGTGCGCAGGATATGTTCGGCCTGGGCCGGCTCGGTAATCATGCCCACGGTGCCGGTGGCAATCTCCGACTCCTTGCGTACCCGTTCGGCGAAACGCGTCTGATAACCCGGGCCGGTGGGAATCTCCGCATTGGCGGCAGTTCCGCCCGACGACACGTCAATCAAGTCCACTCCCAACATGCGGAATCGCCGCGCCAGCTCTACGGTTTCATCCGGGTTCCACCCATCTTCGACCCAATCGGTGGCGGAGACGCGGACAAATACCGGCAGTTCGTCAGGCCACACCGCCCTCACCGCCTCGGTCACCTGCAACACCAGCCGGATGCGATTTTCGAACGACCCGCCATATTGATCGCGCCGTTGATTGCTCAAGGGCGACAGGAACTGGTGCAACAGATAGCCGTGGGCCGCATGGACCTCGACCACCTTGAAACCGGCGGTCAGGGAACGCTTGGCCGCGTCGACGAACGCCTGGATGACCTCGGCGATCTGCCCCTCATCCAACTGCCTCGGCTGGGTGTGCTGCGGGTCGAAGGCGATCGGTGATGGACCGACCGGAACCCAGCCACCGTCCTCGAGCTTGACGCTGCCATGTTTGCCCAGCCAGGGCCGCCAGGTACTTGCCTTGCGACCCGCATGAGCCAGCTGGATGCCCGGCACGGCCCCTTGGGCAGTAATGAAACGGGTAATACGTTGCAGCGCGGGAATCTGGTCATCGTTCCATAAGCCGAGGTCCTGGGCAGTGATACGACCATCCGCCGTGACCGCGGTGGCCTCGGTGAATATCAGCCCGGCGCCACCCACGGCGCGGCTGCCCAGGTGCACGAGGTGCCAGTCGTTGGCCAGGCCATCGACGCTCGAATACTGGCACATCGGCGAAACCGCGATGCGATTGGGCAGGGTCAATTGGCGAAGGGTATAGGGTTCCAGCAGCAGACTCATGGGGCACCTCTCGAATCAGTGGGCAGGCTCCAGGGTTCTGTTTGAAAAGTCGACGAGTGACAAAAGGTACAACACCCGCCCCCGCGGGAAAAAAAACGACAAGACGTCACAAGGGCTATCAAGCAGTGCTTAGAGACTAGTCGACAACCCGAGGGGAAGCAGGGTTCAGAACTTAAAAACTGGCCTGACAAATTCCAGGTCCACGTCGTGGCAAGGGACTTTTCCCTCGCCACAGGCTACCGCGGCTCGATATGGGCAATCATCAGTTGCACCGTTTCCTGGCCACGAAATTCGTTAAGGTCGAGTTTGTAGGCCAGCTCCACCCAGCGCACCGTCGGGTTCGGCCAGATCTCGCGGTCAATGCCAAAGGCAATGCCGTCGAGCTTCACCGAGCCGCACTCGCTCTTGAGAACGACCTTCAGGTGTCGCTCGCCCACCACTCGCTGCTCGACCAACTGGAACACACCGTGGAACACCGGTTCCGGAAAATGCTGTCCCCACGGCCCGGCGTGGCGCAGTGCCCGGGCCAATTCCAGATGGAACTCCTCTACCGCCAGGGTGCCGTCCGAGAGGAGTCGTCCGGTCAGGTCCTCTTCACGCAGCTGCCTACGTACTTCGGCGTCGAATGCCTCGGCAAACAACGGAAAATTCGCCTCGGGCAACGTCAGCCCTGCAGCCATGGCGTGGCCGCCATATTTGCTGATCAGCGTCGGGTGCTGTGCCGCGACGACGCTCAGCGCATCGCGAATATGGAAGCCTGGCACCGAGCGGCCGGATCCCTTCAGGAGACCATCCCCGGCATCGGCAAAAGCGATGGTCGGACGGAAATAACGTTCCTTCATGCGCGACGCCAGGATACCGATGACACCCTGGTGCCACTGGGGATCGAACAAGCACAAGCCAAACGGCATCGACTCTACCGGCAGGTCCTTGAGTTGAGCCAGGGCTTCGCGCTGCATGCCCTGTTCGATGGACTTGCGATCCTGGTTCATGCCGTCCAGTTGCGCCGCCATCTCACGGGCAAGCGCCGGGTCGGCGGTGAGCAGGCATTCGATGCCCAGGCTCATGTCGTCCAGGCGTCCCGCCGCATTCAGTCGCGGGCCAAGGATGAAACCGAGATCGGTGGAGGTTATGCGCGACGGGTCGCGCTTGGCCACCTCCAGGATGGCCTTGATTCCCGGGCGGGCGCGGCCGGCGCGAATACGCTCGAGGCCCTGATGCACCAGGATCCGATTGTTGGCGTCCAGGGGCACCACGTCGGCCACGCTGCCCAACGCCACCAAGTCCAGCAGCTCGCCGATGTTCGGCTGGGGTTTACTGGCATACCAACCCAGGTTGCGCAGGCGCGCCCGCAATGCCATCAGTACGTAGAAAATCACCCCGACGCCCGCCAGCGCCTTGCTTGGGAACTCGCAACCCGGTTGGTTCGGGTTGACGATGGCATCGGCCTCCGGCAACTCTAATCCAGGCAAGTGGTGATCGGTGACCAACACCTTCAGGCCGGCGGCCTTGGCCGCCGCCACGCCTTCGACGCTGGAAATGCCGTTGTCCACGGTGATCAACAACTGCGGTTCGCGTGTGAGGGCGACCTCGACGATTTCCGGCGTCAGGCCATAGCCATATTCGAAACGATTGGGCACCAGGTAATCGACATGGGCCGCACCCAGCAGCCGCAGGCCCAGCACGCCAACCGTACTGGCCGTCGCACCATCGGCATCGAAATCGCCGACGATCAGAATGCGCTGACGTTGTTCCAGCGCCGTCACCAGCAGGTCCACCGCGGCGTCGATCCCCTTGAGCTGTTGATAGGGAATCAAGCGAGCCAGGCTTTTATCCAGCTCAGCCGCCGATTGCACGCCTCGGGCGGCATACAGGCGGGTCAACAAGGGCGGCAGGTCACCTAGGAACGGCAGGGTGTCGGGTAACTGGCGGGGTTCTATGCGCATGGGGGAAGACGAAAACTTCTCTTAGAGTGGAAATCCTTGCGGCGCGGAAGCAAGCTCCCTCGCCACGGTGAATCTATGCAACATGGCCCATCAGCCACGCTCGCCGAGCAACCACTGCAACTGGACTTCATGCTGGCCACGGTCGTCGGTCACGAAAATGGTCCCTTCGCTGATCATCACGTCCCACTTGATGACGCGGGGCATGTCCTGAGCCAGGGTTTCGAGAACCTCCTGGGGCACGGCGGCGATATTCACGTTCTTCAGATTCTTCACGGCGGGAATCACCTTGCCTTCCCAGACTCGCAGGCTGCCATACGCCAGCAGGCTGGTGCGCTCGGTGCGGCGTGAACACCACGTCAGGCGCTCGGCATCCGGTTGACCCACTTCGATCCAGTGCAAGACGCGGTCGTCCAGGCTCTTTTCCCACAAGGCGGGTTCATCGACGTCTGACAGACCACGACCGAACGACAGCAGCTCGTTGTACCAGAACGCGTAGGCCAGCAGGCGCACCGTCATGCGCTCCTCGGTTTCCGAAGGATGGCGGGCGATAGTCTGCTTCACGCTCTCATACACATTGCGGTCGAGGTCGGTGAGGTTCAGTTCAAATTTGTAGGTCGTGGACGGCTGGGCCATGGACGGGCTTCTTGATACGAGGAAAGGCGGCAAGTCTAACCGATGAGACGGCCAATCCACGAATTGCCGACCATCAACCTGCGGCGAATGGCGTTGGCCTATGATAAAACGCTCTATTGGTTCTGCCTTTGTCCTACAGGATTCGTCATGTCGCTCACTGCCAAACCCCTAGCCGGCGTCAAGGTCATTGAACTCGGTACCCTGATCGCCGGCCCTTTCGCTTCGAGGATCTGCGGTGAATTCGGAGCCGAGGTAATCAAGGTCGAATCGCCCGACGGCGGCGATCCGCTGCGCAAATGGCGCAAACTCTATGAAGGAACATCCTTGTGGTGGTTTGTCCAGGCACGCAACAAAAAGTCCCTGAGCCTGAACCTCAAGCACCCTGAAGGCCTGGCAATCCTCAAACAGTTGATCGGCGAAGCGGACATCCTCATCGAGAATTTTCGTCCCGGCGTGCTGGAGAAGCTCGGCCTGGGATGGGACGTGTTGCACGCACTGAATCCGAAACTGGTCATGGTGCGGCTTTCCGGGTTCGGGCAGACCGGGCCGATGAAAGATCAGCCCGGATTTGGCGCCGTCGGCGAATCCATGGGCGGCCTGCGCTACATCACGGGTTTCGAGGACCGCCCGCCGGTGCGCACGGGGATTTCCATCGGCGACTCCATTGCCGCGCTCTGGGGCGTCATCGGCGCGCTGATGGCCTTGCGTCATCGCGAGGTGAACGGCGGGACTGGGCAAGTGGTGGACGTGGCGCTGTATGAAGCGATATTCGCCATGATGGAAAGCATGGTGCCGGAATTCGATGTGTTCGGCTTCATCCGCGAGCGCACCGGCAACATCATGCCTGGCATCACTCCGTCGTCCATCCATACCAGCGCTGACGGCAAGCACGTGCAGATCGGCGCCAATGGCGACGCAATCTTCAAGCGCTTCATGCAAATCATCGGGCGCGACGACCTGGCCAACGACCCGCAACTGGCCAGCAACGATGGACGCGACAATCGCCGCGACGAGCTCTACGGCGTGATCGATCGCTGGGTCAATTCACTGCCGCTGGACGCTGTCATCGAACAGCTGAACCAGGCCGGAGTGCCGGCCAGTCGGATCTTCAGCGCCGAAGACATGTTCAGCGACCCGCAGTTTCTCGCCCGGGAAATGTTCTTGCAGGCCAAGCTGCCGGACGGCAAGGCGTTCAAAATGCCTGGCATCGTACCGAAACTGTCGGACACGCCGGGCACATCCGAATGGGTGGGGCCGACGTTGGGTGAACACACGGCTCAAGTACTTGGCGAGCTTGGCTACGATGCACAGCAGATTTCCAGGCTGCGCACCGATGGCGCCATTTGATACGTCCCGCGGAACTCCCCGGGACGACAAATCCCAGGCAAAAAGAAACCCCGAGAAGTGGGGAGACAACTCGGGGTTAAACGTGACCATTCAAGGTCCGTGCAACAAGCGACAAGCACCGGAGCACAATGCCTGCTCTTGTTGGTAAAAGTTCTGACTCACTAGGATGTAGGAAGGTTCCCTCAGAACATCGCTCAATTAGGGGCAGCCATGACCTTGTCACGTGCCAGATTACGCAAAGCCGCGATCACACAAGGCTCCAGGCGCCCCTCGGCGATCAGTACATCGCGGTGCAGCCCATCGACCACATCGGTCAATTGGCGCTTGTCGGCAAGTTGGGCCTGGTTGAACAAGCGCTCGACCATGATCGCCCCGGAGGGGTTCTTCAGCGTTACCAGGCATTCGCCCTTGGCGCCGGAGGGAGTGAGCGTGACCTGATACGGGTTCAAGGCTTCATTCAGCAACAGGCTGATACTTTCCATTCGATCACCCTTCAATAGTCCGAAAAAACAACTGCACAATAAGTGACCGTGGGCCCTGGCTGAAAGTTCTGCCAGCGCAACGAACCGATACGTTCGCGGCCTGTTCAACCGAGCATGCGCGTCCAATATGACAGGCAGGCAACAGGTTCTTAAGCGATTCGATCAAGCGAGCAACCGGTTGCGGCCCCACCGGCGCCTGACATCGACCCAGCCCCCCAGCAGACCGCGCAACTGGCCATCGGCACCATAAAACGGCACTGACCAATGATAGATATCCCGCAATCCACCGCTGAACATCAGTTGGCGGTCGACGAAGCGCGGTTGACGGGTTTGCAACTGCTCCATCAACTCCCCATGCAACAATTCGGCGGTTGCCGCTGGAAATGCCGCGGAGTCAGTCAGGCGCGTGCCCTGCAGCTTCTCGAAGCGAGTATCGAACTGATCCTCATAGCTTTTGTTGCACATGATCAAACGTCCTTCCAGGTCGCGAATGAAGATCGGATCGGGAATCGCATCCATCAAGGCTCGTTGGAACTTGAGTTGATCGTTCAGGACTGCCTCGACCCTCAGGCGCTGGTCGATCTGGAATTGCATGCGGCGATTCCACAACAGAGACATCAGCGATAACAGGCCGAACACCCCGAACACGACCACGCACCAGTAGCCCCATCGGGTTGGGCGCAACCAGGAAGATGATGCCTGAAGGGGGGCAATCCCTGTCAGCCATTTGGAACGCAGCGCACGCATCTCCTCGGCCGGGAACGCTTCCAGCGCCTTGTTCAGGATACTCAACAACGGGCGCAGGTCTTGTCGCACAGCCAGATAGTCCGGTTCCCACCTGCCTTCGAGGTTGCTTCCTACCCGCAGTTGCCCCGCAGGGTACAGGTGCGCGCCGGTTTCATTCTCAATGGTGGCGTAGGCTTCACGGCTTTCCACCAACGCCCGTGCCTCAGCGTACGTCTTGACCGTGCGCAACTCGATGGCCGGATGGTTGCGCCGGATCTCCGTCTCCAACGCATGCCGTGCCGGCAACGCCAAGACTTTGCCCTCGAGTTGCTTCAGGGAACGAAGCGCGGGTTCTGAACTACGTCCGACGAAAACCCAGCCAGAACCTCCGAATGCATGGCTGAAACTCAAGAACGCCCGGCGCTCGTCGTTCATCGCCAGGGTGGTCGTCATGTCGGCCTCGCCATTTTCCAACATGGCGATCAACCGATCGGGAGAGAACGATTCCCGGTGGACGAATTCAAGTCCGGTCATGTGTCCGATACGCCGGAGAATGTCGTCGTTCAGCCCATTCCACTGCCCGCGTTCATTTTTGAACAGGTACAAAGGAAACTGCATCGAGGCGACGACAACGCGAGGGTTCTCCCTGACCCATTCAAGTTCCTGGTCATCGAGCGCAAGCCGCCCGCCGGCTTCGAACGGTGGTTTGCCAGAAGCCGCCAACTGAGCCGCGCCTCCCCCTTGCGCCCAACACAACAACATCAGGCCCATCATCCAGCTCATCGCTGGTTTGCATCGGTTAAAGAACAACATCTGCACTTCCTTCGAGATTACCCGCCCGTCCCTCCAAGGGCGGAAACCCGGTCAGTTTGGCATGCAGAAACAAGAAAGCCCGTCAGTAGACGGGCTTCAAAATGTGACAACTGCGAGACGTCAGAGAGGCTTGCCGCGGTTGCCATGCTGACTGACAAAGGCCTGCACGGCTTTCAAGTCATTGGGCAACACTGTGCAACGCTCGTTTCGCTCAAACAAATCCGAAAGATGTGCAGGCAGCTCAAGCGCTTTTCCTACGCCAGCTTTCTCCACCGCTTCAGGAAACTTGACCGGATGAGCGGTGCCCAAGATGACCATCGGGATATCCAGGCTACGGCGGCACTCGCGCGCGGCCTTCACACCGATGGCAGTGTGCGGGTCGAGCAACTCACCGCTCTGCTCGAACACCTCGGCGATGGTTTCGCAGGTCTGCGCGTCATCCACCGCCAGGGAATCGAACAGTTTACGGGCTTCTGTCCAGCGCTCCGCTTCGACGCTGAAACCACCGCCCTGGCGGAAGCTATCCATCAGGCCCGCAATCGCCGCGCCGTTGCGACCGTGCAGGTCGAACAGCAGGCGCTCGAAGTTCGACGACACCATGATGTCCATCGACGGCGACAGCGTGGCGTGCAGGGTCTCCTTGACGTACTGGTTGCCACTCATGAAGCGGTGCAGGATGTCGTTGCGGTTGGTGGCGACGATCAATTGATTGATCGGCAGCCCCATGTTGCGCGCCAGGTACCCGGCAAAGATATCGCCGAAGTTGCCGGTCGGCACCGAGAACGCCACCGAACGGGCCGGGCCACCCAACTGCAGGGCCGCATGGAAGTAGTAGACGATCTGGGCCATGATCCGCGCCCAGTTGATCGAGTTAACCGCTACCAGACGGGTACCCTTGAGGAAGCTCTGGTCGGCGAAGCTGGCCTTGACCATTTCCTGGCAATCATCGAAGTTGCCTTCGATGGCGATGTTGTGGATGTTATCGCCGAAAATCGTCGTCATCTGCCGACGCTGCACTTCCGAGACACGGTTGTGCGGGTGCAGGATGAAAATGTCGACGTTCTCGCAATGCTTGCAGCCTTCGATGGCGGCCGAACCGGTGTCGCCGGACGTTGCACCGACAATCACCACACGCTCGCCACGCTTTTGCAACACGTAGTCCAGGAGGCGGCCGAGCAGTTGCAGCGCGAAGTCCTTGAACGCCAGGGTCGGGCCGTGGAACAGCTCCATCACCCATTCGTTACCGTTGAGCTGACGCAGCGGTGCGATAGCATTGTGGGAAAAAACGCCATAGGTCTCTTCCAGGATCTTCTTGAAATCGGCGTCCGGAATACTGCCGGCGACAAACGGGCGCATCACTCGGAATGCCAGCTCGTGGTAAGGCAGGCCAGCCCAGGAGGCGATTTCTTCCTGGGTGAAGCGCGGCAGGTTTTCCGGCACGTAGAGGCCGCCATCCGTGGCCAGGCCGGCCAGCAGGACATCTTCGAAATTCAGGGCCGGTGCCTGGCCGCGGGTACTGATATAGCGCATAGGGGCAAACCTTCGGTTTGAGCTGTAAGCGGTAAGCTACGAGCCTCAAGTAAAAGCGGATCTGCCTTTACCTGGAGCTTGCAGCTTGCCGCTCACAACTGCTTCAGTTCAAGTGTTCGACGCGGATACGGACCACTGGGCCAACGACCCCCTGGAGCGCTTCCAACGCGGCGATCGCATCGTTGATGCGCTGCTCGACCACGCGATGGGTCAGCAGGATCATCGGCACCAGGCCGTCGTGTTCCTCGACTTCCTTCTGCATGATCGACTCGATGTTGATGCCACGTTCCGAAAGAATGCTCGCCACCTGGGCCAGCACACCGGGATGGTCCTTGGCCTGGATGCGCAAGTAATAGGCACTTTCGCACGCGTCGATCGGAAGAATCGGATGGGCCGACAACGAATCCGGCTGGAAGGCCAGGTGTGGCACACGGTTCTCCGGGTCGGAGGTCATGGCGCGAACCACGTCCACCAGGTCGGCGATCACCGAGGAGGCCGTCGGCTCCATGCCGGCGCCAGCGCCGTAGAACAGCGTCGAGCCGGAGGCATCGCCGTTGACCATCACTGCGTTCATTACACCGTTGACGTTGGCGATCAAACGATCGGCCGGGATCAGCGTCGGGTGTACGCGCAATTCGATGCCAGTGGCGGTGCTGCGTGCCACGCCCAGGTGCTTGATGCGGTAGCCCAGGGCTTCGGCATAGTTCACGTCGGCCGTGGTCAGCTTGGTGATGCCTTCGGTGTAGGCCTTGTCGAACTGCAGCGGAATACCAAAGGCGATGGAAGCCAGGATCGTCAGCTTGTGCGCTGCGTCGATGCCTTCCACGTCGAAGGTCGGATCGGCCTCGGCATAACCCAGGGCCTGGGCTTCGGTGAGTACATCCTCGAAGGTGCGCCCTTTTTCGCGCATCTCGGTGAGGATGAAGTTGCCGGTGCCGTTGATGATCCCCGCAACCCAGTTGATACGGTTGGCCGACAGGCCTTCGCGAATCGCCTTGATCACTGGGATGCCACCCGCCACGGCGGCTTCGAACGCCACGATCACACCCTTCTCGCGCGCCTTGGCGAAAATTTCATTACCGTGAACGGCAATAAGCGCCTTGTTCGCGGTGACCACATGCTTGCCATTCTCGATGGCCTTGAGTACCAGCTCTCGGGCAACGGTATAGCCGCCCATCAGCTCTATCACGATGTCGATCTCAGGGTTCGTGGCCACTTCGAACACATCGTTGGTAATCGCAATACCGGTCGTCTGGAACTGAGGCTTTGGCGTGCGCATGGCAATTTGTGCCACTTCGATTCCACGCCCGGCACGACGAGCAATTTCCTCGGCGTTGCGCTGAAGTACGTTGAAGGTGCCGCCACCGACGGTACCTAACCCACAGATGCCTACTTTGACCGGATTCACTCTTGACTCCCCATGAAACGGCCGACGCAAGGTCGGCCGTGAAATACAGCCGCGCAGCAACGCGACTTTGTGTTTAACGGCCCGACGAACGCTTTCGCCGAGCCGTGATCTTCAAAAGCGGATCGACGCAGGTCATTTTGCGTCCAGGGCCAGTTTGGCGACTTGCGGCGCCGGCTGATAGCCCGGAATCACCTGGCCGTCGGCCAAAACGATGGCCGGTGTGCCGTTGACGCCGATGGACTGACCGAGGGCGAACTGCTTGGAAACCGGGTTCTCGCACTTGGCGGCCTTGATTTCCTTGCCATCGACCATCTTGTCCATGGCCGCTTTCTTGTCCTTGGAGCACCACACCGCCTGCAACTGTTCATCGCCCGGCGAGCCCAGGCCCTGGCGCGGGAACGCCACATAACGCACTTCGATGCCACGCTTGTTCAGCTCCGGCACTTCCGCGTGCAGCTTGTGGCAGTAAGGACAGGTGGTGTCGGTGAACACAGTGATGTGCGACTTGGTTTCGCCGATTGCCGGGTAGACCACGGTTTCCGCGACCGGGATGCCGTTGATCAATTTGGAGATGCCCTGGCGCTCGGTGATCTCGGTGAGGTTGACCGGCTTGCCATCCTTGAGTGCGAACAGATTGCCCTGGACGATGTACTGACCGTCAGCGCTGGCATACAGCACGCGGCTGCCCTTGAGCTTGACTTCATAGAGCCCGGACATGGGGCTGGCAGAAATGGTTTCGATCGGCACTTCAAGCTCGAGGTTGGCCAGGCTCTTGCGGATAGCCTGGTCAGCCGCGTCGTCGGCGATGGCAAAGGTACTGGCCAACGCAATGGCGGCGGCGGTGAACATCTGGATCAAACGCATGAGGACTCCTGAGGCGAACAAATAGGCGGGGAACACCGACGCATGGATTCGGGTTCAAGCCGCCCACTGTGCAAACCGTAGAAGCCTACCACATAAGGCCCGCGTGGCCGAATTCACCTGTCGCAAGACAACACTGTGGCGAGGGAGTCCCCCTTCAACCGCGCGGATGGTGCTTGGCATGCAAGTCTTGCAACCGCGCCCGAGCCACATGGGTATAGATCTGGGTTGTGGATAAGTCGCTGTGTCCCAGCAGCATCTGCACGACTCGCAGGTCAGCGCCGTGGTTGAGAAGGTGTGTAGCGAAGGCATGGCGCAAGGTGTGGGGCGAAAGTGACTTGTTGATCCCGGCCACCTTGGCCTGGTGCTTGATGCGGTGCCAGAAAGTCTGGCGGGTCATTTGCTCGCCGCGCAGGCTCGGAAACAGCACATCGCTGGGACGCCCGCCCAGCAGGTCATGGCGGGCATCGCGCATGTAGCGCTCGACCCAGACGATCGCTTCCTCGCCCATCGGCACCAACCGCTCCTTGCTGCCCTTGCCCATCACCCGCAGCACGCCCTGGCGCAGGTTCACTTGCTCCAGCGTCAAACTGATCAGTTCAGTCACCCGCAAACCACAGGCGTACAACACCTCGAGCATGGCCCGGTCGCGCTGGCCGATGGGATCGCTGAGGTCGGGGGCTGCCAGCAGCGCCTCCACATCCGCTTCAGACAAGGATTTTGGCAGCGGACGGCCCAGTTGCGGCATTTCCACGCGCAAGGTCGGGTCTACCGCTATTACCTTTTCCCGCAGCAAATAGCGATAGAAACCACGCAGACCGGAAAGAAATCGTGCGGTGGAGCGCGGTTTGTAGTTCTGTTCCAGGCGCCACGCCAGATGATCAAGGATCAGCTCCCGGCCGGCATTGGCCAACTCCAGGTTCTGTTCCTGTAACCAGCCGTTGAACAGGGCCAAGTCGCTGCGATAGGCGCCACGGGTATTATCGGACAGCCCCTTCTCCAGCCACAGGGCGTCGAGGAACTGGTCTATCAGCGGATGATCGATGGCTGGCATAAAGACTCATGAGCTAGCGAAGACTGCATTGCATAAAAATGACGAGAGAAGAGTGCTCAAAGCACAAATCGCAGGCAACAAAAAAGCAGCCCGCAGGCTGCTTTTTTTGCATCGGAAGCTGGACTTAAGCCAGTTTTTCCTTGATGCGAGCTGCTTTACCCGACAGGTCACGCAGGTAGTACAGCTTGGCTTTACGTACGTCACCGCGACGCTTGACAGCCATGCTGTCGATTTGCGGGCTGTAGGTCTGGAAAGTACGCTCTACGCCAACACCGTTGGAGATTTTACGAACGGTGAATGCACTGTTTACGCCGCGGTTACGCTTGGCGATAACAACGCCTTCGAACGCCTGCAGACGCGAACGGTCGCCTTCCTTCACTTTCACCTGGACGACAATGGTGTCGCCTGGGGCAAAGGTAGGGATCTCTTTGGTCATCTGCTCTGCTTCGAGTGCAAGGATGATTTTGTTAGTCATGCTGTGCTCCTAAGGCAAGTCAGTGGACTTACCATCGATACGTTGTTAACTATCGTCCCGCTCGCGGATGTATTCCTCGAGCAGCTTCTTCTCTTCTCCAGAAAGCGAGCGGCTTTCCAGAAGATCGGCGCGTCGTTCATAGGTCCGACCAAGGGACTGCTGTAAACGCCAACGCCGGATGTGCGCGTGGTTGCCACTTAGCAACACGTCGGGAACACGCTGATCCGCATACACCTCCGGTCGGGTGTAGTGCGGGCAATCCAGCAGACCATCCGTAAAGGAATCTTCCTCGGCGGAATCCGCATGCCCTAAAGCTCCAGGCAGCAGTCGTGTAACCGCGTCGATCAGGACCATCGCCGGCAGCTCGCCGCCAGACAGTACATAGTCGCCAATCGACCACTCTTCATCGACATGAGCTTCAATGAAACGCTCGTCAATGCCTTCATAACGGCCGGCAATCAGGATCAATGCATCCGAATTCGCCAGCTCGCGTACCGCCGACTGAGTCAGTTGGCGGCCTTGGGGCGACAGGTAGATCACCTTCGCACCCTCCCCTGCTGCCGCCTTGGCCTGAACCAGTGCATCTTCCAGGGGCTTGATCTTCATCACCATGCCCGGACCACCGCCAAACGGGCGATCGTCCACAGTGTGATGCCGATCCGTGGTGTAGTCCCGCGGATTCCAACAGGTTAGCTGCAACAGCTCCTGTTTCACCGCGCGGCTGGTTATGCCGTATTCGCTGATGGCGGAAAACATCTCGGGAAACAGCGTGATCACTTCAACGCGCAAATTAGCCACGTTTAGAAATCCGCATCCCATTCCACCTTCATCTCGCCAGCTTCAAGGTCGACGGCCAACACGCATTGCTCGGTATAGGGCAACAGGCGCTCGCGATCATCCAGGCTGCCGACGCAAGGCTTGACCACCATGACATCGTTCGAACCGGTCTCGAGCAGGTGATCGATTTTCCCGAGCAATTGCCCGAGGTGGTCGATGACCTTCAGACCCACCAGCTGGTACCAGTAGTACTCGCCGTCGGTCAGTTCAGGGAACAGGTTGCGCGGCACGCAGATCTCATAACCGGCCAGAAGACGCGCTTCTTCACGATCATCGAGACCCTTGAGCTTCGCGACCAGGAACTTGTCGTTCCCGCGTCCGCTGACCAGCTCCACCTGTTTCACGCTACCTTCGCGCTTGAGCGTCCAGGTTTTGTAGTCCAACAGGTTCTTAATCGGATCAGTAAAGGAATACACCTTCACTTCGCCGCGAACGCCATGTACAGAATAGATCTTGCCGACAACGATCAAATCACCGGCATCATTTGGCGTCGCGTTCATACTGCTCAGGCCGCGGCCTTAGCCGATTCCTTCAACAACTGAGCAACGCGCTCAGAAGGTTGTGCACCAACGCTCAGCCAGTAGGCTACGCGCTCTTGGTTCACGGACAGACGAACTTCCTGACCACGGGCAACAGGGTTGAAGAAACCAACCTGTTCCTTGTGGGAACCGTCGCGCGGGTTGCGGCTGTCGGTTACGGTCAGGTGGTAAAACGGGCGCTTTTTGGAGCCGCCAAGGGCAAGACGGATTGTTAGCATGTGAACATCGTTCCTGTAGTCGGTGCTGCAAATCTAAATGCACAGCGGGCATAGGTGCCCGAAAGGCCGCATATTCTAAGGAATATCCGGACTTTTGCAAATGACTTTTTCCGGCGCCTGGCGCCGTGCGATCAAGATTTGCCATAGAGCCGTCATGAAAAACGGCAGATCAGCTCCCGCGCAGTGCGGGTTTGCTGGAGATCCCCGCTTCCGTGCGGGGCAACGCCGACATGACAGCCGGCGCAGATTCTTTACATTTTCGGCATGCCGCCACCGGGCAACATACCGCCCATGCCGCGCATCATCTTGGCCATCCCGCCCTTGGCGGAGAATTTCTTCATCATCTTCTGCATCTGCTTGTGCTGCTTGATCAAGCGACCGATGTCCTGCACCTGGGTGCCGGAACCCATGGCGATACGGCGCTTTCGCGAACCGCTGATCAGCTCAGGGTCGCGGCGCTCGGCCGGGGTCATGGAGTTGATGATGGCTTCCATCTGCTTGAACTGCTTTTCAGCCGCGCCCTGGGCGTTGCCCATTTGCGCCAGGTTCACGCCGCCGATGTTCGGCAGTTTGTCCATGAGGCCGCCGAGGCCGCCCATGTTCTTCATTTGTTGCAGTTGGTCACGGAAGTCTTCGAGATCGAAGCCCTTGCCCTTCTTCAGCTTCTTGGCCAGTTTGTCGGCCTTGTCCTTGTCGAGGGTCTGTTCGGCCTGCTCGATCAGGCTGAGCACGTCGCCCATGCCGAGGATACGCGACGCGATCCGCTCAGGATGGAACGGCTCGAGCGCTTCGCTCTTCTCGCCCATGCCGATGAACTTGATCGGCTTGCCGGTTATGGCACGCACCGACAGCGCGGCACCGCCACGGGCGTCGCCGTCGACCTTGGTCAGGATCACGCCGGTCAGCGGCAGCGCATCACCGAAGGCCTTGGCGGTGTTGGCCGCGTCCTGGCCGGTCATGGCATCGACCACGAACAGGGTTTCCACGGGGTTGATCGCGGCATGCAGTGCCTTGATCTCGCCCATCATCTCTTCATCGATGTGCAGGCGACCGGCGGTATCGACGATGACCACGTCGATGAATTTCAGTTTTGCTTCTTTAATAGCCGCCTGGGCGATGTCCACCGGCTTCTGGCTCAGGTCGGACGGAAAGAACGTCACGCCGATGTCGTTGGCCAGGGTTTCCAGCTGCTTGATCGCCGCCGGGCGGTAGATGTCCGCAGACACCACCATCACCGACTTCTTCTTGCGCTCTTTAAGGAAGCGCGCCAGCTTGCCGGCAGTGGTGGTCTTGCCCGCGCCCTGGAGACCAGCCATCAGCACCACCGCTGGCGGCACGGCGCTCAGGTTCAGGTCTTCGTTGGCAGCGCCCATCAGGCTTTCGAGCTCGGCCTGGACGATCTTCACGAAGGCCTGGCCCGGCGTCAGGCTGCGCGACACTTCGGTGCCGACGGCGCGTTCCTTCACCGAATTGACGAAGTCCTTGACCACCGGCAGCGCGACGTCGGCTTCGAGCAACGCCATGCGCACTTCGCGCAAGGTGTCTTTGATGTTGTCCTCGGTCAGTTTCGCCTTGCCGGTGACATGGCGCAGCGTCTGCGAGAGACGGTCGGTTAGGTTTTCAAACATGCGCGATCCTTTCAGGCCCAGATGAGACCGGGATAATGGCGGCCCAGACCGTGAAATATGTGCTCGGCGAGCCTGCGGCGTGGGCAGGTCGCGGATTATAGCGAAGAAGCGTGCGACGTACACCTTGCTGTCAGTTGCGGCGGTCTTTCGTGCGGTAGCGGTTCTATGCCAAACTCAGCGCCTTTCGGGCCTGCCTAACAGGATTTATGCTCCCCTTGTCACCCAGCTTGCTTGCTACCCTCGCCGCCGCTTGTCTTTATGCCGCTGCGACCTTCTATCAGGGCACCCGCCTGGCCACCGGTGCCAAGGCGAACAAGCGCCTGCTGGTCACGCTCGGCGTGCTGGCGGTGCTCGGCCATGCGGTCAGCCTGTTCACCCACTTGATGACGCCGATCGGCCTGGGCCTGGATTTCTTCAACGCCGCCAGCCTGATCGCCGTCGCCGTAATCGCCCTGACGCTACTGGCCTGCTCGCGCATCCCGGTGGAAAACCTGCTGGTGCTGCTTTTCCCGCTGGGGCTGGCCACAGTGTTGCTGGCGCAGTTCGCGCCCTCTGGCACCGTGCAGATCATCGATGAAGAGCCGGGCATCCTCGCTCACATCCTTCTGTCGATCCTCGCCTACGGCCTGTTTACCATCGCGGTGTTCCAGGCGTTGCTCCTGCTGGTCCAGGACCACCAACTCAAGCACAAGCACCCGTCCGGGCTGATCCGCAATTTCCCGCCGCTGCAAACCATGGAGAGCCTGCTGTTCGGTTTCCTTTGGGCAGGCTGGACCCTGCTGTCACTGTCGCTGATCTCCGGCTGGCTGTTCGTCGAGAACCTGTTCGCCCAGCATCTGGTGCACAAGACGCTGCTGGCGTGCCTGGCGTGGGTCGTGTTCAGCGTGCTGCTGTGGGGCCGCAACCGCCTCGGCTGGCGTGGCCACAAGGCCATCCGCTGGACCCTGGCAGGGTTCTGCCTGCTGATGCTGGCCTATTTCGGCAGCAAGCTGGTCCGCGAATACATCCTGCATGTCTGACGGACGACGCTGATGGATAGGCTGCCCTTGGGGCCATTGTTTGCGGTGATGGTGGTGCTGATCCTCTGGTCAGCCTTGTTCACGGCCATCGAAGCCGCCCAGCAACATCTGCTCGCCCAACGCAGGGCCTCGCGCGCCGGCGACAAGCCCTTGGCGAAGCTGAATTTCCCGCTGGCCAGCCTGATCCTCTGCAATACCCTCTGTCGCGCCCTCGCCGTGGTCATCGGCACATGGCTGGCTATTTTCACCTGGTTGGAAAACGGTCCGTGGCTGGCTTGGCTCGGCACCAGTGCCGCCCTGCTGGTGTTCGCCGATTACCTGCCGCGCACCCTTGCCACCCGTCATCCCGATGCAGTGCTGGGCCTGGGCAACGGTTTGCTCGGCATGCCATTGAAAATCCTTTATCCGGCGGCCTGGCTGCTCGATGGCCTCAGCCAACTGCTGCTGCGCCCCTTTGCCCGCAAGGCCGGCGCGGTCCAGCAAAGCGATGATGAAATGCCCGCGGCGCCGCGCACCGAGCATGAGCAGGAACAGGGCAGCGGTCGGGTCCATCCGGTTTCCGGCATCCATGCGCTGGACAACATCACCGTCAACGACATCCTCGTACCTCGTAGCGAGGTGGATGGGATCAACCTCGACGACCCCATTGGCGACATCATCGACCAGTTGCGCCTGAATCGGCGTACCCGCCTACCGGTGTTCCATAGCGATATCAACCAGGTCGAAGCGGTACTCAATACCCGTCAGGTTCGCCATTTGCTGGCAGATGCGAGCCTGACCAAGGAAGCACTGCTGGCTGCCTGCCACGAACCTTACTTCGTTCCCGAAAGCACCCCACTGCAGTTGCAGTTGCTCAACTTTCACAAGCAGCAGCGGCGCCTGGGCATGGTGGTAGATGAATATGGTGAAGTGCTGGGTATCGTGACCCTGGAGGACATCCTCGAGGAAATCGTCGGCGAGTTCGAAAGCGAGCACAGCCTCGACAACCCCCACGTCCATCCCCAGCCCGACGGACGCTTGATGATCGATGGCGCGGCATCGATCCGCGAGCTGAACAAGACCCTCGGCTGGCATTTGCCTTGCGATGGGCCCAAGACCCTCAATGGCCTGGTGACCGAAGCGCTGGAAACCATCCCCGAGAGCCCGGTGTGCCTGAAGATCGGCCGCTACCGGCTGGAAATCATCGAAACCGTTGATAACCGCGTCAGCCAGGTGCTGGTGTGGCATAACAGTACGGTGCCAGTGGTCCTCTAACCAGTGCCCTGTGCGCGCTTCAATATTGTGTTCCGGTTCACTTGTTGATTCGTTAGCCTCCTTCTTATACTCAATCCGCTTACCCAGCCTTGCCCGAACCCGGTGCCTACCCTGCATCAAGACGGTTCCGGGCCGCTCACCGGCTATATCCGCTTCAGCCCTGCGACTGTTCCTACCCGAAACAGCGACAGCGCCCACCCCACATCCCTGGGTGTTCGACCATAATAATTCGCTCCAACGGAGCACATGACTGTCAGGGATAACCGCATGACAACCACTACCTGCAACGACGCCGTGCCTGTCGAGCCAACCAACTCCGCCACTCGAGTGGCGACCGCGAGCTTCATCGGCACCGCCATCGAATTCTACGATTTCTACGTCTATGCCACCGCCGCCGCCCTGGTGATCGGCCCGGTATTCTTCCCGCAGACCTCAGGCACGGCACAGATGCTGTCGTCCTTCCTGACCTTCGGCATCGCGTTTCTCGCCCGCCCGCTGGGCTCGGCGCTGTTCGGCCATTTCGGCGATCGGATCGGACGCAAATCGACACTCGTGGCCTCGCTGCTGTTGATGGGCGTGTGCACCACCCTCATCGGTGTGCTGCCCGGCTACGCCAGCATTGGTGCCTGGGCTCCCATCCTCCTGTGCCTGCTGCGTTTCGGCCAGGGCCTGGGGCTCGGCGGAGAATGGGGCGGCGCGGCTTTGCTGGCCACCGAAAACGCGCCCAAAGGCAAGCGCGCCTGGTTCGGCATGTTTCCCCAATTGGGTCCTTCCATCGGCTTCCTGGCGGCGAACGGGTTGTTCCTGACCTTGGCCATGACCCTGGATGACGAGCAGTTCCGCTCCTGGGGCTGGCGAATTCCGTTCCTGCTCAGCGCCGTGTTACTGATCGTCGGCCTCTACGTACGCCTCAAGCTCCACGAGACGCCGGTGTTCGCCAGCGCCATGGCCCGCCAGGAACGGGTAAAAATCCCTCTGGTCGAGCTGTTCAGCCAGTACTGGGCGCCGACACTGCTTGGCGCGGCCGCGATGGTGGTGTGCTACGCCCTGTTTTATATCTCCACGGTATTTTCCCTGAGCTATGGCGTCGCGAGTCTGGGCTACAGCCGCGAGACCTTCCTCGGCCTGCTGTGCTTCGCGGTGTTGTTCATGGCCGCTGCCACGCCGCTGTCGGCCTGGGCGAGCGACCGGTATGGCCGCAAGCCGGTGCTCATTGGTGGCGGCCTGCTGGCGGTGGCCTCGGGTTTTCTCATGGAACCCCTGCTGACCCAAGGGTCGACGGGTGGCGTGGCGCTGTTCCTGTGCATCGAACTGTTCCTGATGGGCGTGACCTTCGCCCCCATGGGCGCATTGCTGCCGGAGCTGTTTCCTACGCATGTGCGCTACACCGGTGCCTCGGCGGCGTACAACCTGGGCGGCATCGTCGGCGCCTCGGCGGCGCCGTTCTTCGCTCAGAAGCTGGTGGCGATGGGCGGCCTGAGCTACGTCGGCGGCTATGTCTCCGCTGCCGCGGTGCTCAGCGTGATCGCGGTGCTATGCCTGAAGGAAACGCGTCATAACGACTTGAACCGGATTTCCTGAAGTCTCCGTGGCGAGGGACCAACCTCCCTCGCCACGCCGACCTGTCGCCGACCTGAACGGGAGTCAGTGAAATAACAGCTGACAACTCCCCCCATTGAAACCACCCCCCACCTGCCCCATCTAAGATCCATACTCCATTGCGCAGGTGCCCCATGAGCGACCAGCACTCTACTGAAGCGACGAACGAATACGCTGAATCCGAGCACATCGAACATACTTCTTCCGGCACCGGCCTGGCCCTGCCCGGCCAGAGCCTGCCGGACAAGGTCTACATCATTCCAATCCACAACCGTCCGTTCTTCCCCGCCCAGGTGCTGCCGGTCATCGTCAACGAAGAACCGTGGGCCGAAACGCTGGAATTGGTGGCCAAGTCCGAACATCACTCCCTGGCGCTGTTCTTCATGGACTCGCCCCAGGAAGACCCACGTCATTTCGACACCTCGAAGCTGCCGCTCTACGGCACGCTGGTGAAGGTGCACCACGCCAGCCGGGAAGCCGGCAAATTGCAGTTCGTCGCCCAGGGCCTGACCCGCGTACGCATCCGCACCTGGCTCAAGCACCATCGCCCGCCTTACCTGGTGGAAGTCGAGTATCCGCACCAGCCAAGCGAGCCGACCGACGAGGTCAAGGCCTATGGCATGGCGCTGATCAATGCGATCAAGGAACTGCTGCCGCTCAATCCGCTGTACAGCGAAGAGCTGAAGAACTACCTCAACCGCTTCAGCCCCAATGACCCATCGCCGCTGACCGATTTCGCCGCCGCCCTCACTTCCGCCACCGGCAGCGAGCTGCAGGAAGTGCTCGATTGCGTGCCGATGCTCAAGCGCATGGAGAAAGTCCTGCCGATGCTGCGCAAGGAAGTCGAGGTCGCGCGGTTGCAGAAGGAGATTTCCGCCGAGGTCAACAGCAAGATCGGCGAACATCAGCGCCAGTTCTTCCTCAAGGAACAACTCAAGGTCATCCAGCAGGAGCTGGGGCTGACGAAGGACGACCGCAGCGCCGATCTGGAGCAGTTCGAGCAACGCTTGGAAGGCAAGGTGCTGCCGGCCCAGGCCCAGAAGCGCATCGAAGAGGAAATGAACAAACTCTCGATCCTGGAGACCGGTTCTCCGGAATACGCCGTCACGCGCAATTACCTGGACTGGGCAACGTCAGTGCCGTGGGGTGTTTACGGCCAGGACAAGCTTGACCTCAAGCATGCACGCAAGATTCTCGACCAGCACCACGCCGGCCTGGACGACATCAAGGACCGCATCCTGGAATTCCTCGCCGTGGGCGCCTACAAGGGCGAGATCAGCGGCTCGATCGTCCTGCTGGTGGGCCCGCCCGGCGTGGGCAAGACCAGCGTCGGCAAGTCCATCGCCGAATCCCTCGGGCGGCCGTTCTACCGTTTCAGCGTCGGCGGCATGCGCGACGAAGCCGAGATCAAGGGCCATCGGCGCACCTACATCGGCGCCCAGCCGGGCAAGTTGGTGCAGGCGCTCAAGGACGTCGAAGTGATGAACCCGGTGATCATGCTCGACGAAATCGACAAGATGGGCCAGAGCTACCAGGGCGACCCGGCCTCAGCGCTGCTGGAAACCCTCGATCCTGAGCAGAACGTCGAATTTCTCGACCATTACCTGGACATGCGACTGGACCTGTCGAAGGTGCTCTTCGTGTGCACCGCCAATACCCTCGACTCGATCCCCGGCCCGCTGCTGGACCGCATGGAAGTGATTCGCCTGTCGGGCTACATCACCGAAGAAAAAGTTGCCATCGCCAAGCGCCACTTGTGGCCCAAGCAACTGGCCAAGGCCGGCGTGTCCAAGGGCAGCCTGAGTATCAGCGACAGCGCCCTCAAGGCCCTGATCGACGGCTATGCCCGTGAAGCCGGGGTGCGCCAACTGGAAAAACAACTGGGAAAACTGGTGCGCAAGGCGGTGATGAAGCTGATCGAGGAGCCAAAAGCAGTGATCAAGCTTGGGCCGAAGGATCTCGAGGCCTCCCTGGGCAAACCGGTGTTCCGCAACGAGCAGGTCCTGTCCGGCGTCGGGGTGATCACCGGCCTGGCCTGGACCAGCATGGGCGGCGCGACCCTGCCGATCGAAGCCACGCGGATCCACACGCTCAATCGGGGCTTCAAGCTCACCGGGCAACTGGGCGAGGTGATGAAGGAATCGGCGGAAATCGCCCACAGCTACGTCAGTTCACACCTGAAGCAATTCGGCGGCGATCCGAAGTTCTTCGACGAAGCTTTTGTCCACCTACACGTACCGGAAGGGGCCACGCCCAAGGACGGCCCGAGCGCCGGCGTGACCATGGCCAGCGCCCTGCTGTCCCTGGCGCGCAACCAGCCACCGAAGAAAGGCGTGGCCATGACGGGCGAACTGACCTTGACCGGGCATGTCCTGCCGATTGGCGGTGTACGCGAGAAAGTCATCGCCGCGCGCCGGCAGAAGATCAATGAACTGATCCTGCCAGAAGCCAACCGCGGCAACTTCGAGGAACTGCCGGACTATCTGAAGGAAGGCGTCACGGTGCACTTTGCCAAGCGGTTTGCGGATGTGGCGAAGGTGTTGTTTTGATGTTCCTCTAGCGGCTGTACCGGCCTCATCGCGAGCTAGCTCGCTCCCACAGGGTTTGGTGTGGATCACAAATGCTGTGAACACCACAAATCCACTGTGGGAGCGAGCTTGCTCGCGATGGCGACATCAGCAACAACACATCCCAACCTGACACACCCAGTAGCATCTTCGGTTATGCTCGCCGTTCGTCGTGAATGCCGGAGCCGTTGCCCTTATGTCCCTCACTCGCCTGCTTGTCCCCGTCAGCCTCGCCCTGCTGAGCGCCTGCGCCACACAGCCGAAACACATCGTGACGGTGGAAAAACAGAGCCAATGCCCGGTGCAGCTCAAAAGCGGCCAGAACCTGATCCTGAGCCTGCCGAGCAACCCCACCACGGGCTATCGCTGGAGTATCCAGGACTCGGCCGGTGGCGTCCTTAAAGGCCTTGGCCCTGAGGTCTATCGCAACCCCGAGGACGCTGGCGTGGTCGGGGCCGCCGGGGTCTCGACCTGGCGCTTCCAGGCCTTTGCAATTGGCACCGGGCGCTTGCGCCTGACGTATCAACAGCCTTGGGCACCGGAAGTGCCAGCCGTGGAAACGTTTGATTGCGCCATTTCGGTGGATTGATCGTGGGCTGGCTGATCCTCGCGCTGATGGGTGCGGCCACCTACCTTTACGGCCTGGCGATGCATGCCACGTTGCTGTGCCTGCTGGTCAAGCCGATGCCGGTGCTGGCCCTGCTCGGCTGGCTGCACGACGCGCCGCCAGGCGAATATCGACGCTGGATCAGCCTGGGGCTGATTTTTTCGGTGGTGGGCGATGTACTGCTGGCCTGGCCGGGGGACTTGTTTGTATTCGGGCTCGGCGCGTTCTTGCTGGCGCACCTGGCCTATTTGAAAGCCTACCTCAGTGACTGCCGCCGCCCAGCGCTGGTGCCGCTGGCCGTTGCCTTGTTCATCGGCGCCTTGCTGTTGGGAATACTGGTGTCGAATGGCCTCGGGCCGCTGCTGGTACCGGTGGTCGTCTATGGCCTGGTCATCAGCGCAATGCTTTGGAGGGCCCTGGCGCGCTTGGGGACCGAGGTGCCGAAACGCTCGGCCCTGCTCGCGTCCGCCGGAGCGCTGGGTTTTGTCTTCTCCGACAGCCTGATCGGTATCAACCGGTTCGTGGCGCCTTTTCATGCCGCGCCTTACCTGATCATCGTCAGCTACTGGCTGGGCCAGTGGGGAATCACTGCGTCGGCGTTTCCCCGAAAGCCGCACTAAAGCTCCGACTTTCTGGTTAAAATGCCGGCCTTTTCTACACCCCAGCCGCTGGAACCGCCGTGAGCAAAGAGCCCGATCGCCTATTCGCCCAACCCTTGGCCCAGGTGCCCGACTTCGCCTTCAATGAAGACGTGGTGCAGGTGTTCCCGGACATGATCAAGCGCTCGGTGCCAGGCTACCCGACCATCGTCGAGAACCTCGGCGTACTCGCGGCGCAATTCGCCCAGCCCAACAGCGTGCTCTACGACCTGGGATCGTCCCTCGGGGCGGTAACCCAGGCCCTGCGCCGCCATGTGCGCACCGACGGTTGCCGGGTGATTGCGGTGGATAACTCGGCGGCCATGGTCGAGCGCTGCCGCGAATACCTAAATGGTCAGGACTCGATGTTCCAGGAGCTGCTGCCGGTGGAAGTGATCGAAGGCGACATCCTCGCCCTGACGTTCCAGCCGGCCTCGGTGGTGGCATTGAATTTCACTTTGCAATTCATCGCGCCCGACCAGCGCACCGCCCTCCTGGGCCGCATCCATCAGTCGCTGCTGCCCGGCGGTGCCCTGATTCTCTCTGAGAAGTTGCGCTTCAACGATGCCGAAGAGCACGCGCTGCTGACCGACCTGCACGTGGCGTTCAAGCGCGCCAACGGCTACAGCGAACTGGAAATCGCCCAGAAACGCAGCGCCATCGAAAACGTCATGAAGCCCGACAGCCTCGAAGAACACCGCGAACGCCTGCTGGCCGCCGGGTTCTCGAAAGTCGTCCCGTGGTTCCAATGTCTTAACTTCGCCTCGTTGATTGCCCTGCCATGATCGATCTGTCCCCCCTCGCCCGCCATCTGGCCGGCACGCCCCTGGCCGACTGGGCCGTGACGTTGCAAACGCAGCTCGACATCAAGATGGAAAAAGGCCACGGCGATCTGGAGCGTTGGCAAAGCGCCCTCGATGCGCTACCGGTCTTGCAGCCCACCACCGTGGACCTGCTGAACGGGCTGACGCTGGATGCCGATTGTTCCGACGAAACCCGGGCCCAGATGCGTACCGCGCTGATGGGCCTGTCGCCTTGGCGCAAAGGCCCATTCGACCTGTTCGGTGTGTACGTCGACACCGAATGGCGCTCGGACTGGAAGTGGTCGCGCGTGGCGCCGCACCTCGACCTCCAAGGCAAGCGCATCCTCGACGTGGGCTGCGGCAATGGCTACTACATGTGGCGCATGCTCGGCGCCGGGGCCGACACGGTGATCGGCGTTGATCCCAACTGGCTGTTTTTCTGTCAGTTCCAGGCGGTACAGCGCTACCTGTCGCAGCCCAACGCCTGGCACCTGCCGTTCCCGTTCGAGGCCCTGCCGCCGGAGCTCGAAGGCTTCGACACGGTGTTTTCCATGGGCGTTTTCTACCACCGCCGTTCGCCGATCGAACATTTGCTGGCCTTGAAGGATTGCCTGGTCAAGGGCGGCGAACTGGTGCTGGAAACCCTGGTGATCGAGGGCGACGAGCATCAGGTGCTGGTGCCCGAGGATCGCTATGCGCAGATGCGCAACGTCTGGTTCCTGCCGTCGGTCCCGGCGCTGGAGCGCTGGCTGCGCCGCGCCGGGTTCAGCGATGTGCGTTGCGTGGACGTGAGCCTGACGACCGTGGAGGAGCAGCGCAGCACCGAATGGATGAAATATCAGTCGCTGAGTGACTTCCTCGATCCTGCGGACCACAGCAAGACCATCGAAGGGCTGCCGGCGCCGATGCGGGCGGTGATTGTGGCGCGCAAATAAGTGCTCAGTCTGAAGGCTTGGCTCGCCTGGCCTTGAAAAACTCGCTTAGCACCGTGCTGCACTCCTCAGCCAGCACCCCACCCTCGAACGTCACCCGATGGTTCAGAAAGCCCTGGCTGAAAAACTGCCCCTGGCTCTGCACAATCCCGGCCTTGGGCTCCAAGGCGCCGTAGACGACCCGGGCGATGCGCGAATGAACGATCAGGCCCGCGCACATGCTGCACGGTTCCAACGTGACGTAGAGCGTGCTGCCCGGCAGGCGATAGTTGCTCAGCGCCTGGGCCGCGGCACGGATGGCGACCATTTCGGCATGGGCGCTGGGGTCGTGGCCGCTGATCGGGCAGTTGAAGCCGCGGCCGATGATTTCACCGTCCTGCACCAGCACCGCGCCCACCGGCACTTCGCCCAGGGCCGCGCCTTGTGCGGCGAGGGCTAGGGCTTCGCGCATGAAATCCTGGTCACGGCTGCGGTCGATGATCCTGGCAGGGCGAATCTGGCGCATCACGCCACCTCGATGGCGGCCATCAGGCCGGTTTCCATGTGGTCGATCACATGGCAGTGGAACATCCATACGCCCGGATTATCCGCCACCAGCGCCACCTGCGCCCGCTCGTTCTTGCCCAGCAGGTAGGTGTCGGTGAAGTACGGGATGACCTTGTGCCGGTTCGACGCAATCACCTTGAAGCTCATGCCGTGCAAATGGATCGGGTGCTGGTATTGGGTCATGTTCTTCAATTCAAAAATGTAGCTCTGGCCTTTCTTCAGCGTGGCGATCGGCCGGTCGGCGCAGGTCTTGTCGGTGATGTCCCAGGCCTTGCCGTTGATCTGCCACAGGCTCGGCGGCTTGCCGTTGTCGACATTGACCGACACCGAGCCGACCCATTCGAAATTGAAGTTGAGTTTCTCGGCGTTGGCCAGGTCCGGCTCGGCCACCGGGTTGGGCGGCAATGCAGGCGGCCATGGCGTCGGCGCATCATTGTTCGGTACCGAACGCAACGTACCCAGGCGTACCGGACCGTTGCGCAGCGACAACTCTTCACCGGCCGGCGGCGCCTTGATCGCCAGGCAAATGCGCATGCCCGGGCCAAGCCAGTATTCCTTGCCCAGCGGGCGCGGTTCGATAGGGTTGCCATCCAGCGCATAGATCTGCGCTTCAACGCCGGGGATGTTGATACGGTAAGTCAGCGTGTTATCGAGGTTGAGCAAGCGCACCCGAGTGATCTGCCCGGCCGGCAGGTCAATCACCGCTTGCGGCACACCGTTGATGGTCGACAATCGTCCGGCCGTGCCGCCACGCGCTGCCTCGCGAGGAATGCTGAACGCGACGAACTCGCCCTGTTCATCCACATGCCAGCTCTTGAGGCTCAGGGTCTGTTCGTACTTGAAACCGGTGGGCTCTCGCTCTTCGATGATCAACGGCCCCACCAGCCCACGCCCGAGCTCTTCACTGCTGTTGACGTGGGGGTGATACCAATAGCTGCCGGCGTCGGGCACGCGGAACTTGTAATCGAAATACTCACCCGGCAATACCGGCAATTGCGAGACATAGGGCACGCCGTCCATTTCCAGCGGCAAGCGGATGCCATGCCAATGAATGGTGGTGGCGACCGGCAGGTGGTTGATGAAACGAACCCGCAACCACTCGCCCTGGCGCACCCGCAGTTCGGTACCCGGCGCCGACGGGCCGAACGCCCAGGCCTGGGTCTTGTGCCCGGCCACCAGTTCCACATCCAGAGGCGCGGCGATCAGTTCATAGTCGTGACCGGCCTCGGCGTCGGCCATTTTGCCCAACCAATACCGCGACGCGCCTCCTGCACCCACACCTACGACAACAAGACCGGCCAGGCCACCGAGTATTTGGCGACGGGTAAAGGACATGAACGCGACTACCTCTGCATCTGCGACGGACCGGTGGGCCCGCAAAAGGCGAATACGATACACCCGCAGATGAGAAACGGTAAGGAAACGAAGATGAAAAAACGTGTGGCGGTTATTTCCCGACAGAAACTCCATTACCCGCGAAACACCGAACGCCCCCCTCGCCGGACCGCTCTTGTGGCGAGGGAGCTTGCTCCCGCTGGGCCGGTCCGACGCTTCGGGCGCAGCCCCCCCCTCCGACAATTAGCCCGGCAGGCCTGTAATCAGATGCACTACGCCGTTGTCCAGCGTCATCACTCCCGCCACACCGGCGCCGCTCAACGCTGCCCGATCGATCCGTGCCACATCCCGCAGTTCCACCCGCAGCCGCGTCAACGCCACGGGCTGATGGGACTTGAGATTTTCCGCGCCGCCCAACGCTGCCATGACGGCCGGCGCCAGCCCTTCAACCGCTGCCGGCCGCTTGGGTTCTTCCGGTACCAGGTCCGGGGTCAGGGCTTTCCAGAACGCCCGTTGCAGTTTGTCGAACATGTTCAATGCTCCATGGCCAGGTTGGCCGGGTTGGCGGTGGATGAGTGAGTACGCAGGAGGTCACGCACCTGCTCCGCGCTGTCCTGGCCCAAGGCCTGTTGAGCGAGCGTGCGGCATTCCGTCAGATCCCAATTACGCACGCAGGCCTTGATCGCCGGAATCAGCGGCACACTGACCGATAACTCGTCCACGCCCAACCCCAGCAACAGCGGCACCGCCAAGGGTTCCGAGGCCAGCGCGCCACACACCCCGACCCATTTGCCGTGGGCGCGAGCCGCCTCGGTCGTGCGAGCGATCAGGCGCAACACCGAAGGGTGCAGGCTGTCGGCCTGGCTGGCCAGGCGCGGGTGGTCACGGTCCATGGCCAGGGTGTATTGGGTCAGGTCGTTGGTACCGATGGAGAAGAAATCCACCTCCGGGGCAAACAGGTCGGCCAGCAGCGCTGCCGCGGGCACTTCGATCATGACACCCAGCTTCGGCGCCTGCTTGAGTCCCAGCTGGCGGACCTCTTCGTCCAGCATCTGCCGCGCCAGGCGCAGCTCCGCCAGTTGCGTGACCATGGGCAGCATGATGTGCAGCCGCGCAAGCCCCGAACAGGCAAGAATCGCCCGGAACTGTTCGCGCAACAACTGCGGACGTTCCAAGCACAAGCGAATGCCGCGCATGCCCAGGAATGGATTGGTCTCATGAGCCATCGGAACATAAGCCAGCGGCTTGTCCCCGCCCACATCCAGGGTGCGAACCACCAGGTTGCGCTCAGCCCCAAGGATCCGGGCGACGGCGCTGTACAGGGCCGCTTGCTCGTCATGGCCAGGCGGGTGAGTACGATCCAGATAAAGCAGTTCGGAGCGCAATAGTCCCACACCTTCGCCTCCCAGCGTCATGGCCTGTTCCACGTCCCGCAGCGACCCGACATTGGCACTGACCTCGACTCGATGACCATCCAGGGTAAGGGCCGCCTGGGCCGACTGCTCCAAATCACGCTGATGTCGTTGGCGCTGCTGCTCACTCGCGGCCTGACGTTGGTCGATCAGGGCCTGGTCCGGGCTCACATGCAGTTCACCGCTGTCGGCGTCCAGCAATACCCGGGTGCCGTTCTCCAATGCCAGCACGTCTTGCGCCACGCCACACAACGAGGGCAGGCCCAGCGCCCGGGCCAGGATCGCGACATGGCTGGTGGCGCCACCGCCCACGGTAACAAACCCGGCGATGCGTGAGGTGTCGAGGCTGGCGGTCTGGGAGGGCGTCAGTTGCTCGGCCACCAGAATCGCCTGTTCGGGCAGGTTCCAGGCGTTGTCCTGCACCCCGAGGATCAACTTGAGCACCCGTTGCCCGACATCGGCCAGGTCCGTTGCGCGCTCGGCCAGCAAAGCGCTGCCCAATTGCTGGAACAGCGCAGCGCTCGCCTCGGTGGCGGTTTTCCAGGCGAACGCCGCGCTCTTGCCCGCGGCGATCAAGGCTTGGGCCTGCTCCAGCAAGGTGGGGTCTTCCAACAACTCTTGATGGGCACGAAAAATCTGTGCCTGGACGCTGCCTGCCGCCTCGTCCTGCAATGCTTTCAAGGCTTTTGTCGCCTGCTCCAGCCCTTGCTTCAGCGCCGTCTGCTCAACCTCGATGCCGGCGCCTGCCTCATCGATATCCCATACTCGGGAGGCGATCCGGACCACTTCGCCAAACGCCGAGCCGGGCGATGCGCAGACACCCCGTAGCCGACCGGGCATCGACGGTTCGATGGCGGTGATCGGCTCCAGTGTCAGCGGCGCCCGCACTGTTTCGCCGCACCCAGACAGCAACAATTGTTCCAGCGCTTCGATGGCCTGCCCAGCCTGGGCACCGGCGGCGCTGATCTGCACACTGTCGCCCTTGGCCGTCTGCAACGCCATGATCGCCACCAGGGATTTGGCGTTGGCGCTGGCTTGCTGCTTATGCAGTTGGATATGAGCATCAAAGCCCTTGGCCGCCTGGGCGAGTACCGCGGCAGGACGGGCATGCAGGCCACTTTCATTGGATAAGATCAACGACCTGGAAAACAGCACCGTGCCCAGCTGCGCCTCATCGATCGCCCCTTGCTCACCTGGGCGCACCTGCAACAACGGCACGCCGCTCTCGACGCAAGTGGCCTCGTCCGCAAGCAGGCTGAAGGGCTCGCCACTGACCACCAGCATCAGCGTCAACAGACTACGTGCGTGCAAGGCGATGTAGTCGGCATCGAAATCGATCAGCGGCTGGCCAGCCTCGACCCGCTGCCCCATGGTCACCCGCGAAGTGAACCCCTTGCCAGCCAGGTTAACCGTGTCCAGGCCTATATGCATCAGCACCTGGACACCATTGTCAGCAGTGATGCTCACTGCATGGGCGCTGTCCTGAAGCGTGCCGATGACACCGGACAGCGGCGCGCATAGGGTTTGCGAGGTTGGATCGATACAAATGCCATCCCCCACCACTCGGCTGGAGAAGACCGGATCCGGCACGCTGTCCAAAGGCATCAAGACCCCGGACAGCGGTGCGAGCAATTGCAAGGATTGCGTTGTGTTCATGACTTTACCTGCTGCTGTCTGTTCTTTTTCGCATCGCGGGCACGCAGCTCAGCGACCCGCGCCTGCACGGGTCATTTCCACCAATATTCGACCTGCAACCCCACGTTGGAACCATGTCGCGCTCCACCAAACACACCGGTGTCGGACAGCGCCGAGCCGGCGGCCAGTTGATTGGCTGCACGCTGGGCCGCCGCGTTCCAACTGGCGTAGGTGTAATAGAGCCGAATTTCCGGGCGAGCCCAGAATTCCGGGCCCTTGGGCGACCAGGTGGGGGCAAAGGTGAATTTGCTCAGCTTGCGTGTTCCATCGTTGGCATGCACCTGGTCGTGGCCCAGTTCGGCCACCAGCTTGAACTGATCGGTGATGGCGTACGCCGGGCGAACCCCCAACGACAGCCAGTCCTGGTCGGCGCCATCGGGGCGAATGTCCTTCTGATACACCGCCTGCACCTGCCCGCCAAAACGCGGCGTGACCTGCCAATCGAAAAACTCCACCAGACGATAACTCTTGTTGTTGTCGTCCAGCCCGGTGTCGCCGGTATACCCCAGCCCCGTGCCGGGGCCCTCGCCGTATTGCAAGGCCAGTTTATTCTTGCCACCCAGGAAGTCCTGCTGCACATGCTGGGCGGTCAGGGCCCAACCACGATGAGCGTCACGACGGTTCGCCCGGTCGATGAAACTCAGGCCAAATTCCAGCTCGCCGCCAGCGTTGGTCCTGAAACCGGCGACGTTGAAGTCATGCCGGTTGACCGGGTCTTTCTGGTAGAGGTTGTCCTTGCGCGAGAAGGCGTAGCTGTATTTCAGCCCACCGATCAGCACATCCTCGATCCCGCCACCCGTGGCGCTCTGGTTCCAGTAGTAGAAATCCGAAATATGGATGTCGTTGCGTTTGTAATACCGCCGGCCGGCCCACAATGACCCGCCGTTCAGGCTGGGCATGTTCGACCATTGGGCATACATCTGCGGCATGCGCGCCGCGCCGTTTTCACCTTGGAAGGTCGGCGTGCGATCGTAGCGGTTGTACAGCGACGCCATGCCGTCCACGCTCAACACCGAGCCATCGTCGAGGGTGAACAGATCCTGGCGCAGCTCCAACTCCCCGTACTGCTCGCACTCGTTGCCCAACCGATATTTAGTCTGCGCCCCAGGCAGTTGGAAACAGGATTGAGAACGGCCATTGGTCGCGCTGCCGACGCCACTGCGCAGATAACCGGAAAACTCCAGCGCCTGAACCGGGAACGGCAGCGCCAGGCAGATACAGGACGCGGCCAGGCCACGGTTTATTGTTGTTTTCATACGCCTCTCCATTGTTTCTTATTGTTGTTTGCTCCATGACTTCCCCCCTTGTTTGCCGTTTGGCCGACGACAAAGGGCTCACGATGCGTCTAGCGCAACGTGTTCGCTGTCAGGCATTGCCTGGGTCAGGGGAAGTTTTTTATTCAGTCGCTCAGGTGCAGCACGAACGACTCGTAGGGCCGCAGGCGCAGCCGTCGGTAACGGTGTTCACCGGCCTCGTAGTTGCCGACCACCCAACGTTGTTTCGTGTCAGGGGTGAGGACGCCTTCGGGCAGCTCCACCTCGCAGTCGCCTGCATAAAAATGGCTGACCACCAGCAGGCGCTCTCCCTGCCCTTCGCGCAGGTACGCCCACACATGCGGATGCTCAGGCAACAGCAGGCGGTAGACGCCGTCCTGGATCAAGGCTTCGCTGCGACGCAGGGCGATCAGCTCGCGGTAGTAATGCAGCACCGAGGTCGCGTCTTTTTGTTGTTGCTCGACATTGATAAACGCGGCGTTGGCAGGCACGCCAATCCAGGGTTCGACCGGACTGAAACCGGCGTTCGGCCCGGCACTCCATTGCATCGGCGTGCGCCCGTTGTCACGGGACTTCTGCATGATCGGCGCCATGGCCTCGGCTTCGGGGACCCCGGCGTTGCGCTTGAGGCGATAAATGTTCAAGGTTTCCACATCGCGGTATTGCTCGATGTGGTCGAAACCCGGATTGGTCATGCCCAGTTCTTCGCCCTGGTACACGAACGGCGTGCCCTGGAGAAAGTGCAACGCCGTGGCGAGCATCTTCGCCGACGGCACGCGGTACTCTGCGTCATCACCAAACCGCGACACCACCCGCGGCTGGTCATGGTTACACCAGAACAGCGCATTCCAACCGTCGCCGGCCTGCATGCCGACCTGCCAGTCGGACAGGATGCGTTTGAGCTCGAGAAAATCGAAGTCGGCCCGCACCCACTTTTGCAGGTTCGGATAATCCACCTTCAGGTGGTGGAAATTGAAAGTCATCGACAGTTCACGGGAGGCCGGGCACGAATAACGAACACAGTGTTCCAGGCTGGTGGACGACATCTCGCCAACGTTGATCAGGTCGAACCCCTCGAAGACTTCCCGGTGCATTTCCTGCAGATAGCGGTGCACGTTGGGACCGTCAGTGTAGAAACGCCGGCCGTCGGTGTGGTCGTCAGGGAAGTCGGCCGG
Organism: Pseudomonas sp. R1-7; assembly: GCF_051132105.1. Classification (NCBI taxonomy): domain Bacteria; kingdom Pseudomonadati; phylum Pseudomonadota; class Gammaproteobacteria; order Pseudomonadales; family Pseudomonadaceae; genus Pseudomonas; species Pseudomonas sp. R1-7. The sequence goes on from NZ_CP071661.1 coordinate 4,808,496, forward strand.
CTTGGAGATCAGGTTGATCACATCGAGACGAAAGCCGCCCACACCCTTGTCCCGCCAGAAACGCATCATCTTGAACACTTCGGCACGGACCTGGGGATTGTCCCAGTTCAAGTCGGCCTGGGTGTGGTCAAACAGGTGCAGGTAATATTGGCCAGTCTGGGCTTCATACTCCCAGGCCGAGCCGCCGAACTTGGACTCCCAGGTGTTCGGCTGGTCCCGCCAGATATAGAAATCGCGGTACGGGTTGTCGAGGCTGCTGCGGGCGGCCTGGAACCAGGGATGCTCGATGGACGTGTGATTGACCACGATGTCGAGCATCAGCTTGATGCCGCGCTTGCGTGCTTCGGCGATCAACAATTCGCAGTCGGCCATGGTGCCGTAGCTGGGGTCGATGGCGTAGTAGTCGCTGATGTCGTAGCCATTGTCCCGTTGCGGCGAACGCAGGAACGGCGTCAGCCACAGGTAGTCCACACCCAGCCAGTGCAAGTAGTCGAGCTTGTCCACCACCCCCAGCAAATCACCGGTGGCCTGTCCGCCATGGCTGTAGAAACTCTTGGGATAGATCTGGTAGATCACCGAGCGTTGCCAGTCTTGCATCTGCAGTTCCTTCAGTCTGTTTGGTTCGGCCTTACGGGCCTCATCGTGCAAGCATCCGGTGTCAGGCCACCCGATAGCCCGGCCGGACGATCTTCATGCTCAACGCGCAGGTCAGGGCAAAGGGCACGCTCATGGCGATCACCATGCCGACCACGAACATCGGTATGTAGTCCGGCACGATGGAAATGAAACCCGGCAGCCCACCCACGCCAATCGCCGAGGCCTTGATCTTGTTCAGCGACAGGAAAATGCAACCCAGGGCCGAGCCGGCCAGGGCGCAATAAAAGGGGAATTTGTAGCGCAGGTTGACCCCGAACATCGCCGGTTCGGTGATGCCGAAATAAGCGGAAATCGCCGAGGTGGACGCCATGCTCTTGTCCCGCGCATTGCGGGTCATGTAGAACACCGCCAGCGCCGCGCTGCCCTGGGCCAGGTTGGACATGACGATCATCGGCCAGATGAAGGTGCCGCCCTGGGTCGAGATCAATTGCAGGTCCACCGCCAGGAACATGTGGTGCATGCCGGTCACCACCAGCGGCGCATAGAGCAGGCCGAAAATCGCCCCGCCAATCACCGGCGCCAGGTCGAACAGCGCCACCATGCCTTCGGTGATCAGGATGCCCAGGTGGCGGGTGACCGGACCGATGATGGCGAGGGCCAGCACCCCGGTGATCACGATGGTGGTGATGGGGATCACCAGCAGTTGGATCGCGTTGGGCACCCTGGCCCGCAACCAGCGCTCGATCACACTCATGACATAGGCCGCCAGCAGGATCGGCAGGATCTGCCCCTGGTAGCCGACTTTCTCGATCCGGAACCAGCCGAAGATGTCGAAATACGGCAGGCTCTGGCCTTCCAGTCCCGCCACCGCCTTGCCGTAGTTCCAGGCGTTGAGCAGGTCCGGGTGCACGAGCATCAGGCCCAGCACGATGCCGAGGATCTCACTGCCTCCGAAACGCTTGGCCGCCGACCAACCCACCAGGGCCGGAAGAAAAACGAAGGAGGTATTGGCCATCAGGTTGATCAGGCTCCAGACGCCGTCCAGGTTGGGATAGGCATCGAGCAATGTCTGTCCGGCAATGAACATGCCCTTGGCGCCCAGCAGGTTGTTGACGCCCATCAGCAGGCCAGCAATCACCAGCGCGGGCAGGATAGGCATGAACACATCGGAGAGCACCCGCACCAGGCGCTGCATGCCGTTGCCCTTCTGCGCGCCCTGGCGCTTGACGTCGGCAATGGTGGCGGCGGCCAGGCCCGTCAGCTCGCGCAGGGCGGCGTAGACCTTTTCCACCTCGCCCGGGCCAATGACCACCTGGAACAGGCCGCCGGTAAAAAACGACCCCTTGATCAGGTCGATCTGGTTCAGCGTGGCGCTGTCCACCCGGGCCGCGTCCTTGAGGGACAGGCGCAAGCGCGTCACGCAATGGGCGGCCTGCTCGATATTGTCGACGCCACCCAAGCTTTGCAGCAGCTCGCTGGCGATTTTGGAGTAATCGTGGCTCATGCTTTTTTCTTCCGCGTCATTCTTGTTATTGAGAGTCGACAGCACGTGGGAGAGAAAGTACTCGTCTGTACGAGTTAAATCAACAACTCGTACAGACGAGTTATGTTTTTGTTTATGATGAGGCCCCGAAGAGCCCGGAAACGTCCTACGCTCCTGTCGGGAAAAAATGACAGGTGATTGGACAAATCCCCCACTTGGCCCGTAAGGTTCCGCCCCGGTGAACAGCGCGGTACAGAGCCCTCTCCATGAGCAAATACAACCAGATCTACAACGATCTCCTGACCAGCATTACCACTGAACGTCTGGAGCGCGGCGCTCGCCTGCCCTCCGAAACCGAACTGATGGACAGCTACCAGGCCAGTCGCGGCACGGTGCGCAAGGCCATCGAACAACTCCAGGAGCGCGGCTTCGCGCAGAAGATCCATGGCAAGGGCACCTTCGTGCTGTCCACCCAGCCCATCGAATTCCAGCTCGGCGGCATCGTCAGTTTCCAGGAGACCTACCCGCGCCTGGGCAACGATGTCAGTACCGAAGTGGTCGAGTTCAGCCAGTTGCCGTTGGAAGGCACGCTGCTCGAGCACATCAAGGCCCCCGCCGGCAGCCTGGTCACCCGCATCAAGCGGGTCCGGCGAATCGATGGCAAGCGCGTGATCCTGGACATCAACCACTTCGTCAGCGACGTGATTCCCGGCCTGACCCGTGACATCGCCGTGCAGTCGATCTACGCCTTCATCGAACAGACCCTGCAACTGCAAATCGCCTACGCCCAGCGCACCATCGAAGCGGTCCGCTGTGGCAAGGACGATCAGCAGCACTTGGACCTCGAAGGCCAGAGCCATGTGATCGTGGTCAGCAACCAGACCTTTCTCCAGGACGGCCGGCAGTTCGAGTACACCGAATCGCGGCATACCCTGGACAAATTTTATTTTTCGGATGTGGCGCGGCGGTGAAGTCAGCCTAGATGACAGCCTTCATAGGCCGTGATCGAAAACTGTTGCGCGCATCCAGCCAAGCCTGGACACGTCTACGGCGTCGGAATGCTGGTTCAGTGACTTCCCAAGGCGGTCACCCAACCAAAGCGTCCAACTCTTCGCAAGCCATACCAGGAAACCGTAGGCCTTCTTTCGCAACGTTGACCTGCAGCGCCTCCTGGGCGACATCCAACACTTCCCTGGTAAGCGAATAGTTGCCCCTGGCCTGCAGCCAGGTCAGCACGTCCGCCAAATGCCAGATAGAAGCACTTTCCTCGTGCACCGGCGTCGGGAAACTGCCTGGATGAGCCAACATCAGCTTGCGCATGTTCTGCCGAGACACACCTACGATCTCAGGCCATACCGTTCGATGATAAGCGTGTCTTGGTACCCGCTGAGACGACAATCGTAGCGAAAGGTGACGGGGAAGCTGCATGAAGCCCCCGACGCCTGCGGCTTGTGCCTGGTCAATGAATAGTGGCCTAATGGCATCTTTGTCGCCCTTTCACCTGCTGCACAGGCTTCTTTGGACAAGGACTGTTTCATGACCTCCCGACCGACCCTGCAAGTGGATCCGCTGCTCACCAGCAATATCGATGCCCTGCTCAGTTCTGTGGTCGATGCTGACCAGCGCCAGCTGAAGGTTCCCGATGGCGCGCGCTCCGAACGCGAGATGCTGAAGGACAAGCGCCTCCAGGAACTGCTCGACCGCTGCCGCGAAGAAGCCCTGCAACAGGTGGTCGGCCCCTTCGGCCTGACCCCGGCGATGTTCTCGGACATCGACGGTGGCAACGTCACCACCCAGCACAATGCCAACCAGGACATCTACGCCAAGGACTCTGAGCATTACGATCGCGAAGCCGACTACGACTACTCAGCCGCGAAAACGAAAAAGAAGAATGATGCGGTGAAGAACGGCACGATGAACTCGCAGACCTTCGTCGACGCCTACACCAACGAAAAGGCACCGACCAAACGCACCGCCAAGTCCAATGGCAAGCTGGTGATGAACGCAGAGCTGGACCACACCATCCCCTTGAAGCAGGTGCACAAGGAGGGCGGCTGGATGCTGACCCCGGAGCAGCGCAAGAAGCTGGCCTCGGAAGAAGACAATCTGAATTTCACCACCTTCGAAAACAACCGGGAAAAGAGCGATACCGCGGCAGAGACTGCGCTCTCTGCCGAAAATGGTTACGACGAATCCATCACCAAGCCGTTGATTGACAAAGCCCGCGCCGCCATCGACCAGCATCAACCCGATACAAAGGACCGCCTGCTCTACCATGGCAAGGAGCTGGGCATCACAGGCGCGAAGGAGTTCGGTAAGACCGGCCTGCGCCGGGCAATGGGCGTGCTGTTGTTCGAAGTGGTCAACGGCAGCTTCGTCGAGGTGCATAAGGTGGTCAGCCAGCGCGACGACCAACAGCCCCTGCTCGACCGCGTGGTGGCGGCGGTGGAGCGCGTGCTCAAGCGCGTGCAGGGCAAGTTCAAGGCCGCCTTCGAAGCCTTCTTCGATGGCGGCATGCAAGGCTTGGTGAGCAACTTGCTGACCTTCCTGATCAACAATCTCATTACCACCTCGGCCAAGGTCGTGACGATCATCCGCGAAGGTATGCAAGAGCTGTTCAAGGCCCTCAAGCTGCTGCTCTGGCCGCCCAAGAATATGTCCGGCGCCGAGGTCATGCGCGCGGTCAGCAAGAGCCTGGCGGGCCTGTTCACCTTGGGTGCAGGCATGCTCCTGGAGCAATCGGTGAACACCTTCATCGTCGGCATCCCGGTGCTCGCACCACTGGCGGGCATGATCGCCCCTGTGCTCACAGGCCTGATGACCGGCCTCGCCAACGCCCTACTGATGTATGCCATCGATTCGCTGATCGATTGGATGCTGGATAAGGGCACCGACTTCATCAACGCGCAGATCGATACCCTGCAAGCCACAGCCGAACTGGGCGAGCGCATGATCGAACGGGTAGAGCTGCAGTTCCGCCTGTCGGCGCGCTACCGGATGATGGTCCAACTCAATCAGCGCATCGCCGAGCGCTTCGACCAGGCAACCGAGGCCGCGCAAGCCTCGGTGCAGCACGCGCAAGGCACCGTCGGAGAACAGGCGGCGACAATCGCCGCGCTATCCCAGGCCATCGACAGCAAGAAACAGTTCAACGAACGCCTCGGTTCGTTGCTTCAGCAGTTCAGGAAGGAAACATAAGGGATGTCCAAGGTCATTAGCCAACTCGCCAGCACCGTCCCCAGCGACGACCTGCTAGCCCGGATAGACATCGCCGAGGTGTACGAGAAGTTCCACAGTACCTTCAAGCGCCTAGACGATTTCAAGAGGGTGCGCGACGAACATGAGCAGCGTAACTTCCTCGGCCGGCTGTTCCATCGCGGGGAACTGAAGAACGCCCAGCTCGACGCCCAGGAAGTGCAGGCGGAATTCTCCAAGACTCTCGCCCAGTTGATGGTGATCAGTTCGCTGCAGGCGCAGCAACTGACCGAGCAGCAGGGGCAACTGGCCGACCAGCAGAAGACCCTGGATGCCAAGGCCGAGGAACTGGCTCGACAGAACATGCGCCTCGAACAGCACCAGACCGTGATCAAGCATCAGGCCGCAGGCTTGCGCCAATACGTCACCGACCTGTTGAAAGTCCAGGGACTGACCGACGAACACGGCGAGATGCTGATAAGCATCGCCAAAGAAGTGATGGAAACCCGGGATCGCCTGCTGACAGACTTCGACAATCGCATGCGGCAGGTGCAGGCAGCTCTGGACGAACAGCAGCAGGTGCTCCGGGAAGTGCTCGATGAGCAGGCGAGCACCTTGGAACAGCGCCTCACTCAGTTGCAGCAGACGGTCGACTCAACCCAGGAACAACGTCTCCAGGCCGTCGAGCAAGGTCTGCTCGCTGCACTCGACGAACAGCGACGCGAGGCCGTCGGCCAGACCGAGCGGCTCGATGCCAACCTGGCCTTCCAAGGGAAGTTGCTGGACGAGAATCACCGCGACCTGGACCGCCAGCTCTCGGAACTTCGCGAAGTGCTGGCCGAACAGGGGCAAGCGCTACTTAACGAGCGCAGCGAACGGCAGCAGGAGCAGGCCGCGCGCCAGGCCGAAGTGCATGCCCTGCGTAACGAACAGAACAATTGTGAAACACGCCTGCGCCGCGAGCAGCGTCATCTCATGGCTTGGCTGTGCGGCTTGGTATTGATGTGCATTGGCGCACTCGCCGGGTTCACCTTCTGGAGCACGTCGAAGCCTGTTTTGGCCCCGGCCGAAATCCACGAGGCTCAAATACCAGCGTCCTGAGCAGCCTGTTCAGATCCATGATCCCAAACCGGATCGGCACCCGAGCAGCCCGGCCCGACGCTGCGAATGCAAAAAACCTGTCCAAAGGAGCGGCATTAGGTGAACAAGATACTGTGGGTCAAATTCGGATGGTCAGAATACTATCGAGGCGGCGACATCGCTGGTAACTTTGCCTGGCTTAATCAGAACAAAGGTACGGAAAACGAAGGACGAGGCCATGAAGCGTACAATTTCATGCCCGATATCGACGGGACCTACTATTGTTATGTCCCTCCCCAGGGAGGCAACTACGCGCCTTATCACGACGACTCGGAAGGCTGGACGGTTGTATGTCTGGCCAAGAATCCGGCAACCCGAGGTGTACATGTGGTGGGCTGGTATACAAACGCAACGCTTCATGGTGAGTGGATTGTCCGCCCCGACAACACCGACCAGCGCCAGCAAATTTTTCCCCATCCTGCGTACGACTGGTCATATTGCATAACCAGCAAATCCGCCTTCTTCATCCCTCCCGAGGAGCGAATTCTGCCTTTCTCGGATCCCTCCGTGAAACAGGGAAAATACTCTTTTCTCGACGGCCCAAACGTTACGAAGACCGATAACAAAAAAAGAATGCGAGCTCGGCTCGAGGGATTGATGACGCGTTTGGCTTCAGTCGCAATAAAAAACCCCAATGAGCACACCGTTTTTGACCCAGAACTGGATCAGGCCGACCCCCTTCGGGGATTTGGCAGCCCTGAACACCGTAAGGCCGTTGAGCTGGCCGCCGAGGACGCGGTGATCGCGTACTACATAGAACAAGGCTACAGCTACCAACGCACGACACACCTTCCCTGCGGGTATGACTTTATTTTCACGCGCCAAGACTCAGCGCTACATGTCGAAGTTAAGGGCACGGCCGGCGCGACGCCACGTTTTTTCCTCACACGTAACGAACACAATGCAGGACTGATGCTAAACCCAGACTGGAGGTTAGCCATGGTGACGTCGGCGCTATCCGATACGCCGCAGGTCACAGAGTACGATCCTCGCCAGTTAAAAGAGGCGTTTAGCCTTGAGCCTTACGTTTACATCGGGGCATTCGCACCAAAGCCCGAACCTTGACGTTTAGCCTGACCGCGACAAAAACAAAAGCCCGCTGTCACGCGGGCTTTTGTGTGTGGCGCAAATGCCTCATTCCCACTCAATCGTCGCCGGCGGCTTGCTCGACACGTCATACGTCACGCGCGAGATCCCTTCGATCTCATTGATGATCCGCCCGGAGACGGTCTCCAGCAGCTCGTACGGCAGGTGTGCCCAGCGAGCGGTCATGAAGTCGATGGTTTCCACGGCGCGCAGGGCGACGACCCAGGCGTAGCGACGGCCATCACCGACCACGCCCACCGATTTCACAGGTTGGAACACCACGAAGGCCTGGCTTACCTTGTGGTACCAGTCGGCCTTGCGCAGCTCTTCGATGAAGATGTGGTCGGCGCGACGCAGCAGGTCGGCGTATTCCTTCTTCACTTCACCGAGGATCCGCACGCCCAGGCCCGGGCCCGGGAATGGGTGACGGTAGACCATGTCATACGGCAGGCCCAGCTCCAGGCCGAGGCGACGCACTTCGTCCTTGAACAGTTCGCGCAGCGGCTCGACCAGCTTGAGGTTCATTTCCTCTGGCAGGCCGCCGACGTTGTGGTGGGACTTGATCACGTGGGCCTTGCCGCTCTTGGCGCCGGCCGACTCGATCACGTCGGGGTAGATGGTGCCCTGGGCCAGGTACTTGATGTTGTCCAGCTTGCAGGATTCGGCATCGAACACGTCGATGAAGGTACGGCCGATGATCTTGCGTTTCTTCTCCGGGTCGGACTCGCCGGCCAGGTTGTTCAGGAATTGCTCCTCGGCATTGGCGCGGATCACCTTGACGCCCATGTTCTCGGCGAACATGGCCATCACTTGCTCGCCTTCGTGCAGGCGCAGCAGGCCGTTGTCGACGAAGACGCAGGTCAGCTGGTCGCCAATGGCCTTGTGCAGCAGCGCGGCAACCACCGAGGAGTCAACGCCGCCGGACAGGCCCAGCAACACGTTGTCGGTGCCAACCTGGGCGCGGACCTGGGCAATGGCGTCTTCAGCGATCTTCGACGGCGTCCAGAGGGCTTCACACCCGCAGATGTCGAGGATGAAGCGCGACAGGATACGGCCGCCCTGCTTGGTGTGGGTCACTTCCGGGTGGAACTGCACGCCGTAGTAACGACGATCGTCGTTGAACATGCCGGCGATCGGGCAGCTCGGGGTGCTGGCCAGGATGTGGAAGTCTTCCGGCATCTTGGTGACCTTGTCACCGTGGCTCATCCACACGTCGAGGCCGAACAGGCCGTCGGCGTCGACGTGGTCCTCGATGCCGTCCAACAGGCGGCTTTTGCCGACCACGTCGACACGGGCGTAACCGAACTCGCGCAGGTCCGAACCTTCGACCTTGCCGCCCAGCTGTTCAGCCATGGTCTGCATGCCGTAGCAGATACCGAAGACCGGCACGCCCAGGTCAAACACCGCTTGTGGGCAGCGCGGGCTGTCGGCTTCGTGCACGGACTCGGGGCCGCCGGCGAGGATGACGCCTTTAGGCGCGAATTCGCGAATCGCTTCGTCATCCATGTCGAACGGATGCAATTCGCAGTACACACCGATTTCACGCACGCGGCGGGCGATCAGCTGGGTGTACTGGGAACCGAAGTCGAGGATCAGGATGCGGTGAGCGTGAATGTCGAGGGCCATGACTCATTCTCATGTAGTGAATCAGAAACAACTCGGGGCTGAATGAACAGCCCCGGTGATTAACGTTTTGCTGAAGGCCTTAACCTACACGGTAGTTAGGCGCTTCCTTGGTGATTTGCACGTCGTGGACATGGGACTCGGCCATGCCGGCGCCGGTGATGCGCACGAACTCCGGCTTGGTGCGCATCTCTTCGATGTCCGCGCTGCCGGTGTAGCCCATGGAAGAACGCAGGCCGCCCATCAGTTGATGGATGATGGCGCTCAGGGTGCCCTTGTACGGCACGCGACCTTCGATACCTTCCGGCACCAGCTTCTCGGCACCCGCGGAGGAGTCCTGGAAGTAACGGTCGGAAGAGCCCTGGGCCTGGGACATGGCGCCCAGCGAACCCATGCCGCGATAAGCCTTATAGCTACGGCCCTGGAACAGTTCGATCTCGCCTGGGGCTTCTTCGGTACCGGCGAACATCGAACCCATCATCACGCAGTAGGCACCGGCAACGATGGCCTTGGACAGGTCACCGGAGAAACGGATGCCGCCGTCGGCGATCAACGGCACGCCGGTGCCTTCAAGGGCGGCGGCGACGTTGGCGATGGCGCTGATCTGCGGCACGCCGACACCGGCGACGATGCGAGTGGTGCAGATCGAGCCAGGGCCGATACCGACCTTGACTGCGTCGGCGCCGGCTTCGGCCAGGGCCTTGGCAGCTGCGCCGGTGGCGATGTTGCCGCCGATCACCTGCACGTCAGGGAAGTTCTGCTTGACCCAGCGAACGCGGTCGATCACGCCTTTGGAGTGGCCGTGGGCGGTGTCGACCACCACCACGTCAACGCCGGCGTTGACCAGGGCGGCGACGCGGTCACCGGTGTCCTTGCCGGTGCCGACAGCGGCGCCGACGCGCAGACGACCTTGGTCATCCTTGCTGGCCAGCGGGTAGGCCTTGGCTTTTTCGATATCGTTGACGGTCATCATGCCCTTGAGGGCGAACTTCTCGTCGACGATCAGCACGCGCTCGATGCGGTGCTTGTGCAACAACTCGCGAACTTCGTCCTTGCTGGTGCCTTCCTTGACCGTGACCAGGCGCTCTTTAGGCGTCATCACTTGACGGACGGAAGCGTCCAGGCGGTTTTCGAAACGCACGTCGCGGGAAGTGACGATGCCGACCAGGTCGCCATCGTGCAGCACCGGAACGCCGGAGATGTTGTGCATGCGGGTCAGTTCGAACAGATCCCGGACCGTGGCGTCAGCCTCGATGGTGATCGGATCCTTGACCACGCCGGCCTCGAACCGCTTGACCTTGCGCACTTCGGCGGCCTGCTGTTCGATGGTCATGTTCTTGTGGATGATCCCGATACCGCCTTCCTGGGCCATGGCAATGGCCAGACGGGCTTCGGTCACGGTGTCCATGGCGGCGGAAACCAGGGGGATATTCAGTTCGATGCCACGGGTGAGACGGGTTTTGAGACTGACTTCGTTAGGCAGCACCTCGGAATAACCGGGCACTAGGAGAATGTCGTCGAAGGTCAGAGCTTCTTGGCTGATACGCAGCATCGCGGGGGCTCCCGAGCGGGAAAATGGAAGCGCGCCATTATACTCATGCACCCCGTCTGGCTCAATGTAAAACTCTGTCTATTATTGGCGGGGTGATTGGCGGGACTGAACACTGTACTTGGGCCACGGGAATTGCATGTTTTCTCCCCACTACAACTCCACCTTCACCCAACTCACCGGCTGATCCAGCCAATCGGCGAATTCATCGATAAAGTCCTGCTTGAACCCCGCCTCCAGCCAATTATTGAAAATGAAACCCAGGTTCGAGAAAGCGCAGGGTTGCAGGAACAGGAAACCGTTGATGTCGTCCTCATGCCCGCATTCAGGACAAGTGAAGTTATCGGTGCGCCCAGGCATCCAATCTTCCAGGCTTTCAAACAGCGCTTCGCCGATTTCCTTGCGACACTCGGCGCAACCGGCTTCTTCGAGAAAACCCTTGGCCGGCGTATAAATGCAGCGCTTGGTGATGACCTCCAGGCCGTTGACCGATTCGCCAAACGGCAGCGCGTCGGGATGCAGGACCACGTCACGGGCACCGGGAGCGATAGCGTGGGCCATTCGATTGCCAGTGCGGCCGCAGGTGGTCAGTTGCTCTTCGACGATATTCTTGCGCACCAGCCAGCGCACGATCGCCCGAGCCCGAGGCTCGTGGACCGGCAAGGTGGAAATTTTCGGGACGATGATGCTTTGCGAATTCATGGGACATCCTGCGGTGAATCTACTGGTGGCGGCGAGCGAGCCCGCGCCCACCTTGAACCTATGGGCAATGGTGCATTGTACCGCGCCGATTCGCGGAAGGTTTTTCGCTGAACATGGAGATTGAGCAGCGAATGCCCTTATCATGCCGCCCATGATTAAAGATCCCTTTGCCCGATTGGGCCTGGACCGCGAGGTCCTGACTGTCAGCCAGCTCAACGGCCGCGCGCGGGTGTTGCTGGAGGACGTGTTCAGTAACATCTGGGTCGAGGGCGAGATTTCCAACCTCGCCCGACCCGCTTCCGGCCACGTGTACTTCACCCTCAAGGACAGCGGCGCCCAGGTGCGTTGCGCACTGTTCCGGCAGAACGCCGCGCGGGTGCGCCAGGCCTTGAAGGACGGATTGGCGGTGAAGGTGCGCGGCAAGGTCTCGCTGTTCGAAGGCCGTGGCGATTATCAACTGATCCTCGACACCGTCGAGCCGGCCGGCGATGGCGCCCTGCGCCTGGCCTTCGATGCCCTGAAGGAAAAGCTCAGCGCCGAGGGCCTGTTCAGTGCCGAGCGCAAGGTGCCACTGCCTGCCCATCCGCAACGCATCGGCATCATCAGCTCGCCCACCGGCGCGGTGATCCGGGACATCATCAGCGTGTTCCGCCGCCGCGCGCCGCAGATATCCCTGACCTTGATTCCCACCGCCGTGCAAGGCCGCGAAGCCACTGGGCAAATCGTCCGAGCCCTGAAACTGGCCGATGCCCGCGGTTTCGATGCGCTGATCCTGGCCCGGGGCGGCGGTTCGCTGGAAGACCTGTGGTGCTTCAACGAGGAAGCCGTGGCCCGGGCGGTGGACGCCTGCGTCACGCCGATCGTCAGCGCCGTTGGCCATGAGACCGACGTGTCCATCAGCGATTTCGTTGCCGACGTGCGCGCCCCTACACCTTCCGCCGCCGCTGAACTGCTGGCGCCGGATGCCGGCGACCTGGTGCGCCGGGTGGAAAGCCTACACCGACGATTGGTAATGCGCATGCGCGATCGCTTGATGCGCGACCAGTTGCGCCTCGAAGGCCTCACCCGGCGCCTGCGCCATCCCGGCGAACGCCTGCGCCAACAGGCCCAACGCCTCGATGACCTGGACATGCGCATGCGCCGGGCCTTCGAACGCAGTCTCAATACCCGCCGCGAACGGCTGATCCGCCTCGAAACGCGCCTGGCCGGACAACACCCGGGCCGACAACTGGCCATGTTGCGCCATCGCCTCGACAGCCTCGCCGAACGCCTGCCCCGAGCCATGCGCGAAGGTCTTAAAACGCGACGCGTACAACTGCAAAACCAGATGCAGACGCTGCACATCGTCAGCCCGCTGGCGACTCTTGGCCGTGGCTATAGCATCCTGCTCGACGAACGCGGCCATGCCATACGCAACGCCGGGCAAACCCGCACCGGCCAGCGCCTGACCGCCAAGCTCGGCGAAGGCGAACTGCTGGTACGGGTCGAAGACAACCACCTGACGCCGGTCACCCTTTCTTTACTGGATTGATTCATGTCGCGATTTCTCGGCCCCTTGCTCTTGCTGTGCCTGACCTTCAACGCCCACGCCGACAGCTACATCACCCGCCTGTTGAACAAACCGGTGCCCGGTGGCGTGGCCGTGGTGGACCTGGGCAGCGCGGCCCAGGCTCCCAAAGCCACCTATCAGGGCAAACCGGTGTTGGTGGTCAAGGAACAGCAGAATTGGCTGGCGATCGTCGGCATTCCGCTGACGGTCCAGCCCGGCACGCAGCAGATCAGCAGCGGCGGCAGCACCCAACCCTTCGTGGTCGGCTACAAGAAGTATCCCGAGCAGCACATCACGCTGAAGAACAAGCGTCAGGTCAACCCGAACCCGGCGGACCTCAAGCGCATCGACGCCGAGCTGGCGGTGCAATTGAAGGCCTACCGCAGCTTCAGCCCGAACATCCCCAGCAACCTGTTGCTGGACAAACCGGTCAACGGCCCGCTGTCGAGCAAGTTTGGTGTGCGCCGCTTCTTTAATGGCGAAGAGCGCAATCCCCACGCCGGCCTGGACTTCGCCGTGCCCGCCGGCACGCCGATCAAGACTCCGGCAGCCGGCAAGGTGATCCTCACGGGCAATTACTTCTTCAATGGCAACACCGTGTTCGTCGACCATGGCCAAGGCTTCATCAGCATGTTCTGCCACATGTCGAAGATCGATGTGAAAGTCGGCCAGCAACTGGCCCGGGGCACCGTGGTCGGTAAAGTCGGCGCTACCGGTCGCGCGACGGGGCCGCACATGCACTGGAACATCAGCCTGAACGATGCGCGGGTGGATCCGGCGATTTTTATCGGGGCGTTTCAACCCTGAGTTTTGTGATGATGCAACGGGCTTGCTCGCGAAGGGCAGCCGCATCGCAGTCCGTCATCATGGATTGCCAGGCAAGAAACATCGACGCAATAAAATTACAAATACGTCAGCATCACGCGATTAAATCTCGCAAACCAACCTAAAAGCAGAACTTCTCTCAATTTTTTTCGACTGCTTGCAACCCCCCGTCCACACGGTTAGGGTTGAAGGCATGAAAACCTCTCACACCCTCATCCAGCTTCGCCAGCACCGCAGCCTGTGCCTCGTCAGCGCACGACTGCCAGGCTGAATCGCGGCACCTCGTCCCGGCTGAAAGGCCAACCCATTCGAACCACCGGCAGGCCGCCTCTTTCCGGCCACGACAATAAGGATTCCGCCCATGAGCATGCTCAAAGACCCGTCTTCGAAATACCGCGCTTTCCCGACCATCAACCTGCCGGATCGCACCTGGCCATCGAAGACCATCACCGCCGCGCCAATCTGGTGCAGTTCCGACCTGCGTGATGGCAACCAGTCGCTGATCGAGCCCATGGACGCCGCCAAGAAGCTGCGCTTCTGGAAAACCCTCGTTGCCGTGGGCGTGAAGGAAATCGAAGCGTCGTTCCCGGCCGCGTCCCAGACCGACTTCGACTTCGTGCGCACCCTCATCGAGGAAGGCCACATCCCGGACGACACCACCATCCAGGTGCTGACCCAGGCCCGTGAAGACCTGATCGCCCGCACGTTCGAATCCCTGCGTGGCGCCAAGAAAGCCATTGTCCACCTCTACAACGCCACCTGCCCATCGTTCCGCCGCATCGTGTTCAACCAGGACAAGGAAGGCGTGAAGGAGATCGCGGTGAACGCGGCCAAGCTGTTCGTCAAGTACGCCGCGCAACAGCCGGAAACCCAGTGGCAGTTCGAATACTCTCCAGAAACCTTCAGCGCCACCGAGCTGGAGTTCGCCAAGGAAGTCTGCGACGCAGTGATTGAAGTGTGGAACCCTACCCCGGAACGCAAGGTGATCCTCAACCTGCCGGCCACCGTGGAAGTCGCCACCCCGAACATCTACGCCGACCAGATCGAGTGGTTCCACCGCAACATCAGCCGTCGTGACAGCGTGCTCATCAGCCTGCACACCCACAACGACCGTGGCACCGGCGTGGCCGCCACCGAGCTGGGCCTGATGGCCGGTGCCGACCGTGTCGAAGGGTGCCTGTTCGGCAACGGCGAACGCACCGGTAACGTCGATCTGGTGACCGTGGCGCTGAACCTCTACACCCAGGGCATCGACCCCGAGCTGGACTTCTCCGACATCGATGGCGTACGCAAAGTGGTCGAGGAATGCAACCAGATCCCGGTGCACCCACGTCATCCGTACGTCGGCGACCTGGTTCACACCGCATTCTCGGGCTCGCACCAGGATGCGATACGCAAGGGCTTCGCCCAGCAGAAACCGGATACCCTGTGGGAGGTGCCGTACCTGCCGATCGACCCGGCCGACATCGGCCGCAGCTACGAGGCGGTGATTCGCGTCAACAGCCAGTCGGGCAAGGGCGGTATCGCCTACCTGCTGGAACAGGAATATGGCATCAGCCTGCCGCGACGCATGCAGATCGAGTTCAGCCAGGTGGTGCAGCGCGAAACCGATCGCCTGGGCCTGGAGATGACCGCCCAGCAGATCCATGCCCTGCTGCAGCGTGAATACCTGCAAGCCAACACCCCGTACGCGCTGGTCAGCCATCGCCTGCAAGAAGAAAACGGCAACAGCGCCGTGGAAGTGGAAGTGGCGAGCAAGGGCCAGGGCGAGACCAACCTGCACTGGCGCGGCAAAGGCAACGGCGCGCTGGAAGCGCTGGTGGCCGGCCTGCCGATTCCGGTGGAGATCATGGATTACAACGAACATGCCATCGGTGCCGGCACCAATGCCAAGGCGGCGGCGTACATCGAACTGCGGGTCAACGGCGAGCGTGCGGTGCATGGCGTGGGTATCGATGAGAACATCACCACCGCGAGCTTCAAGGCACTGTTCAGTGCGCTGAACCGCTCGCTGAGCCAGCCGGAAGCCAAGGCGGCTTGATCGGTCACTGAAAATCAAAAAGGCCCTGGGGTGTGAACCCCGGGGCCTTTTTGTTTGGCTTGATGGTTTTGTGCGGCCTGTCAGACAACCAGAATGTCAGGCATGGGTATCGATCGAAACTGTCATCGCCTGCAACAGCGCTGCCTGCAGGGTCTGCAAAGTCGCCTGGGTTGCCATGATCTGGGTCTGGATCGCCATGGTTTCCTGGGCTTTTTGTTCCTGGTCGGCTCGGCTTTTCTGCACTCGGGCCAGTTGGGCTTGCTGTTCGGCCAGCAACTTCTCGGTCCGCTCGATCTGCTTCTTCAGCTGTTCGATAACGTTGCTGCCACTGCTGCCGCCCACACCGGCGATGTTCGCGCCACTGGTGTCGACTTTCAGTGTCTTGTCCTTGCCTTCGCCGGTTTCAGACGATGTTACTGGACTGACCGCTTTTTCTTCTTCGGCCCCACGGATGGAGACTTTCGGGGCCGACAATGGATAAGGGTTTACGGTCGTTGCGCTGATGCTGGTCATAGGGACTCCTCCTTGGCTGACCCGTTATCGGCACGCAACAGCCGTTCTTGAGGGCTGAATCGTTTCAATTCGTGAATTCGAAGCGATCAGCGTCCAGGTTCGCCGGAAACCGAGTGCGATACGCCGCCAGCTCCGTCGCACTCAGGGAAACAGAAAACACCCCATCGGCTTCACCGGCGCTGAGCAGCGTCTCACCCTGGAAGTCGAGCACCTGGGTGTCGCCGGTGTAGGCGAAGCCCTTGCCGTCGGTGCCGATCCGGTTCACCGCCGCCACGTAGCACAGGTTTTCGATGGCCCGCGCCGGCAGCAAGCGGTTCCAATGCTGGCGCCGGGCGCCCGGCCAGTTAGCGGTGTACAGCAACAGATCGGTGTCCTCGGCGTCGCGGCTCCACGCGGGAAAACGCAGGTCGTAACAGATCAACGGTCGGATCCGCCAGCCCTTGAGCTCGAACAGCACCTGCCGCTCGCCCGGCGTGTAATGGTTGTGCTCGCCGGCCATGCGGAACAAATGGCGCTTGTCGTAATGCAGCACCTCGCCATCGGGCCGTGCCCACAGCAAGCGATTACGATGACTGCCGTCGCCAGCCTGGATGATCACGCTGCCGGTGATCACCGCATCCATTTTCGCCGCCTGGTCCTTGAGCCATCGGCTGGTGGGCCCGTGCTCCGGCTCGGCCAGGGCCTCGGACTCCATGGAAAAACCGGTGGTGAACATTTCCGGCAGGATGACCAGGTCCGCCCCTCGCGCCTGGTCGAGCAGTGCCTCGAAATGTTCCAGGTTGGCCCGACGGTCGTGCCAGGCCAACGTGGTCTGGATCAAGGCAATGTTCAGGTTCGGCAACGCGCTCAGATCACGCATAGTTTTTCCGCCGCTTCGCGCAGCGTCTCCTCGCGCTTGGCAAAGCACAGGCGCACCAGGCGCTGGCCCTGTGGCGGGTTCTGGTAGAAGACCGAGATCGGAATGGTCGCCACGCCGTGTTCGCGGGTCATCCACACTGCCATGTCGACGTCATTGAGGTCCGGGCGGATCTGCGAGTAATCCACCAGCTGGAAATAAGTGCCGGTGACGCGCTTGAAGCTGAACCGCGACGGCGCCAGCAGATCGCAGAACAGGTCGCGCTTGGCCTGGTAGAAGTCCGGCAGCTCGTCGACGTGCTCCGGATGCTCGGCCATGTAATCAGCCAACGCATACTGTAATGGGGTCACGCCGCAGAAGCTGACGTATTGATGCACCTTGCGCAGCTCCGCCGTCAGGGCCGGGGGCGCCACGACGTAACCGGTCTTCCAGCCCGTAACGTGGTAGGTCTTGCCAAACGAACTGACCACGAAGGCACGGCGATACAGCTCCTCATGGGCTAGCACGCTGACATGGGGCACGCCGTCAAACACCAGGTGCTCATAGACTTCGTCGCTGATCAGGTAGATGTCGCGGTCGCGGATCAAGGCCGCCAACTGGTCCAGCTCGGCGCGGCTGATAAGGGCGCCGCTGGGGTTGTGCGGCGTGTTGAGGATGATCATGCGCGTGCGCGGGCCCAGGGCTTGGTCCAGCTTGTCAAAGTCGATGGCGAAGTCGTCCACGCCCAGCTGAACGTGCACGCAACGCCCGCCGGCCAGTTGCACGGCTGGTTCGTAGCTGTCGTAGGCAGGATCGAAGACGATCACTTCGTCGCCGCTGTTAACCACCGCTGCGATGGCGCAGAAAATCGCCTGGGTCGCGCCAGGGGTCACGGTGACTTCCTGATCGGCATCGACGCTGGCGCCATAGCTGCGGGCGATCTTCGCCGCAATCTGCTGACGCAGCGCCGGCAGGCCGGTCATGGGGGAATATTGGTTGTGGCCTTGGGCTATGTGCCGGCCGACCGCATCGCGCAGGGCTTGCGGGCCATCGAAATCGGGAAAACCCTGGGACAGGTTCAGCGCACCGGTCTGCGCGGCGAGCTGGGACATCTGGGTGAAAATAGTGATGCCGACGTTCGGCAACTTGCTGGTGATCATCGAGGTTTCCCTGGGTCTGCACCCGGCTCTGGTGCGGCGCGGGAGAGGTCGAGGATAGCCCAATCGCCGGGCATGAAAAAGGGTGCCCGTGGGCACCCTCTTCAATTGCCGCCTCGCCACAACGGCGGTCCCGGGAGAAGACTGGATCAGCGCTTGTCGCGGCGCTTCTTGTCGGCCTTCTTGTGGTGCGACATCAAGCGACGTTTCTTGTTGACCTGACGGTCGGTGAGCGTGTTCTTGTTGCCTTCGTACGGGTTCTCGCCACCCTTGAACTCGATGCGAATCGGCGTACCGACCAGCTTCAGGACGCGACGGTAGGTGTTCTCCAGGTAGCGAACGTACGACTTGGGCACCTTCTCGATCTGGTTGCCGTGGATCACGATGATCGGCGGGTTGGCACCGCCCAAGTGGGCGTAGCGCAGCTTGATCCGACGGTTGTTGACCATCGGCGGCGCGTGCTCGCCGACGGCATCTTCGAGGATTTGGGTCAGGCGATTGGTCGGCCAGCGGGTCACTGCGGACTTGAACGAGTTCTGCACCGATGCGTAGAGATTGCCCACGCCCGTGCCATGCAAGGCCGAGATGAAGTGGATGTCGGCGAAGTCGACGAAGAACAGCCGGCGCTGCAATTCGACCTTCACGAAGTCGCGCTCGCTCGGCGTCATGCCGTCCCACTTGTTGATCGCGATCACCAGCGCACGACCGGCTTCCAGGGCAAAGCCCAGCAGGTTCAGGTCGTGATCGACCACGCCTTCGCGGGCGTCCATCACGAAGATCACCACGTTGGCGTCCTTGATCGCCTGCAGGGTCTTGACCACGGAGAACTTTTCGACTTCTTCGTGGATCTTGCCGCGCTTGCGCACACCGGCGGTGTCGATCAGCGTGTATTTCTCTTCGTTACGCTCGAAGGGAATGTAGATGCTGTCGCGGGTGGTGCCGGGCTGGTCGTAGACGATGACCCGATCTTCGCCGAGCATGCGGTTGACCAGCGTCGACTTGCCCACGTTCGGGCGGCCGATGATTGCGATCTTGATGCCGTCTTTTTCGCTCGGGCCCGGAATGCGCTTGGCTTCCTCGCCTTCGGCAACGACTTCTTCCTCGCCCTCTTCCGGCTCGTCTTCGTCGTCTTTCGGAAAACTCTCCAGAGCGATTTCCAGCATCTGGGTGATGCCACGGCCGTGGGCGCCGGCGATCGGGATCGCCTGGCCCATGCCCAACGGCGCGAACTCGGCGCGGGCCATGTCCGGGTCGATGTTGTCGACCTTGTTGGCGACCACGTAGGAACGCTTGTTACGCTTGCGCAGATGCTCGGCGATCATCTGGTCGGCGGCGGTAAAACCGGCCTTGGCGTCTACCAGGAACAGCACGACATCGGCTTCTTCGATGGCGAGCAGCGACTGCTCGGCCATTTTTTCGTCCATGCCGTGTTCATCACCGGAGATGCCGCCGGTGTCGACCAGAATATAGGTACGCCCTTGCCACTTGGCCTCACCGTATTGGCGATCACGGGTCAGACCGGACAAGTCGCCGACGATGGCGTCGCGAGTCCTGGTCAGGCGGTTGAACAGGGTGGACTTGCCGACGTTCGGTCGGCCCACCAGGGCGATTACGGGAACCATGCGGCTCTCCACTTCGTTATTTCAGAAAATACAAAAGCCGCTGCGAGGCAGCGGCTGGTGCTCGGGGCAGCCTGTGCTAGCACTGCAAGCCTCGTGAACAAGGCCGCTTGGGGGATTAGCCCCAAGCATAGTCTTACTTGATGGTCAGGGCTTCCAGTTTGCCGCTGTTGCCATACACATAAATCATGCTGCCCACCACCAGCGGACGGGCGCGCAGGCCGTCGCTGTCGATGCGCTCACGGCCGACGAAGCGACCGTCCACCTGGCTGAGCAGGTGCAGGTAACCTTCCAGGTCACCGACTGCAACGTAGCTGGAGAACACTTCCGGGGCCGACAGTTGACGACGGGCCAGGGAATCGTTGCTCCACAATGCGGTGGTGGAACGCTCGTCAACGCCTTCGACCGTGCCCGAGGACAGGCTTACGTAGACGCTGCCAAAGCCTTGTGCGACACCCGCGTAACTGGACGCATCGCGCTGCCACAGCGGACGACCGGTTTCCAGGTCAAGCGCCGCGACGCGGCCCTGGTAGCTGGCGACGTACAGCGTACCGCCGGACAGCAACAAGCCGCCGTCGATGTCGACCACGCGCTCCAGCTCCGAACGACCTTGCGGAATCGCTACGCGCTGCTCCCAGACCGGCACGCCGTTGGAAATGTCCAGGGCCACGACTTTACCGGTCGACAGGCCAGCCACCGCGAGGCGGTTGGTGACGATCGGTGCGCTGGTGCCGCGCAGGGTCAGGACCGCTGGGGTGCTGTCATACAACCAGCGCTGGTTGCCGGTGGCGGCGTCCAGGCCGATCAAACGGTCATCCTGGGTCTGGACCACAACCACGTCGCCGTTGGTGGCGGGCGGTGCGAGGACTTCGCTGGTCACGCGGGCGCGCCATTTCTCTTCACCGCTGCTCGCGTCCAAGGCGACGATCTCGCCCTTGAGCGTGCCGATCATGACCAGCCCGTAACCCACGCCAACGGCGCCGGACACAGGCAGCTCAAGATCCTTCTCCCACTTCACATCGCCATTCATGCGATCCATGGCCATGACGACGCCAGTCACGTCGCCGGCATAGATGGTGTCGCCGTCGATGGCAGGCACCAGCATGTTGTAGGTTTCACCCTGGCCGTCACCGATGGAGCGGCTCCATTGCTTCTGCAGCACGACTTCTTCTTTGAAGTCGGTCAGCTCGGCCGGAGGCAGTTCTTTCTTGCTGTTGCTGCTGCAACCCGCGGCCAGAATGGCCAGGGCCAGCAATGCTGCATGTTTCCAACGGATCACGTCACGCATCCCCTTTGGCCAGGTCGTCCAGCTTGATTTGCAGGCCACCGACCGCGGCTTCATCCGACAGCGCAGCCTTGGCTTTTTGGTAGGCCGCATGGGCCTCATCGGCACGGCCCAGCTGTACCAGCAGGTCGCCCTTGAGTTCTTCGCGAGTCGCCAGGAATGCCTTGTCGGCATCGCCGTCGAGCAGTTTCAAGGCGTCTTCGGCCTTGTTCTGTGCAGCCAGGACCTGTGCCAGGCGCTGACGCGCCACTTCGCCCAGGGTTGGGTTGGCCGGCTTGTCGACGATCGCCTTCAGCTCGGTGGCCGCGTCATCCAGCTTGCCACTGTCCACCGCGACCTTGGCCACGAACAGGCTGCCGTACTGGGCGTAGGCGGTGCCGCCGAACTCTTTGTTGAGCTTGCCGGCCAGGTCCGCCACGCGGGCCGCGTCAGGCTTGCCGTCCGGGGTCAGGGTGGTTTCCAGCAATTGCTGATAGAGCATCGAGGCGCCTTGCGACTGGTTGCTCTGGTATTTCTGGTAGGCCTGCCAGCCGAACACGATGACCAGCGCCAACAGGCCGCCAGTGACCAGCGGCTTGCCATTGCGCGTCCACCAGTCCTTCAAATCCGCCAGCTGTTCATCTTCGGTACTCGACACCCCAATACTCCTTAATCGCTAAATCGGCTGTTTGACAGCTTCAACCCTGCACGACGCAGGTGGCCAGGTGTGCAGCAAGCGCATCCCAGGCAATGCTTTGTTGTTCGCCCTGGCCACGCAGGGGTTTGAAACCTACCACTTGTTGGGCCAGTTCGTCGTCGCCGAGGATCAATGCGTACAGCGCACCGCTCTTGTCGGCCTTCTTGAATTGGCTCTTGAAGCTGCCGGCGCCGGCGTTGATCTGCAGGCGCAGGTTGGGCAACTGGTCGCGCACGCGCTCGCTCAGGGCAAGGGCGGCCAGTTCGGCTGCCTCGCCAAAGGCGCACAGGTAGACGTCGACCTGGCGGGACAGCTCCTCGGGTACTTTTTCCAGTGCTTCAAGCATCAGCACCAGCCGCTCGATGCCCATGGCAAAACCCACGCCCGGGGTCGGCTTGCCACCCATCTGCTCCACCAGCCCGTCGTAGCGGCCGCCGGCGCACACGGTGCCCTGGGCGCCGAGCTTGTCGGTGACCCATTCGAAAACGGTCTTGCTGTAGTAATCCAGGCCACGGACCAACTTGGGGTTGATCACGTAAGGAATGCCCACGGCGTCCAGGCGTGCCTTCAGCCCCTCGAAATGCGCACGGGACTCGTCGTCGAGGTAGTCGGCCATTTTCGGCGCGTCCACCAGGATCGCCTGGGTCTCGGCATTCTTGGTGTCGAGCACACGCAGCGGGTTGGTCTTCAAGCGGCGCTGGCTGTCTTCATCCAGCTTGTCGATGTGTGCGGAAAGAAACTCCACCAACGCTTCACGGTAGCGACCACGGGATTCGCTGGTGCCCAGGCTGTTGAGCTCAAGCTTGACCGCATCACGCAGCCCCAGCTCGCCCCACAGGCGCCAGGTCATCACGATCAGCTCGGCGTCGATGTCCGGCCCTTCCAGGTTGAACACTTCGAGACCGATCTGGTGGAACTGCCGATAACGACCTTTCTGCGGGCGTTCGTGGCGGAACATCGGGCCGACGTACCAGAGCTTCTGCACTTGGCCGCCGCCGGTGATACCGTGTTCGAGCACTGCACGCACGCAAGCTGCGGTGCCTTCCGGGCGCAAGGTCAGCGAATCGCCGTTGCGGTCGTCGAAGGTGTACATCTCTTTTTCGACGATGTCAGTCACTTCACCGATGGAGCGTTTGAACAGCTCGGTGAATTCGACGATCGGCATACGGATCTGCCGATAACCGTAGTTGTCCAGCAGACGCGCCACGGTGCCCTCGAAATAACGCCACAGGGGCGTCTGCTCGGGCAGGATGTCGTTCATGCCACGAATGGCTTGCAGAGACTTGCTCACATGTATTCCTTAATCTTGCGACTTAACCGCGGGCGATGACCGCTGCGTCGGCTTCGACCTTTTCGGCCGCTTTCTGGCGGATCAGCCGTTCCAGCTCATCCACCAGATTGTCATTCGTCAGTTTCTGCGACGGCTTGCCGTCGATGTAAATCAGGTTCGGTGTTCCGCCGGTCAGGCCGATATGGGCCTCCTTGGCTTCGCCAGGCCCGTTGACCACGCAGCCGATCACCGCGACATCCAGCGGCACCAGCAGGTCTTCAAGACGCCCTTCCAGCTCGTTCATGGTCTTGACCACATCGAAGTTCTGCCGCGAGCAGCTCGGGCAGGCGATGAAGTTGATGCCACGGGAACGCAGGTGCAGGGACTTGAGAATGTCGTAGCCGACTTTCACTTCCTCGACCGGGTCAGCCGCCAACGAGATTCGGATGGTATCGCCAATCCCTTCGGCGAGCAGCATACCGAGGCCGACGGCGGATTTCACCGTACCCGAACGCAACCCACCGGCTTCGGTGATGCCCAGGTGCAGTGGCTGGACGATTTCCTTGGCCAACAAGCGGTAGGCTTCGACGGCCATGAACACGTCGGAGGCCTTCACGCTGACCTTGAAGTCCTGGAAATTCAGGCGTTCGAGGTGTTCTACATGACGCAGCGCCGATTCCACCAGCGCCGCCGGGGTCGGTTCGCCGTATTTCTTCTGCAGGTCTTTTTCCAGGGAGCCGGCGTTGACACCGATGCGGATCGGGATGCCCCGGTCCCGGGCGGCATCCACCACGGCACGTACACGGTCTTCACGACCGATGTTGCCTGGGTTGATGCGCAGGCAATCAACACCCAACTCCGCTACGCGCAAGGCAATGCGGTAGTCGAAATGAATGTCGGCCACCAACGGGACCTTGACCAATTGCTTGATCTTGCCGAACGCCTCGGCGGCGTCCATGTCCGGCACGGACACCCGCACGATGTCGACGCCGGCGGCTTCCAGGCGGTTGATCTGCGCGACCGTGGCGGCCACGTCATTGGTGTCGCTGTTGGTCATGCTCTGCACAGCGATTGGCGCATCGCCGCCCACGGGCACGTTACCGACCCAGATTTTCCTGGACTCGCGACGCTTGATTGGAGATTCGCCGTGCATGACTTATTGACCCAATTTCAGGCGAGCGGTCTCGCCACTGGTGAACGGAGCCACATCGACCGGCTGGCCGTTGTAGCTGACCTGCGCGCCACGGGCATAACCCAGGCGTACGGCAAACGGCGGCTTGCCGGTGACCGAGGCAGTATCGCCCTTGCGCTTGAGGCCGCTGAACAACACTTTGCCGTTGCCGTCGGTGATCTGCGTCCAGCAATCGGCGATGAACTGGATTTGTACCTGGCCGTCGCCCGGCGCAGGGGCCGGAGCGGCTGGAGCAACCGGGGCTGCCGGCACCGTCGGAGCCGCCACGGTCGGCGCCGGCGTGGCAGGAGCCGGACTGGCCGGAGCAGCTGGGGCAACTGGCGTGCTACCGGCATGTGCCGGCGCAGTCGGCGCGGCAGGCGCTGGCGCAGGTGCTGGAACGGCTGGGACGGCAGGCTCTGAACCCGCGGCGGCATCGGCCTCGCCATTATCCGGGCCTGGCGGCAAGGCCAGGGCAGTTTCGCCTTCGGCCTGGCCCTGGACCACGGCCTGGTCTTCCGGCTCGTCCAGCGGATGGATCTGGGTGGTGCCGTCGGCGCCTTCGACTTCGACGTGCTCAGGGTTCATGACAACCGGCTCCTTGCCACGCAAGGAAGCCTGGTCCTGCCACCAGACGAAACCGCCACCGATCACCGCGATCAGCAGCAGCAGGCTGACGATGCGCAAGATGGTGTGGGAAACACGCACTGGCTCTTCGATACGGCCCAAGCTGTGCACATTGCTGCCCTGGGCGTCGGAACCGGTGTATTGATCGAATTGCTGGACCAGCGTGGTCTGGTCCATGTCGAGCAGTTTGGCGTAGGCACGGATATAGCCCCGGGCGAAGGTATGCCCTGGCAATTTGTCGAACGCGCCGGCTTCCAGATTGCTCAGGGAAGTTACGGTGAGATTGAGCTTGAGGGCCACTTCGGCCAGCGACCAACCATTGCTTTCGCGGGCTTGACGCAAGGTCTCACCGGGATTTACGCGAGTCGCTGCTACAACTTCGGGATGCGCCGCTTTCATCATTGCTCCGACAGGTATTGCTGATATTCCGGCGTACCGGGATAAAGTCTTTTGAGTTGCAGGCCATAGCTTGCGGCCTTGTCACGATCTTCAAACACATGTGCCAGCCGAACGCCGAGCAATAGACTACGTGCATTTTGCTCGCTGAGCAGGCTAAAACGCTCGTAATAGTCACGCGCTGGCACATAATGCCTGTCTTCGTAAGACAACTCAGCCATTTCCAGCAACGCACGCGGTTGTTGGCGGTTGAGCCGCAGCGCCTTTTCAAGTTGCTGGCGGGCCAGGTCGCGCTGGCCGAGTTTCGCGGCGGTGATGCCGAGGTTTTCAAAAACCCGTGAACGTTCGGGGTAAAGGGTATCGGCGGCCGCTTGCTCGAAACGTTCGTAAGCGTCCTTATAGCGGGCCTGCTCGTAGAGAAAACTGCCGTAGTTGTTCAGGATACGGGCATCTTGCGGCCGGGCGGACAAGGCCTTGCGAAAATGCTCGTCAGCCAGTTCCGGCTCCAGCTCCGCCTGGAACACCAGGGCCAACGCCGCGTTGGCATCGGCATCGGAGCTGTCCAGTTCCAAGGCTTTCTTGAGGGGCACCTTTGCCCTTTCGGTCATGCCCTGCTGCAGGTAGCCAATGCCCAACTGCACATAGGCTTCACGCGCCTCGTCGCGCCCTTTGCTGGTCTTCATCGGGTTGTAGTCGCCCGACAGTACACAACCGGAGCAGAGTCCGGCCAACAGCAACAGCAGCGCAAAGCGCAGGGACATAGAGTTCCTCTCTTAGTGACTGTTCGCAGCGTTCTGCGCGACATCGTCGGCGGCGTTCAATTCGCGCACGGCAATGTAGCGTTCGCTGCGACGGGTGCGATCCAGCACCTGTCCTACCAATTGGCCACAGGCGGCATCGATGTCTTCGCCGCGAGTAGTGCGCACGGTGACGTTGAAGCCTGCGTGATGGAGCTGATCCTGGAAGCGACGAATCGCGTTGTTGCTCGGACGCTCATAACCGGAATGCGGGAACGGGTTGAACGGGATCAGGTTGATCTTGCACGGGATATTCTTGAGCAGCTCGATCATCTCGACCGCGTGTTCAACCTTGTCGTTCACATCCTTGAGCAGGGTGTACTCGATGGTCAGCACGCGCTTTTCGCCCAGGGACGACATGTAGCGCTGGCACGACTCGAGCAGCATCTTAAGCGGATATTTCTTGTTGATCGGCACCAATTGGTTACGCAATGCGTCATTGGGTGCGTGCAGCGACAACGCCAGGGAGACGTCGATGTGCTTGGCCAGCTCATCGATCATCGGCACCACGCCGGAGGTGGACAGGGTCACGCGGCGCTTGGAGATGCCGTAGCCCAGGTCGTCCATCATCAGGTGCATGGCGGAAACGACGTTGTCGAAGTTCAGCAGCGGCTCACCCATGCCCATCATCACCACGTTGGTGATGGCACGGTCGACGGTCGCCGGGACGCTGCCAAAGGATTTGTTGGCAATCCACACCTGGCCGATCACTTCGGCGGCGGTGAGGTTGCTGTTGAAGCCTTGCTTGCCGGTGGAGCAGAAACTGCAATCCAGGGCACAGCCTGCCTGGGACGAAACGCACAAGGTGCCGCGCTTGCCCTGGGGAATGTAGACGGTCTCGACGCAGCTGCCGGACGCCACGCGCACTACCCATTTACGGGTGCCGTCGCTGGAAATGTCCTGGCTGACCACTTCGGGGCCGCGAATCTCGGCAACAGCCTTGAGCTTTTCGCGCAGGGCCTTGCCGACATTCGTCATGGCGTCGAAGTCGTCGACGCCAAAGTGGTGAATCCATTTCATCACCTGGCCGGCACGGAAACGCTTCTCCCCGATCGAGTCGAAGAATTTCTCCATTTCCGGCTGGGTCAGGCCCAACAGGTTGGTTTTGCCGTTCGATGTAGTCATGGATTCACCTTCACTCAAAAGCCTGGGCTTAGCGAGTGGTTACTTCAGTAGCGGAGAAAAAGTAAGCGATTTCGCGAGCAGCGGCGGCTTCGGAGTCCGAACCGTGGACGGCGTTGGCGTCGATGGACTCAGCGAAGTCAGCACGGATAGTGCCGGCAGCAGCTTCTTTAGGGTTGGTAGCGCCCATCAGCTCACGGTTGCGAGCGATGGCGTTTTCGCCTTCCAGCACCTGAACGACAACAGGACCGGAGGTCATGAACGCAACCAGCTCACCGAAGAAACCGCGCTCGCTGTGCTCAGCGTAGAAGCCTTCGGCTTCGGCTTTGGACAGTTGCTTCATTTTCGAAGCTACAACGCGCAGGCCAGCGTCTTCGAAGCGGGTAACGATCTTGCCGATCACGTTTTTTGCAACGGCGTCAGGCTTGATGATGGAGAAAGTACGTTGAACAGCCATGGTGTAACTCCAGAAACGGTAATTTGCGAAAAATTAAACCCGCGAATTATACGCGGGTTCTTGGGTATTGCCTAACCTGCGAGGCGATCAGTCCAATTCTTTGGCCCAGAGCTCCTGGACCGCTTCCAACACCTTCTCGCCGACTCGGCCAGAAGTAGCATCGAAGTCAGGCAGCTCCAGAATCATCTGCTGCAGACGGACGAAACCTACAGAGTACGGATCCAGATCGGAGTGGGCTTCAGCCAACTCTTCAGCGATGCGTTGTACATCATTCCAACCATAGCTCATGACAGTGTCACCATCAGTGCGGCGCTTCGGCCGCATGGTTAAGCGAATATTTCGGGATTTCGACGGTCAGGTCTTCGGTGCCGACGATGGCTTGGCAGCTCAGACGTGATTGTGCCTCCAGGCCCCAGGCCCGATCGAGGAAGTCTTCTTCCAACTCGTCTGCCTCTTCCAGCGAATCGAAGCCCTCACGAATGATGCAATGGCACGTCGTGCAAGCACAGACGCCGCCACAGGCACTCTCTATCTCGATATGGTGCTCATGGGCCAGCTCGAGAATGGAAATTCCCGGCTCAGCCTCCACGACCATCCCCTCGGGGCAGAACTTCTCGTGAGGCAGAAAAATCACCTGCGGCATCAGTTATTCCTCGATTTCATTCAGGTTGCGCCCCGCCAGGGCGGCTTTCACCGTCGAGTCCAGGCGGCGGGCAGCAAAGGCATCGGTGACTTGCGACAGACGCTTGGTCTGCTGTTCGATGGCATAACCATCGGTGCCTTTCATCAATTCTGACAATTCCTGCATTTGCAGCTCGATGACCATGCGCTCTTCGGCATCGAGCAAACGGTCCCCATCGGCTTCAAGGGCGGCTTGTACGGCTTCGATCAGGCGCTGGGCGTCGACCTGCTGCTCGCGCAGCATGCGGGCAACTTTGTCGTCGCTAGCGTGCTGGAAGGAGTCCTTGAGCATCTTGGCGATTTCGCCATCCGTCAGGCCATAGGACGGCTTGACCTGGATGCTCGCCTCCACGCCGGAGCCCAGCTCGCGGGCGGAGACGTTGAGCAAGCCGTCGGCGTCGACCTGGAAGGTCACGCGGATCTTCGCCGCACCAGCGACCATGGCCGGGATGCCGCGCAGCTCGAAGCGGGCCAGGGAACGGCAGTCGCTGATCAGCTCACGCTCGCCTTGCAGCACGTGGATCATCATGGCCGACTGGCCGTCTTTGTAAGTGGTGAAGTCCTGGGCGCGGGCAACGGGGATGGTGGTGTTGCGCGGAATCACCTTCTCCATCAGGCCGCCCATGGTTTCCAGCCCCAGGGACAACGGGATCACGTCGAGCAACAACAGTTCGCCGCCGTCACGCTTGTTGCCGGCCAGGGTATCGGCCTGGATCGCGGCGCCGATGGCTACTACCTGGTCCGGGTCGATTTCGGTCAGCGGCTGGCGGCCAAAGGCCTCGGCAACCGCTTCGCGAACCCGAGGCACGCGGGTCGAGCCGCCGACCATGACCACCGCTTTCACGTCTTCCAACTCAACACCCGAATCGCGCACGGCACGGCGGCATGCCTTGAGGCTGCGGGCGACCATGGGCTCGATCAGCGCATTGAAAGCGTCGCGGGTCAGGGGGGCGTTCCAGTCGCCATAAGCGACTTCAACGGAGGTAGCGTCGGTCAAGGCTTCCTTGGCGGCGCAGGCAGTTTGTAGCAGATGGCGCTGCGCACCGGGGTCGAGGTCGGCGGAGAGACCGGCCTGTTCGATGATCCAGCCGGCAATGGCGTGGTCGAAATCGTCGCCGCCCAGGGCACTGTCGCCGCCGGTAGCGAGAACTTCGAAGACACCGCCGGTCAGGCGCAGGATCGAAATATCGAAAGTACCGCCGCCCAGGTCATAGATGGCGACCAGGCCTTCGGCATGCTGGTCCAGGCCATACGCAACGGCGGCGGCCGTCGGCTCGTTGAGCAAGCGCAGCACATTCAGGCCGGCCAGCTTGGCGGCGTCCTTGGTGGCTTGGCGCTGGGCATCGTCGAAATAGGCCGGCACGGTGATGACCGCACCCACCAGTTCACCGCCCAACGCGGCTTCGGCACGTTGGCGCAGGACTTTCAGGATGTCAGCGGAAACCTCTACCGGGCTTTTCGGGCCCTGGACGGTTTCGATGAACGGCATGTGGGATTCGCCACCGACGAAGCGGTACGGCAATTGATCGCCCAGTTGCTTGACGTCGGACAGACCACGACCCATCAAGCGCTTGACCGAGACAATAGTGTTCAGGGGATCAGAGGCGGCGGCCAGCTTGGCGGATTCGCCCACTTCGACGCGCTCGGCGTGATAACGCACGGCGGACGGCAGGATCACCCGCCCCTGCTCATCGGCCAGCGGTTCGGAAAGACCGCTGCGCAAGGCAGCGACCAGGGAATTGGTGGTACCCAAGTCGATCCCGACAGCCAGGCGACGCTGGTGCGGTTGTGGACTTTGGCCGGGTTCGGCGATCTGCAGTAGGGCCATCGTAATCAGGTCTTATCTGTAATCAGGCGTGCGACCGGAGCGGCACTGGGTTAATCGTCGAGGCGCTCTTCTAGCTGGCGCACTTCGTGGGTGAGCTTGTCGAGGAACTGCATGCGCCGCATCAGCCGTTCGGCCTGTTCGCGTTGCGCGGCATCGTTCCAACAGGCTGCGAAGCTTTCATTGAGTGCTTGCTGGGCATCCTTCAGGCGACGCTTGAATACCGCGACACCGGCCAGGTCGGCGCTGTCCTGCAGATCTTCAAGCTCTTCGCGCCATTGCATCTGCTGCAACAGAAACTCAGGGTCGTGCACCGTAACTTCCAGAGGCAGCTCGTGACCGCTGATGGCAAGCAGGTAGCGCGCGCGCTTGGCCGGGTTCTTGAGCGTCTGGTAGGCCTCGTTGAGGTTCGCCGACTGCTCGAGCGCCCGTCGTTGCTCCGCCTCGGAGGCATCGGCAAAGCGGTCGGGATGGACGCCACGGGCCAGTTCCAGATAACGCGCAGACAACTGATCGAGGTCCAACTGGAAAGCAGGCTGCAACTGGAACAACGCAAAATGACAAGGAGTACCCACGAGCAGCCTCAGATGTTGAAGCTTTCGCCGCAGCCACATTCACCGCGCACGTTGGGATTGTTGAACTTGAAGCCTTCGTTCAACCCTTCCTTGACGAAATCCAGCTCGGTGCCGTCCAGGTACGTCAGGCTTTTCGGGTCGATGATCACTTTCTGACCATGACTCTCGAATACCTGATCGTCTTCGCCGACTTCGTCGACAAATTCCAGCACGTAGGCGAGGCCAGAGCAGCCCGTGGTGCGAACACCCAGGCGGATACCCTCGCCCTTGCCGCGCCCCGCAAGGGAGCGCTGGATATGGTTAGCTGCCGCTTCTGTCATCTGGATAGCCATGAAAACTCCTTACCAATGCGCGGATCAGATCAAGCCTTTCTTCTGCTTGTAATCGCGAACGGCGGCCTTGATGGCGTCTTCGGCGAGTACCGAGCAGTGGATCTTCACTGGCGGCAACGCCAGTTCTTCGGCCAGCTGGGTATTCTTGATGGTTTCGGCTTCGTCGAGGGTCTTGCCCTTCATCCACTCGGTGGCCAGGGAGCTGGACGCGATGGCCGAACCGCAGCCGTAGGTCTTGAACTTGGCGTCTTCGATGATGCCTTGCTCGTTGACCTTGATCTGCAGGCGCATCACGTCGCCGCACGCCGGGGCGCCGACCATGCCGGTGCCGACGTCAGGATCCTGCGCGTCCATCTTGCCGACGTTGCGCGGGTTCTCGTAGTGGTCGATGACCTTTTCGCTATATGCCATTTGCTTCAATCCTCATCAGTGGAGCCGCTCTGGTGGCGACTTCTCAGTGCGCCGCCCATTCGATTTTCGAAATGTCGACGCCGTCTTTGTACATGTCCCACAGCGGCGAAAGAGCGCGCAGCTTGGTAACGGCCTCGCAGACTTTCTGCGCGGCGTAATCGATTTCTTCTTCGGTGGTGAAACGGCCGAAGGTGAAGCGGATGGAGCTGTGGGCCAGTTCGTCGTTGCGGCCCAGGGCGCGCAGTACATACGAAGGCTCCAGCGACGCCGAGGTGCACGCCGAACCGGACGACACGGCCAGATCCTTGAGCGCCATGATCAGCGACTCGCCTTCAACGTAGTTGAAGCTCAGGTTCAGGTTGTGCGGTACACGGGCCGTCAGGCTGCCGTTGACGTAGAGTTCTTCAAGGTGCTCGACCTGCTTGAAGAAACGGTCGCTCAAGGCTTTGATGCGCACGTTTTCCGCCGCCATGTCTTCCTTGGCTACGCGGAACGCTTCGCCCATGCCGACGATCTGGTGGGTCGCCAGGGTGCCGGAACGCATGCCACGCTCGTGACCGCCGCCGTGCATGGTCGCTTCGAGGCGAACACGCGGCTTGCGGCTGACGTACAGGGCGCCGATGCCTTTAGGGCCATAGGTCTTGTGGGCGGAGAACGACATCAGGTCGACTTTCAGCTTGGACAGGTCGATGTCGACCTTGCCGGTGGACTGCGCGCCGTCGACGTGGAACAGGACGCCCTTGGAACGGGTCAGCTCGCCGATGGCGGCGATGTCGTTGACGGTGCCGATTTCGTTGTTAACGTGCATGATCGAGACCAGGATGGTGTCGTCGCGCAGGGCGGCTTCGACCATGGCCGGGGTGATGATGCCGTCTTCACCCGGCTCGATGTAGGTGACTTCGAAGCCTTCACGCTCCAGTTGGCGCATGGTGTCCAGGACCGCCTTGTGCTCGATCTTGGAGGTGATCAGGTGCTTGCCCTTGGTGTGGTAGAAATGCGCGACACCCTTGATTGCCAGGTTGTCGGACTCGGTAGCACCGGAGGTCCAGACGATCTCGCGCGGGTCGGCGTTGACCAGGTCGGCGACTTGGCGACGGGCGTTTTCGACCGACTCTTCGGCTTTCCAGCCGAACACGTGGGAGCGCGAGGCCGGGTTACCGAAGTTTCCGTCGACCAGCAGGCATTCACTCATCTTTTGCGCGACACGCGGATCAACCGGGGTGGTCGCAGAGTAATCAAGGTAAATCGGCAATTTCATGGACTCTCTCCTAAATCAGGCTGGCTGGCGTTCCGCTTGCTCTGCGGCGGTCATTCGACGGCGGACGCTTCAATCTTGTCCAGGTGCGGCGCCTTGCCATTGCAACGGCGCTGGTCCTGACGCTGGGCGACTTCTTGTACCTCACGGCGAGTGACAAGGTCGGCCAAGCTGATACCGCTCAGAAATTCGTGGATCTGCAGGCTCAAGTCGCACCACAGATGGTGGGTCAGGCAAGTATCGCCGCCATGGCAATCGCCCAACCCCTGGCATTTGGTCGCATCGACCGATTCGTTCACAGCGTCGATCACCTGGGCGACCTGGATGCCCTGCATGTCGCGCGACAGCTGGTAGCCGCCGCCGGGGCCGCGAACGCTGGAAACCAGGTTGCTACGGCGCAGCTTGGCGAACAGCTGTTCAAGGTAGGACAGGGAAATGCCCTGGCGCTCGGAGATATCGGCCAGGGACACCGGCCCGTGCTGCGCATGCAATGCCAGATCCAGCATCGCGGTCACGGCGTATCGGCCTTTTGTAGTCAGTCGCATGGACAATTACCACGGAGTTCGGAATGAGGGCGAGTATGCAATTCCCGAGTATTTAAGTCAAGTATAAGACCTAGTGCTTTACTCGGGATTACCCGCAAAAGAGCGCGCGCATCATAGCAAAGGTAGGCGACTAACGACCAGCTATACCGCGTTATCGTTTATCGCGAGCAAGCTCGCTCCCACAAGGGATCTGCGGGGCGACAGGGATCCAATGTGGGAGCGAGCTTGCTCGCGATGAGGCCAGCAGGGTTTCAACTGGCCTGAGTCTCATCCTTGTCCTTCACGCAGGCGAAATCTTCCTCGCGCAGTTCAGGCAGGTCCTTGGCACAATAATTACTCCCCAACTCCTTCAGGGCGCCGCACATCCCCTCCAGGCGTCCGTCAACCGCTTGCAAGTGATCGAGCAATTGATTGATGGCACGAGCTACCGGGTCGGGCATGTCTTCGCCAACACCGTAGGCGTCGAAGCCAATCTTCTCGGCCATGGCCTTGCGCCGGGCGTCCTGCTCTTCATCCGATTTAACGATGATCCGACCTGGAATGCCCACCACGGTCGCGCCGGGAGGCACGGCTTTGGTCACCACGGCATTCGAGCCGACTTTCGCCCCCGCCCCGACCGTGAACGGCCCGAGCACCTTGGCACCGGCACCCACCACCACACCGTCTTCAAGGGTTGGGTGGCGCTTGCCTTTGTTCCAACTCGTACCACCGAGGGTCACGCCTTGGTACAGCGTCACGTCGTCGCCGATCTCGGCGGTTTCGCCGATGACGATGCCCATGCCATGATCGATGAAAAACCGACGACCGACCTTGGCGCCTGGGTGGATCTCGATCCCGGTCAGCCAGCGCCCGAAGTTCGAGACCAGCCGCGCCAGCCACTTCCAGCCCATATTCCACAAGGCGCCGGACAGGCGATGGATCCAGATGGCATGCATGCCCGGGTAGCAGGTCAGCACTTCAAAGGCATTGCGCGCCGCCGGGTCACGATGGAATACGCTCTGGATATCTTCACGCAAACGTTCGAACATTTTATTCCTTCCGCTTAATCAGCTCGCCACGGGCCGCTTTCTGGGTTTCCGTGAGGATGCCGCGCAATATATTCATTTCCGCCCGGCTCACCGAGCTTCGTCCGTACAACCGACGCAGGCGCGCCATCAAGTGCCTAGGCTTTTCCGGGTCGAGGAATTCGATGTCCACCAGGGTCTGCTCCAGGTGCTCATAGAATCGCTCCAGTTCGTCCATGGTCGCCAGTGTCTCACTGCGGGGCGACGTTGCCTCGAACTTTTCAACCTTGCTGGGCTGGCCTTCGGCTTTCAGCCAGGCCATGCGCACTTCATAGCTCAACACCTGCACCGCCGCCCCGAGGTTCAGCGAGCTGAATCCGGGGTCGGAAGGGATATGCACGTGATAATGACATCGC
Source organism: Pseudomonas sp. R1-7 (assembly GCF_051132105.1). Lineage (NCBI taxonomy): Bacteria > Pseudomonadati > Pseudomonadota > Gammaproteobacteria > Pseudomonadales > Pseudomonadaceae > Pseudomonas > Pseudomonas sp. R1-7. Next base: position 4,843,255 of record NZ_CP071661.1, read on the forward strand.
TGCAGCTCTTCATTGGTAAGGCCGGAATCTTCACGACCGAACACCAGGGCGATCTGCACGCCCTGCCCGGCTTCCTCGATTACCTTGGTGCCGCATTCGCGGGGATCGAGCAGCGGCCAGGGGATACGCCGATCGCGAGCACTGGTACCGAGCACCAGATTGCACCCCACCAGGGCGTCTTCCAACGTCGCGACGACCTCGGCATTGGCCAGGATGTCATTGGCGCCGGATGCACGGGCATCGGCTTCGTGATGAGGAAACGAACGGGGCTCGACCAGCACCAGCCGCGACAGGCCCATGTTCTTCATGGCCCGCGCAGCTCCGCCGATGTTTCCCGGATGGCTGGTATTGACCAGGACGACACGAATGTTCTGCAACAAGGGAGGCGCTCTCGAACACTTAAAAGGGAGCAAATCTTACCTAAGCACCTACCGTTAAGCTATGAAAGCGAACACCAACCTTCTCCTGAGAAAACTTTCTGATAGAATGCGCGGCTTTCTTTAACAACCTTAGGTGACACATCCATGCAGCCCATGCTGAATATCGCGCTGCGCGCCGCCCGCAGCGCCAGTGAACTGATCTTCCGCTCCATCGAGCGCCTGGATACCATCAAGGTCGATGAAAAAGACGCCAAGGACTACGTGTCCGAGGTGGATCGCGCCGCCGAACAGAAAATCGTCGACGCCCTGCGCAAGGCTTACCCGAACCACTCGATCCGCGGTGAAGAGACCGGCATGCACGCCGGTACCGGCATCGAAGGCGAAGAGTACCTGTGGATCATCGATCCGCTGGACGGCACCACCAACTTCCTGCGCGGCATTCCTCACTTCGCTGTCAGCATCGCCTGCAAATACCGTGGCCGCCTGGAACACGCCGTCGTGCTGGATCCGGTTCGCCAGGAAGAATTCACCGCCAGCCGTGGTCGTGGCGCCCAGTTGAATGGTCGTCGCCTGCGCGTCAGCGGCCGCACCAGCCTGGACGGCGCCCTGCTGGGTACCGGCTTCCCGTTCCGTGACGACCAGATGGACAACCTGGACAACTACCTGGGCATGTTCCGCGCCCTGGTCGGCCAGACCGCCGGCATCCGCCGCGCCGGTGCTGCCAGCCTGGACTTGGCCTATGTGGCCGCTGGCCGTTTCGATGCATTCTGGGAGTCGGGCCTGTCCGAGTGGGACATGGCTGCGGGCGCCCTGCTGATCCAGGAAGCCGGCGGTTTGGTGAGCGACTTCACCGGTGGCCACGACTTCCTTGAAAAAGGCCACATCGTTGCCGGCAACACCAAATGCTTCAAGGCTGTACTGACGGCTATCCAGCCTCACCTGCCGGCTTCGTTGAAGCGCTAAGCAACTCGGCTACAGGAAAAGCACCTTTCGAGGTGCTTTTTTTATGCTTGTTAAAACATTCAGCTCAGGCAGGAATACTTCCTGGCGACGGATTCCGCTTTGGGAACCGGGCAGGTTGAACCACCGCTATCCCGAGCAATTGTGGGGCACAAAATGCAGGCGTAAAAAAGCACCCCGAAGGGTGCTTCTTGTACAGCTTCCAATTACTGGGCCGGTTCGTTCTGGCCCAGGATCAGTTGGCCTTCCTTGCTGACCGGGATCTGGTTGCCCGGATCGCGGTCCATGCGGACTTTGCCTTCCTTGCCGTCGAGCATGTAGCGAACGTCGTAGCCTACAACCTTATCGCTAATGTCATTGACCGTGTTGCAGCGAGTTTGGGTGGTGGTGTACGTGTCGCGTTCCTGCATGCCTTCCTGGATCTTGTTACCGGCATAACCGCCACCGGCCGCACCGGCCACGGTGGCGATTTTCTTGCCGGTACCGCCACCGATCTGGTTCCCCAACAGGCCACCCGCCACGGCGCCGAGCACGGTGCCGGCGATCTGGTGTTGGTCCTGGACTGGCTTCTGCCGAGTTACGGTGACGTCCTTGCACACTTCACGCGGAGTCTTGATCTGGGTCTTGACCGGTTCCACGGCCAATACTTGCGCATACTCAGGGCCACTTTTTACCAAGCTGTAGGTGGCGACCGCACCACCGGCTGTTACACCGACAGCACCCAATACCGCACCAACCAGCATCGATTTGTTCACTTGAACCTCCTGACCATCACAAGCGGATTAATCCGCGCTTCTCCCAGCCTTGGAGCACAAAAAAAGGCGCGAGTTCAACTCGCGCCTTTTCAGTGGTGACGGACGGATAACCGAGCCTTACGGGCGGTCGTCCACCTCGGTGTCAGTGGCCGCTGGAGGAATCAGGTCCTCGGTGGTCAGGTTTAGCCAGATCAACACCACGTTGGCGATGTAGATCGACGAGTAAGTACCCGCCATCACACCGATGAACAGCGCGATGGAGAAGCCGAACAGGTTGTCGCCGCCAAAGAACAGCAGCGCAGCAATCGCCAGCAAGGTGGAGATCGACGTCGCCATCGTCCGCAACAGGGTCTGGGTGGTCGAGATGTTGATGTTCTCGATCAAGGACGCCTTGCGCAGCACACGGAAGTTTTCACGCACCCGGTCGAACACCACGATGGTGTCGTTGAGCGAGTAACCGATGATCGCCAGCACCGCCGCCAGCACCGTCAAGTCGAAGGTGATCTGGAAGAACGACAGGATGCCTACGGTGACGATCACGTCGTGGATCAGCGAAACAATCGCGCCCACCGCGAACTTCCACTGGAAGCGGAAAGCCAGGTAGAGCATCACGCCGCCCAGCGCCAACAGCATGCCGAGGCCGCCCTGGTCGCGCAGCTCTTCACCCACCTGCGGGCCGACGAACTCGACGCGTTTGACCTGGGCCGGGTTGTCGCCGCCGGCCTTCTGCAAGGCCTCGGCGACCTGGTGGCCCAGTTGCGGGTCTTCACCCGGCATGCGCACCAGCAAGTCGGTAGTGGCGCCAAAGCTCTGCACGACGGCATCGCTGTAGCCCGAGGCCGCCAGTTGCTCACGCACCTTAGTGACATCGGCCGGACGCTCGTAGGTCAGCTCGATGAGCGTACCGCCGGTGAAATCCAGACCGTAGTTCAGACCCTTGGTGGCCCAGCTGAACAACGCCAGGGCCGTAAGGAACAACGTGACGCCGAACGCAATGTTGCGAACGCCCATGAAGTTGATAGTACGTAACATGGCAGCCCCTTAAATCCACAACTTCTTGACGTCACGGCCACCATAAATCAGGTTGACCATTGCACGGGTCACCAGAATGGCTGTGAACATCGAGGTAAAGATCCCGAGGGACATGGTCACTGCGAAGCCCTTGACCGGGCCGGTGCCCATGGCAAAGAGAATCCCGCCGACCAGCAACGTGGTCAGGTTGGAGTCGATAATCGCAGTGAATGCGCGGCCGAAGCCTTCGTTGATTGCCCGCTGGATCGACATGCCCGCGGCGATCTCTTCACGTATCCGCGAGAAGATCAGCACGTTGGCGTCCACCGCCATGCCCATGGTCAAGACGATACCGGCGATACCCGGCAGGGTCAGCGTGGCGCCCAGCAAGGACATCAGGGCCAGCAGCAGCACCATGTTCACCGCCAGCGCAACCGTGGCGATCAAGCCGAAGAAGCGGTAGATGGCGATGATGAACAGCGACACGAACAGCATGCCCCACAGGGATGCATCGACGCCCTTGGTAATGTTGTCGGCACCCAGGCTCGGGCCGATGGTGCGCTCTTCAGCGAAGTACATCGGCGCGGCCAGGCCACCGGCACGCAGCAACAGGGCCAGTTCCGAGGATTCGCCCTGGCCGTTCAGGCCGGTGATGCGGAACTGACTGCCCAGTGGCGACTGGATGGTCGCCAGGCTGATGATCTTCTTCTCTTCCTTGAAGGTCTGGACCGGTACGTCTTTCTCGACGCCGTTGACCACTTGCTTGGTGTAAGTGGTGGTCGGCTTCTGCTCGATGAAGATCACCGCCATGCTGCGACCGACGTTGCTGCGCGTGGCGCGGCTCATCAGTTCACCGCCGTGACCGTCGAGGCGAATGTTCACCTGCGGACGACCCTGCTCGTCGAAGCCCGCCTGGGCGTCGGTCACCTGGTCACCGGTGATGATCAGGCCGCGCTCGATCTGCGCCGCCGGACGACCGCCTTCACGGAACTCGAAGCTCTCGGACGTGGCCTTGGACGCACCCGGCTCAGCGGCCAGGCGAAATTCCAGGTTGGCGGTCTTGCCGAGGATACGCTTGGCTTCGGCCGTGTCCTGCACGCCTGGCAGTTCAACCACAATGCGGTTGGCGCCCTGGCGCTGCACGATCGGCTCGGCCACACCCAGCTCGTTGACGCGGTTACGCACCGTGGTCAAGTTCTGCTTGATGGAGTATTCGCGGATTTCCGCCAGCTTCACCGGGGTCATCGCCAGACGCAGCACCGGTTGGCCATTGAGGTCGGCCGGTACAATATCGAAATCGTTGAAATTCTTGCGGACCAGTGCACGGGCCTGTTCGCGGGCATCTTCATCACTGAAGCCCAGCTGAATGGCACCTTCGAACTGCGGCAGGCTGCGATAGCGCACGCGCTCTTTGCGCAGCAGGCTCTTGACGTCGCCTTCGTAGACTTTCAGGCGCGCGTCGAGGGCTTTTTCCATGTCCACTTCCAGCAGGAAGTGCACACCGCCGGACAAGTCCAGGCCCAGCTTCATCGGATGCGCGCCGAGGTTGCGCAGCCATTGCGGGGTGGTCTGGGCCAGGTTCAGGGCTACTACGTAGTCGTCGCCCAACGCCTTGCGCACCACGTCCTTGGCTGGCAATTGGTCTTCAGCCTTGACCAGGCGCAACAGGCCGCCCTTGCCGTTTTCGGCGATGGACGCAGCCTTGACCTCGATATTGGACGCCTTGAGCGCAGCGCTCGCACGGTCCAGATCGGCCTGGGTGACCTGCAGCGCAGTGCTTGCGCCACTGACCTGAATGGCCGGGTCATCCGGGTAAAGATTGGGAGCGGAATAAATCACACCGACCGCCAGCACCGCCAGGATCAGTAGGTATTTCCACAGAGGGTATTTGTTCAGCATCACGCCGCCCGCTTATGACGCGGGGCGCCTTGCGCGCCCCGTCGATTGAAGAGAAGTTGTTACTTTAGATCGCTTTCAGCGTGCCTTTTGGCAGCGTGGCCGCGATGGCGCCCTTCTGGAACTTCATTTCAACCGTGTCGGAGACTTCCAGTACCACGAAGTCGTCGGACACTTTGGTGATCTTGCCAGCGATGCCGCCGGTGGTGACCACTTCGTCGCCCTTCTGCAGGCTGCTGAGCAGGTTCTTCTGCTCTTTGGCGCGCTTGGCCTGTGGACGCCAGATCATCAGGTAGAAGATGACCAGGAAGCCGACCAGGAAAATCCACTCGAAACCGCCACCCATTGGCGCAGCTGCAGGTGCAGCGGCATCGGCCATGGCGTTAGAGATAAAAAAGCTCATTTAGCACTCCAGTTGCAAGTATTGAATCTAGGGATCGGAAAACTCAGTCCAAAGGCGGAACAGGCAACCCGCGCTTGGCATAGAAGGCCTCGACAAAGGCGGCCAATGTACCCTGTTGGATAGCCTCGCGCAAACCAGCCATAAGCACCTGATAATGGCGCAAATTGTGGATGGTATTGAGCATGCTGCCGAGCATTTCGCCGCACTTGTCCAAATGATGCAGATAAGCGCGGGAGAAGTTCTGGCAGGTGTAGCAATCGCACGTCGGATCGAGCGGCGAATCATCATGGCGATGGAACGCGTTACGGATCTTCAGCACACCAGTGTCGATGAACAGATGCCCATTGCGGGCATTACGGGTTGGCATCACGCAATCGAACATGTCCACCCCGCGGCGCACACCCTCAACCAGATCTTCCGGTTTGCCAACGCCCATAAGGTAACGAGGTTTGTCAGACGGCATTTCGCCCGGCAGGTAATCGAGCACCTTGATCATCTCGTGCTTCGGCTCACCCACCGACAGGCCGCCAATCGCCAGGCCGTCGAAGCCGATCTTGTCCAGGCCTTCCAGCGAGCGCATGCGCAGGTCGCGGTGCATGCCGCCCTGGACGATGCCGAACAGCGCCGCCGTGTTTTCGCCATGGGCATTCTTCGAACGCTGGGCCCAGCGCAACGACAGCTCCATGGACACCCGCGCCACGTCTTCATCGGCCGGGTACGGCGTGCATTCGTCGAAGATCATCACGATGTCCGAGCCCAGGTCGCGCTGCACCTGCATCGACTCTTCCGGCCCCATGAACACCTTGGAACCGTCCACCGGAGAAGCGAAGGTCACGCCCTCCTCCTTGATCTTGCGCATCGCACCGAGGCTGAACACCTGGAAGCCACCGGAGTCTGTCAGGATCGGGCCTTTCCACTGCATGAAATCGTGCAGGTCGCCGTGGGCCTTGATCACTTCCATGCCCGGGCGCAGCCACAGGTGGAAGGTGTTGCCGAGGATGATCTCGGCACCAATCGCCTCGATGTCACGCGGCAGCATGCCCTTGACCGTGCCGTAGGTGCCCACCGGCATGAACGCAGGGGTTTCCACCGTTCCGCGGGGGAAGGTCAGGCGTCCGCGACGAGCCTTGCCATCGGTGGCAAGCAACTCGAAGGACATGCGACAGGTGCGACTCATACGGTTTCCTCGGGCCCGCGTGGCGCGGGGTTACGGGTGATGAACATCGCATCACCGTAGCTGAAAAAGCGGTACCCATGCTCGACGGCGGCCTTGTAGGCGGCCATGGCTTCGGGATAACCGGCGAACGCCGAAACCAGCATCAACAGCGTGGATTCGGGCAAATGAAAGTTGGTGACCAAGGCATCGACAACATGGAACGGCCGGCCCGGGTAGATAAAGATATCGGTGTCGCCACTGAACGGCTTGAGCACACCATCGCGCGCGGCGCTTTCCAGGGAACGCACGCTGGTGGTCCCCACCGCCACCACTCGACCGCCGCGAGCGCGACAAGCCGCCACGGCATCGACCACGTCCTGGCTCACTTCCAGCCATTCGTTGTGCATGTGATGGTCTTCGATACGCTCCACGCGCACCGGCTGGAACGTCCCGGCTCCGACGTGCAGCGTAACGAACGCCGTCTCCACGCCCTTGGCCGCAATCGCCTCCAGCAACGGCTGATCAAAATGCAGCCCCGCCGTCGGCGCCGCCACCGCCCCCAGGCGCTCGGCGTACACAGTCTGATAACGCTCGCGGTCCGAACCTTCGTCCGGGCGATCTATATAAGGAGGCAACGGCATGTGCCCGACACGGTCGAGCAGCGGCAACACCTCTTCGGCAAATTCCAGCTCGAACAACGCATCATGCCGCGCCACCATCACCGCCTCACCGCCGCCGTCGATCAAGATCGACGAACCCGGCTTGGGCGACTTGCTCGACCGCACATGGGCCAGCACGCGATGGCTGTCCAGCACCCGCTCCACCAGAATCTCCAGCTTGCCGCCGGAGGCCTTCTGGCCAAACAACCGCGCCGGAATCACCCGGGTATTGTTGAACACCATCAAATCGCCCGGGCGCAAATGCTCGAGCAAATCAGTGAATTGACGGTGAGCCATGGCACCGCTGACCCCGTCCAGGGTCAACAGTCGACTGGCGCGACGCTCGGCCAGAGGGTGGCGAGCGATCAGCGAATCCGGGAGTTCGAAGGTAAAGTCAGCAACACGCATGATGGGGTTCGTCTAGCAGGGCCGGAAAGTCTAGCGGAAATATTAAAAATTCACCATGAAACGTGATTGACCAACGGTAGGCACCTCTCTATACTTCGCCGCCATTGAGCCCTGATGGCGGAATTGGTAGACGCGGCGGATTCAAAATCCGTTTTCGAAAGGAGTGGGAGTTCGAGTCTCCCTCGGGGCACCATTTGCAGTACATAGACGACTACCAGCGTCTACGTAACACCCCTAGAGCCCGCTAACTGCGGGCTTTTTGGTCTCTGGGGTTCCACCCCCATCTCTTGCAAGCCAGCCTCTTTTTGGTACATTTTCTGTACATATTCCAGTTCGAGAACCGGAGGTGTACGGCGATGCCATTGACCGCCTTGCAAATCAAAGCGTCCAAGCCTGCCGACAGACCGTTCACGTTGAGTGATAGTTCGGGTCTTGCCTTGCTGGTGAAACCCAACGGCAGCAAGTATTGGCACTTCCGGTACACCTATCAGGGGCGGGCGGCGCGCATGTCACTGGGTGTGTATCCGCATATCTCCTTGCAGGAAGCCCGTGAACGAGCTGCAGAATGCCGCAACCTACTCAAGCAAGGCACCAACCCCGGCGCCAAACGCCGCGATGACAAACTGCGACAGCAGGAGGCCGGGCTCAACACCTTCAGGCGAGCCGCGGAGTACTGGTATCAATTCAAATCGGACTCCGGCCGCAGCAGCGCGACGCTGAAGAAGATCCGCGACTATCTCGATAAGGATCTACTGCCCGCTCTCGGCGAGAAGCAACTGGAGCTCATCACGCGAAGCGACTGCGCAAAACTGCAGGCCTGCATCGAAAAACGAGGCGCCTTCAATGTTGCGGACAAGACCCGTACCTGGCTGAAACAGATTTTCAGTCAAGCCATTGCACGCGGCCTGTGCGAACACAATCCAGCCTCCGAACTCCATGCCATTGCGATAGCCCCACCGCCCACTCAACACTACCCACATCTGCACGAACACGAACTACCTGAGTTTCTCCGGGCCTTAAGCAAGACCACCAGCCGGCTACCAGCGAGGATTGCATCATGGATGACAATTCTGACAGCGAGCCGCCCCGGCATGGTTCGCTACGCAAAATGGGAGGAAATCGATTTTGAGGAAGGGATATGGACCATCCCGGCCGCCCGCATGAAGATGCGCAGAGACTACGTCAGCCCTCTACCTCATCAGTTGATCGCCATGCTTACCAAACTGAACCAAAGCACTGGCCGCAGTCGGTATCTATTCCCAGGCAATGGTGAAAAGCAGCCAGTCATCAGTGAAAACACGATCAACCTGGTGTTCGCCAAGATCGGCTATAAAGGACGACTCGTCAGCCATGGCACTCGTCATACCGCAAGCACGCTGCTGCGCGAACATGGCTGGCTGAAGGACCATGTCGAAAGCCAGCTGGCTCACGTCGAGGGCGGCATCTCTGGCGAGTACAATCAAGCCCTATACCTGCCGCAACGTCGGATCATGATGCAGTGGTATGCAGACTATCTCGACGCCCTCAAAGAAGGCATTACAGCCAACCTTCGCGATCAATTTGATACTCGCGTTAATCAGTTCCTCGCACGCCCTTCTGCACCGCCTCTAACAGCATCCCATGCACACAAAGATGATCACCTCCAAAAGTTGCCTATCGAGACAGACTCAACGGCGACTCAGTGATCACGTGACGCCTCACCAATTCGACCCGGTCGACGACAACATCATCGCCTTGCAAAACTACCGTGGCGCATTCCAACACTGGTAAGTCGGTGAGATCTCCACAGCCCAGCCTTCCACGCGGGTCCATCCAAACAGGGCTGCAAAGCCGCCCTGCTTGGATGGACCTCACTTAAAAAATCTAAAGCCCATACAGCTGTCTGTGGAAAACTACTGATTTCCACCGGTGGATAATTTCACCCACCGCCGCAGAACGCCGGATAATTCGAGCCTTGACCCGAATTATCCACAGGCGTAAAAAAGATCGGGCAAAGCGCTGTCGTTGACAGCAACTCAGGTAGCCAGAACCTTTAAGGCTACGCCACACCGTGGTGGTTCTCCCAAAGTGCGATGAGCGTCCGGCGGCTCGCACAGTCACAGCGATGTGATGGATGCCTACTTCTACCAGAGTGCCCACTGCGGCAACTCACACCCCTTCGTAGCTGCCCTGCAGCAACCTATCCGCTTGGCCATTTCATTGCGCCAACCTGCGCCCGTCTCTTTCTTCCGGAAAGAGACGGGCGCTCCTACCGCTGCTGCAGCCCATCTCGTACAAGGCTTTGCGGCATTTCCCCTCGTGACAATCGGCGTGACAAACACCGAAGTCACCAGCAACGGCGATGCAGATGATGGTGCCGCAGCCTACGGAATGGACTGCACCTGACTGACAGTCAGGCATGCCCCGCTCATCGCTTCACTGCCTTCACCTGACTCAGGATCTCGCGGCACTGGTCTCGTCAGCCAGTGCAGCCTCCACCCGCCCACCGGTAACGGTGTTCAGGAGGCCAGATCATGAGATGCCCAAGCTCCCGGTCGTAAAGAGCCGACAGTCCCGCGTTAGTGGACAACCCTCACAGGTCGCAGGGGCCTTGATCCCTGATAACACTCAACATTCTTGGCGGGATGACGTGGGGAAAAGCTTCAACGTTTTGACTTCGAGAGGAGTTTGATCATGGCGCTGGTCGGTAAACGGGATGGGCGCAATTTTGGCTATGGCCAGCAATTGAGCTACGCCGGGCCGCAGGCGTTGAAAGACATGTTCGGCGGTGGGCATTACGGCACGGTCAAGGCGCACAGTGATCGCTGGCAGGCGTTTGTACGCTGGTGTCGGTCGGAGGATGGACCAGGGTTTAACGATGCGCGACAAATTGATCGGCAGACCTTGCTGGACTACGCCGGGTATCTGCGCCAGCAAGTTGAACAAGGTGAGCTCGCTATCGCGACTGCGCAAAACCGATTATCCAGTGTGAATCGGACCATGGCCACGCTGAGAGGTGATCAGTATGTGAAGGTGTCGAGTCCGAGCAAGGCTTTAGGACTGCAGCGCACAACCGTCCGCACAGCAACCCCGCGAGGCCAGGATCGTGAACAGGTGAAGCGGATCGTCGAGGCGCTCTGCGAATACCAACTGCCGCGCGCGGCTGCCATCGTGCAGCTGGCCCGAGCCACAGGCATGCGCTTACGCGAGGCCATTTTGGCCGACCTACCACGCCTAAAACGTGAGGCCGAACAGTACGGCAAGATCAACATCCAGGATGGCACCAAAGGTGGCCGTTCAGGTGCCTCGGCACCTCGCAGGATTACGGCAGATGATAATATTCGTGACGCACTGAGGTTTGCCGAACAGATCTCGCCCGACGGTAGTCGCAACCTGCTTGCACCGAACGAAAGCTACCTCGATTTCCAACAGCGAATCGTGCGACCCGCACGGGACATCCTCCATAAGCACAACCTCAAAGGCTTCCACGAATTGCGGGCGGCCTATGCTTGCGAGCGCTATGAGCAAATCACCCATCATCCCGCGCCCGTCAACGGTGGCCGTTGCTATCAGCTCGACCGACGGCTAGATAAGGATGCACGAGTGCAAATCAGCGATGAACTCGGGCACGGTCGTATCGATGTGGTATCGGCTTACATTGGTGGTCGAGCATGAGTGAGCCATTCGATATGGAGTTGTTCCTGGCGGGCGTCTTGACCGGGTCACACACCACACGCCAACGCCACCTGCGTCAGGCGAAGACTATCCAAACAGCGATCGCTGAGCGCTGGCAATGCGACAATCCATGGACTTGGCAGAGAAAACACCTTGCATGGTTTTTGAATCACCATCTAAACCAGCGCACTGAGTCGACGCGCTATTACTATTTGCTGACCATGCAATTACTCACTCATCGTCTAGGAAAATCCTGGCAGTTCACCCCCTAAGCGAAGGTCAGAAAACGGCCAGAAACGGTGACTCAGCATCTACAAACTTAGAGGGTGACTCGGAAGAGCTTCAGGCCAAGCACGAAAACTGTTGATCGGCTTCCTCGAATGAGCCAGCCTGATAAAAATAAGGTAGGGTTAGCTCTACTAAAAATTTCTCACGGTCCCGGAACGTCACCATGGATGAAGCGAATTTCGAACAGCTGCTGAAGCGGTCGGAGTCTGACACTCTAGATTTTAAATCACAGGGTTACTCATTTTCAGACCAAGACTCGTATGAGTCCAATGTCAACCGAGCTAAATTTGCCAAGGATATAATATCCATGGCAAATACTCCCCGCGACCATACTGCTTTCATTGTGATAGGGGTCGAGGCAAAAAAGAACGGTGACAGGATCTTACGCGGAATTTCTGAACATGAGGATGACAATACCCTTCAGCAAAAGTTGGAGTCTTTGGTCTATCCGCACCCGAAGTTTAGATACATTGAAGTGTCTTACCAGGGGCAGCAGTTCGGCGTGATTGAAATTCCCGTGGATACCCCGATTCAGGGGCCTTACCTTGTAACGCTAAAACCAAAAATGGCGGTGGGGGATATTTTAGTTGATAAAACCCTTTACTGGAGAAGAAACTCTAAAAACTCTCCAGCCTCGTATGAGGAGACCAGAGGGATTTATGAGTGGTTCTTAAATAAATCTAAAGGCTCGATAGCTTATGGCGAGGACACTCCATCATGGCAAAATTTAATAAATACTGCCGATATTTCAATTAGCGGGCAGCGATATATTTTATTGGTAGCGCTTGATGGAGGTAGGGAGGAGCTAAACTTAAAGAATTTAGCTGGAGTGGATTGGAATTTTGTAGTTGACTTTGATGGCGACAGCTCAGGCTCAGAAAGCACTACTGCGTGTATAAATACGTTATCGCAAGTAAGAAGTGTTCATCAAGTAACTAGAGGGGATGCTCTGTCTGGAAATTTGCTAGTATCCACGACTTGGTACTACGCCAGAGGTATTGCTGGAAGAGAGGCCACAAAGATTGGGAGAAAGTGGAGTGATTGGTTAAAGTATTATGCTTCGGACTTTAAACAAAAACTATCAGAAATTGCAAAGTGCAGCTCTGATCCAGTAGTAATCGTGGCGCTATGGAATGATCTAGCTCTTTTGCCGCATTTGACTCGTTGCTTGGATGATGCGACTGAGTTATTAGGGGATTTAGTCGTAAAAATTATAGTTACAGATCATGTTTCGGAGCTGTCTTCCGTCGCTGAAAATAGTGAGGCAGTATTAGTTGAGTTGTCCGCGGGCCATTTTTTAGATGGTATCGCAACTCTTCGGAGTGCAAAAGAAAGCAAAGGCAAAGAGCTTATTTTGCTTCCTGGGAAAAATGGCACTCAAAAAGAAATTTCCTTAGAAGATTTATCTTGGATATCGGAAGACTTAGAAGTTGTTCATCTTAATTCTGGTCTTAATGCCGAACCTCAAAGAGAACTGAGAACTGAGTTTCTTCGCGGCGCACCTATTTCTTGGTTTGATTTAAATATTCACGCGGACGTCGATCGAGACCTCACTGCATCGATATTAAAAACCGCGCGCAATGACCTTAGGTCTAGAAAGTCATCACGTATAAATTTATATCATGGGCCCGGTGCTGGAGGGTCTACGATCGCAAAAAGGATATTGTGGGAATTGCACACTCAATTCCCTACAGTCGTTTTATCGCATTGTCGACCTAAAGAGACAATTGAACGTATCTCTAGAATATTCCATACGACCGAAAGCCCAATATTCATTCTACGTGAAGGTGGCAATATCGCTGATAAAGACAGCGATGAACTTAGTGATTTATTGGCGTCAAGACAGATACCATCTGTATTTCTACAGGTTTTTAGACGTTCCGACTTGCCTAAAATCTCAGACCGAACATTCTCTGTTTCATCTCAGTTGAATGATGCTGATGCGGGTCGTTTTGCGGCGGTTTATTCGGGGGCGATGCCGGCGAAGCGTGCTGCGATAGATGCTCTCGCGTTTGAATCTTCCCAGTCCCGAACCGCGTTCCTATTTGGCCTGACAGCTTTTAACGATAAGTATGAAGGCTTATCATCTTATGTCTCAAACCACTTGGCAGGGCTCCCCCCACTTCAGAAAAAAATTCTTGTTTTCCTTAGCGTTGTTTACGTGTATGGACAACAAGCATTGAGCGCCCAAAACTTTGCTGGACTACTAGCGCTACCGCAATCGAAAATAGTTGATTTTAGAAGGGCCTTATCGCCTCAAGCACTAAATTTAATCATCGAAGAAAGAACGGGGGTCTGGCGGCCTGCCCACTATTTAATTGGCAAAGAAGTACTCGTTCAATTATTAAGTGAGAATCTACCTGATCCTAGGGCATGGAAAGCTCGATTGGCAGACGTAGCATGTGACGTTGCAGATTTTTGTAGAACAAATAACTCCTTAGCTCCTGAGCAATTAAAGTCGACCGTAGATAGAACTTTTTTTTATCGAAATGACGCGGAGCTTCTCGGAACAGTGTCGGCAGGAGAACGTTATTTTTCTGAAATAGTTATGCAAATTCCTACACCGGAAGGTAGGTTGAGGGTCTTTAAGCATATTGTATCGCTCTTTCCAGAAGAACCGCATTATTGGGCGCATCTGGGAAGGCTCTATTCCTTGCAGATGCAGAGATATGGAGATGCCCGGGAAGCATTAGAAAAAGCGGTTGCCTTGGAATCTGGAGATTCTCTACTGCACCATATGCAAGGAATGGTAGAGAGATCAGAGGCCTATCATAAAATGGAAGTAAAAGAACCTCTTGAAAGTGTTCTTGAGTCAGCTTCTGCAGCGTCAATATTTTTTGAGCGCGCTAGAGATATAAATGGCGACGATGCTCACAAATATATAAGCGAAGTTCAGCTTATAATAAAGGTTCTTGATTACGCCGGGAGGGCGGCAAAAACAACGCCGGTACTCGCGGCGAGCAATAGTAAAAATAGCTGGCTTCGTGAGTCTTTCGAAAGAGCTGAGGCATTTTTAGATGTAGTTCGGAGAATGAATGCGAATTCTCACTCTAATCCGTACGAAGAGAGGTGTCGGGCAGAGCTCGATACTCTTTACGGATCGCACGAGGCTGCATTGCAACGCTGGCAAAACCTGCTTGATCGTCACGATGCGCAAGGTGTGTACGCCCCCCCGATTAGAAGGCAGCTAGTATGGACTTATTTAGCTCGACGCGACAGAAAGTGGCAAAATCTTTCGGTCAAAGAGCTTGTGAGGTGCGTAGAGCTGCTCGAAGAAAATGCAACTGAAGAGCCCGGGTTCGGCGAGAATATTAGACTATGGATTCAAGCGTCGCGTTTCTTATCAAATCCGCCATCGCTAGACGATGCGATTGAGAGAGTAGCATATTGGAAAAGCATAAAAGGGGGAGTTGATGCGGCCTACTACCTTTCCGTCCTGTACGCTCTTCAGGCATTAGAAGGATCTACTCTTGCGTCGGATCGCCACCTACGAGAGTTGGAAGAATGCAGAAATTTAAGCCGGCTGCGTAGAACTCGAAAGTTGAGTTTTGAATGGCTATCTAATGGTGATGGCTTACAGCAAATAACTCGAGCAGAACAACTTGGGGAGTGGAGTAAAACCGCCGGATTCTGGACTGATACCGACAAGCTAATGCGCATCGAAGGTTCCGTATCCTCCATAGCAGGGCCTCAAGCGGGCGAGATTGAATTGCCCGGTGGGATAAAAGCTTTTTTTGTGCCAGCCCTTGCCGGTCTAGACCGAGGGAGGTCCGAGAACGCAAGAGTAACTTGTATCCTTGGCTTTAGTTATGACGGCCCTAGAGCTTGGCTGGTTAAAGCACTTTAATAATGTGCAAAATCCGGTTGGGTTGTATTTCGGTGCAATTCAATCGGATGCTTGATAGCGGCATTTCAAATGGAATCGGCTTCGGCGAGCGCCTTCTTTGGGCCGATAGCTGCCTTCCACCAAAGGCGGCTTTGGGTCGACTGCGGCCCTTCGTGACTGGCAGCAATCGACTGTGGATGCACCATCCTCCCGGCGTCCTTCCGACCATGCGCAACTCCCTACCGAGGTCAGTAATCCCCCTGCTACGCTGAAAATTTCACGGAGGATTGCACAATGCCAAACTCAGACTTACTCCCTTCCCTGCTATTTAAGATCAACGAAAACCAGCTCGCCCTGGAGGCCGCCATCATGGAGCTTTCGAACTGGGTAGAGATGCGCGGATCGGCGGACGTCGCCGACAATGTTCGGGGCGCCCTGGACACGATCGATCGAAACGAGGAGTTCATCAAGATAACGCTTGCTGTACTCATGACGCCCGACTAATCGCGAAAGTTCGCCATGTGTCGGTTCGGCATTTTTTGGTAGACCAGGGAGTCTATCCGTAACCAGTTTTTTGTAGATATCGTTCACAGCTCGTCGGAAATTGGATGGAGAAATCCTATCAAGCTTCCATCCACACCAGTCCTTACTGGAGGCAGGTAGGATGTACACTTCACGGTACAACGTGGAAGTGTACACATGCAAAAAACTATGTTAATTATACAGTTATGCTATTATTCGAGTCTCCCTCGGGCACCATCTTAAAGAAAGACCTTGAAATTCAAGGTCTTTTTTTTCGTCTGCAGGAAAGTGATCCACCTCCAAGAACACCACACCCCCGTGGCGAGGGAGCTTGCTCCCGCTTGAGCGCGTAGCACTCACAAAAATGTCACTGCACCCACCGATGCTTCGAGTGGCCACCCCCTCCCCACCCAGTCACAAAGGATTTCACCCCATGGAATTGCTGCTGGAAACGGTCGCTCTTTACTCCCTCAAGCTGGCTTATGAGACGGAAGGCCACAGTCCGATTCTGCGGGATGATCCGTTGATGGGGGGTTGTGATCGGGAGGTTTTTGAGTTGCTGATACGGCGGGGCGATGTGGCCGGGATTCAGGGCGAAATCGGTCGATGCCTGGATTTAGCGTTGGGGGCGGTGGGTGGGGTAGATACAGTGCTGGGCCGAGAGCTGATTCGCCTGGCAGAAAATCTCCGAGCCGTGCCAACGGTGGCACAATTGGATACGCCGCTTATTGCGCTTAAAGACTATTTGAAGAATATCCAGTAAGCGGCCAGATCCCATCTCCCTACCTTGGCATGAATGTCAGATGAGCAAACTTCAAGAACTGATCGATAAAGCCAGATCAGGCTTATCGGTCCAGGAGAACATCTCCGACGTCGGTTGGCAGGCAATTGCCACACAATGTGGCGCCGCTGAACTCGCAGAGATTCAAGAACGCATCAACAAGCTACGTGCGGAACTGGAGACCGTTGAGGAGTGGGACGGGGATACCCAGGACGACCTCTATTCCGCAATTTCCACCCTTACTCGTTTACTGGAAACGGTGACAAACGCGCTGTCTGAAACTAAAGCTTAAGAACCATGTGGAACAAGTCAGATTAAGCTGATCGCTGAACTGTCGAATGCCTTTGGTTTCCATAGGAACTTTCTTCTACCCTTACCTGAAGTTTCTCCACGGCGCGGCCTACAACCTGCACCAGATCCTGGAGGGGCTTGGCGTCGTCTCATCGACCTTCAACGGGCGTAACGACGCCGGGCAAATCATCGGAACCTACTGGTCGCCCGACGAAGCGATGGTGAACACGCTTGGCTGTCTGATGATGCTGTCGCTGCTGCTGATCCCCTTGCTGGCAGCAGCGGCCTACACGGTGGGCAAGAAAAGAGGCGTGCTCATCTTCTTCGCACTCTTGCTCCTACCGGGAGCGTTGAACTGCCTCGGCCTCTTTCCCAACAACATCAATTACCTGCCCATCCGTTACGCCATCAATGGCGTTGGGAAACTGGGCAGCGAGATCGGGCTGATCCCCTTGTTGATGCTTTGCGCCATCACCGGATGGGCCGTCATGGTGCTTATCTATGACAACCTCAACCTGACCGACCGCTTCCGTCAGATATACGATCACTTCTGGTTTCCACTGGCGTTGGTCGCCGCGGTGTTCTTCGTGGCGGACAACGGCGCCAATGAAGACACCGCAATGCTGAAGGAGGCGACAGCGAGCATCCAGGAGGCCAGCGCGTTCCTGCTGAGCCAGATCAAGCGCTATGATGATTACTGCAGGGCGAATGGCCTGGATAGCCTGAAATCGTGCCAGTGGAGCAGCAATTCACAATGGACCTTTACCCACATCAAGGAAGGTGAAGCCAGCTACTTCATGGATTTCGCACCGGACGACTCCAAAGGGTTCTACGCCGCGACGAGAAGAACCATAAGCGACGAGGATGTGATCGCCATCCGCAAAGAGATCAACGACTACAACCTACGGTTGTGCCCCGTGAAGCACTTTTCCAATGGCATGTCGCGCTCATCGCCACTCTCCAGCACCTGCGAGTACGTCCCCCGTGGCTTTTGCTTGAACAATCCTGATGGCCCACCCGGCCTCGTGGACAACAATATCAGCAGTCACACCGTAGCCTTGGCCAGCGAATGCATCGTTCCCTGGCTTGCTGGTGTCAAGCCCTCCTTGAAGCAGCAGTTGGCGCTGGTCGGCCAGCATGACAAAGCGAAGAATCACCGTTGGTTGTATTTTCTTGCTGTTGCTGTGGCGGTGGGAACGAAGGTGGCCTTGGCGACTACCAAGCTGTGCTTGATTGATGCGCGGCCTGGGGTTGATAGGCGTCGGGTTCTGAGGGTTGCAGGGCAGAGGCTGGGGCAGTGCGTCAGGATAATGAGGCGACTGCTGGTTGGTTTCGGACGGTTAGCATGGTTTGCTGAGAGCCGGGTATTCAAGGTGTTTAAACGCGGAATAGCACGGTGGGACTAGCGTTCGACTATTGGGCACACCGGGTTCCGGACGTTTCACGCAGCGCCGCCTAGGCAACAAAGGAAGAGATGGGCCTGTATGAGCCAGAAAATAAATCCATTTCTTTTTGGGATTATCTGAGGGTAAAAAGGATATACGGGTAAGCACTCTGCTGCTATTAGGTGCACGCAATGGCCGCTTGCCATTGACCCGTAGCGGTTCATCATATAAGACAGAATATTAGTAAATGCTTTCCGTCGCCAACATCGGAAAACCATCCTAAGCTGATCTCTCGTACCTAGATAGCTGAAATACTTTCACAATAGGAATGCGACGGACATCCGACCGATCAATGTGTTTAAAGTGAGGTACATGGACGTGACACCGACAACCGCAGAGCTAGTTAACTTGTTCAATGGCGGGAGGCTAGCTAACCAAATGGCATGCGGATTTGGAATGAGCGGCAGAGTGAACACTCATGAGCTCGAAAAGCTTTGCATTACATTGCACAACGCTGGAACCATTGACCTATTGGCCCTTGTTGAGAATGGAGCTATTCAGGAGCTCCAAGGAACTGATTTTTTTAGTGCGTCGTGCTTTCTCTGCCGTCTCTTACCGGAATTAGATACGTCCCCTGAACGTATGATGCGCTGCGTTAATGAATTGGTGGTCCACGGGGGGACCGACGGAGCAGCGAATGAACCTAATGCTGCATTTCGCGAATGGTGCGAGCATGTTCCCCAACGTGCCAAGGAGGTAATCGCTGCTGCGCTTAAAGGTGACGAGCTCGCTTGCCACCATCTTGCATTCGCGTTGGAGGCTACTAACGATCTGATCGAGGCGCGCCGTATTACACTTGGGTATGAGACTTGTCGTCAGGCAGCCATTGCTGCATTGGGACGTATCCAGCACCCAAACTCAGCGTCCTGTGCAGAGACTTTTACAGTCTTCAACGCCCTGCTAGACGGCAATATTGACGATTTTGTAAGGGCCAGCGTACTACATGCCTCGATGCGAATTTTAGCATGTGGTGCATATACTTCGCCTGCAGATGCAAACTTGCTAATAAGTAGGCTGCTAATTAACCCTAGCAAATTCACTATACACCAGTGTGCACACGTCCTTTGGGCGTATCAAAAAGCCCTTACGTTAGACATCGTTACCCTCTTACTGGGTGCATTGAGCCATATGGATTCCGCTAACAAGGGAACTGTAGAGGAGCTAGATATTGGCCTGCAAACATTGTTAAAGCTTGGCTATGATGAGCCGGCTGTTTCTTTCGTTACCGAGCTTCTATCACGCCCAGATAATAATTTAGAACTTGGAGCGTTAGATAGTTTCAGCCGGACTTTGCTTTCTGGGCCTCCAGACGTCCTTAGCCGAGTCGTAGTTCAATGGCTAGGACTCGGCGCCCCCCGACTTTGTAACGGGCTCGCCGACGCGATACAAGGGCCGAGACTAGATGGTGTACCGCTGAACCTCAAGGCCGACGACCTAGCTCTCTCTCCCACAGCACAGCTGTTCATTTGCCGAAAGGCTGTTGGCTGGTTTTTCTTTAAGCCGATAACGGCTGCGTCTATATTGGTCTCTGTGCTACAGGCCTGTGACGCCAATACTGCCCAAGAAGTGCAAAAACTACTGATCGACCCCTTGCTTCAAAACTATAGCGGAGTACGGAAATATCTCGAAAGCCTTGCTCCGGACGATACAGGGAGTAAGGCTATTATCCGGGCCCTAGCTCATAACGAGAGCAACCTCAAAGCTCAACAAACAGTTCCACTGATTGTCGAGCTTCAACCATCGGAACACCATCGTCGCATAGAACGCCTACGTATTTCGGATCAGATGCGAGACGCCCACAAACAGGCGGAAAGCGCGTCTGTTTTTTTGAATCTGATAAGCCGCTCCGTGCTGCTCTATGGCAATCGTTCATTGAGTTTCGTAGATGACGGCCAAGAAAGGCTGCGCCCCATGGAATTCGACCTTCACTCTCATGGTGTTTCCTATGAGATGCCGCGCATGTCGGCCATTGATCCCGTCGGTCTTGATTACATCCTCCGCGTTTTCCGCAACGAAAGGATGGAAAAATGAAGCTATTGATTCGCGACTATTTGGCATCGCTCAAGGAGCGAGATGAATTAGATGCCATCCTCCCAGACCTGTTGAGCGAAATTGGCTTCAACGTTTATTCACGCCCTCAAAGAGGAACAAGCCAGCTTGGCGTAGATATTGCCGCCGTCGGGAAGGACGACGATGGGGAGAAAAAACTCTTTCTGTTTTCCGTCAAAAAAGGTGACCTTACCCGTCAAGACTGGGACGGTAACCCACAGGCTCTACGGTCATCGTTGAATGAGATTCTAGACGCGTATATCCCCGGCAGAATTCCAGCCAAATACAAGCATCTGAAGATTGTTATCTGCCTAGCTTTTGGAGGAGATGTTAACGAGCAAGTCCGAGAAAAATTAACAGGCTTTATCAACAAAAACACCACAACGGAAGTTTCCTTTGATGAGTGGAATGGCGACAAAATCGCCGAAATGATTCTAAAAGGAATATTGCGAGAGGAGCTTCTTCCGAAGCCGCTGCGTAGCAGCTTTCAGAAAGCTGTTGCTATGGTCGACGAGCCAGACGTTTCATACGAACACTTTAGCCATTTGGTAGGGGACCTATGTAAATCTGGCACGGTATCGAAAAAAGCCCGCGTACGCGCTTCCCGGCAACTAAATATTTGTCTGTGGATTTTATTTGTTTGGGCCCGTAGTGCCGGCAATCTTGAGTCTCCGTACAGGGCAAGTGAACTGGCGACGCTGGCTGCTTGGGAACTGCTTCGCCCCATTCTCGGCAGTAACACCAGTGAATTGAAGGCCCTCAGCATCGTAGTCAATCAAATAATTCAACTGCATTTCACTATCTCCCTGGAGTTCTTAGAGCAACGAGTTCTGCCATACGTGGAAATTCACCATGGAATATCAATGGCGACAGGTTCCCACAGCCCATTGGACGTGAATCTTGCTCTATTTGAAATATTGGGTCGCATCGGTCTGGCCGGATTATGGCTCCATTGGATCGGAGAGCGGAGCAGCGAGGAACACAAAGAGCAACTCAGCAAAAGCGTTGTGCGGCTTACGCAAGCAGGACTGGCGCTAATCCGAAACAATCCGGCACTATTTCTACCGATAAAAGATCGGCAAGGAACTAGCATCGCCTTATTCCTTCAACTTTGGATGGTTAGCGGACTTGATGCGACGGAGGTGGCGTCCTGGCTCGAGCAAATGGCTTATCGCCTCAACTTCTCCCTCCATACACATGGCCGTTATACAAGCTCCTTTTCAGATTACCGAGATCTAGCCGAGCACCCACGCGATAAATCCGATGAATACTTCAAGGAAGCGATGGCGGGCAGTACAGTAGTTCCCTTGATCGCAGCTTGGTTGCATGCATTTGGTGAACATGAGGCGGTTGAGATTCTGAGTCGCCTCGCTCAGAATGAATTAAAACACTGCACCTTACAGCTTTGGCTGCCTGATGCCGCATCAGAAGAAAAAATTTATGTGGGTAACAATTCCCATGGGCGAGCCCTTTGTAGGCTACCGCTGAACAAAGGCGGGCGTCAGCTCATTGCAACCATCGTAGAGGCATGTGCCATGAATAGCGACTTGCAAAGTCTGTCGCCTGTCAAGTCAGGATTCTGGCCAGTGATTATGGTCGCTTGTCACCATCATGAATTACCAATACCCCCAGGGTTTTGGATCAATTTCCTAATGGAGCCTGAAACAGACTGATATAGTTCTAATAATGACCCTCGAACCGATTTGGCTGAAGTTCAGGTGGACCGTCTAAGAGATTAAAGCTGAAGCCAACCAATGCAATGTGGTGCTCCTTAACTCAGGTTCTGGTGCGGCATGACACCTCCAAGTCTGAAGGATACCCTCGTGGACGACGCAGCAAGGTTTGCATTTATGAAAAAATTTATTTCTACGAACTGGAACGTAAAGAGAAGCTAATATCGAGGCTCAGCCTTCCTCTGGCCATTCTTGGCGTACTTTTATCTTTTTTATCGTACATGCTGAGTAAGGCGCCCAACACAGATGACGGTTTTGTGGGCGTATCATTTTGGACGCTTTATTTATGCGCTGTCTTCTGCCTACTTTGCGGCGCATATTATTTTCGTTCATCTTGGCAATTACGCGATTTTGACAGAGGACTTCCGACACTGAGCGAACTAGAGGCGTATCGTGCCACTACGACCGCTCACTTCGCAGTTCACGGCGAAAATGATGACGATGCCGAAATCTATTTTAAATCTATCATTTTGAATTACTATATTGAAGGCGCAACAGTTAATACAGTAAACAACGACAAGCGTGGTTCGAAACTCGTATCATTAGCGAACTACGTGACGCTCACCATGATCCTTTCGGTAGTATCGTTCGTTCCTTTCTACACCCACCAGCAGGAGCTTAACCAGCATGAGCAATCAAAAACCTCCACCGCCACCGCCGCCTCCAATGCGCTTCGTTAAAGATCACGGAAACCTTTCGAAGTCTCCACCGCCACCGCCACCGCCGAAAAAAAGCTGAAGGGAAAGGCGCCTGACTTAACGCTTCATGAGTTTGGCGCCTATCGCCTTCAAGACAAACGGTGCAACTATATATAAAGGTGACGAGTTTATTCGGCACATATAAAAAATAAATCCCCCCTCGTCTCATAGCGCCTCGGGGGGATATGCGCCATCAGACTAAGACAAGAGGATTAGGATCGCTGAAGCCTACGCACCCACGTGTCCCAAGACTCAATTCTGATCGGTGGAGTGAAACGGTGTTCGTAGTCGTGCCTCTTCGTACTTTCTGCTCGATCATCAACCGTCCGTCCTCCTATGAGAACTGCTCGAATGTTAATGTCCTTTTGGGGGTCGACCTCAAGCCCATCGTGAGGCCCCATAAAAGCGTTATGAATCAACTCTCCCCGCTCAGCTCGGGCCCTGACGGAATGGACATGATCTCTGAACGTTGAAAGCTCACGATAGATATGTCCTAGACGGTTTCTGAGCTGGCCGGCCGCTTGATGGACCTTATGATTAAACTCCTTGTAATGGTCTGCGTTCAGCAAGTTGAAATCGGCGCCCTTTATCTCAATCAAAATTACGTCCATGCGCGAGCGCCCAGTCAGCACCACGAAGTCAACGTATCCGTCTGCCAAAGGAAACTCCGAAAAGCAAATGTACTCACCATCTGGCTGGGCGTAGGTCTCTGCAAAGATTGAAAGGTCCTTTTTCAATAGGCATTGGAGATCTCGCTCGCGAGCACCTGCGCTGATCAATGCCTCCACTTCTGCCCGAGAAATCATTCCGTCATCGATCTCTAAACGACGCTTTATTACGGCATTGCTCCCCTGATAGGGAGAATCAACAAATCGGTCTCTAGAAAAACGTAGCCGGTCCGCCTCCGAAACAATGCGAGTATTTTCCCAACTCCGCTCCTCCAACTCGCTCATTGAACATCCGATCAGTCGACATGCCTGCTCACGATTTATAGTTTGCCAGTGCGTCCCACCAAGAGACCCAACGGTGACAACATCGAAGGTATCGCCCCGAGAGTCTTCCCGCTCGTAGTGCTCCAAATAAGTTGCCGGGCCCATGACGACACCCAGTACCTGCAGCGACTTAATAATATGCTCCACAGCGTTCGTTACTGATTGGCCGTCATTTTTATTGCCCAGATCAGTAAGCAGAACCACTATCCCCGATTCGTTCACGAACAATCTAACTCGACACAAACCACGAGCTAAGCAGGAACCATCTGGGTAATTATGGACAACATCCGTAATCTTCATGTGTAGAACCTTTTCCATGGTATGGCCAAGTGAAAATTCATCGACAAAATCGCAAGATAATGTTTTTTACCAATACTGATCGAAGATCAGTTTAGCAACGTCAATACGAAACGCGAAAATAAAAAAATCGACTAAGAAAAATAAATCCGTCCTGTTACACTTTCTACAAACGAGCTTACTCGTCACTTGGAGCTGCCGAAACTGGGCAGGCTATTGGCGGCTGGCTGCAACCCTAACCGCGTGACTGGATAAGTTAAGCCAAGCCTTTTTCCACCGAGCATAAATTCAGTGTCTCAAACGGAATTTCCGTTAGGCCTCCCTTCCGAAATCGAGCAGCATGTATCTTCAAATGTAATGTCAGCAATCCACTCGTTACAAGACACCGTCTATGAAACGCACGAGTCTCCCTCGGGCTAGAAAAGGTCTTGCTGGACAAGACCTTTTTCTAGCCTAGGTAGCATGTGATATTGCTATCTACCTCACCTCAACAATATCCAACGCCCGATTAGCCAACAACTCACTCACCTCAATCACCTGCAAAATCCCAACGCAACCCGCCGACGCGAACCATCCAGATCAAACGCCAAATCACTAATCATCGCGTTCGCCGAAGCCAAATTTTCACTGAGATTCGCAAGTAAACATTCAGAATCCACACCCGGATCAATCCGAAAAATGGAGTCGGTCTTGTCAGACGTTTCGCTCTTAGACTTGGGTTTCAGGTAGTGTTCCAACGCTCGCGTGGCAGCGTCATCGATTTTCTTGTTGCGGGCAGACTGAGCACGGGAGACGTGTTCGTTCGTATCAGGAGGGTTCGGAGTATCTTTTGCCATTATCTTGCTTCCTTGTAGTTAGAGCCATCACCCGCTCGCGACTAAACGATGGGAGGCAGCTGTACGCAGGTTAGTCGACCGGGGAAACAAGAAACCGGCGCGTCCGAGGACGCCCTGCGCACAGCCACCATCGAGTGCAGGATGGAAATCCCGACTGGATGACGCCTTGCACAACCTGTTTCACCCTGGGCGACTAAACCCGATCACTGATGAGCAGTGACAGGACTCAAACTACCGACGCGGCCCCAGGCGAACAAGCCGGCGGATTCTGGCGTAGTTGTAGGCAATGGCGCAAGGCGATGTGGGCTTGGGGTTCTAGTCGCCCAACGTCTGACGGTCTAGCGACTGGTATCTCTCAGACAATCGACCCATTCAGCATTATGGAACGGCTCTTGCGCGCCGGCTCACGACTCGTCTCGATAACGATTCCCGGACAGTAATGTCCGCTCCGCCGCGGCTGCGATTTTTTCGGCCACTGCCGGATCGGCTACCGCTCGAGCGAGCGTTACGGCGCCAACCAGCGTGGACAATGCGAACATGGCTTCGCCTATGTCGGCAGGAGCGTGCTCCGACGTGGGGCCGGCCACGATCACGGCGGCGACGTTGAGCAGTTCAGCCTCAAACTCCGCGCGTGAGTTGGGATCAGACCTGGAAATTTCTGACGCAAGACTCTGCAGGGCGCAACTCTCCGACAGTTCGCATTTACGCTTCTCTCCCAAGTAGAAACACACGAACTCAGGCCACCAGGTGTGCCCGTGTTGGCCTTGGAAGTGGCGCACACCCTCCTTGAGTTCAGCCATCCCCTGTGCGACCGACTCACGAAATGCAGCAGCCTTGGAGTCGAAGTGGGCATAGAAGGCGCCGGACGTAACGCCTGCTTCCTTTGCCAAGCCATCCACACCAATGCCGCCAAAGCCAGCTTTGCGAAAGCCACGGCCAGCGGCGTCAAGGATTCGTTGACGTGTCTGCTGCTTTCGTTCGGATCGAGACATGCATACCTCTCTACGGGATTCCGGGTGGGTGAATCCAGATTGTACTTGGCAATGTAACGATCGTTATGTAAATTAAAATAACGATCGTTATTTTATGATCGATGCGGTCGCCGATGCGTCGCACACCTCGCTTACAGGAGTATGGAAATGCCTCTCACCCTTACGCTTACTGAAGGTGTCCTGCCTAAAGGCAGCGAGAAAATTGCTTTCGCCCAGCTGTCTGACGCGATGCTGAAGTGGCATGGCCTGACCGGCAACAAGGCCATGACCCCGAACATTGTCGGTTCCATTCATGTTTTGACCGCAGAAAACACCTTCTCTGGCTCCGCCGAAGCGCCTGTGGCTTTCATCGAATGGAAGGTGCCTGCCTTTGCATTCGCCAACCGCGAAATACAGATTGGCTACATTGATGAAGTAACCAACATTATCCATGAGATGTCCGGCGGACAGCTGCCCAAGACAAACATCTGGGTCAACATCGTGCATGCCGTAGATGGCGCATGGGGTATTGCTGGCAAGGCGATGACCAATCAGCAACTCGGTGAGGCCATCGCAAGGGGTTGATCGACTTGAGGCAGTGAAAAAGGTCTTGCTAGGCAAGACCTTTTTTTGACCGAAGGACAGTTTTTACCCGCCGAATCTACCTCAGCTCAACAATATCCAACGCCCGATTCGCCAACAGTTCACTCACCTCAATCACCTGCAAAATCCCCAACGCAACACGCCGTCGCGAGCCATCAAGGTCGAATGCCAGATCACTGATCATCGCATTCGCCGAAGCCAGATTCTCACTGAGATTCGCAAGCAAACACTCAGAATCCACACTCGGATCAATCCGAAAAATGGAGTCGGACTTGTCAGACGTTTCGCCCTCAGGCTTGGGTTTCAGATAAAAATCCAACGCTCGCGTTGCAGCGTCGTCGATTTTCTTGTTGCGGGCAGACTGAGCACGGGAGACGTGTTCGTTCGCGTCGGGAGGATTCGGAGTAACTTTCGCCATCGTCTTGCTTCCTGTAGTTGGAGCCATCACCCGCTCGCGACTAAACGATGGGAGGCAGCTGTACGCAGGTTAGTCGACCGGGGAAACAAGAAACCGGCGCGTCCGAGGACGCCCTGCGCACAGCCACCATCGAGTGCGGGATGGGAATCCCGACTGGATGACGCCTTGCACAACCTGTTTCACCCTGGGCGACTAAACCCGATCACTGAAGAGCAGTGACAGGTCCCAAACTACCGACGCGGCCCAAGGCGCACAAGCCGGCGGATTCTGGCGTAGTTGTAGGCAAAGGCGCAAGGCGATGTGGTTCATGGGCGGAGGTCGCTCGATGCCTGACAGACCCAGCCTACGTTATCCAGTTCAGCCGGATATCCGGGCCTCGAATCAAGGATTCTCAGGCTGCTCAGCTACCTGACGATGCGTCGTCACGATGAAGGGTCTGCCCTGCAAGTCCATTTGCTCCAAAACAATCTTGTTCTTCTCCACCTCCCTGATCCGCGCCTGTCCCGATCCCCCTTCGGGAAAGATATCACTGAGGTTGGGCATGCTAGGGCCGATAAATTGCGCCACCATCAAAGGCGAAATATCTTCGCCGTCAACCGTGTAGGTCTTGGGTAATGTTTTCATCTGCCGCAGCGTGAACGACAGCTTTTCACTGTCTGCGCTCCAAGTCCCGGCGCCATTGGCGCTGTATTCGAACCTGAAGGGTTTCGAAGGCTCTGTTCCAACCAGCGCGACCACGCCACTGACGTTGTAATGGTTGTTGGCGAAGTACTCGATCATGCCCTTGAACTCGAACTGAACGCCGTCGGCATTGGGATAGCTGAACTCTTCGGTCCAACGGCCAATGAAATGGCTTTTGTAGTAGTCGGCCCTCATTTCGGCCAACCAGGTTGAAATGCTGGGGAAACCGGCCAGTAAGCCAACAACAGCCACGATCGCGGCCCAGCTTTTTAGTGAGTACTGCTTGAGTGTCGAGACAGCGGTCATCCATAACTCCTTGTCCATGTGGAGGCGTGCAGCACTCCGGTTCCGTCTGAGCTGTTATTGCTTCAGATCATCTATCAGCTTGCCTGCCGCCAAGTCTGGTTTGTTTGGGGTAGTCACTCATTTACAAAAAAGAGGTCTCGTCGCCAAGACCTCTCTCATGCTGAGGCAAACGCCTCGGCTATCTTACTTCAACAATATCCAAAGCCCGATTCGCCAACAGTTCACTCACTTCGATCACCTGCAAAATCCCCAACGCAACCCGCCTTCGCGAGCCATCCAGATCGAACGCAAGATCACTGATCATCGCATTCGCCGAAGCCAGGTTCTCACTCAGATTCGCCAGCAAACACTCAGAATCCACGCTCGGATCAATCCGAAGAATGGAGTCAGTCTTGTCCGACGTTTCGCTCTTAGGCTTGGGCTTCAGATAGTAATCCAACGCCCGCGTGGCAGCGTCGTCGATTTTCTTGTTGCGAGCAGATTGAGCACGCGACACGTGTTCATCTGTAACTGGAGGATTCGGTGTAATTTTGACCATGGTCTTAACTCTCTATTGAGGCCACGACCCGTTCGCTGCTAAACGAAATGGGAGGCAGCTGTACGCAGGTTAGCAGACCGACGAGTTAAGAAATCGGCGCGCCCGAGGGCGCCCTGCGCACAGCCACCATCAAGTGCAGGGATGGGGATTCCTGACTGATGACGCGTTGTGCGACTTAACTCGGCGAGCTGCTAAACCCGATCACTGATAAGCAGTGACAGATCCAAACTACCGACGTAACCCAAGGCGCACAAGCCGGCGGATTCTGGCGTAGTTGTAGGCAAAGGCGCAAGGCGATGTGGGCTGGCGAGGCTTTGTTGGCGGTGTCTGTCGGGCTTTACTGACAGGGCTTCATTTGGCTGGCGTGAGCGGTTGGCCGATGGATGAAGAGGGGCTGCTGCGCAGCCCAGCGGGAGCAAGCTCCCTCGCCACGGGTTCGTCGCTTTTCTTAAGTGAGTGGCAGTACCATCGGCCGTTGGCAGGCTGCCGCTGGGCGCCCTCGCCTTTCTTCGCCGATACAGCACTTCAATAGCTGCGCCTCAACATCGCCAAGCGAACACAGTCGTTGGCATAAAGGAGTAAGGGCAGCCGGTTGCGCTCGGTCAATCCGGCAAGGCGCCATCAAGGTGGCGTAGCCCCATCAACCTACTTTCTTAAACAACCGCTCGGCAATCTGCCGACCTCGCTCCAACCCTTCATCAGTCAACCAGATCGACTTGTTCCTATTTACCGGGTTGGTGAATAAGACCTTGTTCATGCAACCGGTTCATGACCTCGAAATCGAACCCCTTCCAGGCGTTACCGTCGTCGGAACTGAAGGCTGCCAACAAGGCAAGCACAGCTTCTTCTATCAATGTGTCGTCGTATTCCATGGTCGTTGCTCCGTTCGTGTTTAGTCGGTAGCGCCGGAGTTAGGCATTAGCGCCGCTGGACCCTGCCTGCTCAAGATAAGCAGAAAGATTAGCTATCCGGCAGGGCTTGATGGTCGCCATCCAGCGTTTGGATGCCTCGACTGCCAACCTCACCCACCTGCTCTAACGCCAACCGATGCAAGGTAACTGCCGCCAGTTCGAAGCGATCACCCCAGTTCACATCGAACCCCCATTCGCCCAATTGGGCAGTGCCGAACAACGACAGATCTTTCAAGAGCTCGAGCATTGGGAATTGTCGGATGTGCTCCCGTAGGTCAACGTCGTAGCACTTACCGTCGGCAAACACCACTTGCAAGGCGTATTGGCCGGGGACGGCTTTCACGCTGTTGATTCTGGCTTGGCTGATCACGAATCAGTCCTCCATGTTGAGTCCACCTAGGGATTCATTTCCGCGCCAAGGTGGCTTTCAAGGCTACACCCAAAATCTTTCCACTCCATCCTCTCCCGCAAAGCCCCCATCCCCTCCAGCAAACACCCCACCGCCCCCCCACCCCGATAATCCCCCGCTTCACCCACCCCAAGCGCTACAACCGAGCACCGCGTCCCCCCATGAACCTACGCACCTTCATTCGCAGCTATTGCCTCAACTCCAGGCTCGCCACGAATGCCCTGACCCGCCTGCACAAATCACTCTCCTCCCTGGTCAGCTACCTGGCCCAGCAAGGCTTCGACTCCAACACATGGCCCGCCACCCGTGACGAAGCCACACTGGACAATCGCATCAACACCCTCTGCCCTGAGCTGGCGACCACCGTGTTCAGCCACGCCCGCGAGGGCATCATTCTGGTCGATCCATTCGGCCGGGTCATTGGCGTAAACGAGGCCTTCACCCGTCTCACCGGCTACAGCCAGGAAGAGGTGCAGGGCCGCGAGTTGAACTCCCACCGCATGGTCCGTCGCCTCACCGCTTTTTACGCGCCGATGAAAAACGCGTTGGATTTCCACGGCCATTGGTCCGGCGAGATCCAAAGCAATCACAAAGACGGGCGGGAGATGACGTCGCGGATCAGCATCAGCGCCGTGCATGATCGTCACGGTAATGTTCAGCACTATGTGGCGCTGTTCAGCGATATGACGCAGATGAAGCAGCGTCTGCAGTTGCTGGAACGTGACGCTCGGTATGACGCGCTCACGCAGTTGCCGAATCGGTTGTTGTTGGCCGAGCGGATGCGGCAGGCATTGGGCAAGGCGCGGATTCATCAGCAGAAGGTGGCGATTGCGTTTATCGACCTGGATGGGTTCAAAGCGCTGAACGACAGTTATGGCCATGACTGGGGGGATCGGGTGTTGCAGATTGTCGCGGCGCGGATCAATGCGACGTTGCGTGAGGGCGATACGTTGGCCCGGCTGGGAGGTGATGAGTTTGTCGCGGGGCTGGTGGGTTTGCACGCCGAGGCGGACAGCGAGCCGTTGCTCAAGCGGATGCT
Organism: Pseudomonas sp. R1-7; assembly: GCF_051132105.1. NCBI lineage: Bacteria > Pseudomonadati > Pseudomonadota > Gammaproteobacteria > Pseudomonadales > Pseudomonadaceae > Pseudomonas > Pseudomonas sp. R1-7. The sequence continues at coordinate 4,874,171 of NZ_CP071661.1, forward strand.
GGCGGCGGCGAATGCGCCGATTCTGATTGGCGCGCAGACGGTGGAGATCGCGGCGAGTATCGGGGTGGCGTTTTACCCTGAGCATGGACTTGAGGTGGATGGGCTGATCAGTAAGGCGGATCAGGCGATGTACCTGTCGAAGAAGGCCGGCGGCAATCGCCTGGCGTTTTGTCCGACGCGGTTTATTTCGCTCAATAGCGAAGCCTGACGGTGGTGCCGACGGTGCGTTCGCTGCCGGTCATGACGCCATAGTCGCCGGCGCCGAGCAGTGAGTAGACGGCGGTGATGTAGTGGCGGTCGAAGACGTTGCGCACCCAGCCTTCGACTTCCCAGGCGCGGTCCTGGCTGCGCAGGCCCAGCCGCAGGTTGGTGAGGCCGTAGCTCGGTTGATAACTCCCTTCGCCGCCTTCGAGGGTGCCGTAGTAGCCCGTGCGGAAGCTGTAGTCGACGCCGCTGAACGCTTCCAGGCCGTAGGGCAGCGGGTGGGTGTGGTCGAGGCCGCTGCTGAGGTTCCATTCCGGGGCGTTGTAGAGGCGCTCGCCGCTGAGGTCGCAGGTCCATTGGCCCGAGGCCGGCGGGCACGGGGCACTGGGGAAACTGCGGTAGCGCGCATCGCTCCAGGCCACGCCCAGGCGCCCGGTGATTTGGGAAGTGAGTTGCCAGGCGGAATCGAGTTCGATGCCGCGCAGGCGGACTTTGCCGACGTTGATCAGGTTGTCCCGCAGCGGGGGCGCGAACAGCGAGGTGGGTGGGCTGTAGGTGAGCGCTTGGTAATCGTCGACGTCGGTCTGGTAGACGGCGAGGTTGAGCAAGGCGCGCTGATCCCAGAACCGCGTCTTCATGCCCACTTCCAGGGACGTGGCCCGCTCCGGCTCGAAGGTCGGCGCGGTGAACGGGCCGATTACGTCGAAGTTGATGCCGCCGGCCTTGTAACCCCGCGACCAACTGACGTAGCCCATCACCCCATCGCTGAAGCGATAGCTGGCGCTGAGCAGGCCAGAGACATTGTCCTCTTTGATCGAGTCTTCGCGGTAATAAGCGCTGCCGAGGGCAATGTCGCGCAGCAGTTGCCCACCGGCCTGGAAGACCGGGGGCAAACCCGTCAGCGGGGCGAGGTTGCTGACGTCGCGGGAAATCCAACCGTCCTTGCGCTCCTGGCTGTAGCGCAGGCCGGCGGTGAGTTCCAGCGGGCCAATCGGGCGCCACGAGAGTTGGCCGAACACCGCTCGGCTGTCGCCCTTTTGCTCGCCGTCATAGCGTTGCCGGGCGCCATCGAGTAGCACCGAAGGCACCTGCCTCGGATCGGTGAGGCGGATGCCGAAGAGTTTTTCCAATGACTCCAACTGATCGCCGACGAACCAGGACGCGGCGTCCGGGCCAAATTCGGCGTTGATCTCGCGGTCGAGCTGCTGGCGCAGGTAATAGAGCCCGGCGACGTAATCGACGGACGAGCCGGCCGTGCCGGACAGGCGCCATTCCTGGCTGAACTGCCGATGGCCGAGCTCGGCTTCGGATTGGGCCACCGACAGCGCGGTGCTGTCACCGTCGCGGTCGGCGCGGTAATCCCAGTCGCGATAGGCGGTGATGCTGGTGAAGCGCATCGCTTCGTCCAGATCCCAATTCAATTCCAGTGACACGCCGTTTTGCAGGGTTCGCGGTTGGCCCGGCGCGTCGATGCGGTTTTCCCGCTGGTAAGGGTCGGGCTCCGCCAGCGGATAGCCGACGAATCTGGCGCGCTTGCGGGTTTGCTCGCTGTAGTGATTGACCAGCAGGACGTTGCCGGCTTCGTTCTGCTCGGCGTAGTCGGCGATCAAACGGGCGCTGAAGTCGCTGTTCGGCGTCCACAGCAATTGGCCGCGCAGGCCTTGGCTATCGGAATCGCCGAGGCGGCTGCCGTCTTGCAGGTTTTCCACGGAGCCTTCGCTGGAGCCATCGAATACGTTGAGTCGGCCAGCGAGCACGTCGTCTTGCAGCGGCCCGGATATCGTCCCGCGATATTCCCGCAGGCCACGTTCGCCGTAGCTGGCTTCGAGGTTGGCTTCGGGCTGGAACGTCGGCTGGCGAGTGACGATGTTCAGCGCGCCGGCGGTGGTGTTCTTGCCGAACAAGGTGCCTTGGGGCCCGCGCAAAACTTCGATGCGCTCGATGTCCATCAATTCGGTGAAGGCCATGCCCTGGCGCGCCTGGTAAACGCCGTCGACGTAGGTGCCGACGCTGCCTTCCAGGCCATCGTTGTAGGCCGTCGCGCCGAAGCCGCGCAGGCCGAAGCCGGCATAACGGGCGTCGTGGCCGGAGACCACCAGGCCGGGCACGCGTTGTTGGATGTCTTGCAGGCGGTGCAGGCCGGCTTCGTCCAGTTGATCGCCATAGAGAACGTTGATGGGGATCGGCACGTCTTGCGGGTCTTCTTCGCGACGACGAGCGGTGACGGTGGTTTCGTCGAGCGTGAGGGCGCCGGGGGTCTCTTGGGCGGCGTGGACCGACGCCCAAGGCAACGCGCAAAGGCTGCCGAGCACGAGCAGCCGATAACCCAGGACCGACATGCTAGAACTCCCGGGCCATTTCGCGATGCACCGTATCCGGGCAAACCAGCGTCTTGATCCGCCCCAGCAATTCGCGGCTGTCGGCGGGCTTGAGCAGTGCCGCGTCGAAGGCCAGGTCTTCTGGGAAACCTTCCGGCCTGCGTGGCGGGATCGCTGAATAAAGCATCACAGGCAGATCGTGCCCACGGTCGCGCACCTGTCGCAGCAGTTCCCAACCGTCCATGCCGGGCATCATCTGGTCGCTGATCAGCAGGTCGATCGATTGATCCGCCAGGCAGGCCAACGCGTCTTCGCCGTTCGCCGCGATGCTGACGTCGAAACCGTAGCCGGCCAGCAGGTCGTAGAGCCATTCGCTGTTTTGCTCGACGTCGTCCACCAGCAGGATGTGCTTGCCCTGACCGTCGAATGGCGTGATGTTGTTGTCGACGATGCCGTTTTCCAAGTCATGCTCGTCGGCGCATCTCAACTGCAGACGGAAACTGAAATGGCTGCCCTGCCCCGTGGCTTGCGGTTCGAGGCGGCTGTCCATGCGCTCCAGCAACTGGGTGACGATGGACAGGCCCAGCCCGCTGCCTTCATAGCGCTGCGCGTTGCGGCCACGGCGGAACGGTTGCAGCAGTTGTTGGAATTCATGTGGTTCGATGCCGATACCGGTGTCGATCACGCTGAAGCGCAGCTCCACGGTGTCTGCGATGGTTCCGGGAGAACAGCTCACTTCGAAGCGGATCTGACCGTCGCGGGTGAATTTCGCTGCGTTCGCCAACAGGTTCATGAGCACCTGCCGAAGCCGTTTGAAGTCAGCCTCCACCAAGGGCGGGAGATCTTGTGCCAGTGCCGCGTTGAAGCTGTTGCCCTGGCGCGCGGCAAGGAAGCCGGCCTCGTCGGCGACCTCTTGGAGAAAGCCGTACAGATAGCCCGGCGCGAGGGTCAGTTGCATTTGCTCCAGTTCGCCACGGGAGAATTCGAGCATCTCGTCGATCAGTTCCAGTTGTTGCCGGGCGTTGCGCTCGATGGTGGCCTGATAGTCACGGTTGGGCCCGGCATGCAGCAGGCGCGCGTAGTCGATGATGCGCACCAGCGGCGAGCGCAGGTCGTGGCTGATCCGGGCCATCAACGAACTGCGCGCCTCCAGGGATTCGCGCAACTGCGAGGTGCGCAACGCCACGGTGCTTTCCAGGCGTTCGTGCTCGGCCTGGCGTTGTTGTTCGAGGGTGGACAGGGCGTGTTTTTCCCGGTGGCGGCTGCGGGCGACTTCCATGATCAACGTGCACACCAACAACACCACGCCCGCGAGGGTGGACGAGAGGCTGTATTTGCTTTCCGGCGATTGCCAGGGCAGTTGTTCCTGGGGAAAGAAAATCCGCATCATCAACTGCCCCACCAACAGGGCAGGCACCAGCCATGCCATCCAGCTGTAGCTCAACCGCTTGCGCCAGGCCATGAATAACGTCGCGAGCAGCGCGCCATAGAAACTCATCAACGAGACCTGGACGATTTGCGAGCCCTGGACCGCATCGATCTTCAACCACCAGAGTCGGCCGAAGACACAGCCCAACAGCGGCACCCAATAAGTCCAGCCAATGATTTTGGGCAACCGGGAAACCTGCAACAGCACGCGGAAGTAGGCCAGGAACAATACGAACGAAAGCGCGCTGGCGCAGGTCAGCAGCTCACGCGTCCAGCCCAGCGCCGAAGGCCAGTAGATCAGGTAGCCATTGAGGATGCAGGTCAGCAGGATGTAGCTGAATACCGCGCCGGCATTCACTGTCAGCAGTCGGGAACGGAGGATCCAGCCGACGATAAAGCCGAACGGCACCACCAGCAGGACAATACCGAGGGCGAGCCCGTCGCTCAGGTACGTCTGCTGCTGACTGCGCAGCAGCGCTGGTTCGGACCACAGTTCCGGCTCCAACAGCATTTGGAAATTGCTCGCCACTCGGACAAACACCGTGGCGCTCTCCCCCGCCGCCAACGACACCGGGAATGCTGGCTGACGCGCCGTCGGTTGGGGCCATTCGGCCAGGGGATAGGCGGCTCCGCCGTGGGCATTACGTCCCGGTTGGTAGACGCGGATGTCTTCCAGGCGCGGCGCCCCGACCACCAGCAAGCGCGAACACGCCGCAGCGCTTGAATTAGTCAGTTGTAGTTTCAACCAGAAGGCGGAGCGGCTGTAGCCTTGGGTCGGCCAGCTTGGGGTCGCGGCGTTGAAATCGGCGTCAGGCCGTTGAGCGATTTGTTCCAGGCTCAGGTGTGCCCGGGTGTCCTCGAAAATCTGCGTTACCGGCATCAGGTTCAGATAGTCAGTGCGGCAGATATCCACAGGCGCCGCATGCGCCAGGCCTGTGGATAACAACGTTATCGTCAGCAGTAGAAACTGTAGGAGCCGCATCAGGCGCGCCCGGCCGACTCAGAGTCAACGAGGCCCAGGGTCTGCTGGCGAAACTGGCTGGGCGTCATGCCGATTCGCTGGCGGAAGGCAGTGGTGAAATTGCAGGCGTTGCGAAAACCCACCAGCTCGGCGACATCCTGCACGCTCATGGCGCTTTCGCAGAGCAGATCCTGGCCGCGTCGCAATCGCGCGTCGCGAATGTAGGCGAACACGGTCATTCCCAGGTGCTCGCGAAAAATCGCAGTGAGTCGTTTTTCATGGGTGCCGACCTTTTGCGCGAGGCTGGCCAAGGGCGGCATGTCGTCCAGCTGGTGTTCAATCAGGCGCATCGCCGCCCGCAGGACGATTTCATCGCCTTCCGGTTCCGGATCGGCCGGGCGGGCCTGAGCGGTCGGCGGCGCGCGCCAGGTCAATTGCAGGTGGATCTTGATGCGGGCGAGCACTTCTTCCGGGGCGCAGGATTTGGGGATGTAGTCCACCGCGCCCACGGTCAGCCCTTCCAAGCGCTCCAACGAAGTATTTGCTGAAGAGAGAAACAGGATCGGGACATGCCGAGTGGCCGGCGCTTCGCGCAACAGCCGGCACAGGCTGAAGCCGTCCATCTGCGGCATGTGCACGTCCAGGACGATCAGGTCCGGGCGCAGGGCGAGCGCCCGTTGATAGCCCTGATAGGCGTCGCTGGCCAGGGAAATGCGCCAAGGCTGGGTCTTCAACAGGATGAGCGTGGCGCGGATGTCCTCGGGAACATCGTCGATCAGCAGAATATGCGGCAGCGACTCGGGCGCCGACGCTGCCTGCCTTTCATGTCGTCCGTTGTCCATTCGCCAGGTCTCTTGTTGTGTTTAGCCAGGTCACTGTCGCGCAACTGCCAACGAAAAATCACCAATCGGGCTGGCAACAAGCCGATATAGCGGCAGATCGAGCGAGAACTGAAGCTATCAAATTTTTCTTGGGCGATAAACGGTCATGCCGTTCGGGGCGGGATGTTGTTGGCGGGGGGCCAAGACATGTGGCGAGGGGATTTATCCCCTCGCCACAAAGGGGGAGGCTCGACTGACTGTGCCGAACTGCATTGGGCTGCTTTGCCCGAAGCGTCGGACCGACCCAGCGGGAGCAAGCTCCCTCGCCACGGGGTCTTTAGATGAACAACAGGTTAGAACTGGTAACCAATCTGAGCCAGCAACTGCGGGTTTTCCTGGCGCGTGTCGCTCTGCGCTTCACCACCGGAGTGACGCCAGGCCACCGTCGTGTCGAACGAAAGCGGGCCGTATTGAGCACGCAGACCCACACCGCCGCCGGAGATGCTGCGGGTGTTTTCTTCGTCGGCCCACTCGTTGTGGTTGATGCGCACTTTGCCGGCGTCCCAGAACAGGTAAGGCGTCAGCTTGTCGATGGGGTAGCGAAGTTCGATCTGGGTCAGCATGCCTTCGTCGCCCGACGCTTCGCTCTGTGGGTAAGCCCGCACGCCGTCGATGCCACCGAGGCTGAAGTCTTCGGACGAGTCCAGGTTGTCCTGGCTCCATTGGCCGAGGAAACGGGCGAACAATGTGAAGTTGGCGGGCAGCGCTTGCAAGCGGGCAAGGTCGACGTTGACTTTGCTGAACTGGCCTTCGGTCTGGGCTGTCTGACGGTCGCCCTCGCGCAGGGCCGAATCGAGTTTCAGGTCGCCGTAGGTCAGCGTCGCGCCGCCGTAGGTGATGCCGCCACCGAGCAAGGTGTCCCTGACGTCGAATTGCAGGCTGATGGGCAATGAGTTGCTGCTTTTTTCAAAGCTCAGGCCCAGCACTTCGTATTTGTCCTCGAGATCTTTATGTTGGTACTGCCCGGCCAGCATGAGGTTCGCCTGGTTGCTGCGAATGAGCGGATAACTCAAGCCGATGCTGCTGACCTCGGCGGTACCGGTCGCCCCAAGGTCGGCGAATTCGGCGCCCAGGTCGTAAGCGCTCTGGGCATAACCGACGTTGCCACGCAGGCCGGACGTGCCCAATGGCATCGAGTAGCCAAGGCTGCCGAAATACAGTTCTTCATCGGTGGCCATCACGGCGGCGCTGAGCTTGTCGCCCAGCATCATCGGGCTGTTCCAGTCACCCTGGACCGTCAGGCGATTGCGCCCCGAGTAACGGTTGCCGTGGTTGTCCAGGGTGGCCTTGCCCTCGAAGGCCTTGGTTTTTCTCACTTGGGCGTTGAGGTCACCCGTACCGAGATCATCCCCCGGGCGGATGACCGGACGCACCGCTACGCCGGGCAAATCGGAGAGCACCAGGATGCTGCGTTCCAGGCGGTCACGCTCGATCACGTCGCCCGGCCTCAAGTCGTCCAGGAAAGGCTGCGCTTGTGCGGCCAGTTTCGCATCGTCGTTGACGGCAGTGACCTTGCCATAACGGCCTTCGATCACCGCGATGGTCAGCTCGCCGTTGGCCATGCGCTGGGCCGGCAGGTAGGCACGGGCAAACGGGTAGCCATGCTCACGGTAGTAAAGCGTGACCTGCCGGGCGACTTCCCGCAGTTCGTCGAGGTCGTGGGCCTTACCGATGGCCGGCGAGACGACACGTTGCAGGCTGGCCTCGTCGATGCGGGTGTTGTCGATGAAATGGATAGCGTTGAGCTGGACCTTGGCGCCGCCGACTTTTTCCTGCGCCGGTTGCGGTGCCTCGATATCCAGGCGAATGCTTTGCGGCAATTCCTGCTGGGGAACCGGCAGCTCCTGCAGGATACGGCCGGCGTCCGGGATCGGGCGTGCCGGCAGGGGCGCCGCCCAGGCCGGGGAAGTGGACAACAACGCCAGACCAGCGGCGCAGGACATCAGTTTGTTATGCATTGAATAAATCTCGAAAAATTCGGGTTGCCTGAGCCCATGACCGCGTCCGGGGACGCGGCCAAGGGGCTCCTTCAAAAGGAAAAGTGGGGATCAGGGACGCATCGCGAGACCTGGACCTGGCAAGCGCACACCGCCGCGCACGACGAACACGGTCTGCGGCGGGTAGGCCGCACAGGCGCCTTCACCCGATACGCCGCCATCGGCGCAGACGTTACCGGCCAGTTCCCGCTCGCTCTCGGCGTCCTGGGCCTGGGCAGCCGAATCGCTGTCGCCTTGGGCCAGGGCGTTGCCCGCACCGTTGCCGCCATTGGCATTCGCCGACGTGCCGCCTTGATCCACCAATAGCAGGCCGCCGTCCTCGACCCCGACGCCGGACCAGTCAGTCGGTTTCGGCTGGGCTGGGTTGAGCTCCGGAGCGTGGGGCGAAGTCACTTCAGCTCCGACGCGTGTGGCATCGGCGACGCTTTGCTGGATGGCTTCAATGTCAAACGACTGCGTCACGGTGACGTTGGCGTTGGCCGGGTCGCTGACGATCAGGTAACCGAGGTCAGCCAGCCCACCGATGTTGATCTGGTGCGTCCCAACCTCCGGGCTCCCGATCGAATACACCGGCCGTCCGAGCATCTGCTTGGTATCGCCGTTCCACAGGCCGTTGGCGTCGAAACCGGCGACACCGCCGCCGTTGAATGTGGTCTGGCCATCGAACGGCTTCGTCTGGGTGGTCGTGCCGTTGGTGGAGACCACCAGCGTAGGTTGCTCGCGGTACACGGCGTGCACGCCGTTGCCCAGCGCCCGACCGAAATTGCTCTGCTGCTCGTCACTGTTGTAGCGGAAGTTGCCGCTGCCACTGCCCACCACATTCACCACGCCGGTGCTGCCGGCAAGACTGCCGGTGTAGATCACCGCACGACCACCTGCGCCGGTGGACACTGTCACGCCCGTGCTGGCTTTCACGTCACCGCCCGTGGCCACGCCCGCCGAAGCGGATTGACCGGCGTTGAGCACGACTGCATCGGAAGCGCCGCTGGTGGTGCTGACGTTTTCGGTCAGGGTGATGTTGCCGGTAGTGGTCACCACCTGGACTTTGCCGGTGTTGCCGATGCCGACGATCTGATCCAGCTGGGTGCCGTCCAGTGCCGTCTCGGTCAGCCTGCCGACGGTAACGTCGCTGCGGTTGACGAAGCTGACGTCATTCGCCCGGCTGGCGATATCGCCGACCCAGTTGCTGGCGTTGCGCAGGTCGAAATCGCCGCCCTTGAGCGCCAGGCCATCGGCAGTGATGCTGCCCTTGGCGTTCTGGGTGGTTTTGCCATCGACATTGAGGAACACGTTGCCGCTGGTGGTCAGCGCTTCGTTGATCGCCAGGTTGCCTTGGGTGCCGATGCTCACGTCGCCGGTGTTGTTTACGCCAGTGATGGTGGTCTTCGTGCCGTCGACATGGGTCGCGGTCAGCGAACCGACCTTGAGGTCGCCGCTGTTGTTGAACTGGACCTTGCCCGCGTCACTGGCGATATCGCCGATGACGTTGCCGGTGTTGCCCAGCGCGTAATTGCCGCCCAGCAGCACCAGGCCGCTGGCATCGAGCTTGGCCCCGGCGTCGCCGGCCTGGATGGTTTTACCCGCCACTTCCAGGGTGATGATGTCATCGGCACGGGTTTGACCCTGGCCGACGTCATCCCGTGGGCCATTTTCGATGGTGATGCCTTTTACCAGCGTCAGGTCTTGATCGGTTTTCAGGGTGACCGCTTCGTCGGAAGTAATCCCCACGGTGCCGTCCACGACGCCGACCGTCAGGTTGCCGTTGCCGGCGAATTTCAGGCTGCCGACATCAGCGGCGATGACGCCCACGTCATGCCCCTTGCCCAGGTCGAAATCGCCTTCGCCGCGCAGGGCCAATTCGTCTGCGGTGATGGTCGCGCCCGTTGCCTGGGTCGCACCTTTGCCCGCGTTGACGGTGAGGGTCAGCCCCTTGCCGGTCGTGCCATCTTCATCGGTGCCTTCTGGGTCCTTGAGGGTCAGGTCGCCCAGCAGATTCAAGACGCCATTGGCGATCAACGCCAAGTCGTCCTTGAGGGTCGCGCCTTCATCGTCGACGGTGATGTTGCGGGTCTTGTCGTTGCCGATGACAACCTTGTCGAAGCCATCCTGGATATTCGCCAGGTCAGCGTCAGACAGCACCAGCGGATCGTTAGGCCCGGTCACTTCCGGGTCGTCGCTGCCGCCCACGTGGATATCCAGGCCCGGTGTCTTCTGCTGCAAGGTAAGGCTGCCAGCACCGGCAACGCTCGCGGCGATATCGATTTCATCGGCGCTCAGGCTGGTATCGCCTTGGGTGAGCACTGCCTGGCCGACCGTGAGCGTGTCGGCGACAAGATTCAGGTCACCGGTCTGGGTCATGCCGGCGACCGGCACGCCTTGCGGGTTGGCGGGGGTCTGGCTGTCGGGAATGGTCACTACGCCGACGGTCAGGTCATCGACATCGGCAAAGCTCACCGTGCCGGTGTCGCTGGCGATGGTGTTGACATCGTTGGCGGCGTTATCCAGGTCATGAGTCGCGCCGTCACCCAGCAGCACCAGGCCATCGGCGACAATGGCGCCGCCGACGGTCTGGTCGATCTTGCCGCCATTGCTTTGCAGCGCCAGGACCGGGGCCGGCTTGCCGTCATCGTTGCCGGTGCCCGGTGCGTCCGCCACGGTCAACTGGTCATTGATGTGGATATTGCCGGTACCGGCATCGAGGATAAGGCTGTCGTTGATGCGGGTCGCTTCGATGATGCTGATGTCGCCGGTCATGTCCGCGCCACCGATCTTCACGGAAGTGAACCCGTCGCCCAGGGCGGTGATGTCGGTGCCGGTCAGTTCCAACGAACCGGGGGCGTCGCCGGTGCTGCCGCCCACGGCAATGTTTTTGCTCGGGGTGTTGGTTTCAAGAGCAATCGAGCCATTGCCGGTGACGCTGCCGGCGCCGCCGTTGAAGTTGATGTCGTCGGCCTTGATGGCCAGGTTGTTGTCGGTGCTGTTGAGGCTGCCGTTGAAGGTGATGGAACTGCCTTGCAGGCCTTTGCTGCCCGAGGTGTTGGTCTTGATGTTGTCGACGTACAACGAACCGCCGACCTGCTTGCCGGCGGTCTGGTCGAAACTGCCCGACACGAACACGAATTTGTACGTGCCGGCCTTGTCAGCCGTCGCCGTATGGCTTTTCCAATCCACCGCGCCCGTGCCGTTCCCCGTTTCGTTCAGGATGATCTGGTATTCGCCAGTGTTGACGTTCAACAGGTAGCCAAAGACGTCATAGGTATCGCCGCCCGCGACCGGTTTGTAATCGAAACTGACCGCCTCCCCTGCCGCCAGGGAAACCGTACCTTCGCTGACGACCGAAGGGCCACGCATGATGCAACCGGCGGGGGCGTTCTGGCAGTTGGAGTTGTTCTCGGTACCCAGCAGCAGCGCAGCGCCGCCGTCCTTGCCCTGGCCAGCCGCGGCGACTGGTGTGAGGGGTTTGTAATCCATGTCGCCCTGGTCACCAGGCGAAACGCTCGGCGCATTGCCGTTGGTTGGCGACGTGGTCGGCAACGTCGGGTCATCTGGCGAGAGCACGCCTTCCACCACGGTAACGCCAGTGAAGAACTGGGCTATGGACGTCTTCCACCCCACCAGGCCGTTTTCGAAGTCGGCGTTCAGGAACTGCGAGGTGCCCATCTCAACAGCACCGTTGTAGACCTGCTCGCCGCTGGTGAAGACTTTGGCGCCGTTGATAAAGGTCTTGCCGAGGCCACTGGTGGTTGCATAGAGGGCGCCCAGTGCGCTGTTGCCGCCCACCATGTCGCTGAAGATGATCGAGCCCGAACCGGCGTCGACGCGCAATTGACGATTGTTGGCCACCGCATCGGAATCCACCACGCCGGCAAACACGATGTTGCCGCCGTTGCTCTTCAAACTGACGTCAGTGTTCAACGCGATCTTGCCGTTGAAGATCAACGCCAGGCTGTTGCCGTTACCCGCGCCGCTGGCGTCGATGTCACCGTTGAGGAAAATATTGCCGAAGACGTAGCGGCCCGTTCCGACGTCGTCGTGTCCGGACTGCAAGGTCAGGGTCCGCTCGCCGCTGATGCTCGTCGGGGTGTAGTCGCCGTTCCAGTGGATGCTGTTGTCGGCCTTGATCGCGACATCGGTGCCGCCGGCCAGGGCCGTATTGATCGCGTTGAAGCCGACCGTGGCGTCTGTCCCGTTGGTGCCACCGGTCAACCCTCCGTCACCCGCCGCCACCGTGACACTGTCCGGATCGAGCAACCACAAGCCGCCCTTGCCGTTTTTAGCCGAGGCATCGGCGGCTTTGCTCACCGCCAGCTTCGCGCCGCTGGTCTCGATCTTGCCGCCGTCGCCGCCCTTGGCGCCGCCGGTGGCTTTCAGGGTGCCGTCCACACGGGTCACGCTGCCCGGTTTCTTGACATCGGACCAGGCCACCACGGTGCCGCCCTTGCCGTTATCGGTCGCCGATGCATCGAGCACGGCACCGGCGGCGACGGTGGTCTGGCTGGCCTGCTTGATCGAAGGGTCCTTGCCTTGCCAGCTACCGCCCACATAAATCTCGCCGCCGCCCTTGGCGCCGGTGGCATCGAGCTCCGCGCCGCCCTTGATGGCCACGCGCTCGCCGGTCACGACGATCTTGCCGCCCTTGGCGGTGTCGGAAGACACGTCGATGCGTCCGGCGACCTGCACATCGCCGTGGTCGCCCATCAACGTGACCAGGCCGTTCTCACCGATATCCAGCGAACGGGCTTCGATCAAACCGGTGTTGTTGATGACCGTGCTGGCCAGGGTTTCCGCCGCGCGAGCGGTCAGCAGGATCTTGCCGGCATCGGCACGAATGGCGCCGCCGTTTTCGATCAGCGCCTGCAACGCGCCTTCTTTGACTTCCAACTGCACCGGCCCGCCCAAGTCGAGCGTCACGACACTGCCGGCGCCCAGCAGCACATTGCCCTTGTGCGCGGTGATGTTCCCTTCGTTGACGATTTTTGCCGCGATCAGGGCAACGGTGCCGCCTTGCGCTGCATTGATGTTGCCCTGGTTGACCACCGACGCGGCGCTGTCGCCGCTGAAACGGTAGTTGCCAGCGAGAAAATCTTCCGTGCTCAAGTTAAGCGTGGAGGCCACCAGGCCGCCGACATCAACCTGCGCGCCGGGGGTGAACAGTACGCCGTTGGGGTTGACCAGGAAGACTTGGCCGTTGGCTTTCAACGCGCCCTGGATCACCGACACATCCGAGCCCAGTACGCGGTTCAACGCGACGGAATTCGCGCCAGGCTGGACGAACTGGACGGTGTTGCCCTTGCCGATGGAGAAGCTCTGCCAGTCAATCGCGAGCTTGTCGCTGCCCTGATGAATGGCCATGCCCGCGCCATTCTGCTGGATGCTGCCGCTACCCGCCACGATGTTGCCGCCGGACGGCAACGGCCCCGCCGCAGCGACCGAAGCAAATACGCCGCCACCCACGCCGATGACGAGGCTGAGCGTGGTACGGCTTTTGTCCTTGCCATGGCTCTTGACCAACTCGGATGCCACCTGCCACGCGCCCATCACGGCATTCCAGACGACTCGGTAAGCTCTATTCATTTCTGTTCACTCATCCTTAATACGGCGGGTCGCGCCATGACGACCAGGCGGTTCGCTGTCGACAAATCAAATGGAAAAACGCATCCGGGCGGATTGCGGCTCGCAACATCCCACAGTGCTCCGCGCCATCATGTCTGCCGCGCAGGCGCCGCTCCTTTGCTGGAGCGCCCAAGGCTTTTGATTGAGGGGATGGGATGAAGATTTTTTTACGAAGGATGGGTTGCTGGTCGCCTCGTCGTGGGCGACCTATGCTGAGTCCGGCTGGCGCAGTGTTAGAGGATGAGCTGGAGAAGCGGGCTGAGGGAGCTCGTCGCGGGTCTATTCGTGTGTTTGAGTTCGACTACGCTAGATCGTCCCCAACGGCCTGCCGCTAAGACAGGCCTTTGGAAACCCGTAACGTCAGCCAAGAGACGGGACCAGCAAGCCTAAACCGTAGAAAGTACTGGCTTCTATCCCTCTTGACGTTTCCGATATAAGTCAAAATCGCCCCTGAATACCTTACCCTCTTTATCGGTAAACTCATAATCACCTTTGAAACACCCAAAACCATGGCTAACGCTAATTCTTACAGTCCCGATTACCGCGTGATGCACATCACCGCCAGCGTTATGGTATGTCAATATCTTAGGATCCTCATACATAGCAGGAAATATAAAAACTTGTTCACCTCCATCGGATTTAATTTTCGGAAAGCCTATATGAATCGAGCCTCCTGGCGATGTCCCGCTTTGGATAAGCCCCGCGCTTTCATTTGTACCGGAAGGAAACAGAAGCACTAAAGGATCAGCAGTGAACTGCTCCGAATTCACCGTGATGTAGCCTTCCAAATTCTCTGCCCCTCTTGTTCTCTCTGTTCTTTCCGGCTTCTCTGTTTCCTCTGTTTTCTCTGTTTTCTCTGTTTTCTCTGTTTTCTCTGTTTTCTCTACTATCTCTTTAATAAACATTGCAAACCCTCAAGACAATTAATTAGACCAAAAAAACAACAAATACGCCGCAGAACAAAATACATAGTTTAATCGAACGCCAGCTACTGTCAGAAACTACAGTTTTTTATAACATTTGCAGAGATTTTTGTACCCACACCCATCCAATAACTATAACGGCCGGTGATATGCATCAGCGCTTATTCGTTGCGCGCTCATAAATGGCCGTTATCACGCTCCACTTCGCAGATATTGTGCTTAGCATGGGAGGGATCAAAACCTACCTTGCCACGGTTGGCAGTGTTGTCCTTTTGGGGCGGACCGCTAAGATTGGCACGCCGAGAAATCACGAGGAACAGGCCCGATGCAAACGCCATTCGATCCGTTGGTTCACATCGATTGGAAAACCCCGGGGAGCGACTTGCTCGGGCTGTTGCAGCATTACTATCCCGACATCGGCGTGTTTGCCGGACCGGGATTCGAGGCGTTGTTGGATGAGCTGTCCAACGAGATGCCCGAGGTCTGCTTCGAAGCCCTGGCGCCGGTGCTGGCGGGTCGGGGTTTTGACTTGTGGAATCTGGATGCCGGTGGCGATGATTATCGGCCGGTGATCTTCCCCTCCGATCAACGCGAGGCGTTCGCCCAGCATTGGCAAAGCCCACGTGGCGAGCCGAGGTTCACGCCGACGTTGATCGAGCCGCCGAAGCCCGCGGTGAACGAGCGCAAACCCACCCAACCCAAGCGCAGCAAGGTGAAGTGGTTGCAAGAAGTCCACGATTATCCCGGCCCCACTTACGTGCATGAATACAACTACCGCAACGGTTGGGCTGCAATCACCGAGCAGGACGAAGCGAGCTGGCTGTGCTTTTTGATCGACTACAACCAGTGGCCGCCCGCCGAACAGGACATGCTTGAACACCGCACCGATGAGGTGGATGGCGCGGATTTGCGGCTGATCGATGCCAACGCCCAGCGCAGCCTGTGGAGACGCCAAGTCAAACACGGCGATTACAGCGCGGATGATCGGTTCAAATACGAGGTTCGCCGGGGCGATGCCATCGAGGACTTCGGCCCCGCCGGGCTGGAGTGGCGGGCATTCGAAGAGCCCTGCGTCGTCGTAGACGATGGGATATTCGAGCGCCAGCGTATTTACGAACCCAAGCACCTGACGCGAATCTGGTGGATCACGGCGGACAGCAGCGAGGTGATTTTCGAGGACTCGGATGAGCTGACCATCCTGCCAGTCGGCGGGCGTCGATTGTTGTTCATGCAGCACAACGGCAAGCGCTGCTGGATCTGGAACCAGGACACGCAGCAGGCCATCATTGCCAAGCCGATGCCCGCCGAGGCTTATAAGCTACGGGCATCCTCCGCTTACTTGGGCGGTGACGAGATTTTGCTGTTCAGCGAAGGCGCGCGGCAGAACGTCGAGCACTCGGGTTATCAGGAAACGGTACTGCTGGCGTGGCGCTTCAATTTCATCACTGGCGCCAAATCAAAGGCGATGCTTGAAGGTTTTGGCAGCGAACTGCGCCAGGACACGCGCCTGCTGGTCACGCAGCCCAAGCAGGTGATTACACTGCGCACATTCCATGGGCAGCTTCATGTGTCCCGCGGGCAGGGTGATTGGTGGGTGTGGAGTTACCGACCCAACACCTTTGGCACGCATACGCTGGCGTGGTTTTGGAATCAGCGCAGTAATGAGGTGGTGAAGCTGTCCACCAAGGATATCCCGCGCATCAAGCCGCAGATTCGTTATGTGCCGGCGCTGGATCGGTACCTGGCGTTCGAGGCGGATTTCGTGGCGCGGTTGCCGGAGTTCGCGCAGATTCTTGAGGCCAAGGGTTGTGAGGTTTTGGCTTTCGAGTAAAGAAACTTGCGGCGCCTGCGACTTCCGTGGCGAGGGAGCTTGCTCCCGCTCGACTGCACAGCAGTCGCAAAACCTGCCACCCGTTTTTCCCAGCCTCACCGCCGGGGGGCTGCTACGCAACCCAGCGGGAGCAAGCTCCCTCGCCACGGGTTTGTCTTAAACCTGCAGCACCCCACGAAAGCCACGCGCCGCGTAATACGACTGCACGCCATTGTGGTAGATGAACACCCGACCATAACGGTAGTCGCCAAAAATCGCCCCATCGAGCGCACGCAGTTCTGGGGGCGTCGCCAGCCAGCTGGACGTCTTGGCATCAAACTCACCGAGCGTTTGCAGGGCTCGGTACTGATCTTCCGTCAGCAGGGCGATACCCATCTCTTCGGCCATTTCGATGGCGCTGCCTTTGGGCTTGTTCTCCTTGCGCGCATCCAGGGCGGCACGGTCGTAGCAGAGGCTTCGGCGGCCGGTCGGGCTTTCCTTGGCGCAATCGCAGAAGGTGACCGTGCCGGTCTTCGGATCCTGGCCGATCACGTCGGGTTCGCCGCCGGTGGCTTCCATGACCTGGAGGGACTTCAGGGCATTGGGGTTGTTTTCGAGCCGGATCTGGACGTCGATCCAGGACATGTCCGGATGGCGGTTGGGGTTCTGTTCGAAGCGGGTTTTCAAGGTTTTGAGCAGGTTTTCTTGTTCTTGTTTTTTCATGTCATTGAATCCGTGGCAATCCACCAATTGTTTCCAAGGGCTGGCAGCTGAAGTTTTCCAGACCAGACATATGCCGCAAAGGTCCTTGCATTGCCGGCCATGGCGCGCCTCACCAGAATAGCCCGCCTATTTAACCGCAAGGATCGCAATGCGCTTGATAAGGAGTGTGGAGAAAGGGGCCGAGCCGACCGAGGCCCTCGATCAGGCTGCGCGAATGGTCGATGACGCGCTGATGCGCGGTCACACCATTGACGGGCTGGATGAGTTTGGAACGTTGTCGGAGATTACCCACCACGGCGACATTGTCGAGGCCGTCAAGTAGATAAATAGGAGGCTCGTGTACTTATCTATCAGCGGTTTTTTACCAGACGAGAATGAAGATGACTCACTCAAATTCGATCGTGATTTGAAGGAGTCCTACAACAGCCGAATCTTGCAGCTACTAGGCCACCGCAGCCTTAACGCAATGGCTGAAGGGGAATGGCTGCTGACGAAAGAGCAGGTAATCGAGCTATCGCAAATTATCGGGGAATCCCTACCGACAGATCTAGATTTGTATATTGGCGTCCTGGCGTAGCTGACGACGGAACCGGGACGTAGCAAGAAATGGAACACGAAATGCCGGCACAACATCGCATGTCATATATCGTCGAGATCTTCGATAAAAAAAGCGAGACGTTAACTTTTGAAATAAGACTGCCTACTGGGAGCGATGCACAACTGAAACAAATCATGGGATGGTCTACCCCCCAACGCGGCGACGAAGGTTATAACCTGAGCCCCAGCCAAGCCGCAGCTATTGAAGCATTGGTCGGCAAGCGTTTTTACGATGACGATCATATATTTCAGCTCACCTGCAACATAGATTAAGGCCCGGTAATACAGCAACCGCTACCTGAAAATCTCGACCTGTTTATCGGGGTACGGGCATAACGGATTACATTTTTTAGGGCTGCTGCGCAGCCCAGCGGGAGCGAGCTCCCTCGCCACGGAGACGCGCCAAGCCTGCCGGACCAGCTTTTGCTCACGGTATCATCTCAGTTGATAGCGTGCGAAATTCCTGGTTCAAACCGAGCCATCGCAGCTTCAACCCGCCTGCAACTCCACCACACCCCGAACCCGCTGCATCATATTGATCAAGTGCAACCGCATCGAAGCCCGAGCGGCTTCGCTGTCCCGTCGCGCCAACGCCGCGTAGACCTGCTCCCGCTCACGCACCACCAACGCCCGATTCTCACCCGTTACCGCCGGCCCGGCCTGTTGCACGACCGCGATCAGCGTGTTGCCCACATGGGCCATGGCATCGATGAAGAAACTGTTGCTGGTGCACTGGGCGATCTGCCGATGAAATTCGAAATCGGCCCGGGCGCTTTGGTCATCCGTTGGGTCAAGTGCATTCGCTACGTCGAGCGCTTCACGCATGGCCAGCAGTTGTTCGGGCGTGGCCCGTTGCGCGGCGATGCCGGCGGCTTCCACTTCCAGGCTCAGGCGCAGTTCAATGACGGCCAGTGCATCATAGGCGCCGCCCTTGACGTGCTTGCTGCCCTGGAAATCTCCCGGGCGGGCAGTGTCTACAACGAAGGTGCCGATGCCGTGGCGCGTCTCGACCAAACCTTCGGCCTGCAGCCGGGACATGGCTTCACGGACCACGGTTCGACTGACGCCGCGCTCCTTGATGATGACCTGTTCGGTCGGCAGCTTGCTGCCGGCGGGTAACTCGCCGGCGAGTATCTGCTGCGTCAGGTCGACCACCAGTTGCTGAGTCATGCTCAGGCGTCGATCGGTTGTGACACGCTCCATTGCACCTATCCATCAAGCCAGACGATCGCGGCATTATAGCCGCGACCTTGCGCTAAAACTCACTATAATGCCCGCTGATCACACTAGAGCACGCCGATGACGGATCAAGCGTTATCTCCATTGAACAAGCCGCGCCGCCTCGCCGAAACACTGGTCGACCGTTTTGCCCAGCGCATGCGTGACGGCATTCTTAAATGCGGCGAAAAGCTCCCGACCGAAGTGCACATCATGGAAGCCGAAGGCGTCAGCCGTTCGGTGGTACGCGAGGCGTTGTCGCGCTTGCAGGCGGCGGGGTTGGTGGAGACGCGTCATGGCGTCGGCACCTTTGTGCTGGACATGCCGGCACCGGAAGGTTTTACCCTCGGGCCGGCGACGATTGCCACGTTGTCCGACGTGCTCAATTTGCTAGAGTTTCGCCTGAGCCTGGAAGTGCAGGCCGCCGGCATGGCCGCCGAGCGCGCCACGCCCGAAGCCCTGGCCGAACTGGCCCAGGCGCTGGAAGCATTGATGCAAGGGCCGGAAAAATCCGGCACCACAATCAATGCCGACTTCCAGTTCCATCTGAAAATCGCCAAGGCGGCCGGCAATTACTACCTGATCGACATCATGAAACACCTGGGCACGAAGCTGATCCCACGTACCCGGATGAACTCCGCCTATTCCGGGCAAAGTGATCGCAGCGCCTACCTGCAAGGGATCAACGCCGAACACCAGCAGATCTTCGATGCCATCGCCAGCGGCAATGTCGACGCGGCGCGGGCGGCCATGTACCTGCACTTGAGCAACAGCCGCATGCGCCTGTGTGAAACCCAACAACGCCAGGCTTTTTACAACGAATAGCGATTAGAAGAAGCTGTATTTGACACCGACCCGCAGCCGCAATTGGCGATCACTGTCGACCGAATTGACTTTAATGTCACCCACTTCAAAGAATGGCGCCCAGCGTTTATCCCACTGGTATTTGACCACGGCATTCTGTTCATAATCGTCGGTACCGCCGTCATAGCGAATGTAGTCGGCGTCGAAGTAAGTCAATTGATATTCATAGGCCCAAGGTCCTTGAGGGCCATAGTTGATATAAACATCGTAACGGTTGACCTTCTGATCGTCCTGCCCATTATGGGGCACGTCACGGTCGATCTTGTCGCGGTCAAGCTTGGCTGAATCATAACGGTAGCGACCGGCGACGCTCAGCTCTTTGGTTACCCGGTAACCCAGGCGCAGGCCCAACTTGTAGGTGGTGGATTCCTCATCGCTGTCCAGGGCCAACGAAGGCGTCAGTGTCCAGCGATCATCGATCTTGTGCTGATAATTGACGGTAAATTCATGGCCGCTGCCGACGGTATTGTCGAAGGCGACGTCTTGCCGGTCACCGGCGGTCTTGTATTTGAGTTCACCTTCCAGGCCCACGCCGTTATCCAGCCTGATGCCGAACTTGGCACGGTCGGCATGCATGCGGGTCTTTTCAGCGTATTGATGGCGGACGTTGATATAACCGGTATCCGCCTGAGCGACAACCGAAGTGAACAACGAAGCGATGGACAAAACTACCAGGGTCTTTTTCATGTTTTTTATTCTTGTAAGTTGAAATCAATAGTTGGGGGTGAACGCCAAATCGCAGGCGAGCGCGTGCGCGCATTGAAACGTGCGGTTCAACGGGTTCTGCGGTTTAAAACAGCTGCAGCGGGTTGGTTATTTCAGACAGCGATAGGTATTCGTTGTATGTCGCGGCTGGCTTGCACCAGCAGGCGCGTGTATTCATGGTCGGCACCATCGGCCGCCAGCAGATGACTGTCGAGCGTCTCCACTACCCTGCCCTGCTGCATTACCGCCAGCCGATCGCATAAATGCGCAACGACGGCGAGGTCGTGGGTGACCATCAAATAAGTCAGCCCTTCCTGGCGACGCAGATCAGCCAACAGGTTGAGGATTTCCGCCTGCACCGAAACGTCCAGCGCCGAGGTCGGCTCGTCCAGCAGCAACACTCGAGGACGCAAGATCAGCGCCCGGGCAATCGCCACGCGCTGACGCTGGCCGCCGGACAGTTGATGCGGATACCGAAAGCGAAAGCTGTCGTTCAAGCCGACTTTGCGCAGGATCTCGCTGACCTTTTGCCCACGCCCGTCGATGCCATGAATGCGCAGCGGTTCCTGCAAAGCGGCGTCAATGGTGTAGCGCGGGTGCAGCGAGGCGTACGGGTCCTGGAAGACCATTTGCACGGTGCGGTAGTGATCCAGCGGCAGCTTGCGCGTCACCGCCCGGCCGGCGATCTGCAGTTGTCCGGTCCAGTGCTGGTACTGCCCGGCCAGGCAGCGCAGTACGGTGGTCTTGCCCGAACCGGACTCCCCCACCAGGCCGAATGCCTCGCCTTCGGCAACGCTCAAATCGACGTCGTGCAATACCGCGTTCAGTGCCGCACCCGTGCCGAAACTGAGGTTCAGGCCGGCGATTTCAATCATGCTCATGACAGGCTCCTCAAGGGTTCAACCAGTGTGGGTCGCGCTGCAACACTGGCAACGTGGCGCGCGGATGGTCCAGGCTGGGCACTGCAGCCAATAGGCCCTGGGTGTAGGGATGGCTGGCGTTATCCAGATCCGCGGCGGCAATCGACTCGACCACACGCCCGGCGTACATCACCAGCACGCGGTCGCAGAAATGCCGCACCAGGTTCAGGTCGTGGCTGATGAAAATCAGCCCCAGGTCACGCTCGCTGACCAACTCTTCCAGCACGTTGAGTACCTGCCGGCGCACCGACACGTCCAGCGCCGAAGTGGGCTCGTCGGCGATGATCACCTGGGGATCGGTGATCACCATCATGGCGATCATGATCCGCTGGCCCATGCCGCCCGAAACTTCATGGGGGTACAAGTCATACACGCGCCGAGGGTCACGGATATGTACCTTGGCAAGCATATCCAGCGCCCGCTCCCGGGCTTCGCGATGGGGCACCTTGTGGTGGGCGAGATAGGCTTCGGCGATTTGCTCGCCAACGCGCACCACCGGGTTCAGCGAGTACTTCGGGTCTTGCATGATCATCGACATGCGCGCGCCGCGAATCGCCTGGATCTGCTTTTCGCTCGCACTCAGCAGGTCGATGTCGGCGAAGCGCAGGGTCTTGGCGGTAACCCGTGCCGTCGGTGGATGCAAACGTAGAAGGCTGCGGCCGACGGTGGATTTACCCGAGCCGGATTCACCGACGATGGCAAGTTTTTCCCGGCCCAGGGTGAACGACACGTTACGCACCGCCAGTGACGTCTTGCCCGCATTGCGAAACTCCACGCACAAATCCTGTACGGCCAGTTTTATCTCGGTCATGGGACTTTCCTCAGGATTGGCTGCGGGGATCGAGGACGTCGCGCAAGCCGTCGCCCAACAGGTTGAAGGCCAGGCTGACCAGCATGATCGCCGCACCGGGCGCCGCTACCAGCCACCAGCTTTCGAGCATGTAGCGCCGTCCGGTGGAGATCATCGCGCCCCACTCCGGCAGCGGCGCCAGGGCGCCGAGGCCAAGGAAACCCAGCGCGGCGGCGGTGAGAATGATGCTCGCCATGTTCATGGTCAGGCGGATGATCACCGACGACAGGCACATCGGAATGATGTGGCGCAGGATGATCCGGGTACTCGACGCGCCCTGGAGCTGCACAGCCACGACGAAGTCGGCGTTGCGCAGCGGCAGGGTTTCAGCCCGAGCCAACCGGGCAATCGGCGGCCACGCCGTCAGCGCGATGGCAATCACTGCATGCTCCAGGCCCGGGCCGAGGGCGGCGATGAAGGCCAGCGCCAGTACCAGGCTGGGGAACGAGATGAAGATGTCGGTGATGCGCATGAACAGGCTGTCCACCCAGCCACCGAAGTAGCCGGAAACGGTGCCGACCAACAGCCCGATGGGCCCGACGATCACCGTCACCAGCAAGACGATGTACAGCGTGATGCGCGAGCCATACACCAGCCGGGCGAACACATCGCGACCGTATTCGTCCGTGCCGAACCAATGGGCACCGCTGGGCGCTTGCAACGCGCCGGCAAGGTTCTGCGACAAGGGGTCGTGACCGGCGATCCACGGCGCGAACGCCGCCACCACCATCAGGGTCGAGACCACAACCAGGCCGGCGAACGTCATCGGGTTGCGCAGCAGGAATCGCAACAGGCGAGTGGCGCTGGCCACCAGCGCGGCCGTACTCGAAGCGGGCAGCGCGGCACTGCCGGCTGCACTGGAAGCAAGGGGCAGGTTCATTAGCGAGTCCTCGGGTCGAAGATCTTGTAGAGCGCGTCGCTGATCAGGTTCAGCGTCACGAAGATGAGGCCGATCAACAGCACGCAAGCCATCACCGCATTCATGTCGCCGAGCAACAGACTGCTGGTCAGGTATTGCCCGAAGC
Organism: Pseudomonas sp. R1-7; assembly: GCF_051132105.1. Classification (NCBI taxonomy): domain Bacteria; kingdom Pseudomonadati; phylum Pseudomonadota; class Gammaproteobacteria; order Pseudomonadales; family Pseudomonadaceae; genus Pseudomonas; species Pseudomonas sp. R1-7. The sequence goes on from NZ_CP071661.1 coordinate 4,897,208, forward strand.
CAGGCCAGGCGAAGACGGTTTCGATCAACACCGCACCTTCCAGCAAACCGCCGTAGGCCAGGGCGACGATGGTCAATAGCTGCACGCGGATGTTGCCGAAGGCGTGGCCCCAGACGATCTTGCGCTGGGACAAGCCCTTGACCCGGGCGGTGATGATGTACTCCTGGGACAGCTGTTCGAGCATGAAGCTGCGGGTCATGCGGCTGATATAGGCAACCGAGTTGAAACTGAGGATCACCGCCGGCAGCAGGATGTGCCGCAGTGCGCTGCGAAAGGCTTCCCAATCGCCGGACCAGGCCGTGTCAATCAATAGCAGCCCGGTGTGCGTAGGAATCAACCCGTCATAAGCCAGGCCGATCCGCCCGACGCCGCCCGCCCAGCCCAACCAGGCGTAGAACACCAGGAATGCCATCATGCCGATCCAGAAAATCGGCGTGGAGTAGCCGAACAGCGTGATCAGCCGAGCAACATGATCACCGGCACGGCCCTGATGGGTCGCCGCGTAGACGCCCAGCGGCAAGCCCGCCAGCACGCCGAACAGAATGGCCAGGGTCGCCAGTTCCAATGTCGCCGGAAAGACGCGGGCGATGTCGGTGATGACCGGGTTGCCGGTCAGCAACGCCATGCCGAAGTCACCGTGGAGCAGGTCGCCGAGGTAGATCGCAAACTGGGTCCACAAAGGCTTGTCCAGGCCCAGTTCCTTGTAGACCTGGGCATACGCCGAGGCGTCGGCGTCCGGGCCGACGATGGCCAGCACCGGGTCCAGGGGCATCACCCGTCCGATAAAGAAAGTCAGCAGCAGCAACCCCAGCAGCGTCACCGCCACCGAGCCGCCGCGCCGGGTCGCCGAAGCGGCCCGGGTGGTCCAGATTGAAAAGGATGCAGTCGACATATTCATTCCTGCCTTGGCCTTGGGGCCGTCGATTTCAGCGCTGCTTATAGACGTCGCGAAGGCGCGTGGTGGCGGCGGTGTGGCCGATGTAGTTGCGCACGTCGGCGTGGATCACCACCTCGTCGACCATCTGCGAGACCGGCATGATTGCCCCCGCCTGTTGGTCGTAGAGGGTCTGGACCTGGGCATACATCTGCCGCTGGCGCTCGGGGTCGCGCTCGCGTTCGGCCTGTTCGATCAACTGGTTGAGCTGCGGGTTGAAGAACGAGGTGCGCCAGCCCTGGAAGTTGCTCAACTTGGCTTCGGTGCGGTTGTCCGGGTTGTACACCAGGGCGCGCAGGCTCGAATGCGGATGACGCTCCGCCCCGCCGCCGCCACGCCCCACGATGATGTCGAACTGGCGGTCGCGCATCGCCCCGTAGATCTGGTTGCCGGTGCCGGTAATGATCGTCGCCTGGATGCCCGCTTGGGCGAGCGTCGCTTGCAGGCTGGTGGCGATGTTGATGAACGGCGGATCGGTCAGCGAGCGGATGCTCACCTTGAAGCCTTCGGCATGTCCGGCCTCCGCCAGCAGTCGCTTGGCCTTGGCCACGTCCAGGCGATAACCCGGATCGTCCAGGCGTGCCGGTAAGCCCAGTTGCATCGGCCGCTGGTTTATCACGCCGTAGTGCGGCATCACCACGTCGTTGATGCCTTGGTAATCGATCAGCAGGCGGATGGCCTGGCGCACGCGGATGTCCTGGAACAGCGGTTGCTGCATGCTCATCGCCACGTAGTACAGCGTGCCGCGGGCGATGCTCTGGATGCGCACTTCATCGACCTTGCCCAGCGCCTTGATGTCGGTGGCGGCCATGCCACGGGCGACGTCCAGGTCTCCGCGCTCGACCATCAGGCGCAGGGCCTGGGATTCGGTCATGTTGCGCATGATCACTCGACGTAATTTCGGTGCGCCGCGCCAATAGTCGTCATTACGACTCATCAGGATCACGTCGTTGGCGCGCCAGATATCCAGCTTGAACGCGCCAGACCCGGCCGTATGCGTCGCCAGCCATGCCGCGCCCTGATCGTCACCGACCTGATGCTGCAAGGCCACCGAGCGGTCGACGATGAAAGCACTGGGCGAGGTTGCCAGGGTATTGAGCACCAACAGCGGATCGGTGCTGCGCGGCAGCTCCATGACAAAGGTGTGCGGCCCTTCGGCGCGCATCAGTTTGACGACGTTTTCGGCGGTGAAACCGTAGGCTTTCCAGGTCGAAGCCAAGGCGCGGTTGAGGATGACCACGCGCTGCAACGACCAGGCGACATCCTGCGCAGTGAGCGGCGCGCCGGAGTGAAAGCGTACGTCGTCGCGCAACTGAAAGGTCAGGCGCATACGGTCCGGGCTGATTTCCCAGCTTTTGGCCAGGGCGGGAACCAGCGTGTCCGGTTGTGCCGCATCTTGCTCCAGGAGCATGTCGTAGACGTTGGCGTTGACCTCTGCAACCTCCAGGCCCGTCGCGGCGGCCGGGTCCAGGGACAGCAGGTTGATCATGCTCATGCCCACCACCAATTGGTCGACGGGCGTTTCGCCTTGGGCCAGGCTGACGGGCACCTGCACGGTGCACAGGGCCACGATGACACACAGCAGCCTGGACAGGCGCTTGGGCCAGAGTTTCATGGTTCAGTCCTTTCTTATATTTATTAAGACTTGTCGTCCGGGCCATTCAGCCTCGGACGCAGTGCGCCATCAGTGTTGAGACAGAGTGTTGGCTTCGATATACGCGAAGTTGATGTCCTCGCCCAACCCCGGCCGATCAGACAGGTGCACATACCCGTCGGCGTCCATCGGGTCGACAATGCTGTTGAGGTGCGCCGGCACCTCTTCGTAATCGAGGAACGGGTGCAGCAGGCCACGCTCGTACCAACGGCAATTGCTGATCGCCCCCACCACGGCGAGGTTCGCCGCGCCGTTTCCGTGGACTTCGCAATCCATGCCGAACGACTCGGCCAGGTGCGCCACCTTCAGGCACGGCCCGATGCCGCCGACACCAGCCACGCCGGCGCGCAGGATGTCACAGGATTTGTGCGTGACCCAACTGGCGCGGCTGTGGAATTTGCCGGCGATGCTTTCCGGGCCCAGCACCGGAATGTCCAGGTTGGCCGCCAGCCAGGCGTAGGACTCGGCGGAGTCTTCCATCATTGGCTCCTCGAACCAGGCGAAATTCAGCTTTTCCAACGCCTTGCCAATGGTCAGTGCGTCCATGCGGCTGTACCAGTGGTAACCATCGAGCATCAGGGCGATGTCCGGGCCAACCGCCTCGCGCACGGCGGCGCAGGCCTGGATGTCCATGTGCGGATTTGGCGCGAAGGAAATTGGCGGCATCCAGGTGTGCAGCTTGATTGCCTTGTAACCGCGCTTGACGAGCTTTTCGGCAAACTGGCCATACTCATCCGGCGTCGACAAACCGCCCGGCAAATCATCGCCGCACATCGTCGAGCCGTAGGCCAGCACCTTGTCGCGGTAACCGCCGATGAGCTTGTGCACTGGCAACTTCAGCTTGCGCCCGGCCAGATCCCACAAGGCTTGTTCCACCAGCGCCAGCGCCCGATCAGTGAACTGCCCTGCGCTACCGCGCTGCCAGTGCGCCAGATCCTGCCAGATGCTCTCGCGGTCCATCGGGTCGCGACCGATCAGCACTTTGCGCACGAAGGATTCGACGATGTGCGGGCGAATCAATTCAGGCGTACCGAAGGCATAACCCTCCGATCCATCGTCGCAGCTGATTCGCAGCAGGGCCATCTTGATCATGACTTCGTCGCCGGGATGGGCGTGGCCGGCACTGTCCTGGGCGCGACGCGACGGGGTGGAAAAGATTTCGACGTGAACGCCTGTGATTCTCATAGGGAGGGGCCACCGTGTTGTTATTTGTATTTGTATGTCGTCATACAACGTGATTGATTATTTGAGCGCCCCGCCTTGCCTGTCAACCCACAAAACCAAACAAATAAGAGATTTTTACCGCTGGACACTGTTTTACAACCATGACGACTCCAGAAAAGTCGTCATACCACGCAACGCATCATCGCCAGAGATCAGCTCGCGCCCATTGCGGGAATTGTTGGCTACAGTGACTTGACCCATTGGCGCCAGAACTCATGCGGAGGCCGACATGAAGAACTTCAGCATCGAACGCATCGACCACATCGTCCTGCGCGTGACAGACATCGAACGCAGCCTCGCCTTCTACACCTCAGTGTTCGGCTGCGAGCTCAGAAAGCGTCGGGATGACCTGGGCCTGATTCATCTTGGTGCCGGTGCATCGATGATCGACTTGGTGGACGTCGAGGGACCTTTGGGTCGCCAGGGTGGCGCGGCAGCCGGCGAACAGGGCCATAACGTCGACCACTTCTGCCTGCGCATCGAGCCGTTCGACGAGCAGACCCTGCTCGCTCATCTGGCCGCAGCCGGCCTGGACGTCGAGAAAGCGCAGATGCGTTATGGTGCGGAAGGGAAAGGTTTTTCGATCTACTGCACCGACCCGGACGGCAACCAGATCGAATTGAAGGGGCCATCGCTGGAGCCTTGAGCTCCAGCCGGCCTGATGCGGTCAGGCCAAGAGGTGCCTGGAGATGACTTTGGAGATTTCGACGATGCCGGTCTTGCCGGTGAACTCGAACTTCACCTTGCCCAGGGAGGAGAAGTAGATCTCCAACTCAGAATCCAGGTCGAAAGTGCCGGAGGTTTCCACCGAGTACGCGACGATGTTTTTGTAGGGTAGCGAAGTGAAGTCCTTTTTGCTGCCGGTGATGCCCTGCACGTTCACCGCGATGATGCGTTTGTTGGTGAAGACCACGCCATCGCGCATGGACTTGTAGGCGTCGATGACCTGCTCACCGTCCAGCAACAGGGCCGTGACGCGTTCGGCGTATTCGTCGTTTTGCTTGAGCTTGAAGAAGCCTTTGTTGTTGAAATCGATCATTGCTGAATCCTGTGGGATGAAAATCGCCTATCGCGCGTGGAGCTCGGTTAAATCCTTTTCGCACGCCGCCGGCCCCAGATAATGCCCGCCGCAGCCGCGACGATCATCACTCCGATGTTTCCAAACAGCCAGATTGCGAAATTGCGGCTCTGGTCCGCATCGTTTTCGTACAGCGGACCAAAATAGGTTCCGATCAGTATGAAAATCAAATTAAAAGCACCCACGGCCGAGGCGACGAGCAGCAAAACGAACAAGACTCCCTTGATGGCCTTCATATGATCTTCCAGAACCAGATGTCTTCGGGCCTAGCCTAGCAGATGGCGAAAAGTCTTCATTTTGCCCTTCACCCGATCACCCACGTTTTTTCTCCTAGACTTGCCATTGTTTGCAGTTCGCCGGGGCTGGGATGAGCCCGCACGATAAACACAATTCCAAGAGAATCGCCATGCTCAAACCTTTACGGAACGCGCTCGCCTTCACGCTGGCTTTCACCACGTTGGGCACCGCTGCGGCGGACCCCATCGTCATCAAATTCTCCCATGTGGTAGCCGAACAGACGCCGAAGGGCCAAGGCGCGCTGATGTTCAAGAAACTGGTGGAAGAACGCTTGCCGGGCAAGGTCAAGGTGGAGGTGTATCCCAATTCCACGCTGTTTGGTGATGACAAGGAGATGGAAGGATTGCTGCTGGGGGATGTGCAAATCATTGCCCGGTCCCTGGCGAAATTCGAGCAATACACCCGCAAAGTCCAATTGTTCGACTTGCCGTTCCTGTTCGATGACATCGCCGCGGTAGAACGTTTCCAACAAAGTCCCCAAGGCCAGCAACTGCTCAAGTCCATGGAAAGCAAGAACATCACCGGCCTGGCCTATTGGCACAACGGCATGAAACAGCTGTCGGCGAACAAACCGTTGCGCATGCCCAACGATGCGCGGCGCCTGGTGTTTCGCGTGCAGACTTCCGCCGTGCTGGAGGAACAGTTCAAGGCCGTGGGCGCCACAGGACAACCGATGATTTTCTCGGTGGTGTACCAGGCCTTGCGCGCGGGTGTGGTCAACGGTGCGGAAAACACTTACTCCAATTTCTATAACCAGAAACTGCATGAAGTGCAGAAGTACGTCACCGAGACGGACCACGGCATCCTCGACTACATGCTCATCACCACGTCCGACTTCTGGAACGGCCTGCCACCGGATATCCGCGCGGAACTCGAGAAAATCGTGGCCGAGGCAACCGTCCACGCCAACAAAGAGGCGCAACGACTGAACCAGCGCGACAAGGAAATGGTTCTGGCCGCCAAGACCACCGAAATCATCAGCCTGACGGCGGACGAGCGCAACGCATGGCGTGACCAGATGAAACCGGTGTGGGCGAAGTTTGAAAAGGACATCGGTCCGGATCTGATCAAAGCCGCCGAAGCCTCCAACAAGACGCAGTAAAGCCCTGCACTTGATGTCACAATGCCCCGGCAAGCTATTTTCTGCCTAGACTTGCAACTGTCTCACCGTGCGTTGTGTTTTGAATGAGCCCGCACGGGTAAAACTAAAAATAAAAGGAAACCCCAATGTTCAAACCTATGTGGAAAGCACTCGTCTGCACGCTGGCCCTCAGCGCGCTGAGCACCGCCATGGCAGCTGACCCGGTGGTCATCAAGTTCTCGCATGTCGTGGCTGAACAAACGCCGAAGGGCCAGGGCGCGCTGCTCTTCAAGAAGTTGGTGGAAGAGCGCTTGCCGGGCAAAGTCAAAGTCGAGGTGTACCCCAACTCCTCGCTGTTCGGCGATGGCAAGGAAATGGAAGCCCTGCTCTTGGGCGACGTGCAGATGATCGCGCCGTCCCTGGCCAAGTTCGAGCAGTACACCAAGACGGTGCAGCTGTTTGACCTGCCCTTCCTGTTCGACGACATCTCCGCCGTGGACCGCTTCCAGCTGAGCCCCGAGGGCCAGAAGCTGCTCAAGTCCATGGAAAGCAAGAACATCACCGGCCTGGCTTATTGGCACAACGGCATGAAGCAACTGTCCGCCAACAAAGCGCTGCGCGAACCCAAGGACGCCCGTGGCCTGAAGTTCCGCGTGCAGGCCTCGGCCGTGCTGGAAGAACAGTTCAAGGCCGTGAACGCCAACCCGCGCAAGATGAGCTTCGCCGAGGTGTACCAAGGCTTGCAGACCGGCGTGGTCAACGGTGCGGAAAACCCGTACTCGAACATCTACAGCCAGAAAATGCACGAAGTGCAGAAGTACATCACCGAGTCCAACCACGGTTTGCTCGACTACATGCTGATCACCAACACCAAGTTCTGGAACGGCCTGCAGCCGGACGTGCGTAGCGAACTGGACAAGATCCTTGTTGAAGTGACCGCGCACGTGAACAAAGAAGCCGCGCAACTGAACCAGAACGACAAGCAGCGCATTGTCGACGCCAAGACCACCGAAATCATCACCCTCACGCCTGAAGAGCGCAACGAATGGCGCGACAAGATGAAGCCGGTGTGGAAGAAGTTCGAAGGTGACATCGGTGCCGACCTGATCAAGGCCGCCGAAGCCTCCAACAACAAGGCTCAGTAATGGGTTGGCCGGCGCTGCCGCCGAGGCAGCGCCGACCTGTCGTCCTCCCTGCAGGAGATGCCATCCATGAACGCCCTTCGGCGCACTTGGGAACATTTCGAGGAAGCTTTCATTGCCTTCCTTCTGGCCACCATGACGTTGGTCACCTTCGTCTACGTGGTCCTCAACAACGTTTATGCCGTGTTCTATAGCCTCGGCGACAACTGGCCGGCCGCCAGCGAACCGATGTTCGCCATCGGCGACGGCATCATGAGCATGGCCCAGGCCATGACCTGGAGCAGCTCCTTGACCAAGGCGCTGTTCGGCTGGCTGATTTTCTTTGGCTTGTCCTATGGCGTGCGCACCGCCGGGCACATCGGTGTCGATGCGCTGGTGAAACTGGCGAGCAAACCGGTACAACGCTACATCGGCGTGATCGCCTGCCTGTGCTGCCTGGGTTATGCCGGGTTGCTGGCGGTGGCGAGTTTCGAGTGGATCAACACTTTGATGATTGCCGAGATCGGCGCCGAAGACCTCGGCCACTTCGGCATCATGCAATGGCATGTCGGACTGATCGTGCCGGTAGGGTTCGCGCTGGTGTTCATCCGTTTCGCGGAAATTCTCGTTCGCATCCTGATGAATCGTCAGACGGGCCTGGGCCTGGCCGATGAAGCGGCGGAAGCGATCAAATTGACCGAGATCGAGGAAGACAAGCCATGACCATTGCCTTCCTGTTCCTCGCGCTGTTCGTGCTGATGTTCATCGGCGTGCCGATCGCGATTTCCCTGGGCCTGGCCGGATCGCTGACGATCATTTTCTTCAGCCCCGACTCGGTGCGCTCCCTGGCGATCAAGCTGTTCGAGACCAGCGAACACTACACCTTGCTGGCGATCCCGTTCTTCCTCCTGGCCGGTGCGTTCATGACCACCGGTGGCGTGGCACGGCGGCTGATCGACTTCGCCAACGCCTGCGTCGGCCACATCCGTGGCGGCCTGGCGATCGCGGCGGTGCTGGCGTGCATGCTGTTTGCGGCGTTGTCCGGCTCCAGCCCCGCGACGGTGGCCGCGGTCGGTTCCATTGCCATCGCCGGCATGGTGCGCTCGGGTTATCCACAGGCGTTTGGCGCGGGCATCGTCTGCAACGCCGGTACGCTGGGCATCCTGATCCCGCCCTCGATCGTCATGGTGGTATACGCCGCCGCGACCGAAACCTCGGTCGGCAAGTTGTTCATGGCCGGTGTGATTCCGGGCCTGCTGCTGGGCACCGCATTGATGGTGGCGATCTACATCGTCGCGGTGAAGAAAAACCTGCCGGCCATGCCCAGGGCAACCTTGCGGGAATGGCTGACGGCGGCACGCAAGGCCGGCTGGGGCTTGCTGCTGATGGTGATCATCCTCGGCGGGATCTACTCGGGGATGTTCACACCCACCGAAGCAGCGGCAGTAGCGGCGGTCTACTCAGCGTTTATCGCGCTGTTCGTCTACAAGGACCTGACGTTCCGCGAAACGCCGAAGGTGCTGTTGGAGTCGGCGAAGCTGAGCATCATGCTGATGTTCATCATCGCCAACGCCATGCTCTTTGCCCACGTGCTGACCACTGAGCAACTGCCGCAGCAGATCACCGCGTGGGTGATCGAGGCCGGCCTGACGCCGGTGACCTTCCTGTTGGTGGTCAACATCGTGCTGCTGATTGCCGGTGCGTTCATGGAGCCGTCGGCGATCATCCTGATCCTGGCGCCGATTCTGTTCCCTATTGCCATGGAACTGGGCATCGATCCGATCCACCTGGGCATCATCATGGTGGTGAACCTGGAGATCGGCCTGATTACGCCACCGGTGGGGCTGAACCTGTTCGTCACCTCGGCGGTGACCGGCATGTCCTTGCCCGCCACCATCCGCGCGGCCATGCCGTGGCTGATGATCCTGCTGGCGTTCCTGCTGCTGATCACCTATGTGCCATGGATTTCGTTGGCACTGCCTAATTGGCTGGGTATGAGCTAAGCCTTGTGGCGAGGGAGCTTGCTCCCTCGCCACAATATTGCTGCCTCCACAGCCCTCGGGCACATTGCGTTATGATCCTCGCTTTCCTTTGAAAGCAGAGCTTTTACCACGCATGTTGCCGCCCTCTTCCGACATCTCTTCCACCCTGCCCTCCGTTCTCGTCGGCCCGCTGCTGCGGCGGCTGGAACCCAAACGGCTGGTGATGTGGCTGGTGGGTTCGCGACCGTTGGCGCTGACGTTGCGGCTGGACGGCGTAGCCGATCTGCAGCTCGACGCCACGCATTGCACGGTGGTGCCGGTGGGCCGCCACGCGTTTGTGCATTTGATCGACGTGCCACTCGATACCGCGCTGCCGCTGGACGCGGCGATTGACTACGACCTGCTGGTGGACGGTGCCGGCATCGCCGAATGGGCGCCGCATCTGGTGTATGGCGCTGCGCGGTGTCCGAGTTTCGTGGTGCATTCGCGCATCGACCAATTGGTCCACGGCTCCTGCCGCAAACCCCATTACCCGGCCAACGACGGACTGCTCTGCGTCGACCGGTTGTTAGCGCAGTCTCCTGAACAACGACCGGCGCTGCTGATGATGAGCGGCGACCAGGTGTATGCCGACGATGTGGCCGGGCCGATGCTACGGGCGATCCATGCCTTGATCGAACGCCTTGGGTTGTTTGAAGAGTGCCTTGAAGGCGCGGTGGTGGAAGACAGCGCCAAGCTTTACCAACATCCCGCCAGCTACTATCACCGCGCCGACCTGCTGCCGGCACTGGAAAGCAACGAAACCCTGCGCGAGCGATTTTTTGGCGGGGCGCGCAAGCCGATCTTCACCAGCAGCAGCGCCGACAACCACCTGGTGACCTTCTCCGAGGTCATGGCGATGTACTTGCTGGTGTGGTCGCCCGTGCCCTGGACGCTGATCGACCCGCAACCGCCGGAACTGACCGCCGAACGGCGCCAGCGCTACGATCTGGAACAGCAACGCATCGAGGCCTTCAAGACCGGGCTGGGTGGCGTGGCACGGGTGTTTGCCCACCTGTCCTGCCTGATGATCTTCGACGATCACGACATCACTGACGACTGGAACCTGTCCGCCCAATGGGAAGAAACGGCCTACGGCCATCCCTTCTCCAAACGCATCATCGGCAACGCGTTGATCGCCTACATGCTCTGCCAGGGCTGGGGCAACAATCCGGATGCGTTTGGCGAGGTCATCCAGCAAACCCTGGCCTTGACCGACACCGCCCGGGACCGCTACATCGACAGCGCGCCCCAGGATGCGTTGATCGACCAATTGCTCGGCTTCCAACGATGGCACTACGTGCTGCCGAGTACCCCGGCGCTGGTGGTGCTCGACACCCGTACGCGACGCTGGCGCAGCGAGAACAGCCTCAAGCAGCCGTCGGGCCTGCTGGATTGGGAAGCCCTGAGCGAACTGCAACAGGAATTGCTCGACCACCCTTCGGCGATCATCGTCTCGCCGGCACCGATCTTCGGCGTCAAGCTGATCGAAACCGTACAGCGGGTGTTCAGCTGGTGCGGCTACCCGCTGCTGGTGGACGCGGAAAACTGGATGGCCCACCGTGGCGCGGCCCAAGTGATCTTGAATATTTTCCGACACTCGCGAACGCCGGGCAGCTACGTGGTGCTGTCGGGCGATGTGCACTATTCCTTCGTCTACGAGGTATTGATCCCCCATCGCAAGGGCGGCCCTTGCGTCTGGCAAATCACCAGCAGCGGCATCAAGAATGAGTTCCCGCCCGCGCTGCTTGAATGGTTCGACCGCCTCAACCGCTGGCTCTACTCGCCGCGCTCACCGCTGAACTGGTTTACCAAGCGCCGCAGCATGCGCATCGTGCCCCATGTCCCGGAACACGCCGAGGCCGGGGAACGCTTGTGGAATTCGGCCGGGATCGGCCAGGTGTTTTTCAACGAACAGGGGCAACCCGTGCGAATCTATCAACACAATGCCGACGGCAAGCCACCCACACGCATGCTGGCGCCGAAATCGCCCACGAGCTGATCACTTGCTGGCCGAGGCCATCAACACACCGAAGGAAAAGAACGTCGCGCCGGAGAGCTTGCCGACGATCCGCGCGCCCTGGCGAGTCGAGAGCCAGCCCCTGGCACGGCTCGCCATCAATGCGTAGCCGCTGTGGATGCCCATCACCAGCAGGCCGTAGGACGCCACCAGCAAGAAGAACTGCGTGTAATAGTTACCTTGCGGCTCGATGAACTGTGGGAATACGGCCAGGAAAAAGAACCCGGCCTTGGGGTTGAGCAACTGGATCGACAATGCCTCCACAAATCGCCGCCAAGGGCGTGAAGCCGTGTCGTTGAGGGTTGGAATGAAGGTCTTGGTGTTCCACATCTTCAGGCCCAGGTACAGCAGGTACGCCGCCCCTACGTACTTCAACACCGTGAACGCCGTCGCCGAGGTAGCCAGGATCAGGCCCACGCTGCTGGCCGAGATTCCCGCCACCAGGAAACCGCCGAGGGCAATGCCCAGAATTCCGGGCAAGGCGCCACTCCAGCCGTGACGCACCGAGTTGGACAGCGTCAGCACCACGCCCGGCCCCGGGCTGAGGATGGTCAGGGTCGCGAGCAGCAGGAACAGTCCGTAGCCGGCCATAGAGGGCTCCGTTGGCGGTTTATGTTTGAGGCGGATAAACACTGTAAACGGATTCCCAAACCCTGCATCAACTTTTCAGTTGCATAAATTCATTGTGGATTCGGGCAGGGTTCAGAATGCCAGTTGCAGGCTCTGTTGGCCTTCCAGGCTCAACAGGAACTGTTTCGCCGCGAGGCCGCCAGCGAAACCGGTGAGGCTGCCGGAGGTACCGATGACGCGGTGGCACGGGGCGATGATCGAGATCGGGTTACGGCCGTTGGCAGCACCGACGGCGCGCGTCGCGGTCGGTTGGCCGATCTGGATGGCGATGTCGCGATAGCTACGGGTTTCGCCGAATGGGATGGTCAGCAACGCCTGCCAGACCCGCACCTGGAAATCAGTGCCAGCGAAGTCCAGTGCCAGCTCGAACTGGCGACGCTGGCCGGCGAAGTATTCAAGCAGTTGGCGCTCGGTTTCCTTGAGGGTCGGGTGATCGCTGTCGAGCTCCAACGGTCCGAGGCGCACTCGATTGAGCCGTTCGTTTTCCCACAGGATGGCCGCCAGCTTGGTGCCGCGAGCGACGAGCATAAGCTCGCCGACGGGGGATGGAATGGTTGTGTACCGCGGCAACATTTAATGCATTCCTTGGCTCATGCTCATCCCAACAACCCCAACGCCTTCGCCCGAGCCACGGCCTGGGTGCGGCGCTCGACGCCGAGCTTGCTGTTGATGTGGCTGGCGTGGGTCTTGACCGTGTGCAGCGAAATGAACAACTGCTCGCTGATTTCCTGGTTGGAGCAACCTTGGGCAATCAGTTGCAGCACCGCCCGCTCCCGGCTGCTGAGGGTTTCCACCGATGCCGACGATTCGACCGGCTGCGTCGTCGAGGGTAAACGCTCGAGCAACTGTTGGCGCAATTCGCTGGGCGGCGCCTGCAGCAGTTGTTCGCGTAACCATTCGGGACGCTCCTTCAGCAACCATTCGAACGGTTGCAACACTCCCCCGATGGCGGCCTCGAAGGCCTGGGCCAACGTGCTGCGAGCTTCGGATTCGCGGCCCACGCCCAGCAGCAATGCAACTTTCTGATTGAGCACCATCACGGCGAGCATCTGCCGTCCGGTTTGCTGGGCGTGCTGGAGCAACGCATCGAGCCGCCCTTCGGCCTGCATCGGTTGGCCGCGAATGGATTCCAGCAGGGCCTGCTGCAGCTCGACATGCAACGGAAGTTGCGGATGGAACTCCGGTGGCGCGGCGGCGCGCTCGCCGGTGTAGGTCTGCCCCAGCCGCGCCAGCCAGGCTTCGGCCAGTTCAGTGCGACCCTGGGCCAACCAGAGCTCGCATTTGACCAGTGTAATCATTGCCAGGTAGTAGACCGGCGGAACATCCCAGATATGCATCAGCCGCTCGGCTTCGGCCAGTTCGGCAAAGGCTCGGGCAAACTCGCCCGCATGGCCTTCGACACGAGCGATCACGCAATGGCCGATCAGCACGCTGATATCCCGGCAGGCCCGGGCTTCGGTGAGGCCAGCCTGCAACCGCGCCAACCCGGCCGGGGATTGCATGCGCAGCGTCAACAGGAAACCTTCGTACAAGACCAGTCGCGCGCGCACCGCATACAGCCGTTGGGGCGAGAGCGCGTGCAAGCGCTGCAAGCCCTGCTTCACCTCATCGAGCGCCCTCAGGATTTCGCCTCGCGCCTGCAACACCCGGGCGCGATCGTAATGGGCCAAGGCCTCGAACAGAGGGTTGCCGACCCGCTGCGCCAGTTCCAGGGAATCGCGGTTCAACGCGCGGGCACGCCACAGGTCACCGTCGGCAATCGCCAGGTTCGACAAGGTGGACAAGCACATCAGGCGTTGGCCGTAGCGTTTTTGCGGCAGGCTTTCCAGGGCTTCGGTGCAATAGCGAATGGTGGCCTGGCGATCGCCCCGGCCTCGGGCGACGATGCCGCTCAGCGCCAGCCACTGGGCGAGCATGGATTTATGCGCAGTGGCCGACGGGGCCGGCAGGAAGCGGCTCAAGTGGGCGGCCAACTCCTCGGCAGCATCCAGTTGGCAGGCCAGACCCAAGGCCCAGCTGTAAAGCACGATCAACCGCGGCGTGCTGATGAGCAGGCTGTCTGGCAGGTCCATCTTCCAGCGCAGCAACATGCCGACATTCTGCTCGGCCAGCAGCTGTTCCTCCGAGAGGTTCTGCACCAGGTTCGCCGCTACATCCAGATGTCCGGCCCGCAGCGCCTGCTCCACGGCTTCGTCGATCAAGCCCTGGACATTGAACCAGCGACAGGCGCGCAAATGCAGGGTTGCCGCCGGCACCATGGCTGGCGCGCTGGGCCGGCTGCGCAACAGATCGGAAAACAAATGATGGAAACGATACCAGTGCCCGTGCTCGTCCAGCGGCACGAGGAAAACCTGATGGGCCGCCAGGTATTGGAGAATTTCCTGGCTGTCATGGGCGTCGCGCACCGCATCGCACAGCTCGTTGCAAAAACGTTCCTGAGGAGCGATGTCGTAGAGAAATGCCTGCACTTCGGCGGGCAGGCAGTCAATGACTTCTTCAAGCAAATAGTCACGGATCAGCCCTTCCCCCCCGTGCAGCGCCTGGGGCAGTCGCCCTTCGCTGCCGGCCTCGGAAGCGGCCAACAGCCAGAAACGCAGCCCGGCGACCCAACCTTCGCTGCGCTGGATCAGGTTTTCCAAGGCCTCCCCCCGCAGTGAGCTGCTGTGGTGCTGGAGCAGCGTCTGCGCTTCGTCGTGGGTCAGGCGCAAGTCCTGCTCGTTGAGTTCGAGCAACTGGCGCGACAGGCGCAAGCGCGCCAGGTGCCAGTCCGGCCGCTGGCGGCTGGTCACCAGTACCAGCAATCCTTCGGGCAGGTGGTTGAGGAAAAACTGCAGGCAGCGATCCAGCACCGGACTCTGGGCGAGATGGTAATCGTCGAGCACCAGCAGCAAGGGCACGCGCGGGGATAAATGTCCGGATAACTCATCGAGCAGGCCGTCGAGCCATTCCTCGAAAGCGAAGGGCTGATGGCGTTGGCGCATCTTCAGCAGTCCCAACGCCCGCCCGCCCAACTGGGGGAAAAAGGCCTGGAGCCCTTCGAGCAACCGTTCCAGGAAACGCCCCGGATCGTTGTCCCTGGCACTGAGCCCCAACCAGAGGCTGTGCCAGTGGGCCGGCAAGCCCTGGCAGAACTCCACCGCCAGCGAACTCTTGCCGAACCCCGCCGGTGCACTGACCAACAGCAACCGGCCACCGAGCCCCGCGCTCAGACGCTCGCACAACCGCGGCCGCACGATGTGGCCGTCGGGCAAGGGCGGGCGGTAGAAGCGCCCTTCCTGTACCGCAAAGGCAGCGCGGGAAGAATCCGGGGGTGAAGACAAATCAGTCATGGCCGGCTCTTGTTGGAATGCGGGTGGCGGCGTTGCAGATGTCCGCAGACTAGCTGTAAACGAGGACGTATTGAAGGGAGTGCTACAAATGGCTACAAAAA
This sequence comes from Pseudomonas sp. R1-7, assembly GCF_051132105.1. Classification (NCBI taxonomy): domain Bacteria; kingdom Pseudomonadati; phylum Pseudomonadota; class Gammaproteobacteria; order Pseudomonadales; family Pseudomonadaceae; genus Pseudomonas; species Pseudomonas sp. R1-7. The sequence continues at coordinate 4,912,698 of NZ_CP071661.1, forward strand.
GGCTACAAATTGTTTATGGCAGTTGTGGCGAGGGAGCTTGCTCCCGCTGGGTTGCGAAGCGACCCCCAAAGCGGACCGCCCTGGCTTATCGGATACCGTGAGAGGGTTTGATCTGGGACTGCTTCGCAGTCCAGCGGGAGCAAGCTCCCTCGCCACAAAAGATTTGTGTTGGCAAAAAAAAACGCCCCGAACCAGTCGGGGCGTTTTTCGAGGATGCGGCCTCGGGCGAAGCGGTTTAGCGAACGCCTTCCTGGCGCAATGCCGCCGGGGTGAAGTCGCTGGTGGACGCGGTGAAGCCGAAGTCGTAGGCCGACTTTTCTTCGTTCTTCATGCCCAGGGCCAGGTAGCGACCGGATTGCAGGTCATAGAGCGTTTCCAGGGCGTACCATGGCACCTGCTTGTCGTAGTAGTTCTCGGCATGGGCCTCAGCCACGCGCCACAGTTGGCCACGACCGTCGTAGTGATCGATGACCGCGGCTTGCCAGGTGTCTTCGTCGATGTAGAAGTCACGCTTGGCGTAGATGTGGCGCTGGCCTTCCTTCAGGGTCGCGGTCACGTGCCAGACACGACGCAGCTCATAGCGCGCCAGGTCCTGGTTGATGTGGCCGGCCTTGAGGATGTCGGCGTACTTGAGCTGCGGCGAATCGATCTTGTGGCTGTTGGAGGCGATGTACAGCTCTTTCTTGCCTTCAAGCTTCCAGTCGTAACGATCCGGCGCGCCGTTGTACATGTCCAGGTTGTCGGAAGTCCGCAGGCCGTCGGCGGCGGTACCCGGGCCGTCGTAGGCGACTTGCGGGGCCTGGCGCACGCGGCGTTGGCCGGCGTTGTAGATCCACGCCTTGCGAGGCTCCTTCACCTGGTCGAGGGTTTCGTGCACCAGCAGCACGGTACCGGCCAGGCGCGCCGGCGCAGTCACTTGCTGCTTGAAGTAGAACAGCACGTTGCCTGGGTTGGCCGGATCGAAGCCCTTGATCTTGTCACGGAACACGAACTGGTCCTGGAAGTACACCAGGTTGTACGAACCGTTGGGTTGCGGCGTGGCCTGGGTCACCAGGCGAGTCACGCTGCCGCCGCGGTAGCGGGTGATGTGGTTCCAGATCACTTCCAGGCCGCTCTGGGGAATCGGGAACGGCACTGCCGTCTCGAAATTCTCCAGGCCGTTGCCTGCGCCCACCAGTTTGGTGTTCACGGCGTTTTTCTTGATGGAAGCCAGCACTTCATCCGGCACGGTGGCGCCGCGATGGGTCGGGTAGACCGGCATCTTGAAGGTTTCCGGGTAGCGCTTGAACATCGCGTACTGGCCCGGGGCGAGCTTGTCCTTGTACTGGTCGACGTTCTGTCCAGTGATGGTGAACAGAGGCTTTTCACTGGCATACGGGTCGGCGAGGAAGCCCTTGCCGTCGACGCTGCCGGCATTCTTGGCCATGGGTTTCCAGGCCGAAATCGAACCATCGGCGTTGCCGGCCATCTCGGCGCCCATCGGCGTCAGGCTCTTTCCCAGCTTATCGGCTTCGGCGGCAGGCACCGCGGCCATGACGCTGGCCGCCAACAGGGACAATCCCAGCGCACCGACTTGCAACAGATTCTTTGTTATTTTCATAGTGTGTCGTCCTGAATACGGTGCTTAGAAGTTCACGCCGACGCTGAGCGCCAGGAAGTCGCGATCATCCACGGTACTGAAATCCCCGCCAAAGAAGTTGGTGTAGGCCAGGCTCGCGTTGTAGGTGTTCTGATACTCGGCATCCAGCCCGAGGCTGACGGCCTTGCGACCTTCCTCGAAGTTGGCGCCAGGACCTGGCGAGTAGCCCTTGACGTCATGGGACCAGGCCACGTTGGGCTTGAGGTTCACACCGGCGAAGACGTCCGGGTAATCCCAGATGGCGCGTGCGCGGTAGCCCCAGGAGTTGGAAGTGGTGAAGCCATCGTTGTTGCAATTGCTGTTCACGGCACCGATGGTCTGGCCGCCACCGGCCGCCGTCGACGTGTTGAGGGTGTTGCAGAAGCCGCCGGGCAGCTCGCCAGGCCCGAACACCGGGTCACGACCGTAGCGCGCCTCGGAACGGCTTTCCAGGCCGCCCACGTGAGTCACGCCGATTTCGCCGACGAGGGTCAGGCGGCTGGCGCCCATGACTTGGTCGAGGAAGTGGGTGAACGTGGTCTGGAACTGGGTGATTTCCTTGCGGCGATAGCCATGCAGGTCCTGGCCAGGCGCGCCGTCCAGCACGGAAGCGTTGCCAAAGCCCGGGATCGGCGTCACACCGGCGAACAGAATATCGGTGGTGCTCAGTTGGACCGGAGCGTTCGGACGGTAGCTCAGCTCACCGCTCCACGCGGTGCCGGTGGGCAGCGTGGTGGAGAAGCTCAGGCCGTAGAGCCGGATATCTTCCGGGTATTCGACGAAGTAGTTCGAGTTGCCCGCCACGATCACCGGACGCAATGCCGCCAGTGGGCCCAGCGGCTGGTTATAGAAACGTGCTGCCGCCCCCGTGGCGCTGAAGATCGGCGCACGGCTGTGGTAGTTCATGAAGTAGGCACCGAACTCGGTGTCCAGCGGCTCGAACATGTACTTCAGGGACGCGCCCCACTGGCCGCTGTCACGGGCATCGCGGTCGGGACCACGACGAACCAGGACGCCTTCCTCGTTTACGTTCACGCCCAGGGCGGTCAAGGTCGGCAGGGCGGCGGCTGGAATGCGCGAACGTTTGTTCAGCACGCGCAGGTTGTCGTCACAACCGTCGGCAATCACATCCGGCTGGGAGAAGAACGTCCCGCAGTTATCCACCACCGTCTGGTCCCACTCGATCTGGTAGAACGCTTCGGCCGACAGGTTATCGGTCAGGCTCTGGGACACGTAGAACATGTTGACCGGGATCAGGCCTTCCTTGACCTCGGCGCCTGGACGACGGAACGCGGACACGTCGACCGGGTTGATGGAGTTGATGCCACCCTGGATGAAGGTGCTCTCACCCCAGCTGACCACCTGCTTGCCCAGGCGGACCGAACCCGGCTGATCGGCAATGGCGTAGTTGTGGTAGACGAACGCATCGAGGAGCTGCACGCCGGACGATTTCGCGCCTTCCTTGCGGTTGTTGTCGCTGATGTCCTTGTACAGGCGGTCTTCGTCCTTGAGCTCGAAGTCGTACCAGTACTTGCCCCGTACAAACACACCGGTGTCGCCGTACTTCAGTTCCAGGTCATGGATGCCCTTGAAGATCTTCGAGAAGGTCTCGCCGCGCTTGAAGTTCAAGTGGCCGTCATCGGAGGTCTGGGACAGGCCCTTGCCACCGTTGTTGACGCCGATCAGGTCCCGATTGGCATCGGCCGTGGACCAGCTCGCGCCGACCGACAGGGCCGAGTCGAACTGGCCTTCGATTTCACCGATGTTGAAGCTGACGCCGAATGCCGGGCCGGCGAGCGAGGAGGCAAGACTGACGGCCAGCGGCAATTTTGCCCGGCGCCAGAAGGTGTTTGCTGAGGTCATCGACGCAACTCCATGTGTTTTATTTTTATGGCAGTGGGTATTTCCGGAAACCCTTCGCCGTGCTGGCACGCGCGTCCCATTCCGAAAATCCTTGAGCGGACTATAGCCAGCGGGTAGTACGGCTTGATCCCTCTAAAGTGTGATTTGCAGCCCTCGACCACTCTGGAACAGTCCTTCGCCAGGCCGACGTTTATCGGCACGGCAAGGATGGCTGAAATTTCCGATTTGACAAGACAAGCGCTTGCTTGGTGGGGCTGCCGTGCCCTTTTCGGGCACGGCAAGGACGCTCAGAGCGTCGAAAGGAAGGTGCTGTTGTTGTTCTGCCATTCGGTGATGTCGACGCGGATACGCTTCTTGTCGAGCTTGCCGACGCTGGTCTTGGGAATTTCAGTAACAAGGGCGATCTGGCTCGGGATCGCCCACTTGCTCAGGTGCCCCAGCTCGACAAACGGCTTGAGGTGTTCCTTGAGCTCGCGAGCCCCGATCTGGTGCCCTTCGCGAATCACCAGCAAGGCAAACGGTCGCTCGCCCCACTGCGGATCAGGGATGCCGACCACTGCTACTTCGCGTACCGCCGCGTGCCGGCTGATGAGGTCTTCCAGGTCCAGGGACGAGATCCATTCGCCGCCAGTCTTGATCACATCCTTGATGCGGTCGCGAATGTCGATGAACCCCATGCCGTCCAGCGTGGCGACGTCGCCGGTGTGCAACCAGCCGCCACTCCAGAGCTCGGCGCCCTTCTGCGGTTCGTTGAAATAACCTTCGGTAAGCCACGGCGCGCGCAACACCAATTCGCCCTGGGTCTCGCCATCGGCGGGAAGGAAGCGGCCCTCGCCGTCGACGATCGCCGCTTCCACCAGCGGCCCCGGCACGCCGGCCTTGATCCGATACGTGATGCGTTCGTCTTCGCCGCCGGCCATCAACTCATCGTTGAGGTGGGCGCAAGACACCAGCGGGCCGGTTTCCGACATGCCGTAGGCGGCGGTGAGCTGGATGCCCTTGGCCTTGGCCGCCTCGTACAGGCTGCGGTTGAGGGCGCTGCCACCAATGACGATTTTCCAGCCGCCGAAATCGGTGTCCTGGGCGCCCTTGGCGTTGAGGACCATTTGCAGGATGGTCGGCACGCAGTGGGAAAAGGTGACCTTTTCCTTGCGCCACAGCTCCACCAGGAACTCCGGGTCGTATCGACCGGGGTAGACCTGCTTGAGGCCGAGCATGGTCGCCACGTACGGCAGGCCCCAGGCATGAACGTGGAACATCGGCGTGATGGGCATGTACACATCGTTGGTGCCCAACAGGCGCACGCTGTCGATGGCGCCCATGATGGTCGACACGCCCAGGGTGTGCAGCACCAGTTGCCGATGGGTGAAATACACACCCTTGGGATTGCCCGTGGTGCCGGTGGTGTAGAACGTGGTGGCGACGGAGTTCTCGTCGAAATCCTGGAAGTCATAGGCGGGGCTGGCAGCGGCCAGCAGCTGCTCGTACTCGCCGACGAGGTCCGGCAGATTGGCAGTCTTGTCCGGCTGGTCGGTCAGCAGCAGCGTCTTTTTGACCGTGGTCAGCTGGCCGGCGATCGCCTGGTACAACCCGACGAACTCGCTGTTGACCAGCACGAAGCGATCCTCGGCGTGGTTCATGGTGTAGAGGATCTGTTCCGGCGACAGCCGCACGTTGATGGTGTGGATCACCGCGCCGATCATCGGGATCGCGAACATGCATTCCAGGTAGCGATGGCTGTCCCAGTCCATCACTGCCACGGTGTCCCCGGCCTTGACCCCGGCCTCGGTCAACACGTTGGCCAGCCGTGCGACACGCTCGATCAGCGTGGGATAGGTGTAGCGCAACTGGTCCCGGTAGATGATCTCGCGGGTTTTCTCATAGCGCGCGCCGGACATCAGCAGCCGCTTGATCAGCAACGGGTATTGGTAAACGCCCTCGGCTGGAGGAATAACGCGAGTCTGCAACATAGGAGTCCCTTTTCTGACTGCACGGTCTTGGCTGGAAAGTAAGCACTCTAAAGCGCTTGTTCGCGGATCAAATCAGCCGAAGGAATGATTTGATCCGCCCGCAAACACTAGCCTTGAGCCATCATCGGGATCCGCTCAACCCGTTCAATGGGCCTCGGTAAACGCCAGTTTCACACCGATGGCGATCAGCACGGCACCCATGGTCCGGTCGAACCAATGGCCCATGCGGGCAAAACCGGCACGCACCCGCGCCTGGCTGAACAGCATCGCCACCATGCAGAACCAGGCCGCCGTGGCCACCGCCAGGTACACACCGTAGCCGGCCTGGATCGCCAGCGGCGTGTGGGGATTGATCACCACGGTGAACAGGGACAGGAAGAACAGCGTCGCCTTGGGGTTCAGCCCATTGGTGACGAAACCGGCGGTGAACGCACCGCGAGCGGTACGTTCACCTGCGTCCTTGTGCAGGTTCTCCTGGGTGGCCTTGGCCGGTTGGGCGCGCAAGGCCTTGAAGCCGATGTAGAGCAGGTACGCGGCGGCGGCCCACTTCAAGGCGTTGAACAGTACGATCGACTGGGACACGATCAGGCCGATCCCCAGCAGCGAGTACCCCACATGCAGGAAAATCGCCGTGCCAACGCCCAACGCCGTCCAGGTCCCGGCACGGCGGCCGTGGGTCACGCTTTCACGGACCACCACGGCGAAGTCCGGACCAGGACTGGCCACGGCCAGCAAGTGGATCAGGGCGACGGTAAGGAATTCGGCGAGGTACATGGTGGGCTCCTTGCGACAATCTCTGTTGAATGAATCCCGTGGCGAGGGAGCTTGCTCCCGCTCGGCTGCGCAGTAGCCGCTTACCCCGGAGGCCTGCTTCGCCGGCCAGCGGGAGCAAGCGCCCTCGCCACGGCAATTTGTTCTGATAGGCTCGCCACATTACGCCTTCAGTCTTTTACATGACAGGTACAGCTGATGACCAATACCGCCCGCGCAGTTTTCCTCGACCACTCTTCCCTGGATCTCGGTGACTTGGACCTGGCTCCATTGCGCGATTGCTTCGCCGAACTGGACCTGTATGCCGGCACCCGCCAGGATGAGGTGACGGAACGACTCAAGGGCGCCACGGTGGCGATCACCAACAAAGTCGTGATCGACGCGGCCGCCATGGCCGCCTGTCCCGAACTGAAACTGATCTTGATCAGCGCCACCGGCACCAACAACGTCGACCTCGCCGCCGTCCGCCAGCACGGCATCACCGTCAGCAACTGCCAGGGCTATGGCACGCCGTCGGTGGCGCAGCACACGATCATGTTGTTGCTGAACCTGGCGACTCGCCTGGGCGACTACCAAAAAGCCGTGGCCGAAGGTCGTTGGCAACAGGCGTCGCAGTTCTGCCTGTTGGATTACCCGATCGTCGAACTGCAGGGTAAGACCCTCGGGCTGCTCGGCCATGGCGAATTGGGCGGCGCCGTCGCTCGGCTGGCCGAAGCCTTTGGCATGCGCGTGCTGCTGGGGCAGATTCCGGGGCGGCCCGCCCGTCCTGACCGCGTTGCGCTGGACCAATTGCTGCCGCAAGTGGACGCTCTGACGCTGCATTGCCCCCTCAACGAGCACACCCGCCACTTCATCGGCGCGCGTGAGCTGGCGCTGCTCAAGCCCGGTACATTCGTGGTCAACACCGCACGCGGCGGCCTCATCGATGAACAAGCCCTGGCCGACGCCCTGCGCAACGGTCACCTGGGCGGCGCCGCCACCGATGTGCTGAGCGTGGAGCCGCCAACCCAGGGCAATCCGCTGTTGGCGGGCGATATACCCCGGCTGATCGTCACGCCCCACAATGCCTGGGGCAGCCGTGAAGCCAGGCAGCGGATCGTCGGCCAACTGGCGGAGAACGCCCGGGGGTATTTCAGCGGTACAGCGCAACGAGTCGTCAATTGATAGACTGCCGCACTTTTTTACAAGGAGCAGACCATGGATCCGCGCAGTGAAGTACTGCTTCGTCAGGCCGAGTTATTCCAGGGCTCGGTCCTGCTCGCCGGGCTGCCTGCCGACGATCTGCTGGGCCGTCTGCCCGAGGCCCATGGTTGGTGCTGGCACGCGGGCGATCAAGCGGCCCTGGATGCGCGCTTTCCGGAGCGCAGCCACTTTGGCGTGAACGTACCCGAGCGCGGGTTCGACACCGCCGTGGTGTTCCTGCCCAAGGCCAAGGACCTCACCGACTACATTCTCAACGCCGTGGCTTCGCGCCTGCCCGGACGCGAGGTGTATCTGGTAGGGGAAAAACGCAGCGGCATCGAAGGCGCATCCAAGCAACTCAACCCGTTCGGCAAACCGCGCAAGCTCGACAGCGCGCGGCACTGCCAACTGTGGCAGGTCACCGTTGCCAACGCCCCCGAGGCCAAGCCGCTGGAAAGCCTGGCGCAGACCTATGAACTGCCATTGGCCGAAGGCCCGCTCAAGGTGATCAGCTTGCCGGGGGTGTTCAGTCACGGTCGACTGGATCGCGGCAGCGCGCTGTTGCTGGAGCACCTGGACAAGCTGCCCAGCGGCCACCTGCTGGACTTCGGCTGCGGTGCCGGCGTGCTGGGGGCGGCGGTCAAGCGGCGCTATCCACACAACACGGTGACGCTGCTGGATGTGGATGCCTTTGCTGCCGCCAGCAGTCGACTGACGTTGGCCGCCAACGGCCTGGAAGCCGACGTGCTGACCGGTGACGGGATCGACGCCGCACCCATGGGCCTGAACGCAATCCTGAGCAACCCTCCGTTCCACGTCGGCGTGCACACCGACTACCATGCCACCGAGAACCTGCTGCGAAAAGCGGCCAAACATCTGAAAAACGGCGGCGAACTGCGGCTGGTTGCCAACAGCTTCCTGAGATACCAACCGTTGATCGAAGAGCATCTGGGGCCCTGCGCAATCAAAGCGGAAGGCCAGGGTTTCCGCATCTACCGGGCCAAGCGCGGCTGACGCGTTGTTGCAAAACAGCGCTTGCCCAATCGGATTTGCCTAGGCAGAATCCGCACCGTCCTAGGGGAGTAGTCTCCCGCGAGCGCCCAGCTCGCCCGGCATACGTCAACATACTTGGTCAGCAGGCCATGGCGTATGCGGCCCAAGCGTCCACGCAGATGGTCGCTGGGTTTGACAAGACCTATGACACGCACACCTTACCCGGGGCGGGAAGGCTGTACGTGTCATAGCCGTGTCGACCCGCCCCTTTTAGGAATTTCCTGATGCTGGACTCTTTCCTCGTACCCACCGCCATCGTTGCGTTGGCCGAAATCGGCGACAAGACGCAACTGCTCGCCCTCATCCTCGCCGCTCGCTTTCGTAAACCGTGGCCGATCATTGCCGGCATTGTTGCCGCGACCCTCGCCAACCACGCGGCGGCAGGCGCGGTCGGGGCCTGGGTCAGCGGGTTCTTCTCCGACGCGGTGTTGCATTGGATATTGGCGGCAAGCTTCGCGGCCACGGCGCTGTGGACCCTGGTCCCGGACAAGCTGGACGATGAAGAGGCGAATACGGCCCGCAAGTTCGGCCCGTTCCTGACCACGCTGATCGCGTTCTTCCTGGCGGAAATCGGCGACAAGACCCAGATCGCGACGGTGATGCTCGCTGCGCAATACCCCGAACTGTGGCTGGTGATCATTGGCACCACCGTGGGCATGTTGATTGCCAACGTGCCGGTGGTATTGGCCGGCAACTTCGCCGCCGAGAAACTGCCCCTGGCCCTCATCCGCCGTCTGGCCGCCTCGGCGTTTTTCATCCTGGCAATCGTAGCGGTGTACAAGGCGATGCAGAGCAGTGGGTGGGTTTGATACCGCGTCATCGCTCATCGCGAGCAAGCTCGCTCCCACAGGGGCTGCGGGTGTCCACAAGATTGTGTACACCGCAGATTTGTGGGAGCGAGCTTGCTCGCGATGAGGCCAGCCGCCTCACCGCAAGGTGATGATTATTTCTTGGCCTGCTGATACAGCGGCATCACCTTCGGAATCGCCGCCTGCAACGAGGCGATCCGGCTGCTTGACGATGGGTGGGTGCTCATGAACTCCGGCGGAGCGCCTTCCGAAGCCTTGGCCATCTTGTTCCACAGGGTGATCGCGGCGTTCGGGTCGTAGCCGGCACGGGCAGCCAGCTCGAGGCCGATCAGGTCGGCTTCGTTCTCGTTGCCGCGGCTGTTGGGCAGGGTCATGCCATAGTTGGCGACCGTGTCGGCCAGCGCCAGGCTGTCCTGGCCCAGGCCGAATATCGCACCGGCACCCTGCTTGGCCATTTCGATGCCATAGGCCTTGGACATCGCTTCACGACCGTGCTCGCGCAAGGCGTGGGCGATTTCATGGCCCATGATCGCGGCGATCTCAGCGTCGGTCAGCTTCAACTGGTCGATCAGGCCAGTGTAGAACATGATCTTGCCGCCGGGACCGCAGTTGGCGTTGAGCTCATCGCTCTTGATCAGGTTCACTTCCCAGTTCCACTGCGCCGAATCCGGACGGAACACAGGCGCCTGGGCGATCAGCCGGTCAGCAATGACCTGCAGGCGCTTGGCGTCGCTACTGGTCTTGTCCAGGGCGCCTTGGGAGCTCGCCTCGCCCAACGTCTTCTGATAGGACTGGGCGTACATCTGGTTGACCTCGGCGGTCGACAGCATGCTGAACATGTACTGCTTGCGCTCCACGCCCACGGCTCCGCCGCTGGTGGTATTGACTGATTGGCAACCGGCGAGCAGCAGAGCCGCGCCCAGAGCGCTCACCATCAAAGTCTTGTTCATACAAAAGAAGCTCCATGGAATCGTGGGCGTATCCTAGGCCTTGATTTGTATCGGCGCCAGATACACAGCGAGGGATTACAAACTTTTCGGACAGTGCCTACTCGTCGGTTCACGACACCCATCCAGCCAAAACAGTCACCCGACGAACAGTGCCTCATGCCGGGCCACGGAAACGCCGATACAGGGACCAGACGTCATTTCAGGTCCGGTGCCTTTATGAAATTCAGATCGATCCAGTTTTCCGTTGCTGCCCTGGCCGGTGCCATCGTGCTCAGCGTGGTCGGCGCCCTGGTGCTGTACGCATTGTTTGCCGGCGCCAGCACCCAGGAAATGGTCCAACAGCGGACCAAGGCGCAATTCGAACAACTCATCGAGCAACGCCTCAGTGCCCTCGCCCACACCCAGGCCAGCCTGATCCAGCGTGAACTCGAAGCACCGCTGTTGCTTGCCCGGGGCCTGGCGACGACCAACGCTATGATGGGCATGAACGGCGCGGACGGCACTCCGCAATTGAAGATGCCACGCGAGCAGATGATCAGCCTGTTGCGCGAGTCCGTGGTGCGCAACCCGAAGGTCCTCGGGGCCTACATCGCCTGGGAACCGAACGCCATCGACCATGACGACGCCAATTACGTGAACAGCCAGGTGCTGGGCATGGAAACCGATGGGCGCTTCCTGCCGTGGTGGTTTCGCAACCAGGACGGCACCCTCGGCCTGGAAAAGCTCGCCGACGTAACGGACCAGAAACTGCTCTCCACCGGCATTCGCGCCAGCGAGTACTACCTGTGCTCCCAGGACAGCAAGAAAGCCTGCGTGATCGACCCGGCGCCTTACCGGGTCGGCAACACCATGACCATGCTGGCGTCGTTCATCGAACCGATCCTGGTCGATGGCAAATTCCAGGGCATCGTCGGCGCCGACCTGTCGGTGAACTTCATCCAAGACATGCTCGTCGCCGCCGACGCCAAGTTGTACAACGGCGCCGGGGAGATGGCCTTGCTCGCCAGCAACAATCGGCTAGTGGCCTTCACCAAGGACGCCAGCAAGCTCGGAGAGAAAGCCAGCGACCTGTTGGACGCCAACGAACTGGACAACCTGACCAAGCTCGGCGTCGGCCAAGTGCGTTACGACATCGATGAAGCCCACGGCCATATCGAGGTGTACATGCCGTTCGGCATCGGCGAGACCAGCGCCCGCTGGACGCTGATGCTGCAACTGCCGCTGGATGCGGTGATGGCCGATCTGCAAGCCTTGCAGAAGGACCTCGACGATCAGCGCGAGACCGATATCTTCGGCATGGCCATGGTCGGCCTCGCGATCGCCGCCCTCGGCCTGCTGGTGATCTGGCTGGTGGGCCACGGCATCGCCCGGCCGCTCAAGCAGATGGTGGCGATGCTCGATGACATCGCCCAGGGCGAAGGCGACCTGACGCGCCGCTTGACCAGTGACCGCGCCGATGAACTGGGCGCCATCGCCACGGGCTTCAATACCTTCCTCAGCAAACTGCAACGGATGATCACCCAAGTGGTGACGTCGGTGCAGAGCGTCAGCGACTCTTCGGAGCACACCGCCGACATCGCGATCCGCACCAACCAAGGCGTGCATAAGCAAATGTCGGAGATCGATCAGGTCGCCACCGCCGTGCATGAAATGACCGCCACCGCCCAGGACGTCGCCCGCAATGCGACCCAGGCCGCCCAAGCCGCCAGCCACGCCGACCAGGCCGCCAGCCAGGGCATGCAAATCGTGCGCGACACCTCCACTTCCATCGGCGCGTTGGCCGTGGAAATCGGCAAGGCCGTCGGCGCGGTGCAAACCCTGGCCAAGGACAGCGAGAACATCAACGCGATCCTCACCGCCATCCGCGGGATCGCCGAGCAGACCAACCTGCTGGCCCTCAACGCGGCCATCGAAGCGGCGCGGGCCGGCGAACAGGGTCGTGGTTTTGCCGTGGTCGCCGATGAAGTGCGCAACCTTGCGCAGAAGACGCAACAGGCCACCGAAGAAATCCAGTCAATGATCCAACAGTTGCAACAGGGCACCCGCGACGTGGTGCGTGTCATGGAAGACAGCCAACACCGCACCGATGAAAGCGTGCAGCACGCGGCCAAGGCAGCCCAGGCGCTGGAAACGATTACCCAGGCGGTGTCGGTGATCAACGACATGAACACCCAGATCGCCAGCGCCGCCGAGGAGCAAAGCGCCGTGGCGGATGACATCAACCGCAACGTGATCAACATCGGCCAGGTGGCGAACGAAGTGGCCAGCGGTGCCGACGAGTCCAGCGCCGCCAGCGCCGGGCTGACCAAATTGGCGGAGCAACAGCGGCGGTTGATCAATCAGTTCAAGGTCTGATCCAACGGCCCCATCGCGGGCAAGCTCGCCCTCACGGGGATTTGTGTGGCCCTCTGTGGGAGCCTGCTCGCGAAGGGGCCGGCTCTGCCGCCAAAGAACTCAAGCCGGCGTCAGGCACTCCGGCCCATTGAGCTTCGGGTCGTTGACCATGTTCGCCAGCACCCGCTCGCGCAATTGCCCCGGCTCGCTCGCCAGCAGCCCTTGCAAGGCATGCAAAGGTGTCTCGGGATCGAGCCACAGCCGCTGGCCCTCTTCATCAAGAATCAACGGACGCCGCTGTCCTGCCGCCGGCTGGGTGATGACCGCCGTGCTCAACCACACCTGTTCCTGCACCGGATACGCTTCCCAGATCGCGGCGAAAAACAACGAAGAACCCTCTCCCGGCGTCAGCCAATACGGGCGTTTACGCGAACCTCCACGCCATTCGTAGAAGCCGTTGGCCGGCAGCAAACACCGACGCAACCGCAGGGCCTCGCGGAACATCGGTTGCTCGGCGACGGTTTCGGCCCGGGCATGGGCCGGTGTGCGGGACAGGTCGGTCAGCCACGGCGGCGTCAGCCCCCAGCGCGCCCGGGCCAATTCGCGCTGGCCATCGGCGCCGGCACGCAGCATCAGAACCGAATCGTTGGGCGAGATGTTCCATTGAGCCTTCTGGTCGGCGGGGAAGCCGGGCAAGGCCGCAAAGGCGGGGTTCCAGCGAAACAAGGCATAACGTCCACACATGGGGTAACACGACTCTCATATCACACGGCGGCCAGCCTAACAGACCAGCGTTCCGGGGTAACTGTCCGGCTCCTCGCCGGGCAACGGCAGCGCGGCATTGTAGGCGGCGATCAGTTCCCGGGCGTATTGCGCCTGTTCATCCTCCACCGCCAGCCCCAACAGCCCATGCATCGGCAGTTCTCCCGCGCCCCCAACCAGGTCACGACCCACCAGATGCGCCGTGATGCCTTCGCTGGCGAGCATGCCTTGGAGCAATTCGCCTTCCATCAGGTTTTCCAGTTCGTAGATTCGCTGCATGGCCGTCCCTCACTCGTTCTCGCTGAAAACCTCGAGGTGCCATTCCTCGCCATGAACCTGAAGCACGAAGGTAATCGGTCGACAACAGACCTGGCAGTCCTCGATATAGGTCTGGTCGCCACCGGAAAGATCCAATGAAGTCTCTACTTCTTCTCCACAATACGGACATTCATATTCAGCAGCTTCCAGCATCGCGGTCTCCCAAGTGACTTGTGCGTATAATCGCCGGTCTATTTGCAGGGCTATTTTCGCCTGGACTATCTTCCAGGCCGTGTCCTGTCATTTTTTTGATCGAACCTTTACTTACCCTAGCGGTTTCCAACAAGAGAGCATGATGGGCGAATTCGATGCCATCCGACCTTACGACGACAGTGAAGTACCAGCGGTGCTGGCACGGCTGCTCAGCGACAAGGCGTTTCTAGATATCCTCACCCACTTCCGCTTCCCGCGCCTGGCCGGCGCGTTCGGCTGGATGCTCAAACCTCTTATAGCGCAGAAACTGCGTCGAGAGTTCGCCGGCGTGACCTCGGTCGCCACGTTGCAAGATAAAGTGGAGTTCTACGTCGACCACACTATCGAGCGCGCCACCGATGGCGTGACCTACACCGGGGTGGAGCAATTCAAGTCCGGCAACGCGTACCTGTTCATCGCCAACCACCGCGACATCGTGATGGACCCGGCGTTCGTCAACTATGCCGTGTACCACGCCGGCCTGCCGACGCCGCGCATCGCCATTGGCGACAACCTGCTGCAAAAGCCGTTCGTCAGCGACCTGATGCGCCTGAACAAGAGCTTCATCGTGCACCGCTCCATCACCGGTCGCCGGGAAAAGATGGCGGCGTACCAGTTGCTGTCGGCGTACATCAACCACTCGATCCGCAACGATTGCGCCTCGATCTGGATCGCCCAGGCCGAGGGCCGGGCCAAGGACGGTGATGACCGGACCGAGTCGGCGATCCTCAAGATGTTCCACATGAGCCGCAAGGACGAGCCGTTCGGCGAGGTCATCCGCTCGCTGAACCTCACGCCGGTATCGATCAGCTACGAGTACGACCCGTGCGACCAGGCCAAGGCCCGCGAGTTGTACATCCGCGCCACCACCGGGACCTACACCAAGGCACCGGGCGAAGACGACGTCAGCATCGCCAAGGGCATCACCGGCTATAAAGGTCGGGTCCACGTGAACTTCTCCGCGCCGATCACCGAGCTGTTCGAAGACACCAAGCAATTGGCGGCGGAGATGGACCGGCAGATTCTCGGCGGTTATCGGCTGTTCCCCGTGCATTACCTGGCCTACGCCCAATGGACCGATGCCGACCCGCAGCTACAGGTGCCGACGGCGGCCGAGGTGTTCGGTGCCGAGGAACTGGCGAAGGCTCAAGAGGAATGGCAACGTCGGCTGGATGCGTGCCCGGTGGAACAGCGACCGTTCCTGGTGCTGCAATATGCGACGCCGGTGCGTAACCAGTATCGGGTCAAGGCGGGGTTGCCGCTTTAAAGCGGCGAGTGTTTTTGGGTGGCGAGGGAGCAGCTCCCTCGCCACCAAAGCAGTTGTCGCCGACTGCGATCAGAGCTGTGTGCTGATCCACGACATCAACAGCGCCACGCCCAGGCAGGCGAATCCGAATCGGTAGAAGAAACGGTTCATGCGCTGCGTGGCCAGATCCAACAGTGCTTCGAATCGTTCATTGCTTTCGCCGGTGCGAGCTTGAAGGCAAGCACGTGCTCGCTGTTCGCGGCGTCGCGTCGCGTGCAATACCCAGCCACCCGGGCAGGCAAACAGCAGCGCGAGCAGGTTGATCAGTTTGGCGGGGTGGGCAGCGAACAGAGAAAACAATTGCAACGACATCACAGACCTCAAGCGAAAAACGGACGCCTTGCGCCCGGGACCTACGAACAGGGCGCGGATTCTACCGAAAGCCTGGCGCGCTGCGTCGGTTTTTCCGACCGGTAACGATCCGCCCAGGCCAGGGCCACAAAAGAAGGTTAATTTTCATGTAACGGTTTCGTCATATGGATAGGCCACCCTGTCGCCCTCCAAACCTGTACGGAATCCCTCATGTTGCACGCCGAAAACCAGGATCGTCTCTATCTCATCAGCCCGAGCGATGAACAACAGAACCTTGTCGGCAGTTTGTCCTTCAACGTGCAGGACCGTCATTGGCTGGTGTATTGCGCCCTCGGCGGTCATCAGCATGCGGACCTCCCGGAGACAGACCTGCTGACCGGGATCAGCGTGCTGGAGTTCTATTCCCAGGCTGCATGAAGACCGCGCCGACAAAAAAGCCCGCTTATGCGGGCTTTTTCGTTCGGGACGCAGCCTTACTCCGCCAGCACCTGACCAATGGTCGGGTCCTTGAACAGACGGGTCAGGGCATCGCTCAATACGTCGCTGACCAGCTTGGTGTTGGTGTCCTGGTTGGGCGCCATGCCGAAGCGCTGGTCCAGGGAAGCGCCGTATCGGCCGCTGTAGCGACGGTTGGCGTTCTGCACATCGGAGCGGAAGGTCGCGCCGATTGTCGCCTCAGTCACGTACATGCCTTCCTTGGGCGACTGGTATTTCAGTTCGGCCAAGGTCACGGTCAGTTGCGGGGCATTCATTGCATTAGCGGTGGGGGTGAAGCCCAGCAAACGCACGGCCGCCTCGGCCTGGGCCTGCAATTTAGGCAGGATCTGCGCACCCTGCACCGTGATCACGCTGGTTTCCGGGTACAGCCCACCACGCGTGCCGAGGGTCGGCGACGGACGACCGTCAACAACCCGCACCACCACCGGCTGGCCGCGACCCACCGGCGCCAGCTGGGCGTTAAGCTTGGGCTCCGGGTTAAGTTGTTGCGGGCTGTGGGCACAGCCGACAAGGGTCAGACTGGTCACTGCGATCAAACCGAACAACAGGCGTTGCAACATGCTCTTCTCTCCAGAATCGGGCACAGACAGGCCGGCAGTATAGCGGTGCGCCATCGCGGCGAACTAGCGTCGCAGCATGAATACTGAAATGTCTGACACGGGTCTGGGTGGGCGGTTCCTGTCACCCCGTTGTCATCGTCCTTAAACCTCGACGTCATGGCTGGCTGTCAGGCTGTGCCCAAGTTCCCCGGATACGGTACCTGACCATGCGCCACCTCATTTCCCTGTTCACCCCGCGCCCGCATCACCGCTGCTTCGCCCTGCTCGACCGCACCGGCCGCTGCCAGGCATTCAAGCAATGCAGCCTGCAGCCCATGGGCGATGGCTGGGTGGAAATCGAAGAGATCCGCCTCAACTGGTTGCATCAACCCTTGCCTGCCAGCGCCCTGGTACAACCGCCTCGTACTCGTGCACGAAACCGCCCGCTGTTGGCCGTCTGACCGCAGGGCTAATAAAAGTCATAAAACACGACCATTTCCGCGCGTTTCTTCGCTACAATCTCCCCCCGATTATAAGGACGTCTCCTGATCGGGCCTCGCAACGCCGCTGATGCGCTTGTATTGGCACCCCGCACCGCCCACAGAGAGCCGCCCACACAGATCGAGTGAAGCTGGCGCTTGCTGTTTTCCTGGCAAATCACCGCTTTTCGCGAATCTGCAGAGCTGTCATTACGCTCGGTCACTGAGCTGTCTGCCCGTTTTGCCTGTCATGTATTGCATGGGGGCAACCAAACCGGGCGCGGTGCCAGGCTGGGACAGCCCTTTTTGAGGTTCACGTCTTCAAAAGAGCGTGAAAAAACGGGTTTTCACAACTTCACAAGAGTGTGGCGAGCAAATGAAGAGTTTTGCGTCTGAACAAGCACCATCAGCGTCTGGAACAGCCCAACGACACAGGACCGGATATCGTTCAAGAACCGCCGCCTGAAGCCTGTCCGCTACGGATTTGGTTGCACGAGCGGATGCCTCGGCCATAAGTCGAATTGCCTGCCCGGCGCTTAAATGAGTTCATGGGACTCTTGAGGCCAGGCCGCATGCATCTGCGAAGTTGCAAAAAAATTGCGAAGATTCGGACATGGCGATTCCTGGCCATGGATACCTGGGGCGCAACTGACCTGCCCCGCTTCCTGGCCGCTATGCCGACAATTTGGTGCTGCAGATTTTGGAGACGCGTTAAATGGCGCATAACGAAGCAGTCGATGTAGTCCTGGTAGGGGCCGGCATCATGAGTGCCACCCTGGCAGTACTGCTCAAGGAGCTCGACCCCGCGATTTCGCTGGAAGTCGCCGAGCTGATGGACTCAGGTGCCGCGGAGAGTTCCAACCCCTGGAACAACGCCGGCACCGGTCACGCCGGGCTGTGCGAGCTGAACTACACTCCCCAGGCCGCCGATGGCAGTGTCGACATCAAGAAAGCCGTGCACATCAACACCCAGTTCGAGGTGTCGAAGCAGTTCTGGTCGTACCTGACCAGGAAGGGTACGTTCGGCTCGTCGAAATCCTTCATCGCCCCAGTGCCGCACCTGAGCTTCGTGCAGGGTGACAAAGGCGTGGAGTTCTTGAAGAAGCGCTTCGAACTGATGCGCCAGCATCACGCCTTCGCCGACATGGAATACACCGAAGACCGCGACCAGATGGCCGAATGGATGCCGCTGATGATGCCAGGCCGGCCGGCTGATGAAGTCATCGCCGCTACCCGCGTCATGAACGGTACCGACGTCAACTTCGGCGCCTTGACCAACCAGTTGCTCAAGCACCTGGGCAGCGCGCCGGACACCCAGATCAAATACTGCAAGCGCGTCACCGGCCTCAAGCGCAAGGGCGACGGTTGGACCGTGAGCATCAAGGACGTCAATTCCGGCAGCACCCGCGAAGTCGACGCCAAGTTCGTCTTCCTCGGTGCCGGTGGCGCCGCGTTGCCGCTGCTGCAAGCCTCAGGCATCGAAGAGAGCAAGGGCTTCGGTGGCTTCCCGGTCAGCGGCCAATGGCTGCGTTGCGACAATCCGGAAGTGGTCAAGCACCACCAGGCCAAGGTCTACAGCCAGGCCGCCGTGGGCTCGCCGCCGATGTCGGTGCCGCACCTGGACACCCGGGTGGTCGATGGCAAGAAATCCCTGCTATTCGGGCCATACGCCGGCTTCACCACCAAGTTCCTCAAGCACGGTTCGATCATGGACCTGCCGCTGTCGGTGCGCGCTGGCAACATCGGCCCGATGCTGGCTGTGGCCCGGGACAACATGGACCTGACCAAGTACCTGATCAGCGAAGTGATGCAGTCCATGGAGCAGCGCCTGGAATCCCTGCGTCGCTTCTACCCCGAGGCGAAAGCCGAGGACTGGCGCCTGGAAGTGGCCGGCCAGCGGGTGCAGATCATCAAGAAAGATCCGAAAAAAGGCGGCGTCTTGCAATTCGGCACCGAACTGGTGGCAGCCAAGGACGGCACCCTCGCCGCCCTCCTTGGCGCCTCCCCGGGTGCTTCGGTGACCGTTTCGATCATGCTGGAACTGATCGAGCGTTGCTTCCCGGAAAAAGCCAAGGGAGAGTGGGCCACCAAGCTCGCGGAAATCTTCCCGGCTCGGGAAAAAGTGCTGGAAACCGATGCAGCGCTGTACCGCAAGATCAGCGCGCAGAACAACATCGCGCTGGAACTGGTTGAAGAAAGCAGCGAAACCCAAAGCTACGCTTGATTCGATCGGTTAGAAAAAACGCCCCGTTCTCCATGAGAGCGGGGCGTTTTTTTTTGCAGCTTTTCGTGGCGAGGGAGCTTGCTCCCGCTGGCCTGCGCAGCAGGCCAGAAACAATCAACCGCGAGCTTTTTTGATCAAATCGATATATTCCTCGGCATTGCGCTGGTCATGGATCAACGCAACGAAATCGTTGCCATGCTCGTCCTTGCCATCGAGGTCGTAGCCGGCCTCGACGAAAAACGCCAGGAAACGCTCGAAGTCGTCGACACGCAGCCCGCGGTAGGCCTTGATCAATTTGTGCAGCGACGGCGACGTAGCATCGACCGGTTCAAAATTGAGGAACAGCTTGATCTGTTCGTCGCCAATCTCGTCACCAATCACTTGTTTCTTGTCTTTACGCATTGCCGGCTCCAGCTCGCACAGTTCACGGGGCGGGCAGTTTACCCCCGGCGGGCGTTGCGGCTCAACGCGGGCGTGCGGTGCCGGTGTGCAGGTCGGCCCAGATATGGCCGTTGGCGTAGCTGAGGAACTGCACGTACACCGTGTCGTTGCGCAGCAGATCGATGACGACTCGGTACTGGGCCTGTGGGTAAGACAGGGTCAGGGTCTTGCTCGCCTCGTCGTACACAGGTTTTTTCAGGCTTTTGCTTTCGCCGTCGAAATTGAGGATCACCTGGCCGATGGTCGCGCCTTTGTTCAACGGCTTGCCTTTGAGGCGCACCATCAATGGCGAGGTGACCGGGATCGGCTGCTGGTTGGAAGGCCGCTGGTTACCCAGCACCACCGAATACTCGGTGACTTGCAGCAACTGCTGCTGTTCGGGCTGCTCCTGGCGGGCCACCAGATCGTCGGGGGGCAGGAATTGGCTGTGCATCGGCGCGGCCATGGCCGTCAAGGGCAGGCTGGTGATCAACAGCAAAGTGGCGCAGCGGCGGATCGATACACGCATGACAGGCTCCGGGGGCTTGGCTGGGCACGCTAGCATCCATGGAAAAAATAAGCGACCCGGGTCAATACATTCGGGGGGTTGGCGCGGCATACTCAAAGGGCCATCAAGCCCGACGCCGAACGCATTGCCTTTGTGGCGAGGGAGCTTGCTCTCGCTCGGCGGCGAAGCCGTCGTAAACCGCTCGACGCGCTCCGTCTGGGGAATTGCGTCAGCTTATTTGGGGCTGCTGCGCAGTCCAGCGGGAGCAAGCTCCCTCGCCACGGGGTGAGTCGCTCGGTGGGGCGGGAGGTATCGCCCGGTTCAATTTCGCCAGGAGTAACCATGTCCTTCTCCGCCCCACCGCTCTTCGCCGCCTGGCGCCAAGCCTGGCGTGCCGGTTATACAATCGAACGCCTGCGCGGCGACCTGGTGGCCGGGCTGACGGTCGGTGTAATTGCCATTCCCTTGGCGATGGCCCTGGCGATCGCCGTTGGCGTGGCGCCGCAGCATGGCTTGTACACGGTGCTGGTGGCGGCGCCCTTGATCGCCCTGACCGGCGGCTCGCGCTTCAACGTGAGCGGGCCGACGGCGGCCTTTGTTGTCATCCTGCTGCCCATCACCCAGCAATACGGGCTGGGCGGCCTGCTGCTATGTACGATGCTTGCCGGCTTGATTCTGATTGCCCTGGGATTGATGCGTGCAGGGCGATTGATTCAATACATCCCTTATCCGGTCATCCTCGGCTTCACCGCCGGAATCGGCGTCGTGATCGCCACGTTGCAACTCAAGGACCTGTTGGGGCTGACCACCGCCGGGCAAGCCAAGCATTACATCGAACAACTCGGCGAACTGATCGTGGCATTGCCCAGCGCACATCTCGGTGACGGCATTATCGGCGCCGCGTGCCTGGCTGTGCTGATTGCCTGGCCGCGCTGGGTGCCACGGGTCCCGGGGCACTTGGTGGCATTGCTGGTGGGCGCGCTGCTTGGACTGGCGCTGGAGCGCGTCGGCCTCCCCATCGCAACATTGGGTGAACGCTTCAGCTATGTCGTCGATGGCATCACCTACCCGGGCATCCCGCCTTTACTGCCGAGTTTCGATTGGCCATGGAACCTGCCGGACGGCCAAGGCAAGGCGCTGGTGCTCTCCTACGACCTGTTCCGCCAATTGCTCGGGCCGGCTTTCGCCATCGCCATGCTTGGTGCCATCGAATCACTGTTGTGCGCCGTGGTGGCGGACGGCATGACCGGAAGCAAGCATGACCCCAACGCCGAATTGGTCGGCCAAGGCCTGGGCAATCTCGTGGCCCCGCTGTTCGGCGGCATCACTGCCACCGCCGCGATTGCCCGTAGCGCCACCAACGTGCGCAGCGGCGCGACATCGCCGTTGGCGGCAATCATCCACAGCCTGGTGGTGTTGGTGGCGATTGTATCGCTGGCACCGCTGTTCAGTTATTTGCCCATGGCCGCCCTCGCCGCGTTGCTGGTGATCGTGGCCTGGAACATGAGCGAGGCCGGGCATGTGGTGCACACGCTGCGCATCGCGCCGCGTAGCGACGTGCTGGTCTTGCTGACCTGTCTCGGCCTGACGGTGCTGTTCGACATGGTGTTGGCCGTCGCCGTCGGACTACTGTTGGCCGCCGGACTGTTCATCAAGCGCATGAGCGAGTTGACCGACAGCGCCGAACTGCCGCGTCATGTGCATCGAGCCTTGCTGGACCTGCCCGACCACGTGCGCTGCTATGCGATCCGTGGGCCATTGTTTTTTGGCGCGGCGGAAAAAGCACTGGATGTGCTGCGCAAGTTCGACCTGGGTGTGCGAGTGGTGATTGTGGACATGAGCGCCGTGCCGATGCTGGACATGACTGCCCTGGCCGCCCTGGAAAGTATCCTGAAGGATTACCGCAAGCAGGGCATCGGCCTGATCCTCGTGGGAACAGCGGCACGGGTGCGCCTGAAAATGCGTCGCGCCGGGGTTCATCGCGAGCAACGCCAGTTGGCGTACGTGCAGACGCTGGAGCAGGCGCGGGTCAAGAGCGAAAAATGGCTGGCCGCGAGCGCCGCGCACTCATGACTGGTTTGACAGTGTGGCGGGGGAGCTTCTTCCCTCGCCACGCAAGCCCTCACGTTATTAGCCCATCAGCCAAACAAGGCTTGATCCAGAAACGCCGGGCCCGTCATCTGGTTACATCCCCTTGACGGCGAAGATACCGTTGGCGTTGCGCCAGTAGCCTTTGTAGTCCATGCCATAACCGAAGATGTAGCGGTCGATGCACGGCAGGCCAACAAAATCGGCTTTCAGGTCGGGACGGGCCTTGCGGTCGTGGTCCTTGTCGATCAGCACGGCGGTGTGCACCGCGCGGGCGCCGGCGTGTTTGCAGAAATCGATGATCGCGCCCAGCGTATGACCTTCGTCGAGGATATCGTCGATGATCAGTACGTCGCGGTCGATGAACGAGACTTCCGGCTTGGCTTTCCAGAACAGGTCGCCGCCGCTGGTTTCGTTGCGATAACGGGTCGCGTGCAGGTAGGACGCTTCCAGCGGGAAGTTCAGATAGGTCAGCAGCTTGCCGGAGAAAATCAGCCCGCCGTTCATCACGCAGAACACGACCGGATTGCTTTCAGCCAACTGATCGTTGATTTGCGCACCGACACGGGCAATGGCCGCTTCGACTTCGGCTTCGGTGTACAGGCAGTCAGCCTCTCGCATGACTTGACGGATATGCTCGAGATCAGCGGACATGGCGCTCTCCAGGGGTGGCAGTTCGGAAAAGCGGGCAAAGGTACGCATCCCGCCCGGCCAGATCAAGCGTTTGTGGACTAACGTTCTGTATTGTCTATAGGACAACACCCTCGGATAGATTAATCTAGGCCGGTTTTTTTGCCCGCCGCCGGAGCCTTCCCCATGCCCATCCTCGAGATCCGCCATCCGCTGATCAGACATAAACTCGGCCTGATGCGCCGTGCAGACATCAGCACCAAGAACTTCCGTGAGCTCGCCCAGGAAGTCGGTGCGCTACTCACCTACGAAGCCACCAAAGACCTGCCGCTGGAATCCTACGAGATCGCCGGCTGGGCCGGCGCGGTGCAAGTGGAAAAAATCGCCGGCAAGAAGATTACCGTGGTGCCGATCCTGCGCGCCGGTATCGGCATGCTCGAAGGCGTGCTCAGCCTGATCCCGGGCGCCAAGGTCAGTGCGGTGGGCGTGGCTCGCAACGAGCAGACCCTGCAGGCCCATACCTACCTGGAAAAACTGGTGCCGGAAATCGACGAGCGCCTGGCGATGATCATCGACCCGATGCTCGCCACCGGCAGTTCGATGGTCGCCACCATTGACCTGTTGAAGAAAGCCGGCTGCCGGGACATCCGCGCCATGGTGCTGGTCGCCGCGCCCGAAGGCATCAAGGCCGTGGAAGATGCCCACCCCGACGTGACCATCTACACCGCGTCCATTGACCAGAAACTCAACGAACATGGCTACATCATCCCGGGCCTGGGCGATGCCGGCGACAAGATCTTCGGCACCAAGCAGAAGGACGCCTGAGCATGCAGGACGAATTCAACGATCCGCTCTGGCGTCAGGTGCTGTCCGGCGCACAGATGCTGTTCGTCGCCTTCGGCGCGCTGGTGCTGATGCCGCTGATCACCGGCCTGGACCCGAACGTGGCGCTGTTCACGGCGGGCCTGGGGACGATCCTGTTCCAGATCGTCACCGGGCGCCAGGTGCCGGTGTTCCTGGCGTCGAGCTTTGCCTTCATCACGCCGATCATTCTCGCCAAGGGCCAGTTCGGCCTGGCGGCGACCATGGGCGGCGTAATGGCGGCCGGGTTCGTCTACACGTTCCTGGGCCTGGCGGTGAAGATCAAGGGCACCGGGTTCATTGACCGCCTGCTGCCGCCGGTGGTGATCGGTCCGGTGATCATTTCCATTGGCCTGGCGATGGCGCCGATTGCCGCCAACATGGCCATGGGCAAGGCCGGCGATGGCACCGAGCTGATTGCTTATCAAACCGCGATGATGATTTCGATGCCGGCGCTGCTCACCACGTTGATCGTCGCGGTGTTCGGCAAGGGCATTTTCCGCCTGGTGCCGATCATCTCCGGCGTGCTGGTGGGCTTTGCCATGGCGTTTTTCTTCGGTGTCGTCGACACCGCGAAGATCGCCGCGGCGCCATGGTTCGCCCTGCCCGCCTTCACCGCACCGGAGTTCAACTGGCAGGCGATCCTGTTCATCGTGCCCGTTGCCCTGGCACCGGCCATCGAGCACATCGGCGGCGTCATTGCCGTGGGCAGCGTGACCGGTCGCGATTACCTGAAGAAGCCGGGCCTGCATCGCACGCTGCTCGGCGACGGCATCGCCACCACTGCAGCCGGCCTGTTCGGCGGCCCGCCCAACACCACGTACGCCGAAGTGACCGGCGCGGTGATGCTGACCAAGAACTACAACCCGAAGATCATGACCTGGGCCTCGATTTTCGCCATCAGCCTGGCGTTCATCGGCAAGTTCGGCGCGCTGCTGCAAAGCATTCCGGTGCCCGTGATGGGCGGGATCCTGTGCCTGCTGTTCGGTTCGATTGCGGCGGTGGGCATGAACACCCTGATCCGCCACAAAATCGACCTGGGCGAAGCTCGTAATCTGGTGATCGTTTCGGTGACGCTGGTGTTCGGCATCGGCGGCGTGCTGGTCGGCACCGGCACCGGCCCGGACGATTTCGGCCTCAAGGGCATCGCGTTGTGCGCCGTGGTGGCGATCGCGCTGAACCTGATCTTGCCGGGCAATGACGGTTGGAAGCAGAAGAAGGCGGATGAGCCGATTGTGTAATTCAATCTAATGTGGCGAGGGAGCAAGCTCCCTCGCCATGGATTATTTACAAGGCGATCGGCGCCCGTTCGCAAAGGGTGCTCAACGCCTGCGCCCACTGCGGATCGTCATTGAGACACGGCACCAACACCAACTCCTCCCCTCCCGCTTCGCGGAACTGCTCTCGGCCACGATCGCCGATTTCCTCCAGCGTCTCGATGCAATCGGCCACGAACGCAGGGCACATCACCAGGACTTTCTTCACGCCACTCTTGGCCAGTTCGTCCAGGCGCGCTTCGGTGTAGGGTTCGATCCACTTGGCCCGGCCCAATCGCGACTGGAACGATACCGACCACTTGCCCTCTGCCAGGCCCATGCGCTGGGCAAACAGTTCGGCGGTGCGGATGCACTGGGCGCGATAACAGGTCGCCATGACTTCCGGTGGCGCGTTCTTGCAGCAGTCGGCGTCCTTGAAGCAGTGATAGCCAGTAGGGTCGAGCTTGGTCAGGTGCCGCTCAGGCAAGCCGTGGAAACTCAGCAGCAGGTGATCGTAATCCTGCATCAGGTACGGCTTGGCACTGGCAACCAGGGCATCGAGGTATTCCGGCTGGTCGTAGAAAGGCTGGAGAATCGAGAATTTCACATCGAGCTTCTTCTCCCGCACGACCCGCTTCGCTTCCTCGATAACCGTGGTGACCGTGCTGTCGGCAAATTGCGGATACAACGGGGCCAGCGTGATGTTCTTGTGACCCTGGCTCGCCAGGCGTACCAGGGTGGATTCCAGCGACGGCTCGCCGTAACGCATCGCCAACTCTACCGGACCCTGCGTCCATTGGGCGGCCATCGCCTGTTGCAAGCGCCGGCTGAGCACCACCAGGGGCGAGCCCTCTTCCCACCAGATTGACGCGTACGCGTGGGCTGACTGCTCGGGGCGCTTGATCAGGATCAGCGACACCAGCAATCGCCGGACCGGCCAAGGCAGGTCGATCACGTAGGGGTCCATCAGAAACTGATTGAGGTAGCCGCGTACATCGGCCACCGAGGTGGAGGCAGGCGAACCCAGATTTACCAGAAGCAACGCGTGATCGGTCATGCAACGTCCTATTTCAAAGGCGACCCGACAAGTCTTCCAGGGCCGCAGGCAAATCAGTGAACCGGAATGAAAACCCCGCCACCAGCAATCGGGCCGGCGTGGCGCGCTGGCCGCCCAGCAACAGTAATGACAACTCCCCCAACGCGACCTTCAGCGCAAGCTCCGGCATTGGCACCACAGCCGGGCGATGCAACACGTCACCCAAGGCCTTTGCAAAATCGCGGTTGCGCACCGGGTTCGGCGCGCAGGCATTATAAGGACCGCTGGCATCACTGCGGTGCAGAAGAAAATCAATCAGGGCGATTTGATCGTCAATATGAATCCATGGCATCCACTGCCTCCCGCTGCCGATACGCCCGCCCAGCGCGAGTTTGAAGGGCAGCAGCAGCCGCGACAAAAAGCCGCCCTCGGTCGACAGGACCAGGCCGGTGCGGACCAGTACCACTCGCATGCCCAGGGCCTCGGCCCGCTGCGCGGTTTCCTCCCAGGCGATACACAACTGGCTGGCGAAGTCCTCGCTGACCGGTCCCGATTCTTCGGTCAACTCGCGCTCGCCACCGTCGCCGTACCAGCCCACGGCGGAACCGGAAATCAGCACCTGCGGTCGCTGCTCGCAACGCTCAAGCCAGGCGAGCAATGTCTCGGTCAGGGTGATGCGGCTGTTCCACAGCAATATCTTGCGCTTGTGGCTCCAGGGCCGATCGGCGATGGGCGCGCCAGCCAGGTTGACCACTGCGTCCACCGGCTCGGCAAGCTCATCGAGCGTGGCGATGCCGCGCACCTGCGCCCCGCAGATTTTCGCCACCTGCTCGGGTCGACGACTCCAGACCGTCAAGCGGTGTCCTTGCTCCAACCAGTGTCGGCAGAGCTGACGTCCGATCAAACCAGTACCGCCGGTCAGCAATATGTGCATGAGGTGTTCCTCGCATCGCGTTTTACCCGGCCCATTAGTCTATTTTTATAGGTAGAGCATTTTCATGTTGAACAGGGTCTGTTCCTAACAATAGGACAACCTGCCAAAACGCGAACGGTAAAACTTATACCAAAAATCAAAATTGTACAGGATTAAACGACGGCGTAGTCTGTACAGAAAGTAAACGAGGCCCTCATGACTGTACCTATCGCAATCATCGGCACCGGCATCGCCGGACTCTCCGCCGCCCAGGCCCTGACGGAGGCCGGGCATGTCATTCAACTCTTCGACAAAAGCCACGGCAGCGGCGGACGCATGTCGAGCAAGCGCAGCGACGCCGGCGCGCTCGATATGGGCGCCCAGTATTTCACCGCCCGTGACCGACGCTTCGTCACGGAAGTGCAACGTTGGCAAGCCAACGGCTGGGCAGCGGAGTGGAACCCGCAGCTCTATCACTTCCAGGACGGGCAGATGAGCCCATCCCCGGACGAACAGACCCGCTGGGTCGGCACCCCACGCATGAGCGCCATAACCCGCGCCCTGCTCGGCGATTTGCCTGTGCAGTTCTCCTGCCGCATCACCGAGGTATTTCGTGGCCAGGAGCATTGGCACCTGCAGGACGCAGAAGGATTCACCCATGGTCCGTTCGGCCAGGTGATCATCGCCACGCCCGCTCCGCAGGCGACCGCATTGCTCGCCGCCGTGCCGAAACTGGCTGGTGTAGCCGCCGGGGTAAAAATGGACCCTACCTGGGCCGTCGCGCTGGCCTTCGAACAGCCCTTGGATACGCCCATGGAAGGCTGCTTCGTGCAGGACAGCCCCCTCGACTGGCTGGCGCGTAACCGCAGCAAGCCGGGGCGCGACAGCAAGCTCGACACCTGGGTGCTGCATGCCACCAGCGACTGGAGCCGCCAGCACATCGACATGTCCAAGGAAGCGGTCATCGAACACCTGCACGGCGCTTTCGCCGAGCTGCTGCACAGCGCCATGCCCGCTCCCAGCTTCAGCGTGGCCCATCGCTGGCTATACGCCCGCCCCGCCGGCAGTCATGAATGGGGAGCACTGGCCGACGCCGACCTTGGATTGTACGTGTGCGGCGACTGGTGCCTGTCCGGCCGGGTCGAAGGGGCCTGGCTCAGTGGTCAGGAAGCCGCGCGCCGGTTGCACGCCAGCCTCCAGTAGATCGTTATTGCGCGTCTCTCGCTGCTGTCGCAACAGACAGCAGCCCATCTGCGCCAACCATTGCATCACTCCGTTCATTCAATTGCCGGTTGACTTGTGCTTATTCGGACCTATGATTGAAATTATTGTACAGACACATAAAATTGTACAAGATTTTCAACCCAGAGGTTGCCTATGCCCAGCGAAGCCAACGCCAAACCCCGGATTGCCATCAGCGCCTGCCTGATGGGCGCTGAAGTTCGCTTCAATGGCGGGCACAAGCAATCCCAGTTGTGCAGCCGCACGCTCAGTGAATATTTCGATTTCGTCCCCGTATGTCCTGAAGTCGCCATCGGCCTGGGCATTCCTCGGGAACCGATCCGGCTGGTCGGCCAACCCGAGCAGCCCCGCGCAGTCGGCACGGTAAACCGTGATCTGGACGTCACCCGACCGCTGGACGATTACGGCCGGAAAATGGCCGGGGAATTGGACGACATCTGCGGCTACATCTTCATGCAGAAATCGCCCTCCTGCGGACTGGAAAGGGTCAAGGTCTACGACCACAACGGCGTACCCCAGGACGGCGGCGGACGCGGCATCTACGCCCAGGCGTTTTGCGAGCAACATCCGGACCTGCCGGTGGAGGAAGATGGTCGCCTCAACGATCCGGTGTTGCGCGAGAACTTCCTGACGCGTGTGTTCGTCTATGCCGCGTGGCAACCGCTACGCCGACGCGACCTGACCCGGCGCGATCTCATCGAATTCCACTCGCGTTATAAATACCTGCTGATGGCTCATGACCCGGTGCAATACAAGGCCTTGGGCAACCTGCTGGGCAACATGGGCAAGTCCGATCCCAACGAGTTGGGCGCGCGGTACTTCAGCGCGTTGATGGCGGCCCTGAAAAAATGCGCCACCCGTCGAACCCACGCCAATGTTCTTCAACATTTGAGCGGCTACCTCAAGCGCGCCATAGGCACCGATGACAAGCAGGAAGTGCAGCATCTCATCGGGCAATATCGCCTCGGCATCGTGCCCTTGGTGGTGCCGCTGACCTTGCTCAAACATCACCTGCGCCAGCACCCCGACCCGTATCTTGCGCAACAGGTGTACCTGCAACCCCACCCGGAAAATCTCAGTCTGCGAAACGCCATTTGATGAACGACGAACCCGACTCCAGCGCCAGCGAAGACCTTGGCGCCGACTTTGCCACAGCACTGGCGCAGGGCTGGCTGCCCATACGCGAAGTGTCCCGACAAACCGGCGTCAACGCCATCACGCTGCGCGCCTGGGAGCGCCGCTATGGCTTGATCGTGCCGCACCGCACACCCAAGGGCCATCGTTTGTTCAGCCCTGAGCATGTGCAACGAATCCAGAGCATTCTCACCTGGATCAATCGCGGCGTGGCGGTGAGCAAGGTCAAGCCGCTGCTCGAGACTGCGCAGCCCCCTGACGAACCCCTGGAAGACGAATGGCAGCGCCAGCGCCATGCCCTTGCGCTGGCGGTGACACAACTGGCCGAGCGGCAAGTCGATCACTTGGTCAACCAGGCGATGGCCCTTTACCCGCCCTGGACTGTGTGTGAACAGTTGCTGTTGCCCTTGCTCGCCGAATTGCAAACGCGTTGGCAAGGACAGTTCGGCGCGCAATTGGAGCAGGTGTTCTTTTATTCCTGGCTGCGCAGCAAGTTCGGCAGCCGGGTCTATCACAACAACCGTCAGTTGCACGGCGCACCGTTGCTACTGGTCAACCATTCCCCATTGCCCCAGGAGCCCCACCTGTGGCTGACAGCCTGGCTCGCCAGCAGCGCCGATTGTCCTGTTGAGGTCTTCGATACGCCTCTGCCGGCGGGAGAATTGGCGTTGGCCGTCGAACGCCTCAAGGCCCGCGCGGTGTTGCTGTATTCGAGCAATGCCTTGAACCTGTCCCAATTGCCAAGGCAACTGAACGCTGTCGACTGCCCCATCATCATCGCCGGCCCGGCTGTGTCCATTCACCACGCCAGGTTATCCACAGACGTCTCGATGACTAACGTCACGTGGGCAGAGGATCCGCTCTGCGCTCACGCCGAACTCAATCGCCGAGCGCTTCTTTAACGAGAATTTCCATGCAACTGATCTGGCTGCGCAGCGATTTGCGCGTGCATGACAACACGGCGCTTGCCGCTGCCGCCGCCCGTGGCCCCTGCGTGGCGGTCTACTTGCCGAGCCCGGGACAATGGCGAGCCCATGATGATGCCCCTTGCAAGGTCGATTTCTGGCTGCGCAACCTGGCGTCGCTGAGCAAGGCGTTGGAACGATTAAACATCCCCCTGCTGATCCGCCACGCGCCCTATTGGGACCAGGCGCCAGGCGTATTGGTCGCACTGTGCCGGGAACTTGACATCAATGCCGTGCACGTCAACGAAGAGTACGGCCTGAACGAAACCCGACGCGACAGCGAAGTCGCGCGCGCGCTGGCTGGCGAGGGCGTCGAGTTTCATAGCCACCTCGACCAGCTCCTGTTCAAGCCCGGTAGCGTGCTGACCAAGACCGGCAACTATTTCCAGGTATTCAGCCAGTTTCGCAAGGTGTGCTACCAGCGCTTGCACTTCTCGCTACCGAGCCTGGTTCCCACCCTCGCCCGTCAAGCGACGACGGCAATTGCCAGCGATCCAGTGCCAACGCACGTCGAAGGCTTCGAGCCACCCGGCGAAACGCTGCAAGCCCTTTGGCCGGCTGGCGAGAGCGAAGCACGGCGACGACTGGATGGGTTTGTCGAGCAGCACATCGACCATTACCTGACCGAACGGGATTTCCCGGCGAGGCCTGGCACTAGCCAACTGTCTGCCTATCTGGTGGCCGGCGTGGTATCGCCGCGCCAATGCCTGCACGCGGCGTTGCAAGCCAACCAGGGAGAATTCGAAAGCGGAAACGCTGGAACAGTGACCTGGATCAATGAATTGCTCTGGCGCGAGTTCTATAAACATATATTGGTGGGCTATCCACGCGTGTCACGCCACCGCGCGTTTCGCCCGGAGACCGAGGCTTTGGCCTGGCGCCACGCCCCGGATGAATTGGCGGCTTGGCAACAGGCGCGCACTGGCCTGCCGATCATCGATGCGGCCATGCGCCAACTGCTGGAGACTGGCTGGATGCATAACCGGTTGCGCATGGTAGTGGCCATGTTCCTGACCAAGAACCTGCTGATCGACTGGCGCGAAGGCGAACGCTTTTTCATGCGCCATCTCATCGACGGTGACTTGGCGGCCAACAATGGTGGCTGGCAGTGGAGCGCCTCAACCGGGACGGATTCGGCGCCCTGGTTCCGCATCTTCAATCCCCTTAGCCAATCAGAGAAATTCGATCGCGAGGGATTGTTTATAAAGCGTTGGCTGCCGGAGTTGAACGATTGGGATAGCCGCAGTGTCCACAGCCCTGATGCCCAGCGTGAATTATTTTGTAGGACAGATTATCCGGCTCCGATTGTCGATCTGGCCCAGTCCCGGGCGCGGGCTTTGGCGGCTTTCAAGCGACTGCCGTCTCGTCAGGACATGCAAAGGGATTGAAGGGCGATTACCGAACATGAAATTGCTTGAGGTTGAAACGTAATTTCACCACGACCTTTTGGGGTCCGACTAATATCAGGGTTGCCGCATTGGAAGCGGCGTCTTGATGCCAGGAAAAAAGGGGGGCGGCATGAGAAGAAGGTATTGGCTGACGGGTGCCGGCGACGGCCTGGGTGCGTCACTGGCCGAAGTACTGCTTCGAGCCGGAGCGCAGGTCGCAATCAGTTCGCCACAAGCGTGCCAAACCCTTTCTCAACGTTATCCGGAACATGTCCTGGCAATCCCCGGCAACTTGACCGACGGCCAGACGGTGCGAGAAATCGGCGAGCGGATCAGCCGTCAGTGGGGCGCGCTGGACACGGTCATCATCAATGCCGGAACGGCTGAGCACGTCGACGGCCAGCCGGCCGACGACTCACTGATCGAACACATCATCCGCAGCAACCTGCTGGCCGCCAGTTTTTGTATTGAAGCCGCGCTTCCTCTGTTGCGCCTGGGCACAGCACCCCATCTGGTGGGCATCGCCAGCCCGGTCACTTACCTGGCGCCTTCGCGTGCCGAGGGCGACGGCAAAGCGCTGCGTCAGGTATTCGAATCGGTTCGTAGCACCCCGGGCGCCAAGGGCATCGACGTTATGTTGGTTACCCCCGGCCTCGCTGACTCGGCGATAAGTCTGGACGACGGGCTTTCGATATTGACCCGATGGTCAGCCGATGCGGCGGCCAGTTACATTCTGGCTCAAATGAACGAGCGGCCGGACGAAACGACGCTGCCCGCGGCCTCCATGGCGGCGCTCTGGCCGTTGCCATCCTCAACCAGAAAGATCCGTGCGAACAATGACGACTGCCAATTGGCTGGCGAATCCCCGATCAAGGGACAACCCTGATCCCCCAGGTTGCCTTACACTGCGCGCATGAAAACCATCCCCCTCGTTGAATTGCCTGCGCAGGTCGTCACATGCTCGACCTGCGCGGCGTGCTGCTGCCAGCTGGAAGTGCTTCTGATCACCGACACCGGGGTTCCGGAACGCTTTATCGACACCGACGACTGGGGCGGCGAAGTGATGCTCAGGCTTGATGATGGCTGGTGCGCAGCGCTGGATCGCGACAGCATGATGTGCACGATCTACGAAAAGCGTCCGCTGATCTGCAGGGAATTCGAGATGGGCGCGCCGGAGTGCCTGGAAGAACGCCAGGGCATTGCGACGGCGTATCGATAAAAGAATGATCTGAAATCAGATTTCTGTGGCAGCGGGCTTGCTCGCGATAGCGGGGGACCAGACATCCTGTTATTGGCTGGTCGATCACTATCGCGAGCAGGCTCGCGCCTACAATTTCTTGCTCTTACAACGGCATGGTGTAATGCAGCGCGTAGCTTTCCACGCCGTCGTTGTCCGAACTGATGCCGGCGTTGGAATAGTGAGTGGCACGAATGCCTACTTCATGTCCGCCGTTGAAGCGCAGGCCGAAACCGACACGGTCTTCGAACTGGAAAGCCGAACCGAGTTTGTTGGATTCTATTTCAGTGTTTTCAAACAACGCGACGCCGATCCCCGCCTCGATGTACGGCTTCACGTTCTGGCCCGCAAACTCATAAACGAAGACTGGCGAGAACGACAGACTGTGGTTGCTGGACGTCTCGTCCCCTTCCCAGTACGTGTAGGCCCCGCTCCAGTATCCGGTCAGGCGACCCACGTCGCTCTGCCACCAGCTCTTGTCCCAGTCGAACTGCATGCCCAAGCGATAGGTCATGGTCGAGTCGCCGGTCTGGCCGACCCCGAATTCCACGCCCGCCGCCTGTGCGGTATAAGTGTGCCCCATCAACGCAGCCGCAAACGCGGCAAAGCAGAATAAACGCTTCATTAGAAACATCCTTTTCCGACAGCCTTGGTTAATTTTTCTTACAAACAGACACAGCTATAGAAATCCAGGCCAAATCAGAAGTTCAGCTGGATTCACATAATTTTCACGTTTGTTACAAACCGAAGCTTCGCACAACGCCAGAAGAATTCCATAGCATCGGTAGGATTTTTCTTAGATGCACGGGATCACCGCTGCTCCAGAACTGAGTTTCGCTGGCAGGTCCTTCGGCCAGTAACATCCGTTCCGTCAACAAGCGCTGAAGCTGGCGAGCCACGGCGGCGCCCGTGTCGATCAGGCTGATATCCGCCGCGACCATCTCCTTGAGCAATGGCTTGAGGAATGGGTAGTGGGTGCAGCCCAGGATCAACGTGTCGCAACCGGCCGCCAGCAAGGGGGCGACGTAGCCTTGCAACAACTGGCGCAAGGCCGGGCTATGCAGGTCGCCAGCCTCGATCAATTCCACCAGCCCGGGACAGGGCTGGGTGATCACCCGTACGTCCGTGGCGAAACGGTCGAGCAACGCGGCAAATTTGGCGCTCTGCAACGTGCCCGTTGTAGCGAGCACGCCGACGACGCCGCTTCGAGTCGCCGCGGCAGCCGGCTTGACCGCTGGTTCCATGCCAACGATGGGCCAGCCGGGGTAATCGCGACGCAGGTCCGCCACTCCGGCGACCGTCGCGGTATTGCAGGCCACCACCAACGCCTTGGCGCCCTGGCCCTGAAGAAACTCGGCAATGATCGCGCACCGCTGCCGGATGAATTCCGGACTCTTTTCCCCGTAGGGGATGTGTCCGCAGTCGGCTACGTACAGCAGCGATTCATTGGGTAGCAAGTGGCGAATTTCACCTAGCACCGACAGCCCGCCGACGCCTGAATCGAACACACCGACCGGAGCCTCACTCATGTCGGGTACCGCAGACGCTGCACCCCGGATCGCGCTTGACCCGCAGTTCACGAAAACGCGTGCCCAGCGCATCGATCAACAGTAGACGCCCCACCAGCGGCTCTCCGAAGCCGGCCAACAATTTCAAGGCCTCGAGCGCCTGGAGACTGCCCACCAAACCCACGAGCGGCCCAAGCACGCCGGCCTCGCTACAGGTCAGCTCGGCTTCGCTGCCGTGCCCGTAGAGGCAGTGATAACAAGGGCTTTCGGGGCGGCGGGGGTCGAACACCGACAGTTGGCCTTCCAGGCGAATTGCTGCGCCACTGACCAAGGGTGTGCCCGCGGCGACGCACGCTGCGTTCACCGCTTCACGGGTGGAAAAATTGTCCGAACAATCCAGCACCACGTCCACCGCCGCCACGGCGTCAGCCAGGCTGTCTTCGTCCATGGCTGCCGGATGGGGAACCAGTCGAACCTCGGGGTTGATGGCGGTGAGGCGACGCATCGCCGAATCAACCTTGGTCAGGCCGACGCTCTGTGTGTCGTGGATGATCTGTCGCTGCAGGTTGGTCAGGTCGACCGTGTCGAAGTCCGCCAGGTGTAACTCGCCGACACCGGCGGCGGCGAGGTACAACGCCACCGGCGCGCCCAGGCCGCCCAGGCCGATGATCAATGCGCGCCCCTGCTTCAGACGCAGTTGCCCGTCGATGTCGACGTGTTGCAACAGAATCTGTCGGCTGTAGCGCAGCAGCTCTTGATCGTTCAGCACGGCAGGCGTCCCAGACTGATGCGTTCGTGATTGCCGAGGTCCTTGCGGCTATGGACTTCGGAGAAACCTTGGTCTTGCAACAGCCCCCGTACCGCTTCGGCCTGGTCGTAACCATGCTCGAGCATCAGCCAGCCGCCCGCCTCGAGGTGATCGGGGGCCTGGACGACAATGGCGCGCAAATCGTCAAGACCGTCCGGCCCCGCCACCAGCGCACTGGCCGGCTCGAAACGCACGTCGCCCTCAGCCAGATGCGGGTCGCTGGCAGCAATATAAGGTGGGTTGCTGATGATCAGCCCGAAACGTTCACCTTCCAGCGCGCTGAACCAGTGGCTGCTCAGGACCGTGACATTGCGCAGCGCCAGGCGCTGGCGATTGCGTTCGGCAAGCGCCACAGCTTCCAGCACCCGATCGACCGCCGTGACATTCCAGGCCGGACGTTCGCTGGCCAACGCCAAGGCAATCGCGCCGCTGCCCGTGCCCAGGTCGAGGACCCGGGCCGGCGTGGCCGGCAACAACGCCAACGCGGTTTCCACCAGCAGCTCGGTGTCGGGACGCGGAATCAGCGTGTGGGGCGCGACTTCCAGGTCAAGTTTCCAGAAGCCCTGCTGCCCCAGGATGTAGGCCACCGGCTCGCCGGAACGACGCCGGCGCAGGTATTCGGAGAACAACAGCGCCGCCTCGCTTGGCACGATCCGCTCGGGCCAGGTGTGCAGGAAGCTGCGGGACTTGCCCAGGGCAGCGGCCAGCAACAACTCGGTATCCAAGCGTGGCGTTGGAGAATCCGGCAATTCGGCGGCGCGAAGCAAACTGGCGATGATGGTCATGGGGTCACCTGAACCTATTCGCCAATCGCGGCCAGTTGATCGGCCTGGTATTCGGCGAGCAAGGGCTCGATGACGGCATCGACACCACCGGCAAGGATCTCGTCGAGGGAGTACAGGGTCAGGTTGACCCGGTGATCGGTGACTCGCCCCTGGGCAAAGTTGTAGGTCCGGATGCGCTCGGAACGGTCGCCGGAGCCGACCAGCAGCTTGCG
Organism: Pseudomonas sp. R1-7; assembly: GCF_051132105.1. NCBI lineage: Bacteria > Pseudomonadati > Pseudomonadota > Gammaproteobacteria > Pseudomonadales > Pseudomonadaceae > Pseudomonas > Pseudomonas sp. R1-7. The sequence goes on from NZ_CP071661.1 coordinate 4,948,869, forward strand.
CTCGCTGGCGATGGCGTTGGCGGCGGCGCTGGTCTGCTGATCGTTGAGCTTGGCCGACAACCAGGCCATCGCCCGTGCCCGGTTCTTATGCTGGGAGCGTTCTTCCTGGCATTCGACCACGATGCCCGACGGCAAGTGGGTGATGCGAATCGCCGAGTCGGTCTTGTTGACGTGCTGGCCGCCCGCCCCCGAAGAACGGTAGGTGTCGATCCGCAGGTCCGCCGGGTTGATCTCGATGGCTTCCTGCTCGTCCGGCTCGGGCAACACCGCGACGGTGCAGGCCGACGTATGGATCCGGCCTTGGGATTCGGTGGCCGGTACCCGTTGTACGCGGTGGGCGCCGGACTCGAACTTCAACTTGCCATAGACGTTATCGCCCTCGACCCGGGCAATCACTTCTTTATAGCCGCCGTGTTCGCCTTCGTTTTCCGAGAGGATCTCTACGCGCCAGCCACGACGCTCGGCGTAGCGCGAATACATGCGGAACAAGTCGCCGGAAAAGATCGCCGCCTCGTCGCCGCCGGTACCGGCGCGGATCTCGAGGAAAACGTTACGCCCGTCATTCGGGTCCTTGGGCAACAGCATGCGTTGCAGGTTGCTTTCCAGCTCGACCAGTTGTTCCTTGGCCTCGCGCACTTCCTCTACAGCCATTTCGCGCATGTCAGGGTCGCTGTCCTTGAGCAGCGCCTGGGCGCCCTCGAGGTCACCCTGTACTTTGAGCAGCTGCTTATAGGTGGCGACGATCGGCTCGACCTCCGCGTATTCCTTGGAATAGGAGCGGAATTTGTTCTGATCGGAAATGACTTCGCCGTCGCCGAGCAAGGCAGTCAGTTCCTCGAAACGGTCCTGGAGAATGTCCAGTTTATTGAGCAGTGACGCTTTCATTGCGATTTTTTATCCGAAAAGCTATCCGGTGAAGCCTCACCGAGAGCGAAAAGTTCCTGGGCCATGGCCAGCGCATCGAGGCGGCCTTCGGCGGTCAGCTTCTTGAGCTGGACGCTAGGCGCATGGAGCAGTTTGTTGGTCAGGCCGCGAGCCAGTTGCACCAACACCTCTTCGGCGCTGCCGCCGTTGGCCAGCAGGCGCTGGGCTTTTTGCAGTTCTTCGTCGCGCAGCCGTTCGCTTTGCTGACGATACGCCTTGAGCACGTCCACCGCCGCCAGCTCACGCAGGCGCACCATGAAATCCTCGGCGCCAATGGTGATCATTTCCTCGGCGGCCTGCGCCGCGCCTTGCCGGCTCTTCAGGTTCTCGGCAACGACTTCGTGCAGGTCATCGACACTGTAGAGGTAAACGTCGTCGAGTTCGCCGACTTCGGGCTCGATGTCACGGGGCACGGCAATATCGACCATGAAGATCGGCTTGTGCTTGCGCAGTTTCAAGGCGCTTTCAACCGCGCCCTTGCCCAGGATCGGCAACTGGCTGGCGGTGGAACTGATGACGATATCGCTGTGCACCAGCTCCGCAGGAATATCCGACAACAGTACCGCGTGGGCGCCGAACTGCTCGGCCAGGGTGCTGGCCCGCTCCAGAGTGCGGTTGGCAACCACGATGCGCTTCACCCCGAGGTCATGCAGGTGACGGGCGACCAGGGTGATGGTCTCGCCGGCGCCGATCAGCAGCGCCTGGCTGCGTTGCAGATCACTGAAGATCTGCTTCGCCAAACTCACGGCGGCAAAGGCCACGGAGACCGGATTCTCGCCGATGGCCGTGTCGGTACGCACTTGCTTGGCGGCATTGAAAGTGGCCTGGAACAGACGCCCCAGCAGCGGACCAACGGTCCCGGCCTCGCGCGCGACGGCGTAGGCCGATTTCATCTGGCCAAGGATCTGCGGTTCGCCCAACACCAGCGAATCGAGCCCCGAGGCGACACGCATCATGTGACGAACGGCCGCATCGTCTTCGTGCACATAGGCACTGGCGCGCAGCTCTTCAAGGCTCAAATCATGGTATTCGGCCAGCCAGCGCAGCACCGAATCGGCCGAAACGTGATCCTGTTCTATATAAAGCTCGCTGCGATTGCAGGTGGAGAGGATCGCAGCTTCGCGGCTGTCGGTCAGTCGGCAGAGCTGCTGCAGCGCCTCAACCAGCTGCTCAGGCGTAAAGGCCACGCGCTCGCGGACGTCTACTGAAGCAGTCTTGTGGTTAATACCAAGTGCAAGGAAGGCCATTCAAGGTCGCTGATGGTGACGTGAAGCCGGCAATTGTCCTACTTCGCCAGATTGAGAACAACCACCACCGACTATTGTCACAATTACCTGTGCCTATAAGGCATCCGCCGAGACTCGGTTATGTTTGGCCGATGGCTTGTGTCATGATGATCCGACCGCAGGTAAGTCGTCCTCTTCCTATATGAATAGATCTTTTGCGTTGCTCCTCGCTTTTGCCTTCCTCGGCGGCTGCCAGTCCCTGGCCCCCGTTTCGACGGACGGCACGCCACCTGTCGAAGACAGCACACCGGCTCCCGAAAAGCCAAAGGTGTATGGCTCGTTCAGCGAAGAAACCATCTTCAGCCTGCTGAGCGCCGAGCTCGCGGGCCAGCGCAATCGTTTCGACATTGCCCTGGATAACTACGTCACCCAGGCCATCAACACCCAGGATCCGGGCGTTTCCGAGCGGGCGTTTCGAATTGCCGAATACCTGGGGGCCGACCAGCCCGCATTGGATACCGCGCTGATCTGGGCCCGGAACGCCCCGGATGACCTCGAAGCGCAACGCGCCGCTGCCGTGCAACTGGCACGCGCCGGACGTTACGACGACTCCATGATGTATATGGAAAAAGTCCTGCTGGGCAAGGGCGACACCCATTTCGACTTCCTTGCGCTGTCCGCGGCCGATACCGACCAAGAGACCCGCGATGGCTTGATGAAGAGTTTCGATCGCTTGCTGCAACGCCACCCGAACAACGGCCAGTTGATTTTCGGCAAGGCCTTGCTGCTGCAACAGAATGGCGACTCCCAAGGCGCCCTCACCCTGCTGGAAGACAACCCGCCGGAACCCGGCGAAGTGGCACCCATTCTGCTGCGCGCACGCCTTCTGCAAGGCATGAACCGTGGCGACGAAGCACTGCCGCTGATGGAAAAAAGCATCAAGAAATACCCGGACGACAAGCGCCTGCGTCTTACTTACGCCCGCATGCTGGTGGAAAACAATCGCATGGACGACGCCAAGGTCGAGTTTTCCAGCCTGGTGCAGCAATACCCCGAGGACGACGACTTGCGTTATTCCCTGGCGCTGGTCTGCCTGGAAGCCAAGGCGTGGGAAGAAGCCAAGGGTTATCTGGAAGACCTGATTGCCCGGGAAAGTCACGTCGATTCGGCCCACCTGAACCTGGGTCGCATCGCCGAAGAGCGCAACGATCCAGAAAGCGCATTGATCGAGTACGCCCAGGTCGGCCCGGGCAATGATTATCTGCCCGCGCAACTGCGCCAGGCCGACATCCTCATCGGCAACGGCCGGACCGCCGAAGCCCAGAGCCGCCTGGCCGTGCAGCGTGACACGCAGCCGGACTATGGCATCCAGCTTTACCTGATCGAGGCCGAAACCCTATCGGCGAACAAGCAGGGCGATAAGGCCTGGGCTGTCCTGCAACAAGCCTTGAAGCAATACCCTGATGATCTGAACCTGCTCTACACCCGCGCCATGCTGGCGGAAAAACGCAATGACCTGGCCCAGATGGAAAAAGACCTGCGGCTGATCATCCAGCGTGATCCCGACAACGCCATGGCCCTCAATGCCCTCGGCTACACCTTGTCGGATCGAACCACCCGCTACGACGAAGCCAAGCTGCTGATCGAGCAGGCTCACCAGATCAACCCGGAAGACCCGGCCGTACTCGACAGCCTTGGCTGGGTGAATTTCCGCCTGGGCAACCTCGACGAAGCCGAACGCTTGCTGCGCCAGGCCTTGGAACGCTTCCCCGACCAGGAAGTCGCCGCCCACCTGGGTGAAGTCCTGTGGGCCAACGGCAAGCAACGCGAAGCCCGGCAGATCTGGGCGAAGTTCCTCAAGGAACAGCCTGACAGCCCGATTCTACGCAGTACCATCAAACGCCTGACCGGATCAGAGACTCTTTAAGATTATGTTTGTGCGCCACTTCATTATTTTCAGCTTCATCGCCCTGCTCACCGGTTGCGCGGGCTTCGGCGCCCGAGAATCCGTCCAGGGCCATGGCAACGCGGCCCAGTGGCGCGAGCACAAAGAACAGCTCAGCGGCCTCGACGGCTGGCAGATCGACGGCAAGATCGGCATTCGCGCGCCTAAAGACTCGGGCAGCGGCACCTTGTTCTGGCTGCAACGCCAGGATTACTACGACATTCGCCTGTCCGGCCCACTGGGTCGCGGCGCGGCGCGGTTGACCGGCCGGCCGGGACAGGTTTCGCTGGAAGTCGCCAACCAGGGACGCTACGAGGCGCCCAGCCCCGAAGTACTGTTGGAAGAACAACTGGGCTGGAAGCTGCCGGTGTCCCACCTCACCTGGTGGGTTCGCGGCCTCCCCGCACCAGACAGCAAGAGCCGCCTGACCCTGGACGCCGACAGTCGCTTGTCGAACCTGGAGCAGGACAACTGGCAGATCGAATACCTGAGCTATGCCGAACAGAACGGCTATTGGTTACCCGAGCGCATCAAGCTGCACGGCAGCAACCTCGATGTCACGCTGGTGATCAAGCAATGGCAGCCGCGCAAGCTGGGGCAATGACATGACCGCTCCACGCCTGACCCTGCCCTCCCCGGCCAAACTCAACCTGATGCTGCACATTCTTGGCCGGCGCCCGGACGGCTATCACGAGCTGCAAACGATTTTCCAGTTCCTGGACTACGGCGACGAGATCACCTTCGCCGTGCGCGATGACGGTGTGATTCATTTGCACACTGAATTCGACAGCGTTCCCCACGACAGCAATCTGATCGTCAAGGCTGCAAGGAAGCTCCAGGAGCAATCCGGTTCTTCGCTGGGCATCGACATCTGGATCGAAAAAATCCTGCCCATGGGCGGCGGGATCGGTGGCGGCAGCTCGAATGCGGCAACGACGCTGCTGGGCCTCAATCATCTCTGGCAGCTTGGCTGGGACATGGATCGCCTCGCGGCGCTGGGGCTTTCGCTGGGTGCCGACGTGCCGGTTTTCGTGCGTGGCCACGCGGCTTTCGCCGAGGGCGTCGGGGAAAAACTCACACCGGTGGAGCCCGAGGAACCCTGGTACTTGGTGCTGGTGCCGCAAGTATCTGTAAGTACAGCAGAAATTTTTTCAGATCCACTGTTGACACGTAACTCTCCTCCCATTAAAGTGCGCCCCGTTCCCAAGGGAAACAGTCGAAATGACTGCTTACCGGTGGTAGCAAGGCGTTACCCAGATGTTCGTAACGCATTGAATTTGTTAGGTAAATTTACCGAAGCAAAACTCACCGGAACTGGAAGTTGTGTGTTTGGGGGCTTCCCAAGCAAAGCTGAAGCTGATAAAGTCTCGGCCCTTCTTACAGAGACCCTTACAGGGTTTGTAGCAAAAGGAAGCAACGTTTCGATGTTGCATCGCAAGCTGCAAAGTCTGCTCTAAAAGGAATCGAGTGCTGGGCACTCGCAGCAACAGATACAGGGGCGTCGCCAAGCGGTAAGGCAGCAGGTTTTGATCCTGCCATGCGTTGGTTCGAATCCAGCCGCCCCTGCCATTTTCCTATACTCATCCAGGTATACCCTCAGCCTTCAGGTACTGCGCGTGTCCAAGATGATGGTCTTTACGGGGAACGCCAACCCCGATCTGGCTCGGCGTGTAGTACGTCAGCTGCATATCCCTCTCGGTGACATCTCTGTCGGTAAATTCTCCGACGGCGAAATCACTGCCGAGATCAATGAAAACGTTCGCGGTAAAGACGTCTTCATTATTCAGCCGACTTGCGCCCCGACCAACGATAACCTGATGGAACTCGTCGTGATGGCTGATGCCTTCCGCCGCTCCTCGGCTACTCGTATTACTGCTGTTATTCCTTACTTTGGTTATGCCCGCCAGGATCGCCGTCCGCGTTCCGCACGCGTGGCTATCAGCGCGAAAGTCGTTGCCGATATGCTGACCGTGGTCGGCATCGATCGTGTACTGACGGTCGATCTGCATGCTGACCAGATCCAGGGCTTCTTCGATATTCCCGTGGATAACATCTACGGCTCCCCCGTCCTGGTGGATGACATTGAAGATCAGCGCTTCGAAAACCTCATGATCGTGTCCCCGGACATTGGCGGCGTCGTGCGTGCACGGGCCGTTGCCAAATCCCTGGGCGTGGATCTGGGTATCATCGACAAACGCCGTGAGAAGGCCAATCACTCCGAAGTGATGCACATCATCGGCGACGTCGAAGGGCGTACCTGTATCCTGGTCGACGACATGGTCGATACCGCCGGCACCCTGTGCCACGCGGCCAAGGCCCTGAAAGAGCATGGCGCTGCCAAGGTCTTTGCCTACTGCACACACCCTGTGCTGTCGGGTCGAGCGATCGAAAACATTGAAAATTCCGTGCTGGACGAGCTGGTGGTGACGAACACCATCCCGCTGTCCGCTGCAGCACAAGCTTGTGCGCGTATCCGTCAATTGGATATCGCACCAGTGGTTGCCGAGGCGGTTCGCCGCATCAGCAATGAAGAATCGATCAGTGCGATGTTCCGTTAAGGGCCCTGCCCTTTCCTGGATATCTCGTTGACGAAAAGCGCCCCGCCCCAGCACTCATGTTGGGGCGGGGCTTTTTTGCCCATACCGCTTTGGCGTCGGTCGCAGACGCCACTCGGATATGGCTATTTTGGAGAAACAACATGACCGATTTCATCCTGAACGCCCAAGCGCGTACCGACCTGGGGAAAGGTGCGAGCCGCCGCCTGCGTCGTCTCGCCAGCCAGGTTCCTGCCGTTGTCTACGGTGGTGACAAGGCCCCTGAGTCCATCACCATGCTGGCCAAAGAAGTGGCCAAGCTGTTCGAAGACGAGGCTGCCTTCAGCCACGTGATCGAGCTGAACGTCGATGGCAAGAAGCAAAACGTCATCGTTAAAGCGATGCAGCGTCACCCGGCCAAGCAGTTCATCATGCACGCCGACTTCATCCGCGTCGTTGCTGGCCAGAAACTGACCGCTACCGTTCCAGTGCACTTCATCAACGAAGCTGCTCCGATCAAGAAAGGCGGCGAAATCTCGCACGTGACTTCCGAGCTGGAAGTTTCCTGCCTGCCGAAAGACCTGCCTGAATTCATCGAAGTCGACCTGGCTGACGCCGAAGTCGGCACGATCATTCACCTGTCCGACCTCAAGGCTCCTAAAGGCGTTGAGTTTGTTGCCCTGGCGCACGGCGATGACAAGGCTGTTGCCAACGTCCACGCTCCACGTGTTGCTCCAGAAGCTACTGAAGAAGGCGCTGCAGAGTAATTACACTCTGTCGCCGGAGTGACCGGAAACATCGCGGACTGGAACGTAGCGAGACAACGGGCAAGAACGCGAAGTTTACTTAACGGTAGATCCGCAATTTTCGTTCGTTGTCGCCGCACCGTCTGAACGCGACATGTTAACCACCACTCCAGGAAGGGCCCCTATCGTGACTGCCATCAAACTGATCGTTGGCCTGGGTAATCCAGGCGCCGAATACGAACAGACCCGGCATAACGCAGGGGCCCTTTTTGTTGAGCGCATCGCGCACGCCCAAGGCGTCAGCCTGGCCGCCGATCGCAAGTATTTCGGCCTGACCGGGCGTTTTTCACACCAGGGTCAGGATGTTCGCCTGTTGATTCCCACCACCTACATGAACCGCAGCGGCCAAGCCGTGGCGGCATTGGCCGGTTTCTTTCGCATCAAGCCCGAAGAAATCCTGGTGGCCCACGACGAACTCGACCTGCCTCCGGGCGTTGCCAAGCTCAAGCAGGGCGGCGGCCATGGCGGTCACAACGGCTTGCGCGACATCATCGCGCAACTGGGTAATCAGAATACCTTTCACCGCCTGCGGCTCGGCATCGGCCACCCGGGCGTTGCCAGTATGGTTTCAAACTTTGTCCTGGGTCGTGCGCCTCGCGCCGAACAGGAAAAACTCGATGCCAGCATCGACTTTGCCCTCGGCGTGCTGCCGGATATCCTCGCCGGTGAATGGAACCGTGCGATGAAAAACCTGCACAGCCAGAAGGCCTGACACTTATCCGAGGGGAAACACCATGGGATTCAATTGCGGCATCGTCGGCCTGCCTAACGTCGGCAAGTCCACCCTGTTCAACGCCCTGACCAAATCCGGTATCGCGGCCGAGAACTTCCCCTTCTGCACCATCGAGCCGAACAGCGGCATCGTGCCGATGCCCGATCCGCGCCTGGACGCACTGGCCGCCATCGTCAACCCCAAGCGCATCCTGCCGACCACCATGGAATTCGTCGACATCGCCGGCCTGGTGGCTGGTGCGTCGAAAGGCGAAGGCCTGGGCAACAAGTTCCTGGCCAACATCCGTGAAACCGATGCCATCGCCCACGTGGTGCGCTGCTTCGAAGACGAGAACGTGATTCACGTTTCCAACAGCGTCGACCCGAAACGCGACATCGAGATCATCGACCTGGAACTGATTTTCGCCGACCTCGACAGTTGCGAGAAACAACTGCAGAAAGTCGCTCGCAACGCCAAGGGTGGCGACAAGGACGCCGTCGTCCAGAAAGGCCTGTTGGAGCAGTTGATTGCCCACTTCACCGAAGGCAAGCCTGCACGCAGCCTGATGAAGAACATGAGCACCGACGAAAAGCAGGTGATCAAGGGTTTCCACCTGCTGACCACCAAGCCGGTCATGTACATCGCCAACGTCGCTGAAGACGGTTTCGAGAACAACCCGCACCTGGACGTGGTCAAGGCCATTGCCGAAGAAGAAGGTGCCATGGTCGTTCCGGTCTGCAACAAGATCGAAGCGGAAATCGCCGAGCTGGACGATGGTGAAGAGAAAGACATGTTCCTCGAGGCGCTGGGCCTGGAAGAGCCTGGCCTGAACCGTGTGATTCGGGCCGGCTACGAAATGCTCCACTTGCAGACCTACTTCACCGCCGGTGTCGAAGAAGTCCGCGCCTGGACCGTTCGCGTGGGCGCTACCGCTCCGCAAGCTGCCGGCGTCATCCACACCGACTTCGAGAAAGGCTTCATCCGCGCCGAAGTCATCGCCTACTCGGATTTCATCCAGTACAAGGGCGAAGCGGGCGCCAAGGAAGCCGGAAAATGGCGTCTGGAAGGCAAGGAATACATCGTCAAGGATGGCGACGTGATGCACTTCCGCTTTAACGTCTGAAATAGAAAAAACCGCGTGGCAGCACCTGTCTGCCACGCGGTTTTTTTGTGGGCGTCAACTCAGCAAATGCCACTGATCGACGTCTGGCGCTACCCCAATCAGGCCTAATTCGCCGTCGGGAGCAGTTGCGGGCGCAAAGACCATGTTGTCTTCGCCAAGACTTTCCCGCCAATCCCCGGCCAGCGCAATCTGGAACGAATGGCCTTGCGCGTCCGCTTGCGTATCCTTCAGATAAGTGCGATCCAACTGCGCGTTGTAAACCATCTTCAGCGTAGTGTCCGTACCCTCTCCGAAGCCGGTATAGCCCAAGGCCGAAACATCGATCTTGTCATCAACCGTAAAGCCTTCGATAAGGTCGGCGAAGCTCTGGCTTTCGGTACGGTAGCTGTCTTCGGTGGAGAGATAGCGGAACACGTCGGCGTTTTCTCGGTTATCGGTCCACAAGGAAATATCGGCCCTGTCTCCGCCATTGAGACGGTCGGCACCCGCGCCCCCGATGATGACATCCGCTCCAGCGCCGCCGTTGATACGGTCATTGCCTGCCAGGCCATGGATGACTTCTGACAAGGCAGAACCGGTGATCGTATCGTTGGCAGCCGCACCTTCTACAGTGGGCGCGGTGAACACCAGATGGCTGCTGTTCAACTCCCCTGCCAGATTGCCGTCCAAGGCCAGTTCGAAGCGTTGCCCAGCGGCATCCGCGTCGTAGCTCTTGAGATAAGTACGGGAGCCGTCCGCGCTGACCTGGATCGCCAAGGTGCCGTCATGGCCGTCGCCAATCCCGGTGAAGCCCAGGCCAATCAAATCGATACGGTCCTCAGAAACATCGAAGTCCTGGATTCGGTCGCTACTGTTCAGCGCGTCCGTGCGGAAGCTGTCGCCCAGTTCGGTAAAGCGGAAGATGTCCGCGCCCGCGCCACCTTGCAGAACGTCGCGCCCGCCGTCGCCTCGAAGTACATCATCCCCCGCCAGGCCGTGGATGATTTCGGCGGCATCGGTGCCCCGCAGGATTTCCTCACCCGCGAAGCCTTCCACATGGAGCTTGCCGTCCTGGCTGCCGAAGCCCGTGTCCAGACTGCCGTCGGCGTTCAGGCGGATGATGCTGAAATCCCCATTGCTCGTGCCGGCAGCCACGATCCTGCCATCTGCCTGTACCGTCAAAGCCACGGGCGTATCGGCATCGAAGGTCACCGTGCCACCGGCGCCGAAGCGGGTGTCGAAGGAGCCATCAGGGTTAAGCCGAGCGACAGTCGCCACGGTATCGCCTGCGCGATGGCCCATGACGATGACCTTGCCGTCAGCCTGCACGGTCACCACCGAGTCCTCGCCAAACCCCATGGCAGCGCTTAACTGCAAGACGCCGTTGTCACCGAAGCGGGTGTCCAATTGACCGTCAGGGTTGAAACGCTGCAGGGCGAACGTCGGATCGCCTACACCAGCGGCATTATAGGCAGCCCCGACCACGACACTTCCATCTGCCTGGACCGCAGTGGAGATTCCGCCGTTGAAAAGTGGGTCTTCAGGAATATCGACGTTCAACACGCCACGGTTGCCAAAGCCGTCGACCAAGGTGCCGTCACTACCCATCTTGGTCACGCTGGCCTGGTCAAAGCCACGGGCACTGACTTGGAAGGTGCCATCCATATTGGCCGTCAGGTCGATATCCTTGAAATCATGGCTGATGGCGACCGTCATGACGCCGTTCTGGCCAAAGCCGGTATCGCGTGTCCCATCGCTGTTGAGGCGCTCCAACTGTACGCCGGTGTTCAGCGCCACGGCGACGAGCACCTTGCCGTCGGGCTGCACCGCCGTCAGCTCGTAGCGGGAGGCTGGGGCGGTCGCGGCAGGTACGATACCGACGCCGCCGTCATGAAAGCGGGTGTCCAGGCTTCCATCCGCATTTAGGCGAATGACGGAATGATTCTGTTCGTAGCCATAGCTTTCCTCGCCTGGCGCCCCGGGATAGCCCCATGCCAGGTATTCGGTATAGCCGCCAATCAGTATCTTGCCGTCGGGCTGGATAATGATGCTCTGGGCATCATCGAGCTGGCCGGTGAGGTCGACCTGGACAGTGCCCGGGCCGGTTCTCACGGTATGGGAGTTCACTTTTGTGCTATCGGAAGTTGCCATGATTTAGTCCCTTAAAGAAATGCCGGTTTCGTCACCCAGCAGAGCGACAACGCTTTGCACGCTGCCCGATCGTTACTGGTGGCTTGTTGGAGCCGAATGGATGAAACAGCTCCTTTGCTCCGAGACGTCGCCCCGCGGCAAGTTCAATGCGTGGCTGGGCATGGCGATAAACGGCCGCGGGGGCTCGGGGGCCATGGCCAGTTAGCCATGGCAGGTCTCGTATTCGTCCGTGAAGAGGGTGCGCAGGATAACAAAACCAGAACCCTGCTCCCCTTACTGCACAGCCAGGTCACGCAGCGAGGTCGGTTCAGGCCTTGCGGGTCCTCGGCAAAAAGATCGCCAACACGCCGAACAACGGCAGGAACGAGCACAGCCAATACACGTATTCGATACCCCGAATGTCCGCCAGATGCCCCAGCAAAGCGGCACCAATCCCACCGAAGCCGAACATCAAGCCAAAGAACACGCCAGCAATCATCCCCACGTTGCCTGGCACCAACTCCTGGGCATACACGACGATGGCAGAGAACGCCGAGGCCAGGATGAAGCCGATCACCACACTGAGGATGCTGGTCCACAGCAGGTCGACATGAGGCAGGATCAGGGTGAATGGCGCCACGCCGAGGATCGAGAACCAGATCACCGCCTTGCGCCCGATCCTGTCGCCGATAGGGCCGCCGAAAAAGGTCCCCGCCGCCACCGCGCCAAGGAACAGGAACAAGTGCAGTTGGGAAGACGCCACTGACAGGTCGAACTTCTCGATCAGGTAGAAGGTGAAGTAACTGGTGAAACTGGCCATGTAGAAATACTTCGAGAATACCAACAGGCCAAGCACCACCAGTGCACTCATGACCCGCCCCTTGGATAAGCCGTGGGTTGCCGCCTGGCCTTGCTTGAGCTTGAACAGGTTCAGGTGATTGGCGTACCAGCGGCTGATGCGGTACAGCACGAACAAGGCAAACAGCGCGAACAAGCCGAACCAGGCCACGTTGCCTTGCCCGTAGGGAATGATGATCGCCGCCGCCAGCAGCGGGCCGAATGCGGAGCCGGCGTTCCCGCCCACCTGGAAGGTCGACTGCGCCAGGCCATAACGGCCACCGGAAGCCAGTCGCGCCACCCGCGATGCCTCGGGGTGGAAGGTCGACGAGCCGATGCCGATCAACGCAGCCGCCAGCAGGATCAAGGCAAAGCTGCCGACCATGGACATCATCACGATGCCGATCAGCGTGCACACCGTCCCGGCCGGCAACAGCCAGGGCTTGGGATGACGGTCGGTGTGATAGCCGACCCAAGGCTGCAACAAAGATGCGGTCAACTGGAACGTGAGTGTGATCAAGCCAACCTGGGTGAAGGTCAGGCCGTAGCTGTCCTTGAGCATCGGGTAGATGGAAGGCAGCACAGCCTGGATCAGGTCGTTGATCAAATGGGCCAGCGCCACCGCACCAATGATGCGCATGACCAATGGGCTGCTTGGGGGCGTGGCGGAAACGGACGTCGCGTCCGCCTGGGTATTGCTGATAGCCATGGGAGGTTTCCAGACGGCAGGTGGGAGCACACGGGCAGGTTCGCCAATGTGCCATTTTTCAGTGCGGCAAGGCTATCCCCTTAGCTTGCTATCGACCTATAAAAAATAGTCGGCAAACCAAGGTGATAGCGCAACGCCATGGTCTGAATCTTGCCTTGTAAATGCTTTACGACGCGGCCCCTTACAAAGGGGACCGAGAATGGGAAGTTTCGCTACAGAGCAGGCCTACAGAGCCGGCCTGGACAAGCTTTCGAGGCCTTTTGAAAGGGCACCCGTTTCGGCACTTGTGTAAAAACGCACAGAATTAGTGCACGGGTGTCCAGGGGAGTATGGGCATGCAGGCTTTTCTATCACCGGGCATCCGGTTGCTGGGGCATTTTGGTTTCGCCCGTAAATTCCAGTTGTTGTTCCTGTTATTCATCCTGCCGCTGATGGGCAGCTTGTGGCTCATCGGCCAGGATTATCGCGACAAGCTCAACCTGATCTCCGTAGAGCGCGCCGGTGTCCGCCAGTTGCTGGCCTTGGACAACCTGGACAACCTGCTCGCCGCCCAGCGCAATCGCGCGGCGCGCTGGCGGGCCACGGAGACCAATCGACAACCCACACCCGCGACGCTCGCCGCCATGGCCGCGTTCGATGCGGTGCAACCGGCACTCAACCAGGCCGCCAACGATCTTGGCGCGACGCTGCAGGCCGAAGGCGCCGAAGCCGACACCCTCGCCCGCTATCAGACCTTGCAAGCCAGCCTCAACGGCCTGGATTCCAAGAGCCTGGGCACCGTAGGTTGGTGGCCGGACGGCTACGATCGTTTCACCGCAGCCCTCAACGCCTTGCAAGCGTTGCGCGAACAGATCGTCATGGACAATCGCCTGACGCTTGCTTCCTGGCTGGAAACCTACCTGTTGACGCAAATCTCGACCCAGCAGACCCCTGATCTGATCGAACGTGTCGGCCGCCTGGCCAGCGTTGGCCAAGCCTCGGTGGTGTCAGGCCAATTCACTTTGCAGAGCCGTCTGCAACTGCGCGACTTGCGTAGCCGCATCGGCGACGCCCGGGATCAATTGGTCAAGACCGGCGCGCTGTTGGAAACACGCTTGCCCACCGAATTGCAGACCTGGGCCGGTCAATTCCAAGGCAGCCTCAAGAACCTGGACGGCGGTTTGAAAACGCTGGATGACGGCGTGTTCGGCGGCTCCATCAATCTCAAGCCGGAAGGCTTCGAGAAACTCATGGATGCCCTTCTCGTTGATCTGGCGACTTTGCGGCAACAATCGCTGGTGGCCCTGGACACCCGGCTGGACCACTACCATGGCTCGGCGATCCGTCAGTTCACCTTGGTCGCCATGGTGCTTGGCTGCCTGTTGCTGGCCGCGCTGTACCTCTTCATCTGCCTGCAGGCCTCCATCCGCCGCAGCGCCAGTGGCATTACGCTGTTGGCCGAAGCCCTGCGTGACGGAAACCTCAGCCTGCAAGTACCGGTGCAAGGGCGCGACGAGCTGGCTGCAATCAGCACCGCGCTCAATGTCGCCGTGGTGCAGTTGCGCAGCAGCCTGCTGGGTGTGGATCACGAAACGTTGCAACTGAGCGATGCCGTGCGCATCCTCAATACACACTCGAGCGGAGCCTTGGGCGAAGTCGAGGCACAGCAGATGCAAATCAGCCAGATCGCCGCTGCCGCGACGCAACTGGCCGCGACCTCCCAAGGCGTTGCAAAAAGTTGTGAACAGGCGTCAGACAGCGCACAACAAACCCGCCGCATCGCCGCCGACAGCAGTCGCGACAGCCAGCGCACAACGGCGAGCATCCAGCAGCTCAACCAGCGACTCAACGAAACCGCCGCTGCCTTGGGCCGGGTCAGTGAACAGGGCCAGCAGATCCAACTGGTGGTCGATACCATTCGCGGCGTGGCCGAGCAGACCAATTTGCTGGCGCTCAACGCCGCCATCGAAGCCGCCCGTGCCGGTGAACAAGGCCGGGGCTTTGCCGTGGTGGCGGATGAAGTGCGCAGCCTGTCGCAACGCACCCAGTCTTCCACGCAGCAAATCGCCGGGACGGTCGACAGCCTGCGCGCCACCGTCAACGAAGCCGTCAGCCTGATGGAAGCCGCCTGCGGCCAGGCTCAGACCGATGCACAAGCCGTCACCGGCCTTGGCGAACGCCTCGGGGAAATCGCCAGCGCCGTACAGAGCGTCACCGACACCTTGGCGCAAATCGCCACCGCGGTGGATGAACAGGCGAGCACCGCCGACGAGGTCAGCGGCAATATCCAGCAGGTCGATCAGGCGGCCATGCGCTTGCTGGAGGGCGCCCGCGCAGTGAACCTGGCAGCGGACACCTTGAGTCAAGGCAGCCAGGCCTTGAGTGCAAACACAGGGAGATTTCAACTCGGTTGATGGGCGTTGGTGACGAGGATGGATAAGCGGTTGAAAGTGCAGAGAAATATTTTGGATTTACGCTTGACACATCTTCGTTACCAGCGAATAATGCGCGCCACTTGGCTACATAGCTCAGTTGGTTAGAGCATAGCATTCATAATGCTGGGGTCCGGGGTTCAAGTCCCTGTGTAGCCACCAAGTCCTGTTCAAAGATGTTTTCGAGTGTCTTTGAACAACAAGAAGCCCGCCTAGTGCGGGCTTTCTTGTGTCTGGGCATATCTCCCTGAATGCCCCGCAAGATTCAACCGTTCCCTCGGGGCCTGGTGATTTACGCGGCTTCCTGGAAATCCATCTCCGGTGGCTGGCGACGAAAACCTCCCGTCAGCACCGCCAGGTACACCACGCCAATCGCCAGCCAACTCAGCCCCAGATAGATCGCCAGGTGATCGAGGCTGACCATCAGCCATAGACCCGCCGCCAGCCCGATAAATGGGAACAGCAAGAACAACACGAATTCACGCAACCCCTTCTTCTGCGCGCCGATCCAGTAGTGAAAGATCACTGACAGGTTCACCAGGCTGAACGCCAGGAACGCGCCGAAGTTGATGAATGAGGTTGAAGTGGTGACGTCCAGTTTCAGCGCCAGCAAAGCGACCACGGCGCACAAAAGGATGCTGTTGACCGGCGTACCAAAGCGTTCGTGCAAGGTGCCGAAGAACGATTTTGGCAGCACGCCATCACGGCCCATGGCGAACAGCAGTCGCGAGCCGCTGGCCTGGGCCGACAGCCCCGAGGCGAACTGGCCGACGATCAGGCCGATCAGGAAGATCGAGACGAACAGGTCGCCACCGATATTACGAGCAATTTCATAAGCCGCCGAGTCGACACTGTCGAACTGCGACGACGGGTGTGCGATCTGTACAAAGTACGACACGCTGACAAAAATCAATCCGCCAATCAGGGTGATCAGCATGATCGCTCGCGGGATGGTACGGCGCGGGTCGCGGGTTTCTTCGGTCAAGGTGCTGACCGCGTCGAACCCCAGGAACGAATAACAGGCAATGGCTGCGCCACTCATGATCAACGGCATCTGCATGTCGCCGTTGAAAAACGGCTTGATCGACCACAACGGTTTGCTCGCATCCCCGCCGACGTAATGAACGCACAGCGCGACGAAGGCGATCAGGACGAGGAACTGCACCAGCATCAACAGCGCGTTGATGCCGTTGGCCAATTTCAGACCGACGATGTTGATCGCGCTCGTGATGCCGATGAACACCAGCACCCAGAGCCACTGCGGAACGGCCGGGAACGCGGAATGAAGGTAGGCCGCACCGATCAGCCAGATCGCCATGGGCAAGAAAAGGTAATCGAGCAATACCGCCCAACCGGCGATGAAACCCAGTTTCGGGCTGATTGCCTTGCGCACGTAGCTGTAGGCCGAACCGGCGACGGGGAATGCCGCGGCCATTCGGCCATAGCTCATCGCGGTGAAAAACATCGCCACCAGTGCCGCCAGGTAAGCAGCGGGGACCATGCCGGATGTGGATTGAGCGAGGATGCCAAAAGTGCCGAGGACAATGATCGGTGTCATGTAAGCGATGCCGAACAGCACCACCGACCCCAATGACAGGGTACGTTGCAAACGAGCCATGAGCGACTACTCCGAATTATTAGATTTATGGCAGAGCCGAGTTCGGCGCAATTTCGGGTGTTACGTTGTTGTTGTTCTGGTTTTTGCCCAACAGGAATGTGTTGCTTGCCCGCGAAGGCGTTAGCCCTGGCGACACAGGATCAGGATCAACGCGAAGGAATCAGCAGCTCCCGCAATCCGCAGGCATGCTCAATAATTTCTCCCGGAATTTTCAGTCGCTGATCGTCCAGATACCGATAATCACGTCGCGCCGTCGTCAGTTGATCCAGGTCCAGCACGACCGAGAACTGCCCTTGCTCACGTCCGGCCTCGAACAACAACGTGCCCAGCGGGTCAACCAACGCACTGCCGCCTGCGAATACCAACCCGCCATCGCCCTCTTCCACCCGATTGACCATCAGCGCAAAGGCCTGGTTTTCCTGGGCGCGGGCCATGATTGCGGTGCGGTGAGTCGGGCCATACGGATCCATGTTGCCGTTGGTGACGATCAGCAGCTCGGCCCCCAGTTGCGCCAGGGCCCGGGCAGTTTCCGGAAATTCAATGTCGTAGCAGATCAGCAGGCCTACCCGCACACCGTTCCACTCACACGTGGCGTAACGATCACCGGCCTCGAATACGCCTTGATCCGACGCCCAGAGGTGCGTCTTGCGATATTTCAGGGCAATGCCCTCAGGCGTGATCAGCAACGTGGTGTTGTAGAAACGGCCGCCGTCGCTCTCGGCCACGCCGATTACCACGGCAATGTCCTGTTCCCGGGCCGCAGCGAGCACCGCGCCGACGGTCGGGCCGTCCAGCGGTTCGGCGGTTTCGGCCAATGCCTCACGCGACGGAAAGCCCATCAGGTGCGTTTCGGGAAATACGATCATCTGCGTGTCGGCAGCACAGGCGGCAATCGCCTCAAGGGCGCGTTCCAGGTTGTAAGCCGTATCGTTATCACGGCCCGCCAATTGGGCGAGTTCAACTTTCATGGGTATTCCTTGTTCTTGACCAGGCGGGTAGAAAGATTGCCCGGTCGGTGTCTGTGCGCCAGTATGCGCAGCAAGCTCGCGGCCGGGAAATCACGCCGCTGGGGTAACCCGATAGGGGTAGAGGCATGACACTTTCGCTGGATGACATCGCGTGGCACCGCTCGGTCGGGCAACTGATCGATGCCTTGGACAAGCCCAATTTCTGGACGCAGCTGGTCCGTTTGCTCGATCAATACGTGCCTTTCGACAGTTGGGTGGCACTGCTTTTCAGTGCGGATCAGCGCCCGCAGGTGTTCGCCGAATGCCCGGCCGCGGATGGCAGTCCGGACCAGCTTTTCCAGGACTATCTGCGGGGTTTGTACTTGCTCGATCCGTTCTATATCGCCTGTCGCGAACAGTCGCGCACCGGGCTGTATCGCCTGTCGGAAGTCGCACCGGAACATTTCGAGTTGACTGAGTATTACCAGCGCTATTTCCGTCTGAATGTGGTGTCCGATGAAGTGCAGTTCAATTGTCAGCTCGAAGGCGACCGCACGCTGTGCCTGTCGCTGGGCAGCAAGCAGCGGTTCAGTGGCGAGGAGATTGCCTTGCTGTCACTCATCCAGCCCTGGGTCCTCGGCCTGCTGCGCCAGCGCCTGCCTTACGAAATCAATGAAGTGGTGGCCCTTGCCCCAACGCCGCCGCAGCCCGACTGGCGCGTGCAGCTGGAAGCGTCAGTCCAACAGCTCAAAGGCGCACATCTGACCGCGCGGGAACTGGACGTCGGGCGCTTGATGCTCAGCGGCTGTTCCAGCAAGGAAATCGCCCGCAAGCTGGAAATTTCCGTCGAAACCGTGAAAGTCCACAAGAAACACATGTACAGCAAACTGGGGATCAAGTCCCAGTCCGAGCTGTTTTCGATTTTTCTCCAGGCGCAGAACGCCTGATTGGCCTGCATGTGTAGCCAATCTGCACTCAAATCGGCTTATCGACAGATAAGTCTTTTTTTTGCCCTGGATAACGCCGTGCCGCTGAAATCGCGCCCCGCTGATTTGCGCCTCGCGTCTCGCATCGCTACAGTCGACCTGAATATCCCCGAGCCATGGACGGAGCGACACCGTGCTTTCAGATCTCAAACCGAATCTTCATCGTCTGTCAGCCGTTTCGCTGCTGGCTGTCGCCTTGGCACTGGTCGCTTGTAAGGCTCCGCCCTCCTCCACGATCGCTCCCCCATTGCCCACTGCCCCGGAAATGGCTTCCGGCTACCGCACCGACCTACAGACACGCCACGCGGATAAACACATGGCCGCCGCGGCGAACCCGCTTGCCGCCGAAGCCGGCCGGGAAATGTTGCGGCGCGGCGGTTCGGCCATCGACGCGGCGATCGCCATGCAGGCGGTGCTGACCTTGGTGGAGCCGCAATCTTCCGGTATCGGCGGCGGTGCCTTCATTGTGCTGTGGGACGGCAAGGCGGTGCGAACCTATGACGGGCGCGAAACCGCACCGGCCGGCGCCAGCGAAAAGCTGTTTCTCCAGGCCGATGGCAAACCCATGCCGTTTACCGCCGCGCAGATCGGCGGGCGCTCGGTGGGAACGCCGGGCGTGTTAAGAGCGCTGGAGCTGGCCCATCGCAAGCATGGTCGCCTCAAATGGGCCGCGCTGTTCGAGCCGGCGATTGCGCTGGCAGACAAGGGATTCAGGATTTCCCCCCGGTTGCACTCGATGATTGCGTCCGATGTGTCCTTGCCGGGCTCGCCCGACATGGCCGCGTATTTCCTGAACGCCGACGGCAGCCCCAAGGCGGCCGGCACACTGCTGAAAAACCCCGCGCTGGCGCGTGCCCTCCAACGCATTGCCAACGAAGGGCCGGATGCGTTGTACGAAGGGCCCATCGCCGAGGAGATGGTCGCCAAGGTCCAGGGGCACGCCAATCCAGGCAGCCTTTCGCTAAAGGATCTCGAGGGCTATGCCGCCCGGGAACGTGCCCCGTTGTGTACCGACTACAAGCGCTGGCAGGTCTGCGGCATGGCACCGCCGTCTTCGGGTGGCATTGCCGTGGCGCAAATCCTCGGGACACTGGAAAGCCTGGAACAGCGTGACAGTCGCATGTCCCTCGCGGCGTTGAAACCGCACAAGTCCGACAAACCTGCCGGCATCGAGCCCGCGCCCGAAGCGGTGCACCTGATCGCCGAAGCTGAACGCCTGGCGTACGCCGACCGCGCTTTATATGTCGCCGACTCGGATTTTGTTCCCGTACCGGTCAAAGGCCTGGTCGACCCCGGTTATCTGACGAGCCGCGCAAGCCTGATCGGCCCACGCAGCATGGGCGTTGCCAAGCCCGGGACACCACCGGGCGTACAAGTGGCCTTCGCCCCGGACCGCTCGCCCCTGCGCATTTCCACGTCGCAAGTAGTGGCCGTGGATGACCAGGGCGGTGCCGTGTCGATGACGACCACGGTCGAGTCGGCGTTCGGCTCGCACCTGATGGTCCAGGGTTTCATGCTCAACAACCAGATGACGGACTTTTCGTTCATCCCCGAAGAGAATGGGCAGAAAGTCGCCAACCGCGTCGAACCCGGCAAACGCCCGCGCTCGTCCATGGCGCCGACACTGATCTTCGACCGTCAGAATGGCGAACTGCTGGCTGCGGTCGGTTCACCGGGGGGATCGCAGATCATTGAATACGTTGCCAAGTCAGTGATCGGCCTGCTGGATTGGAATCTGGATCCGCAGAAGGCCATCAACCTGCCCAACTTCGGCAGCCGCAACGGCCCCACGGAGCTGGAACAGGGGCAATTCAGCCCGACGCTGATCCAGGCGCTGAAAGACAAAGGTCACGCGGTGAGCGAGATCGACATGACCAGCGGCACCCAGGCGATTGTCCGGGTGCGCGATGGCCAAGGGAAAGCCTCGTTGGCTGGCGGGGCGGATCCGCGACGAGAAGGAGAAGCGCTGGGCGACTGAGCGCTCGTCGATCAGGTCGACAACTGGTTGGCAAACTGGCTCACCGCATCCACGACCTTCTTCGCCCCGTCCTGGATCTCGACGATCACGCTCCCCGCCTCGGCCGCCAGGGCGAGGCCTTGTTCGGCCTGGTGCTGACCGTCGGTCATCAGCGCCACGGCATTGCGTGCCATGTCCTGGTTCTGGCGGACGACGCCGACGATCTCATCGGTTGCCTGGCTGGTACGCGACGCCAATTGCCGTACTTCATCGGCTACCACCGCAAACCCGCGGCCCTGTTCGCCGGCCCGAGCGGCTTCAATGGCGGCGTTGAGCGCCAGCAGGTTGGTCTGTTCGGCGATGCCGCTGATGGTCTTGACGATGGTACCGATCACCACCGATTGCTCGTTCAATGCCTCGATCCCCTGGCCGGCAGTCTGCATGTGCCGCGCCAGGTCGCGCATCACATCCACGGCCTGAGTCACAACGGTAGTACCGCGCTGGGCACAATGGTCGGTTTGCTGCGATGTGCTGTAGGCGATGCTGGCAGCCTCGGCGACGGCTTTTTCCTGGTTGACCTGATCAGTGATGTTGGTAGCGAACTTGACGATTTTGTACAGACGGTCGTTGGCGTCGACCACGGGGTTGTAAGAGGCTTCCAGCCACACTTCGCGACCGTTACTGTCGATGCGCTTGAAACGCCCGGCCACGAACTCGCCGCTGTTCAAGCGCTTCCAGAAGTGCTGGTAGGTCGCGCTGTTGTATTCCTCGGGCTCGCAAAACGTGCGGTGGTGCTTGCCCTTGATCTGCGCCAGGCTGTAACCCATCGCGTTGAGGAAACGATCATTGGCCGTCAACACGTGCCCGCCCAGGTCGAACTCGATCACCGCCGTCGAACGCACCAAGGCGCCAATCAGGTTTTCGTGCTCGCGGGAATTTTCGATGGTGCGGGTCAGGTCGTTGGAGTACATCGAGAAAAAACGAATTCGCCCGTCAGCATTGCGTACCGGCTGGAGGATCGAGCGCAACCAGGCCTCTTTGCCGTCGCCTCGCGTCAGGCGCACGGCGCCGGAGAAGTGCTCGCCACGGGTCAACGCCGTCTTGAAGCGAATCTGGAATTCGTTGGACTTCAGGTAAGCCGGAACCAGATCCTCGACAGACCGGCCAATCAAGTCTTGGCTCTTGTACTGCATGTCATCGAGAAAGTTTTGGTTGACGGACTGTATCCGCCCTTCGGCATCGAGGGTCAGGCCCAGCATTTCTCGATCCAGGCTCTCTTTCACTTGCATGAGGCTGGAGAGTTCTTGGCGAAGAGCGAGCAGCTCCTGCTTCAGGCGATTGTTGAACATGGCAAGCTCCGGCAGGCAGGAGAAATACTGCTATTCCCTTGCCATCGGCCCGGCATTTTTTTTCTAAAGAGTGCCGCTGGTCGGTCTGAAAAATAATCAGGTCGTGCTCGAACGCCGGTCCGTCTCCCACGGTCATTGAAATGTTCCATTGTTGGCGTCCGACCGCCAATGCTTCGTCGCCCCAGATACCGATAACCATAAAAAACCGAGGTAATTGCCGTGACCACTGACATTGAAGACAGCCGTTCCGCCCGCTTTGCGCTGCGCTGTTCCAATTTTGCCGAGCGTTGGTTTCCCGACTCCTGGGTCTTTGCCGCATTGGCGGTACTGGTGGTTGCCTTGGCGACGCAGCTCATTGGCGCCACGCCCACCGCGGCCGCCATGGCCTTCGGCGATGGGTTCTGGAGCCTGATCCCCTTCACCATGCAGATGGCGTTCGTGGTGATTGGCGGCTACGTGGTCGCCAGTTCGCCACCGGCCGTCAAGCTGATCGACCGCCTGGCGCGCATTCCCAAGAACGGCCGTTCCGCCGTGGCGTGGGTGGCACTGATTTCCATGATCGCGTCACTATTAAATTGGGGCCTGTCGCTGGTGTTCGGCGGTTTGCTGGTGCGCGCCCTCGCCCGCCGCACCGACTTGAAGATGGATTATCGCGCTGCCGGTGCCGCCGCTTATCTGGGCCTGGGCGCGGTGTGGGCGCTGGGGTTGTCCTCCTCGGCCGCGCAATTGCAAGCCAACCCGGCAAGCTTGCCGCCGTCAATCCTGTCGATTACCGGCGTCATTCCGTTTACCCAGACGATCTTCCTCTGGCAGTCCGGGGTGATGCTGCTGGCGCTGATCGTGATTTCGGTGATCATCGCGTATGCCACCGCCCCTGGCCCCAACAGCGCGCGTGATGCCGAAGCCTGCGGGATCGACCCCAGTTTCAGCATGCCGGCGCTGCAACCGCGCACTCGACCCGGGGAGTGGCTGGAACACAGCCCACTGTTGACCATCGCCCTGGTCCTGCTGGCCGCCGGCTGGCTGTTCCATGAGTTTTCGACCAAGCCGGCGATCAGTGCCATTTCCGGGCTCAACACCTATAACTTCCTGTTCATCATGCTCGGCGCCTTGCTCCATTGGCGGCCGAGCAGTTTTCTTGACGCAGTGGCCCGCGCGGTGCCGACCACCACCGGCGTGTTGATCCAATTCCCACTGTACGGCTCGATCGCCGCGCTGCTGACCACGGTCAAGGGCAGCGACGCACAGACATTGGCCCACCATATCTCGACCTTTTTCGTACAAATCGCCAACCATGACACCTACGCCTTGTTGATGGGCGTCTATTCGGCGGTGCTGGGCTTTTTCATTCCTTCCGGCGGCGGTAAATGGATCATCGAAGCGCCTTATGTGATGCAGGTGGCCAACGACCTGAACTATCACCTGGGCTGGGCCGTGCAGATCTATAACGCCGCCGAAGCGCTGCCTAACCTGATCAACCCGTTCTACATGCTGCCACTGCTCGGCGTGCTGGGGCTGAAGGCCAGGGACCTGATCGGGTTTTCCTTCGTGCAGTTGCTGGTGCACACGCCATTGGTGCTGGTGCTGCTATGGGCGCTCGGGACGACGTTAGCGTATTCCCCGCCGGTGATGCCATAAAGCCATAAAAAAGGGCCGATTTTTCCATCGGCCCACTTCTTCTTCGGCTCCGTCTGTTTCAGTATGGATACACCCTGTTTCGAGGGGCCCACGCTGAAAAGGATCTGAGCATGTTCAAACTCGCCGTACTTCCTCTCGCCGCCCTGGCCTTGAGCGCCACCGCCCAAGCCGCCGACATCGATGTAAACCTTGGCAGCACCGAACGCGTCACCCGTCTCTTCGCTTATCCCAACAACTGCAACGTCATTTGTTTTCGCGACTGGACACTGGAACAGACCGTCGAGCATTACCTGACCCAAAGCGTGCAGCGCGACGGCTACGACGCGGCCAAGGTCAGCGTCAAAAGCGACAACGGCACCGTCTACGCCAACATCAGCGGCGTGCCGAAGAGCTATGGCCAACCGCTGAAGGCCCTGCTCGATGCCGGCGACCTTGCGTACAACGGCGCCACCAAACTCAACAACGACAAGAAATGGGCCTACAACTGGTACTTGTTCCTACCGTTGGGCATGGCCTTGGACAACCGCAAGAGTGTCGAGCTGCTGCACTTCCCGCCGGATTATTCCCTGACCCAGGCCCAGGATTACCTCGAGTCGGCCACCACCGATCGCTGGGCCACGCTGCTGACCGTCAATGGCATCGCCGCGCCAAACACGCCCGCTTACCAGACCATCATCGACATCGCGCCCATCGCGGCACCGTCCAACGCGGGCAGCACACTGGCGGGGCTCTACAGTTACTTCAACGATTACCAGACCACCATGGTTTCCCAGGTTACCCGGTCCTCAAGCGGCGCCGCGTTGCCAATGGTGGCCTTCGGCGCGCCCGTCCGGGACTGGATCAAGACCCAGTACGGCCCGACCGTGAATGTGCTCGGCCTGGCGACCATTACAACTGGCAGCGGGACCAAGGTTCCGGTGCTCGGCTCCAACCACCCCAGCTACATCTGGTATGCCGCTGACCCGGACAGCTACGACGGTGATCAGGCCAAGGCCGACGCCGCCGGCTTGAAAGTCATGGGCCAGGACCTGAGCGCCGCCTGCTGGCAAGCCGGAATGGGCAGCAAGCCAGGCACCGACCCGAGCACATTGCTGAACCAGTGCACGCAAACCTGGCAGGTGACGCAAAAGGAGAAGACTTGCGAGTTGTTCTACACCTCGGTTCGTAAACTGAGCGAGGCGGATGCGCAGAAGAAATGTGCGACAGCACCGGTCAAATCGGAACTGCAGCAGCTGAAAGTGCCGATGCCATTGCCTGCCGAAGCCGTGTAGAGACTGCCAAGCGTTCCCGTGTAAGCCACCGCTCACACGGGAATGTGCTTATGGCACCTGTCAGAGTCGACAGTAGAAACCGCCCGCCGTTTGGCGGAAGCTATCGGGGTTTTTAACAACCGTTGGCAGGACGCCATCGCTGCAAAGTCGAGTGCCTGGCACCGACAAGGATTGTCATGAACACGTTTAAAGCTGGTCGCGCTGCTCCCAGGAGTCGGGCCTGCATTTACCTGGAAACCCAACTCAGCAGTCAACAGGGTTATCCCTCAGTGCACGATTTCGAAGTGCATCAGACGAAAGACGGACGCGGCAACGGAATCGTCGCACGGAAGCAATTCGCCGCCATGACGCGAATGTGCAGGGTTTCGGGATTGCTGGTCAGTCGCCGACGCCTGCATACATTGCAGGTCCTGCCGAATGTTCACATGTACGACCCACACTTCGCCGGGCTGCTGCTGCATTCGTGCAACCCGAACGTCTTTCTGGACATGAGCGAACTGTGGCTATGGTCCCTGACCGACATCCGAGAAGGCGATTGCCTGACGATGGACTACGCCAGTACCGAACAGAAGCTGTATCGGCAATTCGCCTGCCGGTGCGGCTCGTCCAACTGTCACGGCTGGATTACCGGCTATGACGAATCGCCGAACGAGCAAGGAATGGAATTCCTGCGTCACTGGCGGCGTCGTTGTCATCGCGACTGAAACGCCCTATTTCAGGGTGCATCTACCGGGCGCAAACGATATTGCGGCGGCAACTGCTCGAAACCGCTGATCGTGGTGTCCAGGCTTTTCCAGCGGCCATCCTTGATGCCGTAGATGCAGCCATGAATCGACAACTTCTGCCCTCGGTGCCAGGCGTTCTGCACAATGCTGGTGTGGCCAACATTCGCCACCTGCTGGATTACG
This sequence comes from Pseudomonas sp. R1-7, assembly GCF_051132105.1. Taxonomy (NCBI): domain Bacteria; kingdom Pseudomonadati; phylum Pseudomonadota; class Gammaproteobacteria; order Pseudomonadales; family Pseudomonadaceae; genus Pseudomonas; species Pseudomonas sp. R1-7. The sequence continues at coordinate 4,974,879 of NZ_CP071661.1, forward strand.
TTGAGTTCGCACAAGCGGTCCACGCGCTCTTCTTCGGTGGGCAGCTTGGCCAACGCATCGCGATGCTCATAGTACAAGTCGCGAATCGAGCGCAGCCAGCCATCGATCAGGCCCAACTGGCGGTCCTGCATCGAAGCACGCACACCGCCGCAGCCATAGTGCCCCGTCACCAGGATGTGCTTGACCTTGAGCACATCGACCGCGTACTGGATGACCGAGAGGCAGTTCAGGTCGGTGTGCAACACCACGTTGGCAACGTTGCGGTGCACAAACAGATCACCCGGCAACATGCCGACGATTTCGTTGGCCGGCACCCGCGCATCGGAACAGCCGATCCACAGGTATTCAGGGGTCTGCTGACGAGCCAGCTTGGCGAAGAAGTCAGGATCCTCCTGCTTGATCGCATCGGCCCAGCGCGCGTTGTTATCAATCAGATCTTGTAATTCATTCATGCTGTCCAGCCTCGATAGAGAGTGCGCAACTGTGACAGACGACCGCCGGTCGAGGTCACGTCGGCAATGCATTGGAATTCCTGGCCCCGCTTTCGGTCGACTCCTAGTAAGGCCCACAGTAGGAGGAATTGCCATGAATGATTCACGACGTCCCTACGATGCGGTGCAACCGGAACCCATCGACGACAACGAAGACCGCATGGGCTCGATGCGTGAGCTGGAATTCGATGACGATGAATACGACGCCAGGATCGGAGATGAATTGCCGGAGGACGAACGCGAGCAACTGATGCCGGATGAGCGTGTGCGTGAAGCGGGCATGACGGGGGCCTCGATGGACGACCGCCAACCGACCGACGATGACATGAGCCCTGAAACCCTGATCCGCGAAGACGGCGCCCGGGACGCCCAAGAGGCCGGCGAGGATGAACAGGCCGACTGGGACCTGAGCGTCGTGGGTGAAAACGATATAGGGGGAGGCGATGGGCTGGACGAAGCGGAAATGGCTGATATCGATCCGCTCGATGGCAAGCGTTGACCAGTAACCGCCACCGCTCCCACTGGATTTCGTGTCCACAGGCCTTGAGTGCGCCACTGATCTTGTGGGAGCGAGCTTGCTCGCGATGGCGGCAGTCCAGTCGAATCAATCCACCAAGGTACACGCCATGACCACCGCATCCTCGCGCCCACCCACTGCAGGGTAATAATCGCGCCGGCGCCCAACCTCGTTGAAGCCATAGCGCTCATACAGCCGGAACGCCGTGCGGTTGCTGTCGCGTACTTCCAGGAAGCACTCACGCGCCTCTGCCTTGTAGGCGATCGACATCAAATGCTCCAACAGCCGCAGGCCAAGGCCCCGCCCCTGGTTTTCCGGTTTGACCGTGATGTTGAGCAGGTGCGCCTCATCCAGAATGATCTGCACCACCCCATGACCCACCTGTTGCTCGCCTTCGAACATCAGCCAGATCTGGTATTTGCCCAGCCCATCAAGAAATATCCCACGGGTCCAGGGATGACTGTAGGCCGCGAATTCAATCTTCAGCACAGCGTCGAGGTCAGCCTCGGTCATCGGGCGGAACGATACAGCGTCACTCATTCGATTCTTTCCAGCGCGCCATCAGCCGGCGCATGGCTTGCCAGACGTCAGCCTTGTGCTGTGGCGTTTCCATTAAGAGTTCCAGCCCGGGCAACGCCCAGGCCGAGCCCAGGCCTTCGACCTGCAGCTCGCGGTTGAACGCCTCGGCATCCGCCTCCCCGGCAAACCTTACCGCCGGCAGACCGATCAACCACAGGCACACGCAGGGCTCGTCTTCGAGCCGCGCCGAAACGAAGCCCTGGACGAAATCACGCGCCGCCTCTGGCCCTTGGTCCATCGTACCCCGTGACAACAACGGCCAACGCACCGGTTCGCCAATGATCTGCGGGCTGTCCGGCAGGCCGGCGGCGCGCAGCATGTCCTTGAGCAGCAGGTAAGCGGGATCGCGGCTTTGGAACGGCTCGCCTGTGGGTAACTCCACCAGCAACAGGCAGCGCCCGGCGCGCAGCAATTGCAGGGCGAAGCGCGGCGGCGGCACGTGGGCGACCTTGACCGGGGCAGGCGCTTCGTCGGCTTCTTCTACCGGTTTGGCATTCGTCCGGGTCGAGGCCAGGCTCGGACGCGGGACTTCGATTTTCGGCCGCTCGGCGGCAGGCGCAACCGGTTCGGCAACGGTCTTGGCCACAGGCGCCACCACTGCCGGCGCAACTTCCTCCGGTTCGGGCGCATCCAGCAGCTCGGGCCGCGACGGGGCGGCGAACGGCAATTCGGTACGCGGCAGCCAGTTGACCACCTGCATGGCGGTCAGATAGGCGCGGCGACGGGACTCGATAAGCAAGGGTCGGCCACTTGTGGATAACTGAAAGTGGAAGGGATTCTACCGTCCTTCGGCGCGGATCGCTTCCCTGTCGCTTCATTAGTTGTTCAATAGACGACGACAGTCCGTCCAAGGGGTGAATCGCAACCGGCCCGATGCAGTACAATCGCCGCTTTTAATTGCCAACCCGACGGCCATTGCGATGATCGAACCCAAGCGCGTCTTGCGCGCCCTCGCTGAACACTGGGCATTGCTGGAACCTTTGTGCGAGCACTTCGACCAGGGCACCCTGAGCCTCAACGAATTGCGTTCACAGCTGGCCGCCCAACAACTGGACAGCACGCCCCAGGACATTACCCACCTGCTGGACGTGTGGATCCGCCTGGATATCCTCGTGCCGGTGGCGAAAAGCCCGAACCGTTTCGAGCTCAATGCCCAGATCCATGACTTCCTCGCTTACCTGCGCCGCGAGCACCGCCTGGGCCTGTGCCTGGAGATCGAAGCCTACCTGCGGCACCTCGAGCGCCTGGCCGGCTACATCCAGGACGCCTTCGACGTGCGCGACGGCAATGACCTGGCCCGCCAGTTGCGCCTGCTGGACATGCGCGTGCGCGACGTCCTCAAAAAACTCGCCAACGACGAACAGGCCCTGGTGGCAGTGGCCGAACGGGCCAAGACCAGCGACCGGCAGATCCCGCTGCGCCAGCGCTACGCCGAAGTACTGGCGACCTGGGACGAATACGTCGAGCCGATGATCCAGTTGGTGAACGCCGACGGCGCCTTCGAGCAAGGCGTGCGCAAAGTCGAGAACGTACTGTTGCGCATGCTCACCGAACAGCAACGCCTCGGCCACTTGGTGGACGACGACATGCTGCTGCGCACCCACGCGCGCATCCTGGAGATGCAGACCAGCGCCCAGTTGACCCTGCGTCATGCCCGGGAATTGCTGCTGCCGCTGCGCGAAGAGGCCCGCCGGCACAACGCCGTGACCCGTGGCGCGGCGCTGGCCCTGGCCGCCATTCGCCGCAAGGGCATCGATGCCGTGCCGCAAGCCGCCATGCCGCTGTTCACCCGTCCGCAAAGTACGTTTTTGGGCAGCGCCAGCCAGGTCGAGGCCTATGTCTATGCCCTGGCCCGTTTCGAGCCGAAACCGGCACGCTTCCCCAAGTCCCACAAGACCCACAAGGGCGGCGATGCGCCGCGTGCGCCACGCACCGTGCGCGAGATGGTCGAGCGTTGCGAAGACGCCCTGCCGATGCCGGACTTGATGACCTGGCTGCTGGAGCAAGAGCCGGACGGCGCCACCGACGAATTGCTGTACTGGTTCTCGCGCCTGTCGCGGGAAAAACGCTTCAAGCGCGAGCGTCTGGAGCGCCGCGAATACCACACTCACGAGCATCAGGTCAGCCTGCGCTCCTTCGCCCTGCTCTCGGCCGGCGACACCGCCGCCGAGGATTCTGCGAGCATCCCCCATGCATCTTGATCTATCCGAACTGTCCCAGCTGGCGCCGATCTTCCGCGAGCTGTTCAAGGGTTATCACGTCAGCCGCCGCGACCCGGAGCTGTACGCGCAACTGTCGAACTTCCAGGACCAATACCGCACGCTGTTCAAGGCCCTGGGCTTCGAGCTGGTGTGCGACACACGTGGCTTCTACTACTTCGTGCCGGACCTGGCCGCCGCCGCAGTGAACAAGACCGCCCAGCGCCTGGCTCTGTTCACCTTCATTCTGGTCGAGCACCTGGCCGACCAGGGCCGCGACCCGATCGCTGTGCTCGACGGCGGCAGCCTGGGCCGCGATGAACTGCCTTCATTGCTGGAGAAATACCGCGACCTGTTCATCCAGGCCGAAGTGCAGACCCAGGAAGAGCTGGAAGAAAAAATCATGCGACGCATGACCCAACTGGGTTTTGCCAGCGAAGAGAACGGCGTGTACCGCTTCCTGCCGCCGATGCATCGCTTCCTCGATGTCTGCCTGTCCGTCCAGCAGGACCGCGACCTGGCCGCCAGCCTGCACAGCGTGCTGCCGTTGCCGGCGCCGGTGCTGATCGACGAAGACAGCGATGAAAAACTGCTGCAGACCGATGATCCGCTGGACCTCAGCGAATTCGAGGGTGAAAGCGAAGAAGACGCACTGGCCCGCGCCATTGCCGAAGAACAGGAGACCGACGCATGAGCAAGGAACGCTACGGCATCCGCCGCTTTGCCCTTTTGAACACCGCCGGCTACAGCCTCGGTTTGTTTCCCCTGGAAGAACCGCTGTCGGTGTATGGCGCGAACAATCTGGGTAAATCCGCCTCGATCAACGCCTTGCAGTTCCCGATCCTGGCGCGCATGTCGGACATGAGCTTCGGCAAGTACAGCCTGGAACAATCCCGGCGCTTCTACTTTGCCTCGGACACCAGCTACATCCTGGTGGAAGTCGCCCTGCCCCACGGCCCGCACGTGATTGGCGTGGTCGGTCGCGGCCCTGGCGGCGGTTTCGGTCACCAGTTCTTTGCCTATGCCGGCAAACTGGACCTGGCCCATTATCAGAAAGACGACACCTGCCTGCGTCAGAAAGAGCTGTTCACCAATCTGGAGCGCGAAGGCCTGAAAGCCTACGAACTCAAGCCCGATGAACTGCGCCGCCTGTTGGTGGGTGGCCACACCTCGATCCCGCTGGACCTGACGCTGATCCCGCTGCGTTCCACCAGTGAGCAAAGCCTCAAGACCTTCCGCGCCCTGTTCATCAACCTGCTGCACATGCGCGAAATCACCGCGGCCAAGCTCAAGCAACTGTTCCTCGACGCGTTCGAGCACAGCCTGCGCTCCGGTAGCGTGGACTACATCGCCGCGTGCGAAGAAGCCTTCCGCGACGTACGACGCATGGAGCAGGACTACAACTCCCTGGTGGCGGCCGGTCCGCTGGTGGAAGCCTTGGCCAATGGCGTGAAACAGCGCGATGTCCTGCGGGGCAAACTGCATCGCCTCTCGCCGTTGCTCGACTCACTGCTGGGCACTTGGTCGGACTACGCCAGCGCGCGCAAGGAAGAGCTGACCCTCCAGGCCGAACATTATCGCAACGAGCAGGACTCGCTGCAGAACGACCAGCGCGGCGGCACCCAGGAGCTGATGCGCCTGGAGCGGGAAATCAGTGGCATCCAGCGTTGGCTCGGCGAGCTGTCGGTGCTCAAGCATCGCTTTGCCCTGGTGGACGACGTCAAGGTCCTGGAACAGCAACTGCTCGCCGCCAAGGACGCCCACGACGAATTGGCCGGCGCGTTGGCCCAGTCCCGGCAATTCAGCGCCGAAGACCTGGAAGAACGCCTGCGGGACCTGGAAAAGCGCCTGAAGTCGGTCAAGCAACAACTCGATCACGCCGACAACAACAGCTACGCCCGTCTGCGCGAGGAATTCTCGCAACAGGACGTCGAACGCCTGATGCGCCTGTTCAACAGCGCCCTGTTCAGCCTGCCACTGGGTGAGCACGGCATCGCGCTGGATGAAAACGGCGAGTGGGTCAAATCCATGGAGCTGATCCTGGACGGCTTCAAGGGCGAGCGCTTCGAAGTGCCGGGCCTGTCCATCGACCTGTCCCACATCGAGCCTCCCGCCCTGCAAGCCCTGGCCGACCGCGCTGCGCTGCGCGATCAGAAAGAACGGTTGGAAAAAGAGCTCAAGCAGCTCAAGACCCAGCAAGCCGTGGCCGCCGACCGCGCCGCCAGCAAGACCCAGACCGAGGCGCTGTACCAGCAGGTTCTCGACGCGCAGAAAGCCCTGGAAGATTTCCGGCGCACCCAGACCTTGAGCGCCGAAGAGGGCGAGAAACTCGAGCAACTGGCGCAGATGGAAGCCGCCCAGGACGAACTCAAGCGCTCCAGCGATGCCTTCACCGAACGCGTCCAGCAATTGTCCGCCAAGTTGCAACTGGTGGGCCGGCAGATCGCCGATATGGAAGCCAAGCAGCGCACCCTCGACGACGCCTTGCGCCGTCGTCAATTGCTGCCCGCGGACCTGCCGTTCGGCACGCCGTTCATGGACCCGGTCGACGATTCCATGGACAACCTGCTGCCGCTGCTCAACGACTACCAGGACAGCTGGCAAGGCTTGCTGCGAGTCGACGGCCAGATCGAAGCGCTGTATGCCCAGGTGCGACTCAAGGGCGTGGCCAAGTTCGACAGCGAAGACGACATGGAGCGGCGCCTGCAACTGCTGATCAACGCCTATGCCCACCGCACCGACGAGGCCCTGACCCTGGGCAAGGCGCGCCGTGCGGCGGTGACCGACATCGCCCGGACCTTGCGCAACATCCGCAGCGATTACGACAGCCTCGAACACCAACTGGCGCTGTTCAACCGCGAGATCAACAAGCGCCAGGTGTCCAACCTGCAGAGCTTCCGTATCGTCCTGGCGCCGAACAAGGAAGCGCTCAAGCACATCGACCAGATCATCCACAGCGCCGGCCAGTACGAGGAAGGCGAGACGCTGTCGGTGTTCGACCTCAGCCAGAGTGCCGAGCAGGACAACAAGAACGAAGAAGCCAAGGAATACCTGGCGCGGCTGGTGGCGGCGAACCACAACCAGCTCGGCCTAAAGGACCTGTTCGAACTGGCGTTCGAGATCACCAAGGTCAACGGCCAGCCCGTGATCCATACCGACATCGACGGAGCGGCGTCCAACGGCACCACCATGACCATCAAGGCGCTGACCAACATGTATTTGTTGCTGCACTTGATGGACCGCGAACAGGCCGGTCGCGTGCGCCTGCCGTACTATCTCGACGAAGCGGCAGACATCGACGAGAAAAACCAGGCCGCACTGTTGGAAACCAGCCTGCAGCTGGGCTTCGTGCCGATCCTGGCCAGTGTGAAGCCGCAAGTCTGCGCCAGTGTCGCTATCGACCTGGAAGGCGGCAGCGGCCCGAACGGCATCTACATCGATGAGGCGGACTGGAAGTACATCCGTCGCCACGATGCGGTGAAGGCCACGATGAACGTCCAGGCCGATGAGCCGGAGCTGGATGCGGTTTGAAGTGATTAGCTGGATGTGAAAAAGGCCGCGATCCATTGGATCGCGGCCTTTTTGTTATCACTGTCTCGTCCTGAATAAGGTTTACACCTTCTGACCTATCCTCAGGAGGAACCAATGGATTCAGGAAAAAAGCGCAGTCAGCGTGATTACACGCTGAGCTTTAAATTGGCGGTCGTCGATCAGGTTGAAAAGGGCGAACTGAGTTATAAAGAGGCTCAACGGCGTTATGGGATCCAGGGCCGGTCGACTGTGTTGGTGTGGTTACGCAAGCATGGACGGCAGGACTGGAGCCAAGGCGCCTCCATTCGTGCCCAGAGGAACCGACCGATGGCCGAGCCAAATTTGCCGCTGACACCAGAGCAGCGAATCAAGGAGCTGGAAGAAAAGCTGGCCCTTGCCAACCAGAAAGCCCAATTTTTTGAAGCTGTCGTTGACGTGCTGAAGAACGATTACGGTGTTTCTGTCGTAAAAAAGCGATCCGGCAAGTCCTCAGCCAAGGGCAAATAGAAGACCTGAGTGTTACCAGGGCTTGCCAGTTTCTGGGCATCTCACGGCAGGCGTATTACAAGCGCAATCGAGCTTACGACGCGCGAGCTAGCCACGCGCAAAAGGTGCTGGGGTTTGTGCTGGAGACACGCCTTGAAATGCCCCGGTTGGGCACCCGCAAGCTGCATGGCCTTATGAAATCCGAACCTGAACTGACGCAAACGGTAGGCCGAGATCGGTTGTTCGATATTTTGCGGGATCATCGACAACTGGTCCCACGCAAACGCGCTTATCACAAGACGACCGACAGTCATCATCGCTTCCATCGACATCCAAATCGGCTCAAGCCCGGCCCTGACCAGGTCACTGCCACCGGCCCGGAACAGGTCTGGGTGGCGGATATAACCTATTTACCGACCGAGCAAAGCGTCGCTTACGTAAGTCTGATCACTGATGCGTTCTCGCGCAAAATAGTCGGCCATCATGTGCATGAAAGCCTGCATACCGAGTCAGTCATCCTGGCGATGAGAAAAGCTCTTCGACACCGAAGAACCAATCAGCCGCTGGTACATCACTCCGATCGGGGCTCGCAATACTGCTCTGATCTCTATCAAAAGCTGCACGCCAAGCATGGCGTCATGTGTTCGATGACTGATGGCTACGACTGCTACCAAAATGCTCTAGCGGAACGAGTGAATGGGATTCTGAAAACAGAATTTCTTTTACACCGTCCCAAAGACCTTGCCCAAGCCAAGCGCATGGTTGAGGAATCGATAGAAATCTATAACCGTAAGCGACCTCATCTGGCCCTGAAATACAAAACGCCCGATGCGGTGCATCGGGCGTTTTGAGACTGAAACAGGTGTAAACCTATTTCAGGACTAGACACACATCCCTGTGGCGAGGGAGCCTGCTTCCCGCCACAGGATCACATCCAAATAGCTTACTTGCCGAGACTGATCTTCGGCGCCCAGGTCAGCCATTCATCTTCAAACTTGTCGAACAGTGGGAAGGTTTGCTCCGGTCGTGCCGGGTTGCCCATCCGCTCGCCATCCGGCGTTGCAAAAGCGATACCGCCCTGGATCAGCGTCTCCAGCGATTCGGTCCGCACCGTCGCGCCTTTGAACAGGCCGAAGTCCAGGCCGAAGCCGCTGCTGTTCCAGAAACGTGTACCGCTGCGCACCAATGGTGCGTATTTGGGCTCGATCAGGATATGTATCAGCACCCGGTCCGCCGTCTGGCCCAGCTCGTATCCCGTGACCTTGCCGACGGTCACTTCGCGGTAGGTCACCGGGACGCCAATCTTCAACGAACCACGCCGGGCCGCACTCAACACGAGGCTCAAGCCCGCCTCAGGCACGGCATTTTCGGGTGGCTCAGCCAAAGCCACGAAGTGTTTCTGTGGACCCAGGCTTTTCGGCGAGGGTTGCACTTCGATGTACTGCCCGGTCACCAGCGTTTCCAGGTTGGAGGTCTTCATCAAACCCAACTCTGGCTTGACCACCCAGAACTGAGTCCCGGTGCGGGCGATACGCTCCGGCACTTCGGTGATACGTGCGGTGACCAGCACGGACTGCATGTCGGCGCTCAGGTCGACGTCCTCGATCTTGCCCACATCCAAGCCCTTGAACCGGATCGGCGTGCCGCTGCGCAAACCGTCGGCACGATCGACTTTGATCGTCACGACGGTGCCTCGTTGCTGCGCGGCTTCACGATCCTCGTGCAAACGGAAGCGTGGGATGCGTCGTTTCAGCGGCACGTTGGGCTCCGGTGTTTCGAAAGCGATCCCGCCGGCCATCAAGCTTTGCAGGGATTCGCTCTTGACCTGGATCCCGCCGGTCAAACCACCCGTGAGGGTGACGCCGCTGGCGTTCCAGAATCGCGTGGAGCCGTTGACCAGTCCTTCGTATTCCTTCTCGATGTGCACACCTATGATCAACTGCTTCTTCTTGCGCGAGAACTGATAGCTCTGCACCGACCCGACCTTTACCTGCTTGTAGAGGATCGGGCTACCGACCTCCAGCGAACCGAGATTCTCGGTCAACAAGACCAGATGCAGCCCGGGTGAACGCAGGTCCAACGGCGGCGCCTTCGCCCTCGCTTCGAACTCCCGCTGCGGCGCTCCGCCTTTGTCGCCCGGGCGCACGGCAATGTAGTTGCCCTTGACCAACGCTTCCAGGCCCGTGATGCCCGCCAGGGAAATCGATGGCTTGACGACCCAGAACTGAGCACCGGCGACCAGATAATCTTCGGCCAACGGATCGAGCGTCAGCTCGGCGCTTGCGCTGGACAGGTCCGGATCGACCTTCAACGTCTTCAGGCTGCCGACCTGGATGCCCTTGTACATCACTGGCGTACGGCCAGCCTGTAACCCTTCGAAGTCGCTGAGCTTGACCTTGACGCGAATCCCGGCGGCGGCAGCCTCAAAATCTTCATACAGGCGAAATGGCAGGCTAGGGTCCGTCGGGGGACTGTCCTTGCGGTTTTCCGGCGTGGCAAACGCGATGCCGCCCGCCACGATACTGGCCAGCGACTCGCTGCGCACTTTGACGCCCGACAGGTTGGCGTCAATGCTGATGCCGCTGGCGTTCCAGAAGCGCGTGTGCTTGCGGACCAGGCTGGCATAGGTCGGCTCAATGAAAACCTTGACCTCTACCGTGCGTTGGTCCTCTGACAGTGAGTAACTTTTCACTTGCCCGACCTGGATCTGCTTGTAAAAGACCGGGCTGCCACGGTCCAGCGACCCCAGTCGATCGGCTTTGATCGTCAAGTGCAGGCCAGGCTTGGCATCAGAAAGCGGTGGCTCTTCGGCCAAGGCCTTGAATTTGCGAGTCGACTCGCCTTCCCCGGGGCTGATCGCCACGTAATTGCCGGAAACCAGCGTCTCCAGGCCGGTAATCCCTGCCAGGCTTACGCTTGGTTTGACCAGCCAGAAACGTGTGCCGGTCTTGAGGTACTGGTCGACGTCCTTGTTCATCTCGATGGTGGCGATGACCCCTTTCGAATTGCCCTGATCATCGAGCGTGAGGTCTTTCACCTTACCGACCGTCATCCCTTTGTAGACGACCTCAGTCTTGTTGACCTGAATGCCTTCACCGCTTTCAAAACGCACATTGATTTCGATACCGGTCTCGTTATAAGCCCGCCAGCCAAGCCAGCCGCCAATGATCAAGGCAATCAACGGCAGGACCCAGATGGCCGACCAGTTCGAAGCCGGTCGGGTTTTAGCAGTAGGCAAATCAGTCATGGTCGTCATCCGACTCCGTGTTATCCCAAATCAGTCGGGGATCGAAGGTTACTGCGGCAATCATTGTCAAAATCACTACGCTGGCAAATGCGATGGCGCCAAGACCGGCTTCGACACTGGCAAGCCGACCGAAATTCACCACAGCCACCAAAATGGCAATTACAAAAATATCCAGCATCGACCAGCGGCCGATGAATTCGATAAAGCGGTACATGAGGATGCGCTGGCGCGCCGACATGGGTTGGTGACGTTGCACGGACAATAACAACAACGCAATACCGACCAACTTGAAGGTGGGCACTACGATACTGGCGATGAATACCACCGCGGCAATGGGAATCATGCCGTGCTGAACCAACTCGATCACACCCGCCATGATGGTGCTTGGCGCGCCCTGGCCTAACGAGTTGATGGTCATGATCGGCAGGACATTGGCAGGGATATAGATAATGGCCGCCGTGATCAACAATGCCCAGGTCCTCATCAAACTGTTCGGACGACGAGGGTGAATCCGAGCGCCGCAGCGAGAGCAGACTTGCGTCTCGGCGTCGGCGTCGTGTCGATTCAATTCATGGCATTCAGTACAGACCAGAATGCCCGCATCAATTGCTCGCATGGGCATCTTCTTCCGATAGCGCCTGCCAGATCTGGTGCGGTGACATCACCACCTCCAGCCATACCTGAATCAGCAACAGGCTGACAAAGCACACCAGGCCCAGCCCCACGGTGATCGCTGCCATGTCTGCAAGCTTGACGATGGCAACCAGCACGCCCATGAGATAAACCTCAAGCATTCCCCAATCCCTTAGATGGTGATAAATGCGATACAACAACAAACCGTAACTTCTTCCGATGTTCCAGCGAATGGTCAACAGTACAACCAACTGGCAAAGCAACTTCAGCAGCGGAACGCCCATGCTGCACAGGAAAACCACCACCGACACACCTTGCATCCCCGTATCGAACAAGCCGACCACGCCACTCCAAACGGTATCCTGGGAGGATTGCCCAAGCAGATTAAGCTGCATGATGGGTAAGAAGTTCGCGGGAATGAACAACAGCAGAGCGGCAATCACCAAGGCAAGACTGCGATCAATTACGTTGTGCCGGTGGGCGTAGAGCTCATATCCACAGCGCGGGCATTCGGCCTTTTCACCATGTGCCAACTGAGGCTTGCGCATCAGCAGGTCACACTCATGACACGCTACCAGATCGCTCAAAGGTAGATCTGACAACCTATCAATGTCTGACGGATCGGGCATAAACAGCTCTGGCTCAACTAAGATAGGGCTATTCTAGTGCTGCGGCTCAAAAATAACTGCGCAAATTTAACATGAGCTATCGCAGATTTTATGGCAGCCAAAACAAAACCCCTACCTGCATCAGCAGATAGGGGTTTCGGAATTTAATCTTGACGATGACCTACTCTCACATGGGGAAACCCCACACTACCATCGGCGATGCATCGTTTCACTGCTGAGTTCGGGATGGGATCAGGTGGTTCCAATGCTCTATGGTCGTCAAGAAATTCGGGTACTGAGTCGTGGCCTGACGGCCTCGCTTCAGCAAATTGGGTATGTGACAGCTTTCGGTGTTTTGTGAGCCTCGAACTTTCGGTTCATTTCGTCTTCACACACCGCAATCTGGCCTCTTTCGAGTCTACAGATTGCTTGGGTGTTATATGGTCAAGCCTCACGGGCAATTAGTACAGGTTAGCTCAACGCCTCACAGCGCTTACACACCCTGCCTATCAACGTCGTAGTCTTCGACGGCCCTTCAGGGAGCTCAAGGCTCCAGTGAGATCTCATCTTGAGGCAAGTTTCCCGCTTAGATGCTTTCAGCGGTTATCTTTTCCGAACATAGCTACCCGGCAATGCCACTGGCGTGACAACCGGAACACCAGAGGTTCGTCCACTCCGGTCCTCTCGTACTAGGAGCAGCCCCTCTCAAATCTCAAACGTCCACGGCAGATAGGGACCGAACTGTCTCACGACGTTCTAAACCCAGCTCGCGTACCACTTTAAATGGCGAACAGCCATACCCTTGGGACCGGCTTCAGCCCCAGGATGTGATGAGCCGACATCGAGGTGCCAAACACCGCCGTCGATATGAACTCTTGGGCGGTATCAGCCTGTTATCCCCGGAGTACCTTTTATCCGTTGAGCGATGGCCCTTCCATACAGAACCACCGGATCACTAAGACCTACTTTCGTACCTGCTCGACGTGTCTGTCTCGCAGTCAAGCGCGCTTTTGCCTTTATACTCTACGACCGATTTCCGACCGGTCTGAGCGCACCTTCGTACTCCTCCGTTACTCTTTAGGAGGAGACCGCCCCAGTCAAACTACCCACCATACACTGTCCTCGATCCGGATAACGGACCTGAGTTAGAACCTCAAAGTTGCCAGGGTGGTATTTCAAGGATGGCTCCACGCAGACTGGCGTCCACGCTTCAAAGCCTCCCACCTATCCTACACAAGCAAATTCAAAGTCCAGTGCAAAGCTATAGTAAAGGTTCACGGGGTCTTTCCGTCTAGCCGCGGATACACTGCATCTTCACAGCGATTTCAATTTCACTGAGTCTCGGGTGGAGACAGCGCCGCCATCGTTACGCCATTCGTGCAGGTCGGAACTTACCCGACAAGGAATTTCGCTACCTTAGGACCGTTATAGTTACGGCCGCCGTTTACCGGGGCTTCGATCAAGAGCTTCGCGTTAGCTAACCCCATCAATTAACCTTCCGGCACCGGGCAGGCGTCACACCCTATACGTCCACTTTCGTGTTTGCAGAGTGCTGTGTTTTTAATAAACAGTCGCAGCGGCCTGGTATCTTCGACCGGCGTGGGCTTACGCAGCAAGTGCTTCACCCTCACCGGCGCACCTTCTCCCGAAGTTACGGTGCCATTTTGCCTAGTTCCTTCACCCGAGTTCTCTCAAGCGCCTTGGTATTCTCTACCCAACCACCTGTGTCGGTTTGGGGTACGGTTCCTGGTTACCTGAAGCTTAGAAGCTTTTCTTGGAAGCATGGCATCAACCACTTCGTCACCCAAAGGGTAACTCGTCATCAGCTCTCGGCCTTGAAATCCCGGATTTACCTAAGATTCCAGCCTACCACCTTAAACTTGGACAACCAACGCCAAGCTGGCCTAGCCTTCTCCGTCCCTCCATCGCAATAACCAGAAGTACAGGAATATTAACCTGTTTTCCATCGACTACGCTTTTCAGCCTCGCCTTAGGGACCGACTAACCCTGCGTCGATTAACGTTGCGCAGGAAACCTTGGTCTTTCGGCGTGGGTGTTTTTCACACCCATTGTCGTTACTCATGTCAGCATTCGCACTTCTGATACCTCCAGCAAGCTTCTCAACTCACCTTCACAGGCTTACAGAACGCTCCTCTACCGCATCACTTACGTGATACCCGTAGCTTCGGTGTATGGTTTGAGCCCCGTTACATCTTCCGCGCAGGCCGACTCGACTAGTGAGCTATTACGCTTTCTTTAAAGGGTGGCTGCTTCTAAGCCAACCTCCTAGCTGTCTAAGCCTTCCCACATCGTTTCCCACTTAACCATAACTTTGGGACCTTAGCTGACGGTCTGGGTTGTTTCCCTTTTCACGACGGACGTTAGCACCCGCCGTGTGTCTCCCATGCTCGGCACTTGTAGGTATTCGGAGTTTGCATCGGTTTGGTAAGTCGGGATGACCCCCTAGCCGAAACAGTGCTCTACCCCCTACAGTGATACATGAGGCGCTACCTAAATAGCTTTCGAGGAGAACCAGCTATCTCCGAGCTTGATTAGCCTTTCACTCCGATCCACAGGTCATCCGCTAACTTTTCAACGGTAGTCGGTTCGGTCCTCCAGTCAGTGTTACCTAACCTTCAACCTGCCCATGGATAGATCGCCCGGTTTCGGGTCTATTCCCAGCGACTAGACGCCCTATTAAGACTCGCTTTCGCTACGCCTCCCCTATTCGGTTAAGCTCGCCACTGAAAATAAGTCGCTGACCCATTATACAAAAGGTACGCAGTCACCCAACAAAGTGGGCTCCCACTGCTTGTACGCATACGGTTTCAGGATCTATTTCACTCCCCTCTCCGGGGTTCTTTTCGCCTTTCCCTCACGGTACTAGTTCACTATCGGTCAGTCAGTAGTATTTAGCCTTGGAGGATGGTCCCCCCATATTCAGACAAAGTTTCTCGTGCTCCGTCCTACTCGATTTCACTTCTAAGATCCTTTCGCGTACAGGGCTATCACCCACTATGGCCGCACTTTCCAGAGCGTTCCGCTAAAATCAAAGAAGCTTAAGGGCTAGTCCCCGTTCGCTCGCCACTACTAAGGGAATCTCGGTTGATTTCTTTTCCTCAGGGTACTTAGATGTTTCAGTTCCCCTGGTTCGCCTCTTGCACCTATGTATTCAGTACAAGATAACCATCTTATGATGGCTGGGTTCCCCCATTCAGACATCTCCGGATCAAAGTCTGTTTGCCGACTCCCCGAAGCTTTTCGCAGGCTACCACGTCTTTCATCGCCTCTGACTGCCAAGGCATCCACCGTATGCGCTTCTTCACTTGACCATATAACCCCAAGCAATCTGGTTATACTGTGAAGACGACATTCGCCGAAAATTCGATTTGACTCCAAAGAGCCAATCACAAATTTTACCTTAGCCTGATCCGTTACCAGTGAAAGTAACGTTCAGTCTATCTTTCTATCACATACCCAAATTTTTAAAGAACGATCTAATCAAAAGACTAGAAATCAACATTCATCACCCTGTTGGTGGAATGCTCATTTCTAAGCTTTAAACGTTGGAACCAATCTGTAATGGTGGAGCCAAGCGGGATCGAACCGCTGACCTCCTGCGTGCAAGGCAGGCGCTCTCCCAGCTGAGCTATGGCCCCGTATCGCTACAGGGGACACCATGAAATTGGTGGGTCTGGGCAGATTCGAACTGCCGACCTCACCCTTATCAGGGGTGCGCTCTAACCAACTGAGCTACAGACCCAATCGTCTTCTTCAATGAATCAAGCAATTCGTGTGGGAGCTCATGGAGCAGCTGCGGTCGTCGATTAAGGAGGTGATCCAGCCGCAGGTTCCCCTACGGCTACCTTGTTACGACTTCACCCCAGTCATGAATCACACCGTGGTAACCGTCCCCCCGAAGGTTAGACTAGCTACTTCTGGTGCAACCCACTCCCATGGTGTGACGGGCGGTGTGTACAAGGCCCGGGAACGTATTCACCGCGACATTCTGATTCGCGATTACTAGCGATTCCGACTTCACGCAGTCGAGTTGCAGACTGCGATCCGGACTACGATCGGTTTTGTGGGATTAGCTCCACCTCGCGGCTTGGCAACCCTCTGTACCGACCATTGTAGCACGTGTGTAGCCCAGGCCGTAAGGGCCATGATGACTTGACGTCATCCCCACCTTCCTCCGGTTTGTCACCGGCAGTCTCCTTAGAGTGCCCACCATAACGTGCTGGTAACTAAGGACAAGGGTTGCGCTCGTTACGGGACTTAACCCAACATCTCACGACACGAGCTGACGACAGCCATGCAGCACCTGTCTCAATGTTCCCGAAGGCACCAATCCATCTCTGGAAAGTTCATTGGATGTCAAGGCCTGGTAAGGTTCTTCGCGTTGCTTCGAATTAAACCACATGCTCCACCGCTTGTGCGGGCCCCCGTCAATTCATTTGAGTTTTAACCTTGCGGCCGTACTCCCCAGGCGGTCAACTTAATGCGTTAGCTGCGCCACTAAGAGCTCAAGGCTCCCAACGGCTAGTTGACATCGTTTACGGCGTGGACTACCAGGGTATCTAATCCTGTTTGCTCCCCACGCTTTCGCACCTCAGTGTCAGTATCAGTCCAGGTGGTCGCCTTCGCCACTGGTGTTCCTTCCTATATCTACGCATTTCACCGCTACACAGGAAATTCCACCACCCTCTACCATACTCTAGCTCGACAGTTTTGAATGCAGTTCCCAGGTTGAGCCCGGGGATTTCACATCCAACTTAACGAACCACCTACGCGCGCTTTACGCCCAGTAATTCCGATTAACGCTTGCACCCTCTGTATTACCGCGGCTGCTGGCACAGAGTTAGCCGGTGCTTATTCTGTCGGTAACGTCAAAACACTAACGTATTAGGTTAATGCCCTTCCTCCCAACTTAAAGTGCTTTACAATCCGAAGACCTTCTTCACACACGCGGCATGGCTGGATCAGGCTTTCGCCCATTGTCCAATATTCCCCACTGCTGCCTCCCGTAGGAGTCTGGACCGTGTCTCAGTTCCAGTGTGACTGATCATCCTCTCAGACCAGTTACGGATCGTCGCCTTGGTGAGCCATTACCTCACCAACTAGCTAATCCGACCTAGGCTCATCTGATAGCGCAAGGCCCGAAGGTCCCCTGCTTTCTCCCGTAGGACGTATGCGGTATTAGCGTCCGTTTCCGAGCGTTATCCCCCACTACCAGGCAGATTCCTAGGCATTACTCACCCGTCCGCCGCTCGCCACCAGGTACAAGTACCCGTGCTGCCGCTCGACTTGCATGTGTTAGGCCTGCCGCCAGCGTTCAATCTGAGCCATGATCAAACTCTTCAGTTCAAACATCTTTGGGTTTTGAGAAAACCCTAAACTTGGCTCAGCAATCGTTGGTTACATCTTTGATTTCTCGCGGAGTAACTTGTGATGCTGATAATCTGTTGACTAGCAGTCTGACTCCACAAGCACCCACACGAATTGCTTGATTCAGTTGTTAAAGAGCGGCGGGTTGAGCCTTTCGTCTCAACCGAGGCGCGCATTCTACAGCGCCCCGTGTATCTGTCAAGCGGTTATTTTAAGAAGTTTTCAAAGTTTCGCTTGGAAATCCTTAACAACTTCAACCACTTGCGCTTCCGATCTCTCGTTAGCGGGAGGCGAATTCTACAGCGTTACTCGCTGCTGTCAACACCTCTTTTTAACCGCTTTCGATCGAGAGGATCGAATCGCCGATAGAGCCAAACAACACCACCCCATCAACTTCTTCAGCACTTCGATGATCTGAAGCACCTGACCTGCCGAAACCTTCTAACTCATTGAAACTCAAGGAGTTTTCCGTTTCGACTGCGCCGGAAGTGGGGCGAATTATAGACATCCAGAATCTGCCGTCAACCCTTTATTTCGTTTTTATTACCGAAGGGATCTTCTTCCCCATTAAACGAGGGATTCGCCGCGCAACCGGCCCGATCCTCAGCACCAACAGCAGCCCACCTATAAAGGCGTATATCGACCACTCCTTGAGATCCGCCCGCACGATCCACAACATATGCAGCAAACCAAGCCCGAGGACTAGATAGGCCAGTCGATGCAGCTTTTTCCAGCGAGGTCCTAGTCGCCGCTGACTATATCGATTGGACGTAGCTGCCAAGGCCAGCAGGCCAAGAAAACCCAGCGCCCCGACAATGATGTAGGGGCGCTTGCTCAGCTCGACACCCAGCTGCGACCAATCGAACCCGAGGATGAACGCCGCATAGCCGCTCAAATGCAGCACGACATAAGCAAAACACCACAACCCCAACTGGCGCCTTACCGCTATCCACCCTGCCCACCCTGTCAATTTCTGCAGCGGCGTCATGCTCAGGGTGATCAGCAGCAAAACCAGCGTTCCCAACCCGAGCCGATCAACCAGGACCTTGCCCGGATCCGGCCCCAGCGAGTTCACCAACGCTTCGTAAAGCCACAGCAAAGGCCATATCGCCGCTGCGACGAAGACGCTTAACCGCCATGCCAGGAAACGCATCAGTAGTCTTTCCTCAGATCCATCCCTGCATATAAAGAAGCAACTTCATCTTGGTATCCGTTGAACATCAACGTATCGCGCACATTCGGACTGAACAGACCGCTCGGTAAACGACGCTCCCGAGCCTGGGTCCAGCGCGGATGGTCAACGGTCGGATTGACGTTTGCATAAAAGCCGTACTCATCGGAAGCGATGCTTTGCCAAGTGGTCTTGGGCTGCTCACTTACCAGACTGATGCGCACGATGGATTTCACGCTCTTGAAGCCATATTTCCACGGCACCACCAACCGTAACGGAGCACCATTCTGGTTAGGCAGTTCACGCCCATACATGCCAACCGCCAGGATGGCCAGCGGGTTCATAGCCTCGTCCATCCGCAAGCCTTCCACGTAGGGCCAGTCGATCAGCGCAAAACCTGAACGTTGACCAGGCATGGTCTTGGGGTCCTGCAGCGTTTCAAAACGAATGTATTTGGCCTTGGACGTCGGCTCGACTTGCTTGAGCAATGCGGATATGGGGAAACCAATCCAGGGGATGACCATAGACCAGGCCTCGACGCAGCGCAGTCGATAAATTCGCTCCTCCAATTGGTAAGGCTTCATGAAGTCTTCCAGGCCATAGCGCCCCGGCTTGCCCACCTCCCCGTCCACTACCACGCTCCAGGGTTCGGTTTTCAAGGAGCCAGCATTTGCCGCTGGATCTCCCTTGTCGGTCCCGAACTCGTAGAAGTTGTTGTAATGAGTGGCGTCCTTGAACGGCGTAACGGACTCGTTCTTGACCGTGACCGCCCCCCATTGGACGGAAGGCAGTTTCTCGGCAAACCAGGACGGCGCCTTGCCGGGCTCCACATCAGGATAACGCGCCGCGTCGACGGCACCGGCCCAGCGCGGCAAACCGCCAATGGCGAGGCCAGCCATGGTAGCCCCAAGCATCTGGCGACGAGATAGATAAAGAGATTCGGGCGTGACGTCCGATTCATGGCAATCGGACGACTTGGGGATCTTGATCAACATGACGACTCCGCAGTATTGGGGGGAGATGCACCAATAGACTGCGGAGTATGGGGGATATTAGATTAAGGCAACATTTAGCGTCGGCGCAGACGCAACAAATATTGCACCGGCCCGGAAGCGGCATAGGCAAGAAACACCAGCAGCAGGATACGCGGCGGATCACTGAACACCACCGCAAACACCAGCACCACGGCCAGGATAGCTACGAAAGGCACACGCCCCTTCAGATCCAGCTCCTTGAAGCTGTTGTACTTGATATTGCTGACCATCAGCATCCCGGCCGCCGCGACCAGCAGCGCCACCAGGAACGACATCTTCGAACCCTGGATCCCGTAATCACTGAACGCCCAGACGACACCTGCCACGACGCCCGCAGCGGCTGGACTGGCAAGACCAATGAAGTAGCGCTTGTCGGCAGTGCCAACCTGGGTATTGAAACGCGCCAGGCGCAACGCGGCACCCGCCACATAAATGAAGGCAACCATCCAGCCGACCTTGCCCATGTCCCCCAGCGCCCAGCCGAACGCCAGCAATGCAGGGGCGACACCGAACGCAACCATGTCCGACAGCGAATCGTATTCGGCTCCGAATGCACTTTGGGTGTTGGTCATGCGGGCCACGCGCCCGTCCAGCCCATCGAGCACCATGGCGACGAAAATCGCAATCGCGGCGAACGCGAAGTAACGACTCGCCCCGGCACTGTCGCCAGCACTCAATGCGGCCTGGGCACTCATGGAACTGATGATGGAATAAAAACCGGCGAACAGGTTCGCAGTGGTGAACAGGTTCGGCAGCAGATAGATGCCACGATGCCGGACCTTACGGCCTTCAGCGTCATGGCCCTCTTCGACGTGCTCATCGATAGGCAACAGGCTTTCGGCGTCAGGAGCCTGGCTTGGCTCGTCGGGACGTTCGCTCATGGACAATACCTTGCAACGGTGTGAAAAAATTCGACAGGCGTCTGGGACGACGGTTCGGCCGCAAACGATGCAGCTTTATACCAGAAGCTGGTGCCCAAACGAAAAAACGCGGCCAGGGCCGCGTTTTTTGATCAAGCTCGCGACTCAGTTCTTGGCTTTGTCGACGATCTTGTTGGCACCGATCCACGGCATCATGGAGCGCAGTTGCTCGCCGATGATTTCGATACCGTGCGCGGCGTTGTTACGACGCTTGGCGGTCATCGAAGGATAGCCGGTAGCGCCTTCGCTGATGAACATCTTGGCGTATTCGCCGTCCTGAATGCGTTTCAGGGCGTTGCGCATGGCCTGGCGGGACTCGGCATTGATGACTTCCGGACCGGTCACGTACTCGCCGTATTCGGCGTTGTTGGAGATCGAGTAGTTCATGTTGGCGATGCCGCCTTCGTACATGAGGTCGACGATCAGCTTCAGTTCGTGCAGGCATTCGAAGTAAGCCATCTCTGGCGCGTAGCCGGCTTCAACCAGGGTTTCGAAACCGGCCTTGACCAGCTCGACGGTACCGCCACACAGAACGGCTTGCTCGCCGAACAGGTCGGTTTCGGTCTCGTCCTTGAAGGTGGTTTCGATGATGCCGGTACGACCGCCACCCACGCCAGCCGCGTAGGACAGGGCGACGTTCTTGGCGTTGCCGGAGGCGTCCTGGTAGATCGCGATCAGGTCAGGGATACCGCCGCCCTTCACGAACTCGGAACGTACGGTGTGGCCTGGGGCTTTCGGCGCGATCATGATCACGTCGAGGTCGGCACGCGGCACAACCTGGTTGTAGTGGATCGCGAAGCCGTGGGAGAAGGCCAGGGTGGCACCTTTCTTGATGTTCGGCTCGATTTCGTTCTTGTACAGCGACGATTGGAACTCGTCCGGGGTCAGGATCATGACCAGGTCGGCAGCGGCAACGGCGGAAGCCACGTCGGTGACTTTCAGGCCATGAGCCTCGGCCTTGGCAACGGTGGCCGAGCCTTTACGCAGGCCGACAGTGACGTCAACGCCGGAATCTTTCAGGTTGCACGCCTGGGCGTGGCCCTGGGAACCGTAGCCGATGATGGCGACTTTCTTGCCCTGGATGATCGACAGGTCGCAATCTTTATCGTAGAAAACTTTCATGAATTTCCCCTATATCCGGCCATTCAGGCCATTCGCTAATTTGGTTTAGATGCTCAGTACTTTGTCGCCACGGGCAATCCCGGTGACACCACTGCGTACGGTTTCCAGAATCGAGGCAGTGCCGATCGATTGGATGAAGCTGTCGAGCTTGTCGCTGGTACCGGTCAACTGAACGGTATAGACGCTAGCGCTGACATCGACGATCTGCCCACGATAAATATCGGTAGTGCGCTTGATCTCGGCGCGCTGGGCACCGGTGGCCTTGACCTTGACCAACATCAGTTCGCGCTCGATGTGAGCGCTTTCCGACAGGTCCACCAGCTTGACCACCTCGATCAGCTTGTTCAGGTTCTTGGTGATCTGCTCGATGATTTCATCGTGGCCCACGGTGGTCAGCGTCAGACGCGACAGGGTCGGGTCCTCGGTTGGCGCCACGGTCAGGCTTTCGATGTTGTAGTTGCGCTGCGAGAACAGGCCCACTACGCGAGACAAAGCACCCGGTTCGTTTTCCAGAAGCAAGGAAATAATGTGTCGCATGATTAGGTACGCTCCGTCTTGCTCAGCCACATGTCGCGCATGGAGCCGTCTTTGATCTGCATCGGGTAGACGTGCTCGCTGGTATCGACCTGGATGTCGAGGAACACCAGTCGATCCTTCATCGCGAAGGCTTCTTCGAGCCCGGACTTCAAGTCCTTCAGGTCAGTGATGCGGATGCCGACGTGACCATAGGCCTCGACCAGCTTGACGAAGTCCGGCAGCGATTCCATGTAGGAATGCGAGTGACGGCTGCCGTAGCTCATGTCCTGCCACTGGCGAACCATGCCCAGTACACCGTTGTTCAGGTTGACGATTTTCACCGGCAGACCGTATTGAAGGCAGGTCGACAGTTCCTGGATGTTCATCTGGATACTGCCTTCGCCGGTCACGCAGGCAACATCGTTGTCCGGGAAGCTCAACTTGACGCCCATGGCCGCCGGGAATCCGAAGCCCATGGTGCCCAGGCCACCGGAGTTGATCCAGCGATTAGGCTTGTTGAACTTGTAGTACTGCGCCGCGAACATCTGGTGCTGGCCCACGTCCGACGTCACGAAGGCATCGCCGTTGGTCACTTCGCACAATGTCTCGATGACCGTCTGCGGCTTGATCACGCTGCCGTCGCCCTTGTCGTAGGGGAACAGGCCACGATCACCGCGCCATTCATCGACCTGCTTCCACCAACTGGCGACGGAGTCTTTGTTCGGAGCCTCGCCAATTTCCTTGAGGATCGCGACCATTTCAGTCAGCACGCTTTCTACAGGACCGACAATCGGCACGTCGGCCTTGATAGTCTTGGAGATCGACGCCGGATCGATGTCGATGTGGATGATCTTGGCGTTCGGGCAGAATTTCGCCGGGCCGTTGATGACACGGTCGTCGAAACGCGCACCGACCGCCAGGATGACGTCCGCATGGTGCATCGCCAGGTTGGCGGTGTAGCTGCCGTGCATGCCGAGCATGCCGATGAACTGGCGATCAGTGCCTGGGTAGGCGCCGAGGCCCATCAGCGTATTGGTGACCGGCAGGTTGAGCATCTTCGCCAATTCGGTCAGCGGCGCAGACCCTCCGCCGAGAATCACGCCACCGCCGGAGTAAAGCACGGGGCGCTTGGCCGCCAGCAGCATTTCCGCAGCCTTGCGGATTTGTCCCGAGTGGCCGCGGACAGCCGGGCTGTAGGAGCGCAGCTTGGCTTTTTTCGGGTAGATGTATTCGAATTTCTCGGCCGGGTTGGTCATGTCTTTCGGCACGTCGACCACGACCGGGCCCGGACGACCAGACTCAGCCAGGTAGAAGGCTTTCTTCATGACCTCCGGGATTTCCGACGCGTGCTTGATCATGAAGCTGTGCTTCACGATCGGCCGGGAGATACCGATCATGTCGGTTTCCTGGAACGCATCGGTACCGACCATGGTGCTGGGCACCTGGCCAGAGATGATCACCATCGGAATCGAGTCCATGTAGGCCGTGGCGATACCGGTGATGGCGTTCGTGGCGCCGGGGCCGGATGTCACCAGGACCACGCCAGCCTTGCCAGTGGCGCGGGCATAGCCGTCAGCCATGTGGGTGGCCGCTTGTTCGTGGCGAACCAGGATGTGGGTCACTTCCGGTTCTTTGAACAGGGCATCATAGACATGAAGAAGAGCACCGCCGGGGTACCCGTAGATATATTTGACGCCTTCGTCACGCAAGAAGCGGACGAGCATCTCACCGCCAGATAAAAGCTCCACGTTGTTCACCTCTAAAACGCCAGAATACCGACCCACGAAAAGGGGACGGGTCTTAATAGGTTTACTTCTCGGCAGAGCATGAGCGACGGTGGTCGCCGACTACGTCAGCACTGACTGAGCAAGTATTGGGATCGTCCCAAGTGTTGCGGGCCTTTCCCACCCAGCGCGAGGTAACGCGTTGCGGGTGTAACAGGTCGGCGCGGATGTGCGCCTCATGATCTGCCGAGTGGGTCTGCTTCTGGCAGTCCCTCTACAGCGGACTTTGGATTCTTCTGTTTCGCCCTCTGCAAGTCAAGTCGTCAATGTGCTTTATTGAAGTAAGCACATGAGAACGCAAGAAAAAACCTTTAAACGGCTACTCTGTTAGCTTCGATTGCGCAACCCAGGACAAGGAAACAGCATGCGAACGATGATATTGACCGTCACCCTGCTGCTAGGCCTGAGCCCGATGAGCATGGCCGGCCAGATCTACAAATGGGTCGACGCCCAAGGTGTGACCCATTTCGGCGCCCAACCGCCTGAGGGCGTAGAAGCGACTACCGTAGGCAAATCCACAACGCCGGCACCCAAACCTGCGGCGCCGGCGTCAGACGGAGTCGTTGGCGATCAGAAAGCCATCGACCAGCAAGTAAAACAGCAGGTTGCCGAACAGGAAGCTCAACTCAAGGTTTTCTGCGAGCAGGCACGGACCAACCTGGCCCAACTGCAGAACAACCCAAGGGTGCGAGAAGAGGTGGAAGGTGAAATGCGCCGCCTTACGGATGAAGAGCGGCGCCAGCGCATCGATGAAACTCGCGCGCAAATTGAAGAGAACTGTCAGTGAGCTGTGTCAACTGACGTCGGCGATCAACTGGTCGAACTGCGCAAGCAACTGTTGCAACTTGACGCCCTGCCCTGGCCGTTGGGCATAGACCATCTCAGCCATGGCGAGGATGCCCGAAGCGTTAGGCAGGGGCAGGTCGTTTTCCAGGATGGATTTCATCCGCGGCAGGAAGATCCATTGCAGCCACTGCTCGAAATCCAGGGTGTCGACCGCGAACGGCTCGACACTTGCCAGCGCCTCGGCCGAGGGGGGAACATCGCTCCACCAGCCCTGAACCCGCAGCTCCCGCTCGATAAGCAGCAACTGATCGGCGATTTTTGGAAAACGTCCATCCATCAGAGGGAAACCTTTGCCTTCTGGCGGGCCAGCGCGGCGCCCGCCGAATCGCCCTGCTTCTCACGCGCCTGGGCGATCAATTCCCACAGGCTTGCCTGGAGCGCCGGGCGACCGCCGGAGAATGTCAGGCCACGACGAGCCAATTGCTCAGCCTGCGGCGCATCGCCCTGGGCCATGCGTACCTGGGCCAGTCGATACAGAACCTGCGGCTCACGCGGCGCGACACGCTGGGCCCGTTCGAGGCTCGAAGAAGCTCCGTTGAGATCCCCACCGGCTTGCTGCTGTTGCGCCGTGGTCAGGAGCGCCAGCACCGGGCCGTCCAATTGCTCATCGGCGGACAAGCCACCGGCACTGGCCGAAGGAGCGCTGCTCGGAGTCGACGGCATGCTGTAGCTGCCCTGATTGATCGGCGAGGTTTCGATAGGCCCCGGCGTGATAGGGCCTGGAGTGATCGGCGTGCTGCTGATCGGTGCCGAGGTGGCGGCACCACCTCCGGGCACCATCACCACGACACCGGTGTCGCCTTGCGGGATCGCCTGGGCCTGGCCCTGGACCGGCCGCTTCACCGTCGTTTGACGGAAACCACCATTGGCCGAAACCCGCTCGCTATTGGAGACGGCCGTGCCGGAGTCGACAACCGGAATCGAACCGCGCTGTACGGTAGAACAGCCGCTGAGCAAAGCCACGGCGGTTACCGCTGGAATCAACCACTTGTTCACTTGAAACCCTCTTGCTTAATTCATCCAGTCCTTGACCCAATCCATCACCGATTCGGCGGGATTCGTGCCGCCGCAGGCTGCACCGGGCGGTGGTTCGCTGCCGCGAATATACGGCATCTGTACGGCGCCCGGGCAATTGGCGTCGGAACCCTGGCCCGTGCGCGAATCGACCCAGGCCTGGACGATGTTGTCCGGTTGCGGCATGTCCAGCGGCAACGGATCGGCCTTGCGCATGAAACTGGTCCAGACCTGCAACGCACCGGTAGCGCCGGTGAACGGTGTCTTGCCGTTATCGTCACGGCCGAGCCAGACCACCGCCAGCAGGTCCTGGCTGAAACCGGCAAACCAGCTGTCGCGCGAGTCGTTACTGGTGCCGGTCTTGCCCGCCAGGGTCAACGTCCGTGGGAGCACGTTATAGACAGAACTGCCGGTGCCTTCACGCATGACCCGCTGCATCGCACTTTGGATCAGGTAGATGGAAGCCGGATCGAAGCGTTGCTGGATCTGGAACGGATAACGCTTGAGCGGTTCGCCGTCGGCAGTCAGCACGCTGCGGATCCCGCGCATCGGCGTATTGAAGCCACCGTTGGCCAACGTCTGGTACATGGCCGCAACTTCAATCGGCGTCAGGCCACCGGCGCCCAGCAGCATCGACGGGAATGCCGGGAATTCGCGGCTTACTCCCAGGCGCGCCAAGGTCTTGAGCACATTCGGCACGCCGACTTCCAGCCCGAGGCGAGCCGTCGAGAGGTTGTAGGAATGCGCCAGCCCCTGGTACAGGAACACCGTGCCATGGGGACGACGATCATAGTTTTGTGGCGTCCAGACCTGACCGTCCGCGCCCTTGATCGAAAACGATTCATCGGATAGCCAGCTCGTCAGCGTGTACTGGCTCGGTTTTTCCAACGCCGTAAGATAAACCGCCGGCTTGATCAGCGAGCCGATCGGGCGCACCGCATCCAGGGCCCGGTTGAATCCTGCAAAGCTGGCCTGGCGGCTGCCGATCATCGCCTGGACTTCCCCGGTTTCCGGATTGGTCACGACCATGGCCGCTTCGACTTCGTCCGATCCCTTGCGCCCCGCCAGTCGCTTGAAGGTGTCATTGACCGATGCTTCGGCCTTCATCTGCAGGATCGGGTCGAAACTGGTAAAGATGCGCAGGCCTTCTTCGGTCAAGTCTTCGTCGCGGTAGTCTTCCCGCAACTGACGCTTGACCAAGTCCATGAAACCGGGGAACGAACTGTCCGCCAGGCTGCCGCGCTTGGTCACGCCCAGCGGCATCTTCTTCGCCGCCTCGACCTGCTCGGCCGTGGCCACGCCCTGTTGTTGCAGCAGGTCGAGTACCAAATTGCGCCGCTCGAGGGCACGCTCCGGATTACGACGCGGGTTGTAGGACGATGGCCCCTTGACCATGCCCACCAACAACGCCACCTGATGCAGCTTGAGTTCGGACAGCGGCTGGCTGAAGAAGAACTGGCTGGCCAGGCCGAAACCGTGCACCGCGCGCTGGCCGTCCTGGCCGACGAAGACCTCGTTGAGGTACGCCTCCAGAATCTCTCGCTTGTCGTAGTGCAGTTCCAGCAACAACGCCATCATGGCTTCGGTCAGCTTGCGGGTCAGGCTGCGCTCGTTGGTCAGGTAGAAATTCTTGACCAGCTGTTGGGTCAAGGTACTGCCGCCCTGGCGCATGTGCCCCGACGAAGTGTTGACCCAGACGGCCCGGGCGATCGATTTGGGCGAGACACCAAAGTGATGGTAGAAATCCCGGTCCTCTACGGCGATCAGTGTTTCCAGCAAGAACGGCGGCACCTGGTCGATCTTGATCAGGATCCGGTCTTCGAGGTTCTTGGGGTATAGGCCACCAATCAGCAGCGGCTCGAGGCGCACGACCGACAGGCTCGCATTATTGGCGCCGGTCAGCGCGGCAACATAATCACCGGAAAAACGCACCCGCACCGGTTGCGCTTGCTCCATGCCTTCATAGAACTGGAAGCCACGGGTGTTGAGGTCGATGGTGTTGCCGTTCACCGAGGCCGCACCCGGACCATTGGCTACGCTTTCGCGGCGATAACCCAAGGCATCGAGCTCAGTCAGGAAATCATCCTTGCTCAGTTTTTGTCCGACGAACAGCTCCAACGGCCGTGCGTAGACCTTCGCCGGGATGGTCCAGCGCTTGCCGGAGAACTTCTCCTGGACGATGGCATCAAGGTAGACGGCAAAACCGGCAAGCACGACAAGGCCTACCAGGCTCAGTTTAAGGGCCCAGCCCAACCAGGGCCGCAGGCGGCTGGCGGGTGGTTTCTTGGGGGTACGGGGGGATCGGGTACGAGTCATGGCGCCGGATTATACGCACTTTGTGGTGGTTCAACATGAGTCCGCCGAGGTTTGCGTTAGCGCGGCTTGCGGCCATAATGACCGCCTTGAATTTTCCAGTCCCTGAAGGATCGCCCGTGAGCCAATCACTGATCGCTGCCCTGCAAAACCCTGCCCTTTACCCGCACCCCGTCGAAGGGTTCCAGGTCATCGAAACCCACATCTCCTGGGTGTTGCTCACCGGCCCCTACGCCTACAAATTCAAGAAACCGGTGAATTTCGGGTTCCTAGACTTCACTAACCTCGACGCGCGCAAACATTTTTGTGCCGAGGAACTGCGCCTGAACCAGCGCCTGACCCAGGACCTGTACCTGGAAGTGCTGCCGATTACCGGCAGCGACGAAGCACCAATCCTCGGCGGCGACGGCCCCGCCATCGAGTACGCCCTGAAGATGCGCCAGTTTCCCCAGAGCGAGCTGCTCAGCACGCTACAGGCCAATGGCGAATTGACCACCGCGCACATCGATGAAATGGCCGAGCAAATCGCCCAGTTCCACCTCACCACGCCAAAAGTGCCTGCCGACAATCCGGCGGGCACACCGGACAGCGTCATGGCGCCGGTACGGCAGAATTTCGAACAGATCCGCCCATTCCTCAATGACAAGGCTGACCTGCTGCAGCTCGAGGCCCTCCAGGCCTGGGCCGAAACCAGCTTCGAACGCCTCAAGCCGTTGTTTACCCAACGCAAGGCCGACGGTTTCATTCGCGAATGCCATGGTGACATTCACCTGGGCAACGCCACCGTAATCGACGGCAAAGTAGTGATCTTCGACTGCATCGAGTTCAACGAGCCATTCCGCTTCACCGACGTCTACGCCGACACCGGTTTCCTGGCGATGGATCTTGAAGACCGCGGTCTCAAATCGCTGGCGCGACGTTTCGTCAGCCAATACCTGGAGCTGACCGGCGACTACAACGGCCTGGAACTGCTGAATTTCTACAAGGCCTATCGCGCCCTGGTCCGCGCCAAGGTCGCGCTGTTCAGCATGCCCGCCGAAGCCGATCCGGTGCAGCGTGCAACGACCCTGCGCCAATACCGCAACTATGCCAACCTGGCGGAAAGCTACAGCACGATACCTTCGCGCTTCCTTGCCATTACCCATGGCGTTTCCGCCGTTGGCAAAAGCCACGTGGCCATGCGCCTGGTGGAAGCGCTTGGTGCAATTCGCCTGCGCTCGGACGTGGAGCGCAAGCGCCTGTTCGGCGAACAGCAAGTGCCGAACGACCCACAAGCCGGTATCTATAGCAGCGACGCCAGCAGCGCCACGTACGTGCGCCTGCATCAGATTGCCGACGTGATCCTCCACGCGGGGTTCCCTGTGGTAATCGACGCCACCTACCTCAAGCATGACCAGCGCGACGCCGCGGCCAAGATCGCCGAGGGCACGGGCGCTCCTTTCCTGATCCTAGATTGCGACGCGCCACAAGCGGTGATCGAAAGCCGGCTGGCCCAGCGCCAAGCCGACCAGAAAGACCCTTCCGACGCCAACCTGGCCGTCATCGCAGCGCAGCAGGCCAGTCGCGAAGCACTGTCGCCGGCTGAAATTCTGTGCAGCAAACGCGTTCAAACCAACGAAAGCGGCACGCTGGATGTCGTGGTTGCGCAGATCCGCCAGCGCTTGCCAGGCCTGTAAAACTATTTCGGCCGTGAAGCGACGCCCGGCTTCACGGCCGCTAAATAGTGGCACTATACTGGCGTCATAAAACCATCAGGTGACATGCCATGAGCCACCCAAAGCTTCTCGACTCCCCTCTTTATGCCTTGTTGCGCAAAGATGACATTGCCGGCTTCAACACCGAACGTCCTCAAGGCCCCATCGACATGCGCGGCGGCGACTTTCGTGGCCTGGACCTTCGTGAACTGAACGCCGACGACGTCGACTTCACGGACGCCTACTTCCGCTCCGCCGATTTGCGCGGCATTGATTTTCGCAAGTCATCGCTGGAAGGCGCGAGCCTGGCGCATGCGCAGATCTCGGGCACCTACTTCCCGCCGGAGCTGTCTGCCGACGAAATCTTGATGTCGATGAATTTCGGTACTCGCCTGCGTTACCGCACTCGCTGAAACAACAGCACCTGCGTGCGACACCAGACAATCTCCAGCGCCCCCGCCTGCGCTGGATGACCTGCATTTCCATCCATCGTGCGTAATGCATTAGAAGCTTTTTCGTTGATTCCGACCAAAGAATCACGCTTTTCCTACTGAGCGCTACACTCCTGAAAAGCTTGCCCACTGCACCAGTCGGCCGTCGCAAGGAGGCTCGATGAATGATGAACTGCAACACCTGAAGAATCTGGGCAAGACATCAGCCCAGTGGCTCCATGCCGTGGGCATCCACAGCGCCTCGGATCTGCGGCGGCTCGGCGCGGTGGACGCGTACCGAGCCGTTCGCACTCGCGGGTTCCGTGCGTCCAAGGTATTGCTGTATGCCATCGAAGGCGCGCTGATGGACATGCATTGGAATGATATTCCCGCTGAGCGAAAGGAAGCCCTCAATAAGCAGTTGGATGCCATTTCAGCGCGCCACAAAGCCTGACAGCGGTTTTGTCCACGCCCACTGGGCTCTCGCCAAGAAATAACCGGGCAACTGAAAACAATGTTTGACTTGGAAATGAGAATCGCTATGATTACCACATCCGGTCGCGAGACTGGTCGATATTTGAAAAGC
Organism: Pseudomonas sp. R1-7; assembly: GCF_051132105.1. NCBI lineage: Bacteria > Pseudomonadati > Pseudomonadota > Gammaproteobacteria > Pseudomonadales > Pseudomonadaceae > Pseudomonas > Pseudomonas sp. R1-7. Next base: position 5,005,988 of record NZ_CP071661.1, read on the forward strand.
CCTTGGTTCGGACTCTCAGATATCTCCTCATCAGGCTAATCACGGTTATTTGACCCGGCTCTTGCCGGGTCTTTTTTTGCCTGGAGATTACTTCGCGTCGCCTCCACGCATTTGCGCGCAGTAATCCTGGGGCGGCGTTGCCGGGGTGTACCACACGTAATCCGCCATGGCCGATGTCACATTGGCGCCCTCTTCCGCCAACATCAGCACGATCGGCATATCATTGGCCCCCAGGTCCAACGCATGCAGCGGCACGCCAACATCCTTGCGGGCATGCCAGGCGCCAGCGAATAACAACGCCGGCGCGGGAGCCTGGAGCAATCGCTCGGCCATGCGCCGGTCACGCTGTTGTTGGACAGCCAACATCGCCGGCATCTGTGACTCTGGCAGCAGCCCGCAGTGGGATTCGCGAATCTGCTCCAGCAGCACGCCCCGCACAACGTCCGAATTGGAATGGACACCCTCCATGGCTGGTACCTGGCGATAGATGCGCTGGATGTGCTCGCCGTCCAGATTGGCTGCCAGCACCGGATAAGACTGCCTCAGGGCGAATTCGACCACAGGGCCGTAGAGACTCCAATCCCAACCCGGCGACCAATCCAAAGCCGTGGGCAAATCATTCGGCAACGCAGGCAACTGGCGAACCGCGTCGACCCGTGGCTGCTGCTGCGGCGTCAGCATCTCCAGCAGCAAGCTGCCTTGGGCTCGCCGGTCGGACAATGCCTGGAGCAGCCAGCGTTGCAGTGCGTGGTGATCGCGATTGTCGTGTTGCTCCCCGACCACGACCCGTTGCGCGCTCGCCAGGCGCTCGACCAATGCCTGGGGCGTGACTGATTGACCGGTGTGCAAATCACGAATCCGTCCTCCAAGCGGAGGTGGTGGAACGCTTTGGCAAGCGGTCAACATTGCCAATGCCAGGATCAGGATCAAGCGCACGTCGGTATCCTCCAGCGAGTGTCAGCGGGCAATGATCAAGGGATGGCCTCGCTCCGGATGGGATTGCACCAGCACGTCCAGGCCAAACACCGCCTTGAGCGGCTCCGGGCGCAATACTTGCCGAGGCGTATCCAGGGCCACCGGCCGGCCGGACGCCAGCAGCAACAGACGATCACAGTAGCGCGCCGCCAAGTTCAGGTCATGCAGGATCACCAATACCGCCGCGCCGCGACAGGCGAATTCGCGCACCGCTTGCAAAATGGTGTGCTGGTGCAACGGATCGAGCATCGAAGTGGGTTCGTCCAACAACAGGATTTGTCCCGCCTCGCCCGGCCACAATTGGGCCAGCACCCTTGCCAGGTGGACCCGCTGGCGCTCACCGCCGGACAAGCTGAGGTAATTGCGACCTTGCAAATGCGCAGCATCGGCAGCCTGCAACGCCAACTCGACGATTTGCCCGTCACGTATCCGACCGCTCTGGTGGGGCAGCCGTCCCATGCCGACCACCTCTTCGACTCGGAATGCGAAATCCAGGGTCGAGACCTGTGGCAATACCGCCAGGCGACGGGCGCGCTCGCTGCCGTTCCATTGCGCCAACGGTCGATCATCGAGCCAGACCTCACCCTGCGCCGGGCGCATTTCTCCACACAGACCTGCGAGCAAGGTACTTTTACCCGCCCCGTTGGGACCGAGCACGCCTAACACTTCGCCAGGATTGAGCTGTAGATCGATATCCGCCAGCACGGTTTTATGTCCGCGGCGAATGTGCAGGTTTTGCGCTCGCAACATCAGGCGCGCCCCCGCAGCAATAAGTAGAGGAAAAACGGCGCGCCGATGAAAGCCGTGACGATGCCGATCGGCAGTTCCGCCGGGGCCAGCACCAGACGCGCCACCAGATCGGCGAACAGCAACAGGCTCGCCCCCGCCAGCACCGACGCAGGCAGCAGGACGCGATGGTCCGGCCCCGCCATCAACCGCACCAGATGCGGCACCACCAGCCCGACAAAACCGATCATGCCTGCTGCCGCAACTGCGGCTCCGACGCCAAGGGCGGTGCAGAACACCAGCTCACGCTTGAGCCGTTCGACATCTATGCCCAAGTGGGCGGCTTCCGACTCGCCGAGCAACAGGGCATTGAGCGCGCGGGCTCGACGTGGCAGCCAGACCGCCACGCCGGCGCTGACCAGCAGCAAGGGCCACAACCGTGCGTAGCTGGCGCCGTTGAGGCTACCCAGGTTCCAGAACGTCAGGGTGCGCAAGGTTGCGTCGTCCGCCAGGTAGGTGAACAAGCCCACCGCGGAACCGGACAGTGCGGTCAAGGCGATACCGGCCAAGAGCATGGTCGCGACATGCGTCTGGCCGTTGCGCCGGCCGAGGCGATAGACCAATGCCGTGACCCCGAGCCCGCCCAGAAACGCGCACAAGGACAATACGTAGGGGCCCAACGCTTCGGGCACACCGCCCAGCGCTGAACCAGCGACGATGGCAAATGCTGCACCCAACGCCGCGCCACTGGAAACGCCCACCAAGCCGGGGTCGGCCAAAGGGTTGCGAAACAACCCCTGCATCGCCACGCCGGACAACGCCAATACCCCGCCCACCGCCAACCCCAGCAGGGTCCGTGGCAGACGAATCTGGCCAAGGATCAGTTCGGCCTGTTCAAGGCCATCCCCGGCCACCGGCAAACCCAACAGGCGCAGGGCGGCGCGTAATGTATCGAGCATAGGCAAGCTCACGGGACCCAAGGCCAGGGACAACCAGGATGCCAGCAGACACAGCAGGCCCAGCCCGATAAACAAAGTGCGCGGCTTGACCAGCGCCGTCATGGCACCTGGACCGGATAGAACGCGTTGGTCAGCGTCACCAGGCTTTGCGGCAAACGTGGGCCCAGCCCGCCCACCAACAACGTCGGATCCAGCTCGATGACACGCCCGTCCCTGGCGGCGGGCGTGGAGGACAGGATCGGATTTTCCTTGAACAGCGCCACCCGCGCCTCTTCGCCGCGCAAGGCACGATCGGCGAAGACCAGCACCTCGGGATTCAGGCTCGCCAGGGTTTCCACGGAGAAAGGTTTGTAACCGCTATGAGTCGCCAGGTTGTGGCCGCCAGCCTGTTGCAGCAGCCAATCCGCGGCGGTGTCCTTGCCCGCAATCAGCGGCTTGCCGCCGGCGCTGCCCACCAACAGCAATACGCCAGGTGCCTTCTGCTTGAGGCGGGCTTCATTTACCCGGGCGCCGTGCCGGGAAAGGCGCTGCTGATAATCCTCGAACATTGCCCGTGCCCTGTCGTCGGTTCCCAATAGCTGGCCCAAATGAAGCAAATTGTCCTGGAGCGCGGTCAGGCTTGGCGCCGCCGAAAACAATTCGACCTGCACCCCGGCGGCCCGAATCTGCGCCAGCACCGGAGGAGGCCCCATTTCCTCCGTCCCCACCAGGATCTGCGGACGCAAGCTCAGCACGCCCTCTGCCGACAGCTGCCGTTGATAACCGATACTGGGCAACGCTCGCAGCGAGTCGGGATGCTGGCTGGTCGTGTCCACCCCGACCAGCTTTGATTCCCCACCCAGCGCACTGACCCACTCGGACAAGGCACCGCCAGCGCTCACCCAGCGCTGCGGCAGATCAGCCGCCAACGCGCCTTGGCTTACCAGCAAGACGACACAGAGCGCAGCAACGCGGACATTCAGGCGCATCGGGCAGCTTCCTCAAAGAAGTTTTCCACAGGACCGGGCTTGGACAAGTATCCTCAATGCCACCTGCGAAGGAGGCGCCATTTGATAATTGTTTTCATTTGGCCGTCAAGCATCGAACTTGATGGACGTAGCCTGTGGGTGCGAGGCTGCTCGCGAATACAGTGTTCCAGCGCACACCAAGAACACTGACACGCAGCATTCGCACGCAGGCCGCTCCCACAAAGAGCTCATCCTCATGACATTTAGAGATACACATGAAATTTCTTTGTACCACCGCCGACCTGCCTGAAAGCGGCAGTCGAGGTTTCGACATGGATGGGCGCAAGTTGCTGGCTGTGCGGCGCGCAGGCCAAGCCTACGTCTATCTCAACCGTTGCCCGCATCGCGGCGTGCCGCTGGAATGGCAACCCGATCAGTTTCTCGACGCCAGCGCCAGTCTCATCCAGTGCGCGACCCATGGCGCGCTGTTCCTGATCGAAAGCGGTGAATGCGTCGCCGGCCCTTGCGCGGGACAATTTCTCACGGCGCTAGACAGCCGGGAGGACGAGCAAGGCATCTGGATCGAGTTCTAGCAACACCGGCAGCGGGCGATCGATCCACATCTGCTCCGGCGTCAGCGTGGCACCATAGGCCAGCACTTCCACCCCGGCGGCCACCGCCTCGCGCAACGCCGCGGCATACACAGGATCGATTTCCTGCGCCGGGCGCACCGCCTCGATACCGCTCAGGTTCACGCAATACAGCTGAACCGCACGCACACCTTCACGCGCCAGGCAGGCCAGTTCTCGCAGGTGCTTGGCGCCGCGCAGGGTCACCGCGTCGGGAAACGCCGCCACATTCGTCCCGTCGAACCCCAGCGTGACGCTCTTCACCTCGACCCAGGCCGAGCTGCGATCCGGGTAATCGAGTCGAAAGTCGATACGGCTGTTCTCCATGCCGTAGGCCACCTCGCGCTTCAGCCCGATGAAGCCGTTCAGTTCACCGATGACGCCGGCCCGCAGCGCCTCCTCGATCAGCGAATTGGCCCGCGCGGTATTGATACAGGCCAAGCGCCCCTGAGGGGTTTCGCCTATTTCCCAAGTACCCGGCAACTTGCGCTTGGGGTCGTTGGAACGACTGAACCAGACGCGCGCTCCCTCGGCCATGCAATTGAGCATCGAGCCGGTGTTGGGACAATGAATCGTCAGCATTTCGCCATGAACGGTCTCGATATCGGCGAGAAAACGCTTGTAACGCCGAATCAGACGCCCTTCTTCCAAAGCTGGGAAAAATAGCATCAGCCTTGCCAACTCCGCAGTCCGCGTTCAATTCGCTCCACCGCTTCTTGAAGCCGTGGCAGGCTTTGGGTGTAGGCGAAACGCACGTGGTGCCCGGCCTGATGGCGACCGAAATCCAGCCCGGGCGTAAACGCTACGTGTTCGGTTTCAAGAAAGTGCTGGCAGAACGCGAAGGCATCGCCGCCGAAAGCGCTGATGTCGGCATAAAGGTAGAACGCGCCCTGCGGCTCTACCGCAATACCAAACCCCAACTCGCGCAAGGCCGGTAAAAGGAAGTCGCGACGCAACGCAAACTCGGCGCGACGCTGCTCGAAAATTTCGATGGTCGCCGGCTCGAAACAGGCCAGGGCCGCATATTGCGCCATGCTTGGCGCACTGATGTAGAGGTTTTGCGCGAGCTTCTCCAATTCACCGACGGCCGCTGGAGGCGCCACCAACCAGCCAAGCCGCCAACCGGTCATGCCGAAATATTTTGAAAAGCTATTGAGGACGAACGCATCGTCATCGACCTCCAGTACGCTGGCGGCATCGGTGCCATAGGTCAGGCCGTGATAGATCTCGTCGACCACCAAGTGGCCGTTGTGGCTCTTGATCGCCTTGGACAATCCCGCCAACTCGTCCCGGCTGAGGATTGTCCCGGTCGGGTTGGCCGGGGACGCCACCAGGGCACCGACACTGTCATGGTCCCAATGGCGATTCACGAGATCCGGCGTCAATTGATAACGCACGTCCGGTCCCACCGGCACCAATTGCGCCGCGCCTTCGATCAGCCGCAGGAAATGGCGGTTGCACGGGTAGCCAGGGTCGGCCAGCAGCCAGTGCTTGCCCGGGTCCACCAGCAAGGCACTGGCCAGCAGCAAGGCACCGGAACCGCCCGGCGTAACCAGGATGCGCCGGGGATCGATGTCCACACCGTAGCGTTGCGCATAGAAACCGGCGATGGCCTCGCGCAACTCCGGAATGCCCCGGGCCGCGGTGTAGCGGGTCTTGCCCGCCGCCAGGGCAGCCTGGCCGGCCTGAATGATCGGCTCGGCGGTGGTGAAGTCCGGCTCGCCGATCTCCAGGTGAATGACGTCGTGCCCGGCGGCCTGCAATTCGTTGGCACGCGCCAGCAGCGCCATGACGTGGAAAGGTTCGATGGCACGACTGCGTGCGCTGTAGGGCTGGGCCATTGGGCCGTCCTTCGCGAAAAAAGAACCGATTCTACCCAACTCCGGAACGGGTGCGGGAACGAGCGCGAATCTAAAACGGTCCTAGCGCGTAGATCGCTGGAAATCAGTCCAGCGTTAAACCCAGGCTTGACTAAAATCAAGCATTGAGCAGGTTTGCAACCCCACCGAACCGGAACCGGCCTTGCTTTACAGGCCCCAGCCGCGCCAGCCTCGACAACCGGGAGTAGCGCGGGCTGATTTGATCTGGTAAGTTCGCCCGCTTGCAGCCGCAGGGCCGGCAGGTGTCGGTGATGGAGCAATCCTGCGTAGTGGATTACAAGAGTAGAGGCGGTCCATTCATGCCCACCCAAGCAAAGCAGAAAGAAAATCAGTCGCTCAGCGGGTTTGAGCCATATGTCGCGAAAGAGGGCGAAGAGTACATGGGCGCCCCCATGCGCGCGCACTTCACCAAGATCCTGAACAAGTGGAAACAGGACTTGATGCAGGAAGTCGACCGCACGGTTGACCATATGAAGGACGACGCTGCCAACTTCCCTGACCCGGCCGACCGTGCCAGCCAGGAAGAAGAATTCAGCCTTGAACTGCGTGCTCGCGACCGTGAACGCAAGCTGATCAAGAAAATCGACAAGACGCTGCAACTGATCGAAGACGAAGAATACGGCTGGTGCGAGTCCTGCGGCGTCGAGATTGGCGTCAAGCGACTGGAAGCACGTCCGACCGCCGATATGTGCGTCGACTGCAAGACCCTCGCGGAAATCAAGGAAAAACAGGTCGGCAAGTAATCGCCGGGGCTGTCATCGAAACGGAGCGTTGATACGCTCCGTTTTTTGTTTAGGCTACTTCTGCGCACCCAATCCCCTTGTGGGAGCGAGCTTGCTCGCGATGACGGCGACTTATTCAACACTTATACAGGCTGACCCTCCACTATCGCGAGCAAGCTCGCTCCCCACAGGGAATTATGCTTCGTCATCAAGATTTGCACGCCTTGCGCCCGGACCCCATAACATTCGCCCTATGACTGACTACATCGGACGCTTCGCACCCACCCCCAGCGGTCACCTGCATTTCGGCTCGCTGGTCGCCGCGCTGGCATCGTATCTCGACGCCCGGGCCGTGGGCGGACGCTGGTTGTTGCGCATGGAAGACCTCGACCCGCCCCGGGAAGAACCAAGCGCGCAAGCGGCGATTCTCAAGGCGCTGGAAAGCTATGGATTTGAGTGGGACGGCGAAATGGTGCGCCAGAGCGAGCGCCACGGCGCCTACCAGCAGGTTATCGATCGGTTGCTCAGCCAAGGCCTGGCCTACGCCTGCATCTGTTCGCGCAAGCAACTGGAACCGTACCAAGGCATTTACCCGGGCCTGTGCCGCAACGCCGGACACGGCACCGAGGGCGCCGCGATCCGGCTGCGCGTTCCCGAACTCCAATACCACTTCGTCGATCGCGTCCAAGGCGAATTCCGCCAACACTTGGGCCGCGAGGCCGGCGACTTTGTGATTCGCCGCCGCGACGGGCTCTATGCCTACCAATTGGCCGTGGTTCTGGACGACGCCTGGCAGGGCGTCACCGATATTGTCCGCGGCGCCGACCTGCTGGACTCCACGCCGCGCCAACTGTACTTGCAGGAACTGCTGGGGTTGCCACAACCGCGTTATCTGCATGTGCCGCTCATCACCCAGCCGGACGGGCACAAACTCGGCAAATCCTATCGCTCGCCACCCCTGACGGCCGACCAGGCCACGCCGCTGCTGTTGCGGGCATTGCGCGCGCTGGGCCAGCAACCGGGCCTCGAACTGGTCGATGCCAGCCCACGGGAGCTGCTGGCCTGCGGCATTCGCCACTGGGACGCGGGCAAGATCCCTCGCACGCCGAGCCTGCCCGAAGCGCAAATACGTTGACGGCCCTTGCAGCTTCGCGCCCATCCGTTACCATCGCCGCACGTTTTCGGGCACGCGCTTAAAAAAGAGAGGCCGGGATGTACATCTATCGCTTGGTCCTGCTCCTGGTAGTGGGGATTTACCTGTTCTCCCCGGCCATCATGGATTGGTGGATCGATGCCACGGGTGCCTGGTATCGGCCGTATCTGCTCTGGCTGATCCTGATCGTCGTGACCTTCATCCTGCAGAGCCAAAAAGATGCCGATGAGCTTTAGCCTGACCCAGATGATCCTGATCAGCGCCGCCTACCTGGCGGTGCTGTTCGGCGTGGCCTGGATCAGCGAACGAGGCATGATCCCGCGCGCGATCATTCGCCACCCGCTGACCTATACCCTTTCGCTGGGTGTCTATGCCAGTGCATGGGCGTTCTATGGCACCGTCGGCCTGGCCTACCAGTACGGCTATGGTTTCCTGTCCAGTTACCTCGGGGTGTCCGGCGCGTTCCTATTGGCGCCGGTGTTGCTCTATCCGATCCTGAAAATCACTCGCACCTATCAACTGTCGTCATTGGCCGACCTGTTCGCCTTTCGTTTCCGCAGCACCTGGGCCGGCGCGCTGACAACTATCTTCATGCTGGTCGGCGTGTTGCCCTTGCTGGCCTTGCAGATGCAAGCCGTCGCCGACTCCATCAGCATCCTGACCCGTGAGCCGGTGCAACACCGCGTCGCCTTGAGCTTCTGCGTCCTGATCATCCTGTTCACGATTTTCTTCGGCTCGCGACACATCGCCACCCGGGAAAAACATGAAGGCCTGGTCTTTGCGATTGCCTTTGAGTCGGTGATCAAGCTGATCGCCATCGGCGGCGTTGGGCTCTATGCCCTGTATGGTGTGTTCGATGGCCCGCAGCAGCTTGAGCTTTGGCTGCTGCAGAACCAGACCGCCCTTGCCGCCTTGCATACACCGCTGCAAGAAGGCCCGTGGCGTACGCTGCTGCTGGTGTTCTTCGCCTCTGCGATCGTGATGCCGCACATGTACCACATGACCTTCACCGAGAACCTCAATCCGCGCTCGCTGGTCAGCGCCAGTTGGGGCCTGCCGTTGTTCCTGCTGTTGATGAGCCTGGCGGTGCCGCTGATCCTGTGGGCGGGACTGAAGCTGGGCGCCAGCACCAATCCGGAGTACTTCACCCTCGGCATCGGCATCGCAGCCAATAACGAGGCGCTGGCCTTGCTGGCCTATGTCGGCGGTCTTTCAGCAGCCAGCGGCTTGATCATCGTGACCACGTTGGCGCTGTCGGGCATGGCCCTCAACCACCTGGTACTGCCGCTCTACCAGCCACCTGCGGAAGGAAACATCTACCGCTGGCTGAAATGGACCCGCCGTGCGCTGATCGTCGCGATCATCATGGCCGGCTACGGGTTCTATCTCATGCTAGGTGACGGACAGGACCTGGCGAACCTGGGCATCGTCGCGTTCGTCGCCACCCTGCAATTCCTGCCCGGCGTGTTGTCGGTGCTGTATTGGCCGACCGCCAACCGGCGCGGCTTCATTGCCGGATTGCTGGCGGGAATCCTGGTCTGGCTGGTCGCGATGCTGCTGCCGTTGATGGGTAACCTGCAGGGCTTTTATATCCCCCTGCTGAACATGATCTATGTGCTCGACGACACCAGCTGGCATATGGCGGCCATCGCCTCGCTGGCGGCAAACGTGTTGATGTTCACCCTGATTTCATTGTTCACCAACGCCAGCAGCGAAGAAGCCAGCGCCGCCGAAGCCTGCGCGGTGGATAACGTCCGACGCCCGCAACGCCGTGAACTGCACGCGGCCTCACCCCAGGAATTCGCCACCCAACTGGCCAAGCCCCTCGGCGCCAAGGCCGCGCAAAAAGAAGTCGAACAGGCTCTGCGCGATCTCTACCTGCCCTTCGATGAACGCCGCCCTTACGCCCTGCGCCGTTTGCGCGACCGGATCGAAGCCAACCTGTCCGGCCTGATGGGCCCCAGCGTCGCCCAGGACATGGTCGAGACATTCCTGCCCTACAAGGCCGGCGGCGAGAACTATGTCACCGAAGACATCCATTTCATCGAGAGCCGCCTGGAGGATTACCACTCGCGGCTCACCGGCCTGGCCGCCGAGCTGGACGCCTTGCGTCGTTACCATCGCCAGACTTTGCAAGAACTGCCGATGGGCGTGTGTTCCCTGGCCAAGGATCAAGAGATCCTGATGTGGAACAGGGCCATGGAAGAGCTGACCGGAATCGCCGCCCAGCGGGTGGTCGGCTCACGCCTGAGCACGTTGGGCGAGCCATGGAAAGGCTTGCTGCAGGGTTTCATCGACCTGCCGGATGAGCACTTGCACAAACAACACCTGGCCCTGGACGGGCAGACCCGCTGGTTGAACCTGCACAAGGCAGCAATCGACGAGCCGTTGGCACCGGGCAATAGCGGCCTGGTGCTGCTGGTGGAAGACCTGACCGACACTCAGATGCTCGAAGACAAGCTGGTCCACTCCGAGCGCCTGGCCAGTATCGGTCGGCTGGCCGCCGGGGTGGCCCACGAAATCGGCAACCCGATCACCGGCATCGCCTGCCTGGCGCAGAACCTGCGCGAAGAGCGCGAGGACGACGGGGAACTGACGGAAATCAGCGGCCAGATCCTCGAGCAGACCAAGCGCGTGTCGCGCATCGTCCAATCGCTGATGAGCTTCGCCCATGCCGGCGGTCACCAGCACAACGACGAGCCGGTATGCCTGGCCGAAGTGGCGCAGGACGCCATCGGCCTGCTGGCGCTCAACCGACGCAACTTTGAAGTCCAGTTCTTCAATCTGTGCGACCCGGAACACTGGGTCGACGGCGACCCCCAACGGCTCGCCCAGGTGCTGATCAACCTATTGTCCAACGCGCGCGACGCTTCACCGGCCGGCAGCGCGGTACGGGTCAAGAGCGAGGCTTTCGAACACACGGTCGACCTGATCGTCGAAGACGAAGGCAGCGGTATTCCACAGAACATCATGGACCGATTGTTCGAACCCTTCTTCACCACCAAGGATCCTGGCGAAGGCACCGGTCTGGGCCTCGCACTGGTCTATTCCATCGTTGAAGAGCATTATGGACAAATCACCATCGACAGCCCGGCCGATGTTCAGAGCCAACGCGGCACCCGTATACGGGTGACCTTGCCGCGTCATGTCGAAGCGACGTCCGCTGTGAACTGAGACCGTCGAGAGAATCGAATCAATGCCGCACATTTTGATCGTCGAAGACGAAACAATTATCCGCTCCGCCTTGCGCCGCCTGCTGGAACGCAACCAGTACCAGGTCAGCGAAGCCGGTTCCGTGCAGGAAGCACAAGAACGCTTCAGTATTCCAACGTTTGACCTCATCGTCAGTGACCTGCGCCTGCCTGGCGCCCCGGGTACCGAGCTGATCAAGCTCGGCCAGGGCACGCCCGTGCTGATCATGACCAGTTACGCCAGCCTTCGCTCGGCGGTCGATTCGATGAAGATGGGCGCGGTGGACTACATCGCCAAGCCTTTCGATCACGACGAGATGCTCCAGGCCGTGGCCCGAATACTGCGAGACCGACAGACGGCGAGCAACCAACCCACGGAAGCGACGAACGGCAAGACCGTGGCGTCCGGCAAAGTAGGCGCCAGCAACAGTAACGGCGAAATCGGTATCATCGGCTCTTGCCCGCCAATGCAGGACCTCTACGGCAAGATCCGAAAAGTGGCACCGACCGACTCCAACGTGCTGATCCAGGGTGAGTCCGGCACCGGCAAGGAACTGGTGGCCAGGGCGCTGCACAACCTGTCCCGCCGAGCCAAGGCCCCGATGATCTCGGTGAACTGCGCAGCCATCCCGGAAAGCCTCATCGAGTCCGAGCTGTTCGGCCATGAAAAAGGTGCGTTCACAGGCGCCAGCGCCGGACGCGCCGGCCTCGTTGAAGCGGCGGACGGCGGCACGTTGTTTCTCGATGAGATCGGCGAGCTGCCCCTGGAAGCCCAGGCACGGCTGCTACGCGTGCTGCAGGAAGGCGAGATTCGTCGAGTCGGCTCCGTGCAATCGCAGAAGGTCGATGTGCGCCTGATCGCGGCGACCCATCGGGACCTAAAGAACCTGGCGAAGATCGGCCAGTTCCGCGAAGACTTGTATTACCGCCTGCACGTCATCGCGTTGAAGTTACCGCCTCTGCGCGAACGTGGCGCGGACGTCAATGAAATCGCCAATGCGTTCCTTGCCCGCCAGAGCGCGCGGGTCAACCGCACCGACCTCAAGTTTGCCCCGGACGCCGAGCAGGCCATTCGTCATTACGCCTGGCCCGGTAACGTACGGGAGCTGGAAAACGCCGTGGAGCGCGCGGTGATCCTGTGCGAGAGCCCGGAAATCTCCGCCGACCTGCTGGGCATCGATATCGAGCTGAGCGACCTGGACGATGAAGAGTTCATCGGGCTGGCGCCGCAACAGAACGGCGCGAACAACACCAGCCATGAGCCCACCGAGGACCTGTCACTGGAAGACTACTTCCAGCATTTCGTCCTGGAGCACCAGGACCACATGACCGAGACGGAACTGGCACGCAAGCTGGGCGTAAGCCGAAAATGCCTGTGGGAACGCCGTCAGCGCCTGGGGATTCCACGGCGCAAGACCGGGGCCACCAGCGAAAGCTGAGGTGCCCAGGTAACACCGTTGGATGTGAAAAAACTGTTACCTCAGCTTTTTCACGTAACAAAAGCCGGGGTTTACGGTAACGAAACCCCGGCTTTTTTTCGCCCCGAAAATCGCGACACGACTACGGAACCCCCGTTTTCACTGGACCTTGCAAAAGTTGGCACGCACCCTGCTATAGCTTTGGTACAAGAACAACAACAAGCAATGCACAAGACAATAAAAATAAGACGAATCGACTCACGCACAATAAAAACAAGACGGCGAGAGGCGTAGCTAACTGATTCTTTTGGAGAGGCGTTGTATTTGGGGCTTGCCCCACAACCAGGCCGAGAACAATAAAAACTGTCTCAAGACAGGTGCCTGAACTGGTTGGATCGATTGATCACTGCAACACAGCGACCAAAGCAATCCGTTTGCTCTTGGCTCCCGATTGGGAGGGTCACGAAGGGAAAACCTCGTGGCGCGGGCACTCAACAAAAACAAGAAGCCCGAAACCAATAATAAAAACAGAGCACGCAACTAATTCTGGGGGAGCTTCGGCTCCCCTTGTGGTTTCTGTCGTTCCTCCTTCTCCGCGTCCTACAAGCTTGTCGCTCGAAGCTTGCAACTCAAAACTCCTGTGTCCTACACCATCCCTTGACTAAATGCTAGAATCCCCGCCCATCATGCGGCCATTCTTCGTTTATGGCCGAATATTCCTTCAAACAGTGCATCCCATGCTGAAGAAGCTGTTCCAGTCATTCCGTTCTCCCTTGCGTCGTACGCAACACATACGCAGCACGCCTGAAGTGCTCAATAGCGGCCAGCATTCGTTGCAAAAGGCACAATTCAGCCGTTACGCGGTGAACATCGTCGAACGCCTGCAGAACGCCGGTTACCAGGCTTACCTGGTCGGTGGGTGCGTGCGCGACATGCTGCTGAATATCACCCCCAAGGATTTCGACGTCGCCACCAGCGCCACGCCTGAGCAGATACGCGCCGAATTCCGCAACGCGCGAATCATCGGGCGCCGCTTCAAGCTGGTGCATATCCACTTCGGCCGCGAAATCATCGAAGTGGCGACTTTCCGTGCCAACCATCCGCAGAGTGATGAAGACGAAGACAGCAACCAGTCTTCTCGCAACGAAAGCGGACGCATCCTGCGCGATAACGTCTACGGCACGCTGGAAGAAGACGCGCAACGCCGTGACTTCACCATCAACGCCTTGTATTACGATCCGGTCAGCGAGCGCATCCTCGATTACGCCAACGGCGTACACGACATCCGAAATCGGCTCATTCGCCTGATCGGCGACCCCAAGCAGCGCTACCAGGAAGACCCGGTGCGCATGCTGCGAGCCGTGCGCTTTGCCGCCAAGCTGGATTTCGGCATCGAGAAGCACAGCGCCCTGCCGATTCGCGACCTGGCACCCATGCTCAGGGAAATTCCTTCGGCACGCCTGTTCGAAGAAGTGCTCAAGCTGTTCCTTTCGGGCAATGCCGCAGACACCTTCGAGATGCTCGTCGACCTGCAACTGTTCGACCCGCTGTTCCCGGCCAGTGCCGAGGCGCTGGAACACAACCCGACCTACACCCACACCTTGATCAGCGAAGCACTGATCAACACCGACCTGCGCATCAAGCAGAACAAACCGGTGACTCCGGCGTTCCTGTTCGCCGCCTTGCTCTGGCCGGCCCTTCCCGCCCGCGTTTTGCGGCTGCAGGAACGCGGTATGCCGCCGATCCCGGCGATGCAGGAAGCCGCTCACGAGTTGATTGCCGAACAGTGCCAGCGTATCGCCATTCCAAAACGCTTCACGATGCCGATCCGCGAAATCTGGGACATGCAGGAACGCCTTCCCCGGCGCAGCGGCAAACGTGCCGACCTGCTGCTGGACAACCCACGTTTCCGCGCCGGCTACGACTTCCTGCTGCTGCGCGAAAGCGCCGGCGAACAGACCGATGGCCTGGGCGAGTGGTGGACCGATTACCAGGACGCCAATGAAAGCGAACGCCGCGACATGATTCGTGAGCTCAGCGGCAAGGATGACGGCACCAGTGGCCCACGCAAGCGCCGTCGCAGTAGCGGTGCCAAGCGCAAGCGTGCCGGTGTACCGAGCGCCTCGGGCGAATAAGCGATGGAACGCATCTACGTCGGCATGGGCAGCAACCTGGCCGAGCCCGCCGAACAATTGCGCAGCGCCATCCAGGCGCTGGCGCAATTGCCCGACACCCTACTGGTTGGGGTTTCGGCGTTTTATCAAAGCGATTCCCTACTGCCCGGCCAGCCACGCTACACCAACGCGGTGGCGGCGCTGGACAGCCGCCTGGCACCGCTGGACCTGCTCGATGCACTGCAAGCCATCGAAACCGGACAGGGTCGCGAGCGCCTGGAGCGCTGGGGCCCGAGAACACTGGACCTGGATATCCTGCTGTTTGGTGATCGGCTGATCGACGAACCCCGCCTCAAGGTCCCGCACTACCACATGCAAGCCCGGGCCTTCGTGCTTTATCCCCTGGCAGAGTTGGCGCCCGCCGACCTGCGCCTGGCCGATGGACGCCTGCTCAGGGACCTCCTTGCAGCGTGCCCATTCGTCGGCCTGGAACGCCTACCCCCGAACTGACACAAATCCCCCTGTGATCCGCGACCAAGCAGTCAGATCCGGGACGTGTCTCGACGCTGAAACGCATCAGTAACCGCGGTAACACCCGGCGGTAACACATCCAATTGACTTCCCCGGTACTCCTCACGACTATAGGCGTCCCGTCGCCGCCAACGCGGCGCTAATGGGCGCAATCCAGGCCTTACAAGCACCACGCTTAGAAGGTGCGCCTGTATTAGAGCGCCTAATGAGGACTTTTTCATGCCAGCTATTACCCTGACCACGCTGCAAGGTCTCAAGCAAAAAGGTGAAAAGATCACCATGCTGACCTGCTATGACGCCACCTTCGCCCATGCCTGTAACGAGGCCGGTGTCGAAGTGTTGCTGGTGGGCGATTCCCTCGGCATGGTGCTGCAAGGTCACGACAGCACCTTGCCGGTGACAACCGCCGAGATGGCCTATCACGTAGCCGCCGTCAAACGCGGTAACACCGATGCGCTGATCCTTGCCGACCTGCCCTTCATGGCCTACGCCACCCTTGAACAAACGATGACCAACAGCGCCATGCTGATGCAGGCCGGCGCGCACATGGTCAAGATCGAAGGCGCGTTGTGGCTGGCCGACTCGATCCGCCTGCTGGCCGAGCGTGGTATCCCGGTGTGCGCACACCTGGGCCTTACCCCCCAGGCGGTGAATATCCTCGGGGGCTACAAGGTGCAGGGCCGCAGCGAAAACCAGGCGCGGCAGATGCGTGCCGATGCAATTGCGCTGGAACAGGCCGGGGCGGCCATGCTGCTGCTCGAATGCGTGCCAAGCGAGTTGGCCCAGGAAATTACCCAGGCGGTGAACATCCCAGTGATCGGCATCGGCGCCGGCAACGCCACCGACGGCCAGGTGCTGGTGCTCCACGACATGCTCGGGCTGTCGATCACCGGTCGCGTGCCGAAATTCGTGAAAAACTTCATGGCTGGGCAACCCTCTATCCAGGCAGCGCTGCAAGCCTATGTCGCCGAAGTGAAGGCGGCGTCCTTCCCTGGCGCCGAACACGGATTCTCCGCATGAACACCGTCAAGACCGTACGCGAACTCCGGGCCGCCGTGGCCCGCGCCCGCGGCGAGGGCAAGCGCATCGCCTTCGTTCCGACCATGGGCAACCTGCACAGCGGCCACATCGCCCTGGTGACCAAAGCCTCGCAGCGAGCCGATTTCGTCGTGGCGAGTATCTTCGTCAACCCGCTGCAATTCGGCGCGGGCGAAGACCTGGACAAATATCCCCGCACCCTCGCCGCGGACCAGGAAAAACTGCTCCAGGCCGGATGCCACCTGCTGTTCGCGCCCAGTGTCGAGGAGATGTATCCCGACGGCATGGCCGGACAGACCCGGGTCAGCGTCCCGCAGTTGTCCGAAGGCCTCTGCGGCGCCAGCCGTCCGGGGCATTTCGAGGGTGTGGCAACGGTGGTCAGCAAATTGTTCAACATGGTCCAGCCGGACCTGGCAGTGTTCGGCCAGAAAGACTTCCAGCAACTGGCGGTGATCCGCGCGCTGGTCCATGACCTGAACATGCCCATCCAGATCATCGGCGAGCCGACCGTCCGCGCCGAAGACGGCCTGGCGCTGTCATCGCGCAACGGTTTCCTCAGCCCTGAGCAGCGTGCCGTCGCGCCAGTGGTCTACGGCGTCCTGAGCAAGATCGCCGAAGCCATCCAGCAGGGGCATCGGGATTATCCGGCATTGATCGGCGAGCACCTCAAGCAACTCGAAGCGGCCGGCCTGCGCCCCGACTACCTGGAAATCCGCCACGCCAAGACCTTGCGCCCGGCTGTGAACGAGGATCGCGACCTGGTCATCCTGGCCGCCGCATTCCTGGGCACGACACGGTTGATCGACAACCTGCACCTGGATCTCGACGTTCCCGCCTGATATCCCAAAACCTTGTGTACAAGCGAGCTTGCTCGCGATAGCGATTCGCCAGGCGACATCCATGTCAACTGACCCGCCGCCATTGCGAACCAGCTCGCTCCCGCAGGGGTCATGCGGCGTTATTGCCGCTTCGGCTGCCTTCGGGCAAACTGCCCGCCGTTTGGACCCGACCAGAGGAAACACCCATGCACGCCATCATGCTCAAGGCCAAGCTGCACCGCGCCGAAGTCACTCACGCCGTGCTCGATTACGAAGGCTCCTGCGCCATTGACGGTGAATGGCTGGACCTGTCGGGTATCCGCGAATACGAACAGATCCAGATCTATAACGTCGACAACGGCGAGCGTTTCACCACCTACGCTATCCGTGGCGAGGAAGGCTCGCGGATGATTTCCGTCAACGGCGCCGCCGCGCACAAAGCCAAGGTGGGTGATCGCGTCATCATCTGCGCCTACGCTCATTACAGCGAAGCCGAGCTGCTCAATTTCAAGCCGCGCATGCTGTATATGGCGCCGGGCAACGAACTGAGCCACACCAGCAACGCCATTCCGGTCCAGGTTGCCTGATCGAAACACCCGCTTCACCCCTTCTCCCCTGTGGGGGCGAGCAAGCTCGTTCCCACAGTTGATTATCTCCGTCTGTCGGCGCCTTCCCGCTCAAGTTGTATAAAAAAGTACCGGGAAACTGTCAGACAAAGTCAAGACAGATCGCAACGCGAGGTTTACTGTAGTCGCCCTGTGCCTGGCGATCGTGTCGACGCAGTTGTCCGGACGCCCGCTTCGAGCCGAGCCGGAATTTTTAGTGTACAAAAGGTCGTTCAAGTAAAAAGGAAACCCGCAGCGATGGCGTATTACCGAACTCCTCAAGACGTGACCGCTCTGCCCGCCTGGCAAGCGCTGAATGACCACCGCAAAGCCATGCAGGATTTCAGCATGCGCGAAGCGTTCAATGCCGATCCGCAGCGTTTCAACCAATTCACCCTGTCAAGCTGTGGCCTGTTTCTCGACTATTCGAAGAACCTGATCAACGCCCAGACCCGCGACCTGCTGGTGGGCCTGGCGAACGAAGTCGACCTCCAGGGCGCGATCAAGGCGCTGTTCGAAGGCGAGATCATCAACGCGTCGGAAAACCGCCCCGCCCTGCACACCGCCCTGCGTCGCCCAGTCGGCGACAAGCTGTTGGTCAACGGCGTCAACGTGATGCCGGACGTGCACAAGGTGCTGAACCAGATCACCGACCTGGTGGGCCGCATCCACGACGGCCTGTGGCGAGGCTACACCGAGAAGCCGATCACCGACGTGGTGAACATCGGCATCGGTGGCTCGTTCCTCGGACCACAGTTGGTATCCGAAGCGTTGTTGTCCTACACGCACAAGGGCGTTCGCTGCCATTACCTGGCGAACATCGACGGCAGCGAGTTTCACGAGCTGACGATGAAACTGCGCGCTGAGACCACGCTGTTCATTGTCTCGTCGAAATCGTTCAACACCCTCGAGACCCTGAAAAACGCCCAGGCTGCACGCGCCTGGTACCTGGCACAGGGCGGGTCGGAAGCGGAGCTGTATCGCCACTTCATCGCGGTGTCGAGCAACAACGCCGCCGCGGTGGCATTCGGCATTCGTGAAGAAAACATCTTCCCGATGTGGGACTGGGTCGGCGGGCGCTACTCGCTGTGGTCAGCCATCGGCCTGCCGATCGCCCTGGCCATCGGCATGTCGAACTTCAAGGAATTGCTGTCCGGCGCCTATTCCATGGACCAGCATTTCCAGAGCGCGCCGTTCGAACAGAACATGCCGGTGCTGCTGGCATTGCTGGGCGTGTGGTACGGCAACTTCTGGGGTGCGCAAAGCCACGCCATCCTGCCGTACGACCACTACCTGCGAAACATCACCAAGCACCTGCAACAGCTGGACATGGAGTCCAATGGCAAGAGCGTTCGCCAGGACGGCACGCCGGTCTCCACCGACACCGGCCCGGTCATCTGGGGCGGCGTGGGCTGCAACGGCCAGCACGCCTACCACCAGTTGCTCCACCAAGGCACCCAACTCATCCCGGCCGACTTCATCGTGCCGATCGTCAGCTTCAACCCGGTTGCTGACCATCACCAGTGGCTATACGCCAACTGCCTGTCCCAGAGCCAGGCCCTGATGCTTGGCAAGACCCGCGCCGAAGCCGAGGCTGAGCTGCGCGAGAAAGGCGCCAGCGAAGCAGAAGTCCAGAAACTGGCCGCTCACAAGGTGATCCCGGGCAACCGTCCGAGCAACACCCTGGTGGTCGAACGCATCAGCCCGCGCCGCCTCGGTGCGCTGGTCGCGCTGTATGAGCACAAAGTCTTCGTACAAAGCGTGGTCTGGGGCATCAACGCCTTTGACCAGTGGGGCGTGGAGCTGGGCAAGGAGCTGGGCAAAGGTGTCTACAACCGTCTGGTGGGCAGCGAAGAAACCGCAGCCGAAGACGCCTCGACCCAAGGCCTGATCAACTACTTCCGCGGGCGTCATCGCGGCTGATCGTATCCCGCTCCCACAGCTCACCGCTGCTCCTGTGGGAGCGAGCTTGCTCGCTCCCACACTGGTTCCATGTACAACTTGAACTCGATATTCACTGGGCGCATCTTTATATCTTGTCGCAAAACAAGAATAAGGAACCGTCATGTTCGATATCAGCCAGTACCCCCAAGCCGATGCCGTCCGCCGGGCTGCGCAACTGAGTCAAGACGAGTACAAGCGGCTCTACAAGGAATCCATCGAACACCCCAGCGCCTTCTGGGCCGAGCAGGCCACGCGCTTTCTCGACTGGATGACGCCGTGGCAGACCGTCCAGCGCTATGACCTCAAGAATGGCGAGGCCAGCTGGTTTGCCGGTGCCAAGCTGAACGTCACCGCCAATTGCATCGACCGTCACCTGGAGACCCGCGGCGACCAGGTAGCGATCATCTGGGAAGGCGACAACCCCGCCGAATCCGCACAGATCACCTACAAAAAACTTCACCACCACGTTTGCCGACTGGCCAACGTGCTGAAAAGCCGTGGGGTGAAAAAAGGCGACCGGGTGTGTATCTACATGCCCATGATCCCGGAAGCAGCCTACGCCATGCTCGCCTGCACCCGCATCGGTGCGGTGCATTCGGTGGTATTCGGCGGGTTTTCGCCGGATTCGCTGCGCGACCGGATTCTCGACGCCGACTGCCGCACCGTGATCACCGCCGACGAGGGCGTGCGCGGCGGGCGCTTCATACCGCTCAAGCGCAATGTCGACAAGGCGCTGGAAAGCTGCCCGAACGTCGGCACCGTATTGGTCGTCGAGCGCACCCAGGCCGAGGTGGATTGGGTCGAAGGTCGCGACCTCTGGTATCACCAGGCCACGCATGGGATGAGCGACGACTGCCCGCCCGAGCCGATGGACGCCGAAGACCCGTTGTTCATCCTCTACACCTCCGGCAGCACCGGCAAGCCCAAGGGCGTGCTGCACACCACCGGCGGCTACCTGCTGCAAGCGGCGATGACGTTCAAGTACGTGTTGGACTACCGCGACAACGAAGTCTTCTGGTGCACCGCCGACGTCGGCTGGGTCACCGGCCATAGCTACATTGTCTATGGCCCGCTGGCCAACGGCGCCACCACGTTGATCTTCGAAGGCGTGCCGAGCTACCCGAGCAGCTCGCGCTTCTGGCAGATGATCGACAAACACCAGGTCAATATTTTCTATACCGCGCCGACTGCCCTGCGCGCCCTGATGCGCGAAGGCGCCAAGCCCCTGCAGGAAACGTCTCGCAAGAGCCTGCGATTGCTCGGCAGTGTCGGTGAGCCAATCAACCCCGAGGCGTGGGAATGGTACTTCAACGTCGTCGGCGAACAACGTTGCCCGATTGTCGATACCTGGTGGCAGACCGAAACCGGCGGCATCATGCTCAGCCCCTTGGTGAGCGCGCCACGGCTCAAGCCGGGCTGCGCGACCCGGCCCATGTTCGGCGTACAGCCGGTGCTGCTGGATGAGGCTGGCAAGGAAATCAGCGGCCCGGGCAGTGGGGTCCTGGCGATCAAGTCCAGCTGGCCGGCGCAGATTCGCAGCGTCTACGGTGACCATCAACGCATGGTCGATACGTACTTCAAGCCCTACCCCGGCTATTACTTCACCGGCGACGGCGCCCGCCGCGACGAAGATGGCGATTACTGGATCACCGGCCGCATCGACGACGTGATCAATGTCTCGGGCCACCGCATCGGCACCGCCGAGGTGGAAAGCGCGCTGGTACTGCACGACAACATTGCCGAGGCGGCCGTCGTCGGTTACCCCCATGACCTCAAGGGCCAGGGCATCTATGCGTTTGTCACGCCAATGGACGGCGTCGAGGCCAACGACGCGCTGAAGCAGGAGTTGCTGGCCCACGTCAGCAAGGAGATCGGCAGTTTCGCCAAGCCAGAGCTGATCCAGTGGGCGCCGGCTCTGCCGAAGACCCGCTCGGGCAAGATCATGCGCCGGATCCTGCGCAAGATCGCCTGCAATGAGCTCGACAGCCTCGGCGACACCTCGACCCTGGCTGACCCGAGCGTGGTGGAGGGGCTGATCGACAAGCGCCTCAATCGCTGAGGCTATACAAAAACCCGTGGCGAGGGAGCTTGCTCCCGCTCGGCTGCGCAGCAGACGCAATCGCTATCGCCCCTTGGAAAACAGGGGGCGCTTCGCACCCCAGCGGGAGCAAGCTCCCTCGCCACAAAAAGCGCTGCCTGACTCAACCTGCAGACAATATCGAGTATCCATAACTGCTAAACTCCCGCGCCTCATTTCCCTAAGGCGCGCCCGGCATGTCTTCCTTGAATCTGGCGCTGCGCGCCGCCCTCGACCAGCGCCAGGCCCTGCTCGAGCAACTGCACCAGCAAGGCACCGATTGCTATCGCCTGTTCCACGGCAGCCAGGAAGGTGCGCCCGGCCTCACCGTCGACCGCTACGGCCCGCAACTGCTGGTGCAGAGTTTCCATCAGTCGCTGGAATTGGAACCCTTGCTGCAGCTGCACGGCATCGTCAATGAACATCTGGGCCTCGACACCCTGTTGGTGTACAACGATCGCGCCCGGGGCAATTCGCGTGTTGACCGCCAGGACAACGTCTACCAGGCCGACGAGGCCGCGCTGCAAGACCTCGTTGGGCATGAATGGGGTTTGAACTACCGCGTCCGCGGCCGCCATGCCGGACAGGATCCGTTGCTGTTTCTCGACCTGCGCAACGCTCGCGGCTGGGTCAAGGCGCACAGCCGGAACAAAAGCGTGCTGAACCTGTTCGCCTACACCTGTGGCGTAGGCCTCAGCGCAGCGGCCGGTGGGGCGCGGGAGGTCTGCAACCTGGACTTCGCCGAAGGCAACCTGGCGGTGGGGCGCGAGAACGGCCTGCTCAATCCCGACTTGCCGGCGATGGAGTTCGTGCAATCGGATTATTTCCCAGCGATTCGCCAATTGGCCGGCTTGCCCGTCAGCCAACGGCGCGGACAGAAACTGCCAAGCTATGTACGCCTGGAACAGCGTCAGTACGATCTGGTATTGCTCGATCCGCCCGCATGGGCAAAGAGCGCATTCGGCACCGTCGATTTATTGCGCGACTACCAGAGCCTGCTCAAGCCGGCGCTGCTCGCTACCGCCGAGGATGGTGTGCTGATCTGCTGCAACAACCTGGCGAAAGTGCCCATGGACGACTGGCGTGAACAAGTGTTGCGCTGCGCGCAGAAGGCTGGCCGCCCAGTTCGCGAGTGGAGTGTGCTGGCACCCGGCGACGATTTTCCGTCGCTTGATCAACAGCCACCGCTCAAAACCTTGATTCTGCAGTTCTGATCGCGCCTCGGCAATCCCACGGAAAAAACGGACAAATCTCATAAAGCACAGTGGCTTCGGAACCGTAAACGCATGCCATACTCCAAGGCACTCCGATTCATACCAGACGAAGCCACACATGCCCAAAGGATTGATTCGCGCTTTCGGCGCCCTGTTGACCGCACTGGCCCTCTATAGCCTGTTGGGTTTCCTGATCTTGCCGGGCATTGCCCTGCGCATAGCCAATCAGCAACTGGCCGCCCATGCCACGGTGCCCGCCCAGATCCAGCGCATCGAACTCAACCCTTTCAGCCTTGAATTGACCTTGTGGGGCTTGATGATCGGCGAGCCGGGCAAGGAGCAGGTCGGCTTCGAACGCCTTTACGCCAACCTGCAAGCCGACAGCCTGTGGACCGGCGCCCTGCACCTGGCGGACATCGAACTGGACAAGCCCAAGACCGACGTGGTGTTCGCCAAGGACGGTCAACTGAACCTGCTGGGCCTGTTCAAGCTGCCGCCCAGCGAGCCAACCCCGGCCGACCCGCAGGCCAAGCCGTTTCCCCTGCGAGTGGATCGGATCAAGCTCGCCAGCGGCTACGTGCATTTTCAGGATCTGCGCCCCAGCGAGCCCATCGAGTTCCTTTACGACACCCTCGATTTCGAGCTGAAAAACCTCAGTACATTGCCCGACGACAGTGCCGACATGACCCTGGTGGCCATAGGCCCCAACGGTGGACAGCTCGACTGGTCCGGTAACTTCAGCCTCACCCCGATTGCCTCCGAAGGCACGATCAAGATCACTGGCGGCCAGATGAAAGCCTTTTGGCCCTACGTACGCGACGCGGTGCCGCTGGTGCTGGAAAACGGCGTGCTGGACCTCAGCACCGATTACAAGCTGAACCTCGCCAAGGGCACGGATCTGCTGCTCAGCAATGCGGCCGTCAGCGTCGCGCCCTTCGCCATGAAGGCGCCTGATGGCCGCCCGCTGGCAAGGCTGGAGCGCCTGGACGTCAGCGAAACCTCGCTGGACCTGGCGAAACAGCAGGTCATCGTCGGCAAGATCCGCAGCCAGAAGCTGGAAACCTGGGCCGCTCGTGAAGCAGACGGACAATTGGACTGGCAGAAGCTCTTCGCCAGCCAGCCGGCCAAACCGCAGGTCAAGGCCGAGCCGGCGTCGGCCCCGGCAGCCGCCGACTCGCCCAAGCCGGAGCCGACAACGCCCAGCAAGCCATGGCAAGTGATGTTGAAAGACGTGCAGTTGCGCAACTACCAAGTGCACCTGGCCGACCGCCAGGCACAGCCGCCCTTGGCCTTGGAAGTCGGCCCGCTGAACCTCGACCTGCAAAACTACGACACCCTCAACGGCTCGCCCTTCAACCTCAAGCTCGATACCGGGCTCGGCAAGCAGGGCAAGATTCTCGCCGACGGCGTGGTCAACCTCAACCCGGTCACCGCAAAGCTCAACGTCAAGACGCAGGACATCGACCTGCGAGTCGCCCAGGCCTACATCAACCCGTTCATTCGCCTGGAGCTGCGCTCCGGGATGCTCGGCAGCGATCTGGTGGTGGACCTCAAGAGCACCGAGCCGTTGGCATTGGCCGTCACCGGTCGAGCCCAGGTCGATCAGTTGCACACGCTCGACACACTCAAGACCCGCGACTTCCTCAAATGGCAACGCCTGGAACTCCAGGGCCTCAACTACCAGCACGGCGACAGCCTGTCGATCGACAAGGTCAATCTGTTCCAGCCCTACGCGCGCTTCATGATCAACGACGATCGCACCACCAACGTCGACGATTTGTTGATCCCGCAACCGGCCGACAGCCCGGCCAAGAACACCGCGGCCAAACCGGCGTCGAAGGAAAAGCCGCTGGGCATTCACGTCGGGGCCATTGCCATCAACGACGGCTCGGCCAACTTTGCCGACTTCAGCCTGACGCCGAACTTCGCCACGGCCATCCAGCAACTCAACGGTGAGATCGGCACCATCGACAGCCGACAGGCCAAGCCCGCGACGGTGGACGTCAAAGGCAAGGTCGACCGCTACGCACCCGTGACCATCAAGGGTGCGGTCAATCCCTTCGACCCGATGGCCAGCCTCGACATCGCCACCAGTTTCAAGCGGGTCGAGTTGACGACCCTGACGCCCTACTCCGGCAAGTTCGCCGGCTATCGCATCCGCAAGGGCCGGCTCAATCTCGACCTGCACTACCGGATCACCAAGGGCCAGCTCCAGGCCGACAACAAAGTCGTGGTCGAACAGTTGCAACTGGGGGAAAAGGTCGACAGCCCGGACGCCGTCAGCCTGCCGCTGAAACTGGCCGTCGCGCTGCTCAAGGACTCCGAGGGAAAAATTTCCATCGAACTGCCGGTTTCCGGTGACCTCAATGACCCGCAGTTCAGTGTCATGCCGATTGTCTGGCAAACCTTGCGCAATCTGGTGGTCCGCGCGGCCCAGGCGCCCTTCAAGCTGATCGGCGGGCTGGTGGCAGGCGGCGGCTCGGAAGACTTGGGCAGCGTGGCATTCGCCCCGGGGTCCAGCGACCTGAGCCAGGAGAACGAAAGCGTGCTGCTCAAGTTGTCCGAAGCCTTGGGCAAACGACCGGAGCTGCGCCTGGAGATCGAAGGCACCGCCGCCGAAAGCAGCGACGGCCCGCTGCTCGCCGCCCAGCGCCTGGAGCGCGAATACCAGTACAACTACTACAAGATGCTGCAACGCCGTGGCGACAAAGTCCCGGCCAAGGCTTCCTTGCTGCAGGTACCCGAAGATGAAAAGGCCCCGCTGCTGGAGGGCATCTATCGCACACGCCTGAAGACCCAGCCACCGGCCGAATGGACGCAACTGGATAAAAAGGCTCGCATCGACAAGCTCCGTGAAGGGGTCATCAAGTTCTGGAGCGGCAGTGATGCGCTGTTGCGCGAACTGGGCCAGGAGCGGGCGAGCAGCATCAAGGACTTCCTGGTCGACAAGGGCAAGCTGGCCGATGACCGCGTGTACTTCATCGACGCCAGCCTCGGCCAGGCCGAAAAAGACGGCACCGTCATCACGCCAATGCATCTGGATGCGGAATGAAATGAAATACCTGTACGGACTCGGCCTGGGCTTGTTGCTTGCCAGCGGCCATGCCTCGGCCGCTACAACGCTGCGCTGTGGTAGCCATCTGGTCAGCGTCGGCGATCGCTCGAGCGAGGTGTTGCGCAAATGTGGCGAGCCGGCGGCGCGGGATGGCCTGGGCTACAAACGCAGCGTCAACCGCCGGGAAGAGTACCCGGTGGAAGAATGGACCTACGGGCCCAATAGCGGGATGTACCAATACTTGCGCTTCGAGGGCAATCGGCTGGTGGAAATTACCAGCAACCGGGGGCGGTGACTGTCCCAACGCTATCGCGAGCAAGCTCGCTCCCACAGGGGCCGGGTTGTTCCTGGAAGAATGCGGTCAAATGTGGGAGCGCGCTTGCTCGCGATGGGGGCAACCTGGTTTCCCCAGGCTGGCTCACCTTCTCTTTTCCAGAATAGAACAGGCCCCCGGCACGAATGCCGGGGGCCTGTAATGGCCACGTCCGTGTGGCCTTTCGCATGAACTCCAAAGCGACGGCAAGCGTAAAACCCAGCCCGTTTGCCGCGCCTTCTCCCGTCCAGGCGAGAAGCCTTTCCTTACTCGGATTTCAGGCCGTCAGCCGATACGTCCTTGACGCCTTTGATTTTCTTGGTGATCGCGACGGCGGTGTCTTTCTGCGCATCGCTCAAGACAGTGGTCGAAGACAGGGACACGACGCCCTTGTTGGTCTCAACCTTGATGTCGGAGCCTGGAATGCCTTTCTCGGTGACCAGGTCGGCTTTGACCTTGGTGGTGATCCAGGTATCGGAAACGTCTTCCTTAGCCTCTGTCACTTCGCCCGCAGCCAGCATCATCGGGGCCTGAGTTGCTTGAGTGGTCTCGGCGAAAGCGCTAGCCATGGTCAGGGTCAGTGCAGTGGCAGCAGCGGCAGTGATAGCGAACTTCTTCATACGAGTAACTCCTGTTTTTCTCAGAAACTGCCGCAAGTGCATCGCGGCAGGTTGTCAGGAGTAGTGCGAAGGCTGTGCCAGTTTTGAAACAATGTAAAAGTCTTTATTAATCAGTAAGTTAAGCGAAGCGGTTTTTTTCGTTATCATGCAAATTGCATGACCGAGGGATTTGGTACATGCAAGTTGCGGGTTTCGATGGGTTGCTAAGCTTATGAATTCTTGAGGTTTATTTTAAGGAGGGGAATTGCTCATTCTGTAATTTGACAAAGCCCCGCAGATGCGGGGCTTCGCTTGGGTCTGCTCGAATGGCCTTGTTGTCGTTAAGAAGCAGGAGCGGCGCCCGTACAGCCAGCTGGCAGGAATTCCTGAGCGGCTGTCGAGGCGCATGTCCAGACACCCTCAGCAGACCGGGAGAGGGTAATAGTCCTACCCAAAACAGGGGCCGGTGCATTCAAGAGTGCGCACGCAATACTGCCCGTCCCAGCCGATGCGGTGCCCGAAACGGTCATGGTGCAGTTACTGGTGGGCGACGTGCCACCAATGTTCGCCAAGGTCGGGTTGGTGCCCTGATTCATGACATCCTCAAACGCCACCCTCAGGGCAGAAACTTCAGCCAACCCCGCCGTCGCCTTGGCCCGTGCCTGATACCGGGAATACTGCGGCAACGCAAACGTTGCCAGGATCCCAATGATCGCCACCACGATCAGCAGCTCGATCAGCGTAAAACCCTTTTGCTTTCTCATAGACATCTCCCATGCATGAGTCGAAATCTCATGACCTGAAACGGCCATTGCAGAGCGCATGCCAACCCTGGAAGCCCCGCCAATCAAGGCTTTCCCGTCTGCAAAAGACCTACGTGCTTCCCCAACAACCGCACTATCTGACGCTTTTTGTCACCTCTGCGCGCTGGTCAGGCACCGATGCTTGACTAGGCTATAAATCAAGAACAGTCCGCGTCCGGTATCCCCATGAATGACATCGCCCTCAGCGGCCTGGCCAAGCAATTGGTGTTGGCTGAACTGATCACCGAACAAAGCGCGCAGGAGGCTTTTCAACAGGCCCAGCGCAATCGGGTGCCCCTGGTCAGTTATCTGGTGCAGAACAAAATGATCCAGAGCCGCCAGGTGGCGGAAATCGCCTCGGAGCATTTCGGTATCGCCCTGCTGGACCTCAACAGCCTCGACAAGGACAACCAACCCACCGGCCTGGTCAGCGAAAAGCTGGTGCGCCAGCATCACGCGCTGCCGCTATGGCGGCGCGGCAACAAGCTGTACGTGGGTATTTCCGATCCCACCAATCATCAGGCCATCAATGACATCCAGTTCAGCACCGGCCTGACCACCGAAGCCATACTGGTGGAAGACGACAAGCTCAGCGACGCCATCGAGAAATTCTTCGAATCCAGCAGCACCGGGCTGGAGGGCATGGCGGATGTCGATCTCGACGGCCTGGACATCGAGTCGATCGACGACCGCAAGCAGGACACCATCGCCGGTCAGGACGGCGACGATGCGCCCGTGGTGCGCTTCGTCAACAAGATGCTGTTGGATGCCATCAAGGGTGGCTCTTCCGACTTGCACTTCGAGCCCTATGAAAAAACCTACCGGGTGCGGGTGCGTACCGACGGCATGCTGCGGGAGGTCGCCAAGCCCCCTATCCAACTGGCCAACCGCATCGCCGCGCGCCTGAAAGTCATGGCAAGCCTGGACATTTCCGAGCGACGCAAGCCTCAGGACGGCCGGTTGAAGATGCGCCTGTCGAAAACCAAGTCCATCGACTTCCGGGTCAATACCCTGCCCACGCTCTGGGGCGAAAAAGTGGTCATCCGGATCCTCGATCCTTCCAGCGCGCAAATGGGCATCGACGCCCTGGGCTACGAACCGGAGCAGAAAGACCTGTACATGACAGCCCTCAAGCAACCGCAAGGGCTGATCCTGGTGACCGGGCCGACCGGCTCGGGCAAGACCGTGTCGCTCTATACCGGCCTGAACATCCTCAACACCGTGGACATCAATATTTCCACGGCCGAGGACCCGGTGGAGATCAACATGGAGGGCATCAACCAGGTCAATGTGAATCCGCGCCAGGGCCTGGATTTTGCCCATGCCCTGCGCTCGTTCCTGCGCCAGGACCCGGACGTGATCATGGTCGGTGAAATCCGCGACCTGGAAACCGCCGAAATCGCCATCAAGGCCGCCCAGACCGGGCACTTGGTGTTGTCCACACTGCATACCAACAGCGCCGCCGAAACACTGATCCGCCTGCAGAACATGGGCATCCCCGGCTTCAACATCGCCACGGCGGTGCACTTGATCATTGCCCAGCGTCTGGCGCGCAAGCTGTGTGCCCAGTGCAAGAGAGCCATCGAGATTCCCGAGGAAACCCTGCTCAAGGAAGGTTTCCCCCGGGAACGCATCGGCTCATTCACGATCTATGAGCCGGTCGGTTGCGAACAGTGCAACAACGGCTACAAGGGTCGCGTGGGGGTATACGAAGTGGTGAAGAACACGCCTGAGCTGCAACGGCTGATCATGGCCGAGGGCAACTCCCTGGAAATCGACCTGCAAATGCGCAAGGACGGCTTCAATGACTTGCGCACCTCGGGGCTGTTCAAAGTGATGCAAGGCATCACCAGCCTCGAAGAAATCAACCGGGTCACCAAGGATTGAACATGGCGGTCAAGGCAGTAAAAACCGACGTCTATACGTGGGAAGGCAAAGACCGCAAAGGCACGAAAATGTCCGGCGAACTGACCGGCCAGAGCCCGGCACTGGTCAAGGCACAGCTGCGTAAACAAGGCATCAATCCGGGCAAGGTTCGCAAGAAATCCACGTCGATATTCAGCAAGGGCAAGCGCATCAAGCCGCTGGACATCGCCCTGTTCACCCGCCAGATGGCGACGATGCTCAAGGCCGGCGTGCCGCTGTTGCAGGCGTTCGACATCATTGGCGAGGGCTTCGACAATCCGAACATGCGCAAGCTGGTGGACGAGGTGAAACAGGAAGTCGCCGCTGGTAACAGCTTCGCCGCCTCGCTGCGCAAGTGCCCACAGTATTTCGATGAGTTGTATTGCAACCTGGTGGACGCCGGCGAGCAGGCCGGCGCCCTGGACACGCTGCTGGACCGCGTCGCGACCTACAAGGAAAAAAGCGAAGCCCTCAAGGCCAAGATCAAGAAGGCCATGACCTACCCTGCCGCGGTAATCGCCGTCGCGGCGGTGGTCACGAGCATCCTGCTGATCAAGGTCGTGCCGCAGTTCGAGTCGGTCTTCTCAGGCTTTGGGGCAAAACTGCCGGCCTTCACGCTGATGGTCATCGGCTTGTCGGAGTTCCTGCAAGAATGGTGGTGGGTACTGCTGGGCGGGCTGGTGGGTGGATTTTTCGGCGTCAAACAAGCGCTCAAGCGCTCCCAGGCCTTTCGAGATTGGCGAGACAAATGGCTGCTCAAGCTGCCCTTGGTCGGCGCCTTGATGTACAAGTCCGCCGTGGCTCGCTACGCCCGTACGCTGTCGACGACGTTCGCCGCCGGCGTGCCACTGGTCGAAGCCCTCGATTCTGTGTCGGGCGCCACCGGCAACGTGGTGTTCAAGCGTGCGGTGCAACGCATTCGACAGGATGTCTCGACCGGCATGCAGTTGAATTTCTCGATGCGTACGTCCGGCATATTTCCGAACCTGGCAATCCAGATGACCGCCATCGGCGAAGAATCCGGCGCGCTGGACGACATGCTCGACAAGGTGGCAAGTTTTTATGAAGCCGAAGTGGATAATCTGGTGGACAACCTCACCAGCCTGATGGAACCCTTCATCATGGTCATCCTGGGGGTGGTCGTCGGCGGCCTGGTGGTTGCCATGTACATGCCCATCTTCCAACTCGGCTCTGCGATCTGACATGCCCTTGAGCGAATTCTTCGTGCTTTACCCCTTGGCGTTCGTGCTCACTGCACTGCTGCTCGGGCTGATCATCGGCAGTTTTCTCAATGTGCTGGTGTGGCGCCTGCCGAAGATGCTCGACCGCGAATGGCGCCTGCAAGCCCAGGACCTGCTGGGCCTGCCGGCGCAAGCCCCTGGTCCGGTCTACAACCTGATGCTGCCCCATTCCCAATGCCCCCATTGCGGCCACCGTATCCGGGCCTGGGAAAATATCCCGCTGTTGAGCTACCTGATGCTGCGCGGCCGCTGCTCAAGCTGCGCCGCGCCCATCGGCAAGCGCTACCCGCTGACCGAACTGGCCTGCGGCGCGCTGTCGGCGTTCGTTGCCTGGCACTTCGGCTTCGGCTGGCACGCCGCGATGGCGATGGTGCTGAGTTGGGGCCTGCTGTCGATGAGCCTGATCGACGCCGAGCATCAACTGCTGCCCGACTCCCTCGTATTGCCATTGTTGTGGCTGGGGCTGATCGTCAACAGCTTCGAGCTGTTCGTCTCGCTGCACCAGGCACTGTGGGGCGCGGTGGCGGGTTATCTGGCGCTGTGGTCGGTGTTCTGGGTCTTCAAGCTGATCACCGGCAAGGAAGGCATGGGCTACGGCGATTTCAAGCTGCTGGCGATGCTGGGTGCCTGGGGTGGCTGGCAAATCCTGCCACTGACACTGCTGCTGTCTTCGCTGGTGGGCGCTGTCGTCGGCATCATTGTGCTGCGCATGCGGGATGCGCCGACATCGACACAGATCCCCTTCGGCCCCTATCTGGCGATTGCCGGCTGGATTGCGTTGCTCTGGGGTGGTCAAATAACCGACTTCTATTGGCAGTCAGTCGGTTTCTAATGAACAGCCCTGCGAAAAAACCCTGGATTCTCGGCCTTACCGGTGGCATCGGCAGCGGCAAGAGCGCGGCCGCCCAGCACTTTATCGACCTGGGCGTGCACGCGGTCGATGCCGACCATGCGGCGCGCTGGGTAGTCGAACCTGGACGTCCGGCACTGGAAAAAATTGCCGAGCACTTCGGTCCTGGCGTGTTGCAGGCAGACGGCGCGCTGGATCGGTCGGCGCTGCGCACGCTGATCTTCGAGAATGCCGATGAGCGTCGGTGGCTCGAAACGCTGCTGCACCCGCTGATTGCCGACGAAATCGCCCACCACCTGGGCCAGGCACAATCGCCCTATGCGATCCTCGTATCACCGCTGTTGATCGAGTCGGGACAATACGCGATGACCCAGCGGATCCTGGTGATCGACGCGCCTGAACGATTGCAGATCGAACGCACCTTGCAGCGCGACCAGACCAGCGAACAGCAGGTCCAGGCGATCCTCAAGGCCCAATCCAGCCGCCAGGACCGCCTGAGCCATGCCGACGATGTAGTGGTCAACGACCGCGACCTCGCCTGGCTGCACAGCGAGGTCGAGCGCCTGCATCACTTTTACCTTACCTTGCGTGGAGGCCAACCATGAGCCAACCCCCAATCGTCGATTGCCCAACCTGTGGCGCCCCGGTGGAATGGACCCCTGAAAACAAATTCCGGCCGTTCTGTTCAGATCGCTGCAAGCTGATCGACCTGGGCGCCTGGGCCTCGGAAGAACACAAGATCCCCGTGGCCCCGGATGCCGAGGATGAGTTGTTCAGCGAAGACTTCAATCCTCGTTCCCACCATTGATCCTCAGGGCCGCATGAAACCGTAATCCTGGCTATCGTCGAGATTCTCCGCCAGGAAACTCAGCTCATCGGCCAGGTCATCCACACTGCGGACGGTCTTGCTCTGCTGCACGATGGCACTGAGCAGGGCCCGCAGGCTCAAGCCCGGATCGAATCCGATTTCCATCGCTGCATCGTGACTACGCCGGATTTCCTGCCTCGCCCACTCATAAACACTCATGTTGGCACTCCTGAAAGTTTTCCAAAGCATGAAGGGCGGCAGGCGGCCCAGCCTTGACGTGAATCAAGGCTTGTCGTCATCGTTCCAGGGCGCCGACAGATAGCGCGTGCGGTTGAAAGTCTCCAGCCATTCCGGGCTGAACACCACCAATGCGCTGACCACCATGCCGTTGATGAAGGCCTCGGGGAAGATGATCAACCAGAGGTAGCCAATGAAATCCTCCAGCCAGTAAGGCATGACGAAAATGCCGTCATGCCAGAGCAGGCCCAGCCCCAGCAGCAGGCAGACCAGCGCCGAAAGCGCGGCCGCCAGGAACCCGGAACAGAAGATATACACGAACAAATTGCGCGGTTGGGCACGCTCCACCAGGATCGCGCAGCATTCGGTGATCAGCACCGGCAAGAGAATCAACAGCGCGCCATTGATACCAACGGCCATCAGGTCCTGGCGCCCCAACAGCACCAGCGCAAGCTGGGCGATAAGCCCGCCAAGGATCGCCAGCGGCCAGTCCAGCAGCAAGGTAACGGCAGTCAGGCCGATGAAGTGATACGAGACGCCAGTGTCGAAGTCGCGCCGTACCAGCCACAACATGAACAGGGCGAACACCGTACCAAACAGCAGGTGCTGGCGGCGGCTGTCGGTAAACAGCTCGACCCACGGCGCCCGCGCCACCGCCCAGGCTATCGCCGGCACATAGATCAGCCAGCCAACCGCCAGGGTCTGCGGCGAGAGCAACTCGGCACCGATCATCGATCAACTCCTTTGGCATGCCCTTGCATCAGGGACTCCGTCGTAGCCCTGAGATTCAAGCCGGCAGTCTACACCCGCGCACGTGGGCGCCATTAATCAACGCAACGCTTTGGGCTTGTAGCAATTGAACGCTAAGCTTGGGCTCATGGATGATTCCGATTATTTACGCCTGCTGACCATCGCGGCCGAGCAAGCCAACGCCTTTCTCTCCAATGCCCGCAAATGGGAGCGTGAGCGTTGGGTCTGCCAGCGCCTGCTGCAAGGGCTGAACGTGCCTTATCGCGCCGATGAGTTCGCCCCCGCCGGTGAGCCGCCAGACGTGTTGTTCCGCGATGCGAATTTCGAAGTGTTTTTTGTGCTCGATGAAGGCCGTCGTCTCAACGACGAGTGGCGCGACGAGCTGCAGCGTCGCCGCAGCGCCTTTTCCCTGAGCCAGTTGGTGCGGCGCGAGGCCAAGCCCCGACGGATTCCGGCCAATGAGTTCCTGATGAGGTTGGCACCGACCCTGCGCAAGAAAGCCCACAACTACACCGAGCGCGGCATGGACCTGGGGGAGCTGGACATCATCGCCTTCGCCAGCCTCAAGCGCGAAGTCCTGGACCTCAACAGCCATTTCCCGCCGCCGACCGAATACCTGCGCCAGGGCTGGCGCTCGTTGTCGCTGGTTGGGCCGACCTTCGCCCGGGTGCTGTTCGCCCACCCCGATGCACCGGATTTCCTGCGGGGCAACCTGGGCCGTAGCATCGTCTTCGATGTGGGGATCAGTCTGTGAGTCCATTGCAGGAACTGATCGCCGCCGTGCCACAACAAGGCCGTGTGCGCTGGATCGGTGTGCGTCCCCAGGGCCATGCGCCGATGGTCGAACTGGATGCCGTAGAGGCGCGCCTGGAGGCCGGATTGACCGGCGACCACGCCCGCCCCGGCATTCGCAATGCGCGGCAAGTGACGTTGATTCAATGGGAGCACCTGGCCGTGATCAGTTCACTGATGGGCCGTCCCGAGGGTCAGCCGGTGCAGCCTCAAGAACTGCGGCGCAATATTGTGGTAAGCGGGATCAACCTGTTCAGCCTCAAGGGCCGGCGTTTTCGCATCGGCCAGGCGATCTTCGAAACCACCGGCTGGTGCCAACCCTGTGCACGACTGGAACGAAACCTAGGCGAAGGCACGTTCCAGGCCGTACGCGGCCATGGCGGAATTACCGCGCGGGTGCTACAAAGCGGAATCATTCGCCTGGATGACAGCCTGGCCGTCGAACCTGTCCCGGCGAGCGGCTACGCTACTTTCAATGCCGGATAGCCGGACGCTGTAACGTCTTCACATTCCGCAACGTCTACCTGACGAGGCCAATATGACCAGCCGCCTGAACCCAGATGACCAGAAGCATGTCGAAGAGTACCTGCAACTGTCCCAGCACCGAGTCGAGCGCCGGCCTTTCCGGCCGTGGATGCTCCTGGTGGTGGTACTGGCCATCACGATAGGCCTGGGCCTGTTGAGCCGTTTGATCAGTTACCTGACGCTATGAGCCGCTTTTTATCATCGACGCTCGCGCAGGTAACGGCACCGAATTCCTTTAGCCTTGCGAGATATCCCCATGACTCATCGTATTGTCATCGTTGGCGGCGGCGCCGGCGGTCTGGAGTTGGCTACCCGTCTGGGTAAGACTCTGGGCAAACGTGGCACGGCCAGCGTAATGCTGGTCGACGCGAACCTGACCCACATCTGGAAACCGCTGCTGCACGAAGTCGCCGCCGGTTCCCTCAACTCCTCCGAAGACGAACTCAACTACGTCGCCCAGGCAAAATGGAACCACTTCGAGTTCCAGCTGGGGCGCATGAGCGGCCTGGATCGAGAGAACCAAAGAATCCAACTGGCCGCCACCTATGACGAGGCGGGCGTAGAACTGTTGCCGGCCCGGGAACTGGCCTACGACACGCTGGTGATCGCGGTGGGCAGCACCACCAACGATTTCGGCACCGAAGGCGCGGCGCAACACTGTCTGTTTCTCGACACCCGCAAACAGGCCGAGCGCTTCCACCAGCAACTGCTTCACCACTACCTGCGTGCCCATGCCGGGCAGACCGATATCGTCGAGCGCATCAGCGTCGCCATCGTCGGAGCGGGCGCGACCGGCGTCGAACTCGCGGCCGAGCTGCACAACGCCGCCCACGAATTGCATGCCTACGGCCTGGACCGGATCAAACCGGAGAACATGCACATCACCCTGATCGAGGCGGGCCCACGTGTCTTGCCAGCCCTGCCGGAACGCATCGGCGGGCCGGTGCACAAGACCTTGGAAAAGCTCGGCGTCAACGTGATGACCAACGCCGCCGTCAGCCAGGTGACCGCCGACAGCCTGATCACCGCGGATGGCAAAGTGATCGATGCGAGCCTGAAAGTCTGGGCGGCCGGGATTCGTGCGCCAGAATTCCTCAAGGAGATCGATGGGCTGGAGACCAACCGGATCAACCAGCTGCAAGTGCTGCCGACGCTGCAGACCACTCGCGACGAAAACATCTTCGCCTTCGGCGATTGCGCCGCCTGCCCGCAGCCGGGTAGCGACCGCAACGTTCCGCCACGGGCCCAGGCCGCGCACCAGCAAGCCTCGCTGCTGGCCAAATCGCTGAAGCTGCGGATCGAAGGCAAGGCCCTGCCGGCATACAAATACACCGACTACGGCTCGCTGATCTCGCTGTCGCGCTTCTCGGCGGTGGGCAACCTGATGGGCAACCTGACCGGCAGCGTGATGCTGGAAGGCTGGCTGGCGCGGATGTTCTACGTGTCGCTGTATCGCATGCACCAGATGGCGTTGTACGGCATGTTCCGCACGGCGATGCTGATGCTGGGCAGCAAGATCGGGCGCGGGACCGAGCCTCGGTTGAAACTGCATTGAGGCCTTGTTGACGATTGTGCTGGATCAGCAGTATTGGTGCTGACTGATCCACCATCATCGTCAGTACTTAATCTCAATCAAACCTGAAACCGCTGCACCATCGTGCGCAGCGAATTCGCCAGTTGCGACAGCTCATGGCTGGACGCACTCGTCTGGTCCGCCCCAGTGGCCGACCGCACGGACAGATCACGAATATTGACCAGGTTGCGATCCACCTCGCGGGCCACTTGTGCTTGCTCCTCGGCGGCGCTGGCGATCACCAGGTTACGTTCGTGGATCTGGTGCACCGACGCGGTAATGGTCTGCAATGCCTCGCCCGCCCGTTCCGCCATCGCCAGTGTACTCGCCGCACGGCTGGAGCTGGCCTGCATGGAATCGAGCGCCTGGGTGGCGCCGGTGCGCATGCCTTGGACCATCTGTTCGATTTCCTGGGTCGATTGCTGCGTGCGATAAGCCAATGCCCGCACTTCGTCGGCGACCACCGCAAAACCACGACCGCTCTCCCCTGCCCTGGCCGCCTCGATGGCCGCATTCAAGGCCAGCAGGTTGGTCTGCTCGGCAATAGCCCGGATCACATCCAGCACCTTGCCGATGTCCTGGGACTGGCTGGCCAGTGACTGCACCAGGCCACCTGTAACCTGCACGTCATCGGCAAGCGCGCTGATGGCCTCGACGGTGTCGCTGACGCGTTCCTGCCCCAACGTCGCCGACTCACTGGATTGGCGGGTGGCGTCGGAGGTGGAAACGGCGTTGCGCGCGACTTCCTCCACGGCGGTGGTCATTTCAGTAACGGCGGTGGCGGCCTGTTCGATTTCATTGTTCTGCTGTTGCAGGCTCTGGGTGCTGTCGAGCGTGACCGCATTCAGCTCATCGGCCGCGGTTGCCAGTTGAGCCGCAGAGCCACTGATACTTTGCAAGGTCTGACGGAGGTTCTGCTGCATCGTGGCCAAGGCCTTGAGCAAACGACTCACTTCATCGTTGCCATGGGTCTCGATCGGGCGGGTCAAGTCGCCCCGTGCCACGTTCTCCGCCGCATTCACCGCCTCGCCCAAGGGCCTGACGATACTGCGGGTCAGCAGCATCGCCAGGACGACCGTCGCCAGGGCGGCCAGCACGACGAACAGGCTGACGATCATTCGCGAGTTGACGTAGTGCTCCTGGGATTTCTGGCTCTCGATCGATACCTGCCTGGAGAACAATTCCGCCAGATCATTGAGCTGCTTGCCCGACCCGTCGACCACGGTCTTCATGTCCACCAGCAACAGCTTGATCAGCTCATCCCGACGCCCCTGCTCCGCCAAGGTGAACGATTGGGCAATGCCCGAACGGTAGGCGGCGAAGGTCTGCTTGAACTGGTCATAAATGGCCTTGCCTTCCGGCGTGACGACCAGCTTGTCGTAACTGGCGATCTTTTCGCTCAGTTCTTTATCGCGGGTATCCATCTGGCCGCGATACACCGCAATGTTCTTCGGGTCCTGGTCCAGGGCCATGCGCAGGGAAATGGTGCGAATGCGCAGCATCAATTCACGAATTTCGTCACCGCCACGGATGCTGGGCAGCCATTGGGTTTCCACCGCGACCTCGCTGTCGCGGATGCTCGACATCTGTCCCAGCGCAAATACCCCGAGCAGCGCCACGAGTACGGCAATCAAGGCAAAACCCAGCGCGGCACGGCGGGCGATATTCAATTGGCGAAGGAACATGTCGGGCGCCTTTTCTTGTTGTTGGCCTGAAGGAGGGCGATCAATCAGTGCCCTGTCGGCGGGTTATCGGCAGGTTGTACGACGACTTGAAACCATCTGCTTTTTTCGCGGGCAAAAAAAATCCCCGTATCTTTCGATACGAGGATTTTTAATATGGTCGGGGTAAGGGGATTCGAACTCCTGACATCCTGCTCCCAAAGCAGGCGCGCTACCGGACTGCGCTATACCCCGGTAAAAAAAAGGCGACCTTTACAAGTCGCCTTCCTCGATCAGCGCTTTTGGCCTCTGATCTTAAGATTCGATTCCAGCGAACTGGTTTCAAAAATGGTGGGTCGTGTGGGATTCGAACCTACGACCAATTGGTTAAAAGCCAACTGCTCTACCAACTGAGCTAACGACCCAAATATGGTCGGGGTAAGGGGATTCGAACTCCTGACATCCTGCTCCCAAAGCAGGCGCGCTACCGGACTGCGCTATACCCCGATTGAAATGGCTCCGTGACCAGGACTCGAACCTGGGACCCAATGATTAACAGTCATTTGCTCTACCGACTGAGCTATCACGGAACTGATATTTCAAGTTACTGCAATTTACCGCTACAGCGTTGAAGCTTGCTTCAACCTCTTCGACTCGTTTGCATCGCTGCGTTCGTGTGTCTGAGGCGCGCTATTCTACAATCTTCAAAACCTCTGTCAACCCCTTAAATTGCTTTCAAGACAATGATTTGCAACTTATTTTAGGTTCCTTCCCGGAGAGAAGTCGCCCTTGGGGTGACGTACTGCGGGGCGCACTTTACAAGTCTTTTCCTTTGAGTTCAACGGCCTGATGAAAAAAATGGCCTCGCAAGGCGAGGCCATTCCAATATCCGGCTGTGCCGGCCTTCAGTTGAAGACGATTTCGTCGTTCTCCACCGTACCGGTCACGGTTTCGCCCGGCATGAAGCGACCCGACAGAATCAACTGCGCCAACGGGTTTTCGATCCAGCGCTGGATCGCTCGTTTAAGCGGCCGTGCGCCATAGACAGGGTCGTAACCCACCGCGATCAGCTTGTCCAATGCCTCGTCGCTCAGTTGCAGCTTCAGTTCGCGCTCGGTGAGGCGGCTGCGCAGGCGACCCAGCTGGATCTCGGTAATGCCAGCGATCTGATCGCGAGCCAGCGGCTCGAAGATCACCACTTCGTCGACGCGGTTGATGAATTCCGGCCGGAAGTGCGTTGAGATCGCGTCCATGACCGCAGCACGTTGCGCCTCACGGTCTCCCACCAACTCCTGGATCTGCGTCGAGCCCAGGTTGGAGGTCATCACGATCACCGTGTTGCGGAAGTCCACCGTGCGCCCGTGGCTGTCGGTCAGGCGACCGTCCTCCAGCACCTGCAGCAGGATGTTGAACACGTCAGGGTGCGCCTTCTCGACCTCATCGAGCAGGATCACCGAATACGGCTTGCGACGCACGGCCTCGGTCAGGTAGCCGCCCTCTTCATAGCCGACATAGCCCGGCGGTGCGCCGATCAAGCGAGCCACGGAATGCTTCTCCATGAACTCGGACATGTCGATGCGCACCATTGCCTCCTCGGTATCGAAGAGGAATTCGGCCAGTGCCTTGCACAATTCGGTCTTACCCACACCGGTCGGGCCGAGAAACATGAACGAGCCGCTCGGACGGTTAGGGTCCGACAAACCGGCGCGGGACCGGCGCACGGCGTTGGACACCGCCACCACTGCTTCTTCCTGGCCAATCACACGCTGGTGCAACAGGCTTTCCATTTTCAGCAGCTTGTCACGCTCGCCCTCGAGCATCTTCGAGACCGGAATGCCGGTCCACTTGGACACCACTTCGGCAATTTCTTCCTCGGTAACCTTGCTGCGCAGCAACTGGTTTTCGCTCTTGCCGTGCTGGTCGACCATTTGCAGGCTGCGCTCCAGGTCCGGGATCACCCCGTACTGCAGCTCGGCCATGCGGTTGAGGTCGCCTTTACGACGGGCCGCTTCCAGTTCCTGGCGGGACTGTTCGATCTTCTGCTGGATCTGCGCCGAGCCCTGGACTTCGGCTTTTTCCGAGTTCCAGATTTCCTCGAGGTCGGAATACTCACGCTCGTGACGAACGATTTCTTCCTGCAACCTTTCCAGACGCTTCTTCGCCGCTTCGTCGCTTTCTTTCTTCAGGGCCTGGGACTCGACCTTGAGTTGAATCAGGCGCCGCTCCAACCGATCCAGCACTTCAGGCTTGGAGTCGATTTCCATGCGGATGCGGCTTGCGGCCTCGTCGATCAGGTCGATGGCCTTGTCCGGCAATTGACGGTCGGTGATGTAGCGATGGCTAAGCTTGGCCGCCGCGATGATCGCGCCATCGGTGATCGCCACTTTGTGGTGAACCTCGTAGCGCTCCTTCAGGCCGCGCAAGATGGCGATGGTGTCTTCTTCACTCGGCTCATCCACCAGCACTTTCTGGAAGCGCCGCTCAAGGGCAGCGTCCTTCTCGATGTACTGGCGATATTCATTGAGCGTGGTCGCACCGACACAATGGAGCTCGCCGCGGGCCAGCGCGGGCTTGAGCATGTTGCCGGCGTCCATCGAGCCCTCGCCCTTGCCGGCGCCGACCATGGTGTGCAGTTCGTCGATGAACAGGATGATCTGCCCTTCCTGCTTCGACAGTTCATTGAGCAGGGCCTTGAGCCGTTCTTCGAACTCGCCGCGATACTTGGCGCCGGCAATCAGCGCCCCCATGTCCAGGGACAACAGGCGTTTGCCCCGCAGACCATCGGGCACTTCACCGTTGATGATGCGCTGGGCCAAGCCTTCGGCAATGGCAGTCTTACCCACGCCGGGCTCGCCGATCAGTACCGGGTTGTTCTTCGTGCGCCGTTGCAAGACCTGGATGGTGCGACGGATCTCATCGTCACGGCCGATCACCGGGTCGAGCTTGCCTTCCTCGGCGCGTTTGGTCAGGTCGACCGTATATTTATCCAGGGCCTGACGGGCTTCCTCGTGGTTAGGGTCGTTGACCGCATCGCCGCCACGCAGGTTATTGATTGCATTTTCCAGGGCTTTCTTGCTCACGCCCTGGCCGAGCAACAATTTGCCGAGCTTGCTGTTTTCATCCATCGCAGCAAGCAGCACCAGCTCGCTGGAAATGAACTGGTCGCCCTTCTGCTGGGCCAGGCGGTCGGCCTGGTTGAGCAGCCGCGCCAAGTCCTGGGACATGTTCACGTCACCGGTCGGATTCTGGATTTTAGGGAGCTGGTCAAGTTCCTTGGCCAACTCTTTGCGCAGGCTGTTGACGTCAAAGCCCACTTGCATGAGCAGCGGCTTGATGGAGCCGCCCTGCTGTTCGAGCATGGCTTGCATCAAGTGCGCTGGCTCGATACTGGGATGATCCAGGCCGACGGCCAGGGACTGGGCGTCGGACAAGGCCAACTGTAATTTGCTGGTTAAACGATCAATACGCATGGGTCACCTTCCTAATAAGCAGGCCGGACCTAAAGAAACATCCTGAATGAAGAAACCTGCCAGATACCGTTATAGATGTGGTCGATTCTGGAAGATTCAAGCAGCGCGCTGTTGATACAGATCAGGGAGTCTAGCGTTCGAGCCAGATCAAGGAAGCGAAGCGACCGGTGCGGGCGTTGCGGCGGTAGGAAAAGAAGCGTGGGTCGTTCACTGTGCACAAGCCGCCACCGTACACGGCGGTAACGCCCCGTGCCGCCAGGCGCAGGCGCGCCAGCGCGTAGATATCGGCCAGGAACTTGCCGTCGTTATGGCTGGGCAGGAAGGCCCGTTCTGCGTCGGTGTGCTGCGCGATAAAGGCTTCGCGCACTTCCGGCCCGACTTCGAACGCTTGCGGACCGATGGCCGGGCCGAGCCAGGCAAGGATTTCATCCGCAGGCACTGCAAGGCTATCGAGGGTGGCTTCCAACACGCCGTTCGCCAACCCGCGCCAACCGGCGTGAGCCGCCGCGACGTGGGTTCCGGCGCGGTTGCAGAACAATACCGGCAAGCAATCCGCCGTCATTGCCGTGCAAGCGATGCCCGGCGTGGTGCTCCAGCTCGCATCGGCGGTGGCGACCCGAGCAGGATCTGCCTCGACCACGTCAATGCCGTGGACTTGCTGCAGCCAAGCCGGAGTGATCGAGAAATGATCGGTGAGGCGGCGACGGTTTTCGGCCACGGCCGCAGGGTCGTCGCCGACATGGTCGCCCAGGTTGAGGCTGTCGAACGGCGCCAGGCTGACGCCGCCCTCGCGGGTGGTGACGCAGGCCTTGACCCGGGCTGGCGCGGGCCAGTCGGGTATCAGCCAGTCATTCATCCGATGAACGCCTCGCGGTCCTGCTTGAGCAACGTCAGCAGCCAGACGAAATCATCCGGCAACGGCGATTCCCAACTCATGCGCTTGCCGGTCGTCGGGTGATCCAGCTCCAGGAAACGCGCGTGCAGCGCCTGGCGCGGGAAATTCTTCAGCGATTCGACCATGGTCTGGCTGGCGGCCGGCGGAATGCGGAAACGACCGCCGTAGGCCGGGTCGCCCACCAATGGGAAATTGATGTGGGCCATGTGCACACGGATCTGGTGGGTCCGCCCGGTTTCCAGCTTGACTCGCACGTGGGTGTGGGAACGGAAGCGTTCAAGCACGCGGTAATGGCTGACCGCCTGCTTGCCACCTTCCATCACCGCCATGCGCTGGCGTTGCTGGCCGTGACGGCCGATCGGTGCGTTGATCTTGCCGCCGGCGGTGACCACGCCGATCACGATGCACTCATAGATGCGGCTGACGCTGCGGCTTTGCAGCTGTGTGACCAACTGTGTCTGCGCCTGGATGGTCTTGGCGACCACCATCAGGCCGGTGGTGTCCTTGTCCAGACGATGCACGATACCGGCGCGTGGCACATTGATGATGCCGGGCACATGGTGCAACAAGGCGTTGAGCAAGGTCCCGTCGGCATGACCGGCCGCCGGGTGGACCACCAGGCCCGCAGGCTTGTTGATCACCAGGATGTCGTCGTCTTCATAGACGATGTCCAGGGCAATGTCCTGGGCGACCCATTCTCCCTGGGCCTCCTGTTCGGCGGTCAGCTCGAGGATGGCGCCGCCATGGACGATGTCGCGCGGACGGATCACCGCCCCGTCCACTGTCAGGCGACCGTCCTTGATCCAGGCGGAAAGGCGCGAGCGCGAGTGCTCGGCGAAGAGTTGGGCGGCGACTTGATCGAGGCGTTGGCCGCCCAAATCGGACGGCACCTCTGCGCGAAGTTCTATTTTATCGGACATGCTCGGACTGGGCGTCGGCACAGCCTTTGGTTTCGGCTGCGCGCTTGTGGTTAAATACGGCGTCTTTTGCCCCGAGGCTTTTCAACGGGGCGCTCATCATAACAGGACGGCCCCGCCCAAGACAGCGGCCGTCATAGGGACGCAAGCCGCCATGCAAGTGAAACACCTGCTGCTGATCGCCATCCTCGCATTGACTGCTGCTTGCTCGTCGAAGGAAGTCGTAGACGAAAACCTGAGCGAAGTCGAACTGTACCAACAGGCGCAGAACGACCTGGACAACAACAGCTATACCAGCGCCACCGCCAAGCTCAAGGCGCTGGAGTCGCGGTATCCGTTCGGTCGCTACGCCGACCAGGCCCAGCTGGAGTTGATCTACGCCAACTACAAGAACGCCGAGCCGGAAGCTGCCAAGTCCGCCGCCGAGCGCTTCATTCGTCTGCATCCGCAGCACCCGAACGTCGATTACGCCTACTACCTCAAGGGCCTGACCTCCTTCGACCAGGACGTCGGCCTGCTGGCGCGCTTCCTGCCGCTGGACATGACCAAGCGTGACCCGGGCGCCGCGCGCGACTCCTACAACGAGTTCGCCCAGCTGACCAGCCGCTTCCCCAACAGCCGTTATTCGCCGGATGCCAAGCAGCGCATGATCTACCTGCGTAACCTGCTGGCTTCCTACGAAATCCACGTGGCTGATTACTACCTGACTCGCCAGGCCTACGTCGCCGCCGCCAACCGTGGCCGCTACGTGGTGGAAAACTTCCAGGAAACCCCATCGGTGGGCGACGGCCTGGCGGTGATGACCGAAGCCTACCAGCGCCTGCACCTGGACGACCTCGCGGCCACCAGCCTGGAAACCCTGAAGCTGAACTACCCTGACCACCCTTCCCTGGTCGACGGCCAATTCACGCCACGCGTCGCCGAAGCCGACAACCGTTCGTGGCTGAGCAAGGCGACCCTGGGCCTGATCGAGTCCCGTCCTCCGCTGCCGCCGGGCGAAACCCGCGCCAACCAGGATGTACAGCGTCAGTTCCAGGACGCGAAGGAAGCCATCCCGGACGAGCTCAAGCCAAAAGATGAAAATGGCGACGCGATCGAGGAAGAAGAACCTGAAAGCGAGTCCAGCGACCGCTCCTGGTTCAGCTACATGACCTTCGGCGTGTTCGACTGAGACGCGGTCCGATGTAAAG
This sequence comes from Pseudomonas sp. R1-7, assembly GCF_051132105.1. Lineage (NCBI taxonomy): Bacteria > Pseudomonadati > Pseudomonadota > Gammaproteobacteria > Pseudomonadales > Pseudomonadaceae > Pseudomonas > Pseudomonas sp. R1-7. Next base: position 5,050,513 of record NZ_CP071661.1, read on the forward strand.
AAGGAGACTTGCGAGTCTCCTTTTTTGTGCCTGGGTTTTATTGCGCTGTGCGCCGTTCCTGTCCTTGGCTAAACTGCCTGATCTCTAGCCAAAAAGCCGCCCACCATGCTTCGTCTATTGTTCTGGATCGTATTGATTGCCGCCGCGATATGGCTGTGGCGCAAGTTCAAGGGCGCCTCTTCCGCGCCCAACTCGCCCCGGGAGCAGGATGCCCCGCCGATGGTGCGCTGCGCCCATTGCGGCGTGCACCTGCCGCGGGACCGGGCGCTGGCGCTCCAGCAACAATGGTATTGCAGCCAGGCTCATCTCGAGCAAGGCCCGGGCACTCGTGATCGCTGAGGAAGAACGCCCTCGCGTCAAACAGGCGCAGCGCCTGCTGCGTCTTTATCACCTGTACCGCCTCAGCATCGGCATCACGCTGGTGCTGTTGATTTCCAGCAACATGGACAACCGCCTGCTGGAGTTCGCCAAGGACGATCTGCTGCGCAGCGGCAGCTGGTTGTACCTGATCCTGAACATCCTGTTGGTCGTATTCCTCGAGAACACTCGCCACCCCGCCCGACTGTTTGGCCTGGCACTGACCGACATCTTGCTGCTGTCTTGGTTGTTCTTCGTCGCGGGCGGCGCTCCCAGCGCCATCGGTAATTTGATCATTGTCTCGGTGGCGATCGGCAATACCTTGCTGCGAGGCCGAATCGGCCTGTTACTCGCTGCCGTGGCCACCCTCGGCATCGTCGGCTCGACCTTCGTGCTCGGACTCAGTGACTCGAGCCGGCCCAGCAGTTATCTGCAGGCGGGAACCCTGGGCGCCTTGTGCTTTGCCGCTGCCTTGCTGGTGCAACGCCTGACCCGAAGACTGGAAGCCAGCGAAACCCTCGCCGAGCAACGGGCCAGCGAAGTGCTCAGCCTCGAAGCGCTCAACGCACTTATCCTGCAACGCATGCGCACCGGCATCCTGGTCCTGGACCGCCAACGCAGGGTACAACTGGCCAACGAAAGCGCCCTGAACCTGCTGGGTATGCATGACCTGATCGGCCAGCGGATCGATGACTCAAGCGCCTTGGTCGAACGGCTGCAATTGTGGCTGAACAACCCCAGCCTGCGACCACAAAGCCTGACCATCAGCGGCAGCGGCCTGACGCTGCAGCCCAGCTTCATCGCCCTGGGATCGCAGGACCAGCAGCAGATCCTGGTATTCCTCGAAGACCTGGCCCAGGTGGCCCAACACGCCCAGCAACTGAAACTCGCCTCCCTCGGGCGCCTGACCGCCGGTATTGCACATGAAATCCGCAATCCACTGGGGGCAATCAGCCACGCCGCGCAATTGCTGCGTGAGTCCGAGGAACTGAACGACGCAGACCGGCGTCTGACGCAGATTATTCAAGATCACTCCCAACGTATGAACCGCGTCATCGAGAATGTCCTGCAGCTGTCCCGCCGCCAGCAAACCGCGCCGCAACGCCTGGATCTACGTGCCTGGTTGGAGCAATTTGTCCAACAGACCCGGGAAAGCGCCGCGCAACATCAACAACTGCACCTGGACATCGCCCCGGGTGACTACATCACCCTGATGGACCCCGACCAATTGGCCCAAGTGCTGGACAACCTGCTACGCAACGCCTGGCGCCACAGCGCGATGGCCCATGAACGGGCCGAAGCCTGGCTGGAGCTATTCTTCGACCCGCACAGCCAATTGGCGACACTGGACATCCGCGACAACGGCCCCGGCGTGACGCCCGGCCAGCAGGCGCACTTGTTCGAACCTTTTTTCACCACCAGCAACCAGGGCACCGGCCTTGGACTCTATCTGTCCCGTGAGCTGTGCGAAAGCAACCAGGCCCGCCTAGACTTCAAACCACGCCAAGGCGGCGGCTGCTTTCGCATCACCTTTGCTCACGGACGGAAACAGATTTGAATACACGCTCACGGCAACGAATCCTGATCGTCGATGACGAGCCGGACATCCGCGAACTCCTGGAAATGACCCTGGGACGGATGAAACTCGACACCCGCAGCGCCAAGAACCTGGCCGAGGCGCAATCCACGCTGGCAGACGAAACCTTCGATCTGTGCCTGACCGACATGCGCCTGCCCGATGGCACCGGCCTGGAACTGGTGAAACACATCCAACACTGTTATCCCCAACTGCCCGTGGCAATGATCACCGCCTACGGCAGCCTGGAAGTCGCCATCGATGCCCTCAAGGCCGGCGCCTTCGATTTCCTGACCAAGCCCGTCGACCTGACCCGCCTGCGCGAACTCGTCGGCAGCGCCCTGCGCTTGTCACCGGGCACCACGCCCACCGCGACCGTAGAGCGCTGCCTGCTGGGCGACTCGCCACCGATGCGCAGCGTGCGCAATCACATCGAGAAACTGGCCCGCAGCCAGGCACCGGTGTACATCAGCGGCGAGTCTGGATGCGGCAAGGAGCTGGTCGCGCGCCTGATCCACGAGCAAGGCCCCCGTGCCAGCCAGCATTTTGTGCCGGTCAACTGCGGGGCGATTCCCATGGAACTGATGGAAAGCGAGTTTTTCGGCCACCGCAAAGGCAGTTTTACCGGTGCCATCGAAGACAAACCCGGACTGTTCCAGGCCGCTCACGGCGGAACGCTGTTTCTCGACGAAGTGGCCGACCTGCCGCTGACGATGCAGGTCAAGCTCTTGCGGGCCATTCAGGAAAAAGCAGTGCGCGCCGTTGGGGGGCAGCAGGAAGAAGTGGTGGACGTACGAATTCTCTGCGCCACCCATAAAGACCTGGACGCCGAAGTCGCCGCTGGGCGCTTTCGCCAGGATCTCTATTACCGACTGAACGTCATCGAACTGCGCGTCCCGCCCCTGCGCGAACGCCGGGAAGACATTGAGCCGCTGGCTAACTACATGCTTCAGCGCCTGGCCGCCACCACTGGCAACCCGGCGGCAAAGCTGCATCCCGCCGCACTGGACGCCCTGCGCAATTACCGTTTCCCCGGCAATGTGCGTGAGTTGGAGAACATGCTGGAACGGGCCTACACCCTATGCGAACACCATCAGATCGAGGCCGATGACCTGCGCCTTGCCGAAAGCAATGGTGCTGGCGACGCGGCCAATCCCGATCTGGTACGGGTCGATAACCTGGAGGATTATCTGGAAGACGTCGAGCGCAAGGTTATTCTCCAGGCATTGGAGGAGACCCGTTGGAATCGCACGGCGGCGGCACAGCGGTTGAAGTTGTCGTTTCGGTCGATGCGGTATCGGTTGAAGAAGTTGGGGTTGGATTAGCTCATACGTGGGATCCATGCTGCCCCCGTGGCGAGGGAGCTTGCTCCCGCTGGGCTGCAACGCAGCCCTAATCTGGCAACTCGGTGTATCAGGCGGATCGAGTCGTTGCTGTTGGGGCTGCTGCGCAGCCCAGCGGGAGCAAGCTCCCTCGCCACATGGGTTGTGATTACCGCAGAGGCGTCTTCTACCGTCCGGCCACCGGCACCTGCTCGTCCAGCACTCGATTGGCGAGCAATTCACCCAGTTCAATCAGTTGCTGTACGCCCAGGGCGATTTGTCGTCGTGAGCCTTCAAGGTCGAAGGCCAGGTCGCTGATGGTGGCGTTGGCTGAGGCCAGGGTTTCGCTGAGGTTGGTGAGGAGGGATTCGGTGTCGATGCCATCCGCGACGGTGAATAGCTGGTTCGGAGCTGGTTTCTTTTTGATTTCAGGTTTCGGATCAAGGTAAGAGTCGATGGTGCGTTTGGTGGCTTCATCGAGCTGGGGGTGGTCAGGATCGCCCTGGGTTGATGAATGATCTTTTTCGGGGGGATTGGGTGTAACTTTGGCCATTTTGCATCTCCAAGTTTTGGAGCTGTCACCGGTCGCCGCGACGCGATTGGAGGTGGCAGCTGTACGCAGGTTCGCGGACCGAACTTGGAGCTTCGGCATACCCGAAGGTATCCCACGCACAGCCAGCCATGACAGAACGACAAATACCGAAGCACTGTCGTCGGCTGGAATTATGCACCAAGTTAGCGGGCCGCGACGCCCGGACGCTGAATTGGCAGCGACGGAAATAGGTTAGCGAGAGTTCTTCCCACCCGGCAACCGCCTGACCTTGTCGGATAATTCGGCTTGATTGAGGACGCTGTCCGACCATTCCCACAAATTTTGGCCAGCTGTTTAGGCCTCCATCGCTGGGGTGTATATCCGTTTCTGCGGTAACGGCTGCTGGCGGTTCCGCTCTTACAGCGGGTCACTTTTGGAAAAGCGCCAAAAGTAACCAAAAGCGCTTTGCCCCACCACTCGGCACCTCGCCTCGGCTCGGTGTGCCCTCTCTCCGGCATTGCTCCGTGCGCCCGCCGCGAAGGGCCATCCATGGCCCAGCGCGGCTATCCCGGCATCCATGCCGGGATGCCCACTACACAATGCCTGCGTTCGGCCAGCGTGGTTTAACGGGGCGTATAGATCAAAATCAAAAGCAGAGGAACAGCAACAGCAACAGCAACAGCAACAGCAACAGCAACAGCAACAGCAACAGCAACAGCGGACGGGCCAACATTAGCTCGGAAAGGTTTACAGATTTGTAGTCACCTAAACCCCTGTGGGAGCGGGCTTGCTCGCGATGGCGGTGGGTCAGCTTGCATCAACGCTGAATGTGCCGCTGTCTTCGCGAGCAAGCTCGCTCCCACCATTGAACCAAGTCGGCTAAAAGACCGCCTCGCTTTGCTCTTGCTCTTGCTCTTGCTCTTGCTCTTGCTCTTGCTCTTGCTTTTGCTTTTGATCTTGGGCGCCCCGTCAACCACGATGGCCGAACGCAGGCATTGCGCAGTGGGCATCCCGGCATGGATGCCGGGATAGCCGCGCCGGGCCATGGATGGCCCATCGCGGCGGGCCCACGGAGCAATGCCGGAGTGAGGGCACACCGAGCCTAGGCGAGGTGACGAGTGGTGGGGCGAAGCCTTTTTTGCTTACTTTTTTTGGCGTCTGAAAAAAAGTGAGCCGCCGTAAGGGCGGAACCGCCAGCGGCCGTTACCGCAGCAATGGATATGTACCCAGCCAATAAAAGCAGGGCCGACCGTCAGGCCGCCATCGCGAGCAAGCTCGCTCCCACAGGAGGTTGGCGTTCAACCGAAACCAGATCGGCAGTCCAGATCCTCGAAAACCGACCCTGCCCGTTAAAAACTGTCACCTATGTGAGTGAACTGATTTGTAACCCATGTGGGTGAGTCATACCGAAACCAAAATGGATATGTACACGACCACAACTACAACCGCCCAGCCGGCGCATAAGGCACAGGATCAACCACCGGCTCCCGCCCCAACATCAAGTCGACAAACAACCGACACGAAGCCGGCGCCAGCACCAACCCATTGCGATAATGCCCGCAGTTCAACCAAAGCCCCGCAAGCCCCAGCACTTCGCCAATATAGGGAATCCCCTCCGGCGACCCTGGCCGCAACCCCGCCCAATGCCCGACGACCTCGGCATCCGCAAGCTCAGGAATAAGCGCCACCGCCGAAGCCTTGAGACTCTCCAGCGCCGCATCGGTAGGCGTCTTGTCAAAGCCCTCGCGCTCCAGCGTACTGCCAACCAGGATGTGCCCGTCACGACGTGGAATCGCGTAGCGCCCCTTGGCCAGGACCATGCTCGGCAAAAAATCCTCCGCGCATTTGTACAGGATCATCTGCCCCTTCACGGGCTCGACCGGCAGCTTCAAGCCTAGCGTCTTGAGCAAATCACCACTCCAGGCGCCAGCGGCCAATACCACATGATCGCCACGAATCTCACCGGCAGAGCTGTCCACCCCCACCACCCGCTCGCCATCACGAATGAACCCGCTGACCTCGCAGCGCTCATGAAGCGTGACATCGGGCATCGCCAGTAAAGCCGCCTTGAGGGATTTCACCAGCCGTGGATTTCGCACGTTGGCCACGTCAGCCATGTAGATCGCCCGGGAAAATCCAGAACCCAGTACCGGCACAGCATCGTGGACCTCGGAGATATCCACAGCCCGCAGCGGACGCCCTTCCCGCTCGGCCCAGGCCAGCGCTTCGTCCTGGTCGTCGAGGTCCAGCCAATACAGCCCGGTGACATGCACCTGCGGATCAATTCCGGTAGCGGCAAACAAGCGCTCGCCCAGCTGTGGATAAAAATCCTGCGACCAATGGGCCAGCGCCGTGACCGCCGGGCTATAACGCCAGGGGTACAACGGCGAAACGATACCACCGCCGGCCCAGGACGACTCCTGGCCAACGCCGGAACGGTCCAGCAGGACCACGCGCTGCCCTTCGGAGGCGAGATTGAATGCGGTCAGCAGGCCAATGACTCCGCCGCCGACGATCACCACTTGCTGTTGCTTGGTCATGTTCTGTTTCGGCTCACAAGACAGAGGGCGCGAGACAGCGCCCGAAAAAAGAAAAACTCAGCGCCCCCAGCAATCCTTGGCGGTCACGTCGGCGGCGGCGTTGACTATGTCCCGCTTGCCGGTGTTGTTGATGGTGAAATCACCGCATTTGTCCGTCGCCATGGACGACCCGCTCCTGCGTACAGCGGTCAGAATGAAGCTCTGGTCCGTCGGTACCAGGTTAATGGTGTAGAAATCATTGCCGGAGCTCAGGCCGGTCGCGTTGGTGTAGGCGTTACTCTTCGAGTAATGACGCTCGAGGATCTGCGCCTGCTCCGATAACAGCGAGGCGATCTCGGTACGCCGGGCCTTTTTCATGTACTCGGTCAGGCTCGGATAGCCGATGGTGATCACGATACCGATGATCGCAATGACGATCATGATTTCGATCAAGGTGAAACCACGGTTGGATCTGTGCATGCCTTGCCTCTCACTGTATTTGTCGCCACATGATGCGGCGGCTGCCGCCGACGGCTTTGCCCAGCAGGTCGGTGATACCGCCACCGGAGTCGTTCACGATCATATTAGTTGCCCCATTGGCACTGACGACGGCGCTCAGGGTCGGGATACCGCCCGTGAACACCACACCGGCGGAAATCGTGTCGAGGCTGTTGAGCGAACCATCATTGTTGGTATCGAGCACCGCATAGTTGAGCATCTTACCGTTGAACGCATCCACTTCGATCAGTTTGCCGGTACCGAAGCTGGCGCAAGGGTCGGTGGTGTCCACGGCGGCGGTGGTAAAGACAACGCGTCCAAGCACCAGGTTGGCCGGGTTGATCACCCGTTCACCAGTCAACGCGTTGTTGTATATCAGCGGCAGATACCAGCCCTTTTGCGTGGGATAAGCCACGTTGTTCTGGCTCGTGGTCACGAATTGCCCAGTGGTACCGGAAAAGATACTGGTAATCGACTGGGCTTGCAGGTTCGCGACGGTCATCTGCCCCGTGCCGCCGGCAGCGTCCCAGATCGAATAAAACCCCTGCAGATCCTTGTTGAGTTTGTCGACGGACTCGTTGAACTTGCCCGTGCCGAAAAAAACCTGGATGCCGCCCTGGGGGTTCTCCGCCAGCAGGGGTTGCGCGGTGATCGGTTGCGTTGCTCCACCAGGCGCAGTGAATAACGGCTGGCCGGCAAATGCCAGGCCCCAGGTATTCGGAGAGGTACCACTGAGGTCGAATTTCCACATCCGTCCTCTCAAGTCACCACCGTAGGCGGCCTGCACCACGTTCTGCGAGTTGACCCGAAGCTTGACCGAGGACAGGCCGTTATTGGTTTCGCTGCTGTTGACGACGATTTTCCGGATCAGCGAACCGTCGCGAATATCCACCACGTACAGCGCCGCCACACCGGTGTTGCTGCCGTAACCATTGGAGATGAACGCGGCCCAGCGGCCATCCGCCAACCGTGCAACTTCGGGACGTGCGTAGGCGTAGCCCAGGTCATTGAAGGGATGTGCTGTGTTGGCGATCGTCGGCGCGCTGATTTCCCACAACGCCCGTATCGCGTTGCCCGCCGACGCGTCGAACAGTTGTACCGCATAGAACGCCCTACCACCGGCGCCGGTTCCTCCCAGGGCAAGGGTTTTCCAGACGCTGCCCAGTTGCGCATCAAAGACGCCGACCTGCCCGTCCACCAGGAATTTATGGCTCACGCCGTTGATGTAGCTGGGATCAGCGATGAACTGCAATGAGGGCAGGACGCTCGATGGCATATAAGCGTAACGCCGGGTTCCGTTCGTACTGTTGATGACGCTGAAGAAACCGTCGTTGGCGTTCACCACCAGGCTGGCGTTCATGTTCGCGGCCTTGGTCGTCAGGTAGGTGCTGTAGCTGGTGTCATTCACCAGGTCCGAAGCGGTCTGGTCGTTGGGTGAAGCCAGCACCAGCGGAGAATTGATGATGTCCCCGAGCAATACGCTGCGCACCTTCAACCCGGTCCTGTTGACACCCTTGCTCCACTCCACCAGGTCGTTGCCGGTGACACCCGTTGGCAGGCCTTGGCCCAAACTGGTCTGCTGGGCCGGCGAGAAGTTCCCGTAGGCCAGGGTTACCGGCACGTTGGTCGCGGTGTTCCAGGACTGATAGATCGGCGCCGTTGCGCCGGGCACGATGGCCGTGTCGGTGGTCCATTGTGCCGCCGCCGTGTTGACCGTTCCGGTGGAATTGAAGCCGAACGCTCTGATGGTGCCGCGCCAATCCTTGGGGTCATAGGTGGTCTGGTAGAAGCTTGAGGTGCTGGACAGCGTGGCGCCATTGCTGGTGCCGCCGCCTCCGGAACCGGCCTTGGAGGTGATGTCGCTGAGGGCCGCTGACAGCGCCGAGCTCAGGCCCTCGCTGTCGGTGGCCGGATAATATTTGCCCGCGCCATAACGAGCAGCGTCGGAGAGCATCTGGTTGGTAACGGCAAACCCTACGGTGTAGGTATTGAGATATTGCCGGCCAAATTCGGCCCCATCCCAACTTTTCCCCGTGACGTCGGTACCGGTGGAGCGCATGTCGATGTCGAAGGCGAACTTGGCGATGTCGTCCAGGTAAAGCGTGTCGCCCTCCGCATTGCCGAACGGATCGGCTCCGTCGTTGCTGCTGATACCGTCCCAATTAGGCAGGCGGGATCCGCCCTGTGGATCATTGGTCGGAAACGTTCGGTCATAAGTGGGCAGCCCGTCAGTGATCACGACACCGAAGTTCTTCTGGCAGCGGTACTGGATCGGGCTGGTGTAGGTGTTGGGGGTGCCGTTGTAATACGGCGCCATGCCGCGGAAATAGCGGGTGACTTCGTAGTAACTTTCGGCCAACGGGGTGTTTGCGACGGCGCCCAGGCCGTTGATGGCATTGATCAGGGCGCTGTAGTTGCTGTTGGCCTGGGTCTGGGTGACGCTGCCACTCACTGGCGATAGATCGCTGATGGCCCGGGCTATGTAGCCTCCCGGGCCCGAATTGCTGCTGTTGGGCGGGTTGAAGGTGGCCAGGCCGATGCGCAGGGCGCGGTTGTTGGCAACCAGGTCGGTCGAGACATTTCTTGCTACGTTTATTCGATAGTCTCTCGGTATCGAGCCGTTGGTGAAGTCCCGGCTTGAACCGTTGGCAAGGGTGACTAAGTAAGATAAATATTTAGCTGTGTAGCGAGTATTCTCGCCGCCAACCGGATCGGGTAACCGCAGGCAAACCTGACCAAAGCCAGTTCGGTAGAAGCCATACCAGCCATTTAAACAATCGCCGCGAAACAGACTCGCAAGCAAGACGTTCCCGTCATTTGCCGCAAGCAGCTCTCTGTTGTTGCTGTTACAGCTTCTGTCGTCAGTGCATATATATACCGGTGGTTGCGTCGCCGCCGGATCAAACCCCGCCGCCCAGATAATGTTGTTCATGCTCCCCGAATCATCGATCAGCAGCATCACGTTGGGCGTCACCGCCGCCGCACTCAACAAGGGGGATTCCGAAGGCGTGAAACCGTAGACCGGCGCCGTCAGGTAAAGGCTGAGCAATACTCCCCACAACCAGCCCCGCAGCGTCCTAGTACTTCGCATAGATGCTCTCCACCACGCTGCGCTGGTTGTTGCCCACCACAGCCACTGCGGTGATCCGGTACAGCGTCGCCGAGGTATTGATCGGCACGTTGACTGCCGTAACCGTCGTGCCGATGTTCTGCACGCCATAAAACCCGCCCGCGGCAGCCACCCAGAGCACGCCCGACGACGAATTGCGCCCCGCCGCGTTCACCGTCGCAGATTCGGCCGGTGGGGCACATTGGGCCGTGGTGGTGCAGACCGGCAATGAATACGTCTCGACCTGCACCGCGCTCTCCCCCACTCTCAGCGCTGCCTCGGCCAACTGGAACGACTGGTTGCGCTGCATGACGCTGCTGGTCATTTTTTCCTGGAGCGTGGCGCTCTGCATCGACGACAGGCCGATCAGCGTCAGCAGCAGCAAAAAGACCAGGCTCACCAGCAACGCCATGCCGCGCTGGCCATGCTTGAGGCTTGTCGAGTTCATCGATTGCCTCCTCATAGCAGCCGGTTGCGCAAGGCGGCAACCACGTTGAAGGTCTGGTCGCGCACGCTGTTCTTCGGATCGAACAGCGTCAGCGTCAGGCGCACGCTGCGGATCAGCGCCGGGTCGGTCGGGTTGGCGCTGTAGCTGCTGGCGGCGATGTCCGTTGCGCTGCCGGCCACGCCAAACGTCACGTCGAACGCCCGCACGTTGTCCACCAGCACCGCCATGGTCGGGTTACCTCGGCCACTGCCCAGGAGCAGTTGATTGTTGTTGAAGCCGTAGACCAGCCGACGGATCGGAAAGGCCAGTTGCCCGCTCGCCGGGATTCGTGCGTCGGTGTAGGCGGTCGCCGTGTTACGGCAATCGGAAATGATGGTCCAGGCCGGCGTGCCGCCGCTGTTGCCGATGTCGGCCGTCACCAGGGTCAACCTGCGGTTGGCGTTGTCCCAGCGAATCGGCGTGATCTGGCTGGCGGCGAAATCATTGTTCGAAGAGGCATCGGTAATGGTCGCCAGGCAGCCAAACATGCCCACCATGCGAATCTCCTGAACCATCTTGCTCAAGGCAAACCGTGCGTCTTCCTGCATCACCGCCGCAGCGTTCTGGCTGACATAGGTGTTCTTGGCCGCGATGAAAATCTGCACGACGCCCAACACGACGACCAGGCTGATCACCAGCGCGATCATCAATTCGATCAGACCGAAGCCCCGGCTGCGTCTGTTCATGGTGGCGTCGCCACCGGATCGACGGCGACGCGGCTGGTCAATACGAAGCTGCGCCGTGCTTCGGCCGCATCGGTCGTGTTGGCGGCCCGGGAGTCGTCCCAGGAAATGGTGATGGTGTAGACCCGCTGGTTCAGCGCGACAGTGCCGGTTGCCGTGGCGCCACCGAAGGCGACAATGTTGGTCTTGAAGTCATACAGGTCCTGGTCCCGGGTCACGCTGAGATTGGGCGAGCTGGGCGGTGTGATGGTGTAGTCGGCGGCGGAATTGGCGCGGATGCGATCCAGCAGGTCATAGGCTATGAAACTGGCCTGGCTGGTCATGCGCGAGCTGTCGGTGTACTTGAGCGCATTGAGCTGGACCATCGCCGCCCCCAGCAAGCCCACGCTCAGGATCAGCACCGCCACCAGCACCTCGATCAGCGTCATGCCTTCCTGTGCTCTTCTACTGCAACCCTTCATCCGCAACTTCCATCCAATACAATGCGTCCATTGAGGCAAACATTGAGCGTCCTGCTCTGCGCCCCCCGTACGTAGTTGAAGCCCACCGGCGTGGCCGGTGCCGATAATCCGCCCAGGTTGTTGAAATCGATACCGGTCACCTCTGAGGTTAGCGTCAGAGTCACGCCGCTGCCCATCGCTGGAACAACCCGCAACACATCGGTCGGGTTGGCCGGATTGCCTGTGTTGTCGTACACGATCAATTCACCGCTCCAGGCACCGCCCTGCGTCGTCGGGCGAATGCGCGTGGTAATGCCACGATTGATCGCTTCCATTCGCGCGAAGTTCAAGGCGCGGCGCAGGTCGTTGATCTCCGTATCGGCCTTGCTGCTTTGCAGCGAACCGGTGAACGACGGCACCGCCATGGTGATCAGGATCAGCAGCACGCCAAGGGCCACCAGCAGCTCGATCAGCGTGAAACCTTTTGTACGAAGATCCATCGATGCCCTCCGTTGCCGTCGGCTATACCTGCTTCTACACGCTAGAACAAACCACCGCCCTACGTGCGGTAGTTTCGGTTTATGACGCAGGATCGCGTCGTTCGTACTCCAGGGAGGAGACGTCATGTACCAACAAGGCTTCAGCCTGCTCGAACTGCTCATGGGACTGGCAATTGCCGCGATTGTTCTGCCGTGGGCCGGCTCGAGCTACAAAGAGCTGATCGAATCCATCCAGCGCGAGGACGCAGCGCAGTTGCTGCTCAGCGGATTGCGCAGCGCCCGCAGCGAAGCCATCACGCGAAACCGTCGGGTATTGATACAAGGGATAGACAACGATTGGGGCAAAGGCTGGCGGATCATGCTGGACGACAAGGAGAAGACCTTGCTGATCGAGCGCAGCGCACGCGCCCGGGTGATCGGCAACTCGCCGGTCAAACGCAGGGTGAGGTTCGGCAGTCAGGGCGAAGCGCTCCACTCTAATGGCTCGTTCCAGGCCGGCACGCTGCATGTTTGCGCCAAGCGCGGGCCGGTCAGCCATCATCAAGTGATACTGGCGCCCTCCGGCCGCGTCCGCCTGGAAAGTATCGAGGCCGAACAGGCCCTGTGCGCAAAGGGACTCAAAGCAGGGAGCGGACGCGCAGTTCCTTCGGCATCGAAAACGTAATGTTCTCCTCGCGACCGGCCAGCTCGTCAGCCCCCGTTGCCCCCCAAGCCTGCAATTGCTGGATCACACCGCGCACCAGGACTTCCGGGGCGGACGCACCGGCGGTAATGCCGATCCGCTCGACGCCGTCGAACCAACTGCGTTGCATGTCTTCGGCGCCATCGATCAGGTAGGCCGGGGTGGACATGCGCTCAGCCAGCTCGCGCAAGCGGTTGGAGTTGGAGCTGTTCGGGCTGCCGACGACCAGGACCACGTCGCATTCGTTGGCCAGTTGCTTGACCGCGTCCTGGCGGTTCTGGGTGGCGTAGCAGATGTCATCCTTGCGCGGTCCGCCAATGGCCGGGAAGCGCGAACGCAAGGCATCGATGACCCGGCTGGTATCGTCCATGGACAGGGTGGTCTGGGTGACGAAGGCGAGCTTTTCCGGGTTGCGCACCTGCAGGGCCGCCACGTCTTCCTCGTCCTCGACCAGGTAGATCGCGCCGCCGTTGCTGGCATCGTACTGGCCCATGGTGCCTTCGACTTCCGGGTGCCCCTCATGGCCGATCAGGATGCATTCGCGACCGTCGCGGCTGTAGCGCGCGACCTCGATGTGCACCTTGGTCACCAGCGGGCAAGTGGCGTCGAACACTTTCAGGCCACGGCCGGCGGCTTCGGTACGCACCGCCTGGGAGACGCCGTGGGCGCTGAAGATCACGATGACGTCATCCGGCACCTGATCCAGCTCCTCGACGAAAATGGCCCCGCGATTGCGCAGGTCCTCGACGACGAACTTGTTGTGGACCACTTCATGGCGCACGTAGATCGGCGGCCCGAAGACTTCCAGGGCGCGGTTGACGATTTCGATCGCCCGGTCCACGCCGGCGCAGAAGCCACGGGGGTTGGCGAGTTTGATTTGCATGCTGAGCCTCGTGTCTTGCGCGCAAGAAATTGAATCAGTGCTTGTTGATCGAGCAAAGAGCCCGAAAACAATGATAATCCCCTTGTCGGAGCGGGCTTGCTCGCGAAAGCGGAGGATCAGTCAGCACAGATGCTGGATGTGCCGACGCCTTCGCGAGCAAGCCCGCTCCCACACTAAATCGCATCCAGTCAGTTACAACGCCTTCACTTCGAGGATTTCCACCTCAAAACTCAAGGTTTTGCCCGCCAACGGATGGTTGAAGTCCACGGTCACCTGGGCGTCGTCGAAAGCCTTTACCACACCCGGCAATTCGGTATTGGCCGCGTCGTTGAAAATCACCAGCAGTCCCTCGGACAACTCCATGTCCTGGAACTGCGAGCGTGGCATGGTCTGCACGTTTTGCGGGTTGGGCTGACCAAAGGCGTTTTCCGGTGGCACGACCACGGTGCGCTTCTCGCCGGCCTTGAAACCGAAGATTGCCGCCTCGAAGCCCGGCAGCAGGTTGCCGTCGCCGACCTTGAACACCGCCGGTGCCTTGTCAAAGGTGCTGTCGACGGTGTCGCCGTTTTCCAGGTGCAGGGCGAAGTGAAGCTTCACTTCGGTGTTTTGAGCGATACGCTGCTCAGTCATGGACGGCTTCTCCGGTTTTCTTGCTCTTGAACATATCCAGCGCGAGCATCACGGCGCCCACGCTGATGGCGCTGTCGGCAAAGTTGAAGGCCGGGAAGTACCAGCGGTTCTGCCAATGCACCAGGATGAAATCGATCACGTGCCCCAAGGCAACCCGGTCATAGAGATTGCCCAGCGCACCACCCAGGACCAAGGCCAGCGCCACGGCAAGCCAGGTTTCGTCACGCCCCAGGCGCTTGAGCCAGACCACCAGCACGGCGCTGACCACAATGGCGATCAGGGCGAACAGCCAACGCTGCCAGCCCGAACTGTCGGCCAGGAAACTGAACGCCGCGCCGGTGTTGTAGGCCAGGGTCCAGCTGAAGTAGTCGGGAATGACCACGATCTGCTGGTACATCGTCAACGCGTTCTCGAAGTAGTACTTGCTGGCCTGGTCGATGACCAGCACCAGCAAGCTCAACCAGAGCCAGCCCAACCGACCGAAACGGCCCGCTGCATTAGGCATAGTGGCGAACCTCGCCGCTGCCGCTGATGTTGTCGACGCAACGACCGCAGATTTCCGGATGCTCCGGATTCACGCCGACGTCCTCGCGGCAATGCCAGCAACGGGCGCACTTGACGAAGCTCGACTTGACCACCTTGAGCTTCAGGCCACTCACTTCGGTAACCACGGCGTCGGCCGGAGCCTGCGCCAACGGCGCGACACTGGCGGTGGAAGTGATCAGCACGAAGCGCAGTTCGTTGCCCAGCTTGGCCAGGTCGGCGCTCAAGGCGTCTTCGGCATAGAGGGTCACTTCGGCCTGCAGGTTGCCGCCGACGGCCTTGGCCGCCCGCTGGATCTCCATTTCCTTGTTGACCGCAGCCTTGACCGCCATCACCCGATCCCAATACGCACGGTCCAGTTCGAAGCCTTGCGGCAGTTCGGTCAGGCCTTCGTACCAGGTGTTGAGCATCACCGATTCGTTGCGCTCGCCCGGCAGGTATTCCCACAGCTCGTCGGCGGTAAACGCCAGGATCGGCGCGATCCAGCGCACCAGCGCTTCGCTGATGTGGAACAGCGCGGTCTGGCACGAACGGCGCGCCTTGCTGTTGGCGCCGGTGGTGTACTGGCGATCCTTGATGATGTCGAGGTAGAAACCACCCAGTTCCTGGACGCAGAAGTTGTGAATCTTGGAGTAGACGTTCCAGAAGCGGTATTCGCCGTAGTGTTCCTGCAATTCGCGTTGCAGCAGCAGGGTACGGTCCACGGCCCAACGGTCCAGCGCGAGCATGTCTTCGGCCGGCAA
This sequence comes from Pseudomonas sp. R1-7, assembly GCF_051132105.1. Lineage (NCBI taxonomy): Bacteria > Pseudomonadati > Pseudomonadota > Gammaproteobacteria > Pseudomonadales > Pseudomonadaceae > Pseudomonas > Pseudomonas sp. R1-7. The sequence continues at coordinate 5,066,017 of NZ_CP071661.1, forward strand.
CAGGTCGGTCGCCGGGTTGAAGCCGGTCAGGTTCGAGAGCAGGAAACGCGCGGTGTTACGGATACGCCGGTAGGCGTCCGCGCTGCGCTGCAGGATCTGCTCGGAAACGGCCATCTCGCCGGAATAGTCGGTAGACGCAACCCACAGGCGCATGATGTCGGCGCCCAGGGTGTCGTTGACTTTCTGCGGCGCGATCACGTTGCCCAGGGACTTGGACATCTTGCGGCCGGACTCATCGACGGTGAAGCCGTGGGTCAGCAGCTCGCGGTACGGCGCGTGGTTGTCGATGGCGCAACCGGTCAGCAAGGACGAGTGGAACCAGCCACGGTGCTGGTCCGAGCCTTCCAGGTACAGATCAGCGCGCGGACCGGTTTCGTGGCCCATCGGGTGCGAACCACGCAGCACGTGCCAGTGGGTAGTGCCGGAGTCGAACCAGACGTCCAGGGTGTCGCTGATCTTGTCGTACTGTGGTGCTTCGTCGCCCAGCAGCTCGGCGGCATCCAGCTTGAACCAGGCTTCGATGCCTTCGGCTTCGACGCGCTTGGCCACTTCTTCCATCAGTTCAACGGTGCGTGGGTGCAACTCGCCGCTTTCCTTGTTCAGGAAGAACGGGATCGGCACGCCCCAGTTGCGCTGGCGGGAAATGCACCAGTCCGGACGGTTGGCGATCATCGAGTGCAGGCGCGCCTGGCCCCAGGCCGGAACGAACTGCGTTTCTTCAATGGCCTTGAGCGAACGCTGGCGCAGGGTGTCGCCGCTGGAGGGCTGCTTGTCCATGCCGATAAACCACTGCGCGGTGGCGCGGTAGATCAGCGGGGTCTTGTGGCGCCAGCAGTGCATGTAGCTGTGTTCGATGACGGTGGTGTGCAGCAGCGCGCCGACTTCGGTCAGCTTGTCGACGATGGCCGGGTTGGCCTTGAAGATGAACTGCCCGCCGAAGAACTCCAGCGACGGCGCGTAAACGCCATTGCTCTGCACCGGGTTGAGGATGTCGTCGTTGACCAGGCCGTATTTCTTGCAGATCACAAAGTCATCTACACCATAGGCAGGCGAACAGTGAACGATGCCTGTGCCGGCGCTCAGCTCAACGTAGTCAGCCAGATAGATCGGCGACAGACGGTCGTAGAACGGATGACGGAAATTGATCAGCTCCAGCGCCGAACCCGGGGCGGTGGCGAGCACCGAACCTTCCAGGTTGTAGCGGGCCAGACAGGACTCGACCAGTTCTTCGGCCAGCACCAGCAGCTTGTCGCCGACGTCGACCAGGGCGTAGTTGAATTCCGGGTGGACGTTCAGCGCCTGGTTGGCAGGGATGGTCCATGGGGTGGTGGTCCAGATCACGATCGATGCGGGTTTGGCCAGCTTGCCCAGGCCGAACGCGGCGGCGAGCTTGTCTTCATCGGCGATCGGGAACGCGACGTCGATGGTCGAGGACTTCTTGTTCTCGTACTCGACTTCCGCCTCGGCCAGGGCCGAACCGCAATCAAAGCACCAGTTCACCGGCTTGAGGCCCTTGAACACGAAGCCGCCCTCGACGATTTTCGCCAGGGCACGGATTTCACCGGCTTCGTTCTTGAAGTCCATGGTCTTGTACGGGTTGGCGAAGTCGCCCAGCACGCCAAGGCGGATGAATTCGGACTTCTGCCCTTCGATCTGCTCGGTGGCGTAGGCACGGCACAGCTCGCGGGTCTTGTCCGCGCCCAGGTTCTTGCCGTGGGTCACTTCGACCTTGTGCTCGATCGGCAAGCCATGGCAATCCCAGCCCGGGACATACGGCGCGTCAAAGCCCGACAGGGTCTTGGAGCGGATGATCATGTCCTTGAGAATCTTGTTCAGCGCGTGACCGATGTGGATGGTGCCGTTGGCGTACGGAGGGCCGTCGTGCAGGACGAACTTCGGACGATCCTTGCCAATTTCGCGCAACTTTCCGTACAGGCCAATGCTGTCCCAACGCTGCAGAATCTGTGGTTCGCGCTGAGGCAGGCCGGCCTTCATTGGGAAGGCGGTGTCCGGAAGGTTTAGCGTGGCTTTATAGTCGGTCATTTAAGGCTCTTCATTAGCGATTGGCGCTGGTTGCGACAAGGGCACGGGCGGCGGCGATATCTGCATGGATCGCCGTCTTGAGCGCCTCCAGAGAGGCAAAACGCTGCTCTTCACGCAGCTTCTGGTGGAAAACCACCGTCAAACGCCGGTCATACAGATCGCCGGCAAAATCCAGAATGTGTACTTCGAGATGGGCCTTGCCATCTCCCTGCACCGTGGGGCGTACACCGATATTGGCGACGCCGGGCCAGGTCTTGCCGTCGATGTCGACACTCACCAGGAACACCCCGGTCAGCGGCACGCGACGTCGCTTGAGCTGCACGTTGGCCGTTGGCGTACCCAATTGGCGCGCCAGCTTCTGCCCGTGCAGGATCCGCCCGGCAATCCGGTACGGGCGGCCGAGCAAGCGCTCGGCCAATTCGAAGTCGGCCGCCGCCAAGGCATTGCGGACCTGGGTGCTGCTGACGCGCAAGCCATCCATTTCGACGGTCTGCGCCGCTTCGACGGTAAACCCCCGGGCGATGCCGGCCTGTTGCAAATAGTCAAAATCCCCGGCCCGGTCGCAACCGAAACGGAAATCGTCGCCAACTTCCAGATGCTTCACGTCAAGACCGTCCACCAGGATGTTGTCGACGAACTCGGCGGCACTGAGCTTGCTCAGGCGCTGGTTGAAAGCCAGGCAAAGGACCCGATCGACGCCTTCGGCGGCCAGCAGTTGCAGCTTGTCCCGCAACCGGGCCAAACGGGCCGGGGCGGTGTCCGGGGCGAAAAATTCCCGCGGCTGCGGTTCGAAGATCACCACGCAGCTGGGCAGGCCCAACTCCAGCGCACGCTCGCGCAGCCGCGCCAGGATAGCCTGGTGGCCACGGTGGACACCGTCGAAGTTGCCAATAGTGGCGACACAGCCCCGATGCCGGGGACGCAGGTTGTGGAGGCCTCGAACCAGCTGCATAACGCGCTTCTTGCTCATAAAGTGGCCGATTATAACCACACCCGGCGGTCGGTGACAGGCAACACCGTAACCCAAAGTGATCGAACCGACAAAACCGCCGCCGGGCCTGTGATCATGGAGGAGCGCGCGCTCAGCTCAAGGCCTTGCGATTGAAGTCGCGCAAACGGAACCCCATCAGCAGCAGCATGCCGAAATATGCCACCACGCCGGCCACGACCAGCACGCCCAGGCGCAGGAAGCGCTCAAGCATCTGCCCTTCACCCCAAGCCGGCATGAAGTGCATCCCAGCCAGCAACACCGCCGACATCACCGCTACGGCGACCAGCAGCTTAAAGCCGAACTTGCCCCAGCCCGGCAGGGGTTGATACATCTTCTGCTTACGCAATTGATAAAACAGCAGCCCGGCATTCAGGCAGGCGCCCGCGCTGATCGCCAGGGCCAAACCGGCGTGGGCCAGGGGACCGATGAGCAGCAGGTTGAACAGTTGCGTCATTACCAGGGTGAACACCGCGATCTTCACCGGCGTGCGAATGTTCTGCTGGGCGTAGAAGCCCGGCGCCAGGACCTTGATCACAATGATTCCGAGCAGTCCCACCGAATAGGCGATCAGCGCTCGCTGGGTCATCAATGCGTCAAAGGCATTGAACTGACCGTATTGGAACAGCGAAACCGTCAGCGGCTCGGCGAGAATCCCCAACGCCAAGGCACAAGGCAAAACCAGCACGAAGCACAGGCGCAGGCCCCAGTCGAGGATCCGCGAATACTCATGGCGATCCTGGCTGGCGTAGGTCTTGGCCAGGGTCGGCAGCAGGATCGTGCCCAGCGCCACGCCCAGTACGCCGGATGGCAACTCCATCAAGCGGTCGGCGTAGTACATCCATGACACCGAACCGGCCACCAGGAACGAGGCAAATATGGTGTTGATGATCAGGGAAATCTGGCTCACCGAAACGCCAAGGATGGCTGGCAACATCTGTTTCATGACCCGCCACACGCCGCTGTCGCGCAAATTCAGCCGCGGCAGCACCAGCATGCCGATCTTCTTGAGGTGCGGCAATTGATAGAGCAACTGCGCCAAGCCGCCAACCAGCACCGCCCAACCCAGGGCCATTACCGGCGGATCGAAGTACGGCGTCAGGAACAACGCAAACACGATCATGCTGACATTGAGCAGCGTCGGCACGAAGGCCGGCACGGAGAACCGGTTCCAGGTGTTGAGGATCGCCCCGGCCAGCGACGACAGGGAAATCAGCAATATATAAGGAAAGGTCACCCGCAACAGATCGGAGGTGAGCTGGAATTTTTCCGGCGTATCGGTAAAGCCTGGCGCGGTGGCCCAGATCACCCAGGGTGCGGCAAGCATGCCGGCGGCCGTGACCAGCGCCAGCACCAGAGTCAGCAAACCCGTCACGTAGGCGATGAAGGTGCGGGTCGCCTCGTCGCCCTTCTGGCTTTTATATTCCGCCAGGATCGGCACGAAGGCCTGGGAAAATGCCCCTTCGGCAAAGATTCGCCGAAGCAGGTTGGGCAACTTGAACGCGATAAAGAAGGCGTCGGTGGCCATTCCGGCACCGAAGATCCGGGCAATCAGCGTATCGCGAACGAAACCCAGGATGCGGGAAAGCATCGTGATAGAGCTGACGGCAGCCAACGATTTGAGCAGGTTCATGAAAAGAGTTTTTGCCTGTCGATAAACAGCAGGCGAACAATGCGCCCACTTGTGCGATACTCCGCGCCGCTAAACAGCACAGCGCCAAAGCCCGCGAGTTTACAGGTCGCACGCCGGAAAGAAATCATTCGGTGCGCCGCACCTGCCATTCAGCGGAACGTGTCACCCGCCCTTGACAAGACCTCAACTCATCGGCATGATTCGCGGCCTATTTTGTTTGCTATTTCCTAAAAAGTCTTTCGAGGAGCTCGACGGTGGCCAACACACCTTCCGCCAAAAAACGTGCAAAACAGGCTGAGAAGCGTCGCAGCCACAACGCCAGCCTGCGTTCCATGGTCCGTACCTACATCAAGAACGTAGTCAAGGCCATCGACGCAAAAGACGCTGAAAAAGCACAAGCTGCTTACGTTCTGGCTGTGCCAGTTATCGACCGTATGGCCGATAAAGGCATCATCCACAAGAACAAGGCTGCTCGCCATAAGAGCCGCCTGAATGGCCACGTAAAGGCCTTGAACGTTGCCGCTGCTGCCTAAGCGACGCGCTCGTTAAAAAACCGACCTCAGGGTCGGTTTTTTATTGCCTGCGTTTTGTCCGCACATCGCAAAAAAACTGTGGAAGCAAGCCTGCTCGCTTCCACAGTTTTTGCGTAGGTTATTGAGCCCGCGCCCAAGGCAAGATCGGAATCGCCGTCACCGCATTCTGCGGACTGCCCTCGATCACGCGATCACTGTAGACCAGGTACACCAGCGTGTTGCGCTTCTTGTCGAGGAAACGCACCACCTGCATGGTCTTGAACACCAGCGAAGTGCGCTCACGGAACACCTCTTCGCCGTCCTTGAGCTCACCCTTGAAGCTGATCGGTCCAACCTGCCGACAGGCGATGGATGCTTCGGCACGATCCTCAGCCAGCCCAAGACCACCTTTCACCCCACCCGTCTTGGCTCGCGACAGGTAACAGGTCACACCATCGACCTTGGGATCGTCGAACGCCTCGACGACGATCCGGTCATTCGGCCCGACCAATTTGAAAACGGTCGATACCTGACCAATTTCCTCGGCCGAAGCCAGCAATGGCATCGCCAACAGCAAGCCGATCAATCCTTTTGCCACACCCATGATTTTTCCTTAGACGAGGATCAGGTTGTCACGGTGAACCAGCTCAGGCTCCGCCATATAACCCAACAGACCGACAATCGCATCAGACGATTGACCGATGATTTTCTGTGCTTCCAGCGCACTGTAATTGGCCAGGCCACGGGCGATCTCACGACCGTCCGGCGCCACGCACACGACCATTTCGCCACGGCGGAAACTGCCCTGGACCAGCTTCACACCCACCGGCAGCAAGCTCTTGTTACCCTGCGACAAGGCCGACACCGCCCCCGCATCCAGCACCAAGGTGCCACGGGTCTGCAGGTGCCCGGCCAGCCATTGCTTGCGCGCCGCCAGCATGCCGCGCTCAGGTGACAGCAATGTACCGATACGCTCGCCGGCCTTCAGGCGATCAAGCACCCGCTCCAACCGGCCACCTACGATGATCGTATGCGCCCCGGAACGAGCCGCCAGGCGCGCCGCGCGCAACTTGGTCTGCATGCCGCCACGCCCCAGCGCACCGCCGGTACCACCCGCCACGGCATCCAGCGCCGGGTCGTCGGCACGGGCTTCGTAGATCAGCTTGGCATCGGGATTGTTGCGCGGGTCGGCATCGAACATGCCGTCTCGGTCGGTGAGGATCACCAGCAAGTCCGCCTCCACCAGGTTCGCCACCAACGCCGCCAGGGTGTCGTTGTCGCCAAAACGGATCTCGTCGGTGACCACCGTGTCGTTTTCGTTGATCACCGGAATGACTTTCAGCTCCACCAGCGCCCGCAACGTACTGCGGGCATTGAGGTAGCGCTTGCGGTCGGACAGGTCGTCATGGGTCAGCAGGATCTGCGCCGTATGGCGGCCATGCTCGGCAAAGCTCGACTCCCAAGCCTGCACCAGGCCCATCTGGCCAATGGCGGCGGCAGCCTGCAGCTCATGCATCGCGCTGGGTCGCGACGTCCAGCCCAGGCGACTCATGCCGGCGGCCACGGCCCCGGAAGAGACCAATACCAGCTCAACGCCAGCCTCATGCAAGGCCACCATCTGCTCGACCCACACCGCCATTGCCTGGCGATCCAGGCCTTTGCCATCCGCTGTCAGCAGTGCACTGCCGATCTTCACGACCCAGCGCTGCGCACCCGTCACCTTGCTCCGCATTTTCTTCAACCTTTGCCAGCGAACGGCGCGACCCAGCGCCGCCCATGGGATTATTCGTATTTGCGTTCTACAGACACCAAAACGCCGCTCGATTGAGCGGCGCCTTGGAAACCGGCTGGCTGCGATGATAACACCGCACCGAAACACTTGAACCTGTGGGAGCTTGCTCCCACAGATAATGCTTCAACTGAACGATATCAGTCGCGGACGTAGATGATCTCCGGACCGTCTTCATCATCCACATCTTCTTCATCCCAATCGTCGTCACCGATATCATGGACCGACTTGACGCCACTGCGGCGCAGGGCCCGCTGGTCGTCCAGCGCCTGCAATTGGGCGCGAGCCTCATCTTCGATGCGCTGGTCGAGCTCAGCCAGCTCTTCCTTGTAGGCCGGGTCGTTGGCCAGGCGGTCGGCGCGATCTTCCAGGTAACGCATGATGTCGTGGCAGAGGCGCTCGGTGTTTTCCTTGGCGATGGCCGAGATCACATAGACCGGACCTTCCCACTCCAGGCGATCAACGATTTCCTTGACCCGCTCCTCGTGCTCCTCTTCGAGGATCTGGTCGCACTTGTTCAACACCAGCCAACGATCGCGCTCGGCCAGGGCCGGGCTGAACTTGGTCAGTTCGTTGACGATGACTTCGGCAGCATCGGCGGCACTGGTTTCATCCAGCGGCGCCATGTCGACGAGATGCAGCAACAGGCGGGTACGGGACAAGTGCTTGAGGAAGCGAATCCCCAGGCCAGCGCCTTCGGAAGCACCTTCGATCAGCCCCGGAATGTCGGCGATCACGAAGCTTTTCCAGCGGTCGACACTGACCACGCCCAGGTTAGGCACCAGGGTGGTGAACGGATAATCGGCCACTTTCGGCTTGGCCGCCGAGACCGAGCGAATGAAGGTACTTTTACCGGCGTTCGGCAGACCCAACAGGCCTACATCGGCCAATACCTTCATTTCCAGTTTCAGGTCGCGCTGCTCGCCGGGCTTTCCTGGCGTGGTCTGGCGCGGCGCACGGTTGGTGCTGGATTTGAAGCGGGTGTTGCCCAGGCCGTGCCAACCGCCATGGGCGACCAGCAGACGCTGGCCAGCCTTGGTCAGGTCGCCAATCACTTCCTGAGTGGCCGAATCGATCACCGTGGTGCCGACCGGCACACGCAGGATCAGGTCCTCGCCCTTCTTGCCAGTGCAGTCGGTGCTGCCACCGTTGGAGCCGCGCTCGGCATCGAAGTGCCGGGTGTAACGGTAGTCCACCAAGGTGTTGAGGTTTTCGTCGGCGAGCATGTAGATCGAGCCGCCATCACCCCCGTCACCGCCGTTCGGACCACCGTTTTCAATGAACTTTTCCCGACGGAAACTCATGCAACCATTGCCGCCGTCGCCAGCCTTTACTCGAATCGATACTTCATCAACAAACTTCATGACACACGCCTCTCGCCGTACGGACGAGCCGAAAAAAACAAGACATAAGACTCTTGCAAAAATGAGCGCAGCGACCTGAAAACACGCCCAACCGCAGCGCCGACAGCCCATACAAACAGTTTTGCAAGAGACTCACCCCACAAACGAAAAAGCCCCGTCGCAAGACAGGGCTTTTCCAGCGATCTCGCAATTAAGCTGCGACAACGCTCACGTAACGGCGGTTGAACGCGCCCTTTACTTCGAACTTGATCACGCCTTCGATTTTAGCGAAGAGGGTGTGATCCTTACCCATGCCAACACCGTAACCGGCGTGGAATTGGGTGCCGCGCTGACGCACGATGATGTTGCCCGGAATGATTTTCTGGCCGCCATACATCTTCACGCCAAGGCGTTTGGCTTCTGAGTCGCGACCGTTACGGGTACTACCACCAGCTTTTTTGTGTGCCATGAGTTCAATTCTCCTAGTGAGGAATTAGGCTGAAATTAAGCCTGAATACCGGTGATTTTGATCTCGGTGTACCACTGGCGGTGGCCCATGCGCTTCATGTGGTGCTTACGACGACGGAACTTGATGATGCGGACTTTATCGTGACGACCTTGGGAGATCACTTCAGCCACAACGGTAGCGCCAGCAACGACTGGAGCGCCGATATTCACGTCATCGCCATTGGCGACCAACAGAACGCGATCAAAAGTCACGGATTCGCCGGTAGCGATTTCCAGTTTTTCGATCTTCAGGTATTCACCTGGGGCGACCTTGTATTGCTTGCCACCAGTAACAATTACTGCGTACGACATGGTATTTCTCCGATAATCCTGCTCACCCAGCGCTTTATAAGAAGAGGTATTGGCTGGCATGGCTGCATGGGCTGGAAGGCCCGGATGCAATTGCGTAAGGCAGGTGCTGCCCAGGAAGTTCAGGGTGCGCGATTGTACGCAAGGCAACCGAGCCTTGCAAGTAGCCGTCCATCGCGCCTTGACAGGTCTGGGTGGGGGTCCTAGCATGCCGCGCAACCCTTCTGGAGCGCCTGTCGCTGATGCAACCCCAAGCTTTCTACCGCGCAGTGGCGGACGATTTTAGTGCCGTCGACGGTATCATCAAGAAGCAGCTGACTTCCCGAGTGCCGCTGGTATCGAAAATCGGCGACTACATCACTTCGGCGGGAGGCAAGCGCCTGCGTCCTTTATTGGTGCTGTTGTGCGGCAAGGCACTGGGTCGCGAAGGCGACGACATGCGCCTGCTGGCCGCCACCATCGAGTTCCTGCACACCGCGACCCTGCTGCACGACGACGTGGTCGACATGTCCGGCATGCGCCGTGGCCGCTCGACCGCCAACGCCATGTGGGGCAACGCCCCGAGCGTGCTGGTGGGCGATTTCCTGTACTCGCGCTCGTTTGAAATGATGGTCGAGCTGGGCTCGATGCCCGTGATGAAGATCCTGTCCCAGGCTACGCGCATCATTGCCGAAGGCGAAGTATTGCAACTGTCCAAGGTCCGCGACGCCAGCACGACCGAAGAAACCTACATGGAAGTCATCCGCGGCAAGACCGCGATGCTCTTCGAAGCCTCGACCCACAGCGCCGCCGCCCTGGCCGGTGCCACCGCCGAGCAGAGCGAAGCGCTGCGCACCTTCGGTGATCACCTGGGCGTCGCGTTCCAGTTGGTGGACGACCTGCTGGACTACAAGGGCGACGCCGAGACCCTGGGCAAGAACGTCGGTGACGACCTGGCCGAAGGCAAGCCGACCCTGCCGCTGATCTACACCATGCGCGAGGGCACGCCGGAACAGGCGGCGCTGGTGCGCCAGGCGATCCAGAAAGGCGGGATCGAAGACCTGGAAAGCATCCGTGTCGCGGTCGAAGCCTCCGGCTCGCTGGAATACACCGCGAAGCTGGCCCGAGACTACGTCGCCCGCGCAATCAAATGCCTTGATGCCCTGCCCGCCAGCGAATACCGCGATGCGCTGGTGGAGCTGAGCGAGTTTGCGGTCGCCCGTACCCATTGATGACAGAAACCCTATGGGAGTGAGCTCGCTCCCATAGTGGCATTTCACTGCTCTGCCCTCTTCGAGCTAAAACCCTATACAATGTGCGCCCTTTTGTCCTCCTGATACCCAAGGAACCCTAGTGAGCACGTTGCCTCCCTGCCCGAAATGCAATTCCGAATACACCTACGAAGATGGCACCCAACTGGTCTGCCCAGAGTGCGCCCACGAATGGTCCGCCAGCGGCGAAGTTGAAACGCCGTCCGACGACACCGTGAAGAAGGATTCGGTCGGCAACGTCCTGCAGGACGGCGACACCATCACCGTGATCAAGGACCTCAAGGTCAAGGGCACCTCACTGGTGGTCAAGGTCGGCACCAAGGTGAAGAACATCCGCCTGTGTGACGGCGACCACGACATCGACTGCAAGATCGACGGTATCGGGCCGATGAAGCTCAAATCCGAGTTCGTCAGAAAAGTCTGAACCTGTTGTACTCCCATCCCGCGCTCCGCGTGGGATGGTGCCTCACCCTCCCCGCTTCAATCCCCCTATTGTGCAAGCCCACGCGACTCAAGCCGCGCCGAGCTATCACAACCCATCGTCAGAAAAACAATCGTTGCGCCAATAGAGACTTGCTATTTAGCGAATAAGAATTATTCTCATCGAACCCATCAAGGAGATGAGAACCATGACTTATTTGATCGATGCCTGGCTGGACCGCCCACATCCCTACCTGAGGATCCTGCATCGGGAAACCGGGGAAGTCTGTGCGGTGCTTGAAGAAGAAGCCTTGAGCGAACTGCAGGACCAAGGAGACCTGGACCTCAGCAGCCTCAATTCCAGTGAGCCGCTGGTACTCAAGGAATTGGTACGAAACCTGTTCCTGTTCTGCTATGCCCGGGCGTTGCGCCCAACGGGTGATTTCAGCGGCAGGTTTCACGGATGAGCACAGAGAACCTGTGGGAGCGAGCTTGCTCGCGATGGCGGTCAGTCAGTCGACATTTTCGTTACTGACACACCGCCATCGCGAGCAAGCTCGCTTGTATGGTAGGACTTGAAGGGAGGAGGAGGGACAAGGCTCGATTCTGACTGTTCGCGCAGTACAGACCGTGGGAGATTTCGCCCCTCCTCCTTTCACCCAAGCGCCGATAAAGAATGCTTCGGCCTGGATCGACGATAGAGACAAGCCTGCGCCTCTGGGTGACCCCTTCAAGTGTTCAAACCTTAGCCCGGAGGATTTTCAATGGCAATGCCGGTTTCTGTCACAAAGCCGATCGTGGGCGTGGATGTCGCCAAGAACGAGCTGGTGATCTATCACGCAGAGCTTGATGTGTTGGAAGCGATTCCCAACGACAAGGCGGCCATCAAACGGTGGTTGAAAGTACTGCCGGGCCCCGTCGATGTGGCCATTGAGTCGACCAATACTTATCACTTGGACTTTGCTGATTTGGCCTATGAGGCCGGTTGCACAATCTACATGATGGGCGGTTATGAACTTCATCATTACCGCAAAGGCGTAAAAATCCGCGCCAAAACCGATGCGTTGGACGCCAAGCTGTTGGCTCGTTACCTGAAGAACGAAGGGCACGAGCTTCATCCATGGGCGCCGCCATCTCCGTTGTATCGCCAGCTTCTAAGCCTTTTCCGCCGTCGCGCTGCCTTGGTTCAGGCTCGAGTCGCCCTGGTACAAAGCTGGGCCAATGAGCCGCTGCTCAAGACCGCTTTCGCCGAGCAAATCGCAGCTATGCAAAGGCTTGAGGCATTGATCGAGAAGACGATCAAGGATCATCTGAAAAATGCTGGTTTGCTAGGGCAACTGAACCGTTGCCTGAAGGTCGAGGGCATCGGGTTTCTGACCGGAGCCCGCTTGCTTACGGCGTTTCAGCGGGGCGACTTCAAAAATGCAGACGCCTTTATTGCCTTCTTGGGGATGGATTTGCGAGTGTCCCAATCAGGACAAAAAGACGACCGCCGAAGCTTGAGCAAACGAGGCGATCCGGAAGTTCGTCGGCTTTTGCACAACGCAGCCATGTCGGCCAGCCGTACGCCTGCCTGGAAAGGCTTTTATGAAAGACTAAGAGCTCGAGGCTTCGCTACCACCCAGGCGTTAGTGATACTGGCACGCAAGCTTGCTCGGATCGTATTCGCTCTGCTGAAAGGGCAAAGCGAATACCAACCAAAAGCGGCTTGAGGGCTTCCCCTCAACCATAGAATCTCCCACAGTTTTTATCCGGCGGTAAACCGGACAGGGTTTTACAGTACGTCCAACAACTCGACGTCAAACACCAGCACGCTGTGCGGTGGGATGCTGCCAACGCCTTGAGCGCCGTAGGCCAGTTCGCTCGGCACGTACAGGCGCCATTTGCTGCCGGCATTCATCAATTGCAGTGCTTCGGTCCAGCCTGGGATCACGCCGCCTACCGGGAATTCAGCTGGCTGGCCACGATCGTAGGAGCTGTCGAACACAGTGCCGTCGATCAGAGTGCCATGGTAATGGGTACGCACCTGGTCTTCACGGGTCGGCTTGGCGCCTTCACCTTGGGTCAGCACTTCGAATTGCAGGCCGGAAGCCAGGGTAGTGATGCCTTCACGCTTGGCGTTTTCAGCCAGGAACGCACGGCCTTCGCCAGCAGCGGCTTCAGCCTTGGCGGCCGCTTCGGCCTGCATGATTTCGCGGATGACTTTGAAGCTGGCGGACATCTCGTCCTGGCCCACACGGCTCGGCTTGCCGGCGAACGCGTCGGTCAGGCCGGCCAGGATCGCGTCCAGGCTCACGCCCGGTGGCGGGTTGTCGCGCAGTTGGTCGCCCAACTGACGGCCAATGCCGTAGCTGACGCGGGTTTCGTCGGTGGACAGGTTAACTTCGGACATCATGCTGCTCCGCTGTGCGGACGGCCCGGAAAGTTGCCGTGCGTGCCACAGCGCCTCCCGGAGCGCCCGGAACCAAAAGGGCAAGCAGACTAGCACAGATGCCGCAGCGCGTGACGAACCTCAGTGCTTGGTCAGTTTGTCCAGGTAACCCATGGCGAATGCCGACACCACGAAGGTCATGTGGATGATCACGTACCACATCAGGTGGTCAGGATCGACGTTCTTGGCGTCCATGAAGATGCGCAGCAAGTGGATTGAGGAAATGGCAACGATCGAGGCCGCAACCTTCATCTTCAACGACGAAGAGTCCATCGTGCCCAGCCAGTTGAGCTTTTCCTTGTCGTCGCCGATGTCCAGTTGCGAGACGAAGTTCTCATAGCCGGAGATCATCACCATGACCAGCAAACCACCCACCAGCGCCATGTCGATCAACGACAGCAGCACCAGGATCAGCTCGGACTCGGCCATGGAGAACACGTTGGGGATGACGTGAAAAACTTCCTGGAAGAATTTCAGCGCCAGGGCCAGCAAGCCCAGCGACAGCCCAAAGTAGATCGGCGCCAGCAGCCAACGGGAGGCGTACATTGCATTTTCGATAAAGCGTTCCATTGAGTCTCACACCAGGGCTGAAAAAACCCGGCGAGTATATCAGCCACGACTTGACCGACAACCGCCGGGCCAACCTGCAGGTGACTGGCGGAGCGCGCCCGGAAACGATTCACTGAAGCGGACGAAACTCGAAACCGCCGACGTTGCGACAACGACCGCCGTTGATTTCCCGCAACTGCGCCTGCATGTGCAGGGACCATATCTGCGGATCGTCGGCCAGTTCATAACCGTGGGTCGTCAGGTTCTGGACGATGGTGTCGAGAATGGTTTCTGCGGCGGTCGGCCCCGGAAACGGCCCCTGGGCCTTGATAGCGGAAGGTTGTTCACCGGCCATTCCGGCGGCGAAGAGTACGGTCCACATGCCCGTGTCTCCAGCCAGCGGGCGGACAGCACATTCAATGCGGGTCACAAGACCCAGGCATTGGCGAGTGAGGCAAAGGTTGCGCGACATGGCGGCGCCCCTCGGGTAGATCCGGTGTTCAGCCCGGGAGCGGGCTGTTTCGATCCAATGATGGCTCTCGTTATCCTTGAACTGAGGATAGGAGAAAAGTTCCGGCAACGAAGGATTTCGAGACCAGAATGCGCCGAGCGGTCACAGTGTGAATATTGACGCCAAACCGGTGACACTTTTGAGAAATCACCCACAAAACACTGTGGGAGCGAGCATGCTCCCACAGTTGGATCTCCATCAGAACATCAAGCCGGCTTGGCCTCCACCAGCGCCTGCTGCGCCATTTCCTTTTCCGCTTCCTTGATGTCGTCTTCGCTGATCATCTCCGCGATGACCCGCAACCGCTCCACTACGCGAGCGTTGACGCTGCCCTCCGGGAACTCGCCATTCTCGTCCGGCTCCCCGGCGGGTTCGCCCACCAACAGGCTCAATGCCTCATCGGCCTGACGCACGGCATAGACGTGAAACTGCCCGGCGCGCACCGCGGCCAGCACTTTTTCGTCGAGCATCAGGGTCGCGACGTTGGCCTGGGGAATGATCGCCCCCTGCTCCCCCGTCAGCCCGCGGGCTTCGCAAAGGCGGAAGAACCCTTCGATCTTCTCGTTGACCCCGCCCACCGCCTGCACCTCACCGAACTGGTTGATCGAGCCGGTGATGGCGAAGCACTGCTTCAACGGAGTCTTCGACAGGGCTGAAATCAGCGTACACGCCTCGCCGAGGGATGCGCTGTCGCCGTCCACATAGCCGTAGGATTGTTCCAGGGCGATGCTGGCCGAGATCGCCAGCGGGAATTCCTGGGCATACCGGCTGCCCAGGTACCCGGTCAGAATCATCACACCCTTGGAGTGGATCGGCTGGCCGAGGTTGACCTCCCGTTCGATGTCGACGATACCGCTGCCTCCCGGGTATACCGTGGCGGAAATCCGCGCAGGCACGCCAAACGCCGAGTCGCCCACCTCCAGCACCGTGAGCCCGTTGCACTTGCCCACGGCTGCGCCATCGGTGTCGATGAGAATGATCCCCGCCAGCATGTCATCGAGGATTCGCGCCGAAACCCGCCCGGTGCGGGTGGCCTTGGCCTTGAGGGCGCGCTCGATGTGGCCGGCGTCGGTCATCTGATCGCCGGCCAGTTGACGAATGAAATCCGCCTCACTGACCAGTTGGAACAGGTCGCCGATACGCGCCGACAGGCGTCCTTGGTGCTCGGCCAGGCGCGCGCTGTAGGTGGCCAGGCGTGCCACCGCATCGGCGGTCAGCGCGGCCATGCCCTCCTCTGAGGTACGGGTCTTGAGCAACTGGGCAAACTGCTCCAGGCTCTCGTCGCCCATGGGGATGTCCTCGTCGAAATCCACCAGTACGCGAAACATTTCCTGGAAATCCGAATCCAGGTCCTGCAAGGCGTAATAGAGCTGGCGCGCCCCGATGATGACGACCTTGACCTGCAACGGGATGTGTTGTGGCGTCAGTGTCACCGTCGCCAGGCGACCCAGCTCGCCCAGCGGCGACTCCATTTTCAGCTTGCGCGATTGCAGGGCGCGCTTGAGCGCATCCCACACGAACGGCTCGCCGAGCATTTTTTCCGCTTCCAGGATCAGGAACCCGCCGTTGGCACGGTGCAGGGCACCCGGACGCAACTGCCGATACGTGGTGTAGAGCGCGCCCTGGTCGGTGCTGTACTCGATGCGCCCGAACAAGTTGTCGTAGGTCGGGTGCGGCTCGAAGACCACGGGCGCGCCACCGCTCGAATGATGGCCGACGACGAGGCTCGGCGCGTATTGCTCTTCCAGCAGCTTGCGGGCAACGGCGTCGGTCTTGCTGTCGTCCACCAGTTGCTCGACCACGGTCTTGAGCAGATAGACCTGCATGGCTTGAAGATAACCGCACACGGCGGCGTTCTCGGCGTATTTTTCCGACAACGGCGCCAGCAAGGGCTGCAAGGCCAGGGTGATGGTTTCTTCGTTGAGGTGGCGCAACTGATTGTTGGATTCGCGCTTCCACTGCGGCAGGCTGGCGAGTTCCTCATTCAAGCGCTCCTCCAGACCGGAAATGTCCTCATGGAATCGCTCGCGCTCGGCCTCCGGCAATTGGGCGAACTCCGCCTCGTCCAAGGCCTTGCCTTCGCTCATCGGTGTGAAGGCGATGTTGCTGCTGTCGCGGTACAGCGCGACGTCTTTTTCCAGCGCCAGGCGCTCGATCACATCGAGGGCGCGGTCGTAGCGCTGATTGAAGGCGCGGTCGATTGCGCTCTTTTTCTGTTGGTAGGACGGATGTTCGAACACCGCCGGAAATGTCGCCAGCAAGTTGTCGATCAGGCCGCTGATATCGCCGATGAACGTGCCCGCCGTCCCGGAGGGCAGCTCCAGTGCGCGCGGCTCGCGTGGCTCGTCGAAGTTGTTGACATAGACCCAGTCCGACGGGGTCTGCATGCGCTTGCCTTCGGCCTTGAGGTAGCGTTTGACGAACGAGAACCGGCCGGTGCCGGGCTCACCCATCACAAATACGTTGTAACCGGGGCGTGGCATCGCCACACCGAACTGCAATGCTTCGACCGCACGTTCCTGGCCAAGCACACCGCGAAAGGGCTCCAGATCATTGGTGGTAGAGAAGCTGAACTGTTCAGCGGAAAACGGACGGGTCAGCGCTTCGGGCGCTAGACGCAAGCTGGCAGCAACAGGATCAGGCATCGGGCTTCCTTACATCAGGCGGGGCAGATAGCGGCATTCTGGCGCTGCCCGTACCTGACTGGCAAGGAGCGCCTGAGACCAAAGCATAGTCGAGGGAAAAACCCTGGGCAGAGCCGCGCAAGCAATGGATTTGCCGTAATGTTTTTGCAAAATGTCACGGAACCCTCAGATCGTGCCTAAACTCCAAACTGCGCGGCTGGAACAATAACCGGCCCACTGGCTGCTGTAGGGGCCAGACCCTGTCCATTGGTATGCACATAAAGAGAACATAGCTATGAAACGGATTCTTCTCGGTACTCTCTTCACCGCTGTATCCATCAACGCCATGGCTCAGGCGCCGGGCGGCCCGGATTGCGGTTGGGGCAACATGCTGTTCGAAGGTCAGCGTGGCACCCCGGCTCACTTCCTCGCATCCACCACCAACGGCACTTCCGGCAACGCCACCTTCGGCATGACCTCCGGCACCAACGGCTGCTCGACCAACGCCGCGCTGACCTACGGCGGCAAGTCCTGGCTGGCCATGAATGGCATGATGAACGAGCTGTCCGAAGACATGGCCAAGGGTCAGGGTGAAGCGCTGACCACCTACGCCGTGGTACTGGGTGTGGCGCCGGAAGATCGCGCACACTTCTCCGCAGTTACCCATGAGCACTTCCAGCAGATCTTCAGCAAAGCTGACGTGACTGCGGAAGATGTGCATACCAATACCCTGGCCGTGCTGAAAAACGATCCTCGCCTGGCCAAGTACGCGACTCAAGCTTAAGCTCGGCATCACTCGCTCCTTTCGGGGAGCGGGTTTTCTTTTTGGGGCCCTCTCGGTCTTTATTTTTCGACTTTCCAAGTAGCCGACTATGCTCAAACGCCTTGCCTGGCTGGCGCTCTGTGTGTGCGCCCCGCTGTCCGCCGCGCCTCATATCGACCCTCAACGTTTGCAGCAACTGGCCAATGATCGCTTCTGGATTTCCCTGGGCCACTACGAAACCGCCAAGCTCGGCGGCTGGCGCAGTTACATCAGCGACAAGAAATTCTTCCTGGCACTCGACGGGAACCAGCATCCCGACCGCGAACTGACCGCCACGCTCCAAGCCTTGTACGGTCCGGCCAGCGCCGGCCAGCAACACGCCCAATGCGTGTATCCGGCGCGTACCCGCTGGCTGAAGGCGCAGCTCGACCTGAAGGACCTGCCGGCGGTCAACTGCAGCGACTACACCCAATGGTTCAAGGACGTGTCCCCCCACAGCGCGGTGATGATTTTCCCCGCCGCGTACCTGAACAGTCCGTCCTCGATGTTCGGTCACACTCTGCTGCGCATCGACCAGGCCGATGTGCAAAGCGACAAGACCGCCCTGCTCAGCTACGCAATCAACTTCGGCGCCTACATCGAAGGTTCGGACAACAGCATCCTTTACGCCTGGAAAGGCCTGATGGGCGGCTATCCCGGCCTGTTCGCCCTGGTGCCCTACCAGGAAAAACTTTCCGAATACCGTAGCCTCGAGAATCGCGACCTGTGGGAATACCGCCTCAACCTGAGCCAGGCAGAGACCGAACGTATGGTCGAGCATGTGTGGGAACTCAAGCAGATCCAGTTCGACTACTTTTTCTTCGACGAAAATTGCTCCTATCGCCTGCTTGAATTGCTGCAAGTCGCGCGCCCCAGCTTGCGCCTGACCGAACAGTTCCCGCTGACGGCGATTCCCACCGACACCGTCAAGGCGGTGAAAGAAGCCGGGCTGGTCGAAAGTATCCAGTACCGGCCGTCCCGTGAACGAGAGTTGCTCAGCCGCGCCGAGCCCTTGAGCGATGAGGAACAGCAGTGGGTGCTGAAAGTCAGCGCCGACCAACAACAATTGCAAGCTCCTGAATTCAAGGCATTACCACGCGAGCGCCAGGCATTGATCATCGATGCCGCCTATCGTCTGGAGCGCTATCGCGCCAATGGCCAGGAGCGCGACCCACAGCGGGCCCAGCGCAGTTTCGAATTGCTGCGGGCAATCAACCAGAACCCTGCGCCGGAACTCGACATCCCACAACCGGGCCTGCCGGAAGACGGCCATGAATCGCGTACCTGGCAGGCCGGCCTTGGCACCCGGGGCGACCGCGCATTCGGTGAGTACGGCCTGCGCATGGCCTATCACGACCTCAACGACAATGCCGAAAGCTTCCCGCTTGGGGCACAGATCGAAATCCTCCAATTGAAGCTGCGCCAGTACGAAGGCAACGACTGGCAGGTGCAGCAACTGGACTTGGCGACCATCCGCTCCCTGACCCCACGCAACGAGCTGTTGCAACCGCTGTCCTGGCAGGTCACCGGCGGCCTGGAGCGGGTACCGGGCAAACACGACGATGAAACCTTGGTCAGCCACGTCAATGGCGGCGCGGGTGGCACTTGGGCGCTGGGCGACGATGTGCTGGGCTTTGCCTTGGGTACCGTGCGAGTCGAGCACAACAATGACTTCGCCCAATTCATCGCCCCGGCCGCCGGATTCAACAGCGGTGTGCTGTGGAAAAACCCGCTGGGCAACCTGAGCCTGGAAGCCAAGGGCGATTATTTCGTCAACGGCGAAGTGCGCCGTAGCCTGAGCCTCAACCAGCAGTGGGAACTGTCCCGCAACCTCGGCCTGCGCCTGAGCGCCCAGCGCGAGTTCAGCCAATTGGCCTCGCCGGAGAACGAGGTGATGCTTGAAGTGAAGTGGTATCACTACTGAACGGATTGATCACCGCACTTTCACGCCTTTGTGACGAATCCACTTCTAGACTTCTGTCATGAGTGGATCGGTCGGGATGACAGCACATGTGGCGTGCGACGGTGGTAGTGGGTGTGTTGATGTTGCTCGGTGGCTGTGAAACCACCCATGAGGAGTTGATCGCCCGAGGTTATCCGCCGGCCTTCGCCGACGGCTTCGATGACGGTTGCAGCAGTGGCCGACAAGCCGCCGGCGCGATTACCGGACAATTCAGGAAGGACGTGCCGCGTTATCTCCAGGATCCGCACTACGCCGAGGGCTGGAGCGACGGCTTTCGCCAATGCCAGGCCATGCGCGAGAGTGAAGAGCGTAACGACTACCGCGACCGCCACTGGGACGATCGCGAACGTGCCTGGCAACAAGAGAAAGACCGCGACGCCGCCCGGGCTTATCGCTCGCAGTGAGTCGCCCAGAGACATTCGTCGAACCAAAACCTTGCGACCATGGCCCAAACTCCAACAGAGGAGAACCCTATGAGTCGCGCTTTCGTCAACGAAGACAACGCCGCCGCCCAGGCCGATCAACCGATCGAACGCCAGGTCAGCGCGCAACCCAACTACGTCACGCCGACAGGGCTTGTTCAATTGCAGGCACGGGTTGCCGAATTGCAACAACTGCATAGCCAAGAGACTGCCCAAGGCGAGCGGGCGGACAAGCAGCGTATCGCCGATATCGAGCGAGATCTGCGGTATTTCAATCAACGCCTGCAAAGCGCCCAGGTCGTTACGCCGAGCAATTGCGATCAAGTGCGAATCGGACACTGGGTGACTTTCGCCGATGAGCACGATCAGAAACAGCGGGTGCAATTGGTGGGTGAAGATCAAGCCGATGCGGCCAATGGATTGATCAATTGGGGCTCGCCGCTCGGGCGGGCGCTGCTGGGGGCCAAGGTTGAGGATGAGGTGGTGTGGAAGCGGCCGGCGGGGGATGCCGCGATCGAGGTGGTGGCGATAGAGCCTGGGTGAAGGGCTGGCCTCATCGCGAGCAAGCTCGCTCCCACAGCGATCGACATCAGCCAGGTATCTTGCGGCAACTCCAAGACCATTGTGGGAGCGGGCTTGCTCGCGAAAGCGGTGAATCTGTCAAAGCAATGCTGACTGATCCGACGCCTTCGCGAGCAAGCCCGCTCCCACAGGTTTTACTACTGACTGCGTGCCCGAATCAGGCCAGCTTCTTGTGCCGTACACGATGCGGCTGGGCAGCGGCTTCGCCGAGGCGTTTCTTGCGATCGGCTTCATACTCGGTGTAGTTGCCTTCGAAGAACACCGCTTGCGAGTCATCTTCGTACGCCAGGATGTGCGTCGCCACACGGTCGAGGAACCACCGATCGTGGGAGATCACAATGGCGGCGCCCGGGAAGTCCAACAAGGCTTCTTCCAGGGAACGCAGGGTTTCGACGTCGAGGTCGTTGGACGGTTCGTCGAGCAGCAGGACGTTGCCGCCCTCCTTCAAGGTCAACGCCAGGTGCAAGCGACCGCGCTCACCACCGGACAAGTCCTTGACGAACTTCTGCTGGTCGCCGCCCTTGAAGTTGAAGCGACCGACATAAGTGCGCGACGGGATTTCATAGTTGCCGATGCGGATCTGGTCGGAACCGTCGGAGATCTGCTGGAACACGGTCTTGCTGCCGTCCAGGTCCTCGCGGCTCTGGTCGACGCAAGCCAGTTGCACGGTTTCGCCGATCTCGATGGTGCCCGAATCGGGGGTTTCCTTGCCCATCAGCATGCGGAACAGCGTGGATTTACCCGCGCCGTTACCACCGATCACACCGACGATGGCGCCTTTTGGCATGGCGAACGACAGGTTGTCGATCAACACGCGGTCGCCATAACCCTTGGTGACGTTCTTGAACTCGATGACCTTGTCACCCAGGCGCGGGCCGGCCGGGATGTAGATCTCGTTGGTTTCGCTGCGCTTCTGGAATTCCTGGGATTGCATTTCCTCGAAGCGTTGCAGGCGAGCCTTGGATTTGGACTGGCGGGCCTTGGCGCCTTTGCGCACCCACTCCAGTTCTTCCTTCATGGCTTTTTCATGGGCCGACTGCTGCTTGGATTCCTGGGCCAGACGATCGGACTTGGCTTCCAGCCAACCCGAATAGTTGCCTTCGTACGGAATGCCCGCGCCGCGGTCGAGTTCCAGGATCCAGCCGGCGACGTTGTCCAGGAAGTAACGGTCGTGCGTGATCGCAACCACGGTGCCTGGGAAGTCGTGCAGGAAATGTTCGAGCCAGGCGACGGAATCAGCGTCCAGGTGGTTGGTCGGTTCGTCGAGCAGCAACATGTCCGGTGCGGACAGTAGCAGGCGGCACAGGGCCACGCGGCGCTTCTCGCCACCAGAGAGGTGTTCGACCTTCGCGTCCCAGGCCGGCAGGCGCAACGCATCGGCGGCCACTTCCAGCTGACGGTCCAGGTTGTGGCCGTCGCTGGCCTGCAGGATCGCTTCGAGCTTGGCTTGTTCGGCGGCCAGCTTGTCGAAGTCGGCGTCCGGGTCGGCGTAGGCGGCATAGACCTCGTCCAGGCGCGCCTGGGCATCCTTGATGACGCTGACCGCTTCCTCGACCACTTCACGGACGGTCTTGGTCGGGTCCAACTGGGGCTCTTGCGGCAGGTAGCCGATGTTCAGGTCCGGCATCGGACGGGCTTCGCCATCGAATTCGTTATCGACGCCGGCCATGATTTTCAGCAGCGTGGATTTACCCGAGCCGTTGAGGCCCAGCACGCCGATCTTGGCGCCGGGGAAGAAAGACAGAGAAATGTTTTTCAGGATTTCCCGCTTCGGCGGAACAACTTTGCTCAGCCGATGCATGGTGAAAACGTATTGAGCCATGGTGAACCTAGCGTCAGTGACAGGTGAAAAGAACGAGCCAGGCCATGCGCGGCGCGGGCAGTTGATGATTATCAATGCCTGCGGGCCGATAGAGCCTGGGAATCTGGAGCTGGAACGCTCTTGTTTGACCGGCAAAGCTACCTCAACCGTCGGTCAAGGTCCAGCCGCCAAGGACTGGCACTTTGCCACAAGTCAAGGCATGCTAGCCGCCCTTTGGGCGTCCGGCTTATAGTGCACGTCGCGCCAGTCCAGCAAACCGCAGGATTACAGCTTGTCCAACGTCACTTCGCCCCCGTCCCCAAGCGCACCCGTCGCTGTGCCTGGCTTGCCCCTGCGCGGGACATTGAAGGGCGCGCTGGCCTCGCTGGTGCTGTTATTGCTGGGATTACTCTTCTGGCAGTTGCTCGACCAGTTGCGCGAAACCCAGCAGCAACAACGCCAGTACACCATCGACTACACCGCCGACCTCGCCGCGCAAGTCAGCCTGAATATGGCTCTGAATGCGCAAATAGCCCTTAATCTGCTACCGATCGTCGAACAACCGCAAAGCGCCGACGAACAGCAGGCCCTGTTGCGCAAGCTCCAGCAATCATTGCCCGAACTGCGCAGCCTGGCGCTGCTGAGCCCCTCCGGCCGAGTGCTCAGTGACAGTGACGCAGGTAGCCACGACGCCGACTACCTGGTCGAGCTGGTGCGACGCAGTCACGCCCAGGCTCATTATTTCAGTAATGCCGAGGATGGCTCCGTGGTGCACCTGCTGTTGCACCAGGCCAGCGGCAGCTCTCGCGGATATTGGGCGCTGCGCCTGACGCCCAGTTTCTTTTCGACCTTGACCAAGCAAGCCGATATGGGCCTGCGCCCTCTCTGGCTGGTGGAGAACCGTCTCAACCAGCAAATCATCAGCCGCGACGAAAGCCTACCCGCGCTCACCCCGACCCAACTGACCCCGCAAGACCTGAGCAACACCGTATTGACCGTGCCCCTGAGCAGTAGCGACTGGCAACTGCGCGGGTTATTCGACCGACGCCAGGTGCTTGAGCAACTGCTCCCTGCCTTCATCGGCAAATGCCTGCTGGGGCTGGCGTTTTCGCTGTTGCCGGTGATTGCCCTGCTGAACATGCGCCGACGCCAGCGGCAGTTGCACGAAGGACGTCGTCGCTATCAGGACATCTTCGAGGGCACCGGCGTGGCCCTTTGCGTGCTTGACCTTTCCGGTCTCAAGGCATTCTTTGCCAGAGCCGGATTGCACAGCGGCGACCAGTTGCGTGCCTGGCTGGAGGTCCCGCAACAGCTCGAACAGTTGCAGCAGCAAGTCCAGGTCACCGAAGTCAACCAGATGGCGTTGAAGCTGCTCAATGTCGATTCGTGCGAACAAGCCTGGCAATTGCTGGTTGGCAACGCGGCAAAGGACAACAACCCGGTCGGTTCGAAACTGCTCGAAGCGCTGCTTGATTCACATAAACAGCTGGAACTGGAAATCAGGATCCAGGACGCCCATGGCCGAGACCAGCACTTGTGGCTGGTCTTGCGCCTGCCGGAGACGCAGCACGACTATAACGCCGTCATCCTCAGTATCAGCGATATCACCAGCCGCAAGCTGATCGAACTGTCTTTGCTCGAGCGTGAAGGGTTCTGGTCCGATGTGGTTCGCACCGTTCCGGATCATCTTTATGTGCAGGATGTGATCAGCCAGCGGATGATCTTCAGCAACCACCACCTGGGCCAGACGCTCGGTTATGACCGTACCGAACTGCACCAGATGGGCGAGTATTTCTGGGAAATCCTGCTGCACAGCGACGATGCCGATCACTACCACACGCTGCGCCAGGAACAGCGACGCGGCGGCTATACACAGTTGTTGCAATGCCAATTGCGCTTTCGTCATCGCAACGGTAAATGGCGCCGCTTCGAGGTCCGCGAACAGGCGCTGGCCCGGGACCGTTATGACCAGGTGACGCGGATCATCGGCGTGGCCAAGGACATCACCGAGCAGATCGAGGCCAGCGAATCGCTGCGCGACAGCGAACAACGCTACCGGATGCTCGCCGAAAGCATCAGTGACGTGATTTTCTCGACCGACAGCAAGCTTTCGCTCAACTATGTCAGCCCGTCCGTCCAGGCAGTGCTGGGCTACACCGCCGACTCGATCTTCCAGAACGGCTGGCAGTCAACCATCGCCAATCCACAACAACTGACCGGCATCTACAGCCTGATGGACCGGGTCAGCAAGGCTCTCGACAAGCCCGACCAGCTGACCGAGCTGCGCAACCAGATGCAGACCCAATTGTTCTTGTTCGATTGCCTGCGCGCCGATGGACGCAAGATCCCGATCGAGCTGCGGCTCGTGCTGGTGTGGGACGACAACGGCGCGTTCGAAGGCGTGCTCGGCGTCGGTCGCGACATCAGCCAGCAGCGTCGCGCCGAAAAGGACTTGCGCATGGCCGCCACGGTATTCGAGCACTCGACCTCGGCGATCCTGATCACCGACCCGGCCGGCTACATTGTCCAGGCTAACGAAGCGTTCAGTCGCGTCAGCGGTTATGCCGTCTCGCAGGTGCTGGACCAGTTGCCCAACATGCTGACCGTTGACGACCAGCAGGAAGCGCACCTGCGCTATGTGCTCAAGCAACTGGAACAGCACAGCACCTGGGAAGGCGAAGTCTGGCTCAAGCGCCGCAACGGTGAACACTACCCGGCCTGGGTCGGCATCACGGCGGTGCTCGACGACGAAGGCGACCTGGCCAGCTATGTGTGTTTCTTCAGCGATATCAGCGAACGCAAGGCCAGCGAGCAGCGCATCCATCGCCTGGCCTACTACGACGCCCTGACCCACCTGCCCAACCGCACGCTGTTCCAGGACCGCCTGCACACTGCGCTGCAATCGGCCGAGCGGCAGAAGAGCTGGGTCGTGCTGATGTTCCTCGACCTGGACCGCTTCAAGCCGATCAATGACTCACTTGGCCATGCGGCCGGTGACCGGATGCTCAAGGAAATGGCCACGCGCCTGCTTGGCTGCGTCGCCGACGACGACACCGTGGCGCGCATGGGCGGCGACGAATTCACCCTGCTGCTGCAACCGCGTGCCAGCCGCGAAATGGCACTGAACCGGGCGATCACGGTGGCCGAGCAGATCCTCGCGAGCCTGGTCCGGCCATTCGTGCTCGAAGGCCGCGAGTTTTTCGTCACTGCCAGTATCGGCATCGCCCTGAGCCCTCAGGATGGCAATGAACTCAGCCAATTGATGAAGAACGCCGACACGGCCATGTATCACGCCAAGGAACGCGGCAAGAACAACTTCCAGTTCTATCAGGCCGACATGAACGCCAGCGCCCTGGAGCGCCTGGAGCTGGAAAGCGACCTGCGCCATGCCTTGGAGCAAAATGAATTCGTGTTGTATTACCAACCGCAGTTCAGCGGCGATGGCAAACGCTTGACCGGCGCCGAAGCGCTGCTGCGCTGGCGCCATCCACGACGCGGTTTGGTGCCGCCGGGGGATTTTATCCCGGTGCTGGAAGAACTCGGGTTGGTGGTGGACGTTGGCGACTGGGTCATCAGCGAAGCCTGTCGACAACTCAGGACCTGGCACCAGACCAAGGTCCGGGTGCCGAAGGTCTCGGTCAATATTTCCGCCCGGCAATTCTCAGACGGCCAGTTGGGCACGCGCATCGCCAATATCCTGCGCAGCACCGGCCTGCCGCCGGCTTGCCTGGAGCTTGAACTGACGGAAAGTATCCTGATGCGCGAAGTCAGCGAAGCGATGCAGATCCTCGCCGGGTTGAAAAACCTGGGCTTGAGCATTGCCGTCGATGACTTCGGCACCGGTTATTCGTCGCTCAACTACCTCAAGCAATTTCCCATCGACGTCTTGAAGATCGACCGCACCTTCGTCGACGGCCTACCGTCCGGCGAGCAGGACGCGCAGATCGCCCGAGCGATCATCGCCATGGCCCACAGCCTCAACCTGGCGGTGATCGCCGAGGGCGTCGAGACCCACGAGCAACTGGACTTCCTGCGCGAACATGGCTGCGACGAAGTCCAGGGCTACCTGTTCGGCCGGCCGATGCCGGCGAATCGGTTTGAAGCGCAGTTCAGCAATGATGCGTTGTTCATGCTCGACTGAGGTCCCTCCGCACCCGGGCGACGCTGAGCCCTGCGTGAAACCCATTCGTCCAAGACATGACGCCCTTTCATATGCCTTCCAAAACCGGTTGAGGTAGAATGCCCCCCTTTTCTGCCCCGATCCTTGAGGACCGCCATGTTCAGCCGTGATTTGACTATTGCCAAGTACGACGCCGATCTCTTTGCCGCCATGGAGCAAGAAGCTCAGCGCCAGGAAGAGCACATTGAGCTGATCGCTTCGGAAAACTACACCAGCCCCGCGGTGATGGAAGCTCAAGGCTCGGTACTGACCAACAAATACGCCGAAGGCTACCCGGGCAAGCGCTACTACGGTGGTTGCGAATACGTCGACGTGGTCGAGCAACTGGCCATCGACCGTGCCAAGCAACTGTTCGGCGCCGATTACGCGAACGTCCAGCCACACGCAGGTTCCCAAGCCAACGCCGCCGTGTACCTGGCGCTGCTGTCGGCCGGAGACACCATCCTGGGCATGAGCCTGGCCCATGGCGGTCACCTGACCCACGGCGCCAGCGTTTCTTCCTCCGGCAAGCTGTACAACGCCGTCCAGTACGGTATCGACGGCAACGGCCTGATCGACTACGACGAAGTCGAGCGCCTGGCCCTCGAGCACAAGCCAAAAATGATCGTCGCCGGTTTCTCCGCCTACTCCCAAGTCCTCGACTTCCCGCGTTTCCGCGAAATCGCCGACAAGGTCGGTGCCTACCTGTTCGTCGACATGGCCCACGTGGCCGGCCTGGTTGCCGCTGGCGTGTACCCGAACCCGGTACCCTTTGCCGACGTGGTCACCACCACCACCCACAAGACCCTGCGCGGTCCACGCGGCGGCCTGATCCTGGCGCGCGCCAACGCCGACATCGAGAAGAAACTGAACTCCGCGGTATTCCCAGGCGCCCAAGGCGGCCCGCTGGAGCACGTGATCGCCGCCAAGGCGATCTGCTTCAAGGAAGCCCTGCAACCTGAGTTCAAGGCGTACCAGCAACAAGTGGTGAAGAACGCCAAGGCCATGGCCGGCGTATTCATCGAGCGCGGCTTCGACGTGGTGTCCGGCGGTACTGAAAACCACCTGTTCCTGCTCTCGCTGATCAAGCAGGAAATCTCCGGTAAAGACGCCGACGCTGCGCTGGGCAAGGCGTTCATTACCGTCAACAAGAACTCGGTGCCCAATGATCCACGCTCCCCGTTCGTCACCTCGGGCCTGCGCTTCGGCACCCCGGCCGTGACCACTCGTGGCTTCAAGGAAGCCGAGTGCAAGGAACTGGCCGGCTGGATCTGCGACATCCTGGCGGACCTGAACAACGAAGCGGTAATCGACGCCGTGCGTGAGAAGGTCAAGGCTATTTGCAAGAAGCTGCCGGTATACGGCGCTTAATTTGCTCGCCAACGCGTAGCCAAAAAGGCCCGCATCGAAAGATGCGGGCCTTTTTTTCATTGGGCCGCGAAAGACCTCTCCCAACAACTAACGCCTGCTCTTGCTTAACGTCCTGCAATACAGACGTCCCCACAAGCCACTCATAACTCCATAAGATCCAGATCGTTCTTTCACCGGCAATTAACGAGGCAACATTCACATGGACAGTGAAAACTTTCATGCCACACTCAGCGTGCTCAACGCTGACGTCAATTTACTGGAAAAACTGCATGGCAAACCCGCGATGGCGACCATCAGCTCTTTCAGTGGTGGATTTCTGACTGGCAGGCTCCAGACTCGCGACCATTCACACCTGCTTGGCATGCGTGCCGAAGATTCGAACGTGCGCAGCGAGCCATTGCGGCTGCATTTCCGGCACACCGCCAACGGCTACATCCTGACCATCAAAGATCCAGGTGATCACTACAACAAACTGATCAGCAAGCGTTGGCTTGAAGTACTTGGCGCAAAAGACCCGAACACAAAAAACCCGACTCTCTTTACTCTCAGGGATCTTCAAAACAACGTCATTACGCGCCAAAACATCACATCCGAACACACGCCGATTTCGCTCATGACTTCCCACAAAAAACATGTGGGAGGATTAAAATTCCGCGGTTCGCCTTATCTTTATCTTGCCGAGACGCAAGAGCAGTCAAAAGTGACATTCCTCCTGAGCGTGCTCTAGCACAGGCAAAACGTCGTCAATGCAGTGCGGCTTCGAAACCTGCGCGGATTTTCTCTTCGGGTAGTTCATCGGCGATAAAAACGATCACGCTTTCACGAGCTTCGCCTGGGGCCCATTCGGTGTCCCAATCGAAGCCGTACAATTTGAGCACGCCCTGGAACACCAACCGACGGGGCTCGCCCGCGATATTCAGCACCCCCTTGTAGCGCAGCAATTGCTTACCATGCTCTTCGAGAAGTTGGTTCATGAAGTCGCTGAGCTTGTCGATGTCCAGCGGCTTGTCGGTGCGCAGGACCAGGCTGCTGATGCGATCGCCCGTGGTTGCCTTGCCGACCGGACGAAGGCTGAGCCCGGCGCCCAAATCCGCATTGAGATTGAACCCACGGATATCCAGCAGCTCGGCCAGGTCGATCTTGCCGTGTTCGACCACTCGGATCGGTGCCCGCCGGTTGATGCGCATCAGGCGCTCGCCAAGGGCCTCGACGTGCGCCGCGTCGACGAGGTCGGTCTTGCTCAGCAGCAAGCGATCGGCAAATCCGACCTGGGCCTGGGCTATGGCCTGGGTCAGGTGGGTGTCTGCGTGGGCTGCATCCACCAAGGTCAGGATGCCATCGAGTATGTAGCGCTCACGCAGGTCTTCGTCGATGAAAAACGTCTGTGCTACCGGTGCAGGATCGGCAAGACCGGTGCACTCGATCACCAAACGGTCGAAATGGATTTCGCCGCTGTCCAGCCGTTCGAGCAACAGGTACAGGGCCTTGGTCAGGTCGGTGTGGATCGTGCAGCAAACGCAGCCGTTGGCCAGCGTCATGACCTGCACCGGCTCTTCGCCCAGCAACTGGGTGTCGATACCGGCATCGCTGAA
Source organism: Pseudomonas sp. R1-7 (assembly GCF_051132105.1). Taxonomy (NCBI): domain Bacteria; kingdom Pseudomonadati; phylum Pseudomonadota; class Gammaproteobacteria; order Pseudomonadales; family Pseudomonadaceae; genus Pseudomonas; species Pseudomonas sp. R1-7. Next base: position 5,095,618 of record NZ_CP071661.1, read on the forward strand.
TTCGTTCTCGATCACGGCAATTTTCAGTCCGTGCTCGGCCTTGAGCAGATGACGCAGCAACGTGGTCTTGCCCGCGCCAAGGAAGCCGCTGAGGATCGTGACCGGGATGGGAGAGGACAAACTGGATCTCCTGCTTGGAAATTAGAGAAAAGCACAAACCAATGTGGGAGCGAGCTTGCTCGCGAAGGCGTCGGTGCAGTCAGATCATCATTAACTGACTCTCCGCTATCGCGTGCAGGCTCGCTCCCACAAGGGAATTGACCTCAGTTCAACAACACTTCGGCCCACCCTTGCCGCCGTAACGGGCCTCCTGGCGCTCTCGGAAGAACGCCTCGTAGTCCATCAGCGGCTTGTCCGGGTGTTTGGTTTGCATGTGCTCGACGTAGTTGTCGTAGTCGGGTATGCCGACCATCAGGCGGGCGGCCTGACCGAGGTATTTACCGAGGCGACTCAAGTCATTGAACATCGTTGCAATCCTCTATCAAGCGTCCGGCAGGGCCTGGAATGGCGCTTCTTTGTCCGTGCGCTCTTTCGTGCCCCAGGCGGCGATGCCGACCTTGAGCGCGTAGAACAGGATGCTGAAGACCACGAACAGGAACAACACCGTCAGCGTTGCGTTGGTGTAGGCGTTGAACACCACATGCTGCATCTGCTCGACGCTCTTGGCCGGGGCCAGGATCTGGCCGGCGGCCAGGGCATCGTTGTATTTGCGCGCCAGGGCCAGGAAGCCGATCGCCGGGTTGGCGTCGAACAGCTTGATCAGGCCCGCGGTGGTGGTGCAGATCAGCAGCCAGCTCGCCGGCAGCAGCGTGACCCAGACGTAGCGCTGGCGCTTCATCTTGATCAGCACCACGGTGGCGAGCATCAGGGCGATACCGGCCAGCATCTGGTTGGAAATGCCGAACAGCGGCCACAAGGTATTGATGCCGCCCAGCGGATCGATCACGCCCTGGTACAGCAAGTAGCCCCACAGCGCGACGCAGCCGGCGGTGGCGATCAGGTTGGCGGTCCAGGATTCGGTGCGCTTGAGGGCCGGCACGAACGAGCCGAGCAGGTCCTGCAGCATGAACCGCCCGGCACGGGTGCCGGCATCCACCGCGGTGAGGATGAACAGCGCTTCGAACAGGATCGCGAAGTGGTACCAGAACGCCATGGTGTTCTCACCCGGCAGCACCGAGTGCAGGATCTGCGCGATACCGACCGCCAGGGTCGGCGCACCGCCGGCACGGGCCAGGATGGTGGTTTCGCCGATGTCCTTGGCCACCGCTTGCAGCGCCTCGGGGGTGATTGCAAAGCCCCAACTGCTGACGGTCTGGGCCACGGCCACCACGTCGGTGCCGACGATGGCGCCCGGGCTGTTCATGGCGAAGTACACGCCCGGCTCGATCACCGAGGCCGCGACCATCGCCATGATCGCCACGAAGGATTCCATCAGCATGCCGCCGTAACCGATGTAGCGGGCGTTGGTTTCGTTATCCAGCAGCTTGGGCGTGGTGCCCGAGGAAATCAGTGCGTGGAAACCCGAGACCGCGCCGCAGGCGATGGTGATGAACAGGAACGGGAACAGCCCGCCCTTCCACACCGGCCCGGTGCCGTCTGTGAACTGGGTCAGCGCCGGCATTTTCAGCTCGGGCATGGTGACCAGGATGCCGATCGCCAGGGCGACGATGGTGCCGATCTTGAGGAAAGTCGACAGGTAGTCCCGTGGCGCGAGGATCAGCCACACCGGCAGCACCGCCGCGACAAAACCGTAGCCGATCAGCATCCAGGTGATCTGGATCCCGGTGAAGGTGAAGGCCTTGGCCCACACCGGATCGGCGGCGATCTGCCCGCCCAGCCAGATCGAGCCCAGCAGCAACAGCACGCCGATGATCGAGATCTCGCCGATGCGGCCCGGACGGATGTAGCGCATGTAGATGCCCATGAACATCGCGATCGGGATGGTCGCCATCACCGTGAAGATGCCCCACGGGCTCTCGGCCAGGGCCTTGACCACGATCAGCGCCAGCACCGCGAGGATGATGATCATGATCAGGAAGCAGCCGAACAGCGCGATGGTGCCGGGAATGCGGCCCATTTCCTCGCGCACCATGTCGCCCAGGGAGCGACCGTTGCGGCGGGTGGAGAGGAACAGGACCATGAAGTCCTGCACCGCACCGGCCAGCACCACGCCGGCGATCAGCCAGAGCGTGCCGGGCAAATAGCCCATCTGCGCCGCCAGCACCGGCCCGACCAACGGCCCCGCGCCGGCAATGGCCGCGAAGTGGTGGCCGAAAAGGATGTGTTTGTTGGTCGGGACGTAGTCCAGGCCATCGTTGTTGAGCACGGCAGGCGTGGCCCGGCGCGCGTCGAGTTGCATCACGTTGTTGGCGATGAAGAGGCTGTAGTAGCGGTAGGCGACCAGGTAAATGGCCACGGCTGCGACGACGATCCAGAGGGCGTTGATCGCCTCGCCTCGACGCAATGCCACGACGCCCAAGGCGCACGCTCCTAAGACGGCCAGCAGTAGCCAGGGCAAATGGCGTAGCAGGCTATTATTGTTTTTCATTTTTATATTCCGGCCAGGGTGGACAAGAAAGACAGCCACTGGAGTTTAGCGCTAACCCGCGCAAAGGCCATACCCCGACATTTGTCGGCCACTGGCCGAACGGCAACGATGGCGCGCCAGTTGGGTCTATAGTCAGTGAATCATCAGGGGGAATGAGTAATGAGCGAACGCCGCCGCTTCGTACGAATTGAATTCCATGCCAAGACCGAGCTGAGCCAGGGGCCGTTCATCTGGCCGGTGAAGTTGCTGGATCTGTCCCTCAAGGGGCTATTGATCGAAAAACCCCAGCCTTGGCTCGGCGATCCCGAAGAACCTTTCATGGCTGACATCCACCTGAGCCCCGAAGCGGAGGTCCGGATGGAAGTCAGGCTGGCTCACGACGATCATGGCCACCTGGGTTTTGTCTGCGAGCACATCGACCTGGAATCCATCGCCCATTTGCGTCGACTGGTGGAACTCAATCTGGCCGACCATGATGAACTGGAGCGGGAACTGGCGGCGTTGATCCACATCTGAATACGCCCCAGCCCCCTGCGGCGAGGAAGCTTGCTCCCTCGCCACAAAGGCCCGGACCAGTCTTTGTTTCATTCGAACAACGCATCCAACGCCTGCTCCAGGCGTGTCACCGCGATGATCTGCAGCCCCGCCGGCGCTTCCTTCGGGGCGTTACCCTTGGGCACGATGGCACGCTTGAAGCCGTGCTTGGCCGCTTCCTTGAGCCGCTCCTGCCCACTGGGCACCGGCCGCACTTCCCCGGACAATCCCACTTCACCAAACACCAACAAATCGTGGGGCAATGGCCGGTTGCGCAGGCTGGACATGACCGCCGCCATCAAGGCCAAGTCAGACGCGGTCTCCAGCACCTTGACCCCGCCCACTACGTTGAGGAATACGTCCTGGTCGTGGGTAGGAATCCCGCCGTGCCGGTGCAGGACGGCCAACAACATCGCTAACCGGTTCTGGTCCAGCCCCAACGTCACGCGACGTGGATTCGCCAGATGGCTGTCATCCACCAGCGCTTGCACTTCGACCAACATCGGCCGGGTGCCTTCCCACGTCGCCATGACCACACTGCCAGGAACTTCTTCCTGGGCGCGCGTCAGAAAAATCGCCGAGGGGTTGGAGACTTCTTTCAACCCCCGGTCGGTCATGCCGAATACACCCAGTTCGTTGACCGCGCCAAAGCGATTCTTCACCGCCCGCAACAAACGCAGGCGACCATCGGATTCGCCTTCGAAATACAACACGGTGTCGACCATGTGCTCCAACACCCGCGGCCCCGCCAACGCGCCTTCCTTGGTGACGTGCCCTACAAGGAAAATCGCCGTGCCGCTTTGCTTGGCATAGCGCACCAGCAAGGCCGCGCTTTCGCGTACTTGCGATACGCCGCCCGGGGCCGACTGCAGTTGCTCGGTGAAAATCGTCTGGATCGAGTCGATCACCATCACCTTGGGTTTTTCCAGGCGGGCCGTGGCGATGATGGTTTCGATGCAGGTCTCGGTCATGACCCGCAACTGATCCTGGGGCAATCCGAGGCGTCGGGCGCGCATGGCCACTTGCTGCTGGGATTCTTCGCCGGTGACATACAGTGCAGGCATGCGTGTGGCGAGGTTGCACAAGGTTTGCAGCAGGATGGTGGATTTGCCGATGCCCGGATCGCCGCCGATCAACACCACTGAACCGTCCACCAGGCCGCCACCCAGCACTCGGTCCAGTTCACCGGACGCCGTGGAGAAACGCGGGATTTCTTCAACACTGACTTCGGCCAGGGTCTTGATCTGCGCCTGCTGGCCGGCCCAGCCCGTGCGACCGGTGGGCGCGGCTGCGCCGCCGCTTTCCACCATGGTTTCGGTCAGCGTGTTCCAAGCGCCGCACTCGCTGCACTGGCCGGCCCATTTGGGAAAGGTCGAGCCGCACTCGGTGCAGCCGTACATGCGCTTTGCCTTGGCCATCTGAACTCCGGGTAAAAACCGCGATGATAACAGTCGGGCTTTATTGCGGGGCCGGCATTCTGATTTCACCGTTCGCCAGATCCACCGGGGTATTGCCCAGCGGATCCCTCGCCTCCAGGTCGGCGCCCTTGGCTTTCAAGGCATCGAGCAACTCGCCACGCTTGAACAGACCGGCATACATCGCTGCGGTTTGCCCCGCACCGTTGCGCTGGTCCGGGCTGCAATCGGTGGACAACAAACGACGGGCGATCTGCACTTCGCCCTTGAAGATCGCTCCCATCAACGCAGTGTTGCCACGTTTGTCCTGGGCACACGCATCCGCCCCGGCGGCCAACAGGCGCTCAACTGCCGGACCATGACCGTGATAAGCCGCCAGGATCAGCGCGGTGTAGCCCTTCTCGTCCCGCGTGTCGAGCGAGTAGCCGGCCTCGATGAAGGTCTCGAGCATCGGCACATCGCCCCGGCGGGCGGCATCGAAATAATAATCTTGCAGCTGTGCCCGCACCTCTTCCGCATCGGCGCTCGGAGCCTGATCGGCCAGCGCAGCCCATGACCCGGTGATGAATATCAACAAAACGAATCTGCGCATCATGCCTCTCCATGGGATTCAAGATTGTGGGAGCCGAACCCGCTCGGCTCCCACAAGCGAATCAGTCGCTCAGCTTCTCGGCCAGCGCCTTGACCCGCGCCAGGTCACCCTTGGCAACACGGGCCACACCGGTCCCGTATTCAGGATCGGCCTTGTAGAGGAACGACAGGATGATGTGCTTGCTCTCCTCATCGGTGGTCGCCAGAGACCCACCGAAACTCTCGATCAAGTCATTGCGCTCCTTTTGGTTGAACGAGCGGTACAGGTCGCCGGCCTGCTTGAAATTCTGCTCACGCTGGATCTTCGCCTGCTGGGTACTGCCGGTCAGCTCGGCCTGGCTATAACGCCCCGAAGGCTGTTCTTCACGTGGCATCAAGCGGCTCGGTTGATAGTTCACGCCGGTGCTGGTCTTGCCAGAATTCATCGCGCCGTCCTGGTTGCCGTTGTTGACAGCGACCTTGGGGGCATTGATCGGCAACTGCAGCGCGTTCGGCCCAACCCGGTACATTTGCGTATCGGCATAGGAAAACACCCGGCCCTGCAACAACCGATCTTCCGAAGGCTCGATACCCGGCACCAGGTTCGCCGGCGCCATTGCCACCTGCTCGGTTTCCTGGAAAACATTCGCCGGATTACGGTTCAAGACCATTTGTCCGACTTTTCGCTCAGGAACATCCGGCCAGATCTTGGTTGCGTCCAATGGGTCGAAGTCAAACTTCGACAAGTCCTGTGGCTTGAGCACCTGAACGTACAGATCCCACTTGGGAAAGTCCCCCTTGTTGATATGGCTGACCAAGTCGTTGGTCATATGGCTGTAATCCTGCCCTTGTACCTTCACAACTTCTTTCGGATCGAGATTTTTAATACCCTGTAAACTTTTCCAATGAAACTTTACATAACTGACTTCGCCCTTGGCATTGATCAGTTTGTAAGCATGCACGCCATTGCCATCCATCTCTCGATAACTGGCTGGCGTTCCGGAGTTGGAATACAACTCGGTCAGGGTACGAGTCGCCTCTGGAACATGGGAAAAGAAATCAAAACGACGGGAATCGTCATCCAGGTTGGTTCGCGGGTCGGGTTTGAACGCATGAACCATGTCAGGAAACTTGATTGCGTCGCGAATGAAAAACGTCGGGAAGTTATTACCCACCAAATCCCAGTTGCCATCCGCCGTATAGAACTTGGTGGCGAAGCCACGCGGGTCGCGCAACGTTTCAGGCGAGTGGTTGCCATGCACCACGGCGGAAAACCGCACGAACACCGGCGTGACCTGGCCTGCCGCGAAGACCTTGGCCTTGGTCAGGTCGCCCAGGTCGTTAGACACGGTAAATTCACCATGCGCACCGGTACCACGGGCATGCACGACACGCTCGGGAATACGTTCGCGGTCGAACCGCTGGAGTTTCTGGATCAGTTGCACGTCCTGCAACAAGGTCGGGCCATTGGGGCCCGCGGTTTGCGAGTTCTGGTTGTCGCCTACCGCCGCACCGTTGTCGCGGGTCAGCGTGGCGGCATTGACGGACAGGGAAAACAGGCTGGCGGTCAGGACGACAAGGGAACGGCGACCGGACATAGCGCCGAGGCCAAGGGAAGTGTTCATTGAAGTTTCCTCTAATTTTATAAGCGCATCCATGTGCGCCTTTTAGAGGCTAGTGCTCGAAAAATGAAAACCTAAATAGAAATACCGTACCATCCTGATAGAAAAAACAATGTAGGGAATTGGTCCGAAACCACGTATCACGCGCGATTGGTGGCACTTTGTAAACTTTTTGCGGGGGCACGGGTCGATAAACAGGCAAGCGGTGTAAGACGTCATGTCGAGCGAGACACCGATGGCTGGCTTACACTGCGGGTTTCAACTCATCTGTCACAAGGAACAACTCATGGGCGTGCTAAGCGAGTTCAAGGCCTTCGCGGTCAAAGGCAATGTCGTCGACATGGCCGTCGGGATCATCATCGGTGCCGCTTTTGGCAAGATCGTTTCGTCATTCGTGGGTGACGTGATCATGCCCCCGATCGGCCTCCTGATCGGCGGGGTGGACTTCAGTGATCTGGCCATCACGCTCAAGGCCGCCCAAGGCGACACGCCGGCAGTTGTGCTGGCCTACGGCAAATTCATCCAGAGCACGGTTGATTTCATCATCGTCGCGTTCGCGATCTTCATGGGCGTCAAGGCCATCAACCGGCTCAAGCGCGAAGAAGCCGTCGCTCCGAGCGCGCCCCCTGTGCCGACCAAGGAAGAACAACTGTTAAGCGAGATCCGTGACTTGCTCAAGGCCCAGAACGAACGGCCCTGATCATTCCCGTATTGAAATGGCGTCCACGGGACGCCATTTTTTCTACCAATAGTTTTCCACCGCCACCTGGCCAGGCCGACGGGTCAGGCTGAGTTGCAAGCCCCTGGCCTTGAGCAGCTTGCGCGTATCGTCAATCATCTGGGGATTGCCGCAGAGCATGACCCGGGAATGCTCAGGCGTCAGCGCGACACCGGCGACCCGTTCCAGCTCGCCATTTTCGATCAGCGTGGTAATGCGCCCATTGAGCGTATCCGGAACTTGCTCACGAGTGACCGTGGCGATGAACCTGAACTTATGTGCGTACTCGGCCAGGTAATCTCGCTGTGACAACTCATCTATAAGCTTCTGATATGCCAGTTCCCTGGCCTCGCGCACGCTGTAGACGAGGATGATCCGCTCGAATTTCTCCCACACTTCGAAATCCTGCAAGATCGAAAGAAACGGCGCGACGCCTGTCCCGGTGGACAACAGCCACAAATCGCGACCGTCGACAAAACGGTCCAGCGTCAGGTAACCGAAGGCCTGGCGCTCCACCAGCAGGCTATCCCCTGGCTTCAAGCGGCTCAGTTCGCTGGTGAATTCGCCGCCTGGGACGACGATCGAAAAGAACTCGAGAAACTCGTCGAACGGCGAGGACACCATGGAGTAAGCGCGCCAGACGGTACTTCCATCTGACTTGACGACTCCGAGCCGGGCAAACTGTCCCGCCCGGAAACGAAAACCACGATCCCTGGTGGTTCGTAGAGTAAACAAGTGAGGCGTCAATGGTTGTACATCGACCAATGTCTGGCGGGTAAACTTGTCTGCGTTGTCGGTCATGGGGTACTCCAATCGAACAATGCCCACAGTGTCCCGCAAAGTGAGGATATTAACCACCTTCGAAAGCTGATAGCGTTAAGCCATAACGACTTGTACATGGCCCGATAAAGTTCTACAAACCAACTAGGCATGTATCGAAACACTGTTAGTTAAGTCCCTTCCTCAATAGCCACAAATACCTGACAAAAGAAAAAAATCTAACTGCACGTTAGGAAAAGTCCTACACTCAGTTGCGCGTCACTGATTGGATCCACCTCGTTGATGAGCCCTAAGGAGAATGACAATGGACGAGTGGAAGCACCTGCAATTAAGAAAACTATCCTGTGAAAAGGACTTGCAGAGAGCCTATCGCCTGGTATTGGATTTCTTTAATTATCAAGGCTTTGAATATTGCGCGTTTGCCGCTTATTCAGGTGCCCCTGATCGATATGCCAGCAAGATCAACATCAACAATTACCCGTATGGGTGGGACAGACTCTATGAAAAAAACGGCTACGCTTCAAATGACCCGATAGTAGCGCATTGCAATCATTCTTCATTGCCAATCCTGTGGAGCGAGAATGTCTTCTCCGAAGCCCCCCGATTATGGCAAGAACTTAATCGACAAGGCCTCGCACACCGCTGGACCCAAGCCGTGCATGATGAGCACGGTTCCCACTACAGTCTGTTCAGCCTCGCCAGGACCCATTGTCCCATCGATGCCGAAGAACACTATGGCAATCTTGGCTACGCCATCTTCGCTAGCCAAAGATTGCACGCGTTGGCTGGCAAGAAGTTATCCGACCATAGGACGCCCCCGCTGACGTGTCATCTCTCGCCCCGGGAGATCGAAGTGCTGAGGTGGTCCGCCGAAGGAAAGACTGCGTCGGAAGTGGGCCGGATTCTCTGTCTGTCCGAGCGCACCGTTAACTTCCACGTCTGCAGCTGCATGCGAAAACTGAACGTGACCAATAAAATCTCGGCGGTAGCGAAAGCTGCGCACATCCATGTGATCTAGCTGAACAGCTCAGCCTGAAAAAACCTGCGAGTAATGCCTGGCAAAAAAACGTACCATTCACGGCCCCACTTGAATGATGACGCGCCTAGTCCGCGACGTAGTTCATTCAGGAGGTCCCGCTGACAGACCTGCCCCCAAGGCAGCGGGACACTCGTTGATTGCCAGAGTCCCAGCCATGCCTTTGCTCGATACTCCCTTCGCCCAACTCGACCTGATCCGCCAACCCGAACAGCAGAACGAACCGTTGCAGGCATTCGACGCGGCCGATGAATACCTGCTTGCGTACCTGGCCGAACAACAACCGGGCGCGCAGACCCGGGTGTTGGTACTCAACGATGGCTTCGGCGCCCTGGCGGCGAGCCTTGCAGGCAAGGTCCAGGTCACCAGCAGCGGTGATTCGTTCCTGGCGCTGCAGGCCTTGGAAAAGAATCTGGTACGCAACGGCCAGCCCTTCGATGCGGTACCGATCGTGCCGGCCAGCGAAGCATTCGCAGGGCCGTTCGACCGCGTCCTGGTCAAGGTGCCCAAGACCCTGGCCCTACTGGAAGAACAACTGATCCGGCTGCAAGGGCAACTGGCTCCAGGCGCCCAGGTCATCGCTGGCGCAATGGTCAAGCATTTGCCCCGGGCCGCAGGGGACCTGATGGAGCGCTACGTCGGCTCGGTGCAAGCGTCATTGGCGGTAAAGAAGGCGCGCCTGTTGATTGCCACGCCGCAAACCAGGACTCCGGCCGTCTCCCCCTACCCCACGCGTTATAAGCTGGATGAGCCGAACATCGAGCTGGTCAACCATGCCAACGTGTTCTGCCGTGAAGGGCTGGACATCGGTACCCGTGCCTTCCTGCCACACCTGCCAAAAAACCTGGGGTCTGCGCGTGTAGCGGACTTGGGTTGCGGCAACGGCGTATTGGCCATTGCCAGTGCGCTGCAAAATCCGGAGGCCCGCTACACCCTGGTGGACGAGTCGTACATGGCGGTGCAATCGGCCGCCGAAAACTGGCGAGCCGCCCTGGGCGAGCGCGAGGCGGTCGTGAGGGCCGGCGATGGCCTGGCCGGGCAAGACGCACAGTCCCTGGATGTGGTGCTGTGCAACCCGCCGTTTCATCAACAGCAGGTGGTGGGCGATTTCCTCGCCTGGAGAATGTTCCAGCAGGCCCGCGAAGCGCTGGTGGTCGGCGGCGCGCTGTACATCGTCGGCAACCGCCACCTGGGTTACCACAGCAAACTGGCGCGGCTGTTCCGCGGTGTCGAACAGGTCGCCGCCACGCCGAAGTTCGTGATCCTCAAGGCCCGTAAATAGCCACTTCAGTGGGTGGTCAACCCTGCCGCATTCATGAACATTCGCATCAGGCTGGCGACGATGAACAATGCCAGCACGCTGCCGGCCCAAATCGCCACCAGCCAACCGAGCCGCTGCCATAACGGCTTTTTTTCAGCGGCCTCGATGTCTTTCAAGTCAGGCTTGGCCATCCTCGGCACCTCCCGGGTCAATGATAGCCATCGTCATGGGTCACCTTGCCGCGGAACACGTAGTAGCTCCAGAAGGTGTACACCAGGATCAACGGAATGATGAACAACGTGCCGACCAGCATGAAGCCTTGGCTCTGTGGCGGTGACGCGGCGTCCCAGATCGAAATGGACGGCGGCACAATGTTCGGCCACAGGCTGATGCCAAGGCCGCTGTAGCCCAGGAAGATCAGCACCAACGTCAGGATGAATGGCGTGTAGTTGGCATTGCGTGCCACGGCGCGGAACAACCCGTACATGGTCACCAACACCAGGATCGGCACCGGCAAGAACCAGAACAGGTTCGGCAGGGTGAACCAGCGCGCCGCAATATCGGCGTGAGCCAGCGGCGTCCAGATACTGACGATGCCGATCACCGCCAACACCACGAACGCCAGCGGCCTGGCCAAGTCGTGCATCTGCTCTTGCAGCTTGCCTTCGGTCTTCATGATCAGCCAGGTACAGCCGAGCAAGGCATAGGCGGCAATCAGCGCCAGTCCGCAGAAGATCGTGAATGGCGTGAACCAGTCCAGGGAGCCGCCGGCATACTGCCGATTGACCACCTCGAAGCCATCAATGAAGGCCCCCAGAGCAACCCCCTGGAAGAACGTCGCGGTCAGCGAACCACCGATGAACGCCTTGTCCCACAGGTGCCGCTTCTCGGCCCTGGCCTTGAAGCGGAACTCGAACGCCACGCCCCGGAAAATCAAGCCGATGAGCATGAGAATCAGCGGCAGGTACAAGGCCGAGAGGACCACCGAATACGCCAGCGGAAACGCGCCGAACAGCCCGGCCCCGCCCAACACCAGCCAGGTTTCGTTACCGTCCCAGACCGGCGCGACCGTGTTCATCATCACGTCGCGATCCCGCTCGCCCTTGATGAAAGGGAAAAGAATGCCGATCCCCAGGTCGAAGCCGTCCATGATCACGTACATCATGATGCCGAAGATGATGACCACGGCCCAGATCAGCGGAAGATCAATACCCATGACTCAATTCCCCTTGTTCGAGCTGTCGTTGTGGTCCACTTCGTCGTCGCCTTCGTTGGCGGCCGACAATGGACGGGCCGGGGTACGTTTCTGGCCCGGACCGCCATCCGTCGGCTCGGCTTCGTGAGCCACCGGCCCCTTGCGCACCAGGCGCATCATGTAGCTCAGCCCTGCGCCGAACAGCGCGAAATAGACCACCACAAACATGACCAGGGTAAAGCTCATTTGCGCAAAGCTGTGACCGGACGAAGCATCGGCCGTGCGCATCAGGCCGTAGACCACCCACGGCTGGCGCCCGATCTCCGTGGTGAACCAGCCGGCGAGAATGGCGATCAGCCCGGACGGTCCCATCCACAGCACCAGGTGCAGGAACGGGCGAGATTGGTAGAGACGTTCGCCGCGGCGCAGCCAGAGGCTGCACAGGCCGGTAAAGATCATCAGCAGCCCCAGGCCCACCATGACCCGGAACGACCAGAACACGATGGTCGAATTCGGTCGATCCTCAGGAGGGAACTCCTTCAACGCCGGCACTTGGTCGGTCAGCGAGTGGGTGAGGATCAAGCTGCCCAGGTACGGGATCTCCACGGCGAACTTGGTTTCCTCGGCCTTCATGTCCGGCCAGCCGAACAGAATCAGCGGCGTGGGTTCGTCACCGACGTTCTCCCAATGTCCTTCGATGGCAGCAATTTTTGCCGGCTGGTGCTTGAGTGTGTTGAGACCATGGAAATCACCGATAACCGCCTGCACGGGTGCAACCAGCAAGGCCATCCACATCGCCATCGACAGCATGCGGCGCACGGCCGGGTTGTCGCGACCGCGAAGCAGATGCCAGGCCGCTGAAGAGCCGACGAAAAATGCCGTGGCCACGAACGCGGCGACCGACATGTGCAGCAGTCGATACGGGAACGAGGGGTTGAACACCACCGCCAGCCAATCCACCGGAATGACCCGGCCATCGACGATTTCGTACCCTTGCGGGGTTTGCATCCAGCTGTTGGAGGACAGGATCCAGAAGGTCGAGATCAGCGTACCGACGGCCACCATGACCGTGGAAAAGAAGTGCAAGCCACGCCCCACACGGTTCCAGCCGAACAGCATCACGCCGAGGAAGCCCGCTTCGAGGAAGAATGCCGTGAGCACCTCATACGTCAGCAGCGGCCCGGTGACCGCCCCGGCAAAGTCGGAAAAGCGGCTCCAGTTGGTGCCGAATTGATAAGCCATGACCAGCCCGGACACCACGCCCATGCCGAAGTTGACGGCGAAAATCTTCGACCAGAAGTGATACAGGTCGCGGTAGGTGTCGTCGTGTGTCTTCAGCCACAGGCCTTCGAGCACTGCCAGGTAACTCGCCAGGCCAATGGTGATGGCCGGGAACAGGATGTGGAACGAGATGGTGAATGCAAACTGGATTCGGGCGAGATCGAGCGCCTCCAAACCGAACATAAGTCTTCCTCTGTCAGGTAAAACCGGCTGCGGGCGGGGCTTGCATCACAGCCCCCAGGGATATGGAGTGCGATGCTTTTCAAATCGTTCTTTTTAAACCGTCACAACGCAGGACTTTGGCCGCATGGCCGCCAGCACAACACCCCAGAAGGGAATTGACCTGGGTCAAGCAATGCTCAAAGAGTAGTCCCAATATTGCCGATGGATGGCGTGGTCTTTTGTCGCGTGACAGGTTGCCTCAGTGCCAGATACCGCACCAAGCCTAGGGCTCCCAAACCTTCATGACCCCCGGGGCGAGGGAGCAAGTCCCTCGCCCCAAAAGCCCCCATCCGTTGAATTGATGTTTGGCTAACTATTTTTCTCGCCACCGCAACTTCCAGTTACAGTCGGGTGATAATCTCGATGCCTTCATCACCGGACCCTGTCACAGATGCCCAGCCAAGCGCCTTTGCTGCTCCGTCACCATCGCCCCTTCATCGCCTTCTGGCTGGCCCGGATATTCACCGCCAGCGGTTTCCAGATGCTGACCGTGGCCATCGGCTGGAACCTCTACCAATTGACCGGCAACGTCCTGGACCTCGGGCTCGTCGGCCTCGTGGAATTTGCCCCGCGGGTGCTGTTCATGCTGCACACCGGGCATGTGGCGGATCGATATGATCGACGCAAGGTTGCCGCGATCTGCCAGACGTTGCAGGCGCTGATCGCCCTGGCCCTGGTCATCGGCAGCGCCACCGACAACGTCACGCGGGAGATGATTTTCATCCTTGCGTTCCTGCTCGGCGCCGCCCGATCCTTCGAGATGCCGACCACCCAAGCATTGCTACCGAGCATCGTGCCTGCTGCACTCTTCCCCCGAGCGGTGGCCGCCGCGCAATCAGCCCAGCAGTCGGCCACCATCGTTGCCCCGGCCCTTGGCGGTTTGCTGTATGCCTTCGGCAGCGTCTGGGTCTATGGGCCGACCGTGCTGCTCTATGTCATTGCTTGCTGCCTCATGCTCAATCTGCCTGCCCGACAGACACCACTGAACAAAGGCAAGGCGACCCTTGACTCATTGCTGGCGGGTATCCGCTTCATTCGCAGCCGCCCGGACATCCTGGGAGCGATTTCCCTGGACCTGTTCGCGGTGCTGCTGGGCGGCGCCACCGCCCTGTTGCCGGTGTTCGCCAAGGACATCCTGCTCACCGGCCCCTGGGGCCTGGGCCTGCTGCGTTCGGCGCCGGCGGTGGGGGCCTTGCTGATGTCGTTGTGGCTGGCGCGCTTTGCCGTCGAACGCAAGGTCGGCCGGGTGATGTTCACTGCGGTAGGCGTGTTCGGCGTTGCCACCATTGCGTTCGGACTTTCCACGTCGTTCTGGTTTTCCCTCGCGGTACTGGTGGTGCTGGGCGCGGCGGACATGATCAGCATGGTGATCCGCGCCTCCTTCGTGCAGCTGGAAACGCCGGACGAAATGCGCGGTCGGGTCAGTGCCGTGAATGGCTTGTTTATCGGCGCCTCGAACCAGTTGGGCGAGTTCGAGTCGGGCCTCACCGCCCATTGGTTCGGCACCGTGCCGGCGGTGGTCATGGGCGGCGTCGGCACGCTGCTGGTGACCGGGGCCTGGATCAAATTGTTCCCGACCCTGGCCAACCGCGACCGAATGCACGAACCGATGGACGAGGCGAAAGCCTAGAGCAGCTTGTCGAGGGTGATCGGGAAATCCCGCACCCGTTTGCCCGTGGCGTGGTAGATCGCATTCGCCACCGCCGCAGCCACGCCGACAATCCCGATTTCCCCGACGCCCTTGGATCCGAGGGCGTTGACGATCTCATCGTGCTCCTCGACGAAGATTACATCGATATCACCCATGTCAGCGTTGACCGGCACGTGATACTCGGCCAGGTTGTGGTTCATGTGCCGGCCCAGGGCATGGTCGGTCAGGGTTTCTTCATGCAACGCCATCCCGACACCCCAGACCACCCCGCCGAGAATCTGGCTGCGGGCAGTCTTCGGATTGACCACCCGCCCGGCGGCGATGGCGCTGACCACCCGATTGACCTTTACGGTGCCGAGATCTTCGTCCACCAACACCTCGACAAAGACCGCCGAATGAGTGGCGGTCGCATAAGCCTGGCGCTTTTCGTCCGGCCCGGTGGAAACCTCCGCCTGCAACGGCATTTCGCCGCTTTTTTGCGCCAGTTCCGCCAATGCGACGCGGGCTTCACCCATGCGCAGCTCACCGTCGGCAAAGGTCGCTTGCTCCAGGGTCGCACCGCTGAAGGCGGGACAAGACTGACGGGCCACGGCGAGTAGCTTCTCCCTGAGCGCCTCACAGGCTTGCTGCACTGCGGTGCCCACCGACGAGACAGTGAACGAGCCGCCCTGCAACGGTGCAGTCGGCAACGACGAGTCACCAAGAACAAAGGTGACATCCTCAAGGGAAACGCCTGACGCCTCGGCGGCGATTTGAGTCATGACCGTGTAGGTGCCGGTGCCGATGTCGGTCGTTGCGCTGCTGACGGTCAGCTTGCCGTTGGCATCCAATGAGGCGCGGGCGCTGGCTTTCTGTTGCATGGCCTCCCACACGCCGCCAGCCATGCCCCAACCCACCAGTTGTCGGCCGTTGCGCATGCTGCGTGGTTCGGGGTTGCGATTGCTCCAACCGAAACGCTCGGCGCCCTGGGCGTAACAGGCACGCAGTTCCTTGCTGGAATAGGGCTTGCCTTCGTTTTCGTTGCGTTCGGCGTAGTTGATCAGGCGCAGTTGCACCGGGTCGATCGCCAGGGCGCAGGCCAACTCGTCCATGGCGCATTCCAGCCCGATCAATCCCAAGGCCGCGCCGGGCGCGCGCATGTCCAACGGCGTGTAGACGTCCAGCGGTGCCAGTCTGTACGTCAACGTCACGTTATCGCAGTGATAGAGCATGCCGCTCCACTCCACCACGTGCTCGGTAAAATCTTCGAAACGCGAGGTCTGGCCGACGGCGGTGTGCGCTACGGCGAGCAACCTTCCGTTGGCCGCAGCGCCCAGCTGTACGCGCTGGAATGTCCGTGGGCGATAGCCGAAAGTGAACATCTGCTGACGCGTCAGGCTGACTCGCACCGAACGCTTGAGGGCCAGCGCGGCCATGACCGCGAGCGCCAATTGGTATTGCGGGCGCAGGCCGGAGCCGAACGCGCCGCCCACGTAGGCGGCGAACACGCGCACCTGCTCCTTCTCCAGCCCGAACACTTTTTGCACATACGCTTGGCAGTTCTGAGTGCCTTGGGTCTTGTCGTGGATGTGCAGGCTTGCGTCAGGTTGGTACAACACAGTAGAGGCATGGGGCTCCATCGGGTTGTGATGCTCTATCGGTGTGCTGTAGGACACATCCACACTCAAGGCGGCACTCGCATACTCGCCCTGAAAATTCCCACGTGGCTTAGGCAGTTCGGCCGGCGCTGGATGGGCTTCGTTTTGCAGGATTGTCAGATCGGTCTGATGCTCCTCGGCCTCGTATTCAATTTCAACCAGCGAGCCGGCATAACGGGCCAGTTCCAGATTCTCGGCCACCACCAGCGCCAGCGGCTGGCCACTGTAGAGGATCTGGTCATTGAATAATGGCCGGAACGGCGAGCCCTCCGCCGCGTCGGCATCCTGGTAGGGTTCGTCGTAGCTGGCGACCTTCGGCCGATTGGTGTGATCGATCACCGCGACGACGCCCGGTAGCGCCAAGGCGCGTGAAGCATCGATGCCCACCACGCGTCCCCGGGCGATCGCGCTGGACACGACACTGCCGTGCAACAAGCCGTCTTCCGGATATTCCCCGGCATAACGGCCGCGACCGGTCACCTTGAGCAGGCCGTCGACCCGATCCAGCGGCTTGCCTATGGATTTGCTCGGTGCATTCATCGGGCGGTTCCTCCCACCAGTGCGGCATCGCTCAGGGCGCGGACAATCGCCCGGCGCGCCAACTTGACCTTGAAGCCGTTGTGTTCCAGCGGTTCGGCGCCCTGCAACAGCGCATCCGCGGCCGCCGTGAAGGTCTCGCGGCTGACCACCTGGCCCGCCAGCCAGCTCTCGACGGCTCGATCGCGCCAAGGCTTGTGCGCCACGCCGCCCAAGGCCAGGCGGGCCTGGCGAATCACCGGCCCGTCCAGCTCCAGCGCGGCCGCGACCGACACCAGCGCGAAGGCATAGGACGCGCGGTCACGGATCTTCAAGTAATGGCTGTGTTCGGCGAAACCGGCGGGCGGCAGCTCGATATAGGTGATCAGCTCGTCATCGGCCAGTTGATTGTCCCGGTCCGGGGCGTCGCCGGGAAGGCGATGGAAGTCAGCGAACTCGATGGTCCGAGGACCACCGCGCCCCAGCACATGGACCACCGCATCAAGGGCCGCCAGGGCCACGCACATGTCGGAGGGGTGAGTCGCGACACATTGATCGCTCGCGCCAAGTATCGCGTGAATCCGGTTCAAGCCGCTTCGGGCTGGGCAGCCGCTGCCGGGCCTGCGTTTGTTGCACGGCACGCTGGCGTCATAAAAATAGTAACAACGGGTGCGCTGCAACAGATTGCCACCGGTACTGGCCATGTTGCGTAGCTGTGGCGAAGCACCCGCGAGGATGGCCTGGGAAAGCAACGGATAACGACGCTCGATCCAAGGGTGCCAGGCCAGGTCGGCATTGCTCACCAACGCGCCGATCATGACCCCGCCCGAGGGCGTTTCGCTGAGGTCGGCCAAGGGCAGTCCGGTGATATCGATCAAATGCTCGGGGCGGGTGAGGTTTTCCTTCATCAGATCGAGCAGGTTGGTACCGCCAGCGATGAAACGTGAATGGGCACTCGACAGCTCCACGGCGGCCTGCAGCGTGTCGGGCTTGCTGTAGCGAAAGGGATTCACGACTCACCTCCCGTCTGCTGGCAGAGCGGCAGGGCTTCTTCGATGGCATCGCGGATGTTGTTGTAGGCGCCGCATCGGCAGAGATTGCCGCTCATCAGCTCGCTGATTTCGGCGCCCGTCCGCGCCCGTCCCTCGTTGGCCAGCGCCACCGCCGAACAGATCTGCCCGGGCGTGCAATAGCCGCACTGGAACGCGTCATGCTTGATGAACGCCCGCTGCATGGGATGCAACTCGTCGCCGTTCGCCAGGCCCTCGACAGTGGTCAACTCGGCGCCATCACACATCACCGCCAGGGTCAGGCAAGCGTTTATCCGCTTGCCATCGCGCAGCACCGTGCAGGCCCCGCATTGGCCGTGGTCGCAGCCTTTTTTGCTGCCTGCCAGGTCCAGTTGCTCGCGCAGCAAATCCAGCAACGTAGTCCAGGGCAGCACCTGCAACTCACGCACCGCGCCATTGAGTGTCAGACGTATCGGATGACGGACGAAGGACGCCTGCGTCGCTTCGGACAAGGTCGCGCTCATGGAACACCTCACGGTTGGTCGTACACGCGGCGTTTTGGAAAACCGCCGTCATAAGGGGTACGACTTCGGGGTGGGGTGAGCGTTCAAGGCGATTGAATGACGAAACACCGGCGTCTGCTGCGCAGCCGAGCGGGAGCAAGCTCCCCCGCCACAGGGTGGTTACGAATCCTGGAAAATGTCAGGCCAGCAATTCCGCCGCCACTACGTTTTTCACGCCTTTGCCGGCGAGTTGCTCCACCAGCGTCAAGGCAAACACAAGGGCGGCCGCCGAGCCCTGGGCGGTAATGCAATTGCCGTCCACCACCACCGGTTGGTCGACAAAACTGCACCCGGACAGTTGCTGGCTGACCGCGGGCAGGCAGGTCATGCGACGCTGGCGCAGCACGCCGAACGCCTGGAGCACCAACGCCGGGGCTTCGGCGATCGCGGCGAAGAAGCGCCCGGCAGCCGCCTGGTCCTTGACCAGTTGCTGCAAAGGTTGGTGGGCGGCCAAGTGTTGCGCGCCGATGATGCCGCCCGGCAAGACGACCAAGTCGAAATCCTGCACCAGCACGTCCACCAGCATGCCATCGGCGGTCAGGCGCGTGCCGCGTGCACAGGTGAGCATGCGACGGCCCTCGATACTCGCCACGACGACTTCAAGCTGCGCCCGGCGCAACACGTCGATCAGTGTCACCGTCTGCAGATCGTCGACGCCTTCCGCCACGGCAATCAGGATTCGGGGGATCTTGGTTCCAGGAATCATGGGCACTCTCCGCTGGGTGATCTCTCAAGACTAGTCAGCTTTGCCGGGCCCTGTCAGCTGAAGCTCGCCCAGCCATGTCATTTGATGTACAGCTGGGTCGACATCCGGTTGCCGGGCGGGTTGATCGACACGTTACTGAAGCTGAACGTGCCTTCCTGCT
This sequence comes from Pseudomonas sp. R1-7, assembly GCF_051132105.1. NCBI lineage: Bacteria > Pseudomonadati > Pseudomonadota > Gammaproteobacteria > Pseudomonadales > Pseudomonadaceae > Pseudomonas > Pseudomonas sp. R1-7. Next base: position 5,115,043 of record NZ_CP071661.1, read on the forward strand.
TGCCCTTCAGATCGAAGATGTACAAATAGCCGACCGTTCGCCGGGCTCCGCTCGAGCAGTCATTGAGGTTGCCATTATCAAATGCACACACCGGTGAACGGGTGCCGTCGACCTCAAAGCCGTCCAGCGTGACATTCGGCTGGTGGCCTATGCCGAGTTCCAGCACGTAGACCTTGATATGCGGGCCACTGTGGTCGCAACGGGTTTGCGCCTGTTGCGCAGAGACGTCCTCGAAACCACAGGCCAGCGACTCGACCTTGAGCACCTTGACCTCGCTCAGCGGTGGCGCCGACGCGGCATGCGCGGCCGCGACGGACAGCCCCAGGCCGAACGCGCAGGCCAATGCAATGTTCTTCATGCAATTCATACTGACCTCCCGGAATCGCGCGCAGTATGGCCCAACTTTTGCCTCTGCACACTTTTGCGACGCACACCGAGGATCGCAGCCAGTTCGCCGCGCTGCTATGATGCGCGGCTTTTTCCGACCGACATAAAAACCCGGGCGCCATCGGCGCCCTGTGCTTTGCTGTTGAGGTCGATACATTCACGGCGCCGAGCGCGCCACGGGGAGCAGACATGCTGGAAAGGCTGTTTCAACTCAAGGCACACAAAACCAACGTGCGGACCGAGATCCTGGCGGGCGTCACGACGTTCCTGGCCATGGCCTACATTCTGTTCGTCAACCCGAGCATCCTCGGCGAAACCGGCATGGACAAGGGCGCGGTGTTTGTCGCCACCTGCCTGGCGGCGGCCATTGGCTCGACGGTCATGGGCCTGATCGCCAACTACCCGATCGCCCTCGCGCCGGGCATGGGCCTGAACGCCTTCTTCACCTACACCGTGGTCCTGCACATGGGCCATACCTGGCAAGTGGCGCTGGGCGCGGTGTTCATCTCCGCCGTACTGTTCTTCCTGTTGTCGATCTTCCGCATCCGTGAATGGATCATCAACAGCATCCCGCTGCCGCTGCGCTCGGCCATCGCTGCCGGTATCGGCCTGTTCCTGGCGCTGATCGCCCTGAATAATGCCGGCATCGTGGTGAAGAACCCGGCGACCATGGTCGGCCTTGGCGACTTGAAGCAACCGGCGCCGATCCTGGCAACCCTCGGCTTCGTCCTGATCGTCGCCCTGGAAGCGCTTAAAGTGCGCGGTGCGGTGCTGATCGGCATCCTCGCGGTCACTGTCGTCTCGATCCTGATGGGCTTTACGCCTTTCGGCGGCATCGTTTCCGCACCACCATCCCTGGCCCCGACGTTCCTGCAACTGGACATCATGGGCGCCCTGGACATCGGCCTGGTGAGCGTGATCTTCGCCTTCCTGTTCGTCGATCTGTTCGACAACTCCGGCACCCTGATCGGCGTCGCCAAGCGCGCCGGGCTGATGGGCAAGGACGGCCACATGCCCAAAATGGGCCGCGCGCTGATTGCCGACAGTACCGCCGCCATGGCCGGTTCGCTGCTGGGCACTTCGACGACCACCAGCTACATCGAATCGGCGGCGGGCGTCAGCGCCGGCGGCCGCACCGGCCTGACCGCCATCGTGGTCGCGTTCCTGTTCCTGCTGGCACTGTTTTTCTCGCCGCTGGCCGCCAGCGTCCCGGCCTTCGCCACCGCTCCGGCGCTGCTGTTCGTCGCGGTATTGATGGCGTCCGGCCTGGCAGAAATCGACTGGGACGACATCACCGTGGCCGCTCCGGTGGTGATCACGGCCCTGGCGATGCCCTTCACCTATTCCATCGCCAACGGCATCGCCTTCGGCTTCATCACCTGGACCGCCATTAAACTGGTGTCCGGCCGTGGCCGTGAGCTGAACCCGGCGCTGGTCATCCTGTCGATCCTGTTCGTTATCAAGTTGGGTTGGTTCAACGCATGACTTTTGATTCCCAGGCCTATGCCGCCCAGTTGCAGGGCAAGGTCGCCCGTCTGCGCGACTTGTTGGCTCCGTTCGATGCACCCGAGCCGCAGGTGTTTGACTCACCGCTGGAGAACTTCCGCCTGCGAGCCGAGTTCCGTCTGTGGCGCGAGGCCGGCGAACGCCATTACGCGATGTTTTCCCAGGACGACAAGCGCACGCCGATCCTCATCGAGGAGTTCCCCATCGCCAGCGGGCGCATCAACCAATTGATGCCGCAACTCAAGGCCGTCTGGCAAGCCAGCGCGCCCTTGAGCCACAAGCTGTTCCAGGTGGAGTTCCTGACCACCCTCGCCGGCGACGCGATGATCACCCTGTGTTACCACCGCCCGCTGGACGAGCACTGGCACGCTGCCGCGTCGAAACTGGCGACCGACCTGGGCGTCAGCATCATTGGTCGCTCCAAGGGCAAGCGCGAAGTGATCGGCCATGATTACGTGGTGGAGAAACTTGAGGTGGGCGGTCGCACCTTCAGTTATCGCCAACCCGAAGGCGCCTTCACCCAGCCCAACGGCACGGTGAACCAGAAGATGCTCAATTGGGCTTATGAAGCCCTGGGCGATCGCAATGACGACCTGCTGGAGTTGTATTGCGGCAACGGCAACTTCACCCTGCCGCTGGCCACTCGAGTGCGAAAAGTCCTCGCCACCGAAATCAGCAAGACCTCGGTCAACGCCGCGCTGAGCAACCTCAGCGAGAACGCGGTGGATAACGTCATGCTGGTGCGCCTTTCCGCAGAAGAGTTGACCGAAGCCTTGAACGAAGTCCGGCCGTTCCGTCGCTTGCAGGGCATAGACCTCAAAAGCTATGAATTCGGCAGCGTCTTCGTCGACCCGCCTCGCGCCGGCATGGACCCGGACACGTGCGAACTGACGAGGCGGTTCGACAACATCCTGTACATTTCCTGCAACCCGGAAACCCTCGCCGCGAACATCGCGCAACTGAACGACACCCACCGCATCACGCGCTGCGCGTTGTTCGATCAATTCCCTTGGACCCATCACATGGAGTCCGGCGTGTTGTTGACCCGGCGTTAAGCCAACACATACCTCTGTGGCGAGGGAGCTTGCTCCCTCGCCACAATGCCCTCCTGCAGATTGATCTGGTCAAAAAGAGCAATGTTCGATCATCGAACACATATTGCCCGGCGACGGCTGCTTTATTTGACCAAATTAACCATCTAGTACAATTTATCTCCACCGGCTGAAACCTCGCCGAAACCAACAATAAAAATCGTGGAGAAATTGCGATGCCTCCGATCGTTCTGGTGCTCAACGGCCCGAACCTGAACCTGCTCGGGACCCGCGAGCCGGCGACCTACGGCTACGAAACCCTGGCTGATATTTCCGCGCTGTGCGGCCGCGCCGCCGAAGAATTCGGCCTGGCCGTGGAGTTTCGCCAGACCAATCAGGAAGGCGAACTGCTCGACTGGATTCACGGCGCCCGAGGCCGGTGCGGCGGTATCGTCATCAACCCGGCAGCCTGGACCCACACCTCGGCGGCGATCCGCGACGCCCTGGTGGCAAGCGAAGTACCGGTCATCGAAGTCCATCTGTCCAACGTCCACGCCCGTGAAACCTTTCGCCACCACTCCTTCGTCTCATCCGTCGCCATTGGCGTGATGTGCGGGTTTGGCAGCCATGGTTATCGCCTGGCCCTTGAACATTTCAGTCAGCGGTTGAAGGGTTGATGCGCATGTCGAACGTCACTGTACTGGCCGGCCTGATCGGGGCGGGTATCCAGGCGTCCCGCACGCCGGCGCTGCATGAGTGCGAAGGCGATGCCCAAGGCATGCGTTACCTTTATCGATTGATCGATCTGGATGCACTGAAGCTCGACAGCAGCGCCCTGCCCGACTTGCTGATGGCCGCCGAGCGCATGGACTTCACCGGCCTGAACATCACTTTCCCTTGCAAGCAGGCGGTCATCCCGCTGCTGGACGAGTTATCTCCCGAGGCCCGCGGGATCGGTGCGGTGAATACCGTGGTGCTCAAGGATGGCAAGCGCATCGGCCACAACACCGATTGCCTGGGGTTCGCCGAAGGTTTTCGTCGTGGCTTGGGCGATGTCGCGCGCAAGCGGGTCGTGCAGATGGGGGCTGGTGGCGCCGGCGCGGCGGTGGCCCATGCGTTGCTTCTGGAGGGTGTGGAGACATTGAGCATTTTTGACGTCGAGATCAGCCGTGCCGAAGCACTGGCCAACAACTTGAATCAACACTTCGGCGCAGGCCGTGCTCGTGCCGGGCATGACCTGCCCACGGCCATGGCCGAAGCCGACGGTTTGGTGAACACCACGCCCATGGGCATGGCGAAACTGCCGGGCACACCGGTGCCAGCCGAGCTGTTGCGGGGCGATCTGTGGGTGGCGGAAATCGTTTACTTCCCGCTGGAAACCGAACTGCTGCGCAACGCCCGCGCCCTCGGCTGCCGCACGCTGGACGGCGGCAACATGGCGGTATTCCAGGCGGTGAAGGCGTTCGAACTGTTCAGCGGCGTGGCGCCGGATGCGCAGCGGATGCTGGCGCATTTCCAGAGCATGAATCACTAAAGCCTGGTGATAAGCCCTTGTGGGAGCGAGCTTGCTCGCGATGGCGGTGTGTCAGTCGCAATCGATGCTGGCTGACGACCGCTATCGCGAGCAAGCTCGCTCCCACAAGGGGTCAAGGTCAGGCTTGCAGATAGCGCAACACCGACTCACACACCATCTGCCGGTGCCGCTGCTTGACCGCTTCGTCCGACAGGTCGATCTGAAAGATCTCACCAAACGTCTGGCGGTTGGACACCCGATAGAAGCAGAACGAGCTGATCAGCAGGTGCACATCCAGTGGCTCGAGGCCGGCACGGAACACGCCCTCTTCGGCGCCGCGACGCAGGATCACGCCCAGGGAATCGAGGATGGTATTGGTCATCGCCTTGATCGCACCGGACTGTTTCACGTATTCAGCGTTGTGGATGTTCTCGATGCAGACAATGCGCACGAAATCCACGTTGCGGTCGTGGTGGTCGAAGGTGAATTCCACCAGGCGTCGGATCGCGTCGACCGGTGCCAGCTCCGCCAGGTGCAGGCGGCTTTCGGTCGTGCGGATATCACCGTAGAGTTTTTCCAGCACTTCGACGTACAGCTGCTCCTTGCTGCCGAAGTAGTAGTAGATCATGCGCTTGGAGGTGTGGATGCGCTCGGCGATGGCGTCGACCCGGGCGCCGGCCAGGCCTTGCTGGACGAATTCGACGATGGCTTCCTGAAGAATGTTTTCCCGGGTCTTTTCCGGGTTGTTCTTGCGACTCTTGCGCGGCGTGGCGACAGGTTCGTCGAGCGCTGCGGAAAGCTCTGGATTCATAGTCATTGCGGGGCTCACGGCCATCACTGCACAGGCTGGCGATTATGGGCCGCACCGTGCACTGAAGGAAGCCACGACACAGCCCATTACCGCAGCGTTTACGATTTCCCTACAACTTGGCATGCCGCAAGCCACCGCTACGGGACTTGGCCATCGCCGCCAGGCGCACCGCGACGTTGGCGGCGCCATAACCGGCGTAACCGTTCTTGCGTTGGATGATCTCAAAGAAAAACCGCCCTTCGAACGGCTCGGTATAGACATGAAACAGCTCGCCACCCTGGGCGTCACGGTCATATAGCACGTTGAAATAGGCCAGTTCGCTGAGGAACTCGTCATCGAAATCGAAACGCGCCGCCAAGTCGTCGTAGTAATTGAGCGGGATGTCGAGCAACGGCACCCCGGCCTCCTTGGCGTGACTGACCTGGGCAAAGATGTCATCGCAATCGAAGGCGATGTGATGCACGCCGGAACCGCGATAACTCGACAGCGCATGTGAGATCGCGGTGTTGCGGTTCTCGGAAATATTCAGCGGCAGGCGAATCGAACTGCAACGGCTGCGCAAGGCACGGCTTTTCACCAGGCCATAAGGGTCGGGCAACACCACTTCGTCGTCAGCCTCGAAATCCAGCAGGCTCTTGTAGAACAGTACCCAACTGTCGAGGCTATCGGCCGGCAGCGCCATCGCCATGTGGTCGATGCGCTTGAGCCCGGCGCCGATGGCGGCAGCGGGTTGCAGGTTGAAATCGGTGCCGTAGACGTCGGCGTCCTGGTCCACCAGGTAGATCAGGCTGCTGTCCGGTGCGCGCACCGCCGCCAGCTCCAGTTCGTTGGGCCCGACGAGGCCGCGATACGGCTGGCCTTTGTAGGCCACGGCCCGTTTCAAGGCACTGGCGCTGTCCTTGACCCGCACCGCCATGGCGCACAACGACGGACCATGGGCTTCGAAGAAGCTATGGGCGAAGGAGTACGGCTCGCAATTGAGGATCAGATTGATATCACCCTGGCGCAACAAGCTGACGTTCTTGGAACGATGCTGGCCGGCCTTGACGAAACCCAGGCGCTCCAGCCAATGGGCGAGTTTGGCGCCCAGGTTATCGTCCACGGCGAATTCGAGGAACTCGATGCCGTCGTATTCGCTGGCCGGCGCTGTCTCAAAAAGAATGTCAGGCTTTTGCGCGGGCGCTTGTTCGGCCAGGCGCTGGCGGGTTTTTTCTTCCAGGTACAGCAACGAACGCAAACCGTCGGCCGCATTCGCCCTGGGCGGCGCGGCGCGGAAACCGTCGTTGAAGATCTCCAGCGACAGCGGCCCGGTGTAGCCACTCTGGATGATCGGCGCGAGGAAACCCGGCAAATCGAATTCACCCTGGCCCGGAAAACAGCGGAAATGCCGGCTCCATTCCAGGACGTCCATCGCCAGGATCGGCGCATCGGCCATTTGCACAAAGAAAATCTTATCGCCGGGAATCGCGGCGATGGCGCTCGGATCGCCCTTGAGGGACAAGGTGTGAAAGCTGTCGAGCAGCACGCCGAGGCTGGGATGATCGGCCTGGCGAACAATGTTCCAGACCTGCTGATACGTATTGACGTGCCGGCCCCAGGCCAACGCCTCGTAACCAATGCGCAAGCCCCGCGCGCCGGCCCGCTCGGCCAGCAGGCGCAGATCGTCGATCAGGATCTGCTCATCGCCGACGCTGTCAGCCGATGCATTGCTGCACACCAGCACCAGGTCGGTGCCAAGCTCCTGCATCAAATCGAATTTGCGCTCGGCCCGTTCCAGGTTGCGCGCCAGGCGATCGCGACGGCAGCCTTCAAAATCGCGAAAGGGTTGGAACAGCGTGATGGCGATACCCAGGTCGGCGCACATCTGCCTGATTTCCCGAGGGCTGCCATCGTAGTAGAGAAGGTCATTCTCGAAAATTTCCACGCCGTCGAAACCGGCGGCGGCAATGGCTTCGAGTTTTTCCGGCAGGGTACCGCTCAACGAAACGGTGGCAATGGAACGCTGCATGACTTCGGCTCCCGGGACAGGCGTCGGCTACAAAAAATGCGCCGCTTTTAAAAGAGTCAGGGGATTATTGAGCTGGAGGTTTCTTTGGGCAATTTAATATGTACCGTCTGGTTAGTTTTTTGGGCGATTATCGAACACAATGCCCGATCAGCGAATTGACGATTTTTTGTCCACTGCCCACCATCGGCCCCACATTGACGCCTGACTTCGGGTTCAATGCAGACCCAGACCACACCATAAGAATTTCAAGAACGGGTACACCTTATGATTCCTTCCCAAAGTTCCCGCCTGGCCCACGGCCCGGTTGCCGCCAGCGGTAGCATCGGTGACAAGATCCGTGGCGCGATGGCCGTGGGCAAGACCCGTTGGGGCATGCTCGCCCTGGTGTTTTTCGCCACCACGCTGAACTACATCGACCGCGCCGCCCTTGGGGTGATGCAACCGATACTGGCCAAGGAAATGAGCTGGACGGCGATGGACTACGCCAATATCAATTTCTGGTTCCAGGTCGGTTATGCGGTCGGCTTCGTGCTGCAGGGCCGCTTGATCGACCGGATCGGCGTCAAACGCGTGTTCTTCTGCGCCGTGCTGCTCTGGAGCCTGGCGACCGGCGCCCACGGCTTGGCCACCTCGGCAGTGGGCTTCATGGTTTGCCGCTTCATCCTCGGCCTGACCGAAGCCGCCAACTATCCCGCCTGTGTAAAAACCACGCGGCTGTGGTTCCCGGCCGGCGAACGGGCCGTGGCCACCGGCATCTTCAATGCCGGGACCAACGTCGGCGCGATGTTCACTCCGATGTTGTTGCCGCTGGTCTTGCACGTGTGGGGCTGGCAGGCCGCGTTCCTGTGCATGGCCGCTCTCGGCGGGATCTGGCTGGTGTTCTGGGCCCTGAAGTACTTCAACCCGGAAGACCACCCGAGCGTGAAACAGTCGGAACTGGACTACATCCAGGCCCAGGACGAACCGGATCAGGCCCGCGTGCCCTTCTCTCGAATCCTGCGCATGCGCGGCACCTGGGCGTTCGCCCTGGCCTACTCGATCACTGCGCCGGTGTTCTGGTTCTATCTCTACTGGCTGCCGCCGTTCCTGAACCAGCAATACAACCTGGGCATCAACGTGACCCAGATGGGCATTCCACTGATCATCATCTACCTGACCGCCGATTTCGGCAGCGTCGGCGGCGGGATCCTGTCGTCATTCCTGATTGGCCGCGGGGTCAATCCGATCAAGGCGCGACTGATGTCCATGCTGCTGTTCGCCTGCTGCATCGTCGGCGTGATCATGGCCGCCGGCTCCAGCAGCCTGTGGGTGGCGGTGTTTGCGATTTCCCTGGCGATTGGCGCGCACCAGGCCTGGACTGCGAACATCTGGAGCCTGGTGATGGACTACACGCCCAAGCACATGATGAGCACAGTGTTTGGCTTCGGCGGCATGTGCGCGGCCATCGGCGGGATGTTCATGACTCAGTTGGTGGGGCACATCCTCACGATCACGAACAACAATTACACCGTGCTGTTCACCCTGATCCCGGCGATGTACTTCATCGCGCTGGCCTGGATGTACTTCATGGCGCCGCGCAAGGTGCCGACGCTGGAAAGCTGAAGCCGAACCCTGTGGCGAGGGGTTTATCCCCTCGCCACAGGCAACGTATGCAGGCAATCACTTGCGCCGCTGTTGCCACGCCGCCGCCAACCCACTCAAGCAGATCAAGGTGATGCCCACCACGGTGGTCAACGTCGGCGTATGGCTGAACAACAACCAGCCCAGCAGCCCGGCGAAGACAATCTGGCAGTACCCGAACGGCGCCAGCAGCGCCGGGGCGGCGAAACGGAAGGCCTGGGTCAGCATCAAGTGCGCAGTCATCCCGCATGCCCCCAGCGCGAGCATCATCAACCCGTGGGTCACGCTCGGCACCTGCCAGAAGAACGGCACCAACGCGCTCATCACCAGCGTATTGCACAACCCTGCAAAAAAATTGCTGGTCGTGGGGCTGTCGATCTCGGCGAGCTTGCGGGTGAGCAGTTGGTAGAAACAGAAAAACAGCGCCGAACAGAACGGCAACAGCACCGCGGGCGTGAACAGATCGCCACCGGGATGAACGATGATCAATACCCCGATAAAACCGAAGATCACCGCAATCCACTGGCCGCGCGTCACGTGCTCGCCCAGCAACGGTACCGATAATGCAGTGACCAGCACGGGGGCGAGGAAGTTGACCGCCGTCGCCTCCGCCAAGGGGATGTACATCAGCGCCGTGGTGAAGAACAGACTGGTGCCTAACAGGCACAACGCCCGGGCAACCTGCCACAACGGACGCTTGGTACGCAGAACCCGCAGTCCCGAGCGCGGCAGGAAAATCCCTGCCATCAACAAGGTGTGCACCACGTAACGGGCCCAGACCACCATGATGATCGGATAAAAACCCGAGAGATATTTGGACAACGCGTCGTGACTGGAGAACAGGAACGTTGCGACCAGGATAAGCACGATGCCCTTGAAAGCCTGATTGACGCCGGAGAGCGGAGTGCTGAGGGTCATGAAGGAAACCTGCGTTGCTTGATGTCGAGGCCGCGATGCACAGTGCAGTTATTGGGCCAGCGAGGGTTCCGATAAGTTCTGGATCCCAAGTGTAATGAAAATTGCGCGGCCGGACAGGATTGGCTCGCCGATGAACCAAAATCCTTCGCAGTTGCCTGACAGCTCAAGCGCGGCGCGCACCTTGGGCGTCGGAAAGCTAGACTCATCGCCACGGCAGTCATCTCTTCGCAGGGCCATTCAGAGGATTTCCCACATGTTATGGAAAAAAGGTCGCCGCAGTGACAACGTGGTGGACGCCCGTGGTGACGGTGGGGGCGGTGGCGGGATGCGGTTCGGCGGTGGCAAGGGCTTGAGCCTGACGGCCATCCTGCTGATCGTCGGCATTGGCTGGATCACCGGCCAGGACCCCATGCAGATCCTGGGACAACTCGCCGGGCAAATGGACCAGGGTTCCGCTCCCACCTCCTCGCAAACCCGCCAGGCGCCCCCGGCCAACGATGAGCAGGCCGAATTCGTGCGCTCCATCCTCGGCGACACCGAGGATACCTGGGGCCAGGTCTTCCAGCAGGCCGGACGCCAATACCAACAACCCAAACTGGTGCTGTTCAGCGGTCGGGTCAACTCGGCGTGCGGCCTGGCGTCCTCGGCGACCGGCCCGTTTTATTGCCCGGCGGACCGGCAGGTCTACCTGGACATGAGTTTCTTCCAGGAAATGTCCCAGCGCTTCTCCGCCGCCGGCGACTTCGCCCAGGCTTACGTCATCGCCCATGAGGTCGGCCACCACGTGCAGACGCTGCTCGGCGTCTCGGCAAAGATCCAGGAGGCGCGCCAGCAAGGCCGGCAGATGGAAGGTGACGGCGGTTTGCTGGTGCGCCAGGAACTTCAGGCCGATTGCCTGGCCGGTGTCTGGGCCAACCACGCGCAAAAACGCCTGAACTGGCTTGAGCCGGGGGACATCGAGGAAGCCTTGACCGCCGCCAATGCCATCGGCGACGACCGCCTGCAGCAGCAAGGCCAGGGCCGCGTGGTGCCGGACTCCTTCACCCATGGCACGTCGGCGCAACGGATGCGCTGGTTCAAGACCGGTTTCGCCCAGGGCCAGGTCAGCCAGTGCGACACCTTTGCGGCGAAAAACCTGTAGATGAAGTGGATGGCGCTGATCTGGCTGGTGCTCTGTAGCACCGTTGTCCAGGCCGAAGAACACGCCGTCAAGACGGTCGCCCAGGGTCGCCTGCTGTTCAAGGGCGGGATCATGGCCGTTGCCGTGAGCCCGCCGCCGGCGTCGATCCAACGGGTGCTGATCATCGTCCACGGTCGGCTGCGCAATGCCGACACGTATCTTCGCAGCGGCGAAAAGGCCGCTGCGCAGGCCGGTCAAACCGCAACGACATTGGTCATCGCCCCGCAGTTTCTCAACGAACTGGACGTGGCCCGCCATCAACTGCCCGCCGAACTCCTGCGCTGGCAAGGCAACGATTGGATGGCCGGCGGGCTGTCCACAGGGCCCAATCCGGTCAGTTCATTCCAGGTGCTGGACGATATCGTGGCGCGGGTCAGCGACCGGCAGCAATTTCCGGAAGTGAAGGAGATCGTGATTGCCGGTCATTCCGGTGGCGCCCAGGTCGTGCAGCGCTATGCCCTGCTTGCCCATGGCACGTATCGCATCACGCCACGGTTCGTCATTGCCAATCCATCATCGTATGCCTACTTGGACGCCCAACGGCCCATGGCATTCGCACCTGCCAGTTGCCCCTCCTTCAACCGTTGGAAATACGGCCTGGAGCACCTGCCCGCCTATGCTGCCGGGCAAACAGCCGCGCAACTCGAGGATCACTACATCAAGCGCGACATCACTTATTTGCTGGGACAACAGGACATCGACCCCGAACACCCAGCGCTGGATAAAGGTTGCGAAGCACAGACCCAGGGCGCGTATCGACTGCTGCGCGGGCATTTCTTTTTCGATTACCTGACGCGGCGCCATCCGCAGGGGCTGAACCAGCGACTGATCGAAGTGCCCGGGGTCGGGCATGATGGGGATGGAATGTTCAATTCGCCGGAGGGGCTGAGGGTTTTGTTTGGGCAGTGAGTTTTGTGTCGACTGATAGGGCCTCATCGCGAGCAAGCTCGCTCCCACAGGGTTTTCCTGTTCGCCACACATCCACTGTGGGAGCGAGCTTGCTCGCGATGGCGGCTAGCCAGCGAATATCAATCTCACGCCGACAACATCCGCCGCAACTCAAGGCAATCCCGCGCATGCCAATCCGTCAGCTCCGGCCAGGGATTATCCGGCAGATTCACCAACACCGTCCGCGCCCCCGCCGCACGACCGCAGTCCAGATCAAAGCGGTAGTCCCCCACCATCACCATCGTGTCTGGCGCCACGTTCCAGGCCTCAGCCAGTTTCAACAGGCCGCCGGGATGCGGCTTGGGCGGTGCCTCGTCGCGGCCCAGCACGTCCTCTACCGCGAAACAATCCGCCAGGCCGATCGCTTCGAGGGTGATGTGGGCCAGCTCGCGAGCGTTGCGGGTCAGGATGCCCAGGCGGTACCCACGCCCGGCCAGCTCACGCACCAACTCGACCGCCCCCGGCGCAGGCTTTGAGCCCAGCGCCAGATCCCGTTCGTGGTCCAGCAGCCAGGCGTGCTTGGCGGCGGCTTCTTGCGAGGGTAACGCCGCCAGGTGCGTAAGGATGTCGTCCTCGGCCGGAATTGCCAGGGCCACGCGGATCGCAGCGAAGTCATGCACAGCGACGGTCAGCGTGCCGTCCATGTCGAATACCCAATGCCGTACATCGGCCAGGCTCATGCCCAGTCCTTGCGATGGCGGATCAGGCCTTCCTGGGTCACCGAGGCCACCAACTGGCCGGCGCGATTGAACACGCTGCCCCTGGAAAACCCACGGGAATTACCGGCCCACGGGCTGTCCATCGCATAGAGCAACCAGTCATCGGCGCGCAGGTCGGCATGGAACCACAGCGCGTGGTCAAGGCTGGCGACCTGCATATCCTTCTGCCATACCGATTTGCCGTGGGGCAGCATCGAGGTGGTCAACAGGCCGAAGTCCGACGCGTAGGCCAGCAGGTATTTGTGCAGGGCCGGGATGTCCGCCAAGGCACCATCGGCACGGAACCAGACGTATTTGACCGGATCGGCCGGTTGCGGGTTGTAAGGGTCTTTTTCAGTGACCGGGCGCACCTCGATCGGCTTGGGGCACAGCAGTTTTTCGCGCATGTGCTCAGGCAACAGATGCGCTCGCTGCTGGGTCAGTTCCAACTCGGAGGGCAGGTTCTCCGGCCCGACAACCTGGGGCATGGTGCTCTGGTGCTCGAAACCCTGCTCGTCATACTGGAACGAGGCGCTGCAGGTGAAGATCGGGTTGCCCTTCTGGATCGCCGTGACCCGACGGGTGCTGAAGCTGCCGCCGTCCCGCACGCGATCGACCTGGTAGACCACCGGCAGTGCCGCATCCCCCGGACGCAGGAAATAACCGTGCATCGAATGCACGTGGCGCGCCTCTTCCACGGTCTGGCTGGCCGCCGACAATGATTGGCCCAACACCTGGCCGCCGAACAACTGGCGAAACCCGAGGTCCTGGCTGCGTCCGCGAAACAGGTTCTCTTCGATCGGTTCCAGGGTCAGCAGGTCGACCAGATCTTCCAACACGTGGCTCATTCAGACTTTCCTCACACAGCGCAAAAACCGCGCAGTCTCTGCTGCGACGGATCGATAATTGGCCCGGGCCATTTTGGCGGGCATTGTAACGTCCGTGTCGGCTAACCGTGCAGAGTCTGCAACCACTGCTCACGATCGATGCGATAGAGCACATGGTGACGCAATGGATGCCCGACCGCGAGTTTTGGATGTTCGAAGTCATCCGCCGGATCATGCTGCATGCCGATGGCCTGCATGACCTTCTGCGACGGCAGGTTATCCACAGCGGTAAACGCCACCACTTCGTCCAGGCCCAGGCGATCGAAGGCACAGCGCAACGCCGTCCACGCTGCTTCGCTGGCATAACCCAACCCCCAATGTTCGCGGGCCAGGCGCCAGCCGATTTCCACCGCAGGGGTGAAATGCGCATCAAACCCGACCACGCCCAGCCCGGTGAAACCAATGAAAGCGCCGGTGTCCTTGCGCTCCAAGGCCCACAAACCAAAACCATGCTCGGCAAAATGCCCGCGCACGCGGCCGATCAACGCAGCGCTTTCCAGGCGACTCAAGGGCGCCGGAAAATAACGCATCACTTGCGGATCGGCAGACATGGCTGCAAATGCCGGCAAATCATCGTCACGCCACTGTCGCAGAATCAGCCGTGCGCTTTCCAGTTCCAGTATCGGCTCCATCTTCACTCCCTTTCCATGCCCAGAGTCTACATCGCTGGTAGGATCCTTCACTCATTCACCGCTGAAAACACCATGCCCCTGCCGCTTATCTACCACGAAGACTACAGCCCCGAATTCCCAGCGGAACACCGCTTCCCCATGGACAAGTTCCGCCTGCTGCGCGATCACCTGGTGGAGACCGGCCTGACCACGGATGCGGACTTGCTGCGTCCCGCCCTGTGCCCGCCGGACATTCTCGCCCTGGCCCATGACCGCGCTTATATCGAACGCTACATGGATGGCGAGTTGTCCCGCGAAGACCAACGGCGACTCGGCCTGCCCTGGAGCGAAGCCTTGGCGCGAAGAACGGTACGCGCCGTGGGCGGTTCACTCCTTGCCGCTGAACAAGCCCTCGAACACGGACTGGCCTGTCACCTGGCCGGCGGCACCCATCATGCCCACTACGACCACCCGGCCGGCTTTTGTATCTTCAATGACCTGGCGGTGATCAGTCGCTACTTCCTGGCCAGCGGCCGGGTCTCGCGGGTGCTGATTTTCGACTGCGACGTGCACCAGGGCGACGGTACGGCCCGAATACTCCATGACACCCCGGACGCCGTGACAGTTTCCCTGCACTGCGAAAAGAATTTTCCCGCACGCAAGGCGCAAAGCGATTGGGACATTCCGCTGCCGATGGGCATGGACGATGCCGCTTACCTTAAAGTCGTGGACGATGCGCTCAATTACCTGCTGCCGCTCTACCAGCCAGACCTGGTGCTGTATGACGCCGGTGTCGACGTGCACAAGGACGACGCCCTCGGCTACCTCAAACTGACCGATGAAGGCCTCGCCGCCCGGGATGAGAGTGTCATGCGCCATTGCCTGGGACGGGACATTCCAGTGGTTGGCGTCATCGGCGGTGGCTACAGCAAGGACCGCAAGGCCCTGGCCCGACGCCACGGGATCCTGCATCACAGCGCACAAAAGGTCTGGACGTCATCAGGCTGTCATTGAAATCTGGGCGCGTTACCCACAATGCCTGTGGAGCGGCCTGTGGATAACCTGAGCGAAACGGCTCGCAGCCGTTGCTGCCTATAGCTTGCAGGGGCTTGGTTGTTTTTTGATCACCTTATCGGAACACACCACCTAGCCCGCAGGGATATCAGTGACCTGTGCTGGTAGAATGCCTGGCCTATTCCAGCCCCGCAGTCCAAACCATGACCTTGACCACCCCATCTCGCCCCCCAAACATCGCCATCATCGGCGGCGGCCCCGCCGGCTTGATGGCGGCCGAGGTGTTGAGCCAGGCCGGTGTCCGGGTCGATCTGTACGACGGCATGCCCTCGGTGGGCAGGAAGTTTCTCCTGGCGGGTGTCGGCGGCATGAACATCACCCACTCGGAAGCCTTCCCGGCATTTCTCTCCCGCTACGGCGAGCGCGCGCCGAATATCGCCCCGCTGCTGCGAGCATTCGGCGCGGATGAGTTGTGCCAATGGATTCATGGTCTGGGCATCGACACCTTCGTCGGCAGCTCCGGGCGCGTGTTCCCGACCGACATGAAAGCCGCCCCGCTGCTGCGCGCCTGGCTCAAGCGTCTACGAGAGGCCGGCGTGGCGATCCACACCCGCCACCGCTGGCTGGGTTGGAATCCGGACGGCAGCCTGCGCATCGCCAGCCCGGAGGGTGAGAAGAGTCTTGCGCCCGAGGCAACCTTACTGGCACTGGGCGGCGGCAGCTGGTCGCGCCTGGGCTCCGATGGCGCCTGGATGCTGCCGCTGGAACAGCGCGGCGTGGCCCTGGCGCCCTTGCAGCCGAGCAATTGCGGCTTCGACGTCGACGGCTGGAGCGACCTGATGATCGGTAAGTTCGCCGGTGCCCCGCTGAAGAACATCGCCATCGGTCTCAACGACGATGTACCGCGCCTCGGCGAATGCGTCATCACCGCCACCGGCATCGAAGGCAGCCTGATCTACGCGCTGTCGGCCGGGATACGCGAGGCCATCAACCAGCACGGCCGCGCGGCCATTCATCTGGACCTGCTGCCGGGCCGGCCTGTGGACAAGATTGTCCAGGCCTTGAACAAACCACGCGGGTCACGCTCGATGGCCAAGCACTTGCACAGCCAACTTGGGCTCGACGGGGTCAAAGCGGCGCTGTTGCGCGAGCTGGCGCCTGCCGATTGCTTCGTCGATATGACGCGGCTGGCGGAAGCGATCAAGGCGTTGCCAGTCACGCTGGTGAAAACCCGTCCACTGGACGAAGCCATCAGCAGCGCCGGCGGCGTGACGTTCGAAGCCTTGGACGAACGGCTGATGCTCAAGCAGCTCCCCGGGGTTTTCTGCGCCGGGGAGATGCTCGACTGGGAAGCGCCGACTGGCGGTTATCTGCTCACGGCATGCTTTGCCAGTGGCCGGGCGGCGGGGCTAGGAATGCTTGAGTGGTTACAGCGCCCGGATTGAAACCGAGGCGCGGCAGATCATCAAGGCTTGCGCTTGCGCGGCCCGGTATTGAACACCGGCACTTTTCGCACAGGCTTGACCGATGGTTCCACCGGCGCCGCGTCACCGCTGTCCACCCACTTGCCCAGGTTGCGCTTGCCGCCGCTGCCCTGGGTTTTTGGTTTCTTCGGCTTTTTCGGTTTCTTGATGACCTGACCGCTGGCATCGGTTTCCGGTACGCGGTGTTCCGGTTCGAAATCCTGTTCCATCTGCCGGGGCAGTGTCTGACGGGTCAAGGTCTCGATGGCCGACAGCAGGTTCACTTCATCGGCGCAGACCAGGGAAATCGCCTGCCCGGTAGCACCCGCCCGACCGGTCCGGCCGATGCGGTGGATGTAGTCCTCGGCGACGATCGGCAGGTCGAAGTTCACTACCAACGGCAAATCTTCGATATCCAAGCCACGGGCGGCCACGTCGGTGGCCACCAGAATCTGCACTTCGCTGGCCTTGAAGCGATCCAGCGCACGCTGGCGGGTCGCCTGGGGCTTGTCACCGTGGATGCCATCGGCATTCACACCCAGGCCCTGGAGCTTTTCCACCAGCGCATCGACGCCATTACGGGTCTTTGCGAACACCAGGACTTGCTTCCACTTGTGCTTGCGCATCAAGTGAACAAACAATTCCGGCTTGCGCTTCTTGTCCACCGTCACCACCCATTGCTTGACGGTATTGGCGGCGACGTTGCGCGGGCTCACTTCGATGCTCAGCGGGTCGTTGAGCATCTGCCCGGCCAACAAGCGGATGGCATCGGAGAACGTAGCGGAGAACAGCAGCGTCTGGCGCTTCTTCGGCAGGGCCTTGTAGATATTCGCCAGTTCTTCGGAGAAACCCAGGTCGAGCATGCGGTCGGCTTCGTCCAGCACCAGGGTCTGCAATTGGTTGAACTTCAGCGCGTTCTGGCGGAACAGGTCGAGCAAGCGGCCCGGCGTGGCCACCAGCAAGTCGACGCCTTTGCGCAGCTTCATCATCTGCGGATTGATACTGACGCCGCCGTACACAGCGTAGGTGCTCAATGGCAGGTTCTGCGCATACTGGCGCACGCTTTCGTGGACCTGCTCGGCCAGCTCGCGGGTCGGCACCAGGATCAACGCACGCACCGAGTTGGCGGCGACTTTCGGCCCTTCGGTGGTCAGCAACTGCAACAGCGGCACGGCGAAACCGGCGGTCTTGCCAGTGCCGGTCTGGGCCGCGGCCATGAGGTCGCGCCCGGCGAGCACGGCCGGCATGGCTTGGGCCTGGACCGGGGTCGGAGTCTGGTAGCCGAGCGTCTCGAGGGCGCGCAGCAGGGGTTCGATCAGGCCAAGGGTGGCGAAAGTCATGGAGGTACCGTAGGAAAAATCAGCGCAGGGTGTGCAATGCGCGGCAGTTTACCCTAAATCAGGATTCGGCCGGTGCAGGCTTGGGCTTGCGCCACTGCGGCAAGCCGATCAACACCACAGCACTGATGATCACCAGCATCGCCAAGGCTTCCTCGATGCCGATGGTTTCACCGGCGAAAACGATCCCCAGCAACACCGCCACCGCCGGGTTGACGTAGGCATAGCTGGTGGCCGCTGCCGGACGCACATGCTTGAGCAGGTACATGTAGGCATTGAAGGCGATGATCGAACCAAAACCGATCAGGTACACCAGCGCGAACCAGCCTTCCAGCGGCGGCATGCTTTCCAGGCGCTCGCCACTGGCGAAGCTGCCGATCAACAGCACCACGCCGGCCACCAGCATTTCCACGGCGCTGGCCATCGCCCCCGCCGGCAACGGCAGGTGTTTGCTCAACACCGAACCGAAGGCCCAGGAAGCCGCCGCAAACACCAGCAAGGCCGCCCCCATCGGGCTCGATTGCAGGTTCGAACCGAGGTTGAGCATGGCGATGCCGATCAGCCCCAATACAATCCCGGCCCATTCCAGACGGGTATTACGCGCGCCCCAGAAATATCCGCAGAGCAAGGTAAACAAAGGCACCGTCGCCACGGCCAACGCCGCCACGCCGGATGCCACCCCCGTATGTTCGGCGACACTCACCGCGCCATTGCCAAAAGTGAGCAGCAACACGCCAATCAGCGCCCCGGCCTTCCACTGCGCCCAGGTCGGTGCCGGTGCCCCGCGCCAGCGCAGGAAGCCGTACATCAGCGATCCGGCAATCACGAAACGAATCCCCGCCAGCAACAACGGCGGCCAATGCTCGACGCCAATGCGAATCACCAGGTAGGTCGAACCCCAGATGACGTACAAGGCGAAGAAGGCAGCGATCAACGGCAAGGGAAAACGGCGTGTGCCAGGCATGTTCAACTCGAAGTCAGGACGATGAAACCCGTCATTCTAAAAAGGCGCTCGACAGAAATTAAGTTACAAAACCTGTTTATCCGAGCCATACACTTTTCAATCTGGGAGCGGGCTTGCCCGCCCCCACGGGGTTTCCCAGCGCCTTCAGAACCCGCGATGCCGCTTGAGGTGCTCGTTGATCTTCGCCGCCGGCACTTTCTGCAAACTGCACAGCAGGTCGTGGGACAGTTCCCGCAGCCCATGCTTCTGGCGTAATTCCGCGGCGAGGTGCGCGGTGAGGTTGGCGGCCATTTCGGCATCGGCCATGGCCCGGTGAGCCTGGCCGGTGTGGGGAAGACAGGCGAAGGCGTTGAGCGTGCCGAGCTTGTGGTTCGGTGCCGATGGCATCAAGCGTCGGGCCAGCAACAATGAACAGGCAAAGTTCTGCAGGCGGGTGCGCTTGATGCGCCCGAGTTCGAAGTCCCAGAACTTCTGGTCGAACGCGGCGTTATGCGCCAGCAGCGGCGTGATGCCGACAAACTCGTTGACCTCATTCATCACCTTTTCAGCCGCAGGTGCGTTGCGCAGCATGGCGTTGCTGATGCCGGTCAGTTGCTCGATAAACGCAGGGACGCGCACACCGGCATTCATCAGGCTCTGATAACGGTCGACGATTCGGCCTTGTTCAAGGATCACCACGGCGATTTCCGTGGCCCGGCAACTGCTGCTCGGGGTGATGCCGGTGGTTTCAAAGTCGATGACTGCGATGCGTTCCAAACCTGTGGGGCTCCTTGAAGATCAATTCTTGAGCAGCAGCGCGCCTTCGATGGGCACGTAGCGGCTGGCGGCGCGGATCAGTGAATTGGCGGTCAGCCCCGGCACACCGTAGGCCACCGCTTGCACGCCGTGCTTGCTGATGATGCGTTCGAGCAACATGTCGAAATCGCCATCGCCTGAGGCCAGCACCACCTCATCGACGTGATCGGCGGCGTCCATGATGTCGAGGGTAATGCCCACGTCCCAGTCGCCCTTGGCCGAGCCGTCGCTGCGCTGGATATAGGGCTTGAGCTTCACAGTGAAACCCAGGTTGCGCAGGATCTGCTGGAACTGCTGTTGCTTGCTGTCGCCGCGATCGATCGCGTAGGCATAGGCCTCGACGATCTGCCCCTGCTTGCTGACATCAGCCCACAGCGCCGCATAGTTGAAATGGCAGCCATAGGCTTGGCGTACGGTGTAGTAGAGGTTCTGGACATCGGCGAACACTGCAATTTTTTTCACCGCGTTTCCTCGTTGATACGCACGCGCGCAGGCCACCCGGCCCGAAAAGTCGCCCAGTATGCCAGCCTCGAGGAATGTTCTGCGAGTAATCGCCTCGAGGCGCCAGGGCGCCCCGGACGAATGGCGGGTCAGACGAAGGAGTCGTCGTCGCCGAAGAAAGATGAATCGTCGCTGTAATCCGCGTCGCTAAACCCGCCTTGGTCATTGCCATAGGTGTCGTTGTCAGCCACGCGCGGCTCGTCACTCCAGCCATTGTCGCCACTGTTGGCAGTGTCGTTGACGGGTTGGGCCGGTTCCTCCTTGAGAACCTCGACGATTTCCTGGGGTTGATTGCTGTAGAACAGGCTGCTGATGCCTTGAGCCAACATCACGCCACCGGCCACGCCCGCTGCGGTCTTCAGCGCTCCGCCGAGGAAGCTGCCCGCCGCCGGGGCTTGCTGCGGCGGCGCACCATAGTTGCCCGGCGCGGCGCCGAAGCCCTGCTGTGTCGGCGCATTGAAAGATGGGCGCGCCGGTTCGCGCCAGCCGCCTCCGCTGGAGGCCGGCGCGCTCGCGGGGCGGGAATCGCGGTTACTGCCGCCGAAGATGCTCGAGAGGAAACCACCGCCACCGCTTGGGGCAGATGCCTGGCTGCGGGACTGCTGCAACTGCGCTTGCAGTTGTTCGATCTGCTGGGTGAGCTGGGTGTTCTGCTCGTCCAGGCGCTTGATCGCCGCCTCTTGCACCAGGATCGCCTGGGCCATGAAATAACCTGCCGCAGGCTGCTTGGCCAAATGTTCCTTGATCCGCGCCTCGGCCTGGGCGTCGCGTGGGGCTGAATCCTTTTCGGCCTGTTGCAGCCGTGAAAACAGTCCATCGATCAGGGTTTGTTCTTCGCTGTTCATGGCGACCTCATCAGATTGCCGGATAAAAAACCAAGCCGGTCCGCATAAGACCGGTGCCCGTCAGTAATGGGGTCCGCCAAGACGCTTTCAACGCTCTTTACCTGATGTTTACGTTTGTTTATGCGGGCGGCTGATGGGTAAAGTGTCGGACCGCTTTTCTGAATTGCGATACCGACCCATGAATCCGTTAGAAGTACTGCGTGACTCCTTGTATTTTTTCAAGCGCCATCTGGGCCGCATCGCCCAGTTGTGCCTGCCGCTGGTGATACTCGAGGCGGTGCTGCAGCAAGGGGTGGACAGCGCCGTCGGGGCCGACGATTTTTCCGGCTACAGCGTGATCGTCGGGTTATTGGTGTACCCGCTGTACACGGCGGCGTTGATTCTGTTTCTCGACGCCCGCAGTCGTGGCGAAGCCCCTCGCCCCCGCGATCTGTTAGCGGCGTCGCTCCTGCAATGGCCACGCTTCGCCTTGCTGACCGCCCTCAATACGCTGCTGATCCTGATTGGCATCTCGTTGTATTTCCTGCCGGGACTATGGCTGATGGTCGTCCTCGCCTTCGGTGAATACCTGTTGGTGCTCAAAGGCATGGCGCCACTGGCTGCGATGAAGGAAAGCCTGCGCATGAGTCGCGGTCATTTCTGGCGAATCCTGCTGTGCATCCTGGCCGTGATGATCCCGTTGTGGCTGCTCAAGGGCGCCAGCGTCTCGGTGTATCCGCCGCCGCAGAACCCCTTGGTCAGTTTGCTGATCGACAGCATCCACAGCTTCCTGCAACTGTTCACCACGGTGGTGCTGTTCCGCATGTTCATGTTGATTGCGGAAAAACCTGAATCATGACCCGTCTGCTGCGATACGCCCTGCTGGGCCTGTTGTTGATTATCGGCATCGGCGCCTTTTCGGTTTATGGCCTGACATGGCGTCCCCAGGCCCGGGAAACGCTGCCCGTCAGCTGTGCCGCGAACGCCGCGTCGTTGATGCCAGGCCAAGCCTTGAAGGTGATGACCTGGAACGTGCAATTCCTGGCCGGCAAGCGCTACGTGTTCTGGCACGACCTGGCCCGCGGCAACGATGAAAGCCCGACCCCGGAAGACATGGCCTTCAGCCTGGACGAAGTGGCCCGGGTCATTCGCGACGAGCAACCGGATGTGGTGTTGCTCCAGGAACTCGACAACGGCGCCAAGGCCAGCGCCTACCAGGACCAGCTCAAGCTGTTGCAGGAACGCCTGGCCGACCTCTACCCGTGCGGCACCAGCGCGTTCGATTGGAAAGCCGATTTCATCCCCAACCCGAGGATCTTCGGCAGCGTCGGCCGGCAGTTGGCGACGCTGAGCCGCTACCGCATCGACCACGCCGAGCGAGTGCAATTGCCGGTGGCTGATGAGAACTTCATCAGCCGCCAGTTCCAGCCGAAAAACGCCCTGCTCGTGAGCTACCTGCCCCTGGACGGCGGGGGGCAGCTGGCAGTGCTCAATACGCACCTGGAGCGGGCCACGCAACCGGACGACACCGCGCAGAAACAGATCGGTGCCGTGTCCAAGTCCCTCGACAAGCTGGAGTCGGCCGGCACGCCCTGGCTGATCGGTGGCGATTTCAACCTGTTGCCCCTGGGCCAATACAGGCGCCTGGCATCCGAACAGCGCTCGCCCTACTCCGCCGACAGTGAGCTGCACCTGTTGTGGGATAAATACCCGATGATCCCCACCAACAACGAGGCCAGTGGCATCGACCGCGCACACTGGCTGACCCACTACCCCAACGACCCGGGCCTCAACGGCCCCGACCGGACCGTCGACTACCTGTTCTACAGTCCGCGCCTCAAGCGGGTCGAAGCCCAGGTCCGGCAGGACGACACGTTGCGAATCTCCGACCATTTGCCGGTGATTGCGCGGTTTCTGTTGCCGGCGATGCCTTAGTCAGACTCGCCTTGCCCACTGCGGTGGAATCAGGTTATTTGCGCGGCTTGGCCCGCGCCGTCGCTTCCGCCACCAGCGGATCATCCGGCCAGTAATGCTTGGGATAACGCCCCTTGAGGTCTTTCTTCACCTCGGCATAGGTGCTGCGCCAGAAGTTCGCCAAATCCTGGGTGACCTGCACCGGTCGACGTGCCGGCGATAACAAGTGCAGCTTGACCACCTGCCGTCCGCCGGCGATGCGCGGGGTGTCGGACAGGCCGAAGAGTTCCTGCAAGCGCACCGCCAGGATCGGTGGATGTTCGCTGTAGTCCAGGCGAATCGACGACCCGGAAGGCACGCTCAAATGGTGCGGCGCCTGTTCGTCCAAGCGTTGCGGCAGTGGCCAGGGCAGCAGGTTGTGGACGATGCTCGACAGATCCAGGTTGGCGAAATGACTGAGTCGCGACACCCGCCCCAGGAAAGGCATCAACCAGTGCTCGAGGCTCTCCAGCAACGCCGCATCGCTGACGTCCGGCCATTCGCTTTCGCCCTTGCTCTCCCTATCGAGCCGACGCAACAGCGCCACGCGCGCCTGCCATTGCCGCAACTCCGGCGTCCACGGCAGCAGTTCGAGGCCTTTGCGCCGGACCAGATTGACCAGTGCCTGGCTGCGGGCCGCCTCATCCAGGCCGGTCATCGGCTCGCGGCTGAGCACCAGTTCGCCGACCTTGCGCTGACGCTCAGCCCGCAGCACGCCTTCGCGCTCGTCCCAGTCCAGTTGATCGACCGTATGCACCTGTTCGGCCAGCACTGAATCAAACAGGGACGGGTCGAAATCCGTCGCCAGGTAGATCCGCTCTTCCCGCTGGCCCTGGCGGCTGCCCAAATCGGCGATGACCAGCCAGGGTTGTTTCATCAGGCTGTCGGCCTCGGCGAACAGCGCCGCACGGCCGTTGGCCAGGCGATATTCCGCGCCGCCGGGGCGCCGTTGCTGGGCGACACGATCCGGATAGGCCAACGCCAACAATGCACCGAGCCAGCGTGGATGATCGGGATCGGCGACGGCTTCCTCGGCCTTGCCCCGCAGATAGCCGCGATATTGCCGGGCCAATTGCCGCGCTCGCTGAACGCCACCCTGGGCGCCGCGTGCTGCTCGCTCTTCACCGGACAACAAGACCAGACGGCTGTGCAGATCCGCCCCGGCGCCGCGCAGGATGTCGCGCTCGCCCAGCAGCGCCGCCACGTTGCAGGCCATGTCCGCCAACCCCAGCGCCTGGCCACGCAACAGTAAGTGTGCGATTCGCGGATGGGCCGGCAGTTCGGCCATAGACTGGCCGTGGCGGGTCAGTTGGCCGCCGTCGAGTGCGCCGAGACGTTGCAGCAGGTCCTGGGCCTGGGCATACGCGGCAGTCGGCGGAACGTCTAGCCACACCAACTGCTGCGGCGTCACGCCCCAGCGTCCCAATTGCAGGGCCAACCCGGCCAGGTCCGCCGAGAGAATCTCGGCACTGCCGTAGGCGGCCAACTGTTCGTGCTGGTCTTCGGACCACAGCCGATAGCACACCCCCGGCTCCAGGCGCCCGGCACGACCGGCCCGCTGGGTCGCGCTGGCGCGGGAGATGCGCTGGGTGTCGAGACGGGTCATGCCGCTGCCCGGATCGAATCGCGGCACGCGGGCAAGGCCGGCGTCCACCACTACCCGCACACCGTTGATGGTCAGGCTCGTCTCGGCAATGTTGGTGGCCAGCACGACTTTGCGTTGGCCGGGCGGTGCCGGATCGATGGCGGCGCGCTGGGCAGCGAGGTCCAGTTCGCCATGCAACGGGCATAGCAAGACGTTGCCGCCGTCACCGAGGGCCTCGGCCAACTGTTGATGAACGCGACGAATCTCCGCCTGCCCGGGCAGGAACACAAGCACGCTGCCGGTCTCGTCGTGCAGCGCTTCGAGCACGGTCTGCACCAGTCGTGGCTCGATGAACTCGCCGGGCTGGAACGGCCGGCCCCAACGCACCGACACCGGAAACATACGTCCTTCGCTGCGCAGGATCGGCGCGTCGTCCAACAGCCCGGCCAGGCGCTCGCCTTCCAGGGTCGCGGACATCAGCAGGATTTTCAGCGGCTGGTCTTCGCGAAACAGCTCGCGGCCATTGAGGCTCAGGGCCAGGGCGAGGTCGGCGTCGAGGCTGCGCTCATGGAACTCATCGAAGATCAGCAGCCCCACGTCTTCCAGTGCCGGATCATCCTGCAGGCGGCGGGTGAGGATGCCTTCGGTGACCACTTCGATGCGCGTAGTGGGGCCAACCTTGCTGTCGAGGCGAATCCGGTAGCCGACGGTTTCACCGATTTTTTCCCCCAGCTCGCTGGCCAGGCGCTCGGCCGCCGCCCGTGCCGCCAGGCGCCGGGGTTCGAGCATGAGGATGGTCTGCCCGGCCAGCCAGGGCTCGTTCAGCAGGGCCAGAGGAACACGGGTGGTTTTACCGGCGCCGGGGGGGGCTTCGAGCACCGCTTCGTGGCGCGAGGCCAGGGCTTGGCGCAGCGCGGGTAAAACTTCATCAATCGGCAAAGAAATCATGCTGGCTCCAAAACAGAGGGCCGAGTATAACGGCGAACTGTTTGGCGTGGTCTGGACTCCAACCAGCAACGCCCATACCTGCTCAGGAGATTGCTATGCGTATTCCCTTTCGCGTGATCGGCGGCGTCCTGGTCGCCACCCTGCTGACCCAGATCAGCGCGTGTGGCTCGATCTTCTACCCGGACCGTCGCGGCCAGATCGAAGGCAAGATCGACCCGGCCATCGCCGCCCTCGATGCCGTCGGCCTGCTGTTCTATATCATCCCCGGCCTGATCGCCTTCGCCGTCGACTTCGCCACTGGCGCGATCTATTTCGAACCGGGCCGCAGCGTCCAGATCGAGCCGGAGAAACTCAAGCCGGCCATCAACCCCGACGGCACGATCAATAACCAAAAGCTGCAAGCGATCCTGGAAAGCGAGTTGGGCCGCAGCTTCCCGCTGGACGACCCTCGCCTTATCCAGCACAAGGGCAACGTCCAGCAATTGGCCGCGTTCGGTCTCATACCCGCCGCATAACAGGCGTAACCCAAGGAAGACCGCGCCATGACCACCAGCATCGAACACGCTCGCCTGTTGCGCCTGGCCACCCGGGCGTCGGTGGCCGTGGCATTTGTCTTGATCGTCGCCAAGGCGTTGGCCTGGTGGCTCAGCGGCTCGGTGAGCATGCTCGCCGGCCTGACCGACTCGGCGCTGGACGGCGTCACCTCGCTGCTCAATCTGCTGGCGGTGCATTACGCGCTGCGCCCTGCCGATGACGATCATCGCTACGGGCATGGCAAGGCCGAATCCCTGGCCGGCATGGCCCAGGCCCTGTTTATCGGTGGCAGTGCGGTACTGATCGCGTTGCAGGCCTTCGAGCGGCTGAAAAACCCGGTGCCCGTGGATGCGCCCTGGCTCAGTGTCGGCGTGATCGTGTTTTCCCTGGTCATGACCCTTGCCCTGTTGGCGCTGCAGCATCGGGTCATCCGCGCCACCGGCTCCAATGCCGTGCGCGCCGATTCGCTGCATTACCGCTCGGATTTGTTGCTCAACGGCAGCATCCTGGTGGCGCTGGTCCTGGCTGGGCTCGGCTGGTACCGATTCGACGCCTGGTTCGGCCTGGGCATCGCGGCGTACATCTTGTGGAGCGCCATCCAGATCGCCCGGGAAAGCTTCGCCGTGCTGATGGATGAAGAGCTGCCGCCCGACGTCAGCCGGCACATGCTGGAGCTGGCCTGTGCGGTGCCCGGCGTGCTCGGCGCCCATGACCTGCGTACGCGGATCTCCGGCAACCATTGGTTTGTCCAACTGCACCTGGAATTGCCCGGGGAATTGACCCTGTCAGTGGCCCACGGCATCAGCGATCAGGCCGCCGATGCGATACATCGCGCTTATCCGAAGGCCGAAGTGCTGGTGCATGCAGATCCGTCGGAAGTGGTGAAGCGCGCCAGCGCTTGATGCCGAACCCCGTGTTTCTGCTTCGAGTGATCAGTACGTCACCTGATACCCACGACTACTCAAGCAATTGCCCTGCGCCTGGCGATAGGCCTGCACCACTTCCGGCGCCGGCGGGTAGGTGTAGTTGCGCGGGTCGAACCCACTCTGCTGCACCGCCCAGCGGTAGCAATCGTAGCCGTCCTGATTGACCTGCTCCCGGGACTGGCCGTTCGCCGGGTAAGCCACCACATCAAAACTGTTGCCCTGCGGTTGCGGCTGCGGGTTGGCGACCGGCGCGTCGACCACAACGTAATCCTGCGTATTGGCTTCATAGATGTAGTAGGCGCCGGCGGCGAGGAAGAACAGCGAGCTGCCGATCCAGACCTCACGGGCATAGTCGGGCAGGTAGCGGGTACGAATGCCCCGTGGCGGCTGGACCACGACATAACGTGGCCCTTGGGGGCGATACCAGTAGCCACCGGAGTAGAAATAATCGTGGCCGCGATAGGGCACGCGATAATTGCGATCAGGGAAACGGTCGATTACATACCCCGGGCGATATTGAGGTCCCGGCCCCCAGCCGTTGCCATGGCCATCGGGCCGGCCAGGCCAATGCTGGTCGGGACGACCATCGTGCCCGGGTCGTGGGCCCGAGTTCGGGTAGCCATCGTTGCGACGCGGGATGTCGCGATAGTAGCCCGGTTGCGGTTCACGGGTCTGGGTCACGCTGTCGGGCCGGCCCTGGATCGGCAGGTTATTACCGGATTGTTGTTGCGGCGGGCGATCGTAAGCATTGGGATCTTGTGGTGGACGATCATACTGCTGCCCACCCGGATTTTGCGGCCGGACCTCGAACTGTCGACTGTTGTCGCCCCGGATGATCTCGTTGCTTTGCTGCCGGGGCTGGCCTGGATAACCCTGGCCATTGCCACCTCGTCCGTTCTGCCCCGGGCCGCCTTCCGGGCCGCCACGGTTTTGCTGATCGTCGGCCATTCCCTGCGCACTGACACTTGCCCACAACAGACCAACACCTGCCAAACGCCAGATGCGCGACTTCATGAAATTCCTCACAACGGTTCGGGGCCTGAAAGTAAGACTGGGAAAGCCCAGGCCGGTTCTGCGACAGGTTATCAGGCGCGAGGTTTATTTCGCAGGCATAAAAAAGGGAGGCCCGTCGGCCTCCCCTTGAGAACTTCGTCCGTGCGCGACGCTTTTGACGTCGGCTCACCTCACGCCGTCTTCTGGACAGTGTGCAGCTCGGGGGTCTGCCAGTACCGGTGGGTACTGCGACCGCAGCCGGCCGGATTGGGCGGGCTGCACTGGACTGTTTGTCCGAGCAGTGATCTTGGTGGTAAGCATAGGCCCGAGGCGCCAGCAGGGGATTGCGAAGATTGCTTGAATAAACTCCACTTGCGCAATTTTTAGCCTTGGAAGGATAATCTCACGCAATTAACCGAATAAAGGCCCGCTCGATGAGCAAACTCGACCGTTACGACCTGAGTATTCTGGCGGAATTGCAGCGCGACGCGCGTATCTCCAACCAGGAATTGGCCGAACGCATCGGCCTGTCACCCTCGCCGTGCTCGCGGCGGGTCAAGCAGTTGGAAGACGACGGCTACATCACCCGTCAGGTCGCCCTGCTCGACCGCAAGATGCTGGGCCTGAGCCTGACCGCCTACGTGCTGATCGGCATGGACCGCCACACCCCCGATCGCTTCGAAACCTTCGAAGCCGCGATCCGCAACCTGCCGCAAGTGCAGGAGTGCAGCCTGGTCACCGGCATTGATGCGGACTACCAGCTCAAGGTGGTGGTACCGGACATGGACCATTACCAGAAACTGCTGTTGGGGCATCTGACGCGGATCGAAGGGGTCACCAGCGTGCGGTCAAGTTTCGTGCTGAACCAGGTGCTCAACAGCACTGAGCTGCCGCTGACGCATCTGCGCAGCTGAAGCCGCCATCGCGAGCAAGCTCGCTCCCACATGGGATCCAGGCGAACGCAACATCTGCGAGCGCCCCAAGTCCCTGTGGGAGCGAGCTTGCTCGCGATGGCGTCAGCCCAGGCGATGGATAGCTGCGACACACCGCCGCAGCCCAATCCTGCACCCCGCCCCCATGCCGTATACTCGCCCCGCCTTTTTTACAACCGCGTCCACGCCGGAGTGCCCCGATGGATCCTGCTGTTTTCGAAGAGTGGATGATGACCGGCCTGGTCAGCATCCTGATCATTTTCATGGGCTTTATCGTCTGGGACCTGGCGAAGAAGTCCAAGGCCGGACGCTTTGGTTCGTTCATCCTGTTTTTCGTGCTGGGCCTGGGCGTGGCGGCGTTCATCATCAAGAGCGTGGTGATCGGCCTGATCGAATCCGGCACGCTATAGACGCGCTGGCACTTGCTTCCACTGGCCTTGGTCGAGTCCTTCGATTGTCCAGTCGCCAATCCTGACGCGCACCAGGCGCAAGGTCGGCAACCCCACGGCGGCAGTCATGCGTCGCACCTGGCGGTTGCGCCCTTCGCGAATGACCAATTCCAGCCAAGACGTCGGTACGCTTTTACGAAAGCGCACCGGTGGATTGCGCGGCCACAATTGCGGTTCTTCCAATTGGCGGGCCTCGGCCGGCAGCGTCATGCCATCGTTCAGCTCCACACCGGCACGCAGGCGCTGCAACTGTTCGTCGCTCGGCTCCCCCTCGACTTGGACCCAGTACGTCTTGGCCAGTTTGTGCTTGGGGTCGGCGATGCGCGCCTGCAACTGTCCATCGTTGGTGAGCAACAACAGCCCTTCGCTGTCACGGTCCAGGCGACCGGCCGGGTAGATGCCGGGCACGTCGATAAAATCCTTGAGCGTGGCGCGCCCTTCACCGTCGCTGAATTGCGTCAGTACATCGAAGGGTTTGTTGAACAGGATCAGTTTCGGCTCGGTCGGAGGCGCCTTGGCCACGCGGCGCGGGGCGGAGGCTGGAGGCTTCGCGCCAGGGCGGCGGGAAACGGGACGGGGCGGACGGGGCATGGCAGCGACAACATCTAACGGTCTGGGCCGACCATGCTAGTGGCCCGACCGTTAAATGACCACTACCCGATCAGCGGAACGGCGGCTCGTCGAAGCTGCGCAGTTTTCGCGAATGCAACGAATTGAGTTCGTTACGCAACAGGTCCAGCGCGGCGATCCCGATCTTCAGGTGCTGGTTGACCGCCCGCTCGTAGAACGCGTTGGCGGAACCCGGTAGCTTGATCTCGCTGTGCAGCGGCTTGTCCGAAACACAAAGCAACGTGCCATAAGGCACCCGCAGCCGATAACCCTGGGCGGCGATGGTGCCGCTTTCCATGTCCACCGCAACCGCGCGGGAGAGGTTGATCAGCGGCCGTTCCTGGGCCCAGCGCAATTCCCAGTTGCGATCGTCGTAGGTCAGCACAGTGCCGGTGCGCAAGCGTTTTTTCAGCTCGTCGCCTTTTTCGCCGGTGATGTTCGCCGCCGCCTGCTGGAGTGCCAGTTGCACTTCGGCCAGGGCCGGGATCGGGATGTTCGGCGGCACCACGCGGTCGAGAATGCCATCGCGGCGCATGTAGGCATGGGCCAGCACGTAGTCGCCGATGGTCTGGGACTGCCGCAGCCCGCCACAGTGACCGATCATCAGCCAGCAATGCGGACGGAGCACGGCCAGGTGGTCGGTGATGTTCTTGGCGTTGGACGGACCGACGCCGATGTTCACCAGGGTCACGCCATGGCCATCGCTGGCCTGCAAGTGATAGGCCGGCATCTGGTAGCGGTGCCAGACCACGCCCGCGGCGATGGCAGAGGCTTCGCCGTGATCCATGTTCTTGTCGATGATCACGTTGCCCGGCAACACCATCCGCACGAAGCGCGGGTCACTGCGCAATTGCTCAAGGCCGTGGACAATGAACTGGTCGACATAACGGTGGTAGTTGGTGAGCAGGATCCACGGCTGCACATGGCGCCAGTCGCTGCCGGTGTAGTGCACCAGCCGGCGCAAGGAGAAATCCACCCGCGCGGCGTCGAACAGCGCCAGGGGCAGCGGGTCGGTGTTTTCCCAATCGTAGAGACCGTCGGCGATGCCATCGGTGGCAGCTGACAGATCGGTGCTGGGGAAGACTCGCGCCAGCACCGCGGCAGTCACACCGGAGCCGGCGAGCTCGTCGCCCTGCTCCACCACGTACGGGTACGGAATGTTCTGCTCGCTGACACCCACCTCGACGGTGACGGTGAAGTCGTGCATCAACGGCACGAGCTGTTCCAGCAGGTATTTGCGAAACGCGGCCGGGTGGGTGACGGTGACGCTGTAAGTGCCCGGCAGCTGGACCTTGGCGTAGGCGCGAGTGGTTTGCGGGACTTCGCCGTGACAATGATAGGTCAAGCGCAGGGCCGGGTAGCGAAACAAGGCCCGTTGCTCGGCATCCGGCTCGACGCGATCCTTGAGATAACGCTTGAGCGCCTGGTTCAGCGCAGTGGTCGCACGCTCGTGCAGGGCCGCCAGCCGATCCACGGCTTGTTCGGCGGTTTGAACGACAATAAACGCTTCGGTCACGATCAGCTTCCTGTGTTCTGACTTGCAGGCCTTCATCTTGCCTGCATCGCCGCCGGACGGGAACAGTGGCGTAGTGGACTCGATCGTTCCCACAATAGGTAGGGTTGTTTCAGAAACCCTGCGGGGTCGAGCGGGCGACGATCGCCTCGACATTCAAGCCCCGAGGCAGGGCACCGTAGACCCGACCGGTCGAGCCCAGGCGACTGGCGATGAAGGCATCGCTGACTTCGCTATTGCCCGCCTCGAGCAGCAGTCTCGCTTGCAGGCCGACGGCGATGTCTTCGGTCAATTGCCGGGCGCGGTACTGGATGTCGTCGGTGTCCTTGAATGCCGCGTGCAACTGGTCGATGTGGCGAGCCAGGCGTTTGTCGCCATGGCCGTCGCCCAATTCGTTGAACAGCACCTCGAGTACGCCCGGTTCCTTGGACAGAGCCCGCAGCACATCCAGGCACTGCACGTTGCCGGAACCCTCCCACGTCGAATTGACCGGCGCTTCACGGTACAGGCGCGGCAGGATGCTGTCTTCGACGTAGCCGGCCCCGCCCATGCATTCCGCGGCTTCGTTGATCATCGCGGGGGCGCGCTTGCAGATCCAATACTTGCCCACCGCCGTCACCAGCCTAGCGAACTTGGCTTCGTGTTCGTCGTCGAGCTGATCCAGCGCCCGCCCCATGCGCAGGCTCAGCGCCAACGCGGCTTCGCTTTCCAAGGCCAGGTCGGCGAGCACGTTTTGCATCAGCGGCTGCTCACTCAACACCTTGCCGCCAACCAGGCGGTGCGCGCAGTGGTGGCTGGCCTGGGTCAAGGCCTGGCGCATCAGTGCGCTGGAGCCGACCATGCAATCGAAACGGGTCATGGCGACCATCTCGATGATCGTCGGCACGCCTCGGCCCTCTTCGCCGACCATCCAGGCCAGGGCGCCACGGAACTCGACTTCGCTGGACGCGTTGGAACAGTTTCCCAGTTTGTTTTTCAGCCGCTGGATATAAAACTGATTGCGCGTGTCATCCGGGCGATGACGCGGCAGCAGGAAACAGGTCAGGCCCTTGTCGGTCTGGGCCAGGGTGAGGAAGGCGTCGCACATCGGTGCCGAGCAAAACCATTTATGCCCCACCAGTTCGTAGGCCTGGCCAGGCCCGCTGGCGCCCACCGGGTAGGCCTTGGTGGTGTTGGCCCGTACGTCCGTGCCGCCTTGTTTTTCGGTCATCGCCATGCCAATCGTCACCCCGGCCTTATGGGCCATGCCGACGTTGCGCGAGTCGTATTGTGTGGCGAGCACTTTTGGCACCCAATGCTCGGCCAGATCAGGTTGCAGGCGCAGCGCCGGCACGCTCGCGAAAGTCATGGTCAGCGGGCAACCGGTTCCGGCTTCGGCTTGGCTGTGCAGGTAAGTCATCGAAGCGCGGGCGACATGGGCGCCAGGCTGCGGATGGGCCCACGGCAGGCTGGGCAAGCCGTGCTCGATGGCGGTACGCATCAGCTGGTGATACGCGGGATGAAACTCCACCAGGTCGACACGGTGGCCGTAGCGGTCGTGACTGGAAAATACCGGCTTGTTCTGGTTGGCCAGGAATCCCGCTTCCATCAACGGCCCGCCGGCCAGCGCACCGTAGGCGTCGATCCGCGCCTGCGCCCAATCAGCACCGAAGCGCCGAGACCACTGTTGCAGCGGCAGATCGATGCGGTACAGGTTGGCACCGTCCAGGGACGGCGGTTGATTGGTGACGTCGTGGGTTTCGGCGAACTGATGCAGGTTCATGACGGGGCTCCTCGGTCGGCCAGCAGGGATCCAGTTAAGCACCGCCCCCTGGCCGATCAAAGTGGCATATCCGCCTAAATATCGGCGCTTTCACCCTGTTTCGGACAAAGCACGCGTCGCTGCAGAATCGCCTGGAGCACCTCGAATTTCACCGGTTTGCTCAAGTAATCGACCAAGGCTCCGGAGGGGCAACGCTCCTGCTCGAGGTTCGGGCTGACCACCAGCACCGGCAAATCCTCGCAACCGGACAGCGCGCGGATCTGGCAGCAGAGAGAAACGCCGTCCGGCGGCGCCGATTGGCAATCGAGGAGCACCGCGTCAAAACTGTCGCTCTGTAGCAGGTCCAGGGCGGCTCGACCGTTGTCGGCGGTGCGCACCCGATAACCCAATTTCAGCAGCATGCCGCGCATGACCAACTGATCGATGGTGTTGTCGTCCGCCAGCAGCACCGTGCAATCCTGAGGCTGGCGCGAATCCCGGCGTCCGTTGAAGGAAAATGGCGTCGGGATGGCCACTGGCAACGCAATGTCGAATTCAACGTCGAGCTGGAAACGGCTGCCGCGCCCCGGCTCGGAAATATGGGTCAGGCGCCCGCCGAGCAGTTCGACCAACTGGCGGCAGATCGCCAAGCCCACGCCAAGGCCGCCGTATTCGCGCGTCATCGAGCCGTCGAGCTGGAAGAAGCGCTGGTACAACGTCGCCTCGCCGAGATCGGTGAAACCGATGCCGGTATCGATCACCGCGAATGACAGCACCAGGCGATCCAGCTCCGACGGCCGCCCGCTGACCCGCAGCGCAACGCCACCCGAGCGGGTGAACTTGATGGCGTTGTCCAACAGGCATTCCAGGCACTGGGCCAGTTTACCGCTGTCACCGACCAATCGATCCGCCAGGCCGGGGCCAATGTCGACCTTGAAATCCAGGCCCTTGGCCGCCGCGTTGGCACCAAACTGCACCTGCAAGGCGTCAGTCACACCGCGCAGGCTGAACGGTGCCGGGTAGACCTTGAGCTTGCCGGCCTGCAACTCGGTGAGCGTGAGCATACCGTTGACCATGCGCATCATGTCCCGCGCCGAACCGGCCGCAGTCTGTTGATACTGCGTGAGCTCCTCGTCCATCTCGACGGTTTCCATCAACTCCAGGGAGCCAATCACACCGTTCATTGGCGTGCGCAACTCGTGGGTCAGGGTGGCGAGGAATTCGTCCTTGAGTTTGTTGCCCTGGGCCAACTGCTGGTTGAGCACTTCGAGTTTCTGACCGGCGTCGAACAGCGTCTGGGCTTGCTGCTCGCGCATCGCGTTGATGCGATCCGCCAGGGCCAGCGACAACAGCGCTACTTCGATAGCAGAACCGATCTGGCTGGCGTACATGGTCAGGAAAATGTTCGGCAGGTAACCCAACACCATCAGCGTGTTGACGATGCCTCCCAGCAGGAACGCCGACCAGGCGATGATGAAATAACGCGCGACCCGCAGGCCACGCCACCAGACGAATAGCCCGGCGGCAAAGATCACCACGGTAAACACCAGGGCCAACGCCGTCGCCAGGCGTAGCGCCAGGGCATAGCTGGTCATCAACGACAGCCCCACCACCACGGCGCCGTAGGCAATCAGCACAAGCAATACTCGATCGACCCAACGACTGTATTGCGCGGTCTGCAGGAAACTGCGGGCGAACTGGCTGCCGAACAGGCCCGCGCAGCCGATGAAGAATGGTGTCGCAGCGTTGGCCCACCAAGGATTGTCCGGCCAGAAATACTCCACCGCCGCGCCGTTGACCGACAGCTGATACAGGCCGAACGAGGCGATATAAAAGATGTAATACAAATAGCTGGTGTCGCGCACGCTCAGGTAAATGAACAGGTTGTAGACCAGCATCCCCAGCAACACGCCATAAATGGTCCCCAACACATACAGGCGCACCGGCTGCTGCTCCAGGTACGCGGTGCTCGACCACAGCGTCAACGGCGCCTGGATCGAGCCCTGGCTCTGCAGGCGCAAATACACGGTCTGGCGTTGTTCCGGTTGGAAATCCAGGCTG
The DNA here is from genome assembly GCF_051132105.1 of Pseudomonas sp. R1-7. Taxonomy (NCBI): domain Bacteria; kingdom Pseudomonadati; phylum Pseudomonadota; class Gammaproteobacteria; order Pseudomonadales; family Pseudomonadaceae; genus Pseudomonas; species Pseudomonas sp. R1-7. The sequence goes on from NZ_CP071661.1 coordinate 5,150,303, forward strand.
AAAAGGTAATTGTTCTGGCGAACCTCGCGGCTGGCAAACGGCAGTGCATCGCCCGTCTGGCGAACCAGGCGATACGCCCCGGTGCCGTCGGCCAAGTACAAGTCCAAGTGATCCAGCGGCGGATACGCCAGTTCCAGCAGCCAGGTTCGCTGGGCGTCGGGATTGGCCGGACGATAATGCAGATCCACTTTCAACCAGAATGCCGACCGTGAGTAACCGGCATTCAGCGTTGCCTTGTCATGGGATTTGAAACGACCGGACGTGGCCTGGGCCAGGACGTCATCGATGGAGGCCGTGCCGCTGGCATCTTCAAAAACCTGCAAGGCATGGCCCAAAGGCAGGCTTTGGGTAGATTCATCAAATTCGAGCGCACTCGCCAAGGGGGACAAGCACAGCAGCAACATCAGCAAATAGCGCATTTAAGCCCCAGCGTGGCCTGTCCGGTTGAGTCAGGAAGCCCCCCATTCCCTGAGTAGACGTAAAACCGGCATTACCTGTTATTGGTTGGATCCATCCCTAGCATAGCCGTTGATGGCCAATTTGCACCACGGAAATTTTTCCGACAAAAGGCTCTAGGACGGGCGTCTCAGCGCCAAGCATTGAGATAGAGCTGTTGCTTTGGTCAAGTTGACGATTGGCGGACCACAAAAATAATCGCCAGCAAAACCCTTTGAGCCCGATCACCGATAAAAGAGGTTTGGTGATAAGCTCGCGCACCATGAATATCTACAGCTCTCGCCCCGTTGTCCTCTGTCTCTCCGGCCACGACCCAAGTGGTGGCGCCGGCTTGCAGGCAGATATCGAAGCCCTGCTCGCCCAGGGATGTCACGCCGCCCCGGCCGTTACCGCGCTGACTGTGCAAGACACGGTCAACGTCAGCGATTTTCGCGTGCTCGACCGCGAGTGGGTGCTGGCGCAAGCCAATGCCGTGCTCAACGATTCGCCCGTCGCGGCGGTCAAGCTGGGGATGCTCGGCTCATTGGAGATGGTCGACACAGTGGTCGAGTTGCTGAAGGCGCACCCACAATTGCCGATGGTCTGCGATCCGGTGCTGCGCGCCGGCGGTGGCGGACGGTTGGGCAAGGATGAAGTCGGCTACGCCATGCGCGAACGCCTGCTGCCCCTGGCCATCATCGCCACACCTAACCTGCCTGAAGCGCGCATCCTCGCCGAGTTGCCCGAAGGCAGCGCCGATGAATGCGCAGAAAAATTGCTGCCCTTCGTCAAGCACCTGCTGATCACCGGCGGCCACGGCGACGAGCATGAAGTCCATAATCGCCTGTACAGCCGTGACGGACACCGCGAGACGTTTACCTGCCAGCGCTTGCCCGGCAGCTATCACGGCTCCGGCTGCACCCTTGCCAGCGCCATCGCCGGCCGGTTGGCCCAGGGCGAACAGCTCGCCAGCGCGGTCAAGACAGCGCTGGACTATACCTGGCGCACCCTGCGCGATGCCGAACAACTGGGCAAAGGCCAGTTCGTACCGCGTCGCCTGCCGCTGGATTTCTGCTCGTAGCACAGGAGCTGTGGAATGAAATTACGTGGCCTTTATGCCGTGACCGACAGCCAACTGCTGGCCGGCAAGTTCCTCGCGTATGTCGAAGCCGCGCTGGAAGGTGGCGTGACCCTGCTGCAGTACCGCGATAAAAGCAGCGACGAGGCCCGGCGCCTGCGCGAGGCCGAGGCACTGCGCAACTTGTGCGAGCGCTACAAGACCCAACTGATCATCAACGATGACGCCGAATTGGCCGCGCGCCTTGGCGTCGGTGTCCACCTCGGCCAGACCGATGGCCCGTTGGCGCCGGTGCGGGCGTTGCTGGGCCACAAGGCAATCGTCGGCTCCACTTGCCACGCCAGCCTGGAGCTGGCCGAACAGGCCATCAACGAAGGCGCCAGCTACGTCGCGTTCGGGCGCTTTTTCAACTCCAGCACCAAGCCCGGGGCGCCCAGCGCAAACCTTGAACTGCTCGAACAGGCCCGCATCAAACTGCATGTACCGATTTGCGCCATCGGCGGCATCACCTTGGAAAACGCCGCCCCGCTGGTGGCCCATGGGGTCGATCTGCTCGCGGTGGTCCACGGCCTGTTCGGCGCCGACAGCACCGCTGACGTGACGCGCCGCGCCCGCGCCTTCAACGACCTGCTGCACACCAAATAGTCATTTTTCCGTTTTCGAGAGCCCTGCCATGTCCCGTTCCGAAACCCTGTTTGCCAACGCCCAGAAACACATCCCCGGCGGCGTGAACTCGCCCGTTCGTGCGTTCAAGAGCGTCGGCGGCACCCCGCTGTTCTTCAAGCACGCCGAAGGCGCCTATGTCACCGATGAAGACGACAAGCGCTACGTTGACTATGTCGGCTCGTGGGGCCCGATGATCCTGGGCCACAGCCATCCGGACGTGCTGGATGCGGTGCGCAAGCAGCTGGAACACGGCCTGTCCTACGGCGCCCCGACCGCGATGGAAACCGAGATGGCGGACCTGGTCTGTTCCATCGTGCCGTCGATGGAAATGGTGCGCATGGTCAGCTCTGGCACCGAAGCGACCATGAGTGCGATCCGCCTGGCCCGCGGCTACACCGGCCGCGACAGCATCATCAAATTCGAAGGCTGCTACCACGGCCACTCCGACAGCCTGCTGGTCAAGGCCGGTTCCGGCGCGTTGACCCAAGGCGTGCCAAGCTCGGCGGGCGTGCCGGCGGCGTTCGCCAAACACACCCTGACATTGCCGTTCAACGATCTTGAAGAAGTCGAGAAGATGCTCGGCGAAGTCGGCCAGGAAGTGGCGTGCATCATCGTCGAGCCGGTGGCCGGCAATATGAACTGCGTGCCGCCGGCACCGGGTTTCCTCGAAGGCCTGCGCAGCCTGTGCGACCAGCACGGCGTGGTGTTGATTTTCGATGAAGTGATGACCGGCTTCCGCGTCGCCCTCGGCGGCGCCCAGGCCCACTACGGCGTGACGCCGGACTTGAGCACCTTTGGCAAGATCATCGGCGGCGGCATGCCGGTGGGCTGCTTCGGTGGCAAGCGCGCGATCATGGAATGCATCGCGCCACTGGGCCCGGTCTACCAGGCCGGCACGCTGTCGGGCAACCCGTTGGCGATGGCCGCCGGCCTGACCACCCTGCGCCTGATCAGCCGCCCGGGCTTCCACGCCGAACTGACCGACTTCACCACGCGCCTGCTCGACGGGCTGCAAGTGCGCGCCGACGCAGCGGGCATTCCGTTCGTCACCACCCAGGCCGGCGGCATGTTCGGCCTGTATTTCAGCGGCGCCGATGACATCGTGACTTTCGAGGACGTGATGGCCAGCGACGCCGACCGCTTCAAGCGCTTCTTCCATCTGATGCTCGAAGGCGGCGTCTACCTGGCGCCAAGCGCGTTCGAAGCCGGCTTCACCTCCATCGCCCATGGCGAGGCGGAACTGAAGATCACGCTCGACGCGGCCGAGCGGGCCTTCATGGCGCTGAGATAAGGCACTGCCTGTTGTTTCTCTGGCCACTTTGGAAAGATGCCTGGGTGGCCCCGCTCCGAGTGGAGGTGCGCCATGAGCCAAGTGCAACGCTTGGCTGCTGCCCTCAGCTTCAACGGCTTACAGATCAATTCAAACAATGATCATCTTTGACGCTTGTTGTTTTCGTCAATGTCTCAAGCGCAACGTTAAGCCTATGCGAACCTGCGTATATTAAAGGCGCGGCCTTCTCATCGGCTGGCGTGACACGGGCGCCGGTGGGGGCGGCGGTGGGGGCGGCAGCGCGGTCGTAATTGGAGTCACTTGACCAAAGATGTTGGGGTTTTTGTTTGATATTCCAAACTCTTCCTTCAGGCGTTGATGAATAGCATTCGCCCATCGTTCAGGAAGAACACCAACGAGATGCGTAAACTCAACTAAAGCATCGCGCCTGACAAATTTGAATTTTTCAAAATCGCTTGGGGAACTCACAGCGTCGGCATCTTCGACAAGCGGGGTATTCTGACTTGACCTGGAAGTGTATCCCATACTGTAGATCGTCCCCCCTACCCCTTTTATTACCGAGAAACCAACCAAATATCTCTGATCAACTCCAACCATGCTGGCTAACTGAGTGTGGCTCGGTATAGGTTTCGCCGGATCGTTATGCGTAATGGGCGGGGCTTTTATTATTTCGCCCCTTATATTCGTTACCTTTGCGTTGTCCCAGGTTCTGTTTGTATGAGGCATGGAACGCCCGCTGGCGCGCAATGGAGCAAGATATATTACACCGGTGTGAATATGCGCCACGCCAGTGAATGCGGCCCCCTCCGCAGCTTCGCTAAATGTTTCTCGACTCGCGCTGTCAAGTGAAAAAGCTTCTGGCGGTTCGATTGAATGAAGTAAATCATCGTCGTTTATGGGCGCCGCATTACCGGCTGGTCTAATGTCTTTCATTTCATTTATCGATGCCAGACCTATCGGAAGATATCGGTAGTCATCCGGAGCCTCGCCAACGACCGGTAATGCACCAAGTCCCTGTTTATCCACCAGGCCGATGGGATTGCCCTTTACCATCCTGAACAGATTCAACCCATCAACCGCCCCAGCCGGGTCCGGGTTCAACCATTTCTGCAGCCACGGGATATAGTAACGAAGGCCATAGTATAAAAGTCCCGTCTGATCACGCTCCTGACCCGAATAACGAGTGACCTTGTATTTTACTTCTATGGCATTTCTTGCTGCCCGCCACGCCGTGCCGCCGTACGGATAGTATCCCTCCTGGCTCATCAGTCGGCCCTGATCATCAACCTCCAGGACTGCGCTGCCCAAATGGTCATTTATCAGATAACGCAGCTGATCGTTGGGTATGCCCGGCGGCCGCCCCGCATGCCAGCGCAGCGCCCGCACCCGAGTCAGGCCAGTCGATACCGTGACCACATCCAACACCTCTCCCGTTGCCGTGTCGGTTCGCAGCTCCAATCCCGGTAGATAACGCACCTCTGCGGCGTGAGTGATGGTTCGTGCCTGACGCAAGGTGACCTTGCGTACTCGCTGTTGATTGCTGTCATAGATATAGCGTTCTCGGTCCGCAGCCCCATCCTCGCGCGGCAATTGGCTCGCCTGCTGTAACTGGTTACGTACCCCCCACTCAAGTGCCTGGCCCTCCAAGCACTTCAGATTGCCGTTGGCGTCAAAGCCGCTTTCAACGTCCGGCTCGGGGGCATCTTGCGCCCAGGGCAGACTGCGGTTGCTCGCCGGGGAGACGGCGACGCGCCTGCCCCAGTTCTGCAGCCCTTGGTGTGTCAACGAGGTGAGGTTACCGCCGGTATCGTAGACATAACGTTCACTGTAGGGAGTGAGTATGCTGGGATCTCCGGTGCCAGGCAGCGGAATGGTTCCCGGCAACCCAGGACTAACGCCGCCGCCCGGGGTCTCACGCCCCGTCGCCTCGATCAGTTGGTACAGGCTGTCGTAGACATAGGTGTTGATCCCGTCACTCTCGCGATTGGCGAAATAAGTGAGCGCCGCGGTGCCATCCTCAATGCGCAACACATTGCCCACCTGATCGTAAAAATAGCTCAGTGCCTGCAGCACGGCGCCGCCGGGGCGGCTGGCCGCCAAGTGCAGCAGGCGGCCGTCCGCCGGATCGTAGATGGCTGTGCTACGCACGTCGTTGCCCGCGACCTGGGACTCGACCTGGCCGAAGGCGTTGTAGGCCAACTCGTCCACCAGGCGCAGCGCGGGGCCTCCCGAGAGGGTCAGCACGCTTTCCCTGAGCTGTCCTGCAACCGTGTAGGCCTGGCGCTGCTCGTGACCACGCGCATCGACCTGGATGAGCACTGCGCCCGACACGTCGTGAGACCAGGTCGTGGTAAAGACCTCTGGCTCGAGCAGCGCATCGCGCTCAATCTCGTCCTCGGGCCAGTCCACAATCTCCAGCGTCTGCAGGAAGGCGCGGCTCTCGGCCAATGCCTTTCCCCGCAGGCTGAAGCTTGGCCAGCGTCGCGTGCCGGCGGGGTCGTCGTGACGCAGCAGTTGGCCGCAACGGTTGCTGTCGGCTTTCGCGGGGTCGCCATAGACCAGTCGCTCCACGCAGCGCTCGGCCTCGCCGGCGACCTGCTCGTATGCCGCCACCGGGCGCAGCAGGCCATCAAATACGCAGCGGGTGTGACTGCCGCGCCCGTCCCAAGCCTCCCGCACCTGTCCGGCTTCGCCCGGCAGCGTCACTCGCCACCCCGCGTCTACACTCACAGTCGCCAGCGCCTGCCCTGACAGACTGAAGGTTGTAACCTGGTTCGGTGCTACTGCCTCGCCGGCCTCGTGCCGGGACCAAAGTCGCGCGTCCCATTGCGCCACCCCACGCCCGGCAGCGTTGAATACCACGCGCTCCACGCGCACCCCAGCATCTCGCACTGATGGCGTGCGGCAGTAGCGCACCGTGCGGGACGGCAGGCCCCGTGGGTCGATGACGGCCAGAGTGGGCGTATGGCGGTGTAGCGAACCAGCCGTAGCCATTTTCAGCTCCTTCCAAATAGCCTGTTCAGCGCCCACAGCGGCAAACCGTCGGTCCCGGGTTATCTCGAACGGTTCGTATAGCGAATGTGCAGAACGATGTCGTTGAGCGCCTCCAACATTGCCTTTTGGGTCCGTTCAGTAGGCAAGCCGTAACCGGTCCCTCCAGGATCCAGCCCGTACCGCACTGGCCATTCCCAGCGGCTTCGATAATCGAGGCTAAAATAGGGCGAATGACCGCACCCCGGCAGTCTGCCGACCCGCTTCGTGGGGAAACGCTAACAAGGGATGCGAAATGCCGCTACTGTCAGACCTGACAGTTAACTTCTGTATGGGACAAGAATCGAACATGACCGGGACGGGGAGGGGAATCGCTCATGAGCAGCCAGGAATAACGGACGTTGGCTGACATCAACACCGATGATCTATCCATTGCCCTAGATACATCTTTTCCGCTTATTTAACCGACAAACGGCTGCCGTCGCCTTCTCGCAGTAGAAAAACGAGTAAAGACTTTGTAAGGATGGCCCCGCTTATTTCATAATGCGCGCTTATTGGATCCCCCGGAGGATCCACGCGCCCCTCAGAGGTAAGTCGATTCCCATGAACCGCACCGGCCGCACCCTTGCCTTGGGCTGCCTGTTGCTCCTTCAGCCCCTGCTCGTTCATGCACAGGCAGGCGGTAACTCGTTGTTGATCCCGGCGATGGGCCGTTGCACCCTCAACACCCAGCCACAAGATCTCGCACCGGCACTCGACGCCTGTCAAAAAGCGGCCGACGCGGGCGACGCGCAAGCGCAATACGAGTTGGGCGAGTTCTACTACGACGGCAAGGCCGCGCCCCGCGACCTCAAGCAAGCCCTCAACTATTTCGAAAAAGCCTCGCTGCAAGGCCATGCCCAAGCGCAATTCAAGCTCGGCGGCATGTTCTTCCATGGCGAAGGCGTGCCGGCCAACAATGTCCAGGCTTATATCGTCTTGAAGATGGCAGCGGTCAATGGTGCCGAAGAAGCCCTGGACACCGCCGACGAAGTCGCCGAGCAGATGCCTCGCGATGAGTTGGAAGTGGCCACCCAGGTGCTGGGGCAGATCTTTCGCAAATACCTGATGGAATTGCAGAACGCCGATGGGCGTACGCCCTTCTCACCGCTGCCTTGATTATTGCGCAGGCTTTAATGGCCTCATCGCGAGCAAGCTCGCGATTGAGGGAAACTCGGTTCTAAGGTCTACTTCTCAGGCATCGGCATCGGAAACGGCATCACATTGCCGACCGCGCCACGGGCTTCGCTGATTTTCGGCGTGCCCAGGCGCTCGACTTCATCGATGCGCACAATCGAATGCATCGGCACGAAGCTGCGCACCACGCCTTCGAACTGCGCCTTGAGCTTTTCTTCGCTCGGGTCGACGACCACTTGCGTGCGCTCGCCAAAGACGAATTCCTCGACTTCCAGGAAACCCCACAGATCGCTCTGATAGATCTGCTTGGCGTACATTTCGAACACCTGGCCCTGGTTGAGGAAAATCACCTTGTAGATTGGAGCTTCACGTTTGGTCATGGCTGGCGAAACACATCGGCGGGTAAAAATGAGGGCGCGAACTATAGCATAGCCACTGCTCGCGAAGCGGTAGGAACAGCGGGACTTGTTCCCTATAATGCGCGGTTCTTTGAATCACGTGATGAACCCGTCCATGGCCAAGAAGCTTTACATCGAAACCCACGGTTGCCAGATGAACGAGTACGACAGCTCGCGCATGGTCGATCTGCTGGGCGAACACCAGGCCCTGGAAGTTACCGCCCGCGCCGAAGACGCGGACGTGATCCTGCTCAACACCTGCTCGATCCGCGAGCGCGCCCAGGACCGGGTGTATTCCCAACTGGGCCGCTGGCGTGAACTGAAGCTGGCCAACCCGGAGATGGTCATCGCGGTCGGCGGCTGCGTCGCCAGCCAGGAAGGCGCCGCCATCCGTGATCGTGCGCCCTACGTGGACGTTGTTTTCGGCCCGCAGACCCTGCACCGCCTGCCCGAGATGATCGACGCTGCGCGCGTGACCAAATTGCCGCAAGTCGACGTTTCGTTCCCTGAAATCGAAAAGTTCGACCACCTGCCTGAGCCTCGCATCGACGGCCCCAGCGCTTATGTGTCGGTGATGGAAGGCTGCAGCAAGTACTGCACCTTCTGCGTGGTGCCCTATACCCGCGGCGAGGAAGTCAGCCGACCGTTCGATGATGTGATCGCCGAGATCATCCACCTGGCGGAAAACGGTGTGCGCGAAGTGACCCTGCTGGGGCAGAACGTCAACGGCTATCGCGGCCTGACCCATGACGGGCGCCTGGCGGACCTCGCCGAGCTGATCCGCGTCGTGGCGGCGGTGGACGGCATCGACCGGATCCGCTACACCACCTCCCATCCGCTGGAATTTTCCGACAGCCTGATCCAGGCCCACGCCGAAGTCCCCGAGCTGGTCAAGCACCTGCACCTTCCAGTGCAATCGGGTTCAGACCGGATCCTCGCGGCCATGAAGCGCAACCACACGGCATTGGAGTACAAATCCAAGCTGCGCAAGCTGCGCGCGGCGGTCCCAGGCATCTGCATCAGCTCGGACTTCATCGTCGGTTTTCCTGGCGAGACCGAGAAAGATTTCCAGCAGACCATGAAGCTCATTGAAGACGTGGGCTTCGACTTTTCCTATTCCTTCGTCTACAGCCAACGCCCCGGCACGCCAGCGGCCGACCTCGCGGACGAGACCCCGGAAGAAGTCAAAAAGGAACGACTCAACGCCTTGCAGCATCGTTTGAACCAGCAAGGTTTCGAGATCAGCCGACAAATGGTCGGCTCCGTCCAGCGGATCCTGGTGACCGACTACTCGAAAAAAGACCCGGGCGAGCTGCAGGGCCGCACGGAAAACAACCGCATCGTCAACTTCCGCTGCGACACCCCGGCCCTGATCGGCCAGTTCGCCGACGTCCACATCGACGCCGCGCAGCCGCACTCCCTGCGGGGTTCGCTGATTCAGTGACCGCGTACTTCCTGTGGGAGCGAGCTTGCTCGCGATAGCGGTATCACAGTCAATACCCAGGTTGAATGTGAGGCCCCCATCGCGAGCAAGCTCGCTCCCACAGTGGCCGTGCCAAACCCTGTCATCAGATTCGCCTGCTTAAGACCTTTCGCACCCAGCCTACTGGCGTTATCCTTGATTTCACCTTAATTGCCCCTGGGCGGCTAAAAACGACCTTGAACGCACCCATCGAACCTCATCGTTTCATTCTCGAGCCCTTTGAGGCTCGCCGCTTCGCCAATCTGTGCGGGCAATTCGACGAGCACCTGCGCTTGATCGAACAGCGCCTGGCCATCGAGATCCGCAACCGCGGGAACCAGTTCGAACTGATCGGCGACCCCAAGCACACCTCCTCCGCGGAAAACCTGCTGCGCCGCCTCTATCGGGAAACCAAGGCGAGCGAACTTTCGCCGGACATGGTCCACCTGTTCCTGCAGGAGTCGGCTGTCGAAGAGCTCGACAACCACGCCCCGTCGGAACCTGCCGTGGCCCTGCGCACGAAAAAAGGCATGATTCGCCCACGCGGCTTGAATCAACAGCGCTACGTGAAGGAAATCCTCGGCAACGACATCAACTTCGGCATCGGCCCGGCCGGTACCGGCAAGACCTACCTGGCCGTAGCCTGCGCCGTCGATGCGCTGGAACGCGAACAGGTACGCCGCATCCTGCTGGTGCGACCGGCGGTCGAAGCCGGTGAAAAGCTCGGCTTCCTGCCCGGTGACCTGGCCCAGAAGATCGACCCGTACCTGCGTCCACTGTATGACGCGCTGTACGAAATGCTTGGCTTCGAATACGTCGCCAAGCTCATCGAGCGCCAGGTCATCGAAGTCGCGCCGCTGGCCTACATGCGCGGTCGGACCCTGAACAACAGCTTCATCATCCTCGACGAAAGCCAGAACACCACCGTCGAGCAGATGAAGATGTTCCTGACCCGGATCGGCTTCGGCTCCACCGCCGTCATCACCGGGGACATCACCCAGGTCGACCTGCCCCGTGGCACCAAGTCCGGGCTCAACCATGTAATCCAGGTCCTCAAGGACGTGCCAGGCATCAGCTTCACGCACTTCATGCCCAAGGACGTCGTGCGCCATCCGTTGGTGCAGCGCATTGTCGAAGCCTACGAGCGTTTCGAGCAACGCGCCGATGAAAATTCGACCGAAAGCAAAGGCAATCGCCACAATGCTTGAACTCGACCTGCAAGTCGCCTGCGAACACCCCGCCCCCAGCGAAGCCCAGTTCCGCCAATGGTGCGAACTGGCCCTGCGCCAGCGCAGCGCCGACTCGGAGCTGACGATCCGCCTGGTGGATGAAGCCGAAGGCCGGGAGCTGAACCACACCTGGCGACAGAAGGACTACGCCACCAACGTGCTGTCCTTTCCCGCCGACGTACCCGACGAACTGCTCGACATCCCGCTGCTGGGCGACCTGGTGATCTGCGTCCCGGTGGTCGAGCGTGAAGCGGCGGAACAAGACAAGACCCCTGAGGCCCACTGGGCCCATCTGGTGATTCACGGCTGCTTGCATCTGCTGGGTTACGACCATATGGAAGATGACGAAGCCGAAGAAATGGAAGCACTGGAACGAACGTTGCTTGCCGAGCTGGGTCATCCCGACCCGTATGCCGGCGACGAACACTGATACATCAACTGTAACGACAAAGGATTCAGAGTAATCGCTATGAGCGAAGATCGATCGACCAACGGGCAGAAGTCATGGCTGGGCAAGCTCACCCAGGCTTTTGCCCATGAGCCGAAAAACCGCCAGGAGCTGCTGGAGCTGCTGCGCGATGCACACCAGAACAAATTGCTGGACAGCGAAGCGCTGGCCATCGTCGAAGGCGCCATCCAGGTGGCTGACCTGCAAGTACGCGACATCATGGTCCCGCGCTCGCAGATGGTCAGCATCAAGGCGACCCAGACTCCCCGCGAATTCCTGCCCGCCGTGGTCGACTCCGCTCACTCGCGCTATCCGGTCGTTGGCGAGAGCCATGACGATGTCATGGGCGTGCTGCTGGCCAAGGACCTGCTGCCGCTGATCCTCCAGGAGAACGGCGACAGCTTCAACATCAAGGATTTGCTGCGTCCGGCCACATTCGTGCCCGAGTCGAAGCGCCTGAACGTGCTGTTGCGTGAATTCCGCGCCAACCACAACCACATGGCCATCGTCATCGACGAATACGGCGGCGTGGCCGGGCTGGTCACCATTGAGGACGTGCTCGAACAGATCGTCGGCGACATCGAGGACGAGCACGATGTCGAGGAAGACAGCTACATCAAGCCACTGCCCAGCGGCGATTTCCTGATCAAGGCCCTGACGCCGATCGAAAACTTCAACGAGTTCTTCGACAGCGAATTCTCCGATGATGAGTTCGACACCGTCGGCGGCCTGGTGATGAGTGCCTTCGGCCACCTGCCCAAGCGCAATGAAACGACGGAGATCGGCTCCTGGCGCTTCCGCATCCTGAATGCCGACAGCCGCCGGATTCATCTGCTGCGCCTGTCACCCATTGGCCGATAACCCTTTCAAGACCCGCTAAGGACAAAAATGCGCTGGATAACCCGCCCCGGCTGGCCCGGTAACCTGCTGGCCGTGGTGGCCGGTGCGATCACCACCCTCGCCCTGGCGCCATTCAACATCTGGCCGCTGGCATTGCTGGCGGTCGGACTGTTCTACGCGGGATTGCGCGAACTCTCGCCGCGCCAGGCCTTGGGTCGTGGCTGGTGCTTCGGTTTCGGCCTGTTTGGCGCCGGCACAAGTTGGATCTACGTCAGCATCCATAACTTCGGCGGCGCCTCGGTGCTGCTCGCCGGCTTCTTGATGCTGCTGTTCATCGCCGCCATCGCCTGGTTCTTCGCCCTGCCCGCCTGGCTCTGGGCGCGCTGGTTGCGTCGCAACGAGGCGCCACTGGCCGATGCCCTGGCGTTCGCCGCCCTGTGGTTGGGCCAGGAAGCCTTTCGCGGCTGGTTCCTCACCGGGTTCCCGTGGCTGTATTCCGGTTATAGCCAGCTCGACGGCCCCCTGGCCGGACTCGCGCCGCTGGGTGGGATGTGGCTGATTTCCTTTACCCTGGCCCTGACCGCCGCCCTGCTGTACAACGCCCCCCAGTTGCTGCGCTCCGGGCGCAAGGCCTTCATGGTTGCGGGCGTGTTGCTGCTGATCGGGCCCTGGGCTGCCGGCATGGCCCTTAAAGGACACGCCTGGACCAGCCCTTCTGGCGATCCGCTGAGTGTCGCGGCGATCCAGGGCAACATCGAACAAAGCATGAAGTGGGACCCCGAGCAGCTCAACGCGCAACTGGCGCTGTATCGCGACATGAGTTTCACCTCCAAGCGCGTCGATCTGCTGGTCTGGCCGGAAACGGCCGTGCCGGTCCTGAAGGAGTCCGCCCAGGGTTACCTGGACATGATGGGCAGCTTCGCCGCCGAGCGGCGTTCGGCGTTGATCACTGGCGTACCGATTCGCCAGGAGGTCCGCCACGAGAAGCGCTACTTCAATGGCATCACCGTGACCGGCGAAGGTGACGGCACTTACCTGAAGCAGAAGTTGGTGCCCTTCGGCGAGTACGTGCCGCTACAGGATCTGCTGCGCGGACTCATCGCGTTCTTCGATTTGCCCATGTCGGATTTCGCCCGGGGCCCGGCTGACCAGCCATTGCTCCAGGCCAAGGGATACCAGATCGCGCCGTTCATTTGTTATGAGGTGGTCTACCCGGAATTCGCCGCCAGTCTCTCGGCGCGAAGTGACCTGCTTCTGACCATCAGCAACGACACCTGGTTCGGTACCTCGATCGGCCCACTTCAGCATTTGCAAATGGCCCAGATGCGCGCCTTGGAGGCCGGTCGCTGGATGATTCGCGCCACCAACAACGGCGTGACCGGCCTGATCAACCCTTTTGGCCAGATCACGGCACAAATCCCGCAATTCCAACGCGGCATCCTCTACGGCGAAGTGGTGCCGATGCACGAGCTGACGCCGTACCTGCAATGGCGCTCGTGGCCGCTGATCGTCCTGTGCGTGTTGCTGCTGGGCTGGGCGTTGGTGGCGGGACGGATGGCCAAGACCGTCTGACGTTTTCGATAACGCTTGTGGCGAGGGAATAAATCCCCTCGCCACAAGGGCTTAGCGATAGAACAACCAATACCCCACCATCCCCACCGCCTCGTTCATCAACTGCCCCGACTGCCAGATCGCCTTGAACTCCGGCATCCAACCACCCAGCGGCCGGGCGTTATCCTGGCCCATGAATCCCACTGGCGCGGCAACCACCTCGAAACCCGCCTTCTGGAAGCTCCACACCGCCCTCGGCATATGCGATGCATGGGTGACCACCACCACGCGCTTGATACCTTCGGGCAACAAGACCTGCGCGCTCATCTGGGCGTTTTCCCACGTGGTGCGGCTACGCTCTTCCTGCCAACGCACGGTCACGCCGAAGTCATCGAGCATCGAGTCCGCCATCAGCTTCGCCTCGCTGGGCGGGGTTCCGTAGTGCAAGCCGCCACTGGTCAGCACCGGCAGCCCGGACACCTTGGCCAGTCGCGCCGCGTAACGTTGGCGCTCCAGGCCGATGCCGGTGGGCTGGTCAACGCCCCAGGCCAGGTCGCCGCGCTCACGACCGGAACCCAGCACCACTATGGCATCGGCACGCTTGGCCAGGGTCGTCCATTCACCGCGCAGCAGGGGCGGTTCGCGCTCCAAAGCCTTGGCGCTCCATTGCACCATCACCGGCAGGCTCATCAACCAGAAACCACCCAGCCCCACGGCGAAACACCAGCGGGCCAGGCGCGGCCGCGAATTGCGCCACCACCAGGCGAGCGCCAGCAGCAACAAAAGAACGCCGGGCGGCAATAAAAGTTGTTTGATGAAATAGCGAAAAGGCATCGGGCATCTCCGTAGATGCCCGAAGCCTAGGTGGGTTGCCGAAAAGCGACAACAGATTCCAAAAATCTCGAATCAAAAAAAGCGACACGCGTGAATCCGGCTCTACTTGAACTGCAGTGACCGGACCTTTACAGCATCCTTATCAGGCGTCCGGTCCTTGAGCCACACAACCTTGGCCGAACGGGGCGCATCGAGACGCTTGTTAGCCTGGGGCCCGATTGCGGGGGCCTGGTGCCCGACCTGCTCCAGGTAGGCCTTGACCAGTTCGAACTCTGCGGGGCTCAAGCCGCGCAGTTCCAGCTCTGCCGGACGTTCATCACGCAAGCGACCGGCGGTTCTTGCAGCGTCCAGGGCCACCCCGAGACGATCGATCAGTTTTTCGTATAACTCAGGTGTAGCGACTTTTCGTTGTGATTCAACCATCCCTCACCTCATTGAAGATAAGACTCACTCCCCATTGAGAAGCTTAGCTTCGCTGGGCAAACCGGCAGGACGCCGCGACCAACGGCCCTGGACGCTTGTCGTCGCCGCAGGTTTGGCGGAAGCTTCGCGAGGGTCCGGCAGCAATCAGGGTTTCCCTCGGCAGAGCGCGGTCATGTATGCTACGGCGCTTCCTGTAACTCCACTTCCAGCTTGGCTGGGCATCGAAAACGCCGCATTCGGCGTCATCAGCGTCCAGCATGGCAACGAAGAGGATTGGGCCACCCCTTTCAGTACAAAAGTAGCCATGCACGAACACTACCAGCCCCGTGAAATCGAAGCCGCCGCCCAGTCGTTCTGGGACGAGCAAAAGTCCTTTGAAGTCAGTGAACAGCCAGGCAAGGAGACTTACTACTGCCTGTCGATGTTCCCTTACCCCAGCGGCAAGCTACACATGGGGCACGTGCGCAACTACACCATCGGCGACGTGATCTCCCGCTACCAGCGCATGCAAGGCAAGAACGTCCTGCAACCCATGGGTTGGGACGCCTTCGGCATGCCGGCGGAAAACGCCGCGATGAAGAACAACGTCGCGCCCGCCAAGTGGACCTACGAAAACATCGCCTACATGAAGACCCAGCTGCGCAGCCTGGGCCTGGCGGTGGACTGGTCCCGCGAAGTGACCACCTGCAAGCCCGACTACTACCGCTGGGAACAGTGGCTGTTCACGCGCCTGTTCGAAAAAGGCGTGATCTACCGCAAGAACGGCACCGTGAACTGGGACCCGGTGGACCAGACCGTACTGGCCAACGAGCAAGTGATCGACGGTCGCGGCTGGCGCTCCGGCGCGCTGATCGAAAAGCGCGAAATCCCGATGTACTACTTCAAGATCACCGCCTACGCGGATGAGCTCCTGGAGAGCCTCGACGAGCTGACCGGCTGGCCCGAGCAGGTCAAGACCATGCAGCGCAACTGGATCGGCAAGTCCCGGGGCATGGAAGTGCAGTTCCCGTACGACGTCGCCTCCATTGGCGAAGCTGGCGCCCTGAAGGTCTTCACCACCCGTCCGGACACGCTGATGGGCGCCACCTATGTGGCCGTGGCTGCCGAGCACCCGCTGGCGACCCTGGCAGCGCAGAACAACCCCGAGCTGCAGGCGTTCATCGCCGAGTGCAAGGGCGGTAGCGTCGCCGAAGCCGACGTCGCCACCCAAGAGAAGAAAGGCCTGCCGACTTCGCTGTTCGTCGAGCACCCGCTTACCGGCGAAAAACTGCCGGTGTGGGTCGCCAACTACGTGCTGATGCACTACGGCGACGGCGCGGTCATGGCCGTCCCGGCCCACGACGAGCGTGATTTCGAATTCGCCCACAAGTACAACCTGCCGGTCAAAGCGGTGGTGCGTACCAGCGCTGGCGACCAGACCCCGGCACCTTGGCAGGACGCCTATGGCGAACACGGCGAGCTGATCAATTCCGGCGAGTTCGACGGCCTGGATTTCGTCGGTGCGTTCGATGCCATCGAAGTGGCCCTGATCAAGAAGAACCTCGGCGCCTCGCGCACCCAGTTCCGCCTGCGCGACTGGGGCATCAGCCGCCAGCGCTACTGGGGCTGCCCGATCCCGATCGTGCATTGCGACACCTGCGGTGACGTACCAGTCCCGGAAGACCAACTGCCGGTGGTCCTGCCGGAAGACGTCGTACCCGACGGCGCCGGTTCGCCCCTGGCGCGCATGCCCGAGTTCTACGAGTGCAACTGCCCGAAATGCGGCGCACCGGCCAAGCGTGAAACCGACACCATGGACACCTTCGTCGAGTCCTCCTGGTATTACGCACGTTATGCCTCGCCACACTTTGAAGGCGGCCTGGTGGAAAAGTCCGCGGCTGACCACTGGTTGCCGGTGGATCAGTACATCGGCGGCATCGAACACGCCATTCTCCACCTGCTTTATGCGCGCTTCTTCCACAAGCTGATGCGTGACGAAGGCCTGGTGAGTTCCAACGAGCCATTCAAGAACCTGCTGACCCAAGGCATGGTGATCGCCGAGACTTACTATCGTCGCGAAGCCAACGGTGCCTACACCTGGTTCAACCCGAGCGACGTCGAACTCGAACGCGACAGCAAGGCCAAGGTCATCAGCGCCAAGCTGATCGCCGACGGCCTGCCGGTGGAAATCGGCGGCACCGAGAAGATGGCCAAGTCGAAGAACAACGGGGTCGACCCACAGTCGATGATCGACCAGTTCGGCGCGGACACCTGCCGCCTGTTCATGATGTTCGCCTCGCCACCTGACATGAGCGCGGAGTGGTCCGACTCGGGCGTCGAGGGCTCGCACCGCTTCCTCAAGCGCGTCTGGCGCCTGGCGCAAGCCCACGTCACCCAGGGCCTGCCGGGCAAACTGGACGTCACCAGCCTGAACGACGAGCAAAAAGCTGTGCGTCGCGCGATCCACCTGGCCATCAAGCAGGCCAGCCATGACGTCGGCCAGAACCACAAATTCAACACTGCCATCGCCCAGGTGATGACGCTGATGAACGTGCTGGAAAAAGCCGCCCAAGGCACCGAGCAGGATCGCGCACTGATCCACGAAGGCCTGGAAGCCGTAACCCTGCTGCTGGCGCCGATTACGCCGCACATCAGCCACGAGCTGTGGAATCGACTGGGTCACGCCGACCCGGTGATCGACGCCCGTTGGCCGCTGGTGGACGAAAGTGCATTGGTGCAAGACAGCCTGACCCTGGTCATCCAGGTCAACGGCAAGCTGCGCGGCCAGATCGAAATGCCGGCCGCCGCCACGCGCGAAGAAGTCGAAGCCGCGGCGCGGGCCAACGAAAACGTGCTGCGCTTCGTCGATGGCCTGACGATCCGCAAAGTGATCGTCGTGCCCGGCAAGCTGGTCAACATCGTCGCAAGCTAATTGGATCGGGCACCAGGCTCGAGCCTGGCGCCGAATACAACCTGCGGGGTCGCCTGGTCGACCCCCATAGGGTTCAAGGGGAGCAACAAGATGATCAAACGTAATCTGCTGGTAGTGGGCCTGGCCGTCCTGTTGAGCGCCTGCGGCTTCCAACTGCGCGGCACCGGCACCACCGAGCTGGCGATCACGGAACTGGACCTCAGCGCACGCGACGCCTACGGCGATACCGTGAAAATGCTGCGTCAGACGCTGGAGAACAGCGGCGTGAAGGTCTACACCGGTGCACCGTACAAGCTGGTACTGGCGAGCGAACAGCAGAGCCAGCGCAGCCTCAGCTATGCCGGCGCCGGTCGTTCGGCCGAGTATGAGCTGACCAACGTCCTGAACTACGAGATTCGCGGTCACAACGACCTGTCGCTGCTGGACGACAAGCTTCAGGTGCAGAAGGTCTACCTGCATGACGGCAACAACATTACCGGCTCCGACCAGGAGTCTGTCGAAGTGCGTGGCGAAATGCGCCGTGAACTCGTTCAGCGCATGATGCTGCGCCTGCAACAGCTGAGCCCGGCCCAACTGGACCAACTGCAACAGACCGCCGACGCCCGTGCCAAGGCAGAAGCCGAGGCGCTGGAAGCGGCACGCAAGGCTGAGGCGGAAACCCCGCAACAGTCGCCGATGCAAATCCCTGCCCAATAAGCCTTGCGGGGCGCTTCGGCGCCCCGCTCGCCTTCTCTTTTGAACAGCGCTCTATGAAACTGGCCCCCGCCCAACTCGGCAAACACCTGCAAGGCGCCCTCGCGCCGGTCTACATCATCAGCGGCGATGACCCGCTGCTGTGCCAGGAAGCCGCCGACGCGATTCGCTCCGCTGTCCGCCAGCAGGGTTTCGACGAGCGCCAGGTATTCGCCGCCGACGCCAGCTTCGACTGGGGCACGTTGTTGCAGGCCGGGGCAAGCATGTCGCTGTTTGCCGAAAAGCGCCTGCTGGAACTGCGCTTGCCCTCGGGTAAACCCGGTGACAAAGGCGCCGCCGCACTGATCGAATATTGCTCGCGGCCCGCCGAAGACACGGTGCTGCTCATCAGCCTGCCGAAACTTGACGGCAGCGCGCAGAAAACCAAATGGGGCAAGGCGCTGGTCGAAGGCCCACAAACCCAGTTCGTGCAGATCTGGCCGGTGGATGTCAGCCAGTTGCCGAGTTGGATTCGCCAGCGCCTGTCCCAGGCCGGCCTCTCGGCCAGCCAGGATGCGGTTGAGCTGATTGCCGCCCGGGTCGAAGGCAACCTGTTGGCCGCCGCCCAGGAAGTCGAAAAACTCAAGCTGATGGCCGAGGGTGGGCAGATCACCGTGGAAACGGTCCAGGCCGCCGTGGCCGACAGCGCCCGCTTCGATGTCTTCGGGCTGACCGACGCAATCCTCAACGGCGAAGCCGCCCATGCCCTGCGCATGCTCGAAGGCCTGCGGGGCGAAGGCGTCGAGCCACCAGTGATCCTCTGGGCCCTGGCCCGGGAGTTGCGTTTGTTGGCGAACCTGTCGCTGCAATACAGCCAAGGCGTACCGCTGGACAAGGCCTTCAGCCAGGCTCGCCCTCCGGTGTGGGACAAGCGCAAACCGCTGATGAGCAAGGCCCTCCAGCGGTATTCGGCATCGCGCTGGGCGCAACTACTGCTGGAAGCCCAGCGTATCGACGCGCAGATCAAGGGCCAGGCCGCCGGTTCGCCGTGGATGAGCCTGAGTCGGTTGTCACTGCTGATGGCCGGTCAGCGGCTGCCATTACCCGCTGAATAAACGTCCTTTTTCAGGCAGCGATTCCCTCATCAGCGTCGATATTTCCTACGATGCGGGGACTGGACAAACCCCCAGTCCTGTCCCATGATTTGCCTCGCGAAAACCATCCCCAAGAGAGATTGAATCATGAGCAAAAAGCCATCCGGGCATGGCCCCAACAAGGCCAAATCCATTGTCGCCCAACCCCTGTTCCGCAGCCGCCAGGAACGACCCGCCAAGGGCAAGGGCAGCTACCGCCGCGAAGCCTTCCAGTCTGACAACTGGGAGGCTTCTTGCTTTCTGGCCGCTTGAAACCCCAAGTCTTCAGCACCTTCCAACAGCCCTGATGAATCTCTCGAAATCACCGTTACTGAGTCTGATCTGCAGCATGGAATGTAAACGTGGCTGACTGTTCCAATGTCTGAGGCAGCGGGATGTAAATAATCGGAATAGTGACCCTCGTTAAATCTCGAAAACGCCGCTGGTAAAATTGGGCCTTGGCAAGTCCCGTCGATTTTGTGTAGAAAAACGCTTCGATCGGTAACTGGGCAGGAATATTCTGTGCCCATGTTTTGAGTTTCATGTCATTAGGGGTGTTGAAAGCATCAGGGGATATGAGACGCCCGGCCCGCATACCCTCCAAGAAACGAGGGGCAGCGGCCGTGTTTACAGAGTCCCGAACGTTAAAGGAACACATGGATCTAGCCCGCGCATTACCGTCGGCTCTGTATTTATTCCCCCACTTCGCAGCAGTGTCGATAATCGGGTTCTGTTCCTCACAACTCATGCTGATCGTCGGATGCTCTTTATGCGCACCGCAGCCCCCATTTAATCGGCCATTGGAATCCCCATCCACCGGAAAAAAACACATTATTTCTATGAATAATTTTCCTGGTGGATTACTTAAGATCGGATGAAAGATAAATCCACTGTCGTAGGTGTAGGCAAGTCGCTTCACCTTGTAATCAGAACGAAGGTAAGTAAACGACACCCCGCCGCTGGTTACTGACGTCGGGCTCGGATTCCAAGCGTCAAAGCTGGTCGAAGCCTCTGTCCCACGCAAAATAATGCCGCTGCACAGAAATGCCGGCTTGGAGGCAGCGCCGCAATCGTCTCGGGTATCTCGATAGCGTCTTTCCAGTTCCGCGGCTACCCCTGCGCCCATTGTCGTGGCCGTCAGCGCCGTCGATCGTGTCGCCGTCGAACTGCGGATTGCCACCTCATCGGCGGGGGGCGGCCCCGACGACGAACAACTGATTAACAGGCCGACCGTCAATAGAGCAAATATTCGCTTCATCTGGAACCTCTCCATTTCATCAAATCGCTGTGTGGCGTGTGTCTCACGCCGCCATTTAGCGCCGGAAGCGATATCTCAGAAACTGTCAGAGCTGACAGTTGAAAGGGAAACTGGACGGAATTATGGTGATGAGCAGGTGAATAATGTTTCAGTCCAATTGTTGGGCGAGCGACCGATCCCTGAATGGGCATGTTAAGGTCAGCACCTGATTTGTATCTCTGGACCCGTGCATGCCCTTCTGTCTTTTCCATCGTTGGCCACTTCGCCAAATGATTGCCGCCACAAGCATCGTCCTGCTTGTCGCCTGCGCCGAAAAACCCACCGCCGCCGACGCCCAACCGCTCCAGACCGCTCCCGTCGTGACAGCGCCAGCCATCGTGCCGCCTGTCGTACCCACCGGGGATGACCTTGCCATCGTGCCCACCCAGACCTTTGCCGAATGGCAGGCCGGGTTTCGCAAACAGGCACTGGCCGCCGGGATTCGCGCCGACCTGTTCGACCGCGCGTTTATCGGTGTCAGTCCGGACATGAGCGTTATCAAGGCCGACCGCAGCCAACCTGAATTCACCCGGCCGGTGTGGGAATACCTCGATGGCGCGCTGTCACCCCTGCGGGTACGCAAGGGTCAGGCGCTGGTCCAGCAACATGCCGATATCCTGCAAAGCATCGAACAGCGTTATGGTGTCGACCGCCAGGCGCTGGTCGCGGTGTGGGGGATGGAGAGCAACTTCGGCCAGTTCCAGGGCACCAAGTCGGTGATCAACTCCCTGGCGACCCTGGCCTATGAAGGACGGCGTCCTGGCTTTGCCCATGCGCAACTGATCGCCGCGCTGCAGATCCTGCAACAGGGCGATATCACCCCGGAAAAAATGCTCGGCTCCTGGGCTGGCGCCATGGGCCAGACCCAGTTCATTCCCACTACGTACAACACCCATGCAGTGGACTTCGACGGTGACGGCCGCCGCGACATCTGGGGCAGCTCTACCGACGCCCTGGCCTCGACCGCGCATTACTTGCAGAGCTCCGGCTGGCAGCGCGGCCAGCCGTGGGGGTTCGAGGTGCGACTGAAGGAAGGTTTCAACTATCCGCTGGCCGACGGCACGATTCGCAAGCCCGTCTCCGAATGGCTGCAACTGGGAGTGAGCCTGCCTAATGGCGGCCAGGTCCCGGCAGGCTCCGAGCAATTGTCGGCAGCCCTCTTGCTACCGGCCGGCTATCGCGGACCGGCGTTCCTGGTGCTCGACAACTTCCGCGCGATCCTCAAGTACAACAACTCTTCATCGTATGCCCTGGCGGTCAGCCTGCTGTCTGAGCGTTTCAGTGGCGCCGGGCTGATCGACGGCTCATGGCCCAAAGACGACCTGCCCCTGAGCCGCAGCGAACGCATCGAACTGCAAACCCTGCTGGGAAAGCACAACTACGACGCGGGCAACCCCGACGGCATCATCGGCGCCAACACCCGCAAGGCGATCCGAAGCGCCCAGCAGTCGTTTGGCTGGCCGGCGGACGGGTATCCGACGCACAAGTTGCTGGAGGCGTTGCGTAACCGCTGAATTGCGGTATGGCTACTTCCGCTTTCGCGAGCAGGCTCGCACAGGGTTCCCAGTCAACCTGTGGGAGCGAGCTTGCTCGCGATGACTGATTTGCAGGCGCTACATGACTAGCGACCGTCCACCACATCCTGCTCCAACACCAGCCGCTTCTCCCCCGCATCCAGCGTCACCAGCGCGCCCATTGGCAAGGTCAGGTTCGGGTCACAGTGTCCACTGCGCCAGCCGGACAATACCGGGATGCGCAACGGTGCGAAGGTCTGCTTGAACAGGCGATTCAACGCCTCGACGTCCACCCCCGCCACATCCCCCAACAACACGCCTCGCAACTTCGCCAGCGTGCCGGCCAGCCGCAACTGAGTCAGTAGGCGATCGATGCGGTAAAGCGGTTCGTTGACGTCCTCGACCAGCAGGATGACGCCTTCAGCATCGATTTCGTAGGGCGTGCCCATGGTGGCGGCAATCATCGAAAGATTGCCTCCCAGCAAGCGGCCGTGGGCGATGCCCGGCTCGACCGTGGTCAGCGGATACGCAGCGGGATGGCTCAGCACGTCGCCGGCTTTCAATTGGCCGCGCAGCAGGCTGAAGAATGAGGTGATGGTGGAGGGTTCTTTGTCGCCCAGCAGGTCGGCGTTGAGCAGCGGTCCGTGGAAGGTGACGAAGCCTGCATAGCGGCTGATGGCCAGGTGCAGGGCGGTGATGTCGCTGTAGCCTACGAATGGCTTGGGGTTGCTTTTCAGCAGATTGAAATCGATGCGGTCGAGTAGACGGGGGGTGCCGTAGCCGCCGCGCAGGCAGATGATGGCTTTGACTTCTGGGTCGGCGAAGGCGGCGTGGAGGTCGTTGAGGCGTGTTTCGTCGCTGCCGGCCAGGTAGTCGTTCTTTTCGTAGACGCCAGGGAAGATTCGCAGTTCGTGGCCCCTTGCGTGCATCCATTGGGTGGCTTTTTCCGTGTCCAGGGGGGCGGGGCCGGCGGGGGCGATCACGGCGATCAGGCCTTCTTGAGGGAGGGCTGGGACGGGGTGGTGGGGGGTTAGAGTGTGGCTGGCTTCCATGGGGTTCCCGGTTTGTAGGCGTACTTATGCGTGTATATCCGTTTCTGCGGTAACTGCCACTTATGGTTCCGCTCTTACAGCGGGTCACTTTTGGAAGAGCGCCAAAAGTAACCAAAAACGCTTTGCCCCACCACTCGGCACCTCGCCTAGGCTCGGTGTGCCCTCACTCCGGCATTGCTCCGTGGGCCCGCCGCGAAGGGCCATCCATGGCCCAGCGCGGCTATCCCGGCATCCATGCCGGGATGCCCACTACGCAATGCCTGCGTTCGGCCAGCGTGGTTTAACGGGGCGCCTCAGATCAAGATCAAGATCAAGATCAAGATCCAAAGCAAAGCAAAAGCGGTCGGGGCCGGCATCTATGTGGCTGTACCACCGCTATCGCGAGCGAGCTCGCTCCCACATTGGATCTTGAGCAGACACAAAACCCATATACACCGCAAAAACCTGTGGGAGCGAGCTTGCTCGCGATGAGGCCGGCAAGCCCAACATCCATTTGACTGTACCGCCGCCATCCCGAGCAAGCTCGCTCCCACAATTGGATCGAAGTACGACTGCCAGAACCAGGTCGGCTATCAGGCCGCCTCGCTTTGGCTTTTGATCTTGATCTGGGGCGCCCCGTTAACCACGATGGCTGAACGAAGGTATTGCGCAGTGGGTAACCCGGCATGGATGCCGGGTTAGCCGCGCTGGGCCATGGATGGCCCTTCGCGGCGGCCCACGGAGCGATGCCTTCGTTCAGGCATGCCGAGCCTAGGCGAGGCACCGAGTGGTGGGGCAAAGCCTTTTTGGTTACTTTTTTGGCGTCTGAAAAAAGTAACCCGCCGTAAGGGCGGAACCATCAGCCGCCGTTACGCAAAAAACGGATAAACACCCCGACCCAAAAAATCAGGCCCCAAGCAACTCAGCCTTGACCAACTTAGCCTGCTCATCAGCATGATACGAAGACCGCACCAACGGCCCCGAAGCCACATTCTTGAACCCCATCTTGTACCCTTCCTCCGCAAACCAGGCAAAGGTATCCGGGTGAACAAACCGCTGAACCGGCAAGTGGCTACGCGAAGGCTGCAAGTACTGCCCCAGGGTCAGCATATCGATGTCATGCTCACGCATGCGCTTCATGACCTCGATGACTTCCTCATCGGTCTCGCCCAGGCCCAGCATCAAGCCAGACTTGGTCGGAATGTGCGGCATCATCTGCTTGAAACGCTGGAGCAAGGTCAACGACCACTGATAGTCCGAACCCGGACGCGCGGCCTTGTACAGGCGTGGCACGGTTTCCAGGTTGTGGTTGAACACATCCGGTGGCTCGGCGGCGGTGATTTCCAGGGCGATGTCCATGCGGCCGCGGTAATCGGGCACCAGGGTTTCCAGCTGCACGTTCGGCGACAGCTTGCGGATCTCGCGGATGCAGTCGGCGAAGTGCTGGGCACCGCCGTCACGCAGGTCGTCGCGATCCACCGAGGTGATGACCACGTACTTGAGTTTCAGATCGGCGATAGCGATGGCCAGGCTTTCCGGCTCGTTGACGTCCAATGGCTTCGGACGGCCGTGGCCGACGTCGCAGAATGGGCAGCGACGGGTACAGATGTCGCCCATGATCATGAACGTGGCGGTGCCGCCGGAGAAGCATTCGCCCAGGTTCGGGCAGGAGGCTTCTTCACAGACGCTGTGCAGCTTGTGCTTGCGCAGCAGCGCCTTGATGCGGTCGACTTCCGGCGAAACCGGGATGCGCACGCGAATCCAGTCGGGCTTCTTCGGCAGTTCGGTGGTCGGGATGATCTTGACCGGGATGCGTGCAACTTTCTCGGCGCCGCGCAGCTTGACGCCGGCCTCTACCTTGGCACGCGGGGCCGGACGCTCGGTGACGTCCAGCGTCGGGATCATGGTTTGCACTGCATCAGTAGTCATATCAGTCGATTCCGCCCGTGAGGGTCGTCTGCTCAGCATAGTCGAGGTGTTTGACGAGCTGCGCGCGCAGCCGGGCACTTACCTCGGCAAATTCAATCGATCCTGTGTGATCGCGCAGCTGGGTCATCGCCAGCCCTGCGTAGCCACAGGGATTAATCCGTCGAAACGGCTCAAGATTCATGTCCACGTTCAACGCCAGGCCGTGAAACGAACAGCCATGACGGATCCGTAGCCCAAGGGAGGCAATTTTCGCCCCGTCGACGTAAACGCCCGGCGCATCGGGCTTGGCCGCGGCGTTTACACCGTAGCTGGCGAGCAGTTCGATCAGGCATGTTTCCATGCGGGTAACCAGCTCGCGCACGCCGAATCCCAGCTTGCGAACATCCAACAGCAGGTAAGCAACCAGTTGGCCGGGCCCATGGTAAGTCACCTGCCCTCCCCGGTCGACCTTCACCACCGGGATGTTGCCAGGCAATAACAGATGCTCGGCCTTGCCGGCCTGGCCCTGGGTGAACACCGGCGGGTGCTCCACCAGCCAGACTTCATCGTCGGCGGTAGTACCGCGTTCGTTCGTAAAGCGTTGCATGGCATGCCAGACCGGCTCGTAAGCCATCGTGCCCAGCTCGCGAAAGCCCAGCGTGCCAGCCATCACAACACCATGTGCACGAAACCGGTCGCTCGCAGCTCGCTGTTGATGTCGTAGAGCTGTTCCTGGCCGGTGGCAACGATGTGCAACTGGATGGTCGTGTATTTGCCGTTGGTGCTCTGGCGCTCGGCCAGGGTCTTGTGGTCAACGGTGGCGTGTTTCTCAAGGATCGCGACGATCTTGTCCTTGAAGCCCACACCGGTGTCGCCGATAACTTTGATCGGGTAGTCCTCGCAAGGAAATTCGATCTTTGGCGCCTTTACTTCGGAATCTGTCATGGCGTAACGGCCTCGCAAGCCGTGGTAACGAACATGGCCCCGTGCCGCAAGGGAACGGGGCCATGCAGGTCAACACTTGAAATCAGTTGAACAAGCCGTAGAAGAATAGACGGATGCTATCCCACATGCGGCGGAAAATACCACCTTCCTCGACCGCGTCCAGCGCGATCAGATCGGCGCTGTGCACCACTTTGTCGTCCAGTTTGACTTCGACTTTACCGATCACGTCGCCCTTGGCGATCGGCGCGGTCAGTTGCGGATTCATGGTCATGCTGGCGGCGAGCTTCTTGAGCTGGCCTTTAGGCAAGGTCATGGTCAGGTCCTGGGCCAGGCCGGCCTTGACCTGGTTGGTGGAGCCTTTCCAGACCTGGGCCTGGGCCAGTTCGGTGCCCTTCTGGTAGAAGGTCTGGGTTTCGAAGAAGCGGAAACCGTAGGTCAGCAGCTTCTGGGTCTCGGCGGCGCGGGCCACTTCGCTGTTGGTGCCGAACACCACTGCGATCAGGCGCATGCCGTCACGAACAGCCGACGACACCATGCAATAGCCGGCTTCCTCGGTGTGGCCGGTCTTCAGGCCGTCGACGGTCTTGTCGCGCCACAGCAGCAGGTTGCGGTTAGGCTGCTTGATGCCATTCCAGAAGAATTCCTTCTGGGAATAAATGGCGTAGTGCGCCGGGTCTTCGTGAATGATTGCCCGGGCCAGGGTCGCCATGTCGTGAGCCGACGAATAGTGCTCCGGGTTCGGCAGGCCGGTCGGGTTCATGAAGTGGCTGTTGGTCATGCCCAGGTCGGCGACGGTTTTGTTCATCATGTCGGCGAACGCGTCTTCGCTGCCGGCAATGTGCTCGGCCAAGGCGACGCTGGCGTCGTTACCGGACTGGATGATGATGCCGTGCAGCAGGTCGCTGACGGTCACTTGCGAACCGACCCTGATGAACATCCGCGAACCGCCGGTACGCCAGGCGTTTTCGCTGACGGTCACCGGATCGTTTTCACCGATCTGGCCACGACGGATTTCCAGCGTGGCGATATAGGCGGTCATCAGCTTGGTCAGGCTGGCCGGTGGCAGACGCTGGTCACCGTTGTTCTCTACCAGCACCTCGCCGCTGCTGGCATCCATGAGCACAAAGGATTTGGCGGCCAATTGAGGCGGCGCCGGCATCATCTCGACCGCGAACGCGGCCGGTGAGAGAAGCAGCGGGACTAGCAGGCAAAGGCGTTTGGCAAAGGTGGTGATGTTCATCCGTCTCTCGAAATCGCTAATGGGACTTGCCCGAAGGCAAAACTAAACTGGCGACTTCATAAGGAGCCGCCGCGTATTTAAGTTGCTCACTCACGCCCTTGCCGGGCTTTTATTATTCATGGAGCCAACAACCTGACCCGCCCCAACCACAAGCGGGCCTCATTCGATTACTCCGCCGTGACCAGGCTCGGCGAACCGAGATTGGCCAGGCGCACACTGTTCTGCACCTGCTGGACCTCACCCGGAGAACCGATCGGCCCAAGGCGCACCCGATGCAGTGTCTGCTGGTTGCGCACGATCGAGCTGATGAACACCGGCGCGCTGACCATCGAGCTCAGCTTCGACCTCAGCAGCTCTGCAGCGTCCGGGTTGGCGAACGCGCCCACTTGAAGATACTGGCCAGACGCTGTTGCAGAAGCGTTTTTTTTTGCATCGATCTGCACGGGCACCACGGCCGCCGCGTGTTGCTGCGGCGGCGGCGTCCACTGCTCGACCGTACCGGTGGAAGCCGTCACGGTTGGCGCGGCATTCTGCGCCACTTTCGGCTCGTTGAGCATCAAAGGCGCCGGACGGCCGCGTTGGGCCCACCATTCCTGCGGATCGATGCCCTCGACCTTGACTCGGGCGGTGCCGGTTTCAGCGTAACCGAGCTTTTTCGCCGCCGCATACGACAAGTCGATGATGCGGTCGGAATAGAAGGGCCCACGGTCGTTGACCCGCAGGATCACCGTCTTGTTGTTGTCCAGGTTGGTCACCCGCACGTAACTGGGCAGCGGCAGGGTCTTGTGGGCCGCGCTCATGCCGTAGAGGTCGTAGACCTCGCCATTGGCGGTGTTCTGGCCATGGAACTTGGTGCCGTACCAGGAAGCCGTGCCCGAGGCGACGTAGCGCTTGGATTCAGCCATCGGGAAATAGGTCTTGCCCAGCACCGTGTACGGGTTGGCCTTGTAGGGGCCGGTGTGCAGGGTCGGCGTGGCATCGGGAATCCGCGAGACATCCACGTCCCACCACGGCGCGCCGTCCTTGTGGGCCCGATTGATGTCCAGGCCCGGCGTCGCACGCACGACGTTGGTGTTTTTCTGGGTCGGTGCGCGGCTGGTCGAACAACTGACGACCAGCAACGACAGCGCCGCCAATGCCACCAGCTTCAGGGGCCTGGCTTTCAGGGGTTGATAGGTAGGCAATGCCTGCATTATTTGACGCCCCGTGCTTTGACCAGCTCTTCAGACAGTTGATATACGGCCATGGCGTACATCACGCTGCGGTTATAACGCGTAATCGCGTAGAAATTCTTCAGGCCCATCC
Source organism: Pseudomonas sp. R1-7 (assembly GCF_051132105.1). Taxonomy (NCBI): domain Bacteria; kingdom Pseudomonadati; phylum Pseudomonadota; class Gammaproteobacteria; order Pseudomonadales; family Pseudomonadaceae; genus Pseudomonas; species Pseudomonas sp. R1-7. The sequence goes on from NZ_CP071661.1 coordinate 5,179,081, forward strand.
AATATTCAGGGCCTTGCTCGCCTTCCAGGCGCATCGCGGTGACCGGCATGTCATCACGCAGCGCATCATGACTCGACCAGCCCAACGCTCGCAACTCCCCGACGGTTTTCGTCGGTTCGATGCCTTCGGTCAAGCCGTCATCCACCTGCTCGCCACGCACCTCGGCCCGGCTGACCACCGGCTCGCCGGTTTCCCAGCCGTGGCGCTTGAAATAGCTGGCGACACTGCCGATGGCATCGGTCGGGTTGGTCCAGATATTGATGTGGCCGTCGCCGTCGAAGTCCACCGCGTAGGCGCGAAAACTGCTGGGCATGAATTGTGGCAGGCCCATGGCGCCGGCATAAGAACCCTTGAGAGTCAGCGGATCGACCTGTTCTTCGCGGGCCAGCAACAGGAATTCACGCAATTCCTTGCGGAAGAACTCGGCGCGCGGCGGGTAATCGAAGCCCAGGGTCGACAGCGCGTCGATCACCCGGAAGTTGCCGGTGTTGCGGCCAAAGAAGGTCTCGACGCCGATGATCGACACGATGACTTGGGCCGGCACGCCGTATTCCTGCTCGGCACGGGCCAGGACCGCCTCGTGCTGGCGCCAGAAGTCCACGCCCCGGGCGATACGCGCCTCGGTAATGAACATGGGCCGGTATTCGCTCCACTGTTTGACGCGCTCGGCAGGCCGGGAAATCGCGTCGAGGATCGACTGTTTGCGCTCGGCCTCGCGGAACACACCCATCAGCTGTTCGCCGGCAAACCCGTAGTCGCGGGTCATTTCACCGACGAACTCGGCCACGTGCGGCGAACCTTCGTACTCGCCCGCCAAGGCATGTGGCGCACCGCCAAGGAAGCCGACCAGGCCGACCCACGGCGCATATCGCGTCGACCAGCCACGCATTGCTTGCATTGAACTCTTCACCTTATTCAAACCTGCGCGATCCACTTGCGGTGGGTATGGATCGACATCAAAACCCCAAACGCTGACAGTAGCGTCACCAGCGAAGTTCCTCCGTAGCTAATGAATGGCAACGGCACCCCCACGACCGGCAGCAGGCCACTGACCATACCGATATTGACGAAAACATAAACAAAAAACGTCATGGTCAGGCTGCCCGCGAGCAATTTGCCGAACAAGGTCTGGGCCTGGGCGGTGATCACCAGGCCTCGCCCGATCAACAGCAGGTAGATCAGCAGCAGCACGCAGATGCCCACCAGGCCGAACTCCTCGCCCATCACGGCGATGATGAAGTCGGTGTGGCTTTCCGGCAGAAAGTCCAGGTGCGACTGGGTGCCCATCAGCCAACCCTTGCCGAACACACCGCCGGAACCGATGGCGGCCTTGGACTGGATGATGTTCCAGCCGGTGCCCAGCGGATCGCTTTCCGGGTCGAGGAACGTCAGTACGCGTTGCTTCTGGTAATCGTGCATCACGAAATACCACATGGCGACCGACACCGGCACGGCGGCGGCGATCACGCTGAGGATCCAGCGCCAGCGCAACCCGCCCATGAACAGCACGAACGCGCCGCCGGCCAGGATCAGCAGCGAAGTGCCCAGGTCCGGCTGGCGCACGATGAGGATGAACGGGATACCGATCAGCAACAGACTGATACACACATGCTTGAGTTGCGGCGGCAACGAGCGCTTGGCCAGGTACCAGGCGATGGTCGCCGGCATGATGATCTTGAGAAATTCCGAAGGCTGGAAACGGATCACCCCGGGGATGTTGATCCAGCGGGTGGCGCCCATGGCGTTGTGGCCCATGATGTCCACCACCACCAGCAAACCCACGCCGACCACATAGGCCAGCGGCACCCAGCGCGCCATGAAGCGCGGCTCGAGTTGGGCGATGACGATCATCGACACCAGGCCGATGCCGAACGAGGTGGCCTGCTTGGCCAGCAGGTCCCAGTTCTTGCCACTGGCCGAATACAGCACGAACAGGCTGCCGGCCGCCAGCGTCAGCAGCAGGATCAGCAACGGACCGTCGATGTGCATGCGCTGCAGCAACGTGGCGCGACGGCGCATCACATCTTCGCTGGAGAGGATGCGGTCGAAATTATTCTTCACGGGCCGTAGCCTCCGCGCTGATCGGGCTTGCGAATTCGGGCTTGAGCTGGCCGTGCTCATCCAGCAGCCAGGCGTCCATGACCTGGCGCACCACCGGAGCGGCGACGCCGGAACCGGACTCACCGTTCTCGACCATGACCGAGACGACAATCTTCGGATCGTCGGCCGGCGCGAAGCCAACGAACAAGGCGTGGTCGCGATGACGTTCCTGGACCTTGGAGCGGTCGTACTTTTCACCCTGCTTGATCGCCACGACCTGGGCGGTACCGCTCTTGCCGGCAATCCGATATTGCGCGCCGATGGAAGCCTTGCGCGCCGTCCCCCGGGCACCGTGCATCACCTGTTGCATGCCGATGTTGACCTTCTGCCAGTCCGACGGATTGCGCAGGATGATATCCGGCACCGGGTCCGGGTCCACCGGTTTCTGGCCTTCGATGGTCTTGGCCAGGTGCGGGCGATACCACTTGCCCTTGCTCGCCACCAGCGCCGTGGCTTGGGCCAGTTGCAAGGGCGTGGCCTGCATGTAGCCCTGGCCGATCCCCAGGATCAGGGTCTCACCGGGGAACCAGGCCTGGCGGCGGGTGGCGCGCTTCCACTCCCGGGACGGCATCAGGCCCGGCGATTCTTCGAACATGTCCAGGGACACTTTCTGGCCGAGACCGAACTTGTTCATGTAGGACGACAACCGATCGATCCCCAGCTTGTGGGCCAAGTCATAGAAGTAGGTGTCGTTGGAGCGCATGATCGCCGTTTCCAGGTCCACGTAGCCGTCACCGGTGCGGTTCCAGTTGCGGTATTTGTGGTCGTAGTTCGGCAGTTGGTAATAGCCAGGGTCATAGACGCGGCTCGACGCCGTGACCACGCCGGCATCCAGCCCGGCAATCGCCACGGCCGGCTTGATGGTCGATCCCGGCGGATAGAGGCCGCGCAGCACGCGGTTGAACAGCGGACGATCGATGGAATCGCGCAGCTCGGCGTAGGCTTTGAAGCTGATGCCGGTGACGAACAGGTTCGGGTCGAAGCTCGGCTGGCTGACCATCGCCAGGACTTCACCGGTGTTGGGGTCCAACGCCACCACCGCGCCACGCCGACCGCCCAGTGCCGCTTCTGCGGCTTCCTGCAACTTGATGTCCAGGCTCAGGACGATGTCCTTGCCCGGAATCGGGTCGGTGCGCTTGAGCACACGCAATACGCGGCCCCGGGCGTTGGTCTCGACTTCCTCGTAACCTACCTGGCCGTGCAGCTCGGCCTCGTAGAAACGCTCGATGCCGGTCTTGCCGATATGGTGGGTGCCGCTGTAGTTGACCGGATCGAGGGTCTTGAGCTCTTTCTCGTTGATCCGCCCCATATAGCCGACCGAGTGGGCAAAGTGCGGCCCCTGGGGATAATGCCGCACCAGTTGCGCCACCACCTCGACGCCAGGCAGGCGGAACTGGTTCACGGCGATCAGCGCGATCTGCTCTTCGGTCAGCTCGAACATGATCGGCACCGGCTCGAAGGGGCGTCGGCCCTGGCGCATGCGCTTCTCGAAGATCGCCCGGTCCTCGGGCGTCAGCTGCAAAACCTCGACAATCACGTCGAGGACTTTCTGCCAGTCGCCGGAACGCTCGCGAGTCATGCTCAGGCTGAAGCTGGGCCGGTTATCCGCCACCACCACGCCGTTGCGGTCGAAAATCAGCCCGCGAGTCGGTGGAATCGGCTGCACGTGGACACGGTTACTCTCCGACAGAGTCGAGTGGTACTCGTACTGGATGACCTGGAGGAAATACAACCGCGCAATCAACACGCCGATCAGCGCGACCACGGCAATAGCGCCGAACACGACGCGGCCCCGCACCAGGCGGGCGTCTTTTTCGTGGTCCTTGATGCGGATCGGCTGGGGCATGGGGGCAGGATTACTTGTGATAAGGGTGCCCGGACAAGACTGTCCAGGCACGATACAACTGTTCGCCGATGAGGATCCGCACCAGCGGGTGCGGCAACGTCAGGGGCGACAACGACCAGCGTTGATCGGCCCGCGCACAGACTTCCGGCGCCAGCCCTTCCGGGCCACCGACCATGAAGTTGACCGTACGCGAATCCAATCGCCAGCGATCGAGCTCGACCGCCAATTGCTCGGTGCTCCAGGGCTTGCCGTGGACTTCCAAGGTGACAATGCGCTCGTTCGGCCCGACCTTGGCCAGCATGGCTTCGCCTTCCTGGCGGATAAAGCGCGCCACGTCAGCGTTCTTGCCGCGGGTATTGAGCGGAATTTCCACCAGTTCCAGGGCCAGCTCGGACGGAAGACGCTTGGCATATTCATGCCAGCCTTCTTCCACCCACTTGGGCATGCGAGAACCGACGGCGATCAGGCGCAGTCGCACAGCGATCCCTTATTGCTGGTCTTTGTTGAGCTTGGTGAAGTGCTCATGGGTGTTTTCCGGGCTGTGGTGCGCGGCACTGGCGGAGCGGCTCTGCTCGGCGCCGGCCCACAGGCGTTCCAGGTCGTAGAACTGGCGCGCCGAGGCGGTCATCATGTGCACGATGACATCGTCCATGTCCAACAGGACCCAGTCGCTGTCGCCCTTGCCTTCTTCACCCAGCGGCTTGACGCCCTGGGCCTTGACCGCTTCGCGGACCTTGTCCAGCATCGCGCCGATCTGGCGGTTGGAGGTACCGGTGGCGATGATCATGTAGTCGGTGATGCTCTGCTTCTCGCGAACGTCGATCACCTGGATGTCCTGGGCCTTGACGTCTTCCAGGGCCGCCACGGCCACCTTGACCAGCTCTTCGCCGGTCAGCGCCACGCCGGTGTGCGCTTCTACCGGCAGCGGGGCGCTCTTGAAGGTGCCCTTGCGCTTTACTTTGTTCAGGTCTTTGTCAGTCATAAAAAACTCGTTTTGCTCATGTGTTCGGCTGCTCGGTACACGTGGATTCGTGTCGGCGGAGCACGCCTTGTTCAGTTCGACGCACGGTATAGACCGTGCGCATCGATGTAGGCCAGGACCGCGTCGGGCACCAGGAAACGTACCGACTTACCGCTGGCCAGCAGTTGACGGATCTGGGTGGCGGATACCGCGAGCGGCGTCTGCCAGACGAATGCAATCTGTCCGCTCGGCCCCTTGAGGGCCAGCGGGTCGCTCACCGAGCGCGCCGCCAGCAGGTTGCGCAAGGCATCCGGCGGTTCGCTGTCGGCATCCGGGCGTTGCAGCACCAGGATGTGGCAATGCTGGAGCAACTCTTCCCAGCGATGCCAAGTGGGCAGGCCGCAAAATGCGTCCCAGCCCAGAAGCAGAAAAACCTGGGCATCGGCGGCCAGTTCGGCGCGCATCAGCTCCAGGGTATCAATGGTGTAGGACGGTTTGTCCCGCTGCAATTCGCGGGCGTCCACCACCAACGGTGCCACACCGGCCACCGCGCACTCGACCATCGCCAGGCGATCCCGGGCCGACACCTGCGGCGTATCCCGATGAGGCGGCCGGGCACTGGGTGTCAGGCGCAGCTCATCGAGGGCCAGGGCGTCGGCAACTTCCAGCGCACCGCGCAAATGGCCGATGTGCACCGGGTCGAACGTACCGCCCAGGATACCGATGCGCCGGGGCAGGGTTATCGTCACTGCGGCTGACAGGTCGAGGTCGCCCAAGTCAGGCCGGCTCCTGTCCGCGCAACTGGCCGTCACCGACCACGATGTACTTCTCGCAGGTCAGCCCTTCGAGGCCCACCGGGCCGCGGGCGTGCAGCTTATCAGTAGAAATGCCGATCTCGGCACCCAATCCGTATTCAAAGCCATCGGCGAAGCAGGTCGGGGTATTGATCATCACCGAGGCCGAGTCCACTTCCGCCACGAAACGCCGGGCTTCGCCCTGGTGTTCGCTGACAATGGAGTCGGTGTGGTGGGAGCCATGGCGGTTGATATGCTCGATCGCCTGGTCCAGACCGTCGACCACGCGGATCGACAAAATCGGCGCCAGGTATTCGGTGTCCCAGTCTTCTTGCGTGGCCGCGACGGCCTCGATGATCGCTCGCGTGCGTTCGCAACCACGCAGTTCGACGCCTTTCTCGCGGAACTGGGCAGCCATCGACGGCAGGAATTGCTGGGCTACGGCCTGATCCACCAGCAGGGTTTCCATCGCACCGCAGATGCCATAACGGTAAGTCTTGGCGTTGAACGCGATGCGCTGGGCCTTTGGCAAGTCGGCGTGGGCACTGACGTAGACGTGGCAGATGCCGTCCAGGTGCTTGATCACCGGCACGCGGGCGTCACGGCTGACCCGTTCGATCAGACCCTTGCCGCCACGCGGGACGATGACGTCGACGAACTCTGGCATGGTGATCAGCGCGCCGACTGCGGCGCGATCAGTGGTTTCCACCACTTGCACGACGGCGGCCGGCAGGTTGGCTTCGGCCAGGCCGCGCTGGATGCAGGCGGCAATGGCGCGATTGGAATGAATCGCCTCGGAACCGCCACGCAGGATGGTCGCGTTACCGGACTTCAGGCACAGGCTCGCGGCGTCGATGGTCACGTTCGGCCGCGACTCGTAGATGATCCCGACCACGCCCAGCGGCACGCGCATCTTGCCGACCTGGATACCCGATGGCCGATAGCTCATGTCGCGGATCGCCCCGACCGGGTCCGGCAGTGCCGCGACCTGGCGCAAACCGACGATCATGCCGTCGATGCGTGCCGGGGTCAGCGCCAGGCGTTCGAGCATGGCCGGTTCCAGGCCGTTGGCCCGGCCAGCGGCCAAGTCCAGCTCGTTGGCGGCGGACAGCTCGGCGCGAGCGGCGTCCAGCGCGTTGGCGGCGGCCTGCAGGGCGCGGTTTTTCTGCGCGGTGCTGGCACGGCCGATGACGCGCGACGCTTCGCGGGCGGCGCGACCCAGGCGGGTCATGTAGTCAAGAACGGACTCAGTCATGGTCTGTGTGGTCTTGGCAAAGAGGAAAGCGGCAGATTATAGCTGTCGTAACCCTCGACTAACAGCATGGACTCGCAGCGGTGACCGGCGGAGGCGCAAAACGGGCCTCAATCGTGACTGTTTCCACGAATGTTCAGCGGTAATTAAGCTATCCGTTGTTATCATCGCGCTACTTTTGGCCCTACTTCATCCATCGCCATGACCGAATCACATCCCGCGCCCATTGCTTTGCCACACGCTTTTTTTGACCGTGACGCCCAAGAGCTCGCCCGGGACCTGCTGGGCAAAGTCATTCGCCACAAGGTTGGCGGCCTCTGGCTCAGCGCCCGAATCATCGAGACCGAAGCCTACTACTTCGCCGAGAAAGGCAGCCACGCCTCCCTGGGCTACACGGAAAAGCGCAGGGCTTTGTTCCTGGACGGCGGGCACATCTATATGTATTACGCTCGCGGCGGCGATTCGCTGAATTTCAGCGCGCAAGGCCCGGGCAATGCGGTATTGATCAAATCGGCGTATCCCTGGGTGGATGCCATCAGCGGCCCGGACAGCCTGGCGCAGATGCTGCTCAACAACCCCGACGCCCAAGGCCGGCCACGTTCGCCGCAAAAGCTTTGTGCCGGGCAGACCTTGCTATGCAAGGCCCTGGGCCTGAAAGTGCCGGACTGGGACGCCAAGCGCTTCGACCCTGAACGGTTGCTGGTGGAAGACGTGGGTGTGCCGACGGTCAACGTGATCCAGACCACTCGCCTGGGCATTCCGCTCGGACGGGACGAACACCTGCCCTACCGCTTCGTCGATGCTGCCTACGCACCATGGTGCACGCGCAACCCGCTGCGGCGTGGACAGGTCGAGGGCCGAGATTATTTTTTGCTTTCCTGAACACTACGCCGTCCCATTGTGGGAGCGAGCTTGCTCGCGATGGCGTCGGGTCAGCAGAGTTGGTTTGACTGACAAACCGCTATCGCGAGCAAGCTCGCTCCCACAGTGGGGCATCAACATTCTATGGAGTTGTCTTTATGGGCCCATGGCTCGATAGCATTACCGGTTGGCTGACCGTCAACCCGCAGTGGCTGGCGGTGGCGGTGTTTGTCGTTGCTTGCGTTGAATGCCTGGCCATCGCCGGGCTGATCGTGCCGGGCACGGTCTTGCTGTTCGCCATCGCGGTGCTGGCCGGCAGCGGCGCGTTGTCCTTGGGCGAAACCTTGCTGCTGGGCCTTCTCGGCGGATTGCTGGGGGACCTGGTGTCGTACTTCCTCGGTCGGCATTTCCATCAGAACATCCGGCGCCTGCCGGGGCTGCGGCATCATCCTGAATGGATGAGCGCGGCGGAAAGCTATTTCCAGCGCTACGGCATCGCCAGCCTCCTGGTGGGGCGCTTCATCGGCCCGCTGAGGCCGATGCTGCCGATGGTGGCCGGGATGTGCGACATGCCGTTCCCGCGCTTCGCGGCCGTCAGCGTAGTAGCGGCGGCGGGCTGGACCGTGGCCTACCTGTTGCCGGGCTGGGCGACGGGGGCGGCATTCCGCCTGCCGCTGCCCGAAGGGTTCTGGCCACAGGCCGGCGTGGTCATCGGCAGTATCGCCGTGATGCTCGGCCTGAGCGTCAACAGCAGCCTGCGTCGCCATCGCCATGCCTCGGCGATCATCGCAAGTATCGGCCTGGCGATCCTGATCGGTATGTTCGTCGGTTTCCGCTACCTGACAGCCTTCGACCAGGGCCTGATTGCCCTGGTCCAGGAACACCGCAGCGCGACGCTGGACGAAATCGCGGTGACGTTCACGCTGATCGGTGAATTCCGCTACATGCTGATCGTCTGCAGCCTGGTAACCGGGTTGCTGCTGTTGGCGCGGCAGTGGCGACAGGCGATTTTTGCCGGGGGCACGATGCTGTTCACCGCCCTGGCCAACACCGGCTTGAAGCTGTTCTTCGCCCGCGTGCGCCCGGAGATCCTGAGCGAGCCTTTGACCAGCTACAGCATGCCCAGCGGCCATGCCTCCGGCGCCTTCGCGCTGTTCCTGAGCCTGGCGATTCTGGCCGGCCGCGGTCAGCCGCCGCGCCTGCGCCTGACCTGGCTGTTACTCGGCTCGCTGCCGGCGCTGGCCATCGCCCTCTCGCGGGTCTACCTCGGCGCCCACTGGCCGAGCGACATCGTCGCAGGCGCCCTGCTCGCCGCCACCGTCTGCGCCGCCGTCCTGTGGCTGAGCCAGCGCCAGGAGCCGCTGCGCGCCATGTCGCCGAAAGTCTGGTGGCTGGTTCTGCCAGCGCTGGCGGCGGCCTTCAGCTTCTTCGCCCTGCGGCACCTGCCGCATGCGATGTTGCGATATGCCTATTGATCGTCAGGCAAACAGCTCGCCCTGCAACTCATCGAGCAACGCCTGGATCGCATCCAGGCGTTGTTGCGGGTCGTCGAGTTGCAGCAAGTCGATCTTGTCCAATTCATTGAACGGCAACAGATAGGCTAATTGATTGGCAAGCGACTGCTGGCCCGTGGCTTCGGTGCCCATGTTCAATGCCTCGACCATCGGATGTTCGGCCAGGGCCTTGAGCAGCGCCACCAGGTCGGCATCTTCATCCTGCAACGGTTGCTCCGGTTCGTCCTCCAACCACTCGACTTGCGCCACGGTGAGTTGATCGGCCTGGACGCTGCTGCTGTGCACGAGGAAACGCCGTCCGCCTTGCACGCGAATGCCCAGCAGGCCGTTTTCCTGCTGGGAAAAATCGGTGATCAGCGCCTCACACCCGACCCGTGCGTAGCCATCGGGCGCGATGCCGACTTCCTCGCCATCGAGGATGCACACCACGCCGAAACCTTCGCCTTTTTTCATGCAGCGCCCGATCATGTCGAGGTAACGCGCCTCGAATATCTGCAGATCGAGAATGCAACCGGGGAACAACACGGTGTTCAACGGAAACAGCGGCAAGCTCATAACTCGTTCCTTAAACCGTCATCGACACCACCAGCGGCAGCAGCACCGCCGTGGCCACGCCCATCAAACTCATCGCCAGGGCCGCGAAAGCACCGGACTCCTCGCTTTCCTGCAACGCCACCGACGTGCCCACCGCATGGGCAGTCAGGCCCAGGGCCATGCCCCGAGCTTCAGGACTGTGGACACCCAACCGGGTCAAAATGCTCGGACCCAGGATCGCACCGAGTACGCCGGTAATCAGCACGAACACTGCCGCCATCGCTGCGACGCCACCGATCTGCTCGGCCACCAGCATGGCGATCGGCGAGGTCACCGACTTGGGCGCCATCGTCATCAGGATCATGTGCTCGGCGCCAAACGCCCAGCCCAGCACCACGGCGGAGCCGGTGGCAAACACCCCGCCTATCACCAGCGTAGTAAAAATCGGCCAGAACAATTGGCGGATTCGCCGCAGGTTCAAGTACAGCGGCACCGCCAGCGCTACGGTGGCCGGCCCCAGCAGGATGCTCAGGATCTCGGTGCTCTTGCGGTATTCGGCGTAGCTGATGCCGCAGCCCACCAGCACGCCGATCAAGACCAGCATCGACATCAATACCGGCTGCAAAAACACCCAACGGGTCTTTTCGAATGCCGCCAGCACCAATTGATAGGCGCCCAAGGTGATCCCGATGCCGAACAAGGGATGGTGGATGACCGAGGTCCAGGCGCCCTGCCAATCGAACATCATGGCGCGTCCTCCGGCTCGACACCGTGGCGCCGGGCCAGGCGCTGCATCAGCACCCCCGTCAAGGCTACCGACAGGACCAGCGAGAGCACCAGCGCACCGACAATCGCCCAGAAATCGGCGGCGATCGCCCGGGCGTAGACCATCACCCCCACGGCCGGCGGCACCAGCAACAACGGCAGGTAACGCAGAAGGCTGCTGGCGGCCAGGTTCAACGGTTCGCTGACTTCGCCGCGAGCGATCAGGTAGCCCAGCATCAGCAGCAGACCAACGATCGGCCCCGGCAGGATCGGCAGGAACAAATGGTTGATGGCAGTGCCCAGCAATTGGAACAGCACCAGCCAGGTCAGGCCCCTTAGCAACATCCGCTCTCTCCCCGCAACACGTGTCCAAAGAATGCGCCGGCATTATAAGCACGCCCACGCTATGGTTCGGCATTCGTAAAAAGCATGGTCGATGACCTTCGCGGTCGACCATGTTGATCTACAGTGGTTCTCGGGGGCGCAGATCCCCGTTCCATAAAAGCAGGACAGATGAACCAAGGAGAGTCTCAATGCCCTACGTTCCCGTTACAGCGCTCAAGGATTATGTCGGCAAGGAACTGGGATGTTCCGATTGGCTGACCATCGATCAGGAACGCATCAACCTGTTCGCCGAAGCCACCGGCGACTTCCAGTTCATCCACGTCGATCCGGTCAAGGCCGCGCAGACCCCGTTCGGCAGCACCATCGCCCACGGTTTCCTGTCGCTGTCGCTGATGCCCAAATTGATGGAAGACATCCTGATCCTGCCCGAGGGCGTGAAGATGGTCGTCAACTACGGGCTGGATAGCGTGCGCTTCATCCAGCCGGTAAAAGTCGATTCCAAGGTCCGGCTCAAGGTCGAACTGGTGGACGTGACCGAGAAAAAACCCGGCCAATGGTTGCTCAAGGCCACCGCCACCCTGGAAATCGAAGGCTCGGAAAAACCGGCCTACATCGCCGAGCCGCTGTCGCTCTGCTTCGTGTAAACCCTCGCGGTCGCGAAACCGCTCATGCAGTTTCGCATCGCTTCAACGCGCATAGCTGCGGCATACTCGTCGCCTGATTACTTGGATCCCGTTATGCGCGCACTTGTACCCCTGACCCTGGCCCTCCTGCTCACCGCTTGTGGCGATGGCGAATCGCTGTTGCCTCCCGACGCACGCCTGCCCGATGGCGGGCGTTATCGCGGCGATTTGGTGGACGGCCTGTTGCAAGGCCAGGGCCGCATCGATTACCCCAACGGCAGTTGGTACGCCGGCCAGTTCGACAAGGGCCAGTGGCATGGCACCGGCGAGTGGCACGGCAGTAACGGCGAGGTCTATCGCGGCCAGTTCCAGCAAGGCCTGTTCCATGGCCAGGGCAGCCTGACCACGCCGACCAGCAGCTACACCGGGGGTTTCAAGCTGGGCCGGCGGAACGGCGAAGGGACGCTCAAGGAAAACGGCATGACCTATCGGGGCGAGTTCAAGGCCGACCGATATTCCGGTCTCGGACGCCTCGAACTCGACGATGGCAGCCAGTATCAAGGCCCATTCGTCAATGGCAAGCCCAACGGCGAAGGCCAGCGCTTCGATGCCAGCGGCAACCAGTTCACCGGGCATTTCGTCGACGGCCAGCTCCAGGGCAAGGGTACCTTCAACAGTGCCGACGGCGACGTCTACATCGGCGGCTTCCGGAATAACCAACTCAACGGTCGCGGTCGCTACGAAAATGCCGACGGCGATGTCTGGATCGGCCAGTTCAAGGATGGCGCGCTGACCGGCAAGGGCGAATTGATTGGCGCCGACGGTAGCCATTACCTCGGCCACTTCAATGAATGGCGTTTCACCGGCGAGGGCCGGCTCAACCTGCCCGATGGCAGCTTCTACATCGGCCAGTTCGAAGGCGACAGCTATCACGGGCGCGGCACCCTCGTGCTCACCGACGGCACCGTGCAAAGCGGCACCTGGGTCAACGGCCAGCGGATACGCGACGCCGATGGCAGGCTGCTGCCGGACGTGCTTGAACGCGGCATCCTGGCCCAGGGCCGTCTCCTCGACGAGGCCCTCGCCAGCATCCCCGCATCGACGCCGGCAGTGGAGCTGTACAGCCTGACCCTGGGCGGCGACGGCAAGCAAAGCGTGTTCCTGCGCGAATCCGACTATGTTTCCAATATGCTCGCCAGCCGTTTCGGCGCGTTCGGCCAGATCCGCCTGGTGAACCACCGCGACCACCTCGGCGACCGGCCCATGGCCAGCCGCGAGAGCCTGCGCCGCGCCGCCGCCACCTTGGCCGAACGCAGCGGCCCGGAAGACCTGGTGTTCATCTACCTGACCAGCCACGGCACCAGCGAGCACGAACTGGTGCTCGACCAGCCGCGCATGGAGCTGGCCGACCTGCCGGCCGATGAACTGGCCGCGGTGCTGGCGCCGCTGAAGAATCGCGACAAGATCGTGGTCATCTCGGCCTGCTATTCCGGTGGCTTCATTCCGGCGCTCAAGGATGAACGTACATTGGTCATGACGGCATCCCGGGCCGATCGGGTGTCGTTCGGTTGTTCCGAGGAGGCCAACTTCACTTATTTCGGCGACGCCCTGTTCGCCCAGGCGCTCAACCAGACCGACGACTTGGAACAAGCCTTCAAGCGCGCCAAGGGCATCGTTGCCGAACGCGAGCAGGCGGACAATTTCGAGGCATCGGAACCGCAGATCTGGGCGCCGAGGACGGTCTTGTCCCACTGGCAATTGCTGCGCAAGCAACAGGCGCGAAAAGCATTGCAAAGTGCTGCACTGAACGACGGGGGCAAAAAGAGCAACTAAGCTGAATCGTATCAAGGGGAGAGACACTATGTACTTGACGCCTCAGCATGTTTTGCTCGCCGGCGCGACCGGGCTGACCGGGGAACACTTGTTGGACCGGCTGCTCAATGAGCCGACCATCACCCGGGTACTGGCGCCCTCGCGCCGGCCACTGGCCGAGCATCCGCACTTGGAAAACCCGGTTGGGGAACCGGCCGAGTTGCTGCAACGGCTGGAAGGCCCGGTCGACATCGCCTTCTGCTGCCTCGGCACCACCATCAAGAAAGCAGGCTCCGAACAGGCGTTTCGCGCGGTGGACCTGGACCTGGTGGTGGCCTTCGCCAAACGTGCCCGGGAGCTGGGCGCACGGCATCTGATTGTGATCAGTGCGTTGAATGCAGACGCGAAGTCGTCGATTTTCTACAACCGGGTCAAAGGCGAAATGGAGGCGGCCCTCAAGGCCCAGGACTGGCCGCAATTGACCATCTGCCGCCCCTCGCTGTTACTGGGCGACCGCGTCGAACCGCGCCTGGCCGAGCAACTGGCCGGGCCGTTGTCGAAGCTGATCCCAGGCAAGTACCACGGCATCGAAGCCTGCCAACTGGCCCGGGCCATGTGGCGTCTGGCGTTGGAAGAACAGGATGGGGTGCGGGTGGTGGAGTCGGATGAGTTGCGTAGGCTTGGCAAATAACGCCAGGGACAACGCGATCATCGTGGCGAGGGAGCTTGCTCCCGCTCGACTGCGCAGCAGTCGCCTTGGATTTCAGGGGGGAAAAGCTTGGGGCTGCTCCGCAGCCCAGCGGGAGCAAGCTCCCTCGCCACAGGTTGTGGGCAGTTCAACGTTACAGCCCACCTGTCGCCTGGAACCCCACGCCCAGCGCCGTAAACAACGACAACGGCAACAACAAGGTGTCCAGCAGTGCACTCCCCGGCAGGTCGAGACCCGGATAGCTCGGTGCCTCGGCGCCAAAACGGTCCTTGGCGCAGCAGCCTCCGTTGAGGGCGTACAAGTCCAGGCGTGTCCCCGCGTACACCACCGGCGCCCCCGGCTTCGCGGCGTCGAGGGTGCGGACGGTGGCGCAACCAGTCAGTAGCAAGGCCAGCAACACCGCCAGCAGCTTATTCATCACTGCTCAAATGATGTTCGCCCCAGCGCGGCAACATGTCCTGGGGAATGTTCAGCAGGTTGAGAATCCGCGCGACCACGAAATCGATGAGGTCGTCGATGGTCTGCGGCTGGTGATAGAAACCCGGCGACGCCGGCAGGATGGTCACGCCCATGTTCGACAGCTTGAGCATGTGCTCCAGGTGAATGCTCGAATACGGCGCTTCCCGCGGCACCAGGATCAACTGGCGGCGCTCCTTGAGCGTGACGTCCGCCGCCCGCTCTATCAAGTTGTTGCAGGCCCCGGTGGCAATCGCCGAGAGCGTGCCGGTGGAACACGGCACCACTACCATCGCCGCTGGCGCGCCGGAACCCGAGGCCACCGGCGACATCCAGTCTTCCTTGCCGTACACACGAATCTGCCCCGCCGCCGCACCGGTGTATTCGGTGAGGAAGGCCTGCATCATCTGGGTCTTGGGTGGCAGGGTCACGTCGGTCTCAGTCGCCATCACCAACTGCGCGGCCTTGGAGATGAGGAAATGCACCTCGCGGTCTTCGCGCACCAGGCAATCGAGCAGGCGCAAGCCGTACTGGGCCCCGGAAGCCCCGGTCATTGCCAGCGTGATGCGTTCCGGGCCGCCGTCCTGCATACGCGTGTTCATTTCAGCGCCTCGGCGAGTTTGCCGTGCAGGCCGCCGAAGCCGCCGTTGCTCATGATCACCACATGAGTCCCGGGCTGGGCCTGGCTCTTCACGCGCTCGATGATGCCTTCCAGGGAATCGCTGACAATCGACGGTACCGTGCACAGCGCGGCGGTGGCGCCCAGGTCCCAGCCCAGGTTGGCCGGTGCGTACCAGATCACCTGGTCGGCATCGACCACGCTTTCCGGCAGGCCGTCACGGTGGGCGCCGAGCTTCATGGAGTTGGAGCGCGGCTCAATGATCGCAATCAGCGGCGCATCACCGATGCGTTTGCGCAAGCCGTCGAGGGTAGTGGCAATGGCGGTCGGGTGGTGGGCGAAGTCGTCGTAAATGGTGATGCCGCGTACCTCGGCGACTTTCTCCATCCGCCGCTTCACGCTTTTGAACGCGCTCAACGCAGCGATACCCATGGACGGCACCACGCCGACATGACGGGCCGCCGCCAAGGTTGCCAGAGCGTTGGCAACGTTGTGCTGGCCGGTCATGTCCCACTCGACCACGCCTTGGGACTGGCCCTCGAACATCACTTCGAACTCAGAACCGTCTTCCTTGAGCAACTTCACCTGCCACTGCCCGCCCGCGCCGGTGGTTTGCACCGGGGTCCAGCAGCCCATCTCGATGACGCGCTGCAACGCCGGCTCAGTGGTCGGGTGAATCACCAGGCCTTCGCTGGGGATGGTGCGCACCAAATGGTGGAATTGTCGCTCGATGGCCGGCAAATCGGGAAAGATGTCGGCATGATCGAACTCAAGATTGTTGAGGATCGCCGTGCGCGGACGGTAGTGGACAAACTTCGAACGTTTATCAAAAAACGCGCTGTCGTATTCGTCAGCCTCGATCACGAAGAACGGCGTCCCGCCCAGGCGCGCCGACACCGAGAAATTCTGCGGCACGCCACCGATCAAAAAGCCCGGGCTCATGCCGGCGTGCTCCAACACCCAGGCGAGCATGCTGCTGGTGGTGGTCTTGCCATGGGTGCCGGCCACGGCCAGGACCCAACGGCCCTGCAACACGTGATCCGCCAGCCACTGCGGCCCGGACACGTACGGCAGGCCTTTGTTGAGCACGTACTCCACCGCCGGGTTGCCACGGGACATGGCGTTGCCGATGACCACCAGATCCGGCGCCGGGTCCAGTTGCGCCGGGTCATAGCCCTGGGTCAGCTCGATGCCCTGGGCCTCCAACTGCGTGCTCATGGGCGGATAAACGTTGGCGTCGGAACCGGTCACGTGATGGCCCAGCTCCTTGGCGAGGACCGCCATCGAACCCATGAAAGTGCCGCAAATACCGAGAATATGGATGTGCATAGTCGACCTCGTAAACATGGCCGCAGGTTAGCGTAGGGAGGGGAAAATCGCACCTTGTGTTTAGACTTCACGCCGCCTGGACACCACAAATCCCCTGTGGGAGCGAGCTTGCTCCGGGCGGCGATCCGACGATAGCGGTCTATCAGCCTCCAACAATGTTGAATGTGCTGCCGTCATCGCGAGCAAGCTCGCTCCCACAGTTGACCGCATTTCTCCAGGATGAATGCGGTTCAGCGGGCAATCGCGTGTTTACGCAGCTTGCGGTAGAGGGTATTGCGGCTGATCCCCAGCTGTTCGGCGGTGTGGGTCATGTGCCAGCGCTGACGTTCCAGCGCATCAAGCAATGCCAGGCGTTCGGCATCTTCCAACGGATGCTCGGTCGGGGTTTCGACCACCGCAACTGGACGCTGGCGGATCATTGCCGGCAGATCCTCCAGTTCAATCCGCCCGCCGTCGCACAACGCAGCGAGGGTGCGCAGCACATTGCGCAGTTGCCGCACGTTGCCCGGCCAGTCGAAGCCCAGCAATGCCTGACGCGCCGGTTCGTCGATAAACACCGGTTCGGCGCCGCTCTCTTCAGCCAACAGGAAATCCAGCAGCTGCGATTTATCACTGCGCTCACGCAGCGCCGGCAGCGGGATTTCCAAGCCATTGAGGCGGTAATACAAATCCTCGCGAAAACTGCCGTCCCCCACCCGGTCGAGCAACTGTCGGTGGGTGGCACTGATGATGCGCACGTTCACCGGCTCCGGTTCGCCGCCGATGGGCACCACCTGGCGATCCTCCAGCACCCGCAGCAAACGGGTCTGCAAGGCCAAGGGCATGTCACCGATTTCATCGAGGAACAGCGTGCCGCCGTCGGCCTGCTGCAGCTTGCCACGCATGCCCTCCTTGCGGGCGCCAGTGAAACTGCCGCCGCGATAACCGAACAGCTCGCTCTCGATCAGGCTTTCCGGAATGGCCGCGCAATTGAGGGCGACGAAATTTTTCCCGGCGCGCTGGCTGGCGTGGTGCACAGCCTTGGCGAACGCCTCCTTTCCAGAGCCGGTTTCACCGTGGATCAGCAGCGGCACATCGCGCTCGAACACCCGCAGCGCCTTGCGAAAATGCTCCTGCAACGCCGCATCCCCCAGGCAGATCCCCGGCAGACGCGCGGGCTCGACCACTTTGAAGGCCGCCGCGACAGGCGCCGGTATGCTGCGCGGCTGGCCACGCAACACGGCGAACAAATGCCGACCATCGCGGGTACGCAGCGGCCAACTGGCGCTGGCCTGGGCGCTGGCCCGGCCCATCAGTTCATCCAGCGAACAGTCGAAGAAGTCCTCGACCCGTTGGCCAAGCAAGCCGCCACGCATGTGCCCGAGCAGGTTCAGCGCGCTCTGGTTGACCGCGCAGATCCGCCCTTCGCCGTCGAACGCCATCAGCCCTTCGCTGAACAGCCCCACGGACTCGGCCTGCAAGTGAAAGCGCAGCAGCCATTGATTGTCGAAACAACGGAGGAAATAACAGCTCTCGATCATCTTCGCCGAGAGATTGACCAAGGCCATGGTGTGGAACTGGCTCTGGCGCGACACGTCCGGCCGGGCCGAAGACACGTCGAGCACCGCCAGCAACTCGCCCTGGGGATCGAAGACCGGGCTGGCCGAGCAGGTCAGGCCCGTGTGGCGACCGCGAAAGTGTTCTTCCTGGTGGATGGTCAGGGCCTGGCGTTCCACCAGGCAGGTGCCGATGCCGTTGGTGCCTTCGCAGGCTTCGCTCCAGTCGGCGCCGAGCCAGAGGCCGGCCCGTTCGAAAATCTTCCGTTCGCTGGGGGCGGTGACGCAGTTGAGGATCACGCCCCGGGCGTCGGTCAGCAGCACCGCGTGGCCGGCGCCGGAGAGTTGTTGATGCAGGCTGGTCATTTCAGTGCCGGCGATGTGCAACACCTGCTGCAGGCGCTCGCGGCTTTCCAGCACCCGGCCATGCTCGAGCACCGTCGGCGCCAGGTTCTGGGCCGGGTCGAGGTGATAGTCCTCAAGGCAGCGCAGCCAGGAACGGGCAATCGACGGATCGCTGCCAGGCCCCTGTAAATGGGCCTTGCCCTGAGTGACCGTCAGGACTTGCTGGGCATGGCGACTCAAATGGTTGCTGTGCATTTCTTATTGTTCTCCCCGAGGGTAGCGGTCCTCAGCATCCTCCAGCCCATCGACCTTTGCAATGCTGGCGCGACCTGCCGGTCACAGACTGTCTCAGTCATGGCACAAACTGTCACACCCTGCGTATCACAAGCGTGACAAGGCCCCTCCGTTTATCCGACGATCTCCTCCTAAAGTCTTGATTTCCGGGCCCTGCAAGGCAATGGCCCAACCTTTGCTCTAGGCTTAAGTACCAGCGCGAATTTGCGCGGCTCCCTAATAAGCACAAAAGCCAAGGAGAACTCATCATGCGTTACGCTCACCCCGGTACTGAAGGCGCTATCGTTTCGTTCAAGGCTAAATACGGTAACTACATCGGCGGCGAGTTCGTCGCGCCTGTCAAAGGTCAGTACTTCACCAATACGTCCCCGGTCAATGGCCAGCCCATTGCCGAATTCCCGCGCTCCACGGCCGAAGACATCGACAAAGCCCTGGACGCCGCCCACGCCGCCGCCGATGCCTGGGGCGCCACCTCGGTCCAGGCCCGTTCGCTGATCCTGCTGAAAATCGCCGACCGCATCGAAGCCAACCTTGAAGTGCTGGCGATCACCGAATCCTGGGACAACGGCAAGGCCGTGCGCGAAACCCTCAACGCCGACATCCCCCTGGCCGCCGACCATTTCCGCTACTTCGCCGGTTGCCTGCGGGCCCAGGAAGGCAGCGCCGCCGAGATCGACGGCAACACCGTGGCCTACCACATCCATGAACCGCTGGGCGTGGTCGGGCAGATCATTCCGTGGAACTTCCCGCTGCTGATGGCCGCCTGGAAACTCGCCCCGGCCCTGGCCGCCGGTAACTGCGTGGTGCTCAAGCCCGCCGAGCAAACCCCGCTGGGCATCTGCGTGCTCATGGAGCTGATCGGCGACCTGCTGCCGCCGGGCGTGCTCAACGTGGTGCAAGGCTTCGGCAAAGAAGCTGGCGAAGCCCTCGCCACCAGCAAGCGCATCGCCAAGATCGCCTTCACCGGTTCCACCCCGGTCGGCTCGCACATCATGAAATGCGCCGCCGAGAACATCATCCCGTCCACCGTGGAGCTGGGCGGCAAGTCGCCGAACATCTTCTTCGAAGACATCATGCAGGCCGAGCCAAGCTTCATCGAAAAAGCCGCCGAAGGCCTGGTGCTGGCATTCTTCAACCAGGGTGAAGTCTGCACCTGCCCATCCCGCGCCCTGGTGCAGGAGTCGATCTACGACGAGTTCATGCAAGTGGTGATGAAGAAGATCGAACAGATCAAGCGCGGCGACCCGCTGGACACCGACACCATGGTCGGCGCCCAGGCGTCCGAGCAGCAATTCGACAAGATCCTGTCCTACCTGGAAATCGCCAAGGGCGAAGGCGCGCAACTGCTGACCGGCGGCCAGGTGGAAAAACTCGAAGGCAACCTCGCCAGCGGTTATTACATCCAGCCGACCCTGCTCAAGGGCACCAACAAAATGCGCGTGTTCCAAGAAGAAATCTTCGGCCCGGTAGTGAGCATCACCACCTTCAAGGACGAAGCCGAAGCCCTGGCGATCGCCAACGACACCGAGTTCGGCCTCGGTGCCGGCCTCTGGACCCGCGACATCAACCGCGCCTACCGCATGGGCCGGGCGATCAAGGCCGGTCGCGTCTGGACCAACTGCTATCACCTGTACCCGGCGCACGCCGCGTTCGGTGGCTACAAGAAGTCCGGCGTCGGTCGCGAGACGCACAAGATGATGCTCGACCACTACCAGCAGACCAAGAATCTGCTGGTGAGCTACGACATCAATCCATTGGGGTTCTTCTAAGTAAAAAGGGCGGGGCAGTTCATGCTGCTTCGCCCTTTAGATGGCTATCGTCGGATCGCCGCCCGGAGCAAGCTCGCTCCCACAGGGATCTGTGGATAACTCGTTCCCAGGGTTGGCAACAGATCCACTGTGGGAGCGAGCTTGCTCCGGGCGGCGATCCGACGATAGCGGCGGTCCAGCTTGCATCCATGCTGTATGCAACACACCGGTTTCAAGAGCAGCCCCGCTCCAACAGGGCCAAAAAACAATAAAAACAGGTAAACCCATATGCCAAGCGATCATGCAAACCCGCAACCGGCAACGTCCTCGGTCGACTTCGAAAAAGTCGGCTCCGAATATTTCCAACAACGCGAACTGAAAAAAGGCGCGGCGGGCTGGGTCCTGCTGGTGGGCCTTGGCGTGGCCTATGTCATTTCCGGTGACTATGCCGGCTGGAACTTCGGCCTGGCCCAGGGCGGCTGGGGCGGGATGTTCCTCGCCACGCTGCTGATGGCCGCGATGTATTTGTGCATGTGCTTTTCCCTCGCCGAGCTGTCCTCGATGATCCCCACTGCCGGCGGCGGCTACGGCTTTGCCCGCAGCGCCTTCGGGCCCTGGGGCGGGTTTCTCACGGGTACGGCGATTTTGATCGAATACGCCATCGCGCCGGCGGCGATTGCCGTGTTCATCGGCGCCTATTGCCAGTCGTTGTTCGGCATTGGCGGCTGGATGATCTACCTGGCTTTCTACATCATCTTCATCGCCATCCACATATTCGGTGTCGGCGAAGCCCTCAAGCTGATGTTCATCATCACCGCCGTCGCCGCCCTGGCGCTGGGGGTTTTCCTGGTGGCGATGGTGCCGCACTTCAACGTCGCCAACTTGTTGGACATCCCGGTCACCGAGGCCGCAGGGGCCAGCTCGTTCCTGCCCTTCGGCTACGTCGGCGTCTGGGCGGCCATCCCTTATGCGATCTGGTTTTTCCTCGCCGTGGAAGGCGTGCCCCTGGCCGCTGAAGAAACCAAGAACCCCAAGCGCGACCTGCCTCGCGGCCTGATCGGCTCAATGCTGGTGCTGGTGGCCTTCGCCCTGCTGATCCTGGTGATCGGCCCGGGCGGCGCCGGCTCCAACGCATTGATGGCCTCGGGCAACCCGCTGGTGGAAGCCCTGGCCAAGGCCTACGGCGGCTCGACCTGGATGGGCAGCTTCGTCAACCTCGTCGGCCTGGCCGGTTTGATCGCCAGCTTCTTCTCGATCATCTACGCCTACTCGCGACAGATCTTCGCCTTGTCCCGCGCCGGCTACCTGCCACGCAAACTCTCGGAAACCAATAAAAGCAAAGCACCGGTCCTGGCACTGGTGATTCCCGGCATCATCGGTTTCGGCCTGTCGCTGACCGGCCAGGGCGACCTGCTGATTCTGGTAGCGGTGTTCGGCGCGACCATTTCCTACGTGCTGATGATGGCCGCGCACATCACCCTGCGCATCCGTCGCCCCAAAATGGACCGGCCTTACCGCACGCCGGGCGGCATCTTCACCTCGGGCGTGGCCCTGGTATTGGCGTGCATCGCCGTGGTGGCGGGCTTCCTGGTCGATCCTCGGGTAGTGATCGGCGCCGCGATCATCTATGGAGTGTTAATTGCTTACTTTGCCTTCTACAGTCGGCATCACTTGGTCGCAGGCACGCCCGAAGAGGAATTCGCGGCCATTCAAAAAGCCGAAGAAGCCCTGCACTAAGCCGTAACGTGCCGAAAACCACGGCGCCGCCCAGCGGCGCCGTCACGGAGAACCTGTATGGCCAGCTTTGCACACACGGTCGGCGCCCAGACCTACCGCTTCGACAGCCTCAAAGACCTGATGGCCAAGGCCAGCCCGGCGCGCTCCGGGGACTTCCTGGCCAAGATCGCCGCGCTCAACGATGGCGAACGCGTGGCCGCGCAAATGGCTTTGGCTGACTTGCCCCTCAGTCATTTCCTGCAAGAAATGCTGATTCCTTACGAGGCGGACGAAGTCACCCGATTGATCGTCGACACCCACGATAAACAAGCCTTCGCCGCCGTCAGCCACCTCACGGTCGGCGGGTTTCGCGACTGGCTGCTCAGCGAAGCCGCCGATGAACAGAGCCTGCGCGAACTGGCCCCGGGCCTGACGCCGGAAATGGTCGCCGCTGTCTCGAAGATCATGCGCGTGCAGGACCTGGTGCTGGTGGCGCAGAAAATCCGCGTGGTCACCAAATTCCGCGGCACCCTCGGCCTGCGCGGACGCCTGTCCACCCGCCTGCAGCCCAACCACCCGACCGACGAACCCGCCGGCATTGCCGCGAGCATCCTCGACGGCCTGCTCTTCGGCAACGGCGACGCCATGATCGGCATCAACCCGGCCACCGACAGCACGGCCTCGATCTGCGCCATGCTGGAGATGCTCGACGCCATCATCCAGCGCTACGACATCCCCACCCAAGGCTGCGTGCTGACCCACGTCACCACCTCCATCGAAGCGGCCAACCGCGGCGTGCCCCTGGACCTGGTGTTCCAGTCCATCGCCGGCACCGAAGCGGCCAACGCCAGTTTCGGCATCAACCTGAGCATCTTGAAGGAAGGCTACGACGCCGGGCTCAGCCTGAATCGCGGCACTCTCGGCAATAACCTGATGTATTTCGAAACCGGCCAGGGCAGTGCGCTGTCGGCCAACGCCCACCACGGCGTCGATCAACAGACCTGCGAGACGCGAGCCTACGCCGTGGCACGACATTTCAACCCGTTCCTGGTGAACACGGTTGTAGGCTTCATCGGCCCGGAGTACCTGTACAACGGCAAGCAGATCATCCGCGCCGGCCTCGAAGACCATTTCTGCGGCAAGTTGCTCGGCGTGCCGATGGGCTGTGACATCTGCTACACCAACCACGCCGAAGCCGACCAGGACGACATGGACACCCTGCTGACCCTGCTGGGCGTGGCCGGGATCAACTTCATCATGGGCATCCCCGGTTCCGACGACATCATGCTCAACTACCAGACCACCTCGTTCCACGACGCCCTCTACGCCCGCCAGACCCTGGGCCTCAAGCCGGCGCCGGAATTCGAAACCTGGCTGGCGAACATGGGCATCTTCACCCAGGCCGATGGCCGGGTGCGGTTCGGCGACAACCTGCCACCGGCGTTTCGTCACGCCCTCGCGCATTTGGGATGAGCCACATTTTATGAGTGAGTTGCCCATGGATAAAAAACCTGTCGATTCGCAAAACCCTTGGCTGAACCTGCGCAACCTCACCCCGGCGCGCATCGCCCTGGGCCGCACCGGCACCAGCCTGCCGACCTCGGCGCAACTGGATTTCCAATTCGCCCACGCCCAGGCTCGCGATGCCGTGCACCTGGCGTTCGACCACCAGGACATTCGCGCACAACTGGATGAGCGCGGCCGTGAAAGCCTGCTGCTCCACAGCGCGGCCAGCGACCGCAACAGTTATCTACAACGCCCGGACCTGGGGCGACGGCTCGACGACGCTTCCGCGCAGATCCTGCAGGACTACGCGGCGGCTCATCCCGGCGGCGTGGATTTGGCCATCGTCGTCGCCGATGGCCTGTCCGCGCTGGCGGTGCATCGCCATACCTTGCCGTTCCTGGCGCGGCTGGAAGAACAGATCGCCGCGGAAGGCTGGTCAGTGTCGCCGGTGGTCCTGGTGGAACAGGGCCGGGTCGCCGTGGCCGATGAAGTGGCACAGCGGCTTGGCGCAAAAATGTCGGTGATCCTGATCGGCGAACGCCCCGGCCTCAGCTCCCCCGACAGCCTGGGGCTGTATTTCACCTACAACCCCAAGGTCGGCCTGACCGACGCCTACCGCAACTGCATCTCCAACGTCCGCCTCGAAGGTTTGAGCTACGGCATGGCGGCCCATCGCCTGATCTACCTGATGCGCGAGGCCTGTCGCCGGCAGCTTTCGGGGGTGAATCTGAAGGACGAGGCCCAGCTTCACACTCTAGAGTCGGAAAACGCTGCCGATATGAAAGGTAATTTCCTACTGGCGCCGCCCCCAAGCTGAACCGGTCATGCGATTGCGCTTTTGATCCGCTTTCAGGCAGCATCTTGGCACGGCAGTCCGCCGTTGTTGTCAGACTTCATGTCGACCTTTGCAGACGAGACCTACCATGCGGATTATCCAAGCGACGCTGGAACACCTGGACCTGCTGACCCCGTTGTTCGTCAAATACCGGGAATTCTATGGCTCGCTGCCTTTTCCGGATTCGTCCCGGGCCTTCCTGGAAAAGCGCCTGCGCCGCAAGGAATCGGTGATCTACCTGGCCCTGCCGGATGACGACGACAGCAAATTGCTCGGCTTCTGCCAGCTCTACCCAAGCTTCTCGTCGCTATCGCTCAAGCGCGTGTGGATCCTCAACGACATCTACGTCGCCGAAGACGCCCGCCGCCAACTCGTCGCCGACAACCTGATCCGCACCGCAAAAAAAATGGCCAAGGAAACCAACGCCGTCCGCATGCGCGTCTCCACCAGCAGCAACAACGAAGTCGCACAGAAAACCTACGAATCGATCGGCTTCAAGGAAGACACCGAGTTCAAGAACTACGTGTTGCCGATCAGCGAAGGCCTTTGACCTCTCTGACTGGGTGAAACCTTGTGGCAAGTGAAACCCTTGTGGCAAGGGAGCTTGCTCCCTCGCCACAAAAGCAGTCCGAGTCGCCTCAGCCCTTCTCTCAGAAACCCCCAGCTACAAACTCACCCCGCACTCCCCCCATCCCACCGTATAATGCCGCTCTTCCAGGCTTGTAAGAAAAAGCTACACGCGCCGTAGTCATACTCAAAGCCAGACCCACCAGCCCCGCCGAGTCGGGCCGCCACCAAGGTGTTATGCATGGATTTCAACCCCCTCGACCTCATTCTGCATCTCGACGTCTACCTCGACATGCTGGTGACCAACTACGGAACGTGGATCTACGCCATCCTGTTCCTGGTGATCTTCTGTGAAACCGGCCTGGTGGTCATGCCGTTCCTGCCGGGCGACTCGCTGCTGTTCATCGCTGGCGCCGTCGCCGCCGGTGGCGCCATGGACCCCGTTCTGCTGGGCGGCCTGTTGATGCTCGCGGCCATCCTCGGCGACAGCACCAACTACCTCATCGGCCGCACCGCTGGCGAAAAATTGTTTAGCAACCCCAACTCGAAAATCTTCCGCCGCGATTACCTGCAACAAACCCACGATTTCTACGACAAACACGGCGGCAAAACCGTGACCCTGGCGCGCTTCCTGCCGATCATCCGCACCTTCGCGCCCTTCGTCGCCGGGGTTGGCAAGATGCCATACCCACGCTTCTTCGGTTTCAGCGTGCTCGGCACCATCCTGTGGGTCGGTGGCCTGGTGACCCTCGGCTACTTCTTCGGCAACGTGCCCTTCATCAAGCAAAACCTGTCGCTGCTGGTGGTCGGCATCATCCTGCTGTCGCTGCTGCCAATGATCATTGGCCTGGTGCGCAGCAAAATGAGCCAACGCGGCTCCAAAGCCGAAACGCGCTGATCGCCGATGTGGTCCCTGAGCAACTGGCGCCGCCGTCGCACCCTCGCCAAACACCCCGTGGCCGACGACACCTGGCACCGGGTGCGCCAACAATTGAGCTTCCTCGACGGCATCAGCGCCGCCGAGGACCAATGGCTACGGGAAGCCTGCGTGCTGTTCCTCCACGATAAACACCTCACCGCCCTGCCCGGCGTCGAACTGCACCAGGAACAACGCCTGCTGCTCGCCGCCCAAGCCCAATTGCCACTGATGCACCTCGGCGAGCTGAACTGGTACCAGGGCTTCCACGAAATCGTCCTCTACCCCGACGACTTCCTCAGCCCCCAGCGCTACCGCGACGCCAGCGGCATCGAGCACGAGTGGGACGGCGAACACAGCGGCGAAGCCTGGCCCCAAGGCCCGATCATCCTGGCCTGGGACGGCGTCATGGCCAGCGGCGGCTGGGACGGCTACAACCTGGTGATCCACGAACTGGCGCACAAACTCGACATGCTCAACGGCGACGCCAACGGCCTGCCACCGCTGCACGCCGACATGCGCGTCAGCGACTGGGCCGACGCCATGCAACAAGCCTTCGACGACCTCGACCGCCAACTCGACCACAACCCCGACGCAGAAACCGCCATCGACCCCTACGCCGCCGAAAACCCGGCCGAGTTCTTCGCCGTCACCAGCGAATACTTCTTCAGCGCCCCGGACCTGCTGCACCAGGCCTATCCCAAGGTCTATGAACAACTCAAGGCGTTCTACCGCCAGGATCCGTTGGCCCGGCTGCGGCAACTTCAGGCCGAAGATCCGGTCTATCAGGCGTCATACTAAGGTCTCTAAGACCCTGGTAACGTGGCAACAGCGACCAAATATGCCTATAATCGCCGCCACTTTTTGGTCAATCCGACCAGTCATCTGGTCAACTAACGGGGGCACCGCCCAATGAGCTACAGCAAGATTCCGGCTGGCAAAGACCTGCCGAACGACATCTACGTCGCGATCGAAATCCCGGCCAACCACGCCCCGATCAAATACGAAATCGACAAAGACAGCGATTGCCTGTTCGTTGACCGTTTCATGGCCACCCCGATGTTCTACCCGGCCAACTACGGTTACATCCCCAACACCCTCGCCGACGACGGCGACCCCCTCGACGTACTGGTCGTGACCCCATACCCAGTGGCCCCAGGCTCGGTCATCCGCGCCCGTCCAGTCGGCATCCTGAACATGACCGACGACGGCGGCGGCGATGCCAAAGTCATCGCAGTACCACACGACAAACTGTCGCAACTGTACGTCGACGTGAAGGAATACACCGACCTGCCGCCACTGCTGATCCAGCAGATCGAGCACTTCTTCGCGAACTACAAAGACCTTGAAAAAGGCAAGTGGGTCAAGATCGAAGGCTGGGCCGGCGCAGACGCCGCCCGCGAAGCGATCACCAAGTCGGTTGCCGCTTACAAAGGCTGAGACTGAACTAAAAAAGAACCCCGGTTAACCGGGGTTTTTTTATGCCTGGAGCATCGTTAATACAATCTCGTATTGGCAGTGTTTAAATGCGTTTAACCTGCCAGTTTTGATTCCTGCAAACGGAAAGATCATCTTATAAATTTGCACGACATGTTTATTGCTGAAAACACAGTCGCCCCTAAACTTTCCGTTTATGAAAATACATTCCAGTGGCGACCGCTTCAGAGCCCTTCTCAGAGAAGCGAACATCCGATCCGCCGACTTCGCGAAGTTATACGGCGTGAAATCCCAACACGTGAACAACTGGTTCAACCGTGGCATCCCGCCAGGGCGCATCTACAGCATCGCCGGCCTGCTCACCGTCAGCCCGCAATGGCTCGCCACCGGCGAAGGCCCGCAGACCCCACTGGGCCTCGGACCCGGCACCACCTATGAAGCCGCCGAAAACGACGGCGTCTACAGCGTGGCGGAACCCATGGACATCGAACTGCCTTTCTACAAGGAAGTCCCCATCGCCCCCGGCGAAACCAAAACCCACATCACCGAAATCCCCGACCAATCCATCCGCCTGCCCCGCAGCCACCTCGAATCCCTCGAAATCGACCCCAACGACGCCATCTGCACCACCATGATCGGCGACAGCATGGCCGAACGTATAGAAGACGGCTCCACCCTCGCCATCGACCGTGGCCTGACCCAAATCGTCGACGGCCAAATCTACGCCCTCGAACATGACGGCATGTTGCGCATCAAATACCTGCACCGAATCCCCGGTAATCGGCTACGGCTGCGCAGCCACAACAGCGCCGCCTACCCCGACGAAGTCTTCAGCGCAGAACAGATCGACAAGCAACACATCCACGTGATCGGCTGGGTGTTCTGGTGGTCAACCCTCAACAAACAGAGACCGCCAGTGTCCGACTAACCCACCCAAGGCCAGAAACAGTGGCAGGAACCGCAGTAGGAGCTGTGGCAGGAGCTTTTGTGGCAGAGAGCTTTTGTGGCGAGGGAGCTTGCTCCCGCTGGGCTGCGCAGCAGCCCCCTGCTTTCCCCCTGAATCCCCCTAACCCAATGATTCCACACCACTTACCACTGGGATTCCAAAGCAAACCCGCGTATCCTCCGCCCCACATTTGCGAGCCCACGCCTCGCACCGACAAGGCAGATCACTTTCTGGCCAAGTCCCACAGCCGGCCGCAAGAGCCGGATGTACGTTTTGAAGGCTGGTAAGGTTTGTCAAAAACGAGCTGAATCAGTCAACGAGAAGCCGGCCATAAGCCGGCTTTTTAATGTCTGAAATTTGACAGCGATTAAGATGCTCCGAGCTACCGTCTGCGCTGGAGGCGTAACTGAAGACCGATCTCACAGGTCTGGTTTCAGTTACTTGGAGAGACTTTGGATTATTCAAAGCCAGGTAAACTGAGCATGCCGCCCGTGGTGCGCTTGCCGAATCCGGTGGGCATCAAAATTTCATGCTTCCTCATATCCGCGAGTACTGCTAGCCATTCGGTTTTGCTGAAGCGCAGTTTGGCGTCATTCCACCGGTGCATCACTTCGTCCACAATGGCTTCGTCAGTAGCTGGGCGATCCTCAGAATAAAGTCGTTCCAAGCAGCTCAAAAGCGTCAAGACCAACTGGTTACGGGTTGCCTGAGAAACCGTAACTTATACTCCCTCCTCGACCGCAAAAAGTAGCCATCACAGGGAAGCGTCCATGTCCGTTCCAACCTACGATCAGTTCATCGAACCCATCCTGCGCTTCCTCGCTACCAAACCTGCCGGAGCCCTCGCTCGGGATGCCCATGAAGCGGCAGCCAAAATGCTGCAACTGACCGTAGAACAACGTGAAGAAGTGATCGCCAGTGGGCAAGCCACCTATAAAAACAGAGCGGGCTGGGCACATGATCGGCTGAAGCGTGCTGGCCTTTCTAGTAGCGCCAAACGCGGGTATTGGAAACTGACGGAGACAGGCGTGGCTTATGCCAAGGACCATCCGGCCCCCTTGCCGTCCGATGAAGTTGAACATTTAGCCATCGGCTATATGAATGTGAAGCTGAAGGTTGCCCCCGACGCTGCCCCGCTTGATGACGAAACGCCTATTGGGCCTGACGTAACCTCCGCAACCGCGAGCCCAGATGATCGCCTCGAACAAGCCCTCCAGGAATTACGCAACGCAACCGCTGCCGATTTGTTGGACAACTTGTTACAGGTGAGCCCTAACCGCTTCGAAGTCATCGTACTTGATGTGCTCCATCGCCTGGGTTACGGCGCCAGCCGCAATGATCTACAGCGGGTCGGCGGCTCTGGCGATGCCGGCATCGACGGCATTATCTCGCTCGATAAGTTGGGACTCGAGAAGGTTTACGTGCAAGCCAAGCGGTGGCAAAACACAGTCGGTCGCCCTGAACTGCAGGCGTTCTACGGTGCGCTCGCCGGGCAAAAAGCCAAACGCGGCGTTTTCATAACGACATCTGGTTTCACCGCTCATGCGATCGACTTCGCTAAATCGGTAGAAGGCATCGTGTTGGTGGACGGCATGCGGCTGGTGCACCTGATGATGGATCACGAAGTGGGCGTTACATCACGAATCTTGCGGCTGCCTACGTTGGATCGCGATTATTTCGATGAGGAATGAGCTCCGGGGATATTTCCAATGATCCGCTTTACCCAAGGCAACCTCCTAGAAGCCAAAACCGAAGCCCTGGTCAACGCGGTGAATACCGTGGGTGTAATGGGCAAAGGTATCGCGCTAATGTTCAAAGAACGCTTCACGGAGAATTACCGACTGTACGCTGCTGCCTGCAAGGCTGGCGAAGTGGAGACGGGCAAGGTTCACGTGACGGCGGTCAGCGAGCTGGAGGGGCCGCGCTGGATCGTCAACTTCCCGACCAAACGTCACTGGCGCTCACCTTCGCAGATGGCGTGGATAACCGAAGGCTTACGCGATCTGCGTCGCTTCTTGATTGAAAACGATGTGAAATCCGTGGCAGTTCCACCGCTAGGCGCAGGCAATGGTGGTTTGAAGTGGCCAGAGGTTCGCGAGCAGATTGTTGAAATCTTGAGCGATCTTAATGTCGATGTGTTGGTGTTCGAGCCGTCCAACCAGTATTTGAACGTTGCTAAGCGCAGCGGCGTGGAAAAGCTTACGCCGGCTCGTGCACTGATTGCTGAATTGGTTCGTCGCTACTGGGTCCTGGGTATGGAATGCAGCCTGCTTGAGATTCAGAAGCTGGCGTGGTTCCTTGAGCGCGCCATCGAAAAGCTGCCAAACACCGAAAACCCTCTGAATCTTCAGTTTGTTGCTCATAAGTACGGGCCGTATGCCAACCGGTTGGAGCATCTGCTCAATAACCTGGATGGCAGCTATCTGCATTGTGACAAGCGCATCAGTGATGCGGGTATTAGCGACGTGATCTGGTTTGACGAAGGGCGCAAAGCGTTCCTACAGACCTATCTTCAAACAGAGGCCAAGGAATACACCCAGGCCTTGGAGCGTACCGCCGAGTTGATCGATGGCTTTGAGTCGCCTTTCGGCATGGAGTTGTTGGCGACGGTTGATTGGTTGCTGAGCCAGGATGGGATTTCCCCGACTGTTCCTGCCGTGCGCGAGGCATTGAAGCATTGGGATGGCGGAGCGGGTGCTGCGGCTCGTAAAAGCAAGCTGTTCGATGATCAGGCGCTTGGTATCGCACTGAAGCGGCTGACTTCCACTAGTTTCAAGCCGGAAGTGGCGACCTGTTAGGGGTAAGGCGTGACTGGACAATTATCCAACAGGTTGTTGGACAATCTCAGCGATCATCGCTTCGATGACGCTCCGCAATTGTGCAAGTACCTCTTGCACAATTAGAGCTCGTCGCTTCGGGGGCTGTCGGATACTAAAAAGGTCTTGCCGAGCAAGACCTTTTTCCATACCCGGGGTAAGCGCGGCCCCTTGTTACCTCACCTCAACAATATCCAAAGCCCGATTCGCCAGCAGCTCACTCACCTCAATCACCTGCAAAAATCCCCTTCGCAACGCGCCGCCGCGATCCATTCAGATCAAACGCCAAATCACTGATCATGGAATTCGCCGAAGCCAGGTTCTCACTGAGACTAGCAAGCAAACATTCCGAATCAACATCAGGCGCGATACGAAAGATGCTGCTGGGATTGTCAGACGTTTCTTTCTTCGGAGTAGGCTTCAGATAAAAATCCAATGCCCGGTGGCGGCATCATCAAGCTTGTTGTTACGAGCAGTCTGAGCGCGAGACACATGCTCATCTGTGGCGGGAGGGTTAGGTGTAATTTTAACCATGGTAAAGCTCCTAGAGTCTGTTGGAGCTACCACCATTCGCTGCGAAACGAAGTTGGGGTGGCAGCTGTACGCGGGTTCGCAGACCGGGACTCTAGGGACCGGCAGACCCAAGGGGTCTCCCACGCACAGCCACCTCTGACGAAATCGCAGACATGGGTAATCTGCTTTCGAAGGTGACGTTGTGCGCCTATAGAGTCCGGGCTGCGAAACCCGATCACTGATGCTCAGTGACAGACTCAAACTACCGACGGGCCCCAAAACGCACAAGCCGGCGGATTCTGGCGTAGTTGTAGGCAACGGCGCAAGAAAACGTCAGTCGCCTCTGGATCCCAAGCGCGCCAATAAACACCCCGTCTCCAAAGTATTCAAACAAACCGCATTCGACTGAGGAGATCAGGCGTAAGGCTTGAACTCATTATTATCCCGAGCCAGCAACTGCATCAGTTTGGGATGGATAAAGAGCTTTTCTTTACCGACCTGTGCCTCCTGCAAAACGCCAATGTCGACGAGGTCTTTGAGGTAGCGCGAAGCGGCTTGGCGCCCGGCAATTTGTTTCTCGACGACGTTATGGATGCGGCAGTACGGCTGTTCGAAAATCACATCCACCAATTCACGGGAATAGATTCTCGGCAGTTGGTCACGAACGAATTGGGTGGTGTGTTCAGAGAGGCTGCGCATGGCAGCGATTTTGGCGCAGGTCCAGCGGGCGGTTTCCTCCACGGCGCTGAGCATGTAGAGCAGCCAGGGCTCCCATGCTTGTTCGCGGGTGACGTCGAGCAGGAGACGGTAGTAATCGGCTCGGTGGGCAATGATGTAACGGCTGAGATAGAGGATCGGCAGATTCAGCAGCCCTTCCTGAATCAGATACAGTGTATTAAGCACCCGCCCGGTACGGCCATTGCCATCGGTGAAAGGGTGAATGGCCTCGAACTGATAATGCCCGACGGCCATACGCACCAGCGGGTCCAGGTCCGTCTCGTTGTGCAGGAAACGCTCCCAGTTGGCGAGCAAATCACGCAGATGGTCTTCGCCGTCCGGAGGGGTGTAGATGATTTCGCCGGTACGGTCGTTGGCTAGCTGAGTGCCTGGTACGCGTCGAATGTCCATGTTGACGCCCTTGAGCGTGCGGCAGATTTCGACTGCGGTGCCCGTGGATAAAGGGCGCTCGCCCAGCGATAAGAAGCCGTGGTGTAGGGCTTTTCGGTAGCGCAGGGCTTCTTTGGTCGCCGGATCGGCATGGCCGTCACTCTCTTGGGCATGCTGAAAGAGCAAGTCCGTGGTGGTGACGATACTTTCGATTTCGGAACTGTCCTTGGCTTCCAGCAAGGGGATGGTGTTGATCAGCACCGTTTGGTTGGGGATCAGTTCGGCGGCCTGCTTCAACTCGGCCAAGGCCGTACGCGCCTCGATACAGCGCTTGAGTACTGCACGGGTTTCCAATTCGGCTGCTGGAGGCAGAGGCGGTAACTGGTTATACGGCTTATCGGCCTGCCAGACGTGAGGGGCTGCAGTCATGGGGCGATCCTGATCCTTGAGATTAAAGGGCAAGGGCGTTCGATTCGGCGCCCCTCTCATGTCGCGAGTGTAAACATGAGAGGATAACGTGTCGCTGTTTTTCGATTTTTGCGACACGTTATCCCTTCATGTCGCTGACGGCGACATGAGAACGGAACGTGTCGTCGAAATGGCGTTTTGGCGACATGACGAAGGAAGGGACCAATCATAAGCAGGCATAATTTCAGCGCTTACCACCTTGGTAACTTTCGATAATTATGCAAGTGCCTTTCGCACAATTTAAAACCACTCGCTAAGTCACGCCCCTTCAGAATATTCCTACGGCAACATTCAAATACCACCTCCACTCCGGACAAAACACTCCTCTTCTTGGGAACCATCCTACAACTTTATATTTTAGGACCTTGCTACCATTCGCCCCAGTTCCTCACCTTATTGAATTATTAAAGCCAAACCATCTAGAGCTTACTCATGACGAAACCCGCCGAAGAACCGACATCCATAATCCCTATGACGCCCCTGCTTACCGCCCCTCGATTCTACATCGTCTCAAAAAACAAATTCATCGTTATGTTTTTACTAACCCTTGGCTACTATTACACCTACTGGCTGTACAAAAACTGGAAAACATACAGGATCGCCACCAATGCAAGAGTGCTGCCCTTGATACGCACCATCATGGGCATGCTATTTACTTATTCATTACACATGAAAATTGATCGACAACTATATATTTCGCACACGCACTACAAATGGCACCCGCGCCTACTTGCACTTTCACTTATAGTTTCCGAACTCCTAGGGGGTTATGCCGCATTCTGGCCGAGCGCGCCAGGAGCTCATCCAGTCATTCCAGCAGCAACATTGCTTTTCAATCTGTTTTGCCTGCTTCGGGTCCAGTCGGCAATTAACCATCTGGAAAATGATCCGCTAGGTCAGCAAAACTCCAAAATAACTGCAGCCAACTGCTTCTGGATTTCATTGACTGGTATTGGACTGGCCCTGCTGATTTATACGGCCGTGATGGCTAAGCTATAAGCCACCATGAAAAAAAGGTCCTGCGATGCAAGACCTTTTTTGCATACCAGGGGCAAGCGCGGCCCCTCGTTACCTCATCTCAACAATATCCAAAGCCCGATTCGCCAACAATTCACTCACCTCAATCACCTGCAAAATCCCCATCGCAACACGCCGTCGCGATCCATCAAGATCAAACGCCAAATCACTAATCATGGCATTCGCTGAAGCCAGGTTTTCACTGAGGCTGGCAAGCAAACATTCCGAATCAATATCCGGAGCAATACGGAAAATGCTGTTGGGCTTGTCAGACGTTTCTTCCTTCGGCTTAGGCTTCAGGTAGTAATCCAATGCCCGGGTGGCAGCATCATCAAGCTTCTTGTTACGAGCAGTCTGAGCGCGAGACACATGCTCATCTGTAATCGGAGGGTTCGGTGTAATTTTTGCCATCGACTTAGGTTCCTGTAAGTGACGCTGCAACCACCTCGCGACTAAACGAGTGGGCGGCAGCTGTGCGCAGGTTAGTCGACCGGTGAACCTAAGAATCCCGGCGCGCCCGGGGGCGCCCTGCGCACAGCCACCATCATTACAGGAACAGCAAAGCCTGTCCGACGGGGACTGGGTACGCCTCAGGTTGAGACGGGCGACTAAACCCGATCACTGATGCTCAGTGACAAGACTCAAACTACCGACGGCCCCCAAAACGCACAAGCCGGCGGATTCTGGCGTAGTTGTAGGTAATGGCGCAAGAAAACGTCAGTCGCGCCCTGGATTCCAAGCGCCCGATAAACACCGCGCCGCTCCACCCCATCAAAAGAGATCACGTGTCGCCGTTTTTCGATTTCTGCGACACGTTCCGCCCTCATGTCGCTACCGACGACATGAGGACAAAACGTGTCGTCAAAACGGCGTTTTAGCGACATGACAGGTAAACCGACTCCTCGGGCCCGACTCGCCCCTCACCCCAACACATTCAAACAAACCACCTTCGGCTGGGTCATTTCCTCATACGCAAACCGCACCCCTTCCCTGCCCAAACTCCCGTATTTCGACCCACCAAACGGCATCGCATCAAACCGGAAATCCGACGAATCATTGATCATCACGCCCCCCGCTTCGATCCGTCGTGCAGCGCTCATAGCCGTGGATAAATCATTTGTGAAGATCCCAGCGTGAAGCGCGTATTCAGGTTCGTTCGCCAACGTGATGGCTTCATCAAACGTCTCGAACGACTGCAACACCACTACAGGCGCAAAGGCTTCGTTGCGCCAAATCCGGCTGGAATGATCTACGTTTTCCAACACAGTAGCCGCATAGCAATTGCCCTGACGCCGATGCCCGCAAAGCAACGTGGCACCTTGTTGCAGCGCTTCGTTCACCACTTGCTCAGCGTTTTGCGCGGCGTGTTGGGTGATCATCGGGCCGATGTCGGTGTTGGCGAGCAGTGGGTTGCCGACGACGAGGGCTTGGGCCTGGTTGACGAAGCGTTCGCGGAAGGCTTCGTAGATCGGTGCGTGGATGAGCAGGCGTTGGGTGCCGATGCAGTTTTGCCCGGCGGCCCAGAAGGCGCCTGAGACGCAGCTGTCGACGGCGGCGTCGAGGTTGCAGTCGCCCATGACGATGACGGGGGCGTTGCCGCCGAGGTCCATGGCGAGTTTTTTCAGGCCGGCGGTGCGGGCGATTTGTTCGCCGGTGACGAAGCCGCCGGTGAAGGAGATCATGCGCACGTCGCGGGCGGCGACCAGGGCTTTGCCCAGTTCGGCGCCGCCGGTGGCGACGGTGACGACGGTTTCGGGGAGGCCGGCGTCGACCAGGTACGAGACCAGTTTGAGGGCGGACAACGGCGCCAGTTCGGACGGTTTGAGGATCACCGCGTTGCCGCCGGCGATGGCCGGGCCGAGTTTGTGGGCGACGAGGTTGAGCGGGTCGTTGTAGGGGGTGATGGCGACGATCAGGCCGAGGGGTTCGCGGGTGAACCAGCCTTGGCGCGATTCGGCGCCTTCGTAGGCGTCGAACGGGACGATTTCGCCGGCGTTGCGCTTGGCTTCTTCGGCGGAGAGTTTGAGGGTGTTGACGCAGCGTTTGACTTCTTTTTCGGCCTGTTTGAGGGTCTTGCCGGCTTCGTCGACGATCAGTCGGGCGAAGGCTTTGGCGTCGCGTTCGACGTTCAGTGCCGCTTGTTCGAGGATGCTGGCGCGACGATGACGCGGCAGTGCGGCGCAGGTTTTTGCGCCGCTGCGTGCGGTCTCGAGCAGGAGTGGGACTTCTGAGGCGCACATATCGGCGACGGTGCCGACGATGCTGCCATCAAATGGGTTGAGGACTTCGATGTGCGGTTCGACGACCGCCAGGGCCAGGCGCGAGACGTTCACAGGGTGCGCTCCTGTTTGCGGGTTGCCGATTGGTGGATGTGGATGATGTCCGACAGCAGCGCGAAGGCGGTTTCGATGCGGCCTGCGCCGGGGCCGGAAACGGTGACGGCGCCGAGCAGTTCGCTGGTGAAGGAGACGGCGTTGGTGGCACCGCTGATGCTCGCCAGTGGGTGGTCGTTGCTGAGCAGGCGCGGTTCGACGCTGGCGCTGATGGAGCCGTCGACATTGCGGGTGGCGGCGCCGATGAGTTTCCAGCGGGCGTTGTCGCGGCGGGCTTTTTCGATGTCGTCGAGGCTGAGGGCGGAGATGCCTTTGCAGCTGACGTCGCTGACGGTGAGTTTGGCGTCGAGCAGTTCGTTGGCGAGGATGACGACTTTGAGACGGACGTCATGGCCTTCGACATCGGCGGTTGGGTCGGCTTCGGCGTAGCCCAGGGCTTGGGCCTGGCTGACGGCTTCGGCGAATCCGAGGCCGCTTTCCATGGCGGTGAGGACGAAGTTGGAGGTGCCGTTGAGGATGCCTTCGAAACCGGTGATCGAGCTGCCGGCCAGGGCTTGTTTGGCGAGGCGAATGACCGGGGTGCCGCTCATGACCGAGCCTTCGTATTCGAAGGCGACGTTGTTGCGTTGGGCCAGAGCCTTGAGTTCGGCGCCGTGCAGGGCGATGGGGCCTTTGTTGGTGGTGACCACGTGTTTGCCGCGCTCCAGGGCCCAGCGGCAGAAGGAGGTGGCGGGCTCGCCGTCCACCGGGTTGGTGAAGGTGGCTTCGGCGATGATGTCGGCGCCGCAGTCTTTGATCACGGCTTCGTTGAGGGCATCGACGGTGCCGCCGGGGAGTTGGGCCATGGCGCCTTTTGTGGCAGGCAGCCGGGCGAGCGAGGCGGCGTCGAGGCCGTGGCGGTTCATCACCGAACCGAGGAACAGGTCGGTCACGCCGACGATTTTCAGGGTAAAGCCGAGCTCGGTTTTCCATTGCTGGTTGCGTTCGGCAATCAGTTGGGCCAGTGCCCGGTTTACACCGCCGAAGCCGACTAGAGCCAGTTTGTATTCAGTCATTTTTGTTGTGTCCCTTGATCCGGGTGATGAGGTTGTTGGGATCTAGGTTAGGACGGGGGGCTGGGCAGTTAAATATGCCAATTTGCTCTATTTCTTGGGCGTTTTGACCAGGGGGTGGGCGAAGCGGTGGGTAGGGAAAAACCCGACTCATATCTCAGATTTGTGAGGTCCATTTGTGGCGAGGGGATTTCTGCGCCTAGGGTCCAGAGGTGAGGCTTCAGACCACCGACGACAACACAAACGACGTCACGGTGTTCTCCACTCCCGCCAACGCCGAGATCTCTTTCCACACCTTGTGCACCCGCTCCGGGTTAGCCGCGCCGACCCGCAGCATCAAATCAAACTCGCCACTCATCACATCACATTGCAGCACTTCCGGCATCGCCTGCAACGCCTTCAGGACCTCGGCGCCGCGCATGCGGTCGTAGCGATAGACGAAGATCACGGCGTTGATGTTCGACGACGCTTGCGCGCCCTCGCCGGTGCGCACCGTGTAGCCCTGGATCGCGCCGTCGCGTTCGAGGCGTTCGATGCGTTGGCGGACGGCGTTGCGCGAGAGGTTGACCTTGGCCGCCAGCTCGGCATGGGCGGCGCGGGCGTTGAGGCGAAGTTCGGCGATGATGCGTTCGTCGAGAGGGTCGAGAATTCGCTTCATGGGGCCTCCGGTTACAGCGTGCCGAGCAGTTGATGGAGGGCTGCGAGGTCGTCCGGCTGGATGCGATGGATCTGCGCCGGGCCCTGCTCGAACATCGGACGTGGTTGCACCGCCACGGGGATCCCCAACTCACCGAGCAACACCGCCGATTTAATCGGCGAGATCTCGCCCAACGTCACCATCGGCGCCACCAGACTGCGGCGGTACAAGCGCGCCGCGAGCACGCCGGTGGCGGTGTGCGGGTCGATGACATAACCGGTGTCGCGATACAGCGAAGTGATCTCCTCCAGCGTCTGCTCATCACTGACCGCGTATGAATCGATGATCATCCGCGCCTTTAGCCAGAACTCGTTGCCAATGGTCATTTCGCCATCGGTTTCGAAGGTGTGCATCAGCGCGCTCACGGCTTCATCGTCGTGCCCATAGAGCTCCCAGAGAAGCCGTTCCAGGTTGGAAAAGATCGACAAATCCATGGCCGGCGACAGGGTCTTGCTGGCGCGCAGCCGCGAGTAGTGATTCTTCAAAAAGAATTGGTGCAGCGCATCGTTCTGGTTGGTGGCGACGATCATTTGCGTGATCGGCAAACCCATCTTCTGGGCGATGTAGCCGGCATAGACTTCGGCAAAACTCGCCGCCGGCACGCTGAAACCGATGGGCCGTTGCCCACCGCCCAACTGCAGCACCGCGTGAAAATAAAACACCAACTGCGCCATGACGCTGACCCAGTTGCTGGAGTTGAAACTGATCGCCTCATGCTCTCGGAACAGTTGCGTGACGAGGGTCTGGCATTCATCGAAACTGCCCTCCACGGCGACTTGATGCACCCGCGGGTGCGCCGTCGCTTGCAGGTCTTGAAGCTGGTCTTGCGGTACGCCGGCCTCGGGGTAGATCACCACCACGTCAGTCTCGTCGCAGTGCTTGAACGCCTCGATGGCGGCCAGGCCGGTGTGACCGTTAGTGACGCCGATCACCACGGCGCGACGCCCGCGTTTGCGCAGGAAGTACTGCACCAGGCGCGCCTGCAATTGCGCGGCAAAATCCTTCGAAGAACGAGTCGGGCCATGGAACAATTCCAGGATCCATTCGTTGCGATCCACCTGATGCAGTGGCGCCAGGGAGCGATGGCTGAACTGGCTGCCGGCTTCCTTGAGCAAGCGCTTGAGGTCGGCCTCGGGGATCGCTTCACCCACGAACTGACGCATCACTCGGTAGGCCAATTCGTCGTAGGACAATGTCGACCAGTTGGCGATGTCCTGGGGTTCGAACAGCGGCAGTTCGACGGGGACAAACAGCCCACCATCTTCGGCGATGGCCGACAGCACGACTTTTTCGAAATCGACCTGCACGGCGGAATTTCGGGTACTCACGTAGCGCATGGTCAACTCCGCAAACTCAGATAAAACAGCTCATTTGTAGCGATGCGCCTGCTCCACCAGCCAGGTGGAAAACCGCGCCGCGTCCGGGTGTTGCTCGGCCCCGGAACTGCGCACCAGGTAGAACGATTCGCTGGCTTCGATGCGCTGGGCGAAGGGTTCGACGAGGCTTCCGTCTTTCAGCAATTCGCTGACCATCGATGACCGCGCCAGGGCGATGCCCTGCCCCAGCTCGGCCATGCGCAAGGTGCAGACCAGTGTGTCGAATTGCATGCCGGTC
Source organism: Pseudomonas sp. R1-7 (assembly GCF_051132105.1). Taxonomy (NCBI): domain Bacteria; kingdom Pseudomonadati; phylum Pseudomonadota; class Gammaproteobacteria; order Pseudomonadales; family Pseudomonadaceae; genus Pseudomonas; species Pseudomonas sp. R1-7. Next base: position 5,219,063 of record NZ_CP071661.1, read on the forward strand.
GAGGAATCCACCGAGTCGGCACCGACCATTTTCAGCCAGTAACCCCAGCCTTCTTCATAACCCAACACATGCAGCAGCGGGTGCTTGGCTACGTCCGCTGGTTCCTTCAGCGTTGTCACCAAGGCGGGCGCGCACACCGGAAACAAGGTGTCCCAGGTCAGCCGTTGCGACACCAGGCCGGGCCATTGACCGTGGCCCCAGCGGATTTCCATGTCGTCTTCGCCATCGAGTTCCTTGACCCAGATGTTGCTGATGTAGCGGATGTCGACGTGCGGGTGCGCCTGGCGAAAATCCACCAGCTTCGGCGCCAGCCAGTGCACGAAGAACGCCAGGCTGCCGCGCACCTTGATCGGCCGGCGCTTGTGCTGGCCGAAGATTTCGTTGGTGCCCACCGCCAGTCGCGTGATCGCGTCCTGCACCACCGGCAGGTAGGCCTGGCCCTCTTCGGTCAGGCCCAGGCCACGGGGCAAGCGCTTGAACAGCGCCACCCCCAGGTGACTTTCCAACTGGCGGATCTGCTGGCTGACCGCGCCCTGGGTCAAAAACAATTCATCGGCGGCGTGGGTGAAGTTCAGGCAACGGGCCGACACTTCGAATGCCCGCAACCAGTTCAACGGGGGCAACGTTTTTTGCTTCATGGTCTTACCTCGCTGACCCCCACGCACCGGGCCCGTTTGCCCGCCCCGTCGACGCGGTTTAGAACGCGTCGGACGGTTGTGCCACGAGGGCGACCGACAAGCGTCGCTCGCGGCTTTTGCGGGTAATGTAATACACGAAGTAACACCAGGCGATGAACGGCAAGCCGAAGTACAGCGCCACTCGTTGCTCCGGATCAAACGCGATGCCGACGCACGCCAGGCTGCAGCACACCAGCGCCCCCAGCGGCACCCACGGATAACCGCGCACGCGGAACTTGAGGTCGCGAATGTCGCCGCCGTTGGCGACGTAGTGGCGGCGGAAGCCGATCTGGCTCGCCGCGATGCTCATCCACACCACCACCACGGCGAGGCCGGAAATCGATACCAGCGCCAGGTAGATGGTGTCGGCGGCAAACACGCTGCTGAGCAACGACGCGGCACCGCCGGCCATGCTGACGATGATCGCGTTGAGCGGCGTGCCCATGCGGGTCAGGGCTGAGAATTGCTTGGGCAAATGGCCTTGGTCACTGAGCGTCCAAAGCATCCGCGAAGCGGCGTACAGCCCGGAGTTGGCCGCCGACAACAGGGCGGTGATGATCACGAAGTTCATGATGTCGGCGGAGTACGGAATGCCGATGTAAGTGAAGACCGTGACGAACGGACTCTCCACCAGACCGGCCTGCTCGCGGGGCAACAGCGTCGCGAGGACAAAAATGGTCCCGACAAAGAACACCGCCAGGCGCAGCACCGTGGTGCGGATAGCGCGGGGTACGTTGCGTTGCGGATCCTTGGTTTCCCCGGCGGCGATGCCGATCAGCTCAGTGCCGGAAAACGCGAAGGACACCGCCAGCAATGTCATCGCAATCGGCATGAAGCCTGTAGGAAAAAGCCCTTCGCGGGTGAAGTTGCTTAACCCGATGCTGTGGGCCTGGTCGATGTTCAGCAAACCGAGAATCGCGCCGCCGCCGATCAACAGGAACACCACCACGGTCAGCACTTTGATCAACGACAGCCAGAACTCGGTTTCAGCGAACAAACGCACCGACACCACGTTGGTGAGGAACACCACGCCGGCGAACAGCGCACTCCAGATCCACACCGGCGTGTCGGGAAACCATCGGGTCATTAGGATGCCGGCGGCGGTGAACTCGGAACCGATCGCTACCGTCCACGTCAGCCAGTACAGCCAGGCCACGGTGTAGCCGGTGCCGGGGCCGAGGAAACGGGTGGCGTAGGTGCTGAACGAACCGGTTTCCGGCATCTGCACCGCCAGTTCGCCGAGGCACATCATCACCATGTACACCATGAGTGCGCCGATGATGTACGCGATCACCGCGCCCATGGGGCCGGCCTGGTTGACGGTGTAGCCGGAAGTCAGGAACAGCCCGGTGCCGATCACGCCACCCAAGGCGAGCATGACGATATGGCGCGTCTGCATTTCCTGCTTGAAGCCGGCCCGCGTACTGCGTTGTTGTTCTGTTATGGACATGGGTTGTTCTCATGAAATGTCAGGGCGCGCATCGACGTCTACGCGAGTCAGACAAGCGCCGCTGAGCTTTTATTATTATTCCTATTCATGAACGCCCCGCTGACAGCCTTGTCGCGGGGTTATCAACTTGCTGACTTCAGCTTGCGGTCTCGGTGAGCACTTCATTGAGTTGCGGGTTGAGGGTTTTCCTGGCGAAGGCGAAGGCCTGTTTCAGGTCATCCAACAAGTCGTCGGTGTCTTCGATGCCAACGGACACGCGCACCAGTCCTTCGGAAATCCCCAGGGCCTGGCGTTCTTCCAAGGTGTTTTCGACGTGGCTGGTGGTGCGGGCCGGGCCGTAGATGGTTTCGACCGCGCCGAGATTGCCCGCGCAATGGGCAAAGCGCAGGCGCGGCAACAGCACCTTGACCGTGTCCATCCCACCCTTGAGCACAAAACTGACGATGGCGCCGAAGCCGGACATTTGCGCACAGGCCACGGCGTGGTTCGGATGGCTCGGCAAGCCGGGATAGTTGACCGATTCCACCAGCGGTTCCGTGCACAGGAACTCTGCCAGGGCACGGGCGCTCGCCTGTTGCTGGCGCATGCGCAGGGCGAGCGTCTTCATGCCACGGATGATCATGTAGGCCGAAAACGGGTCGAGCGTGGCGCCGTTGATTTCGCGGTAATGACGCACCTTCGCCATCAGGGCTTCGCTGCCGCACACCAGGCCGCCGAGCACATCGCCGTGGCCGCTGAGGAATTTGGTCGCGCTGTGGATCACCACGTCGACGCCCAGTGCCAACGGGTTCTGGTTCAGCGGCGTGGCGAAGGTGTTGTCCGCCACCACCAGCGCGCCAACGCGTTTAGCTGCGGCGACCAGGCGTGGGATGTCGAGGATTTTCAGGGTCGGGTTGGTCGGCGTTTCCAGGTACAGGACCTGGCAGCCCTTGGCGATTTCCCGCTCGATTTCTTCATGGTCGAAGGTTTCGCACAAGGTCACGGCGACGCCGGTGCGTGGCAGGAACTCTTCAAAGATTTTGTTGGTGCCGCCGTAGCTGTCCTTGGTCGACACCACGCGATCGCCATTGGCGAGGAAGGTGTAGAGCACGCTGCTGATCGCCGCCATGCCGCTGCTGAAGGCCACGGCGGATTCGGCCATTTCCAGTTCGCGGATTTTCGCTTCGACGGTCTCGACGGTCGGGTTGCTCATGCGGCTGTAGATAAATCCGGGGGCCTTGCCCAACGCAACGTCGTACCAGACGTCGATGTCGTCATAACCGTACGCGGCGCTGACGACGATGGGGGTCTGGGTGGCGTTGTAGGGATGCCTGACTTGCTCCCCGCCCCACACCGCCCGGGTGCCCGCTCCTGCGTTGATAAGCCCTGCGCTGTCAGGTTTTTTGTTCATTGTGACTACTCGCACTGAGGGGATGGACGTTGAGCCATCCGCCGGAATCTGAGGGCCAATATAGGGAAAAGCCGCGCCCCCGAGAAACGATGTTATCGGTGCCAAAGGGGTGGTTTTTTTAATGGCTGGACGCCTTGGTAACTTGCCACGTGTGAGCTTCTTGCCTGCGCAGGGTCAATTACAGATTTGCCCTACAGACACTGCCTCCTTCCCTGACTTATTTCTCCGGCCATCCCCGGCAAAGTCTCGCGCCCACTACACCGCTGCGAGACGCCTACATGTCCATCAACGACAAAATCCTTGCGCAGGGCAACGTCATTGGTTCGTTGGTGATGGCGCTCATGGACTCGGACCAGCCGGATGTCGAGGCGGTGTTGCAGGACTTTCGCCACTGCCTGAACGATTACGACAGTTGGGCGGAACGTTTCTGGACGGGGCGGGCGTTGGACATCGAGCAGATGTTCAAGGTGGGCAACGAGGTGTCGCTCGCACCAGCGAAAAATGGCGGCAGGCAGGTCAGCGCCGTAGTGGCGGCATGCCCCGTCCAAGGCCCGCTGACGCTGGTGCACATGTTTCAGTCCTCACGCTTCGTGCCGATTGGCGATACGCCGGTGATGCTGGAGCCGATCGTCGGGGGCGAGCCGGGAAAAGAAATATTTGGCGAGCCAGTCCGTCACGTCATCGGCCCCAGCGGCATCCTGGAGATCCCCGAATGCGATCGCGGCCAGCGTTACCGCATCACCTTTTTCCCTGATGTCACGACCGATCATGTGAAGGCGCTGTACGCCTCCTACCACCTTGTGATCGGCGAACTCGAAGGTTGGCTGAAAGCCGAGTGGAACGAGTTTCAACCGCTGTGGGAAGCGTTCTCCGAAAGCGGATTCGTGAAGCGTTTTAACGTGTTGCAAGAAGCCGAGCAGCGCGGATTTGAAAGAGTCGTCTATGGGCTCTGGGACAACGTCAAACAGATTTTCAATCTGTTGGCGGACCTGCAGGCCAACAGTGAAAAGTTGCTGGAGTACCTCACCGAGGTCGAACTCGAGCAATTGGTGGGCGCTTCATCGCAGGCGATCGCCAAGGTCATGATGATCTTGAGCGACGAGCCCTTACTCTTTGTCTACACGGCGGCCTTCACCAGTTGGCTGCAGATGTTGCCGCCGCAGTATGTCGCCGAAGTCATGGGCGAAATGCGCGCCTCGGTGCTGATCAATTTCATTCTGACGGTTGCCACCGGCGGTCTGGGCATAGGTCTGCGCTTGAGCGGCAAGGCGCTGCGCTTGATTCGCTCGGAACGAGCGCGAGAGTGGTTGCAGGCGTCGAGCCAACGCCTGGGGCAACTGGGTAGCGACAGCCTCGACAAACATGCCGACGCACTGAAACCGCTAGTAGTCAGCGGTCGGGGACCGTCCGTGGGCCCCGCTCCCGTCACACCGTTGCACATCACCACAGGGGATTCCCCACCACTGTCGGTCAGCAACCCGGCCGCCATCGTGCGGGAAAAATCCCAGCCCTCTACTCGGCTGAGCAAACAAGAACACCACGACGACGCCTCCACCCAATCGACAAACCCCAATGGCGACCCCGCGGACAATGCCGCCCAGACCCGCACCAACGGCTGCCCGGTGTCGATGGTCACCGGCGAAGAACTGCTGAGCCTGGAAGACGGCACCCTCGACGGACGCCTGCCGTTTACCTTCACCCGCCTCTATCGCAGCAGCGCCGCCGAGTTGGACATCGGCCTCGGTCGCGGTTGGAGCCATGCCCTGGCCCATCGCCTGGTGATCGAAGGCGAGCAGGTCATCTGGCTCGACCAGGAAAACCGTCGCACCACTTTCCCCCGGCCCAGCCTGCAACGCCCGGCGATCCACAACAGCCTGGCCCGCGCGGCGATCTACCTGAGCGACGAGCCGGACGAACTGATCATCGCCCAGCCCGGCGAAGAGGCGCCTTTCCTACACTTTCGCGACGGTTGTCTGATCGGCCTGAGCGATCGGTACGACAACCGCCTGACCGTCCAGCGCAACATCTACGGTGACATCAGCCGCCTGCACAACGGCGCCGGACGGTGCCTGCGCTTGCGCTACGAACACCGCCACCTGGTCGCCATCGACTACCAGAGTTTTCACCCGGCACCGACCCGCGACGAAAGCTGGCGCACTGAACAAACTCTGGTTTCCTACCGCTACGACGGCCGTTTCCGACTCATCGAAGCGACCAACGCCGCAGGCGAAAGCGAGCGCTACGACTACGACGACCAGCACGTCATCCTCCAGCGGCAACTGGCCGGCGGGGCGAGTTTTTACTGGGAGTGGCAAGGCCTCGGTCCGGCGGCCCGCTGCGTGCGGCACTGGGCGTCGTTCGCGCAGATGGACAGCCGCTACACCTGGGGCGAGGACGGCAGCGTCACCGTCCATAACCTCGATGGCAGCGAGGAAGTCTACGTCCACGACGACCGCGCGCGACTGGTGCGCCAGGTCGATCCCGCCGGCGGTGAACACCTCAAGGCTTATGACGAACAGGGCCGGCTGATCGCCGAGCAAGACCCGCTCGGCGCCGTCACTGAATACCGCTACGACGAAGTCGGACGGCTGGTGGCGCTGATTCCGCCTGAAGACGAGCCCACGTCCTACGAGTACCGCAACGGCTTCCTGCACGCTCGGCAACGCGGCAAAGCCGTGTGGACCTACCGCCGCAATGACCAGGGCGACGTCATCGAGGCCATCGACCCGGACGGCCAAAGCACCTGGTATCACTACGACGGCCAAGGGCAACTGAAAACCATCAGCTACCCGGACGCCAGCGCCCATTATTTTGTGCGCAACCCCCTGGGCCAGTTGACGGAAGAAACCCTGCCCGACGGTAGCCAGCGGTGTTTTTCCTACGACGCCCTCGGGCGTTTGCTGACCCGCCAGGACGAACACGGCGCCATTACCCGTTACCAATGGGACGCCGTGGGCCGCTTGCTGCAAACCACCTTGCCCGGTGGCGCCACCCGCGCCTGGCGCTACAACGCCTACGGCAAGGTCATCGCCGAGCAGGACGAACTGGGGCGCACCACCCGCTACGAATACGCCGACGACCTGCACCTGATCAGCCGCCGCCTCAACCCCGACGGCAGCGAAGTCAAATATCGCTACGACTCGGCGCGGCTGTTGCTGACCGACATCGAGAACGAATCCGGCGAACACTATCGGCTGGACTACACGCCCAACGGACTGATCCGACAGGAAACCGGCTTCGACGGCCAGCGCACCGGCTACGCCTACGACCTCAACGGCCACCTGCTGGAAAAAACCGAGTTTGGCGCCGATGGCAGCCAACTGATCACCGCCTACCAACGCGACAGCGCCGGCCGCCTGCTGCGCAAGACCTTGCCGGACGGCGAGGCTGTCGATTACCGCTACGACGCCCTCGGACGTTTGGTCAGCGTCGACGACGGCCATTGGCCGCTGGCCTACGAATACGACAACCAAGATCGTTTAATCGCCGAACACCAAGGCTGGGCGACCCTGCGTTATCGCTACGACAGCGTTGGCCGGCTGATCCACTGCCGACTGCCCGACCGCAGCACCCTCGACTACCGCCACGCCCACGGCGGCGCGCTGATCGCCATCGACCTCAACGGCACCTGCCTGACCGAACACCGCTTCAAGGGCGACCGCGAAACCCAACGCCAGCAGGGGCTGCTGCTCAGCGACTACCGCTACGACGAACAGGGTCGCCTCAAGGCCCAAACCGTCTGGCAGACCCAGCAACATCAGTTGTTATGGCGCGATTATTCCTACAGCGCCAACGGCAACCTCGCCGCGCTTTCCGACAATCGAAACCGCCGCAGCTACCAGTACGACACGCAAGATCGACTGCTCCGCATCGACTATGCCCACAGCCAAGGCCCCGAACGCTTCGCCCACGACCCGGCCGGCAACCTGCTGCTGCAAGACCGCCCCGGCCCGACCACCCTCAAGGGCAACCGCCTGCTCATGGAGGGTGACCGCCACTACGACTACGACGCCTACGGCAACCTCATCCGCGAACGCCGCGGCAAGGCCCAATGCCTCGTCACGCACTACCGCTACGACAGCCAACACCGCCTCATCGGCGTCACCAGCCCGGACGGCAGCGAAACGTCCTACCGCTACGACGCCTTCGGCCGACGCATCGAAAAGACCGTGGCCGGCCACACCACGGAATTTATCTGGCAAGGCGATCAAGTCATCGCCGAAAGCAGCGATCGCCACTACCAAAGCTACATCTACGAACCCGGCACCTTCCGCCCATTGGCCCTACTCGAAGGCGAAGGCCCGGACAACGCCACGCCGTTCCACTACCACAATGACCACCTCGGCACGCCCCAAGAACTGACCAGCCACCAAGGCGAAATCGTCTGGTCCGCGCGCTACAACGGTTACGGCAAACTCACCGAACTGCGCCACGGCGACGGCAAGCGCCTGGAACAACCGCTGCGTTTCCAAGGCCAATACCACGACCGGGAAAGCGGCCTGCACTACAACCGGCACCGGTACTACAATCCGGAGACGGGGCGGTATTTGACGCTCGATCCGAGCAAGCTCAAGGGCGGGCTCAACGGGTACCGGTACACCCTGAACCCGACGGGGTGGGTTGATCCGTTGGGGTTGGACGACTGCCCTGGGGGGGACGGGTGTAAGAGGCCGGCGGTTGGTGAGCAGGATCCGACGGCTAAGGTTGGGGTGGATGAGGGGGAGACTTCGCCTCCTGTTATTCGAAATGTTGACCCAACATTGCTGAACCGAACACATGCAATATCAGGCAAGACGTCGAGAAAAATAGTAGAGACTCTCTCTAACAATATGCGCAAGAGTGGTTACGATGACAGTTTCCCTGTTGAGGTCGCCGAGCATAACGGCAATCTATATATTTTGGATGGTCATCATCGAGCCGCCGCTGCAAGACAAACAGGAACCAAGGTCACCTTGATGCTTATCAAAGACATTGCTGGCCACAAAACCACATCAAATAGCATTGATGACGTTATCGACTCGGCAAGAAGTGTTGGTTTTGATCGACTGGAGCAGCGTAGAAGATGAAAGATAAAGAAAACCTAGGGGAGCTAGCTCTTGACTTCCTCTCAAGCGTCGATGAAGCCACTTCTTTGCTCGAAGAGAAGTTTGGCTCACGGTCTATTTTACGGCTATGGCGCAGCGGAAAAATAAAACGCTGCGGGATTGTAAAGGAAAAAATAACCTACGAACTTCACGGTGCAGGGTGTGCTGTGAATCTACCGCATGTACTCGTAAATTTCGATTACGGCCCAGGCGGCAGAATAGATGGTTTTGATGTATGGCGCCTTTATCTTTATGCCACCGAGCTGCCAAAAAAATACCCTAGGTATCAAAGCCAAGAAGTTCTGGAGCTGGATTTTCGGGAATATGTCGCATCAGGTCGATTTGAACCAATGCCCGAGGACCGAAGCGGCCTCTATTGCTTATCGAAAAACAATTGAAGGATCACACAACGATAGCTGGAGAAGTTCATTCCAAAAGACTTTGCCAAGCAAGGCACTTCTCCACCCAATAATATGCAGGTGATACCGAGCATCTGAACGCGTGGCCGCGCTATCAATATCGAACCCTCAGCGATGCAAAAACCAATTCTGAGAAAAGTTTAAAAGACAGGCTTTAAATAAATGGGCGAAAGCCTCCTAGAGGAATTGCCAGCCCGCCGCGATCGTAGGAGGAGCGTAGCTAGGTTGCATCGATATCGAAGATGTGCCCACCAACGACCTACCGACACTCGGTACCAAAAATCGATTAATCAAAGCGCCCCACATGACCATATATATAAAAGAAAAACCAGACACCTGCCAGCCAATGTTTACCAGAACAAAACCAAGCTTTTACATAGTCTCCACAAACAAATTAACCGTAATGTACTGGCTCACGTTCGAGCTCTATTTTTTTTACTGGGTATACAAAAATTGGAAAACATACCAAGCCGCGACCAACACAATAATTTTCCCTCTGACTCGCACTTTCTTGGGAATATTTTTCATGCACTCCTTATTCAGAAAAATTGATCAGCAGCTAAAAAGGCACGAAAAACCATACAAATGGAGCCCGCGACTACTCGCAAGCGGACTGATATTTTCGTGGACCTTAACGGTTTATTCCTTCCTGGCCCCCTATGGCGCCGGCGCACAATATTTATTTCCGCTAATAACTGCCATCTTAAATTTTTATTGCTTATTAAAGGCACAAGCAGCAATAAACTATCTAGAGCATGATCCAGAGGGACTGCAAAACTCCAACATAACCATACCCAATTGCGTATGGATTGCGTCATTAGGGTTCGGACTATTGCTCCTGGTAATTATAAAATACTATTTTTTTTGGTGGTATTTCCCACGCATCCTTTTTATGAGCAGATGGGCGTTCCTACAACTTAGCTTCTAAAGCTGATATCGGCTGCTTTTATCGTTACTGCCAGCCAGCGCCACTTTACATTCCTTAATGGGCATGAGACGGACGAAAAAAAGGCCTTGCCAAGCAAGACCTTTTTTCATTTGAAGGGTAGGTACGTCCCCACCCTACCTCACCTCAACAATATCCAACGCCCGATTCGCCAACAGTTCACTCACCTCAATCACCTGCAAAATCCCCAACGCAACATGCCGCCTTGACCCATCCAGGTCAAACGCCAAATCGCTGATCATTGCATTAGCCGAAGCCAAGTTCTCACTCAGATTCGCAAGCAAACACTCAGAATTAACGTCGGGATCAATCCGAAAAATGGAGTCAGTCTTGTCAGACGTTGCGCCCTTAGGCTTGGGCTTCAGGTAGTAATCCAACGCCCGCGTCGCTGCGTCGTCGATTTTCTTGTTGCGAGCGGACTGGGCGCGGGAGACGTGCTCGTCTGCGTCCGGAGGATTCGGAGTAACTTTTGCCATTATCTTGCTTCCTGTTTTGGAGCTATCACCCACTCGCTGCTAAACGAGGGAGGCAGCTGTACGCAGGTTAGCAGACCGGGGAAACAAGAAACCGGCGCGTCCGGGGACGCCCTGCGCACAGCCACCATCAAGTACAGGATGAAGAATTCCTGACTGGATGACGCCTTGCACAACCTGTTTCACCACGAGCTGCTAAACCCGATCACTGATGAGCAGTGACGGGATTCAAGCTACCGGCGTGGGCCCAGGCGCACAAGCCGGCGGATTCTGGCGTAGTTGTAGGCAAAGGCGCAAGGCGGTGTCGGCAAGCTGTCACCTCTGTGGATTATCGAGATAGGGTCTGTCAGGTCAGTCGGGTCACTCTCGACTGACACACCGCCATCGCGAGCAAGCTCGCTCCCACAAGGGATCACCTAAAGGCCGAAGCCGTGCTTCGAGCCGGCCATTACGCCGATAACCAAAAAAACGGAACCCAATCCCAACGCTCCCTCTCAACTTTAGAGAAACCAACCCCGAGACGGAGCCCGCCGCCATGAACCACCCGACCCTCACCTTCGCCCAACTCCACCCCGGCGATCGCTTCACCCTGCCCGCCGATCACCGTCTGTTTACCAAGCTCACCGACAGCACTGCCCGTGAGCACAGCGTGCATTCGATCAATCTGAAGGAGGAAGGCTACGGTTACGCCGAAGACCCTATAAAAAATCTGCCCGGGGAAGCACCGGTCGAGTACGTCCCGGTGGGCGGTCCATTGCGCGCAGGGGGTTAAGCTTCATACCGTGACTATAAACGCCGCGACATGAGCCACTGCTCCCTGCCCCACGCCTCGAAGCGCTCCAGCACTTCCCAGTCAAGCTTGGCGTAGTAATCCCGTTCACTGTGGGTGTGCAGGTACAACGTCGCGAAGCCAGATTCCTTGGCATGGTTGCAGATACCTTCGATCAATTGCGCGGCGAGGCCTCGGCGTCGGGCGCCCGGGTGGACGAATACGCAGGCGAGCCAGGGGCCGAGGTCGGGGCGGTCGGGCAGGTCGTCATGCGCCAGCGAGGCGCCGCCCAGCAATTGGTCGTGTTCCAGGGCGACCAGGCACTTCCAGCGGCCATCGCGCTGCCCGGCCGAGAACTCCTCCTGCCAGTGGCCGAGTGATTGGTGGGCGAATTCGTAGGTGAATTCCCGATAAAGCCATTCGGCCATCAGGTTGCATTTATCCATGTGATTGAGGAGCCAATCCACTCGCAGCATTTTTACCGTCCTTCTGTAGTCCTTTTTCACCGCGTATACGGCGCAGATGCCTACCCACGCGCATTCCCAGCAAATACCCACCAGCAAAGCCTCAACCTATCGTAATCTCGCATCTGCACAAGCCCTGCCCCGAATCCGGCCGAGATCCCAGTCCATATGCCTTCCATCTATCAGCTCAAGCCCGCCTTCCAGAATCTGCTTCGCCCCACCGTACAGCGCCTTTACAACAACGGCGTCACCGCCAACCAGGTGACCTTGCTCGCGGGCGTCGTTTCCGTGCTGGTGGGGGCGGTGATCGCGTGGTTCGCCAGTCATCCGTGGGTGTTCATCCTGGTGCCGGTGTGGATGTTCCTGCGCATGGCGTTGAATGCGGTAGATGGCATGCTGGCGCGGGAGTTCGGCCAGCAATCGAATCTGGGCGCCTACCTCAACGAGCTATGCGATATCATCGCCGACGCTGCCTTGATCCTTCCTTTTGCCCTGTTTCCCGATACCAGCCTGTTGCTCGTGTTGTTGGTCACGCTGTTGGCGTTGTTCAGCGAATACGCCGGTGTGCTGGGGGCGATGGTCGGGGCTTCGCGGCGCTATGACGGGCCGATGGGCAAGAGTGATCGCGCCTTTGTCTTGGGCGTGCTGGCGACCGGTATTGCCCTGGGTTGGCTCGGGGCGCTGTGGGTTGATGGTGTGATGGCGGTGGTTGCCGCCCTGCTGGTTTATACCTTGGTCAATCGGGTCCGCCATGGCCTGAGCCAAGTGACGGAAAACGCTCCCTCAGCATAAGGAAATTGCAATGCGCGAAGCCCAGGAACTGACGTTCACCACCCATGACGGCGTGGAGTTGTTCTACCGGCACTGGCCGGCTGTCGAGGCCACGGCGGGTGAACCCCGTCAGGCCGTGTTGTTGTTTCACCGAGGCCATGAGCACTCCGGGCGCATCGCGCACTTGGTGGATGAGCTGGATTTGCCCGGGTTCGAGTTTTTCGCCTGGGACGCACGCGGCCATGGCCAGTCGCCTGGCGAGCGGGGCGACAGCCCGAGTTTCGCCACCAGCGCCCGTGACGTGCAGACCTTCTGCGATCACATCGGCGCGGCACACCAGATCGACGAACAGAACATCGCCGTAATCGCACAAAGCGTCGGCGCGGTGATCGCCTCCACTTGGGTCCACGACTACGCGCCGCGCATTAGCTCGCTGGTGCTGGCGTCGCCGGCCTTCAAGGTCAAGCTCTACGTGCCGTTTGCCCGTCCGGGCCTGGCGCTGATGCGCAAGTTCCGTGGCAACTTCTTCGTCAACAGTTACGTCAAGGCCAAGTTCCTCAGCCATGACCCGGAGCGCGTCGCGTCCTACGACAGCGATCCACTGATCACCAAGGCGATTTCGGTGAATGTGCTGCTGGGCCTGTACGAAGCCGCCGACCGGGTTGTAGCCGATGCCCAGGCGATCCAGGTGCCGACGCAGTTGCTGATTTCCGGTTCCGACTTCGTGGTGCATCGCAAACCCCAAGAGCAGTTCTTCGAGCGGCTGGGCAGCCTGCACAAGGAGAAGCACATCCTGCCGGGCTTCTTCCACGACACCCTCGGCGAGAAAAACCGTGCGCCAGCCATCGCCAGCGCGCGCCGCTTCATCCTGCAGAATTTCGCCCGTCCGCTGGAGCGCCCTTCCCTGCTGGACGCCGATCGCCTCGGCGTGACCTGCGCCGAAGCCGAAACCCTGGCGACGCCGCTGCCGCACAACTCGTTGCGCGATCTCTACTGGCGCATGACCCGCGCCAGCATGCGTTTCGGCAGCAAACTGTCGGCCGGGGTGAAGCTGGGCTTCGACACCGGCTTCGACTCCGGCAGCACCCTGGATTACGTCTACCGCAATCGCCCCACCGGCACCTCGGCCCTGGGCAAGATGATCGACCAGAACTACTTGAACTCCATCGGCTGGCGCGGCATTCGCCAGCGCAAGGTGCACGTCGAAGAGTTGCTGCGCCTGGCGATGGCCGAGTTGCGCGCTCAGGACCGCGAGGTACGCATCGTCGACATCGCCGCCGGTCATGGCCGCTACATTCTGGAAGCGCTGCAAGGCGTCAGCCCGTTGCCGGAGTCGATCCTGTTGCGCGACTACAGCGACATCAACGTGCGCGACGGCAGTGCGCTGATCCTTGAGAAAGGCCTCGGCGACATCGCACGATTCGTCAAAGGTGATGCGTTCGACCGTCAGGACCTGGCGGCGCTCGAACCGAAACCAACCCTCGCCGTGGTCTCCGGCCTGTATGAATTGTTTGCCGACAACCAGATGGTCGGTGGCTCCCTCGCCGGCCTGGCCGAAGCGGTGGAGCCCGGCGGCTTCCTGGTCTACACCGGCCAGCCATGGCACCCGCAACTGGAACTGATCGCCCGCGCCCTGACCAGCCACCGCGCCGGCCAGGCCTGGGTGATGCGTCGGCGCACCCAGGCGGAAATGGACCAATTGGTCGAGGCGGCAGGTTTCCGCAAGATCACCCTGCGGGTCGATGAGTGGGGCATTTTCAGCGTTTCGCTGGCACAGCGGGTTCAGTAATGAGCGCCGTCATCGCTCCGGCCCGCGAACCCGCGTTGCTGAAACCGGCGTTGCTGTGGCTGCTGTTGCTGGCGCCGCTGTTTTTCACCACGTACGGCTTCGCCACCTGGGTCACGGCCCAGCGTGACGACGTCGGCAGCCTGGTGTTCGACTGGGAAAGCCACATGCCGTTCATGGCCTGGACCATCGTGCCGTACTGGTCGATCGACTTGTTGTACGGCCTGTCCCTGCTGCTGCCCAACAGCCGCGACGAACTCAAGCGCCATGCCTTGCGCCTGCTCACGGCCCAGGCGATCGCGGTCAGTTGTTTCCTGCTCTGGCCGCTGACGTTCACTTTCCCCCGACCGGAGATGGATGGGGTGTTCGGTTGGATGTTCGATGTGCTGGCCGGCTTCGACAAGCCGTTCAACCAGGCGCCGTCGCTGCACATCGCGCTGCTGGTGGTGCTCTGGGTTTGTTATGAGCGCCACCTGCAAGGCGTCTGGCGTTGGTTGATGCACGGCTGGTTCGCGTTGATTGGCGTGTCGGTGCTGACTACGTATCAACATCATTTTGTCGACGTGCCGACTGGCGCGCTGGCCGGGTGGTTGTGTGTCTGGTTGTGGCCGCTGGACCGGCCGAGTCCGCTGTTCAGTGCGCGACTGACGGCAGATCCGGCCCGTCGGCGCTTGGCCTTGCGTTATGGCTTGGGCGCCGCGGCGATGTTTATCCCGGCGTTTGCCTTCGGTGGCGCGTGGCTCTGGCTGATCTGGCCAGCAGTGGCGGTGCTGATGGTGGCGCTGAATTATCTTCTGTTCGGCGCGAGCGGGTTCCAGAAACGCGAAGACGGTCGGCTGAGCCCGGCGGTGCGCTGGATCCTGGCGCCTTATCTGGCGGCGGCATGGATCAATTCCCGCCTGTGGACGCACAAGCACCCGCAGCCGGATCAGATCATGGATGATGTCTGGCTCGGGCGGATTCCTACATCGGCTGCACTGAAGGACAGTCCGGTCAGGGCGGTACTCGACCTGTGCGCCGAGTTGTCCATGGACAGCACGGCAATCGCCTATCGCACCGTGCCGGTACTCGACCTGACCGCACCGACCGCCGAGCAATGCCTGGAAGCCGCGCAGAAAATCGAGCAACTGCGCCAGCACGGACCGGTGCTGGTCTGCTGCGCCTTGGGTTATTCGCGCAGCGCCACCGCTGTGGCGGCATGGTTGCTAAGCACTGGCCGTGCTGACAGCGTCGACGCAGCCATTGCGCAGATCCAGCGTGTGCGCCCACGTGTCGTGCTGCATCCGGCTCATCGCCAGGCATTGGAGCAAATATCCGCAGGGTACGGGCAATGGTCATGAGCAGTGACATCGAGCTCCACACCGTGGCGAGCTTGTTGCGCCGTGGTCATTCGCTGGACCAGCTCTCTACCGGCCTGACCCTGCTGGCGGCGTTGATCGGCCTGGGCCAATGGCTCGTGGGCAGCATCGATCCGTGGCTGCTTATGCTGAGCTTCGGCGTATTCGTCCTCGGCATGCAGGAGAAATACCTGGCGTTTCGCGTGGCCTTTGATGCCGATCTGTTTCATATCGTCGCGGATGCCGGCAAGCCGCTGACCGAACGCACCCAGGCCCTGGACGCGGCCCTCGCCAATCTCGGCCTGCAACCAGCCGAGCGTGGCGGGCGGTCATGGCCCGAGCGCAGTCACGGCTCCATGCGCCTGCTTCGCCGCCAAGCCTTGCTGGTGACTGCGCAAGCGCTGTTGACGGTGGGCTTCATCCTGGCCAGTCCCTGGCTAGCCTATTCAGGATAAGGAATCCTCATGTTCGAACCCGTGGTCGCCAACCTCATCACCTCCGCCGCGCGCATGGTCACCGGCGCTCGCAGCCTGTGGCTCGGCTGCGCGCCGACGCCGGTGCAGCGGATCTACTTCGCCAATCACAGCAGCCACGGTGACTTCGTGTTGCTCTGGGCCTCGCTGCCGCCGGCGCTGCGCAAGCTCACCCGCCCGGTCGCCGGGGCCGATTATTGGCAAACCAGCCCGATGCGTCGCTACATCATCAACCGGGTGTTCAACGGCGTGCTGGTGGATCGCGAGCGCAAGGATCCTTCCTACAATCCATTGCAGCCAATGCTCGACGCGCTGGAAAACGGCGACTCGCTGATCATCTTCCCCGAGGGCACCCGCAACCCGGACGAAGGCCTGCTGCCGTTCAAGAGCGGGATCTACCACTTGATGAAAAGCCATCCCGAGGTGGAGGTGATCCCGGTGTGGATCGCCAACCTCAACCGCGTCATGCCCAAGGGCCGCGTATTGCCCTTGCCGCTGCTGTGCACCACCAGTTTCGGCGCGCCGCTGTGCATCGAAGAAGGCGAAAACAAAGAGCAATTTCTAGAACGCAGCCGCGCCGCGTTGCTGGCACTGGCCCCGGAGCACGTCTGACATGGATCGATATACCTTGATGTTGTTTGGCGGGATCGGCGCGATTCTGCTGCTGGCTTCGTTGATCGGTTTCATTCTTAAACTGCGGACCAAAGGCGCGCCGAACTCGGTCATCGAGAACCTCAACGCGCGGATCAACGCCTGGTGGATCATGGTGCTGGTGATCGGCATCGCGTTCTGGCTCGGCAACGCGGCGGTGATCCTGCTGTTCTATGCCGTGTCGTTCTACGCCTTGCGCGAATTCCTGACCCTGACGCCGACCCGGCGCAGTGACTACCCTGCCCTCGTGGCGGCGTTCTACCTGGCGTTGCCGCTGCAATACCTGTTGATCTACTACGACTGGTACGGCCTGTTCTCGATCTTCATTCCGGTGTACGTGTTCCTGCTGCTGCCGATCCTGGCGTCGCTGGGCGGCGACAGCACGCACTTCCTGGAGCGTGCTTCGAAAGTGCAATGGGGCTTGATGATCGCGGTGTTCTGCATCTCCTTCGTGCCCGCCCTGCTAACGCTGGACATCGCTGGTTTTGAAGGCCGCAACCTGTTGCTGATCGCCTACCTGGTGATCGTGGTGCAACTCTCGGATGTGCTGCAGTACGTCTGCGGCAAGCTGTTCGGCAAGCACAAGATCGCGCCGAACCTGTCACCTTCGAAGACTGTGGAAGGTTTTGTCGGCGGCATTTTCCTGGCCTCGCTGATCGGCGGCGCGCTGTGGTGGATCACGCCGTTCAATCCGTGGCAGTCGTTCCTCATCGCCTTGCTGATCAACCTGTTGGGGTTTGCTGGTGGCATCGTCATGTCGGCCATCAAGCGCGACCGCGGCGTCAAGGATTGGGGCCACATGATCGAAGGCCACGGCGGCATGCTCGACCGCCTGGACTCGGTGTGCTTCGCCGCGCCAATCTTCTTTCACCTGGTTCGGTATTGGTGGACTTGAAGTAACTGACATACCGCTTACCTGTGGCGAGGGAGCTTGCTCCCGCTGGGGTGCGCAGCAGCCCCAAGATTCTAGGGCCGCTCCGCGCCCCAGCGGGAGCAAGCTCCCTCGCCACAAGAGCGGTCTGCGGTGCATATTCAATGCGCCAACATATTGTGGTGCACGCTGTACATGATCCACAGCGACAGCCCCACCAGCAGCGCAATCACCACCGCCGAGAACGCCAGCGCCGTCACGTTCCAGCGCTGCTGCGGCGAGAAGTCCAGGTGCAGGAAGTAGACCAGGTGCACGACGATCTGGATTACCGCGAAGATCGCCACGATTGCCGCCGTCATTGGCTTGGGCAGTGTGGGATACATCACCAGGGCGAAGGGAATGACGGTGAGGATGACCGACAGAACGAACCCGGTGAGGTAGGATTTTGCGCTGCCGTGGCCGGCATCGACGCCGCTCTGATGACTGCTCATTACATCACTCCAAACAGATAGACCACGGTAAACACGCAGATCCACACCACGTCGAGGAAGTGCCAGAACAGGCTCAGGCAGCCCATGCGGGTGGCGTTGACGGTGGTCAGGCCTTTGCGTTGGACCTGGAACATCACGACCGCCATCCACAGCAGGCCGGTGGCGACGTGCAGGCCGTGAGTGCCCACCAACGTGAAGAACCCCGTGAGAAAGGCGCTGCGGTTCGGGCCGTAGCCTTCGGCGATGAGCTTCTGGAACTCATGGATTTCCATGCCGATAAACGCCAGGCCGAGGACGAACGTCAGGCCGAGCCAAGCCAGCACCTTCTGCTTCTGGCCGGCACTCAGCGCGAGCATGGCGAAACCGTAGGTAATGCTGCTGAACAACAGGATGAAGGTTTCCGTGAGTACGTAGGGCAGCTCGAAAATGTCGGCGGCGCCAGGGCCTCCGGCAACGCTTTGCCCGAGCACCGCATAGGTCGCGAACAGCGTTGCGAACAAAATGCAGTCGGTCATCAAGTAGATCCAGAACCCGAACAGGGTCATGGAGCTGGCGTCCGAGTGCCCGTGTTCGGATTCCGGCGCGGTGGCGTTTGGCTGGACGAGATTGGACATGATCAAGCCTCCGCCAACATCTTGATGCGTTGATTTTCGATGCGCGCCACCTCTTCGGCGGGGACGTAGTAATCGATGTCGTCATCGGCGCTGCGCCAGATCACGCCGCCGATGGTCGCGACCAGCCCGACGATCGCCAGCCACCAGATATGCCACACCAGGGCAAAGCACATGATCAGGCTGAACAGGCTGATGACCATCCCCATCGCGGTGTTGCGCGGCATGTGGATGGCTTGGAAGTCAGCTTCGACGGCGGTCTCCTGGCCACGCTCCTTCATGCCCCAATAGGCGTCGATGCCCTCCACCACCGGTTGTTGCGCAAAGTTGTAGAACGGCGGCGGTGAGGCAGTTGACCACTCCAGCGTGCGGCCATCCCAAGGGTCGCCCGTCAGGTCGCGGTTCTGGTGACGCTGGCGGATGCTGAAGTAGATCTGCAGGATCTGGCAGACCACACCGCAGAGAATGATGCCCACGCCCAGCAACTCCGCCAGCAGCCACGGCTCCCATTCGGGAACGTTGAAATGGTTCAAACGCCGGGTCATGCCCATGAAGCCAAGAAAGTACGACGGCATGAAGGCGAAGTAGAAGCCGATGATCCAGCACCAGAACGCCGCCCGGCCCAAGCGGTCGTGAAGCTTGAAGCCGAAGGCCTTGGGGAACCAGTAGGTCAGGCCGCACAGGTAGCCGAACACGGCGCCGCCGATGATCACGTTATGGAAGTGGGCGATCAGGAACAGGCTGTTGTGCAATAGGAAATCCGCCCCGGGGACCGCCAGCAGGACGCCGGTCATGCCCCCGATGCTGAACGTGACGATAAAGCCCACCGTCCACAGCATTGGCGTTTCAAAGCGCACCCGCCCGCGGTACATGGTGAACAGCCAAGTGAATATCTTCACCCCGGTGGGCACGGCGATGATCATGGTCATGATGCCGAAGAACGCGTTGACGTTCGCCCCCGAGCCCATGGTGAAGAAGTGGTGCACCCAGACGATGAACGACAGGATGGTAATGACGATCGTCGCCCACACCAGCGAGTGATAGCCGAACAGGCGCTTGCGGCTGAAGGTCGACGCCACCTCGGAGAAGATGCCGAACGCCGGCAGGATCAGGATGTACACCTCCGGGTGGCCCCACGCCCAGATGAGGTTGACGTACATCATCGGGTTGCCGCCGAGTTCGTTAGTAAAGAAGTGCATGTCCAGGTAACGGTCGAGGCTGAGCATGAACAGCGTCGCGGTAAGGATCGGGAACGACGCCAGGATCAGCACCGCCGTGCACAGCACCGTCCAGGTGAACACCGGCATGCGGAAAAGCGTCATGCCGGGTGTACGCATTTTCAGGATCGTGACGAAGAAATTCACCCCGGTGAGCAGCGTCCCGACCCCGGATATCTGCAATGACCAGATGTAATAGTCCACCCCGACCCCGGGGCTATAGGAAAGCCCCGATAACGGCGGATAAGCGACCCAACCGGTACGGGCGAACTCACCGACCGCCAGGGAAATGTTCACCAACATCGCCCCGGCGACGAACAGCCAGAAACTCAATGCATTGAGGAACGGAAACGCCACGTCCCGGGCACCAATCTGCAAGGGCACGACGATGTTCATCAGCCCCACCACCAATGGCATCGCCATGAAGAAGATCATGATGACGCCATGGGCGGTGAAGATCTGATCGTAGTGTTCCGGTGGCAGGTAGCCGGGCGAACCGTCGGACGCCATCGCCTGTTGCGTGCGCATCATGATCGCGTCGGAAAAGCCGCGCAGCAGCATCACCAGGCCGACGGCGATGTACATCACGCCGATGCGCTTGTGGTCCACCGAGGTAAACCATTCTTTCCACAGATACGTCCATTTGCGGTAGTAGGTGATGGCGCCCATGCCAGCCAGGGCGATCAGCCCCACCACCGCAAGGGTCCACATGATGATCGGCTCATCCGTCGGGATCGCCTCTAGCGTCAGTTTTCCAAACATGCCTTACTCCTGCGCTTTCCGATGAGCCCCGACGGGTGATTCGATGCTGCTCTGCATGTGCTCCATGCGATGCTCGACTTCACGGGAACGGTTCATGCCTTCGTATTTATCGATGATGCTCTGGAACAAGTCCGGCTGGACCGAGGCGTAATGCTCCACCGGGTGCTTGACCGTGGGCCGGGCGAGTCGGGCGTAGCTGTCCTTATCCAACCGCCCTTGTCCTGCGCGCACGTTGGCAACCCACTTGTCGAAGCCCGCCACATCGGTGGCCAGGGTTTGGAAATGCATGTCGGAGAACCCCGGGCCGTTGTAGTTGGCGGCGATGCCCCGGTATTCCCCGGCCTCGTTGGCGATCAGGTGCAGTTGGGTCTGCATGCCGGCCATGGCATAGATCTGCCCGCCCAGCGCCGGAATGAAAAACGAGGTCATCGCACCATCGGACGTCACGCGAAAGTTCACTGGAGTGTCCAGCGGCATCGCCAACTCATTGACCGAGGCGATGCCCAGTTCCGGGTAGATGAAGACCCATTTCCAATCCGCCGCAATGACCTGCACCACCAGCGGCTTCACGTCGGAATCCAGCGGCCGGTAAGGGTCCAGCGCATGGGTCGACTTCCAAGTGACCACGCCGAGAATGATGATGATCACCAGCGGCACGCCCCAGACCACCGCTTCGATCTTGCGCGAATGCGCCCACTCCGGCGTGTACTTCGCCTTTGTATTGGAGGCGCGGTACTTCACGGAAAAGACGAACGCCATGACGATGACCGGCACGACTACCAGCAACATCAACAGCGTCGAGAGAATGATCAAGTTGCGTTGATCGACGCCGACCTGTCCCTTGGGATTGAACAACACCATGTCGCAACCGCCGAGCAACAGCATCCCGCCGACCAGCAACAACCTTGATAAGTAACAAGGCAGTCGAGTTCGCATGTCTTGTGCTTCGCTTATGGGTTGCTTGCCAGTTGCCGAGTGATCTTGTCTTTGATCGACAGGCGCTGCTCCTTGAGTTTGCGCAGGTCGTCATCCTCGACATTGCCCGCTGAAATGGATTCGGCGGCCAACACTTGGTTATCCAGATCCATGTACTCATCGAGCAGGCGATCAAGTTCCGGATCCTGCTGGCGACGTTGTTGGACCGTTTCTTTACTGCAATTCAAATCCTGATAAAGATCATGAGAAGCAGGCATGGCCTTCTCCTTTACAGTGTGGTTGGGGTACACGATTTTTAGAATTAGCCCCCTCGGCTAAGTTGAGAGAAACATCTGGAAACGGTGACGAACGGCATCGCGAACAAAAAAAAGCCCACGAGACGTGGGCAAAGGGAAAACGGTTATGTAGCAGGCCGAATCAGGAGGATTGCTTACCTGCGGCCGAAGGCATCGCCGAGGAATCAACCCGGACCGTGCGTGACTGAAGCATTGCCTTTTCCCACTCCGTGGCATCGTGGCTGCAGAAGATTTCGACGTGCCCGTTTTGAACCCGCGCCAGTTCCCGCAGGCGATCTTGATTGCGCATCCGCGCCGAACGGTAGGTGTCCATCATGTATTGATAGAACTTCAGCCCCGGCGGACAGTGGCGCTCGGTTTGATGGACTTCATCGTGGAAGAAATACGCGTCGCCGGCATGCAGCAGCCAACCGTCGGACGTGCGCACGGCAATGCCGGCATGCCCAGCCGTATGGCCTTGGAGCGGCACCAGGAAAATGTCCTCTTCTTCGGCCCCGATCAGCGCCCGCACCGAATCGAAACCGAACCAGGTGTCGCCGTCCGGCGCATAAAACTCCCAATTGTCGACGCCCTGCCACTGGCGTGCCTGGAACCGCCGGCGGCTGATCCAACTGTCGGCGGAGCGCGCCGCCGCCATTTCGTCGCGCATCACGTGAACCCGGGCCTGGGGAAAATCCTGGAGCCCACCGGCGTGATCGAAATCCAGATGGGTCAGGAGAATATGCCGAACGTCATTGGCATCGAAGCCTAGCCGCCGCACTTGTTCCAATGCAGTAAGGCGATGTTCGAACTTGATGTTATTGAACGCCCGGAAAAATCGACTCAACCGCTCGGGGGTCTGCACATCGCGCTGACCAAAACCGGTGTCCACCAGGACCAGGCCGTTGCTGTCGGTTTCAATCAACAGGCAATGACACACCAGGCACGCCGTCAGTCCCCGACTGTAGCCATCGAACAACTTCCCGCCCACCGGGCACATGCAACCGCAGTTCAGGTGGTGGATATGCATGTGGGCCTCCTGTCACGAATGGCGCGTCGATTTCCAGACTCTAAGAAATCGACAGGAACGCGACAGGCGCAATTCCGCGAAGGCGACAGGCGGTGGCTATGCCCGGGAAAAGATACCCTGTGGGAGCGAGCTTGCTCGCGATGGCGGCCGGTCAGTCACATGGATATCGACTGGTCCACCGCTATCGCGAGCAAGCTCGCTCCCACAAGGGGTTCGGTGTTAGAGGGATCAATCGAGGATCAAGTGCGGCAGGAACCGGCTCGAATCCTTGGTGATCAGGCTATTGTCTTCCCGCACCCCGATACCGGCGGCCTGGTCGCCAATGACCCAGGAACCGATCAGGGTGTAACTGTCGCCAAAGCGAGGCAGTGGCGCGAACTCCTGCAGGATGAACGGCGCATCGGTATAGGGGCCGTCCTCTTTGACGATCAAACCATCAGCGGTCTGCAGCTCTATATTGGCGCCTTCCCGGGAAAAGAACGGCTTGCGCACCCAGCCCTTGGGCACCGCTTTGCTGGTGTCGGTGTCGAGGTGAGCGGCGAGCAGGTTCGGGTGGCCTTTGTTGAATTCCCACAACAGCGGCAGAATGCCTTTGTTGGAGATGATCGACTTCCACGCCGGTTCGAAAAACTGCGTATCGCATTGGGCTATCGCAGCGCCAAACGGCTCGTGGAAGATGAATTCCCAGGCATGCAGCTTGAACAGGTGCGGAATCCAGCGCTCTTCCAGATCGACAAAACGCCCGTCACTGTTGAGGCCGATGTCTTCGACATCGATGTGCCGCGATTCGATGCCGACCTTTTCCGCGATCAGCCGCAAGTAATCCGTGGTGCCCTTGTCTTCCACCGAGCCTTTCATCGAGGCGAAGTAGAACGGTTCCTTGAGCTGCAACTGGGCAAAGGCCTGGTGCAGCTTGGTGTCGATGCTGTTGAACTGATCGGCATGGGCCGGCAGCACACCACGCTCGATGCATTGCTCCAGCCAGCCCCACTGGAACGCCGCCGCCTCATAGAGGCTGGTCGGCGTGTCGTAGTTGAGCTCCAACAGTTTGGCGGGACCGCTGCCGTTGTAGGAGAAATCCATGCGCCCATACAGGTGCGGGTGGCCTTCCAGCCATGACGTGCGAACCAGGTCGAAGAACGGCGCCGGAATACTCAGGCGCTCCAGCAATTCTTCGCTCTGGACCACGCGGGCCACGAGGTCCATGCACATCTCATGGATCTCGGTGGTCGGGTCTTCCAGGTCATCCTCGATTTGCTTGAGGGTGAATTGGTAGTACGCGCTTTCGTCCCAATAGGGCTCGTCGTCGATGGTGTGGAACAGAAAGCCGAGCTGCTCGGCGGTCTGCTTCCAGTCAGGACGCTCTGCGCACTGGATCTTCTTCATGACGCTGGTTCCTCAACCGCCGGAGCTGCTCGAACCGCCCCATCCGCTGCGGGCGCTGGACTTGCTGCCGAAGCCACCGCGAGACGTGGAGGACGCGACGGACATTGGCTTGCTGGTCTTGATGGACTCGG
Source organism: Pseudomonas sp. R1-7 (assembly GCF_051132105.1). Lineage (NCBI taxonomy): Bacteria > Pseudomonadati > Pseudomonadota > Gammaproteobacteria > Pseudomonadales > Pseudomonadaceae > Pseudomonas > Pseudomonas sp. R1-7. The sequence continues at coordinate 5,243,463 of NZ_CP071661.1, forward strand.
TGTAGCTGCCGTACCGCGCCTGGTTGGACTTGTTGAAGGTCGAGCCCCTCGATACCCGCTGGCTGAGCGTCGAGGAGCCGAAGTTGCCCCGATCGTCGCGGTAGCGGTAGACCGGCTCGGAGTAATAGCTGTTGCGGTTGCCGCTCAGCATGTTGCCGATCAGCATGCCGGTCAGCAGGTTGCCGAAGCCTGAACCACCGACGTTCGCTTCCGACGCCGGCAATTGGGCCCGGGCGGCATCGACCTGGGACTGCGTGACTTCGCCATCGGCGCTGAGCTCGAAACCACCCAGCTTGGGGATGAACTGGCCGCTCGAGTCCTGCTGGCACCAGTCCGGGACAAAGTCGGCATCGCAATCCGCCTGGCTGGCGTACGTCGGCGCGATGCGACGGTGCTCGGCCATGGCGGTCATGTAGGCGTCGGCGCAAATGTCCACCGGAAGCTTTTCATCGACACATTGCTGGACGGACTGGAAGTTGTACTTTTTCTGCAACTTGTAGGTTTTTTCCGTTGGCCCGCAGCCAGATATCGCCAGGGCGACCGACGCAGCCAGCGAAAGCTGGACGTACTTGCTTCGTTTCATCGGGATCTCCGTGGCGCGATCAGTTCGTGGAAGGCGTCATGCACGCGGCGTTCAACATGCCGACGCTGATGGCCACGGCAGCGATATAGATACCTGCGGCGATTTCACCGTTCTTGATGCGCGCCGAAGCCCCCTTGAGGACCAGGCTGGTCATCAGGAACGCCAGCAACTGAACGACCGCGGCGATCACCGCCCAGACGATGAAGTCCAGCATGTTGATCGAGTAGGCAATCACATTGCTGGCCGGAATGGCGAAACCGATGACGGCGCCGCCCAGGGCGATGGCCGCCGCCACGTTGCCCGAACGAATCAGTTCGAATTCCCGGTGCGGTGTGACGCGGGTGTAGATGAACTGGAACAGCGCGAACAACACGGCGGCGCCGAGGATGTACATGACAAAGCCAAGCACGGCGGCTTTGTTCAGGGAAATGGAGAGCGCTTCAAGCATGGACTTCTTCCTTATTCAAAGAGTGTTCAGGTCTGTGGTGTACAGGGAAATACCCAGCGAAGTGCTCAGGCTGACGCTGCCCTCGGCGTCTTCTTCGACGGAGAACAGCAGGAACTCCCGGCGATCCGTCAGGCCGGTGTCGCGGGCGTACAGCATCGAACGGTGTTCGACGTTGTAGGACTCGTCCGGATTGCTCACGCGCTCGCTCAACGCCACCAGTTCTGTCTGGCCCGCCTCGGTGCCCCATTCGCGGGTGTACTCGACGCCGTCGTGGGTGTAGGTCGGCAGGCCGATCAGGCTTTCGGGGCCGGCGAGGCGACGCAACTCCGCTTCACTGTTGATCGTGACGTAGCTGAGGTAGTTGAACAGGATCACCGACTCGACCTGCCCGGCAACATCACCGCTGGTGTGCACTTGCAGCCAGTAGTCTTCGTCGTTCATGTAGCAGCGCGACAGCCAGTTCGACTGCCCGAGGTCGACGATGCCCAGGCTCCAGATCTGCTGGTTGCCCGGGATGACCACGCTGCTGTTGCCGTCGAGCAGCAACTTGAGCGTGGTGTCGAACATGACTTGCTTGCCGGAGGCCAGGCCCAGCGGCCCGGTGACAGGCACGTTGTTGCTGGCTGTCCTGTTCGCATTCGGGGCCTCGAGCCCCATCAACTGCTTAAACCACCCCATGGGAAATTTCCTTGAGACGCGCCGAGGCGATGTAGAAGAGTTCGCCGCCCACCACCCGGGTGGCGCCGGGCGGGTTGATCGACGGCTGGCGCGCGCCCTGGGCGCGGTAGCCGATCAGCGTGGCGTTGTGCTGTTCTTTCATCCGGGTGTAGAGGTCGCCGAAAGTCGCTTCAAACGCCTCGGGCAATTTCATCAGGTACTGGGTGGCACCTTCGCCGACACAGAGCAACTCATTGATGACCACTGACGAGCCCGGATCCTGGGAGGCACGCACCAGCATCTCGATCGCCATGCTGGAGGTGCATTCCAGGCTCGGCGCATAGGCGCTGGCGAGGGCGGCCACTTCGCTGTCATTGAAATGGGCGACTACATGCCCGACAGGCCCCAGTCGATTGACCGCCAGCACGGTGGCCAGGGTCAGGTCGTCGGAGTGAGTGCGCACGAGCACCCGTTCGGCGCCAGGCACGCCGGCACGCTGCAGCAGCGCGACGGAGGACAGGCTGTCGCCCTTGATGTACGTGGCCTTGCCGGGCATGGGGTTTTCTTCGAGATCGCAATCGCAGATGACGATCAGGTTGTCATTGGACGTTTCGTCCTGTAGCAGCAATTCGATGACTCGCTCGCTGGAGGCGCCCTCCCAGCCGATGAGCACCGTGTGGCCGACCTTGCCGGTGAAATCGCCTTTGCCCTTCATGCCTTTTCTCCATACATCGATGACGCTGCTGGTGGTTTTACCGATGACCGTCGTCAACAGGGCAATGCCCCCGAGCATGATCCAGGTCGCCACGAAGATTCGCCCGGCGGATGTCTGTGGCAACAGATCGCCATAGCCGACGGTGAGCGTGGTGGTGAGATAGAAGTAGATAAACGTGGCGGCGGTGATGAGGTGCTGCTCGCCCAGCAGCACCAGGCCGATCCAGGCGATGGACAGGTGCACCCCCAACGCAATGGCCAGTCCTGCCCAACCGAAGCGATGGAAGAAGGACGACGCGTATGTGCGCAACAGAAGGAAAATCGACATTTCGTCCCTGACTCCGTGGGGCTTGGTTCCTGGCGGGATAATCGCTCTGGCATTTGAGTGCCCGAGCGTAGTGGCCGGACAGCATTAAACCTGTTGCGGGGCTTGGATAAAAGTACCTGCCTCACAATTAAATCCATGGCGTGCCGAACACTATTGTGGCGAGGGAGCTTGCTCCCGCTGGGCTGCGCAGCAGGCCCCGTTTTTGGAGCCGCTTCGCGCCTCAGCGGGAGCAAGCTCCCTCGCCACGGGTTCACTCAGGACAACGTGTACCGATCACTCAGCCGATTTTTTCTTCAAGCGTTCCAGGATCGCATTGGCGCTGCCTTCGTTCGGCGTGATGCCGGCATCGCGCAGCTTGCGCTCCAGGTCGGAGCCGGTCGAAGCGTCGGCCAGCTCGTCCTGGGCCTGGAGTTCAGCGGCACGTTGCTGCTGCTTGGCTTGCAGGCGGTTGAGGGTACCAACGGCGGTTTCCAGCTTGCCATTGGCGCCGCCGCTGGCGATCGAGGCGCTGACCTGCGCCTTCTGCACGCTTTCCCGGGCCTTGGCCATGTCCACCTGTTGGCGCAGGCTCTTGATGCGGCTTTCGGCCTTGGTGATGTCCTTGCGCATGTTGTCCGCGTAACCGCCGAATTCGGTCGCGTGCTTCTGCTCGGCGTCCAATTCGTTGGTCAGAGTCGAAATGGCTTCGGCCACTTCCAGCGCCAGGTCTTCGCGGTTGGCCTGGATCGCGGCCAGGGCCTTGGCTTCCAGGTCCTTGATCTTGGCGTTGTATTCAGCGACGCGATCGGTCGCCAGCTTGTGCTTGGCCATGATGGTGACCAGCTCGCGCTTGGCATTGGCCAGCGCTGTGTCGGCGTCGCGGATTTCCTGGTCGAGGATGCGCAGGGCCTGTTGGTCGACGATCGATTCGCCGACTTCGTTGGCACCGCCACGCAGTGCGGTGAACAACTTGCTCCAGATGGACTGAGTCATTGGATGGTTCCTATTCGGCGAATTAGATGAAGAAGCGTTCGAAGGCTTCGCTGGCGCGCTGGACGTTGTCGACGAGGGTTTTGACCTCGGTGACGACGTTGGTCAGGCTGGAACCTGCGCTCAGGGAGCCGAACATGTTGTAGACGACCTGTCCGTTGGGCATGGACTCGATGCCGATGGACGACAGCGGGAACATTTCCCGACTGCGCAATACGGCATCGTTGAATGCCGCGACATCGTTGATCGACTCGACGTCCACCAGCACGGTATCAACGATGATCTGGTCGCCGACCACGGCGATGTAGATTGGCAAGCCACCGAAGTCATTCATTTCCAGCTTGATGCTGGACTCGGCCCCTTGGACGAGGGAGAGGGTGATGTCGTTCGCGACCACTTCGTCCAGCGCCTGAAGGGCGCTGTAGAGGCGATCGATGTTCCAGTTGTTACCTGCGCTCATGTAATCCTCCGACATGAATGGGCCAGCCAGAATCGGTTGGCGTAGCTGTTTCTCCATTTGCTTGAGCAGGCTTCGGTTTTCAGGAAGCACCCAAGTCTCGTGTTTCACATACCCGGCGGCACTCAGGCCCGCGCGCATCTGCTTCATGTAGAAGCTCGACGGCTTTTTCGCGGCGGGTTTGGCGCGCTCTCCCGTGCGGCTCGCTGAATCGGTCTCAGACCCGTCACGCGGATCTGATGGAGAGCTGGTTGGCATGGCACTGACCCCACTGTGAAAAACTCACGCGTGAGAAACACTACAGGCAACTTCTCGACCTCACAATAGCTCACGCGTGAGATCTTTTTGTTACAAATGCTGATCCCCTGTTTACGGATAGCTGAAACTCTTGACCAACGTCAGCTCGCCCACCGCCCGCATCGGCACCACGAAGGTTTCCATCTTCTCGCTGGGCGTGCCCTCTTCGGTGATGACCGTGACTTTCGCCGTGGTCAGGGCTTGTTGCGCCTGCGCCACTGATCCGCCCTCTTCGCCGTCTTCTTCACTGCCGTACCCGCCGCCGTAGTAGTTGACATACACCAGGTACTGCCCTTTGATCGGTGCCGGCATGGCAACGATTTCCGGGCCGTAGCCGGTGGTGACGTCGACATCGAGGGCAGCGCCGTTGGCGACGGCGCGGTCGCCGTACCAGATGTGCGCGCCATCGGGGGTGACCAGATGCAGATCCAGGTCGGTGCCGTCGCTGTCCCAGGTCAGCAACACCCGTAACTTGGCCGGGGTGGCGCCGCCGCTGGTGTTGAGAAATTGCGTGCGGTGGCGTTGCTGGCCGTCGGCGCTGCGTACTTCAACGCTGTTGCTGCCATTGGGAAACGAGAATGGCCGGTCGAAGCGCCCTTCCTCGTCGAGCTTCAATGGCAAGCTCACGCCGTTGACGATGAGCTGGCCCGGCTCATTGCTTTTCGGCGTGCCTTTGATCTGGCCGGTGATGCGGGCGGTATTGGCCTGCCCCTGGGGCGTGTTGACCGAGGAGGCCGGGTAGTTGACGGTCTGGCTGAAGCGTTCGCCCTCGCCCCCCGGCGCGCCGCTGCGCCAGCCGCCGACAGGAGTCTCCAGCTTGAGAGTATCGAGCTTGATGGGGTCGGCGGCCACGGCGGATGGCAACGCGGTCAGGGCGCAAAGCAACAGCAAGACCTGTGGATAACGGAGTGTCATGGTCTATTCCAGCAAGAGGTGACGGGCGAGCCCTTCGATATAGTTTTCGTCCTGGCCATTGGGGTGAGCTTCAAAGGCCAGGTGCAGGTATTCATGGGTCAGGTCGAGGCGGTCTTGCAGCGACAGCACGCCGCGCACGTAGATGCGTTGGCGCTCGCGGTCGACATACGGCCGGCCGAAGGCGACGCGGCACACCGCGAACGCACTGATTTCGTTGTAGCCCACTTCGCTTTCCAGGCGTTGGCGCCAGCCACGTCGCTGCTTCAACAGCCAATCCTGGGCGGCGGGCAATGCTTCGCAGGACGCCACGGGATTGTCCCAACGACTGAGACTTGCGCGCGGGTACGCATGCAGCAGGATCGCGTCGTAGCGTTGGCCGCTCTTGGCTTGCTCCACGGCATGGGCCCAGGACAATTTGTCCGGGCCGGGTTGATCGGAGTGGTAGGTGACATCGGTGCCAGCCAGGACCAGGTCGCTGGTCCACGCCGCGATGGCACGGTTTTCAGGCGCCGCCGGACGTGGCGCGACGCGCTGGCGATGGCTGCTGTCGTCGATGCTCAGGCAATCACCATTGCGCTGGGCGTTCTGCAGCAGGTAGGTGCGAATTGCCACCGCCAATGCCTTGGCCGCTTCGGCGGGTTCGGCCTTGGCTTCGCGTTGCAGGACCCGGGCGACGTATTCCTCCCGGTCCAACCGCGCCACCAGCTTGCCGGGCAACAGGAACAGTTCGCCGTCGCTGTGGATGTCCAGTTGGTTGCCGTTGGTGAATTCGACGCGGTAGTCCCCGCGCAGTTGCCCCGGCGTGGCTGGGTGCTCGCCGGACATCACCCGCTGCAACGGATAGCGGGCAAACAGGTCGACCTCCACGCAACGTCCGATTTCCGCCGGCCAGCGGGACGGCAACGCCGTGGCCAGGCCATCGCCATATTTCTTCAGGACCTGCTGACTGGTGCCTCGCCCTCCGGCCCACACCGGCGTGCCGTCAGCCAGCCAACCGGCAAAACCTCCCTGGCGCGACGAAGGCCCCTGATCACCCAGCCAGCTCCAGGTCTTGACCCGCAGGCGACTGCCCAACTGGCCGACCAACCGGCCATCCGCCGCGCCAAGCACCACGTCGAGCAAAACCCGTCGGGCCTGCTCCTGGGCCGGCAGCGTCGCCAGCGCCTTGAGCAGGTCGGCCACCGGCACCTGGGTTTGCGGCTGCAAGGTCGGCAGGTCCGACAACCATTTCGGCGCCTGGCGCGCCTGCCAGTAATCCCGCCAGTTCGAGGCCGACAGCCCGAGCCGCTGCGGTTCGAAATACAAACCACAGGACTTCACCAATGCCTGGTCGCGGCCAATGCTCTGCCCGGCGTTGCAGCAATAGACTTCTTCTTTCGACTCGCCGCGACATTCATAGACCGGTTCACGAGCGTGTGTGTCCACCAGCCAGGCGTAGACAAACAGCTTCCACAGGCTGCCCAACGGAGCCTGCAAGGAATCGGGCAACGGCTGGCGATCCAGCACCTGCGTCTGGCTCACGCGCAACAATTGACCATCGAAAGCCAGGCGCAACGGCTCCTCCTGCGCTGTCGCCAGCGCAGGAATCAAGCACAACAACCACCAGCCCCAAGGCCTGCGCATGTCAGTTGACCGTCACTTGACCCAGCGCCGGTTTCTGTTCGCGCGCCTGGTTCTGTGGCGCGTAGACCTGAGTGAAACGCACCGGCGGCAAGGTGAACTGACCCTTCTGGGAGAAGCGCACCAAGTGCCGCAGGCGCAGCTCGCCACTGAGGGCGTCCACGGGCACTGCGTAAGCCATCTGGCCCGGCTCGAAGCGCGCCTTTTCCAGGGACGTCGGCTCGCTGTCGGCCTTGCCCATCAACTGGATGCCCCACGTGGTGCGCTCCACATCGGCGCCCGGCGGCAGCGGTACTTCGAGCATGCCGTAGCGCAGCGGCGTCGCAGCCTTGCTGTTGATGATCACCTCATCCAGATAGAGAGCGTCGCTGGACAACGGCTTGTTGCCCACGGCTTCGAGCTTGAAGGTGAAAGCCTCGTCGCCCGGTACCAGGCGCGACAGGCGACGGGTAATGGACACGGCCATCGGCGCCGCGGGTGCTTGCTGGCTCTGGAAGCTCAGTGCCGCTTGCAACGGACGCTCCTGGGCGCCGGTCAGGGTCAGCTGCGTTGGAAGCTGCGCGCCCTGCCATTGCCAATAGGTTTCACCGGTCGCACCTTGCTTGGCGGCCCAGCCTTCGCCTGGCGCCAGGGCCACGGCCGGCGCGGCCTGTTCGATGCTGCGTTGCAGCCAGGTCAGGGCCAGGGCGCGCTCCAAGGTGGACTGTTGCGGCAGCACGCGCTCCAACAGAGCCGTGGCGCGGACCTGATCGAAGCTCTGCAGCGACAGCAGCAATGCCTCGACGAACGGCTGCGAGCTCAGTTCCAGTTGCTGTTGCGCGGCGTCGGCCTGACGGCTGAAAGCTGCGGGCAACGGCACCTTCGCCTGCTTGGCGAGGGACGCGGTCAGCACTCGCGCGCTGGCCAGGCCAAGGGCCGAGTCCGGCGCGTACATGACCAGGCTGTCTTCACCGCTGTCCAGCACGCTTTCGGTGCTGTCTTCACTGGCTTTCGCCAGATCATCCATCAGCCCGCTGAGCAAGGTATTCACCGGCAACTGCATCTGCTTGGCGAACGACAGGATCAATGCCCGCTGCAGCAGTGGTGTATCGCCCGCCTGCTTGGCATAGACCTCCAGCACCCGCTGCCAATGTTCCGGCGGCAGGTTCAGGTCCAGGGCCTTGCTGGCGTGCCAGTCGGCGTAATAGGCGTAGGCGGTGAGGAACGCGTCCGGCTCACCGTCCTGGCCCCACCAGGTGAAACTCGCCGAAGGCCCGGCCATTTGCACCAGGCGCAAGCGGCTGTTTTGCATGATCAAGCGCAAGCGGTCGCGGATCTGCGGGTTCGACGCCAGGGTCGGATACGCGATGCTCAACGGCAGCAGGCGGCTGGCGGTCTGCTCGACGCCGCCATAGGGATAACTCAGCAGCTCATCCAGGGCCGAACGGAACAGCGCTTGCGGGCTGTCATCCAGGCGCAGGCGGATATCGCTGGCGTCCGCCGGCAGGTTCAGCGGCGTATCGCCGCTGGCCACGTCGAGGCGCTGGCTCTGGGTGACTTGCCAGCCGTTGCCGCTGGCATTGAGGTGCATGGCCAGGCTGTCCTGGGTTTCACCGTTCAATTGCAATTGGACGCTCAAGTCGCCGCTGCTCAGTTCCAGCGCCGGCAACGCCACGTAGTTGATGCCGTTTTTCAGCTCCGCCACCACACGCTGTTCAGCGCCGGCGTAGCGGATCAGCAACTCGGCTTTCAACGGTTTCTCGGACTGGCTGAAAGCGAACAGGCCCAGTTGCGGCTTGTCGCCAACGCGGAAGCGGGTCGGGCCGCTCCACTTCAGGTACAGCGGCTTTTCCGAGGCGATGAACTGCTTCTTCTGGCCCACTTGGCCGTCGTCCGCGATCGCTTTTGCGGTGATGCGCCAGCGGGTCAGCGAGTCCGGCATCTTGAAGGTAAAGCGCGCCTTGCCGTTGGCGTCGGTCACCAGCTCCGGCTGCCAGGCGGCAGTGTCGACGTCTTCACGACGCGGCCGCTCCAGCACCTTGACCCCGCGCTCGCTGCGGTTGGCCTTGCCCGGCGCGCCAGGGCTGCCTGGCAACGCCACGTCGTAGCTGATGAAAGACAGGCTGGCGCTGGTGCGCACGTTGTTGCGGCGCGGGTGGTAGAAGAACTGGTCGATGGTCGGCGCGACTTCCGGTTGCAGGGCGTAGACCATTTCATCGACGACGCTGACCGTCAGGTGCGCCGGTATCGCCTTGCCGGCGAACTGGGTGCCCAGGTCGACGGTCACCGTGTCGCCGGGACGATAGGTCGCTTTGTCGGTGGTGATCGCTACGTCGATCTGCGGCGCAACGACCTTGATGCCCGCGTTCTGGAAGCTGTATTGGCCGCCCTTGGTGTACAGCACGGAGAAGGTCAGGTTCGGTGCGAAGTTATCTTTCACGGCAATGCGTGCGCGGTACTGCGTATCGCTGAGCTTTTCCATCTTCAGCCAGTCAGCGCCTTTGGAGAGCATCGCGGTGGCCTCGACCTTGTCCCGCTCCAGGGACAACAGTGCATCGTTGACCGGTTCCGGGAAGGTGATCAATGCCAAGGCTTCGTCACCGGTCTTGTATTCGGTTTTATCGAGGACGATTTCGACCGTTCCCGGAACAGCCTTGATGCCTTCGCCCGTCACGGCGTGGCTGGCCGCGCCGATGACCCGGCCATGATCGTCCTTGAGCGTCAGGTTATACGTGCCGGGGCGGTCGAAGGTCAGGCTGAAGCCCTTGTCCTTGGCGGCGAGCTTGCCTTCGCCAGTGGTCTGGTCTTCCAGGCGCACCCAGGCATAGCTGCCCGGCGTCACGGCTTTGCTTTGTTCGTTGCCGCCTTCGTTGGCGTAGCTGAACGCGACTTTCTCACCGGCTGCGCTGAAACGCCGAGGTGCGCCCAGGCGGAAATTGGCCGCGCCGCGGTCGATGAGGATTTCCTTGGTGGTCTTGACCCGGTACGCCGCACCATCGCTGGCGAATACGGTGAGGGTGTAGCGGCTCGGCTTGTCGGCGGCCGGCAGATCGAGCGTGGCGTTGCCCTTGTCATCGGTGGTCACTTCGCTGCTGGTCAGCTCCACCGGGAATTGCCCGAGGTATTGCAGCTCGTTATCCACCATGGACAATTGCTGGGCACGCAGGCTCAGGCTCACCGTGGCATTCACCACTGGCTTGCCGTCCGGGTAGAGCAGCACCAGGTTGCCCTTGACCGGCTCGCCGGTGCGGTAATCCTGCTTGGCCAGGTTCAGGGCGATCTCGAAGTGCGGCTTGATGTATTCGGCCACGCGGAAGGCGCTGCTGTAGAGCTGGTCCTTGTAGCCAAGGCGCAGCTCATAGCCACCGGCCACGGCGTTTTCCGGCAGCTGGAAACGACCTTGGGTGCCGGCCTTGGAGTCGAGCTTCAGGGCCAGGGTTTGCAGCGCGGTGCCGGTTGCGTCCAGCACGCTGACGTTGACGTCGGCGGCGGTCGGTTGCACCGAGTCGCGGGCGTTCTTGAATTCTCGACCGACGATTTTCAACGAGACCCAATCCCCCGGCCGATATAGCGGGCGGTCGGTGAAGGCATAGAGCTTGGTGTCGTAGATTTCGCTGTCGTAATAGAAGTTCTCGGAGACGAATACCCCGCCCTCCTCGTCTTCACCGATGACGAAAGAACGCTCCGGGCTGACGTGCTTGAGGCGCAGCAGGCCGTCTTCATCGGTGGCCCCGCTGCTCATCACGCCCAGGCCGTCGGTCCACAGCACGTTGACCTTGGGCACCGAACGCCCTTCATGCTTGCGCGCGGCCCAGACCAGCAATTCGTCACCGGTAATCTTGCTCACGGCCACGGTGTTGGAGACGAACACCATGGTGGTCGCGCGGTATTTGCCGATCAGCGCTTCCACCAGGTACAGACCCGGCTTCAACTGGCCCAGCGGCACATAGACGTTGCCCGGCGCGACGCTGACAAACTGACTGGACGAACCGGCCAGGTTAACCCCGGCCGGCGGCTGGATCGGCTTGGCCTGCCACAGCGGATAGCGGAACTGGCTGACCACCGGCAAGCCCGGGATCAAGGCGAACTGCGCGGGTGCGTCGTACGGTGTCGGCGCGACCAGTGCGTTGCCGATCTTCAGTTCCGGCACTTCTTCGGTGACCTGCTGGCGCGACTCGTAGGAAAACGCCCGCTGCATCACCCGACGGGACTTGCGGTACCAGTTGTCCCACAGGTACGCGAGGGTGTTCGACAGGCCTTCGCCCTTGAACTGGCCGTCGCTGACCACGCGGTGCAGGTTCTTCTGGCGCTTGAGGAATTCCAGCGGTTTTTCGATGCGATAGACGCGGATATCGGCACCGCCGTAGGGCTCCATCCGGAACCGGCGATAATCTCGACCCGGCGCTTCAAGGCGGACCATGGCCTGCTCGTCGCTGGCGAAGCTGCTGTCGGCCAACAGGAAAAAGCTTTCACCGGACACCGGCGTGTAGCCGCTGGGCTCCACGGTGTCTTCGGCATTCACCAGGGGCGCCAGCAACAGAGCGAACAGCAGGGGCAGTTTCGAACACAAGCGCAGCATGCGGGCACCGGTCATTGGGTGAGAAAGTTGAGTCGATAGACGCCGATGAAGTTGGGGTTGGCTGCGTCGGGTATCCATCGGGTGTCCTTCCAGTTCATGAGTTGTTGCAGGCTTGCGGAGCGCATGCCGTTGTCGGTTGGGGTGGTGGTGCCGGTGTGATAGGCGATGTAGCGGCCCATCCAGATCATCAGGTGCTGGTCATCGCCCTGGTCGAAGAACATCAGGTCGCCGGGGCGGGCCTGGGTGACATCCCGGCCCACCAGGCGGCTGTTGAACTGGATCAGCTTGATCGCGTTGACATAGGGGCCGACCTTGCCGCCGCCCTGCTGCCATTGCTGGGCGAGACGCCGTTGCCCATCGCTGAGCGGCAGCTCCGGCGGCAGGTAGCGGTTGGACAGGCCATTGCTGCGCAGCCATTTTTCGTCATGGACCTTCAGCGCTTCGTTGGCCGCGAAACGCACCAGCCCGGCACAGTCCTGCTGGTACCAGCGGGGGCTCGGGCCTTTGGTCAGTTGTTCCTGGGCGATGCGCACGAACCAGGCACGAAAGACCTGGGATTGCTGTGCATCCAGCGCCGGCGCCTCGACGGCAAGCGCCGGCCCGCCGAGCAGCAGCGCCACCAGCACCCCATACGCGCAGTTGCGGATCAGTCCTGTCACAGCGCTTTCCATTCCAGCGGCAACCACTGCCAGTGGCCGTCCGGCTCGCTGCCTTCCGGCAACGTCAGGGCGTATTTGCCATAGCCGCCGAGAGTGCGCAGCTTAGGGATCAGGTAGGTTTGCGCGGCGTTGTAGAAGACCGGCTCCATGTCCTGGGGCAGGCTGTCGAGGGTTTCGCGCTGCATCAATTGCGCCATGGAATCCGGGCCGAAGTAGACCGGCATCAGCAGGTCCTTGGGCACCACGTCGGCCATGGGCGGGAAACGTTTGTCGAGGGTGCCGAGGGCCTTGTCCACCAACTTGTCGTCGAGGGAGAACAGCAAGGTCGAACCGTGGCGCGCCAGGCTGACACGCATGAACGCCTTGCCAGTGATCGCGTCGGGTTGCTCGGCTTCCTTGGCCGAATACGGACCGAAGTTGGAGCTGACCTGGCGTTGCCACTGGTGCGTCGAACCTTCTTGCTTCTCCACTACCGGGAAGGCGTGTTCGGCAACGTTGTTTTCATAGGCGCCGACCATCGAACCGAACAGGTTGCCCAGGTCGGCGTCGAGCTTGCCGTCGTCTTCGTTCAGGCTCGCTACCAACAGCGGCGTATACAGCCGCGATTCAGCGTACCAGCACAGGCCCGCCGCGCCCGCCACATGATCGACCATGGCCTGGGCGGCTTTTTCCTCGGCGCCCAGTTTGACCAGCAACGGTTTCTGCTGTTCAGCGGCCAGGGGCAACGCGACGCAGGCGCTGGCGCCCATGGGCATGGCTTGCCAGATGGGCTTGAAGTCGAAGTCAGGCTGGTTTTCCACTTCGTCCATGGCCAGGAAGCTGTGCCAGCCCTTGTCGTCCATGTCGAAGCGCAAGCCGGCGAAATTCGGGATGAACCGCTGGTACCCCATGGCAAGCACGCTGGCGTTGACCGATATGCGTTGCTTGACCTCTGGCGCCCTGGCCGTCAGGCCGAACGCTTCGGGAAACAGTTTTTCCCCGGCCAGCAGTGCTTCCAGGGCTTGGGTCGAAACCATGCCACGTTCGTCGGTAGGACCATGGCCTTGGTCGTAGAGCTTGGTCGGGTTGGACAGCACGACCAGCTTGTCGCCATGGGAGGCGAAGACCAGGGATCTGCTGGCGTTATAGCTGAGCTGGTAGAGCGCAACTTCATCGCCGCTCACCTTCAAGTCACCCAGCTTGCTCAACTGGGTGTCATCCAGTGCGACTTTGGCCAACGGCTCCAGCACCTTCGCCAATCCGCCGCGATCCATCACCAGCAAAAAATCCTTGAGACGACCGTCCGCCCCGCGCCACAACGCCACGTCCGCCGGCTGGTCGAAAAGCTGCTCGATCAGGCTGTCCTGCAGCTTGAGGTCATGCTCGTAGATGATCCGGCGCAGGCTGCCGATCAGACCCAGGCGGTCGGCGTGGGCTTCGTAATAGAAGACGAAGTCTTCGGTGAGCGTGGCCTTGAGGAACGGCACCGCCAACAGATCCTTCGGCAACTGGCTCAGGGAATGGGCCTCGATCAAGCCGTCGGGACGGCTCACGCCGAGTTTTTCCAACGCCAGCGCCATGGGCGGCGCCTTGGGCTTGGTCATGAACCAGCCCAACCCGCCGGCCGCGCCGGCCACCAGGCACAGCCCGAGCAGAATCACCGGCCAGCGGCGTGCAGGTTTGGCGACAGGTGTCGGCGTGGTCGGGGAAGCAGTGTTGTCGCTCATATTCACAAGGGCCTATTCATCCGTGGAGCGGAGTACTTAATAGTTGAACGTCTTGACCAGCAGCAGATCGCCAATGGCGCGCAGGGGCACGACAAAGGTCTCGCGTTTTTCATTGACGGTGTTTTCGTTGAGCACCAGGTTGATCTGCGAGGTGATCACCTCGTTCTGGTTGCTGGTTTCATCGAAGTTGTAGCCGCCGCTGCCGTAGTTGCCCCAATAGTTCACGTAGACCAGGTAGGTGCCATGCATCGGCGCGGTCATGGTGAACATCTCGGGGCCGGGACCATCGACGCCGTCCGGGTCGAGGCCACCGCCGTTACTCAGGGCAGGCTGGCCGAAAAAGGCATGTTGGCCGTCGGGTGTGACGATATGCAGGTCGAGTTCGGCCTTGGGGTCGTCCCAGCCCAGCACCACGCGGATCTGAGCCGGGGTGCGCAGGTTGTTGGCTTCGTAGAATTGCACGCGCTTGAGGGATTGGCCTTCGGAGCTGCGCACCTCGACGCTGTTGGACCCGGCGCCAAATGCATACGGCCGGGCGAAACGCCCCTCGTCATCGGTGTAGAGATTCAGCGGGTTGCCGTTGACCGCCAGGCTGTGGGGCTGGCGCGCCGTGCCCATGGCCTTGAGCCGGCCTTCGATCATGGTGCGGTTGCGCTGGATGCCGCGATCGATGGGCGGCGTCGGGTAGGCGACCTGAGGGTTTTCCGTGCGATCGAGCAAGCCGTGGTAACGCCAGCCGCCGACCGGCTCCGACATTTCAGCGGAAGGCCCGGCCCACGCCTGCGGCGCGCCGAGCAGCACGATCAGTAAAGAAAGAAAACGCACGTATGCCTCCTGCCATGCACGACGCAACCCGACACCCTTCCCGGGGCGCTGTTTGTCATTATTCGGGTTTCGTCTGAAGGCCCCGTTACAAGGGGCCGAAGATGGCGCGAAGAGTAGCCATTTGACGGATTTTTCACAATCGTGGAACGCGCGATTCTGTGTGGGAAATCACGGACTGAGGGGGGCGTGAGCCGAATAGAGGAATTATTCGGCTCACAAAATGAGCCGAATAACGCTATTATTCGGCTCATTCATCTCTGGACTGGCTTATGGCAACTCATTGGATCTGGCAACGGCCCGACTGGCCCGACTTCCACTGGCAAGCTGAAGCATTGGCACCGCTGCTGCGAGAATGTGTGCAGGCCCAAGGTCAATTGCTCGGAATGACGGGCGCGGTCACGGCTTCGCTCAGCGCCCAGAACGAACTGAATGCCTTGCTGCAAAACATCGTGACCTCCTCGGCCATCGAAGGAGAACAACTGAATGTCGGCTCGGTGCGCTCGTCCCTGGCCCGCCGACTGGGTCTGGAGCCCGTCGACGATAATCCCGCCAGCCCACGCAGCGAGGGCTTGGCGAACCTGTTGCTGGACGCAACCCGGCATTTCAACCAGCCGCTGACCGTCGAGCGCCTGCTGGATTGGCACGAGTGGCTGTTTCCTGATCAAACCAGCGGTCTGGTTCATCGGCAGGTCCGCGTCGGCACGCTACGCGGCGATGAACCGATGCAAGTGGTCTCGGGCAGGCTGGACCGACCTACCGTTCACTTCGAGGCCCCTCCGCGCCAGGGTCTTGAAGAGCAGTTGCAGCGGGTTGTCGACTGGTTCGAGGCGAGCCGTCATCAGGTCGACCTCGACCCGTTGCTGCGAGCCGGCCTCACTCATTTCTGGTTTGTCACCCTGCACCCATTCGACGATGGCAATGGTCGCCTGACCCGCACCCTGACCGACCTGGCATTGGCTCAGGGCGAGGCCCAGGCGATCCGCTTCTACGCCATGTCCGTAAGCATCCTGGATGACCGCGCCGGTTATTACCGAATTCTTGAACACAGCCAGAAGGCCACGCTGGATATCACCGCCTGGCTGACTTGGTTTCTGCAAACGCTGTTGCGCAGCCTGCACACAGCGATGGCGCAAATCGAAAGCGTGCTGGGCAAGACACGGTTCTGGCAGGCCCATCGCGCCTCAGCGCTCACCCCTGAACAGACCAAAGTGCTTAACCGGCTACTCGATGGAGGTGAAAAAGGGTTCGAACAGGGGATCAGTGCCGCTCAATACCAGGCCGTGGCCAAGGTCTCAAAGGCGACGGCGACGCGACACCTGGCGGAACTGCTGGAAAAAGGTTGTCTTCAGAGGATGCCCGGCGGGGGACGCAGTACCCGTTACCAGATCAGCTATCCCGCTGACTGAGATCATTTGTGGCGAGGAGATTTATCCCCTCGCCACAGGTTTATCATCCCTGCCGATACGGGTGCAGCCTGGCGCCCTTGATTTGCCCGAAAACCCCATGTCTGCTAGTGTCGCGCCGGTTTAACAGTCAACCGGAATAGCCGCCATGGCCCGCAAAAAAGCTGCAATGGATTTCGAACAATCTCTGGCCGACCTGCAAACGCTGGTTGAGCGCCTGGAGAACGGCGAATTGTCGCTGGAAGACTCGCTGACCGCTTTCGAGCAAGGTATCGGCTTGACTCGCGATTGCCAGGCAGCGCTGGCCCAGGCCGAACAGAAGGTGCAGTTGTTGCTCGAACGCGACGGCGAGCTGACCGAAGAGCCTTTCGATGCGGAACAGCCTGAATGATCGGCGCGTATCAGGCCAGCAGCCAGGCCCGGGTCAATGCTGCCCTGGAGACTTTGTTCAGCGCCCCGAGCCCGGAACTGGCGCGCCTGTACGAAGCCATGCGCTACAGCGTGATGAACGGCGGCAAACGCGTGCGCCCGCTGCTGGCCTATGCCGCGTGCGAAGCCTTGGGCGGCGAGGCCGAACAGGCCAACGGCGCAGCCTGCGCGGTCGAGCTGATCCATGCTTACTCTTTGGTGCATGACGATCTGCCGGCCATGGATGACGACGACCTGCGTCGCGGCCAGCCAACGACCCACAAGAAATTCGACGAAGCCTGCGCCATCCTGGCCGGCGACGGCTTGCAGAGCCTGGCCTTCAGCGCCCTGCTGGACCCGACCCTGAGCGATTGCCCGGCGCAGGTTCGCCTGGACATGGTCAACGCCCTGGCATTGGCGGCAGGCCCCGCCGGAATGGTCGGCGGCCAGGCCATCGACCTCGGCTCGGTGGGGTTGAAGCTTGATCAGGATGCACTGGAATACATGCACCGGCACAAGACGGGCGCCTTGATCGAAGCCAGCGTCCGGCTCGGCGCCCTCGCCAGCGGCCGGGCCACGCCCGCACAACTCCAAGCCTTGCAGACCTACGCCCGGGCCATCGGCCTGGCATTCCAGGTGCAGGACGACATCCTCGACGTCGAAAGCGATACCCAGACCCTGGGCAAGCGCCAGGGCGCCGACATCGCCCGCGACAAGCCGACCTATCCGGCCCTGCTGGGTCTTGACGCCGCCAAGGCCTACGCCTTGGAATTGCGCGACCAGGCGCTGGACGCGCTGCGACCGTTTGACGCGGCAGCCGAGCCGTTGCGCGACCTGGCGCGGTACATCGTCGAACGACGCAGCTGATACACGGTCAACCCATTTAAGTGCGTATCGGCCAACTTCCGGCCGACGCGTGGGCAGCTTGCGATGCATAAGGTAAACTGCCGCCTCTTTTATACCTATAACGATTCGCCTGATGCCCACGACGTTCCAAGAGATTCCCCGCACACGCCCGGCCACGCCCCTGCTGGACCGCGCCAACACGCCGGACGGCCTGCGTCGCCTGGGTGAAGCCGAGCTGGAGACCCTGGCCGATGAGTTGCGCCTGGAACTGCTCTACACGGTCGGCCAGACCGGTGGGCATTTCGGCGCGGGCCTGGGCGTCATCGAGCTGACCATCGCGCTGCATTATGTGTTCGACACCCCGGACGACCGGCTGGTGTGGGACGTCGGCCACCAGGCGTATCCGCATAAAATCCTCACCGGTCGTCGCGACCGCATGGGCACGTTGCGCCAGAAGGACGGCATCGCTGCCTTCCCGCGTCGTTCCGAGAGCGAATACGACACCTTTGGCGTCGGCCACTCCAGCACCTCCATCAGCGCCGCGCTGGGCATGGCGATTGCCGCCCGCCTGCAAGACAGCGAGCGCAAGGCGATTGCCGTGATCGGCGACGGCGCACTGACCGCTGGCATGGCCTTCGAGGCGCTCAATCACGCGCCGGAAGTCGATGCCAACATGCTGGTGATCCTCAACGACAACGACATGTCGATCTCGCGCAACGTCGGCGGGCTGTCCAACTACCTGGCGAAGATCCTCTCCAGTCGCACCTACGCCAGCATGCGCGAAGGCAGCAAGAAGGTCCTGTCACGCCTGCCCGGCGCCTGGGAAATCGCCCGCCGTACCGAAGAATATGCCAAGGGCATGCTGGTCCCCGGCACGCTGTTCGAAGAACTGGGTTGGAACTACATCGGCCCTATCGACGGCCATGACCTGCCCACGCTGATCGCCACCCTGCGCAACATGCGCGACCTCAAGGGCCCGCAGTTCCTGCATGTGGTCACGAAGAAGGGCAAAGGCTTCGCCCCGGCGGAAGTCGACCCGATCGGCTACCACGCCATCACCAAGCTCGAACCCCTGGACGCCCCGGCCGCCGCGCCGAAAAAGGCCGGCGGACCGAAGTATTCCGGCGTGTTCGGCCAATGGCTGTGCGATATGGCCGCCGCCGACCCGCGCCTCGTGGGCATCACCCCGGCGATGAAGGAAGGCTCGGACCTGGTGGCGTTCAGTGAACGCTATCCGCAGCGCTATTTCGACGTGGCGATTGCCGAACAACATGCCGTGACCCTTGCGGCCGGCATGGCCTGCGAAGGCGCCAAGCCCGTGGTGGCGATCTATTCGACGTTCCTGCAGCGCGCCTATGACCAGCTTGTCCATGACGTGGCGGTGCAGAACCTCGATGTGCTGTTCGCCATCGACCGTGCCGGGCTGGTGGGCGAAGATGGCCCGACCCACGCTGGCAGCTTCGATTTGTCCTACCTGCGTTGCATTCCCGGCATGCTGGTGATGACGCCAAGCGATGAAAACGAGCTGCGCAAGATGCTCACCACCGGCCACCTGTTCGATGGCCCGGCGGCGGTGCGCTATCCGCGCGGCACCGGCCCGAACGCGACGATCGAGGCTGGACTCGAACCCATCGAGATCGGCAAGGGCGTGGTCCGCCGACAAGGCAAGCAAACCGCCTTGCTGGTGTTCGGCGTGCAACTGGCCGAAGCGCTGAAAGTCGCCGAGAAGCTTGATGCCACCGTGGTCGACATGCGCTTCGTCAAACCCCTGGACGAAGCCCTGGTGCGCGAGATCGCCAGCAGCCACGAACTGCTGGTGACCGTCGAAGAAAACGCCATCATGGGCGGCGCCGGCGCTGCGGTCAGCGAATTCCTGGCGCGGGAGAACATCCTCAAGTCAGTGCTGCACCTTGGGCTGCCGGATATCTACGTCGAACACGCCAAGCCTGCGCAAATGCTGGCTGAATGCGGGCTGGACGAAGTGGGGATAGAAGCGGCGGTGCGTCAGCGGTTGCATCTGTTGGGCCTGTAAGTTCAGCCCACACAAGCCCCTGTGGGAGCGAGCTTGCTCGCGATAGCGGAAGATCAGTCAGTTAACCCATTGGCTGACATACCGCTATCGCGAGCAAGCTCGCTCCCACATTGGTTTTGTGTGAATCAAGCATGATTGGAACCCCATGAAACTCCGCCTCGTCCTCACTCTATCCCTACTCCCCACCCCCGACCTGTTGGCCGACACCTTCGAACGCGACCAGGCCCTGAAGCTGCCCGACATCCTGATCAGCGCCAACCGCCAGGTCGAGGCTCGCAACGACAGCAGCGCCGCCAATACAATCTTCACCCGCGACGACATCGACCGCCTGCAACCGGCCAGTGTCACCGACCTGCTCAGCCGCGTGCCGGGCGTGCAAGTGGCACCGCTGGGAGGGCGTGGCAGCCTGCCGGGGATCTACATCCGCGGCACCAAATCGGCCCAGAGCCTGGTGCTGGTGGACGGCCAGCGCATCGGCAACGCCACCTCCGGCGACAGCAACCTGCAACGCCTGAACATCAACCAGATCGAACGCGTGGAGGTGCTGCGCGGTTCGCGCTCGGTGATCTACGGCGCCGATGCGGTGGGCGGTGTGATCCAGATTTTTACCCGACGCGGCAATGATCAGGGTCTGCAACCGCGCCTGCACCTGGGCGTTGGCAGCCACCAGGCCTGGGAGCGCAGCGTGGGCTTGTCCGGAGGCGACGAGCACACCCGTTTCAACCTGGGCGCCAGCCTGGACGAAACCGAGGGCACCAACCGGACCCATGAGTCCTACGCCAGCGACCGAGACGACGACGCCAACCGCAACCAGTCCTTCAGCCTGAGCTTGAGCCACGCCGCCAGCGACGATCTGGAAGTCGGCCTAAACCTGCTGGATAACCGCGGCAAAAGTGAATACGACAACCCGTTCGGCCGCTTCGACCCCAACACCTTCGAATCCTTGTCCCAGCAACCCTATAGCGAATTCGCCGTCAGCAGCTTCAGCAGTTATGTGGATGGTCGGGTCAACGACGCCTGGAGGTCCCGCCTCGAACTGAGCCACAGCGAGAACCGCGAGAAGACCTTCGACAAGCTCAGTGAAGCTCGCGAAGTCTTCAACACTTACCGTGATTCGGTGACCTGGCAGAACGATGTGACGCTCGACGAGCGCAACAGCCTGATCCTGGGCGGCGACTGGTATCAGGATCGGGTCAACAGCAGCACCCCCTTCGACGAAGACAGCCGCTGGAACCGAGCGGCGTTTGTCCAGCATCGTTTCCAGGCCGATACCTTTTCGACAGAGCTGGGCCTGCGCCGCGACCAGAACCAGCAGTTCGGTGGCCAGAACAGTTGGAGCGGCACCCTGACCCTGCCGGTCAACCCGGACAACGATGTGTTGCTGACCTACAGCGAAAGCTTCCGCGCGCCCACGTTCAACGACCTGTACTACCCGGACTACAGCAACCCGGGCCTGAAACCCGAAACGGCCAAGAGCTACGAACTGCAATGGCGCAGCCAACTGAGCGACAGCGCCCGCCTGGAGGCGTCCCTCTACCGCACGGACCTGGAAGACGCGATCATTTTCGGCAGCAATTCCCGCCCGCAGAACGTCGCGTCGGCGCGGATCGACGGTTTTGAAGCGGCCCTGCGGCAGCAATTGTTCGGCTGGCAGGGCAACCTGGGCCTGGCCATCATCGACCCACGCGACCGCGACAGCGGCCACACCCTGGCCCGCCGCGCCCGCCGCACGTTGAGCCTGGACCTGGACCGACAATTCGATCGCCTGGGCCTCGGTGCCACCTGGCAAGCGGTGAGCAGCAGCTATGACGATGAGAACAACCGCAATGCGTTGGGCGGCTATGCCTTGCTCGGATTGCGTGGCAGCTGGGCGCTAAGCCGGGAAGTGAAGCTGGAGATGAAGGTGGATAACCTGCTGGACAAGGGCTATAGCCGGGCGCTGTATAGCCATGACGGTGGCCAGTATGGGTATCGGGAAGAGGGTCGGGCCTGGTTGTTTGGGGTGACTTGGACGCCTTCCCTCTGATCCGGGACTGTAGTGCTCGCGAAGGAAGCACCGCGGTTTTACCTGTCCGGTGCAATCAACCCACACAACCGGGCCGTCGCCTCGATCATCTGCCCGCTCGGCCGCTCCAGCCCTTTGTCATCGACCAGCAAAAGTCGCCCCTGCGCCACCGGCCAGGCTTTCCAGGCGTCGAGCTGTGCCTGATCCGTGGCCAGGATCATCTGCGGTTGACGCTGTAACACCGATTCCACGCTCACCTGCGGCGCCGGAACGCCCAGGTCAGCAAACACGTTGCGCGCGCCGCATACCGCCAAGGCGTCACTGATGATCTGCCTGCCGCCGACGGTATACAGCGGCCGATCCCAGACCTGATAGAACACCGGCACTGGCGTCTCCCTTCGATAGCGTTGGCGCAGTGCCTCAAGGCGCAGGCGCAACTGCGCCGCGCGTTGCACGCCCCGCTCCGGGCGGCCGAGTTGGGTGCCGATGTCTTGAATTTGCGTGATGAGCTGATCGAGGCCGCGAGGTTCGGCGACGTAGATCGGGATGCCGAGCCCCTTGAGCTGCTCACGCTGGGCCGGTCCAACACTGCCGGGCCAGAGCAGGAGCAGATCGGGTTTCAGGCTCAGCAGGCGCTCGATATCCAGTTGGCCGTAACGGCCAACGGAAGGCAGGTCTTTGAGGACAGGCGGACGCTCACCGCCATCCAACACGCCCACCAGCAAGTCAGCGGAGTCCAGCTCGACGACGATTTCAGAGAGCGAGGGCGCCAGGCTGACGACGCGGGAAGCGGCCACCGTCGAGGCGCTGGCGGCCAGCAGCAGGACCGCCAGCCAAAGACGCATCAACCGAGCTGACGCGGAATGCGATACAGATAGAACAGCACAGCGGTGGACAGTGCCAACAGCATCAGCGGCACCGCCTCGAGGCCGACGAACACCGCCAACGTACCAATCCAGGCCGGCAGGCCGGCTACCAGGAAGGCTGCGCGGCGTCGCGCCGCCAAGGTAATCCAGGCCTCCGGCTCTTCAGGTGTATCGAGGGATTTTTGCGTGGCAATCAGGGCGTTTTTATAGCCGCCGAAAAACCGCAGGCTGACAAACATCGACGCCACGCCGGCGATAAACAACGGCATCGCCAGCATCGGCAGGATTGCCTCGCCCTGGCCAAACACCGCGTTGATCACGAACAGCGGCAGCAAGGCCAGCGCCAGGTACTGCCACCAACTGACGGCCAGCCGCCGCCGGACTTGGCCGCGCGTCACGCCCGGTCGACCTCGCCCTGATGCTCGTTGCCCATCATGTGGTCGAGTTTGCTGGCCTTGGTTGCCAGGTAGAGCTTGTTGTGGGGATTGTGACCGGTATGAAGCGGCACGCGCTCCGCCACCACGATGCCCATGTCAGTCAGCGCCTTGACCTTGCGCGGGTTGTTGGTCATCAGCCGCAAGGACTTGATACCCAGGTGCTCCAGCATCGGCAGGCAGATGCTGTAGTCGCGCAAGTCGGCGGCGAATCCGAGACGTTCGTTGGCTTCCACGGTGTCGGCACCGCCGTCTTGCAATTCGTAGGCGCGGATCTTGTTCAACAGCCCAATGCCACGCCCTTCCTGGCGCAGGTAAAGCAGCACGCCGCGACCTTCCCGGGCAATGGCTTGCAACGCGGCTTCAAGTTGCGAGCCGCAATCGCAGCGCTGGCTGAACAAGGCATCGCCCGTCAGGCATTCGGAGTGCAGGCGACCGAGTACCGGAGCGCCATCGGCGAAATCACCCAGGCTCAGCACGACGTGCTCGCGGCCGGTGGCTTCATCGAGAAAACCATGCATGGTGAATTGCGCAAAGGGCGTTGGCAGCTTGGAAGCGGCAACAAAAACGACAGGCACCGGTGTGCTCCTGATCTAGTACTGGAGATTCGCAGAGGCGGGCATTGTAACAGCACGATCCGACGGGCGCTCAGGCTGAATTACTGCCTATTAGCATCGAAAAGTTTGATCACGGCTTCGGTGGCTTGCCGCTCTCGTCAAAGGGATAGGGTTGTTTCCACCGCTCGAAGATCGGCTTCAACTGGCCGCTCTTCACCAGCACTTCCATGCGTCGGTCGAACAACGCACGCAACGCACGTCCGTTCTCGTTGTTGGCAAAACCCAGGAACAACGGCAGATTGATCAGCGGCGAGAGCTTGTATTGCTGGGGATCGCTGGCCTTGGCGAGCACATCCTGGATCTCCATCAACGCATCGATATAAAAATCGGCACGATCATGATCGAGCATCGGCAGGATACCTACGGACCGATGAATCTCATTGAAACGCCGTATGTTGGGCAGGTAGTGGTTGTACTCGTACCCGCGCATCCACACGAGCCGATAGTTACCGACTGTCGC
Organism: Pseudomonas sp. R1-7; assembly: GCF_051132105.1. Taxonomy (NCBI): domain Bacteria; kingdom Pseudomonadati; phylum Pseudomonadota; class Gammaproteobacteria; order Pseudomonadales; family Pseudomonadaceae; genus Pseudomonas; species Pseudomonas sp. R1-7. The sequence continues at coordinate 5,267,270 of NZ_CP071661.1, forward strand.
CAGCGTCGGCGAGGGCTTGGAGGCGAGCCCCAAGGCATAGATGTGATCGACGTCGTAGTGCCAATGAGGATAAAGCACGCCTTCGGATTCATCGCGATAGGCGCCCACCTGGGCGTCGACTTCACCACGCTGCACCAACCCGATCGAACGGGTATAGGGCACGCTACGCGTTTCCAGCTTGACGCCCTCGGGCTCGAACACTTCACGCAGTATGTCCCACGCCATGCCTTGCCCGTCGGCCTGGGTGTAATCGGCCCATTCTTCACTGGCGGCGCGAATCTTGCCGGGCAGCGGCGCGGACTCGGCCATACGAACGCCGAACAACGCTCCGATACACAGCAATAGCAATAATGCGCGGCTTACGCCCATGCCTGGTTCCCTCAGGTGAAACACCACACCAACCCTTGCATTGCAAGCCAGGCAAAAACGCCGGCCAGCACGTCGTCGAGCATGATGCCGACACCCCCGTGTACCTTCCGGTCGATCCAGCGGATCGGCCATGGCTTGAGGATATCGAAGAAGCGGAACACCAGGAAACCCGCCAACAACCAGTGCCAACCTTCAGGCACCAGCCACAAGGTGATCCACATGCCGACCATTTCGTCCCAGACGATACCTTCATGGTCATGGACCCGCAGGTCATCCGCCACTTTGCCGCACAGCCAGAAGCCAAACAGCATGGTGATGCCCAGCATCAGCCAGTAGCCCCAATCCGGTAACATCTGCCACAACGGTATGAAGGGTAGCGCAACCAGCGAGCCCCAGGTGCCCGGGGCCTTGGGCAAGGTGCCCGAACCGAAGCCAAACGCCAGGAAATGCCAGGGATTGCGCCAGACCGAGGGCGGAACGAATTCCGCCGGAACCTGGTTGGGATGATCTGTCACGGTGTCTCCCGAAAATGTTGATAGCCCCGTATCTGCGGGGTGATGTCGCGCCCAAGGCTGTCGACCAGCATGACGCCCTGCCCCGCCGTGACACTGCCGACAACATGGATCGGCCAGCCTTCGGCCAGAAGTGCCGACAATCGGACCGACGGCAGGGTAAACAGCAATATGTAGTCGTCCCCGCCGCTCAGGGCGGCGTGTTGCGCGTCCGACTGGCCAAGCAAAGCCAGCAGAGCGTTGGACAGCGGCAGCCGGTCACGTTCAACCGTCAACGCGACGCCGGACGCCAGCGCAATATGCCCACAATCCGCCAGCAGCCCATCGGAAATGTCCATCGCCGCGCTGGCCTTGCCCCGCAATGCCAGGCCAAGGTCGATTTGCGGTCGCGGTGACCAGTAATGCGCCAACAACGGCTCGGCCACCGCAGGATCGGCGCTGCGCTGGCCGAGCACCAGCGGTAATGCACCAGCGGCATTACCCAGCTCACCGCCGACACAGAGCAGATCGCCGGGCTGCGCGCCGCTGCGGGTCAAGGCCTGGCCGGACGGCACGTGGCCGAACACGGTCAGGGTCAGGCTCAGCGGCCCCCGGGTGGTATCGCCCCCCACCAACGCCACGCCGCACGCCCGGGCCGTCTCGCTCAACCCGTGGGCATAGGCTTGTAGCCAATCGGCGGTAACCGTCGGCAGGGTCAGGGCAAGGGTAAAGGCGAAAGGGCTGGCGCCCATGGCGGCCAGGTCACTGACCGCAACGGCCAGCGAACGCTGGCCGAGCAGGAACGGATCGCAGGGTTCCGGGAAATGCACACCGGCGACCAGCGTGTCGGTGGACACCGCCAGCTGTTCCCCGGGGGGAACGGCCAGCAAGGCGCAGTCGTCACCGATCCCGAGCGCAACGCCCTCGCCGCCCTGCGCGCAAGGCGCGGCGGCGAAGTAGTTACGGATCAGCTCAAACTCGCCCATAGTCAGTCGTTACAAGCGCCAATCAGCGCTTGAACGCCTTCACTTCAGCTTCACGCAGGCGCGGGGCGAGCTTGTCGAGCACGCCGTTGACGAACTTGTGGCCGTCGGTGGAACCGAAGACTTTCGCCAGCTCGATCCCTTCGTTGATCACCACGCGGTACGGTACGTCGACGCGCTGCATCAGCTCCCAGGTGGACAGGCGCAACACCGCCAGCTCGACCGGATCCAGCTCATCGATGGTCAGATCCAGGCAAGGTGCCAGGGCTTTGTCGATTTCGGTCTTGTGGGCCGGGACGCCGTGCAGGATTTCGCGGAAGTACGCGCCATCGACATCACTGAAATCGTTATCGACCCGAAACTGCGCTTCGATCTCGTTCAGCGATTGCTTGGCCATGTGCCATTGGTACAGGGCCTGGGTCGCCAACTGACGCGCTTCGCGGCGCTTGACGCTCTTCGAAGGCTTGCCGGCATCCGCGGGCTTTGGATCGCGCGGGTTGAAACGATCGCTTTCGTCGCTAATCACTTGGCCTCCAACTGCGCCAGCAGGCTGACCATTTCCAGGGCGGACAGGGCAGCTTCGGCGCCTTTGTTACCGGCCTTGGTGCCGGAACGTTCAATGGCTTGCTCGATGGAATCAACGGTCAGTACGCCGAAGGCAACCGGCACGCCGAATTCCATGGACACCTGGGCCAGGCCCTTGGTGCATTCGCCAGCTACGTATTCGAAGTGCGGAGTACCGCCACGAATGACCGCACCCAAGGCGATGATCGCTGCAAATTCGCCCTTTTGAGCGACTTTCTGCGCAACCAGCGGAATTTCGAAGGCGCCAGGCGCGCGGATGATGGTGATGTCGCTTTCGCTCACGCCATGGCGAACGAGGGCATCGACCGCGCCGTCGACCAGGCTCTCAACCACGAAGCTGTTGAAACGGCCAACTACCAGCGCGTAGCGGCCCTTGGGGGCGATGAAGGTACCTTCGATGGTCTTCAGGGTCATTCGTCAGATCTCTTAAAGAGCCGGAGCACGTTCTATACGCGCTCCTCAGTGATATTAGCCACGAAAAACAGGGCCGGGAAATCCCGGGCCATTATTCGGAGGGCACGTATTCTACAACTTCCAGATCGAAACCGGATATCGCATTAAATTTCATCGGCGCGCTCATCAGGCGCATCTTGCGTACACCCAGGTCGCGCAGGATCTGCGAACCGGCACCGACAATGCTGTAGGTGGTCGGTTTTTTCACCGGCTGTTGCTCGGCGGTTTCGCGGATATGCGCCAGCAATACATCGCCATCGAGCGGGTGTCCGAGCAGCAGCACCACGCCGCTGCCGGCCTCGGCCACGGTGGCCATGGCGGCGCGCAGGCTCCAGCGGCCCGGTTGCTTGACCATCAGCAGGTCGCGCAGCGGATCCATGTTATGCACGCGAACCAGGGTCGGTTCTTCAGCGCAGACAGTGCCCAGGGTCAGCGCCATGTGCACGTCGCCTTCCACCGAATCACGGTAGGTCACCAGGTTGAACTGGCCCAGCTCGCTGTCCAGCGGCTGCTCGGCAATCCGCTGAACGGTACGCTCATGGATCATCCGGTAGTGGATCAGGTCGGCGATGGTGCCAATCTTGATGTTGTGCTCAAGGGCAAAAGCTTCCAGTTCAGCGCGACGGGACATGGTGCCGTCGTCGTTCATCACTTCGCAGATGACACCGGCGGGCTCGAATCCGGCCATGCGCGCCAGGTCGCACGCCGCTTCGGTGTGGCCGGCGCGGGCCAGGGTGCCGCCGGCCTGGGCCATCAGCGGGAAGATGTGGCCGGGGCTGACGATATCTTCGGCCTTGGCGTCGGCCGCCGCAGCGGCTTGCACGGTGCGCGCGCGGTCAGCGGCGGAGATACCGGTGGTCACGCCCTCGGCGGCCTCGATCGACACGGTGAACTTGGTGCCGAAGCCCGAGCCGTTGCGCGGTGCCATCAGCGGCAGCTTCAACAGCTCGCAGCGCTCGCGGGTCATCGGCATGCAGATCAGGCCGCGGGCATGCTTGGCCATGAAATTGATGTGTTCGGCCTTGCAGCATTCGGCGGCCATGATCAGGTCGCCTTCGTTCTCGCGGTCTTCGTCATCCATGAGGATGACCATCTTGCCTTGGCGGATGTCTTCAACCAGTTCTTCGATGTTATTGAGCGCCACGCGGCACCCCCTTGGGTCAGGATTTGAGGTAGCCATTGGCGGCCAGAAAACTTTCAGTGATGTTACCCGGCTTTTGTGGGGAGCCAGGCTCTGCGGCCTTATCACCCAATAACAGGCGCTCCAGGTAACGGGCCAACAGGTCGACTTCCAGGTTGACCCGGCGACCTGGCCGGTACGAAGCCATGATGGTTTCGCTCAGCGTGTGCGGAATGATCGTCAGCATGAACTCGGCGCCATCCACCGCGTTGACTGTCAGGCTGGTACCGTCGACGGTGATCGAGCCTTTATGGGCGATGTACTTGGCCAGTTCTTTCGGGGCGCGAATGCGAAACTCGACGGCCCGGGCATTATCGGTACGCGAGACCACTTCACCGACACCGTCGACGTGGCCGCTGACCAGGTGCCCGCCCAGGCGCGTGGTGGGCGTGAGGGCTTTTTCCAGATTGACCGGGCTGCCACTCTTGAGGTCGTTCATCGCGGTGCAGTCGAGGGTTTCGCGGCTGACATCCGCCAGGAAACCATTGCCTGGCAGCTCGACGGCGGTCAGGCAGACGCCATTCACGGCGATGCTGTCGCCCAACTTGACGTCGCTCAGGTCGAGCTTGCCGGTTTCGACATGGACCCGCACATCCCCACCCTTGGGGGTGAGTGCGCGAATGCTGCCGATGGATTCGATGATGCCGGTAAACATGGAGTCCTCCTCGAGAACGGGCCGCCGCTTGAGCGAAAGCCGGAAATTATACGCTCGCCAGCGCAACGGGGATGGCAATGACTCGCCAGTCATCGCCCACGGCACGAATGTCGGTGATTTTCAGCTGCGGCGCGTCTTTCATCTGCGCCAACGGCCAGTCGAGCAAAGGCCGTGCTGTGGAACCCAGGAACCTGCCGGCGATGAAAATCTGGAACTCATCCACCAGGCCTTGCCGGGCAAAGGCTCCCGCCAGGCGCGGGCCGGCTTCCACCAGCACGTCATTCACGCCTCGGGCCGCCAATTCAACCAACAGGCGCCGCAGATCGACCTGACCGTCTTCCCCCGCCACGATCATGCATTCGGGACCGTTGGCGTACTGTTCTTCCACCGCCATGCAAGTAGCGACGAGCGCCGGGCCGGCCTTGAAGAACGGCGCGTCCAGCGGCACCCGCAAGCGGCCGTCCACCAAGACCCGCAACGGCGGACGGCTCATGACCAACGCGGTCTGCTCGGCATCGAGCCCCAACTCATCGGCGCGCACGGTCAGCCGGGCGTTATCCGCCAGCACCGTATCGGCGCCGGTCAGCACAACGCTGGCCTGGGCGCGCAGGCGCTGCACTGCCGAGCGTGCGGCGGGGCCGGTGATCCATTGGCTCTCGCCGCTTTCCATGGCGGTGCGGCCATCGAGGCTCATGGCGAGCTTGACCCGTACGAACGGCAGGCCGTGCTCCATGCGCTTGAGAAAACCTTCGTTGAGCTTTCGCGCTTCGCCTTCCAGCACACCGCTTTCGGTGGCGATGCCGGCCTGGGCCAGCCGCTGCAGGCCGCGCCCGGCCACTTCGGGATTGGGATCTTGCATCGCGGCCACCACCCGCGCCACGCCGGCATTGACCAACGCATCGGCGCACGGCGGCGTACGCCCATGGTGGCTGCACGGTTCGAGGGTCACGTAGGCCGTGGCGCCTCGGGCATTGTCACCGGCAGCGCGCAGGGCATGGACTTCGGCGTGGGGCTCGCCGGCGCGGATGTGCCAGCCTTCGCCGACGACTTCGCCGCCCCGCACGATCACGCAACCGACGCGAGGGTTGGGATGGGTGGTGTAATGGCCCCGTCGCGCCAACTCCAGGGCGCGAGCCATGTAGTGGGCGTCGAGGATGGCCTGCTGCGCCGAGGCGGTCATTCTTTCACCGGCTCGCGGGCCAGGCGGTCGATTTCCTCGCGGAACTCGTTGAGATCCTGGAAGCGCCGGTACACCGAGGCGAAGCGGATGTAGGCCACTTCATCGAGCTTTTGCAGCTCGGCCATCACCAGCTCGCCGACGACGAGGGACTTGACCTCGCGTTCACCGGTGGCCCGCAGCTTGTGCTTGATGTGCACCAGCGCGGCTTCCAGGCGCTCGACGCTTACCGGGCGTTTTTCCAGGGCGCGCTGCATGCCGGCGCGCAGTTTTTCTTCATCGAACGGCTGGCGACTGCCGTCGGTCTTGATCAGGCGCGGCAACACCAATTCAGCGGTCTCGAACGTCGTGAAACGCTCGCCGCAGGCCAGGCATTCGCGGCGGCGGCGGACCTGTTCGCCCTCGGCGACCAGTCGCGAATCGATGACTTTGGTGTCGTTGGCACCGCAGAAGGGACAGTGCATGGTGGCAGGCAACAAAAAAAGGGAGGGCCATGGTAGCGCATCCCACTGGCAAGACAAGCCATAGGGTTTACGGTATACAGACGGGCTTATCGCCAGATCCATGGAATTCACCTTGCTGGAGCCACCCATGCCGCTACGATCCATTGTTTTGCTCAGTCTTTTCAGCCTGCTGATGGCGTGCAGCAGCGACGCCCCCAAACCCACCCCGCCCGCCCCGGCGCCCGCGCCAAAGCAAGCTCAGGAAAAGGCCCGGCAGGCCACGGAGTTGGGCCCGCTGCCGGCGCATCAGCGTGAGCTGAGCGGCACGTTGCAAGGCGTTCCGACCGGAGCCGAGGTCGAGTTGGCGCTGTTGGTGATCGATGACAAGGATCGTCCGCAGCAACTGCTCGCCAGTTCCAGCCTGATCGGCACCAACCGTGCCCTGCCCTTCCGCCTGCGCTTCAACCCCGAAGCGTTCCCGGTCGGCGCCCGTGTGGAACTGCGCGGCCGCGCCAGCCAGTCGGGGCAACTGATCCTGCACTTGCCGGAACAACGCATTGCACAACCGACCACCCAGGCGCTGGGCGACCTGCAATTTGTCAAAGCTCCATGAAGGCACCGCAGCACCTGCAAGATGCGTTGGGCGAGCTGCTCGGTGATGCGCGCCTGGTGAGCTGTCCGTTACCCGGCACTGACCTTGAGTTGTGGCTGATTGACGGCGACAACATGGACCGCGCCTTCAGCCCGGAGGAAACCCGCCGCATCCTCCACGAGCCGCCCTACTGGAGTTTCTGCTGGGCCAGCGGCCTGGCGATGGCCCGTTACCTGGCCGAACAGCCGCAGTGGGTCGAGGGCAAGCGAGTGCTGGATTTCGGCGCCGGCTCCGGCGTGGCGGGGGTCGCGGCGATCAAGGCAGGGGCGCTGGAAGTGGTAGCGTGCGATCTGGACCCGCTGGCGATTGCCGCGTGCCAGGCTAATGCATTGCTTAATGGCGTAACGTTGAGCTATTCGACGGATTTTTTCGCCGAGGCTGATCGCTTCGACCTGATCCTGGTTGCCGATGTGCTTTACGACCGGGCCAACCTGCCGCTGCTCGATCAATTCCTCAGCCGTGGCCGCGAAGCGCTAGTGGCCGATTCCCGCGTGCGGGATTTCCAGCATCCGCTGTATCGGCGCATCGAAATGCTCGAGGCCATGACCCTGCCGGACCTGGCCGAGCCGGAGGAGTTTCGGCATGTGAGCCTGTATCACGCACGGCGTGGTTGAAAGCCCTCCGCTTTCAGCCACCCCCCACCAAGCCGTATAGTTGCCCTATTCAAGCGTTCTACGAGATTCCCATGACCCAGGACACGCCTTACATCTTCGACGCCACCACGGCCGATTTCGACCAATCGGTGATCGCCAACTCTTTCCACAAACCGGTGCTGGTGGATTTCTGGGCCGAGTGGTGCGCGCCCTGCAAGGCGCTGATGCCAATGTTGCAAGGCATCGCCGAGAGTTATCGGGGTGAACTGCTGCTGGCCAAGGTCAACTGCGACATCGAGCAAGACATCGTTGCCCGCTTCGGCATTCGCAGCCTGCCGACGGTGGTGCTGTTCAAGGATGGCCAGCCGGTCGACGGTTTTGCCGGGGCCCAGCCGGAATCGGCGGTGCGGGCGATGCTCGAACCCCATGTGCAGATGCCGCCTCCCGCCGCCGCCGATCCGTTCGAACAGGCCCAGGCGCTGTTCGATGACGGCCGCTTCGCCGACGCCGAAGCCGTGCTCACGGTGCTGTTGGGCGAAGACAACACCAACGCCAAGGCGCTGATCCTCTATGCGCGTTGCCTGACCGAGCGCGGCGAGCTGGGCGAGGCGCAGACGGTGCTCGACGCGGTGAAAAGCGATGAACACAAGGCCGCGCTGGCCGGCGCCAAGGCGCAGATCCAGTTCCTCGGCCTGGCCAAGGATCTACCGGACGCCGCCGACCTCAAGGCGCGCCTGGCGAAAGATCCACTGGACGATGAGGCGGTGTACCAACTGGCGATCCAGCAACTCGCCCGCCAGCAGTACGAACCTGCGCTCGAGGCGCTGCTCAAGCTGTTCATCCGCAATCGCAGCTACAGCGAAGGCCTGCCCCACAAGACGCTGCTGCAAGTGTTCGAACTGCTGGGCAACGACCACCCACTGGTGACGACCTACCGTCGCAAGCTGTTCGCCGCGCTTTACTGACCGACCCAGCTGTAGAGCGGCGTATCCCCGCCGCTCAATACCTTGACCTCGGCGCTATGGCGCAGGCGCACCAACAGGCGCTTGCCTGACGAGGCGCTACCGGTCAGGCCTTCGAGTTGCTCCAGCAAGTCCGGGCCGCTCAATTGTCCGGCCTTGCGCAGCAGCTCCCGGGCGATCTGCCACTGGGCGTCGTCCTGATTCGTCGATTTGGCGGGAGCCGTGGTCGCCCCCTCTGATTTGGCGACTTGCAGCTGCGCGCCGAGCTGCGCCCAGTCGCCTTCATCCATCTCGATCGTCAAGTCCACCGGCCACTCACCGACCGTCCCGCGTATCCGCAACATCAGCGTGCTCCTGAAGATTTCATCTGCCCATGCTCCCATGGGCCTTGCGCGACGCCAAGCAGACGGTCAAACTCTCCGCGCTTTCGTTATAAGATTACATAACCTTTTGGAGATTCGTCATGCGTCGTTTGCTGCTTGCCTTGCCGTTCGCCCTGCTACCGCTGGCTATCGCCCATGCGGCGGCGGAGCATGACCACGATCATGATCACGAGCACGGCAGCCTGGGCGCCCATGAACACGGCGTCGCCCGGTTGAACGCGGCATTGGACGGCCAGACCCTGGAACTGGAGCTGGAAAGCCCGGCGATGAACCTGGTGGGTTTCGAACACTCCGCCACCAGCGATGCCGACAAGGCGAAGGTCGCGGCCGTGCGCGCGCAGTTGGAAAAACCCCTGGCGTTGTTCAATCTGCCGGCTGCTGCCAAATGCACCGTGGCACAGCAGGAGCTGGAAAGCCCGTTGTTTGATGATGAACCGGACCACGATCACGACCATGGCGAAGACGCCGATGGCGACGAGCACCACGGCGAGCACAGTGAGATCCATGCCGATTATCAATTCACCTGCGCGGTCCCGGATGCGCTGAAGAACCTGGACCTGGCGACATTGTTCAAGACTTTCCCAGCCACCCAGAAAATCCAGGTACAACTGATCAGCCCGAGCGGCCAGCAAGGCGTGGAAGTGACCGCCAAGGCGCCAGCACTGAAATTCTAAGGACACCAAAAATCCATCGTGGGAGCTTGCTCCGGGCGGCGATCCGACGATGAGGCCAGCACATTCAACATGGATGTTGTCTGACACACCGCTATCGCGAGCAAGTCCGCTCCCACAAGGGTTCACCTAGATCTGACCGGTTTCATATGACCCAAGCACTCATCGAATTGTCCGACCTTGGCTTCAGCTGGCCCGGGCATCCGCCACTGCTGGATATCCCGGCGTTTCGCCTGGAGGCCGGGGAAACCTTGTTCCTCAAGGGACCGAGCGGCAGCGGCAAGACCACCTTGCTGGGGCTTCTGGGCGGTGTGCAAACGCCGGATCGCGGCAGCATCCGCCTGCTTGGCCAGGAACTCAGCGAGTTGAGCGCGAGCAGCCGCGACCGTTTTCGCGTGGACCACACCGGCTACATCTTCCAGCAGTTCAACCTGCTGCCGTTTCTCTCGGTGCGCGAAAACGTCGAACTGCCCTGCCATTTCTCCAAACTGCGCGCGCAACGGGCTATCCAGCGCCACGGCAGTGTCGATCAAGCCGCCGCCACGCTGCTGGCCCACCTCGGCCTGACCGATCCAAGCCTGTTGGAGCGTCGCGCCGATGCATTGTCCATCGGCCAGCAACAACGGGTCGCCGCCGCGCGCGCCTTGATCGGCCAACCGGAACTGGTCATCGCCGACGAACCGACCTCGGCCCTGGACTACGACGCCCGGGAGAACTTCCTGCGTCTGTTGTTTGCCGAATGCCGCGAAGCCGGGTCGAGCCTGTTGTTCGTCAGTCACGACCAGAGCCTGGCGCCGCTGTTCGACCGCCACCTCTCGCTGGCCGATCTCAATCGCGCCGCCACGCCACTCGAGGTTTGAGATGTATTTGCTCCGTCTAGCCATGGCCAGCCTGGCGAACCGCCGCTTTACTGCGATCCTTACTGCATTTGCCATTGCCCTGTCGGTCTGCCTGTTGCTGGCGGTGGAGCGAGTGCGCACCGAGGCGCGGGCCAGTTTCGCCAGTACCATCAGCGGCACCGACCTGATCGTCGGAGCCCGCTCCGGTTCCGTGAACCTGCTGCTGTACTCGGTGTTTCGCATCGGCAACGCCACCAACAACATTCGCTGGGACAGCTTCGAGCAGTTCGCCAACAACCCGAAAGTGAAATGGGCGATTCCCATGTCCCTCGGCGATTCCCATCGTGGTTATCGGGTGATGGGCACCACCGAAGCCTATTTCGACCATTACCAGTACGGCCGCCGACAACATCTGGAGCTGGCCGATGGCCGGGCGTTCGCCACCGATCCGTTCGAAGTGGTGCTTGGCGCGGAAGTGGCCGAGGCGCTGCATTACACGTTGGGGGAAAAGCTGGTGCTGGCCCACGGCGTGGCGGCGATCAGCCTGGTCAAGCATGACGACAAGCCTTTTACCGTGGTCGGGATTCTCAAGCGCACCGGCACGCCGGTGGACCGCACGTTGCACATCAGCCTCGGCGGCATGGAAGCCATCCATATCGATTGGAAGAATGGCGTGCCGGCCCAAGGCAACGGCCGTATCAGCGCTGACCAGGCCCGCAACATGGACCTTACGCCGAAAGCGATCACCGCGTTCATGCTTGGCCTCAACAGCAAGATTTCGACCTTCGCCTTGCAACGCGAGATCAACGAATTCCGTGGCGAACCGCTGCTGGCGATCCTGCCCGGTGTGGCGTTGCAGGAATTGTGGAGCCTGATGGGCACGGCGGAGAAAGCCTTGTTCGTGATTTCGCTGTTCGTCGTGTTGACCGGATTGATCGGCATGCTCACGGCGATTCTCACCAGCCTCAACGAACGCCGCCGGGAGATGGCGATCCTGCGTTCGGTGGGCGCGCGGCCGTGGCATATCGCAAGCCTGCTGGTGCTTGAAGCCTTCGCCCTGGCGCTGGCCGGCGTCACCGCCGGGCTGGCCTTGCTGTACATCGGCATCGCCGCCGCACAGGGTTATGTGCAGTCCGCCTATGGCTTGTATTTGCCGCTGGGCTGGCCAAGCGAATATGAATGGACGCTGCTGGCTGGCATTCTGGTCGCCGCCCTGCTGATGGGCAGCGTGCCGGCCTGGCGCGCCTATCGCCAATCGTTGGCCGATGGCCTGTCGATCCGTTTATGAGGACGTTGAAAATGCCCCGCGCCCTGCTTGCGCTGTTGATGATGGTCGCCCTGCCGCTGTGGGCCGCCGAGCCGAGGGACCTGGCCTGGTCGGAAATGATCCCGCCGGACGCGCCGCCGGAAGTGCCGAACATGACGCCCCTGCACGACCTGTCGAAGATGAGCGATGCCCTGGCTGCCGAATCCGCCCCTGCGGCCAAGCAGGACATGCCCAACGCCCCGGTGGTCAAGGCCCTCGACGGCCAGCAGATCCGCTTGCCCGGTTATATCGTGCCGCTGGAAGTCAGCGAGGAAGGCCGCACCACGGATTTTCTGCTGGTGCCGTATTTCGGCGCCTGCATCCATGTGCCGCCACCGCCGTCGAACCAGATCGTGCATGTAAAAAGCGAACTCGGGGTCAAGCTCGACGAGCTGTACCAACCGTACTGGGTCGAAGGGCCGATGCAGGTCAAGCCGTCCACCAGTGAACTGGCCGATGCGGGGTATCAGATGGAGGCGGAGAAGATTTATATGTATGAACTGCCGGAGTGAATCCGGTGGTGATGGGTTGTTGATGAGATAGCTATCGCGAGCAAGCTCGCGAAAGGGCCCTCGAAATTGACTCATTATCGTTTCATTGAGCTGAGTCAATTAAACACCCCCTGACTCATTGAGCTGAGTCAAAAGACCGGACCAGAGGGCTTCGTACCATGGGACATCAATTTTCGATGCCCTTTGGAGCCCCCATGAACAAGTCCTTGCTCAGCGCTTCCCTTATCGCGCTCGCCCTCGCTGCCCCGCTCGCCCAGGCCCACACAGCCGGCGACATCATCGTTCGCGCTGGCGCCATCACCGTCAACCCGGACGCCGACAGTTCCAGCGTCAAGGTCGACCGTGGCCCGCTGGCAGGCGCCGACCTGGGCGGCAAGGCGACCATGAGCAGCGACACCCAGTTGGGCCTGAACTTCGCCTACATGCTCACCAACAACTGGGGGATCGAGCTGCTGGCGGCCTCGCCGTTCGAGCATGACGTAAAAATCAAAGGCACCGCCCTCGGCGCCGCAAACAACAAGCTCGGCACCCTCAAGCACCTGCCGCCGACCCTGAGCGTGGTCTACTACCCGCTTGACGCCAAATCGGCCTTCCAGCCTTATGTCGGCGCGGGCATCAACTACACCTGGATCTATGACGAGCACGTCGGCAGCGAAGCCAGCGCCAACGGTTTCAGCAACTTCCGCGCGAAGAACAGCTGGGGCATGGCCTGGCAAGTCGGTGCCGACTACATGTTGACCGACAACATCATGATCAACGGCCAGATCCGCTACATCGACATCGACACCACGGCCTATGTCGACAACAACGCCGTGGCCGCCGGTACCCGCGCCAAGGTGGATGTCGACGTAGACCCGTTCGTCTACATGGTGGGGTTGGGTTACAAGTTCTGAACCCGTACACGATAGCGAGGTGACTACACACCCCTCGCCACAGGTTTCACTTGCCACAAAAGCAATGCATGACTCACAAAAAAGGCGCCCCGATAGGCGCCTTTTTTGCGACTGTGAAACTCAGCGCCCCAACAACCGCGCCAGCCCAAAGCTCATCGGTGTCTGCGTCGGAACGCTGAAACGCGCCAACAAACGACTGTTGTCGGCCCGCGAATGGCGGATGTCTCCGGAACGTGCCGGGCCATGGCTGATCGCAGGCAAGTCGCCCACCACCACAGCCAGGGCCTGGAGCATCTGCTTGAGGGTCGTCGCCTGGTTCCAGCCGACATTCACCGCGCCCACTTCCGCCTCGGGCTTTTCGATGGCCTGCACCAACACGTCCACCAGGTCTTCGACGTAGACAAAGTCCCGAGTCTGCTCGCCATCACCAAACACGGTGATCGGCAGGCCTTTCTGCGCACGTTCGCTGAAAATGCTGATGACACCTGAATACGGCGAGGATGGATCCTGGCGCGGGCCGTAGATGTTGAAGAAGCGGAACACCACCGGTTCGAGGTCGTGCTGGCGACGATAGAAGTCGAAATAGAATTCACTGGCCAGTTTGTCCACCGCGTAAGGCGTGAGCGGCGCCTTGGGCGTGTCTTCACCGATGGCCTGGCCTTCACCGTTGTTGCCGTACACCGCTGCGCTGGAGGCGAACAGCACCCGTTTCACACCGCTCTGGCGCATGGCTTCGCAGACGTTCAGGGTGCCGATGAAATTACTCTGGTGCGTGCGCACCGGATCATCCACCGAGGCTTGCACGGAGGCCACCGCGGCCAGGTGCGCCACTGCGCTGCAACCGGCCATGGCACGGGCGACGAGCGCGGCATCGGCGACATCGCCTTCAATCAGTTCGACGGCTGGATTTTCCAGCGGCAGGTTGCTGCGCTTGCCGGTGGACAAGTCATCGAGAATGCGGACCGAATGCCCTTTTGCGAGCAAGGCGTCGGTCAGGTGCGAACCAATGAAACCCGCGCCGCCGGTGATAAAAACAGGGCCTTTAGCCATGGCGATAAAACCTATCCAGTAAGCCCGGGAGTGCAGCGCGCCAGGCGCGGGGCTTGATCCCGAAGGTGTGCAGAATTTTCTTGCAGGCCAGGACTGCGTGCTGCGGTTCTTCCGCGGCGTCCGGTCTTGCAGCGTGGGCCTGGGGTGTGGGCGACTCGATGGCCAGCGGGTGCAATGCGCGGGCTTCGGTGAGAATCGCCTGGCCTAGCGCCAGCGGCGTGGTCGCCTCATGTCCGGCGTAATGGTAGGTGCCCCACAGCGGCGCCGCGCAGTCGAGTTGCTTGAGCACCGAGATGATCACCCGCGCCGCATCGTCCACCGGCGTCGGATTGCCCCGCCGATCGTCGGCAAGCAGCAGCTCTTCGGGCTGTTCGGCACGGGCCAGGAAACGGCCAAGGATGCCGTCGGCGCTGTCGTCCAGCAGCCAGCCAAAACGCAGCAGCACATGTTGCGGGCAGGTGGCGCGCACGCTCTGCTCGATGCGCCACAACGCCTGGCCACGCAGGCCCAGCGGCACGGGCTCGTCCTTTTCGCTGTAGGCGGTGGCGCGGGAGCCGTCGAACACGCGATAGCTCGATGGTTGCAGCAGGACAATGTTGTGGTGCTGGCACAGTTCCGCCAGGCGCTCGACCGCCCGCTCCTGGCTGGCCAGGCGCTGCTCGCTGACGGTTTCAGCCTGGAACCAGTCGAAGTAGTACGCCAGGTTGATCAGCGCATCCGGCCGGGTGTCGTCGAGCAACTGCGTGAGGCTCGCGGCATCCCAACCGTCTTCGGGTGGGCGGGGGGCAAGAAAACCGATGTCTTCTTCTGCACCGAGGCGAATCAGCGCCTGCCCAAGGGCATTTCCGCCGCCCAGTAACATAAGGCGCATTCGCATAAAGTCAGCAGGCCCAGTCTGTTGGCACAAGAATTTGGTCGACAACGCCCGAAGGCGTCGTCGGAATCGTTGCATTTTGCGGGTTTAGTGCGCAACCGTCATCCGTAATGTGCAGATCGCCGGGTTTGTGCTGCTCTTTGGGACCCCGACGGTACTTGCATCCTCCCCACCCCACCCGCCTAAACTGCCCGTATGAATCTGCCCCTTGCAGCCGACCACGCCATGGCAGGCTTTCACCCCGCCGTTCGCGCCTGGTTCAGCCAGACCTTCCCGGCGGTCACGGCCGCCCAGGCCCGGGCGTGGCCGTTGATCGGCCAGCGACGTTCGGTGCTGGTCGCGGCGCCCACCGGCTCGGGCAAGACCCTGACCGCATTTCTCGCGGTGCTGGATGACCTGGTGCACCACGGCCTGGAACAAGGCGGCCTGCCGGACCAGACCCTGGTGGTGTACGTCTCGCCGCTCAAGGCTCTGAGCAACGATATCCAGATCAACCTGCAAAATCCCCTGGCCGGCATCACCGAGCAATTGCAACAGATGGGGTTGCCGCCCTTGCCCATCACCACCGCCGTGCGCACCGGCGACACGCCGCAAAAAGAACGCTCGGCGATGCGCAAGATTGCGCCGCACATCCTGGTCACCACTCCCGAATCGCTTTATGTGCTGCTCGGCTCCGATTCCGGTCGGCAGATGCTCGCCAGCACGCGCACGGTGATTGTTGATGAAATCCATGCGATTGCCGCCAGCAAACGTGGCAGCCACTTGGCCCTGAGCCTGGAACGGCTGCAAGCGCTGTGCGCCGAACCGCTGATGCGCATCGGCCTGTCCGCCACGCAAAAGCCCATCGAAGCGGTCTCGCGGTTTCTCGTCGGCGAAGGCCGTACCTGTGAAATCGTCGACATCGGCCACGCCCGCCCAAGGGACTTGGACATCGAGGTGCCGCCGGTGCCGCTGTCAGCGGTGATGGCCAATGACGTCTGGGAACTGGTCTACAACCGCCTCGCCGAACTGGCCCGGGCGCATCGGACCACGTTGGTGTTCGTCAACACGCGACGCCTGGCCGAACGCCTGAGTCGCCACCTGAGCGAGCGCCTGGGCAAGGAAGCGGTGGCGGCCCACCATGGCAGCCTGGCGAAGGAGTTTCGTCTCGACGCCGAGCAACGCCTCAAGCGCGGCGAACTGCAGGTGCTGATCGCCACCGCGTCCCTGGAGCTGGGCATCGATATCGGCGATGTCGACCTGGTCTGCCAGATCGCCTCGCCCCGCTCGATTTCAGCGTTCCTGCAAAGGGTCGGACGCTCCGGCCATCAGGTCGGCGGCACGCCCAAGGGGCGCCTGTTCGCCACCACCCGCGACGACCTGATCGAATGCGCCGCCTTGCTCGACTGCGTGCGCCGTGGCGAGCTGGACATCCTGCACATCCCCAAGGCGCCGTTGGATGTCCTGGCCCAGCAGATCGTCGCCGAGGTCAGTTGCCAGGAATGGCATGAACAGGCGTTGCTGGAGATGTTCCGCCGCGCCTCGCCTTACGCAAAGCTGGACGAAGATCATTACCAGGCCCTGCTGCAAATGCTCGCCGAAGGCCTCAATGGCCGACAAGGCGTGCGCAGCGCCTACCTGCACCGCGATGCCGTGACCCGGACCTTGCGCGGGCGCCGGGGCAGCAAACTGACGGCGGTGACCAGCGGCGGCACCATTCCGGACAACGCCGACTACAGCGTCCTGCTCGAACCCCAAGGCTTGAACATCGGCAGCGTCAACGAAGACTTCGCCGTCGAGAGCATCGCCGGCGACGTGTTCCAACTGGGCAATACCTCCTACCGGATCATCCGCGTCGAGACCGGCCGCGTGCGCGTCGAGGACGCCCAGGGCCAACCGCCGACGATCCCGTTCTGGCTCGGCGAAGCCCCGGGGCGCAGCGCCGAGTTGTCCCAGGCCGTGGCCCGCCTGCAAGCCCAGCTGGATCAACTGCTCGGCGCCACGCCGGGGGACTTGCAACCGGCCCTCGACTGGCTGACCGGCACCCTGCACTTGAACCTCGCCAGCGCCGAACAGATCCTCGATTACCTGGCCCCGGCGCGCCTGGCCTTCGGCGCCCTGCCGTCCCAGGATACCTTGGTGATGGAACGGTTTTTCGACGAGTCCGGCGGCACGCAACTGATCATCCACACGCCCTTCGGCAGTCGCATCAACCGCGCCTGGGGCCTGGCCCTGCGCAAGCGCTTCTGCCGCACCTTCAACTTCGAATTGCAGGCCGCCGCCAGCGAGGATGCCATCGTCCTGTCGCTCTCCACCAGCCACAGCTTCGAACTGGACGAAGTCTGGCGCTACCTCAACAGCCAGAGCGCCGAGCAGATCCTGGTCCAGGCGGTGCTGGATGCACCGCTGTTCGGTGTGCGCTGGCGCTGGAACGCCGGCGTCGCCCTGGCGTTGCCGCGCTACACCGGTGGACGCAAAGTCGCGCCGCAGATCCAGCGCATGAAAAGTGAGGATTTGATCGCCAGCGTGTTCCCGGACCAGATCGCCTGCCTGGAGAACCTGGCCGGAGAGCGTGAAATCCCCGACCACCCGCTGGTGGAACAGACCCTCGACGATTGCCTGCACGAAGCCATGGACAGCGAAGGCTGGCTGGCCCTGCTGCGGCGCATGGAAGCGGGCGCGATTCGCCTGGTCAGCCGCGACCTGCCTGCGCCCTCGCCTTTGGCGGCAGAAATTCTCAGCGCCCGGCCCTACACCTTTCTTGACGACGCGCCGCTGGAGGAGCGCCGCACCCAAGCGGTGATCAACCGGCGCTGGAGTGATCCACAATCCACCGACGACCTGGGCGCGCTGGACGCCGAGGCCATCCAGGCCGTGCGGAAAGAGGCCTGGCCGACACCCACTAATATCGATGAGATCCACGAAGCGTTGATGAGCCTGGCCTGCATCGCCGACAGCGAAGCCAGCGCCGAACCCTCGTGGCTGGACGGTTTGCGGACCCTGGCCGAGTGCGGGCGCGCCAGCCATGTGCGGATCAGCGACGAACGCGGCCTGTGGGTACCGTTGGAACGGCTGACGTGCCTGCAGGCCATCTATCCGCAGGCGCAATGGCAGCCTCCGTTGACGCCGCTGCCGGGTTTTGATGAGCCGTGGGACGGCGACGAGGCCGTGGTGGAAGTGCTCCGCGCGCGGCTCAGTGCTTTTGGCCCGCAGCCGTTGACCGCGATCGCCTACCCGCTCGGGCTGTCGCCGGCACAAGCGACCCAGGCCCTGGCCCAGTTGGAGCAGCAGGGCTATGTGCTGCGCGGCCGCTTCACGCCGGGCACCGGCCAGGAGGAATGGTGCGAACGGCACCTGCTGGCGCGGATCCACCGATACACGGTCAAGCGCCTGCGCCGGGAAATCGAGCCGGTGATGCTGCAGGATTTCATGCGGTTCCTGTTCGACTGGCAACATCTGTCACCGTCCAGCCAGGGCCGGGGCAGCGCCGTGCTGCCGTCCATCATCAGCCAGTTCGAAGGCTACCCGGCCGCCGCCTCGGCTTGGGACAGCGATCTCTTGCCGACGCGGATCAAGGACTATTCGCCGAGCTGGCTCGACGAACTGTGTCGCAGCGGCAAGTTCGTCTGGACGCGCCTGAGCGCCCGCCAGAAGTTGTCCACAAGCGCTTT
Source organism: Pseudomonas sp. R1-7 (assembly GCF_051132105.1). Classification (NCBI taxonomy): domain Bacteria; kingdom Pseudomonadati; phylum Pseudomonadota; class Gammaproteobacteria; order Pseudomonadales; family Pseudomonadaceae; genus Pseudomonas; species Pseudomonas sp. R1-7. The sequence continues at coordinate 5,285,991 of NZ_CP071661.1, forward strand.
GCGCAGCACGCCGGTCGTGTTGCTGCCGCGCGCCAAGGTCGCGCTTTGGAGCAGCCTGGCTGAGCAGACGCCAGTCAGCGAGCTGTCGCCCAGGACGCAGAAAGTCCATCAGGCACTGAGTGAACACGGTGCCTTGTTTTTCGATGAGCTGCTGCATGAGGCCCACCTGCTGCGCAGTGAGCTGGAAACCGCCTTGCAGGAGTTGGTCGGCGCCGGGCTGGTGAATGCCGACAGCTTCGCCGGGCTGCGGGCCTTGATCACCCCTGCCAGCAAACGCCAGGCCCGCAGTAGCCGGCGCGGGCGCGGGGCGTTTGTCGGCGGCATGGACGATGCCGGGCGCTGGGCCTTGCTGCGCCGCAGTTCTCCGACGCTGGGGTCAGAACCCGGCAATCGGCCCGCGCCCACACCGCCCGACACCCTGGAACACATCGCCATGACCCTGCTGCGCCGTTATGGCGTGGTGTTCTGGCGCCTGCTGGAGCGTGAAGCCGATTGGCTGCCGAGCTGGCGTGAATTGCTGCGCACGTTTCATCGCCTGGAGGCGCGGGGCGAGATTCGTGGCGGGCGTTTCGTCAGCGGGCTGGCCGGGGAACAATTCGCCTTGCCCGAAGCCATCCCGCTGCTGCGCGAGGCAAGGCGCCGGCCCACCGATGGCAGCCTGGTGGCGGTGTGCGGGGTTGATCCGTTGAACCTCGCCGGCACCTTGCTCCCAGGAGCGAAAGTGCCGGCGCTGGCGAGTAATCGACTGGTGTATCGGGATGGGTTGCCGATGGCGGCGCTGGTTGCGGGCAAGCAACAGCTATTTGTGGAGTTGGATGCCCAAGCGATGGCTGAGGTCAGGAACAAGCTCATCCAGAAAAGTTGAGGGTGTCTGGGCGGGCCCCTTCCTGCTTCGGCTCCTCAGCCAACCGCTTCGGCAACACCACCTGCTGTGGATAAGTCTGCGCGAAGTGCACCGACGGCGCGTTATCCACAAGCTTTTTCAAACGCTGGTTGAACGCCCGGCTCACGGCGTATTGCCCGCCCGAGACCGTGCGGAACTGGGCGGTGAGGACCACGCCGTTGAGGTCCATCTTGTCCACGCCGAATACATCCAGCGGCCCTTGCAGGTTGAACTTGAGGAACGGGTCCTCGGAAATCGAATCGCCGGCTTCGCGGATCAGTTCGATGGCGCGATCCACGTCGGTGTCGTAGGTGAACTGCACCGAGAAAAATGCAAAGGCGAATTGCCGGGATTGGTTGGTCACGGCTTTGATTTGCCCGAACGGCACCGAATGCACGAAACCCTTGCCGTCGCGCAGGCGCAGGGTGCGGATGGTCAGGCCTTCGACGGTACCGGCGTGGCCAGAACTGAGCACCACCCAGTCACCGATGGACAGCGTGTCCTCGATGATGATGAACAGCCCGGTGATCACGTCCTGCACCAGTTGCTGCGAACCGAAACCGATCGCCAGCCCCACCACACCCGCACCGGCGAGCAATGGCGCGACGTTGATGCCGAGGTTGGCCATGGTGGTGATCGCGCAAATCACCACCAGGATGATTTTGGCCGCGTTGCGCAACAGCGGCAGGATGGTCTTGACCCGAGTGCTGGGCGCGCGGGCACCGCGCTTGTTGAGCGGTGGCTTCAGCGCTTCCTGGATCGCCGTGTCGAGCACCACCCAGGTCAGCCAAGTCACCAGGAAAATCAGCCCGATGCGACTCAAGGAATCGCTGATCGCCCGTCCCACGGCGTTGCGTGAGGCGAATTCGAACAGCGACACGCCCCAGATCCGCCCGAGGATCTCGATGAATGCCGCCGCCATGACGATCCGCAACAAGGCGTGCGACAGGCTCAACAACCGCCCTTTGTAGGCGCTGTTGCGCTGGATGGCCTCAGCCTTGGGCGACTTGAATACATGCTGGAACACGGTGCTGAGAAACACCGTCGCGATCAGCAGGATCGTGGTGAACAAGGCACAACGCAGGGCTTTCTGGTTGTCCTCGCCGACGCCGATCAGGCTCACCGCCGACACCAGCACCATCAGCAGGATCGGCCAATACCAGAGGCCGGAAAAGATCCGCAGCGACTCCTGCAGCGCCGGTTGCTTGAGGCGCTGGGCCAGCGGCCGATTGCGGATCAGGTGGGCCACCGGCCGGCGCATATGGATCACCAGCCAGCCAAAGATCATCGAAGCCGAAAGCCCAGTGAAGACTGCGATGCTGCTGGTGATATTGCCGCCCAGTTGCCGAGCGATCTGCGGGCTGGTCAAGGCATCGCTGAGCGCGGCCAGGAAGCCGATCAGGAACAACGGCCGCGGGCTGAACCGACGGAGGATCGCCACCGCTCGCCGTTTGTGGCCGCCATTGAACATCACGACCACGCAGAGCAGCACCGATGTGGAAACGATGCCGCTGCTGGTGGCGTAGGCGAAACACAACGCCAATGCCCGGCCAACCGAGGCTTGCAGGAAATGGCTGACATAGAGGGTCAACGGCAGGCAGGCCACGGCAGGCAACGTGTAGGGGAGCAGGTAGCCGAGCAGGTCCAGCACCCGTTGGCGAGTGCGTAGCCAGCGGCGCCGACTCAAACGGCGCACCAGCAATCGCGCGCCGGTCCATATCAGCGCAAACGTCCCCAGCCACACGCCGGAGAGCAACAGGAAATCGCCCGCCACACGCCAAGAGGAACGGGAGGTCTGGTCCACCAGACGATCCACCTCGTCCGCCGCCCGATCCGCCCGCAGGCGCCAGGCGTCCACCAGGCTCTGGTCGAGGTCAAGCTTGTCCTGGACGTCGTCGATGCTGGAACTGATCGCCCCCAACAAGCCGCCTTGCACCAACGGTTCGGGTTCGGCCGGAGCTTCGGCGGGTTTGGAGGTGCCGGGAATCGCAGCGGTCCCGTAGGCGCTTGTGCCGGTCATGGCCAGCAACAACAGCAGCAATACAGTGCTCAATCGAGACAAGACGCGGGGCTCCTTCACACGGGATCGGTAAGGAACTGATCAACAATGGGCCGGCAAGTTCGCCCGAGTGCTCAACACAAGCTCTCGTGGCGAGGGAGCTTGCTCCCGCTGGGCTGCGTAGCAGCCCTAAAACCTGACACCACGTCACCTCAGGATGAATGCATGGGCCTCCTGCGCAGGCCAGCGGGAGCAAGCTCCCTCGCCACAGAATCCGCGTCTCCCCTCTTCCATCGGTAAGACCACCGAAACTTTCCAGCCCGCCCGGCGGTCATCAAAAGACACAGGCGGTACGAGGTCATTGGCACGGGAGGGATACATGACGGCGATCCACATTGGCATTTCCGGTTGGCGCTACACGCCTTGGCGGGGAGACTTCTACCCCAAGGGGCTGGCGCAGAAACGGGAACTGCAATTCGCCTCTCGAGCGGTCAACAGCATCGAAATCAATGGATCGTTCTACGCCCTGCAACGTCCCGAGCGGTATGCCCAGTGGTACGCCGAGACGCCGCCGGACTTCGTGTTCAGCGTCAAGGCGCCGCGCTTCATTACCCACATCAAGCGCCTGCGGGATATTCACAAGCCGTTGGCGAATTTCTTCGCTTCCGGGGTGCTGGAGCTCAAGGAAAAACTCGGCGCCATCCTCTGGCAGTTTCCGCCCAGCTTCAAATTCGACCCGGAGCTCTTCGAAGATTTCCTCAAGCAATTGCCCCACGACACCCAGACCGCCGCCGCATTGGCCGGGGAGCACGAGTCGCGCCTGGACGGCCACGCCAGCACCGAGACCGATAAAAAACGCCCGCTGCGCCATGCCGTGGAAATCCGCCACGAAAGCTTTATCGACCCACGCTTCGTCGCCCTGCTCAAACGCTACGACGTCGCACTTGTGGTCGCTGATACTGCCGGGAAATGGCCCTATCGCGAGGACGTGACCAGCGACTTCGTCTACCTGCGCCTGCACGGTGCCGAAGAGTTGTATGCCAGCGGCTACACCGACGAGGCGTTGAAGCGCTGGGGTGACCGGATCGAGGCCTGGAGCCACGGTACACAGCCGAGCGACGCACAGTTGATCGATCCGAAAAAAAAGCCCCGGGCGCGCAAGAGCCGGGAAGTGTTCTGCTATTTCGACAACGACATCAAAGTCCGCGCGCCCTATGACGCGCGTCATCTGCTGGAGCGCTTCGACCTGGACAAGAATCTCGCCACCGCGCCCGGTGTGCGCCCGGCCGAAGGAGTATTGCCATGAGCACGCCAGAATCCAGCGAAGCTACCCGCGAGCCGCTGCACGATTCGGCGCAGCGACTGCTGGACCGAGTCAATCGTTTCACGGTGCTGACGGTCAATACGCACAAAGGCTTCACCGCGCTGAACCGGCGTTTCATCCTGCCGGAACTGCGCGAAGCCGTGCGCAGCGTCTCCGCCGACGTGGTGTTCCTGCAAGAAGTGCATGGCACCCACGAACATCATCCCCAGCGCTACAGCAACTGGCCGAGCATTCCGCAATACGAATTTCTCGCCGACACCCTCTGGCCGCAGTTCGCCTACGGGCGCAACGCCGTGTATCCCGCGGGCGACCATGGCAACGCGTTGCTGTCGAAATTCCAGATCATCCGCCACGACAACCTCGACGTGTCCATCAGCGGCCATGAAAGCCGCGGCATGTTGCACAGCGTGTTGCGCCTGCCGAACGGCGATGGGGGGCGGGACGTGCATGCCATTTGCGTTCACCTGGGGCTGCGCGAAGGCCATCGCGTCGCGCAGTTGAAGTTGCTTTGCCAGCGCCTGAGCGAGTTGCCACCTGAGGCCCCGGTCATTGTCGCGGGGGATTTCAACGATTGGCGCAGCAAGGCCAACGACCTGCTCGAACCCTGCGGCCTGCGCGAAGTCTTCGCCGAACAGTGGGGCAAGCCGGCCCGCAGTTTTCCGGCGCGCCTGCCCATCCTGCGCCTGGACCGCATCTACGTGCGCAACCTCAAGGCCCATCACGCCCAGGTACTGAATGTACGGCCCTGGTCGCACCTTTCCGACCACGCACCGCTGTCGGTGGAGATCGAATTATGAGCGCGACGATGAACAAGGCGACGGTGGAAAAAGTCGAAGTGCCACCCACCGAACGCAACCCGGCGCTGGCCGATATCGAATACGGCTGGCACGGCAATAACCGCGTCACGCTGCTGGAAAATGGCGAGGAATATTTCCCCCGCGTTTTCGAGGCGATTCGCCGGGCCCAGGAAGAAATTCTCCTGGAGACTTTCATCCTGTTCGAGGACAAGGTCGGCGTTGAACTGCGGGACTTATTGGTGGACGCGGCCAAGCGCGGCGTCCGCATCACCGTCAACCTCGACGGTTTCGGTTGCGGCGAACTGACCACTGAATTCCTGGCCTCACTGAGCGATGCCGGCGTACGCCTGCAGATGTTCGATCCGGCCCCACGGCACCTGGGCATCCGCACCAACTGGTTCCGCCGCCTGCACCGCAAGATCGTGGTGGTGGACGGCGTGATCGCGTTCATCGGTGGGATCAACTTTTCCGCTGACCACCTGGGCGACTTCGGTCCCGAGGCCAAGCAGGATTATTCGGTGGAAATCAAAGGCCCGGCGGTGGTGGACATTCATCACTTCGCGCTGCTGCAAACCGGGCGTCCGGCCCGAGCCAAGTATTGGTGGCAACGTCGCCGCAGCCGCCGCACCGAGCTGGCCTTCAATGATCATGACGGCCAGGTGCGCCTGGTCTATCGCGATAACCACGAGCATCAGACCGACATCGAGGAGGTCTACCTGCAAGTGCTGCGCAGCGCCCAGCGCCGGGTGGTAATCGCCAATGCCTATTTCTTCCCCGGTTATCGGTTGCTGCGCGAGATCCGTAATGCCGCGCGACGTGGCGTGGAGGTGCGGCTGATCCTGCAAGGGCAACCGGACATGATGATCGCCAAGCTCGCGGCACGGATGCTCTACAACTATCTGCTGAAGGCCGGCGTGACGATCTATGAATATTGCGAGCGGCCGCTGCACGGCAAGGTCGCCCTGGTGGATGAGGACTGGAGCACCGTCGGTTCGAGCAACCTCGACCCGTTGAGCCTGTCGCTGAACCTGGAAGCCAACGTGCTGATCCGCGACCGCGGATTCAACCGCGAGCTCTTCGAGCGCCTCGATCATTTGAGCCGCAATCACTGCACGGTCATGCCGGAGAACCACGCCCCGCGTGGGCTGCTCTGGCGCATGACCATCGGTTTCATGGTGTTCCACTTCCTGCGTCATTTCCCGGCCTGGGCCGGATGGCTACCGGCCCATAAACCTCGTCTGAAACCTTTTTCACCGCCGACGGCGGTCCGGAGCGAACCCCATGAACCACTCTGACGCGCACACCGCGCCGAGAGATGCCCATGCGCCGGAACAGGCCAAGCCCAAATCGCGCTGGAGCCGCTGGAAACGCCCGCTGACCCTGGCCTTTTTCCTGCTGCTGATCGTGCTGTTCACCGCGTTGGCGCGGCGCATCGACTGGTCCGAAGTCTTTACCACGCTGGCGGATTTCAAGCTGCGCACGCTGATCATCGCGGCCGCGCTGACCATCACCAGCTTCATTACCTATGCCTGCTTCGATCTGATCGGCCGAACGTACATCCGCCAGAAACTGGGTTGGCGGCAGATCTTGCCGGTGGGGGTGATCAGTTATGCCTTCAATCTCAACCTCAGCGCCTGGGTCGGTGGCATTGCCATGCGCTATAGGCTGTATTCGCGGCTGGGGGTGAGCACAGGCAATATCGCCAAAATCCTCGGCTTGAGCCTCGCCACCAACTGGTTCGGTTATATGACCTTGGCCGGCGTGGTTTTCAGCAGTGGCCTGGTGACCATGCCGCCGGGTTGGAAGCTGAGCAGCAATGCCCTGCAAGGCGTGGGGGTGCTGTTGTTGCTGGCAAGCGCCAGCTACCTGCTGGCCTGCCGTTTCTCCAAGCGCAGGGCCTGGACGGTTCGCGGGATGGAGATCAACCTGCCTTCCCTGCGCATGGCCGTGCTGCAACTGGCACTGGGTGCGTTGAACTGGTCGTTGATGGCGGCGGTGATCTTTACGTTATTGCCGAGCAAACTCGAATACCCGGTGGTGCTCGGGGTACTGTTGATCAGCAGTATCGCCGGAGTCATTACGCACATTCCTGCCGGGCTCGGGGTGCTGGAGGCGGTGTTCGTCGCGCTGTTGCAGCATGAGGTATCGCGAGGCAGCCTGATCGCGGGGCTGATTGCCTACCGGGCGATCTATTTCATCCTGCCGTTGTTGATCACGGTGGTGATGTACCTGGTGATCGAGGCGAAAGCCAAGGCACTGCGGGTCAAGCCTGGGGTCAAGTGATGCGGTGCCTGGCCAGCCCTCATCGCGAGCACGTTCGCGATGAGGGCTGCCTGAACTCTAAAGGTCTACCGCTCCTGAATGATGCTCAACCGCTCGCCCACCACCATTTCCGTGATCCAGCTCACCAGGATCGAGGTGTAGGCCTGTTGTGACACGGGGTCGCTCAGGGAATGGTCGGCGCCGTCGATGATCCGATGGGTCAGCGAATGAGTCTGCTGGCAGGCGGCGCGATAACTCATGATGGTGGCATGGGGCACATGGTCGTCGGTTTCGGACTCCACCAGCAGCACATCGCCGGTGAACTGCGAGCACGCGTGCAAGGCGCGGTTGGTATCGGCGTGGACCAAGGTGCTGCGATAGTCCAGCAGGTCGGTTTTATCCAGGTCGCGCTTGGGCGTGTGCCATTGCTCGTCGCGGTACAGCGCCGGCACCCGCAGGGCCAGCCAGCGCACCGGTCGCAACGAGGTCAGGATCGAGGCCAGATAGCCACCGTAGCTGGTGCCGACCACGGCAATCGCCGAGGTGTCGAGGGCCGGGTGGGCGAGCAATCGGTCGTAGGCCGCCAGCAAGTCCCGCAGGTTGTCCTCACGAGTGACCCGTGACAACGGAATTCCCGCGCCCCCGGTGTGCCCGCGCAAATCGAAGGTCAGGCACACGCAGCCCAGGCCGGCAATGCCCTTGGCCCGTTCAAGATCACGCTCCTGGCTGCCGCCCCAACCGTGGACGAACAACACGCCGGGGACCTTCGACTTGGGGCTGAGGAAGGTCCCGTTCATATGCTCATCATCAATCGCAATCTGGATGGTTTCACTTCTAGCCGTCATAGGATTGGACCGTTACGTATTTGAGTAGGAAATCACCATTCTCCGCCGCGCCGCGATAAACCTCCGTGGCGCCGGGCGGCAGTGGTTGGTCGGTGTAAGTCTCGATCGAGGACACCCGAACCGCGCGGATCGAGGGGTCTTCGACAAACACCTGCAGCGCCGCAAGCTCCGCGCTGCTGGCGCCGCCCATTCGCCAGGATTGCTCCAGCACGCCGCCGCGAGGCTGGCCACCGTTATCCGTCCCTTGGGCGATGTCGTAGTTGCGCCGCGACGCAAAGAACGTCGGAAACGCCTGGTTGGCGGCATCATCGAATACCTGCGCCAGCCGCACCGCTTCGCGCACATCGTCCGGCAGTTCCAGGCCGAGAAGCTCGATGTAGCCACCTTGCGCCACCAGCAGGTCAGAGCCGCCGTAGACTTCTTCCCCTTCGTTGTCGCGGGTCAGGTGCTGCACGCCGCAGTAGCTCAAGACCTTGCCGTTGATGAAGCTTTGGCCGACGCTCTGGGTCTTGACCTCACTGAGGTTCTGTTCCAGCACGATGCCCTCGCTGAACATTGCCTGGGCGTCTGGAGCCGCGACGATTTCATCGAACTGCGCGATGCTGCGGATGACCCGCTGGCCACGTCCGGCGCAAGCATGGATGGGCTTGAAGCGGATCGGCCCGGTGTACAGCAAATGCTCGGCGGCCTGGCGCGCATCCTTGAGCGAAAACACGCTGACGCCGTCGAGCACGACGCCCCGGGTCAGCTTGGCGAACAGCGGTGACCAGCCCTTCGGCGCGACCGCGTCCTTGTTCAACAGACCATGGGCAATCGCCTTGGTGCAGATAAAGTCGTGATCGACGTAGCCGCCCCACAGGTCATCCGGTCCCTTGACGCCCAGGCGCAACGCAGCCTCCGGGCCGATCAGGGTCTGTGTGGGCAGCAGGTACAAATCTCGCCCGGCGTGTTTCTGGCTGTCATAGCTGCCGCTGTATTCCAGGCCGAGGATGTTCGCCAACCAGCGCGCCAGTGCCCGGTTGGTCTCGACCTCATGCAGCGGTGCCTGGGGATTGACCGAGTGGGCCACTACACATTTGTCACGAGGGATCTGGGTCATGCGTTGTCCTTTCAACTGCGCTCAATAGCCGTAGCTATAAGGATTGCAGAGATCAGGCCAACGGCTCGGTGGGGGACGAACGGTCGAGGAAACGGGGGGATGAGCGGATGATGTGGCACCGGGCCTGTTTCATTCTGCACGACGGCCAGCAACTGCCCGGCAAATTGCACGACGTCGGCTCCGGTTTTTCCCGTGTTTCAGCTTCTGCCTGCGTTCTGAGGGCTTACGCCGAACCTTGCCCGATAGTCACTTGGCGCCAACCCGGTGATTTTCTTGAAAGTCGCTCGAAAGGCAGACGGATCCTGGTAACCGACGGTCCAGGCGATGTGATCGATGGTGCCATTGGTGAACTCCAGCATTTCCCTGGCCTTGCCAACCCGCAGGTGCTGGCAGTATTCGGTGGGCTTGAGGCCGGTGGCCGCACGAAATCGGCGCAGGAAGGTGCGCTCTTCCAGCCCCGCCTGTTCGGCCATCGCGCCAAGGGAAACATCCACCGCGCCGCTGCGTTGCAACCAATGCTGTACCTTCAGGATCGCACCGTCACCGTGCCCGAGGATCGGCGCAAAATTACTGCCGCACTGGCTCGCGCTGTCGCTGTGCTCGATCACCAGAAACTGCGCGGTGCGCGTGGCGATGCTGGGCCCGAGCAAGCGATCCACCAGCCGCAGCCCGAGCTCCGACCAGGCCATGAGCCCGGCGGTGGTGATCAGGTCGCCGTCATCGACAATCGGTTTATCGGCGTCGAGCTTGATCTTCGGATAGCGCGCCGCAAAGGTCTTGGCCGAGGTCCAGTGGGTCGTGGCGCTGCGCCCGTCCAGCAAACCGCTTTCGGCCAGCAGGATCGAGCCGACGCAAACCCCGCCCAGTACCGTGCCGCTGGCGTGTTGCGCCCGGAGCCAATCCATCAGCGGCGGTGTGGCAACATCTTCATTGAAGCCTGCAATGGATGGCGGGATCAGCAACGCGACCAAGGGCAGGTCCGGACCGGCATCACTGGCGAACATCCGAAACGGCACTTTACCGCCCGCCGTTTGCCAGTGGCTCACGCGCAGCCGCGGCAGTTGCGCACTGGCCTGCTGCGCCGCGATGCCATCCGCCACGGCAAACAGATCGGTCAAACCGTGCACCGCAGCCATTTGCGCGCCGGGGTAGATCAGCACGCCGAGTTCGACGAATGCCCTTTCCTGCGCCATTGTCAGTTTTCCCTCGCTTATTGTCGTTGCGGCCAATTCTCGACCCCGCGGTGAACGCCAATACTGGCGCCCTACCCAACCTGATCGAGGAAGTCCTCATGTCCAAGCAAGCGCTCATCGTAGTCGATATCCAGAACGACTACTTCCCCCAGGGAAAATGGCCACTGGTCGGTGCCGACACCGCCGCCGATAACGCCGCCCGGTTGATCGCAGCCTTTCGCCAGGCCGGCGACAGCGTGGTACACATCCGCCACGAATTCACCTCCGACGACGCGCCTTTCTTCACCCCAGGCTCCGAAGGCGCACAGTTGCACCCCAAGGTACTCAACCACGCCGATGAGCCAGTCGTGCTCAAGCACTTCGTCAATTCATTTCGCGAAACCGAACTGCAAGCAATCCTCGAACAGCACGGCATCGAGCGGTTGGTGGTCGTCGGTAGCATGAGCCATATGTGCATCGACGGCATCGCTCGCGCTGCCGCTGACATGGGCTATGAAGTCACGGTGGTGCACGATGCCTGTGCCAGCCGCGACCTGGAATTCAACGGCCTCGTCGTCCCTGCTGCCCACGTCCATGCCGCGTTCATGTCGGCGCTGGGGTTTGCCTATGCGAATGTGGTGAGTACCGAGCAGTTCCTCAGCGATAGCCAAGCGTAGGCGTAGCCATAAACCGTCTACTCGCTGGCAGTGCCTCCAACGCCCCTTGGATCTGCCCTCCTGGATTGGGAGGGCAAGATTCATCGGGAATCAATGAAGTTGTCTATGCTCCGGAATGTCGGCCAACTTCAAAGCGCAGCCACTGCGGCCATTGATTCTCAAGGCTCGCGCATCCGCGACCTTCAAGGACACCTCAAGCAGCTCCCACGCAGGATAAAAATCCCCCGTTTTGGCGATCGTCAAATCAATGAAGTCCGGGCCATATTCAAGGGTCCATTTGATGAGCATGCAGCTTCCGTTTTTCCAGTCATGACTGATGCCGTCATCTTCAAACAACACGCCACTGGAGGCGCCTGAAGGTGCAGGAAAAATCACCAGTTCGCGACGCCGATCAAGAGAGGGATCGTTAAGCTTGTGGCATTCACCGGTCGGTATCGCTGCGCCCCCTCGTACCAACAACGGCAACCGTTCCAAAGGTGCACTCAAAACAACGTGCTGGCCGCCGTCGTACCAGTCACCGGTATGCCAGTCGCACCAACCTGTCGCATTCAGGGGTAGCCACACCTCGCGCTCGCGTGCGCCCTCCTCTACAACGCTGGCGACGAGGACGTCTCGGCCAAGAAGGAACTCGTCGTTTTCCTCGAACGTTTGAAGGTCATGCTCGTGGTCAAGAAACGTCGGTCGCAGAATGGGCTCATCTTCGTGACTGGCTTGCCACAGCAAGGTGTAGAAATAAGGCATCAATCTGTATCTGAGCCCAATGGCGTCACGGACGGCATCGGTGACTGTTGGATGCATCCACGGCTCATTGACGGTGCCATCGTCGTTCCAGGAGTGAATGGTGAAGCGCGGATGCATCACGCCATTCTGGACCCAACGGACAAACAGCTCCGGATCCGGCTTATTACCGGAGAACCCACCGACATCGTGCCCGACGTTGTACAACCCCGACAGGCTCATGCCCAGGCCCATGCGGGTGTTGTAGCGCAGGGTTTGCCAGTTGGTCCGGTTGTCACCGCTCCAGGTCTGGACATAGCGCTGCATGCCGGCACACCCTGAGCGTGAGATGAGGTAGGGCCGTTCTGATGGCGAAAACCGCTGTTGTGCCTCTAAAGAAGCTCTCATCATCAGCAATGCCATGACGGGTCGGATGTGCTTGATCGCTATCTCGCGCCCAAAGCCATGGCAGCGCGCCTCACCGTCCCACACCTCGAATTCATTGTTATCGTTCCACGTGCATTCAATGCCCAGTTCCAACAGTTGTGATGTGACATTTGACTGCCACCAACTGACAGCGTCCGGGTTGGTGAAGTCCAGATGAGACCCCTCATCGTCCCAGAAGACCGAGCGCTCTGGCGTGTCCTGTTCAGAGTCGCTGACGAACATCTTTCGATTGGCTACCTCGGCGTAGCGTGGATGGTCCTGCAGGAGGCACGGCTTTATGTTGGCAATCAGTCTGACGCCGGCATCACGATAGGCCTGGGCAAGCGCCTTGGGGTCTGGGACCTTTTCGTGGTTCCAGTTGAACACATAGCGTTTCTCGCCAATGGAGGTGTACCCGGATGACAGTTGGAAAGAGTCACAGGGAATGTCGTGCTGCCCGCAAAGATCAAGAAACTCCAGCAGCTGTTCCTGGGCATTGTCGGCATCGGTGTAGCGCATGGTCGAGCCGCTGTAGCCCAGGCTCCATTTAGGCAGAAACAAGGTGCGTCCGGTCAGGCGAACGAAAGCCTTTGTCACATCCAGTATGCGCGGGCCTGCAAGTACCCAGTAGTCGAGATCACCGGCGTCCACTTTGTATCGACGATACGGCCGGTGGTAATTATCCAGCTCGTTACCCAGATCAAACAGGCTGGTGTTCAGGTTGTCATAGAAGATCCCGAAGCTGGCGTGTTCCTGGTGCGTAATGACAAAGGGAATATGCTTGTACAACGGGTCGGTACTTGCGGCGTCATAGCCCATTGCATCCAGGTTACGCATTTCAAAACGTTTGCCGGCGCGATTCAGATCGCCGGTTTTTTCGCCGAGCCCGTAATAGCGATGTTCGGGCGCGCGCAATTGGTAATGCTCCAGGCCTTCGCCATGAGCATCAAGCGAATAGGCACCGGTAGGCCGATCCGAGACCAACGGCCTCCAGTCCTGGCCGTCGTGGTATTCCCACTGTAGCCACAGTGGTTGATTCACCGTGATGCGTAGCTTTTTGGTCGTAAGTACCAACCGGTCCTGGAACTCTTCGACCCGGTACGCGGGCAAAGAGAAATCCGCCAACGACTCGCGGGGCCGGCCCTCCCAGGCGACGTCCTCCCGGGGCGCAATGCTCCAGGTCCGATCCAGTGCCAACGTGCCTGCACGCATAAGCAGAACACGCGCCAAACCGTCTTCGAGGATATGGATTCTGAAGAGATGCCGGCCCTCGACCAGGAGCTCAATGTAGCCTTTCTCCTGAGCCTTTAATGTCCAGACTTTAAGTGACTTCATTGTGCACGCACCGCTTTAGGTTTGGACGCTCTGTCCGCGATAAACAAAATCATGAAAAACGCACCTACAAAATCAAAGAGCCCCATTGCGATGAACAATGGGTTGAATCCTATTTTGTCCACGCTGACACCGATGATCAGCGAGAAAACAAAACTGGCAATCCAGGCACATGAGCCTCGCATTCCGTTCACAGTCGCCAACTCATCCCGATCGAACGTTTCGACGACCAGTGCACTTAACATGCAGGAAATAATCTGGTGGCCAAAACCGCCGACTGAAATAAGCGCAATCGCAACATAGGGGTCTTTCACCTGAGTCATCACGGCTAACGAAAACATCAGGAACGCGCCGGTGATTGAGCTGGCGACAATCGAATTCACCCGCGTGCATTTGAAAAAACGATGGTAAGCGCGTGATAGATAACCGCTGGCGACACTGCCCAGATCCGCCGCAAGAAACGGAACCCAGGCAAACAGTACAATCTGCTTGAGGTCCATTCCTCTTTCGTTCGCCAGATACAGTGGCACCCAGAAACTCATGACCGCCCATGCCGGCTCTGCCATGAAGGCAGGAAGTGCGATACCGTAAAACCGCTTGTCCCGACCAATCTTTTTCAACGCCTTGAAAAAGGGCATTTGCTGGCCGATTTTTTCGCCGTCTTGTTGGATATGCTCCAATTCATTGGGCGATAAGCGCGGGTGAATAGTGGGGGCGTGATAGAGCCATCCCCAGACGGCGGCCCATATCAGGCCGATTCCCCCGGAAATCAGAAATGCGCCCTGCCAGCCCAGGCTTACATGAGCCAGATAGATGATCGGAGGGGCGAGCATCGCCCCCAGAGAAAAACCAACCCCCGCCCAGCCCGCAGCGATAGGTCGTTCCTTTTTCGGAAACCAGTCCCCTATCGCCTTGGCATTGGCAGGTGTTGCCGCTGCCTCCGAAGCGCCCATGAAAAAACGCAGAATCGCCAGGTGCACCCAACTCGCGGCCCCAGCATGAAGAAGACACATCACCGACCATACGATGGCGCATATCACGAAGCCGAGCTTGAGTCCGATCGCATCGATCAGCCAGCCGCAGATGGGTTGGAAAACCGTATAGGCAAGTTGAAACGAGGCGACCACCCACGAGTATTGTTCAGTCGACATGCTGAACGTGGTCTTTAGCTCTGGCGCCAAGATGCCCAATGAATTGCGGGTTATATAGTTGACGGTGACGCCGAGCAAAAACAGCGAGAGCATCCACCAACGCAGATGCGGGATGAATTTTAGCTTGGCCGAAAGTCGAGCATTGCGTTCGATATCGATAGTCATCAATTCTTCGCCTGTCGCCGGATTTTCCGGCGTTTTGTTTTTATTTGAGGCTTGAACGCTATGGCAACTGCTCATGATCCGTACAGAAGCAGGCGTGTATAAATTTACATTCGCTATTGGTACGGCTCGGCAGAACCCCAAGTGTGCTAGGAGAGATGGCCCTTTTCTGCTATGAAAGCCTTTACATAAATTGTCTCAATGGATCAGCCCGGAATGGGGAAATTACGCATTGCTGAAATAGCGGCACAGACGGGCCTGTCCACCGCGACGGTGTCACGGGTGCTTGCTGGCAAATCCAATACCCGTCCGGCCACCAGGGAAAAAGTGCTCGCGGCGGCTCGTCAGCACGGGGTAATGGAAGGCCTCGCCAATGGCCGCTTCCTCCTCAACGGGCTGACCATCTTTGCGCCCTCGCGGGCCTTCAACGTACGCGCCGATATCTTCTATTACAAAGTTATCCAGGGCATCACCCAGGCGGTCGCGCAACACGATGTTCGAGTGCGCTACTGCGAGCTTGAAGAGGTCGATAGCGACGCCTTGCTGTTTTTGGAAAAGATGAATCAGAAGGACACCGGTGCGGCGATCCTGATTGGCATTGATGATCCGCACATACATCAACTGGCGGCCGATCTCAGCAAGCCGACGGTACTGATCAACTGCATCGATCGCAGCATGCGCCTGCCCTCGATATCGCCCGACCACTTTTTAATCGGTCATTATTCGATAAATTATCTGTTTCAGATGGGGCACCGAAATGTACTGACCCTCCAGTGTCTCAGGCGGTACACGATGGATCTGCGAATTCGTGGAATTCGTGATGCCTGGAAGGAGCAAAATCTCGAATTTATCGAAACAAAACACCTGATGGTTGCCGACGGTTTCGGCAGTGCTGAATCTGAGGCGCGGGTCGCGGCCTTCCTGGAAAACTGCGCACCTGACGACCGACCGACTGCCATCCTGGCGGGGGGTGACTTCATGGCAGCCGGGGCCGTTAAAGCGCTCCAGAATGCTGGCCTGAGGGTTCCTCAGGATGTTTCGGTGATGAGCATGGACGGGTTCAACCTGGCCGACATCAACGACATACCGCTCACCACCCTTCACGTGCCCCGCGATGAATTGGGCGCAGAAGCGATTAGAGTCTTGAGACAGCAGCTTTTCGAACCGCGATCGCCTTGTGGCAATCTTCTTCTCGGTGGCCGACTCATCACCGGCAGCTCAGTGCGGCGCATCAAGCACAGCGCCAAGCAGACGCCGGTCTATCAGAAGATTATTTACGACTGATTGATTCGCGGCTTTACACAGAGCGAAAAAAGCCCTCCTGGCTTTGCAGCGAAGAGGGCTTTTATCGAGCTTTAAAGTATCAGCGAATGAGTAAACTCATCGACCAATACCACTGCAATCAGAACGGAATATCGTCATCAAAGCTGTCGAAATCCGGAGCCGGCTGCGGCGCGGCCTGTTGCGGAGCCGGGCGTTCGCGCTGTGGCTGTGGCGCCGACTGCGGACGAGGGGCTTGCTGACGCGGAGCCGACTGTTGATAGTTGTTGCCACCCTGCTGCTGGTCGCCTTGCGGACGGCCACCGAGCAATTGCATGGTGCCTTGCATGTCGACCACGATTTCGGTGGTGTAGCGCTTGATGCCGTCTTTTTCCCACTCGCGGGTCTGCAGCTTGCCTTCGATGTAGACCTGCGAACCCTTGCGCAGGTATTCGCCGGCAATCTCAGCCACTTTGCCGAACATCGACACGCGGTGCCACTCGGTCTTCTCGACCTTCTGGCCGGTTTGCTTGTCGGTCCATTGTTCGCTGGTCGCCAGGCTCAGGTTGGTCACGGCGTTGCCGTTAGGCAGATAGCGAACTTCTGGATCCTGGCCGCAAGTACCGACCAATATGACTTTGTTAACCCCACGGGCCATAACGTTCTCCTAGGCTTCGCACGCTGCCGGGGCCGGGTTGTTCACCAGGCGCTCAAGCGTCGCACGATCCAATAATTCGGTGTCCAGTTTGATATACACGGCCGCCTCGTCGGCGACCACCACTGCATCGGTTACTCCAACGACGGCCCTGAGGCGCTCGGCCAGGCCTGCTTCGCGGATGGCTTCGGGCGACAACGGCAAGCGCAGGCTCGTCACATACGGAGGTTCGCGCATGGTAACAGCAAAGGCCAACCAAAGTGCAGCCAGCGCGGCACATCCCAGGAACACAACCGACAAACCGCCGTGCTGGAACAACCAGCCGCCGAGGATGCCGCCCAGTGCCGAACCCAGGAATTGGCTGGTGGAATAAACCCCCATCGCCGTGCCCTTGCCGCCCGCCGGTGAAACCTTGCTGATCAGCGACGGCAGCGACGCTTCCAGCAGGTTGAACGCGGTGAAGAACACCACGGTGCCGATTACCAAGGCCCGCAGGCTGTCGCCGAACTGCCAGAAGAATAGCTCAGTGAGCATGAGCGTCACGACGGCGCCGAGTAAAACTCGTTTCATTTTGCGTCGCTTTTCGCCATAGATGATGAACGGAATCATGGCGAAGAACGAAATAACCAGTGCCGTCAGATACACCCACCAATGCTGCTCCTTGGGCAGGCCGGCCTTTTCCACCAGTGCCAGCGGCAGGGCCACGAAGCTGGACATCAGCATGGCGTGGAGGACGAAGATGCCCAGGTCCAGGCGCAGCAGGTCGGGATGCTTGAGGGTCGGCACCAACGCCTGGCGGGCCACGCCGGATTCGCGGTGCTGCAATGGCCCCGTGGAGCGCGGCACGATGACCGCAACGATCAGGATACCGATCAATGCCATGGCACCGGTTGCCAGGAACAGGCCTGACAAGCCAAAGGCTCGCGTCAACAGCGGTCCTACAACCATGGCGACGGCGAACGACAGACCGATCGTCATGCCGATCATCGCCATGGCTTTTGTCCGATGCTGTTCGCGGGTCAAGTCTGACAGCAAGGCCATGACGGCGGCGGAGATCGCACCCGCCCCTTGCAGGATCCGGCCGGCAATCACGCCCCAGATCGAGTCCGCGTTCGCCGCAAGCACGCTGCCGAGGGCGAAGACGATGAGTCCCAGGTAAATGACCGGACGACGACCGATACGGTCGGAAATTATGCCAAAGGGAATCTGGAAAATGGCCTGGGTCAGGCCATAGGCGCCGATCGCCAACCCAATCAGGGCCGGGGTCGCGCCCGCCAGGTCCATGCCATAGGTCGCCAGTACCGGCAACACCATGAACATGCCCAGCATGCGAAAGGCGAACACCAGGGCCAGGCCGCTTGCCGCGCGGGTCTCGCCGCTACTCATGCGTTCGCTGTGGGGATCGTGCATGGAAAAACCTCGTGTGAACCGGCGGGGATTCTACCAGTCCGATCGATTGAGGGGGTATATGGCGACCGTTTGCCGCGCAGTCTTCATGTATGACGCTTGATAGTGTGTATCCATCCAGTATTTACCCGTATACTCCTACGTTTTCGACGCCCGCCGAGCGAGGCCACTTTGGACAAGATCCTGATTCGTGGGGCCCGTACCCACAACCTGAAGAACATCGACCTGACCCTGCCCCGGGACAAGCTGATCGTTATCACCGGCCTGTCCGGATCCGGAAAATCATCCCTGGCCTTCGACACCTTGTACGCCGAAGGCCAGCGCCGCTATGTCGAATCGCTGTCGGCCTACGCCCGGCAGTTCTTGTCGATGATGGAAAAACCCGATGTCGACACCATTGAAGGCCTGTCGCCGGCGATCTCCATCGAGCAGAAATCGACCTCCCACAACCCCAGGTCGACGGTTGGCACCATTACCGAGATCTACGACTACCTTCGCCTGCTGTATGCGCGGGTCGGTATTCCCCGCTGCCCGGACCACGACATTCCGTTGGAAGCCCAGACCGTCAGCCAGATGGTCGACCTGGTGCTGGCCCAGCCCGAAGGCAGCAAACTGATGCTCCTGGCGCCGGTCATCCGCGAGCGCAAGGGCGAGCACTTGATGGTCTTCGAAGAGTTGCGCGCCCAAGGCTTCGTACGTGCGCGGGTCAACGGCAAGCTGTGCGAGCTGGACGAACTGCCGAAGCTGGATAAACAGAAGAAGCACTCGATCGATGTGGTGGTGGACCGCTTCAAGGTCCGCGCCGACTTGCAACAGCGCCTGGCCGAATCGTTCGAGACAGCCCTGAAGCTGGCCGACGGCATCGCCCTGGTTGCGCCGATGGACGACGAACCGGGTGAAGAGATGATCTTCTCCGCGCGCTTCGCCTGCCCGATCTGTGGCCATGCCATCAGCGAGCTGGAGCCCAAGCTGTTCTCCTTCAACAACCCGGCCGGCGCGTGCCCGACCTGTGACGGCCTGGGGGTCAAGCAGTTCTTCGACACCAAGCGCCTGGTCAATGGCGAACTGACCTTGGCCGAAGGCGCAATTCGAGGCTGGGACAGGCGTAACGTCTACTATTTCCAGATGCTCGGTTCGCTGGCGGCCCACTACAAGTTCAGCCTGGACAAGCCCTTCAACGAGCTGCCCGCCGAACAGCAGAAGTTCATCCTGCACGGCAGCGGCTCGCAGAACGTCGACTTCAAATACTTGAACGACCGGGGCGATATCGTCAAGCGCTCCCACCCGTTCGAAGGCATCGTGCCCAACCTGGAGCGACGTTACCGCGAGACCGAGTCAGCCAGCGTGCGCGAAGAACTCGCCAAGTTTCTCAGCACCCAGCCCTGCCCGGATTGCCGCGGCACCCGCTTGCGCCGTGAGGCGCGGCACGTGTGGGTCGGCGAGAAAACCCTGCCGGCGGTAACCAGCCTGCCGATCGGCGACGCCACCGATTACTTCGAGGGAATCAAACTGACGGGTCGCCGAGGCGAAATCGCCGACAAGATCCTCAAGGAGATTCGCGAGCGCTTGCAGTTCCTGGTGAACGTTGGCCTGGACTACCTGACCCTCGACCGCAGCGCTGACACCCTGTCCGGCGGTGAAGCCCAGCGTATCCGCCTCGCCAGTCAGATCGGCGCCGGCCTGGTGGGCGTCATGTACATCCTCGATGAGCCGTCCATTGGCCTGCATCAACGGGACAATGATCGACTGCTCGGAACGCTGAAACACCTGCGGGACATCGGCAACACGGTCATCGTGGTCGAGCACGATGAAGACGCGATCCGCCTGGCCGACTATGTGGTGGACATCGGTCCTGGCGCTGGCGTGCATGGGGGCCATATCGTCGCCCAGGGAACTGCGGCCGAGGTCATGGCGCATCCTGACTCGCTGACGGGTAAATACCTGTCGGGCCGGGTGAAGATCAAGGTCCCGGCCAAGCGTACGCCACGGAACAAAAAGTTGTCGCTGACCCTCAAGGGCGCCCGCGGCAACAACCTGCGCAACGTCGATCTGGAGATCCCGATCGGCCTGCTGACCTGCGTTACCGGTGTGTCCGGCTCCGGCAAGTCGACACTGATCAACAACACGCTGTTCCCCCTCAGCGCCACGGCCCTGAACGGCGCCACGACCTTGGAAGCTGCCGCTCATGACAGCATCAAGGGCTTGGAGCATCTCGACAAAGTCGTCGACATAGACCAGAGCCCGATTGGCCGCACGCCGCGCTCCAACCCCGCCACTTATACCGGGCTGTTCACGCCGATTCGTGAGCTGTTTGCGGGAGTACCGGAGTCTCGCTCGCGAGGCTACGGGCCGGGCCGGTTCTCGTTCAACGTCAAGGGCGGACGCTGCGAAGCCTGCCAGGGCGATGGCTTGATCAAGGTGGAAATGCATTTCCTGCCTGACATCTACGTGCCATGCGACGTGTGCAAGAGCAAGCGCTACAACCGCGAAACGCTGGAGATCAAGTACAAGGGCAAGAACATCCACGAAACCTTGGAGATGACCATTGAAGAGGCTCGGGTGTTCTTCGACGCCGTACCGGCGTTGGCACGTAAACTCCAGACATTGATGGACGTAGGTCTTTCGTACATCAAGCTCGGGCAGTCGGCGACGACCTTGTCCGGTGGCGAGGCGCAGCGGGTCAAGCTATCCCGCGAGCTGTCCAAGCGCGATACCGGCAAGACCCTGTATATCCTCGACGAGCCGACCACCGGCCTGCACTTCGCCGATATCCAGCAACTGCTCGACGTGCTGCATCGTCTGCGCGATCACGGCAACACCGTAGTGGTCATTGAGCACAACCTGGACGTGATCAAGACGGCTGACTGGCTGGTGGACCTGGGCCCGGAGGGCGGTTCCAAGGGTGGGCAGATCATTGCCGTGGGGACGCCGGAGCAAGTGGCGGAGATGAAGCAATCCCACACTGGGTATTACCTCAAGCCGCTGCTGGAGCGTGATCGGGACTGATTTCCCCCAGCACGAAAAAGCCCTGTCATCTCTTCGATGGCAGGGGCTTTTTGTTTCCCTGTGGGAGCGAGCTTGCTCCCACAAGGAATCCATCAGAACTGCGACTGCAGGTAATTCTCCAACCCGATCAGCTTGATCAGACCCAACTGCTTTTCAAGCCAGTAAGTGTGATCTTCTTCGGTGTCGTTAAGCTGAACGCGCAGGATTTCGCGGGTTACGTAGTCGTTGTGTTGTTCGCACAGCTCGATGCCTTTACACAGCGCAGCGCGGACCTTGTACTCCAAGCGCAAGTCGGCAGCGAGCATGTCGGGCACCGTGGTGCCGATGTCCAGGTCGTCCGGACGCATGCGTGGCGTGCCTTCGAGCATCAGGATCCGGCGCATCAATGCATCGGCGTGCTGGGCCTCTTCTTCCATCTCATGGTTGATACGTTCGTAGAGCTCGGTAAAACCCCAATCCTCGTACATCCGCGAATGGATGAAATATTGATCACGGGCCGCCAGTTCGCCGGTCAGCAACGTGTTGAGGTAATCGATTACGTCTGGGTGACCTTGCATCGCCCTACATCTCCACAAGCTTTGAAAGGCTGTAGTTTGAACCAAGCTGACTGCAAGGTCACTTACCACGCGCAACAAAAGTGAAGAAAATCCAAGAAAAGCAGGTTAAATAACGCAAAAACCGCCCAAATGAGGGCGGTTCTGCTTCTCGTTTAGACTTAGTTAAGCTGTACGTCCAACGCCTTTGCGATACCTTCTCCGTAAGCAGGGTCTGCCTTGAAGAAGTGCTGCAGTTGACGATCAACCACGTCAGCCGAAACACCTGCCATTGCACCTGCAATATTGCTGATCAACAGCGCTTTCTGCTCATCACTCATCAAGCGGAACAGCGTGCCTGCGTGGCTGTAGTAATCAGTGTCTTCGCGATGATCATAACGATCCGCCGCGCCGCTGAGGGCCAAGGCCGGTTCCGCGTAGCGCGGGGCTTGCTTCGGCGCTTGGTCGTAGCTGTTAGGCTCATAGTTTGGAGCTGCGCCGCCGTTACTGCCAAACGCCATGGCGCCGTCACGCTGGTAGGTATTGACCGGGCTACGCGGAGCATTTACCGGCAGTTGCTGGTGATTGGTCCCCACGCGGTAGCGGTGCGCATCGGCGTATGCGAATACCCGGCCTTGGAGCATGCGGTCAGGCGAAAGACCTACCCCCGGCACCATGTTGCTCGGCCCGAATGCTGCCTGCTCCACTTCGGCAAAGTAGTTCAAGGGATTACGATTGAGTTCGAGCTCACCGACTTCGATCAGCGGGAATTCCTTCTGCGACCAGGTCTTGGTCACATCGAACGGGTTCTCGTAATGGGCTGCGGCCTGAGCCTCGCTCATGATCTGGATGCAGACGCTCCATTTCGGGAAGTCACCGCGCTCGATGGCCTCGAACAAGTCTCGCTGGGCGTAATCCGGATCAGTACCCGCCAAGCGAGCGGCTTCGGCCGGCGCGAGGTTCTTGATGCCCTGCTTGGTCTTGTAGTGCCATTTCACCCAGTGACGTTCACCTTGGGCATTGATCAGGCTATAGGTGTGACTGCCGAACCCGTGCATATGACGGTAGCCGTCAGGAATACCGCGATCGGAAAACAGAATGGTGACCTGGTGCAGCGCCTCAGGCGAATGCGACCAGAAATCCCACATCGCCTGGGCGCTTTTCAGGTTGCTTTGCGGCAGGCGTTTCTGGGTGTGGATGAAGTCTGGAAACTTCAGCGGGTCCCGGATGAAAAATACCGGCGTGTTGTTGCCGACGATATCCCAGTTGCCTTCTTCGGTGTAGAACTTCAGGGCAAAGCCGCGCGGATCGCGTTCGGTGTCGGCCGAACCACGCTCGCCGCCCACGGTGGAGAACCGCAGGAAGGTAGGGGTTTGCTTGCCGATCGACTCGAACAGCTTGGCGCTGGTGTATTGGGT
The DNA here is from genome assembly GCF_051132105.1 of Pseudomonas sp. R1-7. Lineage (NCBI taxonomy): Bacteria > Pseudomonadati > Pseudomonadota > Gammaproteobacteria > Pseudomonadales > Pseudomonadaceae > Pseudomonas > Pseudomonas sp. R1-7. The sequence continues at coordinate 5,309,116 of NZ_CP071661.1, forward strand.
GATGTCCTGGGTAACGGTAAAGGTGCCATAAGCCCCCGACCCTTTGGCATGCACGCGACGCTCGGGAATGTTTTCACGGTTGAAATGAGCAAGCTTCTCGATCAGGTGGAAATCATCGAGCAGCAACGGGCCACGAGGGCCTGCGGAGCGAGAGTTCTGGTTATCGGCGACAGGAGCGCCACTGGCGGTCGTAAGCGTTTTGGTCTGGCTCATGCTCAATTCTTCCTAGGTCGGTCTTCGGACTGCCGGCTAATCGGCTGGTGAGGAGTATTGATCAACAACATGACGGTCACAAATTTATTAAATTGTGCACATCAATAGAAAATATCTACCAACAACCCCAACGTCATATAGTGGCGTTTGAACACCGCACAAAGCTTGTATGGATAAGCTCTTTTCTTACGCGCACAAAAAACCGGGCACTAGGCCCGGTTCTTCGTTACAGACTGTCGTCTTACTCGGCGCTTACAGCTTCGCCGGCAGTAGCACGATCAACCAACTCGACGTACGCCATAGGCGCGTTGTCGCCAGCGCGGAAACCGCACTTGAGGATGCGCAGGTAGCCACCCTCACGGGTAGCGTAACGCTTGCCCAGGTCGTTGAAGAGCTTACCAACGATAGCTTTCGAACGAGTACGGTCGAAAGCCAGGCGGCGGTTAGCCAGGCTGTCTGTCTTGGCCAGAGTGATCAGCGGCTCAGCAACGCGGCGCAGTTCTTTGGCTTTCGGCAGTGTAGTTTTGATCAGCTCGTGCTCGAACAGCGACACCGCCATGTTTTGGAACATGGCCTTGCGGTGCGAGCTGGTGCGGCTCAGGTGACGACCACTTTTACGATGACGCATGGTTCATTCCTTACCAAACACAACGTTCGGTGATTACGACGATCAGGCAGTCGCCTTGTCGTCCTTCTTAAGACTTGCAGGCGGCCAGTTGTCGAGGCGCATGCCGAGGGACAGACCGCGGGAGGCCAGAACGTCCTTGATTTCAGTCAAGGATTTCTTGCCAAGGTTCGGAGTCTTCAACAGCTCTACTTCGGTACGCTGAATCAGGTCGCCGATGTAGTAGATGTTTTCCGCCTTAAGGCAGTTAGCCGAACGTACAGTCAGTTCCAGATCGTCAACCGGGCGAAGCAGGATCGGATCGATCTCGTCTTCCTGCTCAACAACCACTGGCTCACTGTCACCCTTGAGGTCGACGAACGCAGCCAACTGCTGTTGCAGGATGGTTGCAGCGCGGCGGATAGCCTCTTCAGGATCCAGGGTACCGTTGGTTTCCAGATCAATAACCAGCTTGTCCAGGTTGGTACGCTGTTCGACACGGGCGTTTTCCACCACGTATGCGATACGGCGAACCGGGCTGAACGAAGAGTCAAGCTGCAAGCGACCGATGCTGCGGCTTTCGTCTTCATCGCTCTGACGCGAGTCTGCCGGTTCATAACCACGACCACGAGCTACGGTGAGCTTCATGTTCAGGGCGCCGTTAGACGCCAGGTTAGCGATTACGTGATCGGGGTTAACGATCTCGACATCATGATCCAGCTGAATATCGGCAGCGGTAACCACCCCCGAACCCTTCTTCGACAAGGTCAGCGTAACTTCGTCACGACCGTGCAGCTTGATAGCCAGACCTTTAAGGTTCAACAGGATTTCAATTACGTCTTCCTGTACACCTTCGATGGCGCTGTACTCGTGGAGCACACCGTCAATCTCGGCCTCGACTACTGCACAGCCGGGCATTGAGGACAACAGGATGCGGCGCAGCGCGTTGCCCAGGGTGTGGCCGAAACCACGCTCGAGAGGCTCGAGTGTGATCTTGGCGCGGGTTGGACTGACAACCTGCACATCAATATGGCGGGGTGTCAGGAACTCATTTACCGAAATCTGCATGGATGCACCTATTTTCTAGCCCTTACTTGGAGTAGAGCTCGACAATCAGGCTTTCGTTGATGTCGGCGGACAGATCACTGCGAGCTGGAACGTTCTTGAAAACGCCCGACTTCTTCTCAGTGTCTACTTCTACCCATTCTACGCGGCCACGTTGGGCACACAGATCGAGAGCTTGGACAATGCGAAGCTGGTTCTTTGCTTTCTCGCGAACAGCAACCACGTCACCAGCACGAACCTGGTAGGACGGAACGTTTACGGTCTGGCCGTTAACGCTGATCGACTTGTGCGATACCAGCTGACGGGATTCGGCACGAGTAGAACCGAAACCCATACGGTATACGACGTTGTCCAGGCGGCATTCGAGCAGTTGCAACAGGTTTTCGCCGGTTGCACCTTTCTTGCCAGCAGCTTCTTTGTAGTAGCCGCTGAACTGACGCTCGAGAACGCCGTAGATACGACGGACCTTCTGCTTTTCACGCAGTTGGGTGCCGTAGTCGGACTGGCGACCGCGGCGTTGGCCGTGGATACCAGGTGCTGCTTCGATGTTGCACTTCGATTCGATCGCGCGCACGCCGCTCTTCAGGAAGAGATCGGTGCCTTCGCGACGAGCGAGTTTGCATTTTGGACCAATGTAACGAGCCATTCTTTACAATCTCCTGGATTACACGCGGCGCTTCTTCGGCGGACGGCACCCGTTGTGCGGGATTGGCGTCACGTCGGTGATGCTGGCGATCTTGTAGCCACAGCCGTTCAAAGCGCGGACTGCGGATTCACGACCTGGACCTGGACCTTTGACGTTTACGTCGAGGTTTTTCAGGCCGTATTCCAGCGCAGCTTGACCAGCACGCTCAGCAGCTACTTGAGCAGCGAACGGGGTGGACTTGCGGGAACCGCGGAAACCCGAACCACCGGAGGTAGCCCAGGAAAGAGCGTTACCTTGACGGTCGGTAATGGTCACGATGGTGTTGTTAAAAGAAGCATGGATGTGGGCGATGCCATCAACCACTGTCTTTTTAACTTTTTTACGAGGACGAGCAGCAGGTTTTGCCATGATTAAATTCCTGTCGATTCGCTGGGGCGATTACTTGCGGATCGGCTTACGCGGACCTTTACGGGTACGCGCGTTGGTCTTGGTACGCTGACCGCGTACTGGAAGACCACGACGATGACGCAGACCGCGATAGCAACCGAGGTCCATCAAGCGCTTGATTTTCATGTTGATTTCGCGACGCAGGTCACCTTCAGTGGTGAACTTCGCCACTTCGCCACGCAGCTGTTCAATTTGCTCGTCGCTCAGATCCTTGATCTTCGCGGCTGGGTTGACCCCAGTCTCTGCACAAATTTTCTGTGCAGTAGTGCGACCAACACCATAGATGTAGGTCAGCGAGATAACAGTATGCTTGTTATCTGGAATGTTAACGCCTGCAATACGGGCCATTCAGTGGGACTCCAATTGACAGCTACCTACGCCCCGGAAGCCAAGAAATAGGGCGCGAGATAATATCGCTGTAATAACAAATAATCAACCCGGCAGCGCACTAGCTGCCGGGCTTAAAGCACAATCACACTCAGCCTTGGCGCTGTTTGTGACGCGGTTCCGCGCTGCAAATTACCCGAACAACACCTTCGCGGCGAATAATCTTGCAGTTGCGGCACAGCTTTTTCACCGATGCACGAACTTTCATCACCAACTCCTCGAACCTTATGGATGCTACTCAGCGCAACATGCCGCTGCCGTAGCCCTTCAGGTTGGCTTTCTTCATCAGGGATTCGTACTGGTGCGAAACGAGGTGCGATTGTACTTGGGACATGAAGTCCATCACAACCACGACCACGATCAGCAACGAGGTCCCGCCAAGGTAGAACGGAACGTTTGCCGCAACCACCAGGAACTGGGGAAGCAAGCAGACGGCCGTCATGTAAAGAGCACCGAACAAGGTCAAACGAGTCAGAACGCCATCAATGTAGCGCGCCGACTGCTCACCAGGACGGATACCCGGAATAAAGGCACCGGACTTCTTCAGGTTTTCCGCTACGTCTTTCGGATTGAACATCAACGCCGTATAGAAGAAGCAGAAGAAAATAATCCCTGCACTAAACAGCAGAATATTCAACGGCTGACCAGGAGCGATCGACTGCGAGATGTCCTGCAACCAGCCCATACCTTCAGACTGGCCGAACCAGGCACCCAACGAAGCCGGGAACAGCAAGATGCTGCTCGCGAAAATGGCCGGGATAACGCCGGCCATGTTCACCTTCAACGGCAAGTGGCTCGTCTGCGCAGCAAACACCTTGCGGCCCTGCTGACGCTTGGCGTAGTGAACAGCAATACGACGCTGACCACGCTCGATGAACACCACGAAACCGATAATCGCTACTGCCAGCAAACCGATGGCAACCAGAGCAAAGATGTTGATATCGCCCTGACGCGCAGACTCGAAAGACTGCCCGATCGCTCTCGGAAGACCGGCGACGATACCTGCGAAGATCAACATCGAGATACCGTTGCCAACACCACGCTCAGTAATCTGCTCACCCAGCCACATCATGAACATCGCGCCTGCCACAAACGTGGTTACCGCAACGAAATGGAAGCCAAAGTCACCAGTGAACGCTACGCCCTGCCCCGCCAGACCGATGGACATGCCAACAGCCTGGACGAGAGCGAGGACGACAGTGAGGTAGCGGGTGTACTGGCTGATCTTGCGACGGCCAGCTTCACCTTCCTTCTTCAACTGCTCCAGCTGCGGGCTGACAGCGGACATCAGCTGCATGATGATCGATGCCGAAATGTACGGCATGATCCCCAGTGCAAAGATACTCATCCGCTCCAGCGCGCCGCCGGAAAACATGTTGAACAAGCTAAGAATGGTCCCCTCATTCTGTCGAAACAGGTCCGCGAGTCGGTCCGGGTTGATACCTGGAACCGGGATGTGTGCGCCTATTCGGTAGACGATAATCGCCAGGAACAGAAAACGCAGACGAGCCCAGAGTTCAGACATACCGCCTTTGCCGAGCGCAGAGAGAGCACCTTGCTTAGCCATTTATTCCTCGAACTTGCCGCCAGCTGCTTCGATAGCCGCACGCGCACCTTTGGTGGCGCCGATTCCCTTTCCGATGGTGACAGCACGAGCAACTTCGCCCGACAGCATGATTTTCACACGCTGTACGTTCTGGTTGATCACGTTGGCATCCTTCAGGGACTGCACGGTGACGATGTCGCCGTCCACTTTGGCCAGTTCGGACAGACGCACTTCTGCGCGGTCCATGGCTTTCAGGGAAACGAAACCGAACTTCGGCAGGCGACGATGCAGCGGCTGTTGACCGCCTTCAAAGCCTGGAGCAATGGTGCCACCGGAGCGGGAGGTCTGACCTTTGTGGCCACGGCCACCGGTCTTGCCCAAACCACTACCGATACCACGGCCCGGACGATGCTTTTCGCGACGGGAACCCGGCGCTGGACTCAGATCATTGAGTTTCATCGATTAACCCTCGACACGCAGCATGTAGTAAGCCTTGTTGATCATCCCGCGATTCTCGGGAGTATCCAGGACTTCTACAGTGTGACCGATGCGACGCAGACCCAGACCCTTAACGCACAGTTTGTGGTTAGGGATGCGGCCGGTCATGCTTTTGATCAGCGTAACTTTTACGGTAGCCATGATCAGAAGATCTCCTTGACGCTTTTGCCACGCTTGGCGGCAATGGATTCAGGAGACTGCATTGCTTTCAAACCCTTGAAAGTGGCGTGAACCACGTTTACCGGGTTAGTCGAGCCGTAGCACTTGGCCAGAACGTTCTGAACGCCAGCAACTTCGAGGACAGCACGCATAGCGCCGCCAGCGATGATACCGGTACCTTCAGAAGCAGGCTGCATGTACACCTTCGAAGCGCCATGGGCGGACTTCATTGCGTACTGCAGGGTGGTGCCGTTCAGATCAACCTGGATCATGTTGCGGCGAGCAGCTTCCATTGCCTTCTGGATCGCAGCAGGCACTTCACGCGACTTGCCACGGCCGAAGCCAACACGGCCCTTACCATCACCAACCACGGTCAACGCGGTGAAAGTGAAGATACGGCCGCCTTTAACGGTTTTGGCTACGCGGTTAACTTGAACCAGCTTCTCGATGTAGCCTTCGTCGCGCTTTTGGTCGTTATTTGACATAACTTAGAACTCCAGCCCAGCTTCACGAGCAGCATCAGCCAGCGCCTTGACGCGGCCGTGGTACTTGAAGCCAGAGCGGTCGAAAGCCACCTGCGAGACGCCAGCGGCTTTAGCACGCGTAGCGACCAGCTGGCCAACCTTAGTGGCCGCGTCGATGTTGCCAGTGGCGCCATCACGCAGTTCTTTATCCAAAGTCGAGGCACTTGCCAGGACTTTGTTGCCGTCGGCCGAAATGACCTGGGCGTAGATGTGCTGCGACGAGCGGAACACGCAGAGACGCACGACTTCGAGTTCGTGCATTTTCAGGCGTGCTTTGCGAGCGCGACGCAGTCGAGTAACTTTTTTGTCGGTCATTTGCTATGCCCTACTTCTTCTTGGCTTCTTTACGACGGACGACTTCGTCCGCGTAGCGCACACCTTTGCCTTTGTACGGCTCTGGTGGACGGAAGTCGCGGATCTCGGCGGCCACTTGACCTACCAGCTGCTTGTCGATGCCCTTGATCAGGATATCGGTCTGGCTAGGAGTCTCAGCGGTGATGCCTTCCGGCAGTTCATAATCCACTGGGTGCGAGAAGCCAAGAGCCAGGTTCAGCACTGTGCCTTTTGCTTGCGCTTTGTAACCAACACCGACCAGCTGGAGCTTGCGCTCGAAGCCTTGGCTTACGCCTTGGACCATGTTGTTTACCAACGCACGAGTGGTACCAGCCATTGCGCGAGTCTGTTGATCGCCATTGCGAGCAGCGAAACGCAGCTCACCAGCTTCTTCAACGATCTCAACGGACGAATGGATGTTCAGTTGCAGAGTGCCCTTGGCACCCTTCACCGAAAGCTGTTGGCCTGCGAATTTGACTTCGACACCGGCTGGCAGCTTAACGGGGTTCTTAGCGACGCGTGACATGCTTATCCCCCCTTAGAACACAGTGCAAAGAACTTCGCCGCCGACACCGGCAGCGCGCGCAGCACGATCCGTCATCACACCTTTGTTGGTGGAGACGATAGACACGCCCAGGCCGCCACGAACTTTTGGCAGATCCTCAACGGACTTGTACTGACGCAGGCCAGGACGGCTAACGCGCTTCACTTCCTCGATGACCGGACGGCCTTCGAAGTACTTCAGCTCGATGGACAGCAGAGGCTTGATTTCGCTGCTGATCTGATAACCCGCAATGTAACCTTCGTCCTTCAGGACTTTGGCAACAGCTACCTTCAAAGTAGAAGATGGCATGCTTACGACGGACTTTTCAGCCATCTGGGCATTACGGATACGAGTTAGCATGTCCGCTAACGGGTCCTGCATACTCATGGGCTAGACGCTCCTAATACACAAAAAATTAGCCTTTCGGCTAGTACGTGTCGCCGAGCACATCCGCGCAATAAAAACACGGGCTCAGGCGAGCCGGGTATTCTAGACACACCCCAGAAATGAATCAAGCCCCAAAAGGGGCTTGATTCAAGTTCAAGGCCACCGATGGTCAGGATCTTGCGACCCCGAACATCGTGACATTGACAGTGCTTACCAGCTGGCTTTGACCAGACCTGGAACGTCACCACGCATTGCAGCTTGACGCAGCATGTTACGGCCGAGGCCAAACTTGCGGTACACGCCGTGCGGACGACCAGTCAGGCGGCAGCGGTTACGCATGCGCGAGGCGCTGGCGTCACGTGGCTGCTTCTGCAGTGCTACGGTAGCTTCCCAACGCGCTTCTGGACTTGCGTTCAGATCAACGATGATAGCTTTCAGCGCTGCACGCTTGGTGGCGTACTTGGCAACGGTGAGCTGACGCTTCAGCTCACGGTTCTTCATGCTCTTCTTGGCCATTTTCCTACTCCAATCAGTTGCGGAACGGGAATTTGAAAGCGCGCAGCAGTGCGCGACCTTCGTCATCCGTCCGAGCAGTGGTGGTCAGGGTAATGTCCAGACCGCGGAGAGCGTCGATCTTGTCGTAATCGATTTCCGGGAAAATGATCTGCTCTTTTACGCCCATGCTGTAGTTGCCACGACCATCGAAGGACTTGGCATTCAGGCCGCGGAAGTCGCGAACCCGAGGCAGGGAGATCGACAGCAGACGATCCAGGAACTCGTACATACGCTCACGGCGCAGGGTCACTTTGACGCCGATCGGCCAACCTTCACGGACTTTAAAGCCAGCGATGGATTTCCGAGCGTAAGTCACAACGACTTTCTGACCGGTGATCTTTTCCAGGTCGGCAACTGCGTGCTCGATGACTTTTTTGTCGCCGATCGCTTCGCCCAGACCCATGTTCAGGGTGATTTTGGTAACGCGCGGAACTTCCATCACGTTCGAAAGCTTAAGTTCTTCCTTAAGTTTCGGTGCGATTTCCTTCCGGTAAATCTCTTTTAGTCGTGCCATGGTCTTCTACCTAGCAGTGTTCAAGCATCAACCGCTTTTTGGGTCGACTTGAAGACACGAATTTTCTTACCGTCTTCTACTTTGAAACCAACGCGGTCAGCCTTGTTGGTTTCGCCGTTGAAGATGGCGACGTTGGAAGCGTGCAGTGGCGCTTCTTTCTCGACGATACCGCCCTGTACGCCCGACATCGGGTTAGGCTTGGTATGACGCTTGACCAGGTTCAGACCACCAACAACCAGACGGTTGTCAGCAAGAACCTTCAGCACCTTACCGCGCTTACCCTTGTCTTTGCCGGCGATCACGATGATCTCGTCGTCACGACGAATCTTTTGCATGTCGGATCTCCTTACAGCACTTCTGGGGCGAGCGAGACGATCTTCATGAACTTCTCAGTACGAAGTTCACGGGTCACTGGCCCAAAGATACGGGTGCCGATTGGCTCTTGCTTGTTGTTCAACAGAACAGCAGCGTTGCCATCAAAGCGGATGATGGAGCCGTCAGCACGACGAACACCGTGGCGAGTGCGGACTACAACAGCAGTCATCACTTGGCCTTTTTTCACCTTACCGCGAGGAATTGCTTCCTTGACGGTAACTTTGATGATGTCACCGATACCAGCGTAACGACGATGGGAGCCACCCAGCACCTTGATGCACATAACGCGGCGAGCGCCGCTGTTATCGGCCACATCGAGCATGGATTGAGTCTGAATCATATAATTTCTCCGACCCCTAGCCCTTAGACTTCCACAGCGCGTTCGAGAACATCAACCAGCGCCCAAGACTTGGTCTTGGCCATCGGACGAGTTTCACGAATAGTGACTTTGTCGCCGATGTGGCACTGATTGGTTTCGTCGTGCGCGTGCAGCTTAGTCGAACGCTTAACGTATTTACCGTAGATCGGGTGCTTAACGCGACGCTCGATCAGAACGGTGATGGTTTTGTCCATCTTGTCGCTGACAACACGGCCAGTCAGCGTACGGACAGTTTTTTCGGCTTCAGCCATGATCACTTACCTGCCTGCTGGTTGAGCACAGTTTTCACGCGAGCGATGTCACGCTTAACTTGCGAGAGCAGATGAGACTGCCCCAACTGGCCAGTTGCCTTCTGCATACGCAGATTGAACTGGTCGCGCAGCAGGCCGAGCAGTTGCTCGTTCAGCTGCTGTGCTGATTTTTCACGAAGTTCATTCGCTTTCATCACATCACCGTCCGTTTAACAAAGGAGGTGGCGAGCGGCAGCTTTGCAGCAGCCAGGGCGAAAGCCTCACGCGCCAGCTCTTCAGAAACACCCTCGATTTCATACAGGACTTTGCCTGGCTGAATCTGGGCAACCCAGTATTCCACGTTACCCTTACCTTTACCCATCCGAACTTCGAGTGGCTTTTTGGTGACAGGCTTGTCCGGGAACACACGGATCCAGATCTTGCCGCCACGTTTTACGTGACGGGTCAGAGCACGACGCGCTGACTCGATCTGACGAGCGGTGAGACGACCACGAGCAACAGACTTCAGCGCGAACTCGCCGAAGCTGACTTTGCTACCGCGCAATGCCAGGCCACGGTTGTGACCGGTCATCTGCTTGCGGAACTTCGTACGCTTTGGTTGCAACATTTGGCGTACCCCTTACTTAGCAGCTTTTTTACGAGGCGCTGGTGCTTGTGGCTTCAGTTCTTCTTGGCGACCACCAATTACTTCGCCTTTGAAGATCCAAACCTTTACACCGATCACACCGTAGGTGGTGTGAGCTTCGTAGTTGGCATAGTCGATGTCGGCACGCAGGGTGTGCAGAGGCACACGACCTTCGCGATACCATTCAGTACGTGCGATTTCAGCACCGCCGAGACGACCGCTCACTTGGATTTTGATGCCTTTGGCACCAATGCGCATTGCGTTCTGTACAGCGCGCTTCATAGCGCGACGGAACATTACACGGCGCTCCAGCTGCTGAGCTACGCTCTGCGCAACCAGCATACCGTCGAGTTCCGGCTTGCGGATCTCTTCGATATTGATGTGCACAGGCACACCCATTTGCTTGGTCAGGTCCTGACGCAGTTTCTCAACATCTTCACCTTTCTTCCCGATAACGATACCTGGGCGAGCGGTGTGGATGGTGATACGTGCAGTCTGAGCCGGACGATGGATATCGATACGGCTGACGGACGCGCTTTTTAGTTTGTCTTGGAGATACTCACGCACCTTCAGATCAGCGAACAAGTAGTCCGCATAAGTCCGACCGTCTGCGTACCAGACGGAGGTGTGCTCCTTGACGATTCCCAGGCGAATGCCAATGGGATGTACTTTCTGACCCATCTCTTCGACTCCGTTACTTGTCAGCAACCTTGACAGTGATATGGCAAGACCGCTTGACGATGCGATCAGCACGGCCTTTGGCACGTGGCATGATGCGCTTCAGCGAACGCCCTTCGTTGACGAAAACGGTGCTGACTTTCAGGTCATCAACGTCTGCGCCTTCGTTATGCTCGGCGTTGGCTACGGCCGACTCCAGCACTTTTTTCATGATCTCGGCGGCTTTCTTACTGCTGAAAGCCAACAGGTTGAGCGCTTCGCCCACCTTCTTCCCGCGGATCTGGTCGGCGACCAAGCGGGCTTTCTGGGCGGAGATTCGAGCGCCCGACAACTTAGCGGCTACTTCCATTTCCTTACCCCTTAACGCTTGGCTTTCTTGTCAGCCACGTGCCCACGGTATGTGCGGGTACCGGCGAACTCGCCCAGTTTGTGGCCGACCATGTCTTCGTTCACGAGAACTGGGACGTGCTGGCGACCGTTGTGTACAGCGATGGTCAGACCGACCATTTGTGGCAGGATCATCGAACGACGCGACCAGGTCTTAACTGGTTTGCGATCGTTCTTTTCCGCCGCCACTTCGATCTTCTTCAGTAGGTGAAGATCAATAAAAGGACCTTTTTTCAGAGAACGTGGCACTGTCGTATCCCTCTATTTACTTGCGACGACGGACGATCATTTTGTCGGTACGCTTATTACCACGAGTCTTCGCGCCCTTAGTCGGGAAGCCCCATGGCGATACCGGATGACGACCACCAGAGGTACGACCTTCACCACCACCATGTGGGTGGTCAACCGGGTTCATGGCAACACCACGAACGGTTGGGCGAACGCCACGCCAGCGCTTGGCACCAGCTTTACCCAACGAACGCAGGCTGTGCTCGGAGTTCGAGACTTCGCCCAGGGTCGCACGGCATTCAGCCAGTACTTTACGCATCTCACCAGAACGCAGACGCAGGGTCACGTAGACACCTTCACGAGCGATCAGCTGAGCCGAAGCACCAGCGGAACGAGCGATCTGTGCGCCTTTACCTGGCTTCAATTCGATGCCGTGTACGGTGCTACCAACTGGAATGTTACGCAGTTGCAGAGCGTTGCCCGGCTTGATCGGTGCCAGGGCACCTGCGATCAGCTGGTCGCCAGCGCTCACGCCTTTAGGGGCGATGATGTAGCGACGCTCGCCATCTGCGTACAGCAGCAGAGCGATGTGAGCAGTACGGTTTGGATCGTATTCGATACGCTCGACGGTGGCAGCGATGCCATCCTTGTCGTTGCGACGGAAGTCGACCAGACGGTAATGCTGCTTATGACCACCACCGATGTGACGAGTGGTAATACGGCCATTGTTGTTACGACCACCAGACTTCGATTTTTTCTCGAGCAGCGGTGCGTGAGGAGCGCCTTTATGCAGCTCCTGGTTGACCACCTTGACCACAAAACGGCGGCCAGGGGAAGTCGGTTTGCATTTAACGATTGCCATGATGCACCCCTTCCTTACTCAGCACTGCTGCTGAAATCGAGATCTTGGCCTGGCTGAAGGGAGATAACTGCCTTCTTCCAGTCATTACGCTTGCCCAGACCGCGAGCAGTGCGCTTGCTCTTACCCAGAACATTCAGGGTAGTAACGCGCTCTACTTTCACGCTGAACAGGCTTTCGACGGCCTTCTTGATTTCCAGCTTGGTTGCATCGGTTGCAACCTTGAAAACGAACTGGCCTTTCTTGTCTGCCAGAACCGTAGCCTTCTCGGAAACGTGCGGGCCAAGCAGAACTTTAAATACGCGTTCCTGGTTCATCCCAGCAGCTCCTCGAATTTCTTCACGGCCGACACGGTGATCAACACCTTGTCGTATGCGATCAGACTGACCGGATCGGAACCCTGCACGTCACGAACATCGACGTGTGGCAGGTTGCGAGCAGCCAGGTACAGGTTCTGATCAACAGCGTCAGACACGATCAGGACGTCAGTCAGACCCATGCCATTCAGCTTGTTCAGCAGATCTTTGGTTTTCGGTGCTTCAACAGCGAAGTCCTGAACCACGACCAGACGATCAGTACGCACCAGCTCAGCAAGGATGGAACGCATTGCTGCGCGGTACATCTTCTTGTTCAGCTTCTGGGAGTGATCCTGAGGACGAGCTGCGAAAGTGGTACCGCCGCCACGCCAGATTGGGCTACGGATAGTACCGGCACGAGCACGGCCAGTACCTTTCTGACGCCATGGGCGCTTACCGCCACCAGAAACGTCGGAACGGGTCTTTTGCTGCTTGCTACCTTGACGGCCGCCGGCCATGTAGGCCACGACTGCTTGGTGAACCAGCGTCTCGTTGAATTCGCCGCCAAATGTCAGTTCGGAAACTTCGATCGCTTGAGCGTCATTTACATTTAATTGCATGTCAGCTTCCCCTTAACCGCGAGCCTTGGCTGCTGGACGTACAACCAAGTTGCCGCCAGTAGCGCCAGGAACAGCGCCCTTGACCAACAACAGATTGCGTTCAGCGTCCACGCGCACTACTTCGAGGGACTGCACGGTCACGCGCTCAGCGCCCATATGACCGGACATTTTCTTGCCCTTGAATACACGACCAGGAGTCTGGCACTGGCCGATAGAGCCTGGAACGCGGTGGGATACGGAGTTACCGTGGGTGTTATCTTGCCCGCGGAAGTTCCAACGCTTGATCGTACCCTGGAAGCCTTTACCCTTGGACTGACCGGTTACATCAACCAGTTGACCAGCGGCGAAGATTTCAGCGTTGATCAGATCGCCGGCCTGGTACTCGCCTTCTTCAAGACGGAATTCCATTACGGTACGACCAGCGGCTACGTTCGCCTTGGCGAAGTGGCCAGCCTGAGCTGCTGTTACACGCGAAGCACGACGCTCGCCGACAGTGACTTGCACTGCACGATAGCCATCGGTCTCTTCAGTTTTGAACTGGGTGACGCGATTCGGCTCGATCTCAATGACCGTGACCGGAATGGAGACACCTTCTTCGGTGAAAATACGGGTCATACCGCATTTACGACCGACTACACCAATAGTCATGTTGTAAACCTCATGAGTGTACGGGGCTTTCACCCGCTATGGCCGCCCATTTCAGAGCGTTACACGACTAAGACCGAGTCTTAGCCGAGGCTGATCTGCACTTCCACACCGGCCGCAAGATCGAGCTTCATAAGAGCATCAACGGTTTTATCCGTTGGCTGGACGATGTCCAGAACGCGCTTATGAGTACGGATCTCGTACTGGTCACGCGCGTCTTTGTTGACGTGCGGGGAGACCAGAACGGTGAACCGCTCTTTACGGGTAGGCAGTGGAATTGGACCACGCACTTGAGCACCAGTACGTTTCGCGGTTTCCACGATTTCCTGGGTGGATTGGTCGATCAGGCGATGGTCAAAAGCCTTCAACCTGATACGGATTTGCTGATTTTGCATTGGATTTCAGACTCCGGCTGCTATTCCCACCGGGCGCAATACGCCCGTTAAAAGGAGGCGCAATTCTATAGACGCCCCTGATAGGTGTCAACCTAATAAAAAAGCCCCCGCTAAGCGGGGGCTTTCCTGTTCATCGAGCCGACTCTGGAAGAGTCTTATTCGATGACTTTGGCTACGACGCCAGCGCCGACGGTACGACCGCCTTCACGGATAGCGAAACGCAGACCGTCTTCCATCGCGATGGTCTTGATCAGGGTAACAGTCATCTGAATGTTGTCACCTGGCATTACCATTTCAACGCCTTCTGGCAGCTCGCAGTTACCAGTCACGTCAGTTGTACGGAAGTAGAACTGTGGACGGTAGCCTTTGAAGAACGGAGTATGACGGCCGCCTTCTTCCTTGCTCAGAACGTAGACTTCTGCGGTGAACTTGGTGTGCGGCTTGACGGTGCCTGGCTTGACCAGAACCTGGCCACGCTCAACGTCGTCACGCTTGGTGCCGCGCAGCAGTACGCCGCAGTTCTCGCCAGCACGACCTTCGTCGAGCAGCTTGCGGAACATTTCAACGCCGGTGCAGGTAGTTTTCTGAGTGTCGCGCAGACCGACGATCTCAACTTCTTCCTGGATACGGACGATGCCACGCTCAACACGACCAGTCACAACGGTACCGCGACCGGAGATCGAGAATACGTCTTCGATTGGCATCAGGAACGGCTTGTCGATAGCACGCTCAGGCTCTGGGATGTAGCTGTCCAGAGTTTCCACCAGCTTCTTGACAGCAGTGGTGCCCATTTCGTTGTCGTCTTGGCCGTTCAGAGCCATCAGAGCCGAACCGATGATGATTGGAGTGTCATCACCTGGGAAGTCGTAAGTGCTCAGCAGGTCGCGCACTTCCATCTCAACCAGTTCCAGCAGCTCAGCGTCGTCAACCATGTCAGCCTTGTTCAGGAAGACAACGATGTACGGAACGCCTACCTGACGGGACAGCAGGATGTGCTCACGGGTTTGTGGCATCGGACCATCGGCGGCCGAGCAAACCAGGATCGCGCCGTCCATCTGGGCAGCACCAGTGATCATGTTTTTTACGTAGTCGGCGTGACCTGGGCAGTCAACGTGTGCGTAGTGACGCACGGCCGAATCGTATTCAACGTGAGCGGTGTTGATGGTGATACCGCGAGCTTTTTCTTCCGGGGCGCTGTCGATCTTGTCGAAGTCAACCTTGGCCGAACCGAAAACTTCGGAGCAGACGCGGGTCAGAGCAGCGGTCAGAGTAGTTTTACCGTGGTCAACGTGGCCGATGGTGCCAACGTTGACGTGCGGTTTGTTCCGTTCAAATTTTTCTTTAGCCACGACAATTAACTCCTAGCTTAAAGGGGCTGGATCAGCCTTGCTTTTTGGTAACAGTCTCGACGATATGCGACGGAGCTGTATTGTATTTTTTGAATTCCATAGAGTAGCTTGCGCGACCCTGAGACATGGAGCGAACGTCGGTTGCGTAACCGAACATCTCACCCAACGGAACCTCGGCACGGATAACTTTGCCGGAAACCGTATCTTCCATACCCAGAATCATGCCACGACGACGGTTAAGGTCGCCCATGACATCACCCATGTAGTCTTCAGGCGTAACGACTTCTACCGCCATGATAGGTTCAAGCAACTCACCACCGCCCTTCTGGGCCAGTTGCTTGGTAGCCATGGAAGCAGCCACCTTGAACGCCATCTCGTTGGAGTCGACGTCGTGGTAAGAACCGTCGAACACGGTCGCCTTCAGGCCGATCAGCGGATAGCCGGCAACAACGCCGTTCTTCATCTGCTCTTCGATACCCTTCTGGATCGCCGGGATGTATTCCTTAGGAACCACACCACCTACGACTTCGTTCACGAATTGCAGACCTTCCTGACCTTCGTCAGCCGGTGCAAAACGAATCCAGCAGTGACCGAACTGGCCACGACCGCCGGACTGGCGAACGAACTTGCCTTCGATTTCACAGTTCTTCGTGATGCGCTCACGATAGGAAACCTGAGGCTTACCGATGTTGGCTTCGACGTTGAACTCACGGCGCATCCGGTCAACCAGGATGTCCAGGTGCAGCTCGCCCATGCCGGAGATGATCGTCTGACCAGTCTCTTCATCAGTCTTGACGCGGAAAGACGGGTCTTCCTGAGCGAGCTTGCCCAGAGCGATACCCATTTTTTCCTGGTCATCCTTGGTCTTAGGCTCAACGGCAACCGAGATTACCGGCTCCGGGAAGTCCATGCGAACCAGGATGATTGGCTTGTCAGCGTTGCACAAGGTTTCACCAGTGGTGACGTCCTTCATGCCGATCAAGGCCGCGATGTCACCAGCGCGCACTTCCTTGATTTCTTCACGGGCGTTTGCGTGCATTTGCACCATACGACCCACACGCTCTTTCTTGCCTTTTACCGAGTTGATCACGCCGTCGCCGGATGCCAACACGCCCGAGTAAACCCGAACAAAGGTCAAGGTACCCACGAATGGGTCGGTAGCGATCTTGAATGCCAAAGCCGCGAACGGCTCGTCGTCACTTGCGTGACGCTCCATTTCCTCTTCCTCGTTATCCGGGTTGGAACCCTTGATAGCAGGAATGTCGGTTGGAGCAGGCAGGAAGTCGATAACAGCGTCGAGAACCAGGGGAACACCCTTGTTCTTGAAGGAAGAACCGCAAACGGCCAGAACGATTTCACCAGCAATAGTACGCTGACGCAGAGCAGCCTTGATTTCGTCGTTGGTGAGTTCTTCACCTTCGAGGTACTTGTTCATCAGCTCTTCGCTGGCTTCGGCCGCAGCCTCGACCATGTTGCTGCGCCATTGCTCGGCTTCTTCCAACAGTTCAGCAGGAATTTCCTTGCGAACAGGGACCATGCCCTTGTCGGAGTCATTCCAGTACACGGCCTGCATGTTGATCAGGTCGATTTGGCCCTGGAAGTTGTCTTCCGAACCGATAGCGAGCTGGATAGGCACCGGAGTGTGACCCAGACGCTGCTTGATCTGACCGATCACGCGCAGGAAGTTGGCACCAGCACGGTCCATCTTGTTTACATAAACAAGGCGTGGAACGCCGTATTTGTTGGCCTGACGCCATACGGTTTCCGACTGAGGCTCAACACCCGAAGTACCACAGAACACAACGACCGCGCCGTCGAGTACACGCAGGGAACGCTCAACTTCAATGGTGAAGTCTACGTGGCCCGGGGTATCGATTACGTTGAAGCGATGCTCGTGCGGGTACTGCTTCTCGGAACCTTTCCAGAAGGCGGTGATAGCAGCAGAAGTAATGGTAATACCACGCTCCTGCTCCTGAACCATCCAGTCTGTGGTCGCGGCGCCGTCATGCACCTCGCCCATTTTGTGACTTTTGCCGGTGTAAAAAAGGACGCGCTCGGTGGTGGTGGTCTTACCAGCATCCACGTGAGCAACGATACCGATGTTACGGTAGCGATTAATCGGTGTAGTACGAGCCATAAAGCCCTCGCAAATTGAGTGACGCTAAAATTAGAAGCGGTAGTGCGAGAAAGCCTTGTTGGCTTCAGCCATACGGTGCACGTCTTCACGCTTCTTAACTGCAGCACCTTTACCTTCAGCAGCGTCCAACAGTTCACCAGCCAAACGCAGGGCCATGGACTTCTCGCCGCGCTTGCGGGCGAAGTCTACCAGCCAGCGCATTGCCAGGGCGTTACGACGGGAAGGACGAACTTCGACCGGAACCTGGTAAGTAGCACCGCCTACACGGCGCGACTTCACTTCGACCAGCGGAGCGATGGCGTCGAGAGCTTTCTCGAAGATTTCCAGGGGATCGCTGTTCTTGCGTTCCTTAACTTTGTCCAGTGCGCCATAAACGATACGTTCGGCAACGGCTTTCTTGCCGCTTTCCATAACGTGGTTCATGAACTTGGCGAGGATCTGGCTTCCGTATTTCGGATCGTCCAGAATCTCACGTTTGGCTGCTACGCGACGTCTTGGCATGATAAGCCCTCAAGCGGTCTTCAGGTTAGCCCGGGACAGCTCACGCTTGCCCGACCTTACTCTTATCGACTCAATAAAAATGAAAAACTGCAAAACGACCGATTACTTCGGACGCTTGGTACCGTACTTCGAACGACCCTGGTTACGACCTTTGACGCCGGAAGTATCCAAAGAACCGCGGACGGTGTGGTAACGAACACCTGGCAAGTCTTTTACACGACCGCCGCGGATCAGTACCACGCTGTGCTCTTGCAGGTTGTGACCTTCACCACCGATGTACGAGGAAACCTCGAAACCGTTGGTCAGGCGCACACGGCATACTTTACGCAGTGCCGAGTTAGGTTTTTTCGGCGTGGTGGTATACACACGGGTGCATACGCCACGACGTTGCGGGCAGTTCTGCAGCGCAGGCACGTCGGATTTCTCGACGATACGCTTACGCGGCTGACGTACCAGCTGGTTGATAGTTGCCATCTACTAGCTCCACTGTTGTCTTGCGACGCTATTGTCTTACAAGAAAAGCAAAATGGCAGGAACGAATTCCCGCCAAATTTAGGGGATCAAGAGTCTAAAGAGGATCTTGTCCCCAGTCAAGGCAAGGCCCCGACCTCCCCGCCCGCCGAATCTCGACAATTTGTCTCGATCCGCCGAACGGGGTGGTCAGGGCCAGGCACTTAATCAACGCCGAACTCAGTTACCGCTCGAGTTCAGTGCTTCGGTCAGTGCAGCTTCCACTTCACTGGCGCTCACGCGCAACGGCTTGTCTGCATCACGGCGACGCTTGCGCTCGCTGTGATAGGCCAAACCGGTACCGGCCGGGATCAGACGACCCACGACCACGTTTTCTTTCAGGCCGCGCAGGTAGTCGCGCTTGCCGGTTACCGCCGCCTCGGTCAATACACGGGTGGTTTCCTGGAAGGAAGCCGCCGAGATGAACGATTCGGTGGACAACGACGCCTTGGTGATACCCAGCAGTACGCGAGTGAACTTGGCAAGGAACTTGTCCTCGTTCGCCAGGCGCTCGTTTTCCACCAGCACGTGCGTCAGTTCCATCTGGTCGCCCTTGATGAAGCTGGAGTCGCCGGACTCGGAGATCTCAACTTTACGCAGCATCTGACGCAGGATGGTCTCGATGTGCTTGTCGTTGATCTTCACGCCTTGTAGACGGTAAACGTCCTGGATCTCGTTCACGATGTACTTGGCCAGCGCACTCACACCCAGCAGACGCAGGATGTCGTGTGGATCGCTCGGACCGTCCGAGATAACTTCGCCGCGGTTTACCTGTTCGCCTTCGAAAACGTTCAGGTGGCGCCACTTCGGAATCAGCTCTTCGTACGGATCGGTACCGTCGTTCGGGGTAATGACCAGACGGCGTTTGCCCTTGGTCTCTTTACCGAACGCGATGGTGCCGCTGACTTCAGCCAGAATCGAGGCTTCTTTCGGACGACGGGCTTCGAACAAGTCGGCAACACGCGGCAGACCACCGGTGATGTCGCGGGTTTTCGAAGTTTCCTGCGGGATACGAGCGATAACATCACCGATCGCGATCCGCGCACCGTCCGCCACACCGACCAGGGCGTTGGCTGGCAGGAAGTACTGAGCGATTACGTCAGTACCTGGCAGCAACAGGTCCTTGCCGTTGTCGTCGACCATCTTCACGGCCGGACGGATGTCCTTGCCGGCAGCTGGACGATCTTTTGCGTCGAGGACTTCAATGTTGGTCATACCGGTCAATTCGTCAGTCTGACGCTTGATCGTGATGCCTTCTTCCATGCCCACGTAGGTCACGGTACCTTTCATCTCGGTGACGATTGGGTGAGTGTGCGGATCCCACTTCGCCACGATGGCGCCAGCGTCGACCTTGTCGCCTTCCTTCACCGAAATCACAGCACCGTACGGCAGCTTGTAGCGCTCACGCTCACGACCGAAGTCGTCGGCAATCGCCAACTCACCGGAACGGGACACAGCTACCAGGTGACCGTCGACACGCTCAACGTGCTTCAGGTTGTGCAGACGGACGGTACCGCCATTCTTCACCTGTACGCTGTCGGCCGCGGAGGTCCGGCTTGCCGCACCACCGATGTGGAACGTACGCATCGTCAGCTGGGTACCCGGCTCACCGATGGACTGGGCAGCGATAACGCCGACCGCTTCACCGATGTTCACCTGGTGACCACGTGCCAGGTCGCGACCGTAGCACTTGGCGCAGATGCCGTAGCGAGTTTCGCAGCTGATCGGAGAACGCACGATCACTTCGTCGATGCTGTTGAGCTCGATGAACTCGACCCACTTCTCGTCAACCAGGGTGCCGGCAGGAACGATGACGTCCTCGGTACCTGGCTTGAATACGTCACGGGCGATGACACGACCCAATACGCGCTCACCCAACGGCTCTACAACGTCACCGCCTTCAATGTGCGGAGTCATTACCAGGCCATGTTCGGTGCCGCAATCGATCTCGGTCACGACCAGATCCTGGGCAACGTCAACCAGACGACGAGTCAGGTAACCGGAGTTAGCGGTTTTCAACGCAGTATCCGCAAGACCCTTACGAGCACCGTGAGTGGAGATGAAGTACTGAAGTACGCTCAAACCTTCACGGAAGTTCGCAGTAATCGGGGTCTCGATGATAGAACCGTCCGGCTTGGCCATCAGGCCACGCATACCGGCGAGCTGACGGATCTGCGCAGCAGAACCCCGTGCGCCCGAGTCGGCCATCATGTACATCGAGTTGAAGGACTCCTGGTCGACTTCGTCACCATGGCGGTCGATGACTTTCTCTTTCGAGAGGTTGGCCATCATCGCCTTGGAAACTTCGTCGTTCGCCTTGGACCAGAGGTCGATCACCTTGTTGTACTTCTCGCCCTGGGTTACCAGGCCGGATGCATACTGGCTTTCGATCTCTTTCACTTCTTCGGTGGCAGCACCGATGATGCGGGCTTTTTCATCCGGGATAACGAAGTCGTTAACGCCGATGGAAACGCCGGAAATGGTCGAATAGGCAAAACCGGTGTACATCAACTGGTCAGCGAAGATCACGGTCTCTTTCAGACCAACCACGCGGTAGCATTGGTTGATCAGCTTGGAGATCGCCTTTTTCTTCATCGGCAGGTTGACGACATCGAACGACAAGCCTTTGGGCACAACCTGGAACAACAGAGCACGACCGACGGTAGTGTCGACGATACGGGTGTTGGTCACGCTGTTGCCATCGCGATCGTTTACGGTTTCGTTGATCCGCACCTTGACCTTGGCGTGCAGTGCGGCTTCGCCGGCACGGAACACACGGTCAACTTCCTGCAGATCCGCGAACACACGACCTTCGCCCTTGGCGTTGATCGCTTCACGAGTCATGTAGTACAGACCCAGTACAACGTCCTGGGACGGCACGATGATCGGCTCACCGTTGGCTGGCGACAGGATGTTGTTGGTCGACATCATCAACGCACGCGCTTCCAGCTGGGCTTCCAGCGTCAGCGGTACGTGCACGGCCATTTGGTCGCCGTCGAAGTCGGCGTTGTACGCAGCACAGACCAGCGGGTGCAGCTGGATAGCCTTGCCTTCGATCAGTACCGGTTCAAACGCCTGGATACCCAGACGGTGAAGGGTCGGTGCACGGTTGAGCAGCACTGGGTGTTCGCGAATCACTTCAGCAAGAACGTCCCAGACCTCTGGCAGCTCGCGCTCGACCATCTTCTTGGCGGCTTTGATGGTGGTCGCAAGGCCACGCATTTCCAGCTTGCCGAAAATGAACGGCTTGAACAGTTCCAAAGCCATTTTCTTTGGCAGGCCGCACTGGTGCAGACGCAGGGTCGGGCCTACGGTAATTACCGAACGGCCGGAGTAGTCAACACGCTTACCGAGCAAGTTCTGACGGAAACGACCTTGCTTACCCTTGATCATGTCAGCCAGGGATTTCAGAGGACGCTTGTTCGAACCGGTGATGGCACGGCCACGACGACCGTTGTCGAGCAAGGCGTCGACCGCTTCCTGCAACATTCGCTTTTCGTTGCGCACGATGATGTCCGGAGCGGACAGGTCAAGCAGGCGCTTCAGGCGGTTGTTCCGGTTGATCACTCGACGATACAGATCGTTGAGGTCGGAAGTCGCGAAACGACCGCCATCAAGCGGAACCAGTGGACGCAGGTCTGGCGGCAGGACCGGCAGAACGGTCAGCACCATCCACTCTGGCAGGTTTCCGGAACCCTGGAAGGCTTCCATCAACTTCAGGCGCTTGGACAGCTTCTTGATCTTGGTTTCGGAGTTGGTTTGCGGAATCTCTTCGCGCAGGCGGCCAATCTCGTGCTCCAGGTCGATCGCGTGCAGCAGTTCGCGGACAGCTTCGGCACCCATGCGGGCATCGAAATCGTCGCCGAACTCTTCCAGCGCTTCGAAGTACTGCTCGTCGTTGAGCAACTGACCTTTTTCAAGGGTGGTCATGCCTGGATCGATAACGACGTAGCTCTCGAAGTAGAGAACGCGTTCGATATCACGCAGGGTCATGTCCATCAGCAGGCCGATACGGGACGGCAGCGATTTCAGGAACCAGATGTGAGCAACTGGCGAGGCCAGTTCGATGTGCGCCATGCGCTCACGACGAACTTTTGCCAGCGCGACTTCAACGCCGCACTTCTCACAGATCACGCCGCGATGCTTCAAGCGCTTGTACTTACCGCACAGGCACTCGTAATCCTTTACCGGGCCAAAGATCTTGGCGCAGAACAGGCCGTCACGCTCGGGTTTGAACGTACGGTAGTTGATGGTTTCCGGCTTTTTAACTTCACCGAACGACCACGAACGGATCATCTCAGGCGAGGCCAATCCAATACGGATGGCGTCGAACTCTTCGACTTGACCCTGGTTTTTCAGCAAATTCAGTAGGTCTTTCAAGGCCTTTCCTCCTGGCGGAGCAGAGAGCGGGCAACACAGCCCCGCTCTCGATTCGCGTCACGTGTTATTCGGTTTCCAGATCGATATCGATGCCGAGGGAACGAATTTCCTTGATCAACACGTTGAAGGACTCGGGCATGCCCGGCTCCATACGGTGATCGCCGTCCACGATGTTTTTGTACATCTTGGTCCGGCCGTTCACATCGTCCGACTTCACTGTGAGCATTTCTTGCAGAGTGTATGCAGCACCGTATGCTTCCAGTGCCCAGACCTCCATCTCCCCGAAACGCTGACCACCGAACTGCGCCTTACCACCCAGCGGCTGCTGGGTAACCAGGCTGTAAGAACCGGTAGAACGAGCGTGCATCTTGTCGTCTACCAAGTGGTTCAGCTTCAGCATGTACATGTAGCCAACGGTAACCGGACGCTCGAACTTGTTGCCGGTACGACCATCGAACAGCTGCATCTGGCCGCTTTCTGGCAGGTCTGCCAGTTTCAGCATGGCCTTGATTTCGCTTTCCTTGGCACCATCGAACACCGGGGTAGCCATTGGAACGCCGCCGCGCAGGTTCTTCGCCAGATCCAGGATTTCCTGATCGGAGAAGGTGTCCAGCTCTTCGTTGCGCCCGCCGATCTCGTTGTAGATCTCATGCAGGAACTTACGCAGGTCAGCGACTTTGCGCTGCTCTTCGATCATACGGTTGATCTTCTCGCCCAACCCTTTGGCCGCTAGGCCCAGGTGAGTTTCAAGAATCTGACCAACGTTCATACGCGAAGGTACGCCCAACGGGTTGAGGACCACATCGACCGGGGTGCCATTGGCATCGTGCGGCATGTCTTCAACCGGCATGATCACGGAGACCACACCCTTGTTACCGTGACGACCGGCCATCTTGTCGCCCGGCTGGATGCGGCGACGGATTGCCAGGTAGACCTTGACGATTTTCAGCACGCCTGGAGCCAGGTCATCGCCCTGCTGCAGCTTGCGCTTCTTGTCTTCGAACTTGTCGTCCAGCAGACGGCGGCGATCAACGATGTAGGCCTGTGCCTTCTCGAGCTGCTCGTTCAGAGCATCTTCAGCCATGCGCAGCTTGAACCACTGACCATGCTCAAGACCGTCGAGGACTTCGTCGGTGATCTCCTGACCTTTCTTCAGGCCGGCGCCGCCTTCGGCTTTGTGGCCGACCAGGGCGGAGCGCAGACGTTCGAAAGTCGCGCCTTCGACAATACGGAACTCTTCGTTCAGGTCCTTGCGGATCTCGTCGAGCTGAGTCTTCTCGATCGACAGCGCACGAGCGTCACGCTCAACGCCGTCGCGGGTGAAGACCTGTACGTCGATGACGGTACCCTTGGTGCCGGTAGGCACGCGCAGGGAGGTGTCTTTTACGTCACTGGCTTTTTCACCGAAGATCGCACGCAGCAGTTTCTCTTCCGGAGTCAGCTGGGTCTCGCCTTTCGGAGTGACCTTGCCGACCAGGATGTCGCCTGCGCCTACTTCAGCACCTACATAAACGATACCGGCTTCGTCCAGCTTGTTCAGTGCAGCTTCACCCACGTTCGGGATGTCCGCAGTGATTTCCTCTGGGCCAAGCTTGGTGTCACGCGCCACACAGGTCAGTTCCTGGATGTGGATCGTGGTGAAGCGGTCTTCCTGGACCACACGCTCGGACAGGCAGATGGAGTCTTCGAAGTTGAAGCCGTTCCATGCCATGAAGGCGATGCGCATGTTCTGGCCCAGAGCCAGTTCACCCATATCGGTGGACGGGCCGTCAGCCATGATGTCGCTGCGCTGAACCCGATCACCCTTGCTTACCAGCGGACGCTGGTTGATGCAGGTGTTCTGGTTGGAGCGGGTGTATTTGGTCAGGTTGTAGATGTCGACACCAGCTTCGCCAGTTTCAACTTCGTCATCGGCAACACGAACCACGATACGGCTGGCGTCGACGGAATCGATTACACCGCCACGACGAGCCACGACGCAAACGCCGGAGTCACGGGCAACGTTACGCTCCATGCCGGTACCTACCAGCGGCTTGTCGGCGCGCAGGGTCGGTACCGCCTGACGCTGCATGTTCGAACCCATCAACGCACGGTTGGCGTCGTCGTGCTCGAGGAACGGGATCAGAGACGCTGCAACCGAAACAACCTGCTTCGGCGATACGTCCATCAAGGTGACGTCTTCCGGCGCCTTGACGGTGAACTCGTTCAGGTGACGAACGGCTACCAGCTCGTCGATCAGGACTTTCTTGTCGTTCATCGTGGCCGAAGCCTGGGCGATCACGTGATCAGCCTCTTCGATGGCGGACAGGAACACGATCTCGTCGGTGACCAGGGCGTCTTTCACCACGCGGTACGGGCTCTCGAGGAAGCCGTACTGGTTGGTGCGCGCGTAGGCAGCCAGGGAGTTGATCAGACCGATGTTCGGACCTTCCGGCGTTTCGATCGGGCAAACGCGACCGTAGTGGGTCGGGTGTACGTCACGAACTTCGAAGCCTGCGCGCTCACGAGTCAGACCGCCTGGGCCGAGTGCGGAGACACGGCGCTTGTGGGTGATCTCGGACAGCGGGTTGTTCTGGTCCATGAACTGGGACAGCTGGCTCGAACCGAAGAACTCTTTCACCGCCGCAGCCACAGGCTTGGCGTTGATCAGGTCTTGCGGCATCAGGCCTTCGCTTTCAGCCATCGACAGGCGTTCCTTGACCGCACGCTCTACGCGCACCAGGCCAACACGGAACTGGTTTTCGGCCATCTCGCCGACACAGCGAACACGACGGTTACCCAGGTGGTCGATGTCATCGACGATGCCTTTGCCGTTACGGATGTCGACCAGGGTCTTGAGGACCGCAACGATGTCATCCTTGTTCAGCACGCCCGAACCTTCGATCTCGGTACGACCGATGCGACGGTTGAACTTCATCCGGCCGACCGCAGACAGGTCATAGCGCTCAGGACTGAAGAACAGGTTGTTGAACAGGGTCTCGGCGGCATCCTTGGTTGGCGGCTCGCCAGGACGCATCATGCGATAGATTTCGACCAGCGCTTCCAGTTGGTTGCCGGTGGAGTCGATCTTCAGCGTGTCGGAGATGAACGGACCGCAGTCGATGTCGTTGGTGTACAGGGTCTCGATACGAACGACCTGAGCCTTGACGATTTTCGCCAGGATCTCGACAGTCAGCTCGGTGTTGCACTCTGCGATGATCTCGCCAGTAGCTGGATGCACGATGACCTTGGCCGAAGTGCGACCCAGGACGTAGTCCATCGGCACCTGCAGCTCTTTGATCCCGGCCTTTTCCAGCTGGTTGATGTGGCGAGCGGTAATACGACGGCCTTGCTCGACAATCACCTTGCCCTTGTCATCCTGGATATCCAGGACGGCGATTTCACCGCGCAGGCGCTGAGGCACCAACTCCAGGCTCAGGTTTTCACCCTGCACATGGAATACGTTGGTGGTGTAGAACGCGTCCAGCACTTCCTCGGTGGTATAGCCGAGCGCGCGCAGCAGTACCGATGCAGGCAGCTTGCGACGACGGTCGATACGCACGAACACGCAGTCTTTCGGGTCGAACTCGAAGTCCAGCCACGAACCGCGGTAAGGAATGATGCGCGCAGAGTAGAGCAGTTTGCCGGAGCTGTGCGTCTTGCCACGGTCGTGGTCGAAGAACACGCCCGGAGAACGGTGCAGCTGGGAAACGATTACACGCTCGGTACCGTTGATTACGAAGGTACCGTTTTCAGTCATCAGGGGGATTTCGCCCATGTAGACTTCTTGCTCTTTGATGTCCTTGATCGCTTTGTTCGACGATTCTTTGTCGAAAATGATCAGGCGCACTTTTACCCGCAAAGGTACGGCGTAAGTTACACCGCGCAATACGCATTCTTTGACATCAAATGCCGGTTCGCCCAGGCGATAACCGACGTACTCCAGCGCAGCATTGCCGGAGTAGCTGATGATCGGGAAAACGGATTTGAAGGCCGCATGCAGGCCCACGTCGCGGAACTGATCTTTAGTCGCTCCCGCTTGCAAGAATTCACGATACGAATCCAGCTGGATGGCCAGGAGGTACGGCACATCCATGACGTCCGGCAACTTGCTAAAGTCCTTGCGGATACGTTTTTTCTCAGTATATGAGTAAGCCATCAGCGTTCCCCAGCTTGGTCACCTGCTTGTTTGGCCCCTCCCGACGGGAGCAGCCAGAAAATCGTGCAAACCCCATGGTTTGCGCCACCACATCGGGTGGTTACAGCTCGTGATCAGCACCGACCCAGTCGGCTGCCAATAACGGAAAAAGGCCGGTGGCAAGAGCCACCAGCCATCAGCCTGTCGCTTAACGCTCGGGCTGGAGACGCAAAGTCGATGCTTACTTCAGCTCGACTTTAGCGCCTGCTTCTTCCAGAGCGGCCTTGGCTTTGTCAGCTGCGTCTTTGGCAACAGCTTCCAGAACCATGGCAGGAGCGCCGTCAACTACAGCCTTGGCTTCTTTCAGGCCCAGACCGGTCAGTTCACGTACTGCCTTGATCACGTTTACTTTCTTCTCGCCAGCTTCGGTCAGCATGACGTTGAATTCGGTTTGCTCTTCAGCAACGGCAGCAGCAACAGCTGGACCAGCGGAAGCAGCAGCAGCGGTAACACCGAATTTTTCTTCGAAAGCTTTGATCAGCTCAACAACTTCCATTACGGACATGTTGGCTACTGCTTCGAGGATGTCGTTTTGAGAGATAGTCATGAAACTAAATTCCTGAATTGGGGGACGGCCTACGCGACCATCGAAATAAACAAAAAACGCGAAAAGAGGTGTCGAGCCTTAGGCTGCGGCAGCTTCTTTCTGGTCGCGCAGTGCCGCCAGGGTACGAGCCAATTTGCTGGTAGCGCCTTGCATCACGCTCATCAGCTGGGAAATTGCTTCGTCACGGGTCGGCAGAGTTGCCAGTACGTCGATCTGGTTAGCTGCGAGGAACTTGCCCTCGAACGCAGCTGCCTTAATCTCGAACTTGTCCTGACCTTTGGCGAATTCCTTGAACAAACGGGCAGCAGCGCCAGGATGTTGGTTGGAGAACGCGATCAAGGTCGGGCCGGTGAACACGTCGTTGAGAACACTGTATTCAGTGTCAGCAACAGCGCGCTTGAGCAAGGTGTTACGTACAACACGTACGTAAACGCCAGCTTCACGGGCCTCTTTACGGAGTCCGGTCATAGCGCCTACTGTTACGCCACGGGCATCAGCCACGACAGCGGACAGAGCAGCTTTGGCAGCCTCGTTGACTTCAGCGACGATGGCCTTCTTGTCTTCGAGTTTAATTGCCACGGGTTTAACTCCTGCTTGTTACCGTTTCATCCGATCGAAACCGAATGTCGTTTTGGTGTCTGATTCGGTAAGGAACCGGGAGCACCATCTGCGTAGGCTTGTGGTTTAAGACTTTCGTCGCCTACGGTCTTGGACAGCCCCCGCCAGGCAGGGACCCCAATATTTGACTGGCGTAATCGCTTACGCCAACCGTTGTCTTACGCGTCGAGCGAGCTCTGATCGATAACCAGACCTGGGCCCATAGTGGTGCTCAGGGTAACGCGCTTGACGTAAATACCTTTCGAAGAAGCTGGCTTGATACGCTTCAGATCGGCGATCAAGGCTTCAACGTTTTCCTTCAGCTTGACGGCGTCGAAGCCAATCTTGCCAACGGAAGTGTGGATAATGCCGTTCTTGTCGGTGCGATAACGAACCTGACCAGCCTTGGCGTTTTTAACCGCGGTGGCTACGTCTGGCGTTACAGTGCCGACTTTAGGGTTAGGCATCAGGCCACGTGGACCGAGGATCTGACCCAACTGGCCGACAACGCGCATGGCATCCGGGGATGCGATCACGACGTCATAGTTCAGGTCGCCACCTTTCATTTCGGCAGCCAGATCGTCCATGCCTACGCGGTCAGCGCCAGCAGCCAGAGCAGCTTCAGCTGCTGGGCCCTGGGTGAACACGGCAACACGAACGGTCTTGCCAGTGCCGTGTGGCAGCACGGTTGCGCTACGTACGACCTGGTCGGATTTACGTGGGTCAACGCCCAGGTTCACAGCAACGTCGAACGACTCGCTGAACTTGACAGTCGACAGCTCAGCCAGCAGAGCGGCAGCATCTACAAAGTTGTAGGCCTTGCCTGCTTCGATTTTGCCGGCGATAGCCTTTTGACGCTTGGTCAGCTTAGCCATTACACACCCTCCACGTTAAGGCCCATGCTACGAGCAGAACCGGCGATAGTACGCACGGCTGCATCCATATCAGCTGCAGTCAGATCCGCGTTTTTGGTTTTCGCGATTTCTTCCAGCTGAGCACGGGTAACGGTGCCAACCTTAACGGTGTTTGGACGAGCGGAACCGCTAGTCAAACCTGCAGCCTTCTTCAGCAGAACCGAAGCAGGGGTGCTTTTTGTTTCGAAAGTGAAGCTACGGTCGCTGTAGACAGTGATGATCACTGGAGTCGGCAGACCTGGCTCAAGACCCTGAGTACGGGCGTTGAAAGCCTTGCAGAATTCCATGATGTTCACGCCGTGCTGACCCAGTGCGGGACCAACAGGTGGGCTTGGGTTAGCCTGAGCGGCCTTCACTTGCAGCTTGATGTAAGCGGTAATCTTCTTGGCCATGAGGCACTCCAATTACGGGTTCGAACGCCTCGAAAGGCTCCCCGGTTGCTTGCGCGTTTATCCCAGTGACGACAAAACCCCACAGCCTTGGGCTGCGGGGTTGGGATGCCTGTTCAATCAGACCTTTTCGACCTGACTAAACTCCAACTCTACCGGAGTAGAGCGACCGAAAATGAGCACTGCCACTTGGATCCGGCTCTTTTCGTAGTTAACTTCTTCAACCGTGCCATTGAAATCTGCGAATGGACCGTCGGTGACACGTACAACCTCACCTGGCTCAAACAGCGTCTTTGGCTTCGGCTTGTCGCTACCATCAGCAACACGACGCAGAATCGCTTCTGCCTCTTTATCCGTGATCGGCGCAGGCTTGTCGGCGGTACCGCCAATAAAGCCCATCACCCGAGGGGTATCCTTGACCAAGTGCCAAGTCCCTTCGTTCATATCCATCTGTACCAGCACATAGCCTGGAAAGAACTTACGTTCACTTTTGCGCTTCTGGCCATTACGCATTTCAACCACTTCTTCAGTGGGAACCAGAATCTCGCCAAAGCCATCTTCCATGCCAGCCAGCTTCACACGCTCTATCAGCGAGCGCATAACATGCTTCTCGTAACCCGAGTAAGCATGCACAACGTACCAACGCTTAGCCACGGGACACCCTTAGCCAACAATCAAGGAAACAAGCCAGCCGAGCAGGGAATCGAGCCCCCACAACAGCAACGCCATCACCAGAACAACAGCCACAACGATCAACGTGGTCTGCGTGGTTTCTTGGCGAGTCGGCCATACGACTTTACGAATCTCGGTACGAGCTTCCTTAGCGAGTACGAAGAAAGACTTGCCCTTGGCTGTCTGGAGGCCTACAAAGGCAGCAACAGCAGCAATGGCGAGCAATGCAAGTACACGGTACAGGATCGGCGAAGCAGAAAAGTACTGATTGCCAACAACGCCAACAGCCACCAAAGCGACTACCACTAGCCACTTGAGCAGATCGAAGCGAGAGCCTTGAGCTTCAGCTTTAGGAGTCATCTATGAAGATCCTGTGAAAAGAAAGCCAGACACACCGAGTGAATCTGGCAGGTCAGGAGGGAATCGAACCCCCAACCTACGGTTTTGGAGACCGTCGCTCTGCCAATTGAGCTACTGACCTAAAACAAAATCAGGCCGACCATTATGCCGGCCTGAAAAAGACATTACAACTGTTTACTCGATGACTTTGGCTACGACACCAGCGCCGACGGTACGACCGCCTTCACGGATAGCGAAACGCAGACCGTCTTCCATCGCGATGGTCTTGATCAGGGTAACAGTCATCTGAATGTTGTCACCTGGCATTACCATTTCAACGCCTTCTGGCAGCTCGCAGTTACCAGTCACGTCAGTTGTACGGAAGTAGAACTGTGGACGGTAGCCTTTGAAGAACGGAGTATGACGGCCGCCTTCTTCCTTGCTCAGAACATAGACTTCTGCGGTGAACTTGGTGTGCGGCTTGACGGTGCCTGGCTTGACCAGAACCTGGCCACGCTCAACGTCGTCACGCTTGGTGCCGCGCAGCAGTACGCCGCAGTTCTCGCCAGCACGACCTTCGTCGAGCAGCTTGCGGAACATTTCAACGCCGGTGCAGGTAGTTTTCTGAGTGTCGCGCAGACCGACGATCTCAACTTCTTCCTGGATACGGACGATGCCACGCTCAACACGACCAGTCACAACAGTACCGCGACCGGAGATCGAGAATACGTCTTCGATTGGCATCAGGAACGGCTTGTCGATAGCACGCTCAGGCTCCGGGATGTAGCTGTCCAGAGTTTCCACCAGCTTCTTGACAGCAGTGGTGCCCATTTCGTTGTCGTCTTGGCCGTTCAGAGCCATCAGAGCCGAACCGATGATGATTGGAGTGTCATCACCTGGGAAGTCGTAAGTGCTCAGCAGGTCGCGCACTTCCATCTCAACCAGTTCCAGCAGCTCAGCGTCGTCAACCATGTCAGCCTTGTTCAGGAAGACAACGATGTACGGAACGCCTACCTGACGGGACAGCAGGATGTGCTCACGAGTTTGTGGCATCGGACCATCGGCGGCCGAGCAAACCAGGATCGCGCCGTCCATCTGGGCAGCACCAGTGATCATGTTTTTTACGTAGTCGGCGTGACCTGGGCAGTCAACGTGTGCGTAGTGACGCACGGCCGAATCGTATTCAACGTGAGCGGTGTTGATGGTGATACCGCGAGCTTTTTCTTCCGGGGCGCTGTCGATCTTGTCGAAGTCAACCTTGGCCGAACCGAAAACTTCGGAGCAGACGCGGGTCAGAGCAGCGGTCAGCGTGGTCTTACCGTGGTCGACGTGACCGATGGTACCAACGTTGACGTGCGGCTTATTACGTTCGAACTTTTCCTTAGCCATCGAAATCACCCCTAGGAGAAGAATTTAGCAAGTCACACAAGCCATTAAAACAAAGGCAGATATTTTCATATCTGCCTTGTAATATGGAGCTCTTGAGCGGATTTGAACCGCTGACCTCACCCTTACCAAGGGTGTGCTCTACCAACTGAGCTACAAGAGCAAAACACTTTGCACAACCTGCAAACTTGGAGCGGGTAGCGGGAATCGAACCCGCATCATCAGCTTGGAAGGCTGAGGTTCTACCACTAAACTATACCCGCGGAGCCTGCAGCTCACGCTAAAAATGGTGGAGGGGGAAGGATTCGAACCTTCGAAGTCGTAGACGTCAGATTTACAGTCTGATCCCTTTGGCCGCTCGGGAACCCCTCCTAAGCGAGCCGGCATTCTATATCATGCCAGCCTTCTGTCAAGCATTTTCTCATAAAAAACCTGAGGTTAGCTGCGTTGACGTCGCTTCGTACCGCTTACCTTTAAAGGTCTTCGCTGCGAAGCGGGCGCCATTCTATGCAAACTACCCTGCGGGTGCAACCCCCTCGCACGGCATTATTTTATGTTTTAACTCATTGAATTCTTTAGAAAGGTTTTGAAGCAGCGCTTCATTCACCTTTCCCGCGCTTTCTTGGGCAACCTGAACCCAGAATCCTCCCCCCTCAGGGGCATTGTGTGAGTTCGAAGCCACGAAACGCCCCAGAACACTCGAAGCAGCCAAACGCTGCTCCAACTGCCTGGCCAGCTCCGGACGGGAAAAACCACCCAAGTAGACACAGGTTTTTGACACCTCACCGGACTTGGCCGAATCACGCCTGACAAGAGCATCCGCCGTTTCGCTCAAGAGATGAATATCCTGTTGCGAACCGCGATACAAACTCAGAGGCGTGACATCCTTGGCGCGAAGCGGAGCCTCTTGCTGGTGCCAGATGTAATAGAAGACATTCAAAACCAGCAATAACAGAAACAGCCACCGCATAGAGACCTCAAGACAAAGGACAGGCCATCGCCAGACCAACAAAAACCAGGTCAGGCACCACCCTGGCATCTGGAACCAGCCCGGAAACCAGATTGGCATCTCCTCCAGTAAGGAACACCATGAATTCTTCTCCCCAATATTGCCGCGCCAACTCAAGCTGAGTCAGGACGAACCCCCTGAGCATCAGCATGCAACCGCGCTCGACCGCTTCGACAGTCGTACGACCTGGAGCGAGGCTTTCATGGGCTCGCTCGGCCGCCATATCGTCATAGCGAATTCTTCGTGTGTGGGTCCGCAATTGATTGCGCATCAGCGGCATGCCAGGACAAATGAATCCGCCGAGATGCTCTCCATCCGCCGCCACGAAATCAGCCGTAACGGCGGTACCAAAATCAAGGACCAGGCACGCCCCAGAAGCGAGATGAAAACCGCCGAGCAGGGCAAGCCATCGATCGAGACCCAACCGTTCGTAATCCTCGTAGCCGTTTCTCACACCTGCCATATCCCGGGCGGGCACAGCACGAACCACCGTCACCCCGAACATATCGACCAGCGAAGCGACCAATGAGTCCGTCTCCGCCAAGGTCCTTACGCTAACTAGACGACACTTCTTGAGCTGGAACTTCCCACCGTCATTCAGGCTCGCCAGCAGATCGTCGTCAGAGCTGACCACGCCCCCCTCGACCGGCGTTATCCCGTCGGTGCGAAGAACACGCCATTTGATAAAGCTGTTGCCGCAGTCAAGCTCAAGAATCATCACGCAACCTCAAACTGAGCTCACCACCGCTAAAGTTCTTTTCCACACCATCTACCTTCAAACGCAGCGCACCCTGGTGATCGATGCCCAGCACAATGCCGTCAATTTTGTTAACACCAGCAATCAGAGATACAGCTCGGCCCTGCCAAAGATGGTATTGCTCCCATTCGGACTGGATCACAGCAAACCCCGACGCACGATGAAGCTCCAGATACTGCTGTAGCTTCACACCCAACCGCGCCACCAGCTCATTTCGATCGAAATCCCTGCCCGCCTCAAGACACATGGACGTCCACTGCTGGTCGACCTCGTCAGTCGCTTGCATGTTCACATTAATCCCTACACCCAGGACGACATGGCACACGTCTGCAGGATCGCCCACCAACTCCAGCAGAATGCCGGCAATCTTCTTCTCACCCACCAAGACATCATTGGGCCATTTCAGCCCCGCCCCAGCGATGCCCATCTCGCGCAAGACATGCATAACAGCAAGCCCGACAACCAGGCTCAGACCTTCAATTTGTCGCATGCCACCGTCGATGCGTAAGACCAGACTGTGGTAGAGGTTTTCAGCAAAGGGACTGACCCACTTCCGACCACGACGACCGCGCCCCGCTATCTGTCGCTCGGCCAAGATCACGAAAGGTGCAGCCCCGCCACGCTCAATGAAACGCAGCGCCTCGGCGTTAGTGGAATCGATAGAGTCAGATATATGGACAGGCCACTCATGAAGACCTGCTGCGCTGATTTCTGCCGCATCTAAAAGCAACAGGGGCTTAGCCAACTGATACCCCCTACCTCGAACTTTATGCACAGACAATCCTAAATCCGCCTCCAAGTGCTGCAGCTGCTTCCATACGGCACTGCGACTGATGCCCAGCGCAACACCCAGCGCCTGCCCCGAATGAAAGCGACCATCCTTCAGAAGTTTTAGCAACGTGAGCATGCGGACTGCGCCCTGATAATGAGGCCCGCATAATAGCCATGCGCAAGACGGTTGCATAGAAACACAAAATGACTTTCCCGCGGGCAAAACAAAACCCCTACCTGCATCAGCAGATAGGGGTTTCGGAATTTAATCTTGACGATGACCTACTCTCACATGGGGAAACCCCACACTACCATCGGCGATGCATCGTTTCACTGCTGAGTTCGGGATGGGATCAGGTGGTTCCAATGCTCTATGGTCGTCAAGAAATTCGGGTACTGAGTCGTGGCCTGATGGCCTCGCTTCAGCAAATTGGGTATGTGACAGCTTTCGGTGTTTTGTGAGCCTCGAACTTTCGGTTCGTTTCGTCTTCACACACCGCAATCTGGCCTCTTTCGAGTCTACAGATTGCTTGGGTGTTATATGGTCAAGCCTCACGGGCAATTAGTACAGGTTAGCTCAACGCCTCACAGCGCTTACACACCCTGCCTATCAACGTCGTAGTCTTCGACGGCCCTTCAGGGGACTCAAGGTCCCAGTGAGATCTCATCTTGAGGCAAGTTTCCCGCTTAGATGCTTTCAGCGGTTATCTTTTCCGAACATAGCTACCCGGCAATGCCACTGGCGTGACAACCGGAACACCAGAGGTTCGTCCACTCCGGTCCTCTCGTACTAGGAGCAGCCCCTCTCAAATCTCAAACGTCCACGGCAGATAGGGACCGAACTGTCTCACGACGTTCTAAACCCAGCTCGCGTACCACTTTAAATGGCGAACAGCCATACCCTTGGGACCGGCTTCAGCCCCAGGATGTGATGAGCCGACATCGAGGTGCCAAACACCG
Source organism: Pseudomonas sp. R1-7 (assembly GCF_051132105.1). Taxonomy (NCBI): domain Bacteria; kingdom Pseudomonadati; phylum Pseudomonadota; class Gammaproteobacteria; order Pseudomonadales; family Pseudomonadaceae; genus Pseudomonas; species Pseudomonas sp. R1-7. The sequence goes on from NZ_CP071661.1 coordinate 5,344,671, forward strand.
CCGTCGATATGAACTCTTGGGCGGTATCAGCCTGTTATCCCCGGAGTACCTTTTATCCGTTGAGCGATGGCCCTTCCATACAGAACCACCGGATCACTAAGACCTACTTTCGTACCTGCTCGACGTGTCTGTCTCGCAGTCAAGCGCGCTTTTGCCTTTATACTCTACGACCGATTTCCGACCGGTCTGAGCGCACCTTCGTACTCCTCCGTTACTCTTTAGGAGGAGACCGCCCCAGTCAAACTACCCACCATACACTGTCCTCGATCCGGATAACGGACCTGAGTTAGAACCTCAAAGTTGCCAGGGTGGTATTTCAAGGATGGCTCCACGCAGACTGGCGTCCACGCTTCAAAGCCTCCCACCTATCCTACACAAGCAAATTCAAAGTCCAGTGCAAAGCTATAGTAAAGGTTCACGGGGTCTTTCCGTCTAGCCGCGGATACACTGCATCTTCACAGCGATTTCAATTTCACTGAGTCTCGGGTGGAGACAGCGCCGCCATCGTTACGCCATTCGTGCAGGTCGGAACTTACCCGACAAGGAATTTCGCTACCTTAGGACCGTTATAGTTACGGCCGCCGTTTACCGGGGCTTCGATCAAGAGCTTCGCGTTAGCTAACCCCATCAATTAACCTTCCGGCACCGGGCAGGCGTCACACCCTATACGTCCACTTTCGTGTTTGCAGAGTGCTGTGTTTTTAATAAACAGTCGCAGCGGCCTGGTATCTTCGACCGGCGTGGGCTTACGCAGCAAGTGCTTCACCCTCACCGGCGCACCTTCTCCCGAAGTTACGGTGCCATTTTGCCTAGTTCCTTCACCCGAGTTCTCTCAAGCGCCTTGGTATTCTCTACCCAACCACCTGTGTCGGTTTGGGGTACGGTTCCTGGTTACCTGAAGCTTAGAAGCTTTTCTTGGAAGCATGGCATCAACCACTTCGTCACCCAAAGGGTAACTCGTCATCAGCTCTCGGCCTTGAAATCCCGGATTTACCTAAGATTTCAGCCTACCACCTTAAACTTGGACAACCAACGCCAAGCTGGCCTAGCCTTCTCCGTCCCTCCATCGCAATAACCAGAAGTACAGGAATATTAACCTGTTTTCCATCGACTACGCTTTTCAGCCTCGCCTTAGGGACCGACTAACCCTGCGTCGATTAACGTTGCGCAGGAAACCTTGGTCTTTCGGCGTGGGTGTTTTTCACACCCATTGTCGTTACTCATGTCAGCATTCGCACTTCTGATACCTCCAGCAAGCTTCTCAACTCACCTTCACAGGCTTACAGAACGCTCCTCTACCGCATCACTTACGTGATACCCGTAGCTTCGGTGTATGGTTTGAGCCCCGTTACATCTTCCGCGCAGGCCGACTCGACTAGTGAGCTATTACGCTTTCTTTAAAGGGTGGCTGCTTCTAAGCCAACCTCCTAGCTGTCTAAGCCTTCCCACATCGTTTCCCACTTAACCATAACTTTGGGACCTTAGCTGACGGTCTGGGTTGTTTCCCTTTTCACGACGGACGTTAGCACCCGCCGTGTGTCTCCCATGCTCGGCACTTGTAGGTATTCGGAGTTTGCATCGGTTTGGTAAGTCGGGATGACCCCCTAGCCGAAACAGTGCTCTACCCCCTACAGTGATACATGAGGCGCTACCTAAATAGCTTTCGAGGAGAACCAGCTATCTCCGAGCTTGATTAGCCTTTCACTCCGATCCACAGGTCATCCGCTAACTTTTCAACGGTAGTCGGTTCGGTCCTCCAGTCAGTGTTACCTAACCTTCAACCTGCCCATGGATAGATCGCCCGGTTTCGGGTCTATTCCCAGCGACTAGACGCCCTATTAAGACTCGCTTTCGCTACGCCTCCCCTATTCGGTTAAGCTCGCCACTGAAAATAAGTCGCTGACCCATTATACAAAAGGTACGCAGTCACCCAACAAAGTGGGCTCCCACTGCTTGTACGCATACGGTTTCAGGATCTATTTCACTCCCCTCTCCGGGGTTCTTTTCGCCTTTCCCTCACGGTACTAGTTCACTATCGGTCAGTCAGTAGTATTTAGCCTTGGAGGATGGTCCCCCCATATTCAGACAAAGTTTCTCGTGCTCCGTCCTACTCGATTTCACTTCTAAGATCCTTTCGCGTACAGGGCTATCACCCACTATGGCCGCACTTTCCAGAGCGTTCCGCTAAAATCAAAGAAGCTTAAGGGCTAGTCCCCGTTCGCTCGCCACTACTAAGGGAATCTCGGTTGATTTCTTTTCCTCAGGGTACTTAGATGTTTCAGTTCCCCTGGTTCGCCTCTTGCACCTATGTATTCAGTACAAGATAACCATCTTATGATGGCTGGGTTCCCCCATTCAGACATCTCCGGATCAAAGTCTGTTTGCCGACTCCCCGAAGCTTTTCGCAGGCTACCACGTCTTTCATCGCCTCTGACTGCCAAGGCATCCACCGTATGCGCTTCTTCACTTGACCATATAACCCCAAGCAATCTGGTTATACTGTGAAGACGACATTCGCCGAAAATTCGATCTGGCTCCAAAGAGCCAATCACAAATTTTACCTTAGCCTGATCCGTTACCAGTGAAAGTAACGTCCAGTCTATCTTTCTATCACATACCCAAATTTTTAAAGAACGAACTAGTCAAAGACTAGAAATCAACATTCATCACCCTGTTGGTGGAATGCTCATTTCTAAGCTTTAAACGTTGGAACCAATCTGTAATGGTGGAGCCAAGCGGGATCGAACCGCTGACCTCCTGCGTGCAAGGCAGGCGCTCTCCCAGCTGAGCTATGGCCCCGTATCGCTACAGGGGACACCATGAAATTGGT
>NZ_CP071661.1:5350000-5982333 GCF_051132105.1 Pseudomonas sp. R1-7
CCCGCTGCACGATGAGCATTGGCCGCAGCTTCTTCGCCATGGAAACGAGCAACGATTTCCTCAGCCAGCTTGATCTTGATATCTCGCGGATTCGCCCCCGCCTCAACATCGGCACGGAACGCATTGATCTCATCCATGGACCGGAAGCTCAGCAGCTCGAAGTAGCGCCACATCAGCGCATCGGGAATCGAGACCAACTTGCTGTACATGACGCCCGGCGCTTCCTGGATGCCCACATAATTGCCCAGGGACTTGGACATCTTCTTCACGCCATCCAGCCCTTCCAGCAGAGGCATGGTCAGGATGCATTGCGCCTCCTGGCCATAACCACGCTGCAGTTCTCGCCCCATCAACAGGTTGAACTTCTGGTCAGTACCGCCGAGCTCGACGTCCGCCCGCAGCGCAACCGAGTCATAACCCTGAACAAGCGGGTACAGGAATTCATGGATGGCGATTGGCTGGTTGCTGGTATAGCGCTTATCGAAATCATCACGCTCGAGCATACGAGCGACCGTGTATTGAGACGTCAGCCGGATGAAATCAGCCGGCCCCATCTGATCCATCCAGGTGGAGTTGAAAGCCACCTCGGTCTTGGCCGGATCCAGGATCTTGAAAACCTGGGTCTTATAGGTCTCGGCATTATCAAGAACCTGCTCGCGGGTCAGCGGCGGGCGCGTCGCGCTCTTGCCGCTCGGATCACCGATCATCCCCGTGAAGTCGCCTATAAGGAAGATGACCTGATGCCCTAGATCCTGGAACTGACGCAGCTTATTAATAAGCACGGTATGCCCCAGGTGCAGGTCGGGCGCAGTTGGATCGAAACCAGCCTTGATGCGCAGCGGCTGCCCGCGCTTGAGCTTCTCGATCAGCTCGGACTCCACCAACAATTCTTCCGCACCACGCTTGATCAGCGCTAGCTGCTCTTCAACCGACTTCATAACAGACCCGTAAGGCTCAGATTCAAAGGGCCCCAACCATACAAGATCGCTCACCAAATACAAGGTTCGCCGGGCGCGCAGGCGCCAATCCACAGAACAGAAGGGTCGCGGGCTTGCTTCGCAGGGGTTTTGGTTATATTTTATACAGTTATTTCATCTTCATCATGTCATTCATCTTTTCCAATTCATTTTTTAAAAGTCAAATTACTTATGATCACAAAACCGTCTAAAGCGCCGCCGCTTTACCCGAAGACCCACCTGCTCGCCGCAAGCGGTATCGCAGCCCTCCTTAGCCTGGCACTCCTGGTATTTCCCTCCAGCGATGTTGAAGCCAAAAAGACGACCCTGAGTCTTGAACTGGAAAGCCCCGCTGAACAACTGACACAAGAACAAGACGCCGCTGAAGCCACTCAAGCCACAAACGAAGCGGCAGCGTCTCCATTTGCCCAGATTGAAAACAGCACGGAAGACACTGCCCAAGCCGCCGCCCAGGCAGAAGCACCTGTTGCCGAAGAAAAGAAAGGACCTGACCATCGTGAAGTGATCGTCGCCAAGGGCGACACACTTTCCACCCTGTTCGAAAAAGTTGGCCTGCCCTCGACCTCGGTCCATGAAGTCTTGGCCAGCGACAAGCAAGCCAAGCAATTCGCTCAATTGCAGCGCGGCCAGAAGCTTGAATTCGAGATCAATACCGAAGGCCTGTTGACCAACCTGCACACAAAGCTGAGCGAGCTGGAAAGCATTACCCTGACCAAGAACGGCACGGGTTATGTATTCAACCGTATTACCGCCAAGCCTACCGTTCGCTCAGCTTACGCCCATGGCGTCATCAACAATTCGCTGTCCCAGTCGGCCGCACGCGCCGGCCTTTCCCATAGCCTGACCATGGACATGGCCAATGTATTCGGGTACGACATCGATTTCGCTCAGGACATACGCCAGGGTGACGAGTTCGACGTGATCTATGAGCAGAAAGTCGTGAACGGAAAGAGCGTCGGCAACGGTCCGATCCTTTCCGCGCGCTTCACCAACCGCGGCAAGACGTATACCGCCGTGCGCTACACCAACAAGCAAGGCAATAGCAGTTACTACACCGCCGACGGTAACAGCATGCGCAAGGCATTCATCCGCACACCGGTTGATTTCGCCCGCATCAGCTCGAAGTTTTCCGCCGGACGCAAGCACCCGATCCTGAACAAGATTCGCGCCCATAAAGGTGTCGACTACGCCGCCCCCCGTGGCACGCCAATCAAGGCCGCCGGCGACGGCAAAGTGTTGCTGGCCGGACGTCGGGGCGGTTATGGCAACACCGTGATCATCCAGCACGGCAATACCTATCGTACGCTGTACGGTCACATGCAGGGCTTCGCCAAAGGCGTGAAGACAGGCGGCACCGTCAAGCAGGGTCAGGTTATTGGGTACATCGGGACAACCGGCCTGTCCACTGGACCGCACCTGCACTATGAATTCCAGGTCAATGGCGTCCACGTCGACCCGCTTGGGCAGAAACTGCCGATGGCCGACCCGATCGCCAAGACCGAGCGCGCGCGCTTCCTGGCTCAAAGCCAACCCCTGATGGCTCGCATGGATCAAGAAAAAGCCACCATGCTGGCCTCGAGCAAGCGCTGAGCATGGCGTTCTATATCGGTGTGATGTCCGGAACCAGCCTCGATGGCCTGGATATCGCACTGGTCGACCTGAGCCCGGCGATCAGATTGATCGCCACCCATTACATCCCTATGCCCGCCGCCCTGCGCACCGAACTGCTTGAACTGTGCAGCAGCGGGCCCGATGAGATTGCCCGCTCTGCCATTGCCCAGCAAAGCTGGGTCAAATTGGCTGCACAAGGCATCCATGCCCTGCTCAACGAACAGCAACTCAAGCCTGCAGACATCACGGCAATTGGCAGCCACGGTCAGACAATTCGCCATGAACCAGCCCGCGGATTTACCGTGCAGATCGGCAATCCAGCGCTATTGAGCGAATTGACCGGCATCACCGTCGTCGGCGACTTCCGCAGCCGTGACGTTGCTGCCGGCGGACAAGGCGCCCCTCTGGTCCCGGCGTTTCACGAAGCGCTGTTCGAAGAGCGGGTCGGTAATCGCGCCGTTCTGAACGTAGGCGGTTTCAGCAATCTCAGCCTGATAGAGCCCGCGAAACCTGTAACCGGTTTCGACTGCGGCCCAGGTAACGTACTGCTCGATGCCTGGATATATCAGCAACGAGGCGAACATTTTGATCGCGATGGCCAATGGGCGGCCACCGGGAAAGTCGAACCGATCCTACTCAACACACTGCTCAGCGACCCCTTCTTCGTCACCAAGGGACCGAAAAGCACCGGCCGCGAAGTCTTCAACCTGCCGTGGCTGAGCCATCATTTGTCGAAGCTGCAGCCCTTCGCTCCGGAAGACGTACAGGCGACGTTGCTCGAGCTGACTGCGCTGACCATCGTTGAATCACTGCAGCATGCCCAATCAAATACTCAGGAATTGCTGGTCTGCGGCGGCGGCGCGCACAACCAGACGCTCATGAAGCGCCTGGCTGACTTACTGCCCGATACCAACGTCAGCAGCACCGCGGCGTACGGCGTGGACCCGGACTGGGTTGAAGCGATGGCTTTCGCCTGGCTTGCCTATTGCTGCCTTGAAGGCATCCCAGGCAATCGTCCAAGCGTCACGGGTGCCCGGGGCCTGCGCGTGCTCGGCGCCATCTACCCGGCCTGAGAGCTGATCACTGCAGGCAAGAAAAAACCGCAGGGCCGTGAGGCACTGCGGTTTTTTTGTTGAAGCACTTAGATCGAAAACGAAGAACCGCAACCACAAGTAGTAGTCGCGTTGGGATTCTTGATCACGAAACGCGACCCTTCCAAGCCTTCCTGGTAATCCACCTCTGCACCCGCCAGGTACTGGAAGCTCATCGGATCGACTACCAGGCTGACGCCTTCGCGCTCGACAATGGTGTCATCCTCAGCCACGTCTTCATCGAAGGTGAAGCCGTACTGGAAACCTGAACAACCGCCGCCCGTCACGAATACGCGCAGCTTCAAACGATCATTGCCCTCTTCATCGACCAGGCTCTTCACCTTGTGCGCAGCACCTTGGGTGAATTGCAAAGCCGTGGGGGTGAAGGTTTCGACGCTCATGCTGAATATCTCCCGGCGTTTACGCCGCCATAATGCGTAATGGCGGGCATTATCCGCTTCTCCTACAAAATTGGTCAACTATTTAGAAGAGCCGCGGCGAGCTACAAGCTTCAAGCCTGGAGCCGCCAACGTAACGCTTATGGCTGCCGTTACGGCAGCATCCCCGCGTGTGACAGCCCCAGGCGCTCATCCAGCCCGAACAGGATGTTCAAGTTCTGGACTGCCTGCCCGGACGCGCCCTTGACCAGGTTATCGATGACCGACAACACCACCACCAGATCACCATCCTGCGGACGATGCACGGCGATGCGGCAAACGTTCGCACCACGCACGCTGCGGGTCTCAGGGTGGCTGCCGGCGGGCATCACGTCGACGAACGGTTCGTTGGCGTAACGCTTTTCGAACAACGCCTGCAGGTCCACCGAACGGTCGACCACCGTTGCATAAAGAGTGGAATGGATGCCACGTATCATCGGGGTCAGGTGCGGCACAAAGGTCAGGCCGACATCCTTGCCCGCTGCCCGGCGCAATCCCTGGCGAATTTCAGGCAGGTGACGGTGCCCCTTGACCGCGTAGGCCTTCATGCTTTCCGAGGTTTCGGAATACAGCGAACCTACACTGGCGCCACGCCCGGCACCGCTGACACCGGACTTGCAGTCGGCAATCAGCCGCGAAGCATCGGCAAGACCGGCTTCCAACAATGGAAGGAATCCCAGCTGCGTTGCAGTCGGGTAGCAACCCGGAACCGCGATCAAGCGCGCCTGCCTGATTTTTTCCCGATTGACTTCGGGCAAGCCATAGACCGCTTCATCAAGCAGCTCTGGTGCTCCGTGAGGCTGGCCGTACCACTTGGCCCATTCCTGGGCATCCTGCAGTCGGAAGTCCGCCGACAAGTCGATGACCTTGGTCCTGGCGGCCAGCAATTCGCCGGCCAGGGCGTGAGCAACACCATGGGGCGTGGCGAAGAACACCACGTCGCACGCGCCTAGGGTCTTGATGTCCGGGACGCTGAATGCCAGGCCATCGTAATGACCTCGCAGGTTCGGATACATGTCGGCGACGGCCAGTCCAGCCTCTGATCGGGAAGTGATGACCACCACCTCAGCCTGCGGATGCTGTGCCAGCAGACGCAGCAGTTCGACACCGGTGTAACCCGTGCCGCCGACGATACCGACCTTGACCATAAACCTGCCCTCACCGAACCCACTGGAAAGCCGTCGATGATAGGGGCCGCGGGGCGCCGCGACAACCGTCAAGGTGACGTGTGGCCGCTCTAACCTCTACTATCGGGCTACCGTGAATCTGGGAATAACTAAAAATGCTCTATCTGTGGCTCAAAGCGCTTCACATTGTCAGCATGGTCTGCTGGTTCGCCGGCCTGTTCTACTTGCCTCGCCTGTTCGTCTATCACGCCCAAAGCGAGGACAGCGTCAGCAAAGAGCGTTTCAGTGTCATGGAGCGCAAGTTGTATCGCGGCATCATGGGGCCGGCGATGATTGCCACCTTGGTATTCGGCATCTGGCTGCTCAGCCTCAACGCCAGTGCCTACTTCACTCAAGGAGGCTGGATGCACGCCAAGCTGACCCTGGTCGTGCTGCTGATCGGTTACCACCATATGTGCGGCGCACAGCTGAAGCGCTTCGCCCGTGGCGAAAACACCCGCAGCCATGTCTTTTATCGCTGGTTCAACGAAGTGCCGGTTCTTATATTGCTGGCTATCGTAATTCTCGTCGTGGTCCGGCCGTTCTAATTCCAACCGCATACTGACCAGGGGTGCCATCCAATGTCGCTGCCCGCTTTGCTTGAACAACGTCTGCGACTGCCCGTCGTGGCCGCACCGATGTTTCTCATTTCCAACCCCCAGTTGGTGCTGGCCTGCTGTCGCAATGGTGTTGTCGGCAGCTTCCCGGCACTGAACCAACGCGAAAGCAGTGGTTTCAAGGCGTGGCTGGAAGAAATCGAAGCAGGCCTGGCCAAGCTGGAAAACCCGGCACCCTATGCGGTCAACCTGATCGTCCATAACAGTAATCCGCGACTTCAGGCCGACCTGGCGATCTGCATCGAACATAAGGTGCCGATCGTCATCACCAGCCTGGGCGCGGTGAAAGAACTGGTCGACGCAGTCCACAGCTATGGCGGACTGGTATTCCACGACGTGACCACCCGCCGCCATGCCGAAAAAGCCGCCGAGGCAGGCGTCGATGGCCTGATCGCCGTTGCAGCCGGCGCCGGTGGACATGCCGGCACTTGGAGCCCGTTCGCATTGCTCGCGGAAATCCGGCAGTTCTTTGATAGAACCCTGCTGCTCGCAGGATGCTTGAACCATGGCCATCAGATATTGGCGGCTCAACTGCTCGGCGCGGATTTGGCCTACTTCGGAACGCGCTTTATCGGCACGATCGAAAGTCACGCGCCCGACGCTTATAAAGAGATGTTGCTCACATCCAGAGCTGCCGACATCGTGCATACTCCCGCTGTGTCCGGAGTGCCCGCCAGCTTCATGCGCCAGAGCCTGGAAAATGCCGGCTTCGACCTTTCCGCCCTGCACGGCAAGGACACGACGGACTCCGGCTCGAAACTCAAACCGCTGAATGATGAAGCCAAGGCCTGGAAAACCGTATGGTCCGCAGGTCAAGGCGTGGGTGAGATCCATGATTTGCCAAGCGTCGATCAGTTGATCGCACGCCTGGATGAAGAATACCGCCAGGCGCAAGCAAGGGCGGCACAGCTTGGCGGCCATTGGCCCCGCTGAAACCAACCAAAAAAACCAACTTGAAAGACAAGGATGCCAGGCATGAGCGAAAACCGTTTCAACATTGTATTCGACGGGGCTTTGCTGCCTGGCGTTGATACGACGACCGCCAAGCTCAATCTCGCCGAACTGTTCAAAAGCGATGTCAGCGCGATAGAGCGCCTGTTCAGTGGCCGCAAAGTGTCCCTGAAAAACAACCTGTCCCAGAATGAAGCGCAGCAGTATCTCGAAGCGCTCCATAAAACCGGGATTGATGCACGGATCGAAACCGAACCGTCCCTCCAGTTGAATCTTGGCGAAGTGCAGGAATCGCCCCAGCCGAGTGCTCGGCATCCTGAGTCGGTCATCGACCCTGCCTCTCCCTACGCGCCTCCACGAGCACAAGTAGGCGAGGCATTGGCCGAATATGGCACGCTAAAGCCCTTCAGCTTCGAAGGACGTATTGGGCGCCTCCGCTACCTGGCCTGGACCATGACTCTGACCCTGGCCATGCTGCCACTTGTCGGCCTGGGCTTCTGGCTCGCCACAACCTGGCTCCTCGTTTCCGACTCGATAGCGGGGCTGATCGTCGGCGGCCTGGTCGCAGCGGTCGTCGTGCTGGCGTTTGCCTTCGTGAGCATCCAGTTCAACGTCCAACGCTTGCATGACCTCGGCTGGTCAGGGTGGTTGTGGCTGATCAACCTTGTGCCATTCGTGGGCAGCATCTTCCCGTTCATCCTCATCATCGCTCCAGGCAATACCGGCGCTAACCAGTACGGCCCGCCGCCTCCGCGCAATACCACAGGGGTCAAAGTGCTGGCGTCGCTTTGGCTGGTGATGATTGTCTTGATTTTCATGGCCACGTTCGCCGGTATCTTCGGAGCCCTCCAGGAGGATTACGACAGCAGCGACGTGAGCAGCTATGAAAGCAGCGAATATAGCGACCAGAGCGCCGAAGAACCCGCCGCGGAGGCAGCCGAGCCCGCCTCGCCTTCTGTAGACTACCAAGAAGAAGAGGAACAATAAGCGTACTTCGCGCCGGTGACTGCCCCGTCCACCGGCGCGAAGCCGTTGCGATGGAGAACTGCATGACCCGTTACGCTCTAATCACTGGCGCCTCCAGTGGTATCGGCCTGGCCATGGCCGAAGCACTGGCTCGGCGCGGGCGCAACCTGTTACTGGTAGCTCGACAGCGTGATCGGCTGGAAAGCATTGCAATCGAACTGACCCAACGATTTGGCGTAGAAGTTCTGTTTCGGGCTTGCGACCTGAGCGAGCCCTTGCGGCTCTCAGGTTTCCTCCTGGAATTGGAGGACGGCGAGCGCCAGATCGACCTGCTGGTCAATTGCGCCGGCATCGGCACCTGCGGTCCGTTCCTGGGCCAGGACTGGATGACCGAACAAGACCTGATCGAAGTGAATATCCTTGCCCTGACCCGCCTCTGTCATGCAGTAGGCAACAGCATGGCGCTGCACGGAGGCGGTCAGATCCTTAACGTCGCCTCTATCGCGGCGTTCCAGCCCGGGCCCTGGATGAGCACCTATCACGCCAGCAAGGCCTATGTGTTGCACTTCTCCGAAGCCTTGCGGATAGAGCTGAAAAAATGCGCAATCAAGGTATCGGTTCTTTGCCCGGGTCCAAACCATGCAGCTTTTTTCGCCAAGGCCCAGCCGGACGAGCAGAACCAGCGTAGTAGCGAAAAGTCGATGAGCCCTGAAGAAATTGCGCTGTATGCCGTCCGCGCGTTGGACCGGGACCGCGCCATTATCATACCTGGGCGTCGCAATCGCTTGATCGCCATGCTGCCACGACTCGCGCCGCGCTGGCTGGTTCGAACCCTTGCCGGCATAGTCAATAAAGCCTGCTACTCACGTTGAACCCCTCCGAACTTAAAACCCGGGCTCGCTGACCGAGCCGGCGGTACACTCGAACTCAAACAATCCAATGGAGATACTGCTGTGGATACTCTGTTCACCAAGATCATCAACCGGGAAATCCCGGCCAGGATCATCTACGAGGATGATCAGGTCCTGGCCTTCCATGACATTGCTCCGCAGGCACCGGTGCACTTCCTGGTCATCCCGAAAAAGCCGATCCGCACCCTCAACGACCTGACCGAGGAAGACAAGGGACTGGCCGGACACATCCTGTTCACCGCCCAGCGCCTGGCGCTAGAACTTGGTTGCGAGGAAGGCTTCCGCGTGGTGATGAACTGCAATGAACTTGGCGGGCAGACTGTCTATCACATTCATATGCATGTGCTGGGACAGCGCCAGATGAACTGGCCGCCGGGTTGATACCCTGACCCAACGCAAATCCTCAGCGGCCGATTGAGTTAAACTGGCCGCCGTGATTTTTTCCGGAGGTACGCATGACTACCCAACGTCACTACTCGCCCATTGACCGTTTGCTGCTGCAGGCCGATACCGCGATGCGCACGCTGCTGCCCTTCAGTGGCCAGCCGTACCGCCCATCGCCGGCAATCGTGCAGCCGGACGTGCAGATGAGCGACGAAGAGACTCGCCATGTCGCTGGGCTGATGCGCATCAACCACACCGGTGAAGTTTGCGCCCAGGCCCTTTATCAAGGGCAGGCGCTGACGGCAAAACTGCCGCAGGTCCGCGAGGCGATGGAACAGGCCGCCGAAGAAGAAATCGATCACCTGGTCTGGTGTGAGCAACGCATCCGCCAGCTGGGCAGCCATACCAGCGTGCTGAATCCGTTGTTCTATGGGATGTCTTTCGGGATCGGCGCGGTCGCCGGTTTGATCAGCGATAAAGTCAGCCTCGGTTTCGTAGCGGCAACCGAGCATCAAGTGTGCAAGCATTTGAATGAACACCTGCAGCAGTTGCCGGCCGAGGACGAGAAATCCAGGGCGATTCTCGAACAGATGCGCCAGGACGAGGAACACCACGCGGAAAGCGCGCTCGATGCAGGTGGCTTCCGCTTCCCCGCCCCCGTCAAGTTCGGCATGAGTCTGTTGGCCAAGGTGATGACCAAGAGCACCTATCGGATCTGACAGCGGAACCAGCCTCCAAAACCAAAAAAGGCGACCGTCCCCAAGGGCAGTCGCCTTTTTTCGTAGCCGAAACTTATCGCGGCATGTTACGCGCGTAGAAGATTTCCAGCATTTCGTGTTTCACACGCTCTTCCACCTGCCCACGCTGCTCGAGAGACAGGTTGCTGGTGGCGTCACCGAACAGGTAGTTATCCAGTTCGAAATCCTTGAGGAGCATTTTCGTGTGGAACAGGTTTTCCTGGTACACGTTCACGTCGGTCATCTGGTACGCGTCGCGAGTGTCTTCGGACAGGTAGTTCTGAATCGAGTTGATCTCATGATCGATGAAGTGCTTGTGCCCTTCCACGTCCCGGGTAAACCCACGCACGCGATAATCCACGGTCACAATATCGGAATCGAACTGGTGAATCAGGAAGTTGAGTGCCTTGAGCGGTGAAATGACGCCACAGGTAGACACATCGATGTCCACTCGGAACGTCGCGATACCGTCCACCGGATGGATTTCCGGATAGGTATGGACCGTGATGTGGCTCTTGTCGAGGTGTGCCAGGATAATTTCAGGCAACGGACCCGGCGACTCTTCGATCTGGCTGTCGGTCGGTGTCACCGGCTCTTCCGAGATCAGAATGGTCACGCTGGCGCCCTGGGGTTCATAGTCCTGACTCGCGATGTTCAGGATGTTGGCACCAATGATATCGACAACTTCAGTGAGGATCTGCGTGAGGCGCTTGGCGTTGTACTCTTTATTGATGTACTCGACGTAGGCCTGCTGGTCTTGCGGGGTTTCCGCATAGCAGATGTCATAGATGTTGAAGCTCAAGGTCTTTGTCAGGTTATTGAACCCATGGAGCTTGAGTTTGCTTTTCACCGTTTGAAAACTCTCTGTGTATTGCGGCCCGGCCGCGTGATCAAGCATGCCCGTCAGATGCGAACGACGCACCTGCGTAGGACGGTTAACACCTCTTCGCGATGGCGATTTTGGTTGTCTGTCCAGGCATATGACCGACCACTGGCCGATCACCGCCCTGAAAAAAGTGGCGCATTATGCAGACGTCAGCTTCTGATCGCCAGAGCTTGCACCGCTTTTGTGATGGTTGGATGTCGATTCAACCCAATTCGATGATTTCATAATCGTGAGTGATTTCAACACCTGCTGCGCCGAGCATGATCGAAGCCGAGCAGTACTTCTCCGCCGACAACTCAATGGCGCGCTTGACCTGGGCTTCTTTCAGCCCCCGTCCCTTAACCACGAAATGCATGTGGATCTTGGTAAATACTTTTGGGTCTTCGGTCGCACGCTCTGCTTCAAGGAACGCTTCGCAACTCTCGACCGCCTGGCGCGATTTCTTGAGGATGCTGACCACGTCGAAGTTACTGCAGCCACCCACACCCAGCAGCAGCATTTCCATCGGCCGAACACCCAGGTTACGACCTCCGGCTTCTGGCGGGCCATCCATGACGACCACATGACCGCTGCCCGATTCACCGAGGAACATGGCTTCGCCAGCCCATTGGATGCGTGCCTTCATCGCCAAGACTCCACTGTCAAAAAAAGGGGGCGTCAGCTTAGCACACCCCCCTGCCAGGGCAGCTGTCGCCTTGGGACAGCGTGAGCGGATACAGCTAAGTAAATTCTCGAATCAATTTTGGACGCCTCTGTTAAGCTGGCGCCCACTCACTGGCGTATTGCCAGCTTTTAGCGAAAGCTATTCGCATCCACAAAAAATCAAACCAACACACCGCGCAGTTTTCCGGGACACAACCATGGTTGCCATTACTCCCACGTCCAAGATCAAGAACCTCGACAAGCTCTTGATGCATTGCCAGCGTCGCCGCTACCCCGCCAAGCACAACATCATCTGCGCGGGCGATCGTTCCGACACGCTGTTTTTTATCATCAAGGGCTCGGTCACTATCCTGATCGAGGATGATGAGGGACGAGAGATGATCATTGCCTACCTCAACTCCGGGGATTTTTTTGGCGAGCTGGGGTTGTTTGAGCAGGCGGGGAGAGAGCAGGTACGCAGTGCCTGGGTGCGAGCCAAAATCGAATGCGATGTTGCAGAAATCAGCTACAGCAAATTCCGGGAACTGTCACAGCAGGACCCGGATATCCTTTACGTCCTCAGCGGACAAATCGCACAGCGCCTGCGCAACACCACGCGCAAAGTCGGCGACCTCGCCTTCTTTGACGTCACCGGCCGCGTCGCTCGCTGCTTATTGGAGTTGTGCAAGCAGCCCGACGCGATGACCCATCCGGACGGCATGCAAATCAAGGTGACCCGCCAGGAAATCGGCCGGATCGTAGGCTGTTCGCGGGAAATGGTTGGCCGTGTGCTCAAGGATCTTGAAGAACGCAACCTGGTCAGCGTCAAAGGCAAGACCATGGTGGTGTTCGGAACCCGCTAAAGGCTGTCGAGCAGGTCCTGGTATAGCGTTTCGAGCCGCTCCAGCGCATGAGGTGCCGGGTATTTTTCATGGAGGGCGATGTGGCTCTCGGCGCGCACGCGCTGCTCCAGGCCACACGCCTCGTTGAAACGATTGACCGCCGCGACCATGCTCTCGCGTTCGTCCTCCAGCAGGAGCGCGCCATGGACCAGCCCTACCGGGCGTTGCCCGCCTTTGCTCTGTCGCCAGCGCTGCGCGGTGCCGACCATCTTCCGCCCGTCAAGATTGACGTTGAAACGCCCGTCACAAAACGCGCCCTCCACTTCACCCAGCGAAGCGACCCCGCCCAGCTCATCGAGCAACTGGCAGATGGGATCACACAACCGACGATAGCCGGTTTCGATACGACCGTGGTCACCCTCGCTTCGCGGTGGTGCATAGACCAGGGCGATATTGACGGTAGCGGCTGACTGAGGCACCGGCTCACCACCGGTTTCGCGCAGAAGCACCGGCCACCCATTGGCGGCCGAAACCTCACAGGCCAGTTCGAAGCCCGGCAAGCGGCTCAAGCGCCGCGGCATGACCAACGCACGGTCGCTGGGCTGCCAGAACAGCAAGCCGAATTCCGCGTCGCCGGCGCAAATGCTGGCTAGCAGATCCTGTTCGGCTTGCAGGCCGTTTTCGACTGTGAAGGCAATGGCTGGAGGCATCATCAGTCCAGCGTCGAACCGCTCACCGGAACGCCGCGCTCGGGAAAAAACAACCGCTGCAGCTCCATGCCAGGGCTTTCGGCCCGCATGAACGCTTCGCCTACCAGGAACGAATAGACATCACTGACTTCCATCAACTCGACATCGGCCCGGTTAAGGATGCCGCTCTCCGTGATGACCAGACGATCACGCGGAATGCGTGGCAGCAGGTCCAACGTGGTTTCCAGGCTGACTTCAAAAGTATGCAGATTGCGATTATTCACCCCTACCAGCTTGGTATCCAGGGTCTTGAGGGCCCGTTCCAACTCGTCGCCGTCATGGACTTCCACCAGTACATCCAGTCCGACGTCCTTGGCGACCGCAGCCAACTCGGCCATTTTCACGTCGTCCAGCGCAGAGACGATCAACAGCACGCAATCGGCGCCCAACGCCCGGGCCTCGACGATCTGGTAGGGATCGATCATGAAGTCCTTGCGGATCACCGGCAGCCTGCATGCAGCCCGAGCCTGCTTGAGGTAATCGTCGGCACCCTGGAAAAAATCGACATCGGTCAGCACCGAAAGACAGGTCGCGCCGCCTTTTTCGTAGCTCTTGGCAATGTCGGCCGGGACGAAGTTCTCTCGGATCACGCCCTTGCTGGGAGAAGCCTTTTTTATCTCGGCAATCACCGCCGGCTGCTTTCTTTTCGCCTGGTCGATCAGTGCCTGGGCAAAGCCGCGAGGCGCATCTGCCGAACGCGCGAGGGTTTCCAACTCGGCCAGACTGACCCGGGCACTGCGCTCGGCGACCTCCTGCCTTTTGCGAGCCAGAATGTTTTCCAGAACTGTTGGCACGCTCATCCTTCATTCTCCACTTTGAATACGGCGGTAAACGCGCCCAATTCTTCCAGTTTTTCCCTGGCCAGGCCGGTGTGCAACGCATCGTGGGCGAGTTCTACACCTTGCTTGAGGCTGCTGGCGTGATCGGCGGCATACAACGCGGCACCCGCGTTGAGCATGATCATTTCCGCAGCTTTCTGGCCATTCTCGGTTTTACGGCGCCCCAAGGCGTCGCGAATCAACTCCAGCGACTGGGCCGGCCCATCCACTGCCAGGCCATGCAGGCTCTGGCTCTTCATGCCCAGGTCTTCAGGTTCGACCCAATATTCGGTGATCTGATCATTTTTCAGCTCAGCCACGAAGGTCGGCGCCGCCAGGCTGAATTCATCCAGGCCATCCTTCGAATGGACCACCAGCACATGCTTGCTGCCCAGGCGCTGCAGGACCTCGGCCAAAGGGCGGCACAACGCCTGGCTGAATACCCCGACGACCTGGTGCTTCACACCGGCCGGATTCGTAAGCGGGCCGAGCATGTTGAACAGTGTGCGCAAACCCAGTTCGCGACGGGGCGCAGCGGCGTGTTTCATGGCGCTATGGTGGGTCTGGGCGAACATGAAGCCGATGCCGACGTTATCGATACACCGGGCCACCTGGACCGGCGTCAGATTCAGGTAGATACCGGCAGCCTCCAGTAGGTCGGCGCTGCCGCTCTTGCCCGAGACCGCTCGGTTGCCATGCTTGGCGACGGTGCAACCAGCTGCTGCAACGACAAACGACGCGGCGGTGGAAACGTTGAAGATATTGGCGCCATCACCGCCGGTACCCACCACGTCCACCACGCCGTCCAGCGTCTTGAGTTCGACCTTGTCTGCCAGCTCTCGCATGGTCGTGACCGCACCGACGATTTCATCGATGCTCTCGCTCTTCATGCGCATGGCCATCATGAACGCGCCGATCTGCGCGTCTGTACACTGGCCAGTCATGATCTCGCGCATCACGTCGCGCATCTCGTCGGTACTCAGGTCGAGCTGGCCGACGATACGGTTCAGGGCTGTCTTGATGTCCATGAAAAGTCCTTAGCGCGTGCCGCCGGTTTGTTTGAGGAAGTTGGCGAACAGCTCGTGGCCCTGTTCAGTGAGGATAGACTCGGGGTGGAATTGCACACCTTCGATATTTAACGTCTTGTGTCGCAGGCCCATGATTTCATCCACCGAGCCGTCTTCGAGCTGGGTCCAGGCGGTCAACTCCAGGCAATCCGGCAACGTCTCACGCTTGACGATCAGGGAATGGTAGCGCGTGACGGTAAGCGGATGGTTCAGGCCCTCGAAAACACCCTTGTCTTCGTGGAAAACCGGACTGGTCTTGCCATGCATGACTTGTCGGGCGCGCACGACGTCGCCACCAAACGCCTGGCCGATGGACTGATGGCCCAGGCAGACGCCGAGTATTGGCAACTTGCCGGCAAAATACTTGATAGCCTCGATGGAGACGCCCGCTTCGGTCGGCGTGCATGGGCCAGGCGAGACCACGATGCGCTCAGGCTTGAGGGCCTCGATTTCAGCGATGGTGAGCTCGTCATTGCGCACTACCTTGACCTCGGAGCCCAGCTCGCCGAGGTACTGCACAACGTTGTAGGTAAAGGAGTCGTAGTTATCGATCATCAGCAACATGGCGTAAACAACCTATTGAATACACTGACTTGGAATACAGCCTTCGAAGAGTGACCCGCACGGTGCTGCGCTGGGCAGGACAGCGATGTGCCTGCAAAGCGGCTTTCAAGCGGGTAAAGAAGGCAAATCGGTACAAGTCCGGCTTGGCCGGCATGGAACGTTCAGGCGCGCCAACGCCAGCGGGCGTGAGCCTTGATCAATTGATTCAGAAGTTTGCTGACAATCGACACGGGGGAAGTCTCGTTCATACGTTCCGGCACAGTAACTTAGCTGGGCGGAGCACGCAATAAGACGGGCCCGCAGGGACTCTAAACAATCACGATGCCAGCCGACGGGTGGCAGAGCGCGGGAAGCATTTGGTACTGTCGTTTCGTTTTTCTATAAAAACAAGATTGAAAAGGACCTTCTCATGATCAAACAGACGTTGTTCGTACCGCTTGCCGGTTGCCTGCTGGCGGTAGCGTGTGCCCAGGCAGGCGCCGCTCCCAATCCTTATTCCAAGTTCATTGTGTTCGGGGACAGTCTCAACGACGCCGGCCAATTCACCGATGCCGGTGGCCCACCCGGCTCGACCGAGCGCTATACCAACCGAACCGGCCCGATCTACACGGACGGCAGCGGCGAGGCCTACTCGGCCAACTCCACCCAACTACTCGGCGGGCGCCTGGGCTACTCCAGTGACGAGACCGCCGCCTCCACTTCGGCTGTGCGCGCCGGCCAGGGGCTGGCAGATGGCAATAACTGGGCGGTGGGTGGTTATCGCACCGACCAGATCCTCGAATCGATTACCGGCATTTCCGACACCGGTGAGCGCAGCCGTCCCGGTTATTTACAATCCAATGGCCTGCGTGCCGATCCGGATGCGCTGTACTACATCTCCGGTGGTGGTAACGATTTCCTTCAAGGCCTGGTGCTGACTCCCGCACAAGCGAACGCCGCCGCGGACCGCCTGGCCGACAGCGTCCAAGTCCTGCAAACCGCCGGTGCCCGCTATGTAATGGTCTGGTTGTTGCCCGACCTGGGGCTTACACCAGCCCTCAATGGCACGCCACTGCAAGGCGCTGTGTCGCAGCTGGGCAACCAGTTCAACCAACAACTGATCACGCGACTGCAGGGCATCGACGCTGAAATCATTCCGTTGAACGTACCGCTGTTGCTAAAGGAAAGCTTCGCTGATCCGGCACGATTCGGCCTCGCCACCGGAGAGAATCTTACCGCCACGTGCTTCAGCGGCAACGGCTGCACGGAAAACCCTACTTACGGCATCAACAGCGCCACGCCCGATCCCAGCAAACTGATCTATAACGACGCGGTCCACCCCACCGAATCCGGGCAGAAGCTGATTGCCGACTACGCCTATTCCCTATTGGCGGCTCCGTGGGAACTGACATTGCTGCCGGAAATGGCCCATTCGACCTTACGCGCCCATCAGGATGAACTGCGCAGCCAATGGCAATCGGACTGGGAGGACTGGCAGGCGGTCGGCCAATGGCGCGCCATCGTCGCAGGCGGCGGCCAGCACATGGACCTGGACAGCCAGGACAGCGGCGCCAGTGCCGACGGCAGCGGCTACAGCCTCAACGTCGGCGGCAGCTATCGCCTCAACGAGGCCTGGCGCGTGGGTGTAGCTGCCGGGTTGTACCGCCAAGACATGGACGCAGGCGCTAACGATTCGACGTACAAGCTCAACAGCTACCTGGCGACCGCTTTCGCCCAGTTCCAGCAGAACCGCTGGTGGGCCGATGCAGCGCTGACCGGCGGCAAGCTCGACTACGACAACCTGGAACGCAAATTCGACCTGGGTGTCAACGAAGCCCAGGAAAAAGGCGACACGGACGGCCATCTGTGGGCCTTCAGCACGCGGGTGGGCTACGACATTGCCCAGCCGGGCAGCGAATGGCATCTCTCGCCGTTCGTCAGCGCGGACTATGCAAAGGTTGAGGTGGACGGATATTCGGAAAAGAGCAACCGTTCCACGGCCCTGACCTTCGATGACCAGACCCGCGACTCGAAACGCCTGGGCATTGGCTTGCAGGGCAAATACAACATCACCCGGCAGACCCAGCTGTTTGGCGAATATGCCCACGAACGCGAGTACGAAGACGACACGCAAAAGGTCAACATCGCCCTCAACAGCTTGCCAGCCAACGACTTCACGCTTGAAGGCTACACACCACAGAGCCACTTGAATCGCCTGAGCCTGGGCGTCCGTCACAAGTTGACCAATGACCTGGCGCTGCGGGGCGGTTATACGTTGCGCAAGGATGATGACCTGACCCAGCAAGGCGTGAGCCTGGGGGTCAGCCTGGATTTCTGACTGGAGTTGCCTGAAGGACTTGTGGCGAGGGAGCTTGCTCCCTCGCCACAGTTGTTTGTAGCAGGCCTATCAGTCGTTCGAGGTCTGCTCAGCCAACGCCACGGCGCGGAACATGGCCCGACGCTTGTTCAGGGTTTCTTCCCATTCCAGCGCAGGCACCGAGTCGGCGACGATGCCGCCGCCGGCCTGCACGTGCAGCTCGCCGTTCTTGATGACCGCAGTGCGAATGGCAATCGCAGTGTCCATGTTGCCGTTCCAGGCAAAATAACCCACGGCCCCGCCGTACACACCTCGCTTGACCGGCTCCAATTCGTCGATAATTTCCATCGCGCGGATTTTCGGCGCGCCGGACAAGGTGCCCGCCGGCAGTATCGCCCGCAAAGCGTCCATTGCCGTCAGCCCGGCCTTCAACTGGCCGGTGACGTTGGAGACGATATGCATCACGTTTGAATAGCGCTCGATCACCATTTTCTCGGTGAGCTTCACCGACCCCACTTCCGAGGCCCGCCCGGTGTCGTTGCGCCCCAGGTCGATCAGCATCAAGTGCTCGGCGATTTCCTTGTCGTCCGACAGCAGGTCCTCTTCCAGCGCCCGGTCAGCCTCCTCCGTGGCGCCACGGGGACGAGTGCCGGCAATCGGTCGAACGGTAATCAAGTTGTCTTCGACGCGCACCAGTACTTCCGGCGAACTGCCCACGACGTGGAAGTCGCCGAAGTTGAAGAAGTACATGTACGGCGTGGGGTTGAAGCAGCGCAGCGCCCGGTAGAGGTCGATGGGCGCTGCCTTGAAGTCGATGGACATCCGTTGCGACGGCACGACCTGCATGCAGTCGCCGGCGAGGATGTATTCCTTGATGGTATCGACGGCCCGTTCGTAATCGTCCTGGGTGAAGCTGGAACGGAACACCGGGTCGGCCGCCGACTGCTTGCTGAAGTCCAGGCCGGGGCGCGGGGTGATTGGCTGGCGAAGTTTTTCCAGCAGCGCCTGCAGGCTTTCCTGACCTTGCTCGTAGGCATCTTCCCGGGACGGGTCGGCGAGGACGATGGCGTGCATCTTGCCGGCGAGGTTATCGAAGACCACGACCGCGTCGGAGACCATCAGCAAAATGTCCGGCACCCCAAGCGGATCAGGGTTCGGACAGGTGCCGAGGCGTTTCTCCACATAGCGCACGCAGTCATAGCCGAAATACCCCACCAGGCCACCGTTGAAACGCGGCAGGCCCGGAATGGTTGGCACGTTGTAGCGGGCCTTGAAGGACTCGACGAACGCCAGCGGATCCTCGACTTCGAGGCTTTCGATCTCAACATCGTCCTGGGTTACGCTGATGCGATGGCCATGAACCCGCAATACGGTGCGGCACGGCAAGCCAATGATGGAGTAACGCCCCCACTTCTCTCCGCCCTGAACCGATTCGAGCAGGTAGGAGTTGGGCTGGTCGGCCAGCTTGAGGTAGATCGACAACGGCGTGTCGAAGTCGGCCAGGGTTTCGCAGGCAAGCGGGATACGGTTGTAGCCGGCAGCGGCTAGACGCAGGAATTCTTCGCGGATCATGGTGTGCCTCGTGGCAAGAGGAGCTGACAGTCAGGTATGCAAACGCGCCGGATAACCGGCCAGGATCACGTCAGGCGCGCCAACGCCAGCGGGCCAGGGCCTTCATGACTTTCATCCAGAGTTTGCGAGTGACCACCACGATGGCGTTTCCAGAAGAGGATTGAACAGCGTCGGGCAACGTTATCTCAGCGGCCGGGTCCAGGCAACCGGGAATTAACAGGCGCAAATCATCGATCACCAGCGTCGGAAACTCTTCGGCGATGGGCCGGCCGTGGTTGTAGCCGTAACTCAGGGCCACGCACTTGACCCCTGCCGCCTTGGCCGCCAGCACATCGCTGCGCGAATCGCCGACGAACAAGGATTGGGAGGCTGGGATGTTGGCCATTTTCATGACGAAGAACAGCGCGGCCGGATCCGGTTTTTTCTGCGGCAAGGTATCGCCGCCGATGATCCAGCGGAAATAGCGGCCGATCTTCATCTGGTCCAGCAGCGGCGCGACGAAGCGTTCCGGCTTGTTGGTGATCAGGGCCATTTCCACGCCCTGCTTTTTCAGCCACTTGAGGGTGGAGCGCACGCCGGGATAGACCACCGTCAGCTGGTGATTGTCTTCATAGGCTTCATTGAACAACGCCAGCGCCTGCTCGGCCTCGGCGTCATCGACGCCTTGGGCATCAATGTCGTTGGCCAGGGCCCGGCGCACCAGCATGGGCGCGCCATTGCCGACCCAGTGGCGCACCGCATCGATGCCGGCGGGCGGGCGTCCGAGCTTGAGCAGCATCGTGTCCACAGCCGCCGCGAGATCCGGAACCGAATCGACCAATGTGCCATCAAGGTCGAACATCACCAGACGCGGCAAGCTGCCGGGAAACAGCTGCTCGAAGCCGCTCATGGACGAGCCAGGGCCAGTTCAGAACGCATCTTTTCAATCACTTCTGCATAGTTCGGCGCGTTGAAGATCGCAGAGCCGGCGACAAAGGTGTCGGCGCCGGCCGCGGCGATTTCACGAATATTGTTCACATTCACGCCACCATCGATTTCCAGGCGGATGTCACGGCCCGAGGCATCGATCAGCGCACGGGCTTCGCGCAGCTTGTCGAGGGTGCCCGGGATGAACTTCTGCCCGCCGAAGCCAGGGTTGACGCTCATCAGCAGGACCATGTCGACCTTGTCCATCACGTACTTGAGCACGTCCAAGGGCGTGGCCGGGTTGAACACCAGGCCGGCCTTGCACCCGCCTTCGCGGATCAACTGCAAGGAACGGTCGACATGCAGCGTAGCTTCCGGATGGAAGGTGATGTAGGTCGCGCCAGCCTCGATGAAATCACCAACGATGCGATCCACCGGACTGACCATCAGGTGCGCATCGATCGGCGCGGTGATGCCGTATTTGCGCAGCGCCGCGCAGACCATCGGGCCGATGGTCAGGTTGGGTACGTAGTGGTTGTCCATGACATCGAAGTGCACGATGTCGGCCCCGGCGGCCAGAACGTTGTCCACTTCCTCGCCCAGGCGGGCGAAGTCGGCGGAGAGAATCGACGGAGCAATAGCGAAGGGCTGCATGACGCACCTGTTTTGAGCGAAATCACGATGGCGCGCATTGTATACCTCAAGATTTGGCGCGCCCACCGTGACAATCGATCAATACGCCGCGCGGTAGATCTTCTCGATATCGGCGGCGCTCAGTTGGCGCGGGTTGTTTCGCATCAGGCGCTCGATCCCCGCGGCTTCCACCGCCATGGAAGGGATCACGTCCTCGGTCACGCCCAGTCCGCTCAGGCCCTGGGGAATCTGCACGGCGGCGCACAAGGCGACCATCGCCTCCACGGCTTCGTCGGCCGCTTCGAGATCACTCAGGTGGGCGGTCCTGAGGCCCATGGCCTCGGCGATGTCGCGCATGCGCTCGACGCAGGCCATCTTGTTCCACGCCATCACATACGGCAGCAACAAGGCATTCGCCACACCATGGGACACATGGAAGCGACCGCCCAATGGATAGGCCAGCGCATGCACGGCCCCGACCCCGGCATTACCAAAGGCCATGCCGGCCATCAGGCTGGCCGTGGCCATGTCTTCACGGGCCTGCAGATGATTAGGATTGGCGTAGGCCTTGGGCAACGCGCGGGTAATCAGCTTGATTGCACCGATGGCCAGGGCATCGGTAATCGGCGAAGCATTGAGGGACAGGTAGGCCTCGATGGCGTGCACCAGCGCATCCACGCCACTGGCAGCCGTTACGCCGCGTGGGCAGGTGAGCGTCATTTGCGGGCTGACCAGCGCCACGTCCGGCAACAGGTAATCGCTGACGATGCCTTTTTTCAGTTGCGCGGCCTTGTCGGAGAGAATTGCCACGTTGGTAACTTCCGACCCGGTTCCGGCCGTGGTCGGGATGGCGATCATCGGCGGGCCTTTGCGCGGCACCTGGTCGACGCCGAACATATCCTGCAACTCGCCGTGGTATCCGGCATAGACGCCCACGCACTTGGCGATGTCGATGGCACTGCCGCCGCCCAGGCCAATCAGGCCGTCATGCCCACCGTCGCGGTAGGCTTGCATGCAGTCTTCGACGATGGCGATTTCCGGATCGGGCATGACCCGGTCGAAGATCTCGTAGTCGCGCCCGCCCAGGTGCTGCAAGGCCAAGTCGACGGTGCCGGACTTGACCAGCGCCGCATCGGTCACGATCAACGGATTGTCGACGTCCAGGCGCGTCAGCTCGGCGGCCAGTTGCTCGATGGCAGCGGCGCCAGTGATGAGTTTGTGGGCGATCTTGAACGAGGAAAGACTCATTGTGCGCGGCCTCTTGTTCGAGAATGGGCTGGCACAAGGATAGCTTGGGATTGACGGTTAGCTTGTCATTCAGCGCGTGAATGCGATGAGGAATCATTGTTGGAGCAGGCTCGCACCCACAATGGTTCCTCAGCAGGCCGTCAGACTTGGGTAGTGCGCAGCTTCTCGCTACGCCCACGCAACCATTCCAATGTCAGCAACAGGATCACCGAGAAGGCAATCAGCAGCGTCGCCGCCGCCGCGATGGTGGGGCTGAGGTTTTCGCGGATGCCGCTGAACATCTGCCGTGGCAGAGTTGCCTGCTCAGGGCCAGCGAGGAACAGGGTCACTACCACCTCGTCGAACGATGTCGCGAAGGCGAACAGCGCGCCGGAAATCACGCCAGGGGCGATCAGCGGCAGGGTCACCCGGCGAAACGCCGTCAGTGGCGAGGCTCCGAGGCTGGCGGCGGCGCGAACCAGGTTGTGATTGAAGCCCTGCAAGGTCGCCGATACCGTGATGATGACGAACGGTACGCCCAGTACCGCGTGGACCACGATCAACGAGAAGAAACTGTTGCCCATTCCCAGCGGTGCGAAAAACAGGTAGCTGGCAACCCCGATGATCACGACCGGCACCACCATGGGCGAAATGACCAGGGCCATCACCAGCGCCTTGCCCGGGAAGTCGCCACGGGTCAGGCCAATCGCCGCCAGCGTACCGAAGATCATCGCCAGCAACGTCGCCGCCGGGGCAACAATGATGCTGTTCTTCAAGGCCCGCATCCACTCCGCCGAAGCGAAGAAGTCGTGGTACCACTGCAGCGAAAAACCTTGCAGCGGGTACACCAGGAAGCTGCCGGAGTTGAACGACAACGGGATGATCACCAGCACCGGCAGGATCAGGAACAACAGGATCAGCCCGCAGAGTATGCGCAAGCTGTAGAACCACACCCGTTCGACGGGGGACATGTAAGGACTCAGCATTTCGATCTCCCCTTAGCTCAGGCGCAGGCGGCTGGCGCCCACCAGCCAGCTGTAAATCAGATAAAGCACGATGGTCGCCAGCAACAGCAGCCCGCCGAGCGCCGTGGCCATGCCCCAGTTGATGCTGGTGTTGGTGTAGAACGCGACGAAGTAGCTGACCATCTGGTCGTTCGGGCTGCCTAGCAGCGCCGGCGTGATGTAGTAGCCGATGGCAAGGATGAACACCAACAGGCAACCGGCGCCGACACCGGCATAGGTTTGTGGGAAGTACACCCGCCAGAAACTGGCGAACGGGTGGCACCCCAGGGAAATCGCTGCCCGCATGTAAGTGGGCGAGATGCCCTTCATCACGCTGTAGATCGGCAGGATCATGAACGGCAGCAGGATGTGGACCATGGAGATGTACACGCCGACGCGGTTGAACACCAGCTCCAGGGGCTTATCGATGATGCCGATGGCCATCAAGGCGCTGTTGATCAAGCCACCCGATTGCAGCAACACGATCCACGCCGCCACCCGCACCAGGATCGAGGTCCAGAACGGCAACAACACCAGGATCATCAACAGGTTGCTTTGGCGCGATGGCAGGTTCGCCAGCAAGTAGGCCAGCGGATAGGCCAGCACCAGGCAGATCGAGGTGATCACCAGGCCCATCCAGAAGGTCCGGGTGAAGATGTCGAGATAGATCGCCTGGTCTGGGGTGGCCGGGGCCAGCTCGCCGAGGTCATCGATGCGGTGATCGACTGCCGCCAGCAAGTAATACGGGGTGACGTCGCTGGTGTTGCGGCGGATCACCTGCCAGTACGCCGGGTCGCCCCAACGCTCATCGAGGTTCTCCAACGCTTCTTTATAAGAGGTCGGCTCGGAGGCAAACGGCAACGCCCGAGCGGTCTTGGTCAGCAGGCTGCGATAGCCGGCCAGTTCCATGTTCAGGCGCTTGGACAAGTCACCCAGGGTCTGATTCTTGCGGGCTTCGGCCAAGTCTTCACTGGCAGCCTTGTACACCGGCTCGCCCGGCAAACCGCGTCCGTCCCATGCAGCGACGGCAGCGACGGTGCGCGGCATGGCGCCCACCACTTCCGGGTTGCTGACGCTTTTGAATAGCAGCGCGACGATGGGCACCAGGAACACCAGCAACAAAAACAGCACCAACGGCGCGATCAGGGCCTGGGCCTTCCAGCGGTTGACCCGCTCGGCGCGCTTGAGCCGCTGCTTGAGGGTGGGGCTGGTGCCCGCGTTCAGTGGAACGGCGATGGCCATGGCGAACTCCGCAAATCTTTTATCGTTACAGGGGCGGCGGGCCGCCTCTGTTCTTTCGAAACGGTGGCTTCTGAACCGATCGTTCCCACGCGGAGCGTGGGACGATCTCTATCAGCGGTTACTTCGCCGCCCAGGAGTTGAAACGCTGCTCCAGTTGCTCGCCGTTGTCAGCCCAGAAGCTGACGTCGATCTGCACCTGGTTGGCGATGTTTTCCGGGGTGGTCGGCATGTCCTTCAAGACATCCTTGGCCAGCAACGGCACTGCCTGGGTGTTGGCCGGACCGTAGGCGATGTTTTCCGAGTAGGTCTTCTGCTGCTGTGGCGCCACAGAGAAGGCGATGAATTTCTTCGCCGCCTCGGCGCGGTCCTTGTCCAGGCCGCGCGGGATGGCCCAGGCGTCGAAGTCGTAGATGCCGCCGTTCCACACCACTTTCAGATTGCTTTCCTTCTGCACCGCGGCGATCCGGCCGTTGTACGCCGAGCTCATGACCACGTCACCGGAAGCGAGGTATTGCGGCGGTTGGGCGCCAGCTTCCCACCATTGGATGTTCGGCTTGAGCTCGTCGAGCTTCTTGAACGCGCGGTCCTGGCCATCTTTGCCGGCCAGCACTTTGTAGACGTCTTTCGGCGCTACGCCGTCGGCCATCAGGGCGAATTCCAAGGTGTACTTGGCGCCCTTGCGCAGGCCGCGCTTGCCTGGGAATTGCTTGGTGTCCCAGAAGTCCACCCAGCTGGTCGGTGCGGTCTTGAGCTTGTCGGCATTGTAGGCCAACACGGTCGACCATACGAAGAAGCCTACGCCGCAAGGTTGGATAGCGCCCTTGACGTAATCCTCGGCCTTGCCGAACAGCGCCGGATCGAGTTGCTCGAACATGTCTTCGTCGCAACCACGGGACAGTTCCGGGGACTCGACTTCAACCAGGTCCCAGGAAACGCTCTTGGTATCGACCATGGCCTTGACCTTGGCCATTTCGCCGTTGTATTCGCCGGCCACGATCTTGCCGTTGCCGGCCGCTTCCCACGGTGCGTAGAAGGCTTTGACCTGAGCCGCCTTGTTCGCCCCGCCGAAAGACACCACGGTCAGGTCCGGGCCCGCCGCCATCGCGCTTGCCGCACCCATCATGCCCAGTGTCAGGGCTGTGAACTTCAGGGATCTCAACATTTATTGTTCTCTCCACGTGCAGGGTTGGTGTTGGTTACAGCAGGGGGGCGATCAATTCGCCTCTAGAAGGGGATCGAGCGCACGCACATGCTCGACTTGCCAGCCAAGCGGAACCACGTCCCCGACGGCGAGCCCGGGATCGAGCTCGGCAATCGGCTGTTTCACGAAGAAGTCGTTCTTGCCGCAGACTTCCAGGCGAACCCGGACGTGGTCGCCCAGATAGATGAATTCCGCCACCCTCCCTGAGAAGCGGTTGACACATTGTTCGCTGGAACCGTTGAGGCTGACCCGCTCCGGCCGGATCGACAGCGTGACCGGCTCCCCAGGCTGGCCGACATTGACGGCCAGCGCCTCGACTTTCTCGCCGCGCCCCAGTTCCACCAGGCAGCGATCACCGGTCTGACTGTGCAGGCGGCCGTTGAGGCGGTTGTTTTCACCGATGAAGTTGGCGACGAAGGTGTTCTTCGGTTCTTCGTACAAGGTACGCGGAGGCGCGATCTGCTGGATCTCGCCTTGGTGGAACACGGCCACGCGGTCGGACATGGTCAGGGCTTCGCCCTGGTCGTGGGTCACGTAGACAACGGTGACGCCGAGGCGCTGGTGCAGGTGCTTGATTTCCATCTGCATGTGTTCGCGCAATTGTTTGTCCAGTGCGCCGAGGGGTTCGTCCATCAACACCAGTTGCGGTTCGAACACCAGCGCCCGCGCCAGGGCTACCCGCTGTTGCTGTCCACCGGACAATTGCGCTGGGTAGCGTTGGGCGAAGGTATCCAACTGCACCATGCTCAGGACACGCTTGACCCGATCACCGACGTCGCTCTTGTTCAGGCCGCGCACGGTCAGCGGGAAGGCCAGGTTCTCGGCGACGGTCATGTGTGGGAACAAGGCGTAGTTCTGGAACACCATGCCGATGTCGCGCTTGTGCGGCGGCACGTTATTGATCGAGCGACCGGCCAATTGGATCTCGCCGGCGGTCGGGGTCTCGAAACCGGCGAGCATCATCAGGCTGGTGGTCTTGCCGGAGCCGGAAGGCCCGAGCAGGGTCAGGAACTCGCCTTTGCGAATGTCCAGGTTGAGGTCCTTGACGATCAGGTTCTCGCCGTCGTAGCTCTTTTGCACACCACGAAAGCTGACCAGCACATCACTGGTCCCCGCGCTTGAATCGACCTGGCTCATACCCGCACCTTTTGTATTGATGACTGCTTGTGAGTCCAAGCCTAGTGGAGCCCGGGACCCACGCAAATCGGGGCGCAGGAGAGAATCGCCTCAGCCGGGTGGAAGAGCCGGGGTAGGGATTTCCCTACAAGGATGGCGGGATTGGATAAATGCAGCTGCGGGTTTCAAGCGGCACGCTGCAAGTAGGGGCAAATGCAGTAGTGAGGCGTGTCGTAAATGGATATGCCGACACGAAACCCTGTGGGAACGGCGTGGAGGTTCAGAGCAACTTGTGCTCCATGGCGTACTTCACCAGTTCGGCCAGCGAGGTGATGTTGAGCTTTTGCATCAACCGCGCCTTATGGGTACTGATGGTCTTGCTGCTCAGGGCTAACTGCTGGGCGATGTCATTGACGTTGGCGCCTTGCGCGAGGCGTTCGAAGACCGAGAATTCGCGCTCCGATAACAGCGAGTGCAGTGGCCGCGTATCGGTCAGGCCCACTTCGAAGACCATGCGATCAGCCAGGTCCGGATCAATATATCGGCCACCGGCCGCGACCTTGCGAATCGCCATGAGCAGCAAGGCTGGGTCGCTGTCCTTGGTGGCGTAGCCGGCGGCACCGACCTTCAGGGCGCGAGCGGCCATTTGCGCCTCGTCATGCATCGACAGCACCAGGATGGCCGGCGGATTGTTCAGTGCCCGGATCCGCGGGATCGCCTCCAGGCCGTTGACGCCCGGCATGGAAATATCCAGCAGCACCACTTCGCACGGCACGTGCCGCAAGGTCTCGAGCAATTGCTCACCATTGCTCGCCTCCCCCACCACCACCAGATCCTTGGCCAGGCCGATCAATTGCTTGATACCTTCACGGACGATGGTGTGGTCTTCGGCTACCAGTACACGGATCACGGTTCTTCTCCAGGTTTGGAATCATCGCGAGCAAGCTCGCCCACACAGGTTTTCGTGCACATCAATCGAGTTGCGGCTTGTCCAGCGGTACCCACACGGCGAGGGTCGTCCCCTCGCCCGGCTCACTTTCCAGGGTCAACCGCCCTCCCATGATCAACACTCGCTCGCGCATGCCGACCAGGCCGAACGATGTCGGCCGCCCGGTATCAGCGATAAATCCTACACCGTCGTCGCTGACCGTCAGACACAACTGGTGGCCTTGCTGAGTCAGCGTCAGTTCCACAGTATGCGCCTGGGCATGGCGCATCACATTGGTCAGGGCTTCCTGGAGAATCCGGAACAGGCCGATGGCCTTGGCGTCGCTCAATGGCGGCAAGTTGTCAGGAACCTGCACCAGACAGGGAATCTGCGTGCGCGCCTCGAAGCGCCGGGCCTGCCATTCAATGGCCGAGGCGATACCGGCATCGAGAATTGGCGGGCGCAAAGCCGTCGCCACGTCCCGCACCAACTGGAACAATTGGGCGATCAGGCGTTTCATGCTGTTGAGCCGCTCTTGCAGGCCAGGATCCAGCTGAGCGTAGGCCAATTCACACATGGACGTCTCCAGCTTCAGCACCGTCAGCATCTGACCCAGCTCATCGTGAACCTCCCGGGCAATGCGCGCTTTTTCCTCCTCCCGCACGCTTTCCAGGTGCGCCGACAATTCACGCAACTGCTCCCGAGAGCTGGCCAGTTCCAGTTCGATGCGCTTGCTTTCGGTGATGTCCCAGACGATTCCGTCCCAGACGTAGGCGCCATCCTCGAGACGGCGTGTGATTGCCTTGATCTCGGCCCAGCGTTGCTGACCGTCGCGGGTGAGGATGCGGCCTTGCCATGACCAGTCGCTATCGCTGTCCAGCGCCTGGTCCTGGGTGCGGTGATAGTCAGCCTTGTCTTCCGGGTGCACCAGGCTGCGCAGCCCGGTATCGCTGCGGGCCAGGGTCGCCGGAGAGTAGCCCACCAGACTTTCGCTGCCTTCGCTGATGTAGGCAAAATCGATCTGCCCGGTCACCGGCGCCCGCTCCAGGCGAAAGACCAAGCCCGGCACGTTGGCGGCGATGCCTTGCAGCCGCGCCTCGCTTTCGCGCAAAGCCGCCAATGCGCGTCGCCGCTCGGTCACGTCGTTGAGGTAGACCACCAGGTATTCGGCATCACGAAAGCGCAAGAAGCTCAGGGAAACGTCGGCCGGCAGGATACTGCCATCGGCTCGCACGCATTCGGTCTCGAAACTCTGCGGCCCGTCTTCACTGGCGCGGGCGCGCTTCCATAAATTCAACCAGCGGTCCATGTGCAAGCCCGGCTCGAAATCGATCAGCGGCCGGTCGATGATCGCGCCCGAGGCGTAGCCCAACATGGTTTCAGCGGCGCGGTTGGCGTAGCGCACATGACTGTCCCAGTTGACCCAGAGGATGCCGACCGTGCTCTGGTCGATGGAAAACTGCGTCAGGCGCAAGGCTTCTTCGCTGGCGGTACGCTGAACGATGTCCTCGCGCGCGGTACGCAAGCGGCGCTCCAGTGCGCGTTGCTGACGGCGTTGCCAGAACACGATGGCCACGCTGGCGAGCAGCATCGCCAGCAAGAGCAAGGTCAGGTTCTGCCAGAAACCCGGGGTTTCGGTCAGGCGCGGGTATTTGGGCTTGAGCCAACGACTGTGCAGTTGCTCCAGCTCCTTGGCCGGGATCGCTTGAAGGCCTGTGTCAATAATCTGCGCCAGCTGGGGCCAGTCCCGGCGCGTGGCGACCCGTAGCAACTGTGGTGAACCAATATCGCCCACCACGGCCAGCTCGGAGAATTCGGGCTCGACCATCAACCGTCCAAGCTGCGCCTCATCGACCACTGCGTATCGGGCCTGCTGGGTCAGCAATAGTTGCAGCGCCTCACGCTCCATCGGCACGCCTTGCAGGTTCAGCGCCGGATAATTGCCGCGCAGATAATCGGCCGTGGCGCTGGGCATGCGCACCGCAACTCGGACCTGGCCGTCGAGCTTCTCCAACTCCACGCCCTCAGCGCCCTTTTGCGCGCCGACGATCAATTGCGGCACGCGCATGTAAGGGTCGGAAAACTGCCAGAGCCTGAGCCCGACCGGGGTCTGGGTCAGGCCGGGAGCGACATCGATTTCGCCGTCGCGCACCGCTGCTTCCAGCTGCGCGACGTCTTGGAAATTGCGCCACGTCAGCTCGACGTTCAGCGCCCTGCCCAGCCATTGCATCAACTCGACGTTGGTGCCGGACAAACGTTGCACACGCCGGTCGTACTGCGCATAAGGCGCCTGCAGTACCAGGCCGACACGCAGCGGTTGATGCTGTGTCAACCATTGGCGCTGTTCTGCGCTCAATTGCACTCCATGGGTCTGCGGCCCGGGCGCAGCCCATGCCATCAAGGGAAGCCATAAACAGCCGATAACCCACAGGCAGCAAAAACGCATCATAGAAGTCTCATGCACTGACAAATACTGACCAACCCATTAGGCTGCCGGAAATACTTCTGGTCATGGAATATCCGATGCCCTCTGTTTATCGCCTGGCGTTGCCAGCATTGTGCCTGTCGCTGATCCTGCCGAGTGCATTTTCTGTACAGGCTGGCGAAACGGCGCCCGCCGCGGCGGAGCAACCCGCCGGGGACAAACCGGTCGAACGCCAACCTTTGCTCGAGCGTAGCCAGGAAGAAGCCGCGGCGCTCGTAAGAAAAGTGCCTGCCCAGGAACAGCAACAGCTCCAAACCGGCAGCGATGCTTTTCTCGCGCTGTGGAAGCCTGCCAATACCAGCGAGCCCAAGGGTGCAGTCATCATAATCCCCGGTGCCGGTGAAACCGCTGATTGGCCTCAAGCAGTCGGCCCCCTGCGCAAGAAACTGCCTGATGTCGAATGGAGCAGCCTGAGTATTACGCTACCGGACCTGCAAAGCGACGTCATCGCTCCGCGCACAGTGGAAACACCCCCCGAAACCAAGCCCGCGGATGTCGCTGCCGCGGCACCAGACACCACGACTGCGGCACCGATCGAGCAAGTGACCGGGGGCGAAGCCGAGGCGGCGGATGCGGTCATCGCTGAAACCGGCGAAGAACATGCCAAGGCCGATGCCGAGCGTATTTTCGCCCGCATCGACGCAGCCCTGGCCTACGCCGAACAGCAGAGCGCCCGCAGCATTGTGCTGCTGGGCCATGGCACGGGCGCCTATTGGGCAGCGCGCTACCTTAGCGAAAAGCAGCCTTCGCAGATCGAGCGCTTCGTGATGGTCGCAGCCCAGGCCCCGGTCACCGCTAAACCTGGCCTGGCAGAGCTGACGCCAACCCTGAAGCTGGCGACCGCCGATATCTTCTACATGGACAAACCGCAGGACCGCAACGCGGCGCTGGAACGCCTGCAAGCGAGCAAACGCTTGAAAGGCTCGACCTTCAGCCAGGTAGCCCTCAAGGCCCTGCCAAACCGGTCGGCGGAACAAGAGCAACTGTTCCGTCGGATTCGGGGCTGGTTGAATCCGCAGAATCCGGGGGAGTGAGACTAAGCTCCCTCGCCACAGGTGCCGCGATCTAGCGGAAATCCCTTCGCTCGCGAATCAAGCGATAGGCATTGTGCAACTCCCGGGTCTTGTCGGTGGCCTCACGAACCTGCGAAGGCGTGGCTCCGCTGCCGGCGATCTTGTCCGGGTGATGGCGGCTGAGCAAGCGGCGGTAGGCCCGCTTGATTTGAGGCGGTTCACTGGCGCCCGAAACCCCCAGCAATCGCAATGCCTCCTGATAAGTCATGCCAGTCGTGGGTTGCGACAGTTTCTGCGGTTCGTAGTCCATCGCCAGCGCCTGGACCTGCTGCGGCGTCCAGCCGAGCCACTTGCCCCATTGGGCAAGCAGCTCGCGCTCGCTGGCTCCCGCACGGCCATCGGCCCAGACCATTCGCCAGCAGGCGCGTAGCACGCCTTCGGCCGCATGAGGTTGGGTGGCGAGGCGACGCAGATAACCGCGCAGGCGATCATGCTCGGACTTGCCCCGGTTGAACGCCGCGATGGCACGACGTTGCGCCGGCTCGCTCAAATCAAGCGCGCGCATTTCCTGGCGAGCCTGCTGAATATGGCCGTCAACAACGCGGCCATCGCTTTTCGCCAAGCGTCCGAGCAACACAAACAACAATTCATCGTTGCGCAACGCCGGGCGCCCGCCCAGGCGTTCACGCACTTGTGCCCAGCTGTGCACGTTCAGGCGCCTGTCCAGCGCCTGCCCCAGCAACGCGCCAAGCATGGCCCCCGGGATGCTGGCTATGGCAAAGCCTGCTCCCGCTCCGATCAGAGTCCCTGGCCACCACATATCAACGGCTCGCTTCTATCAATTTTTCAACCTGTGCCAAACGTTCAAGTGTCCCCACATCGACCCAATGCCCTTGCAAGCGTTCGCCGCTGGCCTGCCCTTGATCCATGGCCTTGCGCAGCAACGGTGCGAGCTTGAACGCGCCGTCCGCGCAGCCGTCGAACAATCGCGGATGCAGGACGGCAATGCCGCTATAGGTCAGTTTGTCGGCCGTCGACGCGCCTTCATGAACCTTTCCGTCGGTCAGGATGAAATCGCCGCCTGGGTGGTGTTCAGGATTGTCCACCAGCACCAGATGAACCAAGGCGTCGAGCGGACGGTGCAGGCTGCTGAAATCGAAGTCAGTCCATATGTCGCCATTGACCACGAGGAACGCTTCATCGCCCAGCAGCGGCAGGGCCCGGAAAATCCCGCCGCCGGTTTCCAGCGGCTCGCCTTCCGGCGAATAGATAATGCGCACGCCGAACCGCGAGCCGTCCCCCAGGTAGTCTTCGATCTGCTGGCCGAGCCAGGCGTGATTGATGACAATCTCGTCAAACCCGGCGGCGACCAATGCCCGCAGGTGATATTCGATCAAGGGAGTGCCGGCGACACGGATCAATGGCTTGGGCGTGGTGAGCGTCAGAGGGCGCATGCGCTCGCCCTTGCCCGCCGCCAGGATCATGGCCTTCATGCATCCACTCCGGCCGAGGGGCGCAGGCTGCGAAGGAGTTCGTCCAGCGGCGCCAACTCAGGGCGGCGGACAATCACCGCTTCTATATAGTCGAAGAAGCGCGGCACATCGCCCAAGTAGCGCGGCTTGCCATCACGATGGCAAATGCGCGCGAAGATGCCGATCACCTTGAGATGACGCTGCACGCCCATCAAGTCGCTGGCTCGCAGGAAATCTTCGAAATCTGGCTGGACCGGAATGCCAAGCGAGCCGGCCTGCTGCCAGTAATCCTCCAACCAACTGCGCACGCGCGCCTCGGGCCAACTGAGGAAGGCGTCCTTGAACAGGCACGTCACATCGTAGGTCACCGGTCCATAGACCGCATCCTGGAAATCCAGCACACCTGGATTGGGTTCGCTGAGCATGAGGTTGCGCGGCATGTAGTCGCGGTGCACCAGCACTTTCGGCTGGGCCAGGGCGCTGCTGATCAACAGCTCTGAAGCCTGCTGCCAGAGCTGGCGCTGGGTCGCATCGAACTCGATGCCCAACTCGCGCTTGACGTACCACTCGGGGAAGAGCTCC
The DNA here is from genome assembly GCF_051132105.1 of Pseudomonas sp. R1-7. Classification (NCBI taxonomy): domain Bacteria; kingdom Pseudomonadati; phylum Pseudomonadota; class Gammaproteobacteria; order Pseudomonadales; family Pseudomonadaceae; genus Pseudomonas; species Pseudomonas sp. R1-7. Next base: position 5,383,094 of record NZ_CP071661.1, read on the forward strand.
AACTCACGACGCAACAACGCGACGTCATAACTGGGCAGCGGTGCGACCATCGGCAATTGCTGGAAAGCCAACAGCGCTTGCAGGGCATCGCGGAATAAATCGTCGGCATTTTCGCCGTTGATCACATCCAGATAGGTCTGGTTGCCCAGGTCGTTGAGCAAAAGAAAACCGCGTTCGAGGTCCTCGGCATAAATTTTTGGCACGTTGATCCCGGATTTCGCCAGCAAAAACGCGATATCCACGAAGGGTTTGCAGTTTTCCTGGGGCGGCGGGGCATCCATCACGATCAGGCTACGGCCCTCGCCTTCCCAGCGGAAATACCGCCGGAAACTCGCGTCACTGCTGGCGGCGGTCAACGTGGCCGGGGGTACGGCGCCCCAGCCCTGTTGAGTGAAAAGAATCGGTAGCTGCTCATCGAGCCAAACTTTCAGGTGTTGCAAGCGTACATCTTGGTCAGGCATTGCAAGGGTCTCCGACGGCGCTAGCCGTCAAGCGGGTCATGCTTTATTATCCAGCATCTTTTTCAGACCATCGAGAGGCGTGCGGCCCACACCGCGGGCAGATGGCACGCAGGAAGCCCGGACTAATAAGATGGCATTGAAATCCCCCGCGTTTCGTAAAAAATTTCCGTTGCTGGTCACCGGCAGTCTGCTGGCCCTGCAACCCCTGGCCTCTTCATTCGTCGTTGCGGCGCAGCAGTATGACTGTTCCGTCTCCGCTTCGGGTGCCTGGGACTGTTCGCCCAAGACGCCGGCCGCTGCATTGCCGCCACGTCCCGTGCACGAAGGCAGCGCGGTTGCCGATAGCGGCAGCGCTCCGGCCGACAGCGATTCGGGCGAGGTAGCCGGCGACAAGCCGATGCTCGTCACCGAAGCCAAGGGCCGCGGCCTAAAGACGCGCAGTGAAGACTACAGCCACCTCGACTGGGTTCCTCGCGAGAATCTCACGCCCGCTCAACTGGCCGAGACCGGTCCGTACTGCGCTGGCGCGTACATCGAGCCGACGCGCCCGGGCATGAACGACAAGACCGCCAAGAGCGATGCCCCGACCTTCCTCGGTGCCAAGGCTTCGCGCTACGAGCAGGAGCAGCAGGTGGCGACCCTGGCCGGTGACGTGGTCATGCGCCAGGGCAGCATGCAGGTCGAGGCCGACGAGGCCAGCCTGTACCAGGCCGAGAACCGCGGCGAGCTGAGCGGCAACGTGCGCGTTCGCGACAACGGCGCGCTGATCGTCGGCGACCATGCCGATGTTCAACTGGACACCGGCGAAGCCAAGGTCGACAACGCCGAATACGTGATGCACAAATCTCGCATCCGCGGTAACGCGCTGTATGCCAAGCGCGCCGAGAACGCGATCATCCGCCTCAAGGACGGTACGTACACCACGTGCGAACCGGGCAGCAACGCCTGGACACTCAAGGGCAACAACATCACCTTGAACCCGGCCACCGGCTTCGGCACCGCGACCAACGTGACACTGCGGGTCAAGGACATTCCGGTCCTGTACACGCCCTATATCTACTTCCCGATCGATGACCGCCGCCAGTCCGGCTTCCTGCCGCCGACCATCGGCAGCGGCAGCGACACCGGCTTCCTGCTGGTCACTCCGTACTACTTCAACCTGGCGCCGAACTACGACGCCACGTTGTACCCGCGTTACATGAGCAAGCGCGGCATGTTGATGGAAGGCGAATTCCGCTACCTGACCAAGTCCAGCGAAGGTCAGTTCGGCGCGGCGTACCTCAACGATGAAGACGATGAGCGTAGTGGCCAGACCGACTACGACAAGACTCGCTACATGTACAACTGGCAGCACAAGGGCGGCCTGGATTCGCGTGTATTCACAGAAGTCGATTACACAAAGATCAGCGATCCGTACTATTTCCAGGATTTGCAGACCGACCAGATCGGCGTCGAATCGCGGGACTATGTGAACCAGCAAGGCGCTGTCAGCTATCGCGGCGATACCTATACCGCACGGCTGAATGTTCAGGCCACACAGATGGCCACCATCTCGAATATCACACCGTATGACCGGTTGCCGCAGATCACCTTCAACGGTGCGCTGCCGCAGCATCCGGGCGGTCTGGATTTCGCCTACAAGACTGAGTTCGTGCGCTTCGATCGTGATCTACGTACGGGTAATTACGTCGATGAAAACGGGGTGCCCGACCCATTCCTTGACACTAACGTCAGAGGATTGGCCCGTGCTACTGGCGACAGGATGAATCTGGCACCTGTGGTCAGCCTGCCGATGAACGCAAGTTATGGCTTCATCAAGCCATCGCTCAAGTATCAATACACTCAGTACGATCTGGACCTCGACAGCAGAGGCAAAGCCGACATTGCCGCCCAGGGCCCAGAGGGCGATCGCCTGAACGGTACGTATAGCAGCAGCCAGAACCGCGGCGTCCCAATCGCCAGCATCGACAGCGGCCTGTACTTCGACCGCGATACCCAGTGGTTCGGCAAGAACTATCGCCAGACCCTGGAACCGCGCCTGTTCTACCTCTATGTGCCAGATGAAGACCAGAGCGACATCCCAGTCTTTGACACCAGCGAATATACCTTCAGCTATGCATCGCTGTTCCGTGACAACCGATTCTCGGGCTCCGACCGCGTAGGGGACGAGAACAAGCTCTCCCTGGGCGTCACGAGCCGCTGGATCGAAGAAAACGGCTTCGAGCGTCAACGCATCAGTGTCGGCCAGGCCCTATACTTCAAGGACCGCGAGGTCCAGTTGCCAGGTATCGATGCCCGAACCCGGGACGATGCGCATTCCGACGTTTCGCCCTATGCCCTGGAATACGAATATCGCTGGAACCGCGACTGGCGCACCACAGCCGAATACAACTGGGACCCGGACACCCATAGCCCGCGTTCGGGCAGTGCCATGTTCCACTACCAGCCGGAAGACAACCCGAACAAGGTTATCAACGCCGGTTATCGCTATCGCAACGACCAGATCCGGTACGACGAGAACACTGGCCAATGGCAAGTGGGCGGCGGCGACTACGGCACCCCGGGTTCGCCTGGCTACGTGAAGGACTACTACAAGATCAAACAGCACGACTTCTCGGTCATCTGGCCGATCGTGCCGCAGTGGAACGCAATCAGCCGCTGGCAGTATGACTACAACCGCAACCGTACTCTGGAAGCCTTCGGTGGTTTCGAATACGACAACTGCTGTTGGAAACTGCGCCTGATCAACCGTTACTGGGTCGACTACGAAGAATTCAGTCAAGCCGCCCCGGAAAACGAAAAAGGCGACCACGGCGTCTTCCTCCAAATTGTTCTGAAGGGACTCGGCGGCCTCACCGGCGCCAAGGTAGAGAGCTTCCTCGACAAAGGCATTCAAGGTTATCGTGAACGTGAAGACCAAGCTTTCTGATTGTCTGCGCCCGCTGATGCTGGGCGCGCTGTTCCTGGGTACTGCGGCGAACGCCGCGGTACAGTCCATCGACAAGGTCGTGGCCATCGTCGACAACGACGTGGTCATGCAAAGCCAGCTGGACCAGCGCGTCCATGAAGTGCAGCAAACCATCGCCAAGCGTGGCGGCGGCCTGCCACCACCGGGCGTGCTGGACCAACAAGTGCTCGAGCGCCTGATCGTCGAAAATCTGCAACTGCAGATTGGCGAACGTTCCGGTATTCGTATCACCGACGAGGAACTGAACCAGGCCGTCGGTACCATTGCCCAGCGCAACAACATGACCATCGATCAGTTCCGCGCCGCCCTGGCTCGCGACGGCCTATCCTTCGACGACGCCCGCGACCAGATCCGCCGCGAGATGGTCATCAGCCGGGTACGTCAGCGCAGAGTGGCCGAACGCATCCAGGTGTCCGAGCAGGAAGTGAAGAATTTCCTCGCCTCCGACCTGGGCAAGATGCAGCTGTCTGAAGAACTGCATCTGGCGAACATCCTGATTCCTACCCCCGAAAGCGCCAACTCCGAAGCGATTCAGAGTGCTTATCGCCAGGCCATGGATGTCTACCAGCAGCTCAAGCAAGGCGCTGACTTCGGCCAGATGGCTGTGGCACGTTCGGGCAGTGAAAACGCCCTGGAAGGCGGCGACATGGGCTGGCGCAAAGCCGCTCAACTGCCACCACCGTTCGACCGTGAGCTCAGTGCCATGGCCGTCGGCGACATCACCCAGCCCGCCCGTACCCCCGGCGGCTTCATCATCCTGAAGCTGTTGGAGAAACGCGGTGGCGGTACCCAGGTGCGCGACGAAGTCCATGTTCGCCATATCCTGATCAAACCGAGTGAAATCCGCAGCGAAGCCGAGACCAAGCGGCTGGCCGAGAAGCTCTACGAGCGGATCACCTCCGGCGAAGACTTCGCCGAGCTGGCCAAGAGCTTCTCGGAAGACCCTGGGTCGGCCCTCAATGGTGGCGACCTGAACTGGGTCGATCCGAATGCGCTGGTTCCCGAGTTCCGCCAGGTCATGGCCGAGACCCCGCAGGGTCAACTGTCCAAGCCGTTCAAGAGCCCTTATGGCTGGCACGTACTGGAAGTCCTTGGCCGTCGCGCCACTGACAGCACCACCCAGGCGCGCGAACAGCAGGCGATGACGGTATTGCGTAACCGCAAGTACGACGAAGAGTTGCAAACCTGGCTTCGCCAGATTCGCGATGAAGCCTACGTCGAGATCAAACTCCCTGGTGCAGACCAGGCAGCGCAGTGAAACCCAAGCGTTTCGCGCTGACCCCCGGCGAGCCTGCCGGCATCGGTCCTGACCTGTGCCTGCTGCTCGCCTCGCAAGCCCAGCCGCACCCTCTGATTGCCATCACCAGCCGCGACCTGCTCCTCGAGCGGGCCGCGCAGCTGGGGGTGGTCGTCGATCTGCGCCCGGTCACCCCAGACGCCTGGCCTGATGCCCCGGCACCTGCGGGCAGCCTGTATGTCTGGGATACACCGCTGGGCGCCCCGGTCGTTGCGGGCCAACTGGATACCGCCAACGCTGCTTTTGTCCTGCAAACCCTTACCCGCGCCGGCGAAGGCTGCCTGGACGGGGCTTTCGCCGGCATGATTACTGCGCCGGTACACAAGGGTGTCATCAATGAATCCGGCATTCAGTTTTCCGGACACACGGAATTCCTGGCCGACCTGACGGGAACCGCGCAAGTCGTGATGATGCTCGCCACCCGCGGCCTGCGCGTGGCCCTGGTCACCACTCACCTGCCCCTGCGAGACATCGCCGACGCTATTACCCCGGAACGCATCGAGCGAGTCGCGCGGATATTGCACACCGACCTTCAGAACAAATTCGGCATCGCCCGGCCACGTATCCTGGTGTGCGGGCTGAACCCACATGCAGGGGAAGGCGGACACCTGGGCCGTGAAGAAATCGACATCATCGAACCCACATTGGAGCGCTTGCGCAGCGAGGGCATGGACCTGCGTGGCCCGCTACCTGCCGACACTCTATTTACCCCCAAATATCTGGAGCACTGCGATGCGGTGCTGGCGATGTACCACGACCAGGGCCTGCCCGTGTTGAAGTACAAAGGCTTCGGCGCAGCGGTCAACGTGACCCTGGGCTTGCCGATCATCCGCACCTCCGTGGACCACGGCACCGCCCTGGACCTGGCTGGCAGCGGAAGGATTGACACCGGCAGCCTTCAAGTTGCATTGGAAACCGCCTATCAGATGGCCGAGACTCATTTATGACCGAGCAATACCAACACCGCGCGCGCAAGCGCTTCGGCCAGAATTTCCTGCACGATGCCGGTGTGATCGATCGCATCCTGCGCTCCATCAATGCCAAACCTGAAGATCGTCTGCTCGAGATCGGTCCGGGCCAGGGCGCACTGACCCAGGGTCTGCTCGGTAGCGGCGCGCAACTGGACGTGGTGGAGTTGGACAAGGATCTGGTTCCGATTCTCAACCAGCAATTTGCTGGCAAAAGCAATTTCAACCTGCATCAAGGCGATGCGCTGAAATTCGATTTCAACAGCCTGGAAGCCGCACCGGGCAGCCTTCGGGTCGTGGGCAACCTGCCCTACAACATCTCCACCCCGTTGATCTTCCATCTGCTGAACAATGCGGGCCTGATCCGCGACATGCACTTCATGCTCCAGAAAGAGGTGGTCGAGCGGCTCGCCGCCGGTCCTGGCGGCGGCGATTGGGGACGTCTGTCGATCATGGTCCAGTACCATTGCCGGGTGGATCATCTGTTCAACGTGGGTCCGGGGGCATTCAACCCACCACCCAAAGTCGATTCCGCGATCGTCCGCCTTGTACCCCATGCGGTTCTGCCGCATCCGGCCAAGGACCACCGCCTGCTCGAACGCGTGGTACGTGAAGCTTTCAATCAGCGTCGCAAAACCCTGCGTAACACCTTGAAACTTTTGCTCAGCAACGCTGAAATCGAAGCCGCCGGCGTCGACGGCAGCCTGCGCCCCGAGCAACTGGACCTGGCGGCCTTTGTGCGCCTGGCCGACAAGCTCAGCGAACAGGTCGCGCCAAAAGACAACGCCATCTGACACGCGATGATCGTTATCGGGCAGTACGCCAGTCTGGTTTACTACCCGATACTTGGCCTAGACTGACTTCCTCAGTGACTCCCGCGTCCCGCTTCCAAGGCCTTTTGCATGTCCGATCCTCGTTACCAGGTCGACGTCAGCGTCGCCACCCGCTTCCTCGCTGAACAGTCGCAACCCGAGCACAACCGCTTCGCCTTCGCCTATACCATTACCGTGCGCAACAACGGCTCGCTGCCAGCCAGGTTGCTGTCCCGGCACTGGGTCATCACCGACGGCGACGGCCATGTCGAAGAAGTGCGTGGCGAAGGTGTGGTTGGCCAACAGCCGCTCATCGATGCAGGCAAGAGCCACAGCTACAGCAGCGGGACGGTGATGACGACCAAGGTCGGCACCATGCAAGGCACTTACCAGATGCTTGCCGAGGACGGTAAGCGCTTCGATGCGATCATCAAGCCTTTCCGCCTCGCGGTGCCGGGAGCACTGCACTGATGGCCACGTATGCGGTGGGCGACCTGCAGGGCTGTCTGGACCCGCTCAAATGCCTGCTGGAACAGGTAGCGTTCGACCCGTGCAAAGACACGTTGTGGTTGGTGGGCGACCTGGTCAACCGTGGCCCGCAATCGCTGGAGACCCTTCGTTTCCTCTACGGCATCCGCGATTCGTTGGTGTGCGTGCTTGGCAATCACGATTTGCACCTGCTGGCCGCCTGGCAAAACATCGAACGCCTGAAAAAGTCCGATACCTTGAGCGAGATCCTGGACGCGCCTGATTGCGTCGAACTGCTCGAATGGTTGCGCCAGCAAAAACTCATGCATTACGACGAGGCGCGACACCTTGCGCTGGTACATGCCGGCATCCCGCCCCAGTGGTCGCTGCGCAGAGCACTGAAGTGCGCGGGCGAAGTGGAGCAAGCATTGCGCGACGATAACCTGTTCGGTCCCTACCTGGACGGCATGTATGGCAACGAACCCGTCAAATGGGACAACGACCTCACCGGAACGGCCCGCCTGCGGGTAATCACCAACTATTTCACCCGCATGCGCTTCTGCACCCGCGACGGCAAGCTCGACCTCAAGGGCAAGGAAGGCATCGAGACCGCCCCGCCCGGCTACGCGCCCTGGTTCAAGCACAAGGAGCGCAAGACCCGCGACCTGAAGATCATTTTCGGACACTGGGCAGCGCTTGAGGGCAAAACTGGCGAAGCCGGGGTCATTGCCCTCGATACCGGCTGCGTCTGGGGTAGCGCGATGACTCTGATGAACGTCGACACCGGCGAGTTGCTGCGCTGCGATTGCGACGAGAAAGGCCACGCCAAACCCCATCAACCGACTACTGAATCATTGCCGGCCGGCACCGCCGTTTGAACGGCGCCACGCTTGAGGCCAGAGGAGTTTTTCATGACCGAATTCAAACGTATCCCTCCCGAAGCGGCCCACGCACTTCGCGAGAAAGGGGCTGTCGTCGTCGATGTGCGCGACCCGGCTACTTTCGCAGCCCTGCATATCAGCGGCTCCAAGCATTTGGATAACCATTCCCTCCACGCTTTCATCCAGGGCGCTGATCTCGATGCGCCTACCGTAGTGGTCTGCTACCACGGCAACTCCAGCCAGAGCGCGGCGGCTTACCTGGTCAGCCAGGGCTTCAGCGACGTCTACAGCCTGGACGGCGGTTTCGAGCTATGGCGCACGGTTTATCCCGATGAAACAGAGCAAGGAACCCACGAATAATTTTTTATGACGCCCAATCCCGCGAGAACCGCGGGCTTGAGCGATGGCAGACGAACGGTCTGCCACAACTAATTACGTATTCAACCTTTACCTCTCGGATTCCGAACTATCCTTAGCCTCAGGCCATCCAAAACAGGGGAGAGCCGGTACACCGGCGCGCGGATCATCGGGAGTCAGCTTTCAGGAGCCCACATTCTTGAAAGCATTCTGGGGGGTAAAACGGCAACTGGGTTCCCAGCGGCTGTCCAGCATCGACTGATTGATCCGACACCGGCTCCACGTATCGAGCGAGGTGACGTCATGAGTATTTTTAGCCACTTCCAGCAACGTTTCGAGTCCACGCGGCAAGAGGAGTACTCGCTGCAGGAATACCTCGAACTCTGCAAGCAAGACCGCAGTGCCTATGCATCGGCCGCGGAGCGCCTGTTGCTGGCAATCGGAGAACCGGAGCTGCTGGATACCTCGACCAACTCGAGGCTCTCGCGGATTTTTTCCAACAAAGTGATTCGACGCTATCCGGCCTTTGCAGACTTCCACGGGATGGAGGAATGCATCGAACAGATCGTGTCTTATTTCCGCCATGCCGCCCAAGGCCTGGAAGAGAAGAAGCAGATTCTCTATCTGCTCGGCCCCGTCGGTGGCGGTAAATCGTCCCTGGCCGAGAAGCTCAAGCAACTGATCGAAAAGGTACCCTTCTACGCCATCAAGGGCTCCCCGGTTTTCGAATCGCCCCTGGGGCTGTTCAACGCGACCGAGGACGGCGCGATCCTCGAAGAAGACTTCGGTATCCCGCGCCGATACCTCAATACCATCATGTCGCCATGGGCCACCAAGCGCCTGGCGGAGTTCGGCGGCGACATCAGCCAGTTTCGCGTGGTCAAGCTCTACCCTTCGATCCTCAACCAGATCGCAGTGGCCAAGACCGAACCGGGCGACGAAAACAACCAGGACATCTCGGCCCTCGTGGGCAAGGTCGATATTCGCAAACTGGAGGAATTCCCACAGAACGACGCCGACGCTTATAGCTATTCGGGCGCACTGTGCCGGGCCAACCAGGGCCTGATGGAATTCGTCGAGATGTTCAAGGCACCCATCAAGGTGCTCCATCCATTGCTGACCGCCACCCAGGAAGGTAACTACAACAGCACCGAGGGGCTGGGGGCGATTCCGTTCAGCGGCATCCTGCTGGCGCACTCCAACGAGTCGGAATGGCATACCTTCCGCAACAACAAGAACAACGAAGCCTTCATCGACCGGATCTACATCGTCAAGGTTCCTTACTGCCTGCGGGTCAGCGACGAGGTGAAGATCTACGACAAGCTGTTGTTCAACAGCTCGCTGTCCAAGGCTCATTGCGCGCCCGACACGCTGAAGATGCTTGCCCAGTTCACCGTGTTGTCGCGTCTGAAGGAGCCGGAAAACTCCAACATCTATTCGAAGATGCGGGTGTATGACGGCGAAAACCTCAAGGACACCGATCCGAAGGCCAAGTCTATCCAGGAATACCGCGACAACGCGGGCGTGGACGAAGGCATGAATGGCTTGTCCACGCGTTTCGCGTTCAAGATCCTGTCCAAGGTCTTCAACTTCGACCCCCACGAAATCGCCGCCAACCCGGTCCACTTGTTGTATGTGCTCGAGCAACAAATCGAGCAGGAGCAGTTCCAGGCAGAGACCCGCGAGCGCTACCTGCGCTTCCTCAAGGAATACCTGGCGCCACGCTACATCGAGTTCATCGGCAAGGAGATCCAGACCGCGTACCTGGAATCCTACAGCGAATACGGCCAGAACATTTTCGACCGCTACGTGCTGTACGCGGACTTCTGGATTCAGGACCAGGAATATCGAGATCCGGAAACGGGCGAGATCCTCAATCGCGTAGCGCTCAACGAGGAACTGGAAAAGATCGAAAAACCGGCGGGTATCAGCAATCCGAAGGACTTCCGCAACGAGATCGTCAACTTCGTACTGCGCGCCCGAGCCAACAACAACGGCAAGAATCCGACCTGGCTCAGCTATGAGAAGCTGCGGGTGGTCATCGAGAAGAAAATGTTCTCCAACACTGAAGACCTGCTGCCTGTCATCAGCTTCAACGCCAAGGCCAGCAAGGAGGACCAGCAAAAACACAACGACTTCGTTACACGCATGGTCGAACGTGGCTACACCGACAAACAGGTACGACTGCTCTCCGAGTGGTATCTGCGGGTCCGTAAATCACAGTAGCGCAGCTACAAGCCGCAAGCGACAAGCTGTAAGAAGACAGCGCGCAAAACCCGGGGGTCCGGGCAACCGCTTCTACTTGCAGCTTGCAGCTCATAACTTGAAGCTGCCCGGAGGGCCCCCATGAGCTATGTGATCGACCGACGCCTGAATGGCAAGAACAAGAGCACGGTAAACCGCCAGCGTTTCTTGCGGCGCTACCGTGACCACATCAAAAAGGCCGTCGAGGAGGCGGTCAGCCGTCGCTCCATTACGGACATGGAACATGGCGAGCAGATCAGCATCCCCGGCCGCGACATCGACGAGCCGGTGCTCCACCATGGTCGCGGCGGCAAGCAGACCGTCGTACACCCCGGAAACAAGGAATTCACCAGCGGCGAGCATATCCCACGCCCACCGGGTGGAGGCGGTGGCAAGGGCCCCGGCAAGGCCGGCAATTCCGGCGAGGGCATGGACGAGTTCGTCTTCCAGATCACCCAGGAAGAGTTCCTTGAATTCATGTTCGAGGACCTGGAGCTACCGAACCTGGTCAAGCGCAACCTGACCGGCACCGACACCTTCAAGACCGTGCGCGCCGGTATCAGCAACGAAGGCAATCCAGCGCGTATCAATATCATCCGCACCCTTCGCTCAGCCCATGCGCGTCGCATCGCCCTTTCAGGCAGCAGCCGGGCGAAACTGCGCGAGGCCAAGGAAGAGCTGGCCCGCCTCAAACAGGAAGAACCTGACAATTTTGGCGATATCCAGGCGCTGGAAGCAGAGATCGAACGGCTAAGCGCACGCATCCATCGCGTGCCCTTCCTCGACACCTTCGACCTCAAGTACAACCTTCTGGTCAAACAGCCGAATCCCAGCTCGAAAGCGGTCATGTTCTGCCTGATGGACGTCTCCGGGTCCATGACCCAGGCCACCAAGGACATTGCCAAGCGGTTCTTCATCCTGCTGTACCTGTTCCTCAAGAGGAATTACGACAAGATCGATGTGGTATTCATCCGCCACCACACCAGCGCCAGGGAAGTCGACGAAGAAGAGTTTTTCTATTCGCGGGAGACCGGTGGCACCATCGTTTCCAGTGCCCTGAAGCTGATGCAGGAGATCATGGCCGAACGCTACCCAGCCAACGAATGGAACATCTATGCGGCCCAGGCGTCCGACGGCGACAACTGGAACGACGACTCGCCGATTTGCCGGGACATCCTGATCAACCAGATCATGCCGTTCGTCCAGTACTACACGTACGTCGAGATTACGCCGCGCGAACATCAAGCGCTGTGGTATGAATACGAACGCGTCGCCGAAGCGTTTTCCGACACTTTCGCCCAGCAGCAACTGGTCTCGGCCGGGGATATCTACCCGGTCTTCCGTGAACTCTTCCAGCGCAGGTTAGTGACATGACCGCCAAAAAAGAGCAGAAACGCCAGCCGATCTCCACCGGCTCCGAATGGACATTCGAGCTGATACAGGCCTACGACCGCGAGATCAGCCGTATCGCGGATCGCTATGCCCTGGACACTTATCCCAACCAGATCGAAGTGATCACCGCCGAGCAAATGATGGACGCCTACGCGTCCGTCGGGATGCCGCTGGGTTACCACCACTGGTCGTACGGCAAGCATTTTCTCAGTACCGAGAAATCCTACAGTCGCGGCCAGATGGGGCTGGCCTATGAAATCGTGATCAACTCCGACCCGTGCATCGCCTACCTGATGGAAGAAAACACGATCTGCATGCAGGCGTTGGTGGTGGCGCACGCCTGTTATGGCCATAACAGCTTCTTCAAGGGCAACTATCTGTTCCGCACCTGGACCGATGCCAGCTCGATCATCGATTACCTTGTGTTCGCCAAGCAGTACATCATGCAGTGCGAAGAGCGCCATGGCATCGATGCGGTGGAGGATCTCCTCGACTCTTGCCACGCCTTGATGAACTACGGTGTGGACCGCTACAAGCGGCCCTATCCAATCTCCGCCGAAGAAGAACGACGGCGGCAGAAGGATCGGGAAGAGCACCTACAGAAGCAGATCAATGACCTGTGGCGCACCATTCCCAAAGGCGCCGACAAGTACAACGAGAAGGACAACGCACGCTTCCCTGCCGAGCCCCAGGAAAACATTCTCTACTTCATCGAAAAACATGCGCCGCTGCTGGAGCCGTGGCAGCGGGAAATCGTGCGTATCGTGCGCAAGATTGCCCAGTATTTCTATCCGCAACGCCAGACGCAGGTGATGAACGAGGGATGGGCGACGTTCTGGCACTACACCTTGATGAACGATCTGTACGATGAGGGCCTGGTCACGGACGGCTTCATGATGGAGTTCCTGACCTCCCATACCAGCGTAGTGTTCCAGCCCGGCTTTGACAGCCCCTATTACAGCGGTATCAATCCTTATGCGCTGGGCTTTGCCATGTACCGTGACATCCGGCGCATGTGCGAAAACCCCACCGAGGAAGATCGCCGCTGGTTCCCGGAAATCGCCGGTTCGGACTGGCTGTCGACAATAAAATTCGCGATGAGCAGCTTCAAGGATGAGAGTTTTATTCTGCAATACCTGTCGCCCAAGGTGATCCGCGACCTCAAGCTGTTCAGCATCCTCGACGACGACCAGAAAGACGATCTACTGGTGCCCGCCATCCATGACGAGGGCGGTTATCGCATCATCCGGGAAACGCTGGCGGCGCAATACAACCTGGGTAATCGCGAGCCCAACGTGCAGATCTATAGCATCGATCGCCGCGGGGATCGCTCCCTGACCCTGCGTCATCAGCAGCACAACCGCAAACCGCTAGGCGAATCGACGGATGAGGTACTCAAACACCTGCACCGCCTGTGGGGGTTCGACATCCATCTGGAAACCCTGCAAGGCGACCAGGTAATGAAAACCCACCATGTGCCTCCACGGACCGAACAAGCCGAAGGAGACTATGGACGCCTGGATCTGGCCGTCATTCACCTTTGATCACGCTTTCGCCTCCGAACGTCCGACGTAAAGGTTTATCCTGTCGGCCCAACGGAGGTTTTTTATGCAGATCTACAAAGTCGGCGGCGCTGTGCGTGATCGCCTGCTAGGCATCCCGGTCACCGACGTTGACCGAGTGGTGGTGGGCGCCACCGCCGAGGAAATGCTGGCCAAGGGTTTCCGTCCCGTGGGGGCTGATTTCCCGGTATTCCTCGATCCGAGGACAGGCGAGGAATATGCTCTCGCCCGCACGGAGCGCAAGAGCGGCAGGGGTTACGGTGGTTTCGTGTTCCATGCCAGCCCTGAGGTCACGCTCGAAGAAGACCTGATCCGCCGGGACTTGACGATCAACGCGATGGCCGAGGACGATCACGGCAACCTTACCGACCCCTACCACGGGCAGCGCGATCTTGAAGCTCGCCTGCTTCGCCACGTTTCCCCCGCATTCGCCGAAGATCCGCTCAGAGTCCTGCGTGTTGCGCGCTTCGCTGCGCGCTATGCCCCCCTGGGTTTCAAGGTAGCTGACGAGACGCTCGAGCTGATGCGCCAACTGAGCGACTCCGGCGAGCTGGAGGCATTGACGGCCGAACGCAGCTGGAAAGAAATTTCCCGGGCTCTGATGGAGAGTCAGCCGCAGGTATTTATCCAAGTGTTGCGCGACTGCAATGCCTTGAAGACCCTGATGCCTGAGGTCGACGCACTGTTTGGTGTGCCACAACCTGAAGCGCATCACCCCGAAATCGATACAGGCGCTCACACACTGAGCGTGCTGGAACAGTCAGCAAAACATGTCCAGCCCCTGACTGTGCGCTGGGCTTGCCTGCTCCACGATTTGGGCAAGGGCCTGACACCTGAACATGAATGGCCGAGACACATCGCCCATGAGCACAAGGGGCTGAAGCTGATCAAGGCGGTCAACGAACGCTTCAAGGTGCCTCGCGACTGTCAGGAACTGGCGCTGCTGGTTGGCCAATACCACACCCATGGCCATCGCGCGCTTGAACTCAAGGCATCCACGCTGCTTGAACTGCTGCAAAGCTTCGATGCGTACCGCCGACCCCAGCGCTTCGAGGAGTTCATCGCCGCCTGCGAGATGGATGCACGCGGTCGCAAGGGACTCGAACAGCGGAGTTATCCACAGGCCGATTACTTGCGGGGCGCAGCGGCAGCAGCACGGGCGGTGGCAGTCCAGCCGTTGCTGGAGAAAGGCTTCAAGGGACCGGAACTCGGTGAAGCGATCAAGCGTGAGCGTCTCAGGGCACTGAAGGCTTACAAGGAAGCGGCGAGCTGACGGGGGCTGCGTCAGTTTGCCTGTGCGGTGGATATCCCGCTGTCATCGCGAGCAAGCTGGCTCTCACAGGACTTGTGCACACCATAAGCTTGCTCGCGATGACCGCAGGCGCCCTACAGCAGACCCGGTGGCGTAAGCTGCTCCCCTCGCCACTCGAAAGCCACCGGAGCCAATACCTGATCGATCTGCGTTTCTTCCCACAGCGTGGCAAAACTTTTGCCCACGCCTGGATGAGTCCGATCCGGCGCGATCAAGGATAAGGGCCACAGCACAAAGGCATTCTTGAGAATTTCGGCACGCGGCAGGATCAAGCCATCGAAGTTGCCGACCTGTTCGCCGTACAGCAACACGTCGATATCCAGCGGCAGGCCCTTCCGGTCCGGTGCATAGCGACCATTGTCGGCCTCGATGAACTTGAGACGACGGTCCAGCTCCATCAGCGACAGGTCAGTGAAGGCAGAGACGACGAAGTTGAAAAACGGTCCACTCTTGATCCCCACCGGCTGGCTCTCGAACACAGCCGAGCAGCGCATATCCACCAGGAAGCCGGACAGCGCTTCCAGCCCGGCACACAAATGGGTTTCGCGCTCGATATTGCTACCAAGCCCTAGGAAAACCTGGGTCAACGACATCCGCGCTCGATCTCCACGCCCACACCACTGGCAGCCGGTACGGCGCCAGGCTTGGTCACTTTCAGGCGCAGCCAGGTGATCTTGAACTCATCCATGAGTTCCTGGGCCAGTCGTTCGGCGAAGGTCTCGACCAATTGGAACTGCGCCTGCTCCGCGAACGCCTGGATGCGTGACGACACGCTGGCGTAGTCGAGCGCCAGTGTCAGGTCGTCGCCTGCGGCAGCCGGACGGTTATCCCAGGCGAAGCTCAGGTCAAGCCGCAGGCACTGTCGGATGCCTCGCTCCCAGTCGTAGGCACCGATTACCGTGTCGACTTCAAGGCCTTCGATAAACACTCTGTCCAAGCACTCTTCTCCGCAGCACGACAAGGGCGCATTGCGCCGTTAGAATCAGGGCGTCCCCGCCCGGAATGGTTAGCATGTTTTGGTTACTGGCGATTCTCGCCTACCTGCTCGGCTCACTGTCCTTCGCCATTTTGCTCAGCCGCCTGACCGGTCGCCCGGATCCGCGAATGAGTGGCTCGGGCAATGCCGGCGCCACCAATATGCTGCGCCTGGCCGGACGCAAACTGGCCATCCTGACCCTGCTCGGCGACCTCTGCAAAGGCCTGTTCCCGGTACTGATCGCCAGCCTTGCAGGGCTCTCGTTGCAGCAACAGGCCTGGATCGGCGTCTGTGCCGTCATCGGCCATCTGTTTCCATTGTACTTTCGCTTTCGCGGCGGCAAGGGTGTCGCCACTGCCGCCGGCATGCTACTGGGCCTGTATCCACCGGCCGCCCTGCTTGCCGTCTGCGCCTGGCTGCTGACCTTCTACCTGACCCGCACCAGCTCCCTGGCCGCACTGATCGCCACGCCGCTCACCCTGCCGTTACTGGCCTGGCAGGAGCCGGCGGCCTTGCTGCCCATGACAGCCCTCGTCGCGCTGATCGTCTGGCGCCACCGGGGCAATCTACGCGACCTGTTCGCCGGGCGCGAACGGCATTTTTAATGCCGCTTCATAGCGGCGACAACTGCTCCATGGGCCAACGGGCCTGCACGCTGATCGCCAGGCTCTCATGTTGGCCCGCCTGCAGGCGCTGGCAACCGGCAAAGGCAATCATCGCGCCGTTATCCGTGCAGAACTGTGGCCGGGCGTAGTAAACATCCCCTTTCATATCACCGAGCATTTTTTCCAGGGATGTCCGCAAGGCCTTGTTCGCGCTCACGCCGCCAGCGATCACCAGGCGCTTGAGCCCGGCCTGCTTCAAGGCGCGCTTGCACTTGATGGTCAGAGTCTCTACCACGGCCTGCTGGAACGCCAGGGAGATGTCGCAACGGGCTTGCTCGCTGTCGTCCCCGGCGTTGACACACTGCTGCCAGGTGTTGAGCGCGAAGGTTTTCAGGCCGCTGAAGCTGAAATCCAGGCCCGGTCGATCGCACATCGGACGCGGAAAGACGAAACGTCCTTCAACCCCCTGGGTTGCCAGCCGTGCGATTTCCGGCCCACCGGGATAGTTGAGGCCCATCATCTTCGCGGTTTTGTCGAAAGCCTCACCGGCGGCATCGTCGAGCGACTCCCCCATGAGCTCGTATTGACCGATCCCATCCACGCGGACCAGCTGGGTGTGACCACCCGATACCAACAAAGCGACGAACGGGAATTGCGGCGGTTGCGGCTCCAGCATCGGTGCCAGCAGATGGCCTTCCATATGATGCACGCCCAAGGCTGGAATGCCCCAGGCGAAGGCCAGCGCCTGAGCGCAGGAAGCACCGACCAGCAGCGCGCCTACCAGGCCCGGCCCGGCCGTATAGGCGATGCCATCAATCTCCGTCGGCACACAGCCGGCTTCGGCCAGGACCTGGCGGATCAAGGGCAGCATGCGCTTGACGTGGTCGCGGGACGCAAGCTCGGGCACGACGCCACCATAGGCACGATGCAAGTCGATTTGACTGAACAAAGCGTCGGCCAGCAGGCCGCGCTCACTGTCGTAGAGTGCAACGCCGGTTTCGTCGCAGGACGTTTCTAATCCCAGTACTAGCATGGGTTTGCGCCTTTATAGGCTGAATTCGAAGGCGCGCATAATAGTCGCCGCGTTGTGCCCCGACCAGCGGTTTTCGATCAGAGGCTTTGCATTCCGAGCGATGAGGGGTTAACATCCGCAACCCTTAAAAACCGACGTCTTCAAGTGCTCTTTTGCCGCGAGGATGTTGACCCCGGTAATGAATGAAGGTAGCTCTGGATGCCAGCCGTCAAAGTAAAAGAGAACGAACCCTTCGACGTAGCTCTGCGTCGTTTCAAGCGCTCCTGCGAAAAAGCCGGTGTTCTGGCTGAAGTTCGTAGCCGCGAATTCTACGAGAAGCCGACTTCCGAGCGTAAGCGCAAAGCAGCAGCCGCTGTTAAGCGTCACGCCAAGAAAGTTCAGCGCGAACAGCGCCGCGCCGTACGTCTGTACTAATACACAGACGTCCGTCGCAAGCTTCTTGCCAAGCCCGGCCCTCAAGCCGGGCTTATGGCATTTGCGGAACAACGCTTGATGCTTCACCGTCAAAGCCGCAGACGCGACCTAGACAAACCGCTTCACCGCGTCAGACCTGGCTCTTTTGCCAGCGGTGCACGTCTTTTCTGACGAGCCTTCCAAGGCTACTGACGAGCACACCCTGATTCCTCTAACGACGATCAGCCCAAGGCACCTCCTTGCGTGCCCGCTTAATGAGCTATCCGTGGCCAGATCGGCGGTTACCGGACTCAGCGCAACACATTCATACAGTCGAGTACTGATGGTAATTAACGTCAGTGGACAATCGGCAGATACACTTCCGACAGCAATGAAGCAGACAATCCGGTCGAGCCATCTTTTTGAGTGCCTCGAAACCAGGAATCAATCACGCCTGCTGATTTCGGGCCCCTATTTCGCGCAGTGATGATGAGAACGCCATGGCCGGGCTAATTCCCCAGAGCTTTATTGACGACCTCCTGAACCGCACCGACATCGTCGACGTGGTCAGCTCTCGCGTGCAAATGAAGAAAGCGGGCAAGAACTACACAGCCTGCTGCCCATTTCACAAAGAAAAAACCCCGTCTTTCAGCGTCAGCCCCGACAAGCAGTTCTACTACTGCTTTGGCTGCGGCGCGGGCGGCAACGCCCTCGGCTTCCTGATGGACCACGACAACCTGGACTTCCCCCAGGCCGTCGAAGAACTGGCCAAAGCCGCCGGCATGGAGATTCCCCGCGAGGAAAGCGGTCGGGCGCACAAGCCGCGCCAGCCGACCGATTCTCCGCTTTACCCACTGCTGACGGCAGCAGCGGATTTTTATCGCCAGGCGCTTAAAAGCCACCCAGCCCGCAAGGCGGCGGTGGATTATCTCAAGGGACGCGGCCTGACCGGGGAAATCGCCCGGGATTTCGGCCTCGGCTTCGCCCCGCCCGGCTGGGACAATCTCTACAAGCACCTGAGCAGCGACACGCTACAGCAACGCGCCATGATCGACGCCGGCCTGCTGATCGAGAATGCCGAGACCGGCAAGCGCTACGACCGCTTCCGGGACCGGGTGATGTTCCCGATCCGCGATACACGCGGGCGAATCATCGCCTTTGGCGGCCGAGTACTGGGCGACGACAAGCCCAAGTACCTGAACTCCCCGGAAACCCCGGTTTTCCATAAAGGCCAGGAACTCTACGGCCTTTACGAGGCGCGCAAGAATAACCGCAACCTCGACGAGATTATTGTCGTCGAAGGCTACATGGACGTTATCGCACTGGCCCAGCAAGGCTTGCGCAACGCCGTCGCAACCCTGGGCACGGCCACTAGCGAAGAACACATGAAACGCCTGTTTCGCGTGGTGCCCAGCGTGCTGTTCTGCTTCGACGGCGACCAGGCCGGGCGCAACGCCGCCTGGCGCGCACTGGAGGCAACATTGCCCTGCCTGCAGGATGGGCGACGCGCACGCTTTCTGTTCCTGCCCGAAGGCGAGGACCCGGACACCCTGGTGCGCTCCGAGGGCACCGACGCATTTCGTGCGCGGATCAACCAGCACGCGCAACCGCTGGCCGATTATTTTTTCCAGCAACTGACCGAAGAAGCCGATCCACGCTCCCTCGAAGGCAAGGCCCACATGGCCACCCTCGCGGCACCGTTGATCGACAAGGTGCCTGGCGCCAACCTGCGAACGCTCATGCGCCAGCGCCTCAGTGAAATCACCGGCCTGAACAACGAAGCGATGAACCAACTGGTGCACAGCGCTCCGCAGGAAGCGCCGCCAGCGTATGACCCAGGTATCGATTACGACGCGATGCCGGATTTCGCCGACTATCATCAACCCCAGCAGGATTACGCCCCCCAGCAGGAATGGACGCCGAAAAAAAACGCCGGCGGCGGCAAGAAATGGGACAAGAAACCCTGGGACAAGAATGGCAAGCGGGGCGATCGCGACCAGCCACGTGTCCCGCGCGTACCGGCCGCCGTCGAACCACCAACACTGGCCGCCCTGCGCACCTTGCTGCATCACCCGCAATTGGCTGAAAAGGTCGAGGACGCAGGACATTTTGCCGCCGAGGACCACAGCAACACGCAATTGCTGGTCGCACTCCTTGAAGCCGTGCAGAAGAACCCCAAGCTAAACTCATTCCAGTTGATCGCGCGGTGGCATGGCACCGAGCAGGGGCGCCTCTTGAAGGCGCTGGCCGAGAAGGAATGGCTGATAGAGGGAGACAACCTTGAACAACAGTTTTTCGACACCATTACTAGCTTGTCCGCCCGCCAACGCGAGCGAAACCTGGAACAACTTCTGCGCAAAGCTCGCCAGAGCGAGTTGACCAGCGAAGAGAAAAACCAATTGCGGGATTTACTCAGCCGCAATGTTTGCGCATCAAACCCGACCTCAACTGGCGCGTGAGGTCACAGCTCAGGTATAATCCTCGGCTTGTTTTTTGCCCGCCAAGACCTTCAGTGGATAGGGTGTTATGTCCGGAAAAGCGCAACAGCAGTCTCGTATCAAAGAGTTGATCCTATTGGGTCGTGAGCAGGGCTACCTGACTTACGCGGAGGTCAACGACCACCTGCCGGAGGATATTTCAGATCCGGAACAGGTGGAAGACATCATCCGCATGATCAACGACATGGGGATCAACGTATTCGAGGTTGCTCCAGATAAGGATGCCCTTATGCTGGCCGACGCCGATACCGACGAGGCGGCCGCTGAAGAAGCGGCCGCAGCGTTGGCGGCGGTCGAGACCGACATTGGTCGCACCACGGACCCCGTGCGCATGTACATGCGTGAAATGGGTACGGTAGAGCTCCTCACGCGTGAAGGCGAAATCGAAATCGCCAAGCGTATTGAAGAGGGCATCCGTGAAGTGATGGGCGCAATCGCGCACTTCCCTGGCACGGTCGAGCATATTCTCTCCGAGTACACCCGCGTGACCACCGAAGGTGGCCGCCTGTCCGACGTCCTGAGCGGCTACATCGACCCGGACGACGGCATCGCGCCGCCTGCCGCCGAAGTGCCGCCGCCGATCGACGCGAAAGCCGCCAAGGCCGACGACGACACCGATGACGACGACGCCGAAGCCAGCGACGACGAAGAGGAAGCCGAAAGTGGTCCTGATCCGGTCATCGCCGCCCAGCGTTTCGGCGCTGTGGCCGACCAGATGGAGATCACCCGCAAGGCGCTGAAGAAGCATGGTCGCAACAACAAGCAGGCAATTGCCGAGCTGTTGGCGCTGGCCGAGCTGTTCATGCCGATCAAACTGGTGCCCAAGCAATTCGAAGGCCTGGTGGAACGTGTTCGCAGTGCCTTGGATCGCTTGCGTCAGCAAGAGCGCGCGATCATGCAGCTCTGCGTACGTGATGCCCGCATGCCGCGCGCCGATTTCCTGCGCCAGTTCCCAGGCAACGAAGTCGACGAAAGCTGGACCGATGCACTGGCCAAGGGCAAGAGCAAATACGCTGAAGCCATTGCCCGCCTGCAACCGGACATCATTCGTTGCCAGCAGAAACTCAGCGCGCTTGAGGCCGAGACCGGCCTGAGCATTGCCGAGATCAAGGACATCAACCGTCGCATGTCGATCGGCGAGGCCAAGGCCCGCCGCGCGAAGAAAGAGATGGTCGAAGCGAACTTGCGTCTGGTGATCTCGATTGCCAAGAAGTACACCAACCGCGGCCTGCAATTCCTGGACTTGATCCAGGAAGGCAACATCGGCCTGATGAAGGCGGTGGACAAGTTCGAATACCGTCGCGGCTACAAGTTCTCGACTTATGCCACCTGGTGGATCCGTCAAGCGATCACTCGCTCGATCGCCGACCAGGCCCGCACCATCCGTATTCCGGTGCACATGATCGAGACGATCAACAAGCTCAACCGTATTTCCCGCCAGATGCTGCAGGAAATGGGCCGCGAACCGACCCCGGAAGAGCTGGGCGAACGCATGGAAATGCCTGAGGACAAGATCCGCAAGGTACTGAAGATCGCCAAAGAGCCGATCTCCATGGAAACCCCGATCGGCGATGACGAAGACTCGCATCTGGGTGACTTCATCGAAGACTCCACCATGCAGTCGCCGATCGATGTCGCCACCGTTGAGAGCCTCAAGGAAGCGACCCGCGAAGTACTTTCCGGCCTCACGGCCCGTGAAGCCAAGGTACTGCGCATGCGTTTCGGCATCGACATGAATACCGACCACACTCTTGAGGAAGTCGGTAAGCAGTTCGATGTGACCCGTGAGCGGATTCGCCAGATCGAAGCCAAGGCGTTGCGCAAATTGCGCCACCCGACGCGAAGCGAGCATCTACGCTCCTTCCTCGACGAGTGACCTTCAAAACCCCCGGCCCTGCCGGGGGTTTTGTTATGTGCAGATAAAACGCCTTTCGTTGCCACCCCCGCCCTTTTGCCCGTCTACACTCGAAACATCCTCCCCACGCCAAGACGAGACCGTGATGCCCAGACTGACGGCCATGCTTTTGCTGTCACTGATGACCTGGACCACAACGGCCGGCGCGTTGACGCTCACCGATGAAGAGCGCCGCTGGCTCAAGGACCACCCCGACCTGCGCTTGGGCGTCGATGCCTCATGGCCGCCGTTCGAATTCCGCGACGACCAGGGTCGTTACCAAGGCTTGGCGGCCGACTACGTCGATATCATCCGCCAGCGACTGGCGATCACATTGACACCCATCGAACCAGTCAGCTGGACCGCGGTGTTGGAGCAGGTCGCGCAGGGCAAAATTGATCTTCTGCCGGGCATCATGTCTACACCTGAGCGACAGAATTACTTGGCTTTCACCCGTCCTTACCTGGACTTTCCGATCGTCATCCTCGCTCATCACGGCGGCGCCCAACCGCGCAAGCTCGAAGATCTGTATGGCTTGAAGATCGCCGTGGTGGAGAACTATGCCCCGCACGAACTGTTGCGCAATCACCATCCCGACCTGAACCTGGTTGCGCTGCCCAACGTCAGCTCGGCCTTGCAGGCGCTGGCAACCGATCAGGTGGACGCCGTGGTGGGCGACCTCGCTTCCAGCGTCTGGAGCCTGCGCCAACTCAAGCTCGATGGGCTCTACGTAAGCGGGGAAACCCCTTACCGTTATCAGTTGGCCATGGCCGTCCCGCAGGAAAACCAGGTGCTCGTCGGCATCCTGGATAAAGTGATGGCGGACATGTCTGCGACAGAAATCAGCGAGATCCAGGAAAAGTGGATCGGCAATGTGCGAGATTATCGGCAGTTCTGGTCAGACCTGTTGCTGTATGGCCTGCCTGGGCTACTTTTGCTGGTCGGCATCCTGGCGGTGGTGATTCGCATCAATCGCCGCCTCAGCTCGGAAATTGCTCGAAGAGTCGACTTGGAACAGGAGCTGCGCAGCAGCGAATACCATTACCGCGGACTGGTCGAGAGCCTTTCCGCCATCGCATGGGAAGCGAAGGTCAGCGACTACACCTACAGCTACGTCTCGCCCCACGCCGAAGAACTGCTGGGGTATCCCCTTACCCATTGGCTCATCCCCGGTTTCTGGCGCAACATCATCCATCCGGCCGACCTCACCCGCGCCCAGACTTATTGCGATCATGAGGTACTCGCCGGACGCGATCATTGTGTCGATTACCGGGTGATCACCGCTGACGGCCGCTGCTTGTGGGTACGGGATATTGTCAGCCTGATCCAGCACGGCCATGAACCGCTGATGCGTGGCTTGATGATCGACATCAGTGAAGCCAAGCACACCGAGGAAGCGTTGCGTCTCTCCGAACAAAAGTTCGCCTCGGTGTTTCGTCAATGCCCGGACATCCTGGTGATTGCACGCTTGCACGACGGCTGCCTACTGGAAGTCAACAAAGCCTTTGAAGAGCAGATCGGCATCAGTGCCGATCAAGTCATTGGCAAAAACGCTACGGATCTGAAAATCTGGGGCATCCAGGGCGTGGGCCCGGGCCTGCTGCAGCGTCTGCAGGCCGGAAGCATTCGCAATCTGGAGATGCCCTTTCGACGCAGTAATGGCCAGATTTTTACCGGGTTGATTTCGGCCGAACCCTTCGATCTCGACACGACACCCGCCCTGGTGGTAGTTGTGCGAGATATCAGCCAGCTCAAGGAAACCCAACAACAGCTGCAGACATCCGAAGAGAAGTTTGCCAAGGCCTTTCATGCCTCTCCGGACGGCCTCCTGCTGTCCCGGCAAAGCGACGGCCTGCTGATAGAAGTCAACGAAGGGTTCAGCCGCATCACCGGTTTCAACAGCGCCCTGTCCGTCGACCGCTCTACGTTGGACCTGGGCATCTGGGTCAATCTCAACGAACGCAAACAGATGCTCGACCTGCTGCAGCGGGACGGTTTCGTAAAGGATTTCAGTTGCCATATCCGCCGCAACGACGGACAGATCCGACTCTGCGAAGTGTCCAGCCGGCCCCTGCCCATTGGCAATGAAGATTGCATGCTGACTATCGCCCGGGACATCACCGAGCGCCACATCATGCAGGAAAAACTACAACAGGCGGCCACGGTGTTCGAAAGCACCGCCGAGGGCGTCCTGATCACCGACACACAACAGCACATCAACGCCGTGAACCGTGCCTTCACCGAAATCACCGGCTATAGCGAAAGCGAAGCGTTGGGGCACACGCCTCGTTTACTGGCCTCCGGCCTGCATGACAGCGCCTTCTATGCCGCGATGTGGCATCAGCTGACGGCGGAAGGCCACTGGCAGGGGGAGATTTCCAACCGGCGCAAAAATGGCGAGCTGTACCCCAGCTGGTTGACCATCAGCGCCGTGCGCAATCGGGACCAGCAGATCACTCACTTCGTTGCGGTTTTTGCCGACATCTCCAGCCTCAAGCATGCCCAGGCCCGACTCGATTACCAGGCCCATCACGACCCGCTCACCGGCCTGCCGAATCGCACCCTGTTCGAAAGCCGCCTGCTCACAGCCCTGAACAACCAGCAGGAAAACGGCGGCCAGGGCGCGGTGTTGTTCCTCGACCTGGACCGCTTCAAGCACATCAACGACAGCCTCGGGCACCCGGTCGGCGACTTGCTCCTCAAGGGCATCGCCGTGCGGCTGCGCGAGCAGCTACGTGATATCGACACAGTTGCGCGCCTGGGGGGTGACGAGTTCATCATCCTGCTGCCCGGCCTGCAACAGCCCAGCGACGCCGAGCACATCGCCCAAAAACTCCTGAACTGTTTTGCAGCGCCGTTCCAGGCCGGTGAACACGAGTTTTTCATCAGCGCCAGTATCGGCACCAGCCTGTATCCGCAAGATGGTTGTGACGTGGCCACGCTGGTCAAGAATGCCGACGCGGCGATGTACCGATCCAAGGCCAAGGGTCGTAACCGGGTAGAAAGCTACACCCGCGACCTCACGGCCCAAGCCAGCGAGCGCGTGGCGCTGGAGCATGAACTGCGACGGGCGATCGAGCGCAACGAGTTGTCGCTGTCCTTCCAGCCAAAGATCAGCCTGGCCGACAACCGTCTGGTAGGTGCCGAAGCGCTTATTCGCTGGACCCACCCGACCTTTGGCGACGTGCCCCCCGAACACTTCATTCCCCTGGCCGAAGAAAACGGGATGATCCTGCAGATCGGCGATTGGGTGCTGGAAACCGCCTGCCGGCAGCTCAGCGAATGGAACAGCATCCACGAGAGCCTCGGCCCGCTGTCCGTGAACCTGGCAGGCGTCCAACTGCGGCAACCCAACCTGCTGGGTCGCATAGAACAACTTCTGCGGGAAAACCATCTCGAGCCGGGCTTATTGCAACTGGAGATTACCGAAAACTTCATCATGAGCCAGGCCGAAGAAGCCTTGGCAGTTTTGCATCAACTGAAAAAACTCGGCGTGCAACTGGCTATCGATGACTTCGGTACCGGCTATTCCTCCCTGAGCTATCTCAAGCGCCTGCCGCTGGACATCCTCAAGATCGACCAGTCCTTCGTCCGCGGCTTGCCCGATGACCCCCATGATGCGGCCATCGTACGGGCAATTATCGCCCTGGGTCGCAGCATGCAATTCACTATCATCGCCGAAGGCGTAGAAACCCTCGCCCAACAACAATTCCTCGCCGATGAAGGCTGCGAACAGATCCAGGGCTACATCGTCAGTCTGCCCCTGTGTGCCGAAGAATTCGCCGCAACGTTTCTGCGTGTAACCGTATCGGATTTTTCGGATGGCACAGCCGAGAAACCGTCGCTATAATCCGCGGCCTACTGAGGGCCCATAGCTCAGTTGGTTAGAGCAGAGGACTCATAATCCTTTGGTCCACGGTTCGAGTCCGTGTGGGCCCACCAAATTGAAAGCCGCGCATTGCGCGGCTTTCGTATTTTTCTCCCTGAGAAAAAGTGACACTTTGAATCGCCCCGGATTCTCTAGACACCTTACGGCGGGATTCCGCGATTGCAGCTTGATTGCACGCCCTACCCTCAGCGCAATGCAGGAGTTGTCGAAGGAGCTTTTCACGGTCACAGCATACCCCGGCCAGTGCCTCGTGCCGAGGCGCCTCAGCCTACGTCTCCAAAACCGACGCGCTCGATGTGTTGTTACCGGGGAGTTGGCTCGCTGGCGATGAGACCCGTGCAGACGTCAAATTGCCCGGGGCCTCACATCGAAGACCGTTTGCATCTTAGTCACCGCTTGTAGAAAATCATCGTCTTTTTGCACGAATGGATACGCGCATGAAGTTCGAAAAGACCACGCAGTATAGGTCCGCGGAAGGGATCGTCTTCAATCTGTCTCGAATCACCCTCACGGAAAGCGACCGAGGTCGCCTGCGCGAGCTGCACTTTGGCGAAGCGAAACGCGCCCATTACCAAGTCAACAGCATGGTCGTCGATATGTACGACCGAATGCAGGCTCGAAACCTGCCATGCCTGCTGACAGTCTGCATTTCCAATCCCCTCACCCGGCAGCAGGCCGATGCTGTCAGTACTATGCGCGGCAACGTCGCCAAGGGAATTGCTGCGGCCTCAGGTGGCGTTGCCGGGAGGGTCGGTGCGTTGGGCGGGCCGCTCATTGGCTGGGCTTCAGGTGCAGCCGTGACGACAGGTGTCAACTGGTACCTCAAAGGGGCCTTGCCGAACCTGCATGCAGGTGACGTGCTGGTCAGCATCGAGGGAGAGGTCCATGGCGGGATTGGCCCACAGCGCTCTGTCGTGACGCTGGTCATCAAGGTCTGAGGAACTGCACATGCCCTACATCATGCAAACTGTCGTCCTTCTGGTGCTGGGCGCGATCCTCGTTCAGTTTCTGAAACCATACCCGCTGCGCAAGTGGCTGGGTTTGGCGCTGCTGGCAACGGGCTTGGTCAGCATCTTCAAGGTTGGTGAGCAGCAGGTGCTGGGCTTTGACCTGGAGCTGCTAGCACTGCTGGCCGTGCCGCTGGGCGTGGTGCTTTTCCTGACGCGGCGGCGGTTCACGGAGGGGGACTGAAGCCCGGGCACGATTTCTCGGTGCCGTCTCTAACCCAAAATCATATGGGACAACGATCGATCAATAGCGCGTTGATCGATGACCTTAGCGTTGGAGCTTGCCGACGGATTGGGGGTTACTTTGAACATACTGGTAACTCCTAACGTAGGTTAGATGCCGGGCCCTCCAGCTATGCCAACCTACGTTCACCTTCGAACGACTTCTCTAGGCATACCTGCTCGCCCAGCAACTCGCAATCCTTTGGTCCACGGTTCGAGTCCGTGTGGGCCCACAAAATTGAAAGCCGCGCATTGCGCGGCTTTCGTCGTTTCCGGGGGCACAAAATTTAATGGATCACTTGATGCCAAGTGGCCGATCCAGCGACATCGCACCACCGCCACGGGCGGCGATGAGCAATAGCAGGCCTGCCCAGGAAAGGTGGGTTGGCCAGGCATCAGGGTAGACAAATACCTGGATTACCAAAGTCATGCCCAGTAATGCCAATGCGGACAACCGCGAGAACAGGCCAAGCACCAGTAGCAATGGAAAAAGATGCTCGCTGTAGGTTGCCAGGTGCGCGGCCAGTTCCGGCGTGATTAACGGCAGCGAGTATTCGGTGCGAAACAACTCATAGGTACTGGGCGTGACCGTCAAAAAGCCACTGACCTTGGTGCGCCCAGACATCAGGAAAATGGCCGCAATGGCTAGACGGGCAACCAGCACCAACAGCGAATCACCCACCATCAAGCCAAGTCGGTCTGCAATACGGTTCCAGATACTTCTCAAGGATTTGTCGGCTGTGGACGAAGTTTTTCGTATCGCGTCCATGATGGGCTCCGCTGGGCAGGTGGGTGTTATGGGATGCTTACAGAGGCGAACGCGTCGGCTCTGAATAAGCGGGCAATGAGTTCTGAAAAATCCAGGTCAGGCTGAACTTCAAGGGCCTTTTCTGCGGCCTGTCCAAGCGGTAGGTGTGCCGCGCAGGCATCCAGGAACCTGCAATCCGCGACGCTGGCGGCTTGCCAACACACCTGGGCTTGCTTGCGCGTCAGGAGCGCGCCTTCGCCGCGCCAGTCGAGTTCGTCAGGTATGTCCCGCTCTTCGCGATTGAAACGCCAGAGGGTATAGGCGGGGTTGTCCGGGAACCACGCCCAACGGCAAGCAGCCTTCGGTGTGAGTCGACTGCGGGCCAAGTCCGTTGGGGATAGATTCGCAAGTTCGCTCGGATCGATGCCGGACTCATCCGCCGCACAATGGACCTGGGTCCAAAGCAGATCCAGGCGGGCGACATCGCCCAGATAAGGCAACTCTCGCGCATGTTCAAAAGCATGGAGAAAGTCCGGGAAGCCCGCTCCGTATTGCAGCAACCGGGAATCCGTCGGGGGCGACTGCCGGACGTGGATAGTCCCAGCAGCCTTAAGCCACTCGGTACCAACCAAGCGCTCGACGGTGG
Organism: Pseudomonas sp. R1-7; assembly: GCF_051132105.1. Lineage (NCBI taxonomy): Bacteria > Pseudomonadati > Pseudomonadota > Gammaproteobacteria > Pseudomonadales > Pseudomonadaceae > Pseudomonas > Pseudomonas sp. R1-7. The sequence goes on from NZ_CP071661.1 coordinate 5,411,727, forward strand.
GAAAGTTCGCAACTAATGCGTCCACCGATCCTTTCAACACCGTATTGCGGTACACCAAAAAACCGGGCTGTTCGATCAGTGTGGTCATTCCAGCCGAGTTTCGCTCATATAACGCGTCGACGAATGCATCCTGAAAGCCTGCAAGTGAGGTGTTCATATCGTCACCTCCGATACTCGTCGGTTCCCGATGTTCAACAACATCTGCGCCCTGGCTCGTTCAGCCAGCAAGACATCGAATCCAGGAATATTGTCGTCGCGCTCGATCAAGGTCGGACGCATACCGATCCGTTCGATAACGCGTCGATACAACAGCCAGACATCTTCAGCGATGGGTGCATCGTGCGTGTCTATCAGCAATTGCGTGTTTCCCGGGTCCACCGCGTGGCCTGCCAGGTGGATTTCCATGATCGCCTTGGCCGGGAAGGCATCCAGATAACTCGACGCATCAAAGCCCAAGTTATGCGCGCTGATATGGACGTTATTGATATCCAGCAGCAACCCGCAGCCAGTCCTTATGCTCAGTTCGGTCAAGAACTCTATTTCGCTGAATTCATGCCCCGGCAAACTCAAATAGTGAGTGGGATTCTCAATGGCAATCGAACGCCCAAGGGCTTCTTGTGTTCGTTGGATATTGCTTGCGATGCGCTGCAATGCCTCGACTGTACGAGGGAATGGCAGCAAGTCGGGATGATATTGGCCACGCCATGCAGACCAGGCCAGATGTTCGGAAATCAGTGCAGGCTGTACCCGGTCGATCAATGCCTTGAAGCGCTTCAGATGGCTTTCGTCCGGTGGACAATCGGCAGCCAGTGAAAGTGAAACACCGTGTAGCGACAACGGATGTTGGCTACCAATTGCCTCCAGCCACGCGAGACGGGGGCCACCTTCTACCATGTAGTTTTCCGGATGAACTTCGAACCAAAGCCCCTCGGCAGTGCAATCAAGCGCATCAGGGTAATGGTTCGGTTTCAGGCCAAGTCCGGCCCCCATCTGGAATACAGTTTTCATGATCGGTGAGCCCCTTGGTATTGCGATTACATAGGTGTGAGGGAGCCCATGCCTTTTGGTGTCTTGATGGAGGTGCACGTACCGGCAGGAACGTTTTTCCAGGCATTAGCCTGATAATCCGTTTTCGAGGTGCCTGCACAGGTGGTGCCTGCGCCCGCTTTGCAATCGTTCTTTCCGGCAAGGGAAACGCCGTAGCATTTCTCCATGGCGCCTGCTGCTGCAGGCGTTTCGGCTGCGATGGCACCGGCGGCGAACGACGAGAAGGCAATGGCGAGGGTGGCAAGTTTCAGGTTGTTCATGATTCTCTCCAGAAGATGGGTTGGTCGCCGCATCAGTGCTGGGGCACTGTGTTTGCGATCCAACAAGTAGTTCGATGTCGTTCCAGATTCGGTTACAGCGACCGCAAAATATTTCTCAGGCCAGCAAACATGATTGCCTGTTACCTTACGGCGGGAAGTCGGATGTAAGATTCGCTGCCGCCAGCAGCAGGAACGAGATATTTTTCCCTTTCGTGTAACCAGAGCGAACGATGGAACGAACTACGGATAACGATGCTTTGCGCAGCCGAGAACTCCACCTCCAGGCCTTGTTTCTCTCAGGCTTGGATGGAGACGAACGGGCTTATCGCACGTTTTTATCTGAGCTAAGCGGTCATCTTCGCGGCTTTCTGCGCTCGAGGCTTCAACAGCGCCCCGGTGAAATCGAGGATTTGCTGCAAGAGGTTTTACTGGCCGTTCATAATGCGCGCCAGACTTACCAGGCAGATCAACCGCTGACGGCATGGGTCTTTGCCATTGCGCGCTACAAGCTCATCGACTTTTTTCGTGGGAGGTCACGCCATGACGTGTTCAACGACTCCCTCGACGATGCGGCAGAACTGTTTGCCGAACCACATCTTGAACCTGCGCAGGCCAGTCGCGACCTGGGCAAGTTGCTTGAGCAACTGCCGGAACGCCAACGTCTACCTATCGTACGCGTGAAACTGGAAGGGCTGTCTGTTACTGAAGCCGCTCAAACGACGGGCTTATCCGAGTCTGCGGTGAAGATAGGGATACACCGAGGGCTTAAAGCCCTGGCGTTGAGAGTGAGAGGTGCACCATGAAGACTGACGATTTGATTTCCCTGCTCGCCTCGGGTGTTGCCCCGGTCGATCGCAGGGCACCCGCCAAGCGATTCAGCATTGCGGTTCTAGCCGGCCTTCTGGGCGCCATTTTGCTAATGGTCACATTGAAGGGCGTGCGGCCAGACTTGGGCGAAGTCATGGCGACACCAATTTTTTGGGCCAAGATCGCGTTTCCGCTCTGCCTGATGATCGGTGCGCTGGGCATGGTCATGAGGCTGGCTAGACCTGGAGCAACCTCGGGGCCCGGCAAGATCCTGATTGTCGCCGCTGTCACGGCGGTGTGGGTTGGCGCGATCTACGTACTCATGGCGACCGCACCTGATGACCGCGTTGCGATCATTCTGGGCAATACCTGGCGGGTATGCGCGCTCAATATTGCCTTGCTGTCGATTCCGGGATTTGTCGCGGTGTTCTGGGCGCTACGCGGTCTCGCCCCCACCAACCTGACACTTTCAGGCGCCTGCGGCGGACTACTGGCCGGCTCGATGGCGACGATTGCCTACTCCTTTCATTGCCCCGAGATGCAGGTCACATTTTGGGCAGTGTGGTATTTGTTGGGCATGCTGGTCCCGACGATACTGGGCGCCCTGCTCGGTCGACGCTGGCTGCGCTGGTAGAGGCCCTTCGGCTTTTCCAAGGCCCTGGGACTACGCAGCCACGCATTCAAGTCATCGTCTTTCACAGTGTCGACTCACCTACGATAGAAAAATCTCCTCCCTCCGAGACCTCCATCATCGTACATCGACGCAGCCGCTGCAGGACGGCGTCTGCGGACGCCTGACCTGGCTGGGCGACAACGCCGAAGGACTTGGCGGTTATCGCTGCCAGATCGGCGACTGGCTCCTGCCGGGGCACTGGTTGCTGGATCATCGGGATGGCCGGTTGAGCCTGGCGGTGGTCGAGGGGCGTCTCGACAATGACCTGGAAAGCAGCGTGCTACAGCGTTTCAACGTCGCGGCTCCAGAGGTCGGCAGCGGCGCGTCCTTCTGTCGTCCCGATGAGCAATCCCGACTGTTCTACAACACGGTGCAGTTGCAGCCGACGGACTCACAACCAAGCATCGTCCCCCCATGGCGCTTGGTGGATAGGCCGCAAGCGGCGACCGCCGATGGCGACTTCATCCAACCCGCACCGAATGATCAGGACGCCGCCTGGCTGTTCGGCAGCGAGACCGAATACGCCGACAGTTGGGTGCGGGCCGGTACGCCTCGGCTCGGCGGACACCTGCTCACTGCTTCGGGCTGCGCCTTGGTCGATCTGGCGCCTTCGATGATCTGGTCAAAGGATGGCCGCTACCTGGCCCTGACCTGCATGGCAACCGACGTGACAGAACTGTGCGGTAGCTACCGGGGTTGGCAACTGCTGCTCCTCGATGTCCAGGCGCACACGCTGCGGATACATCCGCGATGGCTGGGTAATCGGCCCGAGTTCGAGGGTTTCGACGAAGGAAAGCTGCGAGTGCGGTGTTTCGACCACGACTGGGAAACCGAAGGTGATGAGGATAAAGGCACGGTGCAATCGTTCTCACTGGAGGATTTGCTGCAACTGCCCACTGAACAGCTGACCGGCGAGGACGGCCTCTGGTTCAGGGCCTCGCAAGCGCACCTGGCCCCAGCCTGGCGAGCGCTGGCCTTGCCCGCCATCAGCTACTTCGAACGCCGAAGCCTGTAAGATGCCGGCCATTGATGCCTGCGCCGGAGCTGACCTTGACTGATACTCGCCCTCCCGTCCTCGACGAAATCGATCGCCAACTGATTGCAGCGCTGCAAATCAACGCCCGGGAAAGTGTCGCCATGCTTGCCCGACAATTGGGTATAGCCCGCACTACAGTGACGTCGCGCCTGGCTCGCCTGGAAAAGACCAAGGTGATTACCGGATACGGCGTGCGTCTCGGGCAGCGCGTTATCGACGGTGGCTTGCAAGCTTACGTCGGAATCAAGGTCCAGCCACGTTCGGGGAAAGACGTACTGCGACGTTTGAGTACGATGGCCCAGGTCCAGCAGTTGTGTGCGGTCAGCGGCGAATTCGACTATGTCGCCTGGCTGCGCACGGACTCACCGGAGCAGCTGGATCAGTTGCTGGACCAGATCGGCAGCGTGGACGGCGTGGAGAAAACCACCACTTCGATCATCCTCAGCAGCAAGATCGACCGGGGACAGCCGGTCTAACGCCAACCCAAAACCCTGTGGGAGCGAGCTTGCTCGCGATGGCGGTGGATCAGTCGACATCTCCATGGCCGTTAGTCCGCTATCGCGAGCAAGCTCGCTTGTATGGTAGGACTTGAAGGGAGGAGGAGGGACAAGGCTCGATTCTGACTGTTCGCGCAGTACAGACCGTGGGAGATTTCGCCCCTCCTCCTTTCACCCAAGCGCCGATAAAGAATGCTTCGGCCTGGATCGACGATAGAGACAAGCCTGCGCCTCTGGGTGACCCCTTCAAGTGTTCAAACCTTAGCCCGGAGGATTTTCAATGGCAATGCCGGTTTCTGTCACAAAGCCGATCGTGGGCGTGGATGTCGCCAAGAACGAGCTGGTGATCTATCACGCAGAGCTTGATGTGTTGGAAGCGATTCCCAACGACAAGGCGGCCATCAAACGGTGGTTGAAAGTACTGCCGGGCCCCGTCGATGTGGCCATTGAGTCGACCAATACTTATCACTTGGACTTTGCTGATTTGGCCTATGAGGCCGGTTGCACAATCTACATGATGGGCGGTTATGAACTTCATCATTACCGCAAAGGCGTAAAAATCCGCGCCAAAACCGATGCGTTGGACGCCAAGCTGTTGGCTCGTTACCTGAAGAACGAAGGGCACGAGCTTCATCCATGGGCGCCGCCATCTCCGTTGTATCGCCAGCTTCTAAGCCTTTTCCGCCGTCGCGCTGCCTTGGTTCAGGCTCGAGTCGCCCTGGTACAAAGCTGGGCCAATGAGCCGCTGCTCAAGACCGCTTTCGCCGAGCAAATCGCAGCTATGCAAAGGCTTGAGGCATTGATCGAGAAAACGATCAAGGATCATCTGAAAAATGCTGGTTTGCTAGGGCAACTGAACCGTTGCCTGAAGGTCGAGGGCATCGGGTTTCTGACCGGAGCCCGCTTGCTTACGGCGTTTCAGCGGGGCGACTTCAAAAATGCAGACGCCTTTATTGCCTTCTTGGGGATGGATTTGCGAGTGTCCCAATCAGGACAAAAAGACGACCGCCGAAGCTTGAGCAAACGAGGCGATCCGGAAGTTCGTCGGCTTTTGCACAACGCAGCCATGTCGGCCAGCCGTACGCCTGCCTGGAAAGGCTTTTATGAAAGACTAAGAGCTCGAGGCTTCGCTACCACCCAGGCGTTAGTGATACTGGCACGCAAGCTTGCTCGGATCGTATTCGCTCTGCTGAAAGGGCAAAGCGAATACCAACCAAAAGCGGCTTGAGGGCTTCCCCTCAACCATAGAATCTCCCACAGGGCCAGGGTTTCGTCATTAAGCCTGTTAAGCGCTCAGAAATGACGGGGACCCGCTCAAAACGACGACACATTGCGTCTTATTAACGTGTTTCACCCTCTCTAGAATGGCTGGCATCTTTCCTATACTCAGACGCGAACACCGCGTCGAGTCGCCCCTCAAGGTCAGCCATGAACAAGAACAATCGCCACCCCGCCAACGGCAAGAAACCCATCACCATTTTCGGCCCGGACTTTCCGTTCGCCTTTGACGACTGGATCGAACACCCGGCCGGCCTGGGTATGATCCCGAAGCACAACCACGGCGCCGAAGTGGCGATCGTCGGAGCCGGGATCGCCGGCCTGGTGGCAGCCTATGAGCTGATGAAAATGGGCCTCAAGCCAGTCGTGTACGAGGCGTCGAAGTTGGGTGGGCGCCTGCGCTCCCAGGCGTTCAACGGCGCCGAAGGCATCGTTGCCGAACTCGGTGGCATGCGGTTCCCGGTGTCGTCCACGGCGTTCTATCACTACGTCGACAAGCTGGGCCTGGAAACAAAACCCTTCCCCAACCCGTTGACCTCGGCCTCGGGCAGCACGGTCATCGATCTCGAAGGCCAGACCTACTACGCAGAAAGCATGGCCGATCTTCCTGCGCTATTTCAGGAGGTGGCCGACGCTTGGGCCGACGCACTGGAGGCTGGCTCACGCTTCAGCGAAATCCAGCAAGCGATCCGTGACCGCGACGTGCCGCGCCTCAAGGAACTGTGGAACACCCTGGTGCCACTGTGGGATGACCGCACCTTCTACGATTTTGTCGCCACGTCCAAGGCTTTCGCCAAGCTCTCGTTCCAGCACCGCGAAGTGTTCGGCCAGGTTGGCTTCGGCACTGGCGGCTGGGATTCGGACTTTCCCAACTCGATGCTGGAAATCTTCCGCGTGGTGATGACCAACTGCGACGACCATCAGCACTTGGTAGTCGGCGGTGTCGAGCAAGTGCCTCACGGCATCTGGAAACACGTGCCGGAGCGCTGCGTGCATTGGCCACAAGGCACCAGCCTGAATTCTTTGCACCTGGGCGCGCCCCGCAGCGGCGTGAAGCGCATCGCCCGCGCCGACAATGATCGGTTCAGCGTCACCGACGTCTGGGGCGACACCCGGGAATACGCCGCCGTGCTGGTGACTTGCCAGACCTGGCTGCTGACCACCCAGATCGAATGCGAAGAAGCGCTGTTCTCGCAAAAAATGTGGATGGCCCTGGACCGTACCCGCTACATGCAAGCATCGAAGACCTTCGTGATGGTCGACCGCCCCTTCTGGAAGGACAAGGACCCGGAAACCGGCCGTGACCTGATGAGCATGACCCTCACCGACCGACTGACCCGCGGCACTTACCTGTTCGACAATGGCGACGACAAGCCAGGCGTCATCTGCCTGTCCTACTCGTGGATGAGCGATGCGTTGAAAATGCTGCCGTATCCCGTGGAAAAACGCGTGAAGCTGGCACTGGATGCGCTGAAGAAAATCTATCCGAACGTCGACATCGCCGCACGGATCATCGGCGATCCGATCACCGTGTCCTGGGAAGCCGACCCGTATTTTCTCGGTGCCTTCAAAGGCGCCTTGCCGGGTCACTATCGTTACAACCAGCGCATGTACGCGCATTTCATGCAGGACAACCTGCCGGCCGAACAAAAAGGGATCTTTATCGCTGGCGATGACGTCTCATGGACACCCGCCTGGGTTGAAGGCGCGGTCCAGACCTCGCTCAATGCCGTGTGGGGGATCATGAAACACTTCGGCGGTGAAACTCACCCCGAGAACCCGGGTCCAGGTGATGTGTTCGACGAAATCGGTCCGATCGCCTTGCCCGAATAAGGAGTTGTCGATGCGCGTAGCCCTTTACCAATGCCCGCCGCTGCCCATGGATCCGGCCGGCAACCTGCAGCGCCTGCATCAAGTCGCGCTGGAGGCCAGGGGCGCCGATGTGCTGGTGGTGCCGGAGATGTTCCTCACCGGCTACAACATCGGCGTCGATGCGGTGAATGTACTGGCCGAGGTCTACAACGGCGAATGGGCGCAGCAAATCGGCCGCATCGCCAAGGCGGCTGGCCTGGCCATTCTCTATGGCTACCCTGAACGCAGCGAAGACGGGCAGATCTATAACGCCGTCCAACTGATCGATGCCCACGGCGAACGCCTGGCCAACTACCGCAAGAGCCACTTGTTCGGCGACCTCGACCACACGATGTTCAGCGCTGGCAACGCAGCACTCCCTATCGTGGAGCTCAACGGTTGGAAGCTCGGTTTCCTGATCTGCTATGACCTGGAATTTCCCGAGAATGCCCGACGCCTGGCGCTGGCCGGCGCCGAGCTGATCCTGGTGCCGACCGCCAATATGCAGCCCTATGAGTTCATTGCCGATGTCACCGTGCGCGCTCGGGCCATCGAAAATCAATGTTTCGTGGCGTACGCCAACTACTGCGGCCACGAAGGTGAACTGCAGTATTGCGGGCAAAGCAGCATCGCCGCCCCGGACGGCAGCCGTCCGGCACTGGCTGGGCTGGATGAAGCGTTGATCGTGGGTGAGTTGGACCGGCAACTGATCGAGCAGTCGCGGGCGGCCTACAACTACCTGCACGACCGGCGTCCGGCGCTCTACGGCGACTTGCATAAACACTGATCCGGGCGAATCCGCTAGCATGAGCACATCCCAGTCCTGGAAGCGCTCATGCCCGCCCCCGATTCCCTCCGACCCTCCACCGAAACCCTGGCCAACGGCCTGCAAGTGACGTTGCGTCATGCTCCCGGCCTCAAGCGTAGCGCTGCGGTGTTGCGCGTGGAGGCCGGCAGCCACGATGCACCCGGGGCCTGGCCGGGGCTGGCGCACTTTCTCGAACACCTGTTCTTCCTGGGGACGGAACGTTTTCCCGCTGGGCGGGACCTGATGGCCTACGTGCGGGCCCACGGCGGACAAGTCAATGCGCGCACCAGTGAACGCATGACTGAGTTTTTCCTGGAGCTGTCCCCTGCCGCCCTGCCCGGGGGGCTTGAACGGTTGGCAGACATGCTCGCACACCCGCGCCTGGATGAAACCGATCAGATGCGCGAACGGGAAGTGCTGCATGCGGAGTTCATCGCCTGGTCCCAGGACGCGATGGCCCAGCGGCAGGTGGCCCTGTACGAAGGATTGTCGGAGCAACACCCGCTGCGGGGCTTCCACGCGGGCAATCGCGACAGCCTCGCCGTACCTGAGCCTGGATTCCAGCTGGCGCTGCGCGATTTCTTTCAGCGGTTCTATCACAGCGGCCAGATGAGCTTGAGCCTGGCCGGCCCGCAAGGTACCGATGCCCTGGCGGCGCTGGCCACCCAGTTCGGTAACAGCATACCCAGCAGCAAAACTCAGGTCAGACAGGTGCCGCCGAAGCTCATGACATCGACCGAGACCGGCTATCAGTTGGCCCGGCAAGGCTCGCTCGATGCGCTGTTCGCTTTTGAGAACTTGCCCGCAGCCTCGCCCCAAACCTTTGATTTCCTCTGCCACTGGCTGAACACCCATAAACCAGGAGGGCTGCTCGCGACGTTGCGCCAGCGTGGCCTGGCTGACAGCCTCAAAGCCGCGCCGCTGTACGATTTTTCCGGACAGGCACTGCTTCACATCGAGTTCAAGCTCGACAGTGACCGCGTTCCAACGGACAGCCCACCCCTGCTACGCGACTGGCTGGGGTTCTTTGCCGCTCAGGATGACTGGGCATCGATGCGCCAGGAGTTCGCTGCCTTTCGCCAGCGTCAGCAAGAGACCGCAACAGCGCTGCAATTGGCTCGCTGGGACAGCGAAGGACGCGGTGGTCCACTGTCGGAAAACGACTTGATGCGCCTCAGGGAAGTCCTCAAGCAATTGCACGCTGTGGATCAGGCCGTCGAACCGTGGCGATTGCCCTCGCCCAACCCATTTCTGCAAACCACCCGCGAACCATCCCGCGCCGGATTGATCCGCGGCCAGACCAGCGCCCACCGAGGCCTGCGAACATTCGCACAGGACCGAAGCCGGGGCCGGCGGGAACGTTCGCCCATGCAGTTCAGCCAGGCATTGCCGGATAACTCGCCTGAAGGCGCGGTGTATCTGCGTTGGCAATTCGCGGCACCCGCATCGCCCGACCTCCAATCCAGGCTCGATCGTCACTTGGCGGATCTGCGCGAAGATGCCCGACAGGCCGGCGTGGACGTCGTCTTCGAGTCCGGTGCCGAACAATGCCTGCTGAAACTGATCGGCTTGCAGCCGCCGATACCGTTGGTACTTGAGCATCTGATGGAAAAACTGGGCCAGCCACTGCCGCCGGTCCTCGCCGATCACGAGGCGCCCCTGATACCGATTCGACAGTTGTTGCGGGAATTGCCAATTCTCTTCCAGCAAAACCCACGACACGCCTCGCTGTCGTTGCCCGGCAGCGATCGAAGCGTCTGGATGACCGCCGAATGGGACGGTTTGGCCGTCGGCCTGACGGCGGCCACTCAAGCGGCGCTGGGCCCCGTGTTGGCGCGAATTCCAGGCGTTGCCCGGGAAGAGTCGAAGTCAACGGTCGCGCCTGCTCCGGTACGCACCTGGCATACGCTCAAGACCCTAGGTGATGACCACGCCTTACTCATGTTCTGCCCCACGCCAACCGAGGATTTGTCCGACGAGGCTGGATGGCGCTTGCTCGCCCATCTGTGCCAAACCCCTTACTACCAGCGCCTACGGGTCGAGCTGCAGTTGGGCTATGCGGTGTTCAGTGGCTTGAAGCAGATTCATGGTCGGACCGGCTTGTTGCTCGGTGCGCAGTCACCCGGTGCCTCTGCGGCGCAGTTGGCTGAACATATGGAACAGTTCCTGGAAACCTTGCCGAAGCTGGTCGAGCAGATTGACGACTCGAGCCTGGCCAGCCAACAGCAAGCCCTGGCCAGCCAGATGCACAACGCTGCAATGCCCATCGCCCAGGCAGCCGAACTGCTCTGGCAGGGCAAACTGGCCGGTCGCCCATCGGATTACTTGCAGCGGTTACCCGACGCCATAACGTCTATGACACGCGAACAACTGATCGACTCAGCCTACCGTTTGGTCCAAGCCCACGGCGGACGTTTGTGTTTGAGCAACGCGCCGTGCCCGGGAATGCCTTGGCAAGCAGCAGCGAGATGATCGTTACCAGTCGTGCAATGAGCTTTCTCAAAGATTCGCGGCGAACGAATTTGTCAGATTTAGTAACATAGCCGCCTAAGCATCTGAACATCTCCTAACGGAGGTGGACTATATGTATAGATCCAAACCGTTCCACCCCAACCAAAGGAGTATTCCCATGTCCTGGTCCAAACCCGCATATATCGATCTGCGTATCGGCTTCGAAGTCACCATGTACTTCGCCAGCCGTTGATTGCTGCAGGCGGTAGTACGCAACACCACGCCTCGGTCATCCGGGGCGTTTTTCATTTTGGTTTGCAGATGGAGCGACCATGTTCGTCCAGATTCTAGGTTCCGCCGCCGGCGGCGGTTTCCCCCAGTGGAACTGCAACTGCGCCAATTGCGCAGGTTTTCGCGACGGCAGCCTGCGGGCCCAGGCGCGCACCCAGTCGTCCATCGCGATTTCCGATGATGGCGTGAGCTGGGTGTTGTGCAACGCCTCCCCCGACATCCGCGCCCAACTCCAGGGATTCGCCCCGATGCAACCCGGCCGGGCACTGAGGGACACGGGCATCGGCGCGATCATCCTGATGGACAGCCAGATCGACCACACCACCGGCCTGCTCAGCCTGCGCGAGGGTTGCCCGCACCAGGTCTGGTGCACCGACATGGTCCATGAAGACTTGAGCACCGGCTTCCCGCTGTTCAACATGCTGACCCACTGGCACGGCGGGTTGAGCTGGAACCGCATCGAACTCGACCAGAGCTTCACGATCGCCGCCTGCCCGAACCTGCGCTTCACCCCACTGCCCCTGCGCAGCGCCGCCCCTCCTTATTCCCCGCACCGCTTCGACCCGCACCCGGGCGATAACATCGGGCTGATCGTCGAAGACCTGCGCACCGGCGGCAAGCTGTTCTACGCGCCGGGCCTGGGCAAGGTCGACGAACCGCTGCTGGACATCATGGCCAGCAGCGACTGCTTGCTGGTGGACGGCACGATGTGGGACGACGATGAAATGCAGCGCCGTGGCGTCGGCACCCGCACCGGTCGGGAAATGGGCCACCTGGCCCAGAATGGCCCTGGCGGCATGCTTGAAGTACTGGAGCGGCTGCCAGAGCAGCGCAAGGTCCTTATTCATATCAACAACACCAATCCGATCCTGGACGAGGATTCACCCGAGCGGGCCGAGCTGGTGCGACGCAATGTCGAAGTCGCCTACGACGGCATGAGCATCGAACTGTAGGAGGGCCCGAAATGACTGACACGCCATTGACCACCGCAGAATTTGAAGCAGCCTTGCGCGCCAAGGGCGCCTTCTACCATATCCATCACCCGTACCACGTGGCGATGTACGAAGGCCGTGCCACTCGCGAGCAGATCCAGGGCTGGGTCGCGAACCGCTTCTATTATCAAGTGAACATCCCACTCAAGGACGCCGCGATCCTGGGCAATTGCCCGGACCGGGAGATCCGCCGCGAGTGGATCCAGCGCCTGCTCGACCATGACGGCGCACCCGGTGAAGATGGCGGCATCGAAGCCTGGCTGCGGCTGGGCCAGGCGGTGGGCCTGGACCCCGACCAGTTGCGTTCCCAGGAACTGGTGCTGCCGGGCGTGCGCTTCGCCGTAGACGCCTACGTCAACTTCGCCCGCCGGGCCAGTTGGCAGGAAGCCGCCAGCAGCTCACTGACCGAGCTGTTCGCCCCGCAGATCCATCAATCGCGCCTGGATAGCTGGCCGCAGCATTATCCGTGGATCGACCCGACCGGCTACGAGTACTTCCGCACTCGCCTGGGCCAGGCCCGGCGTGACGTGGAACATGGGTTGGCGATCACCTTGCAGCACTACACCACTCGGGCAGGCCAGGAGCGCATGCTGGAGATCCTCCAGTTCAAACTGGATATTCTCTGGAGCATGCTCGACGCCATGAGCATGGCCTACGAACTGAACCGCCCGCCCTATCACACCGTGACTGACCAACGGGTCTGGCACAAAGGAATCGCGTTATGAGTTTCGATCGCCGTAAAAAACCCAACTGGCGCCCTGGCTATCGCTTCCAGTACGAACCGGCCCAGAAAGGCCACGTGCTGCTCTATCCTGAAGGCATGATCAAGCTGAACGACAGCGCGGCGCTGATCGGTGGCCTGATCGATGGCGAGCGCGATGTCGCGGCAATCATCGCTGAACTGGACAAACAATTTCCCGGTGTGCCTGAGCTCGGTGACGACATCGAGCAATTCATGGAGGTCGCCCGTGCTGAGCACTGGATCACCCTTGCCTGAAAAGCCCGCCGTTGGCCTGCCGCTGTGGCTGCTGGCCGAGCTGACCTATCGCTGCCCGCTGCAATGCCCGTACTGCTCCAATCCGCTGGACTTTGCCGAGCAAGGCAAGGAACTGAGTACCGAGCAGTGGTTCAAGGTGTTCCGCGAAGCGCGAGAAATGGGCGCCGCGCAGCTGGGCTTTTCCGGCGGTGAGCCGCTGGTGCGCCAGGACCTGGCGGAGCTGATTGGCGAGGCGCGCAGGCTGGGTTTCTACACCAATCTGATTACCTCCGGCATCGGCTTGACCGAACAGAAGATCAGCGACTTCAAGAAGGCTGGCCTGGACCACATCCAGATCAGTTTCCAGGCCAGCGACGAGCAGGTGAACAACCTGCTCGCCGGCTCGAAGAAAGCCTTCGCGCAAAAACTGGAAATGGCCCGGGCAGTGAAAGCCCATGGTTATCCGATGGTGCTGAACTTCGTCACCCATCGGCACAACATCGACAAGATCGACCGCATCATCGAGCTGTGCATCGCCCTGGAAGCCGACTTCGTCGAACTCGCCACGTGCCAGTTCTACGGCTGGGCACACCTCAACCGCGTCGGCCTGCTACCCACCCGGGAACAACTGGTGCGTGCCGAGCGCATTACCAATGAGTACCGGGCCAAGCTTGAGGCCGAAGGCAACCCGTGCAAGTTGATCTTCGTGACCCCGGATTACTATGAGGAACGCCCCAAAGCCTGCATGAACGGCTGGGGCAGCATTTTCCTGACCGTCACACCGGACGGCACGGCCCTGCCCTGTCACGGCGCCCGGCAGATGCCAGTGCGGTTTCCGAATGTGCGCGACCACAGCATGCAGCACATCTGGTACGACTCGTTCGGCTTCAACCGCTTCCGCGGTTATGACTGGATGCCCGAGCCCTGCCGCTCGTGCGATGAGAAGGAAAAGGACTTTGGCGGCTGCCGTTGCCAGGCGTTCATGCTCACGGGCGACGCCAGCAATGCCGACCCGGTGTGCAGCAAATCCGAACACCACGGGATGATTCTGCAGGCTCGCGAAGACGCCGAGCATGCCACGCAAACCATCGAGCAATTGGCCTTTCGCAATGAACGAAACTCACGCCTCATCGTTAAAGGCTGATCCGCTCAGCGCCGCACAGGCTGTCGCGGCAGGCATCGACTTTGCCGAACTGCAACTCGGGCCCCTGGGCCTGTTCTGGAATGAATACCGCCCCGCGGACGGCGCCTGCCGGATCTGGCATCGGCGAGATGGCGAGATCCATTGCCTGACCCCGGACGGCTTCAGCGTACGCAGCCGGGTCTATGAGTATGGCGGCGGGGCGTTCTGCCTGAGCGATGACGGCGTGCTGTTTGTCAACGAGGCCGACCAGCAGGTGTATCACCAGTCGCTGGACACAGGTCGCCCCGTGGCGCTGACCTCGGGCGACTGTCGATATGGCGACCTGAATTTTTCCCCAGGGCATGTGCTGGCGGTGGAAGAACACGCCAATGAGCATCGCCTGGTGTCGATCGGGCTGGCCGATCGTCAACGATGCGTATTGGCCGAAGGCGCGGACTTCTACGCTGCGCCGATCCTGAGTCCGGATCAGAAGCGTCTCGCCTGGATCGAGTGGAGTCGCCCGCACCAGCCCTGGACAGCCACGCGGCTGATGCTCGCCGAGCGCAACGATGCAGGCTGGGGCAAACCGGTCTGCGTGGCCGGTCATGGTGCGGAGGAGTCGATCCAGCAACCGCGCTTCGATGCTTCCAATCGTCTTTATTGCCTGACCGATCGAGGTGGCTACTGGCAGCCCTGGGGAGAGGATGCAGGCGTCCTGAGGCCGTTGGCTGCCGCCGAAGCCGACCACGCCCCCGCGCCCTGGCAACTAGGCGGTTGTACCTGGCTGCCCATCGACGGAGAGACTTTCCTGGCAAGCTGGACCGAGGCGGGTTTTGGTCGGCTGGGCCTGCGCCATGGCGACGCAACCGAAGATTTTGCCGAAACCTACAGCCGCTTTCGCAGCCTGGCGCAAGATGAGCGTTTCATCTATGCCATTGCCGGCTCGCCAACCAGCCCGTCGGCGGTCATTGCCATCGAACGACAAAGCCACCACATCGCCGTGCTGGCTGGCGGCATTGCACCGCTATCCGCCGAACAGATCAGCCACCCACAGACCCTGCGCTACCCCGTTGCTTCAAGTGAAGCCCACGGGTTCTTTTATCCCGCCATGGACGCCAAGGCTAAACCGCCGCTGGTGGTGTTCATCCATGGCGGGCCGACGTCGGCCTGCTACCCCATGTTTGACCCGCGCATCCAATACTGGACCCAGCGCGGCTTTGCCGTGGCCGATCTCAATTATCGTGGCAGCAGCGGCTATGGCCGGGCCTATCGTCAGGCATTGCATCTGAATTGGGGCGTGGTAGATGTCGAGGATGCCTGCGCCGTCGTTGCGTATCTGGACGAGCGGGGCCTGATCGATGGCCGCCTTGCGTTCATTCGCGGCGGCAGCGCCGGTGGTTACACGACCCTTTGCGCCTTGGCGTTCCGGGATGTGTTCCGTGCCGGCGCCAGCCTCTACGGGGTCAGCGACCCCGTTGCCCTGGGGCGCGCGACGCACAAGTTCGAAGGCGACTACCTGGACTGGCTGATCGGCGACCCGCAAGTGGATGCCGAGCGCTACAGGGCCCGCACTCCGTTGCTTCACGCCGACCGGATCCGCGCGCCGATGATATTTTTCCAAGGCGAGCTGGATGCCGTGGTCGTGCCGCAGCAGACCCGCGATATGGTCGAGGCCTTGAAAGACAACGGGGTTCCAGTCGAGGCGCACTACTACTCGGACGAGCGCCACGGCTTTCGCAAGGCGGTGAACCAGGCCCATGCGCTGGAGCATGAGTGGTTGTTTTATCGAAAGGTAATGGAGGCTAGCTTATAAAAGCGGCGAGCTTTTGTGGCGAGGGAGCTTGCTCCCGCTGGGTCGCGGAGCGGCCCCAGGCTTTGCGATTGCTGCGCAATCGAGCGGGAGCAAGCGTCCTCACCACAGGGGCAATCCTCTATCTGCAGACTTCAGCGCTTGGCGATGATGTACACCGCATGCACGATGCCGGGGATATAACCCAACAGCGTCAGCAAAATATTCAGCCAGAAAGCCCCGCCGAAACCAACTTGCAGGAACACGCCCAGTGGCGGCAGGAGGATGGCGATGATGATGCGAATGAAATCCATGGATGACTCCCTGTTTGACGATGGCCATATTGCCATATAGCTCATGGACACCTGACCACTCGTCACGGTTCAGTGCGGGCCATCGAGAGGCGGCGAAAGGGACAAAGGCCTTGCGTGGAAAAAAACGCGGGCAAAAGAAAACCCCGCCGAAGCGGGGCTTTGCAGACTGTTTCCCTGACATCCATTTCACTCCGCCTTCCTGGCAGAATCCTACGTGTCCGTGTTGTTACTTTTGCGCGTCCTGCGCTACGTCCATGGAAGCTAGATTAGCCGTGGATCCAATTGGCCGATAGAGGGAAATCGCCAGCACGTCATGTAAGCATTTGCTTACACGACGACCTGATTCAAAACTGGCCCGGCTCCAGCAGGAACAGCGACTCACTGCCTGCCTTCACCGAAGCGCTCAAGGAATGGATCCGTGGCAACAGGCGAGCGAAGTAGAACCGCGCCGTGCCCAGCTTGCCCGCGTAGAAATCATCCTGGCTTTCCTTGCCCAAGGCCGCCCGGGCCATCAATGCCCACATGTAGGCATAAGCGGTGTAGCCGAACGCTTGCAAGTATTCCACCGAAGCCGCGCCGATTTCGTTCGGGTTGCTTTTCGATCGATCAAGCAGCCACTCGGTCAGTTCGTCCAGCGTGCCGACGGCATCGTTCAATGGCTTGGTGAACTCCGACAATTCGCTGCCTGCCGTGGCGGTGAAATGGCGTATTTCATCGGCGAACAATTTATAGAACGCCCCGCCACTACCGACAATCTTGCGCCCCACCAGGTCCAGCGCCTGGATACCGTTGGTGCCTTCGTAGATCTGGGTAATGCGCACATCGCGCACCAGTTGCTCCTGGCCCCATTCGCGGATGTAACCGTGACCGCCAAAAATCTGCTGGCCATGGACGGTGGTTTCCAGGCCCAGGTCGGTGAGGAAAGCCTTTGCCACTGGCGTCAGCAGCGCGACCAGGTCTTCCGCACGCTTGCGGGTGGCGGGTTCTTCGCTGAACTTCGCGGTATCCAGTTGCATCGCCACGTAGGTGGAAAAAGCGCGGCCACCTTCGTTAGAGGCTTTCATGGTCAGCAGCATACGGCGCACGTCAGGGTGGACGATGATCGGGTCGGCGATCTTGTCCTTGTTCTGCGCGCCGGTCGGCGAACGGCTTTGCAGGCGGTCGCGGGCGTATTCGATGGCGTTCTGGTAGGAGCGCTCGCCGGTGGCCAGGCCCTGGATACCAACGCCCAGGCGCTCGTAATTCATCATGGTGAACATCGCCGCCAGGCCTTTGTTCGGCTCGCCGACCAGATAACCTACGGCCTCGTCGAAGTTCATCACGCAGGTGGCGGACGCCTGGATACCCATCTTGTGCTCGATCGAACCGCAGTTGGCTGCGTTTCGCGCGCCCAGGCTGCCGTCGGCATTGACCATGAACTTCGGCACCAGGAACAACGAGATGCCTTTCGGGCCGGCCGGTGCGTCCGGCAGTTTTGCCAGCACGAGGTGGATGATGTTTTCGGTGAGGTCGTGCTCGCCGCCGGTGATGAAAATCTTCGTGCCGCTGACTTTGTAGGAACCGTCGGCCTGAGGTTCAGCCTTGGTCCGGATGATCCCCAAGTCGGTGCCGGCGTGCGGCTCGGTCAGGCACATCGAACCGGCCCAGACGCCGGCATACATGTTCGGCAGGTATGCGGCCTTCAATTCTTCGCTGGCGTGGGCATTGATCGACAGGCAGGCGCCGGCGGTCAGCATCGGGTACAGGCCAAAGGAGAGGCTGGCGGAGTTGACCATTTCCTCGACCTGGGCCGAAACAGCCTTGGGCATGCCCATGCCACCGTACGCCGGATCTCCGCCGACACCCACCCATCCGCCTTCGGCATAGGTCTTATAGGCCTGAGGGAAACCTGCCGGAGTCGCCACGGCGCCGTCAGCCCAGTGGCAACCTTCTTCGTCAGCCGCGCGGCTGAGGGGCGCGACGCTCTTGCTGGTGACCTTGCCGGCCTCCTCCAGGATCGCTTCGACAGTTTCAGCGTCTACGGTATCGGCCAGCGCCGGCAATTGGGCCCAGAGTTTTGCGACCTCGAACACTTCATTGAGGACGAAGCGCATATCGCGCAGGGGCGCTTTGTAGTCAGCCATGGCAAACCTCGCAAGATCTAAACAATTGGTTCGTAGGAAAGCGGTTTCGCAATGGTCCAGAGTGTACCCCAACAACTTTTGCGACACATAGGGTCAACCCATGACTGTTTTGTTATTTTTAGTCACCGACAAAGCTTGGGTGTCTATCGTGACCAGGAGGGTGTTTGAGCCCATCAAAGCGCAAACAACTCCGCCGGCAACTTCATCAGGCATTCGCTTCCCGCCTCGATTGCAGCCTGATGACTGGCCGTGCGCGGTAGCAGACGCTTGAAGTAAAACTCACAGGTCACCAGCTTCGCCCGGCAAAAATCCGCGTCGCCGTCGCCACCGTCGAGTTGCGCCTGGGCCACCAACGCCATGCGCAACCACAGGTAAGCCAGGATGATATAGCCGCTGTACATCAGGTAATCCACCGAGGCAGCGCCCACCTCGTCGGGATTTTTCATGGCAGCCATGCCGACCTGGGCCGTCAGTTCGCCCCATTGCTGGTTGAGCCCGTCCAGTTGCGCAATGTATCCCTGGAGCTGCGGATGCCCGGCGTTGGCGGCGCAGAACTTATGGACGATTTTGGTGAACCCGCGCAGTAACTTGCCTTGGCTGCCCAGCACCTTGCGTCCCAGCAAGTCCAAGGCCTGGATACCATTGGTGCCTTCGTAGATCGGCGCGATCCGACAATCGCGCACCAGTTGCTCCATACCCCACTCGCGGATAAAACCGTGGCCGCCGAAAACCTGCATGCCGTGGTTGGTCACCTCCAGCCCCGTGTCGGTCATGAAGGCTTTGCAAATTGGCGTGAGGAAGGCCAACAGGTCTTCAGCTTCCTGACGGGCGGTTTCGTCGCGGCTCAGGTGCGCGGTGTCGAGCAATTGCGCAGTGAAATACGTCAGCGCCCGGTTGCCTTCGTTGAAGGCCTTCATCGTCAGCAGCATCCTGCGCACATCAGGGTGAACAATGATCGGGTCGGCGGCTTTTTCCGGCGCCTTGGGGCCGGTCAGCGAGCGCATCTGCAAACGATCGTTGGCGTACTTGATCGCCCCCTGGAAACTCGCCTCGCCCAGGCAAAGTCCCTGCATGCCCGTGCCGAGGCGGGCATGGTTCATCATTGTGAACATGCAGTTGAGGCCCTTGTTCGCCTCGCCGATCAGGAAGCCCTTGGCACCGTCGAAGTTCAGCACGCAGGTAGCCGAAGCCTTGATACCCATCTTGTGCTCGATCGACCCGCAGGAAACGCCGTTGCGCTCTCCGGCCTCACCCGCGGCGTCAGGAAGGAACTTTGGCACGATGAACAGCGAGATGCCCTTGGTCCCGGCGGGCGCATCCGGCAGTTTGGCGAGCACCAGATGAATGATGTTGTCGCTCATGTCGTGCTCGCCGGCGCTGATGAAGATCTTGCTGCCGGTCACCGCGTAGCTGCCGTCGGCCTGGGGCACGGCGCGGGTCTTGATGATGCCAAGGTCAGTGCCACAGTGGGCTTCGGTCAGGCACATGGTGCCGGTCCACTGGCCTGCGGTGAGTTTGCTGAGGTAGGTCTGCTTCTGCTCCTCCGTCCCGTGGGCGTGGATGGCCGACATCGCACCGTGGGTCAGCCCGGGGTACATGCCCCAGGACGTGTTGCTAGAACCAATCATCTCGCTGATAACCAGGCCCAGGGAACTGGGCAGGCCCTGGCCGCCGTACGCCGGGTCCGCCGCCAGGCCGTGCCAGCCGCCTTCCACGTATTGAGCAAACGCCTGCTTGAAGCCAGCAGGCGTCGTCACCACGCCGTTGTCGAAATGGCAACCCTCTTCATCACCCGGGCGATTGAGAGGCGCCAGCACGTTCTCACAGAACCGAGCGCCTTCCTCCAGAATGGCGCTGACCATGTCCGGGCTGGCATCGCTGGCACCCAGTTCGGCATAGCGGCCATGGAAATCGAAGACGTGGTCGATCAGAAAGCGCATGTCGCGCAGCGGAGCTTTGTACTCGGGCATGGTGGTTTTCTCCGGTAGCAGATTCATTCCAACCTACTGCCGGCCATCGTGGCCCACAATCACAGTCCAGGCGCTGAATGCGCCATCATCACTCAACCCGCGGCGGCTTCCATGCGCACTGCGCCGCGACGATTCTGTCCATAGGCGATCACACAGTTTCGCCCCGCGCCCTTGGCGTTATAGAGCGCTTGGTCCGCTGATTTGAGCACCTCTTCGGGCGTACGCTGCTCGATGCGCTCGGCCACGCCGATGCTGACGGTCACCGATACGCTGGAGGCCCCAGCGCCGGCCCTACGCTGGCGACCTTGTTGATCGTCCTGGGGACGGCTGTCGGGGTTACGCAGTTGAATCGCGTAGGTCTCGATGGACTGGCGGATGATTTCCAGATGGGGCATGCACTCATCGATGGTCTTGCCCGCGAACACCAGGGCGAATTCCTCGCCGCCATAGCGATACGCCCTGCCGCCACCGCCGATCTTCGACAGCTTGCTGGCCACCAGGCGCAGCACTTGGTCACCGACATCGTGGCCATGGGTGTCGTTGAACTTCTTGAAATGGTCCACGTCGCTCATCGCCAACACATAATTGCGACCCAGGCGCTGCATGCGTTCATTCAATGCACGACGCCCCGGCAGGCCGGTGAGTTCGTCACGAAAGGCCATTTGATACGCCTCGTGGGCGACCGCCGCGGCAATCATCAACATCACCTGGCTGCACATGATATTCAGGGTGAATGGCAGGATGAAGGTTTTCGGCAGCATCCAGAACAACCCGAGCAGCCCCACCAATTGCGCCGCGTGCAGCGGCCGGGGGTTGCGCCAGTATTGCCAGGCCAGGAGCAGGAATGCGGCGGCGAACATTGGGTAGGACAACTGGATCAGGCTCATCCAGGTGCCATGCAACGCGGGCCAGCGGATCTCCGACAGCCACAACAGCAACGCCTGCGGAAAACTTTGCTCCAAGGCCAGCGCCACGCTGCCGAAAACCAGCAACACCGCGAACCGCGCCACCATGTCCTGGAACAGGTGGGTGCGCTCCTGCCACGCCGCGAACAACCCGAACAGCAGCGGCAGCAACAGGCAGACGAGATGGAACACCACCGCCGCGTCTTCGCGCACCTTGCCGTTATCACGATAGAAGTCGGTCTGGGTGTCCAGGAGGAAGTAGGCGATGTACACCGTGACCATCAGAAACAGCTCGCGTTGACGTCGGTAGACGGCGCAATACGCCCCGCCCAATAGCAACACCAAGGTAGGAAGCACGTTGAACAGGGAGGTAAAGAAGACGTTGAGATCCTTGACGTAGGCAGCCGCAAGCCCCGACAACAACAGCAGCAGTGACGGTAGGAAATGGCTCAGGCGTACAGCGGAAGAACGCGGCAAGGGTAAAGCTCCGACCCGACTGATCAAAGAGGGCATTGTGCACGTGAGATGTGACCGATGTCACACTGCCATCGCTGTAACGGCAGAGGCCGGAGTTTTCTTAAGGCTCTGTTGGATGAATATTGTTTCAGGACCGCTATCGATCTCTTTGGGCATTTAGGGCAGCCATGAAAAAGCCGCTGCTCCCGAAGAAGCAGCGGCTTGTGAAGAACCGCCTAAGGCTTAGTAGCCCAGCGCGAAGTCTTCTTCTTTCATGTCCATCAGGTTGTTGGCGCCCGACAGCATGGTTGCCACATGGGTACGAGTGCGCGGCAGGATGCGCTGGAAGTAGAAGCGCGCGGTCTGCAGCTTGGCCGTGTAGAACGCTTCCTCACTGGTGCCGGCTGCGAGTTTTTCCGCCGCCAGGCGCGCCATGTCGGCCCAGAAGTAAGCCAGGCAGGCGTAGCCGGAGTACATCAGGTAATCGACCGACGCGGCGCCGACTTCTTCGCGATCCTTCATGGCCGCCATGCCGACCTTCATGGTCAGCTCGCCCCATTCCTTGTTCAACGCAGCCAGGGGTTCGACGAACTCTTTGACCGCTTCGTTGCCTTCGTTGCCCTGGCAGAATTTGTGGACGATCTTGGTGAAGCCCTTGAGCGCTTCGCCCTGGGTCATCAGCACTTTACGGCCCAGCAGGTCCAAGGCCTGGATACCCGTGGTGCCTTCGTACAGCATCGAGATACGGCTGTCGCGTACGTTCTGCTCCATGCCCCACTCGGCAATGAAGCCGTGGCCGCCGTAGATCTGCACGCCGTGGTTGGCCGACTCAAAGCCGACTTCGGTCATGAAGGCCTTGGCGATCGGGGTCATGAACGCCAGCAGCGCATCAGCTTTCTTCTTCTCTTCTTCATCCACGCCGTACTTGACGATGTCGACCTGCTTGGCGGTGAAGTAGACCATCGCCCGGTTACCTTCGGCGAAGGCTTTCATGGTCAGCAGCATGCGACGCACGTCAGGGTGCACGATGATCGGGTCGGCGGCCTTGTCCGGCGCTTTCGGACCGGTCAGGGAGCGCATTTGCAGGCGGTCACGGGCATATTTCAGGCCGCCCTGGAAGCCGATTTCGGCGTGGGCCAGGCCTTGCAGTGCGGTCCCCAAGCGTGCGGTGTTCATGAAGGTGAACATGCAGTTCAGGCCTTTGTTCGCCGGGCCGATCAGGAAACCGGTGGCCGCGTCGAAGTTCATCACGCAGGTGGCGTTGCCGTGGATGCCCATCTTGTGTTCCAGGGAACCGCAGCTCACGGCGTTGCGCTGACCCACGGTGCCATCGGCGTTAGGCAGGAATTTTGGCACGATGAACAGCGAGATGCCCTTGGTGCCAGCCGGTGCGTCCGGCAGGCGTGCCAGCACGATGTGGACGATGTTGTCGGCCATGTCGTGTTCGCCAGCCGAAATGAAGATCTTGGTGCCGGTTACTTTGTAGGAGCCGTCAGCCTGAGGCTCGGCCTTGGTACGCAGCATGCCCAGGTCGGTGCCGCAGTGTGGTTCGGTCAGGCACATGGTGCCGGTCCACTCGCCGGACACCAACTTGGTCAGGTAGGCCTCTTGCTGCTCGGGCGTACCGTGCTCCGAAATGGTGTTCATCGCGCCATGGGACAGGCCCGGGTACATGCCCCACGACCAGTTGGCTTCGCCGACCATCTCGCTGATCGCCAGGCCCAGGGACTCCGGCAGACCTTGACCGCCGTGCTCTACGTCGTGGGCAAGGCTTGGCCAGCCGCCTTCGACGAACTGCTTGTAGGCTTCCTTGAAGCCGGTCGGGGTTTTCACACCGGACTCGCTCCAGGTGCAACCTTCAAGGTCACCCACGCGATTCAGCGGCGCCAGTACCTGCTCACAAAACTTGGCGCCTTCTTCGAGAATGGCGTCAACCATGTCCGGAGTTGCGTCCTGGCAAGCCGGAAGGCTCTGATAATGCGCTTCGTAGCCAAGCAGTTCGTCACGAACGAAGCGAATATCACGCAAGGGGGCCTTGTAGTCAGGCATAGCGATAAACCTCTGCTGATGTAACCGGGAATGAATGACCGCGGCGAATTGTTGTAGCGGTCAAACAGGTGTTTGAAACATACGTTTACGCCCAAATCTTGTCAAGCGTCGATCTTTTGCCGTTCGTCATCAGCCTAAAAAAATGTCGTTCACGGAAAATCCATCGCAATGAAGAATCCGCGATGCGCGCAGGAAAAGATTAGTTGAGCAATAAGACGTTAGAGACAAGAACGCCGCGAATAATCGCGGCGTTTTCGTAAATCTGGAAGAGCAGGATCAGGCAAAGGTATCGATCAACGTACCGAGCATTTCGTCGGATGCCTTGGCAACGTTCACACCCAATTGCACTTGGAACTTGCCCTGGGCCAAGTCGACCATGTTGCTGGCCAGGTCTGATTGCTGGCTGCGATCCACTGACCGCAAGCGATCGACCTGGACTTCGGACGACTGGCTGGTGACCGAACGCTCGATCGTGTTGTTGGCGATCTGGCTGGAGGCCTGATCGACACGGTTCTGCCCTGTCTGAATCGTGCTCAGACCGGCATAGAACGCGGTGTTTCCTGAGATTTCCATGGCAAGGCTCGTCTTCTTGAAGGGTCGACACGGCCATTGAATCAGATGGCTAGGCAAAAGGCCCGACAAAAACACTAATGGCACAGTGCCTTGTCATAGGCAAAACCTTGGCGAGATGTCAGTCGAGCAGATCCAATTGCAGGTGTCCGGCCACCGCTTCGGCCGTCACGCTCTGGATTCGCGCCACCCTGCCCAGGCAAGGCGCTGGAAGTCGTTCGGCCAGGGTTGCGAGGTTTTCCTCCAGGCGTGAGGTGGCCGGGTCGATGATGTTCGCGACCCAACCGGCAAGCGGCAAGCCGTCACGGGCGATAGCCTCGGCGGTCAGCAACGCATGGCTGATACACCCCAGGCGCACGCCCACCACCAGGATCACTGGCAAGTCCAACGCAATTGCCAGGTCGGAAAGATTGTCCTGGCCTGATAGCGGCACGCGCCAACCGCCGGCGCCCTCAATCAAGGTGAAATCGGCGCCCAGCGCCAGCACTTCGCGCATCGGACTTAGCAGCGACTGCACCGTCAATGCAACACCCGCCTCCCGGGCAGCCAAGTGCGGCGCTATGGCCGGTTCGAACGCCACCGGATTGACCTGTGCATAAGTCAACGGCACCGAGCATTCGGCCAGCAGCGCCAAGGCATCAGCGTTGCGCAGGCCCTTGGGGGTCACGTTGCAGCCAGAGGCCACAGGCTTTCCGGCTGCCGTGCTCATGCCGGCTTGTCGCGCTGCGTGCAGCAGGCCCGCCGCAACGGTGGTCTTGCCTACATCGGTGTCGGTGCCGGTAATGAAATAGGCCTGGCTCATAGCGGTTTCTCCAATACGGCATAGACCACTTGGTAGGTCGCCGGCAGCCCTTGTGCCTGACGAAACTGCTCATAGGCTTCAACCAGCGCGAGGATCCGCGCCCTGCCCGTCAAGCCGCCAGGGCGGCCAGGGTTCAGATTATGAGCGCCCAATGCTTTCAATTCGTGGGTCAGACTGCGCACATCAGGGTAATGCAACACATGGGGCCGGTTTTCAAGGCTGACGACATTCAGTCCGCTATTCGCGCAGAGCTGTTGATACGTCTCGAACCCACGGAAACGGTTGACGTGCACCATGCCATCCACCTGACGCCAGCTGTCGCGCAGTTCGTACAAAGTGCCCACGCAGAGACTGCTGAAGGCAAACACTCCCCCCGGTTTCAAGACCCGACAGGCCTCGCTCAGCACCGAGGCAAAATCGGCACACCACTGCACCGCCAGGCTGGAGAAAACCAGCTCGCAGCTCGCCGACCGCAAAGGCAAACGCTCCGCGTCTCCAGCGATGAAGTGCGCAGCACCGCCTTGGGGGCGGGCATGGAGGAGCATGCCTTCGGCGATATCCAGCGCCAGGCCGCTGTCTTCGCCGAAACGAGCACCCAACGCGCGGGTGAAGTGGCCGGTGCCACAACCCAGGTCCAGCCAACGTTGCGGCATGAACGAAGGCGGTAGGCGGTCAAGCAGTTGCTGGCCGACGTCGCGCTGTAATTCGGCCACGCTGTCATAGCTGGCTGCCGCCCGGGAAAACGAAGCCGCTACCTGGCGCTTGTCGGGCAAGGCGCCGGGCAAATGGGGAAGAGACAAATCAGTCATCACCGGACTCATGCAAAAAAGCCTGGATCGCCGCCGCTACACCGTGCGGGTCCTCCAGAAGGAATCCGTGGCCGGCCTGTTCGATCAGACCGATTTCGACATCCGGCAGCAACGCCAGCAACTCGCCCGCCGCCTCGGCCGGCACCAAGGCGTCGAGCCCGGCAAACAGATGCAGTTGCGGACCACGAAAACTCTGCAACGCGGCGCGAGTGTCCAATTGCGCGAGCAGTTCGAGCCCGGCCATCAATACTTGCGGCGGAGTGCCCGGCGCCCCGGCCAGCAGCAGTCGTGACAACCCGCGCGGGTCGCTGCAGCCCTGGGCACAGAGCAGGCTGAAGCGCTTGAGGGTCTGGCGTGGGTCGGCCGCACACCCTGCAAGAAATCCGTCGAAGGTCTCGCCGGCCATTGCGCTCGGCCATTGTTCTTGTGCGACGAAAGACGGATTACTGGCCAAAGTCAGCAAGCCGCAACAGCGCTCGCCCCGACGCGCCGCCAATGCCGAGGCCAACATGCCGCCCAAGGACCAGCCGCCGAGCCAGGCGTCCTGAGGCACGGTGGCGTCCAATTCGTCGAGCCACTCATCAGGATCGCTCGACAGCAATGCCGGCAGCGGCTCGACCTCCACGCGCAAGTGTTCGTCGAGCCCTTGCAGTGCCGCCGCCAGGGGCTCCAGCGGAGAAACACCCAAACCCCAACCGGGCAACAGGATCAGTCGGTCACGCATGGCTTGGCTCCGGTCCCAACAGGGCACAACACTCGGAGAGTGCGTTTAACAATAGCTGCACCTGGGCTTCGCTGTGTGCGGCCGTCAAGGTGACCCGCAGGCGGGCGCTGCCGGCCGGCACGGTGGGCGGACGGATTGCCGTGACCATCAGCCCGCGCTCACGCAACATCTGCGACAAGCGCATGGCCCGCCCCGCATCGCCAATCAGGATCGGCTGGATCGGCGTGAAACTGTCCATCAGTTGCAACCCGATCTGCTCGGCGCCTTGGCGGAACTGACGGATCAGCCGCTGCAAATGCTCTCGTCGCCAATGTTCGCTGCGCAGCAGTTCCAGGCTCTTGAGGGTCGCGCAGGCCAGTGCTGGCGGTTGGCTGGTGGTGTAAATGTAGGGACGCGCGAACTGGATCAGGCTTTCGATCAGTTCTTCACTGCCTGCCACAAACGCGCCGGCGGTTCCAAAGGCCTTGCCCAGCGTGCCAACCAGCACGGGCACGTCTTCCTGGCTCATGCCGAAATGTTCGACGACACCGCCACCAGTAACGCCCAACGTGCCGAAACCGTGGGCATCGTCGACCATCAGCCAGGCGCCCTTGGCCTTGGCTTCACGGGCGAGGGCCGGCAGGTCGGCGATGTCGCCATCCATGCTGAACACCCCATCGGTGACCACCAGGGTGTCGCCCACGGCTTTTTCCAAGCGTTGGGCCAGGCTTCGGGGGTCATTGTGCAGGTAGCGATTGAAACGCGCGCCGGATAGCAGCCCGGCGTCGAGCAGCGAGGCGTGGTTAAGGCGATCTTCCAGCACCGTATCGCCCTGCCCCACCAGCGCCGTGACCGCGCCAAGGTTGGCCATGTAACCCGTGGTGAACAGCAACGCCCGAGGACGCCCCGTCAGCTCGGCCAGGGCTTCCTCCAAGGCGTGATGCGGCCCGCTGTGGCCGACCACCAGATGAGACGCCCCGCCGCCAACGCCCCAACGCGTAGCACCGGCGCGCCAGGCCTCTATCACCTGCGGATGATTGGCCAGGCCCAGGTAATCGTTGTTGCAGAATGCCAACAACGGCTGGCCGTCCACCACCACTTCCGGCCCTTGGGGGCTTTCGAGCAGCGGGCGCTGGCGATAGAGATTGTCGGCACGACGGGCAGCCAGGCGTGCGGCGAGATCGAAGGGCATGCAGGCCTCGGGGTGAACCGCTATTGAAAAACCGAATGAGATCTACTGTGAGCGCGAGTTTGCTCCGAGCGGCGATCCGACGATGAGGCCATCACATTCAACATTTCGGTCGACTGTAATACCGCATCGCGAGCAAGCTCGCTCCCACAGTGTCTTGCATTCCAATCAGGAGAACTGGCGAGCGATCAAACAGCCGCGTTATAGAACTGCTCGCTGCTCTTCTGCTCCACCAGCGCCTGTTCGATTGCCGCCTGGTGCACTTCATCGGCATGCTCTTCGCGGGCTTCGGGCTGGATGCCCAGGCGCGCGAACAACTGCATGTCCTTGTCGGCTTGCGGGTTGGCGGTGGTCAGCAGCTTATCGCCGTAGAAAATCGAGTTCGCGCCGGCGAAAAACGCCAGGGCCTGCATCTGCTCGTTCATCGCTTCGCGGCCGGCGGAGAGGCGTACGTGAGACTTAGGCATCAGGATCCGCGCCACGGCGAGCATGCGGATGAAATCGAACGGATCGACGTCCTCGGCATTCTCCAGCGGCGTGCCGGCGACCTTCACCAGCATGTTGATCGGCACCGATTCCGGGTGCTCCGGCAGGTTCGCCAGTTGGATCAACAGATTGGCGCGGTCGTCCAGGGACTCGCCCATGCCCAGGATGCCGCCGGAGCAGATCTTCATCCCCGAGTCGCGCACGTAGGCCAGGGTTTGCAGGCGCTCGCTGTAGGTGCGCGTGGTGATGATGCTGCCGTAGAACTCAGGCGAGGTGTCGAGGTTGTGGTTGTAGTAATCCAGGCCGGCCTGGGCCAGTGCTTCGGTCTGCTCCTGGTCGAGGCGACCCAAGGTCATGCAGGTTTCCAAGCCCATGGCCTTCACGCCCTTGACCATCTCCAGCACGTAAGGCATGTCCTTGGCCGACGGGTGCTTCCACGCCGCGCCCATGCAGAACCGGGTCGAACCGATGGCCTTGGCGCGCGCGGCCTCTTCGAGGACCTTCTGCACTTCCAATAACTTCTCTTTTTCCAGCCCGGTGTTGTAGTGGCCGGACTGCGGACAATATTTGCAATCTTCCGGGCAAGCGCCGGTCTTGATCGACAGCAGCGTGGAAACCTGGACGCGATTGGCGTCGAAGTGCGCGCGGTGCACGGTCTGCGCCTGGAACAGCAGGTCATTGAATGGCTGAACGAAGAGTGCTTTGACTTCGGCCAAAGACCAGTCATGACGCAGGTTGGCAGTGGTGCTGGCGCTCATGGGCATTTCCTTGATTATGCTTGGCTGGCGCCTTGGGAATCGAATACCCACAGGCGCGACACGGATGTTCGGCATATTTAAGGAAGAGTCATGCGCTGTCAACCACGATACAAACTACCGGTTTACATCTGGTCAAAAAACAAACAACCCTGCCTTTTATGCGGTGAGTCCACCGACACACCGCAACCCATCTGCACGCCGTGCGAAAGCGAACTGCCTTGGCTCGGCGATCAGTGCAGCGTCTGTGCAGTTCCGCTGCCCACGCCCGCACTTCGCTGCGGCCAATGTGCGTCGCGTCTTCCGGCCTTCGAACGGGTCGTGGCGCCGTGGATCTATGACTTCCCGGTGGACACCCTGGTCACCCACTTCAAGCATCAGGCGAAGTGGCCGCTTGGACGCTTGCTCGGCGAACTGTTGGCGCAGTCGGTCCAGCATCATTTTGATGAAGGGCTGGAGCGACCCGATGCGCTGGTGCCGGTGCCATTGGCGGCTCGACGACTGCGCCAGCGCGGGTTCAACCAGGCGACATTGCTGGCCCGCTGGCTCAGCGGGCCGCTGGGAATCCCTTGCGAAGAGAACCTGCTGCAACGCGTCCAGGACACGCCTGCGCAACAAGCTCTCGACGCCCCGGCAAGACGTCGAAACCTGCGCCACGCCTTCGCCCTGGCGCCTGGCGCCACCTTGCGAAACCGTCACCTGGCGCTGGTGGACGATGTGCTCACCACAGGCGCGACGGCCCAGACGCTTGCACGCCTGCTGCTAGACGCTGGCGCCGCCCGGGTCGATGTGTATTGCCTGGCTCGAACGCCGAAACCCGGCGACCCGGCTTGACGGGCAGCGGCCGAGGCGCCAACGTCCAGGCATCAAATCCTTGCGCAGCTCTTGTCATGTCATTGCCTACACTGCTGACCCAGCACATCGTCCGCCGACCACAACGCATTGCGCTGTTGCAGCACATTGCCGAACAGGGCTCGATCACCCGGGCTGCCAAGAGCGCCGGGCTGAGCTACAAGGGAGCATGGGATGCGATCGATGAGTTGAATAACCTGGCGGAACGGCCACTGGTCGAGCGCAGCGTTGGCGGCAAGGGCGGAGGTGGCGCAAAGCTGTCGGAGGAAGGCTTGCGCGTGTTGCGTCTTTACCAGCGCCTGCAAACCTTGCAGGCGCAACTTCTGGAAGCCAGCGAGGACGCTGGCGACCTGGGCTTGCTCAGTCGCCTGATGCTGCGCACCAGCGCCCGAAACCAATTGCATGGCAAAGTCTTGGCCATCACAGCCCAGGGCCACAATGATTATGTGCGCCTGGAGCTGGCCCGCGGCCTGGTCATCGAAGCGCAGATCACCCAAGACAGTACATTGCGCCTGGAATTGGAGATCGGCACCGAGGTGGTCGCCCTCATCAAGGCCGGCTGGCTGGAGCTGTACCCCGCCGATCAGCCGGAGGATTCGTCGACCAATAACCTCCAGGGAATCATCGAACACATTGCGATTGCCGAGGACGGCCCCAGCGAAGTGCGTATCGGCCTGCCAAACGGCCAGACCCTTTGCGCACTTGCCGCCCCTCTTCAATTGGCGGAACGAAACCTGGCCGCAGGTTCAGCGGTGCAGGTGCGGTTTTCTTCGACAAATGTGCTGCTCGGCACACCGCTGTAGAGCGCTGAAACATAATCTTCATCGACCCGCTTTAAGGTGACTGCCAAAACCAGCAGGGAGCCTGATGATGAGCCTATTAGAAGAAAACCAATCCACCGACCTGGAAAAGATCGTCGGCCTGAGCCGTCGCCGCTTCATCGGTGCGGGCGCCTTGTGCGGCGCGGCGATGTTCCTGGGCGGCAACCTGCTGAGCCGCAGCGTCATGGCCGCCGCCGTGAGTGAAGGCAACAAAAGCATGCTGGGCTTCAACAGCATTGCTGCCTCCACCGCCGACACCATTACCTTGCCGCCAGGCTACAAGGCCTCGGTGCTGATCAGTTGGGGCCAGCCACTGAAGAAAAATGCACCGGCGTTCGACCCCAGCGGCAATGGCACCGCCCGTGCACAGGAAGTGCAGTTTGGCGACAACAACGACGGCATGAGCCTGTTCGAATTCCCCGGTGACAAAAACCGGGCGCTGTTGGCAATCAACAACGAATACACCAACTACCAATACCTGTTCCCTCACGGTGGCCAGCCGCAATCGGCCGAAGACGTGCGCAAGGCTCAGGCCAGCGAAGGCGTGTCGGTGATCGAAATCCAGCGCCGTCGCGGCCAGTGGCAGTTCGTCCAGGACTCGCGTTACAACCGCAGGATCCATGGCAACACGCCGATTCGCCTGCGTGGCCCGGCAGCCGGGCACGACCTGCTGAAGACCAGTGCCGACAAGAGTGGCAAGAAAGTGCTCGGCACTTTCCAGAACTGTGCCAACGGCATGACCCCGTGGGGCACCTACCTGACCTGCGAAGAAAACTTCACTGACTGCTTCGGCAGCAGCAAGGCGGACCTGCAATTCGACGCGGCACAGAAACGCTATGGTGCCACCGTCACCAGCAGTGAAATCAACTGGCACTTGCACGACCCGCGTTTTGACCTGGCGAAGAACCCCAACGAACTCAATCGCCACGGCTGGGTGGTGGAAATCGATCCGTTCGATCCAGAATCCACCCCGGTAAAACGCACCGCCCTGGGGCGTTTCAAACATGAAAACGCGGCCCTGGCACAAACCAACGACGGTCGTGCCGTGGTGTACATGGGCGACGACGAACGTGGCGAGTTCATCTACAAGTTCGTCAGCCGCGAGCGCATCAACCATCGCAACGCCAAGGCCAACCGCAACCTGCTGGACCACGGCACGTTGTATGTGGCGCGCTTCGATGCCGGCGACGGCAACCCGGACCACCCCAAAGGCAAAGGCCAATGGATCGAACTGACCCATGGCAAGAACGGCATCGACGCCAGCAGCGGTTTCGCTGATCAGGCCGAGGTGTTGATCCATGCACGCCTGGCCGCCACGGCCGTGGGCGCCACACGCATGGACCGTCCGGAGTGGATCGTGGTCAGCCCCAAGGACGGCCAGGTCTATTGCACCCTGACCAACAACTCCAAGCGCGGCGAAGCTGGCCAGCCGGTGGATGGGCCGAACCCTCGGGCCAAGAACGTCTACGGGCAGATCCTGCGCTGGCGCACCGACCGCGACGACCATGCTTCCAAGACCTTCGACTGGGACCTGTTCGTGGTCGCCGGCAACCCGACGGTACACGCCGGCACGCCGAAAGCCGGGTCGTCCAACATCAACCCGCAAAACATGTTCAACAGCCCCGATGGCCTGGGCTTCGACAAGGCCGGGCGGTTGTGGATCCAGACCGACGGAGACTCGAGCAACGCGGGCGACTTCGCGGGCATGGGCAACAACCAGATGCTTTGCGCCGACCCCAACAGCGGCGAAATCCGTCGCTTCATGGTCGGGCCGGTAGGCTGCGAAGTCACCGGTATCAGCTTCGCGCCGGACTACAAGACCCTGTTCGTCGGGATCCAGCATCCTAGCGGTGGCTCGACCTTCCCTGAGCACCTGCCCAACGGCAAGCCGCGCTCTTCGGTGATGGTGATTACCCGGGAAGATGGCGGAGTCATCGGCGCCTGATTGGGCCTCATCGCGAGCAAGCTCGCTCCCACAGTGGATCTTCGGCGTACCGTCTATCCATGTGGGAGCGAGCTTGCTCGCGATAGCTTCAGTACAGCCACCACAGCCACCACCTATCTGCCTCCGTCTGCGCTACCATGCTGGGCCGGACGCGGCAGCCCTGCCGCTGCGCAGGAGTCAGCATGTCCCATCCGTTCGAAACCCTCACGCCCGACCTGGTCCTGGATGCCGTCGAAAGCATCGGCTTCCTCAGCGACGCCCGGGTGCTGGCGCTCAACAGCTATGAAAACCGCGTATATCAAGTGGGCATCGAAGATGCCGAGCCGTTGATCGCCAAGTTTTATCGTCCGCAGCGCTGGACCAACGAAGCCATCCTGGAAGAGCACCGGTTTACCTTCGAACTGGCTGACCACGAAGTGCCGGTGGTGGCGCCGCTGATCCACAACGGTGCCAGCCTGCATGAGCATGCCGGGTTTCGTTTCACCCTGTTTCCCCGTCGAGGTGGCCGGGCACCGGAGCCGGGCAATCTCGATCAGCTCTATCGCCTGGGCCAACTGCTCGGGCGCCTGCATGCGATTGGAGCCACCCGACCGTTCGAGCACCGTGAAGCACTGGGCGTGAAGAATTTCGGCCATGACTCTCTGGAAACGGTGTTGAACAGTGGTTTCGTCCCCACCAGCCTGCTACCCGCCTACGAGTCGGTGGCCAGGGATCTGCTCAAGCGTGTCGAAGATGCCTACGCCGCCACGCCGCACCGGAACATTCGCATGCATGGTGATTGCCATCCCGGAAACATGATGTGCCGGGACGAGGTGTTCCACATCGTCGACCTGGACGATTGCCGCATGGGCCCGGCGGTTCAGGATTTGTGGATGATGCTCGCGGGTGATCGCCAGGAGTGCCTGGGGCAGCTATCGGAATTGATGGACGGTTACCAGGAATTCCATGACTTCGACCCGCGCGAACTGGCGCTGATCGAACCCCTGCGCGCCCTGCGCCTGATGCATTACAGCGCCTGGCTGGCTCGCCGCTGGGATGACCCGGCATTTCCCCGCAGCTTCCCGTGGTTTGGCAGCGAGCGTTATTGGGGTGACCAGGTGTTGGCGTTGCGCGAGCAACTGGCGGCGCTGAATGAAGAGCCATTGAAGTTGTTCTGATTGGGTTCGGTTCCAACAGCCACCGCAAATCCCTGTAGGGGCCTGCGGTGGAACTACGTCCTAGCAAGGTTCACAGCAAAACCAGAAGAATCTCCATACAATCACTCCTTTGTTAGCTGCCTAAGCAAGGATTCTGCATGCAAGCCGCCAACCCGCGTCGCGGGTACATCCTGGGCCTGAGTGCCTACATCATCTGGGGTCTTTTCCCGATCTATTTCAAAGCCATCGCCAGCGTCCCGTCGGTGGAAATCATCATCCACCGAGTGCTCTGGTCCGCCCTGTTCGGCGCGGCTTTGCTGATGGTCTGGAAACACCCGGGCTGGTGGCGGGAGTTACGGGACAATCCGCGGCGCCTGGCGATCCTGGCCCTGAGCGGCACGCTGATCGCCGCCAACTGGCTGACCTATGTCTGGGCTGTGAACAACGGGCGAATGCTCGAAGCCAGCCTGGGTTACTACATCAATCCGCTGGTCAACGTGTTGCTGGGCATGTTGATCCTCGGTGAGCGGCTGCGGCGCATGCAATGGCTGGCGGTAGGATTGGCGGCGGTCGGCGTGGCCCAGCAGGTCTGGCAAGTGGGCAGCCTGCCGTGGGTGTCGCTGGTGCTGGCGCTGACTTTCGGCTTCTACGGGCTGATCCGCAAGCAAGCGCCGGTCAAGGCCTTGCCCGGGCTGGTGGTGGAAACCTGGATGCTGGTACCGATCGCCATCGCCTGGCTGCTCTTCAACCCGACCGCCACCAGCGCCCAAGCCGCGTTCTGGACCACTTCCGAAGCGTGGTGGCTGGTGGCGGCCGGTCCGGTAACGCTGGTGCCGCTGGTGTGCTTCAACGCCGCGGCGCGACACCTGCCGTACACCACGTTGGGTTTCTTGCAGTACATCGCCCCGACCCTCGTGCTGCTGCTCGCTGTGCTGCTGTTCGATGAACACTTGTCCTCCAGCACGCTGGTGGCATTCCTATTCATCTGGGCCGGCCTGGCGGTGTACAGCATCGACGCCGTGGTCGGCATGCGCCGCCGCAGCTGATCAAAAAACGTACACATCTCTACAGGCCACGCCCAGCGTGGCCTGCGCTCATCGCTCCCAAGGTTATCCACAGCGTGATCCCCGCCGTTTGTGCACAAGCCGTTGAAAACTGGTGATTTTTTGACCATTACCCGCTAAGGCCCTACCGGCCTGGGCTGGCGACGGGTCTCTACAGGTTATCCACAGGCAGGCGCAGTTTTTCCTTGGATAACCCGCGTCATGTTTCGTCGCTGAGTTTCAACTCGACCATCAATTCATCAGCCAGGGTTTCCAGGCATTCCTGCAACGTGTCCAACGACAGGGTCAACGGCACGCCAAGGATCGCCTCGGCATGAAACAGCAGCTCGCTGCTCATGGGCGCGGGTCGGACATGAGTGATCAAGCGCTCGACGTTTACGCCCTGCTCGCTTAGCAGGCGGGTGATATCGCGCACGATACCCGGACGGTCATTGCCAACCAGTTCCATCGCGATAGGTTTCCAGGTGCAAGACTCTTCGATCGCATTCTCAGCGATCAACACTCGAATGCCGTGGGCCGAAAGGCCTTGCAGGGCTTCGATCAGCTCTTCATGGGATTCGGCCGGAGCGCTCAGACGCAGGATTCCAGCAAACTGCCCGGCGAGGTGAGACATGCGGCTCTCTAGCCAGTTTCCGCCATGCTCGGCGATGCATTGGGCGATTCGCTCGACCTGCCCAGGTTTATCTGGGGCGAAAATGGTGATGACGAGATGGTCCATGACGCAGCCCTGTGATGGATGGAAAAGACAGTATAGGCAAGGCTGCCCGCGACGGAGGCGGAGCCATATTCAAATGAATGTGTACAGTTATTGAGATTTATCTGGAACAATCCATCTGTTTTTTGAGAACATCCCGTTCCGCGCTGTGACTGTACTGCTTTGGTCGGTCGCAGAACGACGCAATTAGTCTAATTTTCACAAGCGCAACTGATCATGTAGTATGCCGCAGCGTGCACTACATAACGGTAGCGCATGCTGTTTTACCGATGTCTGCCCAGGCAGGTCGCATCCCTGTAAAGCCCCGTCAGCAAGGCTTGATCACCCAGCCGCCAGCGATGGCATGTACTGGTCCAGGGGTTTGTGGTTTAAATGTCCCGAGGCTTCATTGTCAAAATCGAAGAGCTGAAAAGCGAAATAGCTGAGCAGAGTGAGGCAAGCAATGACTGAACACGTTCAAGTCGGTGGCCTGCAGGTCGCCAAAGTCCTGTTCGACTTCGTGAATAACGAAGCCATTCCCGGAACCGGCCTCACCGCCGACGCATTCTGGGCCGGTGCCGACAAGGTCATCCATGACCTGGCTCCGAAGAACAAAGCCCTACTCGCCAAACGCGACGACTTCCAGGCGCGGATCGACGCCTGGCACCAGGCCCGTGCCGGCCAGGCCCACGATGCCGTGGCTTACAAAGCCTTCCTGCAAGACATTGGATACCTGCTGCCAGAAGCGGCGGACTTCCAGGCCACGACTCAAAACGTCGATGACGAAATCGCCCGCATGGCCGGCCCGCAACTGGTGGTGCCGGTGATGAATGCCCGCTTCGCCCTCAACGCCTCCAACGCCCGCTGGGGTTCGTTGTACGACGCGTTGTACGGCACCGATGCCATCAGCGAAGCCGACGGCGCGGAAAAAGGCAAAGGCTACAACAAGGTCCGTGGCGACAAGGTCATCGCCTTCGCCCGCGCCTTCCTCGACGAAGCCGCGCCGCTGGCCGCTGGCTCCCACGTGGACTCCACTGCCTACAAAATCGTCGACGGCAAGCTGGTGGTCACCCTCAAGGGCGGCAGCAACAGCGGCCTGCGTGACGATGCCCAGTTGATCGGCTTCCAGGGCGATGCCTCGGCACCGACCACCGTACTGTTGAAACACAACGGCCTGCACTTCGAAATCCAGATCGATGCCAGCACCCCGGTCGGCCAGACCGACGCCGCCGGTGTCAAGGACATCCTGATGGAAGCCGCGCTGACCACCATCATGGACTGCGAAGACTCGGTCGCCGCCGTCGATGCCGCTGACAAAGTGGTGATCTACCGCAACTGGCTCGGCCTGATGAAAGGCGACCTGGCTGAAGAAGTCGCCAAGGGCGGCCAGACGTTCACCCGCACCATGAATCCTGACCGCGTCTACACCGCCGTCGACGGCTCGAGCGTGACGCTGCACGGCCGTTCACTGCTATTCGTGCGCAACGTTGGCCATCTGATGACCATCGACGCGCTCCTGGACAAGGACGGCAACGAAGTGCCGGAAGGCATCCTCGATGGCCTGGTCACCAGCCTGGCAGCGGTCCACAGCCTCAACGGCAACACCTCGCGCCGCAACAGCCGCACCGGCTCGGTGTACATCGTCAAGCCGAAGATGCACGGCCCGGAAGAAGCCGCATTCACCAACGAGCTGTTCGGCCGCGTCGAAGATGTGCTGAACCTGCCGCGCAACACCCTCAAGGTCGGGATCATGGACGAGGAGCGCCGCACCACGGTCAACCTCAAGGCCTGCATCAAGGCCGCCAGCGAGCGCGTGGTGTTCATCAATACGGGCTTCCTCGACCGTACCGGTGACGAGATCCACACCTCCATGGAAGCCGGCCCGATGGTGCGCAAGGCCGACATGAAAGCCGAGAAGTGGATCGGCGCGTATGAAAACTGGAACGTCGACATCGGCTTGAGCACCGGCCTGCAAGGTCGCGCGCAAATCGGCAAGGGCATGTGGGCGATGCCGGACCTGATGGCGGCGATGCTTGAGCAGAAAATCGCTCACCCGATGGCCGGCGCCAACACTGCCTGGGTGCCGTCACCGACCGCCGCCGCGCTGCACGCGCTGCATTACCACAAGGTCGACGTGTTCGCCCGCCAGGCCGAACTGGCCAAGCGCGCCCGCGCGTCGGTGGATGACATCCTGAGCATCCCGCTGGCCGTCAACCCGAACTGGACACCGGAGCAGATCAAAAACGAACTGGACAACAACGCCCAGGGCATCCTTGGCTACGTGGTGCGTTGGATCGACCAGGGCGTCGGCTGCTCCAAGGTGCCGGACATCAACGACATCGGCTTGATGGAAGACCGTGCAACGCTGCGTATCTCCAGCCAGCACATCGCCAACTGGCTGCGCCACGGCATCGTCACCCAGGACCAGGTGATGGAAAGCCTCAAGCGCATGGCACCGGTGGTGGATCGCCAGAACGCCAGCGACCCGCTGTATCGCCCGCTGGCGCCAGACTTCGACAGCAACATCGCCTTCCAGGCGGCGGTCGAGCTGGTGATCGAAGGCACGAAGCAGCCGAACGGCTACACCGAGCCAGTGCTGCACCGTCGCCGTCGCGAGTTCAAGGCCGCCAATGGGTTGTGATTGAGCGGTAACAGCTGCAAAAAAGCCCTGATCGAAAGACCAGGGCTTTTTCATTTGGCCAAACAGACGTACAGCAGGCTAGAGATCCATCCCCAACTCATGCTTGACCAACCCCAGCAGTTGGTCGGTATCGATCGGCTTGAGCAGGAAATCCACTACGCTCAGGTGCATGGCTTCAATGGCGTCCTTCACATCGGCGTCGCCCGAGACGATGATGATCGGCAACGCCGCACGCTCGGACTCACGCACCAGACGCACCAGTTCCAGGCCATCGACATTGCCCATGCGCAAGTCGGTAATCAGCAGGCCTATGGACGGCCTGGTTTCCAGCATCTTGAGCGCCGTTTCGCCACTGGCAGCGGTCATGCAGTGAATCCCGTCCAATGCCAGGATTTCCGACAACAGCTCACGAGCGTCCTTGTCGTCGTCGACGATGAGGACGCGCTGCGGCGGCAGGTCAGGTTCCAGCATGACGGCACTCAGCGCCTCGCGCTCGGCGTCACTCAAAATATCGTGGTCGGACATGGTGCTCTCTATGTTCTTGAATCGATCCCCTGGCACAGTGGTCAGACATCGTTCTGCGGCGCTTCAATGTGCACTTCGTCGGATTTTTTTCCAAGGGTCTTCCAAGAAGAATTTTCCGAGGCAAGGCGTAGGATATTTCTGTAGTTCCGGCCCGGTTGCGCCGACCTAGACTTACGTCCAATGGGCACTCCACCTTCAGAGGCCGACCATGGCGAAGAGATCCGACCACAACAATTCGAAAAAGATTGCGCAATGGTTATGAAAAAAGCGGACGCCTTCATCCAGGCAGGGAAAACCGCGGTGTTGCAGAACATCCAGGGGACGTTGCAATTCCTCCAGCGCTTCCCCCCGTTCAACCAGATGGAAAACGCCCACCTGGCCTATCTGGTGGAGCAATGCCTGCTGCGCTTCTATGGGCCGGGTGAAACGATCATCAAGCCGGCCGACGGCCCGGTAGAGCACTTCTACATCGTCAAGCAGGGCCGTGTGGTGGGCGAGCGTCCCCATTCGGCGAAGGGCGGCACCGAGACCACCTTTGAAATCACGACCGGCGAATGCTTTCCCCTCGCCGCCCTGCTGGGGGAGCGGGCGACCCGCACCGAGCACCGGGCCGGTGAAGACACGTTCTGCCTGCAATTGAACAAGGTGGCGTTCATCAAGCTGTTTGCCTTGTCCGGCCCGTTTCGCGACTTTGCCTTGCGCGGCGTCAGCAGCCTGCTCGACCAGGTCAACCAGCAAGTGCAGCAAAAATCCGCCCAGACCCTGGGTACGCAGTATTCACTCAACACCCGCCTGGGCGAACTGGCGATGCGTCATCCGGTCAGTTGTTCCCCTGAAACGCCGTTGCGCGAAGCCGTCAAGCTGATGCACGAGCAACAAGTCGGCAGCATCGTGGTGGTGAATGAACAGAAAGCGCTGCTAGGGATTTTCACCCTGCGCGACCTGCGGCACGTCGTGGCCGATGGTACTGGGGATTTTTCCGAGCCAATTGCGATGCACATGACCCAGGCGCCGTTTTTCCTTTCGCCGGACCACAGCGCCTTCGATGCCGCCATTGCCATGACCGAGCGCCACATCGCCCATGTCTGCCTGGTCAAGGAGCATCGCCTGTGTGGCGTTGTCTCGGAGCGGGATCTGTTTTCCCTGCAACGTGTCGACCTGGTGCACCTGGCGCGGACGATTCGCAATGCGCCACGGGTGGAAAACCTGGTTACCCTGCGCGGCGAGATCGGCCAATTGGTGGAGCGCATGCTGGCCCACGGCGCGTCATCGACCCAGATCACCCATATCATCACCCTGCTCAATGACCACACCGTCTGCCGAGTCATCGAACTGACCCTCGCCGACAAGGGCGACCCGGGCGTGCCGTTCAGCTGGCTGTGTTTCGGCAGCGAAGGCCGCCGCGAGCAGACCCTGCATACCGACCAGGACAACGGCATCCTGTTCGAAGCCCGGGACGCCGCCCACGCTGCGCAGATCCGCGGCCTGCTGCTGCCCATCGCCCAACAGATCAACCAGAGCCTGGCCCTGTGCGGCTTCACGTTGTGCAAAGGCAACATCATGGCCGGCAATCCCGAACTGTGCCTGTCCCGCGCCGAATGGGCACGGCGCTTCGCGGCCTTCATCCGCGAGGCGACGCCGGAAAACCTGCTGGGCTCAAGCATCTATTTCGACCTGCGGGTGGTCTGGGGGGACGAGCAAGGCTGCGAGCAACTGCGTCAGCAGATTCTCGATCAAGTGGCCGACAATCGCTTGTTCCAGCGCATGATGGCCGAGAATGCCCTGCGCCATCGCCCGCCCGTTGGGCGTTTCAGGGATTTCGTGCTCAGCCGCAAGAACGGCGAAAAGGCCACCCTCGACCTGAAAGTCCAAGGGCTGACGCCTTTCGTTGATGGTGCACGTTTGTTGGCCCTGGCCAATGGCATCGAAGCCAACAACACCCTCGAACGCTTGCGACAACTGGTTGTCAAGGAAGTCATCGAACCGCTGGATGGCGCAGCTTACGAAGAGGCCTACCACTTCATCCAGCAGACCCGGATGCAACAACATCAATTGCAGACCCGGGAAAACCAGCCCTACTCCAACCGAGTCGACCCGGACAGCCTCAACCACCTCGACCGGCGGATTCTGCGCGAGTCCCTGCGCCAGGCCCAACGCCTGCAAAGCAGCCTGACGTTGAGGTATCAACTGTGAGCCTGTTTTCCTGGCTGCGCCCGGTCCAGCCGACGTTGCCCGAGGCTTTGCAACAACGCCTGGAAGCCCTGCCCGTAGCGGCCCAACTGACTGAATGCAGCCTGCGGGAACAGCGTTGGGTCGTGGTCGACCTGGAAACCACCGGCCTGAACCTGAACAAAGACCAAGTGTTGTCCATCGGTGCAGTGGTCATAGAAGACGGCGCAATCGACTTCAGCCAGCAGTTCGAGCGGACCTTGCAATGCGACAAGCAAAAGCTCGGGCCGAGCGTGTTGATCCATGGCCTGGCGCCGAGCGCCATCGCCGCCGGCAGCGACCCGGCCGAGGCCCTGTTGGCGTTCATGGAATTCGTCGGCGACAGCCCGCTGCTGGCGTTCCATGCGCCTTTCGACAGCCACATGCTCGGACGAGCATTGAAGGATTACCTGGGCTATCGCTTGCAGCATCCCTTCCTCGACGTAGCCGACCTCGCTCCGATGCTTTGCCCACAGGCCCACATCCGCCAGGCGGGCCTGGACGACTGGATCGACTGGTTCAAGTTGCAAGTCTTCGACCGCCACAACGCCAGCGCCGACGCCCTGGCCACGGCGGAGCTGGCGTTGATCCTGTTCAGCCGCGCCCGCCAGAAGGACATCCACAGTCCGCTGGATCTGCAACAACGCCTCGGGCATTGGAAACGGCGGCAGCAGGCGCCATCGCTATAAGCCAAGGACTTGAATGCACCGGGCCCTGTGGGAGCGAGCATGCTCGCTCCCACAGGGGTGCATAGCCCGACCAGCGCCAATTGCTTTCCCTCCCCCGCCTCTGCGACAATCGCGAACAATTCTCGTTACTTAAAACATCGGTGATGCTTCGTGTCGTCAGTCCCCAGTCCCCACAGTGACCTGGTTGGTGCGTTGTACCGTGACCATCGCGGATGGCTATTGGCATGGCTGCGACGCAACGTAGCCTGTGCGCAACGGGCCGAGGACCTGAGCCAGGACACTTTCGTGCGGCTGCTGGGCCGCGAAGAGTTGAAGGCGCCCCGCGAGCCGCGCGCGTTCCTGGTGGCGATCGCCAAGGGACTGTTGTTCGATTACTTCCGTCGGGCCGCTCTCGAACAGGCCTACCTCACCGAGCTGATGCTGGTCCCTGTAGACGAGCAGCCGTCGGTGGAAGAGCAACAACTGATTCTCGAAGACCTGAAAAACATCGATCGCCTGCTTGGAAAGTTGTCCAGCAAGGCCCGGGCAGCTTTCCTCTATAACCGCCTCGACGGCCTCGGCCACGCTGAAATCGCCGAGCACCTGGGGGTTTCGGTCCCGCGGGTACGGCAATACCTGGCCCAAGGCATGCGGCAATGCTACATCGCGCTTTATGGTGAACCGACATGAGTGCGACGCTTGGCAAACCGGTCTCGGCCCGCGTCTTGGACGCGGCCATCGCCTGGCAACTGTCCCTGGACTCTGGTTGCGGCGGTCCCCACGAGCGCGAAGCCTTCGCCCAATGGCACGCCGCCGATGAGGAACACGCCCGCGCCTGGCAACAACTGGGCATGCTCGACCAGCGCTTCAACATCGCCAGCGGGCCTGCCCGGGCCGCGTTGCTGCAATCAAAGGCCAACATTCGTCGACGGGTGCGCAAGGTCGGCAGCGGCCTGGCCAGTATCGTCGCGGTCATCGGCCTGGCGCTGTTCGTCGGCGATCGTTACCTGCCGCTGGATTATTGGCTGGCCGACCAGCGCACCGCCACGGGCGAACAGCGCACGTTGCGCCTGGCGGACGGGACATTGATCAACCTCAACACCCACAGCGCGCTGGACGTTCGTTTCGACGACAAGCAGCGGCGTATCGTCCTGCAGGAAGGCGAGATCCTGGTGGAAACCGGCCACAACGATCCGCGCCCTTTCATCGTCGAGACGCGCGAAGGCAGCATGCGCGCCTTGGGCACGCGTTTCCTGGTCAAGCTTGAGGATCAGGGCACACGCTTGAGCGTATTGAAATCCGCAGTGGCGGCGCATCCGCAGCGCAGCGATGAAGAGCAGATCCTGCGGGAAGGCCAGCAGGCGCTGATGCGCCGGGATGGACTCGGGCCGACCTTGGCCTTGAACCCAGGCGCCGATGCCTGGACCCGCGGCATGCTGGTGGTGGATAACGCGCGCCTTGAAGACCTGGTCCGGGAGCTGGGACGCTACCGGCGGGGTTACCTGGGCGTCGAGCCCCAAGTGGC
This sequence comes from Pseudomonas sp. R1-7, assembly GCF_051132105.1. NCBI lineage: Bacteria > Pseudomonadati > Pseudomonadota > Gammaproteobacteria > Pseudomonadales > Pseudomonadaceae > Pseudomonas > Pseudomonas sp. R1-7. The sequence continues at coordinate 5,454,816 of NZ_CP071661.1, forward strand.
CGACTTGCGGATTACCGGCAGCTTTCCACTGCACGACACCGACCTGGCACTGACCGCCCTTCTGCCGACATTGCCGGTTCAGGTCGAGCATCACACGCGCTGGTGGGTGATGGTCGGGCCTCGGGCTGAAGCCAAGCCCTGAAGCATTGTTGCCAGTGATGGCCTCATCGCGAATTTGCTCGCGATGAGGCCATTCGCCCCGCCATAAAGCCGCCGACCTCAATCTGAATCTAAATTATTTTCATCCAGCCCTATCACTTTTCGGATTTCATCCGGCACACAGGCAATTGAGAAATATTTCCATTCAGGAGCCGCCGTATGTCCCGCCCGTTTGAGACCCTGTTGCGCCCCAGCCTGTTGGCCGTTGCCATCGCCCTGGCCACTCCGTTGGCCTGCGGTCCGTTGCTTGCCGCCGAACAGGCATCCGCCGTTCGCGTCTACAATCTGCCGGCCGCGCCATTGGCCGGCGCCCTGAACCAGATCGCCAGCCAGGCTGGCCTCGCCCTGAGCCTGAACCCGTCCCTGGCGTCGGGCAAGACCTCGGCCCCGGTCCAGGGTCAATTCGATGCCACTGGTGCGTTGCGTGAAGCCTTGCGCGGCACCGGCCTGCAACTGGAACAAAGCAGCGCCGGGACCTACAGCCTGGTGGCCGTGCCCGAAGGTGTCATGGTCCTGCCGGAAACCAGCGTGATCGGCGCGGGCGTCAGCGAAAGCGCCTGGGGCCCGACCGATGGCTACGCGGTCACCCGCACTGCCGCCGGCACCAAGACCGATACGCCGATCGTCGAGCTGCCGCGCTCGGTCTCGGTGGTCACGCGCCAGCAGATGGAAGACCGCTCCGTACTCAACCTCAATGATGCGCTGCGCTACACCGCCGGGGTGCAGAGCAGCGGCTACGGTTCAGACTCCCGCAACGACTGGCTGCTGGTGCGCGGCTTCGTACCCACTCAATTCCTCGATGGGCTGCCGCTGCCCAAGGGCAACTATGTCACGCCGAAAATCGAGCCCTGGAACCTCGAACGCATCGCCGTGCTTCGCGGCCCGGCCTCGTCGGTCTACGGCCAGACGCCACCCGGCGGCATGCTCGACATGGTCAGCCGCCGTCCACAGGCTGAAAGCAGCAACGAAGTTGAATTGCAGGCGGGCAGCAACGAGCACAAGCAGATCAACTTCGACAGCACCGGCAAGGTCGATGACGAAGGCCAGTTCCTGTACCGACTCAGCGGCACCGTGCGCGACAGTAACGCCCAAGTCGATCACATCCCGGACAAGCGCTACAACATCGCCCCCAGCGTGACCTGGAATATCAACGACGACACTCGCCTGACGCTCCTGTCGCAATACACTCGCGACGACACCGGCATCACCGGGCAATTCCTGCCGCTGCAAGGCACCAAGCTGTCTTCGCCGGCGGGCAAGATTTCCCATCACAAGAACCTGGGTGATCCGGACTGGGAATTCTACGACCGCACCTACTACGCACTCGGTTATGCGTTCGAGCACCGTCTGAACGACACCTGGCAGTTCCGCCAGAACCTGCGCTATACCAAGAGCGACCTGGAAACCCAAGGCATCTCCGCCGGTGGCCAATTCTGGCCGGATGGCCCGGATCAATCGGTGGACGCCAACGGCAACGTCAAGCGCAGCGCCAGCGTCATCGACGAGGACATCAGCCAGTTCGCCGTGGACAACAATTTCCAGGCCGACTTCCAGACCGGGGCTCTGAGCCACACGCTGCTGCTGGGCCTGGATCACCAGCGCTCCAACAGCAATTCGCGCTGGGATTGGGGTTCGACCGGCGTACCGACCAGCAACATCAACAACCCGACCTACGGACAGGATTTTTCCAACGTCGAATACTTCACGATGTATGACTACAACCAGAAGACCAACCAGACCGGCCTGTATTTCCAGGACCAGATCGCCTTGGACAACTGGCGCCTGACGCTCGGCGGCCGTGAGGACTGGATTCACACCGGCACTGTGTTCCACAACCAGGGCGACGCGACCAACACCCAGCGCGACAAGAAATTCAGCGGCAACGCCGCATTGAGCTACGTGTTCGATAACGGGGTAACGCCGTATATCTCCTTCGCCCAGTCATTCCAGGCGGCGGCAGGTTCAACCGTCAACAGCACCGAAGCGTTCAAGCCCACTGAAGGTGAACAATACGAGGCCGGTATCAAATACCAACCGCCTGGCACCAAGACTTTGCTGACGGCTGCGGTGTTCGACCTGACCCAGAAAAACAACTCCGTCACCGAAAACAACGTCACCCGCCAAGTCGGCGAAGTCCAAGTGCGCGGCCTGGAGCTGGAAGCGTCCGGCAATGTCACCGACAACCTGAAACTCGTCGGCTCCTACACCTACACCGACAGCGAAATCACCAAGGGCACCGCCGCCGAAGAAGGCAAGCGCATGGCCCAGGTGCCGCGCAACCAGGCCACCGCATGGGCCGACTACACCTGGCACAACGGCCCCCTGGACGGGTTCGGCGTGGGTGCTGGCGTGCGCTATGTCGGCGACACCTATGGCAACACCACCAACACCGATTGGGGCCACGTCAGTTCCTACACCGTGTACGACGCCTCGGCCCACTACGACCTGGGCCGCCTGAACAAAACGCTCAAGGGCGTCACGGTGGCGGTGGATGCGAAGAACATCTTCAACAAGGACTACCTGTCCACCTGCGATGGCTTCTATTGCTACTACGGCGACCAGCGCAACGTCGTCGCCAGCGTGAATTACAAATGGTAAACGGTTAGCATTTGCGCAAACCTATTGAGGGTCCCTGTAGCTGAGATCGATCAGTCAGATGAAATCCCTGTGGGTGCGGGCTTGCTCGCCCCCACAGGTTTCGCGGCGGTTCTCAAGCATCGTGCCCCTTTATGCATTCGGATCGATCATGAAAAGCAAAACCATCCGCCGCTGGTCCTTCGTCCACACCTGGACCAGCCTGATCTGCACGGTGTTCCTGCTGATGCTGGCGATCACCGGGTTGCCGCTGATTTTCCATCACGAAATCGAGCACCTGCTGGGCGATGCGCCGCAGCTGCGGGAAATGCCGGCGGGCACGCCGCCGCTGGATCTCCAACAACTGGTGGAAAAAGCCAAGGCCCATCGCCCAGGTGAAGTGGTCCAGTATTTTGGCTGGGACGAGGACGATCCCAACGGCATCATCACCATCATGGCGCCGACGCCGGGCACCGAACCGAACTCCTCCCACACGTTCATGCTCGATGCGCGCACCGGCGATGCCCTGGAAATGCCCTCGGCCAATGGCGGTTTCATGATGGTCATGCTGCGCCTGCACGTCGACATGTTCGCCGGCTTGCCGGGCAAATTACTGCTGGCGTTCATGGGTTTCCTGTTCGTGACCGCCATCGTCTCCGGCGTGGTGTTGTACTTGCCATTCATGCGCCGCTTGAAGTTCGCCACGGTGCGCCAGGACAAATCCACGCGGCTGCGCTGGCTCGACCTGCACAACCTGATCGGCGTGGTCACGCTGGTGTGGGCGCTGACCGTCGGCGTTACCGGTGTGATCGCCGCTTGCGCCGACTTGATCATCGCCGCATGGCGCAACGACAGTCTCAGCGCCATGGTCGAGCCCTACCGCAACGCCCCGCCATTGACCGAACTGGCGCCGGCCACCCGCTTGCTGGACATCGCCAAGGACGTCGCGCCAGGCATGGAGCCGAGCTTCATCGCGTTCCCCGGCACGCTGTTTTCCAGCGAGCACCATTACAGCGTATTCATGAAAGGCAGCACTCACCTCACCTCTCATCTGCTGACGCCTGTGCTGATCGACGCCAGCACCCTGGACGTCACCGCCGTGGCCGAACGGCCGTGGTACATGGACATGATGAGCCTGTCCCTGCCCTTGCATTTCGGCGACTACGGTGGCCGGCCGATGCAGATCTTCTGGGCGACCCTGGACATCCTGACCATCATCGTCCTGGGCAGTGGCGTCTATTTGTGGGTGGTTCGGCGCAAGGCCGCCAAACGCGCGACCGTCGGCGCGGAGGTCGCTCCGTGAGGCCTCGACAGTCGAATTTCTGGAAGGTGTTTGGTATCCCCGTAGTCATTGGCGCATTGAGCGCGGCGGGGCTGTTTTCGGCGTTGTTGGGCGATGGCGCGTGGGATGCCGTGAGCTGGGTTGGATTGGGAGTCCCGACGGTGCTGGGGACTTGGGGCTTGATCAAGCGCGGATAATTCTGGCGCGGCAAAAATCTGTGGGAGCGGGCGGGCTGGCCCCACATTCGATACTCGCCAGCCGTCGCGTAACTGACTAGTCTAGGCCCAGCCCGTCAATCGAGGATATCTGCATGTCCAGCCCCAGCATGACCCTGTTCCACAACCCTGCTTCGCCTTTCGTCCGCAAGGTCCTGGTGCTGCTGCACGAAACCGGCCAGCAAGACCGCGTGGCGCTGCAACTGAGCCAGCTCACGCCGGTCAAGCCGGACCGGGCGTTGATCGACGACAACCCGTTGAGCAAGATCCCGGCCCTGCGCCTGGCCAACGGGACGGTGATCCATGACAGCCGCGTCATCCTCGACTACCTCGATCACCAGCACGTCGGCAATCCGCTGATCCCTCGTGAGGGCGCGGCTCGCTGGCGGCGGTTGACCCTGGCCTCCCTGGCCGACGGGATCATGGACGCGGCGGTGATGATCCGCTATGAGACCGCGCTACGCCCTGCGGAAAAACACTGGGCCGAATGGCTCGATGCGCAACGGGACAAGATTCGTCGCGCCGTGGGCATGCTCGAAGCCGAGGCGATTGCCGAACTGGCCAGCCATTTCGACGTCGCCTCCATCAGCGTCGCCTGCGCTCTGGGTTACCTGGACCTGCGCCATCCCGATCTGGAATGGCGCAAGGCCAATCCCCAATTGGCGGCGTGGTTTGCCGAGGTGAGCTTGCGGCCATCGATGGTCGAGACGGTGCCCAGGGTTTAATTTTGCAATGGCTGCACCGACCTCTTCGCGAGTAAGCCCGCTCCCCCAATGACTGCGCAATACCTGTGGGAGCGGGCTTGCTCGCGAATGGGCCAGCTCGGTTTCGAAGGAAACAACCCAGCAATCAGCGCCACCAACCGCTCGCCTTCACGTTGATCCTCCCGCAACCCCAACAACCGGCTCATTTCACCTCTCCCAGATCAAAGCTCATCGCCGCCCCAGGCTTCGCGCCCACCCCGTACCAGTCCAGCTTGCGGGTCAGCACCATGAACACGCCGAGCAGGCCGAACAGCAACAGCGAGCCCATCAACAGCGCGTAGTCTTCAGCACTCAACAGGCCATAGAGCAAGCCGTACAAGCCCGCCAACCCGGCTGAAAACCCCAGGCCGTGGCTGATGCTGCGCAGCACATGGCAGACATAAAAGCCGATCAACACCACGCAGGCACCGGCCGACACCAGGTACGCCAGGGTGAAGCCGATGTGTTCCGACAACGACAACAGCAGCAAGTAGAAGAAGGCCAGGGCTACGCCCACCAGTGCGTATTGGACCGGGTGCACCGCCAGGCTCTTGAGCACTTCGAAGAGGAAGAACCCGGCGAAGGTCAGCGCGATGAACAGCAGCGCATATTTGATCGCCCGATCGCTCTTGAGGTATTGGTCCACCGGATCGACAAAACTCACGCCGAATGCACGACTGCGGAACGCTTCGCAGCCATCGCTGGGCTCGCACGCTTGCAGCGTTTCCAAGAGGTTGGTGGAGAAAAACGAGGTCTGCCAATCGGCACTGAAGCCCTGTTCATTGATTTCGCGATCGACCGGCAGGTAGTTGCCGATGAAGCTGGGGTGCGGCCAGTCGGCGGACAAATGCACCTTGGTGGACTTGCCCACCGGAAGGATCTGCAGCTCGCCGGTGCCTTGCAGGCGCAGGTCGAAACCGAAGGTAAGCTCGGGGCTGCCTTGGGCAGTGATCATAGGCAACGGTACATGTACGCCCTGCCCCAGCCAGCCGAGCCGTGAGCCGGGAAGAAAATCGACGGTCTGCTGGTTCAGCGTCAGGGTCAAGGCATTCTCGATGCCGCGAATATCGCTGATGCCGACGCTCAGGTACGGCTCGTCAAAGCGATAGTCGGCGAAGTCCTTCGCCGCGATGCCGTAGCGCTCCGGCACCTTGAAGCGCCCGTCAATTCGATTGTCGGCGTGGAACAAGCGCGCTTCGTAGATCCCCCGGGCACGGGTTTCGGTGCGGACCTGGCCGTCGAGTTCGAATTGCTCCGGCAAAAAATACAACTCGCCACTTCGTTCGACGGTTTCCAGGAAACGCACGCCCGTCTTCTCGTTGGTATTCCAGACCTTTACGTCCTTGCGAAACGGCACGACGATCATCGGTCCGATCAGTTGCTGGCTGTGGCTGGAGCTGCGGGCGATGTCCTGCAACACCCCGTCGCGCAGTTCCTGGCGCTCATCAATAAGGCCGCTGATCATCAACAGCGGGATCATCAGCAAAAGGATCAAGAGGGCAATCATGCCCAGTTTTATAGCGAGACTGCGGTTCATGTGAGGCTCTCCCTGTTCGAATAGGGAGGAGTCTGGCGGGGCTGTGTGGGAGGTTTATGGGCGGAATGTGGAGATTGTGTGGAGATGGCAGCCCCTTCGCGCCTCGGCCTCAAGGCAACCGCAGCACCACTTCCACGCCACCTTCGACATTGCCGATGCTGAACGCCCCGCCATGCAACTGCACCACTTCCTCGACGAAGTTCAGCCCGAGACCGGTGCTCTTGCGTCCGGTGCCTGGGCGCGGCAGTGAGTAAAAGCGCTCGCTCAGGCGCGGCAAGGCATAGTCGGGAATAGGCTCGGCCTGGTTGAACAGGCGGATTTCGACGAGGTTGCCGATGCGCTCGGCGCTGATGCGCAGCAGTCCTTCGACGGGCGTGAAGTCCAAGGCGTTTTCCAACAGGTTGCCTAAAGCCTGGCGCAGCAAGAACGCCTCTCCCGTCAGCGTCAGGTCAGGCGCCATGTGCCGCTCGATCCGCAACTGACGATGTTCGATCCAGCCGCCGCGGGCTTCCAGCAGCGCCTCCATCAACGCTGCCACCGGCACCGTCACCACGTCTTCCAGGCCTTGGCGCTGCTCGACTTGCGCCAGGTTGAGCAAACGCTCGATCAATTGCTGCATGCGCACGCTTTCGCTGTCGATATTGCTGACGAAACGCTGGCGCTGGGCGGTGGGCATGTCGCTCTGCAGCAGCTCGGCGGCGCCGCGGATCGCGGCCAGCGGACTTTTGAGCTCATGGGTCAGGGTGTGCACATAACGCTCGACGTACGCCTTGCCTTCAAGCTGGGTGCGCATGTGCTCCACCGCACCCGCCAATTGCTCGAACTCGCCGCCGCGATAATGAGGCACTTCCACCCGACGGCCCTGGCTGACCGCCTGGGCATAAGCCGTCAAGCGCCGCAATGCCGCGCTCAGCCACCATGAGAGCAGCGCGCCCAGTAACAGGCCCAGGCCGATCAGACCGGCTCCGTAGGCGAGCAAACGCCGCTCAGTACGGTCGATGTAAGGCTGCAACGAGCTGTTGGGCTTGGCCACCGTCACCACGCCGATGATCCGTCCGTTGTCGCGGATCGGCGCCCCAACGTGCATCACCGAAGAGGCAGGGTCATCTGGATCGCTGCGGGTCGAGCGGGCGCCATAATGGCCGCGCAGGGTCAGATAGACGTCGTTCCAGCGCGAATAATCCTGGCCCACCGCCACGCCATTGGAGTCCAGCACCACAATCCCTCTGGCATCGGTGACGTAGATGCGATGGCTGACCTGGTTTTTCGGCAGGCCCCAGATCGTCGCCGCCGGCTGGCGCTCACCATAGGACTTGAGCAATTGCGGCCAACGGTTCTGGTTAAGCGTCCCGGCCTTGAAATCGTCCCGCAGGATCTCGGCCATCAGATTGGCCGTGTCCACCAGCGTTTCCTCGGTGGACTGGCGCACACCGGGGCGGATTTCCTCCATGACCGTGTTGAGCACGAAATACCCGGCCAAGCCAATAAACAGCACATACGCAAGGAAGATGCGAATACCCAGGGACATCAACTATGCCCCGGACTGTAGCTGTAGCCGAGGCCACGGTGGGTCTGGATCGGCTCGGCCTCGGCGCGGACCTGGCGCAACTTGGCGCGCAGGCTCTTGATGTGGCTGTCGACAGTGCGCTCGTAACCGGCGTCGCTGGCCACGCCGAGGGCATCGAGCAACTGTTCGCGGCTGAAGACCCGTTCGGGCTGCTCCAACAAACAGTTCAGCAACCGGAATTCGTGGCGAGTGAGGTTCAGCGGTTTGCCGCGATAGCTGATCTGCACGCGATCATGGTCGACCTGGAACAACGCCATGCCTGTCTCGGCGATTGGTCTTGGCGCCACTCGCTTGAGGATGGCGCGGACCCTGGCGGCCACTTCGCGCGGGCTGAAGGGCTTGACCACATAATCGTCGGCGCCGATCTCCAGGCCCACCACCCGATCGATCTCGCCATCCCGAGCTGTAAGAAAAATGACCGGAACGTCGCTGAAACGTCTGAGATTTTTACACGTCTCAAAACCGCTGATATCCGGCAAGCCTACATCGAGGATGATCAGGTCCGCCGGGGTGTTCTTCTGGTGCTCGAGGGCAGCTGCGCCAAGGCTCAACCAAGTGGTGTCAAAGCCCTCGCCCTGCAGCGCGAACACCAGCGTATCGGCGATGGCGGCTTCGTCTTCGACAATCAGAATATGAGGCATGGCGTCCGAGCCCGACAGGAAAGTTGCCGGAACGGTGCCCCAAGCCTCGGGGCACGTCAATCGCGAAAATCAACAGTTCGGTTTATCTGCCGTAAACCGCCGCGCCGGGTTCACCGCTGCTTTGAATTCGCGCAAGGCCTTGGCCCCGATCAGCAGCGGGTAGTTGAAACTGCTGCGGTCGGTCAGGTTGACCTCGACGGTGCGCTTGACGTTACCCAGGCACATTTCCAGCTCCACCACCGGACGCTTGCTGGGCGCGATCTTTTCATCGTCGTCCTCGTCCTCTTCGGAACGGGTCTTGATCTTGCTGATGCGGGCAATCTTGTGCTCGTAGATCTTGTTGCTCGCATCCTTGGTCGCCAGGCGGAACCGCACCCAGTCGTCGCCGTCACGGGTAAACGTCTCGATGTCCTTGGCCGACAGCGAAGCGGTCAGCGCACCCGTGTCCATTTTCGCCTTGAGCACTTCGCCGCCCATTTCCGGCAGCGCGATGTATTCATAGCGCCCGTACAACGTGGGTTCGGCGGCCAACACCGGAAGGGCCACCAGGGAGAGCAGGGCTAGAACGGATTTCATGTAGGAAGCTTCCATTGTGGGAGTGGGATTTTAGACCGTGGCCGGTGAATTCGTTCGGTTAAATGCATCCGAGGCCAGGGAGCTACTCCCGCTCGACTGCGCAGCAGTCGCGAATGGGCCCGGCCATCACGGCCTGGCGCGAGCAAGCTCTCTCGCCACAAAAGCCCCAACCTACCCTAGCCAAGGTGAACTTGCGTCCAAGTCGATTTGGCCTGTCGCTCGAAGCTGCTTATCATGACCCGCCCACCCGTTTGCAAGAGTCATCTATGCGCCGCCTGCTCACCGGCTGTCTCGTCACCCTGTTGCTGTTGCTCAACACCCTGGTGCTGTTCGGGCCGCTCATGGTGTTCGCATTGCTCAAGCTGATCCTGCCCGGGCGCTTTCGCGACTATGCCTCATCGGCAGTCATGTGGATCGCCGAAACGTGGGCCGAGATCGACAAACTGATCTTTGCCCTGTGCATCCCCACTCGCTGGGACATTCGCGGTGGCGAAGGCCTGCGCGGCGACACCTCCTACCTGGTGATCAGCAATCACCAATCCTGGGTGGACATCCCCGCGCTCGTCCAGGCACTCAACCGACGCACGCCATTCTTCAAGTTTTTCCTCAAGAAAGAACTGATCTGGGTGCCCTTCCTGGGGCTGGCCTGGTGGGCCTTGGACTATCCCTTCATGAAGCGCTACACCAAGGCGTTCCTGGCGAAGAACCCGGAGCTGGCCGGCAAAGACCTGGAAATCACCAAGGCCGCTTGCGAGTTGTTCAAGCGCCAGCCGGTCACCGTGGTGAATTATCTCGAAGGCACCCGTTACACACAGGCCAAAAGCCACGCGCAGCAATCGCCCTTCACCCATCTGCTCAAGCCCAAGGCCGGTGGAGTGGCGTTCGTGCTGGCGGCAATGGGCGAGCAATTGGACGCGGTGCTCGACGTGACGGTGGTCTATCCGCAGGAACGGATCCCCGGCTTCTGGGATTTGATCAGCGGCGCCGTCCCCAGGGTCATCATCGACATCAACACCCGCGAGCTTGACCCCAAGCTGTGGCAAGGCGACTACGAAAACGACCCGGTGTTTCGCCAGCACATCCAGGATTGGGTCAACCAGCTTTGGGCCGAGAAAGACCAGCGCATCGCCACATTGCACAATGAGCCCGAGTAATCAGATCCCGGCGCCGCTCCCCCAGATGCCGCCCAGGTTTTGCAGCAATGAACTGGCCACGCCCTGTTGACCAAGGTACTGCAGGATAATCGGCGCGAATTGGCCAATCATGCCGCTGTCCATGCCCAGCGCGCTGAAGGCATTGTTCAGGTCGTTGGTGTCCTTGACGTTCCCCAGCAAGCCGTCGAGCAAGGCGTTGTTGCCCGACGCGTCGCCCAGCAAACCGCCCAACCCGTTGAGCCCGCCGATGGCGCTGTTGCCGGCGATCTGGTCCAGCCCCGGCACGCTTTTGCTCAGTTCGGAAAACTGCGGCTCGCTGAGCCGGTTCTTCGCCAACCCCAGCATCGCCCCTGCCCCACCAATGGCCTGTTCAGGGGTGATATCGAGCTCCGAGCCCAAGGAGTTAAGCAGCCCGGCAGCTTTTGGCGCAGCGGCCACGGCGCCCTCCTGCTGATCGCCCTGAATGGCCGACAGCACGTTCGCCGCGTCACCCAGGCTGAACTGCGCAAAGGCCGGGCTGGCTGCCACTGACAACAGGCATGACAGTGCAAAACCGCGTAGAACCTTCATCCCGACATTTCCTCTTGCCATGAAAAAGCCGCCCGGTGACTGGGCGGCGCAAAGTGCAGCGTTGGACTGGGAGGACGGGGGTTTGTTCAACGTAGCCGCGCGTGGCGTGGGACCCTGCCATTGCCGACACGGTTACCGTAAAGTGCCGAATCCCCTCAGCAGAGCATGTTCATGAACGTACAAATCAGTGGCGGCGCCCTCGCGGTTATCCTGACCGGCATGCTCATCGCCTTCGGCGTCACCGAATGCCAACGTGGCCCCATGAATCCTGAACTTGCCGACAATCTCAGCGAAGCGGAAAAAACCTGGCTGACGGTCGAGCATCGCATCAAGCGCTCAGATCCAGCCCTCACCGAAGTCATCCGCGAACAGCAATCCTTGACCGTGCTTTACCGTCCGGAAGCTGCCACGCAGGGATCGGAAACTTGGGTTGATCACATGTTGCGCGTGGTGGGCCATGGCCTGGCCGCTTTGAACGGCGCGCCCGGTGGCAAGGAATACATACAAGTCACCGTCAAAGCTCGAATAATTGCCGATGACGACGTTGAGCTGGTCTATGACATGCAGGGCTTCGATGCCATCAAGACGCAACAGGGCGGCTACGTGGACTTTGCCAGCACGCCACGCAGCATGACATTCAGCCGCGAGGCCTTGGCCCAGGCCCAGGATTATTGCCGAGACCCGAACGGCCATGGGTTTCATCCTGAACTCTGCGAACGGGTCATGACGGCAACAGCGTTTAGAAGATAGTCACTGCATTAACGAGCAAATTATTTCCAACGAGTCTGATCCACTGTCAATTCTGACAGTACCTAAAGCCGAGTCGATCCGTAACCATGAGGGCTCAACTAAACAAGGAGTACGGACAATGAATAAATATTTGTTGGCTCTCATGCTGCCCATTGTTGGAATAGCAGGCATCGTTCATGCAGCAAGCGCAGACACCTGCCCCCCCGTGGGAGCGATAAAGTCATCCCCTGCGCCTATAAACGCCCCGCCACCCAATAACGAAGGCTATAACTATACAGCCGATGGTCCAAACGACAGTAAGTGGACAGGACGCTACGTGCGCAACGATGAGGACATCCTGAATTACAACTTGAAATTAAAAACTCCCGCGCCAGGCACCGATAATGCCTGTTTGTATGAGGGAGACCCACAGAAAGACCAGTACGGCGATATCGAATACTCTCGACAGCTAACACTGTCAAAAACCAGTGCCGGCAATACATAGATTACCTTGCAAGCGAAGCAAAACGGGGCGATATCACTGGTGCCCTGTTTTTCACAGTAGCCGCGACGGATGCTTCCCCCAAGTACAGAACACCTACCAGAGCGACTCGCAACAACCAACTCAAGGCAACGGCTATTCATCCTAGACTAGGAATGTGAACATGGCTATCAACAGCACATCGACTCGGGCCGGCGAGCTTGATCCTGACTTCAATAATGGAGAATTTCTCTATCTTCCTGGAAGTTACACTTCGGATATAGCGATAGACCCGAAGACAAACAAAATCTACATCGCCGGAAGAGCGGGCGAGGGCCCGATCGAAAATCCCAGGAATTATATGATTCTAGCGCTTAACCCTGACGGAACACGTGACAAGGACTTTAATGGTGGCGCGCCCATCATCACGTCTTTTTTTTACGGATTCGGGAGCAGCGCAGAAAAAATCCTGATTTTGGATGATGGAAAAATTCTAGTACTGGGCACTGTAAGATCCAACAGGTCGGATGGCTTGTCCTTTGCGTTGGCTCGCTACCATCGAGACGGCACGCTTGATGATTCCTTTGGCAGCAACGGCCACGCCGTTCCCTCCCATGAGTTGGCTGATGAGAAATTTATGCTTGAGGGCGACGTTCCTTTCTCATTAGCCCTATGTGAGAGCCGCATCTACATCACAGGTCAAAGTGCCGGTGCAACAATGCTTATGGGCCTTGAAGAGAACGGCAGTATCGCCATGGATTTCGGCGACAACGGTGTCCGTATTATTAATTCCCGCAGCCTAGGATCTATGGTTATAGCGAATAACCGTATCTATCTAACCGGTGCTGTCTGGGCACGCCTACATCTTACCGGTGATTTGGACCTTGATTTCGGCACCGATGGTTTTGTCGATCCGGTACACACTGCGCCTCATGGAGTCCTTAGTGCCACTTACCTGCAAAACAATTCGAACATTTTGGGTGTCGGTTACGCTTCCTCTCGCAACGCGCTGCTGACCAGCATCGATAGGGATGGAGGCCGTAACGAAGATTTTAATGAGGGCGGTCCTGTGCTGGCCCCACCGGAACATAGCGCCTCGTCCTGGACGGATTGTGTGATTAAAAATTCTCGTATCATAACCGCTGGCGCGGCCAAGAACGGTCAGTTGCTGAGTATTGGTCGTTATTTGCAAGACGGGAAACCCGACACCGATTTTGGTGATAATGGCTGGAAAGATTTTACGTTACGGGGCAGCAAACCTGTTAACAGTAGACCTGCATTGGCGGTGCAACATAATAATGCCGTTCTAGTAACGAGTCGCTTCCTCTCCTCGCCATTTATTTTGCAATTAAGAGGCTAGGCGATTACGTTCAGATGAGCATTCCGGACTCGGAATAAATGCAAGAAATCAACATTCCTGCAGGCGGTAAAAGCCACCCCTCATATTGGCCAGCCACATCAGAAAAAAAGGCGACCGAAGTCGCCTTTAATTCGTCTTGCCTACAGCCTCACGCCGCACTAAACAACTTATGCGGATCGATCACAAACTTCTTCGGCACGCCCGCATCGAACTCGCCATAACCCTTCGGCGCGTCGTCCAGGCTGATGACCTGCACGCCAACGATCTCGGCAATGTTGATGCGGTCCCACATGATCGCCTGCATCAGTTGGCGGTTGTACTTCATCACCGGGGTCTGGCCGGTGTGGAAGCTGTGGGATTTGGCCCAGCCCAGGCCGAAGCGGATGCTCAGGCTGCCCATTTTGGCTGCGGCATCGACTGCGCCCGGGTCTTCGGTGACGTAGAGGCCGGGAATGCCGATCTTGCCGGCAACGCGGACTACGCCCATCAGCGAGTTGAGCACGGTGGCCGGGGCTTCGTGCTTGACACCATCATGGCCGTGGCCGCGGGCTTCGAAACCGACCGCGTCGACGGCGCAGTCGACTTCCGGCTCGCCCAGCAAGGCAGCGATCTGTTCGTGCAATGGTGTGTCCTGGGACAGGTCGGCAATTTCGAAACCCTGGGCCTTGGCGTGGGCCAGGCGAACCGGGTTGACGTCACCGATGATCACGACTGCCGCGCCCAGCAGGCGAGCGGAAGCAGCGGCGGCCAGGCCAACCGGGCCGGCACCGGCGATGTAGACAGTGCTGCCAGGACCCACGCCAGCAGTGACGGCGCCATGGTAGCCGGTGGGCAGGATGTCGGACAGACAGGTCAGGTCACGGATTTTCTCCATGGCCTTGTCGCGGTCCGGCAGTTTCAGCAGGTTGAAATCGGCGTACGGCACCAGCACGTATTCGGCCTGGCCGCCGGTCCAGTCGCCCATGTCCACGTAACCGTAGGCTCCGCCGGCACGGGCCGGGTTGACGGTCAGGCAGACGCCGGTGTGCATTTCCTTGCAGGAACGGCAGCGTCCGCAAGCCACGTTGAACGGCACCGACACCAGGTCGCCGATCTTCAGGTTCTCGACATCGCTGCCTTTCTCGATCACTTCACCGGTGATTTCGTGACCCAGGACCAGGCCGGTCTGGGCGGTGGTGCGGCCGCGCACCATGTGTTGGTCGGAGCCGCAGATGTTGGTGGAGACCACGCGCAGGATAACGCCGTGTTCGATCTTCCTGCCGCGCGGGTCCTGCATTTTGGGATAGTCGATTTTCTGTACTTCGACCTTGCCGTTGCCGAGATACACGACACCACGATTACCGGACATGCTTTCACCTCGCTGTTGTTTTTATGAAACTGCGCCGCCCAGGCAGGCAGCGCGTTGATTGCTCGGGTTAGTGCTTGTGTCTTTGTTTCTTTGTTGTCTTCAAGGGCCTCTTCGTCGGAACGCCGCCCGGAGCAAGCTCGCTCCCACAGTGGATCGTCGGTGTGTTCAAGATCTGCAGACCAACACAGATTCTGTGGGAGCGAGCTTGCTCGCAATGTAGGTCTAAAGAACGACAGTACGATTGGCGTTCAAGAACACCCTTCGCTCGATGTGATACCCCACCGCCCGGGCCAAGGTCAGCCCTTCGATATCCCGGCCCTTGGCAATCAGGTCTTCGGGATAGTGGCTGTGGTCCACCACCTCCACGCCCTGGGCGATGATCGGCCCTTCGTCCAAATCGTTGTTGATGTAATGCGCCGTGGCGCCCACCAGTTTCACGCCTTTGTTGTAGGCCTGATGATAGGGCTTGGCGCCCTTGAAACCCGGCAGCAGCGAGTGATGGATATTGATCGCCTTGCCATCGAGCTTGCGGCACAGCTCCGGCGACAGCACTTGCATGTAGCGCGCAAGGATCACCAGCTCGGCGCCGGTGTCTTCGATCACCTGCCATACCTGCCGCTCCTGGGCCGGTTTGTCGTTCGGGTCCAGGGGGAAATGGTAGTACGGAATCTGGTGCCAGTCGGCCAGCGGCTTGAGGTCAGGGTGGTTCGAGACCACGGCCACCACGTCCATGGACAGCTGGCCGATGCGCTGGCGATAAAGCAGGTCGTTGAGGCAGTGGTCGGCCTTGGAGACCATGATCACTACTTTGGGCCGATAGTTAGGCGGGGTCAGTTCGAAGACCATGCCGAAAGCTTGCGCCCGCTCGGCCAGGCCGGCGCGGAAGTTCTGCTCGTCAAAACCGTCGGGCTGGCGAAACTCCACGCGAATGAAGAAACGCGCCGAGAGCCGGTCGTCGAACGAATGGTGCTCGGTGACGTAGCAACCCTGCTCGAACAGAAAGCGGGTCACCGCGTCCACCGTGCCGAGCACACTGGGGCAGTCGGCAGTCAGGATCCATGTGTCTGGGGCGCGGCTCATTGCGGTGACTCCTGTTCGAATTTAACGAAACGACACAAAAGCCGTGGTCGGCTTTAGTCCTTACGCCTGCACGCTCAACCCATACTCCGCCGACGCATCCTGCAGCCACATCCACCAGTAATCGGAGAAGCTGCGGCGGATCACCAGTTCCCAGGTGTCTTCAGCTGTATGGCGGATCACCAGTTGCGACTTGGCGAACACCGTGCCCACGGCCTTGCCCACCGGGAAGTTGCTTGGATGGACATCGTAGCTGGTGGATTTCATCAGCACGTCGCGCACGTTCGGGCCGGACAGTTCGAGGATCTGCTGGCCGCCGCTGACGTTGACGATCTGGATGTGCAGGTCGCCCAGGGCTTCACGCAGCTTCTGCTCGGCGGCGAACTCTTCGCCGGTGGGGACTACCAACAGCCATTCGTCCGGGCCGAGCCATTGCAGGCTGGTTTCGCCCTTGATGACAACGGTCAGGGCACCTGGCAATTCCAGGCCCAGGGCCTTGTGCACACCGGCGGCGAACGCCGGGTCGTGGCCGTCGCCACGAAGGGTCAGGTGGCCCAGGAGTTTTTTCTCGCGCACGGTCACGCCGGCGTTCTTGCGACCCTTGCCCACCCTGCTTGCGAGGTCGGCATGATGCAGCGACGACTCGGCCTTGGCCCCGGTGGTTGGGCGTTGTTGGTACACGTTGACTGCGGTCATATGGAGCACCCGTTCCGTAGATTGAGCGTTCCCACGCTCTGCGTGGGAACGATCAGGTATCAAATATTCTGCCGATCGCCTTTCGGATCGAAGAACACCGAAGAAACAATCTCTGCCTCGATCACGCTGCCGTCGGCCAATGGCGCGAACACACGCTCGCCGAGGCGCTTGAGGCCGCCCTTGACCACGCCCATCGCAAACGAATAGCCCAGGGAGTTATGCGCATAGCTGGAGGTGACGTGGCCGACCATCGACATCGGGATCGCCTGCTTCGGGTTGAACACCAGTTGCGCGCCTTCCGGCAGCCAGACATTCGGGTCGATCGGCTTGAGGCCCACCAGTTGCTTGCGGTCTTCACGCACGCAATCTTCGCGATTCATCCCGCGCCAGCCGATCCACGAGAACGGCTTGGTCCGGCCGACGCACCAACCCATGTTCAAGTCGTCCGGGGTCATCGAGCCGTCGGTGTCCTGGCCGACGATGATGAAGCCCTTCTCGGCCCGCAATACGTGCATGGTCTCGGTGCCGTACGGGGTCAGGTTGTACTTCTTGCCGGCCTCGACGATCTGCTCGAGCACGCCCATGGCGTAGTCGGCCTGCACGTTGATTTCGTACGACAGCTCACCGGTGAACGAGATCCGGAACACCCGGGCCGGCACGCCGCCCACCAGGCCTTCCTTCCAGGTCATGAACGGGAACGCGTCCTTGTCCAGATCGATGTCGGTGACGTCGCCCAGCAGCTTGCGACTGTTGGGGCCAGACAGGGTCATGGTCGCCCAGTGGTCGGTGACCGAGGTGAAGTACACCTTCAGGTCCGGCCATTCGGTCTGGTGATAGATCTCCAGCCATTGCAGTACGCGAGCCGCGCCGCCGGTGGTGGTGGTCATCAGGAAGTGGTTGTCCGCCAGACAGGCTGTCACGCCGTCGTCGAAGACCATGCCATCTTCCTTGCACATCAGGCCGTAGCGGGCCTTGCCCACGTCCAGCTTGGTCCAGGCATTGGTGTAGACGCGGTTGAGGAATTCACGGGCATCCGGGCCCTGGATGTCGATCTTGCCCAGGGTGGAAGCATCCAGCAGGCCGACGCTGTCACGCACCGCCTGGCATTCGCGCTTGACCGCGGCATGCAGGTCTTCCCCGTTCTTCGGGAAGTACCATGGGCGCTTCCATTGGCCGACGTCTTCGAACTCGGCACCGTTCTTCACATGCCAGGCATGCAGCGCGGTGAAACGCACCGGCTCGAAGATGTGCCCACAGTGCCGACCCGCCACCGCGCCGAAAGTCACCGGCGTGTAGTTCGGACGGAACATGGTGGTGCCCATCTGCGGGATGCTCACGTTCAGCGAGCGGGCCGCGATGGCCAGGCCGTTGACGTTGCCCAGCTTGCCCTGGTCGGTGCCGAAGCCCAGTGCGGTGTAGCGCTTGACGTGCTCCACCGACTCGAAGCCTTCGCGGGTGGCAAGCTCGATGGCGGCGGCAGTGACGTCGTTCTGCAGGTCGACGAATTGCTTCGGCGCCCGTGCGGTGGCTTTTTCGTGAGGCACCTGAAACAGCGCCAGGGTTGGTTCCTCGTGACGGCTCAGGGCTTTGGGCAACACGCCCTCGACGACCTTGAAGCCGGCTTCGCAGGCCGCGCGCACGCCGCCTTCAAAGCCGTCGGCCAAGCTATCGCCGAGGCTGTAGACGCCGTTGACGCCACCGACACAGACGCGTTTTTGCGGGGCTTCGCCCGGTACGAAACCGAGGATGTCTTCACGCCAGATCGGCTTGCCACCCAAGTGCGAAGCCAGGTGGACCACCGGGCTGTAGCCGCCGGAGCTGGCCACCAGGTCGCAGTCCAGCCATTCGCCGGGGCTGGTGACTTTGTGGGCGCGAACATCGATCGCGGCAACCCGTGCCCCGGTCACGCGCTTGCTGCCACGGGCCTCGATCACGGCGCTGCCGGTGAGGATGCGGATGCCCTTGGCGCGGGCTTCTTCCACCAGTGCACCCCGGGGATTGCTGCGCGCATCGGCCACGGCGACCACTTGCAGGCCGGCGTCGAACCAGTCCAGGGCCACGCGATAGGCGTGGTCGTTGTTGGTGCTCAGGACCAGCTTCTTGCCCGGTGCCACGCCGTAGCGACGCACGTAGGTGGATACCGCACCGGCCAGCATGTTGCCCGGTACGTCGTTGTTGCCGTAGACCAGCGGACGCTCGCAGGCGCCGGTCGCCAGGACCACGCGCTTGGCGCGGACGCGGTTGATGCGCTGGCGAACCTGGCCGATCGGTGCCCGGTCGCCGAGGTGATCGGTGAGGCGCTCATGGATGGTCAGGAAGTTATGGTCGTGGTAACCGTTCACCGTGGCGCGAGGCAGCAACACCACTTCGGGCATCGAGCGCAGTTCGGCGATTGCCGCAGCGACCCATTCGGTCGCCGGCTTGCCGTCCAGGCTTTCGCGGGAGTCGAGCAGGCTGCCGCCGAACTCTTCCTGCTCATCGGCCAGGATCACTCGGGCACCGCTGCGGCCAGCAGCCAACGCAGCAGCCAGGCCGGACGGGCCAGCGCCAACGATCAGCACGTCGCAGTGACGGTTCATGTAGTCGTAGGTGTCCGGATCGTTCTCGGTCGGCGAGCGACCCAGGCCTGCGGCCTTGCGGATGTACTTCTCGTAGGTCATCCAGAACGATTGCGGGTACATGAAGGTTTTGTAGTAGAAGCCCGGCGGCATCAGCTTGCCGCCGACCTTGCCGAGAATCCCCATCATGTCGTTGTTCACGTTCGGCCAGCCGTTGGTGCTGGTGGCGACCAGGCCCTGGTACAGCGCCTGTTGCGTGGCGCGCACGTTCGGGATTTGCGTGGCTTCGGTGGCACCGATCTGCAGCACCGCGTTCGGTTCCTCGGCGCCAGCGGCGAAGATGCCGCGCGGACGCGAATACTTGAAGCTGCGGCCGATGATGTCGACCCCGTTGGCCAACAGCGCGGCGGCCAGGGAATCGCCTTCGAAGCCTTTGTAGGTCTGGCCGTTGAAGGTGAATGTCAGCACTTTGTTGCGGTCGATCCGTCCGCCGTTGGACAGGCGATTGATCTGGCTCATACCTTCTCTCCCAGAGCCTGCGCGGCCGCTTTCGGACTGTCAGCCTTGTCGGTGAACTGCGGCTTTTCGCCGATCTTGTAGGTTTCGAGAATCTCGTAGGTCACGGTGTCACGGGTCGCGTTGAAATACTGGCGGCAACCGGCGACGTGGTCCCACAGCTCATGGTGCAACCCACGTGGGTTGTCACGGAAGAACATGTAGTCGCCCCACTGCTCGTCGGTGCAGGCGTTCGGATCCAGCGGACGCGGGATGTGCGCCTGGCCGGATGCATGGAATTCCTCTTCGGAGCGCAGTTCGCCGCAGTGAGGACAGAAGATATGCAACATGGGGATTTCTCCTGTTAGTGGGCAACCGCAGCAGCGCCGTGTTCATCGATCAACGCACCGTTGTGGAAACGGTCGATGGAGAAAGGTGCGGCCAATGGGTGCATTTCACCCTTGGCCAGGCTCGCGGCAAACACATTGCCCGAGCCAGGTGTCGCCTTGAAGCCGCCGGTGCCCCAACCGCAGTTGAAGAACATGTTCGGCACCGGGGTCTTGGAGATGATCGGGCAGGCGTCCGGCGTGGTGTCGACGATGCCGCCCCACTGGCGGTTCATGCGTACGCGGGACAACACCGGGAACATCTCGACGATGGCCTGGATAGTGTGCTCGATCACCGGGTACGAACCCCGCTGGCCGTAGCCGTTGTAGCCGTCGATACCGGCGCCGATCACCAGGTCGCCCTTGTCGGACTGGCTGATGTAGCCGTGCACGGCGTTGGACATGATCACGCTGTCGATAATCGGCTTGATCGGCTCGGATACCAACGCTTGCAACGGATGGGACTCGACCGGCAGGCGGAAGCCCGCAAGCTTGGCCATGTGCCCGGAGTTACCGGCGGTGACCACGCCGACGCGCTTGGCGCCGATGAAGCCCTTGTTGGTTTCGACGCCGATGCACACACCGTTTTCCTTGCGGAAGCCGATCACTTCGGTCTGCTGGATCAGGTCCACGCCCAAGGCGTCCGCCGCCCGGGCAAAGCCCCAGGCCACGGCATCGTGACGGGCCACGCCGCCGCGACGCTGGACGGTGGCGCCCATCACCGGGTAGCGGGTGTTTTTCGAGCAATCCAGGTACGGAATCTCGTCGGCCACTTGCTTGGCGTTGAGCAACTCGCCGTCCACGCCGTTGAGGCGGTTGGCGCTGACACGGCGCTCGGAATCACGGATGTCCTGCAGGGTATGGCACAGGTTGTAGACGCCGCGCTGGGAGAACATCACGTTGTAGTTCAGGTCCTGGGACAGGCCCTCCCAGAGTTTCATCGCGTGTTCGTACAGGTGGGCCGATTCGTCCCACAGGTAGTTGGAACGCACGATGGTGGTGTTGCGCGCGGTGTTACCGCCGCCCAACCAGCCTTTCTCGACCACGGCCACGTTGGTGATGCCGTGTTCCTTGGCCAGGTAGTAGGCGGTCGCCAGGCCATGCCCGCCACCGCCGACGATGACCACGTCGTAGACCTTTTTCGGGGTCGGCGTGCGCCACATCCGCTGCCAGTTTTCATGATGGCTGAGTGAGTGTTTGAAGAGGCCGAAGCCCGAATAGCGTTGCATAGTCATTTACTCCAAAACCGACTCAGCGATAAACCGGGAAGTCCGCGCACAGGGCCGCCACCTGCTGCGCGACATTGGCCTCGACATCGGCATCGCCGAGGTTGTCGAGAATGTCGCAGATCCAGCCGGCCAGCGTGACGCACTGGGTCACCTTGAAACCACGCGTGGTCACCGCCGGGGTGCCAATGCGCAAGCCCGAGGTCACGAACGGCGATTGCGGGTCGTTCGGTACGGCGTTCTTGTTGACGGTGATGTGGGCGCGGCCCAAGGCAGCATCGGCATCCTTGCCGGTCAGGCCCTGGCGAATCAGGCTGACCAGGAACAGGTGGTTGTCGGTGCCACCGGACACTACATCGTAGCCACGCTTGATGAACACGCCAGCCATGGCCTGGGCGTTATCGATCACTTGCTGCTGGTAAGCCTTGAAGCCAGGTTCCGCCGCTTCCTTGAAGCACACCGCTTTGCCTGCGATCACGTGCATCAGCGGGCCGCCCTGGGCGCCGGGGAATACCGCGGCGTTGAGCTTCTTTTCGATTTCTTCGTTGGCCTTGGCCAGGATCAGGCCGCCACGTGGACCGCGCAGGGTCTTGTGAGTGGTAGTGGTCACCACATCGGCGTACGGCAGCGGGTTCGGGTACAGGCCGGCGGCGACCAGGCCGGCGACGTGGGCCATGTCGACAAACAGCAGCGCACCGACCTTGTCGGCGATCTGGCGGAAGCGTGGGAAATCCAGGGTCTTGGAGTAGGCGGAGAAACCGGCGACGATCATCTTCGGCTTGCACTCGACTGCCAGGCGCTCGACTTCGTCGTAGTCGATCAAGCCGGTGGTGGTGTCGATGCCGTATTGCACCGCGTTGTAGAGCTTGCCCGAGGACGACACTTTGGCACCGTGGGTCAGGTGACCGCCGTGGGCCAGGCTCATGCCCAGGATAGTGTCGCCGGCTTGCAGCAAGGCCAGGTAGACGGCGCTGTTGGCCGACGAACCGGAGTGCGGCTGGACGTTGGCGTAGTCAGCGCCGAACAGTTGCTTGGCGCGCTCGATGGCCAGGGCTTCGACCTTGTCGACGTGCTCGCAACCGCCGTAGTAGCGCTTGCCCGGATAGCCCTCGGCGTACTTGTTGGTCAAGCCGCTGCCCTGGGCCTGCATCACACGCTTGCTGGTGTAGTTCTCCGACGCGATCAGTTCGATGTGATCTTCCTGGCGTTGCTCCTCGGCATTCATCGCCGCCAGCAGTGCATCATCGTAGCCTTGGATTTGGTCTTGCTTGCTGAACATCGCGTCTCTCCCAGCGGCGGCGGTGCGCCTTTCGTCTCGGTGAGGCACGGACCGTTTCGGTCGTGCCCTTTGGATGCGATGGTATGGCCGGCGCAGGCAGGTCAAATGCCTATGGACGCCACGCAAAGGTGCGTTTACGACATGGGATCGAATGGAATCGGACACCGGCACTGTGGCGAGGGAGCTTGCTCCCGCTGGAGGGCGAAGCCCTCCCAAAAAGGCCCATGCAGATCTACCTGATAAACCCAGGTGTTTGGTCTTGGGGCTACTTCGTAGCCCAGCGGGAGCAAGCTCCCTCGCCACAAGGGCTATGCGGCAATCTGGCGAACCGCGAGCAACAGCAGGAAGTGCGCGGGATACAGCGCGTAGGCCCAGCGCCGCATTGGCGGTGGATGAACACGACGGGCGTGTCGCAAAAGCGTCAACCCAAGCCATGGCGCGACCAGGCAAGCCACCAGCCCCCACATGGCTATCGAGTCCCCCAGCCATGCCGCCCCATACAAGACCCGCCATTGATTGGCCGCCACGCAGGCCAATCCCGGCAGCAACGCGAAATACCAGGGCCGGCGAAACACCAGCAACATCGCCACCGGCAGCAGCACGCCGTAGAACCCGAACATCAGCCGCGACGAAAACAGCGCTGCCAGCAGCAACGCCGTTGCGGCCAGGCATCGCGCCTCCAGCGTGGGTGTCTGCCAACAGCGCGCCACCAACAACCCAAGCATCAACGTTGGCATGACATTCAAGGTGGCGGGGGCGGGAATGAACAAGCGATAGGGAATTTCACTGATGGCACCGAACAGCAATAGCCAGCCCAGGTAGCGCCACGGGCTGCTGCTGGCATCGTTGCGCGCCAGGTTCGCCGCGATCGCCAGGCAGAACCACGGAAACGCCAACCGTCCCGGCACATACAACCAATCGGCGGAAAAACCGACATATCGCAGATGATCAAGGACCATCGACAACAGTGCCAGCCACTTGAGCAGATCCAGCGCACCATCACGTCGCCCCATGTTTATATCGACTCAATGACAAGGTCTTTTCCTGACAGAAACATCCCTTATGTTCCCCCATCAATCTTGGGTAAAGTGCGCACCAGAATCGATCACGGCGTTGTGGACCCAAGCACGCCGAACCATGAAACCCCCCACCCGGGAATTCCGCCAGGGATCTCTTACCCAGGACTCTCTATTCAAGGAGCAAGGCCATGACCGACAAGAGTCAACAATTCGCCAGCGACAACTATTCCGGCATTTGCCCCGAAGCCTGGGCGGCCATGGAAGAAGCCAACCAGGGCCATCAGCGCGCCTATGGCGACGATGAATGGACCCACCGCGCTGCGGATGATTTCCGTACCTTGTTCGAAACCGACTGCGAAGTGTTCTTTGCGTTCAATGGCACGGCGGCCAACTCCCTGGCCCTGTCGTCGCTGTGCCAGAGTTACCACAGCGTGATCTGCTCGGAAACCGCCCACGTCGAAACCGACGAATGCGGCGCGCCGGAATTTTTCTCCAACGGCTCCAAACTGCTGGTGGCTCGCACTGAAAACGGCAAGCTGACCCCCGAGTCGATCCGCGAGGTTGCCCTCAAGCGCCAGGACATCCACTACCCCAAGCCCCGCGTCGTGACACTGACCCAGGCCACGGAAGTCGGCAGTGTCTATACGCCGGAAGAAATCCGCGCCATCAGCGTTACCTGCAAGGAGCTGGGGCTGAACCTGCACATGGACGGCGCACGTTTTTCCAACGCCTGTGCCTTCCTCGGCTGCACCCCGGCCGACCTGACCTGGAAAGCCGGCGTGGACGTGTTGTGCTTCGGCGGCACGAAAAACGGCATGGCGGTGGGTGAAGCGATCCTGTTCTTCAACCACGACCTGGCCGAAGACTTCGACTACCGCTGCAAACAGGCCGGGCAACTGGCGTCGAAAATGCGTTTCCTGTCGGCGCCTTGGGTCGGCCTGTTGCAGAACGACGCCTGGCTCAAGCACGCCCGCCACGCCAACCGCTGCGCGCAATTGCTGGCCGAGCTGGTCAGCGACATACCCGGCGTGGAACTGATGTTCCCGGTGCAGGCCAACGGCGTGTTCCTGCAACTCTCGGAACCGGCCATCGCCGCACTGACCGCCAAGGGCTGGCGCTTCTACACCTTCATCGGCAAGGGCGGCGCACGCTTCATGTGCTCGTGGGATACCGAAGAAGCGCGAGTGCGGGAATTGGCGGCGGATATTCGAGAAGTGATGGTTGCCTGAGTAGAGAACTTTTAATCGCGCTTGCTCTTAAACAGGCAAGCACGATCGCTTAGCTATATTAATCGCGCCTGATTTGACCCTGACTTTAATACAGCTCCTTAAAACAAAAAAGATTAATAATATTGTATTAAAACCTCCAACATCGGAACGAAGCTTCAACCATAAAATCTCAACGACGTCTACTGTCAGCAATGACAGTAGACGTCACTCTGCGGTTCAGAACAATATCGGCACCACCACCTTAAGCGATGGGTGGGCAGCATACTCTCAGGAGTATCAATTGAGGCATAAAAATAACGTCGCATAAACGATTGAGGTTATCCATATGCTGCTATCCGATCTCATAGTTTTTTTTGAAGAATTCAACTCGCAGTATCATGTTCCCTTCGACGAACCACACAGAGAGTATCTTATCGGCGCTAATGCCGGCGACTACATTTCTATGTTTTATGAGGACACTCTTCATAACGGACGTATCGACTATAAGCTTTTCCTCTCACCACCGCTAAGTACTGGAAGGGATACATGGGAGCTTTATATACACGTAGGACGCCTATCAACGGCGGATCTTAAAAAGCTTGGAAAACGTCCGGCCTGAATACCATCGCTCTGCGCACGACCTGGCGGGCTCATAATGGACGTTCCCACGCTCCGCGTGGGAAGCCTATGCAGATGCTCCGCGCTCGGCCTTTGGAGGGACGCATAGCATCCTCGGACTGACTCCCACGCAGCCACCCTATGTCAAAACTCGATCCGCACATCCCCCTTCGGCACGCTGCAGCACGACAGGATATATCCCTCGGCCTCGTCGTCCTCGGTGATGCCGCCGTTGTGCTCCATCTCCACTTCCCCGCCCAGCTTCAGTACTTTGCAGGTACCGCAGATGCCCATGCCGCAGGCCTTGGGGATCATCATGCCGAGCTTGGCGGCGGCGGCGTGTACGGTTTCTCCCGGCCCTACGCGAATGCTCTTGCCTGATGAGGTGAATTCCACCGTGTGCAGGTCCGCCGCGTCGATTTCAGGGGCGTCGGCTGCTTGTTCGGCCTGTTCCACGGCGTCGGCACGGGCTTCCGGTGGCGTGGCGCCAAAGGATTCTTCGTGATAACGCTTCATGTCGTAGCCGGCCGCTTCCAGCAGGCGCTTGACCGCGGTCATGTAAGGGGTCGGGCCGCAGCAGAACACTTCGCGCTCGAGGAAGTCGGGCACCATCAGTTCCAGCATCTTGTGATTCAGGTAGCCGCGATACCCGGCCCACGGCTCGCCCAGGCCATGCTTTTCGCAGATCAGGTGCAAGCTGAAGTTGTCGATCCGCGACGCCATGTGCTCCAGCTCGCGGTGGTAGATGATGTCCTTGGGCGAGCGGGCGCTGTGGATGAAAGTCATGTCGACATTGGCGTTGGTGTCGTAGAACCAGCGCGCCATGGACATGCACGGCGTAATACCCACGCCGCCACTGAGGTAAAGCACTTTCGGGCTTGGGAAATCGATAGCGTTGAACAGCCCCACCGGCCCATGCACCGCCAGTTCCTGGCCTTCGTGCAGGGTGTCGTGCAGCCAGTTGGAGACCTTGCCCCCGGGCACGCGCTTGATCGTTACGGAGAAGCTGTAGGGCACGGACGGCGAGCTGGAAATGGTGTAGGAACGCATGATCGGCTGGCCTTCGATTTCCAGCTCAAGGGTGACAAACTGCCCAGGCTTGAAAAAGAACATGATCGGCTGGTCGGCCATGAAGCAAAAGGTGCGCACATCCCAGGTTTCCTGGATGACTTTGACGCAACGCACGATATGTCGGCCATTGGCCCAGGTCTGGGTCGTGACCGGGTTCAGGAAACTATTGGACATGCTGATCTCCACGGCCGACTGCCGGCCTTCATGAGGGCGATTGTGCGCAGGCGCCTGCGCCGCCATTTACCTATCTGCGACATTCACATACTTATCGCGACCAGCCCCCAACTACCGGGGCTTGCGCGTCGGGAACAGATTGGGCCATGTCGCCCATGGATAAGGTTGCGCCCCTGCGCGGCCCCACACTCGCCCCCACAGACAAACAGATTTTTTGCCTTGCGTAGCACAACCGATCAGCCACTTTTTTGATGGTCACGTAGAGGACCATGAGGACAAAACGATGGACGTCACCACTACCCTGAGCCTGGGCGATCCGCTGGAACCCGCACGCAAGGCCACCGCGCAGATGCTGCAAGAGCGCGAACGCACCTTTTCGCTGCCGCAACCGTTCTACAGTGATGAGCGCCTGTTTGATATCGACATGCAGGAAATCTTCCAGAAGGAATGGTTGATCGCCGGCATGACCTGCGAAATCCCGGCCAAGGGCAACTACCTGACGCTGCAGGTCGGCAAGAACCCGATCATCGTGATCCGCGGTGCCGAAGGCGTGGTGCACGCATTCCATAACGTCTGCCGTCATCGCGGTTCGCGGCTGTGCACCAGCGACAAGGGCAAGGTCGCCAAGCTGGTCTGCCACTACCACCAGTGGACCTATGAACTGGACGGTCGCCTGCTGTTCGCCGGCACTGAGATGGGCGCCGACTTCGACATGAAGCAGTACGGCCTCAAGCCGGTGAACGTGAAGACTGCCGGCGGCTACATCTTCATCAGCCTGGCCGAGAACCCGCCGGCCATCGATGATTTCCTGTCGACCCTGAACCACTACATGGAGCCCTACGACATGGAAAACACCAAGGTGGCGGTGCAAACCACCTTGATGGAAAAAGCCAACTGGAAACTGGTACTGGAAAACAACCGCGAGTGCTACCACTGCAACGCCTCGCACCCTGAGTTGCTCAAGACCCTGCTGGAATGGGACGACGTCACCGACCCGCGCGCCGACCAGGCGTTCAAGGACCACGTGGCCGCCTCCGCCGCCGCCTGGGAAGCCGAGAAGATCCCTTACGCCCACGCCAGCTTCGGCCTGCGCAACCGTATCGTGCGCATGCCGCTGCTCAAGGGCACCGTGTCGATGACCATGGACGGCAAGCAGGGCTGCGCCAAGCTGATGGGCCGCATCAAGAACCCGGACCTGGGCTCGATGCGCATCCTGCACCTGCCGCACTCGTGGAACCACTGCATGGGTGACCACATCATCGTCTTCACCGTGTGGCCGATCAGCGCCCAGGAAACCATGGTCACCACCAAGTGGCTGGTACACAAGGACGCGGTCGAAGGCGTCGACTACGACGTGGAGCGCATGCGCCAGGTCTGGGACGCCACCAACGACCAGGACCGTCGCCTGGCCGAGGAAAATCAGCGCGGCATCAACTCCACCGCCTACCAGCCGGGCCCGTACTCCAAGACCTATGAGTTCGGCGTGGTGAACTTCGTGGATTGGTACAGCGAGCGCATGCTCAATAACCTGGGGGCCGAGCCGGCGCCGTACCTCAAGGGCGTGCCGGTCCAGGGCTAAGTCAGAAGCATCGTCGGATCGCCGCCCGGAGCAGGCTCGCTCCCACAGAGGATCTTCAGCGCACCGAAGACCCCATGTGGGAGCGAGCTTGCTCGCGATAGCGGCCTGACATTCACCGACTACCGGGAAGACCACCGCACACTGCCATCCTCCCCATAAAACGTCTCGACAATTTCCTCCCCCCTCAACTGCACCTTCACATACCCATTCAACACCCGCTCCGGATACGCCTCGTCGCCCGCCAACCGGGTTTCCGACCACAGCACCCGGGCATGTCCGTTCAACTCGCTGGTGGTGCCATAGGGAATCGCCCCATGCCCGGCGCAGCGCGCGTGCAAACCGCCTTGCGGCGCATAGCAGATGCCATTGTGCAAATGTCCCCAATACCAATAATCAGGCTCACGCCCCAGGGCATCGCACACCGGTTGATAAAGCGCTGTCTTGTGATGCCCGGATATGTCGAAGCCCTGATGATGGCTGAGGACCATGAGTTTCTTGCGCTTGGGCAGGGTTTTCATCCATTCGATCTGTTGGGTGTTGAGGGTGCCGTCCATGTACAGGTTCATCGCGTCCGAGGCGTACGCGCTGTCGAGGCCGACCACCAACCAGTCATCGTTGTACAAGGCGAAATAGCTGGTGCCCTGTTGCACCGGAAAACGCGCCGCCAGCTCCTTGAAGTAGCCATGGGCGCCGCTGTACATCTCATGGTTGGAATTGAGGGTAAACGAGCCGTGCTTGCCCTGCGGCCAGCCGGCCATGTCGACGTCCTCCTGGGAATGCGTGCCGGCGTAGTAGACATCGCCCAGGTGGATGGTGAAATCGGCCTGGGCCAGTTGCATCTGGTTGGCGACGGCCACAGCGGGCGCATGGCTATCGAACGGCCCGGTGCCCCAGTCGCCGGCGATGGCCAGCACCACGTCGTTGTCCATTTTCACCAGCGCCGGGTTCGTGGCGAACGGCGCATGGTGGCGCAGGTTTTCGATCCACTTGAGCAGCGCCTCGCTCCACAGCAGGTCCAGCAATTCCCATTTGCGGCAGCCCAGTAACGTGCCGTCCTTGAGCACGCGGGTCGGCAATTCCTCTTCTTTTTGCGGCAGAGGCGTGGCGTTGCCGATCTTCAGGATCGACAGCCCGTGGGCCAGTTCCCAGGGCACCGCCGGTTCGTCGTCCGGCAGATCACCGTGATCGATCACATGACGGGCCTGGTCGTGGCCTCGTTGCAGCAGCTTGGCGATGGCCTGGAACTCCTCGGGCTCCAGGTCGTTGACGAGTTTTTTCCAGGACATTTCCAGCCGCGTCACCAACCCATGCAGGCGGACCTTGACCTTGTCGAACTCATGTTCCCAATGGTGCAGTAATGACATGTTGACGCTCCTTCGCTAAGCCCCGGGCTACAGGGTCTTCATGAATTCGATCAGGGCGCGCTTGTCGACGTCCGACAGTTGCGTGCCATACAGGTGACCGCCGTTGTGATTGCCTTCCAGGCGGGTGTCGTATTTGAAATCCGCCGACGCCTTCATCTGCGCGCCGCTGGTGACGAAGCCAACCTTCTGCGGGTCGTAGATGTCGGAGCCGGTGTAGAACACCTGCGGACGTTGTTCCGGCGGTTGCAGCAGATCCCACAGGGTCGGCACCGAGCCGTTGTGCAGGTACGGCGCGCGCAACCAGATGCCGTCGGTGGGCGTGTTGCTGTAGCTCTGGGTCTTGCGGTAGGCGCCAAAGTCGAACGGCGGTTTCTTGAAGCCGTGGAACGCCGTCACCAAGCCAGTAGTAAAGGAGTTCAGGCGATGGGGATCGGTGCCCAACTGGTCAATGTTGGTGGTGACCTGCCCGGTGTCGCTGCGGCCGAAGTCGTGGCAGCCGGCGCAGTTTTTTTCCCAGATCGGTTTGCCCTGGGCCACTTTCCCCTGGTCCAGGGCGAACGGCCAGGCCGGCGCCTTGTGCCCCAGCAGCCAGTTGGTCACCCGGTTGAAACTCGGTGGCAGCACCGATTCCGGCGTCGCGCCTACGGCCATGGCCGCCGCGTAGTTGCGTTCGTGGATCTTGTTGTTATTGCCATCCCAATGCAGGTACATGGACTCGCGAGGTTTCTGGTTCCACACCTGCGGCAGGTCCACGGTGCCGATGGTGGAATCATCCGGGAAGCCGAACACCACCATCTTGGTCGGGTTGAAAGTGTCGGTCCGTCCTGGCCCTTGGGCCGGACGCAGCTTCTGCCAGGCGTAGGCCTGCTTCTGCTTGAGCAATGCGCTCTTGGCCATCGGGATGATCAGGTAGCGGTTGTAGAGCTTTTCGAAAAAGCCGAGCTGGAACTTGCCGTTGATCGCAGCCATGACCGCGTCGGGAGTGAATTTCGGATCGCTGGCGCATTCGTACGCGAACCACTGGAAGGCTTGCAGTTGCAGGGTATTGGCCGGCGCGGCGGCGACGGGCACCGCGACGTCAGAGGCATTGGCCCGGTAGGAGCCGGTGTGGCACAGGGCGCAGTTCGGCTCCACGGTCGGGTAGCCGAGCTGCCGCTTGGCCATGCCGATGGGCAAGTCGTTGCCGTTCTCATAGAGAAAACCGAACACCTCGTAGCCCCCCGGCCTGGGCAGTTTTTCCGGACACATCTGCGGCAGCACGGCGAACAGGTAATACGGAATTCGCGCCTCGATGCCCAGGCCGATGGCGGCGTATTTGTAATGGTCTTCGTCAGAAGCGAAGTCCGCTTGCGGCACTTCCCGGATCATCTGGTACCAGGTCTGGTAGCCGATGAAACCCAACAGCAAGACCACCACCAACGTGCCGACCTTGAACCCGTGGCTCTGCCAGCGCAGCGCCCAGCCGGCGCGCCATTCCCGCCAGCCGGCGCAGAGCAAGGCCAGCGGACGATTGGCCACCGGGCTGCCGAGGTACAGCAGCCCGCCCAGGACCAGGAACATGGTCAGGTCGCCCATCAACATCGGCACGAACAGCGAACCCTGGTTGTTGGTGTTGATCAGGTAGATCCAGAACACCACCGCCACCAGCCGCGACAGCACGCACAACCACGAATGCACCACGAAACGCGGCGCGTTGAAGCCCGAGGGCATATAGAACAGGCTGATCCCCACCAGCAACATGCCGGCGTTCTCCAGCCAGGGATCGGACAGCACGGGCGGCAGGCCGAGCATGGACGTCAGCAACGCCGGCGCAAGCAGCGCCGGGATCGCGAAGACCATGTTCATGACGATACCGATCCAGATGACGCGTTGGAACCAGCGGATGTAAGTGTTCATGGCATCCTTTTCCTTATTCCTGACTCACCACAACCCATGTGGCGAGGGAGCTTGCTCCCGCTGGGCCGCGTAGCGGCCCCCAAGACTTCAAAAGCGACGACTGCTTCGCAGCCGAGCGGGAGCAAGCTCCCTCGCCACGGAGGGCAGTCAGCTAGCCCAACGCCGTCTTCTCCAGGTGCTCAAGAATGATCGGATACACATCCACCACCGCATCCTTGCCGAACATGCAGTCGATGTGGCCGTACCCCGGTATTTCATGACGGCTGAACAGTTGCGGGCCATGCATGTCGCACAGCCGCTCGTAGGTCTTGAGGGTGCTTTGCGGCAGGTAGCACTGGTTGTCGGCGCCGCTGATGAAGCAGATCGGCAACTTCAACCGATCGAAATGCGGCATGTAGACGTCGTTGCCCTTGAAGTCGACCAAGTGTCCCTTGCGCACGATCAGCGCCAGGTGCTCGAAGGTCTGGATGTTCGACTCGCCGAACAATTCATGCAGGTTGTCGTGCAGGGTTTCGTTGAGGGTGTCGTGGCGGTACAGCGACGCATACATGAACGTGATGCGATGGCAGACCGGGTTGGTGCAATAACCTTGGGCCTCGATCCGGGCATAGCCGTTGAGGGCCTTGTCGTAGAGCTTGTTGAACCAGCTTTCCTTGGTGTCGGCGTAGGCGGTCATGGATTTGATGCCGATGGCATCGAGCATCCCCGGCAGGTGCAAACCGGCCTTAAGTCCCGTGGCGGTGGCGACCACCGTGTCGGCGGCGATCTGCGAGCAGACCACCGAGCGCACGCCCTGCAATCCCGCAAGCATCGACATGAAGAAGGTCGTCGCACCGTAGCAATGCACCACGCATTGCACGTCACGGGCCAGCGTTGCCTGCTGGATCTGCTCGATGGCGGCCTTGAAATCGTACTGGGCCACCTGGTCGCCGTTCCATTCATGCTTGCTGGCCGGCAACAGGATGCTGACGCGCAGGTCCAGCAGCCAGACGTCGTATTCGTGCTTGCACAAATACTCCAGCAGGTTGGTGTGGATGGTGTCGGTGGAAAAGATATTCGAACCCACGCCCAGGCCATGGACCAGCATCACCGGACCTTTGCTGCCGGCCTGGTAGCGGGTCAGGCGCAACTCGACGTTGTCCTCGGTCTGGAAGAAATGCACCACCGGGGCCGGTGCGTCCAGTGGCCGCTTCAAGCGGGGCGGCGCGTCCGGGTTGAAGTAGACGTCGCCGGCGAAGACACCGCCGTAGCTCTCCCACAGGATCCCGGCGAAGAACTTGCCGAACCGTGCCAGCGCCTCCACCCGCTCGCGCTCATTCCGGGCGTTGAGCACCTTCATCGTGGTCATCTGCTTGGCAAAATCGGCCGGCAAGATATGCATCACCCCGGAGCCGATCACTGTGCCGGTCTTATCCGGCCCGCGATAGAGCGTGACGTAGAGCGTGCTGGTGTCGTGCCAGATGTTCAGCACGCCGTTGTCCTCGGGCACGGTCTTGAAGGCGCTGAAGAAATAGTCGCTGCCGTCTTCGGCGGTCAGCTTCATGTCGTAGTTCATATGGCGCACGCCGACCTGTTCCTGATACTGCTCGAACAGATTGAACACCCCATTGCTGGCAACCAGCGGCTTGGGCGACAGCAGCGGCGCATCGAGGGTGCCCACCAGCGTCGCGGCATGCGCCGGTTCCTTGATCAGGCGATCGAGGTCGGCGGCGGTGATGGTCAGGGTGAATTCGATCGGCGAGTTGTCGGCCTCGCCGCGCTTGGCCGCCGCTTCGTAAAGGTTGAGGTCGGTGCCTTGGGGCTCGGTGAACGCCGTGGAGAAATAACCCTTCATGGTTTCGGTGAACTGCACGCCGAGGGTCGGCGTCGCCACCGGTTTGCGCGGAGCCGACGGCAGCGTGTAATCGATCAGCCAGCCGCGATCAGCCGCCAGCAACCCCATGTTGCGTTCACTCACCGCCGAAATGGTCAGCAACGGGTTGACAGCCAGGGACGTCGGGATCACCGAGCCGTCCGTCACATACAGCCCCGGGTAGACGTCGGTGCCACTGGCGCCGCTGAACACTTGGCCCTTGTGGTTGACCACGCCCTGGACCGCGTCCTCGCCCATCACGCAACCGCCCAGCGGATGGACCGAGACGATGCTGTGCTTGAGCAGCTTGGTCCAGATCGGGTTCTCCACCCAGATCCCGCCCAGGGCCTTGGTGCTCAGGTGCAGCCGTTCGTTGCCGAGGGTGACGTTCTCCTGTTCGCCGACACCGGGCCAGTCGATGCGTAGCTGATCCTTGTTGTCGAGGACCATGCGGCCCTTGCCGTTGTCATGGCTCATGATCAGGTAGGTCTGCATGTTGTGCAGCGCGCCGTAATACGGGCCGCGCAGGAAACTCTCGGCCTCGCGGCCCTTGTACCTGAGACTGGCACCGAAACCGGTGTCGGTGGGCACGCCGATCATCTCGGCGAACGCCGCCATGCTCGGCACCATAGCCCGGCCAAGGGCACCGGGGATCGAGCCTTCCTCGATCACCATCCGGCTGCGCCAGTCGCCCTCGGTGCGCATGTCGATCACCGACGTGATGCACGGCCCCACCGGCTCGAGTTCCTTGGCCGAATGGGCGCCAAAGCCGATGCCGTTGATGACCTGGTCGCAATTGTGGCCGAAGCCGAGGATGTCACCGTTGCCGCTCATGTTTTCGCCCAACTGGGCGGACATCGACAAGCCCTTGTCCCGCGAGCGCAGCATGATTTCGGTGGAACCCAAGGTGCCGGCGGACACCACCACGATGTCGGCGCGGACAAAAAGCGTCGGCGCCGAAAACATCTCGCGGCCGCTGTCCAGGTATTGAAAATGCACAATCCAGCCGTCGCCCTCGCGCTCCAGGTGCCGCACTTCGGCCTGGCAGAAAATCTCGGCGCCGTGGTTCCAGGCATCCGGCAAGTAGTTCATCAGCGTGGTGTTCTTGGCCTTGTTGTTACAGCCCGAAACGCAATCACCACAGCCATTGCATGGCAGTTGTTCGACGCCGACGTGGTTGAGGTTGTTGGGCAACTTGTCGAAGGTCACGTTGATCGGCGGCTTGTAGAAATGCGCACCCTGCTTGAGGTAATCCGCTGATTTCTTGTGAGCGTCGAGCTTGGGCAGGTTCGGTGAGGATGCCGGATAGGGATTGGGCTTGAGCATCTCCCGGGCCCGCGCATAGCCGTCCTTGAGCAGCGTGTCGCTGTGCTCGCGCATCGCCAGCGGCCAACGCGGGTCCTCGAAGACCCCGGGTTCGGCTTCCAACGCGACGTTGGCATTGATCAGCGATGTGCCGCCCAGGCCACACCCGACCACCACGTTCTGCTGGGCGTTGACGTGCAGGTCGAACAACCCGGTGCGCGAACCGATGTGGCCCTCCGGGTCATGCACCTGCAGTTCCTCGGTGGCGGCGAGCAACGTGTTGGGATACTCGCCAGGCTGGATCTCCCGGCCCCGCTCCAGCAGGCAAACCTTGCGCCCGGCCCGGGACAAGCGTGACGCGGCAATGCCGCCGCCGTAGCCGGAACCGATGACAACAACGTCGTAGTGCTCTTTGATTTCACTGATGGGGGTCGAGATCCGTGTCATGTTCAAGTCCTCTCAGGCAGAAGGGGCAACTCTGCGGTTGCTTGTAAATTCACAGGCGCACGAACGCCTGGCCACTATCCCGTACGGGTTGAAGCGGCAGTCAACGGTGACTGGGGAAACACTCAGGCGTTATAGGCGTGCACGCTGATTGGCCGAGCGACGATGGATACGTCGAGGCAGCGCGGTGGACCGCGTCGGGTTACACGTCGGGGCTGAATGGGATATTGGAATGGGGGCCTTGCTATCCATCGTGCGTTCTCCCTGAACCAGATATGGATAAAGTCGCGCTGTCCTTGTGCCCTGAGTGAAGACAGGCGACACCTGTCCGTCAAGGCGGTTCCTTAGAACTGTATGAAATTTGATCTATCGCGTTTGGCGCTAAGCCCGCCGTGGCTTACAGAGTTCCGCGAACAAGTTATCCACATGGACACCCACAGCAAATGGGGACAACCAGGCTCGCGTCAGAAATTTTTTGCGCGTCGATGTGAATAAAATCCGTGGCTTACCCGTCGACAACGGTTTCCTGACGGATTGACTGTTTTTTGATCAGAGCGCGGAGAAGCCTGAATATAAAGGGCTACAGAGCAGAGCGAACACCTTATCCACAGAAGCGCCAACAGTGTTTGGGGGTAAATTTGACGGTTCTGTGGAAAACCTATCGAACGCCTTCCAAATCGGTGTTTTCCGGACGTTTTCAAGTTGGCAGGGCGAATTTGGCTATTATTTAACCAATACCTTGCAGGCACCGTAGCGCTTGGCTTGCAGCGGAGAGCGAACATCTTATCCACAGAAGCGCCAACAGAGATTGGGGGCAAGTTTTCCTCGCACCGGGGGTTTATTCACAGAGAAAAGGCAATAAAAACCGATGGTTAGACTGGCTGTTTTTTAATCGAAGGGCTGGAGGGCCCGATTGGCATGGGGCGTAGCGAGGGGCGAACAGGTTATCCACAGAGGCGCGCACAGGGATTGTGAGTAACGCTCAATGGGTTAGCACAACATACAGGCGCACCGCCAATCCCTGTGGGAACGAGCTTGCTCGCGATTGCATTCTGCCAGCCATATCAACTCCACTGACCCACCGCTATCGCGAGCAAGCTCGCTCCCACAGGATTCAAGGTGAGTCCGGGTTCAGCGAACCACCCCTTCCTCTACTAGCAATTTCAGTATCGCCTCGGCCCCCGCCTCCGGGCTCAAGCCCTTGAGCACTTGCCCGCCTCCGCCGCTGGCCTTGGCCGTGGCGGCTTTCATGCGGTCGGCGCCGCTCTTGGCCTTGATCACTTTCAAGCGCTTGGGCCGTGGCTTGGCCGGTTGCAGAGTCGCCAGCGCCAGCAAGGCATCGTCGATGATCTCGACTTCTTCAGCGTGCAACGCCCCACGCCGCGCCGGGCCGTAGGCGCTTTGCCGAGGCTTGGGCGCAGCGTTATCCACAGTGGCGAGAAACGGCAGGCGCACCTTGAGCCGTCGCCGCTGGCCGCGAGGTAAGGCTTGCAGCACCAGGGCCGCGCCGTTTTCGATGGATTCGACCTGGGCCAACCCCACCACCAACGGCCACCCCAGGTTCTCGGCCAACAGGAACGGCAACATGCCCGAGCCCTCGCCGGTTTCCGCCTGGCTGCCGGTGAGCACCACTTGGGCGCCGGCATCCCGCAGATAGTCAGTCAGCGCCGGCAGCGCGTCGGCCCCGTTCGGGTTCTCCAACACATGCAGCTCATCGAGCCCCATGCCCAGGTAGGCGCGCAGGGCCGGTTCGGCCACGTCACCGGCGTGCAGCACTTGCAGGTCATTGCCGGCCAGCTGCAGGCCCAGCTCCACGGCGCGAGCGTCTTGCTCGGCACGCCGTGGCCGGCCGGAGGTCGGGTGGGCGCCGATGGAGACGAGGCTGATCACTTGGGTACTCATGAACGTTTCCTTAGCTTAAGCCGCATCGCGCCTGGCTTCGTTGCGGTAAGCCTCTACCGCCGCGATCAAGGCCTGGAGAATCGCCGCGCTGTCACCGATCACCGACAGGTCCGCACGCTTGATCATGTCGCAGCCTGGATCGAGGTTGATCGCCACCACCTTGTCGCAGGCGCCGATGCCTTGCAGGTGCTGGATCGCCCCGGAAATGCCCACGGCCACATAGACCCGCGCCGTGACCCAGGTGCCGGATGCACCGACCTGGCGATCGCGGGCCATGAAGCCATCGTCCACCGCCACCCGCGAAGCGCCTTCGGTGGCGCCCAGGGCTGCGGCCGTCTGATGGAACAGCGCCCAGTCCTTGACCCCATTGCCGCCGGAGAAAATGAATTCGGCCTCGGCCATCGGTATCGCGCCTGGGTCCACCGCCACCGCGCCGAGGTCTTCGATGCGCGACAAGCTGCGGGCCACACTTGTGGATAACTCCACAGGCAGGGCTTCGTGACGGGTTTCGCTGACCGGCTCGGCGCATTCGGCCGCGGCCAGGATCAACCGCGCCAATGGTCGAGCCAAGTCTTGCAGCCCCGCACCGGCGCGGCCTATACACTCCTCGCCCTTGACCTGCCAGACTCGCGTGGCCGGGCGTTCGCCCAGGGCTGCGGCCAAACGCCGGCCCAATTCACCACCGCCGCTGCGACTGTCAGGCAGCAGCCAATGGCGTGGGTTGAACTGGTTATCCACAGCCCGCAGGCCTTGCACCCGTTGCTCCGGTGCATAACCGCTGAATTCCTCGCCATCGAGTACCAGCAAGCGGTCGACGCCCGCCGTGGCGAAGGTGCTCTCCTTATGCTCGCCAAATACCACCGCCAGCACCGCGCCGTCGCTGCCGGCCAGCTGATGGGCCAAGCCCAGCAGATCGCGGTCGTGGCTGCTGAGGCGGCCACCGACCATGTCCGGAACGACGCAAATGTGGAACGCCGGCAGCGGCACTTGATGCAGCGGCAGTTGCACTTCAACGGCCGCGGTGCGTTTGCTCGCCCCACCTTGCTGGGCACCGCTGCGATCAATCCGTTTGATCCCATTGGGACCGATGAAACCGACGCCATGGACGTTCTTGCGGATGACGCCGTTGGGCCCCATCCAGCTGTGCTGTACCGGTTGCATGGCCGCGTGCAGCGGGTGCAGGCGGTTGCGGGCGATCCACTCGGCACGAGGGTCGCGGCGGATGATGTCGCTCATTAATGCACCTCCGCAGGTTCACGTTTGGCTGGGGCCACGGGCTTGCTCGGCGCCGCGTCTTCCAGCAGGGCGTCGGCGACCAGCTCGGCAATGTCCTTGATCATCGGCCGTGGTTCGACCACGCCTTCGAGCATCGCCGTGCACTGTGGACAACCCACGGCCACCAGCTCGGCACCGGTTTCGCGAATGTCTTCCATGCGCATGTCGGGGATGCGCTGCTTGCCCGGGATGTCAGTGATCGGCGCGCCGCCACCACCGCCGCAGCAACGCGAACGGAAACCGGAACGCTGCATTTCCTTGACCTCGATGCCCAGCGCACGCAGCACTTGGCGCGGCGCCTCGTATTCGCCGTTGTAGCGGCCCAGGTAGCACGGGTCGTGGTAGGTCACGCTGTCGCCCTTGTGCTGGCCGAGGTTCAGCGCGCCCGCGTCGATGATTTCCGCCAGGTAGGTGCTGTGGTGCTGCACCAGGTAGTTGCCGTCGAAGGCGCCGTATTCATTCTTCAGTACGTGGAAACTGTGGGGGTCGCAGGTGACGATGCGGTTGAAGCTGTATTTGGCCAGGGTCTGGATGTTGCGTTTGGCCAACAGCTGGAACGTCGCTTCGTCACCCAGGCGCCGGGCCACGTCGCCACTGTCGCGTTCTTCGAGGCCGAGCACGGCGAAGTCGATCTTCGCTGCCTTGAGCACTTTGACGAAGGCGCGCAGGGTGCGCTGGTTGCGCATGTCGAAGGCACCGTCGCCGACCCAGAACAGTACGTCGGTGGATTTCTTCTCGCTGAGCAGATTGAGGTTCAGGTCCGCCGCCCAGTTCATCCGCCCGCCCGGGGCGAAGCCGCCAGGGTTGTCGGTGGCGATGAGGTTTTCCAGCACCTCGGCGCCCTTGTTCGGCGTCGCGCCTTTTTCCAGCGTCAGGTGGCGGCGCATGTCGACGATGGCGTCGACGTGCTCGATCATCATCGGACACTCCTCGACGCAGGCCCGGCAGGTGGTGCAGGACCACAAGGTCTCGGCGTCCACCAGGCCGTTGACGATCGGCTGGTGTGGATTGCCGCCGTGCTCACCTACAGGTTTGCCTGGATACGGACTGCCGGCAAATTTCGTATCGGTGCCGCCGGCCAGGCCGACGACCATGTCCTGGATGAGTTTTTTCGGGTTCAGCGGCTGGCCGGCGGCGAACGCCGGGCAGGCCGCTTCGCACTTGCCGCACTGCACGCAGGCGTCGAAACCGAGCAGTTGGTTCCAGGTGAAGTCCTTGGGTTTTTCCACGCCCAGCGGTGCGGCGGGGTCGGTCAGGTCCAGCGGCTTCAAGCCCGTGGAGCGGCCGCCGCGCCCATCTTTTCTAGAGAACCGCTCGGGGCGGCGGTGCCAGGCCAGGTGCAGGGCACCGGCGAAGGCGTGTTTCATCGGCCCGCCCCAGGTCATGCCGAAAAACAATTCCGACACACCCCACAACACGCCGACACCCAGGATCGCCGCCACCAGCCAACCACCGAAGTTTTCCGGAAGGATGCCCGCCACCGGCAAGGTCACCAGGAAAAACGACGCCGAGAAGGCCAGCAGGCTTTTCGGCAAGCGCATCCACGGGCCTTTCGACAAACGCGCTGGCGGGTTGCGCCGCCGCAGGTACATGAAGATCGCGCCCACGAACATCACCGCCGACATCAGCAGCAGGGCATAGCCGAGGATGCGGTTGTGCAGGCCAAAACCGTGCACCAGGATCGCCAACACAATCGACGCCACCGCACCACCCGCCGTGGCGACGTGGGTGTTGGCAATGTATTTGTCCCGCGCCACCACGTGGTGCAAATCCACCATGTAGCGCTTGGGCATGGCAAAGAGGCCACCGATCAGGTCGACCTTGGCCGGTCGTCCCCGGCGCCACATGTTCACCCGCCGCAGGGCGCCAAGGACCGCGAGGCCCAGGGCTGCAAACAGCAGGATTGGAAGAAGGGTGTTCAACATAGGTGTTGCTCCCAAAGACCTCAGGGTCTTGCAGGTCGAGATGCCTTACTCGGTGCCTGTGGGAGCGAGCTTGCTCGCGATTGCATTTTGTCAGTCCCATTTGAATTGACTGACCCACCGCTATCGCGAGCAAGCTCGCTCCCACAGGATCATGTGCAAGCCGTTAGAAATCCTTGCACAACCGCAGGGCGTCGTAGATGGCCGCGTGGGTATTACGCTGGGCCACGCAGTCGCCGATGCGGAACAGCAGGTAGCCATCGCCGCTCTGTTCCAGGCACGGCTGGGGCTTGATCGCGAACAGGGCTTCGACGTCGATCTGGCCCTTGTTGCGCGAACCCTCCTTGAGCGCGTAGTAGATTTCTTCGTCTGGCCGCACGCCGTTCTCCACCACCACCTGATCGACTACGCGTTCTTCCTTGGCGCCGGTGTACTCGTTCTCCAGCACCGCCACCAGCTTGTCGCCTTCGCGGTAGACCTTCTCCAGCATCATGTCCCCGGTCATGATCACTTCCTTGGGGTACATGCTGCGGTAGTAGGTGGGGAACGACGTCCCGCCAATGGCCACGCCCGGCTTGATGTCGTCGGTGACAATCTCGACCTGGCTACCCTTATCGGCGAGGAAGTCGGCCACCGACATGCCGGTGAACTCGCAAATGGTGTCGTAGACCAACACGTTCTTGCCTGGCGCGACCTTGCCGTCGAGCACGTCCCAACTGCTGACCACCAACCCTTCGGCGGCGCCCCAGTGTTCGTTCTGCTCCAGGTTCGGATGTCCGCCGACGGCCAGCACCACGACGTCCGGACGCAGGTCCATGATGGTCGCCGCGTCAGCCGCCACACCCAGGCGCAGGTCGACTTTCAATCGCGCAAGTTCCAGCTGGAACCAACGGGTGATACCGGCGATCTGGTCCCGTTGCGGGGCTTTAGAGGCAGTGGTGATCTGCCCGCCAATGAATTCCTTCTTCTCGAACAGGGTCACGTCGTGGCCACGTTCGGCGGCAACGCGTGCTGCTTCCATCCCGGCCGGGCCGGCACCAACGACGACTACCTTGCGCTTGGGCCCGGTGGACTTCTCGATGATGTGCGGCACGCCCATGTATTCACGGGATGTCGCGGCGTTCTGGATGCACAGCACGTCCAGGCCTTGGTACTGGCGGTCGATGCAGTAGTTGGCGCCGACGCACTGCTTGATCTGGTCGATCTGGCCCATCTTGAT
The DNA here is from genome assembly GCF_051132105.1 of Pseudomonas sp. R1-7. Taxonomy (NCBI): domain Bacteria; kingdom Pseudomonadati; phylum Pseudomonadota; class Gammaproteobacteria; order Pseudomonadales; family Pseudomonadaceae; genus Pseudomonas; species Pseudomonas sp. R1-7. The sequence continues at coordinate 5,496,317 of NZ_CP071661.1, forward strand.
CTTGGCGATCAGGTGCGGGTCGGCGATGTGGGCACGGGTCATGCCGACCATGTCGACGTAGCCGCCCTCCAGGATCCGCGTGGCCTGGTTCGGGTCCTTGATGTTCTGCGCGTGCAACACCGGGACCTTGACCACTTCCTTGATACCGGCCGCCAGGTGCAGGAACGGCTCCGGTGGATAACTCATGTTCGGGATGACGTTGGCCAGGGTGTTGTGGGTGTCGCAACCCGAACCCACGACGCCGATGAAATCGAGCATGCCGGTGTCGTCGTAGTACTTGGCGATCTGCTTCATGTCCTCGTGGGACAAGCCGTCCGGGTGGAACTCGTCGCCGCACAGGCGCATGCCCACGCAGAAATCATCGCCCACTTCGGCGCGCACGGCCTTCAACACTTCCAGGCCGAACTTCATGCGGCCCTCAAAGCTGCCACCCCATTCGTCGGTCCGCTTGTTGACCCGCGGGCTCCAGAACTGGTCGATCATGTGCTGGTGCACGGCGGACAGCTCGACGCCGTCCAGGCCGCCAGCCTTGGCACGCCGCGCCGCCTGGGCATAGTTGCCGATCACCCGCCAGATCTCTTCCGGCTCGATGGTCTTGCAGGTGGCACGGTGCACCGGCTCACGCACGCCGGACGGAGACATCAGGGTCGGCCAGTTGAAGCCGTCCCAGCGCGAGCGACGGCCCATGTGGGTAATCTGGATCATGATCTTGGCGCCATGCTTGTGCATGGCGTCGGCCAGGTTCTGGAAATGCGGGATGATGCGGTCGGTGGACAGGTTCACCGAGCTCCACCATTCCTGCGGGCTGTCGATGGCGACCACCGATGAACCGCCGCAGATGGCCAGGCCGATGCCGCCCTTGGCCTTCTCTTCGTAATACTTCACGTACCGGTCGGTGGTCATGCCGCCGTCGGTGGCGTAGACCTCGGCGTGCGCGGTGCTGAGCACGCGGTTGCGGATGGTCAGCTTGCCGATCTGGATCGGCTGGAACATTGCTTCAAAAGCCATGGCGCGATCCTCGACTTACAACGGCTTGACGATGAACAGGCCGTCGTCGTGGCCTTCTTCGGAACCGCCGTAGACCTGCTCGGCCACGGTGCGGATCGAACTGCCGCGCGCGGCGAGGATCTGGTCCATGGCGCCGGCGAACCAGCCGGTGAACATGTAGTCGACCTTGCGCCCGACCTTGCCGTACACATAGACGAACGCCGAATGCTCGAGCTTGACGCTGGCGGTGCCTTTGTCCAGGTCGATGTCCTGGATCTTGAACAGGCCCCAGCCGCGTTGCGACAGGCGCTTCATGTAGTGCTCGAACACCGCGACGCCTTCCAGGCCGTGGCACTCGGCTTCTTTTTCACACCAGTGCCAGGCGGATTTGTAGCCGGCCTTGTAGAGAATCTCGGCGTAGGCGTCGGCACCCAGTACTTCTTCGATGCCCATGTGGTTGTTGACGAAGAAGTGACGCGGCACGTACAGCATCGGCAGGGCGTCGGACGTCCAGACACCGGTTTCGCTGTCGACTTCGATAGGCAGTTGCGGGGCGATCTTGGCCATGAAAACTTGACTCCGGAAATTCGTGATGTGCCTGCGGCGCGAGTGGCCGCAGGTAAAGGATTCAGTGACGCGACGGCGTTTATTCGCCCCAGACATCTTTGAGAATGTTCACCCAGTTCTCGCCCATGATCTTGCGCACCACCCGCTCCGGGTGACCGCGCTTGAGCAGCGTCTCGGTGAGGTTCGGGAACTCGCCCACGGTGCGGATGCCCAGGGGGTTGATGATCTTGCCGAAGCTGGTCAGACGACGGGCGTAGCCCTTGTCGTGGGTCAGCATTTCGAAGAAATCCTGGCCGTGGCCCTGGGTGAAGTCGGTGCCGATGCCGATGGCGTCTTCGCCGACGATGTTCATGGTGTATTCGATGGCTTCGGCGTAGTCATCGATGGTCGAATCGATGCCCTTGGCCAGGAACGGAGCGAACATGGTCACGCCGACGAAACCGCCGTGGTCGGCAATGAACTTCAGTTCTTCATCGGATTTGTTGCGTGGGTGTTCTTTCAGGCCGGACGGCAGGCAGTGGGAGTAGCAGACCGGTTTTTTCGATTCGAGGATGACTTCTTCGGAGGTCTTGGAACCGACGTGGGACAGGTCGCACATGATGCCGACGCGGTTCATCTCGGCGACGATTTCACGACCGAAGCCCGACAGGCCGCCGTCGCGCTCATAGCAACCTGTGCCGACCAGGTTCTGGGTGTTGTAGCACATCTGCACCACACCCACGCCGAGCTGCTTGAAGATCTCGACGTAGCCGAGCTGGTCTTCGAAGGCATGGGCGTTCTGGAAGCCGAAGATGATGCCGGTCTTGCCCTGCTCCTTGGCGCGACGGATGTCGGCGGTGGTTTTCACCGGGATCACCAGGTCGCTGTTCTCGCGGATCAGTGTCTGGCTGGCAACGATGTTGTTGATGGTGGCCTGGAAACCTTCCCACACCGACACGGTGCAGTTGGCTGCGGTCAGGCCGCCCTTGCGCATGTCTTCGAACAGGTCGCGGTTCCACTTGGCAATGATCAGCCCGTCGATAACGATGCTGTCGGCGTGCAATTCGGCTGGGCTCATCAGGCAGTCCCCTTGTTGGCGATTCATGCGCCGAATCGTGTGCCGGCGCTTTGGGGCCAGCATATGCCGGAGGGCCGTGGCGACCGGGTGCAAAAACGACAGGGGAATTGCCGAAAGCGTCAATCCACGACAATGGGCTACGACGCGCGTCCTCCGACCATCTGTTATTTACCCGGCGCTTGCGCCAGAATCCCCGGCACCCCTGGCTTTCACTGGATTTGAGCGACAACCCGATGAAATCGATTTTCCTCGCCCTGGCATTGATCAGCACCGTCGCCCACGCGACCGAAGACACCGAGCCCAACCCCTGCGACGAAGTTGAAAACGACGTCCAGACCCTCGCCTGTTCCGCCTACGGCAAAGCCGCTGCCGAACAACTACTCAGCGAAAACCTGCAAAGCCTCAATGAGCGCCTGCAAACCCGCTACGCCAGCGACAAGGCCCAGCTCAACGACATCACCGCCAAGATCAAGGCCGCCCAGCAACTCTGGCAAAAACAGCGCGAAGCCGATTGCGCCATCGCCGCCTTCCCGGCCAAACCCGGCAGCGAAGCCTACAAGATCGCCGAAAACGACTGCATGGCCCAGGTGAGCGATGATCGGTCGGAGTTTCTGGAGTCGATTGGGCAGGAGTGAGGGCAATATTCAGACATCTTTCACGCGTTGGCTCTGGACGGGATATAAGTCAGGATTCGCAAATCTTATAAAAGACTTATATCCTTCCATGAACACTATTCACTGGACCAGAAAAGCCGTTAAGCAGCTTTTGAAATTGCACTCCGTCCATCAGGTTCAGGTTCGGGACGCCGTTACCACGCTCGCCCAGATGCCTGACGTGGTGAACGTCAAAGCACTTGTTGGCCATGGCTATGCGTACCGCCTGCGGGTAGGTAGCTATCGAGTCATGTTCGATTGGGACGGGGCGATCAAGGTCGTCAGCATTCAAGAGGTCAAGAAACGCGATGAACGAACCTACTGATATTCAGATCATCAACGACGCAGACGGAAATCCGGCATTCGTGGTCATTCCGTATGCGCAGTACGTTGCGCAAAAGCTGGAGCCCGATCTAATCCCGCATGAGGTCGTCAGCCGTATCGTCGACGGTGCTACGCCAATACGCGCCTGGCGCGAGCATTTGAACCTGACTCAGGATGACGTCGCCAGGCGCCTGGGGATTTCTCAGCCGGCGTTTGCCCAGCAAGAATCCGTCTCCAAGCCTCGCCGAACCACCCGCGAAAAAATCGCTGCGGCCTTTGGCATCCATGCTGAACAGTTGGAGCTATAAGAGCTGCGCGCCTCCATCCAGCAAAGGAATTCACATGAAAACGTGCGGCATCGAAATCAAAGGCAGCGAAGCGATCATCGCCGTTGCCTCGCTGGACCAGCAAACGTTGAGCCACGTTGCACTGAACACCAAGAAAATCGCCCTGGACGATGACGACGAAGCCGCCAACGTCAAAGCCTTCGCCGCCCAGGTGCGGACGTTCGTGACGGAAAACGGCATCGAACGCATCGCCATCAAGAAACGCAGCAAGAAAGGCGAGTTCGCCGGCGGCCCGACCACATTCAAGATCGAAGGGGTTTTCCAGTTGCTGGAAGGTTGCGAGGTGACGCTGCTGTCGCCGCAGACCATCAACGCACAGAGTAAAAAACATGACTTCGCCCTGCCGGCGACGCTGAATAAATATCAGCATGAGGCCTATAAAGCAGCCTGCTCGGCGCTGATGAAGAGATAAACCTATACCAGCCGAACACCGTACCTGTGGCGAGGGGATTTATCCCCGTTGGGCTGCGCAGCAGCCCCTATAGCAGCTATTAAATTTATCTGACACACCGAGTCGCCAGGTTTCGGGGCCGCTTCGCGACCCAACGGGGATAAATCCCCTCGCCACAGGTTCTTTGCTCGACGGCTCGTCCGGTTAGTATCCGTTCTGTTGCTGGCGATACCCCTTCAACCACTCCGCAAACGCCTTGTCCTCGAGCGCATAACCACCGCGATTGGATTTCCACACCAATTCTTTTTCACGCAACGCATCGATACACGATTGGATGGTCTGGGTACCGGGCACGACTTCGCTTCCCATGCTCTTCAGTGCCTTGCTCACCGCCTCCAATGTTGAATCGGTGAAGGGCGCGAAGGGCTCGTTGTTCTGCGAGCGCTCGGCCATGACCTGCAACACGGCGCGCTGCGGCACCGTCAGGGCGTCCCAGGCGCTCTCGAATTCGGTCCAGACGCCGGCGCGCAGCATTTCGGCGCTGTTGCGCAGCAACTCCCCCAAATGGCTCGCCTCACCCAGTTCCAGGGCGATTTCGCCGATGACGCTGCGCAACATCTCGGGACGGCGCCCCACCAGCTCAAAAGCCTGGTCGAGATCATCGGCATTGAACTGGTTGGTCTGGGCCAGGTGTCCGTTCAAATGAGCGGTATAGGCTTGGGTGAAGGCCCTTTTCATAAGGCACCAGTGCCCCGGCGATGGCCGAGGCGATCAGGTCGGCAGGGTCCCCTTATTGGCCCAAAGGTCGACGTAGACCGCGAGCCAACCTCGCGTCTCGCATTCGGTAATCAAGTCTTCGCGCAGGAATGTACTTTTTCCGGTACGCCTTGGCGCGGCCAGGAACAGGCCTGAGGTGTAATCCTGGATCCCGGCGCCGGCCAGCCCATCGACAATATTGCGGGCCAGATCGGGGCGCCGGAAGACAAAACCGGGGTGCTTGGACCTGGTTTTATACTCAATTATGGCGGCAGGTATAATTTATAGTCGCGAGCATAATTGAGTATAAAAGCCTGTCAAACCAGCTCCCGCCCATCCCCCTGCCGTCGCCGATCCTCCCGCGGGCAGCGCTCGAACCGTGCCCGATAGCTGCGGGTGAAGTACGACGGTGACTCAAAGCCGCAGGCAATGCTCACTTCCAGCACGCTCATGTCGGTCTGGCGCAGCAACTGCCGGGCCTTTTCCAGGCGCAGGCGCAGGTAGAAGTTGCTGGGTGTGTCGTTCAGGTGCAGGCGGAACAGCCTTTCGAGCTGGCGACGGGTGACGCTGATCGATTCGGCCAGGGCCAAGGTGCTCAGGGGCGGTTCGCTGTGGGCTTCCATCTCGCCGATGACGTGCGCCAGCTTCTTGTTGCGAATGCCGTAGCGGTTGGCGATTTCCATGCGCTGGTGGTCTTTGCGGGGGCGGATGCGACCCAGCACGAATTGTTCGCTGACCTGGATCGCCAGTTCCGAACCGTGGGCCTGGCCGATCAGGTCCAGCATCAGATCAATGGACGCGGTGCCGCCCGCACAGGTGATGCGTCGGCGGTCGATTTCGAAGAGTTCTTGGGTCACGCTGAGCTGCGGATAGGATTCCTTGAACGCCTCGATCGCTTCCCAGTGCAGCGTGACGCGATGCCCTTCCAACAATCCCGCCTCTGCGAGTACCACGCTGCCGGTATCGATGCCACCGAGGATGACACCATCGTTGTCCAGCCGGTGTAGCCAGCGCTCCAACACCGGGCTGACGAACTTCAACGGCTCGAAGCCCGCCACGATCCAGAGCGTCGCGCCTTTTTTCAGGGGTTCCAGCGCGGCGTCGGCGTTGACCGACATGCCATTGCTCGCCAGCACCGCCCCGCCATCGGCGCTCAACACATGCCAGCGGTACAGCTCGCCGCGAAAGCGATTGGCGACCCGCAGCGGCTCGATGGCCGAGATGAAACCGATGGCCGAGAAACCCGGCAGCAACAAGAAGTAGAAATCCTGGGACATGGAGCGCACTCGGTTGGCGGGTGGCGTGCGGACCTTGATACGCCAGTTGCAAGCGGCGTTCAAGTCAGTAGGTCGCTGCAGTGCAAGAGCACGTCGCCGCTGTGCGTTTTGGGCAAGCCCCGGCTGCGTACTTTGGCATCACCGGCGCGCAGACGCCGGAACCCATAACAACAAGCTGCCGAGGAACCCGACATGAAAAGACTGATCAGCTCCTGCGTTCTTGCACTCAGCGGTACCGCTTTCCTCAGTTCGGCCACTCTGGCAGCCGAGCCCGCCGCATGCCAGAACGTGCGCCTGGGCGTGGTCAACTGGACGGACGTCATCGCCACCAGCGCCCTGACCCAAGTGATGCTTGATGGCCTCGGCTACAAGACCAAGCAGACCAGCGCCTCCCAGCAAATCATCTTCGCCGGCATCCGCGACCAGCGCCTGGACATGTTCCTGGGCTACTGGAACCCGCTGATGACCCAGACCATCACGCCGTTCGTCGAGGCCAAGCAGGTCAAGGTGCTGGAGCAGCCCAGCCTCAAGGATGCCCGCGCCACCCTGGCCGTGCCGACTTACCTGGCCGACAAGGGCCTGAAGACCTTCGCCGACATCGCCAAATTCGAAAAAGAACTGGGCGGCAAGATCTACGGCATCGAACCCGGCTCCGGCGCCAACACCCAGATCAAGGCAATGATCGCCAAGAACCAGTTCGGCCTGGGCAAATTTCAGCTGGTGGAGTCCAGCGAGGCCGGCATGCTCGCCGCCGTGGACCGTGCCGTACGGCGCAAGGAAGCCGTGGTGTTCTTCGGCTGGGCGCCGCATCCGATGAACGTCAACGTACAGATGACCTACCTCACCGGCAGCCAAGACGCCCTAGGCCCGGATGAAGGCATGGCCACCGTGTGGACCGTCACCGCGCCGAACTACGCCGAGCAGTGCCCGAACGTCAGCCGCCTGCTGAGCAACCTGACCTTCAGCGCCGAAGACGAGAGCCGGATGATGCAGCCGTTGCTCGATCACAAGGATCCGCTCGAATCGGCGCGGCAGTGGCTCAAGGACCATCCGCAGGACAAGCAGCGCTGGCTCGAAGGCGTGACCACCTTCGACGGCAAGCCCGCCGCCGACAACCTGAAGCTCACCAGTAACTGACTGAACGTTATCCCTCTGCGCAGGGCTTGTGGCCTGTACGGTTAATTCGAGCACTCAAATTCGAGTGTCAGGACTTGCCAGGCAAGGCGCCATGACGAGTCGTAGCCCGCTACGGCGAGGAATGGCAACGCAGTCTGGCAAGTTCTGGCGCCGAAGTTGAGTGCTCGAATTAGCCACACAGGCCACTAACTGCGCGGTGACTCACCACGCCTGAAGGAATCCGCACCATGAACCACGACGTCATCATCACCTGCGCACTCACCGGTGCTGGCGACACGACCGCCAAGAGCCCCCACGTGCCGGTCACCCCGAAACAGATCGCCGCCGCTGCCGTCGAGGCGGCGAAAGCCGGGGCCACGGTGGTCCATTGCCACGTGCGCGATCCGCAAACAGGCAAGTTCAGCCGCGACGTGGCGCTGTACCGCGAAGTGATGGAGCGCATCCGTGAGGCGGACGTCGACATCATCGTCAACCTCACCGCCGGCATGGGCGGCGACCTGGAGATCGGTGCAGGCGAACGGCCGATGGAGTTCGGTCCCAACACCGACCTGGTGGGCCCATTGACCCGCCTGGCCCACGTCGAAGAGCTGCTGCCGGAAATCTGCACCCTGGATTGCGGCACCCTGAACTTCGGCGACGGCGACACCATTTACGTCTCCACCCCTGCCCAGCTGCGGGCCGGCGCCAAGCGCATCACCGAGCTCGGTGTGAAGGCCGAGCTGGAGATCTTCGACACCGGCCACCTGTGGTTCGCCAAACAACTGATCAAGGAAGGCCTGCTGGACAACCCCCTGTTCCAACTCTGCCTCGGCATTCCATGGGGCGCCCCGGCCGACACCACCACCATGAAAGCCATGGTCGACAACCTGCCGGCAGACGCGGTGTGGGCCGGCTTCGGCATCGGTCGCATGCAAATGCCGATGGCGGCCCAGGCGGTGCTGCTGGGGGGCAATGTGCGGGTCGGGCTGGAAGACAACCTCTGGCTGGACAAAGGCGTACTCGCCACCAACGGCCAACTGGTGGAGCGCGCGGGCGAGATCCTCAGCCGCCTTGGGGCCCGGGTGCTTACGCCGGCGGAAGGTCGCAAGAAAATGGGCCTGGTCCAGCGCGGCTAGGCAGGACCAGGCCTTTCATTTACCAAATCTGTTCAGGAAATCACCATGCGCTTCATCACTGACATCAAGACATTCGCCGCCCTGGGCAGCGGCGTGATTGGCAGCGGCTGGGTCAGCCGCGCCCTGGCCCATGGCCTGGACGTGGTCGCCTGGGACCCGGCGCCCGGTGCCGAGGCAGCCTTGCGCAAACGCGTCGCCAACGCCTGGGGCGCCCTTGAAAAACAAGGCCTGGCCCCTGGCGCTTCGCAGGATCGGCTGCGCTTTGTCGCCACCATCGGAGAATGCGTGCGCGACGCCGACTTCATCCAGGAAAGCGCCCCCGAGCGCCTGGAACTCAAGCTCCAGCTGCACAGCCAGATCAGCGCCGCCGCCAAGCCGAACGCGTTGATCGGCTCGAGCACCTCGGGGCTGCTGCCGAGCGAATTCTATGAAAGCTCGACCCATCCGGAGCGCTGCGTGGTCGGGCACCCGTTCAACCCGGTCTACCTGTTGCCGCTGGTGGAGGTGGTCGGCGGCAAGAACACCGCACCCGAAGCCGTTCAAGCAGCGATGCAGGTCTACGAATCCCTCGGCATGCGACCGCTGCACGTGCGCAAGGAAGTGCCTGGTTTCATTGCGGACCGGCTCCTCGAAGCGCTCTGGCGCGAGGCGCTGCACCTGGTCAACGACGGTGTCGCCACCACCGGGGAAATCGACGATGCCATCCGTTTTGGCGCCGGTTTGCGCTGGTCGTTCATGGGCACGTTCCTGACCTACACCCTGGCCGGCGGCGATGCCGGGATGCGGCACTTCATGGCTCAGTTCGGCCCGGCGCTGCAACTGCCCTGGACCTACCTGCCGGCACCGGATCTGACCGAAAAACTGATCGACGACGTGGTGGACGGGACGAGCGAGCAATTGGGGCAGCACAGCATTTCGGCGTTGGAACGCTATCGTGATGATTGCCTGATGGCGGTGCTGGAGGCGGTGAAGACGACCAAGGCCAGGCACGGAATGTCTTTTAGCGAATAACACCATTCCTGTGGCGAGGGAGCTTGCTCCCGCTCGGCCGCGCAGCGGTCGCAAACCGGCGAATGTCATCTGACTGATTCACCGCATTCGCCGGTTTGGGACTGCTTCGCAGTCCAGCGGGAGCAAGCTCCCTCGCCACAATTGTGTACATCAGCGACGATCCGTGGAGTCCAACATGCCCACCCTCACCACCTACCAAACCCGAATACTCCCCGAATGGGTCGACTACAACGGCCACCTGCGCGATGCCTTCTATCTGCTGATCTTCAGCTACGCCACCGACGCGCTGATGGACCGCCTCGGCCTCGACAGCCAGAGCCGCGAAGCCAGCGGCCACTCGTTGTTCACCCTCGAACTGCACCTCAATTACTTGCATGAAGTGAAGCTCGGCGCCGAGGTCGAGGTGCATACGCACATCATCGGCCACGACGCCAAGCGCCTGCATCTCTATCACAGCCTGCACCTGGCGGGCGGCGACAAAGAGCTGGCCGGCAACGAACAGATGCTGCTGCACGTCGATCTGGCGGGACCACGTTCTGCACCGTTCACCGAACAGACCCTGGGCCAGCTCAAAGCCCTGCTCGACAGCCAGTCCGATCTGGCGACCCCGGCCTACATCGGCCGTGTCATCGCCCTGCCCCCCGCCCGCTAAGCCAAGGAGATCGCCATGCACATCGCCGCCGCAATTGCCGACTTCCGCAGCTATCCCCTGGTCCACGCGTTGACCGCCGTGGCACTGCTGGCCGACCGGGTTCATGTCACGTGGGCCGATGGCAGGATCAGTCCCTTTCATCACCAGTGGCTGCGTGACAATTGCCCATGCCCCCAGTGCGTCTATCGAGTTACCCGCGAGCAAGTCCTGGAAATCGTCGATGTGCCCGAAAATCTGGCCCCCGGTGAAGTCTGCGTCGACGATGAAGGTCGCCTGTGCGTGGCCTGGCAGGACGGCCACCAAAGCCAATTCGACCCGGGCTGGCTGCGCGCCCACGCCTATGATGAACAATCCAGGGCCGAGCGCCTGGCGAGCAAGCCGCAACGACGACTCTGGCAGCGCGACCTGCACCTGCCCGTGTTCGAATATCAGGCGCTGATGGAAGACGCCGACGCGCTGCTCCAGTGGTTGCTGGCGGTACGCGACATTGGCCTGACCCAAATCCGGGGCGTGCCCACCGAAGCCGGTGCGCTGAAACAGATCGCCCAGCGGATTTCCTTCATACGCGAGAGCAACTTCGGCGTGCTCTTCAATGTGCAATCCAAGGCCGATGCCGACAGCAACGCCTATACCGCTTTCAACCTGCCGCTGCACAGCGATTTGCCGACGCGGGAGTTACAGCCGGGGTTGCAGTTCCTGCATTGCCTGGTAAACGACGCCGAGGGTGGGGAAAGTATTTTCGTCGACGGCTTCGCCATTGCCCACGCCCTGCGCCAGGAAGACCCCGAGGCCTTCAACACGCTGTGCCAGATCCCGGTGGAGTTTCGCAACAAGGACCGCCACAGCGACTACCGGTGCCTGGCGCCGATCATTGCGTTGGACGCCCTTGGGCAAGTCTCTGAAATCCGCATGGCGAACTTCCTGCGCGGCCCCTTCGACACCTCGGTCGAGCAAATGCCCAGGCTCTACCGCGCCTACCGCCGCTTCATCGCGCTGACCCGAGATCCACGCTTTCGCCTGATACAGCGCCTCGAACCCGGCCAGCTCTGGTGCTTCGACAACCGCCGCACCCTCCACGCCCGCAATGCATTCGACCCGGCCACCGGGGCGCGGCATTTCCAGGGATGCTATGTGGATCGGGATGAATTGCTGTCGCGGATCCTGGTGTTGCAGCGCTAGACCGCGTCATCGTTCTTCGCGAGCCTGCTCGGCGAAGGCGACATGCCAGGCAACCGACTATTTTCGGATTCACACAGACAAAAAAATCCCCGATCAAGCCGTGACAGGATCGGGGCAGGAGCGTTACTGGAGGAGCTGTGGCGCGAGGGTGACCAAACCATCGTGATCCAGCTTGGGGCCAGTGTGCCCAGTCCAGGACCCGGCGAGTTAGCCGAAAACGACGCGTTCATAGTCATTCGTGACAGATCGACGATTCGCCCTTGCCGCCGCTTCGGGGGGCTACCAGAATCCAGGCACGACCCCAATCCCTGAACAAGGAAAAGCGTCATGATGTACGCCGATTTGATCGACCAGGAAGACCTGCTGGGCCATCTCAAGGCCCTGGGGTTGCAGATACCCAGCGGCGCGACGGCCGAGCAGGCCTGTGAGTGTGCGGTGCGTGGCTTGGACAGGGCTCGCGCCAATGACCTGCGGCGGATGGTCAAGGAAATGTATACCAGCAGCGCAACCATCCTCCCGGCCGTGCGCCAGGCGATCGACAAGCAACTGCTGCCAGCGCTGACGCAGTACCAGCAGAACCATAGCGCCTGAGAAAACCAATCGCGAGCAAGCTCGCTCCCACAGGATTCGTGAACGACACAAAACCTGTGGGAGCGAGCTTGCTCGCGATGAAGATGCTGAGGTCTTACAGCCTCACACTGGCAAACGTCGATTCATTGCGCGCCTGGCTCAACGCCGACAGCGGCCCGGACAATGGCGACAGCACCAGTGCCTGCGGCAGCGGCATCATCGCCACCTGTTGCGTGGTGTTGGAACCGACGCGTTCGTCGCGCGGTGGAATGCCGAAATACTCGCGGTAGCACTTGGAGAAGTGCGGCGTGGAGACGAAGCCGCACACCGAGGCCACCTCGATGATCGACATCGGCGTCTGCTTGAGCAGTTGCCGCGCACGAATCAGTCGCAGCTTGAGGTAATAGCGCGACGGCGAGCAATGCAGGTATTTCTGGAACAGGCGCTCCAACTGACGTCGGGACACGGCGACGTACACCGCCAGCTCGTCCAGGTCGATCGGCTCTTCGAGGTTGGCTTCCATCAGCGCGACGATTTCCTGCAGCTTCGGCTGGTTGGTGCCGAGCATGTGCTTGAGCGGCACGCGCTGGTGATCCTGCTCGTTACGGATACGCTCGTAGACGAACATCTCGGAGATCGCCGCCGACAGCTCGCGACCGTGGTCACGGCTGATCAGGTGCAGCATCATGTCCAGCGGCGCGGTGCCGCCGGAGCTGGTGAAGCGGTTACGGTCGAGGGTGAACAGGCGCGTGCTCATCGACACCCGCGGAAAGGCCTCCTGCATCGCCGCCAGGCATTCCCAATGCACGCTGCAATCGAAACCGTCGAGCAGGCCCGCGCACGCCAGGGCCCAGCTGCCGGTGCAGACCGCGCCAAGGCGACGGGACTGACGGGCCTGGCTTTGCAGCCATGAGACATGTTCGCGAGTCACGGTGCGCTGGATGGCGACGCCGCCACAGACAATGACGGTGTCGAGGGCCGGTGCCTTGTGCATGGAGGCGTCGGGAGTGATCTGCAAACCGTCGCTGGCCCAGACCTGGCCGCCATCGACGGTCAGGGTTGTCCAGCGATACAACTCGCGACCGGACAGCTGGTTGGCCATGCGCAGCGGTTCCACCGCGGACGCCAGGGAAATCAGCGTGAAATTGTCCAGCAGCAAAAAGCCGATGGATTGAGGCGCACGGTTCTGGGGTTGGGCCCCGGAGTTGGACGACGTCATCGCGGTATCTCCTCACACAAAGCGGGTGATGGCCTCAGGCGGAGGCTCTTGTTATTGCCCACTGTTCTCTTGCGTGAGACGGGGCTTTATTGGGGTAGAGCAAATGCCATGCCTAAATTTGAATGCGCGTTCAATAACTCCTGAAAACGACATGCCGGCCTGTCTATATGAGGGGCCTGTCGAGGCTGGGTTCTAATTGCCATCAAGGGCGGCAGGCGCCCGCCAGGGCGGGCTGTGAGCAGATCGGTAGCACTTGTGGTAACTGGGCTGCGCCGTTTGCGCGACGGTTGTCACCGCAAGCGCGGGGACGGACGGTAAGGCCGCGTACAAAGAGGTGACCGACAAGTCAGGTCTTATCTGTTTGCGACGCGCCAAAACGTGGCGCGTTTTTACAGCGGTGTGCATTTTACGAGCGGTTTTTGATCACCTGTGACAAGGGAATCAGCACTCCACCGCACTGACCGCCAAGCCGCCCCGCGATGTCTCTTTATATTTGTCGTGCATGTCGGCGCCGGTATCGCGCATGGTGCGGATCACACGGTCCAGGGAGATGAAATGCTGGCCGTCACCGCGCAAGGCCATCTGCGCGGCATTGATGGCTTTCACCGCGGCGATTGCGTTGCGCTCGATGCACGGTACCTGGACCAGGCCGCCCACCGGGTCGCAGGTCAGCCCGAGGTTGTGCTCCAGGCCGATTTCCGCTGCGTTGCACAGTTGCTCCGGCGTGGCACCGAGGATCTCCGCCAGGCCCGCCGCCGCCATCGCGCAGGCCGAGCCGACTTCGCCCTGGCAGCCCACTTCGGCACCGGAGATCGAAGCGTTCTTCTTGCACAGGATCCCCACCGCCGCGGCGCCGAGGAAATAATCCACGACGTTGGCGTCGGTCACCGCTTCGCTGAACTTCATGAAGTAGTGCAACACCGCCGGGATGATCCCCGCCGCACCGTTGGTCGGCGCCGTGACCATGCGCCCACCTGCGGCGTTCTCCTCGTTGACGGCCAGGGCAAACAGGTTGACCCACTCCATCGCGCTCAGGGTCGAGCCGATCACGTTCGGTTTGTTCAGTTCCTGCAGGCTGCGATGCAACTTCGCCGCACGCCGACGCACGTTCAGGCCGCCAGGCAGGATGCCTTCGTGCTTGAGGCCCTGTTCGACGCAGTCCTGCATCGCTCGCCAGAGTTTCATCAGGCCGCTGCGAATCTCTTCTTCCGAACGCCAGACCTTCTCGTTGGCCATCATCAATTCAGCCACCCGCAGGTTGTGCGTGCGACACAGCGTGAGCAGTTCTTCGGCGCTGGAAAAGTCATAAGGCAATTCGGTGGCGTCCAGATCCACAACGCCACTGGAGGCTTGGGCCTGGTCGACGACAAAACCACCACCGACGGAATAGTAGGTATCCCGATGCAATTCGCCGCTTTCACCTTCGGCCACCAGCGTCATCGCGTTGGGGTGGAACGGCAGGTTTTCGTCAATCAGGCGCATGTCGCGGTCCCAGACGAAAGGCACCGGCAGGCGGCCGTCGAGCAAGAGGGTCTGGGTTTCGCGCAGCAACTGGATGCGTGTACCGATCTGCGACGGGTCGATCGCGTCGGGCCACTCGCTCATCAAACCCATGATCACGGCGTTGTCGCTGCCGTGACCGATGCCAGTGGCCGACAACGAACCGAACAGTTGCACCTCGACCCGACGCACATCGTGCAGCAACGCCTTGGCCCTAAGCGCTTCGACAAACAGTGCCGCGGCACGCATGGGGCCCACGGTGTGGGAACTGGACGGGCCGATACCAATCTTGAACAAGTCGAATACGCTGATGGCCATTGCCTTGAATCTCCAGAACGGTCACTTCCGGGCGCAGGAGCGCCCGGTGGCGCAGCTGCTACGCTCAACGCCGGGATGGCCGCATCATCGGGCTTTTGCCTTCGGTTTCGACGTCTGACACCGACGCAATCATGCCCACCAACGCCGCGTCCTTGTCGCCCAGCTTTTGCGACGTTTTTTGCGTCTCAGAAGCCAATCGAGGGCCGAAAAAATCTGTAAACGACGTCACCGACACTGGATGCGACCCTCCCTGTACTGGATACGACGCACCCTGTAGGCGTCAGATTTGCACTGGTACATGATCGGTTACGGCTCGTTTGCAAGGCCGCGTGCCACGAAGAGTGACACGCGCCACCAACCGCAACTCAAGAAAAGCAAAAAAGCGCGGTTGTCCCGACCGGACACTGCCGATAAAACACCAGGAGTCCATCTATGAAAGGTTCCACGCCGTTGTTGTTGGCCGCCATGCTGAGTCTTCCCATGCTGGCCAACGCTGCAGAGCCCGAACAGTGCAGCACCGTCAACTTCTCCGATGTCGGCTGGACCGACATCACCGTGACCACCGCCACCACCAGCGTCGTACTCGACGCCCTCGGCTACAAGACCAAGACCACGATGATTTCCGTGCCGGTGACCTACAAGTCCCTGGCTGATGGCAAGAACATGGACGTGTTCCTCGGCAACTGGATGCCGACCATGGAAAACGACATCAAGGCCTATCGCGAAGCCGGCACCGTGGAAACCGTGCGCGCCAACCTCGAAAACGCCAAGTACACCCTGGCGGTTCCCGAAGAGCTCTACAACAAAGGCCTCAAGGATTTCGCCGACATCGCCAAGTTCAAGAAGGAACTGGACGGCAAGATCTACGGCATCGAGCCGGGCAACGACGGCAACCGCTTGATCCAGAGCATGATCGACAAAAATGCCTTCGGCCTGAAGGACGCTGGCTTCAAGGTCGTCGAGTCGAGCGAAGCCGGCATGCTTTCACAAGTCGATCGCGCCCAGCGTCGCAATACCGCCGTGGTGTTCCTGGGCTGGGAACCGCATCCGATGAACACCCGCTTCAAGATGAAATACCTCACCGGTGGCGATGAGTTCTTCGGCCCGAACTTCGGCCAGGCGACCATATACACCAACACCCGCAAGGGCTACGCCCAGGAATGCAGCAACGTCGGCCAACTGTTGAAAAACCTGGTCTTCACCCTGGACATGGAAAGCACGCTGATGGGCAACGTGCTGGACGACAAGATGAAACCTGACGCCGCCGCCAAGGCCTGGCTGAAGAAGAACCCACAGGTGCTCGATACCTGGCTGGCCGGCGTCACCACCATTGACGGTAAACCTGGCCTGGAGGCCGTGAAAGCCAAGCTCGCGCAGTAAAAAGCTTATGCCGGGCGGGTTCGCTCGCCCGGGCTGTTTATTCCTTGCATGCGGACGTTCACTACCATGCTTATTGATCAGAAAATACCCTTGGGCCAGTACATCGCGGGCTTTGTCGAATGGTTGACGCAAAACGGCGCCGACACCTTCGACGCAATCGCGATGTTCCTGGAAACGATGATTCACGGCGTGACGTTTGCGCTGACCTGGTTCAATCCACTGGTGCTTATCGGCCTCATCGCGCTACTGGCGCATTTCATCCAGCGCAAATGGGGCCTGACCGTTTTCGTCATCGCGTCCTTCTTGTTGATCCTCAACCTGGGTTACTGGCAAGAGACCATGGAAACCCTCGCCCAGGTGCTGTTCGCGACCCTGGTCTGTGTATTGATCGGCGTGCCGCTGGGCATTGTTGCCGCGCACAAGCCGATGTTCTACACCATGATGCGTCCGGTACTCGATCTGATGCAGACCGTACCGACCTTCGTCTACCTCATTCCTACCCTGACCCTTTTCGGTCTGGGTGTGGTCCCAGGCCTGATTTCCACGGTGGTGTTCGCGATCGCCGCGCCCATCCGCCTGACCTACCTGGGCATCCGCGACGTTCCGGACGAACTGATGGACGCCGGCAAAGCCTTCGGCTGTTCCCGTCGCCAGCTCCTGTCGCGCATCGAATTGCCCCACGCCATGCCAAGCATCGCCGCAGGAATCACCCAATGCATCATGCTGTCGCTGTCGATGGTGGTGATCGCGGCACTGGTCGGTGCCGACGGCCTGGGCAAACCCGTGGTCAACGCACTGAACACCGCTGATATCGCCCTGGGCTTCGAAGCCGGCCTGGCGATCGTATTGCTGGCGATCATGCTCGACCGAATCTGCAAGCAACCCGACGCCAAAGTAGGGGGTGACGCATGAGCATAATCCGCTTCGAAGAGGTCGACGTGATCTTTGCCAAGGATCCACGCGAAGCCCTCAAGCTGCTCGACAAGGGCATGACCCGCAACGAAATCCTGAAGAAGACCGGGCAAATCGTCGGCGTGGAAAAGGCCAGCCTCGACATCGAAAAAGGCGAGATCTGTGTGCTGATGGGCCTGTCCGGCTCCGGCAAATCCAGCCTGCTGCGCTGCATCAACGGCTTGAACACGGTGAGTCGCGGCAAATTGTTCGTCGAGCACGAAGGCCGGCAGATCGACATCGCCTCCTGCAGCCCTGCCGAACTGAAGATGATGCGCACCAAGCGCATCGCCATGGTGTTCCAGAAATTCGCCCTGATGCCTTGGCTGACGGTGCGCGAGAACATCAGCTTCGGCCTGGAAATGCAGGGCCGACCGGAGAAGGAACGCAAGAAGCTGGTGGACGAAAAACTCGAGCTGGTGGGCCTGACCCAGTGGCGCAACAAGAAACCCGACGAGCTGTCCGGCGGTATGCAACAACGCGTCGGCCTGGCCCGCGCCCTGGCGATGGACGCCGACATCCTGCTGATGGACGAACCGTTCTCGGCCCTCGACCCGCTGATCCGTCAAGGTCTGCAGGACGAGCTGCTGGAGCTGCAGCGCAAGCTGAGCAAGACCATCGTGTTCGTCAGCCACGACCTGGACGAGGCCCTGAAACTGGGCAGCCGCATCGCCATCATGAAAGACGGCCGGATCATCCAGTACAGCAAGCCGGAACAAATCGTGTTGAACCCGGCGGACGACTATGTGCGTACATTCGTCGCCCATACCAACCCGCTCAACGTGCTCTGCGGTCGGAGCCTGATGCGCACCCTGGACAACTGCAAGCGCATCAACGGTTCGGTGTGCCTGGACCCGGGCGGTGACTCCTGGCTCGACCTGGCCGAAGGCAACACCATCAAGGGCGCCCGGCAGAACGGCGCTGCGCTGGACCTGCAGAACTGGGCGCCAGGGCAATCCGTCGAAGGCCTGGGCCGTTTCCCGACTTTGGTCGACTCCAGCATCGGCATGCGCGACGCCTTGCAGATCCGCTACCAGACCGGCAACAAACTGGTGCTTCACGATAACCAGAAAGTCGTCGGGATCCTGGGTGACAGCGAGCTGTATCACGCGCTGCTCGGCAAGAACCTGGGCTGAGCCCTCGCAAACAAAAACGCCGCGAGATGATCGCGGCGTTTTTTTTGGCGGTTGTGAACTGCTGACCGGCATTCCCGCTATCAAGCGCATTTGGCCTGCATGCCAACCGACGAGTGTTATAAAGACATCCCCAAAGGTCCTCGCCCCGGCAACAGCGACGACTTGTCATAGAACTTGTTTTTTGTTGATTGAACGTTCAATCAAAACAAAATAGACTGGCTTTCGTTCCGGCAGACGACATTCGTGCGCCGGATGGCCTAAGGAGATGTGCTAGATGCCCAAGGTCGGTATGCAACCCATCCGCCGCCAGCAATTGATCGAAGCCACTTTGCAGGCCGTCGATCAGGTCGGAATGGGGGACGCCAGCATTGCGCTGATCGCCCGTTTGGCCGGTGTTTCGAACGGCATCATCAGTCACTACTTTCAGGACAAGAATGGCCTGATCGCGGCTACGGCCCAGTACCTGATGACTGTCCTGAGCGAGAACGTCACCGCGCGTCGTCAGGCGCTGACGGACTCAAGCCCGCGAGCTCACCTGAAGGTGATCATCGAAGGCAACTTCGACGCCAGCCAGGTCAACGGCCCGGCAATGAAAACCTGGCTGGCCTTCTGGGCCACCAGCATGCACCACCCGTCTTTGCACAGGTTGCAGCGGATCAACGATCACCGTCTGTATTCCAACCTGTGTTGCCAGTTCCGCCGCGTGTTGCCTGTCGACCAGGCGCGCAGTGCGGCTCGAGGCCTGGCCGCCCTGATTGACGGGTTGTGGCTGCGCGGCGCGCTGTCGGGAGACGCGTTCGATACCGCCCAGGCACACCAGATCGCTTACGAATACATGGATTTCCAACTGGCCAAGGCCGGGGCGCCAGAGCACACAGAACCGCTCGACGCCTGAACCGCCACCGCGGCGCGTAGTCAGCTATAAACGACACGCTCGGTGGTCAGCCAACCACTTATGCACTTGCGAGGACTTTATGGCCCGTTTCGAACTGCAAAAACTCTACATCGATGGCGCGTACAGCGATGCCAGCGGCGACGCCACTTTCGAAGCCATCAACCCGGCCAACGGTGAAGTGCTCGCCCTGGTGCAACGCGCGACGAAAGAAGACGTCGAACGCGCCGTGGTCAGCGCCGAAAAAGGCCAGAAAGTCTGGGCCGCCATGACCGCCATGCAGCGCTCGCGCATCCTGCGCCGTGCCGTGGACATCCTGCGCGAGCGCAACGATGAGCTGGCCGCCCTGGAAACCCTGGACACCGGCAAGGCCTACTCCGAAACCCGCTACGTCGACATCGTCACCGGTGCCGACGTGCTGGAATACTACGCAGGTCTGGTGCCCGCCATCGAAGGGGAGCAGGTTCCGCTGCGCAACACTTCATTCGTCTACACCCGCCGCGAGCCCCTGGGCGTGGTCGCCGGTATTGGCGCCTGGAACTACCCGATCCAGATCGCCCTGTGGAAGTCCGCCCCGGCCCTGGCTGCGGGTAACGCGATGATCTTCAAGCCCAGCGAAGTGACCTCGCTGACCACCCTGAAACTGGCCGAGATCTACACCGAAGCCGGCGTTCCAGCGGGCGTGTTCAACGTGTTGACCGGCAGCGGCCGTGAAGTCGGCACCTGGCTGACAGAACACCCGCGCATCGAGAAAATCTCTTTCACCGGCGGCACCGACACCGGCAAGAAAGTCATGGCCAGCGCCTCGAGCTCTTCGCTCAAGGACGTGACCATGGAACTGGGCGGCAAGTCGCCGCTGATCATCTTCGACGACGCCGACCTGGATCGCGCCGCCGACACCGCGATGATGGCCAACTTCTACAGCTCCGGCCAGGTCTGTACCAACGGCACCCGCGTGTTCGTGCCGAGCCACCTCAAGGCGGCATTCGAAGCCAAGATCGCCGAGCGCGTGGCGCGCATCCGCATCGGTAATCCAGAAGACGAAAATACCAACTTCGGCCCGCTGGTGAGCTTCGCCCACATGGAAAGCGTGCTGGGCTATATCGAGAAAGGCAAAGCCGAAGGCGCGCGCCTGCTGTGCGGCGGTGGTCGCCTGACCGAAGGCGAATTCGCCAAGGGCGCGTTCGTCGCCCCGACCGTGTTCACCGATTGCACCGATGACATGACCATCGTGCGTGAAGAGATTTTCGGCCCGGTGATGAGCATCCTCAGCTATGAAACCGAAGAAGAAGTGATCCGCCGCGCCAACGACACCGACTTCGGCCTGGCCGCCGGCGTCGTGACCCGCGACCTCAACCGCGCCCACCGCGTGATCCACCAGCTCGAAGCCGGCATCTGCTGGATCAACGCCTGGGGTGAATCGGCGGCTGAGATGCCGGTCGGTGGCTACAAGCAATCGGGTGTGGGCCGGGAGAACGGCATCAGCTCGCTGAACAACTTCACACGCATCAAATCGGTACAGGTCGAGTTGGGCGATTACACGTCGGTGTTCTGATCTGACACCGAACCTGAGGCTGGGGCTTTTGTGGCGAGGGAGCTTGCTCCCGCTGGGCTGCGAAGCGGCCCCAACTTCAAGTCCCAGACCATTCAGACAGAACACGGTCGCTCCGTTTGCGACTGCTGCGCAGCCGAGCGGGAGCAAGCTCCCTCGCCACAGAGCATGTGGCACTCGATGACCGCGACCTGAACCCAATTCCAGAAGAGGGTGCATTTCATGTCCCAAGAATTCGATTACATCATCATCGGTGCCGGCTCGGCCGGTAACACCCTGGCCACCCGCCTGACCGAAGACGAAGGCGTCACCGTCCTGCTGCTCGAAGCCGGTGGCCCGGATTATCGCCTGGACTTCCGCACCCAGATGCCCGCTGCCCTGGCATTCCCTCTCCAAGGACGCCGCTACAACTGGGCCTACGAGACCGACCCCGAGCCGCACATGAACGGTCGCCGCATGGAATGCGGTCGCGGCAAGGGCCTGGGCGGTTCTTCGCTGATCAACGGCATGTGCTACATCCGCGGCAACGCCCTGGACTATGACAACTGGGCCAAGCTGCCGGGCCTGGAAGACTGGACGTACCTCGATTGCTTGCCGTATTTCCGCAAGGCCGAAACCCGCGACATCGGCCCGAACGACTACCACGGCGGCGACGGCCCGGTCAGCGTGACCACGCCCAAGGCCGGCAACAACCCGCTGTTCCACGCCATGGTCGAAGCCGGCGTGCAGGCCGGTTACCCGCGCACCGAGGACCTCAACGGCTACCAGCAGGAGGGTTTCGGCCCGATGGACCGTACCGTCACGCCCAACGGCCGTCGCGCCAGCACCGCACGCGGTTACCTGGACGTCGCCAAGAAGCGTTCGACCCTGACCATCGTCACTCACGCCCTGACCGACAAGATCCTGTTCGAAGGCAAGCGCGCCGTCGGCGTACGCTATCTGGTGGGCGCCGCTGAAGAGCGCGTCGAGGCCCGGGCGCGCAAGGAAGTGCTGCTGTGCTCCGGCGCCATCGCTTCGCCGCAGATCCTGCAACGCTCCGGCGTCGGCCCGGCCAAGCTGCTGGAAGGCCTCGACATCCCAGTCGTCCACGACCTGCCGGGCGTCGGTGAAAACCTCCAGGATCACCTTGAGTTGTACCTGCAATACGCCTGCACCCAGCCGGTCTCGCTGTACCCGTCGCTGCTCTGGTACAACCAGCCGGCCATCGGTGCCGAGTGGCTGTTCAACGGTACCGGCATCGGCGCCAGCAACCAGTTCGAGGCCGGTGGTTTCATTCGTACTCGACCGGATTTCGAATGGCCGAACATCCAGTATCACTTCCTGCCGGTGGCGATTAACTACAACGGCAGCAACGGTGTGAAGGAACACGGTTTCCAGGCGCACATGGGCTCCATGCGCTCGCCGAGCCGTGGTCGGATCCAGGCCAGGTCCAAGGACCCGCGCCAGCACCCGAGCATCCTGTTCAACTACATGGCCACCGAGCAGGACTGGCAGGAATTTCGCGACGGCATCCGCCTGACCCGCGAGATCATGCAGCAGCCGGCGCTCGATCCGTTCCGCGGCAGGGAAATCAGCCCGGGGATCGAGGTGCAGACGGACGAGCAACTGGACCGATTCATCCGCGAGCACGCCGAAACCGCGTTCCACCCGTCCTGCTCGTGCAAGATGGGCACCGACGACATGGCCGTGGTGGATGGCGAAGGCCGCGTGCATGGCATGGAAGGCTTGCGCGTGGTCGACGCCTCGATCATGCCGATCATCACCACCGGCAACCTCAACGCGCCGACGATCATGATGGCCGAGAAAATCGCCGACAGGATCCGTGGTCGCAAGCCATTGCCGCGCAGCACCGCGCCTTACTACGTGGCCGGGGATGCGCCGGTGCGTGGCAAGCCGGTGCGTGAAGTGGGGCCTAGCGCCCAGTAAGGCGCTGCAACGCAATCGCGAGCAAGCTCGCTCCCACAGGGGATTGGTGGTGGACGCAGATTTTGTGCCCACCAAAGTTCCACTGTGGGAGATTCTATGGTTGAGGGGAAGCCCTCAAGCCGCTTTTGGTTGGTATTCGCTTTGCCCTTTCAGCAGAGCGAATACGATCCGAGCAAGCTTGCGTGCCAGTATCACTAACGCCTGGGTGGTAGCGAAGCCTCGAGCTCTTAGTCTTTCATAAAAGCCTTTCCAGGCAGGCGTACGGCTGGCCGACATGGCTGCGTTGTGCAAAAGCCGACGAACTTCCGGATCGCCTCGTTTGCTCAAGCTTCGGCGGTCGTCTTTTTGTCCTGATTGGGACACTCGCAAATCCATCCCCAAGAAGGCAATAAAGGCGTCTGCATTTTTGAAGTCGCCCCGCTGAAACGCCGTAAGCAAGCGGGCTCCGGTCAGAAACCCGATGCCCTCGACCTTCAGGCAACGGTTCAGTTGCCCTAGCAAACCAGCATTTTTCAGATGATCCTTGATCGTCTTCTCGATCAATGCCTCAAGCCTTTGCATAGCTGCGATTTGCTCGGCGAAAGCGGTCTTGAGCAGCGGCTCATTGGCCCAGCTTTGTACCAGGGCGACTCGAGCCTGAACCAAGGCAGCGCGACGGCGGAAAAGGCTTAGAAGCTGGCGATACAACGGAGATGGCGGCGCCCATGGATGAAGCTCGTGCCCTTCGTTCTTCAGGTAACGAGCCAACAGCTTGGCGTCCAACGCATCGGTTTTGGCGCGGATTTTTACGCCTTTGCGGTAATGATGAAGTTCATAACCGCCCATCATGTAGATTGTGCAACCGGCCTCATAGGCCAAATCAGCAAAGTCCAAGTGATAAGTATTGGTCGACTCAATGGCCACATCGACGGGGCCCGGCAGTACTTTCAACCACCGTTTGATGGCCGCCTTGTCGTTGGGAATCGCTTCCAACACATCAAGCTCTGCGTGATAGATCACCAGCTCGTTCTTGGCGACATCCACGCCCACGATCGGCTTTGTGACAGAAACCGGCATTGCCATTGAAAATCCTCCGGGCTAAGGTTTGAACACTTGAAGGGGTCACCCAGAGGCGCAGGCTTGTCTCTATCGTCGATCCAGGCCGAAGCATTCTTTATCGGCGCTTGGGTGAAAGGAGGAGGGGCGAAATCTCCCACGGTCTGTACTGCGCGAACAGTCAGAATCGAGCCTTGTCCCTCCTCCTCCCTTCAAGTCCTACCATACAAGCGAGCTTGCTCGCGATGGCGGCCAACCTGACACCCCAGATTTCCATCTGCCTTGATCCCTCCCCCACCGCAGGCCTACTCTAGAGCCGCCCGCGTCAACGCGCCGCACCTCGCTGCACCGCCACTCCAGACAAGGAGGTTCCATGTTCGACTTCCAACCCCAGCTCAAGCAACGTTTCGCTGCCTTGCGCACGGGTGCTGAATTCTTTTCCCTGCGTTACGTGCGCGAGTCCGGCCAGCACCTGTCGGTGCGCAAGAACGTCGCCGAACCACCGAGCCTGAGCCATGACGAAGGCGCGATGCTGACCGTGCGGGTCAACGGCGTCGAAGCCTATGCCGCCACCAACGATTTGTCCCAGTCAGGCCTGCAATCGGCACTGGAGCGCGCCGAGCAATACGCTCGCCAGCTCAAGCCCTATGCCCTGCTCGACCTGCGCGAGCAGACGGTGTCCAGCGACCGCGCCGATTACTTTTCGCCGCACTTCGACCAGGCGTTCCCTGCACTGAGCGATTGCTACCAACTGCTCGGCGACGAGTCGGCCGCGGTACCCGTCGACGAACGCCTGGTGAACTGGCAGGCCAGCATCGGCCTGACCCAGGTCGAGCAGATCTACCTCAATAGCGCCGGCGCTGAACTGCGCCAGGCCCAACGTTTCATCTATCCGGCCCTGGACGTCACCGCCTTCGACGGCCAGGACAGCCAGACCCGCACCCTGGGCCGGGAAAACTTCGGCCAGCAAGGAGGCTTCGACGTGATCAGCCGTTGCGGCCTGATCGGCGCCGGCCCAAAAATCGCTGACCAGGCCCTGCAGCTGCTGATGGCGCCAAACACCCCGGCAGGCCCACGCGACCTTCTGCTGATGCCCGACCAGATGATGCTGCAGATCCACGAGTCCATCGGCCATCCGCTGGAGCTGGACCGCATCCTCGGTGATGAGCGCAATTACGCCGGCACCAGCTTCGTCAAGACCAGCGATTTCGGACACCTGCAATACGGTTCCAGCCTGTTGAACGTGACCTTCGACCCGGATATTCCCGAGGAACTGGCGAGCTACAGTCATGACGACGACGGCAGCGCCGCCAGCAAGCAGTTCCTCATCCGCGAAGGCCTGCTGCTGCGCCCACTGGGCGGGGCACTGTCACAGTTCCGCGCAGGCCTCGACGGTGTCGCCAACAGCCGCGCCTGCGGCTGGAATCGAGCGCCCATCGACCGCATGGCCAACCTGAACATCGAGCCCGGCGACCAATCCCTGGAGCAACTGATCCAGGGCATCGAGCACGGCGTGCTGATGCGCACCAACCGCTCCTGGTCCATCGACGACGCCCGCAACAAATTCCAGTTCGGCTGCGAATGGGGTCAGTTGATCGAGAACGGCGAGCTCAAGGGCGTGGTGAAGAACCCCAACTACCGGGGCATTTCCGCGCAGTTCTGGAAAAGCCTGCGCGCTGTGGGCGACGCCAGCACCTCCCAGGTCCTCGGCACACCGAATTGCGGCAAGGGCGAACCGAACCAGGTCATCCGCGTCGGCCATGCGTCGCCGGCCTGCGTATTCAGCAACGTGGATGTGTTTGGGGGAGATGCCTGATGAGCACCGTCAATAATCAAGCTGGGGCGTTCAAGGCACTGGTCGATTGGTTGCGCGACGCGCTGCGCGAGCCTGAGCAATTCACCCTGGGCTACGCTGCCGAAACTTCGGCCTTCGTGCGCTTCAACCACGGCAAGGTCCGGCAGGCCGGCCAGGTGCAACAGGCCAATGTCAGTTTCAAGTTGATCGATGGCGGCCGTCACGCCGACTTGCAGATCACTTTGTCCGGGGACACCGAGACCGACCTGCAACGTCTGGCCGCAGGGCTGCAACAGTTGCGCGAGACGTTGCCGCTGCTGCCAGCCGATCCCTACCTGCTGCTCAACCACAACCATTGGCAGAGCAACAACGTGCAAGACCATCCGCTGCCGGACACCGAACAGGCCGTCGATGAGATCGTCCGCGCCGCCGAAGGCCTGGACTTGGTCGGTTTTTACGCTGCAGGTCCCATCAGCCGTGGCTTCGCCAGCTCCTCGGGTGCGTTCGGCTGGCATCAGGCCAATAGTTTCAACTTCGATTTCAGCCTGTTCCATGAAAATGGCCAGGCGGTGAAAGCCAGCTACGCCGGGCACGAGTGGAGCAGCGACGGATTCGCCCAACGCTTCGAGCAGGCCCGCGAACAACTGGAATTCCTCGGTCGCCCGCTGCGCACCCTGCCACCCGGCGAATACCGCGCCTACCTGGCGCCGGCCGCGCTGGAAGAGATCATGGGCATGCTCAGTTGGGGCGGGTTCTCGGCCCGGGCGATTGCCAGCAAGCAAAGCCCGCTGCAGAAGTTCTACGCCGGCGAAGCCCACTTCAGCCCCAACGTGTGGTTGACCGAGCAAGTCAGCGGCTCGTTGAGCCCGGCGTTCTCCGACGAAGGTTATCCCCGCGATGACTTGGGGCTGATCGCCAAGGGCATGGCCAATGCGCAGTTGATCAACTCCCGCAGCGCCGCCGAATACGGCCTCGCCGCCAACGGCGCCAGCAGCTACGAATACCCCACGGCGCTGGACATGCAGGGTGGGCAACTGGAGCAGAAGTACATCCTCGAAGCACTCGGCACCGGGCTGTACATCAGTAACCTCTGGTACCTGAACTACTCGGACCAACCGGCGGCGCGCCTGACCGGCATGACCCGCTTCGCCACGTTCTGGGTCGAGAACGGCCGGATCCAGGCACCGGTGAGTACGATGCGTTTCGACGACAGCGTCTACAGCCTGCTCGGCTCGCAACTCGAAGCGCTGACCCGGGAGCGGGAACTTCTGCTCTCGGCCAGCACCTACAGCCAGCGGGCCACGGCCTCGATGTTGTTGCCGGGAGCGTTGGTGAAGCGGTTGACGTTGACGTTGTAGCATCAAGAAGGTGGCTTTGTACCTCAGTGGCGAGGGAGCTTGCTCCCGCTGGGGTGCGAAGCGCCCCCAAACCGGCCAACACGGTGTAGCTGAAAGACCGCGTCGCCTGGGTGCGACTGCTGCGCAGCCGAGCGGGAGCAAGCTCCCTCGCCGCAAGAGCTTCTCCGCCACAAGTAATTGTTCACTTTCCATCCAAGAGGTCCCATGCCCAACCGCGCTCCCCTCGATGCCGTCACCGCCCGCTGGCTCCCCTGGGTGGTGGCAATCGCTTTCTTCATGCAGTCCCTGGACGGCACCATCCTCAATACCGCCCTGCCCGCCATGGCCAGCGACCTGGCGGAAAACCCGCTGCGCATGCAGGGTGTGATCATTGCCTACATGCTCACCGTGGCCTTGCTGATCCCGGCCTCGGGATGGATCGCCGACCGCTTCGGCACCAAGAAAATTTTCTTCGGCGCGATCCTGCTGTTCAGCTTCGGCTCGCTGCTGTGCGCCTTGTCCAATTCGTTGAGCATGCTGATCGGCGCCAGGGTGATCCAAGGCCTGGGCGGTGCGCTGATGTTGCCGGTGGGGCGGCTGGTGGTATTGCGGGCCTATCCACGCTCGGAGCTGGTGCGGATCATGGGCTTCATCACCATCCCCGGCCTGCTCGGTCCGCTGATCGGCCCGACCATGGGCGGCTGGATGGTCGAATACATGACCTGGCATTGGATCTTCATCATCAATCTGCCGGTGGGTGTGATCGGCTGCTACGCGGTGTGGAAATTCATCCCAGACCTGCGCGGCACTGAGCGCACACGCTTCGATGGCCTGGGCTTCTTGTTGTTCGGCGCGGCAATGGTGCTGATCACCATCGCCATGGAAGGCCTTGGGGAACTGCACCTGCCTCATCTGCGGGTGATGTTGCTGCTGTTCGGCGGCATGGCCTGCCTGGCGGCGTATTGGTTGCGGGCGGGGCACGTCGAGAACGCGCTGTTTCCACCGTCACTGTTCAAGACCCGGACCTTTGCGGTGGGCATTCTCGGCAATCTGTTTGCGCGCCTGGGCAGCGGCGCCCTGCCGTTCCTGGTGCCGTTGTTGTTGCAAGTCGCCTTGGGTTATTCGCCCTCCCAGGCCGGGATGAGCATGCTGCCCCTGGCGGCCGCGGCGATGGTCGCCAAATCGGTCGCCCGGCCGCTGATCGAACGCTTCGGCTATCGCATCGTCCTGACCGCCAATACCCTGGCCCTGGGCGTGATGCTGGCGAGCATGGGCTTGGTCAGCGAGCAGACACCGTACTGGCTGTTGCTCGCGCATCTGGCAGTGCTGGGAGCGATCAACTCGCTGCAATTCACCGCGATGAACACCGTGACCTTGATTGACCTGGACGACGCCAGCGCCAGTAGCGGCAACAGCTTGTTGTCGGTAGTGGCGCAACTGTCCCTGAGCCTGGGCGTGGCTTGCGCCGGCGCCTTGCTCGGCGGTTTCACCGCCCAGGTCGGCAATGACGGCGTGGACACGGTGCTGGGCGCGTTCCAATTGACCTTCTTGACGGTGGGGATCATGGCGATGTTGGCGGCGACGATTTTCTCGCAACTGTCGAAGCAGGATGGACGGCGGCAGAAGCGGCCGGATGAGCATATCGAGCATTAAGCTGGGCTCAGCGGGCTTTTGTGGCGAGGGAGCTTGCCCCCTCGCCACAGGGCTCCGCGTTCTGGCTACACAGCTCGTCCAGATCTTTCGAAGAAAGTGGCACGAGGCTGTTACACTGCGCGACATTTTGTTTTGCAGGCCCGTCCCGTGACCACCATCGCCACCGCTTTTAATACTTTGCCGCTGTCCGCCGCCATGCTGGCTAACCTCGAATCACTCGGTTATGCCCAGATGACGCCGATCCAGGCGCAAAGCTTGCCGGTGATCCTCAAGGGCATGGACCTGATCGCCCAGGCCAAGACCGGCAGCGGCAAGACCGCAGCCTTCGGCATCGGCCTGCTGAACCCGATCAACCCGCGCTATTTCGGCTGCCAGGCCCTGGTAATATGCCCGACCCGTGAGCTGGCCGACCAGGTCGCCAAGGAAATCCGCCGCCTGGCCCGTGCCGAAGACAACATCAAGGTCCTGACCCTGTGCGGCGGCGTGTCCTTCGGCCCGCAGATTGCCTCCCTCGAACACGGTGCCCACATCATCGTCGGCACGCCGGGCCGCATCCAGCAGCACCTGCGCAAGGGTTCGCTGGTGCTCGACGGCCTCAACACGCTGATCCTCGACGAAGCCGACCGCATGCTCGACATGGGTTTCTACGACGCCATCGAAGACATCATCCAGCAGACCCCGGAACGCCGCCAGACGCTGCTGTTCTCCGCCACTTACCCGGTGGGCATCAAGCAACTCGCCTCCAAGTTCATGCGTGACCCGCAGCAAGTGAAGGCCGAGGCATTCCACTCCGACGCGCAGATCGAACAACGTTTCTACGAGATCTCCCCCGAGGAGCGCATGGACGCCGTGGTAAAGGTGCTGGCGCATTTCCGTCCGGCCTCCTGCGTGGCCTTCTGCTTCACCAAGCAGCAGGTCCAGGAAACCGTCGATCACCTGACGGCCAAGGGCATCTCCGCCGTGGGCCTGCACGGCGACCTGGAACAGCGTGACCGCGACCAGGTGCTGGCGATGTTCGCCAACCGCAGCACCTCGGTGCTGGTGGCCACTGACGTGGCGGCCCGCGGCCTGGACATCGATGCCCTGGACATGGTGATCAATGTCGAACTGGCCAGGGACTCGGAAATCCACATCCACCGTGTCGGCCGCACCGGGCGCGCCGGTGAGAAAGGCATCGCCATCAGCCTCGTGGCGCCGTCCGAAGCCCACCGCGCCCAAGCCATCGAGCAACTGCAGAAGTCGCCACTGAGCTGGGACCAATTGGACAACCTCAAGCCCCAGGGCGGCGGCCCGCTGCTGCCGGCCATGAGCACGCTGTGCATCGGCGCCGGGCGCAAGGACAAGGTCCGCCCCGGTGATATCCTCGGCGCCCTGACCGGCGAAGCCGGCATCCCTGGCGCCCAGGTCGGCAAGATTGCGATCTTCGATTTCCAGGCCTACGTGGCGGTGGAACGCGGCATCGCCAAGCAGGCACTGCAACGCCTGAACGATGGCAAGATCAAGGGCCGCTCGTTGCGGGTGCGGATCCTGTAACCGATCGCCTGACGAACAGAGATCAAACTGTGGGAGCGAGCTTGCTCGCGATGGCGGTGGATCAGCGGCATTAATGCTGCCTGACACGCCACCATCGCGAGCAAGCTCGCTCCCACATTCAGTTATGTGGGAAAGCCGAGAGGACACCGTTTTGCGCTCTACCGAAGTCGTGATCATTGGCGCTGGCGCCGCGGGGTTGATGTGCGCGCTGACCGCAGCCGCGCGCGGGCGGCAGGTGATGTTGCTGGACCACGCCAACAAGGCCGGCAAGAAGATCCTCATGTCGGGCGGTGGGCGCTGCAATTTCACCAACATGTACACCGAGCCGGGCAATTTCCTCTCGCAGAACCCGCATTTCTGCAAATCCGCCCTGGCCCGCTACACCCAGTGGGATTTCATCGCGCTGGTGGCCAAGCACGGTGTGCCCTATCACGAGAAAAAGCTCGGCCAGCTGTTCTGCGATAACAAGTCCAGCGACATCCTCGGCCTGCTGCTGGATGAATGCGACCAGGCCGGCGTCAAGCTGCACCTGGACACCTCCATCGAGCAGATCGAAAAGGCCGAGGGCGGCTATCAGTTGCAGACCACCCTTGGGCCCATCGCCTGCCAGTCCCTGGTGATCGCCACCGGCGGGCTATCGATCCCGACCCTGGGCGCGACCGGTTTCGGCTATCAAGTCGCGAAGCAGTTCGGCCATCAGTTGTTGCCGACCCGCGCCGGGCTGGTGCCGTTCACCATTACCGATCAACTCAAGGCACTATGCACCGAACTGTCGGGGACGTCGGTGGATTGCCTGGTGAGCTGCAACGACCAGAGCTTTCGCGAGAACATCCTGTTCACCCATCGCGGCCTGAGCGGCCCGGCGATCCTGCAGATTTCGTCGTTCTGGGAGCCAGGGGACACGGTGCAGATCAACCTGCTGCCCGACCACGACGTGCCGCAATGGCTGCAACAGCAACAAGCCGAACGCCCCAATAGCGAATTGAAGACACTGCTGGGCGAGCTGTTCACGAAGAAAATGGCCACCCTGCTGGCGGATACCTGGTTCGTCTCCAAGCCGATGAAGCAATACACCCACGCGGAGCTCGCCGACATCGCCGAAAAGCTGGCGAGCTGGAACGTGGTTCCGGCAGGCACCGAAGGCTACCGCACCGCCGAAGTCACCCTTGGCGGCGTCGACACCCGGGAGGTGTCGTCCAAGACCATGGAGTCGCTGAAAAGCCCGGGGCTGTTTTTCATTGGCGAGGTGCTGGACGTCACCGGGCACCTGGGCGGGTTCAATTTCCAATGGGCCTGGGCTTCGGGATATGCGGCGGCGCAGTACGTCTGACCCCGCCCCATGTTGAACGCGCTTCTGTGGCGAGGGAGCTTGCTCCCTCGCCACAGAGTAGAGGTGTGTCCTTCGCATGCCGGAACACTTTTTGCTGCCAGATGTGATCGCCGCCATTGCATCGGCGTCCTTACTGCCTCAACTTAGCGTCATTGCCCGTCAGGCCCTTGCACTTCATGTCATCGACCTCGTTTAGCCAATCACTGCGTCGCCTTTGGGCGCTGGACAAGTTCAGTTATAGCGTGCGGGTGTTCATCGCCCTGACCGGCAGCATGGGCCTGTGCTGGTACCTGGATGAGATGGCGATGCTGATTCCCCTGTTCCTGGGCATCATCGCCAGCGCCCTGGCCGAGACCGACGACAGCTGGCAGGGCCGTCTCAATGCGCTGGCGGTGACATTGGTGTGCTTCAGCGTTGCCGCGCTGTCGGTGGAACTCCTGTTTCCCTACCCGATCCTGTTCATCGTCGCCCTGGCGTTGGCGGCATTCGGCCTGACCATGCTCGGCGCGCTGGGCGAGCGTTATGGGGCGATTGCCTCCGCGACCCTGATTCTCTCGGTCTACACCATGATCGGGGTGGACCAGCGCGGTGGCGCGGTCACCGATTTCTGGCATGAACCCTTGCTCCTGGTGGCGGGCGCCGCCTGGTACGGCCTGCTCTCGGTGTTGTGGCACGCGCTCTTTTCGAACCAGCCCGTGCAGCAGAGCCTGGCGCGCCTTTTCCGTGAGCTGGGGCGCTACCTGAAGCTCAAGTCATTGCTGCTCGAACCGGTCCGCCAACTGGATGTCGAAGCGCGACGCTTGGAGCTGGCCCAGCAGAACGGCCGGGTGGTCGCCGCACTCAACAGTGCGAAGGAAATCATCCTGCACCGCGTTGGCAATGGCCGGCCGGGTTCGAAAGTCAGCCGTTACCTGAAACTCTATTTTCTCGCCCAAGACATCCACGAACGCGCGAGCTCCTCCCATTATCCCTATAACGCGCTGGCCGAAGCTTTCTTCCACAGCGATGTGCTGTTCCGCTGCCAGCGCCTGCTGCGCCAACAAGGCAAGGCCTGCCAGGCACTGGCCGAATCGATCCAGCTACGCCAACCGTTCGTCTACGACGACAGCTTCGCCGATGCCCTGAACGATCTGCATGCGTCCCTTGAACACCTGCGCATCCAGAGCAACCCGGCCTGGCGCGGCTTGCTGCGGTCGTTGCGAGCGCTGTCGGTGAACCTGGGCACGATGGACCGCCTGCTCAGCGACGCAAGCAACCCCGACGCCCTGGCCGATGCTACCGATAGCAGCCTGCTGGACCGTTCTCCGCGCAACCTCAAGGACGTCTGGCTACGCCTGCGCACACAACTCACCCCCACTTCGCTGTTGTTTCGCCACGCCCTGCGCCTGCCCCTGGCCTTGAGCATCGGCTACGCCATGGTGCACTTGATCCACCCTTCCCAGGGCTATTGGATCATCCTCACCACATTGTTCGTCTGCCAACCCAACTACGGCGCCACCCGGCGCAAGCTCGGCCAGCGGATCATCGGCACCGCCATCGGCCTGACGGTGGCCTGGGCACTGTTCGACCTGTTCCCCAACCCGCTGGTGCAATCGTGCTTCGCCATCGTCGCCGGCGTCATCTTCTTCACCAACCGCACCACCCGCTACACCCTGGCGACCGGCGCGATCACGATCATGGTGTTGTTCTGTTTCAACCAGGTGGGCGACGGCTACGGACTGCTGTTGCCACGGCTGTTCGATACCTTGCTGGGCAGCCTGATTGCCGGGCTGGCGGTGTTCCTGTTCCTGCCTGACTGGCAAGGGCGGCGGCTGAACAAGGTGCTGGCCAACACCCTGACCTGCAACAGCATTTATTTGCGGCAGATCATGCAGCAATACGCGGCTGGTAAAAGCGATGACTTGGCCTATCGCCTGGCCCGGCGCAACGCCCATAACGCCGACGCGGCGCTGTCCACCACGCTGGCGAACATGCTGATGGAGCCAGGCCATTTCCGTAAGGAAGCCGATGTCGGGTTCCGCTTCCTGGTGCTCTCCCATACCCTGCTCAGCTACCTGTCGGGCTTGGGCGCCCACCGGGGCACCGAGTTACCGACAGAGGTGCGCGAGTATCTGATCGACGGCGCGGGCGTAAAACTGGCGGCCAGCATCGATGAGATCGCCCAGGGGCTGGCGAGCAAACAGCCGATCGCGATCCAGAGTGACGAAGAAGAAGCCCTCGCCAGCAAGCTTGAGCAAATGCCCGATGAAATCGACGAAGGCCAGCGGCTGGTGCAGACACAACTGGCGTTGATCTGTCGTCAGTTGGGACCGTTGCGCACCTTGGCGGCGCATTTGATCAAGGACACCAGCGAGGCTTGAGGCCTTGGGTACCCAAGCTATTGCCATCGCGAGCAAGCTCGCTCCCACAGGGACATGCGTGTAACTGTGGGAGATTCTATGGTTGAGGGGAAGCCCTCAAGCCGCTTTTGGTTGGTATTCGCTTTGCCCTTTCAGCAGAGCGAATACGATCCGAGCAAGCTTGCGTGCCAGTATCACTAACGCCTGGGTGGTAGCGAAGCCTCGAGCTCTTAGTCTTTCATAAAAGCCTTTCCAGGCAGGCGTACGGCTGGCCGACATGGCTGCGTTGTGCAAAAGCCGACGAACTTCCGGATCGCCTCGTTTGCTCAAGCTTCGGCGGTCGTCTTTTTGTCCTGATTGGGACACTCGCAAATCCATCCCCAAGAAGGCAATAAAGGCGTCTGCATTTTTGAAGTCGCCCCGCTGAAACGCCGTAAGCAAGCGGGCTCCGGTCAGAAACCCGATGCCCTCGACCTTCAGGCAACGGTTCAGTTGCCCTAGCAAACCAGCATTTTTCAGATGATCCTTGATCGTCTTCTCGATCAATGCCTCAAGCCTTTGCATAGCTGCGATTTGCTCGGCGAAAGCGGTCTTGAGCAGCGGCTCATTGGCCCAGCTTTGTACCAGGGCGACTCGAGCCTGAACCAAGGCAGCGCGACGGCGGAAAAGGCTTAGAAGCTGGCGATACAACGGAGATGGCGGCGCCCATGGATGAAGCTCGTGCCCTTCGTTCTTCAGGTAACGAGCCAACAGCTTGGCGTCCAACGCATCGGTTTTGGCGCGGATTTTTACGCCTTTGCGGTAATGATGAAGTTCATAACCGCCCATCATGTAGATTGTGCAACCGGCCTCATAGGCCAAATCAGCAAAGTCCAAGTGATAAGTATTGGTCGACTCAATGGCCACATCGACGGGGCCCGGCAGTACTTTCAACCACCGTTTGATGGCCGCCTTGTCGTTGGGAATCGCTTCCAACACATCAAGCTCTGCGTGATAGATCACCAGCTCGTTCTTGGCGACATCCACGCCCACGATCGGCTTTGTGACAGAAACCGGCATTGCCATTGAAAATCCTCCGGGCTAAGGTTTGAACACTTGAAGGGGTCACCCAGAGGCGCAGGCTTGTCTCTATCGTCGATCCAGGCCGAAGCATTCTTTATCGGCGCTTGGGTGAAAGGAGGAGGGGCGAAATCTCCCACGGTCTGTACTGCGCGAACAGTCAGAATCGAGCCTTGTCCCTCCTCCTCCCTTCAAGTCCTACCATACAAGCGAGCTTGCTCGCGATGAGGCCGGCCCAGGCGCCCTCACATCCCATGCGCCTTCAATAGTCGCTGATAGCTCCCATCGGCCTTCATCGCCGCGATCTCGCGATCAAAGCCGGCCACGATCTGCTCATGCTCGGGGTTCTTCAAGCTGACCAGGATGTGCAGGCTGTTTTCGCTCAACGGCTTGGGCAGGAATTCCACGGCATTGCGCACCTTGGGGGACTCATGGGCCAGGTAGTAACGGGCGACGTACTCATCCTCCAGGGTCAGCTTCACCCGGTCGGCGGCCAGCATGCGCACGGCCATCGCGAAATTATGCACAGGGACCTTCTGCATCTGCGCATCCTCATCGAATGCCTTGGCGTAGGCGTAGCCGCGCACCACGGCGATGGGGTAGGCGTACAGCTGCTGGAGGTTGTCGAACTCGATGGCCGCGTCCTTGCGCTTGATGAAGCGCACGCGGTTGAGCAGGTACTCGGCCGAAAACTGACCCACATGGGTGCGCTCCTCGGCGTACCAGGCGTTGATCAGCACGTCATAGCGCCCTTCCCCTATACCCAGCATCGCCCGGGCCCAGGGCACCTGCTCGAAGTCGCTGGCATAACCGGCCCGTGCCAGCGCAGTGGTGACGATGTCAGTGGCCAAGCCGCCATTGACCAACGTCGAATCGGTGAAAGGCGGCCAAGCATCCGCGACCAGACGCAATTTCTGCGCGCAAGCGTGGTGGCTCAGCAACAGCAATCCGACCAAAGCAAGAGCTCGATGCAATCGCGGCATGCCAAACATCCTTGACGGGTTCAAAGCCCGGTTTGTTTTTAGCCGAAACCCAAGGATGTCCTGGGACATCCGGTCCTAACGTTAGCTCATCGAAACCGTTGCGCAGTGCTGAAATCAAGATTACACAAAGAAGACAGGGCCGCGACACATCCATGATGGCATTTTGGCCTTTATCCCAGATTTTTCGTCTAATCCCAGAAGAGACTTCCGACGCAAGGGCGCCTAATATCGGCATCAGGTTCTCAAGGAAATTCAAAAAATGGACATCGACTGGGTCTGCAAACATCACAACGACCTGAACAAGGAACAGCTGTACGCCATCCTCAAGTTGCGCGCCGAGGTCTTCGTGGTGGAGCAGAACTGCGCCTACCCGGATGTCGACGGGCTCGACCTGGAAGGCGACACCTACCACCTGATGGCTTGGCGGGACAATCGCCTGATTGCCTACCTGCGCTTGCTCGATCCACATTCGCAAAACAGCGACGTCGTCATCGGCCGGGTGGTCATCGCGCCAGAAGCGCGCGGCCAGGGACTGGGGCATATGCTGATGGAGCACGCCCTCCAGCAGGCGGAAAAGCATTGGCCGGGGACGTCGATTTCGCTATCGGCCCAGGCGCATCTGCAGGGATATTATGGGCGGTATGGGTTTGAGGTAGTGGGGGTGGAATATCTGGAGGATGGGATTCCACATATAGGCATGCATCGGCCCTGAGGACACCATCGCGAGCAAGCTCGCTCCCACGGGAGCATGCATTCCGATGTGGGAGCGAGCCTGCTCGCGATAGGGCAAGCCAGCCACTCTGAAACTTCAGGGATACCCAAGCACCGCCTTTATCCGCTCCAGGTTCTGCTCGATCCACCGCCGATCGATTGCCCCCCAATCATGAATCCGATACTGCCCGGCATGGTTGCGCGCGCCTTTCTCTTGCTCGAATTCACAAATGATGTCCAGGTCCGCCAACGCCGCAACAGTGTCCTGGGCCGTACGCCGGGGCATGCCGGTGACTTCGGTAAGGGCCGGGACATTGCTGGCCAGACCGCTGTCGATCAGGTAAGCCACATACAAACGACGATAAAAGCTGCTCTTGGTCTTGCTGACGTCCATCCGCTCATTCCTTGTCTTGTTGCAGATCCCGCCAGGTCAGGTACACCCGCAAGTCGAATTCCAACTGGTGATAGCCCGGCAGCATGTGTTCGCAGAGTTTGTAGAACGCCTTGTTGTGGTCCGACTCCTTGAAATGGGCCAGTTCGTGCACCACGATCATCTTCAGGAACTCAGGCGCCGCGTCCTTGAACAACGAGGCAATGCGGATTTCCTTCTTGGCCTTGAGCTTGCCGCCCTGCACCCGCGACACCGCCGTGTGCAAGCCGAGTGCGCGGTGGGTCAGGTCGAGACGGTTGTCGAACAGCACCTTGTCGATCGCCGGTGCGTTACGCAGGTATTGCTGCTTGAGATCCAGCGCATAACCGTACAACGCCTTGTCGCTCTGGATCGGGTGGCGACCGGGATAGCGCTGGTGCAGGTAATCGCCCAGCCGATCCTGGGCAATCAACTGCTCCACCTGGGCTTGCAGCGCGGCGGGATAGGCCTGGAGGTATTTGAGCGGGGTCATCGGGCGCCAACACAATCACAAAAGACCGCCAGTGTAGCGAATTCAGGCCTGTACCGCGCTCCAGTCGAACGGACGGGCAAAGGCATCGGTATCCTCGGCCATCAAGGGCCGCGCCACCAAGAAGCCCTGCACATATTCGCAACCGTGGTCCTTGAGCCACTGGTATTGCGCCGCTGTTTCAACGCCCTCGGCGATGACTCGCAAGCCCAATTGCCCGCATAGATCGATAACCGAGGCGGCCAACGCGGCATCCCGTGGCGAGTCCGGCAAGCGTGCGATCAAATGCCGGTCGAGCTTGAGCGTATCGAGTTCGAGGTCACGCAGATGCGCCAGCGAGCAAGGGCCCGAACCGAAATCGTCCAACGCCACCCGCACCCCGAGGTGACGCAGCAGCCGCAACTGTTTGTGCGTCTCGTCCGGGTTGCGCATCAGCGCATCTTCAGTCACCTCGACTTCCAGTTGCCGGGGCTTCAAGGCATGGCGCTCCAGGACCTGGCGCAATTCGGTGACCAGGTTGGGCATGCCGAACTGGGTGCTGCTCAGGCTCACGCCCAAGACCAGGTCGTCCGCGAACACCCGTTCCCAGACTTTACGCTGGGCCGCACTGCGATGATAAATCCAGCTACCCAGCCGGCTGATCAACCGCACCTCCTCCAGCAACGGCAGGAACAAGCCCGGCGGCACATCGCCGACGCTCGGATGTTGCCAGCGCAACAGCGCCTCGAAGCCACGAGTGCGTCCATCGCGGATGCTCACCTGCGGCTGGTAGACCATATTGAAGTCGCGGTTCTCGATAGCCGAACGCACGCTCTCTTCCAGCATCAGGCGTGAACGGGCCCGACCGTTCATTTCGTGGTCGTAGAAACGGTACTGCTGGCGACCGGCACGCTTGGCTTCGTACATGGCAATGTCGGAGGCGCGCAGCAAACCGTCGAGGTTGGACCCGCAGTCCGGATAGGTCGCGATACCAATGCTGGCCCCCAGCGCCACGTCCATGCCGTCGATCTGCTGGCAGACCGAAACCCGCTCGATGAGCTTTTCGGCAATCTTCGCCGCTTGTTCAGGCAACTCCAGATCCAGCAGCGCCGTGAATTCGTCACCGCCGAGCCGCGCCAGGATGTCGAACGGACGCAGGCACGCCTTCAGCTGTTCCGAGACCCAGCGCAGCACTCGATCACCGGCATCATGGCCCAAGGAATCATTGACCCGCTTGAAACCATCGAGGTCCAGGTACAACAACACCCAATTGCTTTCCAGGCGCTCGCTGCGCATCAGCAGGTTTTCCGCCGTCTGATAGAACCCCCGACGGTTAAGCAGGCCGGTCAAGGGGTCAGTCACCGCCTGGAACTCGAGCTGCTGGTGCAGGTGGCGTACCACCGACATGTCCTGGAGCGTGACAACCATGGCCTTCTGCTCCATCGGCAGCGGCGCGCAGGACAAGGCCACCGACACCTGCTGGCCAGGCGCGGTGCGCAACACGGCATCGTGCAGCCGCCAGGTTTCGCCACGCCGATAGGCGGTATGGATCGGGGAATCGAGCCATTCCGGGATATGGGGCTTCTGCAGGAATTCGAGGAACGCCATGCCTTGCAATCGGTCGGCGGTGGCGTTGAGCAAGCGGCAGGTGGAAGGGTTGGCGAAACGGATACACCCGCTCTC
Source organism: Pseudomonas sp. R1-7 (assembly GCF_051132105.1). Taxonomy (NCBI): domain Bacteria; kingdom Pseudomonadati; phylum Pseudomonadota; class Gammaproteobacteria; order Pseudomonadales; family Pseudomonadaceae; genus Pseudomonas; species Pseudomonas sp. R1-7. Next base: position 5,535,550 of record NZ_CP071661.1, read on the forward strand.
GTCCACTACCAGGATTCCTTCGGCGGCGTTATCCAACACCGAGGCGTTGAAGGCACGGGCGGCCTCCAGGTCCTGGCTCAAACGCTGCAAGGCCCGACGATTGCGCTGGTGTTCCAGAAGGGCGTGCACCTTGGGCTTGAGGATCTGCGGGTCGAATGGCTTGAACAGGTAATCCACCGCGCCACTGGCGTAGCCTTTGATCACCGCATCCTGGGACTGCTCATTGGCCGTCAGGAAGATGATCGGCGTAAGCCGCGTGCGCTGGCTGCCGCGCATCAGGCGCGCCACTTCGAAGCCGTCCATGTCCGGCATCTGCACATCCAGCAGGACCAGGTCGATGTCGTGTTCGAGCAGCAGGTTAAGAGCCTCCACACCCGAGGACGCGGTCATCACCTGCCAATCCTGACGCTGCAATAACGCTCGCATGCTAAGCAGGTTTTCAGGGTAGTCATCGACAATCAAAAGGACAGAGCTGTCTTCGCCAAACGGGGGTTGCGCGCATTCCATGCTGCTTCTCTTATCGGGGCGCCATGTCCGTCTTGCTCGCAAGACGGACAACATACAGTGATCTCACTCTAGACCGGGATTTTGAAAAGCAGTAGGTGTCATCGCGCCATCATCCAGACAAAGCCCGAAATAGCCGACTAACGGTCACCCCTCTCAGGCACAAAAGCTGCAATGACCCCTACGACAGTCAATTGACGTCAAACAATCGCCGAGCGGTCAACAAGAAAAGCCCCTATCCAGCGTTTCGACACGCTTCAAAAGGGCGGTTTAAAGCCTCCCGACGCGGCGTACACCTTTTACATCCCGATACGTAGGAACCTGGACATGATCGATCTCGCAACCTGGAACTTGAGCATTCCTGAAGGCGCCCCGCCGGCAACCATTCAAACCTCGCAACTGGTCCAAGGCTTCAAGAACCAGTACTTCAACTCTGAAACCGGCACCGTATTTTTCTGGGCTCCGGTGACAGGCGCCACGACGGCCAACGCCATTTACCCTCGCAGCGAACTGCGCGAGACCAACAGCGATGGCACGCTGCGCAATTGGTTGTACCCCGCGGCGGATAACACCCTGCGCGCAACCGTGACAGTCAACCAGGTGCCGAGCACTGGGAAGATCGTGATCGGTCAGATTCACACCAAGGACAGCAACAGTCCGATGGTGAAGCTGGAATACCAATACAAGGCCTATAGTTCCACCGGCAATATCGTCGCCAAGGTACGCCTTCGCCCCGATGATGCATCGGGCCAGGTCATCACCATCGCCACTGGCGTGAAGCTCAACCGCAGCTTTTCCTACATGATCCACTTGAGCCCAAAGGGTGCACTGGGTATTACCGCGGCGGGCTACAACTGGCGGACCACCGTCGATCCGACCTGGAAAGTAAAACCGCTCTACTTCAAGGCGGGCGTGTATGTCCAGGACAACACCGGTTATGTCACCGAGGGTGGGAAGGTGACGTTCAGCCTGCTGGAAATCAAACACACCACTCTTTGATCATTGCTCCACCGGCCATAACAGCACAGGGACGGTGCTGTCGGCACATCTTCCAAGGCATCCGTTCAGGATGCTTTTTTATTTGCGCGCCTCGAGCGTCAAATAGCCATCGCGCAATCGTTCCCTCTAAAAATCACTTAGTCGACCAACGGTCGTACATCTCGGGCACAAAACCGCAAAACGCCACTCTGACGGTCTGCTGGCGCCAACTGACCGCCGGACGATCGTGCCAATTTCTCGTCTGGGCTTGCTTATGGCCTCAGCAAAAGCGCGTCTTAAAGCCTCCGGCTGTGGCGTAAATCATTTCTTCTTCTCAGAAAGGATCCGAACATGGTCGATATGGCAACCTGGAACCTGAGCATTCCCGAAGGCAGCCCGCCGAAAACCATCGAAACCCCTCGCTTGATAGACGGGTTCCGGGACAAGTATTTCAACTCCGAAGGCAGCACGGTGTACTTCTGGTCTCCCGTCACCGGCACCAAGACTGAAAATGCGATCTATCCGCGCAGCGAATTGCGCGAAACCTACAGAGACGGGAGATTGCGCAACTGGGTCTATCCAGACGCCGACAATTTCTTGCGGGCAACGCTCGCCGTCAATCAAGTGCCCAGCAGCGGTAAGATCGTGATTGGCCAGATCCATGCGAAGGACAGCAGCAAGCCCATGGTCAAGCTGGAATATCAATACAAGGACGCCAGCTCCACCGGCAACATTGTCGCCAAGGTCCGCATGCGCCCCGATGACAGCGAAGGCAGGGTTATCACCGTTGCCACGGGGGTAAAGCTCAACCGATCGTTCTCCTACCGGATTCACCTCGATCGTACCGGCGACCTGGGCATTACCGCCGCTGGCAATAGTTGGTACACCACGGTCGGTGCCGCCTGGCGCGACAAGCCGTTGTACTTCAAGGCCGGGGTGTACGTGCAGGACAACACGGGCTATACCAGCGAAGGTGGGAAGGTGACGTTCAGCGTGTTGGATATCGATCACAATACCTGAGATTTCACGTCCTAAAATCTCGTAGGAATTTACACCCTGTGGCGAGGGAGCTTGCTCCCGCTGGGTCGGTCCGACGCCTCGGCGAAGCAGCCCGCTCTTTCTAGGCTTTACCGTATGCGCCGGTTTTTCACGGGCCGGCACACTCAAGTCGAGTTCATTTTCTGGACCAGCGGTTTGTTCCTGAGCCGCAACGGTTCCGAATCATAAAGTGCGGCAAGCCGACCCGCGTCCCACTCCCTTCGCATCCCCTCCAGCAGTCCTCCATCAATTCGATGCCCGCTGCTCGCCAGCGCCTGGCTCATTGCATCGGCGATTCGCTCGATGATCAAAGCGGGTTTATCAACTTTGCAATGCTTGCGACCAAACTCGATCAACTGCTTGCGATCCGGATATGTTTTTAACTTGTTCAGCTTGATCGCCAATGTGCGATCTACCAGCGAGCGGCCAGACTTTGGGTTGTAGTGCTCATACACCGTGGTCGTGGTGACATCGAAAACCGGCGCCAACCGCACGCTTTCCGGAGCGTCCGGATGCGTATAGATAACACCAAAGTTTTTAAGATGGGCATCGCCATTGCGCACCATGACCGAGAGGCACACCGAAGAAAAAAAACGCTCCAACTCGCGAACCGGTTCAGCATGACGACATACCTGCTCCACTACTGCGGCGAGAATTTCGTAGCTTTGAGAGTATTTGTAGTTGTCGTGGGGATCTTTGTGCAGGCCGAGCAACACCGCCATGTCTTCGAAGCCCAGCCGTCCGGACGAGGTCAGGTCGAACCTTTCCATGACAAACAACTCGCCGTTTTCCGAGAGCCAGAATGGCGGCGTTTCGAGCCCGGCCAGGCGAGCCGCCTCCAAGCAAAGGAATTCATTTTGCGCCAGATGGGCATACTCCTCGGCACCGGATTTAACGATCAGATCGGAGCTGAGCAGGGTTTTTCGATCACCCGTCAGCTTGTCCAAGTCAGGCACGAGCACCTTGGGCTGTACACCCGAAATACCCGACTCGAAATACGTATCGACCAGGAAATCAAAAACGCTTTGTGAAATGTCTGCCGACAGAATGTCCTGCAGCCCGACCTGGGCACGAATCGGCACCGAAGCCTCGACAGGATTCAAATAGCTGAGTCGCCCGATTTGATTGCCGCCTATTACCGACAGCAGGCGCATATCATCGACCTGCATATGCCTGGCCATCCGACGCTTGATCTGGTCCGCCAGAAAACCCTCAGGCACATTCATGTCAAATATCGGATGAAGGACATTGCTAACCGAGGGCGTCGGGTCATAGGGCATGACCAGCGAGACCTCCCGAGGCGCCTCGGCACTGGCATACGCAAACGAGAACTGCGAACCTTTGGATAAGTCGCCGCTATAGCCTTGTGGTGTCATGACATTGAGCAGCTTGACCCTATTCATCATGTTCCACCAGTTCCGCCAGGGATTTGAGATCGATGCGTCTATCGACGATTTCCAGAGCCATTCCCAGCGCCGACACGACCCGAAACAAGGTATAGACGGCCACATTTTCACCCGCTTCAAGATCAATAATTGTCTTGCGATTGCAGCTGGCTTTTTCGGCGAGTCGCTGTTGGCTATAGCCCTTGGCACGGCGCAGCGTACGTACTCTTTCGCCTAAGGCAGAAGGATTCAGGATAAGCATAATGTCCACCATAAGGGACTTTTTAATAGATAAATAAGATTATGTCCACTCTAACGGACATTTCAAGGCGGCGCACCGCACTTCATCTGACAGCAGCAGGAGGGGCGCTTAGCGTACTCGACAGAAATAACGATGCTTGAAATTCCGCTTCCGAAATTCTCGTAGGAATTTACGCCCCGTGGCGAGGGAGCTTGCTCCCGCTGGGCGGCGAAGCGGCCCCTCTTTCCTCCAGACCTACCGCATTTGCCGGTTTTGCGGCGGCTGCGCCCCCGAGCGGGAGCAAGCTCCCTCGCCACGGGGGCCGGTGCGTCCTACAGGGGAGATTTTGGCGTTGGGAATCTGCTCTATAGTTCGGGGGTCTGCTGGCTTTGGTCGGTGGGCAGGGGTTTCGCAGCCCTGGTGGGTTAGAATCACGACCGTCAGAAATCGATGTAGGCCTATCCCGCCTACCTCGGCTTTTCATGGCGGCTGTGTGTGGGAGATCTTCGGGTCTGCCGGGTTTCTCTAACTCCTCGGTCTGCGAACCCGCACATGGCTGCCACCCAATTTGTTTCGCAGCGAACGGTGGCAAATATCTATTTGAGTTAGAGGTTTGTCATGAAAGCCGAACAATTGCCCACTCGCTTCACTCCGCTCACCCCGATCGCCACCACCCAGCCCGTCCTGTTCATCGATAAAACCGTCCCACTGATCGAGCTCCACGCCTGCGCCAGTGAACGTTTGCATGCCACGCTCGACTACCTGACGCTCATGGCCTGCGCCACCTTGCGCGACTCGGCTGCTGGCGATTTCAATACTCTCACCAATGTCGCCCGGATCCTGGACCAGTACGTCACCGACGTGTTCGGTGTCATTGAACAGCGCGGCCTCGAAGATCAATAGAGGTCCCCTGTGTGCGAGCCTGCTCGCGAAGCGGCAAAGCAGTGATATCCACTGACACACCGCGAGCGCGAGCAAGGCTCACCTAATCCGCAGGCAAAGTCATCGGACGATAGGAGGTCATGTGCATATTCTTTTGAGCAGAGTAGGATTAAATCCCATCTTACCCAGGAGGCTCATCATGCGTAGCACTCAACAGTTCAGCATCACGCTGCCTAACCAGATGGCTGACGTAGTGAAAGCCAAGGTGGCTGCCGGTGAGTACGCCACTGAAAGCGAAGTCATTCGGGATGGCCTCCGAGCACTGCTAGCTCGTGATCGTGCGTTGGAAAACTGGCTCGTAGGCCAAGTGGCCCCAGCTTATGACGCGTTGAAAACCGATCCTTCGCGAGCATTGAACGTGGACCAGGTGCGCTCCCGATTGGCGGCAGAGCACGAAAATTCCACTGTGAAACCGTGAATGGCTTACACCGTCGAGTTTGCACCGGAAGCCCTTGAGCAATTAGCTGTCCTCTACCGCTACATTGCCACAGCGGCTTCGCCGGAAATGGCCCGTCGGTATACCGACGCCATCGTGACCTACTGTGAAGAACTACAGACGTTCCCGCACCGAGGGAACCAAAGGCACGAGATACGCCCGGGTTTGCGTATCACAAACTACCGTAAACGGACCGTGATCGCCTTTGCTGTTGAAGCCGAGCTGGTTTCCATTCTGGGCGTGTTTTATGGCGGACAAGACTTTGAGGGCGCTTTGCAGAGTGGATTGGACGATTAAAACCAGCTCACTCGCGAAGCGGCCAACCCAAGCACCGTCTGTACACACAAATCCGCCCCATAAAAAAACCCGCATCACTGCGGGTTTTCTAACAACGCTAAACCATCAATTAACCTTCGCGTTCAACTCACCCTTCAAATACCGCTGATACATAGCCTCCAGAGAGATCGGCTTGATCTTCGAAGCATTACCCGCCGTACCAAACGCCTCATAACGCGCAATACACACATCACGCATCGCAGTCACAGTCGCCCCAAAGAACTTGCGCGGGTCGAACTCGCTAGGATTGGTCGCCATCAAGCGACGCATCGCACCAGTAGAAGCCAAACGCAAGTCAGTGTCGATGTTGACCTTGCGCACGCCATACTTGATACCTTCGACGATTTCCTCAACCGGCACGCCGTAGGTTTCCTTGATGTCGCCACCGTACTGGTTGATGATCGCCAGCCACTCCTGCGGCACCGACGAAGAACCGTGCATCACCAGGTGAGTGTTGGGAATACGCTTGTGGATTTCCTTGATGCGGTCGATGGCCAGCACGTCGCCGGTAGGCGGCTTGGTGAACTTGTAGGCGCCGTGGCTGGTGCCGATGGCGATGGCCAAGGCGTCGACCTGGGTTTTCTTGACGAAGTCCGCGGCTTCTTCCGGGTCGGTCAGCATCTGGCTGTGATCCAGGACGCCTTCGGCACCGATGCCGTCTTCTTCGCCGGCCATGCCGGTTTCCAGCGAGCCCAGGCAACCCAGTTCACCTTCCACCGAGACGCCGCAGGCGTGGGCCATGGCGACGGTCTGCTGGGTCACGCGCACGTTGTATTCGTAGTCGGTCGGGGTCTTGCCGTCTTCACCAAGGGAACCGTCCATCATCACCGAGCTGAAGCCCAGTTGGATGGAGCGCTGGCAGACGTCAGGACTGGTGCCGTGGTCCTGGTGCATGCACACCGGGATGTGCGGGAATTCTTCGATCGCCGCCAGGATCAGGTGGCGCAGGAATGGCGCGCCGGCGTATTTGCGGGCACCGGCCGAAGCCTGGACGATCACCGGGGAGTCAGTCTTGTCAGCGGCTTCCATGATGGCGCGCATCTGCTCAAGGTTGTTGACGTTAAAGGCTGGGACGCCGTAGCCGAACTCGGCTGCGTGGTCCAGCATCTGACGCATGCTGATAAGTGCCATTGTGTGTGTCTCTCCCGGTCGAGGGTCGTTAATCGTGCCAGCCTGCCGGAGCGGCGGCGGCTATTCAAGTCATTGCGGATCGGGGGCTGGCCCCGGCCCGCGTGTTCGGTGTCGCAAATTCAACGTCTTGCACAGGACCCCGTGGGAACGGGCCTGCGATGTGTCTGTTACTGCGCCCTGCAACCTCGCCCAATCAGGTCATTGGTGGCGACCCAATACACCAGGCCTTCCTCACCCTTGACGTGCAGCGCCAGCATGTCATCGCTGTACAGCGAACCTTCAGCGCCCGGCTCCAGCTTGAGCCGATAAACCTTCTCGGCGCCACCCAAGCGTACATCGACTTCCTTGCGCGCGGCGTCGGTATAACGCCAGAGCACCTTGGCTTCGCTGTCACATGTCCAACTCGTCCAGCCCTCTGCAACGGGTTCGGACGACTGCAAAAACCCCAGTTGCGAGCAACCGGCCAACAATGCCAACGCCATGACGGCGACAAAGCCTTTCATCCGTGTTCCCCAACCGACGGCAGAGGCCGCCGGCCATGAGTTAATGAGTCTGACCCGTCAAGGGCAACCATGTTCCTTGACCGGCGCTTGCGTCTCGTATTTATCCAGGCCATCCGGCCCGGAACGCTTGTTCAGCACCGGATTGGTCTCGGCCTGCCAGTCAGCCTGGTAGCAACCTTCCTCGGGCGCGGGCGCCGTATCATCCGGCGCCGTGCCTTTCGGGCTGCTGGAACAGGCGACGAGCAACGTCGCGGCCATCAGCGCCATGAACGTCTTGACCATCGGAACACTCCTTTGCCTGGTCAACGTCGCCTCAGGCCTTGGCCCGGCTTTCCAGGACTTCCACGGCTGGCAACACTTTGCCCTCGACGAATTCGAGGAACGCGCCACCGCCGGTAGAAATGTAGGAGATCTGCTCGGCCACGCCATATTTATCGATAGCCGCCAGGGTGTCGCCGCCGCCCGCGATGGAAAACGCAGCGCTCTCGGCAATGGCCTGGGCCAGTACCTTGGTGCCGTTGCCGAACTGGTCGAATTCGAAGACACCGACCGGACCGTTCCACAGGATGGTCTGGGAGGATTTCAGCAGTTCGGCGAAATTGGCTGCAGTTTGCGGACCAATGTCGAGGATCATGTCGTCTTCGGCCACATCGGCGATCAGCTTGACGGTAGCGGCGGCGCTTTCAGCGAACTCCTTGGCGACCACCACATCCACCGGCAGCGGTACGCTGACCTTGGAAGCGATTTCACGAGCGGTGTCCAGCAGGTCCGGCTCATACAGCGATTTGCCGACCGGATGGCCAGCGGCGGCAAGGAACGTGTTGGCAATGCCACCCCCGACGATCAACTGGTTGCAGACCTGGCTCAGGCTGTTGAGCACGTCCAGCTTGGTTGACACCTTGGAGCCGGCAACGATGGCCGCCATCGGCTGGGCGGGAGAACCCAGGGCCTTGCCCAGCGCATCCAGTTCGGCGGCCAACAGTGGACCTGCGGCAGCGACTTTGGCGAACTTCGCCACGCCATGAGTCGAGCCCTCGGCGCGGTGAGCGGTGCCGAAGGCGTCCATCACGAACACGTCGCACAGGGCGGCATATTGCTGGGCCAGTTCATCGGCGTTCTTTTTCTCGCCCTTGTTGAAGCGCACGTTTTCGAACAGCACGACATCGCCAGCCTTGACGTCGACACCACCCAGGTAATCGGCGACCAGCGGCACGTCGCGGCCCAGGGCCTTGCTCAGGTAGTCGGCGACAGGCTTGAGGCTGTTCTCCGCCGAGAACTCGCCCTCGGTCGGACGGCCCAGGTGAGAACAGACCATCACCGCAGCGCCTTTTTCCAGGGCCAGCTTGATGGTCGGCAGCGAGGCCAGGATGCGCGCGTCGCTGGTGACGACACCGTCCTTGACGGGGACGTTGAGGTCTTCGCGGATCAGTACGCGCTTACCTTGCAGATCGAGGTCGGACATCTTCAACACGGTCATGGGTCGCAATTCCTGGGTAACTGTTTAGAGAGCAGGTTTATTGGAAGCTGTTTGCAGGTAGTGCTCGGCAACGTCCAGCATTCGATTGGCAAAACCCCATTCGTTGTCGAACCAGGCCAGGATATTCACAAGCCTCGGCCCGGAAACGCGGGTCTGGCTGGCATCGACGATGGCCGAATGTGGATCGTGGTTAAAATCACAGCTGGCATGAGGCAACTCGGTATAGGCCAATAGGCCTTTGAGCGGGCCACTGGTGGCGGCTTCACGCAGGATCCGGTTGACCTCGGTGGCGTCGGTATCGCTCACGGTCTGCATCGTGATGTCGAGGCAGGACACGTTGACCGTCGGCACCCGCACGGCTTTGGCCTGAATTCGCCCGGCAAGTTCCGGCAGCAGCCGTTCTATGCCACGCGCCAGACCAGTGGACACCGGAATCACCGACTGGAAGGCCGAGCGGGTACGCCGCAGGTCCTCATGGTGATAGGCGTCGATCACCGGTTGGTCGTTCATTGCCGAGTGGATCGTGGTAATGGACACGTATTCCAGGCCAATGGCCTGGTCCAGCAGGCGCAACAGCGGCACGCCGCAATTGGTGGTGCAGGACGCGTTGGACACCAGCAACTCTTCGCCGGTCAGGCAATCCTGGTTCACACCGTAGACGATGGTTGCGTCCACGTCCGCTTCGCTGGCCATCGGCTGGGAGAACAGCACCCGTGGCGCGCCCGCAGCGATAAAACGCTGGCCATCGTCGCGGGTGTTATAGGCGCCGGAGCATTCAAGCACCAGATCGACGCCCAGGGAGGCCCAATCGATGCCTTCGGGGGTGGCACTGCGCAAGACCTTCACGCAATCGCCATTGATATGCAGACAGTCGCCTTCGACCCGCACTTCGCCGGGAAACCGGCCGTGGGTGGAGTCAAAGCGTGTCAGGTATTCGATGCTGGCCATGTCAGCCAGATCGTTGATGGCCACAATCTCGAACCCAGCCTTCGCCCCTCGCTCGAACAACGCACGCAAGACGCAACGACCAATGCGGCCGTAGCCGTTGAGTGCAACTTTGTAGGGACGCGGTTGGGGCATGGGGGTTCTCTGATCGGGTGAATCCGTTAAGACCAGCATTGCTTACACCACCGCTATCGCGAGCAAGCTCGCTCCCACAGGGTCGGTGGGGATCCTTGTGGGAGCGAGCTTGCTCGCGATGCGTCAGCACAGACAACCTATTACAGATCAGTCTTCCAGCAGCTCTTCAGCCTGCCCCAGGATGTTGTCCAGGGTGAAGCCGAATTCCTCGAACAGCGCCGACGCAGGTGCCGATTCGCCATAGGTGGTCATGCCGATCACGCGGCCTTCCAGGCCCACGTACTTGTACCAGTAATCGGCGTGAGCAGCCTCGATGGCGATCCGCGCACTGACTTGCAGCGGCAACACCGCTTGCTTGTAGCCGGCGTCCTGGGCGTCGAACACGCTGGTGCATGGCATGGACACCACGCGCACGTTGCGGCCCTGCTCGGTCAGCTTGTCGTAGGCCTGGACGGCCAGGCCGACTTCCGAACCGGTGGCGATCAGGATCAACTCAGGTTCGCCGATGCAATCCTTGAGCACGTAGCCGCCACGGCTGATGTCGCCGATCTGGCCGGCATCGCGGGCCTGGTGCTGCAGGTTCTGGCGGGAGAAGATCAGCGCCGACGGGCCGTCGTTGCGCTCGATGGCGTATTTCCAGGCCACCGCCGATTCCACGGCGTCGCATGGGCGCCAGGTGTCCAGGTTCGGCGTGCAACGCAGGCTCGCCAGTTGTTCGATCGGCTGGTGCGTCGGGCCGTCTTCGCCCAGGCCGATGGAGTCGTGGGTGAACACATACAGGATGCGTTTTTTCATCAACGCCGACATGCGTACGGCGTTGCGGGCGTATTCCATGAACATCAGGAAGGTCGCGCCGTAAGGCACCAGGCCGCCGTGCAGGGCAACACCGTTCATGATCGCGCTCATGCCGAACTCGCGAACGCCGTAGTACATGTAGTTGCCGCTGGCGTCTTCGGCCGTCACGCCTTTGCAGCCCTTCCACAGGGTCAGGTTGGAACCGGCCAGGTCGGCCGAGCCGCCCAGCAGTTCCGGCAGCAATGGGCCAAAGGCGTTCAAGGTATTCTGGCTGGCCTTGCGGCTGGCGATGGTTTCGCCCTTGGCGGCAACCTCGGCAATGTAGGCAGACGCCTTTTCGGCGAAGTCGGCCGGCAGTTCGCCACTGAGGCGACGCACCAGCTCGTTGGCCAGCTCAGGGAATTCGGCGGAATAGGCGGCAAAGCGCTGGTCCCACTCGGCTTCGGCGGCGCGGCCTTTTTCCTTGGCGTCCCATTCGGCATAGATGTCCGCCGGGATTTCGAAAGGACCGTGCTCCCACTTCAGCGCGGCACGGGTCAGGGCGATTTCCTCGGCACCCAATGGCGCGCCGTGGCAGTCTTCCTTGCCCTGCTTGTTCGGCGAACCGAAACCAATGGTGGTCTTGCAGCAGATCAGGGTTGGCTGCGCGCTCTTGCGGGCAGTCTCGATGGCGATCTTGATTTCTTCCGGGTCGTGACCGTCGACGTTGCGGATCACCAGCCAGTTGTAGGCTTCGAAACGCTTGGGCGTGTCGTCGGTAAACCAGCCTTCGACTTCGCCGTCGATGGAGATGCCGTTGTCGTCGTAGAAAGCGATCAGCTTGTCCAGGCCCAAGGTACCGGCCAAGGAAGCGACTTCGTGGGAAATGCCTTCCATCATGCAGCCATCACCCAGGAACACGTAGGTGTGGTGATCGACAACATCGTGGCCTGGGCGATTGAACTGCGCCGCCAGGACTTTTTCCGCCAGGGCAAAACCTACGGCGTTGGCCAGGCCTTGGCCCAAGGGGCCGGTGGTGGTTTCCACGCCAGGCGTATAGCCATATTCCGGGTGGCCCGGGGTGCGGCTGTGCAGTTGGCGGAAGTTCTTCAGGTCATCGATCGACAGGTCATAACCGGTCAGGTGCAGCAGCGAGTAGATCAACATCGAGCCGTGGCCGTTGGACAGCACGAAGCGGTCACGGTCGGCGAACGAAGGGTTGCTCGGGTTGTGCTTGAGGTAGTCGCGCCACAGCACCTCGGCGATATCCGCCATACCCATGGGGGCGCCGGGATGGCCGCTGTTGGCTTTTTGCACGGCATCCATGCTGAGGGCACGAATGGCATTGGCACGCTCACGACGGCTGGGCATCGCTGATCTCCTGGGTTTTGAATAACGAAACTGAAAAAAGGCGAGCATTTTCCCTCACCCACCCGCCCCGGGGCAATCAGATACTCGTCCAAAGGCGATATTTGCGGCGGATAAAGTCGCATCGGCCAGGTGAAACCTTTCCGCTGATGGTGGATAGAGTCAAGCACATGGGAGGAAGTGCCATTTATCGACCAATATCAAAACTTTTTGATATTGACCTTGCGATGCGCCAGACCCGTCACTAGACTGCCGCCCATGAACTTACGCGTGCCTTCCATTCGCCATGATGACAGCGATGAGCTGGCGGCCCTTTGCAAGGCCGGCGGCGATCCGTTGCGGCTCAATGTATTGCGCGCCCTGGCCAACGACTCATTCGGGGTATTGGAACTGGCGCAGATCTTCGGCATCGGCCAGTCCGGCATGAGCCATCACCTCAAGGTCCTGGCCCAGGCCGACCTGGTGGCGACGCGGCGCGAAGGCAACGCGATTTTCTACCGGCGCGCCCTGCCCCACAGCGACTTGCTGGGCGGTAAATTGCACGCCGCGCTGCTCGAGGAGGTGGACGAACTGGACCTGCCGATGGAGGTGCAGGACCGCATCGCCCAGGTCCACGGGCAACGTGCCGCCGCCAGCCAGGATTTTTTCGCACGGGTCGCCGAGAAATTTCGCGCCCAGCAGGACCTGATCGCCGGGCTGCCGCAATACCGTGATAGCGTCGTGGCGCTGCTCGACAAGCTGAGCTTCGAGCCCTGCGCCACGGCGATGGAAGTCGGCCCCGGCGACGGCGCTTTCCTGCCGGAACTGGCGCGGCGCTTCAACCAGGTGACGGCGCTGGACAACAGCCCGGCCATGCTCGAGCTGGCTCGCCAGGTGTGCGAGCGCGAGTCCCTGGCTAATGTCAGCCTGCAACTGGCCGATGCCCTGAACGGCGTAAGCCTGCGGGCCGATTGCGTTGTATTGAACATGGTACTTCACCATTTTGCCGCACCGGCCGATGCGCTCAAGCACATGGCCAACCTGCTGCAACCGGGCGGTAGCCTGTTGGTGACAGAGTTATGCAGCCACAACCAGAGTTGGGCCAAGGAGGCCTGCGGTGATCTCTGGCTGGGGTTTGAACAGGACGATCTGGCCCGTTGGGCCACCGCTGCGGGTCTCGTGCCCGGGGAAAGCCTCTATGTAGGCTTACGTAATGGTTTCCAGATCCAGGTCCGCCATTTTCAGCGGCCGGCTGGCGACACTCACCATCGGTAACTTGTAGGAAAACATCGAGATGAGCGAATACTCCCTTTTCACCTCCGAGTCCGTGTCTGAAGGGCATCCGGACAAAATCGCCGACCAGATTTCTGATGCGGTGCTGGACGCCATCATTGCTGAAGACAAGTTCGCCCGCGTGGCGTGCGAGACTCTGGTGAAAACGGGCGTGGCGATCATCGCCGGCGAAGTCACCACTTCGGCCTGGGTCGACCTGGAACAGATCGTTCGCGACGTGATCCTGGGCATCGGCTACAACAGCTCCGACGTCGGCTTCGACGGCGCGACCTGCGGCGTGATGAACATCATCGGCAAGCAGTCCCCGGACATCAACCAGGGCGTTGACCGCGCCAAGCCGGAAGACCAGGGCGCGGGCGACCAGGGCCTGATGTTCGGCTACGCCAGCAACGAAACCGACGTGCTGATGCCGGCCCCGATCACCTTCTCGCACCAATTGGTCCAGCGCCAGGCCGAGGCTCGCAAATCCGGCCTGCTGCCTTGGCTGCGCCCGGACGCCAAGTCGCAAGTGACCTGCCGTTATGAAGGCGGCAAGGTCGTTGGCATCGACGCCGTCGTGCTGTCGACCCAGCACAACCCGGAAGTGTCCTACAAGGACCTGCGCGAAGGCGTGATGGAGCTGATCGTCAAGCACGTGCTGCCTGCCGAACTGCTGTCCAAGGACACCCAGTTCCATATCAACCCGACTGGCCAGTTCATCATCGGCGGCCCGGTGGGCGACTGCGGCCTGACCGGTCGCAAGATCATCGTCGACAGCTACGGCGGCATGGCCCGTCACGGCGGCGGCGCGTTCTCCGGCAAGGATCCATCCAAGGTTGACCGTTCGGCGGCGTACGCCGGTCGTTATGTCGCCAAGAACATCGTTGCCGCCGGCCTGGCCGAGCGCTGCGAGATCCAGGTGTCCTACGCCATCGGCGTCGCCCAGCCTACGTCCATCTCGCTGAATACCTTCGGCACCGGCAAGATTGGCGACGACAAGATCATCCAGCTGGTGCGTGAAGTGTTCGACCTGCGTCCTTACGCGATCACCACCATGCTCGACCTGCTGCACCCGATGTACCAGGACACCGCAGCCTACGGCCACTTCGGTCGCACGCCGCAGACCAAGACCGTGGGCGACGACACCTTCACCACGTTCACCTGGGAAAAAACCGACCGCGCCGACGCACTGCGCGCCGCTGCCGGCCTGTAATACCCGCTGCGATGAAAAAGCCCCTGGCGATGTAGAGTCGCCAGGGGCTTTTTTTCGCCTTTATGGCGGGGGGCACTGTTACGTTCGCCGCGCCACCAACAAGAACGACGCAGCGCTCGCCAACAGCCCCGCACACATCCGATTGAACAAGCGCTTGCCGCTTGGCCGTGCAAACAGTCGCCGCGCATAAATTCCCATGTAGCAGTACAAGCCGATCGCCACGCACTCCAGGGCCAGGAACAGCGCGCCCAATACAGCAAACTGTTGGGTGACGGTGTCCGCACGATCAACGAACTGCGGCAAGAAAGCGGTAAACAATAGAATTGCCTTGGGATTGCCGATCGCCACCAGGAACTCCTGGCGCGCCAGGCTGGCCATGCTCATGGAAACGGTCGCCGCCTCGCCCCCGGACTCGGGATGCGCACGCCACAACTGCACGGCGAGATAAAACAGATAGCCGGCGCCAACCAGCTTGATGCCCAGGAATAACAATTCCGAAGTATGCAACACAGCCGTCAGCCCCACCGCTGCCAAGGCAATCATGATTGCAAATGCCAGCAGTCGACCGATACCGCCGCTGCACGCTCGGACAAAGCCATAACGCGAGGCATTGCTGATGGACAGCAGGTTGTTCGGGCCCGGCGCCATATTCAGCGCGAAGCAGGCCGGGATGAAGACAGCGAGTGTCGTCAGGTCCATCGGTTGCACTCCTGGCATATCGGATCGAGCGTCCATTCTGCACCGGCCATCGACGTGTTCAAGGGACAGTTGCGCAACCAAATCGCCCTGGACTGTACCACCCGCACTTCGCCTTCAGGTTTCGCAAAACCCGGTAACGCTCTGGGTCTCGCAACTTTTCCCACAGTGGCTAGCCTTCAGGGACTCAACCAAGCAAGGATGCTTCGATGCCGCCGTTTTTGTACGCACTCGCCTGTCTTTTATTCATCGCCCTACCCGCAATGGCTGCGCCTTGTCCCGACTGGCCCACGGAACGTGCGCGTGCAGAGATCGCCGCGCTGCAGCAACAAATCGACACCTGGGACGACAGCTATCACCGGCTCGGCCAATCACAGGTGGCCGACGAACTCTACGATCAATCCCGCACACAGTTGAGCCATTGGCGCGGCTGCTTCAATCTTCCGGTAATCGATGATGCCCTGCGCTCGGCGGGCGGAACGGTGCGCCACCCTGTCGTCCATACGGGCCTGGAAAAACTGAAGGATGCCGAGGCCGTCGGTGCTTGGCTGCGCGGTCGCGAGGAGGTCTGGGCCCAACCGAAAGTCGATGGCGTGGCGGTGACGCTGGTGTATCGGAAGGGCCACCTGTACCAGGCGATCAGTCGCGGCGATGGCGTCCTGGGACATGACTGGACCGTTAACGCACGAAAGATACACGCCATCCCGCAACGGCTGCGCCAAGCCGTGGACCTGGTCGTCCAGGGCGAGTTGTACTGGCGCCAGGAGGCCCACGTCCAGGCCGACCGCGGCAGCATGAACGCCCGCGGGACCATGGCGGGCCTGATGGCACGTACCAACCTGACGACGCAAGACGGGATCTATATAGGCCTGTTTGTCTGGGAATGGCCCGGGGGGCCAGACACACTGACCGACCGTATGATTGCGCTGGGTGAG
Source organism: Pseudomonas sp. R1-7 (assembly GCF_051132105.1). NCBI lineage: Bacteria > Pseudomonadati > Pseudomonadota > Gammaproteobacteria > Pseudomonadales > Pseudomonadaceae > Pseudomonas > Pseudomonas sp. R1-7. The sequence goes on from NZ_CP071661.1 coordinate 5,551,838, forward strand.
CTGGGCTTCGCTGACACTCTCGACTACAACCAACCTGTCCGGGACCTGGCCGATGCCGAGCGGTGGCGCGACCACTGGTATCGCACCCCGCTGCCATTTGCCAGCGACGGAATCGTTCTACGCCAGAGTCGTCGTCCTCCTGCCGATCGCTGGAAGGCCCGGGCGCCGTACTGGAGCGTCGCCTGGAAATATCCGTATGCCCAAGCAATGGCCGAAGTACGCCAGGTGAACTTCAAGATCGGTCGCACTGGGCGTATCACGCCCGTCCTGGAACTTGAACGCATCAGACTCGACGACCGCTGGATTCGCCGTGTAAGCGTCAGCTCCCTCAAGCGCTGGGAAGAGATGGACATTCGCCCCGGCGATCAGGTCGCCATCAGCCTGGCCGGCTTGACCATTCCGCGCCTCGATGGGGTCGTGCTTCGCAGCCTCGAACGCCAGGCAGTCAACGCGCCCGCAGTAGCCGACCACCATCCGCTGAGTTGCTGGCAACCCACGCCCGGTTGCGAAAGCCAGTTTCTGGCGCGACTGAACTGGCTCAGCGGCAAAAACGGTCTCGACCTTCCCCATGTTGGTCCTGGCACTTGGGAAAAGCTGCTGGCCGCTGGTCGACTCGACGGATTACTGGATTGGTTGACCCTCGATGCCGCCGACCTTGCTAACATTGCCGGTTTCGGGGAGCGCAGCAGCGCCCGCCTGCTTGCCAGCCTGGACGGCGCCCGGCAGCGGCCCTTTCACCAATGGCTCAAGGCCCTTGGCTTGCCGCCCACAGCGCAGGCCAGGCTGGGCGGATCGTGGCAGGCGCTGGCCGAGCGCAGCACCGAACAATGGCAAGCCGAAGCCGGCATCGGGCCGGGACGCGCGGCGCAACTGAGCGCTTTTTTTCGCGACCCGCAGGTGCTGGCCTTGAGAGAAACACTACACACCGCCGGGGTCGACGGTTTTTAATTCAACCCTGGGGCGGTTGAACCCAAAGGGCGGACACGCGTTCCAACAGCGCATCGACACAGACCGCCCGCAAGTCTTTATACGGAGTTGCTATGAATTTCCTGTCCCCCGTTGCCCTGCTCGCCTTGTGTGGCGTCATGGCTACGCCTTTGATGGCGACTGAGCAGCCCCCGGAACTGACCGGTTGCGCGGCAAAGCGCCAGGGCATCATCAATCAGATCGAACTGGCCAAGTCGCGAGGCAACCCGGACCAGCAAGCGGGCCTCGAAACAGCACTGAATGAGGTCACCACCCACTGCACGGACGCGTCCTTGCGCAAGGAGCGGGAAACCAAGGTGCTCGAGGCCAAGCATGAGGTGAGTCGCCGCCAGGCCGACCTGGAAAAAGCCATGAAAAAAGGCGACGCTGAACGGATCAACAAGCGCAAGGACAAACTGGCGGCTTCCCGCAAGGAATTGCAGGAAGCGGTGAATGAGTTGGACAAATAAGCTCCACCCTTGCAGCTGTTTTCAGTGATCCCGAAACTCCTTGTGACAGGCACTGCAGGCGTCCTCGACCTTTTGCACCGCCGGCCCCAACTGGCTGGCCCTGTAAGGCTGGACCTTGCTGGCCGTCACCAAATCAGCGGTAGCGGTCTCAAGGTTGTGGGCCATTTCCTGGAAGCGTGCCTGTTTTTGCCAGACCTCATCCGTGGCGCTGGTATGGTCTTCTTCACGAACCGGCGGGAAGTGCTTCCAGGGCTCGCGAGACAGCTGGTCCAACTTGACCGCGCCATCGGCGAAACGCGCACCGTCGAATGGAATACGACCACGCAGCATGCCGCCCAACTCTTCGTTGGTCTTGAGCATCTGCTTGAAAATAGCCTTGCGTTGGCCGAGGGGGGAGTTGGGATCGACACCACCGCAGCCGGATAACATCAGGCAGGCCAGCACGGCCATGGAAAATCGTCTTACAAACATCTTTGCCTCGGGGCTGGAAATGGCCGTTAGTATCCCCGGGTCGTCAGAAAAGACCAATGGCCCTATCAACAATAAGGGTTGTCGAGCGCGCGAAGGCACCCGACGACTGCAAAGGAAATCTTCATGAATAGCCGCCTCAAGCCATGGCACAAACGCCTGGCGTTGACCCTGCCGTTGATCGCACTGCTGGCCGGCTGCAATCGCGGTGAAAAGGTCGAAGAGCCCAAGACCCATGCCCTCGCCACTTATGTCAGCGCACCCTGGGAAGCACTGCCGTCGGTGTCTGATGAGGACTTGCTGGCCGGCTTCGGCTCATGGCGCAGCGCATGCACGCGGCTCAAGGCCGACCCGACCTGGGGCCCAACCTGCGCGGCAGCGGCGAATGTGCCGCAAACCGCACAGGATGTACGCAGCTTCCTCAAGCAGACCCTGGACGTCTATGGTTTGCGCTCGGGGGACAACAGCCCCAACGGCCTGATCACCGGCTACTACGAACCGGTCTACCCCGGCAGCCTTACCCAGACCGCCACCGCCAATGTGCCGGTCTATGGCGTTCCGGAGGACATGATCATTGTGTCGCTGGACAGTATTTATCCTGAGCTCAAGGGCAAACGCCTGCGCGGCCGCCTTGAAGGCCGTGTGCTCAAGCCCTACGACGACGCGGCCACCATCGAAAACAACGGGGTGAAGGCGCCTGTCATCGCCTGGCTGACAGACCCGATGAACCTTCAATTCCTGCAAATCCAGGGCTCGGGACGCATTCGCCTCGACGATGGCCGTCAACTGCGCATCGGCTATGCCGACCAGAACGGCCATCCGTATCGCCCCATTGGCCGCTGGCTGGTCGAGCAGGGTGAGCTGAAGAAGGAAGACGTGACCATGGGCACCATCAGTGCCTGGGCCAAGGCCAACCCGAACCGTATTCCCGAACTGCTGGCGAGCAATCCGAGTTATGTATTCTTCAACCGCAACCCCGACAGCAACGAAGGCCCGAGAGGCTCGTTGAACGTCCCACTCACCGCAGGTTACAGCGTGGCGGTTGACCGCAAGGTCATTCCCCTGGGCAGTCTGTTGTGGCTATCCACGACTCGCCCGGACGGCAGCGCCTTGAACCGCCCCGTCGCCGCCCAGGACACCGGCGGGGCGATTGCCGGCGAAGTGCGGGCTGACCTGTTCTGGGGAACGGGCGACGCCGCCGGGCAACTGGCCGGGGATATGAAGCAACAAGGCCAGATCTGGATGCTGTGGCCCAAGGGGATGCCGTTGCCCCAGGTGCCGCAGGTGGCGAATGCGGTGACCGCCAACCCCTAGAAACCCACGGGAGCTCTGGTGGACGCACAACTTGTGCACGACCAGATCAACTGTGGGAGCGAGTTTGCTCGCGAAGAGGCCAGCAAAAACACCAAAAACCTAAATCCAGGCTCAGGCCGAAACAAAGAAGAAGCTCAAGACCAACCCAACCCCCACGAACCACACCAGCGAACGCAAGATTGCCCAGTCAGCCAAGTAGCAAATGATGTAAAGCAGGCGGCTGGTGATAAACAGCACCGCCAGCACGTTGATGGTCACCAGTTCGGCATTGCCGGCCAGGTGGGCGACGATCACGGCGGCGGCAAAGAACGGGGAGATCTCGAAGCTGTTCAGTTGCGCGGCGTAGGCTCGCCGGGGAGCGCCTTCGAGTGAATCGAGAAAGTCCCGGGGATCGTGGTTATCTTGCAGCCTATATCTCCCGCCCGCCTTGGCGATGCCAATACACAGGTAAGGCAGGAGGAAAGCGATCAAAACACACCACAGGGCAACCGTCATACCGCATTTTCCTTTTTTGGTTTTAGAGAATCGAGGGCAAGCGTCTCAGGTTTTATCACCAGCATGCCAACCAGCACCAGCCCGCAGGCTAAGAGTCGCGGCCGGCCGAAAGGTTCTTTCAGGTAGCACATGCGGCAGAGCATGCGCTCAACTCCGTCCGTAGAATTGACTCGCGCTACAGCAACAGCTGTTTATACTGCACTCGACCACGCCGCACTCAGTTGCGCATAGATCAATTCCAATAATTCCGCTGCCGCCCCGTTCGTTCGAACCAAGGCGTCGGCATGCGTATGCCTGATCCGAGCGTCAAGACTATAGACAGAGACCTTGCGCATGCCACTCGCCTTGCTTGCTTTGGCCGTTGCCGCTTTCGGCATCGGCACGACTGAATTCGTCATCATGGGCCTGCTGCCCGACGTCGCCCGTGACCTGGCCGTGAGTATTCCCCATGCTGGGCTGCTGATCACCGGTTATGCCTTGGGTGTGGTATTTGGCGCGCCGATCCTGGCGATCGGCACCGCGAACATGCCGCGCAAGGCCACGCTGTTGGGCATGACCCTGATGTTCATTCTCGGCAATGTGCTCTGCGCCCTGGCGCCGAACTACACCACGCTGATGGCAGCCCGGGTCATTACCGCCTTATGCCACGGCGCGTTTTTTGGTATTGGCTCGGTGGTGGCGGCAGGGTTGGTGGCGCCGAACAAACGGGCCCAGGCTATCGCGATGATGTTCACCGGCCTGACCCTGGCCAATGTCCTGGGCGTGCCGCTGGGTACGGCCTTGGGTCAATACGCCGGCTGGCGATCGACGTTCTGGGCGGTTTCGGCGATCGGGGTAATTGCAGCCATCGCCCAGTGGGTCTGGCTGCCCAAGGAAATTCCCATGGACAAGGCCAACCTTGCCAGCGAGTTCAAGGTGCTGGGCAAGGCCAACGTGTTATTGGCCCTGGGCATGAGTGTCCTTGCCTCTACCAGCCTGTTCAGCGTATTCACCTACATCGCGCCGATCCTGCAGGACATCACCGGCGTCAGCCCTCACGGTGTCACCGTCATGTTGTTGCTTTTCGGGGTCGGCCTGACGGCGGGCAGTTTCCTGGGTGGACGCCTGGCGGACCGGCGCCTGTTGCCGTCCCTGGTAGGCATGGCGCTGGCCGTGGTGCTGGTGCTCGCCGCCTTTAGCCAGACCAGCCGATCGGTGATTCCGGCGGCGATCACGCTGGTGCTGTGGGGCGTTTTCGCCTTTTCCCTGTGCCCGATCCTGCAATTGCTGATCATTGACCAGGCCCACGAGGCCCCGAATCTCGGCTCGACCCTGAACCAGAGCGCCTTCAACCTCGGCAACGCCGCCGGTGCCTGGATCGGCGGGCTGGTCGTCGCCAGCGGTGCCGACCTCGCCGATCTGCCATGGACCGGCGCCCTGGTCGGCGGGCTGACCGTATTGACCGCCCTTTATTTTATTTTTCGGCAGCGTCGCCTGGACGCCGTGGCAGGCTTTGCCGACTGAGGGGCGTATTGGTTTCGCTGCGCACCTGCGCGTGGCTGATCAGGGCGAAGATGAAACTGCCACCGATGATGTTCCCCGCCAAGGTCGGCGCGGCAAACACCATCCAGAAGTCCTCCCAGGACAGCTGGCCGGCAAACACCAAGTAAGACACTTCAGCCGAGCCGACGACGATGTGGGTGAAATCCCCAAGCGCCATGAGGTAAGTGATCATCACGATGATCCACATCTTGGCGCTTTCCATGGACGGGATCATCCAGACCATCGTGGCGATCATCCAGCCGGAAATGATGCCCTTGGCGAACATCTGGCCGGTGTCGTTTTCCATCACCTTGCGACCGATATCCAGGAAGGCCAGGTCGGTGCGCTGGTCGAAAATCGGCAGGTGCAGCATCACGTAGGCCACCAGCAACGTGCCGCACAGGTTGCCCACCAACACCACGCCCCATAACCGGAACAGCCGGCCAAAATTGCCCAAGGTTGGTTTGCTCATGATCGGCAGCACAGCGGTCAGCGTGTTTTCGGTAAACAGTTGCTGGCGTGCGAGGATCACCGCCAGGAAGCCCGCGCAGTAGCCAAGACTTGCGATCACCTTGAAACCTTCGTGATCCGGCAATCGAGAGTTGAGCAACCCCATCGCCATCAACGACAACCCCATGGTCAACCCGGCTGCCAGGGCCGACCACCACAGCGCCGCCACGCTGCGCTCCAACTCCTGGTCGCCCTGGGTGCGGATGATTTCATGCAATACCGCCGCCCGTGGCGGCTGGTTGCGGTCGACCTCGTGCTGTTCCTCTGCCGAGAGATCAGGGGTCTTGCCGTCTTTTTGAGTGTCCATACAGCTCCTGAACCGGTGGCGTGATGTACCTACGACACACGGCGTCCGGAGCTGTTCAGTGGTGTCCGCAAATGAGAGGCATACCAACCTTACTCGACAGCATCGTCCTTGAACTGGTCCTTGACGTACTTGATCTCGGTCCGGCCATGGGGCGCGGGCAGGCCGTCTTCGCCGAGATTGACGAAGACCATTTTTTCCACCGTCAGGATGCTTTTACGGGTGATCTTGTTACGAACTTCACAGGTCAGGGTGATGGAGGTGCGACCGAACTCGGTGGCGGTGATGCCCAATTCGATGATGTCTCCCTGGCGCGAAGCGCTGACGAAATTGATCTCTGAGATGTACTTGGTCACCACACGCTGGTTACCCAGCTGGACGATGGCGTAAATGGCCGCTTCTTCGTCGATCCAGCGCAACAGGCTGCCGCCGAACAGGGTGCCATTGGGGTTGAGGTCTTCGGGCTTGACCCATTTGCGGGTATGGAAATTCATGAATACTCCTGCGCGTCTGGCCGATGAATGCCCGCATCATGGCAGACCGGCCAGATACGCTCTACGCTGCGGCACCTATAACGATCATCGGCATTTTTGATTTGCCGACGGAAACCCTTTGGAAGATCCGATTAGCTCGTTATAATCGCCACCGCTTCATCCGGTCCACCCTTTGGACCGGTCCCGCCACCTGTCCGAGGGGCGCTGCAGCAGGCTCGACCTGTCAGGCTCGGATGGGGCGTTGCTTGTAGGGGTTACCCGCACAGGCTCTAAACGCACAACGGCGCCCATTCGCATACATTACGAATGGAGGCTCTTCATGAGCGCTGTTATCACGCCTGCTGCTTTTACCGACTACAAGGTCGCCGACATGTCCCTGGCTGCCTGGGGCCGTCGCGAAATCATCATCGCCGAATCCGAAATGCCAGCCCTGATGGGTCTGCGTCGCAAGTACTCTGGCGAACAGCCATTGAAAGGCGCCAAAATCCTCGGCTGCATCCACATGACCATCCAGACCGCCGTGCTGATCGAAACCCTGGTTGCCCTGGGTGCCGAAGTTCGCTGGTCGTCCTGCAACATTTTCTCGACCCAGGACCAGGCCGCTGCCGCCATCGCTGCTGCCGGCATCCCGGTCTTCGCCTGGAAAGGCGAGACCGAACAAGAGTACGAGTGGTGCCTGGAGCAGACCATCCTCAAGGATGGCCAGCCATGGGACACCAACATGATTCTTGACGACGGTGGCGACCTGACCGAACTGCTGCACAAGAAATACCCGGCCGTGCTGGACAAAGTCCACGGCGTGACCGAAGAAACCACCACCGGCGTGCACCGCCTGCTGGACATGCTGGCCAAGGGCGAGCTGAAGATCCCGGCCATCAACGTCAACGACTCGGTGACCAAGAGCAAGAACGACAACAAGTACGGCTGCCGTCACAGCCTCAACGACGCCATCAAGCGCGGCACCGACCATTTGCTGTCCGGCAAGCAGGCCCTGGTGATCGGCTACGGTGACGTGGGCAAGGGCTCGGCCCAGTCCCTGCGCCAGGAAGGCATGATCGTCAAGGTATCCGAAGTCGACCCGATCTGTGCCATGCAAGCCTGCATGGACGGTTTCGAACTGGTTTCGCCGTTCATCGACGGGATCAACGACGGCACCGAAGGCAGCATCGACAAGGCACTGCTGGGCAAGATCGACCTGATCGTGACCACCACCGGTAACGTGAATGTCTGCGACGCCAACATGCTCAAAGCCCTGAAGAAGCGCGCCGTGGTCTGCAACATCGGCCACTTCGACAATGAAATCGACACCGCTTTCATGCGCAAGAACTGGGCATGGGAAGAAGTCAAGCCACAGGTCCACAAGGTGCACCGCACCGGCGCTGGCAGCTTCGATCCGCAGAACGACGACTACCTGATCCTGCTGGCCGAAGGCCGCCTGGTCAACCTGGGCAACGCCACCGGCCACCCAAGCCGCATCATGGACGGCTCGTTCGCCAACCAGGTCCTGGCCCAGATCTTCCTGTTCGGCCAGAAATACGCCGACCTGTCGCCGGCCCAGAAAGCCGAGCGCCTGACCGTGGAAGTGCTACCGAAGAAACTCGACGAAGAAGTGGCCCTGGAAATGGTCCGCGGCTTCGGCGGCGTGGTCACCCAGTTGACCAAGCAGCAGGCTGACTACATCGGCGTCACCGTCGAAGGCCCGTTCAAGCCGCACGCTTACCGCTACTGATCGGCGTCGCCTGCTCCCCTTGTGGGAGCGGGCTCGCTCGCGAAGACGGAACTCCGGGCGCATCAATGTTGAATGTTGAAGCGCTTTCGCGAGCACGCCCGCTCCCACATTGTGCTGTGCACGGCTCCAAGCCTACGAGTTTCCAAGGATATGACCATGTCCCAAGACCGTCGCTACAGCTTCGAGTTCTTCCCGACGAAGACCGATGCTGGGCATGAAAAGCTGATCGCCACTGCCCGCCAGCTGGCAAGCTACAACCCTGATTTTTTCTCCTGCACCTACGGCGCCGGCGGTTCGACCCGCGACCGCACGATGAACACCGTGTTGCAGCTCGAAAGCGAAGTCAAAGTCCCGGCCGCTCCGCACCTGTCTTGCGTGGGCGACAGCAAGGACGACCTGCGCAGCCTGCTGACCCAATACAAGGCTGCTGGAATCAAGCGCATCGTAGCCCTGCGCGGCGACTTGCCGTCGGGCATGGGCATGGCCAGCGGAGAGCTGCGCCACGCCAATGAACTGGTTGAATTCATTCGCGAAGAAACCGGCGAGCACTTCCACATTGAAATCGCCGCCTACCCGGAGATGCATCCGCAGGCGCGCAATTTTGAAGATGACCTGCGCAATTTCGTTCGCAAGGCCAACGCCGGTGCCAACAGTGCGATAACCCAGTACTTCTTCAACGCCGACAGCTATTTCTATTTCGTCGAGCGGGTTCGCCAGATGGGCGTGGACATTCCTGTGGTACCGGGAATCATGCCAATCACCAACTACAGCAAACTGGCACGTTTCTCTGACGCCTGCGGCGCGGAAATCCCGCGCTGGATCCGCAAGCAACTGGAAGCCTACGGCGACGACACGACCAGCATCCAGCGCTTCGGTGAAGAGGTCATCACACAAATGTGTGAACGTTTGCTGCAGGGCGGCGCACCGGGGCTGCACTTCTATACCCTGAACCAGGCCGAGCCTAGCCTTGCGGTATGGAACAACCTCAAGCTGCCGCGTTGAGCCCAGCCTGATGTGCGGTACACAAGACCCTGGGACAACCAGGGTCTTTTTTTCGCGCCCGTGCAAACAGAGCACAGCCCGCGTGCCAGAGCGCTCTAGCTATTTGACAGGCTCTCGTCGTAACCTCCGGTCATGCCTGTATTCGCCCAGCTGACGACAACCCTCCTTCTCTTGTGCCTGAGCTTCACTGCCCAGGCCGAAAAGTTGCGCATCGTCACCGAACCCTGGGCACCCTATGTCTACGAGGAAAACGGCAAGACCCTTGGCCTGGATTATGAAACCACGGCCATTGTCTTCAAACGCCTGGGCATCGATGTGGAATGGCAATTGCTGCCGTGGAAACGTTGCCTGGCCATGCTCGAGCAGGGGTTGGCAGACGGCGCGCTGGACATCTTCCACAGCGATGAACGCGATGCCCTGCTGCTTTACCCCAGCGAACCGCTGTCGGACGTGGAGTTCGTCATGTTCTACGCCAATGCCAGCCCCCACCCTTTTCGTACGCTCGATGACTTGGACGGCCTGACCATCGGCACCTCGCCCGGTTATCTGTATAGCCAGGCGTTCCGAGAGTCGACACGGTTCAAGCGCGAAACGGCCCCCACCCATGAAGCCAACTTCGGCAAACTGCAGCTGGGTCGGATCGACCTGCTCATCACCGATCGCCGGGTGGGCCGGCATGTGCTCGATAAGCTGCGACTCGGCGACCAGATCACCGAGAATCCAGTGGTCGTAAGCCGCCAAAGCCAATACCTGGCGGTACGGCGCAGGGCCGGCATGGATTTGCTCGTGCAACGCTTCGGCGCTGAACTCAAGCGTTTCAAGCACGAACCGGCCTATGCCGAATTGAGCGCTCGTTATGGCGCCATTCCGGTGGCCGAGCCGGCGGGGCAAGACGCGGCATCGCGCTGAAATGCACCGTTGAGCAGCAGGAAAGCAGCGCAAGGCGATTGCTCTGTTATACTCCGGCCTTCCCGCCAGGCTCACGCCCGGACGCCCGGTCTTGCAAAAGGCATCCCGACACCGCTACAGCGCAGCTTCCAGCCCGCGCGAGCCCTGTCCGGACCTGTCTTCCAGACCCGGCAGGACCGGACGGGATGAGGTCTCTGATCGACCGCATTCGCGCCAGGCAAGACTATCCCATTGGGCCAGGCCCTCACTAAAAACAGGATTACTCATGTCCTTTGCTTCCCTCGGTCTCTCCGAGGCTTTAGTCGGCGCCATCGAAGCCGCCGGCTACACCCAGCCTACCCCGGTGCAACAGCGGGCCATCCCCGCCGTGTTGCAAGGTCGCGACCTGATGGTTGCTGCACAGACAGGTACTGGCAAGACCGGCGGTTTCGCCCTTCCGATCCTGGAGCGGCTGTTCCCTAACGGTCATCCAGACAAATCCCAGCGCCACGGCCCACGCCAACCGCGCGTCTTGGTCCTGACTCCAACCCGCGAACTGGCCGCCCAGGTGCACGAGAGCTTCAAGGTCTACGCTCGCGACCTGAAATTCGTCAGCGCTTGCATTTTCGGCGGTGTCGGCATGAACCCGCAGGTCCAGGCAATGGCGCGTGGCGTCGATGTGCTGGTGGCCTGTCCCGGCCGTCTCCTGGACCTGGCCGGGCAAGGCAGTGTCGACCTGTCCCACGTGGAAATCCTCGTGCTGGACGAAGCCGACCGCATGCTCGACATGGGTTTTGTCCATGACGTGAAGAAAGTGCTGGCGCGCCTGCCGGCCAAGCGCCAGAACCTGCTGTTCTCGGCGACCTTCTCCAAGGACATTACCGACCTTGCCGGCAAGCTGTTGCACAACCCGGAACGTATCGAAGTCACCCCACCGAACACCACGGTCGAGCGTATCGAGCAACGGGTTTTCCGCCTGCCGGCCAGCCACAAGCGTGCCCTGCTGGCGCATTTGATCACCACTGGCGCCTGGGAACAGGTCCTGGTGTTCACCCGCACCAAGCATGGCGCCAACCGCCTGGCTGAATACCTCGACAAACATGGCCTGCCAGCCGTGGCGATCCACGGCAACAAGAGCCAGAACGCCCGCACCAAGGCCCTGGCCGACTTCAAGGCTGGCGAAGTGCGCATCCTGGTCGCCACCGACATCGCCGCCCGAGGCCTGGATATCGACCAACTGCCACATGTGGTCAACTTCGAGCTGCCGAACGTCGATGAAGACTACGTGCACCGTATCGGCCGTACCGGCCGGGCCGGTCGTTCGGGCGAAGCGATTTCCCTGGTCGCGCCGGACGAGGAAAAGCTGCTCAAGAGCATTGAGCGCATGACCAAGCAGAAGATTCCCGACGGCGATCTGATGGGCTTCGATGCCAGCACGATCGAGGCCGAAAAGCCGGAAGTACGCGAGCGTCCGGACGTGCGCAATCCGCGCAACCCACGCGGCCCGAGGGGCGATGGCCCGAATGGCAGCGGTGGCGGTCGCAAGGATAAAGGCAAGGACAAGGGCAAGGAAAAATCGGCCAGCAACGGTCGCGGCGAGCGCCCGGCCCGCGAGCAGAAGCCTCGCGAAGGTACGCCGGCCCGCGAACAGCAGCGCCCTGCTCCTCGCGCCGCGGCCGATCGTGCCCCGGACGAGTTCCTCGACGACGATATCGATAACTTCGGCAACCGTGTCGACTACGTGCCACAGCAAAAGCCGGCCCAGGGTCGCGGTCGCCGACCTGGCGCCCCGGCACAAGGCGCAGGTTCGGGCGCACCACGCGGCGGCCAGCCACAAGGGCGCCAGAACGGTCCGCGCAACAGCAACGGCTCGTCCACCGGCACCCCGCCAGCCAAACGCAGTGGCCCGCGTAACGGCGCCCCACGTGACGGCCAGGCCCGCCGCGAAGAATCCCGCCCTCGCCGCCAGGCCCGTGGTGATGACCAGCCACGTCAGGAACCCGCCGTGCAGAACCCGCGTGGCAACCAGCCTAAAATCATCCACAAGGAATCGAAAACCGATCGTTTCCCGACGCCTGAACAGCTGGACCAATTGCCAAGCCGTCCGCGTGGCGAAAAGCCGGCCTTGCTGACGCGCAATCGCTGAGTTTTCCAAGCCATGAAAATGCCCTGGTTTTTGCGAGCCGGGGCATTTTTTTGGCCCCACACCATTCCAATGTGGGAGCGAGCTTGCTCGCGATAGCGGTGGCTCAGTCACCATCAACGTGGCAGAACTGACGCCATCGCGAGCAAGCTCGCTCCCACAGGGTTATCTGTGTCTCCGAAATCCGCACAAAAAAACGCCCCTGGCCGCAAGACCAGGGGCGTTTTTTTGTCAGGCGCGAACGTTACTTCGCTTTGACACCTTCAAATGTCACGTACAGCTCGACCATGTCGGACGCTGGGCCCAGGTCCTTCTGCTTGCCGAAGTCGGAACGCTTGATGGTGGTGGTACCTTCGAAGCCGGCACGGTAGCCGCCCCATGGATCCTTGCCTTCACCCAGGAACGTAGCCTTGACCACGACCGGCTTGGTCACGCCCAGCAGGGTCAGGTCGCCGGTCACGTCGGCAGTGTTCTTACCGGTGGACTTGACGCTGGTGGACACGAAGGTGGCCTTGCCGAACTTGCTGGCGTTCAGGAAGTCAGCGCTGGCGATGTGCTTGTCGCGCTCGGCGTGGTTGGTAAACACGCTGGCGGTGTTGACGTTGAACTCGATCTTGCTGTCTTCAGGCTTGGCGGCGTCAAAGCTGAACTTGCCGTCGATGTCCTTGAAGGTACCGGTGATGTAGCTATAGCCCAGGTGGCTGATCTTGAAATCAACGAAGGCGTGCTGGCCTTCCTTGTCGACCACATAGTCTGCAGCCATGGCCTGGCCGGCAGACAGCAGGGCAGAACCGATTGCCAGGGCGGCGAGCGTCTTTTTCAACATGCTTTCTATTCCTTTGGAGTCGAGGTTGAACATCAGGCTTGGCGCCCCAGCATTCGCTTGAGGGTCGCGTCACGGTCGATAAAGTGGTGCTTCAATGCTGCCAACGCATGAAGGCCGGAAAAAATTACCAGCGCCCATGCGAGATACAGGTGGATCTGGCCGGCGACGTCTGCCTGATCGGGCAGTCCAGACACCAGCGCGGGTACTTCAAACAGACCAAACACCGAGATCCCGACGCCGTCTGCGGTGGAAATCAGGTAACCGGCGATCATCACGGCGAACAGCCCGAGATACAGCGCGCTGTGGCCAAGCTTGGCGCCGACGCGAGTCAAGCGTCCGTAGGTTTCCAGGGTCGGCGGCGGCGGGCTGACAAAACGCCAGATCACCCGCAGCACCATCACCGCCAACAGCACGAGGCCGATGCTTTTATGCAGCTCCGGCGCGTCTTTGCGCCAAGTGCTGTAGTAATCCAGCCCGACCATCCACAGGCCCAGCGCAAACAACCCGTACACCGCCAGGGCAACGGCCCAGTGCGAAACGATGCTGACCCAGCCATAGCGAGAAGAAGAGTTGCGTAGCTGCATTGCTCATATCCTGTAAAAACTGTGACCAAGACTAGCGAGTTATCTATCGATTTAAAGCGGAAATTTTCGCTTTGAAATATCGAGAAATACGATCATCAGTCTGGAAGCAGTGCGTTAAGGAAAGATTAAAGCGGATGCGTTGCGTGATGGCGAGGCGGATGCAGCTCGGAGGCCAAAGCCCGCGTCTGGCCTACCGTCTACTGAAGTCATTTATTGACGCATTCAGCCCTGTAGGGATCCATGTCACATCGATAAACCCATTGAGGATCATGCTTTTTAAGTACCGTTTGAACATCTGCACAACCACTGACACCCAACAACATCAATACAGTTAAAGCCGTTATCCATTTCATGGTTCGTTCCAGTCCCTACGAGCTTAAAGCTCTGAATTATTCATGCAGCGAGCACTCAGGCTTGTAGGGATCGAACGTGCACTTGTAATCCCATTGAGGGTCCCGCTTTGGAGACACAGGAACCATCAGGGGATCATGACCTTTGCCATACACACACCCATACATCGAAACCAGTACGATCACTCCCATCAGTATTTTCATACGTCGCTCCTGTTTTTCGAGGAGCCTAGACTTATGGCGAAGCGCACTCTATCGCCTGCTTCCCGTTAAAGGGTGGGACGTTTCCGATATATCGTAAGGACGTGTAGGACGTCAGCGTTCGTTACACAACGCTGGGCGCTGGAGGACAGCGTCGGCGCGCCTGAATGTCGAAAAAAACGCGACCCTTGGGTCGCGTTTCTTCCGGGGAGAGTTACTGAGCCTTGGTCTCAGTGGTCGTCGCCGGTTTGGCGACCGGCTTCTTGACCGGCTCGGCCTTTTTCACCGGGGCCTTGGCCGGGGCTTTTTTGGCCGGTGCCTTGGCGGCCGGTTTTTTCGCCGCTGGTTTGGCCGCCGCTTTCTTGGCCGGCTCGACTCTCGCCGGGGCCGGCGCGGGTGGTTCTACCGGGGCCGGAGCTGGAGCAGGCGCAGGCGCGGGAGGCGGTGCTACCGGCTCGGGGGCCTTGACCGGCTCGGCCTTCTTGTCGTCATCCGAGCCACCGAACAGGTTGCTGAAGAAGTTGCCTTTCTTCGCCGCCACCGCACCGGCTGCCGCCGCGGCAACCGGAGCCACCTTGGCCGGTTCAAAGGATTTGCCAGCGGCCAGGTCTTCAACTTGGCTGGCGGCACGTTGGCCACTGCGCAGCGCGCCTTCCAAAGTGCCTGGATACATAGCGTCAGTGTGTTCACCGGCAAAGGCTACACGCTGCAAGGGCTTTTCCCACAGGCGCCAGTATTTGCTGATCTGGCCCGGACCAAACGCCAGGTAAGCGCCGCCCATGGACGGGTCGGTGCTGTAGCGGCGGATTTCATAACCGGTGAATGCGCCACGGGCCTGTGGATAAAACGCGTGCAGGCGAATCAGCACCTGGTCGACCATCTGCTTGTCGCCAAAGGCCTGCATCACCCGGGCGTTGTCGCCGGACAGGTTGATGACCACGTTGGCGCCGCCCTTCATGGCCGGCTCGATCCACATCATGCCCAGGCCGGTGTTGCTGTAGATCTCGCCCGACATGCGCGCCTTGCTGTCCCAGACCGGGGTCTTGAACTTGAGCATGATCTGGTCGCGCCAGCCGTAGTTGGTGCCTTTGATCGCGCCCTGATGCTGGGCATCCAAGGCCGGCGTCAGCTGGATCTTGTTCAACGCCCGCAGTGGCACGGCGAGTACCACGTAGTCAGCCTGGTAACCGACACTGCCGACCTTGACGGTGACACCGTCCTTGTCTTGGGAAATGGCTGATACCGGGGCACCGGTCTTGATGGTTTTCAGTTGCTTGACGAACGCCTGGGCCAATACCGGGCTGCCACCCAGCAGGCGCGAGGCGCGCCGGTCACGGTCGGACACGCCGCGATAGACACGGTTCTGCTGGGCAAAATACAACAGCGACAAGCGCGACGGCTCGTCATAGCGCGTGCGTATTTCCTGATTGACCAATTGCCGCGCGGTGGCGGGCAATTGCAAACGGTCGAGCCAGTTGGACACAGTGATCTGGTCGAGGGCGTGCAGCGTGTTGGTGGCCGCCGGGTTCAGCGGATCGTCGATAGACCGCGCCAGCTCATCCACGGTGGTTTCATAGCGCTTGAGCGCTTCGGCTGTGGCGGGCTGTTTGGTCGCCAGGTCGGCGGCGGTGAAATAGGTGCCGTCGATCAGATAGCTGGGAGTCCGCACGAATTCCGGTGCCGGCGTGGTGCTCAGCTTGAACGTGGAAACGTACTTGTTCAGCACCGGCTGGGTCTTTTCGTTGCCGATCCACTCGCTGGTGGCCATGCCCGACCGGCCACCCAGGCTCGGCTTGGCTTCCAGCAGCGTCACGGCCCAGCCCTTGTTCTGCAATTCATAGGCCGCCGTCAGGCCGGCCAATCCACCGCCGATGACGATCGCCGTCGGTTGTTTGTCCTTCGCCAGCGCCGAAACGCTGAACAGCCCTATCATCACCAGCGCACAGGCGCGCAGCCAACCAGCAGACATTCAACGAACTCCGGATTAAAACGTAGGAAAATTCAGCTTTCGAGCCCGTCGGCTCTCGGTTTTTCGAGCCAGCCGGCTCCGGGAACGGCGAAGAATACGTCAGCCATCAAAGCGCCGCCAGCGACGTCTATCGCCTTGTCCATAGTAGCCGGAACGACACAATGGGTTGTCCCCACGTCCGCCATTGCATAGGCTTGCGCGATTGTTTTGCCCGCGCCCGCCGCGAGCTGCCTCGAGGAGACTGTACATGGGCCTGAATAACCAGTGGATGCAACGCGACCTCGCGGTGCTGTGGCACCCCTGCACCCAGATGAAAGATCACGAACAACTGCCGTTGATCCCTATCAAGCGCGGTGAAGGCGTGTGGCTTGAAGACTTCGAAGGCAAGCGCTACCTCGATGCCGTCAGCTCCTGGTGGGTCAACGTGTTCGGCCACGCCAACCCGCGCATCAACCAGCGCATCAAGGACCAGGTCGATCAGCTAGAGCATGTGATCCTCGCCGGTTTCAGCCACCAACCGGTGATCGAGCTGTCCGAGCGCCTGGTGAAAATGACGCCCGAAGGCCTGACCCGGTGTTTTTATGCCGACAACGGCTCGTCCTGCATCGAAGTCGCGATGAAGATGAGCTTTCACTACTGGATCAATCGCGGCCAGCCCGCCAAGAAACGCTTCGTCACCCTGAGCAACAGCTACCACGGCGAAACCATCGCGGCGATGTCGGTGGGTGACGTGCCGTTGTTCACCGAAACCTACAAGGCGCTGTTGCTGGACACGATCAAGGTGCCCAGCCCCGACTGCTACCACCGCCCCGAGGGCATGGGCTGGGAAGAACATTCGCGAAACATGTTCGCGGCCATGGAACAGACCCTGGCCGAACACCACGACAGCGTCGCCGCGGTGATCGTCGAGCCGCTGATCCAGGGCGCCGGCGGCATGCGCATGTATCACCCGGTGTACCTGAAGTTGCTGCGCGAAGCCTGCGACCGCTATGGCGTGCATCTGATCCACGATGAGATCGCTGTCGGCTTCGGTCGCACCGGGACGATGTTTGCCTGTGAACAGGCCGGTATCACACCGGACTTCCTTTGCCTGTCCAAGGCATTGACTGGCGGCTATTTGCCGCTGGCGGCGTGCATGACCACCGATGATGTCTACAGCGCGTTCTACGACGACTACCCGACCCTGCGCGCATTCCTGCATTCCCACAGCTACACGGGCAACCCGCTGGCCTGCGCGGCGGCCCTGGCGACGCTGGATATCTTCGAAGAAGACAACGTCATCCAGACCAACCAGGCCCTGGCCCAGCGCATGGCGAGCGCCACCGCGCACCTGGCCGATCACCCGAACGTGGCAGAAGTACGCCAGACCGGCATGGTGCTGGCCATCGAGATGGTCAAGGACAAGGCCAGCAAAACCGCGTACCCGTGGCAGGAACGCCGTGGCCTTGCGGTGTTCCAGCATGCCTTGGAACGCGGTGCGCTGCTGCGACCGCTGGGCAGCGTGGTCTATTTCCTGCCACCGTACGTCATCACCCCGGAGCAGATCGATTTCCTCGCCGAAGTGGCCAGCGAAGGCATCGACATTGCCACCCGGGACACGGTCAGCGTGGCGGTGCCGAAGGACTTCCATCCTGGCTATCGGGATCCGGGCTGAATCCGCTTTCCTGTTGAAACACTGTTGTGGTGAGGGATTTATCCCCTCGCCACAGGTTTAACTTTCCAGAGACTCCACATGAGACTGTCCCGCTTCTTCATCGACACACCCCTGAGCCTCGGCGACCACGAGCTGCCCGAAGCCCAGGCCCACTACATCGGTCGGGTGCTGCGCATGGCCGAGGGCGATGCGGTGCAGGTGTTTGACGGCTCCGGCCAGGAGTTTCGCGGAACCCTGGCCGAGGTCGGCAAGAAACGCGTGCGCGTGCAGCTCGACGAGCAGTTTGCCGGGCAGGCCGAATCGCCGCTGCGCATCCACCTCGGCCAGGGCCTGTCCCGGGGCGAGCGCATGGACTGGGCGATCCAGAAGGCCACCGAGCTGGGCGTCAATGAGATCACACCGATCTTCACCGAACGCTGCGAAGTGCGCCTCAAGGACGAGCGCGCCGACAAGCGCCTGCTGCATTGGCGGCAGGTGGCGATCAGTGCCTGCGAGCAATGCGGACGCTCCACCGTGCCGGTGATTCACCCGCCGTTGCTGTTGGCGGACTGGTTGAAGCAGGCCGAGGCCGAATTGAAACTGGTGCTGCACCCGGTGGCCAATCCGCTGACCAGCCACCCCAAGCCATCGTCCCTGGCGTTCCTGATCGGTCCCGAGGGCGGGTTGTCGGACGCCGAAGTCGAGCAGGCCAGGATCGCCGGCTACCACGCCGCCCGCCTCGGCCCCCGCGTGCTGCGCACCGAAACCGCGCCAGTGGTGGCGCTGGCGGTGGCGCAGCAGTTGTGGGGGGATTTCTAAAAGTCTGATGTAACTCCCACAGTAGATTGTGGATGTCCGTGCGACCTACTGCACCGGATCACTCGTCGGCTTGGCAATGATCGCCTTCAATTCGCTGGTCATCGGGAATTCCAGGTTCAGGCCCTTGGGCGGGATCGGCTTCTGGAACCAGCGATCGTAGATCGCGTTGATTTCCCCAGACTTGTACAAGTCCGCCAGGGTTGCGTTGACCAGCGCCAGGAATCGCGGATCGTCCTTGCGCACCATGCAGCTGTAGATTTCCCGCGACTGTTCTTCTCCGACCACGACCCATTTATGCGGATCACGCGCCTTGGCCCGCTCGCCGTAGAGCAGCGCGTCGTCCATGTAGAACGCCGCCGCCCGGCCGGTCTCGAGCATCTGGAAGGCCTCGCCGTGGTCCTTGGCGCTGATGACGAACATGTCGACGTTGTTGTCCTGGTTGTAGCTCTTGAGGAATCGCTCATTGGTGGTGCCGGCGGTGGTCACCACATTCTTTCCGCGCAGGTCGGCGAAGCTGTGGATACCGCTGTCCTTGGCTGTCAGCAGTTGGCCCTTCACGTAAATGAAACCGTAGGAAAACGCCACCTGCTTCTGCCGCTCGGCCGTTACGCCGGTGGAGCCGCATTCCAGGTCCACGGTGCCGTTCTGCACCAGTGGGATGCGGGTCTGGGACGTGACGAGGTTGTACTTCACGTTCAGTTGCGGCAACGCCAGTTGGTGCTGGATGCGCGCGACGATCTTGCTTGCCAGCTCCACCGAGTAGCCCATCGGTTTGCCGCTGTTATCCGCGATATAGGAAAACGGCACGGAGGCGTCGCGGTAGCCCAAGGTGATGCTCTTGCTGCTGGCGATCTTATCCAGGGTGCCCGTCGGTGGTGCTTCATTGGCGAAAGCCGAAGCGCTCAGCAGCAGGCTCAGGGTGCAGCCTATCAACGTGATTTTTTGCATTGTTATTCTCCGTTGCGGGTGGGTCAGGCGGCGCGGGGCGTGAGGCCTCGCATGTCGATGGACGGTGTACGTTGGCGGATCAGTTCACTGAGCAAGCGGCCGCTGCCGCACGCCAGGGTAAAGCCCAAGGCGCCATGGCCCAGGTTGAGCCACAGGTTGCGATAGCCGGTGGCGCCAATCAGCGGCACACCGCTGGGCGTGGCCGGACGCATGCCCGCCCACTCGACGGCGCGCTCGTAATTTCCAGCCAAGGGGAAGGTTTCCATGGCCTGGCGACGGATCAGGGCCAGGCGCCTGGGGTCCGGTGCCGGATCAAAACCGACGATGTCCACCATCGCTGCCACTCGCAACTGCTCACCGATGCGAGCGTAGACGACCTTGCGGTCATAGTCGGTGATGCTCAGCTCCGGCGCCCGATGTGGCGCCTCGATCGGAACCGTCAGGCTGTAGCCCTTGAGCGGATATAGCGGCAGTCGCAGCCCAGGCACCGCGAGCGCTGCACTGCGATGGCCGGCGGCGATCACCACGGCGTCCACGTCCAGGCGATCTGCGCCCAGGTTGATCGCCTGCACCGTACCGTCGGCATGATGGACAGCGGTCACCGCACGCCCCAAGAGGAACTCGCAGCGCCCCGAAGCCTGTAGCCGCGCCGCCATCTGGAGACAGAAAGCATGGCAATCGGCGGCCTCCTCGTCCGGCGTGTAGATCCCACCCACGAACGGCACGCCCACCAGCGCGGGCTCCAGGCTGGCGCATTCGGCAGGGCCGAGTACTTGCTGATGACCCAGGTCAGTCACTCGCCGCCGAGCATGCTCGAAGTGGCTGACGTTTCGAAACGTCACCAATTTGCCGTTGCGCCGCCAATCAAAGCCGTCGAGACGATCATCTTCGCGCCAACGCTGCAACGTCGCCTGGCTCAACAGCGCCAGGCGCAACAGATGCTCACCGTTGCGGCGGTTGACCGAGGTCCGGCACGCGGCAATAAACGACGCCATCCAGCGCCACTGGGCCGGGTCGAGGCGCGGGCGCAACTTCAGTGGCGAATCCGCGCGCAGAATCCAGCCCAGGGCCTGCCAGGGCACCCCGGCATCCGCCAGCGGCGTGACGTACCGATAGGACAACTGGCCGCCATTGGCGAAGCTGGTTTCGCTGCCCAGCGCGTCCCGGGCTTCGACGAGCGTGACGTCGATACCTTCGCGAACCAGCGCATAAGCCGTCGCCAGCCCGATCACGCCGCCACCGATGATGCAAACCCGCTGAGCCATGTCCGTCTCACACCTGTTTCGAATAGCCCAAGGTTAGGATCGGATGACAGCGTTCGAACAATGAATAAAGATGGGCTTCCTATAAACAAAGGTTATGGGCTCGCCATGCGCCTTCGTCATATCGAGATTTTCCAGGCCATCCGCCAGACCGGCTCCATCAGCGGTGCCGCGCAGTTGCTGCACGTCTCCCAGCCGGCCGTGACCAAGGTGTTGCAGCATGCCGAGCAGCAATTGGGCTTTGCGCTATTCCTGCGAGTGCGCGGCAAGTTGCAGGCCACGCCTGAGGCGCTGGAACTGGAGCGCGAGGTCGACAAGGTCAGCGAAAGCCTTCAAGGCGTACGGCGCCTGGCCCAGAGCCTGCGCCGCGAGCCGGGCCACAGCCTGCGGATCGGCGCTACGCCAGCCTTGGCCCTGTCGTTGATGCCGGCGGCGATCCATCAATGGACCCGACGATACCCGGACATCGACTGCGAGTTATCCAGCGCCCACAGCCGCGAACTGACGCAAAACCTGCTGATGCGTGAAATCGACATCGCCCTGACCTTGCAACCGCCCGATCACCCTGGCCTCAAGGCCCAACCCCTCGCCAGTGGCGTGTTGGTCGCCTTGGCGCCAAACGGTCACTGGCCCGAGGCGACGATCGGCACGCCCATGCCGCTGCAAGCCTTGGCCGGTGCGCCATTGATCGGCCTGTCCAGTACCGACCCGCTCTCGGCCAGGCTGGACGGTTACCTCAAGTCAGTGGAGCCGCCGCCACGCGTGAGCATTTCCGTGCAGACCTATTCACTGGCCCGGGCCATGGTCGAATCGGGCGCCGGGCTGGCGGTGATCGACCCGTTCACGGCGTTGGGCGCTTCGAGCACCCGCACGGCCATCCGGCCCTTGTCGCCGCCACTGCCCATTTCCCTGTACGCCGTGACCCGGGCCAACGAGGCCCCGGCCCATACGATGGGTGCCCTGCTGGAGATTTTTGCCAGCCAGGCCCAGGCACAATTGGATCGCCTGTTTGGAACGGCTCAAAGCACGTAGAACAGAATCGCCACGAAATGCAGCAGGCTGCCGGCGATGACAAACAGGTGCCAGATGCCATGGGCATGGCGCAGGCGATGGTCCAGCGCGAAGAAAATGATGCCGACGGTGTACAACACGCCGCCCGAAGCCAGCCAGGCAAACCCGGTGCTGCCCAGCGCCGCCAGCAATGGCTTGACCGCCACCAGGACGATCCAGCCCATCACCGCATAAATGACGATCGACAGGATCCGTGCTTCAGAGCGTGGCTTGATTTCCTGCAGGATGCCGATCAAGGCCAGCCCCCAGACAATCCCGAACAACGTCCAACCCCACGGCCCGCGCAGCGTCACCAGGCAGAACGGCGTGTAGCTGCCGGCGATCAACAGGTAGATCGAAAAATGATCGACCTTCTGCATGATTTCTTTCTTGCGTCCGCGCACGCTGTGATAAACCGTCGAGGCGCTGTAGAGCGCCAGCAAGGTAAACCCATAGATCGCCACGCTGACGATCTTCCAGGGATCGCCGGCCATCCCGGCAACCACCAGCAACCACACCGCGCCGATAAACGCCGCGACAGCCCCCACCAGGTGCGTCCAGGCGTTGAGTCGTTCCCCGTGATACATCCCGATCCCACCCCACATTCCGAAACTGGCGCCAAGGCTCAGGCCTGGCGCTTGAAAGTGCAATACCCGTACAAATCCCCTCGCCACAAAGGCCGCTTGGGGCACAATCAGCCCATACGAATAAGAGTCCGCCCCCATGCTGATCGACGAAGAATTGACCCTGAAAAAACTCGAGGTGTTCCTGGCCTTCATGCGCACCGGCAATCTGGCGCGGGCGGCCGCCGATCTGCAGACCAGCAATGTCAGCGTGCACCGGGCCATTCATTCCCTGGAAAGCGCCCTGCGTTGCCCGTTGTTCAAGCATGAAGGCCGCAACCTCACGCCTTTGGAAAGCGCCTACGTGTTGGAAGAGCGTGCGCAGAAACTGATCCAGGATGTAATCGAAAGCGTTCGGTTGACCCGCGAGGCGGCCGGTTTTTCCGCTGAACGCTTCAAGCTCGGCTCGCTGTATTCGCTGACGGTCAAGACTGTGCCGCAGCTGATCATGGGCCTGAAGATCCGCCGCAGCGAACTTAATATCGACCTGATCATGGGCTCGAACATCGACTTGTTGTACAAGCTCAAGAACATGGAAGTCGACGCGATCCTGGTGTCGCTGGACGACAGCGTCAACGATCCGGACTGTGAGCAGATCGCGCTGTTTTCCGATGACATTTTCCTCGCCACACCGGCGGACTCACCCTTCGCCCAGCGCAGCGAAGTCGACCTGGCCGAAGTGCGCGACGAGACCTTCATCACCCTCACCCAGGGCTTCGCCACGCATCAGGACGGTGTACGGGTGTTCAAGCAAGCGGGGTTCGAGCCGAAGGTGGCGATGCAGGTCAACGACATCTTCACGCTGCTGAGCATGGTCAGCTCCGGGGTGGGCTATGCCTTGCTGCCGGGCAGGATCGCGGCGGTGTATGAAAACCGTGTGAAACTGATCCCCTTGCAGGAAAAGTACCGGTTGCAACAGCACATCGGCGTGGTGTTCCTGAAGGCCAAGGAGCGTGATCCGAACCTGTTGGCGCTGTTGGCCGAGTGCCGGATGTATGCCAATCGTCAGGTTTGAAACCGCGCTCGCGTAGGCGCCAGCGCGGTTAGCGAAGAGACTAAGCCCTACCCCATCAACCCGCGCATGATCAAAAACAACAGCGAAGGCCCGAGCAAGCACCCAAGTGCCGTATAGAACGCCGCCGTCAGGCAGCCATACGGCACCAGCTTCGGATCGGTCGCCGCCAGGCCGCCGGCCACGCCGCTGGACGTGCCCATCAACCCGCCGAAGATCACCGCGCTGCGGGGGTTGTTGAGGCCGATGAAGGGCGCCACGAACGGCGTCGCGACCATCACCAGGATCGCCTTGATCAGCCCGGCGGCAATGGACAGCGCCATCACCTCGGAACTGGCCCCGATCGCCGCCCCGGTCACCGGTCCGACGATATAGGTCACCGCTCCTGCGCCAATGGTGGTCAGGCTCACCGAATCGGTATAACCGAAGGCCATCGCCACGCCAACGCCGGCAATGAATGAAGTCCCGACTCCGACGAACAAGGCCAGCACGCCAACGAAACCGGCACGCTTGAGCTCCTCGACACTGACACCGAACGCCGTGGCAACGATGGCAAAATCCCGCAGCATGGCGCCGCCCAGCAGTCCGATCCCGGACAGCAGCGGGATGTCCACCACGCCTTTCTGCCCGCCAGTCATGGCCCCGCCGATGTAGGAGAGCACCAGCCCCAGCAGGATCGCGATGGCCGAACCGTGCAGGCGTCCTTTGGTGAACGTATTACTGATCCAGTAGGACACCCACATGGTGATGCCGACGATGGCAAAACCGCTGATCAGGCTGTAGCCGGTAATGACTTTCATCATGGATTCGTACATGGCGGTCACCCTACCGTTTTCACGGACACGTTGGATTGAGGGTCCTTGTTGCCGATGCGCACCAGCACCGGCACCAACGCAAAGGCAATCACCACCGCCAGAGTCCCCGCCAGGATCGCCATCGGCCCGCCTTTCAGCGCGCCATAGACGTTTTGCTGCGCGGCCATCGCCACCACGATCGGGATATAGATGGCGCTCCAGAATTCCACGCCGGCCTCGGATTTGCCCGTGAACAGGCCGCGTTTGTTCAGGTAGCTGCCCAGGCCGATCAACAGCAGCATCGCAATGCCGACTCCGCCGACGTTGGCCGGCACGCCGATCAATTTGCCCAGCATCTCACCGATGAAAATACCCGCCAGGGTACAAAAGGCCAGAAACGCCACACCGTAGATAATCATTGTTGTAGTCCTCAAAATGCATCGTCGAAGTTGTTGTTTTTGTGCTTCGCCAGCTTGAGTCGGTGTCTAGGGTTGGCGGTGTCCCTCCTCATGCAGCAGCGCTTGCAGCGTGTCGAGCCGCGCGCCGTCAAACGCCATGACAGTGCCTTGCTCGAACACCCGGCGCGCCAGTCCGGTCAGCACCGCGCCGGGCGGCAATTCGATTTGCAGGCGCACGCCTCGCTCGTAGGCGCTCTGCACCGTGCCGCGCCAATCGACGACCCGGCACATGTTGAAGGCCAGGTCGTCGCGCAGGGCTTCGGTGTTGAGCACCGGCCGGGCGCGGCTGCCGCTGAGATAGCCCAGGGATGGCGCCTTCAACGACACATTGGCGAAGGCCTCGGACAGCGTCCGCGCAGGAGCCTCCAGCAACGGGCAATGGGATGGCACGCTGACTGCCAACCGACAGGCCTTGCCCGCGCCCTGGCTACGCGCCATTCCAGTAACGAGGCCCATGGCTTCGTCGCTGCCGGCAATAACCACCTGGTTATCGGCATTGATGTTGGCCAGGTAGACCGGCGTTGTTTCGCTGTGTACCTGGGCCAGCAAGGCTTCCACGGCGGCGAGGTCTAGGCCGATGATTGCGGTCATGCCGTAGCCTTGTGGATACGCCCGCTGCATCAACTCGCCGCGCAGACTGACCAGTCGCAGCGCATCCGCAAAATCCAGCGCCCCGGCCACGACCGCCGCCGGATACGCACCGATGGACAACCCCGCCACGTAATCCGGTGCGGGGGCCTGCTCCAGCAACCGACGGGCCGCCGCCACGCCGGCAATCAGCAAGCACAGCTGCACGGCGCGGGTCGATTGCAACGCATGGGCAGAGTCCAACAGCAAGACATCCTCGCCAAGCACATCACCCGCCTCTTCCAGGGTCAGCGGCGCCAACCCATGGAGCATGCCCACGCGCTGCGCACCCTGGCCGGGAAAAACGAAGAGGCTGCTCACGCGACCTGCTCCGTTGGAGATTGCCAAGGATCGCTCACCAGGCGGGCCTGGATATCATCCTTGAGCAAGACCCGCCTCGACGAACCCGCCCACTCACGCAGGGCGACGGCGCCGCAAGGCGTTTGCAACTGCGTGTCCACGGCGCAGTCCAAGGCATCCAGCAGCGCCAGCAGTTCCTTGGCCTGGAGACGATTCAGACGACGCGGCGTGCGCAGGATCAAATCCAGGTCACTGCGTTCATGCAGCGCCTCGATGCCGGTGGCAAGCTCGAACCCGGCGCTGCCGCCGATGCCCCAGGCCCAACCACTGGCATCGAGCAGCGGCCGCAGCCGGGCCAGCGCGTGCAAGGCCGGCAGGTCGCGACGGGATTCGACATGGCAAAGGTCTTCCGGGCGCACCCGGCGCTGGATCGCAGCTAGTGGCATCGACGTGGGGTAACGCTGCTCCCGGGATCGACCCCGCAAGCCCACCGCGATGTGCCCAGGCGAGGCCAGCGCACGACGCACCACCACCGGTTGCCCGAGGTCGAGGGACTCGACAGCCCAGCCCGGCGCATCCGCAGGCAACTGCAAGGCAGTCATCCCCCAGAGCAGGTCATGGGCCAGAAACGTGCTCACCACTGCGCCCTCAGCAATTGGCGAACATGGCTGGAAGCTGCGCGGTTGGCGGCCCCCAAACGTCCGCTGAGATCCCGAGGCGCACTGGCCGCGTCGTTGATCGCTTGTTGCAGACAATCAATCACCCGGCCCAGATCCGCCGTCGCCGGCTGCTCGATCTGTTCCACCGACAAGGTTTCCCAGAGCAAACCCAGGCTGGCGTAGCTGTCGATGTCATAGGCCATCGGCGGCACGCTGGCGGCCAGGGCTTCGAGCTCTTCGACGCTGCGCAGGGTGACCCGCGCTGCCGAGGCCTTGCCCATGGCGTGGACCATCACGCCTGGATCGCGCAGGGCAATCAGACGGTTGGCCTGGTAGCCGTGGGCCAGGAACGCGCCGGACATGGCCTTGCCCACCAGCAAGCCAATCACCGGATGCCCGGCCAATCGGGCACGGGCATAACTGTCCGCAGCGCCGGCCAAGGCCTGATGAATGCCCAAGGCTTCTTCGCGCCGGCCATAGGCCTGGCTGGGGACATCGACGATGGCGATCAGCGCACGTTTGCACGGCGCATTGCGGTCGGCTTCGATGGCATCGTCAACAGCCTTGGCCAGGCCCCAGCCTTCGAGCAAGCCGACTTCGCCGTTGCGCGCCCGAGGGAAACGGTTGTCGGGATCAGCCACCACGGCGAGCAGGCGCGCGGTCTGGTCGCCCAGTTGGACGTCAGCGACTTTCAGCGAAGCAGGCAGACCGGCCAAAGGTTCGGCGCCGCCACTCAAGGCCTCGAACCAACGCAGGCCTCTCAATGAATACGAAGTCATGGGCGTTCTCCCTGATACAGCTGGCGAACTGCTGCCGGTTCGATTTGCACCTCAGTGTCCAAGCGAGCCAGGCGTTGCAGGAACAGTTCGGCCTGGCCGCTGCGGTGTTCGGCGGGCACGCCTAGATGCAACAATTCGCCGATTTGTCGGCGGATCTGCTCGACGTCATCGGCGACGTAGCGGTCCACCAGCCCGGTCGCGTAGCGCTGCTCGCCACCGGTCAGGCTCCAGATGAATGGCCGGTCGCGGGAGTCGTATTCGTCGAGGCCGGCTTCCTGCTCGATCACTTGCGGACCGTTCAGGCCCAGCCGCGCTTCCTGGGTCACCAGCAGGTAACTGCACAACCCGGCGGCGATGGACATGCCACCAAAACAGCCGACGCTACCCGCAACTACGCCAACCACCGGCTGGTACTGACGCAAATCGACAATCGCCGAATGGATCTCGGCAATCGCCGCGAGGCCGAGGTTGGCCTCCTGCAACCGCACGCCGCCGGTTTCCAGCAGCAACACGGCGCGGGTTGGAATGCCTTTGCGGTTGTCTTCGGCGGCCAGTTCCAACGCGCCGGCGATTTTTGCCCCGCCGACTTCACCGAGGCTGCCACCCTGGAACGCACCTTCGATGGCAGCCACGACAACCGGCAAACCGTCGAGGTTGCCCTTGGCGATCACCACGCCGTCGTCGCTCTGCGGCACCACGCCCTGGCGCAACAGCCACGGCGACATGACTCGCTGGAACGGGTCGAGCAGTTCACGGAACGTTCCGTCGTCGAGCAAGGCCTTGGCCCGTTGCCGGGCGCCGAGTTCGACGAAGCTGTGCTTGTTGAGCAGCGCTGCGCTGTCAGTCATGGCCGATCTCCTCGAAGCCTTGTTCCAGGCGCAGGCGCACCACGCCGGGGGTGGCGCCGAAATCATGGATGTCGATGCTCATCGCGGGAGGCGTCTGGCCGTCGAACATGCGGGTGAACAAGTGCTGCCAGCGCTGTTCGCTGCCGTTGACCGAGGTCTGCACCTGGATGGTCAGCTTGCCCGCCAGGCCGGGTTCGATCAGCACTTCCAGGTCTCCCGAGCCGACGCAGCCCACCAGCGCCCGCCCCCGTGGCGGCTGCCCGGCGGGAAATTCAAAGGATAAGGTTTCCATCAGCAAGCTCCTGGGAAGAGGCCATCGCCGCGTTCGATGCGATCAAGGAACAGGCAGGCGGCGAGCAAGTCGGCGGCGCCGCCGGGCGAGGCGTTCAAGGCAATCAGTTGTTGGTCCAGCGCGTGCAGTTGGCGACGCCCGCCCAGGCTCGTACTGCCACCGGCGTCGAGCACCGCTTTGGCGCCGTGCTGCATGGCCTGCAAACCGGCTTCGCCAGCGCGGTAGAGCACGCAGGTGTCGGCCAGGGTGGTCATGATCGCCAGCAAGGCATCGAGTCGGGCGTTCTGTTCGCCCGCCCCCGCCGCGCGGCTGCGCTTGAGTTGCGGCAGGCCCAGGTCGGTCACGGCCGGGAACGCCAGCTGCGCTTCTTCCCGGGCTCCGCGCACGCCGTAGCGTTGGGCGACCTGGGCGCCATGGCTCAGGGGTTGTGGCGCATAACGGTCGTTGAGCAAGGCCAGGCGGGCGGCACGTAAAGTGACGGCGCCCGCGGCGTTGGCTTCAGGTTCCAGCGCCGCCGCCGCGACGAGCAAGCCCAGGGCCCAGATCGCGCCACGGTGGGTGTTCACGCCACCCGTGGTCACCAGCATGGCGGCTTCACCTTCACGACCGATGCGGCCGAGGGCTTCTCGCAGCGGCAGGCCGATCTCGCCACAGTCGAGTGCGGCTTCGGCCATCTCCTTGAAGGCTGGCCACAACGACAACGCCGAAGCGTGCATCAGGCCCAGATGCAAATCGGTATGGGCACCGCTGCCGCGCCGGTCCACCAGCGCCGGTTTGGGCGAAAGATCGGCCTCGTCGATCAACGCGTCCACCGCGAGGTCGGCCAGGCGTTCAGCGAGAGGTATTGGCTTGGGTTGCAGATTTAGGGCGCGCATTTACCAGCTCCTGAACTTGGCGGGCGGGTTGTAGAGGCCACCGGACCACTCCACCAGATCGGCCACGCTCTTGGCCGCGAGCAACTCGCGGGTGGCGTCGGTGCGGCGGATGCCGAGGTCTTCGGGCAAGGCGATCAGCCCTTCGCGGCGCATGCGCGCGGTGTCTTTCGGGTCATGGCGCAAGCCGATGGCTGTCACCCCGGCCACGGCGGCGATCATCGCCTGGCGCTCTTCGAGGGAGCGGGCCTTGTACAGGTAGGCGATGCCTTCTTCGGTAAGCAAATGGGTGACGTCGTCGCCGTAGATCATGATCGGCGCCAGGGGCATGCCGGCTTTCTTCGCCACATCTACCGCGTCGAGGGTATCAACGAAGGTCGGTTTGCCGCCTTCCTGGAACGTCTCGACCATCTGCACCACCAGCTTCTTGCCGCGCTCCAGCAACGGCGCCTCGCCATCGCCATGGCGCATGTCGAGCCAGGCCGGCGTGCCGTGACGGCGACCGCGCGGATCGTGGCCCATGTTCGGCGCACCACCGAAGCCGGCCAGGCGACCACGGGTCACGGTGGAGGAATGACCGTCGCCGTCCACTTGCAGGGTGGCGCCGATGAACAGGTCCACCGCGTACTGCCCGGCCAGTTGGCAGACCATGCGATTGGAGCGCAGCGAGCCGTCGTGGCCGGTAAAGAACACATCCGGCCGGGCGGCGATGTAGTTCTCCATGCCCAGCTCGGTGCCAAAGCAATGCACGCTTTCGACCCAGCCGCTTTCAATGGCCGGAATCAAGGTTGGGTGCGGATTGAGCGTCCAGTTGCGGCAGATCTTGCCCTTCAGGCCGAGGGATTCGCCGTAGGTCGGCAGGATCAACTCGATGGCGGCGGTGTTGAAACCGATGCCGTGATTGAGGGATTGGACGTTGTGCTTTTGGTAGATCCCGCGGATAGCCATCATCGCCATCAGCACATGCACAGGCTTGATGTGGCGCGGGTCGCGGGTGAACAGCGGCTCGATGTAGAACGGCTTGTCGGCCACCACCACGAAATCCACCCAGGACGCTGGGATATCGACTCGCGGCAAGTCGCTGACGTCATCCACCAACTGGTTGACCTGGACGATGACGATGCCGTCACTGAAGGCCGCCGGCTCGATCAGCGCTGGCGTGTCTTCGGTGCTGGGGCCGGTGTAGATATTGCCGGCACGGTCGGCCATGAAACCGGCCGAGAGCACGACGTTGGGGATCAGGTCCACCACCAGCCGGGCATAGAGCTCGATGTAAGTGTGGATCGCGCCGATTTCCAGCAGGCCGTCTTCGAGCAACTGGCTGATGCGCAAGCTCTGGGTGCCGGCGAAGGAAAAATCGAGCTTGCGGGCGATGCCGCGTTCGAACAGGTCCAGGTGCTCGGAACGACCGACGCTGGGCATGATCATGTGCAGGTCATGCAGCTTGCCCGGGTCGGCCTTGGCCAGGGAGCGCGAAAGGAAATCCGCCTGTTTCTGGTTATTGCCCTCCAGCACCACACGGTCGCCGGGCAGGATCAACGCCTCCAGCGCCGCGACGATCTTGTCGGTGGGCAGCACCACACCATCGGCCAGCCCCTTCACCAGCCCGAGACGCCGCTGCTTCTCGCTGCGCCGCCGCGTCCAGCGCGAGTCGGGGGATATTGTTGTTGTCATGACCACTCCACGGGTTCGCTGTCGTGGGGGTTACCTTAGGCGTGTTGCGGCGAGGGCATCAATCAAGCTCGATGGCGGATCGTTACGGTGGGAGTAATTGTTTGTGCTGCGCTTTGGCTCCACCCGTCCGATAGAAACATCGACCTGTCAACCTTGACAGTAGTCGAACGGTTTTTTTTAGCGCTCAATCTCGATTCCGGCAATTCGATATTGTTCCGATCCCTGCTCAGAAACGCCGCTTAGGAGAACAGCATGCCCTTCTATGAAGACTTCACCGATTTCAAAAATGGACAGCGGAACGGGTGGGAGAACGGCCCTCATCTACCCTATGGAGAAATACGATTGGAGAATGGGAGCTACTTCTGGAGCGGTGACCTAAAAGTCCCTTCCAAGCCGTCGATACCCATTCAACCTTCGCTAATAAAAACATTCCCTTTGTCAGAAGAGGAACAACTGGATCGTTACATCATTAGTTTTTTTTACCGCGTCCACAGGCTCCAAGCAGGTGAAGCGACCGAGCTACCAGTAGCTGTCTGCACGGACGGGTATGAACATCTGGGCGTCCTTGCTTGGCTAACCGAGAAAACTCCGATCGATCAATGGATACCCGTAAAAGACAAAAGTAGTTGGTTCAGATCTTCAACGGTTCTGTATATCGGGACTGGCCGCGGGCTGGTCAACAATCTACACAGAAAAATTGATATTACGAACATTTTGGTGACCCGGATCACTCCTGCACTTGAAATAGCAAGGCGATAGAGTTACGCGATTGCGCATACTGTTGTCACTCTACAAGTAATAGCACCAATCCAACTCCGAAAAGGGAACGACAGTCCCCTTTTAGCGTGTCATATAGAGCGCGCGCCAAGAGTGTTTCCAGCGCGAGTCGGGGGATATTGTTGTGGTCATGACCACTCCACGGGTTCGCTGTCGCGGGGGTTACCTTAGGCGTGTTGCGGCGAGGGCATCAATCACGCCCGATGGCGGATCGTTACGGTGGGAGTAATGGTTGAATGCCGAAGCGGCAAACTCAATATTCATGCGAATGACTAACGGCACGTAGCCGCTGATCAGATTGCGGCCGCAACCTGTCAACTCTGACAGTAGTCAAACAACCCTCCCCTGCGTTTACTAAAAACTAATCGCTGTTGCCCCTGTACGGCGTCACGCACCGGCAAGATCAAAAGCCCTATAAGCGGAGAAATAAAAGATGAAGAATCTGGATGAACTAACGACTTTCAAAGATGAAGAATCTGGATGAACTAACGACTTTCGAAGATGGAGAGAGGAACGGCTGGGAAAACGATGTGGGATCCCTAGATGGGATACTCGTTACTGAAGGGCAGAACACTTTCTGGTCCGGCAAATTGGAATGCCCACCCACGCATAGGTTTATGCCTTCTATCGCCAAGATGTTTACCCTTCCAGGCGGGGATCAGGACAGAGGAACTCTTCGCATAGAATTCAGGTACCGCGTGCACCCGCCAGAGCCAGGGGAAGCAACATCCCTTGCTATCGTAGTCACATCGAACATATCGCTGGCCTCCAGTAGCATTGCAATAGATTCGAACACTAAAGTCGACAAATGGCTCGCAGCTGGTGCGGGAGTTTCATACATAAGTAACAGGACCCATATCGTGTTCGGTACGGATCGCGGGGTGGGCAGCGGTGTATCCCGTAAAATAGACATTGATGACATCAGAGTTCTGCAGATTCCCAATTCATAGGACACCACGAACTGCCGCCCGACCTACGGATGTTTTTACCCTGTAGCGTCAACTCCCTCGCGATGGGGTTCAGGCGGCCGGTTCTAATCAGGTTGACCTAGTGAGCGGCCCCGGCAGCAGTTATGCCAGAGTTCAGGTTGCTATACCGATACCAGCCCCTCTAACGCCTACAAATGCGGCAATTTCGCCACATGCTACCCGACCTGCACTGCCCCCTGCTCCAGCCCGCACGCCGGCATGTCGGCGTAGTTCAATTGGCTGTCGAGCTTGCAGGTGCATGGAAGATGCACCACCAGCCGGACATCCAGTTCCAATCATACAAATCAAAAAATGTGGGAGCGAGCGTGCTCGCATAGGAGAACGGGTTGGATTGAAAGTTTGCGGCGAGCACCACGGGTCAACTCATGTCCATCAATTGCCGAACCCGATCAAGCAGTTCTGCAGCACTTTCAATCAGTTGGGTAAGCAGCGCATCATCTTCATCCATGTACCCCTCGTACTCGGCAAGGTTGCGCCGCTCATGACACAACGCGAATAGCCGGACCTGCATTTTACTGATGTCCGCCGTGTGAATCAGGCATTGGAAGACCAGATAGCGCTTGTCCGACCGACAACCGCTCAAGCGTAGCGCCGTGAGCGCCAAGGCATGGGCGGCGTTGTATGCCAGGTCGAACCGGCTGGCGAAAGAAAGGGAAGTTGTTTTGGCATCCTTCAAGCGATCCGTTGCCGAACACATCAGGCCTTCGCATTCCTGACAATCCGGTGGTTCGGCTTTCAGGCCGTCGCTACGTAACAGATTCTCCAGGTTTTCCTGCTTGCCCATCCTTGGTTTCCAAAGGGTCTTCCCCCAGCAAATTGATCTTGTCCTGTTGCGCTACACGCACCACGAAACTGTTGCCAGCGGCACGTTTCGTAGCCCAGTCCTGGGGGGTGTAGAGCGTTGGGTTTAGCGGGCGGCCCAATTGCTCTTCCAGAGGTAGAAGCCGCTCCATCACTTCACTGTAGTGCAGGCCTTCGCCGATCAGCATGAGATCTATGTCACTGGATGCGTTTGCCTGGCCCTTGGCGATAGAGCCATAAACGAACGCCCAGCGCAGTTGTTCTGAAAAAGGCTCCAATGCCTGGCGCAACGGTTCGGCGATACCGATGGTTTTGCGCACGATGCCTAGCAGCTCAGCGTAAATCGGGCAGTGTGGGTTGGCTTGATAATGGGTTTGATTGCCCAGACGAGTCATGGTGAGCACACCTGAGCGTTGCAGGCGCTCCAACTCTCGCATGAGGCTGCCTTTACCTATTTGGGCCCAGCGGGCAATTTCGTTGGCATAGAAGCTTTGGTCCGGCTTACCGAACAACAAGCCCAAGACCCGCTGCTGAGTGGCCGTGAACAGCGCGTCGCTGAGAGAAAGGTGGTTCATAGAGCGACCTGAAGTCCCAAAAAGGGAACGATAGGTCCCTTATTGGGACTTTGCAAACGTTACCGCCTCACCCGGTCCCATAAAGGGACTTAACAGACCCTTTATGGGACCTAGTTATCGAGCGCGACAGAGAAGGTGTTACTTGTGATAGCAGCGGCATACTCAATATTGATATCGCCTGACCCAGCGCTATCGCGAGCAAGCTTTGCTCCCACACATTGGAACTTAGTATGTCTCAGGTGTTGTAGGGTTGAATCAGGCCAGCCGCCATCACCAACTCCTCCAACGCCAACAGATCCGGCACTTTCGCCACGTGCTCCCCCACCTGCACCGCCGCCTGCTCCAGCCCGCACAGCGGCACATCGACGTAGCTCAACTGGCTATCGAGCTTGCAGGAACGGGGGATGCCTTGCACCAGCAGGGCAATGAAGCGCAGCTCCGGCCGGCCGCCCAGGGCGTTGAGCACGACGATGCGTACGCGCTCGCCCATCACGGTTTTCTGGCCGCAGGCCGACTCGAAGCTCAACAGCGGAATCTGCCGCTCGCGCCAGCTCACCCAGCCCAGGAACCACGGCGGGGTGTCCAGATCGAAGGCGCTGCTTTGGTAGTCGATCAGTTCGGCCACCGCCACGTTGGGCATGATCAAATGCCGGTCGGCCAAGGGCAGCAATAGCCCCGTGAGATGACTGGTGCGAAATTCATCCATGTTTTTTGCTCCAGTACGCGATGCTGTCGAGCAGCACCGATTCCTGGTACGGCTTGCCCAGGTAGTCGTTGACACCGATGGCCATGGCGCGGTCGCGGTGTTTCCGGCCGGTGCGGGAGGTGATCATGATGATCGGCAGGTGCGCCAGGCGCGGGTCGTTGCGCACGTGTGTCGCCACTTCGAAGCCATCCATGCGTGGCATTTCGATGTCCAGCAGCATCAGGTCCGGCGTGTGTTCGGTCAACAAAGCGATGGCATCCACGCCGTCCTTGGCGGTAAGGACGTGCATGCCATGACGCTCCAGCAAACGACTGGTGACCTTGCGCACCGTTACCGAGTCGTCCACCACCAGCACCAGCAACGGCCGTTGCGGTTGGCCCTCGCCTTCAGTCGACACCTGGCGGCGCGGGACCTGGTGGGGCAAGGCGCGGATCGGTGCGAGCAGGTCAAGAATCAACACCACCCGGCCGTCCCCCAGTATCGTCGCGCCGGACAGGCCTTGCACCGCCGAGAACTGCGGGCCAAGGCTCTTGACCACGATCTCGCGAGTACCGGTGGTGGCGTCGACTTGCACCGCGACATGCCGTTCGTTGCACTGCACCAGCAGCACCGGCAAAGGCTGGCTCTGCCCCAGCAACTTCGGGCGGGCGCCGGGTTTCCAAGGTACCGTCTATCGAAAAGGAGGGTACACCTGTCAAACCTGACAGTAGCCAAACAATTCTCTCGGACGCCAACTAAGCCGAGCTGCGGCACGTAATGTTCCGATTCCCGGACTGGGTCCACAGCATTAGTGACTGGAGGATTTAATATGAGCTTTCCTGATATGACCAACTTCAATTCCGGCAACTGGAACGGATGGACAAACAGCGATGGAACCACTGAAGGTCTTGCTAACGAAGGGGACAATTATTACTGGACCGGTAAATTTGAGATCCCAGAATCCGCTCCTTATATCGGAACGGTTCTTAAGAAGCGATTTACAATTCAGGACGACGAAAGAGATGATTTTTACGTGATAGAGTTCGGCTATCGAGTCCGAGACCTATTACCTAATGAAGCGCAACTGGTTGTATTTGTACTTGCTCGCGAAAGTGACTACGACCGTATAACCTTAGACTTTGATTTGGACAAAACAACTGCAGTAGATAGATGGTGGGGTGCGAGTACCCGAGCTAAGAAGTGGTTCTCTGGTTCTGATAGCCAGATTCGGCTTTGCGCGGCAAGTCACTCACTCGATGCGGGAAATTCTCGCTCAGTTGACATTGACAACATCAGTATTAAAAAAGTATCTGAGTCTATAATAATTTGAGAAAAATCTGGCTCGTAGTTTATCTACGAGCCAGATTTCACAAGTTATTAATAGGCCCACGGGCTAAATCC
This sequence comes from Pseudomonas sp. R1-7, assembly GCF_051132105.1. NCBI lineage: Bacteria > Pseudomonadati > Pseudomonadota > Gammaproteobacteria > Pseudomonadales > Pseudomonadaceae > Pseudomonas > Pseudomonas sp. R1-7. The sequence goes on from NZ_CP071661.1 coordinate 5,587,950, forward strand.
TGAGTTGCGTCTGCTTCAAAGTTTGAACAACCCTGCCGCCACCAGCTCTCAGTTGCCCTCAAGTGAGTCTCTTTCGCCACAGTTTCCCGACGGCCACTGCGGCCTTGGCGTAGAAATTTTGATTCGGCTTCCTGAACAACAAGCCCGGGACACGCTGCTGAGTGGTGGTGAACAAAAGCTTCCCAAAAAGCGAACGATAGGTGCCTTATTGGAACTTATCGTTCCCTTTATTGGACCTTTACATTGACCAACCCCGCCGCCATCACCAACTCCTCCAACGCCAACAGATCCGGCACTTTCGCCACGTGCTCCCCCACCTGCACCGCCGCCTGCTCCAGCCCGCACAGCGGCACATCGACGTAGCTCAACTGGCTATCGAGCTTGCAGGAACGGGGGATGCCTTGCACCAGCAGGGCAATGAAGCGCAGCTCCGGCCGGCCGCCCAGGGCGTTGAGCACGACGATGCGTACGCGCTCGCCCATCACGGTTTTCTGGCCGCAGGCCGACTCGAAGCTCAACAGCGGAATCTGCCGCTCGCGCCAGCTCACCCAGCCCAGGAACCACGGCGGGGTGTCCAGATCGAACGCGCTGCTTTGGTAGTCGATCAGTTCTGCCACCGCCACGTTGGGCAGAATCAAATGCCGGTCGGCCAAGGGCAGCAATAGCCCCGTGAGATGACTGGTGCGAAATTCATCCATGTTTTTTGCTCCAGTACGCGATGCTGTCGAGCAGTACCGATTCCTGGTACGGCTTGCCCAGGTAGTCGTTGACACCGATGGCCATGGCGCGGTCGCGGTGTTTCCGGCCGGTGCGGGAGGTGATCATGATGATCGGCAGGTGCGCCAGGCGCGGGTCGTTGCGCACGTGTGTCGCCACTTCGAAGCCATCCATGCGTGGCATTTCGATGTCCAGCAGCATCAGGTCCGGCGTGTGTTCGGTCAACAAAGCGATGGCATCCACGCCGTCCTTGGCGGTAAGGACGTGCATGCCATGACGCTCCAGCAAACGACTGGTGACCTTGCGCACCGTTACCGAGTCGTCCACCACCAGCACCAGCAACGGCCGTTGCGGTTGGCCCTCGCCTTCAGTCGACACCTGGCGGCGCGGGACCTGGTGGGGCAAGGCGCGGATCGGTGCGAGCAGGTCAAGAATCAACACCACCCGGCCGTCCCCCAGTATCGTCGCGCCGGACAGGCCTTGCACCGCCGAGAACTGCGGGCCAAGGCTCTTGACCACGATCTCGCGAGTACCGGTGGTGGCGTCGACTTGCACCGCGACATGCCGTTCGTTGCACTGCACCAGCAGCACCGGCAAAGGCTGGCTCTGCCCCAGCAACTTCGGGCGGGCGCCGGTTTTCAGCAGCTCGCCCAGGTAACACAGCTCGTAGCGTTGCCCGGCATACGTGTAGGTCGGCGGATCGAGCTGGTAATAGCCGTCCAGTTCGGCGGGCAATACCCGGACAATGCTCTCGATGGTGTTCAATGGAATCGCATACTGGTCTTCATGGCACTGGACCATCAACGCGCGGTTGACCGACACCGTGAACGGCAGGCGAATGCGGAAATGCACGCCCTGCCCCGGCGTCGAGTCGATGGACATGCTGCCCCCCAACTGCCGCACCTCTTCGTGGACCACGTCCATGCCGACGCCGCGCCCGGAAATCTGGGTGATCTTCTCAGCCGTGGAAAAGCCTGGCTGGAGAATGAATTGCAGTACGTCACGGTCGCTGATGTCGCTGTCGGGCGCCAGCAAGCCACGTTTGATCGCCTTGCTCCGCACGGCCCCAAGCGGCACGCCGGCACCGTCGTCACGGATGTCGAAAATGATGTCGCCTCCCTCGCGGGACAAGTCGAGGCTGATCCGCCCCTTGGCCGGTTTTCCGGCGGCGATACGCACGTCGGCAGCCTCCAGGCCGTGGTCCACGGCGTTGCGCAGCATGTGTTCCAAAGGCGCGGCCATGCGTTCGAGCACGTTGCGGTCCATCTCGCCCTCGGCATTGCCGACCACGAACTCGACGTCCTTGCCCAGCTCTTGGGCGACTTGCCGGACGATGCGCTTGAGCCGCGGCAGCATGCGTTCGAACGGCACCATGCGCGTGCGCATCAGGCCTTCCTGGAGTTCGGTATTGATGCGCCCCTGCTGCTGCAGCAGGTTTTCCGCGTCGTGGTTGCTGCGGTCGAGGGTTTCCTTGAGGTCGAGCAAGTCCGAAGCGGACTCGAACAGCGCCCGGGACAATTGCTGCAGTTGGGAGTGACGATCCATCTCCAGGGGATCGAACTCTTCGTAGCCCAGCCGCTCGGCCTCCACTTGCTGGCGGCTGAGAATCCGCCCCTGGGTTTCGGTGTCGAGGCGGCGCAGTTGGTCGCGCATGCGCTCGATGGTGGTTTCCATCTCGCCCAAGGCAATGCGCGCATCATTGACCTGTTGTTCGATACGGCCCCGGAAGATCGACGTTTCGCCGGCCAGGTTGACCAGGTCGTCGAGCAATTCGGCGGAGACCTTGACCGTGTCCGCGCCGTCGCCCGACACGGAGGGCTCGGGTCGCGTCGGCAGGGACGCCGGCGCCTGGACCGAAGCTGGCTCCAGCGCTGCAACAGGTTCAGGCGCGTCGCTCTCCTGTGGATGGCTCACCGCCTGGATCCGCGCGATCAACCGATCGCCCGGCGGGCACGGCTGACCGGCGCGGACTGCGTCGAGCATCTGCGCCAGTCGGTCGTGACTGCTTTGCAGCAGGACAAAGAGCTCGGGGCTCGGTTGCAGCAGCCCCGCCGACAGGCCTTCATAAAGATTCTCGAGCTCATGGGCGAGATCGCCGATGGGGGCAATTTCCACCATCCGCGCGCCGCCCTTGAGGGTATGCAGATCCCTCAGCAAGGTCTCCACGGCTTGGCGATTGGCCGGGTCTTCCTGCCAGCGCAGCAATGCGGCACCGGAGCTGTCGAGGATGTCGAAACCCTCCTCGAGAAAGATCTCCAGCAGCTCCGGGTCGTGCCCCGAGGCATCGCCCGTTGCAGTCGGTGTCTCGATGGCGCTCGGCCGGTCCTGGCGGAACCGGTGAATGGCGTCGATCAGCGCAACGGGATCACCCAATGGCTGGCCTTGCTGCAGTTGCCCGAGCAACAGATCCAGGCGCCCGTGGCAGCTTTCGAGCAGCTGCGCCAGTTCCTCGCTGTAGCTGTAGCGGCGGTCCACCAGCCCCTCGTAGAGGTTTTCCAGCTCTTGGGCCAAGTCACTGACCGCTCGGATGCCCGCCATGCGCGCGCCACCCTTGAGCGTATGCAAATCACGCTGCAGCGATGACAGCGGCGCGCCGTTGTCCGGATCGGCGAGCCAGCGCTGCAAGGCCTGGGCGGCGCTTTCCAGGATGTCCTGCGCCTCTTCGAGAAAAATCGAGGCGATGTCATCGTCGACCGAGGTATCGGTGGTCGCGCCGTGCTCCATTTCGGCGGTCGCATGGCTCAGCTCGCGGATACTCAGGGTGCGACTGCCATCGCTGCGAATCAGCCCCGTAGCGGCTGGGTCGAGGCTGTCCTCGAGCAGTTTGCGAAGGGCCTGCACCCGCTCGGGCCGCGAATGCACGTGCTGGCCGGCCGCCAACTCGTCGAGCATGTCGATCAACGCTTCGTGGGCGCGTTGAGCCTCCTGGAAAAAGGCGTCGCTGACTGCCAGGCTGCTTTCCTCGACCGCACCGTAAAGGTCCAGCAACGCTTCGCAGAGCTCGTCCACCGGGTGCAGATCAGCCAGGTGCGCACCTTCGCCCAGGGTGGTCAGTTCGTCGAGCAAGGCACTCAGTTCCTGGCCTTCGGCGGGGTGTCGCTGCCAACGTTGCAACAGGTTTTCCGCGTCCAGCAGGATGTCCATGCCTTGGGCGAGGAAGTTATTGATCAACTGCGGATCACGCTTGGTCCGCGCGCCTTGATCCGCCGCGCCAACCACAGCCTGCAAGCGCTCGACCAACAGCGTCCGGGCCCGCTGGACCAAGTCCTCGGCGCCGGCAATCGGCGCCAGCGGTTGGCTGTGTAACTGGCGCAGGCCGCGTCGCAGCAACCCCTCGCCCTCGAGCAGCAGCTCAATCTCATCCAGGTCCAATGCCAGCAGATGAGCCTTGTATTCCCGGGCCAGCTCGTCCAACGCCCCGGCGAGTTCGGCGATGGGCTGCACACCGGCCATCGATGCGCTGCCCTTGAGGGTGTGCAACGCCCGTTGCAGTTCGTCGCTGGCCTGTAACGGCAGCTGTTCGGCGGCGTGATCAAGGAAGCGATCGAGCGTGGCGAGATGCCCCTGGGCTTCGTTGTCGAAAATCTTCAACAGCAGCGGATCGAGAGCGGTCACGTCCTGCTCATCGTCATCCTCTTCATCGTGGCCCTTGGCAAGGGCATGGGCGCGAGCGGCCAGGCGATCGACGTCGTCGCGCTGGGATTGGCGATGATCGGCGAATTCGGTGATCAGCGCCGGCAGCAATTGCACGGTTTCTTCAATTAACCGAAGGACTGAAGCGCCCGGTTCGACACTGCGCTCCAGCACCCGATTGAGCAGGTTTTCCACCGCCCAGGCCAACTCCCCCAGGATCAACGCCCGCACCATCCGGCCGCTGCCCTTGAGGGTGTGGAAGGCCCGGCGCAGTTCCGTCAGGGCGCCGTGATCGTTGGGATGGGCAGCCCAGCGCGGCAGGTATTCATTCAGCACATCCAGTACTTCGGCGGTTTCCTCGAGGAACACTTCGCGCAGCTCATCGTCCACGGGGCTTTCATCCGCCGGGGGCGGTAGCAGGCTGGCCGGCATGGTCCTCGCCGGTGGGTTGACCGCCGAGACCGGGCTGGCCAGGACTTCGGCCAAGGATTGCACAGTCTGCGGATCGTCCAGCTCCTGCAAGTCCTGCATGACCTGCGCTTCATTGGGGCTGAGTACGTCGTCGAGCAATGGCACGCGGGCTTCGTCGGGGGAATACCCGAGGGCGCCCAGGCTTCGTTCGACCCCATCGAGCAGGCTCTCGGCAGGCTTGAGCGGGTCTTCGCTCAAGCGCTCCAGGTAATATTCCAGGCCGGTGATCACATCGGCCAGATGATCCAGTTCTTCCCAGCCCGGCCGGGCATGTTCGAGCAACAGATGCTCATGGATGAAACCGTGGCACGCCTCCACGAGGCTGGCGGCACGGGTCAACGGAATCATCGCCAGCGCACCGCGCACCTGGGTCAGCAGCGCCGGCAATGCCAGGAGTTGCTCGCTGTTCCAGTCCGCGTCGATGTAGTCGACGATCATGTCCTTGGCCTGTTGCAGGCAAGTATGGGCTTCCTTGATGACGATCTGGTGGATCTGGGTCAGGTCGGTGGTCGGCAGGCGGTTGTCTTCGCGGCTCTCGGGTTCGACGGTACCGACCATGCCGGCCAGGGTCGCCTCGACGTAGAGCAAGGCCCCGGCGACGTCCATCAGCGTTGCATCATCCGGCTCACGCTGGCCCTGGGCGATGCTCAGCACCACGGCCAGTTGGTCGATGATCACTTTGCGCGGCTGGCCGAAACCCAGCACCGCCAGGGTGTCGGCGATCTGTCGCAGGGGCGCCAGCAGACTGTCGAGCTCGGTGACGTGCTGTCGATCGCTGCGCACGAACAGGTCCAGGCGCTCCTTGACCCGCACCAGTTCCTCGCAGAGCGCGGCCAGCACCGAGCGCATGGCATCGCGGTCTGGCCCGGCCAGGCGGGCCCGTTCTTCGTCGACCATGGCGCTGTCGGGCAGCGCATCGTCCAGTGAGTAGCGTTCTTTCATGATCTGCATCTGCCCGCTGGGATGTTCGGCCTTGGCAATATAGAACAACAGGCTCTTGACCAAGTGTGACGGGGCCGGTTGATTGACGCCTGGCATGCCTTGCACCAGCAGGCGCTTGAGTTCCTTGTCGGCATCCTTGAACAGGCTGCGCAGCGCCGGGCTGTTGGCGATACGCCCCTCGCGCATGCCCTCGACCAACGCCGAAGCGACCTGCCACAACGCATTGAGCGGTGCCCCGGCGCACAGCGCCTCCAAACGGTGAAAGACCTTCGCCAGGTAGCCAAGGTGAGTGACGTCGTCCTGCTCACGAAGCAACCCTACCAAGGCGACTTGCAAAGTTTGGCGCAGCTTGCGCAGGGTGCCTGGCAAGTCGGCCGGTTCGAGCCGTTTCAAGGCGTCATCGCTGAGCGGCGCGCCATCCGGCAGTTGCGGACTGAACAGGCTGGTTTCCGACAACAGGCTTTCGCCCCGGGCACTGCGCAAGTCGTTGATCAACGGCAGCACCACCAACGGCAGGTCGCGGCGGGCGCCTTGCACACGCTCAAGATAGACCGGCAACTGGCCCAGGGCCTGACGCAACAGGCTGATGGCCTCGTCGCGATGGGCGATACGGTTGTCCTGCAGCGCGATGCACAGTTGCTCCATTTCTTCGGCGAGCAACGCCGCGCCATAGAACTCGACCATTTGCAGGCCACCATGGACCTGATGGATGCAGGCCAGGCATTGGGCAAGGGCATCCGACGCTTGCGGGTCGTCCTCCGGGCGATTGAGCGCCAGATGAGCCTGCTTCAGCGTTTCGGCAATCTCGCCCTTGACCCATTCCAGGGCCACGTAGTCGTGCCGATCACCCATAACCACTCCAAATCAACAGTCATATGCCGCAGAGCACATCAGCCCTTATCCCCATCCGCCACAGTTGCTGGCGGCAAGGTAAAACCCGACACCGAGCGGCGCAGCTGGCTGGCCATTTTCGCCAGGTTGCCGATGCTTTCGGCGGTGGCGGTAGAGCCGGAGGAAGTCTGCGAGGTGATCTGCTGGATCACGTTCATGGTCAGGGAAATCTGCCCTGCCGAGGTGGTCTGTTGCTGCGCAGCGTTGGAAATGCTCTGGATAAGCGCAGCCAGGGTCTTGGAAACACCTTCGATTTCTTCCAGGGCAACGCCGGCATCCTGGGCCAGCCGAGCACCGCGCACCACTTCGGTGGTGGTCTGCTCCATCGAGATCACCGCTTCGTTGGTATCGGCCTGGATCGCCCGCACCAGCGTCTCGATTTGCCGGGTCGCTGCCGAAGAACGCTCGGCCAACCGCTGCACTTCATCGGCCACCACCGCAAAGCCGCGCCCGGCATCGCCGGCCATCGACGCCTGGATCGCGGCGTTGAGGGCGAGGATGTTGGTCTGGTCGGCGATGTCGTCGATCAGGCTGACAATGTCGCCAATTTCCTGGGACGACTCGCCCAGGCGCTTGATGCGCTTGGCGGTGTCCTGGATCTGTTCGCGAATGTTGTCCATGCCATGAATGGTGTTGTGCACCACCTCGTTGCCCTTGTTGGCGATTTCCACGGAGCGCTCGGCCACCGCCGACGACTCGGCGGCATTGGCCGACACCTGGTCGATGGACTGGGCCATTTCATTGATTGAAGTCGATGCTTCGGAAATTTGCTGGGCCTGGTGTTCGGACGCCTGGGCCAGGTGCATCGCCGTGGCCTGGGTTTCCTGCACGGCGGCGGCGACCTGGCCGGCGGTGAGGTTGATCGTCGCCACCAGATCACGCAACTGATCCACCGAATAGTTGATGGAGTCGGCGATGGTCCCGGTGAAATCCTCGGTGACCGAGGCGGTGACGGTCAGGTCGCCATCGGCCAGGTCCTCGATTTCGTCCAGCAAGCGCATGATCGCGTTCTGGTTGCGCTCATTTTTTTCCGCCGTTTCTCTCAGTTGGCGGTTGGTTTCGCGAACCATGACCAGGCCGATGAGGATGATCGACATCAACGCCAGCAGGCCCAATACGTAGCCGCCGAAGGTGTTGACGGAACGCCCGCCCGCCAGGTTCTCGAACGCCGTGGCCAGGTGCGAGGCTTCATCGAGCAAGGTTTGCGACAGGTTGAAGATATTGCCCGCCGACTCACGGACCTTGAACAGCTCCGGCGAAGTTTCGAGAATTTCATCCACCGAGCCGGAGACAAACTCGAACAGCTCGCTGATGTCCGACAAGCGCGCCCGGGCGTCACGATCCTGGACCTGGGGAATCTTCAAGGTCGGGTCGCCTTGCAGCATGCCATTGAGCACCTGGCCAAAACGCGCAGCGTCACGGCCAAAGGTATCGGCGGCCTGGCTGGCATTCTCGTCGCCGGCCAATACGGTGTTCACCGCGCCGAGGATCCGCTCGGCCAGCAGCGACTGGCGCTGGGCCATGGCCACCTGAGCGGCCGGCGCGCCACGTTGCAGGAGGATCTCGACGACTTTTTCGTACTCGACCTGCAGCTGTGGCACGGTTTCGGCCAGGGTCGCCGCGACCTGATGCAACGACAGGACGGTTTGTTCGCTGGAGAGAATGGCATCGGTGTTCTTCAGCAGCCGCTCCCAGTCCAACTGCACGGCCCGCATCTGCGGGCGCAGGGTTGCAGGCGCCGGTGGCAGGCCGGTCACGGGGTCGCCCTGTTTAAGGTAGCCCCAGCGCTGGGCGAAGTCGTTGCGCGCATCACTCAGCAGCTTGAACGCAGCCGCCTTGCCGGCCGCCGCCTCGGTGGCGTTCTTGGCGATGCGCTGGGACAACACCCGCAGCTCGCCGGCATGGCCGATGTACTGCTTGTCATAGGTGGATTGGGTGTTGAGGTACGCAAAGTTGGCGAACAGCAGCATGATGAAGACAATCAGCGCGACGAACAGCACGATGATCTGCGAACGACTGCGCGACGCTTCCAGTGGCTTGCCTGTTTTTGCTTTGATCATCGGTACTCGCCTGTCCCCAAAACCCCAAAACACCGCCATTCAAATGTGGGAGCGAGCTTGCTCGCGATAGCGGCGGTACAGCTTGCATCAATGTTGACTGCACTGGCGCCATCGCGAGCAAGCTCGCTCCCACAAGGGCCACGCTGCGGCCTGTTAAACCGCCACGTCCATAAACCCCGGCGAGCGCGCCAGGGCAAACGGGCTGAACACCTGCCACTGCCGCTCACCGGAAAACCGGCCGTGGATGAACGCCGATTCTGGCCCCTCGAGGTGCGTCGAGGCCGATTCGAGGCTGTCCTGGGCGAAATGTTGCAGCCCGAGGACTTCATCCACCAGCAAACCGGCGAAGACTTCTTCAAGATCCACCACCAGCACCCGCCGCTGCTTGCGCACGCTGGACAGTTCGTGGCCGAAAAAACCGCACAGGTCCATCAGCGGCAACAAGCGCCCGCGCAGGTTAGCCACTCCGCGGACCCATGGCTTGACGCCGGGCAATGCCGTGTGGCGCGGCTCATGCAGCACTTCGCTGACTTCGCCCATCGGCGCCACGTACCAGTGTTCGCCCAGGCGAAAACCGATGCCGCTCCAACTGTCGCGATGGGCGGGCTGGGACGGCAGCTCCGCACCCAGCAGCCGACAGCGTCGATCGATCTGGAGCAATAGCTCGAATGCGGTCAGGGAGTGGCTCATGGCCGTGCGTTCAACCTGCCAGTACGTTATTCAAGGTCTTAATCAAGGTTTCTTCATCCACCGGCTTGGTCAGGTAGTCCTTCGCCCCCTGGCGCGTCCCCCAGACCTTGTCGGTTTCCTGATCCTTGGTGGTGATGATGATCACGGGAATGTGCCCGGTTTCAGGATCCTTGGTCAGCTGGCGCGTGGCCTGGAAACCGTTGAGGCCGGGCATGACGATGTCCATCAGTACCGCATCGGGTTTTTCCTGGCGGGCCAGTGCCACGCCATCGGCGCCATTCTCGGCCTTCAGGACCTGGTGGCCGTGCTTTTCCAGCATGCCCGTCAACTTGTACATTTCAGTCGGCGAATCATCGACGATCAGAACTCGTGCCATGGTGTTCCCCATTCTTCTGGACCTCGGGCCCGAGGCCGAGCGTCATTAATGTGCCTGGTGCGACTGGACAGCGGCAAAGCCCGGGACATGGGCCTGTATCGCGCCCAGCAGTTCTTCCTTGCTGAAAGGCTTGGTCAGGAATTGATCGGAGCCGACGATGCGCCCCTTGGCCTTGTCGAACAGCCCATCGCGGGACGACAGCATGATCACGGGCGTAGCCTTGAAGGCGCTGTTGTTCTTGATCAGGGCGCAGGTCTGGTAACCGTCCAGGCGCGGCATCATGATGTCGACAAAGATAATGCCTGGATGATAATCGACGATCTTGGCCAGGGCATCGAAGCCGTCGACCGCCGTTATCACCTCGCAACCGACGTTGCGCAGCAAGGTTTCGGCGGTGCGGCGAATGGTCTTCGAGTCATCGATGACCATGACCTTCAAGGCACTGGGTTGCTGCTGCGTAAGATGCTCTGCCATTGCCACTGCAAACCGGTTTTTAACGCATAAGTTTGATCGACGGCGCAAACCCTTGATGTTCAAGGCCCGCACGTCACATGGCAGCCTTTTTAGCACAGTCTCCAGCAACGATCTATCAGCCGCTCGGTACGGCGGTTTTTCCTTGACCGGCAATCTTCGGGGCGCCACTCTGACGCCACTTTTTCACGCCATTTTGTGCCCATCCAATTTTCGAGGAACCAAGCCATGAGCGTACGCGTCGGCATTGTCATGGACCCAATCGCCAGCATTTCCTATAAAAAGGATAGCTCGCTGGCCATGCTGCTGGCCGCTCAAAAGCGCGGCTGGGAGCTGTTCTACATGGAACAGCGCGACCTCTACCAGGCCGAAGGCCAGGCAAGGGCGCGGATGAAACCGCTGAAAGTCTTCGCCAACCCCGAGAAATGGTACGAACTGGGCCAGGAAAGCGATGCGCTGCTGAGCGACCTGGACGTGATCCTGATGCGCAAGGATCCGCCGTTCGACATGGAATTCGTGTACTCGACCTATCTGCTGGAGCAGGCGGAAAGCGCGGGCGTGCTGGTGGTCAACAAGCCGCAGAGCCTGCGCGACTGCAACGAAAAACTCTTCGCCACGCTGTTCCCGCAGTGCACGCCGCCGACCATCGTCAGCCGTCGCCCTGACGTGTTGCGCGAATTTGCCGACCATCATGGCGACGTCATCCTCAAGCCCCTGGACGGCATGGGCGGCTCGTCGATCTTCCGTCATACCGCCGGCCACCCGAACCTGTCGGTGATCCTGGAAACCCTGACCTTGCACGGCCAGCAGCAAATCATGATCCAGGGCTACCTGCCGGCCATCGTCGACGGCGACAAGCGCATCCTGATGATCGACGGCGAGCCCGTGGATTACTGCCTGGCGCGCATTCCGGCTGCTGGCGAAACCCGTGGCAACCTGGCGGCCGGTGGTCGCGGCGAAGCCCGTCCGCTGACCGACAAGGACCGCTGGATAGCCGCTCAGGTCGGCCCGACATTGCGGGAAAAAGGCCTGTTGTTTGTCGGCCTGGATGTAATTGGCGAGCACCTGACGGAAATCAACGTCACCAGCCCGACCTGCATCCGCGAGATCGACAATGCCTTCGGCACCGACATTGGCGGCATGCTCATGGATGCCATCGATCAGAAGCTCAAGGCACGTTGATCCAGATCCTGATGAAGGAAACCCACATTGCGTTATCATGCCCGGCCTGAAAAAACGTGATGTTGGTTTCCTTGTCATGACACTCCCGTCCGATCTGCCCCTAGAGCTCGCCCATCGTGGCGTGCGCCCGGCTGATCGTCTCGGCTTCACCCTGTTCCTGGCGGCGCTGATCCACCTGGCGGTGCTGCTGGGCGTCGGGTTTGCCACGGTCGAACCCAAGCAGATCAGCCGGACCCTGGAAATCACCCTGGCCACCTTCAAGAGCGAAACCAAGCCACAGAAGGCGGACTTCCTGGCCCAGGAAAACCAGCAGGGCAGCGGCACCCTGGAAAAGAAAGCGATTCCCAAGACCACCGAGATCGCGCCGTTCCAAGACAATAAAGTGCAAAAGGTAACCCCGCCGCCCGCCGCCAAGCCCGAGGTCCAGGAGACGGCGCCCAAGGCTGCTGTCACCACCGTGGCACCGAAACCGAAAAAGGCCCCGGTCAAGGAAGAGGTCAAGCCCGATCCGAAGCCCAAGGCGCCGGAACCGACGTTCGACAGCGCGCAGTTATCCAGCGACATCGCCAGCCTGGAGGCCGAACTGGCCCAGGAACAGCAGTTGTACGCCAAGCGTCCGCGCATCCACCGCCTGAGTGCCGCCTCGACCATGCGCGACAAGGGCGCTTGGTACAAGGACGAGTGGCGCAAGAAGGTCGAGCGCATCGGCAACCTGAACTACCCCGAAGAAGCCCGGCGCAAGCAGATCTACGGCAATCTGCGGCTAATGGTCTCGATCAACCGTGACGGCTCGCTGTATGAAGTGCTGGTGCTCGAATCCTCCGGCCAGCCGCTGCTGGACCAGGCGGCCCAGCGGATCGTGCGCCTGGCGGCACCGTTCGCACCGTTTACCGGGGACCTGTCGGACATCGACCGGCTGGAAATCATCCGCACCTGGAAGTTCGCCCGGGGTGATCGACTGTCCAGTAACTGAGCCCGATGAGCAAGGCATTGGGGCTGGCTCCCACAGGGAATTGGTGACAGCCTCAGGCATTTCCCAGCTTGTCAGTTCGGCCCTGCGCCGCCACACTAGCGCCTATGAAAAACGTCAGCCCCACTTACCTCAAGCATCACTTCCTGATCGCCATGCCGCACATGGCCGATCCGAACTTTGCCCATACCTTGACCTATATCGTCGAGCACACGGCCAATGGGGCCATGGGATTGGTGGTCAACCGCCCGCAGGAGCTGAACCTGGCGGACATCCTTGAGCAGTTGCGCCCCGACGTAGAACCGCCACTCCTGTGCCAGCACGTGCCGATTTTCATCGGCGGTCCGGTGCAGACCGATCGCGGTTTCGTACTCCATCCGTCGGGCCCCAAATACCAAGCCACTGTAGACCTGGACGGCTTGTCGCTGTCCACTTCCCAGGACGTGCTGTTCGCCATCGCCGACGGCGTCGGCCCGGCGAAAAGCCTGATCGCCCTCGGCTATGCCGGCTGGGAACCTGGGCAACTGGAAGCCGAACTGGCCGACAACGCCTGGCTGACCTGCCCGTTCGACGCCGACATCCTGTTCGACACCAGCAGCGAACTGCGACTTGAAGCGGCGGCCAGTCGATTGGGGGTCAATCTCAGCCTGCTCACCAGCCAGGCGGGACACGCCTGATGGCCCTGCGCCTGCTGCTGGGCTTCGATTACGGCACCAAACAGATCGGCGTAGCGGTCGGCCAGGTCATTACCGGCCAGGCCCGCGAGTTGTGCACCTTGAAGGCGCAGAATGGCGTCCCGGACTGGAACCAGGTCGAAGCGCTGATCAAGGAATGGAAACCCGACGCCGTGGTGGTCGGCCTGCCGCTGAATATGGACGGCACGCCCAGCGACATGTGCCTGCGCGCCGAAAAGTTCGCCCGCCGGCTCAATGGCCGCTACAACCTGCCCTTCTATACCCATGACGAGCGCCTGACCACCTTCGAGGCCAAGGGTGAGCGCCTGGTGCGCGGCGGGCAAAAAGGCAGTTACCGCGACAACCCGGTGGACGCCATCGCCGCCGCCCTGCTGCTGCAAGGCTGGCTCGACGCCAACGCCGCCCTGTTCGAAACCTGATTTTTTTGAAAGCGCCGCCAAGGCGCTTTCTTCTAGCGATAAACCGAGTCACGAGCACCGACCCGGAAACCTGAAGGAGCCAGCATGAGCCTGCCCAATCCTGCCGAACTGATCAGCCAGATGGCGATCCGTCTCACGGCGCACCTGGAACAACGCGGCATCAGCGAACCGCGCTACATCGGCATTCGCACCGGTGGCGTTTGGGTCGCCCAGGCCTTGCTCGATGAACTGGGCATCGATTCGCCGCTGGGCACCCTGGACGTGTCCTTCTACCGCGACGACTTCAGCCAGAACGGCCTGCATCCACAGGTGCGCCCTTCGGCCCTGCCGTTCGAGATCGAAGGCCAGCACCTGGTGCTGATCGACGACGTGCTGATGAGCGGCCGGACCATCCGCGCCGCCATGAACGAACTGTTCGACTACGGCCGCCCGGCCAGCGTGACGCTGGTGTGCCTGCTGGACCTGGACGCCGCCGAGCTGCCGATCCGCCCGAACGTGGTCGGCGCGACGCTGGCGCTGGCCGCCCACGAGCGAGTCAAGCTCTCCGGGCCTTCACCGCTGCAACTCGAACTGCAAGACCTTGCCCTTTAACTGCCCTTGTAAGAGTCCATCGCGATGACGCCTCTCGAAACCAAGCGCCCGCTGCAGCTCAACGATCAGGGCCAGCTGCGGCACTTCCTGTCCCTCGACGGCCTGCGCCGCGAGCTGCTGACAGAAATCCTCGACACCGCCGACTCGTTCCTCGAAGTCGGTGCCCGGGCGGTGAAGAAAGTCCCGTTGCTGCGCGGCAAGACCGTGTGCAACGTGTTCTTCGAAAACTCCACCCGTACCCGCACTACATTCGAACTGGCGGCCCAGCGGCTATCGGCGGACGTGATCACCCTCAACGTGTCCACGTCCTCGGCGAGCAAGGGTGAAACCCTGCTCGACACCCTGCGCAACCTCGAAGCCATGGCCGCCGACATGTTCGTCGTGCGCCACGGCGACTCCGGTGCGGCGCACTTCATTGCCGAACATGTCTGCCCCCAGGTGGCGATCATCAACGGCGGCGACGGCCGGCATGCGCACCCGACCCAGGGCATGCTCGACATGCTGACGATCCGTCGGCACAAGGGCAGCTTTGAAAACCTGTCGGTAGCGATCGTCGGTGACATCCTGCACTCGCGAGTGGCCCGCTCCAACATGCTGGCCCTCAAGACCCTCGGTTGCCCGGACATCCGCGTGATCGCGCCGAAGACCCTGCTGCCCATCGGCGTCGAGCAATACGGCGTGAAGGTCTACACCGACATGACCGAAGGCCTCAAGGATGTGGACGTGGTGATCATGCTGCGCCTGCAACGCGAGCGCATGACCGGCGGCCTGCTGCCCAGCGAAGGCGAGTTCTACCGCCTGTTCGGCCTGACCACGGCGCGACTCGCCGGGGCCAAGCCGGATGCCATCGTCATGCACCCGGGGCCGATCAACCGCGGCGTGGAGATCGAGTCGGCGGTGGCTGACGGGCCGCACTCGGTGATTCTCAACCAAGTGACCTACGGCATCGCCATCCGCATGGCCGTGTTGTCCATGGCCATGAGCGGGCAAACGGCCCAGCGCCAATTCGACCAGGAGAACGCCCAGTGAAGCTCAGCATTCTCGGCGCACGCGTGATCGATCCAGCCAGTGGCCTGGATCAAGTGACTGATATTCATATCGATGCCTGCAAGATCATCGCCCTTGGCGCCGCGCCGGCAGGTTTCGCGGCGGTCCAGACCCTCGACGCGAAAGGCCTGGTCGCCGCCCCCGGCCTGGTGGACCTGAACGTCGCCCTGCGCGAGCCGGGCTACAGCCGCAAAGGCAGTATCGTCAGCGAAACCCGCGCCGCCGCCGCCGGTGGCGTGACCAGCCTGTGCTGCCCGCCGCAGACCAAACCGGTGCTGGACACCTCGGCCGTGGCCGAACTGATCCTCGACCGCGCCCGCGAAGCCGGCAACACCAAGGTCTTCCCGATTGGCGCACTGAGCAAAGGCCTGGAAGGCGAACAACTGGCCGAGCTCATCGCCCTGCGTGACGCCGGCTGCGTGGCGTTCGGCAACGGCCTGAACAGTTTCCGCAACACCCGTACCCTGTGCCGCGCCCTGGAATATGCGGCGACCTTCGGCCTGACGGTGATCTTCAACTCCCAGGACCATGATCTGGCCGAAGGTGGCCTCGCTCATGAAGGCCCGACCGCCAGTTTCCTCGGCCTACCGGGCATTCCGGAAACCGCCGAGACCGTGGCCTTGGCCCGGGACCTGCTGTTGGTGGAACAAAGCGGCGTGCGCGCCCACTTCAGCCAACTGACCAGCGCTCGCGGCGCGGCGTTGATCGCCCAGGCCCAGGCCCGTGGCCTGCCGGTGACCGCCGATGTGGCGCTGTACCAGTTGATCCTGACCGATGAAGCGCTGATCGATTTCAACAGCGTCTATCACGTGCAGCCTCCGCTGCGCACCCGCGCCGACCGCGATGGTTTGCGCGAGGCGGTGAAATCCGGGGTGATCTCGGCCATCTCCAGCCATCACCAACCCCACGAGCGCGACGCCAAGCTCGCACCGTTCGGCGCCACCGAGCCGGGTATCAGCAGCGTCGAACTGCTGCTGCCGCTGGCCCTGACGCTGGTGGAAGACGGTTTGCTGGATTTGCCGACATTGCTGGCCCGCCTGAGCGCCGGCCCGGCCCAGGCATTGCAACTGCCGGCGGGGAAACTCGCGGTGGGCGCAGCGGCGGACCTGGTGCTGTTCGACCCAGCCGCGTCAACCGTGGCCGGCGAGGCCTGGCGTTCCAAGGGCGATAACTGCCCGTTCCTGGGACACAGTTTGCCGGGGGTGGTGCGCTATACCCTGATGGATGGGCGGATTACCCACCAGGCCTAAAAAATCGAGTCGCGTCTATCGCGAGCAAGCTCGCTCCCACAGGGATCTTCGGTGAACACAGGGTATGTGAACACCTCCGATCCAATGTCGGAGCGAGCTTGCTCGCGATGCAGGCGACTCGGTCTTAGTGAAAAGCCCCACGCTTCTGCGCATTACGAATCGACACCTGATCATTCAGCGTCCAGAAGTCATACAGCACGCCCAGGAAAAATACCCCGCCGGTCAGCAGGTACAGGATCCCGCTGAGCCATTTGCCCTGATACATCCGATGTACGCCAAGCACCCCGAGGAACGTGAGCAGGATCCACGCCACGCTGTACTCGATCGGCCCAGGGGTGAATCGCAGGTCCGCTTCGCGGTCCATGGCCGGGATCAGGAACAGGTCGATCAACCAACCGATGCCCAGCAGGCCGAAGGTGAAAAACCAGATCGTGCCGGTGACCGGCTTGCCGTAGTAGAAACGGTGAGCGCCGGTAAACCCGAAAATCCACAGCAGATACCCGATGACCTTGCTGTGGGTATCGCGAATTGCTTCCTGCTGATAGCTGTTCATGAGTGGTCTCTTTTGCCTTGATAGAAAAATTTGTTCGGACTTTTTGTGACTTTTTTGTGTCTCGCCGACAAGCGGTCCTGGGCGACCCGAGCCGGGGAAACGCCCGTAGTACGGGGCTTGTGTCTGACAATCGGGCCAAATTGTCGCAATTATGCGCAGGACACGCTGGGTTTCGGATCGACAAACGGCCTCGGAATGCGAAAAAAAGCTGTTATAAAGTTGCGCGCTAACCTTTATGAGCCCTGCCTAATGCGTCCATTTTTCAAGACATGGCTGACCCTTTGC
Source organism: Pseudomonas sp. R1-7 (assembly GCF_051132105.1). Lineage (NCBI taxonomy): Bacteria > Pseudomonadati > Pseudomonadota > Gammaproteobacteria > Pseudomonadales > Pseudomonadaceae > Pseudomonas > Pseudomonas sp. R1-7. The sequence continues at coordinate 5,605,193 of NZ_CP071661.1, forward strand.
CTATTATTGCCACTGGCCGCCCACGCCACCAATCGTGAGCAACGTCTTCCCAACATCAATGGCTACACCCCGAAATCCCATGTTTCTGCTCCGTCGAGCAAGAACAAGCAAGGCGTCCAGCGCGTGAGCACGGCTCACAGCCGGTTGGTGCCTCCCATGGCGACCAAGACCACCAGCAACGTGTTGAGCCGCGCCGTGAATGTCCTCGGTACACCTTACCGTTGGGGCGGCAGCAGCCCAAGTAAAGGTTTCGATTGCAGCGGCCTGGTGAAATACGCCTTCAACGACTCCACGTTCGACCTGCCGCGCACGTCCAATGCGATGGCGGCCGGCCACGGCGAGAAAGTCGAGCGCAAGGACTTGAAGCCCGGCGACCTGATTTTCTTCAAGCTCAAGAGCCGCCGGGTCAACCATGTGGCCATCTATCTGGGCAACGACCGCTTCATCCACGCACCGCGCCGTGGCAAATCGGTGACCATCGACACGCTGAACAAGCCGTATTGGAACACCCATTACGTGGTTGCCAAGCGGGTGCTGCCGAAAGAACCGGGTGCGATGCGAGTGGTTCAGCGCTGATCACTGGCTTCTGTGGCGAGGGGATTCATCCCCGCTGGGCTGCGGAGCAGCCCCAAAAATGGCTGGTCCAGATAAGGTGCAGGCCTGTGCATTTTGGGGGCGCTTCGCGCCCAGCGGGGATAAATCCCCTCGCCACAAAAAGCCCACAACCCTTTTCCTAGAAATTATCCGGCGTACGCGCCCGCTCCCGTGCGTGCTCGCGGCTGATCACTCCCTTGTTGACCAGTTCCTTCAGGCACATATCCAGCGTCTGCATCCCCAGCGAGCCACCGGTCTGGATCGACGAATACATCTGCGCGATCTTGTCTTCCCGGATGAGATTGCGGATGGCCGAGGTGCCGAGCATGATTTCGTGCGCCGCGACCCGGCCGCCGCCGATCTTCTTGACCAGCGTCTGGGAAATCACCGCCTGCAACGACTCCGACAACATCGAGCGAACCATGGACTTCTCGTCACCGGGGAACACGTCCACCACCCGGTCGATGGTCTTGGCTGCCGATGTGGTGTGCAGGGTCCCGAACACCAAGTGTCCGGTTTCAGCGGCGGTCAACGCCAAGCGAATGGTTTCCAGGTCGCGCATCTCGCCCACCAGGATCACGTCCGGATCTTCCCGCAGGGCCGAGCGCAGGGCCGTTGAGAAGCCCTGGGTGTCACGGTGCACCTCGCGTTGGTTGATCAGGCATTTACGCGGTTCATGGACGAACTCGATCGGGTCCTCGATGGTAAGGATGTGATGGTGCTTGTGGCTGTTCAGGTAATCGATCATCGCGGCCAGGGTGGTGGACTTGCCTGAACCGGTCGGCCCGGTCACCAGCACGAGTCCGCGTGGGGCCTCGGTGATCTTGCGAAACACCTCGCCCATCCCCAGGTCTTCCATGGTCAGGACTTTCGAAGGGATGGTCCGGAACACCGCTCCCGCGCCACGATTCTGGTTGAAGGCATTGACCCGAAACCGTGCCACGCCCGGCACGTCGAAGGAAAAGTCGGTTTCCAGAAACTTTTCGTAATCCACTCGCTGCCGGTCATTCATGATGTCGTAAATCAATTCATGGACCTGCTTGTGGTCCAACGCCGGCAGGTTGATCCGCCGCACATCGCCATCGACACGGATCATCGGCGGCAGTCCGGCAGACAAGTGCAAGTCCGACGCCCCTTGTTTGGCGCTGAACGCCAGCAGTTCAGTGATATCCATAGCGCTCCTCAATTCCAGTAGAATGCCGCGAACCTCAGACCCGCTGGCCTTTCTTTATGACCACGATAGCAGACAACATTGCTCAGGTTAGATCGCGCATCCATGCGGCGGAACAGGCCGCGCAGCGCACCGGACACAGCGTTCAACTGCTGGCCGTGAGCAAGACCAAGCCCGCCCAGGCCCTGCGCGAAGCCTATGCCGCCGGCCTGCGTGACTTCGGCGAGAACTACCTGCAGGAAGCCCTGGGCAAACAGGCTGAACTGACCGACCTGCCCTTGATCTGGCACTTCATCGGCCCCATTCAATCGAACAAGACGCGCGCTATCGCCGAACATTTCGACTGGGTGCATTCCGTGGATCGCTTGAAAATTGCACAGCGTTTGTCCGAGCAGCGGCCAGCCGAGCTGCCACCGTTGAACATCTGCATCCAGGTCAACGTCAGCGGCGAAGCCAGCAAATCCGGCTGCACGCCCGCAGACCTGCCCGCCCTGGCCAACGCCATCAGTGCCTTGCCGCGCCTCAAGTTGCGCGGGCTGATGGCCATTCCCGAACCGACCGACGATCGCGCCGAACAGGATGCTTCCTTTGCCGCCGTCCAGCGCCTGCAAGCCAGCCTGGACCTGCCCCTGGATACGTTATCGATGGGCATGAGCCATGACCTCGAATCCGCCATTGCCCAAGGCGCCACCTGGGTGCGCATCGGTACTGCGTTATTCGGGGCTCGGGACTATGGCCAATCGCCCAGCTGACTCACTCACTTTTTATAAGGACCCGTCATGAGCAACATGCGTATTGCCTTTATCGGCGCCGGCAACATGGCCGCCAGCCTGATCGGCGGCCTGCGGGCCAAGGGCCTGGACGCTGCGCAGATCCGCGCCAGCGATCCGGGTGAAGAGACCCGCAACCGGGTGAGCGCCGAGCACGGCATCGAGACTTTTGCCGACAATGCCAAGGCCATCGACGGCGTGGATGTCGTGGTGCTGGCGGTCAAGCCGCAAGCGATGAAAAGCGTGTGCGAAGCCCTTCGCCCGAATCTTCAGCCACATCAACTGATCGTGTCGATTGCCGCCGGGATTACCTGCGCGAGCATGGACAACTGGCTCGGTGCCCAGCCGATCGTACGCTGCATGCCCAATACCCCGGCGCTGCTGCGCCAGGGCGTCAGCGGCCTGTTCGCCACCGAACAAGTGACCGCCGCGCAACGCCAGCAGGCCGAACAATTGCTCTCGGCCGTAGGCCTGGCACTGTGGCTGGACACCGAGCAGCAACTGGACGCCGTCACCGCCGTCTCCGGCTCGGGCCCGGCGTATTTCTTCCTGCTGATCGAAGCCATGACCGCCGCCGGCGAAAAACTCGGCCTGTCACGGGAAACCGCTGCGCAACTGACCTTGCAAACCGCCCTCGGCGCCGCGCACATGGCGGTGTCCAGTGATGTCGATGCGGCGGAGCTGCGGCGCCGCGTGACCTCGCCGGCCGGCACCACGGAAGCGGCCATCAAATCATTCCAGGCTGGCGGCTTCGAAGCCCTCGTGGAAAAAGCACTCGGCGCCGCCGCGCACCGCTCGGCCGAAATGGCCGAACAACTGGGCCAATAAGGAGCCATTCATGATTGGATTGAACACTGCAGCGGTCTATGTCCTGCAAACCCTCGGCAGCCTGTACCTGCTGATCGTGCTGATGCGCTTCGTGCTGCAACTGGTGCGCGCCAACTTCTACAACCCGCTGTGCCAGTTCGTCGTCAAGGCTACCCAGCCATTGCTCAAGCCGTTGCGCCGGATCATTCCTAGCCTGTTCGGCCTGGACATGTCTTCACTGGTGCTGGCGATCCTGGTGCAGCTTGCGCTGATGGCCCTCACCCTGCTGCTGACCTACGGCACCACCGGCAATCCGCTGCAACTGCTGATCTGGTCGCTCATTGGCGTGACTGCGCTGTTCCTGAACATCTTTTTCTTCGCGATGATCATCAGCGTGATCCTGTCCTGGGTCGCACCGGGCAGCCACAACCCGGGCGCCGAGCTGGTGAACCAGATCTGCGAGCCGGCCCTCGCGCCGTTCCGCCGCATCGTGCCGAACCTGGGTGGCCTGGACATCTCGCCGATCCTGGCGTTCATGGTGCTCAAGCTGATCGACATGCTGGTGATCAACAACCTGGCGGCGATGACCATGATGCCGGAGATCCTGCGGGTGCTGATCTGATCCAGGCAACCTGATCCCCGTGGCAAAGGACCTGTCTGTGGCGAGGGGATTTATCCCCGCTGGGCCGCGAAGCGGCCCCAAAGCAGACAACTCGGTCAGCCTGATACTCCGCATACTCAGGTTTCAGGGCTGCTTCGCAGCCCAACGGGGATAAATCCCCTCGCCACGAATAAATGCTGTCGCATCGTTGGAATTCCCGGCTGCGCCTTTGCTTGCCGCTAACCCCAGCGGTCTTTAGACTTACGCCTCATTTCAACGAGAGCAGGGTCGATGCCAGCTGCCTTTCCCCCCGATTCCGTTGGTCTGGTGACGCCGCAAATGGCGCATTTCAGCGAGCCACTGGCCCTGGCCTGCGGCCGTTCGTTGCCAGCCTATGACCTGATCTACGAAACCTACGGCACCCTCAACGCCAAGGCGAGCAACGCCGTGCTGATTTGCCACGCCTTGTCGGGGCATCACCACGCCGCCGGCTACCACAGCGCCGACGACCGCAAGCCCGGCTGGTGGGACAGTTGCATCGGCCCGGGCAAGCCCATCGACACCAACCGTTTCTTCGTAGTCAGCCTGAACAACCTCGGCGGTTGCAACGGTTCCACTGGCCCGAGCAGTATCAACCCGGAGACCGGCAAGCCCTTCGGCGCCGATTTCCCGGTGTTGACCGTGGAAGACTGGGTCCACAGCCAGGCGCGCCTGGCCGACCGCCTTGGCATTGGCCAATGGGCGGCGGTGATCGGCGGCAGCCTAGGCGGCATGCAGGCCCTGCAATGGACAATCACCTACCCGGACCGCGTGCGCCATTGCCTGGCAATTGCCTCGGCGCCCAAGTTGTCGGCGCAGAACATCGCCTTCAACGAAGTGGCGCGCCAGGCGATCCTCACCGACCCCGAATTCCACGGCGGTTCGTTCCAGGAACACGGCGTGATCCCCAAGCGCGGGCTGATGCTGGCGCGGATGGTTGGGCATATCACCTATCTGTCCGACGACTCCATGGGTGAGAAATTCGGCCGTGGCCTCAAGAGCGAGAAGCTCAACTACGACTTCCACAGCGTGGAATTCCAGGTCGAAAGCTACCTGCGTTATCAGGGCGAGGAGTTCTCGGGACGTTTCGACGCCAACACCTACCTGCTGATGACCAAGGCGCTGGACTACTTCGACCCGGCGGCGAACTTCGACGATGACCTGGCGAAGACCTTCGCCAATGCCACCGCCAAGTTCTGCGTGATGTCGTTCACCACCGACTGGCGCTTCTCCCCGGCCCGTTCGCGGGAGCTGGTGGACGCGTTGATGGCCGCGCGCAAGGACGTCTGCTATCTGGAAATCGACGCCCCCCAGGGCCACGACGCCTTTTTGATTCCGATCCCGCGCTACCTGCAGGCGTTCGGCAACTACATGAACCGTATTACGCTGTGAGGACGCCATGAGAGCCGATCTGGACATCATCCAGGAATGGATCCCCGCCGGCAGCCGCGTGCTCGACCTGGGCTGCGGCAACGGCGAACTGCTGACCTGGCTGCGCGACAACAAGCAAGTGACGGGCTACGGGCTGGAAAACGACCCGGAAAACATCGCCGAATGCGTAGCCAAGGGCATCAACGTCATCGAGCAGGACCTGGACAAGGGCCTGGGCAATTTTGCCAGCAACAGCTTCGACATCGTGGTCATGACCCAGGCCCTGCAAGCCGTGCATTACCCGGACAAGATCCTCGACGAAATGCTGCGCGTCGGTCGCCAGTGCATCATCACCTTCCCCAACTTCGGCCACTGGCGCTGCCGCTGGTACCTGGCGAGCAAGGGGCGGATGCCGGTGTCGGAGTTCTTGCCCTACACCTGGTACAACACACCGAATATTCATTTCTGTACGTTCGAGGATTTCGAGGAGTTGTGCCGCGAACGCGAAGCCAAGGTCATTGATCGCCTGGCGGTGGACCAGCAGCACCGCCACGGGTGGGCCAGCAAGCTATGGCCTAATCTGTTAGGTGAAATAGGCATCTATCGGGTCAGCAGCCCGGGCCTCGCCGACCACCGGGTCGCCGTGTGAGCACCAGCCTTTTCAGGAGCACGACATGAAACGTCTAGCGTTGTTGTTAATCACCACTTGCCTGAGCGTCGGCGCCATGGCCGCCGATGTCATCAAGGCCGAGCGCAAGGAAGTGTTCGGTGACGTCACCGTGCACTACAACACCTTCAACTCCACCTTCCTGACACCGGAGATCGCCAAGGGCGCCGAACTGATCCGCAGCAAGAACCAGGGCGTGATCAATGTTTCGGTCATAAAGGCTGGCAAGCCTTTGATGGCCCAGGTCAGCGGCACGGTGAAGGACCTCACCAGCCACAGCGTCCCGCTGAAATTCAAGCAAGTCACCGAACAAGGCGCGATCTACTACATCGCCCAATACCCGGTGCCCCAGCAGGAAACCCGCACCTTCGAGATCAAGGTGCAGATTGGCGACAAGATCAACACCCTCAACTTCAACCAGGAACTGTTCCCCGGCGAATGATGAACTTCACCCAACTCGTACTGGCCAGCCACAACGCCGGCAAACTCAAGGAACTGCAGGCGATGCTCGGCGGATCGGTGCAACTGCGCTCGATCGGTGAATTCAGCCAGGTCGAGCCGGAAGAAACCGGTTTGTCGTTCGTCGAGAACGCTATCCTCAAGGCCCGCAATGCCGCACGCATCTCGGGCTTGCCGGCGCTGGCCGACGATTCCGGCCTGGCGGTGGATTTCCTAGGCGGCGCGCCAGGCATCTATTCGGCCCGTTACGCTGACGGCAAAGGTGACGCGGCGAACAACGCCAAGCTGCTCGATGCCCTCAAGGACGTGCCTGAAGCCGAGCGCGGCGCACAGTTCGTTTGCGTGCTGGCCCTGGTGCGTCATGCCGACGATCCGTTGCCGATCCTCTGCGAAGGCCTGTGGCACGGGCGCATTCTCACCGAGGCCAGCGGCGAGCACGGTTTTGGCTACGACCCGCTGTTCTGGGTGCCGGAGCGCAATTGCTCGAGCGCCGAGCTGGGGCCGGTGGAAAAGAACCAACTGAGCCACCGCGCCCGCGCCATGGCCTTGCTGCGTCAACGCCTGGGCCTGCAATGACCACCGACTCCCCCGCACCGCTGATCCACGGCGGTGTACAAATACCTCGGGCGCCGCTGCCGGTGCTGCCGCCCTTGGCGTTGTACGTTCACATTCCATGGTGCGTGCGCAAATGCCCGTATTGCGATTTCAACTCCCACACCGCCAGCCCGCAGTTGCCGGAAGAAGAGTATGTCGACGCCTTGCTGGCCGATCTCGACCAGGATCTGCACGCGGTTCATGGTCGTGAACTGAGTTCGATATTTTTCGGCGGCGGTACGCCAAGCCTGTTCAGCGCCCAGGCCTTGGGGCGGTTGCTTCAAGGTGTCGAGGCACGCATCCCCTTCGCGCCGGACATTGAAATCACTTTGGAAGCCAACCCCGGCACGTTCGAGCAAGAAAAGTTCGTCGCTTACCGGGCGCTGGGCATCAATCGCCTGTCCATTGGCATCCAGAGCTTTCAACAGGCCAAGCTTGAAGCGCTGGGCCGGATCCATAACGGTGACGAGGCGGTGCGCGCCGCCGGCATGGCCCGTCAGGCCGGGTTCGATAACTTCAATCTCGACTTGATGCATGGCCTGCCCGACCAGTCCCTCGAAGACGCGTTGGGTGATCTGCGCCAGGCTATCGCCCTCAAGCCCACCCATTTGTCCTGGTATCAGCTGACGCTGGAGCCGAACACAGTGTTCTGGAACCAGCCGCCGACCTTGCCGGAAGACGACACGCTGTGGGACATCCAGGAAGCCGGGCAAGCCCTGCTCGCCGAACACGGCTACGCCCAATACGAAGTCTCGGCCTACGCCCAGCCCGGTCGGGCGGCGCGGCACAACCTCAATTATTGGAGCTTTGGCGACTTCATCGGCATCGGCGCCGGGGCCCACGGCAAGCTCAGCCATCCAGACGGGCGCATCGTGCGCACCTGGAAGACCCGCTTGCCCAAGGATTATCTCAACCCCGCCAAGCGTTACCTGGCCGGCGAGAAAAACCTCGCCAATGAAGAACTGCCTTTCGAGTTCCTGATGAACGCGCTGCGACTCACCCAAGGTGTAGCGGCGCAGCTTTATCCGGAGCGCACTGGCCTGTCCTTGGAGAGCCTGGCCGAAGGCCGGCGCGAGGCCGAACAAAGTGGTTTGTTGCAGGTCGAACCGTCACGTCTGGCGGCGACCGAGCGCGGACGGCTGTTTCTCAACGACTTGCTGCAGACATTTCTGAGCTGATCAACACAAGGAAATCGAATGGATCTGGTACTCGACCTGCTCGCCACCGTGTCCCGCTGGAGCCGCAGCAACCTGTCGGAAATCTCCCTGGCATTGGTAGGCTGCTTGCTGGTGCTGTTTGGTGCCGATATCAAGGGCTGGGTCGAACAACGCCTGGGCAGCATCGCCGGCGCGTTGCGCGTCCCGCTGATTGCCCTGCTGTGCATGATCGGCAGCGGCGCCGCGCTGATCTACGCCACGCCGTGGATCGTCCGGGGCTTGAGCCAGTTCAACAACTACAGCCTGGCGCCGGTGTTGTTGGTGGTGCTGGTGTTGATAGGTGTAGTCGCGGATCGGCGCTGACCCGGTCACCTAAAACAACTGTGGGAGCGAGCTTGCTCGCGATGAGGCCATAACATCCAACATCAAGGTTGACTGTTATGCCGCTATCGCGAGCAAGCTCGCTCCCACAGGGGATCCCATTTCAGCAGGATCTTCGGGTGCTTACGCCAGCTTCTCGAACTTCAAATCCCAAACCCCATGCCCAAGCCGTTCGCCACGGCGTTCGAACTTGGTGATCGGCCGTTCGGCCGGGCGCGGTACGCAGCGACCATCTTCCGCCAGGTTGCGATAACCCGGGGCGACGTTCATCACTTCCAGCATGTATTCGGCATAGGGTTCCCAATCGGTGGCCATGTGCAGCACACCACCGACCTTCAACTTGCTACGCACCAGCTCGGCGAACGACGCCTGGACGATCCGGCGCTTGTGGTGGCGGCTTTTGTGCCAAGGATCCGGAAAGAACAGCATCAGCCGGTCGAGGCTGTTGTCAGCCACGCAGCGGTTGAGCACTTCGATGGCGTCGCAATCGTAGACCCGCAGGTTGGTCAGCCCTTGGGTCAGCACGCCATTGAGCAGCGCACCGACGCCGGGACGATGAACCTCCACGCCGATGAAATCCTGCTCCGGCGAAGCGGCGGCCATTTCCAGCAACGAGTGGCCCATGCCGAAGCCGATTTCCAGCGAGCGCGGCGCCGAGCGGCCGAAAACCTGGTCGAAGTCGACCGGTGCGTCCGCCAGGGGCAGGACATAAAGCGGGGCGCCCTGCTCCAGGCCGCGTTGCTGGCCTTCCGTCATGCGCCCGGCGCGCATCACGAAACTCTTGATGCGGCGGTGCTGGCGCTCTTCGCCTTCTTCCGGGAGGACAGGCGTGTCGTTCGATTCAGTCATCAATGGCTCTTACTTGATCAGACCATCCAGCGGCGAGGACGCGCTGGCGTAAAGTTTTTTCGGCATGCGACCGGCCAGGTACGCCAGGCGACCGGCGACGATGGCGTGTTTCATGGCTTCGGCCATCAGGATCGGCTGCTGGGCGTGGGCGATGGCCGAGTTCATCAGCACCGCTTCGCAACCCAGCTCCATGGCGATGGTGGCGTCGGAGGCGGTACCGACACCGGCATCCACCAATACCGGGATCTTGGCTTCTTCCAGGATGATCTGCAGGTTGTACGGGTTGCAGATCCCCAGGCCGGTGCCGATCAGGCCGGCCAGCGGCATGACCGCGATGCAGCCGATTTCCGCCAGTTGACGGGCGATGATCGGGTCATCGCTGGTGTAGACCATCACGTCGAAACCTTCCTTGACCAGGGTCTCGGCAGCCTTGAGGGTCTCGATCACGTTGGGGAACAGGGTTTTCTGGTCCGCCAGCACTTCCAGCTTCACCAGGTTGTGGCCGTCGAGCAGCTCACGGGCCAGGCGGCAGGTGCGCACGGCCTCGATGGCGTCAAAGCAACCGGCAGTGTTTGGCAGGATGGTGTAGCGATCCGGCGGCAGGATATCCAGCAGGTTAGGTTCGCCCGGGTTCTGGCCGATGTTGGTGCGGCGCACGGCGACGGTCACGATCTCGGCGCCCGAGGCCTCGATGGCCAGGCGGGTCTCTTCCATGTCGCGGTATTTGCCGGTGCCTACCAGCAAGCGCGACTGGTAGGTACGACCGGCCAGGACGAAGGGCTTGTCGCTACGAACGATGCTCATGGGAAATCCTCTGTAGGGGTGAGGTTCTTGCGAAAGGCTGCGAAACCGAGGCGCCTAGCCGCCGCCGATGGCGTGGACCACTTCGACGCTGTCGCCATCGTTCAACGTGGTGTCGGCATGCTGGCTGCGCGGGACGATATCCAGGTTGAGTTCCACTGCGACACGGCGTCCGGCGAGTTCCAGACGGGTCAGCAGGGTCGCAACGGTTTCGCCGTCGGGCAGTTCAAGGGGTTCGCCGTTCAATTGAATGCGCATGCCGGATGCCGCCATCATTTTTAGGGGCTGGCATTCTAGCCCGATCAGTCTGGGCGACCCAAGCCATTCGTCATGAAATGGACTCGCTGGTCAGCTCAGCCGCCAAGCGGCAAGGCCCAGGCACAACCAGCCAATCAGGAAGGCCACGCCGCCCAAGGGCGTGATCATGCCCAACTTGGTGATGCCTGTAAGGGTCAACAAATAAAGGCTGCCGGAGAACAGCAGGATGCCGACCACAAACGAAATACCGGCCCATGTGACGATACGGCCAGGGATGTGCGTAGCCAACAATGCGACGCCGAGCAGCGCCAGGGTGTGCACCAGCTGGTAGGTAACCCCGGTGTGGAAAATCGCCAGGTAATCGGCGCTCAGGCGGTTTTTCAGGCCATGGGCGGCAAATGCTCCCAGCGCGACGCCGGTGAAGCCAAAAAAAGCCGCCAGCATCAGAAAGCTACGCAACATGGGAACTCCAGTCAGACTCGGTGGGCAGGGTCTGTATAATGGCCCGCTCGACGGGTTCGGCCAAGCCATCTCTATGCTGCGTACATTGTTTCGACGATTCCTCAAAGCCCTGCTCTGGTTCGCCGTTGGCAGCGTTGTGCTGGTGCTGCTGTTTCGCGTGGTGCCGCCGCCGTTCACCGCGCTGATGATCGAGCGCAAGGTTGAGTCCTGGTTCGGCGGAGAGCCGATCGACCTGCAGCGTGACTGGCAGCCTTGGGACCAAATATCCAACAATCTCAAGATTGCGGTGATCGCCGGCGAAGACCAGAAATTCCCCGAGCACTGGGGCTTCGACATCGGCGCGATCCAGGCCGCATTCGCCCATAACGGGCGTGGCGGTTCGATTCGTGGCGCCAGCACCCTTAGCCAGCAAGTTTCAAAAAACCTTTTCCTGTGGTCGGGCCGCAGTTGGCTGCGCAAGGGGCTGGAAGCCTGGTTCACTGCACTGATCGAAGTGTTCTGGCCCAAGCAACGGATCCTCGAGGTGTACCTCAACAGTGTCGAGTGGGATGACGGGGTGTTCGGGGCCGAAGCGGCGGCGCGGCATCACTTTCGCGTCGGTGCCGACGGCTTGTCGCGGCAACAGGCCAGCCTGCTGGCGGCGGTATTGCCCAACCCGCGGAAATGGAGCGCCAGCCGGCCGAGCCCCTATGTGCTCAGGCGGGCAGGCTGGATTCGCCAGCAGATGAACCAATTGGGCGGCGACGGTTATCTGCTGGAGCTCGATCGGGCGCGACGGGCGCCTTGGGCGCAGTAACCCAGACACCGATACTCAACTGTGGGAGCGAGCTTGCTCGCGATGACAATCGAGCATTCAGCAGAGATATCGCCTGACCCACCGCTATCGCGAGCAAGCTCGCTCCCACAGGGCTGGAGTTGACCGCTTGCATCACACAAACAAAAACGCCCCGATCATCACTGATCGGGGCGTTTTTTTATCGCTGCAACCGCAGGTCAAGCCGCGATCGACACCTTGAGCTTGTTCATCGCGCTCTTCTCGAGCTGGCGAATCCGCTCTGCCGACACGTTGTACTTCTGCGCCAGGTCGTGCAGCGTGGCTTTCTCCTCGGCCAGCCAGCGCTGGTAGAGAATGTCACGGCTGCGCTCGTCCAGCACTTCCAGCGCTTCGTGCAGGTTGGTGTTGGAGTTGTCACTCCAATCAGCGTCCTCCAGTTGACGCGCCGGGTCATATCGGTGGTCTTCCAGGTAGTTGGCCGGCGATTGGAAAGCGCTGTCGTCGTCTGCTTCGGCGGCCGGATCGAAGGCCATGTCATGGCCCGTCAGGCGGCTTTCCATCTCGCGCACTTCCCGAGGCTCTACACCAAGGCTTTCAGCCACGCGATGGACTTCGTCGTTGCTCAGCCAGGCCAGGCGTTTCTTCTGGCTGCGCAAGTTGAAGAACAGCTTGCGCTGGGCCTTGGTGGTCGCGACTTTCACGATCCGCCAGTTGCGCAGGATGAATTCGTGGATTTCCGCCTTGATCCAGTGCACGGCAAACGACACCAGGCGCACACCCATTTCCGGGTTGAAACGCTTGACCGCCTTCATCAGGCCAACGTTGCCTTCCTGGATCAGGTCGGCCTGGGCCAGCCCGTAGCCTGAATAGCTGCGGGCAATGTGTACGACAAAACGCAGGTGGGCGAGCACCATCTGCCGAGCCGCCTCAAGATCCTGCTCATAATAGAGACTCTCGGCCAGTTCACGCTCCTGCTCGGGCGTCAGCAATGGAATGCTGTTCACCGTATGCACATAGGCCTCGAGGTTCGCACCCGGGACTAGAGCATAAGCAGGTTGCAAAGAAGTGGTCATACGAAAAAACCTCCGACTCACATAACTCGTGCAGTTCAGCACTGCGAAAATTGACCGGGAACCGTAGGACAAGTTCCCACAAAACCTGAAAGGTCAATACGCGCAAAAAAACACTATTTTGGAGCAAGCTCACGCAGGTGGCGTGCTACCGCAATCCATGCACCGATATAACCCAACAGCACCGCGCCAAGCAAGAGCGACAGACCGTCGGCGGCTGGCACACCGGCCAGCGAAAAATCACTGCCGTACAAACCGGCCAACCCCACTACCGCATCGTTCAGCCAGTCCAGGCCGAACGCCAATACGCCCCAGGACAGGATGCCGGCACCGAAGCCATACAGCGCCCCCATATAAAGGAAGGGCCTGCGCACATAACTGTCCGTACCGCCGACGAGTTTAATCACTTCTATCTCGGTGCGGCGGTTTTCAATATGAAGACGAATGGTATTGCCTATCACCAAAAGTAATGCGGAAACCAGCAGCACCGTCAGACCGAAGACAAAGCGGTCGCCGAGCTTGAGGATCGCCGCAAGACGCTCGACCCAGACTAGATCAAGTTGCGCTTGTTGTACCTTCGGCAATTCGGAAAGTCTTTGTCTTAATGCTTCAAGGGTCGGCTTGTCGACCTCATTCGGGGTGACCAGCACCACGCCCGGAAGAGGGTTCTCCGGCAGTTCCTTGAGGGCTTCGCCCAGGCCGGATTGCTGCTGGAACTCTTCAAGCGCTTGCTCGCGCCCCACGTATTCGGCATCGGCCACGCCCGGCATGGCCTTGATCTGCTCACGCAGTGCCTCGCCTTCGCCCGGCGTCGCATCCAGTTGCAAATAAAGGGAGATCTGCGCCGCTCGCTGCCAGGAGCCGCCCAAGCGCTCCACATTACTCAGCAAGAGCGACAGGCCCATGGGCAGGCTCAAGGCCACCGCCATGACCAGGCAAGTAAAGAAGCTGCCGATCGGCTGCTTGCCCAGGCGTCGCAGGCTGTCGAGCAGGCTGGCGCGATGGCTCTCGATCCAGGCGTGCAACAGCGTGGTGAAATCCGGGCCGTCGTCATCGTCGCGCTTTTTCTTTTGCGGCTGCGGGTCGGAACCCTTCGGGGCCACGCGTTCGGCCACTTTCGGGCTGCGGGTAGCACTCATGCGCCAGCCTCCCCGTCGCCAATCAATCGGCCGCGTTGCAACGTGAGCATGCGATGGCGCATGCGTGCGATGAGCGCTAGGTCATGGCTGGCGATCAGCACGCTGGTGCCCAAGCGGTTGATGTCTTCGAATACACCCATGATTTCCGCCGCCAGGCGCGGGTCGAGGTTACCGGTGGGTTCATCCGCCAGCAGCAAGGCCGGACGATGGACGATGGCGCGGGCAATACCGACGCGCTGTTGCTGGCCGGTGGACAGGTCGCCCGGGTACAGGTCGGTCTTGTCCGATAGGGCCACGCGCTCCAGCGCCGAATCCACGCGCTTGTTGATTTCGGCCTTGGACAATCCAAGGATCTGCAACGGTAGCGCCACGTTGTTGAACACCGTGCGATCGAACAGCAACTGGTGATTCTGGAATACCACGCCAATCTGGCGCCGCAGATAGGGGATCTGGGCGTTGCTGATGGTGCTCAGGTCCTGGCCCGCCAGCAACAGTTTGCCGGTGGTGGGCCGCTCCATCGCCAAGAGCAGGCGCAGCAAGGTACTTTTACCGGCACCGGAATGGCCGGTGACAAACAGAAATTCGCCACGACGGACCCGAAAGCTCAGCTCATGCAAGCCGACGTGACCGTTCGGATAGCGTTTACCGACCTGTTCGAAACGAATCATGAATGCTCCCGCTCGGCAAACAATGCCTGGACAAACGGCTCGGCTTCGAAGGTGCGCAAGTCATCGATGCCTTCACCCACGCCGATGTAGCGAATCGGCAGGCCAAACTGCTTGGCGAGGGCAAAGATCACCCCGCCCTTGGCGGTACCGTCAAGCTTGGTCAGGGCCAGCCCGGTCAGTTCGACGGTCTGGTTGAACTGCTTGGCCTGGTTGATAGCGTTCTGGCCGGTACCGGCGTCCAGCACCAGTAGTACTTCATGGGGCGCGTCGGCATCGAGCTTGCCGATCACCCGGCGAACCTTCTTCAACTCTTCCATCAGGTTGTCTTTGGTGTGCAGGCGACCGGCCGTGTCGGCGATCAGCACATCGATGCCACGGGCCTTGGCAGCCTGCACGGCGTCGAAGATCACCGAAGCGGAGTCGGCGCCGGTGTGCTGGGCAATCACCGGGATCTTGTTGCGTTCGCCCCACACTTGCAGCTGTTCGACCGCGGCGGCGCGGAAGGTGTCGCCCGCAGCGAGCATGACTTTCTTGCCTTCGAGCTGCAGCTTCTTGGCCAACTTGCCGATGGTGGTGGTCTTGCCGGCACCATTGACGCCAACGACCAGGATGACGAACGGCTTGTTCTGCGAGGCAACCACCAGCGGTTTTTCCACCGGCTTGAGCAGGTTGGTCAGTTCGCCCTGCAGGGATTTGTACAGCGCATCGGCATCGGTCAGCTGTTTGCGAGCGACCTTCTGGGTCAGGCTCTGGATGATCACCGAGGTGGCCTCGACGCCGACATCGGCGGTCAGCAGGCGGGTTTCGATGTCTTCGAGCAATTCGTCATCAATGACCTTCTTGCCCAGGAACAGGCTGGCCATGCCTTCGCCAATGCTGGCGCTGGTCTTGGACAGGCCCTGCTTGAGGCGGGCGAAGAAGCCGACCTTGTTCTCTTCGGCAGGACGCGGCGGTTCGGCCGGTGCCGGAGCCTCTGTCGGAGCAGCCTCTGGCTCTGGCTCGGAAACAGGCTCAGGAGCCGGCGGCACGACCACGGCGGTCGGTAGTTCCTCCGGTTGCGGCGGGGCAGGAATTGGCGGGGTGACGTGGGGCGCCTGGGCGTCCTCGACCAATGCGACCGGCTCTTCCGCCACGGGCAGGGTCAGCCAGGGTGTCTGCCCGGCTGGCGGGGTCAGGGGTTGCTCAAGCACCGGCTCAAGCACTGGCTCGGCTTCAGGCTCGGCCGGTTGCAACACCGGCTCGGCAATTGGCAAGACAATGGGCGCGGCCTCTTCGACCACCGGTTCTTCGGCAGGCCCAGGCTGAGGTTGAGGCTGTTCGACTACGGTTTCCTGCGGCTTCTTGCGCAGCCATCCGAACAGGCTTTTTTTCTCGCCAGCCGCAGCTGGGGTCTTCTTGTCGTCGTTGGAACCAAACATGGAGGACGGCTATCTCACGGTAGCGACGCGCCTGGAGGGCGCCTCGGTGATAAATATTCGATGCTGAACAGACTGCGTTTCATCAAGCTTGTTCACGCGCAACAGATTCTCGAAATGTCGCCAGGACACCTCATGGTCGATTTTTTCGAAGGACTGGTACGGCATCGTCGGCGAAAACGCAGGGATAGAGGAGAAATCCCGACGTTTCTGCACGGAACCCAGACAACCTTAGGCCGATAAAAGACCCGATAGGCGTGGCCGCCAGTAAAACGGACCGTTATCCTAGCACCTCCTCGCCTGCTGAGGCTAAGACCCGGCAGGCAGCCCGACAGGTTTAAACACGAATGAATGCTCTTGCCCGCCGCGCCGCAGGCCTGCTGCTCAGCACGGTTTGTCTGCCCTTCTCAGCCTTGGCTGCCGATCCACAACCTACCCATGAATTCACCCTCGACAACGGCCTGAAGGTCGTCGTGCGCGAAGACCACCGCGCACCGGTGGTGGTCTCCCAAGTCTGGTACAAGGTCGGTTCCAGCTACGAAACGCCGGGCCAGACCGGTTTGTCCCATGCCCTGGAACATATGATGTTCAAGGGCAGCGATAAAATCGGCCCCGGGGAAGCGTCGCTGATCCTGCGCGACCTGGGTGCCGAAGAGAACGCCTTCACCAGCGATGACTTTACCGCCTATTACCAGGTACTGGCCCGGGACCGCCTGGGCGTGGCCTTCGAGCTCGAAGCCGACCGCATGGCCAGCCTGCGCTTGCCGCCGGAGGAGTTCAGTCGCGAGATCGAGGTGATCAAGGAAGAGCGCCGCATGCGCACCGACGACAAGCCGATGTCGAAGGCCTTCGAGCGCTTCAAGGCCATGGCCTACCCGGCCAGCGGTTACCACACGCCGACCATCGGCTGGATGGCCGACCTGGACCGCATGACCGTCGGCGAGCTGCGTCATTGGTACGAATCCTGGTACGCCCCCAACAATGCGACCCTGGTCGTCGTCGGCGACGTGACGCCGGACGAGGTGAAGACCCTGGCCCAGCGCTACTTTGGCCCGATCGCCCGGCGCGACGTGCCGGCGGCGAAAATCCCGCTGGAGCTGGCCGAGCCCGGCGAACGCAAGATCACCCTGCATGTACGGACCCAGTTGCCGAGCGTCATGCTGGCATTCAACGTACCGAGCATCGCCACCGCGACGGACAAGGCCTCGGTCAACGCCCTCCGCTTGATCTCTGCCCTGCTGGACGGCGGCTACAGCGGCAGGATCCCGACCCAGCTGGAACGTGGCGAAGAGCTGGTCTCGGGCGGATCGTCGAACTACGACGCGTTCACCCGTGGCGATACATTGTTCACCCTGTCGGCAACGCCTAACACCCAGAAAAACAAGACCCTCGCCCAGGCTGAAGCCGGGCTGTGGCGCTTGTTGGAAGCGCTGAAGACGACCGCCCCGACCGCCGAGGAGCTGGAACGCGTCCGCGCCCAGGTGATCGCCGGCCTGGTGTATGAGCGCGACTCCATTACCAGCCAGGCCACCGCGATCGGCCAACTGGAAACCGTCGGCTTGTCCTGGAAACTGATGGACACCGAGCTCGCCGAACTGCAAAGCGTGACCCCGCAGGATATCCAAAAGGCAGCCCAGCTGTATTTCACCCGCCCGCGCTTGAGCGTCGCGCATGTCCTGCCTGAGGAGAAAGCTCAATGAGTGAGCGCAAATCATCGCGCTTGGCGCTGATCGGCCTGGCGCTGGTCGCCTTGGTCGCCGCGCTGGCCTTTTACCTGTCGCCTTCGAACAGTTCCAACGCCAGCCAGGCGCTGGACAAGGCCAAGTCAGGCAACAAACTGCAATCGCTGGCCGAACTGGACGATAAGGCGCCAAGCCGTCGCCAGCTCGATGTGCAAACCTGGAAAACCGCCGACGGCGCCAAGGTCCTGTTTGTCGAAGCCCGGGAATTGCCGATGTTCGACCTGCGCCTGACCTTCGCCGCCGGCAGCAGCCAGGACGGCGATGCCCCAGGCCTTGCCCTGCTGACCAATGCCATGCTCAACGAAGGCGTGGCCGGCAAGGACGTCAGCGCCATTGCCCAAGGTTTCGAGGGCCTCGGCGCGGACTTCGGCAACGGCGCCTACCGGGACATGGCCGTGGCCTCGTTGCGCAGCCTCAGCGCGACGGACAAACGTGAGCCGGCACTGATGCTGTTCGCCGAAGTCGTCGGCAAGCCGATCTTCCCCGCCGACTCGTTCGCCCGCATCAAGAACCAGATGCTCGCCGGTTTCGAGTACCAGAAACAGAACCCCGGCAAACTGGCGGGCCTGGAGCTGATGAAGCGCCTGTATGGCGATCATCCGTACGCCCACTCCAGCGATGGCACCGAACAGAGCATTCCTCAGATAACCCTGGCCCAGGCCAAGGCCTTCCATGCCAAGGCCTATGCTGCCGGTAACGCCGTGATCGCCTTGGTGGGGGACTTGTCCCGTGCCGAAGCCGAAGCGATTGCCAGCCAGGTGTCCGCCGCACTGCCCAAAGGCCCGGCACTGGCGAAAACTCCGCCACCCGTGGAGCCTGAGGCGAGCATCGGCCACATCGAATTCCCGTCCAAGCAGACCAACCTGATGCTCGCGCAGCTGGGCATCGACCGTGACGATCCGGATTATGCCGCCGTGTCCCTGGGCAACCAGATCCTGGGCGGTGGTGGTTTCGGTACGCGGCTGATGACCGAGGTCCGGGAAAAGCGCGGCCTGACCTATGGCGTATATTCCGGCTTCACGGCGATGCAGGCTCGCGGTCCGTTCATGATCAGTCTGCAGACCCGGGCCGAGATGAGTGAAGGCACGCTCAAGCTGGTGCAGGACGTCTTTGCCGATTACCTCAAGAACGGGCCGACCCAGAAAGAACTCGATGACGCCAAGCGCGAATTGGCCGGGAGTTTCCCGCTGTCCACCGCCAGTAACGCCGACATCGTTGGCCAGCTTGGCGCCATGGGCTTCTATGATTTGCCGCTGAGCTACCTGGAAGATTTCATGCGCCAGTCACAGGAACTGACGGTCGAGCAGGTCAAGGCGGCTTTGAACAAACACCTGAGCACCGACAAGATGGTCATCGTCACCGCTGGCCCGACCGTCCCGCAAAAACCGTTGCCGGCGCCCACTGACAAACCTGCCGAGCAGCCGCTCGGGGTCCCGGAGCACTAATGGCCCGTTCATCGAGTTCCACCCGCAAACCCACGCACAACGGTGTGAACCAACTTCGCATCATTGGCGGTGAATGGCGCAGCCGACGCTTGAGCTTCCCGGACGCCCCAGGCCTGCGGCCGACGCCGGACCGGGTGCGCGAGACCCTGTTCAACTGGCTCGCGCCCTACGTCGCGGGCGCCAAGGTGCTCGACCCGTTTGCCGGTAGCGGCGCGCTGTTTCTCGAAGCGCTGTCCCGTGGTGCCGTCATGGGCCAGGCGCTGGACGCCAGTAGCCTGGCGGTTTCCAGCCTGAAGGAACACCTCGGCACCTTGCGTTGCACCGTCGGCCAGGTGCAGACGGCCGACGCGCTGCGTTACCTCGACAGCCAACCGGCGACCCGCTTCGACCTCGTTTTCCTCGACCCGCCGTTCAATCAGAACCTGCTGCCGACAGTCTGCGCCTTGCTCGAGGAACGTCAGTGGCTGGCCGAGGATGCCTGGGTCTACACTGAAAGCGAGACCGCCCCGTCCACCCTGGGACTGCCGAGCAATTGGCGCCTGCATCGCGAGCAGAAATCCGGACAGGTGCATTACGCGTTGTGGCAGCGTTCACCAAAGGACATTGGCTGAACGGCTGGCCGTGCATCGAGAAATAGTCAGAATGTCCGCCGCATCCGAACGTTTCGTCCCTGCCCCGGGCCTTGGCAACCCGCACCTGCAAACATTGTGGGGGCCGCTATGGCGAAAGTCGTATCCCATCAACCGTGAACGGGAGCGGCTGTGGCTGGAAGATGGCGACTTCCTCGATCTCGACTGGCATGGCCCCCATAGTGCCGACGCGCCGTTGGTGCTAGTGCTTCACGGGCTGACCGGTTCTTCCAACTCGCCCTACGTGACGGGCTTGCAACAGGCACTCGACGACCAAGGCTGGGCCAGCGTCGCGCTGAACTGGCGCGGTTGCTCGGGGGAGCCGAACCTGCTGCCTCGCAGCTATCATTCAGGCGTCAGCGAAGACCTCGCCGCCACCTTGACCCACCTGCGGAGCCGACGCCCATTGGCCCCCCTGTTTGCAGTGGGCTATTCCCTCGGCGGCAACGTCTTGCTCAAGCACTTGGGCGAGACCGGCAACGACAGCCAACTGCAGGGCGCGGTAGCCGTTTCAGTGCCGTTTCGCCTGGACCAGTGCGCCGACCGTATCGGACAGGGGTTCTCCCGGTTCTACCAAGCGCATTTCATGCGCGAGATGGTGGCCTACGTACGCAACAAACAACGCCAGTTCCAGCATGACGGACGCCACGAAGGGCTTGCGGCCCTGGCCGCGCTGGGCTCGCTGGACAACATGCGCACGTTCTGGGATTTCGATGGGCGGGTCACTGCGCCGCTGCACGGATTCTCGGACGCGGCGGACTATTATCGACGCGCCTCCAGCCGCTATTTCATGGCGGGGGTCAAAACGCCGACCTTGCTTATCCAGGCAGCCGACGATCCGTTCGTATTTCCCCACAGCTTGCCCGAGCCCGATGAGCTATCTGCGTCGACCCGGCTCGAACTGCATACCCGAGGCGGACACGTCGGGTTCGTCGACGGGACGTTGCGGCGCCCCGGCTATTATCTGGAAAGGCGCATCCCCAAATGGCTGGCGAGCCTGGGACACGGTTGAGCATTACTCGCCCTTCGCCACGCCCCGCTGTGGATCAGTGATCCACTCACTCCACGAACCGGCATACAGCTTGCCCAACGGATACCCTGCCAGGCATAACGCGAACAGGTTATGGCATGCCGTTACGCCGGAGCCGCAATAGGCCACCAAGCCGGTCGGCGAGCGATCACCGAGTTTCCCGGCAAAGCGCTGCTTGAGCTCGTCGGCCGGCAGGAAATGTCCATCGGCGCCCAGGTTGTCGGTGAACGCCGCGCATTGCGCGCCCGGAATATGCCCGGCCACGGGATCGATCGGCTCGACCTCTCCCTTGAATCGCGGCAATGCCCGCGCGTCCAGCAATGTCATTTCCGGTTGGCCGAGGCGTTGCTGCAGCGCTTGCGCGTCCACCAGCAAATCCGCGTCCGGCGAACCATTGAAGGTGCCGGGTGCGATGGCAGGCGGATCGAGACTCAGGGGCAAACCCGCCGCGTGCCAGGCCTTGAGCCCGCCGTCGAGGAGGTGGACGCCATCACGCTTGCCCAGCCAGGCCAGCAACCACCAGGCGCGAGCGGCGTAGGCACCGGGGCCATCGTCATACAGCACGATGTCACTGTCATTATTGATCCCCCAGGCCCGCAGGCGCGCAATCAACGCGTCAGGCTCAGGCAGAGGATGGCGTCCGGTCACGCCCTTGACGACCGAGCCGCTCAAATCGCGCTCAAGGTCGGCGTGGGACGCACCGGCAATATGACCCTCGGCGTAGCTGCGCTGGCCGTAGTCCGGATCTTCGAGGGCAAAACGACAATCAAGAATCACCAGCCCGGGCTGTGATCGCCTCTGTTCAAGGGCTTGGGGGCTGATGAGTTGCGCGATGGGCATGGCGAGCTCCTGTGGCTGAATCAAGCAGGTCCGATCCTTACTGCCCTTCTTCCAGGGTCTGGGCCAGGGGGACGTAGAATTCTTTGAACAACGCATCCACCGCCTCACGGGCCTGGTCGGTCACGAAACCCGCTTCGAGCACCAGGACCTGGTACACGCCACGCTTGATGGCCTGTTCGCTCAGGTGGTTGGAATTTTCCCGGGTCGTACACAGGAACCGCACCCAGGACGTGAGGATGATCCATGCGTTAAGGGTCAGTGATTCGATCTGCACGCGGTCCATTTTCAAGATGCCGGCAGCGACGAACCCCTCGTAGATCGCGGTGCCATGAATCAGACAGCGCTGGGAAAATCGTCGGTAACGAGCCGCTAGTTCCGGGTCGCTGTCGAGCAGGTGCTCCAGGTCCCGATGCAGGAACCGGTAGCGCCACATCGCCGATAGCAGCTCCTGCAGGTAAAAGCGCTTGTCATCCACCGTGGACAGACGGCCCTGGGGCGGACGCAAGAAGCTGTCCACCAGGTTTTCATACTCACTGAACAGCACGGCGATGATCGCCTGCTTGTTGGGGAAGTGGTAATAGAGGTTGCCCGGGGACATCTCCATATGGGCGGCAATATGGTTGGTACTGACGCTGCGCTCGCCCTGCCGGTTGAACAGCTCGAGGCTGTTCTGCACGATGCGCTCGCTGGTTTTCATTCGTGGGGCCATGGCTTGGGCTTTACTGAAAAAGTGATCGAAGGGCATCTTACGACCTATCGGTCACAGGATAAAACCCAAGCGATTTACAGAGGCTCATTTGACTTTTTAGAGCATAAGCTCTAGAAAGCACCGACTCCAATAAAAATCCGGTGCCTGCCATGCCCGCTGACGTTGCTTACCTGCACGAGTCCCAACAGCACCTGGACGAACTCCAGGCGCTCTTCATCGCCCAGCGCCAGGCCTACGCGGCTCACCCGATGCCACCGGCAGAGCAGCGACGGCAATGGCTCAAGGCATTGGGCGAATTGTTGAGCACTGAACGGCAGGCCCTGATCGATGCCATCAGCGAGGATTTCAGCCACCGCAGCGCGGACGAAACCTTGCTGGCCGAGCTGATGCCGAGCCTGCACGGTATCCACTACGCCAGCCGGCACCTCAAAGGCTGGATGAAGCCCTCCCGGCGCAAGGTTGGCGTGGCCTTCCAGCCAGCGTCGGCCAAGGTGGTCTACCAGCCGCTGGGAGTGGTCGGGGTCATCGTGCCCTGGAACTATCCGCTTTTCCTGGCCATCGGCCCCCTGGTCGGGGCGTTGTCGGCGGGCAACCGGGTGATGCTCAAACTCAGCGAATCGACCCCCGCCACTGGTTCATTGCTCAAGCAATTGCTGGCCCGGATATTTCCCCAGGACCTGGTGTCCGTCGTGCTTGGCGAAGCGGACGTTGGCATCGCGTTCTCCAGGCTGCCGTTCGATCATCTGCTGTTCACCGGCGCAACCAGCGTAGGCAAGCACGTGATGCGTGCCGCCGCGGAAAACCTGACACCGGTTACCCTCGAACTGGGCGGAAAATCCCCCGCCATCGTTTCCGGTGACGTCCCGCTTGAACACGCCGCCGAGCGCATCGCCTTCGGCAAGACGCTCAACGCCGGGCAAACCTGTGTCGCACCGGATTATGTGCTGGTGCCGCAAAACCGTGTCGGGGCTTTCGTCGAGGCGTATCGCGAGGCCGTGCGCGGGTTCTATCCGACACTGATCGACAACCCGGACTACACCGCCGTCATCAACGAACGACAACTGGCGCGGCTCAACGGCTACATCGGCGACGCAACCAGCAAGGGGGCGTTGTTGATCGAGTTGTTCGAGCAAAGCCAGGGCCGTCGCATGGCCCACAGCCTTCTGCTGAACGTCACGGATGAAATGACGGTCATGCAGGACGAAATTTTCGGGCCGCTGCTGCCTATCGTCCCCTACGAAACGCTCGACCAGGCCTTTGCCTACATCAATCAGCGACCTCGTCCGCTGGCGCTTTACTATTTCGGCTACAACAAGACGGAACAGAATCGCGTGCTCAACGAAACCCATTCCGGCGGCGTCTGCCTCAACGACACACTGTTGCACGTGGCTCAGGACGATATGCCGTTCGGCGGCATTGGTGCTTCGGGGATGGGGCATTATCACGGGCATGAGGGTTTCCTGACCTTCAGCAAAGCCAAGGGCGTGCTGGTCAAGCAGCGGTTCAACGCGGCGAAACTGATCTACCCGCCTTATGGAAAGCCGTTGCAGAAACTGATCCAGAAGCTGTTTATCCGCTAACCAGCGTCTTCCCGGGTAATAACAATAATGAACCCAAGCCTGACCGATACGCCCGCCCTGTCCCGACGCGGCTTGCTGCAACTCAGCTTCGGCGCCAGCGCCTTCCTGATCACCGTCGGATTGGGCGCCAGCCTGAGCGGCTGCTCCTCCAGCGAACCGGCCCGCGGGCTGGCAGCATTGCGCGACAGCGACCTGCCATTCCTGCGCGCGGTGATCCCCGTCATGCTCGACGGCGTCACGACAGCTGGAACACTGCTCGCCGCCACCGAAGCCACGCTGCAGAGCCTGGATCGAGGGCTGGCGCACCTGTCGCCGTCCATGCTCAAGCTCACGCGCCAGTTGTTCGATGTGCTGACGCTGGGCGTTACCCGTGGGCCGCTGACCGGAATCTGGGGCGCGTGGGAAAACGCCAGCGCCGAAGACATCCGACAGTTCCTGAGCCGGTGGGAAAATAGCTCGCTGAGCTTGTTGCGCCAAGGCCACGGCTCATTGCTGCAAATGGTGATGATGGCGTGGTACAGCCGGCCGGAGTCCTGGGCTCATTGCGGATATCCAGGGCCCCCCACAGTTTGAAACCCGGCTCGCTTCCACAGTGATCCTCATCGCAATTCATAACAACAAGAGAGTCCTGGCATGCCCGTACCCGACCCGTTCCGCGAAGGCCTCGCCCGTGGCTGGACCACCTACAACGGCGCGCAACTGACCCAGGACCTCGTGTTGGAGCCGGACGTGGCGATCATCGGCAGCGGCGCCGGCGGCGGCACCACGGCAGAAATTCTCAGTGCTGCCGGCTACAAGGTATTGCTCATCGAGGAAGGACCGCTCAAGACCAGCCACGACTTCACGCTGCGCGAGGACCAGGCCTACACCAGCCTGTACCAGGAAGGCCTCGGGCGCATGAGCAAGGACGGCGCCATCACCATTCTCCAGGGACGCGCTGTCGGTGGCACGACGTTGATCAACTGGACTTCAAGCTTCCGCACGCCGCCGCAGACCCTCGAACATTGGGCGACTGAGCACAACGTCAAGGGCCACAGCCCCGCCGAGATGGCGCCCTGGTTCGCACGCATGGAACAACGCCTCGGGGTGGCGTCCTGGATGATTCCACCCAACGCCAACAACGACGTGGTCCGCAAAGGCTGCGAACAACTGGGCTACGCCTGGCACGTCATCCCCCGCAACGTACGAGGCTGTTGGAACCTGGGTTATTGCGGCATGGGCTGCCCGACCAACGCCAAGCAGTCGATGCTCGTCACCACCATACCCGCCACCTTGGACAAGGGCGGCGCGTTGCTTTACCTGGCGCGGGCCGAACGCCTGGTCATCAAGGATGACAAGGTCATCGGCTTGGATTGCCTGGCCATGGATGAGCAATGTGTGGCACCCACCGGGCGGCGCATCAAGATCAAGGCGCGGCACTATGTATTGGCTGGCGGCGGCATCAACAGCCCGGCCCTGCTGCTGCGCTCCGCAGCACCGGACCCGCACCAACGCTTGGGCAAGCGCACGTTCCTGCACTTGGTAAACATGTCGGCCGGCCAGTTCGACGAAGTGATCAACCCATTCTACGGCGCACCGCAGTCGATTTACTCGGACCATTTCCAATGGCAGGACGGTGTCACCGGCAAGATGTCCTACAAGCTGGAGGTGCCGCCGTTGCATCCGGCACTAGCCGCCACGCTGTTGGGTGGCTTCGGCCCAGAGAACGCCATGCACATGGCACAGCTGCCCCATACCCATGCCATGCTGGCGTTGCTGCGCGACGGTTTTCACCCCGATAGCCCGGGCGGCAACGTTGAGTTGCGCAGCGATGGCACGCCAGTGCTCGACTATCAGGTTTCGCCCTACGCCTGGGATGGCCTGCGCCGGGCCTTCCACAGCATGGCCGAGATTCAGTTCGCCGGCGGCGCCCGGGCCGTCATGCCGATGCACAGCGATGCCCGTTATGTGCGAACCCTGGCCGAGGCCCGCGCAATGATCGACGGGCTTGAGCTTGCCCTCTACCGCACACGCCTGGGCAGCGCCCATGTCATGGGCGGCTGTGCCATGGGTGAAGACCCGAAGACTGCGGTGGCCGATAGCCTCGGCCGCCATCATCAACTGGGCAATCTTTCCATCCACGACGGTTCGCTGTTCCCTACCAGCATCGGCGCGAACCCGCAGTTGTCGGTGTATGGATTGACGGCACAATTGGCGACATCCCTGGCCAAACGCCTGGGAAAACCTTGAAAATATGGATTATTCGCAGCGTCTATAGTGCGCTCCTGACCAACAGTCGACTTGGCCGACCGAGAAGGCTGCGATACCATCCGACTCCCCAACGGACTCCCGCCAGGACGACGCGATGAACCGAGTGTTGTACCCAGGTACCTTCGACCCTATTACCAAGGGCCATGGCGATCTGGTCGAACGCGCTTCGCGCTTGTTCGATCATGTGATCATCGCCGTCGCTGCCAGCCCAAAGAAAAACCCACTGTTCCCGCTGGAACAACGGGTGGAATTGGCTCGTGAAGTCACCAAGCACCTGCCCAACGTGGAAGTGGTCGGCTTTTCGACACTCTTGGCGCACTTCGCCAAGGAAAAAAATGCCAACGTGTTCCTGCGCGGCCTGCGCGCGGTCTCGGATTTCGAATACGAGTTCCAGCTGGCGAACATGAACCGCCAATTGGCGCCGGACGTCGAAAGCCTCTTCCTGACGCCGTCGGAACGCTACTCCTTCATTTCCTCGACCCTGGTGCGCGAAATTGCGGCGTTGGGCGGCGATATTACCAAGTTCGTCCACCCGGCCGTCGCCGATGCGCTGACCCTGCGCTTCAAGAAGTAACCGGCTGTGCCGCGGGGCAGCCCCGCAGCACAGCACAGTCCATCGCGCCCGCGTGCACTGTGCGCGCGATTGCGGCACAATTGCGCCTATTCGTTTTCAACTGCCCGGGCCCAACGCCCCGGCCGGAGTCTGCATGTCCCTTATCATCACCGACGACTGCATCAACTGCGACGTCTGCGAACCCGAGTGCCCGAACGAGGCCATTTCCCAAGGCGAAGAGATCTACGTCATCGACCCGAACCTGTGCACCCAGTGCGTCGGCCATTACGACGAACCCCAGTGCCAGCAAGTCTGCCCGGTGGATTGCATCCCGCTCGACGAGGCTCATCCGGAGACTGAAGAACAATTGATGGCGAAATATCGAAAGATCACTGGCAAGGCTTGAGTTTTTGGCCGGCCCTGCTGGCCCCATCGCGAGCTTGCTCGCGATGAGGCCCTCAGCCATCACCAAGATGTAACTGCTGATCTTTATTGTCGCCGTTCAAACCCCTCCCCAATGCACCCCAGGCAGCGCACGAACGTGGCCTTCGCCGGGTCCACCACCAGCGCCTTCCCGGCATCGCCAACACCGCCACCCAGCGCGGTAAAGGGCAACGATACGACAAACGCCCCGGCACCGATCACGGTGGCTGCGAGCAGCAAAGGCCGCGCAATCAGCAAGTCGCCGAGCATGGCGTAGGCAGGTGGGTTCTGGATGGTGTAGCGCGGATCACCGCTCTCGGTGTTTGCCGCGGCAGGCAAACTGGCACCCAGCAAGAGCGCCAGGACGAAAGGTCGAAGCAGATTCATGAGGCCATCCTTCGGCTAAATCAGTTGATTACTGACTATAGACCGTAGGACAAATCACCTTTGGCAGCGTGGACACCAGACGCTGGCGCGCTGCCCCAGGCGGATCTCCCGCAATCCCGTGCCGCAGATCTTGCAGGTCTGCCCGCCTCGTCCATAGACGAACAGTTCCTGCTGGAAATAACCAGGCTGGCCGTCTCCGCCGATGAAATCGCGCAGCGTGGTTCCGCCGCGCTCAATGGCATGGGCGAGGATGCGCTTGATCTCGATCGCCAGTTTCAGATAGCGCGCCCGGGAGATGCCTCCCGCTTCGCGACGCGGGTCGATCCCGGCGGCGAACAGCGCTTCGGTCGCATAAATATTACCCACGCCGACAACGACCGCGTTATCCATGATGAACGGCTTGACAGCCATGGAACGGCCCCGCGAAAGCTGGAAAAGTCGCTCGCCATCGAACAGATCGGTCAGCGGCTCCGGCCCAAGGCGGATCAGCAACTCATGGTTGAGCGGATCGAGGCTCCAGAGCATCGCTCCAAAACGGCGAGGGTCGGTGTAGCGCAGGGCCAGGCCGGACTCCAATTCGATATCCACGTGTTCATGCTTGGCCGCGGGAATGCCGATTTCAACCAGCCGTAGATTGCCGGACATGCCCAGATGGCTGATCAACGTGCCGACTTCGGCATTGATCAGCAAATACTTTGCCCGCCGCTCCACTTGCACGATGCGCTGCCCAGAAAGGCGCACATCGAGGTCTTCAGGAATCGGCCAGCGCAAGCGGCGGTCGCGCACCACCACGCGGCTGACCCGCTGCCCTTCGAGGTGTGGCGCGATTCCGCGGCGCGTGGTTTCGACTTCCGGCAGCTCTGGCATGTGGCTCTCGACTAAGGCGAAGACTGGCGTTCAACGAGTGGCCAGGTCGCGTATTTCCTGTTTCTGGGTCTGGAAGTCATATTCCGACAACCCAATGTAATCGAGCACCAGCGGTCCGACGCATTGCCACTCGTGATCATCGGCCTGGTTACCCAGCACGCGGTAGGAGGCGCAGATGTTTTCCGACATTTTCAGGATCGCCAGCAGGTTTTTCAGTGGGCTGTTATTGCGCGAAGTCTCATCGCTGAAAACGGCCAGGGCGTTGTGGTGATTGGCGATGGCCTGGCTGACGTGGTCCGGCAGGCGCCAGGATTTGGAAGTGTAATAACCGACCACGGCATGGTTGGTATTGAACACGCGGTTCTCGGTGTCCACCACGCGGCATTCGGCACTGGCGTTGGCGTAGGCTTGCTCCAGCACGCTCATGTAGGTGGGGAACTGCTTGAGCATCAGCGGCACACCACAGTCGTGGAACAACCCGAGGGCGTAGGCTTCGTCACCATTTTGCAGGCCGACGCGCTTGGCCAGGGTCAGGCAGGTCATCGCCACGTCCTGGGCCGTGTCCCAGAAGCGATTCAGGGTGACGATGGCGTCGTCGTGCAACTCTCCCTTGATCGATTGGGCATTGATCAGGTTGATGATCGAACGACTGCCCAAGAGGTTCACCGCGCGCTGTATCGAGGTGATCTTGTTGCTCAAGCCGTAATACGGCGAGTTGACGATCTTGAGCAAGGCTCCCGAGAGGCCCGGGTCCTGGGAGATCAGCTTGGCGATGGTCTCCAGGTCCGGGTCGGGCATGTACTGCTCCATTTGCAAATCCACCATGATTTGCGGCTGGGGCGGGACACTGATGCCCTGCAGGGACTGTTGGATCTGTTCGGCGGAAAGCTCTTTGGACATGGATACGCACTCTGGGCCAGGCGGGGATTCTAACCCTTAAAGATGAATCCGACACACCGCCGGGTAGACCGGCGGAACTTTCATTCAAGCCTCGGCTTCGGATTTTGTAGAGCCGACAGCCAAGTCTGCATACAGGCCTAGGTCGGCAGCCCACCCACTCAGCTTGAGGAGATTTTTTCATGCCCGGCTCCCTGAATGAAAAACGCGTGGCCATCCTGGTGACAAATGGTTTTGAGCAGGCCGAATTGACCGGTCCGAAACAGGCGCTGGAACAGGCCGGGGCCAAGGTGGAGATCGTTTCGGCCAGCGAAGGCCAGGTCAAAGGCTGGAACCATGACCAGCCGGCGGACGACTTCCAGGTCGACCTGACCTTCAAGGCCGCCAACGTCGACCAATACGACGCTGTGGTGCTGCCCGGCGGCGTCCAGAACTCCGACACGATCCGCATCGACCCCGACGCCCAGGACCTCGTCAAAGGCTTCGAGGCGGCCGGCAAACCCATCGCGGTGATTTGCCACGGTGGCTGGTTGCTGGTGTCGAGCGGGCTCGTCAAGGGCAAGACCATGACCAGCTACAAGACGCTCAAGGACGATCTGACCAATGCCGGCGCGAACTGGGTTGATCAGGAAGTCGTCACGGATGGCAAGCTGATCAGCAGCCGCCAGCCCGATGACATCCCTGCCTTCAATCGCGAGTTGATCAGCGCATTGTCCGCGTGAAGCCATGACGGCGAGGCAAGCGACGCTTCCTCGCCGCATGTCCAGCACAAGCCCCGCAAAGGTTGCAACACGGTATACTCCCGCTCTTTTTTCCGGAGCGACGTCATGTCCCTGCCTAGCCTGCGCCTCAAAGCCAACGCCGACCGTCGCCTGCGCGCCGGCCACCTGTGGGTCTACAGTAACGAAATCGACGTGGCCGCCACCCCGCTGCATGGTTTCAAGGCCGGCGACCAAGCCCTCCTCGAAGCCGCGGGCGGCAAGCCGTTGGGCATCGTCGCGATGAGCCCCAACAACCTGATCTGCGCGCGCTTGCTGTCCCGCGATGCGAAGCTTCCATTGGACAAGTCCCTGCTGGTCCACCGCCTCAACGTAGCGTTGTCCCTGCGCGAGCGCCTGTTCGACAAGCCGTTCTACCGCCTGGTCTACGGGGACTCCGACCTGTTGCCGGGCCTGGTGGTCGACCGTTTCGGCGATATCCTGGTGGTGCAGATCGCCTCCGCCACCATGGAAGCCCATAAAGACGACGTGATCGCCGCCCTGACCCAAGTGCTCAAGCCCAGCGGCATCCTGTTCAAGAATGATTCCGCCGCCCGCGATGCCGAAGGCCTGCAGCGCTACGTCGAAACCGTATTTGGCCTCGTGCCGGAATGGGTCGCCCTGGAAGAGAACGGTGTGAAATTCGAAGCGCCGGTCATGGAGGGCCAGAAAACCGGCTGGTTCTACGACCACCGCATGAACCGCGCACGCCTGGCCCCCTACGCCAAGGGCAAGCGCGTCCTGGACCTGTTCAGCTATATCGGCGGCTGGGGCGTGCAGGCCGCGGCGTTCGGGGCCAGTGAAGTCTTCTGCGTCGACGCATCGGCCTTCGCCCTCGACGGCGTGGAACGCAACGCGGCCCTGAACGGTTTCGCCGAAAAGCTGACCTGCATTGAAGGCGACGTGTTCGAAGCCCTGAAAGAACTCAAGGCCGCCGAGGAACGTTTCGATGTCATCGTGGCCGACCCGCCCGCCTTCATCAAGCGCAAGAAGGACCTGAAGAATGGCGAAGGTGCCTATCGCCGCCTCAATGAACAAGCCATGCGCCTGCTCAGCAAGGACGGCATCCTGGTCAGCGCTTCGTGCTCGATGCACTTGCCCGAAGACGATCTGCAAAACATCTTGCTGACCAGCGCCCGTCACTTGGATCGCAACATCCAACTGCTCGAACGCGGCGGCCAGGGACCTGACCATCCGGTGCACCCGGCCATCGCGGAAACACGCTACATCAAGAGCATTACGTGCCGGTTGCTGCCTAACAGCTAAGTCACCGCTGGGCGTAGCCACTGCCGCGCCCAACAGTTGAACATTGCAATTCCCGACGCAGCCCAGGCTGCGTTTTTTTTGCGCGCCCTGTACGAAAAGTTACCGCAGCACGAAGACAACGCCGACACTTACACTATTTGTATGAACTATCCCACGCAATTACTGGAGCCGTCCTACCTTATATTCGCTTGCCAAGCCCTCGCTAGAAACTATCATTGAACTGTCACACCGGAAGTGGCAACCACTAGAAGAAAACAACACTTATCAAGCAAGGAGCCTCATCATGAAAGCCATCACCCTGGAAGTTAATAAAATCGCCAACCTGGCAGGTTTGGTAACGCCAAAAGTCCGCTAAGCAAGACGACGGGGTCGCGGATCGCCGGCACCTCGGCCCCATCTTTTCAATCACAGCGGAAACAATGCCATGCATATAAACCCTTGCCTGTTCATCCTGGCGCGACCTCCACATCAAATAGTATGGAACTATGAACAGCACACTCAGTTCGAGCTGGACGTCTATTACACGACTCGACTGGCGCAACTTATAAACGACCCCTCCCGATTCGACCGTTCAAACCCCATCGATATGGAACTGGCAGACAAAGAAATATTGATCGACGGACCAGAGAAGCACATTGACTGGAAATGGGATGAGCTCTCGAAGATATTTCATTTCGGGACAAAGAACATTCCTTGCGAAAACGTTCCCCGGAATGTGAACGAATGGGCAGCGCTCTATCTTCACCATTGCGCCGAAGTACTTTCCTCTCCACCGCCTCCAGCCAGGACAAAGCAGTATCCCGTCGAGCGAATCGCCCTTGAGCGCCCTTCATGGGGCAAGCTCGAAGAGGCTTCCCTGGTACGGACACTGCTCAACCGAAGCACTTCCCGCTCATTCGACAACCGCCCCATTTCCATCGACCAGGTCAGCACCCTTCTTTACCTGACCTTGGGATACCTGAACGAACGATCCTGCCCCGACGATGGATCCGACGCGCGACGAAGCAGCCCCTCGGGAGGCGGCCTCAATGCCTGCGAAGGATATCTGTACGTACGTAACGTCAGGGGACTCGATACGGGCATCTATGCCTATCACCCGGACGAACACGCGGTAAGCCTGGTCCGGATGCTGCCGGATGAACCCCTGGGTCAATTGTTGTGCGGGCAGCATTTCATCAATCCCCTGCCATTCGGACTGTTCATTACTTCGCGCTTCGACAAACTGTGGTGGAAATACGGGCACTCCCGCGCCTATCGGATGGCTTTTGTCGAGGCAGGTCACGTCTCCCAGAGCTTCCTGATGGTTGCGACCGCCCTGGGCCTGGATACCTGGCTGACAGGGGCCTTGGCCGATCATCAGGTGGAGCGCCTGCTCGACCTTGAAGGAGCCCCCGAACAACCGCTGTTCTTTGTCGGCTGCGGCCACGGTGACAGCCAGGTCCACTGCCCCGAGCTGATGGCGTTGCTCGACGAACAGGACGTCATGCCATGAGCGGCCCGATCTCTGCCCAGGAACCGCTCTATACCCTGGGCGACTGGGACAGCAAGGCGGCCGTGCGAGCACGTCAAGACGGCTATCGCCTGCCCGACGATCTTGAGCGGCAACTGTCGAGTCGGAACTGGTTTCCCCCGGCCTTCATTCCCTACGTCGAACATCCATTGGTCATACAGGCGGGTCACTCCGTTGGCCAACGCCTCGCGGCCAATCACCTGGTGTACTTCCTCGATTACACGACGATGCTGGAGCACCGGGTCGTCAACCGCTCCGTTGAGGCTCTTGTCCATGGCGAACTCGCCGTGCCGATTCCGAGGCAAATGAAAACTGCGGCGCTGCAGCTTTATACCGACGAAGGCTACCATGCACTGTTTTCCCATGAGGTGGCTGAACAGATCGCTAGCTTCTACGGCATTCACGACCGCCCTCCAGCCCGGCGAATCGGCCGGCTGCTGGAAGTGATCCAGAGGTGCCCCCTCCCAAACCGCCCCCTCGGATGGTTCCTGCTGGGATTCGTCTCCGAAACGATTATCGCCAGGGAGCTGCTGACCCTTACCCGGAAAACCTTGGTGAGCACGGTCTATCGGATGCTCCGAACTCACTTGGAAGACGAGGCGCGCCACAGCCGCTACTTCAGCGAGGTTTTCAGCTACCTCTGGCCTCTCCTCGACGCAACGCAACGCCAACTGGCCGCGAGGCTCCTGTTGGAGATCATCAAGCTCTATTTCGAACCGGATATGCCCTGGCTGATGCGCAGCCTCGCCAGCGTGGGATTCGATGAGCCCGCATCCCGCCAGATCCTTGCCGGGATCGTGCTGTCACACGCTCATGCCGCACGGGTCAGGTCAGGCGCGGCATCGACATTCCTGGCCATGAAACGGGCCGGCTTCTTTGACGATGACCACAACCGAGCGCTTTTCTGCGACGCAGGGTTCATCGATGCCTGATCTATCCGAACGCCCTTCGATTCACAAGCGAGCCATTGTCGGCCTGCTGTCGATGCTGACGCTGCTGGGCGTATTCCCGATCGATGTCGTGCTGCCCTCATTCCCGGCACTGTCTGATCACTTTCGCAACTCATCGTCTGACATCGCCTTGTCCGTCAGCCTGTTTGCGGTAGGCATTGCGCTCTCCCAGTTATTGATAGGCCCGCTTTGCGATGCCTTGGGTCGAAAGAAACTGTTGTTGATGGGCATTGCCGTCTCTGCCATCGGCGCAACGGGATGTGTATTCACTGACAATTTCTGGCTGTTCCTGTTTTTTCGTATCATCCAGGCATTGGGTTGCGGTTGTTTTGTGATTTCCCAGGCCCTGATCCAGGATTTGTTCACCGGGGCGCAACAACAGCGCCTGCGTATCTTCCTGGTCACCTGCGGCGGCATCTTTATTTCCGTTTCGCCACTGGCCGGCACCGGCCTACAGAGCTGGATGGGTTGGCGCGGCAGTTTCATAGTGTTCATCGTCCTGGCCATCGGCGCATTTGCCGGCGCCTGTTTCCTCCTCGAAGGCGCGGTACAAGGCTGCCGGGCCAGGCGGATGAGCTTCTTGGCGTCTTATCGAAACGTCTGCGGTCATTTCGGTTTCGTCGCCTATTGGCTGACGTCAGCTTTCGCGTTCTCCTGCCACTTTTCGTTCATCGTCATTTCGCCAGTGATCTTTATCGACCAGTTGCAGCTCTCCCAGGAAGCTTTCTCAATGACATTGCTGGGCTATGGGCTGGCCTACATCGGCGGCGGCGCATGCGCGACCGTACTCAGCAACCGAATCGACTCGCACGCACAGATCATCACTGGCCTGGGCCTGATCCTGGCGGCGGGTTTATCAATGCTGGTGCTATTCAAGATCTTGGGCCTTTCCATCACGACCATACTGCTACCCATGGTTGTTTGTACCGCTGGCACAACGATTGCGCGCGCGGCGGCCCATACCCGGGCGATGAACATTTTTCCGGAGCAGGCAGGTACTTCCGCTTCGGCGGGCAGCGTGCTGATTTTCGTCACGGGCGGACTGACCAGCGCCGCCATCAGTCTTTCTCCGTTCGCCCTGCCGCTCACGCTGGCGCTGTGCCTGATAGCGTTCAGCCTCCTTGGCATAACGCTCAATGCCCTGGTCAGGCATCGTCACAGAGCGTTAATGCCTGGCTGAACGTTGCCAGTCGTCATCCCGAGCGTGACATTGGCGACAGATCAGCGCTTTGCGTCATTTCATCCTGACGCCAGCGGTGTAGAATCGCGACATTCATCGCCATTCATCCCCGGCGGGTTTATGAGCTCATGCTGAGGCGCGCAGCGATCCTGCAAAGTCATCGGCCATTTCCGGACACACCGCCAATCCCGAGTGTTCCAGAGATCAATAGAAGCTCACTTCCCATTTGATACTTGATTAGCCGCCCGGAGTGCTCCATGCCTGATTACCGCTCGAAAACATCCACCCATGGCCGCAACATGGCCGGCGCCCGTGCCTTGTGGCGCGCCACGGGGATGAAGGATGACGACTTCAAGAAGCCGATCATCGCCATTGCCAACTCCTTTACCCAGTTCGTACCAGGCCACGTCCACCTCAAGGACCTCGGCCAATTGGTTGCCCGGGAAATCGAACGCGTCGGCGGCGTCGCCAAGGAATTCAACACCATCGCCGTGGATGATGGCATCGCCATGGGTCACGACGGCATGCTGTATTCGCTGCCGAGCCGCGAAATCATTGCCGACTCCGTCGAATACATGGTCAACGCCCATTGCGCCGACGCCATCGTCTGTATCTCCAACTGCGACAAGATCACCCCTGGCATGCTCATGGCCGCCCTGCGCCTGAACATCCCGGTGATCTTCGTTTCCGGCGGGCCGATGGAAGCCGGCAAGACCAAGCTCGCCAGCCACGGCCTGGACTTGGTGGATGCCATGGTCATCGCCGCTGACTCCAGCGCCTCTGACGAGAAGGTCGCCGAGTACGAGCGCAGTGCCTGCCCGACCTGTGGTTCGTGCTCCGGCATGTTCACCGCCAACTCGATGAACTGCCTGACCGAAGCGCTGGGCCTGGCATTGCCGGGCAACGGTTCCACCCTGGCCACCCACAGCGACCGCGAACAATTGTTCCTGCAGGCTGGCCGGACCATCGTCGAGCTGTGCAAGCGTTACTACGGCGAAAACGATGAGTCGGTGCTGCCACGCAACATTGCCAACTTCAAGGCGTTCGAAAACGCCATGACCCTGGACATCGCCATGGGCGGTTCCACCAACACCATCCTGCACTTGCTCGCTGCCGCCCAGGAAGCCGAGATCGATTTCGACCTGCGCGACATCGACCGTCTGTCCCGTCACGTACCTCAACTGTGCAAGGTCGCGCCGAACATCCAGAAGTACCACATGGAAGACGTGCACCGCGCCGGTGGCATCTTCAGCATCCTCGGCTCGCTGGCCCGTGGCGGCTTGTTGCACACCGACCTGCCGACGGTGCACAGCAAGACCATGGCCGAGGCCATCGCCCAGTGGGACATCACCCAGACCACCGACGAAACGGTGCATCACTTTTTCAAGGCTGGCCCGGCGGGCATTCCGACGCAAACCGCATTCAGCCAATCGACTCGTTGGGAAACCCTGGACGACGATCGCGAGAACGGCTGCATTCGCAGCGTCGAGCACGCTTACTCCAAGGAAGGCGGCCTGGCTGTGTTGTACGGCAACATCGCCCTGGATGGCTGCGTGGTGAAAACCGCCGGTGTCGACGAGTCGATCCATGTCTTCGAAGGCAACGCCAAGATCTTCGAAAGCCAGGACAGCGCGGTGCGCGGCATCCTTGCCGATGAAGTGAAGGCCGGCGACATCGTGATCATTCGCTATGAAGGTCCGAAGGGCGGCCCGGGCATGCAGGAAATGCTCTACCCGACGTCCTACCTGAAGTCCAAAGGCCTGGGCAAAGCCTGCGCCCTACTGACCGATGGCCGCTTCTCCGGTGGCACCTCGGGCCTGTCCATTGGCCACGCTTCGCCGGAAGCAGCGGCCGGCGGCGCCATTGGCTTGGTGCGCGATGGCGACAAGGTCTTGATCGACATTCCCAACCGTTCGATCAACCTCTTGATCAGTGACGAAGAACTGGCCGAACGCCGCATCGAACAGGACAAGAAAGGTTGGAAGCCGGTGGAAATGCGTCCGCGCAAAGTCACCACCGCCCTCAAGGCCTACGCCCTGCTCGCCACCAGCGCCGACAAGGGTGCGGTGCGCAACAAGGCGATGCTGGACGGGTTGTAAGCGTCCCAGCCTCGAACAAGAATGCCCCGCCAAGTGCGGGGCATTTTTTTGCGCTTCAGTTCGACCCTTTGAGCCACAGGGCTCCTCGGTAGGCGACGGGTTTACTGGATATCTTCCGGCTTGACGATCACCCAGTTCTTGTCGGCCGTCACCGGCAGCCCTTCCTTGGCCTGGGCCGCGGCGTGCTTGGCCATCATGCCGTTTATCTGGGTCATGTATTTGTCCTTGCGGTTGACCCACAGGTGAATGCCGCCCTTGGCCACGTCCACATCATGGAAAAGCATGTAGCCGTCGCTGCTCGGCGTATCGCCGGCGACGAGCACAGGTTTTTTCCATTCGTCGATGTAGGTCAGGATCGCCGCATGCTTGCCGGCCATCCAGGTCGCCGGAGTCCACAGGTACGGTGTGTATTCCAGGCCCAGGTTAGCCTTCTCGTCATATTTGCCGTTCGTGATCTGTTTACGCGCGGTGGTCAGCTCGCCGGTCTTACGGTCCTTGAGCAGCGTGGTCACACCGATCACGTTCTGCGGCTTGAGGTTGTAGCCGTATTTCGGATCGGAGGCGACCATGCGCACCAACTCTTCGGAAGCGGCGGTCATGACGTAGACCTCGATGCCGTTTTCCATCAGCTTGTTGTAAAGCTCGGCCTGGCCGGTGAAGATTTTCGGCGGGTTGACGTTGTACTGGACCACCTTGTCGCCATCGTAATAAGTCGTCGGCACCGGTTTGCCAGAAGCCATCAATTCGTCGACATAGCCCTTCAATTCCTTGAGGGTGAAGCCGGAGAATACCTGGGCCACCCATGGGTAGCAGACCATGTCGTCCACTTCGCACAGGCGATAGTAATAGCTGAACAGGCTTTCCTTGTGATCCGCCGTGTCCTTGAACGGCATCAGCTTCAAGGACGGGTCGAGGGTTTCGCGGCTGATGAGCCCCTTGTTCTCCATGAACGGCAACAATGACTCTTCCAGGTCATAGCGATAACTGGTGTTGTCCATGTCGAACACCGCGTAGTTACCCTTGTTGGCGTTGGCCGCGATCATCGCCTCCAGCGCCTTGGCCTGTTCCGCCGGCCAGTGCTTGAGATCGGTGGCAAGCGCTTGGCCGGCGAGGCCCAAGCCTAGCGCGACAGCGAGCAAGTGAGGTACGAGCTTCATCGGCGTTTACTCCCAGGTTGTAAGAGTTCGACGCTAACAAATGCCTGTGACAGATCCCGCCTGTGGGCGACCGCTTGCGTCTCGATAACGGCAGCGGCATGTCCGTGGGCGCCAGTGCCTTATTCCAAAAGCGACAGTAGAGATTCTTTTTTTAGTATCAATTCTTTAGATATCAGACTGTTAGGCTTTCCGGCCCACAGTCGCGGCGCTTGGCGGCTGGCGGAGCCTTATCGGAGCAGGCGCGCCTGCAAGTGATCCTGATGATAGCTATCGCGAGCTTGCTCGCGATGCTTTTAGCGCTTCTCCCAGACTTCGAAACTGTAGGCTGGCTTATCCCCTTGCGCCGGATTCGGCTGGTTCGAGACCAATCTCCATTGGCTCGAATCAAACGCCGGGAACCACGCATCCCCTTCCGGGCTCAGCGCCACGCGGGTCAGGTACAGCCGATCCGCCTGATCCAGCGCCTGCCCATAGAGCTGGGCCCCGCCGATGAGCATCAGCTCATCCACACCCTGCTCCAACGCCCAGGCCTCGGCCCGTTCCACTGCGGCTTCAAGTGTGGAATAAACCTCCGCGCCTTCCAGAACCAGGCCGGACTGGCGGCTGACCACGATGTTCAAGCGACCCGGCAACGGTCGACCCAGCGAATCCCAGGTCTTGCGGCCCATGATGATCGGCTTGCCCAGGGTGGTGGCCTTGAAGTATTTGAAATCCCCCGGCAAGTGCCAGGGCATGCTGTTGTCGATGCCGATCACACGGTTTTCACCGAGGGCTGCGATCAGGCTTAAGGGAAGAGTTTTTTTCATGACGGCGAGGATACCAGAGGCCCGGACCGGCGCCACAGCGGTTATGCTCTTTGCTCATTCGAGCAACGGAAGCCCCCGTGACAGAACTGCAGAACCTCTGGTTGACCGAGACGATACGCCTGCGTGAAGAACACGCTGGCCCGCTCGAGGACCAGGAAGCCAATCGCCTGGCCCGCGCGGCAGGCGGTGATCTATCCACCCGCATCCGCCACCGCGCCCGCTGGCTGGCCGACCGCGACGGCCTCGTTCAAGCCCTGCGCCACTGGCTGCAAGGCGCGCGCCTGGCACTGTTGGTATTGGCGGTGCTCGCCGTCGCGAGCGGCGCCGGCCTGGGGTTTGCCGCGCTCGGCGATGGACGTACGCCGGTCAACGTCTTCTGGGCCTTGGGCAGCCTGTTGGGGCTGAACGTACTCCTGCTCATCGGCTGGGCCCTTGGCTTGATATTCGCCGGGGAACAAGGCGCCACGCTGGGACGCCTTTGGCTGTGGCTCAGCGAAAAACTCGCCCGCGACGCCAAGGCCGCCCAACTGGCGCCAGCCCTGCTGCTATTGCTGCAACGGCACCGACTCAATCGCTGGGCCCTCGGCGTGCTGGTCAACGGCTTGTGGCTGCTGGCGATGCTCAGCGCGCTGGTCATCGTATTGATGCTGATGGCGACCCGGCGTTATGGCTTCGTCTGGGAAACCACGATTCTTGGCGGCGAGACCTTTGTCACCGTGACCCAGGTCCTCGGTGCGCTGCCCGCCTTGCTGGGTTTCAGCGTGCCGACCGTCGAGATGATCCGTGCCAGCGGCGACGCCGCATTGAATATCGAAAGCGCCCGCCAGGCCTGGGCCGGCTGGTTGGTCGGCGTTCTGTTGGTCTACGGCTTGCTGCCGCGCCTGTGCCTGGCGCTGCTGTGCCTGTGGCGTTGGCGTCGTGGCCGCGCCAGACTTCGCCTTGACTTGAACCTGCCCGGCTACGCGCAGTTGCGCGAGCGGTTGATGCCCAGCAGCGAGCGCCTGGGAGTCAACGATGCCGCGCCCGCGCAACTGCACCGAATCGACAGCGCCGTCGGCGCAATGGACAGTGACGGCGCGTTGCTGGTGGCGATCGAGCTGGACGACCGTCCCTGGCCGCCGAAGCTGCCCGACTCTGTTAAAAACGCGGGCATCCTCGACAGCCGCGAGTCTCGCCACAAACTCTTGGAACAACTCTCACGCTTCCCTCCCGCGCGCCTGGCGATTGCCTGCGACCCTCGGCGTTCGCCAGATCGCGGCAGCCTTGCGTTGATTGCCGAACTGGCCCGCAGCGCCAGCGCTACCCGTGTCTGGTTGTTGCAGGCGCCACCCGGCGAAGCACTGGACGGCGAGCGCCTGGGGGACTGGCATAACGCGCTGCAACAATTGCAGTTGCCGTTCGCCGACTGCGCCCCGATGAACTGGCTGGAGACCGGCCATGACTGAATTGCTCAAGCCGTTGAAGCTCGCGGTGGTCGGCCACACCAATGTCGGCAAGACCTCGTTGCTGCGGACCCTGACCCGCGACGTCGGCTTCGGCGAGGTCTCCCATCGCCCGAGCACTACGCGTCACGTCGAAGGCGCTCGCTTATCAGTGGATGGCCAGGCGCTGTTGGAACTGTATGACACGCCGGGACTGGAAGACGCCATCGCCTTGCTCGATTACCTCGAACGTCTCGAGCGTCCCGGTGAGCGCCTGGACGGCCCGGCACGCCTGGCACGCTTTCTGGAAGGCAGCGAGGCCCGGCAACGTTTCGAGCAGGAAGCCAAAGTGCTGCGGCAGTTGCTCGCCAGCGATGCCGGACTGTACGTCATCGATGCCCGCGAACCGGTGCTGGCCAAATACCGTGATGAATTGGAGGTCCTCGCCAGCTGCGGCAAGCCGTTGCTGCCGGTGCTCAACTTCGTCAGCAGTGCCCAGCATCGCGAGCCCGAGTGGCGCGAAGCCTTGGCGCGATTGGGCCTGCATGCGCTGGTGCGCTTCGACAGTGTTGCCCCGCCGGAAGATGGCGAACGACGCCTGTACGAAAGCTTGGCGCTGTTGCTGGAAAACGCGCGCGGGCAACTGGAGCGCCTGATCGTCGATCAGCAGGCCCAGCGCCTGGCTCGCCAGCAGAGCGCGAAGCGCCTGATCGCCGAGCTGCTGATCGACTGCGCCGCCTGCCGACGCAGTGTCGCCAGCGATGCCGATCTGGAGCACCAAGCCATCACCCAATTGCGCGACGCCGTCCGTCAGCGAGAGCAACGCTGCGTCGAGGCCTTGCTCAAGCTCTACGCCTTTCGTGCCCAGGACGCAGCCGCCAGCGACTTGCCCTTGCTGGATGGTCGCTGGGGTGATGACTTGTTCAATCCCGACACCCTCAAGCAACTGGGCGTGCGGGTCGGTGGCGGAATCGCGGCGGGGGCTGCGGCCGGTGCCGGGGTGGACTTGCTGGTGGGAGGCCTGACCCTTGGCGCCGCCGCCCTGGCCGGAGCGATTGCCGGCGGTGCACTGCAAACCGCCCGCAGCTATGGCAACCGGCTGATGGGCAAGCTCAAGGGCCAGCGCGAACTGACCGTGGACGACAGCGTGCTACGCCTGTTGGCCTTGCGCCAACGGCAATTGCTGCAAGCGATCAATCAACGCGGCCATGCGGCGATGGACAGCATCCGTATCGCCACGCCCCAGGACAAGACTTGGCGCGAAGGCAAGCTGCCCGAGGCATTGAGCAAGGCTCGAGCGTATCCGCAGTGGTCGTCGCTCAATGCCAATCCTCGCTTGAGCCAGGCTGAGCGACAGGAACAGATCGAGCAGTTGGCCGGGCAGCTTTAGACCACCAGCCTGAGCCTTCCCCTCGCCACAAAAAGGCGGTTCGCCGCAATTATTCTGCGGTCATCGCTTTTAGCACCAACGCCGCTTGCGCCAATTCCAGTTCGTTGAACACCCGGACACCCTGGCGCCTGAGCAACGCCGCCGTCACCCCCTCGCCACGGACCTTCACGCCACTGAACGTGCCGTCATAAGTCAGCAGGTTGCCGCAAGACGGGCTATTGGCCTTGAGCACGGCGATGCGGATGCCGTGCTCGCGCACCAATTCCAGCGCTTGATAGGCGCCGGACAGAAACTGCGCGCTCACGTCCTCGCCATCGGAGGTTATGACGGCCGCGTCGCCATCGAGCACCTGCGCACCCTGCCCACCGGGGATTTCCGCTGCCGCCCGAGGCGTGGGCAAACCACCGGCGACTTCCGGGCACAGGGGCACGATCCGCCCCTCGTCGAGCCATTGTTGAAGCTGATCGAATGGCCCGCTGGCGCCTCCGTCATAACGCACGCGGTGACCGAGCAGACAGCGGCTGACGAGGATCTTGTCCATGTTCAGAACAACTCGTTGCCGCGGCGTCGAAACCAACCGGTCAAGGACAGCCGCTCACGCGTCGCCGGCAGCACTTCGTGGGGAATGTCCCCCGAGAGAAACACCACCAGGCAGCCGCCCGTGGGCACGACGTCGTGCTCCGCGCTTTCGTCCAGGTACATGCGCAACTGACCGCCGTGTTCCGGCAACCAAGCGTCATTGAGGTAGAGCACTGCCGAGACCATGCGCCGATCATCGTCGCGAAAACGGTCGACGTGCTTGAGGTAGAACGCGCCAGGCGGGTACAGCGCGAAGTGGCTCTCAAAATCTTCCAGGCCAAGGAACAGCCCCCGGTTAAGGGCCTCGCGCAGGCTATCCATCAGACCCAGGTAACGGTCGCAGGCTTCAACCTGGCCGGGCTCGATCCATTGGATGCGATCGCCACGAATCCCCTCGCGGATCTCCGAAAAAGGCCCGCGACCAACGGCGGCCGGAGCCAGTTCACCTTCAGCGGCGCGCTGACGGCATTCAGCCGCCAGGGCGCGCGTCAGCGCATCCGGCAGGAAGATGTTCTGCTGCGACCAGCCACGCTCGGCCAGGTCGTCGACGATACGTAACAGCAACGGATGATCAGAAGGTATTTGCATGGCGCGCATAGTATTCCTGTGCCTGCAAAACCGACAGCGCCACGCAGCGGGTTGATCGCCGCTCATTGCACTGCAGTACGAACTTGATACGAATTCTCGACAAGTCCCCGCCCCCCACGGAGAATAGTCGGCTGCTGACAGGAGTCCCTATGCGCCGTTTGCTTTTCTCACTGTTGATGTTCTGCGTATTGCCCGCCTGGGCAGACAGCTACGACCAGTTGTACAAGGTCGCCGGCTGGCCGGAACAACGGGCGCATTTCAATGACGCCTTGAATGCCGCGCAGCAGCGCTATCAAAACAGCCTGCCGCCAGCGGTGTTCCAGGCGTTGGTGAACAACAGCAACCAACGGTTCGCGCCCCAGGCCATGGACCAACGGGCCGAGGCCCAACTGCGCAAGCATCTTGCCGATCCGAATCCGGCCCTGAGCTTCTTCCAATCGCCGCTGGGCCGCAAAGTTGTCGCGGCCGAACTGCTCGCCACCCGACGCGACCAATTGGCGAAGAACGCCAAGGGCCTGCCGAAAATGCAAGCCAGCGACAATCGCCTGTTGATCATCGGTCATCTGGCCCAGGCCCTGCCCGCCCGCGAAGCCGGTGCCGAAGTCAGCCTGGCGATCGCCGGCGTGGCCGCCGATAGCCTGAGTTCGATGATTCCCGGCTTGCTGGGCGGTGGACAGGCCCAAGGCATGTTGAACGGCCAGCGCCAGCGCCTGATGGATCAGATCGGAACTGACCTGAACAACACGTTGCTGTACGTCTACCGCGACTTGAGCGACACCGAGCTGGAAGAGTTCGCGACCTTCGCCGAGTCGGCCGAGGGGCAGGCTTATTACCAGGCGGCGCTGGCCGCGATTCGGGCGGGGCTGGCGGTGGGGCAGAATCTCGGGCAGTAGTTCAGCACCCCTATCGCGAGCAAGCTCGCTCCCACAGGGTATTGAGTGAACTCGGATCTGCGATTACCGAGATCCCATGTGGGAGCGAGCTTGCTCGCGATGGCAATAGCCCCCTCACCGCCGTATCCGGCTCATCCGCTTGCTCAAGAACTCGAACATCTCCTGGCGCATCGCCAACGCTTCATTCGCCAAGTGATGCCGCCCTTCAGGCAACATCAATACTTGCGGCCGATCGAACTTGCCCCGCAGCACTTGCAAGTTATGTCGCCAATCCACTGTCATGTCCGCCTGCCCCTGCACAATCAGGGGTTGGCGCGGGCTGCTCGGCGCCGCCTCGATACGCTTGATCCACTGCGCGAGCGCGCCGACCCATGCGGTGGGCAGGCGCAGCGGTTGCAGCGGATCAGCCTGCAGGAACGGCAAAAAATCCGGATCGGTGGAGTTCTCGGTGAACCGCCGGGCAATGCCGGTCACGAACGGCTTCAGCAGGTAATAACTGAGGCGCGACCAACCCCAGGCGCGAGGCCGGACCAGGGGCGACAACAGGATGACCTGGCCTTGGGCCGGGCTGTCCGCGCCCTGGCTGAGGACATGGTCCACCACAATCGCTCCGCCGGTGCTTTGCCCGCACAGGTGCCACGGCTGCGGCGAGCCCAGGGTTCCCGCTTCTGCCAGCAGGCCCTGCAAGGTCGCCTGGTAATCGGCGAAATCGCCGATGCTGGCGCGTTCGCCACTGGACAGCCCATGGCCCGGCAAGTCGCAGCTGATCACCACGAACCGCTGCTCCAGGGCCCATTCGATCAAATGCCGGTAAAGGCCCATGTG
Source organism: Pseudomonas sp. R1-7 (assembly GCF_051132105.1). Lineage (NCBI taxonomy): Bacteria > Pseudomonadati > Pseudomonadota > Gammaproteobacteria > Pseudomonadales > Pseudomonadaceae > Pseudomonas > Pseudomonas sp. R1-7. The sequence continues at coordinate 5,650,015 of NZ_CP071661.1, forward strand.
ATCGTAATAACCATGAAAGACAAACACAGTCGCCACGGCGTTTTCCGGCCACCAGACCTGGCCAACCAGCTCATACCCCGCGACCTCGAAACGACCCAAGCCCCTGCGCAATGTGCGTGCCGGGAAATCCAGTCCATAGAAACGCTGGTAGGCCTGCGCTTGCGCAGACAGCGGCTGCCACTGCGCCAAGGGTTGCAGGCTGGCGCGCAGGTGATCAGGGTCGAAAGAAGCGGGCATCGGTATTCCAGGCAGAAGCGCATCGCGAGAAACAGGCTTTATGAGCCTGCGATATTCATCTGTCGCGCCGGGCATGGCAAGCTACGCGGCTTCAGAGGATCGACCCCATGCGCCCGTCCCATCGCACGACCTTGCTTGCCAGCCTCCTCGCCCTCACGTGCGCAATCGTGCTGTGGCTCGCCTACGACTGGTTCCAGGGCCGATTCCTGAGGACATTCAGCCAACACACGGCGGTATTTTCCGGCGACCCCTTGCGCCTGCCTCCCAACCTGGCCGGCCCGGGCGCGATCCGCCTGGTGCATTTCTGGGACCCGGCCTGCCCATGCAACGTTGGCAATCAGCAGCACCTCGCCGAGCTGGTCGATAAATACACACCGCAGGGCGTGGAGTTCTACGCAGTACAGAAAACCGGCAGCCAGGGCCGCCTGCCTGCCACGCTGAACAGCCTCAAGGCATTGCCGGCGCTCCCCGGTTCGGAACAGATTCCTGCCAGCCCCGCGGTGGCGATCTGGGACCGCAGCGGCAAGCTCGCGTATTTCGGTCCGTACAGCGAAGGCTTGACCTGCAACTCGAGCAATAGCTTCATAGAACCCATACTTGAAGCACTAAGTGTTGACCGGGAAGTTAACGCGACGCATACGCTGGCGGTCGGCTGTTACTGTCCGTGGCCGACTTCAAAATGAGCCAGATAAACTACGATACGTATTGCTTAGTTGCTTTCCCCCGATCACGCTAGTTGGAGCTATTACTCTTTTCTAGAGTCCTTGCTCGAACCGCGGGCCGGTACTGAACCGTTTGTCGGATCCAATTTTTCGAAAAGCTGCCGACCGACCGGCTTTTCTGCCCTGAATCCCCGTCAGACCGGACTTTTCGGGCTTTTCGGAGCGCTCTGACCATGGAGCTGAATCGTTTAACAACCGTCGGCGCAACGTGAACTTTTCTTTAATCGGTTCTCTAAACCCGTACAGAAGATGTTGGTTACCCGTTCGATTGCGCGGCGGCGCTAGATACCGAGGAAGATGTACACGCCCTTTTCATCGTTTTACTTGTCGACCCTCCTAAACCAAACAAAAAATGGAATCGTCAGTGATGCAAAAGTTGCTATGCGCTGCACTTTCCACTCCCACTAAAGAGGATGCTCTCAATCTTGAGGCATTTGCCCAGTGCGTGGCCCCGCTGGGGGTCGATGTGCTGTTGCGCGGCGAGACCGGTACCGGCAAGGATACGTTGGCGGAAAAAATCCATCGTATGTCTGGCCGCTCCGGCAAGTTCGTTGCAATCAATTGCGCCGCCATTCCCGAATCCCTCGCGGAAAGCCAGCTCTTCGGCGCCAATACCGGTGCGTTTACCGGTGCCAGCCAGAATCGCGCCGGGTTCGTCGAAGCCGCGCACAACGGCACACTCTACCTGGATGAAATCGACAGCATGCCGCTGGGGCTGCAAGCCAAGCTGCTGCGAGTCCTCGAATCGAGGACGGTGCAACGGCTGGGCTCGACCCAGAACATCCCGGTGGACATGCGGGTCATCGCCTCGGCCCAGAGCCCGTTGGCGGACATGGTCGAGCGGGGCGAGTTTCGCCGGGACCTTTATTTCCGCCTGAACATCATCAGCCTCAAGTTGCCGCCGTTGCGCAGCCGCAAGGAGCGCATCGTGCCGCTGTTCCAGTCCCTGGTGCGCCGTGAAGCCCAGGCCCTGGACCGACCCTACGTCGCGCCTTCGCCCGCGCTGTTGCGCCAGTTGCTCGGCTATGCCTGGCCCGGAAACATCCGCGAGCTGCAATCGGCTGCCAAGCGCTACGTGCTGGGCCTGCCGGCGCTGCCCCGCGCCGAGCAGCTGGAGAACAACAGCTCGACATTGAAATTGAAAGAACATCTGCAGCAGTTCGAAAAGATCCTCATCGAGGACTGCATGCGCCGCCACCATCACTGCATCGACAAAGTCATCGCTGAGTTGGGCATCGCCCGCCGCACGCTGTATTACCGGATGAAGTGCCTGCAAATATCGACGAGTTGAATGGATCGGTGGAACCGTTTTCCCAGCGGTCGCCACTCAATCGTCGAGACGTTCACGAGCGTCTTGCCATTCCACAATCCGGAGATACGACTATGAGTTTTGGTGGAGCTTCTCTCGCCGCCTCCATGGCAGCCATGCAGCAGATGGACGCCACCTCGGCGGCGATGACGACCATGAAATCCCAGTTCGACCAGCAGAAACTGGTTGCCGACACCATGAATGCCATTTCAGCGGAGTCGATGGACAGCGCGACCAAGGCCATCACCGCCATGGGGGAGGCATCGAAGAACATACGATTCTGACCCTCTCGCTCCAGCCCCCGCTCCGGCGGGGAACCTCATGCGCGTTGGAGAGGAGGCCCTATGCAGATCCATTCGCCAGACAGCCTTCGCATTGCCAGGGATTCGCTCGGTGACGAGCCGACGCCGCGCCACGCCTCGACAGCGCCTGGCCTGGCGAATCTGGTCGCCGAACACCTGACGCTGCATGGCGCAGGCAACCGGCTGCGGGAATCGCTCGTTCAATGGAGCAGTGAGCACGGCTCGACAGGCGGACAATCCCGGCCAGGCTTGCCGAGCCTGCAGGACAAATGGGCCGCACAGACCGAAGCGCCCTTGCACCTGGTGCTCGAAGATATCCTCGAAGAGATCAACGGCGGTACCGGCTCGACGCTCGATGTCGACAGCGACGACGCCTTCTCCGACGAAGACTTGTTGAACGATCTGGCGCAGATGCTCGCCCATCGCCGGCAACCCATCGGTGACAACGACGTCGACAGCCAGAGTGATTTCGGCAATGCCAACAACCCATTCTGCGGCGCGCTGTTCGGCGCCTGGGAGCTGGAAGGCGAGTGCGCCACGCGGCGAAATCGTCATGACACGAGCCTGGCGCTGCTGTTGAAGATCATCGCAGTGCTGGGCCGAAGGAAACTGCTGACGCTGCTGGACGTCGACGAAGACGCAGGCTTGGCGCGGTACGAGCAGGACGACCTGGATCTGCTGTTCGAGGTCGCGGAATTCATGGACCAGCACCCGGCGCGCTACCCACCACCGGCGAGCCTCGATGCACAGGAGTGGACATGGACCGAACGTATTGCCTGTGGCGCATGGCTGGACGCTCGCGAGACGCGACTATTCCAACTTGCCCTGGAAGAACTGGACCTCGCCCTGGCCCGCCTGGCCGGCCAGCACGCCCCGATACAGCGGAGCGGCCGACGCAATCGGGAAGAAATCGAATTTCACCTGAGCGTCACCGCAAGCACTCGCAACGTCTTGAGGCTGATGTACGCCTGAAGCCCCACTCTTAAACAGGAGAATATCCATGACTGTGCAAGCCATCGACACCACCGGCGTTGCATCCACCGCCACCAAACCCGGCAGCAGCCCGCACGCGCGGGCCGAGACCAGTGACGTCAGCTGGTTCAACGCGCAAATGCACGAAAAAGCCCCCACGCCAGACAGCGAAAACAACGTCGCGGCGAGGATCATCGATTCGCTGTCCAGCCGCTCCGGCGAGTTGCAGCGCCTGGAGGACCGCGCCAACCGGGACATGCTCAAGGCCATCCGCACCGCCGATCCCCAGGACATGTTGCAGTCGAACCGATCGCTGTCTTCCTTTCACCTGGAAAGTCTGATGACCGCAAAGATCGTCAGCAAGGGCTCCCAGGCGATCGAGAAGCTCACCAATCTCCAGTAAAGGGACGCCAGCCATGTTCGTGCGCGCATTCTCCCCCCTAGTGCTGTGCCTGTTGCTGGCCGGTTGCGACGAAAGGACCGCGCTGCACAGCCACCTTTCCGAGCAGGATGCCAATGAGGTGATCGCCGAGCTGGCGGACAAGAACGTGGAGGCCAGCAAGCAGGTCGACAAGGATGGCTTGACCGTGCTGGTCGAACCGGCCGACATGAACAGCGCCGTGCAAGTGCTGGAAGCGGCCGGGCTACCGCGAAGATCGCGCTCCAGCCTGGGGGAAATCTTCCGCAAGGAAGGGGTGATTTCCACGCCGATGGAAGAGCGTGCCCGCTACATCTACGCACTGTCCCAGGAGCTCGAATCGACACTCTCGCAAATCGATGGCGTGGTGCTCGCACGGGTCCATGTGGTCCTGCCGGAACGGGTCGCGCCAGGCGAGCCGGTGCAACCGGCATCGGCCTCGGTATTCATCAAGCACACCAGCGCGCTCGATCCCGACAGCATCACGCCGCGCGTGCGCAACCTGGTGGCCAGCGGGATTCCTGGCATGGCCGACGCCGCCCAGAATCCGACCAAGCTGTCGGTGGTCTTCGTGCCCGCCGCGGCTTATCAGGAACGGCGCAAGATGGCCTATTTCGGTCCGTTCCTGATGCAGGCCGATGACATCGGCTACTGGAGGGGCATGACCATGGCGGCCGGCATCACGTTGTTCGCACTTCTGGCGGGCGCCATGTACGGCCTCTACCGGTTGTGGCGCAACGGCGTGCTGGTGCTGCCGCGCTTTTTTGATCGCAAGGCCGGAACGCCGACGCCGCAACCGAGCGGCGCAACACCGTCCTTGTTTGCGGTGAAGAACCCGGCAGCCAAGCCTGACAGCAAGGGGACGGCAGCATGAAAACGGCGCTCGATTGGGTTCGCTGGTGGAGTCACGCATGGCGCGAAGCCGATCCAGACTGGTATCCGCCAGCGCTTCGCCTGTTGACCGCAGCACAAATGGACGCCTTGGCGCGAGGGCATCATGCTGCGCTGGCGCGCAGTTTCGGCATCACGCCCTGCACACCGCCGCAGCCCAATCCTTCGGTGCTGTCGCTATGCTGCGGCACGCCCCGAACCCTGGACCTTGCTTGTCAATTGGTGGCAAATACCTGTTCACCGCTAACGATATCCGATGAGCTCTGCGCACAGGACCAAGCCTGGTGCGAGCGCACCGCCAAAGCACTGCGCCCCGGTCATTGGCTCGAACAAGGCCAGGATTCCCTCGCACTGCTGCGCACCTGGCTGGGGGAGCGGACCTGGGAGCGGGCGCGCCTGGCCTTCCCTCGCAGCAGGATTGTCGCCCTCGAATCGCAACCCTCCCCGCAGCCGCCTGGCGCCAAGCTCAATACGCTTTGGCAATCCGCCTGCTGGAAAGCCGAGCAAAGCCTGGCGCCCTCCACCACCCCAACGGAGACTCACGATGCTCGCCCGGCGCTCGCTTGAACTACGCCCCGACGGTCAAGGTCTGCAACAGTCCTATATCCCTCGAGAAACCCTGGCCGACTGCGGCCGGGCGCAGGTTGTGCTCGAACAAGCCCAGGCCCAGGCCGCACAGCTGATTGCGCGCGCTGCCGAACAGGCCGACGCGGCAGTGATCGAGGCGCAAGCGCAGTTCTGGAAGAAAGCCGAAACCGTGCTCGCCGCCTGGGAAACCCAGCGCCAGGCCATGTGGGAACGGATCGAGACCAGCGCCGCGCAATTGGTCAACGAAGCCCTGGGGACGCTTCTGGAGGAGATTCCAGAGCAGTCACGCATCGATGCGCTCGTGCGTCAGCTTGCGACGCGCCAGGACGACCCCATCGAGGCCACCCTTCGCTGCCACCCCGCAGACCTGCCTCGCTTGACGCAAAGCTTGGGCACCGCTGGCGAACGTCCCTGGGCACCCGTGGCGGACGCCAACATGGATGTTCACCAGCTGAAGCTGGAGACGTCGGGGGGCACGTTCCTGCTTGATTGGGAAACAGCCGTCGAGGCCCTGCGCCTGCCTGAACCGCAGCGGTAGCACCAAGATCCCCGTGGCGAGGGAGCTTGCTCCCTCGCCACGGGATTGCACGCCCCTGAAGAACCGCGCGTCTGCCCTCCCGATCTTTTCCTCATTTTTCGCGGAACCGCCACTGGCGTAACCACCACTCATCCGGTGAATACGCCTACCTCGGAGGAACCGTCCATGTCTTCTATCGATGCCGTCCAGCGCCGCCTCGACACCTATTTCCAGCGCGCGACCGACAACGTCAACAATGCAGCAATGAATGCAGCTGAAACCCAATCGCTCGACGATATGCACTCATTCGTGACCAGCATGAATGGCATGTCGGTGGCGGTGAACGCGGCGACTCAACAAACCGCCGCCCACCACAATCTCGCCAAGGCGATCATCGATGCAATGCCATGAGCTGCGCTCACAGCTCGTCCGCTGGAGCGCCAGCGTCGATGGCCCGGAGCGTTTCGCCGTCGTCGTCGACGATGGCGAAGCCGCTTTCGACAAGCTTGAGGACGGCCTGCTGATATCGGTCGAGTTGAACGCCCCGCAAAGCAACGAAGCCTCTCTGGAGGACATTTTGCGGCTGGCGCAGCCAAGCCTCTCGCGATTTCCCGGAGCGCTGGCCCGCTCGCCCCAGGACGAGCGGTTATGGCTACTGGCGCAATTGCCGCCGGACGCCCACGTCGACGACCTGGTCGAGGTCCTCGAAGCGCTGCTCAACCAGCGGGATACCTGGCAATCGATTCTCCATAAAGAACAACGTGCCGTGGCGCGACGCCCCTCGCACTTTCACTTGCTCGGAACAGGAATCCGCCATGCCTAACAGGTGGCTTGCACCGTACCGCTCGATGGCCTCAGGCAAGGTGAACCTTGGCCGGTCGATCGCGCATCGCTGGACCAAAACCTCGCTGCTCGCGCTGGCGCTGGCTGCTGCCCTAGGCGCAGGCATGCCGGTCGAGGCGGCGGTCCCGACCGACTGGAAGAACACACCATACGCCTACGACGCGCAGAACACGCCGTTGCCCAAGGTCCTCGGCGACTTTGCCAATACCTTCGGCGTGCAACTGGTGCTCGACGGTACGGTGAAGGGCACTGTCGATGGCCGGATGCGCGCCGACAGCCCCCAGGCGTTCCTCGATCGGCTCGGCCTGGAAAACCGTTTCCAATGGTTCATATACGGCAACACCATGTACGTCAGCCCCTTGCAAAACCAGACCTCAAAGCGCCTGGAAGTGTCCGCCGACGCGGCACCGGACATGAAACAAGCCCTGACCGACATCGGCCTGCTCGACTCACGTTTCGGTTGGGGCGAGTTGCCCGACGAAGGTGTGGTGCTGGTCTCCGGCCCGGAACGCTACGTACGCCTGGTGTCGCGATTTGCCGAAGCGCGCAAGACGCCTGAAGAAAAGCAGGAAGTGATCAGCTTCCCGCTGCGTTATGCCACTGCCGCCGACCGCAAAGTCAATTACCGCGGCGATACGCTGGTGATCCCCGGGGTCGCGACTATTCTCAAAGGCCTGTTGGAAAGCCGCAGCGCGGTTTCGGGGGGAATGCAAGCCACTTCGCCGCAAGGCGCGTTCCAGAACATGCAGGCCCAGCAGTCCATGAGCATGGGCAACATCGAGCAGTTGGCGTTGAACGGCATGGGACGGCCGAACACCCATCGCGTGCAACCCGGAGGAAACACAAGTTCAGGCGGCCGGGGCCGGATCCGCGTCGAAGCCGATGTGCGCAACAATGCGGTGCTCATCTACGACTCACCCAAACGGCGGGAGATCTACACACCGCTGATTCGTGATGTCGACGTCCCACGCAAACTCGTCGAGATCGATGCAATCATCCTCGACATCGACCGCACCCAACTCGCCGAGCTCGCCTCCAACTGGAACGTCGAGAGCGGCGACCTGATCGGCGGCGCCTCGATGATTCGCCCTGGCGCCAGCTCGACGGTGTTCATCCAGGATTACGGCGACTTCTCCGCACAATTGCGAGCCCTGGAAGGTCGTGGCCTGGCCTCGGTGGTGGCGAACCCATCGGTGCTGACCCTGGAGAACCAACCGGCGGTCATCGACTTCAGCCGGACCGAATACATCTCCGCCATCGGCGAACGCGTGGCCACCGTCGAGCCCATCACGGCGGGCACCAGCCTGCAGGTCGTGCCCCACACCATCGAGACCGGCGGTCGCAATCAGATCCAGATGTTCCTGGACATCGAGGACGGCCGCATCGAACCCTCGGAGGTCGGCCAGCAGACGCCCAGCGTACGCCGGGGCGTGGTCAGCACCCAGGCCGTGATGGGTGAAAGCCGCTCGTTGGTGGTGGGCGGTTTTCATACCGAGGAAACCGGCGACAACCTTGAGCGAGTGCCGTGGCTGGGGCGCATCCCGCTGATCGGGCCGCTGCTGTTCTCGTCAACCACGCGCGAGACCAGCCGCCGCGAACGGGTGTTCATCCTGACGCCCCGCCTGATCGGCGACCAGGTCGACCCGGCGCGCTACATCTCCGCGCTCGACCGCGAACAGGTGGACAGCGCCATGGCGCGCCTGGAAGAACGCCGCAACGGCACCCGTCCCATCGGTCGCGTCGAGGTCAGCGATGTCTTGGCGCAACTGGCCGATGGCAACATCCCGGCGACGTTCAAGCAGGCCACCTCGATTCCTTACTCACCTGACACTCTGTGCGCGTTGCAACCCGGCTTGTCCCTGGATGCCGCCCGCGCCCAATGGTTCGCAGGCCCTGACTACGGCATCGCCGTGGGCGTGGTGCGCAATGACGGCGACCGGCGGTTGCGCTTCGACGAAGCGAGCTGCAGTACCCGCTGGACCTTGGCGAGTTCCGCCTGGCCGAAGGTGTGGCTCGAGCCCGGTGAAGAAACGGAAGTGTTCGTCGTCATGAAACAACCCAAGCGCACGCCAGGCGGCGGGCGCGCCTCCCTCTTGCAAACCAGTGCGAGGACCGCGCCATGAGTCGAACGCTGAAGCTGCTTGTCGTGTTGCTGAGCCTGCCGGTATTCGCCGGTTGTGCTAACCGCTGGGGCTGCGAGGGCGATGCCTGTGACCGCGCCGAACCCGACACCGGCCGCCTGGTGATCTGGTGGTCGCCGGGCATGCGCGGTGGCCTGGGCTCCCCCGAACACCCGCTCGACCACACGGTCGTTCCACTGGAGAACTGAAACGGTATGTCTTTTTCGGTACACAGCGTAAGCACGCGCCAGGCTTTTCAGAAAAACATCATCGCCGGCATCGCGACGTATTGGGAAATAGCCCCGGGCATCGAATTCTGCTTGCGACGCGAGCCCCACAGCGTGGGGTTGGCCTTGCAGGTACAAAGCCAGGCGCTGGGCGTCAATCAAGTCCAGCGTGCACTCGAACGCCGCTTCGCCCAGCCGAGTGACTATGCGCAGCTGTTCCTGTTTCTCGATCCGCAGCGGGCATTGGTGGTCTGGCAAGCGCTGCCCGAGGCGCCGATATCCTCGGAACTGCTCGATGAGATCCAGTCCAGGCAGTTGTCCCTGCTGGGCCTGGAGGACCTTGACGACTATTGCGTCACTTATTGAGGGAGGCTTCATGATGGCCACACCGCTCGCCCAACGCCTGATCGCGGCGCTGGCGGAACATCTGCATACCGATCTTCACCTGGAAGGCGGCGTGTGCGCACTGTATGACACGAATAATCGCGAGGCCGTGATCATCGAGCTGCCTGACCACGGCGACGTCGCCATCCTGCATTGTTCGATCGAGGTGCCCCTGCACATGCCCGGCCTGCACAAGCGCTTGCTGGAACTCAACTTTCGCCTGGACTTGCTCGCCGGCAGCTGGCTGGCCCTGGACGACCAGGGCAGCGTTCGATTGTGTGCCCACTGTCCGTTGTCGATGCTCGATGAAGCGCAGTTCTGCCATTGGATCGTGGGCTTCATCGCCCAGGTCGGCGAGGTGCGTACACGCTTGATAGCGTCCGCAACGCCAACGGCTTCACGTCCAGCCTCGCTCAATGCGAGCCGCCCGCGACTGGTCTAGACAGCGAACGTGGCGAGGGGATTTATCCCCTCGCCACGGACCGTTTCCTCCCAAGTCATTGCGGGTCTTACCGAAGCTTCATCGCCTCGCCCCCCTCCTGCATGACTTTACGTGCGGTGTCCATGAAGCCCTTGGTGACCTCCGTCACCGTATCGCTCATCAGCTTGGCCATGTCGGCGGAGCTTTTAACCAGCACCATGGCGCTCTGGCGCTCCTCCATTTGCATTTGCATGTCGAACTGCCTTTCCATCAATTGCTTTTGACGGGTCTCCATTTCATTCATGAACGAGTCGGGCGTGCGAGGTGCCGGCGTGGAGCTGGACCTTTGCGTGTCATCCAGCGGACGATCCTCGGCCCTTGCCGTGCGGTTCGCGCCCCGGGTGCGGGGCCGGCCACGTTGATGCACCGCAGGGGGCATCGACGACGAGCGCCCCCGCTCGTGCAGGCTTTGGGTGCCGGTGCGCTGCTGGGCCTCGCGAGGCTGCTGGCTCAGCGAGGGTGAGCGCGATGAGTGCAAGCCTTCGGTGCCATGCAGGGCACCGGTGCCCCTTATGGCGTTGGATAGCGGATTGGGTTCAGGCATGGGAAATCTCCACGAGTCGATGGGCGTGCAAGGTGCACTGTCGGCAAGCAGGCATCGCTCGGGCGAGCCTCGCTCCCTAGCTGAGTGGCGTCCCCCTGTGCAGCGGTTCCATCGTCCTCAGCGCTGGTTCAATTCGGGGATCTCGATCACGTCACCCTTGGCTTCGTCATCCAGCTCGCGCAGCACCCGATAGATGTGCGCAACGGCCTGGAGCGTCTCCCTCGGGATGTAACCACCTACGTCTTCGCGGTAAATCGTCCGCGCCAGCCAGATACATTGGATGACCGGGACCCGCGCCGCCTTCGCCCGTTCGATCAGCGCGCGGGCATCGGCATCGACCCCTTTGGTGATCAACTGCGGCAACGGCGTTTGTTCCGGTCGGTAGAACAGTGCGACGGCGAAGTGAGTGGGGTTGACCACCACCACGTCGGCCTCCTCCACCGGCTTGGTTTCCTTGCTGGCGGGTTGGTCAATCAATTGCCGGGCCAGGCTGCGGCGGTGCATCTTGACGTGGGGGTCGCCCTCCATTTCCTTGAATTCCTTGCGCACCTCTTCCTCGCTCATGCGCAAGCGCTTGGCGAAGAAATACTTCTGCAAGCCGAAATCGAGAACCGCCAGCACCAGCAACACGCCCAGGCAGATGTGCATGATGTGCCGGAACAAGCCGGCAAGCCCGCGCCAATAGCTGTTGAGATCTCCATTGACCAGACTGATCAACGACCCAAGGGCAGGCATCGTCACCAGGTACAGCACACTGGCAATGAACACCGCCTTGACCAGCCCCATGAACAGTTGGATCAGCGCCTGGGCGGAAAACATCTGCTGGGCCTGGTTCAACGGATTCAAGCGATTCGGATCGGGCTGAAGGGCCTCGGGCGCGAACAGGAAGCCGAACTGCACCCAACCGGCGATCAGGCGCGTGGCAATGGCCAGCCCCACGGTCATCAATGTGAAACTCAGTAGCACGCCGCCGGCATGGGCCAGGGTTTCCTCGAAGGCGCGGACAAAGTCGCCATCGAGCCGGTGCAGCGGGAACGCGACCATGTCGCCCAGCGCCTGCATGCTGTTGTCGGCCTGGGTCAATGCCACTTCGGTGACCGCCGTGAGCACGAGCAAGCTGCTCAGGTCCTGGCTCTGGCCGACCTGACCTTTCTTGCGGGCGTCGCGGATTTTTTTCGGCGTCGCCTGCTTGGTCTTTTCGCCGCTGTCTTCGCTCATGAACGAGCCCCTCCTTCAGGGCGCCGGCACTAACAGATGCAGCAGATGACGGATCTCGCCGTATCGGCTGAGACGGCCGGTCATCGCGTCCCACAGCGTGGGCAGGTAGAACAGCAGGAAGCCCAGGCCGACCAGGCTCTTGGCCGGCATGGCCAGGACGAACACCTGCAATTGCGGGCTGTATAGGCTCAGCAAGGCCAGGGCGAACTCCACCAGCAACAGCAAGCCGATGAAGGGCGCTGCGTAGAGCATCATGTGCATGAACATCTCGCCGAGCAGCCCGAGAAACACGCCGAAGCCATCCGCGCCGGGCAACGGAAACCAGACCGTGGGCGACCACACCAGGTAGCTGTCCCAGATCACCTGGGTCAGCGTGCCGATGCCGAGAGTGGCGACCAGCAACAGGATGGTCATTTCCTTGAACAGATGGCCCAAGGGCGTCGTGTCGGTGCCGAGCGCCGGGTTCAATTGCCCGCCGATGAGCGCGCCACGCTGGTTGTCGAGCAAGGCCCCCACCGACTCGTAGAGCCAGAACGGCATCGCCAGCAGCACGCCCAGCAGCAGGCCCAGCAAGACCTCCTTGAACATCAGCCCGCCCAGGGTCAGCCAGTTGGCCTGGGCATCGATCAACGCCTGGCGAATACCCGGCGCGGGCAGCATGCCCAGGGCAAACACCACGGCGTGGCGTGGCAAGCCTCGCAGGTGCTGGAAGCAGAACACCGGAACCAGGTACGCCACCGGATAAATGCGCGCCATGCCGAGGGCGATCGACAGCAGCAAGTCGAAATAGGGAACGAACGCCTGGGCCGTCATCAGGTGCTGGCCATCAGTTCAAATGCCCGGCGTAGCAGCCCCAGCAACTCGCCGCCGATCCAGCGACCGGTGAACAGCAAGGTCAACCCGACGGCCACCAGCTTGATACCGAAGGGCAAGGTCTGGTCCTGGATCTGCATCAAGGCCTGCACCAGGGAGGTCAGCACGCCGACGATTACCGCCACGATCAAGGGCGGTGCGGAAAGCAGGACCACCAGCAACATGCCCTCCTTGAACAACGTCAGCGCGTCCATCGCGGGTCCTCAGAGATAGGAGTAGAAAAGACTGTCGAGCAGTTGCGTCCAACCCTGCACGAGGACGAACACCAACAGCTTGAGCGGCAACGAGATGGTCATCGGCGCGACCATTTGCATGCCCAGCGCCAGCAGCAGGTTGGACACGATGAGGTCGATGACGATGAAGGGGATATAGATCAGGAATCCCATCTGGAAGCCTGCTTCGAGCTCCGACAACATGAAGGCCGGGATCAGCAGCATCAGGTCGTCGCGACTGGCTTGCTCGGCACGCTCCTTGGGCCACATGCGCTGGGTGTTTTCCAGCAGATGGGCGAGGATGTCCGGGTTGGTGTTGCGCGACATGAAGGCCTGCAACGGCTTTACCGCGTTCAAGGCAGAACCTTGCAGCGCCTCGGTGTTGCTGAAATCCAGGGGGCGCTCCTTCAGCTCTTCGGCGATGTCATGGCCGACCGGTGCCATGATGAACAGTGTCGCGGCCAACGCAATGGCATACAGCGCCATGTTCGGCGGCACCTGCTGCACACCGATGGCGTTGCGGGTGATGGTCAGCACGATGGCGATCTTGAGGAAGGCGCTGCAAATGATCAGCAGCAGGGGAACCAACGAAATCCCGCCGATGAACAGCGCCAGCAAAAAGGGGTCGACCCCCTGGAAGCTCATCCAGCCACATCCACGCGAGTGATTTGCAGGCCGAGCCGGCCATCCACGTCCACCAATTCGCCATGGGCCAGGGCACGTTCGCCATGGAACAACGCTGCCGTGCCCGGCGCCACGCCCTGGACCTGCAGCACCGAACCGGGGGCCAGGTTGCGCAGCTCGCCCAGGGCCAGGCTCAAATGACCACAACGTATCGTCAGGGCCAGGGGCAGGTCATCGAAGCGCTCGCCGACGGTGGCCGGCTGGTGGCCCGGCGCATCGGCGTCTTGCACGTGCGCATCGCCAGGTAATGGGTAATCCGCCGCCATGGGCGCTTCGGCGTCGGGTTCGTAGCCGGTGGTGTCGTCCCACTCGGGCGTCAGGATGTCGGTGTCGGCGGTGGTGCTCATATCGGTTTCCTCCAGGGCGAGCAAGGTCAGGCGCAACGGCGCGGCACGGTCGTGGACCCGCACCTGCAAACAATGCCGGCCCAGGCGAATCAGCCCCTGGCCGGATGAATCGAACAGCGCGGATTCCGGCACCAGCACGTCACCGGGGCGCAGCGCAGCCAACTGCCCGGCAGCCAATGCCAGGTGCCCCAGCGGCAGCGGGACATTCAGCAGAACTTCCTCGTCCCAGGGCGCCAACCGCCGCTGCCAGGGCGCGGCGCGGAGCAGGCCCAGCAAGGTTGCTCCGCCGATGTGCAAATGGTTCGTGACATACGCCGCGCCCAGTTGAACGTCGATCCTGCAGGCAATGCCCTCGGCCACCGGTGCGGCGAGCGGCCGGAGAAAACCGAACGCCTGGCGCAAGGGCTCGCTCAGGGTTTGCTGGAACAGCGCCCAGAACCAGGCGTCATCCGAGCCCGGCGCGGCAGGCATGACCACCGGGCACTCGCCGAACAAGCTGAGCAGCGGGCCGGGCTCGTCGAGGGCCAGGACACCATGGGCGCATTCCAGCCCATACGGCGCACCTTCCCCAACGCCGTTCCCCAGGGTCAGATGCACAAGACCTGCTTCACCGGCCACCTGAAAGGGCAAACTGACGCCCGCTCCCAACAGCTGCCGGGCGGTGGCGTCGTCGCCGCTCATCGTTGGCAACGTCAATGCCTGTACGTTCATGTCACGCTCGCCTCGTCTTCGTCGGTAACACGTACCGTCACCGGTTGGCCCAGGCTCTGGGCCAATGCTTCTTCAAGGCGTCCGGATCGACTCGACAGCCGCGCACGCGCGCCTTCGGTTTCGCCACTCAGGCCGATGTCCCAGCCGGACGCCCCGCCCAACCGCTGCGCAGAGACCCTGATCCGCCCCAGATGGGGAAGGTGCAGCAGCAGGTCCAGTTGCTGCTCGACCGTCGCTCGCAGCCGTGGCGACAGCTGGTCGACAAAGGCTTCCACTTCGCCGCTGTCCTGGCCCACCAACCCCGACAGGGAACCGGTGCCAGCGGTGTCGTCCTCGCAGCCGCCTTGTGGTGCATCGACCCACTGGCGAAACCAGTAGCCATCGCTGCGCTCCGCCATGGGTTCCGGGTCGTGCCCGGTTGCAGGCGCAGACTCGCGCGCGGCCGGATGGTTGGCCCGGCTCACCTGTGCCGGCAATTGTTCATACGCCCGAGGGGCGTGACGAACGGGTGGCGAGAGAGGGGATGTCGATTCACCGCGCAGGGTGCGTTCATTCATCACTGGAGGCCTCCCACCAGGTAGTCCATCATGGCGCTGAGCTTTTCCAGGTCGCGCCTGCGCCCTTGCAACCGCTGCCGGGCGGCTTCGGTGCTGCGCGCCTGTTGCGCCTGTTCCTCGTCGAGCGCCTGCAAGGCCCGCGCTTGCTCGGCCAGTTCGCCGATCAGGCGTCGCTCCTCGGTGCTCCAGGCATTGAGCTCACACACACTCAGCGCACGGCCGCGGTGTTCGCCGTACAACGCCTCGCGCTGCGTCACCTGCTGTTCGCTCGCGGCCTGCCAGCGCACCCGCGCGGCGGCGACCGCTGCTTCACGCTCGCGCAACAGGTCGCGCTGTTGCCGCCAAGCCCGTTCGGCTTGCGCTTCGCGGTGCCGACGCACCGGCGCCAGGGCGTCCAGATCAGCCCGGGACATAGGCGGTCAACTGCTGGAGATGGGCGAACGTCGCCGCAAACGGCTCCGGCTCGCGCAGGTCCTGGCGCAGGAAAGCGTCCAAGGCGCTGCGCGATTCCACCGCCAGGTCGGTCAAGGGATCAGCGCCGGCCTGGTATTCGCCCAGGCGCAGCATCAGTTCGATTTGATCGTAGGCCGAGAGCAAGCGGCGCAGGTTGATGCCCGCGCGCAGGTGCTCGGCGTCGGCCACGTTGGCCAAGGTCCGCGACAGGCTGGCGAGCACGTCGATGGCCGGGTAGTGACCGCGTTCGGCGAGTTTGCGCGACAGGACGATGTGACCGTCGAGCAGCGAACGCACTTCGTCCGCCACCGGGTCGTTCATGGAATCCTGTTCGATCAGCACCGTGTACAACGCGGTGATCGCGCCGTCATTGCTCAGCCCGGCCCGCTCCACCAGGCGCGGCAAAAGGCTGTAGACCGAAGGAGGCAAGCCGCCGCGTCCCAACGGCTCGCCGGCGGCCAGGCCGATTTCCCGTTGCGCACGGGCGAACCGGGTCAGCGAATCGATGAGCAGCAGGACGCGTCGGCCCTCGGCGCGAAAGCCCTCGGCCAACGCCGTGGCGGTGAATGCCGCGCGGGCGCGCTCCATGCTGGAACGGTCGGACGTGGCGCACACCAGGACCGCACGGGACCGCAGTTCATCATCCAACTCATGGTCGAGGAATTCGCGCAGCTCGCGCCCCCGTTCACCGATCAAGCCGAAAACGATTACGTCGCAGTCGACGTTGCGGGCGATCTCCGCCAACAGCGTCGTCTTGCCGCAACCGGCGCCGGCAAACAATCCCACACGCTGGCCTTCGCCGAGGGTCAGCGCTGCGTCGATGGCCCGCACGCCTGTCATCAGCGGCCGCTGGATGCGCGGCCGTGCGGTCGGCGGCGGGGCTTCGCCGATCACTTGCGAAGCATGCGGCACTTGAGGTCCGGCGAACGCACCCACGCCACCGTCCAGCAGAGGCCGACCAAAGCCATCCAACACCTGGCCCAGCAATTGCGGCCCGACGACCACCCGATGCGGCATGCCCAACGGTTCCACGGCCGCGCCGACACGAACGCCTTCCAGGCCGCCCAGGGCGCTGAGCAAGGCGTCGTGACGGTCGAAGCCGACGATCTCGGCCAGCAATGGCTCGCGTGCATCACGCTCGACTTGGCAGAGGTCACCGATCTGCGCCCCTGGCAGCCGGCATTGCAGCAAGATCCCGCTGACCCGCTGCACCCGTCCACGCACCATGACCGGCGCGAATCGGCGCAGGCGTGCCCGCTGCCCGGCCTCCCAAGTCTCCAAACGGGCGATAGCGGCTTGCATCACCAGGTGACCTCGTAGCGTTGCTCGCCTTCGAAAGTCACTTTGCCGCTGTCGATGGCGGTCAGGCGCAGACCATCGATCTGATCCCCCAGGAACAGCCGGCGCCCATCGGAGGTGACGACGTGTCCACGCTTGCCGCCGACAATCTGGGCGATCTGAAACGGTAGCTGCGTCAGCCGTTCCTTGACGTTGGCGGTGATCTCGACCGACGTATCGTAGCGAGCATGGAAACGCTCCATCAGCCGCTCGACCACCGCGAGGCGCTGGCGCGGCAGCTCGCCCACCAGCGCCAGCCGACCGTCCTGTACCTCGGTCCGCACATTGGCATCCAGGTCCCGTTCCTGGAGCATGCGATCCAGCTCCAGGCGAACCGCCTCCACCGTGTCCAAAGCAGCCTTGGCCTGCTTGTGCTGCTGCACCGCACTGGGCGCCACCGTCGGTGCCGGTTGGCTGGTAAAGGCCCAGGCGCTGGAGGCGACGGTGATTACCGCCACAGCGGTTCCCAAGCGCTTGGGCCATGACGGCCGCGCTGCAGGTTTCTGGGCACCGCGCTCGATTGTCAGGTGCGCAGCATCATCCAGGGCCGCGTCTTCGGGCCAAGGTTGGTCGGCGGGAGCCAGGCACAGCCAGATGCCGGCGACGGAAAAAGGCGCGTTGCCTGGCAACGGCCCGGGCGAAGCCCAGGGTTGGCCTTGCCCGTCACACACCGCGCCTTCCAGCGCTTCCAGCAGCCATTGGCCCTCGACCTGTCTGAGAGCCGCGTGACGGCCGCAGACCCCCGGGTCGTATAACGCCAGGTCGGCATCCTCGGCCGCCCCGACCACCCATTGCTCACCTACCAGTGGCAACGCCGCACCTCGGTGCAGACCACTCAATACACGCAGCTCGAACATGGCCAACTCCTCAAGGCGCGACAGGTGTGCGCCGGCAATCCGCTTGAACGACGGGGCACGGGTGGCCCTCGTCCACTGTCACAGCCAGGCCAGTGAACGCGCCTGGATTCACATCGTTACGCGCGGCAGCGCTGTTTGCGTGCCAAGGGGAAAGACCCGTCATGCGGCCTCCTCGATTTGCAGTTTTTCCTGCTCCAGATCAAAGCGTCCCAACACGGTGACCTGGGCATTGCTGTGCAACTCGCTGAAGGCAAGCACGGGCACGTGGTTGAATTCGTCACGCAGCAGATCCCGCAGCGGTGCGCGCAAGTCCTGCGCCACCAACAGCACCGCCGTCCGCTTGGCCCGCAGCGGGAAACCTTCGCGCAGTTGCAGGACCAGGGCGCGGGTGTGCACGCTTTCCAGGGCAAAGAAGGTTTCCGTCTGGGTCTGGCGCAGCGCGTCGCGCAGCAAGCCTTCGGTCTCCGGCGTCAGCAGCCAGACGTGCAGGCCGTCTTCA
The DNA here is from genome assembly GCF_051132105.1 of Pseudomonas sp. R1-7. Lineage (NCBI taxonomy): Bacteria > Pseudomonadati > Pseudomonadota > Gammaproteobacteria > Pseudomonadales > Pseudomonadaceae > Pseudomonas > Pseudomonas sp. R1-7. The sequence goes on from NZ_CP071661.1 coordinate 5,668,319, forward strand.
TCGCGGTACTGGTGGTAGATCTGTGATTTGAGGGCGATGCGTGCGTAGTCGGTCAGCGCACCGACGTCGCGCTCGTGCTGCCCATGCTCGATCAATGACTCGGCAATCAGGCGCACCGCCCGCAGCGGCACGCCTTCGCCCGCCAGGCGTTGCAGCACGGCGGCGAAACGGGCCAGCGGCATGGTCCTCTGCAGCTCCTGCACCAGCTCTGGCTGCCCGGCTTCGAGCCAGCTGAGAATCGACTTGCTCTCCTGCAAGCCGAGGAACTGCGGGCCGGTGGCAAACATGGCGCGGCTCATGCGTTCCACCAGCAGCTCGCCCGCCGGCACCGCTTCCACCCGCTCGTCCGCCAATAACGGGTCGCCGGGCGCCAGCCATAGCCATTGATGCTCGTCGCGCACCTCACTGCCGACCTGGGCATCCTGCGGTTCGAACGGCAGCGGCCCGCGCGCAACGGCCACGCGGTCACCAAAGGTGGCTCGCAACATCGGCACCTCATGCACGCAGAAGCGGAACTCGTCGTCTTCCAGCAGCGCGCTGTACTCGATCTCGAACGGCGGCAAGGTCAAGCCAAACCCGGCAACCAGCGCGTTGCGCTTCTTGCGGATCGCCTGGATGACATCTTCGGCGGCCGGGTTGCCTTGCATCGACTTGGAAAACTGCAAGAGATACGCACGGGTCGGATCGAAGCTGCGCAGGTCTTCGGCGCCATTGTGTTCCGGCGTGACGGTCACTTCAGGTTGTTCGCCTTCGCGAGCCTTTCGCGCGCGACCATACAGCTGGATGATGCCCGCCGTGCCGGTGATCACGGCAATGACGATGAATACCAGCGTCGGCATGCCGGGCAAGGCGGCGAAGCCGAGCATGCCTACCGAAGCGATCACCCAAGCCTTGGGTTCGGCGGTCAATTGCTGCGCGATTTCCTTGCCGACGCTGCTGCCCGCCGGCTGCCCTTCCGGCGACACGCGGGTAATGATCATGCCGGCGGTGAGGGAAATCAGCAGTGCCGGAATCTGCGCGATGAGGCCATCACCGATGGTCAACACGGCATACAAGTGCATCGAATCGGACGCGCTCATATCGTGCTGGACCATGCCGACCGAGAAGCCACCGATGAGATTGATCACCACGATTACCAGGCCGGCGATAGCGTCGCCCTTGACGAACTTCATCGCGCCGTCCATCGCGCCGAACAGTTGGCTTTCCTTGTTCAATTCTTCGCGACGGCGGCGGGCTTCGCTGACATCGATCAGGTTGGCCCGCAGGTCGCTGTCGATGGACATCTGTTTGCCCGGCAAAGCGTCCAGCGTGAACCGCGCCGCCACTTCAGCGACCCGCTCGGAGCCCTTGGTGATCACCAGGAAGTTGACCACCGTCAGGATGAGAAAGATGACCAACCCGACCGCAAGATTGCCTCCGACCACAAAATTGCCGAACGCCTGGACAATATGACCGGCGTCGCCCTGGAGCAGGATCAGCCGCGTGGTCGCCACCGACAGCGCCAACCGGAACAGCGTCGTCAACAGCAGCACCGCCGGAAACGACGAGAACGCCAACGGTCGCGGCAGGTACAACGAGAGCACGATCAGCAGGCAGGAAATGCAGATGTTGATGGCGATCAACGCATCGACCACCGACGTCGGCAACGGCAGGATCAGCATGAACACGATGCCGAGGACCACAAATGCCCCGGCCACTTCGATACGCCGCACCGCCGCGTTGGCGACCTTGTTCAGCAGGGCGATCATGACCGCGCTCCAATGACCGGTTCGGCGGTCTGTCCGCGGGTTTCACCACGGGAACGTTCATCGAGCAGCACCAGCAGATTCTTCAGCGCGGTCTGGCGGCTTTTCGCGTCACGCCAGAGCGCCAGCGGCAACCGCTTGAGCAACGGGTACAAGCCGTTCAGGGAGACCAGTTGATCGCGCTCCTGGTCGCCGCCCAATTCACGGCCGATGCGACGCACTTCTGCCGAAGACAGGCCGCTGCTGACAAACCCGAGCATGCGCTGGAGCAGCAACACAGCAGTGAGTTGGCTCGTCGGGCAGCTGTAGGCCAGTTGCTCCAGCAGGCGCCGGCAGCTTTGCAACACGCTGCTCAGTTGTGTCGACGCCGCCAGGCCGATCAGCAGTGTGCGCAGCAGCGCCGTAGGCCGGGAAGGCGCATGGGCGGCGATGTCGTCAGCCAATGCGCGGCGCATCATGTCCAGCCCCGACACGAACGAGGCTTCACCGAACAGGCCCAGCAGTGCCTGCATCATGGTGGGCAATGATTGCTTGAGCACCACGGTGTCGTAATAAAGGCGCCGTACCGCCTGGCGCAATTCAGGATCGCCGCCGGAGGCACGCAAGGCCTCGGCGATGTTCATGCCCGCCTGGATCTGTGCCCCATATCGCTCGCGCAAGAGTTGCAGATAGTCACGAGCACGCTTGGCTTCGACGAGACGGCCCTGCGCCTCGGCGTCGAGCAGTGCCTGCTTGAGGATCAGGTCGGTGCGGGCCGGATCACCGCCCGTGGATTGCACCAATTCTTCAAGCACCGGCTGGCCGTTGAGCAACACGCCGGCCTGGGCCGCCATGGCGCTCAAGCTCTGCTTGCCGGGATGGCCGAGTTGGTCGTACCACTCTTCCAACTGCTCACGGGTCTCGACCCGCACCTGACCCACCTCGCTGCGGGCGTTGCGGATGCGGCGCTGGCTCAGCGCCTTGGTGTTGCGTTCGACATGATGGCTGAAGGTCATGCCGACCTCCTCCATCGAACTGGACTGGGCGGCCTGCGACGATTCCACAGGCCTGCCAATGCCCGCGACCGCCGATGCGGCCTGGGCGAGATTGACGGCAATGTGCGCGTTTGTCGGGGCTTCTACTTTCATGATGACCGGGAGCGTGGTTTCGGACGCTCAGTGGGTGGCGGCGATCCACCTTTCGGTTCCATCGTCGCCACGCACTTTTTCGAAGCGAACGGCGGTGTTCACCATCGGCGCTGTTTCGAGGACTTGACCGGTGCAATTTCATGCAGTGGACTCCAGGGACGCCGTGCATGGCCTTGCACAAATAGAGCAATAGCACTAACAAAAAACACTTATTTTTCAGTTAGATAGCCCATAAACACGGCTTGGCACAGGTCCTGCTGAAGGGGGAATGTCGACAGACGGGTCGACACCATGGAACCCATTCAGAGGGATTTATTGATGAACAGCCTGAACCTTATGCTGCCCCCGCAAACCTCACCGACACGCCCCAGTGCGCCAGGTGTCAGCTTCGGCGAGGAGCGCAAGCTGCGTCTGTTTGTGCAAAAGCGCGTCCTCAATCAGGACGACGCCGACGACATCATCCAGCTCACGTATCTGGAAGCCTGGCGCAACCAGGAGAAATTCAAGGGGTTGGCCAAGCCGGACACCTGGCTGTGCGGCATCGCCTTGAACCTGATCCGCAATCACTTCCGCCGCTTCTATGCGCAACCGCCGCTGAGCACGTTCGATGAAAGCGATTTCAACGAATCCAGCGAGGACATCGACCTGAGTGAACTGTGCGATAACCATCGGCTGCTGGACCGCACGTTGTTGGCGATGGACGCGCTGCCCAAGGACATGCGCGACACCTTGTGGACCGCCGTGGACACCGAAAGCAGCTACCGCGATGCCGCCGAACGGCTTGGCGTGCCCATCGGCACCGTGCGCTCACGGTTGTTTCGCGCCCGTGAACAACTCAAGCGAAGCGTCTATGGAGAAGCCCGGCCATGAACAACAATCGTTTGAACAGCCGACCCGACCTGCCACGCGGCGTGCGCCGCTATACGCCCGACGACCTGCCGGTGATGACGGATATCTTCAACGAAAGCGCTCTGGGGGGAACCAGCTCTCCTGTGCTCAGAGCGTTTTCCCTGAAGGAAATGACGTTTTTCGTCGATTGCTTCGTCAAGGAAGGTGATCCGATCTACGTACTCGAACGCGGTGGCGAGGTCGTCGCCTGGCTGATCGTCAATCGCTTCTGCTGGGGGGCCCAGGCCTGTCGCCTGACCGGTGAGGTGTCGATCTATGTGCGCAACGACCACATCGGCAGCGGCGTCGGCATTCGCCTGGGCCAGGCCGCCGTGGTCCTTGCCAGGCAGTATGGTTTCGAGACGCTGGTGGCCTGGATCATCGAGCACAACGAGGCGAGCAAGCGTGGCGTACAGGGGTTGGGCGCGACGCAATGGGGACGCTTTCCGGGGATCGCCCGGTTCGCTGACAAACGTGCGGATGTGGTGCTTTACGGGCTGCACCTGATACCCATCGAAACCACACCCATCACCGCTTCAGCGCCTGCGCAAACACGGGAGGCCAGCCTGGCGTGAGTTCGCGGCTCGTCCGGCAGCCTGTCGGACGAGCCGCATCATTCATCGGCTTTCAGGCCCATGCCATTTTTTGCACAGCCTTATCAATCCACCGACCAACACACCGGCAACGCATCCGGTCCTCGGAAGTTGGGCACATAGCGCCAGTGCACAGCGGCTGGATCAACGGCCAGTCGCAGACCCGGACAGCGCCGCAGCAACGTATTCAACGCAATTTCCAACTCCTGGCGGGCCAAGGATGCCCCCAGGCAATAATGCGTGCCCTTGCCGAAGGACATGTGCGGGCAGGCCGGGCGCGTGACGTCGAGCGTGTCGGGATTGGCACACATCGCCTCGTCGCGATTGGCCGACCCCACCACCGCCACCAGCAACTGGCCCCGCTGCAAGCGCTGCCCTCCCAATTCAGTGTCCTGGGTGACGAAGCGGACCATCGCCCGCTCCACCGACGAGTCATAACGCAAAATCTCCTCGACCGCGTCCGTCATCAGCGCTGGCTGATCACGCAAGCGGGCAAGGGCCTCGGGGTGCTGCAAGAGCATGTGCACGGCGTTGCCGATCATCGACGCCGATGTTTCGTGACCCGCGATGATCAGCAACGCGATCATGCTGCACAGCTCGCTTCGACTGAGCCTGCTGCCCTCTTCCTCGACCTGGGCCAGGGCCGAGACCAAGTCATCGGTTGGCTGGGCACGGCGCTGGTCGATCAAGGCGAGCATGTAGCCGGCAAATTCGTTGTAGCAGCGCTGCAACTCGCTCAGGTCATGGCCCACCTGCCGGACGATCAGGTGGGACCAGCGTCGAAAGTCCTCACGGTCCTGGGCAGGTACACCGAGCAGTTCGGCGATGACCGTGATGGACAAGGGAAAGGCATATTCGCTCACCACATCCATCCGCCCGCCCGGTTGGACGGCGTCGAGCAACGCCTCTGCGATCTGTTCGATACGCGGCCGCATGGCGTTGACCGCCTTTAACGTGAAAGCCTTGTTGACCAACCTACGCAGCCGGCGATGGCTTTCCCCGTCGCGGTTGAGCATGTGGTCGTTGAGAAATGCGATGGACTGCTCGCCACCGAGCATCGCCGCGAACCGTGGATCGATCCGTGACGGATCACGGGCAAAACGCTCGTTGTCCAGCAGCACCTCCTCGACTTCCCGGGCACCGGTGACGTACCACATCGGCAACTGCCCTTCGGGCTGGCTGAGGAACACCGGGGACGCTTGGCGCAACGTCGCATAGTGCCGATAGGCCTCGCCGCGAAACGCGTCGCTGTTCAGGTCAAGGGTACGCTCGTAAGGCATGGACATTCTCCGGAGGCAGGAATCGATGCTCTTGAGTGGCTGGGCTCGGCAAAAAAGATCCCTGTGCAAGACTTCCGCTGGGTCAATGAACCGTTTCCCCAGCCCCCGTCACTCAAGGAAGAACCCCAACCCCGCATGGAGCTCACATGACGCATGCACTGACCATCCATGGCCACTGCGACCCTCGCTTCGAGCCGGTCAAGGAGGCCTTTATCGGGCTGATGCAAAGCCCTTTCGAACGCGGCGCCGCCCTGTGCATCCAGATCGACGGCGAAACGGTGATCGACCTCTGGGCCGGCATCGCCGGACCGGAACCCGCCAGCCATTGGCAGCACGACACGCTGCTCAATCTGTTCTCCTGCACCAAGCCCTTCACAGCCGTGGCGATCATGCAGTTGGTCGGCGAAGGCCGCCTGGACCTGGACACGCCGATCTGCCATTACTGGCCCGAATTCGCCAATGCCGGCAAAGCCTCCATCACCTTGCGCCAGGTGCTCTGCCATCGCGCCGGGCTACCGGCGCTGCGCACTCCCCTGACACCGGAAACCCTTTACGACTGGGACACCATGACTGGCTTGATCGCCGGGGAACAGCCGTGGGCCGACGCAGGGAAACGGCAGACCTATTCGCCGTTGCTGTTTGGCTGGATTCTCGGTGAGCTACTGCGCCGGGTAGATGGCCTGAGCCCGGCGCAGAGCATTCACCAACGGGTGGCGATGCCGCTCGGTCTGGATTTTCATATCGGCCTGGATGACGCCACCATCGCTCGCTGCGCCTACATGGCGCGGACCAAGGACGACGTCGAAGATGAGGCCTTTGGGCGAGTGTTGCAGTACGTGCTCACCGAACCGAATGCAATGAGCTCACTGGCCTTCGCCAATCCACCGATGGTACTGGGGCGCAGCAACGAAGCCGGCTGGAAACGCATGACGCAGCCGGCTGCCAACGGCCATGGCAACGCCCGCAGCCTGGCCCGGTTCTACGCAGGCCTGCTCGACGGGCGGTTGCTGGAGTCGCCGCTGCTCAACGAAATGCTGCGCGAGCACAGCGCCGAATACGACCCGACCATCCAGACTCCCACGCGGTTCGGCCTGGGCATCATGCTCAACCAGTCGGATGTGACAAACGGCAGCTACGGCATGGGGCCCGAGGCTTTCGGCCACATGGGTGCCGGGGGCACCATCGGTTTCGCCGACCCCGAGCGCGGCGTGGCGTTCGGCTTCGCCTGCAACACCATTGGCTCCTACGTCTTGATGGATCCTCGCGCCCGAGGGCTGGCCAATGTCGCGATGGGTTGCCTGTAAGGTTTGATCGCCGGCTCACACCCCTGGCGGAGCCGCTTCCGCGACTTGCGGCTCCGCCACCCCGTTCTCCGGAGCGGCAACGACTTGCTCTTCTACATTCACCCGGGGCAACGCCGCCTTGGCGATCATCTCCGGTTGCGCCAGCAGCCTGCGGGACGCTTCCACGGGCATCAACAGACGCCCCCCGACCCGGCCGCGTCCGGCCGGGTTGAGCATGCGCAGCTCCCGCTCATGGACGCCCGATAACTGAGCCAGCTGCGCCAGGTCCACCGGCTGCGCCAAGGCGACCATCTGGAAGTACGGCTGGTCGGCGATCGGTGCCAGGCTCACGCCATATTCCGTGGGCGTGTTCACCAGCTGCGACAGCGCCAGCAACCTCGGCACGTAGTTCTGCGTCTCGCCGGGCAGCGACAGGTTCCAATAATCGGTTGCCAGTCCCCGTGTGCGGTTGCGCACGATGGCGTCGCGCACCCGGCCTTCCCCAGCGTTGTACGCGGCGAGGGCCAGCAACCAGTCGCCGTCGAAATACTCGTGCAGGTAGGACAAATAATCCAGCGCTGCGCGGGTGGACGACGGAATGTCCCGGCGTTCGTCGTAGTCGCCACGCTGCTGCAACTGGTAACGGCGGCCAGTGGCCGGAATGAACTGCCAGAGCCCCATGGCTTGGGCAGGCGATCGTGCATTGGGATTGAACCCGCTCTCGATCGCCGGCAGCAACGCCAGCTCCAGCGGCATGTTGCGTTTGTTCAGCTCGCCGACGATGAAGTGCAGGTAACGACTGCCGGCCCGTCCGGTCTGGGTGAGGAACGCCGGGCGCGCCATCAACCAGCGGCGTTGCTCATCGATGCGCGTGACCCCTTGGGTCTTGGCCAACAGGGAAAACCCCTGGCGCATGCGCGCCCACAGGCTGCCACCGCTTTGCGGCGATGACTCGCCAATCTTGATGATCGTGTCGGTGGGCGCCGGTTCAAGCCAGCGCAACTGGGCGCGGTACGGCTCATTGGCGAAACGGTCACCGATGGTCAGCTGGGGTTCGAGGTGCTGGCACCCGTACAGCAAGGTCCCCAGGGCCAACAGGGTCAACCCTCTGGGGACAACTCGAAGGGCCGGCGACGGTGCAAATGATCGGGACATAGCGGTCAACCTTGAATGAGGTGGCGCCATTGGGTGGCAGATCACCTGCCAGCGGTTCCACACAGTGGAGTGGAACCGAAATGACGCAGCCGTCACTCATCAGGGGCAGCAGGCGCTCGTCGGTGCCTGGATGACAATGCGAGGTCAATCATGGCGTCACCCACCTATTGCAAGCTGATCGATCAGCTCTGCGAACTCACGATGATCCCTACCCCGTCAGCGTTCTATGAACAGGCGAACCTGTCGGTCAAGGAGGTCGACTTCTCCCTGAAGCACACGCCTGGCGTGGGCGAGGGAGACGTTTTCATCTACTGCGGCTTCGGGCCGTTGCCTGTGGCGGATCGCGAAGCGGTCATGCAGCGGCTGCTGGAAACCAACCTGTATCTGCTGAGCGGCGCGTTCTGCCCGTCGCTGTCGTACAACCGCGACAGCGAACAGGTGGTCCTGATCGGCCACGTCCCCCTGGATAACCTCAGCGCCGAGCGTCTGCTCGGGCTGATGGGCGGTGCCGCCGACATGGCGCTGATCTGGCGGGACGGCTACTTCTTCGACGGCGCCAGCCCGAACCAAGCCGCCAAACCCACCCAGCAAAAAACCACCCCGCGCAGCGCAGGGCTCAACAACGCCCTGTCGATCTAGGAAGGAGAACACGACATGCCAGCAGTATCAGTAGGCGGAACTTCAAGTTCGGCGCCGTTACCCCAACAGGACGATCGGATCACGCCGGTAAGACCCAGCCTGTCCGATCAGGTCCGCCCATCCACCACGCCCTTGGTGCCTTACCACTTTGAAGGGAAAGCGAGCGATAAGACTCAGGAAACACTCAGGGTCAAACAGGATCGTCTGCAAGGAATGATCGGCAGGCTCGGCAAGAAGGACCCGCAAAGTGACCCCATCGGTTTTGCAAGAGCGCACATGAGCCTTGAAGGCAAGGCACTGAGCTACGCTCCAGGAACCAGCTATCAAGACGTTCAGAAACATCTCGCGCAACTCGGCGGCACGCCTCACCCGATGCTGTCAGGCCAGGAAGAAACCGAAGCATTCGCCAAGGACTTCAACGAGTACCTGGCCAAGAATGAGGGCGACAGGGCAGAGAGCGGCGGCTTCAAAGCGGTCTGGGACAAGCACTGTGAACGCGTTGGTAACACCCTCGGCGCCTATCATTCGCTGTGTCAGGAAGTGATCGATCAGACCACGGGAGAAGATGATCTCAAGCTGCTGCGCAGCAGTCATGAAGCCTTTCGCGGCTACGCCAAGGGCGTCACGCAAGCCATGACGCAAGACATGCCCCAGCGGCTGAACACGTTCATGGAAAGCCGTATCGAGCACGCGCAACAAGCGGTGGACAACGAGAGCCTTCCCCAGGCCGACCGAGACAAGGCAAGGGATGAGTTAGGCCAGTTGCGTGAGGTCAACAAAGAGCTCGGCGGGTTGCTGAAGAAGGAGGACGACAAACCCAGCAAGCTGGCAGCGGCGACGAAAAAAAACGAGGTGCTGGACACCGCGCTGAAGAACGTCGCACGCCAGGACTACGTTGCCGAACTCAAGACCCATAGCGGCTTCGTGACAGGCCTGGCTGTATTTGCCGACGCAGGGATCCCCCAAGGCTTCGCGTCTGCCGGACACTTTGGCGCCGCCACCGCGGCGATCGACGAGGCGATGGCGGACCAGTCCTTCGGAAAACATGTGGCGGCGACGTCAACCGTCCTGGGTACCGCCCATAAAGTCATCAGCGATGGCCTGCGCCCTTTTGTACAGGTCGTCGTCGACAAGACCATCGGCAGGGGGCTGGAGAAGGTCGACCCGCTCGCGGTGTACCCCAAGGCCTTGCAGGACATCACCGTGAACGGACGCCGGGTTGCCAACCCTCAACGTGAAACCGTCGACGCGACACAGAGCGAAAAGCGAGCCGATTTCAAACTGAAACAGAACGCCAACAATTTTGGCACCATGAGCGGCGACTTCACCGGTTACCTCGCCTTCGGCGCGGCCCATGCGGTGAGGGACACGATCGATCAGTTCACGTCCGTCAACGCCTCCGGCATCGCGGCTCGCAGCGTCGCCTCTGCAGTGGGCGGTACCTTCATGGCGGGCGGACAGGCGGTAGCCAAATATGCCCAGACCCATGGCGATGAGCAAATCCCCACCTACCGCGTCACGAAGGAAAACCGCGAGTGGAAAGAACTCCTGCCCAAGGCGCTTGCCGAGGCGAAAGGCAAACTCAACCCGATCAGCATGGCCAATGTCACTGACCTCGCCAACCGGATTGTGGGGGTGGGCCCAGGGATCGCCATGCGCACCGGCGCCGGGGATGCCGCCGCGGTGGGTGAAAACCCTGAAGTCAAAGAAAAAATGGAGCAGATTGTCACGACCTTTTTCTCGTCCGGCCTGACGCTGCTCCCCTTCTTTGCCAACAGCGTGGCCGCACCGCTCGAGAACAAGGCACTGGGCGATGGCACTGACGACTTGGCCAAGCGGGCGCAGGTACCGTGGCAGAACGTAACCAACCCTAACCGGGACACCCTGCCCCACACCCAGACCGAAGGCTTGACCCGCAACCTGGAGAACGTCTATCACGTCACCCGTGGCCTGACCCAGGTGGTTCCGCAGAGCAGCCTCTCCGCGCTCAACATCACTGCCGACTTCGCCAAGGGGTTGGCAACGAGGCCGAAAAAGGCGGCCGACGGCGTCGAGTTGGCGGAACGCGGTGAAGCACCACCGCTTGCCGGACCGTCCACCGAAGCCACGCCCACCACTCGACCCAGTTGACGAAGGCGCCGGGCCATCGTTCGGTGGCCCGGCGATCACCGCATGGTTGCAGACCTACGACCAGACCCACCTTTCAGCCAAGAGCGACTCAACGACACCCCGCTAAAAGTAGAGTTGGTCTTCGCCTAGACAGATGCACTGCGCCTGCTGGAGGCTACGGAAATCTCGTCAAAGTCGAGGTAACGTTTCAGCGCCTCAGGCATTTTCACCGAGCCATCAGCACACTGATAATTTTCTATAATAGCTACCATCGTTCTGCCCAACGCGGATGCAGTACCGTTAAGAGTATGAACATACCGATTACTTTTTGAAGCAGAATCTCGGTACTTTATATCCAGCCGCCGGGCCTGATAGTCGGTGCAGTTACTGGCGGAGGTAATCTCACCGTACTCCCCTGCCGTGCCTTTCCCCGGCATCCAGGCTTCGATATCGTACTTTTTATACGCAGGCGCGCCTAAATCCCCAGTGCAGTTTATGACAACCTTATAGGGGATACCCAGCTCACTATAGATCGCCTCCTGCAACTCAAGAATCTTGTCGTGATACTTAACGCTATCCTCTGGCTTGCATATAACAAACAACTCCAACTTCTCAAACTGATGAACTCTATATAATCCTTTGCTGGACCTGCCCGATGCACCGGCCTCACGTCTAAAGCAATGACTTTCTGCGATGTAGAGCAAAGGCAATTTAGATTCATCAATAATTTCCCCTGCATGCATACCGGCCACGCAAATTTCAGCTGTAGCGATGAGGCTTTTCTCAAGCCCATCCAGACCATACGTATTGCTCTCATCACCTTTCGGAGCGAATCCGACCCCCTCCAAAATATGATTATAAGAGATATCGGGGGTTTGCAATGGCGTGAACCCGGCTTTTAATGCCTTGTTGAAAATAAACCCCTTAAGTGCATGCTGGAGAAAAACCGCTTGATTTCTCAGAAAATAGAATTTTGCACCGGACACTTTCGTTCCCGAATCAAAATCGATCAAGTCCAACTCTTGGCCTAACTGAACATGATCCTTATGACGAAACCCAAATATCGGTGCACGGCCTTTGAACTTGATAGTTAAATTATCCTCATCGCTCTGACCCGCAGGCACATCGGGAGATGTCCAGTTGGGTAGTTGGCGCAAAAGCATATTAAATTCCTCAACGAGTAAGGTGTAAGAATTCTTTGCTCCCAGAATATTTCCCTTCAGCGCCGATGCTTCAGAGTGCCCATACTGGAAATCACTTTTCAACGGATCATTCTTTATAGCTTTCGAAATCGCGTTCAACTTGCGCTGCATTTCCTCTAGGTTCTGCTTTTGCGATTTCATAGCGTCGTATAAAAAGAGAAACTGATCCAAATCAAAGCTTACCCCTCGCGCGGACAAGTTAGCCTTCATTCCGGCAACATCTTCCAGAATATCTTTAATATTGATCATTCATGCCCACCTTCGTTATCAATCTATTCCGTATGCAAGAAAAGAATACTGCGCTTAACTAGTACAACATCACATCAAAAATATAGACAACGCCTTTATTCCGACGTACATTTGACGTATTTCTATTCGCTCATAAGATGAATGCGCTTCGCCCAGTGAGCCCGCACCAAAAATAGCAGTGGGTATATTAGCCTCATGAGCATAATGGCGAGCATCACAGCTCGCCCTCCAAGCGTAAACTGGTGCCTGCCGAGATATGGATCGTGCTTCAGATACTGATTCACTCAAATGCCTCAGCATCTGATTGTTATCCGATGCGAGATAAGCTTTATTCCGGAGCCCGGATCTAAAGTTGTAGCAAATTTTTACTCCAGGGAAAGTATTCTCAAGAGATCCAACACGATTTTCGATCACCCTCTCGATTTCGGGTATTGAATACTTAGGTAAAAAACCCACGTTAAAAAGCAGCTTGCATTTTTCAGGGACGGACCCTGGCCACTCGCCCCCAATAATTTTCCCTATATTGATCTGTAGTGGACGCTTCCATATAGAGAACGCGGAATCCGCTATCGCATCAGCAAGCATCTCTTGTTCTAAAGTTTTCAGCTCCTCAATTAGCCTCACCGCAACATTTATCGCTGACAAGCCATCAGCGTCGCTTCCCATATGAACGGACTTCCCGATAATAGTTACCTCGCACGTCAAACAACCTCGGTGACCGCGATGCACCGCCAGGTCCGTCGGTTCAAATACAACGACGAAGTCGGCCAAAACGCCATGAAGAATGGTAGAAAGCGTTCCATTCCCTCCCACCTCTTCTTCAGAAACCAAATCCAATTGCACCTTATATCTAGGAGTAAGTTTCTTGTATTCTAAAAAAGCCAAAGCACCTAACAATAAAAAAAGATTACCTTTCGTATCACATGCCCCCCGGCCGTGAACGTACCCGTCATCAATCCAAGGGGTTAATAATTTCGTACCCTCTCCCTCTACAGGTACGACATCCACGTGAGAGTTGAACAATACAACTCTGCGATCCCTAGAATCGGAGAGATATTTCGCTTTTAAATTCACCTTACCCGAAAACGAATCAGAAACCGTTCGAGCCTGATGACTGGAAAGCTCTGAGTGATAATCTTCTAAACAGCAATCAAACCCGTATCGCTCCAACAAATCCACCAAGTATGGAATTGCATTTAGTTCCTGACCTAAGCTCGTATCAATGGAAAGATATCCAATCAACTCAGGCAACATTTTTTCTTGGTAAGATTTAAACCAACCATCAAACTCAGTTTCATCGAACATACACCCTCCTTGTCGCTGATCTCGTACGAAATCAATCATCCAGTAGACCACCCAAAGTTTTATTACCTCGTCCACGTAAAACGTTTGAAAGATAAACTGCTCTGGCTGCGGCAATCATCTGGTAGTCTCCCGGCACGTCCAGGATATCAAAACAATAATCCAGATCTTTTGAAGCGCTGCGGATAGTAAACTGAAGTGGATCTTCACCCCTCTCAATGGCAAACTTCAAGAACGCCTGAGTCAACGAATTGTTCACGCCCCCGCGCTCGATTAAAAGCTTTAGATGATTAGGGGCAACATCAAGTGACCGAGCCGCACCCACCATATCAGCAGCTAATGCGACAACCCCCATAGATAACGCATTGTTGAGTAGTTTTATTTTCTGCCCTTCACCGACATCTCCCACATGAAGAACATAACTGCAAAACCGACTTAACACTCTACAGGTGTCCGCCAATAAAAGATCTGGTGAACCCAGTATTGCATTAAGCTCCCCACGCCGAGCCTCAGCAGGGCCCCTAGTAAGAGGAGCGTCGACATAGCGTATATTTTTTTGCGCCAACCTCTCGGCAATCTTTTTTGTTCGCAATGGATGTCCCGTAGTGGTATCAATAACTAACAACCCATCACAAATCACCGAGGATATACCCTCCTCCCCGAAACAAACCTCTTCTACCTCATCCGTCGATGGAAGCGAAAGGATTATGACATTGCACAATCTAGCTATCCCGGCAGGACTCGCCACTTCGGTCCCACCCAAGGCAAGAAGTTCAGACATCCCCCTTCTTGAATTATTTGCATAACTTACCAATGGTTGCCTGTCTCGAATAAGGCTTATGGCGACCCCCATTCCCATCCGCCCAAGCCCAATCAAGCCGATTCGTTTATCATTTAAGGACATTTCCCTATATGGCTTAATATTGATCATCCCAGACATCTTGTACCACCTCCGAAGTACCAGAACTTATTAGTTCAGCCAATTTTTTCAGATGAGCAAAATTATCTAGAGGAGCAGGTGCATCGTCTGAAAACATCTTCCTACCGACTACGTGACCGGCCGCTAATTTCTGAACGATGCCCTGAACAAGCAAAGCTTGTGACTTAGTTGGAAGTTTTGATGAGCCTCTGCCATCAATACTGCTAACGACATCTTCAAGAAATCGACAAATTTTTTCTATGTGGCGCCTTGCACCATCGTTATTTTTTGAAGCAGTATAGGAAAACGACAAATCAAGCTGACTGGCGCCAGGCACCACACTATAAATATCGAGATAATCATCATCCCATCTAGGGCTATCCAGTCGTAACACCGCGATTTCAGTAACCTGAGAGGCCGTATCGGAAAGAAGAAACTCCATTGTTCTACAGCGTTCACTTCGTACGTAGCTGCTAGTACCTGTCAGAAGCATGCCATCAACAAAGTCAACACAAGCCAGCATCGTTTCAGGGCGCAGCCCCCCTCCTAGAGCAAAGTCACTTTCGCAAATGCTAGATGAAGTGCCTCGGAGCGAGCCCCCTATATCAACACCCGCAACATAGCATGCCAGATCCACTGGATGCGTAATCTCGGAAGTCACCCCTACAGTCGGTCGAGCATCCTTAATTCGATACTTAGACCACACAAAGCTAGCGCTTGATACGTTGCGGCCTTTTCTTTCTATAAATTGCTTAAGCTCAGAGACAGCTGAGCTGTACCGCTCCACAAAGTTCACATATATCTGATCCTCTTTGAACGAACGCTCAACAAACTGACACTGCTCGGCCTCCAGGACAATTGGTTTTTCACAGATAATTTTTTTAAATGGTATGTTATTTTCTTTGATATATTTTAGTATTTCATAATGTGCATTATCTGTTGTTGAGATTATGATTATGTCAAAACTCACTCTCCCCAACAGCTTTCTAAAATCCCTCTCTACCACTATTCCTGCCCCGAGCAAAGCTTTGACTTTTAGGTCATCTGTATCCGCGATGCCCACGATATCTATTTTACCGATGGAAGAATCAATAAAATGGGAAGCTTGGATGAATCTAGAGCCGGAGTTCCCTACCCCGACAACCACTGCCCGAATATTCATTTGGTTACCTCTCGCCAAGAGAACGAAGTTTATCCACTAGGGTCAACATTAATTCCACTGCAAATAAATAATCAAAAAACCAATCACGCGCCTTTGAGGCCTACCTGTTTAATATACCAACCTACAGTGCCATGCAGACCAGCAACAACAGAGACATTAGGATTAAAGCCCAGCTCGCTTTGGATCCGCTCTATATTTGCCAATGAATGTCGGATATCTCCTTCGCGAAACCCTACTTTAATCGGTCGGCGATCGTATCTTATGCCCTCAAACTCGAGATGTTTTTTTATAATTAAATACAGCTCATTCAATGAAGTCTTAGAGCTCATAGCGACATTGAAAATGCTACTTTTAACAAGCTCACTATTCAAAGCAGCGAGGATATTTGCCTGAATTACATTCTCCACGTAGCAAAAATCCCTAGTGGTTCTTCCGTCACCATGAATTACTATATTTTTTTCACTCAACATCAACCCAATCCATTTTGGGATTACCGCTGAGTACTCTCCTCTTGCGCTTTGACGGGGGCCAAACACATTAAAGTACCTTAATCCGATAATTTTGTGCTTACACCGCGATGAAAACATTTCCGCATACAGCTCATTTGCACGTTTTGAAGCCGCGTAGGGCGATAGCTGTTTACCTAATACCGGCTCATATCGCTGAACTCCCTCAGCATCCCCGTACACTGAACTGGAGGACGCATAGATAAAGCTTTGCAAATCGACATTCTTTGAAGCGAGCAGCAGATTCAAAAAACCCGTGACATTAACCTCATGAGTTTCCAAAGGCTCTTTTAAAGATCTGGGAACTGACCCGAGAGCTGCATGATGCAGTACATGATCGACACCCGCCAAGCTTTTAAGGCAATCATCAGAACTCCTTATATCTCCTTCGATTAATTTAAAATTCTCCCACTGATGCTTACCCACATTTTTTTTTACATCTTCAAGATTGGAGAGCTGACCGTTCGCAAAGTTATCCAGCCCCACTACTTTCTGATTGTTGGCGAGCAGACGCTCCAGTAAGTTCGAACCGATAAATCCCGCAACGCCAGTAATCAACCATGTCCGTTGTTTCTCTTTTAACAACAAACCCACTCTGTCGTCAGATATTCGCATAAAAACTCCGATTTACAGGCGTAAGTCACTAGAAGACTTAGGTAGTATGTATTTCAGGTCATAGATAATGCATGACGGTTTCCCCCAAGATCGGATGGTGCTCTCGTCAAAACACCGAAACTCATCATGAGCCACAGCAATAAGTACAGCATCATAAGACGCGACCACCGGATACGAAATAAGCGCAACATCGTACAAATTTAGCGCTTCATCTTTATCAGCACGGGGGTCATACACATCCACCCCTATGGCGTTAGATTTTAGTTCCCGGACGATATTTATTATCTGCGTGTTGCGGAGGTCTGGGCAATTTTCTTTAAACGTAACACCTAAAATCAACACTTTCGCCTTATGGAGCGTCTGCTGTCGATAGAGCATCAGCTTGATTAACTCGCTTACAACATGGCCAGCCATACTCTCATTTACGCGTCGCCCAGAAAGAGTCAGCTGAGGGTTATGACCTATTTTTTGCGCCTTGTATGCAAGATAATATGAATCCACTCCTATGCAATGCCCACCGACTAAACCAGGTCTATATGATACAAAGTTCCACTTGGTCTCAGCTGCCTTTAATACTTCTTCGGTATCTATTCCCAGCCGCTGAAAAATCATACTAAACTCATTTATTAGCGCTACATTCACGTCCCTCTGAACATTCTCTATAATCTTAGCGGCCTCCGCGACACGAATACTACTTACTGCGTGAACGTCTGCATCAATTATGCTGGAGTATAGTTCTCTGATGTATTTTGCCGCGCTAGGAGTCGATCCAGAAACGAGCTTCGCAACCTTCGATAGAGCTCGATTCTTATCACCTGGATTTACTCTTTCTGGGCTGTAACCTACAACAAAGTCAGAATTCAGCTTTAATCCTGAAACTTCTTCGATGATAGGAATACATTTTTCTTCGGTAGCTCCGGGGTAGACTGTCGATTCAAAAAAAATTACGTCTCCCTGTTTCACTACCTTCCCGAGCATCTCACACGCCGCTGCCAATGGCATTAGATTCGGCTTGCCATCCTCAGCCGGAGTAGGTACAGCGACTACATAGACGTTATAGTGCTTAAGTTTTTCTTCATTAGATGAAATGGTTAACCTGGATGACTCTTGCAAATCGATAGGAAGAACTTCAAAGTTAGTATCCTCCCCCATCAAGAGCCGCTCCACCCTCTGCCTATTTATATCAAAACCAAGAGTAGGATATAGACGTCCAAATTCAACTGCTAGTGGAAGTCCTACGTATCCCAACCCGATTATTGCAATACGGGATTCATTTATATTCATAAACCACCTAACTTTTAGATTATCGGAGCAGCATAACGACTTGAACAATCTAACAAATGGTTTAGACATGACCGTGGAGGTCTATGTCTATTGCTCGCGACCTAAGAGCTCGCTACTTAACCGCTCTAGATAATCCGTGAGCACTACATCCTCTTCTAAAAACGGAACCATTCCCCTCACCTTGTCGAACAGCGCAGACGTAGATTCAGACAAACCACTTGCCCCCCTTAGCTCTACCGCTTGACAAGCACAGATAAGTTCAAAAGCAACTATATATTTCGTATTCTCGAAAATTTCCCTTGCGCGCCTTGCAGCAACCAAACCGAACGAAACGATGTCCTGAAAATCTGCGGTGGTTGAAAGTGATTGAATGGATAGTGGAGTACACAATGATCTATTTTCAGCGGTTACGGAGGCAGACATAAACTGGCCGCCCATTAAGCCAAGCCTTAAACCGGGATTGTTACTACATAAAAAAGGCGAAAGACCATTACTATGATTTTTATCAAGAAATCTATCGATACGCCGATTTGCCAGATTAGAAACTGTGGTCAGCCCGATCGCTAAGAAATCCATGCCCATCGCTACGTACTGGCCATGAAAATGGCCATTGTGGTACACGTCGTCAGATGACGGCACTACCAACGGATTATCATTAGAAGAATTAAGTTCATTGTGCAGAACTTCATTCACATATTTTACCGCATCAAAAACTGGACCAAGAATTTGTGGCGTGCACCTTATTGAATAAGCATCTTCAATTTGATTGTCCGATGGCTTCACCGTGCCATCCTGTTCCGATTGAATTTTCTTTTGTGTATCAGACTCTTGGACGATCAACTCAGAAGAATGTAAGTAGTGAAATATTTTCTTTGCAACTTTCATCTGCCCGGGATGGGGCTTCAGTTTATGGACCTCTGGATCAAAGGGTTTCTTTATTGCCCGAAGCCCCTCGAAGCTCAGGGCGCTAATCAGACAGTATTGATCCAATAAATTCTGCGTCTCTTTGATTAAACAACAAGCCATGCCCGTCATTCCAGACGTTCCGTTAATAAGAGCGAGCCCTTCCTTATATCCGAGATAGGCGCGTTTTAGTCCCGCAAGCGCTAAGGCATCTTTAGCGGGCATGATCCTATTTTGATACTTGGCTTTCCATTTTCCAGTACATACTAATGCGATACAGGCGAGAGGCCCCAAGTCACCGCTCGTTCCAAGAGAGCCTTTCTCCGGTATACAGGGCAAAATCTCGCAGTTGTACAGGGCGACCAGCTGGTCTAGCACCTCTAAAGAAATTGCAGAGTTCCCTCGGCACAATGAGTTTATCCGAGAAAGCATAATAGCCCTAGTATCCATGTCACTTAAGTAGTCTCCCACGTTTGTGGCGACTGCTTTGATCAAGTTCATCTGGAGCGCGTTAGCGTTTTCTACTGGCACATGCCAGTTAACAAAACCGCCCATACTGGTATTTACACCATAAATTATCCGACCTTCGTCTACGAACTGCTCCAGCTTGCGTCGCGAAGAACTTACTCGCTCTCTAACATCGTCACCAAGACAGACTTTAATTCCGGACACTGCCATCTCTGCAAGACGAGCCGGAGTAAGTTGATCATCGCTTCTAAAGACAAACATAATTTCACCTCGGCTCAGTATGTATTTTTATATGCCGCTCAAGATTATCGGCCCGTGCCAGCGCTTCATCCCTTGTAGCACCCTGCACAATAAAATAAGCCACTCCCCCACAACCGTTCTGACTAGCAATAATTCGATCTCCCAATTCTAGCTTCCGCCCCCACCATTTAAATGAGTAGAAGCCCGCACACTCGTGTAAACAGTTTAGATCTGAAACATTTTTTATGACCCCAGGTTCTGGAAAGATCGACCTGTTTACCATACCTCTTGAAAATTTAGGCACCAGCAAACTTATGTCGATATTTTCACCCAATGCCTGCTGTACAGCAGCTTTCAATATATTTGTGCCATTACTCAAGGGAACCATTTCGGTCCCGAACCGAGGGCCGCCCAATCGCGCGGTTATTTCAAGAACACGTAATCCGCTGTCAGCGTTGTAGACTAGATCTCCCTTAACTACGCCATCACTTATTCCAAGCGATAACGCAGCCCTTTCTACTAGCTTGTGCAGTTCAGTTATTATTTCAGGCGGTAGCATGGTAGGCATGACATCACCCACCTCTATAAAATATGGGTCGTACTCTTCGTAAGAGAACACCCTGTCCGATACAGCGCTCATATGCAATTTTCCGCCGATCATTAACCCTTCTGCACTATGCTCACTGCCTGTTAAGTACTCGTTCAGTATAATTTTTTCGCAATCGGTAAATTTTTTGCAGTGCATGAATGCGTCAGAAAGACTGTCCATATCGTGAACCTTGACCACACCCTTTGAAGACGATTGATCAACCGGCTTCAGTATCAACGGAAACTCGAAACGTTTAGCTATGTGGACGAGCTGATCATAAGAACTTACTACTGCATAGGCCGGAGCGGGGATGCCGCATTTACTGAACGCATCTGATCGTTTGTCTTTCATAGTCGACTTTAAAGCCGACTCCAGCGAAACTGAAAACAGCCCCAACTTGTTCGCGATAGTGGCGACTGACATTGCGGAATCCCAGCACAAGCTTATAACTCCGTCAATGCTCACACCTCCTTCAGTTAATTTTTCCACCGCACCTAGTGCTGCCTCGGGATCCTTCGAGTTGGCCTCTATATAAAAGTCAGCATCAGAGGTCCCCACGTCATTCGGGAATTCTGAAATCAGGGCTACTTTATAGCCCCAACTTTTAATCGTACCGATCACTTCCCCACTCATTCCATTACCGCACAGCAAAATAGTTTTCATTAGATCCTCCACCCGAAGAATTTGCGATCGTAGGAAATTTACTACAGCCCTTTCACTTAATAGTCGACCCCTACGCTATTTCGCTCGCGGAGTAGAATGTTTTAATGACTTGCATCTTTTATAGATTAGACATGAGAGAACCGGCAACAATATTCTTGTAGTGCAATTCCGATAGATATGAGTGATATTTCCTAGGACGAATTTGTTTTTGTAGGAATTGATCCGCGCGGCAGACTATTATTTGTCCGAGATCAACACCCTACGTTGTTTATCGATAACCTCCGGCTTCGAGGAAACGGATTTCTTATGAAACGCACCTTCATCGCCTTCCTGTCGCTGATCGTCACCGCAATCATCGTCGCGGGCGGCTACCTCTACAGCAAGCAGCCCACCCGCCAGGGCACGGTGCAGTTGGAGGGGCTGCAAGGCTCGGTGACGGTGCGCTACGACGAACGCGGCGTGCCGCATATCCGCGCCGAGAACGAAACCGACCTGTACCGTGCGCTGGGTTATGTCCACGCCCAGGACCGGCTGTTCCAGATGGAAATCATGCGCCGCCTCGCCAGGGGCGAACTGGCAGAGATCCTCGGACCCAAGCTGCTCGATACCGACAAGCTGATGCGCAGCCTGCGCATTCGCGAGCGCGCCGCCAGCTACGTCGCCGAGCAGGATCGACAATCGCCGGCCTGGATCGCGACCCAGGCGTACCTGGACGGCATCAACACCTATCAGCAAACCCACACACGGCCGCTGGAGTTCGACGTGCTGGGCATCCCCAAGCGTCCCTTCACCGCCGAAGACACCGCCAGTATTGTCGGCTACATGGCCTACAGCTTCGCCGCTGCCTTTCGCACCGAACCCTTGTTGAGCTACGTGCGCGACAAACTCGGCACCGATTACCTGAACATCTTCGACCTTGACTGGCAGCCCCAAGGCGTCCTGCCTCAGGGCCCTGCAAGCGCTCCGGCACTCACCGCCCTTGATTGGAAAGACCTCAACGCCCTTGCACGCTTGAGCGAACAAGCCTTGGCCGACAACGGCCTGCCGCAGTTCGAAGGCAGCAACGCCTGGGCGGTGTCCGGCAACCGCACCCACAGCGGCAAGCCCTTGCTGGCGGGCGATCCGCATATCCGCTTTTCGGCGCCATCGGTGTGGTACGAGGCGCACCTGTCGGCGCCGGGGTTTGAACTCTACGGGCAGTACCAGGCCCTGATGCCGTTCGCTTCGCTGGGCATGAACAAGGACTTCGGCTGGAGCATCACCATGTTCCAGAACGACGACCTGGACCTGATCGCCGAGAAGATCAACCCGGACAACCCTGAACAGGTCTGGTACCGCAATCAGTGGGTGGACATGACCCGCAGCGAACAGCAGATCGCCGTCAAGGGCCAGGACCCGGTGACGCTGGTGCTGCGCCAGTCACCTCACGGTCCGATCGTCAACGATGCCCTCGGCGCCAATGCCGGCAAGACCCCGATCGCCATGTGGTGGGGGTTCCTGGAAAGCCGCAACCCGATCCTCGAGGCGTTCTACCAACTCAATCGTGCCGACACCTTGGCCAAGGCCCGGGACGCGTCGGCCAAGATCCATGCGCCGGGCCTGAATGTGGTCTGGGCCAATGCCAAGGGCGATATCGGCTGGTGGGCGGCGGCGCAATTGCCCAAGCGGCCGGGCGGCGTAAAGCCAGGCTTCATTCTCGACGGCAGCAGCGCCGAAGCGCAAAAGGACGGTTTCTATCCGTTCAGCAGCAACCCCCAGGAAGAAAACCCGGCCAGGGGCTACGTCCTCTCGGCGAATTTCCAACCGGTGGTGGCAAGCGGGATCGAGATCCCCGGCTACTACAACCTCGCCGACAGGGGCCAGCAACTCGATCTGCAGCTGAGCGACAAGCAGGCTAAATGGGATATCCAGACCACCCAGAAACTGCAACTGGGCACCACTACCGCCTACGGCCCGCGCCTGCTCGCGCCGTTGCTGCCGATACTGCGCGAAACCGTCAGCGACCCGCAGGAACGCAAATGGGTCGAGCAACTGGCCCAGTGGAAGGGTGACTACCCGCTGGACTCCGTCAGCGCCACGCTGTTCAACCAATTGCTGTATGACTTGGCCAACACGGCCCTGCGCGATGAACTGGGCGATGGATTCTTCGAAACCGCACTATCGACCCGGGTCATCGACGCCGCGCTGCCACGCCTGGCCGCCGCGAAGGACTCGCCGTGGTGGGATGACCGCTCGACGCTGGGCACCGAAACCCGGACCGACACGGTGATCAAGGCCTGGGACAAAACCCTGGCTCACCTGAAGGCGACACTGGGAGACGACCCCTCGCGATGGCAGTGGGGCCAGGCCCACACCCTGACCCACGGGCACCCCTTGGGCCAGCAAAAACCACTGGATCGGATCTTCAACGTCGGCCCGTTCGCCGCCCCGGGCACCCATGAAGTACCGAACAACCTTTCGGCCAGGATCGGCCCGGCGCCGTGGCCCGTAACGTACGGTCCTTCCACCCGGCGCATCATCGACTTCGCCGACCCGACCCACAGCATCACCATCAACCCGGTCGGCCAAAGCGGCGTACCGTTCGACAAGCACTACAAGGACCAGGCCGAAGCCTACATCGAGGGGCTGTATCACCAGGCACACCTGGCCGAGGAAGAAGTCATGGCCAACACCCACGGCACCTTGAAACTGCTGCCCGCCAGGGCGGAGCCCTGAACCAGGTGCGGAATATTTTCGATCACCAGCAGGCATGGACATTGTTGATGGTCAAGACTGCAAGAGCCCCAACCCTTTCATCACCATGGAGTCGATGCAATGTTCAATAACTGGTCCGAACTGCTGCCCACCATCAAAAGCGCGTTTGGCGCCCTGGGCAAAAGCAACCCGAAAATGGTCGAGGCCTACGTCGCCCTGGATAAGGCCGCAGCCGACAACAACGTGCTCGATGCCAAGACCCGAGAGCTGATCTCCATCGCCGTGGCGATTACGACACGTTGTGACGGCTGCATCGGCGTACACACCGACGCTGCCATCAAGGCCGGCGCTACCCGCGAAGAGATCGCCGCGACCCTGGCCACCGCGGTGTCCCTGAACGCAGGGGCGGCCTACATCTACTCCCTGCGCGCGCTGGAGGCTCATGACGCGTTGAAGAAGTGAACGGTCGATAACCTATCTGCGCCTGACCACGGATTTGTAGGTGACCCAAAGCACCCGTGGGAGCAAAGCTTGCTCGCGATGGCGGCCTGACATTCAACGTCTTCATTGACTGCCACACCGCTTTCGCGAGCAAGCCCGCTCCCACAGGTTTAGACCGGTGCGGTCCCTGCCCGGCGGACTTCCGGTTGTTTCCAGGAATCGGCGGCGCTTTCCTCGATGGCTTGCTGGATCGCTCGCTTGCGGTTCTCTTCGGCGCGGCGGCTGAAGTACCAGACCAGGAAGGTCACCAGGGACACCGCCAGCAGGATCAGGCTCGCCACGGCGTTGATTTCCGGCTTCACACCCAGGCGCACCGCCGAAAAAACCTCCATCGGCAAGGTCGTCGAACCAGGGCCGGAAACAAAGCTCGCCAGCACCAGGTCGTCCAGCGACAACGCGAACGACATCATGCCGCCCGCCGCCAGCGACGGCGCGATCATTGGGATGGTGATCAGGAAGAACACCTTCCACGGCCGCGCACCGAGGTCCATGGCCGCTTCTTCGATAGACAGGTCCAGCTCACGCAAGCGCGCTGACACCACCACCGCCACATAGGCTGCGCAGAACGTGGTGTGGGCGATCCAGATCGTGACGATGCCACGTTCCTGAGGCCAACCGATCATCTGCGCCATGGCTACGAACAGCAGCAGCAACGACAGGCCGGTGATGACTTCCGGCATCACCAGCGGCGCGGTGACCAGGCCGCCGAACAGCGTGCGGCCCTTGAAGTGGGTGATGCGGGTCAGCACGAAGGCCGCCAGCGTCCCCAGGGCCACCGCGGCAATCGCCGTGTAGCAGGCGATTTCCAACGAGCGCATTACCGAGCCCATCAACTGGCTGTTATCCAGTAGGCCGACGTACCACTTGACCGACCAGCCGCCCCACACCGTCACCAGCTTCGAGGCGTTGAACGAGTAGATCACGAGGATTAGCATCGGCGCGTAGATGAACAGCAGACCCAGCACCAGCATCAGGCTTGAAAAACTGAAGCGCTTCATTCCTTGCCCTCCATTTCCTTGGCCTGACTGCGGTTGAACAGGATGATGGGCACGATCAGGATCGCCAGCATCACCACCGCCAGGGCGGATGCCACCGGCCAGTCACGGTTGTTGAAGAATTCCTGCCACAGCACTTTACCGATCATCAGCGTTTCCGGGCCGCCCAGCAGTTCCGGGATCACGAACTCGCCCACCACCGGGATGAACACCAGCATGCAGCCGGCGATGATGCCGTTCTTGGACAGCGGCACGGTGATTTTCCAGAAACTGTTGAAAGTGCTCGAACCCAAGTCGGACGCGGCTTCCAGCAGGCTTTGGTCGTGTTTGACCAGGTTGGCGTACAACGGCAGGATCATGAACGGCAGGTAGGAATAGACCACGCCGATGTAGACCGCCAGGTTGGTATTGAGGATTTGCAGCGGCTCGCTGATCCAGCCCATGCTCATGAGGAAACCATTGAGCAAGCCGTTGTTGCTGAGGATGCCCATCCACGCGTAGACGCGGATCAGGATCGCGGTCCAGGTCGGCATCATGATCAGCAGCACCAGCACTGTCTGCATTTCCTTGCGGGCGTTGGCGATGCCGTAGGCCATCGGATAACCGATCAGCAGGCACAGCGTGGTGCTGATCAACGCCATCTTCAGCGAGCCGAGGTAAGCGGCGATGTACAGATCGTCCTCGCTCAGCAACACGTAGTTGGCGAGGTTGAGCAGCACTTGCAGCTTCTGGTCGACGTAGCTGTAGATCTCGGTGTACGGCGGGATCGCCACGTCGGCTTCGGCGAAGCTGATCTTCAGGACGATGAAGAACGGCAGCATGAAAAACAGGAACAGCCAGACGAAGGGCACCCCGATGACCAGTTGACGGCCACCGGGCGTTATTCGGGCGAGTCGGCGTTTGAATTTGCGCATGTTCATGAGCGAAGCACCACGC
The DNA here is from genome assembly GCF_051132105.1 of Pseudomonas sp. R1-7. NCBI lineage: Bacteria > Pseudomonadati > Pseudomonadota > Gammaproteobacteria > Pseudomonadales > Pseudomonadaceae > Pseudomonas > Pseudomonas sp. R1-7. The sequence goes on from NZ_CP071661.1 coordinate 5,694,366, forward strand.
CGCTGTCGTCTTCCCACCAGACGAACACCTGGTCGCCCCAGGTCGGACGCTGGCCACGGCGTTCGGCATTGGCCACGAACGACTGCACCAGCTTGCCGCTTGGCAGCTCGACGTAGAACACCGAGTGGCCGCCCAGGTAGGCGATGTCATGGACCTTGCCGCTGGACCAGTTGTGTTCGCAGTCTGGTTGCTCGGCGGTGACCAGGAGTTTTTCCGGGCGAATGGCGTAGGTCACGGACTTGTCCTGCACCGAGGTGCTGATGCCGTGGCCGACGTAGATGTTGCGGTCCAGGTCCTTGCAGGTCAGCACCGCATGGCCTTCGGCGTCGTCCACCACTTCGGTCTCGAAGATGTTGACGTTGCCGATGAACTCGCAGACCAGGCGGCTGGTCGGGGTTTCGTAGATGTCGATCGGGCTGCCGATCTGGGCGATCCAGCCCAGGTGCATGATCGCGATGCGCTCGGCCATGGTCATGGCCTCTTCCTGATCGTGGGTCACCATGACGCAGGTCACACCGACCCGCTCGATGATTTCCACCAGCTCAAGCTGCATTTGCGAACGCAGCTTCTTGTCCAGGGCGCCCATCGGCTCGTCGAGCAGCAACAGCTTCGGCCGCTTGGCCAGGGAACGGGCCAGAGCTACGCGCTGGCGTTGGCCGCCGGAGAGCTGGTGCGGTTTGCGCTTTGCATACTGGCTCATCTGCACCAGCTTGAGCATCTCGGCCACGCGGGCGTCGATCTCGGCCTTGGGGATCTTGTCCTGTTGCAGGCCGAAGGCGATGTTCTGTGCCACGGTCATGTGGGGGAACAAGGCATAGGACTGGAACATCATGTTGATCGGCCGCTCATAGGGCGGCATGTCGGTGATGTCCACGCCGTCGAGGAAGATCCGCCCCTCCGTGGGCCGCTCGAAACCTGCCAGCATGCGCAGCAAGGTGGATTTGCCCGATCCCGAACCGCCGAGCAAGGCAAAAATCTCGCCTTTCTTGATTTCCAGGGACACATCGTCCACGGCAATCGTCTCGTCGAACTTTTTCGTGACCCGGTCGATCTTGACCAGCACCTGCTTGGGTGTCTGGTCGCCCTCGAGGGCTTTCTTATAGGCGCCGGAGGCAACTGCCATTTACGAAACTCCCACAAAATTTGCAGCTCGCCCAAGACGGGCGAACCTTATAAAAGTTAGAGCGCTTAACGCTATTTACCCGACTTGACCTTGGTCCAGCTGCGGGTCATGAGTCGTTGGATCTTGGGCGGCAACTCGGAGTTGACGTAGAGCTTGTCGACAACCGCTTGCGGTGGATAAACCGCTTCGTCGGTGCGCACTTCCTGGTCCATCAGCTCGCCAGCCTTGGGGTTCGGGTTGGCATAACCGACCACGTCGCTGACCTGGGCGATGACCTCAGGCTTGAGCAGGTAGTTGATGAACGCATGAGCCTCCTTGACGTTGCTGGCGTCGCGCGGGACCGCCAGCATGTCGAACCAGAGGTTGCCGCCTTCCTTGGGGATCACGTAGGCGATGTCGATGCCCTTGCCGGCTTCGCTGGCACGTTCGCGGGCCTGGAAGATGTCGCCGGAGAAACCGGCGGCCACGCAGATCTCGCCATTGGCCAGGTCGGAAATGTACTTGGAGGAATTGAAGTAGGTCACGTAGGGCCGGATCTTGAGGAGCTGGGCCTCGGCCTTCTTGTAGTCTTCAGGGTTCTGGCTGTTGGGATCCAGGCCCAGGTAATTGAGCATCGCCGGGATCATTTCGTCGCCCGAATCGAGGAACGAAACGCCGCAGCTGGACAGCTTCTTGATGTTTTCCGGCTCGAACAGCATCGCCCAGGAATCGATTTTGTCGACGCCCAGGACCGCCTTGATCTTCTCGACGTTATAGCCGATGCCGTTGGTGCCCCACAGGTAAGGCACGGCGTATTGGTTGCCCGGGTCGTTCTTTTCCAGGCGCTTGAGCAGCACAGGATCGAGATTGGCGTAGTTGGACAGCTGGGACTTGTCGAGCTTCTGGAACGCCCCGGCCTTGATCTGCTTGCCCAGGAAGTGGTTGGACGGCACGACCACGTCATAGCCGGTGCGACCCGCCAGCAACTTGCCTTCCAGGGTTTCGTTGGAATCGAACACGTCGTAGACCGGCTTGATCCCGGTGGCTTTCTCGAAGTCCGCCAGGGTCGATTCGCCGATGTAATCCGACCAGTTATAAATATGCACGGTGGAGGCTGCCTGGACACTGACGGCGAGTGTCAGGCCGGCACCGACCAGCAAGGCGTTGCGCAACAAAGAAAAGACAGGCACGTGGAGGTCCTCTTAAATAGTTGGGCCCAAGTTGTGCCCCCGTTACCGGGTCACGATGTGCCCTGCAACAAAACCGGCGCGCAACTTACCCTCGATAAACCGATCCAGCAAAACTTTTAATTATTTAATTGCTCCGGTTGACGCCGCCGCGGGGGCGGCGACAACCGGAGCGTGCTTCAAGCCGGTTTATTTACCGGATTTGATCTTGGTCCAGCTGCGGGTCAGGATCCGCTGGGTTGCCGACGGCAGGTCGGCGATGGCGTACAGCTTGGCCTTCACTTCGTCCGATGGATAGATGCTCGGGTCACCGGAGATTTCCTTGTCCACCAGCGCGGTGGCGGCCTTGTTGCCATTCGGGAAACGCACGTTGTCGGTGATCTCCGCCATGATTTCCGGCTGCATGATGAAGTTCATCCACTTGTAGGCGGCTTCGACGTTTTCAGCATCCTTGGGAATGGCAACCATGTCGTAGAACGAACCGGCACCTTCCTTCGGAATGGTGTAGGCCACTTTCACCTTGCCGCCAGCCTCGGCCGCACGGCTCTTGGATTGCTCGATATCACCCGAGTAACCCACGGCCACGCAGATGTTGCCGTTGGCCAGGTCCGAGATGTATTTGGAAGAGTGGAAGTAACCGATCGATGGGCGCAGCTTGAGGAACAGTGCTTCGGCTTCAGCCAGTTGCTTCTTGTCCTGACTGTCGGTCGGGTAACCGAGGTAATGCAGGGCCACCGGAATCATTTCGGTTGGCGAATCGAGGAAGCTCACACCGCAGCTCTTGAGCTTGGCGATGTTCTCGGGCTTGAGCAGCGTGTCCCAGGAATCGATCTTGTCGACGCCCAGCGCGGCCTTGACCTTCTCGGGGTTGTAACCGATGCCGATGGTGCCCCACATGTAAGGGAAGGCGTGTTTGTTGCCTTGGTCGCTGGCATCGCCGACAGCCTTGAGCAAGTCGGTGTCCAGGTTTTTCCAGTTCGGCAGCTTGGACTTGTCCAGCTCCTGGTAGACGCCGGCCTTGATCTGCTTGGCGAGGAAGTTGTTCGACGGCACTACGACGTCATAGCCAGACTTGCCGGCCAGCAACTTGGCTTCCAGCGTCTCGTTGCTGTCGAACACGTCGTAGACGACCTTGATCCCCGTTTCTTTCTCGAACTTGGCGACCGTGTCCGGCGCGATGTAGTCGGACCAGTTATAGACGTGCAGTACTTTGTCGTCCGCTTGGACGGCGCCCGCCATCACGCCCATCAGGGACATGGCGAGGAGGGTCTTGCCAGCTATCTTCATACCTAATGTCTTCATGCCTAATGCCTTCATGAAAAAGTGCTCCAATTATTCTTCTTGGCCACGGTTCAGTAGCCGGCTCTCTGGCAACTTGAACAGCGGGGGTAGTCTGGCAAGTTACAGGCCAGGCTTTCAACACAAGCCCAGCCTTTTATTCTCGCTGGGCGAGGCCCTTGCAGACACCTCGCTCAGAGCCTAGCACTTAGCCCTGCAACGCACTGAGCGTCAGGTCCAGGCAATGCCGCGCCTTGGCCACCAACTCGTCGATCTCGGCCTTGCTGATCACCAGCGGCGGCGCAATGATCATCGTGTCCCCCACCGCGCGCATGATCAGGCCGTTATCGAAGCAGAACTGCCGGCAGATCATGCCCACGCCCTTGCCTTCATAGCGTTTGCGCGTGGCCTTGTCCTGCACCAGCTCGATCGCCCCCAGCAAGCCGACACCGCGCACCTCACCCACCAGCGGATGATCGTTCAGTTCCCGCAGGCGTTGTTGCAAATAGGGTGCCGTTTCGCCGTGGACACGCTCGATGATCTTTTCTTCTCGCAGGATGCGGATGTTTTCCAGGGCCACTGCGGCGGCGACGGGGTGACCGGAGTAAGTGAAGCCATGGTTGAAGTCACCCCCCTCGTTGAGCACCTCGACCACATCGTCGCGCACGATCAGGCCACCCATGGGGATGTAACCAGAGGTCAGGCCCTTGGCGATGGTCATCATGTGCGGTTTCAACCCGTAGAAGTCGGTACCGAACCACTCACCGGTACGCCCGAAACCACAGATGACCTCGTCGGCCACGAACAGGATGTCGTACTTGGCGAGGATTTCCTTCATGCGCGGCCAGTAGCTGTCCGGCGGCACGATCACACCGCCCGCGCCCTGGATCGGCTCGGCGATGAACGCGCCGACATTGTCCACGCCGATTTCGAGGATCTTTTCTTCCAACTGGTTCGCCGCCCAGATGCCGAACTCTTCAGGGCTCATGTCGCCGCCTTCACCGAACCAGTAAGGTTGGGCGATGTGGACAATGCCCGGGATCGGCAGATCGCCTTGCTCGTGCATATACGTCATACCACCCAGGCTCGCGCCGGCCACGGTCGAACCGTGATAACCGTTCTTGCGGCTGATGATGACTTTTTTGTTCGGCTGGCCCTTGATCGCCCAGTAGTGGCGGACCATGCGCAACATGGTGTCGTTGCCTTCCGAGCCGGAGCCGGTGAAGAACACGTGGTTCATCCCTTCCGGGGCGATATTGGCGATGGCCTTGGACAATTCCAGTACCGGCGGGTGGGCGGTCTGGAAGAACAGGTTGTAGTACGGCAGCTCCCGCATTTGCTGGCTGGCGGCGTCCGCCAACTCATCGCGGCCGTAGCCGACGGCCACGCACCAGAGGCCGGCCATGCCGTCGAGGATCTTGTTGCCTTCACTGTCCCAGAGGTACACGCCCTTGGCGTGAGTGATGATGCGCGGGCCTTTCTCTTTAAGCTGTTTGAAGTCGCTGAACGGCGCCAGGTGGTGATCGTTGCTCAAGGCCTGCCATTCACGGGTTTGCGGGTTGTTGCGGGTCATGCGAATTCTCCTTTATTCCATTTGGGGGCGGGGCTTGTGCAGCCCCGCCCGGCGCTTCAGACGGCAAAGAGCAGGAATTCCCGCTCCCACGAACTGATGACGCGCTTGAAGTTTTCATGCTCGGCCCGCTTGACCGCGACGTAGCCTGTGATGAATTTCTTGCCCAGGTATTTCTCGATGGTGGTGCTGTTTTCCATGCGTTCCAGCGCGTCTTCGATGGTCAGCGGCAGGCGCAGGTTGCGGCGCTCATACCCACGACCCACCACTGGCGCGCTCGGGCTGATGCCTTCGACCATGCCGATGTAGCCACACAACAGGCTCGCAGCAATCGCCAGGTACGGGTTGGCGTCGGCGCCCGGCAAGCGGTTTTCCACCCGACGGTTCTGCGGCCCGGCATCCGGCACGCGCAGGCCCACGGTGCGGTTCTCTTCGCCCCACTCCACGTTCACCGGCGCCGAGGTGTCGGGCAGGAAGCGGCGGAACGAGTTGACGTTGGGCGCGAACAGCGGCAACAGCTCGGGGATGAATTTCTGCAGGCCACCAATGTGATGCAGGAACAACTCGCTCATGGTCCCGTCTTCATTGGAGAAGACGTTCTTGCCGGTTTCCTTGTCGATGATGCTCTGGTGCAAATGCATCGCACTGCCCGGCTCGCCGGTCATGGGCTTGGCCATGAACGTGGCGGCCACGTCGTGCTTGAGCGCCGCCTCGCGCATGGTGCGCTTGAACACCAGGATCTGGTCGGCCAGGGACAGCGCGTCGCCGTGACGGAAGTTGATCTCCATCTGCGCGGTGCCGTCCTCGTGGATCAGCGTGTCGAGGTCCAGCTCCTGCAATTCGCACCAGTCATAGACGTCTTCGAACAACGGGTCGAATTCGTTTGCGGCTTCGATCGAGAACGACTGGCGACCGGTTTCCGGGCGACCGGAACGACCAATCGGCGGCTGCAGCGGAAAGTCGGGGTCGTCGCTGCGCTTGGTCAGGTAGAACTCCATTTCCGGTGCGACAATCGGCTGCCAGCCCTTGTCCGCGTAGAGCTTGAGCACCTTCTTCAGTACGTTGCGCGGCGACAGCTCGATGGGGTTGCCCTGCTTGTCGTAGGAGTCATGGATCACCTGTGCGGTAGGCTCGATGGCCCAGGGCACAAGGAAGACTGCGTTTTCGTCCGGGCGGCACATCATGTCGATGTCGGCAGGGTCGAGCAGTTCGTAATAGATGTCGTCTTCGACATAGTCGCCCGTGACGGTCTGGAGCAGGACGCTCTCGGGCAGGCGCATGCCTTTTTCGGCAATGAACTTGTTGGTCGGCGAGATCTTGCCCCGGGTGATGCCGGTCAGGTCGCCAATCATGCATTCGACTTCTGTGATCTTGTGGTCTTTCAACCAATCGGTGAGCTGGTCGAGGTTGTTACTCATAAATGCCTCTAGGCGTGAGTTTCCTGGCTGCTATTAGTAGTCAGGCGTTGTTTGACGCATCGGCGTCGCGTTGTGTTGCCCTTGCTCGGCAGGCATCGCCAAACGCCTGGAAGATTGCAAGGTAGTACGGATTAGAGCCTACCGCCCATTCCGGGTGCCATTGCACACCTAAAGCAAAAGCCTTGCCTTGTGCCACTGAAACGGCCTCGACCAGGCCATCCGGCGCGAGGGCTTCGGCCCGCAATCCCGGTGCCAGTCGCTCGATGCCCTGGCTGTGGATCGAGTTGACATCGATCTGCGGCGGCAGGCCCAGGCCCGCCAGGACGCCACCGGGCTGGATTTGCACGGCATGGGCCGGCCCATATTGGACCTCTACCGGCTGGGTGTCGTCTTCACGATGATCGACGAAGGTTCCGACTTCATGAACTTTCTGATGCAGGCTGCCGCCAAAGGCTACGTTCATTTCCTGGAAACCACGGCAGATGCCCAGCACCGGGACGCCCGCGTCGACAGCGGCGCGGATCAGCGGGAGGGTGATGGCGTCCCGTGCAGGATCATGGGCGGTGCCTGGCGCGCTGGCTGGTCCTTGGTAGTGAAAAGGTTCTACATTGGAAGGAGAGCCGGTAAAGAGAATACCGTCCAGGGCGTCCAGAATATCGGACGGTGCGAACAGATCCGCCAGGGACGGGATCAGCATCGGCAGGCCCTTGGCGGCTGTCGCGACAGCCCGGGCATATTTGTCGCCAGCGGTGTGATACGCATGCAAACCGATCTGCCTGGAGCAGGTGGTGACGCCGATTAACGGCAGGCGAGACATGAAGCACCCCGGTATTATTGCTGTTATGGGTTTGAATCGAGCTTAGCCTTGTTCATTTTTTTACACAACACCCCCGTAAAAAATACAACACGGCACGCTCAAGCCTGCGGGCGCCAAGGCCTTCAAAGGGAAAAAAATGCCCCAAATTGCCTCAAAAAAGCCCCTCGGGTGCTTTTTTAGGGCAAAAAAGGCCCTGCTTGACTTCGGCATGCCGTTCGGGTTGACTGGCTTTCGAAGAGATCAATGATTGATATTTTTAACAACAAAGGTGTTGCATCATGTCGGTACCCCCGCGTGCCGTTCAGCTTAACGAAGCGAACGCGTTCCTTAAGGAACATCCTGAGGTTCTGTACGTTGACCTTCTGATTGCGGATATGAATGGTGTGGTGCGCGGCAAGCGCATCGAACGCACCAGCCTCCACAAGGTTTACGAGAAAGGCATCAACCTGCCGGCCTCTCTATTTGCCCTGGATATCAACGGCTCGACGGTGGAAAGCACCGGCCTGGGCCTGGACATCGGCGATGCCGACCGCATCTGCTATCCCATCCCCGGCACCCTGAGCAATGAACCCTGGCAGAAGCGCCCCACCGCGCAACTGCTGATGACCATGCACGAACTTGAAGGCGATCCGTTCTTCGCCGACCCTCGGGAAGTCCTGCGCCAGGTCGTGACCAAGTTCGATGAACTGGGCCTGACCATTTGCGCCGCGTTCGAGCTGGAGTTCTACCTGATCGACCAGGAGAACGTGAATGGCCGCCCGCAACCGCCCCGCTCGCCGATTTCCGGCAAACGCCCGCATTCGACCCAGGTCTACCTGATCGATGACCTCGACGAATATGTCGACTGCCTCCAGGACATCCTGGAAGGTGCGAAGGAGCAAGGCATCCCCGCCGACGCCATCGTCAAGGAAAGTGCCCCGGCGCAGTTCGAAGTGAACCTGCACCACGTCGCCGACCCGATCAAGGCCTGCGACTACGCAGTCCTGCTCAAGCGCCTGATCAAGAACATCGCCTACGACCATGAGATGGACACCACCTTCATGGCCAAGCCGTATCCAGGCCAGGCAGGTAATGGTTTACACGTCCACATTTCGATCCTGGACAAAGACGGCAAGAATATCTTTGCCAGCGAGGATCCCGAGCAGAACGCCGCACTGCGTCACGCGATCGGCGGTGTGCTCGAGACCCTGCCCGCGCAGATGGCTTTCCTCTGCCCGAACGTCAACTCCTACCGCCGTTTCGGCGCACAGTTCTACGTGCCGAACTCACCGACCTGGGGCCTGGACAACCGCACCGTGGCGCTGCGCGTACCCACCGGCTCCGCCGATGCCGTGCGCCTGGAACACCGTGTCGCCGGCGCCGACGCCAACCCGTACCTGTTGATGGCAGCGGTACTGGCGGGCGTGCACCACGGCCTGGTCAACAAGATCGAGCCCGGCGCGCCGGTCGAAGGCAACAGCTACGAGCAGAACGAGCAGAGCCTGCCGAACAACTTGCGCGATGCCCTGCGTGAATTGGACGACAGCGAAGTCATGGCCAAGTACATCGATCCGAAGTACATCGATATCTTCGTGGCCTGCAAGGAAAGCGAGCTGGAGGAGTTCGAACACTCCATCTCCGACCTCGAGTACAACTGGTACCTGCATACCGTTTAAGCGGTGGCTGTAGAACGAAACGCCGCAGGTCATATGGCCTGCGGCGTTTTTTTTGTATTTGGGTGGAGGGCCGCCTTCGGCGGATCGCGAGCATGCTCGCTCCCACAGGGATTTTCAGCGCACATGATTCAAGGGGCACCGCACACTCAATGTGGGAGCGAACTTGCTCGCGATGACGGCCTGGCAGACAACACCAGACCCGACTCGTACAATGCCCGGCAGCCCCGCAGGAGACATCCATGACGCGCATCGCCACCCCTCGCAAACCCCGCGCACGCAGCCAGGCCCGGATCGATACCATTCTCGATGCCGCCCGTACGCTGCTTGCCACCGAAGGCGTGGCCAGCCTGTCGATCTACAGCGTCGCCGAACGCGCCGGGATCCCGCCCTCCTCCGTCTATCACTTTTTCGCCAGCGTCCCGGCCCTGCTCGAAGCCCTGACCGCTGACGTCCACGCGGCCTTTCGTGCCTGCCTGCAAGCGCCGATCGACCACGCGGCGCTTAACCACTGGCATGACCTGTCACGGCTGGTGGAACAAAGGATGCTGGTGATCTACAGCGAGGACGCCGCCGCGCGGCAATTGATCCTGACCCAGCATGGCCTCACAGAGGTCACCCAGGCCGACCGCCAGCACGACGTTGAGCTGGGCGCGCTGATGCATACCGTCTTCGCCCGGCATTTCGAGCTGCCGACACTGCCATCCGACGTCGACGTGTTCGCCCTGGCCATGGAGCTGGGCGACCGCGTCTACGCCCGCTCGGTACAGCAACACGGACAAATCACCCCGCGCCTGGCCGAAGAAGGCATGCGGGTGTTCGACGCGTACCTGGGGTTGTATCTGCCGCCGTACCTGCCAAAGCGCTCGGATTGATCGTACCCACGCAAAGCGTGGGAACGATAAGCCCCAGAAGACTCAAGCCATCCGGGGCTGCGGGTGAAACACCGCTCACAACTTGGCGATAGACACCTCGGTTGATTTGACGAAGGCAATCACCTCGCTGCCGATCGCCAGTTCCAGCTCTTTCACCGAGCGGGTGGTGATGACCGATGTGACGATGCCCGAAGCGGTCTGCACGTCGATTTCCGACAGCACATCGCCTTCGACGATTTCCTTGATGGTGCCTTTGAACTGGTTGCGGACGTTGATGGCTTTGATGGTCATGGTGTCGATTCCTGTCTGGATGAAGTTATTGCGCCCAACGCAATTGCGTAGGCAAGGGTGAAACGGGTTCGGGTGCCGGCGGTTGGCCGGGCAAGGACAGCACACGGTTGAGGACTTCGGTTTCCAGGCTCGCCAGGCGATGCGAGCCGCGAGCGCGGGGGCGTGGCAGGTCGATGGTCAGGTCGAGGCCGATCTGGCCGTCCTCGATCAGGATGACCCGATCGGCAATCGCCACCGCTTCGCTGACGTCGTGGGTCACCAACAGCACCGTGAAGCCGTGTTGCAGCCACAAGCGTTCGATCAATTGCTGCATCTCGATCCGGGTCAGGGCATCGAGCGCGCCCAGGGGTTCGTCGAGCAACAGCAGGCGCGGCTGGTGGATCAGCGCGCGGGCCAGCGCCACCCGTTGCTTCTGGCCACCGGACAACGACGCCGGCCATTCATGGGCGCGGTCCGCCAGGCCCACCGCATCCAGCGCCTGCAAGGCTTGTTGCCGCCAGTCACCCTTGAGCCCGAGGCCGACGTTGTCGATGACCTTTTTCCAGGGCAACAGGCGCGCTTCCTGGAACATCAGCCGGGTGTCTTCCCGTACAGCGCCCAGCGAAGCCGAGCCGGCCAACAACTGGCCGCCCGAGGGCTGTTCGAGGCCGGCGAGCAAGCGCAGCAAGGTGCTTTTACCGCAGCCACTGCGGCCGACCACCGCGACGAACTGCCCGGCCGGGATATGCAGGTCGATATCTCTCAATACCTGGCGCGCACCAAAGGTCTTTCGAAGATTGCGCACCGCCAGCGGAATGCCCCGCAGCAGGCGCGGTGGTTGTTGGGCGGTCATGCGACACCTCCCTTGTTCACTCGATAGGCCGGATGCCAGCGCAGCCAGACCCGTTCGAGGCCTCGGGCGGCGAGGTCGGCCAACTTGCCGAGCACGGCGTACAAGAGAATCGCCAGCACCACCACGTCGGTTTGCAGGAACTCCCGGGCATTCATCGCCAGGTAACCGATGCCGGCGCTGGCCGAAATGGTTTCCGCCACGATCAGCGTCAGCCACATGAACCCCAGGGCAAAGCGCACGCCCACCAGGATCGAAGGCAAGGCGCCCGGCAGGATCACCTGGCGAAACAGACTGAAACCGGACAAACCGTAGCTGCGAGACATTTCCACCAGCGCTGGGTCGACGTTACGGATCCCGTGATAGGTGTTGAGGTAGATGGGGAACAGCGTGCCCAGCGCCACCAGGAAAATCTTCGCCGACTCGTCGATGCCGAACCAAAGGATCACCAGTGGAATCAGCGCCAGGTGCGGGACGTTGCGGACCATTTGCACGGAGCTGTCCAGCAGTCGCTCGCCCCACTTCGACAGGCCGGTGATAAAGCCAAGGACAAGGCCGATGCCGCCGCCGATCAGGAAACCGACCGCTGCGCGCCAGCCGCTTATGGCCAGGTGAGTCCAGATTTCGCCGCTGCGCACCAGGCTCACACCGGCCTCGACCACCGCGACGGGCGCCGGCAGGATCCGCGTGGATAACCAGCCGGCCGATACCGACAATTGCCACGTTGCCAGCAACAGCAGCGGCAGCGCCCACGGCGCGAGGTTGTGGATAGTTTTCCTCATGGCCGCCTCAACTCTGGGACGCGGCTTTAGGCAGGATGTGGTTGGCGACCATCTCGCCGAACGGGCTCACATAGCCTTGGCTTTTCGGCAGCTCCGGGCGTTCCACATCCAAGTGCGGGAATAGCAGCTCCGCCACCCGATAAGACTCTTCCAGGTGTGGATAACCCGAGAAGATGAACGTATCGATGCCCAGGTCGGCGTATTCCTTGACGCGCGCGGCCACGGTCGGGCCATCGCCCACCAGTGCCGTCCCGGCGCCACCACGCACCAGGCCGACACCGGCCCAGAGGTTGGGGCTGACCTCCAGCTTATCGCGACGACCGCCGTGCAACGCGACCATCCGTTGCTGGCCCACCGAGTCGAAGCGCGCCAGGGAAGCCTGGGCGCGGGCGATGGTTTCGTCGTCCAGGTGGGAGATCAAACGGTCGGCCGCTTGCCAGGCCTCCGCGCTGGTTTCACGCACGATCACATGCAGGCGAATGCCGAAGCGCACGGTGCGCCCCAGCTTCGCAGCCTTGGTCCGCACCTGTTGGATTTTTTCCGCGACGGCCGCCGGGGGCTCACCCCAGGTCAGCACCATTTCCACCTGTTCGGCGGCCAGATCCTGGGCCGCTTCCGACGAGCCGCCAAAGTACAGCGGCGGACGCGGTTGCTGGATCGGCGGATAGAGCAGCTTGGCGCCCTTCACGCTGATGTGCTCACCGTCGTAATCCACGGTCTCGCCTTCCAGTACCCGACGCCAGATTCGGGTGAACTCCACCGACGCTTGATAGCGTTGTTCATGATCGAGAAACAGTCCGTCGCCGGCCAGCTCATCCGGATCGCCGCCGGTAACCAGGTTGAACAGCGCACGTCCTCCCGATAGCCGATCCAAGGTTGCAGCCTGACGCGCCGCCACCGTCGGGGAAATGATCCCAGGGCGCAGGGCAACCAGGAACTTCAAGCGCTGGGTCACCGGAATCAGCGAAGCGGCCACCAGCCAGGAGTCTTCGCAGGAGCGCCCGGTAGGAATCAATACACCGCCGAAACCCAGCCGATCGGCGGCCTGGGCGATTTGCTGCAAGTAACCATGATCGACGGCGCGGGCACCTTCAGCGGTGCCAAGGTAATGACCGTCGCCGTGGGTGGGCAGGAACCAGAAAATGTTGAGGCTCATGGAGTGGTCTCCTAAGGAATCGAATTACTGCGCGTTCGCAACGGCCGCCGGCGGCGTCCAGATCACGTCCTTGATGCTCAAGGGCTTGGGAATCAACTTGAGCTGGTAGAAGCTGTCGGCGATTTTCTGCTGTGCCGAGACCACCTCCGGCGTGAGGAACAACGCCCCGTACCCTTGGCGTTTCATAGATGTCAGGGTGATGTCCGCCGGTAGGCCAAGCAGCGGTGATACCTGTTGGGTCACGTCTTCAGGGTTGGCCTTGGACCACTCCCCCACCGCCCGCACTTCTCCCACCAGGGCCGTGATCACCTGTGGATTTTTCTGCGTGTAGGGTTTGGTCGCGAGGTAGAACTGATGGTTGTCGACGATGCCTTTGCCGTCACGCAAGGTGCGGGCCTGCAATTGCTGTTCAGCCGCGGCCTGGTACGGATCCCAGATCACCCAGGCGTCCACGCTGCCGCGCTCGAACGCGGCACGGGCGTCAGCTGGCGGCAGGAAAACCGTCTGGATGTCGGAATATTCGAGGCCGGCCTCTTCCAATGCCCGTACCAGCAGGTAATGGACATTGGAGCCTTTGTTCAACACGACCTTCTTGCCCTTGAGGTCCTGCACCGACTGGATCGGCGAGCCCTTGGGCACCAGGATCGCCTCACTGTGGGGGGCCGGCGGTTCGTAGGCGACATAGAGCAAGTCCGCCCCGGCCGCCTGGGCAAACACCGGTGGAGTTTCACCGGTGACGCCAAAATCGATGGAGCCGACGTTCAAGCCTTCCAGAAGCTGGGGGCCGCCGGGAAATTCGGTCCATTGCACGTCGACGCCTTGGGCGGCGAGGCGTTTCTCCAACGTCCCCTTGGCCTTGAGCAGCACCAGCGTGCCGTACTTCTGATAGCCGATCCGCAAGGTTTCGGCTTGGGTTTGGGTAATGACGCCGAGGGACACAGCCGCAGCAAACAGAGCGACCAGCCCGCGACGCAAAATGACAGTGCGCATGGCGCCTCTCCTTTTTGCTGTGGGGTTTTGGCTGCACCTGCTTGGCCGTTGACGGCTGAGTAAGGTGGAGTTGAATCTGGGATGTAGCGGTCAAATGCTCCAGCGAGCGCTCAACAGACGTTCGTTCAATACACCGGGGTCCAGCGGCCTGGGCCGACGGGCCATGGCGCTGTAGAACTGTTCAAGCGCTTCGTCCAGGCGCTGTTGCAAGGCAGGCGTCAATTGCGCTTGGGCACTGCCTTCGCCATAGGCGATCTGGCTGTCTTCGGCAAAAATCCCATGGAGCATTTCCTGGGCCTTGAGCGCCGACAGCACCGGCTTCAGGGCGTAATCCACCGCCAGCATGTGGGCGATGCTGCCGCCGGTTGCCATCGGCAACACCACTTTGTGGGCCAGGGCCCGTTCCGGCAGCAGATCGAGTACGGTCTTCAGCGCACCGGAAAAAGACGCCTTGTACACCGGCGTGGCGATGAGCAAGCCATCGGCATTTTCAATCTGGGCCAGCAGATCAATCACTTTGGGACTGTCGAAACGGGCATGGAGCAGATCCTCGGCAGGGAAATCACGTACCTGATAATTCACCACCTCTACACCTTGCTGTTGTAACCAACGTTGCGAGCGCTCCAACAGCACTCCAGAACGGGAGCGCTGGCTGGGACTACCGCCGAGCGAAACAACCAACATGCCAACCATTCCTTAAAAGTCATGTGCGATTCGCGGTGGGCGATCTCGCTGGATGGGACAAACCATAACAGCGGCGGCATATATCTTTAAATCATATTTATTCATTTAGTTATTCTTTAAAGAGATAACAATTTGTTTTTCCTGGCGCAATAAAAAGGCCGTCGAAACGGCCAAAATCCTTTGGTGCACTGTCATTCCAGTGGGAGCGTCAACGATTAGGCTGCGGCGTCAGGCGCAAGTACGGCTTCACCGCGCGATAGCCCTTGGGAAAACGCTGCTTGAGTTCTTCTTCATCCTTGAGCGACGGCACGATTACCACTTCATCACCGTCCTGCCAGTTGGCCGGGGTGGCGACTTTATAGTTGTCGGTCAGTTGCAGGGAATCGATCACCCGCAGGATTTCGTTGAAATTGCGGCCGGTGCTCGCCGGATAGGTGATAGTCAGGCGGATCTTCTTGTTCGGGTCGATCACGAACAATGAGCGCACGGTCAAGGTGTCGCTGGCGTTGGGGTGAATCAGGTCGTACAGGTCCGACACCTTGCGGTCGGCATCAGCCAGGATCGGGAAGTTCACGACGGCATTCTGGGTTTCGTTGATGTCTTCGATCCACTTGTGGTGCGAATCCACCGGGTCTACCGACAGGGCGATGGCCTTGACGCCACGCTTGGCGAATTCGTCCTTGAGCTTGGCGGTGAGGCCCAGTTCGGTGGTGCACACCGGCGTGAAGTCCGCAGGGTGGGAGAACAGCACGCCCCAGCTATCGCCGAGCCATTCATGGAAGCGAATCTTGCCGGCGCTGGAATCCTGTTCGAAATCGGGGGCGATGTCGCCGAGTCTAAGGCTCATGGTGCGGCTCCTGGGTGGTTTTTATGAGCCCAAACTGTGCACCGCTTTTCATTGCTTTAAAAAGAATGAATACCCATTTATCTAGTTCATTAGGAAATATAAAAATCTGTTCACTGGTGCCGTAACGCATACCGGCCCAAGATCATTCCCGAGGTTTCGAGAAGGCCTCGAGTTGCTGAAAAGAGGAGAAGGTTCGGGAAAGGCTACAGGGGTGGGCCGGACCCGAAACGCAAAAGCCCCGCCCGGCGTGAATGCCGGGCGGGGCTTTTTTTGTTTTGTGTCTACGACACGGAAATTCTTGACGCGATTTCGAGACGAGCGGCTAGGATAGGCGGCATGAACGGGATTGTTCGAACGCGTCATTAGCGAAAAGACTGCGCTTGATGAGCGCTAGGGCAGGATTGCCCAAGAATATCCAGAAGGAAGGCAACAATGGCCGATGAGGTACTTATCAACAAAGCCGCAGGCATCGAGCGTGGCGTTGCCAGGGTGCGGGAGGAATACGAGAAGAACCCCGCTACTTTTGCCACCGACTTCACTCGCCAGGATTCGGCCGTCCTGAACATTCAGCGAGCCTGCGAAGCGGCGCTGGATATGGGACAGCATTTGATTCGCCGCGAGCGATTGGGTATCCCGCAAAGTGCCCGCGATACATTCCAGCTGCTTTTTCAAGGCGGCTGGATCGAAGAGGGCCTGGTGAAAAACCTGAAGAACATGGTGGGTTTCAGGAATATCGCCGTGCATGATTATCAAGCCCTGCAATTGCCGATCTTGGTGGCGATCATTACCGGGCACTTGGATGACTTCCTGGCGTTCAGCGCATTCATCCTGCGTAAGGACGCGATGGCCCCCAAAGAATAAAGCGATATCCGGCACGCTGAGCCAAAAACGCAAAAGCCCCGCCCGGCGTGATGCCGGGCGGGGCTTTTTTTACTTCGCTACGACTTACATGAAGCTGTAAGTGTAGTTGAAGATTACGCGAGTCTGATCCTGGTCATCACCCACACCGCCGCTGCGGTAGCTACCGTGACGCACGGTGGTACCGAAGCCTTTCAAAGCGCCCTGCTGGATGACGTAGTCGACACGCATGTCGCGTTCCCACTCGGAGTATTCGCTCGTGCCGGAGGCTGTTTTGACGTCGTCACCACGCAGGTAGGAAACGGCAGCTTTCAGCCCTGGAACGCCCAAGGAAGCGAAGTCATAGGAGTATTGACCGAAGGTGGTGTTTTCACCGGCACGGACAAACCCGTTGATCATGCTATCGGTGAACAGGTAGAAGCTTGCGCCACCAGCACCTTCAGGACGACCGTTGCTGTCAACCACGTTGCCCTGGTTCAGGTAGACAAAGCCACCGTCATCACCGACTTGCTGGTGACCCAACAGGAATGCGCTGCCACCCAGGGTGTAGGTGAACATGGCGCTCCAGGTCTTGTTATCGACCTCGCCCGGGTTCTTGGCATAGCCATTGTTGTTGTTGAAGCGATAGCCCGCGTCGCCGTTGCGGCCATCCGAACTGCTGTCGAAGTAGCGCAGGTCAGTCTTGAACGATTGGCCTTCGCTGATCGGGAAAACGTGCACCGCGCCCAGGAAGTGCTGCTTGTAGTAATCCTGCAGATTGGCGTAGTAGTACTGCAGCGTCAGGTCTTTGGTGACTTTCCAGTCAGCACCGGCGTAACGGAACTGGTTGCTTTCCTCGGTACCGCCCGCGACCGCCAGGCCAGTGCTGTTGCTCGATGCACGGCCGGTGGCGTGTTCCAACTGGCCAGCGTTGAACGTGACGTTGTCGAGATCCTTGGAGGTGATGGTGCCACCTTCAAAGGTCTGTGGCAGCAAACGGCTGTCGTTGGCAATCAGGATCGGCAGGTTAGGCGCCAGCGCACCACCGAGGTGAGCTTCGGTCTTGGAGAACAGTGCCTTTACGTTACCGGACAAACGGCTCCACTCATGGACCGCCGCACCATCTGTATCGGCTGGCATATAGGAACCAGCGTTACGGCCCTTGCCGCCATCGAGACGTACACCCACCAGCGCCTGGGCGTCAATACCGAAACCAACGGTGCCTTGCGTGAAGCCAGACTTGTAGTCGAACTTGAGGCCGGTGCCCGTTTCGCGCAGATCCTCGCTGCCCGTTTCACGGTTGTCGTTGTTGAAATACAACGTACGAGAACTGACAGACGCCTTGCTGTCTTCGATAAAACCAGCGGCGCCTGCCTGCTGCGCCAATACCCCAACGGCCACTGCCATGGCCAAGGTGGACTTCTTCATGTATCGCTCCTCTCGTTTTCTAATTCTTGTGTGTCTTCGGTTCCGGTTCGAACGCCCGGAATCCGCAGATGCGCGATTAGCGCCAGACCGTGACTGGCAAGTCAACCGTAAGCCTTTCGGACTACGACCAAGGTCTAACCCCGCGACACCGGCCCGAAGAATAAAGGATTCTTAATAAATCCAAATAGAATTGTTTCAGCAGTTTTCAGCGCATTTTGACATAAGAGTGCCATCACAGTGTCATCAAGCCGTGACATGCCTTATCGGCGACGCAGAGGATTTACTGAACGGTCAATTCGTCAGGGATTTATCAGGCACCGTGATTCCGGGCGACGAAATGAGTTTGCGCGCCTCCTGCGCCTTCGATCCTGTTCACGACCGCTCGCGTATGCCGCGATCTTGACCGGTTCCAGACTAGCTGCTCATTGTCTGAAATCAAGATCGCGGTAAAGCGTGGCCGCCTAAAGGGACTTTTCGAAGATCTTCGAATTGCGCTGATAGTTGTAGAGCGACGCGCGGGCTGCGGGCAGCCGCTCGACGCTGCTGGGTTCGAAGCCCCGCTCACGGAACCAGTGGGCAGTCCGCGTCGTCAGTACGAACAGCGTCTTGAGCCCTTGGGCACGGGCCCGGGTTTCGATCCGCTCCAACAACTCATCGCCCCTGCCGCCGTGGCGGTATTCCGGATTCACCGCCAGACAGGCCAACTCACCAGCATCCGAATCGGCGATCTGATACAGCGCCGCGCAAGCGATGATCATCCCTTCACGCTCGACCACACTGAACTGCTCGATCTCACGCTCCAGCACCTCGCGAGAACGACGCACCAGGATGCCCTGCTCTTCCAAGGGGCTGATCAGGTCCAGCAATCCGCCGACGTCTTCGATGGCCGCCTCGCGCACCACCTCGAACTGCTCCTGGGCCACCAGCGTGCCGCTGCCGTCACGGGTGAACAATTCGGCCAGCAGCGCGCCATTCTCGGCATAGCTGACGATGTGGCTGCGCGCGACACCACCACGGCAGGCCTGAGCCGCGGCATCCAGAAGTTCGGCTTGATAGTCGCTGCCCAGGCGCTGCATGTGGGCCGGGACCTGTTGCGGACGCAACTCACGGACCAGTCGCCCATCTTCGCCGATCAGGCCTTGCTCGGCGCCGAACAGGAGCAATTTGTCCGCCGCCAGGTCAATGGCTGCCCGGGTGGCGACGTCTTCGCAGGCCAGGTTGAAAATCTCGCCGGTGGGCGAATATCCCAGCGGTGACAGCAGCACGATGGAGCGCTCGTCCAGCAGGCGATTGATGCCTTTGCGATCGACTCGGCGCACTTCGCCGGTGTGGTGATAATCCACGCCTTCGAGCACGCCGATCGGCCGGGCGGTGACCAGGTTGCCGCTGGCGACACGCAACCGCGAGCCCTGCATCGGCGATGACGCCATGTCCATGGACAGGCGTGCCTCGATGGCGATGCGCAACTGGCCGACCGCGTCGATCACGCATTCCAGTGTCGCCGCATCAGTGATGCGCATGCCGTGGTGATAATGCGGCGTCAGGCCACGGGCAGCCAGGCGTGCCTCGATCTGCGGGCGCGAACCATGGACCAGCACCAGCCGCACGCCGAGACTGTGCAGCAACACCAGGTCGTGGACGATGTTGCCGAAATTAGGGTGTTCCACCCCATCGCCGGGCAGCATGACGATGAAGGTGCAGTCGCGGTGGGCATTGATATAAGGCGAAGCGTGACGAAGCCAATTGACGTATTCGGGCATGAACCTGGACCTGTAATAAATAACAGCCGAAAAAAGACGAAACAGAACGCACAGCGGGCTGGTGGTTATCGTCGGAACAGGCTTGGCGACACGCGCGCTCTCCTCATGTGATGAATACGGGCCCGCACGCGGGCAATTTAACCGGCCGTGGCCGGCGTCAGGCAGTAATGACCGATCAACTGACGCAGCAATTGCACGGTAGGCTGCAAACGTGACATTTCAAGGTACTCGCCGGGCTGATGGGCGCAGGCAATATCACCAGGCCCCAGCACCAGGGTTTCGCAGCCAAGGCGCTGAAGATAAGGCGCTTCGGTGCCAAACGCCACTGCTTCGGCGCGATACCCCGTCAATCGCTCGGCCACACGCACCAACTCGGCATCCTCGGCCTGCTCGAACGGCGGCACCTCAGGGAACAACGGCGCATAGTCGATCTTGACCTTGTGGCGTTCGGCAATGGGATCGAGCTTTTGCTGGATCGCTGCCCGCAGTACTTGCGGGTCCATGCCAGGCAAGGGGCGCAAGTCGAACTCCATGGAGCATTGGCCACAAATCCGGTTGGGATTGTCGCCGCCGTGGATGCAGCCAAAATTCAGCGTCGGTTGCGGCACGGTGAATTGCGGATTACGGAATTCACGTTGCCATTGCAACCGCAAGCCGCGCAGCTCTCCCATGGCGTCGTGCATGGCTTCGAGGGCGCTGTGGCCCAGGCTTGGGTCGGATGAGTGGCCGCTGCGCCCGAGAATGTCGATGCGCTCCATCATCACGCCCTTGTGCAGGCGAATCGGCCGCAGGCCGGTGGGCTCGCCGATCACCGCAGCGCGGCCCAATGGCCGGCCGGCATCGGCCAGGGCGCGGGCGCCGGCCATGGAGCTTTCTTCATCGCACGTGGCGAGGATCAACAACGGCTGCTTGAACGGTTGGTCCAGCAGCGGCTTGACCGCTTCGATCGCCAGGGCGAAAAAACCTTTCATGTCGCAACTGCCCAGGCCCACCCATCGCCCATCGACCTCGGTGAGTTTCAGCGGATCGGTCTGCCACAACGCGCCGTCGAACGGCACCGTGTCACTGTGGCCAGCCAGCACCAGCCCGCCGGGACCCGTGCCGAAACTCGCCAGGAGGTTGAACTTGCCGGGGCTGACCTGTTGGATATCACAGGAAAACCCAAGCTCGGTGAGCCAGCCCGCCAGCAGCTCGATAACGGCGCCATTGGACTGGTCCAGCGCCGCCTGGGTGCAGCTGACCGATGGCGCAGCGATCAGGGCAGCGAATTGATCTTTCATGGACGGCAAAGGCATCGCTGGCTCCGGACTTGCAAATTGAAGTCCATCATAGAGCCATCGAGCGCAAGGATGGAACCGTTCGGCGCGTAGGCTCGACGAGTCCTGTACACTGCACGGCCTTGGCAGCCACACCTTTCCCCGGCTGCGCACCCGATCCCTGGATTTTCCGGCCATGCAGAAAGAAACCGAAATCAAACTCCGCGTCAGCCGCGAGACCCTGGCAGCGTTGCGTGAGCATCCGCTGTTGAAAAAACGCAACAAGAGTGGCTGGGAACGCCACGAACTGATGAACCAGTATTTCGACACGCCGGAACGTGACCTGGCCCGGGCCAAAGTCGCCCTGCGCCTGCGCCGAGACGGCGAAGAAGTGATCCAGACCCTCAAGACACGCGGCCAGAGCATCGCCGGCCTGTCCGAGCGCAACGAATACGACTGGCACCTGCCCAAGGCCAAGCTGGACCTGAAGAAACTCGCGGGCGAGTGCTGGCCCGAGGCACTGGCGGAGCTCGACAAAAAGACCCTCAAGGCAATCTTCACCACCGACTTCGTTCGTGAACGCGCCGAAATCGCCTGGGGCCGTGGCAAAAGCAAAGTGGTCATCGAAGCCGCGCTGGACCTGGGCCACGTCGTGGTCGGCAAGCAGAAGGAAGAAATCTGCGAGTTGGAGCTGGAACTGCGTGAAGGCGAACCTGCCGCGCTGCTGGAACTGGCCGCCGAGCTGGCCGCGACCCTGCCCTTGATGCCTTGCGATATCAGCAAGGCCGAACGTGGCTATCGCCTGCATGATGCGAGCAGTTACGCCCTGAGCCTGCCAGCTCCGCAATTGAGCGCCGAAACGCCACTGGACGATGCCTTCGCGGCGCTGAGCTGGCATTTGCTGGGCAGCAGCCAGCGCCTGGCCGAGCAATATCGTTTCAATGGCCACTGGCGCCTGCTGCAAGACTGGGTGGAAAATCTCGCCGAACTGCGCGCCCTGCTCAGCAGCCTCGGCCAGGCCGCGCCTCGCCAATCCACCCATGACCTGCGGGTTGCCTTGGACGCACTGCTCGAAGACTGGCGTCCGCTGGTTCAGGCCGGCCTTGAAGACGAAGACGTGCGCAAGGCGGCACCGGAGCAGTTCCTCGAAGAGCTGCAAGACCCGCGCTGGGGCCTCTTCTCCCTCCAAGCGTCACGCTGGCTGCTGGCCCGCAGCTGGGCCGCCGACCGCAACACCCGTGGCAACCGCCAGGGCGCGGCGCAACTAGGCAGCTGGTTGCCACGCCTGTTGAGCGAAGAAGCTTCGTCCTTGCAGCTGCAACGTTACCAGCAGCAGCCGGAAGACCTAGCCGAGCAACTGCCGCGCATCGAACGCATCCAGGCCTGGCTGCATCATGCCCGCCAGGTGCTGGAAATTGCTGAGATGGACCGGCTCTACGGCGAATTGAACAAACTGGCGCAATTGGCCAACGAACCGATCACCGACGAGCTTCTGGATGCGCGCAAGCAACAGGCGATCGCGGTGTATCAGAATCGGGCCTGGAAGACTTTGCTGCGCCTGTAATCGATACACCCTTGGCGTCTGGAACACCGCTTTCGCGAGCAAGCCCGGGAGCGGGCTTGCTCGCGAAGGGGCCAGCAAGTCCCTTGAAATTCAACTAGCGCACCACCGGCAAACTCGTCGTGGACTTGACCTCCGACAGCGCCACGATCGAGTTCACTTCCTGAATCCCGGGCACCATCGACAGCTTCTCGAAAAAGAAGCGCTCGTAGGCCTCGATGTCCGCCGTGACAATGCGCAGCAAGAAATCCACCGATCCCATCAGCACGTAGCATTCCAGTACCTCGGGGAAGCCGCGGATCGCTTCGGTGAATTCGGTGAAATTCGAGCGTCCGTGGGCATTGAGCTTTATTTCGGCGAATATCTGCGTGTTGAGGCCGATTTTCTTGCGATCCAGCAGGGTTACTTGCCCGCGAATGACCCCCTCCTCCTTCATCCGCTGAATCCGACGCCAGCAAGGCGATTGGGACAAACCCACCTGCTCGGCGATCTGCCCACTGGAAAGCGAAGCGTCTTCCTGCAGCAAGGCCAGTATTCTTCGATCATAGCCGTCCAGCTCGCTCTGCATAAATAAACCCCACTCCGCTCAAGATTTGACTAGTTCAATTCGGCCAATCCGCAAAATCAGGCCATCTTAGATAAGAAATACCCTGGCGCCCATGCAAAGATTTCTCCTGACTTCTGGAGACTTCCCCATGCCCATATTGGAAACCGTCACTGCACCAGTGCTTCGTGCCGACGCCTGGCACACCACCAACACCCATTGTCGCGCTCAATATCTTTTGCTCGGCGAAGCCGAGCCGGACCTGCCCTGCCGGGTGCTCAATCTCTTTGCCTTGCAAGGCCTCACGCTGGAAACGGCACGGATCGAGCGCCTCGACGATCTGCTGTCGATAGAGATCCTCGTGGCCGGGCTGAGCTGGCACCGCGCGCAAGTGATCGCTGAAAAATTGCGTAACCTGATCAGCGTCTGTTCGGTGGACTTGCAGGACGCCGATATTGCGCGGGCCGGGCCGGTCCTGGCGGCCGGTTGAGAGCGTCCAGGCAAGAATTGGAAACGCATTGGTCGGGTAGTGGCCCAACGGTCCATAGGGTCGGGACTATTCTTTTGCAGAACGAGCCAGGACGCCGAAGCGTCTGTATCGCGGCTTTGCTGCATTAGTCCAATAGGAACCCGAACGCCCATGTCCACCAAACACGCCACTCAGGACCGCTGGCTGGACCTCAACGACCTGCTGCGCCAATTGGTCACCCAAGGCCTCATCAGCCAGGATTCGGCCGAGACTGCGCTCAATGCCCGCCGGCGCCATAACGCCAACAGCCAGCTACACCCACTGGAATTCATCGCCAACCAACACCTCGACGACCTCAGCCGCCCCGGCAAGCGCCTGGACCTGGAGAACCTGACGCTATGGCTGGCCCAGCAGGCCGACCAGCCCTACATGCGCATCGACCCGTTGAAGATCAACGTGGCGGCCGTTACGCCGTTGATGTCCTACGCCTTTGCACAGCGCCACAAGATCCTCGCGGTCGCGGTGGATCGCGACGCCGTCACGGTCGCCAGCGCCCAGCCCTATGTCAGCAGTTGGGAATCGGACCTGACCCATGTGCTCAAATTGCCGGTCAAGCGCGTGGTGGCCAACCCCGTCGACATCCAACGCCTGAGCGTGGAGTTCTATCGACTGGCCAAGTCGGTCAGCGGCGCGACGACCGTCGACCAGCAACCCAGCAACCTGACCAATTTCGAACAACTGCTCAACCTGGGTGCCAGTGACCAGGAGCCGGACGCCAACGACGCGCATATCGTCAATATCGTCGACTGGCTGTTCCAGTACGCGTTCCAGCAACGAGCCAGCGATATCCATATCGAACCGCGCCGAGAGCAAGGCACCGTGCGCTTTCGCATCGACGGCGTGCTGCACACCGTCTACCAATTTCCGCCACAGGTAACGATGGCCATCATCAGCCGGCTCAAGAGCCTGGGCCGGATGAACGTCGCGGAAAAGCGCAAGCCTCAGGATGGCCGCGTCAAGACCAAGACCCCGGATGGCGGCGAGGTGGAGTTGCGACTGTCGACCTTGCCCACCGCGTTCGGCGAGAAAATGGTCATGCGGATCTTCGACCCGGAAGTGCTGCTCAAGGATTTCGACCAGCTCGGTTTTTCCGCAGACGATTTGCGCCGCTGGCAGGACATGACTCGCCAGCCCAACGGCATCATCCTGGTCACGGGTCCCACCGGGTCCGGCAAGACAACCACCCTGTACACCACGCTGAAAAAACTGGCGACGCCGGAAGTGAACCTCTGCACCATTGAAGACCCGATTGAAATGGTCGAGGCCTCCTTCAACCAGATGCAGGTCCAGCACAATATCGAGCTGTCCTTTGCCGCCGGGGTACGCGCGCTGATGCGGCAAGACCCGGACATCATCATGATCGGCGAGATTCGCGACCTGGAGACCGCCGAAATGGCGATCCAGGCAGCGCTCACCGGACACCTCGTGCTCTCGACACTGCACACCAACGATGCACCGAGCGCGATCAGCCGGCTGCTGGAGCTCGGCGTGCCGCATTACCTGATCAAGGCCACGGTACTCGGGGTCATGGCCCAGCGCCTGGTGCGAACGTTGTGCCCCCATTGCAAGGCGCCCCTGGCCCTGGACGAAGACGACTGGCAAACCCTGACACGTCCCTGGCAGGCGCCACTGCCCACCAATGCCCAGCAGGCCGTCGGTTGCTCGGAATGCCGTGACACCGGTTATCGCGGACGTGCTGGGGTGTACGAGATCATGCAACTGAGCGACAGCGTCAAAGGCCTGATCCACCCCGACACCGACTTGCTGGCCGTGCGTCGCCAGGCGTTCAAGGAAGGCATGCGCAGCTTGCGGCTTTCGGGCGCGCAAAAAGTGGCGGCGGGCTTGACCACCGTGGAGGAAGTGTTGCGAGTGACGCCACAGAGCGAGCAAAAGTAGTCATAGCGACGGGCGGCGAACCGTATTGGCGGTTGAAGAGCTGACTGACGTGTCATGGAACTGAATCGGGGCAACGGCAATCCAAAGTCATAGTTAACCCTGTGGAGTCACCTATCATGCGTCTCAAACTTGCTGCCGCGACCCTGGCCTTGCTGTCTATCCCCGTGGGCTCGGCAATGGCCGACACGTTTTGGCGTAACGTCATTTCCTCCGGTGCGACCACCGGTTCCACCTACCTGACCTTCAAGGATAACAAGCTGATCGTCGCCGCCCAGGACGACGCCGGCAGCTTCGTCGCCAGTGACGGCGGTATTCGTGGCCCTTATCTGGAAGCGGCCATGCAGAAAGTCCGTGCCGACAACCCAGGCCTGCAAGCCACCGACATGGAACTGGCCAACGCGATCCTGGCGAAAAACGCCATTGCCCAGGAATAATCCACGGCCCATAAAAAAATGCCGCTCGATCGAGCGGCATTTTTTTACCCGGAGAATACTCCAAGGCTGTCCCGTCGTTATTCGCCGATTGCAGCCTTGTAGCCGGCAGCGTCCAGCAGCTTGTCCAGCTCGGACGCGTCGCTTGGCTTGAGCTTGAAGATCCAAGCCCCGTAAGGATCGGAGTTCAACAGTTCTGGCGAACCACTCAATTCTTCGTTGACTTCAATCACTTCACCGGCAATCGGGGCGTAGATGTCGGAAGCGGCCTTGACCGACTCCACCACACCGGCTTGATCGCCCGCAGCGAAAACCTTACCGACTTCAGTCAGCTCGACAAACACCACGTCGCCCAACGCTTCCTGCGCGTGGTCGCTGATGCCCACGGTGACAGTACCGTCGGCTTCCAGGCGCGCCCACTCGTGGCTTTCGGCAAAACGCAGTTCGGCAGGAATATCGCTCATAATTCAGTGTCCTCAAGAGAAAGTGTCAGCGGCCAGCGGCCCGCCGCGAAAAGTCAGATCAGGGTTTTACCATGGCGGACGAAGGTTGGCTTGACCACTCGCACCGGGTACCACTTGCCACGAATTTCCACCTCGGCACGGTCAGCAGTAGCCATCGGAACACGCGCCAGGGCAATCGACTTGCTAAGCGTAGGAGAAAAACTACCACTGGTGATCTCTCCTTCGCCAACATTGGCGATACGGACCACTTGGTGGGCGCGTAGAACACCGCGCTCTTCCAGCACCAGCCCCACCAGTTTGTGCTGTACGCCAGCGGCGAGTTCAGCCTCCAGCGCAGCGCGACCGATGAACTGGCGATCCGCAGGTTCCCACGCAATGCTCCAGGCCATGTTCGAGGCCAACGGCGAAACATCCTGGTGGATGTCCTGGCCGTAGAGGTTCATGCCGGCTTCCAGGCGCAAGGTGTCGCGCGCGCCCAGCCCGATGGGAGAAATGCCGGCACCCACCAGGTCGTTGAAAAAACTCGGGGCTTCATGGGCCGGCAGGACAATTTCCAGGCCGTCCTCGCCGGTGTAGCCGGTCCGGGCGATGAACCAGTCACCGTCGGCGCGACCTTCGAAGGGCTTGAGCTGCTGGATCAATTGGCCGCGTGGTTGCGTGACCAGCTCAGCGATCTTGTGCCGGGCCTGGGGCCCCTGGATAGCCAGCATCGCCAGTTCGGCGCGCTCGTGAAGTTGCACCTGGTAATCGCCGAGTTGCGCCTGCATCCAGGCCAAGTCCTGATCCCGGGTCGAGGCGTTGAATACCAGCCGATAACCGTCCTCGACGCGATAAATGATCATGTCGTCGACAATGCCGCCGCGCTCGTTGAGCATCGTGCTGTACAACGCACGACCGGTGTCCTGCAAGCGATCGACGTCATTGGCCAGCAAACGCTGTAGCCAGGCTTTGGCCTGGGGACCGGCGACGTCGATCACGGTCATGTGGGATACATCGAACACACCGCAGTCGCGGCGCACCTGATGGTGTTCTTCAACTTGCGATCCATAATGCAAGGGCATATCCCAACCGCCAAAATCGACCATTTTCGCGCCGAGGGCGAGATGAAGGTCATACAGAGGCGTACGCTGTCCCATGGGTTTCTCCTTCCGGGCTTGGCGAAGGTGCGGACGGGTACTGCCACAGCCCGAACGCCTGAAAAAAGGATTTTTCTGACGCTCCTAGCTACCCGGTCCGACAGACGGACCGCACCGAATGCCGCGCATTGTAGCCGCATGATCCAGGACTGGCACCTAGGCGTGTGCTCTATTCACTGAGAACGCGCCGATGGGCCGAACGTCGTATCAATCCGATGACCGGCAGCAATCCCACCAGCACCAGGGTCAGCGCCGGCAAAGCAGCTCGCGCCCACTCCCCTTCGCTGGTCATCTCAAAAACCCGTACCGCCAGCGTATCCCAGCCAAACGGGCGCATCAGCAATGTCGCCGGCATTTCCTTGAGCACGTCAACGAACACCAGAAGCGCGGCGCTCAAGGTGCCTGGGAGCAGCAACGGCAGATACACTTTGAAAAACAGTCGCGGCCCACTCACCCCGAGGCTTCGTGCGGCTTCGGGCAACGACGGACGAATGCGCGCCAGGCTGCTTTCCAACGGGCCGTAGGCCACGGCCAGGAAACGCACCAGGTACGCCAGCAACAGCGCCGACAAGCTGCCCAGCAGCAACGGCTTGCCCGCGCCCCCGAACAGGGTCGACAGCGGAATGACCAGTTCGCGGTCCAGATAGCTGAACGCAAGCATGATCGACACCGCCAGCACTGAGCCGGGCAAGGCGTAACCCAGGTTTGCCAGGCCGACACCGGCGCGGATGGACCGGGTCGGTGCCAGGCGCCGAGCGAAAGCCAGCAGCAAGGCGACACTGACCGTAACAAGCGCCGCGAGACCACCCAAATAGAGCGTATGGACAATCAGTCCGGCATAACGCTCGTCCAGGTCGAAACGACCGCGCTGCCAAAACCACACGACCAATTGCGTGACGGGAATGACAAACGCACAGGCGAAGACCAGCAGGCACCAGCCGCTGGCCGCCAGCGCCTTGAGTCCTCGCAAGTGGTAAAGCGCCTGGACACGCGGTCGCTCGTTGCCGGCCCGTTGGGCGCCTCGGGCGCGGCGTTCGCCATAGAGCACCACCATGACCGCCAACAACAGGAGGCTGGCCAGTTGGGCGGCGCTGGAGAGGCTGAAGAAACCGTACCAGGTCTTGTAGATGGCCGTGGTAAACGTGTCGAAGTTGAACACTGACACCGCACCGAAGTCCGCCAGGGTTTCCATCAGCGCGAGCGCCACGCCAGCGCCGATTGCCGGTCGGGCCATCGGTAGCGCTACGCGCCAGAACGCCTGCCATGGCGACTGCCCGAGCACCCGGGCCGCTTCCATCAAGCCCTTGCCTTGCGCCAGGAAAGCACTTCGCGCGAGCAGGTAGACATAGGGATAGAAAACCAGGACCAGAACCAGGATTACCCCGCCAGTGGAGCGCACCCGAGGCAGGCGCAGGCCACTGCCGAACCATTCGCGCAGCAGCGTTTGCACCGGACCGGCAAAATCCAGCAGGCCAACGAAGACAAACGCCAACACATAGGCGGGAATCGCGAACGGCAGCATCAACGCCCAATCGAGCCATCGTCGGCCAGGGAACTCGCAGAGGCTGGTGAGCCAGGCCAGGCTCACGCCCAGCAGCGTCACGCCGACGCCCACGCCAAGTATCAACGTCAGGGTATTGCCCAACAGGCGCGGCATCTGGGTGTCCCAGAGGTGGGACCAGATTTGCGGATCGATGCTCTGCCAGGACAGCAGCAGCACACTCAGGGGCAACAAGACCAGCGCAGCGACGACGAAGACCAGGGGATACCAGCGGCGTTGGGCGGGGTGGGTCAAGGAGAGCTCTCTTCTGATGTCATCACTGACAAATGGTCTGATGTGGCGAGGGAGCTTGCTCCCGCTGGGCTACGAAGTAGCCCCAACGTCGAGGATCATGCCCCGTCAGATAGACCTCGGCCGATATTCCGGGAGGGCTTCGCCCTGGAGCGCCAGCCCGGTCCAGCGGGAGCAAGCTCCCTCGCCACACTTCATCGAACGACTGAGGGTTGACTCAATTCCAGCCAGCGCGGTCCATCATGCGGATGGCTTCGGCCTGGCGTTTACCCGCGACTTCCACCGGCAACGTATCGGCCTTGAACTTGCCCCAGGCGGCGACCTCCTTGGAGGGTTCCACTTTCGGGTTCGCCGGGAACTCCTGGTTCACGTCGGCAAAGATGCTTTGCGCTTCAGGCGTGGTCATCCACTCCACCAGCTTCTTCGCGGCTTCCGGGTGCGGCGCATGCTTGGTCAAGCCAATGCCCGAGAGGTTGATGTGCACGCCCCGATCGGCCTGGTTCGGCCAGAACAACTTGACCTTCAAGTCCGGCTTCTGCTGGTGCAGGCGACCGTAGTAATAGGTGTTGACGATACCGACATCACACTGGCCGGCATTGATCGCTTCAAGCAGCGCAGTGTCGTCGGAGAACACGTCGGTGGACAGGTTCTTGACCCAGCCTTTGAGGATTTCCTCGGTTTTTTCCG
Source organism: Pseudomonas sp. R1-7 (assembly GCF_051132105.1). NCBI lineage: Bacteria > Pseudomonadati > Pseudomonadota > Gammaproteobacteria > Pseudomonadales > Pseudomonadaceae > Pseudomonas > Pseudomonas sp. R1-7. The sequence continues at coordinate 5,724,165 of NZ_CP071661.1, forward strand.
CACCGTGGGTTTCGATCAGGGTCGCGGTCAGGGACTGGTTGTAGACCTTCTTCGACGTCCGCAGGCACAAACGGCCTTCCCACTCTTTGCCAGCCAGGGCTTCATAGGTGGTCAACTCGCCCGGTTTGACCCGGTCAGTGGAATAGACGATGGTCCGCGCCCGCAGGCTCAGGCCAGTCCAGGCATGGGAAGAGGCGCGGTATTGAGGCGGGATGTTCGCGTCGATCACCGGGGAGGTGAAGGGCTGGAGAATCCCCATCTGCTCGGCCTGCCAAAGGTTGCCGGCGTCCACGGTAAGCAGCAGGTCGGCGGTGGCGTTCGCACCTTCGGCCTTGATCCGCTGCATCAGGGGCGCTTCCTTGTCGGTGATGAACTTCACCGCTACGCCGGTCTTCTTGGTGTACGCATCGAAAACCGGTTTGATCAATTCATCGATGCGCGAGGAGTAGACCACCACCTCATCGGCGGCCTGGGCGGCGGAAGTGCCAATCAGGGCCAAGGCGAGGGCGGACAGCAGGCGTTTAGTGGCCGACATAGTAGCGGTCTCTCGGTTGTGAACGGAGCGCAAATGATAAGGACTCACATTTAGCACCACAATCGGCCAGTGGGCAGACACGTTTCCAAATGTTGCGGAGTTGGGATTGAGATAATTGCTCGCGAGGCCACCATCCACCCGACACCGCTCAGGCCTTGGCCAGTTCCGGCAAATCCCCAATCAACCCCAGCGCCTCGCGCACAAACAACGCCTTGGCCTCCGGCAGGCGGTCCACCAGTTTCAGCCCGGTGTTGCGCAACCAGCGAACCGGCAGCGGATCAGCCTGGAACAACCGTTCGAACCCCTCCATTGCCGCCATCAACGCCAGGTTGTGGGGCATGCGTCGCCGCTCGTAGCGGCTCAATACCTTCACATCCGCCAAACGCTCGCCGCGTCCGGCCGCTTGCAGCAGGACTTCGGCCAACACCGCCGCGTCGAGGAACCCCAGGTTCACCCCCTGCCCGGCCAACGGATGAATGGTATGGGCCGCATCGCCGATCAGCGCGAGCCCTTCCGCCACGTAGCGCTTGGCATGGCGCTGGCGCAGCGGCACGCACAGGCGCGGATCGGCGCTCAGTACCGTGCCGAGCTGGCCTTCGAAGGCGCGCTCCAATTCGTTGCAGAACGCGGAGTCATCCAGCGCCATCAGGCGCTGCGCTTCATCGGGAGTAGTGGACCAGACGATCGAACACCAATCGTGCTGGCCGTCACGCTCCAGCGGCAGGAACGCCAGCGGGCCGTTATCGGTGAAGCGCTGCCATGCCGTCATTCGATGCGCCCGGGCAGTGCGCACGCTGGTGACGATGGCGTGATGCAGGTAATCCCACTCGCGGGTGGCCACGCCGGTCAGGCGGCGCACAGCGGAATTCGCGCCGTCGGCGGCAATCACCAGCGGCGCGCGCAAGGTGCGGCCATCGGCCAGGGTCAGCAGCCAATCGTCGCCGGAACGACGCATCTGCTCCAGCCGGGCATTGGCCAGCAGGCCCAGGTCGCAGTCATGCAGCCGATCCAGCAAGGCGTCCTGCACCACGCGGTTCTCGACGATGTGCCCAAGTGCCTCGGCATGCAGGCTGGCGGCCGAAAAATGGATCTGCCCGGTGCCGCTGCCATCCCAGACGTGCATGTCGGTATAAGGGCTGGCACGCCGGGCGGTAATGCCCTCCCAGACGCCCAGGCGATCGAGGATCCGCTGGCTGGCCGTCGACAAGGCGCTGACCCGGGGCTCGAATGCGGCCTGGGCATCGAAGGGCTTGACGCTCATCGGGCTGCCGTCGAGCAGCAGCACTTGCAAGCCACTGCCCTGCAAGGCCAGCGCCAGGGCGCTGCCGACCATACCGGCACCGACGATAAGCAGATCTGCACGCAATTCCATGCTTTAAGCCTGTGTTGCTGGCGACATCAGCCGCCGATGGAAGGAATGATCCGGATCAAGCATCGGGGCGTGTTCCCAAGCCCATGGCCTGGCGGGCGAACCAGCGCTTGGCGGGGGGCAGCAGGTCCAGGCCCAGCAGGCCGAGATTTCGACCCAGGGACACCAGCGGCAGGTCGCTGCTGAAAAGCCGCGTCACCTGGTCCGAGAATCCCACGGTCAGGGCTTGGTCCATCCGCTGGCGTTCGCGATAGGCTTGCAACACTGCGAAGTCACCAGGCGTACTGTCGCTCTCGAGCAACGCATCGGCCAAGGCCTGGGCATCGCGCAAGGACAGGTTGAAGCCCTGCCCGGCAATCGGATGCAAGCTATGGGCGGCATTGCCCAGGATGGCCAGGTGCGGACGCACCTGTTCCTCGGCCTCCACCAGCGCCAACGGATAAAGATGCCGCGCGCCGACTTGCTTCAAGCTGCCCAGGCGATAGCCGAACACATTCTGCAGCTCACTGAGAAAACTGCGCTCATCGAGCGCTGCCAGCCGTTGCGCATCCATGCCCTGGCGTGTCCAGACCAATGCGCAGCGATTTTCCGGCAGCGGCAGCAACGCCATCGGGCCTTCGTCGGTGAAGCGCTCGAAAGCCATGCCGTTGTGCGCTTCGCTGGGTGTGATATTGGCGATCAAGGCACTTTGGTCGTAGGGACGGTTGCGGACCCCGACGCCAAGCTGTTCCCGCAGGCCCGAGCGCCCGCCGTCGGCCAATACCGCGAGGTCGCACTCCAGCACGGTTTCATCGTCCAGGGTCAGGCGATAGCCCGCGACTTGCGGCTCCATGCGGGTCACCTGCGCAGGGCAGCGCCAACTGACGACTTCCTTGTCCAGGCCTTGCCACAGGCACTGGCCGAGCCAGGCGTTTTCCACCACATAGCCGAGGGCCGGCACGCCCTCCTCCATGGCGGACAGACGCGCCGTGGAGAACCGCCCTCGGTCGGACACATGGATCTGCTTGATCGGCTCGGCCCGGCGGGAAATTTCCTGCCACAAGCCCAAGCGTTGATAAATCTGCCGCGCGCCGAACGAAAGCGCCGATGAACGCGCATCGTAGCTCGGTTGCCAGGCGTCACCGGGGGCGAAGGGTTCGATCAGCATGATCTTCCAGCCCCTGGCCTTCGCACCGGTTTGCAAGGCCAACGCCAGGCTCGCGCCGACCAGGCCACCACCGATGATCGCTACGTTGACCCGGTTCATGCCGCTTGAGCCCGCGCGGCGGCCATCAAGGCCTCGATTTCGGCGACCGTTTTCGGCACGCCGCGAGTCAGGATTTCACAACCGGTCTTGGTCACTACCACGTCATCCTCGATGCGCACGCCAATGCCGCGCCATTTTTTCGCTACGTTGCGATTGTCCGGCGCGATGTAAATGCCCGGCTCAACGGTCAAGGTCATTCCAACCTCCAACACTCGCCACTCGCCACCCACTCGGTATTCGCCCACGTCGTGCACATCCATACCCAGCCAATGGCCGGCGCGGTGCATGTAGAACGCCCGGTGGGCTTCGCTGGCGATCAATTCATCGACCTCGCCTTCCAGCAGCCCAAGGCGGACCAGCCCCTCGGTAATGACCCGGACCGTCGCTTCATGGGCCTGGTTCCAGTGCTTGTCCGGCGCAATTTCGGCAAACGCGGCTTCCTGGGCGGCCAGCACCACTTCGTAGATCGCCTTCTGCTCGGCAGAAAACTTGCCGCTGACCGGCCAGGTGCGGGTGATATCGCTGGCATAGCAATCGATCTCGCACCCGGCGTCGATCAACACCAGGTCGCCCTCCTTGAGCAGCGCGTCATTTTGCTGGTAGTGCAAAATACAGCTGTTGCGCCCCGCCGCGACAATGGAACCGTAGGCCGGCATTTTTGCCCCGCCCTTGCGAAATTCATAATCGAGCTCGGCTTCCAGGCTGTATTCGTACAGCCCTGGCCGCGCCGCCTGCATGGCCCGGATATGCGCCTGGGCGGAAATCCGCGCCGCTTCGCGCATCACTTTCACTTCCGCCGCCGATTTATACAGGCGCATGTCGTGCAGCAGATGATCCAGGGCAACGAATTCGTTCGGCGGCTGGGCACCGAGGTGGGCCTTGGAGCGGATCACGTTGATCCACTCCATCAGGTGCCGGTCGAACTCAGGGTTGCTGCCCATCGCCGAGTACACCCGGTCGCGGCCTTCGATCAGGCCCGGCAGGATGTCATCGATATCGGTGATGGGGAATGCATCGTCGGCGCCGTAGTCGCGGATCGCCCCCTCCTGGCCGGCGCGCAGGCCGTCCCACATTTCCCGCTCGGCGTTGCGCTCGCGGCAGAAGAGGATGTACTCGCCATGGGCCCGCCCGGGCATCAGCACGATGACCGCCTGCGGTTCGGGAAAGCCGCTGAGGTATTGGAAATCGCTGTCCTGGCGATAGACGTGCTCGACGTCGCGGTTGCGGATCGCAACGGCGGCGGCGGGCAGGATTGCGATGCTGTTGGGTTCCATCTGCGCCATCAAGGCCTTGCGGCGACGGCTGTATTCCGACTTCGGGATATGAATCATGGGCAGACGGTGTTCCCTTTCAAGCGATCAGTGCAGGGACGGCTTGGTGGCCGGCTCAGCGGTTTTCTTGGTCTCTGTGAACAGTAGCAGTGGCGCGACCCGCAGATACTCCATGACTTCCATATAGTCGCTTTCACCGTCGTCGGACTCTTCCAGGGCATCCTGCACTTGGGAGATGGCTGCCAGGTCTTGCAGGACTTCTTTCGCTTCGTCGCTCAGGGCGTATTCGCGGCGGGTCAGGCCGAAACCGGCAAGGAAGCCCTGGCACCACTGGCCCAGCGCAGCGGCGCGCTCGCTCAGCGGCGCATCGTCGGTCGGCAGCAGCAGGACGACGGTCATGTCATCGCTGGTCAACTCACCCTTGACCATTTCCTGCAGGCCGATGAGCGCATTGCGCACATTGTCTGCCGGCTCGCCTTCGAGCAGCTCGGCGGCGTCAGCCAGCCATCGGCGTCGAAACCGGCGCCGGCGCAGCTGCGGCCGAGCAACAGGCCGTGCAATTCGGCAGGCGAGACAGGATGACCGCTGGTGCTCAGCAGGGTGGCGAATGCTTGATACGGGGAATTCTGAATGGGCATGGGCAGCTAGGCGCCAGACGGCGCTATGTCTAGAATGGAGGCCTTGTATCCTACATCGACAGACTCGCCAAGACCATTAAAGGCTGTGCGACCCTTATCCCCATCAGACACAATCTTCAGTGGACACAATGGAAGACACCGACCTGCAAGCGCTGATGGCCAGACTCGAGCTGCTAATTGAACGGGTCGAGCAACTTAAGAGCCAAAACGGACTCCTATTAGCTCAGGAAAAAACCTGGCGCGAGGAACGCGCGCACCTCATTGAAAAAAACGAAATCGCCCGGCGTAAGGTCGAATCGATGATTTCGCGCCTCAAGGCCCTGGAGCAAGACTCATGAGTTCAAGCAATAGCGTAACCGTGCAGATCCTCGACAAAGAGTATTCGATCATCTGCCCCCAGGAAGAGCGCAGCAATCTGGTGAGCGCCGCCCGTTACCTGGACGGCAAGATGCGCGAGATCCGCAGCAGCGGCAAAGTCATCGGTGCCGATCGCATCGCCGTGATGGCCGCCTTGAACATCACCCACGACCTGTTGCACCGCCAGGATACGCCCGACGTACAGGTCAGCGGCTCGACCCGTGAACAGGTTCGCGACTTGCTGGATCGGGTGGATCTGGTGCTCGCTACCGATCCGGACGTCAGCAAGGGCTGATTCACGAAGCTGCCTGGGGTATACTTGCGTCACTCCCTGGGGTGCTTGCCAGTTGGTGATGTCCCTGAGCCGATACGCACAACCACGGGGGTTGCACGTTGGGGCCGGTGTGCATGTCCGCTTGACGGAAAGCCTTAACGCCTCCTGCAACTTCCACCTTGAACTTTCGGGTTCAAGGGCTAAGCCGACAGCGGTTCATCCGGGGAGCCTGATTCTCGAAACAATGCCAGTCATCATGACTGGCATTGTCGTTTCTGGCGTTTGGCATTTCTGGTCCCGTCGTTTGCGGTTACGCTGTCTCGGTGTCCCCGTCTCGTGAAGCCTCGATATGACCGAAACTGGTTTGCCGACCCGCCCGCAACTTCGCCGCCTGCTGCGCCAGGCCCGTCGCGCCCTGACGCCGGCCCAGCAACGGGACGCCGCCCGAGGCCTTTACAGGCAACTGGCCCAGCACCCGCTTTTTCGTCGCGCACGACACATCGCCCTGTACCTGCCCAACGACGGCGAGATCGATCCACGCCTGCTGCTGCGCGCAGCCCAACGCAGGGGCAAGGCGACTTACCTGCCGGTGCTCAGCCCATGGCCGCAGACAAAAATGGTCTTCCAGCGAATCCATCCCGGCGAGAAGATGCAGCCCAATCGCTTTCGCATCCCGGAGCCGCGCAAGAATATCGCCCGGCAGCGCAAGGTCTGGACGCTGGATCTGGTGCTGTTGCCGCTGGTCGGGTTTGATGATGCCGGAGGTCGGCTGGGCATGGGCGGGGGGTTTTACGATCGCAGCCTGGCGTATCTGTCCCGCCGCAAACAATGGCGCAAGCCGACCTTGCTGGGGCTCGCACACGAATGCCAAAGAGTCGAGCGATTGGCGCAGGCCAGCTGGGATGTGCCGCTGCAAGGAACAGTCAGCGACAGGCGTTGGTACATTGCGCGATAGACGCCGCGGGAATCAGCGGCGCCTGGAAGATGAGCTCAGCGCTTGAGCGATGGCGCAGGCTGAGTGATGTCCATCGGAACATCGTTCTTGCTGCTCCACAAGCTCTGGGCGTAACCCGTAGTCACGACACCCAGGCCGAACAGAATGACCAGTATCCACAACAAATCCGGTTTGCGTTTCATCGATTGCCCCCCTCAAGGCATATCACACACGATGACAGCAGCGGTTTTCTCATTGGCCGTGCAGCAGCGTCAAGCTTGGAAGGCCGGCATTTTGCGGCAACCAGGACCCACACGCAAACTCTGACGTCAACCGACTGTCGGTTTGTCATAAAATCGCTGAACTAATTTCAAATACATCGCCCAGGAGTAGAAATCATGGCCTATTGGCTGATGAAATCGGAGCCCGACGAATTGTCCATCCAGGGCCTGGAAAAGCTCGGCCACGCGCGCTGGGACGGAGTTCGCAACTATCAGGCACGCAATTTCCTGCGGGCCATGGCGGTTGGCGACTCGTTCTTTTTCTACCATTCAAGTTGCCCGGAGCCAGGCATCGCCGGGATTGGCAAAATCATCAAGGCAGCCTATCCCGATCCCACGGCCCTGGAGCCTGACAGCCATTACTTCGACGCCAAGGCCAGCCCGGAAAAAAATCCCTGGACCGCCATCGATGTCGCCCACGCGGAGACATTCCCTCGCGTGCTCAAGCTCGACTACCTCAAACAGCAGGCCGCCCTGGCCGAAATGCCGCTGGTGCAGAAAGGCTCGCGGCTGTCGGTGATGCCGGTGACGGCCGAGCAGTGGGCGGCGGTCATTGCGCTGAAACCGTAAGTGATGCGGTATCCGCTAGCAGCTACTGAATGATCAGGTTGTTGAACAACAGATCCTCGACCATTGGCTTGCCGGTCTCGTCATTCATCACTTGCTGAGTTTGCTTCAACGCTTCCTGACGCAGTTTTTCCTTGGCTTCAAGGTTGTTCATGGTCTCGGTCGTCTGCTGGGCGAACAGCGCCACCAACTGGTTGCGAATCAACGGCTCGTTCGCTTTCACCGCCGCAGCAGCGACATCGCCAGTCACGCGCAGGGCCACGTCAGCCTTGTAGACTTTAAGCTTGGTCGTACCGTCCAGCCCATAGTTGCCCACGAACGGTGGGCTCAAGGTGATGTAACTGACTTTCGGTGCCTCGCCTTCCTTGGTCTCTTCGGCCATCGCCGCCACAGGCAACGACAGGGCCAGCATCAACATGATCCACGCTTTCACATTCCACTCCTCATCCGGTTTGCGGCCCAGCATACCGACCCGCCGTCCAAGCACAAGCTTATGGCCGGCTATCAGGGCGGGGCATGCTCGTTGACCCATTGACTCTCACACCTACACTTATCGGCCATCACTCCCAAAGGAATAGCCCTGATGAAAGCCGTGCTGTGCAAAGAATTCGGCCCTGCCGAATCGCTGGTGCTGGAAGACGTCGCCAGCCCTGTCGTGAAGAAGAATGAAGTGTTGCTGAATGTGCACGCCGCCGGGGTGAATTTTCCTGACACGCTGATCATCGAGGGCAAATACCAGTTCAAGCCGCCCTTCCCGTTCTCGCCGGGCGGCGAAGCGGCAGGGGTGATCAGCGAGGTGGGGGAGAAGATCAGCCACCTGAAGGTCGGTGACCGGGTCATGGCCCTGACCGGCTGGGGCAGTTTCGCCGAACAAGTGGCGGTGCCGGGCTACAACGTGTTGCCGATTCCCTCCTCCATGGATTTCAACACGGCGGCCGCTTTCAGCATGACCTACGGCACATCGATGCACGCTCTCAAGCAGCGAGCCAACCTCCAGCCCGGAGAAACCCTGCTGGTACTTGGCGCCTCCGGCGGCGTCGGGCTGGCGGCAGTGGAAATCGGCAAGGCCATGGGCGCCCGCGTCATCGCTGCCGCCAGCAGCGCGGAAAAACTCGCCGTGGCCAAGGCCGCCGGCGCCGACGAACTGATCAACTACAACGAAACCAGCCTCAAGGACGAAATCAAGCGCCTCACCGACGGCCAGGGCGCCGACGTTATCTACGACCCGGTGGGCGGCGACCTTTTCGACCAGGCCGTGCGCGCCATTGCCTGGAACGGCCGGTTACTCGTGGTGGGTTTTGCCAGCGGACGCATTCCCGAACTGCCCGTGAACCTGGCCCTGCTCAAGGGCGCCTCGGTGGTCGGCGTGTTCTGGGGTTCCTTCGCCCAGCGCCAACCCCAGGACAATGCCGCCAACTTCCAAAAATTGTTCGGCTGGTTCGCCGAAGGCAAGCTCAAGCCGCTGGTGTCGCAGGTGTACCCGCTTTCCAATGCCGCCCAGGCGATCAATGATCTGGGCCAGCGCAAGGCTGTGGGAAAAGTGGTTGTTCAGGTTCGCTGACAGCGTGCCTGACCGTTTTATGACCTGTACCGGGTCGGAGCGCTACGACCCGGTTCCGCCATCCTCATAACGCCTTTCATTTATATCTGCGCGACATGTTCATAAAAGAACATGCGATATCCAGCATTTCCGCTGTTTGACCGATGCGAACCGATGCTATTTTCGGTAACGAAACTGTAACATTCGCATCCGCAGTCAAAACAAGAATTCTGGAGCACTTGAATGTTTGCTTTCTTTCGACCCGCCACACATCAGGCAGCCCTGCCTGAAGAAAAAATAGACAGTACCTACCGACGCCTGCGCTGGCAGATCTTCGCCGGGATTTTCATCGGCTATGCCGGTTATTACCTGCTGCGCAAGAACTTCTCCCTGGCAATGCCGTATCTCATCGACGAGGGCTACACCCGTGGCCAGCTTGGCCTGGCCATGTCGGCCATCGCCATTGCCTATGGCTTGTCGAAGTTCCTGATGGGCCTGGTGTCCGACCGCTCCAACCCGCGCTATTTCCTACCGTTCGGCTTGCTGGTATCAGCCGGAGTGATGTTCATTTTCGGTTTCGCGCCCTGGGCAACCTCCAGCGTGACGATCATGTTCATCCTGCTGTTCATCAACGGCTGGGCCCAAGGCATGGGCTGGCCGCCAAGCGGACGGACCATGGTGCACTGGTGGTCGCAGAAAGAACGCGGCGGCGTGGTATCGGTCTGGAACGTGGCGCACAACGTCGGTGGCGGCCTGATCGGTCCGCTGTTCCTGCTGGGGATGGCCTGGTTCAATGACTGGCACGCGGCATTCTATGTGCCCGCTACCGTCGCGCTCGCCGTTGCGGTGTTTGCCTTCGCGACCATGCGCGACACCCCGCAGTCGGTGGGCCTGCCACCGATCGAGAAATACAAGGACGACTATCCGGAAGGCTACGACGCCAGCCACGAGAAGGAATTCAGCGCCAAGGAAATCTTCGTCAAGTACGTGCTGCGCAACAAGATGCTCTGGTACATCGCCATGGCCAACGTCTTCGTCTACCTGCTGCGCTATGGCGTGCTGGACTGGGCGCCAACCTACCTCAAGGAAGCCAAGGGCTTCACGGTGGACAAAAGCTCCTGGGCCTACTTCTTCTACGAATGGGCCGGTATTCCGGGGACGCTGTTGTGCGGCTGGATGTCCGACAAGATCTTCCGTGGCAACCGCGGCCTGACCGGCATGGTGTTCATGGCCCTGGTGACCGTGGCGACCCTGGTTTACTGGCTGAACCCGGCCGGTAACCCAACCGTCGACATGATTGCCCTGGTGTCCATCGGCTTCCTGATCTATGGCCCGGTGATGCTGATCGGCTTGCAGGCTCTGGAATTGGCGCCGAAGAAAGCCGCCGGTACCGCCGCAGGCTTCACCGGCCTGTTCGGGTACCTGGGTGGTTCGGTCGCGGCCAGTGCCGCCATGGGCTACACCGTGGACCATTTTGGCTGGGACGGCGGTTTTGTGCTGCTGGTCGGTGCTTGCCTGCTGGCGATGGCGTTCCTTGCGCCAACGCTGTGGCACAAGCAGATCGCCAGTCAGAGCCGCGAAGCGGTCGCCTGATCCCACATTGATCTGCAGCGCTTGAGCCGCGCCTCCAGATTCCGATCTGGCATGGCGTGGCTGCGCAGGGCGTGGATGGTCTGCTCGACATAATCGCGAGTCGTGCCATAACGCCCGCAAGCGCTCTCGAACACTTGGCTCAGCACATGGTCCGGCAAGTTGCCGGCATAGCTGGGCAGGTGTCGCTCCAGCACGAAGCCCAGGGCCTGCACCCGATTGCCATCCTCGAGACGGCAACTGAGCCAGTGCGGGCGATAGGACGGGACCGGCATTTCGCGTTGCCACAACGCAAACAGCGAATCCTCGAGGTTCTCCTCCGGCAGCCGGTAAGCAAACCCACTGCAAGACCCCCCACGATCCAATCCGAACACCAACCCGGGCAGCTCCGGAGTACCGCGATGCTCATGGGACCACAGGTACAAGCCGCGATGATAACCATGGACCCGGCCTCGCACCCGTTCCACCGCCGTGCATTCCGGACGCCAGATCAACGAACCGTAGGCAAACAGCCAGACCGGGCCGCCTTGGTGAAGGCTCATGGTCGATCGCATCGAGGCGAGCAATTGTTCGCGGGTCAGCTGCGCACCCAGCTCGAGCCGGGGCGGGTACAGGGCGCAGGTTATGGCGGATTCGATAGCGGTCATGGCCGTTAGCCGTTGGCTTCTCAAAAATATGGGGACGCCAGGGTGTTGACGTTCGTGGGGAGCGACGCAAGTTAAATGCCAGCCCCACGCCATATACGTTATCGGTATCTGGCCGGCCGACTAAATACCGAAACGCAATATATGAAGTTATATCGAGGGGGTGGTCGGGGCCGTTGTGGCGAAGGAGCTTGCTCCCGCTGGACTGCGAAGCAGTCCCAAAAGAGGCGGTCGCTGCGCAACCGAGCGGGAGCAAGCTCCCTCGCCACAAAAGCAGACCTAAACCTGGGAGGATGAATGCGGCTCAGGCGCGCGGCGCATACGCAAACACATCCGCGCGCATTTGGTGGGCATCCATGCCGGCTTCCACCAACGCATCGAGCGTCGCGTAAATCATGGCCGGCGAGCCGCTGGCGTAGACGTGTACGCCGGAAAGGTCGCTGAGGTCCTCGCATACCGCTTCGTGGAGCATCCCGCAACGCCCTTCCCAACCGCACAGGTCGCTGACGACCTTGTGCAGGTACAGGTTCGGGAGCCCCTTCCACTCTTCCCAATGCTCGATCTCATAGAAATCTTCGGGACGTCGCACGCCCCAATACAGATGCACCGGGTGCTTGAACCCCTGGGCGCGGCAGTGCTCGATCAGGCTGTGCATCTGGGCCATGCCGGTTCCGGCAGCGATAAGCACGAGCGGACCGTCGGGAAGCTCGGAAAGGTGGGTATCGCCGAAGGGCATCTCAATGCGCACATTGGGGTTGCGCTGCAGTTGCTCCAGCAGCTTCTGTGCACTGCTTTCGCGCACCAACACGTGCAGTTGCAGATCACGCCCCGAATGCGGTGCCGAAGCAAGGGAGAAGGCTGACTTTTCACCGTTCTCCCGCTCGATCAGCAGGTATTGCCCGGCGTGATAGCGCGGCGGTTTACCGGCCGGCGCGCGCAAGCGTACCCGCCAGACGTCGCCGCCCACTTCAACGCACTCGGTGACCTGGCATGCCAGGTTGCGCACAGGCAACTCGCCCGGCGCCAGCACGCCATCCCACAACACCACGCAATCCTCCAGCGGCTCGGCGATGCAGGTGAAGATTTCACCATGATCACGCACTTCGCCGGCCTGCTCCACGCGCCCCTCCACCAACAACGCGCCACATACGTGACAGTTGCCGTTGCGACAGCTTTGCGGGCAGTCGTAACCCAGGCGCCGCGCGCCGTCGAGAATCCGCTCGGCCGGCTGTATCTCCAGCACCGCGCCGGAAGGCTGCAAGGTTACACGCATCAATCTATTCCTAACTGATTCCAGATGGCATCGATCCGTTGGGTAACGGCTTCATCCTTGACGATAACCCGGCCCCATTCGCGGGTGGTTTCACCGGGCCACTTATGCGTGGCATCGAGCCCCATCTTCGACCCCAGGCCGGACACCGGCGAGGCGAAGTCGAGGTAGTCGATCGGCGTGTTCTCGATCATCACCGTGTCACGCTTGGGGTCCATGCGCGTGGTGATGGCCCAGATCACATCGTTCCAATCCCGTGCGTTGATATCGTCGTCAGTGACAATAACGAACTTGGTGTACATGAATTGTCGTAAAAACGACCAGACGCCCAGCATGACCCGCTTGGCATGCCCGGGATACGACTTCTTCATGGTCACCACGGCCATGCGGTAGGAACAGCCTTCAGGCGGCAGGTAGAAATCGGTGATTTCCGGAAACTGCTTTTGCAGGATCGGCACGAACACTTCATTCAACGCCACACCCAGAATAGCCGGCTCATCCGGCGGACGCCCCGTGTAGGTGCTGTGGTAGATCGGCTTGATCCGATGGGTGATGCGTTCGACGGTGAACACCGGGAAGCTGTCCACTTCGTTGTAGTAACCGGTGTGGTCGCCGTAAGGCCCTTCGTCAGCCATTTCGCCGGGATGGATCACGCCTTCAAGGATGATCTCGGCGGTGGCCGGTACTTGCAGGTCATTGCCACGACACTTCACCAGCTCAGTGCGGTTGCCCCGCAGCAGGCCGGCGAACGCGTATTCGGAGAGGCTGTCGGGCACCGGCGTGACGGCACCGAGGATGGTCGCCGGGTCCGCACCCAGGGCCACCGACACCGGGAATGGCTGGCCGGGGTGTTTTTCACACCACTCACGATAATCCAGCGCGCCGCCGCGATGGCTCAGCCAGCGCATGATGACCTTGTTGCGGCCGATCACCTGTTGGCGATAGATGCCCAGGTTCTGGCGGTCCTTGTTCGGCCCCTTGGTGACGGTCAGACCCCAAGTGATCAACGGCCCCACATCGCCCGGCCAGCAGGTCTGCACCGGAAGCATGGCCAGGTCGACATCGTCGCCCTCGATCATCACTTCCTGGCAGATAGCGTCCTTGACGACTTTCGGCGCCATGGAAATGATCTTGCGGAAAATCGGCAGCTTGGACCAAGCGTCCTTCAGGCCTTTCGGCGGCTCGGGCTCCTTGAGGAACGCCAGCAACTTGCCGATCTCGCGCAACTCGCTGACAGCCTCGGCGCCCATGCCCAGGGCCACGCGCTCGGGCGTGCCGAACAGGTTGCCCAGCACCGGGATGTCATAACCCGTGGGGTTCTCGAACAACAGCGCCGGGCCTTTTGCACGCAGGGTGCGGTCGCAGACCTCGGTCATTTCCAGGACGGGTGACACTGGCACCTGGATGCGCTTGAGTTCGCCGCGCTGTTCCAGCCCGCTGATAAAGTCGCGCAAGTCGCGATACTGCATGCAAAGCCTCATGGTGTCCGTGGCGTTCGGGGGCCCGAGTTTAACGCCGCCCGTCCAGAATAGTGAATGCACGGACAGCAAAAAGCCGGGTTTCCCCGGCTCTTGCTGGCCTGCTCGACTTACTTGCGTTTCATCGACAGGAAGAACTCATCGTTGGTCTTGGTCGTTTTCAGCTTGTCGACCAGGAACTCGATGGCAGCGACTTCATCCATCGGGTGCAGCAGCTTGCGCAGGATCCACATGCGCTGCAACTCGTCATCGGCCGTCAGCAATTCTTCGCGACGGGTACCGGAACGGTTGATGTTGATGGCCGGGAACACACGTTTCTCGGCGATGCGACGGTCCAGGGGCAGTTCCATGTTGCCGGTACCCTTGAACTCCTCGTAGATCACTTCGTCCATCTTCGAGCCGGTTTCAACCAGCGCGGTGGCGATGATGGTCAGCGAGCCGCCTTCTTCGATGTTCCGTGCGGCACCGAAGAAACGCTTCGGTTTTTCCAGCGCATGGGCGTCGACACCACCGGTCAGCACCTTGCCGGAGCTCGGGATCACGGTGTTGTAGGCACGGGCCAGACGGGTGATGGAGTCGAGCAGGATCACCACGTCCTTCTTGTGCTCGACCAGGCGCTTGGCCTTCTCGATCACCATTTCGGCAACCTGCACGTGGCGGGTTGGCGGCTCGTCGAACGTCGAGGCAACCACTTCGCCGCGCACGGTGCGCTGCATCTCGGTCACTTCTTCCGGACGCTCATCGATCAGCAGCACGATCAGGTGAACTTCAGGATTGTTACGGGCGATGTTGGCCGCGATGTTCTGCAGCATGATCGTCTTGCCCGCTTTCGGCGGCGCCACGATCAGGCCACGCTGACCTTTGCCGATAGGTGCGCACAGGTCGATGACACGACCGGTGAGGTCTTCGGTGGAACCGTTGCCGGCTTCCATCTTCATGCGCACGGTCGGGAACAGCGGAGTCAGGTTCTCGAAGAGAATCTTGTTCTTCGCGTTTTCCGGACGATCGAAGTTGATCGTGTCGACCTTGAGCAGGGCGAAATAACGCTCGCCTTCCTTCGGAGGGCGGATCTTGCCAACGATGGTGTCACCGGTGCGCAAGTTGAAGCGACGGATCTGGCTCGGCGAGACGTAGATATCGTCTGGGCCGGCGAGATAGGAAGCGTCTGCGGAGCGAAGGAAGCCGAAGCCGTCCTGGAGAATCTCCAGCACGCCATCACCGGAGATTTCCTCGCCGCTTTTCGCGTGCTTCTTGAGCAGGGAGAAAATCACGTCCTGCTTGCGCGAACGGGCCATATTTTCTATGCCCATCTGTTCGGCCAATTCGAGCAGTTCGGTAATCGGCTTTTGCTTGAGTTCAGTCAGATTCATATAGGAATGACGTAATCATTTATGGAGGGGGGAAATTAAGCTTTTGGCTTAATGAGGCCGCGCCGCGGAGAAGGCGACAGGATCGCGTACTTATTCGAAAGGAGAGCGTCGGCGACGGCTTGCAGGGGGCAATGGAGAAACCAGTGCGGGGCCGAATGTAACACCTCGATTTGCGAGCGTCTAGCCCCGAACAACGAAAAAGCCCCGCGATTTGCGGGGCTTTGGGCAGGACATTCGACGCTTAGATGTTGGCGTCGAGGAATGCCGCCAGTTGCGATTTCGACAGCGCGCCGACCTTGGTGGCTTCGACGTTGCCGTTCTTGAACAGCATCAGCGTCGGGATACCGCGCACGCCGTGCTTGGCCGGGGTTTCCTGGTTTTCGTCGATGTTCAGCTTGGCAACGGTCAGCTTGCCCTTGTAGGTCTCGGCAATCTCGTCCAGGACCGGAGCGATCATTTTGCATGGACCGCACCACTCAGCCCAATAGTCGACCAGTACCGCGCCTTCGGCCTTGAGTACGTCAGCTTCGAAGCTAGCGTCGCTAACGTGTTTGATCAGATCGCTGCTCATGGAAATCTCCGGGGTAATCAGCAAAAAAACGTGGCCCATCATAGCGACCCTTCCCGGGTTCAGGAAGCCGCAGTTGATTGAGTCTCGCTATGGCCGCCAACGGGTTTGCGTATGGCTCGGGTCACGAAGCGGTCGGAG
The DNA here is from genome assembly GCF_051132105.1 of Pseudomonas sp. R1-7. Lineage (NCBI taxonomy): Bacteria > Pseudomonadati > Pseudomonadota > Gammaproteobacteria > Pseudomonadales > Pseudomonadaceae > Pseudomonas > Pseudomonas sp. R1-7. Next base: position 5,740,238 of record NZ_CP071661.1, read on the forward strand.
CAATAAACGAAATACCCGTGCGCAACGCAGCATTACGTACATGTTCCTGCATGGTTTTTTGCGCCGAAACCGATGCACGACGGGCCAGGGCGCGAAGAATCTTGCGGTGTTCCTGCCAGGTTTCCATTGCGCGCTCCGCCCTGATGAACGGTAGTTTCTGGCTCTCCAGGAAGATCTCGGCGCTGGCGGTAAGGATGCTCAGCATCGCCTGGTTGCCGCTGGCCAGCAGGATGCGCCGGTGAAATTCGAAATCCAGTTGTGCCGCAGCGTCGAAATCCCCGGCCTTCAATTCCCGGCGCATGGCCTCGACGTTGTCCTCCAGCGCATCGAGCTCATCGGCGCTCAACGTCACGGCTGCCAATCCGGCGGCGAAACCTTCGAGGGCATAGCGCAGCTGAAAGATATCCACAGGCGAGGCCTGGGCGGCGAAAGGCCAACCCGGTGTCGAGTCGTGACGTGCGACTTGCGCTGGAGCCTGCACAAAAACGCCCCGACCCGGTTGTACGCTGATCATTCCCAGGGCGCTCAACGATGAAAGGGCTTCGCGCAGGGACGCCCGACTCACCCCCAGTTGCAAGGCCAGGTCCCGTTGCGAGGGCAGTGCATCGCCCGGGCCGAAGCCTTCGTCGGCGATCAGTTTGCGGATGGCTTGCAGCGCCACCTCAGGAACGGCACGAGCGATGGAATTCATGATTTTCCAGACAAACCGGACAAATGAGCGGCTAGTTGTAAAGCTATTCGCCGCGCCCGGCAAGTCGTGCCCCAGCAGGGTTCGGGGCGCAATGCCGACGCTCGATAAAGGTGCGAAACGCTGCACAACTGTTCAGACCAGTCAGACCGAACGGCGCCTGCAAAACCGTGGCTTTGACGGATCCATCAGGAGTTTGGCATGCCCTGTGCTCTGCCCAATCGCAGAAACCTCACCATCGACCGCGGAGATTCACCCATGATCCAGCGTTGCAGCGTCCTGCTCACTGCCCTGTTTGCCAGTTTGATGCTTTGCCAATTGCCCGCCCACGCCGATGGCCTGGAGGATGTGGTCAAGCGCGGCACGCTCAAGGTCGCCGTGCCCCAGGATTTCCCGCCGTTCGGCTCGGTCGGCCCGGATATGAAGCCGCGCGGCCTGGATATCGACACGGCGAAGCTGCTGGCCGACCAGCTCAAGGTCAAGCTGGAACTGACCCCGGTCAATAGCACCAACCGCATCCCTTTCCTGACCACCGGCAAGGTCGACCTGGTGATTTCCAGCCTGGGCAAGAATCCGGAGCGTGAGAAGGTCATCGACTTTTCCAGCGCCTACGCGCCGTTCTACCTGGCGGTGTTCGGTCCGCCTGATGCTGCCATCAACACCCTGGACGACCTCAAGGGCAAGACCATCAGCGTCACCCGTGGCGCCATCGAAGACATCGAGCTGACCAAGGTCGCCCCCGAAGGCACCACCATCAAGCGTTTCGAAGACAACAATTCGACGATTGCCGCTTACCTGGCCGGCCAGGTGGACCTGATCGCCAGTGGCAACGTGGTGATGGTCGCCATCAGCGAACGCAGCCCCAAGCGCGTCCCGGCATTGAAAGTGAAACTCAAGGACTCGCCGGTGTACGTCGGTGTTAACAAGAACGAGCCGGCATTGCTGGAAAAGGTCAACCAGATCCTTGCCACCGCCAAGACCGATGGCAGCCTGGAAAAGAACTCCCAGACCTGGCTCAAGCAGCCGCTGCCGGCCGATCTCTGACCGTCGCTTGAGAGGCTGAGCATGGCTTATCAGTTCGATTTCCTGCCGGTGGTGCAAAACACCGAGCTGCTGTTGCGCGGTGCCCTGTTCACCTTGGAACTGACAGCCATCGGAGCGTTGCTCGGGGTTGGCCTGGGCATCGTCGGGGCTGTGGTGCGGGCTTGGAATATCCGTCCGTTCGCCCCGATTTTTGGCGTGTACGTGGAGTTGATCCGCAACACGCCGTTCCTGGTGCAGTTGTTTTTCATCTTCTTCGGCTTGCCGTCCCTGGGCCTGCAGATTTCCGAGTGGCAGGCGGCGGTGCTGGCGATGGTGATCAACCTCGGCGCGTACTCCACCGAGATCATCCGCGCCGGCATCCAGGCGATCCCACGGGGGCAACTGGAAGCCGCCGCAGCCCTGGCGATGAGCCGCTTCGAGGCCTTCCGTCACGTGGTGCTGCTACCGGCACTGGGCAAGGTCTGGCCGGCCTTGAGCAGCCAGATCATTATCGTGATGCTCGGCTCGGCGGTCTGTTCGCAGATCGCCACCGAAGAGCTGAGCTTCGCTGCCAACTTCATCCAATCGCGCAACTTCCGCGCCTTTGAAACCTACGCACTGACGACGCTGATCTATCTGTGCATGGCGCTGTTGATCCGCCAGTTCCTGAATTGGATCGGGCGCCGTTACATTGCCAGGAGCAGCCAATGAGCGATTTCACTTTCTGGGACGTGGTGCGCAACCTGCTCACCGGCCTGCAATGGACCCTGGCGCTGTCGCTGGTGGCGTTTATCGGCGGCGGTGTCATCGGCTTGTTGGTGATGGTCTTGCGCATTTCCAAAAGCGCCCTGCCTCGCAACATTGCCCGCACCTACATCGAGCTGTTCCAAGGCACGCCGCTGCTGATGCAACTGTTCCTGGTGTTCTTCGGCGTGGCCCTGGCCGGGGTGGAGATTTCCCCGTGGATGGCAGCGGCGATTGCCCTGACGCTGTTCACCAGCGCCTACCTCGCGGAGATCTGGCGCGGTTGTGTCGATTCGATTGCCAACGGCCAGTGGGAAGCCTCGGCGAGCCTGGCCCTCAACCCCCTGGAGCAATTGCGCTACGTGATCCTGCCCCAGGCCTTGCGCATTGCCGTGGCCCCGACGGTGGGCTTCTCCGTGCAGGTGGTCAAGGGCACGGCTGTCACGTCGATCATCGGCTTTACCGAACTGACCAAGACCGGCGGCATGCTCGCCAACGCCACGTTCGAGCCGTTCATGGTGTATGGCCTGGTCGCCCTCGGTTATTTCCTGCTCTGCTACCCCTTGTCCCTCAGTGCGCGCTACCTGGAAAGGAGACTGCATGCCTCTGCTTAGAATTTCCGCCCTGCATAAATACTACGGCGATCATCATGTGCTCAAAGGCATCGACCTGAGCGTGGAGGAAGGCCAGGTGGTGGCGATCATCGGCCGCAGCGGCTCGGGCAAATCCACCTTGCTGCGCACCCTCAACGGCCTGGAGTCGATCAACGATGGCGTGATCGAAGTCGATGGCGAATACCTCGATGCCGCCCGCGCCGACCTGCGCAGCCTGCGGCAGAAAGTCGGGATGGTGTTCCAGCAGTTCAACCTGTTCCCACACCTGACGGTGGGCGAGAACGTGATGCTCGCGCCGCAGGTGGTACAGAAAGTCCCCAAGGCCAAGGCGGCCCAGCTGGCGCGGCAGATGTTGGAACGGGTTGGGCTTGGCGAAAAATTCGACGCCTTCCCTGACCGTCTGTCCGGTGGTCAACAGCAACGGGTGGCGATTGCCCGCGCCTTGGCGATGTCGCCGAAAGTGTTGCTGTGCGATGAAATCACCTCGGCGCTGGACCCGGAGCTGGTCAACGAAGTGCTCAGCGTGGTGCGGCAACTGGCCAAGGAAGGCATGACACTGATCATGGTCACACATGAAATGCGCTTCGCTCGGGAAGTGGGCGACAAGCTGGTGTTCATGCACCAGGGCAAAGTCCATGAGGTGGGCGATCCCAAGGTGCTGTTCGCCGATCCGCAGACAGCGGAGCTGGCGAATTTTATCGGCACGGTGGAGCCTGCGTGATCTCCACAACCAAGGAATATCCTGGGGCGAGGGAGCGTTGCAGATTGCTCTAACTCAAGGGTTTGGTTCAGGTGCGTTGGCGTAAGCGATCGATCGTGGCAGGATGGCAAGGTTATCGACCGAGACTTTCTGACCATGCCGCCATCCCAAGCCAAGAATCTGTCCCTGATCGCCGCCATTGACCTGGGCTCCAACAGCTTCCATATGGTCGTCGCCAAGGCCCAGAACGGGGAAATCCGCATTCTTGAGCGGCTCGGCGAGAAGGTCCAGCTGGCCGCCGGGATCGACGAAGAGCGCCAGTTGAGCGAGGAGTCCATCCAGCGCGGGCTCGATTGCCTCAAGCGTTTCGCCCAACTGATCAACGGCATGCCCCTGGGCGCGGTGCGGATCGTGGGCACCAACGCCCTGCGCGAGGCGCGCAACCGTGGCGAGTTCATCCACCGCGCCGAAGCGATCCTCGGCCATCCGGTGGAAGTCATCTCCGGCCGTGAAGAGGCCCGCCTGATCTACCTCGGCGTCTCCCACACCCTGGCCGACACCCCTGGTAAACGCCTGGTGGCGGACATCGGCGGCGGCAGTACCGAATTCATCATTGGCCAGCGCTTCGAGCCGCTGCTGCGCGAAAGCCTGCAGATGGGTTGCGTGAGCTACACCCAGCGTTATTTCCGCGACGGCAAGATCACCCCGGCCCGCTATGCCCAAGCGTATACGGCGGCGCGCCTGGAAATCATGAGCATCGAACATGCCCTGCACCGGTTGACCTGGGACGAAGCCATCGGCTCCTCGGGGACCATCCGCGCCATCGGCCTGGCGCTCAAGGCCGGCGGCCATGGCAGCGGCGAAGTCAATGCCGAGGGCCTGGCGTGGCTCAAGCGCAAGGTGTTCAAGCTCGGCGATTCGGACAAGATCGATTTCGAAGGCATCAAGCCCGACCGACGAGCGATTTTCCCGGCGGGCCTGGCAATTCTCGAAGCCATCTTCGATGCCCTCGAACTGCAGCGCATGGACCATTGCGAAGGCGCCCTGCGCGAAGGCGTGCTCTATGACTTGCTCGGGCGTCATCATCACGAAGACGTGCGCGAGCGTACCCTGGGCTCGCTCATGGAGCGATACCATGTCGATCAGGAACAAGCGACGCGGGTCGAGCGCAAGGCGCTGCATGCCTTCGACCAGGTGGCCGACGATTGGGACCTGAACGACGGCGTCTGGCGCGAACTGCTCGGTTGGGCCGCCAAGGTGCACGAGGTGGGCCTGGACATCGCCCACTACCATTACCACAAGCACGGCGCCTACCTCATCGAGCATTCGGACCTGGCGGGTTTCTCCCGCGAAGACCAGCAAATGCTCGCGTTATTGGTACGCGGTCATCGCCGCAATATTCCGAAAGATAAATTCGCCGAGTTCGGCGACGACGGCATCAAGCTGATTCGCCTGTGCGTGCTGCTACGCTTCGCGATCCTGTTCCACCACATCCGCGGCACCCAGCAGATGCCCCAGGTGGCCCTGCATGCCGACGGCGATCAACTGGAAGTGATGTTTCCCGAAGGCTGGCTGGAAGAGAACCAACTGACCCAGGCTGACTTTGCCCAGGAAGCCGAATGGCTGACACGGGTGGGGATTTTGCTGAACATCCACTGATTGCTTGCTGAAGTCCCTTGTGGCCCAGCTGCAATCTCTTGTGGCGAGGGGATGTATCCCCTCGCCACAAGAGAAGCGATCACCCAGGCTTTAACTTACCGGGAACACCGGGCTGCCCAAGCGCTCCAGCAAGGTGGCCTGGGCGCTGCGCGGGTTCTGGTTGCCGGTCGGCGTGTTGCGGATGTAGCGACCATCCGACTGCAGGCTCCAGCTGTGGGTGTTGTCGGTGAGGTAGCTTTCCAGCTCCTTCTTGACCCGCAGGATCAGCTTCTTGCCCTCCACCGGGAAGCAAGTCTCGACACGCTTGTCGAGGTTGCGCTCCATCCAGTCGGCACTCGAAAGGAACATCTGCTCCTCGCCGCCATTGAGGAAATAGAACACCCGCGTGTGCTCCAGGAAACGCCCGATGATCGAGCGCACGTGGATGTTGTGGGACACACCCGGAATGCCCGGTCGCAAGCAGCACATGCCGCGCACCACCAGGTCGATGCGCACGCCCGACTGGCTGGCCTTGTACAACGCACGGATGATCTTCGGATCGGTCAACGAGTTGAACTTGGCGATGATGTGCGCGGGCTTGCCGTCCAAAGCGAACTGGGTTTCCCGGGCAATCATGTCGAGCATGCCTTTTTTCAGGGTGAACGGCGCATGCAGCAGTTTCTTCATGCGCAACGTCTTACCCATGCCGATCAACTGGCTGAACAATTTGCCGACGTCTTCACACAGGGCGTCATCGGACGTCAGCAAGCTGTAGTCGGTATACAGACGGGCGTTGGCCGCGTGGTAGTTACCGGTGCCCAAGTGGGCGTAGCGCACGATCTCGCCGGCCTCACGCCGCAGGATGAGCATCATCTTGGCGTGGGTCTTGAAGCCCACCACGCCGTAGATCACCACCGCACCGGCCGCTTGCAGACGGCTGGCCAGCTGCAAGTTGGATTCTTCATCGAAGCGTGCGCGCAATTCGATCACCGCCGTGACTTCCTTGCCGTTTCGCGCCGCGTCCACCAGTGCATCGACGATTTCCGAGTTGGCACCACTGCGGTACAGCGTCTGGCGCACCGCTAGCACGTGAGGGTCCTTGGCGGCCTGGCGCAGCAAATCGACCACCGGGGTGAACGACTCGAAGGGGTGCAGCAGCAAGATGTCCTGCTTGCTGACGACACTGAAAATGTTTTCGCTGTTTTGCAGCAGTTTCGGAATTTGCGGCGTAAACGGCGAGTATTGCAGCTCCGGATGGCTATCCAGGCCGGTGATGCTGAACAGACGCGTCAGGTTGACCGGGCCATTGACCTGGTACAACTCGGTCTCGTGCAGGTTGAACTGCTTGAGCAGATAGTCGGACAGGTGTTTCGGGCAGGTGTCGGCCACCTCCAGGCGCACCGCATCGCCGTAGCGACGGGAGAACAGCTCGCCGCGCAAGGCGCGGGCCAGGTCTTCGACGTCCTCGGTGTCCACCGACAGGTCGGCGTTACGCGTCAGGCGGAACTGATAGCAGCCCTTCACTTTCATGCCCTGGAAAAGGTCATCGGCGTGGGCGTGGATCATCGACGACAGGAACACATAGTTGTCGCCTGGGCCGCCGACGTCTTCCGGCACCCGGATGATCCGCGGCAGCAGGCGTGGCGCGGGAATGATCGCCAGGCCGGAATCACGACCGAACGCATCGATGCCTTCCAGCTCGACGATAAAGTTCAGGCTCTTGTTCACCAACAGCGGGAACGGGTGCGTCGGGTCAAGACCGATCGGGGTGATGATCGGGGCGATTTCGTCACGGAAGTAACGGCGGACCCAGGTCTTGAGCTTGGTGGTCCAGTAGCGGCGACGAATGAAGCGCACCTGGTGCTTTTCCAGCTCCGGCAACAGGATGTCGTTGAGGATCGCGTACTGACGGTCAACGTGACCGTGTACCAGTTCGCTGATGCGCGCCAGGGCCTGGTGCGGTTGCAGGCCATCGGCACCGGCCTGCTCGCGGGCGAAGGTGATCTGCTTCTTCAGGCCGGCGACGCGAATCTCGAAGAACTCATCCAGGTTGCTGGAAAAGATCAGCAGGAACTTCAGCCGCTCCAACAGTGGATAGGACTCGTCGAGCGCCTGCTCCAGTACGCGGATGTTGAACTGCAGTTGCGACAGCTCGCGATGGATGTACAGGCTGCTGTCATCCAGGTTGGGGATCGCAATCGCCGGTGCCGGCGCCGGCTCGGGCGCGGCCGCAGGGGCTGGCTCCAGCTCCGCTGGCGTTTCGGCGACTGGCTCGGCCACGGGCTGAGCGTCTTTTACGGCAACTTCTGTGAGTCCTTCGGTATTCATCGCAAGTTCCTGGGAGGCTATTTCTGCTCTCGTAACAATTGGGCGGCACGCACGGCAAAGTACGTCAGGATGCCATCAGCACCCGCGCGCTTGAAAGCGGTCAGGGACTCCAGAATCACCCCTTCGCTCAGCCAGCCGTTCTGGATCGCTGCCATGTGCATCGCATACTCGCCGCTGACCTGATACACAAAGGTCGGCACTTTGAATTCATCCTTTACCCGACAAAGAATGTCGAGGTAAGGCATCCCCGGCTTGACCATGACCATGTCTGCCCCTTCTGACAAGTCGGCAGCCACTTCGTGCAAGGCTTCATGGGTATTGGCCGGGTCCATCTGATAAGAGGCCTTGTTGGCCTTGCCCAGGTTCAGGGCCGAGCCGACCGCGTCGCGGAACGGACCGTAGTAGGCGCTGGCGTATTTGGCCGAGTAAGCCATGATGCGCACGTTGACGTGCCCGGCCACCTCCAAGGCTTCGCGGATCGCCTGGATCCGACCGTCCATCATGTCCGATGGCGCCACCACCTGCGCACCGGCCTCGGCGTGGGACAGCGCTTGCCTGACCAGCGCATCGACGGTGATGTCGTTCTGCACATAGCCTTCTTCGTCGAGAATGCCGTCCTGCCCGTGAGTGGTGAACGGGTCCAGCGCCACATCGGTGATCACCCCCAGCTCCGGGAAACGTGCACGAAGGGCACGGGTCGCGCGCTGGGCTATGCCTTCGGGGTTCCAGGCTTCGGCGGCGTCCAGGGACTTGAGGCCCGCAGGCGTGACCGGAAACAGCGCCAACGCCGGAATCCCCAGTTCGACCCACTCGGCCGCTGCTTCCAGCAGCAGGTCGATGGTCAGGCGCTCAACGCCCGGCATCGAGGCCACCGCTTCACGGCGATTCTCACCGTCCAAAACGAACACCGGCAGGATCAGGTCGTCGACGGTCAGCAGATTTTCGCGTACTAGCCGACGAGAGAACTCATCCCGGCGGTTGCGGCGCAGGCGGGTGGCGGGAAACAGACGATTGGCGGGGGTAAAGCTCACGGCAGACTCCTGAGCCCGCAGACGGGCGAGCGTGACAGTTATAAGCGGCCATTATGACGAACACATGACAGTTGTGCTAAAGCGCGACTGGTAGTCGCAGTCATTGTCTTCTGTAGGAAATGTTCACGTCGAGACACATTTCGATACTTTCCTGAATGTGCCTGAAGGGTTAGGCTGCGCGTTCATTTCGCCAGCACCCAGACAATGCTCCAACAATTTCTGCACGACTTCGGCTACCTGGCCCTGTTCATCGGCACGTTCTTCGAAGGCGAAACTATCCTCGTGCTCGCAGGGTTCCTGGCGTTCCGAGGCTACATGGACATCAACCTGGTGGTCGTCGTGGCATTTTGCGGCAGCTACGCCGGCGATCAGCTGTGGTATTTCCTCGGGCGCAAGCACGGTCGCAAACTCCTGGCACGCAAACCGCGCTGGCAGTTGATGGGTGACCGGGCACTGGAGCACATTCGCCGGCATCCGGACATCTGGGTCCTGAGCTTTCGTTTCGTCTACGGCCTGCGCACCGTAATGCCGGTGGCCATCGGCTTGTCAGGCTATCCGCCGGGCCGCTACCTGTTGCTCAACGGCATCGGCGCGGCGATCTGGGCCACGGCGCTGGCCGCCGCCGCGTATCACTTTGGCGCGGTGCTCGAAGGCATGCTGGGCAGTATCAAGAAATACGAATTGTGGGTCCTCGGCGCCCTGCTGGTGCTGGGTTTGGGCCTGTGGCTGCGCCGTCGCATCAAGAATGCGCGGCTGGCCAGGAAGACCCTCGAGGCCGAGCGACAGGAACAAGCCAGGGCCAGCGAATCTACGCCAGGCGAGTGAGCCGGGTGCGACAGCAGTAAAGCCCGATGCCACTGATCAGGCTGTAGCTCAGCAGCCCGACCCAAGCCATCGGGCTGGCCGGCCACAACCCGGCCAACGGTGCCAGCCATACCAACGGTACGTTAGCTGCCAGCCGCAACAACTCCATCTTCAGCGCCCACGGGCGATTCTCCAGGGCCACGCCCAAGCCAAACAACCCCAACGCAATAACCCCCCAGCCCAATACCAGGGCGGCGGCCGACAGGCTGTCTTCAAGGTTCATCAGGTAGCTGCCCAGGGCGATATAGACACAGAACTGCAGTGCGACATACCACTGCTGTCGTCCATCCAACGGCACTTCGAATTTGCGGAACTGACTCAGGTCTGGCTTGTTCAGCGGATAACTGGCTGCCACGTCAGCCGGGCGCCAACCGGTGGGCATGAACCAGATCCGCAGCTTGTCCCGCCAGCGCTCGGCCCGGCGGGCATCGGCCCAAAGCTGCCCATAGAACTGCAGATTCGCCCACAGCGGATTCCAACTGGCCAGCGGCGTAGTCACGCCAAAAACCACCGGCTCGTTCTCGTCCTCTTCCTGGAAAGTGCCAAACAGACGGTCCCAAATAATGAACACCCCGCCGTAGTTGCGATCCATGTAGAGAGGGTTCTGCGCATGGTGGGCACGATGATTGGACGGCGTGACGAAGCACCATTCCAGCCAGCCGAGCTTTGGAATGTGCTGGGTGTGCACCCAGAATTGGTACAGCAGGTTCAGCGCCGCGACGCTGACGAACACCAGCAGCGGCACACCCAGGACCGCCAGCGGCAGGTAGAAAATCCAGCTCAGCAAGAAGCCGGTGCTGGTCTGGCGCAACGCGGTGGAGAGGTTGTAGTCCTCGCTCTGGTGATGCGCCGAATGGGCGGCCCAGAGGATGTTGCGCTCATGGCCCATGCGGTGCAGCCAGTAATAACAGAAGTCATAGCACACAAAAGCAACCACCCATGCCCAGGCCTGGCCGGCCGGCAGCTGGAAGATCGCCAGGTGTTCCAAGGCAACGGCATAGGTGACCAGGCCGACGCCCTTGGTCAGCAGCCCGGTAGTGGTCGACAGCACGCCGGTACTCAGGCTGTTGATGGCGTCCGCCAGGCGATAGTGGCTCACGCCACGCCAGCGATCAGCCAGCAACTCGACGGCAATCAGCACGAAGAAAAACGGCACGGCATAAAGAATGAAATTCATGATGCGACCCGGGCAGCCAAGGCAGGGAAGATAGTCGGCAGGTTAGGTGTAGCTGCCCGATACCCCTATGGCAACGAGTGACAAATTAGTAGACATTTAACGCCATGAATCTGGAGAAAAGCCCATGAGCAAAAAAGTTGCAGTGATCCTTTCCGGCTGTGGCGTGTATGACGGCGCAGAGATCCACGAAAGCGTGATCACCTTGCTGCGTCTCGACCAGCGCGGTGCGCAGGTCCAATGTTTCGCCCCGAACATTGCCCAACTGCATGTCATCAACCATCTGACTGGCGAGGAAATGCCCGAAAGCCGCAACGTGCTGGTGGAATCGGCGCGCATTGCCCGAGGCGACGTGAAGGACCTGCGCGAAGCCAAGGCCGAGGACTTTGACGCGCTGATCGTGCCCGGCGGCTTCGGCTCGGCGAAAAACCTGTCCAACTTCGCGGTGGAGGGTGCCGGCTGCACTGTCCAGCCCGAAGTCCTGGCGTTGACCGAAGCCTTTGCCGAGGCTGGGAAACCGGTGGGGCTGATGTGCATCTCCCCCGCCCTGGCGGCGAAAATCTACGGCCCGGGCGTGAATTGCACCATCGGCACAGATGCCGACACCGCCGCGGCCGTGACCAAGATGGGCGGGAATCATGAAGAGTGCCTGGTCACCGATATCGTCGAGGACACGGCGCGTAAACTGGTTAGCACACCCGCCTACATGCTGGCCAAGAACATCAGCGAAGCGGCTTCGGGCATCAACAAGCTAGTGGACCGGGTGTTGGAACTGACGCACGAGAACGACGACTGACAGAATGTTCAAAACTGTGGGAGCGAGATTGCTCCCACACAAGGTCCGGACAAGATCAGGACAAGCGAGCCAACCGCGTCAATATCCGATCCAGCGCATTGGCAAACCCTTGCTTGTCCCGCTCGCTGTAAGCGGCCGGGCCGCCGCCCATATGGCCTTGCTCGCGCAAGTCGGTGAACAGGTTGCGCACCGCCAGGCGATCGCCCATGTTCTGCGCGTCGAATTCCTTGCCCCGGGGGTCCAGGGCGGCGACGCCCTTCTTGACGAGACGGTCCGCCAGCGGCACGTCGGAGCAAATGACCAACTCGCCCGGGACAGCGTGCTCCACCAGGTAGTCATCCGCCGCATCAGGACCGCTTGGGACCACGATCAGCTTGACCAAGGCAAGGCCCGGCTTGATTTGCGGTTGCCCCGCAACCAGCACCACTTCGAACTGGCGCTTCAAGGCGAACTTGACCACCAGTTCCTTCGCGGCCTTGGGGCAGGCGTCTGCATCGATCCATACGCGCATCGCGTGGTTTCCTCTATCTAAAAAGCATCGCGAACAAGCTCGCTTCCACAGGGGCAGCCTACATCCTGTGGGAGCGAGCTTGCTCGCGATTATGAGCGCAGCGAATGCCGCCGTTCAGGAAACCTGGACCCGACGTTTCTCTGCCACCCAACTGCGCCCGTACAGCACAACAATCGCGGTAATCGCCACCACTTGGGCCGCCAGCGAATAAGCATCGGCATGGATGCCCAGCCAGTCGAACTCGAAGAACGCCACCGGCCGCGTGCCAAAGATCCCGGCCTCTTGCAACGCTTTCACGCCGTGGCCGGCGAACACTACCGACAGCGCACAGAGCAACGCGGCATTGATGCTGAAGAACAACGCCAACGGCAGTTTGGCCGAACCACGCAAGATCACCCAGGCCAACCCGACGAGCAACACCAACGCCGTCGCGCCGCCGGCCAACACGGCGTCATGGCCGGCGGGACCCGCTTGCAGCCACAAGGTCTCGTAGAACAGGATCACTTCGAACAACTCGCGATAAACCGAGAAAAACGCCAGGATCGCGAATCCGAACCGGCCACCGCCGCCCACCAGGCTGCTCTTGATGTAGTCCTGCCAGGCCGCGGCGTGGCGCCGATCGTGCATCCAGACACCCAGCCACAACACCATCACGCTGGCGAACAGTGCCGTGGCGCCTTCAAGCAATTCACGCTGGGCGCCGCTGACATCGATCACATACGCCGCCAACCCCCACGTCGCGAGGCCGGCAAGCAATGCCAATCCCCAACCGATGTTGACGCTGCGAACCGCCGACTGTTGGCCGGTGTTGCGCAAGAACGCCAGGATCGCCGCCAGCACCAGGATCGCTTCCAGGCCTTCGCGCAGCAGAATCAGCAAGCCGGAAATGTAGCTCAACGACCAGCTCAAGCCATCGCCACCCAACAGGCCGGCGGACTCCTTCAACTTGGCCTTGGCCGTGTCCAGGCGCTGCTGGGCCTGGTCCACTGGCAAGCCGTCCTGCAAGGACTGACGGAAAGCCATCAAGGCCTTTTCGGTGTCTTTGCGCACCGTGGCGTCGACGTTATCGAGGGAGCTCTCCACCAGCTCGAAGCCTTCCAGATAAGCCGCGACGGACAGGTCGTAGGCCTGGTCATGATCGCCAGCACGATACGCCGCGATGCTTTTATCCAACGTCGTGGCGGTGTAGTCGAGCAACTGGGCCGGGCCGCGCTGTACTTGCGGCGGCTGGGCACGTTGGGCGCGGAACGTCGCCGCTGCCGCGGGCCCTTGGGCAGCGAGGACTTCGGCCGGGGTCTGGCGGGCAAGGTCGGCTAGGTTGTAGGTCAGCTCGCTTTTGGCCGCAGCCGGGTCGGCGCTGAAGCTGGCAATGTAGGTCGCCAGGTCCCAGCGTTGGCGATCGTCGAGCTGATCGGCGAAGGCCGGCATGTCCGTGCCTTCGACGCCCATGCCCAAGGTGTTGTAGATCGCATAGAGGCTCAGCCGATCCAGGCGCTGGCCGTCACGCAGGTTCGAGGGCGGCGGCTCCAGGCCGACGCCGGCCGGGCCATCGCCGGCACCGGTGTCTCCATGGCAAACCGAGCAATTCTGGGCATACAACGGCGCGCCGCGTGCCGGGTCCGGAGTAATGATCGGCGCTTGGGTGACTTCATACGCCACCGCCAGCCTCGCACCCAGTTGCCGTGCCAGCCGGGCGACGTCGTTGCCATCCCGGCGCTCGGTGATCGCACCGCGCAGAGTACCGATACCCTGGGTCAATTCAGCCTTCTCCGGCTTGGTCGGCAGCGCAGCGATAAGGCCTTCCAGTACCTGGGTGAACTCCAGTTGCTCGCGATATTCAGAGTCGTCGATGACCTTTCCCGCCTCGACAGTCGCCGGGTAATCCGCCCCGATGTAATCCAACAAATGCAGGGCCTGGGGGGCGCCTTCGGCAGTGTCAGCCAGCAGATCGGCGCTGCATAACGCCAGCAACGGCAGCGCTAGCCAGGCAAGGAAACGAAACGGGGCAGCCATGAATGACTCTCGATTGGAAATAAGAAGTAACACATTGTTCACTTCCAATGCGCTTGGCTCAAGCACCGATGTGTTTCCGCGGCACATTTTCATCGGATCTTCATCCTTTGCATGTGACATCACAAAAACATCATTTAGAGATTAAAAAGCCACTACCGCATCAAACCTCCTGTTTATAATGCGCCGCCCTCTTATTTGTTGAAGGCATAAGAGCTCCTCTGGTCATGAGGAACTGACGGCGCCAACGCCCCGTTCGTGGATCGCCCCAGCCCGACCCGCACAACAGGCTGATATTCAGGGAAGAAGTGTTCATGGCAACCCGTGCCTATTTCTCGGTCGCCCTCTGCGCGACCACTCTGCTGTCCGGCTGTTCGGCCTTTCGCAACTACGACAGCGAGCTGGCCCAGACCAATCAACAGTTGGCCTCTGGCAACGTCGACGCCGCATTGACCCTGCTCGAAAAGAACAACAGCAGCCAGGACAAAGACCTGCTCTATTTCTTCGAAAAGGGTGAGCTGCTGCGCGCCAAGGGCGACTTGTCCGGCAGCCAGACGGCTTGGACCAATGCCGATCAACAGGTCGGCCAGTGGGAAGACGCGGTCAAGCTCGACACCGCCAAGTACCTCGCGCAGTTCGGCAGCTTCCTGGTCAACGACAAGGTTCGGCGCTACGAGGGCTATGACTATGAAAAAGTCATGCTCACCACGCAGATGGCCCTGAACCTGCTGGCCGTGAATGACTTCGACGGCGCTCGGTTGCAGATCAAGAAGACCCACGAGCGCGAGGCGGTGATCGCCGACCTGCGGGACAAGGAATACCTCAAGCGCGAGGAAGATGCCGAGAAACAAGGGGTCAAGACCGAGTACAAGGACCTCAAGGGTTACCCGGTCGCCAGCCTGGACGCGCCGGAAGTGGTCAGCCTGAAGAACAGCTACCAGAGCGCGTTCAGCCATTACCTGGCGGGCTTCGTCTACGAGGCGCTGGGTGAAAAAGACCTGGCCGCGCCGGGTTACCGCAAAGCCGCCGAACTGCGGCCCAACACCCCGCTGCTGGAACAGGCACTGCTCAACCTCGACAAGCCTGCCGCCAAGGACGACGACAGCGACATCCTGATCGTGGTGCAGAGCGGTCTGGCGCCGTCCCGGGATTCGATCCGTATCCCGCTGCCCCTGCCCATCAGCGGCAACGTGGTCATCACACCGCTGTCGTTCCCGCTGATCAAGCCGGACACCTCCACCGCCACGTTCGCCCAGATCGGCGTCGACGGTCGGCAACTGGACCTGACCCAGCTCAACAGCACCACGGCCATGTCGCGCAGGGCGCTACGTGATGACATGCCGGGGATCATCCTGCGCACCACCGTGCGCGCGGTGACTCGTGGCGTGGCGCAAAAGCAGATCAACGAAACCAATCCCCTGGCCGGCCTGGCCGTGGGCATTACCTCGGCCGTGCTTGAAGGCGCGGACACCCGGACCTGGCGCACCCTGCCTGACTACACCCAGGTGGTGCGCCTGCGCCTGAAGAAAGGCGAGCACCAGGTCACCTTGCCAAGCGCGGTAGGCGGCTCGGTCGTCAAGGTCAAGGTCGATCAGCGATACCAGGTCATCAGCCTGCGGGCGGTGGGCAACCAGGTTTTCGCCGGCGGCCTGGCGGCCCAGGTCATCCCGAGCGCCAATCCCACCGCCATCGCACTCAAGCAACCTTAAGAACGGAGTCTTGTTCACATGCGTTTTAAACTGATCGCCGTTGGCGCGCTGGCCTTGCTGGCCGGTTGCGCCACCCCACCGCCACCGGAGCCGGGCAGCGCCGCCAGCAAGGTCGTGGCGATGGGCAAGACCAAGAACATCGTGGTCGGCGCCATGCGCGTCGCCCGGGAAAACGGCTACATGACCGTCAACGTGCAGCTGAGCAATACCAGTTTCAACAACAAGAACATGTACTACCGCTTCGCCTGGCTGGGGCCGGAAGGCTTCCCCATTGCGGAGGAGGAAAGCTGGAAAAGCCTGACGCTGTACGGCGAACAGACCCGCTTCCTGCCGGCCATCGCACCGACACCCAAGGCTGTGGATTTCCGCTTGGAAATCAATACCCCTTGAGATAGATGCACATTTCATGTGGCGAGGGGATTTATCCCCGCTGGGCTGCGCAGCAGCCCCAATTTTAAACGAGCGCTGCGCGCTCGAACGGGGATAAATCCCCTCGCCACAGACCTTTTATTCAGTTTTCGAGAGCCCACACATGTTCCTACGCATTTCCTCCCTAGCCCTCGCCGCCCTGCTCGTCAGCGGCTGCGCCAACAACTCGCCGGTGCTGGGCAACAAGAACATCAGCTATGGCGATACCAAGGCCGTGGAAACCGTCACCAACGAATTCGGCTCCACCGACCTGCAAATGATCGCCGAATCCATGACCCGCTCCCTCGCGCAGTCCGGCGTACTGCAGGGCCGTCCGGTGGTCCAGGTCTATGACGTAAAGAACAAGACCAGCGAGTACATCGATACGCGGGAAATCACCACCAGCATCAAGACCCAACTGATGAAGACCGGCGCGGCGCGCTTCGCCAGCGACAACAACGCCATGGACAGCCAGGTCGACCAACTGAAGTTGCAGAACCAGAGCGGCTTGTACAAAAAGAGCACCGTGGCCAAGACCGGCAACATGATCGCCGCCAAATATCGCATCGAGGGCTCCATCAGCTCGATCGTCAAGCGCAGCGAAGACTACAAGGACGTGTTCTACAAATTCAGCCTGCAACTGATCGACGTCGAAAGTGGCTTGGCCGAGTGGATGGACGAAAAAGAAATCCGCAAGACCACGGAGCGTTAAGCCATGCGCACATGGATCGGCATGATGGCCCTGGCTTGCGCATTCACTGCGCAAGCGGCCCCAAGAGTCGCGGTGACGGACCTGGCGTATCAAGAGCGCGTCGAGGAATACATCCACACCGTTTCGGCCCAGAGCAACTTCCAGGCGAGCCCGTACAGTGCCAGCGCTTCGTCGAGCTACGACGAAATGGAGGCCACCAGCAGTTACATCGAGCAGGGTGAGCTGCGCAAGTTCACCGGCGATATCAAGGGCGAAATCCTGCGCAGCGGAATGTTCCAGCTGGTGCAAGGCACACCTTATACGGCCTCGTCCAAGGGCGACGTGTACGACGTGATCAAGCGCATCAAGGCGGGGAATTTCAAGGGCGCCGACTACGTGCTGTTCGGCACCGTGTCGGACATCGACTTCACCCGCGACATCAATGAGCTGGGCACTGCCGATAGCTACTCGGCGGTGCTTGCCCTGACGTTGGTGGCGGATTTCAGCTTGATCAATACCAAGACCTTCGAAATCACCTCGGCCTTCACCGCCATGGGCGAAGGCCAGGACACCAAGCTGCTGAACCACCGGGACGTGCGCATCAGCCTCAATCGGCCACGGGTCGTACGTGAAGTGTCCAAGGCGCTGGGGGAAGATGTGGCGCGCCAGTTGAGCGAACAGCTCGGCGGGCCGGTCAATGAACAAGCCGGCGAACCTGTGCAGCGCAACAGCCTGCCGAGGGACACGGCGCCAGTGATCCTGCGCTGATCAACATCGGTGGGGGTGCTTTTTGTGGCGAGGGAGCCTGCTCCCTCGCCCCGAAAGCTCTTCTTCTCCCCTGGGCCTACACCGCAGCCTTGCGGATCGTCGCCAGCAACCCCGCCGCACCAATGAACAATCCGGCAAAGGTCCGGTTCATCCGCCGTTGCTGCTTAGGGGTACGCAACAAGCGCAGTACCTTGGACGCCAGTCCGGTATACCCGGCCATGACAATCAGATCGACACAAACCATGGTCACGCCGAGAATCAGGTATTGCTGGACCAGGGGCGCATGAGGATCGATGAACTGCGGCAGCACTGCGAGCATGAACACCAGGGCCTTGGGGTTGCTGATGTTCACCAGGAAACCGCGAAATACCAATGCCAGGGGCTTGCCGATTGGCCGAACGGCCGCGTCGTCGCTGAGGTCGCCGGGAATCGCCCGCCATTGCTTGACGCCCAGGTAGACCAGATAGGCCACGCCGAACCATTTGATGGCGTAGAACGCGGTGGACGATGCGGTAAGGATTGCGCCGACGCCTGCCGCGACGATCGCGATTTGCAGTGCCAGGCCCAATTGCAGGCCCAAGGCATTCCAGTAGCCACGCCAGAAGCCGTACTGAAGACCACTGGACATCGAGGCAATGGCACCGGCGCCCGGTGAGAGACTGATAACCCAACAAGCGGCAAAAAACGCCAGCCACGTTTCTAGCAACATTGCACACCTCGGCTCGGACCCGTCGAAACGAATAAGCTAATGCGCCGCCGGGCGGATAACCACTGTTTTCTTCATGCGCCGGCAAATAAGGCTATTCGACGAAACCGCCAACCGGGAACGCCTCGCTGCCGCGCCAGCGCCGCACCGACCGTTGGAAGAACAGGCTGTTGGGCACCTGCACCATGGAGCTGCCGGTGCCGAGTTCCTCGGGCTCGATCAATGTGGTGTAGAGCAGATTGATCGCCACCACCCGCCCCTTGATGCCAGGCTTGTCGGTCGCTTCCACCAGCTCGACCACGTCGCCGAGACGGAACGGTCCGACGGTGTAGATCAGAATGGCGCACAGCAGGTTCGACAACACGCTCCAGATGGCGAAGAACGCGACCGCCGCAACGGCAACGAAGCCCGACAGTGCGGTCCACAGCACCGTGGCCGAGACGCCCAGGCGCTCCAGCGCCACCAGCACGGCACTGCCCATGATCAACCAGCGCAGCACGCCACGCAGGATGATCACCAGTTGGGTCGGCAATGGATAGCGCTCGCCGAGCCCCGTGAGGAAACGCGCGACGAAACGCTGGGCAACATAACCCACCAACAGGATCAGCAGGATTTGCACACCGAGCCAGATCGGCTCGATCCACATGACAGGTATGGGCAAGGACAACGCTTCCATCAGGACAACGCCTCCAGCTCCGCTTGCAGGTTTTCCAGCAACTCCAGGGCTTGCATCCACGCCTCCTCAAGTTCCGCTTCCCGAACCTTCAGCTTGGCCTGTTCGGCCAGCAGATCACGCAGCTCATCCTTGCGTGCTGCCTCGTAGAGACCACTGTCACCGAGGCTGGTTTCGATTTTCTGCAGCTTTTCATGCAGCTTGCCCAGCTCGGCTTCTAGCTTGTCGGCCTCGCGCTTGTGCGGCGCCAGTTGCTGACGCAGCGCCGCAGCGGCCTGGCGCTGTGCTTTCTTGTCGGTCTTGTCCGGGTTTACCGGCGTGCTGCTCACCGGTGCGTTGCGTTGGCGATAATCCACCAGCCAGCGCGCATAGTCTTCCAGATCACCATCGAACTCTTCGACCTTGCCGTCCGCGACCAGATAGAAATTGTCCGTCGTGCTCTTGAGCAAGTGCCGGTCGTGGGAGACGACCAGCACCGCGCCACTGAACTCCTGCAAGGCCATGGTCAGGGCCAGGCGCATCTCCAGGTCCAGATGGTTGGTCGGTTCGTCGAGCAGCAGCAGGTTCGGCCGTCCCCAGGCAATCAACGCCAGCGCCAGACGCGCCTTCTCGCCACCGGAGAAATTCAACACCGGTTCGTCGATGCGCGCCCCACGAAAATCGAAACCGCCGAGGAAATCCCTGAGTGTCTGCTCGCGCTCGGTTGGCGCCAGGCGCTGCAAGTGCAGCAGTGGGCTGGCCTTGGCATCGAGGGAGTCCAACTGATGCTGGGCGAAGTAGCCAACGACAGTGTTTTCACCCCGCGTCAGGCGCCCGGCCAAAGGCTCGAGCTCACCGGACAGGTTTTTGATCAGGGTCGACTTACCAGCACCGTTAGGCCCCAACAGACCGATCCGCGCGCCTGGGGTCAGTTGCAGCTTGACCTTTTCCAACACGGCTTTATCGCCATAGCCCAGTCGCGCATCGGACAAGTCGATCAGTGGGCTGGAAATCTTCGACGACTCGCGGAAAACAAAATCGAATGGCGAATCGACGTGGGCCGCCGACAGCTCTTCCATCCGCTCCAGCGCCTTGATCCGGCTCTGCGCCTGGCGAGCCTTGGTGGCCTGGGCCTTGAAGCGGGCGATGTAGCTTTCCATGTGCGCCCGCTGGGCCTGCTGCTTCTCGTAGGCTTGCTGTTGCTGCGCCAGGCGTTCGGCCCGGGCACGCTCGAAGGCGCTGTAGCCGCCGCGGTACAAGGTGAGCTTGCGCTGGTCGACATGGGCGACGTGATCCACCACGGCATCGAGGAAATCCCGATCGTGGGAGATCAGCAGCAGCGTGCCGGGATAACTCTTGAGCCAGTCTTCGAGCCAGATGATCGCGTCGAGGTCCAAGTGGTTGGTCGGTTCGTCGAGCAACAACAGGTCCGACGGGCACATGAGGGCCTGCGCCAGGTTCAGGCGCATCCGCCATCCGCCGGAAAAATCACCGACCTGACGGTCCATCTGTTCATTGGTGAAGCCCAGGCCGGCGAGCAGTTTCCGGGCGCGGGCGTCGGCGGTGTAGCCATCGGCACTGTCGAGTTCCGAATGCAGGCGGGCCTGTGCGGCACCGTCGTGGGCCGCTTCGGCCGCCGCCAGGTCACTTTGCACCTGGCGCAGGCGCAGGTCGCCATCGAGCACGTAATCCACCGCCAGGCGTTCGAGGGTATCGACCTCCTGGCGCATGTGGGCGATGCGCCAGTCGGCGGGCAGGAAGCAGTCGCCGGAATCCGGGTGCAACTCGCCGCGCAACAAGGCGAACAGGCTCGATTTGCCGGCGCCGTTGGCACCGATGAGGCCAGCTTTGTGGCCGGCGTGCAGGGTCAGCTCGGCGTCTTCTAGCAGACGTTGCGGGCCACGCTGTAAAGTCAGGTTCTGAAGTCGAATCATAATGGCGGCGGAGTCTACCAGCTTCGCTCGCAACTGGCGCGAGTAGCACGATGCCCTCTGATCTGTGGAGCTTTTCAATCAACCTCTATGCCAAGCCTGGCGTGGAATCCGCGTGCCTGGCCTTGCAAGCAGATGGCGAGAATGTCTGCCTGGTGCTCTGTGGGTTGTGGTTGGAGCAACGCGGTGTGAGCTGTGATGAGCAAAAGCTCCAGCAGCTTCAACATCTGGCCGGCCCCTGGGACTCCAGCGTCGTGCAGCCATTGCGGGCATTGCGCACCCAATGGAAAAAAACCGCGCTTCAGGATTCGAGGCTGGGGGGATTGCGAGAACAGATCAAGAAACTGGAACTGGAAGCCGAACGGCTATTGCTTGAGCGGCTGGAGGCAACCTCCGAGGACTGGCCGACGGGACAAGCTGCGGATTCAGCGCAATGGTTGCGAAAGCTTGTCGACCCAGCCAACCGCGACGCGCTGCAGCAGCTGCGCGTCGCGGTCTCCGGCGCTTAGGAAGCGCGGGTTGGAGTGGTGCTCGGGGCAGTGGCTACGCTCGGGTTCAGCGCCGGTGCGGGTGTGCCGGTCGTTGGCGCCGGGGTCGCCGTTGGGGCTGGCGCGGCAGGCTTGGCAACCGGAGCAGTAGCCGGTTTTGCAGCGGCGGGCTTGGCAGCGGCGGGCTTTTTCACGGCTGGCTTCGCAGCGGGCTTGGCTGCAGGTTTGGCAGCGGCCGGCTTGGTCGCCGCAGGCTTGGCCGCAGCGGTGGTGGCTGGTTTGGCCGCAGCCGGTTTAGCGGCAGGCTTAGCCGCAACTTTGGCAGGCGCCTTGGCAGCAGCGGGTTTGGCTGGCGATTTCGCAGCAGGCTTGGCAGCGGCAGGTTTTGCAGCAGCGGCCTTGGTCGCCGCTGGCTTGGCAGCGGGTTTGGCGGCCGCTTTGACAGCCGGTTTGGCAGCGGTGGCTTTCGTTGCAGCGGGCTTGGCAGCGGCGGTTTTAGCGGCAGGCTTGGCGACCACTTTTGCGACAGGCTTGGCGGCGACAGGTTTGGCTGCAGCTTTTACGACAGGCTTGGCGGCAGCTTTGGCGGCTGGCTTTTTCGCAACAGGTTTCACTGTGCTGGCAGCGACCGGTTTTTTCACGACAGGTTTAGTGGCTGGCTTGGCCGCCACCTTGGTTGCGGTTTTTGCCGCGACAGGTTTAGCCGCCGGCTTCTTGGCCGATACAACGGCAGGTTTGGCCGCGCGAAGAGACAGCGCCTTGCCTGCGGCTTCCTGGACGCGGCCAACACCTTGGGCCAGCTTCAGGCTTTCCTGGGCGTCACGCTTGAGTTGCAGGATGTAGGCGCGGGTTTCGGACTGACGATCCTTCAGGGCATCGAGCAGGTCCTCGAGTTCTTTCATGGCGTCCTTGGCCTTGGCTTGTGCCTTGGCCTTGCCGGCAGTTGCTGCGTCTTGCAGCTTGGTGCGCGACTTGTGCAGTTTTTCCTGCGCCTTGCCGCGTTGTTTTTCCAGCTTGGCGAGCAATTTTTCAGCATCAGCCAGGGCTTGGGAGCAGGCATTTTCCAGATGCTCGAGCAAGCTGCCCGACAGTTGTT
Source organism: Pseudomonas sp. R1-7 (assembly GCF_051132105.1). Taxonomy (NCBI): domain Bacteria; kingdom Pseudomonadati; phylum Pseudomonadota; class Gammaproteobacteria; order Pseudomonadales; family Pseudomonadaceae; genus Pseudomonas; species Pseudomonas sp. R1-7. The sequence continues at coordinate 5,762,808 of NZ_CP071661.1, forward strand.
GGAGCAAGTGCAACGGAGTGTTTACAGGCTTCTTGGTGGCCGACATGGTTTACCTCCTGACTGACGTGAGTGCGGCTCATACTAGACCTCTGCTGCAACCGCCGCTAGGGCATGTTGACACTACACAAGGCGTTGCGTTGCACGGGACAAAAAATCTTCTGCTCCATCGCCTGGGCAAATCAATTTTACTGTCAGCGGCACTGGCATAATCCCTCGAATCGAGGCCGGAGTAAGCACACATGTCGCGTCACCTTTTTTTACTTCTTTGCATGGTTTTCCCCGTGGCCCAGGCCACCGAAAAAACCAACGCAAACGAAGCCCGGGACCTGGCCTACAGTCTTGGCGCAAGCCTGGGGGAACGCCTGCGCCAAGACGTACCCGACCTGCAGATCCAAGCCTTGGTCGAGGGCCTGCAACAGGCTTATCTGGGCAAGCCGCTGGCGTTGGAGGATGAACGAATCGAACGCATCCTGGCCGAACACCAGGCCCGGCTGACGGCGCAAGCGGCAACCCCCCAGGACGTAGCGGCGCTAAAGACCGAGCAAAAATTTCTCAGCGATGAAAAAGGCCGGCCTGGTGTTCAGCAGTTGCCGGACGGCATCCTGCTGACCGAACTCAAGCCAGGCAGTGGTGCGAAAGCCGGCCCCCACGGCAAAGTCCAAGTGTTGTATGTCGGTCGGTTACCGGACGGCACCGTGTTCGATTCCAACCACCAGGCGCAATGGTTCAACCTTGATAGCGTGATCGATGGCTGGCGCAGCGCACTGCCGCAGATGCCGGTAGGCGCAAAGTGGCGACTGGTGATTCCTTCAGCCCTGGCCTACGGCGCCGAAGGTGCCGGAGACGTGATCCCGCCTTTCACGCCCCTGGTCTTTGAAATCGAACTGCTGGGCGCGGCGACCTGACGCGCACAAACGAAAAACGGCGCGCAATGCGCACCGTTTTCTGTCAGGAACGTTGGCTCAGGCCTGGACCGCAGCTTCTTCCTTGTGAGCGTTGTGCAGCACTTCGATCAGGCAATCTTCCAGTTCGAAACGTTCGTGCAACAAGCCGCCCAACTCCTTGAATTTTTCCGCTACGCACTTGCCCTCATCGCACAGGTCATTGAAGGCCAGCAGCTTCTCGGTGATGACATCGATACGCGGATAGATCGTGTCGGCCAGCTCCAGGCCGCGCTTGTCGTTGAAGGCCTTGGCCTCGCCCGTCAGTTGCTCGTAGATCTCGAAATGACCGGCGGATACATAGTCCACCAGCACACCGCAAAACTCCTGCAGGGGCTTGCGGCTTTCACTCAGTGCCTCAGGCTTGTCGCCAAGCGCATCATAGGCTCGAACCAGTTCATGACGCTCCTGCAACCAGCGGTCGATCAGCAGATGCACCCCACCCCAGCGTTCCTGAGCATTCTGACAACTTTCGAGCATGGTGATTTCTTCCCTTCTGAGTCACGCCCCTCGCCGCCTGAAACACACGCCTGAATGATCAGGAGCAAGCCAGACACAACATGATCGAGTGGCATGATTCCAATGATACGTGCGGGCCAGATTATGCCCGCGCGACAACTGCTTCAAGGTACGCAGGAGATAAAGTTCATACAAGTGTTTAATCCAGCGCCCGGACAAACTGCGACGTCTTGCCGCTGAATGGCCGTACCAGGGCATCCCAGGCCAGGCGTAGCAGCAGGTAGGTCATCGAAACAGAGACGGCCAGGAAAAACAGCAGGCTCCATTCGGGAATGCTCAGGTCGAACAGGGTCCAGGTCACATTCGCGCAGTCGATCAAGCCATTGGCAACATGACGCATGGCGTGCCACCACGAGTCCGCTCCTCTCAGGTGAGTCATACAGTCAGGTAGAAGCTCGACCGAATCGGTTTGCGCCAGGACATTGCGCCATGCCAGCACCAACCCGCCCGAAGCGAAAGCCCCCCCCATCGCAGCGTAGATGACACTGCCTTTTTGACCAGGGCCATGCACGCAGGCCGCCAGGCAGTTCATAAAGAACAGCATCAGGCACAACCGCTGCAAGATGCACAGGCTGCAGGGGGAAAGGCCGACCACATATTCCAGGTAACTGGCAATGCCAATAGCCAGGGCTGCGGCGATGGAAGCCATGAGAAACAAGAAGCGTGAGCTGGCCAAAGACATGGCGAATCCGTAACAGAAGAGACAGGCTGTAACGGTAGAGGAAAGCCCTCGGGCCTTTCAAGGCAGCCCCACGCAGACACTTCACCTGGGATGTAGCGAATTCCCGACAGGCATAAGGGGATTTAGCTCAGCCCGCTGTAGGACTTTACTGAGGGAATAATCAAAACCCCAAACCGGGCCGGGATCCACAACCGTTTGCCTCAAAAATATCCGGCCGATGCGGCTAAGGACTCACACCGACCTCAAGACTCATGATCACTGTCTCAAGTCGTCAGGACCTGTGGCGAAACCGGTAAGGGCGCGGCCAGAAGACGTTCATCCAGCAACCCCAACCCCTCCTGGAACAGTTGGTTACTGCGCTCGGCATCCCCCAGTTGCGCCAGCAGCCGCGCCAGTTCGGCGCATGCCTCGGGGTTGCGCTGCATGCGCAAGCTGCTTTCCAGATAATCCCTCGCCTTGCCCCACAGACTGTTTTGCAGGCACAGGCGTCCCAGCGTCAAGAGCAGGCCCGGATCCTCCGGATGTTCCTTGAGCCAGCCCTCAGCCACTTGCAATTGCCGGATCGGATCAGCGCCGCGGACCAGGCCATACAAGCGCGCCAAGTGGCTATCGTAATTTCGCTTGAGCGCGGCGCGCAGCACTTCTTCCGCCTCGACTTGGGCGCCCAACTGCCGAAGCTGCTCGGCATAAGCCAATACCAGTGCCGGCTCCTGGCGCTGGGCGGAAGTCAATTGCTGCCATGCGCGGTTGAGCGATTGCAGACCGATGCTGCCATCGGCTTCGCGGTGGGCTGCCAGGGTGAGGTTTTCACCCCAGGCGCGACGCTCCAGCTCTGCCAGTTCAGCGGCAGGCAGAACCTTATCCTTGCGCAGCTCGGGCAACAGCCGGATCACCGCGGACCAATCCCCACGCTGCTGATGCAAACGTTGCAGCTGGCGCAAGGCCTGGGCGTTATGAGGGTAGCGTTCATGCATGGCTTGCAGCGTACTCAACGCACCGTCGGTATCGCCCCGGTCCACTTGCAACTGGGCATGCGTCAGCGCGATAGCCAGTTCGGCCTGGGGCTGACGCTCCAGGGCGCGCTCCAGCAAACTGTCGCTCTGGTCGTAAAGGCCCTGCTCATTGGCCGCGCGGGCGGCTCCGAGGTAGTACAGCAACGGCTGTCGTTCGGCCTCGGCGGCGCGATGCAAATGCCGCTGGGCGCTGGCCCACCGCCCTTCGGCCAGATCCAACTGGCCGTGCTCGATCGCTACCTGGACACGACGACTGCGGTTGCGCCGCGACCACGGGTTGACCACGCCGGTGGAGGTGGTCACCAGACCGATCAACGCGCTGATGCCTCGCCACAGCAGCCAGAGCACCGCGATCACTGCCAGCGTAACCCACAGCCCGGCCTCGTAGCGGAAGTTCTTGTACGCCACCAACACGTAACCCGAATGCTCGGCGATCGCCACGCCCAGCACGGCGGCGACGGCGATGACCACGAATAGAATCACGTAGAGGCGCTTCATGGCGTGGCCTCCTGCTCGCCTGCCTTGGGCATTGGCTTGACCGATTCTTCGGCGTTCACGTTGCGGCGCTCAAGGTAGGCCTGGACGGCGCTGAGACTGCCTGTCAGGTCGGGAGTGACTACGGTCACCGGCATCTTGCCCAGCTCAACGACTCGCTCCAGCATGATCTTGCTTTGCGGGTTGTCCTGGTTGAAGTTGTTCTTGAGGACATCCCGGGCTTCGGCCAGTGCCTGGGTATATACCGGAGCCTGGCCGTTGAGGGCAGCCCATTGCGCCTGCTCCAGTGCCAGGCTCAGCGCCAGGCGCACCTGCATCAAGCTTTGGCCGGCCAGGAGCGGACGGACATTTTCATCGGCATTGAAATCGATGCGGATGTAGCGCGAGATCTGATCCCACCACTGCGCCCATCGGCTGGCACCATCGCCATCGGCGGTCAGCCCGAGCAGGGATTCACCACGATCCTTGTATTCGGGAGCGATCTCCGACAACTGTAGGACCTGGTCACGCAGGGCGCCCAGCTGGAGGAACAGGCCGGTACGATCCGGCTGCTCCGTGCTGCGCAACGCAGCGAGAGTCTTGGCCAGTTGTTCGCGGGCAGCGAAGGAACCGGGATCGTTTTGCTCGCGCAGGATTTCATCCGCGCCCTGCACCAGTGCCTGGGCACTGCTGATGTCCTGCAGGGCAGACAGTCGCAGGCTGGCCAGGCGCAACAAGTGTTCGGCTTCGGCAAGGCGCCAGTCCTTGCGGCTGGCACCGAGCACGGTTTCCAGGCGCTGGTTCAGGCGCTGCTGGTCGCCTTGCAGTTGAGCGACCTGACGCCGCCGCTCTTCCAGCTCTTGAGCCGGAGGCAGTTGTTCCAGGCGTTCACTCAGGCGCTGCTCGTTGAGCTTGAGGTTCTGGGCCTGGTCATTGAGTGCCTGGACCTGGGCGACCTGCTGCTGGGTGTTGGCTTGCAGATGACGCATTTGCCAAACGCCCCACCCACCCACGGCCACACCGGCAGCGCCCAACAATAACGCGACAATCGCCAGTCCGTTTCCGCGACGCGGCGCGACCGGGGCCGACGCATCCACCGGAACATCGATCGCTGGCTGGTCTTGATCTTTTGGCAAGGCTGTTTCGCTCACGTATCCATCCTTTGCATTAGAAAACGGCACGGATTGTTCCCGTAAAGCCGCCAGCAAAGCCGCGGCACTGGCGCCACGACAATCCACAACTGTCCGGGCCCCGGCGGCACGCGCCATCTCGGCGACCCTGGGGCTTGGCACAAACAAGGGTAGCCGCGCCAAGGCGGGCCACGCATCACCGGCCAGCCGGTGCAGATGCTCGAAGCTCTGCCCACTGCTGACCACCAGCGCGTTCAAGCGTTCCGCTTCGACCTTCGCCGGTAATTCGCCTTCGGCATACTTCGGCAAGCCGCGGCGGTACAGCTCCAGGTAATCGACACTAGCACCTTGCTCACGCAAACGCTCTGCCAGCAAACCGCGCCCACCCTCTCCACGCACAATCAAGACACGCGGCTCAGGCCGGTCGATAGCCTGGCGCAACGTTGCCAGCTCAAGCAAGGCTTCGCTGTCATCGCCGTCACCAGGGTAAGAAACGCGGAGACCGGCGTCGGCAAGAATTTGCCCGGTCGCAGCGCCCACGCTGAACCATGGCTGGTCAGGAAGATGCGGCCAATATTGGCGCAGCAACTCCACGCACAAGCGTGCCGCAGGCTTGCTCACCACGATCACCGCGCAGTACTGATCCACTGCCTTGAGCTTGGCTCGCTCGGATTCAGACAGGGGGATCGGCGTGATATCCAACAGTGGCAGGCTGCTGCTGTATATCCCCGCCTCTGCCAGGACATCCGCCAGCGCAGACGACTCTTCCGTCGGCCGGGTCAGCAGCAGGCGCCACCCGGTCACGCGTGGCCAGCCTCGCCGTAGACTTTCTTGAGGATGTCGTCGGCACCTTGGCCCAGCAGATCCTCGGCGACGCGCACACCCAATGCCTCGGCATCGCGACGCGGCGCCCGCGCCTCGGCGCTGAGCAGTTTTCCACCACTCGGGTCGCCCACCAGGCCGCGCAACCAGACTTGCTCACCTTCAAGGACGGCGTAGCAGGCGATCGGCACCTGGCAGCCACCGTTCAAATGCTTGTTGAGGGCGCGCTCGGCGAAGACTCGAGTGGCCGTGTCTTCGTGGTGCAGCGGCGCCAGCAGGGCATGGATCTCGCTGTCGGCGCTACGGCACTCGATGCCCACCGCCCCCTGCCCGCCGGCTGGCAGGCTGTCGTCGACGCTGATGGCCGAGGTGATGCGATCTTCGAAACCCAGGCGGATCAGGCCCGCGGCGGCGAGGATAATGGCGTCGTATTCGCCAGCATCGAGCTTGGCCAGGCGCGTATTGACGTTACCGCGCAGGAAACGGATCTGCAGATCGGGACGACGAGTCAACAGCTGCGCCTGGCGGCGCAGGCTCGACGTGCCCACCACGCTCCCGGCAGGCAGCGCGTCAAGGCTGGAGAATGTATTGGAGACAAATGCATCGCGCGGGTCTTCCCGCTCACAGATGCAAAAAAGGCCCAGGCCTTCGGGGAAGTCCATGGGCACGTCTTTCATCGAATGCACGGCGATGTCGGCTTCGTTGTCCAGCAAGGCTGTCTCCAGTTCCTTGACGAACAAACCCTTGCCACCGATTTTCGACAGTGGCGAGTCCAGCAGCTTGTCGCCGCGACTGACCATGGGCACCAGCGTCACGACCAGGCCCGGATGGGCCGTTTCGAGGCGGGCTTTGACGTATTCGGCCTGCCAGAGGGCCAAGGCGCTTTTACGGGTGGCGATGCGGATCTCGCGAGGGGACATGGATCAATCCGTACTTAAAAGATACGGCAGATAATAACAGCTCAGCCAAATCCGCTTTGACTTGAATCACGACCCCGCGGCCTCCCTGGCCGCCAATCCTGGAAACGGAACGCTTGATGGCGGCGCGCTAAAGCTGCTGCATCATCTTGCGGACGCCCGCTACATGCCGTCGGCTGACGATCAGCGCGTCGCCATTGAGCCCCTTGAGGTACAGCTGGAAATGTCCAAGTGGAGTACGTTGCAAGCGCTCGATACGTTCGCGGGCCACCAAGGCGTTGCGGTGGATGCGCACGAATCGCTCGCCGAATTCGTCTTCCAGGGCCTTGAGTGGTTCGTCCAGCAACACTTCGCCACTTTCGTGGCGCAAGGTCACGTACTTGTGGTCGGCGATGAAATAGACGACTTGGTTCAGAGGGATCAGCTCGATGCCCTTGCGGGTCCGCGCGCTGATATGGCTGCGTGGGCCACTGCCGCTTTCGGCGGCCGGACGGGTGAGTGCAGCCAATTGCGTGCGGTTCGGCCGCTCTGCCTTGCGCAGCGCCTCTTCCAGTGCCTCGGCCGCAACGGGCTTGAGCAAATAACCCACGGCACCGGTCTGCAATACCTCGGGAGGAAACTCGTCCCGAGTGGTGCAAAACACCACCGCCGGAGGTGACTCGCGCTCACAGAGCTTCGCCGCGACCTGCAAGCCATCAAGGCCAGGCATGCTGATGTCGAGCAGCACGATATCCGGCTTGTGACTATCGATTAAGGCCAATGCCTCTTCGCCATTGGTGGCGCTCGGCTCCAGGACACTGTAACCCTCGAGTTCCCCGAGCAGTCGGCTCAGGCGCTCGCGGGCCAGTGGTTCGTCATCAACGATCAGGACATTCATATTGCGCTGGATTCCTGCGTGAGTCTCGCACAAGGATAGCGTAGACAGGGGAAGTGACATCCGTCACCGCGATCCACGCTAAGACTCGTCCGAGGGCCAAAAAGTGCCGCGAGGCGGTTGCCTATCTTTACCAGCGCTTGCCGACCGATGCTCGAGGCCTGTTGTCGCACAGCGTCGCCACAGAGTTCGTTAAGACTCGATCTGACCAATATGAGCACCCCCCTTTATTGGTGCGTCCGATGCGTCCAGGATGAAAAAGCAAAGCCCTACCGTCCACTGTAGACGGTTGCCACGACGATATTGCTCAATCGAAAAATATCGTTGCGCGAAAAAGCTTTTGGATCCGGGGTATTTGCGGCAAAAAACCTGCCGACCAGTGCCAGCGCCAGCCCCGGCAACCCTGTTATCATCCGGGGCAGCCTTTAACCGCTACCTTTTTCCAGCCGATCACGAGCGAATTCATGAGCACTGACAAGACCAATCAGTCCTGGGGCGGCCGCTTCAGTGAACCCGTCGACGCCTTTGTCGCCCGCTTCACCGCCTCCGTCAATTTCGACCAGCGCCTGTATCGCCACGACATCATGGGCTCGATCGCCCACGCCACCATGCTGGCCAAGGTCGGCGTGCTCACCGATGCCGAGCGCGACAGCATCATCGATGGCCTGAAGACCATCCAGGGCGAGATCGAGGCCGGCCAGTTCGACTGGCGTGTCGATCTCGAAGACGTGCACATGAACATCGAGGCGCGCCTGACCGACCGCATTGGCGTGACCGGCAAGAAACTGCACACCGGCCGCAGCCGCAACGACCAGGTCGCCACCGATATCCGCCTGTGGCTGCGCGATGAGATCGACCTGATCCTCGCCGAGATCACGCGCTTGCAAAAAGGCCTGCTGGAGCAAGCCGAACGCGAAGCCGAGAGCATCATGCCGGGCTTCACCCACCTGCAAACGGCTCAACCTGTAACGTTCGGGCATCACATGCTGGCCTGGTTCGAGATGCTCAGCCGCGACTACGAGCGCCTGGTGGATTGCCGCAAGCGCACCAACCGCATGCCCCTGGGCAGCGCCGCGCTGGCCGGCACCACCTACCCGATCGACCGTGAGTACACCGCCCGACTGCTGGGCTTCGACGCCGTGGGCGGCAACTCGCTGGATAATGTCTCGGACCGCGATTTCGCCATTGAATTCTGCGCCGCCGCGAGCATCGCGATGATGCATCTGTCGCGCTTCTCCGAAGAGCTGGTGCTGTGGACCAGCGCCCAATTCCAATTCATCGATTTGCCCGACCGCTTCTGCACCGGCAGCTCGATCATGCCGCAAAAGAAAAACCCCGACGTGCCGGAACTGGTACGGGGCAAGAGCGGCCGGGTATTCGGCGCCCTGATGGGCCTGCTGACCCTGATGAAAGGCCAACCGCTGGCCTACAACAAGGACAACCAGGAGGACAAGGAACCGCTGTTCGACGCCGCCGACACCTTGCGCGATTCGCTGCGGGCTTTCGCCGACATGATCCCGGCCATCAAGCCCAAGCATGCGGTCATGCGCGAAGCAGCCCTGCGCGGTTTCTCCACCGCCACTGACCTGGCGGACTACCTGGTGCGCCGTGGCCTGCCGTTCCGCGATTGCCACGAGATCGTCGGCCATGCCGTGAAGTACGGCGTGGACAGCGGCAAGGATCTCGCGGAAATGAGCCTGGACGAACTGCGCCGGTTCAGCGACCAGATCGACCAGGACGTGTTTGCCGTGCTGACCCTGGAAGGCTCGGTCAACGCCCGTGACCACATCGGCGGTACCGCGCCGGCGCAGGTCAAGGCCGCCGTGGTGCGTGGACAGGCGCTGATTGCAAGCCGCTAAAGCCTAAAGCGTCGTCAGCAAGCTCGCTCCCACAGGGATTTCAGTGAACACAAATTTTGTGAACATGGAGATCAAATGTGGGAGCGAGCTTGCTCGCGATAGCGGTCGTCAGGACAACGAAACCACTCACTTCCTGGCAGCAATCTTCGCCAAAAAAGCCGGCATCTCTGCGTCCCTATCCGCCGCGATCCGTTGCACATGCGGATTCTGCCCCAGCAGTTCCATCAAGGCCTTCGCCTTCGGCATATCAGCCAGCAAATCGATATCGAACACTTTCTTGCCCACCTGCAAGGCCAGCGAAAGGCTGTAGTAGAAATACAGGTCAGCGAGACTCAGGCTGTCGCCCGCCACATAAGGCGAAAATTTGCCATGCCGATCGAGCGAAGCGAACCCCAACAGCAATTCGGCCTTGGATTTTTCCTTGATGGCATCAGCCACAGGCATGCCGAAAAACGCTTCCGCGTAACAGGCACGCCCAGGCAGCTCGATGTACAACTCGATTTCCCGGCACAAGGCCAATACCTGGGCACGTTCGAACGGGTCCGCAGGCAACAGGGCCTTGCCCGGCTGGGTTTGCTCGATGTATTCGAGAATCACGCTGGTCTCGTTGATGAAACCCAGCTCGGTCTTCAGCACCGGCACCTTGCCGCGCGGGCTGATGGCCAGCGCTTCCGGAGTCTGGGCGCCGAAGAACTGGACCTCTTCGAAAGGCACCCCCTTCTCCAGCAGGGCCAGCTTGACCATGTTGTAATAATTGCTGACAGAAAAACCATAAAGCTTGAGCATTCCATAGCCTCCAGGCCGTGCGGGGTTGGCAGCCTTGGGTTATAGACCGCCAAGGTGTTTCGCGCCAGGCGCATCACGCCCCTGAATGCAGGTAAACTGGCGCCCTTTCCTACAGGAACGTGCCATGAGCGAGCCAATCGACATCGACAACGACGAAGAAGAATTCGTCGAGAACACGCTGATTCAGGCCATCGAGAACCAGATCGAAAGCGACAACCCGCCAGCGGCCAAGGCCACGTTCAACAAGCTGACCCTGGTGGGTTATGAGCGTGAAGAAATCCTCAACCTGATGGCCCACGTGCTGGCGGTGGAAATCGACGCAATCCTGGAAGAAGACCGCCCGTTCAATACCGAGTGGTACGAAACCGCATTGCGCGCCCTGCCCGAATTGCCGCCGGAAAGGAACTGAGTTGTTCTTGTGGCGAGGTAGCTCGCTCCCTCGCCACAAAAAAGGACCTCAACAAAAAAGCATGACTCAGACACTGGACAGCTCGGCCAAGTGCGCTCACCTTAGTGACGCTGTCGTCCAAATTCCTAGAAAGTCTGGAGTCCTTATGTCGCTTACCCCTGAGCTGGTTGCCGAACTGGAAATCCTTGCACTCTTCAACCTGGACAGTTCCCAGGAAGGCCTGAAAATCCATCAGACCGCTGCCCCCAAAGCTATCGCCGCTGCCCAACGCCTGTTTGACAAAGAACTCATCACCCAACCCGATGGCGGTTACCTGACCAGCCTGGGCCGTGATGCCGCACAGAATGTGCAAACCGTCCTGACGATCCTCAGCGTGCAAGAAGCCGCCTGATTCTCTCCTCGCCCACGGAAATCCCTGGCATCGGGATTTCCGCAGGCGCACAGGCTCTTTCGTAAAAAATCCTGACGTCACCATCATTTTCAGCTTAAGAATTCCACGACTCGGGCGCTAACCTGCCATCACTTGTGCTTTCCCACGTTCGACGCCGCGAGCCGGTTTGAGCTGACATGACCCGCAACCACGAAATACGCCCCGATCTGGACGAGGGAATCGACCGCAAGGTCCTGAGCCAGTTGCGCGCGCGTTTCCTCAAGCTCAATACCGGACGCATGGAGCGCGCCCTCGAAGGGTTGTCGACCCGCCAACAGTGCGTGTTGACGTTGCTTCCGCTGTTTTTCCACGTCAACCATCCGCTGCTGCCCGGCTATGTCTCGGGCAGCACGCCCGCCGGGTTGTCGAATTACGAGCCCGACACAAACGTTCTCGCCGAGGCCCAACGGCTGACCCGCTCGTTCTCCTATAAAGCACGACATGGCAGCAACCCACCGCGACCGATCCTCGGCCTGTTCCTGATGGGCAGCCTCGGCACGCTCGCCCAGGCCGACCAGAGCGACATGGACGTGTGGGTGTGCCATGGGCCGGACCTGAGCGACGATGAGCTGGCCGAGCTGCGGAAAAAATGCCAACTGTTGGAAATCTGGGCCGCGACCCAAGGCGCCGAAGCGCATTTTTTCCTCATCGACCCGGCGCGATTCGTCCGCGGCGAGCGGGACAACCAACTCAGTTCCGATGACTGCGGCACCACCCAGCATTATCTGCTGCTGGACGAGTTCTACCGCACCGCCATATGGCTGGCCGGGCGCACGCCAATCTGGTGGCTGGTGCCTGTGTATGAAGAAGAAAACTACGAGCAATACACCCATACGCTGATTTCCAAGCGTTTCATTCGTGCCGACGAAACCCTGGACCTGGGACATTTGGCCTATATCCCGCCGGGGGAGTTCGTCGGCGCCGGGCTCTGGCAGTTGTTCAAGGGCATCGAATCGCCTTACAAGTCGGTGCTCAAGCTATTGCTGACCGAGGTCTACGCCAGCGAACACCCGAACGTCCGCTGCCTGAGCCTGCGCTTCAAACAGGCGGTGTTCGCCAATCGCCTGGATCTGGATGAGCTGGACCCGTACATGGTCGTTTATCGCCGCCTCGAGGAATATCTGGTCGCCCGCGGCGAGCCGGAACGCCTGGAGCTGATCCGGCGCGCGTTGTACCTCAAGGTCAATCGCAAGCTCACTGGCCACGCTCGCAGCAGTGGCTGGCAGCGCAACTTGCTGGAGCGCCTGGCTCGGGAGTGGGCCTGGGACCAGCGCCAACTGGCCCTGCTCGATAGCCGTAGCCAGTGGAAAGTCCGCCAGGTGAGCAATGAGCGGCGGGCCCTGGTCAACGAGCTGACCTACAGCTACCGCTTCCTGACCGAGTTCGCCCGCACCGAGAAAACCGTCAGCCTGATCAACAAGCGCGACCTCAATGTCCTCGGTCGACGGTTGTATGCGGCCTTCGAGCGCAAGGCCGACAAAATCGAATTCATCAACCCTGGCATTGCTCCGGACTTGGCGGAGGACACCCTGACACTGGTCCAGTCGCCAAACAAGAAAGAGCCTGGGCAGAATCAGTGGGGCTTGTACAACGGCAGCCTGAATGCCTTGGAATGGGAAAACTTCGCGCCCATCAAACGCAGCCGCGAGCTGCTTGAATTGCTCACCTGGTGCCATCGCAACGGTGTGATCGACAGCAGCACGCGCTTGGCGCTGCACCCTGGTGAAAGCGACCTGAGCGAGTTCGAGCTGTTCAACCTGCTGGGCAGCCTGCAACAGGCCATCGCCTTGCCCCTGGCCACGGTCGATGAAGTCCAGTTGCTGCACGCCAGCGTACCCAGCGAAGTGCTGATCCTGGTAAACGTCGGCGTCGATCCACTCAAGCATCACCGCGACCTGAACATCCTCATGACCACCGAGCGCACGGACTCCCTGAGCTACGCCGGGGTTCGGGAAAACCTGGTGCTCACCCTCGACCAGGTCACGCTCAATAGCTGGAATGAAGTACTGGTCAACCGCTTCGATGGCGAGCACGCCCTGCTCGATTGCCTGCGCGACTACCTCAACGCCTTGCCCACGATACAACGCCAACCGCGCGTGCAGGTCCGGTGCTTCTGTCATAACCGCGCGCAATTCATTGCGCGCCGGGTCGAAGAAGTCATCGAGACCACCCAAGCCTTGCTACTGAGCAAACTCAACTACCGGTATCTGCTGCAAGTCCAGCAGCACTATCACGTACTGGAACTGGTGCCGGGCCAAGTCAACCATGTGGCGCTGGGCAGCCTGTCGGCGCTGATGGATTATCTCGCAGAAGAGCTGACCGCCTACAGCCCGCTGCACCTGGATTCAATGGCGCTCGAAGAACACGACGTGGCGCTGATCCTGCCCATGGGTCAACCCGAGTGCATCCAGGTGTTCTACAGGGTCTACGAAGACGAAGCCGAGCTGTATGTGCTCGATGAACTCAATGCCTTGTGGCAACAGCGATTGCCATATCACGATGAACAAAGCCTGCTGGTGCCGCTGCAACGTTTCCTGCAATCGGTGCTGTACCGCCGCGATGCGCTGCTGCCGATGGACGTTGCCCAGCCGCTGGCGCTGGAAATCCTGTATTACCAGCTCCTGCCTTCGGGGAACGGGCGGGCCCGGCGGGTCGAATCACGGCAGGCACCGCAGACGCCCGTTAATAAACCCTTTTACGACGTACAAGGGATCATCGGCAAAGCAGCGCACGGGCAGGTGCACGTCACCCTGTATTGCGACCAGCGGGAATTTTCGGAACTGGAGCATGGCGACCAACTGTTCCAGGTGGTCGCCAGGGAAATCGTCGGGCAGCGCCGCGAAGCCGAACGCTACCGCTGCTATATCACCGACCTTGACCTCTCCGGCCTGGTGGGCGACGGCGCGTGCTCAAGCATTCTGTACCTGCGCTACAAAGCCGACCTGGAACATGCGCTGAACGAGGCGCTGATCCAGGTCTGACGGGGCTCAGAAAGTGCAGTCGCCGCCATTGACCGGTTGGGACTCGACTTCCAGCAACGTCAATTTCAAAGTCTTCCCACCCGGGGCCGGCCAGTCGATGTGCTGGCCTACCTTCAAGCCCAGCAAGGCACTGCCAACCGGTGCCAGGATCGAAATCTTGCCCTCGTCGGCGTTGGCGTCCTGTGGATAAACCAGCGTCAGGTGGTAATCCTTGCCGCTGCTTTCCTCGCGGCAATGCACTCGCGAGTTCATGGTCACGACGTCGGCGGGCACTTCATCGTGGCCCACCAGGGTCTCGGCGCGATCCAGTTCGGTTTGCAAGGCGATCACACCAGGGAGTGTTTCATCCAGGCTGTCGATCAGGCGCTCCAGACGCTGCACGTCCAGGCGAGTAAGGGTGATGGAAGGTGCGGTCATGATCCAGGCAGACTCCTTTCTTCTGCACGAAAAAAGCAAAACCCCGCCACATAAAGGCGGGGTTTTCACTCGCCTCGATGAGTTGAGGCGTTGCTGGACACTACCACAGCTCAAAAAATATACAACCCAAGGGGTCAAGCCGGCGATTTTCGCCTGGCCGCCTCGGCACAAATAACCCGCCGACGCTCATCATCAGCCGAGCGCCATTCGCGGATATCTTCCACATGACGGAAACAACCCAGACAGACCTTGTGCTCATCCAGCTTGCACACACTGGTGCAAGGCGACGGCACGGCCGGGCTGACGTTGCTGTAGAGCGGCTTGGGCGGCCGCGCCGGGACGTTCTGGGTCACGGAATCACAAGCCTTCGAAATCGATTTCAGCGTCGGCCTGCTGCTTGACGATGCGCTCGAGCATCTCGCCCAACTGCTCTTCGCTCTTGTCGCACATCCAGCGTTCGCTTTCCTCGTCATAGTCGAAGTGGAAGCCACCGGACACCGCCGCCAGCCACAATTGCCGCAACGGCTCCTGGCGGCTGAAAATCAACTGGGTGCCGTTCTCGAACTTGACGGTGAGTACACCGGCGGAAATTTCCAGGTCGATGTCCAGGTCGCTTTCGTCGAAGATATCCTCCAGCGTTTGCTGGGTCGCATCGACCAGATCGTGGAAACGGGCTTCGGACAAACTCATTGCGGCAACCTCAAAATTGTCTGACGGGCTCAAGCGCCGCAAGATACGGACGCGCCCGGCTGAATGCAAAGGATAACGACCAAGGGCCCGTGGGCGCTGAACATTGTCCACCGAACGCGAGCCCTTGGAGTACAAGGCCCGCCGGACGGGCGCCCCGTTGCATAGGCAAGCTGTCGGGTGGCCGGTATACTCCGGCGCAATTAACGCATTTTCAAGGATTTCGCCATGAAGCGCCTGATCTCTTCCCTTGCTGCGCTCGTCGCGGTTGCCTGCCTTGTGACAGCCTGTGGTCAAAAAGGTCCGCTGTACCTGCCTGATGACAGCAAGTCCCCTGAAGAGCAGGCCAAGTCGTCGCAATCCAAATCCCACGCGCACGACACCCAGACCACTTACTAAGGGACCGCCATGGACGCTTTTAACTACCGTGGCGGGGAGCTGTTCGCGGAAGGGGTTGCCCTGTCCGCGATCGCCGAACGTTTCGGCACGCCGACCTACGTTTATTCCCGTGCCCACATCGAAGCCCAATACCGGACATTCGCCGATGCCCTCGAAGGCATGCCGCACCTGGTGTGCTTCGCTGTAAAAGCCAACTCGAACCTGGGCGTGCTCAACGTCCTCGCACGCCTGGGCGCCGGCTTCGACATCGTGTCCGGTGGCGAGCTTGAGCGTGTGCTGGCCGCTGGCGGCAGCCCCGACAAAATCGTGTTCTCCGGCGTCGGCAAGACCCGCGAAGACATGCGCCGCGCCCTGGAAGTCGGCGTGCATTGCTTCAACATCGAATCCACCGACGAGCTGGAGCGCCTGCAAGTCGTCGCCGCCGAGCTGGGCGTTCGTGCGCCGGTCTCGCTGCGCGTGAACCCGGACGTCGACGCCGGCACCCACCCGTACATTTCCACCGGCCTCAAGGAAAACAAGTTCGGCATCGCCATTGCCGACGCCGAGGATGTGTACGTTCGCGCCGCCCAACTGCCGAACCTGGAAGTGCTGGGTGTCGATTGCCACATCGGCTCGCAACTGACCACCCTCGAACCGTTCATCGACGCCCTCGACCGCCTGCTGGCGCTGGTGGATCGCCTCGGCGATTGCGGCATCTACCTGCGTCACATCGACCTGGGTGGCGGTGTCGGCGTGCGTTATCGCGATGAGGAGCCGCCATTGGTGGCCGACTACATCAAGACCGTGCGCGAACGCCTTGAAGGCCGTGACCTGGCCCTGATGTTCGAGCCAGGCCGCTATATCGTCGCCAACGCCGGCGTGCTGCTGACCCAGGTCGAATACCTCAAGCACACCGAGCACAAGGACTTTGCCATCGTCGACGCGGCCATGAACGACCTGATCCGCCCGGCGCTGTACCAGGCCTGGATGGACGTCACCGCCGTACGCCCGCGCGACACCGCGGCCCGCGACTACGACATCGTCGGGCCAATCTGCGAAACCGGCGATTTCCTTGCCAAAGGCCGTGCGCTGGCGCTGGAAGAAGGCGATCTGCTGGCCGTGCATTCGGCGGGCGCCTACGGGTTTGTCATGAGTTCCAACTACAACACCCGCGGCCGCTGCGCCGAGGTGCTGGTGGACGGTGATCAGGCATTCGAAGTACGCCGCCGCGAGACGGTAGCCGAACTGTTTGCCGGCGAAAGCCTGCTGCCGGAGTAATACCATGCTGCTGCGTTTTACCAAGATGCACGGCCTGGGCAATGATTTCATGGTCCTCGACCTGGTCAGCCAGCACGCGCACATCCTGCCCAAGCACGCCAAGCAATGGGGCGACCGGCACACCGGTATCGGTTTCGACCAGTTGCTGATTGTCGAGGCACCGAACAACCCGGACGTGGATTTCCGCTACCGGATCTTCAACGCCGACGGTTCGGAGGTAGAGCAGTGCGGCAACGGCGCGCGCTGCTTCGCCCGTTTCGTGCTGGACAAGCGCCTGACCGCCAAGCGACAGATTCGCGTCGAGACCAAAAGCGGCATCATCGAACTGGATGTGCGCAGCGACGGCCAGATCGGCGTCAACATGGGCGCCCCGCGCCTGGTGCCGGCGGATATCCCATTCCAGGCACCGGCTCAGGCCCTGAGCTATACCGTGGACGTCGACGGCACCCCGGTGGAACTGGCGGCAGTCTCCATGGGCAACCCCCATGCGGTGCTGCGCGTGGACGACATCAACAGCGCACCGGTGCACACGCTGGGGCCGAAGATCGAAAATCATCCGCGCTTTCCGGCACGGGTAAACGTGGGCTTCCTGCAGGTCGTCGATCGCCACCGCGCCCAACTGCGCGTCTGGGAACGCGGCGCTGGGGAAACCCAGGCCTGCGGCACCGGCGCCTGCGCCGCCGCCGTCGCCGCGATCAGCCAGGGCTGGATGGATTCGCCATTGCTGATCGACCTGCCCGGCGGACGCCTGTCCATCGAATGGGCAGGCCCAGGCCAACCGGTGATGATGACCGGCCCGGCCGTACGTGTATACGAAGGACAAGTTCGTCTTTGAGTGAGCCAAAGCCATGACCGACAAGCCAAAGGTTCCAGCACCGCAGCCCGACGAATCCCCGAGCCTTCCGGACGCTGCGGCCGTGGCCGCGTATCTGGAGGCGCATCCGGACTTCTTCGTCGAGCACGAAGACCTGCTTGCAACGATGCGGATCCCCCATCGGCGCGGCGATACCGTGTCGCTGGTCGAGCACCAGATGAAAATCCTGCGTGAGCGCAACATCGAAATGCGCCATCGCCTCTCGCACCTGATGGACGTCGCCCGGGACAACGACCGGCTCTTCGACAAGACCCGTCGACTGATTCTTGCCTTGATGGACGCGAGTACCCTGGAAGACCTGGTGATGAGCGTCGAAGACAGCCTGCGCCAAGACTTCCAGGTGCCCTTCGTCAGCCTGATCCTGTTTGGCGATAACGCCATGCCAGTGGGGCGCTGGGTCACCCACGCCGACGCGCAGACAGCCATAGGCGGCCTGCTCACGGAAAACAAAAGCGTCAGCGGCAGCCTGCGCGAGCATGAGCTGGACTTCCTGTTCGGTGAAGAACAGCGCAAGCAGATCGGCTCCACCGCCGTCGTCGCCATTGCCCATCAGGGCGTGCATGGCGTGCTGGCCATCGCCAGTCGCGATCCGCAGCACTACAAGAGCTCGGTGGGCACACTGTTCCTGAGCTACATCGCCGAAGTCACCGGCCGGGTCCTGCCACGGGTTGCCGGTTCGCTGCGTTCGGTACGCTGAGGATGGAGCGGCAACTGGACGCCTACTGCGAACACCTGCGCAGTGAGCGCCAGGTGTCGCCTCACACCTTGTCGGCCTATCGCCGCGACCTCGAAAAAGTACTGGGCTGGTGCCAGAAGCAGAACATCGACAGCTGGGCGGCCCTGGACATCCAGCGCCTGCGCAGCCTCGTTGCCCGCCTGCACCAACAGGGACAATCCTCCCGCAGCCTCGCGCGATTGTTATCGGCGGTGCGTGGCCTGTATCACTACCTGAACCGCGAAGGCCTGTGCGATCACGACCCGGCCACCGGCCTGGCACCGCCGAAAGGCGAACGCCGGTTGCCCAAGACCCTCGACACCGACCGTGCCTTGCAATTGCTCGATGGCGCCGTCGAGGATGACTTCATGGCGCGCCGGGACCAGGCGATCCTTGAGCTCTTCTATTCCTCCGGCCTGCGGCTTTCCGAGCTGACGGGGCTGGACCTGGACCAACTGGACCTGGCCGATGGCATGGTCCAGGTACTCGGCAAAGGCAGCAAGACCCGCCTGTTGCCCATCGGCCGCAAGGCCCGGGAAGCCCTGGAACTGTGGTTGCCGCTGCGAGCGATGACCAATCCGGTCGATGACGCGGTATTCGTCAGCCTGCAAGGCCGCCGGCTGGGCCCGCGGACCATCCAATTGCGGGTCAAGGCCGCTGGCGAACGTGAACTGGGGCAGAACCTGCACCCGCACATGCTCAGGCATTCGTTCGCCAGCCATCTGCTGGAGTCTTCCCAAGACCTGCGCGCCGTCCAGGAACTGCTCGGCCACTCGGACATCAAGACCACCCAGATCTATACCCACCTGGATTTCCAACACCTGGCGACGGTCTATGACAGTGCCCACCCCAGGGCCAAACGCATCAAGGGCGACGAATCATGACCATCGAGCTCATCACTTTCGACCTGGACGACACGCTATGGGACACCGCCCCGGTGATCGCCAGCGCTGAAGCCGTTTTACGCCAATGGCTGGCCGACAACGCACCCGACCTGGGTGATTTTCCGGTGGAGCGCCTGTGGACGATCCGCACCCAAGTGCTCAGCGAAGAACCCAACCTCAAGCACCGCATCAGTGCACTGCGCCGGCGCGTGCTGTTCCGGGCGCTGCAAGATGCCGGCTACGACCAGTGGCGGGCCTCGGAACTGGCGGACCAAGGATTCGAGGCGTTCCTGCATGCGCGTCATCAACTGGACATTTTTCCCGATGTCGAGCCGACCCTGGAAATCCTCGCCAATCATTTCGCCCTTGGCGTCGTCACCAACGGCAATGCCGATGTGAGTCGCCTGGGGCTGGCGGACTACTTCAAGTTCGCCTTGTGCGCCGAAGACATCGGTATTGCCAAGCCTGATGCAAGATTGTTCCAGGAAGCCCTGCAAAGGGGCGGCGCCACGGCGCAAACCGCCGTGCACGTGGGCGATCACCCTGGCGACGACATCGCCGGCGCCCAGCAGGCCGGCCTGCGCGCGGTTTGGTTCAACCCGGCGGGCAAGACATGGGATGCCGATCATGCGCCGGACGCGGAAATCCGCAGCCTGACCGAACTGCCCGGATTATTGGCAGGGTGGCATAGCCATCGCTGAGCCCTGGAGGAACGGTGCACTTCGGCGCTATGCCGGCACAAATCCCACAAGGAATGCGCCAGGCTTAAAAACCGCATCCATGAAAAAGCCCGCAGCGACGGCGGGCTTTTTCAGCAAGCAAGGGCAGATACTCAGATAGGGCGGCTGCCGTACTTGTTGTCAGGCTTCTTGGGCGGATCGGCGACCACGTTGGCCTCCACTTCCTGCACCTTTCCGCCCCTGGCCAGGAATTCCTCCATGGCCTTGGCGAGCGCATCACGCTCCTTGTTCTTGGCCTCTACGCTTGGCAGCTCGTCGACCGATACCGCGGCCTTGGCCTTGCCTTTGGCAGTCGGGACCGGAACATCGGCACCGTCGTCGTCAGCAACATCTTCAGCCGCCGCTTCCAGGCCTTCTTCGGTCTCGTCCTCGTCACCTACTTCGAGGTCGTCGTTTTCCAGATCATCGTCGCTCATGTTCTACCTCATGACTTGCGAAAAGCAGATTAGTTATAGCCCAGCTTCGCCATCTGTCGAAGGCTGCCAGAAAAAATTCAAGATCCGCCGACAATCAGCGGTCATGCCCCTTCACCGTGCAAGGTGACGAGGACTTTGCGAGCACCGCCATGATCTCGGTGCTCGCCCAGATAAACGCCTTGCCAGGTACCCAACGCCAACTGTCCCGCCGTTACCGGAAGGCTGAGCTGACATCCCAGCACACTGGCCTTGAAGTGCGCCGGGAGGTCGTCCAGGCCTTCGTCGTTGTGCTCATAGCCGGCGGTTCCTTGTGGGATCAGCCGATTGAAAAATCGTTCGAAGTCTCGACGTACCGCCGGATCGGCGTTCTCGTTGATGGTCAACGAGGCCGAGGTGTGCTGCAGCCACAGATGCAACAGACCGACACGACAGGCCTTGAGTTCAGGCAGGCCGGCGAGCAACTCGTCCGTCACCAGATGAAAGCCCCGGGGCCTCGCCCGCAGGGTTATCAGCGTCTGTTGCCACATACAGATCTCCGCACGTTCGGCGCGCATTCTAGCGCGCTCTGGAAAAAAACAAAGGGCCTAATATTCCTGCCTCGATGTAAGTCTTTGGCGGTAGAAAAACCCATGTCGCATACACAACAAATGGCGTCGGAAAAAACCGGCCCGTCTTGTGAGCAATGACAAATTCCAGGCAAAAAAATGCCCGGCGAACCGGGCATTTTTTTTGCGCGTTGCTTACAGGTTGTAGCCACGCTCGTTGTGCTGGGCCAAGTCCAGGCCTACAGCTTCTTCTTCCTCGGAGACACGCAGGCCCATGACGGCGTCCAGTACCTTGAGGATGATGAAGGTCACGACCGCGGTATAGATCACGGTGAAACCGACACCTTTGAACTGAATCCACACTTGCGCGCCGATATCGGTCACGGTGCCGAAGCCACCCAGCGCCGGAGCAGCGAACACGCCGGTCAGGATCGCGCCGAGGATACCGCCGATGCCGTGCACGCCAAAGGCATCCAGGGAGTCGTCATAACCGAGTTTGCGCTTGAGGGTGGTGGCGCAGAAGAAGCACACCACACCGGCTGCCAGTCCGATGACCAAGGCGCCCATCGGGCCCACGGTGCCGGCAGCGGGGGTGATGGCGACCAGGCCGGCCACGACACCCGAGGCGATGCCCAGTGCGCTTGGCTTGCCGTGGGTGATCCACTCGGCAAACATCCAGCCCAGCGCCGCCGCAGCGGTAGCGATCTGGGTCACCAGCATCGCCATGCCGGCGGTGCCGTTGGCGGCGACAGCGGAACCCGCATTGAAACCGAACCAGCCCACCCACAGCATGGCCGCGCCCATCAGGGTGTAGCCGAGGTTATGTGGCGCCATCGGAGTGGTCGGGAAGCCTTTGCGCTTACCCAGCACCAGGCAGGCTACCAGGCCCGCGATACCGGCGTTGATATGCACCACGGTGCCGCCAGCGAAGTCCAACACGCCCCAATCCCACATCAGGCCGCCGTTACCGGACCAGACCATGTGCGCAATCGGCGCATACACCAGGGTGAACCACACGCCCATGAAGATCAGCATGGCGGAGAACTTCATCCGCTCGGCGAACGCACCGACGATGAGCGCCGGGGTGATGATGGCGAAGGTCATCTGGAAGGTGATGAACACTGCTTCAGGGAACAGCGCCGCCGGGCCGGTCAGGCTGGCTGGCGTGACGCCCGCGAGGAACGCCTTGCCCAGGCCGCCCACGAAGGAATTGAAATTGACGACGCCCTGCTCCATGCCGGTGGTGTCGAACGCGATGCTGTAGCCGTAGATGACCCACAGGACGCTGATCAGACCAGTAATGGCGAAGCACTGCATCATCACCGAAAGAATGTTTTTCGACCGAACCATGCCGCCGTAGAACAGCGCAAGGCCAGGGATGGTCATGAACAGGACAAGAATCGTGGCAGTCAACATCCAGGCGGTGTCGCCGGAGTTGAGGACTGGGGCTGCCGCTTCTTCCGCCATGGCCAGGCCAGGCATTACGAAGGACAACAGGGCTCCTAGCCCTGCGAATTTACGCAGAGTCATATTGTTTTCTCCTGGGGCGTTGGGTTTGACGGCTTAGATAGCGTCGGTATCGGTTTCGCCGGTACGGATGCGAATGGCCTGTTCCAGATTGACCACGAAGATCTTTCCGTCACCAATCTTGCCGGTGTTGGCGGCCTTGGTAATCGCTTCGATGACCCGATCAAGATCCTTGTCGTCGATGGCGACATCGATCTTCACCTTGGGCAGGAAATCGACCACGTATTCCGCGCCGCGATACAGCTCGGTGTGACCTTTCTGCCGCCCGAAGCCTTTGACTTCAGTAACGGTAATGCCCTGCACGCCGATTTCGGACAGCGACTCGCGTACGTCGTCCAGCTTGAACGGCTTGATGATGGCAGTGACTAGCTTCATGAAACTCTCTCCCGAATTGGTGGACTTGCCCCAGGAAAACAAACCCGACTCAAGTCTAAGCGCAGTGCCTGGCTTTGTAACGCGTCGTCGGCCCAAGTTGCCCGACCGGTGCCAGCTGACTACTCCTGACGAAACTCCCCGCTCCGCCTGCTGCACTGCATTCGTCACAGCGACTGCATCAGTGCATGGGTCATCAGCCACTAAGCAGAAAGCTTGCCATCTGCACCCAACCCCCCTGATTTCAACCCTTTACCCGTTGCGCCGGCCTGCGCCGCGCCACGAACCGGAGCGATACGCACAACAACGGTGCGACGGTGCCCGGAGCTGTGCGCGAAAAGCGTGCAACCCGACCCGCGAATTGACTATAGACACTGCGTGATACACTGCCCGCCATTGTTTCCAGGACACCTGACATGCTCGCGCCCAAAGATCTACTCGACGCCCTGAGCGGCCACGCCTCCCGCCTGCTGAGCGGCGACACGCCACTCCCCAGGAATGAAATCGAAAGCCAGTTCAAGGCCTTGTTGCAAAGCGGGTTCAGCAAGCTGGACCTGGTCAGCCGGGAAGAATTCGACAGCCAGATGGTCGTGCTGGCCCGCACTCGGGCGCGGCTCGAGAGCCTGGAAGCGAAGGTGGCCGAGCTGGAAGAGCGCCTGGCTTCGACGCCACGATAAACAGCTCAACCACTCGCGGCTTTTTGCGACTGCCCCGAGGCAAGCATGACCGGCCCTGTTTGGCGTTGTTGATCAGGTTGACCAATATCCGCAGGGTCTGTGCATGTCCAGCGACATCATCGGGATATCGTTGAGCTCCTGCACCAGCGTCATCTTATGCCGCGCCAGCGACATTGCTGATGCGCACCACCTCCTCGATCAGCTCCCTCAGCAGGCCCGGCTCCAGCACACTGGAATTGCCGGAGCAGGACTGCTGGGTCGCAACGTTATCCTTAAAGATGAAGCCATCGCCCCGGTAATATCCTGCGAAGATTTCGCCGCAAATCTACCTGCCGGCTCAGTTTCGCCGGACTAATCTTCAAGGGCCGCAGGACGCGGCTCTCCAACAGTCAAGGAACGCTACATGTCGCTCGCCATCGTCCACAGCCGCGCCCAAGTGGGGGTCGAAGCCCCTGCCGTTACCGTTGAAGTTCATCTGGCAAATGGCTTGCCGTCGCTGACGATGGTCGGCTTGCCGGAAGCGGCGGTGAAGGAAAGCAAGGACCGGGTGCGCAGCGCGATCATCAATTCGGGGCTCAATTTCCCAGCGCGGCGCATCACCCTGAACCTGGCGCCGGCAGATCTTCCCAAGGACGGCGGCCGGTTCGACCTGGCGATTGCCCTGGGGATCCTGTCGGCCAGCGTGCAGGTGCCGACCTTGATGCTGGACGACGTGGAGTGCCTCGGCGAACTGGCATTGTCCGGCGCCGTACGACCGGTGCGCGGCGTGCTCCCCGCAGCGTTGGCGGCACGCAAGGCTGGACGCATGCTGGTGGTGCCCCGGGCCAACGCCGAGGAAGCGTGCCTGGCGTCGGGGCTGAAAGTGATTGCCGTGGACCACCTGCTCGAAGCGGTGGCGCACTTCAACGGCCACACCCCCGTCGAGCCCTTCGTGTCCAACGGGCTGCTCTCGGCCAGCAAACCCTATCCCGACCTCAGCGAAGTGCAAGGCCAGGCCGGGGCCAAGCGCGCATTGCTGATCGCCGCGGCGGGGGCTCACAACTTGTTGTTCAGTGGCCCGCCGGGCACAGGCAAGACATTGCTGGCGAGCCGTTTACCGGGGTTGTTGCCGCCGCTGATCGAAAGCGAAGCCCTGGAAGTCGCGGCAATACAGTCCGTCGCCAGCGGTGTACCGTTGAGTCATTGGCCGCAACGGCCGTTTCGCCAGCCACATCATTCGGCGTCCGGTCCGGCGCTGGTGGGTGGCGGGTCGAAGCCGCAACCGGGGGAAATCACCCTCGCCCACCACGGCGTGCTGTTCCTGGATGAGCTACCGGAGTTCGACCGAAAGGTCTTGGAAGTCTTGAGGGAGCCCCTCGAGTCGGGACACATCGTGGTTTCGCGTGCCCGGGATCGCGTGCGCTTTCCAGCGCGCTTCCAGTTGGTCGCGGCCATGAACCCGTGCCCCTGTGGATATCTCGGCGAGCCCAGCGGGCGCTGCTGCTGCACGCCGGACATGGTGCAGCGGTATCGCAACAAGCTGTCCGGTCCGTTGCTCGACCGTATCGACCTGCACCTGACCGTGGCGCGGGAAGCCACGGCGCTCAATCCCAAGGGCGTACCCGGTGACGATACCGCCACAGCAGCCGAGCGCGTGGCCGAAGCCCGCGAGCGCCAGCAAACCCGTCAAGGCTGCGCCAACGCCTTTCTCGACCTTCCGGGGTTGCGCCGCCATTGCAAACTGTCCCCGACCGACGAAGCCTGGCTGGAAACCGCTTGCGAACGATTGACCCTGTCGCTGCGGGCCGCCCACCGCTTGCTGAAGGTCGCCCGCACCTTGGCCGACCTTCAACAATTGGAACGGATCAGCCGTGAGCACCTGGCCGAAGCCCTCCAATACCGACCCGCAACGCCATGAAAAGGGTCACGGCTTGCTCAGGTCCACCAACGGCGTGTCGCGCACCTCGGTTTTCCGATCGCCCTGGATGTCATCGATGCGCTTCAGGGCCTTGTCCACCGCCCCCTTGTCAGCCAGAAGGCTGTAGTGGATCTGGAACTGCTTGCGCTCTTTCGGTGCGATGCTGGGCACCAGGCCCAGCGGACGCTGGTAGCGACGGTTATAGGAAAAGCTGGTGCCAGGCTCCAGGCCGGTCACATAGCCCTGGCCTTGGGTGTCGGTGTTCTTCCACAGGGAAAACACTGGAAGCGTACCGGTGTTGAAGCCCACCGACACGCCGAGACTTCCGGCCTTGTTGTGCAGCACAGTCAGCGTATCGCCCTTGGCGTCGGCGTAAGGCACGACGTTGTAGACCGTCTCATCGTAGTCCTTGGTGGGCGCGCGATAGGTGGTCCAATCCTTCAGGTCACCCTTGGCCTTGTCATTGAACGGCGAGACCTGTTTGACCGGCGCTGCGAAGCGAGCCCCCTGTTCCAGGAACGGCGTGCTGAAATTGCTGTGGTAGAGCGCCTGGTATTCCTTTGGATAATCGCCATTATTGGTCAGCGTATCGTTGAGGGCAAAGGTCACGCTACCGGGTTCGGTGACCAGTTCGGTCTGGACCGAGAAGTCGACCTTCTTGAATGCCTGCTCCTTCAACTCGCCGCGCAGCGTGATGGCGTAAGGTGGTTTTTCATCGATGTGCAACGTTACTTTGTTCGCCGGGATGTTTGCGGCGCGCCCGTGCAGGGTCAGCAGCTCACCGTTGTCCATGCCCGGATGGCCGACCCATTCGTAGCCGCAGCGAGTCACCAGCTCATTGAAGCCTTCGAGCCAGCCCAGGCCACCTCGGCCGTTAAGCTCGATGAATGCTGGATTGACCACTTCCTTGACCGGCGAATCCCAGCCCATGCGTACATCGCCGACCGAGGCCTGCAACACGTTCATGCCGCGGGTAGGGACGACTGAGAGCTTCAGAGTGCCGTTGTCGATGTCGACGATGCTGACGCCCTCCTGGCGACCGCCATGGAGGGTACGCATCGTCACGGAAAACGGCTTGTCGGTTTTCACGCCGAGTTGCTGGCTGGTGATTTGCCAGGGTTGGGCGGCCTTATCGGTGTCAAGCAGGACGTAATCCCACGCCATCGCATGGGAAGCTGCGCCCAAGGCGCCGAGGGCAACGAAGAGTCTGAGGGAATTCATGGAAACGGCCTTTTCTTGGAGTTGTGCGGATTTTATAGACTTGGAGAAACGTTTCAGCAAGCCAAAAAACAGCAAATTCCTTAAAAACTCAAGGCTGGAGGCTTAAGTGGGAGGCGCTTTTATGGGAGCGAGCTTGCTCGCGAAAGCGGTGGGTCAGGCAATAGAGATGTGGCTGGGAAGCCGCCATCGCGAGCAAGCTCGCTCCCACAAAGGCTATGGGAAGCTTCTAATGTTGATCGTTCCCACGCAGAGCGTGGGAACGATCAACATAGCGGGATTGGGGAAGCTCGCTATTGATGGAATTCAGCGGAACCGATCGACTTCCTTGCGCAGGTCCTGCGCCAGTTTTTCCAGTTCCTTGGCGGTGATCGCCAGGTTCGACACCACTTCGCGCTGTTCGCTGTTAGCCATCGCAATGCTCTGCAAGTTGCTGCTCAGCAGCGTCGCGGTGCTGCTTTGTTCCTGGGTTGCGGTGGTGATCGCAGCGAATTGCTGACCGGCGGAGCGGCTTTGCTCATCGATGCGCGCCAGGGCCGAGGCCACGTTGGCGTTACGCGACAAGCCTTCCTGCATGAGCAGATTGCCCTTCTCCATCGTGCTGATGGCGTTGCCGGTTTCTTGCTGGATGCTGTTGATCATCCCGGAAATTTCATCGGTGGCCTGGCGAGTGCGCGAGGCCAGGCTACGAACCTCGTCGGCCACGACGGCAAAACCACGACCTTGTTCGCCGGCTCGGGCGGCTTCGATGGCGGCGTTCAGCGCCAGCAGGTTGGTTTGCTCGGCAATCGAGGTGATCACCCCGACGATGCCACCGATTTCCTGGGAGCGCTGGCCCAGCGTGTTGATGACCGTGGCAGTGCTGTTCAAGGCACCCGCGATCTGCTCCAGGGACGACGATGCTTCGTCCATCGAGGTACGACCGATCCGGGTTTGCTGGGCATTGTCCTGGGCCAGGCGTTCGGTATTGCCCATGTTGTCGGCGATGTTCAGCGAGGTGGCGCTGAACTCTTCCACTGCTCCGGCCATGCTGGTGATTTCGCCGGACTGCTGCTCCATCCCTTCGTATGCGCCGCTGGACAAGCCGGACAGCGCCTGGGCACGGCTGTTGACCTCTTGCGAGGCTTTGCGGATGTGCTCGACCATGGTCGACAAGGCCTGGCTCATCTGGTTGAACGCACGGGCCAGTTGGCCGATTTCATCGTGGCTCGATACATTCAGGCGCACGCTCAGGTCGCCGGCACCCAATGCTTCGGCCTGACGCACCAAGTCACCAAGCGGAGCCAGTTTGCTGCGCAACAGCCACACCGCCGCGCCTACCGCCAGCAACATGGCCAGCAGGCTGCCGATCGCCAGTTGTGTGCCGACGCTCCAGGTCACTGCGTTGATCTCGGTTTTCGGCATGCTCGCCACGACGGCCCAAGGCCCGTCCTCGAACGGCACGGCGACGCTGTAGAACTCTTCAGCGGTGTCGGCCCAGAACGCACCTTTGCCGGGCTTCGTAATCAACGTTTTGATGGCCGCGGTAGCGTTGTCCTGTGCCTGCACGCCAGCCGGCAGCACCAGCCATTTGTTTTGTTCGTCCAACAACGCCAGCGAACCGGTCTGGCCGATGCGGAAGCGCTTGAGGTTCTCGAATTGCGCATTCTGCGCATCGGTGTAATCGAATCCTACATACAACACCGCAATGATCTTGCCGCTGCTGTCGCGTACGGGGGTGTACTGCGACATGTAGAAACGTCCGAAAAGCAAGGCTCGGCCGATGTAGCTCTGGCCGCCGATCACCGGGCCATAAGCCGGGCCGGCGCGGTCGAGCACAGTGCCAATGGCCCTTGTCCCGTCCTGCTTGCTGACCGATGTACTGACGCGAATGAAATCGTCGCCGCTGCGCACGAATATCGTGGCCACCCCGGCGGTCATCGCCTTGAACTCATCAACTTCCTTGAAGTTGTTGTTCAGCACTTCACTGCCCAGGCTCAAGCCAGGAGTCTGCACGCCCGCCACCGTCACCGGCTGGTCCGGGTGCACGCTCAAGCCCGCGCTGAAACGCTTCTCGAACAGCCCCGCCAGCCGCTGCGTGCTTTCGCGCAACGTACTGTGGAACGTGTTGAGCTGGTCGGCCATCAGGCGCGCTTCGCTGGCCAAGTGCTCTTCACGGGTGGAAAGGTTTGCGGCGTCCAGCGAGCGCAAGGCAAAGATGGTACTGCCGGAGATCACGATCGCCAATATCACGGCGAGGGCAAGGCCTAGCTGCGAGGCGATCCGGGCACGGGGTTGAGACATGACGGCTCCTGGCCGAGAGACCGGATCGTCCTGATCACGTCGCACGCTCGGCATTTTGATTCGATGAGGAATGAATGGGCCCTTTCTGAACGAAGGTTCTATGTTCACGGAGTCGGCCAGAATGCCGAATACTTGAGCGCCTTGGAGGGAATAATACCAAGTGGCTAGCACGGCACCTTCAACGTTTCAGCCCAGGCGCTCGACCTCGGGTAGCTGCATGGCCTTGACCTCGCCCTGAAGAAAGTCGCTGAGCCTGCGCAAACGTTCACCTCCGGGCCGGGTTTTCGGCCAGACCAGATAATAATGCTCGCCGCTGGCGACGGCCGTCGGCCACGGCAGGCTCAAGCGCCCCTGGGCCACATCCTCGGCGACCATCAATAGATCCCCCATGGACACGCCGTAGCCACGCGCGGCCGCGATCATGCCCAGCTCCAACGTATCGAACACCTGCCCGCCCTTGAGCGAGACCTTGTCCGACAAGCCCATGCGTTGCAACCAATTGCGCCAGTCCCGGCGATCCGGAGTGGGGTGCAACAGCTCGGCCCTGGCCAATCGCGCTGCATCCCAAGGCTGATCATTGAGCAAATTCGGAGCGCCAACCGGAATCAACTCCTCGGGGAACAGCAAGCTGGCCTCCCAATCCGCAGGAAAATGCCCATTGCCCAGCAGTACCGCGCAGTCGAAGGGCTCGGTGTTGAAATCCACCGAGTCGACGTCCATCCAGGCGCTCGTCAGCTGCACTTCGTTGCCGGGTTGCAAATGACGGAAGCGGCTCAGGCGCGCCAGCAGCCAGCGCATGGTCAGGGTCGACGGCGCCTTCATCCGCAGGATGCCGTCCTCGCCATGCAACGTGTGGCAGGCCCGCTCCAGCGCCATGAACCCTTCCCGCACGCCCGGCAATAGCAGGCGCGCCGCCTCGGTCAGTTGCAGGTTGCGCCCGCTGCGCTGGAACAGCCGACAGGCAAAGTGATCTTCCAACGTGCGGATGTGCCGGCTGACGGCGCTCTGGGTAATCGACAACTCCTCGGCGGCGCGAGTGAACGAGCTGTAGCGCGCGGCGGCCTCGAATGCCCGTAGCGCATAAAGCGGAGGAAGACGACGAGACATTGCAAAAGCTCCATGGCGCGGTTTGCAAACCCTACCAGAAAGCCGCCACGCATGAGTTTTAATCATGCCAGCGATCTTTTTTATCCTTTTGTGCAATCTGCCGGGAGCGCCGAGAATCGTCGCTCTACTGCCTTGTTTGAACATGGAGCGTGATGATCATGCAGCATCCTGCGCGTACCGAACTCTGGGCCATCCTGCGGCTGGCGGGGCCGTTGATTGCTTCGCAGTTGGCGCACATGCTGATGGTGCTGACCGACACCCTGATGATGGCTCGCCTGAGCCCCGAGGCCTTGGCCGGCGGCGGGCTTGGGGCGGCGACCTACTCGTTCGTGTCGATTTTCTGCATCGGCGTGATCGCGGCGGTGGGCACCCTGGTTGCGATCCGCCAGGGCGCGGGCGACATCGAAGGCGCCACCCGGCTGACCCAGGCCGGGTTATGGCTGGCCTGGTTGATGGCGCTGATGGCCGGCCTGCTGCTGTGGAATCTCAAGCCGGTGCTGCTGATGTTCGGCCAGACCGAACCCAACGTGCTTTCCGCCGGGCAGTTTCTGCTGGCACTGCCGTTTGCCCTGCCCGGTTATTTGAGCTTCATGGCGCTGCGTGGCTTTACCAGCGCCATCGGGCGGGCCACGCCGGTGATGGTGATCAGCCTCGGCGGCACGGTGGCCAACTTCTTGCTCAACTATGCGCTCATCACCGGCATGTTCGGCCTGCCAAAGCTCGGCCTGATGGGAATCGGCCTGGTCACGGCGATCGTCGCCAACTGCATGGCCCTGGCGCTGGCCTGGCACATTCATCGGCACCCGGCCTATCGTGCCTACCCCTTGCTTGCCGGCCTGTCGCGGCCCAACCGCCAATACCTCAAGGAGCTGTGGCGCCTGGGCCTGCCGATTGGTGGCACTTACGCAGTGGAAGTCGGCCTGTTCGCGTTCGCTGCCCTGTGCATGGGCACCATGGGCAGCACGCCGCTGGCGGCACACCAGATCGCCCTGCAAAT
This sequence comes from Pseudomonas sp. R1-7, assembly GCF_051132105.1. Lineage (NCBI taxonomy): Bacteria > Pseudomonadati > Pseudomonadota > Gammaproteobacteria > Pseudomonadales > Pseudomonadaceae > Pseudomonas > Pseudomonas sp. R1-7. Next base: position 5,793,657 of record NZ_CP071661.1, read on the forward strand.
CGTCTCGGTGGCCTTCATGGTTCCGGCGGGCATGTCCTACGCCATCACCATGCGCATCGGACAGCATTACGGTGCCGGGCAATTGCTCATGGCGCGCCTGGCCGGGAGGGTCGGGATTGGCTTTGGCGCGGCCGCCATGCTGGCGTTTGCCATGGTGTTCTGGCTACTGCCGAATCAGTTGATCGGTCTGTTCCTGGACCACGAAGACCCGGCGTTCCGCGCGGTCATCGACCTGGCGGTGAGCCTGTTGGCCGTGGCGGCGTGGTTCGAGCTGTTCGACGGCACGCAAACCATTGCCATGGGCTGCATCCGCGGACTGAAGGACGCCAAGACCACCTTCCTGGTCGGCCTGGGCTGCTACTGGCTGATCGGCGCGCCGGCGGCGTGGTGGATGGCCTTCCATTTGCACTGGGGCCCGACCGGCGTCTGGTGGGGCCTGGCGCTGGGGCTGGCCTGCGCGGCGGTGAGCCTGACGTTGGCGTTTGAGTGGAAGATGAAGCGGATGATTCGCAGCGAGCCGGGGCAGCGCAGTTTCGAAGCGATCCAGGCCAAATGAACTCGCTCCCACCGGGTCTGTGTCAGCTGATTTCCAGCATCGACTGCTGGTCACCCTCGAACATCAGGTACTCAACCAACTCCACCAGCGGCAACGGCTTGCTGATCAGGAACCCCTGCACCTGATCGCATCCGAAACCGCGCAACAGGTCCAATTGCTCGCGGGTCTCGACGCCTTCGGCCACCACCTCGAGGTTGAGGTTATGGGCCAGGTTGATCATCGCGTGCACCAGCTTGCGGTTCTCCTCGCGCTGTTCCATGCCGCCGACGAAGCTCTTGTCGATCTTTAGCAGCGCAATCGGCAGGCTGTTGAGGTGCACGAACGAAGAGAACCCGGTGCCGAAATCGTCCAGGGAAAACCGCACCCCCAGGCGCCCCAAGGCATCCATGGTCTGCTTGACCAGTTCGCTGCGACGCATGACGGCGGTTTCGGTGAGTTCGAATTCCAGCCACTGGGCCTCGACGCCGCGCTCGGCAATCAGTCGACTCAGGGTCGGCAGCAGTTGGCTGTCCTGGAACTGCCGGAACGACAGGTTGATCGCCATGTGCAGCGGCGCCAGCCCGCGTTCGCGCAGGGCCTGCATGTCGCGCAGGGCACGGGAGATCACCCAGTAGCCCAACGGCACGATCAGGCCACTTTGCTCGGCCAGCGGCACGAACTCACTCGGCGGCAACAACCCGCGCTCGCCATGACGCCAGCGCACCAGGGCTTCGAGACCGACAATCGTGCCATCGGCCAGGTTCAGCCGAGGCTGGTAATGCAATTCCAGTTCATCACGACGCAACGCCCGTCGCAGCTCGCTTTCCAGGTCGGCGAGGCTGCGGGCATTGCGGTTGATGCGCTCATTGAAGATATGAAAGGTGCAGCCTTGGGTGCTCTTGGCCTGTTGCATGGCGATATGGGCATGCCACATCAAGGGGTCCGCGCCGGCCTGCGCCCGGGCGTGGGCAATGCCCAGGCTGCAACCGATCAACAGGCTTTCACCGTCCACCCAGTAGGGTTCGGCCATGGCTTCGGTGATGCGTTCAGCCATCCACTCCGCTCGCTGGGGCGCCCGGCGGGTGTCGATCAACAGGGCGAATTCGTCGCTCCCCAGCCGGGCCAGCTGATCACCGGCCTCCAGCGCGCCCTTGAGGCGCGAAACCACCTGAAGAATCAAACGATCGCCGGCCTGGTGGCCGAGGGCGTCATTGGCGTGGCGGAAATTGTCGAGATCCAGGTGACCGAGGGCCAGGCCACGGCCTTCGTTTTCAGCCAGGCGCGCCGCCAGCAACGTCTGGAAGCCCTGGCGGTTGGCGATGCCGGTCAAAGGGTCCTGCTCGGCGAGCCGTTGCAGGGTGTTTTCCAGCACCCCTCGCTCGCGCACGTGACGCAGGCAACGGCGCAGCGTCGCCTCGTCGAGGGTGTCGCGCACCAGCCAGTCGCTGACGCCATCCGGGGACGCCGCAGGTTCGTGCTCAAGCAACAGAACCGTCGGCAGACGACAACGTCCCGGCCCCGGCTGCAGGGTAGCAACGGTCAGCAGCACCGCGTTGCGGTTGTCCTCGAACAGGCTGCTGACCGAGTCCCAGCTCGGGGCGCTGATCAACACGACCGAGGGCCCCATGGGCGCCAGGCACTCGCGCAGTATCGCTGACCACTCAGGCGTTTCGGCCAACAACAGCAAACGCAAGGGTTCGACAGGCGTAGACAAGCTGACTCCCTAGACTCTGCAAGGTGGTAGGCGCGGGGCATTATGACGCGCCGATGGGCAATCACCAATGCCAATGGTTCTCAAACACCCACTTTTGAGGGTTTATTCACTCAAAAACGAACGTTAGACCTAAATTCTGTCCGCATCCTGAGGGAAAGTCACAAAAGCGGCAATTGCAATGATGTGCCGCGTCACAAGTCGGACAGGGCAGCACAATTCTCAGAGCCTGTTAAAATGCCGGCCCATTTCGCAAACGACTCCCTGAACCCTGTCATGTCCCGACTCAATCCCCGGCAGCAAGAAGCCGTGAACTATGTCGGCGGCCCTCTTTTGGTGCTCGCCGGTGCAGGCTCCGGCAAGACCAGCGTGATCACCCGCAAGATCGCGCATTTGATCCAGAACTGCGGCATCCGCGCCCAGTACATCGTTGCAATGACGTTCACCAACAAGGCCGCCCGGGAAATGAAAGAGCGGGTCGGCGGCCTGTTGCGCGCCGGCGAAGGCCGCGGCCTGACGGTCTGTACCTTCCACAACCTGGGCCTGAACATCATCCGCAAGGAGCACGCGCGGCTGGGCTATAAACCGGGCTTCTCGATTTTCGACGAGACCGACGTCAAGGCCCTGATGACCGACATCATGCAGAAGGAATACTCGGGCGACGACGGCGTGGATGAGATCAAGAACATGATCGGCGCCTGGAAAAACGACCTCATCCTGCCGCCCGAGGCCCTGGAAAACGCCCGCAACCCCAAGGAGCAGACGGCCGCCATCGTCTACACCCACTACCAGCGAACGCTCAAGGCGTTCAACGCGGTGGACTTCGACGACCTGATCCTGCTGCCGGTCAAGCTGTTCCAGGAACACGCCGACATCCTTGAGAAATGGCAGAACAAGGTCCGCTACCTGCTGGTGGACGAATACCAGGACACCAACGCCAGCCAGTATCTGCTGGTGAAGTTGCTGATCGGCAAACGCAACCAGTTCACCGTGGTGGGCGACGATGACCAGTCGATCTACGCCTGGCGCGGCGCACGGCCGGAAAACCTGATGTTGCTCAAGGAAGACTATCCGTCGCTCAAAGTGGTGATGCTGGAGCAGAACTACCGCTCCACCAGTCGCATCCTGCGCTGCGCCAACGTGCTGATTTCCAACAACCCCCACGAGTTCGAAAAGCAACTGTGGAGCGAGATGGGGCACGGCGATGAAATCCGCGTGATCCGTTGCCGCAACGAAGACGCCGAAGCCGAGCGCGTGGCCATGGAAATCCTCAGCCTGCACCTGCGCACCGACCGACCGTACAGTGACTTTGCGATCCTGTACCGCGGCAACTACCAGGCCAAGCTGATCGAGCTGAAATTGCAGCATCACCAGGTTCCCTATCGCCTGTCGGGGGGCAACAGCTTTTTCGGTCGCCAGGAAGTGAAGGACCTGATGGCCTACTTCCGCCTGATCGTGAACCCGGACGACGACAATGCCTTCCTGCGGGTGATCAACGTGCCGCGCCGGGAAATCGGTTCGACCACGCTTGAAAAACTCGGCAACTACGCCACCGAGCGCAAGATCTCGATGTACGCCGCCACCGACGAAATCGGCCTGGGCGAGCATCTGGACAGCCGCTTCACCGACCGCCTGGCACGCTTCAAGCGCTTCATGGACAAGGTCCGCGAGCAGTGCGCCGGGGAAGATCCGATCTCGGCGCTGCGCAGCATGGTCATGGACATCGACTATGAGAATTGGCTGCGCACCAACAGCTCCAGCGACAAGGCAGCCGACTACCGCATGAGCAACGTCTGGTTCCTGATCGAGGCGTTGAAGAACACCCTGGAAAAAGACGAAGACGGCGACATGACCGTCGAGGACGCCATCGGAAAGCTCGTCCTGCGGGACATGCTCGAACGCCAACAGGAAGAGGAAGAAGGCGCCGAGGGCGTGCAGATGATGACGCTGCATGCCTCCAAGGGCCTGGAATTTCCCTACGTGTTCATCATGGGCATGGAAGAAGAAATCCTGCCGCACCGCTCCAGCATCGAGGCCGACACCATCGAAGAAGAAAGGCGCCTGGCCTATGTCGGCATTACCCGGGCACGCCAGACGCTGGCCTTCACCTTCGCCGCCAAGCGCAAGCAATACGGCGAGGTGATCGACTGCGCCCCGAGCCGGTTCCTCGATGAGCTGCCGCCGGACGACCTGGCGTGGGAAGGCAACGACGACACGCCGACGGAAGTCAAAGCCGTTCGCGGCAACAATGCCCTGGCGGATATACGCGCGATGTTGAAGCGTTAGACTATTTTTCACCTATTTCAGGCGCTGAACGCGTCATCAGAGGAGGCTTCATGGAAGCCCTGCACCAGAAAATCCGCGAGCTAGGCATCGTGCTGTCCGACCAGGTCCTGAAGGTTGATGCGTTTCTCAACCACCAGATCGACCCGCAGTTGATGAAGCTGATCGGCGACGAATTCGCCGCGCTGTTCAAGGATTCGGGCATTACCAAGATCGTCACCATCGAAGCCTCGGGCATCGCACCGGCGATCATGACCGGGCTGAATTTGGGCGTACCGGTGATCTTCGCCCGCAAGCAACAGTCCCTGACCCTGACGGAAAACCTGCTGTCGGCCACCGTGTATTCGTTCACCAAAAAGACCGAGAGCACCGTCGCCATCAGCCCGCGCCACCTGACCAGCAGTGACCGCGTGCTGATCATCGATGACTTCCTGGCCAACGGCAAAGCTTCCCAGGCGCTGATTTCAATCATCAAGCAGGCCGGAGCCACCGTCGCCGGGCTGGGAATCGTGATCGAGAAGTCGTTCCAGGGTGGCCGCGCGGAACTGGATGCCCAGGGTTATCGCGTCGAGTCGCTGGCCCGGGTGAAGTCGTTGGCGGGTGGGGTTGTGACGTTCATCGACTGATCCAATGCCCCCCCCTGTGGGAGCGAGCTTGCTCGCTCCCACAGTGGAAGGTTCACGCCGTTATGGCGCAGTCGCCTTGAGTCCCGCCAGCAACAGCCGCTGATACAACTCCTCCTTCAGCCCTTCCGGGGTCGTCAACTGCATCCGCTCCAGATGCCCGGCAAACTCCCAGGGCTCCGGCGCATCCAGCGCGGCTTTGCCCAGTTCCAGAATCTCGGTGAGCTTGAACTTGCTCTTGAGCCAGTTCAGCGCCCGCAACAAGTCCCGCTCGACCCCATCGAAATCGCAGCCCAGCGGGTACTCCGGAAAAAGATTGGGGTGCCGCGCCTGGATCCCCTGCAAACGTTCCGACGTGTTGTCGGCGAACCGTGGATCGAGGCGAAAGTCCTTCGGCAACTTGCCGGCATTTTGCGCTTGCTCGATCAACCCGGGCTGGAAGCGCGAGTCGCTGATGTTCAGCAACGCCTCGATCACCGCAGCGTCGGTCTTGCCCCGCAGGTCGGCGATGCCGTACTCGGTTACCACGATGTCCCGCAGGTGCCGGGGAATCGTGCAGTGCCCGTAGTCCCAGACAATATTGGAACTGACCACCCCACCTGACTCTCGCCAACTGCGCAACAGCAGGATCGAGCGCGCGCCTTCCAGCGCATGCCCCTGGGCAACAAAGTTGTACTGCCCGCCCACGCCGCTGAGTACCCGCCCGTCTTCCAGTTGATCGGCCACCCCGGCGCCCATCAGGGTCATGGTGAAGACCGTGTTGACGAACCGCGCATCGAGGCGCTGCAAGCGCTTGAGCTGCTCCTGGCCGTACAGCTCGTTGATGTAGCTGATGCGCGTCATGTTGAATTCGAGCAGACGGCTTTGCGGCAGCTCCCGCAGGCGCTCGTAGAAACTGCTCGGACCGAGGAAGAACCCACCGTGTATGCAAATGCCGTCGGGTTGTGCCGCTTCGTCGAGCGTCCCGGCGTTGGCCTGCGCCTGGGTCGGCTCGTCCGGATAGACCTTGCGCCGGATGATCCCGGCCTCCGCCAGCACCAGCAAACCGTTGACGAACATCTCACTGCAACCATACAGCCCCTTGGCGAATGGCTCGACGCCGCCCTCACGCTCGATCAACTGCGCCCACTGGCTGAGGTTCACATCTGCCAGCAGGGCCTGGTAACCGGCGTTATCGGCTTGGCGCGCCAGCAGTGCCGCCGTCAATGCGTCGCCCATGGAGCCGATGCCGATCTGCAACGTACCGCCGTCGCGCACCAAGGTACTGGCGTGCAGGCCGATCAGGTGGTCCTGGAAACCCACCGGCATGTTCGGTGTGGAGAACAACGTGTGGCTGTCCTTTTCGTCGATCAGCAAGTCGAAGGCGTCGATGCCTATTTCCGCGTCCCCAGGCATATAGGGCAAATCGCTATGGACCTGGCCCACCATGAGAATGGTTTCCCCCGCCTCGCGCCGCCTGGCAATCATCGGCAACAGATCCAGGGTAATGTCCGGGTTGCAGCTCAGGCTCAAGCGATCCGGATGCTCGGGGTCGCTCGCCACCAGTTGTGCGATCAGGTTCAGGCCGGCCCCGTTGATGTCCCGGGCCGCGTGGCTGTAGTTGCTGCTGACATAGTCCTGCTGGGCGGACGCGCTGTGCAGAAGGCTGCCGGGCTGCATGAAGAATTGTTGGACGCGAATATTGGCCGGCAGGCTGTCACGCTGCAGATCGGCGAGGTAATCAAGTTCGGGATAATCGCCGAAGACCCGTTCGACGAAGGGTTCGAGGAAGCGCTTCTGCAACCCATCGCCCAGGCTCGGTCGGCCCAGGCTCAGCGCCGTGTAGATGGTCAGTTGTCGCTCGGGCAGTTGCGCGATGCGCCGGTACAGCGCGTTGGCGAACAGGTTGGGCTTGCCAAGCCCCAGGGGCATGCCGAGGTGGATATGCATTGGCAGGCGCTCGAGCACGTCATCCACCGCCTGTTCGATTGAACACAACTGCACCATCCGACCCTCCGGGACATTCCATGAATGTGGGTTGGACCGAGCTTGCCGGGTCTTGGTTGCGATGAACAGCCCTGAAAAATCCCAGGCGCAAAAAAGCCGCTCGCAAGCGGCTTTTTTGTGGGCGATGCGGGCGTATTACAGGCCAGACATCTCTTTGATGGCGCCTTTGAGCTCTTCATCGGAGCAATCGGCGCAGGTGCCTTTCGGCGGCATGGCGTTAACACCGGTGATGGCCTTGGCCAGGATGCCGTCGAGACCACCTTGGTGGTCGGCGCGTTCTTTCCAGGCGGCCTTGTCGCCGATTTTTGGAGCGCCCAGCAAGCCCGTGCCGTGGCAAGCATTGCAATGCTTGGCAATCACGTCTTTTGGCGCCTTGGCACCGCCAGCGCCGCCAGCCGCAGTGGCCACTTCCATTCCCTTGCATTCCTTGCCCTGGACGCAAACCTGGCCTACGGGTTCAAGGCGCTTGGCGATTTCATCGTTGGGCGCCGCTTGAGCGCTCGCAGCCCATAGGGCCAATACGGTTGCTGGTGCAGCCAGCATTTTCATAATTAGGTTCACGCGTACACCCTCAATGGTGGCTAGTCACGCCTGCGGCCACGGTTTGCAGGCGGGCGCAAGTATAGCGGTAAGCCTGTCACTCCGAAACAACCCTAAAGTCACAAGGGTCTTGTTTGTCATGACAGCCCAACAGTTGGGCGCCTTTGCCACGCGGGCCTGGCGCCTCTCGGTCTAGAAATTGGCCGGTGTGGCTGCGCTGATCAGTCGCGCCGGCGCGTCGAACGGATTACGGAAACGGTGCGGCTTGGTGCTTTCGAAATAGTAGCTGTCGCCAGCCTCGAGCACGAAGGTTTCGGCACCGACGACCAATTCCAGCCGCCCTTCCACCAGAATTCCGGTTTCCTCGCCTTCGTGGGTGAGCATCTCGTCACCGGTGTCGGCGCCAGGCGGATAGATTTCGTTCAAAAACGCAATTGCCCGACTCGGGTGCGCCCTGCCTACAAGCTTCATGGTCACGGCGCCGTCGGAGATGTCGATCAGTTCGTTGGCTTTGTAGACGATCTGAGTCGGTTTTTCCTGAAGGATCTCTTCGGAGAAAAACTCGACCATGGACATGGGAATCCCGCCAAGGACCTTACGCAGCGAGCTGATCGAGGGGCTGACGCTGTTCTTCTCGATCATCGAAATAGTGCTGTTGGTGACGCCCGCGCGCTTGGCGAGTTCACGCTGGGAAAGGCCTTTGAGTTTACGAATGGATTGCAGTCGTTCACCGACGTCCAATGCTGGAGCCTCCAGGGAATCAGGTTGTGTGTAAAGTGAGCGTTATCATGGCGACAGCGTTCAGTATTTACAACACCTTGCCCCGAATCCTGTGCGGTGAAACCGACTTTCGGTAGGTCACGCTGGGTGTCAGCCTTCGGAATAGAGCCTTGGCACCCGTCGCAGGTTGCAGAAAATCTGGTAGGGAATCATGTCGGCAGCCTTCGCCACGTCACTGGCGAGGACATTCTTGCCCCACAGCTCCACGGTTGAGCCAAGCCCGGCTTGAGGAATATGGGTCAAGTCAACGGCCAGCATGTCCATCGATACCCGCCCGACCAGTTGGCTGAGTTGTCCGTCCACCATCACCGGCGTGCCGTTGGGCGCCTGGCGTGGATAGCCGTCGGCGTATCCCATGGCGACCACACCGACTCGGGTCGGTTGCGCCGTGACAAAGCGCGCGCCATAACCCACGGGCTCGCCGGCGGGGAGTTCACGGACGCTGATGATTTTCGATTCCAGCGTCATCACCGGTTGCAGGCGCGAAGCAACGGCATTGGACTCCTCGAAAGGTGTTGCGCCGTACAGCATGATGCCGGGCCGCACCCAGTCGCTGGGAATCTGCGGCCAGCCCAGCACAGCCGGCGAGTTGCGCAGGCTGACCTCAGCCATCAAGCCCTGGCGGGTCTGCTCGAAGACCGCCAGTTGCTGAAGGCTGCTGGTGTCGTGCAGTTCATCGGCACGGGCGAAGTGGCTCATCAATACAATCTTCGCCACCTTGCCACTGGCCAACAGGCGACGATACGCCGGCTGGAAATCATTCGGGTGCAGTCCAACTCGATGCATGCCCGAATCGAGCTTGAGCCAGACGGTGATCGGCTTGCTTAGCGTCGCGCGTTCGATCGCTTCGAGTTGCCATAATGCATGCACCACGCACCACAAATCATGCTCGACGATCAAGGCAAGCTCATCGGCCTCGAAAAACCCTTCCAGCAGCAGGATCGGCCCGCGAATCCCGCCGGCCCGAAGCTCCAGGGCCTCTTCGATGCACGCCACCGCGAAGCCGTCCGCCCTATCTTGCAAGGCTTCGGCGCAGCGCACCGCGCCGTGCCCATAGGCGTCGGCCTTGATGACCGCAAGGGCCTTGGCCCCCGTTACTTCGCGGGCCAATTGATAATTGTGACGCAGGGCTTGGAGATCGATCAGGGCACGGGCAGGACGCATGGCGGCAGGCTTCTAGGCAGTCATGGGTAAAAAAACCGGCGCGGGCTGACGGCTTCAACCATCAACAGCGCCGGGAGAGGGAGAGTTTCGCCCGCTATCAGGGCAGCGCAGCCACGACGGACAGTTCCACCAGGATCTGCGGGTCGCACAACTTGGCCTCCACCGTGGCGCGCGCCGGCGCGACGCCCTTGGGCAGCCACTTGTCCCAGATTGCGTTCATGCCCGCGAAATGGGCATCGATGTCTTTCAGGTAGATGGTCACCGACAGCAAGTGTTGCTTGTCGGTCCCAGCCAGGTCCAGCAGGCGCTCGACATTGGCCAGAGCCTCGCGAGTCTGCTGCTCGACCCCGGCGCTCATGTCGTCGCCGACCTGTCCGGCCAGGTAAACGGTGCCGTTGTACACGACAACCTGACTCATGCGGTCATTGGTGAGCTGGCGCTGGATTGCCATGTTTAGCGGACTCCTGGGGTTTGCTGCCATAACGGGAAATATCGAGGCCTTCGGCGCTGATCTGCGGCTTTTTCTTCGCCATCAAGTCCGCCAGCAGGCGACCGGAACCACAAGCCATGGTCCAACCGAGGGTGCCGTGGCCGGTGTTCAGGAACAGATTCTTGAACGGGGTAGCACCCACGATGGGTGTGCCGTCCGGGGTGGTCGGGCGCAGGCCTGTCCAGAAACTGGCCTGGGCCAGGTCGCCGCCCCGAGGATAAAGGTCGTTGACGATCATCTCCAGGGTTTCGCGCCGACGCGGGTTCAGCGAGAGGTCAAAACCGGCAATTTCCGCCATGCCACCGACGCGAATACGGTTGTCGAAGCGGGTGATCGCCACCTTGTAGGTCTCGTCGAGAATGGTCGAGGTCGGCGCCATTGCCGGATCTGTGATCGGCACGGTCAGCGAGTAGCCCTTGAGCGGGTAAACCGGCGCACGGATACCGAGGGGCTTGAGCAGCTGGGGCGAATAGCTGCCCAGGGCCAGGACATAACGGTCGGCCGTTTCCAGCTTGCCGTCGATCCACACGCCGTTGATACGGTCACCGGCGAAATCCAGGCGCTCGATGTTCTGGTCAAAGCGGAATTGCACGCCGAGCTTCACGGCCATTTCCGCCAGGCGAGTGGTGAACATCTGGCAGTCGCCGGTCTGGTCATTGGGCAGGCGCAGCGCACCGGCGAGGATGTCGGTGACATTGGCCAGGGCCGGCTCGACGCGGGCGATGCCTTCGCGATCGAGGACTTCAAAGGGTACGCCGGACTCCTTCAGCACGGCGATGTCCTTGGCCGCGCCATCGAGCTGGGCCTGGGTGCGGAACAGTTGGGTTGTGCCGAGGCTGCGGCCTTCGTAGGCAATGCCGGTTTCGGCGCGCAACTCGTCGAGGCAGTCACGGCTGTACTCGGACAGACGAACCATGCGCTCCTTGTTGATCGCATAGCGGCTGGCCGTGCAATTGCGCAGCATCTGCGCCATCCACAGATATTGGTCGATGTCGGCAGTGGCCTTGATCGCCAGCGGCGCGTGACGCTGCAGCAACCACTTGATGGCCTTGAGCGGCACACCCGGCGCGGCCCACGGAGAGGCGTAACCTGGCGACACTTGCCCGGCGTTGGCGAAGCTGGTTTCCATGGCAGGCGCCGGCTGACGGTCGACCACCACCACTTCAAACCCGGCACGGGCCAGATAGTAAGCACTGACGGTACCGATGACGCCGCTACCCAAGACCAGAACGCGCATGTTGAAACCCTCATCGCGGATAACCGCTGACGTTTGTTATACAAAGCTTAGATGCGCGCAGTGTAAAAAAGATCAGCCAGTGCTTTTCACTATATAAACGCCTATATTTGGCGAGAATTCTCGGCAATAACCCTTTTCGTGGAGGCGCATCACCTGTGCGTACCAATACCCAGACCAAACGCGAGCTGGACAAGATCGACCGCAACATCTTGCGCATCCTCCAGGCTGACGGGCGAATTTCCTTCACCGAACTGGGGGAAAAGGTTGGTCTTTCCACGACGCCGTGCACCGAGCGGGTCCGACGCCTGGAGCGCGAAGGCATCATCATGGGCTACAACGCCCGGCTCAATCCGCAACACTTGAAGGGTAGCCTGCTGGTGTTCGTCGAGATCAGCCTCGACTACAAGTCAGGTGACACCTTCGAAGAATTCCGACGCGCAGTGCTGAAATTGCCTCATGTGCTGGAGTGTCACCTGGTTTCGGGGGATTTCGATTATCTGGTTAAGGCGCGGATTTCCGAGATGGCCTCGTACCGCAAGCTGCTGGGCGACATCCTGCTCAAATTGCCCCACGTGCGCGAGTCCAAGAGCTATATCGTGATGGAAGAAGTGAAGGAGAGCCTGAACCTGCCGATTCCGGATTGAGCCCGGCTCCAGACCGCTAGACCAATACCTGCCGGGTGCTGGCCATGTATTCATGAATCTGCTTCTCGACACGCGGATGGATCAACTCCACCGGACGTCGATCATTGGGGCACGGCAGGGTCGCCGTCGTACCAAACAACCTACAGATCAGCGGCCGCTCGTCATACACCGTGCAACCGTTCGGCCCCAAGTGCACACAGTCGAGCGCCTCCATGGCGGCATCTTGTTCGGCGCGGGTCTTGCGCGGCAGGCGAGCCATTTCCTCCGGCGAGGTGGTCACCGGACCGCAGCAGTCGTGACAGCCCGGTACGCACTCAAACGTAGGAATCTGCTGACGCAGCGTGCGGATTTTTTGACTGTTGCAGCTCATCGAGGCGGTTACCGGGGTCGGGACAGGCTTGGATTCTGCCTTAAAAGCCGCAGGCCAGACAGCGCCAGCCGACCAGTGTTGCCGACGGAGGAAAGCACGGCTTATGCTCCGTAAAATTTCTCAAACACAACAATCAGGATTACGCACATGAACGCCCGTGTTCAGCAACCTGTCCCTAGCCACGCGCACGCCGCCTCTTATTACGCCGCCAGCAGCCTGCCGCAGCCGGACCATCCGGTGCTGCAAGGCGAACTGGTCGCGGACGTCTGCGTGGTGGGCGGCGGGTTCTCCGGGTTGAACACGGCCATCGAACTGGCCGAGCGCGGGATGAGCGTGGTACTGCTGGAAGCGCACAGGATCGGCTGGGGCGCCAGCGGGCGCAACGGCGGCCAGTTGATTCGCGGCGTTGGCCACGGCCTTGACCAGTTCGCCTCTGTAATCGGCACCGACGGCGTCCGCCAGATGAAACTGATGGGGCTCGAGGCGGTGGAAATCGTCCGGCAGCGAGTCGAGCGTTTTCAGATTTCCTGCGACCTGAGCTGGGGTTAATGCGACCTCGCCAACAAACCCGGTGATCTACAGGGCTTCGCCGAAGACGCCGAAGAATTGCGCAGCCTGGGCTATCGCTACGAAACCCGACTGTTGCAAGCCGAAGAAATGCACAGCGTGGTGGGTTCGGATCGCTACGTTGGTGGCCTGATCGACATGGGCTCGGGCCATCTGCATCCGCTCAACCTGGCGCTGGGAGAAGCGGCGGCGGCCCAGCAACTGGGGGTTCGGTTGTTCGAGCAATCGGCAGTCACCCGTATCGACTACGGCCCTGAAGTGAAGGTGCACACCCAGCACGGCTCGGTCCGGGCCAAGACGCTGGTACTGGGCTGCAACGCCTACCTCAACGGCTTGAACCAGGAATTAAGCGGCAAAGTGCTGCCGGCCGGCAGCTACATCATTGCTACCGAGCCGTTGAGCGACACTCAGGCACGTGCGCTATTGCCGCAGAACATGGCGGTTTGTGATCAGCGGGTGGCGCTGGATTACTACCGGCTTTCAGCGGATCGCCGCCTGTTGTTCGGTGGGGCTTGTCATTATTCCGGGCGCGATCCGCAGGACATCGGCACCTACATGCGTCCGAAAATGCTCAAGGTTTTCCCTCAGCTAGCGAACGTGAAGATCGATTATCAATGGGGCGGGATGATCGGCATCGGCGCCAATCGCCTGCCACAGATCGGTCGCCTCAAAGACCAGCCGAACGTGTATTACGCCCAGGCCTATTCCGGCCATGGCGTAAACGCCACGCACCTGGCGGGCAAACTGTTGGCCGAAGCGATCAGTGGCCAGCAGGGAGGTGGCTTCGATTTGTTTGCCCAGGTCCCGCACATGACGTTCCCGGGCGGCAAGCATTTGCGCTCGCCGCTGCTGGCGTTGGGGATGTTGTGGCATCGGTTGAAAGAACTGGTGTAACCGTGGCGAGGGAGCTTGCTCCCTCGTCACGGGCTTCTATCGATTCAAAGCCGCCAGAACGGCTTCAGGCCTTCCGCCCGGGCCTCTTCCCGGCTCAGCCCGATGTCACGCAACTGTTCGGTCGAAAGGTCGAGCAATGCTTTGCGTGTATGCAAACGATGCCAGAACAGTCCCCAGCGACTCAGGCCGGCTGGAGCATTGCGCAAGACCCCGCTGCGCAGCTCCTTTACCTGCCCAGCCGCCAGTTCCTGACTGTGTAACGTCAGCCGTACATCGCTCAAGCCGTTCATTTTGATCGCTCCTGTTTACTTGGGTAGCCAGAGCTTTCATGATGCGCGGACAGCCACAAGCAATACAGATTCAACCAGTACCTTTTATAAGCATACAGATTGGGCATTTTCGACACTGAATCGAAGTTTTGCGCCACAACTGTATGGGTTGTCGCTTTCCCACTTCATCGAGAATGCACCATGACTCTGTACGTGAATCTCGCCGAACTGCTCGGCACCCGTATCGAACAAGGCTTCTACCGCCCCGGTGACCGGCTGCCGTCGGTGCGCGCCTTGAGCACCGAACACGGGGTCAGCCTGAGCACGGTCCAGCAGGCGTATCGCATGCTGGAAGACAGCGGGCTGGCGATGCCGAAACCCAAGTCCGGCTATTTCGTCCCGGTCAGCCGGGAACTGCCGGACCTGCCAGCGGTGGGCCGTCCAGCCCAGCGCCCGGTAGACATTTCCCAATGGGACCAGGTGCTCGAACTGATACGCGCCATACCGCGCAAGGACGTCGTGCAACTGGGCCGCGGCATGCCGGATATCCACTCGCCGACGATGAAGCCCTTGCTGCGTAGCCTGGCGCAGATCAGCCGGCGGCAAGACATGCCCGGCCTGTATTACGACAATATCTACGGCAACCTGGAACTGCGGGAACAGATCGCCCGGCTGTCGCTGGATTCCGGCTGCCAACTGGGCGCCAACGACCTGATCGTCACCACCGGGTGCCATGAAGCATTGTCCGTCAGCGTTCGCGCCACGTGCGAGCAAGGGGACATCGTCGCGGTGGACTCTCCCAGCTTCCACGGCGCCATGCAGACGCTCAAAGGCCTGGGCATGAAAGCCTTGGAAATACCCACCGACCCACTCACCGGCATCAGCCTGGAAGCTTTGGAACTGGCGTTGGAACAATGGCCAATCAAGGCCATACAGTTGACGCCAAGCTGCAACAACCCGCTGGGCTACATCATGCCCGAGGCCAACAAACGCGCCTTGTTGACCTTGGCACAGCGTTTCGATGTGGCGATTATCGAAGACGATGTGTATGGCGAACTGGCTTACACCTACCCACGCCCACGCACGATAAAGTCCTTCGACGAAGACGGTCGCGTCCTGCTTTGCAGTTCTTTTTCCAAGACCCTGGCGCCGGGCTTGCGCGTGGGCTGGGTTGCACCCGGCCGCTATCTGGAACGGGTGCTGCACATGAAATACATCAGCACCGGGTCCACCGCGCCGCAGCCCCAGATCGCCATTGCAGAATTTCTCAAGGCTGGCCATTTCGAGCCCCATTTGCGGAGGATGCGCGCGCAGTACCAGCGAAATCGCGACGTAATGATCGACTGGGTGAGCCGCTACTTTCCCCAGGGCACCCGCGCCAGTCGCCCCCGGGGCAGCTTCATGCTCTGGGTCGAACTGCCGGAAGGTTTCGATACGCTGAAGCTCAACCGCATGCTTCATGATCAAGGAGTACAGATCGCCGTCGGCAGTATTTTTTCGGCGTCAGGCAAGTACCGCAATTGCCTGCGCATGAACTACGCTGCCAAGCCAACGGCACAGATCGAGGACGCCGTGCGCAAGGTCGGCACAGCAGCCGGCAGACTACTGGCGGACGTGCCCGATGGCCATTGAGCGTGCGTGCCCACACCCAAGGCACCGCTGAGCTCAGCCTTCCTGGCAAGCCACCTCAAGACGGTCGTAGGGTTCGGTTGAAGCGGGCAATTGGCGGGTGTCGAATTCCAGACGGCAGATTCGCTCATCGGCACGCGTCACGTTGAGACGAACCACGTCGGGGGCGTCCTCCAGGTAGATCAGGCCAGCGTCGACTACCGTCGTCAGGTACTGCCCTTGATGATCATAGACGCCCAGGCCTTTCGCCACGGGCGCGCCTTCTTCGTTGCGCACGTACAGCATCAGACGGCGAACCATGCCGGCCTGAAAGTCGAGCCGCGGGACCGCGCCACGCGCCGCGCGCACTTCTTGGAACCCGTTAGGCACCTCGACGTTGCGCGGCAAGCTGACCGTGTCGATCTCAATGCGGCTCGCCTGGTAGGCCGGCAACGCGGCCGCCACAGCACGCCCCTCAATGAAAACGTCGCCCAATCGAATGCCCGTGACCATGTCGTATTGATGCGCGAGTTGCCGTTCCCGCCCGCGCTTTTGTAGCGAGTCAGCGAACCGCTGACTGCACCCCACGACGAATCTGCCCGCCTCAGCGATTCATACATTGCCGATGAAAGTCGCCGCGATCAGGAAAAGACTTTGCGAGGAACCGGCTTTTTCAGCATGGCTTGTGGCTTTTCAACTTCCGAGGCGGGTTCCCACAGCCTGAAGCGTCGTATCCCTCAAACAGGATGAATCACAAAGCCATGCCATACTTCCTCGCAACGATCCGGGACGACTTGATTTGAGACCACATCTGACGCTGCCTTTTGCTCTGCTGCTTGCTACGCTTCTCTGCGGCTGTACGAGCCTGGACATTAATCGCGAGCCCAGCCAGGCGTTGCCGGCGGAGCAATCGACATTCGGTCGCTCAGTCCAGGCCCAGGCCGCGCTTCACGAGGGTCGCTCGGGTTTTCGCCTGCTATCGGACAGCACCGAGGCCTTCACCGCCCGTGCCGAATTGATCCGCAACGCCCAGAGCAGCCTGGATTTGCAGTACTACATCGTCCACGACGGGATCAGCACGCGAATGCTGGTGGACGAGTTGCTCAAGGCCGCCGACCGGGGCGTGCGCGTGCGCATCCTGCTGGACGACACCACCAGCGACGGGCAAGAGCAGACCATCGCGACGCTCGCTGCCCACCCCAACATCCAGATCCGCCTGTTCAACCCTTTGCACCTTGGGCGCGCCACTGGCGTGACCCGCAGCCTCGGACGGCTGTTCAACCTTTCACTGCAACACCGCCGCATGCACAACAAGCTTTGGCTGGCGGACAACAGCATGGCGATCGTCGGGGGCCGAAACCTCGGGGATGAGTACTTCGATGCCGAACCCAATCTGAACTTCACCGACATCGACCTGCTCGGCGTCGGACCGGTGGCCGAACAGCTGGGACACAGCTTCGACCAATACTGGAACAGTGCCCTGAGCAAGCCTATCGAACAGTTCATGTCCCGTCGGCCCGCCGCCCAAGACCTGGCCGAAAGCCGCTTGCGCCTGCAGGCGTCCCTGGAGCAGACGCACAAGGAAAACCAGGCGCTGTATCAACAGCTGACCACCTACAAGACCCAGCCACGCCTGGATACCTGGCGCAGTCAATTGATCTGGGCCTGGAACCAGGCGTTGTGGGATGCGCCGAGCAAAGTACTCGCAAGGGATGAACCTGATCCCCAATTGCTGCTGACGACGCAACTGGGGCCGGAGCTGACCGGAGTGAGCAAGGAATTGATCATGATCTCGGCCTACTTCGTTCCCGGCCAGCCGGGCCTGGTGTACCTGACCAGTCGCGCCGATGCCGGCGTGTCGGTGAGCCTGCTGACCAACTCGCTCGAAGCTACTGACGTGCCCGCGGTGCACGGCGGCTATGCGCCGTATCGCAAGGCCCTGTTGCAGCACGGCGTGCGCCTGTTCGAACTTCGACGACAGCCGGGCGATGATGGCAGCAGCCCACATCTGTTCTATAGCAAGTCCTACGGCGAGTCGGACTCCAGCCTGCACAGCAAAGCGATTATTTTCGACCGGCAAAAGTCCTTCATCGGCTCGTTCAATTTCGACCCGCGCTCGGTTCTGTGGAATACCGAGGTCGGCGTACTGGTGGACAGCCCGGAGCTTGCCGGCCAGGTGCGCGAGCTGGCCTTGCAGGGCATGGCGCCGACTCTGAGTTATCAGGCCCGGCTCGAAGACGGAAGGTTGGTATGGACCACTGAAGACAACGGCCAGCTACACGATCTGGACCGTGAGCCTGGTAGCTGGTGGCGCCGGTTCAATGCCTGGTTCGCCACCACCATCGGGCTTGAGAGGATGCTTTAGACGGGCTGTGTCGCCCCGAAAGCCCCTTGTCGCAACAACAGAATCACCAACCCGAACGCCCCTGCCGCCATGAACAAGGGCAGCGCATGCCCGCTGATCCATTGGCTGCCCGCCCCCGCCAGCAAAGGACCGACCAGGCATCCAATCCCCCAAAGCTGAGCGATATGAGCATTGGCCCGTACCAGCGCATCGTCGCGATAACGCTCGCCGATCAGAATCAGCGACAAGGTGAACAGCCCTCCCGCGCTGGCGCCAAACAGTACCCACAGCGGCCAGATGAAGAGCGTGTCGATCAACAGCGGCACCGCCAGGCTGGACACCATCAAGACCACCGCGCAGCCAGTGAACAACGACCGACGCGAAAGGCGATCGGCCAAGGCACCGATGGGCAGTTGCAGCAAGGCATCGCCGACCACCACCGTGCTGACCATCGCCAGCGCGACATCAGCGCTGAAACCCTGGCGCAAGCAATAGACCGGCAGCAGTGTCAGGATCATGGCTTCAAATGCGGCGAACAACGACACGGCCCAGCCAATCGCCGGCAAACCACGGCAAAATTCCCATAAATTCTTGAAAGTGACCGCGCTGGCTTCGCTGGTGGGCGCCCCGCTGCGGCCAAGCAGCAGCAACGGCGAGACCAGCAGCAGGCCGACACCCACCCAGAAGCCATAGTCGTGATCGGTCCCCAATGCGCCCAGCAGCAACGGGCCGGACAATTGACTCAGGGCATAGCTGCTGCCATACAGCGCCACTAACCGACCGCGCCACTGTTCGATGACCAGTTGATTGATCCAGCTCTCGCCAAGGATGAACACCAACGTCAGGACGACGCCAATCACCAACCGCAGCAGCAACCACACCGGATAGCTGGGCAACAGCGCCAACAACCCGATGGACAGCGCCCCACCCCAGAGGCACAGGCGCATCAACGCCGCCGTGCCGAAGTACGCCGCCAGCCGGCTCGACACCTTGGCCCCGACCAGCACCCCGACAGCCGGCATGGCAGCCATCACGCCGATGGCGAACGAGCCGTAACCCCAGCCCTCCAGGCGCAGCGACACCAGCGGCATGCTCACGCCCAGCGCCAGGCCGACACTCAGGACAGACGCCAACACGGCGAAATAAGTCGCCCAACGCATTTCGACGCTCCTGCGACAATCACTCAAAACAAGGTGGGAGCGAGCTTGCTCGCGATGGCGGCGCAACATTCAACGACGTCGTCGATTGTCATACCGCTGATCGCGAGCAAGCCCGCTCCCACAGGGGACTTGCGCTACTTGAGACCCCGAGCGAATCCGGAGCTGTCATTTCGTCAAAGCTTGATCCAGGTGGCCTTCAGCTCGGTGTATTTGTCGAATGCATGCAGCGACTTGTCCCGGCCGTTACCTGACTGCTTGAAGCCACCGAACGGCGCGGTCATGTCGCCGCCGTCGTACTGGTTGACCCAGACGCTGCCGGCGCGCAGCGCCTTGGCGGTCAGGTGGGCCTTGGAGATATCCTTGGTCCACACAGCGGCCGCCAGGCCATAAGGTGTGTCATTGGCGATCTGGATGGCCTCTTCGGCGCTGTCGAAGGCGATGACGGACAATACCGGGCCAAAAATCTCCTCCTGGGCAATTTTCATCGCGTTGCTCACGCCGTCGAAAATCGTCGGTTCGACATACGTACCGCCGGTTTCCTCGAGGATCCGCTTACCGCCTGCCACCAGCTTGGCGCCATCGCTGTGACCGGCCTCGATATAGGACAGTACGGTATTCATCTGCTGGGTATCGACCAGAGCGCCGACATTGGTGGCTGGGTCCAGCGGGTTGCCGGGCTTCCAGCTCTTGAGCGCCTCGATCACCAGCGGCAGGAAGGTGTCCTTGATGGAACGCTCCACCAGCAGGCGTGAACCGGCGGTGCAGACTTCGCCTTGGTTGAAAGCGATGGCGCTGGCGGCGGATTCGGCGGCGGCTTGCAGGTCCGGGGCGTCGGCGAACACAATGTTCGGGCTCTTGCCGCCGGCTTCCAGCCAGACGCGCTTCATGTTGGATTCACCGGAATAGACCATCAGTTGCTTGGCGATCCGCGTAGAGCCGGTGAACACCAGCGTATCGACATCCATGTGCAAGGCCAGGGCCTTGCCAACGGTGTGGCCGTAGCCCGGCAGGACGTTCAGCACGCCTTTGGGAATGCCGGCTTCAATCGCCAGGGCAGCGATGCGGATCGCGGTCAGCGGGGATTTTTCCGAAGGTTTCAGCACCACGGAGTTGCCCGTGGACAAAGCCGGGCCGAGCTTCCAGCAAGCCATCATCAGCGGGAAGTTCCACGGCACGATGGCGCCGACCACACCGACGGGTTCACGGGTCACCAAGCCCAACTGATCGTGCGGCGTAGCGGCCACTTCGTCGTAGATTTTGTCGATGGCTTCACCGCTCCAGCTCAGTGCCTGGGCGGCCCCGGGCACGTCGATATTCAGCGAGTCGCTGATTGGCTTGCCCATGTCGAGGGTTTCCAGCAGGGCCAGCTCCTCGGCGTTCTGCTTGAGCAGGCCGGCAAAGCGAATCATCGCGGCTTTGCGCTTGCTCGGCGCCAGGCGCGACCAGACGCCGGAATCGAAAATGGTGCGGGCATTTTCGACGGCGCGCTGGGCGTCGGCCACGTCACAACTGGCAATCTTGCCCAGCAGGCGTCCATCGACCGGGCTGAGGCAATCAAAGGTTTCGCCGGACACCGCATCGGTATATTCGCCGTTGATGAACGCGCGGCCTTCGATCTTCAGGTCGCGGGCACGCTGTTCCCAGTCGGCACGAGTCAGGGTGGTCATGCGAGTGTCCTCCTCTTATTGGGTAGGAACGCCGCGGCACCCGCAGCGCTCAAGAATTCTGCCCGGCCAGCCTGTTTTCGGCGCTGTTTTCGGCACGGAACACCCGCCACCCTAAACCAGCCGCCGGGGATGTTTCAATATATTTGACACAACGCTGGCAAACGACCTTGCGATGTTCGTTTTAATAAACATAGACTCGACGCTTCCAAGCCATCACCGGAGATCAAGCGCATGAGCATCCAGGACATCGTCGATTTCGGCCAGGCCAACACCCCCGCCGATCGTTACCGCCCGGACCCGGCCAAGGTGCTCAAGGGGGATCCCGAACAAGCGGTGTTCAATCATTACAACAGCCCTTGCGGCCAGATGAATGCCGGGGTCTGGGAAGGCGCCGTCGGCCAGTGGACGGTCAACTATACGGAGCACGAATACTGCGAAATCGTCCAGGGCGTCTCCGTGCTGCGCGACAGCGATGGCAATGCCAAGACGCTTCGGGCCGGCGATCGCTTTGTGATTCCCGCGGGATTCAAGGGCACCTGGGAGGTGCTGGAACCGTGCCGCAAGATCTACGTGGTGTTTGAAGCGAAAGTCTGAATTGCACCGTAAAAGTCAGTGACACTTAATCAATGGTCATCTGGCGCAGCGACAACTAAAACGTTCCACAGGCACCACGCAAATTATCGTCGCAACAGCACGCGCAGGACGCGCGAGCTACCCGAACGGTGAGTGCCTTAACTTTTCAATTATTAGCAAGGAGGCTAGAAATGCCTGATCAAATCGACGTCATTGTCACGCCCACACCTAACGATCAATGCGACATCGCCATCGCCCAGTACACCATTGGCCAAAAATGCACCCCTGAATTACTTGAAGAGGTTCGAGCTCTGGCCAACGGGGCCCCTGTTCGGGCTACTGGGCCCAAATACCCTACAAGCTGGGATCTTCGCCCGCGACGTATCAACCTTCAGACCGATGCCAACAGGATCATCATCGGCATCAAATGTGGTTGATCTCTAAACCAACAAAAAAGGGCCCGTATCTCACGATACGGGCCCTTTTTTGCAAGAGGGAAAAATCAATTACTTGATTTTGCCTTCCTTGTAGATCACGTGCTTGCGAACAACCGGATCATATTTCTTGATCTCGATTTTGTCCGGGGTAGTACGCTTGTTCTTGTCGGTAGTGTAGAAGTGACCAGTACCGGCGCTCGAGATCAAACGAATCAATTCACGCATGATTAGCTCCCTTAAACCTTGCCATCGCGACGAAGTTCGGCCAGCACGACACTGATGCCACGCTTGTCGATGATGCGCATGCCCTTGGCAGATACGCGCAGACGTACGAAACGTTTCTCTTCTTCAACCCAGAAGCGGTGATGCTGCAGGTTCGGCAGGAAACGACGACGGGTTTTGTTGTTTGCGTGGGAAATGTTATTCCCAGTCACCGGACCCTTACCGGTAACTTGACAGACTCTAGACATGCCTCAGCCCTCTAAACCTCATGCCCAACCCGGCATGGGTTGGCCGCTTAATCTCTCAGTCATTTGGCGCCAGGCGCCGCGTTTCTTTAAGGGTCTTACCGGCTACACCTACAGTGAAGGAACCGGGCCCCTAGAAAAGAGCGCTGCTTTATACCAGAAAGACCCAGGCACAACAACAGCCGGTGTGATTTGTCTTCATTGTAAATCGTCGCCCAACAGCCCCAGGCGGCTAGGGCAAGGGTCGGCGATGCCCTTACCGCTCGTCGTGGCACGCAGGTTTTTTTCGGTCGATGACGAGTTGGCACCCAGGACACCTCCTGCGAAGCGCAGGAAAGAGTGCCGGAAAATGCAAAAAGGGGATAGTCATTTGCAGGCGAGGCCACTAGGGTAGACCTTTTCCAGACTGCACTCGCAGATGGGCCTCCGACCTGCACAGGAAATCAAATCATGCGCCTCGCTGCCCTACCACTGTTGCTCGCCCCTCTGCTGATCGGCCCGGTGGCCCAGGCCGCCGCCCTGAGCGTATGTACCGAGGCCAGCCCGGAAGGGTTCGATGTCGTTCAATACAATTCACTGACCACCACCAATGCTTCGGCCGACGTGCTCATGAACCGCCTGGTGGACTTCGACACGGCCAGCGGCAAGGTGGTGCCGAGCCTGGCCGACAGTTGGGAAGTCTCGCCCGATGGCCTGACCTATGTCTTCAAGCTGCGTCCACGGGTCAAGTTCCATCGCACCGACTATTTCACACCGCGCCGCGACCTGACCGCCGAAGACGTCAAGTTCAGCTTCGATCGCATGCTGGATCCGGCCAACCCTTGGCACAAGGTTGCGCAAAGTGGCTTCCCTCACGCCCAGTCCATGCAACTGCCGGCGCTGATTACCAAAATCGACGCGCTGGACCCACTGACCGTGCGATTCACGCTGGACCACGCCGATTCGACTTTCCTGGCCACATTGAGCATGGGTTTTGCGTCCATTTATTCAGCCGAGTACGCCGACCAATTGATGAAGGCCGGCAAGCCGGAACAACTCAACAACCAGCCCATCGGCACCGGCCCGTTCATTTTCAACCGCTTCCAGAAAGACGCCTCGATTCGCTACAAGGCCAACGGTGAATATTTCGGCGGCAAGCCCCAGGTGGATCCGCTGATCTTCGCCATCACCCCGGACGCCAACGTTCGCCTGCAGAAACTGCGACGTAATGAATGCCAGATCGCATTGTCGCCCAAGCCGCTGGACGTACAGGCTGCCAAGCAGGAGCCCACGCTGAAAGTGGAACAGACTGACGCGTTCATGACCGCTTTCCTGGCGATCAACAGCCAACACCCGCCCTTGGATAAACCGGAAGTCCGCCAAGCCATCAATCTTGCCTTCGACAAGGCCAGCTATCTCAAGACTGTTTTCGAAGGCACGGCCGAAGCGGCCAACGGTCCTTACCCACCGAACACATGGAGCTACGCCAAAAACCTGCCCGGCTATGCCCATGATCCGGCCAAGGCCCGGGACTTGCTGGCCAAGGCCGGTTTGAAGGAAGGCTTCAAGACCACAATCTGGACCCGCCCTTCCGGCAGCCTGCTCAACCCCAATCCGAGCCTGGGGGCACAGTTGCTGCAATCGGATCTGGCGGAGATCGGCATCCAGGCGGAAATCCGCGTGATCGAATGGGGCGAACTGATCCGCCGCGCCAAGGCCGGCGAGCATGACCTGCTGTTCATGGGCTGGGCTGGGGACAACGGTGACCCGGACAACTTCCTCACGCCGCAGTTTTCCTGCGCGGCGGTCAAGTCCGGCACCAACTTCGCCCGTTATTGCAACCCGGACCTGGACAAGCTGATCAGTGCCGGCAAGACGACCAGTGAACAAGGCGTGCGCACCAAGCTCTACGAACAGGCCCAGGCGCAGATCCAGCAGCAAGCCCTCTGGCTGCCGTTGGCGCACCCGACTGCGTTCGCATTGACCCGCAAGGATGTGCAGGGTTATTCGGTGAGCCCGTTTGGGCGCCAGGATTATTCCAAGGTCAGTCTCAAATAACCCTGCCTGAAGCGCTCCCACAAGGATTCATATCGTCAGGTCGCGCCTCACATCCATCCATACTCCGCCATGGACAGCGGGTCCCCATCGCCGATGATGAAATGGTCGAGCACCCGCACATCGATCAGCTCCAGCGCCTCCTGGAGCCGTCCGGTGAGCACACGGTCGGCCTGGCTGGGCTCGGTGTTGCCGGAAGGGTGGTTGTGGCACAGGATCACAGCGGCGGCGTTGTGAGCCAAGGCTCTCTTGACTACTTGGCGAGGATGGACGCTGGCGCTGTCGATCGAGCCGCGAAACAGCGCCTCGAAGGTCAGCACCTGGTGCTTGGCATTGAGAAACAGGCAACCAAACACTTCGTGAGGCTCGTGGCGCAACATCGATTTCAAATATTCACGAACCGCGAACGGGCTTTCCAGGGTGGTTTTTTCCCGTGCCCGTTCAGCCAAATGCCGACGACTCATTTCCTGAGCGGCTTGAAGCTGGGCAAACTTTGCGGGGCCAAGTCCCATATGGTTGCTGAAGGTGATCTGATCCGCTTCAAGCAGCGCACGCAGGCTGCCAAACTGGATCAATAGCTCTCGCGCCAGGTCCACTGCGCTCCTGCCCGCAACGCCCGTGCGCAAAAAAATCGCCAGCAACTCGGCGTCTGAAAGGCTTCCCGCCCCGGACGCCAACAACCTTTCCCGCGGCCGCTCGGCCACGGGCCAATCCCGAATACTCATGGTATCTCCCTGATAGTGGGCGCCGCTGTTCCGTAGCGGACGCTGTGATATCTTAGCCCATCTTTTTTGCAGGCGATTTTCACCCAGGCAGGCTCATGCCGAGGGTTTCGCCCTGCACTGACCACTGAAATCGAAAGGCAGGCCTATGCAGCGGCTGTATCGGAAACGCATCGTTCTGGGCGTCGGCGGCGGCATTGCCGCCTACAAGAGCGCCGAGCTGGTTCGCAGGCTTATCGACCAGGGCGCGGAAGTGCGGGTCGTCATGACCCGTGGCGGCAGTGAGTTCATCACCCCGCTGACCATGCAAGCCCTGTCCGGACACCCGGTCCACCTGGATTTACTCGACCCCGCGGCTGAAGCAGCCATGGGCCACATTGAACTGGCCAAGTGGGCCGACCTGGTGTTGATCGCCCCGGCCACGGCCGACCTGATAGCCCGCCTGGCCCAGGGCATCGCCGACGACCTGCTAACCACCCTGGTGCTCGCCACCGACGCAGTGGTTGCCGTCGCGCCGGCCATGAACCAGGCCATGTGGCGCGACCCGGCTACCCAGGACAACCTGCACCTGCTCGAAAGCCGCGACTTGAAAGTCTTCGGCCCGGCCTCCGGCAGCCAGGCCTGCGGCGATGTCGGCATGGGGCGCATGCTTGAGGCCACCGACCTGGCCCAGTGCGCCGCCGATTGCTTCAAGCGCGAGGCCCTGACGGGCAAGCACGTGCTGATCACCGCCGGACCGACCCAGGAAAACATCGACCCGGTGCGCTACATCACCAACCACAGCTCCGGAAAAATGGGCTTCGCCCTCGCCGAAGCGGCCGTTGAGGCTGGCGCCCGAGTGACGCTGATCACCGGTCCGGTGCACCTGCCGACCCCGGACCGGGTCACGCGCATCGACGTGGTCAGCGCGCGGGACATGCTCGCGGCTTGCGAAGCGGCGATCCCTTGCGACCTGTTCATCGCCTCGGCTGCGGTAGCGGACTACCGACCTGAAGTCGTCGCCCCGCAAAAATTGAAGAAAGACCCTACAAGCGGCGACGGCCTGCTCCTGCAAATGGTGCGCAACCCGGACATCCTGGCCACCATCGCCACTCGTACCGATCGTCCGTTCAGCGTGGGTTTTGCCGCCGAAACCGAACACCTGCTCGATTACGCCGCGCGCAAGCTCAAGGACAAGAACCTCGACTTGATCGTCGCCAACGACGTCGCCAACCCGAGCATCGGCTTCAACAGCGAAGAAAACGCCTGCAGCGTGATCGACCGCCAGTTGCACGCCACGCTTTTCGCCCAGACCAGCAAGGGCAAGATCGCCCGCCAACTGATCACTTTCATCGCCGAACGGCTGAACCAGGTTTAATTCCAATGCACGCGCTACAAGCCAAGATCCTCGACCCTCGCATCGGCAACGAATTTCCACTGCCGCAATACGCTACACCGGGCTCCGCCGGTCTCGACCTACGGGCGATGCTCAAGCAGGACACGGTGCTGGAACCGGGCCAGACCCTACTGATTCCTACCGGCCTGTCGGTGTACATCGGCGACCCGGGCCTGGCCGCACTGATCCTGCCGCGCTCGGGCCTGGGCCACAAGCACGGCATCGTGCTGGGCAACCTGGTGGGTCTGATCGATTCCGACTACCAGGGCGAACTGATGGTGTCGTGCTGGAACCGCGGCCAGACCGCTTTCAACATTGCCATCGGCGAGCGCATTGCCCAACTGGTGCTGGTGCCGGTGGTCCAGGCTCACTTCGAGCTGGTCCAGGAGTTCGACGAAAGCCAGCGTGGCGCCGGTGGTTTCGGGCACTCCGGTAGCCATTGATGCGGCGTTTGCGGCCGGGCGCCCTGCCCGGCTGCTTTATTAAGCTTCTGTTTCAGGACTAAATATGCGCAACGGCTGCCGACGAGGTTTCCCACCCGGAATCAAGGTTTTAGACCGCTCAGACCGGGATAACGCTGTCTCATGGCACTTTCCCACCGCGAACTCTCTGCCAAAAACGTCGTCATACCCTTCAGCTTGAGCCTGCCGACGCCAAATGTCGGCGTGTCCAGTCACCTTCCTGAGTAGAGCGCCCCGCCCATGAACACCCCAGCCGCAATTGCCCCGATCTTTCCTGACAGCATCTTCCGCGCCTACGACATCCGTGGCGTCGTGCCGGAAACCCTGACGGCTGAAACGGCCTACTGGATTGGCCGCGCCATCGGCTCCCAAAGCCTGGCCCAGGGCGAACCGAACGTGAACGTTGGCCGCGATGGCCGCTTGTCCGGCCCGGAACTGGTCGAGCAACTGATCAAGGGCATCGCCGACAGCGGCTGCCACGTCAGCGATGTCGGCCTGGTTCCAACGCCGGCGCTGTACTACGCCGCCAACGTGCTGGCAGGCAAATCTGGTGTGATGCTCACCGGCAGCCACAACCCGTCGAACTACAACGGTTTCAAAATTGTCATCGCCGGCGACACCCTCGCCAACGAGCAGATCCAGGCACTGCACACCCGCCTCAAGACCAATGACTTGAGCAGCGGCAAGGGCAGCGTCACCAAGGTCGACATCCTCCCGCGCTACAACGATGAGATCGTCAAGGACGTGAAACTCGCCCGCCGCTTGAAAGTGGTGGTCGATTGCGGCAACGGCGCGGCTGGCGTGATCGCACCGCAATTGATCGAAGCCTTGAACTGCGAAGTTATCCCGCTGTTCTGCGAGGTCGACGGCAACTTCCCGAACCACCACCCGGATCCGGGCAAGCTGGAAAACCTGCAAGACCTGATCGCCAAGGTCAAGGAAACCAACGCCGACCTGGGCCTGGCCTTCGACGGCGACGGCGACCGCGTGGGCGTGGTGACCGAGACCGGCAGCGTCGTGTTCCCGGACCGCCTGTTGATGCTGTTCGCCAAAGACGTAGTGGCACGCAACCCTGACGCGGAAATCATCTTCGACGTGAAATGCACCCGTCGCCTGGTGCCGTTGATCAAGGAATACGGCGGTCGTCCACTGATGTGGAAAACCGGCCACTCCCTGATCAAGAAAAAAATGAAACAGAGCGGCGCCCTGCTGGCCGGCGAAATGAGCGGCCACATCTTCTTCAAGGAACGCTGGTTCGGTTTTGATGACGGCATCTACAGCGCGGCACGCCTGCTGGAGATCCTCAGCAAGGAGCAATCTACCGCGGAAGAGCTGTTCGCAACCTTCCCGAACGATATTTCTACGCCAGAAATCAATATCCATGTGACCGAAGAGAGCAAATTCAGCATCATTGATGCACTGCACGACGCCCAGTGGGGCGAAGGCGCCGAACTGACCACCATCGACGGTGTGCGGGTCGACTACCCACAAGGCTGGGGCCTGGTTCGCGCCTCCAACACCACACCGGTGCTGGTGCTGCGTTTCGAGGCCGACAACGAGGCCGAGCTGCAGCGCATCAAGGATGTTTTCCACACCCAACTCAAACGTGTTGCACCTGATCTCAAACTACCGTTCTGATTTTTGAATCACCACCGGAGCCCTGAATGACCCTCGAACGCGAAGCCGCCGCCAACACCGCCAAGGTCCTGTCCGAAGCGTTGCCTTATATCCGACGCTATGTCGGCAAGACCCTGGTGATCAAGTACGGCGGCAACGCGATGGAAAGCGAGGAGCTGAAAACCGGCTTCGCCCGCGACATCGTTCTCATGAAAGCCGTGGGCATCAACCCGGTAGTGGTGCACGGTGGCGGCCCGCAGATCGGCGACCTGCTCAAGCGGTTGTCGATCGAGAGCCACTTCATTGATGGCATGCGCGTCACCGACGCGCAGACCATGGACGTGGTGGAAATGGTCCTCGGCGGCCAGGTCAACAAGGACATCGTCAACCTGATCAACCGCCACGGCGGCAGCGCCATCGGCCTGACCGGCAAGGACGCCGAGCTCATCCGGGCGAAGAAGCTCACCGTCACCCGCCAGACCCCGGAGATGACCCAGCCGGAAATCATCGACATCGGTCACGTGGGTGAAGTGGTCGGCATCAACACCGACCTGCTGAACCTGCTGGTCAAGGGCGACTTCATTCCAGTCATCGCGCCCATTGGCGTGGGGGCCAACGGTGAGTCGTACAACATCAACGCCGACCTGGTGGCCGGCAAGGTCGCCGAGGCGCTGAAGGCCGAAAAGCTGATGCTGCTGACCAACATCGCCGGCCTGATGGACAAGACCGGCAAGGTCCTGACCGGGTTGTCGACCCAGCAGGTCGATGACCTGATCGCCGACGGCACGATCTACGGCGGCATGCTGCCGAAGATCCGTTGTGCGCTGGAAGCGGTCCAGGGCGGTGTCGGCAGTTCGCTGATCATCGATGGTCGCGTGCCGAACGCGATCCTGCTGGAGATCTTCACCGATACTGGCGTGGGTACGTTGATCAGCAATCGCAAGCGTCCTTAAGCGACACCGTAAAAAAAGACCCCGCTCAACCTGGTTGAACGGGGTCTTTTTTTGCACCACTTTTTCAGATGATGCTTTTGTGGCGAGGGAGCAAGCTCCCTCGCCACAAGATCAGAAGCACGAGCCATTTCAGACGCCGAACTGCGCCCGATAGGCCTCGACCGCCGGCAAATGCTGCTTGAGCTGCGGATCGTCGGCCAAAAACTCCAGCACCTGGTTCAGCGAGACAATGCTGATCACCGGAATGCCGAAGTCGCGCTCCACTTCCTGGATCGCCGACAGCTCACCGTTGCCGCGCTCCTGGCGGTTCAGGGCGATCAGCACGCCGGCCGCCTTGGCGCCTTCTTGCGAGGCGATGATTTGCATCACTTCGCGGATGGCGGTGCCGGCAGTGATCACGTCATCGATGATCAACACATCGCCGGTCAGCGGCGCGCCGACCAGGCTGCCGCCTTCGCCGTGGGCCTTGGCTTCCTTGCGGTTGAAGCACCAGGGCAGGTCCCGGTCGTGGTGTTCGGCCAGCGCGACGGCGGTGGTGGCGGCCAGCGGGATGCCTTTATAGGCCGGGCCAAACAGCACGTCGAACGGGATGCCGCTCTCGACGATGGCCGCGGCATAGAACCGGCCCAACTGCGCCAGGGCGGTTCCGCTGTTGAACAGGCCGGCGTTGAAGAAGTACGGACTGGTGCGCCCGGACTTGAGGGTGAACTCACCGAAGCGCAAAACGCCGCGATCGATGGCAAAGCGAATGAAATCGCGCTGATACGCCTGCATGAAAAAAGCCTCAAATACCGCGGATTTAGCTAAATAGGTACACGGCGTGTATCATACACGCACGTGATTTTTGGGGCCATTTATGCGGATCATCAGTGTGAACGTCAATGGTATTCAGGCTGCAGTCGAGCGTGGTTTGCTCAGTTGGCTGCAAGCACAGAATGCCGACGTCATCTGCCTGCAGGACACCCGCGCCTCCGCCTTTGAACTGGACGATGCAGCCTTCCAACTGGATGGTTACTTCCTTTATGCCTGCGATGCCGAAGTCCCCGCCCAGGGTGGCGTGGCTCTGTACTCGCGGCTGCAACCGAAGGCTGTCATCAACGGTCTCGGTTTCGAGACGGCGGACCGCTACGGGCGCTACCTGCAAGCCGATTTCGACAAGGTCAGCATCGCGACCTTGCTGCTCCCTTCGGGGCAGAACGGCGATGAAGATTTGAATCAGAAATTCAAGTTGATGGACGACTTCGCCCGTTACCTTGATAAGCAGCGGCGCAAACGTCGCGAGTACATTTATTGTGGCTCGCTGTACGTGGCGCAACAGAAGCTGGATATCAAGAACTGGCGCGACAGCCAACAATCTCCTGGCTTCCTGGCGCCGGAACGGGCCTGGATGGACGAGATCATTGGCAACATGGGCTATGTCGACGCGCTGCGTGAAGTCAGCCGTGAAGGCGACCAATACAGCTGGTGGCCGGACAACGAGCAGGCCGAGATGCTCAACCTGGGCTGGCGTTTCGACTACCAGTTGCTGACGCCTGGGCTGCGCCGCTTCGTACGCAGCGCCCGCCTGCCCCGCCAGCCACGGTTCTCGCAGCATGCGCCGCTGATCGTGGACTACGACTGGACGCTGACGATCTAAGCGTCATTCGCACCCATCACAAAAAAACCGACAGCAATGTCGGTTTTTTTGTGGGCGTTGAAGACCCATTGTGGGAGCGAGCTTGCTCGCGATGGCGGTGGATCATTCAACATCGATGCTGAATGAAAAATCGCTATCGCGAGCAAGCTCGCTCCCACAGGGACAGGCGTTTACTGATCGTTATTTAACCAACCGCCAGGTAAACGGATACCGATACGGCTGCCCTTCATTGGCCTTCACGCCAGCGATAATGGTCAGCACCAGCGCACCGATGGCCACCAGGCCAAACAGGAAGAAGCCGATGACCACAATCATCAGCAGCAGGCTGATGGCCGCGGCGATCGCCACAGTGATTTGGAAGTTCAGCGCTTCCTTGCCCTGGGCATCGATGAACGGGTCGGATTCACGCTTGATCTGCCAGATGACCAGCGGCCCGATCAGTGAACCGAACGGAATGAAAATCCCCACCAGTG
This sequence comes from Pseudomonas sp. R1-7, assembly GCF_051132105.1. Lineage (NCBI taxonomy): Bacteria > Pseudomonadati > Pseudomonadota > Gammaproteobacteria > Pseudomonadales > Pseudomonadaceae > Pseudomonas > Pseudomonas sp. R1-7. The sequence goes on from NZ_CP071661.1 coordinate 5,825,277, forward strand.
CGGACAGGTGACAAAACATCGCCCATTGCCGCACTTCTCTGCTCGGCTGGGGCAACAGGACTTGCTCATCACTCATGACATTCTCCTTGTCTGAAGCGCACAACGATCAGTCGGCCAATGCGGCCTTTTGCAATTCGAAGATTTCGTTCATGCCTTTCTTCGCCAGCTCCAGCATAGCGTTCAATTCTTCCGGCTGGAACGGCGCGCCTTCGGCGGTGCCCTGCACTTCGATAAAGCCACCGGCACTGGTCATGACCACGTTCAGGTCGGTCTCGGCGGCGGAATCTTCCAGGTAGTCCAGGTCCAGCACCGGCTCGCCCTGGTACATGCCCACGGACACGGCGGCGATCATTTGCTTGAGCGGGTCGCCGCCCTTCAGGCCGCCGCGCTTCTTGATCACTTTCAAGGCATCGACCAGCGCAACCATCGCACCAGTGATGGACGCGGTGCGAGTGCCGCCGTCAGCCTGGATCACATCGCAGTCGACATACAGCGTCACGTCACCGAGCTTGGACATGTCCAGTGCGGCGCGCAGCGAACGGCCGATCAGACGCTGGATTTCCAGGGTCCGGCCGCCCTGCTTGCCACGGCTGGCCTCACGCTGGTTCCGTTCGCCGGTTGCGCGCGGCAGCATGCCGTATTCGGCGGTCAACCAGCCCTGCCCCTGGCCCTTGAGGAAGCGAGGCACGCCGTTTTCGACGCTGACGGTGCAGATGACCTTGGTATCACCGAATTCGACCAGTACAGATCCCTCGGCGTGTTTGGTGTAGTTGCGGGTAATGCGGATCGAGCGAAGCTGATCGGCAGCGCGACCACTTGGACGTTTCATAGGGAACACCTGTACAGGGGACGGAAAACTGCCGGACATTATAGAGCCGTGAGCCGCCAGAGGGCAGTTCTAAAAAACCAATGCGACAGGTGAGCACGCCCAAAGCCCGGACCGACGGGCTGCAGCGCTTTTGTAACCGGAGCTGTTTGGGCGCATGCGTCCCACTGCGCTACAATCCTGCGCCTTTGCTGTCCTTCAGCATCAATCCACAGATCCCAGGCCCCACGACCCACGGTTGTGGCCGGCTTGCATAGCGAGGAATCCCCATGGTGCACAGCATGACCGCCTTCGCCCGTGTCGAAAAGGCCGGCGCCCAAGGCACGCTGAGCTGGGAATTGCGCTCGGTCAATAGCCGCTACCTGGAGCCGCACCTGCGCCTGCCCGAGTCCTTCCGTGACCTTGAAGGCGGTGTGCGCGAAGCGCTGCGCCAGGGCCTGTCCCGGGGCAAACTGGAATGCACCCTGCGCTTTACCGAAGAAAGCAGCGGCAAGACGCTGCAAATTGACCGCGAGCGCGCGGCGCAACTGGTCGCCGCTGCCGAAACCGTCGCCAGCCTGATCAAGAACCCTGCCGCCTTGAATCCATTGGAGGTCCTTGCCTGGCCAGGCGTCCTGGCAGGTGACGCCAGCGATCCGCAGGCGTTGAACGCGCAGGCGCTGGCGCTGTTCAACCAAGGCCTGAAAGAGCTCAAGGCCGGTCGCGAACGCGAAGGCGCGGAGCTGGCTCGGCTGATCAACGAGCGCCTGACGTCCATTGAAGAGGACGTCGTCACACTGCGCGAGCTGGTCCCGCAGATGCTCGCCACCCAGCGCCAGAAAGTCCTCGACCGCTTCGCCGACATGAAGGCCGAGCTGGACCCGCAGCGCCTGGAACAGGAAATGGTCATGCTCGCGCAAAAAAGCGACGTGGCCGAAGAACTCGATCGCCTGAGTACCCACATCATCGAAGTCCGCCGGGTGCTCAAGTCCGGCGGCGCGGCCGGTCGCCGCCTCGACTTCCTGATGCAGGAGCTCAACCGCGAAGCCAATACACTGGGCTCCAAAGCCTTCGACCCGCGCAGCACGCAGGCGGCGGTCAACCTCAAGGTGTTGATCGAGCAAATGCGCGAACAAGTGCAGAACATTGAGTAAGGCTAACCCGACATGACCCACAGCACCGGCACTCTCTACATCATTTCCGCGCCTTCGGGCGCCGGCAAGACCAGCCTGGTCAAGGCCCTGATCGACGCCGAGCCGCAGATCCGCGTCTCGGTCTCGCACACAACCCGCGCCATGCGCCCGGGTGAAGTCAACGGCGTGAACTATCACTTCGTCGACCGCGAAGAGTTCGTGAAGATGGCCGAGCACGGCGACTTCCTCGAGCGCGCCGAGGTCTTCGGCAACCTCTACGGCACGTCGCAAAGCTACCTGCAACAGACTCTCGACGAAGGCCACGACCTGATCCTGGAAATCGACTGGCAAGGCGCCGAACAGGTGCGCAAGTTGATGCCCCACGCCCGTTCGATCTTCATCTTGCCGCCGAGCCAGCAAGCCTTGCGCCAGCGCCTGACCAACCGCGGCCAGGACAGCGACGAAATCATCGAGGGCCGGATGCGCGAAGCGGTCAGCGAGATGAGCCACTACGTCGATTACGATTACCTGATCATCAACGACGATTTCGCCCATGCACTGGACGACCTGAAGGCGATTTTCCGCGCCAGCCAGCTGCAACAGAAACGCCAACAGCAACGTTTCGGTAAATTATTGGCCGAACTGCTGGGCTGAACAGCTCTTCCCAAAACCGCTGCGACGGCTTTACATTGGTACTCGCAGCGCGCCGAGGGGTTTGGTTAAAAAATCAGCGCTTCCCTAAACGCTGGTGTTTTTTTAAACTGTCGAGTCCGCTCGCCCAACCGGGCAGCGCGCATATTGCATTCGCTCCGAGGAATACCATGGCCCGCGTAACCGTTGAAGACTGCCTAGAACACGTGGAAAACCGCTTTGAGCTGGTCATGCTCTCTACCAAGCGTGCCCGTCAACTGGCCACCGGCGGCAAAGAGCCATTGGTCCAGTGGGAAAACGACAAGCCTACCGTGGTAGCGCTGCGTGAAATCGCCGAAGGCCTGATGAGCTACGAGTTCATCGCCAACGCTGAAATCGTTGAAGACGAACCGCTGTTCGCAGCGTTCGAGGACGAGTCCAACGAGGCGGTCTAAGCCTATGCCTGGTCGACGTAGCACGGCGCGGGGTCACAGCAGACGGCAGGAGTCATCATCATGCCGAGCATAGACGCCCTCGCCGATCGCTTATCGGCCTACCTCGGCACGGACCAGGTCAACCTGGTCCGCCGAGCCTATTTCTACGCCGAACAAGCCCATGACGGCCAGCGCCGCCGCAGCGGCGAGGCGTACGTCACGCACCCGCTTGCGGTGGCGAATATTCTTGCCGACATGCACATGGACCATCAGAGCCTGATGGCGGCCATGTTGCACGACGTGATCGAAGACACCGGCATTGCCAAGGAAGCGCTACAAGCGCAGTTCGGCGAAACCGTGGCCGAACTGGTCGACGGGGTCAGCAAACTGACCCAGATGAATTTCGAGACCAAGGCCGAGGCCCAGGCCGAGAACTTCCAGAAAATGGCCATGGCCATGGCCCGCGACATCCGCGTGATCCTGGTCAAGCTCGCCGACCGTTTGCACAACATGCGCACCCTGGAAGTGCTGTCCGGCGAAAAACGCCGGCGCATCGCCAAGGAAACCCTGGAAATCTATGCACCCATCGCCAACCGCCTGGGCATGCATGCGATCCGCATCGAGTTCGAGGACCTGGGCTTCAAGGCGATGCACCCGATGCGTTCGGCGCGCATCAACCAGGCCGTCAAGCGCGCCCGGGGCAACCGCAAGGAAATCGTCAACAAAATCGAAGAGTCCCTGAGCCATTGCCTAGCGATCGACGGCATCGAAGGCGAAGTCAGCGGGCGACAGAAGCACCTCTACGGCATCTACAAGAAAATGCGCGGCAAGCGCCGGGCCTTCAACGAGATCATGGACGTCTACGCGTTCCGGATCATCGTCGACAAGGTCGATACCTGCTACCGCGTGCTGGGGGCTGTACATAATTTGTACAAACCGTTGCCGGGGCGCTTCAAGGACTACATCGCGATCCCCAAGGCCAACGGCTACCAGTCGCTGCACACCACGCTGTTCGGCATGCACGGCGTACCGATCGAGATCCAGATCCGCACCCGCGAAATGGAAGAGATGGCCAACAACGGCATCGCTGCCCACTGGCTGTACAAATCCAGCGGCGACGAACAACCCAAGAGCACCCACGCCCGCGCGCGGCAGTGGGTCAAGGGTGTGCTGGAAATGCAGCAGAGGGCTGGCAATTCCCTGGAATTCATCGAGAGCGTCAAGATCGACCTGTTCCCCGACGAGGTCTATGTCTTCACGCCCAAGGGCCGGATCATGGAGCTGCCCAAAGGCTCCACGGCCGTGGACTTTGCCTATGCCGTGCACACCGACGTCGGCAACAGCTGCATCGCCTGCCGCATCAATCGCCGCCTGGCACCGTTGTCCGAGCCATTGCAAAGCGGCTCCACGGTGGAAATCGTCAGCGCCCCCGGCGCGCGACCCAACCCGGCGTGGCTCAACTTCGTGGTCACCGGCAAGGCCCGCACGCACATCCGTCACGCACTGAAGCTGCAACGCCGCTCCGAATCCATCAGCCTTGGCGAACGCCTGCTGAACAAGGTCCTCAACGGTTTCGACAGTTCGCTGGACAAGATCCCGACGGAACGCGTGCAGGTCATGCTCAACGAATACCGTCTCGAATTGATCGAAGACCTGCTCGAAGACATTGGCCTGGGCAATCGCATGGCCTATGTCGTCGCCCGCCGCCTGCTTGGCGAAGGCGAACAGCTGCCAAGCCCTGAGGGCCCGCTGGCGATTCGTGGCACCGAAGGCCTGGTGCTCAGCTATGCCAAGTGCTGCACACCGATTCCGGGCGACCCGATTGTCGGCCACCTGTCTGCCGGCAAGGGGATGGTGGTGCACCTGGACAACTGCCGCAACATCAGCGAAATCCGCCACAACCCGGAAAAATGCATCCAGCTTTCGTGGGCCAAGGATGTCACCGGCGAATTCAACGTCGAACTGCGCGTCGAGCTGGAGCACCAGCGCGGCCTGATTGCCCTGCTGGCCAGCAGCGTCAACGCCGCCGACGGCAACATCGAGAAAATCAGCATGGACGAACGCGACGGTCGTATCAGCGTCGTCCAACTGGTGGTCAGCGTGCACGACCGTGTGCACCTGGCCCGCGTGATCAAGAAACTGCGCGCCCTGACAGGGGTCATCCGCATCACCCGGATGCGCGCGTAGCGCCTCACCCGCCCTCATTACAAGGAGTCATGAATGACCAAGACCGTTATCTCCAGCGACAAGGCCCCGGCCGCCATCGGCACTTATTCCCAGGCGATCAAGGCGGGTAATACCGTGTACATGTCCGGCCAGATCCCACTGGACCCGAAAACCATGGAGCTGGTCGAGGGCTTCGAAGCCCAGACCGTTCAGGTCTTCGAGAACCTGAAAGCCGTGGCCGAAGCTGCCGGCGGCTCGTTCAAGGACATCGTCAAGCTCAACATCTTCCTCACCGACCTGAGCCACTTCGCCAAGGTCAACGAGATCATGGGCAAGTATTTCGACCAGCCTTACCCTGCCCGCGCCGCCATTGGCGTGGCCGCCTTGCCAAAAGGCGCCCAAGTCGAGATGGACGCCATCCTGGTCATCGAATAAACAGCCCGGCGCAGCCTCACCCGCTGCGCCGTTTTCGTTCTGAAAGGATTCCTTCATGCGCAAAGCGCTTGCCTTCTCACTGCTTGGCCTCCTCCTGAGCGGCTGCGCCAGCGACCCTGCCGACCGTGACATCAGCGGCACCTGGATCAACCAGGCCGCCATCGACGCTGCAGCCAAGGGCGGCCCGCTTCGCGAAGCACTGCAGGCCTACGGGCCAAACCTGGAATGGGACGTCAACACCCGGGCCGGCCAGGCGCGCTACACCAATGGCTTTGAAAACGTTGAAGGCAAGTTGCTGGGCGAAGAAGACGGCGCCTGGAAAGTCGATTTCTATGGCAGCTCCGCCAGCGAACTCAAGCGCGACGGCGACCAACTGAGCCAGACCGCTACCGAGAACGAACCACAGCAGGTGTTCGACCGTGCGCAAGTACAGGTACCGGAAGGCGCACCCATCGGCGCCAGTTTCGAGCGAGCCCTGTATTCCGCTTATCTCGGCGGTACCTGGAACATTGCCGAAGGTCCCGGCCAGGGCGCCACCGTGCAATTCCAGCCTGACGGCCAGGTCAGCGGCTTGCCGGGCGCCGATCGTTACGCCTTGTGCCTGGCTGGCGGCTGCGCCTCCATGAGCAACGGCAACGACAATATCTGGCTACAGCAGAACGGCCTGGGCAACACCTGGATCTTTGCCCGCGACGGCAAGACGCTGGAAATCTTCGAGACCGTCAACGCGTCTCTCGCCGATGAAATTCCATCGTTCACGCCGGGTACTCGCAAGTGGGTGCTTGAAAAACAATAGGAGCCCCGACGGGGTCCCCCTGTGGGCGAGCTTGCTCGCGATGAGGCCATAACGCTCAACATCGAGTTGACTGTTATACCCTCATCGCGAGCAAGCTCGCTCCCACAGTCGTTTTTTCGGCTGGCAGAAAAAATCAGCAGCGCCCTTCCAGAATCGCCGCATACCCCTCGCGATAACTCGGATAACGGGGCACCCAACCCAACGCCTTCGCCCGCGCATTGCTGCAACGCTTGCTACCCGTGCGGCGCACGCTGGCGTCATCAGCCCACTCGGTCACGCCCAGATATTCGCGCAGCCAACCCACCACTTCGGCCAACGGCGCGGGCGCATCGTCGACACCGATGTAGAAATCCTCCAGCTGTACGCCCTGCCGATCCTTTTCCAATAGAAACGCCAGCAATCCAGCAGCATCGTCCGCATGAATCCGGTTGCCATAGAGCGGCGGCTCCGTCGCCACGCGATAACCCCGACGCACTTGCGTCAGCAGCCATTCGCGGCCCGGGCCATAAATGCCCGTCAGGCGAAGGACACTTGCGCGAATACCGCTATTGAGTGCTACCTGCTCGGCTTCAAGCATCAAGCGTCCGGAATACCCGGCAGCGACAGTCTTGGAGGTCTCATCGACCCACGCACCGTCCTGCTGGCCATACACGCTGCTGCTGGATACAAAAATCAGTCGGTCGGGCACCTGCCCGTAGTCACCCAACCAACCCAGCACGTTCTGCAGTCCCTGGACGTATGCCTTCCGATAGCCATCCTCATCGTGGTCGGTGGCGGCGGCGCAATAAACCACACAATCGATAGCGCCTACCGGCCAAGTCATGGGGCAGTCCTCATTGAATAGGTCGCCGGCAACGCCAGTCACACCGTCCGGCAACCGCGAGACATCACGGCGCAGGCCATAAACATGCCAGCCAGCCGCCAGCAGTTTCGTCGCCAGACGACCGCCGACATCACCACAACCGGCGATCAAAACAGAAGGCGCGGACATCATGAACTCCTCTGGAAAAGCCGCAGACTAGCTTCCGCAGGGGATAAGCGGCTAGCCATGCGACAAAAAAAGTAACTGTATTACTTTTGTTAACAAGAATTACTTGCAATAATGCTCGCCACTTTTGTTCTCGGCCTCACGAGGCCTGGAAGAACATCAACCTTCTTTTCCTCTCAGGTCCGGCCAGCATGACACGCTCTCTCTCTTCCGCTTCGCCAACCAACCGACCTCGCGCCTGGGGCGCCGTGGCAGCCATGCTGCTCAGCCTGATGCTGGCGCCAAGCGCCGCCTTCGCTGATGCCCAGGCGCCCGCCACCACACCGGCCACCACGCCTACGGCCGCCCAGGCGCCCGTCGACCCGGCCGCACCCGTTGCGACGCCCGTGGCCACCGATCCGGCCCAGGCCGTCGAGGCCGATACCCCTCAAGTGCTCGAAGCCGACAATACGCTGGGCATGGCCCACGACCTGTCGCCCTGGGGCATGTACAAGAACGCCGACGTGGTCGTCAAAGCCGTGATGATCGGCCTGGCCATCGCCTCGATCATCACCTGGACCATCTGGATCGCCAAGGGCTTCGAATTGTTGGGGGCCAAGCGTCGCCTGCGCGGTGAAATCGCCGCGCTGAAGAAAGCCGCCACCCTCAAGGAAGCCAGCGCCGCCGCCGCGAAGGAAGGCACCCTCGCCAATCTGCTGGTACATGACGCGCTCGAAGAGATGCGCCTGTCGGCCAACAGCCGCGAGAAGGAAGGCATCAAGGAACGCGTCAGCTTCCGCCTCGAGCGCCTGGTTGCCGCCTGCGGTCGCAACATGAGCAGCGGCACCGGCGTGCTCGCCACCATCGGTTCCACCGCGCCGTTCGTCGGCCTGTTCGGTACCGTGTGGGGGATCATGAACAGCTTCATCGGCATCGCCAAGACCCAGACCACCAACCTCGCCGTCGTCGCCCCCGGCATCGCCGAAGCCTTGCTGGCGACCGCGCTGGGCCTGGTTGCGGCCATCCCGGCGGTGGTCATCTACAACGTCTTTGCTCGCTCTATCGCCGGCTACAAGGCCCAGGTTTCCGATGCTTCGGCCGAAGTCCTGCTGCTGGTCAGCCGCGATCTCGATCACCTGCCGCCCGAGCGTGGCTCGCAACCGCACATGGTGAAAGTGGGGTAATCGGCCATGGGCCTGCATTTGAAAGAAGGCGCAGACGACGATCTGGCCGAGAACCACGAAATCAACGTCACGCCGTTCATCGACGTGATGCTGGTGTTGCTGATCATCTTCATGGTGGCCGCCCCGCTCGCCACCGTGGACATCAAGGTTGACCTTCCGGCGTCGACGGCCAAGCCATCGCCACGGCCGGAAAAGCCGGTGTTCCTGAGCGTCAAGGCGGACCAGCGCCTGTTCCTGGGCGAAGAGGAAATCAAGGTCGAGAGCCTCGGCCCGACCCTCGACGCCAAGACCCAGGGCAAGAAAGATACGACGATCTTCTTCCAGGCCGACAAAGGCGTGGACTACGGCGACCTGATGAGCGTGATGGACGCCCTGCGCGGCGCCGGTTATCTGAAGGTCGGCCTGGTCGGACTCGAGACGGCGCCGAAGAAATGATCACGACGCGCCAAAAGCTGACGCGTTACAGCGGTAGCCTGGCCGTGGTGCTGGGCGTGCACGCGCTCGCCATCGCACTGACGCTGAACTGGACGTCGCGCCCGCCCATCGAATTGCCGCCCCAGGCAATGATGGTCGAACTGGCCCCGGTTCCAGCGCCGCCACCGCCTGCCCCGCCGAAAGTCGTCGCACCGCCGCAACCGCCCGAGCCGGTGGAAGAGCTGCCGCTACCAAAACTGGCCGAAGCGCCGAAGGCGGAAATCGCCGTACCCAAGCCGGTCAAGCCCAAGCCGAAGCCTCAACCGCCCAAGCCCAAGCCGGTGGAAAAGAAGCCGGAGCCGCCGAAGGAAACGCCATCGGAGCAAAAACCCGCCGACACGCAGCCTACCCAGGCGCCGACCGAAAAGTCCGCGCAGCCGGCCCCCGGCCCTTCGCCCGCGCAACTGGCGGCCAAGGCCAGCTGGCAAGGCACGCTGCTGGCGCACCTGGGCAAATACAAGAAGTACCCGGCCAGCGCCCAGGCACGCGGCAAGGAAGGCATGAACCGCTTGCGGTTCGTGGTGGATGCCGAGGGCAACGTCGTGTCCTTCGAACTGGTGGGCAAGTCAGGCAACGCCGATCTGGACCGGGCCACCCTGGAAATGATCCGTCGCGCCCAACCGCTGCCCAAGCCACCGGCCGACCTGTTGACCAACGGCACGGTCGAACTGACGGCGCCGTTCCTTTATTCCATCGACAAGCGTCGGCGCTGACTCCAACGTGAAAACCTCGCCACAATGAAAACCAAAGGCATCGAAAGATGCCTTTTTCATATCCGGCAACGACCACACAGACATTCGCCAGTGTCGCACCGCGCCTCCAGTCTGATAACGTGCGTCTATCGATTGCAGCCGGTATGCTTGGCTCGCAACTTCACGGACGTTTCGCCATGACCCTCACAGAATTACGCTACATCGTGACCCTCGCCCAAGAGCAGCATTTCGGCCACGCGGCCGAGCGTTGCCATGTCAGCCAGCCGACACTGTCGGTGGGCGTGAAAAAGCTTGAAGACGAACTCGGTGTGCTTATTTTCGAGCGCAGCAAGAGCGCGGTGCGCCTGACCCCGGTGGGTGAAGGCATCGTGGCACAGGCGCAAAAAGTGCTGGAACAGGCACAGGGCATTCGCGAGCTGGCCCAGGCCGGCAAGAACCAGCTGACCGCCCCGTTGAAAGTCGGCGCGATCTACACCGTCGGGCCGTACCTGTTTCCGCACCTGATTCCACAACTGCACCGGGTCGCCCCGCAGATGCCGTTGTACATCGAAGAAAATTTCACCCACGTGCTGCGCGACAAGCTGCGCAACGGCGAGCTGGACGCGATCATCATCGCCCTGCCGTTCAACGAAGCCGACGTGCTGACCCTGCCCCTCTACGACGAACCCTTCTACGTCCTGATGCCGGCCCAGCACCCCTGGACCCAGAAAAAAACCATCGACGCCGGTCTGCTCAACGACAAGAGCCTGTTGTTGCTTGGCGAAGGCCACTGCTTCCGCGACCAGGTGCTCGAAGCCTGCCCGACGCTGACCAAGGGCAGCGAAGGCGCCAAGCACACCACCGTGGAATCCAGCTCCCTGGAAACCATTCGCCACATGGTCGCTTCAGGCCTGGGCATTTCGATCCTGCCGTTGTCGGCGGTGGACAGCCACCATTACTCCCCCGGCGTGATCGAAGTCCGCCCGCTGACGGCACCCGTGCCGTTCCGCACCGTTGCCATCGCCTGGCGCGCCAGCTTCCCGCGACCCAAGGCCATCGAGATCCTCGCCGACTCGATCCGCCTGTGCTCCGTGGCCAAGCCGCCCGCCGCCAAGTAAGCCGTTGCCATGACTGAGCTGTCGAAAGTGCCGGTGACGACACTCAAGGGTGTCGGTGAAGCCATGGCCGAGAAACTGGCCAAGGTCGGCCTGGAAAACCTCCAGGACGTGCTTTTTCACCTGCCGCTGCGTTATCAGGATCGCACCCGAGTCGTGCCCATTGGCCATCTGCGGCCAGGACAGGACGCGGTCGTCGAAGGCACCGTCAGCGGCGCCGACGTGGTCATGGGCCGGCGTCGCAGCCTGGTAGTGCGCCTGCAGGACGGCACCGGCGGGCTGAGTCTGCGCTTCTATCATTTCAGCAATGCGCAAAAGGAAGGCCTCAAGCGTGGCACCCGTGTGCGCTGCTACGGCGAGGCCCGGCCCGGCGCCTCGGGGCTTGAGATCTATCACCCGGAATACCGCGCCATCACCGGCGACGAACCGCCGCCCGTGGCGGAAACCCTGACACCGGTCTACCCGCTCACCGAAGGCCTGACCCAACAGCGCCTGCGCCAGCTCTGCCAGCAGACCCTGACGATGCTGGGCCCCACCAGCCTGCCGGACTGGTTGCCCAAGGAGCTGGCCCGGGACTATCAGCTTGCGCCCCTGGCCGACGCGATTCGTTACCTGCATCACCCACCCGCCGACGCGGATGTGGAAGAGCTCGCCCTCGGCCACCACTGGGCCCAGCATCGCCTCGCCTTCGAAGAGCTGCTGACTCATCAACTGTCCCAGCAGCGCTTGCGCGAGAGCCTGCGCTCATTGCGCGCTCCGGCCATGCCCAAGGCAACAAAATTGCCGGCGCGGTACCTGGCCAATCTCGGTTTCACCCCCACCGGCGCCCAGCAGCGGGTCGGCAACGAGATCGCCTACGACCTGAGCCAGCCCGAGCCTATGCTGCGCTTGATCCAGGGCGACGTGGGTGCAGGCAAGACCGTGGTCGCCGCCCTCGCCGCGCTGCAAGCCCTGGAAGCGGGCTACCAAGTGGCGTTGATGGCGCCCACCGAGATCCTGGCCGAACAACACTTCATCACCTTCCAGCGCTGGCTCGAGCCCCTGGGCATCGAAGTCGCCTGGCTGGCCGGCAAGCTCAAGGGCAAGAACCGCGTCGCCGCCCTCGCGCAGATCGCCGAAGGCGCGCCGATGGTGGTCGGCACCCATGCGCTGTTCCAGGACGAAGTGCAGTTCAAGAACCTGGCCCTGGTGATCATCGACGAACAGCACCGCTTCGGCGTCCAACAGCGCCTGGCCTTGCGGCAGAAAGGCGTCGGCGGGCGGATGTGCCCGCACCAGTTGATCATGACCGCCACGCCGATCCCGCGGACCCTGGCGATGAGCGCCTACGCCGACCTCGACACCTCGATCCTCGACGAACTGCCTCCGGGCCGCACGCCGGTCAATACCGTGCTGGTCACCGATACCCGACGAGTGGAAGTGATCGAGCGCGTGCGCAGTGCCTGCGCCGAAGGCCGGCAGGCCTATTGGGTGTGCACCTTGATCGAAGAGTCGGAAGAGCTGACCTGCCAGGCAGCCGAGACCACCTTCGAGGACCTTACCGCCGCCCTCGGCGAGCTGAAGGTCGGGCTGATTCACGGTCGCATGAAGCCCGCCGAGAAAGCCGCGGTGATGGCCGAATTCAAGGCCGGCGCCCTGCAACTGCTGGTCGCCACCACCGTGATTGAGGTCGGCGTCGACGTCCCCAATGCCAGCCTGATGATCATCGAGAACCCCGAACGCCTGGGCCTGGCGCAGCTGCATCAGTTGCGTGGCCGGGTCGGTCGGGGCAGCGCCGCCAGCCATTGCGTGCTGCTTTACCACCCACCGCTGTCACAGATTGGCCGCCAGCGCCTGGGCATCATGCGCGAAACCAACGATGGTTTTGTCATCGCCGAAAAAGACCTCGAACTGCGCGGCCCGGGTGAAATGCTCGGCACGCGCCAGACCGGTCTGCTTCAATTCAAGGTGGCCGACCTGATGCGCGACGCCGACCTGCTCCCGGCAGTACGCGACGCCGCCCAGGCATTGCTGGAGCGCTGGCCCGACCATGTCAGCCCGCTGCTGGACCGCTGGCTGCGCCACGGGCAGCAATACGGCCAAGTGTGAGCACGCGCTCAGTTTTCTGAACGCGCCTGTTGGACAAGCTGGTTATACTGACCCACTTGTAGGAAAACGGATACAGACCATGACTGAAGCTGCCCTCGTCCCCGAAACCCCGCACGCTCCGTCTGTTATTCGGCAGTTGCTCGAGAAACTGGGCATCGCCTTTGACGAAGTCATCGAGCGACCGGACCTCAACCCCGCTCGCAAAGTGCAGGCCGTGCTGCTGCACGATGCCGTCGGCGCGCTCATGGTCCTGTTTCCGCAAAACCAGTTGCTGGACCTCAACCGCCTGGCCGAACTCACTGGCCGCAAACTCACGGCGGTGCCGACCGAGCGCCTCGAGCGCATGCTCGGCAAACACAGCCTCAGCCTGCTGCCCGGCCTGCCGGCGCTGACCAGTTCGCCATGCCTGTACGAAGAAGGCTTGCTGCGCGAACCCAAGCTGCTGATCAACTCGGGCGAACCGGGGTTGCTGCTGGAAGTCACCAGCGAAGCGTTCAAGAGCATGCTCACCAAGGCCAGCGCCGCGACGTTCGGCGAGCCCTTGAGCAATATCACACCCAACCTGGACCGCCCGGACGACGACCGCAAGGAAATCACCCTGGCCGTGCAGGCGTTCACCGCGCGGCGCATCCAGCAACGGCTGGAAGAGACCATCGAGATCCCGCCGCTGGCCGAAACCGCGCAAAAAATCATCAAGCTGCGGGTCGACCCCGACGCCACCATCGACGACATCACCGGCGTCGTCGAAACCGACCCGGCACTGGCCGCGCAAGTGGTGAGCTGGGCCGCATCGCCGTACTACGCGTCGCCGGGCAAGATTCGCTCGGTAGAAGACGCCATCGTCCGCGTGCTGGGCTTCGACCTGGTGATCAACCTGGCGCTGGGCCTGGCCCTGGGCAAGACCTTGAGCCTGCCCAAGGACCACCCGCAACACACCACGCCGTACTGGCAGCAGTCGATCTACACCGCCGCCGTCATCGAAGGCCTGACCCGCGCCATGCCCCGCGCCCAACGCCCGGAAGGCGGCCTGACCTACCTGTCGGGCCTGCTGCACAACTTCGGCTACCTGCTGCTGGCCCACGTCTTCCCGCCGCACTTCTCGCTGATCTGCCGACACCTGGAGGTCAACCCACACCTGTGCCACAGCTACGTGGAGCAACACCTGCTGGGCATCAGCCGCGAGCAGATCGGCGCCTGGCTGATGCGCTACTGGGACATGCCCGACGAACTGGCTACCGCCCTGCGCTTCCAGCACGACCCCCACTACGACGGTGAATACGCCGCCTATCCGAACCTGGTGTGCCTGGCCGTACGCCTGCTGCGCTCACGCAGCATCGGCTCCGGCCCGGACGAAGACATCCCCGATGCGCTGCTCGAACGCGTGGGACTGACTCGGGAAAAGGCCAATGATGTGGTGAGCAAGGTGCTTGAGGCTGAAGTGCTGCTGCGGGAATTGGCTTCGCAGTTCAGTCATTGATTGCCGACGCAGACAGCTGAGCTTTTGTGGCCAGGGAGCTTGCTCCCTCGCCACGGGGTTCTCGACTAGACCTTCTTGGCCTTCCTCGGCTTCAAATACTTCATCAACCCCTGAAACCAGATCACCAGCGCCGGGTTGCCCTTGATCTGGATCGACTTGTCCTGGATCCCGGTCATGAACGCCAGTTGCTTGTTCTTCGCCTGCATCGTGGCGAAGCCATAGCCTGCATCCTTGAACGCGATGGCGAAGGCCGGCGTTGGATAAACACCCGACTGGCTGGTGATGCGCTGGTTCTTCACGGTGAAGTGCCGGGCAACCTTGCCGTCGAGGGTTTGCAGCTGGAACACCAGCTCCTTGTCGCCCAGCTGCTGTTGGAAAGCCGGATTGGTGCGGCTGGCCTTGCCCATCAACCACCCCAGCATCCACAACAAGAAACGAAATTTCATCGGCACAGCCTCGTGAGAAAAATGAACGGCTGGCGCAGTTTAGCGATTCTTCAGCGGAACGCTATCATCGAATCCGGTTTGCTGAAGATCGCCTACGTTTTGCGCACGATGACTGCCAAGTCATGTTTAGAAACGGCATTCCATGGCCTTCAGACTCGTCGGACATTTCCTTCAAAACGCCGGGCTGTCCATGAACTAGGCAGCAGTACCGAGGGCCGCTAACCTCTGTTCGTCATCGCAAAAACGGTGACACGGACGTGCAAGTCCGGATTGGTACGCAATTGGTTATGGCTATTGATCGAGCATTTTTTTATGCTCGCGTCCGTTATGGCAATTGTGCGTGGGAGACCTTCGGGTCTGCCGGGAGTACCAGCCGGTCTTGCACACCTACGTACAGTTGCCACCTCTTCGAATGCAAGCGAAAGGATGTCGACCCCAACTCTGGTACATAGATATGGTCAAGCATTCACCGAATCCACCGAAAAACGAACACAAATCGCGCGTCGAAAAAATCGAAGAACAACGGCTCGAAGACGCCACCAACCGCGCTCTCGACTACTACCTAAAACCCCAACCCGCCCCGCCGCCGGAACCCGATAAAGACCAGCTCTTCATCGTCTCCCCGCACATCGACACCGAAACCCTGCTCGCCAACGCCTCCGAAGACCTGCTCTCCATCAGCACCATCGCCGCCGACCTGGCCGACGACATCGACGAATCACGCCGTTGCGTCGCCCTGGCGATCAGCCGCATGGCCGATGGGGTTCAGTTGCTGGTTGAGCGAGCGTTGGATCATTTGGAAACGAAGGGGGTGGCAGCGTCAGCAGCCAAGGGATAGGCCCGACATCGAGGCAAGCCGAGCCGACGCCATCGTCGGATCGCCGCCCGGAGCAAGCTCGCACCCACAGAGGAAACGCGGTCTCACTAAAAGCCAGATCGGCCCTAAGGCCGCCTCGGCTTGGCTTTTGATCTGGAGGCCCCGTTAACCACGATGGCCGAACGCAGGTATTGCGCAGTGGGCAACCCGGCATGGATGCCGGGTTAGCCGCGCTGGGTCATGGATGACCCTTCGCGGCGGCCCACGGAGCAATGCCTGCGTTCGGGCACACCGAGCCTAGGCGAGGTGCCGAGTGGTGGGGCAAGACCTTTTGGTTACTTTTGGGGCGTTTGCCAAAAGTGACACGCCGTACGGGCGTAACCGCCAGCCGCCATCACCGCAGCAACGGATATGCCCCCGATCAAACATTCGGGCAAGGCACCGGAGCCCAGTCACCCAAGTCCGGATTCTTGCACATGCTGTTCACCTGAGTAGTACCCGCACTGGCAACCTGCTTGCTTTCATCCTGCTTGGCCTTGGCGGTCTGCAGGGTCTTCTCGGTAGCGACCGCTTCTTTCGGCACCACTGGAAGCTCTTTCTTCTTAGCCGGCGTCACTTTCTTCTTGGTCTTGGTGCTGGTCTGCGCCGCCACAACCTGCGTGGTGTCAGCAGTGGCCACGGTCACCACGTCAGTACGCTGCACACCCACCTGCTGCAGGTCTTTCTCGTAAGCCTGGGTGTAATTATTCAGGTCTTCGGACGCCTTGCCGTTCACCGCAACGATCAGGTCATTGGACTCTTTCAGGCCAGCGACGATTTCCGCCAGGCGCTTGCGTCCTTCGGTGTCGTTGACAGTCTTGGCCTTGCGGTCGGCAACCAGTTTGCTGAAAGCGTTCTGGTAGCACTGCTGGGAAGCCTTGGCGTACGCGGTGCTGCGGTCGATGTCCGAAGCGCTCTTGCTGACATCGGCGGCGTAAGAGGCGATGCGCATGTTGTCGTCGGCGATCTGCTTCTGGCGCTCGGTGTAGTAACCGGCAGCACCACCGGCGAAGGCGCCGCCCGCGGCACCGATGGCCGCGTTGCGACCGCGGTCTTCCTTATCGGCGGTCAGGGCGCCCAGCAGCGCACCGCCGACGGCACCGACGGCTGCGCCAGTGACGACCGATTTGGTCATGTTGCCTTCGGTGGAACGCAGATGTTGCACCGGCTCGTAGCAGTTCGGGTAGTACTCGACCTTGGTGCTCGACGCGACCTTGGAGGTCGGCGACGTGGCGCAACCGGTCAGTACGGTGCTGAAGCCGACAGCGACCATCAGCAAATGACGCTTGGAAACCGAAGCAAAAGGTTTACGGGAGAAAAGCATAGTTGTGTTCTCGTTTTTAAGTTTTGACCAGCTCAGCACAGCCCCATCGCCGCCTGAGTCCCTTCCAAGCTCGCTGACAACGAACACTCAAGACCGCTGAGCACTCGATGCGAGCAATTCCTTCAATATCGCCGCCGGGTCGGCTCGTTTCTGCTGACGATAATCCCCGACATGACGAACGAATAACGTTGCACGCGCCACCAGGCTCTTGCCCAGTACCGGTTTGCGCTCAAGCTCTTCCTTGATGCGCTGGAACTGCGCCTGGATCACAGCATCGGTGTAGCGCGTGCCGGTTGCCAGGTTGTCGATGTAGATCGCCACCGCACCGTCCAGCGCACTGCGGCCGTTGTCGATGGCCGTGGCGAACAGCGTGGCGCTGGCCTCATCCTTGGCATCCAAGGCCGCCTGCCGGCTGTTCTGCAGGTTGGTCAGGCGAATGTTGTAGTTGTTGATGGTCTCGGCCACCAGGGCCGAAGACTGGATCAGATTGCCCGCCGCTTCCTCGCGCTGCTGGGCGATGAGCGAGACGTTGCGCTTGAGCTCTTCGTTGACCAGGCCCAACTCGGCTTGCAAGCGCGGATCGGCGCTGGCGGCGATGATGCTGTCCAGTCGCTTGGTCGGGTCGTCGGCGTCATCGATGGCATCGGTCAGGGACGCGAGCCGGCCTTCCTTCTGCCATTGGGCGAACAATTCCTTGTAGCGCGAACGCGGCGCCGACAACGCGCCGACGGCCACGCGGAAACCGGTGGTCTCGTTGCTTTGCTCGGTACCGTCGGCGGCGAACAGCGGGTACTCGCGGCGCATGCCGGTGAACAGCGTGCCCTCGCCTTCCAGGTAATTACCGCCCTTGACCACGAAGCCGCCATAGGCGCCTTGGCGGCGACCGGCATGCACCAACTGAAAGGATTCCTGGACCATCTCGGCTGCGTTACCCACCACGTCGAACAAACCAATTGGGTTCGACAATTTGGTGCCGATGGGCATCAGCCGCGCTGCCTGGCCGGTGCCGCCAGCGACCTGGTTGAACACCGCCCAATCGGCCAGCGGCCCGTCGCTTTCGCTGCCTTCCAGACGCCGGGGGAACAGGCGTCCTTCCAGGTCTTGGCGGCTGACGGCGTGGCCGCCCCGGGCGGCGAACTCCCATTCCACTTCGGTAGGCAGGCGCACGAAGCCCAACCCGCCGTCTTCCGCGGAGCTGCCGCGCCCGCTCACTGGCAGCAAGTCCTTGTGGTATTTCATCAGCCAGGCGCTGTACACCGCCGAGAAACGCTCGGCCTCGAACTTCGACAGTTTCACCTTGGGCAACCGCCCAGCCATGCCTTGGGGCAGCTCGGCCAGCAGCGCCTCGCAGGCCGGCGCGGGCTCACCGCTCGCCAGGGATTGGGCCTGGGCCATGACCTGGGCGTACTGGCGGGCGGTGACTTCGTATTTGCCGATGAAGTACAGCATCGGCTTGAGCGGCGTCTTGGCGTCGGTCTTGGGCATCAACGGCGTGATGGTCTTGTTCCAGTCCTTGGGCAGGTCCTTGAGGGTGAACTGGCCGTTGATGAAGTCCCGGCGATAACCGGAGATGAACGACTGTTGATAGCCCGCCTCGCCCTCGCTGAACGGATAACCGAGGCTGATCTCGCGATCGTCCAGCGTGCCTTGGGCGAGAATGTAGACGTAGCGGAACACCATTTGCCCTTCACATGGCAGCGGCAGGCTGACGTCGTCGGGCAACGGCTTGGGGTTGTCCAGCTTGTCCGTGCTCTCATCGGCCCAGGCCAGGCTGGCCAGGCTCAGCGCCACGGCGGCGCCCAGTAATTTATACATCGCGAATTCCTTCACACGCCTGGATGCGCGCCACCCGCCAGCCACCGCAAGCCGCCGCGACGGCGCTGACGCCGAGCACGGCCACCAGGGCCAAGGTGTAGTGACGCACCAACAGATGGCTGGCGTACTCGCCGGGCATCTGCGCAAATAAATGATTCAGGCCCGACTGCGCCAGCCCATACAGGCCGGCACTCAGCAGGGCCGCAAACGTGGCGCTGTAGAGCGCCTGCAACACCACGAACAACAACAGCGCCGCCGTGGACACGCCCAACAGGCGCAACACCGACAGTTCCCGGCGCTTGCGCTCGACCGCCGCCAGGGCACCGGCAAAGATCGCCGCGAACGCGCCGGCCAAGGCCAGCCCGGCGATGATCCAGAACACGATCGACAGGTTGCGGCTCAACGATTGCACTTGTGCGATGGTCTGCGCCTGGGTCGACACCAACAGGTTCTCTGCGGCGAAGTACTGGCGCAGCGGCTCGACATCGCCGAGGTTGCGCGCGTACAGGCGAAACGCCGGATAGACCCGCTGCCCGGCCTCGCCCACCGCATCGCCCGGCCAACCGAACGCGGGCACGGCACGACCGTCGCGGTAATCCTCGGCGGCCTCCAGCAACGCCAATGGGGCAAACAAGCCATCCCGGGCGAAGGCCTCCAGTGGCAGCACATGTAACACCTGCACGCGAGTGCGCTGCGCCTCGCTGCGACCGGCCACTTGCCGACCGAAACTGGCCTGCAACCAATCACCGGCCTTGGCCCCGAGCTTTTCAGCGGCGGTCTGGCTGAGCACCACTTGATCCACGCCTTGCGGCACCGGCAGATGCTCGAGCAACGGATCGCCAGCGGCCGTGGGAATCATCTCGACCGTGACCACCGATGCCTCGCTGCTCAAATCCGCCGTCGCGGCGATCTGCCGGGTGCGCGGCAAGGCGAAGGCAACGTCGCTGCGCTGACCCAGTTGTTCGACGAATCCGGCACTGAAACGACCACCACCCAAAGGGATGATTTCCCGCGTGGCCGGGTCACGCTCCAAGCGCTCGGTCAGGCTGCTGACCAAGCCGAACTTCAGGCCGAACAACACCAGCAACGGCGCCACCACGGCCACCAACGCCAGCACCGAACACGCCGACAGCCAGGCGTCGTTGCGGTAATCCTGCCAGGCCAGGGAAGCCACCAGCGCGCCGCGCATCAGCAAGCCTCCCCGAGCGTGGCAGTGACGCCGCCGTCGACGTCGCGACGGCAACTGATGCGCCGCACCTGCAGACCACTGGCGCGGGCCAGCGCCTCGTCATGGGTCGCGACCACACAGCAGACGCCGTGCTCGCGGGCCTGGGCGACCAGCAACTGCATGACGCGCTCGGCGTTCAGCGGGTCGAGGGCGGCGGTTGGTTCATCGGCCAACAGCAGGCGCGGGCCGTGGGCCAAGGCCCGGGCGCAACTGACCCGCTGGCGTTGGCCGACAGAAAGGTCCGCCGGTTTTTTATCCAGTTGATCGGCAATGTCCAATTGTCCGGCCAGGCGCTTCACGCTGCCGTCATCCTTCAAGCCCAGCAGTTTGCGCGACAACTCGATGTTGCCGCGTACGTCCAGGAAGCCCAGCAGGCCACCGGTTTGCAGAACATAGCCCAGGTGACGGCTGCGCAGCTCCGCCAAGGTGCCTTGTTGCGACGCACGCCACAATTTGGCGATGTCGAGCGGCGCGTTGGCCGGCGTGAAGTCGAATTGCCCGGCCTGATCCGGCGCGAGCACCAGCGCCAGCAAGTCCAGCAATGTGCTCTTGCCGCAGCCGCTGGGGCCGACCACCGCCAGTTGTTCACCGGCGCGCAATTGCAGCCGTGGTATCACCAGGCTGTAGCGTTGGCCACCGGCACCCCGGCTTTTGTGCACCGCGCTCAGGTTCAGCATCACGGCAGCGTCGACAACGGAACGCGGTACAACGCATCGCCCGGCTCGGCATCGCCGAAGCGCACCCAGTTGGCGAGGTCGTTGTGAAAGGTTTCGTAGAGGCGGATCTTCGATTCGAGTTCGTCGATGAAATCCTCCTGCTCGGCCACGCTCAACGACAGCCACAAATCCTGGGTCATGTTCAGCGATTTGCTGCGGTACGGCAGCCCTTCCAGGTACTCGCCGAGAATCCCGCCCGTGGCAAGGTTGCCCCCCTTGCGCAGGGCCGAAGGATCGCGGCTCATGTAGGCGCTGGCGCTGGCGATTTCCTGGAAGAAATCCTTGGGCGAACTCTGGGTCTTGCGCGCCGCGTCGACGATCAGTTTCAGCGATTGCTGCAGGTCGTTGAGCTGCAGCTTGGTCAGCATCACGCAAACCTGGAACGCCGGCAGCGCCGGGTTGGTCAGGTCGCGGTCGGCGGTCCAGGCACTGACCAGTTGCGGCGCCTGGCTGGCGGATTTGCGGCCCAAAAAGTCCATGTGCATTGCATAGCCGACCGCAGCCGATTTGTCGGCCAGGCTTGGCGCGGCGCTGAGCAACGGTACGCTCTGCGGCTTGTTGCTGCGCACTTGATGGACAAGGTCGGCGAACACCGAGCCGATCTCATCGACGCGCTCGCCGAACTTGCGCACGTCGGCGCCCGGCACCGGGATGTAGAGGTCGCCGATCTGCGGGTTGGCGTCGGCGGTCAAGGTGCGGTACTGGACCTGCGCGCCGGCGTGGGTTTTCTTGCCGGCGTCGCTGAGCAGGTGCAGGGCGTAGATCTTGATCTGCTTGCCCAGTGCCGCCTGGCGCACCTCGGCTTCGTTCATTTGCGTGGCGGCAAACGGGTCGTTCTTGCGCAGCGCACCGGCATCGGTGACCAGCAGGATCAGGCGCCCGCCGTAGCCGGACCAGTCCATGCCTTCCACCGCCTCCATGACACCGGCAAACGCGTCTTCGTTGAACGAATGACTCGACACAGTGGAGGCCTTGACCTGCCGCGCCATGTCCAGGAAGCGTTGCGGGTCGCGCCCCTGTTCCAAGGTGATCAAGGTCTTGGCGGTGTACTCCAGGCCCGGGGTCTTCTTGGTGCTGCTGCGGAAACCGACCATGCCGAAACTGACGCTGTCGAGTTCGCCACGTTCGCCGATGCGGGTCTGCAATTGGTGCACCACGTCGCGGACCTGATCGATGTAGGGCTGCATGGAGACGGTGGTGTCCACCACCAGCACCACGGCGGTACGGAACGCGTCGGCGTTGGCAGTGGTGATCGGCGTGTTGGTCGCAGCCTTTTGCGCGGTGCCGGGGTCGATGGACGCTACGTTCAACAACTGCACCGGCTGGCCGTTATCGTCGAAGCTTTCGCGGGAATCGAAAATCGGCAAAAGATAAAACTGGTTCTGTGGCACGGCGCTGGCGGCCGGTTCCAGGGCCAGCACTTGCTGATTGTCCTGGGGATTTTGCTGGGCCTTGAGCAGCGCGTTCTTGGCGGCTGACGGGTTAGCCAACAGCTTCTCCACTTCGCCGGGCTGACGCAGGAACATCACCGGCGCGCGGCCGGAGCGTTCGGTGAACTTGAGCACCAGGCTCTGTTTCCAATCGCTGAGCTGGGCGGCGGGCAACCAGCCGTCGCTGCGCCCGTCGGTGGCCGCGCCGACACGCACCCACGCATTGCCGTCCACGTCCTTGCGCTGGTAGACGTACAGCACGGAAAACGCTGGCAATGCCTTGCCCGGCGCGGCGCCCGGCTCGGCGGCCAATTTGGCGCCCGGCTTGCTGAGCACGCGCTGGAACAGGGTTTTCTTGCCGGCCATCAGCAGCGGACGCTGGCCGCCATCGGCCTCGGTCGCCAAGGGCGGCTGAGCCGCAGGCACGTCGGGGGTCTTCGGTGGCGACACTTGCGGCGGCTTGACCGAGGTGGTCGTGGCCACTGGCGTCTTCACCTCTTTGCCGTCGTCACCGGCGAACCACCAATAACCCGCGCCGCCCAACGCCAGCGCCACGGCCACCGCAACGGCAGCCAGGGCGAACACCGGCCCCTTGCGCTGCTCAGACACCGTTGACTGAGGCGTCGGCTTGACCGTCGGTGAAACCGGCTCGGACTGCGATTGTGGCTGCGGTTGTGAGTAAGCCGGGCCGCTGGGAATGTCGATGGACATGGGCGTCAGGCCCGCCAAGTCATCCACCGGAGGCGTGACTGGCAGTTCAAACGACAACGGCCGGATCAGCGTTGCTTCCACCGAAGCATCTGGCAGGTTATCCAACGCCTTCAGCAGCGCCGCCGCATCCGGGAAACGCTCCGCCGGATCCTTCGCCAGCAGCTTGCGCAACACGTCCTGGTAACGGCCGTGATGCACCGGCAGCTCCGGCAACGGTTCGGTCAGGTGCGCCAGGGCCGTGGAGAGTGCGTCATTGCCGGTGTATGGCAGCTTGCCGACGAGGATTTCATAGAGCACCACGCCCAGGGCGTAAAGGTCGGCCCGGCCATCGATGTCTTGTCCACGGGCCTGTTCCGGGCTCATGTAGCTGGGCGTGCCGACGGCAAAACCGGCCTGGGTGAATTGGGTGCGGTCGTCCAGGGACTTGGCGATGCCGAAGTCCGACAGCACCGCCGTGCCATCGGCGCGAAAGAGGATGTTGGCCGGCTTGACGTCACGGTGGACCAATCCCAGCCCGTGGGCATAACCCAGGGCCGAGGCGATCTGGCGAATGTAGGTCAGGCCCTGCTCCGGCGTCAGGCCCGCGGCGATGCGTTCCTTGAGCGTGCCGTTGGGCAGGTATTCCATCGCCATGTAATACAGCTCACCGACATTGCCGATGTCATGGATGGTGACGGTGTGCGGGTGCGACAAGCGCGCCAGGGTCTTGCCTTCGCGCAGGAAACGTTCACAGAACGTCGGGTCGGCGGCCAAGGCTGCCGCCATGACTTTCAACGCCACCTTGCGCTCCAGCGAACGCTGGGTCGCCAGGTACACGCTGGCCATCGCGCCTTCGCCGATCTCGCCGTCGATGTCGTAGCCGGGGATGACAATGTTCAGGGTCAAGCTCATGACGGCACCTTCACGACGACCACGGTGATGTTGTCCGGCGCGCCGCGCATCAGGCCCAGGGACACCAGGCTGCTGGCGATTTCGCCGGGCTCGTCGTGGCCCAATACTTCACGGATTTCCTCGTCCTCGACGGTCTTGGTCAGGCCGTCGCTGCACAACAGGTAACTGTCGCCGGGCACCAACAGCAGTTCGGTCAGCGCCAGGTTCAGTTGCGCCTCGACACCGATGGCGCGGGTGACGATGTTGGCGCGCGGATGCACGCGGGCCTCGGCCTCGCTGAGCAGGCCGCTGTCCTGCAAGTCCTGGACGTAGCTGTGATCCCGGGAGATGCTTTCGAGCGCGCCGTCGCGCAGGCGATACAAACGGCTGTCACCCGCCCACAGGCACATGCCACGCAGGTCGCGGGCGGCCAGCACCACCACGGTGCTGCCCATCATGATCACACCACGGTTGGCGGTTTCTTCCCGCACGGCGGCGTTGACCCGCAGCAGGTCGCTCTGCAGCGCCGCGACGTATTCATCCAGCGAACGCCCCACGGCAATGCCGCGCAGGCTGTCGACGATCAAGCTGCTGACGTAGTCGCCCGCCGCGTGTCCGCCCATGCCGTCGGCCACCACCCAGAGGCCGTTTTCCGGCAGGTCCAGGCAGGCGTCTTCGTTGACTTGGCGGACCATGCCGACGTGGCTCTTGCTTGCAGACTTGATTGCTTTTCCGGCACTTGGACGCATCTACACAACACCTTCTTGGCCGAGCAAAAATTGCGCAAAATCAGCCGCCGCCGGCAATCCCTGGCAGCGCATCAAACCGGGCGCGATGCGCTCCGAACCCTGGCCCCACCACAGGCTCCCGCCTTCGCAGGACGACTCGGCCAGGGCACTCATGCGCCGCTGCGGGTCGGTGGCGTCGAAGCGATGCAGGCTGGCGAAGCGACTGCTCGGGGTGCGCGGCAGGTACATCGGGCCGCCCAAGGTTTCCAGCTGCTCGTTGAAGGCTTCGAAGCTGGCCTCGACGCTCAGCGTGCTCAGCAACAGGTTCTCGACCCGCTCGAACCACTCGTCCGCGCCACCGACCACCGAGGCCGGGTCGGCATCCGGGTCCAGCAGCACCGCGATGGTCAGCGGAAAATAGCGCCCGACACGGTCGATGCTCGGCATCACCACGCCCACTGCGGCATCCGGCCCGCACACACCGGGCGCGACCATGAAGCGCCACAGCGGGCTGACCAGATAGGCGTCCAGCCAACGCTCGCCGAGGCTGGCCTGGCTGGCGAGCAAACCCGCCGCCAACCACGAATCCCACGGCCCGATAAAACTCTGGGGCAAGCCACGGCTGACAAAATCCCCGCGGCTGGCCAACTTTCCATAGAAGCCCGGTTTACTCATAGCCGCTCCGGCAGGCTGAAGCCGCTGAGCACTCGGCTCTTGAACGGATTGAAGGCGCTGTTGGCCCGCAGCTCATAAGAGGCGCTGGCGCCATCGACCCGCAGCCGCAGGTTGAAGCGATCCGGTGAGTTGCCGGCGGTCAGGTCCGATTGCTCCAGCAGACGGAACCAGGCCCACGGCCCGTCCAGGGTGATGCCGGAACGACCGCTGGACGACGGCGGCATGATCGAGATCCGCACCACGCCGATGCTGCCAGGGTTCGGCCACTGCATGGCGGTCGGACGGCTCGGGCCGTGGTCGTAGCTCAACTGCTGGCCGTCGAGGTCAAGCAGGAACTGGGTGATGGTCGAGTCCATCGCCACCGGTTTCAGCTCGAAGCGCACCATCGGCTGGGTCCCGCCGGAACGGAAGAACGCATCGCGGATGGTCGCCGCACGCTGGAAGGTCTGCAGCACGCCCGGCGAAATGCCGAGCTTCTGCGCCGCGCCCGGCTGCCAGCGCCAGGTCTGCGTCGAAGTATCCACGTACGGTTGCAGGTACTTGCGGAAGTAGTTGTCCATCACCCCGCCGACGCCGAAGAACTGGCCGAAGTCATCCAGGGTCGCGTCCCGCGCACTGCCCGGTGACATCGGATAACGCCCGGCCAGGGATTGGCGATAGATGTTCACCACTTCACTGGCCCAGGCGGCGTTCAGTTGATTGCGCACCCCGCCCATCATGGTATTGGTGGTGGAATTAACCACCGACTTGACCAGGCCTTGCACCAGCGGCGGCTGGCGCTCGGCATTGAGACTGACGCGGGTAGCGGCGGCCGACGCCTGGTTCTTGGCCTCGCCGAGCAAGGCATCGCCACTGGCACCGACCATGGCGCTGACTTGCACGTACAGCGCATTCATATCGGACAGCAGGCCATCGATGGCCGCGGGTTCGCCTTCGTTCTTGTTGACGATGCTGTTGAGCTCGGCGAAATGCGCAGTGATCGGATCATCGTTCGCGGCCGGCGCGTTTGACGTTGCTTGCTCTTGGCCAAGCAGACTGCCGAGGCGTTCCTTGAGCTTGTCCACGCCGTCTCCCGCCGGCACGCCTTGAGCGGCCAACAGTCGTTCGTCCTGTTGCAGGTCGGTTTCCTTCGCCACCGCCACCAGCAGTTTTTTCAACGGCGAGGTCGGGCCGGAAATCACCCGCAGCACATCGGCGGCCTGGGCCACGCTGGTGATCGGCACGAAGTCTATGTCAGCCAGCAAGGCGTCCCACTGGCGCATGTAGTCCTGGAAATACAGGCGACGCACATCGGCGGCCAGGCTGGCGACGTTCTGCTGGTCGGCCTCTTCGTGGCCCAGCACCCATTGTTCTTCGGCCAGGGTGCCGGTCTGGCTCAGGCTGCTGAGCAGGAAGCCCTGGCGGTAGCCCTTGACGGTGAAGAACCCGCTCAAGGGTTCGCCCAATGGCTTGCCGCTCTTGCGGCTGAACACCAGCGCGGCGTCGCGCCCGGCGGCTTCGTTGATGCGAAAGTCCGGGATGCCTTCCGGCAGTTTCTGGCGCTTGATGCGGTCATAGACGCGCTGGGCCACCGGCAGTTGTTGCAACTGGCGGCGCAGGTCTTCGATCAGGCGTGGGTCGAGGCGCGCGGTCGGTGGACGGCGCTCGAACAGTGCCTGCAAATGCCCGGTCAGGGCCTGGCGCTGCTCGGCCGGCAGATCGCGTGGCAGGCTGCGATCCCAGTCCAGGGCGATCCAGGCCTTGATGAAGTCGGCATCGTAATGCTCGTTATCAGCGAGCATCAGGTACGCCTTCAAACCTTCGTAGAGGAAATCCGAATTGCCGCCACTGTGCAGTTGCTCTTCGATGCGCGTCAGCAGGCGCGGCGCGAACACCGCGATCAACAGCTTGCGATAGACGCTGCCGGACTCGGCTTCGAGCATGTCGCCCTGGTACAGGCCCAGGCCCTCGGCCCAGTCGGGCGCATCGTCGGCCAAATGCTTGACGGAATTGAGCAGCGGCAGCACCGCGAGGACGTCGCGCTGGGCCGGGCTGAGGTTCTGCACGGTCTGGCCCAGTGGGGCAACTTTTTGATCGACCTGGGCAATGTAGGCCTGGTTGGCGCGGTAGCTGACCCACCACAACGTGCTGACCACCAATACCAACACCACGGTGGAGGCAAGCACGCCACGGGCGATCCATTTGCGCCGCCGCTCGACCTTAGGATCGACACCCACCAACCCGCGCTCGGCAAACGCCACTGCGGTGAAGAGTTTTTCGATGAAGTAGCTGCGCCCGGTGCCGGTCTGGCGCGCCAGGTGCTGGCGGTCCAGGTTCATGCTCTGGGCCATGGAGCCGATCAAGCGGTCGATCGGGCTGCCTTCCTGGGTGCCGCTGGTGAAATACACGCCGCGCAGCAACACGCGTTCTTCAAAGGCATTGGGTTTGAACACGCCGTCAAGGAAGCTTTGCAGGCAGTCCTTCAACGCGCCGAACTGCTGCGCGAAGCCGTAGATCAAATCGCGCCGCGCCGGGTCGCGCTCTTGTTGCAGGCGCTCGACCAGGCGGTCGTTGAGACGCTGCTCCAACAGGGCGAATTCGCTTTGCAGGTGCGCCAGCGGGCTGTCGTTGCTCTTGCCGTCGTCCAGGGCAAACGTCATGCCCCAGACCTGGGCGCGCTCTTCCTTGCTCAGGCTGTCGAAGTACTCCATGAAGCCCGGCACCAAGTCGAGCTTGGTCAGCATCAGATAGACCGGGAAACGCACGCCCAGTTGGGTGTACAACTCCTGGATCCGCAAGCGAATCGCCGCGGCGTGGGCGGCGCGTTCGGCGTCGCTGCCCAACAGCAAGTCCGAGAGGCTGATGGCGATGAACGCGCCATCGATCGGCCGACGCGCCCGCTGTTTTTTCAACAGGCCGAGGAAGCCCAGCCACGCCGCTTTATCGACGGCCGCATCGCTGTCCTGGGTGGTGTAGCGGCCAGCGGTGTCGAGCAGTACGGCCTCGTCGGTGAACCACCAATCGCAATTGCGCGTGCCGCCTACGCCGCGCACGGCACCGGCGCCGAGCTGCGCGGCCAACGGGAAATGCAACCCGGAGTTGACCAGCGCGGTGGTCTTGCCCGAGCCCGGCGGGCCGATGATCACGTACCACGGCAGCTCATAAAGGTTACGGCGCTCGTCACCGCCGAGCTTGGCTTTCTTGAGCAAGGCCAAGGCT
The DNA here is from genome assembly GCF_051132105.1 of Pseudomonas sp. R1-7. Classification (NCBI taxonomy): domain Bacteria; kingdom Pseudomonadati; phylum Pseudomonadota; class Gammaproteobacteria; order Pseudomonadales; family Pseudomonadaceae; genus Pseudomonas; species Pseudomonas sp. R1-7. The sequence goes on from NZ_CP071661.1 coordinate 5,853,670, forward strand.
TCGTCCATGCGCTGGCGCAGGGTTTCGAGCTCTTCGGCAGTGGCGATGCTGGTGGGGTCCGGCGGGGTCTGCGCGGCCAGGCTGCGCATCACTTCGGCCGCCTGGCGGCGGGCCTGGATAATGCGGAACACCCGGTAGGCGATCCACACCGCGAACACCAGGATGATCAACGCCCAGCGCCGGCCTTCGGGCACCAGCCAATCGAGCAGCGGGCCGACGAACCAGATGATCAGACTCAGGGCGATCAGCCCCAGCAATGGAATGACCCAGCGGGTCATGAAACTGAAAAACGCCTTCACTCGACCCCCTCCGCCAACACTGTGATTTCAACCCGACGATTGCGCGCACGTCCCTCCGTGGTGGCGTTGGACGCCAGCGGCTCGGTGTCGCTGCGGCCTTCGGCGCTGAAGCGCTCGGGTTGGCCGGTCTTGGCCGAAAGAATGTCCAGCACCGAACGGGCCCGGGCCTCGGACAACGCCCAGTTGGATGGGAACCTGAGCGTGGCGATCGGGCGATTGTCGCTGTGTCCGGTCACCAGCACCTGGCCCTTGACCTTGCGCACCGCGTCGGCGATGCGCAGCATCAACGGCTGGAAATCGTCCTTGATGCTGGCGCTGCCGGAGGCGAACAGTTCATCGCCACGGATGGTCACCACCGAACGATCGACGGCGTCTTCCACCGCCACCTTGCCGGAGCGGATTTCATCCGCGAGGAAACCCGCCAGGCGTGGGCGCTCGATCACTTTCGGCTGCACCACGGGGCGATCGATGGTCTGCACCGGGATCTCACCGAGGAAGTGGATGTTCTTGAACACCGGCTCGGCATCGGAGGCCAGCTTCATGCGCAGGCCGAACAACAACGCCAACAGCAACGCCACGCCGATGGCCACGGCGATCCACGGCGGCATGAATTGCGCCAGTCGATCACGGGCCACGGTGACACCGCGCCAGTGCGGCGACAGCTCGCGCTCGTACTCGCCACGGGCGCTGCGGATGACGCCAGCGGTACGTTCGCGCAACGCTTCGAGTTGGCTGCGACCGTCATTCATCACCCGGTAGCGGCCCTCAAAGCCGAGGCACATGCACAGGTACAAAAGCTCCAGCAGATACAGACGCTCGCGCGGGCTTTGCAGGCAATGCTCCAGCAGTTGGAACACCTTCTCGCCGCCCCAGGCTTCGTTGTGCACGGTGATCAGCAGGCTTTGCTTGCCCCAGTCACTGGTGCCGCCCCACGGCGTGCTCAACACCGCCTCATCGAGCGCGGTGCACAAGGCGTAGCGGGCCAGCAACACATCGTTGCGCACCACGCCGGCGGCCTCGGCGCGCTCTTCGAACTGGCGCAGGTATGCCAACAGTTGGGCGCGCAAACTGGCCGGTGCCGGGTGGGCGATGGTGCTTCGCAGGCGCGTCAACAAGGCCAGCAGCGGGCCGGCGGCGCTTTCCAGCGGATTGAGGCCCTGGGCCTTGCCCGTCAGGACCGGCGCGGCAGGCATCGACAGCGGCGCCGGTGCGGGTGCCGGTTGCTGGCGTGCCGGGTCCGGACGAAACGGATCCGCGCCACGGCCACCGGGCGTCGGCATGAACTGGGTACGATCGTCGTTGCTCATCGCGGTTTATCCTCGGATCGCCCAGAACGCCAGGTTCAGCCCTGGGAACTGACCGGCGATATGGAACGCAAAGCCACCGGAGTTGCTGAGTTGCTGCCAGTGGTCGCTGCCCCGGTCCAATTCGTAATAGGTGGAGCCGGCGTGGTACGGCAACTGGCGGGGCGCCACCGGCAGCGGCAGCAGGCCGATGCCCGGCAGTTGCAGGTTGACCAGGTCGCGGATGTGTTCCACCGAACCGACCTTGCTCTGCTGGCCGAAACGGCCACGCAGGGTTTCGGCGGGCACGTCGGCGCGCACCACCAGGATGAAGCTGGCGCTGTCGAGCAGGGTCTTGTCGGCGAGCATCGCCACGTGGATGCCGTAGGCTTTCTCGACAATCGGGATCGGCGTCGCCTTGCTGTCGATCAGCATCGACAAGGCTTCGCGCAGGGCCTGCATCACCGGCGCGTAGCTGAGCGCCAGGTCATCGTGCTGGTAAGGCGGGTACTGCTGCGGCCGGCGGCCGGAGGCGGTGAACGTGGAGAACTCGCCGGCCAGGCTTACCAGCTCGCTGTAGAAGCGCTCGGGATGCAGCGGGCTCAACTGGCTCAGGTGCTGGATCAGCGGCTGGGCACGGTTGACCAGTTGCAACAGCATGAAGTCGGCGATTTCCGAGGCGCCACCGGCACCCGAGGCCACCACCCGCCCAGCCAGGGCTTCGCCGCGTTGATGCAGCAGGCCCAGCAGTTCGCTGCGGAACGCCGCCAATGGCTTGGAGGCGATGACATCCAGCAGTGGCGGGATGTAGGCCTCATCGAGCACCAACGCGCGATCGGCGCGTTTTTCCTTGATGCGCACTACGCCAATCGCGGCGTAGTCACCGATGCCGTCCTGTTCAGTCAGCAAGCGCAACGCCCGGGAACCGAGGGCCACCGGCGCGCGGTTTTCGAACGGCGCGTTGTCGTCGCGCACTTCGCACACCTGGCTGACATAACGCGCAGCACCGAGGTCTTCGCCTTCGTCCACGGTGTCGCGGGAACCGGCGCGCTTGAGCGGCAAGGCCAGGTACACCACGCCGTTGCGCAGGTTGTCATCGACGTTCAGCGGCGTCGGCGCCAGGTCATCCTGGGGAATATTGAACGGCGTGCCGTCCGGCAGCAGGCCCCGGGCCGAGATGATCGCCAGCTTGCCCTGGGCCAGCAGGCCCTGGTCGATCAGCAATTCGGAAAAACCCCAGGCGCCGGCCGACAAGGGGCGACTGCGTGCGTCGATGAGGTTTTCCAGGTAACGGTCGTGCTGTTGGAAGTGCTGCGTTCCAATGAACATGCCTTCCGACCAGACCACGCGATTGTTCCAGGACATGGGGGCTCCGATTGCTTATTGGGCAGGGCTGGATGGGGGAACGACGACGGCGCTGCGCACGGCACGCACATCGAGGCTGATCTGGTATTCGGTGTATTCGCGCGGCGGGACATTCATCACCGTGCGCCACAGCGATTGGTCCAGCTCGCGATAGCCCACCAGGATTCCGATATGACGGGTGGCCGGGTCGAGGTCGCGTTGCAGGCTCAGTTGTTGGCCGGGCTGGACCAGCACCTCGTCCTGGTCGATCAGGTCGGCGCCGAGGGTTGCCTGGGCCCGCTCGGCCAAGGCGAAATAATCGGAACGGCCAAAGGTCGCGGCATTTTTCAATTCGAAAATGCGCACCCGAACCGGGGCCGGCTGGCCGGTGGCGCCGGGGTTGAGACCGGCAATGGCGTGGAAATGCAGCTCGATGGCGGCAGTGTCGGCCTCAGCTTCTTCGGGCTGGGGGTTGGCCGCATCCTTGGCGCACGCCGTCAGCAGAAGCGCGGTGGCAACTGCGAGTAAAAACCTGGGAATCATCCTGCGTCCTCAATGACGTTTGAGCTATCCGTTGTTGTCTTGGTCAGTCTTGTTATAAGGCGGCGGCGCTCAACGGCGTCGCTGTCGTGTGCTGTGCTCTTCGTAGGCGCGGCTGAATTCGCGACCGAACAGGTCCTGGAAATCCTCCTGGGCTTCCCGGGAAATGTTGCTATAGAGCTCGGTAAATTGCTGCCAGTACTGGGCCTGTCGCGAGCCGCTGAAAATGCCTGACAGCCCACCGGGCTTGCCCATGCGCTCTTCCAGTTGTGCCGGCTCGAAACGCGCCAGCAAATGTTTGATCGCCGCTTCCACGCCGGCCATCACCGCCAGTTGGTGGGCGCGCAGATCATCGAAGCTGTCGCGCACCGCCGCATCCGGCGCCATGAACGCCTGGTTGCCATGGCGCAGCAGCAACAGCAGCGCTTCATCGACATTGGGCGCGAACTTCAGCGGGTTGTTTTCCACTGGCTGGATCATTGTCTGCTGGATGCGGAACTCACCCTTGAGGCTGCTGCGGGCGCGCAGTACATCGATCAGGCCTTCGACCATCAACCGATAGCTGCGCCCGATGCTTTCCATCTGGGCTTCGGCGTTGGCCTTGTCCAGGCGCAGTTGATCCAGGCCGGCGCCGCGCAGGAAAGCCTGGAGCAGATCGGGTTGAGCGGTCTGCACCGGAGTGGCCGTCGGTTCGACACGGCTGACCGGCGCTTCTGGCTGCGGCGCGGATTCAACCGGTGCGACGACCTCAACCATCGGGATTGGCGGAGCAGGTACAGGCTCAAGCACAGGCAGCGGTGGCACGGAAACCAATTCAGGCAGCGGCGCGACAGGAATCGGGGCCACCGGCGCAGGCTTGTCACTGAACAAATCCCAGTCTTCCGGAATGACGGGCGCCGATGTCACCGCCACCGGCTCGAACACTGGCTCAACCACAGGCGGCGGGCTCGGGGGCGGAATCGGCGTCGGCGCACGGAAGTCGTGTTGCTCGGCCGGCACATGATCCGGCTGGGTGGCCGGCGGGACGCTGGTTGGGGCGAGGAAGTCGAACAGGTCCGGCAGGGTGTCCATCGACGATACGCCCTGGAAATGCGCGGGCGTGGCGACGGACATTGGCGAAGGCGTATGCAACGGGGCGCTCTGGCGCCCCATCAAGGCTTCGAAACTGCTGGGGGCTTCGGCAAACGGATTGCTGTCGGTCATCGGCAGGTCGAAGTCCACCCGGGCCTGGATCTCGTAGTCACCAATGCGGATCACCTCGCCGTCCTGCAACGGCTCGCTATTGCCTTTGCGCAAACGAATACCGGCCTTGACCAATTCCACACCATTAGTGCTGTTATCGGTCAAATAATAACGCCCGTCCTTGTATTGGATGATGCAATGTTTGCCCGAGACCAGACGCTCCGGATCCGGCAGTACCCAATCATTATCGGAACTACGGCCAATTGCCATCACTCCCTGGCCCAAGGTCTTTTCAGAACACTGTCCGGGAGTAATCTTGTGATAACTAGTGATAGTCAAACACAGCGGCATCTCGCCTCCTTGCTGAATACTTCTTGTCGCCGACGATACATGAGACCTGGACCCCGGCCCGTGCGTAGCAAAAACCTTGCTAGCGACTGGGAACGGCTTTTTGCCAGCACAATGGCTGATCTTAACCGGCCTGCGTGACAAAAAAACCTGCTTCAGTGCGCGCTTCGACCTATGGGTCGCGCGGGTTGTTAAGCACCTCACAACTGTCACATCGGCGAAATAGCTTACCTTGACAACGGATAAGTACTACACCAAAAATGCACAACTTCTTGAATATACATGATGGCACTTTAAGATCATCTCGCTCTTATAGCGCCATTATCGTCAAGGAACATGTCAAGTTTCATCCGAAACTTGCGTGTGCACTGCCCGACTTCTTCAGCGGGTGATAGGGAGATCGATCCAAGTGGATGTGCCTTTGTTGCTCGCCGCCGTTTCCGCGAATTCGCCTTGCGGTGAAGACCTGGAATATGACGCGGATTTCTTGCGCCTGGAACGTGATTCCCGAGGCCAGCCCGAACGCAGCATGGGCGATTCGATCCTGCCTGCCGAGCCCCCTGAGTGGCGCAGCATCCAGCAGCAAAGCCTGGACCTGCTGCAACGCAGCAAAGACCTGCGCATCACGCATTTCCTGCTGCAAAGCTCCCTGGCCCTGGAAGGCATTCCCGGCCTCGCCCGCGTACTGACGCTGATCAGCGAACTGCTCAAGCAATACTGGGCAGAGCTGCACCCGCGCCTGGACGCCGATGACGACAACGACCCCACCGTGCGGATCAATGCCCTCGCCGGCCTGACCTCGGACGTCACCATTCGCCTGCTGCGCGAGAGCATCCTGGCCCGCTCCCGGACGTTCGGCGCCGTCAGCCTGCGCGCCGCCGCCAATGCCAGCGGCTTGCAAAGTTTTCCCGATGAAAACCTCGGCGCCGAACAACTCGCCGGCGCCCTGCTCGACAGCGACCCCGAGCAGTTGCAAATCATCCGCGCCGCCCTGCTGGAAGCCCGCAGCGCCGCCGAAGCCATCGAACAGCAAGTCAGCGACCAGGTCGGCTCCGCCCAAGGCGTGGACCTCGGCCCGTTGAAACAGCCGCTGAAAATGGCCCTGCAGATTCTCGGTCAGTTCGCCCCGCAGAGCGGCGACAGCGACCTTGCCGATCCCGTCGAACCCGACAGCACCGCGCCGGTTGAAAACGCCAGCGTACCGAGTGCGCCGCGCAGCACCGTCCCAGGGGAAATCAACAACCGTGACGATGTGCTGCGCAGCCTGGACCGGATCCTGGCGTACTACACCCGCCACGAGCCCTCCAGCCCACTGCCGGTGCTGTTGAATCGGGCGAAGAATCTGGTGCACGCCGACTTCGCGGCGATCGTGCGCAATCTGATTCCCGACGGGATGAGTCAATTTGAAAACCTGCGCGGCCCGGAAAGCGAATAAAAAGCGAGCGGATCACGCAGTCACGTCATAGGTACCCCCGATGACGCCAACACCGTCGCTCAAGCGACCAGGAGCAGCAACGTGGCGAAGCAAAGTTCTCAGAAATTCATCGCGCGCAACCGCGCGCCTCGAGTGCAGATCGAGTACGACGTCGAGCTCTACGGCGCCGAGAAAAAGGTCCAGTTGCCCTTCGTCATGGGCGTCATGGCCGACCTCGCCGGCAAGCCCGCCGAGCCTCTGGCGCCGGTGGCCGATCGCAAGTTCCTCGAGATCGACGTCGACAACTTCGACTCGCGCCTCAAGGCCATGCAGCCGCGCGTGGCATTCCATGTGCCTAACGAACTGACCGGCGAAGGCAACCTGAGCCTGGACCTGACCTTCGAAAGCATGGACGACTTCAGCCCGGCGGCCGTGGCGCGCAAGGTCGATTCGCTGAACAAGCTGCTCGAGGCGCGCACTCAGTTGGCCAACCTGCTGACCTACATGGACGGCAAGACTGGCGCCGAGGAAATCATCATGAAGGCGATCAAGGACCCAGCGCTGTTGCAGGCCCTGGCGAGCGCGCCGAAGCCCGCCGACGCAGAGCCCAAGGCTTAAGGACTAACGATCATGAACGATTTGGTACGCGACAATCAGCCCCAGAACCTGGGCGCCACCGAAGAAACCAGCGAGTTCGCCTCGCTGTTGCTGCAAGAATTCAAACCCAAGACCGAACGCGCCCGCGAAGCCGTCGAGACCGCCGTGCGCACCCTGGCCGAGCAGGCCCTGGCGCAGACCGACCTGGTGTCCAACGACGCCATCAAATCGATCGAGTCGATCATCGCCGCCATCGACGCCAAGCTCACCGCCCAGGTCAACCAGGTCATCCACCACCCGGACTTCCAGCAGCTGGAAAGCGCCTGGCGTGGCCTGCACTACCTGGTCAACAACACCGAGACCGATGAGCAACTCAAGATCCGCGTGCTCAACATCTCCAAGCCTGACCTGCACAAGACCCTGAAGAAATTCAAGGGCACCGCGTGGGACCAGAGCCCGATCTTCAAGAAGATGTATGAAGAAGAATACGGCCAGTTCGGCGGCGAGCCTTACGGCTGCCTGGTGGGCGACTACTACTTCGACCAGTCGCCACCGGACGTGGAGCTGCTGGGCGAACTGTCGAAAGTCTGCGCCGCGATGCACGCGCCGTTCATCGCCGCGGCTTCGCCAACCGTGATGGGCATGGGCTCCTGGCAGGAACTGTCGAACCCGCGCGACCTGACCAAGATCTTCACCACCCCGGAATATGCCGGCTGGCGTTCGCTGCGTGAATCGGAAGACTCGCGCTACATCGGCCTGACCATGCCGCGCTTCCTGGCGCGCCTGCCGTACGGTGCCAAGACCGATCCGGTGGAAGCCTTCGCCTTCGAAGAAAACACCGACGGCGCCGACAGCTCCAAGTACACCTGGGCCAACGCTGCCTATGCGATGGCGGTGAACATCAACCGTTCCTTCAAACACTTCGGATGGTGCTCGCGCATCCGTGGCGTGGAGTCGGGCGGTGAAGTGGAAAACCTGCCGGCCCACACGTTCCCGACCGACGACGGCGGTGTGGACATGAAGTGCCCGACCGAGATCGCCATTTCGGACCGCCGTGAAGCGGAACTGGCGAAGAACGGTTTCATGCCGCTGCTGCATAAGAAAAACACCGACTTCGCCGCGTTCATCGGCGCCCAGTCGCTGCAGAAACCGGCCGAATACGACGACCCGGACGCCACCGCCAACGCCAACCTGGCCGCGCGCCTGCCGTACCTGTTCGCCACCTGCCGTTTCGCCCATTACCTGAAGTGCATCGTGCGCGACAAGATCGGTTCCTTCAAAGAGAAGGACGAGATGCAGCGCTGGTTGCAGGACTGGATCCTCAACTACGTCGATGGTGACCCGGCGCACTCCACCGAGACCACCAAGGCCCAGCACCCATTGGCTGCCGCCGAAGTGATCGTCGAAGAAGTCGAAGGCAACCCGGGGTACTACAACTCCAAGTTCTACCTGCGCCCGCACTATCAGCTCGAAGGGCTGACCGTGTCGCTGCGCCTGGTATCGAAACTGCCGTCGGCCAAGGGCGCGTAAAGCTTTACTGAACGGAACAAGGGCCAATGTGGGAGCGAGCTTGCTCGCGATGGCGGTGGATCAGTTGTCATGCCTGTACCTGATACTCCGCTATCGCGAGCAAGCTCGCTCCCACAAGAGATCACCGTTCTGAACACGATACTTCGCAAGGTCAGCGTCAACCAAACAATGTGGTAGAGACCACACAGGGAGAAAACATGGCTGTTGATATTTTCATCAAGATCGGCGACATCAAGGGCGAGTCCATGGACAAGGCCCACAAAGACGAGATCGACGTCCTGAACTGGAGCTGGGGCATGTCCCAGTCCGGCAACATGCACGTCGGCAGTGGCGGTGGCGCGGGCAAGGTCAACATCCAGGACCTGTCGCTGACCAAGTACGTCGACAAGGCTTCGCCGAACCTGATGATGCACTGCGCCAGCGGCAAGCACGTCGACAAGGTCAAGCTGACCGTGCGCAAGGCCGGTGGTGAAAGCCAGGTCGAGTACATGATCATCAACCTGGAAGAAGTGCTGATCACTTCCCTGAGCACCGGCGGCTCGGGCAGCGATGATCGCCTGACTGAAAACATCACCCTGAACTTCGCCAAGGTGCTGGTCGACTACCAGCCGCAGAAAGCCGACGGCACCAAGGAAGGCGGCCCGGTCAAGTTCGGCTGGAACATCCGTCAGAACGTCAAGGTGTAATCGAACACGCCCCCGGTGCCAGGCGCCGGGGGTGTTTGGTGCTTGCTCGAATCCAATTCTTTCCCACGTGGTATCTGAGTCATGGCCAAGCCTTCGTTTGTCAATTTGTGGAACAGCTATCCGCCCTACCCCTCCGCCAGCCCGGCTTGCGACGGTCCCTATATCAACCAGTGCGCCATTCGTATGAGCATCGCCTTGTGCGGGGAAAAGACCTTTCCAGTCAACACTTCGACTTATACGCTGGATCCCAAATGCGCCCATGGACATGCCCGCGGCGCGGAGTCATTGGCCAACTGGCTATGGAAGAAGAACCGCCTCGGCCCGCCGAAGGTCTACACCACCAGCGTGGCAGACCGCACAACACTGATGGGCAAGACCGGAATCATCTTCTTCAAGGACTGCTACCAACAGAATAGCGACACTGCCGGCCGACCTACTGGCGATCACATCGACCTGTGGAACCGTGGCCTGACCAAGAGCGGTGATCTGTTCTCAAGATCCAAGGCCATCTGGTTCTGGGAGCTTTCGTGATGCGCAGCCCTTGGTTTCTTTCGGCGCTGGCGGCAAGCCTCGTCAGTCTAAGCGCTTGCGCCGGGCAGGAAACAGTCGCTCCAGCAGCCCCGACTCAAGCAGTTTTCGTCGGACATCCGCTGAGCCTGATCGACGTTCAAGGTCGCTGTACGCTCGTAAAACCTGACCAGAGCCACCTGGCGCTCGATATGGAGTGGCCTTGCCAGTTCAGCCTGGGTCCGGACAAGCAACTGCGTGTGGAGACTTTCAACCAAGTGCCGATCTTCTTGGTCGAACGCAGCGAACATATGCCCGCTCCCAGCCGCGATTGCTTGACCAAAATTCAAGCAGTACGCCTGGTCAAGGAAACATTGGAGGTCTCGGATGTGAGTCAGTTCGCCTCCTGCGGCCCTGGCCAATGGGATCAAAAAATGTATACGGCGCTCTTTCGGTGGTAACCGAAATCGCCACCCGCGATCGCCTGCAACCGTCCCTGCTGGACCGGTTGACCGACGACGATCCGACCAACCCCAAGGAAAGCGCCGACAAGCGCGTGCTCTCCCTGACCCAATTAAAAGCCTCGGTGCTGCGTGACCTGGCGTGGCTGCTCAACACCACGTCATTGCTCAGCGCCGATGCCACGCTGCACACCCCGGCGGGCACCTCGGTGGTGAATTTCGGCCTGCCGGCACTGGCCGGCAACAGCGCGTCGAACGTCGATGTCTCGGCCCTGGAAACCTTGATCCACCAGGCCATTGCCACCTTCGAACCGCGAATCCTGCGCCACACCCTGCGGGTGCGGGCCCGGGCCACGGCCGAGATGAACCACAACGCGTTGAGTTTCGAGATCGAAGGCGATCTCTGGGCCCAGCCGGTGCCGCTGCGCCTGATGCTGCAAACCGACCTGGACCTGGAAACCGGCCATGTGCGCGTGGTCAACGCCGACCAGCGGAGACGCTCATGAACCCTCGCCTGCTGGAGCTGTACAACCAGGAACTGCACCACGTGCGCGAAAGCGCGGCGGAGTTCGCCAAGGAATACCCGAAGATCGCCAGTCGGCTGACGTTGTCCGGCATGGACTGCGCCGACCCGTATGTCGAGCGCCTGCTGGAAGGCTTCGCCTACCTGACGGCGCGGGTGCAGCTCAAGCTCGACGCCGAGTACCCGACCTTCACCCACAACCTGCTGGAAATCGCCTACCCGCATTACCTGGCGCCGACGCCGTCGATGACCGTGGTGCAATTGCAGGCCGACCCGGACGAAGGCTCGCTGAGCAGTGGTTTCCCGCTGCCGCGCGATACGGTCCTGCGTGCCGCCCTGGGGCGTGAAACCCAGACCTGCTGCGAGTACCGCACCGCCCACGCGGTGACGTTGTGGCCGTTGCAGGTCAGCCAGGCCGAATACTTCGGCAACCCCTCCGCCGTGCTCGGGCGGCTGGCCGCCAGCGAACCGAAAGCCAAGGCCGGCCTGCGCATCACACTGCGCACCGGCGCCGAGCTGCCGTTCAACAGCCTGGCCCTGGACAACCTGCCGCTGTACTTGAGTGGCGCCGACGAACAACCCTTCCGCCTCTACGAACAACTGCTGGGCAATGCCTGCGCAGTGTTCGCCCGCAAGCCCGGCGGTAACTGGGTAGAACGGCTGCCCCAGGATGCACTGCGCTCACGTGGCTTCGATGATGCCGACGCCGCGCTGCCGGTGGTGCCGCGGGCCTTCCAGGGCTATCGCCTGTTGCAGGAATACTTCGCCCTGCCCCACCGCTTCCTGTTTGTCGACTTCACCCAGTTGAGCCGCGCGGTCAAGCGTTGCGACGGCCAGGAGCTGGAGCTGATCGTGCTGTTCGACCGTCACGACCCAAGCCTGGAAGGCAGCGTCGGCGCTTCGCAGTTCCTGCCGTTCTGCACCCCGGCCATCAACCTGTTTCCCAAGCGCCTGGATCGCATTCACTTGTCGGATCGGGTCAACGAACACCACGTGATCGCCGACCGTACCCGGCCGATGGATTTCGAAGTGCATTCGCTGAACGGCCTCACCGGCCACGGCACCGGGCCGGAGCAGCCGTTCCTGCCGTTCTACGCCGTGCGCGATCCGTCCCGTTACGGCCGCGACCAGGCCTATTACACCGTGCGCCGCGAACCGCGCGTGCTGTCCAGCGATCAACGACGCAACGGCCCACGCTCGACCTATGTCGGCAGCGAGACCTTCGTCAGCCTGGTCGATAGCCAACAAGCGCCCTACCGCCACGACTTGCGCCAACTGGGCGTGACCGCGCTCTGCACCAACCGCGACCTGCCGCTGTTCATGAGCGTAGGCAACGGCAAGACCGACTTCACCCTCGCCGACAGCGCGCCGGTGGGGGCCGTGCGCTGCGTGGCCGGGCCAAGTCGCCCGCGGGCCAGCCACGCCCACGACGCCAAGGCCTGGCGATTGATCAGCCAGTTGTCGCTGAACTACCTGTCGTTGAGCGAACAAGGCCAAGGCGCCGCCGCCCTGCGCGAACTGCTGCGCTTGTACGGCGACAGCAACGACGCGGCGCTGCAATTGCAGATCGAAGGCCTGCGGGAAGTCAGTAGCAAGGCGTGCACCCGGCGCCTGCCGATGCCCGGCCCGATCGTGTTTGGACGTGGCCTGGAAATCACCCTGGAATTCGATGAAAACGCGTTTCGCGGCACCGGGGTGTTCCTGCTCGGCGCCGTCTTCGAGCGCTTCCTGGCACGCTACGTGTCGATCAACAGTTTTACCGAGACGGTGATCCGTACCACCGAACGCGGCGAGATCATGCGATGGAAAGCCAAGCCCGGACGTCGTCCGACCCTGTGAGTACCCTGGAAGCGATGCACCAGGAGCCCTGGGAATACGACTTCTTCCAGGCGTTGCGGCGCATCGAATGCGAAACCCCCGAGCTGCCGCGCCTGGGCCATTCCCTGCGCCTGGCCGATGACCCGTTGCGCCTTGGACAACAGGCCGAGTGCACCTTCGCCCCGGCCACCCTCGCCTCGGTGCAACCGGGTGTCGATGGTGCGCCGGCGCGCCTGGAACAGTTCTTCTTCGGCCTCGGCGGCCCCAACGGCCCGATGCCGCTGCACATCACCGAATACGTGCGCGAACGTCAGCGCAACAATGGCGACAGCACCAGCAAGCGCTTCCTCGATGTGTTCCATCATCGCCTGCTCAGCCTGTTTTATCGGGCCTGGGCCGAAGCGCGGCCGACGGTCAGCCACGACCGCCCGGACGATGATTATTGGTCGGCGCGCCTGGCCGCCCTCAGCGGCCGGGGCATGCCGAGCCTGCTCAACCAGGGGCTGATCCCGGACACGGCGAAGCTGCACTACAGCGGCCACCTCTCGGCGCAAACCCGTTACCCGGACGGCTTGAAGGCGATCCTCAGCGAGTACTTCGGCCTGCCGGTGGAGATCGAAGAGTACGTCGGCCAATGGCTGGAACTGCCGGAGCGCAGCCGCGTCGGTGTCAGTGCCAACCAACTGGGCGTGGACTTCTGCCTGGGCCGTTTCGTCTGGGACCGCCAGCACAAATTCCGCATTCGCCTGGGGCCACTCAAACTCGTCGACTACATGGGCATGCTGCCCGGCAGCCAGCCGTTCAACGAACTGGTGGCCTGGGTCGCCGAATACCTGGGCCACGAGCTGGACTGGGACCTGAACCTGGTCCTGGAACAGCCCGAAGTGCCTGCACTACAACTCAATGGCCGTTTCCGCCTGGGCTTCAACACCTGGCTGGGACGTCCTGAAAAAGATGCCAACGATTTAATACTGGCCCGGCATTACGCCGAACAGGCCAACACCTCACAGACCTCAAGGAGCCATGAGCATGGGTGAAATCAGTCGCGCCGCGTTGTTCGGCAAACTCAACAGCGTGGCCTACAAAGCCATTGAAGCCGCCACCGTGTTCTGCAAATTGCGCGGTAACCCTTATGTGGAACTGGCCCACTGGTTTCACCAGTTGCTGCAACTGCAGGACTCGGACCTGCACCGCATCATCCGCCAGTTCAACATCGAGCCGGCGCGCCTGGCCCGTGACCTGACCGAGGCACTGGACCGTTTGCCGCGGGGTTCGACATCGATCACCGACCTGTCCTCCCATGTCGAAGAGGCCGTGGAACGCGGCTGGGTCTACGGCAGCCTGATGTTCGGCGAAAGCCAGGTGCGCACCGGTTACCTGGTGCTGGGCATCCTCAAGACGCCGAGCCTGCGCCACGCGCTGCTGGGCCTGTCGTCGGAGTTCGACAAGGTCAAGGTCGAGGCCCTGAGCGAGCGCTTCGATGAATACGTCGGTGACTCGCCGGAAAACGCACTGACCGCCAGCGACGGTTTCAATGCCGGCGCCGTGCCGGGCGAAGCCAGCGGCGCCATGGCTCCGGCCGCCATGGGTAAGCAGGAAGCCCTCAAGCGCTTTACCGTCGACCTCACCGAGCAGGCCCGCAGCGGCAAGCTCGACCCGATCGTGGGCCGTGACGAAGAGATCCGCCAACTGGTGGACATCCTCATGCGCCGCCGGCAGAACAACCCGATCCTCACCGGCGAGGCCGGCGTGGGCAAGACCGCCGTGGTCGAAGGCTTTGCCCTGCGCATCGTCGCCGGTGACGTGCCGCCATCCCTCAAGGACGTAGAGCTGCGCAGCCTAGACGTGGGCCTGTTGCAGGCCGGCGCGAGCATGAAAGGTGAATTCGAGCAGCGCCTGCGCCAGGTCATCGAAGACGTCCAGGCCTCGCCGAAACCGATCATCCTGTTCATCGACGAAGCCCACACCTTGGTCGGTGCCGGTGGCGCCGCCGGCACGGGCGATGCGGCCAACCTGCTCAAGCCGGCGCTGGCTCGCGGCACCTTGCGCACCGTGGCCGCCACGACCTGGGCCGAGTACAAGAAGCACATCGAAAAAGACCCGGCCCTGACCCGTCGCTTCCAAGTGGTGCAAGTCGCCGAGCCGTCGGAAGACAAGGCCCTGCTGATGATGCGCGGCGTGGCCTCGACCATGGAAAAACACCACCAGGTGCAGATCCTCGACGAAGCCCTGGAGGCCTCGGTCAAGCTGTCCCACCGCTACATTCCGGCGCGCCAGTTGCCGGACAAATCCGTGAGCCTGCTGGACACCGCCTGCGCCCGCGTCGCCATCAGCCTGCACGCCGTGCCGGCCGAAGTGGACGACAGCCGTCGGCGCATCGAAGCGCTGGAAACCGAGCTGCAGATCATCGCCCGTGAGCACGCGATTGGCGTGGCCATCGGCACTCGCCAGACCCACAGCGAAAGCCTGCTGAGCGCCGAGCGTGAACGCCTGGCCGAACTGGAAAGCCGCTGGGCCGAAGAGAAAACCCTGGTGGACGAATTGCTGGAAACCCGCGCCACCCTGCGCGAACGCGTCGGCGTGGTGGACAGCGAGGACGGCAGCGAAACCAGTCATGAACTGCGCGAGAAACTGGTGGACCTGCAACAGCGCCTGACCGCCCTGCAAGGTGAAACCCCGTTGATCCTGCCGACCGTGGATTACCAGGCCGTGGCCTCGGTGGTCGCCGACTGGACCGGTATCCCGGTGGGGCGCATGGCCCGCAACGAACTGGAAACCGTGCTCAATCTCGACCAGCACCTGAAAAAACGCATCATCGGCCAGGACCACGCCTTGCAGATGATCGCCAAGCGCATCCAGACCTCCCGCGCCGGCCTCGACAACCCGAGCAAGCCGATTGGCGTGTTCATGCTGGCCGGCACCTCCGGCGTGGGCAAGACCGAAACCGCCCTGGCCCTGGCCGAAGCCATGTACGGCGGCGAGCAGAACGTCATCACCATCAATATGAGCGAGTTCCAGGAAGCCCACACCGTGTCCACACTCAAGGGCGCGCCACCGGGCTACATCGGCTATGGCGAAGGCGGCGTGCTGACCGAGGCCGTGCGACGCAAACCTTACAGCGTGGTGCTGCTGGACGAGGTGGAAAAAGCCCACCCGGACGTGCATGAGATCTTCTTCCAAGTCTTCGACAAAGGTGTGATGGAGGACGGCGAAGGCCGGGTGATCGACTTCAAGAACACCCTGATCCTGCTGACCACCAACGCCGGCACCGAGTTGATCGCCCAAGTCTGCAAGGACCCGCAGAACGTGCCCGAGCCGGAAGAGATCGCCAAGGCCCTGCGCCAGCCGTTGCTGGAGATTTTCCCGCCGGCCTTGCTCGGTCGCCTGGTGACCATCCCGTACTACCCGCTCAGCGACGAGATGCTCAAGGCCATCACCCGCCTGCAACTCAACCGCATCAAGAAACGCGTGGAGAGCACTCACAAAGTCGCCTTCGACTACGACGACGCGGTGATCGACCTGATTGTCTCGCGTTGCACCGAAACAGAAAGCGGCGGGCGCATGATCGATACCATCCTGACCAACAGCCTGCTGCCGGACATGAGCCGCGAGTTCCTGACCCGCATGCTCGAAGGCAAGGCGTTGGCCGGCGTGCGGATCAGCGCGGTGGACAACGAACTGAAGTACGATTTCAGCGACGCGGCCTGACCCGAAGGAACACCGCATAACCCTGTGGGAGCGAGCTTGCTCGCGAATGCAATCTGTCAGTGACATCCTTGTTGACTGACACACCGATTTCGCGAGCAAGCTCGCTCCCACAGTTGATTGCGTTACTCCGGTTACTACAACTTGCACGAGACAACCGATGCTATTCAACCAAGCCTCCCGCCTGGCCAAGATCACCAGCCCCTTGGGGCCCGAGGTGCTGTTGCTCAAGGACATGGGCGGTGGCGAAGAGCTGGGGCGGCTGTTCAACTTTGAGTTGCAGCTGCACTCGCTGGACAACGCCATCGACCTGAATCAGGTGCTCGGCAAACCCATGTGCGTCAGCGTTCAGCTGGACGGCGGTGGCGAACGGCACTTCCACGGCATCGTTGCTCGCTTCAGCCAGAACGTCGACCAAGGCCAGTTCGCCAGTTACCAGGCGACGCTGCGGCCCTGGTTGTGGCTGCTGACGCGCACCTCCGACTGCCGGATTTTCCAGAACCTGACTATTCCGCAGATCATCAAGCAGGTGTTCCGCGACCTGGGTTTTTCCGACTTCGAAGATGCCCTCAGCCGGCCGTATCGCGAGTGGGAATATTGCGTCCAGTATCGCGAGACCAGCTTCGATTTCGTCAGTCGCTTGATGGAACAGGAAGGCATCTATTATTTCTTCCGCCATGAACAGGGTCGCCATGTGCTGGTCCTGGCCGACGCCTATGGTGCCCACACCACCGCGCCCGGCTACGGATCGGTGCCCTACTACCCGAAGAATGAGCAGCAGCGCGAACGCGACCATATTCATGATTGGCACCTGGCCCAGGAAGTCCAACCGGGCTCGCTTGAGCTCAACGACTACGATTTCCAGCGCCCCAGCGCACGCATCGACGTGCGCTCGGCCATGCCCCGGCCGCACGCCGCTGGCGACTATCCGCTGTTCGATTACCCGGGCACGTACGTGCAGAGCGAAGACGGCGAACACTATGCGCGCACTCGCATCGAAGCTTTGCAGACGTTGCATGAGCAAGTAGAGCTGGCGGGCAACGCCCGGGGCCTGGGCTCGGGGCATCTGTTCAGCCTCACTGGCTTCACGCGCCAGGACCAGAACCGCGAATACCTGATTGTCGGCGCGCGTTATTACCTCTCCCAGGAAAGCGGTGAAAGCGGCGTCGGCGCGCCTTCGGCGCAATTCGAAAGCAGCCTGACCTGCATCGACGCCCAGCAGAGCTTTCGCCCGATGGCGATCACCCACCGCCCTATCGTCAAAGGTCCACAGACGGCGTTGGTGGTTGGCCCCAAGGGCGAGGAAATCTGGACCGATCAGTTCGGCCGGGTAAAGGTGCATTTCTATTGGGACCGCCACGACCAATCCAACGAAAACAGTTCGTGCTGGATTCGCGTGTCGCAATCCTGGGCCGGCAAGAACTGGGGCTCGATGCAGATTCCGCGCATCGGCCAGGAAGTCATCGTCAGCTTTCTCGAAGGGGATCCGGACCGGCCAATCATCACCGGTCGCGTCTACAACGCCGAGCAGACCGTGCCCTACGATCTGCCTGAAAATGCCACCCAGAGCGGCATGAAAAGCCGTTCGAGCAAGGGCGGCACGCCAGCGAACTTCAACGAAATCCGCATGGAAGACAAGAAAGGCGCCGAGCAGTTGTACATCCATGCCGAGCGCAACCAGGACATCGTGGTCGAGGTGGACGAAAGCCATTCGGTCGGCCACGACCGCAACAAAAGCATTGGCCACGACGAAACCGTCACCATTGGCAATAACCGCCTGCGCATCGTCAAGCAGGAGGACATCCTCTCGGTGGGCCAGCGCAAGACTGACAGCATCAGCCAGAGCTACGTCATCGAAGTGGGCGAGAACCTGCGTCTTGTATGCGGCGAGAGCATCCTGGAGCTCAACGCCAGCGGCCAGATCAACCTGACCGGCGTGCAGATCAGCTTTTATGCCAGCGGCGACGCCGAGTTCAATACCGGCGGCGTACTGCACCTGAACAATGGCGGCGGCCCCGGCGCCACGCCGGACGGCCAAGGCGTCAAGGCCAGCATCGACGCCAACGTTGCCGCCGCATTCCCGGCACCCAAGGGCTAATTTCGAGAATCCAGCACCATGACTTACCGTCTCAACGAATTCCAGCTCCAACTACCGCCCGCCGAGTTGCTCGACGCATCGATCAACATCCTCAAGTTTCCCGAGCTGGGCACCTCCCTGATCGTCAGCCGCAGCCTGCTCGCCGAAGGCGAAACCCTGCAAAGCAACCTCGACGACCAACTCAAGCGCCTGGAAAAACAGGTCCAGGACCTGCGCTGCCAACCAGGCGCCACCCTGCGCGTGGGCGCCAACCAGGAAGTCGAAGCCATCGAGCTGCGCAGCCAGTTCAACAAGGGCAACGAGAAAGTCTTCCAGTATCAACTGGCACTGGTATTGCCGGGCACGCGCAAGATGCTTGCCCTGAGTTACGTCAAAGCCGAGAAGCTGGGCGATGCCGAAGCGGCGCATTGGGCGACGATCAAGGGCTCGCTGGTATTCGACGTCCCGGCTTGATGAGCACATTGCATGTCTGATGCACTCTGGGCCGCCCGGCTAGGCGACGCGCTGAACCACACCTCGATGATGGCCGATATCCTCGGCGGTGTCCTGGAAGTGGCCGCGAACATTGCGATCACCGCGGTGGCGACGGCTGCCGTGGTGGCGGCCACGGGCATTACCGTTGCCACCGGCGGCTTGGGTTGCTTCCTGCTCGGCGCGGTGGTGGGCGCCGTGGTCGGCCTCGCCATGAGCAAGACCGGGGCTGACAAGGGGTTGAGCAATATATGCGAGGGCATTGGCAATGCGCTTTTCCCGCCCACGGTGCAGGCCAACATCCTCACCGGCTCCACCAACACCCTGACCAACAACATCCCTGCCGCCCGCGCCGCCGGGGCGATTCAATCCCATGTCGCGCCAGCCGGCACCGAGCTTGAGGCACCCGAGCCAGAAGCCGAGCCCAGCTACCTGGACATGGCCGAGAGCTTCTTCTCGCAGATGTGGCGCCCCACTGTCGCCACGCCTGCCCCCGGCGCCGTCCCCAAGCCGCTGGACATGATCGCCTGCATGAAGCATCCACCGATGCCGCCGCAATTCCTGGCCGAAGGCTCGGACAAAGTCACCATCAACGGCCAGCCCGCCGTGCGCAGTGGCGACCGCAGTACGTGCGATGCCACCGTGGTGTCCTCCGGGCTGATTTCGTCCAACGTGACCATTGGCGGTGGCTCGGTGGTGGTGCGCGAGATCCGCAGCGGCAAGACCCCAGGCGTAGGCCTGGCCGTCACCGCCTTGCTGATGCTCAAGGGCGGCAAAGGCAAATTCCTCAGCAACCTGCCGTGCATGCTGGTGGGTGGCGCGGCGTCGATGGCCGTCAGCAGCGCGATGGGCGCTGCGGCCAATGCCGTCATGGGTTCGTCGAATCCGGTCCACGCTGCCACCGGAGCCAAGGTGTTGGGTGATGTCGAGGAGATGGACTTCGTCCTGCCCGGCATCCTGCCGATTGACTGGCAACGCTTCTACAACAGCCGTGACGAACGCCATGACGGGCTGTTTGGAGCGGGCTGGAGCGTGCCCTATGAGGTGCGCGTCGAGATCCTGCCTCATCCCGAGGGCGGTGAAACGCTGGTCTACACCGACGAGCAGGGCCGGCGAATCGACATGGGGTCGATTCCCTTGGGCGGCGCTGTGTTCAGTGCAGGAGAAGGCCTGAGCGTACGGCGGCATGCCAACGGCCAATTGCTGATCGAAAGCGCGGACGGGCTCTACCGGCTGTTCGAACCCGCACCGGGCAATACGACGCTACTGCGCCTGGGTCAACTGGGCGACCGAAACGACAACCGCATCTACTTGGACTACGACGCCGCCGGGCGCCTGGTGCAACTGCGAGATACCTTCGACCTGACCGGCATTGCGCTGGCCTACGACGCTCGCTGGCCGCAGCGGGTCGAACGCATAGACCGGCTTTATGCCGATGAGCGCCGCGAAGCATTGATGCACTACGGCTACGACGCCCAAGGTGATCTCGCCTTGGTCCGTCAGTCCAACGGCCAAGTGAAGCGCCGCTACGCCTACGATGCCGGGCGCAGAATGGTGGAACACCAACTGCCTACCGGACTTCGTTGTTTCTATGAATGGGGCTGGGTTGAAAACCTGGAGTGGCGGGTCGTGCGCCACTGGACGGATGCAGGCGACGCCTACACGTTCGATTATGACCTGGCTGCCGGAACCACGCGCATCACCGACGGCTTGAATCGCGTCAGCACCCGGCGCTGGGATTCACGCCACCAGATCACCGAAGCCACCGACGCGCTGGGCCGCACCTGGGCATTCCATTGGAACGAAGAAAGCCAGTTGCTCGCAGCGGTCGCCCCTAACGGCGGCCAGCATCGGTTCAGCTATGACGAGGCGGGCAACCTCTGTGAAACCCGCGACCCGCTGGGACGCATCGAATCGACCGTGTGGCTCGAGCACTGGGCCCTGCCCCTGGCTGAAACCGATGCGGCAGGCAACACCTGGCAGTATCGCTATGATTCACGCGGCAACCGCATCCGCGAAACCGACCCGCTGGGCCACGTCACACGCTATCGTCACGACGCCCACGGCCAAGTGGTGGAAGTCATCGACGCCGCCGGCAAGCGCAAGACATTGCGCTGGACGCCCCTGGGCCAACTCAGTGAACACACCGATTGCTCCGGCTATACCACTCGCTTCAGTTATTGCGAGCGGGGTTTGTTGCTCAGCAGCACCGATGCGCTGGGAGAACGGACGCTGTTCAGTTATGACGATCAGGGAAGGCTACTGAGCAAACAACTGCCGGACGGACGCATCGAGCAATATCAGCGCGATGCGAGCGGACAAGTGATTGGCTACAGCGACCCGGCCGGGCACACCACCCGTTTCCAACATACCTTGAGCGGGCAACTGCAGGTGCGCACCGACGCCCACGGCCGCCGGGTGGAGCTGAGCTACGACAACTATGGTCGGCTGCTGGCCCTGACCAACGAAAACGGCGAGAGCTATCGGTTTTCCTGGGACGCCGCCGATCGCCTGGCCGTCGAACACAGCCTGGACGGCAGCCTCAAGCGTTATGCGTACGATCCACTGGACAACGTCACCCGTGTGGAAGCCATGGCGGTGCCCGGCAGCACCGACCTGGACCTGTCGCCGCAAGCTCCGATCATCCATGAACTGCAACGCGATGCAGTGGGACGCCTGATCGCGAAGGTCACCGAAGACGGACGCACCGAGTACACGTACGACGCCCTCGACCAAGTCAACGCCATCGCGTTCACCAGCAAGACCGGTGAAGAGCAGAAGGTCGGCTTCGGTTACGACGCCCTGGGGCAATTGATCGTCGAGCAGAGCTGGGCCGGGCGCCTCGAACATCGCTATGACGAATTGGGCAATCTGACCCAGACGTTGCTGCCTGACGGGCGCTGGCTCAACCGCCTGCACTATGGCAGCGGCCACCTGCACCAGATCAACCTCGATGGCCAGGTCATCAGTGATTTTGAGCGCGACCGACTGCATCGCGAAGTGCTGCGCACCCAAGGCCGCCTCAGCACCCGTAGCGAATATGACCGCAGCGGCCGCCTTCGCGCTCGCCAACGTCGGCAGCAGGACCAATCCACCTTGCTGCCAGCGATGGTGCGATCACTGTTTGGCTTTGACGCCAGCGACCAATTGGTCGAACGCTTCGACAGCCAGCCCGATGGCGCCCATCGCCACTTGCTGCACTACGACGCCACGGGCCGCATTCTTGCCAGCCAGGACAACCTCCAGGGCCAGCGCGAAGGCTTCGCCTACGACCCGGCCGCCAACTTGCTTGAGGGCCTGTCGTCCGGCACGGGTCGAGTCGCACATAACCGCTTGCTGACCTACCAGGACAAGCGCTACCGCTATGACGGTTTCGGTCGCATGGTGGAAAAACGCAGTGCCCGGCGGGGCGTCCAACGTTTTCGCTACGACGCCGAACAGCGCCTGGTGGAGGTTCGCAACGATAACGGTTCGGTCGTGAGAATGAATTACGACCCGCTGGGCCGACGTATCGAAAAGGCCGAATACGACCGCCACGGCACCTTGCTCGGCCGAACCCGTTTCACCTGGGATGCGCTGCAACTGTTGCAGGAGCACAGCGACGGCCAGACCAGCCTCTACATCTACGCCGACGACAGCCACGAACCCCTGGCGCGAGTCGACGGCCTGGGCGAGCAACAGAAAGTCCGTTATTACCACAACGACTTCAATGGCCTGCCCGAACAGCTTTGCGAAGCCGACGGCCATACCCTCTGGCGCGCCCGCTACCATGTCTGGGGAAGCACAGCCGAGGAGCTGCGCGAACCGTATTACATCCAAGAGCAGAACCTGCGTTTCCAGGGCCAATACCTGGACCGTGAAACCGGACTGCACTACAACACGCTGCGCTACTACGACCCGGACATCGGACGCTTCACCACACCGGACCCCATCGGCCTGGCCGGTGGGCTGAATCTCTACCAGTACGCGCCGAATCCGGTGAGCTGGATCGACCCCTCAGGGTTGATGAAATGCTCCACGCCGCCCAAGGGGCGCAAGGTCAACCGAACGGTCTATCGCTTTGAAGAGCCTGGGCGAATCAGCACGACTTGGACGGCACACAAGTGGAACGTTGCCGCCCGGCACCGCTATACCGCCCCTGGACTGGGTGGTGTCTATGGCGCCAACTCGCGCAAGACCGCCATGGGTGAGGTGAATCACTGGGGCGTGGATCTGTCCACGCGGGTGCTGGTGAGCAAAAAAGTGCAGCTCAATAACGTCCTGGACCTGACCCGGGCCGATGTGCGCAAGCAACTGGGCGTATCGCTCAAAAGCATCACCGGCAACAAATACACCCAGACCCATCAGATCGGCGCCTGGGCCAAGGCCAACGGCTATGATGGGATCCTGGCGCCGTCGGCCCGAAACCCGACAGGCAGCAACTTGATCTCCTTCGAAGGTTTTTAGCATGGGCTTGGAAGACGAATACGTCGGTGATGCCGATTGGCAACGCTTCGTGCAAGTGTACGAAGAGGACTACCTTAACGATGACGCCCGGGGACTGGCCAAGGCCATGGATGACCACCTGGACATGGCCGTTGTGCTCTGCGGAAAAATGGGACGCGAGAGAGCGCTTCAGTGGCTGGAACGGTCCGTGCCCGCCCTGGGCGACAAACGCCCGGCCGATTGCCTCAAGACCCCGAAACTGATCAGGCGCCTGAGGATGGCGCTGATGAGCATGCCGTAGTCGAACGGCGGAAGAACTCGGGGGCGGCCCTGAGCGGCACGTTTTCCTACAGGAATATTGCATCCATCGATTGCGGTCGCTGCGCGCTGGAGCGTCAGCCTGGCCGGGCGGGAGCAGGCTCCCTCGCCACGGGGTTCTCGGGTGAATCCGAGAGTGTGTTTATTCGCAGTTCCTGAGCCTTCCGCCAAGCCACGCATCCTTGCGCCTTTGCCTACAACTACGCCAGAATCCGCCGGCTTGTGCGCCTTGCCCCCGGGTTCTATCGTTTGCCTGCCACTGCTCATCAGTGGTCGGGGTTAGTAGCTCGGTGTATTTAGCAAGGTGTATGGCTCCTATCAATCAGGCGTTTTCATGCCTGTATTTGATGGCGGTTGTGCGCAGGGCGCCTTCGGGCGCGCCGGCTTGCTAAGTCCCCGGTCTACTAACCTGCGTACAGCTGCCACCCTTCTGTTTAGTAGCTAGAGGGTTACAGCTTCACTTAAGGACTTAGTAAATGTCCAAAATAACGCCAAACCCTCCAGAAGCAGACCCCAACTCTCCTTATCTGGACGGCCTGACCGCCAAGCAACTCGAAGAAGCCGCTACCCGCGCATTGGACTTTTATCTAAAGCCCAAATCAACAAGACCAAAAGAAACCATCAAGCCTGGCCAGCTATTCACCGTCGTGAAAGACCTCGACAACGAATGCCTGCTGGCCAACCTCAGCGAAACCCTGGCCTCAGCCGATGCGATGGTCAATGAACTGGCTTTCGATATGGAAGGCTCCAACCGCCACGTCCTGCTTGGGATCCAGCAATTGATCGAGCTGAGTTCGCTGCTGGCCAATCGCGCGTTGGATAACGTCGACCCCCGCTAACCGTTGCACCGCAAGCCACAGGTGTTGGGTTGGCTCAAGAAATGTTGCAATACCAACAACCACAAAAAAAGGCATGCCGATCACCTTCGGTATGCCTTTTTTGTTGCCGATGCCTTCCCTCGACCGAGGTACTCGCAGCAATTATGGATTAACGCTGTCCTTCAAGGATTTGCCCGGCTTGAATGCAACGGTATTGCTGGCCTTGATTTTCACCGGCTCGCCGGTTTGTGGGTTCTTGCCGGTGCGGGCGCCGCGGTGGCGTTGCAGGAAGGTGCCGAAACCCACCAGGGTAACGCTGTCCTTGCGGTGCAGGGCGCCGGTGATTTCTTCGAGGACGGCGTTGAGGACGCGGTTGGCTTGTTCTTTGGTGAGGTCCGCTTTTTCCGCGATGGCGGCGGCGAGTTCTGGTTTACGCATGAATGAAGCCCCTTTGACGGTTTTTTTGTTGTTATGTCCGTGCTGTTCTCTTCGGAACAACCCCTAAGGCGCCGCAGGCTCTACTCTGCGGCAGACGGGAGTGAGGATGGCACGGGGCCGCAACCGGCGCCAGTGGCCGGCGGGTGTTTGTGGCGTCAAAAGCAGGGTATTTACGACAGAACGACCGCCATTTACGCCAGCAGTGCCGGAAGCTGCTTGTTCAGCGCGAGTTTCTCCATCACCGCCGCGCCGGTCAGGGCATAGCCCAGCAGGTTGCCTTGGGCGTCGCGGCACAGGGCCTTGATGTCGGCGCCCTGCCCTTCGACGCTCCATACGCCTTCGCGGCCCCTAGGCGGCGGCGAAACCACCAACGGGCACACCGGGGTCTTGACGGTAATCGGCATGGCGCCATAGCTGACAGCGGTCGGGTTGCCGGCCAGGGTTTGGGCCAGGGCACGGGCACAGCTCATCAGGGGCATGACGTAGAGCAGGTTCAAGCCATCGACCTCGGCACAATCGCCCAGGGCGTAGATATTGGCGTGGGAAGTCTTCAGGTGACGATCGACCACCACGCCGCGATTGACGAGCAGACCGGCGGCCGCTGCCAGGTCGATCCGCGGGCGCAGGCCGATGGCCGAGACCACCAGGTCGCAGGCGATCACTTGGCCGTCCGACAGGTGCGCCTCCAATCCATCGGCCACCCGTTGCAGGCGATTGAGCACCGGCCCGAGGTGGAAACGCGCGCCGAGGCTTTCCAGCCCGGCCTGTACCGCCGCGGCAGCCGCCGGGTGCAGCAGCGTCGGCATGACTTGCTCGCACGGCGCCACCAGCTCGACTTCGTAGCCGCCGAGGATCAGGTCATTGGCGAATTCGCAGCCGATCAGGCCGGCGCCGAGCAGCAGCACCCGGCGCTTGCCAGCAGCGGCGGCACGAAAGCGCGCATAGTCTTCAAGGTCGTTGATGGGGAAGATCAGGTCCGCCCCGTCGCCCTGCACCGGCACGCGCACGGTTTCAGCGCCCCAGGCCAGGATCAGGTCGCGATAATTCACCGCTTCTTCGCCGATCCACAGGCGCTTGTGGCCCGGGTCGATGCCGCTGATGCGGGTGTGGGTACGCACCTCGGCGTTCAACTGCTCAGCCATCGCGCCGGGTTCGGCCATGCTCAGGCCATCGGCGTCTTTGTTCTTGCCGAAGCCGGTGGAAAGCATCGGCTTGGAGTAAGAGCGGCCATCGTCCGCGGTAATCAGCAGCAACGGGGTTTCGCTGTCGAGCTTGCGAAATTCCCGGGCCAGGTTGTAACCGGCCAGGCCAGTACCGACGATAACGACAGGTGCGCTCATGTTGCTCTCCATGTGGGGGGAAATAATCAGTCGATTGCGATCATTTCAAAATCCATTTTGCCGACGCCGCAGTCCGGGCACAGCCAGTCTTCCGGTACATCTTCCCAACGGGTGCCGGGCGCGATGCCATCGTCCGGCCAGCCATCAGCTTCGTTGTAGATCAGGCCACAGACGATACATTGCCACTTCTTCATTCCAATACTTCCTCAAGATGTCAGGCCTTGGCCGGTATTTTCCGGCTCAGGGCCGTTTTGTACTGATCGGTCGCGACAGATGCAAGCGGCATCGGCGCGACGGCAGGTTGGCTCGGCCAAAATCGCCGACCGGCATGTTAAGCTCGCGACCTCATTTGCTGCCATTCAAGACCCCTGTGCCGCCGACAAATTCGATATTTCCTACACTTCAATGGCTGCCTCAACACCTGCTGTCGCCCCGCCCGGATGCGTGCGTCATGGGCTGGTTATTTGACGAAGGCTCCCTGACCCGGCGCCTGACAGGCCTGTCGGACGATCGCTTCAGCGTGACGCCACTGTTCGAAGGTTGGCAGCCGTTGCGCGCCGACGAGTGTGCTGCACTGGACCTGGCCGAGGGCAGCGAGGGCTGGGTGCGCGAGGTGTACTTGCGCGGCCACGGCGAGCCTTGGGTGTTTGCCCGCAGCGTGGCGGCGCGCAGCGCGTTGCAGGGCGACGGTTTGCAGATGGACGAACTGGGCAGCCGCTCCTTGGGCGAGCTGCTGTTTTGTGACCAGGCGTTCCAGCGTCGGGCGATCGAGGTCTGCCACTACCCGAGCCAATGGCTGCCGCCACAGGTTCGCGCCGACGGGTTGTGGGGCCGTCGTTCGCGTTTCGACCGTGGTGCGTTGAGCGTACTGGTAGCGGAAGTGTTCCTGCCCAGCCTGTGGACGGTCGCCCGCGCCTATTCGGAGAATTGCTGATGTACGTGCAACTGCTCAAATCCTTGAACCGCCTCAATCCGCGGGCCTGGGACTTCGTGCAACTGACGCGCATGGACAAACCCATCGGTATCTACTTGCTGCTATGGCCGACGCTGTGGGCGCTGTGGATTGCCGGCGAGGGCTCGCCGTCCCTGGCCAACATCGTGATCTTCGTGCTCGGCGTGGTGCTGACCCGTGCCGGGGGCTGCGTGATCAACGACTGGGCCGACCGCAAGGTCGACGGCCACGTCAAACGCACCGAGCAACGCCCACTGGTGAGCGGCAAGATCAGCTCAAAAGAGGCGCTGGTGTTCTTCGCCGTGCTGATGGGCGTGAGCTTCCTGCTGGTACTGTGCACCAACGCGCCGACGATCCTGCTGTCCCTCGGCGGCCTGGCGCTGGCGTTCAGTTACCCGTTCATGAAGCGCTACACGTATTACCCGCAAGTGGTGCTGGGGGCGGCGTTTTCCTGGGGCATGCCCATGGCATTCACCGCCCAAACCGGTCATTTGCCGGCGGCTGCCTGGCTGCTGTACATCGCCAACCTGCTGTGGACGGTGGGCTATGACACCTACTACGCGATGACCGACCGGGACGATGACCTGAAGATCGGCGTGAAATCCACGGCGATCCTGTTCGGCGACGCCGACCGGGTGATCATCCTGACGCTACAAGGCCTGGCCTTGGGTTGCCTGCTGTTGGCCGGCGCTCAATTCAAGTTGGGTGGCTGGTTCCACCTGGGGCTGCTGGCCGCCGCCGGGTGTTTCGCCTGGGAGTTCTGGTACACCCGCGACAGGGACCGGATGCGCTGCTTCAAGGCGTTCCTGCACAACCATTGGGCCGGGTTGGCGATTTTCGTGGGGATTGTGCTGGATTACGGGTTGCGTTGAATTCTGCGGCCAAGCGCAGGGTTTGGGATGAAGAAGAACCCTGTGGCGAGGGAGCTTGCTCCCTCGCCACAAAAGCAGTTCGGCTGGTCAGTCGGGCTTGGCTATTTTCCAGACGCCACCCTTGCCGTCGCCCGTCTTGTCGCCGGCCTGCTTGTCGCCGACGAAGGTGTACAGCGGATCGCCGTCATAGGCCCACTGCGAGGTACTGTCGTCACGGGTGATGACGGTCCATTCCCCTGACGGAGTGGCGGTGCTTTCGGCCTTGAGCGGTGGCCAATTCTCGGCGCATTTGTCGTTGCACATCGACTTGCCGTCATCGTCCTTGTCGTACGTGTACAAGGTCATGCCCTTATGATCGACCAGCACGCCGTCCTGGACCTTCGCCGGTTCGCTCGCCGCAAATGCGATCCCAGGCAACGCCAACGCAGCCACAAGCCCCAGCGCCTTGATGGATTGGGTGAAGTGATTCATGGAAACCTTCCTTTGCAGTTGTCAGGATTCGGACTGAAAAGCGTAGTCCAGGATCCCCTTTGCTGCCGCGCACAGAAATTTCTGTCACACGACTGCAATAATTCCGTTATCTAATGCGGCGCAAGACAGTTAAATGACAAGAGGATTACCCCATGGTTGGCAGGAGCATTCTGATCGTCGACGACGAGGCGCCCATTCGCGAGATGATCGCCGTTGCGTTGGAGATGGCCGGCTATGACTGCATGGAAGCAGAAAATTCTCAACAGGCCCACGCCATCATCGTCGACCGCAAGCCTGACCTGATCCTGCTGGACTGGATGCTGCCGGGCACGTCCGGCATCGAGTTGGCGCGGCGCCTCAAGCGTGATGAGCTGACCGGTGACATCCCGATCATCATGCTCACCGCCAAGGGCGAAGAGGACAACAAGATCCAGGGCCTGGAAGTCGGCGCCGACGACTACATCACCAAGCCGTTTTCCCCTCGGGAACTGGTGGCGCGCCTGAAGGCCGTGCTGCGTCGTGCCGGCCCGACCGACGGCGAAGCGCCCATCGAAGTCGGCGGCCTGCTGCTCGACCCGATCAGCCACCGCGTCACCATCGACGGCAAGCCCGCCGAGATGGGCCCGACCGAATACCGCCTGCTGCAATTCTTCATGACCCACCAAGAGCGCGCCTACACACGCGGGCAACTGCTGGACCAGGTCTGGGGCGGCAACGTATATGTCGAGGAGCGCACCGTGGATGTGCACATCCGGCGCCTGCGCAAGGCCCTCGGCGATGCCTACGAGAATCTGGTACAAACCGTACGCGGCACCGGTTATCGTTTCTCGACAAAGGCCTGATACGAGCCCTTACCGCCCGACAAGCTGACAAGGACGCGCGTTCACGTGAATCAAAACTGGCATGGCACCCTCATCCGCCATATGTTGTTGCTGGTTACCGGATGCCTGTTGATCGGCCTGATCACCGGGTATTACGGCTGGAGCCTGGCCGTGGGGCTGGCGCTTTACCTGGCCTGGACTCTCAAGCAATTGCTGCGCCTGCATGAGTGGCTGCGCCTGCACCAACCCGACGAAGCGCCGCCCGACGGCTACGGCCTGTGGGGCGAGGTGTTCGACAGCATCTATCACTTGCAACGGCGCGACCAGCGCGTTCGGGGCCGGCTGCAAGCGGTGATCGACCGCGTCCAGGAATCCACGGCCGCGCTGAAAGACGCAGTGATCATGCTCGACAGCGAAGGCAACCTGGAATGGTGGAACCGCGCCGCCGAAACCCTGCTGGGCCTCAAGACGCCCCAGGACAGCGGCCAACCGGTGACCAACCTGGTGCGCCATCCGCGCTTCAAGGAATATTTCGAGCAGGACAATTACGCCGAACCCCTGGAAATTCCCTCGCCGACCAACGATCGGCTGCGCATCCAGCTCTACATCACCCGCTACGGCAACAACGAGCATTTGATGCTGGTGCGCGACGTGACGCGCATTCACCAGTTGGAACAAATGCGCAAAGACTTCGTCGCCAACGTTTCCCATGAGCTGCGTACGCCGCTGACGGTGATCTGCGGTTACCTGGAAACCCTGCTCGACAACGTCGAGGAGGTGAACCCGCGCTGGAGCCGGGCCCTGCAGCAGATGCAGCAGCAAGGCGGGCGCATGCA
Source organism: Pseudomonas sp. R1-7 (assembly GCF_051132105.1). Classification (NCBI taxonomy): domain Bacteria; kingdom Pseudomonadati; phylum Pseudomonadota; class Gammaproteobacteria; order Pseudomonadales; family Pseudomonadaceae; genus Pseudomonas; species Pseudomonas sp. R1-7. The sequence continues at coordinate 5,883,767 of NZ_CP071661.1, forward strand.
GACCTTGCTCAACGATCTGCTGCTGCTGGCGAAACTGGAAGCCACCGATTACCCGTCGGACAACCAGCCCGTGCCGATCGACGAGCTCCTGCAGGTAATCGTCGAAGACGCACAGGAACTGTCCGGCCCCAAGCAACAGGCCATTACGCTCGAAGCCGACCCGGCCATCCAGCTCAAGGGCAGCGAGGCGGAACTGCGCAGCGCGTTTTCCAACCTGGTGTTCAACGCGGTCAAGTACACGCCGGAACAGGGAAGAATTCACGTCCGCTGGTGGGGCGATGAGCAAGGCGCGCACCTGAGCGTGCGCGATTCGGGCATCGGTATCGACAGCAAGCACCTGCCGCGCCTGACCGAACGCTTCTACCGGGTCGACTCCAGCCGCAACTCAAACACTGGCGGCACCGGGCTCGGATTGGCCATCGTCAAACACGTCTTGCTGCGCCACCGCGCACGCATGGAAATCAGCAGCGTGCCCGGCCACGGCAGCACGTTCACCTGCCATTTCGCCCCGGCACAGGTGGTTCGCACGCGCCTTTCAAATCACGACGAGTGATGCCGACCAGCCCTTCCCACTAGGCAATCGCCAAGTCAGCCGCTACATTGGCTGACTTGCGCCTGCTTTTTCAGACGCTGATTTCCTTCCCATACGAACATACGGAACCTGCAAAACTCCATCATGGACCCTTCCCCTGGCTTGTCCCTCGTCTCACTCTTCGCCGAATTCGGCATGATTCTTTTTGCTCTGGTCCTGGTCCTGCTCAACGGTTTTTTCGTTGCGGCCGAATTCGCGATGGTCAAGCTACGCTCGACCCGGGTCGAGGCCATCGCTGAGCAGCACGGCTGGCGCGGGCATATCCTGCGCACCGTCCACAGCCAGCTCGACGCGTACCTGTCGGCTTGCCAGCTGGGCATCACCCTCGCCTCCCTGGGCCTGGGCTGGGTCGGTGAACCGGCGTTCGCCCATATCCTCGAGCCATTCCTGGGCGCGATCGGTGTCGAATCGCCGGAAGTGATCAAGGGCGTGTCGTTCTTCACCGCGTTCTTCATCATTTCCTACCTGCACATCGTGGTCGGTGAGCTGGCGCCCAAATCCTGGGCGATCCGCAAACCCGAACTGCTGTCGCTTTGGACGGCTGCGCCGCTCTACCTGTTCTACTGGGCCATGTACCCGGCGATCTACCTGCTCAACGCCAGCGCCAACGCTATCCTGCGCATTGCCGGCCAAGGCGAGCCCGGCCCGCATCACGAGCACCACTACAGCCGCGAAGAACTGAAACTGATCCTGCACTCCAGCCGTGGCCAGGATCCGAGCGACCAAGGCATGCGCGTGCTGGCCTCCGCCGTGGAAATGGGCGAGCTGGAAGTGGTGGACTGGGCCAATTCCCGGGAAGACCTGGTGACGCTGGAATTCAACGCGCCGCTCAAGGAAATCCTGGCGATGTTCCGTCGCCACAAGTTCAGCCGTTACCCGGTGTACGACAGCGAGCGCCAGGAGTTCGTCGGCCTGCTGCATATCAAGGACCTGCTGTTGGAACTGGCGGCGCTGGATCACATTCCCGAGTCGTTCAACCTGGCCGAACTGACCCGGCCGCTGGAGCGCGTGTCGCGGCACATGCCGCTGTCGCAATTGCTGGAGCAATTCCGCAAGGGTGGCTCGCACTTCGCCGTGGTCGAAGAGGCCGACGGCAACATCATCGGCTACCTGACCATGGAAGACGTGCTGGAAGTGTTGGTAGGCGACATCCAGGACGAACACCGCAAGGCCGAGCGCGGCATCCTGGCCTACCAGCCGGGCAAGCTGTTGGTACGCGGCGACACGCCGCTGTTCAAGGTTGAGCGCCTGCTGGGGATCGACCTGGACCACATCGAGGCCGAGACCTTGGCCGGACTGGTCTATGAAACCCTGAAACGGGTGCCGGAAGAGGAAGAAGTGCTGGAAGTCGAAGGCCTGCGCATCATTATCAAAAAGATGAAAGGGCCGAAGATCATCCTGGCGAAGGTGTTGATGCTCGATTGACCGGCCCGGCGGGCCCTTTGTGGCAAGGGAGCTTGCTCCCTCACCACGAAAGGACTCCCCGCACAGCTACTGCTTGCCCACCGCAAAGTTGGGCAAGTCCCCCACAGGCTGGCTGAACTGGTAGGGAATCGACACCAGCCCCAGCCCGGTGTTGCGCTGCACCACGAAGTGCAAGTGCGGGCCGGAGCTGTTGCCGGTATTGCCCGACAGCGCCAGCGGCGCGCCGACCGACACCCGCTGCCCTTCCCGTACGCTCACCGAGCCCTTTTGCAGATGCAGGTAGACGCCCATGGTCCCGTCATCGTGCAGCACGCGCACGAAGTTGCCGGAAGGGTCGGTGCCGCGCCCGGTCTGTGCGTTTTCGGTCTTGACCACCACGCCGCCCCGCGCCGCGATGATCGGGGTGCCCTCGGGCATGGCGATGTCCATGGCGTAGCGGTTCTTCGGGCCGTAGTGGCTGTATTGGCCGTTGGCACCCTGGCTCAGCCGAAACGGCCCGCCACGCCACGGCAGTGGGTAGCGATACGCCTGCGCCGTGCCTGCGGGGTCGCCCAGGGAGTATTCGAACCTTGGGGTATACGCCAAGGGCCTGCCGGGGCGCGTGGCCGTCAGCAGCGCCAGGCGAAGGTTGCTGCGTGCCGGCAGCACCCGCCGTATCGGTCGGCTCGGCGCGCCGCTGACATTGCGCAGCCCGGCGAAACTCAATTCAATCTCCACAGGCGCATACAGGTCGTTGCGCACGTACACCGCGTCCGCGCCCTTCTGCTTCCGGATGTCGAGAAACACCTGCCGCTCGAGGCGCTCGACCATGCGATCGCGGAACACGAACACCTGGGCGCCTTTGCTGGGGCGGTCACTATAGGAAACCACGCCATTGGCATCGGTGGATTTGTAGATGGTCATGGCCATGGCCGGGGTGGCGGCCAGGACGAGACCACAGGCGAACAGCAACGGCACGAGCATGGGCAAGAATTCTGTCGAAATGAAGGCCTGCAAAGCAGCCTAGCAGCTGGGATGGACCAGCGTAGTCGACGGATGTTTCAAAATTGGATCAGCCAAAGGGTGTTGATTCTGACGGCCCCATCGCGAGCAAGCTCGCTCCCACGATCCGAAGCGAGCCGTTGCAAGGGCATTTAATTAGTTCGGATCAGGGGGTAAGTCCATGTAAAGGTCAGGGGAACCCAGTGCTTCATCATCCCCACGCTCAATCAAACTCCAAGCCTTGGCGCTGGACCCTAACGACGAAAACGGTACCGGCACGCCAAAAGTTATTTGACCCGCAGCGATATCGGACGCCGTCACCCGATGCCTTAGTACAAATTCAGCGCCTCGTGAGTAACCGACAAAAATAAGTATCGCAGTATCCCACTCGATCATTCCTTGGGTTTCTAGCCGCATAGGAATACTGCCGTCTTCGTCGATTAGCTGGAGGCGGGCCGGCCTACGGTACTCGTCCCATTCAGTATGGACGGCCCGAGGCGTAGCTAGATCACCAGCGACCTGAAGCTCAAGGAAGGGCGATGTCCAAGTGCCCGATGTCGATAGCACTGTATAGATGATCTTAATGTAACCATATTTGTTCGGCATCAGATAAGCAGGCTCGACGGGCATAACCAACTCTTCAACCGGATCGGCGAGATTCAGGTGCTTGACGAAACAGGCATCCGGGTTCGAACCCCACCAATAGATGGAAACGAGTGCACCTGGTGTCATCGACGACCCCGCCCTGATTCTTAGGTTTACGCCTTGCGATAGCACTGCCAGGGGGATAACGCCATCAACGGCTTCATCCACGCCTGGCTTGTACGTCACACCCTCAACCGAAAAATGGGTTGTCGGAGAAGTTGGCTCTTCGAATTCCAAATAAAAATATTTAAGGCGCGCCCCCTGCCCCTCAAAAGCCAGCGCCCTGTCGGACGGCACCTTCACGACGACGTCCTGATTCTCCTCCTGGATGTAACCACCGATGCCAAAAGAGGCATCGTCACCGCTCAGCGTTACGAGATACTGACCACCTGTCCGCATCCCTTCAACAAACGGAAAACGAATGGTCAGCCCTTTTTCTAAATCGGCATATGCAATCTTCCCATCCACGGCTTCATCGATCATAGCCGGGAGTAAAGGGCCCTGGTTCTGGCGGAATGCGTCGGCAATCCGGTCTCTTTCTTCCAGAGTGATGAACTTAGTCATTGCGAGCTCCTGCCTGCCATGCGTTCACGAAAGTGACCGCTCATGACAATCTAGGAAGCAAGGTCGGAAAATTGACCTGTAGGAAATAACAGTTCAGACGAGCGGGTGGGCCGCCGGCGAATATTTAGAAGGGATGACCCCATCGCGAGCAGGCGCGCTTCCCACACTGGATCTGCTGTGGACACAAATTTTGTGAACAACTGAGATCACTGTGGGAGCCTGCTCGCGATAGCGGACTCAAAGGCGCCGCCGGGATCAGGCGCCCGGGACGAAGTGCTTCTGCGCAGTGCCGCGGGCGATCAGGCGGGAGATGTAGTCGAGTTTCTGAGGGTCTTTGTCGACGAAGCGGAAGGTCAGTTGCAGCCATTCGCTGTCCGGCGTCTGCTCGTGGGCGACGATGGCGTGCAGGTAGCCGTTCAGACGAGCGGTCTCGGCATTGTCGCCCTGCTCCATGTCCAGCACCGAGCTTTCCAGCACTTGTGGCAGGGTGTCGGTGCGCTTGACCACCAACAGCGCTTCCTTGAGGCTCAGGGCCTTGATCACGCATTGCTGGGTGCCGCTGGACAGACGCAACTGGCCTTGCCCACGATTGCTGGTCGGCGCGGACGCGGCAGGTGCCTTGACGGGCGGGCTGTTGAGCAGACCACGGGCCGGGGCGGCAGCCGCAGCGGGCGCAGGCGCAGCGGCCGGGGCGGCTGGCTTGGCAAACGGATTCGCTGCGGGCGCTGAAGCGACAGCCGGAGCAGCCTTGCCACCGGTCAGGGCGCTGAGCGAATCGTTGCCAAACGCCGAGTTCATCTTGGTCGGGGCGCTATTCATCAATGTGTCGAGCTTGCCGACCTTGTTCAGGGCCTGCTTGACCTTGGTCAGCAGTTGCTCGTTGGTGAAGGGCTTGCTGACGTAGCCGGACACGCCGGCCTGGATGGCCTGGACCACGTTCTCCTTGTCGCCACGGCTGGTGACCATGACGAAAGGCATGCCCTTGAGGTTGTCCTGCTGGCGGCACCAGGTCAACAGTTCCAGGCCGGACATCTCCGGCATTTCCCAGTCGCACAGCACCAGGTCGAACGCTTCACGGGCCAGCAGGGCCTGGGCTTTCTTGCCGTTCACCGCGTCTTCGATGCGGATGCCTGGGAAGTAGTTGCGCAGGCACTTCTTCACCAAGTCACGAATGAACGAAGCATCGTCCACGACCAACACACTGACCTTACTCATCCAGATACACCTCTAAAAAATCCCGGCAAGCATACCGCTTTACTGATGGCACATTGCCAAAAACCTTCAGTCACGCCGGGACTTTTCGTTCACGGGGTGCTGCTTTCGATTAAAAAAACCGCAAAAAAAAGCCCGACCAGAAGGCCGGGCGCTTTTCTTGGCAATCTTACTTATCGTCAGTTTCACCGGGAACATTAGCGGTTTCGGACGGGGTGCCCTCCACTTCTTCCTTCATCCGCTTGAGGCCCATGTGCCGCACATCGGTGCCGCGCACCAAGTAGATCACCAGTTCGGAGATGTTGCGCGCATGATCGCCGATACGCTCCAGGGAACGCAGCACCCAGATGATGCTCAACACCCGCGAGATGGAGCGCGGGTCTTCCATCATGTAGGTCGCCAGTTCACGCAGGGCGGTCTTGTACTCGCGGTCGATGATCTTGTCGTACTGGGCCACCGACAGCGCCAGGTCGGCGTCGAAACGGGCGAAGGCGTCCAGCGCGTCGCGGACCATGTTGCGCACCTGGTCGCCAATGTGGCGCACCTCGACGTAACCGCGCGGGGCTTCGCCTTCTTCGCACAACTGGATTGCACGACGGGCGATCTTGGTGGCTTCGTCGCCGATCCGCTCAAGGTCGATCACCGACTTGGAAATGCTGATGATCAGGCGCAGGTCGGAAGCGGCCGGTTGGCGACGGGCCAGGATACGCAGGCACTCTTCGTCGATGTTACGTTCCATCTGGTTGATCTGGTCATCGATTTCGCGCACCTGCTGGGCCAGGCCGGAATCGGCCTCGATCAGCGCGGTCACCGCGTCGTTGACCTGCTTTTCCACCAGCCCGCCCATCGCCAGCAGGTGGCTGCGCACCTCTTCCAGCTCGGCGTTGAACTGCGCGGAAATGTGGTGGGTAAGGCCTTCTTTACTAATCATCTTTGGCGTCCTTGGAGCGTCCGGTAAGGTGCGGCGGACCGCAGCGTTAAGTCAATGAGCAACAACGGCTTCCTAGCCGTAACGACCGGTGATGTAGTCCTCGGTCTGCTTCATGGCCGGATTGGTAAACAAGGTGTCGGTGTCTCCGAACTCCACCAGCTTGCCCATGTACATGAACGCGGTGTAGTCGGACACCCGTGCCGCCTGCTGCATGTTGTGGGTCACGATGACGATGGTGAACTTGGACTTGAGCTCGTAGATCAGCTCTTCGACCTTCAGCGTCGAGATCGGGTCGAGTGCCGAGCAAGGTTCGTCGAGCAGCAGGACTTCCGGCTCCACGGCAATGGTGCGGGCGATGACCAAACGTTGCTGCTGGCCGCCGGACAGGCCCAGCGCCGAGTCGTGCAGACGGTCCTTGACCTCGTCCCACAGCGCCGCGCCCTTGAGCGCCCATTCCACGGCTTCATCGAGGATGCGCTTTTTGTTGATGCCCTGGATGCGCAGGCCGTAGACGACGTTTTCGTAGATGGTCTTCGGGAACGGGTTGGGCTTCTGGAACACCATGCCCACGCGACGACGCAGCTCGGCCACGTCTTCGCCCTTGCGGTAGATGTTATTGCCGTAGAGGTTGATCTCGCCTTCGACGCGGCAACCGTCCACCAGGTCATTCATGCGGTTGAAGGTACGCAGCAAGGTCGACTTGCCGCAGCCCGACGGGCCGATGAACGCGGTCACGCGTTGTTTCGGGATGTTCAGGCTGACGTCGTACAGCGCCTGCTTCTGACCGTAGAACAGGTTCAGGCCGGGCACTTCGATGGCGACGGTTTCCTGAGCCAGGTTCAAGCTCTGCTTGTCGCGGCCCAGGGCCGACATGTTGATGCCGTGTGTGTGTGTTTCGTGTTGCATGGGAGGCTCCCTGTGCTAACAAATTCGGTTCGGTTGGCCAACTGAGCGGCCATGCCAATCTGTATATAGGTGGGAGCAAGCTCGCTCCCACATGAAAATCAGCTATCCAGCGCTTTGTATTTCTCGCGCAGGTGGTTACGGATCCACACTGCCGACAGGTTCAAGATCGCGATCACCAGCACCAACAGCAGCGCCGTGGCGTAGACCAACGGTCGGGCGGCCTCGACGTTGGGGCTCTGGAAGCCGACGTCATAGATATGGAAGCCCAGGTGCATGATCTTCTGGTCCAAGTGCAGGTACGGGTAGTTGCCATCCAGCGGCAGCGACGGGGCCAGTTTCACCACGCCCACCAACATCAACGGCGCCACTTCGCCAGCGGCACGGGCCACCGCGAGAATCATGCCGGTCATCATTGCCGGGCTCGCCATCGGCAGCACGATTTTCCACAAGGTCTCGGCCTTGGTCGCGCCAAGAGCCAGGGAACCCTCGCGAACGGTCCGCGGGATTCGCGCCAAACCTTCTTCGGTGGCGACGATCACCACCGGCACCGCCAACAGCGCCAGGGTCAGGGACGCCCAGAGCAGGCCCGGGGTGCCGAAGGTTGGCGCCGGCAAGGCTTCGGGGAAGAACAGCCGGTCAACCGAGCCACCCAGCACGTAGACAAAGAAGCCCAGGCCGAACACACCGTAGACGATGGCCGGGACACCGGCGAGGTTGTTCACCGCGATACGGATCAAGCGGGTCATGGGCCCTTGGCGGGCATATTCACGCAGGTAGACCGCCGCCAGCACGCCGAACGGCGTCACGATCATCGCCATGATCAGGGTCATCATCACGGTGCCGAAAATCGCCGGGAAAATCCCGCCTTCGGTGTTGGCTTCACGCGGGTCGTCGCTGAGGAATTCCCAGACCTTGCTGAAATAGAAACCCATCTTGGTAAACGTGCCCATGCCGTTTGGCTGGTAGGCGTGCACCACTTTGCCGATTTCGATTTCCACTTCTTTGCCGTTGGCATCGCGGGCCGTCAGGCTGTCGCGGTTGAACTGCGCGTGCAAATCGGAGAGGCGCGCTTCGATGTCCTTGTAGCGGGCGTTGAGTTCGGCGCGTTCGCTTTCCAGGTCGGCTTGGGCAGCAGCGTCGAGCTTGCCGTCCAGCTCCAGCTTGCGGCCATGCAGGCGGATGCGTTCGAGGCCGGCGTTGATCGCACCGATGTCGGATTTTTCCAGAGTCTTGAGCTCGTCGGCCAGTTGGTTGACTCGCTCGATACGCGCCTGCAACTGCGGCCAGGCGGCTTCGCCCTCGGCGATGACCTTGCCTTGTTCCTTGACGTTGACCAGGTAACCGTAGAAGTTGCCCCACTCGCGACGCTCAAGCGCCATCAGCTCTGGTGGGGTGGTCTGGTTGGTCAGCCAATCGCCAACGATCCAGGTGAAATCGGTGCCGTTGAGGTCACGGTTGCCGACCTTGATCAGCTCGCGGGTCATGAACTCCGGGCCTTCGTCCGGCACCGGCAGACCGGCGCTTTTCAGGCGCTCGCGAGGGACTTCTTCTTTCTGTACGACTTCGCCTACCACCAGGTGCGCAGGCATGCCCGGTACGTTGTAGCTGGCGTGGATCAAGTCAGCCGGCCAGAAGTGGCCGAGGCCGCGCACGGCGATCACTGCCAGCAGGCCAATGGTCATGATGACCGCGATGGACACCGCGCCACCGCTGATCCAGACGCCTGGGGCGCCGCTCTTGAACCATCCTTTCAGGGAGTTCTGTTTCACAGACTTCTACCTTTCTTAAAGCGACGAATATTTCTTGCGCAGACGCTGACGGATCAGCTCGGCGAGGGTGTTCATGACGAAGGTGAACAACAGCAGCACCAGTGCCGACAGGAACAGCACGCGGTAATGGCTGCCACCGACTTCCGACTCTGGCATTTCCACCGCCACGTTGGCCGCCAGGGTGCGCAGGCCTTCGAACAGGTTCATTTCCATGACCGGGGTGTTGCCGGTGGCCATCAGCACGATCATGGTCTCGCCCACCGCACGGCCCATGCCGATCATCAGTGCAGAGAAAATGCCCGGGCTGGCAGTGAGGATCACCACGCGAGTCATGGTCTGCCACGGCGTGGCGCCGAGGGCCAGGGAGCCCAGGGTCAGGCCGCGCGGCACGCTGAACACGGCGTCTTCGGCGATGGAGTAGATGTTCGGGATGACCGCGAAGCCCATCGCCAAGCCAACCACCAGGGCGTTGCGCTGGTCGTAGGTGATGCCCAGGTCATGGGAGATCCACATGCGCATGTCGCCACCGAAGAACCAGGCTTCCAGGTACGGGCTCATGTACAGCGAGAGCCAGCCCACGAACAGGATGACCGGAATCAACAGGGCGCTTTCCCAGCCATCCGGTACCCGCAGGCGAATGGATTCCGGCAGGCGGCTGAAGACGAAACCGGCGACCAGGATGCCGATCGGCAGCAACATCAGCAGGCTGAAGATACCCGGCAGGTGCCCTTCGACGTACGGCGCCAGGAACAGGCCAGCGAAGAAACCGAGGATCACCGTCGGCATCGCTTCCATCAGCTCGATCACTGGCTTGACCTTGCGGCGCATCCCAGGGGCCATGAAGTAGGCGGTGTAGATCGCGGCGGCGATGGCCAGCGGCGCGGCCAGCAACATCGCGTAGAACGCGGCTTTCAAGGTACCGAAGGTCAGCGGCGAAAGGCTCATCTTGGGTTCGAAGTCGGTGTTGGCGGCGGTCGATTGCCAGACGTACTGGGGTTCGTCGTAGTTTTCGTACCAGACCTTGCTCCACAACGCGCTCCACGACACTTCCGGGTGCGGGTTGTCCAGCGTCAACGGTTGCAGCTTGCCGCCCTGTTCAACGATCAGGCGGTTGGCCCGTGGCGACATGCCGAACAGACCCTGGCCGTCGACCACCTGGTCCACCAGCAGGGTGCGGTGGGCGGTGCTGTGGAACACACCGAGCTTGCCGGCGGCGTCGAGGGCCACGAAACCCTTGCGACGCTCTTCGGCGCTGATTTCAACGATGGGCGCGCTGCCCATCTGGAAGGTACGAATCTGTTTGAAGCGCAGCTCGCCGTCCGGGTCGCGGGCCATGAACCACTGGGCCAGACCGCCCTTGGAATCACCGATGATCAGCGAGATCCCGCCCACCAATTGAGCGGCGGCGGTGACTTGGGCGTCGGCGTTCTCCAGCAGTTTGTAGCGACCGTTGAGGCTCTTGTCGCGCAGGCTGAACACGTCGGCCTGGGCACGACCGTTGACCACGTACAACCACTGCTGGCGCGGGTCGACGAAGATGTTCTTCACTGGCTCGGTCATCTGCGGCAGGTCGATACGCGTCTGCTCGCTGGTGATCTCACCGGTCATCATGTTTTCTTCGCTGGTCAGCGACAGCACATACAGCTGCGCCCCACTGGAGCCAGCGAGCAGCAGGGTCGAATCGGTCGCATTGAGGCTGACGTGCTCCAAGGGCGCGCCCTGCTCGCTCAATGCAATTGGCGCCTCGCCGTAAGGGTATTCGATGGCGGGCGAAATGGTTTTCTTGCCGTCGGGATAGCTGACTTTATAGGTGTGGCGGAACACCAAGGCCTGGCCGTTGCTCAGGCCGATCGCCACCAGTGGACTGCCGGGCTGGTCTTCACCGATGGAAACCACACTGGCGCCGGCCGGAATCGGCAAGTCGACGCGACGCAGCTCGGCGCCGCTGTCGAGCTCATAGAACAATGCCTGGCCCTTGTCGGAAATACGCATGGCCACCTGGTTCTGTTCTTCGATGGCGATCATCAGCGGTTTGCCGGCGTCTTGCATCCAGGCCGGGGTGATCGAGTCCTTGGCGGTCAGGTCCGCACCCTGGAACAGGGGCACCACGACATAGGCCAGGAAAAAGAAAATCAGGGTAATGGCCGCCAGTACGGCGAGGCCGCCGACCAGCACGTACCAACGGGTCAGGCGATCCTTGAGCGCGCGGATGCGGCGCTTGCGTTGCAGCTCAGGCGTATTGAAGTCAATGCGCTTGGGGGGGGAAGTCGTAGTCATTGTGGAGTTGGCCAGATCATTCATGCGCACACCCTAGCGATCCTGTATGACAGAAAGATGACAGTGAAGTGACGCAACAAATCCGCCGCCAGCTAGAAGCGGCAGCGGATGGGAAAATTGGGCGGTGGCAGTGGTGTCCACTCCCACCGCAGCCCGGGCGTCGGCCCGGACTCAGGTATTACTTCTTGGCGACGCTGCCGCCTTCCGACAGACCCAGGTCAGCCAGTGCCTTGGCGGCAACTTTGGCTGGCAGTGGGATGTAGCCGTCCTTGACTACGACTTCCTGGCCTTGTTTGGACAGGATCAGCTTCACGAACTCGGCTTCCAGCGGGGCCAGAGGCTTGTTTGGCGCCTTGTTGACGTACACGTAGAGGAAGCGCGACAGCGGATACTTGCCGTTCAGGGCGTTTTCTTCGGTGTCTTCGATGAACTCGCCGCCTTCCTTCTTGGCCAAGGCAACGGTTTTCACGCTGGCGGTCTTGTAGCCGATACCCGAGTAGCCGACGCCATTAAGCGAGCTGCTGATCGACTGCACAACCGAAGCCGAACCTGGCTGTTCGTTGACGTTTGGCTTGTAGTCGCCTTTGCACAGGGCTTCTTCCTTGAAGTAGCCGTAGGTGCCGGACACCGAGTTACGGCCGAACAGTTGCACTGGCTTGTTGGCCAGGTCGCCGGTCACGCCCAGGTCACCCCAGGTCTTGACGTCGGCCTTGGCGCCGCACAGACGAGTCGAGGAGAAAATCGCATCGACCTGAGCCATGGTCAGGCCTTTGATTGGATTGTCCTTGTGTACGAACACAGCCAGGGCGTCCACGGCAACCGGGATAGCGGTTGGCTTGTAGCCGTATTTCTGTTCGAAAGCCTGCAGCTCGTTGTCCTTCATCTTGCGGCTCATCGGGCCCAGGTTGGAGGTGCCTTCGGTGAGTGCGGGTGGCGCGGTGGAGGAACCAGCGGCCTGAATCTGGATGTTTACGTTCGGGTATTCTTTCTTGTAGTTCTCGGCCCACAAGGTCATCAGGTTGGCCAGGGTATCGGAGCCGACACTGGAGAGGTTGCCCGATACACCAGTGGTCTTGGTGTAGCTCGGGATCGCAGGGTCAACAGCGGCAACCGCGTTGGCAGTCGCAACGCCAGCAGCGACAAACGTCATTGCCGCCATCAAACGCTTCAGTTTCATGCCTTACTCCTAGCAGATAGGTGTGTTAAGTCGGCCAAGTATTGGGAAGCCGTGTGAACACTCTATGGCTGAAATATGACAATTGGATGAAAGGCCAGCATTGGGGTTTTTGCAGGGTCCTGTGGCGAGGGGCTGTCTAGCGCCCCTTCTTCCAAAGATACCCACCGATCACCATCCCGATCCCGCAGATGATCGCCACGTAATACGCAGGCCCCATCGGGCTCTCTTTCAACAGCAAGGTCACCACCATCGGCGTCAATCCGCCGAAGATCGCGTAGGCCAGGTTGTAGGAAAACGACAGGCCGCTGAAACGCACCACGGCCGGGAACGCATTGACCATGACGTACGGCACCGCGCCGATGGTGCCCACCAGCAAACCACTCAAGGCGTAGAGCGGGAACAGCCACTCCGGGTGAGTGAACAGGCTGTGGTAGAAGGTCCAGAACGTGATCAGCAACAAACCGCTGCCGAAGACGAATACCCGGCCTGCGCCAAAGCGGTCGGCCAGTACACCGGCACCAATGCAACCGAAACTCAGGAACACGATCGCCAGGCTATTGGCCTGCAACGCCGTGGTCGGGCTGAAGTGATACACCGTCTGCAACACCGTCGGGGTCATCAGGATCACCACGATGACGCCGGCCGACAGCAGCCAGGTCAGCAGCATCGAAATGGCGATGGCGCCTCGATGGTCGCGCAGCACGGCGCGCAACGGAACCTCTTCGGCCAGCGCCTTGCGCAGTTGCAGTTCGGCGAACACCGGGGTTTCATGGAGCCAGCGGCGCAAGTACACCGAAAACAGGCCAAACACACCGCCCAGCAGGAACGGGATCCGCCAAGCGTAATCCGCCACTTCCACTGGCGTATAAATGCTGTTGATGGCGGTAGCGACCAGCGAACCCAACAGGATTCCGGCCGTCAGGCCGCAGGTCAGGGTGCCGCAGGCGTAGCCGATGTGGCGCGCCGGCACGTGTTCGGAAACGAAGACCCAGGCCCCCGGTACTTCGCCACCAATGGCTGCGCCCTGGATCACGCGCATCAGCAACAATAGGATCGGCGCCCACATGCCGATCTGCGCATAGGTCGGCAACAGCCCCATGATCAGGGTCGGCACGGCCATCATGAAGATGCTCAACGTGAACATTTTCTTGCGCCCCAGCAGGTCGCCGAAGTGGGCCATGATGATCCCGCCCAGCGGCCGGGCGAGGTAACCGGCGGCAAAAATGCCAAACGTTTGCATCAGGCGCAGCCATTCGGGCATTTCGGCAGGGAAGAACAGCTTGCCGACCACGGTGGCAAAGAACACGAAAATAATGAAATCGTAGAACTCCAGCGCGCCGCCCAGGGCAGAAAGCGACAGGGTCTTGTAGTCGTTGCGGGTCAGCGGACGGGCGGGTTGCGCGGGCGTCGCCGTGCTCGAAGGCGCAGTGGTCATGGCAAGGGTTTCTCTTATAGTCGGTTCTCGGCCCGACAACACTGATGAGAGCCCGGGCAGGTTCGGCACGATAGCAAATTGTTCGAAAAAGCACATAGAGGCGCGTAATTGACAGTCAAAATCAGAACCCAGTGGTCGTCTCGACGTCTATCGCCCGATATACTCGCAACCTTGCAACACTCTGTAAGGGGTTGCTGTGCGAAAACGTCGTTGGTGATGTAGTACAAATCAGCCGGTTTCGCAGAGTTTCCCTTTGGCACGCCTTTACGAAAAACGTGACGAACGTGGCAGTTCGGGCTGAATCGTTTTTTACAAAGACGGCTATTCACCTGAAAGACAAGACAGAGTTACGGGTCAGAGGCACCCCCGGCATGATAGAGCTCGAACAAGAAGATCCGATCCCGCAAGGCGACCTGGCCTTGCAAATCACCGCGCTTCCCCGTGATACCAACGGCTTCGGGGACATTTTCGGCGGCTGGCTGGTGTCCCAGATGGACCTGGCCGGCACCGCGATGGCCAGCAAGGTGGCGGGCGGACGCGTGGCGACCGTGGCGATTGATCGCATGGCGTTCCTGGTGCCGGTGGCGGTGGGTGCGCAGTTGTCCTTCTATACCCAGGCGTTGGAAATCGGCCGTAGCTCGATCCAGATGATGGTCGAGGTGTGGAGCGACGATCCGTTGTCCAGCGAATGGCGCAAGGTCACCGAAGCAGTGTTTGTCTTCGTCGCCATCGACGGCAGTGGACGCACCCGCTCGGTTCCTTCCCGCGCCCGTTAAACGCGGCGACCGTTTTGCGGTCCATTGCAGTCCATGTTCCTGAACGAGATGCGCAATATGCCTACGCCCAATGTCGAAGCCGTCAAACTGGATGAACTGAACGGTTGGCGCATCCGCCACGGTCAGGCCGAGTTGCTGGTGGCCCAGCAAGGCGCGCATATCCTCAGTTATCAAGTGGACGGCGAGCCGCCGCTGATCTGGCTCAACGACCAGGCGACGTTCCAGACGGGCAAGAGCATCCGCGCCGGCGTGCCAGTGTGCTGGCCCTGGTTCGGCAACCTGACCCGCAACCCCGACAGCGTCCAGGCGATGCGCGTCAGCAACGAACCGGCCACGGCCCACGGCCTGGTGCGAGCGATGGATTGGGAGCTCAAGGGCATCGAGGCCGAAGGCGAAAGCCTGAAAATCGAATTCGTGCTGCCCTACCCTGAAAACGGCCTGTCGGGCTGGCCTCACCAAGTCGACCTGACGCTGACCATCGTGATGGACGAGCAGTTGCATGTCCGTCTTACCAGCCATAACCGTGGCAGCGAAACCGTCAGCCTCAGCCAGGCGCTGCACAGCTATTTTGCCGTCAGCGACGTGCGCAACGTGCAGGTCGATGGCGTCGACGGCTTGCATTACATCGAGACCCTGGACGACTGGAACACCCATACCCAGGCCGGTGCCCTGCGCTTTGTCGGCGAAACCGACCGCATCTACCTCGATACCCCGCCGACGCTGAGCATCGTTGACCCGCACTGGCAACGACGGATCGAACTGACCAGCAGCGGCTCGCGCTCGGCGGTGATCTGGAACCCCTGGACCGAACGAGCCAAGGCCTTTAGCGACATGGCCGACGATGGCTGGCAGCGCATGCTGTGCATCGAGACGGCCAATGTGATGGGCGATGTGGTGACGTTGTTGCCGGACGCCAGCCATACCCTGGGTGTGCGTATCCGCAGCAAACCGCTCTAACACACACCACAAAACCCTGTGGGAGCGAGCTTGCTCGCGATAGCGCCATGTCAGTCGACATCAGCGTCGACTGACACACCGTCATCGCGAGCAAGCTCGCTCCCACATTGGGTTTTGTGTCGGGCCAACCAGTTGGTTACAAATCCGCCTCCTGCACCACCCTCACCTTCTGCGCATCCAGCGCATACGCCGCGCTCGCCAGGTCGTTATCGACCTTCTCGATCTTCAGCGTGCCGGTAACCCACAGCGGCGTATAGATGTCATCCAGCTTCACGCCCTTGGGATAGCGCACCAGCACCAATTGATTCGGCGGCGGCGGAGGAACGTGGATGCAGGCGCCCGGGTAAGGCACCAGGAAAAACAGCGTACTGCGACCCTTGGCGTCGCTCTCCAAAGGAACCGGATAGCCGCCGATGCGGATGTGCTTGTCGTTCATCGACGCCACGGTCTTGGTCGAATACATCACCGCCGGCAAGCCTTTGCTTTGCTTGAGGCCACCTTTTTCGGTGAAGGTGCCGCTGGCTTCGGGAGAGTCGTGATCGATTTCGGGCATCGCTTCGAGGGCTTTCTGGTCCGACTTGGGCATCAGTTCGAGCCAGTCGGTTTCCGGCAGATCGGCAGCGTGGGCCAGGCCACTGCCCAGCAAAAGAAGGGTCAATACTAGACGGCGCATGGAAGGGCTCGGCAATGAGTGGAATGTAACGCCGGGCAGTTTAGCCCTCTCCGTGCGCCGCGCGGAGAGGGCTTCATCTGGTTTGATCAGTTTCTTTTGATCAGGCCGTAGATCACCAGCAACACGACCGCGCCCACCAGGGCGCCGATGAAGCCAGCGCCTTCGCCGGCCTGGTAGATGCCCAGGGCCTGGCCGCCGTAAGTAGCCGCCAACGAACCGCCGATACCGAGCAGGATGGTCATGATCCAGCCCATGCTGTCATCGCCCGGCTTCAGGAAGCGCGCGAGCAGGCCAACGATCAAGCCGATAAAAATGGTTCCGATGATTCCCATGGCATTTCCCTCTGGTTGAGACGCTAAGCCAAAGCCCAGTCGGGCTTTGGCACTTAGCCATGAGAGAGATTAGCCGATGAATGGTTCCACCGATGTTGCAGACTATTGCTCGGCAATCAGCGTTTCGACCTTGATGATCTGCTGGGCCAGCGTGGCGCGATCGGCGCAACGCAGGTTGGCGTGGCCGACCTTGCGCCCCACTTTGAAGGCCTTGCCATAGTGATGCAGGTGGCAGTCGGCAATCGCCAGGACTTTCTCGCTGTCCGGCACTTTGCCGATGAAGTTCAGCATTGCGCTTTCGCCGACCTTGGCGGTCGATCCCAGCGGCAGCCCGGCCACCGCCCGCAGGTGGTTTTCGAACTGGCTGCACTCGGCGCCTTCAGTGGTCCAGTGCCCGGAGTTGTGCACGCGGGGGGCGATTTCGTTGGCCTTGAGGCCGCCGTCCACTTCAAAGAATTCGAACGCCATGACCCCGACATAGTCGAGCTGCTTGAGCACGCGGCTGGAGTAGTCTTCGGCCAGGGCTTGCAGGGGATGATCGGTGCTGGCGACGGACAACTTGAGGATGCCGTCCTTGTGAGTGTTGTGCACCAGCGGGTAGAAGCGGATTTCACCGTCGCGGGCACGCACGGCGATCAGCGAGACTTCACCCGTGAATGGCACGAAACCTTCCAGCAGGCAACCGACGCTGCCCAGCTCGGCAAACGTACCGGCAACGTCTTCAGGGTTGCGCAGGACTTTCTGTCCCTTGCCGTCATAACCCAGGGTACGGGTCTTGAGCACGGCCGGCAGGCCGATGGAAGCGACCGCAGCGTCAAGGTCAGCCTGGGACTGGATGTCGGCGAAGGCCGGCGTCGGGATGCCCAGGTCCTTGAACATGTTCTTTTCGAACCAGCGGTCACGGGCGATGCGCAGGGCTTCGGCGCTGGGGTAGACCGGGACGAACTGGGACAGGAAGGCCACGGTTTCGGCCGGGACGCTTTCGAACTCGAAGGTCACCAGGTCGACTTCATCGGCCAATTGGCGCAGGTGATCCTGATCGCCATAGTCGGCCCGCAGGTGTTCACCCAGGGCGGCGGCACAGGCGTCCGGCGCCGGATCCAGGAAAGCGAAGTTCATTCCCAGCGGCGTACCCGCCAGGGCCAACATGCGACCCAACTGGCCGCCACCGATTACACCGATCTTCATTCGTCAACAACCTCAGGCAATGCGTGGGTCCGGATTGTCCAGGACGCTGTCTGTCTGCTCAGCGCGGAATTTTTTCAGCACGGTATGGAATTGGGGATGCTTGGCGCCCAGGATACTCGCCGACAGCAGGGCCGCGTTGATCGCGCCGGCCTTGCCGATGGCCAGGGTAGCGACCGGGATGCCGGCCGGCATCTGCACGATCGACAGCAGCGAATCGACACCCGAGAGCATCGAGGATTGTACCGGCACGCCCAGCACCGGCAGGTGGGTCTTGGCCGCACACATGCCTGGCAAGTGAGCCGCACCGCCGGCACCGGCGATGATCACTTCGATGCCACGCGCCTCGGCTTCTTCGGCGTACTGGAACAGCAGGTCCGGGGTACGGTGGGCGGACACCACTTTCACCTCGTAAGGGATGCCGAGCTTTTCCAGCATATCGGCGGTGTGGCTAAGGGTGGACCAATCGGACTTGGAGCCCATGATCACGCCAACCAGTGCACTCATCGTCGTGCCTCTTCTCTCTGGGCGCCCTGGGGCGCGTCAAAAAACAACAAGCCACGCGGGAAACCAGCGTGGCTTGTTGTACGAATGATGGCCGGGTGAACCGACCGAAGGCCGGGCAGTATACCGAAAAAGGTAAATTAAACGCACTTTCGCCGACCATCTGTCTTTTGCGTTGAAGCGGCGATTTTATTGACTCGCAGGTCAGCGCCGGAACACCACAAATCCCCACAAGGGGGCCGCGTGGGTTTCAGGAACCGCCCACGCTTTGCGCCACGCCGCCCTCAAGCTTGCGCCACAACAACCGCACGTTCGCCTTGCGCACCAGGGCGCAGCGGTACAGGCGGATCTCCAGCGGGACATGCCATTGCGCACCGCCGCAGATCACCAGCTCGCCCCGGGCCAGTTCGTTGCGCACGCTCAAGTGAGGGACCCAGGCAATGCCCAGCCCTTCCAGCGCCATGCTTTTCAGGCTGTCGGCCATGGCCGTCTCGTAGACGGTGGTGAACCGCAGGGCCCGCTGGCGCAACAACTGGTTGACCGAACGTCCCAGGAACGCCCCGGCGCTGTAGGCCAAGAGCGGCACGCTGGCCTCGCCTTCAAGGTCGAACAATGGCCGGCCTTGTGCATCGGCCGCGCACACCGGGAGCATTTCGGTCTGGCCCAGGTGCAGCGACGGGAAAATCTCCGGGTCCATCTGCATGGCTGAATCCGGGTCGTAGAAGGCCAGCATCAAGTCGCAACCGCCTTCACGCAAGGCATGGACGGCATCGCCCACGTTGGTCGCCACCAGACGCGTGGCGATGTTCATCCCGTCGTTGCGCAGTTGCGCGATCCAACGCGGAAAGAAGCCCAGCGCCAGGGAGTGGGCCGCCGCGACCTGGATGACTTCACCCTGTCCGCCCTCCAGATGATGCAGATGCCGGAGCACCTCGCCCAACTGCTCGACCACCGTGCGCGCCGTCACCAGGAACAGTTGCCCCGCCGCCGTCAGTTCGATCGGCGTACGCGAGCGGTTGACCAACGTCAGCCCAAGGGCTGCTTCAAGGCTGCGAATTCGTCGGCTGAACGCCGGCTGCGTCACGAAACGCCGTTCGGCCGCCTGGGAAAAACTGCGCGTCGCGGCCAGGGCACTGAAGTCCTCGAGCCATTTGCTTTCAAGATTCATCACCGCCCTCCCGGGACGCACCAAAACAGGTCACACGTTCGCCGCATCGTCGGCGTCACACGTGCATTATGCCGAATATGCATAGGCCAGTGCTTAACAGCATTGGCCCAAATTTTTCTGAAAGCCTAGGATTCACAGCGTTCCGGCTCTGACCGGGTCCTTATTGAGATGATTTCCATCATGTCCTCCGCTGCATCATTCCGCACAGAAAAAGACCTGCTTGGCGTACTCGAAGTACCGGCGCAAGCGTATTACGGCATCCAGACCCTACGAGCGATCAACAACTTTCGCCTCTCCGGTGTCCCGATCTCGCATTACCCCAAGCTGGTGGTCGGTCTGGCAATGGTCAAGCAAGCCGCCGCTGATGCCAACCGCGAGCTGGGCCAGCTCAGCGAAGCCAAGCACGCTGCCATCAGCGAAGCCTGTGCACGATTGATCCGTGGTGATTTCCACGAAGAATTCGTGGTGGACATGATTCAGGGCGGCGCCGGCACGTCGACCAACATGAACGCCAACGAGGTCATCGCCAACATTGCGCTGGAGGCCATGGGCCACCAGAAGGGCGAATACCAGTACCTGCACCCCAACAACGACGTGAACATGGCGCAGTCCACCAACGACGCCTACCCGACCGCGATCCGCCTGGGTCTGCTGCTGGGCCACGACGCGTTGCTGGCCAGCCTCGACAGCCTGATCCAGGCGTTCGCCGCCAAGGGCGAGGAATTCAGCCACGTCCTGAAAATGGGCCGTACCCAGCTGCAAGACGCCGTGCCGATGACCTTGGGCCAGGAATTCCGTGCCTTCGCCACCACCCTGAGCGAAGACCTGGCGCGCCTGAAAACCCTCGCGCCTGAACTGCTCACCGAAGTGAACCTGGGCGGCACCGCCATCGGCACCGGCATCAACGCCGACCCGCGCTACCAGGCCCTGGCCGTACAGCGCCTGGCAACCATTAGCGGCCAGCCGCTGGTGCCAGCCGCCGACCTGATCGAAGCCACCTCCGACATGGGCGCCTTCGTACTGTTCTCCGGCATGCTCAAGCGCACCGCGGTCAAGCTGTCGAAGATCTGCAACGACCTGCGCCTGCTGTCCAGCGGCCCACGCACCGGCATCAACGAAATCAACCTGCCGGCCCGCCAGCCAGGCAGCTCGATCATGCCCGGCAAGGTCAACCCGGTGATCCCGGAAGCGGTCAACCAAGTGGCGTTCCAGATCATCGGCAACGACTTGGCCCTGACCATGGCGGCCGAAGGCGGCCAACTGCAACTGAACGTGATGGAGCCGCTGATCGCCTTCAAGATCTTCGACTCGATCCGCCTGCTGCAACGCGCCATGGACATGCTGCGCGAGCACTGCATCGTCGGCATCACCGCAAACGAAGCGCGCTGCCGCGAACTGGTCGAGCACTCGATCGGCCTGGTCACCGCCCTGAACCCGTACATCGGCTATGAAAACGCCACCCGTATCGCCCGTGTCGCCCTGGAAAGCGGTCGCGGCGTGCTGGAGCTGGTGCGCGAAGAAGGCTTGCTCGACGACGCCATGCTCGACGATATCCTGCGCCCGGAAAACATGATTGCCCCGCGTCTGGTCCCACTGAAGGCTTGATCGACGCGACCACTGCTCACCAGGTCGAGGGACTAGACACCTCTCACCTTTTGAGGGCTTGGGGACTCGTTCCCCAAGCCCTTTTTTTTAACCGTCAACTGGAGGCATTAGCGAAATTTGTAGGACCGAGCCTACTCGCGACAAACCACGATGCGCTGCCGTTGTACCCCGCGTCGCCAGCCATCGCGAGCCGGCTTACTCCCGCAAGAACCTGACCGATAGGCCAGGAGATACAAGGGTTCGTTTCGTCGCATGCACCACAACTGTGCAGACGGGCGCCGCACTGATAGGTATAGTGCCGCCCCTCTTCGCATGAGTGGTCGTCGTCAACGAGGCCTCACAACATGCGAAAACCGAACTAATAACAAACCCGCGAAGTGGACCGGGACGAAACATCGCCCTCTCTGTCGAGCCGCGTGCCGACCGATGTAACAGGATGTTTCCAAATGGCCATCATTGCTTAAACAAAAAACAGCGAGGAATACTCATGCTCGAAGTCATCAACGACTTCCTCTCAGGGAAAGTGCTGATCGCGCTCATTGTCGGGCTCGGTGGCTACTTCACGATCCGCTCGCGTTTCGTCCAGTTCCGTCATTTCTTTCATATGTTCGCGGTGTTCCGTGACAGCCTGAAAAGCAGCACCGACCAGCTCAGTTCGTTCCAGGCCCTGATGCTCAGCCTGGCCGGCCGTGTCGGCGCGGGCAACATCGCGGGTGTCGGTATCGCCGTGACCCTCGGCGGCCCTGGCGCGGTGTTCTGGATGTGGGTGACCGCGCTGGTCGGTATGTCCAGCAGCTTCTTCGAGTGTTCTCTCGGCCAGCTCTACAAGCGCTGCGACGCTGAAGGCCAGTACCGTGGCGGCCCGTCCTATTACATCCAGCACGGCCTGCAGAAACGCTGGTTGGGCATGATCATGGCGTTCCTGCTGCTGATCACCTTCGGCTTCGCCTTCAACGGCCTGCAAGCCCATGCCGTGACCCATTCCCTGAACAACGCCTTCGGCTTTGACACCACCTACACCGGCCTGGGCCTGGCGGTGCTGCTGGGCCTGGTGTTCATCGGCGGGATCAAGCGTATTGCCAAGGTGGCCGACCTGCTGGTTCCGGTCAAAACCCTGGCGTACATCGGCGTGACCCTTTACGTGATCGTGCTGCAGTTCGAACATGTACCAGAGATGCTGGCGACCATCGTCAGAAGCGCCTTCGGTCTGGACCAGGCTTTCGGCGGCCTGATCGGCAGCGCCATCGTCATGGGCGTCAAGCGTGGCGTTTTCGCCAACGAAGCCGGCCTGGGCAGTGCGCCCAACGTCGCCGCCGTCGCGTCGGTCGAGCACCCGGTCGCCCAAGGTGTGGTCCAGGCGTTCAGTGTGTTCCTCGACACGTTCCTGATCTGCACCTGCACCGCGCTGCTGATCCTGCTGTCGGGCTTCTACACTCCGGGCTTCGAAGGCGACGGCATTGCCCTGACCCAGAACTCCCTGGCGGCCGTGGTCGGTGACTGGGGCCGGATATTCATTTCCGTGGCCCTGTCGTTGTTCGTGTTCACCTCGATCCTCTACAACTACTATCTGGGTGAGAACAACCTGCGCTTCATGGTCGGTGAAAACCGCAAGGTCCTGATGGGCTACCGTGCGCTGGTCCTGGTCCTGATTTTCTGGGGCGCCATCGAGAACCTCGGCACCGTGTTCGCGTTCGCCGACATCACCATGACGCTGCTGGCGTTCGTGAACCTGATCGCGCTGTTCCTGCTGTTCAAGGTCGGCATGCGCATCCTGCGTGACTACGATGACCAGCGTGCGGCCGGCATCAAGGTTCCTGTCTTTGACTCGAGCAAATTCCCGGACCTGGACCTGGACCGCAAAGCCTGGCCTGCGACCCCGTCGGCATCTGTTGCCGATTCCGGCAACGCTCCAGCGAGCCTGGCTGCAGCGCAACGCTGATCAACAGTCTGTTTGAAAAAAACCGGGCGCACCCCCAGCGCCCGGCGTGACACAACACAAGGTCGGCGTCATGCTCGACCTTATGTTGTGGCGGCTAACCCAAGCGGCCGTTTTCATCCTCGGAGAACACCCCCATGAATGCCTCGACCTACCCTGCCGCCCAGCACGTCATGGTGCTCTACACCGGCGGCACCATCGGCATGCAGGCCAGCGCCAACGGCCTGGCCCCGGCATCCGGCTTCGAAGCGCGGATGCGCGACTACCTGCACAGCCAGCCCGAACTGGTGGTGCCGCAGTGGCGCTTCCGGGAGATGTCGCCGCTGATCGACAGCGCCAACATGACCCCGGCCTACTGGCAGCAACTGCGCGAAGCGGTGGTCGATGCCGTGGACGTGCAGGGCTGCGACAGCGTGCTGATCCTGCACGGCACCGACACCCTGGCCTACAGCGCCGCCGCCATGAGCTTCCAGTTGCTGGGCCTGCATGCGCGGGTCTGCTTCACCGGTTCGATGCTGCCCGCCGGCGTGACCGACAGCGACGCCTGGGAAAATCTCAGCGGCGCGCTGGTCGCCCTTGGCCACGGCCTTGCGCCTGGCGTGCACCTTTATTTCCACGGAGAACTGCTGGCGCCGACCCGTTGCGCGAAAGTGCGCAGCTTCGGGCGCCACCCGTTCAAACGCCTGGAACGCCAGGGCGGTGGCATCAAGGCCGCTTCCCTGCCCACCCAGCTGAATTACAAACAGCCGAAGCAACTGGCGAACGTCGCGGCATTGCCGCTGTTTCCTGGCATCGGTGCCGAAATCATCGACGGCCTGCTGGGCAGCGGCATCCAGGGTCTGGTGCTGGAGTGCTACGGCAGCGGTACCGGGCCGAGCGACAACCCGGCGTTCCTCGCCAGCCTGGAGCGAGCGCGGGACAGTGGCGTGGTGGTGGTCGCGGTCACTCAATGTCACGAAGGGGGCGTCGAGCTGGACGTGTACGAGGCCGGCAGCCGCTTGCGCGGTGTTGGCGTGTTGTCGGGCGGCGGCATGACCCGCGAGGCAGCGTTCGGCAAGTTGCAGGCGTTGATTGGCGCTGGGTTGCCGGTGGATGAGGTTCGGCGGTTGGTTGAGCTGGATCTGTGTGGTGAGCTGATCTGAGGCCCTGTTAACCCTGTGGGAGATTCTATGGTTGAGGGGAAGCCCTCAAGCCGCTTTTGGTTGGTATTCGCTTTGCCCTTTCAGCAGAGCGAATACGATCCGAGCAAGCTTGCGTGCCAGTATCACTAACGCCTGGGTGGTAGCGAAGCCTCGAGCTCTTAGTCTTTCATAAAAGCCTTTCCAGGCAGGCGTACGGCTGGCCGACATGGCTGCGTTGTGCAAAAGCCGACGAACTTCCGGATCGCCTCGTTTGCTCAAGCTTCGGCGGTCGTCTTTTTGTCCTGATTGGGACACTCGCAAATCCATCCCCAAGAAGGCAATAAAGGCGTCTGCATTTTTGAAGTCGCCCCGCTGAAACGCCGTAAGCAAGCGGGCTCCGGTCAGAAACCCGATGCCCTCGACCTTCAGGCAACGGTTCAGTTGCCCTAGCAAACCAGCATTTTTCAGATGATCCTTGATCGTCCTCTCGATCAATGCCTCAAGCCTTTGCATAGCTGCGATTTGCTCGGCGAAAGCGGTCTTGAGCAGCGGCTCATTGGCCCAGCTTTGTACCAGGGCGACTCGAGCCTGAACCAAGGCAGCGCGACGGCGGAAAAGGCTTAGAAGCTGGCGATACAACGGAGATGGCGGCGCCCATGGATGAAGCTCGTGCCCTTCGTTCTTCAGGTAACGAGCCAACAGCTTGGCGTCCAACGCATCGGTTTTGGCGCGGATTTTTACGCCTTTGCGGTAATGATGAAGTTCATAACCGCCCATCATGTAGATTGTGCAACCGGCCTCATAGGCCAAATCAGCAAAGTCCAAGTGATAAGTATTGGTCGACTCAATGGCCACATCGACGGGGCCCGGCAGTACTTTCAACCACCGTTTGATGGCCGCCTTGTCGTTGGGAATCGCTTCCAACACATCAAGCTCTGCGTGATAGATCACCAGCTCGTTCTTGGCGACATCCACGCCCACGATCGGCTTTGTGACAGAAACCGGCATTGCCATTGAAAATCCTCCGGGCTAAGGTTTGAACACTTGAAGGGGTCACCCAGAGGCGCAGGCTTGTCTCTATCGTCGATCCAGGCCGAAGCATTCTTTATCGGCGCTTGGGTGAAAGGAGGAGGGGCGAAATCTCCCACGGTCTGTACTGCGCGAACAGTCAGAATCGAGCCTTGTCCCTCCTCCTCCCTTCAAGTCCTACCATACAAGCGAGCTTGCTCGCGATAGCGGCAGCCCAGTCGACATCTGCCTCGACTGACACACCGTCATCGCGAGCAAGCTCGCTCCCACAAGGGTCCAGCGTTCGCGTCGCGAAACTGGGCCGGCATATAACTTGCTCCATCTCCCGTCTCCCAAGCCTGGAAACGGACCATGCTGCATTCCCACCTCACGACCCTCAACGCCGTCTCCCTGGTGCTCGATGCCTTCAAGCACGACGGCCTGCCACGTGATGCATTGCTGGCCGGCAGCGGCATCAGCCCGGCGGATTTGAGCCGGGCCGACACGCGCATCACCACCAACCAGGAAATGCAGGTCTGTGCCAACGCCGTCGCGCTCAAGCGGGATATCGGCTTGGAACTGGGCCGCAACATGCACGTTTCGTCCTACGGCATGCTTGGGTATGCCCTGCTCACCAGTGCCACCTTAGGTGACGCCTTGCGCCTGGCGCTGCGCTACCCGGCGCTGTTGGGAACACTCTTCGAGCTGGCCTTGAACGACGACGGCCAGCACATCTGGCTCAGCGCCAGCGACTATCGGGAAGACCCGGCCCTGGCGGTGTTCAACGCCGAGTTCTGCATGGTCTCGCTGAAGGTGATCTGCAACGACCTGCTCGGTTACCCCCTCCCCTTGCGCGCAGCGCGGTTCGAACACCCGGCGCCGGATTACCAGGCGCGCTACGCCAACCTCTTCGACTGCCCGGTACGCTTCGACAGCATCGACAACGCCTTCGCCTTCGATCGCCATTGGCTGGAACAGCCCCTGCCGCTGGCCGACCCCATCACCCATCACGCCATGGCCGAACGCTGCCGCCGGCAGAACACTGAGTTCACCGGCCGCCAGGCCTGGCTGGGACGCATCCGCCAACTGCTCGTCGCACAACTGGATGCCGCCCCCGGCCTGGAAGGCCTGGCCGAACAGATGAACTGCTCGGCGCGCACCCTGCGCCGGCATCTGAAGGATCTGGGTTGCAGCTATCAGGAACTGCTCGATGAACTGCGCTTCGAGCGGGCCAAGCAGATGCTCTGTGAAGATCAGTTGCCGATCTATCGGATCGCCGAGCTGCTTGGCTTCAGTGAAACAGCAAGCTTTCGCCATGCGTTCGTACGCTGGAGCGGCGTGGCGCCGAGTCGGTTCAGGGCGTGAGGTACAACATCGATCCCTCGCCACGGATTTTCGGTAGCCGTAGACTCACGCCCCGAACCAGCGCACACCCGCGCCAACAAGGGGCGATTTGCGGTCAAACCTTTTGGCCATTTCGATCCCCTTTTGGCCTTTCCTGTCGTTCTCCTAAACCCCGCGTGGCGCAAGACTTGATCCAGCGAATCAGCCCTGCGGAGAACAAGAATGCTGACGATCTACTCGGACGATCACCACCTGCACCACGGACGCTGCGAATTGATGGACGGGCAGTTGATGCCCTGTTTCGAAATGCCCTCCCGAGCCGACCATGTGCTGGACCGGGTCAAGACCCAAGGCCTGGGTCCGGTCAGGGCACCTGAGGATTTCGGCCTCGGGCCGATCCAGCGCATCCACACCCCGGCGTACCTGGAATTCTTCAAAGGCGCCTGGGACCGCTGGACCAAATTCAACCGCGACGGCGACCTGCTGCCCTACACCTGGCCAGCCCGCACGTTGCGCACGGTGATGCCAACCAGCCTGCACGGCCAACTCGGCTATTACAGCTTCGACGGCGGTGCGCCGATTACCGCCGGCACCTGGCAAGCGGCCTACAGCGCAGCCCAGGTCGCCCTCACCGCCCAGGCCGAGATCCAGGGCGGTGCCCGCAGCGCCTTTGCGTTATGTCGCCCGCCGGGGCATCACGCCGCTGGCGATTTAATGGGCGGTTATTGCTACCTCAACAATGCCGCCATCGCCGCCCAAGCCTTTCTCGACCAGGGGCACAAGAAAGTCGCGATCCTCGATGTGGATTACCACCACGGCAACGGCACCCAATCGATTTTCTACGACCGCAGCGACGTGCTGTTCGCGTCGATCCACGGCCATCCAGAGGCGGAGTTTCCGTTCTTCCTCGGTTACGAGGATGAGCGCGGCGAAGGCAAAGGCGCAGGCCTCAACTTCAACTACCCTTTGCCGGCCGGCTCAGGCTGGGACACGTGGAGCGCCGCCTTGGAGCAAGCCTGCGGCGAGGTCCAACGCTACGACGCCGACGTCATCGTCGTGTCCCTGGGCGTGGACACGTTCAAGGACGATCCGATCTCGCAATTCAAGCTCGACAGCCCGGACTACCTGGCGATGGGCAAACGCATCGCCGCCCTCGGCAAGCCGACTTTGTTCGTGATGGAAGGCGGCTACGCGGTGGCAGAAATCGGCGTCAATGCCGTGAATGTCCTGGAAGGTTTCCAAAGCGCCCAATGAGGAACAACAGCATGAACAGACTCAAGCGTTTGATGGCCCCGGCCCTGTGCGCCGCGCTGCTGTGTGGCGCCGCCCAGGCCGAGGAGCGCACGTTGCGCGTCTATAACTGGTTCGACTACATCACGCCCAAGGCCTTGGACGATTTCAAGGCGCAGAACAGCCAGGTCAAGCTGATCTATGACATCTTCGACACCAACGAAGCCCTGGAGGCCAAGCTGCTGACGGGCAATGCCGGCTATGACGTGGTGGTACCGTCCAATGTGTTCCTGGCCAAGCAGATCGAAGCCGGGGTCTTCCAACCCCTGGACCGCAGCAAGCTGCCGAATTGGAATCACCTCGATCCCAAGCTGATGAAGCTGATCGAAGCCAACGACCCCGGCAACCAATTCGCCGTGCCCTACATGTACGGCACCATCCTGATCGGCTTCAACCCGGACAAGGTCAAGGCAGCCCTGGGCGACAGCGCGCCCGTGGACAGTTGGGACCTGATCTTCAAGGAAGAAAACATCAGCAAGCTCAAGCAGTGCGGCGTGGCCCTGCTCGATTCGCCGTCGGAAATCCTGCCCCTGGCCTTGCAGCACCTGGGCCTGGACCCCAACAGCAAGAAACCGGCGGACTACGCCAAGGCTGAAGCACTGCTGCTGAAAATCCGGCCCTACATCACCTATTTCCATTCATCGAAGTACATGGCGGATATCGCCAACGGCGACATCTGCGTGGCCGTCGGTTATTCCGGCAGCTTTTCCCAGGCGGCCAACCGGGCCAAGGAGGCCAAGAACGGTGTGACGGTAGACATGCGCCTGCCCAAGGAAGGCGCGCCGATCTGGTTCGACATGCTCGCGATCCCCAAAGGCGCGAAGAATCCGGACGATGCCTACACCTTCATCAATTACTTGCTGCAGCCCAAGGTGATCGCGCCGATCAGCGACTTTGTCGGCTACCCGAACCCGAACAAGGACGCCACCGAAATGGTCGACCCGGCGATCCGCGGCAATCCCAACCTGTACCCGACCGAGGCGGCCATGGCTTCGCTTTATACGCTGCAACCGTTGCCGAGGGATGCCGAACGCGCACGCACGCGGGCCTGGACGCGAGTCAAATCCGGCCAGTAATCAGACGATTATTCTATAAATAGTTACCGCCCCTTGCGTCCCCTGCCTCTCTAGCATGGAAAACCCGAAGCGCTCGGCTTCGGGTTTTCATTGATCTGCAGACAAGGACGTTCGAATGACACCAGAGCCTACCGGCACCCACCCTGCCTCCGATGTGACTATCAGAAGTGCGCTGCTCAACCAGTTACTGGCAGGCCCCACCTACCCGGAAGTGGCCGCCGTCCTTCTGCGGGATGCGCTCAAGGATCTCTATCCGGCGTTGGACATCGACCCCTTCAACACCATCGTCGGCGAGTCAGCCTGGGCCATTGTCGATGGCGAAATCGTAGAGCGTCCCGCGGTCTATACCACCCTCAGCGATTTCCTGGCCGCACGGGTGGATACTGATCAGCCCACGCTGCTGATCGAGGGATTGCATTTTCTGACCCAGCTCCCGATTACCGTGCCCCCGGTGCATTTGCCCGTGCGTATCGATCAGATCGGGCGCCTGATCAACGAACTGGTACCCGCCATGTTACCGGCGAGCCAGGAACAACAACTGGCGTACTGGAATGTCCCATTCGGCGACGACGGCCCACGCTGGCATGAACTGTCCAACACGTTGCGCAAGCTGTGGGACGTCACACAAATCGACGGATGGACAGCGACTGAATGCGACATGGCCCGGCAACTGTTCCTCTTCCCCGACCCAAAAGACCGAGAGGACAGTTACGACAGCCATGCTTATCTGGTCGACATCAAGGCGGTGGACGACGGCCAGGAAAGCCGCGTCAACGAAAACTCACTGGTCGTGCTGATCGGCCAGATCGAGAAAAAGGAGGTCATCCTCACCCATTCGTTACTCAATGGTTATGAAAAGTTCGACTCACGAGAGGCACTTGGACAAACGCTTTCAAACCATCTGGGCAGACTGACGCGCCCCTCTCGCATACGGTGGCGGCTCTATGAGCCCAAAGGCAATCTCTTCGACAGCAAGGCCTGTGGGATCATCGCCACACAGATCAAGGTACTTGGAACCCCAAAAATCTGGAGCAATACCCACTTCACTGAAGGGCAACCGCCTACATCCGAAGAGCTGGAAACAGGGCCTGGCGAAAGCTGGTATCAGCAACAGATACCCAAATGGCTTCAAGATGCGTCGGCGTCCGACCAGATTCAATTCGCCCAACACATGAAAAACCTGTCGGCACTGAGCAGCGCCCATGCTGGCAAGACCTACTTGGACGATATTCTTCCCATCAAGGAATACGCCTCGCTTGCCCTTAAGACACAGATGCAATCGGACCATGAAGACGCCTCGACGCTCACCCCGGAAAATATCGAGATCGAGATCAAAAGCCCCGTTGTTTGGGGCACCTTCGTTGTTCCCTTCAAAACGGATGTCACACGATTCAACCTCGTCGAACTGGCGCTGCAAAACCTGATAGCGCTGCCAACGGGTAATAAGACAGTCAAGTCGCTCGACGAGACCGAGCTTCCCGACTGGATGACCGTCGACTACATCGAAAACCTGATCACTCAGGTTGATATCGGCCGCGTCTATCCAGAGCTGATCAAGCGCAAGCTGCTCGACGATCCGAAAGAGTCGGCCCGACGCGAGACGTTGTATACCTCACAGTTACGCATACAACTGCCCATGCTGGCGCTCGAGAACAAACTCCGCGGGTTGGGCAATATCGATGACTTGGGTTGCCGTTATGTCTCGGCCTTGATGCAACCCTTCGAAGATGATCGCAAAGTCGAAGGACAAGCCATCGTCCTGCGGAAACTGGCCTTCGTGTCCGAGCCGCAAATAGGTCTTTCCGAAGACATCGTTGCCAACATGTTCGTGATCGGTCCACGCACGCCAAGCGCCGGCCCTTGCTTGCTTTATCGACCCTTGCTTGAGCCGCAGCTGTGTCAGTTCCCTTCGTTCAGCAACATGCTGTATGGAATCCGGCAAAGCGATTCGTTGCGCAAATCGGTGCTGGCCTGGCTGCCCGACGGGGTTCGGGAAAATTACAGTCGCTTTGTTTTCCCCGGAGCCCTGCCCTCGCCCTGGGCCGTTGTGGAATTCGCGACAAACCCATTGACGCTATTTTCCGATATCGGCCCCGTCAACCTCAGCAACGAGACGCTGGGAGCCGACTTCATGCCACTGTTGTTCAAAGTCAATGCAAATGCCCTGGTCACGCTCGCCGACCGCCAATCGGTTTCCAATAGCGAGAACCGTTGGGAATCTTTCAAGCAAACGGGTTGGTTGATACTCAGCCTGGCGCTGCCCTACCTGGGAACCACGGCAAACACGGCAATCTGGCTCTGGCAAATTCTCAGCGACGCCGAACGACTGGCAGGGGGCAACGAGGAACTCACGGGCGAGGCCAAGTGGGAGACGTTCGTCGACCTGATGCTCAACGTGGCACTGGGCCTGCTCAACATCGTCATTGAACGAACACGGGCAAGCAGCCGTAGACGCCCGATAGAAGCGCCGGAAACAGCCGCCGCTCCAGCCCTGCCAAAACCAAAACCCGAACTGATCATCGAGAAAGTGGCACCGCTCATCCAAACAGAGCTGCCGCGAGAGCACTACGATGTCATCCACACCAGTGGCGCCTTGATGGGCAAGTCCAAGAAGGACACCAGCTTTCTCGACAGTTTCAGCACCGAGGCTCCCGACAGCGCTGGTCAACCCGAAAGCGAAGGCGCGCTCAAGGGGCTCTATCAGAGCAACGGGCACTGGTATGCGAAATTGGCGGACAAATGGTTCAAGGTCAGAGCAGAAGGAGAGCAGGTCAGCATCGTGGACGAAGCACGCGATGGTCCTCCGCTGATGCGCGATGAACAAGGCCAGTGGCAGATCGACAGTCGCCTGCGTCTACGCGGCGCCGGTTCAAAAGGCACTCGGCGCAAGGTCATCGCCAAAGCGCAACGTCGCAACATCCAGCTCCTCGAGGACCTCAAGAGGTTTGAACAACAAAAGCCGGCAAACGAACGGCTGATGGCGATGGACGCACAAGCCATGAACCAGGCTTCGGGCGCAGCCAAGGAAACGCACCGCAAGAAATATTTGACGACGCTGGAAACACAGCGACAGAGCTACGAAAAAGCACTCAAAACCCTGGTCGAGTGGCCCGTCTTCCAGTCCAGGCCAGACTACCCTCGGATAAGCCTGGGTTATCTGAACGCCCAGATAAACTTCACCTTCGCAGAAATCGATCTGTTACGAGAACACTTCACCCCGGCCATGACCGAAGCGATGAGGATGATCTCGTCTACGGTCAAAGCGGTAGAACAGCAACACATCGATGCGGCCGAAAACATGGTCTCTGCCAGTGACGCAATGATCGAGCGCCTGGACTACATGGAGACACGTTTCACCAGGCTCAAGCAGCTGGGGCGCGAGGGTTTCGAATATGTCCGGCAACACCGTGGAAAAATGCCCGCGTACAAAAGCGATGATCTGCGCCTCATACAGCTGGATATGTATCGCCACCTCTGTTTGTCATTGGAAAGCGTCGAGACGATGCCTGAAGGCTGGGTGGAGATGAACCGTATTGTCGACAATGCCACGGTGGCGTTCCAAAGCATGCTGGATGCAATCGACGAGCGAAGCGTGATCCGGCTGGACGAGCAAATCGAAGCACTCGGCAGCCTGACCGAACAATTCGCGGCCATTGAAGAACACCTCGATTACATGAAAAACGAATACCAGGGCAGCGCCATCCCAACGCGGCTCTTGCGCCTGCGAAACCGGATAAATGATTCGAAAAAACGCGCGTTGCGTCATCTGGCCCAGGCTCTTGATGAGCGAAGCAATCAGAGACGAACAGCCGGCCCTCAGGAACAACGTCCACAGCCGAGGAAGAAATTCATCAGGGCCCGATTCTGGGGTGTCGTCAGCGGCGTGCCTCGCTTATCGATGTCCCGGGAGGAAACGGGTTGGGTCGATGTGAAGAATCCGTTCACGGACGAAACCATCGTCACCTTCCACCGCAAGGAAACCGGCGAGTGGGCCCCCCATGTGACGTCCAACGCCGCACCGCTGGCCATACCAGCCCTGGCAACAAGCGTGCAAAAAGGCCAAGGGCTGATCGACGGGCTGGCTGCGTTCAAGGCAGGAATCGAAAAAGACCTGCAGCAGCCAAACCGGACGCCTGCCGGTATCGCAATGGTCCTCAACGCACACGCAAGCAGGATGGAAAAAGTCGGTGCCGCGATCAAGACGGCGCTCGACCAGGCACAAAACACCGTCACAAACGAAACAACTGGGCTGTCGCAGGAAAAAAAGCGCGCGGCCGAGTCCTTGAGACTGCAACTTAAAACGGAGTCGACGGCACTTTATGCGCAAGAGTTCGAGACCGTACTGGACGTCATCAAACAGAGCCCGCCCAGTATGAGTGGCGTTATTTGGCTCAAAGACCGAAACCAGATCCACATCACCAAACGAATGAGCCGCCAACGCATCAAGACTCCGGTGAGAGGTTATCTCGATCGGTATGAAATCAGAGACCGGAAAACCGCCAAGACGCTCTGGTTCGCAGACTTCCTCTATTCCACGTATTGGGTGCCTGACCGAGCCTTCCTCTCGGCGCGCCTGAAAACCCCTGAACAGGCGAATTCCGCAATCGTCGACTTTTCAAGGAAAGGCCTGAGCCAACGTCAGCTGATTGCTTATTACCGCAGCGAAATCGCCGTGGATCATGCGCGACAGGTGTTCTTCACCAGAGAGAGGCCCTGAGACCCGTTAGTCGGGCCGGCAGTTGCTGCCCGGCTACCGGCTCAGCTTGCCCAGACCTTTGTCAGGTTCGCCAGCGCGATGCGTATCGCCGCTGGCGCAACCGCCGCAAATCCCAACACCAGGCCGGCTCGCGCTTGCGTCGGCGTGGCAGGCAGCCAATAGCTACTCAAGCCATTGATTTCCACGCCCACGCTAGCCGCCTGGGCGATCAGTTCCGCTTCACGCTCGACGCTCTCCACCGGCACCGTGACATGCAGCCCGGCCACCACGGCGGGTAAGACACCAACCCCCGCGACACCTTTGGGCCAACCTGCCAGCAGCGCATCACGCCGGGCCAGGGCGGCCCGGCGCATACGTCGGATGTGCCGCTGGAAATGTCCCGCGGCCATGAACTCGGCCATCACCGCCTGGGTGCTGACTTCCGAGTGGCGCACGTCCACGGCACGCCGCCGGGCAAAGGCGTTGACCAGGCCTGGGGGCAACACCAGGTAGCCCAGGCGCAAGGCCGGAAACGCCACTTTGCCGAACGTGCCGACATAAAGCACACGGCCTTGGCGATCCAGCGCGGCCAACGGCGCCAGCGGTGCGCCGCTGTAGCGGTACTCGCCATCGTAGTCATCTTCGACGATCCAACCCTCGTTGCGTTCGGCCCACGCCAACAGTTCCAGCCGCCGTGCCAGGCTCATGACGACTCCGGTGGGATATTGATGGGACGGCGTGACGTAAGCCAGCCGGCATTGGCTCAACGTACCGAGGGCCGCGCAATCCAGACCATCGCCATCGACCGGCACGCCCCTGACGTCGGCACCGGCAACCGCGAATGCATGGCCCGCCGCGCGATAGCCGGGATTTTCCACCGCCACGACGTCGCCAGGGTCGACCAGTAGCTGTGCACAAAGGCTGATGCCCTGTTGCGCGCCACTGGTGATCACAATTTGTTCAGCGGTGCAATGCAGACCCCGCGAACTGCGCAGGTAAGCGGCGATCAGCCCGCGTAAGCGTGCATCACCTTGGGAGTCGCCATAACACAGCTTTTGCATATCCGGTTTGCGCCAGAAAGCCGCATTCAGCTTGGCCCAAACGTCGAAGGGGAAAAGATCGAAGGCCGGGATCCCCACCCTGAATGCACACGGTGGGCCACTGGGCGGCGGGGCCAAATGATGCATTTCGACCCGCTTCAACCCGTCACTGTGGATAACTTTACTGGATGGACCCACAGGTAAATCGAGCCAGTCTGTGGATAAGGTTGTGGGTAAGCCTGTTGATAATCCTGTGGATACTTTTGTGGATATGTTGGTCAACGGCAGCGTCGACGACGACAGTTTCGCCACATAAGTCCCATCGCCGACCCGCCCTTCGATGAAACCCTCCGCGTAGAGCTGGTCGTAGGCCCGCACCACGCTATTGCGCGAGATCGACAAGGCCCCCGCCAAGTCACGGCTGGCCGGCAGGCGCATGCCGCTAGCCAGGCGCCCATCCAGCACTCGGACACGCAACGCCTGGTAAAGCTGGCGGCTGAGGCCCTGGCTCCGGTCGAGCTCGATTCCAGCGGGATTGAAGGACAGCGGCGGCACGGCGTGATTCATGGAAACCCTCGCGAATGGGCCTATCGAATGGGCCACAACCGGCTCATGCAACGGACCATTAGCCTGCCTCGCACAGGCCCATTCGCCAAGGGAAATCATCAAAGGCTGCGCCGGCTCACGCATCACACAAAGCTCAACCCGTCAGGTTCTGCACGATTATTGGAAAGTTCGAACCGGTACGGATTCGCCAGTACGCTTGCGGCGGGGGGCTTGAACCGTCTTTTAAGTACCATCGACATGAAAGATCCAGTTCTGAATGAAGATCGTCAACCGTGCCTTCACGTCGATCTGGCAAGGACATGCATCCCCGTCTCCCATGACATGAAAGTGCAGCTGAATGCTGGGGCATGGCGGCACGTGGACCGTAATACCTGCGCGAATGGACCTACGAAAATCGCTGTAACTGGCTCTTACCACGGACCAATGGCCAGCCTAGGATGGTCGCATTCGCCAAGGAAATCGTCATGTACAACCCCAAAGCCTTTGCCGTCCAAGACCTGCCTCAACTGCACCAGATGATAGGCGATTGCCGCCTTGCCGTATTGGTCACCCACGGTGAACACGGCTTGCAGGCCAGTCATCTGCCCTTGTTGCTGGACACGCAACGAGGGCCGAACGGCAGCCTCTACGGGCACATGGCCCGGGCCAATCCTCAATGGCGCGATTTGGAGGCCGGGGCCGAAGCCCTGGTGATATTCGCCGGTGCCGATGCCTATGTCAGCCCAGGGCTGTACCCGAGCAAGGCCGAACATGGCAAGGTCGTGCCGACCTGGAACTACGTGGCCGTCCACGCCTACGGCAGCGCTGAGGTGTTCAGCGACGCCCATCGCCTGCGTAACCTGGTCAGCGCCCTCACCGACCGCCATGAAACCGGCCGCGCACAGCCATGGAAGATCGACGATGCACCGGCCGAATACATCGACAGCATGCTCAAGGCCATCGTCGGCTTCGCCCTGCCCATCCAGCGCCTGGAAGGCAAGCGCAAGCTCAGCCAGAACCGTAGCCCTGCGGATGTCGCCGGGGTACGCAACGGGCTCGCGGCCAGCCCTGACCCGCTTGATCAGGCCCTCGCCCACCTGCTACCTGAACATTCGTCCAAGGAGTGAACATGAGCCAACCCCGAATCCGCCTCGTCAGCGCCGACGATCACGCCGCCTGGCTGCCGTTGTGGCAAGCCTACCTGCGTTTCTATAAGACCGAGCTGCCGGACGCGGTGAGCCAAAGCACCTGGCAACGCTTGCTCGATGACAGCGAGCCGACCCATGGTGCCCTCGCCTGGGATGGCGATACGGCGGTGGGCTTGGTGCATTTCATCTATCACCGGTCGAACTGGAGTATCGAGAATTCCTGCTACCTGCAGGATCTGCTGGTGACGGAACAGAGCCGTGGCACCGGCGTGGGTCGCCAGCTCATCGAATTCGTCTACGCCACCGCCAAGGCCGAGGGCTGCTGCAAGGTGCACTGGTTGACCCACGAAACCAACGCCACGGCGATCCAGCTGTACGAGCGAGTCGCCGAGCGTCCAGGCTACATTCAATTTCGCAAGGCCCTTTAAGGAGCACCGCATGTCGTCTTCACTCGCTGATTGGAAAGGTGTCCCGGCGCCGTCTGCGCACCTGCTTGAAGGGCGTTACATCCGCCTTGAAAAACTCGACCCGGCGCGGCATGCCGACGGGCTTTGGCAAGCCCTCGAAGGCCCCGGTGCCGATCCGAAGCTCTGGGATTACTTGCCTTATGGGCCGTTCAAGGATCGCGGTGCGTTCGATGCCTGGCTGAACAACCATGCGGCCAACAGCGACCCGTATTTCTTCAGCGTGATCGACCGCGCCAGTGGCGAGGTGCAGGGCATTCTCAGCCTGATGTCCATCGTCCCGGCCCAAGGCCGCATCGAGATCGGCCATGTGACCTTCGGCGCGCCGATGCAGCGCTCGCCGAAAAGCACCGAGGCGGTCTATTTGCTGGCCAAGGAGTCTTTCGCCCTGGGTTACCGGCGCCTGGAATGGAAATGCAACAACGCCAACGCCCGTTCCAGATATGCCGCCGAGCGGCTGGGATTCACCTTCGAGGGTGTGTTCCGCCAGCACATGGTGGTCAAGGGGCAGAACCGTGATACAGCGTGGTATTCCATGTTGGATTCGGAGTGGCCGGCGATCAGGGCCGGGTTCGAGCGCTGGTTGGGCGAGGAGAACCAGGGCCCCGAAGGGCAGTTGCGAGGGTTGGCGCAGTGCCGGTCCTGACCGGCCGGCAATACTGACAGGACGCCGTTCGCACGCAGGCTCGCCCCACATCGCCCACGGTAGGCATTTGCGCCTACCGTGGGCGATGTGGGGCGAGCCTGTTTGCGATCAGTCTCAACAAGCAGTTGTTCGATGCGTTACGGTTTTTTTGCCACGGACGGCTTCAGCGATTGCGGCGTGACGCCGTCCCGCGCGTATTGCCACGCCCATTGCGGTACCGCCATATGGCTTTCCAGATGGGACGCAAAATCGACAATGCCGTGGCCCAAGCGGCGGGTTGGAAACTCAAAATGGTAGAGATACTGTTGAGCCTCGCTTTGTCCCACGCCGAAGACTCGCTGGACGATTTGATTGGCGTGGGCCTCCTCGCCTCCCAAGCCGGCCCTCAACGCTGTTGCAAATTGCGATGAAGAACGCAGCGCACCCGGCCGTGCCAGGGCCAGCCGAACATTCAGATTGCTGAAATGCGGGCCGATCAGGTCACTCCATATTGCCTGGGCTTGCGCTTGCGAGAGCTGCTGAAGTTCGGCCCATACGTTCGGTGTATCGAACAGAAGCGCAACCCTGCTGTTCGAAGGCGGCGCCCCTGAAACACTGAACAGGTCAACAATTGCCGACTCGCTGGCATTGGCCTGCCCACGGCCCAGAAGCGCAATGAACGTGTCGAGAGCATCGATATGGGTGACGATATGCTCAACATTTGTATCATCGAAAGCGTGCATCCAACCGATATCAATGCCTTCCTCTCTCAATATCGCGCTATGGCGAGATTCGGCATACAGCGCAATAAGCCGCAGACGCTCGTCGGACAATGCTGGGTTACGTATCCAACTCGACA
This sequence comes from Pseudomonas sp. R1-7, assembly GCF_051132105.1. NCBI lineage: Bacteria > Pseudomonadati > Pseudomonadota > Gammaproteobacteria > Pseudomonadales > Pseudomonadaceae > Pseudomonas > Pseudomonas sp. R1-7. The sequence goes on from NZ_CP071661.1 coordinate 5,922,034, forward strand.
GCACACTCAGAGGAAGCTCATTACCCAACGTTGCCGAGATAGCCGTTGATCGCAGGACAATATTGGCGCGTTCGAGCAAAGCTGGGTAACGCTCAAGGGCCACCGTAAGCAAATCAATGATTTCCTCAGCCCTGTCATAAGCGAGAAACTGTTGAAACAGCTCCTCTTCGTCTTCTATGACAATGCCGAATTCATGCTGGTACCTTTCCTTTGTACCCGCGAGATCGTCACGGTCCACCAACAAGGCACCGTCGAGCAATTCATCCAATTGGTCATCGTCCAGATGACCGTGCAAGGCTTCTTCGTATTGAACGAAAGCCAAATCATTCCTGGGGTGATGATCCGTCAGTTGCCTGGCAGTCACGCCGTACTCAAGCATGACGTGCATGACATCCTGGGAGAGCCACAGGTACTCATTGTTCAACAGCTCAACGATATGATCCTCCTCTATCGGCTTGAGCAGCACGTCCTCGAAGAACGTCCGCATGGCGCGCTCATCCTCATAAAATGGCGTACCCGTAGGCGTTAGTTGCACCGGCGAACGAGAGGAAAGGTTGCGCCCAATCTGCTGCATCATTTCCGGTGGCAGGACTCCGCTCTGCGCCTTGTTCAGCACATCGCGGACTGAACTTTCGGCGTACAGGTTCAGGTAATCCACGGTCGGCAGGAATAAACCCTGGGGATTCGGAGCACCATAGGCGATTCGGGTGAGGTAAAGCACGGCCGAGTCATCCAGGAGGTGCTCCAGCCAGTTTGCGTTTTCAAAGAGTGCCTGTTGCAGTCCAGTGGGCTGCGGCACCAGGAACTGGTTCAACTGCGGGTTTTGCTCGATAAAGGTGGCCACCGCATTGCGCAGCCCTTGCATCGAGAACGTTTGCCCTGCCCGCCCCTCATTCAAACCCGCGGCAACGGCATTGAAGAAACAGTCGCCATCTGCGGCGAATCGTCGAACCCTACTGCCCAGCAACAGATCATAGTGGTTCTGGTCACTGCGCCTCAGGACGATATCCGTACTGGCCCGGTTCGGATGAAGGCCCGACGGATAGATGGTTTCGGCTTGCCCTGGCGTAAAGCGAACGGACCAATGATGGTCAGGCGCGATTTCATCGATTATCAACAGACTTCGATTCTGCGGCCAATTGGGAAGACGGGTGACGAGTGGAGGCACCAAGTCCATGATGTCGTTGTTCCAAGTGCGCGGGCGTCTTATCTGCTCGCAAAGAGCGGGAGCCGACACGGCGGGTTTTTTCGGTTGCGAAGGGCCGGGCTTGGGCGATGTGCTTCCCGGACGCTTTCCGCCTCCACGACCAAACCCCACAGCACGCCATTCTCCGTTCGGCATGCGTGCCACGGTATTTCTCATGACGCCACTTGAGCGGATGTTCGCACCCGTCGCAGGGTCGACGATGATCGCTTCGGTAGCCGTCAGCCTGGTGTGGTCATGCACGCGGAACACCGTGCCATCAGGCTGCCTGATGTAGACAGGACGCGTGACGCCGCCATTGCTGGCGTTGACGACAGTCGCGCGATAGAAACCTTGGGCGTCCTGCGCCACTCCCCGGATAACTGAAGTGTCGGTGACCGCATAACGGCTATAAACGGATTCTTCCAGGGGCAGGCCTGTCAGCACCTCTTGACTCTGACGAGCCGGAGAAACCAGATAGGTGGATTGCCCCCTGACCGGCACGGTCGCTTGCCGGGCACTGGTCTTAGCGCCGATTTTCGTCACTTTGAAGATGGAAACGAGGGTCTTGAAATCCAGGGGCAGGGCACCGGTTCGGTGAACAAACAGCCCAGCCCTTACGTACCAGGAGAACAATCTGAACCCAGGAATGAGCAGCCCGGCCAAGTCCATCATGATCTCGGTTGCCACCGTCAGGGCCCGGGCATAACTTTGATGGCGAATTTCCAGGTTGCTGCTGGAACGGTCGTCCGCGTAGGCGCTGTGGAAATTGACATGAGCTCGATGAAGCGCGTCCAGCAGGTCTCCCGTGATCAGCGCGCCTCGGATCAAGGGTCGGCTGCGTAGCCCCAAAGCCTGGGCAATCTCCTCGGGTTTGGTCGTGGCGATACGTGAGCGGAAATAGTCCTGCCAATCTTTTTGCAGCAAAAGCTGCGCTATGCCGTCGCTTAAATCGGCAAACTCGTGGAAATCATCGCCATCGGGGCTATCAGGAAAATAAACACCCACCGTGCCCTTGATATCCGGGCCACCCTGGCTCGTGAAAATCAGCGGCCCTTCGATACTGGTCGCATTGCGCATCGAACCGTGTTGCCCGCTTGCGCCCACGCTACCACCCAGCAATAGCCCATGAACCTGCACTTTTTGTCCACCCACCAACGCGCGGGTGGCTGCCGTGGGCGAATGCAAGACGGCCTCCAGCCAACAGACAACGAGTTTGCGCACATTGGGTGGGTTGAAAGACTTATCGGCCACCGTCGCCTTGAATACGGCGTCGCCCTTGAGCTCGGCCTCGTAGCCCTTGAACTTCATATTGACGAGATACGCTGCTCGCCAGGCATCCTTGTAGTCTGGTTTGTTCATTTTCTCCCTGAGAAACGTCTCATAACTGCCTCCGGCGTCGATCGTCGTCGCCATGCCGGCAAGTTCACGTCCCGTCAATGTGACCAGGAAACCGCTGACCGGGTGGCGAACGCGGTGGCCCTTTTCATCGACAAGATGAATGCTCAATACTTCTCTCATTGCGTTGGGATATTGATGGGGTCGGATATTGTCGAGCATCAACTGGGTCAAGCTGACCGTACGAGACTGTCTCGGGTTGGCTTTGCTGCCGAAGGTCAGCGTCACCAGGGTTTTATCCGGATCGGGGTCGATCCCGGGGTGAACACGTTGCTGAAGGTATTGTTTGATTTTTCGTCGGGTAAATTGAATCAATGTCTCGATACCGCTACCCAAGTTATAAACCGCTTGGAATACCTTATCTTCCAGCCGGCGATATTGAGTCTGCTGCGAGCGTGGCGCATTTTTAAAAAAGTCGGGACGGTTGTTTTCGTTGACTGTTCGCTGGCGTACCGCCAGTGGGGCGGCCAGCGATAACATCGGCAAGCCCAATGCATCTTCCACTGCCTTGGCAAAATCTTTCAAAGCGATTTTTGCATTTTCGGCGGCGTTCAGTTCCCTCTCCAGAGCCGTGCTTTGAACGTCCAGCAGATCCGCCGCCGCGACCTCGAATACATTGCCGGACACTTGCGAAGCCATGTCCCGGATGTTGCATTGCTGCCCCTCGTACAAGGGATGTACGGTCGCAACCATATCGTCAAAAGAACGGAACCGCTGTATCCCACCCTCCAAGGAATACAGGAACAACACTCTGCTCTGCGCAGACTTGATCACCATCGCCGCCGGCCATTTTCGCGGTGCTGCATTTTGCCTGTCGAGCATGACCGCATAGACCTGAGGAACAGGTTTGCGGAGCAAACGGCTTCTTTCCGCCATGGAAGGATGGGTGGTCATGATGTCCAACAGGCGGTTTTCCTCGTTCTGCTGGATACGAGACTCCTGCGTTGGCGGTGGCGCGAAATCGGCTTTGTACAGGTCGAAGAAGTGCAGATACCGTTGAGAAAGCAGTCGGGCAAAGGTCGCCTCAACAGTAGAGGGCGTCGACGTTTCGAGCGTGCGGCTTCCGTTCTTGTCGTTGCGAAACAGCACGAGTGCTTCACGAAACTGCTGTCTCAAGCGGTCATTCGTCGTGGGGTTGGCAATATAGAACGCGGATTCCATGGCCCGCAGGATCCGCTCGTCTACCGGTTTTGCGAAAAGGCTGTGGGCTTCCTCCACCGAGTCGCCACGAGTGAAGAACCCCACCCCGCCTTGGGTGTAGGACGGCGGCGCATCGGTCAGCAAGCAGTTCCATAAAACATCGGAAAAGCGCTGCGAGGAAGTCAGCGTGCGGGCTCCGTCCCCGTTAGCGGTGTAATGATTGACGTAGCAACTATCCGGTTCGATGGATTCCAACAGCGACGCACGAAACGCGCTGGCGGCGATTTTTGATTTGATGGTGTTAATCAGGAAATTTTCGATCACGACATCAAATGTCGGAACGCGGGCAAACAAACGAGACAGCGCCACTTGGTTGTTGTCGAGCAGCGCCAATTGCTTGAATTGAAATTGTTCCTGCGCGCTGAGTGCCTCCCCTTGATCCAGCTCGACCGTCGACGGACTTGATGTATTTTTTGAAACAACAGCCATTTGAATATCCAAGTTGTGTGTGAAGAGCACACAACCTAGCGCGGCGGACGTTCAGCAATAACATACATATATATATAGGACGGCGGGGATCTGGTTAAAGATCGTAAGCCTATGCAACAGGTCCGCTCAACGTGCCCTGTCCCATGTTCGCAGGGACAGAGCACGAGCAAGCTCAGCCCAGGTTTTGCGCCAGGACCGCGATATGTTCCGGACCGATGCCGCAACAACCGCCCAGATGGCTGGCCCCGCGCTTTTGCCAATCCGCCGCCCACTGAAGATAGCCTGGAGGGTCAAGGTCTTCGCGCAGCGGGTCCAGCCCATCATTGGCCGTCGCCTCCTTCGGTTGCGGCGGGAAGGCATTGGCGTAGGCGCCAATGTGGATCTTTACCCCCAAACGCTCGAAGGTATCCCGCGCCGCATCGATGGCCGCGCCGATCACCTCCGGTTGGCTGCAGTTGAACAACAACACCTCGACGCCCAACTCGACCGCCACTGCAGCGGCGTCCGCCACCGGTTCACCGGAGCGCAGGCGCGGCACTTCATCGGTGTCTTCGTCTTTCAAGGTGAACGACAGCCAGAACGGCTTGCCGTCCTTCGGCAGCCCGGCGTGAATCGCCCGTGCTTCGACCGTGGAGCTCTGGGTCTCGGCCAACCACAAGTCGATGTGAGGCGCCAGGCCGTTCACCAGCGGCGCCAGCAGTTCACTGGCCCGGTTGGCGTCGAACAAATCCGGCCGATAGGAACCAAACAGCGGCGGCAGCGATCCGGCCACTCGCACCGCTTTGCCTGAGGCCTGCACCGCCCGCTGCGCCAGCTCACCGGCCAGCGCGGCCAAGGCCTGGCCTTCTGCAGCGAAACGCGCCTCGCCGATATGAAACGGCACCACGGCGTAACTGTTACTGGTGATCACGTTGGCGCCGCTGGCGATATACGCCGCGTGGACATCCTCCACGGCCTGGGGCGCTTCGCTCAGTGCCAGCGCCGACCACTCAGGCTGTCGAAACGGCGCGCCACGGCGTTGCAATTCACGGCCCATGCCGCCATCGAGAATGACTGTTACAGCGCCCATATGCGATTCACTCATAAGCTTATGAAAAATACTCACTACCGGAGTCGTTCTTATAACTATTTAATGCGCACTCTTCCGCCAATCACAACCTATTTTTCAACCCGGGATCGCTCATGAAATTTCAACCGTTGCTGGCCCTGGGCCTGGGTCTGCTGGCTGCGTCGTCGCAGGCACTCGCTGGCACGACCCTGGATCGTATCGAACAGAAAAAAGAGCTCGTCGGCGTGCTGATGGAAAGCTACCCGCCCTTCTCGTTCCTCAATGACCAGAACCAACTGGACGGTTTCGACGTGGACGTCGCCAAGGCGGTCGCCGAAAAACTGGGCGTGAAGCTGCGCCTGGAGACGCCTTCGTGGGATGTGATTGCGGCGGGTCACTGGAGCGGGCGCTACGACATCTGCATCTGCTCCATGACGCCGAGCAAGGCACGCGCCGAGGTGTTCGATTTCCCGGTGCAGTACTACGCGTCGCCCGCGGTGATCGTGGTCAACGCCAAGGACGACAGCATTCACGGCGCCAAGGACCTGAGCGGCAAGAAAGTCGGCCTGACCAGCGCCTCCAGCTACGAGAGTTACCTGAACAAGAACCTGGTGATCGAAGGTGCGGAAGATACCCGGTTGAGCTACCCGTTCGAGAACGTGCAAATCGCCCCGTACGACACCGACAACGTCGCGTTCCAGGACCTGGGCCTGGGTGCCGGGGTGCGACTGGACGCGGTACTGACCAACCTGGTGACCGCACAGCCACGCCTGACCGAAGACAAGCGCTTCAAACTTGCCGGCGAAGCGCTGTATTCCGAGCCCAACTCGGTGGCCATTGAAAAGGGCGACGCCGAGTGGAACAGCAAGGTGCGTGAAGTTTTCGCCCAACTGAAACAGGACGGCACCTTGAGCAAGCTGTCGCAAAAATGGATCGGCGCCGACATTAGCCAATGACTTCTTTCCCACCGCCTCAGCCACCGCCTTCGGTGGCTGAATCACGCCTGCGGAAAATCTTCGGTTTTCGCACCCGGCTATACCTGACTTGGGCGGCCATGCTGGTGCTGTTCGCGAGTTTCTTCCTGAGCTTCGACCTGAAGTTCTCGATCATCCTCGACAAACTGCCAAACCTGCTCGGTTTGCATCTGGCACCCAATGGCTTTTTGCAGGGCGCCGTGCTGACGTTATTCCTGTGCCTGTGCTCGATCGTCGCGTCCTCAGTGCTGGGCTTCATCACCGCCTTGGCGCGGCTGTCCAGCAGTGCGGTGGCGTTCGGCATCGCCAGTTTCTACGCGTCGTTCTTTCGCGGCACGCCGTTGCTGATCCAGATCCTGCTGATCTACCTGGGCCTGCCGCAACTGGGCGTTGTCCCCGGTGCCATCGCCGCCGGGATCATCGCGCTGTCGCTCAACTACGGCGCCTACCTGAGCGAAATCTTCCGCGCCGGCATCCTCGGCGTCCCCCATGGCCAACGTGAAGCCTCGCTTGCCCTGGGCCTGAGCGAAGCCGTGATCTTCTGGCGCGTCACCCTGCCCCAGGCCATGCGCACCATCATCCCGCCGACCACCAATCAGTTCATTTCCATGCTCAAGGACTCCTCCTTGATCTCGGTGATGGGGGTTTGGGAGGTGATGTTTTTGGCGCAGTCTTACGGTCGTTCCAGTTATCGCTATATCGAGATGCTGACGACGGCGGCGATTATTTATTGGTTGATGTCCATTGGACTGGAGCTGATTCAGGCGCGGATGGAGCGGCATTATGGGAAGGCTTATCTCAAGCGCAGCTGACCGCCTGTGTATGAACATGCTGTAGGGTAAAGCCACAAGCCCCGCCAGCCATCGCGACGATAATGGGCACGGCACACGACTGGCCTACAAGTGTCATCCACCAAGTCGTGCCCGCGGCGAGAAGTTGGCTGGCATCGCCGCCCAGGGTGAAATTTTTAGAGTGTGACCTTATTCATTACAGGTCGCACTCAATGTCTACCCAACACTTATTCCTGCCCCAGCATCTCGCGTTGGCGATAGCTTTGGCGCTTGGCTGTGCCGAGGTTTCGATGGCTCAGTCCGTTGCCCAGGCCCCCGCCATTGTTGAAACAACCGCCCAGGCGCAGGCCCGCCTCAAGGCGTTCATGGCGGCGCCAAATACGAATCCCAAAAAAGTAATCGAGCTTCAAGAAGCCCCCCTGACCCTGGGCGAAGGCAATGACTTGGTGACAGTCATTAAGCAAGGCGAACTGTTCGGGCTTACTGACGGCGGCGGGGGGACCAATGTCTTGCAATTGGATATCGCCAAGGGAGGCTTAATCGGTCAAACAAGCAATTTCAAGGACCTGTACCTCAAGCAAGGCGAATGGTCCAACGAGGGCGCTTTCAACGGTGCAAGCCTGGTCGACGCCAAGGCCAGGTTAGCCAACACCGGTCAGATAGAGGGCGCGGTGCATGTGCTCGGCATCTTCGATAACCGAGGTACGGTGGGCGGGCCCGTGTTCGTCGCAAACAAAGGAACGTTCAGCGGCAACGGGACGGTCGATGCACTGGACGTGAGGGGCTTGATGAAAGTCGGTCCTGACATTGGTGCCCCTTCGGTCATCCACGACCTTATATTTTCCAAAAGCGCGACGCTGGCTTATGGAATTGATGCGGAGAACGGCAGCGCCACGATCACGGTTGGTGGGACAGCGAAGCTGGGTAATGCGACGTTGAAGATCACATCCTTGCCGGGCGAGTCTATCAGCGCGAACAAACACGTCGTGATAAAGGCGCAGCAAATCGAAGGGGAGTTCGGAAACGTCATCAACGAATTGGCCCTGATGACAGCGACGCCTGAGTACAGCAGGGGGGAAGTAGGACTGACCCTTGCACTCAAGAAAGACCCACTCCAAGAACTCACGCCCACTAAAAAAGGCCAGGAGGTTTTAGACAATATCCTTAAACAACGGGTCGAACGAATGCAGGCAGATCCTGAAATTTCGGTCCCCGGGCCGCAAATCAATCATTCAGCTTCAAATCCTAACGAACCGCCAAAGATAGCTGTGGGCGCCCCCCCAAAACCCAACGCCGCCATCAACGCCCTGCTCGGCACCAACATGGCAACAGCCGCCGACGCCATCGACCAACTGGGCGGCTACGACACGGCGGACCTGGGCAACGCCACCCTGAGCAGCGTCGCACCGATCAGCTCGGGAATGCTTTCCGCCATGGCCCGCAATAACCCAATGGGTAAGCATGACAACGGCCAGGTCTGGGTCCAGGTCATCGGCAACAGCGGCAGCCTCGCCAAGGAATGGGGCGACTTTGCCCTCAAGCATTCGACCAAGGGCCTCATGCTGGGAACCGATTGGGCTGTCAGCTCCAATTGGCGGTTGGGCGTCATTGGCAGCAAAACCCAGACACGACTGGACAGCTATCAATTCGAAGGCGCGCTGGACAGTTGGCTCGCAGGCGCATACGCCTTGCGCCAGGACGGGCCGCTGGCGCTGCGCCTGGGTGCCGTGTATGGCAGCCATGACGGCAGCACCCAGCGCAACGTTGCCTTCAACGGATTCAGGGATCGCCTCAAGGGTCGTTACGACGCCACGACGCAACAGGTCTTCGGGCAGGTTGGCTACCAGCTGGACGTCGGTCGTTTCGATATCGAGCCGTATTTCCAAGTCGGTTACCAACGCTATCAACGCGACGCCTACTCGGAAAAAGGTGGCGACGCCGCGTTGCAGTACGACAGCCAAACCCAGGAACACTACAACAGCGAACTCGGCCTGCGCCTCGCCCGTCCGTTTGTGTTCGACCAAGGCATGCGCCTGACACCGCGCTTGAATCTGGGCTGGAAACACCTGTACGGCGAGGTCAGGGGCCGCTCCAGTCAACGCCTGCTCGGCGCTGGCGCGACCTATACCGTCGAAGGTATCGAGCTGGACCGTGACAGTCTGCTCCTGGAAGCCGGGCTGGACCTGGCCGTTTCACCACGGCAGACGCTGGGGCTGAACTACAGCGGCGAAACGGGCCAGGACAACCGCAACGGTACGTTGATGGGCCAGTGGCGGATGATGTTCTGACGGGCGAAAAAAAGGGGAGCACCTGCTCCCCCGAGGTAAAACGTTGCATCGAGGCTGTTGAAGTCAGCCTTCGATCTCGATCAGGATCTCGCCCGGATTGACCCGGTCGCCCTTGGCCACATGAATGGCGGTGACCTTGCCGGCGATGGCCGCCTGGACTTCGGTTTCCATCTTCATGGCTTCGGTGATCAGCACCGCTTGGCCGGCCTTCACCACGTCGCCCTCTTTGACCAGCACATCAACGATGTTGCCCGGCATGGTGGTGCTGACGTGGCCTGGCGCAGTGGCTTGCTTGCGCTTGCTGCTGCCGCCGCCGACGAACTCATTGAGTGGTTCGAACACCACCTCTTCCGGCATGCCATCGATGGACAGGTAGAAGTGACGCTTGCCTTCGGCCTTGACGCCCACACCGGTGATATCGACGCGGTAGGTTTCGCCGTGAACGTCGATGACGAACTCGGTCGGCACGCCTTCGCCGCCTGCGGAGCTCACGCTGCCCGCTTCCGGGATCGGCAACAGCACTTCCGGGGTCAGGGTGCCGGCTTCGCGTTCTTCGAGGAACTTGCGACCAATGTCCGGGAACATGGCATAGGTCAGCACGTCTTCTTCGGATTTGGCCAGCGCACCGATTTCGCCACGCAGCTTGGTCATCTCCGGCTTGAGCAAATCGGCCGGACGTACGTCGATCACCTCTTCACTGCCGATGGCCTGGCGACGCAGTTTTTCGTTCACCGACCCCGGCGCCTTGCCGTAGCCGCCTTGCAAATAGAGCTTCACTTCGTTGGTGATGGTCTTGTAGCGCTCACCGGCCAACACGTTGAAAAACGCCTGGGTGCCGACAATTTGCGAGGTCGGGGTCACCAGCGGTGGGAAGCCGAGGTCTTCGCGTACTCGCGGGATTTCCGCCAGCACTTCGTTCATCCGGTTCAGTGCGCCCTGCTCTTTCAACTGGTTGGCGAGGTTGGAAATCATCCCGCCCGGAACCTGATTGACCTGGACGCGGGTGTCCACGGCGGTGAACTCGCTTTCGAACTGGTGGTACTTCTTGCGCACGGCGTAGAAGTACAGGCCGATCTCCTGCAGCAGTTCCAGGTCCAGGCCGGTGTCGAATTCGCTGCCCTTGAGAGCGGCAACCATCGACTCGGTACCCGGATGGCTGGTGCCCCAGGCGAAGCTGGAGATCGCGGTGTCGATGTGATCGGCACCGTTTTCGACGGCTTTGAGCTGGCACATCGCGGCCAGGCCGGCGGTGTCGTGGGAGTGGATGAACACCGGCAACGATTGCTCGGTCTTCAGCGCTTTCACCAGCTCGCCGGTGGCATACGGGGTCAGCAGACCGGCCATGTCCTTGATCGCCACCGAATCGCAACCCATGGCTTCCATTTGCTTGGCCTGGGCCACGAACGCCTCGATGGTATGCACCGGGCTGGTGGTGTAGGCGATGGTGCCTTGGGCATGCTTGCCGGCAGCTTTCACCGCTTCGATGGCGACCCGCAGGTTACGCACGTCGTTCATCGCATCGAAAATGCGGAACACATCGATACCGTTCACCGCAGCCTTGGCGACAAAGGCCTTGACCACGTCGTCGCTGTAATGACGGTAGCCCAGCAGGTTCTGCCCGCGCAGGAGCATTTGCAGGCGGGTGTTGGGCAGCGCCGCACGCAGTTGGCGCAGGCGCTCCCACGGGTCTTCCTTGAGGAAGCGCACACAGGCGTCGAATGTCGCGCCGCCCCAGACTTCCAGCGACCAATAGCCGACCTTGTCGAGCTTGTCGCAGATCGGCAGCATGTCTTCGGTGCGCATGCGGGTGGCGAGCAGCGATTGGTGGGCGTCGCGCAGGATTGTGTCGGTAACGTGGATCTTCTTGGACATTGTCATGATTCCTTACAGGCCTGCGTGGGCGGCAATGGCGGCGGCGATGGCCAAGGCCAGCTCTTCGGGTTTGCGCTTGATCGAGTAATTGGTCAGTTCAGGGTGGCTTTCAACGAAGCTGGTATTGAACTGGCCGCTGCGGAATTCCGGATTGCGCAGGATTTCCTGGTAATACGCGGCGGTGGTCTTGACCCCCTGCAGGCGCATGTCATCCAGGGCTCGCAAGCCACGGTCCATCGCTTCTTCCCAGGTCAACGCCCAGACCACCAGCTTCAGGCACATCGAATCGTAGAACGGTGGAATGGTGTAGCCGGTATAGATCGCTGTATCGGTGCGCACACCCGGGCCGCCCGGGGCGTAGTAGCGGGTGATCTTGCCGAAGCTGGGCAGGAAGTTGTTTTTCGGGTCCTCGGCGTTGATGCGGAACTGCAACGCAAAGCCACGGTGCTGAATGTCTTCCTGCTTGACCGACAGCGGCAGTCCGGAGGCGATGCGAATCTGTTCGCGAACAACGTCAATGCCGGTGATCTCTTCGGTGATGGTGTGCTCCACCTGCACCCGGGTGTTCATCTCCATGAAGTACACCTCGCCTTCGGCGAGCAGGAACTCCACGGTGCCGGCATTCTCATAGCCCACGGCCTTGGCGGCGCGCACCGACAGGTCGCCGATATAGGCGCGCTGCTCAGGGGTCAGTTGCGGGCTCGGGGCGATTTCGATCAGCTTCTGGTTGCGGCGCTGGATCGAGCAGTCCCGTTCGAACAGGTGCACGACGTTGCCGAAACTGTCGCCCAGGATCTGCGCTTCGATGTGCTTGGGATTGACGATGCATTTCTCCAGGAACACTTCCGCCGATCCAAACGCCTTGGTGGCTTCGGAGATAACACGCGGGAAGGCCTGTTCGAGTTCTTCGCGGCTGTTGCAGCGACGGATACCCCGCCCTCCACCGCCGGACGTGGCCTTGAGCATCACCGGGTAACCGATCCGATCGCCTTCGGCCAGGGCCTCTTCGATGCCCGAAACGTTGCCCTCGGTTCCCGGCGTGACCGGCACGCCGGCCTTGATCATGCTGCGGCGCGCTTCGGTCTTGTCGCCCATGCGGCGAATGACTTCCGCCGAGGGGCCAATGAATTTGATGCCGCGTTCAGCGCAGATGTCCGCCAGTTCGGCGTTTTCCGAGAGAAAACCGTAGCCGGGGTGCAAGGCATCGCAGCCGGTTTCCACCGCCAGGTTCACCAGTTTGCGCGGATTGAGGTAGCCGGCCAGCGGATCGGCGCCGATGCTGTGGGCCTCGTCCGCACGCTTGACATGCAACGCATGGCGGTCCGCGTCGGAGTAGACCGCGACCGAGCGAATGCCCATCTCGGCGCAAGCGCGTACGATGCGGACGGCAATCTCACCACGGTTGGCGATCAGGATCTTTGTTATCAATTGGAGGTTCCCTTGAGCCGGTGATACCACGGCCTGGGGTCCAGGCCGATGCGTGACCAGATGTAACAATTGGTCGCAGCTCCACACTAGTCCCGGCTGGGGATTAACAAAAATGAATAATTATTGGGTCATGCATAAGCAAAGACTTATAGTTGAGCTATCCGCCCCGCCCCAGAGTGCTTAGAAGATGCGTAAGTCATTGATGCGTATGACATTGCGTCAACTGCAGATTTTCAATGAGGTGTGCGACCTGAGGTCCTACAGCCGTGCAGCTGATGAAATGTCCCTCACGCAACCGGCCGTCAGCCTACAGATTCGATCCTTAGAGGAGCTGATTGGCCAGCCATTGTTCGAGTATGTCGGCAAGAAACTCTACATGACCGAAGCCGCCGAAGCCTTGCAACGGGCCAGCAGAGACATCTTTGGACGCCTGGAAAACCTCGACATGCAACTCTCGGACATGCAGGGATCGTTGCAGGGGCAACTGAAGCTGGCGGTGGAGTCCAGCGCCAAGTACTTCGTCCCGCACCTGTTCGCCGCGTTCAAGCGCCAGCACCCGGAGGTCAATTTGAACCTTACGGTGGTCAACCGCGGCCAAGTCATCCGCAGGCTCTCGGACAACCGGGATGACCTGGTGATCATGTCCATGGTGCCTCAGGACATGGGCTTGGAATTCCTGCCGTTCCTCAACAATCCAATCGTTGCCGTGGCCCCGCCCGATCATCCGCTGTGCCACCTGGGCCCGCTGCGCTTGCAGGATCTGGAGCCCTATACGCTGCTGCTGCGCGAACCGGGATCCGGCACGCGGCTGGCGTGCGAGGAATACTTCAAGGAGAAACGGGTGCATTTCACCCAGACGCTGGAAGTGGCGTCGGCCGAAGCCCAGCGCGAGTGCGTGGTGGCCGGGCTGGGCGTGGCGCTGTTGACGCGCCACGCCGTAAGCCGGGAACTGTCGTCCGGCGCACTCATCGAGTTGCCGGTGGAGGAGCTACCGCTGTACCGCAGTTGGTGCCTGGTGCAGGCCCGGGCCAAGCGCTTGTCGCCGGTTGCTCATGCCTTCCTGGCCTTCGTTCGCGGCGAACGTGCGCAGATCATCGGCCTGGTTGAGCGTTTCGACGGGAGGCCGCCGGCGTTGCCTGCCAGTAGTTGATTTCCGTCAGGTCAGGGTATTCGCTGATTTGTGCCAGGAGCTGACGTTGCTCATAGCGGTCTTCGATGGCACGACGGAACGCCATGCGGCGCTGGTCTTCCTGCTGGCGACGGGTTTTGGCGGCGCTGCGTTCTTCGTAGGACTGGGTCATGTCGAGACTCCCAAGACGTATACGGGAGCTTTACGATGACGGTGGGCGATGACGGTTTGGCGGCGCGACCGTTACAGAACGATGAATTCGGGCAAATGATCCGTGGCGAGGGAGCTTGCACCCTCGCCACAAAAGCCCCTGACTTCCAAGACCAGCGCTCAGTCGTCCAGCGCCTTCACCGACTTTGGCGACAACCGCAAGCTGCGAAGGCTGCGTTTCACGCTCTTGAGGTGGTTGACCAGGCTCGGACCGCGCGCCATCGCAACGCCCATCGCCAGTACATCGATGACGACCAGATGGGCGATACGCGAGGTCAGCGGCGTATAGATTTCCGTGTCTTCGTGCACGTCGATGGCCAGGTTCACCGTCGAGAGCTCCGCCAGCGGCGTCTGGCTCGGGCACAAGGTAATCAGCGAGGCACCGCTTTCGCGCACCAGGTTGGCGGTGATCAACAGATCCTTGGAACGCCCCGATTGGGAAATACAGATTGCTACGTCGGTCGGCTTCAACGTGACGGCTGACATGGCTTGCATGTGCGGGTCGGAATAAGCCGCTGCCGTCAGCAGCAAACGGAAAAACTTGTGCTGGGCATCGGCCGCCACCGCACCGGAGGCACCGAACCCGTAGAACTCGACACGCTGGGCCTGGGACATGGCCGTCACGGCTTTCTGCAACGCCACCGGGTCGAGTTTTTCGCGAACTTCCATCAGCGTGTGCAGCGTCGTGTCGAAGATTTTAAGACTGTAGTCCGCGACCGAATCGTCTTCATGAATGGCGAACTGGCCGAAGCTCGCACCGGCCGCCAGGCTTTGCGCCAACTTCAGCTTCAAGTCCTGGAAACCCGAACAACCGATCGCCCGGCAAAAACGCACGATAGTCGGTTCGCTGATGCCAACGCTGTGGGCCAGATCGGCCATCGAACTGTGCATCACGGCCGCAGGATCAAGCAGTACATGATCGGCGACTTTCAGCTCCGATTTGCGCAGCAGGTGGCGTGACTGGGCGATGTGTTGCAACAGGTTCAAGGGACTGGACTCTTGTTATGGGCAGGTGCCGGGATGTAGCAAGCTTGTAGTTATACTACAAGAATTGGCTCTTTGCCCGTCCAAAACGTAACTGGATTGCCTCGCTGCCCCTTTGTTTTGGCCGAGGATCACCCGATGTAGCAGCCTGTGCAGTAACGCAAACCGCCATCGCGGCCGATCCGCTGACCCCAGTCCCGTCCTGTACTTCAAGTTTCGAGAAAACTGTCTACTGATTCAGCGGTCACCATTCAATTACTTGCAGTCCTTCAGCCATATACCCACGCAACAACAGCCCGAAGACCTAACAGCACAACCAAGCAAGTTATCGAAATCTCATCTTTTCTTACAATACCAGCCACAATCAAGCTAACACCATCAAGTCGAAGCCGATATATTGGCTCCCGCAGGAAGCAAATAACTTTAACAACAGGAGTTTACCCAATGACAATCACGACTAAAGATTGGACCGCACAAATCGACCGTATGCCAGGCGCTGCATCTTTCCGTACCTTTGGTACCGTAACCGTAGCAAACTCCGGCGTTATCCCGACTCTGGTCCGGAGCGACAAACAGGAAACCTCTTGTGATCTGCGATTGGAGTTGATCCTTCAAAACTCCGACGGAGCTTCGCTACAAGTACTCACCGAAAAGCTTGTCGAGTACAAAGAGCTGGGCGATTCCAATGTAACTAGTGTAAGTATCTTTTTCGAAGGACAGCTACTTCATTACATCGATGAAGTTCTGATCACTCACTAAACACACGCTCTGGAACTTCCTGTCGGGCGGCTTAGTTGTCCGATGGGAAGTTATCTGACGCCCGGTTCAGTCACCCCAGGTTGCGCACTTAACAACGCAGCCAGCCCTTCGGCTCCCACCGGTCGGCTGATCAAGTACCCCTGCACCTCATCGCAACGCTCGTTCTTGAGAAATTCGAGCTGCTCCTGCCGCTCCACGCCTTCAGCCACTACCTTGAGCGACAATCCATGGGCCATGGCGATGATTGCCCGGGTAATAGCCGTGTCCACGCTGCCCTCGCCCAGTCCTCGAATGAACGCCTGATCGATCTTCACGTAATCCACCGGGATGCGCTTGAGATAACTCAGGGATGAATAGCCGGTGCCAAAGTCGTCGATCGCCAGCTTGACCCCAAGGTCACGCAGTTGCTGGAACGTGGCAATAATGTGTTCGACGCTGTCGAGCAACTGGCTCTCGGTCAGTTCCAGTTCCAGGTATTGAGGGTCCAGTCCGGTTTCTTCCAGCACTTGCCGCACGAGACTGACCAGTTTGCCCTGGCGTAATTGGTGCACCGACAGGTTGACCGACACCCTGATCGGCGCGAGCCCCAGGCGCTGCCATTCGCACGCCTGCCAACAAGCCTGGCGCAACACGAACTCGCCAATCGGCCCGATCAAGCCGGTCTCTTCTGCAAGACCAATGAACTCCCCCGGCGGAACCCGACCCATAGCCGGGTGATCCCAGCGCACCAGCGCCTCGGCGGCGTTCAGACGACCGGTCGCCAGGCACAGTTTTGGCTGATAGAAGACTTTCAGCTGCTGCTCTTCCAAAGCCTTGCGCAACTGGTTTTCCAGTTGCAGGCGCTCCAGCGTGCTGGCCTGGAGGCTCTCGGTGTAGAACTGGAAATTGTTGCCTCCCAGATGTTTGGCATGCTGCATGGCCATGTTCGCCTGGCTCACCAGCGTGGCAATTTCCCGCGTGTTATCGGGCAACAGGCTGATGCCAATGGAAGCGCTGACCACCAGTTCATGGCCGTCTATCATCACCGGCACGCGAAGCTTGGCCGCCAGCCGGGTCGCTACTCGCGCCAGGCTCGAGAGATTGCCATAGGCGTCGAACAGCACGGCGAACTCATCGCCGGATAGCCGGGCGATGGTGTCGGCTTCGGGCAGTGCATTGATCAGACGCCGGGCGACTTTCTGTAGAAGCTGGTCGGCGATGTCATGGCCAAGGCTGTCATTGAGCAGCTTGAAACGATCCAGGTTGATGTGCAGCAAGGCGAGACTACGCCGGCCGCCCTGACGCACCCGCTGATGGGCTTCGTTCAGGCGCTCGCGAAACAGCGATCGATTTGCCAGTCCCGTGAGCTCGTCGTAATGAGTGAGGTAGCGCATTCGCTCTTCGGATTCGCGGCGGGCGGAAAGATCGGCGAAGAAGCCGACGATATGACTGACACTTCCCCGCGAATTACGCACTACGTTCAGTTGGAGCCACTGCGGGTAGAGTTCGCCGTTGGCGCGGGCTTCCACCAATTCGCCTTGCCAGGTGCCGTACTGCTTGAGGGCCTGGCGGATCAACGGATAATGCCGGCGCGCATCGCGACTGCAGGGCAGATCGACCACATTGCGGCCCAACATGTCCGCGATATCGAAGCCGGTCACTCGCGTGAACGCCTGGTTGGCAGCGAGCAACACATAATGAGGGTCGAAGATCACGATGCCTTCGCTGGCGGCTTCGAACACCGTAGCCGCCAACTGCCGTTGCTGTTCGAGTTCCTTGCTGATGCTGATGTCGCGCCGGGTGCCAACCATGCGCAGCACCCGTCCACTGGCGCTGCGCTCCACGGCCCGGCCACGGTCCTCGATCCAGACCCAATGGCCATCGCCGTGGCGCACGCGGTATTCGATCTGGTAATCCTCGCTGCGACCCTTGAGATGTTCGACAAGGGCGCGTTTGAGGGCCGGAAGATCCTGGGGATGCAGGCGCGGAGTCAGATGACTGAGCATCGCCGTGACGTATTCGGGCTCCAGGCCAAACAGCTCCTTGAGTTGAGTGTGATGGACTTCATCGGTCTGCAGGTTCCAGTCCCACAACCCCAGCTCACTGGCCTTGAGGGCCAGGGCCAGGCGCGCTTCGCTCTTGCTCAAGGCCTGGCTGGCGGCCTCCAGTTCAAGACTGCGCTGCGCGACTCGCGCCTCCAAGCCAACCTGGGCCGCGCGCAATTTTTCTTCGGCCGAGCGACGTTGCTCGACCTCCCGGCCCAGCGCCTCGTTAAGCTGTGCACCGCGGGCTTGGGTTTGCTGCAAATGCTCGATCAACGCCTGGTTCTGGAATCGTCGCAACATGCCGTTCTGGATCAGCCGATTGACCTGCCAAGCCACGACACTCAGCGAAACCAGTACAACCAGCCCAAGCCAACCCCAGCCACGGTGGTTTTCGTCCGGGCCCCAAAACAGATAACCGATAGCCGGCAACAAGCAGGGCAAGGTGAAAGACAGGAACGCCGGTAGGCTCACCGCATAGGCAACACTGGCAGACAGAGTGGCCGCGCCGATCAAGCCGAACACCCAGGCCTGTTGCTGAAAACTGCCCGCCGGCACCAGGGCAATACCCGCACCGGCAAGCGTCAGGCCGGTCATGGCCGAACCCAATAGAAACATGCGCAACCAGACCGGATGTGCCTGACGACTTGGCATCGCCGAATCGAAAGCAGCCACCTGGATTACCCGCAACGCCACCAGCGACAGCAACCAAACCAGCCATACGCTGACCAGGAAATAGCGCGGCGGCTCCCATAGCAGCGCCGCGCAGACCAAGCCATTGATCAGCATGAACAAGGTGGGCAGCAGTGAGCCTTGGTACAACAACCTTGTGCGTTCGACCGCCATTTCCGTGGCGTACTGCTTGCAAATGATCCGCGGCTCGACACAGGGGCCCGCCAGATCGGAATTGAGGGTCATAGGTGATGTTCTTGTTCTTATTCAGGGGAGCATGGTGCACCCGAAACGAGCACCGAGCATACACAAGCCAAAGGCCATCCCACACTGCCCTGCCTCATAAAAATCACGAAAAAAATGCCGATTCAATTGGGTTCCGATCATCGCAAGCGCGTCCCGCTGATGCTCGCGGGCACTGACTGACCGGTCATCAGCAGGCGGTGTTTTGTCGGCCAACGCAAAGCTCGGTTTGCCCGAGGTGGCGCCGCACCCTAGAATGCCTCGATGCGCGATGATCTCTCCCTTCTGCTGAACTCCCTAAACGATGCCCAACGCCAGGCAGTTGCTGCCACCGTGGGCCGTCAATTGGTCCTGGCCGGTGCCGGCTCCGGCAAGACCCGAGTGCTGGTGCACCGTATCGCCTGGTTGATCCAGGTCGAGAACGCCTCGCCCCATTCGATCCTGTCGGTGACCTTTACCAACAAGGCCGCCGCCGAGATGCGCCATCGCATCGAACAGCTGATGGGCATCAACCCGGCCGGCATGTGGGTCGGTACGTTCCACGGCCTGGCCCATCGCCTGTTACGGGCCCATTGGCAGGAAGCCGGGCTGAGCCAGACCTTCCAGATCCTGGACAGCGACGACCAGCAACGCCTGGTCAAGCGCGTCATCCGCGAACTGGGCCTGGACGAACAGCGCTGGCCTGCCCGCCAGGCCCAGTGGTTTATCAACGGGCAGAAAGACGAAGGCCTTCGCCCGCAACATATCCAGGCCAGTGGCGACCTGTTCCTGGCGACCATGCGCAGCATCTACGAAGCCTACGAGGCGGCGTGCCAGCGTGCCGGTGTCATCGACTTCTCCGAACTGTTGCTGCGAGCGCTGGACCTGTGGCGCGACCACCCGGGGCTGCTGGAGCACTACCAGCGGCGCTTCCGACACGTCCTGGTGGACGAATTCCAGGACACCAACGCCGTTCAATATGCGTGGTTGCGCCTGCTTGCCAAGGGCGGCGACAGCTTGATGGTCGTGGGCGACGACGACCAGTCGATTTATGGCTGGCGTGGCGCCAAGATCGAGAACATTCACCAATACTCGGCGGACTTTCCCGATGCCGAGGTCATTCGCCTGGAACAGAACTATCGCTCCACCGCTGGCATCCTGAAGGCCGCCAACGCGCTGATTGCCAACAATACCGGCCGCTTGGGCAAGGAATTGTGGACCGACGGCAACGAAGGCGAGGCGATCAATCTCTACGCCGCGTTCAACGAACACGATGAGGCCCGCTATGTCGTGGAAACCATCGAGAGCGCGTTGAAAACCGGCCTGGCCCGCAGCGATATCGCCATCCTGTATCGCTCCAACGCCCAATCGCGGGTGCTTGAAGAAGCCTTGCTTCGCGAACGGATCCCCTACCGCATCTATGGTGGGCAGCGCTTCTTCGAACGCGCCGAAATCAAGAACGCCATGGCCTACCTGCGCCTGATCGAAGGCCGCGGCAACGACGCGGCCCTGGAACGGGTAATCAATGTGCCGACGCGAGGCATTGGCGAGAAAACCGTCGAAGCGATTCGCGACCATGCCCGCCACAGCCACGTGTCGATGTGGGAAGCCATGCGCCTGCTGGTCGACAACAAAGGCGTCACCGGCCGTGCCGCCGGCGCCCTGAAAGCGTTCATGGACTTGATAGAAGACCTGGCCGCCAAGTGCAAGGAAATGCCACTGCACCTGATGACCCAGACCGTCATCGAGCAATCCGGCCTGATTGCCTATCACGAGGCGGAAAAAGGCGAAAAAGGCCAGGCTCGGGTGGAAAACCTCGAGGAGCTGGTCAGCGCCGCGCGCAACTTCGAAAATACCGAAGAAGATGAAGACCTGTCCCCTCTGTCGGCCTTCCTCGGCCATGCCTCCCTTGAAGCAGGCGACACCCAGGCCGATGAGCATGAAGACAGCATCCAGCTCATGACCTTGCACAGCGCCAAGGGTCTGGAGTTCCCGTATGTGTTCCTGGTGGGAATGGAGGAAGGACTGTTTCCTCACAAGATGAGCCTGGAAGAGCCTGGGCGCTTGGAAGAGGAACGGCGCCTGGCCTACGTAGGTATCACCCGGGCCATGCAGAACCTGGTGATGACCTACGCCGAAACCCGACGGTTGTATGGCAGCGAGACCTACAACAAAGTGTCGCGATTCGTACGGGAAGTGCCGAAGGGCCTGATCCAGGAAGTGCGTCTGTCCAACAGTGTCAGTCGACCGTTCGGCGGCAGCCAGCAACAAAGCGCCAGCAGCCTGTTTGGCGGCAGCGACATTCCGGAAACCGGCTTCAGCCTGGGCCAGGCCGTGCGACATTCGGTATTCGGCGACGGGGTGATCCTCAACTTCGAAGGCGCCGGTGCCCAGGCTCGGGTCCAGGTCAACTTCAGCGAAGGCAGTAAATGGCTGATGCTGGGGTACGCCAAGCTGGAAGCAATCTAAAGGCCTTGCAGGAACCCTGTGGGAGCTCGCTCTCACAGGTTGTTTGGTAACGCCAGAATATTTCCGATAGAACTTGTTTACCTTTCCTACAGCCCAAAGCGAACAGACCCGCTTGCGTAGCGGAACCTGAACCTTACCTGTCACGCAAAAGCCCGAAACACTCTGCCGCTAGCCAGCAACAGTTCACCTGTGCAACATGGCGCGCGTGCTATCCACAAATGGGAATGCCTTTATATGAAACGTTTTCTTAGCATCGCCATGGCGTTGTGCATCGGCCTGACGATGGCCATCGACGCCAATGCCGCCAAGCGTTTTGGCGGTGGTAAAAGCTCGGGCGCAGCCCCGACTCACCAGACCAGCCAGATGGCGCCGTCGTCTGCCGCCGGGTCTACTGCCGCCACCGCGGGTGCGGCCGGTGCTGCTGGCGCGGCCACCAAGGCCAGCGGCGCTTCGCGCTGGCTCGGCCCTCTGGCCGGTATCGCCGCCGGTGGCCTGCTCGCCTCCATGTTCATGGGCGACGGCTTCCAGGGCATGCAGATCTTCGACATCCTGATCATGGCGGTCATCGCCTTCCTGGTCTTCCGCTTCATTGCCGCTCGTCGTCGCAAGCAGCAAGAGCAACTCGCTCCGGCCGGCCACGCGCCGATGCAACGCGAAGAGTTCAACCAGCAGCCTGCCAGCGGTTCGATCTTCGGTGGTTCGGCAGCGCCTGTGGCCGCTCGTCCGGTCATCAACGCGCCAGCCTGGTTCAACGAGCAACGCTTCATCGAAGCCGCGCGCAACCACTTCATGGCCCTGCAACAGCACTGGGACGCGAACGAGATGGACAAGATCTCCGAGTTCGTGACCCCGCAACTGCTGGAGTTCCTAAAGCGCGAGCGGGCCGAGCTGGGTGATGGCTTCCAGTCCACCTACATCGACAACCTGCAGGTGCAACTGGATGGCGTCGACGATCGCGCCGACAAGACCATCGCCACCCTGACCTTCAGCGGTGTGTCGAAGGATTCTCGCTTCGACAAAGGCGAAGCGTTCAGCGAAAGCTGGAACATGGAACGCGCCCAGGGCGATGACCAGCCTTGGCTGGTGGCAGGTATTCGCCAGAACGGTTGAACCTTTGCCCGTTTTGCATGTTGAAATAAAAGAACCCCGGCCCAGGCCGGGGTTTTCTATTCCGCGGTTGCATCTATAGCGAGCTACTGTATAAACCGCTCCATATAAACCCGCGCCATCGAGAAAGAGGATCCCCGGACGTGGAAGAAATCATCGAACAATTGCGTGAAGCCAACGAGCCCGTACCGGTCCCGCTGGAGTTGCCCGACGAAGACTTGCTGGTAGAGATCGAGGAACAACTGTTCATCGATATCCCATTCGTCTTCAGGGAGTTTTTGCTAACCGTCAGCGATGTCGTTTATGGAAGCCTGGAACCTGTGACCGTCACCGATCCGCAATCCCACACCTACCTGCCGGATGTGGCCGCCAACGCCTGGGATGCCGGTGTCGACCGCAGCCTGATTCCGATCTGCCAGGATGGCGACGACTACTACTGCGTCGAAGAAGACGGCACCGTGGTGCTGTGGCAAGCAGAGGAAGAACTGGTTGCCGAAGAGACCTGGGAGTCGGTCTGGCACTGGGCGCGGGATGTCTGGTTGGAAAGCTGATTGGCCAGTCCGGTGCAGGTCAATGCCCGGACGATCCCTTGTGATTGTCCAGCGTTTCGAGTAAGGCGACCTGCATCCGCGTATGCAGGCGGACAAACCAGCTCCAGAGCAGCGCCGCCACGGCAATAGCCGCCACCGCGATCAATACCAGCCACTTGTTGGTCGGCAAGATACTGGCCGACAAGGCTGCCAGTAGCAGGAAGATCACCAGCAGCGAAAGGAGCGGGATCACTTCGGCGATCACGCGCCGTACTCGTTGGGTGTGGCGACCGGCCATCTCCGGCTTAACAGCCCATTTCGGCCAACAGCATCGACAAGGCCTTGAGCTTGCGGTACGCCGCGATCAGGAACGGCAGTGACAAGAACAGCGCGCCGCCCCATGTACGGTGACCAACCCTGCCGCCAGCATGATGATCGCCAGGTCTTGAATAAAACTGGTGGCGTGCATATTGGGCTCCTTGTTGAAACGACTCAATCTGGAGTCGGGTAAGTCCGTTTCTTTTGTAGGAATCGCCCGGCATGACAGGTTTTTGCAGGTTAACACCGGGACTTCTTGCAAAAAGACGGTGCAATATATGGAAACAGATCCACCCAAGCGTGACGGCAAGCCCTGGCGCAGCGTCCCGATAGGAGTGGCTAGAACCTGATAACCACACTCCAGCGCCCACAGAGGCGCCTCCTCGAAACTGCTGCCTTGAACCGTGAGAACGTTATGGAACCCGGAAACGCCCAGCTGTCGATGACGGTTTTGATGACCCCCGATATGGCCAACTTCTCTGGCAATGTCCATGGCGGCACCTTGCTCAAGTACCTGGATGAAGTGGCCTACGCTTGTGCCAGCCGTTACGCCGGCCGATACGTGGTGACCTTATCGGTAGACCAGGT
Organism: Pseudomonas sp. R1-7; assembly: GCF_051132105.1. NCBI lineage: Bacteria > Pseudomonadati > Pseudomonadota > Gammaproteobacteria > Pseudomonadales > Pseudomonadaceae > Pseudomonas > Pseudomonas sp. R1-7. The sequence goes on from NZ_CP071661.1 coordinate 5,945,654, forward strand.
GATTTTTCGCGAGCCGATTCATGTCGGCGAATTGGTGACTTTCCTGGCGTCGGTGAACTACACCGGCAACACGTCGATGGAAGTGGGCATCAAAGTCGTGACCGAAAACATTCGTGAGCGCTCTGTTCGCCACACCAACAGCTGCTTCTTCACCATGGTTGCGGTGGACGACCAGCGCAAGCCCGCCCCCGTCCCGCCGCTGCAACCGCAGAACAGCGAAGAGAAACGCCGTTACGAACAAGCGCAGCAACGCCGCCAGATTCGCCAGGAACTGGAGAGACGCTATCAGGAAATCAAGGCGGACGGGCCTTAACCTGCCGCCGCGATCCTTGTGGGAGCGAGCTTGCTCCCGCAGGATGTCCCATCGATCAAAGGCTGATCGGCGTGGCTTCGAAGCGCACTCGCGGATGGGCGATGCGGTCCTGGGCGCGTACCAACTGCAATTCGTAGCTCGCACACGCCTGGGTTTCCAGCAGCACTTCATGCACAGCCGCAGCGGTGAACTCGAATGCCGTCAGCAGGCTGTCCCCCATCAGTATCCGTGCCAGGAACAACCCCGACGTCAGGTCACCCACTCCAACAGGTTGGCGCGGGAACGCCAGCAAGGGACGGCGCAGGTGCCAACTGCCCTCAGCCGTTACCAACAGCATCTCGAAGCTGTCTTCGGGCTTGCCGGGATAAGCCAGGTGCTTGACCAGCACGACTTTCGGGCCACGGGCCAATAGAGCACGGGCCATGGCCAGGCAGTCGAGCAATGACTGCGCCTTGCGACCGGAGAAGCTATCCAGCTCCAGTTGGTTAGGACACATGATGTCAGCCACGGCAGCGGCCTCTTCCAGCAGGAACTCGCTCACCTCGGGCGCGACAATGCAGCCCTTCTCCGCATGCCCCATGACCGGGTCACACAGATACAACGCCTTGGGGTTGCAACGCTTGATCCGCGCCACGCCCGCCAGGATGGCTTGTCCCTGGGCTGCACTACCCAGATAACCGGACAGCACCGCGTCGCAATTGCCCAGCTCGCCAATGGCCGCGATACCCTCTACCAACAGCGGTATCTGTGCCGGCGCGAGCACTTCTCCGGCCCATTGCCCGTATTGCGTGTGATTGGAAAACTGCACGGTATTGAGAGGCCACACGTTGACGCCGACCCGCTGCATCGGAAATACGGCGGCACTGTTGCCGGCATGACCGAATATCACGTGAGACTGGATGGCAAGCAGATGAGGCGTACGTTTCATGCGGGAAATTTCCGTAAAACGAATGAAATTCAAGCCGCGCAGTATGCGACTAAACGCAGCCTGTACGACACACCGACGACACAGTTAAGCTGACGGCAACTTGTTGGAGCACTTTGTTCATGCTGACCCTTGGAAACATCTTCGTGCTGATGCTGCTGGCTACCGGCGGCGCCTGGCTGTGGCATAACCATGGCTTGCGCGAGCGGGCCTTGGCGCGGGTCATGCAACATTGTGCCAACCTGAAAATCGAGCTGCTGGACGGCAACGTGGCGTTGCGCAAGATTGGATTCGTCAAGGACGCCAGTGGGCGGCGGCGCCTGGCGCGTATCTATAACTTCGAATTCACGGTGACAGGCGAAACCCGTCATTGCGGCACCGTCACTCAGTTCGGTGCCCACAGCGTACAGATCGAACTGGCTCCCTATCCGATGCCGTTCGAAGAGGCCCAACCTACGCCGATTGAACCGGTCCAGACGCGGCCCAGGGCTGAAGTCATCGAGCTGAGCCAGTGGCGCCAGGAACACAACAAATGGAAGCCTTGAAACGAGGCTGATTCAGGCATACCGAGCGCTCATCAGGCCCGCTTGCAGAAGATCGATGTCTTGCGGCTGATCGAAAATCAGCTCGATCCGTGAGTCCTCACGCCACTCACTCGTTTGCCAGTCCAGCGCCGCCCCCTTCAGTGCATTGGCTGAAACCCAACCGTCAACGCTGTGGATAACCATCTTCGCGCGTAACCAGTCCTGGTCTTGTAGCCAACGTGCCAGCGCCGCTGCGTAGAACTGTTGGCTGGGGTGCCAGCGCCAGCCGATACTCCAGCCACCGTCCTGCTGCTGATACAGGCATATCGGCAGCGTTGGGTCGATCCAGATGGCTGGCATCTGTCCCAAGCTTCGGGGCAGGCTCATGTTATCCACAGCCCCGCTACCCCGAGCCGCCTGGCCTGGCAATCGGTCGATCGGCAACGTTGCGTGCTGCGTCCAATACAACGCCCGCCCGGGCAGTTGAGCCGTCAGCTGTTCACGATCGACTTGTGTCAGGGTCTCGGATTTGTTCAACACCAACAGTCCAGCATCCGCCAGGGTTTGTCGCTGCGCATCGGGCAAGGGCTTACCGTCTGCCATTGCCCGGGCATCCAACACCAACACACAGGGTTGCACCGCCAGCACACCCAGCCATGGCGCTTGGCTCAGTTGGCGCAACAATTGCGCCGGATGGCCCAGGCCCGAGGGTTCGATGAACAGGCGATCCGGCCGGGCCTTGCGCAATAAACGCCCGAGCCCGATCTGGAACGGCGCTCCGTTGACGCAACACAAGCAGCCGCCGGCCACTTCGCCCAATGCGATACCATCGCCAGCCTGGGTCAGCAATGCGGCATCCAGGCCGATCTGACCGAACTCGTTGATCAGCACCGCCCAACGCTCATTAGCCGGGCGTTGAGCCAGCAGGTGCCTGATCAGGCTGGTCTTGCCAGCGCCCAAGGGACCGGCGATGACATGGGTGGGAATGTGCTGCAACATAATCGACGGTTTTCGATGGAGGTGGACATGCGGATGATCGGCTGGTTACTACTGGCATTGACGTCAAACCAGGCATTGGCCCAGGCCTGCGTGGTTCACAGCCAGGCGGAGCGGCTCGATGTGAAAGTCTGCCAGCAGAACCGCAACATCCCACAGAAGCTGTTTGCCGATGGTTTCTGCCAGCCAAACCTTGCCGGCCAGAAGGTCGAGGTGCAATACGTCGATCAATGTCCTGGCGGCGCGTTCGGCGTTTGCAGTAACGCCCAAGTCGCCAATATGCCCTACCGCCAGGATATTCACTATTACGGCGTAGCAAGCGATGCCGCTTATTTGCAGCCGTTTTGCGAAGGGCAAAGCCAGGGCACCTGGCTCAAGCCTTAAGCCAACCAGTCCAGCGTGAGAATCAGCCGGCGCTCCCCCGGTGCGGGTTCTGGCGAGCGGTGGATCAGGCCAGCGCCCTCATTGCCATGCCATTTTTCGCCTTTAAGCAAACCGACATCACCGCAACCGAACTGCTGGATGGTTTGCGGGTCCACCGGTTCGGCCTCAAGTTGCGCCAGGTGCCGGCGATCCATGACCCCCTCCTCAAGCCACTGGCTGCCGACACCCGCATAGGTGGTCAGCAACCGCACTGGCACGTGGTCAACGTGAAAGCGCGGGCACATGGCTTTATCCAGCGTGCGCAGACGCAGCCCGACACGTTGTGCGCCCAACAGGCAAGCAAATGCGCTGACCAGCCAGGAGACGTCGGCAATAAAACCTTCATAGCCGTGCAGGTCGCTGAAACCTGCAGCCAAACCGTGCAGCGCTGGCTGGGTGTCCTCTTCCGGCAGATCGAGCACCCGTGATTCGGCCAGCGACTGGTCCAACGCAACTACCAGTGCCGCAAAATCGCCGATGTGTGCGGGAAGCTGGCGCTGCCAGACCGCCAGGTTCGTGCCCTCGTCCAGGATCTGCGTGAGTATCCCCGGTGTATCGCCTTGGACCTGCCGTGTCCGCAGTGTCCTTTTCAGATTCGGCGCGAGCATTACGCTACCGCCTCTTCATGCCATGGGCCGAACGGATCGGGCAACAGCCGCCAGCTTTCGACGCCGAGGGCCATTTCCGCGTCGGTGAGCAGGCAGGCCTCCAATTCGGCGGTGAGTTGATTGAAGTCGATGTCCTGGCCAATGAATACCAACTCCTGACGACAATCGCCTGTGGCGGCACGCCAGTTTTTCATGATCGCCGCGGTGCTCTCTTCGTCCTGCGGCCACTGGTTTTTCGGTACGAACCGCCACCAGCGCCCGGCGAAACCATGGCGCATCAAGCCACCGGCCTGGGACCAACTGCCCGCCTCGTCAGGTTTGCTTGCCAACCAAAAGAAACCCTTGGAACGCAAGAGTTTGCCGTTGGGCCATGGACGGTCGATAAAGTTGAAGAAGCGCTCGGGATGAAACGGCCGGTGTGCCCGGTAGACGGTCGAGGCGATACCATATTCCTCGGTTTCAGGCACATGCTCGCCTCGCAATTCCTGTAGCCAGCCAGGCGCCTGGGCAGCACGCTCGAAATCGAAAAGGCCCGTGTCGAGGATTCGGCCCAGCGGAACCTGTCCCATGACCATGGGAATGATCTGCGCCTGGGCGTTGAGGCGCTGCATGATCGCGATCAGCTCTTCCCGCTCCTGCCGGCTGATCAGGTCAATCTTGCTGATCAAAATCACATCGGCGAACTCGATCTGTTCGATCAACAGATCGGTGACCGAGCGTTCGTCGTCATCCCCCAGCGTTTCGCCCCGTGACGCCAGGCTTTGCGCAGCTTGGTAATCCAGAAGGAAGTTCACCCCATCGACCACAGTCACCATGGTGTCGAGTCGCGCCACATCGGCCAGGCTTCGGCCTTCTTCATCACGAAAAGTGAAGGTTTCGGCCACTGGCAACGGTTCGGAGATGCCCGTGGACTCGATCAGCAGGTAATCGAAGCGTCCTTCCCGGGCGAGCTGTCCGACTTCTTCGAGCAAGTCCTCGCGCAACGTGCAGCAAATGCATCCGTTGCTCATTTCCACCAGCTTTTCTTCTGACCGGCTCAAAGTGACATCGCGCTGGACTTCGCTGCCATCGATGTTGATCTCGCTCATATCGTTGACGATTACCGCGACCCGCAAATTGTCTCGATTTCGCAGGACGTGGTTGAGCAGCGTGCTTTTACCAGCACCCAGAAATCCAGACAGTACGGTTACGGGAAGGCGGTTGGGCATGGATATATCCTCATAAGGCGTCCGCTTCGATGGCGGCTCGTGTCCTGGGTTTGGCTATTTCCAGGGTTCGGTCGCGTTGATGTTATAGTATAACGGTACATTTCCTCCAACCACACCGTTCCGTCGGTCTGAGATCAATCCATGCGCATTCATTTGAAATTGATACTGGCGAGCCCTTTATTGCTGTGGACATTCCTCGCTTCGGCCCAATCTCCGCTCTTGGCAAACTGCACCCGTAGCGCGAATTTGCTCGCGTGTGTAGACCTGCGAGGCAATGCCTACAGCGTCGCGGCGGCTGGCAACACCAACTACCTACGAGGTTTTGATGCGTCCAGTCGGCGCTATTGGGCACAAACGAATAGCCGTTACGGCCAGCTCACGTTCTTCACGGGGTTGGCTTCGGATGGCGAAAGTTGGGTGGGATACAGTCGGCGCGTGGGCTGGACGACTCTCAATCGCTTTTCAAGTTCGGGCGGTAGCAAAGGCGCTTTTATCTGCGACCGCATGAATGGTTGCCAGAATTCATCACGCTAATGTTTCACGTGGAACGTGCGCAAACGGAAGGCAGATGAAACTCGTTTCATGGGAAAGGGTTTCTTAAAATCTGTCGTTATACTATAACATTAGATTCCAGCTCTTCAATGGATCCTGACCATGAACGCTTTAACGCTGCCGGACGTGGCTGCCCAAATTTCACGTCAACCCCTACCCCTTGATTGGGTTGGCATGTGTGGCGTCGCAACGCCGGTGCTGATCGATGGCCAACGTTTAAGCGCAATGGCCGACGCCGGCGTCAGCCTCGATGAAGGTGAGGCACGAGGCATTCACATGTCACGCTTATATCTGGCGCTGGGCCTGCTGGAAGATATGCCGGTCTCCCCGGCGCTTTTACGCCAAATCCTCCAACAGTTTCTCGATAGCCATGAGGGCTTGTCACAAACCGCGTCCCTCAGCCTGCATACCGATCTGCTGCTTAAACGTCCGGCATTGACAAGCCAATTGGCTGGCTGGAAACGCTATCCGGTGAGCATTGAAGCCCAGCTAAAAAACAAAATGTTCCACGTGGAACTGCAGATCCGGATTCCCTACTCTTCGACCTGCCCCTGTTCGGCAGCACTTGCTCGACAATTGGTCCAACAGCAGTTCGTTGAGGACTTTGCCAACAAGCAGCTAGAACATGCCGAAGTCCTCGCTTGGCTGGGGTCATCGAATGGCATTGTCGCAACCCCGCATAGCCAACGCAGTACGGCGACATTGACCTTGCGCCTGGACGCCGCCGTTAAGGAATTTGCGCTGCAGTCGTTCATCAACGAAGCCGAAGCCGCCCTCGGCACCGCTGTACAAACTGCTGTGAAGCGCGCCGATGAACAAGCCTTCGCATTGGCTAACGGCCAGAACCTGATGTTCTGCGAAGACGCTGCCCGGCGATTAACGACGGCTCTGGCCCGGTCACCCCATATCGTCGCCCTGGACGTGCGCGTCGTTCACGCCGAGAGCCTGCATGCCCACGATGCCGTGGCTCGAAGCCGCTGGACGCGGGGGGCATCATGATCAGCTGCGAAGCACTGCGCTGGGGTGCCCCCGGACAACCGCTCACGCCGCCGCTAATCATGGATCGAGCGGAAGGCAGCCTCACCGCGATCATCGGGGCCAACGGTTCGGGCAAAAGCAGTCTTTTGAAAGTGCTCGCAGGATTGCAAAAACCGCTGTCCGGCCAGGTCTGCCTGGATGTTCCACGCCGTGGCGCAGTTTCGTTCCTGCCGCAGCAACAACATCTGGACAGGCAATTTCCCATCAATCTGCAAGAGTTGGTGGCCGCGGGTTCCTGGGGAAATCGTCACACGCCAGCCATGCGCCGGCAGCTACTCCAGACGGCGCTTGACGACTGGGCGCTGAGCGGCCTCCAGCATCGTCCACTGATGGCTTTGTCGGGAGGCGAGCTGCAACGCGCCCTACTCGCTCGCCTGAGCTTGGCCGAAGCGCCGCTCCTATTGCTCGACGAACCCCTCGCTGCCCTCGACGAACAGGGCCAGGCCCTCCTGTGGAAACACATTCATCGCTGGCATGCCGAAGGTAGGACCATCATGGTGGTGTGTCATGACCTGGCGGCGGTACGCCAACATGTTCCCCATACTCTGGTCATCAAGAACACCGGCTGCGTGTTGGGTCGCAGTGTCGACCTGATCGCCCAACAACCCCATGCGTGGGTGGCCTGATGCTTGCCGCCGTCCATCTCTGGCAACCGTTCCAAGAGTTTGTCTTCATGCGTCGGGCCTTGCTGGGTGGCTTGGTGTTGGCGTGCAGTACAGCTCCGCTAGGAGTGTTTCTGATTTTGCGGCGGATGAGCCTGATCGGTGACGCCGTGGCTCACGGCATATTGCCTGGCGCGGCCTTGGGCTTCTGGTATGCCGGACTGAGCCTGCCAGCCTTGACCCTCGGTGGCCTGGGCGCGGGCTTGAGCATGGCCGGGCTCGCTGCCTGGATTACCCGGCGTACCGGGCTGAGGGAGGATGCCAGCCTCGCTGCGATCTACCCCATTTCCTTGGCGGCGGGTGTATTGATCCTCGGCATGGCCGGCAAACGCCTGGACTTGCTGCACCTGCTGTTCGGTTCGGCCCTGGCGGTAGACGGCCCGACACTCACCGGCATGCTGTGGGTTTCCGGCGCCAGCCTGGCGGCGATGACGTTGATCTATCGACCGCTGCTGCTCGATACCCTGGATCCGCTGTTCCTGCAAACCGTCAGTCGTCTCGGCCCGTTGGCCCATGGCGCGTTCCTGATCTTGGTGGTGCTGAACCTGGTGATCGGCTTCCAAGCTATCGGCGCGCTGATGGTGGTCGGACTGATGATGCTGCCGGCCGCCGCGTCGCGATTCTGGAGCCGTCGCCTGCCGCTGCTGATGCTCATCGCCGCGCTGCTCGGTTGCCTCTCGGTCTGGCTTGGCCTGTTGCTGTCCTTCTATTACTCACTGCCCAGCGGACCGTCCATCGTGCTGGTGGCCGGGGCGTTGTATCTGTTGTCGGTGGTATTTGGTCCGGTGCACGGCTTGCTGCGCCGGCCCCCTTTGCTTACATCCCAATGAGGTTTTGCCGATGCGTGCCCTGCTCCTGATCTTCAGCCTGATGCTGTCCATGTCTTCCCCCGCTGCCGAAAAGCTCCGGGTCGTCACCAGCTTCAGCATCCTTGCTGACATGACCCAACAGGTCGGCGGCGAGCACATCGAGATCATCAACATGGTCGGTCCCGACGCCGATGCGCACACCTACGAGCCCACACCAGACGACGCCAAGGCGCTGCTGAAAGCGAAAGTGATCATCAAGAATGGCTTGGGCTTCGAGCCGTGGCTGGATCGCCTGGTCACCAGCACCGAGACCCGTGCCCCGGTGATCAGTGCCAGCCGGGGCGTCATTCCGCGCTCATTGGACGAAGATGGCGAGACGATCCCCGACCCACATGCATGGCACAACCTTGCCAACGCCGTGCTTTACATTGGCAATATCACCAAGGCGCTGGAGGCAGCCGATCCGGCCAACAAAGCAGACTACGAACGCAACAGCCAGGCGTACCTGAAAACGATCTATGCCCTGCTCGACGAAGCCAAGGCGAAGTTCGGCGCCTTACCACCGGGCAATCGCAAGATCGTCACCTCTCACGATGCGTTCGGTTACCTGGGCCAAGCCTATGGCATCGAGTTCATGGCGCCGCAAGGTCTGTCTACTGAACGTGAGCCCTCGGCAGCCGAAGTTGCCGCGCTGATCATGCAGATCCGCAAAGCCAAGGTCAAAGCTGTGTTCATGGAAAACATCAAGGACGCGCGCCTGCTCAAGCAAATAGCCGATGAAAGCGGCGCGCACCTGGGTGGTACGTTGTACTCGGACGCCCTCGCCGCCAAAGGACCCGCCAGCACATTTACCGGACTGTTCGAGTACAACCTCAACACGTTGTACGAAGCATTGAGCCGGCCCTGAAATCAAGCCCTCGGCTTGACTGTCCCGCAATCCTGCCCCAGCCACACGGCACGGGTATCCAGGCTACCGTTCTGCTGGATGCCCGTGGCGTTGAATGTGCCATTGACCTTGGTGGTGAATTCGCGATCACTCTGGAATGTCGCGATACCGCTGCCCTGGGCTTTCGGACAACTGAAACGAAACTTCCACTGATTGCCGGTTCGCTCGGTGATCTGCTGCTTGCAGCCAGACTGCGGGTCCTGCAACGGGATGTCGTTCGTCTGGACTTGCTCCGGGGTCAGGCATACCCGAATACCTTTGCCGCCCATGGTGATGCCTTGCTTTTCCAACATTGCCCGCTGCTCGGGTGTCATCTGGTTCTGCAATTGGCCGAGGATCAATTGCAGGTCTGGCAGGTTCTGGTTGTCGACTTTCATGTTGCTTGTCGTCAGTTCCCACAGGCCTGGTTGAAGCATCTGCGCCTGCGCCGCTACAGGAACCGACAAGCCAACGGCCAAGGCCAAACCCAGCAAGCGAACTTTCATTGCAAAAACTCCAGAGGACAAGTGGCCGTTAGACGCTGCCCGCAGGCTTCGGTTCAAGGCCTGGGCGAGTGAATTAAATAGCGACATTCGCTGCGGAACATGGTCTGTTAAGCAATGAACTTCAGGAGCTCGGCTGCCCCATGGACTATTACGGCCCGCATGTTTTCGGTTACCTGATCGCGCTGCTCCATACACTCGGTTCCATCGCCGCCGTCCATGCGGTACTCACCGTGCGAACCGCCCAAGGGTCGATTGCCTGGGCTCTTTCATTGCTGTTCATTCCCTATCTGACGTTGATCCCCTACTTGGTTTTCGGCCGTAGCACTTTCGACGGCTACATCAAGGCGCGACGGCAGGCAAACGAAGAAATGCGCAAGGCGATCTCCGAGCTGAACTGGCGACCCTGGGTCGAGGAAGCACTCACCGCTCGCGCCTCCCAGGCCTATGCTTCGTTGCGCGCGATGCCCAAGCTAGGGCGAGCACCGTGCCTGGCGAATAACCAGGTGCGGCTGCTGGTGGACGGCCACGCCACGTTCGAGGCGATTTTCCAAGCCATCGAAGGCGCGCGGGAAGCCATCCTGATCCAGTTCTTCATCATCCATGACGACCGTCTCGGCCAGCGCCTGCACGCATTGCTTTTGAGGAAAGCGGCCGAAGGCGTGACGGTGTACCTGCTGTACGACCGTATCGGCAGTCACTCCCTGCCCCACCGTTATGTCCAGGCATTGCGCGACGGCGGCGTCCATGTGAAAGCCTTTGCCACCCGCAGCGGTTGGTTGAACCGGTTCCAGGTCAACTTCCGCAACCATCGCAAGATCGTAGCCGTGGATGGCGTACTGGGGTTTGTCGGCGGTCATAACGTAGGCGACGAATACCTGGGCGAAAAGCCCCCCCTGGCGCCATGGCGCGACACGCATGTCGAAGTACGCGGCCCGGTGGTCGCAAGCATGCAGGAGTCGTTTGCAGAAGACTGGTTCTGGGCCGCCCGTTCGTTGCCGCCATTGATCCTGCCGGATACTTACCCGGACGGCGGCGTACTCTGCCAGTTGCTGGCCAGCGGCCCGGCGGACGCGCACGAAACCTGCTCGCTATTTTTCGTCGAGGCGATCCATGCGGCAAACGAGCGGATCTGGATTACCACACCCTATTTCATTCCCGATGAAGCGGTCTTCGCAGCGCTGCGCCTGGCAGTCTTGCGCGGGGTGGACGTACGCATCCTGCTGCCGTCACGGCCAGATCACAAAATCGTCTACGCAGCGTCCAGCCTTTATGCATTCGAGGCTGTAAGGGCCGGCGTCCGGGTGTTTCGTTACGAGCCAGGATTCCTGCATCAAAAAGTCGTGTTGATCGATCAGGAAATAAGCGCGATCGGCAGCGCGAACCTGGATAACCGCTCGTTTCGATTAAATTTTGAAGTGATGCTGCTGACGGTTGATATCGTATTTGCCAGCGAAGTGGAGCAGATGCTCGAGAAGGATTTTGCCCAGGCTCATGAAGTCGCGAAACAGGAAAGTCGGGAGACCCACCGCCTGCAAAAGATCGGCATGCGGATCGCCCGACTCATTTCGCCGATTCTTTAGGGCGCGTAGATGTCGTCCCGAGTCCAAGGCAATTCATGGCTGCCATCGGCATGGGCCTTGACGGCGAGGATCTGGTGCAGGTTTATCCAGCCCTTGGCGAAGGCATAGGCGCAGCCTGCCAGATAAAGCCGCCAGATCCGCAGCGCCTGCTCCGGCACTTCCCTGGAGGCGGTTTCGAGGTTGTCCTCCAAACGCTCGCTCCAATGATCGAGGGTGCGCGCGTAATGCATTCGCAGGCTTTCCACATCGACGATTTCCAGCCCGGCTTCGCTGATCTCGGCAGAGATCATCGACAGATGCGGCAACTCACCATTGGGAAATACATATTTCTCAATGAATTCACCCGCGCCACGCCCTACCGGACGGCCATCGGTGTGTTTGGCGGTGATGCCGTGATTCATCACCAAGCCCCCTTCGCGAACGGCGCCAAACAGCGTCTTGCAGTATTGGGCCAGGTTGGCGTGCCCGACGTGTTCGAACATGCCGACGCTGACGACTTTATCGAAACGACCGTCCTGGGGCAGGTCGCGGTAGTCGAGCAGTTGCAGCTCCACCAGGTCTTCCAGACCTTCAGCCTGGACCCGCTCCCGGGCCAGGGCGAGCTGCGCCTTGCTCAAGGTTATGCCAAACACCTTGGCGCCGAACTCCCGCGCCGCGAAACGTGCCAACCCGCCCCAACCGCAGCCGACATCCAGCAGGTAGTCACCGGGTTGTAGACGCAGCTTGCGGCACAGATGGCGGAACTTGGCTTGTTGCGCTTGCTCAAGGGTTTCGCTGCCGGTCTCGAAATAAGCGCAGGAGTACACCATGTCCCTGTCGAGCCAGAGCTGATAAAAGGCGTTTGATAAATCGTAATGGTAGGAGATCGCCTTGGCGTCGGTTTCCTTGTCATGGACGGTACGCACCGGCAGGTTGCTGTCGTCTTCGTCCACCAGGGCTTGGCTCAGCTCGTCGCATACTCGGATAACTTCATGGATCGAGCCCTCGAGCTCAAGTTTGCCTTCGACAAACGCCGCTCCCAACGCATCCAGGCTGGGATGGGTAAATTGCGCAACCACTTGTGGGTCCTTGACCACAATCGTGACGCTGGGATCATCACCCAGCGTGAATTCATGGCCATCCCAGAGCCGCAACCGAAGCGGTAGGTGCAGATTCTGCAAGGCCGGCGGAAGTTGAGCGAACATGAAAATATCCCCCCTTTGTTTCAGAAGCCTGAAATGAGGGTAGACCATGGTAGAAAAATAGCAGGCTATCGAATTTATAGCCTTTTCCTATCGCCTTCTTCTCTACTGTTTTGAGCAGTGACCGCCGGAAGTGGAGTGCCCTCTCGTAACTGACTGCGGGCACCTTGAACAGTTCGCTCCAGTTCACCCGCTAGATCTTCAACAACGGCTCTTGGAACCGCAGCAACCGCCCGGCATTACCCAACACCACCAACGTACTCAAGTTATGCAGCAACGCAGCGATCATTGCACCGGCCGCGCCAAGCCAGCCAAACGCGGCGAAGATTACGATGGCCAGCGTCCAGCCCAGGCCAATGATCACGTTGACCTGCAATGTACGTCGACATTGCCGACTCAACCGCACACAGGTGCCAAGGCGCCGCAAGTCACTGCCGATCAGGACGATATCCGCCGATGCGAGTGCGATATCTGCCCCGCCGGCCCCCATTGCGACGCCCACCACGCCGGCTTTGAGCGCAAGGGAATCATTGATTCCATCACCCACCACCATGGGCCGGAAGCCATGCTCGGTTTCAGCCTCGACCCGCCGGAGTTTGTCTTCCGGCAAGGCCTGGGCCTGCAACTCGTTGATGCCGACCTGCTGTGCCACGGCAATGGCCACGCTCTGGCGATCTCCCGTCAACAATACTTGCCGGCCCAGGCCAAGCTCGCGCAACTCAGCCATGGCCGTCCGTGCTTCCGGTTTGACGTTGTCCGCCAACAGCAGCCAGGCGAGAAACTGCCCATCCAGCGCCAGGCCGGCGATTGGGCCGTCATGCTCCGGAATAGCTGGTGTGTCGATACCCAACCGGGCAAACAACTCGGGGCGACCGAGTGCGGCTTCTCCCCTCTCGGTGTTGGCGATGACACCCAAGCCCTGGCGCTCGTGCACGTCGCTAAGCGGCAGATAATTGCGCGGGTCCACCTGTCCCGCCAACGCACGACTGACGGGATGACTGCTGGCCGCCCCAAGGCTGGCGGCCAAAGGCAGCAGCTCGCAGCGATCAGCCAAGGCGCTTTGGATCGATCGCAATTGCAACGTGCCGTAGGTCAGGGTCCCGGTCTTGTCGATGACCACTGAGGTCAGGTCCGCCAGCTCCTCCAGAAAAGCCGAGCTGCGGATCAGAATCCCGTGACGCGCGGCCACCGCAATCCCGGCAATGGCTGTCGCCGGTGCTGATAACACCAACGCGCAGGGACAAGCCGCCACCAAGACCGCGAGCATCGCCTGGGCATCGTTGGTGACAAACCATGTCAGCGCGGCCAGCAGCAACACCAGTATCAGGTAACTACCGGCATAGCGTTCGAGCAAACGGGTAATCGGTGGTTTGGAACGCTCGGCGTTTTGCATCAGGGCGATCACCTTGCCCAGGGTCGACTCATTGCCAATACGCGTCACCTCCAGGCGTAGCAAGCCATCGAGGTTGATCGCGCCGCCAAATACATCCACGCCCACGACTGCCTCCACAGGGACGGATTCTCCGGTAATAGGCGCAGTGTCGAGGCTCGCTTGTCCAAAGACGACCCGGCCGTCGGCAGGCACCCGGTCTCCCGCGCGAACCTCCACCAAGTCACCCGGTCGCAGCGTCCCGTTGTCGACTTCGATGATCGTACCGTCGGCCTCAACCTTCCGGGCTTGGCTGCGGGTCAATTGAGCGAGGGCGTGGATCGCTTCCTGGGAACCGATCACGCTGCGTTCTTCCAACACGTGACCGAAGATCATGATGATGGGCAGCAGCGCGGCTGTCAGCAGATCGCCGGTGGCCCATGCACCGAGCATCGCCAAGGCGATGAGCTGGTCGGTGATGCCGTGCAAGCTTGGATATCGCAGGCTGAACCAGGCGGAACGCATCACGGGCACCGCGACCAGCAGCGAGGCAAATCCCAACAGCAATTGGCTGACACCGTTCTGCTCTGGCGACCAACCGCGCCATGCCAGGCCCAAGGCAAGCAGCCCGAGGGCAAGCATCGCCAAGGTCAATTGCCGAGCCGCGGCCCGCTGTTCGGCAGAAGACAACATGGGTGAGACAGTGGCTTGAGCGGTCATTGTCCGGCTCCCTGGATAATCAGGCGGGAATCGTCTTTCGGGTCGAGCGTAGTCACCGACCCGGCACGACGCAGAATTTCCGGCATACGTTCGCGATACAGGCGCAGCAGCATCTGCGGATCGCTGCCTTGGGTCTTCGCCAAACCAAACACCGCAGCGGTGTCGGTCGACGCCTTGGCGAGCCGCTCGCCGGCTTGGGCATCGGCCACCTGCAACGCACGGTCGGCGTCCTGGCGGGCTGACTGAGACAGTTTTTCCGCTTCGGTGCGGGCGATGGCGACGGCTTTGTCGGCCTGTTGACTGGCCGTCAACACAGCATTAAAGGCCCCCACGGCGGGTCCCGGCAGGCTCGACTGAACATCGACCCGCACCACTTCGATCCCTAGCCCCTGCCCTGTCGCTGCAAGATCAGCGAGGCGTCGATTGATCCCTTGCACCAGATCGCCACGCAGGCGCTCCCGACGCTCGGCGGCCTGGCTGTCGCTGCCGACTAACTCGGGGCGGGCCACCAGAATCGTATCCAGGTCCCGGGCTGCGGCAAGGGCCACGGCACTGCGGGTCGCCATCCTATCCAGGGCCGGCAGCACATGCCCGCCTTGCAGCACGAACGCGTAAGGCTCGGTGACCTTGTAGAAGACACGTACGTCCAGTTGCACCACACCCGCGTCACCGGTCAATAAATAACCAGAACCCGCCAAGGCATCAGGCACGGGCGAAGCGAAACTGGCCACCCGATCAGCCTGTAGAGCCGCATCCGAGCGCAGCAAATTTTCCACGCGCCGTTCGAGGACTCGATCCGCCGCTGGCACAAGAACCACTTGTTCCACCGGCCGAGGCCATGCCCATAAAAGTCCGGCGTTCTGGATACGGTCCAATGCACCAAAGTGCAAAACCACCGCACGGTCCTGCGGATCGACCTGGCGCACGTTGGCAAATATCCAGGCCAATGCGGCAAGGACAGTGACCGCATAAAGCGCAAGGAACGCCAGGCGTCCGGCCTGGATCCACGGACTGGATAACTCGTTTGTTCCACGTGGAACCAAACTCATGGTTGAGACCCGCCCTTTGGTTCCAAGGACTGAGGACCGTCTACCAAAACGCGAAAAGGCGCCGCGTCGGTGCGCAAAATCATCTTGGTACCTGGGCTGACGATGGTGTTCAACGTGTCCAGCGAGCGCAGCAAATTGTAAAGCTGGGGCGAACCCGCATAAGCCTTGCCGTAGATTTGCGCCGCCTCGACCCGGGATTCCGCCTCTATCTCGGCCGCTTTGACGGTGGCATCAGCCTGCATGATGCGCGCATCACGTTCGGCCGCTGAGCGAATCTGTGCCGCTTCGCGTTTACCAATGGCGGTACGCTCGGTGGCAATGGTTTCGCGCTCGGCACGCATGCGGTCCACGGTTGCAGCGAGCGTCACCGAAGGCAAGGTCAGGCGCTCGATGCCCACCTGCAGGACCCGTACGCCATAGGTCGCGAGCAGTTGTTGCTCGATCTGCTGGCGCAGTTGAGTTTCAAAATCGGCAATACGCACATGACTGGCATCGGTATTGACCAGGTTCGCCAGATCGAAGCTGGCAGCCGTGGTCTCCAACGCCGAGCCGACAAAGGTACGAATCTGTCGCGCGGCTTCGTCCGGCTGGTTCTGCACTGCCCGCATGAAACGCTGCACACTTTCCGGGTCAGCCTGTACCTGCCACGTCACATAGGCCTGGACAATAATCCGCAGCCCATCACGAGTACCGACATCCTGTAAACCGCTGGAGCTGGTACGTAAGCGCAAATCGACCGGGACCGCCGCCTCGAAAGGCAACGGCCAGCGCCAACCCAGGCCCGGTTGCAACAGCACCCGCGCCGGGTTGCCAAAACGAGTTATGACGGTGGCCTCCCCCGAGCGCACTTGCACCAGGCTGGCGGCTGCAACGGCAGACGCCACCAACAGCGCCGCCCAGCCCAGACGCCTCCACGGAAACGGCCCAGCGTGCTGTGAATCGCGATGGTGGTGATGCCCGTGGTGATGGCCTGCATGGCCGTGATTGTGCCCACCATGGTCGTGGTGATCGTGTGATGAAGACTGGCTCAATGGGCAGCTCCTGGCTGGACAGGTTTACGTGACGACGCGAGATCCGTCGGCAGCGCGAAATTACGCAGGTCCAGGGTCGGCGCGTTGCCGCCAGCACCCAGGCGATGGTCGAGGATCAATAGATTGGCCTTGCCCAGCCCCTGGCCCAGTTGGCTGAGGTATTGCTCCAGGAGGAAGGCGTGGCCCGCCTTCGCGTAGGCTTTGCGTTCGGCATCGAAGCGCAGGTCTGCGGCTTCGGCGGCGGCATTGATTTCCCTGGCGGTGGCTTGGGCCTGGTCATGGGCGATACTGGCTTGCAGCTGCGCCTGATTAGTCTGTTCCGCTGCGGCACCGTGCTCCCGGGCAATCAGTGCCTGGGCGCCGATCTGCGCCGCTTGCACACCGTGATAGGCATTCGCCGCGCCGGCGGGTGGGTGGATTGCCTCCACCACGGTTGCGAGAATCTCTACGCCGCTGTCGAGCGATTGCAAATCAGCCTGCACCGCGCCACCGATTTCGTTTGCCAGATTGACCCGGTCCGCCCCAAGCAAACCGTCCAGCGTTCGCGAAGCAAACTCATGCACGAGGATGCGGCTGGCCGTGCTGCGGATCAGTGCAGGCACATCGGCACTGTTGTACGTCGCGGCAAGCGCTGCGGCATCCGTCAGGCCAATGCGATAAACGAAGCGCACATCCATGTTGATGATCTGGAAGCTCTGTTGTTCGGCACGTCGGCTGGCGATGACCTGGGATTTGTCGTTGACGTGAGTGGCGTCCCATAACCGATTGGCGATGGCCGGCGCCGCCCCCTCCGCCGGCTCAGCTTTCGCTGGCGCCTTGTTTTCGCCGACGCTGGTCGCCAGTTCATGCACGACACCATTTTCTACTTTGAGCACCCTCCCCCACGGCCAAGGCAGCCCCGCGTGCAGGCCCGGGCCAAAGACCTTCACCGGCTGTCCAAAACGCTCGTAGATGCCGCGCTCCTGCAACGCCACTTCATGCACACCGGTAAGCGACCAGCCCACCAACGCCACCAGCGCCAGCACCGGAAAGAAAGCCCGGCGCATATAGCTGAACGCCCAGATCTGACGCAAGTCGATGCCGAAGCGGTTGTGCAACTCATGCTGCAAGACCCGCAGCGGTTGTGGTGGCCAGCACAGCAGATCGGCGACAAAACTTCGGCCCAACAACGTCGGCTCCAAAGAGGCGCGGCGCGGGCTGAATAATGAAAGTACGGCGCGCAGCAGGAACTCCACCGCGACCAGCGCTGGCAACACTCCGATCAGCACCGCCAGGCGCATCGGCCAGATCGACGTATCGGTGGCGAAGAGCAGGCACAAGGCACCGAGCACCAGTACGACGATCGCCACTCGCGCCAGCTGTGCCAACGGCAATGCTTCCGGCCACTCGATGGGCGGCTGCTGGGCCAATTGACGTTCAAACACCAACACGCCGAACGCCAGCGATAACGAAAACACCGCACCGACACTGGCCGACACGCCAAGCGAAGCGGCCGGCAACGCCAAGTCCCAGGCTTGCTCGAGACTCAGCAGCGCCAGAAGCGCCCACCCGGAAAGCCATAACGCAGGCGCCCCGATTTGCTTGAGCAGGCCGACCCAGCGCGCACTGATGCGCTCGAGCATCCGCTCATACCAACCCGAATTATCAACAGGCTCGCTTTCAACAGGTAGGTTTTCCACCGCTGGCGCCAGCGCCTCGCTTCGCCATTGCGCCACCCAACCAGCCGATTGCAGGCCTGCCAGCAGCACGATCAGACTGGCGCTTTGACTGACCAACAAGGCGGGCCACAAGGATCGCGGCGAAAATAAACCGATGAAAAACGCCAGCAGCAGTCCCAACCCCGCCAAGCCGACCAGCGTCATTGCGAGCCGCTTCAAACGGCGTGTTTGCGAGGCAGCGCGCTGGAAGCGCGGCCACTCGGCCACCCGAGCCCCTTCGATATCAAGATCGACTTGCATGTCATCCCAGCGCCTGTGGAAAAAAGGACGGACTGTGGATAAACGCCGCCACTGCTCCGCTAGGCTGTTACCTTATAACGATCCCTGTGAAATTTCCGTTTTGTATTTTTCATGCAAGGCTTGGCGCGCAACCCTTGACCGTCGTCTTTGGAAACGCCCATATTACGTACATAATTTTTTATCCAGCCAGGCGGAGAACAGTGATGAGTAACTACGACGTGATCATTCTGGGCGGAGGCCCCGGCGGCTATAACGCGGCGATTCGAGCCGGCCAATTGGGCTTGAAAGCCGCCTGCATCGAGGGCCGCGCCACACTCGGCGGCACCTGCCTGAACGTTGGGTGCATGCCGTCCAAGGCCCTGCTTCACGCTTCCGAGCTGTACGAAGCGGCCAGGGGCGCAGAGTTTGCCAATCTGGGCATCAACGTCACCCCCACCCTGGACCTCCCGCAGATGATGAAGCAGAAGGACGAAAGCGTGGCGGGCCTGACCAAGGGCATCGAGTTTCTGTTTCGCAAGAACAAGGTCGACTGGATCAAAGGCTGGGGTCACATCGACGGGCCCGGCAAGGTGACCGTTACCCGCGAAGACGGCACGCAGGTCGAACTGAACGCCAAGGACATCATCATCGCCACTGGCTCCGAGCCCACGCCACTGCCCGGTGTCGAGATTGATAACCAGCGCATCCTCGATTCCACCGGCGCACTGTCCCTCGGCGAAGTGCCCCGTCATCTGGTGGTCATCGGCGCGGGCGTCATTGGCCTGGAGTTGGGCTCAGTCTGGCGGCGCCTGGGTGCCGAGGTGACCGTGGTGGAATACCTCGACCGCATTTGCCCGGGCGTGGACGCGGACGCCGGCAAGACCTTGCAGCGGGCCCTGGCAAAGCAGGGCATCGAGTTCAAGCTGAGTGCCAAGGTCACTGGCGCCACATCCTCGGCAAGCGGCGTGCAGTTGCAGGTGGAATCCGCGACAGGTGGCGACGCACAGACACTAGAGGCCGACTGCGTGCTGGTCGCCATCGGCCGCCGTCCTTATACCAAGGGCCTGGGGTTGGAGAATGTCGGGTTGACGACCGATCCGCGCGGCATGCTCGCCAACAAACGCCACCGCACCGAAGCGCCCGGTGTCTGGGTGATCGGCGATGTTACGTCTGGACCAATGCTCGCCCACAAGGCTGAAGATGAGGCCATGGCCTGTATCGAACAGATTGTCGGCAAGGCCGGTGAGGTCAATTACAACCTGATCCCCAACGTCATCTATACCCGGCCGGAACTGGCCAGCGTCGGCCAGACCGAAGAGCAGCTCAAGGCCGCTGGCCGCGCCTACAAGGTGGGCAAATTCCCGTTCACGGCCAATAGCCGGGCGAAGATCAACCATGAAACCGAGGGCTTCGCCAAAGTGTTGGCCGATGAGCACACCGACGAAATCCTAGGCGTGCATCTGGTTGGCCCGAGCGTCAGCGAGATGATTGGCGAATACTGCGTAGCGATGGAATTTGGCGCCTCGGCAGAGGACATCGCCCTGATCTGTCACCCCCATCCGACCCGCTCGGAGGCATTGCGCCAGGCGGCCATGAACGTAGAAGGGATGGCGACGCAGATGTAGCGCCGCACTCCCCTAGTGGCGAGCGAGCTGGCTCGCGATGGCGTCAGACTGACCCGGCCTCATCGCGAGCAAGTACGCTTCACAATCAGCTCGACGCCACCCGCGCCTTGCGCTTGCGACGGCTGATCAACGCCAGCGCAACAGCGACCACCAGCACCGCCCCACCGATTTCCAACCAGGTCTTGAACGGTCGCAACGCCGAGCGAACGGGCGCCACGGCTTGGGTCACGTAGCGCTTGCAGGCCTGGTCGAAGGCCGGTTCCGGGCACTGATGGCCAAAGTCCGATGCCCACTCCACGTAAGGCCCCTCTTTCACATAGCGCTGATACAACGCGCTTTGCTCTGCAAGGCTCGAGTTGTACCCCACCGCTTTGCAAAGCACTGCGGCGAACGCCTGGCTGGTGTGCGGCAGGTGATCGGCTGCCTGGCTTGCCAACGCCGTGGCGACGAAACGGTAGTGATAACGCATGTCCGGTTGAGCGGCGCTGGCCTGTTGCCGTTGAACTTCACCGTCGGACACCAGCGGACCCACCTTCAGCTCCACCGGTTCAAAGCTGTAGTTACCTTCCAGGCTCGCGTAGTCGGGCGCCATCTCGTAGCCCAGCAATTGCATCCCGGAGTTACGGGCAACAACCGACGCATTGAAATACGCCTCGGCCCGGCTCGTCGGCCACCATTTCGATTCGGCATCCTGGCGCAGTTCGCCGTAACTACGGGCCTTGGCCTGGAGCTCAGGATTATCGAAATACGCCGGCGCTTCGTCGTAGCGCCCTTCGCGCAACAAGCGACGGCCCAGCAGGTTGCGCAGATTCGCGGCCACCGACAACGGTACGTAATTGTTCCGATCTTCCTGGCTCAACGGCGGCGGCGCCGGAACCTGGGCATCTATGTATTGCTTGAGCTCATCGACCGTCAGCACGCGCTCGGCGACTGTTGCGGCGTCGTACCAATAATTGTTGCCGCCACGATAGAGCTGATCGAACGCTTGCAGGTAGTCGCCGCGCTGCAATGCCAGGATTGCACTTTCGCCTTCGACCCGGCACTTGGGTTGAACCGTCTCGTAGTCCCAGTCCGGCGTGCGTCGGTCACCCCAGGATTCCTCTTTTGGAAATGCCTGGGCGGCCTTGGCATAAGCCGCCGCCGCAGCAGTCTTGTCGCCGTCGCGCAGGGCCAGTTTGGCGCGTACCCACCAGGCCAACCCGGTGTCGGCGGCTTTATCGACGAAGGCCTTGGCGCCGCTGTAATCACCGTGTTGATAACTGACCGCTGCCAAGCGGTCCGCGTCCTCAAGGTTGCCTTGCGCGCTGGCCTGCAGCAACTTGACGAGTTCTTTCTCGCCCGAGGGCTCCTCACCGTCCCACCAGCCGACGCGGCTGAGCAAGTACGCAGTCGCCAGGCGTTGGACGGCCTTGGCCTTGAGCAGCTCTTTCAGGCGCTCATCCGACTCTAATTTCAGGTTGCTCGCCAATTGCAGCAACGAGCTGTAGCCGACCGGGGACCCCTGCAGGTTCTGGGTCGCATACAGCCCGATGGCACTGTTCCAGTCGTCGACGGTGTAGGCAACCCGGGCTTCTTCGCCGAGACTGGCGACGCCCAATTCCAGTGGGTCGCTGAAGCCGGCGATACTCAGCTCGCGGACCTGGCGGAAGGCTTGGCGCGCCTGATCCTGCAAGTCGGCCGGTTCCCCACGGCCGGCTTCGGTGCTCATGGCGAACAACGCACGGCCCAGTGAATAGGCCGCCCAAGTGCTGCGCAGGCGGCGCTCCTGGGCTGGCAATGCCAGCAGTTGCTGGAATGATTCGGCGGCGCGCTGATGATCGCCCGCGTTGAAAGCCGCCGCGCCCACTGCGTACAAGCGCAGCTCGGCGGGCAGGTTCGCCGCTTCGCTGGCGACCTGCTCGACGTCGCCCAGCGCCCGCAGACGCTCGATCACGGCTTGTTGCGGTGGCGTCAGGCCAAGCTGTTCGGCTTTGTTGCGTTGCTCTACGTAGGAAGCGACATCGTCATAACTGTAATCCGGGTTGCGCGTCGCATCCGTGGTCGGCTTCAACCCCGCAATGGCCTGGCCGAGACGGCTGACCTCGAAACGAAAGCTGCCTTCGGGCAACTCCGCCAAGGATTGGGCCCGGTTATCCAGCAGGCGCATCGGGAACTCCGGCCCGCAGGCCAGCGCCTGGCCCAGCGGTAGACCGAGGCTCAGGCACAGCAGGCGAAGAGGCCACTTACGGGTAGACATTGAATCCTCCTTGGTCAATTTTTGTACAGCGCGCCCAACCGATCGCCCGTTGGGCACCGGCAGCCAGGCGGCCTTCCTTAATGCGCGTGAAGGTAAGCACTCCAGGGGTTTGTTGCAACGTATAACCCGTCAGGGCATCGACCCCGTCACACGCGCCTACCGCCAGCGTGAGCCTCTGGGGCCAAGGGCTGTCGAGATTGCCCTGGTTCACCAGGCGGATATCGTAAAGGCCACCCTGCTCCTCAACATGCAATCGCATACGGCTGTCGAGCCTGTCGCCACGGGCCACCGCGCCGAGGGTGGTCAGGCTCCAGGCCCGTCGATCACCCGCCAGCGGCAGGCGAAACCAGATGATCCCGGCCAGGTGCCCAGGCGGGTCGGCGCGCAGCTTCGCGGTCAGGTCGGCGACTTGTCGCGGGTCGGCCAGCAGCTCGCGACGTTCGCCGCCCCGGTCGATGGGCACTTCGCTTTCCACCACAGGCGCACCGTTCTCCGGGGTCAGCAGCGCCACGCCGTAGGCCGGCAAAGCCAAGTAGAACGGCCGCGTGGTGACGTCGCTCCAGCGCTCGGCCCAACGCCTGGCCTGCTCCGGATCGAACAGCCCTTGTCGGGGATCGCTGACTGCGTGGACCTGCAGGACGCTGCTGTCTACCGTCGCCAACAGTCCAGGCAACTCGGGGCTACCGAGCCAAGCCGGCAGCGCCGTGATGCTGAGCTGGAGCGTGGTTGGCAAGACTTGTCGCAACCGGGCGAGAAAGGTCCGGTAGGCCGGTAGCCGGGCATTGCCCGCGTCGTGATCAATCTCAACGCCCAACGGCGCCAGGCCCTGGGCCTGCCAGTCGCCCAGCATCTGCTGGATCTGTGCGATCACCTCATCCTGGTCCAGGGATTTTAGTTGGCCGTCCAGGCGAACCACCGCCACCAGCGGTCGGCCATCAGCCTTGAGCAACGCCGTATCGATACGCGCCCGGCTCCAACCAGCTCCGGGAAACGCCTGCAACGCCAACACCCGCAGGCTGGAAAAATCGCGGCGGCTCTCACGCAAAGCCCCTTCGTGGGCCGGCGTCCACTGGCGCTGCCAGACATAGAGCTGTTGGTCGAGGACGGTAGGCGCGGGCTGGTCGCAGCCGCTCAGAAACAACGCGGCGAGGGCCAGCGATAGCCTGTGGATAAAAGTCATGAAGCGCAGCCAACCAAGAAAGGCTGGCAGATTAACGCTTCCAGGTTTTTACAGAAACCGCTGGCGGGGGCGTTGTCCCCCGCCATGACGGCCTGATGCTCAGACTTCCGTCTGCAAACCCGCAGCCGTACGCGGCATCCCGACGAAACCAGGCAGGGCTTCGATCCGCGCCAGCCATGCACGCACATGGGCATAGTCCTGCAGCGAAACATTGCCTTCCGGCGCATGGGCGATGTAGCTATAGCCAGCGATGTCGGCAATGGTCGGGGTGTCACCCACCAGATAAGCGCTGTTGCCCAGCGCTTGCTCAATGACGTTGAGCAGACTGTGGGAACGGGCGATCACCTCTTCAGCGTTAGCAGAGGCACCGAACACCGTGATCAGCCGCGCCGTAGCCGGGCCTGTATGCAGTGGTCCGGCGGCTACCGACAGCCAGCGCTGGACGCGAGCGGCGCCGACCGGATCCGTTGGCAGCCAACGCCCCTGGCCGTATTTGGCTGCCAGGTACACCAGGATCGCGTTTGAGTCAGCCAGCACCACACCGTTGTCGTCGATGACCGGCACCTGGCCGAACGGGTTGATTGCCAGGAAATCCGCTTGTTTGTGCGCCCCCTTGGCCAGATCGACAAAGCTTATCTGCACAGGCAAGTCAAGCAACGAGAGCATCAGCTGGACGCGGTGGGCGTGGCCCGAGAGTGGGAAGTGATAGAGCTTGATAGGGTTCATGGTCGACTCCGCTCAGAGAGGACGCCATCGGTAGAACGGCGTCGATGGCGTCATCTTCTGCTCAAGTCCGGATCTATAGAATCACCTGTAGGCGCAATCCATTATTTCCGCTGGCGAAACAATCCATCAGCCTTTCAAGGCTGGGTGTTCTCGCAACGCACTGACCATGAAGTCGACAAAACTGCGAACCCGCGCCGGCGCATTGCGCCCGCCTTGATAAACGACATGGATCGGCAGGGGCGGCAGTTCGAAATCCGCCAGGACGATTTCCAACTCTCCGGCTGCAAGGTTGCCGGCCACTTGGTAGGACAGCACTCGCGTCATCCCCAAGCCTTGGCACGCCGCAGTGATGGCGGCCTGGTTGGCTGTCACCACCAGCCGCGGTGAGGGGCGGACGG
The DNA here is from genome assembly GCF_051132105.1 of Pseudomonas sp. R1-7. Lineage (NCBI taxonomy): Bacteria > Pseudomonadati > Pseudomonadota > Gammaproteobacteria > Pseudomonadales > Pseudomonadaceae > Pseudomonas > Pseudomonas sp. R1-7. The sequence continues at coordinate 5,970,175 of NZ_CP071661.1, forward strand.
ACAATGGCTGGCCTGCCTCGACGAAGGTCCAATGCTTGACCTGGCCGATTGCTGATGACGACACCACAGGCATTCGCTCAAGGTCCTGCGGGTGCTGCGGCCGGCCGTGGCGGGCAAAGAAATCCGGCGAGCCACACACCACTCGCCGCACCTCGCCGACTCGTACGGCGTGCAGGCTGCTGTCGGGCAACTCGCCAATGCGCACGGCAACGTCAATACCCTCCTCCACCATGCTGACGGTGCGATCCAGCAGCAAGGCGTTGACGCAGACCTCGCAATAGCGCTCCAGGAAGTCCACCAGCACCGGCGTGACAAATAATTGTCCGAACAGCACGGGCGCGGTGATGGTCAGTTGCCCACGCGGTTGGGCGTGACTGCCCGCGGCCGAATCCTCGGCCTCCTGGAGATCACCGAGGATCCGGCGACTGTCCTCGAGAAAGCGCTGACCGGCTTCACTCAGGTAGACGTTGCGCGTGGTTCGCACCAACAACGGCGTACCGATGCGTTGCTCCAGCGCCGCCACTGCGCGCGTCACGCTGGCCGCCGACAGCCCCAGGCGTCGCGCAGCCGATGAAAATCCCGACTCCTGGGCCACGGCAACAAACACCTGCATTTCCTGGAACCTGTCCATCCATCCTCCGATGAGAAATCCTGATACAAGTTTTGTGCACGCCGAAAGCCGCGCCGTGACGCCATTGTAGAGGCGTTGAGCGGCGAACCGCAGCCGGCCGCCAGATCCTGGGCCAACAATGGCGGCTGGGCTTGGTACCATCCAGCACAGTCTTGTGACTGTTTAATGACCAAACGCAATTCTGTGGAAGTGTGTTGGATGGATTGGTTTAAACCGAAAGGCCCGTGTCTGTGAATAATTTCCACCGAATCCTGAGCCATCCACGCGCGACCCTCGCCGCCCTGGCCGGCTGCGTACTTGTCGTCCCCATGGGGCTGCGCCTCGCACTGGGCTGGTCCGACCCGCTGGGGTATCTGTCGGATATCGCCATCGGCACCGTGCTGGTCGTCCTGCTCCATCGACGGCCCTGGTGGCTGGCCTTGCCCGTGTTGCTGGCGTGGTGTGCACTGACGCTCGCCAGCATCGAACTGGTCAGCGCAGTAGGACGGATGCCAACTCCGGCGGACATCCAGTACCTGATCGACCCGCAGTTCGTCGAGAACTCCAGCAGTGGCGGCTTCGCTCATCCTTGGGGCGCCGCCGTCACACTGGCAGCACTGGCGCTCTGCCTAGCCATCCAATGGGCTAATCGAAGCCGCCAGCCGCCGCCCCTGCCACGTCATGCCTGGGCCATGCCCGTAGCGCTTTTGCTGGTGCATGGCAGCATACAAAGCTGGCGCCCGAGCGAGGCGGACCAGTGGAATCTGTTCAACCTGCCCCACCAGCTCATGACCGCCAGCGTCGCCGCCGGGCAAGAGCACCTCGAACAATGGCTGGCAGGCGACACGCCGGAACCGGTTCCGCCCATGGAAGGGCTGACGCGCCTGGATCTGGAAGGGCAAAAACTGCTCGCCGCGCCGGGCCGTGCGCGCAATGTCCTGATCATCACCCTGGAAGGCATTCCCGGCGCCTACCTGGAGACCAACCGCCAGGCTTTGCAAAGTCGTTACCAGGACAACCTGATGCCGCGCCTCAGTAGCTGGGCCGGGCGTGGGATGAACACGCCCGACTACGTCTTGCACAGCCACCAGACCATCCGTGGCCTGTACGCAATGCTGTGCGGTGATTACGACAAACTCGACAACGGCACGCCCAAGGGCGTCGAGATGCTGAACCAGACCCAGCGCAACCAGGCCTGCCTGCCCGCCCAGTTGCGCAAGAACGGGTTCTCGACTCACTTCCTGCAAGGCGCCGGGCTGCGGTTCATGGCCAAGGACCGGATCATGCCGCACATCGGCTTCGACACGACCTTGGGCATGGAGTGGTTCACTCGACCGGCTTATCTGGAGTTTCCCTGGGGCAAGGATGACAAGACTTTTTTCGAAGGCGCGCTGGACTATGTCGGGCAACTGCAACAGGCAGACAAGCCATGGATGCTCACCCTGCTGACCGTCGGCACGCACCAACCCTACTCGGCCCCGGACGATTACCTGGAGCGCTACGACACCGCCAAGCAAGCCGCCGTGGGCTACCTGGACGACGCGCTGGACAACTTCCTCGCGGGCCTGGAACGCCAGGGCATCCTGGAAAACACCCTGGTGGTCATCACCTCGGATGAGTCCCATGGCATCGATGACGTGCGCCTGGCATCGTCCTGGGGGTTCAACCTGACGCTGGCGCCAGAGCCGTTGCCGACGGTCAAGCAAGGGGTGCATGGCCATGTCGACCTGAGCGCTTCGGTGCTCGACTACTTCGGTTTCGAGGTGCCGACTTCGCTGTCCGGCCGTTCCATGTTCAGGAACTATGCGACGGGCCGGGAAATCATGTCTTTCACCAACGGCAAGCTGCGCTACCACGATGGCAAGGGCACCTTCACCGAATGCGATTTCCTGCAACGCTGCCGTGACTACAAGAGCGAGGGCTTCATCGCCGACCGCGCCACCTACGCCGGACAATACAGTGGCCAACGCGCCCGACTGATCACCGCGCGGGCCACGGCGCTGGATCAAACGCTGCTGGCCACCCCGCTGAACCAGCATTACCAATTCGGCAGCAACGAAAAAATCCCGCTGCCCGCCTACGTCTCCAACGATTGGACCGACAACCTGATCGGCGCCCAATATCTGGAGATGCCCAAGGGAACCCGCACACGCGTCAGCCTGACCATTCGCGCCGTGGATACAGGCCACGCCGCGTACATTTCCCTCAAGGCCAAGGAATTCGAACAAGACGTGCCAATGGACTTGCCCACCGACGTGGCGGTGACTAGCGACCAACCGCTGGTGATGGACATCCATTTCGATAATCCGCAACCGCGCAAGGCGTTCTCTTTCCACTTGCTGGGCCATGGGGCGGGCGCGATCGAAATCAGCGATTTCAGTGTCGTGACTGAACTGCCGGAACAGTTGGACCAGCCGGAATACCTGGACGATATGCAGGACGATAGCGAGGCCCAATCCAGCTGAATAAACCGCGCTCCCGCCTGGACGGTTGCGCGCGTTGATCAGTCTTCGATCAACTGCATGATCTCGAACGCGTTCAACGCTGCGCCGCGCAGCAACTGGTCGCCGCTGAGGAACAGGTCCAACCCGTACTCGCCGTAGATCAGGTTGTAGCGAATCCTGCCGACCTCCACCGCGTGCTTGTAGGTCGAGGTCATGGGCATCGGGTAAGCACCAAACTCGGGCTCATCCACCACTTCAACTCCAGGCGCGTTGCGCAGCAGCGCTCGCACCGCGTCCAGTGACGGGATGGGTTTGTTGAACCGCAGGCTCAGACTCTCGGCATGGGACCGCAAGGTCGGCACCCGGACCGCGGTGGTGCTGACCGCCAACGTAGGTTCGTCCAGGACCTTGCGCAACTCCCAGACCACTTTCATTTCTTCACGGGTATAACCATTGGGTTCGAATGCATCGACCTGGGGAATCACGTTGAATGCCAAGTTATGGCCGAAATGCTCGCTGTCATCGCGGTCGCCATAGTCACTGAAGGACTTGGCCTTCTCGCGCAATTCCAGCATCGCCGGCTGCCCCGCCCCGCTGGCGGCCTGATAGGTGGAAATGATTGCGCTCTGCAGCCCGAACGCGTCATGCAGCGGACCCAGCACCATCAATGCAATGGCAGAAGAACAATTGGGGTTGGCGATCAGTTTCTCGCCGCGGTAGCGCCGCCCATTGATGGGCGGTACCAGCAGCGGAATTTCGTGGTGGTAACGGAATGCCGATGAGTTATCGATGACATGGGAGTTTTCAGCCAGCCGCTCGCCGTACTCCAAGGCAAAGGCTCCGGAAACACAAAGGAGGACGATATCGCACGAGGTGCAACCCTCGATCGAAAAAGCCTCGATTACATGTCGCGTCCTGCCCACTGTCAGGGACTTACCAGCCGAACGCCCGGAGGCCATGCAAACCACCTGATAGTCGGTATCCTCAAGCAGTTGCAGCAGGGTCATGCCCACCGCACCGGTGCAGCCCACCACGGCTATTCTTTTCATTTCCATTCTCCCTTGCTCGCTTTGCGAGGTCTCACCGTCGAGGCTTTGCCGATTCCTGGCGACGATTGTAGGAAGGCAAGACTGTCCGCTACAGTGCGGCGCACGACAATAAACGGTGGAATCACGCCAATGAACGCTCATCCCGGAACCGTGGCGATCCTCGTTTATGAAGGCCTTTGTGTGTTCGAGTTTGGCATCGCCCTGGAGATTTTCGGCCTACCACGTCCGGAGCTGAACGTGCCGTGGTATCAACACCAGATCGTCGCCGTCGACCCCGGCCCGATGCATGCGTTGGGTGGCCTTCAGCTAGCCGTCGATGCGGGACTCGAAGCCCTGGACAACGCGCAAACCATCATCATCCCCGGCTGGCGCAGCCACCATGAACCGCCTCCGCAAGCGCTGCTGCAGGCACTGCGCCGCGCACATGCCCGTGGCGCTCGCTTATTGTCCATATGCTCAGGCGTGTTCGCGCTGGCCGCCACCGGGCTGCTTGATGGCGAGACCGCGACCACTCATTGGCAATTCTCATCGGTACTGGCCGAGCGATTCCCCCGGATCACCGTGGATCCGAACGTGCTTTATGTCGATGCCGGGCAACTGATCACCTCCGCCGGTAGCGCCGCAGGCATCGACGCTTGCTTGCATTTGATCGCCCGGGATTTCGGGACACATGTCGCCAACTCGGTGGCCCGACGCTTGGTCATGGCACCGCAACGAACCGGAGGCCAGGCGCAGTTCATCGTCGCGCCCGTGAGCAAGTCGCCACGCAACGAACTGACTCGCGTTCTGCAATGGCTGCGCGAGAACCTGGACCAGCCGCTCAACGTCTGCGACATGGCTTCCCGCGTGGCCATGAGTGAGCGCACTTTCCTGCGACGCTTCATTGAGACCACGGGCCTGTCGCCCAAGGTCTGGCTGCGCCAGGAACGGCTGAACCGGGCACGGGAGCTGCTGGAAAGCACCGACCAGCCCATGCCCGGCATTGCACAGGCCTGCGGATACCAGTCGGTGGAAAGTTTTCGCGCGGCGTTCCGCAACACAGTGGGGCTGCCACCCGCCACCTATCGCGAGAGATTCGGTACCGCCAGGGCCATGCGGATCAATCCAGCAACCGATGCAGCTTGGCGTACTGCAACAGCATGATGGTCTTGCCATCACAAATTTCCCCCGCCTCGATCATGTCCAGGGCCTGGTCGAGCGGCAGCTCCAGCACTTCGATTTCCTCGCCCTCGGCTTCCAGGCCACCACCTTCGTGCTGTTTGTCTTCGTCGAAATATTCACCAACGAAAAAATGCACCCGCTCCGTCACCGAACCCGGGCTCATGAAGGCGTCGAACACCTTGCGCACGTCCTGGATGATATAGCCGGTCTCTTCCTGGGTTTCCTTGCGGATGCAGGTGTGCGGGTCGTCGTTGTCCAACAGGCCAGCGCAGGTTTCAATCAACAGGTCATCGTGGCCGTTGACGAAGGCCGGGAAGCGGAATTGTCGCGTCAACACCACCGTTTGCTTGGCCTTGTTGTAGAGCAGGATGGTTGCGCCGTTGCCGCGGTCATAGGTTTCGCGCGTCAGCTCGCGCCATTGGCCATCGCGGCCGAGGTAGTCATAGGTGGTCTTGCGCAGCACGTACCAGTCGTCCGAGAGGACTTCGACGTCCCTGATGCGCACGCGATCCTTGATGCTGATTGCCTGTGTCATTTGCCACTCCGTTCGAGGCCAAAGGTCCCATTCAAATCTATTACAACAATACCGGAACGCGGGGCAATGCTCGTTTGTGGGCCGTCTTGAGATAGGCGCGTTCAATGATCTGTTGCGCCTTCGGCGACACTTCTTCGCCCATCAGGTACGCATCGATCTCCTCGTAGCTGCAGCCATACGCCACTTCGTCCAACTTACCGGGCGCCAGGTCTTCCAAATCGGCCGTCGGTGCCTTGCGCACCAGATGCGCGGGGGCGCCCATCGCGTCGGCCAACCATCTCACCTGGGTCTTGGTCAGCCCGGACAGCGGTGCCAGGTCACACGCGCCGTCGCCGAACTTGGTGAAGAAACCCATTACCGCTTCCGCCCCATGATCAGTCCCGACTACCAATCCGTTGCTCAGATTGGCAATGGCGTATTGCGCCACCATCCGGGCCCGGGCCTTGGCGTTGCCTTTGGCAAAGTCACTGAGTTCGGCCGAGGGCTGCAAGCCATCGATGGCAATGCTGTCCATCAGCCCGTCAACACACGCGGCGATGTTGCTGGTGGTGATCAAGTCCGGCCGGATGAAGTCCAGGGAAGCCTGGGCGTCCAGTTCGTCAGCCTGGGCCTTGTAAGGCAGCCGGACGGCAATAAATCGCGCTGCGTAGCCTTCCTCTCGCAATTGCTCTACCGCCAATTGGCACAGGCGACCGGCGGTAAGCGAGTCGACGCCGCCACTGATCCCCAGCACCAAGGACTGGCAGCCCGACTCACGCAAGGTCTGCTTGATGAACTCAATGCGGCGGGCAATCGCCAAGGCCTCGCCACCTTGGTTGAGTTGACGGTCGATGCCCAGCTCCCGGGCGATGCGTTCTTGCGCAAGCGATGTCATATCAGGCTCCCAATTGTGGATTGATCAGGGCAACGTTGAATACTTGGGCGGCGTACCGCAGGAACGAGGCATCCTCGCAAACGTTCTTGATCGGATCGTCGGAGAACTTCACGACGGGCTCGCCGTGGACCCGCACCAGTTTCATGACGATGCTCAGCGGTTCGACACCGTCGACATCGCAGGCCAGGCTCGTGCCCATGCCAAAACCGAACTTGGCCTTGCCGCGGACGTGCCGCAGGATCGGCAGGCACTTTTCGAAATTCAGGCCATCGGAGAACATCAAGTCCTTGGTGCGCGCATCGACGCCCAGTTCCTTGTAGCGCCCCAGCACTTTGTCAGCCCAGACGATCGGGTCACCGGAATCCTGGCGCAGGCCGTCATAGAGCTTGGCGAAGTACAGGTCGAAATCCTTGAGGAAAAAATCGGTGCTGATGCAGTCCGTCAGGGCGATACCGAGGCGGCCGCGGTACTCGTGCACCCAATTTTCCAACGCCGCGTTCTGGCTCTCGCGCAAGCGCCCGAGTTGCTGGTGCACCATCAGCCATTGGTGAGCCATGGTGCCGATCAGCGGCAGATCGAACTCGTAAGCCAGGTGAGCGTTACTGGTGCCGACAAAGACCCCAGGAAAATCGCTGCGCATGACATTCACCACTTCACGCTGGGCCTTGAACGACAGGCGCCGCCGGGTGGAGAAGTCTGAAACGCGAAACTCGGCGAGTTCTTCACGGCTGGCGTTCTTCTCCAGCCATTCAAACTTCTGGTACAGCTTGCGGGTGACGTCGGCCAATTCGACTTCGGGGTATTTTTCGCGGTTGCGCAGTTCGCTGACCATCGCCAACACCGGCTGCTCGAACATGATGCAGTGCAACATCGGGCCACGGACGCGGATGTTCAGTTGGCCGTCGACTTCCGAAACGTGTATGTAGCGCAAATTGAAGCGAAACAGGCCGAGAAACTGTTCGAAGTCCGGTGTCAGGTACTCACGGAAACGCTTGTTGAACAAAAACCGCTGCTCTCCCTCGCGCAGCTGCAACCCGGCGAGCTTCTCCAATTCGACACGAATATCCGGGATCAGGTGACCGAGCCGCTCCTTGGAACGCACGATGAACTGGTACTCCACTTCGACATTCGGGTGCTGGTGCAAGACCGCCTGCATCATGGTGAAGGTGTAGTAGTCGGTATCCAGAAGGCTCTGGATGGTGCCGCTGTTTGTATCGAATGCACTGTCCATGTCTGTCCCCTATGCGTTTGCCTGGCGGAGGGTTTCTTCACGTGTCGCGGCAACCGCGACGCCCGCTTGCTGCATGTCGGCAATGGCTTGGATAGCCCCCTCCTCACTGATGGCTCGGCAGGCCGGGAGGTGAATGATCACCTTGAAGCCAGCAGCGGCCAGTTGCAGGGCGGTGGTCTTGACGCAGAAATCCAGCGCCAGCCCGCCGACAATGACCTGCTCCACAGCCTGGCTTTTGAGGTACTCGATCACCCCGGTGGACAGCTTGCCGTGCAGGTCGTGGTAGCAGGCGCCGTACGGGTGCAGATCCGGCTCGACACCCTTCCAGACGAAATAGTCATAGTCGTAGGGGGTCGGCAGCTGATCCAGCAGGGCGAAGCCTTCGGTGCCGGGAACGCAGTGGCTGACCCAGGTAATGTCGGCGTGCTCGAGCCCGGTCGGCACGAACATCTGTGCGTGATCGGCGACCACCCAAGGCGCCAGGGGCGAATGAGCATCCTTGCTGCCGATGCGGAGGCTGGCCAGGGACGCGATGAAATTCAGCTCACCGGCAATCTGGTCACCGCCCGGCACTGGAAGCTCATCAGGGCACAGCGGCGTGAAGCTCTTTTGCGCATCGACATCGAACGAAGCGGTTTTCCGGGTCAGGCTGTTCATGCTGGGTTTCTCCTCTTCATGGCCACGAGAGTACATAAGGTGTACTTTCATAACAAGCCATTTGCAGAAATTAATTTTGATGCGCCAATCTATATTAATGAGACACGGATCAGCACAAAGCAGATTTTCATCATAAAGATTTAACTGATAGAGTACACGTCATGTACCAAAAGAGGATGAAGCGATGTTTGAGATTGCCCTTTATGGTGGCGCCTTCAATCCCCCTCACGCCGGGCACGCCCAGGTGATGATCGAGGCCTCACGCCAGGCCCGGCGCGTGCTGGTGGTCCCCAGCTTCCGGCATCCCTATGGAAAGCAGATGGTCGACTATGACGTTCGCCTGAACTGGCTGGAATCGATCGTCGAGAACGTCCAGCCACTGTGCTGTGCCGAAGTGCGTGCGAGCCGGGTCGAACAGGTCGTGGCCCGTGGCGTCGAAGGCGCCATCTACAGCTACACCCTGCTCGCCCACCTCGCCGACAGCCTGGCCCTGGAGGGCAAGCGGATCGCGTTGGTGGTGGGTCAGGATGTCGCGGATTTGCTGCCCACGTTCTATCGCGGCCAGGAATTGCTAAAGCGGTTTTCCATCCTTCGCGTGGAGGAGAAGATCCACGTGCGCAGCACGGTGGTTCGCGAAAGACTGGCCTTGGGCGAGCCGCTGCCCACCGACTGGATGGCACCCGGCATGAACCCGTTAAACTATGACGTTTACGCTACCCACGGAAATCGATATGCCCACTAGCACAGCCCCTGCGCGCGGTTATCTGCACACCATCGACCTCTGTGTGCTGCGCTTTTGCCGGGAGACCCAGGCGCTGGAAATCCTCCTGAACCGACGGGAAGCCGAGCCATTCGCCGGCCATTGGGCGCTACCCGGGATCGTGGTCAATGGGGGCGTCGAAGACCTCACGCTGAACGACGCCGTGGAGCGCCTGCGCAATTCAAGCAAGGTCGGCATGCCGCTGGCCTGGATCGAACAAGTCGGCACCGTCGGCGACGCGTTCCGCGATCCGCGCTGCTGGTCGTCCTCGACGTTCTACCTGGCGATTGTCAGCGAAGCGGTCCAGCTCGCCGAACACCAGGGTTTTTTCCCCCTCAAGGACGTTGCTGACGCCTCGATCAAACTCCCTTTCGATCACAACAGCCTGGTGGCCACGGTCCAGGAGCGGTTGCTGTCCAAAGCCCTCTACAGCAGCCTGCCGCTGATGTTCCTGGGCCCGGAATTCAGCGCGCCGGAAGCGGTGAGCATTTTCTCCGTGGTGCTCGATCGCCCGGTGCTCAAGACCAGTATGCGCCAGCGTTTGCTGAAGATGACCGAGGCGGGTTATCTGCAGGAAACCGGCCGCAAAAAAAGCGGCGACGGCGGCCGCCCGCAACGCACGGTGGAAAATCTCAAACCGGCCAGCGTTTATCTTTTTGATCGGTGTTTTCTGGAGTAGCGTTTAGCGGGCAAGGGCGAATGCTGGCGCTATCCGCTCCTGCTCGCTAGCGGCAATTCCCAGATAGCGCGCAACCTTGAGCCACTTCCTGACGACGCCCTGGAATCTCTCGATGGTGTGTCTGGCATCGTCAACAGAAACGCGGAAAATCAGGCATCGTCATCCCCTAGAAGTTTCTTAGCCAGTTCAGAGCTTGTCTGGCTTCGATTGTCGGAGGCTGGTGATGTAGAACTATTCTCTTTTGCGGAGACGCTGACCAAGTTGTCCCAATGAAACTGAGGCAGCTGTACTTTTGGCTTGATGTGCTCGACTGTAGAACGCCCTTTCAATTCAGCATCTTGCAGATCACGACCTAACTCATCCGTGCGTGCGAGCAATTCAAGGTCCTTCTCCAACCCCAAGGCGACTAGCACCGAAACATAAGCGCCGATGGTCACAGCTGGGCTGCCACTCTCCAGCGCCCTCAACGTAGGGGCGCTCATGCCCGCCCGCGCAGCCATTTGCGCCGCGGTGATCTTACGGCGCTTACGAGCCAGCTCGATCCGTTCGCCGAACTGGCGCAGGAGCCGTTCAGCTGAAGGCATGAGAGGTGCTGTTTTTTTAGGCATGACAGTATTTTTTCAATCTTTCCGTAGGTTTGAAAAAATACTAGCACACGATTTCCTTCCAAATCGCTAATTGGTAGCTAATTATGAAAGTATTTTTTCATAATTAGCCCAATAATCGAAAAATACCTTTAAACCGCTTCATCCATTTCCTGTCCAACATTCAGCGGGAGGCCAGTAACGGCCGATTCGATCACCCCAGCCCGACAGTAAAGACCTTGCCAGGGTTCATCAGCCCCGCCGGGTCCAGGGTGCGTTTGATGGCGTACATCAACTCGATCTCCAGCGGGTCCTTGAACTGGGCTGCGGCATGGGGCTTGGCTTGCCCCAGTCCATGTTCAGCACTGATGCTGCCGTTGAAGGTACTCGTCATCCGATAGATGACTTGCATGATCGCGTGTTCGCGGGCCTTGAACGAAGCGTCCGCGTCGCCGACCGGTTTGCTGATGTTGTAGTGCAGGTTGCCGTCGCCCATGTGGCCATAGGAAACGATGCGCACGCCCGGAAAGTCCTGTTGCAGTGCGCGGTCGGTGCGCTCGATGAATTCCGGAATCCGGCTCACGGGCACGCTGATGTCGTGCTTGAGGCTGGGGCCCTCATGATTCTGCGCCTCGGAAATACCTTCGCGCAGCGCCCACAACGCAGCCGCCTGCGCCTGGCTGCTGGCCAATACCGCGTCGATGACCCAACCGCGTTCGAAAGCATGGGCCAGGCCGTTTTCCAGCAATAGCGCCAAGGGCGCGTCCGGCACTGTGTCGCGCAGTTCAATCAAGGCGTACCAAGGGTGCTTCGCTTCCAGGGGATCCGTGCAGCCGGCCACATGGTCCAGGACGAAATCCAGGCTCTGGCGCGACATCATCTCGAAACCCGTCAGGCGGTCGGCGCACAGGCTGCGCACATGGCCGATCAAGTCCACCGCCGCTTGTGGCGAGGGCAGCGCGACCCAGGCTGTTGCCGTGCTGTGGGTTGCTGGAAACAGCTTCAGCACCGCCGCGGTGATGATGCCCAACGAGCCTTCCGAGCCGATGAACAAATGCTTGAGGTCGTAGCCAGTGTTGTCCTTGCGCAGGCCACGCAAACCGTTCCAGATTCGTCCATCCGGCAGTACCACCTCAAGCCCTAGGGTCAGCTCGCGCATGTTGCCGTAGCGCAGCACCGCCGTGCCGCCGGCATTGGTCGCCAGATTGCCGCCCACCGTGCAACTGCCCTCCGCTCCCAGCGAAAGCGGGAACAGACGACCGGCCTGGCTGGCAGCTTCCTGAAGGTGCTGCAGGATCACCCCGGCTTCGACCGTAATGGTTTCATTGGCCAGGTCGATTTCACGGATACGTTTCATGCGAGTCAGAGACAATACCACCTGGCTGCCGGAAGCATCCGGAATCGAGCCACCGCACAAACCGGTATTGCCGCCCTGGGGCACCAGCGCCACCCTGGCTTCGTGGCAAAGCCGCACCACTGCTGCCACCTCTTCGGTTGTGGCGGGCCTGACTACCAACGCGGCCTTGCCTTGGTAGGCGTTGCGCCAGTCTGTGAGGTAACTGGCCATGAGTGCCG